>NZ_WWGH01000001.1 GCF_009865135.1 Streptomyces sp. SID8374 | reverse complement strand
GGGCAGCCGTCCGGCGAGGACGAGGGCGGGGGCGGCGGCCTCCATGGCACAGGCGGCGGCGAGCGCGACGGTGCCCGGCTCGGGCAGTCCGTGCGCGGCGAGCAGCCGGGCCAGGAAGAACAGCACCCCGAGGGCGGCGGCCGCGATGGGCAGCCCCGTGGAACCGAGCCCCAGGCCCGCCAGGAACAGCAGGGGCAGCAGGGCGCAGACGAAGAGGGCGACGGCGAGCAGGAGCAGGGGGCGCACTCCCGCGCCGAACTCCTCCAGTGCGCGGCTGCCGGTGAGTTTGCGGTGGGCCCGCACGGTGAAGAGGTGCGCGCACCAGGCGGCCGGGGCGACGGCGGCGGTGAGCCCGAGCAGCGGGGCCGGGTCGGCCTCCCACGGCCCGTCCGGGCCACCGCTGACGACCTGGGCGATCAGCCCCTCGCCGTACACCGCGAAGCTCAGGAGCCAGCAGGCGTACATCCCGGCGCGGCCCGCTCCTTCGGGGGCGCGCAGGGGCCCCCGGCGCAGACAGAGCCGGAGCGCCAGGCACGCCAGGAGTGCGCCGGCGACGGTCACGGCGAACCGCGCTCCCCCGCCGAGCGCCCCTTCGGTGAGCCGGAGCAGCCCGGCGGTGGCGAGGCAGGCGGCCCCGGGGAGCAGCGCGAGCAGCGTCCACCCGGCACGGGCCTCGGTGTCGGGACCGGGCGGCCGGGGCGCGGACTCGGCGGGCGCGGCGGGCCGGGCCGGGGTGCGGGCGTACAGCTCCTCGGCGAGCGCGAACACGTCCCGGTGGCGGTAGCGGGCGGCGGTGCGGTCGGTGAGGCCGTGGGCTTCGAGCCCGGCGGCGATCTCCAGCGGGCTCACGGCCCGTTCGCACAGGTCACGGTGGTGGTGCATCAGGGACTTCACGGGGTCGGCGGGGCCCCGGCGCGCGGGGGCGTGGGGCCTGCGGTGCGCGGTGCGCGGCGGGATCTCGGCGGGGCGGTCGGGGGCGGTGGCTCGGGGGGTGGCGGCTCCGGGAGCGGCAGGCACGGTGGCTCCCGGAGCGGCGGCTCCAGGCTCGGCGGACACGGCAGATCCGGACCCGGCGGGCCCGGCCACCACGGCCCCGGCGACAAGCTCGCCGGGCGGCACCGCAGGGGCATCGGCAGGCTCGGGAGCTTCCGGGCGAGCGGTCACCGGCTCGGCGGTCTCGGCGGGCACAGCTGCCGCTTGCGGGCGGGGCATCGGGCGCTCGTCCCCGCGATCGGGCCGGATCGGCTGATCACGCATCGCCGTCCCCCCGTCCGCCGGTGGCCGCGCAGACGCAGGCGGGCTCGGGCGCCGGCCCGGGCTGCCGGGCGGCCGCCTCCTCCGGTCGCGCGGGGTGCTCCGGACCGGGCCGGGGCGAGCGGCCCGGCACCCCGGCCGCCACCGGCTCCCCGGCGCGCGCCTCCTCCGGCTGCGCCCCGTCGGCCCGGCCCGGCACCCGGGCTCCGGTCGCCGGGGGCTGCGGCTGGGTCCAGTGGCCGAGGAGCCGGGCCTCCGCCGGGGTGGCGAAGAGCAGCGGCTCGCCGTCGGCGTCCATGGCGTCGGCCTCCCGGCGCACCGGGGCGTGCGAGATCAGCTCCAGGTAAATGCCGCGAAATGCCGCGAGGTTCTGTTCGACGGTGAAGAGTTCGAGCGCGCGGGCGCGGGCCGCCGCTCCCAGTCGCGCCCGGCGCTCGGGGTCGCGCAGCAGCGCGATACAGGCGTCCGCGAGCGCCCGGGGGTTGCGCGGGGGCACCACCAGGCCGGTGCCGCCGATGACTTCGACGACCGCTCCGACATCCGTGGAGACGGTGGCCCGGCCGCAGAACATCGACTCGACGAGGCTGATCGGGAAGCCCTCGACCACGCTGGAGAGCACGACCACACCGCCCGCCGCGTACGCCTCGGCGAGGTCGGGGACCTCGGGGCCGCCGATCTCCTCGAAGGTGACCGGGCTGACGCCCTCGGCGTGGGCGCCGGTGGCCTCGTCCGGGAAGAGCTGGGCGGCCAGCGCCCGGCAGTGCGCGAGGTACGCGGTGGCCTCGTCGCCCTCGGCCGGGGCGCCGAAGATCCGCAGCCGGGCGTCCGGTTCGGCGCGGCGGACCTCGGCGAAGGCGTGGAGCAGGGCGATCAGGTCTTTGGCGGGCTCGATCCGGCCGACCCAGACCAGGGTGTCCGGGCCGCCCGCGTCGTCGTCCTCGCCGACCGGGGAGAAGCGTTCGGCCGCCATGCCCGGGTAGACCGTGCGCTGCTTGGCCGGGTCGGCGCCGCACCGCTGCTGCCAGCGGCGGACGTGGGTGTTGCCGGGGGTGATGAGGGCGGCCTGCCGGTAGACCTCGGCGGCCAGCAGGGCGTGGAAGTTGGCGAGGACGGCGCGCACGGGAGCGCCGAAGGGGGCGTCCGGCGCGGCGAGGTAGTGCGCGCGGAGCTGCACGCCGTGCTCGGTGACGAGGAGCGGCACCCCGAAGAAGCGTTTGGCCAGCAGCCCCGGAATGGCGGCCGCGCCGCCCGAGGCCGCGTGGCAGAGGTCGACCGCGCCGAGGCTCTCGGGGTCGTACCAGTCGAGGGAGAGCGGGCGCAGGACGCGCTCCAGCTCGGCGGCGGTGGCGAGGTGGTCCAGGACGGTGGCGCTCTGCACGGTCCGGCCGGTGCCACGGGCCCGGGAGGCGGCCTCCAGGATCCGTACGGTGGTCTCGGAGCGCAGGGCGAGGTGGAGTCCGCCGCGCTCGCGGGCCAGCTCGGCGAGCCCGTAGAAGCCCTCGGTGAAGAGCCCGCCGTCGGTGGCCGGTTCGGTGCCGGAGTCCTCGGTGGCGCAGATCGCGGTGGCCAGCGCGGTGAGGTGGGCGGCGAAGCGCTTGCGGTCGCGGCGGCCGTAGGAGACGCCGCCGCCGGTCACCAGCCGGGCCAGCAGGCCGCGTTCGCCGCTGCCGCGCAGGGTGCCGTCCTCGGGGGTCCAGAGCGGTGCGGTGCGCACCCGGCTGACGTGGTGCGGCAGCCTGACCCAGCCCTGGTCCTCCTGGTGGGCGGAGCGGCTCAGTGCGAAGAGGTCGAACTCGTGCTGCGGCAGTCCGCGCACCAGTCGGTCGCACCAGAGTCTGGACTCACCGGTCGCATACGGATAACCACCGTCGGTGAGCAGTCCGATCCGCACGAGTACACCCCCGATCTCCCTTGTGGGCGGCCGCCGTTGGAACGGCGACTCGCAGCGGGACGACCGTAAGCGGATACGCCGGTGGTGCGACGGACGGTTGTCCGTCGCACCACCGAAAGGGGTGAACCGTCGTAACTTTCCCGCCCCGATCGCGTTCCGTCGCGATACAGCGGTCGGTTGTCACGCACGGTCAGGCTGCGGCCAGCTCCTTGCGGGCCGCCCGGCGGGTGGCCGCGAGCCCCGGGTCGAGGGCCGGCACAGCCGCCAGGAGCTGCTTCGTGTACGGGTTCCGCGGGTCGCCGTACACCTCGTCGGCGCTGCCCTGTTCGACGATCAGGCCGCCGCGCATCACCGCGACCCGGTCGCTGACCTGCCGGACCACGGCGAGGTCGTGGGCGATGAAGACCAGGCCGATACCCAGCTCGCGCTGGAGTTCGGCGAGCAGCGCGACGACCTGGGCCTGGGTGGTGACGTCCAGCGCGGAGACCGGTTCGTCGCAGACGATGACCTTCGGGTCGGCGGCCAGGGCGCGGGCGATCCCGATGCGCTGGCGCTGTCCGCCGCTGAACTCGTGCGGGTAGCGCTCGAAGTGCGCCGGGTCGAGTCCGACGCGCTCCAGGAGTGCGCCCACCCGGTCCCGTACGCGCCCCTCGTCGCGCTCCCCGGCGGCCCGCAGCGGGTCGGCCACGGACTCCCCCACCGAGCGGCGGGGGTTGAGCGAGGCGACGGGGTCCTGGAACACCATCTGGAGCTCGCGCCGGAAGGGCCGCAGCTCCTTCTCGGAGAGCGAGCCGATCTCCGTACCCCCGTAACGGAGGCGGCCCGCCGTCGGGTCCAGCAGGCGCACCAGCATCCGGCCCAGCGTGGTCTTGCCGCTGCCGCTCTCGCCGACGATGCCGAGCGTCTGCCCGGCGTGCACGGTGAGCGAGACCCCGCCCACGGCGGCGACCTTCCCGCTCCCCCGGCCGAACTCGCGCCGCAGGTCGACGGCTTCGAGCAGTGGGGTCGCGTCCTCCGCGACACACTGCGCAGGCACCGGCACCACCCTCCGCGTCTCCACCCTCGGCACCGCCGCCAGCAGCTCCTTCGTGTACGCCTCGCGCGGCGACCCCAGCACCCGGGCCACCGGACCGCGTTCCACCTCGCGGCCCTCGCGCATCACGAGCACGTCGTCCACGCTCTCGGCGGCCACGCCCACATCGTGGGTGACCAGCAGCAGCCCCATGCCCGTCTCCTGGCGCAGGGTGTGCAGCAGGTCCAGGATCTGGGCCTGCACGGTGACGTCGAGTGCGGTGGTCGGCTCGTCCGCCACGATCAGCTGCGGCTCGCAGGCCAGGGCCATCGCGATGAGCGCCCGCTGCCGCATCCCGCCGGAGAACTCGTGCGGCCGCAGCCGGGAGCGGCGGGCCGCGTCCGGGATGCCCACCCGGTCAAGCACCTCGACGGCCCGAGCGCGGGCGGCCTTGCGGGAGGCGCGGTGGTGGACCCGGTAGACCTCGGCGATCTGGTCGCCCACCGGGTAGTACGGGTCGAGTGAGGAGAGCGGGTCCTGGAAGACCATGGCCGCCTTCGCGCCCCGCAGCGCCCTCAGACCCGCGTCGTCGGCCGCGTTCACGTCCGTACCGGCGACCTTGACCGTGCCGCCGACCCGGGCGCCCGTCCCCCGGTGCAGGCCGAGCAGGGCGTAGGCCGAGGCGCTCTTGCCGGAGCCGGACTCCCCCACCACGCCGAGGGCGCCGCCCGCCTCCAGGGTGAAGGAGAGCCCGTCGACGGCCCGGACGGAACCGAAGTCGACGGTGAGACCGGAAACGTCGACCAATAGGTCACGCGTCTTCTTCAGTGGCTCACGCGTTGTCATGAAAGGACCACCCGTCGGTCGGCCAGCGCGTACAGCAGGTCCGCGACGGCATTGGCGAGGACGACGAAGAACCCGGTCACCAGCACCATGCCGACCACCACGGGCAGGTCGACGACCTTGACCGCGTGGACCAGCTCGCGCCCGATGCCCGGGATGCCGAAGAGGGACTCGGTGAGCACCGCGCCGCCGAACATGGAGCCGAAGTCCAGCGCGCTGAGGGCGATGACGGGCGCCACCGCGCCCCGGAGCGCGTGCCGGCCGATGATGGCCCGCTCCCCGACCCCGTACGCCCGGAAGGTGCGCACATGGTCCTCGGCGAGCGTCTCCAGCATGGCGCTGCGGGTGAGCCGGGCGTATTTGGCGGATTCGATGAGCGCCAGCGACACCCAGGGCAGCAGCAGCCCCCACGCCCACTGTTCGGGGTCCTCCGCGAAGGGGACGTAACTCGGGGCGGGCAGCCACTGGAGGGTGGAGCAGAACACGATGATGAGCAGCAGCCCGATGACGAAGACCGGAGTGGCCGAGCCCGCGAGGGTCAGCCAGGTCAGGACGCGTTCGGTGAGCCGGCCGCGCCGCCAGGCGGAGAGCACGCCGGTGCCCACGCCGAGCAGCAGCCACCCCGCGAAGGCGCCGACGACCAGCGAGCCGGTGACCGGGAGCTTGGCCAGGATGAGCTGGGTGACCTGCTGGTCGGACTGGTAGGAGACGCCGAGGCAGGGCGCGGAGCAGTGCTCCACGCCGGTGCCGGTGGAGAAGTCGCGCCCGGCGACGATGCCCTGGAGGAAGTGCCCGTACTGCACGTACAGCGGGTCGTTCAGCCGCAGTTGCTCGGTGACCTGGGCGACCTGGGCGGGCGAGCAGCGCGGGCCGCAGGCGATCTGGGCGACATCGCCGGGGGCGACGTAGAAGATGCCGTACAGGATGGCGGTCAGGGCGAACAGGACGAGGACGGCCCCGCCCAGCCGCCGGATCAGGAAGCCGGTCACGCCGCGTCCTCCTCGGTCTGCTTCGTGCCCACGCGCAGCCGGGAGGCGGCGCGCGGGTCGAGTGCGGTGCGCACGCCCTCGCCGAGGACGGTGAGCGCGAGGACGGTGACGAAGAGCAGCCCGGCGGGGAGCAGCAGATACGTGGGGGCCGCCTGGTACCAGGTGTCGGCCTCGGTGAGCATCTGGCCCCAGGACGGGGTGGGCGGTTTGATGCCGACGCCGAGGAAGGAGAGGGCCGCCTCCACGATGATGTTGGTGGGGAAGGCCAGGGCGGCGTACGTGATCACGGGGGCGGCGAGCGAGGGCAGCAGCTCGCGGCGGGCGATGGACCACTTTCCGCGTCCGCTGAGCCGGGCCGCCGAGACGAAGTCGAGGGACTTCAGGGTGAGCGCCTGGGCCCGCACGATCTTCGACGTACCGGCCCAGTTGATGCCTCCGATGACCAGGGCGATCAGGACGGGCCGGGGGAAGGTGTCGGGGACGATCGCCAGCAGCGCCAGGGCGATGACCATGATCGGCAGGGCCACGTTGATGTCGGTGATCCGGCTGAGGAACTGGTCGACCCAGCGGCTGCCGAGCGCGGCGGCCAGGCCGATGACCAGGCCGAGGGTGATCTGGAGGACGGTGGCGACGAGGGCGACGCCGAGCGAGACCCGGGCGCCGTAGACGATCCGGGCGAACAGGTCGCGCCCGGTCTGCGGTTCGACGCCGAGCCAGTGGTCGGCGCTGATGCCGCCGAAGGGGCCGATGGGGACGCCGCCGGCCGCCGAGTCGACGAGGTCGGGGTGGTAGGTGTTGGGGTCCTGGCCCGCCAGTGCGGTGAGCAGCGGCGCGGCGAGCGCGACCAGGACGAGCAGGAGGACGACGAGGGCCGCGGCGGAGGCCGCGCGCTGGGCGCGCAGCCTCCGCCGGAACAGCCGGGCCCCGGAGGCGGGGGCGACGACCGGCGCCGCTCCCGCCTCCTTGACCAGCAGGGCTTCGGACATGGTTACGTGACCGCGGCCGGTTACTTGACCGCGACCGGGGAGACGTCCAGGACGCCCGTCCAGTCGCTGATGACGATGTTCTTGGCGTCCTGGCCGTAGAGCCGCTTGTAGACGGGGTGGAACAGCGGCACGGTCAGCGCCTTCTCGCCGATCTTCTTGTCGAGGGCGCCCCAGCGGGCGGCGGCGGCCTTCAGGTCGGTGAGCTTGTTGATCTCGTCGATCTCCTTGTTGACCTCGGGGTCGTTCAGGAAACCGGTGTTGAAGTTGGCGCCGTCCTTGACGATCTGGCGGCCGTCGAAGATCGGGGCGAGGAAGGGGCCGCCGGAGGGCCAGTCGGCACCCCAGTGGGCGAGGAAGAAGCCGGGCTCCTTCTTGGCGTCGTGGATGGTGTCGGAGTAGTCGTTGTCCTCCAGGCCCTGGAGCTTGACGGTGATGCCGGCCTTCTTGAGCGCGGCCTGGAGCGCGGTGGCGATCTCCGGGCTGGTCTCGAAGTCCTTGGCGTTGGAGTGGGTGAGGGTGACGGTCAGGCCCTTGTCGTACCCGGCCTCCTTCAGCAGCTCCTTCGCCTTCGCCGCGTCCCCGGTCTTCCCGGCCGGGAAGTGGTCGTAGGGGGTGTGGCCGAAGGAGTCGCGCTCGGGGAGGAAGGTGGTGGCGGGCTCGGCGAGCGAGGAGCCGCCCGCGGCGTTGATGACCGAGGTGCGGTCGACGGCGTACGAGATCGCCTGGCGCACCTTCGGGTCGTCGAAGGGCTTCACCTTCGGGTTGAAGGCGATGTAGTTGGTGTAGCCGAAGTGGCCGGTGCCGACGCGGGCGGCGAGCTTCTTGTCGCTGCTGACCTTGGCGAGTTCGGCCGGGCCGAGGTTGGTGTCGGTGGTGACGGCGGCGGCGTCGGGGCCCTGGGAGGCGGAGAGGCGCTGGTTGATGACGGCGGCGTCGAGGCCGGAGCGGACGTCGATCCGGTCGGGGTAGGCCTTGCGCTCCTCGTCGGTCCTGGCCGACCAGTGCGGGTTGCGCTCCAGGACGAGCCGCTCGCCGTCGTTCTCGTTGGTGACGACCTTGTACGGGCCCGAGGAGACGGGGTGCTCCTCGTACTTGGTGCCGGTGTCCTTGGCCTTGGGCACCGGGGTGGTCTGGGTCTGCGTCGCCAGGTAGGGGAACTCGCCCTCGGGCTTGTTCAGCCGGAACACGATCGTCCGGTCGTCGGGCACCTCGATGGAGTCGAGGCCCTTCTTGTCCTTGTACGGGCCCTGGTAGTCGGCGCCGCCGATCAGCCAGTCCCGCAGGTAGGGGGCGCCGCCGGAGAGTTCGGGGGCGAAGGAGCGCTCGATGCCGTACTTGATGTCGGCCGAGGTGATCGCGGTGCCGTCCTCGTACTTCAGCCCCTCCTTGAGGGTGTACGTCCACACCGTGGCGTCCTCGTTGGGCTTGCCCAGGTCGGTGGCGAGGTCGGGGACGACCTGCGCGCCCTCGGCGCCGTCCTCGCGGTTGCGGGTGGTGAGGGTGCGGAAGACGAGGGAGGGGATGTTGCCGCCGCCGGAGGTGTAGAGCCGGGCGGGGTCGAAGTCCTGCTGGGCGTTGCGGTTCAGGACGGTGAGGGTGCCGCCCTTCTGCGGCTTGCCCTCGGCTCCGGAGCCGCTGTCGCCGCCCTTGCTGTCCTCGGGACCGCAGGCCGCGGCACCCGCGGCGAGGACGAGGGTGACGGTGGCCGCGGCCACACGGCGCGATATGACGGACGGTTGACGCATCGGAAGAAGACCTCTCGGATGTACTGCGTAATCAACGCGGAAGGGGAACGGGAGATCCGCGCAGGCGACAGCACAAGAAAGGTCCTGGCCGGGAAACCGGGCCGAAGAGAAAAGAAATGCCGCGCCTGCGGACGGAGTGAAGTCCAGGCGCGGCGGTCGCGGGGGCCACCGGAGCCGTCACGGGCTCACGGATGGGTCACGCGAAAGGGAAAATGCCGGCTGCGCGCTCGGACAGGCGTCAGCGACAGAGAATGTCGGCTACGCAGTGCCCGGTCACGCCGAGAAGCGCCAGCTCAAGGGCGGCGATCTCGGAAGGTGCGGGGCTGCGTGACATGCCGAGAAATATGAACGACCGCCTCGACCGCTGTCAAAGCGGAACAAGACGGCCGTCTCGGTATGCGGACACACTTCGTCAACTACCGGGGTGCACCCAAGGGTTGGGTTTGCACTTGATCCCGTCGATGTCCAGGGATTTGGTCTGCTGCTGCATCACCGGAGCCAGCGCGCCGGGCGTGCGGCAGCTCACATGGTTGTAACCGAGCCGGTGGCCGACCTCGTGATTGATGAGCATCTGGCGGTAGGGCAGCAGCAGCTTCGGGCCGAATGTGGCGGAACCCTGCGCCCAGCGATAGGCATTGATCATCACGCGGTCGGTCGCGGCGGAATCGCACGAGACATTGTCGATCGTCGTGTCCAGACCGGATTTCGCACACCATTCACCGGTCGTCCCGGGACTGGCGAGCGTGATCACGAAGTCCGGGCTCCCGGAGGAGATCCGCTCGAAGGTCATGGCACCGTTGTGCGCCCAACTCCGGTCGTCGTTCAGCGTCTTCTGGACGGCTTCGGCGAAAAGGCCCGCGTCGAGGGAGAGGCCCTTCTCGACATCGATCCGGTAGCGGTACTTCTGCCCCTTGCCGGGCGCCTTCGCCAGTCCGGGAACGGCCTCGAATGTCCCGGCCGCCTTCAGGTCGGCGGCGAGCGGATAGGGCTGCGCCATCTTCTCGCCATACGACAGGGGCTTGACCTCGGGGGCCCGCGTCGCCGCGTGCTCGGGGGTCGGGCGGGCGTCCGAGCGGGAGGCGCCCTCGCCGCCGTCCCGGTCCACACCGGCCGCCCGCGCCGCCGCCGCGCCCCGGTCGGCGGAGTCCTCGGCGACCTGCCCGGCCACCACCACCGCGAGCACGGTCGTCACGGCGGCCGCGGCGATCCCGGTGAAAGTGCGCCCCTTGCCGCCCTTGGGTTCACGGCGTTCGGCGGGCTCCCCGTCCGGGGCCTCCTCCGGCTCCACGGGCGTCCCGGCGGCCCCGGCACCCGAGCGGGCGTCAGAAGTGTCGGCCGGGGCGGGCACATCGGCGTCGAAGGCGTCGACGAACTCCCGGCGCGGGCCGGGCATCGCCGCGGGGTCCGCGGCCGGCTGACGGGCCGTCCGCCCGTCGGCGGCGCGCTGGGCGGCCCGCTGGGCGGCCCGCTGGGCGGACACCTGGCGGGCCACGGCCTGCTCACGGGCGGCGTCCTGGTCCGGGCGGGCCGGTGCGCCGTAGGGCTGTGCGTGGGGCGGGGTGCCGGGGGCCGATCCGTGGTACGGCTGCCCGGCGGCGTACGGCTGCTGCCGCCCGCCCGGGGCCTCGTGGCGCGGCTGGGGTCCGGTGCCCCAGCCGCCGCCCGGCTCGCGCTGCTCGGGGTGGCCGCCGCGCACCTGGGGGGCGTCCTCGAAGGGTGTGTGCCCGTCGGGCACGGGGCCCTGGCGCCTGCGCCGGCCGCCGGAGGGCCGGGGTAGGGCGGGCCGGCCGGCCGGATCCGCCGCTGCGGCGTCCGGGCGGATGGCCTCGGCGCCCTTTCGGCTGTGTCGTCCCACGCCCCGGATCAGCTCCCGCCGCAATCGTCCAGCAGCTCCCGGAACGCCTGGGCGACCGTCTCCGGGTACTCCATCATCGCCACGTGCCCCGCGTCGGGCAGGGTCAGCAGCCGGGCGTCGCGGAAGGCCGCGGACGCCCTGCGTGCCATCCGGTACGAGACGAGCTGGTCCCGTCCGCCGTACACGAGCTGGGTCGGTGCGAGCACCCGCTCGGCCTGGCGCCACAGTCCGTGCTGGCCGCCCAGGGTGTACGCGTCCACGATGCCCCGGGCCGAACGCGTCATCGCGTCCCAGAAGTACGGCAGTTCCAGCCGGCGCTCCATCTCGGCCACCGCGTTGCGGAAGGCTTCGTCGGAGACCCGTTCCGGATCGCCGTAACAGAGTGCCATGACTCCGCGCGTCCGCTGCTCCGCCGTCCAGTCCTTCGTGAGCCGGGCGAACAGTGGAGCGACTCCCGGAACCGCCAGGAGGCCGGTCGGTACGGCCGGGCGCTGTACCCGCCACTCGGGGAGTGCGGGCGAGATCAGGGTGAGGGTGCGCACGAGGTCGGGGCGGACGGCGGCCACCCGAACGGCGACCGCGCCGCCCAGGGAGTTGCCGAACAGATGAACAGGACCGCGTCCACCCGCGTCCAGCAGCCGGATCACCGCCCGCGCGTGCCCGGTGATCGAGTAGTTGCCGTCGTCCGGCGGCGGCGAGTCACCGAATCCGGGCAGGTCCACGGCGTCGGGGTCGACCACGTCCGCGAGCAGCGGCATCAGGGCCGACCAGTTCTGCGAGGACCCGCCGAGCCCGTGCACGAAGAGCGCGGGCGGCAGTCCCGTCCGGTCGGCGGGCCGCGAACGGACGGTCAGCGTGAGCCCCGGAAGGGCCACGGAGCGCAACCGCTCACCCTCGGCGACCCGGACGGCGCTGACCGTGGGAGCCACCGCGGCGGCGACGGCTTGGGTACCCGGCAGCTCGGTCGAAGACATGCGGCAATGTTACGAGACGATCACGCACCAGTTCATGTGTTCGCGGTCACAGGCCGCATCGCGGGGTAGGTGTGTTGCTCCTACGCTTCAGAGGAAGCGGCTACAGGGGAAGAAAGGGAGTCACCATGACGGTCGACCCGAGCGACCCGGACACCTTCGAGAGCACCGAGCCGGACGCACCCGGCCCGGAGGCCCCGGAGGCGGACGCCGCCGAGCAGCGGACGGACATCCGGCCGGAGGAGGACGAACCGGTGGAGAGCGTCGACCCGGCCACCGCCAACGAGGCCGATGTGGCGGAACAGCGCAGGGTGATCCCGCTGGACGAGGACGATTACCGGTAGAACGCCCCGCTTTGCCCCCGACCTCGCAGAACTGTGGCTTCCGCAGCCGTCCGGTCCGTGAAATTCTGCGTCCGCGCCGCGCGCACAGGGGTTACCCAAAAGTACGATGGCTGTACGGCGCAGCGTGTACGGATCGGCTGTGCTGGAACACACATTTGGGAGGCGGCGTGAGCGCCATCGAGCAGACAGAGGCAGCGCGCCCGCGGGGCACGCGCCTTCCCCGCCGCGCCCGACGCAATCAGCTGCTGGGCGCCGCGCAGGAGGTCTTTGTCGCACAGGGCTACCACTCCGCCGCGATGGACGACATCGCCGAGCGGGCCGGTGTGAGCAAGCCGGTGCTCTATCAGCACTTCCCCGGCAAGCTGGAGCTCTACCTGGCCCTCCTGGACCAGCACTGCGAGTCGCTGCTCCAGGCCGTGGTGACGGCGCTGGCGTCGACGACGGACAACAAGCTGCGCGTCGAGGCGACGATGGACGCCTACTTCGCGTACGTCGAGGACGAGGGCGGGGCCTTCCGGCTGGTCTTCGAGTCCGACCTGACCAACGAGCCGGCCGTGCGTGAGCGGGTCGACCGGGTCTCCCTCCAGTGCGCCGAGGCGATCTCCGACGTGATCGCCGGGGACACGGGCCTGTCCAAGGACGAGTCCATGCTCCTCGCGGTCGGCCTCGGCGGCGTGTCGCAGGTGGTGGCGCGCTACTGGCTCTCCAGCGGCTCCAGCATCCCGCGCGACACGGCGGTGCAGCTGCTCACCTCGCTGGCCTGGCGGGGCATCGCGGGCTTCCCGCTGCACGGCGCCGAGCAGCACTGACGCCCTGTTCCGGCCGGGATGCCGAGCAGCACTGACCCCTGTTCCGGCCGGGGCGGAGCGGCCCCTGACACGCCGTTCCGCCCGGGCGCCGGGCGGTGTGGACGCCCTGTCGTGGCCGGGTGCCGCACCGTGTTCGCTGCGGGCGTTGCCGGTCGGGCCGTGAGGCGTGGTCCCACCGGGCTAATGTGGCTGCGTACGGCGCGGTTCGCCGCGCAGGGACTGACCGTCGGAGGGACATAGCCGTGGAGGTCAAGATCGGGGTGCAGCACACGCCCCGCGAGATCGTTCTGGAGAGCGGGCTTTCCGCCGAGGACGTCGAGAGCGCGGTCGCCGCTGCACTGGGCGGCAAGGCGGAGCTGCTGAGCCTCACGGACGACAAGGGCCGCAAGGTCCTGGTGCCGGCCGACCGGATCGCGTACGTGGAGATCGGTGAGCCGACCGCACGGCGTGTGGGGTTCGGCGCGCTGTAGTCCTCGGGACGCGGTGAGCACAGGAGCGGCCCGGCGGGATCTTCCCGCCGGGCCGCTCCTGTATGCCAGGGGAGGCGGAGCCGTACCCGTAAGGGTTTCCCCAGCTCGGCGGAGGGTTGTGGGGCATGGGCCGGGGGTAGTACCGCCTACGACCGATTTGCCCGCCCCGCACACCCCCGCGAGGTGACTTAGTGATCTGGGAATCCTTCGGCGCCGCCGTGCTCGGACTCGCCCTGTCCTGGGCGGCGGTCCGCTCACTGGCCGACCGGCTCCCCTCCGCCCGTGCTGTTTATCTCACCGGTGCGCTGGGGGCTCTGTTCGGAGCGTTCCTCACCCATTCCGCGCTGGGCCCCGGCCACGGTGTGGCCACCCTGATCGGCGCCGTCTCCGTCGGGGCGGTGACGCTGTCCCTGCTGATCCGCCCGCGCGGCCGCCGCCTCACGAGGTCGGCGGCGGCCCAGTAGCCCGGAGCCGGCGGTTACGCGGCCAGCCCCAGCGCGGCCATGCGCTTGGTGTGGGCCTCGGTGATCCGGGAGAACATCCGGCCCACCTCCGCCAGGTCGAAGCCGTCCGCGACACCGCCCACCAGCATCGTCGAGAGCGCGTCGCGGTCGGCGACCACCCGCTGGGCCTGCGACAGCGCCTCGCCCATCAGCCGGCGGGCCCAGAGCGCGAGCCGCCCGCCGAGCCGGGGGTCGGCCTCGATCGCGGCGCGCACCTTCTCCACGGCGAAGTTCCCGTGGCCCGTGTCGTCGAGGACGGCGAGGACCAGGGAGCGGGTGTCGGTGTCCAGGCGGGCCGCGACCTCCCGGTAGAAGTCACTGGCGATCGAGTCGCCGACGTACGCCTTGACCAGGCCTTCCAGCCAGTCGGACGGTGCCGTCTGGCGGTGGAAGTCGTCCAGCGCCTTGGCGAACGGCTCCATCGCGGCGGTCGGGTCCTCGTCGATGGCGGCGAGCCGGTGGGACAGCTGCTCGAAGTGGTGGAACTCGGCGGCGGCCATCTTCGCCAGCGCCGCCTTGTCCCCGAGTGTCGGCGCGAGTTTCGCGTCCTCGGCGAGGCGCTCGAAGGCCGCCAGCTCGCCGTAGGCGAGGGCGCCCAGCAGGTCCACGACCGCGGCGCGGTACTGCGGCTCGGCGGAGGCGGTGGCCCAGTCCTGGGCGGCGATTCCGGTCGCTGCGGGCGCTTCTTCGGGGTGATCAGTGGCGTTGTCAGGCGTCTCCATGAACCGCACAATAGCCCGCCCGACGAGGGGCGGAAGGGCCCGGTGAGGAGCGGACATCACACCGTTCCGATGAATTCGTCCAACACACATGCGCGAATCCGGGGTACAGTGGTATTGCGCTTACTGAGCATTTTCCTGTGCCAGGGGCGCGTCCTTTGAATGAGGATGCCCGGTCGGTGGCCCGATCGGCTCCGACCCGACAGCCCTCCACGCGGTGCGTACGACACGTACGACTGCAGATGAGGGGCCCCCTCAGCGGCACGAGCGCTCGAGCGACGGCAGTGGTCCCGCGCCACCCGGCCCATCCACGGCCGGATGACCAACCCCGGCACGGTACGACCCCCAGCGTTCGCCTCGGGCCGCGTCTCACAGAAGAGGCAGCACCCTGACTACGTTCCGTGACCTCGGCATTCTTTCCGAGACGGCCGAAGCCCTTGAGGCAGTCGGCATCATGTCCCCCTTCCCCATCCAGGAGCTGACGCTCCCCGTAGCGCTCTCCGGCTCCGACGTCATCGGCCAGGCCAAGACCGGCACGGGCAAGACGCTCGGCTTCGGACTCCCCCTCCTGGAGCGCGTGACCGTCCCCGCCGATGTCGAGGCGGGGCGTGCCACGCCCGAGCAGCTGACCGACGCGCCGCAGGCGCTCGTCGTCGTCCCCACCCGTGAGCTGTGCCAGCAGGTCACCAACGACCTGCTGACCGCCGGCAAGGTCCGTAACGTCCGCGTTCTCGCGATCTACGGCGGCCGGGCCTACGAGCCCCAGGTCGAGGCCCTCAAGAAGGGCGTCGATGTGATCGTCGGCACCCCGGGCCGTCTGCTGGACCTGGCGGGCCAGCGCAAGCTGGACCTCTCCCACATCCGCGGGCTCGTCCTCGACGAGGCCGACGAGATGCTGGACCTGGGCTTCCTGCCCGACGTGGAGCGCATCATCACGATGCTGCCGCCCAAGCGCCAGACGATGCTGTTCTCGGCCACCATGCCCGGTGCCGTCATCAGCCTCGCCCGCCGCTACATGTCGCAGCCGACCCACATCAACGCCACCTCGCCCGACGACGAGGGCACGACCGTGAAGAACACGGTCCAGCACGTCTACCGCGCGCACAACATGGACAAGCCGGAGATGCTCTCCCGCATCCTCCAGGCCGAGGGCCGCGGGCTCGCGATGATCTTCTGCCGTACGAAGCGGACGGCCGCCGACATCGCCGAGCAGCTGGAGAAGCGCGGCTTCGCCTCCGGCGCGGTCCACGGCGACCTCGGCCAGGGCGCCCGCGAGCAGGCGCTGCGCGCCTTCCGCAACGGCAAGGTCGACGTCCTCGTCTGCACCGATGTCGCCGCGCGCGGCATCGACGTCGAGGGTGTGACCCACGTCATCAACTACCAGTCGCCCGAGGACGAGAAGACCTACCTCCACCGCATCGGCCGCACCGGCCGCGCGGGGGCGAAGGGCATCGCGATCACGCTGGTCGACTGGGACGACATCCCGCGCTGGCAGCTGATCAACAAGGCGCTGGACCTGAAGTTCCCGGACCCCCCGGAGACGTACTCCACCTCGCCGCACCTCTTCGAGGAGCTCGGCATCCCGGCGGGCACCAAGGGTGTGCTGCCGCGTGGCGAGCGGACCCGTGCGGGTCTGCGCGCGGAGGAGGTCGAGGACCTCGGCGAGACCGGTGGCCGCGGCCGCAAGTCCGCCGCCCCGGCTCCGGCCCGTGAGGAGCGCGAGCCCCGGACGCGTACGCCGCGTCAGCGCCGCCGCACCCGTGGCGGGTCCGCGGCGGAGGAGGGCGCCGCGACGGTGCCCGCCCCCGCCAAGGAGGCCACGCCGGGCGCCCCGGCCGGTGACGAGGCCCCCGAGGCTCCCCGTACGCCGCGCCGCCGTCGCCGTACGCGGGTCAGCGCGGCCGACACCGTGACCGAGGCGGCCGTGGCGGTCGCCGAGGCCCCGGCTCCGGTGGCTCCCGCTCCGGTGGCTCCCGCGCAGGTGGCTCACGCCGCCGAGACCGTGGCCGCCGTCGAGGCCGAGCCGGTCGTTGAGACCGTCGCGGAGACCAAGCCGCGCCGCCGCCGCAGCCGCGCCGCCGCCAAGCCGGTGGCCGAGGCCGTGGCGCAGGTTCCCGCCGCCGCTGCCCCGGTGGAGGCCGGGTTCCAGACCGTGGCCGTCGCCGCGGGCGTCGCGGAGCCGGTCGCCGAGCCGGCCCCGACCAAGCCGCGCCGCCGCACCCGGATCGTGAAGCCCGCCGACGAGGTGGACTTCCAGATCGCCCCGGCCTCCGAGCCGGAGCCCGAGTCGAAGACCCGCCGCCGCCCGGCCCGCACCACGAGCCGGCCGAAGACGGAGTCGGCCCCCAAGGCGTCCAAGGCCTCCAGGACGGCCAAGCCGCTCACGGCCGACGCCGGTACGGAGACCGAGTCGAAGCCGAAGCGGGCATCGCGGGCGAAGGCCGCGGCCCCCGCCGAAGCCGCCGCCCCGGAGGCTCCGGCCGCCGTCGAGGCCGAGGCCAAGCCGCGCCGCCGCCGGGCGACCCGCAGCGTCACCTCGACCGCGACCCAGGAGGCCGCCGTGGTCTCCGAGGCCGAGGCCGTGGTGAGCGAGGCCGCCGCCGAGGCGAAGCCCCGCCGCCGCCGCGCCACCCGCGCCGCGGGCAAGGCCACGGCGACGACCGAGAGCTGACGGTCCGGCGAGACCGCTTGAGGCCCCGGCCTCCGCAGATGCGGGGGCCGGGGCCTTTTCGCGCTGCCGGGGGCGCCGGGCAGGGGCGCCTGTGTGCCCTGCACGAGGCCCCCGGTCCGCCCCGCTACGCGCTCGGCGCTCCCCGTGCGCCCCGCACAAGGCCCGGCACGGCCAGGCGCCCGGCAACACGGCCCCGCCTGGCCCCGGGGTGCCGGGTCCCCGGCAACGCGGCCCCGCCCCGGCCCCGGGCTGCCGGGCCCCCGCCCGCCCCGCCCGGTGATGCCCCCACCCCGCCCCGGCGATAGCCTCGCCCCATGAGCCGCCCGTCCACTTTCACTCCGCCCGCCTGCGCCACCCCCCGTGTCCTGCGTACCGAGCGCGGCGACTTCGCCGTCCTGGACGCCGTACCGGCGGACGCACCCGTACGCGCCACCGCCCTCCTGCTGCCCGGGTACACCGGCAGCAAGGAGGACTTCATCGCGCTCCTCGAACCGCTGTGCGCGGCCGGGTACCGGGTCGTCGCCGTCGACGGCCGCGGGCAGTACGAGTCGGAGGGGACGGACCAGCAGGAGTCGTACGCGCAAGGGGAGTTGGCCCGCGATGTGCTCGCCCAGGCGGCGGCCCTGACCGGGGGCGAGGGGACGCTGCACCTGCTCGGGCACTCGCTCGGCGGTCAGATCTCCCGTGCCGCCGTCCTGCTGGACCCCACCCCGTTCCGCTCGCTGACGCTGATGTCCTCCGGCCCCGCCGAGGTCGTCGCCGCCCAGCAGGAGAAGGTGAAGATGCTGAGCGACGCGCTCTCCGTGCTCACCATGGACGAGGTGTGGGAGGCGATGCGGGCCATGGACCCGCCGCAGGAGGCGGACACCGGGGACGGCGAGGACCTGCGGCGGCGCTGGCTGCGCCACAACCCGGCGCAGCTGATCGCCACCGGCGCCCAGCTCTCCGCCGAACCGGACCGGGTGGACGAGCTGGCCGCCCTCGGGCTGCCCGTCCACGTCCTGTCCGGCGAGCGCGACGACGTATGGCCGGTGGAGCAGTTCGACGCGATGGCCCGGCGGCTCGGCGCCCACCGCACCACGATCGCCGGGGCCGAGCACTCCCCCAACACCGCCCGTCCGCACGAGACGGCCGAGGCGCTGGCCGCGTTCTGGGACACCGTCACCCCATAGGGATCAGTACTGCGACTGAAGGTGCTGCCAGAACCCGTCCCGCAGCGCCCGGCGCAGGTGCGCGTGGCCCCGCAGCGAGTGCTGGAGCAGGCGTTCGGCCTCCACCAGCAGGTCCTGGTCGACCGAGCCCGGCAGGTAGGGGTGGCCGGGCAGCAGGTCGGCGAGGGATTCGCGGCCGCGGGCGGCGAGCCAGGCGGCGGCGATCTGGGCGCCGACGAAGCGGACGTCATCCCGTGAGGGGGCCGGGGTGTCGTCCTCGTACGTCGTGACCGGGCGCCGGGTGACGTAGGGGCGGCAGAAGTCGAGGTCGAAGGTGCGCTGGCTGTCGACCTCCCAGAGCAGCGGTTCGGCCTGGTTGCGGCCCTCGCCGGCCTCGATGCCCCAGAGGTGGACGCGGGCGCCGTAGCCCTGGGCCGCCTCGACCGCCGAGACCAGGTCCTCGTCGCCGCCGATGAGGGCCGCGTCGCTGATGGCGCGGTGCCGGGCGAGCGATTCGAGGTCGGTGCGGATGAGGGAGTCGACGCCCTTCTGCTGGTTGTTGGCGTTGAGGTTGCCCAGCCGCACCTTGACGTCGGGGAGTTCGGCGATGGCCTGCTGCTCGGTGGTGTGGATGCGGCGCCTGGCCCCGTCGTACCAGTACACGCGCAGCAGCCGGCTGTCCGCGAAGATCGTGCGCGCCTTGTCGATGAAGGCCTCGATCAGCCCTTCGGCGTCGAGGTCGAAGGAGCGGCGGTCCTCGGTGCCGGTGACGAGCAGCCCGGCCGCCGCGTACACATAGCCCGCGTCCACGAAGATCGCGTGCGTCGAGGGGGTCTTGGAGACCTCGACGAGCATGCGCTGGAGCAGCTCGTTGGTGCGGTCCAGGCGCTCGGTGATGTCGGACGGGCGGGGAGGCTGCGGGTCCGCCGTACTCATGCGGACCTCATGGTCCGGGTAGGGGTCCGTGGGCAGGTTTGTGGAGAGGTCTGCGGACAGGTCCGTGGGCAGGTCCGTGTGCGGGCGATTACCGGCGGGTACTTAGACATCCAAAAAATTTCCTTAGCGTAGGGAATGTTTGTGCCGGGCAAGCCGTTGTAACACTCATGGAACGCGAGGGAAGCCTCGCGTTCCTATCCTCGCGGGTAGGCGACATCGCCCGCGCCAGTAGTTCTCCAGCAGGAGGATCAGACGAAGGGAAGCCATATGCGCTTCGAGATCATGCGACTCGACGACGTCGACGGTACCGCCGTGGACTCCACCGTCGTGGACGCCGCCTCCGTCAACCGGATCGTGCAGCAGGCCGCAGCCATAGGCCAGCGCATCTACATCCGGCCGGCCGACAGCTCGGCTTCGTAACGCTTCATGGGTCATGGGCTTCTGATATCTGACGCCTGATCACGCATTGCGCCGCTAAAGACGAAGCGCCCCCGCACGGAAGGACCGTGCGGGGGCGCTGTGGCGTCCAGGAGAGGTCTCAGGAGTCGAGAGGTCTCAGGAGTTCTGGATGACCTGGGTGACGCCGTTGATGATCTGCTGTACGGCGATGGCGGAAAGCATCATTCCGGCGAGCCGGGTCACCAGGACCACGCCGCCGTCCTTGATGATCCGGATGATCACCAGCGAGTAGCGCATCGTCAGCCAGAGCACCACGTGCATGGCCGCGATCGCCGACCAGACGGAGAGCTGGCCGCCGATCCCGTCGGCGTGCTGCACGGCCAGGATGACCGAGACGATCGCACCGGGACCCGCCAGCAGCGGCATGCCCAGCGGTACGAGCGCCACGTTGACGTCCTTGGTCTGGGTCGGCTCGTCCGTCTTTCCGGTGAGCAGGTCCAGCGCGATGAGCAGCAGCAGAAGCCCGCCCGCGATCATCAGGGCGGGCACGGAGACATGCAGATAGTCGAGGATCTGCTGGCCGAGCAGACCGAAGACGGCGATCACGCTGAAGGCGACCGCGACGGCCTGGAGCGCCATCCTGCGCTGCACCTTGGCAGGGCGGCCCGCGGTGAGGGCCAGGAAGATCGGGGTGATTCCGGGCGGATCCATAATCACAAAAAGGGTGAGAAAAAGGGATCCGAAGACAGCGACGTCGAACACAGTGAGCCTTGCGAGAGATGAGCGGGCGGTACGGGGGCGCGCGGGCCCGGTCGGCGGCCGTCGGCGTACGACGGCAGGGGTGAGGGGCGCACGAGGAGTGGGACGGTGAGGCGGTGGGAGGCGAGGGGCCCTACAGGCGGCCGGTTCCGCCCGCGCCCGGCACCGGGAAGGCTCCCGTGGCGCGCCGGGTGATCTCGCCGTAGATCTCGGGGTCGGTGGTGTACTCGCCGAGCGCGACGGTTTTTCGGCTGCCGTGGTAGTCGCTGGAGCCGGTGGGCAGGAGCCCCAGCTCCCGGGCGAGGCCGCGCAGCCGGGCCCGGGTGGGCTCGTCGTGGTCCATGTGGTCGACCTCGATGCCGTCCAGGCCGGCGGCGGCGAGTGCGGCGATCGTGGTCTCGGGGACCGTCGCACCGCGCTTCGAGGCGCCCGGGTGGGCGAAGACGGTGACACCGCCCGCCGCCTTGACGAGCCGGACCGCCTCGAAGGGGTCGAACTCGTGCTTCTCGGCGTAGGCGCGGCCCCCGTTGCCCAGCCAGTCGGGCGTGAAGGCGTCGGAGACGGTGTCCACGACGCCCAGTTCGACCAGGGCGGCGGCGACGTGCGGGCGGCCGACCGAGCCGTCCCCGGCGATGCGGGCGACCTGCTCCCAGGTGATGGGCACGTCGAGAGCCCGGAGCTTGCGGACCATCTCCTGGGCGCGGGGCACCCGGTCGTCGCGGACCAGCTCCCGGGCGCGCTCGAACGCGGCGTCGGCGGGGTCGAAGAGGTACGCCAGCATGTGCATGCTCACGCCGTCGACCCGGCAGGAGAGCTCGGCGCCGGTGACGAGGGTGAGCCCCTCGGGCAGCGCGTCGATGGCCTGCTTGTGGCCGCCGACGGTGTCGTGGTCGGTGAGCGCGACGACGTCCAGCCCTGCGGCGGCGGCGTTGGCGACCAGCTCGGCGGGGGTGTCCGTACCGTCCGAAGCGGTGGAGTGGGTGTGCAGGTCGATGCGCACGACGTGTGACTCCAGGGCTCGCGGGCGGACGGGGGACCGCTCAAGGATAACCGCCGCACATCAGGCCCCCGGCCGCGATCGCGCCCGGTCCGGCGTGATCTAGCGCTCGCCGTTCCCCTGCCGGGGCGGCCCCTCCGGGACGGTGAGCAGGCGCGGGGTCAGGGCCCCGCACGGGACGAGGTCCACCTCTCCCCCGGCGTCGCGCAGGTCGGTCAGCACCAGCTCGTCGTACATCAGCAGCCCCGACTGCTCCGGCCACAGGATCGCCCAGAGCCACAGCCCGCGCGCCTCGCCCGCGAAGACCGCCCGGTCCTCCGGGGCGTTGCGGACGTGCCAGAGCGGGGTGGGGCGGCCGGCGGCGTGCACCTTGGCGTCGGGGGCGGAGTCCACGTTCAGGTGGTGGCCGGGGTCGGGGCCGTCGATCCCGGCGTACCGGGCGCCGAGCCCGACGCCCAGCTCCTCGGCGACGAGCAGCAGCTCGCCCATGCCGCCGAGCGGTCCGGGGCCCGAGCAGGCGACGACGGTCGCGCGGCCGCCGCTGCGGTCGTCACCCGCGCTGGCCACCCCGGTGAACAGCCAGCCCACCGGGAGCGGCCACGGCATCCAGACGGGCACCTGCGAGCGGTGCACCACCACGCCGAGCGCCTCGACGCTCGGCGGGACGACCGGCTGCATCGGGTGCACCTGGCCGTGCGCGGAGCACTGCCAGGCGTCGGCGAAGAGACCGGGCGCCCTGACCCGGCCACCGCACTTCGGGCAACTGGGTTCGCCCCTCATAGAGCCCAACGGTCCTCCCCGCCGGTCGCCGCGTCAAGGACGATCACCCGTCCGCAGCGTGGCCGCCACCGGGGAGAAGCGGGAGGGGATTAGATGTAGCTTGCATTTATTAGTTCGTCTAACTTATTCTGTGTATGACGCATCGACCTGGAGGAGAGAAGGAGTCAGCCCATGCCAGGACCCACGCCAGGAGAGGACCCGTTCGACGAAGGGGCCACGGCCATCAGCATCCTGCGCCAGCCGAAGGCCGTCTGGGCAACGGCGGGCGCCTCGGTGGTCGCCTTCATGGGGATCGGCCTGGTGGACCCGATCCTGCCGTCCATCGCCCAGGGGCTGAACGCCACACCCAGTCAGGTGTCGCTGCTGTTCACCTCGTACTTCCTGATCACCGCCGTCGCCATGCTCGTCACCGGCTTCGTCTCCAGCCGCATCGGCGGCCGTAAGACCCTGCTCGCCGGCCTCGCGCTCGTCGTCGTCTTCGCCGCGCTCTCCGGCACCTCGTCCTCCGTCGCCGAACTCGTCGGCTTCCGGGCGGGCTGGGGCCTGGGCAACGCCCTCTTCGTCTCCACCGCGCTCGCGGTGATCGTCGGAGCGGCGGCGGGCGGCAGCTCCGCCGCGATCCTGCTGTACGAGTCGGCGCTCGGCCTCGGCATGGCGTGCGGGCCGCTGCTCGGCGCCCTGCTCGGCAACGCCAGCTGGCGCTACCCGTTCTTCGGTACGGCGGCGCTGATGGCGATCGGCTTCCTCTGCATCGCCGCGTTCCTCAAGGAGCAGCCCAAGCCCGCCCGTAAGACCTCGCTGCTGGACCCGGTGAAGGCGCTGGGCCACGGCGGACTGGCCTCGGTGGCGGCCTCGGCCTTCTTCTACAACTACGCGTTCTTCACGATCCTGGCGTTCACGCCGTTCGTGCTGGACATGACCCCGTACAAGTCCGGCGCGGTCTTCTTCGCCTGGGGCCTGCTGCTCGCGGTCTTCTCCGTGCTGGTCGCCCCGCGCCTCCAGCGCCGCTTCGGCTCGCTCAAGGTGCTCGGCGCCTCGCTGGTGCTGCTCGCCGTCGACCTGCTGGTCCTCGGGTACGGGAACCACACGACGGCCATCGTCGCCACGGTCGTCTCCGGTGCCTTCATCGGCATGAACAACACCGTCTACACCGAGCTGGCCCTCGGCGTCTCCGACGCGCCGCGCCCGGTGGCGAGCGCCGGGTACAACTTCGTCCGCTGGTTCGCCGCGGCGGCCGCCCCCTTCCTCGCCCCGAAGATCGAGGAGTGGACCGACATCCACATCCCCTTCGTGGTGGCCGCGCTCGCCGCCCTCGTCGGAGCGGCCGTCGTGGGCGTACGGCGTACGGCGCTGACCCACGAGGCCGAGGAGCTGGAGCCGGTCCACGCCCTGGAGGACAGCGTGAGCGTCTTCGCCGACCGTTGAGCGGTCAGGGGCTTCAGTCCAGCGGTACGGACGTGCGCAGCGGGTCGCGCAGGTCCGTACCGTGCGTGAGCCACCGCTCCTGGAGCTCCTGCGCCCCGCGCACCCGCTTCCAGGCGGCCTCGTTGGGGGTCATCGGCAGCAGCGGCAGGAAGCGGACCGGGTCCATCGGCTCGTCCAGCTCCAGGTCCTCCACCAGCCCCCCGGACTCCGCCACCAGCACCGAGGTGAACGGCGCGCCGGGCCAGAGCGGATCGCCCAGGTCCAGCGAGGCGCCCGGGGCCACGATGAGCCCCTCGACCTGCGGGGAGGCGGCGAGCACGGCGAGGGGGCGCAGCACCTGGTCGGTGTCGGCGAGCCCGACCCGTACCGACAGGACCAGCTCGGCGCGGGGGCCCTTCACCGGGTCGGCGAGCGGTGAGGTGGGGTCGGCCATCGGCCGGCCCGACATGCCGAGCGTGGCGTAGCGCACCACGTCGCCGTCGAGGAAGCGGAGCACCTCGATACGGTCCGTGCCGAGGAACGTCACATCGGCGCGGGCGTCCGGTTCCCCGAGGGCCGAGCGGAGCCGGGCTTCGACCAGAGCGAGAATTTCTGCCATCCGGCGAGCATAGAGTGCGCATGGAGTGGGCAAAGTAAGGGATTCGGTCCGGGACGGCTGATAGCCTGGCCGCCGGTCGGGACAGCGCGCAGAAGCGTCGCTCTCTTTGTCCCGACGACACGTCGTCCCCCACGGGGGACCGGCCGGAGGAGGTGGGGACTGCTATGGATCCAAGTCGACCGTGCAGTACCGATCACTCTTCCGCGTACCGCTGTTCCCGTTGAACCTCCCGCTGAACTGACGCCTCGTCGGCCGTCCTCGATGGCCCTCCGACGGTCGTTCGCACCGCGGAAGAGCACCAGGAATCCGTGGAAGAGTCTCTCGTTCTTTTGCCTGTCTGTTGCGAACGCCGTCATCGCGCCCGCGCGGTGGAGCCCGCTTTGCGGACGTGAGCGCACGTCCCCATTCCGGGCTGTTCCACGCCCTCGCCGACGGCCCTCCGTGAAGGAGCCAGCCATGTCGATGATCCGTGACCTGCGCGCCGCCGTGCGCCCGTCCCTGCGTCCCTCCCTCCGTAAGAACAGCACTCCCCACAACGCGTACGACACCACCCGCGACCCGTCCGCCTCCAGCGCCGTCGTCGACTGCGCGGTCTACCGCGACGGCAGCCGCGTGGAGGGGCCCGCCACCCCGACCCCGCACGAGGCGATGCTCCAGGTGCGGGAGGAGGGCGGCTTCGCCTGGATCGGGCTGCACGAGCCGACGGAGGAGGAATTCGCGGGTATCGCCCGGGAGTTCGGGCTGCACCCGCTCGCCGTCGAGGACGCCGTCCACGCCCACCAGCGGCCCAAGCTGGAGCGGTACGACGACACGCTGTTCACCGTCTTCAAGACGATCCACTACGTGGAGCACGCCGAGCTGACCGCGACCAGCGAGGTCGTGGAGACCGGCGAGGTGATGTGCTTCACCGGCCGGGACTTCGTCATCACCGTCCGGCACGGCGGGCAGGGCTCGCTGCGCGCCCTGCGCCACCGCCTCCAGGACGACCCGGAGCTGCTCGCCAAGGGCCCGTCCGCCGTCCTGCACGCCATCGCCGACCATGTCGTCGACGGGTACATCGCGGTGGCGGAGGCCGTGCAGGACGACATCGACGAGGTGGAGATCGATGTGTTCTCGACCCCGGCCAAAGGAGGCCGTCGCGGTTCGGACGCGGGCCGGATCTACCAGCTCAAGCGTGAGGTGCTGGAGTTCAAGCGGGCCGTCTCGCCGCTGCTGCGCCCGATGCAGCTGCTCAGCGAGCGGCCGATGCGGCTGATCGACCCCGACATCCAGAAGTACTTCCGGGACGTCGCCGACCACCTCGCCCGGGTCCAGGAGGAGGTCATCGGCTTCGACGAGCTGCTGAACTCGATCCTCCAGGCCAATCTGGCGCAGGCGACCGTCACCCAGAACGAGGACATGCGCAAGATCACCTCCTGGGCGGCGATCATCGCCGTACCCACGATGATCTGCGGGGTCTACGGCATGAACTTCGACTACATGCCGGAGCTGGAGTGGAAGTACGGCTATCCGCTGGTGCTCGGACTCATCGGGGCGGTCTGTTTCTCCATCCACCGCATCCTGAAGCGCAACGGCTGGCTGTGAACGCGGCAGGACCTATGCTCCCGCCCATGAGTGATGCTGCCGAAGCCCTGCTGGAGAAGGCCCTCGTCGAGGAGGCCACGAAGAAGTCCGGCCTCGTCTGGGTCCGGGCCGCCGGGCCCGCCCGGGCCGTGTGGCACGTCTGGCACGAGGGCGCGGCCCACCTCGTCGGGGACGGCCCGGGCGAGCAGCCGCTGCCCGAGGGCCTCACCGACGGCGGCCGCGCCGAGGTCACCGTACGCAGCAAGGACAAGGGCGGCCGGCTGGTCGCCTGGACCGCGTCGGTACGGGTCCTGGCGCCGCACTCCGAGGAGTGGGAGGCGGCCGTCGCCGAGCTGAAGGGCAAGCGGCTGAACGCACCGGACGCCGAGGTGATGACGGAGCGCTGGGCGCGGGAGTGCACGGTGGTGCGGCTGACGCCCGAGGCGGTCAGCACGCAACTGCCGGACACCTCGCTGGCGGCCGCCCCGCTGCCGACCGGGGCGACCACCCGGCAGCCCGTACCGGCCGCGCTCCCCCGGCTGCTGCTGAAGCGGCGCCGGAAGAGCTGACACCTCCGCAGGTGTGTGTCAGCCGGAGGACTTGGGGAGCTTGCCGCCGTAGTCGACGGTGTCGTCGTCCTCCGGGGCCTCCAGCGGAACGGCGCGCCCCCAGTCGGCCAGGGTGACGGTGCCCCCGCCGCCGCCGCGCGCCACCCGGACCGGGTACGGCTTGCCCTCCAGGGAGACGTCCAGCGCCCCGCCCTCGCCCTTGCCGCCCAGGAGCTGGATGGTGCGGTGCCCGGTGACGGTGTCCCTGGCCCCCTTGTTCAGGGTGCCGTGCAGCGTCAGCAGGCCGTCGAGGAGGACCTTCTTGTCGGTGAAGCCGCGCAGCTGGCGGTAGCTGGGGTCGTCCTCGGGGACCTTCACGTACTTGCCGCCCAGCTTCTCGGCGGCCTCCTGGTCGGAGCGGCCCGACCTGCCGTCCTCCTCGTGCAGCCAGAAGTCGGCGTCGGCCTTGATGAACAGCTCGTCCTCGATCCGCAACAGCACGAAGCTGCGCTTCTTGGAGGAGACCGACCCCATGCCGCCCTTGTCGCTGAGCTTCATGTTCAGCATGTAGGTGCCGCCCTTGCTGACGAGGGTGCCCGCCAGCCGCACACCGTCCGCGCTGTCGGCCGCCGCCCTGGCCTTCGTGTCGATCTGCTCGGCCGAGAGTTTCCCGATCCCGTTGGTCCCCTTGTCCGGGTCCTCGCCCGCGCAGGCGGTGAGGGCCGCGATGAGCCCCCCACAGAGCACGACTGCGAGCGCGGTCCGGCGATGATTCCGGACGGCCGGGGCAAAAGAGGTCACGGGCGGACTGCCTCTCAACTGCGATCGGGGGGCAGAGCGCAGCGTACCCGGGGTCCACGGCCCGTCCGGCAGCCAGCCGTACGGACGGGTCCGCCGGGGCGGGCCACGACGGCAGGGGCTAGCCTGATCACGGCGTACGGCTGTTTGGGAGAAGGAGGCGGAGCATGGCGGCAGGAGCCCCCAGGGTCTTCGTCTCGCACCTCGCCGGGGTGCCCGTGTTCGATCCGAACGGGGACCAGGTCGGCCGGGTCCGCGATCTGGTGGCGATGTTGCGGGTCGGCGGACGGCCGCCGCGCATCCTGGGTCTGGTCGTCGAGGTGGTCAGCCGGCGGCGGATCTTCCTGCCGATGACCCGGGTGACGGGCGTGGAGTCGGGCCAGGTCATCACGACCGGCGTGGTCAACATGCGGCGCTTCGAACAGCGGCCCACCGAACGGCTGGTCCTCGGCGAGTTCCTCGACCGCCGGGTGCGGCTGGTGGAGACCGAGGAGGAGGTCACCGTCCTGGACGTGGCGATCCAGCAGCTGCCCGCCCGCCGGGACTGGGAGATCGACAAGTACTTCGTCCGTAAGGGGCGGGGCGGTGCGCTGCGCCGCAAGGGCGAGACGTTGACGGTGGAGTGGTCGGCGGTGAGCGGCTTCTCGCTGGAGGAGCACGGGCAGGGCGCCGAGAACCTGGTCGCCACCTTCGAACGGCTGCGCCCCGCCGACGTCGCCAACGCCCTGCACCACCTCTCCCCCAAGCGCCGCGTCGAGGTGGCCGCCGCTCTCGACGACGACCGGCTCGCCGACGTCCTGGAGGAGCTGCCCGAGGACGACCAGGTGGAGATCCTCGGCAAGCTCAAGGAGGAGCGGGCCGCCGACGTCCTGGAGGCGATGGACCCGGACGACGCGGCCGACCTGCTCTCGGAGCTGCCCGAGGAGGACAAGGAGCGGCTGCTGACCCTGATGCGGCCGGACGACGCCGCCGACGTACGGCGGCTGATGGCGTACGAGGAGCGGACGGCGGGCGGTCTGATGACGACCGAGCCGATCGTGCTGCGCCCGGACGCCACGGTGGCCGACGCGCTGGCCCGGGTCCGTCAGTCGGACCTGTCCCCGGCGCTCGCCGCACAGGTGTACGTGTGCCGCTCACCCGACGAGACGCCGACCGGCAAGTACCTGGGCACCGTGCACTTCCAGCGGCTGCTGCGCGACCCGCCGTTCACCCTGGTCAGCTCCATCGTCGACAGCGACCTGGTGCCGCTGCCGCCGGACACCCCGCTGCCGACCGTGACCAGCTATCTGGCCGCGTACAACCTGGTCTCGGCGCCCGTGGTGGACGAGAGCGGGTCCCTGCTGGGCGCGGTGACGGTGGACGACGTACTCGACCACCTGCTCCCCGAGGACTGGCGCGAGACCGACTTCCACGGCGAGGGGGGCATCCGCCATGGCCGAACGTGAGGAACGGGCGAAGGCCGCCTCGACGGGCGCCTCGGGTCTGATGCGTCCGCCGCGCACCCGGCTCGACCAGCCGAAGTCGCCCCGGCGCAGGCTGCTGCCGGAGTACGACCCCGAGGCGTTCGGCCGGTTCTCCGAGCGGATCGCGCGGTTCCTCGGCACGGGCCGGTTCATCGTCTGGATGACGCTGATCATCATCGTCTGGGTGGCGTGGAACGTCTGGGCGCCCAAGGACATGCGGTGGGACGAGTACCCGTTCATCTTCCTGACCCTGATGCTCTCGCTCCAGGCGTCGTACGCGGCCCCGCTGATCCTGCTGGCGCAGAACCGGCAGGACGACCGGGACCGGGTCACCCACGAGCAGGACCGCAAGCAGAACGAGCGCTCCATCGCCGACACCGAGTACCTCAGCCGGGAGATCGCGGCGCTGCGGATGGGCCTCGGCGAGGTCGCCACCCGGGACTGGATCCGCTCGGAGCTCCAGGACATGGTGAGGGACATGGAGGACCGCCGGATCCTCCTCGGATCCGAGAGTGACGAAGGCGACCGCTGACGGGCTACCCGCCCGTAGGGCCGGGCGCCGTAACATCGTCGGTATGGCTACGGAAGACGCGGTGCGTGAAGCACTGGCGACAGTGAACGACCCGGAGATCCACCGCCCGATCACCGAGCTGGGCATGGTGAAATCGGTCGAGATCGATCCTGACGGTGTAGTCGCTGTCACGGTGTATCTCACGGTCTCCGGCTGCCCGATGCGCGACACGATCACGAGGAACGTGACGGAGGCGGTCTCGCGCGTGGAGGGCGTCTCCCGTGTGGAGGTCACCCTCGACGTCATGAGCGACGAGCAGCGCAAGGAGCTGGCGAGCTCGCTGCGCGGCGGCACCGCCGAACGCGAGGTGCCCTTCGCCAAGCCCGGCTCGCTGACCCGGGTGTACGCGGTCGCCTCGGGCAAGGGCGGCGTCGGCAAGTCCTCGGTGACGGTGAACCTCGCGGCGGCGATGGCGGCCGACGGGCTGAAGGTGGGCGTCGTGGACGCGGACATCTACGGGCACAGCGTGCCCCGGATGCTCGGCGCGGACGGCAAGCCCACCCAGGTCGAGAACATGATCATGCCGCCGTCCGCGCACGGCGTGAAGGTCATCTCCATCGGCATGTTCACCCCGGGCAACGCGCCCGTGGTGTGGCGCGGCCCGATGCTGCACCGGGCGCTCCAGCAGTTCCTCGCCGATGTGTACTGGGGCGACCTGGACGTCCTGCTGCTGGACCTGCCGCCGGGCACCGGTGACATCGCGATCTCCGTGGCGCAGCTCGTGCCGAACGCGGAGATCCTGGTCGTCACGACCCCGCAGCAGGCGGCGGCCGAGGTGGCGGAGCGGGCCGGTTCCATCGCCGTACAGACCCACCAGAAGATCGTCGGCGTCGTCGAGAACATGTCGGGCATGCCGTGTCCGCACTGCGACGAGATGGTCGACGTCTTCGGCTCGGGCGGCGGCGCCCGGGTCGCGGAGGGGCTGACCCGCACGGTCGGCGCGGAGGTGCCGGTGCTGGGCTCCATCCCGATCGACGTACGGCTGCGCGAGGGCGGCGACGAGGGCAAGCCGGTGGTCCTCTCGGACCCGGACTCCCCGGCCGGCAAGGCGCTGCGGTCGATCGCGGAGAAGCTGGGCGGCCGCCAGCGCGGCCTGTCGGGCATGTCGCTGGGTATCACCCCGCGCAACAAGTTCTGACCTCACCCAGCCGATCCGGACACCCACCCAGCCCGTCCGGCGCCTGAGGACATCTTCTCCGTCCCGGCGCCGGACGAAGCCGGTCACATCCGGCCCGACCGGACGCCCACCCAGCCCGTCCGGCGCTTGAGGACATCTTTCGGCGTGCCGCGCCGGACCGGGCCGGGCACATCCAGCCCGTCCGGCGCCTGAGGACGAAGGCGGCCCACCGGACGCCCCCGGCCCTACTCGTACGTCGTGATGTCCTTGATCACCGAGAACCCCAGCCCGTACGCGCTCATCCCCCGCCCGTACGCCCCGATGTGCACGCCCTCGTGCGCCGACCCGGCGAGCACCCAGCCGAACTCGGACTCCCGGTAGTGGAACTCCACCGGGACCCCGTCCACCGGCAGGGACAGCTTCGACCAGGGCGCGGAGCCGAGGTCGTCGGCGAGGGTGAACGCCGTCTCGGTCTGCTGGTCCAGCCAGTCGTCGCGCAGGGTGTGGTCCATCTGCGGCGGCCACGTGTACGCCAGCAGCCCCGAGCCGGCCAGCCAGGCGGCCGAGGAGACCGTGGTGGCGTCCAGGACCCCCGTACCGTCACCGCTGCGTCTCACGGGGCTGGCGGCGACCGTGATGACGGCCGCGAACCGCTCCTTCTCGGCGGTGGAGCCGTCCGTCTTCACCGAGGGCTCGTCGCCGTGCCCGGTGGAGCCGTGCTGCACGGTGCCGTCCGCGGCCGTGCCGACCTGCATCAGCCAGCGCGGTCCTGTGAAGGCCTCGTCCAGCCCGTACCAGGGGAAATCGGCTTCCAGATAGCCGTCGACGGTACGCCGCCGGGCCGCCGGCACCTCCTCCGCCGTGACCGTGCCAGGGGCACCGTCCGTATCCACCCGACTCGTCGTCTCCATCTGAGCGGCCGCCTCCTCGATCAGTCCTGATCCGGAGCGGCCCGCCCCCCGCGGGCGTGGGCGTCCTCGCAACCGGACAGATGGAGAATAGCCATACCGTCCGGACGAGTCGGGATTGACCTGGTGTCAGGTGGCGTCCGCGTCGAACGGAGGCCGCTCGGGCTGCGCCTGCTGCGGGGTCTTCTTCAGCAGGTCAGGGGCGGTGTCATCGGTCTTGGTCAGGCTGGGCGACGTGGTGGTGCCCGACGCGCCCGCCGAGCCGTTCGCCGCACTGTTGGCGGAATCGGGCGCCGGCGTGCGCCCGTTGACCGCGTCGGTGACGTCGGACAGCTCCTTGCGGAGGTCGAAGCTCTCACGGATCTCCTTCAGCCCCAGGTCGTCGTTGCCGTCCATCAGCTGCTTGCGGACGAACGTCTTGGGGTTGAGGTCCTCGAACTCGAAGTCCTTGAACTGCGGGCCCAGCTCCGAGCGGATGTCGTCCTTGGCACTGTCCGAGAACTCGCGGATCTTGCGGATGGTCCGCGTGAGGTCCTGGATGAGCTTGGGGAGCTTGTCGGGGCCGAAGACCAGTACGGCCAGGACTCCGATGGTCAGCAGCTCCAGTGCGCCTATGTCATTGAACACCTAGCTGCTCCTCGTGTTCTCCGCCTGATCCCGGCTTCTCCGTATGGTCCCGGCCAGGTGGGACGAGTGCCCGGACCCGTCAACGGTACCTGGCCGACCTGTCCGGGCGGTACCTTGCCATGTCGTTCACGTGCCGCTCGCCGAGCCGAGTGTCAACGTGACGGACAGCTCCTTGCCGCCTCGGGTGAGCCGCAGCTCCAGCCGGTCGCCCGGGCGGTGGGCGCGGATCTTCACGATCAGCTCCTCGCCGCTGTGCACCCGCTGGCCCTGGACCGCGGTGATCACGTCACCGGACCGGATGCCCGCCTTGGCGGCCGGGCCGTCCTTGGTGACCGCGGGCCCGTCCTCGGGGCCCTTCTCACCGACCTTGGCGCCGTCGCCGGTGAACTTCATGTCCAGCGTGACGCCGATCACCGGGTGGGTCGCCCGGCCGGTGTTGATCAGCTCCTCGGCGACGCGCTTGCCCTGGTTGATCGGTATCGCGAAGCCGAGGCCGATGGAGCCGGACTGGCCGCCTCGCTCGGTCCCCTTGCCGCTGTCGGCGGCGCGGATGGCGCTGTTGATGCCGATGACATGGGCCTGGGTGTCGACGAGCGGGCCGCCGGAGTTGCCCGGGTTGATCGGGGCGTCGGTCTGGAGGGCGTCGACGTAGCTGATGTCGCTGCCGTCGCCCTTCTCGCCGCCCGCCGTGATGGGCCGCTGCTTGGCGCTGATGATGCCCGAGGTGACCGTGTTGGACAGGTCGAAGGGGGCGCCGATGGCCACCACCGGGTCGCCGACCTGGACGTTGTCGGAGTTGCCCAGCGGCAGGGGCTTGAGGCCGGAGACCCCGCGGACCCGGACGACGGCGAGGTCATAGCCGCTGTCCTTGCCGACGAGCTCGGCGGCGGCCGTCTCGCCGCTGCTGAACGTCACGGTGATGTCGCCGCTGGATCCGGCCGGGGCGACGACGTGGTTGTTGGTGAGGATGTGGCCCCGGCTGTCGAGGACGAAGCCGGTGCCGGTGCCGGACTCGGCGGTGCCGCTGACGTGCAGGGTGACCACGCTGGGCAGGGCGCTGGCGGCGATGCCCGCGACGCTCTCGGGCGCCCGGTCGGTGGTGGTGCGGCTCGCCTGGGGCAGTTCGACGGTGGTCAGGCCGCCGTTGCGCTCGATGTAGGCGCCGACGCCGCCGCCGATCCCGCTGGCGACCAAAGCCAGCAGCAGCGCGCCGGCGAAGGCCCCGCCGCGCCGGTTCTTCCGCCGCCCCGGCTCGGTGCCGGCCGCCGGTCCGACCTGGGTCAGCGGCTGCCCCGGCGCGCCCCACGGGTCGTACTGGAGCCACTGCGAGGACCGCTGCTCCCCAGGTCCGGGGCCGGGTCCGGCCAAGGGCACACCGGCCCCGTCGGTGCTCCCGTACGGCGCCTGCTCCGGGGAGCTCTGCGGCGGTACGGAGGCGGGGGGCGGGGACTGCGGTGGTACGGGGGTGGCCTGCGGCGGCGCCAGGGATGCGGCCTGCGGGGGCACGGGGGTGCCGTGGGCCGGGGTCGGGCGCTGGACCGGCGGCGCGGGCGCCCACGGTCCGGGGCCGCCGTACGGCGGGGTGCTGTAGGCGTCGGGCTCGTGCAGCGGCGGCCCGGACGGGCGGGCCGGCTGCGGCTCCTGGGCGGCGGTGGGCGCGACGCTCTCCGGCTCGTCGCGGCCGGGCCGCCCCGTCGTGGGGCGGCTCCACCACTTCGCCTGCGGCCCGGTGGGCTTCCCGTCGTCCATGCTCTCCCCGCAACTGGCCTCTGCACGCCCCACAGAGGCGTCCCTCCCCGGAATTCAACCAGGTTTGCGAATCCCCGCGCAGGGTCCCGTCCGCGTCGGGCCGGGAGGCCGGTCAGCGTCGGGGGGTGAGCGGGCTCGCCAGGTCGTTGGTCGGTGCGGGCCGCCCCGGCCCCGAGGGCGCCGGTGGCGTGGTGAGCGCCTTCGCCGTCGAACCGCTGCCCAGCACCGCCGCGAGCAGCGGGGTGGAGCCACCGGTGGGACGTATCAGCGGCGGCACGGACACGTTCAGCACGGGGAACGTGAAGGGGTGACCGCCCAGGGCCGAGCTGGAGAACAGCGGCGGGGCCGTCGTCTGCGCCCTCGGCGACAGGGGCGGCTTCACCCCCGGGGCGGGGGAGGCCGGTGGCGTGGTGAGCGTGGGCGCGGGCCGCTGCGAGCCGGTCGAGGACACATCGGCCGCGGACCGGTTGACCGCCAGGCGGTCGCCGCCCACCGACTGGGCGCCGCCACGGCGGCTGACCGCCTCGTTCGAGCCGCCGGCGCGGGTCTCCGCGTCGAGGGGGGTCACGCTGTTGCCGCTGCCCTCGGCGCGCAGGAGGGGGTCCGGGCCGGAGTCCAGCGGCAGGGTGCCGCCGAGCGCGATGGCCGCCAGGGAGACCGCACCGGCCGCGGCGAAGGCGAAGCGCCGGCCGCGCCAGGGCGAGCGCTCGGCGTCCCGGGCCACCTCGTGGATGCGGAAGGCGGAGCGGGAGCCGCCGGGCAGGACGGCGGTGGAGCCGTGGGCGGTGGGGAGGTACCCGAAGTCGTCCAGCGGGGAGGGCCGCACCGCGTCGCGGTGGGTGGAGCCGGAGGACCGCAGCGGCGGGAAGAACTCGTCAGCGAAGGGCCCGCCGGAGCCGAACGGTCCACCGGAGCCGGTGCCGTCGCCGCCAGGACCCCCGGGAAGACCCTGTAGGCGGGCCAGGAAGCCCTCGGAGGGCGAGGGCGCGGCGGACGTCGCGAAGGCGCTCTTGAGGCGGCGCTGGGCGTCGGCCTCGACCTTGCACCGGGAGCAGGTCGCCAGGTGGGCGAGGACCCGCTCGCGGGCGTCGTGGTTGAGCTCGCCGTCGACCAGCGCGGCGAGCCGGTCCCCCAGATGCGCTTCGGCGGGGGTGGGACCGGTCGGACCTGTGCCGCTCACGCCGTTCCGCCCTCCCCTGCCAGGACCGCGTCCGCCAGGGAGCGCTGCTCGGCGCGGGCTTCGGGGGAACGGTGCTTGAGCGCCTTGCGCAGGTGCGAGCGGCCGCGGTGGATGCGGCTGCGCACGGTGCCGAGCTTCACGCCCAGGGTCGCGGCGATCTCCTCGTAGCTGAGGCCCTCGATGTCGCAGAGGACGACGGCGGCGCGGAACTCGGGCGCGAGGGTGTCCAGCGCCTGCTGCACGTCGGCGTCGAAGTGGGTGTCGTTGAAGACCTGCTGCGGGGACGGCTCCCGGCTGGGCAGCCGCTCGGCCGCGTCGTCACCGAGGGAGTCGAAGCGGATCCGCTGCTTGCGGCGGACCATGTCCAGGAAGAGATTGGTCGTGATGCGGTGCAGCCAGCCCTCGAAGGTGCCGGGCGTGTACGTCGACAGCGAGCGGAAGACTCTGACGAAGACTTCCTGCGTCAGGTCCTCGGCGTCGTGCTGGTTGCCCGTCAGCCGGTAGGCAAGGCGGTACACGCGACCGCTGTGCGTGCTGACGATCTCTTCCCATGAGGGCGGGGTCCACGCCTGGTCCGCATCGGAGGCGAAGGTCGCGGTCGGTGCGGAGATTTCGGAAGAACGGTCAGCAATGTTGGTCACGGATTTCGGCTCACCGGCCGACCTGAGAAGGCGCCGCAGCACCCCGCCCCGATCCACAGGCGCAGCCGCACCTCCCCTATCGGCTCTGGTGGTGTCCAGTGGAGCCCCTACCATAGCCACCTCGCCCGTTAGCTCCGGATAAGCCTTTTTCCCTGCTGGGGCCGGGCTTCACCCGGGTCTTCGCACAGGCTCACCGGTCCGATCCGCGGGCCGGGGCGCTGCGCTTTCCCCACTCCTTGCACAACGCCCGGTCCCATCTGCGGGTTCCCGGGTCCAGCGGATACAGTCACCGTTGCGCCAACTACGGGGACAGGAGAGGGTCATTACCGCCAACCGGCAGACGAGCTGGGCGTTCGCCGACGCCTTTGTCGCCGAGGACGAAGCCCTGCACCGGGCCCGGGAACGGGCCCGTGAGCTGGGGCTCCGCTCGGTGTCACCGGGCACCGGCGCCGCGCTGCGCCTGCTGGCCGGCGCCGCGGATGCCAAAGCGGTGGCGGAAATCGGCACGGGCACGGGCGTGTCCGGCATCTATCTGCTGCACGGGATGCGTCCCGACGGTGTGCTGACCACGGTGGACCCGGAGCCCGAGCGCCAGCAGTTCGCCCGGGAGGCGTTCCGCGAGGCGGGCTTCGCCTCCAACCGGTCCCGTTTCATCCCCGGCCGCGCGCTGGACGTCCTGCCCCGGCTCGCGGACGGCGGCTACGACCTCGTCTTCTGCGACGGCGACCGGCTGGAGAGCCTCGACTGCCTCGCTGAATCGTTGCGCCTGCTGCGCCCCGGCGGGCTGGTCTGCTTCGAGGGCGTCTTCGCCGACGGCCGCACCGTCGACTCCGCAGCCCAGCCCGCCGAGGTGCTGCGGCTGCGGGAGCTGCTGCGCGCGGTGCGCGAGAGCCAGGAGCTGATGCCGACGCTGCTGCCGGTCGGCGACGGGCTGCTCTGCGCGGTCCGGCGCGGCTGACCCCCGTACCGTAGCGCCGCCTCTCAACGTCCGGACGCACCACTGCCCGGTACGGAGATCCGTACCGGGCAGTGGTGAAGGTGATGGGCGTTCCGCGTCAGCCGACGACCTTCTTCAGCGCGTCGCCGAGGGCATCGGCCTCGTCCGGAGTCAGCTCGACAACAAGCCGACCGCCGCCTTCGAGCGGAACGCGCATGACGATGCCCCGCCCCTCCTTTGTCACCTCGAGCGGGCCGTCGCCCGTCCGCGGCTTCATGGCCGCCATGCTCGTTCCCCTTCCTGAAACCAGCTCATCGCAACCGGCGGCCCCATGACAGGCGCTGCCTCACCGGCATCGAACACATTGCTTCTTCGCCATTATCCCGCATCAACGACCCCGATGACCAACATCGCTCTGCATCGCTTGCGCAACGCGCTCTCTCAAAACCACTCAATTCGGCGATCCGGCTGCGATACTGCGCCGCCCCGGGCCCCCAGGTGAGAGCCAATTGTTAGACGCAGGTCACATCTACGCACCGGCCCGCGTCGGCCATGCTTGCCTCCAGTGGCAACGATGCCCGAGCAGTGAGGGGATGGACCGCAAATGGCCGACGAGCCGGCGAACACCGTGCTGTACGACGTGAGCGAGGGTCTCGCGACGATCACGATCAACCGACCCGACGCGATGAACGCCATGAACACCGAGGCGAAGGCCGCGCTCCGGGACTCCCTGCGGGCGGCGGCCGAGGACCCTGCCGTACGGGCGGTTCTGCTCACGGCCACCGGGCGCGCCTTCTGTGTCGGCCAGGACCTCAAGGAGCATGTCGCCACGCTGGCGGCGACCCGCGAGTCGGGCAGCGGGAACGCGCTGAGCACGGTCCAGGAGCACTACAACCCGATCGTGCGGGCCATCACCGGGATGGCCAAGCCGGTGGTCGCCGGGGTGAACGGTGTCGCGGCCGGGGCCGGGTTCGGTTTCGCCCTGGCGGCGGACTACCGGGTGGTCGCCGACACATCCTCGTTCAACACCTCGTTCGCGGGTGTCGCCCTGACCGCCGACTCGGGCGTGTCCTGGACGCTGCCTCGGCTGATCGGGGCGAGCCGCGCCGCCGATCTGCTGTTCTTCCCGCGTTCGATCTCGGCGCAGGACGCCCTGGAGCTGGGCCTGGTCAACCGGGTGGTCCCGGCGGACGAGCTGGCCGAGGAGGCCGCGGCGGTGGCCCGGGCGCTGGCGGACGGTCCGACGGTGGCGTACGCGGCGCTGAAGGAGTCGATGGCGTACGGCGCCGGGCACACGCTCTCCGAGACGCTGGAGAAGGAGGACGAACTCCAGACCCGGGCGGGCGCGTCGCAGGACCACACCATCGCGGTGGAGGCGTTCCTGAAGAAGGAGAAGCCGGTCTACCTGGGGAAGTAGCGGTTCACCTGGTGGAGGCGCCGCCGCCCCGGGCCACACAGTCCGCGAGGTGGTCGTCGACCAGGCCGCAGGCCTGCATCAGGGCGTAGGCGGTGGTCGGGCCGACGAAGCGGATGGAGCGCTTCTTCAGCTCCTTGGCGAGCGCGGTGGACTCCGGGGTGACGGCGGGGACGTCACCGAGCCCGCGCGGGGCGGGGCGGCCGGCCGGGTCGGGGGCGTACGACCAGATCAGCTCGTCCAGCTCTCCGGCCGGCCAGTCGACGAGCACCTTCGCGTTGGCGAGGGTGGCGTCGACCTTGGCCCGGTTGCGGATGATGCCCGGGTCGGCGAGGAGCCGCTCCCGGTCGGCGTCGGTGAACTGCGCGACCTCGGCGATACGGAAGCCCGCGAAGGCCGTACGGAAGGTCTCGCGGCGGCGCAGGATCGTCAGCCAGGAGAGCCCGGACTGGAAGGCCTCCAGGCAGAGCCGCTCGAAGAGGGCGTCGTCCCCGTGGACCGGGCGGCCCCACTCGGTGTCGTGGTAGGCGAGGTAGTCCTCGGTGGACAGGCCCCACGGGCAGCGCAGCCCGCCGTCGGGGGCGGCCACGGCTCCGCCGCTCATCGTCCGTCCTCCTCGCCGCGGGCCGGGCCGCCGCTCTGCGGGCCGCCGGGCTCCGCGGGCCGGTCCCCCGGATGCTTGAAGAGATCGGCGCCCGCACTCACCGCGGAGGCCTGCGCCCCGGCGAGGGCGGCCTCCAGCTCCGCGATCCGGGCGTCCCGCTCGGCCAGCTCGGCGCCGAGCCGGGAGAGCGCCTCGTCGACGTCCGCCATCCGGTAGCCCCGGGCGGCCATCGGCAGGCGCAGCGCCTCGACGTCCGCCCGGCCGACCGGGCGGGTCGCGGGCAGCGGGTCGGTGAACCGCTGGGGCTCCACGTCCTGGAGCACGGCGCTCCCGCCACCGCCGACCACCGCGAGGGTGACCGCCGTGACGACCACGACCATCGTGAGCAGCAAGAACCAGAACACGCGCATCTCCCCGGGGGCGGAAACCTCGACCGGCTCCGATCGTGCCATGCGCCACTGACAAGTCGGGGCCGACCACGAAAGGCCTTAGGGTCGCAGACGAGCTGCCCGCGGGTCGTCCGTGGGCTGTCCGAGGAGGAAATACGGGATGCGGAGCGGTGCACTCAGGCTGGGGCGGCGGGAATTCGGGCCGCACGAGCCGGTGATCATGGCGATCGTGAACCGGACCCCGGACTCCTTCTACGACCAGGGCGCCACGTTCCAGGACGAGCCGGCGCTCGCGCGGGTGGAGCGGGCGGTGGCCGAGGGCGCCGCGATCATCGACATCGGCGGGGTGAAGGCCGGTCCCGGCGAGGAGGTGAGCGCCGAGGAGGAGGCGCGCCGCACGGTCGGGTTCGTCGCCGAGGTCCGCCGCCGCCATCCGGACGTGGTGATCAGTGTGGACACCTGGCGCCACGACGTGGGCGAGGCGGTCTGCGAGGCCGGGGCGGACGTGCTGAACGACGCGTGGGGCGGGGTCGACCCGAAGCTCGCGGAGGTCGCCGCGCGGTACGGGGCGGGGCTCGTGTGCACGCACGCGGGGGGCGCGGAGCCGCGGACCCGGCCGCACCGGATCGCGTACGACGACGTCATGGCGGACATCCTGCGCGTGACGGCGGGCCTTGCGGAGCGGGCGGTTCAGCTCGGGGTGCGGGCGGACGGGATCATGATCGACCCGGGTCATGACTTCGGTAAGAACACGCGGCACTCTCTTGAGGCGACGCGTCGTCTTGAGGAGATGGCGGAGACGGGGTGGCCGGTGCTGGTGTCGCTGTCCAACAAGGACTTCGTGGGCGAGACGCTGGACCGGCCGGTGAAGGAGCGGGTCATCGGGACGCTGGCGACGACGGCGGTGTCGGCGTGGCTGGGGGCGCGGGTGTACCGGGTGCATGAGGTGGCGGAGACGCGGCAGGTGCTGGACATGGTGGCGTCGATCGCGGGCCACCGGCCTCCGGCGGTGGCGCGGAGGGGGCTGGCGTAGTTCTGCCGCCTGCCCGGCGGGCGGGGCCGGGGCGCTGCCCCTGGGCCCCACTCCTCAAGCGCCGGAGGGGCCGGTCCGGCCGGACCGGCCGGAAAAGGTGTCCTCAATCGCCGGACGGGCTTGATGTGGCCGGACCGGCTGGGTTGTGCCGGGCGGGCTCGAAGGGATGTCCTCAAACGCCGGGCGGGCCCGAAGGGCTACCGTCCGACCTCCTTCGTCACCAGGGTCACCGCTTCGTCCACGTCGTCCGTCACGTGGAAGAGCAGCAGGTCCTTCTCCGAGGCCTTGCCGCCCGCGACCACCGTTTCGCGGAGCCAGTCGACCAGGCCGCCCCAGTAGGCCGTGCCGAAGAGGACGATCGGGAAGCGGGTGACCTTGCCGGTCTGGACGAGGGTGAGGGCCTCGAAGAGCTCGTCCAGGGTGCCGAGGCCGCCGGGCAGGACCACGAAGCCCTGCGCGTACTTCACGAACATCGTCTTGCGGACGAAGAAGTAGCGGAAGTTGACGCCGATGTCGACGTGCGGGTTCAGCCCCGACTCGAAGGGCAGCTCGATGCCGAGGCCGACCGAGACGCCCTTCGCCTCCCTGGCCCCCTTGTTGGCGGCCTCCATCGCGCCGGGGCCGCCCCCGGTGATCACCGCGAAGCCCGCGTCGACCAGCGCCTTGCCGATCGCCACGCCGGCCTCGTACTCCGCCGACCCGGCAGGCGTGCGGGCCGAGCCGAAGACGCTGATCGCGCTCGGCAGTTCGGCCAGCGCGCCGAAGCCCTCGACGAACTCCGACTGGATGCGCATGACCCGCCACGGGTCGGTGTGCACCCACTCTGAGTCGCCCTCGGAGTCCAGCAGCCGCTGATCGGTCGTGCCGGACTGGACCTGCTCCCTGCGGCGGACCACCGGACCCAGCCACTGTTCCTCGGGGGCCACCGCGCCCTCGGGGACCTCCGCACCTTCAGGGATTCGTGCGTCCTCGGCGTTGCCCATGTTCCGCTCCCTCCACCGACCTGCGTCGTCCTGGGCCGGGCTGTGTCGTGCTGCGTCCGGCCAGCGTAGATCGGCGGAGGTTACGTACGGGGGAATGCCGTGCGTCAAGCGGTCGGGCGGTCAGCTGCTCAGCCAGGAGCGCAGGCGGTCCTCGCAGTGGGTGATCTTCTCGACGACCACGTGCTCGTCGCGCTTGTGGGCGTAGACCGGGTCGCCAGGGCCGTAGTTCACCGCGGGGACGCCGAGGCCGCCGAAGCGGGAGACGTCCGTCCAGCCGAACTTGGGCCGGGCGGTGCCGCCGACCGCCGCCATGAAGGCCTTCGCGGCGGGGTGGGAGAGGCCGGGCATGGCCGCGCCGGAGTGGTCGTCGATGACGAACTCGGCGACCCCGCAGTCGGCGAAGACCTCGCGGACGTGGGCGATGGCCTCCTCCTCGGTGCGGTCGGGGGCGTACCGGTAGTTGACGACGACGGTGCAGGCGTCCGGGATGACGTTGGTGGCGACGCCGCCCTCGATGCCGACCGCGTTGAGTCCCTCGTGGTATTCGAGGCCGTCGATGACCGGGCGGCGCGGCTCGTACGCCGCCAGCTCGGCCAGGATCGGGGCGGCCGCGTGGACGGCGTTGGACCCCATCCAGCTGCGCGCCGAGTGCGCCCGCTCCCCCGTCGTACGCAGGTGGACCCGGAGCGTGCCCTGGCAGCCGCCCTCGACCTCGCCGTCGGAGGGTTCGAGGAGGACGGCGAAGTCTCCGGCGAGCCAGTCGGGGTGGGCGTCGGCGATGTGGCCGAGGCCGTTGAGGTCGGCGGCGACCTCTTCGTTGTCGTAGAAGATGAAGGTCAGGTCGCGGTTGGGCTCGGGGACCGTCGCGGCGATCCGGAGCTGGACGGCGACGCCGGCCTTCATGTCGGTGGTCCCGCAGCCCCAGAGGATGCCGTCCGCGTCGAGGCGGGAGGGGACGTTGTCGGCGATCGGCACGGTGTCGATGTGCCCGGCGAGGACGACGCGCTCGGCGCGGCCGAGGTTCGTGCGGGCGACGACGTTGTTGCCGTGGCGGTCGACGGTCAGATGGGGCAGGCCGCGCAGCGCTGTCTCGATCGCGTCGGCGAGTGCCTTCTCCTCCCCGCTGACCGAGGGGATGTCGACGAGCCGGGCGGTGAGCGCCGGGCCGTCCAGGGTCAGGTCAAGCGTGCTGTCGGACATGGCCACGACCCTAGAGGACAGGGGTGGGGGCGTGGTCGCGGCCCTGGAGGACCGGGGTATCGGCCCCCGGCCGTACCCTCCAGTACGGTGGGGCCCGTGTCCCGGACAGCCAGCCCCGCCCGCCGTCGCCGCAGCCGTCTTCTCCGCTACGCGGCCGCCTTCGCCGTGCTCGCCGCGCTGGGCGGTTATCTGGCCGTGCAGTACGACTCCTCCACCACCGAGTCCGCACCGCGCTGCGTGGTCCGGGCCCCCGAGGGGGACCACACCTACGAGATGAGCCTGCACCAGGCGGCCAACGCGGCGACGATCTCCGCCGTGGGGACCACCCGCGGCATGCCGGAGCGGGCGGTGACGATCGCGATCGCGACGGCGATCCAGGAGTCCACGCTCCGCAACATCGACTACGGGGACCGCGACTCGGTGGGCCTGTTCCAGCAGCGGCCCTCGCAGGGCTGGGGCACCGTGGCGCAGATCATGGACCCGGTGTACTCGGCCGGGGAGTTCTACGACCACCTCGCCGAGGTCCCGGGCTACTCTCGGCTCCCGCTGACCGTCGCCGCGCAGCGCGTGCAGCGCAGCGGTTTCCCGCAGGCGTACGCGAAGCACGAGCCGGACGCCGCGCTGCTGGCCGCCGCGCTGACCGGGCGCGAGCCCGCCGCGCTGAACTGCACGCCGTCGAAGAAGACCGCCCAGGGCCCGGGGGACGCGGCGCAGGTGCGGGCCGAGCTGGTCCGCGTCTTCGGCAAGGACGTCCTGCCTGCCCCGAAGGCGGCGGGCGCGGCGGCGGCCGCCACGGTCTCGGTGCCCGTACCGGCGACGGCCCGGGCGAAGGCGGAGGGCGCGCCCCGGCGCGGCTGGGAGCTGGCGCACTGGGCGGTGGCGCACTCCGACGAGCTGCGGATCGACCGGGTGAGCTATGCCGACCGGGTCTGGGAGGCCGGTTCCGGCTGGCGGACGGAACGTACGAAGGACGAGGAACCGGACACGACGGCCGTCGGCATCCGGGTCGCTCAGTAGTACGGTCCGTCACTCGTACGGACCCTTGAGGCGGTCGTCCGAGGCCTCCTGGGGCGCCTCTTCGGCAGTCCGTTCACCCCGTACCGATTCCCTTGCCGCTCAAGGGAAGTGACGGTTCATCGAACGGCTTCGGAATGGATCGTTTGCCCGGGTTCCTCCGCTGCGGATTATCGGACGCATTGCTCACTCTTTACCTTTGCCCGCCGCAACTTTCCCTCCCCTCGGCCCTGTTGTCAGTGCGTCCGGCTCACCGGATCCGAATCACTGACCATCCTGTCGAAGGAGCACCATGTCCCTCCCCCTGACCCGTCGGATCGCTCGTACCGCGCTGCTGATCGCCGCGGGTGCGGCCCCCGTGGTCGGTGCGGCCGGCGCCGCGAGCGCCGCAGAGCTCCCGCAGACCCCGGACCTCGGCGGTCTGACCGCGCTGGACGGTGCCGGTCTCGGCAACACCGTGGACAGCGCCGCCCAGCAGGGCACCCAGGCCGCCGGCGACACCGGCGGCCGCCTCGTCGGCACCGCCCTGCCCGCCGCGGGCAAGACCGTGGGCCAGACCGCCAAGGTGGCCGCCCCGGCCGTCCAGGACACCGCCGGGCAGACCGCGGGCAGCGCGGGCGAGGCCGTCGGCGGCGTCGCCGGTGCCGCCGGTGGCGGCCTGCCGACCGACGCGCTCGCGGGCGGCCTGCCCACCGGTGCCCTGCCGCTGGGCGGCCTGCCGATCGGCTGACCCACCGCCGTACGCCATACAGGCGAGAGGGCCCGGGGAGTGCGCACTCCCCGGGCCCTCTCGTACGTTCACATCAGGACAGCCGCTTGACCGCCGCCGCCACCCGCTCGTCGGTCGCGGTGAACGCCACCCGGACGAAGCGCTCGCCCGCCGGGCCGTAGAAGTCGCCGGGCGCCACCAGGATGCCCAGCCGCGCGAGGTACGCCACGGTCTCCCAGCACGGCTCGTCACGGGTCGCCCAGAGGTAGAGGCTCGCCTCGCTGTGCTCGATCCGGAAGCCGTGCGCCTCCAGGGCGGCGCGCAGGGCCAGGCGGCGGTCCGCGTACCGGGCGCGCTGCTCGGCCACGTGCACGTCGTCGCCGAGGGCGGCGACGGCGGCGGCCTGGACGGGGGCGGGCGTCATCATCCCGCCGTGCTTGCGGATCAGCAGCAGCTCGCCGAGGACGGCCGCGTCGCCCGCGATGAAGGCGGCCCGGTAGCCCGCAAGGTTGGAGCGCTTGGAGAGCGAGTGGACGGCGACGATCCCCTCGTAGTGGCCGCCGCAGACGTCCGGGTGGAGGACGGAGACCGGCTCGGCGTCCCAGCCCAGCTCCAGGTAGCACTCGTCGCTGAAGACCAGCACGCCGTGCTCGCGCGCCCAGGCGACGATCCGGACCAGCTCGTCCTTGGCCAGCACCTTCCCGGTCGGGTTGGAGGGCGAGTTGAGCCAGAGCAGCTTCAGCCCGGCCGGGTCCAGCTCGGTCGGGTCGTCGTAGACGACGGGCTCCGCGCCGCAGAGCCGGGCGCCGACCTCGTACGTCGGGTAGGCGAGCCGCGGGTAGGCGACCTTGTCGCCCGCGCCGAGCCCGAGCTGCGTCGGCAGCCAGGCCACCAGCTCCTTGGAGCCGACGACCGGCAGCACGTTGGCGTGGGTCACGCCGGTCGCGCCCAGGCGCCGCTCCACCCAGCCGGTGAGCGCGTCGCGCAGGGCCTCGGTCCCCCACACCGTCGGATAGCCGGGGCTGTCGGCGGCGGCGGTGAGCGCCTGCCGGATCACCTCGGGCACCGGGTCGACCGGCGTACCGACGGAGAGGTCCACGATGCCGTCCGGGTGGGCCTGGGCCGTCGTCTTGTACGGCGTGAGCCTGTCCCAGGGGAAGACCGGGAGGCGGGAGGAGACTGCGGACACGGGACTCTGCTTTCTCGGGGTGCTCGGGCCGTCGGCGGCTTTCTCGGGGTGCTCGGGCCGTCGGCGGCCGTACGGGGAAACGCCTCGGTCCCGCACGGTGACAAGCCGTACGGGACCGGGCTGCGCACGTGGTGCCGCTGGTTACTGGTTCTGCGGCGGCAGTCCGGCGACGAACGCGTGGTCGCGCTCGATGAGACCGAGCTTGGACGCACCACCCGGGGAGCCGAGGTCGTCGAAGAACTCGACGTTCGCCTTGTAGTAGTCCTTCCACTCCTCCGGAGTGTCGTCCTCGTAGAAGATCGCCTCGACCGGGCAGACCGGCTCACAGGCTCCGCAGTCGACGCATTCGTCCGGGTGGATGTACAAGGACCGCTGGCCCTCGTAGATGCAGTCGACGGGGCACTCTTCGATGCAGGCCTTGTCCTTCACGTCGACACAAGGCTGCGCGATGACGTAGGTCACGCTGTCGTTCCTCCTCGGTAGGGCGTTGGCTCTCGCGCGGGAGCGCGGCGTCGTCGATGCCCGCCCCTAGTATCTCCGTTCTCGGGCACGATCCGAACAGGAGGGGCGGACAGAGCTGTGGAATTCACCATGGGCGGACGGCTGGAAGTCCGCATCACACCGGCTGACGTGGGCAAACGCGTCTCCGTCCGGCGGCGGTCCGAGGGGGGCGGCGCGGGCGCGGAGTTCACCGATACGGTCGGTGTTCTCACATCATGGGACGAAGGTGTGGTCGCGATCACACGAAAGAGCGGGGAGTCCGTCCACATCGCGGAATCCTCCCTGGTCGCGGGCAAGGTCGTCCCGGCCGCCCCGGCCCGCCGGCGGGGCCCGGCGGCCTCCTTCCAGGAGCTGGCCGCCGTCACCGCGCGGGCCTGGCAGCCGGTGGAGAGCGAGCCCTTGGGCGAGTGGCGGCTGCGCGCGGCCGGGGGTTTCACCCGGCGCGCCAACTCGGCCCTGCCGCTCGGCGATCCGGGGATGCCGCTCGGCGAGGCGTTCGGGCGGGTCGGAAGCTGGTACGAGGAGCGGGGCCTGCCCCCGTACATCCAGACGGCGACCGGGGCCGAGGGCACACAGGAGGCCCTCTGCACGGAGCTGGAGCGGCACGGGTGGCGGCGGGAGGTCACCGCGGAGGTGCGGATCGCCGCGCTGGCGCCCATCGGCGACCTGGACGCGGATGTGTCGGCGGTCCGGCTGAGCCGTGCGCCGGACGAGCCGTGGCTCGCGCGCTACCAGCGGTTCTCCACCCCCGGCCCGCATGTGCTGCGGGTGCTGGGCAGCGGGCCCTCGGTCTGGTTCGCCACGGTGCCGGGCGCGGGCGACGGCGGGGAGGCTCCCGCCGCGATCGGCCGGTGTGTCGTGGACGGGCGGTGGGCGGGGTTCATGGCCGTCGAGGTCGCCCCCGAACACCGGCGGCGCGGGCTGGCCACCTCCGTGATGGCGGCCCTGGCCCGCCGCGCCCTGGACGAGGGCGCCTCGGCCGCCTGGCTCCAGGTCGAGGAGGACAATGGAGGGGCGCGGGCGCTGTACGACGGCATGGGCTTCGCGGCGCACCACCGCTACCACCACTTCCGGCCCGCGTAGCGGGGACCGCAGAGCCCCTGGCCGGGCGGGGGCAGCCAGCAGCAGGGACGAGCAGGGGCATGGGTCGCATATGAGCGCGCAGGATTCCGGTACGGCCGACCGCCGGCGGCAGTTCGCCGAGGAGGCCCGGTCGGAGCGGCCGGATCTGGCGCTGCTCTGCCTGCTGCTGGGCGCGGAGGCGGGCCCGGTCGGTCCGGAGGAGCCGCGCCCGGTCGATCCGGGCCATGCCTCTCCCGACCCGTACGGGATCGACGCGGCGCAGATCGAACTGGACCGGCTCGCCGGGCTGTTGCCGTACGGCTCCCGCTCCGCCGCCGGCTGGGCCTCGGCGCTGGCGGAACTGCTGGGCGAACGGTTCGAGTTCGGCGGCTCCTCCGGCGACTACCAGCGGCTGGAGTCCTCGCTCCTCCAGCAGGTGCTGCGGCGCCGCCGGGGGCTGCCGATCCTGCTCTCGGTGGTCTGGATCGAGGTCGCCCGGCGGGCCGGCGCCCCGGTCTACGGGGTGGCGCTGCCCGGCCACTTCGTCGTCGGCTTCGGGGACCCGGCGCAGCCGGTGCTCGTCGATCCGTTCACCGGGGGCGCGCCGCTGACCGGTGACGACGCGGAACTCCTGGTCACCGCGGCGACGGGGGCACGGCTCGAGCCGTCCATGCTGACGCCCGCGCGGCCGCTGGAGATCGTGCTGCGGATCCTGAACAACATCAGGGCCTGGGCGGCCGCCCGCCCCGAGCGCACGGATGTGGCCCTCTGGGCGGTGGAGCTCTCGCTGCTCCTGCCCTCGCACCCGGCGCGGCTGCGCTACGAGCGGGCCCAGCTCCTGGTCCAGCGCGGGGAGTTCCAGCGCGGGGCGGCGGAGATGGAGGAGTACGCGGAGGTCCTGGAGACCATCGAACCGACGACGGCCGAGACGGTCCGCCGCAAGGCCCAGGCGGCGCGGGCGCTGCTGAACTGAGGCCCCGGGGCGGGGCGGTGGCGAACCTGGCCGAAAGCAGGCCGCATTCCGGCTGGAAACCGCACCTTGCCGTCGTCCATGGCCGAACCCCGGAGAGCCGGTTCCGGCCAGTCCGACACTCCGTGCGCTCCCGATGTACATCCGAACGCCCCCATCCGCGCCCATCAGGCACGGGAATCCGCCAATTCGTCGGCGTACCCGAATGCTCATGCGCTCCACTGGAGACCCGTCACCCGACGCGCACACGCCATCGCATTCTGCGATACGCCTGTAGTGCGCGCGCCAGGAGAGAAAAGCCGAGGGCAGCTTGATGACAACCGTTCTGCTGGTCCACACCGTGCCCCTGTGGCGCGCTTCGCTCGCCTCCCTGCTCGGTTCGGGGCAGGGAATAGACGTACGGACAGCCGACCGGGGCGCGATACGTTCGGCACTCGCAGGCACAGGGCCGGCCCCAGGGCCGGATGTGCTCCTCACCGACCTCGACTGTCCGGACGCACTGGACGTCCTGGAGGAGGTGAGGTCCCTGGCCGAACCGCACGGCAGGTGCTGTCCGCTGGCGGTGCTCACCCGCAGCGACCGGCCGCGCGGGCTGCGCCGGGCCTACGAGGCGGGGGCCCGCGGCTATATCGACAAGTACCGTCCGGTGGACGATCTCTCCGAGGTCATGCACAAACTGGCCGACGGCGGACGGCATATCGACGAGTCACTTGCCTTCAGCCTGTTACAGGTGGCCGACATGCCCTTATCCCCCAGGGAATTGAGCGTGCTGTCCCTTGCCGAGGGCGGGGAAACCGTCTCGGGAATCGCGCAGCGGCTGCATCTGACCCCGGGGACGGTACGCAATTACCTCGCCGCCGCCATTCGGAAGTCGGGGGCGCGCAATCGGGTCGACGCGATCAGAAGAGCGAAGGAGGCGGGGTGGATATGAGCCCGTTCCCACGGGGCCGGCTGTCCGGTTCGCCGTTGGTGTGCCGGGGCTCCTCGTCCGGTTCCCAGAGTCCGGCCAGGTCCCGGTAGAGGGCCGAGGTGCGCAGCAGTTCGGCGGAGGTGCCGCAGCAGGTGCGGGGGCCGTCCATCACGAGGATCCGGTCGGCGCGCCGGGCCGAGCTGAGGCGGTGGGCGACGACGACCAGGGCGCCGGGCAGCGCGGCGAAGGCCAGCTCGGCGCGGGTCTCGGCGGCCGGGTCGAGGCGGCTGGTCGCCTCGTCGAGGACGGTGAGGGGCGGGGCCGCCAGATAGGCCCGGCCGAGGGCGACGAGCTGGCGTTCGCCCTGGGAGAGCCGGTCCGGTTCGAGGGGCGCGTCGAGGGAGCCGAGCCGGGAGATCAGGGGATCCAGGCCGAGCGCGTCGATCATGGCGGCGACGGACCGGTCGCTCGCGTCGGGGCGGAGGTAGCGGAGGTTGTCCCGCAGCGAACCGGTGAACACGTACGCGTGCTGGGGCAGCAGAACCCGTACGGAGGTGGCGTCGGCCCCGCGCACCGGCCGCCCGTGCCACCGCACCGAGCCGCCGGTGGGCGTCTCCACCCCGGCGAGGACGGCGGCGAGCGTCGACTTGCCGCTGCCGCTCGGCCCGACGACGGCGAGGTGTTCACCGGGGTCGACGGTGAGCGAGAGCCGGTCCAGGACGGGATGCGCGGCAGGGCCGTACGCGAAGGTGACGGCCCGGAGTTCGGCGACGGGGGCGGGTCCCTTCGGGAGCGGTGCCCGGTCGTCGGCGGTGCCCTCGGCGGGGGCGGGTGGCCGTCGGTCTCCGTCGCTGTCCTCGGCCGGGGGCGGCGGCGCGTCCGTGAAGCGGTCCAGGACCACCAGCAGGCGGCCGCCGACCGTGGAGAGCATGGTCATCAGCGCCTGGACCGCCGGGGCCAGCGCCTGGGTGAGGTACGTGAGCGCGCCGACCAGTGCGCCGGGGGTGAGGCCGTTGCGGAGCAGCCAAGGGGCGCCGAGGAGCAGCAGGAGGGGCGGGAAGCGGCCGCAGACCGCCAGCGCCACCACCCGTACGCCGGACCAGCGGGCCAGTGAACGGGCCGCGCGGACCTGGTCCTCGGCCAGGACCCGGGACTCCGCCACCGTGCGGTCGGCGGCCCCGGCGGCGGCGATGTCCCGCAGATCGGCGGTCGTCCGGCCCGCGTGGGCGGCGTACGCCTCGTCGGCGGTGAGGTAGTCGCGCTGGCGGGCGGCCATCGGCAGCAGGGTGGCCAGGAAGAGGGCGGCGCCCAGGACCAGCGGGGGCAGCACGATCAGCAGGAGTCTCGGTTCCAGGGCCAGCAGCCCCGCCACGGCCCCGGCCACGGTGAACACGAACGACCGCAGCGTCAGGACGAGTCCGGCCCAGCCGTCGCGGGCGATCTCACTCTGATGGGTGACCTGGGAGAGGGAGCGGGCGGTGGTGTCGGCGGGGTGCGCGAGGGCGCCGGAGAGCGCCCGGGAGACCGCGCGCCGCACCAGCCCGTCGCGCAGCGGCTCCACCAGGTCCGCGAGGCGTCCGAAGACGCCCCGGGTGGCGAGCTGCGCGGGGAGCACGGCCGCGGCGGCGACGGCCAGCCAGAGGAGGCCGGTGAGCGGGCGTCCGGCGAGGAAGCCGTGGTCCAGGGCCCTGGCGACGCCGAATCCGCCCAGGAAGGTCTGGACGAACTCCAGCAGGGACCAGCTGGCCAGCCGCAGGACGACCCCGGTGCGGGCGCGGAGGAAGGGGCGGGCGTCGCGGGTGACCCGGGTGAGGGCGCCGTTGCGGCGGGCGTCGCCCTTGGCCGGTCGGGATGGCCTTGGCGGCTTCACCGGGCCTCCGCCTCCTGCATCGCCGTCGCTTCGGTGCGCGGCGGCCCTGGCAGCGCCTCCGCCTTCCTTTCCGCCTCCCCCGCCTCCGTACGGAACACCGCCCGGTACTCCGGGTCGGCCCACAGCTCCTCGTGCGGCCCGGATGCCCGGACGCGGCCGTCCTCCAGCCAGAGCACCCGGTCCGCGCGGGCCGCCGAGGAGAGCCGGTGGGCCACGATCACGCGGGTGGAGCGCCCGGCCCGCTCGTCGAGGGCGCGGCGGACGTGGTGCTCGGTGACGGTGTCGAGGCCGGAGAGCGCGTCGTCCAGGATCAGCAGGCGGCCCGGGTGGGCGAACGCGCGGGCCAGGCCCAGGCGTTGGCGTTCGCCTCCGGAGAGCGGGGCCTCGGTGAGCGGGGTGGCGTAGCCGTACGGGAGGAGCCCGACGAACCCGTCCGCGCGGGCGGCCCTGGCCGCGTCCCGTACCGCCTCGGGGTCGGCGGTCCACGGCCCGAAGGCGATCGTGTCCTCGACCGTGGCGCCGGGCAGGGCGGGACGGGCGAAGGCGTAGGCGACCTCGGGGCGCAGGAGGGCGGGGTCCATGGCGGTCAGCGGTACGCCGTCGAGGAGCACGGTTCCGGTGTCCGGGTCGATGAGCCGTCCGGCGACAGCCGCGAACACCGACTTGCCCGAGCCCGAGCGGCCGACGACGGCCAGCGACGTACCGCCGGGGACGGTGAGGCGTACGCCGGTGAGCAGGGGCTGTCCGTCCTGTACGACGCCCACGTCCCGGAGTTCGAGGCGGCCCGGGCCGCCGGGGACCGGGCCCAGGCCCTCGTGCGGCAGCGGGTCCAGGGTGAGCAGCGGGTCCAGGGTGCGGGCGGCGGCGCGGCTGCGGGCGAGGGCGCCGAGCGCTCCGGTGAGGGCGCCGATGCCGACGGCGAGGGCCGCGTACCGGGAGGCGGCGACGAGGTCGCCGACGCCGATCGCGCCCGCGCCGAGGCGGAGTCCGGCGACCGCGAGGACCAGCAGCATGAGGAGCGGCAGCAGCAGGGCGCTCTGGCCGGAGGCCCGCCCGTACACGGTCCAGGTGCGGCGGCCGTGGTCGGCCAGGGCGCCCAGCGGTTCGAGGATGCGGCGGTACTCGCGCGCGCCGGTGCGGGCGGCCCGGATGGTGTCGGCGCCGTCGAGGGCCTCGGTGAGGCGGTGGGCGATGACGGACTGGGCGCGCTGGTAGTCGGCCCCGGCGTCGGCGGTGCGGCGGGTGAAGGTGCGCAGGAGGGCGACGAGGAGGGGCGCGCCGAGGAGGAAGGCGGCCGCCGTCCAGGGGTCGATGAGGAAGAGGCCGGCCACCGCGCCGAGCGGGAGCAGGACGCCCGATACGGCTCCGGCGGCGGTGACGGGTGCGGCCGCCGCGTCGGCGGTGCGGGCGGTGAGCCGGGCGGTGAGGTCGCCGGTCGGTACGGCGAGGGCGGCGCGCGGTTCGGCGGCCAGGACCCGGGCGGTGGTGCGGGTGCGCAGATGGGCGGTGAGGCGGGCGGTGGTGCTGGTGCCGAGAACGGCCGCGCCCGCGTCGAACCCGGTCTCGGCGAGGGTCAGTACGGCGCAGAGCAGCAGCCCGGACCAGGGCACGGGTCCGCCGCCGACGAGCCCGTCGACGGTGTGGCCGAGGGCGGCGGGCAGGGCGAGGGCGGCGAGCGCGCCGCCGGTGGAGCAGAGGAACAGGGCCAGGAGGGCGGCGGGGTGGCGCCGGGCGAGCCGCCGGGTGCCGGACACGGTCGCGGGGCGGGGTTTCAGCCGCACGTGGTCTTCCCTTCCGGCTCGCGGCAGCGCATATGGGCTGGCGGCATCGGCTGGCGTACGGACGCCGCCGGTCCCGGGCGGATGAACCGCTCGGGACCGGCGGACGGGCCGCCCGGCCCGCCGGTGGGATCACCGGCGGAGCGGGCGGCGGGGTGTCACGGGGTGCAGAGGGTCACGCTGAGGGAGCTGTACTCACAGACCAGCAGCGAGACCTGGCTGCCCGTGGCGAGCTCGCCGAAGTTCTCCTCGGCCGGGGTCTCCATCGCCTGAAGGTCAAGAAGCGCCATGATGGTGTTTCCTTTCTGGGACGGTAACCGGAACCCGTTGCTCCGGCTGGGTGTTGAGCGGTTGTGGTGCTACGACTCCTGAAGGAGCCGGTCCGTGGGGCCGCTCGCGCGGCCGGGGTGGGCCGCCTGTGGAGCGGCGGCGAGGAAGGGAAGCGTGGTGGGCGGGCCCGGCGCGGGGTCCAGCGCGCTGCCCAGGGCGAGCAGGCAGCCGGCGGTCCCGGTGGCCAGGTCCATCGACAGCCGCATCAACTGCTCACCGGCGAAGGCGAGTCCGCCTTCGTACGTGAGGGCGTGACCGGCCAGGAGGCGGGTGTGCAGGCGGACCGCCCGCTGCCGGGTCTCCTCGTCGCACAGCGGGGTGGCCGCCAGGTGCAGGAGGAGTCCGGCCGAGCCGCGCAGCAGTCCGGGCTGGATGTAGAAGGCGGAGAGCGCGGCGGGGAGCAGGGCGCGGCCCTTGGCCTCCAGCTCCGGGTCGGGGCGGTGGGCCAGGTAGGCGTCGATGACGGCCGCGATACCGGCGCTGCCCGCTCCGAGGTAGGGCATCAGCCGCTTGCCCTCGACGACGAGGAGTTCGCCGTCGTCGCCCGCCCGGCACCGGTCCAGGTCGCGCCGCAGGGCGGCGGCCGCCAGGTCGAGGAGGGCGGTGTCCCCGGTGGTCCCGTACCGCCGGATCAGCAGCAGGGCGACTCCGGTCGCACCGTGCAGGAGGCCGGTGCGGGGTGAGGGCGGGCCGTCGGCCAGGGCGCGTACGGCGAGGGCGGTGCAGCGGCCGGCCGCTGCGGCGAGCACCGGGGCGTCGGCGGCGGAGGCGGTGCGGGCCAGGTCGTCGAGGGCGAGGCCGATACCGGCGTACCCGCTGTGCAGTCCCGGCGTCAGCCCTTCCAGGGGCTGCTCCAGGACGATCCGGGTGAGGTCGGCGGCCTCGGCGGTGCGGCCGATCCGGTTCAGGGTCCAGGCGATGCCGGTGAGGCCGTCGTAGAAGCCGAGGGGGGAGCCGGAGGCCGGGTCCTTGGCCTGCCGGACCAGCCACTCCTCGGCCGGCTCGCAGCGCGGGGCGCCGGTCTCGTGCAGGGCGTAGAGGACCCCGGCCGCCCCGTAGGCGAAGGACTGGCCGCCGGTCGCGGTGGCGAACTGGGCGATGTCGCCCGGGAAACATCGGTCCTCGCGCTCGGGCGTACAGGAGGCGGCGATGGCGCGGGCCATCGCGGCACGGCTCTCCGGCCAGTCACCGGGCGCGGGCGGCGGTGACGAGGGCTTTCCCGCGCCCCGCTGGATCTCCTCCACCGCCGGCCGCAGGCTCTCCTCCGCCACCGGGAAGATCTGCGCGATCTCCCGGGCGAGGCCGTCGGCCTTCGTCCGGTCGATGCCGAAGAGCGTGGTGAGCGGCAGGTACAGGGCGAGCCGCAGACAGGCGAGCGCGTACCGGTCGATCTCGGTGCCGCGCCGGTCGGGCGGGGCGACGAAGGCCGGGTTGGCGACGATCTGGCGGCGGCGGTCACCGGCCGGGGAGGCGGCCTCGAAGTCCAGCAGGACGATCCGGGAGGTCTCCTCGTCGACCATGACGTTGCTCATGTGCAGGTCGCTGATGACGATGCCCCGGGCGTGCACGGCCTCGACGGCGCTCTCGACCTTCCCGTACAACTCCTCGGCCCACGCCGCGTGTTCGGCGAGCAGCTCGGGGGACGGGTTCCGCCGGGCGAGCGGGAAGCGGCGGGCGAAGACGGTGTTGAGGGTGGTGCCCGGTATGAACTGGAGGACGAGGAAGTGGTGGCCGCCGACCTCGAACGCGTCGTGCACGGCCGGTACGCAGTCCAGTCCGGCCAGCTGCTCCAGCGCGGTCCGCTCCCGCTCCAGCCGGGCCACGGCGTCCGCCCCGTCGGCGGCGAGTCCGGCGTAGGGGCGGGCCTCCTTGAGGACGATCTGCTCGCCGGTGCGGGTGTCGCGGCCGAGGTAGACCCCGCCGCCGTTGGAGAAGTGGAGCGCCTTCTCGACGGTGTACGGCACATCGCCGAGTCCGACGGCGGCGCGGGCTTCGAGGTGCGGCTTCAGGAAGTCCGGCGGGGTCACCCAGGCCGGTATCCGGAAGGCCGGGCCCCGGTCGTCGGGGACCAGGCGGCCCTGCGGGTCGGCGACGGCGGGCACGGGCCGCCCGTCGGGGCCCGTGCAGAACCGGGCGGCGAACGCCCCGTACCGGGTGTGCACCGGACCGTTCCCGCACCGCAGATCGCTCAGGATGTACGGGCCGTGCTCGCCCTCCAGCAGCTTCATCAGCGCGGCGCACACCTCGGGGAACGTGTCCTCGGAGTGCGGGTAGACGGTGATGAACTTGCCGCTCCCCGCCCGGTCCGCGTACTTGGAGTTCCGCAGGTTCAACAGGCCGGGCGACGGTACGCACTTGAAGGGCAGCCGGTGGGCCAGACAGTGCTTGGCGACCCGCTCCAGCACGGACGCGGCGTTGTCGGCGGCGGCCGATATGTGGAGCTTCCACCCCTGGGCCGGCAGCCGGAGCCCGTCCGGGCTGTAGGAGAGCCAGTCGCCGCGCCGGGAGCGGGTCCACCCCTGGGGTGCGGCGCCCTGGACCGGTGCGAAGAACGTGCGCTCCTCGGCGCCGTCCTCGAGGGAACGGTGGGGTGCGTCGTAGAAGCGGCGGTCCGCCTGGCAGTACGCGGCGTACTCCGGATTCACGACATTCCCCTCGCTCGGTCGTTGCTGGCGAGAGAGAAATTGTCACAACGATGAGCACCGCCAATAGTCACCGATGTCACGACTCATACATGCGCACGATCCATGCGGACCGCATCGCGCAACGGTGCTTTCCCTGCTGCGGGCGGGGGCGCGCGCGGGGCGCGTTCAGCCTGCGGCGCGCACCAGTCCGTCCCCGGCCGACGTACGGAAATAGAGCACGGACCGCCCGTCCCTGCGGCGCCGCACCAGCCCCGCGTCCAGCAGAACCCGCAGGTGGCGGCCTACGGAGCCCAGCCCCTGACCGGTCAGCGCGGTGAGCTGGGTGGTGGACAGCGGCGAGGCGAGCAGCACGAGGACTCCCGCCCGCGCCGGGCCGATCAGCGCGCCGAGCGCCTGCGGTACGGGGCTGCGCCCGGAGTCGGCGAGGGCGCCCGAGCACGGGTAGACCACGCCGTAGCGGTACGGGATGTCCCAGCAGACCCAGCTGGCGTCGGCGGTGACGGGGGTGAACACCAGCTGGGCGCCGTCCAGTTCGCGCGGCGGGTTGTCGTACGTGTTGATCTGGAGCCGGCTCCCGCCCAGCCACCGCATCCCCGGCCGCATCCCGTCGAGTGCCCGCGCCCACCCGCCCCGGCTCAACTGGGCGGCCCGCGCGATCACATCGGCCTCCAGGACCCGGCGCCGGGCGGGCCACTCGGGCTCCACGGTGTGCGTCCACACCCACTCCAGGAGGTCGGCGCTGTGCCGGGGCAGGTCGTCGCGGTCCAGCGCGCCGGGCAGCGGCCCGCGCAGCGTCACGACGAGATCGGCGCGGGCCTGCTCGGGTGGGGTAGCCCGTACACGTTCCAGCTCCTGCGCGAACGTGTCCGGCTCCTGCCCCGCGGGCCGGGGGACGGGGGCCGGGGTGAGGAAGTCGGCGCTCCAGCGGGGCGTGAAGGCGGCGCGGACGATCCGGGCGGCGAGCGGGTGCCCGGCCTGCCGACGCCGGTAGGCGGGCAGCCACCGCTCCAGCCAGGCACGCTCGCGCGGATGCGCGGCGGCGGCCCGCTCCAGGGTGCGCAGGCTCGCGACGGTCTCGGCGAGCGGGGAGACGACAAAGCGGCTGCTCGCGAGGGTGTCGGCGCTGATCTGCCACCAGCCCATGGGCGCTCCCTGGTGTTGATGTTCGGGCTCGCCGCGGGAGGGCGGCGGGCGGCGTTCCATTTCCGGGGACCGCGACGGAGCGGCGAGCCATGTTCCGCTTCCGGTGGCCGCGAGGGAGCGACGGGCGCCAAGCCCCGTTCCGCGCCCCCACCGGAGATCGGCGAGCGGTGCGCTACGTTTCGCCTCTCCGCGAAAGAGTAACGACCCCGGAGAGCGCCCTCGCACACTCCGCTGATGCGCACCTACCGCGAACTCTTCCGCACCCCGGAGTTCCTCCCGCTCTTCGCGACCGCCTCCGTGCAGGTGGCCGCGCAGACCGCGAGCGGCCTCGCCCTCGGCACCCTCGTGTACGCCTCGACCGGCTCGCCGCTGCTGTCGGCGCTGGCCATGTTCGGCCCGTCGCTGGCGCAGGTCGCCGGAGCCCTCACCCTCCTCTCGGCGGCGGACCGGCTGCCGCCACGCGCCACGCTGGCCGGCTTGGCGCTGCTGTTCGCGCTCGGCACCGGCGTACAGGCGGCCCCGGGCCTGCCCCTGTGGGCCGCCTTCGCCGTCCTGCTGGGGCTCGGGGTGGCCTCCTCGCTGGGCGGCGGGGTGCGGTACGGGCTGCTCAACGAGATCCTTCCGCAGCGGGGCTTCCTGCTCGGCCGGTCCGTGCTCAACATGTCGACGGGAACCATGCAGATCGTCGGGTTCGCCGTGGGCGGGGTGCTGGTGACCGCCCTGTCGGCGCGCGGCACGCTGCTGGTGGGGGCGTCGCTGTACGTCGCCGCCGCCGCCCTCGCCCGGTTCGGCCTCACGGCCCGGCCGCCCCGCGCCACCGGCCGGGCCTCGGTCCGGGAGACCTGGCGGACCAACGCCCTGCTCTGGTCGTCCGGGCCGCGCCGCTCCGTCTACCTCGCCCTGTGGGTGCCCAACGGGCTGGTGGTGGGGTGCGAGTCCCTGTACATCGCCTACGCGCCCGCGCACGCCGGGCTCCTCTTCGCCTGCGGGGCCCTGGGGATGCTGGCCGGGGACACGCTGGTGGGCCGGTTCGTACCGGGGCGGTGGCGGGCCCGGCTCGGCGCCCCGCTGCGGCTGCTGCTGGCCGCCCCGTACCTCGTGTTCGCGCTGAACCCCGGGGTGCCGGTGGCGGTGGTCGCGGTGGTGCTGGCGAGCGTCGGGTTCAGCGCGAGCCTGCTGCTCCAGGAACGGCTGATGGCCCTCACGCCCGAGAAGCTGAGCGGCCACGCGCTGGGGCTCAGCTCCTCGGGGATGCTGGCGATGCAGGGCGTGGGCGCGGCCGTCGCGGGGTCCGTCGCCCAGCTGACCTCGCCCGGGACCGGGATGGCGGCGGTGGCGGCTCTCTCGCTGGCGGTGACGGTGGCCCTGGCGCCGGGGCTGCGGGCGGGACGGGGGCAGGGACCGGCAGGCAGACTGCGGAGGGACGGATCACCCGACGCATCACCCCGTACGAAGGAAACGAAGGAGACGACGACCTCGTGACCAGCCAGGACACCCCCAACTCCCCCGACAACGAAGCGAAGAAGGCGCCGGTCAGCCAGCGGGAGGCCATGCTCGCGGGCGAGCTGTACCTCGCCGACGACCCGGAGATCGCGGCGGACGCCCTGCGCTCGGCGCTCCTGAACGAGCGCTTCAACGCCACGTCGGCCGGTGACCCCGAGGCCCGCCGCGCCGCGCTGGCCGAGTTGCTGGGCGAACTGGGCGAGGGCGCCGAGATCCGGCCGCCGCTGCGGGTGGACTACGGGCACCAGATCACCGTGGGCCCGCGCACGTTCGTCAACTTCGGGGCGGTGTTCCTGGATGTCGCCCGCATCACGATCGGCGCCGACGTCCAGATGGGCCCCAACGTCCAGCTCCTCACGCCGACCCACCCCATCGACCCCGAGCCGCGCCGCGCCAAGTGGGAGGCCGCGCAGCCGATCACGATCGGGGACAACGTGTGGCTGGGCGGCGGGGCGATCGTCTGCCCGGGGGTGAGCATCGGGGAGAACACCGTGGTCGGCGCGGGCGCGGTGGTCACGAAGGACCTGCCGGCGAACGTGGTCGCGGTGGGCAACCCGGCCCGGGTGATCCGGAAGATCGGAGAGGCGGAGGGGGAGACGGAGACGGACCCGACGACTCCGTAACCGTAAACCTGGGGTCGTGGACGTCGTGGACGTCGTGGACGTCGCGGGCCCGTCGGCTCACGGGCTCGCGGGCTCGTGGACGTCGCGGGCTCACGGGCTCGCGGGCTCGTGGACGTCGCGGGCTCACGGGCTCGCGGGCTCGTGGGCTCGTGGGCTCGTCGGCTCACGGGCTCGCGGGCTCGCGGGCCGCCCCGGGCCCACGACCCAGGCGGCCCCCGCCCCTACGCCTCCCGCCACGCCTCCGTGGAGCACGGGACCTCAAAGTGCCACCACCCCTCGTCCTGCCCCCGGACGAGCAGCTCCTTGATCGCCCGGAGGTCCGCGCCGCCCGGCACGGTCAGCGCGACCAGCGGGAACTCCGCGCTGAAGACCTCGCCGCCCAGCCCGAACGGGGCGAACCGCGCATGTACGGCGTGGGCGTCCCGCCCGAGCGGACCGTCCGGCACGGGCAGCACCCGTACGGTGATGTTGCCCGAGTCGGCGACCCGCCCGGTGGCCCAGTGCACCCCGTCCGCGTCGGTCGTGAACCGTACGGTCTCGCCCTCGGCGACCCCGTCCTGGAGGAAGGGCACGTTGTCGAGGCGGGCGGTGTCGGCGCTCAGCCGGGTCGCCCACAGCCCCTCGGTGTCGTACGGCAGCCAGTCCTCACGCGGCACGAAGCGGAACCAGACCTTGATCCGTCGGCCGACGTCCTGGGGCGGGTGCTCGTCGCGGGGCGGGCGCGGCGGACCGGCGTCGGGCGAGCTCATGGCCCCATGGTCCCCCCTGTGCCGGACGCCCGCTCGTCCGGCCTCGCGCCGCCGGGGGCCCACGGCACACACGCGGGACATCAGTTCATGAAGTCAACGAGCGCCCCAACTGCGTACGAAGTCGGCCAATCGCCGCACCACTGACGTCAGTTGTTGCGAATCCGACCTCTCCCACGAGACACATCCCGCACACCTCTTGACGCGTACAGGCCCACCGGGGAAACATCACCGTAACGAGAGAGCGCTCTCTCGCATTCTCCCCCACAGGCGCTCTCCCGCCCGTCCGTCGTGCACGCGTACCACGACCCAGGAGACGTACCTTCATGCATGCTCCCCCCACCGCACCAAGCACCGCACCACGCTCCGCACCGCGCAGGCACCGCCGGTCCAAGGCCCTCGGGTTCGCCGCGCTCGCCGTATCGCTGCTCATGGCCGTCCCCACCGCCCAGACAGCGTTCGGCGAAGAGTCCCAGCAGGTCCAGGCGATCCCCGGCGGCGGTGACCTGGGACCGAACGTCCATGTCTTCGACCCCTCCACGCCTGACATCCAGGGCAAGGTCGACGAGATCTTCAAGAAGCAGGAGTCCGCGCAGTTCGGCCTCGACCGCTACGCGCTGCTGTTCAAGCCGGGCACGTACGACAACATCAACGCGCAGATCGGCTTCTACACCTCGATCGCGGGCCTCGGGCTCAACCCGAACGACACCACGTTCAACGGCGATGTGACGGTCGACGCGGGCTGGTTCGACGGGAACGCCACGCAGAACTTCTGGCGTTCGGCCGAGAATCTGACGCTGAACCCGGTCAACGGCACCAACCGGTGGGCGGTCTCCCAGGCGGCCCCCTTCCGCCGCATGCACGTCAAGGGCGGGCTCAACCTGGCGCCCGACGGTTACGGCTGGGCCAGCGGCGGCTACATCGCCGACAGCAAGATCGACGGCGAGGTCGGGCCGTACTCCCAGCAGCAGTGGTACACGCGCGACAGCTCGGTGGGCGGCTGGACCAACGGCGTCTGGAACATGACGTTCTCGGGCGTCGAGGGCGCACCGGCCAACAGCTTCCCGGAGCCGCCGTACACCACGCTCCAGACGACCCCCATCTCCCGCGAGAAGCCGTTCCTCTACCTCGACGGGGACGACTACAAGGTCTTCGTCCCGCAGAAGCGGGAGAACGCGCGGGGTGTGTCCTGGGCCAACGGCACACCGGCGGGTGAGTCGATCCCGCTGGACCAGTTCTACGTCGTGAAGGAGGGGGCGGACGCCGCCACCATCAACGCGGCCGTGGAGCAGGGCCTGCACCTCCTCTTCACCCCCGGCGTCTACCACGTCGACGAGCCGATCACCATCAACCGCCCCGACACCGTGGCCCTCGGCCTGGGCCTCGCGACGATCATCCCGGACAACGGGGTGACCGCGATCAAGGTCGGTGACGTGGACGGCGTCAAGCTCGCGGGCCTCCTGGTCGACGCGGGCCCGGTGAACTCCGAGACGCTGATCGAGGTCGGCCCCGAGAACGCCTCGGCCGATCACGCGGCCAACCCGACGTCGCTCCAGGACGTGTTCGTACGGATCGGCGGCGCGGGCCCTGGCAAGGCGACCACCAGCATCGTCGTCAACAGCGACGACACGATCATCGACCACACCTGGGTGTGGCGCGCGGACCACGGCGAGGGCTGGGGCTGGGAGACCAACCGGGCCGACTACGGGGTCCGGGTCAACGGTGACGACGTGCTGGCCACCGGGCTGTTCGTGGAGCACTTCAACAAGTACGACGTCGAGTGGTACGGCGAGCGCGGCCGGACGATCTTCTTCCAGAACGAGAAGGCGTACGACGCCCCCAACCAGGAGGCGATCCAGAACGGCGACACCAAGGGCTACGCGGCCTACCGGGTCGACGATTCGGTCGAGGAGCACGAGGGCTGGGGCATGGGCAGCTACTGCTTCTACAACGTCGACCCGACCATCGTACAGGGCCACGGCTTCAAGGCCCCGGTGAAGCCGGGCGTGAAGTTCCACAGCCTGATCGTGGTCTCGCTGGGCGGCCAGGGACAGTACGAGCACGTGATCAACGAGGTCGGATCCCCCACGTCCGGCACGGACACGATCCCCTCGCAGGTGGTGTCCTTCCCATAATCGCGAGACCTGTACGGGAGCGGGGCCCGGCTGCTGATGAGCGCCGGGCCCCGCTCCGCTGCCTTCTCCTGTGCCCTCAGGTCCGCCCGTACCGGATCTTCTCCCGTGCCCTCAGGTCCGCCCGTACCGGATGGTGTGATCGGCGAACTCCAGCGCCATCTCGGTGGTGACGGTGGGCCGGGTGCGGCTGATGGTGCGCAGGAAGTCCTCGGTGGTGGGCTGTGCCCGGGTCCCGGTGTCGAGGGTGCGCTCGAAGACGGCCTGGGCGACGGTCCGGGCGGCCTGCTTGATGTCGGCGGGGGTGAACCCCTCGCTGGCGTCGGCGAGGAGGGCGGTGTCGGCCTCGGCGCCGGTCCGGGCGAGGTAGCTGGCCCAGAGCGCGTTGCGGGCCGCGTGGTCGGGCGGGCCGACGGGCAGGACGTAGTCGAACCGGCCGTGGCGCAGGAAGGCCGGGTCGAGGGCGGCGACGGTGTTGGTGGCGCAGATGAGGAGCCGCCCGTCGCGGTCGCGGAACCGCACGATGGACTTGAGCAGCTCGTTGACGACGCCCACGGAGACGGGATCGGCGAGGTTGCGCGTCCCGGCGACCTCCTCCACCTCGTCGATGAAGACCAGCACATGATCGAGTTGGGCGATCTCCTCGAAGCGGCGGCCGAGCCCGTTGGCGAGCCCGTCCTCCAGGGCGAGGCGGGAGGGGAAGAGCTCCACGAAGGGCCAGCCGAGCCGGGAGGCGACGGCCTGGGCGAAGGTGCTCTTGCCGGTGCCCGGGGGCCCGAACAGGACGACGGCCTGCGGCGGTTCGACGCCGTGCTCGTCGGCGAGCTCGGGGTTGGCCAGCGGCAGGACGAGCCGCCTCTCGACCAGCTCCTTCGCGTCGGCCATCCCGGCGAGCCGCTCCCAGAGCCCGGCGGGCGGCACGGTGGCGCCGAGCGAGGAGAGGACCGCGGACCCCTCGGCGGTCACGGACTGGGCCTTCTCGTAGTAGGTCAGCCCCCGATGCCGGCTGAACCCGGAGTTCACGAGCGCGGCGGCCCCCGTCTCGTCCTCCGGCAGCACCGCCGCGACGAGCACCGCCCCGGCGGCCCGCATCCGCTGCTCCAGCGCGGAGAGCAACGCGGTCCCGAGCCCGAGATTGCGCCAGGCGGGATGCAGCGCCACCCGCAGCACCCAGGCCCGGTCCCCCTCGATCCGCCCCACGGCGGCCCCCACAAGATGCCCGTCGGCCACGGCGACGACCCCGGGATTACGCCCCTGAAGCGCGGCGACGATTTCGGAGAGCCGGAACACGGCGGGCCGCCCACTGGTACGGCTCTCCCCGTCGAGGCGCACGACGCCCTCAAGATCCTCGGCCACGAAATCCCGCACATGCCACACGGCCATGCTCCGGCCCTGCCCAGCCTCCGACGGTCCCCGTCCTGTCTTCCATCATCGACCCGGTGGGGGCGGGGCGCCTGTCGGGGACGGAACGGGCGCAGCCCCCGCCCGGGGTGTCCGGGTGGGGGCTGCGGAGGGTGCGTACGGCGGGCGGGTGGGTCAGCCCTCGCCGGTCAGGTCGATCGTTACCGTGCGTTCTGCCGGGGTCTTGCCCGTCAGGGCCGTCTTCATGGCCTGGGCCACGTCGTCCGGGCCGACCGGGTGCTGCTGGCCGTCGGCCTTGACGGCCGTGATGCCGTCGAAGACGCCGTCCAGGAGGGTCTCGATCGCCTTCTTGTCGTAGACGTCGACCAAGCGGCCGTCCACGGCCTTCATCGACAGGATCTGCGGCAGCGAACGCGCCGGGCCGAACTGGATCTGCTTCGGGCCCGCCTTGATGGTGATCAGGTCGGACATCGCGGGCTCGGCGAACTCCTTCATCGCCCGGGTCAGTTCGGCCTGGGTGATGGTGGGCTCCCTGGTGGCCACGGGCAGTTCGACCACCCTGGCCTGACCGGTCTGGACCTGGGCGCGGTAGGCGTCGCGGACCGAGATCAGCGACTGGCCGACGTCCAGGGTCTTGCCGGGCTTGCCCGGTACCGCGACCGCCTTGTTCGGCTCGAAGCGGATCGTGCCGTCCTGGGACGAACCTGCGGTGCCCGCCAGATCGTTCAGCGCGACGCCGAGCTTCTCCTCGTCGACCGGGATCACCGGGTCGGCGGTGCGCGCCCCGCCGAAGAGCGAGCCGATCACCGAGACCGGGTTGTAGTCGCTGCCCGCGGCGCCGCGCACGGTCTCCTGGCTGTCCAGGGTGAGACCGGCCTTCTCCGGGTCCAGCTTCTGCTCCTTGCCGTCCACGGACAGCGTCAGCGGCGCCTGGGACCGCTCGCCGAGCGCGGCGTCCAGCTTGGCGACCGCCTCCTCCTTCGTGCCGCCGCCGATGTCGACGCCGAGCACGGTGGTGCCCTTGGGGACCTCGGAGTGGTTCAGCAGGAGGCCGGCGCCGTAGGCGATGCCGAGCAGCACGATCGCGGCCACGCCGAGGAGGACCAGCTTGGAGCGGCCCTTCTTCGCGGGGGCGGAGGGGGTCGGTGCGGGGCGCGCGGCGGCGGGGGTGGGCGAGGGGGCTGCCGTGCCCGGACCGCCGGGGAACGGGCCGCCCGCGCCACCGGGGCCGCCCGCGAACGGGCCGCCGGTGCCGCCGGTGTCCGGCCTGCCCGGGAACGTCGTCCGGGGCTCGCTGGGCACCACGGGGATGCCGCTCGTCAGCGTGTCGCCCGAGACATGGCCGCCGGGGCCGGGGCCGAAGTCGGCGTCGGGTCCCGGGGACTGCGGCGTCAGGATCGCGGTGTCGTCGGAGAGCCGGGGCGGTACGCCGCCTCCGGGGGTGCCCGGGACCATCGGGCCGGGGCCGCCGAGGCCCGGAACGCCGTCGAGGTTCGGGGTCAGCGACGAGGTGCCGGTGACGGGGCCCGTGGTGGGGCCGGACGGGCCGGGTGAACCGGGCGAACCCGGCGTACGGACTCCGAGGTCGGGCGTGGAGCGCGGGCCCGCGCCGGGCGGCTCCGTGCTGTAGCCGTCCAGGGCGCTGCCGGAGCCGGGCATGCCGGGGGCGGGGAGGCCGGAGCCGGACGTGCCGGGGCCGCCGCCGGGGCGCGGAGCGGCGTCCGAGAAGTACGGCAGGTCGGGACGCGCCCGGCCGCCGTCGTCGGGGCCGCCACCGGGGCCCGCCGGGCCGGGCAGGCCGGAGCCACCCGGAGCGCCGGAGCCCGCACCCGCGCCGAGAGGGCCCGCGCCGCCGGAACCCGTACCGGGCGCACCACCGGAACCAGGCGCACCGCCCGTACCGGAAGCCGGTGCGGGCGCCGGAGCCGGGCTCTTGCGCGGGGCGAACCAGTCGCTCCCGCTCTTCGCCTTGGCCGGCTCGTCGGCGGCGGCGGACGCCTCCGTGGAGCCGCCGTCCCGGGGCTGCGCGGAGGACGGGGAGGACGGGCCACCGGACGCACCGGTTCCGCCCGACGCGCCGCCCGTCAGGCCTGAAGGCGCGGACGGAGGCGTGCCGGGGCGCGGAGTGCTGCCGGTGCGCTCCGCGTCGGAACGGCCGGCGGCGATGTCGCTCTCGGCCATCGGCGTACGCATCACGACCGGCGGGATGGGACGCGACCCGGGGATGTTGATCCGGATGCGCGTCGTCAGCGTCGTCTCGGTCTTCGGCTCTTCGGGCCGGGGCGGATCGACGGATTCCGGGGTCTCGTCCGAGCCGGCCGGCGACGAATACTGGCGGGATCCGTACGGCGGCGTACCCGACGGGTACGCGGCTCCACCGCGCCCCTGGGGCCCGGAGGACGAACTGTCAGTTTCACGACTCAAAGCAGGTTCTCCCGATTGGCTCCGCCGCCCGTACTTCCCCCATGCCGCAGGCCAGGGGACGGCTCGGCGCGCGCACCACCATACTGGCCGCCGCCGTAGGACACTCCGCGACCGGGGGAAACCTCCACCTCGGCATCACACCTGTGGGGGGCATTCCGGGCGCGGACTTAGCACTTCAGATACCGGACCGGCCATTGCGCGTGGCTGATTGCGGCACTTTCGAGGTGGTGGCACACATCACAGCGACGGCGGTTCCGCCGAGCATGAAGAGCACCAGGCCGAGTTCGTCGCCGAAGACGTAGTCGCCTTCCGGCCGGCCGGACAGCAGAAGGAAGACGGTGATGAACCAGCCGACCGCCGGGGCGAGTGCGCCGATCTGGGTGCCGGTCAGGATCCGGCCGCCGTAGAAGAGGCCCGCTGATCCCGCCAGCGCGATGATCAACCCGCCCGGGAACCACGCCGCTTGGACGAGCGTTCCGGCGAGCGCGACGAGGGCGCCGAGTACGGCGAGCCCGAAGTAGGCAGCGATCCGGGCCGGGTTCGGCCGGGCGGTGAAGCCGGTGCCCTCCGGCACCCTGGGGGGCGCGTTGGTCCGTGGGGCGTTGCTGCCGGTGGCGCCGGAGCGTGCCGCTTTGGTACGTGAAGCGGCGGTACGGGCTCCGTCGGCGCGAGAGGCACCGGTGCGCGGCGCGCTGGCGCGGTCACGGCCCTTGCCGGGGTTCCCGCTCATGCGCCCGCCCCCGACACGGAACCCGAGGCAGGACCGTCGACCGGACCCGAAGCAGGAGCAGATGCGGAACCCGGCCGGGCGTCCGAAGCGGAACCCGAGCCGGTCACGTAAGCGGAACCCGTTCCGGCGCCCGAAGCGGAACCGGAAGCCCCACCCCGTACAGAATCCGTATCTACACCCGTCCCAACACCCGTCTCGACACCCGCATCTGCACCCGTCCCGACACCCGTATCGGCAGCCGTCCCGGCGCCCGCATCGGCGCCCGTCCCAGCGGCCACCCCCGCCTCCGCCACCCCCGCGAACAGGTCGTCCTCCCGCGCTCCCCCGTCGGCCCCCGGCACGCCCCGCACCAACTGGTAGCACTCCGCCGTCAGCAGCGGCTGGCCCAAGTCGTTGGAGAGCGCGAAGAAGGCGTCCCCGCCGTCCACCGCGATCTGCGTCGCGTGGGCGCGCATCGCCGCCGCCTTCGCCCCGGCGTACGCCGATCCGTCGATCTCCGCCGTGATCTCGTCCCCGTCGACCACCCCGGGGACGTCGTCCACCGCCGCGATGCCCGGGAAGGCGTCCGGCGCCGTCGTGCGGAGGCGGTCGAAAGCGGCCTCCACCACGGCCCGCTCGGCGCGGTTCCAGTAGATCTTGGCGATGGTGTGCGGGGCGCCCGTGCCGTACGCCGGGTCGGCGGCCAGGTCGGCGGCGCGCATCGCGACGCGGTGGGCCTGGATGTGGTCGGGGTGGCCGTAGCCGCCGTCGGGGTCGTAGGTGACCAGGACCTGGGGGCGGACCTCGCGGATCACCTCGACCAGGGGCGCGGCCGCCTCGTCGACCGGGGTGGACCAGAAGGCGCCGGGGCGCTCGTTCTGCTCGGTGCCCATCATTCCGGAGTCCCGGAACCGGCCCGCGCCGCCGAGGAAGCGGTGGTCGGCGACGCCCAGCTCCTTCATCGCCGCGGCCAGCTCGCCCACGCGGTGGGGGCCGAGGACGTCGTCGCGGTCGGCGGCGAGGTGGGCGAGGACGGGCGGGATGACCTCGCCCTCCTCGCCCAGCGTGCACGTCACCAGCGTGACGTGGGCGCCCTCGGCCGCGTACCTGGCCATGGTGGCGCCGTTGTTGATCGACTCGTCGTCCGGATGCGCGTGCACCAGCAGCAGACGGCGGGCGGGGAGGTCCTTCATGGGGACCACCCTACGAGCCCGGCGGGCCCCGGTGTCCCCCCCTCCCCGCCGACCGCGTCAGCCGTGGGCGTACCCGGCCGGAAACCGGGTACACGCGGTCGGAAGGCGCATGCACGCGGTCAGAACTTGATGCTTCCGATCATCCCCGCCACGTTGGACGTCAGGTCCGAGATGGTCGGAGCCACGGACGAACTGGCGATGTAGAACCCCAGCAGCATGCAGACCACCGCATGTCCGCCCTTCAGTCCGGATTTCCGGATCAGCAGGAAGACGATGATCGCCAGCAGCACCACCGCCGAAATCGAGAGCGCCACGGCGGTTCACCTCCATCAGTACGGTCGGGACGGGGACACGGGGATACACGGAGTCGACGGGTTCTTACCCACCGAGCGCTACGGATCATAACTATCCGTGCCAACGCATTGATCGGGGCACAGCAGCACGAGGGGCGCACGGACCGCTGCGCGAGGCTAAGTTCGGGGCCATGACCTCACCGAAGCTGTCCTTTCCCCGCCAGCACGCACGGACCCAGCGGTTCACTCTCGGCGCACCGCGCGCCTTCACCGTCTCACCGGATGAGACGCGAGTGATCTTCCTGCGCTCCACCTCGGGCACCGACCGCACCAACCGGCTCTGGGTCCTCGACCCGGCCTCCGGCGAGGAGCGGCTCGTCGCGGACCCCGAGGCGCTGCTGGGAGGTTCGGCGGAGCGGCTGTCGCCGCAGGAGCGGGCGCGGCGCGAGCGGACCCGTGAGGGGTCGGCCGGAATCGTCTCCTACGCGGTGGACGCGGCGGCCGAGCTGGCCGCGTTCGCCCTGTCCGGAAAGGTGTACGTGGCCGAGCTGCGGGCCGGAACCGCGCGGGCGCTGCCGGTTCCGGGCCCGGTCATCGACCCGCGCCCCTCCCCCGACGGGCGCCTCATCGCGTACGTCTCCAAGGGTGCGCTGCGGGTCGTGGGCGCCGAGGGCGAGGAGGACAGGGCGCTGGCGGAGCCGGAGGACGCCCATGTCACCTACGGTCTGGCCGAGTTCATCGCCGCCGAGGAGATGCACCGCTTCCGGGGCTTCTGGTGGTCGCCCGATTCGGACCGGCTGCTGGTGGCGCGGGCCGACGACAGCCCCGTACAGCGCTGGTTCATCGCCGATCCCGCGCACCCGGAGCGCAAGCCGGCCGAGGTCGCCTATCCGGCGGCGGGGACGCCCAACGCCGAGGTGCGGCTCTTCGTGGTGGACCTGGAGGGGGCCCGTACGGAAGTGGTCTGGGACCGGGCGGCGTTCCCGTACCTGGCCCAGGTGCACTGGTCCTCCGCGGGGGCCCCGCTGCTCCTCGTGCAGGCCCGTGACCAGCGCAGCCAGCGGTATCTGGCCGTGGACCCGGAGTCGGGTGAGACCCGGGTCGTCCATGTCGACCAGGACCCGGTGTGGCTGGATCTGTTCGGCGGGGTGCCCGCGTGGGCGCCGGACGGGCGGCTCGTGCGGATCGCGGACGAGGGCGGCGCGCGGGTGCTGGCCGTCGGTGACCGGCCGCTGACCGGGGCGCAGTTGCACATCCAGGCGGTGCTGGACATCGGGGAGTCGGACATCCTCGTCTCCGCCGTGGCGGGCGAGGAGGCGGCCGCGCCGGAGACCGGTGAGAGCCATGTGTACCGGGTCAACGAGCTGGGAATCGAGAGGATTTCCGAAGGGGTGGGTGTGCACTCCGCCGTCCGCTCGGGCGGTCTGACCGTACTGGTCTCGGCCACTCCGGACGAGCCCGGATCGGCCGCCTGGGTCCTCCGGGACGGCAAGCGGCTGGTCCGGATCGCGAGCCACGCCCAGGAGCCGGTGCTCGCCGCCCGGCCCACGCTCACCGAGGGGGGCGCACGGCGGATTCCGTGCGCCGTGCTGCTTCCGTCGGACTACCAGGAGTCGGACGGTCCGCTTCCGGTACTGATGGATCCGTACGGTGGACCGCACGGCCGCCGCGTGGTCGCCGCCCACAACGCGTACCTCACCTCGCAGTGGTTCGCGGACCAGGGCTTCGCGGTGATCGTGGCGGACGGGCGCGGCGCGCCGGGCCGCTCGCCCGCCTGGGAGAAGGCCGTACGGGACGACTTCGTCCTCACCCTGGATGACCAGATCGAGGCCCTGCACGCACTGGCCGGCCGCTTCCCGCTGGATCTGGACCGGGTCGCCATCCGGGGCTGGTCGTACGGGGGTTACCTCTCCGGCCTCGCGGTGCTGCGCCGCCCCGACGTCTTCCACGCGGCCGTGGTGGGCGCCCCGGTGACGGACTGGCGGCTCTACGACACCCACTACACCGAGCGCTATCTCGGCGACCCGGCCGCGCGGCCCGAGGTGTACGCGTACAACGCCCTGATGACCGAGGACGGGCTCTCCCACGCCGCCGAGCAGGTGCGGCCGATGATGATCGTCCACGGGCTCGCGGACGACAACGTGGTGGTCGCGCACGCGCTGCGGCTCTCCTCGGCGCTGCTGGCGGCCGGGCGGCCGCACGAGGTGCTGCCGCTGAGCGGGGTGACGCACATGACGCCGCAGGAGCAGGTCGCGGAGAACCTGCTGCTGCTCCAGGTGGACTTCCTCAAGCGGTCGCTGGGGCTGACCGGCGCCTAGGGCCTGGCCCTGGAGGGTGTCCGACGGGTCGGGGCCGGAAAACGGGCGACCGGCCGGAGCGACAAGACGACGCTCCGGCCGGTCCACGGCACCCGCACGGCCGTACGTTGTCCAGCATGGGGCGTCCGTATATCGGTGTGGCGACGGCCAAGTTGCCTGGCTGTTAACGGATCCGGCGGCGGTGCGGGAGGTGCCGGGCGGTAGGTTTCTGCACTGATCATCACATCACCCGCACGGGGGAACACCTTGACCAGGAACATCCACGGGCCGCTGCGCCTCGCCGCCGCCCTGACCGCCTGTACGGCACTCCTCGCCGGCTGCGGTGCGTCCGGCTACAACCTCACCAAGCCGCCCTTCTCGGGCAGTCCGGCCTGCACCACGCTCACCGGCAAGCTCCCCGCCAAGCTGGGCGGGTACGAGCTGGAGAGATCGGACGTGACCGGCGCCGCCGCCTGGGGGGACGGCGACGTCATCGTGTACTGCGGGATGCCCGCGCCGAAGGCCGGCGGCGACTGCATCGACGAGGGCGGCGTCGACTGGGTCGCCCAGACGCCCGCGGACGACCGGACCGCCAAGATGTTCGCCACCCACGGCCGCGAGCCCAGCGTCCAGGTCCGGCTCCGCAACGAGACCACCGACGCCTCGGCCGTCCTCTCGGACCTCGGCCCGGCCGTGCAGGACATCAAGGCCGGGGAGCCCTGCGGCACCGCGGGCTGACCCCGTAACGCAGACGGGCCGAAGGGTCAGGACCGCGGAGGCTCCTCCGGCGGACCCTCCGGCCCGCCCAGATCCTTCCCGGGCCTGCCCAGCCCCTCCCTCGGCCCGCCCAGGCCCTCCCCCCGCTCGCCCAGATCCGCCCCCGCCCCGCCCACGTCCTCCACCGGCCGCCCGCGCGTCGTCGTCCCCGGGGCCTCCACGTCCGGGCCCGGTGAACGGCCCGGCGGCCGCCCCGGCGCCTCCAGCTCCCCCTCCTGCGGCACCACCTGCTTCTCCTCCGCGAAGTGGCACGCCGAGTCGTGCCGGGCCGGGGTGTCCACCAGCCGGAACTCCGCCGGGACCGCCAGCAGCGGCACCTCCAGCTCGCACCGCTCCCGCGCCTTCCAGCAGCGGGTGCGGAAGCGGCAGCCCGAGGGGATGTCGGCCGGTGAGGGCACATCGCCGTGGAGGATGATCCGCTCCCGGTGGGCGCGGGCCTCCGGGTCCGGTACGGGGACGGCGGAGAGCAGCGCCTGCGTGTACGGGTGGGTGGGGTGGTCGTAGATCTCCGCGTCGGAGCCGATCTCCACGATCCGGCCGAGGTACATCACGCCGACCCGGTCGGAGATGTGCCGCACGATGGAGAGGTCGTGCGCGATGAAGACGAAGCTCAGGCTGAACTCCGCCTGGAGCCGGTCCAGCAGGTTGACGACCTGGGCCTGTACGGAGACGTCGAGGGCGGAGACCGGTTCGTCGGCGACGATGATCTCCGGGTTGAGCGCGAGGCCGCGGGCGATGCCGATGCGCTGGCGCTGGCCGCCGGAGAACTGGTGCGGATAGCGGTTGATGTACTCCGGGTTGAGCCCGACGACGTCCAGCAGGTCCTGCACCCGCTGCCGGCGGCTGCCCTTGGGGGCGACCTCGGGGTGGATCTCGTACGGCTCCCCGATGATGTCGCCGACCGTCATGCGCGGGTTCAGCGAGGTGTACGGGTCCTGGAACACCATCTGGATGTTGCGGCGTACGGCCTTCAGCGCGCGCCCGGAGAGCTTGGAGATGTCCTCGCCCTTGTAGCGGATGGCCCCGGCGGTGGGCTTCTCCAGGTGGACCAGCATCCGGGCGACCGTGGACTTGCCGCAGCCGGACTCCCCCACGATGCCGAGCGTCTCGCCCGCGTGGAGGTCGAAGTCGACGCCGTCGACGGCCCGGACCGCGCCGACCTGCTTCTTGAAGAGGATGCCCTGGGTCAGCGGGTAGTGCTTGGCCAGCTCCCGTACTTCGAGGATCGGCTCGCCCTCGGCGTACGGCCGCCTGCCCTCCCCCGCCTTGGACAGCAGGGTCGAACCGGCCGCGTTCCCCTCGTGGTCAGCGGGCATCGAGTGTCTCCTTCCAGAAGTGGCAGGCGCTCCGGCGCTGTTCGTCCACCTCGTAGAGCGGCGGCACATCGGTGCGGCACACGTCCTGCGCCATCGGGCAGCGGGGGTTGAACGCGCAGCCGGGCGGGATGTGCAGCAGGTTGGGCGGCAGGCCCTTGATCGCGTACAGCTCCTGCCCCTTCTGGTCCAGGCGCGGGATCGACCGGAGGAGGCCCTTGGTGTACGGGTGGGCGGGCGCCTTGTAGATCTCGTGGACGGGGGCGGTCTCCACGATCCGGCCCGCGTACATCACCGCGATCTTGTCGGCCACGTCGGCGACCACGCCGAGGTCGTGGGTGATGAGGATGAGGCCCATGTTCAGCTCGCGCTGGAGCTCGGCGAGGAGGTCCATGACCTGGGCCTGGACGGTGACGTCGAGGGCGGTGGTCGGCTCGTCGGCGATGATCAGGGACGGCTCCAGGGCCAGCGCCATCGCGATCATGATGCGCTGGCGCATCCCGCCGGAGAACTGGTGCGGATAGTTGCCGACCCGCTCCTTCGCGGCCGGGATGCGGACCCGGTCCATCAACTCGACCGACTTGGCCCGCGCGTCCTTGCGGGACATGCCCCGGTGGACGACGAACATCTCGCCGAGCTGCTCGCCCACGGTGAGGACCGGGTTCAGCGAGGAGAGCGCGTCCTGGAAGATCATGGCCATCTCCTGGCCGCGGATCTTGCGCCGCTCCTCCGCCTTGAGCTTCAGCAGGTCCTGGCCCTTGAAGACGATCTCGCCGCCGGTGATCTTCCCGGGCGGCATGTCGAGGATGCCCATGACGGCCTGGGCGGTGACGGACTTGCCGGAGCCGGACTCCCCGAGGACGGCGAGCGTCTCGCCCTCGGCCACCGAGTAGTTGACCCCGTTGACGGCCTTGGCCACGCCCTCGCGGGTGTGGAACTCCACGTGCAGATCGCGCACTTCGAGCAACATGGCAACCGGCTCCTCAGCGCAGCTTGGGGTCGAGGGCGTCGCGCACCGCGTCGCCGAGCATGATGAACGCGAGCACGGTGACCGCCAGCGCTCCGGCGGGCCAGAGCAGCATGTGCGGGGCGTTGCGGATGTAGTTGGAGGCCGCGGAGATGTCGATGCCCCAGGAGACCGCCGGGTCCTTCAGGCCGACCCCGAGGAAGGAGAGCGTCGCCTCCAGCGAGATGTACGTGCCGAGCGCGATGGTCGCCACGACGATGACGGGCGCGATGGCGTTCGGGGTGATGTGGCGCAGCAGCATCCGGGAGTTGGAGGCGCCGAGCGCGCGGGCCGCCTGGACGTAGTCGTTCTGTTTGGCGGTGATCACCGAGCCGCGGGCGATACGGGCGATCTGCGGCCAGCCGAGCAGGACGATGAACCCGACGACGGGCCAGACGGTGGAGCTGGTGACGACGGAGAGGAAGACCAGGCCGCCGAGGATGACGGGGATGCCGAAGAAGACGTCGGTGAGGCGGGAGAGGATCGAGTCCCACCAGCCGCCGAAGAAGCCCGCCAGCCCGCCGAGCACGGAGCCGAGGATCGCGACGCCGAGGGTGGCGCAGACGCCGACGGTGACCGAGGTGCGCGTCCCGTACACGACCCGGGTGTAGACGTCGCGGCCCTGCGGGTCGAAGCCGAAGGGGTGGCCGGGCTCGGAGCCCTTCTGGGCGTCGTCCAGATCGGCCTGGAGGGGGTCGCCGCTGGCGATGAGTGAGGGCCAGATCGAGATGACCACCAGGAAGAGGATGACCAGCGCGGAGATGATGAAGACCGGGTTGCGCCGCAGGTCGCGCCAGGCGTCCGACCAGAGGCTGCGCGGCTTTCCGGCGGGTCCGGTGCCCTCGGGGCCGCCCGGGGTCTTCTCCAGGCTGGTGCCCTCCTCCATGGCGAGGTCCGTCGCGCCGCCGGCGCCCGCCTGGGAGATCGCTTCGTCCGGGGTCTGCGGCTCAGGCATAGCGGATCCTCGGGTCGAGTACGGCGTACAGGAGGTCGACGATCAGGTTGGCCGCCAGGAAGACGAGGACCAGGATGGTGACGAACCCGACCACGGTCTGGGAGTTCTGGCGCAGGATGCCCTGGTAGAGCTGGTAGCCGACCCCGTGGATGTTGAAGATCCGCTCGGTGACGATGGCCCCGCCCATCAGGGCGCCCACGTCCGTACCGATGAAGGTGACGACGGGGATCAGGGAGTTGCGCAGCAGGTGCCGTACGACGACCCGGCGCCGGGGCAGGCCCTTGGCGACGGCGGTGCGTACGTAGTCGGCCCGGGCGTTCTCGGCGATCGAGGTCCGGGTGAGCCGGGTGACGTAGGCGAGCGAGACCGAGGCGAGGACCAGGCCGGGGACGAGGAGCTCGTCGATGGTGGGGTCCGAGGAGACCGAGGGCTTGATGATGCCCCACTTGACGCCCAGCAGGAGCTGGAGCAGCAGTCCGGTGACGAAGGTCGGGACGGCGATGACGACCAGGGTCAGGATGAGGACCGTGGTGTCGACGGGGCGGCCGCGCCGCAGGCCGGTGACGACGCCGAGGCTGATGCCGATGACGATCTCGAAGACGATCGCGACGATGGTGAGCCGGATCGTGATGGGGAAGGCGGTGGCCATCAGCTCGGTGACCTTCTGCCCGTTGAACGCGGTGCCGAAGTCGCCGGTGAAGAGGTTCCCCATGTACGTCAGGTATTGCTGCCAGACCGGCTTGTCGAGGCCGAACTCGGAGCGCAGCTGGGCGGCGGTGGCCGGATCGCACTGGCGGTCGCCGCAGAGGCCCGCGATGGGGTCGCCCATCACGTTCACCATGAGGAAGATCAGCAGCGTGGTGCCGAAGAAGACGGGGATCATCTGCAGCAGCCGCCGGATCACATAACGTCCCATGAGGGGCTCCGGGGGTCGGGGCGGGTCTGGCGGGATGGACCGGGGCCGGGGCGCGCACGTCGGGCGCCCCGGCCCCCTCGGCCTCAGCGGGTCACACGGCCGTGGTGTCCGTACGGACGGGCCTCGTGCGGCGGTCTCCGTACGGACGGGTCACTTGACCGTGATGTCCGTGTAGACCGGCACGCTGAACGGGTTCAGTGCGACGTTGTCGACCCGGTCCGAGTAGCCCGCGCTGCCGTTCTGGTACCAGAGCGGGATGGCCGGCATCTGCTCCACGAGCACCTTCTCGGCGTCCTGGAAGGTGGTGATCGCCTTCGCCTTGTCGGTCTCGGCGTTCGCCTGGTCGACCAGGTCGTCGAAGTCCTTGTTGGTCCACTTGCCGTCGTTGGACGAGGCGTTGGTGTAGTAGAGCGGCTGGAGGAAGTTCTGGATCAGCGGGTAGTCCATCTGCCAGCCCGCGCGCCAGGGACCCGTCAGCTTCTGGGTGGAGACCTGGCTGCGGAAGTCGGCGAAGGTGCCGATCGCGCCGCCGACGCAGGCCTGGTTGTTGCCCATGACGTTGTTGATGCTGTTGCAGACGGCGTCGACCCACTCCTTGTGGGAGCCGGTGTCCGCGTTGTACGAGATCTTCAGCTGGCCGCCGGGGATGCCGCCGCCCTCGTCGATCAGCTTCTTGGCCTCGGCCTTGTTGTACGTGCACTCCTTGCCGCAGAGCCCCTTCTTGAAGCCGCCGTCCTCGCCCAGGACCGGGGAGGTCCAGTCGGAGGCGGGGGTGCGGGTCTTCTGGAAGATCTGGTCGGTGATCTGCGGCCGGTTGATCGCCATGGACAGGCCCTGGCGGACCTTGCGGGCGTTGTCGGTGTCCCACTTCTCGTCGTAGAAGGGGAAGGCGAGCGTCTGGATGATGCCGGCGGGGGTGTTGATGTACCGGTCGCCGAGGTCCTGCTCCACGTTCCTGAGCTGGGAGGCGGGCACGTCGTCGACGAGGTCGAGGTTGCCCGAGGTCAGGGAGGTGTAGGCGGTGTTGTTGTCGGTGAAGACCTTGAGGTCGACGCCGCCGTTTTTCGCCTTGTCGTCGCCCGGGTAGTCGTCCCAGCGGCGCAGGTTCATCGAGGAGCCCTTGGCGTACGACTCGACGGTGTACGGGCCGTTGCCGATGGGCTTGGAGAGCCAGGCGTCGTGGTCGTCGTAGAACGCCTTGGGCAGCGGGGCGAAGGCCGCGTAGCCGAGGGTGTCGGGCCACAGGGAGAACTTCTGGCTGAGCTTGGCGGTGAAGGTCAGGTCGTCGACGACCTTGAGGCCCGAGAGGGTGTCGGCGGAGGCCGAGCCGGACTCGGGGTGGACCTTGTCGTACCCCTCGATGTACTGGAAGAAGTAGGCGTTCTTCTGGTTGTTCTTCAGCGCCGCGCCGTAGTTCCAGGCGTCCACGAAGGACTTGGCGGTGACCTTCTCGCCGTTGGAGAAGGTCCAGCCGTCCTTGAGCTTGATCGTGAAGTTCTGGGCGTCGCTGGAGTCGATGGACTCGGCGAGCATGTTCTGCGCCTCGCCGGTCCTGGGGTCGTACCGGACGAGTCCCCGGAAGACCATGTCGAGGACCTTGCCGCCCTGCACCTCGTTGGTGTTCGCGGGCTCCAGCGGGTTCTGCGGGTCGCCCCAGGAGGAGCTGACGATCCCGTCGGCACCGCTGCCGCCGCTGTCGTCGCCTCCGCCGCCGCAAGCCGTCGCTGCCAGGGCGACGGCCACCGCACATGCGGCCCACCTGGCCCGTGTGGCTCCGCGCATGAAGTGCCTCCTAGAGTCATCGAGTAGCTCAATGCCTCATATCACCCCATACCGCCATGCATCGCATGCGGGCTTACCCCGTACGGGCACGGGGTCGGCCGGACGCACGGATGCCCGGCCCCTCGAAAGGGGCCGGGCATCCGACGTACAGCTACCGGAAGCGGTTACGCCGCGTGAACGACGTCCTTCTCCTCGGCGAAGTGGCACGCCGACTCGTGCGCGGCCGGGCCGCCCGAGGCGACGAAGCGCTCGGGGATCGCCAGCAGCGGCATCTCCGTGGCGCAGCGCTCCTCCGCCTTCCAGCACCGGGTGCGGAAGCGGCAGCCCGAGGGCGGGTTCGCCGGTGACGGAACGTCACCGGTGAGGATGATCCGCTCGCGGCCCTCACGCGCGGAGGGGTCCGGCACCGGCACCGCGGAGAGCAGCGCCTGGGTGTACGGGTGCGTCGGGTGGTCGTAGATCTGCGCGTCCGTACCGATCTCGGCCATCTTGCCGAGGTACATGACGCCGACCCGGTCCGAGATGTGCCGCACGATGGACAGGTCGTGCGCGATGAAGAGGTAGGAGAGGTTGAACTCGTCCTGGAGCTTCTCCATCAGGTTGATGACCTGCGCCTGCACCGACACGTCCAGCGCCGAGACCGGCTCGTCGCAGATGATGATCTCCGGGTTGAGCGCGAGGCCGCGGGCGATGCCGATGCGCTGGCGCTGACCGCCGGAGAACTGGTGCGGGTACCGGTTGATGTACTCCGGGTTCAGGCCGACGACGTCCAGGAGCTCCTGGACCTTGCGCCGCCGGTCGCCCTTCGGAGCCACCTCGGGGTGGATCTCGAACGGCTCCCCGATGATGTCGCCGACCGTCATGCGCGGGTTCAGCGAGGTGTACGGGTCCTGGAACACCATCTGGATGTTGCGGCGCACGGCCTTCAGCGCGCGCCCGGACAGCTTGGTGATGTCCTGGCCCTTGTAGAAGACCTCGCCGGCGGTCGCCTTCTCCAGCATCATGAGCAGCTTGGCGACGGTGGACTTGCCACAGCCGGACTCGCCCACGATGCCGAGGGTCTCGCCCTGGAAGAGGTCGAAGGAGATCCCGTCCACGGCCTTGACCGCGCCGATCTGCTTCTTGAAGAGGATGCCCTGGGTCAGCGGGAAGTGCTTGACCAGGTTGCGCACCTGGAGGATCGGCTCGCCCCGCTCCACCGGCGCCTCGATGGCGGCGACGGCCTCCTCTTCGGTGGCGGCGTCGACCGTCTCCACCTCGGTGACGTTAGGGGTGGCGTCCACGGACTCCTTGTCGAGCTCAGCCATGGATCGTCTCCTTCCAGAAGTGGCACGCGCTTCCGCGGCCCGGCAGGTCGGTGCCGTCGCGCTCGGTGACCGGGTGCAGCGGCGGGACGTCCGTACGGCAGATGTCCTCGGCCTTGGGACACCGGGGGTTGAACGCGCAACCCGGGGGGATACGCGTCAGGTTGGGCGGCAGGCCCTTGATCGCGTAGAGCTCCTGGCCCTTCTGGTCCAGACGCGGGATCGAGTCGAGGAGACCGCGGGTGTAGGGGTGCGACGGGCGGCTGTAGAGCTCGTGCACCGGAGCGGTCTCCACGATCCGGCCCGCGTACATCACCGCGATCTTGTCCGCGACGTCGGCGACCACGCCGAGGTCGTGGGTGATCAGGATGAGCCCCATGTTGTACTCGCGCTGAAGCTCCGCGAGCAGGTCCATGACCTGGGCCTGGACGGTGACGTCCAGGGCGGTGGTGGGCTCGTCCGCGATGATCAGGTCGGGCTCCAGGGCGAGCGCCATCGCGATCATGATGCGCTGGCGCATACCGCCGGAGAACTGGTGCGGGTAGTCGTCGACCCGCTCCTTCGCCGCCGGGATGCGGACCCGGTCCATCAGTTCGATGGCCTTGAGCTTGGCGTCCTTCTTGGACATGCCCAGGTGTACGCGGAACATCTCGCCGAGCTGGTAGCCGACGGTCAGGACCGGGTTGAGCGAGGACAGGGCGTCCTGGAAGATCATCGCGACCTTGCGGCCCCGGATCTTGCGGCGCTCCTCCTCGGGCATGGTGAGCATGTCCTTGCCGCGGAAGAGGATCTCCCCCTGCGGGATGCGGCCCGGCGGCATGTCCAGGATGCCCATGATCGCCTGGGCGGTCACGGACTTGCCGGAGCCGGACTCGCCGAGCACGGCCAGCGTCTCACCGGCGTCGACGGTGTAGTTGACACCGTTGACCGCCTTGGCGACACCCTCGCGGGTGTGGAACTCGACGTGCAGGTCCCGGACTTCGAGCAGCGGACCCTGGTGGTCCTCCTCGCCGCGAGGGGCGGGGACGTTCGCAGTTTTTTCCATGGTGGTCACGTACGCCTCCCTCAGCGCAGCTTGGGATCGAGGGCGTCGCGGACCGCGTCGCCGAGCATGATGAACGCCAGCACGGTGATGCTGACGAAGCCGGCCGGGAAGAGCAGCGGGTGCAGCGACTCGCGGATCCGCCCCAGGGACTGGTTGATCATGACGCCCCAGGAGATGGTCGGCTCCTGGATGCCGACGCCGAGGAAGCTGAGCGTCGCCTCGGCCGAGATGATCACACCGAGCGAGATGGTCGCCAGCACGATCAGCGGGGTCAGGGCGTTCGGCAGCACATGACGGAACATCAGCCGGCCGGTGGAGGCGCCGAGCGAGCGGGCGGCGGTCACGTAGTCGGACTGCTTGGTCTGCATGGCGGTGGACCGCATGATGCGGGCCATGCTCATCCAGCCGAGCACGGTGAGCGCGGTGAGCACACCCCAGATGCCGCCGATGCGGAACCCGTCGTCGTCACGGAAGCTGTTGAGGATGACGATGGCGCCGACCAGGAACGGAATGCCCATCACGATGTCGATGCCGCGCGAGATGATCGCGTCGACCCACCGGCCGTAGAAGCCGGAGATCAGCCCCAGAAGCAGGGCGATGACCGCCGATCCCAGGGTGGCGAGGACGCCGACCGTGATCGAGGTACGGGCACCGTAGATCGTACGGGCGTAGACGTCGCAGCCGCGGGCGTCGTAACCGAACCAGGCGTCGGCGCTGGGCTGCTGCAACGAGCGGCCCAGCTCGCACAGTTGCGGGTCGGCGCTGGCGAACAGGGACGGGAACACAGCCATCACGACCAGCACCAGGATGATGCCGGAGGAGATCAGGAAGAGCGGCTTGCGCACGAGGTCGCGCACCGCGTCCTGGAGGAGGCTGCGCGGCTTGGCCGGCTCCTTCACGGGAGCCTTGGGAGCCTGCGCCGAACCGGCCGGGGTCTCGTCGCCGGACGCCGGGGCGACGGAAGTCTTGGTTGCGTCACGCATAACGAATCCTCGGGTCAAGCACGGCATAGAGCAGGTCCACGACGAGCGCCATCACCACGTAGACGATGACGAGCAGAGTCACGAAGCCCACCAGTGCGGGTCCGTCCTCGATCTGGATCGCCTTGAAGAGGTTGTAGCCGACACCGGGGATGTTGAAGATCCGCTCGGTGACGATCGCCCCGCCCATGAGCGATCCGAGGTCCGCGCCGAGGTAGGTGACCACGGGGATCAGCGAGTTCCTCAGGACGTGGATACCGGTGATCCGCGACGGGGAGAGGCCCTTCGCCTTGGCCGTACGCACGTAGTCCATCCGCAGGTTCTCCGCCACGGAGGCCCGTGCGAGGCGTGCGATGTAGGCGAGTGAGACGGAACCGAGCACGAGGCCGGGCAGAAGGTAACTCATGAAACCTTCGTTGGTCCCCGAGACGGGGAAGATGCCGGCCTTGACGCCCAGGAAGATCTGGCTGACCTGCCCGAGGACGAAGATCGGGATGGCGATCACGGTGAGCGTGGAGAGCAGGACGAGGTTGTCCAGGAACTTTCCGCGCCGCATGCCCGCCATCACACCGGCCGCGACACCGATGATCATTTCGAAGACGAAGGCGATGCCGGCGATGCGGAGGGTCTCCGGCCACGCGTCGGCGATCATTTCGCTGATGGGACGGGAGCCGCTGAGGCTCGTCCCGAAATCACCCTGGACCAGACCCGCGAGGTAATACCCGTAGCGGATCGGCAGGGGGTCGTCCAGGTGGTACTGCGCGGTCAGCGCAGCTCTGATGCCCTCCGGGACAGGTCGCTCTCCGTACAGGTTCTGTACCGGATCGCCGCCCATGGCGGTGACGAGAGCGAAGACCAGAAAGGTGGTCCCGATGATGACCGGGAGCATCTGGAGCAGCCGTCTTGCGACGTAGCGGCCCATGGTTCCTCCTCGTGGGAACGACGGGGGGCGGATTGGGTCCGCCCCCCGTCGTCAGGCCCTAATTTTTGACTACTGCGTCATGCGGGACGCAGGTCAGGACTTCTCGACCTTGGTGAGCTCAACCTGGTTGAACAGGTTCATCTCAACGTTCTTCACGTTGGTCGAGTAACCGAAGACGTTCTTGCCGAAGCGCAGCGGGATGACCGGCATGTCCTTGGCGAGAATGTCCTCAGCGGCCTGCCACTTGGCGATGGCCTCTTCCTCGGTCTTGGCCTCGCGGCCCTCCTGGAGGAGGCGGTCGAAGTCCTTGTTGCTGTAGCCGTAGTAGTTCGAGGAACCGTTGGTGCTGTACAGCGGGCCCAGGTAGTTCTCCATGGACGGGTAGTCCATGATCCAGCCCATGCGGAACATGCCGGAGAACTTCTTGTTCTCGACCTGCGTCAGCAGCTCGGCGAACTTCGGCACGGCCTGGCTCACGCACTCCAGGCCCAGGTTCTTCTTGAGCTGGTCACACGTGGCGTTGACCCACTGCTCGTGACCGCCATCGGCGTTGTGACCGATGTTGATCTTGTTGCCCTCGATGCCGCCGGCCTCGGCGAGCAGCTTCTTGGCAGCGGCGGGGTCGAACTTGCACGCCTCGCCACAGGTGTCCTCGCGGTAGCCGCCCACGACCGGGGAGACGAAGGAACGCGCGGAGGACTGCGAGTCCTGGAAGACGACCTTGATGATCTCGTCACGGTCGATGGCCATCGAGATGGCCTTGCGGACGCGCGGGTCGCTGTACTTCTTGTCGTACGTCGGGAAGGCGACGAACTGGAAGGTGGAGGCCGTCGACGTCTTGAAGCGGTCGCCCAGCTCGCTCGGGGCGGTGCCCATGACCTCGGTCGGGATCTGGTCCACGATGTCGAGGTTGTTGGCGAGCAGGTCGTTGTACGCGGTGTTCTGGTCCTGGAAGATCCGGAACTCGACCGAGTCGACCTTCGGCTTGTCGCCGAGCTTGTAGTCCTTGTAGGCCTTGACCTTCACGAACTTGTCGTGGTTCCACTTGCCGTCCATCTGGAACGGACCCTGGCCGATCGGGGCTTCCTCGTACGCCTTGACGTCGGCGAGGGCCGCCTCGGGCACGGGGTAGAACACCGTGTAGCCGAGGACCGACTTGTAGCCGGCGAACGGGGCCTTGAGGGTGACCTCGATGGTCTTGTCGTCGACGGCCTTGAGGCCGGAGAGCTCCTTGGCCTTCGGCTCGGCGGCCTTCTTCGGGCCTTCCTCGCCGTCCGGGTCGACGGGGTTCATCTCGTCGTAGCCCTGGATGGTCTGGAAGAAGTAGTTGCCGTCGGCGGCGTTGGGGCCGTAGGCGCCCCAGTTCCAGGCGGCCACGTAGTCCTTGGCGGTGACGGGCTTGCCGTCGTGCCAGGTGGCGTCCTTGATCTTGATCGTCCAGACCTTGTTGTCCGGGCTCTCGATGGACTCGGCGGCGGCGAGCACCGGCTCGTTCTTCGAGTCGAACTCGACGAGCGGGGTGAACAGGCCCGACAGGACCTGCGAACCGCCGGACTCGGTGGTCGACTGCGGGATGAGTCGCTTGGGCTCGGCGATGTTCATGCTGAACCCGCCACCGGACTTGCCCTTGTCGCCCTCGTCACTACCGCCACCGCCACAAGCGGTTGCGGCCAGGGCGACGACTATCGCGCACCCGACCATCTTGGAACCACGCATGGGTTCTCCTCCTCAAGAGTCCACTTTTGATCACTGCAAGAGGGGCACTGGTACGTCGCCGACACCCCTGACGGCGATGAGCAGTAACCCCGAAGTGTGCTCGTGAGTCGGCGCTCCCCACAGCGCGTGACCCATTGACCCGAGCTCAATGGAGCCAACTATTGAGTACGGCCGGGCCGTAAACCACACTTAAAGGGTCTCGGTTTGACAACATCACCGGCCCCCGGATGCCCGAAATCCGGACAAAGTGATCCTAGACAGACGCCCGCGAAACGGACTGTTAACGCAACTTCCGGAGGGCGACGCCCGATAACCGGACACATGCATCAGGAAAATGGATTGCGTCCGAACCCGCCCCGGACGGCATTCTCCCACCGGAACCAGGGCCCCGACAGGCGTATTGCCGACCCGGTGGGACCGGATCGGCAATGGACCGTCAGCTGATGTGCGGCCCCATCAGGCCCGCCCCGATCAGCGGCACTTCTTCTTCCCGGCGGCGGCCGTCACGGGGCACGCGAAAGGTCCGGCCTCCACGGGTCGTGGAGGCCGGACCGATCTCGTCACACCTCAGCCCTGCCGCCGGGCGCCGAGGACCCCCTCAGCGCCCCGCCCAGGGGTACGTCAGCGCTTGGCGCGGGAGGCGGCGCGGCCGCGCTCCTTCGCGTCCAGGACGACCTTGCGGATACGCACGGTCTCCGGGGTCACCTCGATGCACTCGTCCTCGCGGCAGAACTCCAGGGACTGCTCCAGGGAGAGCTTGCGGGCCGGGACCACGTTCTCCGTGGTGTCCGCGGAGGCCGCACGCATGTTGGTGAGCTTCTTCTCCTTGGTGATGTTCACGTCCATGTCGTCGGCGCGGGAGTTCTCGCCGACGATCATGCCCTCGTAGACCTCGGTGCCGGCCTCGGTGAAGATGACACCGCGCTCCTGGAGGTTGACCATCGCGAACGGGGTCACCGAACCCGAACGGTCCGCCACCAGCGAGCCGTTGTGACGGGTGCGCAGCTCGCCGAACCACGGCTCGTGGCCCTCGAAGATGGAGTGCGCGATGCCCGTACCGCGGGTCTGCGTCAGGAACTCCGTACGGAAGCCGATGAGGCCGCGGGAGGGCACGATCCACTCCATGCGGACCCAGCCCGAACCGTGGTTCGTCATGGTCTCCATACGGCCCTTGCGGGTCGCCATGAGCTGCGTGATGGCGCCGAGGTGCTCCTCGGGGGAGTCGATCGTCATGCGCTCGATCGGCTCGTGGGTCTTGCCGTCGATCTGCTTGGTGACGACCTCGGGCTTGCCGACGGTCAGCTCGAAGCCCTCACGGCGCATCTGCTCCACGAGGATCGCCAGCGCGAGCTCACCACGGCCCTGGACCTCCCAGGCGTCGGGACGCTCGGTGTCCAGGACGCGGAGCGAGACGTTACCGATCAGCTCGCGGTCCAGACGGTCCTTCACCTGACGGGCGGTGACCTTGTGGCCCTTGCCGCCCTTGCCGACGAGCGGCGAGGTGTTGGTGCCGATGGTCATCGAGATGGCCGGCTCGTCGACCGTGATCAGCGGCAGCGCGATCGGGTTCTCGGGGTCGGCCAGGGTCTCGCCGATCATGATGTCCGGGAATCCGGCGACCGCACAGATGTCACCCGGGCCCGCCACCTCGGCCGGCTTGCGGGTGAGCGCCTCGGTCATCATCAGCTCGGTGATGCGGACGTTGGACATGGTGCCGTCACGCTTGATCCAGGTGACGGTCTGGCCCTTGCGCAGCTCGCCCTGCTCCACGCGGCAGAGCGCGATACGGCCGAGGAAGTTGTCGGCGTCCAGGTTGGTGACGTGGGCCTGGAGCGGCGCGTCCTCGTCGAACTCGGGGGCCGGGACGTGCGAGAGGATCGTGGAGAAGAACGGCTCCAGGTTGTCGCTGTCCTGCGGGACGGTGCCGTCCTCGGGCTTGGTCAGCGAGGCGACGCCGTCACGGGCGCAGGCGTAGACGATCGGGAACTCGATCTGGTCCTCGTCCGCGTCCAGGTCCAGGAACAGGTCGTACGTCTCGTCGACGACCTCGGCGATCCGGGAGTCGGGGCGGTCGGTCTTGTTGATGCAGAGGATGACCGGCATCTTCGCGGCCAGCGCCTTGCGCAGCACGAAGCGGGTCTGGGGCAGCGGGCCCTCGGAGGCATCGACGAGCAGCACGACCGCGTCCACCATCGACAGGCCGCGCTCGACCTCGCCGCCGAAGTCGGCGTGGCCGGGGGTGTCGATGATGTTGATCGTGATCGGGTCCCCGCCGTCCTTGGGGTGATACTTCACCGCCGTGTTCTTGGCGAGGATCGTGATGCCCTTCTCACGCTCCAGGTCGTTCGAGTCCATCATGCGATCGTCGAGGTGCTCGGCGGCGTGGGCGGCGAACGCTCCGGCCTGCTTGAGCATGGCGTCGACCAGCGTGGTCTTGCCGTGGTCGACGTGGGCGACGATGGCTACGTTACGGATGTCGTGGCGCGTGGGCATGGGTGGCTTGCGCTTCTCTCGGATCGTGGGATCAGGCGTCTCAGTCGGTCTTCGAGTCCTCGTACGCCCGCCGGGCGGCACGCCACGGCTCGTCCCATGGTACGGGCCTTGCGCGTGCCGGGCTTCCCGGGCCGATCCGCGAATGCGGTCTTCCCGTGTGATTCAGCCGATATTCAGCTCATGTCAAGAAGCGGCGGCGGCCGGTTGAGGACCGCGTGGGGAGAGGGTGTGAGGAGGTCGAACGGCCCGGGTCAGGGCGGATACCACCTTGCCCGCCGGGGTCGCCGACGGGCAAGGGTTTTGAGCAGCATCTGAGCTTGTGCAAACCGTTGACCTGCTGTTTTCTCCGCTGACCTGCTGGTTCTCCCCGGTGACCTGCTACTTCTTGCGGTCTGCGGGGGAACCTGCCGCTTGCCGGTCCGTGAACCCGATGTCCTGGTAACGGGGGGCCGCGAAACCGAAGGCGCCGACGTTCGCGAGCTTCTTGTCCACGGCGACGAGCTGCGGGCGCTGGAAGAGCGGAATCGATCCGGCGGCGGCCCAGATCCGGGCGTCCGCCTGCTTCATCAGCTCCCGGGAGGCCTTCTCGTCGAGTTCGGCGACCGCCCGGTCGAAGAGCTGGTCGATGTGGTCGGTGCCGACCCGGGTGTAGTTCTGCTCCACCAGGAGCGACCCGTCGGTGGCCGGCTCCGGCTTGGCGTAGATCGGGCGTCCGTCGGTGGCCGGGTAGGCGGTGGCGGGCCAGGAGTAGAGCGCCAGGTCGTAGTCGCCGGAGGCGACATGGTCCTTGAAGTAGCTCTCGTCGGGGACCTTGGTGATCTCCGTACCGATCCCGATCTTCTCCAGCATCGCCGCGATCCGCTCGCCGACGCCGCGCAGCGACTGCGAGCCGGGCCCGGAGGGGAGCACGAAGCGCAGGGTCAGCGTCTTGCCGTCCTTGCCGAGCGGCCCGTTGACCGAGGCGGGGGCGGGTGCGGCCGTGCCCATGGGGGCGTACGCGCCGGCCGCGCCGCCGGGCTGCTTGTCCTGGGAGGTGACCTTGGCGGCGGCGTCGGTGTCCCCGGTGACGGCGCCCGCCTGGCGGAGCAGGGCGATGCTCTGGGCGGCGGCGCTCCCGGCGGGGGCGAGGACGTAGGAGGCGTCGGGGCCCTGGACGGGTCCGGCGCCCGGCTTGTTGTCCTGGCCGACGATGTAGAGGCCCTCGGCGCGGGAGGAGGCGCTCTCACCGGAGCCGGAGGCGGCCTTGTCGGCCTTCTCCTCCTTGTCGTCCTTGTCGGCGTCCTTGTCGGCCTTCTTCTCCGCCTTCTCCTCGGCCTTCTTCTCGTCCGCGTCGGCCTTCTCGGCCTTCTCGGCCTTCTCGGCCTTCTCCGTGTCCTTGGTGCTCTCCGTGTCCTTGTCGTCCTTGTCCTTCTTCTCCGCCTCGCTGCCCGCCTTGGTGTCCTTCGGCTTCTCGGCCGCACCGCCCCGGGTCCAGCCCGCGTCGGCCAGCAGGGCCTGGGCCTCCTTGGTGTTCTGGTCGCCGAGCGCCCCGCTGCCGTCCTTGTAGCCGGGCTGTCCGGCCAGGGCCAGGTGGCTGCCGAGCGGCTTCGCCGGGAGCCCGAGCGGCTTCAGTACGGTCTCGGCGAGCTCCTGGCGGTTCAGGGCGCGGGCCACCGCCCGGCGGACCCGGTCGTCCGCGAGCGGGCCGGACTCGCCGTTCAGCGCGAGCTGGGTGTAGGCGGGCTCCAGGGACTTGCGTACGGCGTATCCGCGCAGGGCCTTCTGCTCCGCCCCGTACGCGGCGACGGCCTTGCGGTTCTTCTCCCGGGCGGCCTGGGCGATCTCCGCCTGCTCCTCGTCGGAGCCGTGGGCCAGGGCCCAGGAGCGCAGGGCGGCGGCGGGGGTGAGGTCGGCGCCGGGGCCGTGGGTGAGCGGCTGGCCGTTGCTGCCGTCGCGCAGGGCGAGGGCGATGCGGTTGGCGGTGGCGGCGTCGACGTCGGTGACGTGCACGGTGCCGTCGGCGAGGGCCTTGGCGCGGTCCTTGGGGGCGACCGCCCGGAAGACGAGGCTGTCCAGCTTGGCCTTCTCGCCCCACCAGCGGGGGCTGCGGACGAGGGTGACGGTCCCCTTGGCCTTGCTCACGCTCTTGAGCTGGAAGGGGCCCGCGGTGTTCTTCAGGGCGGTGCGCGCGCCGTCGTTGAAGGTCTCCGGCGAGCCGGTGATCTCCTTCGGGTAGAGCGGCGAGAAGAGCGAGCGCCAGTCGGCGTACGGCTTGGCGAAGGTGACCCGGACCTGGAGGTCGTCGGCGCCGCGTTCGATCTTCTCGATCCGCTCGTAACCGGCGTTGCGGGCCGTCCAGAAGGCCGAGTCCTTGCCGCTGAGCGCCCGCCACTGGGCGACGAAGTCGGGGGCGCCGATCTCGCGGCCGTCGCTCCAGACCGCCTGCTGGTTGAGCTTGTAGAGCACGACCTGCTTCGGCTCGCGTTCGATGATCTTCGCGGACTCCAGGTAGTCCGGGTTGAGCTTCGGCTGCCCGCTCGCGTCCATCGGGAAGAGCGTCGGCAGCAGGGCCCCGGTGATCTTGGTGGTGGCGCTGTCGGCGTCCGCCTGGAAGGCGTTGAGGGTGGTGGGCATCGCGTCGACGGCCCAGTTCACCGTCGATCCGTCGGCGACCCGGTCGCGGGCGGCGGGGGCGATGTCCTGCGGGACCCCCCGGGAGGTCTCCTCGGTGCCGGAGCTGCACCCCGCCAGCGCGGGGATCGTGAGCACCCCCGCCGTGAGGAGCGCGAGCGAGCGGCGCTTTCGTACCGTCCCGCGCGGGACGCCGACGTGGGACATGGCTGATACCTCCGGGGCCGGCCCGGACCACCCCGTACCGGAATGGACCGGATAGTGCTTGTTTGGTGGCATTTGCAGTTGATCACACTGATTCCTTCCACCCACTGAAAGCGCCTCCGCGCGGGAGGGGCGGCCGACACGGCGGACGGGGGCGGCAAGCTCACCCGCCCGGAGGAACGTTTTGGCACGCCCCCACCCCCGCCTTGGCACGCCCCCACGCCCGCCGCGACACGCCTCCACCCCCGCCCCGGTCGCCTCGGAACGCCCCGCCCTGCCCCGCCCCGGTCGCCCCGGATCGCCCCGTCTTGCTCCCCCGGCGGCCCAGGATCTAGGGTGAATGCGCTTTCACGAGCCCGTGATCGCAAGGGCCGGCACCGGAAGCCGCCGGCCCGGGATCAGCATCCGCGCCCGGCGCGGCGGACGAAGAAGCGGACGGTCGGTCGAGTGAGCGCCCCCACGGTGTACGACGTCGCCGAGCGGTCGGGCGTCTCCATTGCCACGGTCTCGCGGGTCTACCGGAACCCCGACTCCGTACGCGCCCAGACCCGCGAACGGGTCCTGGCGGCGGCCCGCGAGCTCGGTTACGTACCCAGCGGCAGCGCCCGGGGCCTGGCCAGCCGCACCACCGGCGTGCTCGGCCTCTGCTTCCCCGATTACGCCGACCCGGACGCCGAGAGCGCGGCCGCGCTGAACGACGCCGACGACGACCAGGCCGTCATGCTCTACTCCGACCAGATCATCCGGGGCATGGAGCGGGCGGCGAGGCGCCACGGTTACGCCCTGCTCATCGCCGCCTCGCTGGACGGCGGGCCGGAGAGCCTGGTCGCCAAGGTGGCGGGGAGGGTCGACGGGTTCGCCGTACTGGCCCGGACCGTGCCGACCGAGGACCTGGAGGTCATATCGCGCCGACTGCCGGTGGTGATGCTCGCCGGGCCCCGCGAGATCGACCACCTGGACCACATCGTCGTCGCCAACGCGGACGGCCAGCGCGCCCTGACCCGCCACCTCATCGAGGACCACGGGCTGCGCCGCCTGGCGTTCGTCGGCGGCGAGGACGATTCCCCGGACGCCGTCGCCCGCTTCCACGGCTTCCGGCAGGCGTGCCAGGAGGCCGGGCTCCCGGTCCCCTCCCGCCCCGAACTGAGCACCGGCACCCTGACCCAGGCCGAGGGAGCGCGGGCGGCCGACGCCCTGCTGGACCGCTCGGAGGGTGCGGGGGTGGAGCGGCCGGAGGCGATGCTCTTCGTCAACGACCAGATGGCGATGGGGGCCCTCCAGGCGCTGGAGCGGCGCGGGGTACGGGTCCCCGAGGACATCGCGGTGACCGGCTTCGACGGCATCCCGCTGAGCCGGATCGTCCGCCCGCCCCTGACCACGGTCCGCCAGCCGATCCGCCAACTCGGCGAACAGGCGGTGGAGTTGCTGGTCCAACGCCTGGCCGACCCGGGCCGCGCCCCGGTCTCGCTGGAGCTGCCGGTCTCGGTGACGCGAAGGGCGAGCTGCGGCTGCGGGTGACGGGTCGGCTGCGGCCGCGGATGACGGTGAGGCCGCGGACGACAGGCAGGCCGCGGCTCCGGACGAAGGAGAGCACATGAACGAGCACGCCCCGCAGGACGACCGTACGAGCCCCGCCACGGAGGCGCGGATCCGCGACAGCTTCGGCCGCCAGGGGCTGATGCGCCACCTCGGTGCCCGCATCACCGAGGTCGCGCCGGGCCGCGTCCGCATCGTCCTGCCGAGCCGCCCCCAGGTGACCCAGCAGCACGGTTACGTCCACGCCGGTGCCACCAGCGCCATCGCGGACAGCGCGGGCGGTTACGCGGCGCTGACGCTGTTCGCCGAGGGCAGCGAAGTCCTCACCGTGGAGTACAAGATCAACCTCCTGGCGCCCGCCGCCGGTGACCACCTGGAAGCCGTGGGTACGGTCCTGAAGTCCGGGCGCACCCTGACCGTGTGCCAGCTGGAGGTCTTCGGCGTCCAGGAGGACGGCCGCCGCAAGCTTGTGGCCAACGGGCAGCAGACGCTGATCCGGGTGGACGCCCCGGGACCGGCCTGACCGCCGGGGTACGCCTCCCGCACGGGTGGCCGCCCGAACCCGGCATCCTGCCCGTTACGCCCGTAAAGTCGCTTACGTCGGCGCGTGCCGCAGGACCGGAGAGGCCCGACGGAGAGCGGACCCCCGAGCGACGGAAAGGCGGCACCGGCATGGCCGGCACGATCCTCATCACCGGAGCAGGCACCGGATTCGGCAAGGAAGTCGCCCTGCGCCTGGCCGCCGCCGGGCACGACGTCATCGCGGGCGTGGAGATCGTCGCGCAGGTGACCGCCGTGCGCGAGGCGGCGAAGGAGCGCGGGGCGCGGCTGCGGGTGGAGAAACTCGACGTCACCGACCCCGACGACCGCGAGAACGCCTGGACCTGGGACGTGGAGGTGCTGCTCAACAACGCGGGCATCTCCGAGGGCGGCTCCACCGTGGACATCCCCGCCGACCGGCTGCGCCGCCAGTTCGAGGTGAACGTCTTCGGGCCCGTCCTGCTGACCCAGGGGTTCGCCCGGAAGATGGCCGCGCGCCGCAGCGGCCGGATCGTCTTCATGTCGTCGGTCGCCGGGCTGACCGTGGACCCGTTCACCGGGGCGTACGCGGGCTCGAAGCACGCCGTGGAGGCGTTCGCGGACGCCCTCGACCAGGAGCTGGCCGAGTTCGGCGTCACGGTCGCGACGATCAACCCCGGCCCGTTCCTGACCGGCTTCAACGACACCATGTTCGAGACCTGGAAGCAGTGGCGCGACGACCCGTCCCGGCGGCTCTTCGACTACGCGGAGATCGCGTTCCCGCACGAGCAGTACGACCCGGAGCCGGTGTACGACATGACGGTCAAGGTGCTGCTGGGCGAGGACCCCCGCTACCGGCATGTGCTGCCGGCCGAGATGGAGTCCTCGGTACGGGAGCAGGTGGCCGCCCAGTGGGAGCGCGGGCTCAACGACGGTTCGCGACCGGAGCTGGTCGAGAAGGCGTACGCGATCGACCCGGCGACGCCCGTCGAACGCTGACTTCGGCCGCCGACCCCCACGTCCGGCCGGTCCGCCGTACCCCCACGCCCCCCTCAGCCGTCCGCCGAAGCCACGCCCCGCCCCAGGTGCCGGGCGAAGAACGCCGTCCGCCCCGCGTCCAGCTCCGCCGTCTCCGCCACCATCCCCCGGTACGGAAAGTGCCCCGCGCTCAGCACCTGGAGCTCGCGCTCCCCGGCCAGCGCGTTGTATACGGCGAACTGGCCCGGCGGCGGCACGGCCGGGTCGAACAGCGCCGCCGCGACCAGCGTCGGCAGCTCCAGCCGGGTCGCCGCCGTCGCCGCGTCGAAGTAGCGCAGAACGTCGGCGACTTCGGGGAGCTCGCGGTGGTACGCCCGCACCGCCTCGCCGCTGCCGGTGCAGGGCAGGGTCAGCCGCAGGGGGTGGTTGCCGAAGGTGGGGACGGTGAGCTGGGCGGCGCCGAAGCGGTCGTCCCAGGGCAGCGCGAGGGCCCCGAGCCCGCCGCCGAAGCTCTCGCCGAGGTAACCGAGACGCGGCCCGCCGGGGCGCCGCCCACCGGCCGGGGCCCCCACCACATCCGGGCGCCGCCCACCGGCCGGGGCCCCCACCGCATCCAGCCCCCCGCCACCCGCGGCATCCGCACCCGCATCCAGCCGCCCACCACCGGCCGCCGGGACTCCCGCCGCATCCGGCACCCCGCCACTCACGGCACCTGCGCCCGCGCCCGCACTCGCGTCCACCCCCGCCCCCGCCAGCTCCGGGACGACCTCCAGGAGGGCCGAGGCGGCGCACCAGAGGTCGGCCACGCACTCCCCGATGACGTACGCGTCGCGGGAGCCGATCCCGTACAGCACATGCTCGTCGGCCAGGTCCGGGATGCCGTCGACCCGGCCCCGCTCCCCCATCCCCCGTACGCACGGCAGGATCGCGGCGGCCCCGGGCAGCGGCGGCGGGAGGTCCCGGCCCGGGTCCTGGCGGCCGCCGTACCCGTGGCCGATGACGAATCCGCAACCCACCGGCCCCTCGGCGGGCAGCGCGAACCAGCCGCCGAGCCGGACGCCGCCCACGGAGGTGTAGGTGACCGAGTGGATCCGTACGCCGTCGCGCTCCTCCTCCACCGGGCCGAGGACGGGCCGGGTGGCAACCGCGCGGGCCCGGGCGTACCGCTCGCGCCAGAACGCCTCGAAGTCCTCGGGGGCGGGCGGCGCCGGGACCTGGAGCAGCTGGTCGAGGGCGGTGTACCCGTGGGCCGGGTCGAACGGGAAGTCGTGGGTGAAGGCGACGGGTGAGGCCATGCGGCGAGGGTAGACGCCGACCCGCCGCAGGCACCCAGAGGCCCCAGGGACCCAGAGGCACAGGGGCACAGGGGTCCCGGAGCACAGGCCGACGAATCGGTCACATCGCCTGTTGTTCCACAAACGGCGCGATTACGGTGCGGGAGTGGGCGCCCAGGTGTCGGCCACGTTGCACGAGTGTGACCCAGCACCCTCTTGCGGATTCCGGAAAGCCTGGCGCAGAGTGATGTATGCGCTTACAGGCAGCGCATACATCGCGCAGCATCAGGATTGCTCAAGGAGGAGCCCTCCATGTCCCGCATCGCCAGAACCGCCCCCGCCGGCCTCGCGCTCGCGCTCGCCGTCACCCTCTCCGCCTGCGGCTCCTCCGGCGGAGATGTCGCCGCGGACGAGAAGCAGACACTCACCGTCTGGGCCATGGGCGCCGAGGGCGAGAAGCTCGCGGAGGTGGCGAAGGTCTACCAGAAGGCCAACCCGAACATCACCGTCAAGGTGACTCCGGTCGGCTGGGACGTGGCCCACCAGAAGCTCGTCTCGGCCGCCGCGGCGGGCACGCTGCCCGACGTGGCCCAGATGGGCGGGAGCTACATGGGCGAGTTCGCCGAGCTGGGCGTGCTGGAGCCGGTGGACACCAAGGTCTTCGACAAGAAGGACTTCTTCCCGGCGGGCTGGGAGCAGGGCGAGGTGGACGGCACCGCGTACGGCGTGCCGTGGTACGTCGACACCCGCGTCCTCTACTACCGCACGGACCTGGCCGAGAAGGCGGGCGTGACCAAGGCTCCGGCCGACTGGAAGGAGCTCCAGGACCTGGCCACCGCGTACCAGAAGAAGGCCGGTACGAAGTGGGGGCTGTCCATCCAGCCCAGCGGTCTGGACACCGTGCAGAACTTCTACTCCTTCCTCTACTCGGCCGGCGGCGAGATCGTCAACGCCGAGGGCGAGGCGGTCATCGACAGCCCGGAGGCGGTCAAGGCGCTGAAGGAGTACGGCAGTTACTTCGACAAGGGCCTGTCCAACAAGTCCGTGCAGCCCGGCTACGACGTGGTGAAGGACTTCGGCAACGGCCGGGTCCCGATGTTCTTCGGCGGCCCCTGGCACGTGACCCTCCTCAACGAGGGCCAGCCCCAGATCAAGGGCAAGTGGGCGATCGCCAACGTTCCGGCGGACGCCTCCTCCACCTCGATGGCCGGCGGCTCCTCCCTCGTCATCTCCAAGGACAGCGAACACAAGGCAGCGGCCACGGAGTTCATCGAGTACCTCACCGATACCGAGGGCCAGGCCGACTGGTACGAGCGGACGAAGGACCTGCCCGCCAACACCTCGGCCTGGGAGTCCGGCAAGCTCGCCGACGACGCCGACCTCCAGGTCTTCAAGAAGCAGATGGACACCGCCAAGTCCTCGCCCTCGCTGGCGCAGTGGACCGAGATCACCGACAAGGTCGACCAGGCCATCGCCAAGGTGACGCAGGGCAAGGCGTCCGCCGAGGACGCGCTGAAGCAGGCGCAGTCCGAGATCGAAGGCCTCGTGAAGCAGTAGCCATGAGCACCACGACCGAGAAGGCAGCCGTACGGCAGGACCCGCCACCACGCGCCACCGCGTCCGCGGGCAGGAAGAGCCGCAAGCAGTCGATGGGCGTGCAGAACGCGGCGGGCTGGCTGTTCTCCACCCCGTTCCTCGTCCTGTTCACCGTCTTCATGGCGTTCCCGATCCTCGCCACGCTGGTGATGAGCTTCACGGACTTCGGGCTGCGCAATGTGACGCGCCCGTGGGAAGCGGACTTCATCGGGTTCGAGAACTACGTGAAGCTGTTCGGCGACGAGAAGTTCCTCAAATCCCTTTTCAACACCGGGTACTTCGTGGTGGTTGGCGTCCCGCTGACCATCGCGATCGGGCTGGTCACCGCCGTCCTGCTGAACAACGGCATCGACCGGGCGCGGACCTTCTTCCGGGTCGGCTTCTACGCCCCGGTGGTGACCACGATCGTCGCGGTGGCCGTCGTCTGGCGGTTCGTCCTCGACCCCAGCGACGGTCTGATCGCGGGCCTCTTCTCCGAAGTGGGCTGGACGGCACCGGACTTCCTCGGCTCCGAGACGCTGGCGATGCCGTCGCTGATCGTGATGGCGGTCTGGCGGAACGTCGGAACGGTGATGGTGCTCTTCATCGCGGGCCTCCAGGCGGTCCCGACGGAGGTGCGGGAGGCGGCGAAGCTGGACGGGGCGAGCGTGTGGCAGGAGTTCCGGGGGATCACGGTCCCGCTCCTGCGGCCGACGGTCCTCTACGCCACGGTGATCACGACGATCGGCTACCTCAACGTGTTCGAGGAGCCGTTCGTGATGACGCAGGGCGGCCCGTCCGACTCGACGCTGACGGTCTCGCTGAACATGTACCGCGAGGGGTTCAACTTCTTCCACATGGGCTACGCGAGCGCCATGGCGTACGTCCTGTTCGTGGTGATCATGGGCATCACGGTGCTCCAGCTCCGACTGCTGAAGGACAACACGAAATGAGCGCCAACAGCAGCCACGCGCCCGCCGCCCGGACGCCGGCGCCGAAGAGGCGAAGCGCCTCCCGCCCCCTGGTCTACATCCTGCTCTCCCTCGGCCTGCTGGTCATGTCGGCGCCCTTCCTCTGGATGGGGCTCTCCGCCTTCAAGACGCAGAGCGAGCTGTCGGCCAGCCCGCCGGTGTGGATTCCCACCGAGTGGACCCTGACCAACTTCCGCCAGCTGCTGGACAAGCTGGACCTGCCGCTGTACTTCATGAACTCGGTGATCGTGGCGGTCCTGGTGACCGTCTCGAACCTGGTCTTCTGCTCCATGCTCGGCTACGCCCTGGCCAAGCTGAACTTCGTGGGGCGCAACAAGCTCTTCGGCCTGGTGCTCGGTGCGCTGATGGTGCCCGGCAACCTGATGCTGCTGCCGCTGTTCGTGCTGATGAGCAAGCTCCGGCTGATCGACAGTTACGCCGGTCTGGTGCTGCCGTTCGCCGCCGGGGCGTTCGGGGTCTTCCTGATGCGCCAGTTCATGCAGTCGATCCCGGACGAGCTGCTGGAAGCGGCCCGGATGGACGGGGCGAGCGAGTGGTACATCTTCTGGCGGATCGTGATGCCGCTGGTGAAGCCCGCCCTCGCAACGCTCTCGATCTTCACGTTCCTGGGCTCCTGGAACAACTTCGTCTGGCCGCTGATCGCGACCAACGACCCCGACAAGTACACGCTCCCGGTCGCGCTGGCGACCTTCGCCACGGACCCCAACAAGGCGGGCGGATCGAACGGGATGCTGATGGCCGGGGCGTTCCTGGTCGTGCTCCCGGTGCTGGTCCTCTTCATCGCCCTGCAACGGCACTTCACGCAGGGCATCGCCACGGCGGGCCTGAAGTAGCGCTTCCGCCGAGGAACTTGACGTAACGAGGCCGCCGCACCCCACCCCGTAACAGCGGCGGCCGCACCCCTCACCACCCACCAGAAAGACATGTCGCGATGACGAACACCCCTGCTCCCGTCCCGTTCCCCGAGGGCTTCCTCTGGGGCGCCTCCACGGCCGCGCACCAGATCGAGGGCAACAACACCAACAGCGACTGGTGGATCAAGGAGCACAGCACCGGCACCCACATCCAGGAGCCGAGCCTCGATGCCTGCGACAGCTACCACCGCTGGCCCGAGGACATGGATCTGCTGGCCTCCCTCGGCTTCACCGACTACCGGTTCTCGATCGAGTGGGCCCGGATCGAACCGGTCGAGGGCTCCTTCTCGCGCGCCGAACTCGCCCACTACCGGCGGATGGTGGAGGGCGCGATCGCCCGCGGCCTGCGCCCGATGGTGACGCTGCACCACTTCACGGTGCCGCAGTGGTTCGAGGCGCGCGGCGGCTGGACGGCCGAGGGGGCGACGGAGCTGTTCGCGCGGTACGTCGCGGCCTGCGCGCCGGTGATCTCCGAGGGCGTACGGCACGTCTGCACGATCAACGAGCCGAACATGATCGCCGTGATGGCGGGCCAGGCCAAGCGCGGCGACATCGGCTTCCCGCCCGCCGGCCTGCCCACGCCCGACGACGAGACGACCCAGGCGGTCATCGCGGCCCACCACGCGGCGGTCAAGGAGGTCCGGGCGCTGGACGCGGGCATCCAGGTCGGCTGGACCATCGCCAACCAGGTCTACCAGGCGCTGCCCGGCGCGGAGGACGTGACGGCCGCCTACCGCCACCCGCGCGAGGACGTGTTCATCGAGGCGGCGCGCGGTGACGACTGGATCGGCGTGCAGTCCTACACCCGTACGCGGATCGGTCCCGACGGCCCGATCCCGGCGGCGGACGACGCCGAACGGACCCTGACACAGTGGGAGTTCTACCCGAGCGCGGTCGGCGAGGCGCTGCGGCACACGGCCGAGGTGGTCGGTGACGTCCCCCTGATCGTCACGGAGAACGGCATCGCCACGGCCGACGACACCCGCCGCGCGGACTACTACGCGGGCGCGCTGAACGAGGTCGCCTCCGCACTGGCCGACGGCATCGACATCCAGGGCTACCTGGCGTGGAGCGCGCTGGACAACTACGAGTGGGGCTCGTTCAAGCCGACGTTCGGCCTGATCGCGGTGGACCTGGAGACCTTCGAGCGCACGCCGCGCCCGTCGGCGAAGTGGCTGGGCTCGCTGGGCCGCACGCGCGAACTGCCGCGCACGGCAGCGTAATCAAGGCGTCCCCTGGCTACAGAGGACACCCACCATACGGGGAGCCACCTGACGGCTCCCTCCGGCGCGGGAGCCGGCGGAACCTGACGACCGCCGGCTCCCGAGCCGCCCGCACGAGCACCGTTCCCCCTCCCCTTCTGCCACCAGGAGCCGGACCGATGGACCGTCGCACGTTTCTCACCGCCGCAGGGACCGGGGCCGCGGCCCTGTCGCTCGGAGCCGTATCCGCTCCGTCCGCACCAGCGGCCACCCCGCCCGACCCGCGCCTCCTCCACCACTGGTTCCGCGACACGTACCGGTCGCTGGAAGCCATGACGACGGACTTCGGCCTGGTCACCGACAAGATCGACCTCAGCGCCCCCGGAGCCCCCGCCCGGTCGATCCAGACTTCACCCACCAACATCGGCTGCGGCCTCTGGTCGACGGTGGCCGCCGCAGGGCTGGGCGTGATCGGCGAGAGCGCGATGACCCGCTCCCTGACCCGTACGGTCACGGCCGTGGAGAAGCTGGAGCGCCACCACGGCTTCTGGCTCAACTGGTATGACGCGCACGACGGTTCAGTCCTCACCGAGTGGCCGGGAACGGGCGAGCCGGTGCGCCCGTTCCTCTCCTCGGTGGACAACGCGTGGCTGGTGACGGGCCTGCGGATAGCCGCCGACGCGGCCCCCGCCCTACGCCCCCGCATCGACCGCATCCTGGCGACGGCGGACTGGTCGTACTTCTACACGCCGTACGACCCGGCGGACCCGGTGGCGGGCCCCGGCCAGCTGCGCGGCGGCGTCTGGACGGACACGGAGGAGCCGACGCCGCACCACTACGGAGCGCTCAACACCGAGCCGCGCATGGCGAGTTACCTGGGCATAGCGGACGGCTCGCTCCCCCGCGACCACTACTGGCACCTGCTGCGGACGATGCTGCCGGAGCACGAGCAGGAGCAGAGCCCCGGCGGGGTTTACGTCACGGTCGACGGCGTACGGGTGTGGAACGGCCACTACACCCACCGCGGCCGGAAGGTGGTCCCCACCTGGGGCGGCTCCATGTTCGAGGCCCTGATGGTGCCGCTGTTCGTGCCCGAGCCGCAGTGGTCGCCGCGCGCCTGGGGCCTGACCCACCACCGCTACGTACGGAGCCAGATCGACCACGGCCTGCGGGAGGCGCAGTACGGCTACTGGGGCTTCTCACCCTCCAACGTTCCGGAGGGCGGCTACCAGGAGTACGGGGTCGACGCCCTGGGCATGGCGGTCGACGGCTACGCCTCCAACACGGACCGCACGCACACCACGGACGGCGAACCGCTCCCGCCCCCCTCGGCGTTCACCAACGGAGTGGTCACCCCGCACGCCTCGTTCCTGGCGCTGCCGTACGCGGGCCGGGAGGCGGTGGCCAACTTGCGTGCCCTGGAGCGGGACTTCGGGGCGTACGAGGAGGGGCTCGGCTTCCGGGACTCGGTGAACGTGTCCACGGGCCGGGTCAGCGACTTCATGCTCGCCCTCGACCAGGGCATGGTCATCGCCGCCCTGGCCCAGGAGTTGCGCCCGGGCCTGCTCCAACGCCCGTTCCGCACGGGCGGGTTCCGGTCCCGGGTGCGGCCGCTGCTGGAGCGGGAGCGGTTCTCGATCTGAGGCTCCAGGGACGTGGTCCGGGGCGGCGGCGTTCGGTCATGCCAGGACAGGCACCGGGTTGCCCGGGGTGTCCAGCCACGGCACATGCGTGCCGTCGGGATTGATGGTCAGACCGAACCGCGCCGGCCCCGGGCTCCCGGCCCCGCGCCACCAGTCGTAGGCGGTCTCGACCATCCCCCACAGCGGGCGAGGCCCGTACTGCCACACGGTGAAGCGGCCGGCGGACCGCCCGTCCCAGTCCACGGCCGCCCAGGAGGTCGCGTCGGTGGTGGCCAGCCACAGGCGGGAGGCAACCCCCTCCACATCGGGGTCGTCGTGCCAGGTGCGCCATACGTCCGGGAGCTGGAGCCCGACCGCGAACTGTGCGGCCCAGTCGTCACCGGCGACGGCCCACGGGGGCAGCCGGGTCGCGGACTCCACCGGAACGTGGCTGTCCCGCACCACATCGCGATAGATCCGCAGGTCCGTGCGCTGCCCGCGCATGAGCATGAACGCCGAGTGCGGGGAGAAGAACCCGGAGGCACCCCCGTACGCGTCCACGGTGAGCCTGAGGAGCCCGTAGCAGAACCAAGGCGACTCCCACGGTACGAGGACCACGCCACCCGGCGCCGTCTGCGCGATCCACGCCGGAGGAACGGCCCGTACGGAACAGGTGGCGAGAACCCGGTCCCAGGGACCACCGGCCTCATGCCCCCAGGCCCCATCGCCCTGGATCACCCGGGCATCCAGCCCCGCGCGCTCCAGACAGCCCGCCGCCTGTGCCGCGAGCACCGGGTCCACCTCGATGGTGGTGACCAGCCCGGGCCCGAGCCGGTGCGCGAGCAGCCCGGCGTTCCAGCCGGTGCCCGTACCGATCTCCAGGACACGATGGCCTGGCCGAACGTCCAACGTTTCAAGCATGCGGAAGACGATCGAGGGAGCGGAGGCCGAGCAGGACGCCCAGCGCTCCCCCGGCTCGGCGACGGCCTGTCCGTCGTTGACCTGCGTGACGACTGCGGTGTCGGCATAGGCATGCCGCAGCCATTCCTCCGGCGCCACACCCCGGGAGCACTCGGCCAGGTCCTCCCCCACCCAGACCTTCTCGGGCAGGAACGCGTGCCGGGGCACATCCCGGAAGGCGGCCTCCCAGACCGGAGCCATGGGCGCGCCGAAGCTTCCGCGCACCGCACCGAGCAGACCGCACATGGCGTCCCGCTCATCCGCGCCGATCGGCTCCATCTGGCCTGCGCCTACTTTCCCTTGTGCTTCGGCTCCGGCACCGGCTTCGCGGTGTCCGAGGAAGGTTTCGCGGTGCCCGGGTCCTTGCCTCCCGAGTGCTTTCCGTCGCCACCGCCGCCGCCCTTGCCCGTTCCCCAACCCATAGCGGTCCCTTTCCTCTTGGAGTGGGAGCCCGGGGGCTTGGCCCCGCTCTCCGGCTCGGTGGAACGACCCTAGGGAGGCGGTGGGCGGGGAATCCACGTTGTTGCACGTAGTTGCGCCGATTCACCCCGGGGAGTCCAGAGCAGCCGTGATCAGGGCGCAGGCGTCCGGCCGCGGTGGAGCCCCGGAAACGCCGGTCCAGGAAGTTGCACGCGGTTGCACGCGCCCCCTGATCAGCCTTGACGCCCAGTCGGAAGGTCGTGAGGCTGCGCGCAGTCGGCTGCTGAAGCCGACTCGACGTGAGGAGGGGCCATGCGCTTACGGTTCGTCGGGAAGGACCCTGAGTCCGGAGATCACGGCTGCCCGGCCGTATGGGTGGACGAGGAGACGAAGGAACTCGTCATTCAGGGTGTGACGGCCGATGCCGACACAACTGCCCTGACCACCCGGAACAGTCCGCTTCCGGCACACGAGAGCGTGGTGCGGCTGCCGCAGCGCATGATTCCGTTGCTGAGGGAGGCACTTGATGGCGCAGAGCCTGAGTAACTTCACCGACCTGATCCGGTCGGCCGAGCGGTCCGCCGTCCATCTGGAGATGCGCGATGTCTACGCCGTACCGGACGAGGACGAACGGTTCGCGGCCTGGCGGCAGGGCAAGCGGCTCGACCAGGACGACCGCGATTCCTGGTGGCGCCCCTGGCTGGACCTCGTGCAGGAGATCACCGCCAAGGGTGTCCGCCTGCGCCGCGCCCGCATCGTGAGCGAACCGCACAGCGAGTACATCCGCTACGAGCACTCGTTCACCTTCACCAACATCGCCGCCGGCGAGGAAATCCGCTGGCTCCCCCGCCGGTCGGCCTCGGGACTTGCCCTGCCGGGCAACGACTTCTGGTTGTTCGACGGCAGGCTGGTCCAGTTCAATGTGTTCGACGGTGAGGGGCGTTGGGTCCACACCGACCAGACCGATGATCAAGCAACGGCCGACCTCTGCTCCGACGCTTTCGAAGCCGTCTGGGAGCAAGCCGTCCCGCACGACAAGTACGCCGTCTGAGAAGCACGTTCATGCCCGAGTCGCCGCTCTCCACCGCCCAGGCCGCCCGTGAGGCCCTCGCGTCCCGTCTGGACGGGCTCCGGCGGGACGCCGGGCTGACCGGGCATGAACTGGCCGTGCGGTGCGGCTGGCACAAGTCCAAGGCCTCCCGCATCGCACGGGCCGTGACGGCCCCCTCGGATGCCGACATCCGGGCGTGGTCCGAAGCCTGCGGGGCGGGGGCCCAGGCCGCCGACCTGATCGCCGCGTCCCGGAGCGCCGAGTCCATGTACGTCCAGTGGCAGCGGATCCACCGGGACGGCATGCGGCGGGTCCACGAGAGCACGGTCCCGCTGTACGAGCGGACGACGCACTTCCGCGTGTACGCCTCCAACGTTCTGCCGGGCATGCTCCAGACCCCGGAGTACGCGACGGGACTCCTCCGCTCCATCACCACCTTCCAGGGCACCCCTGACGACGTGGCCGATGCCGTGCGGGCCCGGATGGCCCGCTCCCGCGTCGTCCACGAGGGCGACCACCGCTTCGCCCTGCTGGTCGAGGAAGCCGTCCTCCACTACCGCGTCTGCGACGGGCCTGAGCTGGCCGCACAACTCCGTTACCTTTACGAGGTCATGGCCCGGCCGAACGTGTCTCTGGGGATCATCCCTAAGGAGGCTCGGCGTACCGTCTGGCCGCTGGAAGCGTTCTACGCGTTCGACGACGCCCAGGTGGCCGTGGAAACACTGACCGCCGAGGTGAACATCACGGCACCCAGCGAAGTGCACACCTACCTCAGGGCGTTCGTGGAGCTGTCCCGCATCGCCGTCTACGGAGCGGCTGCACGCGGCCTCATGGCCAAGGCCATCAACTCCGCTCTCCCCTAGACGATGCCCCGTACGGTGTGGCCGCCCACCGAACACACCCACACGGCGCCGGACGCAGTGCTGGTGGCGTGCAGAGCGACCCGGTGGTCGGGGCAGAGCGGCCAGATCAGGCGGTCCCGGTCCGCGAGGAGGCATTGCAGGCCCTCCGCCGCTTCGGTGTGGATGTCGCTCGGGGCGATGCCCTGGACAGGTTCGGGGCCGACGTGGACGGTGCCTTCCGGGTCGCGTTCGGTGGGTGGGGAATGCCGCACGGGGGCTTCGAGACGCCGCCCGGTTTCCGCCTGGACCTGGGTGAGCAGCGCGGTGACGGCCTGCTCCGCGTGGGCTTGGCGGTGCGCGGCGAGCAGAGGGGCGAAGTGCGAGGGCGGCATCGCGCCGTTCTCCGCGAAGGCCGACCAGAGGAACGTAAGGGCCGCCCGGGAGGCGAGGGCGTCTTCCGGATCCGTGTCGAGGGCTTCGGACAGTGTTCGGAGCCACGTCCGGAAAGCCGGGTCTTCCGGATCGGCATTCACTTACGTCACACCCGCCCCTGCGGCTCTGAAGCAGACACACCGGACCGGAAGCCGACGTACCGCCGCCGGTCAGGGCAGTGACGATACGTCAACGGGTGGCGGAAGCGCATCGGAGAAGGTGGCCCCTGTCCGGCCGGGTCAGTGTGCGGGAGAGTGCAGAGGCTCGTGGTCGCGCTCGTAGTTGGCGAGGGCGAGCCCGAGGGCGAAGAAGGTGGGTGCCCATTCGCCGACGAAGATGCCCCACCGGTCCGCGCGGGCGGTGCCGGCGGCTTCGGCCTTGAGCGAGGTGGCCCAGGAGGCGACGGACAGGCCGATCGACACGAGGCCGGCGGTGTAGGCGTGCTCGGACGTCAGGCCCTTCTCGTGCAGCGTCTTGATGATCATGGTGCTCCTCAGGGTGGACGATTTCTCTTCTCTCCCACCGTGGCCCTCAGTCCCCTGATGCGCATCTCGGCTGCCGGAGCCGGGAAGCGCTCGGCGGTCTGCGTTGTCCGGTGCCGGGCTCCCGGGGCGGTCGCGCCCGGTGCCGGGCCCCCGGGGCGGTCAGCCGCGTCCGGTGCCGTAGAAGCGCACATAGTCGATGGTCATGCTCGCGGGGAAGCGGGTGGAGTCGTCGGGGGAGCCCGGCCAGTCGCCCCCGACCGCGACGTTCAGCAGGAGGTGCATGTCCTGCTCGAAGACCCAGTCGCGCTCTGCGGGCAGCTGGTTAGGGGTCAGGGTGAAGTACGGCTTCCCGTCGACGGACCAGGTGACGCGGTGCGGCCTCTTCTCGACCGCGTAGGTGTGGAAGGCCTGCGACGCGTCGGCAGGGAGGGTGGTGGAGCCGCCGATCCCCCGCTCGTTGTAGTACGTCGGGCCGTGCGCGGTGGCGTACACCGTGCGCGGTTCACCTCCGACGACCTCACTGATGTCGATCTCGCCCTGCCGGGGCCACTGCGCACCGTTGTCGCCGAGCATCCAGATCGCCGGGAGCAGCCCCGTGCCGGTGGGCATCTTCGCCCGGACCTCGACGCGCCCGTGGGTGAGCGCGGCCTTCCCGGCTGTGGTCAGGCGCGCCGAGGTCCACGGGCAGGCCTCCTGCGTATGGCAAGGGAGTCCAGCAGCTCCTTCGGGGGCTCTCCTCGCGGTGATCACCAGGTGACCGGAGCCGTCCAGCGCCGAGTTGGCCGCGTCGTCGGTGTAGAACTGCAACTCGTTGTTGCCCCACCCCTCCTCGTCCCGGTTGCCGATCTCGGTGTTCCAGTGCTCGGCCGACGGCCGTTCCCCGGCGGCACCGCCGAACTCCGCCTGCCAGAAGGGCTCGTCGCTGTCAGAGGCCCGCCCTCCCGCCCCGACCGGTGCCGACACGCATCCGGCCAGGAGCGCGCCGACGGCGAACATGAGGGCCGGGCGGACATGGTGCTTCACAACAGGGCTCCGTAAGCCAGAGAGGGCTACGCGCAGGTGCGGGGCTCCCGCGGGCCCGTGGCACGGGCCTCCGGGAGCCTAGCCCGCCCTCCCCCGACCGGTACCGGCGAGCGGCCCCGCGCGCCACCGGCTGTTGCCCCCGACGGAGAAGAGGGAGCAGCCGTGGAGGCTTACGGGTCACCATCTGATCGAAACGATCATATTCGCCAAACGATTGACGGTCTCGATCGACCGCACTAGAAACGAACGCGTCGGACGCCACAGACTTCTGGACCCCCACACAACAGGAGCAGGCCATGCCTCGGCTCAGCATGAAAGCGCAGTCCCTCCTCGCGGCATCAGCGGCATCGGTGCTGCTGATGACCGCTTCGCCTGCCCACGCCTCCGTGATCTGGGACGGCGACCCCGCCCTCGGCACGAAGGTCTTCGGCACCACGCTGTGCGACTCCCCCGGCAGCGTCACGGTCGGAAACTGGAACGACGGCCACGGCAGCTTCTTCAGGTTCGACAAGCCCGCCGGGTCCACCTCGCGCTGCGAGGGCCACAACGTCCGCATGCCCAACGGCGAGGAGTACGCGTGGGAGAACAACAGGACGTACTGGTTCGGCTGGGACTCGATGACCAAGACCGGCGACACCGGCTGCGTCTTCCAGTGGAAGTCCAACGGGACCAACGCCCAGCACAGCCAGAACTACCCCGTTCTCATGAAGGTCGAAGGCGGCCGGCTCAAAGCCTGGTACGTGGCCACCGGTGAGGAGTGGATTCCCATCGGCAGCACCGCCTGGAGCGCCGGAGAATGGCACTCCATCCAGCTCGGCATCACCACCAGCTCCTCCGGCAGCGGCACGCTGAACGTCTACAAGGACGGCGTCAAGTTCGCCTCACGCTCCAACGCCCGCACCTGGGACAACCTGGGCAACAAGCCCCGGTGGGGCACCTACTTCGGCACCGACAACACCAAGGCATCCATCCACTGGGTCGCCGGACCGAAGCTGGGCACCGCACGCGCCGACGTCCTGTGACCGGCCCCGGCCCACCACACGCGAGACCTTCACCATGACCAAGCCCAGCGTGCGCCGACCGGACCGACAGGCCTAGTGCGCCGCCAGCCTCTCCACCAGCCCGATCCCCCGCGCCAGCAGTTCCCGCTCCTCGTCCGTCAGCTCCGACTCGATCGCCCGCGCGAGCCAGTCCGTCCGGCGGCCCCGCTCCTCCTCCAGCAGCGCCTGCCCGGCGGTGGAGAGTTCGACCAGGCTCTTGCGGCCGTCGGTGGGGTGGGCGCGGCGGGTGATCAGGCCCTGGTCCATGAGCAGGCCGACGGCCCGGGCCATGGACTGCGGACGGACCCGCTGGTCGGCGGCGAGTTCGCTGGTCGTCATCGCGCCGCTGCGGTCCAGGGCGCCGAGGACGGCCACCTGGCCGAGCGGCATCTGGTCCTCAAGCTTCACGCGCCGCGTGAGCTTGCCCATCGCCGTGCGCAGTTCGGCCGCGACGGCGGCGGATTCCGGTTGGGACATACCGAATTTTAACGCGGGTGAGCTGGAGAGCCGCCCCCATCCCACAGCTGGGCTGTACAGCTCAGCTGAACAGCACAACTGCACAGCATTGCTGTAGAGTATTACGGAGCCGGGTACCGCGCCACCGTCGCCGCAGCCGAGCCCGGCGGAACGCATGCCCCAACGGAACGCATGCGACAACGGGAAGGGCATCCCCATGACCGCCATCACCTCCGTCACCGGCCGCACCGTCCTCGACAGCCGGGGCAACCCCACCGTCGAGGTGGACGTGGAACTGTCCGACGGGTCCACCGGCCGGGCCGCGGTCCCCTCCGGCGCCTCCACCGGCGCCCGCGAGGCCGTCGAACTCCGCGACGGCGACCCCGCCCGCTGGCACGGCAAGGGCGTCGACCAGGCCGTACGCAACGTGAACACCGAGCTTGCGGCCGCCGCCATCGGGCGCGAGGCCGAGGATCAGGCCGGTCTCGACGCCGCCCTGATCGCCACCGACGGCACCCCCGCCAAGTCCCGCCTCGGCGCCAACGCCGTCCTCGGGGTCTCCCTCGCCGCCGCGAAGGCCGCGGCCGCCGCCCACCGGCTGCCCCTCTACCGCTACCTCGGCGGCTCCGGCGCCCGCCTCCTGCCCGTGCCGATGATGAACATCGTCAACGGGGGCGCGCACGCCGACAATCCGCTGGACTTCCAGGAGTTCATGATCGCCCCGATCGGCGCGGCCACCTTCGCCGAGGCCGTACGGATGGGCTCGGAGGTCTTCCACACCCTGCGCCGCGACCTCCTCGCCGCCGGGCACTCCACCGGCGTCGGCGACGAGGGCGGCTTCGCCCCCTCCCTGCGCACCGCCGAGGAGGCCCTCGACTTCGTGGTGGCCGCCGTCGAACGCGCGGGCTACCGGCCGGGCACCGACATCGGCCTGGTCATGGACCCCGCCTCGTCCGAGTTCTTCCGCGACGGCGTCTACGACTACACCGGCGAGGGCGTGCGCCGCTCGCCCGCCGAACAGGCCGACTACCTGGTCAAGTTGATCGACGCCTACCCCATCGTGTCCATCGAGGACCCGATGGCCGAGGACGACCTCCCGGGGTGGCGGGACCTGACCGCCCGCGTCGGTACGCGCTGCCAGCTCACCGGCGACGACGTCTTCTGCACCGACGAGACGATCCTCCGCGAGGGCATCGCCTCCGGCGTCGCCAACTCGGTTCTGGTGAAGGTCAATCAGATCGGCACCCTGACCGAGGCCCTCGCCACGGTGGGCACCGCCCACCGCGCCGGCTACACCGTCGTCATGTCCCACAGGTCGGGCGAGACCGAGGACACCACCATCGCGGACCTGGCGGTGGCGACCGGCTGCGGCCAGATCAAGACCGGGTCCCTGTCCCGGTCCGACCGCACCGCCAAGTACAACCAACTCATGCGCATCGAGGAGCAGTTGGGCGACAGCGCTCAGTACGCGGGGGCGCACGCCCTGCGGGTCGGCGCAGGCACAGGCGCAGGCGCGAGCTGATGGCACCCGCCCAGCCGTAGAAGCGATCGAAAGAGGGCCGGGAGCTCGCAGCTCCCGGCCCTCGTCACATCACACCGCGCGGTTCAGTTGCCGATGCCGGAGCTGCCCACGCCCGAGTTGCCGATGCCGTGGCTGCCCAGGCCCGTGTTGCCGAGACCCGCGTTGCCGATGCCGCCGTTCTCGATGCCCGCGTTGCCCAGACCCCAGTTGGCGATCCCGGCGTTGCCCAGACCCGAGTTGGCGATGCCCGCGTTGCCGATGCCGGAGTTCTCGATACCGGCGTTGCCCAGGCCCCAGTTGGCGATGCCCGCGTTGCCGGCGCCGCCGTTGTGGAGGCCCGCGCTCCCGACGCCCGTGTTGCCGATGCCGGAGCTGCCCACGCTGTCGGCACTCGCCGTACCGGCGCCGCAGAGGGCCAGAGCGGCGGCGGCACCGAGCGCGGTCGTCACGCGGATAAGGGTCGTGCGCATCGTGGCATACCTCCTATTTAGGAAATCTTGCTGCTATCCCTAGCACGCAGCCGGGCCGGATACGGGGATGAACGCCTGGAGCCGCCGTACGCTCACCGGCGCGAGTGGTCCCTACGGCCCGTCCGGCGGGTCGGCCCGGGGCGCCGCGGGGTCCGGCCATCCGTCCGCGACCGCGTCCACCGCCTGCATCGTGGGGTCGACCACATCCCAGTCGTGTACGGAGGGGTGCCCGGCGAACAGCCCGCACGCGTCCTCGCTCCGCGGGTCGATCGCCGTACACCAGGCCAGCCCCACCAGCCGGGCGCTGTCCCCGCTCCACCGCACCCACACGGCCTCGCGGTTCGCGTCGTCCTCCCACAGCAGGGACGCGTGGTCGTCGTCGTGGTCCTCGCCGAGTTCGCACAGGACGTATCCGGCCTGCGGCGGGTTCCCGGGCGGGGCCAGGCGGACGACGTGGTCCGGAGGCGGTAACAGCGCCACGGCGGTGCATTGGTTCATGGGGCGGAAGACCTCCGGTTGCCGTCAGGGCTCGTCGGTGCCGTCGGGCGACGCGATCAGGTCGCCGAGCGGGTCGGTCACGTGGAAGGAGTGCGGGGCGGGGTGGTGGTCGAAGTACGCGCACAGGGTGACCGTGCGGGTGGCCAGGTTGCGGAGGCGCGCCGGGCACAGGGGCAGGACGGCCAGCCGGTAGACCCGGTGCGCGCCCGTCCCCGTCCACAGCAGCCACAGGTCCTGGTCCACGCCCGGGGTCTCGGCCGCCCAGAGGTACGCCGCGTGCTCGGCGGACTCGTCGTGCTCGCCCAGCTCGCAGAGCAGGAACTCGTCCGGGGCGAGAACATCGGGCGCGTGCTCGGGGCCGCCCTCCATCGTGGCGAGCGCCAGAAGAGCTTCGGCGTACGGGACGGGGGTCACGGCGGTGCATTGCAGCACGGCGTCAGATCTCTTCCCTTCGGGGCCGGGGCGGTACGAGGCCCCGCCCACGGCTTCGGGGGCGGTACGGGGATGGCGGCGACGGCCGATCCGGGCCGACCGGCCATCCGGCGAGGGTGACCCGCAGCCCTACGGCGGGGTCGACCACCGTGAGCAGGGCGGGGCGCCCGGACTCCAGGGCGCTTATCGCCTCCCCCTGGCGGCCCTCGTCGCCCGCCCACGCCCGCAGCCCTTCCGGGGCGTCGGTGCCGTGGAAGGCGACCTGCCGGACGTCCCGCGCCCGGAGCCAGGGAGCGGGGGGAGGCAGGTCCCGGCCGTGGCCGTCGGCCAGCCGCAGCGCCTGCCGCCGGAGCCAGCGGAGGACGAGCCGGCGGTTCGGTACGGCGATCCCGCCGAGCCAGAGGGCCCGTCCGCCCGCCGTGACCGTGACGGCGGCGACGTAATCCAGGTCCCTCATGAGCCACCCGCCTGCCGCGCCCGTCGGGCGACCCCAACCCGTAAGCCATGTACGCGCTTTGACGTCCTGGGTGCGCTCACAGCACTTCCCCTCTGCTCCGGGCGTTGAGGCGTGCGGTACGGGCTCGAAGCTGCTCTATGAGGAGTGCGGGGCGTACGTGGACGGGTTCGGCCTCCCACTCGCGCCCGCCGCCCACCGGCCGGAGGGACCAACGGGTTCCGGCGACGCCTCGGAACTCCCCCACGCGGTCGGCGCGGCTGGTGTCGACCACGAGGGCCCCGAGGGCGGGCGGAAACGGGAGGCCGGGAGGCTGCTGGGAATTCGGACGCACGTGCTCGCCGTACACCGATAGTTCCTCTCCGTAGCTGACTGACTACCGGGATGGCTCAGCGTCGCTTAGCGTTGAATCTCCTTCAACGTTTCAGGGGTGGAGAGAACGTTGGTAAACCTCAAGGACTTAAACCCGGACGCGAGCCCGGAAGCGGCCTACGGCGCACGTCTGCGCAGTGCGCGCGAGGAGCGGGGCTGGCGGCAGGACGACCTCGCGCAGCGGATCGGGTACACCGGACGCCATGTCTCGGGGGTGGAAACTTGTCACAAGTCCCCAACTCGCAAGTTCTCGATCGCCGTTGATGTCGCACTGGGGTTCGTGGGGACGGCCGAGTCGTTCGAGCGCGAGTGGCGGAAGATCAAGCACGGGGTGCTGTTGCAGGGCTTCCCGGAGTACCTGGCCCTGGAGGGGCGGGCGGCGGAGATCAGGCTCTTCGAGTCGGGCCTGATTCCCGGTCTGTTGCAGACGCGGGAGTACGCGCAGGCACTGGCCGACGGAGCGGTCGACCGAGGAGTCATCACCCGCGAACAGGCCGATGAACGCGTCGCGTTCCTCATGGCGCGCCAGGAAGCGCTGGTGCGGGACGTACCGCCCCTGCTGATCGCCGTGCTGGACGAGAGCTGCATCCTCCGGCCGGTCGGCGGCCCGGACGTCATGAAGGCGCAGTTGCAGTATCTGATCGACTTCGCCGCCCAGCCGCACACCACGCTCCAGATCGCCCCCTACAGCATCGGAGAGCGCCGCCCCTTCGACCGGTCGGTAAATCTGTTGACGCTCCAGGACCGGTCCGTGGTCTCCTATGTCGAGTCCCAGACGCAGGGGCACTTGGACCGCGAACTCAGCTCCGTCATCCCGATGGTGAGGGCCTACCATCATTTGCAGAACGTGTCTCTGTCGCAGACAGATTCCGTGGACTCGATCCACCAGCATCGGAAGGGCACCCCGTGACGACCGAAACGACGACCCAGCAGTGGGTCAAGTCCTCCTACAGCAACAACGGCGGCACCTGCGTCGAATGGGCCCCGCACACCGCGACCACCACCGGCACCGTCCCCGTACGCGACTCGAAGAACACGACCGGCCCGGTGCTGAGCTTCCCCGCCGCCGCGTTCTCCGCCTTCGTGACGGGCGTCAAGTCCGGGGAGCTGTAGCCATATGACGACCGAATCCCCGTCCGGGCAGCAGTGGGTCAAGTCCTCCTACAGCGGCAACGGCGGCACCTGCGTCGAGTGGGCCCCGGGCACCGCGACCGCCACCGGCATCGTCCCCGTACGCGACTCGAAGAACACGAACGGCCCGAGCCTGCACGTCAGCGCCGAGGTGTTCTCGTCCTTCGTCGCGGGCGTCAAAGCCGGGGAGTTCGGCACCGTCTGACCCGATCGGGCCGACGCCACGACGCCCCACCGTGCCGTGCACGGTGGGGCGTCGTGCTGTTGCCGGATCTGAACGATGTCGCGCCGCGTGAGCGGGTCGAGGCGTTGCACCATGCGCCGACCGACACGTCGGTGCCGAACCGGGTCCGTCACGAGGAGGCCGAAACTGGTATGCGGGCGGGCCCATCACGCGGAGGCGGGCGGGCAGCGCTTCACGCCGGGGCCGTCGGACATCCGCGTGTTCCACGAGCCGGCCCCGCGTGTCTACGGCTGGTCCGGCGTGGGCGCGTCCCAGGCCGTCACCATCGACATGACCGACCCCGGCCTGCCGGTCGAAGCTGTCGTCCACGCCTCGCTGCGGCTGCGCTCCAGCCCGATGCACGAACTGGTCCCGGCCCGCCTGCGGATCAGCCTGGAGCAGCGGGTGATCAGCGAACGCCTCGAACGCGCCCGTCACATGCCCGGTTCCTCCGGCTACGCCCACCTGTCCATCGCGGCCATCGCCGTACGCTGCGGCTCCACCGGCCACAGCCACTCCACCCGGCGGTTCCGGGCCGCCTACGGGACCACCCCGAGCGCACGACGCCCGCGCCGGGCGGAGGAGGCCGAAGTGGTCGTAGACGTCGAGGTAAGCGGTGAGCGGCCGACGGGGGGCGGTGGCCGACGGGATCAGCGGCCGATCCTCAGTACGGCCTTCCCCTCGTTCTCGCCCGCTTCCCGTACGCGATGGGCCTGCGCCGCGTCGGCCAGGTCGTACTCGACCGTGATGCCGATCCGTACGGCACCGGAGGCGACCAGGTCCAGCGCTGCGAGGGCGTGGCGGCGGAGCGTCTCGGGGGCGCGGCGGGAGAGGTCGCCGATGTTGTAGCCGGTCAGGGCGCGGTTGTTCTTCCGGACCGGGAGGACCGGGAGGTGCGGGCCGGGGTGGCGGGCGGCCTCGCCGTGGACCGCGACCCGGCCGAAGGGGGCCAGCACCTCGAAGCTCGCCAGGCGGGTGGGGCCGCCGACCGGGTCCAGGACCAGATCCACGCCCCGCCCGTGCGTCGCCTCCCGTACCGCCTCCGGGAAGCCGTCGCGGAGGAACACCGCGGCGTACCCGAAGCGGCTCGCGTACGCCGCCTTCTCCTCCGTACCCACCGTGCCGTACACCGCCGCCGTGCCCAGCGCCCGGGCCGGCTGCGCCGCCGCCGAGCCGACCCCGCCCGCCCCGGTGCACCACAGCGCGGCGACCGGTCTCTCCCGTGATGGTCTTCAGCTCAGTGGTGCGCCCCTCCGGGCGGCTTCGCGTTGGCAGGTTCCGGCCGAGCGCGCTGCACAAAGTTGTCATGCCCTTGACGCTCATCCGTACCGCGTAACAGGCTCGGAACCCCCAGTTCCAGTGGACAGCCCGACGACGAAGAGGTGCACGCTCATGCGCTCACGCCCCATCGGATTCCTGCTCGCGACGGTCGCGGGAGCGGTTCTCGCGCTCGGCGGCACCTCGGCCGCGACCGCGACCCCGTCCACGGCCCCCGCCTCCACCGCGTCCGGAGACGTCGGAACGGCCGACGCCTGCTACACGTGGAGCGGGACCCTCCGCGAGGGCTCCAGCGGAGAAGCCGTACGCCAGCTCCAGATCCGCGTCGCGGGGTACCCGGGCACCGGGAACCAGATCGCCATCGACGGCGCGTTCGGCCCGGCCACCAAGGCGGCCGTGCAGCGCTTCCAGGCCGCGTACGGCCTGAGCGCCGACGGCATCGCCGGGCCCCAGACGTTCAACAAGATCTACCAGCTCCAGAAGAACGACTGCACCCCGGTCAACTTCACCTACGCCGAGCTGAACCGCTGCAACTCCGACTGGTCCGGCGGCAAGGTCAGCGCCGCCACCGCGCGCGCCAACGCCCTGGTGACCATGTGGAAGCTCCAGGCCATGCGGCACGCCATGGGTGACCGGCCCATCACCGTCAACGGCGGCTTCCGCAGCGTCTCGTGCAACAGCGCGGTCGGCGGCGCCGCCAACAGCCGCCACATGTACGGGCACGCGGCGGACCTCGGCGCCGGGTCCCAGGGCTTCTGCGCTCTCGCCCAGGCGGCGCGCAACCACGGCTTCACCGAGATCCTCGGCCCGGGCTACCCGGGCCACAACGACCACACCCACGTCGCCGGGGGCAGCGGCCGCTTCTGGTCCGCGCCCAACTGCGGTATCTGAGACCCGGCTCGGCCCCTGGGTTTCCTCCGGTCGGCGGGCCGGAGGAAACCCAGGGGCCGAGGTGTCTCCGCGTCAGCTCGTGCTTGCCGGGGCCCGTAGAGGCGCCCTGGAACCGCTGTCGGGTGCGGCACCGCGCCGACCATCCGGGTGAACCTCGCAGCGGTCAGGAGGGGTTGCCGGGGGCTGGATGATCATCATGGGCGTATGAGTCGACCCGTGTCCCGACGTACCGCCCTTGCCGCCGTGATCACCGGCGCGGCCGCCGCGGGCCTGCCCCACGCTCCTGCCCTGGCCTCCGACCGCGGCGCGGCAGCCGGGAGGAACGGGGCCGCGCACACGGTGGACATCTATGCGCCGCTGTCCGGGGAGATCGTGAGTATCGAGGACGTTCCCGACGTGGTGTTCGCGGAGAAGATCGTCGGTGACGGCATCGCCATCGCACCGTCCGGCAGCGCGATCGTCGCGCCCGCCGACGGCACCATCGGCAAGATCTTCGACACCGATCACGCGTTCTCGATCGAGACCGACAGCGGCCTGGAGCTGTTCGTCCACTTCGGGATCGACACCGTCGAGTTGAAGGGCGAGGGCTTCCGGCGCGTCGCCGAGGAAGGACAGCGCGTCACCCGGGGCGACACCATCATCGAGGTCGACCTGGCGCTGCTGGAGGAGAAGGCCAAGTCGACCCTGACACCGGTGGTGATCTCGAACATGGACGCGCTCACCGGGCTGACCAAGCTCTCCGGTCCGGTCACCGCCGGCCGGTCGGTGATCCTGCGCGCCACCAAGGAGTAGCCCGGCGGGCAGTCCCGGCGGGCAGTCCCGGCGGGCCGCCGCTGTCCGGTGCGGGGCGACTCTGCACAGGTCAGCTCCAAGCTGCGTCTGATCCTGCGGTGGTCGGAGTGGCCTTGCACCGAGGTGTACCGGGACCCGGGCTGCCAGTTATCGTGTCCGCCATGCGTTGCTGAAGACCTGCTTCTGATGTGCGGTGCCGTTGAGCTTGTCTCCGGCGCCCGTCAGCCATGGGCGTGGTCTCGCTCGCATGGCCTGCCGGCTGCGGGCGTATCCCTCCTGGTCCCGGGTCTGGCCGGCGCATCTTCTTCCGGCCCGCACAGAAGCCCCCTTCCCCGCCATGGCGGCGGTTTCCGTGACCCACCTCTTCCTCGGCCGCGCGTAGGCGCGTCGGCCTGAGCGATGCTTCTGAGGAGTTCCTTCTGTGCCCGTAGTCCACATGCCTCCACTGGCCGGCCGACGCCAGTGGGCCGGCCTGACGGTCCTGATCACGGCGTGCTTGTTCGTGTCGATGGACATCAGCGTGCTCTTCTACGCCGCTCCGTCCCTCAGCAGGGATCTCGCGCCCAGCGCCGGTCAGCTCCTGTGGATCCTGGACGCCTACGGCTTCCTGCTCGCCGGGCTGCTGGTGACCATGGGAGTGCTCGGTGACCGGTACGGACGGCGCCGGATGCTGATGGCCGGAGCCGCGGTCTTCGGTGGCGCTTCGGTGGTCGCCGCGTTCGCTCCCTCCGCCGGGACGCTGATCGTCTGCCGGGCGGTGATGGGGATCGGCGCGGCCATGCTCGCGCCGTCCACCCTCGCTCTGATCAGCACCATGTTCCGTGATCGTGCCCAACGGCGGACCGCGATCGGTCTGTGGTCGGCGGCGTTCGCGGCCGGCGCGGCCCTCGGCCCGCTCGTCGGCGGTCTCCTGCTGGGCCACTTCTGGTGGGGCTCGGTCCTCCTGGTCAACATCGCGGTCGTCGCCCTGCTCCTGGGAGCGGGTCCGTGGCTGCTTCCCGAGTCCGAGGACCCCGCGCCGGGCACCGTCGACCTGTTCGGCGCGGTGCTGTCGGTGGCGGCGATCCTGCTGGTCATCCACGGGGCCAAGCGCGCCGCCACCGAAGGCCCTGACGCCTGGGCGCTGACCTGGCTCGTCGCGGGCCTGGCCGTGGGGGCGGTATTCGTCCGCCACCAGCTGCGCCGGGCCCGCCCGCTGATCGACCTCGCCCTCTTCCGTCGACGTACTTTCAGCACCGGCATCCTCGCCAACGGGATCACCCAGTTCGCCCTGATGGGCATGACCCTGCTCGCCGCCCAGTACCTCCAGAGCGTCCTTGGCCTCAGCGCCCTGGCCGCCGCCCTGTGGATGCTGCCGAGCGTCGCCGGTGTGATCGCCGGGCTGGCCCTGGCCGGGAAGGCGGCCGGACGGCTGGACCCCGCGGTCACCGTCGCGCTCGGTCTTGGCCTGGCCGCCCTCGGGTGCGCGGTCATCAGCCGTACCGGCGACGGACCGGCCCTGCTGGTCACCGGAGCCACCGTGACCGCCGTCGGGGTCGGCACGGTGGCGCTGCTGGCCACCGACATCGTGCTCGCCGCCGCCCCGCCCGAGCGGGCCGGCGCCGCCTCGGCCCTGGCGGAGACCAGCACCGAACTCGGTGCCGCCCTCGGCGTGGCCGTCCTCGGCACGGTGAGCACCGCGCTCTACCAAGCGGGCCTCCCCGGCTCCCTGCCGGACTCCGGGACACTTGCCGGTGCCCTCCAGGAGGCCCACAGGCAAGGCCCGGCAGTCGGTGCCGCGGTACGGGAAGCCTTCACGCATGGCCTGCGGGTGACCATGGTGGCCACGGCCGCACTCCTGGGTGCCGCGGCCCTCACAGCCTTCCGCGTACTCCGTGGCATCCGCCTGGACAACCCGCCCGACGACGCGGCGGGCCCACCTGGCTGACCTGAACCCTGGAAGGCCGTTGACGCGGCCTGCCAGGGAGCCGTGCCGAATACGCGGAAGAAGTGAGGTCCGACTGCGCGTATCGGATCGGCGCCGCCCACATGAAGGGATGAGGGACAACGGACAGCCGGGACCGGGGGCCGGACCGCGCCGACGGCTCCGGCTCCGGCTCCGGCTCCGGCTCCGGCTCCGGCGAGGCGTCTACCACCGCATCCCCACCGCCACCGCCAGGACCACGAGCAGCGCGCACAGGACGGCGTTGACGACGCGGTTCTCCCAGAAGACCGCGACGAACTCCCGGATGGTGGCGCTCGGCCAGAAGTACGCGGCGGTCGGCGACCCGATCACCTGACCGCGCACACCTTCCCGGCGGGCGGTCATCGCCGCCCGGAACGCGTGGAAGTTGTTGGTCACCACGACACAGACGTAACGGTCGTCGGCCTCCTCCATCATCCGGCGGCTGAAGCGCAGGTTCTCGGTGGTCGTACGGGAGCGCGCCTCCTGCCGGACGAGCGCCGGGTCGGCGCCCTCCGCGACCAGCCAGCGCCCCATCGCCTCCGCCTCGGGCAGCTTCTCGTCCGGCCCCTGCCCGCCGGAGACCAGCAGCACGGGCGGCTCCGCACCCCGGTCCGCCTGCTTCCGCTGGACGGCGAGGCCGGACCGCAGCCGCGAGGCGAGCAGCGGGGGGACCCGTTCGCCGCCGATGAGGCCCGAGCCCAGCACCACCACGAAGTCCACGTCGCCGCGCACCCGGATGCGGCCGTAGAGGAAGGCGTACGCGAGGAAGCACAGGAAGAGGAAGGACACGTAGCCGGTGACGAGCACGACGGCCAGGAGGAACGACTGGTACGCGTGCGAGCCGCCCAGGTAGTCGGCGGAGACCACCAGCGCCAGGACGGCGAAGATGCCCAGACCCGCCAGCCCCGACAGCAGGTTGGCCGGGCGGCGGCCCTCCTTGCGGACCATGGTGAAGCCGTTGCCCACCAGGAAGCCGCCGAGGAGCAGGATCGCCAGCGCGGGCACGAAGAAGACCAGCGAGTACACCAGGACGGCCAGGTCGCCCGGCAGCCGGTCCACCTGCGTCAGCAGGGCGAACGACAGGCACAGCACGGTCAGTCCGAGCAGGACCGCGTTGCGGAACTGCCGGCGGTCCTGCCGTACGCCCCAGCAGAACCAGAGGAGGAAGACTGCGGTCGGTACGAATGCGATCACGGGTGACCTCGGATGCGTCGGCCGCCCGGAGGCGGCACGGGGATCGGCGCGGAAGGCGGCAGCACGGTCGGGAGCGTCCTACTGCGCCGAGGACGGCCGGCGGTTCTCCTCCATCCAGTCCCCGTTCGTCTGCCAGGCGTACAGCGTGTGGTCCTCCAGCGAGACGTAGTAGGAGCCGCAGCGGCCCTGCGCCTCACCCGCCCGGTCCGAGGGGAACCAGGAGGCGCTGATCTCCGGGTCCGGAGCCTTCTTCCCCTTGAGCGGCTCGCAGGACGCCGGGAGCCGGTCGCCGTCGAGCGTGGCCTTGAGGATGCGCTCGCCGCCGGTGGTGCGCATGGCGTACTCGACGGACGCGGCGTCGTCCGGGAGCCAGCGGGGGACGGAGTCGCGGTCGGCCTTCGCGGCCTTGCCGGTGGCGTAGGAGGAGGTCTGCTCGTGGCGCCCGTCGTACCACTCCCTGGCCTCGGGCACGGCCACCGCGGCCGTGATGCCGAGAACCACCACGCCGCCCAGGGCACCTATCAGAACGCCACGCATCTTCGGTTCTCTCCTCGCCGGTATCCGCTTCGTCTGCCGCGAGCCCGGGGAACATCCCTGCTCGCTTACGTCCATTTTCGTAGCCGTATGGCCGGAAAAAGTCAGACTCTGCGGCATATGGAGGTACGCCTCTGGTCGCACATCCCTGATACCGACCCGGACCCGGCGCCGTTCTAGCCGCTCACGGCGGCCGCGGGCCCGGCCGCGACCGCCGCCACGGTCCGCAGCACGGCGGAGTTGACCGCCTCCGCGCCCCAGCTGGTCCGCTCCAGCTCCTTCGCCCGCTGGTGGAGCTGGCCGGACCACGGGATGGTGCGGTGCAGGTTCGGCAGGGAGCCGCTGGCGGAGAGCAGGCCGATCAGCGCGGCCGTGCGGACGTCGGGCTCCTCGCCGTCGATCAGGACGGCCCGGACCTTCTCCAGGAGCGCCGTCTTGTACGCGGTGTCCGCGATGGTGGTCGACGTCGTACGGAAGAGGCCCAGCGTCTTCTTCGTCTCCCGGCGCAGCGTGCCCCGCTCCACGAGCCGGTCGAACACGGGCTCGCGCAGGCCCGTGCCGATCTCGATCAGGAGCGTCTGGACGCCTCGTACCTTCTCGGCGACCTTCTTGTACGCGTCGCGCAGCAGCGGGTCCTGCGGCGGGCGGCCCACGACGGCGTGCACGCGGATGCCGGTCAGGCCCTGGTCGCCCTCGTCGACCCGGACATGACCGGCGAGCCCCAACTCGACCAGGACCGCGCCGCCCTGCGTGTAGTAGAGCGTGCCCGCCGTCGGGATCGCGCCGGAGGCGTCGTCCATCAGCAGCAAGGTCAGGTCGTCGACGATCAGCGTCTTGCTCGGCATGTCTCTTCCCACCGTCGGATAGGGGCCTTTCGGCCACGTTATCCACGGCCAGGCGGAGCGGCGCGGTGCGAGCTGTCACCGGCATCGATGACAGATGTCATGACCGCCTCCCCGCCCGGTACCCGTGCCCGACTCATTGACAGCGAGGTGCCACCCTGTCACCGTCTCGACTGACGGCGGCAGTTCCCGGACCCGGACCCCAAGGGGGCCCAGGGTCCACCGCGCGTATCCCCCACCCCCACCCCGCGCCTCCCTCCCCCACCGCTCGGCCGCCGCACAGTGGGAGCGCTCCCAGAGAAGGGCCGCACTTGTGAGACGACTTCTTCGTACGCTCGCCGCCTCAGCCTTCGCCTGTCTGCTCCTGCCGCTCAGCGCCGGGCCCGGCAACGCCACCGCACCCACCGCCGCCACCGCAGCCCAGGCGAGCCCCATCGGCATGACCAGCGGCTTCTACACCGACCCCCACTCCGGCCCCGCCGCCTGGGCCGCCGCCAACCCCGGCGACGGGCGCGCCGCCGCCATCCGGGACAACATCGCCTCCCGCCCCATGGCCCGCTGGTTCGGGGCGTGGAGCGGGGACATCGGGGCCGCCGTCGGCTCGTACGTGGGCGCCGCCGACGCCGCCGACAAGCTGCCCGTGCTCATCGCGTACAACATCCCCGGCCGCGACGCCTGCGGCGGCCACTCCGGCGGTGGTGCGGGCACCCCGGCCGCGTACCAGGCCTGGATCTCCGCCTTCGCCTCGGCCATCGGCACCCGCCCGGCCCTCGTGGTGATCGAACCCGACTCGCTCGGCGACTTCAGCTGCCTGAGCCAGGCGCAGATCGACGAGCGCAACGGCATGCTCAGGGGCGCCCTGGCCCAGTTCCGCGACCGCGCCCCCAACACCTGGACGTACCTGGACGCCGGAAACCCGGCCTGGATCGGCGCGGCCACCATGGCCCAGCACCTCGACGGGGCCGGTGCCCGCGAGGCGCACGGCTTCTCGCTGAACATCTCGAACTACTTCACCACCGGCGAGAACACGGCGTACGGCAACGCCATCAGCTCGGCGCTCTCCGCGTCCTACGGCTACACGAAGCCGTACGTCGTCGACACCAGCCGCAACGGCAACGGCTCGAACGGCGAGTGGTGCAACCCGGGCGGGCGCCGGATCGGGTCCGTCAGCCAGACGGGCGGCGGCGCCGAGATGCTGCTCTGGCTGAAGACGCCCGGCGAGTCCGACGGCGACTGCGGGGTCGGCGGCGGGTCGGCGGCCGGGCAGTTCCTGCCGGAGGTCGCGTACAAGATGATCTTCGGGTACTGAGGGCCGGGCAGGCCGTGCGGGGCGCGGAAAAAAATCCGGCGACCATGTCGAGAACCCGCGTCCCGCTCCGTCTCCCAGGTGAACGCGACCACAATGGATCGCCCCGCACCGAGGAGAATCCCATGGCCAAGTACCTGATGCTCAAGCACTACCGAGGCGCTCCGGAGGCCGTCAACGACGTGCCCATGGACCGGTGGACGCCCGAGGAGGTCTCGGCGCACATCCAGTACATGAACGACTTCGCCGCCCGGCTGGAGAAGAGCGGGGAGTTCGTCGACGGGCAGGCGCTCGCGCCCGAGGGCGCCTGGGTGCGGTACGACGGGGAAGGGCGGCCGCCGGTCACCGACGGGCCGTTCGCCGAGACCAAGGACCTGATCGCCGGGTGGATGATCATCGACGTCGACTCGTACGAGCGGGCCGTGGAGCTGGCCGGTGAGCTGTCGGCCGCTCCGGGCGCGGGCGGGAAGCCGATCCACGAGTGGCTGGAGCTGCGGCCGTTCCTGACGGCGCCGCCCACCATCGCGGAGTGACCTCGTCCATGGACGAGCTGCTGCTCCGGAGCATCGTCCCGGGCGTGCTCGGGGCCCTCGTCCGCCGCGGAGCCGACTTCGCGGCGGCCGAGGACGCCGTACAGGACGCGCTGGTCGAGGCGGTGCGGGTCTGGCCCGCCGATCCGCCGCGCGACCCGAAGGCGTGGCTGGTCACCGTGGCCTGGCGGCGGTTCCTCGACGCGACCCGGGCGGATGCCGCCCGGCGCCGCCGTGAGGAGCTGGTCGAGGAGGAGCCTGAGCCCGGGCCCGCACCGGCGACCGACGACACCCTCCAGCTCTACTTCCTCTGCGCCCACCCCTCCCTCACGCCCTCGTCCGCCGTCGCGCTCACCCTGCGCGCCGTCGGCGGGCTCACCACCCGCCAGATCGCCCAGGCCTACCTGGTGCCCGAGGCGACCATGGCGCAGCGCATCAGCCGGGCCAAACGCACGGTCTCCACCGTGCCGTTCGACCGGCCCGGCGATGTCTCCACCGTGCTGCGCGTCCTCTACCTGGTCTTCAACGAGGGGTACTCCGGCGACCTCGACCTCGCCGCCGAGGCCATCCGCCTCACCCGCCGGCTCGCCGCCGCGATCGACCACCCCGAGGTGGCGGGGCTGCTCGCCCTGATGCTGCTACACCACGCCCGGCGCGCCGCCCGCACCGCCCCCGACGGCAGCCTGGTGCCGCTCGCCGAGCAGGACCGGGGGCGGTGGGACACCGGCGCGATCGCCGAGGGGGTACGAATCCTCCAGGCGGCCCTCGCGCGCGACCGGCTCGGCGAGTACCAGGCGCAGGCCGCCATCGCCGCGCTCCACGCCGACGCGCCGACCGCCTCGGAGACCGACTGGGTGCAGATCGTCGAGTGGTACGACGAGCTGGCGGGCCTGACCGGCAGCCCGGTGGTCCGGCTCAACCGGGCGGTGGCCGTCGGGGAGGCCGACGGGCCGCGCGCCGGTCTCGCCGCCCTCGCGGAGCTGGACGGTGCGCTGCCCCGGTACGCGGCGGTGGCGGCGTACCTCCATGAACGCGACGGCGACCTGGAGCGGGCGGCCCAGCTCTACGCCGAGGCCGCCCGCAAGGCCCCGAACCTCGCCGAGCGCGACCATCTGACCCGGCAGGCCGCCCGGCTCAACTCCCGCGCGGAGCCGTGATGTCACGAGCCGGGGTCGCTGGCCTCAGCCGTGGGCCAGGGCGCCCTTGAGGAGGGGGAGCAGGCGGTCCCAGTGGCGCTGGAGCCCGGCGGGGTCGAAGACATCGGTGTCGGACATGGTGAACCCGTGGGCGGTGCCGGGGTAGACCTCGGAGGTGTGGTCGATGCCCGCCGCGTCCAGGGTCCTGTTCAGCTCGCGCAGGCCGTCCGGCGTCACATCGCCCTCGGCGTGGCCGAAGTGGACCCGCGCGGTGATCCCGGCCAGGGCGTCGGGTCCGTCGGCGCCCACGGGGGCGTGGAACGCGGCGAGCGCGGCGACTCGGTCCGGGTGGGCCGCGGCGGTGCGCGTCGCCAGCAGGCCGCCGAAGCAGTAGCCGGTCACCGCGACCGGTCCGGCGGCGACCTCGGGCCGGGCGGTGAGGAACCGGAGGAAGGCGTCGGCGTCGCGCAGGGCGCGTTCGGCGGTGTGCTCGTGGATCAGGGGCATCAGCCGGGCGAGGACGGCGGACCGCTCCTCTCCCCCGATGTACGCGGGGAGTTCGACCACCGGGGTCGGGCCGTGCCGGTAGAAGATGTTGGGGACGAGCACGTAGTACCCGTGCCCGGCCAGTTCGGCGGCCATCTCCCGCAGCACGGGCCGGATACCGAAGGCGTCCGGGTACATCAGCACCCCCGGGTGCCGCCCGCCGCCGTCGGGGAAGGCGGCGAAGGCGTCGGCCCGGCCGTCGGCGGTGGGGATGTGCAGTGTCTGGGTGGGCATGCGTTCTCTCCTGTCGTGGGTGACGCCATCAGCTGTGGTCAGCCATGAGCTGTGGTCGCCATGAGCCGCGGTCGTCATGAGCTGTGGTCGGCACGACAGGAGGCGGGGCCCGCGCGGCGCTCAGAGCGGCGCCGGGCAACCGATCGGTGAGTGGCGCGAGGCCGTCCCGGTAGTCATCGCCGCCAACGTAACCCACCGGGCCGGACCGGTGCCACCGAGGTGACGGCCCGTCAGGGAGTCGGTGCAGCTCAGGGGTTTCGCGCCCCGTCCGTCACCCGCTCCAGCCCGTAGAAGTCCGCCACACACCCGCCCGGCCAGTAGCTGGCGCCACCCCGGCTGAACGGCTCCAGCATGGCGCTGATGACCAGCCGCTCGTACGGCATCACCCGCTCACCGTCCGCCGCCCCCTCCCGCAGCCGCCGGTCCTGCGCGTCCCACTTCTCCGCCCGGGCCCGCAGGTTGGTGTCCAGGTTGAGCAGCGAGACGGCCGGGCCGAAGCAGACCAGCACGCAGAGCGCGGCGCACACGGCCTTCACCGGTGCCGTACGGCGTACGTACTGCCGTACCGCCAGGCCCAGCAGCGCCCCGGCCGCGACGAGCAGGACCACGTACAGCAGGAGGTAGTCGTTCCAGAGGCGGTTGGCGCTGGGGTCGCTCACCCGGTCCTGGAACACGGGGTACGCGATCACCGTGCACAGGTAGCCGGAGAGCAGGAGGGTCAGCAGGCCGGTCCAGGCGAGCAGCGGCCAGTGGGCGGGCGGGCCGGGGGTGCGGCCGTCCCGGCGGGCGCCGAGCAGGCCGAGCAGGACGCCGGCCGCGAGCCCGCCGACGTACTGCCACGTCGTGACCGTCTGGACGGTGATCTCCGCGAAGGCGCGCAGGGAGGCGGCGAGCGAGTCGGGGGCGAGCAGCGACGTGGTCTCCGCCCCGAACCGCGCGCGGCGGTGGAGGGAGCCGGGCGAGGTGATGAGGGCGAGGCCGCCCGCCACCGTTCCGGCGATGCCCGCCCCGCACCACAGGCGGACGAACCCCCGGGCGGGGGCGGCGACCACCCGGCCGCTCACCACCAGCGTGGCCAGCAGCACGAGCACCACCACGATCGCCGTCTCCTCCGAGAGGGTGGCGAGGAAGGCGCCCCCGAACAGCGCGACGGCGAGGGCGAACCCCCGGCCGCGACGGGTGCGGGCGAGCAGCAGCGGGATCAGGGCGGCGCAGGCCAGGACCGGGGGCAGGGTGTGCGAGACCGAGGCGGCGGGCCAGTAGAACGTCTTGTACGTGTTCGGCGTGACGAACAGGAAGAGCGCGGCCACCATCGCCGCGACCAGCAGCGGCAGCCCGCGCGGCACCCTGATGCCGCCCCGGCGCAGCGCGACGGCGGTCACCGCCCACAGGACCGCGAGGATCAGGACCCCGCTCACCGCCGGGTACCACTGGTGTCCGGCGACTTGGAACTTCGCGTACGTGCCGACCAGAAAGGCGTTGGCGACACGTCCGTTGTCGTCGAAGTAGAACTTCCCGACCAGGCCGGTGATCCCCTCGTCCCGTACGAGAGGGAGGAAGCACCAGTCGTCGGCGCCGGGCCGCACCCACCGGCCGAACCAGGACGCGGCGGCGAGCAGGGCGAGGGGCGGGAGCGCGAGGGCGCTCGCCCAGAGCGCGGTCCAGGGGCGGGGGCCGCGTTCCGGCCGACCCTTCCCCTCTTCACCGGCCTCCAACCGGTCGTGCGGCACGGCGTTCTCCTGGGTGCTGTCGGGCATCACGGTGCTCATCGGTCCTCGGAGGAGCGCAGGGAGGTGTGGTGGGGGGCGCGGGCCGTGGTGGTCCTCGGTGCGAGCGGCCGGTCCGCCACCGGGCGTCCGTGCGACGGCTGGGCCGGACGGTCCGGTACGGAGACCTCGGGGGCTGCGGAGGCTCCGGAGGTCGCGGGAGCTGTTGAGGTGCCGGGGGCCTGGGGCGCGTCGGGGATCTGCGTGGCCGTGGGGGCCTGGTTGCGGCGGCCCGACATGATCGCCCACCGCGCCAGCAGGAACGAGACCGGCGTGACGATCACCCCGGCCGCCAGCGCGGCGAGGTTCTTGTCCATCCCGAGACCGCTGACCGCGCCGAAGAGCAGTGCTCCGGACGCCACCAGGTTGACCAGACTGGAGACCGGATAGCGGACGAACCCGCGCCAGGTCGGCTTCGTCCGGCAGGTGACGTAGGAGTTGAGGAGGAACGAGCAGACGATGCTGACCACATAGCCGAGGACATGGGCCACGAGGTAGGGGATCCAGCGGTTCAGCGAGGCGTAGACGCCCAGGTAGACGACGGTGTTGACGCAGCCGACGAGAACGAAGCTGCCGAACTGGCGGGCCGTGCGGGACCGGGCGGCGGCCGTACGGGGCGGGGTGGTGGGCTCCCCCGGCTTTTCCAGCTTCCCCGGCTCCCCCGGCCCTCCCGGCTCCCCGATGACCAGCGTCCCCGTCGGCAGGCGGGGTTCCGGCCGGGTCCGGCAGGTCGCGTCGGTCTCGCGCACCACATAGGGCGGGCGGTGTTTCGCCTCGTGGTAGATGCGGCCCACGTACTCGCCGATGACGCCGAGGGTGACCAGCTGGATGCCGCTCAGCGCGACGACGGCGGTGAGGAGCGTGGCGTACCCCGGGGTGTCCGCCCCGTGCAGGACCACGTTGACCACCGTCCACAGCGCGTACGCCAGGGCCGAGACGAAGACCCAGAAGCCGGTGTAGATGGCGAGGCGGAGGGGGCGGTTGTTGAAGGAGAGGAGGCCGTCGATGCCGTAGTTCAGCAGCCGCCTGCTCCCCCACTTCGACCGGCCGGCCACGCGCTCGCTGTTGCGGTAGCGGAAGCTGACCGTGTCGAAGCCGATCCAGGAGAAGATCCCCTTGGAGAAGCGGTTGCTCTCGGGGAGCGAGAGGACGCTCTCCACGGCCCGCCGCGACAGCAGCCGGAAGTCGCCCGAGCCGTCGATGAGTTCCACGTCCATGCACCGCCGGACCAGGGCGTAGTACGTGTGGCTGAGCGTGGAGCGCACCACCCCTTCGCCGGCCCGGTCGCGGCGCGGGATGACCTGGTCGTAGCCGTGCCGGTGCAGTTCGAGCATGCGGGGGATCAACTCGGGCGGGTGCTGGAGGTCGGCGTCCATGATGACGACCGCAGCCCCGCGCGACATGCGCAGACCGGCGAGCATCGCGGCCTCCTTGCCGAAGTTGCGGCTGAAGGCGGTGTAGTGGACGCGCTCGTCGCGCAGGGCGAGGGTGGCGAGGAGCTCCCGGGTGCTGTCGCCGCTGCCGTCGTCCACGTAACAGATCTCGAAGGGGGTGCCGAGCCCTTCGAGGACGGTGAGCAGGGCGCTGTGGAAGGCGTCGAGTACCTCTGCCTCGTTGAAACACGGCACGACGACGGAGAGCTGAAGGCCGTTCATGGGAAACCTCCGGACTTCGGCGGCGGCCGGTCTTTTACACCACATAGGGATGTTTTGCACATTTTTCTCTAGGTTTGCCCATTCGGTGGGGGAGACCGGGCCTTCCCGCCCCGGACGCGCGAGCCGCCGCGCCCTTTCATCCGAACAGCGCAGACGCCCGAGGACGACGTCTCCTCCGAACAGCGCGGAGGCCCGAGGGCGGCGGCCGAGGCCGCCGGGACTCCGGGTCGCGGGCTCCGATAGGCGGACATAACCTCGCAAACGTGACGCCATCCGTGGACCGTATCCGGAGCTCCGCGCCCGGCAGGGCCCTGCTCACCGGCCTGCTCGCCACGCTCTTCGCCGCGTGCTGGCTCGCCGTGCCCGCCGCGGTGGAGGCCCGCGCGGAGGACCCGGTGGAGCTCTCCCGGGACGGCCAGATCACCGACCGGGTCGGCGCCCTCCGGGACCGGGACGACGCGGTGGACGACGCCCTCGACCGGCTCTACGCGGAGCGGCGCATCCAGCTCTTCGTGGTGTACGTACGCGACTTCTCCGGGCGCTCCGGCCAGACCTGGAGCGACGAGACCGCCGACCGCAACGGGCTCGGCCAGGACGATGTGCTGCTCTCCGTCGCCACCCACGACCGGCAGTACGCCTACTCCGTGGACGCGGACTCCCGGCTCACCGACGAGCAGCTGCGCGAGGTGGCGTCCACCGCGATCGAGCCCGCGCTGCGCGAGAACGACTGGGCGGGGGCGGCGATCGGGGCGGCGGACGGGTACGTCTCCGTCCTGGCCGGACGGCCCGTGACCGCCCCCGCCATCACCCCGGGCCCCAGCGACCCCGGTACGGGCGCCTCCGGCCCCTCGGGCGCCGGTGACTTCATCCTGCCGGTGGCCGTCGTCGGGGGCGCGGGGGCGCTCGCCGCGTATGCGTACACCCGGCGCAAGCGGCGCTCCACGACCCGCACCACCCCGGCCGCGACCGGCTGGGGGCGGCCCTCGGAGGCACAGGACGCACCGGTCCCGCTGGAGGAGCTGGACGCGCGGGCGAAGCAGCTGCTGGTGGACACCGACGACGCGGTCCGCACGAGCGAGGAGGAACTCGGCTTCGCGACCGCCCAGTTCGGCGAGGAGGCGGCGAAACCCTTCACCGAGGCGGTAGCCCGGGCCAAGGACGAGCTGACCCGGTCGTTCCGGCTGCGCCAGCAACTCGACGACGCCTTCCCCGAGGACGACGCCACCCGCCGCCGGATGCTGGAGGAGATCCTCGCCCGGTGCACGGCCGCCGACGAGGGCCTGGACGCGGTCGCGGAGGACTTCGACCGGCTGCGCGCCCTGGAACGCGACGCCCCGCAGGCCCTGGCCGCCGTCGAGACCACGTACAGCTCGCTCACGGGGCGCGTCTCGGGTGCCGAGGCGGCGGTCGCGGGGATGCGTGAGCGGTACGGGGACGGGGCCGCCGCCCCCGTCGCGGGCGACGTCGACCGGGCGAAGGACCGGCTCGCCTTCGCCGCCTCCGCCCTGGACCAGGCCCGCCAGGCGGTCGGCGGCACCGACCACGCGCGGGCCGCCGTCTACATCCGGGCCGCCGAGGGCTCGGTCGGCCAGGCGGGCACCCTCATCGACGCGGTGGACCGGCGCGCGGCCGAACTGGCCGAGGCGGCCGGGAAGCTGCCCGCCGCCCTCACCGAGACCGAGACCGACCTCGCCGACGCACGCGGCCTCCTCGAAGGCACCGCCCAGGCCACCTCCACGGCCGACCTGCGGGGCCGGATCGCCCGCGCCGAGGCCGTACTCACCGACGTACGAGAAGCGATGGCGGCAGGCCCGTTCGACCCGGTCGACGCGCTGCGCCGGGTGGAGGAGGCCGACGCCGCCCTGGACGAGGCGCTCGCCGGGGCCCGGGAGCAGGAGGCGGGCGGGCGGCGGGCGCGCTCGCTCCTCGACCAGGCGATGCTGACCGCCCGTTCAGCTATCGGGGCGGCGGCCGACTACATCACCACCCACCGGGGCGCGGTCGGCTCCCAGGCGCGCACCCGCCTGGCGGAGGCCCAGCGCCGCTGGGAGCAGGCCCGGCAGCTGGCCGACGGCGACGCACAGGGCGCGCTGAACGAGGCGCAACAGGCGGACGCGCTGGCCCGGCAGGCGCTGGGCCTGGCCGAGCAGGACGTACGCGGCTTCCAGGGCCCGGGCGGCTTCGGCGGTCCCGGCGGAGGGCGGGGCGGCGGCGGGATGGGCGGGGCGGTGCTCGGCGGGATCATCCTCGGCGGGCTGTTCGGCGGGGGCGGCCGGGGCGGCATGGGCGGCGGTCTCGGCGGGGGGTACGGGCGCGGCGGCCGGTCCGGGGGGTTCGGCGCCGGGCCCGGCAGCTTCGGCGGGGGCGGCACACGGGGGCGCCGGGGCGGTGGCGGGCGCTTCTGAACGATTCGGGCCCCCCGGCGGGGCGGTGGCGGCCTTCTCCGGACGACCGGCACACACCACAACGCAGCTGTTCTCGATACCCAAGGAGCCGTGCCATGACCAAGCAGACCATCCTCGGCCGCGTCACCCAGCTGGCGAAGGCCAACATCAACGCCCTGCTGGACCAGGCGGAGGACCCGCAGAAGATGCTGGACCAGCTGATCCGCGACTACACCAGCAACATCGCGGAGGCCGAGCAGGCGGTGGCCGCCACCATCGGCAACCTGCGGCTGATGGAGCAGGACCACAAGGAGGACGTGGAGGCGGCCGCCGAGTGGGGCGCCAAGGCGCTGGCGGCCAGCCGGAAGGCCGACGAGCTGCGCGGGGCGGGGTCGGGCGCGGAGGCGGACAAGTTCGACAACCTGGCCAAGGTGGCGCTGGGCCGTCAGCTCCAGTCCGAGCAGGAGGCGAAGACGGCGATGCCGACGATCGCCTCGCAGACCGAGGTGGTGGACAAGCTCAAGACGGGGCTTGACCAGATGAAGGCCAAGCTCTCCGAGCTGAAGGCCAAGCGCGACGAGCTGGTGGCACGCGCCAAGTCGGCGCAGGCGCAGAACCAGATGATGGACGCCGTGAAGAACATCGACGTCCTGGACCCGACGAGCGAGCTGAGCCGCTTCGAGGACAAGGTGCGGCGCGAGGAGGCCCGGGCGCTGGGCAAGCAGGAGCTGGCCGCCTCCTCGCTGGACGCGCAGTTCGAGCAGCTGGACAGCCTGGGCGCCAGCGCGGAGGTGGAGGCCCGGCTGGCGGCCCTGAAGACAGCTGGCTCTTAGCGGTTCAGTACATGCTCAGCAGCTGCTCCACCGAGAGTTCCGCGGCCGGCGCCCCGGTCGGCAGGGCCAGTTCGAACCAGACGGTCTTGCCGCGCGGGGTCCGGCGCGAGCCCCACGCCGCGCTGAGCAGGCCGACCAGCTGGAGCCCGCGCCCGCCCTCGTCGGTGTCGCGGGCCCGGCGGCGGCGCGGCTGGACGAGCCCGGCGTCCCACACCTCGCAGACCAGGGTGCGGTCGCGCAGCAGCCGGAGCCGGATCTCGCCCTCGCCGTAGCGCAGGGCGTTGGTGACCAGCTCGCTGACGAGGAGTTCGGTGGTGTCGACCAGGTCGTCCAGGTCCCAGGCCATCAGCTGGGAGCGGGCCAGCTCGCGGGCGCGGCCCACCGAACGGGGTTCGCGCGGCAGCGTCCAGTCCCCGACCGCCTCTCCGGGCAGCCCCTGGATACGGGCCATCAGCAGGGCGATGTCGTCCTCGCCGTGCCGGGTGTCGAGGGTGGAGAGGACGAAGTCGCAGGCGTCCTCCAGGGGCATCTGCGGCCCGGTCAGCACGGAGCGCAGGGCGTCCAGGCCCTCGTCGAGAGGCTGGTCGCGGGATTCCACCAGCCCGTCGGTGTAGAGGGTGAGCAGGGCATTCTCGGCCAGCTCCACCTCCACCTCCTCGAACGGTTCGCCGCCGACGCCCAGCGGCATCCCCGGCGGTACGTCGATGAGCCGGGCGGGCCTGCCGGGTTCGACGACGGCCGGGGGCATGTGCCCGGCGTTGGCGAACGTACAGCGCCGGGTGACCGGGTCGTAGACCGCGTACACACAGGTCGCGAGGTACACCTCGGAGAGGTCCGCCTCGCGGGACTTCTGCGCGGCGCGGGAGGGCCACTGGGCTCCACCGCTGCCGCCGAGCCCTTCGGAACGTTCGCCGCCGCCCGGGGAGCCGAGGCCGCGCGCGACCTCGTCAAGGGCGGAGAGAACCTCGGCGGGTTCGAGGTCGAGGAGGGCCAGCGTCCTTACGGCGGTGCGGAGTTCGCCCATGGCGACGGCCGCGCGCAGGCCCCGGCCCATGACGTCGCCGACGACCAGGGCGGTGCGGTGGCCGGGCAGTTCGATGACGTCGAACCAGTCGCCGCCGACCTCGGTGGCGGTGTTGCCGGGGAGGTAGCGGCAGGCGATGTCGAGTCCGGCGGCCTCGGGGTCGCCGGGGGGCAGCAGGCTGCGCTGGAGGATCAGGGCGCGTTCGTGCTCGCGGCGGTAGAGGCGGGCGTTGTCGATGCAGACGGCGGCGCGGGCGGCCAGCTCGGTGGCGAGGGCCCGGTCGCGCTCCCCGAACGGCTCGCTCCCCTTCGTACGGGAGAACTGCACCAGGCCGACGACGGTGTCGTGGGCGACCATCGGGACGGCGAGCGTCGACTGCACGAACCCCATGTCGTCGCCGGGGACGTCCTCGACATGGCCCGAGCGCAGGGCGATGGCGCAGGGCGAGCCGAAGGGGAAGCGGTGGACCGAGCCGAGCGCGGGCGGCAGGTCGTGGGGGCCCAGGGAGCCGCTGCCCGCCACGGCGGTGGGCAGGGCGTCGGCGACGGCGCTGGCGTGGGCGACCCGGCGCAGCTCGGCCGAGCCGCCGCCGGACTCGCGGTGCGGGGGCGCCCAGGAGCCCGGCGCGGCCTCCTCGCCGGTGAGCAGTCCCTGGTAGAGGTCGACGGCGGCCAGGTCGCAGAAGCCGGGGACGGCGACGTCGAGGAGCTCGCGGGCGGTGGTCTCCAGGTCGAGGGAGTTGCCGATGCGGGCGCTGGCCTCGTTGAGGAGGGCCAGGTTGCGGCGGGCGCTGGCGGCCTCGCGGGCGGCGATGTGGCGGCGGGTGACATCGGTGGCGAGGCCCGCGACCCCGACGGGGCGGCCGGCGCCGCTGTGCACCCGGTAGAGGTTCATGGACCAGTGGCGGCGGCCGGCGCCGCCGGGGGTGGGTCCGACCAGCTGGAGGTCGGTGACGGCCTCGCCGGTCTCCAGGACGCGCTTCAGCGTGGCGGCCAGCCGCTCGGCCTCGGGGCCCGGGAGGTAGTCGTCGACCGTGCGGCCCCGGTGGTCGTCGGCCGCGCCGCCGAAGACGGTGGCGAAGCGCTGGTTGGCCCGGACGACGGTGAAGTCCGTACCGAACAGCACGAAGCCGAAAGGAGATTGGCCGAATATGGCCTGCGAGGCGGCGAGGTCGGTCTCGATCCTCCGCAACGCCCGGACGTCCACGACGATGCAGAGCGCGGCCCGCTCACCGGCCGCGGTCTCACTGGGCATCACATAGACCTCGGCGAGCCCGTGCGCACCGCCCTCGCCCGGCATCCGGAACGGAACGAGGCCCGTCCACTCCCGGCCGTCCAGGATCTCGCCGACCCGCCGGTGGCCGTCAGAACGCAGCTCGGCGGGCATGAAGGCCTCGACCGGGTCACGCCCGATCGCCTCGTCGGCGGCCATGCCGAAGAGGCCGGCGGCCCGGCGGCTCCACTGCTCGATCAGGCCGTCGGGGCCGATCGAGAAGGAGGCGACCCTGATGTAGTCGTAGATCGAGCCGGGCGGACTGCTCTGCCACACGACGTCGCCCGTTGTCCCAGGTATTTCGCTCACGCGACCGTCCCCTCCAGCTCACACACCGGACCGGTCCTGCCCGCAGTATTCAGCACTACGGCCCCGACCGACACGGCGTTCACGATCACAGCACGGTCTCAGTCCCTTTCAGCCAGGTTCTGCCCGACCTCTGGTGATCGCTGTGCGTCCCTCCCCACTCCTAACCAGGGAGAGCGAGCTCGAACCACACCGTCTTGCCACTCTTTCCGCGACGGGTCCCCCAACGGCGTGCGGAACAAGCCACGAGCTGTAGTCCCCGGCCACCCTCGTCGTCGGGTCCCGCACTGCGTTCGGTGGGTGGATCCGGAAGCGGATCGGAGACTTCCACCAGGAGTCCGGGGGTGGCGGGAGGGGGGTCGGCGGCGAGCCGGAGGTCGGTGGAGAAGTCTCCGGTCAGCTCGCCGGACCCGTTGCTCCCGGCCCCCGGGTGCGAGCGCTCGAGCCGTACGCCGATGGGGCCGGAGGCGTATCGCAGGGAGTTGGTGACCAGCTCGCTGACCAGCAGAACGGTCAGGTCACCGACCGTCGTGTCCAGCCCCCAGCAGTCCAGGGCGTCGCGGACGGCGTGCCGGGCGCTGCGCACGGAACCGGGTTCGGCCGGGAAGGTCCACTCGGCGCAGTCGCCTTCGGTATCGATCACGCCGATCACTTCCCAGGAACAGCCACGGGCCCACCCCATAGATAAATGGGGACTAAACAGCCCATACCCACCATTTATTGCTTACTACCGCGCAGGCCTGCGTTTGGTGCAGACGGGGGTACGTGACGGGGCCCGCCGCACGGCGGGGATCAGCGCAGCTCGCCCGCGGCCGCGAGGTCGTCGAAGAGGAGCTGGTCGACCGGGGGCACGCGGGGACGGTCGGCGTAGGAGAACCACGCCACCTCCTCGATCTCGCTGCTCGCGGCCAGGGTCCCGCGATAGTCGGCGTAGTAGCAGCTCATCGTGACGAGGGGGGCGCCCGGACCGTCATGGGCGTGCGCCTCGTACGTACCGGCGTGGAGGACCGTCTCCGGGAGCAGGGCGACCGTCAGCTCCTCCTCGATCTCGCGCAGGAGGGTCTCCCGATCGGTCTCGGCGCCCTCGCGCTTGCCGCCGGGGATGTAGAAGACGTCCTTGCCCTTGGGCCGGGCGCAGAGAATCCTGCCGTCCTCGATCCGCACCCACGCCACCGTGTCGATCAGCACCGACTCCACCGCTCCGCCCTCGCTCGCCGCGTCCGGGACGCTCGTACCGGACGGGCGGGACCCTACCGCGTGGGCGGCAGGGTCCCGGAACGAGCCAGAAGGCCCCTGGAACGCGGCGGGGCGCCCCAGCCGGCCCTCCGGCCGTCAGGCCCTCGCCCCCCCAGGGCCTCAGCCCCTCAGGGCCGGCCGCCCTGGCCCATGCGCTCCACCCGGTAGACCTGGCGGTGCTTGCGGTCGTCGAGGCCGTCGGCGACCTTCTGCGCCTCGGCCTGTGTGGCATACCTGCCGACGCGATAGCGGTTGCCGCTGTCGTCCTGCCGTATCACCAGCCACGGGAGCACGGCACCGCTGTCGCTCATCGTGTCGCTCCCCCGCATGTCGCCCCTCTTTCCACCGGCGCACACGTCACCGGCGCGCACGTCTCTAAGGATCCCCAGGAAACCGCAGTACGCATATGCCCGAGCGTACGCCTGACCTTCACTCAGCGCAGGCGTCTTTGCACAAAGAGATACACATCCGGCCATGACGAAGGGGGCGCATCCGCTGGATGCGCCCCCTTCACGGCACCATCACCCCTGGTTCCGGGCCCGTCGTCCGGCCCGACGGGGCGTCAACTCATCTGACCGGCAAGTGATAAGCGACCCGGTAGCGGTCGGCGGGCACCACCACATCGGCCGTCTCCACGGCACGCCCCGAGGCGTAGTACGTACGCCCGATCACGATGACCACATGGCCGGGCACCCCGCCGAGCGCCAACAGCTCCTCCGCGAGCCCCGGGCGCGCGCCGACCTCCTCGGCCACGTTGTCCACGACGATGTCGATGGCCGCCATCCGGTCGACCACTCCGCAGCCGCCCAGCGGACCTTCCTCAGGGAGCATCACCGGCGTACGCCCGGTGACAGAGAGGGGCTCCCAGGAGGTGGAGAGCATGATCGGCTCACCCGCTTCACGGAACACGTAATGCGTCCGCATGACCCGGTCGCCCACCTCGATGCCGAGCCGCTCGGCGACCTCGACGCTCGCCCCCTCCTGCTCGCTGCGCGACTCCCAGGTGCCGCGCACCCCGTCGGCGGTCTGCTCCTGGCGGAACGGACTGGCCCCCTTCTCCGGCCGGTATCCCGAGCGGGCGATCATGCGGGGGACGGGGCGCTCGCGGACGTACGTACCGGAGCCGGAGCGGCCCTCCACCAGCCCCTCGGCCATCAGGACCTTGCGCGCCTCCAGGGCGACGGTGTCCGAGACCCCGTACTCCTCCCGGATGCGGGCCTGCGACGGCAGGCGGGTATGGGGCGGCAGCGCGCCGTTCACGATCTTCTCCCGCAGATCGCTCGCCACGCGCAGATAGGCGGGCTGCTCACCGAAAGTCACAGGCCACTCCCAACAGGTTGACAGTCTGCAACAGCCTGACAACCGTGGGTTGTGCACCGCAAGCATGGGCCAGGGTTTCACTCAATGTGATGACAGTGCGGCGGATCATGCATGGACCGGCCGTGGGCGCCAGAGTGGTTCCCGGCCAATCCATGCCCATCCATGCCCCGGATCGCGGCGATCGACACGGCCGCGACGGCCCGCAACTCCCCACCCCTTGACCGTTTTTGGTCCAGACCAATACCTTCCTGTGCACAGCACGGCTCCGCATGTCCCTTCCGCATCCGCATGTCCCTTCCGCACCGGATCTCGCACAGGAACGAGCCTCATGCCCCGAAGAAACCTGTCCCGACTGACCATCGCGGGCGTCACCTTCGCCCTGCTGGCGAGTGCCGCCCCGGCCGCCATGGCCGGCGCGGACCACGGCCGGAACAACGGCGGCGACCGCTCCAAGGGCCAGCACAGGCCCGCGTACAAGAACATCGGCTACTTCACCCAGTGGGGCGTCTACGGGCGCGACTTCCAGGTCAACGACCTCCAGACCAGCGGGTCCGCGGCCAAGCTGACCCACATCAACTACGCCTTCGGCAACGTCAGCGCCGAGGGCAAGTGCTTCACCGGCAACATCGCCGGCCAGGCCGACGCCTGGGCGGACTACGCCCGCCCCCTCGACGCGGCGAACTCGGTGGACGGCGTCGCCGACACCGACACCCAGGCGCTCGCGGGCAACTTCAACCAGCTCCGCAAGCTGAAGGCCAAGAACCCCGGCCTCAAGGTCATGATCTCGCTCGGCGGCTGGAGCTGGTCCACCCACTTCTCCGACTCGGTGCGCACGGCGGCCTCCCGCAAGGCGCTCGTCGCCTCCTGCATCGACCTGTACATCAAGGGCAACCTGCCGGTGGACGGGGTGCGCGGCGGCCAGGGCGCGGCGGCCGGCGTCTTCGACGGCATCGACGTCGACTGGGAGTGGCCCGGCTCGGCGGCCAACGAGGGCACGGTCTTCCGTCCGGAGGACAAGAAGAACTTCACCGCTCTGATCAGCGAGTTCCGCACCCAGCTGGACGCGTACGCGAAGAGCCGGGCGAAGGCGGCCAAGTCCGCGCAGGGCAAGGGCCACGGACACCACAAGCCGAAGCCCAAGCACTACGACCTGTCGGCGTACGTCCCGGCCAACCCGAAGGCGATCGACGCGGGCTTCGACGTGAAGCGCCTCATGAAGGACTTCGACTTCGTCAACCTTCAGGGCTACGACTACCACGTGTCGGGCGAGAAGAAGACGGCCCAGCAGTCGGCGCTGTACGCGAAGAACGACTTCAGCGTCGACCGGACGGTCCGGGACTGGATCAAGCGCGGCGCGCCCAAGCACAAGCTCGTGGTGGGCATGCCGACGTACGGCCAGGGCTGGACCGGAGTGAGCGGCGGCGGCAAGGGCCTCGGCCAGCCGGCCACCGGCCCGGCTCCGGCCACCTGGGCGAACGGCTACGAGGACTACAAGGTTCTGAAGAAGCTGGCCCGGTCCGGCACGTTCAAGGTCCACCGGGACACGAAGAACGGCCACGCCTGGCTCTTCGACGGGACCACCCTGTGGACGTACGACGACCCGCAGGTGCTGCGCGCCAAGACCTCGTACATCCGGGACAAGGGCCTGGGCGGCGCGATGTTCTGGTCGCTGGACGGGGACACGGACGACGGTGAGCTGGTCGCCACCGTCGACCGCGGGCTCAACCGGCGCTAGCGGAAACGGGGTCGGGGCGGTCGCGTGATGCTGCGACCGCCCCGACGTCATGTCACCGGTTCACCATGGCTGCGCGGGGATCAGAAGTGCAGACCCCAGCTGTTGATCCGGCCGGTGTCGTACGTCCAGTTGTCGGCGACCCGGAGCTTCCAGGTGCCGTTCGCCGGGACGGAGGAGGCGTTGACCGTGTACGTGGTCACCACGTCGTCGGCGCTGCCGCCGGAGCCGAACGCCTTCAGGTTGAAGACCGTGCCGTTGGGCGCGACCAGGTCGATCCGCAGGTCACCGATGTAGGTGTGCGAGATGTTGACCGGGACCTTCAGCGCCGACGGGGCGTTGCCGGTGATCCCGGTGACCGTGATCGGCGACTCGACGGTGGAGTTGTCGTTGATCGGGTAGCTGGTGGTGTTCTCGAACTTCTTGCCCGGGTCCGGGTCCGGCGGGGTGGTGCCGCCCGCGCCCACGTACAGGAGGCGGTTGGGCGAGCCGGTGCCCGGGTTGCCGACGACGCCCGGGGTGGCGGCCGCGACGAGACCGGCGGAGACCTGGGCGGGGGTCGAGCCCGGGTTGTCGGCGAGGTAGATCGCGGCCGCGCCGGCGACGTGCGGGCTGGCCATCGACGTACCGGAGATCGTGTTCGTGGCGCTGTCGCTGGTGTTCCACGTCGAGGTGATCGAGGAACCGGGCGCGAAGATGTCCACGACCGCACCGAAGTTGGAGAAGCTGGAGCGGGCGTCGGTGTTGGTCGTCGAACCGACCGTGATGGCCTCTTCGACGCGCGCCGGGGACTTCGTGTTCGCGTTGGTGGACTCGTTGCCCGCCGCGACGGCGTAGGTGATGCCGGAGGCGATGGAGCGGCGCACGGCCGCGTCGAGGACCGAGTCCGCGCCGCCGCCGAGGCTCATGTTGGCGACGGCGGGCTTGACGGCGTTGGCCGTCACCCAGTCGATGCCCGCGACGACCTGGGCGGTGGTGCCCGAGCCCTGGTTGTTCAGCACCCGGACGCCGACGATCTTCGCCTTCTTGGCGACGCCGTAGGCGGTGCCCGCGACGGTGCCCGCCACATGTGTGCCGTGGCCGTGGCCGTCCTGCGACACGTTGTCGTTGTCGATGGCGTCGTAGCCGTTGAAGGCCCGGCCGCCGAAGTCGCTGTGGCTGATCCGTACCCCGGTGTCGATGACGTAGGCGGTGACGCCCTCGCCGGCCTTGTCGGGGTAGGTGTAGCGCTGGTCCAGCGGGAGGTTCCGCTGGTCGATGCGGTCCAGACCCCAGGAGGGCGGGTTGTTCTGGGTGGCGGAGACCGTGAAGGTGCGGTTCTGCGAGACGGACGCGACGGCCGGGTCGGCGGCGAACTTCTTCGCCTCCGCTGCGGTGGCCTCGACCGCGTAGCCGTTGAGGGCCGAGCGGTAGGTGCGTTCGATGCTCGCGCCGTACTTCTTCGCGAGGGCCTTGCCCTGGGCGGAGTCCGACCTCGCGGCCGAGTCCTTCAGCGTGACGATGTAGCTGTCGCTGATGGTGCCCGGGGCGCCCGCGTTCAGAATCACGCCTTCGGGTGCGCTCTCGGCCGCGGTCGCCGGGAGGGTACCGGCGGTGGCGAGGGCGACGGCGGCTGCGGTGGCTATGACGGTCGCCGCGGCGAGTCTTCGACGTGCATGGGGGGTGTGACGCATCACTGACATGTGAGGGGTCCTCCTCATAGGCGGTGCGCTGGTGGGGGGTGGTGCCGGAGCCGCGCGAGGCTCCCGACAGGGGCATGACAAATCAGCCGTCCGAACGCTCCGCTTTCCGCGTCGTCCGTGACCGGCATGCCCTGCTGCCAGCGAAAGATTGACCGATCCATGGCAAACCCACAAGGGTGCCTTGGGCCACGCCATACGCACGCCATTCATCTGCCATATGCCTGACATCCTGGCGGCCATGACCACCTATCACTGCCCCCAGGACGGAACCCGCTCCCCCACTTCCGCCCTGACCTGGCGCTGTCCGGTCTGCCGAGGCCCGTGGAACCTGGACTTCCGGCCGCCCCCCGGACTCACCCTGAATGTGCTTCCCGGACGTGCCAATTCACTCTGGCGTTACGAAGAGAACCTGCCGCTCTCCGCCCCGGAGGTCTCCCTCGGCGAGGGCCGCACCCCGCTCGTCCCCCTGACGCCTTCCGTCTCGGCCAAGCTGGACTACCTGATGCCGACGCTCTCCTTCAAGGACCGGGGCGCGGTGATGCTCGTGGAGCTGGCCCGCCGGCTGAACCCGGACCGGGTGGTGGCCGACAGCAGCGGCAACGCGGGCACGTCGATCGCCGCGTACTGCGCACGGGCGGCGCTGCCCTGCACGGTGTACGTCCCCGAGGGCACGTCCCCCAAGAAGACCGAGCAGATCCGGGCCCACGGGGCGCGATTGGTGACTATCCCCGGCGGCCGGGAGGCGACGGCGCTGGCGGCCCGCGCGGCGGCGGACGAGCCGGGGGTCTTCTACGCCTCGCATGTCTTCAACCCGTACTTCCTGCACGGCACGAAGACGTACGTGTACGAGCTCTGGGAGGACCTGGGCGGCCGCCTCCCCGACACCCTGGTGGTCCCGGTCGGCAACGGCACCCTGCTCCTGGGCGCGGCCCTCGCCACGGAGGAGCTGTACGCGCTGGGGCTGATCACGACCCGGCCGCGGCTCGTGGCGGTACAGGCGGAGGCGGTGTCGCCGCTGGCGTCCGCGTTCGGGGCGGGGGCGGAGGATCTGGTGGCGGATGGGGGTGCCGCTGCCGCTGGGGAGGCCGCGTCGGGTGACCCACGCGTCGGGCTGGGCGCCGCTGGGCCTGGGGAGGCCGCGTCGGGTGACCTGCTGGGCGCCGCTGGGCCTGGGGAGGCCGCGCCGGGTGACCTGAGCGTCGGGCTGGGCGCCGCTGCCTCTGCGGAGGCCGCGCCCACGCTGGCGGAGGGCATCGCGATCCCGCGGCCGCCGCGCGCCCGGCAGATCCTGGCGGCGGTGCGGGCGTCGGGCGGCACGTTCCTGACGGTGACGGAGGACCAGATCAGGGACGCCCAGCGGGACTTGGCGGCACGCGGCTTCTACGTCGAGACGACGGGGGTGGCGTGCTGGGCGGCGGTACGGGACGGCTCGGCACACCGGCCGCCGGGGAGCGTGGTGGTGCCGTTGTGCGGGGCGGGGGTGAAGACGGGGATGGCGGGTTAGGGGGCGGCGGGGCGTGGGGAGGCGGGCGTCAGGAGGCGGCGCGTGGGGAGGCGGCGTCCGGTGTGCTCAGCCCCTGCACGTACGCGGCGTCCGGCGCCTCCCGCTCCAGCAGGTACGCGTCCAGCTCCGCGGCCCCCGACAGCAGCGCGCGGCCGCGGGCGGCGAGCCGGGAGTGCCAGTCGCCGAGGGCTGCCTCCAGGGATTCCAGCCCGCCGGCCGCCCGGACCTGGGCGATCAGCGGGGCGATCTGCTCCAGCAGGTAGCCGCCGCGCCGCAGCTGGTGGACCAGCCGGGCATCGCGCACGTCGGCCTCGCCGTACACCCGGTACCCGGTCAGCGGGTCGCGGCGCGGGCGCACCAGCCCGGCCGCCTCCCACTTGCGGAGGGTGGCGGGCCGGAGGGAGAGACGGCGGGCCAGGGGGCCGATGAAGGTGCCGGTGGGGGTGTCCGCGGAGACGTCGGTGGGGTTGTCGGTGCAGGCGGGGCTTTCGAGCGGCCCGGACCCGGTCACCTCGGGCCCCAGATCACGCAGGGCGCTCTCCACCGCGCGCAGGGTCCGCCGGTCGTCGAGGAGCTGGGCGTGACTCTCGTCGATGAGCAGGAGTGCCTCGTCGGCCGCACCCCGGTTCACGGCCCGCATGATGCCCGTCGCCGTCCGGTGGCCGTGGCCGGGAAGGAGGGAGAGGAACGTGCCCAGAGCGCGGGCGTGCAGCGGGGTGTAGGTGCGGTAGCCGCTCCCGGTGCGCTCGGCGGCCGGGAGGATGCCGGCCTCCTCGTAGTTCCGCACGGCCTGCGTGGACAGCCCGTGCGGACGGGCGAGGTCGACGGGCCGGAGGCGTACCCGACTTTGAAGGTTCTCTCCCACACCAACCCCGTCATCACGGCCTGCTTGTCGGCTCCGGCGTAAAAGTCTCCACCGAAGGTTCAACGATACCGTTGAATGCATGGCCAATGACACCGCGCGGATCGCGCCCACCGCCCATGCCGTAGAAGCAGCCGCCGTCATGAAACTGCTCCCGGCCCGCCCCCGTGTCCTCGCCCTGGGCGAGCCCACGCACGGCGAGGACACGCTCCTCGACGTACGCAACGAACTCTTCCGGCAACTCGTCGATCAGGAGGGTTACCGGACGATCGCCATCGAGAGCGACTGCCTGATGGGCCTGGCCGTGGACGCCTACGTCACCGGCGGCGCGGGCACGCTGGACGAGGTGATGGAGCAAGGGTTCAGCCACGAGTTCGGCGCGTCCGCCGCCAACCGTGAACTCGTGCGGTGGGCAAGGGAGTACAACGCCGCCCGCCCCACCTCCGACCACCTCCGCTTCGCAGGCTTCGACGCCCCGCTGGAGATCACGGGACCTGCCAGTCCCCGCCAGGCCCTCACCGCCCTCCACGACCACCTCGCGTCCTGGCTGGACGCGGACGACCTGCTCCCCTGCTCCGCCCGGAGACTCGACGAGTTGCTCGGACCCGACGGCCGCTGGATCGAACCGGCCGCGATGACGGACCCGTCCCGCTCCTTCGGCCGGTCGCCGGAGGCGGCGGAACTCCGCCTGGTCGCCGACGACTTGATGTCGCTGCTCGGCGAGCGGACCCCGCACCTGATCGCGGCGGCCGGGCGGGAGGCGTGGGACCGCGCCCGCCTGTACGGCCGCACCGCCACCGGCCTGCTGCGCTACCACTCCTGGATGGCGGACACCTCACCCGGCCGCATGACGCGGCTGCTCGGCGTACGGGACCAGCTGATGGCCGAGAACCTGCTCGCCCTGGCCGCACGCGGCCCGGTCCTGGCTTTCGCCCACAACAGCCATCTCCAACGGGAGAAGAGTTCGATGCGGCTGGGCGGCGAGCGGCTGGAGTGGTGGAGCGCGGGGGCGATCGTGCAAGCACACCTGGGGACGGCGTACGCCTTCCTCGCCACGGCCCTCGGCACGATCCGGCATCACGGGGTGGACGCCCCGCCGCCGGAGACGGTGGAGGGGCTGCTGTACGCGCTGCCGGAGGACCGCTGCCTCGTGGACGCGCGCCGGTTGGCCACCACGCTGGGCAAGGCGCTCCCGGCACCCCGCGTCTCCCCCTGGTTCGGCTACTTCGGCCTGGACCCGGCGCATCTGGCGGAGCTGGACGGCCTGGTATTCGTCAAGGACGTACCGCAGGTCTGAGCGCCGCATCCGGGAGACGGGTCCGAGCCCTGCCACCCGACGATGCCGCCAAGGACAGAACCACCCGACCGCTCCGGCACGGACAGGGCCACCCGACGACTCCGGCGCGGACAGGGCCATCCGGCGGGCGCGTTCACGCCAAGTTCCGGGGGCGGGCGTGCCGTTCCGCCCGCCCCCACCGCCGCCTCCCTACCTTCGTACCGTGAGCCTCTCGCGTATCTCCGCCCTCGCACTCGCACCCCTGGTAGCGGCCGCCCTGATCGCACCTCTGCCGCCCCACCCCCAGGCGGCCGCCACCACCCCGAAACCGCCGCCGTCCGCCGTACCCGCCTGCGGCCGCACGGACGGCCAGGACCCCACCTGGGCCTTGTCCTCCACCCGCTTCGGAGAGTCGGAGGGCTATGACCCGTACGTGGGGAACGGCTACCTGGGCCACCGGATCCCCGCCACCGGCACCGGCTACGCCGCGACCGGCGAGAAGACGGGCTGGCCCCTCTACACGCCGCGCTACGACGGCGCGTTCGTCTCGGGGCTCTACGCACGGGACAAGGCGGTCTCCGAGGGCCGCGAGGTGATCGCCGCGCTGCCGAGCTGGACGACGATCGAGGTGGGAGTCGGCGACGAGAAATTCGGCGCGGACACTCCGGCAGGCCGGATCTCGCACTACCGCCAGACGGTCTTCCTCAGCTGCGGCCTCGTCCGCACCTCACTGCGGTGGACGACGGCGGACGGCCGGGCCACGGACCTGACGTACGACGTCCTGGCCGACCGTTCCGACGTCCACACCGGGGCCGTACGCCTGCGGATGACGCCGCGATGGAGCGGTACGGCGACGGTCACCGGCCGGCTGGACGACCGGGGCGCACGCCGGATCACGCTGCGCAAGGACGGCACGTTCAGGACGCTCGGCACTGGTGTGGAGGGCGCGGTGGCGCAGACGATGCGCCGGGGCTCGGGGGTCGTGGAGACGCTGCGCCCCGAGGCGCGTACGGCCCCGAAGCCGACGCCGGTACGCGAGGGCACGACGTACACCTTCGAGAAGTACGTCGGCGTCGACACCGCCCTGACCTCCACGACCCCCGCCGACGACGCCCGCGAGGCGGCTCACCGGGCGGCCCGGCGCGGCTGGGACCGGATCTTCGCGGCGAACGAGGCGGCGTGGCGCGAGGCGTGGTCGGCCGACGTCCTGGCCCCCGGCGACCCGGAGCTGCAACGCTGGCTGCGCTCGGCCCAGTACGGCCTGCTGGCGAGCACCCGGCGCGGCTCCGCGGACAGCATCGCCCCGGCGGGCCTGACCAGCGACAACTACGCGGGCATGATCTTCTGGGACGCGGAGACGTGGATGTTCCCGGGGCTGCTCGCCACCCGCCCGGAGCTGGCGCGCTCGGTCGTGGAGTACCGCTACCGCACGCGGGACGCGGCCCGGGCGAACGCCGAGAAGTACGGCCACCGGGGCCTATTCTACCCCTGGACCAGCGCGAGCAAGGGCCGTATCGACTCCGAGTGCCAGAGCTGGGACCCGCCGCACTGCCTGACCCAGAATCACCTCCAGGGCGATGTGTCCCTGGCCGTCTGGCAGTTCTACCTTTCCACCGGCGACCGCGACTGGCTTGCGGCACGGGGCTGGCCGCTCCTGCGCGGCATCGCCGAGTTCTGGCAGTCCCGCGCGACGGCGAACGCGGACGGCAGCTACTCCATCAAGAACGTGGCCGGGCCCGACGAGTACAGCAACGGCGTCGACGACGCCGTCTTCACCAACGCGGTGGCCGCCACCGCCCTGCGCAACGCGACCCGCGCCGCCGAACTCCTCGGCCACCGCCCACCGACCGCGTGGAACGAGGTGGCGGACGGCCTCCGCATCCCGTACGACGCGGAGCGGAAGGTCTTCCTCCAGTACGCGGGCTACAACGGCTCCACGATCAAGCAGGCGGACACGGTCCTGCTGATGTACCCGCTGGAATGGCCGATGGAGCCCGGCGCCGCCGCTGCCACCCTGAACTACTACGCGGCCCGCACCGACCCGGACGGCCCCGCGATGACCGACTCCGTGCACGCGATCGACGCGGCGGCGATCGGGGAGCCGGGCTGTTCGACGTACACGTATCTGCAACGCGCGGTACGCCCGTTCATGCGCGGCCCCTACGACCTCTTCTCCGAGGCGCGCGGCGAGAAGTCCGGCGCGGAGGACCCCCTCTCCGGCTTCCCTGCCGAGGACTTCCTGACCGGGAAGGGCGGCTTCCTCCAGGTCTTCACCCACGGCCTGACGGGCCTGCGCCTGCGCGAGGACGGCATCCACCTGGACCCGCTGCTGCCGCCCCAGCTGAGTGAGGGCGTACGGCTGACGGGCCTGCGGTACCGGGATGCGACGTACGAGGTCGAGATCGGCGCCCGCACGAGCACGGTCCGCCTGACGTCGGGCACCCCGTTCACGGTCCACACGGCGGAGGGCCCGCGCCGACTGTCCGCGCCCCTGACCCTCCCCACCCGCCGCCCGGACCTGACCCCGACGCCCGACGCGGCCCGCTGCCGCCCGGTGGAGGCCACGTCCGAGGCCCCCGGCCTCTACGCGGAAGCGGCGGTGGACGGCACCCCGACGACATCCTGGTCCCCGGACGGCGCGGAGGGGACCTTGACGGTCGACCTGGGCCCGCACCCCCTTCGCATCACCTCGGTGACCCCGCGCTGGAGCGACGTACCGCCCGCGTCCCACACGTTGGAAACCTCCGCCGACGGCCGCTTCTGGCGCCCGTACCTGCCGGGCGACACGGCCCGCAAGGTGCGGCTGACGGTGCGATCCGAGGACCCGGAGAAGCCGGCGGGGGTGACGGAGCTGAGGGTGGGGGCGGAGCGGTAGGGGCGGGCAGCATTCTTTCAGCTCATCGCGGCAGGGTAGGACCGGCCGCAGGTCGATCAGCTCTCAACGGTAGATCCGGCTTCTGCAGTCAGCTGATCGAGGAGCGGCTCAACGCTGTCAAATTTCCATCCGCACATCTCGCTGAGGAAATCCTGCAGGTTCTGCTGCACAGTCTGCTCTCGGTGCCGCAGGAACTCCACAACGTTGCCCGAGGCGAGAAGCTGGGCCACTCCACGATTCACCGCATGAGATGCCAGGACCGACTCCCACTCGGCGTCATCCAGGTGGATCGGCTGGTTGGCGATCAAACTGTCGATCTCGTTCGCCGGGTGCGCGGCAGAGCTCAAGATCAGGCGATTGCTGGCAGAAAGACGCTGACTGCTCCCCACATTCCTGGGGTTGACGATATAGCTGATGGCCGGAGCAGCCGTATTGGATTCTCCAATTACACGAGCAAGACGTGGCTGCTCAATAGTGTCTCCGGTCAGGAAGTCACGCGGACCGAGAGCCCAGAGGGAGCAGAGGATGATCTTTCCGGCCCCCTCGTTGGTTCGCAGGCGAGCGGCATTCGGCATAGCGTGCTCAGACCGCTCCACGACGTCGATCAGGCCGCGAAGGGACTCCTCCGTCGAGTGGGGCAAAATCTTGTAGGTTTGTGCCTTCATTGCACCGGTGGCGCTACCACGGAAGATATAGGGACCGACCACCGCGGCCCGCCAGAACCACCTGCGAAGCACCTCCAACCCACCAGGCCCCGGGTCGGGATGGTGAGCGAAGAAGCGTGTCAGCACCACCAGGAGAAACCTGTAGGGCAGGAGATGGAAGTGAGGAACGCCAGCCTCCTCCTGCACGAATTTGACGGCCCGAAGCAATGCCTCCTCCCCTGCCTTGAAGGCGGCATCCCGCCCCTCCTTCCCATCGTCGAACTCGTGATGGATATCGCGCGTCACATCAGGACCACGCCTCGCCAGAATGGCCCTCAGAATAGTGTCGTCATCGATGGTGCCGAACTGCCTCTCGACGTTGATCCCCTGACCGATTCTCTCGATGGTGAGGGTCTCGTCCTGCTTGGACTCTTCACCGGCATAGAGCGCCGAGAACACCTCGGCGCGCTTGAGCCTCTTCCCATAATTGTTCATCCGGTCGAAGATTTCCTGAAGGGCGTCCGGACTTCCTTGCTTGACAACGTATGCAGGGATAGGGAACTGACGCAGCCGCTTGGTCACGTTCGTCGCGTCATCGAGGTGTTCCGCAATTTCGGGATACTTGGCGAACCACTTCAAGATCTGCTGAAGGTCAAAGACGATAGGGAGCGGGATGACCATCGGATCAGCAGATGGCGGCGACGAGATGAACTTACCGTTCTTGAGATTGTACGAAAGGGCAAATTTCTGATCGGCCTGCCCTGAGGGGTGGAGCGCGTTAGCCAAAGCCGTGATGCGCTGCTGCCCGTCGACGACCCACTGGGCCGCATCTGTAGCAGGGGCATCGAAATGCAGGGCACCCAGACTCACCTGCTGCTTGACAGCAGGCCGCTCCCACAGCAGGAGGCTGCCGACCGGGTACCCCTTGACGATGCTGTCGAAGAGACGCCGAACATCCTCACGTGCCCACCGAAAGCCTCTCTGGAAGTGCGGGACACGGATCTCACCATTCCACGCGGCCGCCACAAGGGCCTCAACATCAAAAGTCGCAGCCGTAGGCTTCTCTTTCAGACTGGACATATTTGATTCCCCTCAAGTGCTTCACTGCGCGACGCGCACGAACGAACCTTCAAGCCAGCAGGGTTGCAGCTCACACGGCACGGACGAGCAGGTTCTCAACAACTTGGCAGATTGGCCGAAAATAGCCCTCTTGTGTCTGGTACTTCAGCTTCTCCACTGGGGCCTCGCGATGCGTGGAATCCGCGAGCAGTCACACACCTGCGCCTGATGACGGCAGGAGGGCCAGCTTCCACGGAAACTGGCCCTTCGTCAGGCGAGTTCGAAGCTCGGCCATCACACCCCCGGCATGGACGCCGCACCGTCACTATCAGTAGGTTCACTCTGTGGTGACCGTCATCGCATGAGGGCAACTGCCGGGGCACCGCTGCCCGGCTCAGCCCCCGGACACGGGCGACGGGCGTCAGCCCTGCGCCCGTCCCGGCCGCTGGGCCTCCCCGGCCGCCTCGGCCTCGGCCTTCGCGTCGCTCACCGCCGCCGCGGCCTGCTTGGCGACCTCGTCGGCGGCCGTGGCGGCGTCCAGGGCGAGCGTCGGGTCCGCCTCGATCTCCGGAGCGCCGGCCTCGTCCGGCGTGGCGTCGTCGGCAGCTTCCTCTCGCTCGCGCTCCGCGGAGACGGGGGAGCCCATCTCCGACCGGTCGCCGAAGGCGCTGGTGACGGCACGGACGGCCTCGGTCAGCTCGCCCGGGATGACCCAGAAGGTGTTGTTGTCGCTCTGCGCCAGATGCGGGAGGGTCTCCAGGTACTTGTAGGCCAGGACCTTCGCGTCGGCGTTGTTGCGGTGGACGGACTGGAAGACCAGCTCCACCGCCTTGGACTCGCCGTCCGCCCGCAGGATCATGGCCTGCTGCGTGCCCTGGGCCTCCAGGATGTCCTTCTGCTTCGTACCCTCGGCGGTGAGGATCTTGGCCTGCCGCTCGCCTTCCGCGTGCAGGATGGCCGCGCGCTTGTCCCGCTCGGCCCGCATCTGCTTCTCCATCGCCTCTTTGATGGTGTTCGGCGGGTCGATGGCCTTGATCTCGACGCGGTTGACCCGGATGCCCCACTTGCCGGTCGCATCGTCGAGGACGGCGCGGAGCCGGGCGTTGATCTCCTCACGCGAGGTGAGGGTCCCCTCCAGGTCCATGGAGCCGATGACGTTACGCAGCGTGGTCACGGTCAGCTGATCGATGGCCTGCAAATAGTCGGCGACCTCGTAGGCGGCCGCTCGCGGGTCGGTGATCTGGTAGTAGAGCACGGTGTCGATGTTGACCACGAGGTTGTCCTCGGTGATCACGGGTTTGGGGTCGGACGAGTACACCTGCTCGCGGACGTCGAGTTTGGTGTTGACCCGGTCCGCCACCGGAAGGACGAAGTTCAGGCCGGGCTGGAGCGTCCGGCGATACCGCCCGAACCGCTCGATGTTGTAGCGGCGCGCCTGCGGAACGATCCGCACCGTGGCGGAAACCAGAAAGACAACGACGATCGCCGCCACAAGAATCGGGATGACCACCGGGTCCATGCGTCCTCCCTCGCTAGGTGTTCAGCCGTTCGGCCGTTCACGTGGTCACGTGTTTCACGTGTTCACGGAAGAAGCTCGCGCGGGTACACGACAGCTGTGGCGCCCTCGATCTCCATGACGTCCACCAGCGCTCCCACCGGGATCACATGGCTCTCGTCGAGAGCCCGGGCGGACCATTCCTCACCGGAGACCTTGACCAGGCCGTGGGTCGCGGTCACCTCCTGCATCACCTCGGCCCGCTTGCCGATCAAGGCATCGCTGCCCTCATGCGTGACGGGTCCGCGGTCCAGGGCCCGCAGGGCGACGGGCCGCACGAGGACGAGCCCCGCCACGGCGGCCAGGGCGAGCGCGACCAGCTGGCCGAGCAGGCCGATGCCCACACCGGCCACGACAGCGGCGACCAGCGCGGCGCCGGCCAGCAGCCCGAAGACCAGCGTCAGGGTGAAGAACTCCGCAGCGCCAAGCGCCGCGGCGGCGAGCAACCATGCGAACCACGGCATCGGATCAGCCTCCCCAAGGGGACCTATCCGTCACTTACCCACCGGCTCAGGGGCGGAACCGCTTCTCCCCGGGTCCGATCTCTCTCCCGGTTCCGATCTGCGATGGGCCCGGACCCGCCCGCCGCGTCGGCACCCGGCTCCGCCCCTCCTCCGCCAGGGTTACGCGGTCCTGACCGGGAGCTGGAGGTAGGAGGCGTGGTCACCCCCGGTGTGGATGACGTGCCGGCCGCTGTTGGCCGGGACGTACTCCCGGTTCCCCGGCATCATCGTGCCCAGGAGCGACCGCCCGCTGATGACGAGGCGCAGCTGTTCGCCCGGGTGGAAGGCGAGCCCGAGCGGGAGCAGGTCGATCTCCACCTCGACGACCTCGCCGTGGAAAAGCTTCTCGACCCGGTCGAAGCTGTGGGCGGGAACGTCCTCGGTGGACAGGGCCTTGTCCAGGTGGCGCATCGAGACGCGCAGACGTCCGTCCGCGCCCTTGTACCGCAGGATCGAGGCCCCCCGCTCAGTCACATCCTGGATCATCGCGCCTTGGTTGGGGACGGTGAACTGCTGCAACGGCGTGCCGTGGGCGTCCAGCTTCTGGACAAGGAGGAACAGGTCCATGTCGTCGGAGCCCTCCGCCTCGACCCACAGATGCGCCTTCGGGTATCCGACGAGCACGGTCTCCTGGTCGAAGCGCGTCACGAACGACACCGCGTCCGGGTTGGACCCGACGACGTAACCCGCCGTCGCCCCGGCGGTGGGCGCTGCCGTGGCCAGGGTCCGGGAGCGCCCGTCGAGGTAGAACCTCGCCGATGTGACGTCCGCCGGCGGGAACCGGTCCGCCGGTACGTTCACCTGGTCGCCGCCCTGGAGGTCGAGGAGGGAGTAGCGCACGCGGGGCGTCTGCTCCCAGCCGTTCTCCTCACCCTTGAGGAAGTGGTCGAAGAACCGGCGCAGATCCTCCGTGTTGTCCGCGTCGTAGTAGTCGGGCCATTCCTGGCTGTTGTGGACGCGGAGCCACTTCTGCTCGGAGGCCATCCGCCGCCACGCACGGAAGGTGCCTGCGGTGTGCAGCGTGTTGGAGTAGCTGGCGACGACGTACGCGGGCACGGTGATCTTCTCGAACTGCGGGATCTTGTTCTCCCACAGCTCGTTCACCAGCGGGTACCGCTCGGCCTCCGCGAGGATGTCCTCCCGCCGGCCCTTGCCCCAGAAGCTGTTGTTCTGGAGTTGCTCGGCGAAGCCGGTGTCGGGCATGCCGCCGCGCATCACCAGGTCGCGGTAGACATCGCTCACGCCCTCCCACGGGTTGACCGCCGCCAGGTGGGGCGGCTGTTCGGCGGCGGTGAACCACTGCGAGACCGCGAGGTACGAGGTTCCGCTCATCGCGACCTTGCCGGTGCACCACTCCTGGCCGGCCAGCCACTCGACGAGGTCGTAGCAGTCCCGGCCCTCCTGCCGGTCCCATACGACGCTGTCGCCCTCGGAGTCCACGACGCCCCGGATATCCGGGTTGCAGATGGCGTAGCCGTGCGCGCACCAGTACGCCGGGTCCGGCCCCTCGAACTTCGCCAGCCCCGAGACGACCCCGTTGTCCAGCCCGACCATGCCGAAGATGCCCATGACACTGGCGGACGTGCCCTGCCCCTTCCCGTACGGGCTCCACGCCACGATGACGGGCACCCGCTCCGCCCCGGCGGGCCGGAAGACGTCGACGTGAATCGTGACGCCGTCGCGCAGGGTGACCGAAACGTCCTTCTCCAGAACGATGTCGACCGGCAGGGCCCGGAACGGCGGCGCGATCCGGAACCCCGCCTCCAGCGTCCGGGTCCCGGGCTCGAACCCGCTGAGGATCCCGTAACGGGGCCCCGGCTCCAGCGGCTGGGACGGCGTGTACACCCTCTGGTCGTCACTCATGGTGAGCTCCTCATGTTTCTGCGCCTGCGCCTGGGAACGGGCGGCTCCGGCGCAACAAATCGACCGTAAGTCCGCAGAGCTTTTAACTCAACCCCTGTTGAGTTTCTAACTCCACGATCGTTGATATCCACCCGTCGAGAGGTAGATCCCGGGAGGTACGTTGAGGACATGACCGCGCACACGAGCCCTGCCACCGCCGCGCGCCGCGGACGCCGACCCGGGACGAACACGACCCGCCAGGCCGTCCTCGACGCGGCCCGCGCCCGCTTCGCGACCGACGGCTTCACCGCGACCACGATCCGGCGGGTCGCGGCGGACGCAGGGGTGGACGCGTCCCTGGTGATGCAGTTCTTCCGGTCGAAGAACGAACTGTTCGCCGCCGTCATGTCCATCCCCACGGACGCGCTGACGCGCTTCAGCGCGGCGTTCGAGGGGACCGACGACGACCTCGGCGAACGCGTGGTGCGCGCCTTCATCGACATCTGGGAGGGCGACGCCCGGAGCTCGGAGCCACTGATGGCGATGTTGCGGGGCTCGATCGTCAACGATCAGGCGAACGAGCAGCTACGGGAGTTCCTCCAGGAGCGACTGCTGGTCGACGCCATCGCCTCGCGCGACGTCGGCGACGCGACGCTCCGGGCGGGGCTCGTGTCGTCGATGCTCGTGGGACTGATGGTGGGACGGGGCATCGTCGGCGTCCCGACCCTGACCGGCGCGGAACGGGAGACACTCGTCGCACTGGTGGGCCCGGCCGTACAGAGTGTGCTGGTCCCGCAGGCGGCTGGGGCGGCGGCCACAGCCGGCTGAGGGCTAACGTGCGGGTGGTTGTCAGTGACGGCTGCTTCCATGGCGTCATGAGCACTGCGCACGAGACCGCAACCGCTCTGCCGGACCCCGCCGAACTCCGCACGCGTGTGCGTGCGTTGTCCGTTCTGAACGCCGCGATGGGCGACGATCCGAGGTTCCGCCGCTACACCTTCGACGGCACCAAGGGTCCCGCCGGCGTGGAAACGGCCTCGATGAAGAACGGAGCGGGCGACGACTTCTCCGTCCACTTCACCCCGCCCGGCGTGCTCATACGCGGCTTCGACCACGAGTCGCAGATGAGCCCGTACGCCACGGACGACGAGCAGGTCCGGCCCTGCCTCCCCGACGACGTCCCCGCCTCACTGCGCCCGCTCCTGGCCGAACCGGCTTTCCACGACGAGGATATTCCACTCCCACCTCGCTACGCTCCGGCTTCCGACCGGGTCGTCCGTTCTACGGCGCTGTGGCGGTGCTTCGCCCGTACTCCCGGATTGACCCCCCGGACGACATGCTGACAGTCCATCGCATCATGCACGAGGGCTTTCAGTACAAACTCGTGGAGCGTTCGGTGAAATTCCAGAAGAAGCAAGCCTGGACTGTAGCGGACACGAAAGCAGCGGCCCCGAAGCTCTGCTCGCCACTCCAGGCCGGCCCCATCGCGCCCGCTGACAGGCAGTATCCGTTCGGTCTGCTCCCAAGGTGGACGGGCAGGCGGCGACCATCGAAACCTGTGCGCCGTTCCCACTGCTGAAGGGAACCGTCCCAACCGATCTCAAGCTCCAACTTCACCCAGGTGTCAGGTCATTGAACGATCAGGGGCGCGCGCCTCGTGCGATAGACTTTTACCGCTGCGCACCTTCCCGGAGGGTACGAGGCAGAATCCACGGTCCAGCCCGCTGGCCGTGAGTGACGGATGGGGCGGATGCCCGGTAGGGCGGTCCTACCATTCCGAACTCACACCATGGAGTGGGCCTTATGGAGCCGGTCGAGTACAAGCCTGCGCGTCGTCCCTGGATCCGCGAGATCCTGGTCGGCGCCGCCGCGAGCATGATCTCCAACCTCGTGTGGGAGGCACTGGCGGCGGCAGCACGTCACCTCATCTGAGGCAGGCATGTGGCGGGCCCGGCGAGCCCGCCACCACTTCTTCAGCTTGTCCGGCTTCGCCAAACGACGAGGATCCTTCAGAAGAGCAGCTCCTGCCCTGGAGGCGTGTCGCCACCCTTCCTCTTCGGGCTGGGGGGATGCGGTACCCGCGCCTCCGCAGAGAGGTTTCCCCGCGTGGGCCGTAGACCGTGTATCTGCACGTCACCTACGCGGCTCTTCAGATACTCCTGTGTCTCCTCATCCGTGGAGTACAGCACCGTCGCCCGGCTCGCCCTGGTCATGAGTACGTGGTAGGCGTGCCGCACACATCGGGCGAACTGCTCCTCTCTTTCTTCCTCGCTTCCTGTGCCCTCACGAAGCTTCATATCGAACGAACCGGGCACTTTGACACGCTTTACCTTGCTTCCCGGGTCCTTACGCCACTGGCCCTTGCGGTAGACCCAGCGGTCGCCGCGTCTCACCATGTCGTCGCCAAGGATCACCCCGCACCAGTCCCACTCAAGGCCCTGAGCCGTGTACACGCAACCGATCTGATTGATGCCGTACGGGTGCACTGCCCATTTCGTGGACGGGGGCGCCGCTCCGTTCTCACGGAAGGAGTCACCTTTGGCGTTCCAGGGCCTGTGCCAGCCACCGATTCGCACGTCCGCCTCCAGACGTGCGGCCTTCCCCTTTCCCACCGGCTCGGTCCACGGCCAGCAGAAGCCGGCCACCATGCGGGCCGTCGCTCCCGCCGCTGCCTCCGTTTTGATGATGTACTCGAGTTCTTCCGGGCTATCGGCCACCTCGACGTGCATCAAGCCGTCGGGGGTCCACTCGGTGGTTCCTGCCTCGATGTCGAGTACGGCGCGCACCCAGCGGATGTAAGCGTCACTGCCCCCACAGCGCCATTCCTCCCTGAGCTCATAGCGGAGTGGAGTGATCCCCCGCGCTCTTGCGGCTTCCTCGATCAGGCTCGCTGTTCCGACTTCCTTAGGTCGCACGGACTGGCTCTCGTCGAGGAAGAACACCGTGAGCCGGGAGGCATCGAGCAGATCATCCACTTGAGGCTGTTTGCCCGACTTCTCCTCTCGCTGATACATGTCGATGGTCCGCTCTCTCAAACGATGCGCCTCGTCGCAGATGAGGACGTCCAAAGGAGGGGCCGGGGGTGTCACGAAGTGGCTGAAGTAGGCGAACCGCTCCCTGAACTCCTTGTCGGTATAGCCCACCTGTTCTTGGAGCGCCCCGTTGAAGGCACGGCTGCCGCTGGCGTACTTCACCGTTTGCCCGGCAGCCTCGAAATCGGCCCTGAGCTGTAGACCCACGGCACTCTTTCCGGTACCTGCGCCACCCGTCACGATGAACACGGCTCCTTCGGCGTTCGGGGACGGAGCGGGCTGATCGGGATGGCCGAGAACCAGAGCGGCTCGCTGCAGAACACTCTCCGCCACTCTCTTCTGCTGTCCCCGCAAGGTGAACACCGTGTCCTCTCCGCGAGATCTGATCATCGCGTCGAGAAGCGGCGTGTTTCGTAGGTTCATGAACCGCAGGAGTTGCTCGGCCTCGGAGTCCGCACCATCCTCCGCGAAATGCCGTCGGAGGTCCGCAAGGAGCAGATCGCGGCTGTCTCGGGTGTACACACGCTCATACGCTCCAGTCGGCGCCAGCGTATCGAGCAGCGGTCGAACCGAGTCATCGGTGGCATTGTGCAGATATGCGAATCCGCCACATTCGACGGCGATGCCACGAAGCGGTCCCTGGGCTCCGGTGAACAATTGGTATGTGTTCCTGAGTTGCAACGCAGGGTGCTTCTTAGGCCTTTGGTATCCCGGCACATTCACGAGCTTCGCGGTGGCGGATTCCACCTGCGTCACCATTGACCACCGCTTCAGCTCGACGAGTTGGAACGACGGCAGACGCGTCTCAGGGTGTCGGCCCACGAGCACGACATCGATGAGGGGTGGCTCCCCCTTCTTCGGTCCGTCGACCGTAGCCGCGCACTCGACGATCATCTCGACGTTGCCCCGTTCCGCCCCGACCAGGTCTTCCGCCAACTCGACCAGGCTCTCGGCCCATGCCTCCCGTTCTGTATCGGACACATCGCGCCCTCGGAAGTACCGGTATCTGGCGGCGAGATGCGGCACCATTCGCCGCCTTGAGTTCAGAGTGAGCAAATCCTGGGCAGACAGCCTCAACAGGAGCATGGACACGAGGTGGTTCCCCCAGGGCACGAGTGACTCGTGCGGGTGGGGGCGTGTCCTCGCGTGGAGGAAGCCCGTCGGGCCGCAATTGGTACAGGCGATCTTAGGGAGCGCGACAGCTCACGTGCCACTCCCCCCCCCCGGATTCATGGCACGTCGGTGACAAGTCGGCGAGAAAGCTGTTGGTTCAGCTCGGGTGTCTGTGCCGTAACAGCCACGCACCTGCCAGCACCGACCAGTTCTCGTAGTTTCTCCTGCGTATCCTGATCCGTGGAGTGAACGACCGTGCCGACCATTCCGCGGGTAAGCAGCACCTTGTACGTGTTGCGGATCAGGCGATCCACGTCGGCGTCCGGTGTCGAGCGCTTGAACACCGGGTCCTTGGACGCCGTACGGTCCGTCACCCATCGGTCGCCGCGCCACAGCAGGTCGGGGCCGATGATGACGCCGGACCAGTCGTACTCGAAGCCTTGGGCCGTGAAGACGCAACCGATCTGGCCAAAAGCCCGCCGGGTCCGTGGCCCACAGGGCAGACGGCGGTACGCCGGAGACGGAGCGGTCGCCGCGCAGGTTCCAGGAGCGCGCCCAGGCGCCGATCCTCACGTCATCCGAAGAGGCTGTCCCGGCTTGGGTTCCGGGGACCACTGCCAGCAGTAGCCGGGTGACATGCGGGCGCTGTAGCGTCGACCGCGGCGGCCGTCCAGGGCGCTTTCCATCTCTTCCGGGCTGTCGGCCAACAGGAGTTGCATGCGGTCGTCCGGGTCCCACACCACAGGCCCGCCGGGCTCCAGACCCAGAAGCCGCACCACCCTGCGCAGGTACACCTCGCTCCCGCCGCAGCGGAACTGGCTGTCCGGCCGTACGACGGGGCAGTTCAGCCCCCTGCGTGCCGCTGCGGCTCGGATGTCTTCCACCGTGCCCATCTCGCCCGGGCGCACGACCTGGTGTTCGTCGGGCAGAAAGTCGGGGACTCTGGCCACGTCTATCAGTTCGTCGATCTGCTGCTTGCCGGTCCGGCGTGAGGCCGACGTGTACCGATTCGCGGATGTCTCACGGATGCGGTGGGCCTCATCGCAGATCAGGGCGTCAAGGCTGTTCTTCTCCGCGGTCATGAAGCTGTTGAAGTATTTGAAGAGATCCTGAACTTCGCGCTTCCTGGCACCCGCGACCTTGCGCAGCGTCTTGGCGAAGGACTGGGACCCGGTCGCGCGCAGAGCCGGAATGTCTCGCCGGTACAACTCGCCGAACAGGGAGAGCGCCATGACGCTCTTACCGGTGCCAGGACCACCGGTGATAACCACGACCTCTTTGTGGTCGGACTGCTGGGCCTTGCGTACCGCGTTGCGGACCATGCGGTAGCAACCTGCTGTTCGTCGAGAAGCACGAATTGCTCTCTCACGGGCTTCCTGCGCTGCGACCGCCATCAGCTGCTTCGAGGGGATCGTATTGCCCCCGAGCAGCGCGTCAGCGGCTGCGGCGCCCGGATGCTCAGGGCTGAGCTGGGCGCGCGCGTAGTCGATGAACCCGCCCCGGGTGTCGCCCGCGAACAACTAGCCCCACTAGTCGGACTCGATCTCGCACAGTGCGGCAACATCGAACTCGGTCGCGTTGTGCAGGAAGGCCACTCCCGTGCCCCTCTCCAGGTGGCCGGCGACAGCTCCGTTGAAGTTGACGAGGTACTCGCAGTAGAGGCGCACCTGCTCGATGGGGTTGAGGACTGGCTGATTGCAGGAAGAGATGTGGCAGAGGACCGGGTCGTCCTCGTCCGGGGCCACATCGCTCCACTGCTTGAGCTCCACGACAACATAGGAGGGGTCGCCCGTGCGCGGGTGGGTCCCGGCGAGAACCTCATCGACCCGCTAGCTGTTCATCCGGAGCGCGTACTCGAGCATGACCTCCACGTCACCGAGCCCCGAGTCATTGAGCGCTGCGACCAGCTGGGGGAATGCTCCGCTCCAGGACCGCGCCTCCGAGGGGGTGGGCCGGTAGCCGTGCATGTGGATGAACTACTCGGTGAGGTGGAGATAGAGCGAACTGCCGAGCGCCATAGCGGCGATCGTTTTCGCAGACGCGCGAAACAACAAGGACTTTCCACGGACAGCATGAAATGGATTGTGCGGATGGGGGGGCACGACCTTCGAAACTCCACGGGGTGGAGCGGAAGCCCGTTGGGCCGCGTTGACGATGCATCCGAGGGCACCTGGCGGTATTGACTGTCGTACCGATAACCGAGCGGCGGACGCGTCTGGGTCGACGCCGGTCCGGTCCAGCACCGTCAGCCCCGTCTCAATCCCGGCACAATCCCACCACGGGAAAAGCCAAGGGTCCGACCCAGAAGAGTCGGACCCTATCTGACCTGCATGTTTGCCAGTCAGCGACGTGGCGATAAGTCAGCGGCTACACGTTGAAGCGGAACTCCACCACATCCCCGTCCTGCATCACGTACTCCTTGCCCTCCATGCGCGCCTTGCCCTTCGCGCGGGCCTCGGTGACCGAGCCTGTTTCGACCAGGTCGTCGAAGGAGATGATCTCCGCCTTGATGAAGCCCTTCTGGAAGTCGGTGTGGATCACACCGGCCGCCTCCGGGGCCGTGGCGCCCTTCTTGATGGTCCAGGCGCGGGCTTCCTTCGGGCCTGCTGTGAGGTAGGTCTGGAGGCCCAGGGTGTCGAAGCCGACGCGGCCGAGGGTGGCGAGGCCGGGTTCGTCCTGGCCCATGGACTGGAGGAGCTCCAAGGCCTCGTCGTCGTCCAGCTCGATCAGCTCGGACTCGATCTTGGCGTTGAGGAAGATCGCCTCGGCGGGAGCGACCAGGGCGCGCTGCTCGTTCTTGAAGTCCTCGTCCACCAGCTCGTCCTCGTCCACGTTGAAGACGTAGAGGAACGGCTTGACGGTGAGCAGGTGCAGCTCATGCAGGAGCTTGCCCTTCTCCGTGGCGGCCGTGATGCCCGCCGAGAAGAGGGTCTGGCCGGACTCCAGGATCTTCTGGGCGTCCTCGACCGCGGCGAGCACCGCGACCTTGTCCTTCTGGAGGCGGGACTCCTTCGTCAGGCGCGGGACGGCCTTCTCGACGGACTGGAGGTCGGCGAGGATCAGCTCGGTGTTGATCGTCTCGATGTCGTCCTTGGGCGAGACCTTGCCGTCGACGTGGACGACGTTCTCGTCCTTGAAGGCGCGGATGACCTGGCAGATCGCATCGGACTCACGGATGTTCGCCAGGAACTTGTTGCCCAGGCCCTCACCCTCCGACGCACCCCGGACGATGCCGGCGATGTCGACGAAGTCCACCGTGGCCGGCAGGAGCTTCTGGGAGTTGAAGATCTCCGCGAGCTTGTTCAGGCGCGGGTCCGGGACGCCGACCACGCCGACGTTCGGCTCGATCGTGGCGAACGGGTAGTTGGCCGCCAGCACGTCGTTCTTGGTCAGGGCGTTGAACAGGGTCGACTTGCCGACATTCGGCAGACCGACGATTCCGATCGTGAGCGACACTTTGGCGACTTCCTGGAGTGAGGAGGGGGTCAGGGGCGTCCGGGGCCGGCTCGGCTGTTCGGGCCGGGTCTCGGAGTGGACCGGTTCTCCAGTTTACGGGCGGGGGCGCGCGGCCCCGCACGGGTCCACCCAGGGCCGTGGCCGTCCCGAGGCCGTGGGCGGTGGCTCCTGTCTCTGTGCCCCCCGTCCGTGGGGCTGTGGCTCCTGCTCCTGTGCCCCCAGTCCGTGGGCGGTGGCTCCTGTCCCTGTGCCCCGAGCCCGTGGGGCTGTGGCTCCCGCCCCTGTGCCCCAGTCCATGGGCGGTGGCTCCTGTCCCTGTGGCTCGCAGCCGTACGGCCTTCGCCCTCGTGCGCCTGGCTGCGGCTCGCCGAGCCTTATGTGCCTCGCCTGCGCCCCTTGTACACCGCCGAACAGGTTCGTTTCGGCCGGACTCCATCGAACGCAACGCCAAGCTCAGCCAAAGCGCGTGTCCAACGCCTGATTCCTCCCGCTCCGCGACCTACGTTGTCCCCGTGGAGCAGCACAGGACACGTCCCCCGCAGCGCAGGCCGGCCCCGCAGGCCGCGTCCGCCCCTCCCGTCGCGCCTGTGCAGGGTGCCTTCGGGGAGAACGCCACCGTCTACCGGGCGGCGGGGAGCGTCGGCGGGCGGGTGCGGGCCGTGCCGCCCGTGCTGCTCGCGCTGAAGCGGTTTCCCAATCCCCGGCTGACCGGGATCGGGGCCGGGCTGTTCGCCGCGCTCGCCATGTTCGTGCTCGCCTGTCTGGACCGGCTGCTGTTCGACAGCTCCGAGCTCGTCTACGGGCTGCTCTTCCTGCCGGTCAGCGCGCTCACCGCGCTCTGGGTCCGGCCCGCCGACCTGGTCACCGCGCCGATCAGCGTGCCCATCGCCTTCGCCGTCGGGGTCTTCCCGATCTCCGGCGGGTCCGAAGGCTTCGGCGGGCAGACCATGGCCCTGGTCACCGCGCTCGCCGTGCATGCCGGCTGGCTGTACGGCGGGACGCTGATCGCCGGTCTCATCGCCACCGTACGCAAGGTCCGGTATCTGCGGGCCCGGCGGCAATATCTGCTGGCTCAGGGGCGTACGGGAGCGGAGAAGGCCGCCCGGCCCGCGGCGGGCCGGGTGCCCAAGAAGGTTGCCGGGGCGGGTGCCAGGCCCGTTCCTGCCGACCGCTCGCGGGCCGGCAGGTGACGTCGTCCGGGTTTCCCGGGCGACTCCGCGCCGGCAGGTGGCGCCGCCCCGGCGCACCGGCCGGGCGGGCCGAGCGGTAACGCCAGGCCCTACTTCTCCGCCGCCGCCATCGCCGCGCCGACGATCCCCGCGTTGTTCTGGAGCTCCGCCGGGATCATCTCCGCGCGCACCTTCTCGATCAGCGGCAGGAACTTCTCCGCCTTGCGGCTCACCCCGCCGCCGATGATGAACAGCTCGGGCGAGAACAGCATCTCCACGTGCAGCAGATACTTCTGCACCCGGTGCGCCCAGTGCTGCCAGCTGAGGTCCTCGTCCTCCTTGGCCTTCGTGGAGGCGCGCTTCTCCGCGTCGTGGCCGTGCAGCTCCAGGTGGCCCAGTTCCGTGTTGGGGACGAGGCGGCCGTCGACGAAAAGCGCGCTGCCGATGCCCGTACCCAGGGTCAGCATGATGACCGTGCCCTTGCGGCCCCGGCCCGCGCCGAACGTCATCTCCGCGACCCCGGCCGCGTCCGCGTCGTTCAGGATCGTCACCGGCTGGCCGACCCGCTCGCCCAGCAGCGCGCGGGCGTCCGTGTCGATCCAGCCCTTGTCGACATTGGCCGCCGTACGCGTGACGCCGTCCGTGACGACCCCCGGGAACGTGATCCCGATGGGGCCCTGCCAGTCGAAGTGGGCGACGACCTCGGCCACGCAGTCGGCCACGCGGTCGGGCGTGGCCGGATGCGGTGTCAGCACTTTGTGGCGCTCCTGCGCCAGGTCCCCTCGGTCCAGGTCCACGGGAGCGCCCTTGATCCCTGAACCGCCGATGTCCACGCCGAAGATCTCCATGGAAACACCGTACGGGCAGGCCGCGCCCTGTGCCCTCTACTCCGCCTACTCGTGCCTACTCGGCGGAGAGGGCGGCGGCCTCGGCGCGCAGGTCGCGGCGGAGCTCCTTGGGGAGGGAGAAGGTGATCGACTCGTCGGCCGTCTTGACCGTCTCCACGTCCTCGTAACCGCGCTCCGCGAGCCACTCGATGACCCCGTCGACCAGGACGTCGGGGACCGAGGCCCCGGAGGTCAGGCCGACCGTGGTCACGCCCTCCAGCCACGCCTCGTCGATCTCGCTCGCGAAGTCGACCAGGTACGCGGCGTCGGCTCCGGCGTCGAGGGCGACCTCGACCATGCGGATGGAGTTCGAGGAGTTCTTGGAGCCGACCACGATGACCAGCTCGGCGTCCTCGGCCAGCTTCTTCACCGCGATCTGGCGGTTCTGCGTGGCGTAGCAGATGTCGTCGCTGGGCGGCGAGAGGAGGTTGGGGAACTTCGACTTGAGCGCGCCCACCGTCTCCATCGTCTCGTCGACGGAGAGGGTGGTCTGGGAGAGCCAGACGACCTTCGACTCGTCGCGTACCTCGATGTTCGCGACGTCCTCGGGGCCGTCGACCAGCTGGATGTGGTCGGGGGCCTCGCCGGAGGTGCCGATGACCTCCTCGTGGCCCTCGTGGCCGATGAGGAGGATGTCGTAGTCCTCCTTGGCGTACCGGACGGCTTCCTTGTGGACCTTGGTGACCAGCGGGCAGGTCGCGTCGATGGTGGCGAGCTTGCGCTCGGCGGCCTCCGCGTGGACCGTGGGCGCGACTCCGTGCGCGGAGAACATCACGATGGAGCCCTCGGGGACCTCCGCGGTGACGTCCACGAAGATCGCACCCTTCTTCTCCAGGGTCTGCACGACGTACTTGTTGTGCACGATCTCGTGGCGGACGTAGATCGGGGCCCCGTACTGCTCCAGGGCCTTCTCGACGGCGATCACGGCGCGGTCCACGCCCGCGCAGTAGCCACGCGGTGCGGCGAGCAGGACACGGCGGGCAGGCTTTGCAGTCATGCGTCCCATCGTAAGGCCGTACCCAGCAGGCGCCGCGACGGCCGGGTCGGGAGACTGATGGCTGCACGGGTGTTGCGGACGGTGACTGTGGAGGGTTCATGACGTCTGTCTCGGGGAGCGGTACGGGAGCGGGGGGCGCCGGCACGGGCGGCAGCAGCGTCGAGGAGGGCAAGCTGCGGCGGACCCTCGGGTTCCGGGACCTCGTCGTCTACGGGCTGCTGTTCATCGCCCCCATGGCCCCCGTCGGCATCTTCGGCACCCTGGACGCCAAGTCCGGCGGTTCGGTCGCCCTCGTCTACATCGTGGCCACCGTCGTCATGGGGTTCACCGCCTTCAGTTACGCCCAGATGGTGCGGGTCGCGCCCTTCGCCGGGTCCGTCTTCACGTATGCCCGCAAGGGGCTCGGGGAAGGGCCCGGGTTCATCGCGGGGTGGATGGCGATGCTGGACTATCTGCTGATCCCGGCCGTCGCCTACCTCTTCTCCGGGATCGCGATGAACGCGCTGGTCCCTGAGGTGTCGCGGTGGGTGTGGACCGCGATCGCCGTCCTCATCACCACGCTGCTCAACCTGTGGGGGGTACGGGCGGCCGCGCGGGTCGGGTTCGCCGTGCTGGCCATGGAGATCGTGGTGCTGCTGGTCTTCGTGGTGTCGGCCGTGACCGTCCTCGTACGGGACGGGGCGCAGCGCGGGTGGCTGACGCCGCTCACCGGGGACTCGGCGTTCTCCATGGCGGCGGTGCTGGGCGCGGTGTCGGTGGCCGTGCTGTCGTATCTGGGGTTCGACGCCATCGCCTCGTTCGCGGAGGAGGTGACGGGCGGCTCGCAGAAGGTGGCGCGGGCGGTGCTGTTCTGTCTGGTGCTCGCGGGGGTCCTGTTCATCGTGCAGACCTATCTGGCGGCGCTCCTTGAGCCGATGAGTTCGGCCGAGCTGGCGGCGGACCCGGCGGCCCAGGGGTCGGCCTTCTACGACACGGTCGACGCCTCCGTCGGGACCTGGCTGCACGACCTGGTGGCGGTCAGCAAGGCCATCGGTGCGGCGTTCGCGGCGCTGGCGGGGCAGGCGGCCGCCGGGCGCCTCGTCTTCGCGATGGCCCGGGAGCGGCGGCTGCCGCCCTTCCTCGCCAAGGTCGACCCGAAGTCGGGTGTGCCGCGGCTCGCCATCCTGGGTGCGGCGATCGTGACGCTGGTGGCCGCCGTGTGGGCCGCCCGGCGCGACGACGGCCTCGACCATCTGGTGTCGGTCGTGGACATCGGGGCGCTGACGGCGTTCGTGCTACTGCACGCGTCGGTGGTCGGCTGGTTCGTCGTACGCCGGATGTCGGGGCCGCCCGTCTGGTGGAAGCACGTGCTCTTCCCGGTGGTCGGTGCGGGGGTGCTGGTCGCCGTCATCATCGAGGCGACGACGAGCGCCCAGGTGGTGGGGTTGTGCTGGCTGGCGGTGGGGTTCGTGGTGCTCGCGGTGCAGGGGGCGGGCGGGCGCGGGATGGAGCGGCCTCGGTAGAGGGACTGCCCTGAGTAAGGGGTTGCTCTTCCCGGGCCGCCGTCGTTGTCGGTCCGTCCCGATACGCTCGGGCGCATGGCTCTCAACACGTCCGCGGAAGCGCCGCTGCCCGTCGGTGAGGTGTCGCGCCTGATCGGGGGGTGGATCGACCGGCTCGGTGCCATCTGGGTGGAGGGGCAGATCACCCAGCTCTCGCGGCGGCCGGGGGCCGGGGTCGTCTTCCTGACCCTGCGCGACCCGTCCCACGACATCTCGGTGAGCGTGACCTGCTTCCGGCAGGTGTTCGACCGGATCGCCGATGTGGTGAGCGAGGGCGCGCGCGTCGTCGTCCTCGCCAAGCCCGAGTGGTACGCGCCCCGGGGGCAGCTGTCGCTGCGGGCCACCGACATACGGCCGGTCGGCATCGGTGAGCTGCTGGTGCGGCTGGAGCAGCTGAAGAAGTCGCTCGCCGCCGAGGGGCTCTTCGCGCTGGACCGGAAGAAGCCGCTCCCCTTCCTGCCCCAGCTCATCGGGCTGGTCTGCGGGCGGGCCTCCGCCGCCGAGCGCGATGTCCTGGAGAACGCCCGCCGCCGCTGGCCCGCCGTGCGCTTCGAGGTCCGCAACACCGCCGTGCAGGGGGTGAACGCGGTCAGCCAGGTGGTCCAGGCGGTCGAGGAGCTGGACGCGCTGCCCGAGGTGGACGTGATCGTGGTGGCGCGGGGCGGCGGGAGCGTGGAGGACCTGCTGCCGTTCTCCGACGAGCAGCTGATCCGGGCCGTGGCCGCCTGCCGTACGCCGGTGGTCTCCGCGATCGGCCATGAGCCGGACTCCCCGCTGCTGGACCTGGTGGCCGACCTGCGCGCGTCCACGCCCACGGACGCGGCCAAGAAGGTCGTACCGGACGTGGGCGAGGAGCTGGACCGAGTCCAGCAGCTCCGGGACCGGGCGCTGCGGACCGTACGGGGCATCCTGGACCGCGAGGAGCGGGGGCTCGCGCACGCGCTGGGCCGGCCCGCCATGGAGCGGCCCCAGCGGCTGGTGGACGAGCGGGCGGCGGAGGTGGACGCGCTCGTCGGGCGGAGCCGCCGGGTGCTGGGCCATCTGCTGGACCGGGCCGATTCGGAGCTGGCCCATACCCGGGCCCGGGTCGTCTCGCTGTCTCCCGCCGCCACGCTGGAGCGGGGGTACGCGGTGCTCCAGCGGCCCGACGGCCATGTGGTGCGCTCCCCCGACGAGGCCGGGGCGCCCGGAGAGCCGCTGCGGGCGCGGGTGTCGGAGGGCGAGTTCACGGTGCGGGTGGACGGGTGAGCCGCAGTGAAGGGGCGGGGCGCGTTGGACCGGAAGACGACGGACCTAGGGTGGATCACATGACGGATGACGGTACGGCGGCGGCCGCGGGTGCCGCGACGAGCACGCTCGGGTACGAGCAGGCGCGGGACGAGCTGATCGAGGTCGTACGCCGGCTGGAGGCGGGCGGCACGACGCTGGAGGAGTCGCTGGCTCTGTGGGAGCGGGGCGAGGAGCTGGCGAAGATCTGCCGCCACTGGCTGGAGGGCGCCCGGGCCCGCCTGGACGCGGCGCTCGCCCGGCCCCAGGACGAGCCCCTCGGAGGCCCGGCCTCCGACGGCTGACCCCACCCGGAGGGGCAGAAGGCCCGGGGGCCCGAAGACCGCAGGGTCCGGACGACCGGAAGGCTGCCCCCCGGAGGACCCGAAGTCCGGGGGACCCGAAGACCGCGGGGGGCCGGAGACCGCAGGGACCGGAGACCGCAAGACCCTCTGAGCTGTGGAGTGGATCACTCCCCTCCAGTTTTAGTTGAAAGTTAACCTACCTCTCCGTTACGGTCGATGCATCACTTCCCCCACGCCCTTTCGGAAGGTTTGACCCCAGATGTCCCTCGTTCTTGACCCCGCCGCCCAGGACCTCCTCTTCCGCGAGGCCCGCACCGCCAACACCTTCACCGACGAGCCGGTGACCGACGAGCAGGTCCAGGCGATCTACGACCTGGTCAAGTTCGGCCCGACCGCCTTCAACCAGTCGCCGCTGCGCGTCGTCCTGGTCCGCTCCGCCGAGGGCCGCGAGCGCCTGGTGCAGCACATGGCCGAGGGCAACCGCCCGAAGACCGCCACCGCCCCGCTGGTCGCGATCCTCGCCGCCGACAACGAGTTCCACGAGGAGCTCCCGACCCTGCTGCCGCACTTCCCGCAGGCCAAGGACATGTTCTTCTCGGAGCGCCCGGCCCGTGAGTCGGCCGCCGGCCTCAACGCCGCGCTCCAGGCCGCGTACTTCATCATCGGCGTCCGCGCCGCCGGCCTGGCCGCCGGACCGATGACCGGATACGACGCCGCCGGCATCCAGAAGGAGTTCCTGGACGACGACCACACCCCGCTGATGGTCGTCAACATCGGCAAGCCTGGCGAGGACGCCTGGTTCCCGCGCAGCCCGCGCCTCTCCTACGACGAGGTCATCAAGACCGTCTGAGCGGCCACGCGCCTACGTGAAGGGGCCCCGGAACACCAACTGTTCCGGGGCCCCTTCACGTACGTACAGGCGGAGAGGGCCGGCCTCAGGAAGCCGGGGCGGAAGCAGAGGCGGACGGGGCCGCTCCCCCGACCGGCTCCGTCTTCAGCGCCTCCGCCATCTCGACCAGCCGCTCCCTGGGCGCCGAGCCCGTCACCACCGTGGTGTGCCCCTTCTCCGGCAGGACGAGCGCGTCGTACTTCTCGCCCTCCCAGACCTGCCACTCCCGGCCCGCCACCTTCGCGGTGGTCCCGGTGTCCTTGGCCTTCTGGCTGACCTGGGGGACGTACGTGCGCGCGGCGGCGGTGGACTGCTCCACCGCGACGTACTTGCCGTCCGGGTCGAGGAAGCCGATGTGCCAGGCCTTGCCGCCGGTGGCGTCGTACGAGACCGAGGTCGGCTTCCACTTCTCGGGCAGGCCCTCCGGCGCGGCGACCGGGTAGGGGGCGGCGACCCGCACCGTCGCCAGTTCCACGGAGAAGTCGACGGCCTTGACCGGGTCGAGGTTCTCGTCATGCGGAACGAAGATGTAGATGACGCCCGCACAGGCGGCGGTCACCAAGGTCGACAGGAACATGTTCCTGGCCGTCTGCTTGCCTCGCTTGCTTGCCACGGCATCCATGGTGGCACGCGGCCCGGCGCGCCCGGCCGCAGGGTGGGGCCGGACGTCGGCGCTGACGGTGGGTGGCGGCGGGAACACGGACCGGGGCGCTCATGCGTGACCCGCACTGCTCATTTTATCGACCTACCGATAGAGTCACAGCACCCTCATATCCGGTCGTCGCCGTACAGAAAGGTGCGCTCCGATGTCCGAGCATCATCTGCCGTCCCAATTGGAGGTCTCCCCGGAGGCCCCCGACCGCAACCTGGCCCTGGAGTTGGTCCGGGTCACCGAGGCCGCCGCGATGGCCGCCGGGCGCTGGGTGGGCCGCGGCGACAAGATCGGCGCCGACGGCGCCGCCGTGAAGGCCATGCGCACCCTCGTCTCGACCGTCTCGATGAACGGCGTCGTCGTCATCGGGGAGGGCGAGAAGGACGAAGCCCCCATGCTGTTCAACGGCGAGCGGGTCGGCGACGGCACCGGCGCCGAGGTCGACATCGCGGTCGACCCGATCGACGGCACCACGCTCAACGCCAAGGGCATGCCGAACGCGATCGCCGTGCTGGCGGCCGCCGACCGCGGGGCGATGTTCGACCCGTCGGCGGTCTTCTACATGGACAAGCTGGTCACGGGGCCCGAGGCGGCGGACTTCGTCGACATCAACGCGCCCGTGGCGGTGAACATCCGGCGCGTCGCGCGGGCGAAGAACTCCACGCCCGAGGACGTCACCGTCGTCATCCTCGACCGCCCCCGCCACGAGGGCATCGTCAAGGAGATCCGGGAGACGGGCGCCCGGATCAAGTTCATCTCCGACGGCGACGTGGCGGGCTCCATCATGGCCGCCCGTGAGGGCACCGGCGTCGACCTGCTGATGGGCATCGGCGGCACCCCCGAGGGCATCATCTCGGCGTGCGCCATAAAGTGCCTCGGCGGTGTCATCCAGGGCAAGCTCTGGCCCAAGGACGAGGCGGAGCGGCAGAAGGCGCTGGACGCGGGCCACGACCTGGACCGGGTGCTGTCGACCGACGACCTGGTCAGCGGCGACAACGTGTTCTTCGTGGCGACGGGGATCACCGACGGTGAGCTGATGCGCGGTGTGCGGTACCGCGCGGAGACGGCGACCACCGAGTCGATCGTGATGCGGTCCAAGTCCGGCACGATCCGGACGATCTCCTCGACCCACCGGCTGTCGAAGCTGCGCGCCTACAGCGCCATCGACTTCGACCGCGCGAAGTAACGGAGCCGCAGACAGAAGTAGCGGAGCGACAGACGGAAGGAGGGGGCGCGGGGGCCACGGTCCCCGCGCCCCCTCCCCCGTATGCGGCTCAGCCGGCCGCGGCTATGCGCTCCGCCGGTGCGGCGGCGGCCAGTTCGATGTCGCGCCGGCGACGGCGGGCCAGCGCGACACGGCGTTCGGCGGCGGTGAGCCCGCCCCACACCCCGTACGGCTCGGGCTGCATCAGCGCGTGCTCCCGGCACGCCACCATCACCGGGCAGCGGGCGCAGACGCGCTTGGCGGCCTCTTCACGGGCCAGTCGGGCGGCGGTCGGCTCCTTCGACGGGGCGAAGAACAGCCCGGCTTCGTCCCGGCGGCACACCGCCTCCGAGTGCCAGGGGCCCGCCTCGTCCTCCCGGACGGGGGTCCGCTGGGCAGGAACGTCGGCGACCTGAGGCTGATGCGGCGGTTGCAGCACGGTCTACTCCTGACGACGGCTACGGCTTCGCGAGCGAGAGACGATGCAGCAGTCCATACCCGCTGCGTGTACGCCTATGCACTGAGTGGCACCGGCGCACGGCGCGCGACAAGGGCTCCGAGAGGTGTTCTGGCTGATTCCCGAACGTGCGTCCGCCGAGCGGTTCGAGCCGTTCTCAGTGCCCCAGGTGCTTGCGCAGCCGCCGCTGGAGGTCCGCGACGAACTTGCCCCGCTTGGGCTTCGCCTCCACGCTGCCGAGGACCGCATAGCCGTTGACGACCACGACCGGCGCCTCCGGGTCGACCGACTCCAGCGTGCGGATGTCGAAGCTGCCGAGGACGCCCGTCCCGCTGCCGCGCAGCGTGATGTTCTCCGGCACCCGGATCTCGACGCTGCCGAAGATGGACGTGGCGCTGATGACCGTGAGTCGTTGGCCGAAAAGCGCCTCCGTCAGATCGATCTCCACGCTGCCGAAGAGCGAGAAGGCGTTCGTCCGGGGGCCGACGCGCCAACGGCCCTTGCGGGTGGCGCTGCTGAAGACCGCGACGAGGTTGTCCGCCGGGCCGTCGGGGGACTCGGGGCCGTAGGCGTACGGCTGCTGCGGCGCCGGGCGCGGGGCGGCGCCGGAGGAGGCGGCGGGGAGATCGCGGACCAGCGGCTGGAGTTCGCCGACGGTCTTGGCCCGGTAGACGAGATCGACCCGCTCCGCGTGCTCGTCCGCCGTCAGGCGCCCCTCGGCCATCGCCTCGCGCAGGATGTCCGCGATCCGGTCGCGGTCGGCGTCGGAGGCCCGGATCGAGTCGCCGGGCGCGGCCTCGGCGGGCGGCACCGGGGCGGGCGGGACGGCCGGCCGGGCGGGCTGCTGGGGCTGCTTCTCTAGGTCCACCGGCCCAGCGTACCCAAACGCGATAGATCGCGACTACCCCTCCGGGCGGCACGCCCGCCTCTTCGGGAAGCCCCGGCGGCCTCCAGGTGAGCCTTACCTCACAGGATCGGCCGGGAAGCGGCGTTCTACCCTGGTTGACGCGCTGCCCAAGGGAGGCCAGCCGCTGTCGCCGAGTGAGGAATGGCCGTAATGCCAGAGTTTGCGTACTCCGATCTGCTCCCCCTGGGAGAGGACACCACGCCGTACCGTCTGGTGACCGCCGAGGGTGTATCCACCTTCGAGGCCGACGGCCGTACGTTCCTCAAGGTCGCCCCGGAGGCGCTGCGCACGCTGGCCGCCGAGGCGATGCACGACATCTCGCACTATCTGCGCCCGGCCCACCTGGCGCAGCTGCGGCGGATCGTGGACGACCCGGAGGCCTCCTCCAACGACAAGTTCGTGGCGCTGGACCTCCTGAAGAACGCCAACATCGCCGCCGCGGGCGTCCTGCCGATGTGCCAGGACACCGGCACCGCGATCGTCATGGGCAAGCGCGGGCAGAACGTGCTGACCGAGGGCGGTGACGAGGAGGCCCTCTCGCACGGCATCTACGACGCGTACACCAAGCTCAACCTGCGCTACTCGCAGATGGCCCCGCTGACCATGTGGGACGAGAAGAACACCGGCTCCAACCTCCCGGCCCAGATCGAGCTGTACGCCACCGACGGCGGCGCGTACAAGTTCCTCTTCATGGCCAAGGGCGGCGGCTCGGCCAACAAGTCGTTCCTCTACCAGGAGACGAAGGCCGTCCTCAACGAGGCCTCCATGATGAAGTTCCTGGAGGAGAAGATCCGCTCGCTGGGCACCGCGGCCTGCCCGCCGTACCACCTGGCGATCGTGGTCGGCGGCACCTCGGCGGAGTTCGCGCTGAAGACCGCCAAGTACGCCTCCGCGCACTACCTGGACGAGCTGCCCGCCGAGGGCTCCCCCACCGGGCACGGCTTCCGGGACAAGGAGCTGGAGGAGAAGGTCTTCGAGCTGACCCAGAAGATCGGGATCGGCGCCCAGTTCGGTGGCAAATACTTCTGCCACGACGTGCGCGTGGTGCGCCTGCCCCGGCACGGCGCCTCGCTGCCCGTCGCCATCGCCGTCTCCTGCTCGGCCGACCGCCAGGCCACCGCGAAGATCACCGCCGAGGGCGTCTTCCTGGAGCAGCTGGAGAAGGACCCGGCCCGCTTCCTCCCGGACACCACGGACGAGCACCTCGACGAGGCCGGGGACGTCGTGAAGATCGACCTCAACCGGCCGATGGAGGACGTGCTGGCCGAGCTGACCAAGTACCCGGTCAAGACCCGGCTCTCGCTGACCGGCCCGCTGGTCGTGGCGCGCGACATCGCGCACGCCAAGATCAAGGAGCGGCTGGACGCGGGCGAGGAGATGCCGCAGTACCTGAAGGACCACCCGGTGTACTACGCGGGCCCGGCGAAGACGCCCGAGGGGTACGCCTCCGGCTCCTTCGGCCCTACGACGGCCGGCCGGATGGACTCGTACGTGGAGCAGTTCCAGGCGGCGGGCGGCTCGAAGGTGATGCTCGCCAAGGGCAACCGCAGCAAACAGGTCACCGACGCCTGCGGTGCGCACGGCGGGTTCTACCTCGGGTCGATCGGTGGCCCGGCGGCCCGCCTCGCGCAGGACTGCATCAAGAAGGTCGAGGTCGTCGAGTACGAGGAGCTCGGCATGGAGGCGGTCTGGCGGATCGAGGTCGAGGACTTCCCCGCGTTCATCGTGGTCGACGACAAGGGCAACGACTTCTTCACCGAGCCCGCCCCTGCGCCGACGTTCACCAGCATTCCGGTCCGGGGTCCCGGCCTGGGCTGACCGGCACCCGGCAGACGGTGGGGAGGGGGCGTCCGAACGGGCGCCCCCTCCGCCGCGTTCGGACCGCGTTCGGGCGGTGTTCCCGGCGCGTTCAGGCGGAAACACCACCCCTCGTACGTCGATATCAAGCCAATCTCGCGACAGCGGACACCTCCTGCCCGAACGGGCCCGGAACAGACCCGACGGGCGCCGTCGCACACCTGCCGACCGCCGCGAGGGTCATGCGCGCGTCACGGCCCGGGCCCTGTCAGCTCGCCCGAACGGACACCGCGCGAACAGGCGTTAGGGAACGCGCCCCGCCCGGACCCTGGAAGCCCCGGCCCCGGCGGCGGGCGGATGGCCGGTCCCGCACCGCCGCTTTCCCGCAGCCCGCCGCCCTGCGGGCTTGCGCCGCGCGGGGGCGGCCGCGAAGGGTTGTCGAACGTTCCTGACAATCTCCACCGGCCTGACACCGGCCTGATCCGCCGGGCACCCCACGGCGCCCTGCGGCCCTTCGCCGCGCAGCCACTGCCGAACTCCGGAAAGGCGGACGCCGAATGACTCCGGCCCCCCACCGCAGCCACACCGACGACCTGCTCGCCTTCATCGCCGCCAGCCCCTCGCCGTACCACGTGGTCGCGAGCGCCGCCCAGCGCCTGGAGAAGGCCGGATTCCGTGAGCTGCTCGGCACGGACGACTGGACGGGGGCGACCGGCGGCTGTTTCGTCAGCCGGGCCGGTGCGCTGATCGCCTGGTACGTACCCGAGGGCGCGCCCGCGCACACCCCGTTCCGGATCGTCGGCACCCACACCGACTCGCCGAACCTGCGGATCAAGCCCGCGCCCGACACCGGCTCCTCGGGGTGGCGGCAGATCGGGGTGGAGATCTACGGCGGGGTCCCGCTCAACACCTGGCTGGACCGGGACCTCGGCATCTCCGGCCGGCTCGCGCTGCGCGGCGGCCCGGACGGCACCCCGCGCAGCACCCTCGTACAGATCGACGAACCGCTCCTGCGCGTACCGCAGTTGGCCATCCACCTGGACCGCACGGTCAACGACGGGGTGGCGCTGGACCGGCAGCGCCACATCGCCCCGATCTGGGCGCTCGGCGACCCGCGCGAGGGCGAGCTGCTGCGGCTGGTCGCGGCGGCGGCCGGGGAGGACCCGGCGGACGTGCTGGGCTGGGACCTGATGCTGCACGACATCCAGCAGCCCGGATACCTGGGCGCCGAGCGGGAGTTCGTCGTGGCGTCCCGGCTGGACAACCAGGTCTCGGTGCACGCCGGGGTGACGGCCCTGGTGGACGCCGCCACCGGGGTCACCGAGCCGTCGTTCGTCCCGGTGCTGGCCGCCTTCGACCACGAGGAGGTCGGCAGCGGTTCCGAGACGGGGGCGCAGAGCCCGCTGCTGGAGCGGGTCCTCTCGCGCTCGGTCGCGGCCCGGGGCGGCAGCGACGAGGACTGGTCGCGGGCGCTGTCGGGGGCGTTCTGCGTCTCCGCCGACATGGCCCACGCGGTGCACCCCAACTACGCGGAGCGCCACGACCCCGACCACCGCCCGCTGCCCAACGGCGGCCCGACGGTCAAGGTGAACGTCAACCAGCGGTACGCCACCGACTCGACCGGCATCGCCCTGTTCACGGCCGCCTGCGAGCGGGCGGGCGCGCCCTGGCAGCCGTTCGTCTCCAACAACGCGATGCCCTGCGGCACGTCGATCGGCCCCCTCACGGCGGCCCGCCTCGGCGTCACCACGGTGGACGTGGGGGTGCCGGGCCTCTCGATGCACTCGGCGCGCGAGCTGTGCGGGGTGGCGGACCCGGCGTATCTGGCGGCCATCCTGGGCGCGGTGATGACGGGCAGCTGACGGCGGACGGTGGGTGGCGGAGGACCCGCCACCCACCTCGGGGTCCTCCTACACGAAGCGCTGCTTCGCGCTGCCGTCGCACGTCTGGAGCTTCAGCGGGTCCTTGGCCCCCGCCAGCGTCAGACAGAGCCCGGTCGCGGCCGCCGGGCGGATGGTGCCCGCCTGGCGGACGAACTTCTGGTTGGCCGCGCCCGCGCAGTCCCACACGATGAGCGTGGCGCCCGGGTTGTACTTGGCGCCCGACACGTCCAGGCACCGGTCGTGGCTGAGCGCGGTGCGCAGGGTCTGCGTACCGGTGTCGTACCACCAGTTCTGGTTGCGGCCGCCGTGGCAGTCCCAGCCGCCGATCGCGGTGCCGTTACGGGTCACCGAGGCGGGGACGTCCACACAGGTGCCGGTGGCCTCGTTCTTCACCGGGGTGAACAGGTCGTCCCAGGCCGCCCGTTGGAGGACCGGGTTCCCCGTGCTGGCCGGGTCGGCGCAGCTGGCCTCGCGGAGCCCGGAGTCGTACATCTGGGTCAGGCAGGAGGCGAAGGCCCGGTGGCCGGCCGCGTTGGGGTGGAAGGACTGGCGTACGGAGTTCTCGTCGGGCAGTCCGGGCTTGCTCAGGTCGATGTAGAGCCCGCGCGCCCAGGCGGCCTCGCTGCACACCTCGTGGCCGTGGAAGAGGCGGGAGTTGTCGAGGTAGGCGGCTCCGGTGGCGGCGGCCGCCTTGCGCATGCCGACCTGGAAGGCAGGCACGGCGGTGTTGCGGCCCCAGACGGTGTCGGAGTCGTAGCCGAGCCCGCCGCAGATCAGCTTGCCGGGGAACTTCGGGTTGTCGTAGAAGTCCGGGCCGATCGGGCTCGGGTAGCCCATCAGGACGAGCTTGTAGTCGCTGTCGGCGTACCCGGCGTCGGTCATCACGGTGCGCAGGTCGCGGACGGTCGCCTCGACCTTGGGGACCAGGGCGTCGACGCGGGCCTGCCAGCCGCCCGCGTACTTGGGCTCGCACGGGCCCTGGAGGGTGATGTAGCGGACCACGCAGTCGGTCATGACCGGGCCGAACTGGAGGTCGTCGTTGGCCCCGGCGACCAGGACGACCATCTTGATCCGGGTGTTGCGGGCCTTGATGGCGAGGCTGTCGCTCTGCACCAGCTCGTCGGCGTACTGCTTGTTTCCGCCGATTTTGATGTTCCCGGTATAGGCGCCGGAGCAGGAGACGTTGTACGTGACGTCCGCCGCGATGCCCGTGCGGTGGATGGCGGCCTCCGGGGAGCGGTGGCACCAGTTGTCCGGCCCGTTGGTGCCGGGGTCGTAGGTGCCGACGCCCTCGCCGGAGATCTCGCTGTCGCCCAGTGAGATCAGCCCGGTCTTGCGTTCGGCGAGCGGCCGTTCGGCGGGGCTGCCGTACAGCCGGGTGGCCTCGGCCGCCCGGATCGTTTCCAGCGCGGGCGGGAGAGGAGTCGATGCGATAGTGCTGGTGCCGGTACCCGACTCGGCCGCGCCGGCCGGTCCGGCGACCGCCATCGTGGTGGCGGCCACCGCGAGCGCGGCGGTGACAGCGGCCGTACAGCGGAGCCGGCGAAGGCTGCGGAGCCCTCGAAGTCTGAGCCTGGTGCGCCTCATTGCGCCTCCCGGGTGAGTGGTTACCCCGGGTATTTACTGGCCGGTAGGCGTCTTGGGAATACATAGAACAAGACACGTGCTCATCTTTTGCAGGAGGTTTAAACACGATGACCGACACGTCGGCAGATACGTCCGGCTCTGACCGGTTCCGGACCGAACACGACTCGATGGGTGAGGTGAAGGTCCCCGCCGATGCCAAGTGGCGGGCGCAGACCCAGCGGGCGGTGGAGAACTTCCCCATCTCCGGGCAGCGCCTGGAGCGGGCGCACATCGAGGCGCTGGCCCGGATCAAGGGCGCGGCCGCCAAGGTCAACGCCGAGCTGGAGGTGGTGGATCCGGACATCGCGGACGCGATCCAGGAGGCCGCCGCCGAGGTCGCGTCGGGCCGCTGGGACGAGCACTTCCCGGTCGACGTGTTCCAGACGGGGTCCGGCACCTCCTCCAACATGAACACCAACGAGGTCATCGCCACCCTCGCCACCGAGCGCCTGGGCCGCGAGGTCCACCCCAACGACCATGTGAACGCCTCGCAGTCGTCCAACGACGTCTTCCCCTCCTCCATCCACATCGCGGCGACCGCCGCCGTCACCGCCGACCTGATCCCCGCCCTGGACCACCTGGCGGAATCCCTGGGGCGGAAATCGGCCGAGTTCGCGGAGGTCGTGAAGTCGGGCCGTACGCATCTGATGGACGCCACCCCGGTCACCCTCGGCCAGGAGTTCGGCGGCTACGCGGCGCAGATCCGCTACGGCGTGGAGCGGCTGCAAGCCTCCCTCCCCCGGCTCGCCGAACTGCCCCTGGGCGGTACGGCGGTGGGCACCGGCATCAACACGCCGCCCGGCTTCTCCGCCGCCGTGATCGCCGAGGTCGCCGCGGCCACCGGGCTGCCACTGACCGAGGCCCGCGACCACTTCGAGGCGCAGGGGGCCCGGGACGGGCTGGTGGAGACCTCGGGCCAGCTCCGTACGATCGCGGTCTCGCTCACGAAGATCTCCAACGACCTGCGGTGGATGGCCTCCGGCCCGCGCACCGGCCTCGCCGAGATCGCCCTCCCCGACCTCCAGCCCGGCTCCTCGATCATGCCCGGCAAGGTCAACCCGGTCATCCCGGAGGCGGTCCTGATGGTCGCCGCCCAGGTGACGGGGAACGACGCCACGGTCGCCACGGCGGGCGCGGCCGGCAACTTCGAGCTGAACGTGATGCTCCCGGTCATCGCGAAGAACCTGCTGGAGTCCGTACGGCTGCTGGCCAACGCCTCCCGCCTGCTGGCCGACCGCACGGTGGACGGCATCACCGCCAACGTGGAGCGGGCCCGCGCCTACGCGGAGTCCTCCCCCTCGGTGGTCACCCCGCTCAACAAGTACATCGGGTACGAGGAGGCGGCGAAGGTCGCCAAGCAGTCCCTCAAGGACGGCACCACGATCCGCGAGACCGTCCTGGCCTCGGGGTACGTGGAGCGCGGCGACCTGACCGTGGAACAGCTGGACGAGGCGCTGGACGTGTTGCGGATGACACGGCCGTGACGTGTGGGTCACCCGGGGCCCGTGGGGGCGCCCGGGTGACCCTCGCGGGCCCGCCCGGGCACACCGGGTGACCCGAGTCGCAGCGGGCGGGCCCGGACGATCCGTAAGATCCATCCATGACAGGTACGGGAGAGTGCGCACGCTGGGCGCCGGGGGACCAGATCCTCTGGCGCTACCGCGACAACGGCCGGGCCCACCGGGCGCCCGGGGCCCCGCCCGTGCACATCTGCCGCCCGGTGACCGTCGTCCAGGACACCGACGACCTGCTCGCCGTCTGGATGGCGCCCGGCACCGAATGCGTACGCCCGGTCCTGGCGAACGGCACGCAGGTGCACGCCGAACCGCTCGCCACCCGCTACACCGCACCGCGCACCACGGCCCGCTCCACCTGGTTCGGAACCGGGGTGCTGAAGCTGGCCCGGCCCGGGGACCCGTGGTCGGTCTGGCTGTTCTGGGACCGGGGCTGGCTCTTCCGGAACTGGTACGTGAACCTGGAGGAGCCGCACCTCCGGTGGTCCGGGGGGGTGGATTCCGAGGATCACTTTCTCGACATCTCCGTGCACCCGGACCGCAGCTGGAAGTGGCTGGACGAGGACGAGTTCGCCCAGGCGCAGCACGTCGGCCTGATGGACCCTGCGACGGCCGCGGGGGTCCGGGAGGCGGGCCGGGCGGCCGTCGAGGTGATCTCGGCGTGGGGGTCGCCGTTCCGGGACGGCTGGGAGCACTGGCGGCCCGATCCGCGCTGGCAGGTTCCGCCGCTGCCGGATGACTGGGACCGCACCCCTGCCCATATGCCGTCATGAGACCCTGGACGCACCCCCCGGGGGCCCGGTCGGCAGGCCCGGCTCCCTGAGGGACACACCGGATCTGACCACAAGTCATCGCACCGGTCGTGCGGCACGGCGGGCCACGGACCCGGACGGACCGCCCGGTCGCAGGACCACCACGAGGGGGTGGAGACGTGTTCGCTGCCCGCTGCCGCCTCGCCGTGAGCAGACCGGCGCCCGTGCGGAACGTCGTCCTCCGGCCATCTCGCGGACGTTCGGTTTCGGCCCCGCGTGCGGGGGCATCCGCAGACAGCCGTTGTCCTCATCGCGGTCGCCGGGGCACAGTGGCGCCCCACGAGGCGACTGCCTCATACAACCGGCCCGGACGGACGGAATCCCACGCGTGACGGAGCACCCCACCTCCCACGAAGGCCGGCAGCCTCTCGCGGCGCGGCAGCAGGAGCGCACCCGGCCCCGGCAGCAGGACGCCGCGGCCGCGGGCGCCGCGGCCGCGATCCCGTCGCCGGCCGCCGCGCCGAACCCCGGACCCGCCGCCGTCGCCGAGGCGCAGGCCGCCACCCGCCGCGAGGGCGACCGGCTGCGCTTCGTCGGGGCCGCGACCCGGCGCATCGCCCGCGGCATAGACCTGGACGAGATCGTGCTGGGCCTGTGCCGGGCGAGCGTGCCGACGTTCTCCGACGCGATCCTGGTCTATCTGCGCGACCCGCTGCCGGTCGGCGACGAGCGGCCGGTGAGCCCGTTCGTGCTGCGGCTGCGCCGCTCCGACCGGCTCCGCCACACCGACGAGGAGGGCGGCGAGGCGGGCCCGGAGACGGAGCGGCTGCGGCCGCTGCTGAGCGACCCGACGGCCGACCTGATGCCCGCCGCCGAGCTGTGCGAGGTGCGGGCGGGCGGTGCGCTGGCCGAGGTGCTGCGCGGGGTGCGGCCGGTCTTCGGCGACTCGGCGGCGGCCCGCGCCGCGCTGCCCGAGCTGCTGGGGACCGGGCGTCCGGTCCCCACCGGCCACCGCGCGATCCTGGCCCCGCTGCGCGGCCGGCGCCGGGTGATCGGCGCGGCCGTCTTCGTACGGTCCACCGAGCGGCCCCCGTTCGAGGCCAGCGACCTGCTGGTCGCCGCCCAGCTGGCGACGCACACCGCGCTCGGCATCGACAAGGCCGTGCTGTACGGGCGCGAGGCCTACATCGCCGACGAGTTGCAGCGCACGATGCTCCCCGACTCGCTCCCCCAGCCCACCGGCGTACGCCTCGCCTCCCGCTATCTCCCGGCCGCCGAGACGGCCCGGGTCGGCGGCGACTGGTACGACGCGATCCCGCTGCCCGGCAGCCGGGTCGCCCTGGTCGTCGGGGATGTGATGGGCCACTCCATGACCTCCGCCGCGATCATGGGCCAGCTCCGCACGACGGCCCAGATCCTGGCCCAGCTCGATCTGCCGCCGCAGGAGGTGCTGCACCACCTGGACGAGCAGGCGCAGCGGCTCGGCAGCGACCGCATGGCGACCTGCCTGTACGCGGTGTACGACCCGGTCGCGCACCGGATCACCATCGCCAACGCCGGACACCCGCCGCCCGTGCTGCTCCACCTGGGTGGCCGGGCCGAGGTGCTGCGGGTGCCGCCGGGCGCCCCGATCGGGGTGGGCGGGGTCGACTTCGAGGCCGTGGAGCTGGACGCCCCGGCCGGTGCCACGCTGCTGCTGTACACCGACGGCCTGGTCGAGTCCCGGCTGCGGGACGTGTGGACGGGCATCGAACAGCTGCGGGAGCGCCTCGCGGCGACCGCCCAGCTCACCGGCCCGGACCACGCGCCGCCGCTGGAGGCCCTCTGCGACGACGTCCTCGACATGCTGGGCCCGGGCGACCGGGACGACGACATCGCGCTGCTCGCCGCCCGCTTCGACGGGATCGCGCCGAGCGACGTGGCGTACTGGTATCTGGAGCCGGAGGACGCGGCCCCGGGCCGGGCCCGCAGGCTGGCCCGGCGGGCGCTGAGCCGGTGGGACCTGGAGGAGATGTCCGACGAGGTGGAGCTGCTCATCAGCGAGGTCGTCACCAACGCCGTGCGCTATGCGGAGCGGCCGGTGACGCTGCGGCTGCTGCGGACGGACATCCTGCGCTGCGAGGTCGGCGACGACTCCCCGCAGCTGCCCCGGCAGCGCCGGGCGCGGGACACGGACGAGGGCGGCCGCGGGCTGTTCCTGGTGAACCGGCTGGCCCGGCGGTGGGGTGCGACGCGGCTGTCGACGGGCAAGGTCGTCTGGTTCGAGATGGCGACGCGCGGCTGACCTGACGTACGCGGGAGGGGGGGCGGTGCCGCCATCGGCACCGCCCCCCTCCGTCATACGCGGGTCATACGCGGGTGGTCACTCCCCGAGGAGTCCGCCACCGCCGGGCCGTTCGCCCGGCTGCCCGTCGCTCTCCCCCGGCTGGGGCGGCAGCTCGGGGGTGGTGGGCGGGGTCGTGGGCGGCGTGATGGTCGGCGGGGCCGAGGGGGTCGTCGGGGTCTCGCTGGGCGTCTCGCTCGGGGTCTTGGACGGCGTCTCGGACGGGGTGGGCTTCTCCGACGGGGTCGGCTCCTCCGACGGCGTCTTTGAGGGGGTCGGCGGGGGCGGGACCTCGCCGCGCTCCACGTCCTGGAGGTCGAACCTGGCGTCCGAGCCGCCGCCGAGGGCGCCGAGGGTGTAGTCCGCCCAGATGCGGGCCGGGAAACCACCGCCGTTGGCCCGGCCGGAGTTGGCCGTACCGGTGAGGGAGACCTGCCGTCCGCCCTTGGGCGACTCGCCGAAGAGGGCCACGACCGTGGTCAGCTCCGGGGTGTACCCGGCGAACCAGGCCGACTTGTTCTCCTCCGAGGTGCCCGTCTTGCCCGCCGCCTGGTAGGCGGAGGTGCTGGCCGCGCTGCCGGAGCCGGACTTGACGACGCCGGTGAGCGCGGAGGTCACGGTGTCGGCCGACGCGCGGCTGATCGCCTGCTCCTTCTTGGCCGCCTCCGGCTTCACCGTACGGTCGCGGTGCTCGGCGGACTGGAGGATGTGCGGGGTGACCTTGCGGCCGTGGTTGTCCAGGGTCGCGTAGACCCCCGCCATGTCCCAGGTGGAGGCGTTCATGGTGCCGAGGGTGACGGCGGGGCGCTCGGGGAAGTTCTTGTCCGGTACGCCGAGGGCGAGCGCGGTCCGCTTGGCGGCGGCGGGCGTCACGTCCACGATCATCTGCGCGAAGACGGAGTTGACCGAGCTGTTCATCGCCTTCTGGACGGAGATCGGGCCGTAGCTCCGGTTGTCCTCGTTCTGCGGGCTGAACGGGGTGTCGCTGCCGACGACGGGCCGCTTGCTGGTGCCGTCGTAGACGGTGTTGAGCCCGATCAGATTGCCGTCCTGGGTCTTCGACTCGTTCTCCAGGGCGGCGGCGAGCACCAGCGGCTTGAACGTGGAGGCGGGCTGGTAGTCCTGGCGGGTGGCGTTGTTGACGTAGTGCTTGACGTAGTCCTCGCCGCCGTACATCGCGACGACCTTGCCGGTCTTCGGGTCGACGGAGGTCGCGCCGGCCTGGACGGTGGCGTCGACCTTGTTGCCCTCCCGGTCCAGCTGCGACTCCAGCTCCTTGCCCACCGACTTCTCCAGCTGCTGCTGGCGCTTCTTGTCGATGGTGAGGGTGAACGTCCAGCCGCCGGCCTCACGGTCCTCGGCGGAGATGCCCTGCTTGTCGAGTTCCTTGTTGACCGCCTCGACGAGGTAGCCGGTCTGGCCCTCCATGCCCTTGGCGGGCTTGGGCTTCTGCGGCACGGGGAACTCCTGCTTCGCCCGCTCGGCCTCGGAGAGCCAGCCCATCTCGACCATGTTCTTCAGCGTGTAGGCCCAGCGGTCCTTGACCAGGCGCTTGCCGGTGGGAGTGGCGGTGGCCCAGTCGTACTGGCTGGGGGCCTGGAGGAGCGAGGCGAGGTAGGCGCCCTGGGAGACGTTCAGGTCCTTGGCGTCGACGCCGTAGTACGCCTGGGCGGCCGCCTGGATGCCGCTGGCGCCGCGTCCGTAGTAGGCGGTGTTGATGTACCCGGCGAGGATCTGCCCCTTGGACTGCTTCTGGTCCACCTTCAGCGAGATCACCAGCTCCTGGAGCTTGCGGCTGATGGTGGGGTCCTGCGTCAGGTAGTAGTTCTTCACGTACTGCTGGGTGATGGTCGAACCACCCTGCTTGCCCTTGCCGCTGAGCGTGTTGATCAGACCGCGGGTCGTGCCCTTGAGGTCGATGCCGTCGTCCTCGTAGAAGGTCTTGTTCTCCGCGGCGACGAAGGTGTGCTGGACCTCCTTGGGCACCTGGGCCAGGTCGACGATCTGCCGGTTGACATCGCTGTTGGACCGGGCCAGGAGCGTGCCGTCGCTGTACTGGTAGACGTTGCTCTGCCGCTCGGCCAGGGCGTTGGGCGCGGGCACGTCGACGTACAGGTAGAGCGCGCCGAAGGCGCCCATGCCCAGCAGGATGATCCCGAAGAACGTCCCCAGCAGCTTCTTCCACGTGAAGAGTCTGCGTATGCCGCCGCTCTTCGCAGCCCGGCGCGACTCCCGCACCCGAGCTCGTCGCGCATCCGCTCGACCCATTGCTCTGTTGCTCCCGCTTCTCTGTTCGACCGGCTCGCTCGGTTCACCCAATCCGTTCAGACCTGCCAGCTAACACCGTCGGCAGAGACGAAAGGCAAGCGATCCCGTCTTTTCCGGACGTGACAATCAGCACCCGTTCCCTAGGGAACCGACTCCCGGGGGGTGCACAAGGTTGCGAGAACCGTTAATGTGAAATCACATTGATAGCGCGGCAGCAGCCGCACGGAACGGGGGACCCCATGCCCGGACAGCACGACGGCCACCACCCGGACGCCCCGGCGGCCGAACTCGACATCGACGCCCCCGACATGCCCGCACCGCAGGTCACCGAGGTCACCGCGCATTCGATCCCGGGCGGCCTGGGGCTGCTGCTGACGGTGCTCGGGGTGTTCGCGGGGGTCGGCCTCGCCATCGTCGGCGGCGTGATCGGGGCGGGCGGCAACAACGCGGTCGGCGTCCCGCTCCTCATCCTCGGGGTGCTCCTGGTGATCACCTCGTTCTTCTGCATGAGCGGTGTGAAGATGGTCGCTCCGGGCGAGGCCCGGGTGATCCAGCTCTTCGGCCGGTACGTCGGCACCATCCGCGCCGACGGGCTGCGCTGGATCAACCCGCTGACCTCCAGCCGCAAGATCTCCACCCGGGTCCGCAACCACGAGACCGCCGTCCTCAAGGTCAACGACGCCTACGGCAACCCGATCGAACTGGCCGCGATCGTCGTCTGGAAGGTCGAGGACACCGCCCAGGCCCTCTTCGAGGTCGACGACTTCCTGGAGTTCGTCGCCACCCAGACGGAGGCGGCCGTGCGGCACATCGCCATCGAGTACCCGTACGACGCCCACGAGGAGGACGGCCTCTCGCTGCGCGGCAACGCGGAGGAGATCACCGAGAAGCTGGCCGTGGAGCTGACCGCCCGGGTGAAGGCGGCGGGCGTCCTGATCATCGAGTCCCGCTTCAGCCATCTCGCGTACGCCCCCGAGATCGCCTCCGCCATGCTCCAGCGCCAGCAGGCCGGCGCGGTCGTCGCGGCCCGCCAGCAGATCGTGGAGGGCGCGGTGGGCATGGTCGAGATGGCCCTGACCCGGATCGCCGAGCAGGACATCGTGGAGCTGGACTCCGAGCGGAAGGCGGCCATGGTCAGCAATCTGATGGTGGTGCTGTGCGGTGACCGCGCGGCCCAGCCGGTCCTCAACACGGGCAGCCTCTACCAGTGACCGACCAGACCCCGCCCCGGCGGACGCCGGCCTCCCGGCCGCAGCAGCGCAAGCAGATGCTGCTGCGGCTGGACCCCGCGGTGCACGACGCGCTGGCCCGCTGGGCCTCCGACGAGCTGCGCAGCGCCAACGCGCAGATCGAGTTCCTGCTGCGCCGGGCGCTGAAGGAGGCGGGGCGGCTACCGGGGTCGGCGGCGCCGATCGCCCGCCGGGGAAGGCCGCCGAACCGGCCGCCCGATGAGCCGTCCGGGCCCGACGCGTAGGGAGCCGGCCCGGTCCCGACGTAGGGAGACCTCCACACCCAGGGGCACCTTTCGGACGCGTATACACACCAGGTATACACCCCGTGTAGAGTGCTTGCCATGTCTATCGGTCACACCCTCCTAGGGCTCCTGGAATCCGGCCCCCGCCACGGCTACGACCTGAAGCGGACCTTCGACGAGAAGTTCGGCCAGGACCGCCCGCTCCACTACGGCCAGGTCTACTCGACGATGTCCCGCCTCCTGAAGAACGGGCTCGTCGAGGTCGACGGCATCGAGAGCGAAGGGGGACCCGAGCGCAAGCGGTACGCCATCACGGACGCCGGGATCACCGATGTCTCGCGCTGGCTCATGCAGCCCGAGAAGCCGGAGCCGTACCTCCAGTCGACGCTCTACACCAAGGTCGTCCTGGCGCTCCTGACCGACCGCAGCGCCTCGGGTCTGCTGGACTCCCAGCGCTCGGAGCACCTGCGGATGATGCGCGTCCTCACCGATCGCAAGCGCAAGGGCGACCTCGCCGACCAGCTGATCTGCGACCACGCCCTGTTCCATCTGGAAGCCGATCTGCGCTGGCTGGAACTGACCGCCGCCCGCCTCGACCAGCTCGCCGAGGTGGTGGCCCCGTGATCCCCGAAGGCTCCCTGCTCGCCGCGCACGATCTGCGCAAGACCTACGGCTCCACGCCCGCCCTGGACGGTGCCTCGTTCTCCGTGCACCCGGGCGAGGTCGTCGCCGTGATGGGCCCCTCCGGCTCCGGCAAGTCGACCCTGCTGCACTGTCTGGCCGGGATCGTCACCCCGGACTCCGGCACCATCACCTACGCCGGCCGCGAGCTCTCCGCGATGTCGGACGCCGAGCGCAGCGCCCTGCGCCGCAGCGACTTCGGGTTCGTCTTCCAGTTCGGCCAGCTCGTGCCGGAGCTGACCTGTGTGGAGAACGTGGCCCTGCCGCTGCGGCTGAACGGGGTGAGGCGCAAGGCCGCCGAGCGCACCGCCCGGGAGTGGATGGAGCGCCTGGAGGTCGACGGCCTCGGCGCCAAGCGCCCCGGCGAGGTCTCCGGCGGCCAGGGCCAGCGGGTCGCCGTGGCCCGCGCCCTGGCGGCCTCCCCGAAGGTGATCTTCGCCGACGAGCCGACCGGCGCCCTGGACTCCCTGAACGGCGAGCGGGTGATGGAGCTGTTCACCGAGGCCGCCCGCTCCTCCAACGTGGCGGTGGTCCTGGTGACCCACGAGGCCCGGGTCGCCGCCTACTCCGACCGTGATGTCACCGTGCGCGACGGCCGGGCGCGCGACCTGGAGCACGCCGTATGACGCTGCTCGGCTCCCGTGAGTCCCCCGCCGCCGAACAGGACCGCCCGAAGCCGCCCCCACGCGGTGCGGCCACCCTCCGGGACCTCGGCCTCGGCATCCGGTTCGCCGCCGCCGGGGGCCGCGAGGGCTGGATCCGTACGCTGCTGACGGCAGTCGGCGTCGGCCTCGGGGTCGCGTTGCTGCTGCTCGCCTCCTCCGTACCGCACATGCTGGACGAACGCTCCGCGCGCGACCAGGCCCGCAAGGAGGCGCCCGCCTCCGGCGCGTCCGACGGGCGGGCCGCGAAGTCGGACTCCTCGGTGGTGCGGATCAACACGACCACCGAGTACCACGACCGGACGGTCGAGGGTTACCTGATGCGCGCCGACGGTTCGGCGCCCGTCCTGCCGCCCGGTGTCGAACGCTTCCCCGCGGCGGACGAGATGGTGGTCTCCCCCGCCCTGAAGGAGCTGCTCGCCGACCCCGGCAACGAGCTGCTGCGCGAGCGGCTGCCGTACGGGATCACCGGCACGATCGGTGACGCCGGGCTGCGCTCGCCCAACGAACTCCTCTACTACGCGGGCAGCGAGACCCTGACCCCCGCCGCGGGCGGCCACCGGATCGCCGGGTACGGGGACCCCCGCGAGGCCGATCCGCTGCCGCCGCTGCTGGTCGTGCTGACCGTCATGGTCTGTGTCGTGCTGCTGGTGCCGGTCGCGATCTTCATCGCCACCGCCGTGCGGTTCGGCGGCGACCGGCGCGACCGCAGGCTCGCCGCGCTCCGCCTGGTCGGCGCCGACATCCGTACCACCCGGCGGATCGCCGCCGGGGAGGCGCTGTTCGGCGCGGTCCTCGGGCTGCTGATCGGGCTGGTCCTCTTCCTCGTGGGGCGGCGGTTCGCCGGTGCGGTGGAGATCTGGGACGTCAGCGCGTTCCCGGCGGACCTGGTGCCCGATCCGCTGCTCGCCGCGCTGATCACCGTCGCGGTGCCGCTGACCGCCGTGCTCGTCACGCTGGTCGCGATGCGTTCCGTGGTGATCGAACCGCTCGGTGTCGTACGCCGGGGCCGCGACCGGGGCCGCCGGCTCTGGTGGCGGCTGCTGGTGCCGGTCGCGGGTCTTGCGGTGCTCGGATCCACGGGCCGGATCAGCGCGTACGAGTACGCGCCCCTGAACCCGTACTTCATCGCGACCGGTGCCGTGCTCGTGCTGGTCGGGCTCGCCCTGCTGCTGCCCTGGCTGGTCGAGGCGTGCGTGAACCGGCTGCGCGGCGGCCCGGTCCCCTGGCAGCTGGCCACCCGCAGGCTCCAGTTGAGCAGCGGGGCCGCGGCCCGCGCGGTCAGCGGGGTCACCGTGGCGGTGGCGGGGGCGGTCGCCCTCCAGATGCTGTTCGCCTCGATGAACGCCGACTTCAACCGGATGACCGGCCAGGACCCCACGCGGGCCCAGTTCGCCGCGTATTCCGAGAACGTCACGGGTGAGGCGGCCACCTCCGCCATCGAACAGTTCCGGGCCACCAAGGGCGTGGAGGTGGTCATCGGCTCGGTGGAGGCGTACGCGTCCAAGCCGGGTGTCTACGCCGAGGACGACATCCCGCCCACCACCTCGCTGACCGTCGGCACCTGTGCCACCCTGCGCGAGCTGGCCCGGATCGGCGCCTGCCGGGACGGCGACACGTTCGTCGTCCACCCGGAGAACGACAAGGACATGTCCGCCTGGGTCGACCGGACCGCTCGGAAGGGCGAGGTGGTGGAGGTCGGGTCCGGGACGGGGAAGCCGCTGCGGTGGACGCTGCCCGCCGACTCCCCGACCGTGACGGGGCGCACCGACCCGATGGGCACCCCGCACTGGGGGATCATGGCCACCACCGGGGCGGTCGACGCGGGCAAGCTGCCCGGGGCGACGATCACCGCCCAGATCCGGGTCGACCGGAGCCTGCCGGACGTCGCCGAGTACGTACGGAACACGGCGGCCCGGATCGATCCCGGCATGCGCTTCGCCACCCTCGACTCGGTGGAGCGCGACCGGCAGTACGCCAGCATCCAGACCGGCCTCCAGGTCGGGGCGAGTGTGGTGCTGCTGCTGATCGCCGCCTCGATGCTGGTCTCCCAGCTGGAGCAGTTGCGCGAGCGCAGGCGGCTGCTGTCGGTGCTGGTCGCCTTCGGCACCCGGCGTACGACGCTGGGCTGGTCGGTCCTGTGGCAGACCGCCGTCCCCGTGGTCCTGGGCCTCGCGGTGGCGGTCGCGGGCGGGCTGGGGCTCGGCGCGGTGCTCGCCTGGATGGTCGGGACGAGCGTCTCCGACTGGTGGCTGTTCCTGCCGCTGACGGGGGCCGGGGCAGGGCTGATCCTGCTGGTGACGGCGTTGTCGATGCCGTCGCTGTGGCGGCTGATGCGGCCGGACGGGCTGCGGACGGAGTAGGGGTACGGGGGTGGGGCCGGGCGGAAGTCCGGCCCCACCCCCGTCCGTTCACCCCTCGGAGGGGGCCACCACCCGGACCGGGAGCGGCTGCATCGCCCCGCGCAGCGCGGCGCCGAACTCCTCGAACTCGCCGCCCCGCGCCGACCCGGCCCGCATCGCCAGCGCCACCCGCCGGGTGGGGGCGGGGTGGGCGAAGTACCCGGTGGCCAGGGCGTCGTTGCGGGCGGTCTCCACCGTCACGGCGGTGCGCGGCAGCAGCGTCACCCCGAGCCCGCCCGCGACCAGTTGGACGAGGGTGGAGAGCCCGGCGGCGGTCGTGGTGACCGGCGCCCCTTCCGTACGCCCGGCCTCCCGGCAGATGTCCAGGGCCTGGTCGCGCAGGCAGTGGCCCTCGTCGAGGAGGAGCAGCGGCAGTTCCCGCAGCGCGTCGCGCGGGATGTCGGCGCGGCCGCCGAGCCAGTGGTCCTGCTCCATGACCAGCACGAAGTCCTCGTCGAAGAGCGGGATCTCGCTGACCCCGGGGACCCCGAGCGGCACGGCGAGGAGGAGCAGGTCCAGGCGTCCGGCGGCGAGCCCCTCCAGCAGGGAGGAGGTCTGCTCCTCGTGGACCTGGAGGTCGAGGTCGGGGTAGCGGTCGTGGACCAGCCGGAGGACGGTGGGCAGCAGATACGGGGCGACGGTCGGGATCACGCCGAGCCGGAGCACCCCGGTGAACGGCGCGCGGGCGGCCTCGGCCTCCTCCATCAGCGCCGCGACGGCCTCCAGCACGACACCGGCCCGCACCGCGAGCCGCTCCCCGGCGGGCGAGAGCAGCACCTTGCGCGTCGTACGCTCGATGAGCTGGACACCCAGTGCCTCCTCCAGGGTGGAGACGGCTCCGGAGAGTGCCGGCTGACTCATCCCGATTGCTGCCGCCGCGTCCCGGAAGTGCAGATGTTCCGCCACCGCCGCGAAGGCCCGCAGCTGGGAGAGACTGGGCTGCTTGGCGGCCGACTTACCGGACTGCTTCGGGCGTATGCCCTGTTTTCCCTGCGCCACTGATAGGCACCTCCGATCATCACGACCGAGTGTAGCTATTTCCCTGATCAATGCACTCTGTGCCAAGGTGGATCTCGTCCAACCCTCAGGAAATCTCCCGAAAAGGGATTTCCTATGCTGCAAGGAGAGCGCGTGCTCACTGTCGGTGACAAGTTCCCCGAGTTCGACCTGACCGCTTGTGTTTCGCTGGAGAGCGGCAAGGAGTTCGAGCAGATCAACCACAAGACCTACGAGGGCAAGTGGAAGATCGTCTTCGCGTGGCCGAAGGACTTCACCTTCGTCTGCCCCACGGAGATCGCCGCCTTCGGCAAGCTGAACGAGGAGTTCGCCGACCGCGACGCCCAGGTCCTCGGCTTCTCCGGTGACTCCGAGTTCGTGCACCACGCCTGGCGCAAGGACCACCCGGACCTGACCGACCTGCCCTTCCCGATGCTGGCCGACTCGAAGCACGAGCTCATGCGTGACCTCGGCATCGAGGGCGAGGACGGCTTCGCGCAGCGCGCCGTCTTCATCGTCGACCAGAACAACGAGATCCAGTTCACGATGGTGACCGCCGGTTCCGTGGGCCGTAACCCCAAGGAGGTCCTGCGGGTCCTCGACGCCCTGCAGACCGACGAGCTGTGCCCGTGCAACTGGACCAAGGGCGAGAACACCCTCGACCCGGTCGCGCTCCTCTCGGGCGAGTGAGCTGATACCCATGGCTCTCGACGAACTCAAGTCCGCCGTACCGGACTTCGCCAAGGACCTGAAGCTGAACCTCGGCTCGGTCATCGGCAACAGCGACCTCCCGCAGCAGCAGCTGTGGGGCACCGTGCTGGCCTGCGCGATCGCCTCGCGCTCGCCGCGGGTGCTGCGTGAGCTGGAGCCCGAGGCGAAGGCCAACCTGTCGCCCGAGGCGTACGCCGCGGCGAAGTCGGCGGCCGCCATCATGGCGATGAACAACGTCTTCTACCGGACCCGGCACCTGCTGTCGGACCCGGAGTACGGCACGCTCCGCGCGGGCCTGCGGATGAACGTCATCGGCAACCCGGGCGTGGGGAAGGTCGACTTCGAGCTGTGGTCGCTCGCCGTCTCCGCCATCAACGGCTGCGGCCAGTGCCTGGACTCCCACGAGCAGGTGCTCCGCAAGGCCGGCGTGGACCGCGAGACCATCCAGGAGGCCGTCAAGGTCGCCTCGGTGATCCAGGCGGTCGGTGTGACCCTCGACGCCGAGGCCGTACTCGCCGAGTAGTCACCCGCACCTGATACGAGGAAGAGCCCCGAGGACGACCGACCGTCCCCGGGGCTCTTTCCGTATGTACGCCTACTTCTCCGGCGGTTCGCTCCCGGGCGGCTCCGTGGGCTCGGCCGGGGCGACGGGCTCCGGGTCCGGTCCGTCGTCCGCGGCCGGCTGCGGTGCGGCGGGCGGTGGTGTCGGGGCGACGCCCAGCGCGGTGGCCCCGTGCTGTCCGCCGACCGGGGCGGGGGTCGCGTACGACCGCAGATAGCCGACCACCGTGTTGACGACGGCGACCAGCGGTACGGCGACCACCGCACCGCCGATGCCCGCGACCAGGCCGCCCGTGGCGACCGCGAGTACCACGGCCAGCGGGTGGACCCGCACCGCCCGGCCCAGGATGAACGGCTGGAGGATGTGGCCCTCGATCTGCTGCACCGCCAGCACCACCACCAGCACCATCAGCGCGGTGAACACGCCCTCGGTGACCAGCGCGACGACCACCGCCAGCGCCCCGGAGAGCACGGCACCCAGCAGCGGGATGAAGGCGAACAGGAAGATGAACACGGCCAGCGGCACCGCGAGCGGCACATTGAGGAAGTAGAGGCCCAGGCCGATGAAGATGGCGTCGATCAGGGCGACGAGCACCGTGCCGCGTACGTAGGCGGTCAGCGTGCGCCAGGCGCGCGGCCCGGCCCCGGCGACCCCGGGGCGGGCGGCGGCGGGCACGAGCTTCAGAGACCACTCCCAGATGCGCCTGCCGTCGTAGAGCAGGAAGAGCGTGGAGAACATCGCCAGCAGCAGGCCGGTGAGGAACTCCACCATGAAGGTGACGCCCTGGAGTCCGGCGGAGGTGATCTCCTCCGTGTTGGTGCCGATGGTGTCGTTGAGGTTCTTGGCGATGTCGTTGATCTGCGACTCGGTGACGTGGAAGGGGCTGTCCAGCAGCCAGCGCTTCAACTCGTCGATGCCGTCGCGGACCCGGTCGGAGAGCGTGTCGAGGTTCTCCATCACCTGCCACACCACGAACCAGCCGACCAGGCCGATGACGACGAACCCGAGCACCGCCGTCACGGCGGTGGCGAGCCCGTGCGGCAGCCCGTACCGCTTGAGCCGTACGACGGTCGGCTGGAGCATCGCCGTGATGAGCAGGGCGGCGGAGAAGGCCAGGACGACGAGCTGTACGGCGGTGATGATCTGCATCAGCACCCAGAGGGTCCCCGCGAGGACGAGCAGCCGCCACCCCGCCTCGGCCGCGACCCGCATCCCCCACGGGATCGCCGCGACCGGATCGGGCTTGGCGGCGACGGAGGGGGCGTACGTGGGCGGCGCGGGCACCTGACCGGGCTCGTCGGGGGCGGTGGCGGAGGTCCCGGTCGCCCCGAGGGGCTCGTCGTCCTCCACAGCGCGTGCCCGGCGCTCTTCCAGGCGTGCGCCCAGCTCCGTCAGTTCGGACCCGAAGCGGTCCAGCCAGCCCGGTAGTTTCGACATGTCTCTTTCCCTTCCCCCAACTTCGCTCCCCAGCGCTGCCCGGGATCGCCGGATGCGACCGTACACGCGCGAAGCCCCCCACCGCGCTCGCGGTGGGGGGCTTCGCAGGAGCGTTTCGGCTCCTAGTACCAGTTGTTGGCCTGCCAGAAGGACCAGGCGCCGCACGGGGAGCCGTAGCGGCTGTCCATGTAGCTGAGGCCCCACTTGATCTGGGTGGCCGGGTTGGTCTGCCAGTCGGCGCCGGCGGAAGCCATCTTGTGGCCCGGGAGGGCCTGCATCAGGCCGTACGCCCCGGAGGACGGGTTGGTCGCGCGGTAGTTCCAGGTCGACTCGTGGTTCACGATGTTGCTGAAGCACTGGAACTGGTCCGCGGGGACCATCTGGCGGGCCATCGCCTGCACCTGGGCCACGGTGTACGAGCCCTGCGCGGAGAACGAGGAGGCGTCGCGGACGGAGGACCGGCTGGCACGCTCGGCGGCTTCCTTCTCCTTCTTCGCCTTCTCCGCGGCCCGGCGCTCGGCTTCGGCCTTCGCCTCGGCCTCCGCCTTCTTGGACTTGGCGTCCTTGGCGGCCTGGAGGCGGGCGGACTCCTCGGCGGACTTCTTCGCGGCGGCGTCGGCGGCGGATGCCTGGGCATCGGCCTGCTGCGTCAGCGAAGCGGTCTGGACCTGGGCCTGCTGGCCCGCGGGAATGTCTGCGAGCAGCGTGGTGTCGGCTGCGGCAGCCTCGAAGTTGTTGTCGTCGGCGGCAGGTGCGCCGCCCGCAGCAACGCCTACGACGGCGCCAACGGTGGTGACCGCGGTGGCAGATGCCACGGCGAACCCCCGGACCGAGATCCGGCTCACATGGTGTCCTTCCAGCATCGTCCGCTTAGGTGACCTCGCGGGCGCGTTCGTGCCCCTGGCACTGGCCTCCCTACTGCGTGGGTCACGGGAGGCACGGGCCCGTTGGGCGACCCCTGTTGAGGAGGTCGCCGCGTGGTGCTCGCGGGCGGCATACGGGCGGTCTTGTGTGGAGTTGTGTGGTGCGTGGCACCTCTGGAGGTGCCCAAGTGCCGTATGCGGGGCCTGACGGAAGCAAGACTCTGCCGGACGGGGACGCCACAGGGCAATTCTGTGTTGCGTGGGAAAGGTCACACCCCGTTTGGGCCATCGGTTTCGCGGAAATGACGGCGCAACACGATGCCGCCCGGCTAAGCTCCTTGGCTCACCCGGGCGGCATCAACAGGACATGCAGGTCAGATGTGCCCTTCCTCCAGCATTTCGGTCACCAGTGCGGCGATCTGCGAACGCTCCGAACGCGTGAGCGTCACATGGGCGAAGAGCGGATGACCCTTCAGCTTCTCGACCACGGCGACGACTCCGTCGTACCGGCCGACCCGGAGGTTGTCCCGCTGGGCCACGTCATGGGTGAGCACCACCCGTGAATTCGCCCCGATCCGGGACAACACGGTCAGCAGCACGTTCCGTTCGAGCGACTGCGCCTCGTCCACGATCACGAACGCGTCGTGGAGCGAGCGGCCCCGGATGTGGGTGAGCGGCAGGACCTCCAGCATCCCGCGCCCCAGCACCTCCTCGATGACCTCGCGCCCGGCGACCGCCGAGAGCGTGTCGAAGACCGCCTGCGCCCAGGGGCTCATCTTCTCGGCCTCGCTGCCGGGGAGATAGCCGAGCTCCTGGCCGCCCACCGCGTACAGCGGACGGAAGACCATCACCTTCTTGTGCTGCTGGCGCTCCAGCACCGCCTCCAGCCCCGCGCACAGGGCGAGCGCCGACTTGCCGGTGCCGGCCCGGCCGCCCAGCGAGACGATGCCGACGTCCGGGTCGAGGAGCAGGTCGAGGGCGATCCGCTGCTCGGCGCTGCGGCCGTGGATCCCGAAGGCCTCCCGGTCGCCCCGCACGAGCCGCACATTGCCCTCGGCCGTCACCCGGCCCAGCGCCTTGCCGCGCTCGGACTGGAGGACCAGGCCGGTGTGGACGGGCAGCTCGGCGGCCTCGGGGACGTACAGCGTCTCCTCGGTGAAGAGCAGGTCGACCTGCTCCCCCGAGAGGGACAGCTCGGTCATCCCGGTCCAGCCGGAGTCGGTGATGGCCAGCTCGGCGCGGTACTCCTCGGCCAGCAGGCCGACCGAGGAGGCCTTGATCCGCAGGGGCAGGTCCTTGGAGACGACCGTGACGTCGTACCCCTCCGCCTGGAGGTTGCGGGCGACCGCGAGAATCCGGGAGTCGTTGTCCCCCAGCCGGTAGCCGGCGGGCAGGACGCCGGGGTCGGAGTGGTTGAGTTCGACGCGGAGCGTCCCGCCCAGATCCCCGAGGGGGATCGGGGCGTCCAGCCGGCCGTACCGGATCCGGAAGTCGTCCAGCAGGCGCAGGGCCTGCCGGGCGAAGTATCCGAGCTCCGGATGGTGCCGTTTGGCCTCCAGCTCCGTGACCACGACGATCGGCAGCACGACTTCGTGCTCGTCGAAGCGGGCCATGGCTCCGGGATCGGCCAGCAGGACGCTGGTGTCGAGAACGTATGTGCGCCTGTCGGGCATGCGGCGCTTGCTACTGGTCACCACGGAAGGACGTACCCCCTCGGACGAGGTCGGGGAGTGCGACGAACGGTCGCGGAGCTTCCCGAAGGGAGAGGACGGACCGGGATCGGGCCCTTGTGCTCGGGCCGGACCACGGCCTCCGCGTCGGCCGCAGGCTGACTGCGTCTACGGTCCTTCGTGTGCAAAGGGCCTCCCGGGCGAGCGGACTGGGTGCCGCTCACTTGGATGCGACATCCGCCTGGTTGGTGACCGGATGTCGACCTGTCAGGGGTATTCCCTGTTCGGCCCGAAGCCATGCCGCTGCATATGACACGGTGTGGAGAAGTCCCGGTGGACGCGCGATGACTCACCTATATAGAGGAGTCATCGGCCGGTGCGGGCGGAGGGCCTGTTCAGGCCCCGTAGCGCCGGTGGCGGGCGGCGTAGTCGCGCAGCGCCCGCAGGAAGTCGACCTTGCGGAAGGCCGGCCAGAAGACCTCGCAGAAGTAGTACTCCGAATGGGCGCTCTGCCAGAGCATGAAGCCCGAGAGACGCTGCTCGCCGCTGGTCCGGATCACCAGGTCGGGGTCGGGCTGGCCCCGGGTGTAGAGGTGCTCGGAGATCAGGTCGGTGGAGACGATCTCGGCCAGTTCCTCGAAGGTCGTGCCGCGCTCCGAGTGGTCCAGGAGCAGCGAGCGCACGGCGTCCGCGATCTCCTGGCGGCCGCCGTAGCCCACGGCGACATTGACGATTATCCCCTCGACATGGGACGTCGACTGCTCGGCCTCCTTGAGCACCAGCTGCGTCTCGGCGGGCAGCAGGTCGAGGGTGCCCACGTGGTGGACGCGCCAGCGGCCGTCGGCGGCGAGATTGCGTACGGTGTTCTCGATGATCCGCAGGAGCGGTTTCAGCTCGTGCTCGGGCCGGTCGAAGTTGTCCGTGGAGAGCATCCACAGGGTGACGACCTCGACATCGGTCTCGCTGCACCAGCCGAGCAGCTCGGAGATCTTGTCCGCGCCCGCCTGGTGGCCCTGCACCGCCGAGCCGCCGGACGCCTTCGCCCACCGGCGGTTCCCGTCGAGGATGACCCCGATGTGCTTCGGCACCTGGTCGTGGTCCAGGCGGCCTTCCACCCGGCGCGCGTAGAGCCTGTACACCAGGTCGCGGAAGTTCACTGAGTTCACCCTCTCGGTTCCGTACGGGCCCGGGGCCCGCCCTCCCCGTCGCCGGGGGTCCGGGGTCCACCCCCGCGGGGGGAGCGCTGCGCGGTCCGCACGGACCCGCGCGGGCATGAGCCGCGCCGCACATCGGCATTCCCCGAAGCCGCCACATTACTGCGACCGGGTCACGGGGGCCCAACCCGGTCTGTCACAACTCCGTGATAAGGAGGGAAAGTGACTGATTACCTCTCCCCCGACCTCTCCTACCGCGCTGCCGACACGCGCTACGACTCCATGGAGTACCGCCGCACCGGGCGCAGCGGCCTCAAGCTGCCCGCCCTGTCGCTGGGCCTGTGGCACAACTTCGGCGACGACCGGACGCTGGACTCCCAGCGGGCGATCCTGCGCCGTGCCTTCGATCTCGGGGTGACGCACTTCGACCTGGCCAACAACTACGGGCCGCCGCCCGGCTCGGCCGAGCTGAACTTCGGCAAGCTGTTCGCCCAGGACTTCGCCCCGTACCGGGACGAGCTGGTCATCTCCACCAAGGCCGGATATCTCATGCACCCCGGCCCGTACGGCGAGTGGGGCTCCCGCAAGTATCTGCTGTCCTCGCTCGACGCCTCGCTGAAGCGGATGGGCCTGGAGTACGTCGACATCTTCTACTCGCACCGCTTCGACCCGCACACCCCGCTGGAGGAGACGATGGGCGCCCTGGCGTCCGCCGTGCGGCAGGGCAAGGCGCTGTACGCGGGCGTCTCCTCGTACAACGCGGAGCAGACGGCACAGGCGGCCGGGCTGCTGCGGGAGATGGGCGTCCCGGCCCTGATCCACCAGCCGTCCTACTCCATGATCAACCGCTGGATCGAGGACGACGGCCTCCTCGACACCCTGGAGGCGGCCGGAATGGGCTGCATCTCCTTCGTACCGCTCGCCCAGGGCCTGCTCACGAACAAGTACCTGAAGGGCATCCCGGAGGGCTCGCGCGCCACCCAGGGCAAGTCGCTGGACCCGGGGCTGCTCTCGGACGAGGTCCTGCGCCGGCTGCGCGGCCTGAACGACATCGCGCAGGGGCGCGGCCAGTCGCTCGCCCAGCTGGCCATCGCGTGGGTGCTGCGCGACAGCCGGATGACGTCGGCGCTGATCGGCGCGTCGAGTGTGAAGCAGCTGGAGGAGAACGTGGCGGCGCTGGCCGGACCGGCGCTGACGGCCGCGGAGCTGAAGGAGATCGACGCCTTCGCCGTGGACACCGAGGGCACCAATATCTGGGCGGGACGCGGCTGACGTTCGGTCACAAGGGCTGCGCGACGGTCCTGGAGGGGCCCGGTCCCGGAAGCGCTTGCGTGGCGGTCCCGGAGGTGAGTGCGTGACGGTCCTGGATGGGCTTCGCGGCGGTCCCGGAGGCGCTTGCGTGACGGGTCCCGGGTGGGCTTCGCGGCGGTCCCGGAGGGGTTTGCGTGAGGTCCTCGATGGGCTCCGCGGCGGCCTCGCGACGGGGCAGGCGGCGGTCGCGACGGCCTCGGCGGGGCGGGGACCGTACCGGCCCAGAAAAAACGGGCCGGTCCGTGGGGGGGGGATACGGACCGGCCCGAGGGGGGGGTTTCCACCATAACCCTTCGTAAGTCCCGCCGGGTGCCGCGCCACTCCACAACTACTCTCCGAGTTCGCCGGACTCCGAAACGGGCTCGGCCGGAGTCGGAAACGGGCAGGAAGAGCGCCCTACGGGCCGCGCTCGCGGGCCCGGATTCGCCCCCGGTATCGAGGGGGCGTCACCGGGCGCGGGCTTGACGCCACAGGGCACGGTGCGTGCCGTTGCGGACAGAGGCTGACCTGAAGGCGCTCCAGGTTCGTTCCATGACCCCACGCGCCCGTGCGAACGAGACAGTGACCTGGCCGGAGGCGAACGCCCGGAGGCTGGCCCGCCAGCATCTGTCGGCCCCGGCCTCCGGCCTCTCCCCCGCCGAAGCCGCCGGCGCGATGCTCGGCACACACGCCCAGGTGCTGTCGGCGGCCGAGCTGTCGGTGGGGCTGCGCGGCGAGGGCCTGACGCGCACGGACGTGCGTACGGCGCTGTGGGCCGAGGACCCGGCCCGGCGGACCCTGGTCAAGACGTTCGGGCCGCGCGGCACGGTCCACCTGCTGCCCGCGGCGGAGCTGCCGCTGTGGACCGGCGCGCTCTCCGCCGTACCGACCGGCCCGAATCCGTTCCCCCAGGACACCCGGATGACCCCGGAGCAGGTGGAGGAGGTCGTAGCGGCGATCGGGGCGGCGCTGACCGGGGCGGAGCTGACGGTCGACGAGCTCTCGGACGAGGTCGTCGCCCGGACCGGGCCGTGGGCCGGGGACCTGGTGATGCCCGGCTTCCAGACGATGTGGCCGCGCTGGCGGCAGGTCCTGCACCTGGCGGGACACCGGGGCGCGCTGGCGTACGCCCCGAACCGGGGCCGCCGGGCGGCCTACACCAACCCCGGGTACACCCCGCTGCCCGGCCCAGAGGCGCAGGCGGCCCTGGTGGAGCGGTACCTGTCCGCGTACGGTCCGGCCACCCCGGCCCACTTCGCCCGCTGGCCCGCCGCGCCGAAGCGGTGGGCGGAGGAGCTGTTCGCGTCACTGGCTGCCGCCGGGTCGATCGAGGAGGTGGCGTTCGAGGACGCCGGGCCCGCCTGGGTGGTGGCGGGCGACACGGACTTCCCGGCCGATCCGGTACGGGGAGTGCGCCTGCTCCCCTACTTCGACGCGTTCGCCATCGCCTCCCAGCCCCGCGAGCGGCTCTTCCCCGGTCGGGCGTACGAGCGTGCGCTCGCGGGCGGGCAGGCGGGGAACTACCCGGTGCTGCTGGTGGACGGCACGGTGGCGGGCGTCTGGCACCAGCGCCGCTCGGGGAAGCGGATCGCGGTGACGGTGGAGCCGCTGGAGCCGCTGCCGGCGCGGCGGCTGCGGGCGCTGGAGGACGAGGTGGAGCGGGTGGGGGCGGTCATGGAGGAGCGGGCGGAGCTGACGGTGGGGGTGGTGTCGGTGGGGGCGCATGCGTAGGGGTGGTGGGCGCGGGCGGGGGCCTGCGGAGGGGTGTCCGGCGCGGGGGGGGCTCTGCGGAGGGCGCCGATGCTCGGTGGGGCATCGGTGGGGCGTGGTCAGCGGCGGCTCGGTGGAGTGCACTCGGTGCGGCCCCGGCCGGGCGCGGTCAGTGCGGGTGGAAGCGGACCGCCAGTGTGTCGCCCGCCGCGACCACGAAGTCACCTTCCTCGCACCGGATGACCGCCTCATGGACCTCGCCGCGCCCGTCCCGGCGCTCCAGCGTGCCGACGACCGTCCAGGCCCCCTCGTACGGCACCGGCGGCAGCTGGGTCAGCGGGGCGTGCTGCCACTGGTTCGCCGGTACGCACCAGTCGGGCAGCAGCGGCCAGGTGCCCGGGGTGACGCGTAACGTCCAGTCGGAGGTGCAGGTCAGCAGGACGGACTGGCCCCGGTCGAACACGAACTCCACGGCCTCCGGCTCGCCCGCGCGCCCCTCCGGCCGGTAGAAGACGCCGTGCACGGCGGTGATCCGGGAGCCCGTGAGCCAGTCGGAGTTGCCGCTCCGCGCTCGTCCGGCCGGAGCTCCGTACTCTTCACTCTCCACCGTCATGGCCGCTCCCCGTCCTTCTCGCTGGGCCTGCTCCCGATGAGTAGGACGGCGGCTCGCACGATCGCGTTGCCTGGGAGGCAAGGCTGAACTGGCGTCCGGGGTAAGCAGGTTGACCTTTCCTGGCACGCCCCTAGATACGTCACAGGGGCTTGCGGGCCTCAATCAGGAAGCGTGTGGTGTGGGCGAGGAACGGCCCCTCCTCCTCGATCTTCCGGTGGAGTTCGGCCAGTTGGGGGCGGTACTTCTCGACGGTGAAGCCGGGCACCATCCAGATCACCTTGCGGAGGAAGTAGACGACCGCGCCGATGTCGAAGAACTCGGTGCGCAGCCGCTCGGGCCGCAGGTCGACGACCTCCAGCCCCGCCGCCTCGGCGGCGGCGCGCGCGTCCTCGGGGTGACGGCCTCGGCGCACCTCGGGCGGCTGCGGGCCGAGGAAGAACTCGACGAGCTCGAAGACGCTCGCCGGGCCGACCTGCTGCGAGAAGTACGTACCGCCGGGGGTGAGCACCCGGGCGATCTCCTCCCACCAGGTGGTCACCGGGTGCCGGCTCACCACCAGGTCGAAGGCCGCGTCGCCGAAGGGCAGCGGCGGCTCGTCCGCGTCCGCCACGACGACGGCACCGAGGGGGTGCAGGAGGGCGGTGGCGCGGGCGATGTTCGGCGGCCAGGACTCGGTGGCCACGGTGACCGGCGGGAGCTTGGGCGCGGCGGCCAGCACCTCGCCGCCGCCGGTCTGGATGTCGAGTGCGGCCCGCGCCTCGCCGAGCCGGCCGGCCATGGCGCGGGCGTACCCCCAGGAGGGGCGCTGCTCGGTGGCCCGCCCCTCCAGCCAGGAGAAGTCCCACCCGTCCACGGAGACGGAGGCGGCCTCGGCGACGAGGACCTCGAACCGGTCGCGGGAGGCGGCGGAGGTGAAGGGCACGGGGAACTGTTCGGACATACGGGGATCGTGCCAGGCCAGGGGCGGGTGGCGCGAATGGATTCCGGGGCGGTACGTCCCCATGGGCGTACGGGCTGCCGCTCACGGACCGGACTGCGGGGGCTCAGGCCGCCAGGGCCCCCAGGAGCACCCCGGTCAGCGCCCCGGCGATCATGAACGGGCCGAACGGGATGCCCGTCCTGCGCCCCGCCCGGCGCAGGAGGACGAGCCCGAGTCCGTACGCCGCCCCGAACAGGAACCCGGCGAACCCGCCCAGGAAGAGCACCGCCCAGCCGTACCAGCCGAGGGCGACACCCAGGGCGAGGGCGAGCTTCACATCGCCGAAGCCCATGCCGTTCGGGTTGATGAGGAAGAGCAGAAGGTAGAACCCGCCGAGCACCAGCCCGCCGAGCAGCCCGGAGGTCCAGGACCCGGCGTGCCCGGGGAGCAGGGCCGCCCCGCCGAGGAGGAGCACGGCGGCACCGGCCAAGGGCAGGGTGAGCGGGTCCGGCAGCCGGTGGACGCGGCGGTCGACGGTGGCCAGGAGAACGGCGGGCGGGGCGAGAAGCAGCCAGACGCCGAGCTCGGGCCGGGCCCCCGTGGCGGCGGCGAGCGCGATGCAGACGAGAACGGTGACCAGGGGGGCGAGGGTGTTGGGGGCGTAGGGGGCGGGGGCGGGCCGGTCGTCCCCGTACGGGACCGGCGCGTCGGCCTCCTCCCCGTACGGGACAGAGGCTTCGGCTTGCTCCCCGCGCGGGACCGGGTCGTCGGCCTCGCCCCCGTACCGTACGGACGTCCGCGCGCGAGGCCCGCAGGACCGGCAGCGGGCCGGGCCCAGCCAGCTCGCGCCGAACCGGCCGGTGAACGCGTGGCCGGCGGGGCAGGCCGTGCGCCAGGGGTCCTCTGGTTCCACGGCGAACCGGTACGCGGCGCGCGGGAGCAGCAGTCCGGTGGCTCCGCCCCAGACGGCGGCGGCAACAAGCAGCGCGAGGTCCACACCACGACCCTAATCGGCCGCGCTGACAAGGGGCTTGGGCCCTGGGGCCCACTCCGGCCCGCTCCGGGCCGTTCGGGTCCCGGGGGCGGGCGCCGGGCGCTACGGTCGGTGCCCATGAGGACTTGGCGTGATGGCGAGGGGACGCTGACGGTCGGCGGGGACGCGGGGGCCCGGAAGGTGCCGCTGCGGATAGCGGCCTCGTACCGGGCACGGACCCGGGGGTTGCTCGGGCAGGACGGGATCGAGGGGGCGTTGCTGCTCACTCCGGCCGGGAGCGTGCACACCTTCCGGATGCGGTTCGCCATCGATGTGGCGTACCTGGACCGGAAGTTCACCGTGCTGGCGGTCCGCACCATGAAGCCCGGCCGGCTCGGCCTGCCCCGGCTGCGGTCCCGCCATGTGGTGGAGGCGGAGGCGGGGGCGATGGAGCGGTGGGGGCTGCGGCCGGGCGTGCGGGTGGAGCTGCGGGCGGCGGGCACGTCCTGGGGAAGGCCCGCGCCCGGCACCCCCTAGGGCGGGCCCGCGCCGAGCAGGGTCCAGGCGCCGTAGGCCGCCGACGCGCAGGCCAGTACGGCGATGACGGCTGCCGTGCGTCCCGCGCTCCGCAGCCGTACCAGCGCGGCGGCGGGCGGCAGGAGCAGCGGGAACGCGGGCATCATCAGGCGGGGCCGGGAGCCGAAGTACCCGGCGCCGATCAGCGAGATGACGACGACCGCGATCCCGTAGACGAGGAGGGGCAGCGGCTGCCGCTGCCGTACGCAGAGCACCACCAGCCAGCCGAGCAGCCCGAGCGCCGCGCAGAGCCCGAGGGCGGCGGGCAGCGGCAGCCCGGCGATGAAGGCGGCGAGCGCGCGGCCGCCGTCGATGCTGTTGCCCCACTGCGCCTGGACCTCGAAGTACGCGACCGGGCTGCCTTCGCGGACGGCGACGAACACCACGTACGCCAGCCAGCCCAGCGGTGCGAGCGCCACCCCGGCGATCATGCGGGCGTTGCGGCGGAGTACGGGGCCGAGGCCGTTCCCGGCTCGGTACTCCCGTACGAGGGTGACCGCGGCCGTGATAGCCAGGGCCGCGATGAGGGCGGCCGCCGAGGGCCGGGTGAGCCCTGCCAGCACGCAGAGGGCGCCCGCCACCAGCCAGCGGCCTTTGAGGACCGCGTACACCGCCCAGGCGGCCAGGGCGGTGAAGAGCGTCTCCGTGTACGCCATCGACTGGACGAACGCCGTCGGGTACACGCCCCACAGCGCGGCCAGCACCACCCCCGTACGCCGCCCGTACAGCGCCGCCCCGACGGCGTAGATGCCCCAGGCGGCGAGCAGCCCGGCCGTCCAGGCGACCAGGAGCCCCGCGCTGCCGAGGGTGAGCGGGGCCACCTCGGAGATCCCGCGCTCCAAGGCGGGGAGGAGGGGGAAGAAGGCCAGGTCGGAGTGGGCGGCGCCGTCGGGGAAGGTGACGGTGTAGCCGTAGCCGTTCTCGGCGATGCGCTGGTACCAGACGGAGTCCCAGCGCCCGGCGAGCCGCGCCAGGGGGTCCTTGCCGGAGGCGTGACCCGCCGCCCAGAGGACCAGGAGCCCCAAGGCCCGGACGGCGGCGTAGACCGCGAGCGCGGGCGCGGCGGCCCGGAGCGCGGTGGCCGCCCGGGGGCCGGGGCCCCGGGGGTGGGGGGCCGGGGCGCGGGGCATCCGGGTACGGAGCTGGTGGTCGGACATATTGCCGATTATGTCCTCCGGGGCGGGGTGCCCCGACCTCGGTACCGCAGCGGTCCCGTGCCCGGTGGTGCCGGGCCCGGCGGCCCCTCAGCCGGTCGCCGGGCGGAGGGCCGGGCGGGTGCCGAGGTCGCGGCCGACGAGCGGGGCGACCGTGCGGATCAGCTTCAGCTGGGTGGAGCGCAGGACGCGCACGGTCGCCTCGTCGGACCAGCCGGTCGTCGTGGACCACTCGTAACCGGAACCGACCACGTCGCTGGCGAACGCCACCTCGGTGGCGAGGAGCGCCCGCGCCCAGTCCATCGGCTCCAGCGCCTCCCGGGCGATCAGTGCCGCCCTGATCCGCAGCGAGCGGTAGTGGAGGTCCTCCGTGCCGTCGAAGCCCATGGCCACGGCGAACTCCTCCGTGGAGCGGGCCGGGCCGCACCACTCGATCAGGCCGAGCTGTAGGAGCCGGGACTCCTCGTCGGTCAGCGTCAGTTCCTCCGCCGTCTGCACGTCTGTCGTCACCTTCTGGTCGCCTGCCCGCCCGCGGAAGCCCTGACAGGACACCGGGACGAACCTTGATCGGTTACGACGGCAGACGCTAACTCCCTTCCCCGGCAGGCGTCTTGGGCCCGAGGACCCATGCCCAGGGCACATGCGGCCCGCCCCGCTCACAGGCTGGGCACGGCGCTACCGAACACCCGCCACGGCGAGATCGCGACGGAGTCCACCGCCGTCAACTGCGGGTGCCCGGCGGCGATCTCCTCCCGTACGGCGACGGCGTCCGGCCAGGAATCCAGCGGCGCGGAGCCCTCGATGACGACGCCGTCCCAGTCGGTGCCGGCCGTCGCACCGCTCCGGTCGACGACGAAGCCGATGCAGAGCACGGAGGCCCGGCCGACGGTCCGCCGGATGGCGCTCACCGCGCGTTCCCGCTCCACCGGCGGCAGCTCGCCCACGGAGAACTCGACGGCGACGACACCGGCGCGCGCCCGCCGTATGCGCACCAGAAGATCGGGGCCTTCATCCACCCACAGCCGGAAGCCGACCTCCTGGAGCCTTTGCAGACCGGAAAGGGAGAGAAGCTGCTCCCGCGTCACCGGCGAACGGGCCCCGGACGAGGGGTGGTCCAGGCTGACGAGCACGGTGCGCCCGGTCACGGGATGGGCCGGGCGGAGCCCCTCCGCCTCCAGGTCACCCAGGAGCGTCGCGGCGTCCAGCCGGGTCCAGCCCAGGTGGTACGAGTGGAAGAACCCGGCACTCATCGACGCCCCCGCCCCATCACGTCATGAACCCAATAATTCGCGTGCGCACATGCAAGAGTAGGCGGCCACCGGCACGTCCGAGCGTACCGAGGGGCGGGCACGCGCGGCGTGGGCCCACGGACCCACGGGCGGCCCAAAGAGCGGCACGGGAGGGCGCAACCGGCCTGCTTGGGCCCGACTTTGGGACCGGGGGCCCGCGCGGAGGACGTGATCCCGGCCGTACGCTCACTGCCTGCCGGCAGGCAGTCGGCGCCCGCGCGCCCCACGCGCGTTCCGGGTGCCGGGTCACGGGTTCGGAGAGAGGGTGCACCGTGAACGGTGGCGGGGGCATGGGGGACGGGAGCGCGGGCCACATACCGCCAGGACGCCGGGGTGCAGGGGGCTCCGGCGCCCTGGCAGGCACCGAACCGGGCGGCCGCTTCTTCGCGTTGACCCGCAGCTGGGCGACGGGCGCGCTGGTCTACCTCGGCGCCGGGTTCCTGACGAGCCGGGTCCTGCTCGAACTGCTGGGCAGCGAGGCGCGGTTGGAGTCGTTCGGCTGGCGGCTCTCCCTGCTGCACATCCCCGCGCTCGTCGTCACCCTGCTCACCGTCCTGGCCGCCGCCCGCATGCTGCCCGAGGAGCACCGCGAGTCCCGCCTCTTCTACCTGCTCGCCGCGCTGGCCGTGCCCGTGGCCGGTCTGGCGTACGGCTTCGCCGTCTCGTGGGAGGCGGTCGGGATGGAGGGCCTCCTGATGCCGGTGGCGGCGCTGGCCACGGGCGCGGCGTCGGGGGTGGCCGTCGACCGGCTCCTGGAGGAGCGCGCCTCCCGGCCCGCTCCCCCGCCGACGTACTCGTACAACTGGCGTGACAGCGGCGCCACCGCGATGGAGTACCTGGGGGTCGTGGTCCTCGTCGTGACGCTCATCGGCGCGATGGCGATGGCGGGGGTCGGCGGGCAGATCGGGGAGCGGATCCGCTGTGCGATCACCGCGCTGGCCGGGGGCGGCGGGTCGTGCACCACGGGCGGCGGGGAGCCCGAGGCGCAGCCGAAGACGGACGCCGACTACGAGCCGAAGATGTGCCAGATCTCGTCGCTCTCGGACAAGGCGGGCGGCAAGGTCAAGATCGGCTGGTTCGAGTGGGGCGAGGAGTACGGCTTCCAGCAGAAGGTGTCCCAGGCCAACACCGACGTCAACGGGGACGGGAAGGTCGACGCCAACGACAAGGTCGTCTCCATGACGTTCACCGACGCGGCCTCCGCCGGGGTCACGGCCAGTACGCCGGGGGTGAAGCTGGGGAAGCTCGGCAAGGCGGATGTCGACATCGGCGGCGGCATCAAGATCACCAACGGTGACACCTGGATCTTCGCGAGCGAGGAAGAGGCGCAGAAGATGCGGGACGACATCGAGGAGATGAAGATGTGGGAGACCGCCACCAAGCACGGTGGCGGGTACGGGGGCAACTGGTACTCCGCCATGAAGTGGGCGGAGAAGAAGGAAGACATCGAGCGGAAGATCGGCGACAAGAAGATCTCGTACTCGACGGTCGGCCTCAACGCCTACGCCGACGGCGGCCTCTCCGTGAAGGGCGGTGACGAGGACGAACTCGGCGCCAAGCTGGGCGGCAAGGCCACGTTCTCGCCCGAGGTGACGATCACCAAGGACGACGTGAACGGCAACGAGTCGTACACGTACACCGCCAAGCTGGAACTGGAAGGCAAGCTCAGCGGGAACACGGGCCCGCTCAAGGGCACGCTGAGCGCCAAGCAGAACCGCACCGGCGCCATCACCGTCACCCGCGACCAGAGGACCGGGAAGATCGTCCGCATCGACATGACGCAGACGGTGGAGACCGGCTCGCCCTCCGGCAAGGTCGAAGTGGGCGGCGACAACGGCGAGTCGGGCGCGGACAAGCGCGGCGGCAAGGGCAGCGTGTCGGACCCCTCGGGCGAGAGCGGCATCGACGTGGTGACCAACTCGATCGTCTTCGGCAAGGAGGCGGACGCGGCCACCGAGGCCAAGCGGGCCGTCGCCGAACAGTGGCTGGACGGCTCCGGCAACAACACCGCCCCGTTCGAGTACCTCTTCGGCGACCGGGGCATGGAGACGCGCCCCTCGGGCAACGACCCCTTCGAGAACCTGATGTTCGAGGACGGGCTGTCCAGCACGATGCGCTACCTCGGGGAGAGCGACGCGCAGGAGTTCGGCTTCGAGATCTCGCTCGGCATGAGCCTCGGGTTCTCGCTCTCCGACGAGCAGAAGAAGGAGACGCTGACGGACGCGCGGTTCCTGGGGGCGCCGCGGGGTGACGGCCGCACGTATCTTCCGTACAGCTACTGCGCGAACTGATGCTGACGTGGCCGCCGTTCGCACGGTGGACCTGAGAGGCGATGACGATGACGAGAAGGCCCCACACGGGCAGGCGGGCCGCGACGGCCGCCCTGGGACTGTCCCTCCTCCTGGCGCTGGCCGGCTGCGGCGAGGACACCGACGGCAAGGCCTCAATCCCGGAGGGCTGGTCCACGCTGGACACGGAGAGCCTGAGCGTCGGCTACCCGAAGGACCAGGGGTACGCGGAGCAGCCGGCGGCCGAGCGGAGCAGGAGCAACGCGGCGGTCGCCCTGAAGGTGGAGGACGGCGTCCGCACCGGCATGGTCTCCGTCCAGCTGAACTTCGCCACAGGCGTGAGCGACGCGGCCGGGGCGGCGGCCGCGGCAGGCGCCGGAATCGGCCTGGGCACCACCCGCAAGGCCACGGAGGACGTCCGCCTGGCAGGCCCGTCGACCGCCCGCGACGCCCGCCGCATCGACTACGACTTCACGGCCGACGGCAAGGAGGACACCCCGAACAAGGGCACCCCGATGACGGGCGTCCTGGTGGCGGGCGTGGACTCGGGGGGCGTGCCGTTCGTGGTGCGGCTGAACGCGGTGAGGGACGCGGTGGACGCGGAGGACCTTGATGCGTTCGTGGGGTCGATCACGGTGAAGTAGGGGGTGGGCGGGGGCCGTTCGGAAGGTTCAGGGGACGCGGGGGCGCTTGTACGCCACTGCCGCCCGCGACCTGTCCGCCGGGCCGCGCCCGGACGAACGGACAGTCACGACCGCCTGCACCTGCTTCGCACCCCACTCCACCCGTTCCATCCGCGTGGCCCACTGCACCTGCCCAGATATTGCCACGGCGTGCGGTGTTCCTTGTGGCGGCGGCCGCAGGGAACACCGCACGGCCCGACCCAGACTTCTGAGCGCTTTGCCCATCGAGCATTCCTGCCCCTGCGACAATGGGAGGGTGGCGGGAGCGGCGAAAGGTCAAGGGCCGGCAAAGCCCTTCTAACGCCGCAGGTCAGGAAGAGTGGTCCCCGCGCAGGCGGGGGTGTTCCGTTTTTCCAACCACGGGTTGGCCCGGGGCCCGGGTGGTCCCCGCGCAGGCGGGGGTGTTCCGCAAGAAGCCCAGCGCATCCTTCAGCAGCTTCGGTGGTCCCCGCGCAGGCGGGGGTGTTCCGCACGCCACCAGCGTCACAGCCGGCCCGATCGCGTGGTCCCCGCGCAGGCGGGGGTGTTCCGTCCGGGGCGCCGGTGGCGCTGCTGTGGCGGCGGGGCCGTTACGAGGCGGTCAGCCCGGCGACGGGCAGCCGGAACCGGGGCGACGAGGACAACGCGGCGGACTTCGCGGAACGGGCGGTGATGTTCTACCGGCCGCTGCCGGAGAAGCCGATGCGCACGGCCCGGCTGCTGCTGTTCGGTCTGCGGGGCGCCCGGGCCGACCTGCGCAACCTCCTCATCAGCGGTCTGGTGACGGTCGGGCTGGGTGCCCTGGTGCCGATCGCGACCGGGCAGATCCTCGGTACGTTCGTGCCCCGGGCGCAGACGGATCTGATCGCGCAGGTGTGCCTGGTCCTGATGATCACGAGCGTCGTCGGGGCGACGTTCATGCTGTTGCAGAGCCTGTCGCTGCTGCGGATGGAGGGCCGGATCGAGAGCACGCTGCAACCGGCCGTCCGGGACCGGCTGCTGCGGCTGCCGACGAGGTTCTTCACCGAGCGTTCCACGGGCGAACTGGCCGGCGCCGCCATGGGGATCAGCGCGATTCGGCGGGTCCTGGCCGGGGTGGGCCCGGTGGCCGTGCAGGCGGGGACGGTCGGCGCGGTGAATCTCGGGCTGCTGCTGTTCCACAGCGTGCCGCTGGCGCTGGCGGCGATCGGCATGCTCGTCGTCATCGCGGCCGTGTTCCTGGCGCTCGGGCTGTGGCAACTGCGGTGGCAGCGGCGGCTGGTGAAGCTGAACAACCAACTCGGCAACCAGGCGTTCCAGACCCTGCGGGGGCTGCCGAAGCTGCGGGTCGCCGCCGCCGAGAGCTTCGCTTACGCGGCCTGGGCGCGGGAGTTCGCGCGCTCGCGGGAGATGCACCAGCGGGCCGGGCGGATCAGGAACATCACGACGGTCCTCGACTCGGTCCATCTGCCGCTCTGTTCGCTCATCATGTTCGTGCTGCTGGCCGGTCCGGCGCGCGGGACGATGTCGGCCGGGGCGTTCCTGACCTTCAGCACGTCGGTGACGATGCTGCTGGCGTCGGTCACCCAGCTGACCGGCGCCCTGGTGTCGGCGGCCGCCGCGCTGCCGATGTACGAGCAGGTCAGGCCGGTGCTGGAGGAGATGCCCGAGGTGAAGGGGGCGAGCGCCCGGCCGGGGGTGCTGTCGGGTCCGATCGAGGCCAGGAAGCTCTCCTTCCGGTACGCCGATGACGGCCCGCCGGTCCTCGACGAGGTGTCGCTGGAGATCCGGCCGGGCGAGTTCGTGGCGGTCGTGGGCCCGAGCGGCTGCGGGAAGTCGACACTGCTGCGGCTGCTGATCGGCTTCGACCGGCCGGAGTCCGGCAATGTGCTGTACGACGGCCAGGACCTGGCCGCCCTCGACCGGTCGGCTGTACGGCGTCAGTGCGGGGTGGTGCTCCAGAACGCCCAGCCGCTGACCGGGTCGATCCTGGACTGCATCTGCGGCACGGAGCCGTTCACGCACGAGGAGGCGTGGGAGGCGGTCGAGATGGCGGGGCTCGCCGAGGACATCCGGCGGATGCCGATGGGCCTGCACACGATGATCGCCGGGGGCGGGGCGATCTCTGGCGGTCAGCGGCAGCGGCAGCGGCAGCGGCAGCGGCAGCGGCAGCGGCAGCGGCTGATGATCGCGGCAGCGGCTGATGATCGCGGCGGCGCTGATCCGGCGGCCGCGGATCCTGTTCTTCGACGAGGCGACGAGTGCGCTGGACAACGAGACCCAGCGGACGGTGATCGGGAGCACCCAGCGCCTGGAAGCCACCCGCCTGGTGATCGCGCACCGGCTGTCCACGGTGATGGACGCGGACCGGGTGATCGTGATGGCGGACGGCCGGGTCGTGGAACAGGGGCGCCCCGAGGACCTGTTGGCGATCCCGGGAGGCTACCTCCACGAGCTGGTGCGGCGGCAGCCGGCGTGATGGCCGGAGGGGCCGGCACCGCGATCACGTCGCGGTGCCGGCCCCTTGGCCGTGCGGGTTTCCCGGCTGGGGTCAGGAACCCTCGCCGCGCGGGAAGGAGACCTCCACGCGGCGGTTCTTCTTCCGGCCCTCTTCGTTGCTGTTGCTGGCGATCGGGTACTGCTCGCCGTAGCCCCGGATCTCGTATGTGATCGTGGGGCCGAGCAGCTTGGAGAGCACCCCGTGCACGGCGTCGGCGCGCTGCTTGGAGAGGACGTCGCCGTGGGCGGAGGAGCCGAGGTTGTCGGTGAAGCCGAAGACGCGGACCTTGGTGGCCTTCTGCTTCTTGATCTCGTCGGCGATGGCGGCGATACGGGCGTTGGCGGCCGCGCCCAGCTTCGCGCTGTCCTTGCCGAAGAGGACTTCGGCCTGGAGCGCGAACTTGATGTCGGCGTTGCTGTCCTCGCGGCGTTCTTCGCCGCCGAGGTCTTCGACGACCTGGACGATGTCGAGGACCCGGCCGGGGGCGAGTGTGCCGCCCTCCGGCATCTTGAGGTCGGGGTCGGCGGGGTCGACGGCGACGGGCGGCTCGGCACTCGCCTGCGTGCCGGGGGGAACGCTCGGTCCGTCGTCGGCCGACGACGGTGCCACACCGCACAACGTGACTCCGGCGAACAGCAGGACGACCGCGGCGGCCTGTCCTGCGTTCCGCCTCGCTCCGGAACGTCGGGTGATCTTCATGTCCGCACTCACCCAGAAATCTTCAGCGAGGTGGTGGCGAAGGTCGGGAGGTTGAAGTCGACCTCGGTGGTGGACTGCGGCGGGGCCGGGAACTGCATGAAGATCGGGGCGGTCTTGCCCGGGGCGAGCGAGGTGATCGCCGTGGTGCACAGGCACCGGGAGTCCGTGTCCCGGAGAACGTAGTAGCGCTTCTTGCCCACCTTGTCGACGAGCGTGGCCCCGGCGACCGAGTTGGGGTTCTTGTTGACGATGTTGACCTCGGCACCGGACCAGGCCGAGGTGGTCCGCGCCTGGTCCCCCTCGTTGGTGATCGCCCCCTGGACCGTGAGGAATCCGCCGGTGTCCCGCTTGACCTCGTTGATGACCAGGACGAGGCCGCCTTGGCCTTGCGTCTCCGCGAGCTTCACGTTCGGGTCCACGTTCTCGCCCGCCGCGGTGTCCTCCTGCTGCGGCTCGCCCTTGTCCTCCGTCTCCGAAGGGCTGGCCGGGGCGGACGGGGCGGTGGATCCCGTGCCCTGGGGCGCATCGCCTCCGTCGTCGCCGCAGCCGGTGAGGGCGAGGGCCAGGGCAGCCGTCGCCGTCACGGCCGTCATCGCCCTTCTGGTCGTCGTGGTCCGCCGAATGCTCATGGTCCGATTCCTCTACTCGTCGTTCGCTGTCACTGGTCGACCAACCGCACATCGAAGAGAATCTTGCTCACTGTGGACCATGGCGGCGGGCTGCCCGGCGCTATTTCCACCACTCGGCCGTTCGAGCAGGTGAAAATGAACAGGTCCTGGACACCGTCGCTGTTGAAGTCCACGGCCTTCCAGTCGGGGCAGCGGAACTCGATCAGGGCGGTGGCCTTGGCCTTGGCGAACGTGTTCTTCGTACCGGGGATGACCGACGAGTCGACCGGCTTGCGTCCCTCGACCTCGACGGTGATCCGGTCGCGCAGATAGCCGTACACCGGGTAGCAGGCGCGCTTGTCGGCACGGTTGGCGGAAGCCAGCCGCTCCGCCTCGGCGCACGGCGGTGCGAACGGGGAGCCGAGGAACAGCTCCAGCGTGTTGCCCGGGAGCGAGGCGATGAAGCCCGGCCCCATCTCGGTGCGGGCGCGTTGCGCGGCGGCCAGGGCGGCCGCGTCGGCGGCTCCCTGGGACCCGTTGCGCAAAGCGGATGCCTTGCCGACAGCGAAGAAGGCGAACGCGAGGAAGAGCAGGCCCGCCACCATCACTACGTAGATGGGGAAGGCCTGCCCTGCGTCGCCGCGTTGGCGCGTACGCATCAGCCAGAGGTGATGGACGTCACCAGACCGTCGATACGGCTCGAGATGTTCCCGCCGATCCCGGACGCCGCGATGGCACCGATGATCGCCACGACCACCAGCACGATGCCCAGGTACTCGAACGCCGTCTGCCCCCGGTCCTTGTCCGCGTAACGCTTCTGGATGGCGCTGACCGCCGTGTTGGCCCAGCCGTTGACGCGGACGCCGGTCTTCAGGGTGAAGTTCGACATGGTGTTCCCCTCCTGGTTCGGCCGACCGCCTGCCGGCCGACTCGGGCGTTTCTGCGGTGCCGTCCCCGGTACCGGCTTCCTCCTGGCCGGTGCCGGGGGCGACGTGAGAAACATAGGAGGGAACCCCCGTACGGCCAGAGGGTCCGTGGGCCCATTCCCGGGCCCAAAAGCTGTTCTGGGCCCCCTCGTTCGGCCTCCGGGCGGTCATGGATGCCGTCCGGGGTCGCGGGGTGCCGTGCCGAGCCAGCGGGCTATCGCCTCGCTGCGGCTGGTGCTGTGGAGCTTGGTGAAGATGCGGTTGATGTGGTTCTTGACGGTCTTCTCGCTGATGAAGCAGGTGGCGGCGATCTGCTGATTACTCATTCCGGACGCAATCAGCTCCATGACCTCCACCTCCCTCGAACTCAGCCCGTACTGCTGCCTGTTGGGGGGAGAGACCGACCCCCCGGTTACAGAAGACTGTCCCACAAGAGGTTGCAGTTGCGAAAGGCTTTCGGAATGTTCGCGCTGTCGTGAGGGCGTGTGGACGGGCGCCGTCGTGAGTGCCGCGCCCAGGCCGTCGGGCAGGGGGCCGGCGTTCGGGACCGTGCCGTGGCGCATGTGGGCGAGCAGGGCGTCGGCGGCCGTGGCGGTGAAGTTGGCGCGGCCGTTCCTCGTGTCCCGTACCGCCTGCACCAGCTGGTCCGCCGTGAACTCGCCGTGCACCAGGTAGCCGCCCGCACCCAGGCGCAGGGCCTCGTGGACGATCTCGCTCTCACGGCTGTACGTGAGCATGAGTACGGGGGCGATGCCCACCAGGTGCGGCAGCGCCGAGATGCCGTCCACGCCCGGCATGCGGACGTCCAGCAGGACCACGTCCGGGCGGTGGTGCAGCGTCTTCTCGTACGCCTCCCGGCCGTCCGCCGCCTCCGCGACGACCTGGATGTCGGCCCGGCCCGAGAGCAGGACGCCCAGGCCCGCCCGGACCACGGGGTTGTCGTCGGCCACCACCACCCGGAGCCGGGCCGTGGCGGGGGCGGGGGGCAGCGTGGGGGGACCGGTCGCGGGGTGCGGGGTGGCTGGTTCGACGATGTCGTCCGGCATGGTGCGACCTCCTCTTCGGGTCGGGGATCACGAGATGACCGAGGTCACGGGGATGACAGGTGGGGGACGCGTGGCGGGTCCGGGGCCGGTTCGGGCGCGAACGGTGGTGGTGGCGGAGGGGGCAGCGCGGCGAGCGGAAGCTCCACCCGTACCTCCGTCCCCCGCTCCGCCTTGCCCCGGCCGATCCGGATCCGGGCCCCGATCGACGCCGCCCGCTCCACCATGCCGACCAGGCCGAAGTGGCCCGCCAGGCGCAGGCTCTCCAGGGTGGTGCCGGCGGGGAGGCCGCGGCCGTCGTCGTACACGCTCACCCTCAGCACATCGCCCTTCACCCCGGCCAGGACGACCAGGTACGTGGGGCCCGCGTGGCGGTGCGCGTTCTCCAGGGCCTCCGAGGCGACGGTGAGGAGCTGGCGCGCCACCGCCTGGGGGATGGGCGGGACGGGGGTGTCCTCGGCGAGGCGGCGGAACGTGGCCGTGACCGGGTGGCGGGCGGTGAAGTCCGCCGCCTGGGCCGCCAGTTCCGTCACGATGTCCACGCCGCCCTCCAGGCCCTGTTCGCGCCGCAGGTCGGTGAGCAGCTCCCGCGACTCGGCGGCGGCCCGGCGCGCGGCGCGGGCGACCAGCTCCGCCTGGTGCCGTACCGTCGGCGGGTCCATCCGGTCGGCCGAGCGGGCCAGGCCGTCGGCGGCCAGGGCCAGGCCGTGCAGGGTCTTGGCGACCGAGTCGTGCATCTCCCGTGCCAGGCGGGTGCGTTCGGCCTCCACCGCCTCGTTCACCGCCAGCCGCGCCCGGGTCTCGGTGAGCGCCTGCGTGGCCTCCCCGAAGCGGAGGAGCAGGTTGCGCAGGGTCACCCCGACCGCTCCGGCGATCACGCAGAAGCCGGGCAGGAGGAGCCCCGTCGCCCCGCCCGCCTCCAGCTTCGGGACGCTCGCGTACACGCCGAAGACGATCACCACCTGGAGCGCCGCGAAGACCGCCGCCCCGCGCCAGCCGTGGATGAGGCCCGCCAGCAGCGGGGTGCAGACGGTGACGTACGCGAGGGTCGACTCGGGGGTCGCCGTGATCAGCAGGAGCGAGCCGAAGAACACGTCGACGGCGAGCAGCCAGGGGTGGCGCAGGAGGACGGGGCCGAAGCGTTCCCAGTCGCGGAACAGGACGTACGAGCCCATGAAGGTGACCAGGACCGCCGAGCCGATGAACCAGGTGGGCAGGCCGGGGGCGGTGTGGCTGATGGCGTACGGGGTCGCTATCGCGATCATCGCCAGCCGGAAGCCGAAGACCTGACGGCACATGGCTTGGAGGGCGTTGACCTGGATGGCGAAGGCCGGGCGGGCCGGGGTGCCGCTGTGGGCCCGGGTCAGGTCGGCGGTCAGGCCCGGCTGGGCACCGCTCAGTTGGTATGCCATGTTCCTGTCACCTCCGTCCCGTTCTCCGTAAGACTCCGCTGACCCCGTCGTCCCCATCCCTCCGGCCGTTCATGTCAGCCGCCCGTCACGAACGAGAAGTCGACGTTCGCCCCGTACACGAACCCGACCGTGAGGAGGACGAGCGTGCCGGGCAGCAGGAACGTCGTCACCGCGAACGTCGCCTTCGGGACCGCCTTGGCGGCCTTGCGGCGGGCGTTCTGGGCGTCGGTGCGGCGCATGTCGTTGGCGATCTGGATGAGCGTCTCGACGATGGGCGCGCCCAGCTCCTCGCCCTGCTGGAGCGTGGTGACGAACATCGCGACCTGCTCCGAGTCGTTGCGCCTGCGCAGCTCCTCGAAGGCCTGGCGGCGGCTGACGCCCATGTCCATCTGGCGCAGGGTGATGCGGAGTTCGTCGGACCAGGGGCCCTCGTACTTCTCCGCCACCCGGTCCAGCGCCTGCCGGAAGCCGAGTCCGGCGGAGACGACGACGGCGAGGACGTCGAGGAAGTCCGGGAGGGTGCGTTCGATGTGCTCGCGGCGGACCCGGACCGCCGACCAGATGCCCGCCTCGACCCAGAACAGGCCGAACGCGATCATGAGGAGAGCCAGGAACAACTGGCCCTGGAGGAGCATGGAGAAGGCGCCGAGGAGGCCCAGTGCTCCGTAGACCGCGCGGCGGGCGGCGTAACGGTCGATGGTGAGGCCGCCCGGGTTTCCGGCCAGGTCGATCTGGCGGCGCTTCTTGTTGACCGCCTTCGGGCCCATCATCCGCAGCACCATCGGGGCCCAGCGGATGCCGAGCCGGTCGATGCCGGAGCCCACCGCGCCGGTGCGCGAGGAGCCGGATTCCAGGGCGATGGCGAGGTCGCCGGGGAGCTTGGCGTCGGCCCGGTACATCCGGATGCCGTGGATGGCCCCGTAGACGGCGAGGCCGACGACCAGGGCGAGCAGCAGGTCCATGTCCGTCCCTTTCCTTCCTGGCGTCAGACGTCGATACGGGAGAGGCGGCGGATGACCACGAACCCGACCGCGTACAGGGCGATGGCCACGACCACCGCGGCCTGGCCGATGAACGCGCCGGTCATACGGTCGAGGGCACCGGGCATGACCGCGTTCATCAGGAGCATCGCGCCGATCCCGAACGCCGGTACGGCGTAGGCGGTGACGGTGACCTGGGAGAGCTGGGTCTTGACCTCGCGGCGGGTCTCCTTGCGCTCCTCCAGGGTCTCGGTGAGGTTGCGCAGCGAGCTGACGACCGTACCGCCCGCCCGGTTGGAGAGGACCAAGGTGGTTACCAGCACGACGAGTTCGCGGGACGGGAGCCGGTCCGTCAGCTCGCTCAGCGCCTCGTCCAGGGATTCGCCCACCGCCAACCGCCTCGCCACGCGCGCCAGTTCCTCGCCCGCCGGGTCCTCCAGCTCCTCCGCCGCCATGGAGAGCGCGGTGCGCAGGGCCAATCCCGCCTGGGTGGCGTTGGCCAGGATGCGGGAGAGTTCGGGGAGTTGGTTGATGAACCGCTCGGTGCGCTTCGTACGCTGCCAGTTGAGGAAGGCGTTGGTGCCCCAGAGGCCGATCAGCGCGGCGACCGGGCCGAAGAAGGCGGCGAGCATGGACGAGGCGATCATCCACAGCCCGGCCATCGCGAGGAGCGCGTAGACGAAGAACTCGCCGGGGGTGAGCTCCATGCCGGTCGCCGCGAGTTTCAGCTCCAGCTTCCGGCCGAGCGCGGTGGCCCGCAGCCGGCGGTCCAGGCCCTTGAACCGGCGGTGCCGGCCCGTCTCGGGGATTTGGCCGACATGGGAGAGCCGCTCCACGAGCGCGTCGCGGTCGGCCTTGCCGCCGGAGTAGGCGTACAGGCCCATCACGCCGAGCACACAGGCGATCAGGGTGACGCCGACGGTGAGCAGGGGGAGGTTGACGTTGTCCATGGCTCGGTACCTAGTTGGCCTCTCGGGTGGCGAGCTGTTCGGCGTGGACCGCGATGCCGAACGCCTGCGGGACGGGCTGGCTCGCCATGTACAGACGGTCGGCGATCTTGCGGGGCAGCGGCAGGTACTGGAACCGGCCGTAGATCCGGCCGTCCGACGCCATCGGCTGTGCGTTGAACCGGGCCACCGTGACGATCCGGTACGGGTCGCGGCCGTGCGAGTCCAGGACCGCGATCTCGGTGATCTTCCTGGTGCCGTCGGCGTGCCGGGTCAGCTGGACGATCACGTCGACGGCGCTGTTGATCTGGTCGTGCAGCGCCTCGAAGGGGATCTCCACCTCGGACATCGAGGCGAGGGTCTGGAGACGCATCAGCGCGTCCTCGGCGTTGTTGGCGTGGACGGTGGCGAGCGATCCGTCGTGGCCGGTGGACATCGCCTGGAGCATGTCGAGGGACTCGCCGCCGCGGACCTCACCGACGACGATGCGGTCGGGGCGCATACGCAGGGAGTTGCGGACCAGGTCGCGGATGGTGATCTGGCCCTTGCCCTCGACGTTGGCCGGCCGGGACTCCAGCCGGATCACATGGTTCTGCTGGAGCTGGAGTTCGGCGGAGTCCTCGATGGTCACGATGCGCTCGGTGTTCGGGATCAGCCCGGAGAGGGCGTTGAGCAGCGTCGTCTTCCCGGTGCCGGTCGCGCCCGAGACGATGATGTTGAGCTTGGCCTGGACGAGTCCGGCCAGCAGGACCAGCATCTGCTCGTCCAGCGAGCCGAAGCCGATCATCTCCTGGAGGGTGAAGGAGCGGGGGAAGCGGCGGATGGTGAGCGTGGCGCCGGTCAGCGAGAGCGGCGGGATGATCACGTTGACACGTTCGCCGCTGGGCAGCCGGGCGTCGACCATCGGATTCGACTCGTCCACACGGCGGTTGACGGTCGACACGATGCGTTCGATGGTCTGCATCAGCTGCTCGTGCGAGCCGAAGCGCAGGGGCAGCTGTTCGACCTTGCCGCTGCGCTCCACGAAGATCTGGTCGGGGCCGTTCACCATGATCTCGGTGATCGACGCGTCCTCCAGGAGCGGTTCCAGGATGCCGAGGCCGAGCGCCTCGTCCACGACGCGCCGGATCAGCTGCGAGCGCTCCACGGTGGAGAGGACCGGGCCCTCGCGGCTGATGATGTGGCCGAGTACGCGCTCGAGACGGGCCCGCCGGTCGGCGGCGGCCAGCGAGGACATCTCCGCGAGGTCGATCTCCTCCAGCAGCTTGGCCCGGTAGGTGGCCACCATGTGGCCGTCCTCCCGTCCTCCGCCCTGCTCGTCCGGGGCGGTCATGCGTGCCCGCAGGCTCATCGGCGTAACTCTCCTCGGTGTCGCGGGTGGTGCGGGGTTCCGGTCGGCCTGGGGGCGGCTATTCGCGCGGCATCGTGGCGCTCCGCTTCGCCCACCAGCCGTCCAGCCCTGGCACGACGGAGGGGACCTTGACCTGGACCGTGGCGGTGATGTCCCGGCCGCCGCCCTGGCTGTAGCGGAAGCCGCCGTCGCCCAGCCAGTCGCTCACCGCGTTGCGGGCCGTCGACCGGGGGTCGCCGTGGGCGTCGTAGCTGGCGGCCGTACGGGCTCCGGCGCGTGCGGCCGTGCCCGCCTGGTTGGCGGCGTACGCGGCGAGGCCGAGCTGGAGGGCACCCATGGCGACGAGGAGCAGGAGGGGGAGGAAGCCGAGGTACTCGATGGCGACCTGGCCGCGGTCCCGGCGCGCCTGCCGGGTGTTCGACGATGCGCTGTACGGGATGGTCGTCATCACTCAGTCCTCCAGCGCCGATCCGGCTTCGCCCTTGATGGGGATGTCGAGGTTGAACAGGCTGGGCACCAGCACCGGGACCTTGAGCCGTACGGTCGCCTCGTAAAGGCCCCCGCCCCGGCCGCAGGTGACCTGGGCGTTCTTGGACCAGGCGTCGGGCAGGTCCTTCATCGCGCCCGCCCGGCAGGCCGCCTCGGCCCCGTACTCCGCTCCGCTCCCCTTGCGCGCGCCCACGTCCGCCGCGTTGCCCGCGAGGCTGAACGTGTAGCCGATCAGCGCGCACTCCCAGAGCACGAGCATGATCAGGATGATGAAGGGCGTCATGCCCAGGAACTCGACCGAGGTCTGCCCGCGGTCATCCCTCCTCGGGCGCCGGGGACTCCTGGGGCCGGGGCGCTCCCGGAGGCTCCTGAGCCCCCGTATGCCTGTGCGGGCCGTCCTCGTCGTGGTCGTCATCGCTCAACGTGTCCCCTCGGCGTCTGCGGGGCCGCCGCGCCGGCGGCGCGGGCGTCCGATGGAGCCCCGGTCGTTCTTGAAGGTGCCGCTGTTCCTCTTGGCCAGGGCGCTGCCCTTCTTGGGCGTCGCGCTCGGTTTGACGATGCCCAGTTCTCCGGCCAGACCCCACAGGGCCTGCTTGACGGTGCTCTTGGCGTCCAGTTCGTGCAGGCGGCCGGAGTCGACGGCGGCCTGGAGCTCCTTGAAGTTGGCGGGGACCGCGACGGCGGCGACCCGGGTGCCGGTGATCTTCTGGATCAGGGGCGGCTGGATCTCGGTGTTGCGGGTGAAGCGGTTGACGAGGGTGACGGTCTCCTCGGCCTTGCGGATCTGGAGCCGTTCCCACATCCGTACGATGCGTTTCGCGCCGCGCACCGCGACCACGTCCGGGGTGGTCACCAGCAGGGCCGTGTCCGCCATCTCGATGGCCGCCGCGTTGGCCCCGTTCATCTGGCCGCCGCAGTCGATGACGACGATCTCGTACCGGGAGCGCAGGGCGCTGACGATCTGGCGGGCCGAGCGGTCGCTGACCTCCTCGCCGCGTTCGCCCTCGCCGGGAGCGAGCAACAGGGCCAGGCCCGTGGAGTGGGAGAAGACGGCGTCGGCGAGGACCCGGGGCGAGATGTCGGTGATCAGGGCGAGGTCGACGAGGGAGCGCCGGAACTGTACGTCGAGGAAGGAGGCGATGTCGCCGGTCTGGAGGTCCATGTCGACCAGGGCGACGGTGTGGCCGGACGCCTGGGCGGCCAGGGCGAGCTGGATGGCGGTGACGGTGGCGCCGACGCCGCCCTTGGCACCGGTGACCGTGACGACCGTGCCGCCGGGGCCGGTGAAGACGTCGTTCGCGGAGGAGAGGTGGCGGCGGACGCCGGTGGACCACTGGGCGGCGGCCTGGACCCGGTTGGCGAGCTCCTCGTACCCCACCGGCAGGGTGACCAGGCCGCGGGCGCCGGAGTCCATCGCGTCGGCGAAGAGGTGGGGACTGGCGTCCGTGGTGATCATGACGACCCCGACGGACGGGAACCGCAGGGACACCTCCCGGATCAGCTCCAGGGCCGGGACCGGGCCGATCCGCTCGTGCACCAGCACCACTTCGGGCAGCTCGTCGAGGGCCTCGCCCGCGAGGCGGGCCAGGGTGTCGATCAGCTGGGTCGAGTCGGTGACCGGTCCGGCCGGTTCGGCGTCGGGCAGCTGGCTGAGCAGGGTGGTGAGGGAGCGGGCCGCGTCGGGGTCGCCGACGGCCGGGAGGATTCTGGTGGTCATCCGATCCTCACTTGTCCTTGTCCAGCGTGTAGGTGCGGTCGCCCGGGCGGATGGTGCCGTCGCTGCCCGGGGCGACGAGCGCGAGCCGTACGTGGTCCGCGAAGGACTCGGCGTAGGCGATGCGCTGGGTGTCCAGCGTGTTGAGGGCGAAGGTGATCGGCACGGCTTCGGTGACCTGGCTGCGCCGGTCGTCGGCCGAGGGATTGAGGGCGGTGAGCTTGCCGACCTCCAGCACCTTGGCGTTGGAGACGATGACCTTGGACTGGGCGGGGGCGCCGTTCTCCCGCTGCTCGCCGGCGAACGTGGCGTAGATGTTGACCGTGGCGCCCGGTGTGATCTTGCCCGCGACGCCGGTGGCGGCGTCGATCATGATGGCGATCTCCTGCTCACCGGCGCGGAGTTCGGGTTTGCGCACCATCATGTCCGACTGGAGCAGCGAGCCTTCGCGGAGCTGGGTGACGGCGATCTTCGACTCGACCTCCCGCAGGTCGGTCACGGCGTTCGCCGAGAGCCAGCGCTTGGGCATCGTGATCTTCTCGAACTGACCGCTGTTCAGGGCCGTATAGGGGGCCACATCGGTCTTCAGCTGGTAGGCGGTCACCTCGGGGCCCACCTTGGAGTTCACATCGCTGATCACCGAGAGCACGCCGGCGAAGGCACCGAAGGCACACAGGACCGACAGGAGCAGGAGTATCACGCCGCGGCGCTGGCGGGAGTTCATGGGCCGGACAACCTCGTTCGAATCGGATGCGTGGGGCAGCGGACAGAGAGGGATGTGCGGTGAGGCGGTACGGGCCGGGGTCCGGGCGCCTGGGCCGGACGGGCCTAGGGACCGGAACGTTCGCCGGCTTCCAACTGGAGGACACCTGTGGGCGGCCGGCGGTTCTCGGGAGCGGCGAGCGGTGCGGAACAGAAGGCGCAGCGGTCACCGATGAGCTCCATCTCGCACCAGTGGCACTTCTCCCGGCGGACGGAGGAGACCAGTTGGTACAGGACGGAGAGGTCCGGGAGGTGGGCGGCGAACTCCACCAGCTTTCCCGTGCCCCACCAGCGCGGGGAGTCGGCGGGCAGGCCCGTGTCGTGGACGGCCTGGACCTTCCAGGCGGGCGCGAGGGTCTCCTGCACCCAGTCCGAATGCAACTGCCCTTTGGCGACGAGAAGTTGCGTACGGAATTCGGGTCCGGTCAGGGGTTCGGCGGCCGGGCCCACCTTGATGAGCTGCGGCTCGGGCCCGGCGAGTACGGCGAACTGGGAGCCGGGGAGCCAGGACTTGGCGTGGCTCTTGAGGCTGACCGGGACCCGGTCCAGCTTGGCGACCGAGTTGAGCAGGGCGCCCGCGTAGATGTAGTGCGAGAGCAGCCGGGCGGCGGAGGCGACCACCCCGGGGCTGAAGTCGCAGATGGACAACTGCCGCATCTGGCGCACCAGTACGGCCACGCCGAGGGGCGGCAGGTCCACCTTGACCAGGGCGATCCGGTCGCTCTCCAGGACCGAGCGGATGGAGTGGAGCCGGCGTTCGTGCTCGGGCCGGATGCCGGACGGATAGAGGGCGATCACATATCCGTGCTGTTCGAGCAGGAGATGCATGTCGCCGATCGCCAGCTCCAGGACCTGGGCGTCGGGAGCCTGGAGGAGGGCCGCGGTCGGTGTCTGCTGATCGGTGGGCGGCAGCACCAGATCTGCACTCGTCACTGCTATCGCGGTCGGCACGCTCTTCCCCGTTCGGCTCCGGCCGACGTCGGGACGTCGGCCGCAATCGCTCCTGCTCCGTGCTCCTGCCCCAGCACTTTAGCCACGTCTCACCAGGCAGAGAACAGTTATCGGAGACCAGTGCGTCATCATGCGAACACCGTTCGTACGCGGGTCGGGTGCTAAACGGGATGAAATCGATTCCGGTCAACTTCCCTGCCATTGCGGAGCGTTACCGAACCCGTCATCCGGAATCCGGGCGCGCTTCCATTCCCGCACGTCAGGGCGGACGGGAGAGCGTTCCGGACCATTCCGGCGGCCCGTTCTCGTCACGGTGCGAAGACCTTCACCAAGATCACCCGTGCGGGTAGCGGGAGGCGGGTGACAGGTCACCTTCCGGCAAAGAAATTCCGGCCCGGGACGCCCCGGGGAGCCGCCCGGGCATCGGGCCGCCCACCCCTCCGGAAGGGCCTTTCACTGCCAGAGGTCTTGACAACTTGATTGGTCTGGACCAGTTTATCCGCCAGCGGTGACGACCGCTTCCGCCCCATCCGCACGGCCCTTCCCCATCCCCGCCGCCGTGCACCCGCCCGTCCGGTACGCCCGCACCGCCGCACCACCCCCGCCACGCACCACCAACTCCCCACGGAGGCCCCCGTGCAACGCTCCGCAGGCAGCAGAAGACGCAAAAGGCACAACTCCCGTCCCTTCCTCGGCGGCGCCATGGCCGTCATCGCGGCGGGCGCCCTGACCGTCACCGGACTCGTCTCCACCGCCCAGGCCGCCGACGTCAACAACGCCAAGAACGCGGGCTTCGAGTTGGGGCTCGCCAACTGGTCCTGTTCCGCCGGAAGCGGCACCACCGTCTCCTCCCCCGTGCGCAGCGGCACGTCCGCGCTGAAGGCCACCCCGGCCGGCCAGGACAACGCCAAGTGCACGCAGACCGTGGCCGTGAAGCCCAACTCGACGTACGCGCTGAGCTCCTGGGTGCAGGGCGGCTACGCCTACCTCGGGGTGACCGGCAGCGGAACGACCGACGTCTCCACCTGGACGCCGGGCTCCTCCACCTGGACCAAGCTGTCCACGAGCTTCAAGACCGGCGCCAGCACCACGTCGGTGACCGTCTACACCCACGGCTGGTACGGGCAGTCCGCCTACTTCGCCGACGACGTCGAGGTCACGGGCCCCGACGGCGGTGGTGGCGGCGAGCAGCCCCCGGTCCTCCCGGGCACCCCCGCCGGCCTCACCGCGGGCGCCACGACGACGTCCTCGGTCGCCCTGTCCTGGAACGCGGTCTCCGGCGCCACGGGCTACAAGGTGTACCGGGACGGTGTGCAGGCCACCACCGCCACCGGCACCTCGGCAACGGTCACGGGGCTGGCCGCCGACACGGCGTACCAGTTCTCGGTGAGCGCCACCAACGCGGCCGGTGAGTCGGTCAAGTCGGCCGCCATCACCGCCCGTACGGCGAAGCAGGGTACGGGCCCCGGCCCCGGCACCACCGTGCCCAAGCACGCGGTGACCGGCTACTGGCAGAACTTCAACAACGGCGCGGCCGTCCAGAAGCTCACCGACGTCCCCGCCGACTACGACATCATCGCGGTCTCCTTCGCGGACGCCACCGCGACGCCGGGCGCGGTCACCTTCAAGCTGGACACGGCCGGGCTGAACGGCTACACCGACGCCCAGTTCCGCGCGGACATCAAGACCAAGCAGGCGCAGGGCAAGAACATCATCATCTCGATCGGCGGCGAACTGGGCACGATCCGGGTCGACAACGACGCCTCCGCCACCGCCTTCGCCAACTCGGTCTACGCGCTGATGCAGGACTACGGCTTCAACGGTGTCGACATCGACCTGGAGAACGGCCTCAACGCCACGTACATGACGAAGGCGCTGCGCCAGCTGTCGGCGAAGGCGGGCAGCGGGCTCGTCATCACGATGGCCCCGCAGACCATCGACATGCAGTCGACGTCGGGTGAGTACTTCAAGACGGCGCTCAACATCAAGGACATCCTGACCGTCGTCAACATGCAGTATTACAACAGCGGTTCGATGCTCGGCTGCGACGGCAAGGTCTACTCGCAGGGCTCGGTGGACTTCCTCACCGCGCTCGCCTGCATCCAGCTGGAGGGCGGCCTCGACCCGAGCCAGGTCGGCATCGGCGTCCCGGCCTCCACCCGCGGCGCGGGCAGCGGCTACGTCGCCCCGTCGATCGTGAACGCCGCCCTGGACTGCCTGGCCAAGGGCACCAACTGCGGCTCCTTCAAGCCCTCGAAGACCTACCCGTCTCTCCGTGGCGCGATGACCTGGTCGACCAACTGGGACGCGACGGCAGGCAACGCCTGGTCGAAGGCGGTGGGCCCGCACGTCCGCAGCCTGCCGTAACCGGCAGCACCACCGCACCACCCCGAACCCGCAGCGCCGCCGCTCCCCCGGCGGCGCTGCGGCGTTCCGTAAGCCCCTGTGTCACCAGGGCAGTTCCCGCACCTGCTGCACGCACAGCACGACGAACAGCAGCCCGGCGAGGGCCAGCATCCCGTTGCTGAGCGGGCCGTTGCGCCATTCCCTGGGCGTACGGGAGGAGTTGAGCAGCCACAGCAGGGTCAGGGCGAGGAACGGCATGAAGAACGCGCCGAGCACGCCGTACGCGATGACCAGGCCGAAGGGCTCGTCCAGCCAGAGCAGGGTCATCGGCGGGAAGGTCAGCCAGAGGAGGTACGCGCGGAAGGGCAGCGAGCGCTGCTGCCGGTCGACGACGGCCGGACCGGCGTGCTCCTCGTCCGGGGCCACGGGCGCCCGGAACCGCTCCACGAAGTCGGCGAACATCAGGCTCACCCCGTGCCAGACGCCGATCAGCGACGAGAAGGAGGTGGCGAAGAAGCCGACCAGGAAGAGCTTCGCGGTGCCCGCCCCGAACCGGTCCTCCAGCACCTTCCCCAGGTCGATCAGCCCCCGGTCGCCCGAGGTGAGGGCGATCTGCGAGGCGTGCAGCAGCTCGGCGCCGACGATCAGCATGGCGACGACGAAGATGCCGGTGGTGATGTAGGCGACCCGGTTGTCCAGGCGCATCACCTTCATCCAGGAGGAGTTGCCCCACCCCTTGGCGTTGACCCAGTAGCCGTACGCCGCCATGGTGATCGTGCCGCCGACTCCGCCGATCAGCCCGAGGGTGTAGAGCAGCGAACCGTCCGGCAGTACGGGGACGAGCCCGGCGAACGAGGCCCCCACATCCGGCACCACCCGGGCGGCCACGTACACGACCACCACGAACATGATCCCGACCAGCACCGTCATGACCTTCTCGAAGACGGCGTACCGGTTGAACCAGACGAAGGCCAGCCCGGTCAGCCCGGTCACGATCGCCCAGAACTTCAGCCCCGGCCCGTCCGGGAAGAGCGCCACGATGGGCAGGGCGCTGGAGGACATGGCCGTCGCGCCGTAGATGAAGCCCCAGATGACGACGTACACCGCGAAGTAGACGGTCGTCCACGCGCCGATGCTGCGCCAGCCGTCGAAGAGCGTGCGCCCCGTCGCCAGGTGCCAGCGCCCGGCCGCCTCGGCGAGCGAGATCTTGACGAGGCAGCCGATCACCGCCGCCCACATCAGGGTGTACCCGAACTTGCTGCCCGCGACGAGGGTCGCGACCAGATCGCCTGCCCCGACCCCGGTCGCCGCGACGACGATCCCGGGGCCGATGTACTTCCAGCTGGATTTACGCGGTCGGGAGGCCGGCTCCCCTGTCTCTGTGGTTGCGTCTGTCTCCGACATGCCGATCAAGGAAGCGCAATCGGCGGGGCGGCACAAGGGGGCGTGCGGGGATCGGGTGGGCGGGGGCGCTATGGGTGGGCCGCCAGGCAGCCAGTTCACCTCGTTGCCGATCACCGCAGGACTCGGGGTGCGGGCGGGCCGACTGCCTGCCCTGCACCGTGACTTCCTCGACCGGATACTGGTCGCCCAGGCGCAGATCGAGGGGATGATCGAGGGGATGACCGTCGTCACCCGCGACAAGTGAATCCCGCAGTACGAGGTCCCGGTCATGGCCGTCCGAACGGCCTGGCGGGAGTGCGGTGCGTGCTCGCACCGCACTCCCGCCGGCCCGGGGCCCAGAGGGCTGACGCCCCCTAGATCACCAGGCTGAGCAGCGCCGCGACCGCGAAGCCCGCCACCGACAGCACGGTCTCCAGCACCGTCCAGGACTTCAACGTGTCGCGTTCCGAGATGCCGAAATACTTCGACACCATCCAGAAGCCGCCGTCGTTCACATGCGAGGCGAAGATCGAACCCGCAGAGATGGCCATGATGATCAGCGCCAGGTGGGCCTGGGAAAGGTCCTGGCCCTCCACCAGCGGGACCACGATCCCGGCCGTGGTGACGATCGCGACGGTGGCCGAGCCCTGGGCGACCCGCAGGACGACCGAGATCAGCCAGGCGAGCAGGATGACCGGCAGCCCTACGTCGTTGAACGTGTCGGCCAGCGCGTCCGCGATGCCGCTGCCCTTGAGTACGGCGCCGAAGATGCCGCCCGCGCCGACCACCAGCAGGATGTTGCCGACGGGCTTGAGCGAGGACGTGGAGACGGACTCCAGGGACTTGCGGGACCAGCCGCGGCGGATGCCGAGCAGGTAGTACGCCAGGAACAGGGCGATCGTCAGGGCCACGAACGGGTTGCCGAAGAACTCCACGACCGAGCGGAGAGTCGAAGGGTTCAGCGCGATGGAGGAGAACGTCGCCGCGAGGATCAGGATCAGCGGGGTCCCGATGATCGCGAGGACCGTGAGGAGCGGCACCGGCTTCTCGTGCGGGGTGACGCCCGCCGCCCGCTGCTCGGCGGCGACGGCCGCCTTCGCCTCTGCTGCCGCCTCGACCATGTCCTGCGGTACGTCGACGAAGATCCGCTTCCCGATCCAGGAGGCGTACGCCCAGGCGGCCAGGACGGACGGGATGCCGACGACGGCGCCCATCAGGATCACCCAGCCGAGCGAGACGTCGAAGAGTCCGGCGGCGGCCACCGGGCCCGGGTGCGGCGGCAGGAACGCGTGGGTCATCGACAGGCCCGCCAGCAGCGGCATCGCGTAGAGCAGGATCGATTTTCCGGAGCGCTTGGCGGCGGCGTACACGATCGGTGCGAGGACGAAGATGCCGACGTCGAAGAAGACCGGGATGCCGAAGATGAGGCCGGTGAGGCCCATCGCGAGCGGGGCCCGCTTCTCACCGAAGAGGTTCAGCAGGCGGGCGCTCAACACCTCGGCCCCGCCCGAGACTTCGAGGATGGCGCCGAGCATCGTACCGAGCCCGATGATGATCGCGACATGGCCGAGGATACCGCCCATGCCGGACTCGATGACCGAGACGGCGGCGGATTTCTGCACGGTGCCGAAGAGTTCGGTGACCGAGAGCCCGGCGCCGAGGCCGACGGCTATGGAGACCGCGAGCAGGGCGACGAACGGCTGGAGCCTGACCTTGATGATCAGGAAGAGGAGGAGCGCGATACCGAGGGCGGCAACGGTCAGCAGACCGGCGGTGCCGTCGATCAGGAGGAGCAGGCCACCGGTGTGCGGTGGCGTCTCGACCGGCGGTGGGGTGGCGGCGAGAAACAAGGGGACTCCGGTGGTGCTGGAGGAGGGCAGGGGGGAGCGCGGCACGGCGCCCCCGGGAAGCGGGGCGCCGCGCCGTACGGCGAGTTGGAGAGTTGCTGCGGGTGGGGCAAGGCGATCAGTACGGCAGGACCTTCGGTGGAGCCGGGACGGTCAGCTGAGCCGGGAGCGTCAGCTCAGCACCGCGAGCGCGTCGTCAGCCGAGCCGGGAGCGTCAGCTCAGCACCGCGAACGCGTCGTCAGCTGAGCCGGGACCGTCAGCTCAGCACCGCGAGCGCGTCGATCTCGATCAGCAGGCCCTTGGGCAGGCCGACGTAGACCGTCGTGCGGGCCGAGGGGGCCTCCTTGAGGTTCTGCTCGGCGAAGTACGCGTTGTAGATCTCGTTCATCTCCGCGAAGTGGTCCACGTCGGTCAGGTAGACGCGCATCATCATCACGTCGTCCCAGCTCGCGCCGCCCTCCTCCAAGATCGCCTTGACGTTGGCGAAGGTCTGGAGGGTCTGCTCGCGCAGGGTGGGGCCGGCCGGGGTCGGGGCCTGGCCCTCGACGGCCGGGAGGAAGCCGACCTGGCCGGCGACCTGGAGGATGTTCCCCTTCCGCACCCCGTGCGAGAACTTCGCGGGCGGCGTGGTGTGGGTGGAGGGGGTGAGCGCGGTCTTCTCGGTCATGGCTGATCAGGCTTTCTTGGGTCGGTTGGTGCCGGAATACTCCCGGCTGATGGTCTCGGCGGTGCGCCGGACCAGCGGGAGCAGGGTGAGGAGCTCCTCGGCCGTGACGACCACGTTCGGTGCGGAGACCGACATGGCCGCGACGACCCGTCCGTCGGCGCCGCGGATGGGGGCGCCGATGCAGTTGATGGACTCCTCGTGGCCACCGAGGTCGGTGGCCCAGCCCTGTTCGCGCACGACGGCCAGCTCCTTGAGGAAGGCGACCGCGTTCGGCGTCGAACGGGACGTGTACATGGGGTAGTCGAGCTTCTCGGCGATCGCGCGCCGCTCGGGCTCGGTGAGGTCGGCCAGCAGCAGCTTGGCCACGGCCGCGACGGTGATCGCGACGGGCTTGCCGATCCGCGAGTACATCCGGACCGGGTAGCGGCTCTCGACCTTGTCGATGTAGAGCACTTCCTGCTCCTCGTAGACCGCGAGGTGCACGGTGTGCCCGCACTTGTCGTTGAGTTCGACCAGGTGGGGGTGGGCGATCTCGCGTACGTCGAGGTTCTCGACGGCCTCCTGGGCGAGCGCGAAGAGCCGGGCGCCGAGACGGTAGCGCTGGTCCTGCTGGCGGTAGACGAGCCCGTGCTCGTGGAGCGTACGCAGCAGGCGCAGCGCCGTGGACTTGTGGACGCCGAGCCGCTCGGCGACCTGGCCGAGGTCGGCGGGGCCCTGGGCGAGCAGCGGCAGGATGCTGAGTGCCCGGTCGACGGTCTGGCTCATGGCGTACGTACCTCCTCGGGGGCCCGGTCGGCTGCGGTCCAGCCGGGGCCGAGACGAAGTCTCCCCCAGGCGTCGTCGTCGAGGGCGACGAGGCGGTCGGCGTGGTCGCGGGCGGGCGGCTCGGTGAGGTCGCCGGGGACGGTGAGCACGGCGGCGGCCATGAGATGCCCGTGCCGGACCCGGTCCCGTACGGGCAGCCCACGCAGGGTCGCGGAGAGGAACCCGGCCGCGAACGCGTCCCCGGCCCCGACGGCGGCGACGACGTCCACGCGGAGGGCGGGGACGGGGGTGACCGTTTCAGCCCCTCCGCCCTCCGTGGGGCGCGCGGCCGCACCCGAAGAGCCGGCTCCGGCGGCAATTTCAGCCCCTCCGGCGTTCGAGGAGCGGCGCCCCGAGAACACCGTCGCGCCCGCGCTCCCCCGCTTCACGACCACCACACCCGGCTCCGGCAGCGCGGCCCGGATCGCCTCCGCGCCCACGATCCCCCACGCCTCCTCCGCCTCGTCCTCCCCGACGAACACCAGGTCGCAGCGGCGGGCCAGCTCCAGCAGCACGGTGGCATCACCGCCCCGCCACAGATGCGGCCGGTGGTTCACGTCGAAGGACACCAGCGGGCGGCCGGGCCGGGGCGCGGTGAGGTCCCGCAGCAGCTCCAGGCAGTCCGCCGACAACGCCGCCGTGATCCCGGACAGGTGCAGCACACGACCCGCGAAGACCTCCTCGTACGGCACATTCGCCGGCGACATCGCGGACGCCGCCGACCCCGCCCGGTAGTACGCCACCTCGTGCGCCCCCGCCCCGCGATCCGTCGCCGTACGGAAGTAGATCCCCGTTGGACGCACCGGATCCCGCCGCACGGCCGACGTATCGACCCCGTACCCCGCGATCGTCTCGACCAGATGGTCGCCGAAGCCGTCCGCCCCGACCCGCCCCACCCATGCCGCCCGGTGCCCGGCGGCGGCGAGCGCGCAGGCCACGTTGGACTCGGCGCCGCCGATCCCCCGCCCGAAGGACGGCACATCGGCGAGGCGGCCGGGCTGCGAGGGCAGGAACGTCACCATGGACTCACCGAGACAGACGACCTCGGTGGTCGCGTCGGCGCGGGCCGTCCCTGCTGCGGGTCCGGACACTGAAGGCTCCTCGCTGATCGGCGTGCGGGCCGGTGGTCACCATTGACCGGGCATCGGCTCGGATGTTAGACAGCGTTGAGCGATATGCGCAATGGGTGTTGCACATGATGCAACGTACTTCGAGGAGCTTCCCTTGGCAGCCGAAAGCCTCACCGCCCGAGCCGAGCAGCTGGCCGCCGGCCTCGCCGAAGAACGCGTCGACCACCGCTTCAAGGCGCTCCCGCCCGACGCCGAGGGCCTGACCGTGGGCACCCTGGCCGCCGAGCGCCGCAACCTCTTCACCGGCGGGTTCACCACCCCCGTCCTCGCCCTCTCCGCCGAGTCCGTCGAACACAACCTCGCCCTGCTGGAGACGTACGCCGAACGCCACGGCCTCGCCTTCGCCCCGCACGGCAAGACCTCCATGTCCCCGCAGCTCTTCGCGGACCAGCTGAAGCGCGGTGCCTGGGGCATCACGGCCGCCGTGCCGCACCAGGCCCGCGTCTACCGGGCGTACGGCATCGGCCGGATCTTCCTCGCCAACGAGCTGGTCGACCCGGTCGCGCTGCGCTGGCTGGCCGGTGAGATGACGGCCGACCCGGAGTTCCGCTTCATCTGTTACGTCGACTCCGTGCGCGGGGTGGAGCTGATGGAGCAGGCCCTGAGCGCAGCGGGCGCCACCCGCCCCCTCGACGTGGTGGTGGAGCTGGGCGCGGGCGAGGGCGCACGCACCGGGGCACGGACCGAGGCCGACTGCGCGGCGGTGGCCGACGCGGTGGCGGCGGCCGGGTCGCTGCGCCTGGTGGGGGTCGCCGGGTACGAGGGCGAGGTGCCGGACGCCGATCCCGAGCGCGTACGGGCCTGGCTGCGGCGGCTCGTAACGCTCGCGGCCGACTTCGACGCCGAGAAGCGGTTCACCGGCGCCGAGGAGATCGTCATCAGCGCGGGCGGCAGCGCCTGGTTCGACGCGGTGGCGGACGTCTTCGCGGAGATCGGCGAACTCAGCGCCCCCGTACTGAAGTTGCTCCGCTCCGGCGCCTACGTCTCCCACGACGACGGCCACTACAAGCACCTCACCCCCTTCAACAGGGTTCCTGAAGAAGGTGCGTTGGAGCCCGCCTTCCGCCTCTGGGCCCAGGTCGTCTCGCGCCCGACCGGTGAGCAGGCGTTCCTCAACGCGGGCAAGCGGGACGCGGCCTACGACCTGGACCTCCCCGAGGCGCAGGTGGTCCGCTCGGCCCGGGACGGCTCGGTCCGCCCCGCCACCGGGATCACCGTGACCGGCCTCTCCGACCAGCACACCTGGGTCCGCACTGAGGAAGGGGCCGAGCTGGAGGTCGGCGACTGGGTCGGCATGGGCCTCTCGCACCCCTGCACCAGCTTCGACAAGTGGCAGCTGATCCCGCTGGTCGAGGCGGACGGCACGGTCGGCGACTACATCCGCACGTTCTTCTGAGCCGTTCCGTCCCCGCTCCCTGAAAGGCCACCCATGGACCTGGTCCTGCGCGACGCGCTCGTCGTCGACGGCACCGGCGAGCCCTCCTACCGCGCCGATGTGGCGGTCGACGGCGGCCGGATCACCGAGATCCACCGCGAGGGCTCCCCCGGCCCCCGCCCCACCGCCACCCGCACGGTCGACGCCGACGGCCTCGCGCTGGCCCCCGGCTTCATCGACATGCACGCCCACAGCGACCTGGCGCTGCTGCGCGACCCGGACCACGGAGCGAAGGCGGCGCAGGGCGTCACGCTCGAAGTGCTGGGCCAGGACGGCCTGTCGTACGCCCCGGCCGACGACCGTACGCTCGCCGAGGTCCGCCGCTCCATCACCGGCTGGAACGGCGACGGCTCCGACATCGACTTCGACTGGCGCACGGTCGGCGGCTACTTGGACCGGCTGGACCACAACTTCGGCGGGCAGGGCATCGCGGTCAACGCGGCCTACCTGATCCCGCAGGGCACGGTCCGGATGTACGCCGTCGGCTGGGACGACCGCCCGGCCACCGACGCCGAACTGGCCCGGATGAAGGAGCTGGTGGACCAGGGCATGCGCGAGGGCGCGGTCGGCATGTCGTCCGGCCTGACCTACACCCCGGGGATGTACGCGGACGACGCCGAACTCACGGAACTCTGCCGGGTGGTGGCCCGCCACGGCGGCTACTACTGCCCCCACCACCGCAGTTACGGCGCAGGCGCACTCGAAGCGTACGAGGAGATGGTGCAGCTGACGCGGAACGCCGGCTGCGCCCTCCATCTCGCCCACGCCACCATGAACTTCGGCGTGAACAAGGGCAAGGCTCCCGACCTCCTCGCCCTCCTGGACGGCGCACTGGCCGCCGGAGCCGACATCTCCCTCGACACGTACCCGTACACCCCCGGCTGCACAACACTGGTCGCCATGCTGCCGAGTTGGGCGAGCGAGGGCGGCCCGGAGTCGGTCCTCACCCGGCTCGCGGACGCGGAGAGCGCGGAGAAGATACGGCACCACCTGGAGGTGCTGGGGTCGGACGGCTGCCACGGGGTGCCGATCGAGTGGGACACCATCGAGATCTCCGGCGTCAGCGCACCGCACCTGGGTGAGTATGTGGGCCGTACGGTGGCGGAGTCGGCCGGGCTCCGGGGCGAGGAGCCCTGGGTGACCGCTCGGCGGCTGCTCACCGAGGACCGGCTCGGGACGACGATCCTCCAGCACGTGGGCCACGAGGAGAACGTCCAGCAGATCATGCGCCACCCGGTGCACACCGGCGGCAGCGACGGCATCCTCCAGGGCGACAAGCCGCACCCGAGGGCGTACGGCACGTTCCCGCAGTATCTGGGGCGGTACGTCAGGGAGTTGGGCATCCTCTCGCTGGAGGAGTGCGTGGCCCACCTGACCTCCCGCCCGGCCGCCCGGCTGCGGCTGGCGGACCGGGGCCTGGTACGCGAGGGCTACCGCGCGGACCTGGTGCTCTTCGACCCGGGGACGGTGGCGGCGGGCTCCACGTTCGAGGAGCCGCGCACGTTGCCGGTGGGCATCCCGCACGTGCTGATCGACGGCCGGTTCGTCATCGAGGACAGCCGGCGTACGTCGGTGCTGGCGGGCCGGGCGGTGCGGGGCGCGGGCGCGGGGGCGGCCTGAGCACCCCGTACGCCCTGTGCATCCTTTACGAGGCGTCGGCGCGCCTTACGAGGCATCGGCGGCCCGCTCCGCCGCCCAGGCGAGGTCCTCCTCGGTGGGGGCGTCGTCCTGGGTGAGCGCGCGCCGCCAGTAGCCGCTGAACTCGACGGCGGCCTTGGGCAGTTGCCGCTCCCCCACCAGATGGCGGCGGAGCGCCCGGACCGCCGACGCCTCGCCCGCCACCCAGGCCGCGTCCACCCCGTCGAGGTCCGCCCCGGCACCCCGTACCGCCTCCACGAGCGAGCCGCCCCGGTCCCGGTGCACCCAGCGCACCTCGGCCCCTCCCGCAGGGGTCGGCAGCTCCACCTCCTCCCCGGCGTCCGCCACCTCGGCGTACACGAGCGCCCTGGTCGTGGCCGGCAGCGCCTCCAGCACCGTGGCGACGGCCGGGAGCGCCGTCTCGTCCCCGGCGAGGAGCATGAACTCGGCCTCCGGCAGCGGGCGGGCGTAGAGGGACGACGGGCCGACCATGCCGAGGACGTCACCGGGGCGGGCGTCCGCACCCCAGCACGAGGCGGGACCGCTGTCGCCGTGGAGCACGAAGTCGACGGCCATCGTGTTGAGTCGGCGGTCGTAGGAGCGGACGGTGAAGCTGCGCATCCAGGGCCGCCGCGCCTCCGGGATCGCGAGGAACGCCTCGTACCAGCGCATGCCGTACGGGTCCTCGGCGCCCAGCTCCGGCAGGAGCCCCTCCGCCACGCTCCGCCCCTCGCGCGGCAGACAGAGCTTCATCTGCTGGTCGGGGCGGTCCTCCATGAGGCGGGGCAGCGCGTCCCCGGTGAAGGTGACCCTGGCCGTGCGCGGGGTGATCCGCTCGGTCCCGGTGACCCGCACATAGCTGACCGGCATGGCCTGACCCATGATGGCGCACCCTCTCCCTGCTACCTTTACACAGTAAAGAATTACCCGTCCGAAGTTACTTTATGGCGTAAGGAGTCGCAAGTGGTGGTCTTTGCCGGGCAGGGTGACGCCCGCCGCTCCCTCTCCCTGCTCTGGCGCGCGGAGGCCGCCGCCCCGGCGCGCGGAGGCCCCGGGCCCAAGCCCCGGCTGAGCGTGGACGCCATCGTGGCGGCGGCCGTCGCGGTCGCGGACGAGGAGGGCATGGCGGCCCTGTCGATGCGGGCGGTCGGGGACCGGCTGGGCCGGACCGCGATGGCGCTCTACACCCACGTACCCGGCAAGAGCGAGCTGCTGGACCTGATGTACGACGCGGTCCACGCCGAACTCCCCTCCGCCTACCCGGAGTCGGAGTCGGACCCGGACGACTGGCGGGCGCCGCTCACCGCGTGGGCCGGGGAGGTCCTGGAGTTCTACGTACGCCACCCCTGGGTGCTCCAGGTCTCGCAGGCGCGGCCGGTGCTGGGCCCGCACGAGTACGCGAACCTGGACACGCTCGTCCGGCTGCTCGGGGCGACGGGGCTGGAGGCGCGGACGGTGCGGCGGCTGGTGGGGACGCTGTTCCCGCTGGTGCAGGGGTCGGCGCGGACGGTGGCCGATGCCCGACGGGCCGCGACGGCGACCGGGAGCTCCGACGAGGAGTGGTGGGCGGCGCGCTCGGCGGCACTGACGGAGCTGGTCCCGGACTTCGCGGAGCGCTTCCCGGCGGTGATCGCGCTGGAGCGGGACGGGACGCCGGAGCCGCACCCTGAAGGCGGTGGAGAGGACGCACTGCCGTATCCGGAGCGGGAAGCGCGGGAGACGTTCCGGGTGGGGCTCGGGGTCCTGCTGGACGGGATCGACGCGGCGAGGGCGGCGCAGGACGCGGCGAGGGCGACACCGAAGGACGCGCGCGGGAAGAACGCGCAGGGGGACACGCGGAAGGGCGCCCGGAAGGCATGACCGCGCCGGGCGGCCCTGGGATCAGGACCGCCCGGCGCACCTACGAGGCAGGGCAGGAGCTACGGCTTGGGGAGCCCGCAGCCCTCACGGTCCAGGTCGATCTTGTTGCCGGTGCCGATGCACGGGACCATGTTGTACGTCTGCTGGGCGTAGTTGATGCCCTCGCGGACGGTCACGTTGCCGTTCTCGTCGACCTCGCACGGGTTGTTGTCCGTGCACTCCTGGCCGCTCTCGTTACCGGTGTTGTTGACGGCGACCACCTTGCCGGTGGCGTCGTCGATCACCGGCGAACCCGACGTACCGCCGATGGTCTGGCACTCCGGGGTGTAGCGGACGGAGTCCTTCCAGGTCCACCGGCCTTCCTTGAGCTGGTGGACGAAGCCGTCGATGTCGCAGCTGTAGGTGCGCTTCCAGTAGCCGGAGGCGACGGTGATGGCGGTGCCCGCCACCGGGTGGGCGGTCTCCAGCTCCAGCGCCTGGATGCCGTAGCTGTCCTCTATCTGCTGGTAGGTGGAGGTGAGTTCGTAGAGCGAGAGGTCGGTGTCGGTCATCGTGCCGTACGCGATCTTGCTCGCCTTCAGTGTGCCGACGCCGGTGCCCGAGGCGTTGAGCAGTGTGAACGTCCGCGTGGACGGGCGGTCGACGAGCACCTCGCCGGGGCCCGGGAAGCCGGTCTCCAGGCAGTGCCCGTTGGAGAGCACGAGGGCGGGGTCGGTGGGTGCGGAGTCGGGCGAACGGACCACGGAGCCCGAACAGTTGCTGAGTGCGACGGTGCCGGCGAAGGTCACGGCCTTCGCGGCGGGAGCGGTCTCGGTGGCGGATTCCTGCGCCTGTGCGGATTCGGCCGCGACGGCGGGCGCGATGCCCGCGCCCAGGAGCAGGGCAGCAAGAAACGCACCGATGAGAGGCTTGTTCATGTGGGGGGTCCCCTCCAGTGATGCCAGAACCGGAGATCTTCCGGCTTTTGACATGCGCATGGTTCCCCAGATGTCAGGCCATCACAAGGGGTCACTTCCGGCCAAGGCGTCCCGCCCGGGGAAGACATGCTCGCGCCCCCACTCCCCCAGCGGCCCCAGAGCGGCGTTCAGCGCGACTCCCCGGGCCGTGAGTGAATACTCCACGCGCGGCGGAACTTCGGCGTACTCCTCGCGGTGCACGATGCCGTCGTCCTCCAGCTCCTTGAGGTGGGAGCTGAGCACCTTCTCCGTCACCCCGGGGACGGCTCGCCGCAACTCACCGAAGCGGCACGGCTTCTCGTCCAGCGCCCACAGGATGAGCACCTTCCACTTGCCGCCGATGACGTCCATCGCCGCGTCGATCCCGCAGACGTACGCCCCCGGCCTCCGCATGGCCCTCATCGCCCACCCCTTCCCCGCCTGGTCACTCACCACCGGGTAACCACCCACTCCCAAGTGGGTACTTGTCGCTCCCGGCCCCGTCGACCAGCCTAATCCGCATGCCCGACAACGCATCAGCACCGACCGCACCGACCTCGCCCACCCCTCTCACCCTGCTCGGCCTCGGCGCCATGGGCACCGCGCTCGCCCGCACCTGGCTCGCCGCCGGGCACCCCCTGACCGTCTGGAACCGCAGCCCCGGCCGGTCCGCCGAACTCGCCCTGCGCGGCGCGCGGGTGGCCGACACCGCGGCGGACGCCGTGGCCGCGAGCCCGCTCGTCATCACGTGCCTGCTGGACGACGCGTCGGTCCGCGAGGCGCTGGCCGACGCCGACCTCACCGGCAAGGACCTGATCGACCTCACCACCTCCACCCCGGCCGAGTCCCGCGCCCGTGCGGGCTGGGCGGCCGAGCGCGGCGCCCGCTTCCTGGACGGCGGGATCATGGCCGTACCGCCGATGATCGGTGCGCCGGAGGCGGGCGGCTACATCCTCTACAGCGGCCCGCGCGCCCTCTTCGACGAGCACCGGGATGTGCTGTCCGTGCCCGCCGCCACCCGGTACGTCGGTGAGGAGTCCGGCCGGGCCGCGCTGTACGACGTGGCGCTGCTCAGCGCGATGACCGCCATGTTCGCGGGGGCCCGGCACGCGTTCGCGCTGGTGGAGAACGCGGGGGTGGACAGGGAGGAGTTCGGGGGGCTGGTGGCCGGCTGGCTCGCGGCGATGGCTCCGGCGACCGCCGGGTTCGGCTCCGCCCCCTCGGCCGAGGACGTGACCAGCCCGGCCGTGGTGGAGGCCGGGGACGCGGCGCTGTTCCGTACGGCGCGGGAGCAGGGCGTGGACACGGGCCTGCTGACCGCGTCGGCGGGCGCGGTGACCGGGATCTGACGGTCCGACGCGCCGGGACGGGGGTCCGGCGCGCCGGGGCGGGGGGGTCCGGGGCCCAGGTCTCCCCGGGGCGGGGGCCCAGGTCTCCCCGGGGCGGGGGGCCGACGCGCCGGGGTCGGGGGCCCAAGGCCCAGGTCTCCCCAGGCCGGGGGCCCATGCCTCCCCGGGGCGGGGGCCCAGGTCTCCCCGGGGCCGGGGCCCAGTTCTCCCCAGGGGCCAAGCCCCAAGGGGCTCTCCCCCATTCGGGCTCGGTCCCAGGTCCCGGTCCGCGTGGCCGCGCGGCCTGGTCCCGCGGCCTGAGGCGCCGCGCGGCCCCGGCTGCGTACGGTCGGGGTATGACACTCGACCTCGACGCCTATTTCGCCAGGATCGGCTGGTCCGGGGAGCTCCACCCCACGGTGGAGGTGCTGCGGTCCCTGCACCGCGCGCACGCCCTGGGCATCCCGTTCGAGAACCTGGACCCGGTGCTCGGCTCGGCGCCCTCCCTGGACCTGGCCGACCTGGAGGCCAAGCTCGTCCACGGCGGGCGGGGCGGTTACTGCTACGAGCAGAACACCCTCTTCGCCACCGCCCTGCGGCAGCTCGGGTTCACCGTGACGCTGCTGGCCGCCCGGGTGCTGCTGGGCGCGGCCCCGGGCGATGTCCGGCCGCGGAGCCACATACTGCTGCGGGTGGACGTGCCGGACGTGGCGACCCCGTACGTGGCCGATGTCGGGTTCGGGACCGTCGGCGCGCTGCTGGAGCCGATCGAGATGGTGGCGGGGGCCGAGCTGGACGACGCTCCGCGCCGCCACCGGCTCGTCACGGTGGCCCACGAGGGGCCGCTGGAGATGTGGGAGCTGCAAGCCGAGAAGGGCGGCAGCTGGGAGGCGCAGTACAGCTTCACGCCGGAGCCCTTCGAGGGCCCGGACTTCGAGATGATCAACTGGTACGTCGCGACGAGTCCGCATTCGCCGTTCGCGCAGGCGGTGTACGCGCAGCGCGCCCTGCCCGACGCCTCCCATCTGTCGCTGGCCGGTCTCGACCTGGTCGAGACGGCGGAGGACGGCACGATCAAGGAGCGGCTGCTGTCCGGCCCCGCCGAGGTCGTCCAGGTACTGGAGGACGGCTTCGGCATCCGCGTCCCCGAAGGCGCCGCCCTGCCGGGGTGAACCCGAAAGGCTTCCGCCGCTCCGCCCGCGTGGCGCATCTCACCCGGCCGGGCGCCTCACGCCCCATTCCAAGCCGCGACGCCGCCCGGACCGGCCGATCCCACGGTCCGGGCCCGGGGCGGCCTTGCCGATGGAAGCCGGAGCGCGGGGGCGGACGGGCCCGGAGGTCGCGAGGACGGCGCAATCTCCGCGCACCGCGCGAAACGCGGCCGTAAGCTCGCGGACATGCAGGTCATCCAGTCCACGAAGCTCGCCAATGTCTGTTACGAGATCCGGGGCCCCGTGCTGGAGGAGGCGATGCGGCTCGAAGCGGCCGGTCAGCGCATCCTCAAGCTCAACACGGGCAACCCGGCCGCGTTCGGGTTCGAGTGCCCGCCGGAGATCCTGGAAGACATCCTGCGCAACCTCGCGGGCGCGCACGGCTACGGGGACGCGAAGGGCCTGCTCTCGGCGCGGCGCGCGGTGGTGCAGCACTACCAGACCAAGGGCATCGACCTCGACGTCGAGGACATCTACCTGGGCAACGGTGTCTCCGAGCTGATCCAGATGTCGATGCAGGCGCTCCTCGACGACGGCGACGAGGTCCTCGTACCGGCCCCGGACTACCCCCTGTGGACGGCCTCGGTCTCGCTGGCCGGCGGCACGGCCGTGCACTACCGGTGCGACGAGCAGGCCGACTGGATGCCGGACCTCGCGGACATCGAGCGGAAGATCACCGACCGCACCAAGGCTCTGGTGATCATCAACCCGAACAATCCGACCGGTGCGGTGTACGACGACGAGATGCTGCGCGGTCTCACCGAGATCGCCCGGCGCCACAACCTGATCGTCTGCTCCGACGAGATCTACGACCGCATCCTGTACGACGGCGCCACCCACACCCCCACGGCGGCGCTGGCCCCGGACCTGATGGTGCTGACCTTCAACGGCCTCTCCAAGAACTACCGGGTGGCCGGCTTCCGCTCCGGCTGGCTGGCGGTCTGCGGCCCGAAGGCGCACGCCTCCTCGTACATCGAGGGGCTCACGATCCTGGCCAACATGCGGCTCTGCGCCAACATGCCCTCCCAGCACGCGGTGGCCACGGCGCTCGGCGGGCGGCAGTCGATCGAGGACCTGGTGCTGCCGGGCGGCCGGATCCTGGAGCAGCGGGACGTGGCGTACGACCTGCTGACCTCGATCCCGGGAGTGACCTGCGTGAAGCCGAAGGGGGCGCTGTACCTCTTCCCGCGCCTGGACCCCAAGGTCTACAAGATCAAGGACGACCGGCAGATGGTCCTGGACCTGCTGCGGGCCGAGAAGATCATGGTCGTGCAGGGTACGGGGTTCAACTGGCCGGAGCCCGACCACTTCCGCATCGTGACGCTGCCCGCGACCGAGGAGCTGACCGACGCGATGACCCGGATCGGCTCGTTCCTGGACGGTTACGGACAGCCGTAGCCCCCGAGGCCCGGATCACGCACAAACTTAGACTCAATCCAATGTAGGATGGAAACCCAGCATCACCGGGAGGCCATCCATGTACGAGCCGATCCGCACCGCATCGGTCCACAGCCCGGCCGACGAAGCGGACTTTCCGCACCGCAGCCGCGAGGAGGAGCTGGACATCCAGCTCGCGGGGCATCTCGCCGCCCTCCTCGCGGTCACCGACGAACTCGGCCTCGGCCCGGCGGGCGACCGTATCGCCGAACAGGTGGCACGCCTGCGCGGCGCCCTGCCCGCCCGGCACGCCGCGCTGACCGACGCCGCCCCGGCGTCCCTGCACCGCCGCGCCCACGCCCTGGCGGGCCGCGCGCTCGTGGTGGCCGCGTCCCGCGCCGACACCACCGCCGCCATCCTCTCCGCGCAGCGGATGGACGCCCACACCGAGGCCCTCGCCTCCACCCCCGCCGAGCAGCTCGTCGGCGCCCACTGACGGCCCCGGTCCGCGTGCCGCCTCGGCGCACGGACCGGGTGCCACGGCCTCCGCCCAGGCTCAGGCGCGTCACCACCCAGCAGAGCCGCCACCACCTCGCAACGAGGCCGGCCCCCGGAACCGTGAGGGGGTTCCGGGGGCCGGAGGGGCTGTCCGTGGTCGGGGACGGCCCCGGGGCTGTCGGCGATGACAGGCCCCGTACCGCGGCGGGTCGTCGTACCCACAGGTCAGGGCGGATGTCCGATGGACCCGGCCGCGGGGTTCAGAGGTTCGAGCGGGCGTACGGGCTCAGCCCAGCCGCTCCACCAGCGCGCGGTACTCGTCCCACAGCTCCTTGGGCGTGTGGTCGCCGAAGGTGTTGAGGTGCTCGGGGACCAGGGCGGCCTCCTCGCGCCAGACCTCCTTGTCGACCGTGAGCAGGAAGTCGAGGTCGGACTCGGAGAGGTCCAGGCCCTCGGTGTCGAGTGCGCCCTTGGCCGGCAGGATGCCGATCGGGGTCTCGACGCCCTCGCCCTTGCCCTCCAGTCGCTCCACGATCCACTTCAGCACGCGGCTGTTCTCGCCGAAGCCGGGCCACACGAACTTGCCCGCCTCGTTCTTGCGGAACCAGTTCACGTAGTAGATCTTCGGCAGCTTCGACTGATCGGCCTTGTCCGCACCGACCTTGACCCAGTGGTTCATGTAGTCGCCCATGTTGTAACCGCAGAACGGCAGCATGGCGAACGGGTCGCGGCGCAGCTCGCCGACCTTGCCCTCGGCGGCCGCCGTCTTCTCGGAGGCGACGTTGGCTCCGAGGAAGACGCCGTGCTGCCAGTCGAAGGACTCGGTGACCAGCGGTACGGCGGAGGCGCGGCGGCCGCCGAAGAGGATCGCCGAGATCGGGACGCCCTTGGGGTCCTCCCACTCGGGCGCGATGATCGGGCACTGCCCGGCCGGGACGGTGAAGCGGGCGTTGGGGTGGGCGGCGGGCGTCTCGGACTCCGGGGTCCAGTCGTTGCCCTTCCAGTCCGTGAGGTGCGCGGGCGCCTCCTCGGTCATGCCCTCCCACCAGACGTCACCGTCGTCCGTCAGCGCGACGTTGGTGAAGACGGAGTTGCCCCACATGGTCTTCATGGCGTTGGCGTTGGTGTGCTCACCGGTACCGGGCGCGACACCGAAGAACCCGGCCTCCGGGTTGATCGCGTAGAGCCGGCCGTCCTCGCCGAACCGCATCCAGGCGATGTCGTCGCCGATGGTCTCCACGGTCCAGCCGGGGATGGTCGGCTCCAGCATGGCGAGGTTGGTCTTGCCGCAGGCGGAGGGGAAGGCGGCGGCGACGTACTTCGACTCGCCGCGCGGCGGCGTGAGCTTGAGGATGAGCATGTGCTCGGCGAGCCAGCCCTCGTCGCGGGCCATCACGGAGGCGATGCGGAGCGCGTAACACTTCTTGCCGAGCAGGGCGTTGCCGCCGTAGCCGGAGCCGTACGACCAGATCTCGCGGTCCTCGGGGAAGTGCGAGATGTACTTGGTGGTGTTGCAGGGCCACGGGACGTCCTCCTGGCCCTCCTCCAGGGGTGCGCCCAGGGTGTGGACGGCCTTCACGAAGAAGCCGTCGGTGCCCAGCTCGTCCAGGACCGCCTGGCCCATGCGGGTCATGGTGCGCATCGAGACGGCGACGTACGCGGAGTCGGTGATCTCGACGCCGATCGCGGAGAGCGGCGAGCCGACGGGTCCCATGCAGAAGGGGACGACGTACATGGTGCGCCCGCGCATGGACCCGCGGAACACACCGTCGGCACCGGTGAAGATCTCCCGCATCTCGGCGGGGTCCTTCCAGTGGTTGGTCGGCCCGGCGTCCTTCTCCTCCTTGGAGCAGATGAACGTACGGTCCTCGACGCGGGCGACATCGCTCGGGTCGGACGCGGCGTAGTACGAGTTCGGCCGCTTGATCTCGTCCAGCTTGGTGAACGTGCCCTTGGCGACGAGCTCCCCGCACAGGCGCTCGTACTCGGCCTCGGAGCCGTCGCACCAGACCACCTGGTCCGGCTGGGTGATCGCTGCGATCTCGTCGACCCAGGAGATCAGCTCCTGGTGGTGGGTGGGGACAGTGAGGGGAGCCGCGATGTCGCGCGCCACGATCGCTCCTTGATGAGGGTGTGTGTTGTCAGGTGCCCCGTGGGGGCTGCGACCCGGATGCTTCGTACCCTTCGATCCCCTGGCGCTCATCCGGTGCCGACCGCACTCATTTGATCATCCGACCGTTTCGCCCATATGTCCAGGGGGCCGCACACGTGAGCATCGCCACTCATATCCGTTACCTACGGTTGCGTAGGTAGCATGCGGATATGACTGACGCCGCTGCTGCCGCCGCGACCCCAGGACCTGCCTCCGCGACTCCTGAACCTGCCGACAGGCCGACCACCGGACCCGTCGAACTCGACCCCGTACCCGTCAAGCCCCGGATGCGCGGCTGGCTGCACGCCGGCATGTTCCCGGCGGTGCTGATCGCCGGAATCACCCTGATCGCCCTCACGGACAGCACCCGCGGCCGGATCGCGTGCGCCATCTACATCGCCACCGCCTGCCTGCTCTTCGGCGTGAGCGCGGTCTACCACCGCGGCACCTGGGGCCCGCGCGGGGAGGCGGTGCTGCGCCGCCTGGACCACGCCAACATCTTCCTGATCATCGCGGGGACCTATACCCCGCTGACCCTGCTGCTCCTGCCCGAATCCACCGGACGGCCCCTGCTCTGGGCGGTCTGGGCGGCCGCGGCTGCGGGCATCGCGTTCCGGGTCTTCTGGGTCGGCGCCCCGCGCTGGCTCTACACGCCGTGCTACATCGCGATGGGCTGGGCGGCGGTCTTCTTCCTGCCCGACTTCATGCGGACGGGCGGCATCGCGGTCCTGGTCCTGGTCGTCGTGGGCGGGCTGCTCTACAGCGCGGGCGGCGTGATCTACGGCATCAAGAAGCCCAACCCGTCGCCGCGCTGGTTCGGCTTCCACGAGGTCTTCCACTCGCTGACGCTGGCGGCGTTCGTGGCGCACTACGTGGGCATCTCGCTGGTGGCGTACCAGCACGGGTAGGTCCCCGTACGGGTACGGGGGGGGTGCGTCGCTACGAAAAGGGGCCGGTCACTCAAAGAAAGCAACCGGCCCCTCACGCATCCTCCCCGGCCTCAGCCGCCCAGCTTCACCGCCAGCTCGGCCGCATCCGTGGTCGGCGCGTCACAGACGAAATGCCGGCAGACGTACGCGGTCGGCGCCCCGCCCACCAACGGCCGGTCCACCAGCAGCGGGAACTCGGCCCCCGCACCCGGTCCCTCGCCCGCCGCGACGACCGCACCGGGCGCCCGGCCCAGCAACGCCGTACGGTGCAACTCCCCGCCGACCGGCCCGGCGACGGCCACCTCACGGGGCCCGTCCAGCAGCGCCTCGGCGACGGCGAGCCCCCAGCCGATGAACCGGGGCGCACGCGGGGCCAGCGCCTTGACGACCCCGAGCGCGCCTTCGGCGGCGGTGCGGTGGGGTTCGGACCCGGTGTACGCGGCGTACGAGAGCAGAGCGCCCGCCGCAGCGGTCCACCCGGCCGGTGTGGCGCTGTCGGTCGGATCCTGCGGCCGCCGGATCAGCTTCTCGGCCTCGTGGGCGGTGTCGTAGAGCTGCCCGCCCTCACCGGTGAACTGCTCCAGCACGACATCGAGCAGGAACCCGGCGAACTCCAGCCAGGCCCCTTCCCCTGTCACAGCGGCCAGCGCGAGGAACCCCTCGGCGACATCGCCGTAGTCCTCCAGGACGCCCGCGTTGTCCCCGGCGCGCCCGTCCTTGGAGGTACGGGTCAGCCGGGCGACTTCACCGAGATGGACCCGGACCAGCAGATCGGCGGCCTCGGTGGCGCGCTCCACGAGGTCGGGCCGGTCGAAGTAGGCGCCGGTCTCGGCGAGGGCGGCGATGGCCAGCCCGTTCCAGGCGGCGACCACCTTGTCGTCCCGCCCAGGACGCGGCCGCTCCTCACGCGCCGCCAGGAGCCGCGCCCGTACGTCGGCGACGCGCCCGGCGTCCACGGGTCGCCCTTCACCGGAGAGCTGAAGAACAGAAGCGCCCTCCTCGAAGGTGCCCTCCTCGGTCACCCCGAAGTACGCGGCGGCGAAGGCCCCGTCCTCCTCACCGAGCACCGCACGCAGCTGCGCGGGGGTCCACACATAGAAAGCACCCTCGACATGCTTCCCCTGCGCGTCCTCGCTGTCGGCGTCCAGCGCGGAGGCGAAGCCGCCCTCGGCGGTACGGAGCTCCCGCACCATGAAGTCGGCGGTCTCCAGGGCGATGCGGCGGGCCTCGGCGGACCCGGTGGTGCGCCAGAGGTGGGCATACACCCGACACAACAGCGCATTGTCGTACAGCATCTTCTCGAAGTGCGGGACGACCCACTCCCGGTCCACGGAGTACCGCGCGAACCCGCCGCCGAGCTGGTCGTAGATCCCGCCCCGGGCCATCGCCGAACAGGTGTCGGCGGCCATCTGGAGGGCCCCTTCGGACCCGGTACGGGCGTAGTGCCGCAGCAGGAACTCCACCGCCATGGACGGCGGAAACTTGGGCGCACCCCCGAACCCGCCGTGCTGCTCGTCGTACTCCCGGGTCAGCCCGAGCAACGCCTGCGCGATCTCCGACTCCCCCGGCACCCCGTCCCCGCCATGCGCCAGCGACCGCCCGGCCAGATCGGCAACGATCCGCCCGGCCACCTCGGCCACCTCCTCACGCCGGTCGCTCCACGCAGCGCTCACCCCTTCGAGCACCTGCTGAAAGGAGGGCGACCCGTGCCGGGGCTCGGGCGGGAAGTAGGTCCCGAAGTAGAAGGGTTCGGCATCGGGCGTGAGGAACACGGTCATGGGCCATCCACCCTGCCCGGTGGCCGCCTGCACGGCCTCCATGTACACGGCGTCGACATCGGGCCGCTCCTCCCGGTCGACCTTCACGGCGACGAAGCGCTCGTTGAGGTAGGCCGCGACGGCCTCGTCCTCGAAGGACTCGTGGGCCATGACGTGGCACCAGTGGCACGCGGAGTAGCCGACCGACAGCAGCACGGGTACATCACGCCGTTTCGCTTCCTCGAACGCCTCGGGTCCCCACGGCCACCAGTCGACCGGATTGTCAGCATGCTGAAGCAGATACGGCGAGGTCACACCAGCCAACCGGTTCATACGACCCAGCCTCTCACGCCGACCCGGCCCTGCCGGTTCGGCCCACAAACCCCCACCCCACTTGGCCGATTTGCACTCATGCGCCATCACATGGTGAATGCGGATCGCCCCCTTTTGCACCCCGGTCATCCCGCGGACGCTGAGGCTCTGCCCCGGCCCAAAGCCGGTGCCCGACGGGAAGCGGGCAGTACGCTGAGTCGAGCAGCACCGCATCCTCGAAGGAGGCACTTCATGACCGCCGAGATGGTGGCGCCCGCGTGGATGCACACGCAGATCAGCGCGGAGCAGTACGACTCCTGGTCCGAGGAGCAGTGCGCCGGCATCGAGGTCGTGGACGGGATGGTCGTCGTGAGCCCGAGCGCCTCCAAGCGGCACAACCGGCTGGCCCGCCTCCTGGCCAACGCCCTGGACGCCGCCGCGGGCCCGGACTGGAACGCCGACACGGACTTCGACGTCCGCTTGCAGGACGTCCCCCTCACCAACCGCCGCCCTGACGTCACCGTCTACCGGGCGGAGACCATCGACCTCACGCCCACCCGCCCCGAGCACGTCCTCCTGGTCGTCGAGGTCGTATCCCCAGGGTCAGAAACCACAGACCGGATCGTGAAGGTCGACCAGTACGCCAAGGCCGGCATCCCCTTCTACTGGCGCATCGAGCAGGCCGCCACTGGCGTTCCGATCGTCTACACCTACGTCCTCGACCCCGCCAACAAGTCCTACCGGGACGGCGAGATCTTCACCGGCACCGTGAAAGCCACCGCCCCGTTCTCCGTCACGGCCGACCTCGGGGCCCTGTAAACAACCAGGTGGTGATGGAGTTGTGACCAAACGGCGGCGGAGGAGTGCGGAGCGTCTGCCGCATCGTGGGGTGCCGGGCGCCCCACGTCCTTACACTGAAAACGGCGCGGGGCCAGAACAGCTAGGTGCAACATGTTCAAGATTCCCGACCGTGTCGCGGACCTCTTCGGCGATCACGCCATCCAAGTCGAGTTCCAGCGGGCCCTTCTCGCCGCCAGCCAGCTCCAGGGCTACGAGATGAAGTACCTGGAAGACGGCCCCTTCTCCGAGATTGCCCGCATCACCTACCGGCAACTGAAGGACTTCGACAGGACCGCGCTCCCGGAGGACCAACGAGAACTGGTGGCTGGCGCCAAGGCCCTCTCGCACCGGCTCATCACCTCCGGCTACTCCATCCACGAAGCGGCCAAGGCGAACGAGAGCGCAACGGACGACTGGGAAGAGCTCCTCGCCTTCACCCGGGAGAAGTGCAAGGGCAGCGCACAAATCGCCGACAACGCGGGATGGGAGCGCTGCTACACCTACATCCTCGACCGGGCCGAGGCCGCGCTAGGGGCCGACCGACCCGACGAAGACCGTGACGCGGGATATGCCGTCCTCCGTCACCTCGCGTCGTTCCACAGGACCGACACCGGCTTCCAGCTCCGCTGGTACATCAAGGTGCCCGAAGTGAGCTGACCCTCCGGACTCGCCTGCGCCCCGCTCTCATCCGGGGGCGGGGCGCCCCCAGCCGGGTTTCGACGCCGCGCTGATCCGTATCCATCCCGCGCGCGTACTCGCCTGGGGGCTGGACACCGACCCGTACCAGCCGCCGAACGCCCGCAACGTCACCGCCGGGCCGACGGACCCCGCTGCCGGCTAGCGTCGGTTCGCTTCGGTTCGGGACCGGGAGAAGCGTGAGGTCCGGGGTGGCTCGGTCGGCCGGAACGACCCGGTCCGGGCGTCCCTTCGCGGACTCGCGCCAGCGGCGCTCACCTTCGGGCGTCTCAGCCCTGGCCGCGCAGTCGTCGCCGCTCCAAGGCATATCCCAGCCCCACCAGCGCGAGCGAGGGCAGGGCGACCACGGCCTGCGGGAAGAACTGCTTGCCGGGCGGGTCCACGGCGCGGGAGCCGGGGTACGCGAGCGCGGAGATCTGGGTCACCCAGTACAGCGCGGCGGATACGGCCCCGCCGTCCAGGGCTGCCCTGGCACCTGCCCGGGAATCAGCCGGACGCCACAGTTGCAGCAGCGCGGCTCCGGCCAGCCCGACGCCCAGGCCCATGGTCTGGGCGTTGTGGAACTTGGCGTGGGGCGGCCAGTCCGGGTTGTGGATGTGGGTCTCGTTCCAGTCCGCGATGTAGGGGCCCACTCCGGCGACCACGGCGGGTACCGAGATCAGCACCTTGCCGAGGCTCGCTCGGCCGGTGATGCGGTTGGTCATACGAGGGTGCTCCTGCCCTAGGCGGACGTGCGGGTGAACCGGAGCGTCGACGTCACCGTCGTCAGGCCACGCATCATGCCCAGCCGGTTCCAGCCCATGCCGAACTGGTCCCGGTCGACGGTGAACTCGGTGGTGAGCGTGACCGCGTCCGCGCTGGAGTCGGTGACCCGCACGGTCACGGTCTGCGAGCGGCTGACACCGCGCACGGTCAGCCGGCCCTCGACCTCGACGACGCCGTTCCGGCGGAACACGCCGTCACGGACCGCGAAGACGAGGGTGGGGTGGTTCTCGACGTCGAAGAAGTCCGCGCTGCGCAGGTGCTCGTCGCGCTTCTTGTGCTGCGTGTCCAGGGAGGCGGCGTCCAGGGTCACGGCACCGCGGACGGTGCCGTCGGGGCGGACCTCGCCCTCACCGGAGACGCCGGTGAACGTCCCCTTCACGGTGACCATGCCCCACATCGTCGCGTGGCTGATGGCGATGGTGGAGCGGGTGGCGTCGAGTTGCCACAGGCCGGTTTCGACTGCGGTGGTCATGAGGTTCTCCTTGATGAAGATGAATGCGGGACTGGATTGACGGGTCGCATGTGGAGGGGCTTCGTGTGGCGCGAGCCGGGCACCCGGCCGCACCACACCGGGTACGGCCGGCCGGCCGCCCCGGGCACCGGTCGGCCGCGCCCCCACAGGTGGCGGGTGAGCGCCGGTGGCTCAGGGGAAGGTCACGCCGGCCGTGTAGGTGCCGCTGCCCGCGGTCGCCACCAACTCGACCCGGTAGGCGCCGGGCACCCCCTCGTAGGAGAGCGTCTTGACGTCCTCGTCCCCCGAGGAGGTCGCGACGGTCTTGAGTCCGCCGGTGGCGAAGTGCCTGAGTACGAGGTCGAAGTCCGCGCCGTCAGGCCCGTCGAGACAGGCGGTGATCGTGCCTGCCTGGGCGACGATGAAGTAGTTCCACGGGATCGCGGTGCGGCCTTCGACCACTCGGCCGGACGTGGTGAAAGCCTGATCCGTGCAGTCGGTCGCGGTCGGGGTCGGCGCTACGGTGGGCGCCTGCGCGGCAAGCGCCGGCGAGGCGGTTGCCAGGCAGGTGGCGAACACGGCGGCACCAGCTGCCGCGATCAGTCGATGACGTCTCACGAGGTCCCCTCCACAACGGTTGAAAAGCTTCACTCGGCATGTCCGTGGGGGCTCAGAACCCGACGTTCTGCCGGATCAGCACCACGTGGATGCGGCCCGGCTGCTCCTGCCGGATATCCAGGAGCTTGCCGATGTAGCTGCGCTGCCCGTACGCGGCCTGCGCCCGGACGTCCTCGAGCTTGAGGCTGTGCTCGACCACCCGCTCATGGGCGGCCTGCAAGGTGGGGGCCAGCTTCTGCGTGCCGGCCACCAGGATCACGTTCGGGGCGTCCCAGACGTAGGCGGCGAGCTGGCTGCCGGTGGCCGAGGCGATGACCAGGGTGCCGTCGGCGGTGATCGCGTGGACACTGCCCAAGGCGTAGTCGGCCTGCCCGGCGATGGCCTTCATCTCCTGCTGCTGGGTCTGGAAGTCCAGCGTCATCATCTTGTTGCGCGCCGATACGTACGGGCCGTCCGGGTCGTTGATCACCGCTTCGATGCCCGACTCCTGCAACGTGGCCGAGGTGTTGGTCATCACCTGCGCGCCCTGCGGAATCCGGTTCAGCACGCTCAGCCGGGCCGACTCGAAGTCGTCCACGACCTCCACACCGAAACCGTGCTCCTGGAGCGCGGCCACCGTCGCGGTGAGGGTCTGCTCGTCCGGCAGCGTCGTGAAACGCGCCTCGTCGTCGATCGCGGTCATGGGGTTTCTCCCTTGTTGAGTGGGGCTCGGCAGAGCCGTGACGCACGGATCCGCCCGTCCGTCGACAAGCGTGGAACCATCCAGTCGACGTAAACGGACTTTACCCCGCTTCATGGGTGGCTGCAATGCCGTCGCCGGATGCGCGCCATGCCGCCGCCGGGTGCACGCAACGCCCGTACGCCGCTTTCGTGCGCCGCGACAGCCGTACGGTCGGGCGGATCACGCACCCGCGAGGGCGGGCGCGGTCGGGGCGGCGGCGCGCGGGCCCGCAACCTGCACCCATCCCCGTATGCACATAAACGGACTACACCCCGCATAGTGGGATGACTGTTAGGATCACCGCCATGGATGTGCTACCGGTGAGCTGGGGGGCGCCGCGGCCGGAACGGGCGGACGCGGCCCGCAACCGTGCACATCTGCTGGCCACCGCCCGCGACATGCTGGCCGAGTCCGGCCCCGATCAGCTGACGATGGATGCGCTGGCCGAGCGGTCGGGACTGGGCAAGGGCACCGTTTTCCGGCGCTTCGGCACCCGGGCGGGGATCTTCCAGGCGCTACTCGACGAGATCGAGAGAGACTTGCAGGAGCGGGTGCTCTCCGGGCCGCCACCGCTCGGCCCCGGTGCGCCGCCGATCGAACGGCTGGTCGCCTACGGCCGGGCCCGGGTGCGCCTGCTGCTGGAGAACACGGAGATCGCCAGGTTCGCCCTCGACGGTCGGCAGCCCCTCCCGAGCCGCCCCCAGACACCGGCGTCGCAGATGCACATCCGGATGCTCCTGCGCCAGTTGAGCCTGGACGGCGCCCACCTCGACCTGCTCGCGATCCAGCTCACCGCGGCACTCGACGGCCCGCTGCTGTTGTACTTGTCCGCCGACACACTGAGCAGCGCAGGCCCTCAGATCGAAGAGAGCCTCGGCTCGGCCTGGCAGGACTTGATCGAACGGGTATGCAGGCCCTGACCGGCGGACGCGGCCATGCCGGCCGAGGTCCTGGCGGTCACCCGTAGCCGCGGCCGATCAGCCGCTCTGCCCGTCGGCGGCCATGGCGCGGCGGACGCTCTCGCGGAGCAGCTCACGACGCCGCTCGTGCACCTCGGAGGGCTCGTCCGCGGTCGCCGCGTACACGTTGCTGACCGGTGACCAGGCCATCGACATGGCGATCACCATGGCCATGACGTCGAACGGGTCCCCCTGCCGCACCAGGCCGGCGTCCTGGGCCTCGGCGATGGCGCGCAGTTTGCGGTCGTCGAGGCGGTCGGGGCGGTCGACCAGATGGCCGGCCGGGCGGCGCTCCAGGCGCGCCCAGGTGGCCAGCCGGATGAGGTCGGGGCGGCGGAGGTATTCGTCGTAGAGGCGTACGGCCCAGTCCGCGAGGTCGGTGGCGTCGATCGGGACGACGTTCACGATCCGCTCCAGCGAGCCGAAGAAGATGGCGTCGAAGAGCCCTTCCTTGCTGCCGAAGTAGGCGTAGAGCTGCGCCTTGTTGGTGCGTGCGGCAGCCACGATGCGTTCGACGCGCGCCCCGGCGAGCCCGTGCTCGGCGAACTCCTGGATCGCCACATCGAGGATGCGCTGGTACGTGGCGGCTCCGCGCGAGGTCAGGGGTTGGTCGGCCATATCTCCACTGTACTAAACAGAACAGTTGGTTTGCCGAGTGGGCCGGATGCCTCTACGCTCAAACAGACAAACTGTTCTGTCTGAAGGGAGCATCGCCATGAGGAACACAGTGGGCTGGCAGGCGGAAGGTCCGTCGACGACGACACTGCGGCGGACCCCGTTGACCCGGCGCGACCTGCGGCCCGACGACCTCGCGGTCCGGGTGGACTACTGCGGGGTGTGCCACTCCGACCTGCACGCCCTCGGCGTCCCCGGCAAGGAAGGAGGGCAGCTCCTGGTGCCGGGCCACGAGTTCACGGGGGTGGTGACCGAAACCGGGTCCGCGGTCACCGGCTTCGCCGTCGGCGACCCGGTCGCGGTGGGCAACATCGTCGACTCGTGCGGCGAGTGCGCCATGTGCCGGGCCGGTCAGGAGAACTTCTGCCACACCTTCCCGACCCTGACCTACAACGGCACCGACCGGCACGACGGATCGACCACCCTGGGTGGCTACTCCCGCGAGTACGTCGTCCGCGACCGGTTCGCCTACCCCCTTCCCGCAGCCCTGGATCCGGCCGCCGCCGCTCCCCTGCTCTGCGCCGGGATCACCGTCTGGGAACCGATGCAGGCCCTCGGCGTGGGGCCGGGAAGCCGCGTCGCCGTGGCGGGACTGGGCGGTCTGGGCCATCTCGCGGTCAAGATCGCCACGGCGCTCGGGGCCGACACCTCGGTGATCAGCCGCTCGGCGGACAAGGCCGACGACGCCCGTCGCCTCGGCGCGCAGAGCCTCATCGTCTCCACGGACCCGGAGCAGATGGCTGCCGCTCGCGACCGGTTCGACGTCGTCATCGACACCATTTCCTCCCCGCACGATCTCGGCCCCTACCTTCGCCTGGTCGCCCTGGACGGGACGCTCAGCCTCCTCGGGTACCTCGGCCCTGTCACCGTGGAGGCCACCGGCCTGCTCGTGGGACGCAAGAAGCTCAGCTCCGCGGGCAGCGGGGGCAGGCCGGCGACCGCCGCCATGCTGGACTTCTGTGCCAGGCACGGCATCACCGCCGACATCGAACTGCTCCCCTCGTCACAGGTGAACGAGGCCCTCGACCGGCTCCGGCGCAACGACGTCCGCTACCGCTTCGTCCTCGACATGTCCGACCTGGACTGAACGGCTCCCGGGGAGGTGGCTGCCGCCACCGGCCGGGCCGGGCGGCACCGGGCCGGGCCGCTTCTTGAACGGTCGATCCAGATTGAGTTATGGTGCGGCCATGGGCAGAACCCGGGAGTTCGACACCGAGGCGGCGGTGAGCCGCGCCATGGAGCTGTTCTGGAGCCATGGGTACGAGGGGACCTCCCTGCGCGATCTGACCGGGCACCTGGGCATCGGGCAGGGGTCGCTGTACGCGGCGTTCGGAGACAAGGAAGGCCTGTACCGGGCCGCGTTGGCGCACTACCGGACCACCCTCGCGGCAGCAGCCGTGCGCGATCTGGAGCAGGGGGAGGACACGCGCTCGGCGATCCGCGGGCTCCTGATGGAGAGGGTCCGCATCGCCGTCGAACAGAACGGCAGGGGCTGCTTGATCGTGAACGCCGCCTGCGAGCGCCTGCCGGACGCCCCGCCCGTGCGCCGCATCGTGCGTGATGCACAGGACGCCACCCAGGACGCGCTCACCGAGGTGCTACGGGCCGGCGCGGAGCGGGGCGAGATCAGTGCACGGCACGATCCGCACGCGCTCGCAGCCTTCCTCGTCACCCTGCTCAACGGGCTGCTCGTGTCCTCGAAAATCACACCGGACGCCCGGGCGCTCGAACCCGTCGTGAGCATCGCGCTGTCCACTCTCGATTGACCTCCCCCTCCCCCCCCTTCGCCCCCCCTTCGCCCTCCGCCCTCCGCCCTCCGACCCCTGATCGCCGAGAATCCGACTCCCATGCCCGAAAACTGGATCGACCGATCCACTAAAAAAGGAAAGCTGGAACAGACATGATGTTCGACCACGAGGGAGCACCTCTACGCACCGGGCGGGCGGCCGTCAACGGAACGAGCCTGCACTACCGCACGGCTGGGTCCGGCCCGGCCGTGGTGTTGCTGCACGGTGTACCCAAGACCGGCTACCACTGGCGCCATCTCGTCCCGAAGCTGACGCCTCATCACACGGTCGTCGTACCGGACCTGCGCGGGCTGGGCGACTCCGCCCGGCCCGTGGGCGGCTACGACTCCGAGACGATGAGCGACGACATCGCGGAGCTGATGACCCGCCTCGGGCATGCGACGTACGCCGTGGCGGGTGAGGACTGGGGAGCGGTGATCGGATATCAGGTCGCGGCCCGCCACCGCGACCAGGTCCGTGCTCTCGTCTTCGCCGAGGCGCTCTTCCCGGGATTCGGTTTCGAGGACCACACCGCCCTCACCCCCGGGAACGTCGACAGCGGGATGCACCTGTGGCACCTCGGCTTCTACTTCCAGCCCGACGTGCCCGAGATGCTGATCGCCGGACATGAGCGTGAGCTGATCACGTACATGATCAAGAACGAGCGCACCCATCCCGACACCGCCACCCCCGACGCGGTCGAGGAGTACGTCCGCTGCTACACCATGCCCGGCGGCATCCGCGCGATGCTGTCGATCTACCGGGCGATGCTCGTCGACGCCGAGCAGAACCGCCGCGCCGCACAGCACAGACTCGACATCCCGGTCCTGGCGCTCGGCGGTTCGGCGTTCATCGGCGAGCGCAACGAGTCCCAGATGCGCTCGATGGCCCACCAGGTCACCGGACACGTCTTCGACGCCGGACACGACCTGGCGGAGGAAGTGCCGGAGGAGATGGCCGCGGTGATGGTCCCGTTCCTGGCCGGGCACCGGTGACCCGCGCCCGCCCCCACGAAGGTCAGGTCCGTACCCTGGCGCCGGGCATACGGACCGCCACCGGGCGTACCGACCGCTTCCGGGAGATCATCGACGGGTGCCGGTCGGGCGGTCGGGAAGGGCGGTCGGATGTTCGAGATCGAGAGCCTCGAAGAGGCCGCCTTCGCTGCCGCGCTGGTGACCGGCCCCCAGCACCGGCTCGTCCAGCACAACCGGTCCTTCCGTGAGCTGTTCGCTTTCTGGCGTCCGGGCCAGGAGGCCGGTGTCGCCCTGACCGGCCCCGGGCTGCGGCCCGTGCTCCGGGCGCTGGACCTGGCCGGTGCCGACCGGTCCACGCCGCTCCTCGATGTCTCCGGGACCGCTGCCGACGGGCCGGGCGGGCACCGGTTCTGGGCGGTGAGCTGTCTGCCCGTGACCTCCCGGCACGGCCCTTCCGTCCTGCTGCTCGCGGCAAGGGTTCCCGAAGGGGCGGTGGACGCCTCCGCCGTACGCAGGCATGTCGCGGCGGACCGGGACGCCGACCTCGCGCGGTACGAGGCCCTGCTCTCGGCGGTGCCGCAGGTCGTCTGGCGGATGACCCCGCAGGGGGAGGTCTCCGCGCTGGTCGGCCGGCTCGGTGAGACCGGCGGCGGCCTCTGGCACCCCGGGCGGTCGGGCCTCTCCTGGATGGACGCCGTCCACCCGAAGGACCGCTCCTGGTTCGGTGAGCGGTGGGCCGCCACGGCCCGGGGCGACGCCCTCCTCGACTCCGTGGTGCGGGTGCGGCAGGCCGGGGACCCCGCGCGCTACCGCCATGTCAAGATCGTCGCCGTTCCCGTCCTGCGGGCCGGGGAGGTGGCCGAGTGGATCGGCACCGTGACGGACGCCGAGGACCAGTGGCGCCTACGGACCCGGGACCGGCTGATGGAACGGGCTTCGGCGGTCTCCTCCGCCCGTGACCTGCCGGAGGCCTTCGCCGCCACCGCCTCCGCCGTGGTACCCGATCTCGCCGACGCCTTCGTCGTCTTCCAGCTGAGACAGCCCGACCAGGCGGGGTCCGCCGCCGGAGCCCTGTACGCCACCAGGGCGCGCACCGCTCTCGCCCCCGGCCTGCCGCCGCTGCCCCCGATCACGGACGACTTCGCGCTCGGCCCCCTGTCGAGAACGGTGATCGACAACCGGCGTACGAGACTGGTGACCTTCCCTCCCGGCGAACCGCCAAGGGAGCTGGTGTCCGGCCCGTCCGCCGACTGGATGGGCCAGGCGCGGGCCACCAGCCTGGCGATCGTGCCCATCGTCATCGACGACCGGACCGTGGCCCTGGCCTCCGCCGCCACCTGCCTCGGCAACCCGCCGCCCGGAGACTCCGAACTGGGGCTGCTCGAAGAAGTCCTCCACAGCGTCCAGGACCCGTTGCGGCGCACCCTGGAGCTCCAGAGCGTCCGCGACACCGCCCTGGTCCTCCAGCGCTCCTTCCTGATCACGCCGCCGCACGTCGACGGCGCCGAACTGGCTGCCGTCTACCAGCCCGCCAGCACCACGGCAGAGATCGGCGGCGACTGGTACGACGCGATCCTTTTGCCCGACGGGGCCGTCGCCCTCTCCATCGGCGATGTCGCCGGGCACGACCTCGACGCGGCGACGGAGATGACCAAGGCCAGCAGCATGCTGCGCGCCTTCGCGTACACCGACGGTTCGGCCGGCCCCGCACACACCCTCGGCCGGCTCGACCAGGTGACCCAGGGCGTCAGCGACGTAGCGCTCATCACGGCTCTGCACGCCGTGCTCCGGCCGGCCCGGGGTGGCCGCTGGGCCGTCACCCTGTCCAACGCCGGGCACCCGCCGCCGCTGCTGATCCCCGGTTCCGGCGCACCTCGCCATCTGTACGGCCCCCTGCCTCCCGACCCGCCGCTGTGCGTCGCGCCGGACGTGGAGCGCAACGACTGGCAGCACGAACTCCTGGAGGGCGACACGCTGTTGCTCTACACGGACGGGCTGGTGGAGGTCCCCGGCGCCGACATCTCCGACGGCTTGCGGCGCCTCGCGGACCATGCTGCCGGACTACGGCACCCCGGCCTGTCGCTCACCGGACTCGTCACCGCGCTGGTGCCGCCTCCGGGCGCGGCGGGGGACGACATCGCCATCATCGCGTTCCGCGTCGGCAGAGGCACGCGACCGCTGCGGGAGCGACCCGCCCGGTAGGCCGGACCCCGCCGATTTGGGCCTGCCGACAGGCCCCCGGGCCCTACGGCTGGGCCCCCGCGCCTCGCTACCGTTCGATGCCCGGCGGGCAGCGGCCCGGTGATGCGGGTGACAACGGCGAGGTGAGACGTGAAACGCAGCGACCGGATACGCCTGGGTGGGCGCGCGAGCACGGGCCAGACGGCCATCGAGTACCTGGCCCTGCTGGTGGTCGTGTTCGCCGTGGTCGGCGCGATCGTCGCGACCGGCATCGGGGGAGCCGTCTCCCGCTCCGCGCACGAGCAGGTCTGCCGGATCGGCGTGGCGGGATTCGTCGGCGGCGACTGCTCCGATGACAACGATGTCGACGAGGCGCGGGCGGAGACGGCCGGCCCCCTCGAACCCAGCACGCCCCTGGACGAGGGCGAGGGCGAACCCCCCGGTGAGACCGCCGGGGGGAAACCCGTCGGCAAGTCCGTCGCCCTGCCGCCCGGCCGAGAGGCGAACGCCCTGCCCGACCTCTGCTTCGAGCCGCGGGAGTCGAACTCGTCGGTCAAGGTGCCCGGCAGCGGTGTGCTCGGCAACACCGCCGCCTGGGGGTACTCCTGGCTGGTCAACTTCGTCATCGACAAGGTCGACAACGAGAAGAACAAGGAGAAGCGGGTCAAGCTGGCACTCGACGACCTCGCCTACTGCCTCCCCGACTACAACATCGTCATCGCCCAGCCGCACGAGGGAAACCTCCAGGAGATGGACGGCACCGCCCTGATCGAGACCGTGAAGATCAGCGGCACGACCTACCGCGTCTACGCCTTCAAGACCGGCAAGTTCACCTGGGCAGAGGACGCCGACCTCGGGTGGAAGAACCGCGCGTTCCACGGCGTGTTCGACATCAGCGACGACCGCCGCACCGTCACGTTCCGGGAGCCCCCCAAGCCGAAGCGGAAAGAGGGGTGGAAGCCCGGTGACGAGGGCTGCCAGGTCGAGGGGCAGGAGCCGCCCGACCGCAGCCGCTACTACAACACGTACTCGCCGCTGGACAACGAAGGATCGACCCAGGCGGTACGCATGCTCGTGAACGACATGCGCCGCTGCTACCCGGACTACAACGTGGTCGCGATGCACTCCGAACAGGCCTCGCACTGGGTCCAGGAGCCGGACTCCTTCGTCCACCAGGGCAGGTACCGGCTGAACTCCCCCGAGTACCACGACGACGAGAAGGGCGACGACATCTCCTCGGGGCGGGCCGTCTTCGACGTCTACGTCTTCGACAAGGGCACCTTCAAGAACGACGGCGACGGCGGCTACACCAACTGGGCCCTGTACGGGAACTTCACCCGCGACGGATCGGAGGTGGCCTTCGAGCAACCCGAACCCGCCGACCTGGAGGCGGACTCCGCGGCCACCGGGTCGGGCACCGTCCACTTCAACGACGAGACGCCGAAGTACACCGGCGGCGGGCCCTACCCCGGCACCGACTACTCCGGCAAGGTGCCCGGCGACAAGGCCGAGCTGACCCGTTCGCTCCTCGACGAGTACGGCCGCACCTTCCCCGACAAGAACATCATCGCCGCCAAGTCGTTCAACGACCTCTCCTTCTCCGGGGTCTCCGGCCTCGAACACCTCGCGGTGGTCGACGGTGTCGACGTGTTCGCCATCGACAGCGGGACCGTCACCAACAGGGGCGACGGCGGCTGGAAGAACTGGGGCTTCACCGGCAACTTCGAACAGGCCGAGGGGGCGAGGGAAGTCACCTTCAGCAACCGGTGACGGCGCTGGAGGCGCGGCCACCAGCGGACCCCAGCAGCCCCCGGCAGCCGCCGCGTGGCGCCCGCGCGTACCGGTGCGGGCGGCGGCTGCGCGGCCATGCCCTCGGTCGCCGGCCGGGCGGGGGAAGGGCACGTCGGCGGGCCGGTGCTACCGTGCGGGCACCCCGGCCCCACACGGACTCCCTGCGCTGATCACGACCGACGAAAGGGCACAGGACCATGACCGTGCCGCCGCCTCCGCCTTCCCCCATACCGCCGCCCGGGCCTCCCTCGTACGGCCCCTACGGACCGCCGCCTCCCGGGCCGCCGGTGCCGGGCCCGTACGGGCAGCCGCCCGGGCCCTGGCAGCCGGTGGTGCATCCGCCGCTCAGCGGGATGGCCGTGGCGTCGCTCGTGCTGTCGCTGCTGGTCTGCCTCGCGCCGGTGGGGCTGGCCCTCGGGATCGTCGCGCTGGTGCGGATTCCCCGCAACGGCAAGCGGGGCAAGGGGCTGGCCGTCGCCGGGACCGCTGTGGGCGGGACCGTGGTCGCGCTGTCGGTGCTGCTGGTGGTGGTCGGCGGGGCGCGGTTCGACACCTGGACCGTCGACGGGCCCCGGGAGACGGAGGCCGGGGCGGGCACGCTGTTCGGGCTGCGTGAGGGGGACTGCTTCACCCCGGGGGCGGGGGTGCCGACCCAGGGCGACCCCCGGCTGAAGGACCTGTCGGCCGAGGTCGTGGAGTGCGGGGAGCCCCACCAGGGTGAGGTGTACGGCTCGTTCCGGCTGAAGGGCGGCGGCTTCCCGGGTACGGCATCCATCGCGTCGTCGGCGTACGAGAAGTGCGCGCCGCTGCTCCACGACTTCGCGCTGGACAGCACCGCGCTGCCCCGGGTGCAGTTGTTCTTCTACCACCCGGACGCGACGGGCTGGACGCTCGGCAACCGGACGGTGCTCTGCTGGGTGGGCCCGCCGGCCGGGCTGCTGGAGAAGTCGCTGCGGCAGGACGCGGCCGACTGGGACGAGGGGCAGCTGGCGTATCTGACGGCGCTGCGGCCCGCCAGTGAGGCGCGGGCGAGCCAGCCCGGCGAGGGGCCCGAGAAGAACCTCGCGGGGGCCACCGCCTGGGCCGGGCGGATGGCCGACGGGGAGGCGGAGTCGGCGCGGCTGCTGCGCGAGGCGGACGGGCTCCCGGCGGACGCGCGCGACCCCGCGGCCGAGTTCGCGGACCGTCTCGACGCGCTGGCGGCCAAGATGCGCGAGGCGTCGAAAGCCCGCACGGAGCAGGAGTTCCGGGAGCGGATGGTGAACACCGGGGAGGGCGACGGGGCCGAGGAGGAAGGGCGGATCCGCGCCGCCGTCGGACTGTCCACGCCGGGGACGGGCGACCTGGCCGGGTGAGCCCGTACCCCCTTCCTTGACCGTCCCCTTGCACGGTGGCTCTCGCGCCGAAGCGTCGTACGCACGACACTTGGTCCTGACGCCGGGTCACCGACCCCCGGCGGCGCACGACATCGGACGCAGCTCTCGGAGGGGGACACACATGCGGGACAGCCATCGGGCGGAGGCCGAAAGGCTGTTGGTGCGGGCCGTGGAGGAGGAGGCACGCCGCACGGGCGGACGGACGGACCCCGGTGTGCTGATGGCGCGGGCGCGGGCAGCACTCGACACCATCGCGGAGGGCGCACGGGACGAGTACGCCGCCTATACACAGGCCCTCGACGCGGCGGCGGCCGGTGACCGGCCCCTGGCGGAACGGCTCAGCCGGGAGAATCTGTCAACGCCCCTGCTGGTCACCGGAGTTGCCGCCGTCGCCGCGTTCGGGGCGGATCTGGCGTTCGGCACGGCCACCGGTCCCGCCCTCGGCGCGGGCGCGGTCGTCGCGGTGGCCGGCGCCGCGACGACCGTGGCGAAGGCGACCGCCTCGCACTGGCCCGCCGCCCACCGCCGCGCCGGAGCGGCCGGACAGCCGGGCGGGGCCGAGCAGTTGCGGCTCCAGTGGCTGACCGCGCTGGAGGTACGGGGCATCCGCCCGTATCTGGACCAGCAGCGGATGCTGACCCCCACCACTCGCGCGTCCCAGCAGAAGAAGCCGACCGTCGTACGGCAGTTGCGCGGCGGTGACCGCAGCGCGGCCGCCCGGGCCCGGGTCGTGCTGGAGCAGTCCTTCGGCCATCTGCCCAGCACCGACGGGCCGTTCACGGGGCGGCGGGCCGAACTCGCGCAGATCGCCAAGTGGGTGCACGCCGCCCGCGCCGCCACGCAGACCCGCCCCACCGTCGTCGTGCTGCACGGCGAGCCGGGGTCCGGGCGCACCACGCTCGCGGTGCGGGCGGCGCACGCGCTCAAGGACCAGTTCAAGGGCGCCTGCGTGGTCGACCTGCGGGGCGAGGTCAGCGGGGAGAGCCCGCTGCCGACCCGGGACGCCCTGCTCCACCTCCTCAACCGGCTGGGCGCCCCGCGCGAGCAGCTCCTCTTCCGGGACGGGACCACTCCCGGAGCGCCCGCCCGGCGCGACGGGGCTCCCGGAAACTCCGGTCCCGCGCAGGCGGCGGCGTACGGGAAGTCCGCCGCCGAGCAGCAGGTGCGGCGCCTCGGCGAGCTGTACCACCAGCACCTCACCGGGACCCCCGTCACGATCGTGCTGGACGACGCGACCGACGCCGAGCAGGTCCGCACCCTGATCCCGGAGCGCTCGGACAGCCTCGTCATCGTCACCGCCCGGGAGCCGCTGGAGCTGCCCGAGGACGTGCCGGCCTGGGTCCACCATCTGCCGGTCGGGCCGCTGGACGCGGCGGGCGCCGAGGAGTTGCTGCGTGAGGTGGCCGGGGGCGAGGAGGCGGGGCCGTACGACTATCCGGCCACCGACGCCGTGGTGGAGCTGTGCGGCGGACTGCCGCTGGCCCTGCGGGTGGCCGCGTCCGCGCTCGGGGAGCGTACCCGCAGCGCGCTCGCGGAGGACCTGCGCGCGTACGGTCCGGTCTCCCCCGTGGACCGGACCCTGTGGCTGCGCTACACCGACCAGAACGAGGCGGCCCGCCGGCTGCTGCGGCGGCTCGCGCTGGCGGGCCGGGCCAGCCTCGGTGCGGCGGCGGCCGCGGCCCTGCTGGCGGCCGACGAGCAGGAGGCCGGGCGGCGGCTGGAGGAGCTGACCCGGGCCGGGCTGCTCACCCATGTACGGGGCTCGCGCTACCGGCTCCACGACCTCGTGAGGGGCTTCGCACTGGCCCGGCTCCTCGACGAGGAGGAGCCCGCCGAGCGGGCCGCCGCCCATGAGCGGCTGCTGACGAACTACGCCGAGCTGGCCAACGCCGTGATCCGCATGGTCGACGGGAAGATGTCGACCCGGGCCGGACAGTTCGGCTCGCACGGCTTCGGTTCGCTGGACTCGGCGCTGCGCTGGCTGGACGACGAGTCCAGCTTCATCACCTCCGCGCTGCGCCACACCGAGGGCGTCGACCAGGGCACGGTCCTGAACCTCCTGGGCGCGCTGTGCGACTACTGCCTGCTGCGCGGCGACCTCTACCGGCTGGGCGAGATCAGCGAGCTGACCCGCTCCGTCGACCAGGGGCTGCTTGAGCGGTCGGTGCAGTGGCGTACGGGGATCGCGGCCCGGCAGCTCGGTGAGCTGGACAAGGCCCGCACCACGCTCTCCTCGGTGGTCGGCCTCTACCGGGAGGCGCACAACGACGCGGGCGCGGCGCTGGCCCTCTGCTCGCTCGGCATCACCCTGCACCACCAGGGCAACCTCACCGAGGCCGCCGCCCGGCTCGGCGAGGCGCTGGAGCTCCAGGCCTCCCCGGCGCAGGCCGAGGACCGGGCCTGGACCCTGCACGCGCTGGCGGCCGTCGAACGCGACCGGGGCAACCTGGCCCGCGCCCTGACCCTGCTGGACACCGCGCTCACCCTGCACCGCGAGGGCGAGTCGCTGCACGGGGAGGCGTGGACGCGCTTCCAGCTCGGCCAGGTCCGCCTGCGTACGGGAGAGGTCGCGGCGGCCGAGGAGGCCCTCTCCACCGCCCTGGAGCTGTACGGGCGCACCCGCGACGGGCGCGGCGAGGCCTGGGCCATCACCCAGCTCGCCCGGGCCCGGCTGCTGGACGGCGACCCTGAGGCGGCCCTGGAGCAGCTCCGTGACGCGCTGGCCCGGCACCGGGACAACGAGGACGCGCGCGGCGAGGCGTGGACGCTGTACTACCTGGGCCAGGCGCTGGAGGAGGACGGCGACACCGTGGAGGCCGTACGGGAGCTGGAGCGGGCCCGGACGATGTTCTCCCGGATGCGGGACGTGTACGGGCTGGCCTGCGCCCGCCACCACTCGGGCCGGGTCACCCGCGACCAGCGGGCCGCGCAGACGGGGAACCTGCGCAATTCGGGGTTCGCCCGGCAGCTCCTGATGGACGCGCGGGCCGACTTCCGGCGGATCGGGGTGGCGCACGGCGAGGCGTGGGCGTGCCTGGAGCTGGCGCTGATCGACGCGGGCAACGGCCGGGCGGCCCAGGCGCTCGCACTGTGCGGCGAGGCGGTGGAGCTGTTCGCCTCGTACGGGGACGAGCGCGGGCGCGACTGGGCCCGGTTCCTGCGGTGCACGCTGCTGCCGTACGCCTCGCCGGGCGGCAGCGAGGTGGGCACGGTGGTGGCGCAGCAGGAGCTGGCGGAGCTGGCCGCCGAGCACCACCCGTCCCGGGACTCCGGTCTCGACCGGGCCGCGGAGGCCTTCGCGGTGGTCCTGGCCCGGGGCGTGGACCTGGAGGACGGCTGGCAGGCGTGGCGGCTCGGCCTGACCCCGACCCGCCACTCCCGCGAGGTGCTGGGCGTAGCGGTCCCGTCCAGCCCGTCGGCGGACCGCTCCAGCCCGTCCGGCGTTTGAGGACGAAGCCCGCGCCCCGGGGGCCCCGGGCCTACTTCTCGGCGGTCACCCCGGGGGCCGCACTCTCGGCGGCCCCCGGCTCGGGCGCCTCCTCGAAGTTCACCCGTCCCATGTGCCGGTTCATCGACTTCATCAGCTGCCACACGCCGATGGCGAGGGCCGCGAAGACGAGGAACCCGAGAACACCGGGGGTGACCTTGTTCTTGTCGAGCTCGGCGGCGAGCGGGACGACGTGCGTCAGTGCCTGGGTCGCGTACATATCAGGCATTGTCGCGGATGCCCGCGAAGAGGTCGCTCTCGGGGAGGGAGGTATCGACCAGAGACTTCGCCAGCTCGTACTCCTCGGTCGGCCAGACCTCCCGCTGGATCTCCATCGGAACGCGGAACCAGCCGCCCTCCGGATCGATCTGCGTGGCGTGCGCGATCAGCGCCTTGTCGCGGATCTCGAAGAACTCGTCGCAGGGAACGTGCGTGGTCAGCGTGCGTTCGACCCGCTCGAACTCCTTCCACCGCTCCAGCCACTCCCCGTACGGCGACTCCAGGCCCCGGGCGAGCAGCGCCTCGTGGAGCGCGACGGTGCGCGGCCGGTTGAAGCCCTGGTTGTAGTAGAGCTTCTTCGGCGCCCAGACCGGCCCGAACTCGTCCTCCGGGAAGGCCTCCGCGTCGGCCGCACCGTCGAACGCGATCATCGAGATCGTGTGCGTCATGATGTGGTCGGGGTGCGGGTAGCCGCCGTTCTCGTCGTACGTGGTGATGACCTGCGGCCGGAACGCGCGGATCTTGGCCACCAGCCGCCCGGCCGCGAGCTGCGGGTCCTCCAGCGCGAAGCAGCCCTCGGGCAGCGGCGGCAGCGGGTCGCCCTCGGGGAGGCCGGAGTCGACGAAGCCGAGCCACTCCTGCTGGACGCCCAGGATCTCCCGGGCCTCGTCCATCTCCTTCTTGCGCACCTCGTGGATGTTCTTCTCGATGTACGCGTCGCCCTGGAGCTTCGGGTTGAGGATGGAGCCGCGCTCGCCCCCCGTGCAGGTCACGACCAGCACGTCCACCCCCTCGGACACGTACTTGGCCATGGTGGCCGCGCCCTTGCTCGACTCGTCGTCGGGGTGGGCGTGAACGGCCATCAGTCGCAGCTGCTCAGTCAAAGCTCGATCCTCAGTGATGTGGTCGCGATGTGATGTGACCGCGGTGGGTCGCCAGGGAGAGAGTGCCATCACCCTGGTTGTCGTTGTCCTGCCTCTTTCGTGGTCCTGCTGTTTCGCTCCGGGGCGCGGTCGGACGACGAACCGGCGACTTCTATAGTGACCGAACGGGGAGGTGGAAAATTCCTCGTTGCCCGGACCGGAGGGAAAGATCATGACGGCGGTTCGCGAAGCCACGCCCGAGGGGCGGTACGGCAGGACCGACGACCAGCGTGCGGACCGCAGGCTGAAGATCGTCGGTTCGGTGCTGGGCGTCGCGCTGCTCGGTGTGGTCGGCTGGATCGGCTACGGCTATGTGACCGGCCAGGGCATCAGCGCCGAGCTGATCAAGTTCGACATCGTCTCCGACGTACGGACCGAGGCCCACCTCGAAGTGCGCAAGGGCAGTGAGGTCGACGGCTACTGCACCGTACGGGCCCTGAGCAAGGACGGCAGCGAGGTCGGCCGCAAGGAGGCCCGCTTCGGCCCCGGTGCGAGCCGGATCGACGAGCTCGTCGTGATGCGGACCCGGGCCCGGGCCACCGCGGTGGAGCTCACGGGCTGCACGGCCGGCGACTCTCCCGCCGGCTGACCGCCCGCCGACGGACTTTTCGCCGCGCCTGACCCGGCGCACCCCCTCTGACCTGCGCCTTCCTTGGGACGGGCAGTCCACCCGGACGTGTGACGGTTTACCTTCTCCCCCTTTTCCTGGGGAATTGTTAGGCTCGTGGTTTCGCCCACCCGTGGAAGCACATGCTTCCGGGTAGGGCGATGCTTTGTATTCCCAGCACCGACGAGGAGCACCTGTGACCCAGACCAGCGAAAACGTCACCTGGCTCACGCAGGAGGCGTACAACCAGCTCAAGGCCGAGCTGGAGTACCTGTCTGGTCCCGCGCGCACGGAGATCGCCGTCAAGATCGCGGCGGCCCGTGAGGAGGGTGACCTCCGGGAGAACGGCGGGTACCACGCGGCCAAGGAGGAGCAGGGCAAGATGGAGCTGCGCGTGCGCCAGCTCACCCAGCTCCTGGAGCACGCGAAGGTCGGCGAGGCACCGGCCGACGACGGCGTGGTCGAGCCCGGCATGGTCGTGACGATCGCCTTCGACGGCGACGAGGACGACACGACGACGTTCCTGCTCGCCTCCCGCGAGTACGCCAGCGCGGACATCGAGACGTACTCCCCGCAGTCGCCGCTCGGGATCGGCGTGAACGGCAAGCGGACGGGCGAGGACGCGGAGTACGAGCTGCCGAACGGCAAGACGGCGACGGTGAAGATCCTGGCCGCGAAGCCGTACACGGGCTGACGTCCGGCCCCACCACGACGCATACGACGCGGGACCCCGGCCCTTCGGAAGGGCCGGGGTCCCGCGTCGTTCGGTGCGTCCGCGTGCGGTGGCTCAGGCGGTCGCCGAGCGGTATTTGCGGACCGCCAGGGTCCGGAACACCACGATGATCACGATCGACCAGAGGACCGAGGCGAGGATCGGGTGCTCCATCGGCCACGCCCCGGTGACCGATTTCGGCACGCCCGGCATCGTGTTGCCGAAGAGCTGACGGGCGCCCGCCACCGTGGCGCTGAAGGGGTTCCACTCGGCGACGTGCTGGAGGAACGTCGGCATGCCGGTGACCGGCACGAAGGCGTTCGAGATGAACGTCAGCGGGAAGAGCCAGATCAGCCCGCCGGAGGTGGCCGCCTCGGGGGTGCGTACGGAGAGGCCGATCAGGGCCCCGATCCAGGAGAACGCGTAGCCGAGCAGGAGCAGCAGCAGGAAGCCGCAGATCACCTTGCCGAGGTTCTCGTGGGTGCGCCAGCCGACGATCAGGGCGACCCCGGCGAGCACGACGAGGGTGAGCGTGGTCTGTACGAGGTCGGCGAGCGTCCGTCCGGTGAGGACCGCGCCCCGGGCCATCGGCAGCGACCGGAAGCGGTCGATGAGCCCCTTGTGCATGTCGTCGGCGATGCCCGCTCCGGCGCCCGCCGTGGCGAAGGTGACGGTCTGGGCGAAGATGCCCGCCATCAGGAATTCCTTGTAGAGCTGCGGGTCGGTGGAGCCGCCGATGCTGATGGAGCCGCCGAAGACGTACGTGAACAGCACCACGAACATGATCGGCTGGATCAGCCCGAAGATCACCATTTCGGGGATCCGGGTCATCCTGATCAGGTTCCGCCTGGCGACGACGAGCGAGTCCTTGACCGACTGGACCACGCCGCCGGAGGGCCGTGGGGTCAGGACGGGAGCGTCCTTGGTGGTGGTGCTCACGGGGTCTCCTCCTTGTCGTCGTTGTCATGGCCCTCGGCCGCGTGGCCGGTGAGCGAGAGGAAGACGTCGTCCAGGGTCGGGCGGCGCAGGGCGATGTCGTCGATCTCCACGCCGCTGCCGTCCAGCTCGCGGATGATCTCGGCGAGCAGCTTGGCCCCGCCGCTCACCGGGACGGTCAGCTTGCGCGAGAGCCGTACGACGCTGACCTCGCCCTTGCCGAGGGTGGTCAGCACGGACCGGGCGGGTTCGATCTCGTCCGGGCGGTGCACGACGACCTCGACGCGCTCGCCGCCGGTGCGGGCCTTGAGCTCGTCGGAGGTGCCGCGGGCGATGACCTTGCCGTGGTCGATGACGCAGATGTCGTTGGCGAGGCGGTCGGCCTCCTCCAGGTACTGCGTGGTCAGCAGTAGCGTCGTACCGCCTGCCACCAGGTCCTCGATGACGTCCCAGAGCTGCTGCCGGTTGCGCGGGTCGAGGCCGGTCGTCGGCTCGTCCATGAACATCACGGGCGGCGAGACGACCAGGGCGGCGGCGAGGTCGAGGCGGCGGCGCATGCCGCCGGAGTACGTCTTGGCCGTACGGTCGGCGGCGTCGGCGAGGTTGAACCGCTCCAGCAGGACGCCCGCCCGGGCCTTCGCGTCGCGGGCGCTCATCTGGTAGAGCTGCCCGACCATCTGGAGGTTCTCGCGGCCGGTCAGATACTCGTCGACGGCGGCGAACTGCCCGGAGAGCCCGATGGAGCGGCGTACCTCGTTGGGCTTCTTCAGCACGTCGATCCCGGCCACGAACGCAGCTCCGCTGTCGGGGCGCAGGAGGGTGGTCAGGACCCGTACGGCGGTCGTCTTGCCCGCGCCGTTGGGTCCGAGCAGCCCGAGGACGGTGCCCTCGGGGACATCGAGGTCGACTCCGTCCAGGGCTCGTACGTCACCGAAAGTCTTCACCAGACCTTCGGCATGGATGGCACCTGGCATAGAGGGACTCCCCCGTCGCTCGCTCGCGGTACGTGCTCGGTACGTGGTTTCGGGAGCGATCCTAGGATCGGCGGGGCCTCACCGCGCGGTGAATAACGAGATCCGGCCATCCGTCGGAATCCGGACGGTCAGCCGATGACCCGGTACCCCTCCGCGCGCAGCACCGCCTCGACCTCCTCGCAGTGGCGGGGGCCCTTGGTCTCCAGGTGGAGGTCGACCTCCACCTCGGTGAGGCCCAGGCGCGGGTCGGTGCGCACATGGCCGATGTCCAGCACGTTGGCGTCGGCGACGGTGAGTGCGGCCAGCAGGGTGGCCAGCGCCCCCGGGCGGTCGGTGAGCCGCAGCCGCAGGCTGAGGTAGCGGCCGGCGGCGGACATGCCGTGGCGCAGGACGCGCTGCATCAGCAGCGGGTCCACGTTGCCGCCCGACAGCACCGCCACCACCGGCCCCCGGAACGCCTCCGGGTCGCTGAGCAGCGCGGCCACCGGGCTCGCCCCGGCCGGCTCCACCACCAGCTTGGCCCGCTCCAGGCAGAGCAACAGGGCGCTGGAGAGCTCGTTCTCGGTGACGGTGCGGACCTCGTCGACCAGCTCCTCGATCACCGCGAACGGGACGTCGCCGGGGCGCCCCACCTTGATGCCGTCGGCCATGGTGACGGGGTCGTCGAGGGAGACCGGGTGCCCTGCGGCCAGCGAGGGCGGGTAGGCGGCGGCGCCCTCGGCCTGGACGCCGACGATGCGGATGTCGGGGCGCAGCGCCTTCACCGCGACGGCGATCCCGGCCGCGAGTCCCCCGCCGCCGATGCCGACGACGATGGTGCGGACCTCCGGGCACTGCTCCAGGATCTCCAGCCCGACCGTGCCCTGGCCCGCGATGATGTCGGGGTGGTCGAAGGGGTGGATGAAGACCGCGCCGGTCTCCTCCGCGTACTGCTGCGCGGCGGCCAGCGTCTCGTCGACGACCTGGCCGTGCAGCCGCACCTCGGCCCCGTACTCCTGGGTGGCGGCGACCTTGGGGAGCGGCGCCCCGACGGGCATGAAGACGGTGGAGCGTACGCCGAGGAGCGAGGAGGCGAGCGCGACGCCCTGGGCGTGGTTCCCGGCGCTGGCGGCGACCACCCCGGCCGCCCGCTCCACCGGGGTGAGGCCGGAGATGCGGACGTACGCGCCGCGCAGTTTGAAGGAACCGGTGCGCTGGAGGTTCTCGCACTTGAGGTGGACGGGGGCGCCGACCAGCTCGGTGAGGTGGCGGCTGCCCTCCAGGGCGGTCACTCTGGCCACGCCGGACAGCATTTTCTGCGCGCCCCGCACGTCGTCGAGGATCAGGGACGGGTGTCGGGCGGTCGCGCGGAACGTCATGCCCGCAAGTCTTGCAGCTCGGAGCGGTCGCGGCAGACTTGTCTCATGGCGGCCTGCGGTGGTGTCCGCAGGTTTGTGCGGCACTGGTACGCGTTGCCCCGGGGCCGCGTACTCTGTCCCCCACCCATCCGACACCGCACGAAGAGAGCCCCCGGCCATGCCCCCTCAGGACATGACGACTGCTGCGTCTCCTTCCGGGGGCGCCGCCCCCGAACACCCGGGTCCCGACCGCCTGCTGGACTCCCTCCAGCACCAGGTGGCGGTCTTCGCCCGCCGTGCCGAGCAGACCCGCCTCGGCGGTGTCGGCCAGGTCCGCAACTCGATGGACCGGGCGGCGTACCTGCTGCTGAACCGCCTGGACAAGGAAGGCCCGATGGGCGTCAAGGCGCTCGCCGCGGGCATGGGGATCGACTCCTCGACCGTGACCCGGCAGGTGGCCCCGCTCGTGGACACCGGGCTGGTCAAGCGGACCTCGCACCCGGAGGACGGACGGGCCGTCGTGCTCCAGCTCTCCCCGCGCGGCCAGGCCCGTCTGGAGGAGGTCCGCGCCTCGCGGCGTGAGCTGATGTCGCAGGTGACGGACGGCTGGACGCAGGAGGAGCGGGACACCTTCTGCACACTGCTCACCCGGTTCAACGGTTCGCTGGCCGCGCGGCAGGCCGCGTACCAGCCGCCGCAGAGCGACTGACACCTCCCGTACGCCCCTGCTGCGGGCCCCTGTCCCCCGCCGGGCGGTAGGGGCCTTGCCGTACGCTTCGCAAAGAGTTGCCAGAGGGATACTTTTTATCTTTAAGGGGCGCGGGACGATGGCGAAGCAGGACAGCAAGGGCGATCTGGCGGGACTGTTGTCCGCCGACCGCGAGAGAGTCGTGGACCAGTGGATCGACAGCGTCGTCGGATCGCTCAAGGGCCGCATCAGCAAGGCCGAGGTCGACCGCGAACTGCGTGAGCTGTACGCGGCGCTGGAGGAGGCGCTCGCCTCGGGCAGCGAGGACGCCCGGGGCGAGAACCTCTCCGAGACCCGCGCGCTGCTGACCGAGCTGTCGCGCAACCGGGCCCGGCAGGGCTTCACGCCCAGTGAGACGGCCATCAGCGTGCTCGCGCTCAAGAAGGCGTTCGAACCGGCGCTGCGGGACGGAACGGCCGAGGACACCGACCGGTACCTGCGGCTGAGCCGGGTCCTCGACGACCTGGCCCTCTTCACCATCGAGACCTACACCCGCACCCGCGAGGAGATCATCAGCTCGCAGGCCGCCCAGCTCATGGAGCTGTCGACCCCCGTGGTCAAGCTCTGGGACGGCGTCATCGCCGTGCCCCTCGTGGGCACCCTGGACTCGGCCCGCACCCAGGTCGTGATGGAGAAGCTCCTCCAGGCCCTGGTGGACACCGGCTCCGAGCAGGCCATCATCGACATCACGGGCGTACCAGCCGTCGACACCCAGGTCGCCCAGCACCTGCTCAAGACGATCGTGGCGGCCCGGCTGATGGGCGCGGAGTGCACGGTCTCCGGCATCCGCCCGCAGATCGCGCAGACCATCGTGGCCCTGGGCATCGAGTTCGGCGACATCGTCACCAAGGCGACCCTCGCCGACGCCCTCCAGCTCGCGCTGCGGAAGTCCGGCATCGACCTCGTCGCGCACCAGGGCGGCGGGCGATGACCGAGCGGGTTCCGGTCCTGCGGATCGGTGACGTCCTCCTCGTCTCCATCCAGGTGGACCTGGAGGACCAGACGGTGCTGAACCTCCAGGAGGACCTGGCGGAGCAGATCGTCACGCGCGCGGCCCGCGGCGTCGTCATCGACATCACCGCGGTCGAGATCGTCGACTCGTTCGTCGGGCGCATGCTGGCCACGATCGCCTCCATATCCCGGCTCCTCGACGCCGAGACCGTGGTGGTGGGCATGCGGCCCGCCGTGGCCATCACCCTGGTGGAGCTGGGGCTCTCGCTGGGCGGGGTCCGTACCGCACTCGACCTGGAGAAGGGTCTCGCGCTGCTGCGCCGGTCCGCCGCCGACGCGGACCGGCGATGAACGTCCCCTGGGCGGAGGGACAGGAGCCCCGGGAGCAGGGCATCGCCCAGAACGACGACGTCGTACGGGCCCGCCAGCAGGTCCGCTCGTGCGCGCAGCAGTGCAAGCTGTCGCTGGTCGACCAGACGAAGTTCATCACCGCCGCCAGCGAACTCGCCCGCAACACCCTGGTGTACGGCGGCGGCGGGCAGATGCGGGCGGGCCTGGTGGAGCGGGACGGGCGGCGCGGTGTCGCGGCGGTCTTCGAGGACTCCGGCCCCGGGATCGCCGACGTCGAACTCGCGCTGACCGACGGCTGGACCTCGGGCGGCGGCCTGGGCCTCGGGCTGAGCGGGGCGCGCCGGCTGGTGGACGAGTTCTTCCTGGACACCGAGGTGGGCCGGGGCACCACGGTGTCGATCGTGAAGTGGGCGCGATGACATCGCTCAGGGTCCTCGACTGCGAGGACACCGCCTGGTTCCGGGCCGATCCCGAGATGCCCTCGGCGGCCCGGGGCGCGGCGGCGACGCTGGCGCGCCGGATCGGACTGGAGGGGTACCGGGCCTCGGAGGTGGCGCTGGCCGTCACCGAGGCCGCCACCAACCTCCAGCGGCACGCGACGGACGGGGCGCTGCTGCTGCGGGTGCTGCGGACCCCGGACCGGGCGGGCGTCGAGTTCGTCACCGTGGACACCGGCCCCGGGATGGCCGATGTGGAGGCCGCCCTCGCGGACGGCGCGTCCACCGCGGGGACGCTCGGCATCGGGCTCGGGGCGGTCGCCCGGCTCGCCGACGTCTTCGACATCCACTCGGTGCCGGGGCGGGGCACGGTCATGGCCGCCCAGTTCTGGGCCCGTGAGGCCGTGGCGGAGCCGGTCGGCCGGGAGCCCTCCGTGGCCTCCGGCCTGACCCGGCCCATCAGCGGCGAGACGACGTGCGGTGACGCCTGGGCGGTACGCGTGGACCCGGGCACCGACCACGATCCGCGCTCCGGCGCCACCGCGTCCGGCTCCTCACCGGAGCCGGCGGTCCTGGTCATGCTCTGCGACGGGCTGGGCCACGGTCCGCTGGCCGCGCTCGCCGGTGAGGCCGCGGTCAAGGCGTTCCGGGGGAGCACGGCGCGCCACCCGGAGGGCCTGCTGCGCGACATCCACACGGCGCTGCGCGGCACCCGGGGCGGCGCCGTGGCGGTGGCCCGGATCGAACCCGGCGCGCAGCGCATCCTCTACTGCGGCATCGGCAACGTCAGCGGCGTCCTGCTCGGCCCCGACTCCCGTAACGGGCTGCTCTCGGCGCCGGGCATCGTCGGCCAGCAGATGCGGAGCCTGCGGACGTTCGAGCTGCCGCTGAAGCCGGGCGGGGCGCTGGTCATGCACTCCGACGGGCTGACCGAGCGGTGGAAGGCGGACGACATACCCGGGCTGCTCCGGCACACCCCGGCCGTCATGGCGGGCCAGCTGCTGCGTGAGGCCGGTGTCCGCCGGGACGACGCCGGCATCGTGGTCGTCAAGGGGGCCTGGTGACGGTGTCGGCCACGCGATCCGCCTCCCTGTCCACGTTCGACCTGGCCACGGCGCAGGACATCTTCGCCCTGCGCCGCATCGGGCAGAGCGCGGCCGAGGCCCTGGGCATGGACCGCCAGGACCAGGTGCGGATCGCCACCGCGCTCAGCGAACTCGGCCGCGACCGGCTCGGCTGCGCCGGGCTCACGGTGGCCTTCGCCCTGTCCACGGGCCCGGACCCGGTCCTGACCGTCGTCTTCGAATGGGACGGCGGTACGAAAACGGGCCCTTGGGGCGGCGGTACGAAGACGGGCCCCTGGGACGACGGTACGAAGACGGGCCCCGATCTCGAACCGGCCTCCCGCCTGCTGAACCGGGTCCGCCACGAGAGCGCCGGCGCGCGGGAGCGGATCGTCGCCGAACACGCGCTGCCCACGGGCTGGGCCGACACCCCGGCGGCCCGGCTGGAGGTGCGGGAGGCGCTGCGCCGCCACGCGCCCATGACGCTCGCCGACGACCTGCGGGCGCAGACCCGCGACCTGATCGCCACCCTGGAGGAGACCAGGGCCCAGCGCGAGGAGCTGCGCCGGCTCAACGACGAGCTGGAGGAGACCAACCGGGGGGTCCTGGCGCTCTACACCGAGCTGTCCCAGGAGCTGGAGGAGACCAACAGCGGGGTCGTGGCGCTCCACGCCGAGCTGGAGGAGAAGTCGCACCGGCTGCGGGAGACCAGCGAGGCCAAGACGCGCTTCTGGACCAACATCAGCCATGAGCTGCGCACCCCCGTGAACGCGGTGGTCGCGCTCTCCCGGCTGCTGCTGGCGGCCGGCTCCGATCCGCTCACCGAGGAGCAGCGCCGTCAGATCTCCCTCGTCGACGCCTCGGGGCAGACCCTGTTCTCCCTGGTCAACGACTTGCTGGACATGGCCAAGGCGGAGGCGGGCCAGCTGGAGACCGTCTCCGCGCCGGTCGACCTGCGGGCGCTGGTGGGCCAGCTCGGAGCGGTGATGCGCTCCACCGGGATGCCGGGCGGCGTCGTCCTGCTCACCCCCGACCCCGGCACGCTCCCGGTCACGGTGACCGACGAGGCCCTGCTCACCCGCATCCTGCGCAACCTGCTGTCGAACGCCCTGAAGTTCACCGAGAAGGGCGAGGTCCGGCTGGAGTTCGCGGCGGACCCGGGCGCCTCCGGGCAGTGGATGACGTTCACCGTGACGGACACCGGGGTGGGCATACCCGCGTCCGAACTGCCCAGGGTCTTCGAGGAGTTCTACCAGGTGCGCGGACCGCTCCAGCGCGCCCACCGGGGAACCGGCCTCGGACTCCCGTACGCCCGCACCCTCGCCGAACTCCTGGGCGGCACCCTGCGGTTGTCCAGCACTCCCGGCATCGGCACCCGCGTCGAGGTCCGGCTGCCCCACCTTCCCGCACCCCCCGCCCCGGAGGCCGCCGCGTGACCGAGACAGCACGGCGCGACAGCGCGCCGGGGACCATCCTGGTGATCGACGACGACGAGACCAACCGCTACGTCCTGACCAGCTGGCTCCGCCGGGCCGGGCACACCGTGGTCGACGCCGCCGACGGAGCCCAGGGCCTGGCCCTGATCCACGCGCCCGGCACCCCCTTGCCCGAGGCCGCGGTCATCGACGTCCAGCTCCCCGACATGACCGGTTTCGAGGTCTGCGAGCGGATCAAGGCCGACCCGAGCACGGCCTCGCTGCCGGTCATCCACGTCTCCGCCGTCGCGATGAGCGCCGATGACCACACCGAGGGGCTGAGCCGGGGCGCGGACGCCTATCTCGACCAGCCCGTCGACCCGGAGGAGTTCCTGGCCACCGTCACGGCCGCCCTGCGCTACGTGCGGGCCAGGCGCCGGGCCGAGCGCCTCACCCTGCGGCTGGCCGCCCTCAACCGGGCCACCCTCGACGTCTACCGGGCCGTCGGCTTCCACTCGTTCGCCGCCGCCGCGACCGGGGGCGCCGCCGCCCTCCTGTCGGGCCCCGCCACCGCGATCTTCCTCAGCCCCCAGGGGCAGCCGGTCCACAGCCACGCCGCGGGCCCGCAGACGGCCCCGCGCTCCATGCCCGCCCGCTCCGAGGTCCTGGACCGGCTGGCCTCGTACACCCTCGGCGGCGACACCGGGGCCGAGGTGCGGGTGATGCCCCACAGCCAGTGGAAGGCGCTGCTGCCCCTCGACCCGATCGAGGGGGACGTCGTCCTGGTGGTGGCCCGGACCAAGCGCAACCGGCCGCCCGTCTGCGTCGCCGTACCCGCCGGAGCGGCCGGCGGCACCGACGAGCGCGAACTCCTCCAGCAGCTCGTCAACGCCTGCGCGCTGGCCCTGGAGGCGCTGCGCACCTTCAACGAGGAGCACGCCCTCGCGCTCGCCCTCCAGCGCACCTTCCTGCCGGACCGGCTGCCGTCCGTACCGGGCGTCTCGCTCGCCGTGCGCTACCGCCCGGCCTCGGACCACGCGGAGATCGGCGGGGACTTCTACGAGGCCCTGGAGACCCCGGACGGGCTGCTCCTGGCCATCGGGGACGTGGCCGGGCACTCGCTGGTCGCCGCGACCGTCATGGGCGAGATCCGCCACGCGCTGCGCGCCTACGCCCTGGAGGGCCACCCGCCCCACCACGTGCTGGAGCGCCTCGACGCCCTCCTCGCCCACACCCGGCCCGGCCTCACCGTGACGCTCTGCCTCGTCCTGGTCGACCCGGACGGCAGCCGGATCCACGTCGCCAACGCCGGTCACATCCCGCCCCTCCTGCTCGCCCCGGACTCCACCGCCGCCTACCTCCACGAGCACGGCCCGCTGCTCGGCCTCCGCCTCCCGCACCCGCCCGCACGCGTCCACCCGGTCGCCCCGGCCACCCGCATCCTGCTGATCACCGACGGCCTGGTGGAGGTGCGCACCCAGAACCTCGACGACAGCCTGGCCGCGTTCCGCTCCGCGACGCTGGAGGGCCCCCGGCAGCTGGAGGCCCTGTGCGACTTCCTCCTCGGCTCGTTCGGCGAGGGCAAGGAGGACGACATCGCGCTCCTCGCACTCCAGCTGGACGACGCCCCGGACCCGTCACGTCGGCCCTCTTGACCGCACCTGGGTGCCGGGGCTCGGATGAGCTGCATGCGAGAGCGGCAGACCCACCGGGACCGGCTCCGCGCCCAGGAGTTCGAGGCCTTCGTGGCGGGCGCGGGCGGCCGCCTGCTGCGCACGGCGACGCTGCTCACCGCCGAGCCGGCCGCACCGGCGGGCGCGTACGTCCGGGCCGAGCGGCTGCTCTGCGCGGCGCTGGCACGGACGTACGCGGAGTGGGACCGGCTGCGCGGCGAGGACCCGTACGACCGCACCCGCCAGGAGCTCGCGGTCCGCTTCGCCCGGGAGGCCTGGCGCCACCGCCGCCCGCTCGGCGGGGTGCTGGACCGGCTGACCCCGCTGGAGCGGCTGGTGCTGGTGCTGCGGCTGTACGAGGAGGTCGGCGAGGACCAGACGGCGGCGCTGCTGGGGCTTCCGGCGGAACGCGTACGGGCGGTCTGCGACCGTGCGATCGCGGTGCTGCGGTCGGCGGGGACGGGGCGCGGGGCGGGCCTCGCCCGGGGCGGCGGCCCGTCGTTCGCCTCCGGGGTGGCGCCGTGATCCGGGACCGGGGTGCGGACCGCAAGGCGGAGGAGGTGCGCCGGATGCTGGAGGGGCCGCGCCCGCCGGTGCCGGCCGGTCTGGCGGACCGGGCCGCGCGGCGCGGCGCCCGGCTGCTGCGGTGGCGGCGCGGGGTGCGGCGTACGGCCTGGTGGCTGGCGGGGACGGTGTTCGCCGCGTTCCTGGTGTGGGCGGGGGTGGAGCAGCCGTGGCTGCCCGAGCCGTCGGAGATGACCCCGCCGCTGGAGGGGTGGTGAAGGTGCCAGGGGCCCGCCCTGCGCCGGACGGGCCCCTGGGGTCCTGTCAGGCGGTCAGCCCAGGGCCTGGGTGAGGTCGGCGAGCAGGTCGTCGCCGTTTTCGATGCCCACGGAGAGGCGGACCAGGTCGGCGGGGACCTCCAGCAGGGAGCCCGCGACGGAGGCGTGCGTCATCCGGCCCGGGTGCTCGATCAGCGACTCGACACCGCCGAGGGACTCGCCGAGCGTGAAGAGCTCGGCCCGGTTGCAGACCTCGACCGCCGCCTCCTCGCCGCCCGCGACGCGGAAGGAGACCATGCCGCCGAACGCCTTCATCTGCTTGGCGGCGACCTCGTGGCCGGGGTGCTCGGGCAGCCCCGGGTAGAGGACGTGGGAGACCTTGGGGTGCCGGGTCAGCAGGTCGGCGACCTTGGTGGCGTTCTCGGTGTGCCGGTCCATGCGGACGGCGAGGGTCTTGATGCCGCGCAGCACGAGCCAGGCGTCGAAGGGGCCGGAGACCGCGCCCATGGCGTTCTGGTGGAAGGCCAGCTCGTCGGCGAGCTCCGGGTCGCTGACGACGAGGGCGCCGCCGACGACGTCGGAGTGGCCGCCCATGTACTTGGTGGTGGAGTGCACGATGACGTCCGCGCCGAGCGCGAGCGGCTGCTGGAGGTAGGGCGAGGCGAAGGTGTTGTCGACGACGAGGCGGGCCCCGGCCTGGTGCGCGACCTGGGCGACGGCGGCGATGTCGGTGATGCCGAGCAGCGGGTTGGAGGGGGTCTCCACCCAGACCGCCTTGGTGCGCGGGGTGATCGCCTCCCGTACCGCCGCCACGTCCGAGGTGTCGGCGACCGAGAACTCCACGCCCCAGCGCCCGGCGACCTTGGCGAAGAGCCGGAAGGTGCCGCCGTAGGCGTCGTTGGGGATGACCACGTGGTCACCGGGGGTCAGCAGCGTACGCAGGAGGCAGTCCTCGGCGGCGAGGCCGGAGGCGAAGGCGAGACCTCGGCGGCCGCCTTCCAGGGCCGCCAGGTTCTCCTCCAGGGCGGTACGGGTCGGGTTGGCGCTGCGGCTGTACTCGTAACCGCCGCGCAGTCCGCCCACGCCGTCCTGCTTGTACGTGGACACCTGGTAGATGGGCGGAACAACCGCGCCGGTGAGGGGGTCGGCGGTGTTCCCCGCGTGGATCGCGAGAGTCTCGAAGCTGTGCTGGTCGCTCATGGCCCCGAGCGTAGTTCGTCGTAAGGGTGCTTACGGGCCACTCGCCGCTCCGGGGACAATGGGTGCATGGAGATTCTGTTGTTCCTGCTCGCGATGTGCATGCTCGCCGCGATCGTCGGCCCCTGGGTGATGCGCCGCCGGGGCGGTATCCGCCAGGTCGAACCGGGCTCGCCCGACGCGGCCGACCCCGACGCGTACGGCTTCGCACGCCAGGAGGAGCTGGACGTCCGGATGCCGGGCCCGGACCAGGACCTCCTGGACGTCCTCGACGTCGTCCAGGCCACCCAGGACTGGCGGGCCGCCTCCCAGCTCCTGGCCGGTACGCCGAAGGAGGGCGAGGTCCGCTGGCAGCGGGTGCAGGCCTTCGCGGGCGCCGCCTCGCTGGAGCTGGCGCAGCAGCCGGGCAAGGGCGGCTCCTGGCTGCGCGCCTGGCGGGCGGAGGCCCCGAAGGACGCGGGCGGGGCGGCGGTGCACGCGGAGTTCCTGGTGCAGCAGGCGTGGCGCTCCTCCTCGGCGGGGAGCGACGACTTCCGGATCATCCTGGAGGAGGCCCGTACGGTCTGCGGCGAGGCGGCCCTGCTCGCCCCCGGCGACCCGGTGCCGTACATCGTGGAGCTGGCGGTGGCCCGCGGCCTGAACTACACCCCCGAGCAGTTCGACCAGCTCTGGGCGAAGATCATCGACCGGGCCCCGGCGCACATGGGCGCGCACATCGCGGCGCTGCACTTCCACTGCGAGAAGTGGCACGGTTCCCGCAAGGACGCCGACGCCTTCGCCACGGCCGCCGCCGCCCGCGCCCCGCAGGGCTCGCTGCTGGCCGCGCTGCCGCTGTTCGCGGTGTACGAGCACCTGCCGGAGGTCAACCTCGTGCAGGGCTTCTACCGCAGCCAGGTGGTGACCAGGGCGGTCGAGGGCGCGATGTTCGCGGTCCACGCGGCCCGCCCGGACGACCCGATGCTCGCCCACGTACGCCACCTTCTGGTGCTGTTCCTGGTCCACATGGAGCGCTGGTCGGAGGCGATGCACCAGCTGGTCCTGATCGACGGCCACGTGGGCGCCCTGCCGTGGACGGCGGACCCGGACCCGGCGGCGCAGTACACGGTCTACCGGGCGCTGGCGGTGGCGGGCTACGAGGCGAACGGCGGCTCCCCGGCGACGCTGCCGCAGTGAGGGGGGGCGGGGGCCTTGTCGCCCCGGGCTCCTGGAGGCGGCACCCCTGGGGCCGGCCGGAATCCCGGTGAAGGCTCCCTTGTTGTACGTACCGAACCCCACCGACCCCGGAGGAGCCACCCGCATGTTCCTGAACCGCCGCACCCCCGAGCTCCCCACCCCGGAGCAGGCCCTGCGCGGCCGCCCCGTCCCCGAGTTCACCGTCCCCTCCCGCCACACGGTCCTGGGCAACCCGCTGGTGGGCCCGTACCCGGAGGGCCTGGAGGTGGCGGACTTCGCGCTCGGCTGCTTCTGGGGCGCGGAGCGCAAGTTCTGGCAGACCGAAGGCGTCTGGACGACGCTGGTCGGCTACCAGGGCGGCTACACCGAGAACCCGACGTACGAGGAGGCCTGCTCGGGCCTGACCGGCCACACGGAGGCGGTCCGCGTCGTCTTCGACCCGGCGGTCGTCAGTTACGAGGAGCTGCTGAAGCTGTTCTGGGAGTCCCACAACCCGACCCAGGGCTTCCGCCAGGGCAACGACGTGGGCACCCAGTACCGCTCGGCGATCTACACCCACTCCCCCGCCCAGGCAGCGGCGGCCGACGCCTCCCGCGAGGCGTACCAGAAGGTTCTGACGGCCTCGGGCCACAAGGAGATCACCACGGAGATCCTCCCGGCGGAGGGCCGCCCGTTCTGGCCGGCGGAGGCGTACCACCAGCAGTACCTGGACAAGAACCCGGGCGGTTACTGCGGGATCGGCGGTACGGGGGTGTCCTGCCCGATCGGCGTGGCGCCGGTCGAGGGCTGAGCGGCCGCCCCGGGGCGGATAAACCCAGGTGCCGGTGGGCGGCACGCGCCGTTAGGGTGCCCGGATGGCAGAGATCAGGAAGCTCCAGGTCACCTTCGACTGCGCGCAGCCCGAGCGCCTCGCCCGTTTCTGGTGCGAGGTGCTGGGGTACGTCGCCCCGCCGCCACCGGAGGGGTTCGCGACCTGGGACGCGTACAACCGCTCACTGCCGCCCGAGGACCGGGACGCGTGGTTCGCCTGCTCCGATCCCTCGGGGGTCGGCCCGCGCCTGTACTTCCAGCGCGTTCCGGAGGGGAAGGTCGCCAAGAACCGGGTCCACCTCGATGTGCGGGCGGGTATCGGGCTCGTCGGTGACGAGCGGCTCGCCGCGCTAGAAGCCGAGCGCGACCGGCTGGTGGCGCTCGGTGCGGTGTGCGAACGCGTGCTGCTCGCGGACGAGGAGAACGAGTCGTGCATCGGGATGCAGGACATCGAGGGCAACGAGTTCTGCCTCGACTGAGGCCCGTGTGAGGCCTGTGCCGTACGACGGCGGCGGGCGCGGACCTACGTACCTTCCGGACGCCGCGCCGCCGCCGAACAGCGGGACGGGCTACGGCGCCCAGGGGCCGAGCATGTCCTTCATCGCGTCCGTCAACGCCAGCTGGAGCAGCGGGCCGTAGGTGATCCGGCGGACGCCGAGGCGGCGGAAGCGTTCGAGGTCGTGCTTGACGGGGTGGGCCGTGGAGTTCACAGGTACGGAGACGGCGGCCGTCACCGCCGCGAGCAGCTCGTCGTTGTCCTGGATCTTCACCGGGTAGACGCTGTCCGCGCCGGCCTGCTCCAGGGCCCGCAGCCGTTCGATCGCCTCGTCGAGGACGGCGGCGGCGTCGTCCGCGTGCAGGAAGAGGTCGGTCCGTCCGTTGATCCAGACCGGGACGCCCGCGTCGTCGGCCGCCGCGCGCAGGCCCGCGATGTAGCTCGCGTGCTCCTCCGTGGTGCGCACCCGGCCGCCCTCCGAGTGGACGGTGTCCTCGATGTTGAGGCCGACGCCGCCGACCTCGACGAGTCCGGCGATGAGGTCCGCGGGCTTCTGCCCGTACCCGGCCTCCAGGTCCACGGAGACGGGGATGTCGACCGACGCGATGATCGGCCTGACGGCGGCGAGCACCTCCTCGAAGGTCTGCCCCTCCTGGTCCTCGGCCCCCCGGGAGTCGGCGAGGGGATGGCTGCCGACCGTCAGCGCGGAGAACCCGGCGGCGGCCGCCGTCCGGGCCGACCAGGCGTCCCAGACGGTCGGCAGCACGAGCGGCTGGTGGTCGGCGTGCAGGTGCCTGAGGCGCTGAGCGCGCTCAACTGTGGTGCGAGAGTCCATGTCCAGGACCGTACCCCCGGACCGGCCCGATACCCGTTCAGGCGGCCAGCCGCACGCCCGTCGGCCCCGCCGGGCGGCCGGGATGTCCTGCCCGCCCGCCGCCGAGGCTCCGGGCCCGCGCCCCGGAGAGCCTGATCAGCTCCCCCTGGGCCAGCGCGAGGACGTCGGCGAGGCTCAGGCCGAGCGCCTGGGCGGCGGCCGCCAGCACCTCGGAGGAGGCCTCCTTGCGGCCGCGCTCCACCTCGGAGAGGTAGGCCATCGAGATCCGCGCGGCGTCGGCCACGTCCTTCAACGTCCGCTCCTGGGAGTGCCGTTCCTTCCGCAGTACGTCCCCGACGAGGTCGCGCCAGAGCGGCTCCCGGGACGGAGCGGGCCCGGGCGGGGCCGGGAACGGGCGCAGGGGGATGACGCGGGCCTGGTTCATCGCTCGGATGGTCACCGCTCCAGCCTAGGAGCGGTACACCCGGCAGGCACGGCCCGGGCGTTGCGCTCCGGGCGGATCTGCTGACGGCGAAGTGGCGTGACGGAGCGGCGAGACGTCGGCCCGGCGGACGATCCCGTACGGGCCGACGCGCTCGTGCATACGGTCAGATCAGCCCCTGCGCCAGCATCGCGTCCGCCACCAGCTCGAACCCCGCGATGTTCGCGCCCACCACGTAGTTGCCCGGGCTGCCGTACCGCTCGGCGGTCGTGTAGCAGGAGTCGTGGATGTGGCGCATGATCTCGGCGAGGCGCTCCTCGGTGTGGGCGAAGGTCCAGGAGTCGCGGGACGCGTTCTGCTGCATCTCCAGGGCGCTCGTGGCGACCCCGCCCGCGTTGGCCGCCTTGCCGGGCGCGAAGGCGACGCCCGCCTCCTGGAGGACCCGGACCGCGTCGGGGGTGGTGGGCATGTTGGCGCCCTCGGCGACCGCCTTGACCCCGTTGCGTACGAGTTCGAGCGCGTCGGCCTCGTGCAGCTCGTTCTGGGTGGCGCAGGGCAGGGCCACGTCCACGGGGACCGACCACACCCCCGTACCGGCGACGAACCGGGCGTGGGCGCCGCGCCGTTCGGCGTACTCGGAGACCCGGCCCCGGCCCGCCTCCTTGACCTCCTTGAGGAGGGCGAGGTCGATGCCCTTCTCGTCGACGACGTAACCGCCGGAGTCCGAGCAGGTGATGACGGTCGCGCCGAGCTGCTGGGCCTTCTCGATGGCGTAGACGGCGACGTTGCCGGAGCCGGAGACCGCGATGGTCTGGCCCTCCAGCGACTCGCCCCGGCTGCGCAGCATCTCGGCGGTGAAGAGGACCGTGCCGTAGCCGGTGGCCTCCGTACGGGCCTGGGCGCCGCCCCAGCCGAGGCCCTTGCCGGTGAGGACGCCGGACTCGTAACGGTTGGTGATCCGCTTGTACTGGCCGAAGAGGTAGCCGATCTCGCGGCCGCCCACGCCGATGTCACCGGCGGGGACGTCGGTGTACTCGCCCAGGTGGCGGTGGAGTTCGGTCATGAAGGACTGGCAGAACCGCATGATCTCGGCGTCGGAGCGGCCCTTGGGGTCGAAGTCCGCGCCGCCCTTGCCGCCGCCGATGGGCATGCCGGTGAGGGCGTTCTTGAAGATCTGCTCGAAGCCGAGGAACTTCACGATGCCGAGGTTGACGGAGGGGTGGAAGCGCAGGCCGCCCTTGTACGGGCCCAGCGAGCTGGAGAACTCGACCCGGAAGCCCCGGTTGACGTGGATGTCGCCGGAGTCGTCGGCCCACGGCACCCGGAAGATCAGCTGGCGCTCGGGCTCGCATATCCGCTCGATGATGCGGGCGTCCACGAACTCGGGGCGCTGTGTCAGCACGGGGCCGAGCGTCTCCAGGACCTCGCGGACCGCCTGGTGGAACTCCTTCTCACCCTGGTTGCGCCGCAGGATCTCGGCGTAGAGCGGCTCGATCACCCGGTGGGCGGACTCGGGCGTGCGGGCGGGGTCGGGGATGACCGGCATCTGATCAAGACCTTCCGTGGTCGGCTCGTGCGCGTCGGCGCCCTCGTCCCGGAGGGTGCCACCGTCGTACGTCCCGATTGTCCCGCGCCGCCCGATGATCTTCGACGCCCATCCACATGCTGGCCACTCCGGGCGCTACAGCCCCTCCCCTGCCCCACAGCCCCTCCCCTACAGCCCCTCCTCGGAGAACGGGGTGTCGCTCCACCGGAACCAGGCCCGGTCCCCCTGGATGTGCAGCAGGAACTCGGCGACCGCCTCCCCCTCCGGGCCGGCCAGAGCGAGCGTGCGGTTCACCTCGTCGCAGACCCGCTCCCAGGCCTCGGCGCTCTCGTCGCTCTCGTCCTCGTCCAGCCTTTCCAGGAGGGCCAGTTCACGTTCGAAGAGCTCGTGCGTCCCGGTGTCGTAGGCCGGGCCGGGGGTGAACCGGCCGTGCAGCCAGGGGAAGTCGGGGCTGTCGACGGCGATCTCCCCGACGAGTTCCGTGCCGCGCCGCAGCCTCCATATGGTCCCGTTGAATCCCATCGCCGCCCCCGTACGCGTTCGTTCATCCGTTCCCGTCACGGTAAGGGATTGGTGAAGGCCGGTAAGGGCACGGGAGTTACCCGTCAGGAACCACGACACCCCGCCTGACGATCAGTCATGATGCTCCCCATGACGAAGCGACGGGGGCGTCGAAGAGCGCAATCGCCTTATCAGCCAAGGTTGTTGTACGGAACCGGCCGGACCGACGCCCCTCCCGCGCGGCAGCGGCCGACACCGTACGGAGCACCGGCGCGCCAGCCCCGTATCCCCAGGGGCACGGGCGAGACGCGCCGCTATCTGGCGGTCGGGCTGGACTGCTACCTCTGCCTGCTGGTCGTCGGCCTGCTGGTGCACTCGTGCCTGGGCCCGGCGCACGCGGGCGCGGGCCGGACGGCGGCACTGCTCATCGGCCACCTGACCGTGCTGTCCTTCGCCAACCAGGTGCTGCTCACGATGGCCGTACGGGCGAGCGCCGGAAAGCTGATCATGGGCGTACGGGTGATCCGGCTGCCCGACGCGGGCCGCCCGGAGTTCCGCCGCCTGGTCCTGCGCTGGCTGTACGGCCTGTTCTGGCTCCCCCTCCAGCCCTGGCACCACCTCCGCCGCACGACGACCGCCGAGCCCCCGCCCCGGGAGCGCCTGGGCGGCTGTCCCCGCACCGCGCCGGACACGGACCTGGCGGGGGTCCGCCAGGTCCACCGCAGCGACCTGCGGTACTACCGGGAGGCGGTGGAGGGGCGCAGCACAGGCTGACCCCGCTCCGCGCGGTCCCGGGCCGCCCGCATCGCCGCGGCGGTCGCCGACGCGTCGTACTCCGGCCCGACGCCCGGGACGATCACCACATCACCGTCGAAGTGCCGGGTGCGCAGCGGCAGGATCTCCCGGTAGGCGGGGGACGCGTACCAGGCGCGGATCTCCTCGACCCCGGGAAAGGCCACGAGGACCAGCGCCCCCGGCCACTCCCCCTCCACCACCTCCACCTCGGCCCCGTGCACCAGGAAGCGGCCGCCGTAGGGCTCCATGGTGGCCTGGACGCGCTCCAGGTAGCTCAGCACCTCGTCGTGGACGGGGCCGTCGGCGGGGCGCAGGTGGGCGATGGCGTACGCGGTCATGGTCCGCTCCTCCGGGGTGGGTGGCGTCGGGGTGGCCCCCCTGACACCTCCGATGCTGCCGGGCGGGGCGGAGGGCGTCGATTACCTCGGAGGTCATGACGGCGGCCCTGACGGCGGCCACACGCCGAAGGCGGCGGCCCCCGGAGCGTTCCGGGGTGCCGCCGCCTTCAGCAGGTGGGGACGGGGGTGGAGCGGGGGTCAGACGGCGGAGCCGGCCTTCCACTGGGACCAGTCCATGTTCCAGCCGTTGAGGCCGTTGTCCGGGGTGATGGTCTTGTCCGGGGAGTTCTTGACGATGACCACGTCGCCGATGAGCGAGTTGTTGTAGAACCAGGCGGCGGGCTGGTTGTCGTCGTTCGCGCCCTTCACATCCGCGAGGCCCACGCAGCCGTGGCTGGTGTTGGCGGTGCCGAAGATGCCCTTGCCCCAGTAGTTGCCGTGGATGAAGGTGCCCGAGGTGGACAGGCGCATCGCGTGCGGCACGTCCTTGATGTCGTACTCGCCCTTGCCGTCGTCATCGGTGAAGCCGACGGTGGCGCCGTTCATCCGGGTCTCCTTGTGCTTCTCGGAGATCACCATCTGACCGTTGTACGTGGGGTTCTCGGGGGCGCCCGCGGAGATCGGGATCGTCTTGACCGTCTTGCCGTCGCGGGTGACCGTCATCATCTTGGTCTTCGCGTCGACGGTGGAGACCTGGTTGCGGCCGACCTTGAACGTCACCGTCTTCTGCTGCACACCGAAGACGCCGTCCGCGCCCTCGACGCCGTCCAGCGCGAGCTTCAGGGTGACGGTGGAGCCGCCCTGCCAGTAGCTCTCGGGGCGCAGGTCCAGGCGCTGGGCGTTGAACCAGTGGCCGACGACCTCCTGGCCGCTGCTGGAGGTCACGGTGATGCCGTCCTGGACGGCCTTCTTGTCCGTGATCGGCTTGTTGAAGTTGATCGAGACCGGCATCCCGACGCCGACGGTGGAGCCGTCCTCGGGGGTGAAGTTCCCGATGAAGCTGTTGTCGGGCGAGACGGTGGTGAAGGAGCTGTTCTCGTGGGCCTTGCGGCCCTTCGCGTCCTCGGCCGTGGCGTCGATCTTGTACGTGGTGGAGCGTTCGAGCTGTCCGGCGGGCTTCCAGCTGGAGCCGTCGGCCGCCAGCGTGCCCTCGACCGTCTTGCCGTCCGCCGTGGTCATGACGACCTCGGTCAGCTTGCCCTTCTTGACGGAGACCTGGGCGGCGTTGTTGATGCTCGCGTTGGTGGCACCGTTCTTCGGCTGGATCGCTATCTGGGCCTCGGACGCGTCCTCGGCCGCGGCCTTGTCCACCTCCTGGGCCTGCGACGACTCCGAGCTGCCGGCACCCGCCTTCTTGTCGCCGTCGTCGGTACAGGCCGAAAGCACCAGCACGCCGCCGAGCAGTGCGGACACGGCCGCGAGGCCCCTGCGCCGCTTGCTGTCCGTCATCACACGCTTCTCCATCGTTGCCGATTCCCCAAAATCCCCGGACGGGGCCGCCAGGCGGCGATTCCCCGTCGATGTTCCAAGAACACCCGGAACGGGTGCTCCGTTCCACATCCGCCAGGGATGTGGGGAACACCACTCATCGACGCGGCTGCGCCACCGGTGGTTCCCGCTGTCGAGGCCGTATACGGAACTGCCGCACAGCACGGCCCCGGTCCGCGGTGAAGCGGGGCCGGGGCCGGTGTTCTCACACGTCAGGCCCGCTGCGCGAGGTCACCGTCCTCGCCGTCGTTCTTCCCATTGTGCGCGACCGCGTCGCCGTACCCCTCCTCGTCGTCCCCGATCCCGGCCAGGAACGGTCCGTCCTCGTCGTCCTCGTCACCGTCCCAGCCCTCGGCGTCGGGGTCGTAGTCGACGCTCTCGCTGCTCCAGGAAGCCTGCGCGAGCTCCACCCCGGGCACCTCGCTGACCAGGTCGAACGGATCGATCAGCGAGGCGAGGGCCTCTGCTCCGTCTGCCCGGACGGTGGCCTCGGCATGCATCCGCTCCTCGGCGGTGTCGCTCTCGGTGATGCCGGAGACCGGCTCCCCGTACTCGGCGGCGATGGATTCGAGGGCGGTGCCGGTGAGGGCGTCGAGGTCGGTGACCTCCAGCACCATCTCCACGCGAACCCGAACGAATCTGGATGTCTCTTCTGTGCTCATACTCCGGAGCGTATGGCTCGTGGAGGCCGCGACTTTCCACCGACCCGCTGCTTTGCTTAGCATCGGCCCACGGGGCTAACTCATGGTTGTCGCAAGGGGATCGAAACTGTGTCCGTCACTCGCCGCACGCTCCTGACCGCCACCGCCGCGGGAACACTGCTGGCCGCTCTCTGGTTCGTCCCGTCGGCCAACGCGACCGTCGAAAGCGCCTCCCGGAGTGCTGCGGCCACCGGGTCCGGCACCGCGCCCGGCCAGGGCATATCGCCCACCACCGGGGAGGCCGTCGAGGATGCCTCCGGGCCGCAGCTCGCCGAGACCGGGCCGGGGGTGGACACCACCCCGTATCTGATCGGCGGCACGGCGCTGCTGGGCCTCGGCGCGGGCTTCGTCACCTACTCGGTGCGCCGCTCGGGAGCGCTCCCGGCGGCCTGATCCCGTACACAATCCTGTACGTACGAAGAGGGCTGCCGCTCCCCCCGGTGCGGCAGCCCTCCGTACGTGGGGAACCGGCTCAGGCTCAGGCCAGCGGCCCCGTGACCGGCTCCACCGCCGCCACCAGACGCCCTTCCCGTACGAACGTGTCGGCGGCGGCCAGGTCCGGCGCGAGGAAGCGGTCCGGCCCCGGGCCCTCGGCTCCGGCTCCCCGCAGCGCGGCCACGGCGGCCTGCGAGGCAGGGGCGGGAACCAGCCCCTCGGCGGCACGCAGCTCCACCGCCCGGGTCGCCGCGTACAGCTCCACGGCGACGATCCGCGCCAGGTTGTCCACGGCGGTACGGAGCTTGCGCGCGGCCGACCAGCCCATGGAGACGTGGTCCTCCTGCATCGCGGAGGACGGGATGGAGTCGGCGGAGGCGGGAACGGCCAGCCGCTTCATCTCGCTGACCAGGGCGGCCTGGGTGTACTGGGCGATCATCAGGCCCGAGTCGACCCCGGCGTCGTCCGCGAGGAACGGCGGCAGGCCGTGCGAGCGGTTCTTGTCGAGGAGCCGGTCGGTGCGGCGCTCGCAGATGGAGCCGAGGTCGGCGGCGACGATCGCGAGGAAGTCCAGGACGTACGCGACGGGCGCGCCGTGGAAGTTGCCGTTGGACTCGACCCGGCCGTCGGGCAGCACCACCGGGTTGTCGACCGAGGAGGCCAGTTCGCGCCCGGCGACCACGGCCGCGTAGTCGAGGGTGTCCCGTCCGGCGCCGTTGACCTGGGGGGCGCAGCGTACGGAGTAGGCGTCCTGGACCCGGGGCGCGTCGTCCTGGTGATGGCCCGTGAGCCCCGAACCGGCGAGCACCCGCAGCATGTTGTCCGCGCTGACGCCCTGGCCCGGGTGCGGGCGGATGGCGTGCAGCTCGGGGGCGAGGACCTTGTCCGTGCCGAGCAGCGCCTCCAGGGAGAGGGCGGCGGTGATGTCGGCGGAGGTGTAGAGGTTACGCAGGTCGGCGAGGGCCATGACCAGCATGCCGAGCATGCCGTCGGTGCCGTTGAGGAGCGCCAGGCCCTCCTTCTCGCGCAGCTCCACCGGGGTGATGCCGTGCGCGGCGAGCAGCTCGCCCGCCGGGCGGACCGTGCCGTCGGGGCCCTCCGCGTCGCCCTCGCCCATCAGGGTGAGCGCGCAGTGCGAGAGGGGCGCGAGGTCGCCGGAGCAGCCGAGGGAGCCGTACTCGTGGACGACGGGCGTGATGCCCGCGTTCAGCACGTCCGCCATGGTCTGCGCGACCTCCGGGCGTACGCCGGTGTGGCCGGAGGCGACCGTCTTGAGCCGGAGGAACATCAGCGCGCGCACCACCTCGCGCTCCACGCGGGGGCCCATGCCCGCCGCGTGCGAGCGGACGATGTTGCGCTGGAGCTGGGCGCGCAGCTCGGTGCTGATGTGGCGGCTGGCGAGGGCGCCGAAGCCGGTGGAGACGCCGTAGACGGGCTCGGGCTTCGCGGCGAGCGCGTCCACGATGAGGCGGGAGGCGGCCAGCGCGTCCACGGCTGCGGTGGAGAGCTCCACCCGGGCGCCGTGGCGGGCCACGGCGACGACGTCCTCGGCGGTGGTTCCGGACGTCCCCACCACGACAGTGTGCATATCCATATTCAGCAGCGTACGGATTGAAACCGGTTATGTCACTAGTGGTTCCGTGTTGGGACCCTTACCGGCCCGTCCTACGGTCACGGCCGGTTGCCGCGCAGCCTGCGGCGGTCGTGGGCCGACTTCGGCGGGGAGTCCGCGAGCCGGATGACCTCGCCGTCCCGCCCGGCCACCACCGGCCGCAGCGAGCGGGCGGCCTTGGCCCGGTACTGGGCCGCGTCCGCCAGCCGGAACAGCCGGCGGGCCGAGCGCACCGGGCCGATCGGGTCGCCCGTCGACGCGACCCCGCAGGCCACCCCGTTGCCCAGCTCGATCACCGCCGCCCGGTCGCACAGCTCGGTGGCCACCCCCACCACGTCGTCCGCCTCGGGCCCGTCCGCCACCAGGCAGAACTCGTCGCCGCCGAGCCGGGCGGCCAGCGCGTCCGGGAGCATCGCCCCGCAGAGGGAGAGCACCGAGCCGAAACGTTCCAGCAGACGGTCGCCGACCGCGTGGCCGTGGGTGTCGTTCACCGCCTTGAGGCCGTTGAGGTCGCAGACGACGAGGCTGACGACGACCCCGGCGGTGCGGTGCGCCTCGACCGCCTCGTCGAGGCGGATGTCGACGGCCCGGCGGTTGGCGAGGCCCGTCAGCGGGTCGGTGAAGGCCAGCTTGCGGACCTCCTCCAGGCGTTCGGTCTGGGCGATCCCGGAGGCGACCACGGCGGCGAGCACGGTGGCGAAGTTGGCGTCGTCCCGGTCGAAGACCGGCTTCCCGGCCTGCCGCGCCACATACAGCTCGCCCCAGGCCCGCCCGTGCAGCACGATCGGCGCGACCACACAGCAGCCCCGGCCCCGCCTGCGCAGCGCCGCCACCCGCTGGTGGCAGTACGGGCGGGCACCGCGCGCCGGTCCGCCCGCGCCGGGCAGGCCGTCGGCGGTCTCCACCCAGGCGTCGGGCTCACCGCCGCCGGCCCAGCGTTCGTGCAGGAACTCGGTGATCTCCGGGAACTCGTGGACCGGGTAGGCCTCCTCCTCGGGGAACTCCTCCTCCCCCTCGGCCCGCTGCCCCGCGTTGACCAGGACCCGCAGCCTGCCCCGGTCCCGCTCCCACACCGAGAGTGCGGCGAAGCTGCCGCCCAGCGCCTCGCAGGCCCCCAGCGCGGCCGCCCGCCACGACTCGCGCGGTGTGTAGGCCGCGGCCATCGTCTGCGCCAGCGAAACCACGGCCCGCAGCCGAGCATCCTCTTCACCCATTTATCCAGCTTATGTAGATTTGTTCCCTTTTGATCAGTTTGATGCGCAACTAATTTTCGGCGTCACCCGGCGGGCGCCTCACGGCATGCGGGCGCGATCACTCACCCGGCCACTGCGGGCTCCGCTTCTCGTTGAAGGCGGCCACGCCCTCCGCCCGGTCCCCGGAGAAGGCCACCGACCGCCAGGCCGCGTCCTCCACCTCCAGCCCCGCCCGCAGGTCGAGGCCGTGCCCCAGCCGGAGCGCCTTCTTGGCCGCCCGCAGTCCGACCGGCGAGTTGGCGGCCATCCGGGCCCCCAGCGCGAGCGCCTCCTCCCGGTCCCGGCCCGCCGCCACCAGCTCGTCCACGAGCCCCAGCTCCCGCGCCTCGGCCGCCTCCACCCGCCGCGCGGTGAAGACCAGCTCGGCGGCGCGGGCCGCCCCCACCCGGCGCGGGAGCAGCTGCGTACCGCCGCCGCCGGGGATGACGCCCACGGACACCTCGGGCAGCCCGACCTCGGCGGTGGCGTCGGCGACGATCACATCGCAGGCGAGGGCCAGTTCGAAGCCGCCGCCGAGGGCGAAGCCGTGCACGGCGGCGATCGTCGGCATCGGCAGCTCCAGGACACCGGTGTAGGCGGCCCGGGCGGTGGGCCGCTGGCGTACCAGCTCGGCATCCGTGAAGGAGTTCCGCTCCTTGAGGTCCGCGCCCACGCAGAAGGCCCGCTCATGGCTGGAGGTGAGGACGGTGACGCGGACGTCCCGGTCGGCGCCGAGGGCCTCGCAGGCGGCGGCGATGGAGCGGGCCATGTCGGTGGAGACGGCGTTCATGGCCTTCGGCCGGTCGAGGACCAGCTCGGCCACGTGCTCCTGGCCCGCGTGCCGCCGTACGGCGACGAACTCCCCGAACCGCTGCTCGGACGTGACGGTCATGACTGCACCCCTGTCGGTCGACTGCCGGTGAACGCCGGTTAACGCGCGTCATCGACAGGGATCCTAGACAGGGCGTCCGGGGAACCGACAGGGCGAGCCGGGCCCGAGAACGTAAAGACGCGGCTCAGGACCCCGTCTTCCCCCGCCGCGCCAGCAGCCACGGCTCCACCACGCCCAGCCCGCGCACCGGCCGCTGCCACATCGGCTGGAGACCGAAGCGGTACGTGGGCAGCGGCGGCTCGTCGACCGCCTCGCGGCCCTCCTTCTCGGCCAGCCGCGCCCGCTCGGCGGCGGCCGCGACCTCCTCGGCGGCCTGGGCCTCCGACTCCGGGGCGTCCCCGTGCCGGACCAGCTCCTTGGCGAACGCCCCGTCCACCAGGACGGCGTCCTTCGGAGCTATCGAGGTGAGCCGGCTGGCGAGGTTGACCGTGGTGCCGAAGACGTCCCCCATGCGGGTGGTGACCGTGCCGAAGGCGATCCCGACGCGCAGGGCGGGCATCGTCTCGTCCTGGGACATGGCCTCGATCAGCCGGAGCGCTATCTCGGCGGCGGTGCCCGCGTCGTCGGCGGCGAAGAGCACCTCGTCGCCGAGGGTCTTGATGAGCCGTCCGCCGTGCGCGGCGACCAGGTCGGCGGCGGTCGTCTCGAAGGACTCGACCAGCTCGCCGAGCTCCTCCTCCTCCAGCCGCCGGGTCAGCCGGGTGAAGCCGACGAGGTCCGCGAAGCCGACGGCCAGGCGCCGGTCGACCATCTCGTCGTCGTCGGCCGCCTGCACGACCCGCCCGGTCGCGGCGGCCAGCTGGCGCCGCCACACGTAGACGAGGAACTCCTGGAGCTCCGGCAGCAACAGCTCCACCAGCGGATACGTGACCTCGGTCCGCGTCATCCCCGGCTCGGGCGGCTCGGTCAGCCCCTCCAGGAACGAGTCGATCTGCCACTCCGCCAGCCGAGCGGTGGTCTGCCCGGTGGAGCGGGCCACCTGGATCGCCATCGGCTCGCTGAGCAGCCCCGCCTCCACGAGACCCGCGAGCCGGCGCAGGGCCAGCACGTCGGCCTCGGTGAGCGCCTTGGCCTGGCCGATGTCGGCGAACCCCATGGCCCGCCAGAACCGGGAGGCCAGGTCCATGGAGACCCCGGCGGTGCGGGCGGCCTGGAAGGGGGTGTAGCGGCGGTCGGCGCCGAGGATCAGCGCTTCGAGGCGGATCGCGAGGGGGTCGTCGGTCGGTTCGGCCGTGTGGTCGACCTCGTGATGCGGGGTGGCATGGACCGAGGAGTCCGACGGGCGCTCCTCGCCCGCGCCGGACGTCGTGTCGCCGACGGTCACCAGCCGCCTCCTGCCCGTTCCCTGCGCACTGCCTGCCGATCTGTCGCTGATCGCCCCAACAGTGATCTGTCGCTGGATCGCCTCAACAATACGGCAGGTGTGCCCTAGCTCACGTCCTTCGTCGCCCGATACGGGTGCGTCGCGCGTGACATCCGCCGGTTACGCGCTGTCCACCCCATACCCGGACCCCTCGGCGTACGGGCATCCGGTCCTCTCAGGTCAGCCCGCCCGCCGCACCCCGCAGGTGGACGATGTCCCCGGCCGACACCGGCTGCTGGAGCCCGTCCTCGGTGGAGAGCACCAGGCGCCCGTCGCCGTCGATCGCGACGGCCTGCCCGACCAGGGAGTTCCCGCCGGGCAGCTCGGCCCGTACGGTCCGGTCCAGGGTCGCGCACCCGGCCGCGTACGCCGCCTGGAGTCCGCTGGCCGCCGCGTCCCCGCCGGCCGCCTTCCACTCCCCGTACCAGTGCTCCAGCGAGCGCAGGACGGCCCGCAGCAGGGTCTCCCGGTCGGTGGATACGGCTCCGGCGAGCGCCAGGGACCCGGCGGTGGGGGCGGGCAGCTCGTCCGCGCGCAGCGAGACGTTGATGCCGAGGCCGACCACGATGCCGTCGCCTGCGAACTCCCCGAGGATGCCGCCCGCCTTGCGCTCCTCGCTCGGTGGGGTCTCCCCTGGACGGAGTTTGCCGGAGCCCTTGGGGACCGTCACCAGCAGGTCGTTGGGCCACTTGAGTGAGGTGTCGACGCCCGCCGCCTTGGCGAGGCCGGTCGCGGCGGCCACCCCGGCGAGCAGCGGCACCCACCCCCACCGCTCCACCGGCACATCGTGTCCGGGCTCCAGGTAGACCGAGAGGAACAGCCCGGAACGCGGCGGCGCGGTCCAGCTGCGCTCCAGCCGGCCGCGCCCGGCGGTCTGCTCCTCGGCGACCAGGACCGTGCCCTCGGCCAGGTCCTCGGAGCGGGCCCGCTCCGCGAGGTCGGAGTTGGTCGATCCGGTGGTCTCCACGACCTCCAGCTCGCTCCAGAGCGACTCGGGCCGCAGCAGTCCACGGCGCAGCGCGGTCACGTTCAGGGGCGGCCGGTCCAGGTCCGACCAGCGGTTGTGTGACGCATCCGGTGGTGTCATGCAAGCCACCCTAGGTGTGGCAAAGGACGCACTGCCTTTCCGGAGGCGCGCCGATACCCTACGAGTCAGTAGCCGGAGAGTTACGTACGAGAGTTGCGTAACCAGAAGTTACGAGCCAGTAGCCGCAGAGCCGGACAGACGACCGGTCGTCCCCCCGTGACCGCTACCGATCGTCGTCCCCGTGATCAGGCAGGGAGCCGCCCCCCGATGTCCGAGCCGCAGAGCGACATCCACACCACCGCGGGCAAGCTCGCGGACCTGAGGCGCCGCATTGACGAAGCGACGCACGCGGGTTCGGCCCGCGCGGTCGAGAAGCAGCACGCCAAGGGCAAGCTGACGGCCCGTGAGCGGGTCGACCTCCTCCTCGACGAGGGCTCCTTCGTGGAACTCGACGAGTTCGCCCGGCACCGCTCCACCAACTTCGGCATCGAGAAGAACCGCCCGTACGGCGACGGTGTCGTCACCGGGTACGGCACGGTCGACGGCCGCCCCGTCTGCGTCTACTCGCAGGACTTCACCATCTTCGGCGGCTCGCTCGGCGAGGTCTACGGCGAGAAGATCGTCAAGGTCATGGACTTCGCGCTGAAGACCGGCTGTCCGGTCATCGGCATCAACGACGGCGGCGGCGCGCGCATCCAGGAGGGTGTGGCCGCCCTCGGCCTCTTCGCCGAGATCTTCCGCCGCAACGTGCACGCCTCCGGGGTCATCCCGCAGATCTCGCTGATCGTCGGCCCGTGCGCGGGCGGGGCGGTCTACTCCCCCGCGATCACCGACTTCACGGTGATGGTCGACCAGACCTCGCACATGTTCATCACCGGCCCCGACGTCATCAAGACGGTCACCGGCGAGGACGTCGGCTTCGAGGAGCTGGGCGGAGCCCGTACGCACAACACCACCTCCGGGGTGGCGCACCACATGGCGGGCGACGAGAAGGACGCCATCGAGTACGTCAAGTCCCTTCTCTCCTACCTCCCTTCGAACAACCTCTCCGAGGCCCCGGCCTTCCCGGAGGAGGCGGACCTCGCGGTCACCGACGAGGACCGGGAGCTGGACACGCTCATCCCGGACTCGGCGAACCAGCCGTACGACATGCACACCGCGATCGAACACGTCCTGGACGACGCGGAGTTCCTGGAGACCCAGGCCCTGTTCGCGCCGAACATCATCACCGGGTTCGGGCGGGTGGAGGGCCACCCGGTCGGGATCGTCGCCAACCAGCCGATGCAGTTCGCCGGCTGTCTGGACATCGACGCGAGCGAGAAGGCGGCGCGCTTCGTCCGGACCTGCGACGCGTTCAACGTGCCGGTCATCACCTTCGTGGACGTGCCGGGCTTCCTGCCGGGCGTGGACCAGGAGTACGGCGGCATCATCCGGCGCGGCGCCAAGCTGATCTACGCCTACGCGGAGGCGACGGTCCCGCTGATCACGGTCATCACCCGCAAGGCGTTCGGCGGCGCGTACGACGTGATGGGCTCCAAGCACCTGGGCGCCGACCTGAACGTGGCGTGGCCGACCGCCCAGATCGCCGTCATGGGCGCCCAGGGCGCGGTGAACATCCTGCACCGCCGCACCATCGCCGCCGCCGAGGACCCGGACGCCACGCGCGCCGAGCTGATGGCGGACTACGAGGACGCGCTGCTCAACCCGTACGTGGCGGCCGAGCGCGGCTACGTCGACGCGGTGATCATGCCGTCCGAGACCCGGGCCCACATCGTGAAGGGGCTGCGTCAGCTGCGGACGAAGCGGGAATCACTGCCCCCGAAGAAGCACGGCAACATCCCGCTGTAGAACTGGCCGCCCGCTCGCCCGCTCACAGAAAGGTCTGCCCATGATGATCAAGGTCGTACGGGGCAACCCGACCCCCGAGGAGCTGGCCGCCGCCCTGGCGGTGGTCCAGGCCCGCGCCGCGGCGAGCGCCGCCGTCTCGTCCGGCGCGCCCGTCCCGACCGAGCAGTGGTCCGACCCGGGCCGCATCGCCCGTACGGGCCGCCCGCAGCCGGGCCCGAGGGCCTGGGCCCGGACGTACTGGCCGGCCTGAGCCACGTGTCTCCGGCCCGGGCGCCGCTGCCTCTTGAGTACCCGTACTCAGGCGCATCGGCGCCCGGCGGGGGCAGGATCGGAAGCATGCTGTGGTCCGACCCCGAGAACAAGCCGCCGAAGGAACTGCGCGACGCCCAGGACATGATGCGCAGAGCGGGCTTCGTGCTCGCGCTGGCGATGCTGGTCGCGATGTTCGTGCTCGGCACCCGCTGAGCCCTCACCAGGGTCTACGGGGTCAAGGGTCTACGGGGTCTTTCGAGGGCGCGGGCTCCTTCTACGATGGCCGGTATGACTGATCAGCGCCGTCTCGTGCTCGCCTCCGCCTCCCCCGCCCGCCTCGGCCTGCTCCGCCAGGCGGGTTTCGCCCCCGAGGTGATCGTCAGCGGGGTCGATGAGGACGCCCTGAGCGCCCCGACCCCGGGTGAACTGGCCCTGGTGCTGGCCCGGGCCAAGGCGGCGGCGGTCGCGGAGCGCCCAGAGGCGGCGGGCGCCCTGGTCATCGGCTGCGACTCGGTGCTCGAACTGGACGGCGAGGCGCTCGGCAAGCCGGCCGACCCCGAGGAGGCCACCGCCCGCTGGAAGGCGATGCGCGGCCGCTCCGGCATCCTCCGGACCGGCCACAGCGTGATCGACACCGCCTCGGGCCGCCACGCCTCGGCGGCGGCGTCCACGGTCGTACGGTTCGGCGAGCCGAGCGACGCGGAGGTCGCCGCGTACGTCGCGTCGGGCGAGCCGCTGCACGTGGCCGGAGCCTTCACGCTGGACGGCCGCTCGGCGCCGTTCGTCGACTCCATCGAGGGCGACCACGGCAATGTGATCGGCCTCTCGCTGCCGCTGCTGCGCCGCCTGCTGGGCGAACTGGGCATCTCCGTGACGGAGTTGTGGGTCTGAGCCGTTGCGGGTGTGAGCCCGGCTTCCGCGAGGCGGGCGGCGGGCGGCGGGCGGCGGGCGGCGGGCGGCGGGCGGCGGGACAGCCTCCACGGGACGGGCCCCGGCTCAGACCGCCGCCGGGACCGCCTCGTCGCCCACCCGGTCCTCGCCACGGCCCTCGGGCCCGTACGAGAGCAGGGTGAACACCAGCAGGGCCAGCACCACCATCATGAAGGCGAACGCGGCCCAGCCCACCAACCCCACGGTCACCGCGCCGAGCACCCCGTGCACCACCGCGCAGCCGATCAGCGTGATCCGCCCGAACCGCCCCGGCGAGCGGTCCCGGACCCCGGCGAGCAGCGCGATCAGCCCGCACCCGATCAGGAGCAGGGCGGAGACCCCGCCCAGCACCCAGGTCCCGGTGGTCATGGCCTTCGGGTCCATACCGGCCAGCGACATGTTCTGGTTCTCGGCGACCGTGGCGAGGACGGCGTTGACCGCGAAGATGCCCGCCGCCTCCCCGAACAGCACGAGCGCGGTCACGATCGCCACCGATCTGCGCAGCACGGCGCCTCCCCTGTCTCCCTGCTTTGTCACCTGCGGCCCACCTGCGGCCTGTTACCCGCAGTACGTGCGTGTCGCGGACCTTACTCACCGGTATTCCTTCGGACAAGGGGTTCGACCGTCCCGCACGCCGCGCAAAGAATCCCTCGGCCGTTCGTAGGGACTCCACAAAGAAACGCCGTGAGGCGTTGACCTTAAAGACAGAGACCTGCACCACACCCGATGGTTACTGTGCGGTTGTAGAACCCGGCGTACCGTGGTGCCACAAGGGATTTCACTACTGGGGCAAGCCTCGGATCACACTCCGTGTGGGCAAGCTCACCATTGGGGACGGGTCGTAGCGCCGTGTCGGTAGTCCCTAAACTCAGCTTGTTTCAAGGAGGGAGTCATCGTGCGCAAGGTGCTCATCGCCAACCGTGGCGAAATCGCTGTCCGCGTTGCTCGGGCGTGCCGGGACGCGGGGATCGCGAGCGTGGCGGTCTACGCCGATCCGGACCGGGACGCGTTGCACGTCCGGGCCGCCGACGAGGCGTTCGCTCTGGGCGGTGACACCCCGGCCGCCAGCTACCTGGACATGGCCAAGGTGCTCCAGGCCGCCGCGGACTCCGGTGCGGACGCCGTCCACCCCGGCTACGGGTTCCTGTCGGAGAACGCCGAGTTCGCCCAGGCCGTCCTGGACGCCGGGCTGACGTGGATCGGCCCGCCGCCGCAGGCCATCCGGGACCTGGGTGACAAGGTCGCCGCCCGCCACATCGCGCAGCGCGCGGGCGCGCCGCTGGTGGCCGGTACGCCGGACCCGGTGGAGGGCTCCGCCGAGGTCGTGGCGTTCGCCGAGGCCAACGGGCTCCCGATCGCCATCAAGGCCGCCTTCGGTGGTGGCGGGCGCGGGCTGAAGGTCGCCCGCACGCTGGAGGAGATCCCGGAGCTGTACGACTCCGCCGTCCGCGAGGCCGTCGCCGCGTTCGGGCGGGGCGAGTGCTTCGTGGAGCGCTACCTCGACAAGCCCCGCCACGTGGAGACCCAGTGCCTGGCCGACCAGCACGGCAACGTGGTCGTCGTCTCGACCCGTGACTGCTCGCTCCAGCGCCGCCACCAGAAGCTGGTGGAGGAGGCCCCGGCCCCCTTCCTGACCCAGGCACAGAACGACGAGCTGTACGCGGCGTCCAAGGCGATCCTGAAGGAAGCCGGTTACGTCGGCGCCGGCACGGTCGAGTTCCTCGTCGGGGTCGACGGCACGATCTCCTTCCTGGAGGTCAACACCCGCCTCCAGGTGGAGCACCCCGTCACCGAAGAGGTCACCGGCATCGACCTCGTACGCGAGATGTTCCGCATCGCCGACGGCGAGGAGCTCGGCTACGGCGACCCGGCCGTGCGCGGGCACTCCTTCGAGTTCCGGATCAACGGCGAGGACCCGGGCCGCGGCTTCCTCCCGGCTCCCGGCACGGTGACGACGTTCGCCCCGCCGACCGGCCCCGGTGTCCGTCTGGACGCGGGCGTCGAGTCCGGCTCGGTCATCGGCCCGGCGTGGGACTCCCTCCTCGCCAAGCTGATCGTCACCGGCGCCACCCGCGAGCAGGCCCTCCAGCGCGCCGCGCGTGCGCTGGCGGAGTTCCAGGTCGAGGGCATGGCCACCGCCATCCCCTTCCACCGCGCCGTCGTCGCCGACCCGGCCTTCACCGCGGACCCGTTCACCGTCCACACCCGGTGGATCGAGACGGAGTTCGTCAACGAGATCAAGCCGTTCGCCGCACCCGCTGACGCGGACGCCGAGGACGAGGCCGGTCGCGAGACCGTCGTCGTCGAGGTCGGCGGCAAGCGCCTGGAGGTCTCGCTGCCGTCCTCGCTCGGCATGTCCCTGGCCCGTACGGGCCTGGCGGCCGGTGCGAAGCCGAAGCGCCGCGCGGCGAAGAAGGCCGGCTCCGCGGCCTCCGGCGACTCCCTCGCCTCCCCGATGCAGGGCACGATCGTCAAGGTCGCGGTCGAGGAGGGCCAGGAGGTCAAGGAGGGCGACCTCGTCGTCGTCCTGGAGGCCATGAAGATGGAGCAGCCGCTGAACGCGCACCGCTCCGGCACGGTCAAGGGGCTCACGGCGGAGGTCGGCGGTTCCGTCTCCTCCGGCGCCCTGATCTGCGAGATCAAGGACTGACGGCTCAGTTCGTACGGAGGGGCCCGGCCGGCGTCGTCACGACGCGGCCGGGCCCCTCCGCGTGCAGTGGCATCCTGGACCCCACGAGAGGTGCGCGGACCGAGGGAGGGCGGGAGCCATGGCAGGGCCGATCTCGATGGAGACGGGCACTTCACGGCCGCCGGAACGGCCGATGCGCGCGGACGCCCGCCGGAACCACGAACGCCTCGTCGGCGTGGCCCGTACGGCCTTCGCCGAGCACGGCACCGATGCCTCGCTGGAGGACATCGCGCGCCAGGCGGGCGTGGGCATCGGCACCCTCTACCGCCACTTCCCCCACCGCCACGCCCTGATGAACGCGGTCTTCCAGGACGCCCTGTGCTCCCTCCTGGACCGCTCCCGGGAGCTGGCGGGCGCGGAGGCCCCGTGCCAGGCGCTGGTGGACTGGCTGGGGGCGATCATCACTCATGCGGGTGAGTACCGCGGCCTGGCCCGCGCGCTCATGTCGGCCTCGCGGGACGAGAGTTCGGCGCTGGCCCAGTGCCATCTGCCGTTGCGGGAGGCGGGGGCGGGGCTGTTGCGGCGGGCGCAGGAGAGCGGGTCGGTGCGGGGGGATGTGTCGATCGACGACCTGTTGCAGCTGACGAACGCGATCGCGCTGGCGGCGGAGCAGTCGCCGGATGATCCGGGGCTGGCGGGGCGGTTGCTGCGGTTGACGTTGCGGGGGTTGAAGTAGGGCCCACCCGGGCCCGTCTCTTCCCGGAACCGGGGCGCTGCCCCGGACCCCGTCTGTCCTCAAGCGCCGGACGGGCTGAGGTTTCGGGGCTCCGCCCCGTACCCCGCTCCTCAAACGCCGGAGGGGCTGACATAGCGCACCTCGCCCGTCGAACGCCCGCTGACGGCAGACAGCCCGGTCGGCTGACACAGCGCCGCATCTCCGTCACCGAGGGCGGAGGACCGGCAGATCCAGCCCCTCCGGCGTTCGAGGAGCGGGGGTCCGGGGGCAGCGCCCCCGACCGGGCCCCGGGCCCCGGGTCTACCGGCGCCGCAGGTCCGCCACCCTCGCCCGCTCCCCCGACGACGGCGCCTGGTCGGACAAGGAGGACGTGCTGCGGAGCTGCGGGCCGAGACCGCCGTTCCGGCCCGTCGTCGTCCGGCGCTGGCCCGGGAGCGGCATGTCCCGGCGGGGGCCGCGGTCGCCGGACGGGCCGTCGGACGCGTCCGCGTCGGGGCCCGCAACCGTGACCTCCACTCCCTGGTCCGCCAGCGCCTGGAGCTCCGCGGCCGCACGCTCGTCGTGGAGTGGGGGCTCGTCCGTCACCAGGCGGGTGATCAGCTCCGTGGGCACCGTCTGGAACATCGTGTCGGCGCCCAGTTTCGTGTGGTCCGCCAGCACGACCACCTCCGCGGCGGCCTGCACGAGGGCCCGGTCCACGCTGGCCGAGAGCATGTTGGAGGTGGACAGGCCGCGCTCGGCGGTGAGGCCGCTCCCGGAGAGGAAGGCCCGGGAGACCCGCAGCCCCTGGAGGGACTGCTCGGCCCCGCTGCCCACCAGCGCGTAGTTGCTCCCGCGCAGGGTGCCGCCGGTCATGACGACCTCCACCCGGTTGGCATGGGCCAACGCCTGGGCGACCAGCAGCGAGTTGGTGACCACGGTCAGGCCGGGGACCCGCGCGAGCCGGCGGGCCAGCTCCTGCGTGGTCGTACCGGCGCCGACCACGATGGCCTCGCCCTCACCGACCAGCGAGGCCGCCAGATCGGCGATGGCCGTCTTCTCCGCGGTGGAGAGATGGGATTTCTGCGGAAAGCCGGACTCCCGCGTAAAACCGCCCGGCAAGACCGCACCGCCGTGCCGGCGGTCGAGGAGTCCTTCTGCCTCCAGTGCCCGCACGTCCCGCCGTACGGTCACTTCGGAGGTCTGGACGACGCGGGCGAGCTCACGGAGCGATACCGCCCCGTTGGCACGCACCATTTCGAGGATCAACTGACGACGTTCTGCAGCGAACACGAAACTGACAGTAACCTGGCCGCCGGTGAGTTTTCAGCAGTTTGCGCCGAATAACGGAAGTTGTACATCCGGCGGACCTGCAAGTGGTATACGGACTTTCGTTGTTGTCCGGGTGTGATCACCGAGCGGTCACCACCCTCGTCCGGAGTGACGGGGGTTGCCGGGGAATGTCGGAATTCCCCGGCAACCGCAAGGCCTCCACCAGGACTTGACCCGGCGTCAGCCCTCGTCGGTCAGCTTGCGGGTGTGCAGCTGCCGCGCCACTTCCGCGATCGATCCGGACAGCGACGGGTACACGGTGAACGCCTTTGCGATCTGTTCCACGGTCAGGTTGTTGTCGACCGCGAGCGAGATCGGGTGGATCAGTTCGCTGGCGCGCGGCGCGACGACGCAGCCGCCGACCACGATCCCCGTACCGGGTCGGCAGAAGATCTTGACGAAGCCGTCGCGGATGCCCTGCATCTTGGCGCGCGGGTTGCGCAGCAGCGGCAGCTTCACCACCCGGGCGTCGATCTTGCCCGCGTCCACATCCGCCTGGCTGTAGCCGACGGTGGCGATCTCCGGGTCGGTGAAGACGTTGGCGGAGACCGTCTTGAGGTTCAGCGGGGCGACCGCGTCGCCGAGGAAGTGGTACATCGCGATCCGGCCCTGCATCGCGGCGACCGAGGCGAGCGCGAAGATGCCGGTGACGTCACCGGCCGCGTAGACGCCGGGGGCGCTGGTGCGCGAGACCCGGTCGGTCAGGATGTGGCCGGAGTCCTTCAGCCGTACGCCGGCCTCCTCCAGGCCCATGCCCGCCGTGTTCGGGATCGCGCCGACCGCCATCAGGCAGTGCGAGCCGGTGATGACCCGGCCGTCGGCGAGCGTCACCTCGACCCGGTCGCCGACCCGCTTGGCGGACTGGGCGCGGGAGCGGGCCATCACGTTCATGCCCCGGCGCCGGAACACGTCCTCCAGCACGGCGGCCGCGTCCGGGTCCTCGCCCGGCAGCACCCGGTCGCGGGAGGAGACGAGGGTGACGCGGGAGCCGAGCGCCTGGTAGGCCCCGGCGAACTCGGCGCCGGTGACACCGGAGCCGACCACGATCAGCTCCTCGGGGAGCTCGTCGAGGTCGTAGACCTGGGTCCAGTTCAGGATGCGCTCGCCGTCCGGCTGCGCGTCCGGGATCTCGCGGGGGTGCCCGCCGGTCGCGATCAGCACCGCGTCGGCGCTGAGCCGCTCCTCGGTGCCGTCGGCGGCGGTGACGACGACCTGGCGGGAGCCGTCGGCCGCCTGGAGCCCGTCCAGCCGGCCACGGCCGCGCATCACGCGGGCGCCGGCCCGGGTGACGGAGGCGGTGATGTCGTGGGACTGGGCGAGCGCGAGGCGCTTGACGCGGCGGTTGACCTTGCCCAGGTCGACGCCGACCACCCGCGCGGCCTGCTCCTTGTGCGGCGTGTCGTCGGCGACGATGATCCCCAGCTCCTCGTACGAGGAGTCGAAGGTCGTCATCACCTCGGCCGTCGCGATCAGGGTCTTCGATGGCACACAGTCGGTGAGTACCGAGGCCCCGCCGAGGCCGTCGCAGTCGACGACGGTCACCTCCGCGCCGAGCTGGGCGCCCACCAGAGCCGCCTCGTAGCCGCCGGGGCCGCCGCCGATGATCACGATCCGGGTCACGAAAAGTCCGCCTCGCGTGGGTGTCATCCCCACGGCCGTCTGCCGCCCCGGCCGGGGGTCCGGGGGATCGCCCCGGGGGAATGCAGTACGTACTCCATTGTCCCGCACGCGCCAAACAGATTCGCCCCGGGGCCCTCCATACGGGAGCGGAGGCTCCGGACGTACGGGAGCCGAGCCTGCTGACGCACGGGAGCGGAGGCTCCGGACGTACGGAAGCGGAGGCCGCTGACGGACGGGAATCGCCCCGCCCGCACAGCCCTTCGAACCCCCGCCCGGCACTCCCCCGACCGGGGCCTTCGTCACAGGAACCGGCACTCCCGCGCCCCCCTCCCGTACCCTCGGTCCCATGTCGCTCTACGCCGCGTACGCCGGCAACCTCGACGCGCGGCTCATGACCCGCCGCGCCCCGCATTCCCCGATGCGCAGCACCGGCTGGCTCAACGGCTGGCGGCTGACCTTCGGCGGGGAGCAGATGGGCTGGGAGGGGGCGCTGGCCACCGTGGTGGAGGCGCCGCGTTCCCAGGTCTTCGTCGCGCTGTACGACCTGGCGCCGATGGACGAGGACTCCATGGACCGCTGGGAGGGCGTCGGCCTCGACATCTACCGGCGCATGCGCGTGCGCGTGCACACCCTGGACGGCGAGGAGCCGGCCTGGATGTACGTGCTGAACGGGTACGAGGGCGGCCTGCCCTCCGCGCGCTACCTGGGCGAGATCGCCGACGCCGCCGAGTCCGCCGGCGCCCCCCACGACTACGTGATGGGCCTGCGCAAGCGCCCCTGCTGAGCGGTTCCGCGCGGCGGCTTTCGTGCGAAGCCACAAAGCCACCCGGCGAGTCTTTGCACCGGTACATCTACGCGCGTAGGCATTCAGCGGTTACGCTCTTCCGCGTGAACGCATCAGTTATTCCGGACAACATCCAGGGCGACCCGTACGCAGCCGCTGCCGGGGCCGCCGCCCGCCTGCGCGAGCTGACCGGCGCCGAGACCCACGACGTCGCCCTGGTCATGGGCTCCGGCTGGGCGCCCGCGGGCGAAGCACTCGGCGAGCCGGAGGCCGAGTTCCCCGTCACCGCGCTCCCCGGCTTCCCGGCGCCCGCGGTCGAGGGCCACGGCGGCACCATCCGCTCGTACAAGATCGGCGACAAGCGCGCGCTGGTCTTCCTCGGCCGCACGCACTACTACGAGGGCCGCGGCGTCGCCGCCGTCGCCCACGGAGTCCGTACGGCGGTGGCCGCGGGCTGCAAGACCGTCGTCCTGACCAACGGCTGCGGCGGCCTGCGCGAGGGCATGCGCCCCGGCCAGCCGGTGCTGATCAGCGACCACATCAACCTCACGGCGACCTCGCCGATCGTGGGCGCCAACTTCGTCGACCTGACCGACCTGTACTCGCCGCGCCTGCGCGCGCTGTGCAAGGAGATCGACGACACCCTCGAAGAGGGCGTGTACGTCCAGTTCCCCGGCCCGCACTACGAGACCCCGGCCGAGATCAACATGGTCCGGGTCCTGGGCGGCGACCTGGTCGGCATGTCCACGGTCCTGGAGGCCATCGCGGCCCGCGAGGCGGGCGCCGAGGTGCTGGGCCTCTCCCTGGTCACCAACCTGGCGGCGGGCCTCTCCGGCGAGCCCCTGAACCACGAGGAAGTCCTCCAGGCGGGCCGCGACTCGGCCACGCGGATGGGCGCCCTGCTGGCCCAGGTGCTGGACCGCATCTAAGCCCACTCGGGCCACCCCCCAGCCCGTCCGGCGTTTGAGGACCGGGGTCCGGGGCGGAGCCCCGGTTTCGGGAAGGGGCGGGGAGGGGAACAGCCCGCGCAGCGCCCACCCCACCCCACCCCACCCGGCCCCACGCCGACGCCCGGCCCCGCACCGACACCCGCCCCCGCACCCACCCCCGTACGCCCCCTCCGCACACCCCGAAAGGCGGACCCCGTGCAGCACGACCTCATCGCGCAGGCCAGGACCTGGCTGGCCGAGGACCCCGACCCCGAGACGCGCGACGAGCTGGGCGCCCTCATCGAGGCGGGCGACACCCAGGAGCTCGCCGCCCGTTTCGCGGGCACGCTCCAGTTCGGCACCGCCGGGCTGCGCGGCGAGCTGGGGGCCGGGCCCACGCGGATGAACCGGTCCGTGGTGATCCGGGCGGCGGCGGGCCTCGCCGCGTATCTGAAGGACCAGGGCCAGGAGGGCGGGCTCGTCGTCATCGGCTACGACGCCCGCTACAAGTCGGAGGACTTCGCGCGCGACACCGCCGCCGTGATGACCGGCGCCGGACTCCGCGCCGCCGTGCTCCCCCGCCCGCTCCCCACCCCCGTACTCGCGTACGCCATAAGGCACCTGGGCGCCGTCGCCGGCGTCGAGGTCACCGCCAGCCACAACCCGCCCCGCGACAACGGCTACAAGGTCTACCTCGGCGACGGCTCGCAGATCGTGCCCCCGGCCGACGGCGAGATCGCGGCCGCCATCGCCGCGGTCGGCCCGCTGGACGGCGTGGTCCGCCCCGAGGACGGCTGGGAGACCCTCGGCGAGGAGGTCCTGGCCGCCTACCTCGCCCGTACGGACGCGGTCCTGGCCCCCGGCAGCCCCCGTACGGCCAACACCGTCTACACCGCGATGCACGGCGTCGGCACCTCCGTGCTGACCGCCGCGTTCGAGCGCGCCGGGTTCCCCGCACCGGTGCTCGTCGCCGAGCAGGCCGAGCCCGACCCCGCGTTCCCCACCGTGGCCTTCCCCAACCCGGAGGAGCCCGGCGCGATGGACCTCGCCTTCGCCACCGCACGCCGGGCGGCGCCGGACCTGGTCATCGCCAACGACCCGGACGCGGACCGCTGCGCCGTCGCCGTACCCGACCCCGCCACCGAGGGCGGCTGGCGGATGCTGCGCGGCGACGAGGTCGGCGCGCTGCTCGCCGCGCACCTGGTGGAGCGGGGCGTCAGCGGCGTGTTCGCCGAGTCGATCGTGTCGTCGTCGCTGCTCGGCCGGATCGCGGAGAAGGCGGGCCTCGGTTACGAGGAGACGCTGACCGGCTTCAAGTGGATCGCCCGGGTGGACGGCCTGCGGTACGGGTACGAGGAGGCGCTCGGCTACTGCGTCGACCCCGAGGGCGTCCGCGACAAGGACGGCATCACCGCCGCCCTGCTCGTCGCCGAGCTGGCCTCCGTACTCAAGGAGCAGGGCCGTACGCTGCTGGACCTGCTGGACGACCTGGCGCTCGCCCACGGCCTGCACGCCACCGACCAGCTGTCGGTGCGGGTGGAGGACCTGACGGTCATCGCCGACGCCATGGCCCGGCTCCGCGAGCAGCCGCCGACCGCGCTGGCCGGCCTCCCGGTCACCTCGGCCGAGGACCTGTCGCAGGGCACGCCCGCGCTGCCGCCCACGGACGGGCTGCGCTACCAGCTGGAGGGGGCCAGGGTGATCGTCCGCCCGAGCGGCACCGAGCCGAAGCTGAAGTGCTACCTGGAGGTCGTGGTCCCGGTCGCGGACGCCGCCGGGCTGCCCGCCGCACGGGCCCGGGGCGCGGAGCTGCTCGCCGGGATCAAGCGGGACCTGGCGGCGGCCGCCGGGATCTGAGGCGTGCGTACGGAAGAGGACCGGCACCCGGCAGAAGCGCTGGGTGCCGGTCCTTACGCGTCGGACGGACGGGCTCCTCAGCCGATCGCCACCAGCACCGCGAACAGCACCACCCCCACGACGGCCGGGGCGACGACCTCGTACGCCCAGCGCACCGTGCCGGTGGTGGTCCCGCCGGCCGCCTCGCCCGCCCTCTCCGCGAGCCCCCGCAGCTCCACGATCGTCTGGTCGGCGGCGGCGATGGGCGGCGCGCTGTGCCGGTGGGCGTCGGAGCCCGCGCCCGCGCCGGGCGAGAACCGGCCGTAGGCGTCCTTGTGCGGCGCCCGGCCCGCCGCGCGCGAGGCCCGCTTGCGGTCGCGCAGCGAGACGGGGACCGCCCACAGCTGGTACTTGGTGCCGCCGGCCGCGGTCAGCTCGGAGGAGTACCCGGCCCGGACGTCGGCGACCTCCGTCCAGGGCAGCTGGATCGTGCGGAACGGGTTGCGGATACGGATGCGCTCGTCGTTCACGAAGACGGCGGGCCGCAGGGTGAACGCCACGATCAGCGGCACGGCGGTGAGCAGGGCGGCCAGGGCCAGCCACGGGGCCTGTCCCTCGCCCCGGAGCAGGGCGTCCCCGGCCATCACGGCGACCAGCACAAGGAGCAGCACTCCGCAGACCAGCGCGGATGTCGAGCGGTAGGTCCGGTCGGCGAACTGCGGTTCTGCGGGGGGTGTGGGGCTCGTCATGGGGGCGATTCTGCCTGACGGGCCCGAAGGAGCGGCCTCCGACCACCCGGGCCGGGCATCCGGGCCCGGTGGCAGGCACGGGGAAGGGGCCGGGCGGAGGGGGCATCCGCGCCGAGCGCATGTGTGGCGGTGCGCACGGTTGAGCGGGACCCCTGTACAGGTCGCTACGCGCGTAGATATGCTCCCCTGGTGACCATGCCCACCACTGCTCCCTCCCCCAAGCTCTCAGCTGCGTTCGAGCAGGGAGGTACCCCCCTCTCCGACGCGACGGCGTCCGACAGTTCGCTGCGCCGCTTCCTGTTCGGGCTGCCCGGCGTCGACGCCGTCGGCCTCGAAGCGCGCGCCGCCTCCCTCGGAACCCGTTCGATCAAGACGACGGCCAAGGCGTACGCCATCGATCTCGCGATCTCGATGATCGACCTGACGACGCTGGAAGGCGCGGACACCCCGGGCAAGGTCCGGGCTCTCGCCGCCAAGGCCGTCCACCCCGACCCGACCGACCGCACGACCCCGCGCACCGCCGCCGTCTGCGTCTACCCCGATATGGCCGCCACCGCCGCCGCCGCGCTCGCCGGTTCCGGTGTGAAGGTGGCGTCCGTGGCGACCGCCTTCCCGGCCGGCCGCGCCGCGCTGGACATCAAGCTGGCCGACGTCCGTGAGGCCGTGGCGGCGGGGGCCGACGAGATCGACATGGTGATCGACCGGGGGGCCTTCCTCTCCGGCCGCTTCATGAAGGTCTACGAGGAGATCCTGGCCGTGAAGGCCGAGTGCGGGACCGCCCGCCTCAAGGTGATCTTCGAGACCGGTGAGCTGTCCACGTACGACAACATCCGCCGGGCCTCCTGGCTCGGGATGCTGGCGGGCGCGGACTTCATCAAGACCTCGACCGGCAAGGTGGCCACCAACGCCACCCCCGCCAACACGCTGCTGATGCTGGAGGCCGTCCGCGACTTCCGGGCGCAGACCGGCGTGCAGGTCGGTGTGAAGCCGGCCGGCGGTATCCGCACCACCAAGGACGCGGTCAAGTTCCTGGTGCTGGTGAAGGAGACGGCGGGTGAGGACTGGCTGGACAACCACTGGTTCCGGTTCGGCGCCTCCAGCCTTCTCAACGACCTGCTGATGCAGCGCCAGAAGCTCAGCACCGGCCGTTACTCCGGCCCCGATTACGTGACGGTGGACTGATAAGCCATGGCATCCGCATTCGAGTACGCACCGGCGCCGGAGTCCCGTTCCGTCGTCGACATCGCCCCTTCGTACGGGCTGTTCATCGACGGTGAGTTCACCGAGGCCGCCGACGGCAAGGTCTTCAAGACCGTCTCGCCGAGCACCGAGGAGGTGCTCTCCGAGGTCGCACGGGCAGGGGCGGCGGACGTGGACCGGGCCGTGAAGGCGGCACGGAAGGCGTTCGAGAAGTGGTCGGCGCTGCCCGGCTCCGAGCGCGCGAAGTACCTCTTCCGGATCGCGCGGATCATCCAGGAGCGCAGCCGTGAGCTGGCCGTCCTGGAGACCCTGGACAACGGCAAGCCGATCAAGGAGACCCGCGACGCGGACCTCCCGCTGGTCGCCGCGCACTTCTTCTACTACGCGGGCTGGGCCGACAAGCTGGACCACGCGGGGTACGGGGCCGACCCCCGGCCGCTGGGTGTGGCGGGCCAGGTCATCCCGTGGAACTTCCCGCTGCTGATGCTGGCGTGGAAGATCGCCCCGGCGCTCGCCACGGGCAACACGGTGGTGCTGAAGCCCGCCGAGACGACCCCGCTCTCCGCGCTCTTCTTCGCGGACATCTGCCGCCAGGCCGGGCTGCCCAAGGGTGTCGTCAACATCCTCACGGGTTACGGGGACGCGGGCGAGGCCCTCGTCACGCACCCGGACGTCGACAAGGTCGCCTTCACCGGTTCGACCGCCGTCGGCAAGGCCATCGCCCGCTCGGTGGCGGGCACGGACAAGAAGGTCACGCTGGAGCTGGGCGGCAAGGGCGCCAACATCGTCTTCGACGACGCCCCCATCGACCAGGCCGTCGAGGGCATCGTGACCGGCATCTTCTTCAACCAGGGCCAGGTCTGCTGCGCGGGCTCCCGGCTGCTGGTGCAGGAGTCGGTGCAGGACGAGGTGCTGGACGCGCTGAAGCGCCGCCTGTCCACGCTGCGCCTGGGCGACCCGCTGGACAAGAACACCGACATCGGCGCGATCAACTCCGCCGAGCAGCTCGCCCGGATCACCGCGCTGGTGGAGACCGGTGAGGCGGAGGGCGCGGAGCGCTGGAGCGCCCCCTGCGAACTGCCGTCGTCGGGCTACTGGTTCGCGCCGACCCTGTTCACCAACGTCACCCAGGCCCACACGGTCGCCCGTGACGAGATCTTCGGCCCGGTGCTCTCCGTGCTCTCGTTCCGCACCCCGGACGAGGCGGTCGCCAAGGCCAACAACAGCCAGTACGGCCTCTCGGCGGGCATCTGGACGGAGAAGGGCTCCCGCATCCTCGCGGTGGCGAACAAGCTCCGCGCGGGCGTCGTCTGGGCCAACACGTTCAACAAGTTCGACCCCACGTCGCCGTTCGGCGGCTACAAGGAGTCGGGCTACGGCCGCGAGGGCGGCCGCCACGGCCTGGAGGCGTACCTCGATGTCTGAGCAGAACCGACTTGGCGTCTTCAAGACCTACAAGCTGTACGTCGGGGGCAAGTTCCCCCGCTCCGAGAGCGGCCGGGTGTACGAGGTGACCGACTCCAAGGGCCAGTGGCTCGCCAACGTGCCGCAGTCCTCGCGTAAGGACGCACGCGACGCGGTCGTGGCCGCGCGGAAGGCGTTCGGCGGCTGGTCGGGCGCGACCGCGTACAACCGCGGCCAGGTCCTCTACCGCGTCGCCGAGATGCTGGAGGGCCGCAAGGAGCAGTTCGTCCGCGAGGTCGCGGCTGCCGAGGGGCTGTCGAAGTCCAAGGCGGCGGCCGTGGTGGACGCGGCGATCGACCGCTGGGTCTGGTACGCGGGCTGGACCGACAAGATCGGGCAGATCTCCGGCGGGGCGAACCCGGTCGCGGGCCCGTTCTTCAACCTCTCCACGCCCGAGCCGACCGGTGTGGTGACGGTCCTCGCGCCGCAGAAGTCCTCGCTGCTCGGCCTGGTCTCGGTGATCGCCCCGGTCATCGCGACCGGCAACACGGCGGTCGTCATCGCCTCGGCCGACGCCCCGCTGCCCGCGCTCTCGCTGGGCGAGGTGCTGGCCACCTCCGACGTCCCCGGCGGCGTGGTCAACATCCTGTCCGGCGCCACGGCCGAGCTGGCTGCCCCGCTCGCCGCCCACCAGGACGTCAACGCGATCGACCTCACCGGCGCGGGCCCGGAGCTGGCCAAGGAGCTGGAGATCGCGGCGGCGGACAACCTGAAGCGGGTCCTGCGCCCGCGGCCTGCCGAGGCGGACGGCTCGGACGCGTCCACCGACTGGCTGGCCGCGCCCGGCACGCACCGGCTGACGGCGTTCCTGGAGACCAAGACGGTCTGGCACCCGACGGGTGCGCTGGGGGCGTCAGGTTCGTCGTACTGACGTACGTCCAGCCACCCGAAAGGGGCCGCCCCGGTGTGGGGCGGCCCCTTACGGCGCGGGTAGGCGTCAGCCCGTGACCAGGCGGGTCACCTGCCCCACCACCGGCAGGTCGTTGATCGCACCGCCGCTGGTGAGCGGGTCGGTGAGCAGGGCGGTCGACACCGGCTGGAAGTCGGCGACCTGGGTGCCCACCGCGTTGTCCAGCGGGTCCACCCCGGTCTTGGCCAGCGGGTGCAGCTGGAGGTTGGTGACGGGACGGATGCTGTTGGTCAGCGAGGTCCCGAGCGCGCTGGTCACCGCGGGCCCGGCGCTCTCGGTGACCGCCTGGACGGCCGTGAGGCCCTGCTCGGGGATCTCGGCGACCGGAGGCAGCTGGGGAGCGGCCTGCGCGGAGCCCGCACCGGCCCCCAGGGCCGCTCCCAGCGCGGTCACGGTCAGACCGGCGCGCAGCAGGGCGCGGCGTTCGGGCTTGCGTGCGTGAAGTGCCATGTTTCCACCTGATCGACCTGGTCGGGTAATCGTCCGTACGCGCAGAGTAGTTGAGGTGTGACGCTGGATACCAACAGGAGGCCCGGGTGGTCCCCTGCGCGGGTCAATGCCTCACACTTCTGTTCTGTGAGTTCCCGTTCCCTCCCGATCCCGACCCGCGTCGTGCTGCTCGCGGGCCCCTCCGGCTCCGGCAAGTCCGTCCTGGCCGCCCGCACCGGCCTCCCGGTGCTGCGCCTGGACGACTTCTACAAGGAGCACGACGACCCGACGCTGCCCCGGGTCCCCGGCTCCACGGACATCGACTGGGACTCCGCCGCGTCCTGGGACGCGGACGCGGCGGTGGCGGCCATCGCCGAGCTGTGCCGGTCGGGCCGTACGGACGTTCCGGTGTACGACATCGCCACCAGTTCCCGTACGGGCCACGAGGGCTTCCACATCGATCGCTCGCCGCTCTTCGTGGCCGAGGGCATCTTCGCGGCGGACATCGTGGGCCGCTGCCAGGAACTGGGCCTGCTGGCGGACGCGCTGTGCCTGCGCGGCCGCCCCTCCACCACGTTCCGCCGCCGCCTGGTCCGGGACCTGCGCGAGGGCCGCAAGTCGGTCCCGTTCCTGCTGCGCCGGGGCTGGCGCCTGATGCGGGCCGAACGCCGCATCGTGGCCCGCCAGACGGCTCTGGGGGCGTACCCGTGCGCCAAGGACGAGGCGCTGGGCAGGCTGGCGGCAGCGGCGGCGGGGCGGTGCCGACGGGTGACGGTGGGGGCGCGGGTCCCAAAGTAGCCGCCCGCCTCAGCCGGTGGCGCAGCCGAAGGTCTTGGCGGCGGCTTTCACGAAGGGGGCGAAGCACGCGTCCGGTGCGGCTCGCGCGCTTCCAGGTACCGCAAGCCCGGCCTGACCGCCAGATAGAGCGGATCACCCTGGGCACAGGGCAGGATCATCTTCTGCGCGTTCACGACTTCGGCCGCACCGCCCTCCGGGGCCTTGCCCCGGGCCGTGCCCGGCGCCTTCCGCACGGCGGCGGCGAACAGCGGGTCCCGGGAGGCCGTGTACGTCATGAAGCCGGCCGCACGGACGATGCCGGACGGGCCGTCGTCCAGGAACAGGCGGCAGGACCACGGACCGGACGGGGCCTCGTCGGAGACGGGCGGCACGAGCGGTCCGGGCTTCTGGGGCAGATCACCGCAGTGCGCGGCGGCCGCGACGGAGCGAGCGGTGCCGGTGGTCAGTGCGGCGAACGCGGCACGGTCGGAGATGGGCCCGGTGGTGCTGACCCTGACCATCACGGGCTGCTTCGCCGTCCAGCACATTCGTGTTGCGCCAGGCGTGCAGCAGCCCCGCGACCACCAGGACCACAGCGGCCACGACCGCCCAGACCTTCCACGCCGGACGCGTACGGCCTGCTGCGCCTGCTGTGCTCACACGCTCACTTCCTGGTTCGCCGAAGCCGAGGGCATCGTTCGCCGGGGCCGAGGGCATCGGCGGCGACCACACCGTAACGGCCACGGCGCACAGCGAACGGGGCCGTACAGGACCCCCCGGCCCGTACGACCCCGCTGCCTCTCCCCCGTGTCCCGCGCCTCCCCCGAAGCGGCGGGCCGTTCCCCCGTGTTTCCCCCGGACCCCCTCGGATCCCGTTTTCACTGCTCCCCCGTGGTTCCCCCGCACATCCCCCGTGGGTTCCCCGCTTCTCCCCCGTGGCCCCTGCCTCCCCCGAAGCAGTGGCCGTTCCCCCGTAGCCTCAGGCCACCAGCTCGCCGAAGGACTCCTGCTCGTCACGGCCGAAGCTGAGGACCTCGTCCTCGCGCAGCCGGCGGAGGGACCGCCAGATGCTGGACTTCACCGTGCCGACACTGATGTCGAGGATCGACGCGATCTCCGGGTCGGTGCGGCCCTCGTAGTACCGCAGGACCAGCATCGTGCGCTGGAGTTCGGGCAGCCGGGCGAGTGCCTGCCAGAGCACCGCCCGCAGCTCCGTGCCGCGCATCGCGTCCGTGTCGCCCACCGTCTCCGGCAGCTCCTCGGTCGGGTATTCGTTCAGCTTGCGCCTGCGCCAGGCGCTGATGTGCAGGTTGGTCATGGTGCGGCGCAGATAGCCGCCGACCGCCGCCTTGTCGCTGATCCTGTCCCACGCCCGGTACGTCGAGAAGAGGGCGCTCTGGAGCAGGTCCTCGGCCTCGAACCGGTCGCCGGTCAGGTGGTAGGCGGTGGCGTACAGGGAGGCCCGCCGCTCCTGGACGTAGGCCGTGAACGCCGCTTCGGCGCCCTCGGTCTCCGTTCGGGTGCGGTCCCCCGTGACCTCCCCGTACGCGCTTCCCCCGTGGTCCCCCGTGCTTTCCCCCGTGGGCGCCTCGACCACCGTCATGTACGGCTTGCGCGGCTGCTCCGCGGCCGGCTGCGACGGCAGGTGATGACGCCCTGCGCTCCGAACACACCCCCGCAGGTTCGTCGCGTTCATCGCACCGGACTTCTCCGCGCTCCGGCCGACATCGTGGAGACGCGTCACAACTGCGCTTGAGCTGGTGCTGTGCAGTGCGTTCATCTCGCGCCCCCTATCGGTGGAGATCGGTGAAGTCCTTCGTTCGTTTTCCTGCTGACCAAGAGCTTGCCGGGGCAGTTTCATGGCGCTGTCCCCCGACTGTCACAGGCCTGTCACAGGGGCAGTTGTGGCCGTGCCCGGCACGGTTCGCGGCCGTGCCCGGAGAACGGGAGGGGGCCACAGGTCGAACTGAAGCGCCACCATGGGCCAGAATGACGCTCGTGCCTTTCCTGTTGCTGATCGAGGACGACGACGCCATCCGCACGGCCCTCGAACTCTCGCTGTCACGCCAGGGCCACCGTGTGGCCACCGCGGCGACGGGAGAGGACGGCCTGGAGCTGCTGCGCGAGCAGCGCCCCGACCTGGTCGTGCTGGACGTCATGCTGCCCGGGATCGACGGTTTCGAGGTGTGCCGGCGCATCCGGCGCACCGACCAGCTGCCGATCATTCTGCTGACCGCGCGCAGCGACGACATCGACGTCGTGGTGGGACTGGAGTCCGGCGCGGACGACTATGTGGTCAAACCCGTCCAGGGCCGGGTGCTGGACGCCCGGATCCGGGCGGTGCTGCGCCGGGGGGAGCGCGAGTCGACCGACTCGGCGACCTTCGGCAACGTGGTCATCGACCGCTCCGCCATGACCGTCACCAAGGGCGGTGAGGATCTGCAGCTCACGCCGACCGAGCTGCGGCTCCTGCTGGAGCTGAGCCGCCGGCCCGGCCAGGCCCTCTCCCGCCAGCAGCTGCTGCGCCTGGTGTGGGAGCACGACTACCTGGGCGACTCACGCCTCGTGGACGCCTGTGTGCAGCGGCTGCGCGCCAAGGTGGAGGACGTGCCGTCCTCGCCGACCCTGATCCGTACGGTGCGGGGCGTGGGCTACCGGCTGGACTCGCCTCAGTGACGGAGAGAACCAAGCGGTCGATCCGGGCCGGTCTGCGCTGGACCAGCCTGCGGCTGCGGCTCGTCGTGGTGTTCGCGCTGGTCGCGCTGACCGCCGCGGTCTCCGCCTCGGGAATCGCGTACTGGCTCAACCGCGAGGCCGTGCTGACCCGTACGCAGGACACCGCTCTCGACGACTTCCGGCGGCAGATGCAGGAGACGGCGGCGACGCTGCCGGTGCGGCCCCCCAAGGACGCCCTCCAGCGGGCCGCCGGGCAGATGGCCTCCGGCGGCCCCGGCTACAACGTGCTGCTGGAGGACGAGCGCGAGCGCGGCAAGCCGATCGTCGGCTACTCGGACCTGGACGCCTTCACCCTGGACGACGTACCGGAGTCGTTGCAGAAGCAGGTGGCCTGCAAGCAGCCGCTGACCTCGAACAACGAGCACGAATACCACCTGTTCTGGCAGCGTACGAGCATCGCGGGCACCCCGTACCTCGTCGCCGGTACGCGGATCATCGGCGGCGGCCCCACCGGGTACATGCTCAAGTCCCTCGACCAGGAGCGGCAGGACCTCAACTCGCTGGCCTGGTCGCTGGGGATCGCCACCACCCTGGCGCTGATCGGTTCGGCGCTGCTGGCCCAGGCCGCCGCCACGACGGTGCTGCGCCCGGTGCAGCGGCTCGGCGACGCGGCCCGCAAGCTCGGCGAGGGCAAACTCGACACCCGGCTCACCGTCTCCGGTACGGACGAACTCGCCGATCTCTCCCGTACGTTCAACAGGACCGCGAGCTCGCTGGAGAAGAAGGTCGCGGACATGAGCGCGCGGGAGGAGTCCAGCCGGCGGTTCGTCGCCGACATGTCGCACGAGCTGCGCACCCCGCTGACCGCGATCACCGCGGTGGCCGAGGTGCTGGAGGACGAGGCGGACAGCCTCGACCCGATGATCGCGCCCGCCGTGCACCTCGTGGTGAGCGAGACCCGGCGGCTGAACGACCTGGTGGAGAACCTGATGGAGGTGACCCGCTTCGACGCGGGCACCGCGCGCCTGGTCCTGGACGACGTGGACGTGGCCGACCAGGTCACCGCGTGCATCGACGCCCGGGCCTGGCTGGACGCGGTGGACCTGGACGCGGAGCGCGGCATGATGGTCCGCCTCGACCCGCGCCGCCTCGACGTGATCCTGGCCAATCTGATCGGCAACGCGCTGAAGCACGGCGGTTCGCCGGTGGGGGTCCGGGTGCGGACCGAGGGCGAGGAGCTGGTCATCGAGGTACGGGACCACGGCCCCGGCATCCCCGAGGAGGTGCTGCCGCACGTCTTCGACCGGTTCTACAAGGCCAGCGCCTCCCGGCCGCGTTCGGAGGGCAGCGGGCTCGGCCTCTCCATCGCCATGGAGAACGCGCACATCCACGGAGGCGACATCACGGCCGCCAACTCCCCCGACGGCGGTGCGGTGTTCGTCCTGCGGCTGCCGCGCGACGCCGAGAAGCTGACGGGGCGCGGGGCGTCGTCGGACCAGGACCCGAACGGGCGGGACGGGGGCGCCGGCGGCAAGGGCGAGGACGGTGGGGTGTCATGAGGGGTGGTTCCCGGTTGCTCGCGGGTCCGTCCCGGCTGCCGCGGGGTGCGGCCGCCGTGTCCCGGCCGCGCAGGCGTGGTGCCGTCGTGTCCCGGCTGCGCAGGCGTGCGGCCGTCGTGCTCGGCGCCGTGCTGGCCGTCGCCGCGCTGGCCTCGGGGTGCGGGATCCGGACGACGTCCGTGCCCGTGGACGCCGGTGCCGCGCCCTCCCGGGGGCCGTGCAAGGTGCCCTCGGCGGATGTCACGACCCGGTCGCCGGAGAGCGTGGCGGCGTCGGTGTACCTGTTGTGCGCCTCGCAGCTGGTGGCCGTGGACCGGCCGGTGCCCGCCGTCGCGTCCGGCTCGGGCCGGCTGGCGGCCGCCCGCGCCCTGCTGGAGCAGGTGCAGCAGGCACCGCCCGAAGACGAGCGCGTGGCCGGGTTCTCCACGGCGGTCCCCTCCGGGCTGCGGGTGGCGCCCTCGCGCTCCGGCGACCCGGCGGGCACCCTGCGGCTGAGCAGCCAGCCCGAGGACCTGTCGACGGAGGCGCTGGCGCAGCTGGTGTGCACGTACGCGGAGAACGAGGCGCTCGTGACGAACGGCACGGTGGTGCTGGGCGGGCCCGGGGAGTACCCGCCGCGCGGCTATCTGTGCACCTCGCAGACGAAGTCCCGGCCGCAGGACGTGACGACCCCGGACGCACTCGAACTGGACTGAGGGCCGACCGGACCGGACCGGACGACGGTCGGCCGAACCGGACTGAGGACCGGCCGAACCGGACCGGGGGCCGGTCGAACCGGACCGAGGGGCGGCCGGACCGGACCGAGGGCCTGGTCGAACCGGGCCAAGGGCCGGTACGCCGCAGACCCCCGGCGAAGTCACCGGAACCGATCCTGCCGCTCGGGGCGTCCTGGTGGATGTGCGTCAAGGTTCGGACGGTCAGACCGTCATCCACTTCCGCGCGGCGGGGGTCACTCTCCTCTTCGCGCATCTGCTGCTCGTCGGGTGGCTGACGCTGCGCCCGCTGGACGTGCCCTGGATCACCGCCGCCAACTTCGAGCCGCTCGCCTCCATCAGGGCCGACCTCGCGCTGGGCCCGGTCGAGGCCGCGCGCCGGATCGGCGGGGCCCTGGTCCTGCTGGCCCCGCTCGGGGTGCTGCTGCCGATGGCCGGGGGCCGGGTCTTCGTCTCCCCCTGGGTGTCGCTGCTGCGGACGGTGGCGGCCGGGGCGCTGATCTCGCTCGCCATCGAGTTGGGCCAGACCGGGGTGCCCGGCCAGGTGGTCGACATCGACTCGGTGCTGCTGAACACCACCGGTGTGGTCCTGGCCCATCTGCTGGTCGTCCCGGTCTGCCGGGCGCGGCTGCGCCGCCGGGGGGTGCCGGGCGTACGGGACCTCCCCCGGTACCGGCAGGAGGCCCGTCTCAGGGACGAGGCCCCTGGGGGGTCGACCCCGACGATTACCAGGGTCGGCATCGCCCCGTAGAGCGATGCTTTGTCCCCCTCGGCCGAGGCACCATGGATACATCGGGAGCGGCACAGACCGGCTCCCGGCTTCCCGGCGGAGCAGGACACGACAGACCCGCTCCCACCGCTACGTCTCGCGAAGGAGCCCACCATGGCCGCACTGGTCCGCCCCACCGGAGGCCGCATGATCGGCGGAGTGTGCGCGGGGCTGGCACGGCGCTTCGGCACCTCGGCCGCCACGATGCGCGTCATCTTCGTCGTCTCGTGCCTGCTGCCCGGCCCGCAGTTCCTGGTCTATCTGGCCCTGTGGGCGCTGCTGCCCTCGGAGAAGTCCTCCTCGTCCGCGACGGCCTGGTGACGCGAGGGGCCGAGGCGGCCTCCGTACACACGCGTGTGGGGCGCACACCCTGATCAGGGTGTGCGCCCCACACGCGTCTACGGGTTCGGTCAGCCGCCGAGCGGGATGCCGTTGGCGGTCAGGCCCTGCGTGGGCAGTCCGCCGAGCAGGCCGGTGACCGGGGCGGCGGCGTCGGTGGCGTCGCCGCCGAGGACCTTGCCGACGGTCTCCTGGACCGGCGCGTTCTGGGCGGCCTTGGCGACGGTGTCCAGCGCCATGGTGGAGACGGGGAGCGCGCCGGCCGCGGTGTCGAGGGGCAGCGAGGGGGCAGCGGAGGCGCTCCCGGCGGCGGCAGCGGCGAAAGCGGCACCGAGGGCGGCGACACCGAGAGTCTTGGCAGCGGTCTTCTTCATGAAGAATTCATCCTTGGGGAGGGGGATGTGAGCGGCTCTGCACGGTAGTCATCCCGCGGCCCCGTCCGCAAACATCCCGACACGCAGAAGATGGCCGGGATTTCGTATCCCGGCCATCTTCCGTGTCCCGAACGTCAGCTCGCCGAAGCGGCAGAACCGCTGGTCACAGCGGTCTGCCGGAAAAGCCACTCGGACTTCAGCTCGGCATAACCGGGCTTGACGACCTCGTTGATCATCGCGAGACGTTCGTCGAAAGGAATGAAAGCTGATTTCATCGCATTGACGGTGAACCACTGCATGTCGTCGAGTGTGTATCCGAATGCCTCGGTCAGCAGCTCGAATTCACGGCTCATGCTCGTTCCGCTCATGAGGCGGTTGTCCGTGTTCACGGTGACGCGGAAATGCAGCTTCCGCAGCAGCCCGATGGGGTGCTCGGCGTACGAGGTGGCGGCGCCGGTCTGGAGGTTGGACGTCGGGCACATCTCCAGCGGGATGCGCTTGTCCCGTACGTAGGAGGCGAGGCGGCCGAGGGAGACCGAGCCGTCCTCCGCGACCTCGATGTCGTCGATGATCCGCACCCCGTGGCCGAGCCGGTCGGCGCCGCACCACTGGAGGGCCTGCCAGATCGACGGCAGGCCGAAGGCCTCGCCCGCGTGGATGGTGAAGTGGTTGTTCTCCCGCTTGAGGTACTCGAACGCGTCGAGGTGGCGGGTGGGAGGGAAGCCGGCCTCGGCGCCCGCGATGTCGAAGCCGACGACTCCCTGGTCGCGGTAGCTGTTGGCCAGTTCGGCGATCTCCAGCGCGCGGGCGGCGTGCCGCATCGCGGTGAGCAGGGCGCCGACCCGGATGCGGTGGCCGTTGGCGCGGGCGATGCGCTCGCCCTCGCGGAAGCCCGCGTTGACCGCCTCGACGACCTCTTCGAGGGTCAGGCCGCCCTCCAGGTGCTGCTCGGGGGCGTACCGGATCTCGGCGTACACGACGCCGTCCTCGGCCAGGTCCTCGGCGCACTCGGCGGCCACCCGGAAGAGCGCGTCGCGGGTCTGCATGACGGCGCAGGTGTGGGCGAAGGTCTCCAGATACCGGGGCAGCGAACCGGAGTCGGCGGCCTCGCGGAACCAGATGCCGAGCTTGTCGGCCTCGGCCTCGGGGAGGGAGTCGTAACCCTGCGCGCGGGCCAGCTCGATGATCGTGCCCGGCCGCAGGCCGCCGTCGAGGTGGTCGTGGAGCAGCACCTTGGGGGCGCGCCGGATCTGGTCGGAATCAGGGACATTCGGGGTCTGGCTCGTCATCTTGGCACTCTAGCGCCTACGCGCGTAGAGCGCTTGTCGGCGCTAGTCGTCGATGCGCAACAGTGACCGGAAAGTCGGGTGGAGTACACCTGCTCTTCTGAGACTGTTCTGTCATGGCACAGCGCGCACTCCCCCTGCCTGCTGCGAGGCTGGGACGGGCCGTACAGACGGCCGGAGCACCATACGAGGTCAGCGGCGTGGTCCTGCTGCTCCCGGACGGCGAGCCCGACTCACGGCGCCGTCCCTCCCCCCTGTCGTACGCGATCCAGCTGCCGTTCGCCCGTGCGCTGGCGCGCGCCGGGGAGGGCGACGGGCTCGCGGTGCACGTCCTGCGCTACCGCTGCCGGGGCTGGAACGACACCGACGCGCATCCGGCGCAGGACGCGGCCTGGGCGGTCGACGAGATCCAGCGGCGGTACGGGGACGTGCCGGTCTGCCTGGTCGGCCATGGCATGGGCGGCCGTGCGGCGCTGCGGGCCGCCGGGCACGGGTCGGTCACCTCGGTCCTGGCGATGGCGCCTTGGCTGCCGGACCACGCCGCCGCCGAGCCGGAGCCGGTGAAGCAGCTGGTGGGACGGCGGGTGCTGATCGTGCACGGCACCAACGACGAGCGTACGGACCCGGAGTTGTCGTACCGGCTGGCCGAGCGGGCGAAGAAGTCCAACCGGGACACCTGCCGCTTCGAGGTCCACTCCGACGGCCACGCGCTGCGCCAGCACCGCTCCGAAGTGGTGGCGCTGGCGGCCGACTTCGTACGGGGTTCACTCTTCGCCCGCTCGTACGCCCGCCCGGTCAAGGACGCGCTGGCCGCACCGCCGCCGCTGGGGCTGCGGATGCCGCTGGCGGCGGGTTTCGGACGGTCGCTGCGGCACTGAACGCGCGGCGCCTCACGGGGCGGAGCCCGTACGATGGGCCAGGCGGAGCCCGTACGACAGGCTGGACGGGGCCCGTACGACAGGCCACGACTCGGGCCGTACGTCAGCCCGGCCTCAGGCCGTACGTTCCCCTCCCAGGCGCCGCACCAGCAGCACCCCGGCCGTCCACGCGACCGCGCAGCCGGCCGCGGCGGTCAGCAGGGCCAGCCCCACGGCGAGTTGGGCGGTGGCGGTGTTGCCCGGCTTCGTGGTCGTGGGCTGGCGCAGATCGTTCTCAGGGGGCGTCAGCCGCGCTTCTTCTTTCGGCGTTCCTTCTTCTCACCAGAGCTGATGTACGCGCGGGGGTCGGTCAGGTGCGGTGGAGGAGCGTCATCGGTCCACGCTTCGAAGAACGCGTCCACGTGTGCCTGCAAGCGGGCGAGTTGAGGATCAGGGCCCGCCCCGTGACTGACGTGAAAGCTCCGCGTGGTTTCGTCCCAGGCGCACAGCAGGGGCCGGGCAACCCCCGTCGAAAGCCACTGCGATGTCGTCCAGGAAGGCCGGCTCGGCGCCCTGTTGCAGCTCGCGGAGGGACGTATAGGCGCAGAGCCACTCGTCGTCATCCACGACAAGGAGTGGATCGGACACCTGCCGCTCCGGTCGCTGTTCCACTGCCGAAGCCCTCTCTCCTACCACCACCCCTCCCAGGGACGGTGATTGCCGATGCCCCCCTTACCCCGACGGTGGTATTGGATGAACTTTCAGCGGGACTTGTTCTTGATCCCATGGCTGTGCAGCCCGAACTTGCGGGTGCCCTTCCAGGCGAAGCCGGTCCCACCGCCGCCTCCTCGGCTGAACTTGAGGCCGACGCGCCAGGTCTTCATACCGTGTCCGATGATGCGGCCCGCGGTTCCGTAGGCTCCGATCGACGCGCCGCAGGCCACGGCACCCACGGTGCCCGCAGTGATGGCGCCACACTTCAGGGTCTTGCGCCACCAGGACTTGCCGTCGAGGTCGTACTGGCTGACGGGGTCGCCAGGCTAGCCGTAGCGGTTGTCGCTGCATCCGCCTCCCTCCCCGACCTGGCCCGGACCGCGTCGGCCACGAACAGCAGGGCAGAGGCGGGGAAGACGGAGAGGGAGAGGGTGAGAACGGCATCGAACGAGGCACCGAAGAGGTGGTCGAGGAGCATTCTCGACATGATCCCGAAGGCCGCCGGAAAGGCCCGACAAGCCGCCGCGAGGGAGAATATGTCGTAGGCCTATTCGGCATCGGACCCGCCCCGCTGGGCTTGGCGAATCCACGTCGTCAAGTCAGGCTGCAAGCTTGCCGACTTTCCCCCTGCCGAAATTCCTGAGGATGGATCGGTACAGGATTCGAGCGACGGCGACCGGTACCGCCTCTACCATTCCGACGCACCGGTCGAACGCACTTCTCGTGGCCCTTGCCGGGCACCGATCCACTCTCTTGGCCCCCTGATGCGCCGTGTGCTACTTCGGCGAACCTGCGGAGCGGTCTTCGTTCTTCGATGCTCTTTCAAGAACCCACGCGATCGCCAACACCAGCGTCGAGCAGAGGAAGAGTCGCTTGCTGTCTGAATCCCCATACAGCACGGATGCCACAATACCCAAGGCGAGCGCAATCAGCCCAGCCGTAAATACTGCTGTTGAAGCTCTCTTCGCTTGGTTTGCCATAATTACTCCCGAATCGCGGGGCCGGCCGACCAGAAGGAAATGGCCGGCCGGCCCTGAGCAGTGCAGGTCGACTACGTCAGCGGGTCATTCACCAACGCCATGACCGTGATTTTCTGTGATTGCGGAAATGTTTCGCGTGCTTCCCGCTCCGGGGGGCCCATCTGACCAACGCACGCCCCGCCCCATAGCGGACTCCGGCCCCGAGTCCGAACCCGAGGGAGGCTGTGCCTCCGCCGTAAATCGCGGCACGCCCGACTTGACCCCAGGTTGCCTTACGGTTGCCGAGCTTCTTTGCAGCTCCCCCAGCGATCATACCGACGCAGCCCCATGTGGGACTTGGCCGCCTTGGCCGAGGCCCACTCCTGAACCATGGTCGTGACGTCGGCGTTGATCCACCCGTCCGGGGCCGCGGTGCAGGACGGGTTGCCGTTCGTCTCCGTCGAGGTGGCCCTCTTCGCCGTCCACGCCGGCTGCGCGGTCCAGCGCGAGGAGGTGGGGGCGGCTCCGGCCGCCCAGACCTCCCAGGACTGCGCCTTGCAGTCGGTGTTACCCGAATGGAAGTTCCACAGCGACAGCTTGGCGTCCGTCACCAGGGCGTCGGCGATCGGTGCGGTGTTCCAGGAGATGAAGGAACGGGCCGTACGGGGGGTGCCGTTGGCGTTCGTCGTGCCCGGGTTCCCGAGGTCCAGCTCCACATCGGTGGACCAGTCACGGGTCTCGCCCTGCTGGACGTAGGTGTCGAAGACGTTGGAGAGGGCGGACGTGGAGGGGTCGACGGTGACCGGGTACTTCGTCTCCGGGTCGGCGAGGAACGTCGCGTCCGGCGTGACGACCAGGTCCACGCCCTCGTCGTTCTTCACGACCTTCATCGCCACCGGCACGCGGCGGGTGTGCTCACCGGAGACCTCGTCCACGGTGGCGTCCCACATCACCGGGGCGGGCATGACGGCGGTCTTCTTGTTCTTCTCGTCGGTGAACACCACGCTGCCATCGGCCTGTTGCTCGGCCTCCAGGCCCTTCGCCTTCAGCGGCAGCGTGTAGGTGTAGCCGTCGGCGGCCGGGCGCTGCTTGATCTCGACGTACTGCTCGAACCCGGTACGCGTCGCCTCCACGACCACATCCGCGCCGGGCACGGCGTTCACATACTCGGCGCGGGTGCTGTCCAGCTTCGGGGCGGGCAGACCGCCCTTCCACTGGAGGGTGATCTGCTCATCACCCTCGCCCAGGCTGACCAGGTCACTCGCCTTGGCCGACTGGGCCGCCTTCAGCGAGGCGGGCAGGGTGCCGGTGCGGCCGGAAAGCTTCAGCCCCTCCGGGTGCGCCTTCGGCTCCACCGAGCCGTCCGCCTGCGCGACCAGATCCAGATCGACCGTACGCCAGTCACCGGTCGCCTCGTCCTCGAAACGGACCGGACCCGCCGTCAACTCCGTGGTCAGCGAACCGTCCTTGTTCGCCCACGTCGTCGACGTCTCCGTACGCTCCGACAACGCCTCCACCCGCTTGCCCGACAACCGGGCAGCCACCCGGGCCGACGAAACGTCAGCGGCCTGCGTGACAGCAGCGGCCTTCTCCGGGACGGCCGGCTCCTGGCGCTGGGCCGCCATCGCGGCACTACCGTCCAGCAGCGTCACGGACAGGGCCAGAACCAGACTCCCCGCCAGATAGGAAGACTCCCCCCGAATCTCCGTGATGCGAAATCGATGAACCCAGGGCACGCACCCCCTCAGTCCGGCAGCAGATTCCCCCGCCGCGAGAGCAGGAACCGCTTGAAGGCGGCGACCGGCGGGGTGTCGGGGTGGCCGTCCAGCCAGGCGACGCCGATCTCGCGGACCGCGCGCGGGGCGGTGACCGTCAGTTCGACCACACCCGGGCGGGCAACGGCCGGGGGCGGCAGCAGGGCGACGCCCAGCCCGGCGGCGACCAGGCCGCGCAGGGTTTCCGCCTCCTCGCCCTCGAAGGCGACGCGCGGGGTGAAACCCGCCTCCGTGCAGAGGTCGTCGGTGATGCGGCGGAGCCCGTAACCGGGTTCGAGCGTCACGAACGTCTCGTCGGCGGCCTCCGCGAGGCGGATGCGGCGGCGGGAGGCGAGGCGGTGGTCGTCGGGGACCACCAGGCGCAGGCGCTGTTCGTCCAGGCGGCGGGTGACCAGGTCGGGGGCGTCGGGGACGGGTGAGGTGAGGCAGAGGTCGAGGCCGCCCGCGCGGAGGCGTTCGATCATGGCCTCGCCGTAGTTCTGCACGAGCTGGAAGCGGACCCTCGGGTGGTCGGCGCGGAAGGCGCGGATCAGGGCGGGTACGGTCTCCGAGCCCATGGTGTGCAGGAAGCCGAAGGAGACCCGGCCCGTCGTGAGGTCGGCGTCCGCGCGGACCGCGTCGGCTGCCTTCTCCACCTCGGCCAGGGCCCGTTCGGCCGAGGTGAGGAAGGTGCGGCCGGCCGGGGTGAGCGAGACCGTGCGGCCCTTGCGGGCGAACAGGGCGACGCCCAGGTCCGCTTCGAGCCGGACCATGGCCCGCGAGAGCGTGGACTGCGGGACGCCGAGCTCGTGTGCGGCGCGGGTCACATGCTCGTGGCGGGCGACCGCCTCGAAGTACGCGAGGCGGGGCGCGAGGACGGCCCGGATGTCTTCTTCGTAACTGCTTGGTGACAGCCGGGGCTGTGAGCTGCGTTGATGCGCCATGGGATCGATTATGGCGGTTTCGTGCATTGGACGCATGAAACGCGGCGCTCTACGTTCGTCGTATGCCTCCCGCCGATACCGGGGCATCCACCGTGATCGTGGATGCCTCTGCCCCGTCGTCCCCCGTCATCACCTCCCGCGCCGCCGCTCCCGCTGCCGCCACCGAGCGCCTGGAGCCCGGCCGCCCCGGCTACCGCAAGATGAGCTTCGCGCTCTTCGCCGCCGGTGTCGCGGCCTTCGCCCTCCTCTACTCCACCCAGGCCCTGCTGCCCGCGATCTCCGCCTCGTACGGAGTGAGCGCCGGTCAGGCGAGCTGGACGGTCTCCGCGGCGACCGGCGCCCTGGCACTGTGTGTGCTGCCGCTGAGCGCCCTGTCGGAGCGGTTCGGGCGGCGGCAGATGATGACGGCCTCGCTGACGGTCGCGGTCCTGGTCGGGATGCTGGTGCCGTTCGCCCCCTCGATCGGCTGGCTGATCGCGCTGCGGGCCATCCAGGGTGCGGCGCTCGCCGGGCTTCCGGCCTCCGCGATGGCGTACCTCGCCGAGGAGGTCCGGCCCAAGGCGCTGATCGCCGCGATCGGGCTGTTCGTCGCGGGCAACAGCATCGGCGGCATGAGCGGCCGCATCCTCACCGGCTGGGTCGCCCAGGCCTGGGGCTGGCGCGCGGCGCTCGCGGCGGTCGGTCTGCTCGCGCTCGCGTGCGCCGTCGCCTTCCACTTCCTGATCCCCCGGGCCCGTAACTTCACCCCCGGAACGCTCAACCCGAAGGCGCTGGCGAAGACCGTCGCCACGCACCTCGGCAACCCGCTGCTGGTGCGGCTGTACGCGATCGGCGCGCTGTTCATGACCGTGTTCGGCGCGGTCTACACGGTGATCGGCTACCGGCTGGTCGAGGAGCCGTTCTCGCTGCCGCAGGGCATCGTCGGGTCGATCTTCCTGGTCTACCTGGTCGGTACGGTCTCCTCCGCCGCGGCCGGACGCCTGGTGGCCCGCCTCGGCCGCCGGGGCGCGCTCTACCTCGCGGTCTCCACCACCACGGCCGGGCTGCTGCTCTCGCTCGCCGACCAGCTGGCCTCCGTACTGCTGGGCCTGGTGCTGATCACGGCCGGGTTCTTCGCGGGGCACGCGGTCGCCTCGTCCTCGGTGAGCCGGACCGCCACGACGGGCCGGGCGCAGGCTTCCGCGCTCTACCAGTCGGCGTACTACCTGGGCTCCAGCGCGGGCGGCACACTCGGCGCGGTCGCCTTCCACGCGGGTGGCTGGGCGGCGACGGTGGCGCTGGGCCTGCTCGCGGTCCTCGGCGTCGTCTCCATCACCCTGTACGGGACCCGGGTGGCGCGGGCCGAGCGGCGGGCGCTGATTCCGGCGACCCGCTGACCCGCAGAGAGCCCGTCCCGGAGTTCCGGAGGCTGTAATTCCGGCTATGCCGGAACGCGACGCAACCGAGACCTGCCCCGTGCAACCTCCCCTCCCCTTCGCGCGTCTACCAGGCGTAACCACAAAACCACTGTGGGCGAAGGGGAGTTGGGCACATGGGAGTGATCGCGAAAGTACCGGGAGGGCGGCTGCGACGCGGGGCCGCGCTCTCCGTGGCCGGTCTGGTGGCGGCACCCGCCCTGGTCCTGGGCACCGGCACCACGGCCCAGGCGGCCTCCTGCACCACCTCCACCGGGCCGCACCAGAAGCAGGTCGAGAAGTTCCTGAAGCGGCCCGTCGACGGCAAGCAGTCGGCGGCCGACTGCAAGGCGATCCAGAAGTTCCAGAAGGCCCACGGAATCACCCCCACCATCGGGTACGCGGGGCCGCTGACCTGGCGCACGATGAACACGATGCTCGCCCAGAAGGCGGCCGGGAAGAACCCGAACAAGGCCGGGAAGTGCCCCACCGACAAGGGGCGCATCGCCTGTGTCGACCTGACCCGGCAGCTGAGCTGGATCCAGGACGGCAAGAAGCTGAAGTACGGTCCGGTGCCGGTGCGGACCGGCCGGGACGGCGCGGAGACGCGTACGGGCGCCAAGAAGATCTACTGGCGCAGCATCAACCACTGGTCGACGATCTACAAGGTGTGGATGCCGCACGCGCAGTTCTTCGACGGCGGCCAGGCGTTCCACTCGGTCACCAAGTCCATGTACAACCCGCCGGGCTCCGGCGGCTGCGTCAACATGCGCCCCGCCGACGCGAAGGCATACTGGAAACTGCTGAAGAACGGCGACGACGTGTACGTCTACGGGCGCAAGCCCGGGACCTGACCGGGCCTGACCGGCGATCGCCCATCGGCCTCTTTCCACCCCTGTTGTCAGTGGCCTGCGGTAGCTTCCGACGTACCGGGTGACGGATGCCGCGGCGCGGCCGCGGGACAGGGGTGGAGCGATGAGCGATCTGACCACGAGGACGGCCGCGGGGGCGGGGGCCGGCGCTGCGGACGGCGCGGGCCCCACGGATGTCGACGCCCGCCTCGAAGGCCACCGCACCGAGCTGACCGGGTACTGCTACCGGATGCTCGGCTCGGCGTTCGAGGCCGAGGACGCGGTGCAGGACACCCTGGTGCGGGCCTGGCGCAACTTCGACAAGTTCGAGGGCCGCTCGTCCTTGCGCTCCTGGCTCTACCGGATCGCCACCAACGTCTGCCTGGACATGCTGAGCGCGGGCAACAAGCGGGCCCGCCCGGTCGACCTGACGGGCCCGACCCCCCTCGCCCAGGCCGCCCTCAGCCCCCGGCCGGAGAATGTCTGGCTGGAGCCGATGCCGGACGGCCGCATCCTGCCGACGGTCGAGGACCCGGCGGAGGCGGCCGTGGCGCGGGAGTCGGTGCGCCTGGCGTTCGTCGCCGCCCTCCAGCACCTGCCGCCCAAGCAGCGTGCCGTGCTGATCCTGCGCGAGGTGCTCGCCTGGAAGGCCGCCGAGGTCGCCGAGCTGCTGGAGACCTCCGTCGCCTCGGTCAACAGCGCCCTCCAGCGGGCCCGCGCCACCCTGACGGAGACGGAGGGGCGGGTCCCGGACGCGGCGGACCCCCTCGACGAGGAGCAGCAGAAGCTTCTGGAGCGCTATGTGAAGGCGTTCGAGGGGTACGACATGGCCGCCCTGACCGCGCTGCTCCACGAGGACGCGGTCATGACGATGCCGCCGTTCGACCTGTGGCTCCAGGGCACCTCGGACATCACGGGCTTCATGACCACCATGGGCGCGTCCTGCGCGGGCTCCCGGCTGTTGCCCGTGTCGGCCAACGGCTCCCCGGGCTTCGCGCACTACAAGCCCGACCCGGAGGGCGGCGGTTTCGTGCCGTGGGCGGTGCAGGTCATCGACGTGCAGGACGGGGCGATCTCGGGGATGCACTGCTTCCTGGACGTGGAGCGCTGGTTCCCGCTGTTCGGCCTGCCCGACCGGCTTCCGGCAGCGACGGACGAGGGCTGACCGGACCGGTACGAGGGCGGACCGATTCGGTACGAAGGCTGACCGACGCGCTACTGGGGCCTGTTGCGAAAGTGGAATCTGTTCCTAGATGAAAATTTGGCCATATGGTCAGTAACGTAACCTTGGACGCATGCCGCGCCCTCGCAAGTTCGAAGAACGTGACGTCATCAGTAGTGCCAGCGAGGTGTTCGTCGTGAACGGCCTCGCTGCCACGACCCTTGACGATTTGGTGCGAGCGACCGGGTTGGGGAAGCAGAGCCTTTACAACGCGTTCGGAGGAAAACGAGAGCTGTTCCTGCGGGCACTCTCGGAGGATCGCGACGAGGCGGCGCGCGCTGTCTCGGAAGCGCTCCAGCACGGCGACGCGTCCCCGTTGGAGCGGATCCGGGGCCACATGCTGCGCATGGCGATCGAGTTCAGCCGCAGCGATAGCCGGGTCTCACTCGCCACGCGTGCTCTCGTCGAGTCGACCGGCGAGCAGGATCAGCTCTCCACGGTCACCAGGGCCGGCATCGAGGAGCTCGCCGGAATCTACGCGCACTGCCTAGAGGACGCCCAAAAGAGTGGCGATCTGCCGGCGGACGCGAACCTGACGTCGCTGGCGATGTACTTCGTCGCCGTCATCCGAGGGATGGAGCTGGTCGGCCGGGCGGGAGTCGGTCGTGCCGCGCTCACCGCGGTCGCACTCGACGCACTCCGCGTGCTCCCGGGCCGAGCGGACGCGGATCCCGCGCAGGCGTAGAGCCCTCCACGTCCGCCCTCCGCCGCTTATGGCATCGGTCACATCTCCGGTCTAGTTTTTGTCTCCATGGTCAAAAAATGTTTTATTGACCATGGAGACAAAAACTAGGGAAGAGTGATCATGAACTCTCTAAAGGGCAAGGTTGCGGTCGTGACCGGCGGAAATGCGGGCATCGGCCGGGCGATCGCACAGGCGTACCACGCCGAGGGCGCGCGGGTGTTCGTTACCGGTCGCCGCCAGGCACAGCTCGACGAGGTCGAGGCCGAACTCGGCCCCCAGGTGACCGGGATCCGCTGCGACGTGGACCGGCTCGACGACCTCGACAGCCTCTACAGGACGGTCGTCGAACAGGCCGGACACATCGATGTCCTGGTCGCCAACGCCGGCATCGGGATCGCCGCCCCGCTCGGGGAGATCACCGAGGAACAGGTCGACGCCATGCTCACCACCAACGTCAAGGGCCCACTGTTCACCCTGCAGAAGGCGCTGCCGCATCTGTCTCCGGGAGCCTCGATCATCTTCACCGGATCGTCGGCCGCCACCCGACCGCAACCGGCCCTGCCTGTCTATGGGGCGACCAAGGCAGCGCTGCGCAACCTGGTCCGCGGATTCGCCCACGGCGCCGGGGCGGGCGGATATCGCATCAACATGCTCTCACCTGGCGGCACCCGCACTCAGGGCCTGATCGACCTGATCCCGGCCGAACAACTCGCCGCCGCCGGAGCTGCGATCCCCCTCGGCCGCCTGGCCGAACCCGAGGAGATCGCTGCAGCAGCCGTCTTCCTCGCCTCTGACGCCTCCAGCTACCTCAACGGCTCCGAACTCGCCGTCGACGGCGGCAGCGCACAGATCTAAGTCTGGTGTGAAAGTGCTGCTCGCAGCCACTCGTTGATGGCTGCGACCAGCACGGTCGCCTCGTATCGAGACTGGGAGTTTCTCGTATCGCGTAGCGACGGCGCGGTGCCTCTTGAGACGGTTGATCCCGCACTCGACCGCATGGCGCTCACGGTAGTCAGCCTTGTCGAACTCCGGCGGCCGACCGCCGCGGGAGCCGAGCTTGCGCCGGTTGCGCGCCTGGTCGGTCTTGTCCGGGATGGTGCAGCGGATCCCGCGACGGCGCAGGTAGGCGCGATTCTCGCGGGAGGCGTACGCCTTGTCGGCTCGCACGCGATCGGGGCGGACGCGTGGCCGGCCCGGCCCGATGCGGGGCACGCGGACTTTCTCCAGCACTGGTTCGAACTGCGGCGAGTCTCCGCGCCGCCCGGCCGTGATCACGGTCGACATGGGCCTTTGGCCCTGCTCGACGGCCAGGTGCAGCTTGGTGGTGAACCCACCGCGCGAACGTCCCAGCCCGTGATCACCGGGCTCGGTGAACACGCCGCCTGGCGGTTCCTTCCGCAAGTCGCCCTGTCTGCGGCCCCCAGCCGCGTGCTGGTGGGCGCGGCACACCGTGGAGTCGACACTCAGATCCCACACGATCGTGCCTTTCGCGTCGGCCAGGGACTGGAGCCGGATGAGGATCCGCTGCCAGGTACCGTTCCGCTGCCACCGGCGGAACAGGCCGTAGACCCGGCCCCACGGCCCGTACTCGACGGGTACGTCCCGCCACGGCACACCGGTCCGGACCCGGAACCGTATGCCGTCGATCAACTGCCGCCGGGACCAGACCGGTGGACGCACCGGCTTCCTCCCCTTCGGCAACAACTGCGCCAGCACCGCCCACTGCTCGTCCGTGAGATCTCCGCGCGCCATGAACCGTGATCATCCACAGCCCAAGAGCCACTTTCGATACACGGCCTAAGGCTGACCGGACCGGTACGGACGCTGTCCGGCCCGGTCGGTCACGGGCCCGGCACGCGCTCCTCCGGCCCCTCCAGGGCGACCACGTCCGCCAGCCCCACCAGGTCCAGCAGCCCCTGGAGTTCGGGGCCCACGCGGCGCAGCCGCAGCTGCCGTCCGGCCCGGCGGGCGACGAGTGCCAGCCGGGCCACGGCCTCGACCAGGACCAGGTCCGCCCGGTCCGCACCGCCCACATCGCACTCGACCAGCGCGGCGGCGCCCCGGGGGCCCTTCAGCAAGGTCTCCAGCTCCGCGCAGAGGGCCGGTACGGCGTCACGGGTGAGGTGTCCGGTGACGACGAGGACGATCGGATCGATGGCTGCCACAACGGGAGGACCGGTCCGGCGACCGAAACTCATCGCCGCCCCGGGGCGGTTTCCAGCCAGAGAGAGTCAACTCACAACTCATACACATCCCTTGCGAACCCCTTCACGATTTTCACCCTCTAGATTGAGTGAACGGTTCAGAGGAACCGCCTCATTCTCCAGGGGGAGAGTTGCACAGACATGTGAAGAGGGTGGGGGTCCCGGCTGTCGCCGCTGCCGCCGCCGTCGCGCTCGCCGCGGGCATGACCACGCCCGCCGCCGCCCAGCCGGTCGCGCCCGCAGCCGCGGGCAAGGCGGTCCCGGGCCCCGCGGGCAAGGCCGCGCACCAGCTGACGCTGATCACCGGTGACCGGGTGTCCGTGGACGCCAAGGGCCGGGTCGTGGGCTTCGAGCCCGCGGAGGGACGCGCCGGGATACCGGTGCACAAGCGGATACGTGACGGGCACACGCTCGTCATACCCGCCGACGCCCAGCGGCTCATCGCCTCGGGCAAGCTGGACCGGCGGCTGTTCGACATCACCGAGCTGAACCGGCCGGAGAACCGCCGGGCCCAGAAGAAGGACCTGCGGCTCATCGTCAGCTACCGGGGCGCGCAGAGCGCCCGGGCGAAGGCGGAGGTCCGGGACGCGGGCGCCACCCGGATCGGCCGGAGCCTGGCGTCGCTGAACGCCGAGTCGGTCGAGACGCCGAAGGCGGACGCCCCGGACCTGTGGGAGGCGCTCACCAGCGAGCAGACGGGCGACGTCCAGCGCACCACCGCCGCCGGCGTCGACCGGATCTGGCTGGACGGCAGGCGCAAGGCGTCCTTGGACCGCAGCGTCGCCCAGATCGGGGCGCCCACCGCCTGGAAGGCCGGTTACACCGGCAAGGGCGTCAAGATCGCGGTCCTGGACACCGGCGTGGACGGCACCCACGACGACCTCAAGGGCAGGGTCGCCGCGGCGAAGAACTTCACCAAGTCACCCGACCTCAAGGACCGCATCGGTCACGGCACCCACGTAGCCTCGATCGCCGCGGGCACGGGCGCCAGGTCCGGCGGCAAGTTCAAGGGGGTCGCCCCGGACGCCAAGCTCCTGGCCGGCAAGGTGCTCGGTGACGACGGGTTCGGTGACGACTCCGGCATCCTGGCCGGGATGGAGTGGGCGGTCGCCCAGGGCGCCGACATCGTCAACCTGAGCCTCGGCGGCGAGGACACCCCCGGGGTGGACGCGCTGGAAGCCGCGGTCAACAAGCTCTCGGCCCAGAAGGGCGTCCTGTTCGCCATCGCGGCGGGCAACGAGGGCAGCGGGGCGGGCACCGTCGGCTCGCCGGGCAGTGCGGAAGCCGCGCTGACCGTCGGCGCGGTCGACGTGAGCGACAAGCTGGCGGGCTTCTCCAGCCGTGGCCCGCGCGTGGGCGACGGCGGCGTCAAGCCCGATGTCACCGCCCCCGGCGTAGCGATCACGGCGGCCTCCGCCAAGGGCTCCGAGATCGCTGCGGAGGTCGGCGAGAACCCGCCCGGCTACCTCACGATCGACGGTACGTCGATGGCCACCCCGCACGTCGCGGGCGCCGCGGCCCTGCTCAAGCAGCAGCACCCTGAGTGGACGTACACGCAGCTGAAGAGCGTGCTGGCGTCCTCCACCAAGCCCGGCGCGTACATCCCGTTCCAGCAGGGCACGGGCCGGATCGCGGTGGACCGGGCGCTCACCCAGTCCGTCGTGAGCGAGCAGGCCTCGGTCAACCTCGGTGTGCAGCAGTGGCCGCACAACGACGACGTCCCGGTCACCAAGCCGGTCACCTACCGCAACCTGGGCACCACGGACGTCACACTCGACCTGACGGTCGACGGCACCGGCCCGAAGGGCAAGCCCGCTCCGGCCGGTTTCTTCACCCTCGGCGCCTCGCAGGTCACCGTGCCCGCGGGCGGCACCGCCCAGGTGGCGCTGACGGCGGACACCCGGCTCGGCGGCGCGGAGGTGGGCTCGTACTCCGCGTACGTCGTGGCCACGGGCGAGGGCCAGAGCGTCCGTACCTCGGCCGCGGTGGACCGTGAGCGCGAGTCGTACGACGTCACGCTGAAGGCCGTCAGCCGCACGGGCAAGATCCCGGCCGCGGCGGACGTCGAACTGGACGACCTGGGCGGGAGCGCCGACGGCGCCTCCTTCACCTCGGCCTTCAAGAACGGCGTGGCCACGGTCCGGGTGCCCAAGGGCACCTACGTCCTGAACGGCAGCGTCGTCACGGACCCCAAGAAGAAGGGGGACGTCGACTGGCTCGCCCAGCCGAAGCTGAGCGTCACGAAGAACACGACGCTCACGCTGGACGCCCGGAAGACCAAGCCGGCCGCCGTCACCCTTCCGGCGAAGGGGGCCAAGCTCCGCGGCATCCAGACCGAGTACTCGGTCAAGACCAAGCAGTTCGAGATCACCTACGGCTGGATGGTCGGCGCCAAGGGGACCCTCCGCACCGCCCACATGGGCCCGAAGATCACCGACGGCTCGCTCAGCCAGCGGTGGGCCGGCAGCTGGAACACCGGCGGGTCGGGCGACTACAGCATCGCGACCGGCGGCAAGGCCACCCAGTTCGCCACGGGCTTCAAGCGGACGTACAAGGCGAACCAGTTCGCCACGGTGAAGCTGACCATGGGCGTCGGCGCGGTCAAGAAGAAGACCGCTGAGGTCTACCCCGTCGCCGCGCTGCCGGGCGGCTACGAGATGTACGGCGCGCCCGCCAAGCAGGCGCTGCCGGGCGTCCGTACGATCCGCCTCGCCACCACCGACAAGACCCGCTGGGGCCTGGACTTCGCCCAGGTCGGCGGCAAGGACAAGAAGGGCTACCCGGTCTACGAGGCGGCGTACTCCCTCGGGAACCCCGTCGCCTACAAGGCCGGCAAGTCGTACGCGAAGACCGTGAACACCGGGGTCTTCGGCCCCCGGCTGACCGGGTACGACGGCATCTACCGCGACGACAACGAGATCGCCGGCCTCCTTCCGCTGCTGGCGGACGGCAAGGGCAACGACGGTGCGCCGGAGTTCTCCTCGGTCGCGACGGTGCTCCACCGCAACGGCAAGAAGTACGCCCAGATGAAGGACCCGCTCCAGGGCTGGGACTACTTCACGGTTCCGGCGGGCAGCGCCGACTACAAGCTCACCTCGTCGGTGAAGCACAGCGCGAAGATCGGCGCCCTCTCCACCCGGGTGGACGTCAGCTTCTCGTTCCGCTCCAAGAAGGGGTACACGAAGCTCCCGGCCTCCACCGTCCGCTTCACCCCCGCGCTCTCCACGGACGGCCGGGCCGCGGCGGGCAAGACGGTCTCCGTGCCGGTGACGGTGCAGGGTTCGGCCGCCGGGAAGAACCTCAAGTCGCTGACGACGTACGTCAGTTACAACGGCGGCAAGACCTGGAAGAAGGTCACCGTGAAGAAGGGCAAGATCACGGTGAAGAACCCGGCCAAGGGCAAGGGCATCTCCTTCTCCGCCAACGTCACCGACAAGAAGGGCAACAAGTCCTCGGTGAAGATCTACAACGCGTACCTGGGCAAGTGACCCGGTAACGCGGGCGGTTCACCCCACCCGCACGCAACGGCGGCCCGCCGCACGGAACTTCTTCCGTGCGACGGGCCGCTCGCTTGTGCCCGGAGCCCAGGTGTCAGCTGGAGGTGTCAGCTGACCGGGAAGACGCCGGTGTCCAGGTCGAGTCCGAAGGGTTCGGGGAGGCTGATCCTCCCGCCGTACTCGACCGTTTCCAGCACCCGGTAGGTGCCGCCCTCCGGCTCCCCGTAGAGCGTCGCGGTCGGACGCCCGGAGTGCCAGGGGTCGAGGAGCAGGAACAGCTCCACCCCGGCCTTCGCGTAACCGTTGACCTTGCTGACGCGGTCGTGGTTGGCGTTGGCCCGGGAGGTGATCTCGACGACGAGGCGGGCCTCGGCGGCGGGCACGTCATAGCCCGGCCCGGAGACCGCTGTGCGAGGCAGGACGACGAGGTCGGGGACGTAGATCCCGCCCCGTACCGGCAGGGCGACGCCGAGGGTCTGGTAGATACCCCAGTCCTCCGGGATGACGCCGTACAACCTCCGTTGGATCAGGGCGACGGTGCTGTGGTGATCCTTGGACGGCGGCGGTGACACGGTGACGATCTCGTCGATGATCTCCACTCTGCATCCCTTGGGCGCGTCCGTCTCCTCACGGATCCGGACGAGGTCGTCCCAGTCATGGCCGGGGTCCGGTGCGGGTTGGCCGGCGCATGCGCTCATGACGGTGTCTTCCTCTGTCGGCACGTCACCGAGTCCAGCATGCCGAACGGGACCGGCGGCAGTCCACCGGTCCCGTTCACCCGTACGAGGAAACCGCAGGTCAGGCGATACGTTCCCGCACCACCGGCAGCGGGGCGAACGACGTGCCCGCCGGGGCGATGTCGTACGCGTCCGGCAGGGCCTTGAGGGCGTAGTCGAACTTCTCCGGGGTGTCCGTGTGCAGCGTCATCAGGGGCTGGCCCTCGGTGACCGTGTCGCCGGGCTTGGCGTGGAGTTCGACGCCCGCGCCCGCCTGGACCGGGTCCTCCTTGCGGGCGCGGCCCGCGCCCAGGCGCCAGGCGGCGACGCCGACGTCGTAGGCGTCCAGGCGGGTCAGGACGCCGGAGGAGCGGGCCGTCACCACGTGCTGCTCGCGGGCGGTGGGGAGGGGGGCGTCCGGGTCGCCGCCCTGGGCGGAGATCATGCGGCGCCAGACGTCCATCGCGGAGCCGTCGGCGAGCGCCTTCTCCGGGTCGGCGTCCTTGAGGCCCGCCGCGTCCAGCATCTCGCGGGCGAGGGCCAGGGTGAGGTCGATGACGTCCTGGGGGCCGCCGCCTGCCAGGACCTCGACGGACTCCCGTACCTCCAGGGCATTGCCCGCGGTGAGGCCGAGCGGGGTCGACATGTCGGTGAGCAGCGCGACCGTGCGGACGCCGCTGTCGGTGCCGAGGGCGACCATGGTGGAGGCCAGTTCGCGGGCGTCCTCGATGGTCTTCATGAAGGCGCCGGAGCCGACCTTGACGTCCAGGACGAGCGCGCCGGTGCCCTCGGCGATCTTCTTGGACATGATGGAGCTGGCGATCAGCGGGATGGCCTCGACGGTGCCGGTGACATCGCGCAGCGCGTACAGCTTCTTGTCGGCGGGGGCCAGTCCGTCACCGGCGGCGCAGATGACCGCGCCGGTGGTGTCGAGGACGTTGAGCATCTCCTCGTTGGAGAGGTGGGCCCGCCAGCCGGGGATGGACTCCAGCTTGTCCAGGGTGCCGCCGGTGTGGCCGAGGCCCCGGCCGCTGAGCTGCGGTACGGCGGCGCCGCACGCGGCGACCAGCGGGGCGAGCGGCAGGGTGATCTTGTCGCCGACGCCGCCGGTGGAGTGCTTGTCGGTGGTGGGGCGGGAGAGCGCGGCGAAGTTCATCCGCTCGCCGGAGGCGATCATCGCGGCGGTCCAGCGGGCGATCTCGGTGCGGTTCATCCCGTTGAGCAGGATCGCCATGGCGAGGGCGGACATCTGCTCGTCGGCGACCTCGCCGCGGGTGTACGCGTCGATGACCCAGTCGATCTGCTCGGGGGTCAGCTCGCCTCGGTCCCGCTTGGTGCGGATGACGGAGATGGCGTCCATGGGAGTCCTTCCGGCCGGTGCGTATGCAGGAGTCCTGTCGACTCTACGCGCATAGAGGGTGGGAATGGCGGTGGCCCTTCCGCGCGGGAAGGGCCACCGGAATTACAGATTCAGCCGAGGTGCTGCGGGCCGAACGACTGCGGCAGCATCTCGTCCAGCGTGCGTCGGCCCTCCGGCGTCTCCAGGAGGAGTTCGGGGCCGCCGAACTCGTACAGGAGCTGCCTGCACCTGCCGCACGGCACCAGGACCGACCCGGTGCCGTCCACGCAGGTGAAGTGGGTCAGCCGGCCGCCACCGGTCGCCTGGAGGGTGGAGACCAGGCCGCACTCGGCGCAGAGCGAGAGGCCGTAGCTGGCGTTCTCGACGTTGCAGCCGGTGATCGTGCGGCCGTCGTCCACCCGGGCGGCGACCCCGACCGGGAAGCCCGAGTAGGGGGCGTACGCCCGGGACATCGCGTCCCGGGCCGCGACCCGCAGGGCCTCCCAGTCGGCCTCGCCGAAGGGAGCCGCCTGCTCCGGGGCGGGCGAGGTCACTTGCCCTCGCCCTTCCGATAGGGCACGCCGTTCGCCTTCGGCATCCGCAGCCGTTGCGCGGAGAGCGAGAGGACCAGCAGCGTGGTGACGTACGGGGCGGCGTCGACGAACTGGCTCGGCACCTGGTCGGTCAGCAGGTACCAGGTGAACAGCAGCGCCGAGACGGCCGCCGAGATCACCGCGGCGACGTACTTCTTCTTGTAGAGCTGCCAGAACACCGCGATGACCAGCAGGATCGCCAGCAGGAGCAGCATCGCGTGGACGTTCTCCGCGCCGCCGCGCAGCTTGAGGCTGTCGGTGAAGCCGAAGAGCCCGGCGCCCAGCGCCATACCGCCCGGCATCCAGTTGCCGAAGATCATGGCGGCGAGGCCGATGTAGCCGCGGCCGCCGGTCTGGCCCTCCTGGTAGATGCCGGTGGCGACGATCGCGAGGAACGCGCCGCCGAGACCCGCGAGCCCGCCGGAGACGGTGACGGCGATGTACTTGTACTTGTACACGTTGACGCCGAGCGTCTCGGCGGCCACCGGGGACTCACCGCAGGAGCGCAGCCGCAGCCCGAACGAGGTGCGCCACAGGATCCACCAGGTCGCCGGGATCAGCAGCAGGGCGAGCAGGGTCAGCAGCGAGAGGCCGGTGACCAGGCCGCCGATGATGCCCGCGATGTCGGAGACCAGGAACCAGTGGTGCTGCTGGAGGTCCTGCATCCAGTCCGAGAGCCCCGGAATGGTGATCTTGTCGATCGGGTCGATGCGCGGGGACTGCTTGGAGGAGCCGCCCTGCACGCCGTCGAAGGCGAAGTTGGAGAGGTAGCGGGTGACGCCGACGGCGAGGATGTTGATCGCCACACCGGAGACGATGTGGTTCACGCCGAAGGTGACGGTGATGACCGCGTGGAGCAGGCCGCCCAGGCAGCCGCCGAGGATGCCGAAGAGGACACCCATCCACGGACCCCACTGGAATCCGGCCCAGGCACCGAACCAGGTGCCGAGGATCATCATGCCTTCGAGGCCGATGTTGACGACGCCCGCGCGCTCGGCCCAGAGGCCGCCGAGTCCGGCGAGGCCGATCGGGACGGCGAGTTCCAGCGCGCCGGCGACCTGGCCGACCGAGGTGACGTCGTCGGCGCCGCTGATCAGGCGGACGAGCGAGACGAGGGCGAGGCCGCCCGCGATGATGAGCAGGACGACGGGCAGGGTGAGCTTGCGGCGGCCGCCCTTCTTGGGGGCGTGGCGTGCGGCGATGGCTTTGCTGGTGCTCACAGGGCCGCCTCCTTCTCGGTCTTGATGGCGTGGCCGGCGGCGAGCTCCTCGCCCACCTTCTGCTGCTGGCGGCGGACGCCGTAGCGGCGTACGAGCTCGTAGGAGACGACGACCGAGATCACGATCAGGCCCTGCATGATCGTGGCGATCTCCTTCTCGTACCCGAACTGGTCGAGAGAGGCCGACGACTTGTCGAGGAAGGCGATCAGCAGGGCGCTGAAGGCGATGCCGAGCGGGTTGTTGCGGCCCAGCAGCGCGATGGTGATACCGGTGAAGCCGATACCGGTGGGGAAGTCGAGGCTGTACGTGTGGGTGTCGCCGAGCAGCGTCGGCAGGCCCGCGAGGCCGGCCACCGCACCGGAGATCAGCATCGAGGTGAGGATCATCTTCTTGGCGTCCACACCGGAGGCCTGGGCGGCGCTCTCGCTGGCGCCCGTGGCGCGCAGGTCGAAGCCGAACCGGGTGCGGTTGAGGACGAACCAGTACAGCAGGCCGCAGCCGGCGGCGACGAAGGTGAAGCCGTAGATGTCCCCGCCGTCGCCCATCGGCAGACCCGGGAATGAGCCGGACTCCGCGATCTCACCGGTGGTGAGGTTGTTGGATCCCGCGGGCTGCTCGCCGAAGTTCTTCGGCAGGATCAGCCAGGCGACCAGCGCGGTGGCGATCGAGTTGAGCATGATCGTGGAGACGACCTCGCTCACCCCGCGGGTGGTCTTGAGGAAGCCCGCGATACCGGCCCAGAAGGCACCGACGAGCATCGCGACGATGACGATCAGCGCGATGTGCAGCGGGCCCGGCAGGGTGACGCTGGCGCCGACCAGCGCGGCCATCATGGCGGCGAGGCGGTACTGCCCGTCGACGCCGATGTTGAAGAGGTTCATCCGGAAGCCGACGGCCACGGCGAGTGCGGCGAGGTAGTACGTACCGGCCTGGTTGATGATCAGGACCTGTACGTCGACGTAGCTCGCCGACTCGAACATGATCCGGTACGGCTCGAACGGGTTGCGGCCGGAGGCCAGCAGCACCACGGTCGTCAGCGCGAGGGCCACGACCAGGGCGAGCACCGGGCCGGCGAGGCCCAGGATCAGCCGGTCCTTGTCGAATTTCTTCATCGGGCCTCGTCCTCCGGGCTTTCGAGGTGACCGGTGGCGGCACCGGTCATGGCCGAGCCCAGCTCCTCGGGGGTGATGGTGGCCGGGTCGGCGTCGGCGACCAGTCGGCCGCGGTACATGACGCGCAGGGTGTCGGAGAGCCCGATCAGCTCGTCCAGGTCCGCCGAGATCAGCAGGACGGCGAGCCCTTCGCGGCGGGCCTCGCGGATCTGGTCCCAGATCTGCGCCTGCGCGCCGACGTCCACGCCACGGGTGGGGTGGGCGGCGATCAGGAGCTTGGGGGCGTGGCTCATCTCGCGGCCGACGATCAGCTTCTGCTGGTTGCCGCCGGAGAGGGAGGCCGCGGTGACCTCGATACCGGGGGTGCGGACGTCGTACTCGCGCACGATCCGCTCGGTGTCGGTGCGGGCCGCCTTGTTGTCCAGCAGCCAGCCGTGGCTGTTGGGCTTCTCGGTGACGTGGCCGAGGATGCGGTTCTCCCAGAGCGGTGCGTCCAGCAGGACGCCGTGGCGGTGCCGGTCCTCGGGGATGTAGCCGATGCCGGACTCGCGGCGCCTGCGGGTGGGGGCGTGCGAGATGTCGTCGGTGTCGAGGGTGATCACCCCGCCGTCCGGGTCGCGCATGCCCATCAGGGCCTCGATCAGCTCGGTCTGCCCGTTGCCCTCGACGCCGGCGATCCCGAGGACCTCGCCCTTGTGGATGGTGAAGCCGACGTTCGTGAGGACGTCGCGGACGGTGCCGTCGGGGTCGGTGACGGTGAGCGCCAGGTCCTGGACGCGCAGCATGGGCACGTCGGTGACGGTGGACTCGCGGGTTTCCGGCGAGGGCAGCTCGCTGCCGACCATCAGCTCGGCGAGCTGCTTGGTCGTGGTGGTGGCCGGGTCGGCGGTGCCCACCGTCGTACCGCGGCGGATCACCGTGATGTCGTCGGCGACCGAGAGCACCTCGCCCAGCTTGTGCGAGATGAAGATGACGGTCAGGCCCTCGGCCTTGAGCTCGCGCAGGTTGGCGAAGAGGGCGTCGACCTCCTGCGGCACGAGGACCGCGGTCGGCTCGTCCAGGATGAGGATGCGGGCGCCCCGGTAGAGGACCTTGAGGATCTCCACGCGCTGCCGGTCGGCGACCCCGAGGTCCTCGACGAGCGCGTCGGGGCGGATGCCGAGACCGTACGCGTCGGAGATCTCCTTGATCTTCCTGCGGGCACCGGCGCCGATGCCGTACAGCTTCTCGCCGCCGAGGACCACGTTCTCCAGGACGGTGAAGTTGTCGGCGAGCATGAAGTGCTGGTGCACCATGCCGATGCCGCGCTCGATGGCGTCGCCGGGGTTGGAGAAGGAGACCTGCTCACCGTTGATGGCGATGGTGCCCTCGTCCGGCTTCTGCATGCCGTAGAGGATCTTCATCAGGGTGGACTTGCCGGCACCGTTCTCACCGACGAGGGCATGAACCGTGCCCTTGCCGATCGTGATGTCGATGTCGTGGTTGGCGACGACGCCGGGGAAGCGCTTGGTGATGCCGTGCAGTTCCACGGCAGGGGGGCTGCTGGACGCGTTGATGACGCACTCTCCTTGGCCGGACAGGAGCGGGGGCGGAGGGGCTGAAGGGGGTGAAGTTATCGCGCCGGAGGGCCGTCTACACGCGTAGAGCTGCCAAATCTTGAAACACAGGCGCACGTCACAGTCCGGACGCGGGGTCCGGGACCGGTGGGAGAGCACTGCGATAGGCGGATCTTCTTCGGTACCGCTGTTCTGACTGCTGTTCTGACCGCTGTTCTGCGGGTGCTGCTGACGTGCTGCTGCGGGCGCCGCCCCGGTTGCGGGTGGGGGCCCGGCGGGCCCTGTCCGCCCGCCGCGCCGTTGTCGGGCGGAGCGGGCGGACAGGGCCTGGGGAAACCAGCCGGAGGACCTGGCCCGGAAGGCCGGGGCCGATTCGACCGACCTTGTTACGGGGCGGTCTTGACGGTGATCTTGCCGTCGATGATCTCCTGCTTGGCCTTGTCGACCGCGGCGATGACGTCCTTCATCTCGGTGAAGGCCGGGTTGGACATCGACAGGCCGACGCCGTCCTTGTCCAGGCCGTAGCGGATCTCACCGGACTGCGGCTTGCCGTCCTGGACCGACTTGATCAGGTTGAAGACCGAGTCCTCGACGTCCTTCGTGACCGAGGTCAGGATGGACTCCTTGTAGTTGGCGAGGCCCGCCTGGTTGTACTGGTCGGAGTCGACGCCGATGTTCCACTTGCCCGCCTTGGAGGCGGCCTCGATGGCACCGGAGCCGGCCAGACCGGCGGCCGAGTAGATGACGTCGGCCTTCTTGTCGAGCTGGCCCTGGGCGGCGGCCTTGCCGAGGTCGGGCTTGGAGAAGCCGTCGAAGTTCGGCGGCTGGGTCAGGTACTGCGGGAGCACGCTCACCGACGGGTCGGTGTCCTTGACGCCCTGGACGTAACCGGCCTCGAACTTCTTGATCAGCGGGGTCTCGACGCCACCGATGAAGCCGACCACCTTCGTCTTCGTGACCTTGGCGGCGGCGACGCCGGCGAGGTAGGAGCCCTGCTCCTCGTTGAAGACGATGTTGGCGATGTTCTTGCCGGTCACCGAGGCGTCGTCGATGATCCCGAAGGTGGTCTTCGGGAACTTCGGCGCGACCTTCTTGATGGCGGGCGCGTAGGCGAAGCCGACACCGATCACCGGGTTGTTGCCGGCGCGGGCCAGCTCGGTGAGGCGCTGGACCTTGTCGGCGTCGCTCTCGCCGTCCGACGGCTCGGCCTCGTTGCCGTCGATGTCGAGGTCCTTCTCGGCCTTGGCGAGACCGGCGTAGGCGGCGTCGTTGAACGACTGGTCGCCGCGGCCACCGATGTCGTACGCGATGGCGGCCTTGTCCGAACCGTCGGAACCGGAGTCCGACGACGTTTTTCCGCCACACGCGGTGGCGCTGAGCGCGAGGGCCGCTGACGCGACACCCACGGTGGCAATCCTGGTGATCCGGCGCAAGGGAAGGCTCCTTCAAACCTGACCGAAGCGCCTCTTCCGGCGCTGGTTTCGCGGCGATCGTAACGCGCGTAGATGTCAGATAAGAGCACGTACGGAAGCCGTTATCGGATCGTCGCGAACAGAAGGTGTCGCGGCCGTCCATGGATGGCCCACGAACAGTTCGTTACGGCAGCCCTAAGACCGTCCGGCCAGCAGGGCGGCGGCCGTGAACAGCTCAACCCCCACGGTGATGGCTTCCTCGTCCACGTCGAAGTTGCCCCGGTGCAGGTCCAGACCGCGCGTGTCGCCGGGCGGCCGGACCCCCAGACGGGCCATCGCGCCGGGGACGCGCTCCAGGTACCAGGAGAAGTCCTCGCCGCCGAGGCTCTGCTCGGTGTCCTCGATCGCATACGAACCGCGGCGCTCGGTCATCGCCGCGTCCAGCAGGCCGATGGACTCGGCGTCGTTCACCACGGGCGGCACGCCCCGTACGTAATTGATCACCGTCTTGGCCCGATGCATTCCGGCCACCTCGTCGATGGCGGCGTGCACCAGGTCGGGCGCGTCCCGCCAGGCGTTCAGGTCGAGGCAGCGGACCGTGCCGGAGAGCTCGGCGTGCTGCGGGACGACGTTGGGGGCGTGGCCGGTGTGGAGGCGGCCCCAGGTGAGGACGAGCCCCGAGCGGGCGTCGACGCGGCGGGAGAGCAGCGCGGGGACGTCCACGGCGACCCGGGCGGCGGCGGTGACCAGGTCGGTGGTGAGGTGCGGGCGGGCGGTGTGGCCGCCGGGGCCGTCGAGGGAGATCTCCAGGCGGTCGCAGGCGGAGGTGATGGGGCCGATGCGCAGCCCGATCTTCCCGGCGTCCACCTTCGGGTCGCAGTGGACGGCGATGATGCGCCCGACGCCCTCCAGCACCCCGGACTCGATCGCGTCGACCGCGCCGCCCGGGAGGACCTCCTCGGCGGGCTGGAAGACCAGGCGCACGGCGTTGGGCAGGAGCCCCTGCCGGTGCAGCCCGGCGAGCACCAGGCCGGCGCCGAGGACGGTGGTGGTGTGGACGTCGTGCCCGCAGGCGTGGGCGCGGTCGGGGACGGTGGACCGGTAGGGGACGTCCACCTTGGTGTCGGGGATCGGCAGCGCGTCGATGTCGGCCCGCAACGCCAGCATGGGCGTCACCCCGTCCCACTCCCCCACGTCGCAGACGAGCCCGGTCCCCACATCGAGGACGCGCGGCTTCAGCCCGGCCTTCTCCAGCCGGTCCTTGATGGCGGCGGTGGTGCGGAACTCCTGGTTGCCCAGCTCGGGGTGCATGTGCAGATCCCGGCGGAAGGCGATCAGCTCGGCCCGCAGCTCGTCACCGAGCCTGCCGGGCAGCCCACCTCCCCCCGGCTGGTCGACCAGGTCTTCGGGGCGGGAGGCGCGGGACTTCAACTGGTTCACCTTGTGAAGGGTAGGCCCCTTCGTCCCTCAACTGGCCACAGATCAACAAAACTTCAGCCGCACAGGGGAACGAAAGGCGGGGTGGGGGCGTGTGACGGGGGTCCTGGATGGGTACACTCCCGGGCCTTTCGGCGGGCTGGGCACCGGCCGCAGGCCGCCCCACCTGGAGCCGGACCGAAAATCCGTTCCGGCCCGTCGGCGGCCTCCATAGGATCACGAAGAAATCATGAATTTCCTGTGAGGAGTCCTATGAACAGCACGTCCAGCTCCGCCCCGAAGAGGAAGAGACTCCGCCGCGGCCCGGTCCTGGTGGCCGTCGTCGCGTCGCTCGGCACCGTCGCCGCCCTGGCCCCGCCCGCCGCGGCTTCGGCGGACGGCGCCCGCTCCACCGCCTCCGCCGTGCGCGCGTCCGCCGCGAACACGCCTCCGCGGATACCCGACCGCCTGGCCACGAGCCCGGCCACCGAGTGCGCCGGGGGGTTCGTCGGCAACACGCAGCTGACGCTGCTGGCCCGGGTCAGGGACGCCGACTCCCTCTCCCTCACCGCGCAGTTCCAGATCTTCGCCTCCGGCGGGACGGAACCGGTCGCCGACGCCTCGGTCGGCGCCACAGCGGGCTCCACCGCCTCCTACCGGGCCGATCTGCCCTCGGGCGACTACCGCTGGCGGGTCCGGGCCGAGGACGCGGAGGGGGCGGCCTCCGCCTGGACCGGCTTCTGCACGTTCTCGGTGGACCGCGTCCGCCCCGACAAGCCGCCGACGGTCTCCTCGGTGGAGTTCCCCGACGGGTCCGGCGGCTGGCCGGCCGAGACCGGCGACGCCCGTACGCCCGGCACCTTCACCCTGGGCGCGGCCGGTGTGGACGACGTCGTCGGGTACGTCTGGCACACCTCCTTCGACCCGGAGCAGCGTGAGGTCTCCGTATCCCCCGGCGGGACGGCGGACGTGACGGCCACTCCGCTGACCGGCGGACCGCACATGCTGTACGTCCACAGCGTCGACCGGGCCGGCAACCGCTCGGACACGGCCACGTACCACTTCTACGCCCGGAGCACCGGCCTCGACGCCCCCGGCGACCTCAACGGCGACGGTGCCAAGGACATCTGGAGCCTGGACGCGCAGGGGAAGCTGCACACCTACGCGGGACGCGGCGACGGCACCTTCGCCCCGGCGGCCGACGGCAACCTGACCGTGCCCGACGCCCGGGACGCCTCCTACCGCACCGACTGGGACGGTGACGGATACGTCGACCTGGTGACGCTGGAGTACGACCCGTACGAGCAGCGGCAGAAGCTCTGGGTCCACTCCAACAACGGCCTGGGGACGGTCAACTCCGCCGCGGGCCGGCAGGAGCTCACGGTCTTCTGCCCGGTGCCGGACGAGAGCTACGGCTGCGTGGGCGAGCCCGGCTGGACGGGCGACGACCACTGGGGCGACGCGGACCAGGTCATCGCCCCCGGCGACCTGAACGGCGACGGCCGGGGCGACCTCCTCGTCCAGGAGGGCGGCGACCTGTGGGTCTACCACGGCCTGTGGGGCCAGATGCTGGACGCCCCGGTGCGGGTCGGAGGGACGGACTGGGACGACTACACCGTCCTCGCCCCCGGTGACCTCGACGGTGACGGCCTGGCGGACCTGTGGCTCCGCGAGAAGGCCACGGGCGACCTCTACAGCGTGCCCGGCACCGACGGCCCCGACGGCACCACGTGGGACGCCCCGGCGGACCGCGTGAAGATCGGCGCGGGCTTCACCCCGGCCACCCACCCGGCGCTGGACACGGTCGGCGACCTCGACGGCGACGGCATCGCCGACCTGCACGGACGTACGCAGGACGGCACCGTGACCGTGTGGCCGGGCCGCGTGAGCGCGGGCGGCGGCTTCGGTTTCGGGGACGGGCAGGCGATCGGCTGACGCGTCGAGGGCCCTCGGAGTGACCGGGGGCCCGGGCGCGGGCGCCTGACGCGTCGAGGGCCCCCGGGGTGACCCGGGGGCCCTACGCGTGTGCCGTGGACGTCAGCCGCTGCACCCCCCGCGCCGTCTCCGTGACCCCGCTCAGGAACCCCTGGGCGCGGGGCGAGGCCGTGGTGCGGAGCCATTCCGGGGCGATGTCGCAGACCGCGATGTTCACGCCCGTGCCGGCCAGGGCCAGGGGGAGGGTGTGGACCACCGTCGAGGGGAAGCTCACCACCGTGTGGCCGATGGGGCCCCGGCGGGCGATGAGTTCCAGGGGGAGGTCCGGGCGGACTATCTCCAGGCCGGTGGCGGCTTCCAGGGCGTGGAGCTTCTCGGCGGACTCGCGGCGGTGGGCGAAGTAGCGGGTGGCGCCGTGGGTGCGGGCCAGGGACGCGACCGCCTCCTGGTACGGGACCGCGTCGACCACGCCCGTCTCCACCAGGGAGGTGCCGACCAGGTCCGCGCCCTTGCCGACGCTCGGCGGGCCGAAGCGGGCGCGGGTCCAGGCGAAGGTGTTGGGGGTGACGGTGACGCCCTTCGGGGGGTCGACCGGCATCGCGGTGAAGACCTCCACCTCGTGCCGGGCCGTCGGGGTGAAGCGGCGCCGGGCGGTGGCCGTGACCGGGGCGAGGAGCAGTTCGCGCGGTCCGCCGCGGCCCTTGCGGTGCCAGCGGGTCAGCCGCTCGCCCCGGGCCAGCTGGGTGACGAACTCCATGGTGGCCGTGCCGTCGTCGACCACCGTGAGGCGCTCGGCGCGGACCAGGGTCAGCAGGAGCTGCACATAGCGGGAGAACGGGTCGCCGATCACTATGTGGTCCGCCCGCCTGACCAGCCCGGCCAGGGCGCGCAGGGCCTTGAGAGGCGCGCCGGAGTCCCCGCGCGCCTCCTGCCAGCGGACGGTGATGCCCTCGTCGCGGGCCAGCTCCGCCATCCTGCGCAGCTGGCCGCGCGACATCGGGTCGACCGGGGGGAGGACGACGACCGTGGTGCCGGCCGGGTCGTCTCCCCCCATGGCGTGGGTCCACTCCAGGACGTTCAGGAGCTGGACCGGGCTCTCGACGAAGGCGAGGTTCACCGGTCGGCGCTCAGACCGCGACCGGCTCGGGGGCCGCCGCGTTCTCGGTCTCGGCGACGACGCCCGCGACGCGGCGGAGCTTCTTCATCGGGCCGAGCTCGGACTCGTACACCTTCTTGACGCCGTCACCGAGGGAGGCCTCGATGGTGCGGATGTCGCGGACCAGGCGGGTCAGGCCCTGCGGCTCCACGGAGGCGGCCTGGTCGGAGCCCCACATGGCGCGGTCCAGGGTGATGTGGCGCTCCACGAAGGTGGCGCCGAGGGCGACGGCGGCGAGGGTGGTCTGGAGGCCCGTCTCGTGGCCGCTGTAGCCGATCGGGACGTTGGGGTACTCCTGCTGGAGGGTGTTGATGACCCGCAGGTTGAGCTCCTCGGCCTTGGCCGGGTACGTCGAGGTGGCGTGGCAGAGCAGGATGTTGTCGCTGCCCAGGACCTCCACCGCGTGGCGGATCTGCTTCGGGGTGGACATGCCGGTGGAGAGGATGACCGTGCGGCCGGTGGCGCGCAGGGCGCGCAGCAGCTCGTCGTCGGTGAGGGAGGCGGAGGCGACCTTGTGGGCGGGGACGTCGAACTTCTCCAGGAAGGCGACGGCCTCGGTGTCCCACGGGGAGGCGAACCAGTCGATGCCGCGCTCGGCGCAGTGCTCGGAGATGGCCCGGTACTCCTCCTCGCCGAACTCGACGCGGTGGCGGTAGTCGATGTACGTCATCCGGCCCCAGGGGGTGTCGCGCTCGATGTCCCACTGGTCGCGCGGGGTGCAGATCTCCGGGGTGCGCTTCTGGAACTTGACCGCGTCGCAGCCGGCTTCGGCGGCCACGTCGATCAGGGCGAGGGCGTTGCCGAGGTCGCCGTTGTGGTTGATGCCGATCTCGCCGGTGATGTAGACGGGGTTGCCGGGTCCGGCGGTACGGGTCCCGAACGTGCGCAGGCGGGAGGTGCTCATGGTGGTGCTTCCTTACTTGGTGGGGACGGTGGGGGCAGGGGTGGTGGTCGTGGTGAGGGTGGGGCCCAGCAGCCAGGCCGCGATCTCGCGGATGGCGCCGTAGCCGCCGGGGGTGGTCGTGACGGCGCGCGCCGCTGCGCGTACCGAGTCGTGGGCGCTGCCGACCGCCACGGGCCAGCCCGCGAGCGCGAAGCAGCCCAGGTCGTTGACGTCGTTGCCGACGTAGAGGACGCGGTCGGGGGCGATGTTCTGCTCGTCGCACCACTGCTTGAGCGCCTCGTCCTTGCGGTCGATGCCGTGCAGGACGGGGACCTGGAGCTTGCGGGCGCGGGCGGCGACGACCGGGTTCTGTTCGGTGGAGAGGATCAGCAGCGGCACGCCGGCCTTGCGCAGGGCGGCGATGCCGAGCCCGTCGCCCCGGTGGACTGCGACGGTCTCGCGGCCGTCGGAGTCGACCATGACCCGGTCGTCGGTCTGGGTGCCGTCGAAGTCCAGGACGACCGCGTCCACGTCCCCGAGGGAGGGCAGCGGCGAGGGGTCCAGGAGCGGGGCGAGCGCGCGGGCGCGGGCCAGGTCGTGCGGGTCGTCGATCTCCAGCACCCGGGCCGGGTCGGTGGGGACCAGGGCGGTGTGGCCGAAGAAGCGGTGGCGGTGGGTACGGAAGCCCGCCGCGTCCATCGCGTACGCGGCGCCCGTCTCCAGGTAGTCCTGGGGGCGGTCCTGGCGGCGGGGGCGTACGGACTTGTCGTGGTTGACGCCGTACGTGCCCTCCTCGACCGCGGCCCCGTCGCGCCAGACGAACCCGTGGAACGGGGCGACGGTGACGGCCGTGTCGGCGCCCTCGTGGACGACCGCCCGGGCCACCCCGTCGATGTCCTCGCGGGAGACGAAGGGGCTGGTGCACTGGACGAGGAGGACCACGTCGACGCGCTCGGCGCGCTCGGCCTCGTACGTGTCCAACGCGTGCAGCACGGCCGCCTCGCTGGTGGCGGTGTCGCCCGCGATGGCGGCGGGGCGCTCCACGCAGTGCAGCCGGTGGGCGGCGCCGAGGTGGGCGGCGGCGGTGCGGGCGGCCTCGGCGATGGTCCCGTCGTCGGTGGTGACGACGACATCGGTGACCTCGGGGGCGCCGAGTGCGGCGCGGACCGCGCGGGCCACCAGCGGGATGCCGCCGACCTCGGCGAGGTTCTTGGCGGGGACGCCCTTGGATCCGCCGCGGGCGGGGATCACGGCGAGCACGGTCGATGTCATCGAGGCTCCTGAGGTGGTGGTCACAGCTCTCCCATCCGGCGGATCACCGGGGCGACGCGCTGGACGCCGTGCCGGTAGGCGCCGCGCGCCGCGTTGCGTACGGTCTCCCGCACCGCGCCCCGCACCCGGCCGGTCTCCTGCGGTGCGGCGGCGCCCGGCAGGGGCGTGCCGTCGGGGGCCAGGTGGTGGCGGGCGAGGATGGAGGGGAGGTAGCCGGGGGCGGTGGCGGGCGTGTAGTAGGGCGCCAGGGGCGGGAGTTGGGCTTCGTCCAGCAGCTCGACCACCTTGGCGCGGGCGGTGTCGTAGGCGGTGGCGTACGAGCCGTCGGCGGCGACGCCCTGGCCGGCGAGCCACTGTCCGTCGGGGCGCGGGCGGAACCCGCCGTCCAGCCGGTCCCAGGAGGTGAGGAGCCCGGAGCCGACGAAGTGGTGGTTGCCGAGCGTCTCCCGTACGCCGAGGTCGGTGAGGATCGCGGTCGGGATGCGGCGGTGCAGGGACTCCAGGGCGGCGGTCGAGGAGACGGTGACCAGGAGGTCCGTGCGGTCCAGGACCTCGCCCATGTGCCCGTAGACCAGGCGGAAGTTGGGCGGCAGCCCGCCGGGCACCTTCTGCGCGAGCTTCTGGTATGGCAGCTCCTCGATGTGCGTGGTGTGCTCGCCGGGCTTGGAGCGCAGCTTGAGCAGCACCTCGCGGCGCGGGTGCAGCCGGGCGTGCTCCACGAGCCGCCGGAGCAGGTACGTACGGTCGGCGCGGGAGGCCGGTACGGAGGGCTGGGCGGCGAACACCACGGTGTCGCGGCCCTCTTCGGGGCGGTACGGGGCTCCGCCGAGGAAGGGCAGCGCGGCCTCGGTGACGGCGGAGGCGTCGGCGCCCACTCCCTCGTACACCGCGCGGAAGCGCTCCGCGTCGTGGGCCGAGTTGGCGAGGACGATGTCGGCGCCGTGGCGGAGGAGGAGGCCGTCGGCGAGCTTCTCGTAGACGACGCCCACGTAGCCGGTGACGACGACGGGGCGGCGCGTGAGGTCCAGTGCGGCCAGTCCGTGCAGCATGGCCTGGACGCCGCCGCCGACGAGGGCGAGGACGACGACGTCGTACCCCTCGTCGCGCACGGTGTGCAGGAACTCGACCGCGGTGACCTCACGGACCCGCCCGGCGTCGATCCCGACCTCGCCGACCTCCGCGAGCTGGCGGGGTGTCGGGGTGGCCCGGCCGCGCAGCAGCAGCCCGCTGACCTCGACGGGGCGCGCGCCCCGCCCGCCCCCGTCGGCCTCGGCGGTCAGGCGGCGCGCGGTGAGCGCGCCCCATTTCCACCGGGTGTCGGAGTCGGCGAGGACGGCGACCCGCAGCGCCGGGCGGGGCTCGGCGGGGGTCGGGGCCGGATCGGCCGCATTGCTGGTACGTGGGGGCACGTCCTAGAAGTTAGGAAGGCATTTCGATCCGCGGCCCAACGCGACGGCAACAGATGGTTAACAGCGAGCCGACTATTGGCGATTCGGCGGACCGGACCCGTAAAAAGGATTCCCTTGGGGGCCAGTTCACCTCTATTCCATTCACCGTTCACCTGCCGTGGGGCGGGTGGCGGAGGAGACCGGCCGGCGGGGCCCGTCGCGCGGTGCGCTGCGGGCCAAAACACCTATGCAGAGCGCGAGTTCACCCGGAGGGCGGTCGGCCTTCACGCTCCCCCTCGGTGGCGCTTTCGGGCCACGGCGATCACTCGATTAATTGATTGTCCGCACACGATCATCCTGCGATGCTCCTCGGCGATCCCGTAACCCGGACCGGGACCGGGAGTAAATCCATCCTGATGAGCGGAGTGAAATCACCATGTTCCGTATGAGCGGCGTGAAATCCAAGGCGGCGGCAGCGGCTCTGGCCGGTGCGTCGGTCCTCGCCTTCTCCCCGACGGCGTCGGCCGCGCCCACCGCCGTGTACGCGTCGCTGTACAACGCCGGTACCGGGCGCTGTCTCGCGGTGCCCGGCTCCAGCACGGCGAACGGCACCGAGCTGGTGCAGTGGACCTGCACCACCAACAACGACCAGTTCTGGTCCCTGGAGAGAGTCGCGGGCGGCAACGGCGACCGGGTGAGAATCCGCAACCTCAACAGCGACAAGTGCCTGGCGATCGGCGGCTCCAGCACGGCCAACGGCGCCAACGCCATCCAGTGGACGTGCGGCACCAACACCGACCAGGTGTGGATCTACGACAGCGCCTACCGGCTGCGCAACCTCAACAGCGACCGCTGCCTGGCCATCCCGAACTCCAGCACCACCGCGGGCACCAAGGCCGTCCAGTGGACGTGCGGCACCAGCGCGGACCAGCAGTGGGTGTGGTAGCCACGCTGCTGCGGCGGCTGCCCGTCCGTGGCGCGCCGGCCCTCCGGGGCCCGCGCCGCGGACGGCGGTTCGGGCTCGTCCCGGCCGCCGCGCTCCTGGCCTGCCTGGCAGGAGCCGTTCCCCCGGCGTACGCGGAGGGGACGGCGGCGGAGACGACGGTCCACAGGGACACGGTCAGCCAGGGGGACGGGACCCGCACCCCCGACATCATCGCCACCGGGGAGAACAGGGCGGTGGTGGCCTGGCGCGAGGGGATCTGGCCGGGGAAGGTGGACCAGGGGCACATCCGTTACGCCTACACCACCGACGGCGGAGCGACCTGGAGCACGCCCCGGCATCTGGCCCAGGCCACGTCCGAGGCGATGTGGCACTACGTGATCCTGTACCAGGACGGCGGCACGCTGTACGCGTTCCTCGGCCGCACCTCGCCGCAGTCCAGCTCGGGGCTGCCGGTCACCCTGGTCGCCAGACGCAGCACCGACGAGGGCCACACCTGGCAGGACCACCCGGTCGACGTGCCGCAGAACATCGCGAACCTCGTCGTGGCGGGCCGCCCGCTCAGGCTGGCCGACGGCACGCACGTCATCCCCTTCTGGTCCTCCGGCCAGCGCAGCGGGGTGCTCCGCTCCTCGGGCGGGAACCTCTCCACCTGGACGGCGGGCGCCTTCGTCCCGGACCCGAACGGGCTGCGGGCCGGTGAACCCCAGATCGTGGCGTCGCACGACGAACCGGGCACGCTGATCATGACCGCGCGCCCCACCTACCCGCCGGCCTCGGACTACCTCACCAAACCGACGTACGCCGCGACCGCGAGGAGCACCGACGGCGGGCTGAGCTGGTCCCCGTTCGTCCTCGACACCGAGCTGCCCAACTACAACACCAAGGGCTTCCTCACCAAGGGCGCCGACGGGCAGTACCTCACCATCTACAACACGGCGGGCCGGGCCTGGACCGGCCCCGAACCGGCGCTCGCCCGCGAGGTGCTGCACTACAAGGTCAAGCGCCCCGGCGAGCGGTGGAGTTCGGGCCGGTTCTTCGCCGACGGGCCCCGGGTGACCTCCGGCACCGGGGCGGGCTGGGACACCTACGCGATGGCGGACGAGTACGCACCCGGCAAGTTCTTCGTCACCTGGGAGCACGACACCTCCGCGATCAAGGTGAACCGGCTGGACGTCTCCGACGCGTTCACCAACACCTCCACCGGGTTCGACACCCCGGCGGGCTGGACGGCGGTCCCGGGAAGCGGTACGGCCGAGGTGACATCGGGCGGTGAACTGCACCTGGCGGCAAAGGACTTGGCGGGCGCGTCGGCCGAACGCCCCTACGCGCCGCCCGGCGCCCTGGTCGCGACCGTACGCGGCAGGGTCAGCGACTACTCCCGCCTCGACCCGGCCACCGGGGCCGGAGCGACCCTCGCCCTGAGCGTGCACACCGGGACCCGGCGCCTGGCGTTCACCGTCCAGGAGGACGGGGTCCACGCACTCCGGGCGGGCGAGCCGGGGTGGACCCGGGTGCTCGCCACCCCCGGCGACGCGGCCCCGCACACCTGGAAGGCCGTGGTCGACGCCCAGGGCCGGGCCACCCTCTACCGGGACTCCCAGGAGACCGGCGCCCACTGGAACCTGCCGGAGAGCACCGCACCCCCGGGCATCAGGCTCCGGTCCTCGGGCTCCGCCGCCGATCCGGCCGAGGCGTGGATCGACAGCGTGGGCGTGGAGAGCGGGATCGCCGCCTCCACCTGGGACGACCTGGCCGGCTGGAGCGCGGCGCCGAACGGCGGGACGGCGGCGGTGACCGGGGAGAGCCGGCTGCGGCTGCGGAGCGCCGACGGCTCGGCCGCCACCGTCCGGCACGGCACACCCAAGCTCTGCGACCCGACCGTCGACTTCCGGGGCCAGGTCACCGACCCCGGCGCCCTCGATACGGCGACGGGCGCGGGCGCCTCGATGGGCGTCCGGGTCGACACGGGCGCCCGGCGGCTGATGCTCACGTTCCAGGCGGACGGCGTCTACGCGATCCGCAAGGGGGAGACGGCCTGGTCCAGGGTCTACGCGAGCACCTCCGCCACGGCGCCCACCTCCTGGAAGGTGGTCACGCGCAGCGGGGGCGAGGCACGGCTCCACCGGAACGGCGCGGACACCGGCGCCACCTGGACCGTCCAGGACCTGGCGACCACGCCGGGGGTGACGCACTGGGTGCAGGGCACGGCGGCCGACCCGGTGGAGTCGTTGGTGGAGTGGACCCGGGTGACGTGCAGCTGACCCGGGCGGCCCGAGGCCGCCGAGAAGGCGGGCTCCGAGCGGGAACCCGGCGCTCCGGGTGATTCCTTCAGGAACACCCGGAGTGCCGGGAACACCCCGGAGCGCCAGGAACACCCCGGAACACCCGGAGCACCGGTTCACCGCCTCGACCGCCGCCGTTCACCTGCCTTACCCACCGGCGACAAGGTCCGTGCCGCGACCTGCCCTAGCGTCATGCGCGTGGTTAAGCTCTCCGTCATCGTGCCGTTCTTCAACGTGCAGACATACGCGCCAGACACCCTCAGGAGTCTTCGGGCCAATATCCGTGAGGACTTCGAGTTCATCCTTGTCGACGACTGCTCGACCGACGGGACGGCGGACGTCCTGCGCCGTGCCCAGGACGAGATCCCGGGGGCGGTCGTGCACAGACACGAGCGGAACGGGGGGCTGGCCACGGCCCGCAACACCGGGCTGGACGCGGCGCGCGGGCAGTACATCGCCTTCCTGGACGGCGACGACTGGGTCGCCCCCGGCCACTTCGCCGAGGTGCTCGCCCGCACCGAGGCCCTGGGCTGCGACTTCGTCCGTACCGACCATGTCCAGGTCGAGGGCAGCAACCGTACGGTCCACCGCGTCCCGCACGGCCGGCGCGACACCGTGACCGATCCGCGCACCGCCATCCTGCCCGCCGACCGGACCACTTCGGTGGACTACGCGTACGCCTGGGCCGGCCTGTACCACCGCAGGCTGCTGGACCGGGGGCTGCTGCACTTCACCGACGGGCTGCGCACGGCGGAGGACCGGCCGTGGATCTGGCGGCTGCACCGCCGCGCCGAGTCCTTCGCGGTGCTCAGCACGCTGGGCATCTTCTACCGGCGGGGCGTGGCCTCCTCGCTGACCCAGATCGGTGACGTCCGCCAACTCGACTTCATCCGCTCCTTCGACCAGGTCATCGGCGAGACGGCCGAGGACCCCGAGGCGGACGCGCTGCTGCCCAAGGCGGTCCGCACGTACTGCGCCATCATCTTCCATCACCTGAACTCGATCGCGAGGTTCGAACCGGCGGTGGCCCGCATGCTGAAGGCACGGAGTTCACAGGCGCTCGGCCGGATGCCGCAGCCCGTACTGGACGAGGTCCTCGACTCGATGGACGTGGAGCGCGCCACGGTCCTGCGCCGGCTGCGCCGCAGGCCCGTCGCCGCGAAGGAGGTGGCGACGGCATGAGCAGCGCCCCCGCCCGCCGCACCACACAGCTCTTCGCCGCCTCCACCCTCTACGGCGCGGCCACGCTCGCCGCCGCCCTGGACACCGGCTGTTTCGGCCCGGCCGACCGCCGGGTGCTGGTGGTCTGCAACAACGCGGCCGTCCCGGAGACGACCCCGGCCCTCGACGCGATGCCCGGCTTCGAGCGGCTGCGCGGCCGGTTCGACGACGTCATCTCCTGGAACGAGACCATCGCCCCCTTCCACCCGAGCGGCTGGTCCCCGCGCCCGGACGACGTACCCCTGTGGGAGCGGCATCTGCGGCTGGCCTGGGGGCTGGGCGACGACGACGTCGAGTTGGCCGTCGAGTCGATCCAGGTCAACCCGGCGATGGCCATCACCGGGATCTTCACCGGCGCCCCGATCGATGTGTACGCCGACGGGCTGATGAGCTACGGGCCCACCCGCAGCAAACTCGATCCGCTGACCGGGACACGCATCCGGCGGCTGCTGCACCTGGACCTGGTGCCCGGGCTGAAGCCGCTGCTGCTGACCGAGTTCGGGGTGGAGCCGCTGGTCGTGGAGACCGAGGGGTTCCTGAAGGTGCTCGGTGAACTGGCAGCGGCCCCCGCCGAGTTGCCGTCCGTCGAGGCCCCGGCCCTGCTGCTGGGGCAGTACCTGTCCGCGCTGGGGCTCATCTCGGCGGCCCAGGAGGAGGAGCTGCATCTGCGGATGATGCGGGGTGCGGTCGCCCTCGGCCACACCCGGCTGGTGTTCAAGCCGCATCCGACGGCTCCGGCCCAGTGGTCGCGGTCGATGGAGGCGGAGGCGGAGCGGCTCGGCGCGGAGCTGACCGTGCTGGACACGGGGGTTCTGCGGGCTCCGGTGCTCGCCGAGGTCATCTACGAGCGGATGCGGCCGGCCCTGGTGGTGGGCTGCTTCTCGACGGCGCTGCTCACCGCGTCGGCGTTCTACGGGCTGCCGGTCGCCCGGGTCGGCACCGAGCTGCTGCTGGACCGGCTCACCCCGTACGAGAACAGCAACCGGATTCCGGTCACGCTCGTCGACGCGCTGCTGCCGGAGCTGGACGACAGGGCCGCGGTGGAGGAGCGCCGGCCGTCGGACAGTGCCGAGCGGGAGGTCGCCGCGCTGGTGGAGGCGGTCGGGTTCGCGATGCAGCCGAAGATCCACCCGGGGCTGCGGCCGGCGGCGGAGCGGTATCTCTCCGCCCGCCTCACACCGGTGACCTGGCGGTACTTCAAGCGGCGCCGGCTGACCTCGCTGGGGCTGCCGGGCGGGGTGCCGGCGCAGTTCTCGTTCCTGCCGCGCAGTGCGGCGGTACGCAGGGCGGTGCGCCGGGCTCGGTCGCTGCGGCGGGCGGTGCGCCGGTAGGAGCGCCCCGGAGGGGGATACGGCGGTGGGGCGGGTCCGTGCATCGGACCCGCCCCACCGTCGTACTGCCGTAGTGCCGTACGGGCTACCGGCCCACGATCACCCGGAGGTCCGCGGCGTTGGCCTCGGTGACCTTCCACAGCTCCTGCTGGCGGCCGTGCACATCGGCGACGGTCGCCGCGTGGTCGGCCAGCAGCTCGGTCGCCCGTTCCGTGAGGCGGGCACCGAGGTGGCGGTCGTGGACGGAGATGCCCCACTCGGGGCGTTCGATGTCGGCCAGGAAGTAGGCCATCTTGGGGTGCGAGATCAGGCTGATGATCGGCGTGCCGCAGCCGAACGGGATCATGCCCGCGTGCCCCCGCATGCCGATGACCAGCTTCGTGCGGGCGTAGACGTCACGGATGGCGTCGTTGTCGAAGTCGTACATCGGGATGACCGGCAGCGAGATGCCGTGCTCGCGCCGCAGGTCGAACGCGATCCGCTCGTCGTCCAGCGAGTGGGCCACGCACTTCACCTCGGCCTGTTCGCCCAGCGCGGTGACCGCGGTGGCCATCTCGCCGAGGAAGTGCCCGTAGTCGTGGCCGAAGCGCAGACCGGCCCGGTCGTAGGCGGCGTTGACCAGGATGGTGTTCTCGCGCTCGGCCGGGTCGCGCCAGCCCTCGACCAGCTGGCGGGTGACCGTGGTCGGGCAGGGCTGGAAGCGGACCTTGTCCTGGAGCTCCGGCGGCAGCAGGTCGCGGACCTTCTCGATCGAGCCGTGATTGCGCAGCCCGAAGAAGGCGGAGGCCTCCACCAGCTTGCGCAGGCTGGACAGGAACCGCTTGCGGCCGTGTCCGTAGGCCTGGCCGTCGAAGGCGTTGAAGCCGACGGCGTACACCATGACGGGTACGTCGATCCGGCCGAGCAGCTCGTCGGAGACGTTCCACTGCCAGCCGCTGTTGCCGTTCGGCGCGGTGTCGGGGATGAAGAGCCCGCCGCCGCCGATGACCAGGCCCCGCCGGGCGTTGACCCGCTCCAGGGCCGCCTCGTCGAAGAGCCGGTGGGCGTGGACCGAGTGCCAGCGGCCGGGCCCGGTGTCCTGGCCGAAGGCCAGCCGTACGCTCTCGGGGAGCAGCTTGTCGCCCGCGTTGCCCTGGCGCTCCATGTAGAAGGCGACATGGGCCAGTTGGCCGGAGGCGGGGTCCTCGGCGGGCCGGGTGAGGCCGGTGGTGCGCAGGTGCATCAGCCGGTTCGCCCGGTGGGTGGGGTCGACGCCGAGCCCCTGGAGCGCGAGGCGGGAGGCGCCCTCGTCGTCGCCGTGGATCCAGGCGATCTGGGCGAGCCGCCCGTAGGCGGTGGCTGCCCGGTTGGGGGCGGACGCGGCCAGCTGGAGCTGGGTGCGGGCCTCGTCGTACCGGGACACGCTCATCAGGGCGTGCCCGAGCACCTCGTGCGGCCAGGACTCGTCGACCGGGATGCGCAGCGGGCCGAGCAGGTCGACGGCCTCCTGGTACTCGCCGGCCAGGATGTGGGCGGCGGCCACCTTGCGGGCGCTCTCCAGGTCGCCGGTGCGCTTCACGTGCGGGGTGCCGTAGTGGACCAGCAGGTCGTGGTGCTTGGTGCCGCCCGCCGCGAGGTAGGCGGCGTGGAACTCGGCGTCGGGCAGGTCGAACTCGTGCCAGCGCGCCTCGGCCTCGCCGTACCCGGCCTCGCCGCCCTGCCAGGGCTTGTGGCGCCCGGTGAAGTGCAGGATCGCCGTGTCCTCGGGGACCGGGAGGTCGCCGGAGAGGCGCCGCTTGACGAAGTTGTAGCGGGCGTCGAGGTGGATGAAGTCGCCGTCCAGCACGGCGTTCAGGATGCCCTGGTCGTGCTTGTCCAGCTCGTACGAGCCGGCCCGGCCGACCCGGTCCAGCTCGGCGCAGAAGGTGTCGGTCAGATACTCGCGCTGGATGACCAGCAGCCCGCTGTTCAGCTTGTGCTGCCCGTAGAAGAACTGCGGGACGGCGGCCAGTCCCTCGCGCAGCCGCAGCAGCTCGCCCAGGTCGTCCAGGACGACCATGTCGGTGTCCAGGGTGATCACGGTGTCGTAGTCGCGGACCCGGAACACGTCGAGGATGAAGTAGGCCTTGCGCACCAGGTAGTTGTCCTGGTCGCCCTTGGCGTACGTGTCGTAGTGGTCGGCTTCCACCCGGCGGAAGTCGGTGCGCGGGTGCAGGGCGCGGATCTTCGCCACGGAGTCGGGGCGCAGTCCGTCGTGCAGGACGAGGAAGTCCTCGCAGACGTTCGGGTTGGACAGGGCGAGGCTGCGCAGCAGGGTGAGGAAGCCGGGCAGGTAGTTCTCGTCCACGAAGCTGGCGAAGGCGATGCGGCGCTTCCCGGTCAGCGCGTTCGCGGGCGCCACGGGGGCCGCGGTGGAGGTGGTGGGCATCGTCATCGCAGTCGGATCCTCGTGTCGGTGACGCTCTGGGCCCGTTCCATGACCCACGCCTTCTCGCTGGTGTACTCGTGCACGGACGTGATGGGCATCCGCATCGCGGCGGGCAGCCGGTAGGCGCCGCTCTCGTAGAAGTCGAAGCCGATCAGGTCGAGGCGCGGGCTCACGTCCAGGAAGTCCAGCAGCCAGAGCATGTTGAAGCCGCTGGTGGGGATCGAGGACCACACGTCCCGGCCCAGGCGCCCTATGTCCCGCACCGGCCAGCGCAGGGACTCGTCCCCCAGGTAGGTCTGCGCGCCCGGGACGAGCCGGTTGCGCAGCGAATACTTCCAGTCGCCGGAGATCCCGCCGAAGATCAGCCGGGTGTCGACGTGCTGGTCCCAGTTGAACCCGTGCTTGTGGATGCTGACGTGGATGTCGGTGCGCCGGCCGGTGGCGGCCGGGTCGATCCGGTACGAGTTGAAGCGGACGACCAGGTCGTAGTCGTCGATCTCCTTGCCGAGCGAACTGTTGCCCACCCGCTGGGAGTTGGCGATCAGGCAGATGGACTTCCCGGCGATCCGGTTGCGGAACTCGCCCAGGGTGAGCCACTGGACGCCGCCGAAGGTGGGGTCGTCGACCGGGCCGCGCATCCGGGCCCTGCGCTGCTCGGCGTAGAGCGTGGTGAGGGCGGTGAGCTCGGCGAGCGCGGAGGGGTCGCCGGGGCCCGTGGCGGGCGCGCTCCCGCCGCCCGCGACACCGGTCTCCTCGCGGAGCAGGCCGAGGTAGTGCGCGATCGTCTGCTGGATCTCCTGCACCGGGGCGTCGGCCGCGATCTGGCCGAGCAGCGCGCCGATCAGCAGCGGGCGGGCCTCGTGCCGGGCGCCCCGGGCGTGCGCCTCCAGGCCCTGCGCCCAGGAGTCGGTGACCGAGCGGTCGGCGAACTCCCGGGCCTCGGGACAGCCGGCGGCGAGCCGCTGGACCAGCTCCGCCTGGAGCCGGGCGCCCTCGCGGAGACCGGCGACCTTGGAGGCCACGCCGAAGCCGTCCTCCTCGGTGAGTTCGAGGTAGCGCTCGAACGCGGCGACGGCGGCGCTCTCGGCGCCCATGGCCTCCAGCACACGGGCGCGCAGCCGCCAGCCGGCCCGGGAGCCCTTGCGCTGGGTGAGCACGGTGTCGGCGACCATCAGGGCGAGCTTCGCCTCGTCCTCGTAACCGCAGTCCAGGGCCTTGTTGCCGACGGCGAGCAGCGGGTCCAGGAGCGCCTCGCCGAGCAGCAGCGCGGAGCCGGACGAGGCCTTGGCCGGGCGTCGCAGCAGCGGCAGCGGGCTGGTGCCCGAGGTCGCCGGGACGGTCGCGGCATGGGTGGCGAGGAGGTTGCGGAGCGCCTCGGCCAGGGCGTTGCGCCGCCGGTCCAGGCTCGCGACGAGCTTGGTGCTGTGCGCGGCACAGGCACTCAGGCAGGTCTCCAGATCCATGGCGTCGACCCGGTCGGCGGCCACCGTCTCTCCGGACGGTGTCGGGGCCTCCGCGTCACGTTGCCGTGGCCAGCGGGTGCGGGCTTTCGTCATGGCGCTCCAAGCGTCTGGTGCCCGTGGGGGGAGGGGGCTTCGGTTCGCGCGCGGGGTCCGGGGGCTCCTGCCGGGGTGACCGGGAGTGAGGTTCCGCGCAGTGATTTTCGGTTCCGCGTCACCGTAGGAAACCTGGACGACCGAAGGATGAACTCCCCCTGTCGGGCCGGGAAACGGCGCGCTTCCCGGGCGTTCGGGGCCCTTCGGCCGCTCTACGCTGGCGCGGCGCGACGGCCGAATAAGGGGAGCGGTTTTGACCACCACACAGCAGGATCCGACCATCACGCCGCAGGATCCGGCCATCACGCCGCCGGGGGCGGCGGCACGGGCGGCACCACCCGGGGGCGGCCTCCCGGAGCGGGGACGCACAGCGGCCGCCCGGCCGAAGGTGCGGCTGCGCGCTCTGGACGGGCTGCGGCTGCTGGCCGCGCTGATGGTGGCCGGGTACCACTACGGGGGCCGGGGCGGCGAGATCACCACGGCCTGGGGCAGCTCGCCCACCACCCAGTTCCCCACGGCCCACACCTGGCTGGCGTACGGCTGTCTCGGGGTGCAGGTCTTCTTCGTGATCAGCGGGTTCGTGATCTGCATGAGCGGCTGGGGGCGCACCCCGCTGGCGTTCTTCGCCTCGCGCGCCTCCCGGCTGATGCCGGCGTACTGGGCGGCGGTCGTGCTGGTCACCCTGGTGTTCGCGCTGCCGATGGTCGCGTACGAGGCGGTCTCCCCCAGCGACGCGCTGCTGAACCTGACGCTGTTGCAGCAGCCGCTGGGCGTCGACCGGGTGCTGGGGGTGTGCTGGACGCTGTGGGCCGAGGTCCGGTTCTACGCGCTGTTCGCCCTGTGCGTGGTGCTGCCGGGGGTGAACCGGCGCCGGGTGGTGCTGTTCTGCGCCGGGTGGACGCTGGCGGCGGCCCTCGCGCGGGCCTCGGGCGAGCCGTTCCTCGATGTGCTGCTGATGCCGCAGTACGCCCCGTACTTCATCGGCGGCATCGGCCTCTACCTGGTGCACCGGGACCGCCGTGACGCGCTGGCCTGGGGCATCGTCGCGGTCAGCTGGCTGCTGGGCCAGCACTACGCGGTGGCGGAGCTGTGGCGGCCGGAGAGCCCGGACGCGTTCTCCTACCGCTCCTCGGCGGTCATCATCCTGATCGTGACGGCCGGTTTCGCCGCCGTCGCGGCCGTCGCGCTGGGCGCCCTGAACCGGATCGACTGGCCGTGGCTGACGGTCGCCGGGGCGCTCACCTACCCGTTCTACCTGGTCCACGAGCACCTGGGCTGGGTGGTGGTGGGCGGCCTGCACCGGGGGCTGGGCGTGCCGTCGTGGGCGACGTTCGCGCTGACCCTGGCGGCGATGCTGGGGCTGGCGTGGCTGCTGCACCGGTACGTGGAACGCCGCTTCACGCCGCTGCTGCGGAACGCCTTGGCGGGGGGCCTGGGCGGGCGGCGCCGCTGACGGCTTCGGCGCGCCGGACCGCGCCCCCTCCTCCACCACACGCCCTCTGCACTCCCGCGCACACCACTCACCGGAGGATCACCACCATGCCCCTGTTCAGACACCGACCGCGCTCCCGGCGCCCCGGAGGGCGGCTGGGTACGGCCGCCCTCACCCTGCTGCTGTCCGCCACGGCCCTCGGCTCCCCCGCACCCGCCGCGACGGCGGCACCGGCAGCGGCGGCCGCTGCCGTTCCGGCGGCGGTGGCCACCCCGTTCAAGGCGAACACCGAGGGCTACCGCTGCTTCCGCATCCCCGCGCTCGTCACCACCCCCTCGGGGGCCCTGCTGGCCTTCGCCGAGGGCCGGGTCGCCACCTGCCACGATGTCGGGCACAACGACATCGTGATGAAGAAGTCAACCGACGGCGGCCGGAGTTGGGGCCCGCTGAAGGTCGTCGTGGGCGCGGGCGACCAGGACGCGCACGGCAACCCGGCGCCCGTCGTGGACGCGGCCACCGGACGGGTGTCCCTGCTGTACGCGACCGGCGGCTGGAGCGGCACCCCGGAGGAGCCGACCCGCCTGCCCCGCAGCCTGCGCGTCGTCCACAGTGTGAACGACGGCACCACCTGGACGGCCGGCGCCCCGCTCCCCCATCTCAAGCCCGCCGGCCGGTCGTGGATCTCCACCGGCCCCGGTCACGGCATCCAGCTCGGCCGGGGCCCGCACCGGGGCCGGCTCGTCGTCCCGGGCGACTACACCACCACGGACGGCCGGGCCGGCGGCCAGCTGTTCCACAGCGACGACGGCGGGCTGACCTGGGCCCTGGGCGCGCAGGCGGACGTGGACAGGAACACCGCCCCCGCCTACCCGGCCGAACTCACCGTCGCGGAGACCACCGGCGGCGGCGTGTACGTCAACGCCCGCAGCTCCGCCCGGTGCGGCACCAACGACCACCGGATGGCCGCCACCAGCAGCGACGGCGGGGCCACGTTCGACGCGCCGTTCGCACCGGTCTCCGGCCTCGACACCGCACCCGTCTCCGGCTCGCTGCTGCGGCTGCACGCGAAGGAGCTGGGCGCCGCGCAGAACCGGCTGCTCATCTCGCTCCCGTCGCGGCTCGGCCCGCACACCCTGGAGGACCGCCGCGAGCTGGCGATCCGCTCCTCCTACGACGAGGGCAGGACGTGGCGGACGGTCGGCACGGTGGTGACGCCGGGCCGGTCCGGCTACTCCGACCTGACGCAGCTGTCCACCGGCGCCGTCGGGGTGCTCTACGAGACGGCGGGGAACATCCCGCACAGCGACATCGTCTTCACCTCGTTCACCGAGGCGGCGATGGACGCGGCCCAGCGCGAACTGCGCCTGCCCCGCACGTCCGACACCGGCCCGGGCCAGTACGGCAACCACGCGGTGGTCCACGGAGGCGCCCAGCTCGGCACCCGCAACTCCGGCAAGGCCATGGCCTTCGACGGCCAGGACGACTACCTGCGCCTGGTCTCCTGCTCCGACTCGCTGCGCCTGGGTACGGGCGACTTCACCGTCACCGCCTGGTTCCAGCACTCCGCCACGACCGGGGCGCGGCCCATCATCTGGGGTTACGGGATGGGTTCGGGCGTCAAGCAGTTCTGGCTGCGGGCGGAGCCGGCCAGCGGCACCCTGCGCGCCGCGATCGACACGGGCGGCTCCTTCGCCGACGTACGGACCACCTCGGCGTACAACGACGGGCAGTGGCACCACGCGGTCTTCAAGCGGCAGGCGGGCCGGCTCCTGCTCTCCGTGGACGGCGGGCAGGAGTTCAGCGCCGCGGCTCCGGCGGGCGACATCACCCCGTCCGCGCAGTTCTCCGTCCACATCGGGGCCCGCCCGGACTTCCCGAACCAGCCGGCCGGGGTCGCGGAGCTGTTCCGCGGCGGCCTGGACGACGTCCGGATCTTCGGCCGCGCCCTGACAGCGCAGGAGGCGGCACAGGTCAAGGGCGGGGCACTCGACGTCGCCAATGAGCAGGAGAGGGTGCGGCTGGGCTTCTCCGGCATCTGGTAGGAGGGATGGGTCGGAGGGGGCGGTCATCCGGTCAGAGGGACCGCCCCCTCACCCCACCCCGTACCGTGCCTCGATGCCCGCGACGATCAGCAGCAGGCCGTCCTCGAAGCGCTCGTCGTAACCGCTGAAGATCTCGCTCCCGGCCGCCGCCGCGAGCGGGAACTCGGCCATGCCCGCGGCCCGTTCACCGATGTCGAACCCCTCGCGCCGCTCGCCGGGCATGGGCCGGACGCCCTGCTCCTCGGTGACGAACCCCATCGTGTACGAGAACGCGGTGGTGCCCGCGCGGACCGCCTGGCGCAGGGTGAACCCCGCCCCGGTCATGGTCCGCAGATGCGCGTCGAGGCCGGGGGCGTGGTCGGTGCCGGTGAAGCGGGCGCCGCTGTAGACCTTCGCGCCGTCGCGGTAGCGCAGGAGCGCGGTGCGCAGCGCGGTGTTGAACGCGACGAGCTGGGCCTGCCAGGTGGTGACGGCGGCCGGGTCGGGGAGGTCGTCGGCCAGCATCCGGCGGTACATCAGCGTGGCCATCTCGTCCAGGAGGGCCTGCTTGTCCTTGAAGTGCCAGTAGAGGGCGGGCGCCTTGACGCCCAGCTCCCCGGCGATGGCGCGCAGGCTCAGCCCGTCGAGCCCCACCTCGTTCAGCAGCCGCAGGGCCGTGTCGGCCACCCGTGCCCGGTCGATCTTCGTCGTACCCACCTTGACAACTTAACAGCGTTAAGCGCAGACTCCGAATCATGGAACTTAACGGTGTTAAGGAAAGGGCCGGAGACCCCGCCCCGCTCCCCTCCGAGGTCGATGTGCTGATCGTCGGCGCCGGACCCAGCGGCCTCGCGCTCGCCGTCGACCTGGCCCGCCGGGGCGTCCCCGCCCTGGTCGTGGAGCGGGCCGCCGCGCTCTTCCCCGGCTCCCGGGGCAAGGGCGTCCAGCCCCGCACCCGCGAGGTGTTCGACGACCTCGGGGTGGGGGACGCGGTGCGCGCGTACGGCGGGTCCGCGCCGGTCGGGATGGTGTGGGCGGACGGCACACGGCAGGGCCCGTACGAGATGTTCCGCCGGGCGGCGCCCACCGAGGCGGAGCCGTACGGGGAGCCCTGGCTGCTGCCCCAGTGGCGGACCCAGGAGATCCTGCTCACCCGGCTGCGCGAACTCGGCGGCGAGGTCGCCTTCTCCACCGCGCTGACCTCGCTGGCCCAGGACGCCGACGGGGTCACCGCCGAGCTGACGACCGGCTCCGTCCGGGCCTCCTGGCTGGTGGCGGCGGACGGCGGGCGCTCCACCGTGCGGCGGGCCCTCGGGATCGGCATGACGGGCGGGAGCGTGGACCCGGCGCCGATGCTGGTCGCCGACGTACGGATCGCGGCGAGCGCCCTCGACCGGGAGAACTGGCACATCTTCACGGGCGAGGCGGGCCACACCGCCCTGTGCCCGCTGCCCGGCACGGCGGACTTCCAGCTGGTCGCCCAGTTCAAGCGGGGCGCGCCCGACCTCGCGCCGGAGGCCGTACGCGCCCTGGTCGCCGACCGCACCCACCTGGCCGCCGGGGAGGTCACCGAGGTCCGGTGGTCCTCCGACTTCCGCCCGCGCGCGGCGCTCGCCGACCGCTTCCGGGCGGGCCGGGTGCTGCTCATGGGGGACGCGGCGCACATCCACTCCCCGGCGGGCGGCCAGGGCCTCAACACCAGCGTCCAGGACGCGTACAACCTCGGATGGAAGCTCGGCCAGGTGCTGCTGCGCGGGGCGCCCCCGGCCCTGATCGACAGTTACGAGCAGGAGCGCCGCCCGGTCGCCGAGGCGATGCTGGGCCTGTCGACCCGCATCCACCAGGGCCGCCAGGAGCGCGGCCGGGACACCCAGCAGCTGGGGCTCGGCTACCGGGGCGGCCCCCTCGCCGCCGGCCGGGCGGGCGTCCTGGAGGCGGGCGACCGGGCGCCGGACGGGCCGGCCGGTGCGCAGGGGCGGCTGTTCGACGTGTTCCGGGGCCCGCACTTCACGCTGCTGGCGCTGGACACGGACGCGGCGCTCCCCTCGGCGGCGGACGCGTCGGTGCGTACGTACCGGGGTACGGCTCCGGAGTCGTACGGGAGCGGGCTCTTCCTGGTCCGGCCGGACGGCTACATCGGCTGGGCGGGCCAGGACCCGTCCGGACTCGCCGCGTACGCCGAACTCGTGGGCCTTGGCCTCACATCGGCTTGAGGGTCTACACGCTGCTGAGCGACAGCTTCGCCGCGAACCCCAGGAACAGTACGCCCGCCGCCGAAGTCGCCCCCGCCGAGAGCCTCTTGCGGCGGCGGAAGGCGGCGGCCAGGCGGGTGCCGCCGAAGATCAGCGTGGAGAGGTAGAGGAAGCTGGCGAGCTGGAGCAGCGTCCCCAGCACCAGGAACGACAGCGCCGGGTAGGCGTAGCCGGGGTCGACGAACTGCACGAAGAACGAGATCAGGAACAGGATCGCCTTCGGGTTGACCAGGCTCACCACGAGCGCCCGCCGGTAGGGGTTCTCCGCAGCCGACCCCGACTCCTCGGCCGCCTCCGCCAGTTCGGCCGTACGCCGGTGCCGTTCGCGCCACAGGGAGAGCGCGGCCCGCAGCATGCCGATCGCCAGCCAGGTCAGATAGCCCGCGCCCGCGTACTTGACGATCGCGAAGAGCAGGGGCGTGGTCCGGAGCAGCGAGGCCGCGCCGAGTGCGGCCAGCGTCATCAGGACGGCGTCCCCGGTCCACACGCCCGCGGCGGCTTTGTAGCCGGTGCGTACGCCGCGTCGCGCCGCGACGGAGAGCACGTACAGCGAGTTCGGGCCCGGCAGGAGAACGATCAGCAACAGGCCCGCGAGGTAGGTCGGAAGGTCGGTGACACCCAGCATGGACGGAGTTTCGCACATCTGTCCGCCGCGTCGTCCAGCCGTCTCGCCGTGACCTTTCGGCCGTCCTGCCGTGACCTGAGGGCACTAGCGTCGTGGACAGGATTCGACCACCGGGCAGGACGGGCATCCCGTCAGGGAGTACCGGTGAGGCACCGGATCGATCGGACGGTGGGCCGGACACGGCCCGGGGGGACGGCGGGGATGACGGACAGCGGTATGGGCTCGGCGAGCGGTGCGTACGGGCGTGGAGGCGGCGGCGGACGCTCCGGGCGGGCGGTCGCCGTGACGGCCGCCGGGGTGCTCGCGACAGCCGTCCTGGCGGCGGGGTGCGGGCCGCTGGACCCGGAGGCGGACGCGCAGAGGCAGCCGCCGGTCCGGGCCACCACGGCACCGCCCGCGCCCTCCCCCACCGACGACGGCAAGGGCGCGGCCGAGCCGGCCGCCACCGCGCCGCCCGCGAGCCCCTCCGCCCCGCCCCCGTCCACGGAACCGGTCACCGCACCGCCGCCCACGCCCTCCTCCCCCGCCCCCACACCGAGCACCGCCCCACCGGCACCGCAGATCCTGATGCGGACCGGGTCCGAGGGCGCCCAGGTGCGGGAGTTGCAGGCCCGGTTGCGGCAGATCGGGCACTTCGGGCGCAACCCCACCGGCTACTACGGCACGGTCACCGCCGACGCCGTCCGGTCCTTCCAGGCCAAACGGGGCACCGGGGCCACCGGCTCCACCGACGCGGTCACCTGGCGGAAGCTGCTGGCCATGACCCGTACGCCAACGGCCGACGAGCTGGACCCGCCGACCGAGCGGCCCGTGGCCAAGCCGGACAAGCGGTGCCTGACCGGCCGGGTGCTCTGCATCAGCAAGAAGAGCCGGACCCTGGCGTGGATGATCGACGGCCGGGTCGTCTCCGCGATGGACGTGCGCTTCGGCTCGGAGTACACGCCCACCCGGGAGGGCGAGTTCCCGGTGTACTGGAAGTCCCGGGACCATGTGTCGACGCTGTACGACACCCCGATGCCGTACGCCCTGTTCTTCAGCGGCGGCCAGGCCGTGCACTACTCGGCCGACTTCGCGGCCAACGGCTACGGCGGCGCCTCGCACGGCTGCGTGAACGTCCGGGACAAGAAGAAGGTCGCGGCCCTGTTCGACCAGGTGAAGAACGGCGACAAGGTCGTCATCTACTGGTGAGGGCTCCGCAGGGCTGAGAGGGCGCGGGCGGGACCGGGGGAACGTGTCCCGCCCGCGCCGATGCGCTGAGCCGAAGGTACGGGGGGAACCCCGGCTCGTCGCGCGGCCGATGACCAGTCGGCTCACTCTGTACTGCGCCCGGCGCCCCAAAAACGTCACACTTGTTGGCGGCGCACCTCAAGCCGGAGGGAAAAGCGCAGGTCAGCGGGTGAGCACGGCTGTCGGTGCGGTCGGTGCGGGGGTCGCCGGGCGCAGCGGAACGACGCCCTCCGCCCGTACGCCGGCATCGGCCCGGCGGTCGCTGTCCGCGACGGACGGGGCGGGCTCGAAGGAGACGGGCGGCAGCGAGCCGCCGTCGCCGTCACCGGGTCCGTCGTGGTCCCCGCCGCCGGAACCCCCGGAACCGGGACCGCCGGAGCCACCGCCGAGGAGCCGGTCGCAGAAGCGCTCCAGGTTCTCCTCGCCCTTGGCCAACTCGATCAGCTGGCGCCGGCTCCGCTCGTCGAGGGTGCCGGCGCGGAAGGCCTTGCAGGCCTTGACGGACTTCTCGTACCAGGTGCCGCCCTCGTCCTTGCCGCCGGAGCCGCCGGGGTGGTCGTCGCGGCCGGTCGCCGGGTCCTTGGTCGCGTCCGTGCGGCCCGAGCCGCCCGGGCGGTTCCCGTCGCCCGTACGGTCGCCGTCCGGCGCCGGGGCGGTTGCGCCGGGCGTCGCTCCCGAGGGCTCCTCCGACGCGGCGGGCTGCCGGCTCTCGGGCGAGGAGAGCGGTTCGGGCTCCTCGACCGGGGAGGGTTCGGCCTCGGCGGACGGGTCGTCGGCGGGCAGCCGGGACATCAGCGGTTCGGGGGTCGCCGCCGATACGGAGGAGGCGGGCGCGGGTGAGTCCGGGCCGCCGAAGGGGCCCGGGAACATCCCCGTACCGGCGGCGACCGCCACCCCGCCGAGCGCGCAGCCCGCGAGCGAGACGGCCAGGCCGAAGCGGACCGGGCGGCTCCAGCGCGGCCGGCGGGGCGGGACGGCGGGGGCGGCGCCGATGTGGACGGAGTGCAGCGTTCCGGGGCGGCCGGGGAGTGCGGGACCCGCGCTCCGCCCGGCGAGCCGGTCGCCGCCGGTGCGGGCGGCCTGCCGGAACGCGGTGAGCACGGCGTCCTCGCCGGGGAGTTCACCGGCCGGGGCGCTGCGGGTGGCGCGGGCCGCGCCGAGTGCTTCGGCGAGCCGGAAGGCGTCGTCGCGGGCCTGGTCGCCGAGGGGTACGACCGGCTCGCCGCGGAGCAGTTTCTCCGCCGCGTCCTTGTCGAGCCACTCGTACTGCTCGTCGGCCATCACATGTCCCTCTGCGTCCACGGTCGCGAATGCGTCACACCGGGAGTGACCCCGGCCGGCGCCGCCGGACCGCCCCTACCGGGGCGCTGAGAGGGTACGGCACCGAGCCCCGAACCACCGCCCTGGCCCTGACCTGCGTCGCTCCCGGACCCCTGGCCCGGCGCCCGGTCCGGCCCCTCGGGGCCGCCGCCGGGGGCGGGCGCACCGGCGGGGCGGGGGGCGTCGGGGTGTTCGGCACCGAGGAGTTCGGCGAGGCGCTTGAGGCCCCGGTGGGCGGCGGTGCGTACGGCGCCGGGGCGCTTGCCGAGGGTCTGGGCGGCGCTCTTGGCGTCCAGGCCGACGACGACGCGCAGCACGACGGCCTCGGCCTGGTCCTGCGGGAGCTGGGCGATGAGGGACATGGTGCGGTCGGTGTCCAGCGCCTCCATGGCGTCACCGGCGGTGTCGGACTCGGCGGGCCGGCCGGTCAGCTCGGTCTCGTCGCCGCCGATCGCGGGGCGGCGGCTGCGCATCCGCAGATGGTCCAGCGACCGGTTGCGGGCGATCCGGGCCGCCCACCCCCTGAAGCGGTCGGCGTCACCGCTGAACCGGTCGAGGTCGCGCGCGATCTGCAGCCAGGCCTCCGACGCCACGTCCTCGGCGTCCGGCTCGCCCACCAGCGTCCGTATGTAGCCCAACAGCCGTGGCTGTACTGCGCGGTACACAGCACGGAAGGCGTCCTCGTCCCCGTCCTGTGCCGCGAGCACCGCGGCGGTCAGCTCCGCGTCGTCCCCCAGCACTCCCTCAACCCGCCCTGCTGTCCTCAATCGCAGCTGGTCACACTGCTGCGCCACTCTGCGCGACTCAGCACGCTACGTGGTCGGCAGGGGTCACGTCCATGACTTGTACAACTCGCAACAATTCGCGGTCCTCGGTGCGGTGTGACAGAAAACGCAGGCGCGGCGCTGAGATGAGTACGGGGTCGTGCTGCGACCCCGTGGAAGACGGCCGGGGCCTCTCCTGTGGGGGGTGGCGGCCCCGGTCGTCGCTCCTCCTCCCCACGCCCAGGTCACGGGCGCCCCCGCGGCGCAGGCCGCCGCCGCGATGATCACTGAGTGCGCCGGCCACTACGCTGCCCCGCGTGAACATCGCTTCCCAGCAGTCCCGCGCCTTCCGCCTGATCGTCACCGGGGGCGGCACCGGCGGGCACACCTACCCAGCTCTCACCGCGATCCGCACCTTGCAGGCCCGCCTGGCCGCCTCCGGCCGCACCCTCGACGTCCTGTGGATCGGCACGGCCGAGGGCCTGGAGGCCCGGGTCACCAGCGCGGAGGGCATCCCCTTCACCACCGTCGCCACGGGCAAGATCCGGCGCCACGCCAACCCGCTGAAGATGGCGTCACCGGCCAACGTCCGGGACATGGCGCGCGTACCGCTCGGGGTCGCCCAGGCGCGCAAGGCGGTCTCCGGCTTCGGGCCCGACGTCGTCCTCGCCACGGGCGGTTACGTCGCCGTGCCGGCCGGGCTCGCCGCCCGGATGTGCCGGGTCCCGCTGGTCCTCCACGAGCAGACCGTCCGGCTCGGCCTCGCCAACCGGAAGCTCGCCGGTTCCGCCGCGCGGATCGCCGTGTCCTCGGAGTCGACCCTGCCGCTCCTGCCGGAGGGCGTGCGGTCGGCGGCGGTGGTCACCGGCAACCCCGTACGGCCGGAGGTCCTGTCCGGCCACCCGGACAAGGCCGTGACCGCGCTCGGCCTCCACGCCTTCGACCGGCGCCTTCCGACCGTGTACGTCACCGGCGGGGCGCAGGGGTCGCAGCAGATCAACGACGTGGTCGGCGGTGAACTGCCGTGGCTGCTGGAGCGCGCCAACGTGGTGCACCAGTGCGGCCCGGCCCATGTCGCGGCGCTGTCCGCCCGCGCCGCCGGGCTGCCCGCCGAGCTCGCCGCCCGCTACCACCTCACCCCGTTCGTCGGACCGGAGCTGCCGGACGTGCTGGCCCTGGCCGATCTGGTGGTCTCCCGTAGCGGTGCGGGCACCCTGGCCGAGCTGACCGCCCTGGGCAAGCCCGCCGTATTCATCCCGCTCGCGACGGCGGCCGGGAACGAACAGGCCCACAACGCACGCCACTTGGAGGAGTCCGGGGCGGCGGTCGCCCTGCTCGGCGACGTCACCGGCGCGCAGCTGCGTGAGGCGGTCGGCCCGCTCCTCGACGACCCGGCGCGCCGGGAGGCGATGGCCTCGGCCGCCAGGGCGCACGGGCGCCCGGACGCTGCGGAGAGGCTCGTGGACGTGATCCTGTCGGCGGCCTCCCGGTAACGGCTCGGTCCGTCGCCGGGCGGGGCTCGGCGACGGCGCCGTGAGAGGGGGTGGGGGCCGATAGGCTGCGCGGACCAAGGGAATCAGCGGCGAACTGCGTGGGGTGGGCCAGGTCATGACGAGTCGGCAGAACTGGTGGCGACGGGGGCTGGCGGCCGGAGTCGTCCTCCTGGTGGCCGGATGCGCGGCGATCGAGGACGCGACGACGCCCGAGCCGGGCGACGGGAAGCCGTCCGCCTCGGCCTCGGCCGGGGCAGGCGGCGGTGCGGCGGCCGACGACACGAACCTGCCGGGCATACCGTCCGCCGGGCAGGCCAGGGAGGAGCTGGCCGGGCTGAAGGTGGCCCCGCACGGTTCGATGTCCGGTTACAGCCGGGCGAAGTTCCCCCACTGGGCCGCGCAGGGCGAGTCCTGTGACACCCGGGAGACCGTGCTGGAGCGGGACGGCACCGATGTCGAACGGGACCCGCAGTGCCGGGCCGTCTCCGGGAAGTGGACCAGCGTCTACGACGACGAGGAGTTCAGCGAGGCCCGCGACCTGGACATCGACCACATGGTCCCGCTCGCCAACGCCTGGCGCTCCGGGGCCAGGAGCTGGACGCAGGAGAAGCGCAAGGAGTTCGCCAACGACCTGACCCGCCCTCAGCTGCTGGCGGTGTCGGCGTCGTCGAACCGCTCCAAGGGCGACCAGGGGCCGGACGAGTGGCAGCCGCCGTCCAAGGCGTACTGGTGCACCTACTCCCGTGCTTGGGTGTCGGTGAAGGCGTCGTACGAGCTCTCCGTCACGGAGGCGGAGAAGGGCATGCTGACGGAGATGCTGGACACCTGTAACCCATGAACGGAAGAACCTCATGAGCGGACCTGACCCGGCACAGCCTCAGCAGTTCGTGGACGACGTCAAGGCGGGCCCCGGCGGCGCGATGACCGACGAGGTGGGGGTCGTCACCGGTGAGCTGACGGTCTCCACCACGCTGCGGCCCGACGGGCGCGCGGAGATCGCCGTCCAGTACACCGGCGCGGAGGAGTGGTACGTCCTCACCGGCAGCCCCGTCCCGCTGCCTCCGGCCGGACTGGAGGCCCTGCACCACGAGATCCTCGACCGCATCCGTCAGGGAGGCGGAGCGCAGGCCGGGTCCTGACCGGTCAGCCCCTGATGCGGGCCCGCCGCGACATCACCGCGCGCAGGACCCGGCGGCCCTCGACCGACAGGTCCAGGGCCTTGCGTACCCCGGCGCCGCTGCCCGTCGTGCCGGTGGTCTCCTCCAGGATCTCCAGGATGCGCACCTGGCGCTCCAGCTCCCCCGCCACCAGCGGGCCCACGCCGCCCGGCTCTCCGGCGCGCGCCGCCTTCAGCAGGTCGGCCGCGTCCTGCGGGACCTCCCCGTCCGGGGCGTCGAACCGGCCGTGGATCTCCAGCGCGACCAGCGAGCAGGCGTCCGCCCACTCCCGCAGCGGGGCGGGGGCGAAGTCGGAGGGGGCGGCCCCCAGCATCGCGCGCACCCGTGCGGCCGGTCCATCGGTGACGGCCTCCTTGTCCAGCCCCGTACGGACGGCCGCGAGGCGAATGGCCCATTCCCGCCCGTCCTCACAGCTCGCCCAGAGCGGGCGCAGCGGTTCGGGCCCGTCCGGTCCCGCCAGCAGCGGCAGGCAGCGGTCCAGGCAGGCCACGGCACTGGCGGCGAGCGCTCGCTCGTCGGCGCGTTCGATCAGTTCCAGCAGACTCATCGACGTCTCCCTCGGTCTACCGCGTACTGCGCCGAATGGCTGAAAAGCGTCACTATCGGCGTCAGCCGGCCCCGGCTACACGGCGACGGGCTGCGGTGCGCGGAGCGCCGCGCGCTCCACCTGCATCCGGTTCAGGGCGCGGACGAAGAGGATGGCCAGTACGGCGGCGGCGATGTCGAGCGCGTCGGCGGCCATCACCAGGGCGAGGCCGCCCACGATCTCCCCCGGCTCCTCGGCCAGGCCCCACATCCGTGCGGCGATCCGGTCCAGGGCCACGGCCGCGACCCATGCGGCCCACCAGAGGTTGAGCGGTGCCCGTGAGACCGGGAGCCGGGCACCCTCCGGGCCCACGGGGGTGCTGGCCCTCCAGCTCCCGGCGGCGACCCGGTAGGGGAACCACAAATTGGCCACGGGGACGAACCAGCCGCCCACCGACCAACCCGGGCCCATCGTGAGGGCGGTCGGGTCGAAGACCTCGGCGTTCCGGCTGGTGCGGTGGAACCAGACGACGAAGACGACGGCGGTGGCGAGGAAGGCGATGAGCTGGGCGACCGCGGTGGCGCCGTAGAGCACTTCGGCCCAGTCGCCCCGGCTGCCGAGAACGGCCCGGTCGCCGCCGTCCGCGTACCCCGCCCACAGCCCGTGCAGGTGGAGCCCGGAGGCGAAGGCGGCCAGGTCGGTGGCGATGACCGTACCGAGCAGCGCGGTCACCGCCCAGGACAGGCCGACCGGTGAGCGCGGCCAGTCGCCGACGCCCCAGCCGCCGGGGCCGGTGGCCCGGGGCGCCAGGTAGCCGGGCAGCGGGGGCCGGGTGCCCGAGCAGAAAGTGCAGAGGTCTTCGTCGGTGACGGCCGTTCTGATGCGGCATCGGGTACAGAGCATGAGGCGTTCCCCCCGGGGCGTGGTCGTGGTCGGTGACCTCTCACGTCCCTCCCCAGGAGCGCGCGGTCGGCGGACGGTAGCCCGCGCACGGCTCCGATGTCCACGGGCTTACGTTCCGCCGGCCGGCCCGGGTGCCGTCAGCCCGCGCTGCCCGTCCGGCCCGCCAGCTCCTGGAACTGTGCCCAGGTCAGCTCCGGCTTCCGCGGGTCCCACAGCTTCTGCGAGGTCGCCACGAGCGGCATCCGGATGCCGTCGGCGACCTGCTGGGTGGTCTGGGCGTTGGGCAGGTCGCCCCAGACGGCGAACCGGCCGCCGAGGATCTGCGGCGAGTAGCGCTCCGCCACCGGCTCGGTGCCGCGCAGGACCATCGGGGTCCACTGCTCGTAGATCCGCTTGCCGGTCGGGTAGACGAACTGGTTCGGCTCGCCGAGCACGTAGTACAGGAACTCGTCGTTGAGGTTGAGCATCTTGTAGCCCTCGGCGAGGTACTCCTGCGGCGGCCGGGCACCGATCTCCTTGCCGGTCCAGTATTCGATCTCGATGTTCTTGGCGGCCTTGACCTTCGAGTCGCGGAAGAGCCCGTCGTTCCACGCCTTGGCGGTGCGGCCCTTGGGCTCCACCACCTCGGCCCGGTCGTTCAGCCACCCCGTGGCGAGGTCCTCGATGGTGGCGCCGGAGCCGTGCTTCTGCTCGGCGGCCCGCTGGAGCTGCGGGTAGGAGGCGGCCGGGTCGCTGACCATCAGCGCCTGGTACTCGTCCGCGCCCAGGTGCCAGAACTTGCCGGGGAACAGCTCGGTGTACTCGTCCAGCAGCTCGTCGACCAGCTTCGCCGCGCCCGGCTTGGAGATGTCGATGGACCCCCGCGATTCGCGGCCCTGGGTGTTGCGGAGCTGGAGGTCGGGGTGAGCGCGCAGCACCGCGCCGAGGTGCCCGGGCGAGTCGATCTCGGGGACGACCTCGATGTGCAGGCTGTTGGCGAGGCCGACGATGCGGCGGACCTCGTCCTGGGTGAGGGCCTCGTCCGAGACGACCTCGGGGTGGGTCTTCGACTCGATCCGGAACGCCTGGTCGTCGGAGAAGTGCAGGCCGAGCTGGTTGAGCTTGAGGTCGCCCATCTCCCGTATGCGGTCCTCGATCCACCCCGCGCTGTAGTGCTTACGGGCGATGTCGAGGTTGAGCCCGCGCTGCGGCCGGTCGGGCCGGTCGTTGACGACGCCCTCCGGCACGGTCCTGTCGGCCTTGAGCGACTGCTTGAGGGTGCGGGTGCCGTAGAACACGCCCGACTCGTCGGGGCCGGTGATCTTCACCTTCCGGTCGCGCACGGTGAGCGTGTACGACTCCGCGGGCCCCTGGTCCTTCGCGCCGAGCGCCAGCTCCACGTCCCCCGCGCGGGGCGCCTGGGCCCCCCGGTAGGGCAGCTTCAGCTCCTTGGCGAGCAGCTGGGCCTCGTCGGCGAGCAGCTGGCTGCCCTTGGCTATGACGACGGAGCTGCCCTTGCCCGGCTGCCAGCCGGGCCCGCGCGCGGCGGTGTGCTCGCGGACCGCCGGGATGGTGCTCGGCGTGGTGGAGAGCGGATAGCTGCGGGAGGGCGACGGGGCGGCCGCCGTGGCGGAGGTCCCGGACGGTGACGCCGCGTCGCGGGAGGGGTGGCTCCCGGAGCCTTCCGGCCAGACGACGACGGTGAGGACGACGGCGGCCGCGGCGGTGACAGCCGCGCCGGTGACGAGGGCACCTCGCGTGGGCGACATCGGTCAGATTCCTCCGGAATAGGGGCCAGGGGACAGGTAGAGGGTCAAGGGTGAGTGGATAGGCTGAAAGGCTAACATTTTTACCGCCGGTCTGCCCACCGAGAACGAGCGCGGAGCGTACAGAACCCCGGACCTCGCAGGTCAGGCGGCCGTCAAACGTTCCGAAACTCTCCCGTTCGGGTGATTTTTGGCCGTTCCCCCGGACGGCCGCCGACCGATCTCGCTAGCGTTGCGGCACATTCGTCCCTCTCTTCACTTCCACCCCGAGAACCCCTTCACCTCCACCCGGGAACGCCACACTCCCACCCCATGTACGTCTCGGTTTCATCTCGTACACGCCCCGGTCGGGCAACCTTGTTGCCCTCCTGCCCGTCTCCGGGGTCATAGATGTCGTTGATTCGAGGAGTCCACGCTGTCCAGGTCCAGCGAGTCCCCCGCCGGCCTGCCCACGCAGTCCACGCCCCCGGCCGGGCCCTGCGCCATACCCGTGCAGCACCGCCGTCCGCCGCAGGTCGGCGGTGCCTTCGGCGTATCCCCCGCCGACCTGGCGGCCGGTCTCGCCCGGTTCAACGAGGCGCCCTTCACCACCGCCGAGGCCGCGCTCCTGGAGTGCTGCGGCAGCCGCCGCTGGGCCCACCGCATGGCCGCCCACCGCCCCTTCCCGGACCTGGCGTCCCTGCTGGCCGCCTCCGACGAGGCGGGGTACGACCTGGCCCCCCGCGACATCGCCGAAGCGCTCGCCGCCGAGCCCGCCCCCTGCCTGCACCACGACGCGCCCCGCGCCGCCCACCTCGCGCTGCGGGCGGCGCACGCGGCGTACGAGAGCAGATTCGGCCATTCCTTCGTGATCTGCCTGGACACCTGCCCGCCCTCGCAGGAGGTGGACCAGGTCCTGGCCTCCATCCGGGTCCGGCTGACGCACGAGGTGGACGAGGAGCGGGCGGTGACCGCCGACGAGCTGCGGCGACTGGCCCGGAGCAGGCTGACCGAGCTGGTGGCCGAGGGCTGGTGACCCGGGCGGTGCCCGGGTCGGGAAGGCCTCGGGGACAGCGCCCGGGAAAGGGCCGCTCTAGCCCGTACGTGCCTGTTTGATTGCCACTTTGATCACACCAGAGGCCCCGGCGCGAACGAACCGACAAAGCGTCGCTACGATGGCCGGGGCCGGTGGACCGTACCCGGCCGGGTCAGACCGACAGTCAAGCCGGCCGACCCCAATCCCCGCTCCCGGAGGGTTCTTCCGTGCCGGCTGGAACGCTGTACCGCGGCCGGGAAGGCATGTGGTCGTGGGTGGCTCATCGAGTCACCGGTGTCCTCATTTTCTTCTTCCTGTTCGTACATGTCCTGGACACCGCACTCGTCCGCGTCTCCCCGGAGGCCTACGACGAAGTCGTGGCCACCTACAAGACGTGGCCCGTCGCGTTCCTCGAATACGGCCTCGTGGCCGCCATTCTCTTCCACGCGCTCAACGGTCTCCGGATCATCGCCGTGGACTTCTGGGCCAAGGGCCCGCGCTTGCAGAAGCAGATGCTCTGGACCGTGGTGGGCATCTGGATCGTGCTGATGGTCGGGGCCCTGTACCCCGTCCTCGGCCACGCCGTACGTGAAATGTTCGGGAGCTGAGGCCCATGTCCAGCGAGACCTCTTCCGCAGCCGCGATCGGCGATGTCGAAGGCGTGAGCCTGTACGACGTCGACCACCCGGCCCCGGTGATCGAGCCCCCGCGCAAGCGCACCGGCAAGACGCCCAAGGCGTCGCGCGGCAACTTCGAGATGTACGCGTGGCTCTTCATGCGCCTCTCGGGTGTCGTCCTGGTCGTCCTCGTCATCGGCCACCTGCTGATCCAGCTGGTACTCGACGGCGGCGTCTCCAAGATCGGCTTCGCCTTCGTGGCGGGCCGCTGGGCCTCGCCGTTCTGGCAGGCCTGGGACCTCATCATGCTGTGGCTCGCCATGCTCCACGGCGGCAACGGCCTGCGTACGGTCATCAACGACTACGCCGAACGGGACAACACCCGCTTCTGGCTGAAGATGCTCCTGTACACCGCCACGGTGTTCACCGTCCTGCTGGGCACGCTGGTGATCTTCACCTTCGACCCGAACATCCGCTAGGCGCCGGGACAGAGGGACCAGAGGAAACCATGCAGATCCACAAGTACGACACCGTCATCGTCGGCGCCGGCGGCGCCGGCATGCGCGCGGCCATCGAGGCCACCAAGCGCAGCCGCACCGCCGTGCTGACGAAGCTCTACCCCACCCGCTCCCACACCGGTGCGGCGCAGGGCGGCATGGCCGCCGCGCTCGCCAACGTGGAGGAGGACAACTGGGAGTGGCACACCTTCGACACGGTCAAGGGCGGCGACTACCTGGTCGACCAGGACGCGGCCGAGATCCTGGCGAAGGAGGCCATCGACGCCGTCCTCGACCTGGAGAAGATGGGCCTGCCGTTCAACCGGACGCCCGAGGGCCGCATCGACCAGCGCCGCTTCGGCGGTCACACCCGCAGCCACGGTGAGGCCCCGGTCCGCCGGTCGTGCTACGCCGCGGACCGCACCGGCCACATGATCCTCCAGACGCTGTACCAGAACTGCGTCAAGGAGGGCGTGGAGTTCTTCAACGAGTTCTACGTCCTGGACCAGCTGATCACCGAGGTCGACGGGGTCAAGAAGTCCGCCGGCGTCGTCGCGTTCGAGCTGGCGACCGGCGAGATCCACGTCTTCCAGGCGAAGTCGGTCATCTACGCCTCCGGCGGCACCGGCAAGTTCTTCAAGGTGACGTCCAACGCGCACACCCTGACCGGTGACGGCCAGGCCGCCTGCTACCGGCGCGGCCTGCCGCTGGAGGACATGGAGTTCTTCCAGTTCCACCCGACGGGCATCTGGCGCATGGGCATCCTGCTGACGGAGGGCGCCCGCGGTGAGGGCGGCATCCTCCGCAACAAGGACGGCGAGCGCTTCATGGAGAAGTACGCGCCCGTCATGAAGGACCTCGCCTCGCGTGACGTCGTCTCGCGCTCCATCTACACGGAGATCCGCGAGGGCCGCGGCTGCGGTCCGGCCGGCGACCACGTCTACCTGGACCTCACGCACCTGCCGCCGGAGCAGCTGGACGCCAAGCTCCCGGACATCACGGAGTTCGCGCGTACGTACCTCGGCATCGAGCCCTACACGGACCCGATCCCGATCCAGCCGACCGCGCACTACGCCATGGGCGGCATCCCGACCAACGTCGAGGGTGAGGTGCTGGCCGACAACACCACCGTCGTCCCGGGCCTGTACGCCGCCGGCGAGGTCGCCTGTGTCTCCGTGCACGGCGCCAACCGCCTGGGCACCAACTCGCTCCTGGACATCAACGTCTTCGGCAAGCGCTCGGGCATCGCCGCCGCCGAGTACGCCGCGAAGAACGACTTCGTCGAGCTGCCCGAGAACCCGGCCCAGCTCGTCGCCGACCAGGTGGAGCGGCTGCGCAACTCCAACGGCACCGAGCGCGTGGCGGCGCTGCGCCTGGAGCTCCAGGAGTGCATGGACGCCAACGTGATGGTGTTCCGCACCGAGCAGACGATCAAGACGGCGGTCGACAAGATCGCCGAGCTGCGCGAGCGGTATCTGAACGTGTCCATCCAGGACAAGGGCAAGCGGTTCAACACCGACCTGCTGGAGGCCATCGAGCTGGGCAACCTCCTCGACCTGGCCGAGGTCATGGCGGTCTCCGCGCTCGCCCGCAAGGAGTCCCGCGGCGGTCACTACCGCGAGGACTACCCCAACCGCGACGACGTCAACTTCATGCGCCACACCATGGCGTACCGCGAGGTGGCCGCCGACGGCGCCGAGTCGATCCGACTCGACTACAAGCCGGTCGTGACGACCCGCTACCAGCCGATGGAGCGTAAGTACTGATGGCTACCCCGACCCTGGACAAGACCGACGGGACCGCGAAGCCCGAAGCCGGTTTCGCCGACTCCCCGTTCATCACGGCCACGTTCCGGATCCGCCGCTTCAACCCCGAGGTGTCGGACGAGGTCCAGTGGCAGGACTTCCAGATCGAGATCGACCCGAAGGAGCGTGTCCTCGACGCCCTTCACAAGATCAAGTGGGAGCTGGACGGGACCCTGACGTTCCGCCGTTCCTGCGCGCACGGCATCTGCGGTTCCGACGCGATGCGGATCAACGGCAAGAACAGGCTCGCCTGCAAGACGCTGATCAAGGACATCAACCCGGAAAAGCCGATCATGGTGGAGGCCATCAAGGGCCTCACGGTCCTCAAGGACCTCGTGGTCGACATGGACCCGTTCTTCCAGGCGTACCGCGACGTCATGCCCTTCCTCGTCACCAAGGGGAACGAGCCGACCCGCGAGCGCCTCCAGTCCGCCGAGGACCGTGAGCGGTTCGACGACACCACCAAGTGCATCCTGTGCGCCGCGTGCACGTCCTCGTGCCCGGTGTTCTGGAACGACGGGCAGTACTTCGGCCCGGCGGCGATCGTCAACGCGCACCGCTTCATCTTCGACTCGCGCGACGAGGCCGGCGAGCAGCGTCTGGAGATCCTCAACGACCGTGACGGCGTGTGGCGTTGCCGTACGACGTTCAACTGCACGGACGCCTGCCCGCGTGGCATCGAGGTCACCAAGGCGATCCAGGAGGTGAAGCGCGCGCTCATCACGCGTCGCTTCTGACCCCGCGCACCACCTTCACGGGCCCCGCCCGCCGTCGTCGTCATGACCTCGGCGGGCGGGGCCCGTTGCTGCGTCCGGGCGATACGGGCGGTACCGTCGTGCGGAGCTCACGACGCGCAGAGAACGGGGATCCCCATGAGCGAGCCGAATCCTTCACCTGGCGACGCGTACAAGTGGGGTCCTCCCCAGCAGCAGCCGGGCCACCCGCCGACGATGGCCGACGGCCAGGCGTACGGGTACCCGCCGCCGGGCGGCGCGCCCGCGTACGGCTATCCGCAGCCGCTGCCCGAGTCGGCGACCCAGCCCGGCCCCGGTTACGGGTATCCGCACCCGGGGCAGCCGACGATGCCGGGCCAGTACCTCCCCGTACCGCACGAAATGGCCGGACACGGCGGTGTCCCGGTGCTGGCGATCGGCGACATCACCGTCATGAGCGACGCGATCGTCACCCCTTCGGGGACGATGCCGCTCAAGGGCGCGGTCTGGACGGCGACCGACATGTCGCGCACCGAGGAGAAGATCCCGGCGCACGCGATCGTGCTGGCGATCGTCTTCGCCCTGTTCTGCCTGATCGGCCTGCTGTTCCTGCTGATGAAGGAGAAGCGGACCGTCGGGTTCGTCCAGGTCACGGTGACCAGCGGCGGCCGCCACCACGGCACGATGATCCCCGCGATGGGCCCGCACACCTTCCCCGCCGTGATGGGCCAGGTCAACCAGGCCCGTTCGATGAGCGCCTGAGCGGCGGGCTTTCCGGTCATGGCACGTTTCGAGCACACCGTCACCGTCGCCGCCCTGGACCGCCACTGGTTCGAGGAGGCCGCCGGGCATGTGGTGGACCTCTTCGACGCCTCCCGCGAGGAGGGCGGCGAGATCCTGCTGCCCGACGGGCGCCCCGTATACGGCCTCCGGCTGCTGAAGGGGCGTCACCTCCAGTCGGGGGCGCAGTACGGGGAGGACCCCGCGCAGAAGGACAGGGAGGGCGCCCCGGAGGTCGCCGTCCTGCGGGAGTGGCGGCCCTCGCGCACCGTCGAGGTGGAGAGCCGTGTGGCGGAGGAGGGCATGTCCATGCGGGTGGGGGTGCGGCTGCGCGAGCCCCGTACGCCCAAGGCGCTGGAGGTCTCCCTCGACGGGCACAACCCGCAGGGCGGTTCGCTGTACCGCTTCTCCGGCCGCGCCAAGGCCGACCTGCACGCCTGGTGGGCGGCGCTGGAGCAGCCCTCTTCGGCGCCCCCGGCCGCCCGGGCGCCCGTCATCGGCAAGGCGGTGCACCGGCTGGGCAAGGCCCGGCTGACGGTGACCCCGCGCCCGGCCGAGGACTCCACCTGGCGGGTCACCGTGGTGCTGAGCGTGCGCGGGCGGTGGCTGCTGCGGCCGGTCGCGGCGGTGGGGCTGTTCTTCGCCCGCAAGCCGATCGCGCGGGGGTTCCGCGAAGGCGTGGACGACGCCGCCGAGGAGTGGGCCGAGCTGCTGGCGGAGCTGCCGTCGCTGCACGGTGAGGCGCTGCGCGCGGAGATCGCGGACGCGCTGACCGAGCCGCCGGAGCCGGTGGATCCGCCGGACCCGGCGGAATCGCCCGGGCCGCCGCCCAAGGTTCTCTGACACACACCCTGTAGACCCCTTCTTGAACATGTTCAAGAAGGGGTCTACAGTCATGCCCAAGAGCAGTTTTGAACACGTTCAAAGGAGTGTGGGGCATGGACCTCACCGTGGTCGCATACGTCCTCTACCTGCTGATCAGCGTGGCGCTCACCGTCTGGGTCGCCCGCACCCTCAGCCGTAACGGGCGGGTCTTCCTCGCCGACGTGCTGCACGGGAACGAGAAGCTCGCCGAAGCCGTCAACCACCTGCTGGTGGTGGGCTTCTACCTGGTCAACCTGGGATTCGTCACGCTCTACCTGAAGAACGCCGACGGGGTCGCCAGCGCCCGCGAGCTGTTCGAGGCGCTCTCGGTGAAGGTCGGCGTGGTCCTGCTGGTGCTCGGCGTCATGCACCTGGGCAATGTGTACGTGCTCAGCCGCATCCGCCGCCGCAGCGCACTGGAGCGCGAGCAGACCCCGCCCGTACCGCCGCAGGGCTGGACCAAGCCGGGGACGCCGGGCCCGTGGGCCGCGCCCGCCCCCACGCCGGGGCAGTGAGCCCGGTGACCGCCGCCTGGCCCGTCCGCCGGCTCACCGTCCTCTACGACGCGCAGTGCCCGCTCTGCACCCACCTGCGCCACTGGCTCGGCCGCCAGCGCCAGCTCGTCCCGCTGGACCTCGTACCGGCCGGATCGGACGAGGCACGGCGGCGGTTCCCGGAGCTGGACCCCGCCGCCACCTACGCGGAGATCACCGTGGTGGGCGACCTGGGGCAGGTCTACCAGGGGACGTCGGCCTGGATCGTCTGCCTGTGGGCGCTGGCGGGGTACCGCTCGAAGGCCCACTGGCTGACCACCCCGGCGGGGGCTCCCTTCGCCCGGGGGACCGTGCTCGCCGCGGCGAAGTACCGCTCGGTCACGGCTCCCCGGTGCGGGCCGCGGCAGGCGTGCGCCGTACCGCCGGGCGGACAGTGGGCTCCCCGTCAGGGCTAACCTTGGGCCCGTGGTGAAGGAAGAGAAGAACGTGCAGGAGAACGGGGCCGCGAAGCCCGCCAAGGCGGCCAGGGCCGCCGCGTCCGGCAAGGCCGCGAAGAGCGAGCAGACCCGCACGCTGATTCTCGAAACGGCGCTCCGCCTCTTCGCCGAGCGGGGGTACGACCGGACGACGATGCGGGCGATCGCCCAGGAGGCGGGCGTCTCCACCGGGAACGCCTACTACTACTTCTCCTCCAAGGAGCACCTGGTCCAGGGGTTCTACGACCGCATCTCCGGTGAACACGCGGCGGCGGTGCGGCCCGTCCTCGCCGAGGAGGCGGAGCTGGCCGCCCGGATCCGGGGGGTGCTGCTGGTCTGGCTGGACGTGGCGGAGCCGTACCACCGGTTCGCCGCCCAGTTCTTCAAGAACGCGGCCGACCCGGAGAGTCCGCTCTCCCCGTTCTCCGACGAGTCGGTGGCGGCCCGGGAGGCGGCGATCTCCATCCACCGCCAGGCCCTCGCCGGCTCCGACACCAAGAGCGACCCCGAACTGGCGCCGCTGCTGCCGGAGTTGCTCTGGCTGATGCAGATGGGCCTGGTGCTCTTCTGGGTGTACGACCGCTCGCCGGGCGCCGAGCGCAGCCGGCGGCTCGTGGAGCGCACCGCGCCGATCGCCGCACGGGCGATCGGGCTCTCCCGCTTCCGGGTGCTGCGACCGCTCGTACGGCAGGTTCACGCGCTGCTGGTGGAGTTCATGCCGGGCCCGGCGGCCGGGAGCGAGCCCCGGCCGGCCGGCTGACCGGCCGCGTCCCGGCCGGGGAGGCCGGGACGGCCCGTCATCAGATCCAGCTGAGTTCCCACAGGCGCCAGAAGCCGGTGCCGTCGGAGAGGTACTGGGAGCCGGCGACGTCCGTCTTGGCGACGACGTAGTCCTTCTTCTGCCAGAGCGGCAGCAGGGGGACGTCCTCGCCGACCAGCTTCTGCATCTCCTTGAAGTCGTTGGAGGTGCGGCCGCGGTCGCTGAACTGCTGCGTGGCGGTGATCAGCTGGTCCATCTTCTTGCTGGAGTAGCCGCTGTGCAGGACGTTGTCGGTGCCGACGAGCGGCTGGCTGAAGGTGTCGGGGTCCGGGAAGTCGGGGAACCAGCCGACGGTGTACATGTCGTACTCACCGGCCGCGTAGCCCTTCTGGTACCGCGTCCACTCCACGGCCTTGACCGAGACCTTGAACAGCCCGTCCTTCTCCAGCTGGCGCCGCAGCTCGGCGGTCTCCTTGGTGTACATGTCGCCCTCGCGGTAGGCGAAGTTGACCGCGACCGGCGTCTGGACCCCGGCCTGCTGGAGCAGCTGCTTGGCGCGCTTGGGGTCAGCGGTGGGGTAGGCGTCGAAGAAGGGGGTGCTGTGCCCGATGTAGCCGGTGGGGATCAGCGAGTACAGCGGGTCGACCGTGCCCTGGTAGACCTTGCTGACCAGCGGCCCCCGGTCCAGGAGCGCGGCGACGGCCTGACGGACCTTCTTCTCGCCGAACGGGGAGTTCTGCCGGGTGTTGAAGATGATGTTGCGGATCTCGGCCGTGGCCGCCTCGGTCACCCGCATCTCCGGGTCGCCCGCGTCCAGTTCGGCGAGCTTCGAGGCCGGCAGCTGGCGGTGGGCCACATCGACCTCGCCCTTGTTCCAGGCGGTCAGCAGGTCCTCGGACGCCTTGAAGTAGCGGATGTCGACCGCTTCGCCGATCTTCTTGAGCGCGCCCTTGTACTTCAGGTTCGGCACCAGCTCGGCCCGGTTGTTCGGCTCGTACGACTTGAGGACGTACGGGCCGGAGCCGTCGACCTGGTTGCCCTTGCGGAGCTCGTTCTTGGGGTACTTGGTCGAGTCGACGATCGCCGCGGCGCCGGTGGCGAGCTTCTGCGGGAAGGTCGCGTCCTTGCCGGACAGGTTGAACGTGATCGTCCGGCCCTCGGTCGAGACCGTGTCGAGGGTGGGGAAGAGACCCGCGGGGCCGACGTCCGACTTGATCGCGAAGATCCGGTCGAAGGAGTGCTTGACGTCCTCGGCGGTGATCTTCCGGCCGTTGGAGAAGACCAGGTCGTCACGGAGCTTGCACTGGTACGTCTGGAGCTTCTGCCCGATGAACGCGCAGCTCTCGGCCGCGTCCGGCTCCGGCACGATGGCCCCGGGCTTGAACGTCATCAGCGACTGGTAGATGTTGCTGTAGATCGCCCAGGAGCCCGCGTCGTACGCGCCGGCCGGGTCCAGCGAGGTCACGATGTCCGATGTCCCGACGGTGACCGCGTCGGTCTTCGCCTCCCCCGACGGGAGCAGTTGCCAGGCGCCGACGCCTGCGATGACCAAAACCGCGAAAATCGCGAGAATCCGTACCCGGACCGACCGCATTGCCGTGCTCTCCCTTACCAGCCCCACCACGGCAGTTGCGCTCAGACACGCACATCGCCGCATGTTCGCGCTTACCCAATCACACGATTTTCACATCTGGAAGAGTAAATGGGGCGCTCACAGCCTTTTGTTGGACACGTTCGACGGAGCGTGTCCGAAAAGGCCGTTTCCCGCCTCCCACGTGCGGATTTCCGTAGCTCAGCGTGACACTACGGTGCGGTTTTGTTGAATGCCGCATGATCGCAACCGCAACGCCCGCGAGGGCGGGAGACGGGGTTTCAGGACCGGCGCACGGGCTCCTAGGCCTGGCGCGAGGCGAGTTCGACGACGGTGATGTCGGCCGGGGCGCCGACGCGGACCGGCGGCCCCCAGGCGCCCGCCCCGCGCGAGACGAACAGCTGCGTGTCGCCGTACCGTTCCAGCCCGGCGACGGTCGGGTTGGCCAGCTCGGCGAGGTAGTTCCCCGGCCAGAGCTGCCCGCCGTGGGTGTGGCCGGAGAGCTGGAGGTCGACCCCGTGCTCCACGGCGTCGTGGATGACGACGGGCTGGTGCGCGAGGAGGACGGCGGCCCGGGAGCGGTCCCGGTCGCCGAGCGCGCGGACGAAGTCGGGGCCCTGGCCCTCGGTCTCCCCCGCGACGTCGTTGACCCCGGCGAGGTCGAACCCGCCCATCTCCACCCGGGCGTTCTCCAGCGGGATCAGCCCCAGTTCGCGGACGTGGTCCACCCACTGCTCCGCGCCGGAGAAGTATTCGTGGTTGCCGGTGACGAAGAAGCTGCCGTGCGGTGCCCGCAGGGCGGCCAGCGGCTCGGCGGCGGAGCCGAGGTCGGCCACGGAGCCGTCGACGAGGTCACCGACGACGGCGACCAGGTCGGGCGAGGTGGAGTTGATCGTGTCGACGATCCGCCGGGTGTGGGCACGGCCGAGGATCGGGCCGATGTGGATGTCGCTGACCACGGCGATCCGGAAGCCGTGGGCGGCGCGGGGCAGTTTGGCCAGCGGCACGGTGATGCGCTGGACGCTCGGGCCGCGCAGCACGTTGGCGGTGCCGTGCCCGACGGTGGCGAGCCCGGCGGCGGCAGCGGCGCCGCCGACGACCCGGGAGACGAAGAGGCGGCGGGAGGGGTGGGGGGCGGCCGGGGTGGTGGCGACTGCCGGCTCCCGGTCCGCCGGTTCCGTTTCCGCCGGTGCCTTCGGTTCCGTATCGCGTACCGCTTCCGGTTCCGGTTCGGTGGCCGGTGCGGTCACGGGGGCCGGGTCGGCCGAGGTGGTGGGGCCGGTGCGGCCCGCCGGGACGAGTTCTTCCGTACGGGGACGGGTTCCGCTCGCGGTCGCGGCCACGGTTCCGTCCACCGCCGGAGCGGAGGTTCCGGTTCCGGCCGTGGAGCGGGCCGCGGCCGCCGCGTCGCGCCGGGCGAGCGCCCGGGTCAGCAGCGGGCGGACGACCTCGCCGACCAGCAGGGCCAGCGTCAGGTACATCAGGGCGGCCAGCCAGAGGAACCCGGGCCAGGCGAGCACCTGCTGGAGCCAGAAGGGCGCGCCGATCCTGCCGGAGGTCATGGCGCCGACGCTCAGCAGGGGCAGCACGAAGGCGGCGACGGTGCCGACCTTGCGCAGCGTGCTGCCGGGTGCCGTCGTGTCACCGACGAACCGGCGCCACACATAGCGGTGCACGCTCGCCAGCAGCGCCAGCACCACGAGCGCCACCACGACGAAGATCACTGCTGCCATCCGCGCTTCCCTACGTTCCTGTCGTCATGCGCGCTCGTCGCGCAAAGCCCGGACACCACGCAACCCGATCGCGCCGACCACCGTCCCCAGAAGAAAGGACGTGATGGCGAGCAGCAGGTGGACCCAGAAGTACCCGGTCGGCTCACCCGCGTCGTCGAACGCGAGCCCGCTGCCGTCCTGCCACAGGTTCTTGACGAAAGTGATCCAGATGAACCAGCTCCACACCCCGAAGACGAGCAGGAACCAGGAGACGGGGCGGCTGAGCTTCATGGGTCCAGTATCGCCGCCGCCCTCCGGGCGCCTCGCCCGGGGTGGCGTCCGAAAGGGGCAGTCCCGGCCGTCCCTCCGGCGGGTCAGCCGGTCCGGGTCCTCATCCACATTTTCGCCCTGTACGTTTTCGACCGTGCCTGCTCTGAAAAAGATCGCTTTGACGGTCGCCTCCGCCGCCGTGCTGTCCACTCTTGTCCTCGCTCCCGCGTCGGCGGCCGAGAAGGACAAGGAGAAGGACAAGGAGCCCGTGCCGAACCACATCATGTCGAGCGTCGGGGGCGAGCAGCTCTCCATGAACGGCACGCAGGTCAACCTCGGCCCGGGGGCGCCCGTGCTGCCGAAGGGGCTGACCGCCCGCTCGTGGATCGTCGCGGACGCGGAGAACGGCCAGGTGCTGGCGGCGCACAACTCGCACTGGCGGCTGCCGCCCGCCTCCACCCTCAAGATGCTGTTCGCGGACACGGTCCTGCCCGCGCTCCAGCCCACCTCCCTGACCCACACGGTGAAGGAGAGCGACCTGGCGGGGGTCGGTGAGGGCAGCAGTCTGGTGGGCGTCAAGGAGGACCACACGTACACGGTCCACGACCTGTGGCTGGGGGTCTTCCTCCGCTCGGGCAACGACGCGGTGCACGTGCTGTCGGAGATGTACGGGGGGATCCCCCAGACGGTGACGGCGATGCAGAAGCACGCCGAGGAGCTCCAGGCGCTGGACACGACGGTGGTCTCGCCGGACGGGTACGACGCGCCGGGCCAGGTGTCCAGCGCCTACGACCTGACGCTGATCGCCCGCAGCGGGATGCAGAAGAAGGACTTCCGCGAGTACGCGGCGACGGCCTCCGCCGACTTCCCCGGCGAGAAGAAGAAGGGGAAGAAGCGCGAGACCTTCGAGATCCAGAACACCAACCGGCTGATCACCGGGGACAACGGCGTCGACCCGTACAAGGGCATCGCGGGCGTCAAGAACGGCTACACCACCCACGCGGGCAACACCTTCACCGGTGTCGCCGAGCGCGACGGCCGGGTGCTGCTGGTCACGGTGATGCACCCGTCGGCGGACGAGAGCCACGCCGTCTACAAGGAGGCCGCCCACCTCCTGGACTGGGGCTTCGCCGCGAGCGGCAAGGTGCGGCCGGTGGGCTCGCTGGTGCCGCCGAAGTCGGTGGACACCGGCGCGGGCACCATCTCCGGCGGCAAGGGCGCGCAGCCGGCCGCCGGGGCGGACCAGGGCTCCGGCGGCCAGGCGAAGGCCGCGCACGCGGCGGCGGCCGGGCAGGGCTCCGGCGGGGTCGGGATCGCGCTGGCGATCGTCGGCGGCGTGCTGGTGCTCCTGGCGGCCGGGGTGTTCCTGGTGAACCGCCGCTGGCCGCTGGCGGGTCTTGGCCGCCGTACGCCGGCCACGGGCGACGCGGGCGCCGTGGGCGAGCCCGCCACGCCGACCGATGCGGGCGACGCCGGCGATGCGGGCGAGCCGAAGGCTGCGGTCGAGGCGAAGCCTGCGGTAGAGGCGACGACCGAATCGACCGGCCCGGCCGAGAAGTCCTAGGCGCGGGTGGAGCCGCCCGGTGCGACGGCGCCGGGGGCATCCCCCGTGCCGGTCTCCGGTGCGTCCTCCGTCCGGCCCACGCCCTCCTCCGCCTTGGAGCCGGTCGCGGTCCAGGCGGCGCAGAACAGCAGCAGTTTCGCGGAGAAGTTGATCCACAGGAGCAGCGCGATCGGCACGCCGAACGCGCCGTACATGCTCTTGCCCGCGACCCCCTTCATATAGCTGCCGAGCAGCAGCTTGAGCAGTTCGAAGCCGATCGCGCCGATCAGGGCCGCGACGACCAGCCGGCGCCGGGGCGGCTCCACCCCGGGCAGCAGCGTCAGCAGGTAGAGGATCAGCAGGAAGTCGGCGATGACCGCGACCACCAGGGCCGCCAGCCGGAGCAGGATGCCGCCCGCGCCGCCTTCGGGGATGCCGAGCTGGTCGGCGGTCCAGCCGACGGCGGTCGTCCCGACCGTGGAGACCGCCAGGGTGGCGAGCGCCGCTCCGCCGAGGCCGACCAGCAGCACGGCGTCCTTGAGCTTGGCGACGACCGGGTTGGCCTCCTGGACATCGTCCAGCTCCCAGACCGCGCGCAGGCACTCCCGCATCGATCCGATCCAGCCGACACCGGTGAACAGCAGCAGCGCACCGGCCACCAGACCGACCGTGCCCGCGTTGGCCACCAGACCGTCGATGCCGAGCTGGTCGGAGATGCCCGGCACCTGCTCGGCGAGCTTCTCCTCGATGGTGTCCAGCTGCTTGTCGCTCAGCAGCGCGGCCGCGATCGCCGCGCCGACCGCGATCAGCGGGAAGAGCGCCAGGAAGCTGATGAAGGTGATCGCGGCGGCGAGCCTGGCCCAGTGGACCCGGTCCAGCCGCTCGTAGGAGCGCCAGGCGTGCGTCTCCATCAGCCGGGAGACGAGCGGCCCGACGACGGGGAGTTTCTTGAGCCAGTCCATGAACGTACGCGTACCCTCCCGGGCCCGGAAAACCTGCGGGCCGCACCGCGGACTCTTCCGGACTCGTCCGGAAGGCCTGCTCCCCGCCCCGGTGACACGCTCTCCATCACCCGTTCCGGTGAGTGGTGTAACAAAGGGTACGAATAGGTTTTCCCGGACGATACGCCCGGGGCTACGGTCACGGGCATGTCCGTCGACACGGTGTCCTTGACCGGCTGGGGCCGCACCGCCCCGACCACCGCCGTACGGTTTCGCCCCCGTACGTACGAGGAAGCGGCTGCCGTGGTCCGGGGCCGCGGTCCCCGGGGCGCCCTCGCCCGGGGGCTCGGGCGGGCGCCCGGTGACGCGGCGCAGAACGCGGGCGGCTCGGTCCTCGACATGACGGGCCTGGACCGCGTCCGCGCCCTGGACGAGGCGGCGGGGACGGTCCGCTGCGACGCGGGGGTGAGCCTGGACCGGCTGCTGCGGATGCTGCTGCCGCGCGGCTGGTTCCTGCCGGTCGTCCCGGGCACGGGCCGCATCACCGTGGGCGGCGCGATCGGCTCCGATGTGCACGGCCGCGACCATCCGGGGGCCGGTTCGCTGGCCCGGCACATCGACGCGCTGGAGCTCCTCACGGCCGACGGCGAGGTGCGTACGGTGACGCCCGGCGCCGCCCTCTTCGACGCGACCACCGGCGGTCTCGGGCTGACCGGGGTGATCCTCTCCGCCACCCTCCGCCTGAAGCGGGTGCCGTCTCCGCTGGTCTCCGTCTCCACGGAGCGGGCCACGGACCTGGACGATCTGCTGGCCCGTTTCACCGCGGGCAGCGGCGACTCTCTGCCGTACGCCTCCGCCTGGGTGGATCTGCTCGCCCGGGGCCGGGCGACCGGGCGAGGCGTCCTCACCCTCGGGGAGCACGCGCCCCTCTCCGCGCTACCGGCGCACGCCCGGCGCACGATGCGCGCCCCGCGCACTGCTGCTCCCGGCCGACGCGACCGGTGGCCCGCCGTACCGGGCCTCCCCGGCGGCCTTCCCCTCGGAGACCTCCTGGGCCCGACCGCCGCCGCTCTCCTCAACGAGGTCCGCTACCGGAGTGCGCCCCGCTCCCGGACCGGCGAGCTCCGCACCACCACCGCCTTCTTCCACCCCCTGGACGCCCTCCCCGACGGGAACCGGCTGCACGGCGGGCGGGCCGGGCTCGTCCGCTACCGGTTCACGGTCGGGTACGGGCAGGAGGAGGCGCTGCACCGCGTCGTGCGGCGGATCTCGGCGCGGCGCTGCCCCGCCCTCCGGGCCGAGCTCCAGCGGTTCGGCGCCCCTTCGCCGGGGTGGCTGTCGTTCCCCGTGCCCGGCTGGACGCTCGCCCTCGACCTGCCCGCCGCCCTGCCCGGCCTCGGCCGCCTCCTGGACGGGCTGGACGAGGAGGTGGCGGCGGCCGGGGGCCGGGTCTGCCTGGCGGCCGACTCCCGGGTGCGGCCGGAGACAGCGGCCGCGATGTACCCGCGGCTCGGGGAGTTCCGGGAGCTGCGGGCGGAGCTGGACCCGACGGGGGCGTTCCGCTCGGACCTGGCCCGCCGGCTCGCCCTGTGACGTACCGGCATCACCGCTCCCCCACCCCCTGAACAGGAGAGTTCCGTGAAGGACGCCTTCGGTGCCCCGCAGTCCCTGCTCGTCCTCGGCGGCACCTCCGAGATCGCCCTGGCCACCGCGCGCCGCCTGATCGCCCTGCGCACCCGCCGGGTCTGGCTGGCCGGGCGCCCCTCCCCCGCCCTGGACGCGGCGGCCGTCGAACTGCGCGACCGGGGTGCCGATGTCCGTACGGTCGCCTTCGACGCGCTGGATTCGGCCAGGCACGAGGAGGTGCTGGGCAAGGTCTTCGCGGAGGGCGACATCGATGTGGTGCTGATGGCGTTCGGGATCGCCGGGGACCAGGCGCGCGACGAGGAGGAGCCGATGGCCGCCGTCCGGGTCGCCCAGACCAACTACACCGGGGCGGTCTCGGCGGGGCTGGTGTGCGCGGGCGCACTCCAGGCGCAGGGGCACGGTTCGCTGGTGGTGCTGTCCTCGGTGGCCGGGGAGCGCGCCCGGCGGGCCGACTTCATCTACGGCTCCAGCAAGGCGGGGCTCGACACCTTCGCCCAGGGGCTCGGGGACGCCCTCCAGGGCACCGGCGTACAGGTGATGGTCGTGCGCCCCGGCGCCGTACGCACACGGTCCGTGGCCGGGCAGCCGGAGGAGCCGCTCTCCACCACGCCGGAGGCGGTGGCCGGGGCGATCGTGACGGGGCTGCGGCGGCGCTCGGAGACGGTGTGGGTGCCCGGTTCGCTGCGGGTGGTGATGTCGGCGCTGCGGCATGTGCCGCGCCCGCTGTTCCGGCGGCTGCCGGTGTGACCAGCGGGAGCGGGGATCAGGGGCGCAGCGACGGCGCGTCGACCGAGTAGCCGCCCTGGGCCGGGACGGCGGGGGTGGAGCCGCCGGTCTCGAACGGGAAGTCCCGGAGCTTGCGCCAGACGGCGTCCGCGCCCTGTTCGTACAGGGCGAAGGAGCCGCAGGTCCAGGCCGCCTCGTAGTCGGCGAGCTCCGCGTACGCCCGGTCCATCGCCTCTTCGGAGATGCCGTGCGCCACGGTGACGTGCGGGTGGTACGGGAACTGGAGCTCGCGCACCAGCGGCCCCGAGGCGTCCCGGACCCGCTTCTGGAGCCAGGAGCAGGCCGAGGCGCCCTCCACGACCTGGACGAAGACCACCGGGGAGAGCGGCCGGAACGTGCCGGTGCCGGAGAGCCGCATCGGGAAGGGGCGGCCGGCCATGGCGATCCGGTCGAGGTGTGCCTCGATCGCCGGCAGGTCGGCCGCCTCCGCCTCGGTCGGCGGCATGAGGGTGACGTGGGTGGGAATGCCGTAGGCGGCAGGGTCCCCGAAGCTCGCGCGCCGCTCCTGGAGCAGGCTGCCGTAGGGCTCCGGGACCGCGATCGAAACGCCGAGCGTTACGGTCCCCACGTCGTTCTCCTCCATCGTCGATGGTCGATTTCCGGCCTTGCGCCGCGACCCGCCGCCGCAAGTGTGGCCCCTGGGGCAGTGATCTCGCCAGGGTCCTTGGACTCAGTGCTTGGCGGGCAGGAAGCCCATCCGGTCGTACGTCTGCGCCAGGGTCTCGGCGGCGACGGCCCTGGCCTTCTCCGCTCCCTTGGCCAGGATGGAGTCCAGCGTCTCCGGGTCGTCCAGATATTCCTGGGTGCGGAGCTGGAAGGGGGTGACGAATTCCACCATGGCCTCGGCGAGGTCGGTCTTCAGCGCACCGTAGCCCTTGCCCTCGTACTTCCGTTCCAGGTCCTCGACGGTGCTGCCGGAGAGGGTGGAGAGGATCGTGAGCAGGTTGCTGACGCCCGGCTTCTTCTCCTCGTCGAAGCGGATCACCGTGTCGGTGTCGGTGACCGCGCTCTTGACCTTCTTGGCCGTGGCCTTGGGGTCGTCGAGGAGGTTGATGAGGCCCTTCGGCGTGGAGGCCGACTTGCTCATCTTGACCGCCGGGTCCTGGAGGTCGTAGATCTTCGCCGTCTCCTTGAGGATGTACGGCGCCGGGATGGTGAACGTCTGCCCGAACCGGCCGTTGAACCGCTCCGCGAGGTCCCGGGTCAGCTCGATGTGCTGGCGCTGGTCCTCGCCCACCGGGACCTGGTTGGCCTGGTAGAGCAGGATGTCGGCGACCTGGAGGACCGGGTAGGTGAAGAGGCCGACGGTGGCGCGGTCGGCGCCCTGCTTGGCGGACTTGTCCTTGAACTGCGTCATCCGGGAGGCCTCGCCGAAGCCGGTGAGGCAGTTCATCACCCAGCCGAGCTGGGCGTGCTCGGGCACATGGCTCTGGACGAAGAGCGTGCACCGCTCCGGGTCCAGACCGGCCGCGAGCAGCTGCGCCACGGCGAGCCGGGTGTTGGCGCGCAGCTCGGCGGGGTCCTGCGGGACCGTGATCGCGTGCAGGTCCACGACCATGTAGAAGGCGTCGTGCGTCTCCTGGAGCGCCACCCACTGGCGCACCGCGCCCAGGTAGTTGCCGAGGTGGAACGAGCCTGCGGTGGGCTGGATCCCGGAGAGCACACGGGGCCGGGCGGGCGCGCCGGTGCGGCCCGTCTGCGGCTGGTCGGTGGAGAGCGCGGAGCGATCAGAGGCCATGGGCCCATTGTCTCAGGTGCGGGGGCGATCTCCGGCAGCCGGTGCGGGGCGCAGCGGGGGCGCACCCGCTCGGGCGCGGGGTCCGCTCACGCCCGGGGAGCGCGCACCTGAGACGAAGCGCACATTCCGCCCGCCGGAGCGTGCGCGGGACGGCGCGGGGAGCACGGGGAAGCGCGCGGTCCGGTGCGAGGCGCACGGGAAGCGCGCCGGTCGAGGCCGAGAGCACGCGGGAGCACGCCGGTCGAGGAGCAGAGCACGCGGGAGCACGCGCGGGCGGGCGCGCCGGAGAGTGAAGGTTTCCCTGCGCCGGATGCGACCGACGATACAAAGTGGGCACCACCCCCGCCCACGCCGCACGACGAACGGAGATCCCGTGTCGATCACGGAAACTGCCATCGCCTCCGCCGAGGCGCACAGCGCGCACAACTACCACCCGTTGCCGGTCGTCGTGGCCTCGGCCGAGGGTGCCTGGATGACCGATGTCGAGGGGCGCCGCTACCTCGATCTGCTCGCCGGGTACTCGGCGCTCAACTTCGGCCACGGCAACCGGCGGCTGATCGACGCGGCCAAGGCCCAGCTGGAGCGGGTGACGCTGACCTCGCGGGCCTTCCACCACGACCGGTTCGCCGAGTTCTGTACGCGGCTGGCCGAGCTGTGCTCCATGGAGATGGTGCTGCCCATGAACACCGGGGCGGAGGCCGTGGAGACGGCGGTGAAGACCGCCCGGAAGTGGGGCTACCGGGTCAAGGGCGTCCCGGACGGGATGGCGAAGATCATCGTGGCCTCGGACAACTTCCACGGCCGCACCACGACGATCATCAGCTTCTCCACGGACCCGGAGGCGAGGGCCGACTACGGCCCGTACACCCCGGGGTTCGAGATCGTGCCGTACGGGGATCTCACCGCGCTCCGGGAGGCGATGACCGAGAACACCGTGGCGGTGCTGCTGGAGCCGATCCAGGGCGAGGCGGGCGTGCTGGTGCCGCCCGCCGGTTATCTGCCCGGGGTGCGGGAGCTGACCCGGGAGCGGAACGTGCTCTTCATCGCGGACGAGATCCAGTCGGGCCTGGGGCGTACCGGGAAGACGTTCGCGCTGGAGCACGAGGGCGTGGTGCCGGACATGTATCTGCTGGGCAAGGCGCTCGGCGGCGGGGTGGTCCCGGTGTCGGCGGTCGTCTCCTCGGCGGAGATCCTCGGGGTCTTCCGGCCCGGCGAGCACGGCTCCACCTTCGGCGGGAACCCGCTGGCGTGCGCGGTGGCGCTGGAGGTGATCGCGATGCTGCGGACCGGCGAGTACCAGGAGCGCGCCGCCGAGCTGGGCGACCACCTGCACCGGGAGCTGGGGCTGCTGACCGGGGGCGGTGCGGTGGAGGCCGTACGGGGCCGGGGGCTGTGGGCGGGCGTCGACATCGCGCCCGCGCTCGGCACCGGCCGCGAGATCTCCGAGCGGCTGATGGAGGAGCGGGTGCTGGTGAAGGACACCCACGGCTCCACGATCCGGATCGCGCCGCCGCTGGTGATCAGCAAGGAGGACCTGGACTGGGGCCTCGACCGGCTGCGGACGGTGCTGAGCGCCTGATCCGTCGAAAAGGAGGGTTCAGAGGATGACGTGGGGCAGGAAGCGGGCGTACTCGTCCGTGACCGGCCCCGCCGACTCCCGGATGCCGAGCCCCGCCGCCTCGTCCTCCACCACCCAGGCGCCGAGCACCACCCGGTTGCCGTCGATGTCGGGCAGCGGCGCCAACTCCTGGTAGCAGCACGGCTCCTCGCGCAGATGGGCCGGGGAGCCGGGCCCGTACAGATCGACCCCGGCGCCCTCGCGGCCCAGCAGCGGCTTGGAGACGTACCCCGCCCCGCCGGGTCCGGCCAGCTCGCGCGGCCCGTCGAGATAGGCGGGGAGCAGGTTCGGGTGGCCCGGGTACAGCTCCCACAGGACCGCCAGCAGCGCCTTGTTGGAGAGCAGCATCTTCCAGGCGGGCTCTATCCAGCAGGTGGTGCCGGAGCCGCCGCCGTTGTCGAGGGTGTCCAGCACCTGCGGCCCGAAGCGGTCGGTGGTCAGCCACTCCCAGGGGTAGAGCTTGAAGCAGCTGCGGATGAAGCGGAGCCGGTCGTCCACGAACCGCCCGCTGAGCCGGTCCCAGCCGATGTCCTCCACGGAGAGGGCCTCGGTGTCGAGTCCGGCCTGCTGGGCGGTCTCGCGCAGATACGCGACCGTCATCAGGTCCTCGCCGGCCTCGTCGCCCTCCGAGTGCACGAAGTGCAGCGGCCCCGGCGGCAGCAGGTGGGCCTGGCGCTTCCAGGCGTCGACCAGCCGTTCGTGGAGCGAGTTCCACTGGTCGGCGCCGGGGAACCGCTCCTCCATCCAGAACCACTGCGGGCTGGCGGCCTCCACCAGGGAGGTGGGGGTGTCGGCGTTGTACTCCAGCATCTTCGCCGGGCCGCCGCCGTCGTAGCGCAGGTCGAACCGCCCGTATACGGAGGGCAGTTCGGCGCGGCGGCGCCAGGACTCGGCGACCAGGGAGGCCAGGCGCGGGTCGGTGATCCCGAGGTCGGCGAAACGGTTCCGCTCCACGATGTGCGCGGCGGCCGCCAGGCACATCGTGTGCAGCTCCTCGACGGTCTCCTCCAGCACCTCGACCTCGGGCAGCGAGAAGACGTAGTAGGCGCTCTCGTCCCAGTAGGGGCGCAGCGAACCGTCCGGGTAGCGGGTGAGCGGATAGACGAGCCCCTGGGACTCGACGGTCTCCTGCCAGCCGGGGCGCGGCGTGATGGTGCGGCGCTCCACCGGGCTCAGCCTCCGCCGGACCTGGTGCAGCCGAAGCCGCCCCGGTCGACCGCCGACTTGTCGAAGCTGCCGCCCTGGACCTTGCCGTCGTAGCTGCTGGTGGAGCCGCCGTAGTAGTACGAGCCCCGGCCGCCGCCTCCGCCCGAGCCGCCACTGCCGCTGCCGCCCCGGCACTCGTAACTGGGCAGGGTTTCGCGGGTCGTCCGGTCGGCGCACCGCCGGTCCGGTTCCGATCCGCAGGATGTGATCGTCAGGGCGAGCAGCCCCATGCCGCCGAGCACGACCGTGCTCGACCTCAGCCTCCGCTTGGCCATGTTCAGTTCTCCCCCGTGGCACGTGTGACACGGTCCGGCTCCCCGTTCACCGCCGGACCGCTCGTCAGAATAGTTGTACGGTGCGCCGGTTCGGAAGCCGGAGGCGAGGAGTGCCGACCTCCGCCCGGTACATTCCCTTTGTGCTCCTGGGAATGATCTGTGCGCTCGGTGCCGCCCTCTGCTACGGCACGGCCTCCGTCCTCCAGGCGATCGCCGCGCGGGCCGCCACCCGACCCGGTTCCGGGGCGGGCGTGGACCCCGCGCTGCTGCTGCGGGCGGCGCGGCAGTGGCGTTACGCCGCCGGACTCGCCCTGGACGGACTGGGCTTCGTGCTCCAGATCGCCGCCCTGCGCGCGCTGCCGATCTACGCCGTGGGGGCGGCGCTCGCCGCGTCCCTCGCGGTCACGGCGGTGGTCGCGGCCCGGCTGCTGGCGGTCCGGCTGAGCGCCACGGAGTGGGCGGCGGTGGCGACGGTCTGCGCCGGGCTCGGGATGCTGGGGCTGGCGTCGGGCGTGGAGGGCGACCGGCCGGGCCCGGACTGGCTCCCATGGGCGACGATCGCCGCCGCGCTGGGGGTGCTGGTGCTCGGCGCGGGGGGCGGGCGGCTGCCGACGCGGCCGCGTGCGCTGGCGCTGGGCCTGGGGGCCGGGTTCGGGTTCGGGGTGGTGGAGGTGGCGGTGCGGCTGGTCGACGAGGTGTCGCCGGGGGCGTTGGTGCGGAACCCGGCGGCGTACGGGCTGCTGCTGGGCGGGGCGGCGGCGTTCCTGCTGCTGACGTCGGCGCTGCAAAGGGGTTCGGTGACCACGGCCACGGCCGGGATGGTGCTCGGGGAGACGGTCGGGCCCGCGCTGGTGGGGGTGGTGTGGCTGGGCGACGGGACCCGGGCGGGGCTGGGGTGGCTGGCCGTCACCGGTTTCGCGGTGGCGGTGGCGGGGTCGCTGGCCCTGGCGCGGTTCGGGGAGGCGCCGGGGGTGGAGGCGGGGCCGGAGGCGGAGGCGGGGCCGGAGGCGGACCAGCTGTAAGGCCGTCTACGGCAGCACCCGGCACAACGCGTCCAGCGCGCCCGCCCACGCGCTCTCCGACGGTGAGCCGTAGCCGATCACCAGCGCGTCACGGCCCGCCGGGGCGTCGGGGTGCCGGTAGGTGGCGAGGCCCTCCAGCCGCAGGCCCTGGAAGGCCGCCGCCTGGATCACCGATCGCTCGGTCCCCGGCGGGAGTTCGAGGACCGCGTGCAGCCCGGCCGCGATGCCGCTGACCCGGATGCCCGGCGCGCGTGCGGCGAGCGCCGCGACGAGCTGGTCGCGGCGGCGCCGGTAGCGCAGCCGCATGGAGCGCACATGCCGGTCGTACGCCCCCGAGGCGATGAACTCCGCGAGCGTCAGCTGGTCGAAGGCGCCGGACATCCAGTCGTACGCCCCCTTCGCCGCCACCACGTCCGCCACCAGGCCCCGGGGCAGCACCATCCAGCCCAGGCGCAGGCCGGGGGCGAGCGACTTGGAGGCGGTGCCGAGGTACACGACCCGTTCGGGGTCCAGGCCTTGAAGGGCGCCCACGGGTTGGCGGTCGTATCTGAACTCCCCGTCGTAGTCGTCCTCCAGGATCAGCCCGCCGGTGGAGCGGGCCCAGTCGACGGCGGCGGCCCGCCGGTCCGGGTGGAGGGGTACGCCGGTGGGGAACTGGTGCGCCGGGGTCAGCAGGACCGCCCCCGTACCGCGCATCGAGGCCAGCTCCCCGGTCCGCGAGCCGAGGTGGTCCAGCTCCAGGAAGGGGGTGGCGAGACCGGTGCCGGTGAGGAGGTCGCGGTGCAGGTCGAGGCCGTACGACTCGACGGCGATCTCCCGCACCCGGCGCCCGCGCAGGGCCGTGCCCAGCAGCCTCAGCCCGTGGACGAAGCCGGAGCAGATGACGATGCGTTCCGGGTCGGCGTACACACCGCGCGAGCGGGCCAGGTACTCGGCGAGCACCGTGCGCAGTTCGACGCGCCCGCGCGGGTCGCCGTAGTCGAGTGCCTCGTCGGGCGCGGCGGTGAGCGCCTTGCGGGCGGCCCGGAGCCAGGCGGTGCGCGGGAACGACGACACGTCCGGGGAGCCCGTCTTCAGGCTGTGGCCGGTACGCGGCCGGGCCGGGCGGGTGCGGGCCGCCACCGGGTCCGCCCGGCGCGGCGCGGACCGCTGGGCGACCCGGGTCCCCGAGCCCTGGCGGGCGGTGAGCCAGCCCTCGGCGACGAGTTCGGCGTAGGCGTCGGCGACCGTGTTGCGGGCGACGCCCAGGTCGGCGGCGAGCGCCCGGGAGGACGGCAGCCGGGTCCCGGGGGCCAGCCGCCCGCTGCGCACCGCCTCCCGCAGGGCCTCCATCAGCCCGCTGCGCAGCCCCGTACCGACCGGCTCCAGATGCAGGTCGGCGCCGAAAGTGGCCCAGGAATCCGTCATGGGAATGGACCATACCGGGGTGCCACCGGGCCCGTAGCGTCGTTGCCATGACGTCGACACACGCACACCACACCCCCAACGGCACCGACACCCCGTACGCCTCCGAGCACCCCGCCCGGATGCCCTGGGCCCAGCTGGCCCCCGAGGTCTACAAGGCGATGGTCCGCCTGGACGCCGCCTCCCGGAAGGGCCTCGACCCGCTGCTCCTGGAGCTGGTGAAGGTCCGGGCCTCGCAGCTCAACCGGTGCGCGCTCTGCCTGGACATGCACTCCAAGGACGCCCTCGCGGCGGGCGAGAGCGTGGAGCGGATCGTCCAGCTGAGCGCCTGGGACGAGTCGCGCCACTTCTACACGGAGAAGGAGATCGCGGCGCTCGAACTGACCGAGGCCGTCACCGTCCTGACCGACGGGTTCGTCCCGGACGACGTGTACGCGCGCGCCGCCGAGCAGTTCGAGGAGACCGAACTGGCCCAGCTGATCGCCGCGATCACGGTCATCAACGCCTGGAACCGCTTCGGCGTCGCCACCCGCCAGGTCCCCGGCCACTACACGCCCGGCGACCTCAAGCACTGACCGCCGCACCGGCCCCGGCCGCTCCGCGTCAGAAGGGGCTGTCGTACGGGGATCGGAAGGGGCTGTTGCCGGGCATCAGAACGGGCTGTCGTACGGGTCGAAGTGCGTCACGGCGGTGGCGAGGATCTCCTCGTGGCGCGGCCACTGCTCGTCGGGGGCGGCGACCAGCACCGCGTAGAGGCGGCCGTCCGACGCGGTGAAGACCCGCTCCAGGACCCGGCGGCGGCCGTCGTAGTCCTCGCTGTCGTACGCGTACACCAGCTCGGCCGCCTCGCCGCCGAGCGGGTTGTCGACGGCGCCGATGCGGACCTCCTCGAAGCCCGCGCTCACGCTGCGGTCCTTCGAGGCCGCGCGCACCGCCTCCAGCGCGGTCATGCCGGGCTCGGACACCCGGAAGACCTGGAGGAGTTCACCGGAGCCGAAGGGCTCGTAGAACACCCCGCCGGTCTTCTTCGTGCGCTCGCTCCACTCCTCGGGCACCGCGATCCGGAAGCCCTCCTCGTCATCCTGCATGACGAACCCGGGCGGCGGATCGCCGGCGTCCGGGGACTCGGTGCCGGTGTCGGTGGCCGTGGCGTCGGTGGGTTCGGACGCGGCGTCCCCGGTGCCGTCGGGGAAGCCCGCGTCCGGGTCGCCGCCGGGGTCGGTGGCCTCCTCCGCCGGGGCGCTCGCCGTCCGGCCCCGGGCGTCGTCCCGGTCGTCACCGCCACCGCCGCCGACCGTGAACCAGAGCGCCGCCGCACCGGCCGCGAGCACGGCCACGGCGAGCCCGGCGGTCAGCGGGGTGATCCGCTCCCGCACCGTCCGGGCGGTGGTCTCCGGCCGGTGGGTCCCGGTGATGTTGTTGTACGCGCCCGTCGGCGGCCCCTGCACGACGTAGGGCCCGGTCTCCGCGTACGGGTCGGGGACCGTGGGCAGCACGGTGGGGACCACGGAGTCCTCCGCCGACGCGGCCGGGGACCCCGGCGGCATGGGCGGCACCACGGGGGCCGCGGAGGGCGGCGGAGGCGGTGGCGGGGTGTAGGCACGCCTCGGCTCGGTCTCCCAGCTCTGGGTCTCGTCGTTCCAGCGCACCCCGCCGCCCCCGGTCACCGGTCAGCCTCCCAGGAGGGCGCGCAGCGCCTCGGCCACGGCGACACCGGACGCCAGGGTTCCGGTGACGGCCCCGGCGGCGGTCAGCGCCTGCTGGAGACGGGCCAGGCGGCCCGGCCCGGCCGCCCCCGACGTCTCGATCTCGTCCACCACGGAGACCAGTTCGGCGTCCAGCACCTCCGTGTCGTCGGAGGTGACGAACCGGGCGAGATCGGCGCGGAGCTCCTGCACCGCCCGCAGCAGTTCGGCCTGGGCCTCGTCGGCGGGGCCGGCGTGCTGGTGCTGGGTGACGGTGTTGTGGTCGCCGACGGCGAAGGCGCTGCCGGTCACCGAACCGATGTGCACGGTGGGCTGGGGCTGCGGCTGTCGGGAATGCTGCGGCTGCGGCTCGTCGGGGGTCGGTCCGGAGGAGGGGGCGGGGGTCGGGGCGGGGCTCATTTCTCTCCTGCTTTCCGCTGGGGGCCGGGGGTCGCGGCGGGGCCCTTCCCGGCGCCGGGGCTCCTGTCCGTGCCGGGGGCCTTCGTGGCGCCGGGGGCCTTCCCGCTGCCGGGGCCCTTCTTCGCGCCGGGGGCGGCCGGGGCGGACGGGGCGGTGCGCCTGATGTCGTTGTGGTCGCCGATGCCGATCGCGCTGTCCTTCGCGGACCCGATGAACACCCCGCCCGCACCGATGTTGATGATCTTCTGCTCGAACTCGTCGGTCTCCCAGCCCGCTTCCCGCAGCGCGAGCCGGACCCCGCCGGTCACCCGGTCCTCGATGCTCTTCAAGTACCGGTTGATGTCCATGTCCTGGAAGAGCGAGGCCTCCTCGTCGGCGCCCAGCTCCCGGACGGAGAACGCCGGGCCCTCGGCCAGCGCACCGCTGTTCCCGGCCGTGAGGAGCTTCCAGCCGCTCGCCACGCCCCGGCCCAGGGTGACGACCGAGCGCGCCAGCGAGGCCGGGGTGCGGGTCAGCGCCCAGACCGCCTTGCCGAACCAGTTGTTGTTGCGGTGCCGGTGGGCGGCCCGGTCGGCGTCGCGGAAGAGCGGGTGCACGGGCATCAGGACGTGCGGGGCGACCTCCAGCATCAGCATCCCGCCCTGGGTGTGGACCCGGACGAAGACGGTGACGACGACCTCCTCGCCCCAGCCGCCGACCCGGATGCGCAGGAAGTGCCGCCGCCCCTCGCCGCCCTCCTCGACGGCGCGGCCGCGGTGCTCCTCGAACCCTCCGGGGCCGTACGGGGCGCTCTCGCGCCGGGGCAGGCCGGCCGCCGGCAGGAAGACGCACTCGTCGATCACCATCTCGCGCAGCCGGTCCCGGACGGCGGCCGCGCCCTCGGGCGAACCGTGCGGGGACGGCACCCGCAGGGCCTCCAGCAGCGGCACGATCCGGCGCAGGATCTGGGCGTTGTCGAGGGGCTCGGTGGGGCCCTCCTCGCGCGGGCGGAGTTCGACGGCGAGGTTCCACGTGCCGTAGGGCGTGCCCATCCCGCAGAACGGGTTCCGCTCGTCGTACAGGATGACGGGGGCGTGCTGCTCCAGCCGGATCCGCTGCTGGAGCCGCCGGAAGCGGTCGCCCGCCGCGTGCTCGGCCTGGTCGGCCGCGAGGTCGGGGAAGTGCTTCCGGGACAGCTCCTGCGTCATCACCCGGGCGAACTGGCCGCGCTGGAGGCCGACCAGGCCCGCGATGACGGCGAGGAAGAAGAGGGCCGCCCAGGCGGCCCCGGTGCCGGACCCGCCCGAGAAACCGCCGGTGAGCAGGGCGAAGCCCAGGTCCGAGGCGTCCGGCAGGGCGTCGGAGAAGCTGTCGGAGCCGGAGGACCCGGGGCCGTACGCGCCGGAGAACCCGTCCGGGTCGGAGTCGCCGCCGAACCCGCCGAAGGCCGAGATCAGCACCCAGAACCCGACGAGGAACAGGAAGAGCCGCCCGTACCAGCGCATGAGGAACGCCGCGGCCCGCCGGTAGACCGGAGGGTTGGGTGCGGAGCCCCGGATCCAGGGCGCGAGGGCCAGCAGGACGCACGGGACGAACAGTGCGCCGATGACGCCCCCGGTGAGGACGGCGCCGAGCAGCCAGGCCGCCAGGATGCCTCCGGCCCAGCCGAGTTCGGTGCGGCGGGCGCGCAGGGCGTGGGCGAGGACGCGGGCGGCGTCGAAGCCCGTCGACGGGGCGACGAAGCACTGCTCCTGGACGTACAGCTGGTCGATGACCGCGTCCCGGTAGCCGTCGTGCAGATGGACCCCGGCGCACAGCAGCCTGCTGGCCTCGCTCGTGGCGGGGTGCACGGGGGGCTTCCCGAGCAGATCGTCCTGCCCCTGCGACGGCCGCGGCACGGCACTCCCGGTCACCGGCTCCTCTTTCCCCTGCTGCCTCGCGCTGGCCACGGCCCTGCGGGGACCGAAGATCGAAAGGGGCCAATGTAAGCGAGGCGGGGACCGCCCCGGGAGTCGATTGTCGGCCAACTCGGACAGGGCTGGAGGCCTGGCGGGGAGCGGGCGGGGAACGCCGAAGCGCCCCCTTCGGCGTGGGCCGACGGGGGCGCTTCGTATGCCGCGGGTGCGGGTCAGATCAGGCCGAGCTCGCGGACCGCGTCGCGCTCCTCGGTGAGCTCCTTGACCGACGCGTCGATGCGCGCACGGGAGAACTCGTTGATGTCCAGGCCCTGGACGATCTCGTACTTTCCGTCCTTCGTGGTGACCGGGAAGGAGGAGATGATGCCCTCGGGGACGCCGTAGGAGCCGTCCGACGGGATGCCCATCGAGGTCCAGTCGCCCTCGGCGGTGCCGTTGACCCAGGTGTACACGTGGTCGATGGCGGCGTTGGCGGCCGAGGCGGCCGAGGACGCGCCACGGGCCTCGATGATCGCGGCGCCGCGCTTGGCGACGGTCGGGATGAAGGTGTCGGCGAGCCACGCCTCGTCGTTGACGGTCTCGGCGGCGTTCTTGCCGGCGATCTCCGCGTGGAAGATGTCCGGGTACTGGGTGGCCGAGTGGTTGCCCCAGATCGTCAGCTTCTTGATGTCGGAGACGGCGGCACCGGTCTTGGCGGCCAGCTGCGAGATCGCGCGGTTGTGGTCCAGGCGGGTCATCGCGGTGAAGCGCTCGGCCGGTACGTCCGGGGCGGCGGCCTGCGCGATGAGCGCGTTGGTGTTGGCCGGGTTGCCGACGACGAGGACCTTGATGTCGTCCGCGGCGTTGTCGTTGATGGCCTTGCCCTGCGGCTTGAAGATGCCGCCGTTGGCGGCGAGCAGGTCGCCGCGCTCCATGCCCTTGGTACGCGGGCGGGCGCCGACGAGGAGGGCCACGTTCGCACCGGCGAAGCCGACGTTCGGGTCGTCGGTGATCTCGATGCCGCGCAGCAGCGGGAAGGCGCAGTCGTCGAGCTCCATCGCGGTGCCCTCGGCGGCCTTGAGGCCCTGCGGGATCTCCAGGAGGCGCAGGTTGACCGGCACGTCCGGGCCGAGCAGGTGGCCGGAGGCGATGCGGAAGAGCAGCGCGTAGCCGATCTGGCCGGCAGCGCCGGTCACGGTGACATTCACGGGAGTGCGGGTCATGGCGGTCTCCGTTAGACAGCTGGCGGTGGGGGTCCCGGCCCCTGGTGCCGGACCCTGGTGCGGGAGACCCCTTCGCGCCCGACGCGTCGTCCGACGAATCTTGACGTGAAGAGATATCCGGCGGCCAGGCTATCGGACCCGGCGGGGCCGGACCGCCCGGCCCCCTGTGGCACCGCACACAACCCGTCACACAGAGCATGCGGGGCACCGTTGCGTGATGCGCCCGCGGGCCGTGCACCCCTTTCAGGTGGTGCACCCGGAAGGTCATGCACCCCTCAGGCGGTGCGTCCCTCAGGCGGTGCATCCCTTCGTGCCGGCGGTGAGCGTCGCGCAGGCCTTCGCGTCGGCCGCCTTCTTCACCGCGACCATCGGCGTGTACGCCTCCGAGACGGTGACCCGGCCGTTCTGCGCGTCCGCCGCCGCGCCGCCGGTGATCGTCACGGTGTCGCCGGTCCCCGCCTCGGTCAGCCGGGCCCAGGCGGCGGAGCACACCTCGCTGTACCGGACCTCGACGCGGGAGCCGCCGACCTGGGCGGTGGAGACCGTACGGGCGTGGTCGCCGCCGCACCCCATCTCGTCGGGGTTCTGTCCTGCGCAGTCGGCGCCCTGGCACTCGACCCCGGCGGGCAGTTCGGGGGCGGGCGCCTCGGTGGAGGGGTCGGCCGTGGGCGTGGGCGCGGCGGTCGGGGGCGGGGTGGCCTTGGCGGGCTCGTCGCCGCTGGGCGCGAGCATCAGCGCACCGACGACGACGATGACCGCTCCGGCCGCACCGACGGCGAGCATGGCCACCTTGTTGGGGCCGCCGGGCACCCGGCCGGGTGCGCCGCCGCTGCGGTTGGCGTCCGCCTGCCGTCCGGACTGCCGCTGCTGCGGGACCGGAGGGACGGTGCCGCGCTGGGTGGGGACGAAGGGGGCGCGGCCGTCGGTGCGGTGGGGGTCGGTGGTGAACGGGTCGGTGCCGTACGGGTCGGAGGTGAACGGGTCGCTGTCGTACGCGTCGGAGCCGTACGGGTCCCTGCCGTGGCCGCCCGGGCGGCCGGTGTGCGGGTGGTCGGTGTACGGGGAGTCGGCGTCCGGGCCGTGCCGGTCGGAGCCGTAACCCTGCGGCCCGTAACCATCCGGCCCGTAGCCGTCCGGTCCACGGCGGTCGGTTCCGTGACCGTCCTCCGCTCCGTGGCCGTCCGTCCCGGTCGCGGTGGAGCCGCGGCCCGCCGAACCGGCCGCGCTGTGCCGGCCGCCGGCGGACCGGCCGGAGCCGCTCCTGCCGCCGCCCGCCGGGTCCGTGGCGCTGAGCGCCTCGCGGGCCTGGCTGATGCGGATGGCCTCGATCGTCCTGTCGTGGCGCATCTCGGCCCGGCTCCAGGCGCGTTCGGCCAGCTCCCACATGGTCGTGAGGTGGTGCTGCGGGGTGCCCGTCACATCGGCGAGGGCCACGACGGCACGGCGCGGGGGGAGGAGGCGGCCGTTGAGGTACCGCTCCCAGGACGTCTTGCTGAATCCCGTACGGTCGGCCACCGCGTTGATGTTCAGCCCGCTGCGGTCCACGAGCCTGCGCAGCTGGCTGGCGAACTCCCTGATCTGCGGGTCGAGTTCTTCCGGCAGCGCCTTCCAACGAGGCATCGCGATTCCCCTTGTCGTCCCCTGCACCCCCCGGTGCGTCCCCGGACGTGCTTCCTGTGGCCCCGCTGCGGCCGGTCCTGCCGGCCTGGTGTGTCCCCCGGGCCGGCCCGCTGTCCGTCCTGCCGGCCGTCCGACCTGTCCGTCCTGTCCGCCCGTCGCGCCGTGACAGTCTGCCATCGTTGCGCGGCGATCACACCGTGCCGGAATGGTCACTTCCGTGCCACAGGCCCCAGGTGAACCTTGTAGCGGCCTTCCCCGTCCCTGACGCTGGAACCGGGACGGGGCAAGGCCGCTCACTCCGCCGTAAGCCGGGGGCTGTCGTCCCCGGAAGCCCCGCACCGTGCTGTCCGTCCCTCCTCGGGGGTGGGGACGGGCACCCCGGGCGGGCACCTCCTGACGGGTGCCCGCCCGGGCCCGCACCCGTCGGCGGCGAGGCGGCCGGTGCGCCTACCGGATCGTGAAGCGGACCGCGTCCTCCAGGATCGGCACGTCCAGCCACGGCCTCGGCTGCGCGACCAGCGCGAGCAGCACGATCAGGGTGCCCATCAGCCCGTACGTCACCAGGTCGGTGAAGCGGGACCGCACCGCGAGCATGCCGACCGACGGCACCACCCAGCGCAGCACGGCACCGGCGATCAGGGCCGCGCCGATCAGGATGGTGCCGATCCGGAACGCCTCGGCGAACGGGTCCAGAGCCACGATCAGCAGGCCGACGCCCGCCGTGCAGAGCACGGTGAGCAGCGGCCACTGCCGGGCCGGGGCGGGCGCGTCCCCCGAGGCGGCCCGGCCGCCGCCCTCGGGCCGGGCGGTGTCCCGTGTGAAGAGCGGAAACCGCCGGGACCTGCGGCCGGCCGGGGCGGGCTCGCCGCCCGCCTCGGCGGCGGTGGAGCCGCTGCCCTGTTCGGCACGCTCGGGCTCGGTGAGGTTGTCGCCCGCACCCGCAGGTGCCGTGGAACCGCCGCCCGTTTCGGCCCGCTCGGGCGCGGTGGAGCTGTCGCCCGCACCGGTACCCGCAGCGGCCGTGGAGCCCCCGCCCGTTTCCGTACGCTCGGGCCCGGTGGAGCCACGGCCCGCCTCCGCACGCTCGGGCGCCGTGGAGTTGTCGCCCGCCCCCGCGCTCCCGGGCTCCGTGGAGCCGCTCTCCGTGGCCGGATCCGGCCCGTCGGGCGCCCGGCCCGCGGGGGCCGGGTCGGCCGGACTCGTACCAGCACCCATGGGGTTCCCTCCGGATCCGGCCGTCAGCTCGCGGCAGCCGCGTCGGCGGCCTCGGCCGCGGTCCGCTCGGCCGCCTCGACCACGTTGACCAGGAGCTGGGCGCGGGTCATCGGGCCGACACCGCCGGGGTTCGGGGCGACCCAGGCCGCCACCTCGCGGACCCCCGGGTGCACATCGCCGACGATCTTGCCGTTCTCGTCCCGGCTGACGCCGACGTCGAGTACGGCCGCGCCCGGCTTGACGTCCTCGGGCTTGATCAGGTGCTGGACCCCGGCGGCGGCGACGATGATGTCGGCCTGCCGCAGGTGCGAGGAGAGGTCCCGGGTGCCGGTGTGGCACTGGGTCACCGTGGCGTTCTCCGACTTACGGGTCAGCAGCAGCGGGATCGACCGGCCGATGGTGACACCGCGTCCGACGACGACCACATGCGCCCCGTCGATCTCCACGCCGTGCGCGCGCAGCAGCTGGACGACGCCCTGCGGGGTGCAGGGCAGCGGGCCCGTCTCGTTGAGGACGAGGCGGCCGAGGCTCATCGGGTGCAGCCCGTCGGCGTCCTTCTCCGGGTCCATCAGCTCCAGGACCCGGTTGGTGTCGATGCCCTTGGGCAGCGGCAGCTGGACGATGTAACCCGTGCACTCCGGGTTGGCGTTGAGCTCCCGTACGACGTCCTCGATCTCCTCCTGGGTGGCGGTGTCGGGGAGTTCGCGCTGGATGGAGCCGATGCCGACCTCGGCACAGTCGCGGTGCTTGCCGTTCACGTACCAGCGGCTGCCCGGGTCGTCCCCGACGAGCAGGGTTCCGAGGCCGGGAGTGATCCCCTGCGCCTTGAGGGCCGCCACACGGACGGTCAGATCGGATTTGATCGCGGCAGCGGTGGCCTTGCCATCGAGAATCTGGGCAGTCATGGCCCCATCCTCGCGGATGACCCCGCCCGCATACCAATTGCCTGCGCCCCGCCCGTGGCCGAGATTGCACTTGCACAACGTCCGCCGCCCCGGACTGGACAAACGCGGGTCGCCCTTATAACGATGAAGGCCGCGGTTGTACGGGGGGTGGGCCGCCGACGTCGTCCTTCCTCCGTGTGGCCATCCGTCCCCACACGTCTGTTGAAGGAACACCCCTTATGAGCTTCGGCGACCCCAACAACCCGTACGGGCAGCAGCCCGGCCAGCCTCCCCAGGGACCGCCGCAGGGCCAGCCGGGCTACGGCTACCCGCAGCAGGCTCCGCAGGGCGTTCCGCAGCAGGGCTACGGCTACCCGCAGCAGCAGCCGGGGTACCCCCAGCAGCCCGGCCAGCCCTACGGCAGCGGCTACCCGCAGGGGCAGCCCGGCTACGGCGGCATGCCGGAGCTGGCGCACTGGGGTCTGCGGGCGGGCGGGCTGATCATCGACGGCCTCATCATCGGCGCGCCGTACCTCGTCTTCGTCGGCATCGGCGGCGCCATCGGTGACGCGGCGGGCGGCTTCATCGCCCTGATCGGCTTCCTCCTGATGATCGGCCTCTCCCTCTGGCAGCTGTACCAGGAGGGCACCACCGGCCAGACGATCGGCAAGAAGGCCGTGGGCATCCGGCTGCTGCGCGAGGCCGACGGCCGCCCGCTGGGCTTCGGCATGGCCTTCGTGCGCCGCCTGGCCCACTTCCTGGACAGCCTCGCCTGCTACATCGGCTGGCTGTGGCCGCTGTGGGACGAGAAGAAGCAGACGTTCGCGGACAAGGTCTGCTCGTCGGTGGTCATCCGCTCCAAGTGACCCCCGCCGCACGGCGCTCAGCGCGCGATAGCGCGGTTTCGAAGGCCGCACCCGTCCACCGGGTGCGGCCTTCGCGCGTACGGGCCCACGTCCGCGCTCCGTCCCGCGCGGGCCCGCTTCGTCCCGCGCGGCCCGTTCCGCCCGATCAACCCACGGAGGCCGGGCTCAGTCCCCCCGTACGCCCGGGATCTCCGCCGGCTCCGGCGTCGTACGCTCCATCACCACGAAGCTGCCGCCCCGGTGCTTGAGCCGGTAGCGCGCCTCGGGGTGGAGCTGCTGGGCGTACGCCACCGGGTCCTCGATCGGCTGTGACCAGCCGAAGTCCAGGTTGATGGCGACGATGTCGGGCGCGGTGCCGGGGGCGCCCCCGATCCAGTACACGGTCCGGTCGGAGGTGAGGTGCGCCATCAGCGTGATGTCGGTCTCGACCCGCGCCCCGGCCGGGATGGCCTTCAGCGCCTCCCGGGCCGCCTCCGTACGGGCGTCGGTGCGGTACGACTCAGGGCGCAGCAGGTCGCGCAGCGGCAGGTGCTGGGTCATCGCGACCGCGATCGCCGTCGCGACCGGGACGGCGACCTTCGCGTACGAGGCGAGCCAGGGCCGGTGCGAGCCGCGGCTGCGGCGGACGCCGTCGGCCATCGCCAGGAAGAGCACCGGCATCAGGATGGCGCTGTAGTGCCAGACCATGCCCCAGTGGTTGCTGTCCTGGGAGAGCAGCCGCCAGCCGAGCGTGGGGACGATCAGCAGCGTCAGCGGTGACCGCAGCGCCATGAAGCCGGTGATGCCGATGAGGAAGACCAGCATCTCGATCTTGGTGGCGGAGTTCAGGACGCCGAGGAGCGAGTCCAGCATCGAGACGTCCTGCTCGCCGTTCTTGTCGATCTTCTGCCAGTAGTCGTACGTCCCCGCGCTGGAGGCCGCCGGGATGAGGACCATCAGGGTCACCACGAAGGCGGCCACCCCGTACGCGGCGAGCAGCGCGCCCTGGAGGCGGCGCCCGTACACGAAGAGCAGGAAGCCGACGACGGCGACGGTCGCGCCCAGGTCCTCCTTGACCAGGACCAGCGGCAGCGACCAGAGCAGAGCGGCCGTCCACCGCTTCAGGAGCAGCGCGCGGCAGACGAGCGCGAGGAGCGGGACGGCGAAGGCGATCTCGTGGAAGTCGGACTTCACCGCCTCCTGGATGCCCCAGGAGAGGCCGTACGCGACGGTGACGCAGAGCCCGGACCGGCCGCCGAGGAGCTGCTGCGTGGTGCGGCCGACGATGACCGCGCCCAGGGCGAAGAAGGCGGCCTGCGCGAAGAGCAGGGATGCGGCGGAGGGCCAGAGCCAGTACAGGGGGGCCAGCAGCGCGACGATCGGGGAGAAGTGGTCGCCCAGGATCAGATAGCCGGGGCCCTTGATGTCGACGATCGGCGCCCGGAGGCCGGCGTACGCCCGTACCTCCTGCTCGAAGATCCCGAGGTCCCAGGAGGGCGAGCCGAACCGGCTGTACTGGAGGTAGGAGTAGAGGAAATAGAGCCCGCACAGGATCGCGCCGACGATCAGGTACGGCCGCAGGGGTACGCGTTCGGCGGCGGCTTCCGGGCTCGGGGAGTCTCCGGCCGGGAGGGCGTCGGGACCTGCTCCCTGGGCGGGCAGCCGCCCCGCCTCCGGCCGGTCCGTTCCACTCTTGTTCAGCTCAAGCACGGTGACTGCCCCCGCTAGGGATTCCTGCTGTTCTTCGGATACGGCCGCTCATCGGATACGGCCGTTCATTAGAACAGAGCGGTGAAACGATTCCGTACGTCGGACACGGCGGAGGCCGCACCCCGGAACGCCGGGGTGCGGCCTCACATCGTGATCGGCGGAACAAGTGCTGCGCCGTGATCAGCGGAACAACTGGCGCGTCGTGATCAGTGGAAGAAGTGGCGCGTCGTGATCAGTGGAAGAAGTGGCGCGTCCCGGTGAAGTACATCGTGACGCCCGCCTTCTTCGCGGCCTCGACCACCAGCTCGTCGCGGACCGAGCCGCCGGGCTGGGCGACCGCCTTGATGCCCGCGGCGGTGAGGATCTCCAGCCCGTCCGGGAACGGGAAGAACGCGTCGGAGGCCGCGTACGCGCCGGCCGCCCGCTCCTCGCCCGCCCGCTCCACGGCGAGCTTGGCGGAGTCGACGCGGTTGACCTGGCCCATGCCGACGCCGACCGAGGCGCCGTCCTTGGCGAGCAGGATCGCGTTGGACTTGACCGCGCGGCACGCCTTCCAGGCGAAGGCCAGCTCCTTCAGCTCGGCCTCGGAGAGCGCGTCGCCGGTGGCGAGGGTCCAGTTGGCCGGGTCGTCGCCCTCGGCCTGGAGGCGGTCGGTGACCTGGAGGAGCGCGCCGCCGTCGATCGGCTTGACCTCGGTGGTGGCGGCCGGGGCCTCGGGGGCGCGCAGCACCCGGATGTTCTTCTTCCGGGCCAGCACCTCGACCGCGCCGTCCTCGTAGGCCGGGGCGACGATGACCTCGGTGAAGATCTCCGCGACCTGCTCGGCCAGCTCCACCGTCACCGGGCGGTTGACGGCGATGACCCCGCCGAACGCCGAGAGCGGGTCGCAGGCGTGGGCCTTGCGGTGCGCCTCGGCGACGTCGTCACCGATCGCGATGCCGCACGGGTTGGCGTGCTTGATGATCGCGACGCACGGCTCGGCGTGGTCGTACGCGGCCCGGCGCGCGGCGTCGGTGTCCGTGTAGTTGTTGTACGACATCTCCTTGCCGTGCAGCTGCTCCGCCTCGGCCAGACCGCCGGTGCCCGAGGTGTAGAGGGCGGCGGGCTGGTGCGGGTTCTCGCCGTAGCGCAGGACGTTCTTACGGGTGAGGGCGTCGCCCAGGAACTCCGGGAGGCCCGAGTCGTCGGCGGGCGCGTAGCCGTCCACGAACCAGGAGGCCACGGCCACGTCGTACGCGGCGGTGTGCTGGAACGCCTCGGCGGCCAGCCGCTTGCGCGCGGTGAGGTCGAAACCGCCCGCCTTCACGGCCGCGAGGACGTCCGCGTACCGCTCGGGGCTGGTGACGACGGCCACCGACGGGTGGTTCTTGGCGGCGGCGCGGACCATCGAGGGGCCGCCGATGTCGATCTGCTCCACGCACTCGTCGTCGGAGGCGCCGGATGCGACGGTCTCCTTGAACGGGTAGAGGTTGACGACCACCAGGTCGAAGGGGTCCACGCCCAGCTCGGCCAGCTGCTCGCGGTGGGCGTCGAGGCGGAGGTCGGCGAGGATCCCGGCGTGGACGCGGGGGTGCAGCGTCTTGACCCGGCCGTCCAGGCACTCGGGGAAGCCGGTCAGCTCCTCGACCTTGGTGACCGGGACACCGGCGGCGGCGATCTTCCCGGCGGTGGAGCCGGTGGAGACGAGTTCGACGCCCGCCTCGTGCAGACCGCGGGCGAGGTCTTCGAGCCCCGTCTTGTCGTAGACACTGACCAGGGCGCGGCGGATGGGCTTATTCACCGACATGACCGAGATGAACCTTTCGTCCCTCAATGCGATGGCCGTCACGGGCGATCCGCCCCACGGCCTCGACGAGCAGCGAGCGCTCGACTTCCTTGATGCGTTCGTGAAGGGCGGCTTCGCCCTCCGGGGTGTCCTCCTCGGTCACCTCGACCACGCCCTGCGCGATGATCGGACCGGTGTCGACACCGTCGTCGACGAAGTGGACGGTGCAGCCCGTGACCTTGACGCCGTACGCGAGTGCGTCACGCACTCCGTGGGCGCCGGGGAAGCTGGGCAGCAGGGCGGGGTGGGTGTTGACGAACCGGCCACCGAAGGCGGCGAGGAACGCGGGGCCCACGATCTTCATGAAACCGGCGGAGACGACCAGGTCGGGGCGGTGCTCGGCGACGGCCGCGGTGAGCGCCCCGTCCCACTCCGTACGCGTCGCGTGGTCCTTGAGCTTGCACACGAACGTGGGGATTCCGGCCCGCTCGGCACGCTCCAGACCACCGGTCCCGTCACGGTCCGCACCGACCGCGACGATCCGCGCCCCGTACGCCGCCGGGTCGTCGCCGATGGCGTCGAGGAGGGCCTGGAGGTTCGTACCCGACCCGGAGACCAGCACGACCAGCCGGGCGGGAGGGGCGGAGGGAGGCGGGGAGGCCACGTCGGGGCCCTTTCTCACGTGATGACCGCGCGGTGACGCAGGTGCGGCGAACTCTTGCGGCGAACTCTTTGTAGGGTCGTACGAAAGAATCGCTTCGCCCGATACGGGGAACCCTACGAACGGGCCGACCGTCAGCAACGATACCGGCACACCCGGCGGCCCCCACGGGACGGGGGCCGGGCCGGGAGGTAGCGTCAGGGGACAGCGAGCCGTCCACCGGGCGGACGAACCGCCCTCCGGGCGGACATGACGAGATGGGGAAGACGTTCACCACATGCCGGACCGACGCCGTCGCACCGCCTTCCGCCTGCCGTCGCCCGCACGGGCCGCACTGCTGATGCGGGAACGCCAGTCCTCCTCGCCGGACTCCGCCCCGGGGACGCCGGACTCCTCCGGAGGGTCGCCGTCCGCCTCCGGTTCGCCCGCTTCCGGGTCACCCTCCGGTTCCACCGATTCCGCTGCGCCGGACGCGCCCGCGAAGCCCGCCGACGACAATCCGTTCGCCCCGCCGCCGGCCGACCGGCCCGACCAGCCGTGGCAGCCGCGCCACCCCTCGGGGTCGGAGGACGGCGACGAAGGCTCCGGCGGCCGTCCGTCCTGGGGCAGCCAGTGGAGCAACAAGCAGCCCGGCCGGGGTGGCGGCGGCTTCGGCGGCCGTTCCGGTTCGAACGGCCCGGGCGGCAAGGGCGGGCCCGACGGCGGCCCCGGCGGAATGCGCTGGGACCCGACCGACCCCGTGCAGCGGCGCGCCCGCTACGCCCTGCTCGGCGGCATCTGGGCCATCTTCTTCGCCCTCTTCGACTTCCCGGAGATCGCCCTGCTGCTGGGCGCGCTCTCGGTGTACTGGTCCATCAGCTCGCTGCGCGCCCAGCCCAAGAGCCCGTCGACGAGCGACCGTACGGCGGTCGGCGCCGCCCCGGGCGCCGGGGCTCCGGCCACGGGTGACGGGGGCGCCTCGCCGTCGGCCGCCCCGGCCCAGACCGGCGACCGCCGCCCGCAGACCACGGCGGCCATCAGCGGCCTGGTGACCGCGCTGCTGGCGCTGATCATCGTGATCACGACGTACACCGTGCAGCTCGTCTACCGCGACTACTACACCTGCGTGAACGACGCCCTGACCAAGACGGGCGCGGTGGCCTGCAACGACCAGCTGCCGAAGCCGCTGGAACCGCTCTTCGGCGTCAAGGACTAGTCCCTCCTACGCGGACGGCCGGGGCGTCAGGAAGAAGCGGGGCCCCGGCCGTCGGCGTCGGAGGGCTTGGCGTCCGCCGGCTTCGCGGGCGGCTCCTCGGAGCGCAGGGCGGCCGGTAGGCGGGCGGGGAAGTCGGCCATCAGTCCGCCGGAGCTCTGCTTGAGGGAGGCCCACCGGGCCTCCCTCGCCTCTTTCCCGTGCCAGGGATCGCCCGGCAGCTCATGCCAGGGGTCGGTCGGCAGGAAGTCGTACGGCTCGAAGCCCGCGTCGTCGTCCGCAGCCTCCTCGTCCTCCGCCCACTCCTCCCTGTCCTTCCTCCCCTTCCTCGCCTTGTCCTTCGGCGCGAGGCCCGGCTCGCGGGTGGCGGCCGCGCTCTTCGGGTTGACGGGTGCCGCCGCCTTCTCCCCGGACTCCTCCTGTGCGTCCCCGGCCGCTTCCGGTACGTCCCTGCGCCAGGCCCAGCCCGGTTCGCGCAGCCGCCACCACCGCAGGAGCAGGGCCGCCGGTACGCCGATGGCCGCCGTCCACACCAGCGCCGCCGGTCCCGTCAGCCACCACACGGGCCCGAACGCGCTGAGCGCCCTCGTCCCCAGCGGGCCGCCCGCCACCGCCGCGAGCAGCGCCGTACCGGCTCCGCACCCCAGCGCGGCGAGCCCGGTCACCAGCACCGTCTCGCGCGGGCTCCAGGCCCTCGCGCGGGGGGCGTCGGCGGGGGCCGCCCTGCGTACGGTGCACCAGGCGAGCGCCAGGGCGGCCACGGCCGGTACGGCGAAGGCCGCCCAGTTCAGCGGGGTGGCCGGGCCGGGCTCCGGGACCGCCGCCAGCAGCGGGAAGTGGGGCGCGGCGGGGGTCCCGGTCAGGCCCAGCGGGGTGGCCGTGGCTCCCGTACCGAGCGCGAAACCGGGGCCGAGCCCGTACGCGGCGCCCCACAGCGCGGCGTTCGGCACCAGCGACACGGCGAGCAGCAGCACCGCCACCCGCCCCGACCAGTCCCCGGCGAGCGCCAGGAAGGATTCCTGCGCCGCCGCCATGTCCCGCCCCAGGGCCACCGCCACCAGCAGCGCACCCCCGCCGATCAGCACCGCCAGGCCCACCGCCGCGGCCCGGCACGCGGCCTCGGCCCGGTTGCGGAAGAGGGTCCGGGCCACGGCCTCTTGGAGCACCAGGGGCGACCAGGACGGCAGCGGCCCGAACGGGCGCCCTGCCGCCGTCCACACCCCGGCCGCCGCCGCACCGGCCACCACCAGCGCCACCGGAAACGCCAGCGACTCCGGCACCACGCGCAGCGCCCCGCCCCGCGCATAGGCCGCCGCCCCCGCCGCGACCAGCAGGTATCCCGCGGTCACCGCACAGAACGCACCGGTCTGCGAGGGCCTGGCCCGCCCCTCCTCCGGCTCCGCCGCATCGCGCGCCGCCCGGTGCGCCAGCCAGAGGGGGCCCACCACGAGGAGCAGCGGGACCACGCCGACCGGGGCGGGGACGCCGCTGAGGGTGTCGGGGCGGACGAGTTCGGCGCCGTGCGCCAGCAGCCAGACCGCGGCCGCCGCGCGCAGCGCACCGCCGGGTCCGCTGTCCGGGTACGGGGAGCTGATCCAGAACACCATCACCAGCACGGCCAGCGAACCGAGACCCAGCCCGGCGGCGGCCACACCCCGCAGAAAGGCGGAGGCCAGGGCGAGGGTCCTGGTCCGTTCGGGCGGCAACATCGGGCTGCGTTCGGTCATTTGGGTCACGGCGCCCATGCTCCCAACGACACGCGCTTATCCCGCGTAACGCGCGAACAGCCGCCGTGTCGCTCAATATACGTTTATGTACTTTTTCTCCCAGTGCAGCGCTGCCGGGGGTCGTCCATGACCCGGAGCACCACCGACGAGGCCGCTGCACCGCCGCTGCCCTCCCCCAAGGAGCGGCGCAGACTGCGCGAGGCGAAGTCGCTGACCGAGCAGCAGGTGGCGGAGGCCATGGGCGTCACGCGCGCCACCGTGCGCTCCTGGGAGACGGGGCGCACGAGCCCGCGTGGCCGCAAGCGCGCGTTGTACGCCAGGCTCATCGCGCCCGAACCCAAGGCGGACCCGAAGCCGAAGCGGCCTCCCACGCCCCCTCCCGTGAGCGGGCCCGAGCCCGCGTCCGTGATCGCACACGAGCCGGCCCCCGCGAGCGCGCCCGGGCCCGCTTCCGTGAGCCCGCCCGAGCCCGCCCCCGCCAGCGCGGCCGGACCCGCTTCCGTGAGCCCGCCCGAGGCCGCTCCCGCAAGTGCGCTTGAGGCCGCGGGCCCGTCCGAGCCCGGGAGCGGTTCGGTGCCGGAGGGTGCTTCGGCGGCCGCGTCCCCACCCCCCGTACCGGCGGCCCCTCCCCCGCCCCCCGAGCCCGCGCCCCGCACGCCCCCGCTCTCCCCCGACGAGGCGTTCGACGCGCTGTATGCCCACGCCGCCCCCGGACTCGTACGGCAGACCTACCTCCTGACCGGCCGTCGCAGTCTGGCGCGGGAGTCCGTGGAGCGGGCCTTCCAGCTGGCCTGGCACCGGTGGCCCGAGGTGGCCGTGGACCGGGACCCGGTGGGATGGGTGCGCGCGGCGGCGTACGAGTACGCGATGTCGCCCTGGCACCGGCTGCGCCGCGTCCACCGGCAGCCCGACGCCCCGCCCTCCGAACCGGCCCGGCGGGCCCTGTTCGAGGCTCTCCTCGATCTGCCCCCGGCCTACCGGCGCACCCTGCTCCTCTACGACGGGGTCGGCCTGGACCTGCCGGAGACGGCGGCCGAGACGGAGGCGTCCACTCCGGCGGCGGCGGGGCGGCTGGAGGTGGCCCGGGCCGCCGTCGCCGAGCGGGTGCCCGAACTGGCGGCGGCCGCCTCGCCCGCCGAACAGTCCGAGCTGCTCCACGACCGGCTCGGCGGGCTCGCCCGCGCCGAACACGTCCCGGCCCCGCCGCCCGCCCGCACCGTGCGCACCGGCAGCGAGGACAAGGCGCGGCTCTGGACCAGGGCCGCCATCGCCTTCGCCGCCCTGCTCATCGGCGCGACCGCGCTCACCCTGCACACGGCGCCCACGCACTACGAGCCGCCGATCTCACCCCCCGAACAGGTCGGGGGCGTACCGCCGCGCGGTGGTCCGCAGAAGCTGACCGCCCAGGACCTGAAGCTCCAGAAGTCGCTGAACGAGCAGCTGGCGCACGGCCCGGAACGGCTGGTGCCCCGTATCCCCTGAGCGGTGGACGACGAACGGCGCGGGCCCGCACCCCTGGTCGAAAGGGGTGCGGGCCCGCGCCGTTCACGCGTGGAGCGGCTGCCTGAATCAGGCGCCGAGGATCTCGCGCGCCAGCTTGGCGGTCTCGGTCGGCGTCTTGCCGACCTTCACGCCGGCGGCCTCGAGGGCCTCCTTCTTCGCCTGGGCGGTGCCGGAGGAGCCGGAGACGATGGCGCCCGCGTGGCCCATGGTCTTGCCCTCGGGGGCGGTGAAGCCCGCGACGTAACCGACGACCGGCTTCGTGACGTTCTTCGCGATGAAGTCGGCGGCACGCTCCTCGGCGTCGCCGCCGATCTCGCCGATCATCACGATGAGGTCGGTCTCGGGGTCGGCCTCGAACGCCGCGAGGGCGTCGATGTGCGTCGTACCGATGATCGGGTCGCCACCGATGCCGACGGCGGAGGAGAAGCCGATGTCACGGAGCTCGTACATCATCTGGTAGGTCAGCGTGCCGGACTTGGACACGAGACCGATGCGGCCGGGCTTGGTGATGTCGCCCGGGATGATGCCGGCGTTGGACTGGCCGGGGGTGATGAGACCCGGGCAGTTCGGACCGATGATCCGGGTCTTGTTGCCCTTCTCGTTCGCGTACGCCCAGAAGGCGGCGGAGTCGTGAACGGCGATGCCCTCGGTGATGACGACCGCGAGCGGGATCTCGGCGTCGATCGCCTCGACGACGGCGGCCTTGGAGAAGGCCGGCGGGACGAAGAGGACGGAGACGTTGGCGCCCGTCTTCTCCATCGCCTCGGCGACGGAGCCGAAGACCGGGACCTCGGTGCCGTCGAAGTCGACGGAGGTGCCGGCCTTGCGCGGGTTCACGCCGCCGACGATGTTGGTGCCGTCGGCCAGCATGAGCTTGGTGTGCTTCATGCCCGTGGCGCCGGTCATCCCCTGGACGATGACCTTGCTGTCCTTGGTGAGGAAGATAGCCATGGTGTGGAGTCCCTCGTCCTTACTTCGCAGCCGCGGCGAGCTCGGCGGCCTTGTCGGCCGCGCCGTCCATGGTGTCCACGCGCTGCACGAGCGGGTGGTTGGCGTCGGAGAGGATCTTGCGACCGAGCTCCGCGTTGTTGCCGTCGAGACGCACGACCAGCGGCTTCTCGACCTTCTCGCCCTTGGACTCGAGCAGCGCGAGCGCCTGCACGATGCCGTTGGCGACCTCGTCGCAGGCGGTGATGCCACCGAAGACGTTGACGAAGACGGACTTGACGTCCGGGTCGCCGAGGATGATCTCCAGGCCGTTCGCCATGACCTCTGCGGAGGCGCCGCCACCGATGTCGAGGAAGTTGGCGGGCTTCACGCTGCCGTGGTTCTCACCGGCGTACGCGACGACGTCCAGGGTCGACATGACCAGACCGGCACCGTTACCGATGATGCCGACCTCGCCGTCCAGCTTGACGTAGTTGAGGTTCTTGGCCTTGGCGGCAGCCTCGAGCGGGTTGGCTGCGTCCTTGTCCTCGAGGGCCTCGTGGCCCGGCTGGCGGAAGTCGGCGTTCTCGTCCAGCGAGACCTTGCCGTCCAGCGCCAGGATCCGGCCGTCCTTGGTCTTGACCAGCGGGTTCACCTCGACGAGGAGCGCGTCCTCGGCGACGAAGGTGTCCCACAGCGTCACCAGGACCTCGGCGACCTTCTCGGCCACCTCGGCCGGGAACTTCGCCTGGGCCACGATCTCGCGGGCCTTGACGATGTCCACACCGGAGTTGGAGTCGACCGGGACCTTCGCGAGGGCCTCGGGGGTCTTCTCCGCGACCTCCTCGATGTCCATGCCGCCCTGCACCGAGGCCATGGCCAGGAAGGTGCGGTTGGTGCGGTCCAGGAGGTACGAGACGTAGTACTCCGCCTCGATCTCCGGCGACAGCTCGGCGATCATCACCTTGTGGACCGTGTGGCCCTTGATGTCCATGCCGAGGATGTCGGTCGCCCGGGCGACCGCCTCGTCGGCGTCGGCGGCCAGCTTGACGCCACCGGCCTTGCCGCGGCCGCCGACCTTCACCTGCGCCTTGACGACAGACTTGCCGCCCAGCTTCTCGGTCGCCTCGCGGGCTGCCTCAGGCGTGTCGATGACTTCACCGGCCAGCACCGGTACACCGTGCTTGGCGAAGAGGTCCCTCGCCTGGTACTCGAACAGGTCCACGCGCGTCCGTCCCTTTTAAGTGGTATCGCGGTTCGTTCTTCTGCGTGGGCGTGCCGCGAAGGGCAACGTGACTGCTCTGTCACTAGGGAGGCGCACACGGTGTCCGAGTACGCGGCATGTCCATCCGGCAGGTTATCCCCGCACTCCGTGTGACCCTAAATCGCAGATCACACCTGAGCGGTGATAACGGTCACAGAGGGTGCCGGGCGGGCGTGTCCCGTGGGGTGTCCGTGGGGGTCTCGTGGTGCGTCTACTGCGGTGTCCGCGGGTGTCTCGTGGTGCGCCTACGGCTGGGTCTCCTTGTCCGGTATGGGCAGGGGCCGCTTCTCGATCGCGGCGGCCATGATGTCCGGGAAGAGGTCCGGCGTACAGGCGAACGCGGGGGCGCCCAGCGCGCCGAGTGCTGCCGCGTGCTCGTGGTCGTAGGCGGGGGCGCCCTCGTCGGAGAGGGCGAGCAGGGTCACGAACTGCACGCCGGACGCCTTCATCGCCGCGACCCGCTTGAGCATCTCGTCCCGGATGCCGCCCTCGTAGAGGTCGCTGATGAGGACGACGACGGTGTCGGCGGGGCGGGTGATCTTCGACTGGCAGTAGGCGAGCGCCCGGTTGATGTCGGTACCGCCGCCGAGCTGGGTGCCGAAGAGGACGTCGACCGGGTCGTCCAGCTGGTCGGTGAGGTCGACGACGGCCGTGTCGAAGACGACGAGGCGGGTGGCGAGGGTGCGCATGGAGGCGAGGACCGCGCCGAAGACCGAGGCGTAGACGACGGACGCGGCCATCGACCCCGACTGGTCGATGCAGAGGATGACGTCCTTCTTCACCGACTGCGAGGCGCGTCCGTAGCCGATGAGGCGCTCGGGGACGACCGTGCCCGTGTCCGGGGCGCCGTCCGTTCCGGGGACGGTCAGGTAGTTCTTCAGGTTGGCCCGGATGGTGCGGTCCCAGTCGATGTCCCGGTGGCGCGGGCGGCTGATGCGCGCGGAGCGGTCCAGGGCGCCGGTGAGGGTGGCCCGGGTGCGGCTCTCCAGCCGCTTCTCCAGGTCGTCGACGACCTTGCGGACGACGGCGCGCGCCGTCTCCTTGGTCGTCTCGGGCATGGCCTTGTTGAGGGAGAGCAGGGTGCCGACGAGATGGACGTCGGCCTCGACGGCCTCCAGCATCTCCGGCTCCAGGAGCAGCGCGGAGAGGCCGAGCCGGTCGATCGCGTCGCGCTGCATGACCTGGACGACGGAGCTGGGGAAGTACGTCCGGATGTCGCCGAGCCAGCGGGCGACGGAGGGGGCCGACGCGCCGAGCCCGGCCGAACGCCCGCCGCCCCGGCCGCCGGGCTTCTTGCCGCCGCCCCCGCCGTAGAGCGCGTTGAGTGCGCCGTCCATGGCGACGTCCTGGCCGGTGAGGGTGCAGCCGGTGCTCTCAGCGCTGTCCGCGCCGAGCACCATGCGCCAGCGCCGCATCCGCTCGCCGTCGGCGGGGCGCGGTGAGGGGGGTGTCGGCTCGGTCTCCGTCTCCACCATGCCTGTGTCCGTGTCCACCGTCTCCCCCGTTCGGTCGTGGTTCTGTGTGGTGTGCCGGGTGGCCTGCTGTGTTGTGGGTGCCGCTCCCGTGGTCATGCGGTCGCCTCCGCCCGCTCGGGCGCCGGGGCGAGGAGCAGGTGCAGCACCTGCTCCACCGCGTCGGCCCGGGCCGTGTCGAGGCCGGGGCCGAAGCCCGGGTACGCGTGGTCCGTGGCGTCGCCCCCGGCGCGCTCGGGGGCGGGGCCGCGCCGGACCAGCTCGCCGAGGGTGCGGCGTACGCCCGGTTCGTAGGCGGAGAACGTACGGCGCAGGAGCGGCAGCACGTCGGTGAACGTGTCGGCGGGTACGCCGGTGAGCCACGCGTCGACCAGGGCGAGCAGCCGCTCGTCGTGGACCAGCAGCATGCCGCCGCCGGACGCCCCGCCGACGAACCCCTCGATCCAGGCCGCCGCGTCGGTGGGCGGGGTGCCGGGTGAGAGGGCCAGGCCCATCAGGCGGGCCGCCTCGTCCTCGGTCAGCCGCCCCTCGTCGAGGAGGAGCCGGGTGGCGCGGCCCCGGATGATCCCGGCGACCGTGTCCCGGCCGGCCAGCTTGCGCAGGACGGTGCCCCAGCGGTCCCGGAGCCCCTCGGCGGGCGCGGCACCGGCGACGAGCAGCCCGATCGCGCTGTGCACCCCGTCGATCTGGCGGCGCAGGGCCTCGGCTCCGTCCGCGTCGAGGCCGGTGCAGGCCGGGGGCAGGCCGACGCAGATCCGCTCGGCCAGTCCGGCGGCGACCTCGGCGAGCGCGGCGGTGTCCGTGGAGCGCACGTCCCCGTAGCGGAGGGAGCGGGCGAGGGCGGGGAGGGCGTCGGCGAGGTGGCCCACGTCCGCATCGAGTGCGGCGCGGTCGGCGAGGGCCTTCATGACGACGGGCAGCGCTTCGGGCAGTCCGGCCAGGAGGCAGTGCTCGGCGAGTGCGGTGACCTCGGAGAGCGCGGTCGCCGCGAGGGCCTGGGACTCGGCCTTCGCCGTGGCGGCGGTCTCCACCGTGGTGCCCCACACCCCGGCCTCGGCGACCCGGACGTGCAGCTCCGGCTCCCAGCGCAGCCGCCAGCTCTCCCGGAAGGTGCCGGTGCTGCGGCTCTGGCTCTCGGCCGGTTCGCCCCAGCCGATACCGAGGAGGCGCAGCCGGTGCAGGAGCCGGCTCTTGGCCGCGTCGGTCTCCTTGCGCAGGTCGAGGTCCAGCTCCTTCTCCAGCGCCTCCGGCTTGAGCCTCAGGGTGCGCTGGCTGCGGGTCAGGTCGCGCTGGAGCGGGACGGCGGGGGCGCTGTCGGGCACCTCGCCGAGGGTCTCGCCGACGACGAGGCGGTCCTGGATGAGCGCGAGGGGTACGTCGGAGCCCTCGCACATCACGGCCCGTACCGCGTCGGTGGTCTCGCTCAGCCCCGCCAGTGGGCGGCCCCGCATCGCCGCGAGCGTCTCGGCGAGCCGGACGGCCTCGATGACATGGGCGGTGGAGACGAACCGGTCCTCCTCCCGGAGCAGTCCGGCGACCTTGGTCATCCAGCGTTCGATCGGCCGGTCCGGGGCGCCGAAGAGATGCCCGTACCAGCCGGGTGAGTCGATCCCGGCACCGTAACCGCTGTGCCGGGCGAGCCTGCGGTGGGTCCACGGCACCCAGGTCATCTCGGCCTTGACCTTCGGGAGCCCCTTGAGGAGGGCGCGGTCGGCGGCGAGGGTGGTGCGGGCGGCGAGCGCGGGAACGTGCCAAGCGCCGCAGACGACGGCGACGGCATCCCCGAACTCCTTGCGGACCGTACGCAGTTGGACCCGCATGTACGCCTCGCGCACGGCGTCCCGGGGGTGCCCGCCGTCCCCGTACGCCTCGCGCAGCGCCGTCATGGCCTCGGCGAGCGCGGTGAACGGCGTGAGCGCGTCGGCGGTGGCGTCGGCGGCCGGTGAGCGGTGTTCGACGACGTCCTCCCACCAGCGCTCGGGGTCGTCGTATCCGGCGGTCTCGGCGAGCACCCGGATCGGGTCGACGAGGGGGCTGACCGTGGCCTCCTCGTCGGAAGCCTCGGGGGCAGAGGCGGTCTCAGAGGCCTCAGGGGTCTCAGAGGTCTGAGGGGCGGGTGCGGTCTCCTCGCCGGGCTGTTGTTCGCCGTGGGGCTCCTTCAGGGCGAGGGAGTGGGTGGCGGGGAGGTCGATGAAGCGGACCGGGACGTCGTGGGCGAGGGCCCAGCGGATCGCCACCCACTCCGGCGAGAACTCGGCCAGCGGCCAGAAGGCGGCCCGCCCCGGGTCGTCCACGGCATGGGCGAGCAGCGCGACGGGCGGCCGCATCTGCGGGTCGGCGGCGAGCGGCAGCAGCGCGTCGCCCTCGGGCGGCCCCTCGATGAGGACGGCGGCGGGCCGGGCGGCTTCGAGCGCGGCCCGGACCGCGCGAGCGGAGCCGGGGCCGTGGTGCCGCACCCCCAGGAGCAGCGGCCCGGCGGCGAACGCGGCGGCCACGGGGGCGGTGGTGGCAGGGGCGGTGGTGTCCTGGCCAGCGACGGCCGGGGCGGCGACGGCAGGTCCGGTAGTGATCTCGCCGCTCATACGGAGACCTCGCGGCAGGCGCGGTAGAAGTCCTTCCAGCCGTCCCGCTCGCGCACCACGGTCTCCAGATACTCCTGCCAGACCACGCGGTCCGCGGCCGGGTCCCGGACGACCGCGCCGAGGATGCCCGCCGCGACATCGCCCGGGCGCAGGATGCCGTCGCCGAAGTGGGCGGCGAGGGCGAGACCGTTGGTGACGACGGAGATCGCCTCGGCCGTGGAGAGCGTGCCCGAGGGCGACTTGAGCTTGGTGCGCCCGTCTGTGGTGACGCCGTCGCGCAGTTCGCGGAAGACCGTCACCACGCGGCGGATCTCGGAGAGCCCCTCCGGCGCGGCGGGCAGGTCCAGCGAGCGGCCGATCTGGTCGACGCGCCGGGAGACGATGTCGACCTCGGCGTCGGGCGTCGCGGGCAGCGGCAGGACGACGGTGTTGAACCGGCGGCGCAGCGCGCTGGAGAGCTCGTTGACGCCCCGGTCGCGGTCGTTGGCCGTGGCGATGACGTTGAAGCCGCGGACGGCCTGCACCTCCTGGCCCAGCTCCGGGATGGGGAGGGTCTTCTCGGAGAGGATCGTGATGAGCGAGTCCTGCACATCGGCGGGGATGCGGGTCAGCTCCTCGACCCGGGCGGTCATGCCCTCCGCCATGGCCCGCATGAGCGGGCTGGGCACCAGCGCGTCGCGGCTGGGGCCGTGGGCCAGCAGCTGGGCGTAGTTCCACCCGTAGCGGACGGCTTCCTCCGGGGTGCCGGCGGTGCCCTGCACAAGGAGGGTGGAGTCGCCGCTGACGGCGGCGGCGAGGTGTTCGGACACCCACGTCTTGGCGGTGCCGGGGACACCGAGCAGGAGCAGCGCGCGGTCGGTGGCCAAGGTGGTCACGGCCACTTCGATCAACCGGCGCGGGCCCACGTACTTCGGTGTGATCACCGTTCCGTCGGGCAGTGTCCCGCCCTGGAGATAGGTGGCGACAGCCCAGGGCGAGAGGCGCCAACGGGCGGGCCTGGGACGGTCGTCGGCGGCGGCGAGCGCCTTCAGCTCGTCGGCGAACGCGTCCTCGGCGTGCGGGCGCAGGGCCTCGGCGCCGGACGCCTGGCCGGCTGCGGTGGTGTTTTCGGGCACGGTCATGGATCCCCCTCCAGATCGTCGACTGATCGGTCGACCTGATGTGGTTCCCACCGTGCACCATGCCACTGACAACGGGCCCTGAGCTGGGCTTTTCAGGGGCCCTGACCACAGGTCAGGGCCCCTGCCCGGCCTCGGTCAGCCCACGATCGGCGACACGGCGACGCAGCCGCCCGCCGTGAGCATGCCCTCGCCCTTCGCCTCCTTGATGACCTTGCCCTGGTACGTGATGGCGCAGGTGACGTCGGTACCGTCGGCCTCCACCGCCATCGGCATGACGGCGGGCGGCATGATGCCGCGCAGCGTCACGGTCTTCTTCCACGGCAGGGTGGGCGAGGTGACGGTCTCCAGCTTCGGGTCCATGGCGTCGCCGCCCCCGCCGTGGAACGCGATCTCGTCGACGCTCGTGCCGGTGACCTCGTACGTGACCTCGTACGTCTCGTCCACGGTCTTGTCGACCGCCTTGGCGACCGCTTCGTCCACCGACTCGGCCGAACAGGCGCCGAGGCCGAACACGAGGCCGGTGACCGCGAGGGCGCACACGGCCGTGCGCAGGCGGCGGTCGGCGCCGGTGGTGGTGCGGGTGGTGCGCTTCATCTGGGATCCCCCCTGGATCGGTCCGCGGCCGGATCCGTTCCAGGCGCGGAGATCGCAGGAAAACATAAAGGGAAGGCAAAGTCACGTCAGTTGCCGAGCAGCGAACGCGCAGGTCAGAGCGGACTGTCAGTGGTGGCCCCTACCGTCGTTGCCATGCTGCTATCTCACGGGGGAGAACCCTTGCCCGCCACGGAATCGGTGGCGCGCTGGACGGTGGAGCAGGTGCTGTCCCTGGCTCCTGACGACGCATCACGCAAGGCGGGGAACAAGCTGGCCGCGGCCGGGCACTGGTCGGGGACCGGCTTCGACGGATCGGGGGCGGTGTGGGGGCTGTGCAAGGGAAGCGGGAGCAAGCCGTATCAGACGGTGGTCGACACCACCGGCCCCGCGTACAAGTGCAGTTGCCCGAGCCGTAAGTTCCCCTGCAAGCACGCGCTGGGGCTGCTGCTGCTCCGCGCCTCCGACGGCGGCGCGGTCCAGCAGGGCGAGCCGGCCGACTGGGCCGAGCAGTGGCTCACGGCCCGCCGGGGACGGGCGGAGGCGAAGCAGGCCAAGCAGGAGGCCGCCGCGAGCGGGGAGCCGGCGCCGGGCCCTGCCGACGGTGCCGCCGCCAGGAAGCGGGCGGAGCGCCGGGCCGAGCGGGTCACCAGCGGGGCGCTGGAGCTGGAGCAGCGCCTGACCGACCTGCTGCGGGGCGATCTCGCCACGGCCGACCGCGCGGGCTACACGCTGTGGGAGGAGACCGCCGCCCGCATGGTCGACGCCCAGGCGCCCGGACTGGCGGGCCGGGTGCGGGAGTTGGGCGCCATACCGGGCTCCGGTCCTGGCTGGCCGGTGCGGCTGCTGGAGGAGTGCGGCCTGCTCCATCTGCTGGACACGGCCTGGCTGGGCCGGGAGCGGCTCCCGGAGCCGCTGGCCACGACGGTGCGTACGCGGGTGGGGCTGCCCCTGTCCGCCGAGGGCCCGCCGGTCCGCGACCGGTGGCTGGTCCTCGCGCAGTACGACACGGCGGACGGCCGGCTCACCACACGGCGGATCTGGCTGTACGGGAGGGAGTCGGGCCGCACGGCCCTGCTGCTCTCCTTCGGCGCGGCGGGCCGCGCCCCGGAGCTCGCGCTGCCGGTGGGCGTCACGATCGACGCCGAGCTCACGCCGTACCCGGGCGGCGGCCTCCGGGCCGATCTGGGCCGCCAGTTCGCCACGCCCGGTGCGCTCGGTGTGCCTGGTGCACCCGCCACGCCCGGCGAGCCCGGTGCGGCCGGTGCGCCCGGTGCGGCCGGTGCGGCCGGTATGCCCGGTGCACCCGCCACGCCCGGCGGGCCCGGTGCGCCCGGTATGCCGGATGCGTCCGCCCCGGTGCAGGGCACGCCGCCGCCGGGAGGCTCCACGGCGGCCGCCCTCGCCGCGTACGGGGAGGCGCTGCGGGGCGATCCCTGGCTGGACGCCTGGCCGGTCACCCTGCGGGACGTCATACCCGTGCCGTCCGAGGGCGGCTGGCAACTGGCCGACGCGGAGGGCGAGTCCGCGCTGCCCCTCTCCTCGGCGGCGCTGTCCCGCCCGGGGCTGTGGAAGCTCGTCGCCCTCTCCGGCGGCGGCCCGGTGACGGTCTTCGGCGAGGTGGGCCACCGCGGCTTCGACCCGTTCGCGGCGTGGGGCGGGGGCGGGGGCCGGTCCGGGGCCGCCTCAGGGCCCGGGGGTGCGGCGGATGGGACCGTACGGCTCATCTGACCGGGGCGGGCGACCTCGGGCGCGCGCCTCATGGGCCACCGCCCGGCCCCGCCAATCGTTCCTGCCCCGCCCGCTGCCCCACCACAGACTGCCGAACCCGCCACGACCGCCATGAACTTCACCGAAGGGGACCCGATGCCTCGCACCACCACCGGCCCGACCGGGCCCACGCCCGCCACCGCCGACCCGACCACCACCGCAGCCCACGCCCTCGCGTCCCTCCCCTGGGAGGAGCTGGTCACCTCGGCGCTGCTCGGCACCGACCGCCGACCGCCGACAGCACCCGGGGGCGCGGTCCCCGCCGACGGCCCGGCCGCCCTGCTCGGCGCCGCCGCCCTGCACACCGTGCGGCGGCGGGCCGGGCTGCTGCCCGCCGTGGCGGGGGCCAGGCCCGCCCCCGCGCCGCAGGACCCGCGCCCGCGCCTCCCCGAGGCGGCCCGGCACCGGCTCGCCCAGCTGCTGGCCGACCGGGCCGCGCCGACCGCTTCCGGGCGGCGCGGGGCGACGCCCGACCTCACCGAGCTGATCCCGCAGTGGCTGGCCACCGCCAACCGGCGGGGGTTCCGGGCCCCGGCCGACCTGGTGCCGCCGCTGCTGGACGCCGCGCGGGCCCGCACCGACCTGCGCCCGCAGGCGCTCACCTTCGCCGGGCCGCTCGGGCTGTGGCTGGCCGCGCTGAACCCGGAGTGGAAGTTCGCGCTGCGCGGTTCCGCGGGCGGCTCGCTCGTGCCCGACACCGGCGATCCGGAGGCGGTGCGCCGACTGTGGGAGGAGGGGCTGTTCGCGGAGCGGATCGCGCTCCTCGACGCCGTACGGGCGCAGGATCCCGCCGCCGCGCTCGCCCTGCTCACGACGACCTGGTCCACCGAGCGGGCCGAGGACCGGCTGATGTTCCTGGACTCCTTGCGGGCCGGACTCGGCCCCGGTGACGAGGAGTTCCTGGAGCAGGCGCTCGCCGACCGCAGCCGCAACGTGCGCGCCACGGCGGCCGAGCTGCTCTCCGCCCTGCCCGCCTCGGCCCTGGCCGGGCGGATGGCGGCCCGGGCGACGTCCTGCGTCAACCCGGACCGTACGGGGGCGGGCGCGTCCATCGCCGTGGAGGCGCCGCACGAGTGCGACGCCGGGATGCAGCGCGACGGGGTGGCGGCCGTTCCGCCGACGGGCCGGGGCGAGCGGTCCTGGTGGCTGGGGCAGTTGGTGGAGGCCACCCCGCTCGGGGTCTGGCAGGAGCGGTTCGGCGGACGCCCGGCGGCGGAGATCGTGGCGCTGCCGGTCGCCGACGACTGGGCGGGCGAGCTGCACGCCGCCTGGTGCCGGGCCGCGGTGCGCCAGCGGAACCCGGAGTGGGCGCGGGCCCTGCTCGGCGTGGCCTCGGCGCCCCCGGCAGGCTCCCCCGGGCCCGCCTCGATCGCCGAGCGGTCCAAGCTCCTGGCGGTGCTGTCCGAGGCCGAACGCGCGGACTGGGTGGCCGCGTTCATAGCCGCGCACGGGCTGTCCGAGGCGTTCCAGCTGCTCGGCGTCTGCGCGGTGCCGTGGACGGGCCCGCTCGGGCGCGCCGTGGTCGACGCCCTCGACATCGCGCGGGACGGCGGGAGTTACCCGTGGAGCTTCAGCGGGGTGATGGGCCTGGCCGAACGCTGCCTGGACCCGGCCGAGGCCGACCGCCTGGAGGTCCTCACGGCCACCCCGGACGAGCAGGAGGGCGCGTCGCCGGGGGCGGGGGGCTACTGGGCCGAGGCGTTCCAGCGCCTGGTCTCCACGCTGCGCCTGCGCGCCACGATGGAGGCGGAGCTGACGGCCTGACCTCCACCCGGGCCGGGCACCTGGGCCGCCTGGGCGTGCCCGCCCCGGCCCGGCCGCACACCGGGTCCCGGACCCGGCGGTGCACCCGGCCTCAGTGGCGTACCCGGACCGCCCCGCCCACGTGCGCCTGCCCGCACCCGGCAACGTGCCCGGCCCGCCCCGGCAACGTACGCGTGCCCGCCCGCCCCGGCCCGCGCGCCCGACCCGGCAACGTAAGCGCCCCGCCCTGCCCGGCCGTGCACCCGGCCCCGGTAACGCACGCACCCCGACCCGGCCGCGCGCGCCCGACCCGGGCAACGTACGCGCCCCGCCCCGACCCGCCCGCGCGCCGCCAGCAACGTACGCAGGCCGTCCCCGACCCGACTACGCCCCCGACCCCGCACACATGCCCGCCCCCGACCTCGTACGCACGCGCGGCCCCCGCGTCAGGTCTGCGCCGGCTGGCGGACGTTCGCGTTCACCCAGGTGACGATCTCGGTCGTCGTCGCGCCCGGGGTGAAGAGCTCCGCCACGCCCAGCTTCTTCAGCGGGGCGATGTCGTCCTCCGGGATGATCCCGCCGCCGAACACCTTGATGTCCTCCGCCTCCCGCTCCTTCAGCAGCTCGATCACCTTCGCGAACAGCGTGTTGTGCGCCCCGGAGAGGATCGAGAGGCCGATGGCGTCGGCGTCCTCCTGGATCGCCGTGTCGACGATCTGCTCGGGTGTCTGGTGGAGCCCCGTATAGATGACTTCCATACCGGCGTCCCGCAGCGCCCGCGCGATCACCTTGGCCCCGCGGTCATGGCCGTCGAGTCCCGGCTTGGCCACCACCACACGGATCGGACCGGTCACACCCATCACTGCCTCCACATGGTCTCCCGCGCCTGAAGGGCCGGGGATGTGAACGAACGTTATCCACAGCATCCCGCAAGCCGCCGTTTCGCGGCAGGCGGGGAGGGGGAAATCACACGTGGGACATGTTCGCCAGGCGTCGCCCCCCGTGGAACGCGGCAATCCGGCCGCGCGGGACCGGCGCAGGGAGAGCCGCTACGAGGTCGCCGTACCACCGCGCCGCCAGCCGCACGGCACGGTGGTACGGCCTCATCGCCGCCTCCCCGGTGCGCCAGTGCAGGAGGTCGGCGTGAAGGTCCTCCCTTTCCTCTCCCTACTGCCCCGGCTCCCCGGACTTCCGGGCCCCCGGCTCTCCACCGCGCTGCTCGGCGCCACCGTGCTGGAGCTCGTGGTCCTCACCGGCCACCTGGCCGTCTACCCCTTCGGCCTCACCCAGGAGCGCCGCGCCCCGGGCCCGCCGCCCGGACCACCCACGCTGCCCGGCTCCCCCGCCGCCGAGCGCCCCGTCGTCCTCCTCCACGGGTTCATCGACAACCGCTCCGTCTTCCTGCTGCTGCGCCGCGCACTCGCCCGGCACGGCCGCCGCCATCTGGCCTCCCTCAACTACTCGCCGTTCACCCGCGACCTGCGCACCGCCGCCGAGTTGCTCGGCCGCCATGTGGAGGAGCTCTGCGCCCGCACCGGGCAGCGCGAGGTCGACATCGTCGGGCACAGCCTCGGCGGCCTGATCGCCCGCTACTACGTGCAACGGCTGGGCGGCGACCGCCGGGTGCGCACCCTCGTCACGCTCGGCACCCCGCACGGCGGCACCGCCGTCGCCCCCGGGGCCGGACTTCACCCCATCGTGCGGCAGATGCGCGGCGGGTCCACGCTGATCGAGGAGCTGCGCCGCCCCGCCCCCGGCTGCCGGACCCGGTTCGTCAGCTTCTGGAGCGAGCTGGACCAGGTGATGGTTCCGGTCGGCACGGCCTGCGTCGACCACCCCGATCTCGACGCCGTGAACGTACGCGTCACCGGAATCGGGCATCTCGCGCTGCCGGTGCACCCGGCGGTCGCCGCCGCGGTCCTCGACGCTCTGGAACCACCGGAGGCCCGGGAGGGCACAGCGCCCTCAACCGGAACGACCACTGTCGCTTAAAAATAGAACAACTCTCGAACATAGGGCCAAGCATCTGCCTGCCGTCCACCGAAAGACGGCCGATTGCCCGTTTCCTGAGGACGCAAAACCTGCCGAAGATTGTCGTCCTCACATACTGCCGGGTACAGTCGCGGCCACTGCTTCCCCCATGGGACCCCCCTCACCGGGACCCAGAACAGTCCTGCTGCCGAGGCGAGAGAGAAGTTGGTGAACGACCAGCACCCCCACGCCGGGCCCGTCGGGTACGACACCCGATCGACCGGCAGCTTCGACACCGACCCGCTCTTCGGTTCCCTCCCGGGTGGTTCCGACACCGCGGACTACGCGGCTTCCGGTTACGACACCTCTTATGGTGCCCAGACCGGCTCATACGATTCCTCCGCCTGGGACACGGGCGCACAGCAGACCGTCACGTACGACGCGTACGCCGCCCCGGCGGAGCACGCCTCCGCCCAGCAGTGGGACACCGGCGCGACGCCGGTCTGGCAGCAGCAGCCCGCCGAGCACGACACGACCGGCCAGTGGGCGACCGCCGACACGGGCGCCTTCCCCACCGCCGGGTTCACCACGGCCGCGTACGGCACCGCGCCGTACGGGACGGGCGCGTACGAGGCGGAGAGCGGCACGTACGAGAGCGACGGGTACGACACCGGCGCGTACGCCACCGCCATGTACGGCACAGGCACAGGCACAGGCACCGCCTACGTGACCGACGGCTCGTACGGGACGGACGCCTACGGGACCGGCACGTACGACACCACCGCGTATGCCACCGGGGCGTACGACACCGGCGCGTACGACACGGGGACGTACGACACCGGCGCCTACGACGCGACCGCCTGGAACACCGGCGCCACGCCCGGGGACGCCGCGTACGAACCCGAACAGACGTCGCATCAGCTGTACGAACAGCAGACGCCCGAAGAGGGCGGCACCGCCGAGTTCCCCGTCATCGAATCCGAGCTCGGAACCGGTCACGACAGCGGCCTCGACAGCGGTCTCGAAGCCGGCCGTGAATTCGGCTTCGAGGCCGATCACGAAACCGCTCACGAGGCCGGTCGCGGAGTCGGCCACGAAGCCGGGCACGAAGAGGGCCTCGCCCCGGAGGCCGCCACCGCGCCGGACGACGGCGGCGCCCCCGGCCCCGCCCCGCTCTCCGTGGACCGCACCGTGGTCCGCGCCCCCGCCCCGCGCAACCGGGCCCGCCGCCGCAGCCCCGCCAAGCGGTCCGCCCTCCTGACCGTCGCGGTCCCCTCCGCCTGCGTGATGAGCGTCGCCGGTATCGCGGCCGCCTCCGTCAGCGGCATCAGCGACGACGACAAGCAGGAGAAGACCACCTCGCTGGCCATCGCCGACCCGAGCACGGTCAAGCCGGTCGCCGCGAACAACAAGCTGGACAGCCAGCTGGAGCAGCTCTCCGAGGGCAGCGACGACTTCCGCCAGCGCGCGAGCCGCACCCAGGAGCGCATCGACCTCAAGCAGCGGCAGGTCGAGGAGAAGAAGAAGCGCGAGGAGGAGGCCGCACGCCGCGAGGCGCTGCGCCCCAAGTTCGTCCTGCCGGTCAAGCAGCACGGGCTCAGCGCCTACTACGGCCAGGCGGGCGTCAACTGGATGTCCGTGCACACGGGCATCGACTTCCCCGTGGGATACGGCTCCCCGGTGATGGCCGCGACCGACGGCACCGTGCGCACCCAGTACAACAGCGCCTACGGCAACATGGCGATCGTGACCATGGCCGACGGCACGGAGACCTGGTACTGCCACCTCAGCAGCACCAAGATCCGCTCCGGCCCGGTGAAGGCCGGCGACGTCATCGCGTACGCGGGCAGCTCGGGCAACTCCACCGGCCCGCACCTGCACTTCGAGGTCCGCCCCGGCGGCGGCGCGTCGGTGGACCCGCTGGCGTGGCTGCGCAGCCACGGCGTCGACCCGACCTGAGGCCTGGCTTGGCCTGGCCTCACAGCGACACGACAAGAGGGGCGGGACGGCTTCGACAGCCGTCCCGCCCCTCTCGCGTACGTCCTCCTACAGCTTCTCGACCGGTGCGTACCGCAGGAGCAGCTTCTTCGGGCGCTCGTCGCCGAAGTCCACCGTCGCCTTGGCCTGGTCGCCGAACCCCTCGACGGCCGTCACCGTGCCGAGCCCGAACTGGTCGTGCGTGACCCGGTCCCCGACCACCAGTGTGACCGTGGGCTTCTCCGTACCGCGCCGGGTCGCGAAGCCCGAGGGGCCGGAGCGCGAGCGCGAGGAGGAGAGCGAGGACGTGATGCCCGAGGTGGGTCCGGCCGGGGCCGCCATCGGGCCCTTGCGCTTCCACTCCAGGTGCGCTTCCGGGATCTCCTCCAGGAACCGCGAGGGCGGGTTGTACGAGGGCTGGCCCCAGGCGCTGCGCATCGCGGCCCGGGTCAGGTAGAGGCGCTCACGGGCGCGGGTGATGCCCACGTACGCGAGGCGCCGCTCCTCCTCCAGCTCCTTGGTCTGGCCGAGGGCCCGCATGTGCGGGAAGACGCCGTCCTCCATGCCGGTGAGGAAGACGACCGGGAACTCCAGGCCCTTCGCCGTGTGCAGGGTCATCAGCGTGATGACGCCGGAGCCGTCCTCGTCCTCGTCGGGAATCTGGTCCGAGTCGGCGACCAGCGCGACCTTCTCCAGGAACTCCGCGAGCGTGCCGGTGCCCTCCTCGTCGCCGCGCTCCTGCTCGAACTCCAGGGCGACGGCGGCGAGTTCCTGGAGGTTCTCGATACGGGTCTCGTCCTGCGGGTCCGTGGAGGCCTGGAGCTCGGCGAGATAGCCCGTGCGCTCCAGGACGGCTTCCAGCACGACGGCGGGTCCGGCGCCGGACTCGACGATCGTACGGAGCTCCTCCATCAGCGTGTTGAAGCGCTTGACGGCGTTGGAGGAGCGGGCGGCCATGCCGTACGCCTCGTCGACGCGGCGCAGCGCCTGCGGGAAGGAGATCTTCTCGCGCATCGACAGGGCGTCGATCATGGCCTCGGCGCGGTCGCCGATGCCGCGCTTGGGCACGTTGAGGATGCGGCGCAGCGGGACGGTGTCCTCGGGGTTGGCGAGGACGCGGAGGTACGCCAGGACGTCCCGGACCTCCTTGCGCTCGTAGAAGCGCACACCGCCGACGACCTTGTAGGGCAGGCCGACGCGGATGAAGATCTCTTCGAAGACACGGGACTGGGCGTTGGTCCGGTAGAAGACGGCGACGTCGCCCGCCTTGGCGTCGCCCGCGTCGGTGAGCCGGTCGATCTCGTCGGCGACGAACTGCGCCTCGTCGTGCTCGGTGTCGGCCACATAGCCGGTGATGCGGGCGCCGGAGCCTGCGTTGGTCCACAGGTTCTTCGGGCGGCGGCTCTCGTTGCGCTCGATGACGGCGTTGGCAGCGGAGAGGATCGTCTGCGTGGAGCGGTAGTTCTGCTCCAGGAGGATTGTCTTCGCGTCGGGGTAGTCCTCCTCGAACTGGAGGATGTTGCGGATGGTCGCGCCGCGGAAGGCGTAGATCGACTGGTCCGCGTCACCGACGACGCACAGCTCGGCCGGAGCGTCGGCGGCCTCTCCGGACGGGCCGACCAGCTCCCGTACCAGCGTGTACTGGGCGTGGTTGGTGTCCTGGTACTCGTCGACCAGGACGTGGCGGAAGCGGCGGCGGTAGTGCTCGGCCACGTCCGGGAAGGCCTGGAGGAGGTGGACCGTCGTCATGATGATGTCGTCGAAGTCCAGCGCGTTGGCCTCGCGCAGCCGGGCCTGGTAAAGCGCGTACGCCTGGGCCAGGGTCTTCTCGAAACCATCCGCTGCCTGCCCGGCGAAGGTCTCCTCGTCGATGAGCTCGTTCTTGAGGTTGGAGACCTTGGCGGTGAAGGACTTCGGCGGGTAGCGCTTGGGGTCCAGGTCGAGATCGCGGCAGACCAGGGCCATCAGCCGCTTGGAATCGGCGGCGTCGTAGATCGAGAACGACGAGGTGAAGCCGAGCTTCTTCGACTCGCGGCGCAGGATGCGGACGCACGCGCTGTGGAAGGTCATGACCCACATGGCGTTGGCGCGCGGGCCCACCAGCTGCTCCACGCGCTCCTTCATCTCGCCCGCGGCCTTGTTGGTGAAGGTGATCGCGAGAATCTGCCCCGGGTGCACCCCGCGCTCGGCCAGCAGGTGGGCGATGCGGTGGGTCAGCACCCGGGTCTTGCCGGAGCCGGCCCCGGCGACGATGAGCAGCGGGGACCCGGCGTGCACGACGGCGGCGCGCTGCTCGGTGTTCAGCCCGTCCAGCAGCGCCGCGGCGTCGATCACGGGGCGCGGGTGGCCGTCCCGGTAATACCCGTCCCGGGGCGGCGGGGGCGCGTCGAAGACACCCTCGAAGAGACCCTCCGGCACCGCTTCGGGTGCGTGGTCCTCGGGGGGAGGCGGCGGGCCGTCCTCCGCGGACTGGAGGCCGGTCAGGAAACTGTCGTCAAAGAGGCTGCTCATCGCCATCCGAGTCTAGGGGGCCGCACCGACAACGTTCGGCCGAAGGCCGGAAGCGGTCGTTCCCGGCCGTACGCACGGAGAGCGGACTCTCACGTTCCGTGAAGGAGTGCCCGGTCGGAGGGGGTACGGGGCCCCTGATCCGAAAAGGTCACGAAAATGTATCGGGCATATCGCTCATCCTCCTTCCCAGCGGTGCCACGCGTTGGCTAGCGTGCTCGGTCAGGTGATCCGTAATCTCCCTGAGACGACCCGCGTCTCACGGTCACCTCTGCCGAATCCGTGCTGCCCTCCCGGTAGTTCGGAACCGGGGACCCACACGCACAACCGGGGTGAATCGGTCCGTACGCTCGCATCCGGACCGTAGGACAGCCTTCCGTTCCGTCCGAACCCGACAGCTAACCCGGTAGGCGGTCCACGGAAGGAGATGCCGGTCTTGGCATCGCATCGCAAGCCGCGCACGAAGGTGCGCACCACCACCCCCGCCGTCGGGTTCACGACGGCCGCGCTGGCCTCTGTGACGCTGCTCTCCACGCAGAGCGCGACCGCCGCCCCCGCCGAGCCGAAGCCGGCCATCGAGGACGTCCAGAAGAAGGTCGACGAGCTCTACCGGCAGGCGGGCAGCGCGACCCAGCAGTACAACCGGGCGAAGGCCGCCTCCACCGCCCAGCGCGCCAAGGTCGACACACTGCTCTCCGATGTGGCGAAGCGGACCGAGAAGATCAACGAGGCCCGCCGGGAGCTGGGGTCCTACGCGGCCGCGCAGTACCGCACCGGCGGCATCGCGCCCACCGCGACCTTCTTCCTGGCGGACGACCCGCAGGCGTACTTCGACCAGAACCAGGTGATGAGCCGGTCGACGGAGCGGCAGCAGAAGGCCGTCGACGACTTCCGTGAGCAGCAGGCCGCCGCGTCGAAGAAGCGCGCGGAGGCCGTGAAGAGCCTGGAGTCGCTCACCGAGACCCAGGCCACCCTGCGCTCCAGCAAGCAGAAGGTGCAGACGAAGCTCACCGAGGCCCGGTCCCTGCTCTCGAAGCTGACCGCCGAGGAGAAGGCGCGGCTGGCGGAGCTGGAGCGCAAGAAGGAGGCCGAGGCGAAGGAGAAGGCGGAGAAGCTGGCCCGCCGCCAGGCCGCCGAGGCCAAGGAGCGCGAGGCGGCGGAGAAGAAGGCCCGCGAGGAGGCCGCCAAGGAGTCGGACGGGGACAGCGGTTCCGGTTCCGGCAGCGGTACGGGTACGGGGACGAGCCCGGGGTCCGGTACGGGCACGGGCTCGGGGACCGGAGCGGGCAGCGGCTACGCCGCCAAGGCCGAGAAGGTGCTGGCCTTCGCCCGCGCCCAGATCGGCAAGCCGTACGTGTGGGGGGCCTCGGGCCCGGCCTCGTACGACTGCTCGGGGCTGACCCAGGCGGCCTGGCGGGAGGCGGGGGTGACGCTGCCCCGGACCACCTGGGACCAGGTGAAGGTGGGCACGCGGGTCGCCACGTCGGACCTCCAGCCCGGGGACCTGGTCTTCTTCTACGACGACATCAGCCACGTCGGCATCTACAAGGGCGACGGGATGATGATCCACGCCCCGAAGCCGGGGGCGAACGTCCGCGAGGAGTCGATCTACTACATGCCGATCTACGGCAGCGTGCGTCCGGCGTAGCGCCGGGGAGCAGGGGTGGCCGCCTGACCGGTGGCCACCCCCGGGGTCCCTCAGGTCCAGAGGGTCGCGATGAAGATGTTGGCGACCGTCAGGGCCCCGACCGCCGCGAACGCGCCCTTCTCCACCTTCTCCTCGTCCCGCTTGACGTAGACGAGCGCGAGGATGACGACGAGGAGCGCCAGCTTCACGCCGATCTTGATGTTGTTGACGGCCTGGTCGTCGGCCTGGTTGAGCCCGACCAGGGCGACGCCGGTGACCAGCATGGTCAGGGCGCCGTGCAGCATGGCGGGGACGAAGCGTGCGGTGCCCGCGCCCATGGCCTTCATCTGGGTCAGGAAGCCGCCCAGCAGGGAGGCGATGCCGACGATGTGCAGGGCGACCAAGACGCCGATGAGTGCGTTCATGGCTCCGGAGCCTAGCCATGGCCAGAGCGTCGCCGATCAGTGAGGTAAGCCTTTCTCCGGCCCTTCGCCGGAACTGTCCGCCCCGCGCCCGAACCTGCCGGAATGATCAGTTCCGTCTCCGCGTCTCCGGTCATTCGGCGACGAAGAAACGTCACATCCGGGCAATAGCTGTCATGGCGAACCTTTTCCGTGCGCCCGGATTAGCGTCCCTGGCGGGCCTGCCGGTATCCCCCGGCGGGCAGCCGACAGGAAGGATGCCGCCCCCGTGGCCGCGCACCGGAAATCCGCTCACCGGAAACCCAAGCAGCGCCCCTTCACCGGCCCTGCTGCCCGCACCGCCGCCACCCTGGCGCTCGCCGGGGCCGCCACCGCCACCTCGGCCACCGGCGCCGGCGCCGCACCCGCCGAGCCCGCGCCCACCGCCGCCCAGGTCCGCGCCAAGGTCGACCGGCTCTACCACGACGCCGAGGTCGCCACCGAGAAGTACAACGGGGCGAAGGAGAAGGAGGCCGCCGCCACCAAGGCGGTCGACACCCTGGCCGACGAGGCCGCCCGCCGCACCGACCGCCTCAACACCGCCCGCCACACGCTCGGTTCGATGGCCACCGCCCAGTACCGCACCGGCGCCCTCGACCCCGCCGTACAGCTGGCGCTCTCCTCGGACCCCGACAGCTACCTGGAGCGCGCCGCCCACCTCGACCGGGCGGGCGACCGGCAGGCGAGCCTGCTCAGCTCCATCCGGCGCCAGCTCTCCGGCATCGCCCGGGTCAAGGCCCGCGCCGACCAGGAGACCGCAGCGCTCGCCGCCCGCCGGGCTGAGCTGCAAGAACACCGCACGGCGATCCGGACCAAGCTGGCCGACGCCCGCACGCTCCTGGCCACCCTCACCGCCGCCGAGCGCGCCGCGTACGAGCGCTCGGCCGACGCGGCCCACGGCGGCGGCCCCGCGACCCCCGCCGCCCGCTCCACCGCCCACGCCGACCGCTCGGCACCCCGCGCCTCGGCCGCCGCCCCCAACTCCCGGGCGGCCCGGGCCGTCTCCTTCGCGCACGGGGCGATCGGCAAGCCGTACGTCTGGGGTGCGACCGGCCCCAACGCCTTCGACTGCTCCGGGCTGACCCAGGCGGCCTGGCAGGCGGCGGGCGTCAGCCTGCCCCGCACCACCTACACCCAGATCAACGCGGGCCGGCGGGTATCCCGCTCCGAACTGGCCCCCGGCGACCTGGTCTTCTTCTACTCGGGCATCAGCCACGTCGGCCTCTACATCGGCGGCGGCCAGATGATCCACGCCCCGCGCCCCGGAGCACCGGTGCGGATCGCGCCCATCGATCAAATGCCTTTCGCCGGAGCGACCCGGGTGGCATAGTCCCCGGCGCCGGTCCCTCTCCCGCCGAAGGAACTCCCGTATGCCGATGGCGAACGCCGTCCAGGATTACGCCCGCACGCTCACGCTGCGCACCCCCACCCACTACCGGGTGGGCCCGTTCACCGTCCGGTACAACCCGGGCTGGGAGCTGAAGTACGCCAACTTCGCCATCCCCGACCAGGACGCGGAACCCACGGCGGACGACGTGGCGGCCCTGGTCGCCGCGTTCCGGGAGCGGGAGCGGCTGCCGCGCCTGGAGTTCCTGCCCTCCTGGGCCCCGGCCGTCGAACCGGCCCTGCTGGCCGCCGGGTTCACCGTGGAGAGCCGGGCCCCGCTGCTCGTCTGCGACCGCGCGGACCTTCGTACGCCGAAGCCGGTCGACGGCCTCCGCATCGCCGTGCCCGCCACCGGGACGGACTTCCTCGACGCCGCCCGCGTCCAGCACCACGGCTTCGGCGGCGAGGGCGAACCCGAGCTGGGCACCATCACCTGGCTGCGCTCGGCGGCGGCCGGTGACGGGGTCGCCGCCCTGGCGGTCCTGGACGGCGCACCGGCCGGGGCGGGCGGCTGCTCCGTCCCGATCGACCGCCTCAGCGAACTGGTCGGCCTAGCGGTCGCCGCCCCCTTCCGCCGCCGGGGCATCGGCGCCGCGCTCTCCGCCTGGCTGACCGAACGGGCCCTGGACCAGGGGTGCCGGGCCGTCTGGCTGGAGCCGGGCGACGCCGATGTGGAACGGATCTACGCGAGCATCGGCTACCGCCGGATCGGCGAGAAGGTCAACATCGCGCTGGAGCCCGCCTAGCTCTTCCGGCCCGCCCGGCCCGGATCAGCTCGGCTCACCGGCCCGCCCAGATCAGCTCAGCTCGGCTCGGCTCAGACCAGTCGTCGCGCCGTCGCCCACCGGGTCAGCTCGTGCCGGTTGGAGAGCTGGAGCTTCCGGAGCACCGCCGAGACGTGCGACTCCACCGTCTTCACCGAGATGAAGAGCTGCTTCGCGATCTCCTTGTACGCATAGCCCCGGGCGATCAGCCGCAGCACCTCGCGCTCGCGCTGGGTGAGGCGGTCCATGTCCTCGTCGACCGGCGGGGCGTCCGTGGAGGCGAAGGCGTCCAGCACGAAACCGGCCAGGCGCGGGGAGAAGACCGCGTCGCCCTCCTGGACCCGGAAGATGGAGTCGACGAGGTCGGTGCCGGTGATCGTCTTGGTGACATAGCCCCGGGCGCCGCCCCGGATCACGCCGATGACGTCCTCGGCGGCGTCCGAGACGGAGAGCGCGAGGAAGCGGACCGGGTCCTCGGCCGCGCCCATCAGCGGGGCGCAGCGGCGCAGCACCTCGACACCCCCGCCGCCGGGGAGGTGGACGTCGAGGAGGACGACCTCGGGGCGGGTCGCCGTGATGACGGTGACCGCCTGGTCGACGTCGGCGGCCTCGCCGACCACTTCGACGCCGGTCTCCTCGGTGCGGCCGATCTCGGCCTGCACACCGGTGCGGAACATCCGGTGGTCGTCGACGAGCACGACCCGTACCCGTCGCTCCGGGCCCCCGGTGGCTTCGGTGTTCTCGGTCATTCGCTCGCCCTTTCCATCTCCAGCTCGACCTCGGTGCCCCCGCCGGGCACCGAACGAAGCCGGGCAGTGCCGCCGTTGCGCTGCATCCGGCCGATGATTGATTCTCGTACGCCCATGCGGTCGGCAGGAACCTCGTCCAGGTCGAAGCCCGGACCCCGGTCCTTCACGGAGACGAAGACCGTGGCGCCCTCGACCTCGGCGAAGACCTGCACGGCACCGCCCTCGCCACCGTACTTGGCGGCGTTGACCATCGCCTCGCGCGCGGCCTGCATCTGTGCGCCCAGCTTGTCGTCGAGGGGGCAGTCGCCGACGACCACCACCTCCAGGGGGACGCCGTGCTTGTCCTCCACCTCGGCGGCCGCCCGCTTCACCGCCTCGGCCAGGGTCTCCGGCTCGTCGTCCTCGTCCTTGCCGGTGCCCTCGGGGTTGTAGAGCCAGTTGCGCAGCTCGCGCTCCTGGGCCCGGGCCAGCCGTCTGACCTCGCCGCCGTCGTCCGCGTTGCGCTGGATCAGGGTGAGGGTGTGCAGGACGGAGTCGTGGACGTGGGCGGCGACCTCGGCGCGCTCCTGGGCGCGGATGCGCATCAGGCGCTCCTCGGAGAGGTCCTGGACCATCCGGACCAGGTAGGGCCCGGCGAGCAGGGCGATGCCGGTGAGGACGGCGATGGCGGCGGTCAGGACGTTGCCCAGCTGGGCGGCCGAGCCGCGCACCACCATGAAGACGGCGAGCCCGAGGCCCACGAGGGCGACCCCGGCGAGCGCGCGGGCCAGTTGCAGCAGCCTGCGGCGGCGGCCGACCTCCATCCAGCGGGCGCGCCGGGCGTTGTCCGCCTGGCGCCAGACGAGGACGGAGCCCGCGCCGATGAGGAGCGTCGGCCAGATGTAGCGGTCGGCCTTGCTGCCCATGTCGACGTTGGCGACGAAGACGACGGCCCCGACGAGCAGGGCGACCAGCGCGAAAACCTGGCCCGGGTCCGGTTTACGGAGCTTGCGGCGGCCGTCAGCGGCCGTCTCGAACACCGAGCGCGGGGCGTGGACGCCGCCGACACCGCCGACGCCGAGAGGGACGACGATCCAGAACACCGCGTACAGCAGGGCGCCCAGGCCGTCGCTGAGGAAGAGCCCGAGGAAGACGAACCGGACCCAGGCGACCGGCAGCCCGAGGTGTCCGGCGAGCCCGCGCGCGACGCCGCCCAGCATCCGCCCGTCGGCGCTGCGGTACAGCTTGCGCAGCGGCGGCTCCTCCGGGTCGGAGGCGAGTGAGCTGTGCCCGGCTCGGGCGGTGGCGGCTGGCATACCCCGATCGTCACACGCGGCGGGGGCAGGGGGCATCAGGGTAGTCCCCCTGATCGACCCTGATGCCAGCCCCACCCCGAGGGCCCGCCGTCGCATGGCCGCCTGCCGCGCGACGCCTGGTCCTCGGGGCCCCTCGCGGGAAACCTCCCGGCTCTCCCCCTGCGGGGCCCCCGGGGCAAAATCAGGGACCGGCCAGGGTCGGCGCGGCTCCCACCAGCCGGTGCGGGCCGTCACCATGGAGGCATGACCGCTCCTTCGGACGCCTCCCCCGGCGTCGCACCCCCCGACGCGCCCAGGCCGCAGCTGCGGCGCAGCCCGCGGCAGAAGATGGTGGCCGGGGTCTGCGGCGGGCTCGGCCGGTACTGCGACGTGGACCCGGTGATCTTCCGGATCGTGCTCGGCGTCCTCTCGGCGACCGGCGGGATCGGCCTGATCTTCTACGGCTTCGCCTGGCTCCTGCTGCCCCTGGAGGGCGAGGAGGAGAACGAGGCGCGCCGGATGCTGTCGGGCCGGGTCGACGGGGCGTCGCTGGTGGCGCTGCTGCTGGCGCTGATCGGCTGCGGGCTCTTCCTGTCGATGCTGGGCAACCGGGGCATGCTGGCGTTCGCGGCGCTGCTCACGGTGGCCGTGGTCGGCTGCTCGGTGTGGACGCAGTCCCGCAGGACGGCGGCGCCGGAGGACCCGGCGGCCCCGCCGGGCGCCCCCGCCGCCCCGGCCCACCCGCACACGGGCGGCCTCGGCACGCCCCCGCCGGAGGTGAAGGCCCCGCCGACGCCGGGCGGTCCGTCGTGGTGGCGGGACCCGATCGTCAAGGACGGCACGACGGGTCCGGTCGGCCCGGGCTATCTGTGGGGCCCCCAGGACACCGATGTCGGCTCGGCGCAGGCGGAGGTGCGGGCCGGGCGGCCCAGCCCGGACGCCCCGTTCCGGCCGCCGGCTCCGGCGCCCGCCCCGCCGGGACCGCGGTCGATCGGCGGCCTGGTCTTCCTGACCGCGCTGGTGGCGGGCGGCCTGGGCACCGGGCTGAGCTGGGAGCACCAGCCGCTGGGTACGGCGTTGCAGATCGGTCTGGTCGCCGCGCTCGCTGTGTTCGGGCTCGGTCTGCTGGTCTCCTCGGCGCTGGGGCGGACCGGGTTCGGGACGGTGATGATGGCGACGGTCACGGCGGTGCTGCTGGCGGGCGCGACGATGGTGCCGAAGGAGATCAGCACGGACTGGGCCCGCCAGGAGTGGCGTCCGGCCGAGGCCGCCGCCGTACAGCAGCGGTACGAGCTGGGCAGCGGCGATGCCCGGCTGGACCTGTCCGGGGTGGTGGTCCCGCCGGGCGGGAGCGTACGCACCCGGCTGGAGGTCGGGGCGGGGCGGGCGGCCGTCGTCGTCCCGAACGACGTGACGGTGAAGGTGCGGGCCGAGGCGGGGCTCGGGGAGATCCGGCTGGAGGAGGGGCAGCGGGTCCAGGTCCGCATCAACAGCGACCAGTCGACGCAGCGCACGCTGCCGCCGCCCGAGGGAAGCAAGCCGGCCGGGACGATCGAGCTGGAAGTGGAAGTCGGAGTCGGACAGGTGGAGGTCAGCCGTGCTGCGTCATGAGTTCCGGCCCGGACGGGCGGTGGCGGGTCTGGCGATGCTGGCCCTCGCCGGGGGGTACGCGGCCGACGCGGCCGGTGCGTGGGAGGTGCCGTGGACCTTCTTCCTGGCGGTGTTCCTCGGCGGCCTGTGGCTGGCCACCACGGCGACCTGGACCGCCTACATGCTGCGGCGGCGCCGTGACGCGAGGAAGGCGTCGACGGAGAACATCGAGGCCCCCGCGAGCACCAGGGGCAGCCACGCCATCAGGTAGGGCAGGTCGTTGCCGTAGTAGTACGGGGTGGCCTGCCAGCTCACCGTCAGCCACAGGCTCAGGGAGATCAGCGCGCCGCCGAGCGCGGCGAGCCGGGCCCAGAGGCCGACGAGGGTGCCGAGGCCGACGAGGAGTTCGCCGATGGCGATGGCGTAACCGAACCCTTCGGGGCTCTTGAGCGCCAGGTCGACGAGGGCGGGGATCGCGGAGGAGTCGCGGACCCCGCGCATCATCTCGCCGATGGAGCCGGGGCCGGTGGCGGAGAGGAACCCGCTGTCCGTCAGCTTGTCGAGACCGGCGTAGACGAAGGTGACACCGAGGAAGAGCCGCAGCGGCAGCAGGGCGTACTCACGCGCCCGCTCACGCAGCCCTTTCCGCTCGCCCGGACCGTACGAACCGCCGCCGTAACCGTTCATCACCACTGCCCCGCTTCCCGAAGACCCGTCACCTGACCATACGTACGCCTGTACGGCGCCGCTCACCAGGGCTGCGAAGCAATCAGTGGAAGAAGTCGGAGGGCGGGGTCAGTCCGTCACGTCGATGGAACAGCGGTTGGTCTCCACCCCGGCGGCCGTGACGACCTGGACGTCGACGGTCCCCGGTTCGACCTCGACCGGGACCGGGACGGTGAGGACGGTGTCGGTCGGGTTGGCGAAGCCTCCGGCGACCGGGATCAGCGGTACGTGGACGTGGACCGTGCCGATCCGTACGACGAGCCGGGCCAGCCGGTCGGGGCTGCCCGCGCCGGGCGGTACGAAGCCCGCGCCCCGGATCTCGATGTCGTCACCGGTCCGGATCGGGGCGTCCAGGTCCCCGGCCTCCCGGGCGCGCACGACGGAGAGCACGACGGGGCGGCCGCCCTCCGCGTACTTCCCGGCGAAGTACGTCGCCGCCGAGACGGCCACCAGGAGGGCGAGGCCCCACGGCAGGTCGGGCAACTGCTCGGGGCGGCGGGCCAGGCGGACGGCGGCGAACAGCACGGCGACGGCGCTGACCAGCACGTACTGCACATCGGTGAACGAGCCGCGCCCGGAGTCGTCGGTGAGCAGATCGGCGGCGCGCGGCCGGTCCGCCCGCAGCTTCTGGAGCCGCTGGCCCAGGACCCGTACGGTCACCACGCGGCGTACGACGACGGCGACCGCGCACACCAGCGCCAGCACGGCCAGCACCCCGGCGGACCGCACCAGGTCCAGCCCCTCGATCAGCTCGTCGCGCTTGCGGTGATCGGAGGCGCCCGCCAGCTGGAGGGCGAGGACGAGCACGGCGAAGACGGCGAGCAGGACCCAGGCGGCGGCGACGGCCCTGGAGGTGGAGAGCCGGTTGTCCTCGCCGATCAGCGGGGCGAGGAGGCCGCCCCGGGCGCGGTGGAAGCGGGCGGCGAGGGTCAGCAGGGCGGCGGTGAGTACGGCGGCGGCCAGGGCGGCGGTGCGGGCGGTGGTCCAGCCGGGCCCGATCGCGGTGAGGCTCGCACCGACGAGCAGGGCGACGACCGCGCCCCACACCACGAACAGGGTGCCCCGCCACACATGGTGCAGCCAGACGTCCCCGGCGGCCCGGCCCCGGTCGGCGACGGTGCGGGCGGACTCGGTCAGCTCGTCGGAGACCCACTGCCGCGAGGCGGAGGGTGACTGGGCGACCCCGGCGGGCAGGCCGTGGCCCGCCGCCAGTTCGTCCCGCTTGGCGAGGAATGCGGCGACCGCGCGCCGGTGCCCCTCGCGTGCGCCGTGCGGGCAGTCCCCGCACGTACACCCCCCGCCGTGCGTGCCGCCCACTCTCGCCTCGTCCAACGCCACGGAGATTTACACCCTTTCCCACCCCGGTACAGCCAACTCACCTGTGATACCAGCGAATTGTGCCGTACGGGACGGGCGTCCCCCGCATCGGGTCGGACACGAACGCATACCGTCAGAACGTTCGACTGATCCGCTGCCACAGGGGCTGGTAGTTGATCCACGCCACCAGGTCGCTGCCGAGCTGCTCACGGGTGGTGACGGCGTCCCGGTGGTCGATCAGCACGGGCTTCCCGGCGGCGCGCGCCAGCAGCTGCACCTGGCAGGCGCGCTCCATGGTCAGGAACCACCAGGCGGCCGCGTCCACGGAGTCCCCCACGGTCAGGAGCCCGTGGTTGCGCAGGATGACGGCCTTGCGCTCCCCGAGCACCTCGGCGATGCGCCGCCCCTCCTCCTCGTCCACGACCACACCCGTGTACGCGACGTAGAGCGCATGGTCCTCGTAGAACACGCAGGCCTCCTGGGTGATCGGCTCGATCAGCTCCCCCAGCGCGGCCAGCGCCCGCCCGTGCGTGGAGTGGGTGTGCGCGACGGCGACAGCCCCCGGCCGGGCCCGGTGCACGGCCGCGTGCACGGCGAAGGCGGCCTGGTTGACGTGGAAGCGCCCCTGCACGACCTGCCCGTCCCCGTTGACGAGGATCAGGTCCTGCGGCGCGATGTCGGCGAAGGGCGCCCCGAACGGGTTGACCCAGTAGCAGTCGTCCAGCTCCGGATCGCGCACGGTGAGATGCCCGGAGACCCCGTCCTCGAACCCGTACTCCCCGAACAACCGCAACGCCCCCGCGAGCCGCTGCCTGCGGTACGCCCGCTCCTCGTCCGGCGACGCGTGCACGGGCGGCATCGCGAAGTGCAGCTGCTCCACGGGGATGGGCGCGGGGGCGGGCACGGCGGGCGGCTCGGACATGGCGGGCTCCTCACTTTCCCGGGGGCGTACGGGATCGGAAGTTACCGGCGGGTGGGGGTGAGGGGGAAGGGGTGGGAATACGACAATGCCGCCGCTCAAACGAATGAGCGACGGCATCGGCGTTGACCTAGGGGTTCACACGAACCCGGGCGGTCACTCCCACTCGATCGTCCCCGGCGGCTTGCTCGTCACGTCGAGGACGACCCGGTTGACGTCGGCGACCTCGTTGGTGATGCGGGTGGAGATCTTCGCCAGCGTCTCGTACGGCAGGCGCGACCAGTCGGCCGTCATGGCGTCCTCGGAGGAGACCGGGCGCAGCACGATCGGGTGGCCGTAAGTGCGGCCGTCGCCCTGGACGCCGACCGAGCGGACGTCGGCGAGGAGGACCACCGGGCACTGCCAGATGTCGCGGTCCAGGCCGGCCGCCGTCAGCTCCTCGCGGGCGATGGCGTCGGCCTCGCGGAGCAGGTCCAGGCGGTCCTTGGTGACCTCGCCGACGATGCGGATGCCCAGGCCGGGGCCGGGGAACGGCTGGCGCTGGACGATCTCCTCGGGGAGGCCCAGCTCCTGGCCGACCATCCGGACCTCGTCCTTGAACAGCTGGCGCAGCGGCTCCACGAGCTGGAACTCGATGTCGTCGGGGAGGCCGCCCACGTTGTGGTGGGACTTGATGTTGGCGGTGCCGGTGCCGCCGCCGGACTCCACCACGTCCGGGTAGAGCGTGCCCTGGACCAGGAAGGCGACCTCGGGGCCCTCCTCCTGGAGGATCTCCAGCTGGGCCTGCTCGAAGACCCGGATGAACTCGCGGCCGATGATCTTCCGCTTCTGCTCCGGGTCGGAGACCCCGGCCAGGGCGTCGAGGAAGCGCTTCTCGGCATCGACCACCTTCAGCTTCGCGCCGGTCGCGGCGACGAAGTCCTTCTCGACCTGCTCGGTCTCGCCCTTGCGCATCAGGCCGTGGTCGACGTAGACGCAGGTCAGCTGGGAGCCGATGGCCTTCTGGACCAGGGCTGCCGCGACTGCGGAGTCCACGCCGCCGGAGAGGCCGCAGATGGCGCGCTTGTCGCCGACCTGCTCGCGGATGAGGGCGATCTGCTCCTCGACCACGTTGGTGGTGGTCCAGTTCGGCTCGATGCCCGCGCCGCGGTAGAGGAAGTGCTCCAGGACCTGCTGCCCGTGGGTGGAGTGCATGACCTCCGGGTGGTACTGGACGCCGTACAGCTTCTTCTCGTCGTTCTCGAAGGCCGCGACCGGGACCACGTCCGTGGAGGCCGTGACGGTGAAGCCCTCGGGCGCCGCCGAGCAGGCGTCGCCGTGCGACATCCACACCGGCTGCTCGGTGGGCGTGCCCTCGAAGAGCGTCGAACCCGCCTTCGTGACGTGCAGCGGGGTGCGGCCGTACTCACGGGCGCCGTTGTCGTCGACCGTGCCGCCGAGCGTCGTCGCCATCAGCTGGAAGCCGTAGCACATGCCGAAGACCGGGACCCCGGCCTCGAACAGCGAGCGGTCCAGGGACGGCGCGCCCTCCGCGTAGACCGACGACGGGCCGCCGGACAGGATGATCGCGCGGGGGTTCTTGGCCAGCATCTCGGCCACCGGCATGGTGGACGGGACGATCTCGCTGTAGACCCGGGCCTCACGGACACGGCGGGCGATGAGCTGGGCGTACTGCGCGCCGAAGTCCACAACGAGGACCACGTCGGCCGTGGTGTCGGGGGCGGCGGGGGGTGCTGCTGGCACGGGGCGGCCTTCCGGCGGTGGTGAAGGGGGTCGGTTCTTCCGATTCTACCGGCCGTGCGCACACCCTCCGCCGGGCCGGCCACGGGGCTCCCCGTCTCAGGATCCGGGCCCCGGCTTGGTGGGCCCGGCGGGCCGGGCCATACTGTCCCCATGCGTCAGCACACGACCTTCGTCTTTACCTATGGCATCCGGCCCGCCGGCTGCCATGGTCGTGCTGCTTGAGCTACTGACAAGCAACGTTCCAGGCGCCCCGGGCCATCAGGCCCGGGGCGTTCTGCGTGTCCGGGCCCATCGCCCCGGGTGGCCTCCGACCCACCAGGAGTCACCACCATGAGCAACACGACCACGGCCACCACCCCCGCCGAGCGGACCGGCGCCCACACCGACGAGGCCGCCGCCCTGATCGGCGGCGCCCGCGAGCGCATCGACACCCTCGACGACCGGATCATCGGCCTCGTCCAGGAACGGATGGCCGTCTCGGCGGTCATCCAGGAGGCCCGCATCACCTCCGGCGGCCGCCGGGTCAACCTCTCCCGCGAGACGGCCGTGCTCGGCCACTACAGGGACGCGCTGGGCAAGCCGGGCACCGCGCTGGCGATGACCCTGCTGGAGCTGTGCCGCGGGCGGGTGTGACCCACGGGACGGCGGCCGCAGGACCGTATCTGCGTTCGGTGCCCGTCTCACCCGTACGGCGCGTGACCGGGACCGGCGTGCCTTCGTTGGTCCCGGTGTCCGTGCCAACCAGGGGCGGCATCGGTAGAAAACCACGCGTGGCTCCGCCGGGACGTGTGACGTACTGCAAGTACGTCGTGGGACCACTTCCCGGCGCAAGTGACCGGTCCGCAGGGGACAGCAGCCCGGTCACCCCATGTGCGGCCGTACCCGGGGACGCCCGGGTCGGTCGCATCGGGACCCCGAACGAGGTGGAGGCGTTCCCCCTCCCCCGCACACACTCACCAGCCGGTCCGGTTCAGGACCTCCGCCGCCCGGCCGCCATGAACAGCGCCAGGCCCGCCGTCAGCGCCGCGATCGCCATCGCCATCGCCGTCAGGGCGGCGGGCGATCCGGTGGAGGCCAGGGTGCCGCCGCCGTTCCCAGCCACCCGGGGTGCGCCCGTGCCGCCCGCTCCCGGGGTGGCCGTGGCGGAAGGAGCCGTTCCGGCACCCGCGCCCGGCCCGCCCTTCGTCGGAGGAGCGGGCGACGGTGACGGCGTCGGGACGGCGCCGCTCCCCCCGTTCAGCACCACCCGCGCCGTGTTGTTGCCCGGCTTCGGGTCGAACGGCAGCCCCGGTGCCTGGAGCCCCGGGCCCCGCACCGTGACCCGGCCCACCGCGCCGGTCAGCACCTTGTCGATCCGGAGCCCGAAGGCGAGGTCCAGGCCGCCGCCGTCGCGGACGGCCGCCGGGGTCGGGCAGACGTAACGCGGCGCGGGGGCCTGACGGTCCTCCCGATACGCGCCCTCGGCACTCACGCCCCGGCACCCCTTCGGCGCGGAGGTGACCGTCGCGCCCTGCGGGACGGTGAAGTCGACGGCTGCGACGGTCTCGCCGGAGCGGAGGTACCCGATCCAGGCCGGGCCGTCGTTGCGGAAGCCGAGGCGCACGGTGACCGTGGCACCGGCGGGCCCGGAGGCCTCGTCCCCGTACGCGATGAAGTCGGCCGTGTTCGCCGTACGGAAGTCGGCCTCCTGCTCGTTGTCGCCCGGTTCGAGGTCCACGGCCCGGGCGGACATGCGCTGCTTCACGGGTACGGCCCTGAGCACCGCGCCCGGCCCGCGCTCGGCTGAGGTGGCGGCGGCCAGGCGCCGGACGGAACCCGCCTCGTGGATGCCGTACGCGAAGATGTCGCGGTACGCCCGGGCCGTGGCCTGGAGGGTCAGCGGGGCGGCCAGGGTGTAGGTCGCGCCCGCCTCGAATGCGCCCTCGACGGAGCAGCGGGCCGTGGTCCAGGTGGCGTCCGTCGTGTAGGCGCAGTTGGAGTAGCGCTGCGGGATGTCGAGGCCGCGCGAGTACCGCAGGGTGAGCACGACCCCGTCGGCGTCGCGGCTGCCCCGGTTGGTGAAGGTGATCGGCGCCTGCTGCTTCTGCCCGGGGGTGGGCTCGTGGTCGAAGGGGAGCCGGTGCATCACCAGGTCGGGGCCGCCGACGGTGACCTGGGTGGTGAAGGGGGTGAAGGCCGCGCCCCCGGCCTCGCCGGTGACCCGGATCGCGCCGGATGCGCCCTGCCCGCTGCCTTCGGCGGCGCTGAGAAGGAGTTCGGCGACGGTGGAGAGGCCGGGCGCTATGCCGTGGCCCGTGCAGACGGTGGCCCGGGGGCCGGTGGGCGCGCACTCCACTCCGGCCCGCGCGTCGAAGGCCACGTCGGCGACGCCCGCGATCCCGGTCAGGTCGAAGGTGACCGTGAACTCGCCCTCGTACCGCTCGTCGGCCGTCCCCGTCACCGTGATCCCGGCCGTCGACCGCTTCTGTTCGCCGCCGCCCTCCGCGTACGGGTGCAGAGCCGTCTCGGCCGGACCGCCCAGGGCGTACACCGGGTCGGCGGCGCGGGCCGGGGCGGCGGCGGCCACGGTGAGCGGACCGGCGGCGAGCAGCAGGGCGGTGGCGGCGAGGCCACCGGCCCTGCGGAGCGGCGCGGTTCGCGGGGAGAAGCGTGTCATCGCGGACCTCTGGTACTCGGCAGGAGCTGTGCGACCGCGTTCACCGTGGCGGTGAGGCGGTCAGGCTTTCGACCCCGCAGCGTACGGGGTCGGCCGCACGGCTCTCCGAAGAGCGGCCCACGATCCGGTCACGGATTGGGTACGGGGGTGTTCCCGACGCCCTTCACCTCGGCCCCGGCCTCCACCGTCCCCTTCGGCGGTACGACGGGGATGCCCAGGAACGGCAGCTTCAGCGCCCCGAACGCCTCCCTGGGCACGGCCGGCGCCAACGGCTCCACGGGGGCCAGGCGTTCGTAGGCCGCGCCCTGCTCCGGTCGCGGGTCCGCCTCGCCCTTGTTGGGCCAGAAGGACATCGCGCGCTCGGCCTGGGCGGTGATGGTCAGCGAGGGGTTGACGCCCAGGTTGGCGGAGACCGCCGAGCCGTCGACGACGCTGATGCCGGGGTGGCCGTACAAGCGGTGGTACGGGTCGATGACGCCCTCCTCCGCGCTCGCGCCGATCGGGCAGCCGCCGAGGAAGTGGGCGGTGAGCGGGGTGCCCATCAGCTCGCCGACGTTGGAGCCGGCGAAGCCGTTGATCTCCTCGGCGAGGAGCGTGGCGCTGCGGGTGGCCTCGGGGATCTGGGTCGGGTTGGGCGCGCCGTGGCCCTGGCGGGCGGTGAGCAGGCCTTTGCCGATGCCGCCCGGTTTGCGGTACGTCGTCAGGGAGTTGTCCAGCGACTGCATGACGAGCCCGATGATCGTGCGCTCGGACCAGTGGTGGTTGGAGAGCGAACGGACGGCGAGGGTGGGGTGCTTGACCATGTTGGCGAGCCAGCCGCGCACCCGGCGGCCGCCGTAGGGGACCTGGAGGATCGACATCGCGCCCATGGCGTTGGAGCCCTTGCCGTAACGCACCGGTTCGATGTGGGTGTTGTCGTCCGGGTGGATCGAGGAGGTGATCGCGACGCCCTGCGAGAAGTCGGCCTTGGCGATGCCGTGCTTCTTGCGGTAGCGGCGGTCGCTGGTCTGGGAGCCCACCAGCGCCTCGGAGTTGGTGCGGGTCAGCTCGCCGAGCCGGGTCGAGAGCCGGGGCAGCAGGCCGCGGTCCCTCATGGTGTGCAGCAGGGTCTGGGTGCCGTACGTGCCCGCCGCGACGACCACCTTGCGGGCGCGCAGCCTGGTGGGCTTCGCCTTGCGGCGGCGGTCGGTGGGGACGGTGAGGACCCGGTAGCCGCCCTCGGGGTCGTCGGTGACGGCGACGACGGAGGTCATCGGGTGGATGACCGCTCCGGCCTTCTCGGCAAGGTGGAGGTAGTTCTCGTTGAGGGTGTTCTTCGCGCCGTGGCGGCACCCCGTCATGCACTCGCCGCACTCGGTGCAGGCCTTGCGGGCGGGTCCGGCGCCGCCGAAGTACGGGTCGGGGACGGTGTCGCCGGGCTTGGCCTTCGCGGTGCCGTCGGCGTCCTTGCCGTCGCCGAAGAAGACGCCGACCGGGGCCAGGTGGAAGGTGTCGCCCACGCCCATGGCCTCGGCGGCGGCCTTGAGGTGGATGTCGGAGGGGGTCATGGTCGGGTTGAGGCGGACCCCGAGCATCCGGCGGGCCTGGTCGTAGTACGGCTTCAGCTCGTCCTGCCAGTCGGTGATCGAGGCCCACTGGCGGTCCTCGAAGAACGGCGCGGGCGGCACGTACAGCGTGTTGGCGTAGTTGAGTGAGCCGCCGCCGACCCCGGCGCCCGCGAGCACCATGACGTTGCCGAGGAGGTGGACGCGCTGGATGCCGAAGAGGCCGAGCGCGGGGGCCCAGAGGTAGTTCTTCAGGTCCCAGGAGGTCTTGGGGAGCGTGCCGGGGGTGAAGCGGCGGCCCGCCTCCAGGATGCCGACGCGATACCCCTTCTCCGTCAGCCGGAGCGCCGACACCGCGCCCCCGAACCCCGAGCCGACGACCAGGACGTCGTAGTCGTACGCGGCGTCGTCCTCGGCCGGGACGTGGCTCACGGGCTGTTTCTGGGCAGGGCTGTCCTGGGACATGGCGCTCCTCACTACGGAATCGGAACGAAAAGGGCGAAAGGCTGCTCTCAGCGCAGCCGGAACGCCTTCATCACCTTGAGGCTGCGGGTCATGAACGCGGCGTACTTCTCGTCGTCCATGCCGAAGGACGGGGCGAGCGGGATCAGCCGCTGCTGGGCGACGGTCTGGGCCTCGGTGTACTTGAGGATGCCCTCGGAGCCGTGCCGCCGGCCGAGGCCGGAGTCCTTCATGCCGCCCATCGGGGACTGGACGCTGCCGTAGGCGGGGGCGTACCCCTCGTTGATGTTGACGGTGCCGGTCCGCAGCCGGGCGGCGACCTCGTGGCCGCGCTTGGAATCGGTGGTCCAGACGCTGGAGTTGAGGCCGTACGGGGTGGCGTTGGCCAGCGCGATCACCTCGTCCTCGTCGGTGAAGCGGTAGATGGAGACGACCGGGCCGAAGGTCTCCTCGGTGCAGACGGCCATCGGCGCCTCGACGCCGTCGAGGATGGTCGGCTCGTAGAAGAGCGGGCCGATGTCGGGGCGCGCGACCCCGCCCGCGATGAGCGTGGCGCCCTTCTCGACGGCCTCGGCGACATGGCGGCTGACCGTCTCCAGCTGGCGTTCGCCGACGAGGGAGCCCATGTCGGCGCCGTACGCGAGGGAGCTGCCGAGCCGCATGGCCCTGGTCCGGGTGGCGAACCGCTCCACGAAGTCGTCGGCGACGGACTCGTGGACGTACAGCCTCTCGATGGAGATGCAGAGCTGTCCGGCGGAGGAGAAGCAGGCGCGGACGGCGCCCGCCGCCGCCTTCTCCACGTCGGCGTCCTTCAGGACGAGCATGGCGTTCTTGCCGCCCAGCTCCAGGGAGACGCCGACCAGCCGGGAGGCGGCGCCGATCGCGACCTCGCGGCCGGTGCGGGTGGAGCCGGTGAAGGAGACGTAGTCGGCGCGGCTGACGACCTCGGGGCCGACGACGGGTCCCTCGCCCAGCACGACCTGGAAGACCTCGGCGGGCAGCCCGGCCTCGATGAGCAGGTCACGGGCCCAGAGCGCGGTGAGCGCGGTCTCGGTGTCGGGCTTCATCACGACGGCGTTGCCGGAGACGAACGCGGGCAGCGCGTCGCCCACGGACAGCTCGAAGGGGTAGTTCCAGGGGGCGATCTGGCCGACGACCCCGCGCGGCTGGCGCAGCTCGGTGACCTTGGTGAGGGTCGGGACGACACCGGTGTGGCGGCGGGGCTTGAGGTAGGAGGCGGCCTTGCGCCCGTAGTGGCGGGCGGCGACGGCGACGGCCTGCACCTCCTCGTGGGCGTGCAGGCGGGCCTTGCCGGTCTCCAGCTGGATGAGGTCGAGGACCTCGGACTGGCGGCTGAGGACCAGGTCGTGGAAGCGCAGCAGGATCGCGGCCCGCTGCCGTACGGGGGTGGCGGCCCAGGCGGGCTGGGCGGCGCGGGCCCGGTCGAAGGCGGTGGCGACGTCCTCCGGCGTGGACTCGGGCAGGTCGGCCAGCTTCTCGCCGGTGAACGGCGCGTGGTTGACCGTACGGCCCGATCCGACGACGCCGCGGATCAGCTGGGCGATCACCTCGGGGGTGACCACATCGGCGGCCGTGCGCACGCCGGCGGGGGCGACCGCGACGGGGTTCGTACCGAGAGGGGCGTCAGGGGCCTGCGAGTCCGTCATGAGGCCGAGAGTATGTCCAGCCGCACCCTTTGGGTACCCGTCGGTAACAGTTTTTCACAGGACCCGCCGCCCGCCCGGAGCCACCGCCGCGACCGAGCCAGTGATCGCTGGCGACATAACCGCTGATCAGTGGCTATGCGACAGTCCAGCCACCCGCGCCGCACCCGCCGCGCTCAGGAATCATGAATCTTCAGCCCGTCGGTGACCTCGGCGAAGATCTTGGCCCCGTCCTTCACCGCCTGCCCCTTCGCGGGCATCCGCACCCGCACATGCCAGTAGGGGTCGGCCGGGCCCTTGCCGGGGATCAGCAGCTCGTGGAAGCGGTAGCGCACCGGGTCGTCGTCGGAGGAGGAGGCGTACGGGATGTAGTCGGTGATCATCTCGACGGCGTCGCGCCCCTGGTGCGTGACCTTCTTGTACGTGACGGAGGCGTCCTCCATCTGTGTGGTGTCGGCCCCGCCCTTCTCGTAGTACGTCTTGCGGGCCGCCGCGTCGGGGCCGGGGTTGTCGCTGTCCGAGCTGTCCTCGCTCTTCAGCGTCCGGTGCCAGAAGTCGATCTCGAAGACGCCACTGGGGTCCGCGTACCAGACCAGCTCCCCGCCGTCCTCCTGCACCCGCTTGTACTCCTCGGGCACCGCCACGTCCGCCGACAGCACCTCGTTCTCCGGCCGGATCTGCCACCCCTCGGGCGGCCCGTCGCCAGCGAACGGGTTGACCAGGACGAGGACCAGCGCCAGGACGACCGCCAGCGCCCCGCCCGCCAGGCCGAACTGGGCGGCCCGGTTGCGGTGCAGCACCGGCGGCACCCACTTGCTGCCGCCCTCCTTCACGGCGAAGGCCTCCGTGGCGCGCGCAGGGGCGGCGATCTCCTGGAGGACCTGGCGGACCTCGGCGGCGGTCGGGCGGGCCGCCGGGTCCTTGCGGAGCAGCCGCATCACGAGCGGCCCGAAGGCGCCCGTGGCCCGGGCGGGCATCTGCGGTTCGGCGGAGAGCACGGCCTGAAGGGTGGCCGGGGTGTTCGAGCGGCGGTACGGGGACATGCCCTCGACGGCCGCGTACAGCACGACCCCGAGCGACCAGAGGTCCGAGGCGGGGCCGGGGTGCTGGCCGAGGACCCGCTCCGGCGAGATGTACTCGGGCGAGCCGACGAACGCCCCCGTCTCCGTCAGCCGCTGCTCCCCCTCCACCTGGGCGATCCCGAAGTCGGTGAGGACGACCCGGTCGGCGGTGCCGAGCAGCACGTTGTCCGGCTTCACGTCCCGGTGCAGGACCCCGGCGTTGTGGGCGGCGGCCAGGGCGTCGAGGACGGCGAGACCGATCCTGGCGGCCTCGCGGGTGTCCAAAATGCCTTCCCGGAGGCGGTCGCCGAGCGACTGGCCGCGCACCAGCTCCATGACGATCCACGGCCGCCCGTCCTCCACGACGACGTCATGGATGGTGACGACCGAGGGGTGGTCGATCCGGGCTGCGGACCGGGCCTCCACCTGCATCCGCCGGTGCGCGGTGGCGTGTTCACGCTCGCCCAGGTGGTCCGGTACGCGGGGCTCCTTGACGGCCACCTCACGGTCGACGACCTGGTCGTGGGCCCGCCACACCGTGCCCATCCCGCCGTGCCCGAGCCGGGCCAGCAGCCGGTAGCGCCCGCCGACGACCCGGTTCGCGGCGCCGTCGAGGGCGGTCGCGGGGACGGTGGGGGCGGGGACGGGGGCGGGGGGTGTGGAAGGCGGGGAGGGCGCATCGGCGGGCGGCGGAGGGGCCGGGGGGCCGGCGGCGGGCGGCGGTGTGCGCGGCGGCTGGAGTTCGTAGCTGGTGGGCTCGTTCGCCCGTCCCCCGTCATGGCTCATGGGGCCCATCCTGGGTCACGCCCGGGGGCGGGCACCACAGAGGCCGGTCAGCGGATGCAGAGCCGTGACGTACGGGGGGTCCGGCGGCCGTCACGTACGGGCGGGCGGCCGTCACGTACGTACGGGCGGGCAGGCGGCCGTGACGTACGAAGAGGGCGGCCGCCGATCAGTTCTGCGCGCCCGGCGCCCGCCAGCTGCGCAGCATGATGTCGAACTTCTCGCGGCTGTCCGCCCAGCCCTCCTGCGGCGCGGTCAGGTACAGCGCGTACTCGGGGCCGCCGGGCCCGCCGTAGTACATCTGGTCGATCCCGTGCCGGGGCCCCGCGTGGTCCTTGGTCTCGTGCCAGGTGAACTCCCAGAGCGAGCCCGGCCGGTCGCGGAAGGTGTTCTTCTCCAGCCTGATCCGCTGGTAGCCCGGCAGCCGGTCGGCCAGCTGCTCCTCCATGTTCTGCATGTGCAGATACGGATGGTCGAAGTCCGGGTCCGGGTCGACGCTGATCCGGATGCGGTGGGCCCCGTCGTCCGGGGTGTAGTCGATCTGCCCGTCGTTCACCTGGCGCGTCCAGTCCTTCGGGACGACGAGGCTGAACCCGGCGGGGTCGTCGACCCGGTGCCAGCCGTCGGGTATCTCCGGCGTGCCCTGGGCGGGAGCGGTGCCGGAGGGCGCCGGAGTGGTCCGCGGGGCGGAGGGGGTGGTGGGGGCGGTGGACGTGGTCGTCCGGCCGTCGGCCGACGCGCCCTGCCCGTACTTCATCGCGGCGAGCCCGGCCGCGCTCCCGAGGACCGCCGCCGCGACGACCACGACGAGGACCGTGCTCCAGCGTCCGGAGCCGGCGCGCCGGGTGACGGGGGCGGAGGTGTAACCCGTGACGGGGGTGGTCGGGGCGGGGGTGGAGGGGGCCGTTCCGGGGAGCCGGGCCGTGGAGCCGTCCGCGCTCGCGTACGCGAACCTCTCCTCCTCCACGACGCGTTGGGTCGGCACATGCGCCTGCGCCGAGCGCGGCTCGCGGCCCTCCATGGCGTCCAGCAGCATCTGCTCGGTCTCGGCGGCCGAAGGGCGTTCGGCCGGGTCCTTGCGGAGCAGCGCGGTGATGACGGGTCCGAGGGGACCGGCGTTGACGGGTGCGGGCGGTTCGTCGGTGACGACGGCCTGCATGGTGGAGATCGGGGACGTACGGCGGAACGGCGAGCGCCCCTCCACCGCCGTGTACAGCGTCGCGCCGAGCGACCAGAGGTCGGAGGCGGGGCCGGGGTCGCCGCCGCGTACCCGTTCGGGCGCCAGATAGTCGATGGAGCCGACCAGTTCACCGGTCCGCGTGATCGTGGAGTCGCCCTCGATCGCGGCGATCCCGAAGTCGGTGAGGAGCACCTGCCCGTCGCGGGCCAGCAGGACGTTGCCGGGCTTGACGTCGCGGTGCAGCACCCCGGCCCCGTGGGCGGCGCGCAGGGCGCTCAGGACGTGGAGGCCGATACGGGCGGCCTCACGCGGGGCGATGTCGCCCTTCTCCTTGGCCTCGTCGGCGAGCGAGGGCCCGTCGACGTACTGCATGACGATCCAGGGGCGCTTGTCGTACTCGATCACGTCGTGGACGGTGACGACGCCGGGGTGGGTGATACGGGCGGCGGCGCGCGCCTCCTTCTGGGTGCGGGCGTGCAGCACGAGCCGGTCGGCCTCGGCGACGTACAGCCCGGCGGTCAACTCCTTGACGGCGACTGTGCGGTGCAGCACCTCGTCATGGGCGCGCCACACCTTGCCCATGCCCCCGCGGCCCAGCACCTCGCCCAGCCGGTACCGCCCCGCCAGCACCAGACCCGCAGCCGTGCCCTGTGATCGATCCACGTGTGTCCCCGCCCCCGTTCCTCAGCTTGCCAGATTACGGAGCGCGGACGGCGGGGCGGAACGGGGGATCGCCCACGAGACCGCACTGTGATGGTTGTCGGCATCGCACAACGGCCGTGGTGACCGGCGCCCGATGACGTGCGGTCAGGGGTTGACCCGGTAGGAGGCGATGGCCTGCTGGTAGATCTCGGTGACCTTGTCGCGGTCGTTCACCGGCCCGATGACCTGGACGATGTGGTAGCGGCCGTCGACGATCATCACGAGGTTACGGGCGAACACCTCACGGCCGCCGCTCTCCAGCCAGGTGAACTGCCCCTCGGCCATGGCCTGTCGGCCCACGTCGACCCGGCGCAGACCGGACGAGGTGGACCAGCCGGAGTCCCGGAACGGCTGGAGTTCGGGCTCCTTGACGCGCTGGTAGTCCAGCGGGTCGCCGCCCGCCGCCTTCACGGTGTCCCGGCCGGGCACCACGAGGAGCGTGAACCCGTCGCTGCCGTACCGGATCTGACGGTCCGCGTTGGCGGGGCTGCGCTGCCAGTCCTTCGGTACGCCGACCTCGAAGCCCTCCGCGTCCTTGCGGAGCACATAGCCGGGGGCGAGGGCCACGGCGGAGCGGCTGGTCTGCGGCTGCTGGGAGCCGGGGTCGGTGCTCGTCCCGTCGGAGGGGGCGGGCGAGCCGGAGGCGGCGGGGGGCGGCGCGGCGGAGTTCGTGGGCTGTCCGGGCGCGCCCTGCTGCGTGCCCGGCTCCTGCTTCGGCATGAACATGAAGGCGTACGCGATCGCCGCGGCCATCAGCAGCAGGACCAGGATCAGCAGCAGCCGGCCGAGCTTGCGCGGCGAGCGCCCGTCGCGCGGCCGGGCGGGCTCGCGCAGCACCCTGGGGCCCTTGGGCTCACGGGGTGCGCGGGACGGGCGGGGTTCCCAGGCGTCGACGGGGTGGGCTCGGCCCTGCTCGGGATCGGGGGGCAGCAGCGACTCGTGGCGCGGCGGCGGCTGCCGCAGGTCGTGGCGTTCGGCGGCGCGCTGCTTCTCCAGCTGCTGCCGCTGCCGCTTGCCCTGCCGGTGGCGGCCGTGCGTGGAGCCCGAGCCGAACCGGCCCCGGCGCCTGCGGACCAGCTCGCCCCGGCGGCGTACGACGGGGAGCCGGGTGGCGTCGGGCGCGGGCAGCGGGACGACGTCGGCGCCCGCCTCCGGCTCGGGGGCGGACCGCACGAGCGAGCGCAGCCAGCCGCGCAGCTCCTCGAAGTCCGGCCGCTCGGTGGGGTCCTGGCGCAGCAGCGACTCGACTACGGGCCGCAGCGCGCCGCACTCCTCGGCGAAGGCGGGCGGCTCGGCGCAGACCATCTGGACCAGCTCGGCCGCGTTCTCCTCGGGGTAGGGGGCGTGGCCCTGGACCGCGCGGTAGAGCAGCGCGCCGAGCGCCCACAGGTCGGTGGAGGGGCCGATGGGCGGCGCGAGCTGCCAGTTGTCGTGGACGGGACCGGCCTGCTCGGGCGCCCAGCGCTCGGTGACGGGCCCGACGACGGCGATCCGGGCCTGCCGGGCGCGCTCGGCGGCGAGCGGGGTGGCGGGGCCCCGGTAGACGGCGGCCTTACGGCTGCCCGCGACGGCCTCCTCCCAGGCGCTGGAGGGGGCCCGCTCGGCCGGGAGCCGGGTGGCGGGGGCGATGGCCGCCTGCGCGGGGCGGCGGGAGTCGGCACGCAGCGCGTCCGCGCCGGAGCCGCCCGCGGGCACGGGCCGCCCGGCGCCGGGCCCGTCGTCCCAGGTCCCGGCGAGGTGGACGCGGCGGGGCGGGCGGGGGCCCTCCTCGTCGTCCTCGTCGTCATCGTCGTCGTAGGGATCCTCGGGGGGGCTGCCCCAGGGAGCGGTGAGACGGGGGCCGGGGAGGCCGGCGGAGGTGGGGGCGGGGGTGGTGGTTCCTGGGGTGGTGGCGTCAGGGGCGGACGTGCCGGGGGTGGTGGCTCCGGGGGCCGTGGTGCCGGGGTCGGTGGCTCCTGGGGTGGTGACGCCCGGGGCCGTGGCTTGGGGGGCGCTGACGTCGGAGGCGGTTGTTCCGGGGGGCGTGGCCTGGGGGGCGTTGTCGGAGGGGGTGTTGGCGTGGGGGGTGTTGGCGTGGGGGCCCGGCTCGGAGGTGCCGGGCTCGGGGCGCTGGACGGGCAGGATGCCGGGCGCGTACTGCTGCGGGCCTTGCGGCTCCTGCGTCTCCTTCGCAAGGTTCGCGGGGGTGCTCCCGGCCGCCTGCTGGCGGTCCTCGGTGACCCGGGCGGCGGCGCGGGCACCGGCCCGGTAGGCGGCGATCGCCCCGGCGCGCGCGGCCCGCAACTGAGCGGCACTCGCGGCTCCCGGCTCGGCGGGGGGCCTGGGGGCGGCGGTGTAGGGCACGGCGGGCGTGGCGGGCCGGGGAACGAGCTCCTGCCCGCCGGGCGTGCCCGGTGCTCGGTCCCGGCTGCCGGACGCGTCCGGGGCGTGGTTCTGGCCGTCGGGCGCCCCGTACGCCTCCTGTGCTCCGGGCGCCTCGTGGACACCGGGCGCCTCACGGGCCTCACGCGCCCCGGGGCCCCAGGGCGCCCGCCCCTCGCCCCGGTCCGGCCGGTACGCGTCGTCCTGCGGCGGCTGTGCCCGTACATACGGCGGTACGAGCGGGAGTTCCTGGCTGTCGTAGCTCTCGCCCGGCGGCAGCGAGTAGGCCCTCCGGCCCTCCGGCCCTCCGGGCCGCCCGTCCGGCAGCTCACCCGGCTCGTCGGCGTCGACCGCCTCGACGACCGGTATCCCGAGGGTGTCGTCGGCCGCACCGACCCCGGGCGCCTCATAGCCCCCCGGCGCCTCGTACGTCTCCGACGCCCCGTCATACGCGTCCGACGCCGACCCGTACGCGTCCGACCGCCCCCCGTACGTCTCCCCCGCCGGCTCGTCGTCGGGCAGCGGCTCGGGGGCGTACCCGCAGAGCGCCTCCTCGGCGGCGCCCGCTGCCAGGCCGGTGAGCATCACGCGGCCGTCGTCGCAGACCAGGACCGTGCGGGCGGTGATGTTGCGGTGGGTCCAGCCGTGCGTGTGGAGCACCCGCAGCGCGGTGAGCACGTCGGAGCCGATCTCGGCGGCCCGGTAAGGGTTCAAGGGGCGTTCGGCGAGGAGCGCGGCGAGCGGGCGGGCCGCGACCAGCTCGCTGACTATCCAGAGCGAGCCCGCCTCCGCGAACACGTCGAAGACCTGGTCCAGCCGGGGGTGGTCGGGCACCTGGGCGGCGGCCTGCGCGGCCTCGATCGCCCGCCGGACCGCGGGGTCCGTACTGCGGCGCACCGCCCGCCCGGTGGTGCGGCCGCCAGCCGACGACCGGCCGTCGGCGTCCAGTACCTCGGCGTCCACGATCTCCGGCAACGGCACCTGGCGGACGAGGACTTCCTGGCCGCTGTAGGTGTCGAACGCCCGGGTCTCGACCAGTTCGAACCCGTCGGACGGGGGCAGCGGAAGGCGGTAGCGGTCGGCAAGCACCCGACCCGCGTAGTCGTCCACGACGCCTCCCCAGAGCGCGCTGTTCCCCCGGCCATCGGACCGTGCGAATCAGTCAGTTGTGGTCATTCGGCGGGCAATTGACCCACTGTTCCGGCTGCGTACGGTCTCCGTCGTCTTACGATACGTGGCAACGCGGGCCAACGGGCCGGGTCGCACCAACCCGGCCCACCCAATACGCCTCGCGACCGGCCCCGCGCTGCCTCCCGGCGGCTACTTCGTGGGTGTGAAGGTGGCGAACGCCGTCTCGCGCAGCGTGCGGCACTCGTCGCCGTCCCACTCGTCCACCTTGCAGCTGATCATGATCGAGTAGCCGCGCTGGGCGTCGACCTTGAAGCCGCGGTTGAGCACCCGGACCCGGACGCCGTTGTGGCTGCGCTCGAACGTCCAGTCGGCGACGGTCGGATACCCGTTGTACTCGACCTTCTCTATGCTCACGTGCTTGTAGTTGTCGCTGAGGACCTTGGCGCTGGCGACGGCCCCGCGCCAGGCGGCGGCCGCGTCGTCCTTGGGCGAGCTGTTGAAGTCGACCTGGACCCGGGGGAAGCCGCCGCGCTCGGCGTTGTAGATGCCGCCGGAGTTGGCGCCCGCTATGGCCGTGCGCTTGAAGGTGCCCGGCATCGCCATGGTGAAGTGGAACCGGTCGTCGGTGACCGGCTTGTACCCGGCGGGCAGCGCGCCGCCCGGGTCATCCGTCTTCGAGTCGTCGCCTGCGGGGTCGTCCGTCTTCGGGTCGTCGCCCGACGGGTCGCCGGTCGGGTCCTCGGGCGCCTTGCCCTCCTCGGTGCCCTGGCCTTCCTTCTGGCCGCCCTCCGAACCGCTGCCCTTGTCGTCGCCCTCGCCCTCGGACCCGCCCGCCGCGGCTCCGGCGGAGGCCGCCGTGTCGCCCTTGCCCTCACCGGCGTTGGCCTTGTCGTCACCGCCGCCCAGGGTGAGGGCCAGAACGGTGCCGAGGATCGCCAGCACGACGACGGCCGCGATGATCGCGAGCGTGCGGCGCGGCACGACATCGGTGATCGAGGCGCGGGTGGCGGCCGGTGAGGTCGGCGGGCGCTGCGGGGGTACGGCCGCGCCCGAGGCGGCCCCGGCACCGGCCGGCTTGCCTGCGGACGTCGGGCCGGAGGCCAGGGCGGTGGTGACCCCGGGCCCGGACGGCGAGGCGGTCGCGGCCTTCCCACCGGAAGTACCGGAAGCTCCAGAAGTACCGGAGGCAGCGGAAGCGCCCGAAGTGCCCGGCGTGCCGGGAGGCGTGGCGGGCTTGGGCGGGGCGGCCGGGGAGCCGGTCGCCGGGGAGGCCGCGGCCGGGGAAGCGGAGAGCGCCGCCGCACCGGCCGCGCCCGCCGCGACACCGGAGGCCGCCTTCGCGCCGCGTACGGAACGCAGCGCTCCGCGCAGCCGGTCGCGCGCGCCCTCACCGGTCTCGCCCGACGCACCCGGCTGCTTCGTCAGCTTGGGGGACTTCGCCGTCTTCGCGGCCTTGCCGGCGCCGAGTTCGGCGTCGGGGACCGTCGGCAGGGCCATGACCTGGGTGGAGTCGGCGGGCGGGACGACAGGAGCGTTGATCACCTTGTTGAGCAGCGCCCGCGCTCCGGCGTCGTCGAGGCGCTGGTCGGGGTCGCGGGCGAGGAGCCCGTAGATGACCTCGGTCAGCGGGCCCGCGTTCTTCGGCGGGTCCAGCGGCTCGGTCATCACGGCCGTCAGCGTGGCGATGGCCGAGCCCTTGTCGTACGGCGGGCAGCCCTCCACGCTCGCGTACAGCAGTCCGCCGAGCGACCACAGGTCGGCGGGCGGTCCCGGCTTGTGGCCACGGGCCCGCTCCGGCGAGATGTACGAGGGGGCGCCGACGAGCATGCCGGTGGAGGTGACCGAGGGGTCGCCCTCCACCTGGGCGATGCCGAAGTCGGTGAGCACGACGCGGCCGTCCTCGGCGATCAGCACGTTGGACGGCTTCACATCGCGGTGCAGGATGCCCTCGCGGTGCGCCGAGCGCAGCACGTCGAGGATGGCGAGCCCGACCTCGGCGGCCCGCCGGGGCGTCAGGGTGCCGTCCTCGCGGATCGCTTCGGCGAGCGACTTGCCCTCGATCAGCTCCATCACGATCCACGGGCGGTCGTCCTCGTCGACCACGTCGTAGACGGTCACCGCGCCGTTGTTGCGGATCCGTGCGATCGCCTTCGCCTCGCGCAGGGTGCGCGTGATCAGCCGGCGCTTCTCGTCCTCGTCGATGGCGGAGGGGAACCGGAGTTCCTTCACCGCCACCGTGCGGCCGAGCGTCTCGTCCTCGGCGCGCCAGACCGTACCCATGCCGCCCCGGCCGAGCACTCCCCCGAGCCGGTAGCGCCCCGCGAGGAGACGACCGTTCTTGTCCCCTTGGGGCTCCCGTGCCTGCTCCGCCTCCGACATGCGTCCCCTCTGCGATCAACCCGCCCTGGCAGAGCGTTCATTGTCCCTCACCCCGGGACCGGTCCTGGTGCCGGGTCCGGGGTCCGCCGCGCTGCCGCGGTACGGCCCGAGGAGGGAATCTCCCACAGCCTCCTACCAACCGGGCCTCCCCGTCCAGCACCGACCGGACGGCCACCGCCGCGGAGCCGGGAACGTTCCGCTCAACTGGCCGGGACCTGAAGGGCGGTGGCCGCCCGGGTGAACGCGGGCCGGACGCGCTCCACTAGATCGGCACGATGTCCGGCGCACCGAGCCGCGCCGCGTCGGCGGTGAGGTCGTCGGGCTGGCGCTGCGACTCGCGCTCGGCCTCCACCCGCTTCTCGTAGTGCTCCACCTCCCGGTCGATCTGCCCCTCGTCCCAGCCCAGCACCGGCGCCATCAGCTCCGCGCAGAGGCGGGCGCTGCGGGTGCCCCGGTCGAAGGTCTCGATGGAGATCCGGGTCCGCCGGGTGAGGACGTCGTCCAGGTGCCGGGCGCCCTCGTGGGAGGCGGCGTAGACGATCTCGGCGCGGAGATAGTCGTCGGCGGCCGGCAGCGGTTCGCCCAGGGTGGGGTCGGCCAGGATCAGTTCCAGAATTTCCTCCGTCATTGAGCCGTACCGGTTGAGCAGGTGCTCCACCCGGACGACATGGAGGCCGGTGCGGGCCGCGATCCTGGCCCGCGCGTTCCACAGGGCCTTGTATCCCTCGGCGCCCAGCAGCGGGGTGTCCTCGGTGACGCAGGCGGCGACCCGCTGGTCGAGTCCGTGCACCGCCTCGTCCACCGCGTCCTTGGCCATGACCCGGTACGTCGTGTACTTGCCGCCCGCCACGACGACGAGGCCGGGGGCGGGGTGGGCGACGGTGTGCTCGCGCGACAGCTTGCTCGTGGCGTCCGACTCACCGGCCAGCAGCGGGCGCAGCCCGGCGTAGACGCCTTGGACGTCGTCCCTGGTCAGCGGGGTGTTGAGGACGGAGTTGACGTGTTCGAGCAGATAGTCGATATCGGCGCTGGAGGCGGCCGGGTGGGCCTTGTCCAGGTCCCAGTCGGTGTCCGTGGTGCCGATGATCCAGTGCCTGCCCCAGGGGATCACGAAGAGCACGGACTTCTCGGTGCGCAGGATGAGGCCGGTGGAGGAATGGATGCGGTCCTTGGGGACGACCAGGTGGATGCCCTTGGAGGCCCGGACGTGGAACTGTCCGCGCTCGTTGATGAGCCCCTGGGTGTCATCCGTCCATACGCCGGTCGCGTTGACGACCTGCTTGGCCCGGACCTCGTACTCCTTGCCGCCCTCGACGTCCTGCACCAGGGCGCCCACCACCCGCTCGCCCTCGCGGAGGAAGCCGATCACCCGGGCGCGGTTGGCGACCTGGGCCCCGTAGGAGGCGGCGGTGCGGACCAGCTCGGTGACGAAGCGGGCGTCGTCCATCTGGGCGTCGTAATACTGCAAGGCGCCGACCAGGGCGTCCTTCTTCAGCGCGGGGGCGACGCGCAGGGCGTGCTTGCGGGTGAGGTGGCGGTGGACGGGCAGACCCCGGCCGTGGCCCGAGGAGACCGACATCGCGTCGTACAGCGCGACGCCGGACCCGGCGTAGAACCGCTCCCAGCCCTTGTGCTGCAACGGGTAGAGGAAGGGCACCGGCTTCACCAGGTGCGGGGCGAGCCGCTCCAGGAGGAGCCCGCGCTCCTTCAGCGCCTCGCGCACGAGGGCGAAGTCCAGCATCTCCAGATAGCGCAGCCCCCCGTGGATCAGCTTGCTCGACCTGCTGGATGTGCCGGACGCCCAGTCGCGCGCCTCGACCAGGCCGGTCGAGAGTCCTCTGGTGGCGGCGTCCAGCGCCGTGCCCGCGCCGACGACGCCCGCCCCCACGACCAGCACGTCCAGTTCACGCTCGGCCATGGCGGCGAGCGCGGTGGTGCGCTCGGCGGGTCCCAGTGTCGCTGTCCTCACTGCTGCCTCCCGGTGGATCGGGGTGGTCGGACACGGGAGTGCCACCCGGCCGAGGGGCCGGCCGCCCGTGTCCACTCCTCGATTCTGTCCGCGCTCCCCGACTTCAGCCACCGCCTGTGGACAACACCCGGGCGACAGGCGTCACACAATGCGACATATAGGTCATATTTACGCCTAGTCTGACATTGCACTGTCCACAGCGGTTGCGCTTTTCGCACTCCGGTCTTAGGGAAGGCGGCCTTCGACATGCCCGCAGACCTCGCCGTCATCGGACTCGGCCACCTCGGCCTCCCTCTCGTGCAGGCCGCCGTGGCCGCCGGGATCGACACCGTCGGCTACGACACCGACCCACGCCCCTGCGCCGAGCTACGCGCGGGCCGCACCCCCGTCGAGGGCTCCCTCACCGCGTCCGACATCCGCCGCATGCTCTCCGGCGGTTTCCGCCCCACCACCAGCGCCGCCGAGCTGGGCCGGGTCCGTACCGCCGTGATCTGCTCCCCCACCCCCCTCGGCCCCGACCGCACCGTCGACCTCACCGCCCTCGGCGACGCCGCCCGCGCCCTGGCCGCCCGGCTGCGCCCGCACACCACCGTGCTGCTGGAATCCGCCGTACCGCCCGGCACCACCGAAAACTTCCTGCGCCCCCTGCTCGAAGAGGGCTCCGGGCTCACCGCCGGACGCGACTTCCACCTCGCCTGCTCCCCCAGCCGCCTCGACCCCGGCAACCGCACCCACACCTACGCCTCCACCCCCAAGGTCATCGGCGGCCTCACCTCCGCCTGCACCGAGTCGGCCGCCGCCTTCTACGGGCGCCTCACCGACAAGGTCGTACGGGCCCGGGGGCCGCGCGAGGCCGAGATGACGAAGGTGCTGGAGACCAACTTCCGGCACGTCAACATCGCGCTGGTCAACGAGATGGCGGTGGCCTGCCACGACCTGGGCGTCGACCTGTGGGACGTCATCCGGTGCGCCGAGACCAAGCCCTTCGGCTTCCAGCCCTTCCGCCCCGGGCCCGGCGTCGGCGGCCACGGCGTGCCGGTGGACCCGGGCTGCCTCCCGTACAGCAGCCGCACGCCCGGCCACCCGCTGCGGATGGTCTCGCTGGCGCAGGAGATCAACGACCGGATGCCCAGTTACGTCATCCAGCGCTGCGCCACCCTGCTGAACGAGCACGGCAAGTCCGTCCGGGGCGCCCGCGTCCTGCTGCTCGGCGTCACCTACAAGCCGGACAGCGCCGACCAGGAGGCCGCGCCCGCCCGGGAGATCGCCACCCGGCTGATGGACATGGGCGCCCAGATCGGCTACCACGACCCGCACGTCCTGGACTGGCGGGTGCGCGAACGCCCCGTCCCGCGCGCCGACTCGCTGTACGAGGCGGCCGCCGCGGCCGACCTGACCGTACTGCTCCAGCAGCACCGCACCTACGACCTCCAGGGCCTGGCGGTCAAGGCCCAGCTGCTCCTGGACACCCGGGGCGCCACTCCGGCGGGGGCCGCACACCGGCTCTGAGGGCACGTACCGGCCACCAGGACGTGCGCCCTGTCGGCCATCAGGACGCGCGTGTATCGGCCACCAGGATGTGTGCGTATCGGCCACCGGATTGCTAGTGACCAATTCCGGTGCGTACTGCTACCGTGCGGCGTCACAGAGCGCACACATGTTCGCGTCAAGTACGCGCATGCGCATTTCGCCCCAGGGGGAGACCCACCGTGAGCCAGCCCGTGCAGCCGCCGAACCAGCCCCAGCAGCCGTACGGCGGCCAGCCCGTAGACGGCAACCCGTACGCGGCCGGGCCGGGCGCCCCCGCCCCCGCCGCCCCCACGGGCAACCCCTACGGCGACCAGCCCCCGGCGCCCACCGGCAACCCCTTCGGGAACCCGCAGGGCCAGCCCGCCCCGTTCGGCGGCGCCCCCTTCACCCCGGCTCCCTCGGCCCGCAACAACCTCGCCGTCGGTGTGCTGGTGGCCCTCGGCGCGGCGATCGTCGCAAGCATCCTGTACGGCGTGCTCCTCGGGTCGATCGAGCGCGAGATCGGTTACGCGGCGGTCGGCGTCGGCTTCCTCGTCGGCTTCGCGGCGGCCAAGCTCGGCGGCGCCAACCCGGTGACCATCGCCGCAGCCGCCGTCTTCTCCATCGGCGCCGTCTACTTCGGCCAGCTCATCGCCTACGGGATGATGATGGCGGAAGCCGCCCGGGTGCCGTTCTCCGAGGTCTTCCTCGACCACTTCGACACCGTGACCCGGGTCTGGAAGGAAGAGGCCGACTTCATGCGGTACCTCTTCATCGCCCTCGGCGCGATCGCCGCGATCGGCGGCGCCAAGAAGGCGGGCTGACCCCCGGCAGAGGCAGGCGGAAGGGCCCGTACCGCCGTGGCGGTACGGGCCCTTCCGTATATCTGCGAGATATCTGCGAGCGGTCAGCGGCGGTGCTGGGAGTCCGCCACCGTCACCTCGACGCGCTGGAACTCCTTCAGGTCGCTGTAGCCGGTGGTGGCCATCGCGCGGCGCAGGGCGCCGAAGATGTTCATCGATCCGTCCGGGGTGTGCGAGGGGCCGGTGAGGACCTCCTCGGTCGTCCCGACCGAGCCGAGGTCGACCAGCTTGCCGCGCGGCACGTCCTCGTGGACGGCCTCCATGCCCCAGTGGCGGCCGCGGCCCGGCGCGTCCGTCGCGCGGGCCAGCGGGGAGCCCATCATCACGGCGTCCGCACCGCAGGCGATGGCCTTCGGCAGGTCGCCCGACCAGCCGACGCCGCCGTCGGCGATGACGTGCACGTACCGGCCGCCGGACTCGTCCATGTAGTCGCGGCGGGCGCCGGCCACGTCCGCGACGGCGGTGGCCATCGGGACCTGGATGCCGAAGACGTTGCGCGTGGTGTGCGCGGCGCCGCCGCCGAAGCCGACGAGGACACCGGCCGCGCCGGTGCGCATCAGGTGCAGGGCCGCGGTGTACGTGGCGCAGCCGCCGACGATGACCGGGACGTCCAGCTCGTAGATGAACTGCTTCAGGTTGAGCGGCTCGGCCGCGCCCGAGACGTGCTCGGCGGAGACCGTCGTACCGCGGATGACGAAGATGTCCACCCCGGCGTCGACGACGGCCTTGGAGAACTGGGCGGTGCGCTGCGGGGAGAGCGCGGCGGCGGTGACGACACCGGAGTCGCGCACCTCCTTGATGCGCTGCCCGATCAGCTCCTCCTGGATGGGGGCGGAGTAGATCTCTTGGAGCCGGCGGGTCGCGGAGTCGACCGGCATCTCGGCGATCTCGTCCAGCAGCGGCTGCGGGTCGGCGTGCCGGGTCCAGAGCCCTTCCAGGTTGAGGACGCCCAGGCCGCCGAGCTCACCGATGCGGATGGCGTGCTGCGGGGAGACCACGGAGTCCATGGGAGCGGCCAGGAACGGCAGCTCGAAACGGTAGGCGTCGATCTGCCAGGCGATCGAGACCTCCTTCGGGTCCCGGGTGCGGCGGCTCGGTACGACAGCGATGTCGTCGAATGCGTAAGCCCGGCGGCCGCGCTTGCCGCGCCCGATCTCGATCTCAGTCACGATGTGTGGCCTTTCCCTCTACGTCTGCGCTGACCAGTATCCCCGACACGCACCTGAGGGGCGGTACCGGGAACTCCGGTCCGCCCCTCAGCCGCGCGCCGCTGTGTTACTTCCGGCTGTAGTTCGGTGCTTCCACCGTCATCTGGATGTCGTGCGGGTGGCTCTCCTTGAGACCCGCCGAGGTGATCCGTACGAAGCGGCCCTTGCTCTCCATCTGGTCGACGGACTCGGCGCCGACGTAGCCCATGGTCTGGCGCAGGCCGCCGACGAGCTGGTGGAGGACGTTGGCCAGCGGGCCGCGGTAGGGCACCTGGCCCTCGATGCCCTCGGGGACGAGCTTGTCGTCGGAGGAGACCTCGGCCTGGAAGTAGCGGTCCTTGGAGTACGAACGGCCCTGGCCGCGCGACTGCATGGCGCCCAGCGAGCCCATGCCGCGGTACGACTTGAACTGCTTGCCGTTGATGAACATCAGCTCGCCCGGGGACTCCTCGCAGCCCGCGAGGAGGCTGCCCAGCATGACGCTGTCGGCACCGGCGGCGAGCGCCTTGCCGATGTCGCCGCTGTACTGGAGGCCGCCGTCGCCGATGACCGGGACGCCCGCGGCACGGGCGGCGAGCGCGGCCTCGTAGATCGCGGTGACCTGCGGGACGCCGATACCGGCGACCACACGGGTCGTACAGATGGAGCCGGGGCCGACGCCGACCTTCACGCCGTCGACACCGGCGTCGATGAGCGCCTGGGCGCCGTCGCGGGTGGCGACGTTGCCCCCGATGACGTCGATGGGGACACTCGACTTGATCTTCGCCATCCAGTCGAGGGCGTTGCTGTTGTGGCCGTGCGAGGTGTCGACGATCAGGAAGTCGACCCCGGCGGAGGCGAGCGCTTGGGCGCGGTCCAGCGCCTCGGGGCTGGCGCCGACGGCCGCGCCGACCAGCAGCCGGCCTTCGGCGTCCTTGGCCGCGTTCGGGTACTGCTCGGCCTTCTTGAAGTCCTTGACCGTGATGAGGCCCTTGAGGATGCCCGCGTCGTCGACCAGCGGCAGCTTCTCGATCTTGTGGCGGCGCAGCAGCTCCATGGCCTCCACGCCGGAGATGCCGACCTTGCCGGTGACGAGCGGCATCGGCGTCATGACCTCGCGCACCTGGCGCGAGCGGTCCGACTCGAAGGCCATGTCGCGGTTGGTCACGATGCCCAGGAGCTTGCCCGCGGCGTCGGTGACCGGCACGCCGCTGATGCGGAACTTCGCGCAGAGCGCGTCCGCCTCGCCGAGGGTGGCGTCGGGGTGCACGGTGATCGGGTCGGTGACCATCCCGGACTCGGACCGTTTGACCAGGTCGACCTGGTTGACCTGGTCCTCGATCGAGAGGTTGCGGTGCAGCACGCCGACGCCGCCCTGACGGGCCATCGCGATGGCCATCCGGGACTCGGTCACCTTGTCCATGGCGGCCGAGAGCAGGGGGATGTTCACCCGTACGTTGCGCGAGATGAGGGACGAGGTGTCGACCGCGTTGGGCAGGACCTCTGACGCGCCCGGCAGCAGCAGCACGTCGTCGTATGTCAGCCCGAGCGTCGCGAACTTCTCAGGCACTCCGTCGACGTTTGCAGTCATGACACCTTCCCCAAATGGTCTTGATCGGTGCGGATGTCCATGCTAACGGGCTCCACGGGTGTCTCATTCCACGATCAAGATCAGTTGGGCGTTCTGTAGCTTTCTACGGAACACCCTGCGGGGGCGCGGCTACTGCTCGGCCAGCGCCCGCAGCCGGCTGAGCGCGCGGTGCTGGGCGACCCGGACCGCGCCCGGGGACATCCCGAGCATCCGGCCGGTCTCCTCGGCGGTCAGCCCGACCGCGACCCGCAGGACCAGCAGCTCGCGCTGGCTCTCCGGAAGGTTGGCGAGGAGCTTCTTGGCCCAGGCGGCATCGCTGCTGAGCAGGGCGCGCTCCTCCGGGCCGAGGGAGTCGTCGGGGCGCTCGGGCATCTCGTCGGAGGGGACGGCGGTCGACCCGGGGTGGCGCATCGCGGCGCGCTGGAGGTCGGCGACCTTGTGGCCGGCGATGGCGAAGACGAAGGCTTCGAAGGGCCTGCCGGTGTCCTTGTAGCGCGGCAGCGCCATCAGCACGGCGACACAGACCTCCTGGGCGAGGTCCTCCACGAAGTGACGGGCATCACCGGGCAGGCGGTTGAGCCGGGCGCGGCAGTAGCGCAGGGCGAGGGGGTGGACATGGGCGAGCAGATCGTGGGTGGCCTGCGCATCGCCGTCGACGGCACGGTGCACGAGTGCACCGATCACCGTGGTCTCGTCCTCGCGCATCGGACCATGGTGCCCTGATGCCGCAAGGTCCGCTCCATCGCGTCCCGAGTTGTGCACCGAAGCGTTATGAGCGGGTGCGCCGGATGTCATGTCCTGCGCCCTCCCCTTCCGCTCGACCGAATCGTTCCTGAGGAACTCCACGACTCAAGGATGCGTCATCGGCCGGGAAGCGTCACATGGCGCCGTCGGCGGGCACCCGGATCCGGGGTCGTACCGCTGGTGACCCGTCCCGTCGCCCCGTCCGCCGCTCTGCGGACGGGGGCGGTCCGGGCCGGGCGTCAGCGGACCAGCCCCCAGCGGAAGCCCAGGGCCACCGCATGGGCGCGGTCCGAGGCCCCGAGCTTCTTGAACAGCCGCCTGGCGTGGGTCTTGACCGTGTCCTCGGAGAGGAACAGCTCACGGCCGATCTCCGCGTTGGAGCGGCCGTGGCTCATGCCTTCGAGCACCTGGATCTCGCGCGCGGTGAGCGTGGGGGCCGCGCCCATCTCGGCGGACCGCAGCCGGCGCGGGGCGAGCCGCCACGTCGGGTCGGCCAGCGCCTGGGTGACGGTGGCCCGCAGCTCGGCGCGGGAGGCGTCCTTGTGCAGATAGCCGCGGGCACCGGCGGCGACCGCGAGCGCGACCCCGTCCAGGTCCTCGGCGACGGTCAGCATGATGATCCGGGCCCCGGGGTCGGCGGAGAGCAGCCGCCGGACCGTCTCCACACCCCCCAGACCGGGCATGCGTACGTCCATCAGAATCAGGTCCGAACGGTCGGCCCCCCAGCGGCGGAGGACTTCCTCGCCGTTGGCCGCCGTGGTCACGCGCTCGACACCGGGCACGGTGGCCACCGCGCGACGGAGCGCTTCTCGGGCGAGCGGGGAGTCGTCGCAGACGAGCACAGATGTCATGACCGTCCTCCGCAGCTGATGCGCGTCACCTTGAGCCTCCAGGCTGATACAAGTCGTCACCTGTGCGGTTGACCCCTTCGGACATGTGCCCGAGCTCGTTCTCCGTCAACCGCATCCGCCCTCTTAACGATGGTCACTCGAAAGAGTTACGGGTCGGACCTTCGGGTTCGGCACTCTACGTGAGGGCCCGCACACGGAGGAGAGCGACGCGGGTGATTCACCCGTCAACCGAATCTTCACTCCCTGGCTTGCCCTATTTGGCGAGATTTCTTCCCTTTTGAGGGTGTCTGTGGCTAGATTCGCAAACAGTCATATTTACATCTACTAGCACCGCAGATGTACGGTCGAGACTCAGGTCACCGAAGAGACGATCGCCGATCACGGATCGCCGGTTCACCGGCGGTCGAGGATGCCGCTTCCGACGCAGCACGGCTTCGAGGGGACAAGCGCAATGGCAGATTTCTCCCGCCTTCCCGGACCCAACGCAGACCTGTGGGACTGGCAGCTGCTCGCCGCCTGCCGAGGCGTCGACAGCTCCCTGTTCTTCCATCCCGAAGGTGAGCGCGGCGCCGCCCGCAGCGCTCGCGAGACCTCCGCGAAGGAGGTGTGCATGCGGTGCCCGGTACGCGCCGAGTGCGCGGCCCACGCCCTGGCCGTCAGAGAGCCCTACGGGGTGTGGGGCGGCCTGACCGAGGACGAGCGCGAAGAGCTCATGGGCCGGGCCAGGACCCGGCTGATCACCGCGGCGCCCTCGGGCGCCACCGCCACCACCACGGGCTCACGCCCGACCTGACACCCGACAGCCCGAGTCGAACGCAGAAACGTTTCCCCAATACGGCCACCGGCCCCGCCACCGCCGCCCTGTCCCCGGCCGCGCGGATCCTCAGCGGGCGGCCGCCAGGGACAGCTGGTCCAGGGTGGCCGCCACCGCCGGGACCCGGGCCAGGTCCGGGAGGGTGAGCGCCACGATCTCCCGCGCGATGGCGGGCTCCACCACGACGGTCCGCGCCCCCTTGGGCCGTACCGACTCCACCGCGAGCTCCGGCAGCACCGCCACGCCGAGCCCGGCCCCCACCAGGCCCATCACCGCCGGGTAGTCGTCGGTGGCGAAGTCGATCCGGGGCGTGAAGCCGGACTCCTCGCACACCTCCACCAGCTGGCGGCGGCAGCGCGGGCAGCCCGCGATCCACGACTCCTCGGCCAGCTCGCCGATGGAGACGCTGGGCGCGTCCGCCAGCCGGTGCCCCTCCGGGACCAGGCCGATCAGCCGGTCGGTGAGCAGCGGCCGGACCACCAGGTCGTCCCATTCGCCGCCGGTGGTGCCGTAGCGGAAGGCCAGCGCGATGTCGCAGTCGCCGTCCCGCAGCAGGTCGACCGAGCGCGGCGGCTCGGCCTCGACCAGCGAGACCCGGGTCCCGGGGTGCTCGGCCCGCAGGGCCGCCAGCGCTCCGGGGACCAGGGTGGAGCTGCCGCTGGGGAAGGAGACGAGCCGGACCCGGCCGGCCCGCAGCCCGGCGATGGCGGCCACCTCCTCCTCGGCCGCGGTCAGCCCGGCGAGGATGCCGGAGGCGTGCCGCACCAGCGCCTCGCCCGCCTGGGTGAGGCGCATCTCCCGCCCGGTGCGGATCAGCAGGGTGGTGCCGGCGGAGGATTCCAGCGCCTTCATCTGCTGGCTCACCGCGGGCTGGGTGCAGCCGAGTTCGCGGGCGGCGGCGGAGAACGAGCCGGTGGCGGAGACGGCGCGCAGGACACGGAGGTGGCGTGCTTCGATCACCCCACCACCATAAGAGCTTCTTGGGTGAGAGGCGAATTAATGGCGTACCCCTTTGAGGGTTGAGCCATTAGCGTGACCCGTATGAGATTGCTGAGCGTGAACATCGGCCGCCCCACCCCCCTCCCGTCCGCCGGTGGCCCCGGTGGTCTGTCCGGGATCGACAAGCGGCCGTTCGAGGGAAGCGTGCGGGTCTCCGACCCCGGCCCCAAGGGGACGGGCGGCAGCGGGCTCGCCGGGGACGCGGTCTGCGATCTGCGCAACCACGGCGGCAGCGACCAGGCGGTGTACGCCTTCGCCCGGGAGGAGCTGGACGCCTGGGAGCGGCAGCTCGGCGGCCGGGAGCTGGCGAACGGGGCGTTCGGCGAGAACCTCACCACCCTCGGGGTCGATGTGAGCGGGGCGCTGATCGGGGAGCGCTGGCGGGTGGGGGGCGAACTGCTGCTGGAGGTGACCTCCGGCCGTATCCCGTGCCGGACGTTCGCCGACCACATCAAGGAGGAGAAGTGGGTGCGGCGGTTCACCCAGGAGGCGGTGACCGGTGCGTATCTGCGGGTGATCGAGCCGGGCACGATCCGGGCCGGTGACCCGGTCGAGATCGTGCACCGCCCGGACCACGAGGTCACCGCGGCCTTGCAGTTCCGGGCCGTCACCACCGAGCGCACCCTGCTGCCGTCGCTGCTGGCCGCCGCGTCGGCGCTGCACCCGGAGGCGCTGCGCAAGGCGCGGGAGTACGTGGCGGTGCAGGGCTGAGGGGGTCACGCAGGACTGCATGACGGTCAGTCATCAGGTGTACGCGCACGCCCTGTTGGGGGAACTGCGTCCGCGTACGGCGCGTCCCCCGCTGGTGACCTGTGCTCGGCCGGACCGTCGGCGGAGCGATGCAGCACGTCTGAGATACACGTCTGAGATAGCGGCACGTCCCAGACGCAGGCACGTCTCAGGGGGAAGATCGTGACCGACCGGCCGCAGCCCTGGTACGCACCGGGCCCGCCGCAGGAGCCCGTACCCGGCAATCCGTACGCACAGGACGGCTACGGGCCACCACCACCGCCGCCACCGCGCCGCAGACGCTTCGGCGGGGCGCCGGCCGTCGCCGTCGTCGTCGCGCTGCTGCTCGTGGCCACGGTGGGAGGGGGTGTACGCCGTCACCGACGGGAGGTGGGGCCGGTCCGCCGCGCCGGACAAGGTCCATGACCTGTGGACCGTCGACGGCATCGTCGTCCAGGCCCTGTACCGGAAGGTCGCGGCCTACCGGCTCTCGGACGGGGCAGAGGTCTGGAGCGTGCCGCTGCCCTCCGCCGTCTGCGAGACCCCGGCCGACCCCACCCCCGACGGCAAGGTGGTGATCGTCCGCCAGGAGAGGCCGGACGACGAGCGGGGCAACCGGTGCAACCAGCTCCAGATGATCGACCCGCGCACCGGCAAGGTCCTGTGGCGTCACCGGACCGCTCCCGGTCGGCAGTTCGGCAGTCTGATCTCCGTCGATCCGGTCGTCTTCACCACTGTGAACGCCGAGGACACCACGGCCGACTGGCGGGTCGTGGCCCTGGGCCCCGGAGGGAAGCTCCGCACCACGATCGACCCACGGGACAAGGGGCTCAAGCACTGCGCCGGGAGCGGGTCCGGCGCGGCGCTCGTCTACGAGTCGGCGTCGCCGGACGGGCCGGGCCGGACCTTCCTCATGGGCCCGGGCGGTGCGGGCACGGAGAAGGTGCTCCTCCGGCACCCGGCGGCGGCCTCGGCCCCCGAGACCTGGATGGGCGGCGGGCCTATGTGGACGGCCGGGTCGTCGTCATGCCCTCGGGCGTGAGCGGCACCGGCAGTGACCTCCAGGCCAGCATGCTGTCCTTCGCCCCCGACCGGACCTGACCGGCCCTGACCTGCCCCGACCGGGCCCGATCGGGCCGCCCGCCCGGGGTCGCGGTGCCGCGACCACGGGTGGGTGAAACCGGGGGCGCGCGGGGCACTAACGTGCCGCGTATGACGACTGCACTGATTACGGGCGCGACGGCGGGTATCGGGGCGGCCTTCGCGCGGCGGCTCGCGGGCCAGGGGCACAACCTGGTGCTGGTGGCCCGGGACACCGCCCGGCTGCACGAGCAGGCCACCGAACTGCACGACCGGCACGGCATCGAGGCCGAGGTGCTGCGCGCGGACCTGTCCACGGACACCGGGATCGAGGCGGTCGAGAAGCGGCTCGCGGACCGCACGCACCCGGTCGACCTGCTGGTCAACAACGCCGGGTTCGGCAACAAGGGGCGCTACCTGGACGTGACCATGGCCGACGAGCTGACGATGCTGAAGGTGCACTGCGAGGCGGTGCTGCGGCTGACGTCGGCCGCCGCCACGGGCATGAAGGAGCGCGGCCGGGGCGGGGTGATCAATGTGGCGTCGGTGGCGGCGTTCGTGCCGCGCGGTACGTACGGGGCGTCCAAGGCGTGGGTCGTGCAGTTCACCCAGGGCGCGGCGAAGGACCTCGCCGGTTCGGGGGTGCGGCTGATGGCGCTCTGCCCGGGCTTCGTCCGTACGGAGTTCCACGAGCGGGCCGGGATGGGCACCGGCAACATCCCGGGGTGGATGTGGCTGGACGCGGACAAGCTGGTGGCCTCGGCCCTGGCGGACCTGGCCCGGGGCAGGTCGGTGTCGATCCCGGACCCGCGCTACAAGGCGCTGATGGGGCTGGTCAAGGTGACGCCGCGCAGTCTGCTGGGCGGGGTCACCTCGCGTACGGGACGCAAGTACGGGCCGCAGTAGCGCGTCGGGCCCGCCGTTCGTACCGGGCCCTCCCGTCCCCCGACCCTGTTGTGATCGAATGATCGGCCATCACCCATGGTTCGATCATTCTGCTCAAGGGGGGCTGTCACCGTGCGCGAAGGTGGGGCCGAACGACATGACCGGCTGCTGAACCTGGTCCGCGAGCGCGGCACCGTACGGGTGTCGGACCTGGCGGGACGCCTCGGTGTCTCGGTGGTCACGGCCCGGCGCGATGTCGAGGCGCTGGCCTCCCGGGGGCTGCTGGACCGGACGCACGGCGCGGTGTCCTGGCCCGCCGACCGGGGCCCGGCCGGTACGCCGGTGGGCGGCGGGCCCGTCATCGGGATGCTCGCACCGGCGGCCGCGTACTACTTCGCCGAGGTCATCCGGGGCGCCCACGAGGCGGCCGCCCGGCTCGGCGCCCGGCTGATCCTGCGCGTCACCGACTACCGCCCCGAGGACGACGCCGCGCACGCCGCCGGGCTGCTGGCGGCCGGGGCCCAGGGGCTGCTGCTGGCGCCGAGCTGGACCGAGCCCGAGCACCGGGCGCGCTACAGCGACTGGATCGCCCGGCTGCCGGTGGAGAAGGTGCTGGTGGAGCGGGAAGGGGAGCCCGGCGGTCCGCTGGAGGGGCTGGACCGGGTCGGCTCCGACCACGCTCACGGGGTGCTCCTGGCCGTACGGCATCTGGTGCGGCTCGGGCACGGGACGCCGATGCTGGTCGCGCGGACGGACAGCCCCACCGCCCGGGCGGTGCGCGCCGGTTACGGGCGGGCGCTGGAGACCCTGGGCCTGGCCGGCACCGAACCGCTGATCGCCGCCACCTCCGCCGAGCGCGACCCGGCCCTCTTCGAACGCTCCGCGCTGGCCGTGCGGAACGCGGTGCGCGAGCGGCGGGCGAGCTCGGTGCTGGTGCACAACGACGAGGACGCCATCCGCATGGTGCGCCGCCTGGCCGAGCTGGGCGTGCGGGTCCCGGACGACCTGGCGCTGATCACGTACGACGACGAGGTCGCCGCGCTGGCCGACACCCCGCTCACCGCGGTGGCCCCGCCCAAGCGGGAGGTCGGGCGGTGCGCGGCGGAGCTGCTGGTGGAGCGGTTGTCCGGGCCCCGGTATCCGGGGAGCGGGGAGGCCGCGCCCCGGCGCCGGGTGGCGCTGCTGCCGACGTTGCGGGTGCGGGGGTCGTGCGGGCGGCCGGGGGCGGAGGAAGCCGACCGCCTTGCGGCGGTATGACCCTCTTTGCGGCTCCTTGAATCGATCATTATTCGATCATTCAATCTTTCGCTCTTGACTTCGCTCAGGCGGGATCGAAATATCGCGGCTACCCCCGCCCGTACCGTCCGTACAGGAGCCGTGCCGTGAGCCTCAGTTGGTCCCGTTCCGTCCATGCGCTGGTCGGCGCCGCCACCGCTCTCGCCGTTCTCACGGCGTGCGGCGGCGCCGACGACTCCCGCGTCCGAGGTACCGCCGACGACCCGGTGACCGTGTCCTTCTGGGCCTGGACCAGGGGGTCGCAGGAGGTGGTGGACGCGTTCAACGCGACCCACAGGACGATCAAGGTGGAGTTCGAGGAGATACCGTCCGGCGGTCTCGGCGGCTATCCGAAGATCGCCAACGCGGTGAAGGCGGGCATCGCCCCGGATCTGCTCTCCATCGAGTATCCGCAGCTGTCCGCGTTCGTCAGCCAGGGCTCGCTCCAGGACATCAGCGGCTATCTGACCGAGGACATCAAGAAGAAGTTCCTGCCGCAGACCATCGAGATGACCACGCTCGGCGGCCGGAACTGGGCGGTCCCCTTCGACGCCGCGCCCCAGGTCTTCTACTACCGCAAGGACTTCTTCACCGAGCACGGCATCACCCCGCCGGCCACCTGGGACGGGTTCCGGGACGCGGCCGAACAGGTGCGTAAGGCCTCGCCGAAGACCCGGATCGCCACCTTCTTCCCCGACGATCCGACGTTCTTCCAGGCCATGGCGTGGCAGGCGGGTGCGCAGTGGTTCCGGGCCGACGCGGGCACCTCCGCCTGGCGGATCCACACCACCGACCCCGCCTCCACCCGTACCGCCGCGTACTGGCAGGGCCTGATCGACGACCGGCTCGTCTCCACCGCCTCCTCCTTCAGCCCCGAGTGGACCGGCTCCCTCAAGCAGGGCACCACCGTCGGCTACCTCGGGGCCTCGTGGGGCGCGGGCGTGCTCGCGGGCATCGTGCCCGAGCAGAAGGGGAAGTGGGCGGCGGTGCGGCTGCCGTCCTGGGAGGCGGACCGGCCGGCCAGCGGGATGATCGGCGGCTCCACGTTCGCGGTCAGCAAGGGCAGCACCAAGACGGCGGCGGCCGTCGAGTTCGCGCTGTGGATGTCGACGCACGAGGACGCGATCAAGGCGCGGATCGGGGCGAGCGCCTCCAGCGCCCTGCCCGCCTCCCCCGCGATGGTGCCGATCGCCAAGGAGGCCTTCGACACGAGCTTCTACGGGGGCCAGGACCTGTACGGGCTCTTCGAGGAGGCGGGCGCGTCCATCGGGCCCGACTGGGTGTGGGGCCCGAGCCCCGGCGCCACCAACTCGGCGCTGGGCGACGCGCTCGGCGAGGTGGTGGGCGGTGCGTCGACGCTGCCGAAGGCGATCCGGCGGGCCCATGACGCCACGGTCGCCGACCTGCGCAAGCGCGGCCTGAAGGTGGAGGACCCGGCATGAGCGGCACGCCTGATCCCGTACGCGGTACGCCTGGTCGCGTGACCGGCACGCCTGATCCCGTACACGGCACGCCCGATCCACTGACAGGCCCGCCCGATCCCGTACGCGCCAACAACAGCAAGCGGCCGTCCAGAGCGCTCAGTTCACGAGGCCGCCCCGCGAAGGCGCTCAGCACCCAGGCCCGCACCCGGCTGGCGGCCGGTACCCTCCTCGCCCCCTTCTTCGCCCTCTTCACCGTGGCGATGATCGTCCCGGTCGCGTACGCGCTCTGGCTCAGCCTCTTCACCGAGAAGCAGTCCGGCCTCGGCTTCGACGGTCCGCGTACCGTCTTCGACGGGCTCGGCAACTACGCGAGCGCCCTCGGCGACCAGGCGTTCCGCGACGGGTTCTGGGTGCTGCTCGGCTACTGCGCCTTCTACATCCCGCTGATGGGCGGCGGCGCGATCGTCCTGGCCCTGCTGCTGGACACCGCGCTGGCGCGCGCCCGGCGCTTCTTCCAGCTGGCGCTGTTCCTGCCGCATGCCATCCCCGGCCTGATCGCCGCGCTGATCTGGATCTACCTCTACACCCCGCAGCTCTCCCCCGTGGTCGCCGCGATGGAAGCGGGCGGGATCGGCTTCGACTTCTTCTCCTCCCAGGGCACGCTCCCCTCCATCGTCAACATCGCGCTGTGGGAGTGGCTCGGCTACAACGTGGTGATCTTCTACGCCGCGCTCCAGGCCGTGGACCGCTCGCTGCTGGAGTCCGCGACCGTGGACGGGGCGGGGAACTGGCGGATCGCCTTCTCCATCAAGCTCCCGCTGATCCGCTCCTCGCTGGTGATGGTGCTGCTCTTCACGATCATCGGATCGCTCCAGCTGTTCACCGAGCCCCTGATCCTCAGCCGCGGCTCGGGCTCCGCGGTGACGAGCACCTGGACCCCGAACATGTACGCCTACAGCGCCGCGTTCGAGCGCAACGACTACGGTCTCGCGGCCGCCGCCTCCGTCCTCATCGCGCTCGTCGCCGCCGCGCTCTCGTTCGCCGTCACCCGCTTCACCAACCGGAAGGAGGCCAGGTCATGACCTCCGCCACCTCCAGAACCTCCGCGACCTCCGGCCGATGGCTGTCGAAGACCGCGGTCAACGGTGTGCTCCTGATCGCCGCCCTCTACACGCTCTTCCCGCTGGTCTGGCTGCTCACGGCCGCCACCAAGGACGCCGGGAACCTGCTGGGCGGTGACGTCTTCTCCTTCGAGGGCTTCGACCTCGCGCACAACCTGTCGGAGCTGACGGCGTACCAGGACGGCATCTACTTCCGCTGGTACGGCAACTCCCTGCTGTACGCGGGCATCGGGGCGCTGGGCTGCTCGCTGGTGAGCGTGGCCGCCGGGTACGCCTTCGACAAGTACCGCTTCCGGGGCAAGGAGAAGCTGTTCGCCCTGGTGCTGCTGGGCGTGCTGCTGCCCTCCACGGCCCTGTCCCTGCCGCTGTATCTGCTGGCCGTGGAGACCGGCACCGTCAACACCTACTGGGCGGTGCTGATCCCGGCGCTGGTCAACCCGTTCGGCGTGTACCTCTCGCGGATCTTCAGCGCGGGCTACATCCCCGACGAGGTGCTGGAGGCCGCCCGGATCGACGGGGCGGGTGAGCTGCGGACCTTCTGGTCGGTGGGGCTGCGCATGGTCATGCCCGGGTTCGTGACGGTCTTCCTCTTCCAGTTCACCGCGATCTGGAACAACTTCTTCCTGCCCTTGGTGATGCTGTCGGACAAGGACCTCTATCCGCTGAGCCTGGGCCTGTACAACTGGCACAGCAACGCCAACGCCGACCCGGCGTTCTATCCGATGGTCGTGACCGGCTCGCTTCTGGCCGTCACGCCGCTGATCATCGCCTTCGTCGTGCTCCAGCGGCACTGGAAAGCCGGACTGACCGCAGGGAGCCTCAAGTGACACCCACCCCCGCCGCCCTCCTCGCCATGGGCCCGGGCATCGCGGACCGCCTCTTCACCCCCGTACAACGGGAGCGGCTCACCGCGCTCGTGGAGACCGATCCGGCGCTGGTCGCCCACCGGCTGGCCGGTCCGGAGCCCGAAGTCGCGGCCGCGCTCGCCGGGGCGGAGCTGCTCATCACCTGCTGGGGCGCGCCCCAGCTCACCGCCGAGGTCCTCGCCGCCGCTCCCCGGCTGCGGGCCGTCGTCCACGCGGCCGGGAGCGTCAAGCACCACATCACCCCGGCCTGCTGGGAGCGGGGCATCCAGGTCACCTCGGCGGCCGGGGCCAACGCACTGCCGGTCGCCGAGTACACGCTGGCCGCGATCCTGTTCGCCGGGAAGAACGTGCTGGGCGCCGCCCACCGCTACCGGCAGCTCCGGGCCCCGCACGACTGGCGCGCGGAGCTGGACGGGCACGGCAACTACCGGCGGTGCGTGGGGATCGTGGGCGCCTCGCGGATCGGGCGCCGGGTGATCGAACTGCTGCGCCCGTTCGACCTGGACGTGCTGCTCTTCGATCCGTACGTGGACGCGGGGGCGGCGGCCCTCCTCGGCGCGGCGAAGGTGGGCCTGGACGAGCTGTGCGCCCGCAGCCGGATCGTCTCGGTCCACGCGCCGGAGCTGCCCGCGACCCGGCACATGATCGGCGCCGCCCAGCTGGCGGCGATGGCGGACGGCACCACGCTGATCAACACCTCGCGCGGTTCGCTGGTCGACGGGGAGGCGCTGCTGCCGGAGCTGGTGTCGGGGCGGCTGAACGCTGTCCTCGATGTGACGGAGCCGGAGGTTCCGCCGCCCGGCTCCCCGCTGTACGACCTGGAGAACGTCCTGCTGACCCCGCATGTGGCGGGGTCGCTGGGGGACGAGATCCACCGCATGGGGGACTTCGCGCTGGAGGAGATCGCGCGGTACGTACAGGGGGTGCCGTTCGCCGACCCGGTCACCCCGGACGACCTGGCCCGCAGGGCGTAGGCGGACAGCCGGAACGCACCGAGGCCCGGTGCCCCCGCGACGGGGGTACCGGGCCTCAGGCGTACGGAAAGCCGCGTACTAGTGGGAGTGGCCGTGGCCGCCGTGACCGGCGTCGGCCTCTTCCTCGGCCGGCTTCTCGACGACCAGGGTCTCGGTCGTGAGCAGCAGCGACGCGATGGACGCGGCGTTCTCCAGGGCGGAGCGGGTGACCTTGACCGGGTCGATGACGCCGGCCTTGACCAGGTCGCCGTACTCGCCGGTGGCGGCGTTGAAGCCCTGGCCCTTGTCCAGCTCGGAGACCTTGGAGGTGATGACGTAACCCTCCAGGCCGGCGTTCTCGGCGATCCAGCGCAGCGGCTCGACGGCGGCGCGGCGGACGACCGCGACACCGGTGGCCTCGTCGCCGGTCTTGCCGAGGTTGCCCTCCAGGACCTTCACCGCGTGGACGAGGGCGGAGCCACCGCCGGAGACGATGCCCTCCTCGACCGCGGCGCGGGTGGCGGAGATGGCGTCCTCGAGGCGGTGCTTCTTCTCCTTGAGCTCCACCTCGGTGGCGGCACCGACGCGGATGACGCACACGCCGCCGGCCAGCTTCGCCAGGCGCTCCTGGAGCTTCTCGCGGTCCCAGTCGGAGTCCGTGGACTCGATCTCGGCCTTGATCTGGTTGACGCGGCCCTTGACGTCGTCGGAGTTGCCCCCGCCGTCGACGATGGTCGTGTCGTCCTTGGAGACGGTGACGCGGCGGGCGGTGCCGAGCACGTCCAGACCGGCCTGGTCCAGCTTGAGGCCGACCTCTTCGGCGATGACGGTCGCACCGGTGAGGGTGGCGATGTCGCCGAGCATGGCCTTGCGGCGGTCACCGAAGCCGGGGGCCTTCACCGCGACGGCGTTGAAGGTGCCGCGGATCTTGTTGACGACGAGGGTGGAGAGCGCCTCGCCCTCGACGTCCTCGGCGATGATCAGGAGCGGCTTGGAGCCACCGCTCTGGATGACCTTCTCCAGCAGCGGGAGCAGCTCCTGGATGGAGCCGATCTTGCCCTGGTGGATCAGGATGTACGGGTCGTCGAGGACGGCCTCCATACGCTCCTGGTCGGTCACCATGTACGGGGACAGGTAGCCCTTGTCGAAGGCCATGCCCTCGGTGAACTCCAGGTCCAGACCGAAGGTGTTGGACTCCTCGACGGTGATGACACCGTCCTTGCCGACCTTGTCCATCGCGTCCGCGATGAGCTCGCCGACCTGGGTGTCCTGCGCGGAGAGCGCGGCCACGGCGGCGATGTCGGACTTGTCGTCGATCGGGCGCGCGGTGGAGAGGAGCTCCTCGGACACGGCCTTGACGGCGGCGTCGATGCCCTTCTTCAGGGCGGCCGGGGAGGCGCCCGCGGCGACGTTGCGCAGACCCTCGCGGACGAGCGCCTGGGCCAGGACGGTCGCGGTGGTGGTGCCGTCACCCGCTACGTCGTTGGTCTTGGTCGCCACCTCCTTGACGAGCTGGGCACCGAGGTTCTCGTACGGGTCGTCGAGTTCGACCTCGCGCGCGATGGTGACGCCGTCGTTGGTGATGGTGGGTGCGCCGAACTTCTTGTCGATGACGACGTTGCGGCCCTTGGGGCCGATCGTCACCTTGACCGTGTCGGCAAGCTTGTTGACGCCGCGCTCAAGGGCGCGACGGGCGTCCTCGTCGAACTTCAGAATCTTCGCCATGGGCTGTACTTCCCTCTCGGACGAACTGCGCCCCTCGCCACCCGGCTAGTTATTTCGCAGGGGGCCAGGGGCGCAGAACACAAGCAAACGTGGGTGAATTACTTCTCGACGATCGCGAGGACGTCGCGGGCCGAGAGGACGAGGTACTCCTCGCCGTTGTACTTCACCTCGGTGCCGCCGTACTTGCTGTACAGGACGACGTCGCCGGTCTTGACGTCGAGCGGAAGACGCTCGCCGTTCTCGAAGCGGCCCGGACCAACGGCGAGGACGACGCCCTCCTGGGGCTTCTCCTTCGCGGTGTCCGGAATGACCAGGCCGGAAGCCGTGGTCTGCTCGGCGTCGAGCGGCTGGACCACAATGCGGTCCTCAAGCGGCTTGATCGCAACCTTGGAGCTGGTGGTCGACACGATCCGGTCTCCCCCTTCGGAGATCTCACGGGGTTTAGCAGTCAGTGGGCGGCGACCAGACCGATCCGTCGTCGCGGGTGCCGGACCTGCCCTGTCGCACAGTGTGGTGCTGGCACTCTCCAGGGGGGAGTGCCAGACCTGAGACTATGACCGCGATTAGCACTCGGTCAAGCGGAGTGCCAATTCACCACCCTCGCGCCGTCTCGGTCGGGGCTCCGTCGGATCACCGTCGGGACAACGCCGGGGCGGAGCTTCGCGTTCCGTACGACGGTACGGAGATGACGCATCCCGAGAGCGGCCTGCCCGGAGGACCGCCCGGAAGACCCGGAAGACCGGCCGGGAGGGTCGCGGGGCGGCCGTCGGCGCCAGGTGGCCGCGCGGACCTGCTGCTGGGCCTGGTGCTGGTGGTCGCGGAGGTGGCGGCCGGGGCCATATCGGCCCTGTGGCTGGGGATGCGCGGCTGGGCGCGGTCCCACGAGGCGACCGCCGGCACGATGTCCGCGCCCCTCCCCACCGCCCCGGGCGTGGACTGGACCCCCGCCATCGCCCCCGCCTGGAACTCCCCGCCCTGCCGCAGCGGGGGCACCAGCGACGAATGCGCGCGCAGCGGGGGCTGAGCGCGCATTCGGGGGCGTACGTCAGGAGGCGGGGGTCAGACGTAGTCCTCCAGCTTCGCCACCGCGTACCCCTTGTCCGTGATGGTCTTCATGACCAGGCGGATCATGTCGGGCATCGTGCCCTTCCAGGCGCCCTTGCCCCGGAAGTGGGTGAGGACGATGTCGCCGGGGTGCAGGTCCCGGTCCCACTCGCGCCACTCCATGTGGTCGGCGAAGGCCTCGGCGGACCACAGGGGCACGGCGGTGATGCCGCAGCTCTTGGCGACGACGAGGGTGTCGCGGTTGTAGTTGCCGTAGGGCGGGCGGAAGAGGGTGGGGCGCTTCCCGTAGTTCTTGAGGATCTTCTCCTGCTGGCCGCAGATCTCCCGCTTCTGCTCGGCGTAGGAGAGGCCGGGCAGATAGCGGTGGTTGAGCGTGTGGTTGCTGATGACCACCCCGCGCTTCTGCATCTGCTGGAAGTACGCGTAGTTGTCGTTGGTGACGTAGTCGCTCAGGAAGGCGCTGTAGGGGATGTCCAGTTCGGTCATCATCCGCAGCAGCGCGGGGTCCTTCTCCGCCCCGTCGTCCATGGTGAGGAAGACGATCTTCTCCTTGGTGGGGACGGTGGTGAAGACGGGCGGCAGCCCCTTGTCGTCCCGGACCTCGAACCCCTTGCGGGTGGTGATGCGCGGCTTCACCTCCGGCGGTTCGGGGGCGGCGAGCGGGGTCTTGGCCAGCCCCCACTTCTTCGCGGCGACGGCCCGTGCGGCCTGTCTGCGCTTGAGTTCCTCGGCGTACGTGTCCAGAGCGCGGGCGGGCCCGGCCTGCGGGGCGGCCTCGTTCGGCTGCCCGGCGGCGGGCTTCGCCGGTCCGCCCGGGGCTCCCGCGCCGCCGCCACCCGTCTCCGACGCGCAGGCCGAGGTGATGGTGGCGGCCAGGAGGGCCGCCAGCACGACGGAGACCGGCCGGTGCCGCTTCATGGGTGATTTTCCTTTTTGTCGTACTAGCTGCATGGCGCCGCATCCTGCCAGCCGCCTACGCGCCTCCCGCCCCGACACCGCGAGGGGACCGGACCCGTCCCCCGACCGGCCCATAGGGTTGACGTGTCACCCTTCAAGAGCCCGCGTCGGCCCATGGGCGCCCGCCTGCGCGCACCGGCCACAATGGACCGGGTGAACGCATCGACCCCCGCCACCCCGGCCGACGACCCCGCTCGCGCCGCCTTCGCCGCCCTGCGCACCCCCGAGGGCGAGCACCTGCTGGCCGAGCTGCGCGACCACGACCCCGCCGCCGAGCTGGCCACCGCGACCCGGCTGCGCCGCACGCACCCGGCGGAGCTGGTGTCGGCGGCGCTCGGCCAGGCCCGGCTGCGGCAGCGGGCGGTGGCGAAGTTCGGGGCGGAGGACGCGTACCGGATGTACTTCACGCCCAACGGCGTCGAACAGGCCACCCGCACCTCGGTCGCCGCCCACCGCGCCGCCAGGTTCGCCGCGCTCGGCGTGCGCAGCGTGGCCGACCTGTGCTGCGGCATCGGCGGCGACGCCATCGCGCTGGCCCGCGCCGGGATCACCGTCCTCGCCGTGGACCGCGACCCGCTCACCGCCGAGGTGGCCCGCGCCAACGCCGGGGCGCTCGGCCTGGGCGCGCTGATCGAGGTGCGGTGCGCCGACGTCACGGAGATCGACACCTCTCCGTACGACGCCGTCTTCGTGGACCCGGCCCGGCGGGGCGGACGCGGCCGGATCTTCGACCCGGAGGCGTACTCACCGCCGCTCTCCTGGGCGGTGGCCGCCGCGCTGAAGGCCCCCCGCGCGGCGCTGAAGATCGCGCCCGGCATCCCGCACGAGGCGATCGGCCCGGAGGCGGAGGCCGAGTGGATCTCGGACGGGGGCGACGTGAAGGAGGCGGTGCTCTGGTACGGGGAGGGGATCGCGCCCGGCTCGTTCCGGGCCACCCTGCTGCCGTCCGGGGCCACCCTCACCGCCTCGGCCCCGCTGGACGCCCCGCCGGTGGGCCCGGTCGGGCGCTATCTGTACGAGCCGGACGGCGCGGTGATCCGGGCGCACCTGGTGGCCGACATCGTGGAGCGGTGCGGCGGGCGGCTGGTGGACGAGACGATCGCGTACGTCACGAGCGATGTGCCGTACTCCTCGCCGTACGTCGCCGGGTACGAGATCACCGACCGGCTGCCGTTCAACATGAAGAAGCTGAAGGCGCTGCTGCGGGAGCGCGGGGTGGGCGTACTGACCGTCAAGAAGCGGGGCTCGGCGGTCGAACCGGAGGAACTGCGCCGCCGGATGAAGCTGAGCGGGCCCAACTCGGCGACGGTGTTCCTGACCCGGGTGGCCGGGGCCCCGACGATGCTGATCGGGCATCCGCTGGGGTGACGCCCGACGCCCGACGCCTGAACGCTCCGGCCGATGTCGGTCCGGTGGGTCGGTGAGCCGACGGGTCGGAACGTACGGCGTCAGCGGTGCGCCGGGGCGTGCGCCGAGGCGTCGGCCACAGCGTGCGCCAAGGCCTGCGCCGGTGCTGCGGCCCCCTTCAGGACGCGCACCACCCAGCGCCGGTGCGCCAACGCCTTGACCGCGCCGATGAGTCCGGTGAGCCAGGCGACCATGCCGAGGCCCATGGCCAGGGCGACCAAGCCGTACGTGTGCTCGCCCGGCCGGGCGCTCGCCGGTGCGATCACACAGAGCGCCAGCCCGCCCGCCGCCAGGGCGAACGACAGCAGCAGCCAGACCAGGCTCGTCCCGGGCAGCCGCAACTCCCGGTCGCGCTCCGGGTCCCGGTCCAGCGCGCCCCACTCCACGAGCAGCGCGCGCACCTCCCGGTCGCGGGCGAGGTACAGGCAGACGAAGGCGACGGCCGGGATCAGCGCGGCGGCGCCGACGAGCAGGGACAGGATCCCGCCGAGCACGCTGAAGAAGTCGTGCGCCTCCTCGAACACGACGAGCGCCGACCCCACCAGCAGCCAGCCGAACGCGGCGAGCCCGGCCCACATCCCCAGCACGCCGAGCCGCCCCGGCCCCAGGTGCATCCCCACCAGCGCGCGCAGGACCAGCGCCCGGTCGGCGAGCATCGCCTCGCGGTCGGGCCAGGTCCGGATCTCCACGGGAGGCGGGGGCGGAGGCAGCGGGGCACGGCGTGACATGGCCCAGACACTACCGACAGCCGACGCGGCCCAGGAGCGGACCGGCCGGCGGGCGCGGACCGCCGGGCAGCGGACCTGCGGGCGCGGACCGGCGGGCGGACCGGCGGCCGACGGACCGGCGGGCAGCAGACCGGCGGGCGCGGACGCCCCCCGGAACGAGCCCGCAGCATCAGCCCGGCTCAGGCGTCCCGCAGCGCCTGGATGTCCAGCTTGCCCATCCCGAGCATCGCCTTCATCGTCCGCTCCGCCTTCGCCGGGTCCGGGTCGGCCAGCAGCCCCGGCAGCTCGTTCGGGACGATCTGCCAGGAGACGCCGTACCGGTCCTTGAGCCAGCCGCACTGCCCCTCCTCGCCGCCCTCGGAGAGCGCGGCCCAGAGCCGGTCCACCTCGGCCTGGTCGGCGCAGTCCACGGAGAGCGAGATCGCCTCGGTGAAGGGGAACTGGGGGCCGCCGTTGAGGCCCGTGTACTCCTGGCCCGCGAGCCGGAAGCTGACGGTGAGGACGTCGCCCGCCGTGCCGGGACCGGCTTCGCCGTAGTAGCTGATGTCCAGGACGCGGGAGTCGCCGCCGAAGATCGCGACGTAGTGCTCGGCCGCCTCCTTCGCCTGGCCGTCGTACCAGAGACAGGGGGTGATCTTCTGCATGGTGGTCGTCTCCTCGTCCGGCCGCCCCACGGTCGGGGCGTGCGCCTCGTGGGCCTCGTGGAAGGTAGACCGGCCCGCGCGCCCGGACTCATCGGTCCGCCGCGTCGCCTCCAGGCTCCGCCGCGACCGGCTGGGCGGCCACCGGGCCGCCGCCCGCCCGGCTCTCCCCCGGCAGCAGGACGTACGCCGCCAGCGCGGCGGCCGCCAGGAGCCCGGCCGCGACCCAGAACGCCGCCGCGTAACCGGCCGAGAGGTCCCTCACCCCGGTGCCGCCGCCCGTGACCTGGGCGGCGACCGTGACCAGCACCGCGAGGCCGAGCGAACCGCCGACCTGGCGGGAGCTGTTGAGCAGCCCGGAGGCCATACCGGTCTCGCCGGGCACCACGTCGGTGGTGGCCGCCGTACCGAGCGGGACGAAGCAGAGGCCGATGCCCAGCGAGCAGAGCAGCGACGGGCCGAGGATCGAGGCGAGGAAGGAGCCGTCGACCGTGGCGGTGGCCGCGAACCAGCCCATCCCGAGCGCCGCCAGCACGCCGCCCACGGTCATCAGCCGCCGGATGCCGAGCACCGCGACCGCGCGGGTGGCCAGGATGGAGCCCGCGACGACGCCCACGCAGAACGGCAGGAACGCGAACCCGGCGGCCGTCGGCCCGTAGCCGAGGACCAGCTGCATGTAGAGCGAGACGAAGTAGAACGCGCCGAACTGGGCCGAGGCCAGCAGCAGGCAGAACAGGTTGGCGGTGAGCACCGGCCGCCCCCGCAGCAGGCCGGGCCGGAGCAGAGGCGATGGCGTACGGAGTTCGACGGCGACGAACGCGGCCAGCAGGAGCACCGCCGCACCGAGCGTGGAGAGCGTGACGGCCGAGCCCCACCCGTCGTCGGATGCCCGTACGAGGCCGAGGACCAGCAGCGTCGTCCCGGCCGTGGCCAGGAGCGCCCCGGCGAGGTCCAGCCGGGCGCCGGTCCGGCGCTGCCTGCCGACCGGTCCGGTACGCGCGGCGGCGGCCAGGGCGAAGGCGACGATCGGCACGTTGACGAGCATCACGGCCCGCCACCCCGCCGCGTCGGTGAGCACGCCGCCCGCCAGCACCCCGACCGCACCGCCCGCCGCACCCGCCATACCCCAGAGCCCGAGCGCCCGGGAGCGGGCGGGCCCGGCCGGGAAGGCGAGGGTGATCAGGGCGAACGCCACCGGGGCGAGGGCGGCGGCGCCCACGCCCTGGACGGCCCGCGCCGCGACCAGCGACCCGGGCGACCAGGCGAGACCGCCGGCCAGGCTGGCGAGGCCGAAGAGGACCAGGCCCGCCGTGAGCACGCGGCGGGGCCCCGCCAGGTCGGCGAGCCGGCCGCCGAGCATGAGGAGTCCGCCGAAGGCGAGGGCGTACGCGTTGACGACCCAGAGCAGCCCGTCCCGGCCGAAGCCGAGGTCGCCGCGGATGTCGGGCAGGGCCACGTTCACCACGGACATGTCCAGCGACACCAGGAACTGCACGGTGAGCGCCACCACCAGCAGCCACCGCCCGTGTCGCGCCGCCGCTTCCGTCCCCGACCCGCCTGCCACCGTGCCGTCCATGACGCGTCCTCCCCTTGGCCAACCCTCACCGATCCCCGACCGGAGAATTACCATACACGTATAGAAAATAAACCCGCCGGTACGGAAGAGGACCCGGAAGGGGAGAATGCCCAGGTGCCAGGCAGCGAGAAGACCGAGAAGCAGACCCGGAAGACCGAGCAGAAGAAGAAACCGGTGGGCCGCCCCCGCAGGCTGGACCCGGACGTGATGGTCGCCACCGCGCGCCGCATCGTCGAGGAGGAGGGCGTGGACGCGCTCTCCATGCGGCGGGTGGCGAAGGAGCTGGGCAGCACGCCGATGGCGCTCTACCACTACGTGCAGGACAAGGACGAGCTGCTGATGCTCACCCTATCCGGCACCGCGGCCGCCTTCCCGCGCCCGGAGCTGCCCGAGGACCCGCGCGAGCGGATGGTGGCGGTGGCCGTGCACATGCACGACATCATCGGCCGCATCCCCTGGGTCCTGGACATCCTGGCGCTCGGCGAGCTGACCGACCGCAACGCGCTGTGGATGGTGGAGGAGATCGTCGACTGCGCCCTGGCCTGCGGGCTCTCCCCCGCCCGCTCGGTGCGCGCGTACCGGACGATCTGGAGTTACGTCTACGGCGACCTGGTCTTCCGCAGGGCGGCGGCCCGCCGGGCGGAGCAGCCCTCCCGGCGGGAGTTCTTCCCCGAGATGATCACGGAGAAGGACGCGGCGGAGCTGCCCCGGCTCACCGAGGTGAAGGAGCACTGGCGGGAGTACGCCGCCGACTACCAGACCGCCGCCGAGCTGGACGCGATCGTGGAGGGGCTGATCAGCCGGGGGACGCGGGGCTGATCAGGCCCCGGGCCCACCCCGCCGGACCACCCCGCCGACTCCTTCCGCTAGCCCCCCGACCCACCCCGCCAGGCCGCGGCGCAGTGTGGCGCCGAGTTCGGCTGTCTGCCGCTGGGAGACACAGGCGGAGAGCAGCGCCTGCGGCCCGTGGAAGGTGCCGGGCCACTGGTGCAGTTCGACCGGGACGTGTGCCCGCATCAGGCGCAGCCCGTAGGCGAGGCCTTCGTCGCGGTTCGGGCAGAACTCGGCGGTCGCGATGTACGCGGGCGGCAGACCCGAGAGGTCGGCGGCCCGGGCCGGGGCGGCGTACGGCGTGGCGGGTGCCGGGCCCAGGTAGTGCTGCCGCGACGCGGCGATGGTGTCCCGGTTGATCCAGGGCGTGTCCGTGAAGTTCTGCCGCGGCCAGGTGTCCGGCCGGTCGTCCAGCTCCGGCTGGTCGAGGAGTTGGAAGCGGACCGGCGGCCCCTGCTCGTCGCATGCCCGCAGCGCCGGCGCGGCCGCGAGGCCCGCACCGGCGCTGTGCCCGCCGACCGCGATCCGGGCGGCCCACGGGTGTTCGGTGTCCAGGTTCCCCATGACGAACGCGCCGCCGTGCAGCCGGGCGACGGCGCCCCCGCCCCCTGCGGGCGGTAGATCCGCACCGGCACGTCCGGGGCGGCGGGCACCGTATGGTCCTCGATCCACTCGACCGGATCCGGAAGGCCCTGGGCGTCGAACTCACCGAGCCCGCCGGACTGTCACGGGCCGGGCTCGCCCTCACCGTATGGCGGCTGCACAGGGCCTGAGGGCCCCTCAGCCCACCGCCTCGAACCGCCACCGGTGCACCGGCCGGGTGATCAGGGCGGCGTCGGGCTCGGGGAGTTCGGGGAGGTCGTCGGCGTACGAGGCGTCCTCCCACCACGTCATGACCAGCACCCGGTCCTGCGGGGCGCGCAGCAGTTCGCGGCGGGCGGGCTCGCGGGACAGCTCGGCGGACCGGGCGCGGGCCCACTCCAGGAGTTCGCCGCCCCGGCCCTCCACGGCACGGGCCTCCCACATGAGGACGACGGTCGCGGCGCTCATGAGTAGAGGTTGTCCTTGCTGATCTCGTGCACGTGGTCGTGATCGTGCGCGTGCTGGTGCTTCCCCGGAACGTGCGGCTCCGTCACCGGCAGCGAGGAGTCCGCCGACAGCTCCAGGTCGGAGGGGCGCCGGTTGCGGGCGACCATCTCCGCGCCGAGCGCCGCGACCATCGCGCCGTTGTCCGTGCAGAGCCCGGGCCGCGGCACCCGCAGCCGGATGCCCGCCCGCTCGCACCGCTCCTCGGCCAGCGCGCGGAGCCGGGAGTTGGCCGCCACCCCGCCGCCGATCATCAGGTGGTCGACGCCCTCGTCCTTGCAGGCCCGCACCGCCTTTCGCGTCAGCACGTCGACCACGGCCTCCTGGAAGGACGCCGCCACATCCCGTACGGGCACCTCCTCGCCCGCCGCGCGCTTCGCCTCGATCCAGCGGGCGACCGAGGTCTTCAGGCCGGAGAAGGAGAAGTCGTACGGGGCGTCGCGCGGGCCGGTCAGGCCGCGCGGGAAGGCGATGGACGCCGGGTCGCCCTCCTTCGCGAGGCGGTCGATGACCGGGCCGCCGGGGAAGCCGAGGTTCAGCACCCGGGCGATCTTGTCGAACGCCTCGCCCGCCGCGTCGTCGATGGTCGCGCCGAGGGGGCGGACGTCGCTGGTGATGTCGGGGGCCAGCAGGAGGGAGGAGTGGCCGCCGCTGACCAGGAGCGCCATGGTGGGCTCGGGCAGCGGCCCGTGCTCCAGCTGGTCGACGCAGATGTGCGAGGCGAGGTGGTTGACCCCGTAGAGCGGCTTGTCCAGGGCGTACGCGTACGCCTTCGCGGCCGAGACGCCGACCAGCAGCGCTCCGGCGAGCCCGGGGCCCGAGGTGACCGCGATCCCGTCGAGGTCGCGGGCGCTGATCCCGGCCTCCTTCAGGGCGCGTTCGATGGTGGGGACCATCGCCTCCAGGTGGGCGCGGGAGGCGATCTCCGGGACGACGCCGCCGAAGCGGGCGTGGGTGTCGACGCTGGAGGCGACGGCGTCGGCGAGCAGGGTGGTCCCGCGCACGATGCCGACGCCGGTCTCGTCGCAGGAGGTCTCGATGCCGAGTACGAGGGGTTCGTCGGCAGCCATCATTCAGTCCCGTTTTCCGCTACGTGTTCTTGCATGGTCAGGCGCATGACGAGCGCGTCGATGTTCCCCGGCTGGTAGTAGCCGCGCCGGAAGCCGATCGGCTCGAAGCCGAACCGCTCGTACAGCTTCTGCGCCCGTGTGTTGTCGACCCGGACTTCGAGGAGCACGGTGGCGCACTCGAAGGCGGTCGCGGCCTTCAGCAGGTCGGTGAGGAGTTCGGAGCCCAGGCCGGTGCCCCAGGCCTCGCGGCTGACCGCGATGGTCTGGACGTCGGAGAGGTCGCCGAGGGCGGCGAGCCCGGCGTCGCCGACGATCCGGCCGGTGGCCGGTTCCTCGGCGACGACGTAGTGGCGGGTGGCGCCGGGGCCGCGCGCGTGGGCCAGCTCGGACCAGAACATGCCGGGCGACCAGGCGTCCTCCGGGAACAGCGCGTGTTCGAGCTCCAGCACCGGTGCGATGTCCCACCAGCGCATCTCGCGCAGTACGGCGGTGGTGGCGGCGCTCACTTCGGGGTGACCACCTTGTAGTTCTTCGGGACCTGCGCGTCGGGCCGGCGCAGATAGAGGGGCTGCGGCGCCGACAGCTCCTGCCCGGCGGCCAGCCGTTCGGCGGCGAGCGCGGCGAGCGCCCCGGCGGCCACGTGCTCCGGACCGCGCGCGTCCGGGAAGGCGTCCGGGTAGAGCACCGCGCCCTGGCCGACCACGGGGAGCCCGGCCAGCGCCTCGGCGATGTCGGCGGGGCGGTCGACGGCGGGTTCCCCCGAACGGGTGCGGGCGTCCTCGTACCGCGCCCAGTAGACCTCCTTGCGGCGCGCGTCCGTCGCCACGGCGAAGGGCCCTTCCAGGCCGTCCTGCCCGGCGGCGTACGCGAGGCCGTCCAGGGTGCAGAGGCCGTGCACCGGTACGGAGAGGGCGGAGCCGAAGGTCGCCGCGGTGACCAGGCCGACGCGCAGCCCGGTGTAGGGGCCGGGGCCGACGCCCACGACCACGCCCGTCACGGCGTCGAGTTTCACCCCGGCCTCGGCGAGGACCCGGTCGACGGCGGGCAGCAGCAGTTCACCGTGCCTGCGGGCGTCGACCTGGCCGGAGGAGGCGATGACGGACGCACCGTCGTGCAGGGCGACGGTGACGGCGGGCGTGGCGGTATCCATGGCGAGCAAGAGCACGCAAACAGCCTACGGCTCCGCCGACGGCGGTACGGCGTCCGTACGGCGTCCCGGTCCGCCCGTCCCCTGCTGCTACCGTCACCGGGTATCCGCGGGTACGACGTAAACGCTTGTACGACATGCGGCAGGGCGCAGCCGAAAGGGGAGTTCACGGTGGCAAGGGGAAGCTCGGGAATGGTGGCCGGGCTCACTGCTGCGGCGGTCGTCGTGGTCGCCGTGCTCGCCTACCAGGCATCGGCGAACGCACCCGATTCGGTGGCGTCCTCCTCCTCGGCCACCCCGAAGGCCTCGGCCTCGGCCTCCGCCCAGCCGACCACGAAGCCGAAGCCGACGAAGGACCCCTTGGCGGTCCCGGCGGACTCGGGCACCGGTGACCGCGTCGTCTACGCGCTGAAGGACCGGCGGGTGTGGCTGGTGGAGGGGAACGACAAGGCGCTCCGTACGTTCACGGTGATGCCGAGCCCGGTGAGCCCGCCGCCCGGCACCTACCAGGTCACCTCGCGCTCGGGCACGGTCAAGGGCTCGGACGGCGTCCCCATCGAGCACGTGGTGCGCTTCGCCAACGTCGGCGAGGTCGCGGTGGGCTTCAGCGCGGCGCAGGACGGGTCGATGGTGGCCCCGGACCCGCAGTCGAAGACCGGCGGCGTACGGATGAAGCGGGCGGACGGCGACGCGATGTGGAGCTTCGCGACGGTCGGCGCCAAGGTGGTCGTCGTCCCGTAGGGCGCGGGCCTCAGGCCACCCGGCGCTCCCGCGAGCAACTCTCTTACGCCGCCCGGCGCCGCTCCGCGCTCCCGTCGCCGGTCTCCTCGTCACCCTCGGCCGCGTCCGGCTCGCTCGGTGGGGTGGAGACCGCGGTCGCCGCCGCGCCTGCGGCCAGCAGGTCCTTCATCGACAGGGCGGACGGCGTCGGCTGCTGCGGCGGCTGCTCCGCGCGCTGGGGCGTCACCATGGATGCCTCCTGGGGTTCCGGTGGAGGTCGTGGTTAGGCAGACCTAACCAGGTCTCGTACCCATGTGACCACGACCACGGTCCCGTGCGCAACAATTTACCGACAGCCCGTCGGGAAGGCGACCTCCGTGTGACGCCTCCGCTATGCCAGGTCGTGACGCCTCCGCTACGCCAGGTCCTCCCGCAGCCCCGCCCAGCGCGGGCCGATGCCCACCAGGGTCACCTCGCGCCGCTCGTCGTCCGTGTCGCCGGTCGCACGGTCGATGAGCACGCGCAGCCGGTCCTCGGAGAGCTCCTCGACCTTGCCGTCGCCCCACTCCACGACCACCACCGACTCCGGCAGCGAGACGTCGAGGTCGAGGTCCTCCATCTCGTCGAGGCCGCCGCCCAGGCGGTACGCGTCGACGTGGACCAGCGCCGGGCCCCCGACCAGGGAGGGGTGGACACGGGCGATGACGAAGGTGGGCGAGGTGACCGCGCCGCGCACGCCGAGGCCCTCGCCGAGCCCCCGGGTCAGGGTCGTCTTCCCGGCGCCCAGCTCGCCCGTGAGCATGACCAGGTCGCCGGGGGCGAGGGCTCCCGCCAGGCGGCGGCCCAGGTCCTGCATCTGTTCGGGCGACTCGACGGTGATCGTCACGGTGACGGCCTCGGGGAGGTCCGTCTCCCGGCTATCGACGGCCGGGCTGCTGTGCGGTGCTTCCATGCTCGCCAACGTTAGCGGCAGCCACCGCTCCACCGCGTACGAGCAGGTCGGCCAGCCGGTCGGTGACCGTCTCCGGGTGCTCCAGCATCACCAGGTGCCCGGCGTCCGGCACCAGGGTCAGCTCGGCGTCCGGCAGTACGTCGGCGATGGCCTCGCTGTGCGAGCTGGGGGTGACCAGGTCCTTCTCCCCCGCCAGGATCAGCACGGGCACGTCCCGGAAGGCGGGCAGCGCACCGCTCTTGTCGTGCTCGGTGAAGGCCGGGTAGAACTCGGCGACCACGTCGATCGGGGTCGACTCGATCAGCCGCTCGGCGAACCGGGCGACGGCCGGGTCCACGTCCCGCGAACTGAACGAGTACCGCTTGATCAGCCCGGCGAAGAGGTCGGCCGTGGCCCGGCGCCCCTTCTCCACCAGCTCCGCCTGCGTCCCCAGCGCCCGCAGCACCCCCGGCAGCACCCGGCGCACCGCCCGCACGCCCGCCACCGGCAGCCCGAAGTTGACCTCGCCGAGCTTGCCGCTGGAGGTGCCGACGAACGCCACGGCGGCGACCCGGTCGCGGATGAGGGCCGGGTACTGGTCGGCCAGCGCCATCACCGTCATACCGCCCATGGAGTGGCCGACGAGCACGATGCGCCCCTCGGGGGCCGCCGCGTCGATGACGGCCTTGAGGTCGCGGCCGAGCTGGTCGATGCCGAGGGCTACCCCGTCCGCCTGGGCGCGCCCGCGCTCGGAGCGGCCGTGGCTGCGCTGGTCCCAGTAGACGGCGCGGACGAGGCCGCGCAGGGCGGCGCGCTGGAAGTGCCAGGAGTCCTGGCCGAGGCAGTAGCCGTGGCTGAAGACGACGGTGACGGGGGCGGGGGCCTTGCGCCCGAAGAGCCGGCGGCGGCGGTTGCCGGAGGTGGCGGGGCCGGGGCCCTCGTCTTCCCCGGGCTGTGCGGGCTCCACCTCGTCGACCTCGTAGTACAGCTCGGTCCCGTCGTCGGCGACGGCCCGGCCCGGCGTGCCGCGCAGCGAGCCGTACGGCCCGGTCGCGTCCAGCGCGAGGCGGGCCTTCTTGCGCATGCCGCGCCCGACGGTGAGCCGCTCCACGGCGACCCCGGCCGCCGCACCGGCGGCGAGCACTCCTATCGCGGCCCCGGCCACACCCGCCCGGCGCCACCCGGCCGCTGTCGAAGCGGCGGCCGCCACGATGTCTCCCGCCGCCGCCCCCGCGCTGCTGTCGCTCACTGTGGTGCGCCCCCGGTCGGATCGGCTGTCGCGTTCACGTACACCCTCGGTACCCGGCTGCCGATCCGGGTGACGATCTCGTACCCGATCGTGCCGGCGGCCACCGCCCAGTCCTCGACGCTCGGCTCGCCCCGGTCCCCCGGCCCGAACAGCACGGCCTCGGCGCCCGCTTCGGGCCGGTCGCCGCCGAGGTCGACGACGAACTGGTCCATGGCGACGCGGCCCGCCGCCGTACGGACCTTTCCGCCGACCAGGACGGGCCCGCGCCCCGAGGCGTGGCGCGGTATGCCGTCGGCGTACCCGACGGGGATGAGGCCGAGCGTGGTCTCGGCGGGGGTGGCGTAGTGGTGGCCGTAGCTGACGCCGTGTCCGGCCGGGACGTCCTTGACCAGGGCGACGGCGGCGGCGAGCGTCATCACCGGGCGCAGCCCCAGCTCGGCGGGGGTGCCCAGCTCGGGGGCGGGTGAGACGCCGTACATCGCGATGCCGGTCCGTACGAGGTCGAAGTGGGCCTCGGGGAGCGTGAGCGTGGCCGGGGAGTTGGCCAGGTGGCGCACCTCGGGTTCGACGCCCTCCTTCTCCGCGTACGCGACCATGTCCCGGAACGCGGAGAGCTGGGCGGCGTTCGCCGGGTGGCCGGGCTCGTCGGCGCAGGCGAAGTGGGACCAGAGGCCGGTGATCCGGATGGCGCCGGTGCGCTCGGCGGCGCGGGCCTCGGCGACGAGTTCCGGCCAGTCGGCGGGCTGGCAGCCGCCCCGGCCGAGACCGGTGTCGGCCTTGAGCTGGACGCGGGCGGGTCGGCCGGCGGAGGTGGCGGCCGCGACGACCTCGCGCAGCGCCCACATCGCGCTGACCGACACGTCGATGTCCGCCTCGATCGCCTCGCGCCAGGGCCCGCCGGGTGTCCAGAGCCAGCACATGATCCGGCCGTCGAGACCGGCGGCCCGCAGGGCGAGGGCCTCGTGCGGGGTCGCGGTGCCGAGCCAGGTGGCCCCGGCCTCGCGGGCGGCGCGGGCCACGGGCACGGCCCCGTGCCCGTACCCGTCGGACTTCACCACGGCCATGAGGTGTGCCCCGGCCGCCCGCGCGCGCAGGGCGCGCACATTGGCGCGCAGCGCGGCGAGGTCGATCTCGGCACGGGCTCTCAGGGACGCTGTCTCGTTCATCGCGCCCAGTCTCTCAGAGGCGCCCGCCGCCTCCCGGGCAGTGCACGCCGGTATCCACACCTATGTACGTTTCATCACATGCGCGAGGTGGTCGACCAGGACGGGGACGTGGCTGTCGGCGACGTCCTTGACGGCGGTGATCAGCGTGACGGGCCCGCCCGCGCGCACGATTCCCGCCAGCCGGTCGACGGCCTCGGTGTGGGCGGGGTCGTCCAGTTCGGTGCGGTAGCGGGCGGCGAAGGTGTCGTGGCGGGCGCCGGAGCGGTCCTGGTGGTACCAGGAGCGCAGCTCGTCCGAGGGGGTGACGTCCTTCAGCCAGACGTCGATCGCGGCGCGCTCCTCGGAGACACCGCGCGGCCAGAGCCGGTCGACCAGGACGCGGGTGCCGTCGCCGTCCTCGGGCGGGTCGTAGACCCTGCGTACGCGTACGGGTTCGCCGCTCACAGCCTGGACCACCGCCCTTCTGCCGGGGCTTCCACGATGGCCCGGGGTGGCCGCGCCCGCGAGTCGCGCGCCGCCGCCGACCGCGTACGTCGCACGCTGCGGCCGCCCTTCGTGTCCCGGGTCCCGTCCCCGCCCCGCCTCACCCCGCCCGCACGTCGCGCCAGGCCGCCGGGATGCCGTTCGCGACGTCCTGTGCGGAGACCGGGGCCCCGTCGGAGCCGTGGCGGGCGGCGAGTCCGTGCAGATAGGCGCCGACGGACGCGGCGTCGCGCGGGGCGAGCCCGGCCGCGAGCAGGGAACCGGTCAGCCCGGAGAGCACATCGCCGCTGCCCGCCGTGGCGAGCCAGCCGGTCCCGGTCGGGTTGACCCGTACGGGGGTGTCCCGGGCCTCCGCGACCAGGGTCGTGGACCCCTTGAGGAGCACGGTGGCACGGTAGCGGGCGGCCAGCTCCCGTACGGCGGCGAGCCGCCCGGCCTCCACCTCCTCGCGCGCCACGCCGAGCAGGGCTGCGGCCTCCCCGGCGTGCGGGGTCAGGACGGTGGGGGCGGTCCGGGTCCGTACGGTCTCGGGTTCCAGCAGCCGCAGGCCGTCGGCGTCGACCAGTACGGGGACGTCGGCGCCGAGCACGTCGGCGGCGGCCTCCTCCGCCCACCGGCCGTCCCCGAGGCCGGGCCCGATCACCCAGGCCTGCACGCGTCCGGCCTTCGACGGCGGCCCGGCGTGCACCAGCGTCTCCGGGAAGCGGGCGATCACCGCGTCCGCGCCGGGCCCGACGTACCGTACGGCCCCGGCCCCGCCGTGCAGGGCGCCCGAGACCGCGAGGACGGCCGCGCCCGGGTAGCGCTCGGACCCGGCGACGACGCCGACGACCCCCCGGCTGTACTTGTCGCTCTCGGCCCCCGGCACCGGCAACAGGGCCGCGACGTCCGCGTACTGGAGCGCCTCCAGGTCCGCCGGCTCCGGCAGCTCGGGCCCGAGCCCGATGTCCACCAGCCGCAGGGCGCCCGCGTGTTCGGCGGCCGGGTCGATGAGGAGGCCCGGCTTGTACGTACCGAAGGTGACCGTCGCGTCGGCGCGGACGGCCTCGCCGTGCACCTCCCCGCTGTCGGCCTCGACGCCGCTGGGCAGGTCGACGGCGATGACGGGGGTACGGTCCCGGTCCCGGGTCACCGCCCGCAGCAGGGCGACGGCGTCCTCGCGTAGCCCGCCGCGCCCGCCGATCCCGGTGATGCCGTCGACGACGAGGTCGAGGGGCCCGGCGACCTCGTCGGGTCCGTCGAGGACCTGTCCCCCGGCGGCCAGGAACGCGGCGAGACCGCCCGCGTGCGCCCGGTCGGGCGAGACGAGGAGGGCGCGCACCCCGGCGCCCCGGCGGGCGAGGCGTGCGCCCGCGTACAGGGCATCGCCCCCGTTGTCGCCGCCGCCGACCAGGAGCAGGACCCGGGCCCCGTACACCCGGCCGTTGCGCCGCAGCAGCTCCCCGCAGGCGGCGGCGAGCCCGGCGGCGGCGCGCTGCATCAGGGCGCCTTCGGGCACCCGCTTCATGAGGGCGGCCTCTGCGGCCCGTACGGTCTCCACGCTGTAGGCACGTCGCATACCGCCCACCCTCCGCGATCACGGGGACGAACGCCACCCCCGCAGGTCCGGGTTCGGTGCGCCCGTGGCGGCAAGCGGCGCCCACCACTCCGCGACCACCACGGCCGACGCCAGCCCCGAACTCCCGCCGCTCCGGAGAGCCGTCACCCTTCGCGACCACGCGGCTGACGCCCCCAGGCAGGGCCCGGAGGCAGCTCCCCCGAGGCGGCGAGCGGCGCCCACCACTCCGCGACCACCACGGCCGACGCCACTCCCGAACTCCCGCCGCTCCGGAGAGCCGTCACCCTTCGCGACCACGCGGCTGACGCCCCCGGGCAGGGCCCGGAGAGCGACGCGCCCCGCCCGGGCGGCTCGGGCCCTCGCCCCGGGCGTCACGCATCCAGGCGCGCCCCGGCGCTCTCACCCCTCCGCGATCACCACCGCCGACGCCACCCCCGCGTCATGGCTGAGCGAGACGTGCCAGCCGCGCACCCCCAGCTCGGCCGCGCGGGCGGCCACCGTGCCGCGTACCCGGAGCCGGGGCTGTCCGCTCTCCTCGACCCAGACCTCCGCGTCGCTCCAGAGCAGCCCGCCCGGCGCCCCGAGGGCCTTGGCCAGGGCCTCCTTCGCGGCGAACCGGGCGGCGAGCGAGGCGATGCCGCGCCGCTCGCCGCTGGGCAGCGTCAACTCGCTCGCGACGAAGAGCCGGTCGGCCAACTGGGGCGTACGCTCCAGCGCGGCGCCGAACCGCTCGATCTCGGCCACATCGATCCCGACCCCAATGATCACGAACCCACCCTCGCCATCCCCATCACGCGGGGCGCGCGCCCCGGCTCACTCCACGGTCACGGACTTCGCCAGATTGCGCGGCTGGTCCACTTCGTTGCCGCGGGCCGTCGCCAGCTCGCAGGCGAAGACCTGGAGCGGCACGGTGGCGACCAGCGGCTGAAGCAGCGTAGGCGTTGCGGGGACGGTGATGAGGTGGTCGGCGTACGGGACGACGGCCTCGTCGCCCTCCTCGGCGACGACGATGGTGCGGGCGCCCCGGGCCCGGATCTCCTGGATGTTGGAGACGATCTTGTCGTGGAGGACGGAACGCCCGCGCGGTGAGGGCACGATGACGACGACCGGGAGGCCCTCCTCGATGAGCGCGATCGGCCCGTGCTTCAGCTCCCCGGCCGCGAACCCCTCCGCGTGCATGTAGGCGAGCTCCTTGAGCTTGAGCGCGCCTTCGAGGGCGACCGGGTAGCCGACGTGGCGCCCGAGGAAGAGCACCGTGTCGTGGTGGGCGAGGGAGCGGGCCAGCTCGCGGACGGGCTCCATGGTCTCCAGTACGCGTTCGACCTCGCCGGAGATCGCGGAGAGCTGGCGCACCACCGTACGGATCTCGTCGCCCCACTTGGTGCCCCGCAACTGGCCCAGATACAGGGCCACGAGGTAACAGGCGACGAGCTGGGTGAGGAAGGCCTTGGTGGAGGCGACGGCGACCTCGGGCCCGGCGTGGGTGTAGAGGACGGCGTCGGATTCGCGCGGGATCGTGGAGCCGTTCGTATTGCAGATGGCGAGCACCTTCGCGCCCTGCTCGCGGGCGTGGCGCAGCGCCATCAGGGTGTCCATGGTCTCGCCGGACTGGGAGATGGCGACGACGAGGGTGCGCTGGTCGAGGATCGGGTCGCGGTAGCGGAACTCGCTGGCCAGCTCGGTCTCGCAGGGCAGCCGGGTCCAGTGTTCGATGGCGTACTTGGCGATCATCCCGGCGTGGAAGGCGGTCCCGCAGGCGACGATGACGACCTTGTCGACCTCGCGGAGTTCGGCGTCGGGGATGCGCACCTCGTCCAGGCTCAGCGATCCCTCGCCGTCGATCCGGCCGAGGAGGGTGTCGGCGACGGCCTGGGGCTGGTCGGCGATCTCCTTGAGCATGAAGGAGGCGTAGCCGCCCTTCTCGGCGGCGGAGGCGTCCCAGTCGACGTGGTACTCGCGCACCTCGGCGAGGGCCCCGTCGAACCCGGTGACGGTGACGCCCTCGCGGCTCAACTCGACGACCTGGTCCTGGCCCAGTTCGATGGCGGACCGGGTGTGCGCGATGAAGGCGGCGACGTCGGAGGCGAGGAACCACTCGTCGGCCCCCACCCCCACGACGAGCGGCGAGTTGCGCCGGGCGCCGACCACCACGTCCGGCTGGTCCGCGTGCACGGCGACCAGGGTGAAGGCCCCCTCCAGCCGCCGGCACACCTGCCGCATGGCGTCCGCGAGGTCCCCGCCCGCCGAGAACGCCTCGGCCAGCAGATGCGCGACGACCTCGGTGTCCGTCTCCGACTCCAGGGCGTGCCCGCGCCCGGTCAGCTCGCGCCGCAGGGCCGCGAAGTTCTCGATGATCCCGTTGTGGACGACGGCGACCCGGCCCGCGTTGTCCAGGTGGGGGTGGGCGTTCACATCGTTGGGCGCCCCGTGCGTGGCCCACCGCGTATGCCCGATCCCGGTCCGCCCGGCCGGCAGCGGCCGGTCCCCCAGCTCCTTCTCCAGATTGACGAGCTTCCCCGCCTTCTTCGCGGCGGCGAGCCCGCCGTCCGCGAGCACGGCGACACCCGCCGAGTCGTAGCCCCGGTATTCGAGGCGCTTGAGTCCTGCGACGACGACGTCCTGCGCCGACTGCCCACCGACATAACCCACGATTCCGCACATAACGGCACCTTAAGGCCGGAAGCGGTCCCGGGTCAGGAAGGCGGACGACACAGGATTCCCCTGGCACACCGCTTTCAAGATCGTTTAAGGTCGCCCCTGTTGGAGTCGCCGTCGGCGCCGCCGCAACACCGCCCTCCGAGAATGAAGATCGATGATCAGCGCATCCGTAGGGGCACTCCAAGGCGTCGTGCCCCTCTTCCTGCTCCTCGCGGTTCTGCTCGCCGTACCCGCCGTTGTGATCGCACGGGCGAGGCAGGCGGCCGTCCTGCCCGGCGTGGCGGCGGCGGTGTTCTTCGCCGGGGCGTTCGCCGTGACGCTGGCCCCAGGCGGTGCCGGTGGTGCCGCCACGAACATGGCCTGCGTCACAGGGACTTCACCGGGTGAGGCCCTGCGCACCACGCCCGGCGTACTGAACGCGCTGCTGTTCGCCCCGGCCTGCTTCTTCCTCGTACGGGCCACACGCCGCCCGCTGGCCTCACTGGCCGTCATCTGCCTCGCCGTACCCGGGGTCGAGTGGGCCCAGGCGGCCTTCCCGCTGGGCAGGACGTGTACGTACTCCGACCTCACCCTCAACTGCGCCGGTGCGGCGCTGGGCTGGGCCGCCGGCCTGCTGACCGCCGGACTCGCGCGCAAGAACTCACCGCTGACGCGACGCGACCTGATCCGGGGCGGCGGCCCGGCAGCGGCGGGCACCCTCGTCATGCTCGCCCTGTTCAGCGCCCTCACGCCGATCGAGGGCCCCTCCGAAGGGCTCGGCGTCAGCGCGGCCCAGGACCGGTGGGCCCGCGAAGCCGCCGCAGGGGTGTACGGGGACGACGCGAGGGTCGTCCAGGTCCAGCTGAGGCCCGCACTCCCCCACGAGCCGGTCCGCATCGACGTCACCACCGACCTCGGCTCCCTCACCCTGGCGTGGCCCGACCGGAAGATCCTCACCCCCCGGGCGGACGACCGCCGGGACGACGGCGGAGACCAGGCCCGTACACCTTCCGCCACACCCGCCACCGTGCGGCCCGCGCAGCCGTAAGCAGCTCGCGAGAAGAATGTCGGTGACCCAGATCGACATAGACGATGAAGCCTTGGAGCGGGCGATGGCCCTCTCCAAGGCCCGGACGAAAAAGGAGACCGTCAACCTCGCTCTCCGCTTCTACGCGGAGCAGCAGGAGCGCGCGGCGCGGATCAGCCGCCACTTCGAGCGTGCGCGCGACCGGGGTGCGGTCGAGGACGCCGAGCGGCGGCACCGGGCGGAGAAGGACGGTCGGTGATCTACCTGCTCGACGCCTCGGGCCTCGTACGGCTGCTCTCCGACACCGCCCTGCAATCGGCGTGGTCGGATGCGATCGAGGCCGGAACGGTCGCCTCCTGCTGCCCGCAGCGGGCGGAGTTCCTGTACGGCGCCCGGAACGCGGGCGAGTACGACGAGATCGCGGAGATGTTCACCGACCTCTACCCGGACGTCTCCGTACCGAAGAGCGCCGGACGCTGGATCACCTCCGTCCAGCACCGCATGGCGCGCGCCGGACAGCATCGCAGCGCCTCCGCCGTGGACCTCATCATCGCCGCCACGGCGGCCCATCACGGCCTGACGGTTCTCCATGACGACCTCGGCTACCGCACGGTCGCCCGGCACGCCCCGGATCTCGGCGAACACAGCGTTCACGACGTGGCCTGAACTCCGGTGCGGGACCGTGCGGGGTTCCGCACCGGAGCAGGGTTCAGCGCACCGCCGGCAGCCGCACCGCTAGCAGTACTGCGCCTCCTTGCCGATCGACCGGTACATGCAGTCCGCGTTCTCGATCAGTTGCAGCACCGCGTCCCGGTTGCGGGAGGTCTCGCGTTCGATGACCTCGTCCGGCGGGTAGAAGCCGCCGCCCGAGGACGAGCGCGGGTACATCTCGAAGGTGTAGCCGAAGATCTTCTGCGAGCCCCACAGCCAGTCGTCGATCGACCCGTCCGTGATGTACAGGTCGCTGGACTGCTCGGCGGTGTACCCGTTGCTCGCCGCCATCTTGCGGCCCACCGCGGCGAACGCGTTGCGGTCGTCGGCCGTCATGCCGGGGGCCGTGTCGTTGTACGTGTAGCCGAACGGCCAGAGCACCAGCTCGCTGTACGTGTGGAAGTCGATGGCCGCCGTGATCTGCTGCTTCCCGCCGACCACCCGGCTGCGGACGAAGTCCGCCACGACCTTCGTCTCGGGCGCGGACTCGGGGCCCGTACCCCGGTACGTCTCCGAGGACGGGCTGGAGGAGGAGCCGCCGCAGCAGCCCCACTTGAAGGCCCAGTTGCGGTTGAGGTCGGTGCCCACGGCGGTGGAGCCGGAGTTGGGCTGGCGGTTCTTGCGCCAGCTGCGGTACGAGCCGGTGGCGATGTCGTACTCGCCGCCGTCCGGGTTCATGTCCGGGATGATCCACAGCTCCCGGCCGTTGACCGCCTGGGTGATCCGGGAGTCCGTGCCGTAGCCCGTGGCCAACTCGCGGAGCAGGTAGAGCGCCATCTCGACGGTCAGGTGCTCGCGGGCGTGCTGGTGGGCCGTGAACAGGACCTCGGGCTCGGCCTCGTCGGTGCCCACGTTGTCGCTGACCTTGATCGCGACGATGTCCCGGCCCTGGTAGGTCTTGCCGATGACGCGCTTACTCATGATCGAGGGGTTGGCGGCGATACGGGCGTCGATGGCCGCGGTCATCTCGGCGTAGTTGTGGTACCGGGAGTCGGCCGGCGGGAAGTCGAGTGCGCCGACGCCGTCGGACCCGTGGCCGTGGGCCTCGGGTGCGGGCAGCGCCTCCAGGACATGGCCCTTGGCCCGCAGCTTCCTGGCCTGGGCGGCGTCCGCGGTGATCACGATGCCGTGGTCGTGCACCTCGTCGATCGAGACGCCCGCGCGGGCGATCTCGGTGCGGGCGGCGGGGGTGGTGCGCCCGGTGATCTCGTACTGGAGCGTCCGCTCGTCCGCGGCGACGGCCGCGTTCGGGGCGGAGGTCTCGGCGGTGGCTACGGCGGTCGCCGGGGCGGCGAGGCCGAGGGCGAGCAGGACGGCGATGGCGGCGTTCCGGCCGGCCTTCGTCCTGGCCTTCGCCGGCCGGGTTCTCGGCCGGGGATTCCGTGCGTTGACGAGTCGCATGCTGGCAGTCTCCTGACTCCGTCGGGGTGGGGGGTGGAGCTGTGCGACGGGCACAGAATGGAGCCATGTCATGAGCGGGTCAAGGTGCCGATTCCGGCCATGATTCGCCCCGGGGGCGGACAGCGACGGGGCCGGCCCGCCCTGAACCCGCCCGTGGCGGCGCGGAGTGCGGGTGCTCAGATACGGCGGTAGGTGCGGCCGCCCCGCCGGGGAAGAGCCCTCGGGTCGTCCCCGGCCTTCGCGGTGGCCTCCAGGGCGAGGTGCAGCTCCGCCCGGACCGTGGCATCGGTGAGGTTCTGCCCGAGGCGCTCGGCGCACCGGGTGAGCCAGCTCGTCAGGGTGGTGCGGTGGACGTGCAGCTCGGTCGCGGCGGGAGCGGTCCTGGCGTGGTGGCGCAGCCAGCAGGCGAGCGCGATCCGCAGGTGGGGTTCGAGCCCCCCGACCAGGCCGACGGCCCAGGCGCGGGCGACGTGGGTGTCGAGGATCCCGCCGGGCAGCGTCTCCAGCCGGGGCCGGCCATGCCCTTGGCCGTTGCTCCGTGCCTCGCAGGTGCTCCACTCCTGGCCGTTGCTCCGGGCCTCGCCCTTGCTCCCCGCCTCCCCGTCACTCCCCGCCCGGCAGTTGGCCTCGTCCTGGCCGTCGCCCCGCGTGGGCGCGCGGAGCGCGAGCAGCAGATGGGCCTGCACGGTGATGTCGTCGAGGTCCGCGCCGAGGAGGGCGGCAAGGCCGCGGAGCCGGGTGCGGACGGTGCCGGGCGAGAGCCCGAGCGCGGCGGCGGCACGGGGGGCGCTGCCGGTGCGGAGCCGGACCAGGAGCAGGTGCCGGTGTTCCCCGGTCAGCGGGCTCAGCACGGACCGTGCCCAAGCGGTGTACGGGCCCGGGGGCAGCAGGCGGGCGAGCTGCGGGGTGCCGACGGCGTCGGCGGGAACGATGCGGTGGGCGGGGGTGGCACTGTGCCGGGCCGCCGCCGCGTCGGCGTGGGCGGTGGGCATCTCGGCCAGGGGCACCGGTCCGGCCAGGCCCGCGAGAAGGCCGTGACGTTCGCTCACCCGGGAGACCAGGCGCAGAATCCGCCCGTCGTCGCTGCCGTGGTGGAGTTCGGCGACCAGGAGTTCGCCGTCCACCTCACCGATGAGGGCGCAGGACCCGCCGTGCCCGGCCAGGGACGGGCGGGCGGCCCGCCACAGGACCTGGTGGGCGGTGGGGACGTCGGGGCCGGTGAGCCGGTAGACCGTGACATGCGTGAGCCCGCCGGCGCTCACGGTGTTCGTGACGGAGGTGGTGTGGCCGGCCAGGAGCAGCCGCAGCAGGGTGGTGTGCAGCCGCATCTGCTCGGCGCGCAGTTCGGCGGCGCGCTGTCCGCGCACCTCCAGGAGGGCCGCCGTGGTGGTGGCGACGAGCCCGACGTGTTCGGCGGGCACGGTGGGTGCCGGACGCAGGACGAGGACGGCTCCGGCCGCCGGGCGCTGCACATGGTGCGGGTGGTCCTGCGGATGGGCCGCGGCGTGGACGCCGTCGGCTGCCGCGGCGGCGGGCGTGCTGTAGACGGCCCCGGCTATCGGGTCGGCCAGCACCGCCGCCCCCTGGACGAGCACGGCGGCCTCGCTGACCAGCTGCGCACCGGACCGCGTCGCGGCCCGCAGCAGCCGGCCCGCCACCGCTTCCGGCGGCACGCGCCGGTCCCCCGGGCCCGCGGCATCGGGTCCCCTCGTGTGCGTGGCGCTCATACCGCACCCCCTCGGCGGACGGAGCGCGCCGCGCACCTGCGGTCCGGGTGCGCGGCGCGGCGATCACGGCAACGGTCAGGGAATGCGGGCCACGGCTCCCCACCCGGCCCGGGCGGTGGTGGTGCCGGTGTTCGCGTCTGGCCGCCAGTTCGGCCAGGACACCATCCCCGGCTCCACCATCTCCAGCCCGTCGAAGAACGCGATGGTGGTCTCCGGCTCGCGGAAGATGTACGGGATCGCCCCGCTGCTGTTGTACTCGTCCTGGACCGCCCGGTGGGCCTCGTCCGAGGCGGTGGAGTGGGACAGGGAGAGGTAGCTGCCCGAGGGCAGCCGCGCCACCAGCCGCCGCACCAGGGACAGGGCGTCGTCCCAGTCCACGATGTGCCCCAGCACGTCGGAGATCACGAGGGCGACGGGCCGGCTCAGGTCCAGGGTCTTCGCCGCGCCCTCCAGGACCGCCTCCGTGTCCCGCATGTCCGCCTCCACGTAGGCGGTCGCCCCCTCGGCGCTGCTGGTCAGCAGCGCGTGGACGTGCAGCAGCACAAGCGGGTCGTGGTCGACGTAGACGATCTTCGCGTCCGGGGCTATCCGCTGCGCGACCTCGTGCGTGTTGTTCGCCGTCGGCAGGCCCGCGCCGACGTCCAGGAACTGCTTGATCCCGGCGTCCCGGGCGAGGTAGGTCACCGTGCGGCGCAGGAAGTCACGCGACTCCTTCGCGAACGTCTCGATCAGCGGGTACTTCTCACGGTAGGCATCGCCCGCGGCCCGGTCCGCCGGAAAGTTGTCCTTCCCGCCGAGCCAGTAGTTCCACACGCGCGCGGAGTGCGCGACGCTCGTGTCGATCTGCGCGGGCAGTTCAGCCCCGTTCCCGGTCGTACTCATCCTGCAGAATCTCCCTCGTCCGGTCCGGACGCACCGCCATCACGCACGACACGTCCAGCATCGCCTGATATTCCTGTACGGGCGGGCCGCTGTCCCACACCTCCGCCGTTCCGGGCAGCCCGCCCTCGCGCACCACATGATCCGCGATCTCGCGGATCTCCACGCGGTAAAGGCTCAATGCCGGGACCCCGGTCAGCGGGTGGGGCGGCGCGTCCTCCGTATGGAGCTGCACCATCACATCCGGCCGGTCCGCGGCCTCCTGGAGCGCGGCGAGCTGTTCGCGCATCACCTCGTCGTCGCCGACCCGGCAGCGCAGCGCGGTGACCGGCAGGACCGCCCACACCCGCGCCTGCTGCTCACGCAGCCGTTGCTGACGCATCACCAGCAGATCGGCGCGCCGCCGCCGGACCGCGGGGCTCAGCCCGGGCCTCATGGCGGCGTCCACGGCCATGGCGTAGGCCGGGGTCCGCAGCAGCAACGGTACGAGCGCCGGGTCCCAGGTGCGCACGATGCTCGTGGCGGACTCCACGCTCATCAGGTCCATGAGCCAGGGGTCCATCGCATCGCGCCACGGATGCCACCAGCCGGGCATGTTGGCGGCGTTCAGCCGGCCCATGATGTCGTCGGTCTCGGCCGCACCCGCCCCGTACCGCTCCAGCAGGGCGGACACCTGCCCCACGTCCAGGGAGGTCTGCGCCTGCTCCAGCCTCCTCAGCGTCGACGGGTGCCAGCCGAGCCGCTCGGCGGCCTGGGGGACGGACAGGCCTGCCCCTTCGCGCAGGTTCCGCAGACGGGCCACCAGGACCAGGTGCTGCGCTGTCCGGCCCGACCTTTCACGTGCCACGGCTCATCCTTCCGCTCCGGGTCGACATCCGACAGTTCACGCAGCCTGCGCGCAGTGCACACAGCGCACCTTGCGACGATCGCGCGCCGCTCCCATCGTGAGTATGTCCGACCCCTCCGACCGCAACGCCGCGGAGCGTTGCCACCGCCTCCCGCACCCCTCGTGGAGCCCCTTTGGCCACCTCGATCCCCGCTCGTCCCCGCGCCCGGATCAGCGCCTTCCTCGACCGCCGCTCCATCATCACCTTTCCACGGGACCGCAGTTGAACGGCGGGCGCCCTCCCGCCCACCGCCTCCTCCCCCGCCCCTGAGCCTCCCCGGCCCCCTCCCTCGCCCCGAACCCGACGGTCCCGTACGCCCGCACCCTGGAGCCCGCCTCATGAACCGCCCGAACCTGACCGACCCGGACCCCCGCCCCGCCCTCGCCCCACCGAGGCGGCTCCCCGCACGCCCCCTGGACCTCCGCGTCCGCACCCGGCGCATCCAGGTCGAGGAACTCGTCGTCGACGACCCCGGCAAGGTCCTCGACCACGCCCACCGGGCCGCGCTCTCCGCACCCGACACCGCCGCCGTCCTGGGACACAGCTCCACCACCCCCCTCACCCTGCCCGCGGCGGCGGCCCTGCTCTGCGCCCTCCACGAGCCCGGTGAACTCGCCGCGATGGGCCTGCGCCTGACCCGCCGCACCACTCACGTCACCGCCTCCGACCAGCAGACCGAGCCCGTCTCCCTGGAGCTGTCCTACGCCCCCGACCCGGAGAGCTGACACGCCGTCCACGACGTTCCCGTACGCCACTGAGTACGAGGATTGAGCACGCGTACTCACGCCCCGAGCACCCCGGTCGTTCCAGCATGGGCACAGCGAAACGATCAACGGATGACCTGACCGGCCATCACTTCACCGAGGAGCTCTCATGTCCAAGCGCGTCGTCACCATCTCCGCCCTCGCCGGTGTCGCCCTGCTGGGAGGGGCCGGGGCCTACGCCTTCGCCGGGGAGAGCGGGAGCAACGGGAGCGCCGGCCCCGAGGTGACGAAGGCCTCCGTCGCGTATGTCGCACCGGGCAAGGACAAGGACGGCTCGCTCACCTTCACCGCACGGGTGGCCGACGGTTCCGGCGTCCGGAACCTCAAGGTCCTGGCCTGGCCCGCGAGCATGGCCCCCGCCCCGGACGCCGGGGACATGGCCCACATCGAGTCCGCCACCTGTGAGCCGACCGGCCCGTCGGGGGACGAGGCCGCGCTCTGCACGTACAAGGTGAAGGTCACGACCGCCGAGGCGGCCGAATCGCCGAAGGGCGCGTGGCACGTGGCGGTCCTGGCCTCCGCGAAGGACGGCGGCAAGACGTTCGCGCCGAAGGCGGCGGGGTTCACGGTCAAGGGCTGACGGGCGCACCGGCCTCCACGACGGCCGCTGTGGAGCGGTCATCCCTGGGGGCATCCGCCGGGCCGCCCCTGGGGGAGGGTCATCCGCCCGGCCGCCCCTCCCCCAGCTTCCGCCGCAGCGCGGCCCTCTCCGGCTCGGTGCCCGCCAGCTCCAGCGCCTCCCGGTAGGCCGCGGCCGCCTCCCCGTCCCGCCCCAGGCGGCTCAGCAGATCGCCCCGCGCCACCGCGTACGGCCCGTACGCCCGCAGCCGGGGCTCACCGCCCAACGCGTCGAGAAGCGCCAGTCCCTCCCCCGGCCCGTCGCGCATCGCCACCGCCACGGCGCGGTTCACCGCGACCACGGGGGACGGGGTGAGGGTGAGCAGCACGTCGTACAGGGCCACGATCTGCGCCCAGTCCGTGGACGCCACGTCCGCCGCCTCGTCGTGCAGGGCGGCGATGGCGGCCTGCACCCCGTACGGCCCGGCCGGCCCTCCGGTCAGCGCCCGCACCACCAGCGCCCGCCCCTCCTCGACCATCGCCCGGTCCCAAAGCCCCCGGTCCTGCTCCTCCAGGAGCACCGGCTCCCCCTCCGGGCCGGTCCGCGCCGCGCGCCGGGCGTGGACGAGGAGCAGCAGCGCGAGGAGCCCGGCGGCCTCCCGCTCGGCGGGGAGCAGGCGGTGCAGTATCCGGGCGAGTCGGACCGCCTCCTCGGCCAGGTCCAGCCGCTGGAGCCGGGGGCCCGAGCTGGCCGCGTACCCCTCGGTGAAGACCGAGTAGACGACCTGGAGCACCCCGGGCAGCCGCTCCGGCAGCTCGTCGGGCCCCGGCACCCGGAACGGGATGCGGGCCTCGCGGATCTTCCTCTTCGCCCGCACGATGCGCTGGGCCATGGTCGCGGTCGGCACGAGGAAGGCCCGCGCCACCTCGGGGGTGGTGAGCCCGGCGAGGCAGCGCAGGGTGAGGGCGGTCCGGTCCTCGGCGGCGAGGGCGGGGTGGGCGCAGGTGAAGAACAACTGGAGGCGGTCGTCCGGCAGTTCACCGATCCCCGTCGGCGCGGCGACGGCCTCGTCCCGTTCCGCGTCGGCCCGGAGTACGGCGAGCCGCGCCGCGTACGCCTGGTCCCGCCGCAACCGGTCCACCGCCTTGCGCCGCGCGGTCGTCAGCAGCCACGCCCCGGGCCGGCCGGGAACGCCCTCGGCCGGCCAGTGGCGCAGGGCCGCCTCGATCGCCTCGGACGTCACCTCCTCGGCCAGGTCGAGATCCCCGAACCGGCGTACGAGGGAGGCGAGCAGCAGCCCCCGCTCCTCCCGGAACACGGCTTCGACCGCCGCCCCGGCCTGTTCCGAGAAGGCCCCCTCGTCCGCCACCACCGTCAGCCCCCGAAGTCCGCGACCGGCCGGACCACGACCGAGCCGCCGTCCCGCGCGCCGGGACAGCGGGCGGCCCAGTCGAGGGCGGCGTCGAGATCGGGCACGTCGATGACGAGGAACCCGCCCAGCAGCTCCCGCGTCTCCGCGAACGGCCCGTCCGTCACGGTCCGCTCCCCGGCCGGTGAGACCCGCACGGTGGTCGCGGTCACCAGATCGGCCAGCGACTCCCCGGAGACGAGGATCCCCGCGTCGCGTACGTCCTTGTCGTAGGCCATCCAGTCCTCGACGGTGCACTGCGGCGCCCCGCCCTGCTCGTCGACGGCCCCGCTGTGGATCAGCAGCATGTACTTCATGGTCCGACTCCTGTCACCTGTGTGGAGCGCCCGCCGTGCGGGTCTCCTTACACGATGACGACGAACGGGCCGGTCCCCGATCGACACGCCGCGCGCATCACGGCACCGCTCGGCCTCGCCCCTGCGGGCCGCCGGGATACGTATGGCCGCCGGGATACGTATAGGTGATCGGCCCGACCCGGATATTCAGGGCCGGGTGCGCTCCGTACGTTGGAGTGACCTGTCAGCGGTCGATCCGACGCGAGGGAACGCAGCTCCGCCGGCGCGAGTGACGCGCAGTCCGCGCCGGTGGGCAGGAGACCGCGACCCCGAGGAGATGGCGCCATGACCAAGCTCTACTTCCAGGTCGATGTCCCCACCAGGAACTCCGTACAGCCCGAGCGGTGCGGCCTGCATGTCTTCACCGGGGCCGCCGAGACAGGGGCGGAGGCCCTCCGCATCGCGCGCGAGGCCTGTGAAGCGGCGCTCGCCGCACGCGAGGCGGGGTTCGCGATCCCGCGCCGGCGCCCGGACGGCTGGGGCGCGCGCGGGGTGCGTACCGGCTGGGTGCTGGACTGGGAGGCCGCGACCGTGGCCGTCTGGGAGCACGACCGACGGTTCTGGACCTTCCCGGCTCAGGGGGTCGGGCCCGGCCGGTGAGCGAGGTCGCGGCGGGAGAGCGCGCCCGTCTTGCGCATCGCGCCGGCGATGTGCTGCTCCACGGTCCGCGGGGAGAGGTGCAGGGTCGCGGCGATCTCCCGGTTGGTCAGGCCGGAGACGGCGAGCTGCGCCACCTCCTCCTCCCGGGGTGACAGCTGGTCGGCGTGCGAGGGGCGGCCGGGAGGGCGGCCCTTCCTGGCGGGCTGGCGTGTACGCAGGAGGGCCCGGGCCCGGGCGGCGTCCCAGACGGCCCCCAGGTCGGTGAAACGCTGGGCGCAGGACTCCAGGTCGGCGAGGGCCTTCGTGGTGGCGGCGTCGGACACCTGGGCCGTCGTGGTGGTGGCGGCGTCGGATACAGGGGCCGTCGTGGCGGCGTCGTCGGACACCGAGGCCGACGCAACGGCGGCGTCGTCGGACATCTGGGCCGGTGAAACGGCGGTGTCCGCCGCCTCCGTTCCGGGGGCCGGGCCCGGCACCCCCACGGTGTCCGCCGCCAGTACGCAGCGCGCGGCACCCTCCGTGGTCAGCGCCTGGGAGTAGGGGCGCGGCAGCTCCGCGTAGGCCGCCGAGGCCTTCCCGTACAGCGTCGCGGCCTCCAGCAGTGCGCCCCGCCGCTGCCCGGCCGGCTCCCCGGCCGGCGCTTCCGTCTCGGCGAGTACGGCCCGGCTCCACACCAGCGCCGCCCTGGCGGCGGGCGCGTCACAGCGGCCGAGGCCCTGGGCGAAGTTCCGGACCATGGTGCGGGCCGTGCTGCCGTCGCCCGCGCGCACCAGCGCCTCCACGGCCCACGGCGCGAGCTCCGCGGCCCACGGCCATACGCCCTTCTCCGCCACCACCTGCCAGGCCGACCGCGCCTGTTCCGCCGCGGCCGTCACCTCCTGCCGGGCCAGGGCCAGGCGGATCACGGCTCCGGCCGCCGCCGCTCCCAGGGGCACGGGCAGTCTCTCGGTCTCGAACGTCCCCCGTTGGAACAGCCAGGACTTCGCCTCGCCCCAGTCCCCCTGGGCGACGGCGAGCAGGCCGCGTACGACATAGGCGTCGGAGGCGATGAACGGCATATCGGCGGTGGTGGCGATGAAGTCCTCGCACCGCTTGGCCAGGCCCAGCCACCGGCCGGTCCACCACGCCTGGAGCAGCAGTGTCCCCAGCGCGCTGTGTTCGGTGTAGGGCGCGCCGGTCCGCGCGGACAGCTCGCGTCCCTGGGCCAGCAGGTCGTCCACCCGCCCGTAGAACCCGAGCCAGACCGCGGAGTCCGCGGCGTTGCACAGACCGCGCGCCGCCTGCCGGACGCAGGCGGGGTCCGTGCTCTCCACGGGCAGCTTCTCCACCAGCTCCCACGCCTCGGGGTCGGCCCAGCTCATCGCGAGCCCCACCCGGTTGGCCAGGACCGCCGTACGCATGGCCTCGTCCCCGCTGTCGTCCGCGGCGGCCATGGCCTTGATCAGCCAGCCCTGGTGGACGTCGAGGGAGACGCCCGGCTGGTACGGGAGGACCAGGGCCGCCATGGCGCGTGCGGCCAGGGCGGAGCGGACTTCGCGGAGTTCGGCGGCGGCGGTCTCCAGCACCCGCCACCCCTCGGGGAACCGGCCCACCTGGTTGCACAGCATCAGCCCGAGATCGAGGCGCAGCTCTCCTCGTACGGCCGGTGGCAGGGCCGCGTCCCGCACGATCTGCGCGAGCACTTCCACGGTCTGGTCCGAGCGCAGTCCGGTCACCGCGTTGCGGGCCAGCAGCGGTGCCAGCCGGGCCCGGGCCTGCGGGGGGATGTCGGGCGTGGCCAGCGTCCGCTCCAGGAGCGTGATCGCCTGCTGGTGCCGGCCGGATGCCTCCGCCGCCTCGGCCGCCTTCTCCACCGCTCTGAGCCATCGGTGGCCGTCCCCGGCCGCCCTGTGGTGCTCGGCCACGGCGGCCCAGTCCACGGGGTGTCTGCGGCTGAGGACGTTCGCCGTCCGCCGGTGCAGATCCTGGCGTACGGGGCCGGGCACGGTGGCACGTACGGCAGAGGCGGCCAGCGGTACGGCGAAGCCGTAGCGGCCCTCGGCCGGCTCCGCCAGGGCCGCGCTCTCCAGGGCCCGCAGCAGCGCGTCCTTCCCCGTCGCGGCCCCGAGCCCCGACACCGCGATCAGCTCCTCACGGGCGACGGGCCCGTCGAGGACGGCGGCCGCCCAGACCACCGGCCGGTGCTCCGGCGACAGGGCGTCCGTACGGCTCAGCACCAGCTCCGCCAGCCGCGTCGGCACACCGGCCGCGTCCACCTCGGCGGCCGTGCCGGTGAAGGCGGGCCACTGCCCCCGCGCCATGGCGAGCAGGTCGACGACCACCCGGGGCACTCCGCCGGTGCGCTCATGGATCCTGGCCACGGCCTCCGCCGTACAGCCGCTCTCGCCCAGCGCCTCGGCGGCGGCCCGGCGGACACGTTCCTCGTCCCAGGGCGCCAGCCGGTTCCTGAGCACCACCAGCCGGTCCGGATACGTCATCGGCGGGCCGCCCAGCGGCAGACCGGGCACCGCCAGCTCCTCGGGGCGGTACGTCACCACGGCCGCCGAGCCCCGCTCCAGCCGCTCCAGCACCCGGCGCAGCCGCCGCAACTCGTCCTCGTCCGCCCGGTGCACGTCGTCCACCAGCCACAGGGTGGGCTCCCGCCGGTGCTCGTCCTCCTCGGGCGGCCCGTCCTCGGCGCCGCACCGCCACCACAGGCGGGCCGGCTCCGGCAGCCCGGGCAGCTCGGCCAGCTCCCGGAGCAGGTGGCTCTTACCCTCGCCTGCGGCGCCCTCGACGAACATCAGCACCGGATCGGCGTGTCGGCCGGGCAGCGCACGCGCCAGGGACCGCAGGGCGGAACCACACGTCGTGATCACGTCGCCACCCTCGCTCTCCTCCGCCCCGGTGGGCCCGGATGCGTCCAGGTGGCCCGGACTACGCCACGAGATCTTTCTCCGCCTCCTGGAAAAACAAGTAGATCACCTGCCCTCGGTGAACGACAGCGGGCCGGACACCTTCGGCGAACAGCCGCCGCGATCACCTTCAGACGGCACCCGGACATGCGTACACGCGGGCATCCCCACACACGGGCATGCGTATACACGGGCGCGCGGAAGAGCTCTCGGCGAATTAGATAGGGGTCCGTATACGCGGCACCCGGATGGTGATCCGGGTGCCGCGTTCGTAGGTTTCCCCTCATCGGCCGATCACTCGCACCTCACAGCGATCAGCCGCATCACAACGGGCTCCCGTCCCACCGGGATCCCGCGAGCTGAGCATGCGCGTTCCGCGCTTCCGCACGCATGCGCCACCCCCCTTTTTTTGTCATGCCCAGTTCGAGCTGGGCTGACCGGTCCTGAGCACGGCGGAACAGGGCCGTATCCCCATAGGAGAAGACGTGAACAGGATCAGCAGGACTCTGTCGATCGGCGCGATAGCCGGAGCGGTGGCTCTGACCGGAGGCATCGCGGCCGCCTCACAGCCCACCGCCGCGGACCCCACCCCCGCCCCGTCCGCCCGTGCGACCCAGCCCACCGGCATGGTGAAGGCGCTCGCCGACTCGCTCGGCGTCTCCGTCGCGGAGGCCGAGCGGAAACTCGACCGCCAGAGCGCCCAGCAGAAGACCCTGGAGCGCCTCGGCAGGTCGGGAGTGCCCACCAGGAGCGCGTACTTCGACGCCAAGGGCACCCTCACGGTCGACGTCACCACCGCGCAGCAGGCCGCCGACGTGAAGGCGGCCGGACTCGCCGCCCGTATCCCCGCCCGGGCCCCCGCCGCCCTCGACCGGATCAAGGCGGAACTCGACCGGCTCGCCGAGAAGAAGCTCCCCGTCGGCGTGGAGTCCTGGCACGTCGACCCGGCCGGAAACAAGGTCGTCGTCACCGTCCGCGACACGGACGACGCCACCAGCCGCGCCTTCGTCGCCGCCGCCCGCTCGCACGGCCCGGCCGTCACCGTGGAGACCACGGCCGACGACGCCCCGCAGGCCGCCGCAGCCATCGCCCCCGGCAGCAAGATGAACATCAACACCTCCGATGTGAACGGCGGTTACTGCTCCGTCGGCTTCGGCGCCCGGGACCAGCAGGGCCGGCAGTACCTGGCCACCGCCGGCCACTGCGTCAAGGGCCTGGACACCCTGTACTTCAACGGGTCGCAGTTCGCCAAGGGGACCGCCACCCGCTTCGCGCACGGCTACGACAGCGTCGACATGGGCGTCGCCGCGATCAGCTCCGGCAACTCCGTCACCACCACGGTCGGCGGCTGGCGCGTCGTGGCGGACACCCCGGTCAGAGGGAGCCAGCGGGCCGCCGTGGGTTCGACGGTGTGCAAGTCCGGCGCGACCACCAGGTGGACCTGCGGCACCATCAACAGCTACAACCACTCGGTCACCTACACCGACCCGGGGCAGCCGCAGACCCTGGTCAAGGGCCTGGCCAAGTCCAGCGTCTGCATCCACAAGGGCGACAGCGGCGGCGCCTGGATCACCAACCAGGGCCAGGCCCAGGGCGTGACCTCCGGCTCCAGCAACGTCAACTGCGACGGCGGCTTCGGCAGCGGCGCCAGCTGGATGCAGCCGCTGGACGACCTGCTCCGCTACTACGGCCTGACGCTGAACACCACCTCCTGAGCGACCGCACCGCCGCGCGAGCCCTCGGGCTCAGCCGCGCCGGGACACGATGAGAGACGGAACACGATGAGAAGGGTGGCCACCCGACCCCCCGGCCGGGTGGCCACCGCCCCGTGCCAGGACCGACGGGTCGGTCGCCCAACTCCACCGGAAGGACGGGTCAGTCGTCCGTCCAACTCCACCGGAAGCACGGGTCAGTCGTCCTACTGCACCGGGACCACCTGCGTCTCCTGCACCGCGACCCACGCCCCCCAGGACTTCACGGTGACGACGAGCTGCGCCGCCGTGCCCCGGGCCACCCCGGTGTACGTGCCGTCCGGCTCCCCCTCGGCCTTCTCCACCCCGCAGTCGGCGAGTGCCGTGTCCAGGTCCTTGACGGCGGTTTCGGCTGCGGCGCGGGTCGCGTACTGGGAGACGCGGTACCGGGCGCGGGCGTCGTTCCTGCCCGTGTAGATGTTGGTGAACTGCTGCTCGGGCTTGTCCGCGTCGCCGGACCACAGCCCGCACGCGGTGTCCAGGCCCACCTGCGGCAGCGGGGCCGTCTCGAGCGGGAAGTCCGTCGCCGGGTCGACGCCCTTCCAGTGCAGGACCTCGTTTCCCGGCAGCTCCGAGGGGTCCGGGGTCTGCACCACCCCGTCGGACATGAACGGGTTCGGGCCCGTGGAGGCCACCTCCGTACCGCCGCCCGATCCCTCCGGCAGCACCAGGCCCGCCCACACACCGAAGCCCATCGCCCCGGCGGCCACCACCGCCACCGCCGCAACGGCCGTCCGGCGGCGGGTCCGCCGGCGGTCGCCGCGGGCGCGGATCGCCGCGGCCGGGGCGAGCCGCACGGGGGTGTCGGTCAGCAGTTCCTCGATGTCAGCCATTCCGGGCCATCCCCTCGTCGTCGTACGTCTCTATGTGCGCGAGCCGCTCGCCCAGCTGCTTGCGGGCGCGGCTGAGCCGGGTCCGTACCGCTCCGCTCGTGGAGCCCGTCTCCCGGGCCACCTCCTCCACCGGCAGATCCAGCAGGTGGTGGAGCACCACGGCCCGCCGCTGGTCCGGGCTCAGCTCGCGCAGGGCCGCCACCAGCGCGGCCCGGTCGCCGAAGACCCCGGACGGGCCCGGGTCGTGCGGCGCGGGTCCGTGGCGCAGCTGGGCGCGGAGCCGGTTGCGGGTGCGGCGCCAGGCGCTGACCGCGAGCCGGGACGCGACCGTCCGCACCCACGGGAGCGGGTCGCCCTCACGGGTCAGCCGGTCCCAGCGCTGCCAGGCCCGTGCGTACGCCTCCTGGACCGCGTCCTCGGACTCCGCCAGGTCCCCGGTCATCGCGTAGACGGTGGCGACCAGGCGTTTGGCCGTCGCCGCGTAGAAGGCGTCGAACTCAGCTTCCGTCGACATCCTGATCCTGACTGTGGTCGTGTGCTGTGGTTGTACGGGAGTTGTCCTGCGGGAGTTCGTCGTGCGGGAGTTGTCATGCGCGCGTTCTCGTCGTCGTATCTCTGTCTGCCGCTTCCTGTCATAGGCACGCCCGGGCGGCCCGCGATGTTACGGACAGGCCCGGAAAACCCGTGAACTTTTCCGTCCGCCGCGGGCAACAGGGGTGACCGACATCCACCGACCCACCGACCCACCCTGGAGGCGCAGTGACCGGACCACCCCCGGCCCGGCCCACCGACGGTGCCGACGACGCGGACGTCATCGCGCAGTCCCTCGCCGAGCCCGAGCTGTTCGCCGGGCTCTACGACCGGCACGCCCCGGACATCCACCGCTACGTCGCCCGCCGGCTCGGGGAGGGCCCGGCGGACGACATCACCGCGGAGACGTTCCTCATCGCGTTCCGCACCCGGGACCGGTACGACACCGCCCGCCGGCTGGCCCGGCCCTGGCTGTACGGCATCGCCGCCAACCTGATCGGCAGGCACCGGCGTACCGAGGTACGGGCGCTCAAGGCCCTGGCCCGTACCGGTCACGACCCCGTCTCCGCGTCCTGGAGCGACCGGGCCGACGACCGGATCGCCGTCCAGGCGCCGCTGGCCGGGGCGCTCGCCGCGCTCTCGCCCGGGGACCGGCACGTCCTGCTGCTCGTCGCCTGGGCCGACCTCGGCTACCAGGAGGTGGCCGACGCGCTGCGGATACCGCTCGGCACGGTCAGGTCCCGGCTGAACCGGGCCCGCCGCAAGGTCCGTGAGGCGCTGAACACCGATCCCGCCTTCACCTCGGCACTCGACCCGTCGCCCGCCCCGGCCGGACAGGAGCTGAACCCGTCATGGACGAAATGACCCGGCTGCGCGAGCTGCGTGCCGACGCGCCCGTACCCGACCGCGCCCACCTCGCCCCCGGCCGCGCACGCCTCACCGACACCATCGCGGGCAACGGCGGACGCCGCGCCTTCGCGCTGAGGCTGCGACTGCGGGACTGGCGGGTCGCCTCGCTCGGCGCGGTGGTCGCGGTCACCGCGGCGGCCCTGGTCATCACCCAGGTCGTCGGCACGTCCCCGCCCGACCGCTCGGCCCCGGCGACCGTCGCGGGCGACCTCGACCTGTCCAGCCCGGCCGCCGCGCTGAACCGGGCCGCCGACTACCTGGAGCGGCAGGAGGTCCCCCCGGAGCCGCGCTCCGACCAGTGGATCTACATCCGAGAGGTCGACCGGCAGCTGGAGCAGCAGTGGACGGAGCTGCCGGAGGAGGGCCGGAAGAAGACGCCCGTGGCGCACAGCCTGGACTCCTGGATCCCGTACGACGACAAGGCCGCCGAGAACGACGCGTCCGACACCGACCACCGCACCGCCCGCGAGTCCTACCGCATCGCCGCGGGGCTGCCGGAGGACCCCGAGGCGCTCCTCGCGGAGCTGCGCAAGGTCTTCCCCACCGACAGCGGCCCCGACGGAGCCCCCGAGGCGAAGGACGAGCACAGCTTCCGCGCCCTGGCCGTCCTGCTGGAGTCGTACCCGATCCCGCCGGACGCACTGGCCCGGATCTACCGGGCGATGGCCACCGTCGGGGGCGTCGAGGTGACCGGCCACCTGATCCGGGACGCCTCCGGCCGCGAGGTCATCGCCGTGACCCGTGAGTACGACCGGAGCGAGAGCCGGCGCGAGATCCTCCTCGACCCGGTGGACTACAGCTACGCGGGAACACGCGACGTCGTCACCAGGACCCACACGATCAGCGGGGACAGCCGACTGCCGGACATCGTCCAGAAGCGCGGCGAGGTCCTCATCGACATCGCCCGCACCCACGCCGCCGTCGTCGACGCCAAGGGCCGGAAGCCCTGACGCAGGACGTACGGCCTCATCGGCCGCCCACGGGCCCGGTGTCCGGCGCAGGGGAGCGGACACCGGGCCCGTGGCGGCCTCCCGGAACACGGGCCCGGCACCCACGTGACCGACCCCACCCTCCACTCCGTTAAAACTCCCGCAACAATGAAGGGTGATCACATCGCCCGCACGGAGCCCGCAGCGTCGCACCGAGCATGCGCCGACCCCCTACGTCGACCTCTCGCGCGACGAGTGGAGCGCCCTGCGGGACAAGACCCCGCTGCCGCTGACCGCCGACGAGGTGGAGCGGCTGCGGGGGCTCGGCGACGTCATCGACCTGGACGAGGTGCGGGACGTCTACCTGCCGCTCTCCCGGCTCCTCAACCTGTACGTCCAGGCCACGTCCGGGCTGCGCGGCGCGCTGAACACCTTCCTCGGGGACGCCGGGAACGGGCACGGGGCCCAGCGCGGCACCCCGTTCGTCATAGGGGTCGCGGGCAGTGTCGCAGTCGGCAAGTCCACCAGCGCCCGTATCCTCCAGGCCCTGCTCGCCCGCTGGCCCGAGCACCCGAGCGTGGAGCTGGTGACCACGGACGGGTTCCTGCTGCCGATGAAGGAGCTGCGGGCGCGCGGGCTGACCTCGCGCAAAGGATTCCCGGAGTCCTACGACCGGCGGGCGCTGACGCGGTTCGTCGCGGACATCAAGGCGGGCAAGGACGAGGTGACCGCGCCCGTCTACTCGCACCTGATCTACGACATCGTCCCCGGCGAGCTCCTCACCGTCCGCCGCCCGGACATCCTCATCGTGGAGGGGCTCAACGTCCTCCAGCCCGCGCTGCCGGGCCGGGACGGGCGGACCAGGGTCGGGCTGGCGGACTACTTCGACTTCAGCGTGTACGTGGACGCGCGCGCCGACGACATCGAGACCTGGTACCTCAGCCGCTTCCGCAAGCTGCGCGACACGGCGTTCCAGGACCCGTCCTCGTACTTCCGCAAGTACACCCAGGTCTCCGAGGAGGAGGCGCTGGACTACGCCCGCACCATGTGGCGGACCATCAACAAGCCGAACCTGATGGAGAACGTGGCTCCGACGCGCGGCCGTGCCACTCTGGTCCTCCGCAAGGGGCCGGACCACAAGGTCCAGAGGCTGTCCCTGCGCAAGCTCTGACACTTCCGGGGAAGGCGTGCCGCGTGCTGCATCTGCGTCTCATCGTGCCCGCCGACGCCACCGACGAGGTGGTCGCCCTCCTGGAGTCCACCGTCGGCACCGCCCACCTCGTGGTCCTGCCCGGCGCGGCCCGCTCCCCCGCCGGGGACGTGGTGCTGTGCGACGTGGCGCGGGAGGCCGGTGACGAGCTGATCGGGAAGCTCCGGCGCCTCGGCATCGACGAGTCCGGGGCGATCAGCGTCGAACACCTCGACCTCACCCTCTCCTCGCGCGCCGACAAGGCGGAGCAGGAGGCGCCGGGCGACAGCGCGGACGCGGTGCTGTGGGAGGAGCTGACGGAGGCGACGCACGAGGAGTCGACGTTCTCCATCACCTACGTCTCCTTCCTCGCCCTCGCCACCATGCTCGCCGCCTGCGGGGTGATGTTGGACAACGCCGTGCTGATCGTGGGCGCGATGGCGGTCGGCCCGGAGTTCGGCCCGCTGGCCGGGATCTCCACGGCCCTCGTGCAGCGTGCGCCCCGGCTGGTGGCGCGTTCGCTGTGGGCCCTGATCGGCGGCTTCGCGCTGGCGATGGTGATCACGGCGGGGTTCGCGTGGCTGCTGGACGTGGTCGGGCTGTTCCAGCGGTCGATGATCGAGGCGGAGCGGCCCATCACGGGGTTCATCTGGCAGCCGGACTGGATGTCGTTCATCGTGGCGTTCCTGGCGGGCATCGCCGGGACGCTCTCCCTCACCTCGGCGAAGTCCGGGGCGCTGATCGGCGTGGCGATCTCCGTGACGACGGTCCCGGCCGCCGCCAACGCGGCCGTCGCGTTCAGCTACTCCGACTACCAGCAGACGATCGGCTCGGGGCAGCAGCTGCTCGCCAACCTCGGCGGGATCGTCCTCGCGGGCACGCTGACGCTGCTGCTGGAGAAGGCCCTGTGGCGGGCCCGGCGCGCGCGGAAGCCCCCGGCGAGCACGCCGGGGGCTTCGGTACGGGCGTGAGGCCCGGGGCGTACAGGCGCAAGAAGCCGGGGCTTCCGTACGCCGTCGGCGCGGCGGCTCAGCCCAGCGCGGACTTCACCACATCGGCCAGCCGGCCCGCGACCGCGCGCGCCTGTTCGATGTCGGCGGCCTCGACCATGACCCGTACCAGCGGCTCCGTACCGGACTGGCGCAGCAGGACGCGCCCGGTGGAGCCGAGCTCGCGCTCCGCCTCGGTCACCGCGGTGGCCAGCTCGGAGGAGGTGTTGACCCGGGACTTGTCGACGTCGGGGACGTTGATGAGGACCTGGGGCAGGCGCTGCATGACCCCGGCCAGCTCGGCGAGGGACCGGCCGGTGGCGGCGACGCGGGCCGCCAGCATCAGGCCGGTCAGCGTGCCGTCGCCGGTCGTGGCGTGGTCCAGGACGATGACGTGGCCGGACTGTTCGCCGCCGAGCGCGAAGCCCTCGGCCTTCATCGACTCCAGGACGTAACGGTCGCCGACCGCCGTCTGGACGAGCTGGATGCCCTCGCGCTCCATGGCGATCTTGAAGCCGAGGTTCGACATGACCGTGCCGACGACGGTGTCCTTGCGCAGCTGCCCGGCCTCCCGCATGGCGAGGGCCAGCACGGCGAGGATCTGGTCGCCGTCGACCTCCTCGCCCGCCGCGTCCACGGCGAGGCAGCGGTCGGCGTCGCCGTCGTGGGCGATGCCGAGGTCCGCGCCGTGCTCCACGACGGCGGCGCGCAGCAGCTCCAGGTGGGTGGAGCCGCAGCCGTCGTTGATGTTCAGGCCGTCCGGCTCGGCGCCGATGGTGACGACCTCGGCCCCGGCCCGGGCGAACGCCTCGGGCGAGACCCGGGCCGCGGCACCGTGCGCCTCGTCCAGGACGACCTTCAGCCCGTCGAGGCGGTTCGGGAGGACGCCGATGAGGTGGGCGACGTACCGGTCGAAGCCCTCCGCGTAGTCGGTGACCCGGCCGACGCCCGCGCCGGTCGGGCGGCTCCACGGCTCACCGGTGCGGTGCTGCTCGTAGACCTTCTCGATCCGGTCCTCCAGCTCGTCGGCGAGCTTGTGGCCGCCGCGCGCGAAGAACTTGACGCCGTTGTCCGGCATGGCGTTGTGGCTGGCGGAGAGCATCACGCCGATGTCGGCGCCGAGCGAACCGGTGAGGTACGCGACGGCCGGCGTCGGCAGCACGCCGACGCGCAGGACGTCCACGCCCGCGCTGGCCAGACCGGCCACGACGGCGGCTTCCAGGAACTCTCCGGAGGCCCGGGGGTCACGGCCGACCACGGCGGTCGGGCGATGGCCCGCGAAGGTGCCCGCCTCGGCTAGTACGTGCGCCGCCGCGACCGAGAGCCCGAGCGCGAGCTCGGCCGTCAGGTCCGCGTTGGCGACACCGCGCACTCCGTCCGTGCCGAAGAGTCGTCCCACTGGTGTCCTCCGAGGTGCTCCGAAACCACAAAAAACCAAAGCAAAGCGAAACTAAACAACCACAACCACGAAAACAGCAAAACGGCTGGGGGGTACGGCAGCAACGCCGACAGCCGGCCCGAGCGTCCCGTGCGGGCCGATGAACGTCTCATGCCGTTATACGCCTGCGGGGCCCGATAAACGAACGCCCCAGCAGCACGGAGTGTGCCGCCGGGGCGTTCGTGTAATGCAGACGAGCAGGCGATTTAGCGCTTGCTGTACTGCGGGGCCTTACGGGCCTTCTTGAGACCGGCCTTCTTGCGCTCGACCGCACGGTCGTCGCGGGAGAGGAAGCCGGCCTTCTTCAGCGTGGCGCGGTTGTTGTCCACGTCCGCCTCGTTCAGCGCGCGGGCCACGCCGAGGCGCAGGGCGCCGGCCTGACCGGAGACGCCGCCACCCGAGATACGGGCGACCACGTCGTAGCGGCCGTCGAGTTCGAGCACCTTGAAGGGCTCGTTGACTTCCTGCTGGTGCACCTTGTTGGGGAAGTAGTCCTCAAGGGTGCGACCGTTGATCTTCCACTTGCCGGTGCCCGGAACGATCCGGACGCGGGCGATGGCGTTCTTGCGACGGCCCAGGCCGGCGGCGGGCTGCGGGTCGCCGAAGCGGCCCGCGAGCGACTCGGAGGTGTACTCACCCTCGACGGGGACCTCCGACTCGAAGGTGGTCACCTCGGCGAAGGTCTCCTCGCCCTCGGTGCCCTCGACGGGGGTCTCAACAGTGGTCTCGGCCACGATGCTCCTCAGATCTTTCTGTATGTCTTAGGGGGTGGCCGGAACTACTGCGCGACCTGGGTGATCTCGAACGGGACCGGCTGCTGAGCAGCGTGCGGGTGCTGGTCGCCCGCGTAGACCTTGAGCTTCGAGAGCATCTGACGGCCCAGGGTGTTCTTGGGGATCATGCCCTTGATGGCCTTCTCGACGGCCTTCTCGGGGTTCTTCGAGAGGAGCTCGTCGTAACGCACCGAACGGAGACCGCCCGGGAAGCCCGAGTGGCGGTACGCCATCTTCTGGGTCTTCTTGTTACCCGACAGGTGAACCTTGTCGGCGTTGATGATGATGACGAAGTCGCCCATGTCCATGTGGGGGGCGTAGATCGCCTTGTGCTTGCCTCGGAGGAGGTTCGCAGCCGTGGTGGCCAGACGGCCCAGGACGATGTCCTGAGCGTCGATGATGTGCCACTGGCGCGTCACATCTCCGGGCTTGGGGCTGTACGTACGCACTTCGTAGCCTTCGCTTCTTCAGTGGATGAGGTCCAGACAACACATGGCACCCCTGAAGCGATCATGCAGCTGGGGCTCACACTGCCGGGACACCGCCCGTATGCGAGCCACTGGTAACTGCTCCAGAGAACCTACGTAAGGGCTTCTCGTACGAAAACGACGAAGCCGATACGCATAACAAACCTCGACACTACCCGCCCTGCCCCGGACGGGTCAAAACGGGCCGGGCACACTCAGCCCCGCCGGCGTTCGAGGCGCGGGGACCCGGAGGCAGCGCCCCCGCACCGCACCCACCACCCCACCCGGCCGCCGACCGCCGAGGTCACCGCGCCCGCTGCACCCGCCGCTCGTCCCACACCGGCTCCGCCGTCTCCCGTACGACCCCGTCCGAGCCGAAGACCAGATACCGGTCGAACGACTTCGCGAACCACCGGTCGTGCGTGACGGCCATCACCGTGCCGTCGTACACCTCGAGCCCGTCCTGCAACGCCTCCGCAGACTCCAGGTCCAGGTTGTCCGTCGGCTCGTCCAGCAGCAGAGCCGTCGTCCCCGCCAGCTCGAGGAGCAGGATCTGGAACCGCGCCTGCTGCCCGCCCGAGAGCCGTTCGAACGCCTGGTCCCCCTGCCGCTCCAGCTCGTACCGCCGCAGCACCCCCATCGCCCCGCCCCGGTCCTTGGCGTGCTCGGACCACAGGATCTCCACCAGCGTCTTGCCCAGCAGCTCCGGGTGCGCGTGGGTCTGGGCGAAGTGGCCCGGCACGACCCGCGCCCCGAGCTTCCACTCCCCCGTGTACGCCACCGGCTCCCCCGCCAGCAGCCGCAGGAAGTGCGACTTGCCCGACCCGTTGGAGCCGAGGACGGCGACCCGCTCCCCGTAGTAGATCTCCAGGTCGAACGGTTTCATCAGCCCGGTCAGCTCCAGGCCCTTGCAGGTCACCGCCCGCACCCCGGTCCGCCCGCCGCGCAGCCGCATCCGGATGTCCTGCTCGCGCGGCGGCTCCGGCGGCGGGCCCGCCTCCTCGAACTTCTTGAAGCGGGTCTGCATCGCGTGGTAGCGGTTGGCCATGTCGGGGCTGTTCGCCGCCTGCTGCCGCATCCGCAGGACGAGCGCCTTCAGCCGGGCGTGCTCCTCCTGCCAGCGCCGCAGCAGCTCCTCGAACCGCGCGAACCGCTCCTTGCGCGCCTCGTGGTACGTGGCGAAGCCGCCGCCGTGCACCCATACGTCGCTGCCCGCCGCGCTCGGCTCCACGCTGACGATCTTCTCGGCGGCCCGGGAGAGCAGCTCGCGGTCGTGGGAGACGAAGAGGACCGTCTTACGGGTCTCCTTGAGCTTCTCCTCCAGCCACCGCTTGCCGGGGACGTCCAGATAGTTGTCCGGCTCGTCCAGGAGCAGCACCTCGTCGGGCCCGCGCAGCAGCGCCTCCAGGACCAGCCGCTTCTGCTCACCGCCGCTGAGCGTGCGCACCTCGCGCCACTGCGCCTTCTCGTACGGGACGCCGAGCGCGGCCATCGTGCACATGTCCCAGACCGTCTCGGCCTCGTAGCCGCGCGCCTCGGCCCAGTCGCTGAGCGCCTGCGCGTACGCCATCTGCGCGGCCTCGTCGTCGACGGTGAGGATCTTCTCCTCGGCCACGTCGACCGCCTTCGCCGCCTCCCGGATGCGCGGCTGCGAGACCGAAACCAAGAGGTCCCGTACGGTCCGCTCGTCCCGCACCGAGCCCACGAACTGCGGCATCACCCCGAGCCCGCCGCTCACCGAGACCGTGCCGCCGTGCGGCTGGAGCTCACCGGCGAGGAGGCGCAGCAGCGTCGTCTTGCCCGCCCCGTTGGCCCCGACGAGGGCGACGACGGCTCCGTCTGCCACCCGGAACGAGGCGTCGCCGAGCAGCACCCGCCCGTCCGGCAGGTAGTACTCCAGGTGGCCGGCTTCAAGATGTCCCATACAGAGCATTGTCACGGCCCGCGAAGCAATGGCCCAACCGGTTTACCTGGGCGGGGTCTGCGGTCGAACGGAACGCTCTAGGATTCGCGCATGAGTTCATGGCAAGGAGGGCCCTCCTGGGGGCCGGGGGACAACGGAACTCCGGGGGACAGCGGGACTCCGGACTGGGCCGCGCTCGCCGAGGCGTCCGCCGCACGCGCCCGCCGCAAGCGGTGGCTGATGATCGGCGGCGGGGTGCTGGCCACCGCCGTGGTCGGCGCGATCGTGGCGACCGCCGTGGTCACCACGGGCGGCAAGAGCGATTCGGCCGGCAGCGCGAGCAAGCTCCCGGCGCCGGCCGACCTCCCCGAGGACACATCGGCGCCCGCGCCCTCCTTCTCGTCGGTGGCACCGCCGCCTCCGCCGGACCCGAAGGAGTACATATCCAGCGCCGACAAGGACAAGGCGCCGATCACCGTCGACGGCTTCTTCCCCGGCGAGAAGCTCGCCATGGGTGAGCGCGTCCACCTCAAGGGCGCCACCGCCCGCACCACCGACTGCGCGACCGGCACCCAGGGCGCCCTCGGCGCGGTCCTCACGAACAACGGCTGCGAGCAGCTCATCCGCGCGACCTACCGCAAGGACGGGGTGGCCGTCACCGTCGGCATCGCGGTCTTCGACACCGAGGCCCGCGCGAAGAAGACGGTCGACCAGGCCTCCGGCGGCCTCGCCTCCCTCAGCGGCGCGGGCGTGCCGACGTTCTGCCGCGGCGGTACGGTCTGCCGCCGCACCACCAACTCCTACGGCCGGTACGCCTACTTCACCGTCGGCGGCTTCACCGACGGCACCCGCGTCACCGCCCAGGACAAGAACGTGTTCGCCGTCGGCGACGACCTGACGAACTTCGTCTTCCGCCAGATCCGCCACCGCGGCCAGGTCCAGGCGTCCGAGGCGGCGGAGGCCGGGGAGTAGAGGCCACTTCAGGAGCCAGGCCCGCAGCAGCCGTTGAAGGCCCACGGCCCTCAGCAGCACCCAGCCGCCCCCGGCAACGTCCGCACGTTCCGCGCCTCTTCGGCCCGGGCCGCCAGCAACTCGTCCGCCGGGTACGCCACTTCCTCCAGCGTCAGCCCGTGCGGCCGCACCACGTGCACCCCGGGGTCGCGGACCTTCGCGGCCAGCACATCGGCGGGCCAGGCGGCCGGGCGGCGGCCGTCCCCGACGAACAGCGCCGCCCCGATCAGCGCCCGCACCATGTTGTGGCAGAACGCGTCCGCCTGCACGGTCGCGGTGAGGACGCCGGATGCCGGGTCCCGTACCCAACTCAGCTTCTGGAGCGTACGGATGGTCGTCGCGCCCTCGCGCTTCTTGCAGTACGCGGCGAAGTCGTGCTCGCCCACCATCAGCGCGGCCGCCTCGTTCATCGCGTCCACGTCCAACGGCCGGTCGTGCCAGAGCACATGACCGCGCGTCAGCGGGTCCACCCCGCCGGGCCGGTCGCCGACCCGGTAGGCGTAACGCCTCCAGAGCGCCGAGAAGCGGGCGTTGAACCCGGGCGGGGCGGGGGCCGCGCGCCAGATCCGTACATCCGGCGGAAGCCTGCCCGCGAGCCGCCGCAGCAGCTTCTCCTCGTGCTCGGCCCACACCGCCCGGGGCAGGTCCACATGCGCGACCTGGCCCCGCGCGTGCACCCCGGCGTCCGTGCGGCCCGCCACCGTCAGGTCGTACGTCACCGAAGACCGGGTCACGGTCCGCAGCGCGTCCTCGATCTCGCCCTGCACCGTGCGCCGGCTGGTCTGCTTCGCCCAGCCGGAGAAGTCCTTGCCGTCGTACGACAGGTCCAGCCGCACCCGTACGAACCCGGGCTCCGCCTCGTCACTCACCGCGTCATCCTCTCACTGCCCCTGGTCAGCAGAACGGGCCCGCACCGCCCCGAAGGGAGATGCGGGCCCGTCCCGTGGTCCTTAAGACGCTCAGGCGTCCTTGGACTCCTCGTCGGCCTTCTCGACCGGCTTGGCGTCCTCGACGGCCTCGGACTCGGCCGCGGGGGCCTCGTCCTTCTTGGCGGCGTCTTCCTTGACCGCGCGCTTCGTCGCGGCCTCGGCCTCACCGGTGGCCTGCTGGGCCACGGTCAGCGCCTCGACCAGCTCGATGACCGCCATCGGGGCGTTGTCGCCGCGACGGTTGCCGATCTTGGTGATACGCGTGTAACCACCGGGGCGGTTCTCGTACCGGGGAGCGATCTCGGTGAAGAGCGTGTGGACGACGCTCTTGTCCGTGATCGTCTGGAGCACCAGGCGACGGTTGTGGATGTCGCCCTTCTTCGCCTTGGTGACGAGGCGCTCGGCGACCGGACGCAGGCGGCGGGCCTTGGCCTCGGTCGTCGTGATGCGGCCGTGCTCGAACAGCGACTTCGCCAGGTTGGCGAGGAGCAGACGCTCGTGCGCGGCGCTGCCGCCCAGACGGGCACCCTTTGCGGGACGCGGCATGGTGATTCTCCTTGTGTGCTGCACCGGCCGTACCAGGTACCGGTGTCAGTTCCCGTGAAGCGGACGCCTCACGGAAGTCATAGCTGCCGGACATCAGGCCCGTCCGGCGGTTGAGGACAAAGCCTCAGCCCCGGCCCGGGGCACCCTTGAAACCGGGCACCCCAGCCGGGAGGCGACTCAGTACTGCTCGGTCTCCACGAAACCGGCGTCCGCGTCGTCGTCGGCGCCGAAGGCGTCGGCGGCGGCGGTCGGGTCGAAGCCGGGAGGCGAGTCCTTCAGCGCGAGGCCCATACCGGCCAGCTTCGCCTTGACCTCGTCGATCGACTTCGCACCGAAGTTGCGGATGTCGAGAAGGTCCGCCTCGGAACGGGCCACGAGCTCACCCACGGAGTGGATGCCCTCGCGCTTGAGGCAGTTGTACGAGCGGACCGTGAGCTCCAGCTCCTCGATCGGCAGCGCCAGATCGGCGGCGAGCGCGGCGTCCGTCGGGGACGGGCCCATGTCGATGCCCTCGGCGTCGATGTTGAGCTCGCGCGCCAGACCGAACAGCTCGACCAGGGTCTTACCGGCCGACGCCATGGCGTCACGGGGACGCATGGCCTGCTTGGTCTCGACGTCGACGATCAGCTTGTCGAAGTCGGTGCGCTGCTCGACACGGGTCGCCTCGACCTTGTACGTGACCTTGAGCACCGGCGAGTAGATGGAGTCGACCGGGATCCGGCCGATCTCCTGGCCGACCTGCTTGTTCTGGACGGCGGAGACGTAGCCGCGACCGCGCTCGACGGTCAGCTCCATCTCCAGCTTGCCCTTGCCGTTGAGCGTGGCGAGAACGAGGTCGGGGTTGTGCACCTCGACACCGGCCGGGGGCGCGATGTCGGCGGCGGTGACCAGACCCGGGCCCTGCTTGCGCAGGTACATCACGACCGGCTCGTCGTGCTCCGAGGAGACGACCAGCTGCTTGATGTTGAGGATGAGGTCGGTGACGTCCTCCTTGACGCCCGGCACGGTGGTGAACTCGTGCAGGACACCGTCGATCCGGATGCTGGTGACAGCGGCACCGGGGATCGAGGAGAGGAGGGTACGGCGCAGGGAGTTGCCGAGGGTGTAGCCGAAGCCCGGCTCCAGCGGCTCGATCACGAACCGGGAGCGGAATTCGTCGACGACCTCTTCGGTCAGCGACGGACGCTGAGCGATAAGCATGGGGAGAGTCCTTCAGTCGTGGGCACCCACTATTTGATGCCCGACAGATGCAACAAGGGTACGGGCGGTACGCCCCGTATGAGGCGTACCGCCCGGACCCGAACGCTACTGACGCACGGCCGTCACCGGCCGCGACGGATCAGACGCGGCGACGCTTCGGCGGACGGCAGCCGTTGTGCGGCGTCGGGGTGACGTCCTGGATCGAACCGACCTCGAGGCCCGTGGCCTGGAGGGAGCGGATCGCGGTCTCACGGCCGGAGCCGGGACCCTTGACGAAGACGTCGACCTTGCGCATGCCGTGCTCCTGCGCGCGGCGGGCGGCCGACTCGGCGGCCATCTGCGCGGCGAAGGGGGTGGACTTGCGCGAGCCCTTGAAGCCGACGTGTCCGGCGGAGGCCCAGGAGATCACGTTGCCCGAGGGGTCCGTGATCGAGACGATGGTGTTGTTGAACGTGCTCTTGATGTGCGCGTGGCCGTGAGCGACGTTCTTCTTTTCCTTGCGACGCACCTTCTTGGCTGCGCCCTGACGACCCTTGGGGGGCATGTCTTGACTCCAGATGGAGAGGGGAGGTGATCGGTCCTACAGCGAAGACCGCTGGTTGCTGCGCTGCCCGGCGAACCGGATGCACGCAGTGCGTCCGCTGAGGACTACTTCTTGCCCGGCTTCTTCTTACCGGCGATGGCGCGACGCGGGCCCTTGCGGGTACGCGCGTTCGTGCTGGTGCGCTGACCGTGGACCGGCAGACCGCGGCGGTGACGAATGCCCTGGTAGCAGCCGATCTCGATCTTGCGGCGGATGTCGCCCTGGATCTCGCGACGGAGGTCACCCTCGGTGCGCAGGTTGGCGTCCACGTACTCGCGGATCTTGACCAGGTCCTCTTCGGCCAGGTCACGAACGCGGGTGTTGGGGTTCACGCCGGTGGTGGCGAGGATCTCCTTGGACCGGGTGCGCCCGATACCGAAGACGTAGGTGAGGGCAACCTCCACGCGCTTTTCGCGCGGGATGTCAACACCTGAAACGCGTGCCATTCAATGGCTCCAGTTGTTAGTTCGGGGGTCTTCCGCAGTGCCGCTCCCGACCGCCGACCACCCGCTGGGAGTGGTGGTACGTCCGGGTCCCCGGCCCCCGCCGGAGGTGTCGTCAGCCGTGGCTTGGACGGGCACTGCGTATGTACGTGATTACGTGCGTCGCGCGAAGAACTGCGAGATGCAGGGGGTCGTGCGTCAGCCCTGGCGCTGCTTGTGGCGCAGGTTGTCGCAGATGACCATGACCCGACCGTGACGGCGGATCACCTTGCACTTGTCGCAGATCTTCTTGACGCTCGGCTTGACCTTCATGGGATGTCAGGTTCTCCGGGTCAGTGCCATCACCGCGCCGAAACGGGGTGCGGGCAAGATCTACTTGTAGCGGTAGACGATCCGGCCACGCGTCAGGTCGTACGGAGAGAGCTCCACCACGACCCGGTCATCCGGGAGGATACGGATGTAGTGCATCCGCATCTTGCCGCTGATGTGCGCCAGGACCTTGTGACCGTTCTGGAGCTCCACCTTGAACATTGCGTTCGGGAGGGACTCGATCACGGTGCCCTCAATCTCGATGGCACCTTGCTTCTTGGCCACGCTTCGCCTTTCGAATCGGCTACCTTGATCGGCTCTCGCGATCTTGTGCCGTACATGTGATTGCATGCAGACACACGGATGCACCAGAGCCGACGAGTCAGTCTACGTCAGCGGACTCCAAAAGACGAATCCGTCAAGTTTGCCCACTGCCGGTGATCCTTAGACCTGCCGGAAGGGTCGGATCAGCCCAGCGGGTCGGGCGCGGCCTCGATGCCGTACTCCGCGAGCTTCGCCCTGCCGCAGTCCGGGGCGGTCAGGACCAGCGGTCCCTGCTCCGTCAGGGCGATGGAGTGCTCCCAGTGCGAGGACCAGGTGCCGTCCGTCGTGATGACGGTCCAGTCGTCGCCCAGGGTCTCCGTACGCGCCGTGCCGAGCGAGACCATGGGCTCGATCGCCAGGCAGACGCCCGGGACCAGCTTGATGCCCTTGCCGCGCTTGCGGGAGACGTAGTTCAGCAGGTGCGGGTCCATGTGCATCTCGGTGCCGATGCCGTGGCCGCCGAAGTCCTCGATGATCCCGTACTTGCCGGTGGCCGGGCGGGGCTGGCGGCGGATGTAGGACTCGATCGCCTTGGAGATGTCGACGAGGCGGTTGTTCACCTTCATCGCGGCGATCCCGGCCCACATCGACTCCTCGGTCACCCGGGAGAGTTCCACCAGCTCCGGAGCGTGACCGGTGCCCACGAAGGCGGTGTACGCGGCGTCGCCGTGCCAGCCGTCCACGATCGCGCCGGCGTCGATCGAGATGATGTCGCCGTCCTTGAGGACCGTCCTGTCGTCCGGGATGCCGTGGACCACGACCTCGTTCACCGAGGTGCAGATGGTCGCGGGGAACCCGCCGTAACCGAGGAAGTTCGACTTCGCCCCGTGGTCGGCGATCACCTTGCGGGCGACCTGGTCCAGGTCCTTCGTGGTGGCGCCGGGCACGGCCGCCTCACGGGTGGCCGCGTGAATGGCAGCGACCACCAGCCCCGCCTCGCGCATCTTCGCGATCTGCTCGGGGGTCTTGATCTGCACCATTGCTCGGCGCCTCTCTGGATCGTCGGGGTGACGGGGGACGGGGACGGGTTACGGGTCCGCTGGGGGCCCACTCCACGATACGGGCGCAAACAGTCGGCCGCGGCGCCCTGAGGCGCCGCGGCCGGCTGTACAGCGGTGGTACGGGTGGGGCTCAGCCCTCGTCGGTCTGCTTCAGCGCCGCCATGGCGCGCTCGGTCACTTCGGTGACCTTGCCGAGCGCGGAGATGGTCACCACCAGGCCCTGGGCCCGGTAGTAGTCGATGATCGGCTCGGTCTGCGTGTGGTAGACCTCCAGCCGCGTCCGGACCGTCTCCTCGCTGTCGTCGTCCCGCTGGTACAGCTCGCCGCCGCAGGTGTCGCAGACACCCTCGGTCTTCGGCTTGTTGTACGTGGCGTGGAAGACGTGCGCGCTGTCGTTGCGGCAGATGCGGCGACCCGCGATCCGCTTCACGACCTCTTCCTCGGGGACCTCGAGATCGAGGACCGCGTCCAGCTTCACGCCCTCGTCCTTGAGCATCACGTCAAGGGCTTCGGCCTGGCCCACGTTCCGCGGGAAGCCGTCCAGCAGGAAGCCGTTCACGGCGTCCGACTGGGCCATGCGGTCCTTGGCCATCCCGATGGTGACTTCGTCCGGCACCAGCTGGCCTGCGTCCATGTAGGCGCGGGCCTGCTTGCCAAGGTCGGTGCCCTGGCTGATGTTGGCGCGGAAGAGGTCACCCGTGGAGATGTGCGGAATCGACAGGTTCTCGGCAAGGTACGCAGCCTGCGTTCCCTTGCCGGCACCCGGAGGCCCGACGAGGACGATTCGCATCAGCGGAGGAACCCTTCGTAATTGCGCTGCTGGAGCTGACTCTCGATCTGCTTCACGGTTTCCAGACCCACACCCACGATGATGAGGATGCTCGTCCCGCCGAACGGGAAGTTCTGGTTCGCCCCGCCGAAGCCTGCCAACGCCATCGTCGGCACAAGAGCGATCAGGCCCAGGTACAGCGAGCCCGGCCAAGTGATCCTGTTGAGCACGTAGCTCAGGTACTCGGCAGTAGGTCGACCTGCCCGGATGCCCGGGATGAAGCCACCATACTTCTTCATGTTGTCGGCGACTTCGTCGGGGTTGAACGAAATGGCCACGTAGAAGAAGGCGAAGAACACGATGAGTACGAAGTACACCGAGATGTAGTACGGGTGGTTACCCGTCACGAAGTGGTCCTGGATCCAGGTGGCCCAGCCTGCGTTGGATCCGGAGAACTGGACGATCAGTGACGGGATGAAGAGCAGCGACGAGGCGAAGATGACGGGAATCACACCCGCCTGGTTCACCTTGAGCGGGATGTACGTCGACGTACCGCCGTAGGAACGGCGCCCGATCATGCGCTTCGCGTACTGCACCGGGATGCGGCGCTGGGCCTGCTCGACGAAGACGACGAGGGCGACCATCACGAAGCCGATGAGGATAACCGTGCCGAACTCGATCCAGCCGTCGGCCAGCTTGCCGCTCTCCTTGATGGCCCACAGGGCGCCGGGGAACGTGGCGGCGATCGAGATGAACATGAGGATCGACATGCCGTTGCCGATGCCGCGGTCGGTGATGAGCTCACCGAGCCACATCACGCAGGCGGTACCGGCGGTCATGGTGATGACCATCACCAGGGTGGTGAAGATCGACTTGTCGGCGACGATCTGACTGCCCACGGAGCAGTTCTGGAACAGCGCCCCGCTCCGGGCGGTGGCGACGAGGCCGGTGCCCTGGAGGACGGCCAGCGCGACGGTCAGATAACGCGTGTACTGCGTGATCTTGGCCGTGCCCGCCTGCCCCTCCTTCTTGAGGGCTTCCAGTCGGGGAATCACGACGGTCAGCAGCTGAAGGATGATGCTGGCCGTGATGTACGGCATGATGCCGAGCGCGAAGATGGTGATCTGCAGCAGAGCGCCGCCGCTGAACATCTGCATCAGACCGAGCAGGCCACCCGAATCGGCCTGGTCGATGCACTGCTGCACCTTCGCGTAGTCGACCCCGGGGGCCGGGACGTGCGCCCCGAGCCGGTAGATCACGATGATGCCGAGCGTGAAGAGCAGCTTCTTGCGCAGGTCGGGCGTCTTGAACGCTCGGGCGAACGCGGTGAACACGGTGCCTCCTGCGACCCCCGCGCTATGCGTCAGAGGCGACGGGTCTGGATGGGACTGGATGGGATCGGATACAAGGCAGCCCTACATCGTAAGGAGGCCACAAAAGATTAACGGCGCTACCCTACCCGGCCCGGGACTGAGCAGGAAACACTCACTGCACACCGGTGCAACGCCCGCTCCCCGGCCCGCGCCGTGAAAGACCGGCCAAGCCACACCATTTGGGACGTGAAGGCCCCTCGGCTCCCCCACCGCCGGTGCGGTGGACACCCGTTCAACCTTTCCCGAGCCTTTACGGTTCCCGTACAGCGCCACAAACGGAGAAAAGCCTGGCCGACCACCTCCGAAGAGGCGACCGGCCAGGCTCAGTTCTGTCCCGGGGCTCAGACGAGCTCGGTGACCGTACCGCCGGCGGCGGTGATCTTCTCCTTGGCGGAACCGGAGACGGCGTCAACCGAAACCTGAAGCGCCACGGAGATCTCGCCCTGTCCGAGGACCTTGACGAGGTGGTTGTTGCGCACAGCGCCCTTGGCGACCAGGTCGGCCACCGTGACCTCTCCACCCTCGGGGTAGAGCGTCGCGAGCTTGTCCAGGTTCACGACCTGGTACTCCGTGCGGAACGGGTTCTTGAAGCCCTTGAGCTTCGGGAGACGCATGTGGAGGGGCATCTGGCCACCCTCGAAGCGCTCCGGAACCTGGTAACGGGCCTTCGTACCCTTGGTACCACGGCCTGCGGTCTTACCCTTGGACGCCTCACCACGACCCACACGGGTCTTGGCGGTCTTGGCGCCCGGGGCAGGCCGGAGGTTGTGGGCCTTCAGCGGGCTGTTCTCCGCCATGTCAGTCAACCTCCTCAACCGTCACGAGGTGGCGGACGGTGTTGGCCATTCCGCGGAACTCGGGGCGGTCCTCCTTGACAACCGAGTCGTTCAGGCGCTTGAGCCCGAGCGAACGCAGGGTGTCGCGGTGGTTCTGCTTGCTGCCGATGTACGACTTCGTCTGCGTGATCTTGAGGCGAGCCATTACGCACCCGCTCCCGCACGTGCACGGAGCAGAGCCGCGGGGGCGACGTCCTCGAGGGGCAGACCGCGGCGGGCCGCGATCTCCTCGGGACGCTGAAGGCCCTGGAGGGCCGCCACGGTCGCATGCACGATGTTGATCGCGTTGGACGAGCCAAGCGACTTCGACAGGATGTCGTGAACGCCGGCGCACTCGAGCACGGCACGCACCGGGCCACCGGCGATAACACCGGTACCGGGGGAAGCCGGCTTGAGCAGGACGACGCCCGCAGCCTTCTCGCCCGTGATCGGGTGAGGGATGGTGCCCTGGATGCGGGGGACCTTGAAGAAGTTCTTCTTGGCCTCTTCGACACCCTTGGCGATGGCCGCGGGAACTTCCTTGGCCTTGCCGTATCCGACACCGACGGTGCCGTCACCATCGCCCACCACGACCAGCGCGGTGAAGCTGAAGCGACGACCACCCTTCACAACCTTGGCGACGCGGTTGATCGCGACGACGCGCTCGACGTACGCGGTCTTCTCGGCGGCGCTGGCGCCACCGTCACGGCCCTTCCGGTCCCGCCGCTCGCCGCCACCGGCACCGCTTCCGCGGCGCTGGGGTCCAGCCATTGGATTTACCTCTCTCTGTTACGTCCGCTGTGCGTAGGAACCGGGGCTTAGAACTTCAGCCCGGCTTCACGGGCGGCGTCAGCCAGAGCGGCAATCCGCCCGGCGTACTGGTTACCACCGCGGTCAAACACGACGGCCTCGACGCCTGCGGCCTTGGCACGCTCGGCGACCAGGGCGCCGACCTGCTGGGCCTGAGCGCTCTTGTCACCCTCGCCACCACGGATCGAGGTGTCCAGGGTCGACGCCGACGCGAGCGTGTGGCCCGCGATGTCGTCGATGACCTGGGCCACGATGTGGCGGTTGGAACGCGTCACGACCAGACGGGGACGCTCCGGCGAACCCGACATGTGCTTGCGGACGCGGATGTGGCGGCGCTTGCGAGCAGCGCGCTTGTAAGCGTCGCCCTTGGCGATCTTCACACCGTATGCCATGGCTACTTACCAGCCTTTCCGACCTTGCGGCGGATGACCTCGCCCGCGTACTTGACGCCCTTGGCCTTGTACGGGTCGGGCTTCCGCAGCTTGCGGATGTTGGCGGCTACCTCGCCGACCTTCTGCTTGTCGATGCCCTCGACGCTGAGCTTCGTGGGCGACTCGACCTTGAAGGTGATGCCTTCCGGAGCCTCGATGAGGATCGGGTGGCTGTAGCCCAGGGCGAACTCCAGGTTGGAGCCCTTCGCCTGGACGCGGTAACCGACACCGCTGATCTCGAGCGCCTTGCTGTAACCCGTGGTCACACCGGTGATCATGTTCGCCACCAGCGTGCGGGACAGGCCGTGGAGGGCCTTGTTCTGACGCTCGTCGTTCGGGCGGGAGACGTTGAGCACGCCGTCCTCACCCTTGGAGACCTCGATCGGCGCGGCAACGGTGTGCGTGAGGGAACCCTTGGGGCCCTTCACGGCGACCGTACGGCCATCGATGGTGACGTCCACACCGGCGGGAACCTGGATGGGGAGCTTGCCGATTCGCGACATGAGCTTTCCTTCCTTTCCCGACTACCAGACGTAGGCGAGGACTTCCCCACCTACGCCCTTCTTGCCTGCCTGCTGGCCGGTCAGGAGGCCGTGGGACGTGGAGATGATCGCCACGCCCAGACCGCCGAGGACCTTCGGCAGGTTGGTGGACTTTGCGTATACACGCAGACCCGGCTTCGAAATCCGCTTGATGCCGGCGATCGAGCGCTCGCGGTTCGGGCCGAACTTCAGCTCGAGGACGAGGTTCTTGCCGACCTCGGCGTCCTCGACCTTCCAGCCGGTGATGAAGCCCTCCTGCTGGAGGATCTCCGCGATGTGCGACTTGATCTTGCTGTGCGGCATCGAGACATCGTCGTGATATGCCGAGTTCGCGTTACGCAGACGCGTGAGCATGTCTGCGATGGGATCAGTCATGGTCATGAGTTGGCCTTCGGCCTCTCTCGCCGGGGTTTCCTGTATGCGCCATCCCTCTCCCCACTCAGTGGTGGGACGGGTGCGGTGCGGGGACCTACGGCGTAGTAAGTCGGTCGTGGGCGGCAGGCGCCCAACCCTTCAAGCCTACGGCATGAAAGGACGGGCTCCTGCCGACCCAGATGCTTACCGAGAGTCTCCAGAACTTCCCTTCGCCCTAGGGCGGAGGAGAGTTACCAGGAGCTCTTGGTCACGCCCGGCAGCTCGCCACGGTGAGCCATCTCACGAAGGCACACGCGGCACAGGCCGAACTTGCGGTAGACGGAGTGGGGCCGGCCGCAGCGCTGGCAGCGGGTGTACCCGCGAACGCCGAACTTCGGCTTACGGGCGGCCTTAGCGATCAGAGCCTTCTTCGCCACGGTCAGTTCTCCTTGAACGGGAAGCCGAGGTGACGAAGGAGGGCACGACCCTCGTCGTCGTTGGTCGCCGTGGTGACCACGGTGATGTCCATGCCCCGGACCCGGTCGATCTTGTCCTGGTCGATCTCGTGGAACATGACCTGCTCCGTGAGACCGAAGGTGTAGTTGCCACGGCCGTCGAACTGCTTCGGCGACAGGCCACGGAAGTCACGGATACGCGGCAGCGCGAGCGACAGCGTACGGTCCAGGAACTCCCACATCCGGTCACCGCGGAGGGTGACGTGGCAGCCGATCGGCTGGCCCTCGCGCAGCTTGAACTGCGCGATGGACTTGCGGGCCTTGGTGACGGCCGGCTTCTGGCCGGTGATCGTGGTGAGGTCCTTGACGGCACCGTCGATCAGCTTGGAGTCGCGGGCGGCGTCGCCCACACCCATGTTGACCACGATCTTGACCAGACCGGGAACCTGCATGACGTTCTCGTACGAGAACTCCTCACGCAGCTTGCCGGCGATTTCCTCGCGGTAGCGCGTCTTGAGACGCGGCGCAGTGGTGGCAGTCATCAGATGTCCTCACCGGTCCGCTTGGCAACGCGGATCTTGTTGCCCTCGTCGTCAAAGCGGTAGCCGACGCGGGTGACAACCTTGTTGCCGTCCTTCTCCACAACCAGCTGAACGTTGCTGACGTGGATCGGGGCCTCGGTGGTGACAATGCCACCCGTCTGCGAACCGCGAGCCGTCTGACCGGCCTTGGTGTGCTTCTTGACCCGGTTGACACCCTCGACGAGGACGCGGTCCTGAGCGGGGTAGGCCACGATGACCTTGCCCTGCTTGCCCTTGTCCTTACCGGTGATGACCTGGACCAGGTCGCCCTTCTTGATCTTCATGCTTACAGCACCTCCGGCGCGAGCGAGATGATCTTCATGAACTTCTTCTCGCGCAGCTCCCGGCCCACCGGGCCGAAGATGCGGGTGCCGCGGGGGTCGCCGTCGTTCTTCAGAATGACGGCGGCGTTCTCGTCGAAGCGGATGTACGAGCCATCCTGACGACGACGCTCCTTGACGGTGCGAACGATGACGGCCTTGACGACGTCACCCTTCTTCACGTTGCCGCCGGGGATCGCGTCCTTGACGGTGGCGACGATGACGTCACCGATACCCGCGTAGCGGCGACCCGAGCCACCGAGAACACGAATGGTGAGAATTTCCTTCGCACCCGTGTTGTCGGCGACGCGCAGTCGCGACTCCTGCTGGATCACGTCTATCTCCTGATCGTCTGCCGGTTCCCGGCGGGTGCCTCTCCGTTACGGGAGAGGCACCTCACCGAGCCTGGCGGAACTGACCTGAGGGGAATGCCCCTCAGGAATTACTTGGCCTTCTCGAGGATCTCGACGATGCGCCAGCGCTTCGAGGCCGACAGCGGACGCGTCTCCATGATGATGACGCGGTCGCCGACGCCCGCAGAGTTCTGCTCGTCGTGCGCCTTGAGCTTGTTCGTACGGCGGATGACCTTGCCGTACAGCGCGTGCTTGACGCGGTCCTCGACAGCGACGACGACGGTCTTGTCCATCTTGTCGCTGACGACCAGACCCTCACGGGTCTTGCGGAAGCCGCGGTCGGTCTTGCTGGTCTCAGTCACAGTCTTCTCGCTCATCAGACGCTCTCCACCGTCTCGATGCCCAGCTCGCGCTCGCGCATCAGGGTGTAGATCCGGGCGATGTCCTTACGGACGGACTTGAGCCGACCGTGGTTCTCGAGCTGGCCCGTCGCCGCCTGGAAGCGGAGGTTGAACAGCTCTTCCTTGGCTTCGCGGAGCTTGTTGAGGAGCTCCTCGTCGCCCAGCTCGCGCAGCTCGGACGCCTTGGTACCGGCCGACATCACGACTCACCTGCCTCGCGCCGAACGATCCGGCACTTCATCGGAAGCTTGTGAGCAGCGCGGGTGAGCGCCTCACGAGCAATCTTCTCGTTCGGGTAGGACAGCTCGAACATCACCCGACCCGGCTTGACGTTCGCGATCCACCACTCGGGAGAACCCTTACCGGAACCCATGCGGGTCTCGGCAGGCTTCTTCGTCAGGGGACGGTCCGGGTAGATGTTGATCCAGACCTTGCCGCCACGCTTGATGTGACGGGTCATCGCGATACGAGCGGACTCGATCTGACGGTTCGTCACGTACGCCGGGGTCAGCGCCTGGATGCCGTACTCGCCGAACGCAACCTGCGTGCCACCCTTGGACATACCGCTGCGCTTCGGGTGGTGCTGCTTGCGGTGCTTGACCCTACGGGGGATCAGCATTTCGGTCAGGCCTCCGTTCCGGTGCTCTCAGCAGCCGGAGCAGCGGCGGCGGGGGCGTCGGCCTTGGGGGCCTCGGCTGCCGGCGACTGCTGCGGCTTACGGCCGCGACCGCCACGCTCGCCACCACGGCCGCCACCACGGCCGGCCGGGCGGTCGGTGCCGCCACGAGCCGGACGGTTGCCGGCGCGGGCCGCGGCGTTCTCGGCGCGAACCTCGGCGATGTTCTTGACGTCGCCCTTGTAGATCCAGACCTTCACGCCGATGCGGCCGAAGGTCGTCTTGGCCTCGAAGAAGCCGTAGTCGACGTTCGCACGGAGGGTGTGCAGGGGCACGCGGCCCTCGCGGTAGAACTCCGAGCGGGACATCTCGGCGCCGCCGAGGCGGCCGCCGCACTGGATCTTGATGCCCTTGGCGCCGGCCTTCATCGAGGACTGCATGCTCTTGCGCATGGCCCGACGGAAGGAGACGCGGGAGGAGAGCTGCTCGGCGACGGCCTGGGCCACCAGCTGAGCGTCCACCTCGGGGTTCTTGACCTCGAGGATGTTCAGCTGGACCTGCTTGCCGGTCAGCTTCTCCAGCTCGCCGCGGATGCGATCGGCCTCGGCGCCACGGCGACCGATGACGATGCCCGGACGGGCGGTGTGGATGTCGACGCGGACGCGGTCGCGGGTGCGCTCGATCTCGACCTTCGAGATGCCGGCCCGCTCCATGCCCTTCGTCATCATGCGACGAATGGCGACGTCTTCCTTGACGTAGTCCTTGTACAGCTTGTCGGCGTACCAGCGGGACTTGAAGTCCGTGGTGATGCCGAGCCGGAACCCGTGCGGGTTTACCTTCTGGCCCATTACCGGGTTCCTTCCTTGCTGCTGACGACCACGGTGATGTGGCTGGTCCGCTTACGGATCCGGTAGGCACGGCCCTGAGCACGCGGACGGAACCGCTTCAGGGTCGGGCCCTCGTCCACGTACGCCTCGCTGATGACCAGCGAAGAGGCGTCGGTGTGGTCGTAGTTGTGTGCAGCGTTGGCGATGGCGCTGTCCAGCACCTTGCCAACCGGCACGCTCGCGGCCTGCGGGGCGAAACGCAGGACCGCCTGAGCCTCCGTGGCATCCATGCCACGGATGAGGTCCACCACTCGGCGGGCCTTCATGGGCGTGACGCGGATGTACCGCGCCTGGGCCCTGGCTTCCATGGTTGTCCCTTCGGTGTAAGTCATAGTCGTTTCCACCCCGCGCTAGCGGCGCTTCGACTTCCGGTCGTCCTTGACGTGGCCGCGGAAGGTGCGAGTCGGCGAGAACTCGCCGAGCTTGTGGCCGACCATCGACTCGGTGACGAACACCGGGACGTGGATCTTGCCGTTGTGCACCGCGATGGTGTGACCCAGCATGGCCGGGACGATCATCGAGCGACGGGACCAGGTCTTGATGACGTTCTTGGTGCCTGCCTCGTTCTGTACGTCCACCTTCTTGATGAGGTGGCCGTCGACGAAGGGCCCCTTCTTGAGACTGCGCGGCATCTAAACCCGCTCCTAGCGCTTCTTGTTCGTCTTGCGGCGGCGGACGATGTACTTGTTGCTCGCCTTCTTGGGAGAACGAGTACGACCCTCCTTCTGACCCCACGGCGAGACCGGGTGACGACCACCGGAGGTCTTGCCTTCACCACCACCGTGCGGGTGGTCAACCGGGTTCATCGCGACACCGCGGACGGTCGGGCGGACGCCCTTCCAGCGCATGCGGCCGGCCTTGCCCCAGTTGATGTTCGACTGCTCGGCGTTGCCGACCTCACCGATCGTCGCGCGGCAGCGCGCGTCGACCAGGCGGATCTCACCCGACGGCATACGAAGGTGGGCCATGGTGCCCTCCTTCGCCAGCAGCTGCACGGAGGCACCCGCGGAACGGGCGAACTTCGCGCCGCCGCCGGGCCGCAGCTCGATGGCGTGGATGGTCGTACCGACCGGGATGTTGCGCAGCGCCAGGTTGTTGCCGGGCTTGATGTCGGCGGTCGGACCGTTCTCGACACGGTCACCCTGCGACAGGCCACGGGGAGCGACGATGTAACGCTTCTCGCCGTCCGCGTAGTGCAGCAGCGCGATGCGCGCGGTGCGGTTCGGGTCGTACTCGATGTGCGCGACCTTGGCCGGCACGCCGTCCTTGTCGTGACGACGGAAGTCGATCACTCGGTAGGCGCGCTTGTGGCCACCGCCCTGGTGGCGAACGGTCACACGACCGGCGTTGTTACGGCCGCCCTTGCTGTGCAGAGGGCGGACCAGCGACTTCTCCGGCGTGGACCGCGTGATCTCGACAAAGTCGGCGACGCTGGAGCCACGACGGCCCGGGGTCGTCGGCTTGTACTTGCGGATACCCATTATCTCTCAGTCCTCGGAAGAATTCCGGATCCTGGACGTCTCGACCTCCGTCAGGAGGTCGGGCCGCCGAAGATGTCGATACGGTCGCCCTCGGCGAGGGTCACGATGGCGCGCTTCGTGTCGGAGCGCTTGCCGAAGCCGGTCTTGGTGCGCTTGCGCTTACCCTGCCGGTTGATCGTGTTGACCCCGGTGACCTTGACCGAGAAGACCGCTTCCACGGCCTGCTTGATCTGGGTCTTGTTGGAGCCCGGCGCGACGATGAACGTGTACTTGTTCTCGTCGAGCAGCGCGTAGCTCTTCTCGGAGACCACGGGCTTGACGAGAACGTCACGCGGGTCCGAGTACGTCTTGCTGGTAACGGTCGCCTCGCTCATCAGGCGTCGCTCCCTTCGGTCTCAGCGGTCTGGGGGCCAGACACGAAGGACTCGAAAGCGGCCTGGGTGAAGACCACGTCGTCAGAGACGATCACGTCGTACGTGTTGAGCTGGCCCGGCTCCAGGATGTGCACCTGGGGCAGGTTGCGCGCGGACAGCCACGCGGCCTCGGCGGCGCGGTCGACGACCAGGAGCAGGTTCTGGCGCTCCGAGATCTTGCCGAGCAGCGTCTTGGCGGCCTTCGTGGAGGCGGCACCCTCGACCACGCCGGTGACGACGTGGATACGGGAGTGACGGGCCCGGTCGGAGAGGGCACCGCGCAGGGCGGCGGCCTTCATCTTCTTCGGGGTCCGCTGCGAGTAGTCACGCGGCTGCGGGCCGTGGACGACGCCACCACCGGCGAACTGCGGGGCGCGGGTCGAACCCTGACGGGCGCGGCCGGTGCCCTTCTGGCGGTAAGGCTTCTTGCCACCACCGCGGACTTCGCCGCGGCGCTTGGTCTTGTGCGTGCCCTGACGGGCAGCCGCCAGCTGAGCGACAACGACCTGGTGGATCAGCGGAACGCTGGTCTTGGCGTCGAAGATCTCCGCGGGGAGGTCGACGGTACCGGCCTTGTCGCCTGCCGGCGAAAGGATGTCAATGGTGCTCATTACCTCAAGCCCCCTTGGCCGCGGTACGGACCAGGACGAGGCCGCCGTTCGGACCGGGGACCGCGCCCTTGATGAGGAGCAGACCCTTCTCCGCGTCAACCGCGTGGATGGTCAGGTTCTGGGTGGTGACGCGCTCGTTACCCATGCGGCCCGCCATGCGCATGCCCTTGAAGACACGCCCAGGGGTGGCGCAGCCACCGATGGAACCGGGGGAACGGTGCTTGCGCTGGGTGCCGTGCCCGGCGCCGAGGCCCTTGAAGTTGTGACGCTTCATGACACCGGCGAAGCCCTTGCCCTTGCTCTTGCCCGTGACGTCGACCTTGACGCCGGACTCGAACACCTCGGCAGTGACCTCCTGGCCCAGCGTGTACTCGCTGGCGTCAGGGGTGCGGAGCTCCACCAGGTGGCGGCGCGGGGTGACGTCGGCCTTGGCGAAGTGACCCTTGAGGGGCTTGTTCACCTTGCGCGGGTCGATCTCGCCGAAGGCGATCTGGACCGCTTCGTAGCCGTCGCTGTCGTTGGTGCGAACCTGCGTCACGACGCACGGCCCGGCCTTGACGACGGTCACCGGGACAACCCGGTTGTTCTCGTCCCAGACCTGGGTCATGCCGAGCTTCTCGCCCAGGACGCCCTTGATGTTCTTGCTCATCTCGGCCCGTCCCCTCAGAGCTTGATCTCGATGTCGACGCCCGCCGGGAGGTCGAGGCGCATCAGCGAGTCAACCGTCTTCGGCGTGGGGTCGAGGATGTCGATGAGGCGCTTGTGCGTGCGCATCTCGAAGTGCTCGCGAGAGTCCTTGTACTTGTGCGGCGACTTGATGACGCAGTACACGTTCTTCTCAGTGGGCAGCGGCACCGGGCCCGCGACCGACGCACCAGTGCGGGTCACCGTCTCGACGATCTTCTTCGCCGAGGAGTCGATGACCTCGTGGTCGTAGGCCTTGAGCCGGATGCGGATCTTCTGTCCCGCCATGGCTACTAGTAGTCCTGTCTCTCGTAACGCTCTGGAACCCGGGGGTTCTCTGGACTCCCCCTCCGACCCACGCGGTCGGGCGTGTCGCATCCCCTCTACGAAAATCTCCCGAAGGAAATCCCAACCAAGGGGGTGCGGCCCTGAACCGCGGAACCGGGGGCGGAACACCCACCGGGTGCCTGGCCGGCGCCCTGCATTGCTTCCCGGAAGATTCCCGTACGTCCGGCCCATACAGGGCCGACGAGTACTGTGGGACTCGCTTCCGGTCCTCCCGGCGGGAGGCGCGCAGCATTGACACTCAACCGAGCAACCTGGTCAGTGTGCCATACGGGGCGCGGGCCTGGCCAATCGAGTCGGGAATCCTACCCCGAGCGAGCGAGTGCTCAAACGCGGGCGCGCATCCGGCGGCACGGTGTCGCGCCGAAGCGGGACGGCCCGGTCCACGGCCCCGGTGCGCAACCCCACGCCCTGACCGGGCAACCTCCGTGCCGCGCTCCCCGTCTATCCCCCCGCAGGCACGGTCGACCAGCCGCTGACCTGCGGGAAGAGCCAGGAGTACGCAGGACAGGGCGACCGTTCGCCCGCTGCGGGGGAAGCGGGAGCGGACGGGGTGCGTGGCGTGGTGGATCGATCTGTCCTGTCCCGAATACGGATGCCCCGGCGCACGCTCCTCCTGACGGCCACCGCGACCGCCGCGCTCGCCGGATGTGCCGTACCGGCTCCGAGGCGCCGGGAGCCGGTGCCGGATCCGGCGCCCGGGCTGGCCATAGCGTCCACGCGGCGGGCGCAGATCATGCAGCTGCTGGCCCACCCGGACGACGACCTGTACTTCATGAACCCGGACACCCGGCAGTGCCTGGACGCCGGGGCCCCGCTGGTCTGCGTGTATCTGACCGCGGGCGAGGCGGACGGCGTCAACAAGATCCCCGGGGCGCCCCACCCGGCCCCGGACCGGGCCGCGTACTCCTCCTCCCGCCACCAGGGTTTGCGCCAGGCGTACGCCGAGCTCCTCGGCCTCGACCGCTTCACGCCCTGGGAGAAGTCGGTGCTCCCCCTGCACGGCGGCCACCGCGCCGAGGTGAACGTCCTGGTGAACGGGGTGCGCCGGGTGGAGCTGGTCTTCCTCAACACCGCGATGCACACCGGCCGGGGGCGGCTCGGGCTCCCCAGCCTCTGGCAGGACCGGCGCCTCGTGCTGCGTACCGTCGTCGCCGACAACTCCCCGCTGGACAGGGCCGGTTCGTATACGTACGACGGTCTGGTCGACGTCCTCGTGGGGCTGCTGGAGCAGTACCGGCCCACCCTCGTGCACACCCTGGACCCCGACCCGGACCTCCAGTTCAGCTCCGAGGCCCAGCGGCGCCGGGACAGCGAGCAGCGCGGGTACTCCGACCACGCCGACCACACCGCGGCCGGCTGCTTCGCCTGGGCGGCGCTGATCCGCTGGGTGGCGCGGGCGACGGCCGCCAAGGAGCCCGTGCCCGGGTTCACGGTCACCTCGTTCCGGGGCTACTACAACCGGCACTGGCCCAAGAACCTGCCGCCGGAGGTGCTGGAGCGGAAGGCCGCCCACCTCGTCCCGTACGGCGGCTCACCCGACTGGGAGTGCGGCAACCCGTCCGGCTGCGGCGACTACAACGTGGGCGGCGACCGGCCCCTGGCCAACCCCAAGGGCTGGGTCCGCTCCACCCACCACCGCTACCCGGGCCCCCGCCCCGCCCTCGCCTCCGGGGCGGACGGCCGGCTCACCGCGTACGGGGTGCTGGGGCTGCGCGCCGTGCGGTGGCGGGAGAGCGCACCCGGCAGCGGGGTCTGGGACGCGCCGGACGACCTGGGCGGCGGGCCGCTCGCGCCGGTGCTCGGCTCGGCGGTGACGGCGGACGGGCGGCGGCTGCTGTTCGGGCTGCGGTTCGCGGCGCTCGGCGGGCACGGCTCGGACAACGAGCGCGAGATCGTGGTGCTGGAGCAGCGCTCGCCGGACGGCCCCTTCCGCGCCTGGCGGGGGCTCGGCAACCCCGCCACCGGCCGGGACCACGGGCGCCGCATCGGCGTGCCGGTCGCCGTCGCCGCACCGGACGGCCGCGTCCACCTCTTCGTACGGAACGCGGAGAAGGGGCTGAGCACCCGGGTGCGCGACGCGGACACCGGGCGTTGGAGCGGCTGGCGTGACCTGGGCGGCGGCGAGGTGCAAGACGGGCTGAACGCGGTCGTGGACACGGCGGGGCGGGTCCATGTGTACGCCGCCGGGCACCGCGCCGTGCACCACTGGGCCCAGGACGCCCCGGGTGGTGAGGTCACCGCCCGCGCCCGGCTCACCGATGCCCCGGTCCCCTCCCACGCCCCGGCCGCCGTGCCCGCGCCGGACGGATCGGTCGACCTCTACTACCGGGCCGCGGCCCGCGCCGCGCTCACCGCCGTGACCGGCGCGGATACCCCGGCCCCCCGCTTCGAGGGCTACGGTGCGGTGGCCGCGGCACCCGCACCCGGTGGCCCGGTCCTCCTCGGCCGCACCGCGGCGGGCGCGCTCCACCTGCGTACCGCCGAATCCAGCGCCGTACGCTCACGGGGGCCCGTCGCCCTGGACGGGGCCGCGCTCCACCTCGGGGCGGACGGGGCACCCACCGTCGTGGGGTTCGGGCCGGACGCGGCGCCGTGGATCTGGCGTCCCGGGGGCGCCGCATAGAGGTGCCGGATCCGGCACCCGGTGGCCACACCTGGGGGTTCTCGACGCCTCCGTGGCGCTACCTAGGGTTCGCCACCCCATAACGCGGCGTTATGGGAAAGCGTTAGTACCCGGCGGATGGGTTCTTCGACACTCTGGGGCCGTCAACCCCCACAAACACGCCCCTCAGCGTGCTCCCCGAAATGAGGAACCATGCGAATAGCAAGGCTAGTTCCCGCTGCCCTCGCCGCCGCGGCCACCGTCCTCGCTCTTCTCAGCCCCGCCGCCACCGCCGCCCCCCAGCCCCCGCTCCAGGACGCCCCGCCCCCGACCACGCAGATCATCGGCGGCGGCCAGGCGTCCAACGCCCCGTGGGCCGCACGGCTCTTCTCGCAGGGCAGAGAGACCTGTTCGGCGACGATCATCGCGCCGACCTGGATCCTCACCGCCAAGCACTGCGTCACCGGCGGCGGCCTGTCGTTCCGCATCGGCAGCCTCGACCAGCACAGCGGCGGCGTGGTCGCCAACGGCACCCAGACCTACACCCACAGCTCGGACCTGGCGCTGGTCCGCCTGGACCGCTCCGTGCAGACGACCTACTCCCGCCTCGGCAACCCCGGCTCGGTGAGCGTCGGCCAGAGCGTCCAGGTCTGGGGCTGGGGCGCCACCTCGCAGTGCGGCTCGGAGGCCAACTGCCAGTCCCGCTACCTGAAGGTCGCCAACGTGACGGTGACCGGCGGCTGCGGTGACGCGTACGGCGGCTCGGCGATCTGCGCCCGCCGCGGCAACGGCATCACCGCCGGCGGCGACTCCGGCGGCCCGATGACGGCCAACGGCATCCAGGTCGGCGTGGCCTCCACCAGCGACCGGCAGACCACGACGGCGTACACGAACGTCACCGCGTACCGCTCCTGGATCCAGTCCATCGCGGGCGTCTGACCTGCCGTCACCCCCTGGGGCGGCGGGCACCTGACCGACCCGCCGTCCCTCTGAAACGTAGGGCCCCCTTACCTCGCCGCCCTGAGGTACCGGGGCCCTACCTCCATGTGGGGCCGGGAGCTACAGCCACCCGTGCTGCGTGGCGATCCGCACGGCGTCGACCAGCGTGCGGGCGTGGAGCTTGCCGACCGCCGAGGAGAGCCGGTTGCGTACGGTGCCCACGCTGAGGAACAGGTCGGCGGCGATCTCCCGGGAGTGCGCCCCCTCGGCGGCGAGCCGCAGGGCCTCCGCCTCCTTGTCGGTGAGCGGACTCGGCCCCGACCGCTCCTCCCCGCGCATCCGGGCGTCGATGACCCGGCCGCCCGCGGCGATCCGCCGGACGGCGTCGGCGATCTGCGCGGGGGGCGTGCTCTTCAGCAGGTATCCGGCGGCCCCGGCGTCCAGCGCCCGGCGCAGATGGCCGGGCCGGTCGAGTGCGGTGAGCATCACCGTACGGCAGGAGGGCAGGGCCCGTACGAGCTGGTCGGCCACGGCTATCCCGTCCAGGCCGGGCAGGTCGATGTCGAGGAGCGCCACGTCCGGACGCAGCCGCTCCGCCTCGGTGATCGCGGCGGGACCGTCCGCCGCCTGGCCGGCCACCTCGATGCCGATTTCGGCCGACAGGAGTGCCGTCAGACCGGACCGCACCACGTCATGGTCGTCGACCACCAGCACCCTGATCACGGATTCGATTATCGCCCACGGCCCGGGCGTTCACGGCGACGAGGACTCCCCGCCGTACGCACCACACCGCGACCAGGACTCCGACCAGGGCGGGCAGGAAGTAGAGGAGCATCCACGGTCCCCGGAGCACCGCGCACAGGACGGCGAGGGCGTACACCACACCGGCGACCGCCCACACGGCGGCCACCTCGGTCTTCTCGCGTTTCGTTCGCCCTGTCACGGCCCTGCTCCCCCACTGCTCGGCGCGCCATGAACGCCTGGTGGGCAGGCGGCGCAGATCGGTCCACGGTCATCCGACCATGAGGCACGGAGCGGGGGGAGTGAGATGTTCACGCGTCCGTCGCCGAGTCGCGCGACGCACTGTGGGGTGAAGGCCGTATGCGGCCTTCACCCCACAGTCGCTCAGGCAGGGGATCTGCCTTCGTACAGCTGCTTCAGATCACTCTCTCCGCTGCCGGATGCGGGTACCGACCAAGGCCCCTCCGCCTATCCCGAAAACCACGAGTGACGCCTGGCTCTGCCAACCGCCCCCGAAGAGAACGGCGAGCACTCCGCCGATCGCCAGAAGTGCAACGAAAATCGCTATGTCGGACAGTTTGATCATCGCCGGCGCTTACCTGTGCCCTTCCTGAAGAACCTGGCACCGAACTTCCAAGCGGCTCCGCCCACACCGTTGGCGAAGCCGAATCCAGCCCCTTGCCAGATACTCGCCCGGAAGTCCCGACGACTGTAGCGGGCGCGGTTGCCGAAAGTCCTCTTGGCCCGGTAGTCCGCAGCACCCCAGGCGGCGCCGATGGCCGCACCGGCGACGATACAGCCGAGCCCTCCCGTCGCCGCACAGACACCTGCGGTGGCAAGGCCGGCGACCGCGTACACCGCACCGCGCAACAGCCTGCGCTTCCACCGGTTGGAGATGCCCCACTTGCCGTCGAGATCGAGGCGATTGAGCGGGTCGGCGTGAACGTAGTCGTAGGCGTTGGCGTTGCCCCCGTACACCGGGTCCACCGACAGGAAACGCCCGGTCGCCGGGTTGTAGAGGCGCACCCCCATGAGCGTGAGACCCGTCAGGGTCTCCGTGGAGCGCTGCTTGGCGCCGAGCCAGGTGTAGCGGGTGGCTTCCTGGCCATCGCGGGGGTTGCCGTACTCGTCGCTGTCCAGAACGACCGGAGCCTTCTCCGGGTCCAGGGGGAGCTGGAGGGCCACATCGCCGTGGACGGTGGTGAGCTGGAGCACCGTGTCGCCGGTCTTCGACGTGGTGGCCGCGAGGTCGCCCGAGGGGGCCTCGACATTGCGGCTCAGCACCCCGGTGCCGGTGTCCTCCACGATCCAGCGAGGGTTGTCGCCGTCGCCGTCGTAGTGGTTGAGCTTGGAGCCGGTGCGGGTCCAAGTGGTGCCGGAGCCCGTCTCCACCGTCCAGGAGCGGAAGCGCAGTCCGGCGTCGAGCTGCCAGGTCTGGCGCTGGTCGCCCGCCGTCTGACGGTGGACCAGGTCGTTGGCGTAGTAGCCGATGGTGCTGCCCGGCAGCGCGGTGGTGCGGCCGAAGGCGTCGTAGGTGTGGCCGGACCCGATGAGCCGGTCGGCGCTGTCGTAGGTGTAGGCGGTGGAGGTGGCTCCCGTGGAGGTGCAGTCGGCGCCGGGGGCGGCGGCCGACGTGGACAGGGCGGTGCGGTTGGTGCGCTTGTCGAAGGTGTAGGCGCGGCGGGTGCAGACCTCGCCGGCCGTGTCATCGACACCGGTCAGCCGGCCGGCCCGGTCGTAGCGGTAGGTCTGGCTGGACCAGCCCTGGTGACCGGTCACCTGACCGTGGACGGACTGGCTCACCCGGTCACTGAAGACGGTGGTGCCGTCGCTGTCGCGTGTGTAGACGCGCGAGGTGGTGGAGCCGGCGGTGTCCTCGGTGACATTCAGCGTGTAGCCGCCGGGCAGCTTCTCGGTGGAGACGGAGCCGTCGGCGTCGTATGCCGTCGAGAAGGCCCCGGCGACGGAGTCCGTGGTCCGCGTGGCCAGACCGCGCGGCTCGGCACTGTGGTCGTAGGTGTACGTCACGGTGGACGGGATCGAGTCGGTGACCTTGACCTTGCGGTCGAGCAGGTCGTACTCGGTCTTCGTGACACCGCCGTCGGCGTCGGTGTAGGAGATCAGGCGGCCGAGCTTGTCGTACGCCTTGGTGATGGTCCCGCCGGTGGGCGAGATGACCTTGGTGACCTGTCCGGTGGCGGCGTCGTACTCGGTGGTGGTCTCCGGGACCTCCTGGCCGAGGCCGCCCGCGGTCTTCGAGAAGACCGGTCGGCCCGCGCCGTCGTACGTCGTCGTGGTCGTCCGGTACACCCCGCCGACCTCGTCGGTGACGGTGGCCGGGTTGCCCCAGCGGTCGTACTCCGTGGTGTTGTTCACCAGCTTGTTCGGCTGCGAGCCGCCGCCGGTGATGTCACCGCCCGGTCCGGTCCAGCACACCCGGTCCGCCCACTCCGGACGCCCCTTGCACCAGCCGGTACCGGTCGCCGACCAGTATTCGGTGATCCGGGTGGCGGCGTCGCTGCCCGTCCCCCCGGGCAGCACCTGGGAGGTGATCCGGCCCTGTCCGTCGTAGCCGGTCGTGGTGGTCAGGTTGAGGCCGCCGGCGTCCTTGGTGGTGAGGGTGGGCAGGCCCTTGACCCAGTCGAACTGGACGGACTCGACCCGCTTCTCCCCCATCGCCGAGTAGTAGTCGCGGACCCGGGCCCCGGAGACGGTCAGGGTCACCTGGTCACGAACCGTGGCCGTGCCGTCGGTCGGGCGGCCCTCGTCGTACTCCTTCACCGTCCACGAACGGGCCGGGACCGAGGTGCCGGAGGCGACCAGGACGGTACTGCCCTCCTTGAGGTCCTCGGTCAGGTCCACCCGGCGGATCGGGCCGAACTGCTCCAGTTCCCGCGTCCCGCGCTCGTCGTAGAGGGACGTGGTGGAGAGCAGCTGGGCCCGCTCGGCGGCCGAGCGGCCGATGATGCCGAGATCGGTGAGCACGTCCCGCTCGTCCGCCGTGGCGCCGAGCGCCAGCGCCCGGTTGCCCGCGGTCAGCTCACGGACGGTGTTGCCGAAACGGTCGTACTCGGTGGCGCTGATGTGACCACCGGGCGTGGCCGAGTCGACCGTACGACCGGAGGCGTTGAGGTAGGTCACCGTGGCGCGGCGGTATCCGCCGGATGCCAGGTCGGCGCCGTCGTGCGAGGCGGGAACGGCGTCGGCGGGGAAGACGGCGGTGGCGTCCGTGGGGTGGTCGAGCTGACCCCAGGCCGCCACGGAGGCCGCGCCCATGGCGTACGGCGCCTTGGCGCCGGTGAGCGGGACACCGTAGACGACGCTCGTGGTGGCGTTGCCCTCGACCGTCTCGGCGGTGCCCTGCTTGAGGGCCTGCCGGGAGGACTTCAGCAGCATCCCGTCGCCGGGAGCCGTACCGGCTCCGGCGTTGCCGTAGGTGAAGGTGTACGGGAGCTGGCTCTGCTGCTGCATCCAGGTGACCCGGCCGCCGTAGTAGGCGTACTGGGTCTGGGAGGCCTGGCTGAGCCGGGGGTCCCACTGCTGGCGCAGGCTGCCGCCCGAGTCGTAGCGGTAGGTCGCCACGGCGGTGGCCGTGGCTGCGGAGGCGCCGGGGCTGGTGGCCCAGACGCGGATCTCGCGGACCTGGCCGGTGAAGTCGCCGAACTGGGCGTTGGTCTCCGTGCCGGTGGCCGTGGTGGTGGTCGCGTAGACGAACTCCAGGACCTTGCAGCCCTTGGTCGCGGGCGTCGTCTCGCACGCGGCCGTGGTGGCGGCCGAGGTCGGTGCGATGATCCGCTTGGGGCGGGCGAGCTTCTTGCCGCCGACCGTGACGGTCTCGGAGACCACCTTGGTCGTGGAGTTGGCGATACCGTCGAAGAGTGTGGTGCTGACCTGCCAGGTGGTCGCCGCGGCGTCCGCCTTGGCGAAGGTCGTGACCGTCCCCTCGGTGTCGGAGAGCGTGAACGTGGTGCTCACACTGCCCTTGAGGGTCAGGTCCTCGGAGCCGGGCTCCGGGATCCACCCGTTCTTCGCCGCGTTGGCGGTGAAGTGGATCGCGTCGCCCTCCTCCAGCACCACGTCGACCGCGGTGTCGGAGATGCGCCGGACATGGCTGTAGTCGGACTCGGTGGCCTCGGCGGCGGTGCCGGAGACCCACTCCTTGCCGAAGATCGCGGCCTGGCCCTCCTGGTCGGCGCCCCGGTTCGGGGTGCGCGAGGCGGCCGTCCGCGACACCGACAGGTCGAAGAGCGAGACGTCGGTCTCGGAGAGCGTGTAGTTGCCGGTCAGCAGGTTGACCGAGCCCGGCCCCACCTCGGTGGTGGCCGCGCCGTCCGCGTTGCGGTCGACGACCGCGGTCAGCGGCACGGTGCTGCTGGTGGCGGAGTTCGGGCCGGTGAAGTCGGCCTTGAGCTGGATCGTGCCGTCCGGGTCGACGGTGCTGGTGGCGTTCCACACCAGGGGTGCGTTCCTGCCGTTGGTCAGCGGGACGGGCCAGGCCGTCAGCGCGGTGCCGCCGGAGGTGACGTGCCCGGCGGGGATGCGCACCCAGGGGTCGGCCTCGGAGCGGCGCCAGGAGAAGGCGACGGCGTTGTACTTGCCGGCCTCCGCCTCGGCGACCAGCGGCAGCCGCCGTGCGGTCCGCTCACCCTCCGAGGGCTGGACGAAGCCGCCCGAACCGGCGTGGAAGAGGTACTCCAGCGCCTCGGACTTGTTGTCCGCCTTGTCGACGGAACGCACCTGGAGGGTGTGGCTGCCGTTCTTCCGCGGGGAGAGGGTGATCGTCCGGTTCGCGGAGGTGCCGCCGGCAGCGACCTTGGTCCAGTTCACCCCGTCCAGGGACCACTCGAACCAGTTGTGGTCGGACCCGCTCGGCGGGGTGACCGTGAAGGTGCCCGGCTGGCCCTCGCCCTTGACCCACTGCCCCACCGGGTAGTCCGTGGAGGCGATCTTCGTCGGGGCGGAGGGGGCCTTGGTGTCGACCGTGAAGGTCTTCCACTCCGACCAGCCGGTGTTGTAGTGCGTGCCGTCGTAGGGACTCGTACGGAACTTGTACGTCCTGCCCTCGGCCAGCACCCCCGCCGGGACGGTCACCGACGCTGCCTGCCCGGACGCCACGAACTTCGACACGATCGGAGAGCCGACCTGCGTGTTGGTGGCGCTGTCGAAGATCTGGAAGGTGCCGTTGACCTTGTCACCGTCCGCGTCGACGAACGTGTCGCGCAGCGTCGGCGTCAGGGTGTTGACCATGTAGGCGCCGGAGTAGGAGAAGAACGGCGGACCGGCCTCCTGCTTGGTGCCGGTGCGTGGCCGGAAGTTGTACGTCACCGAGAGCTTCGGCGGGTTCTTCGCGGCGTTGGCGGAGTTCACCCGCTTCCACTGGGCGACCGTGGTCTCGCTCTTGGCCCGGATGCCCACATGGCCGCGGGTGGCCTTGGCCGAGGCCCACTCCTGGGCCAGCGTGGTCACGTTCGCGTTGATCCAGCCGTCGGGCTGGGACGTGCATGCCGCGTTGCCCCGCGTCTCGGTGGACTCCGCCTTCAGCGCGGTCATCGTCGGCCGGTTGGTCCACCGGCTGGCCGTCGTCGCGGCGGGCGAGGACCACACCTGCCATGGCTGGAGGGCGCAGGTGGTGTTGGCCGAGTGGAAGTTCCACAGGCTCAGCTTGGCGCTGGAGACCAGGGCGTCGGCGATCGGCGCGGTGTTCCAGGTGATGAACGACTGGGCGGTACGGGGCGTGCCGTTCGCGTTCGTCGTGCCGGGGTTGCCGAAGTCCAGCTCGATGTCGTTGGACAGGTTGCCGGTCTCGCCCTGCTGGACGTACGTGTCGAAGACGTTCGACAGCGATGAGGTGGACGGGTCCACCGTCACCGGGTACTTCGTCTCCGGATCGGCGAGGAACTCCGCGTCCGGCGTGACGACCAGGTCGACGGAACCCTTCGTGCGCACCACCTTCATCGCCACCGGCACCCGGCGCGTGTGCTCGCCGGAGACCTTGTCGACGGTGGCGTCCCACATGACCGGCGCGGGCATCAGGGCCCGCTTCTTGTTCTTCCGGTCGGTGAACAGCACACTGCCGTCCGCCTGCTCCTCGGCCGTCAGCCCCTTGGCCTTGAGCGGCAGGGTGTACGAGTAGCCCTCGGCCGGACGCTTCTTGATCTCGACGTACTGTTCGAAGCCCGTACGGGTCGCCTCGACGATGACGTCCGCGCCCGGCAGCGCCTCGGGGTAGGTGGCCCGCGTCCCGTCCAGCACGGGGGCGGGCAGTCCGCCCTTCCACTGGAGGGTGATCCGCTCGTCGCCCTCGCCGAGGGTGACCAGATCACGTGCGGGGGCCTTGTCCGCCTCGCGCGGCGAGCGCGGCGGCGTACCGCCCTTGCCCGCCAGGCTCAGACCGTTCGGGTGGGCCTTGGCCTCGACACCGTCGGCCGTCTCGCGCAGTTCGACGTCGACATCGGTCCAGCCGCCGTTCTCCTCGAAGCGGACCGGACCGGCCGTCAGCTCGGTGGTGAGCGAGCCGTCCCTGTTCACCCACGTCGTGGAGGTCTCGGTACGCTCGGAGAGCGCCTCCACCCGCTTGCCGTACAGCTTGGCGGCGACCTTCGCCGAGAGGATGTCCGCGGCCTCGCGGGGCCCCTCGGCGACCGGCTTCTCCTCGACCGGAGCCTTCTGCACCTGCTGGGTGAGGGCCACGGCCTGGCCGCTCTCCGTCACCAGGGCCATCTCCACCGCGAGCACCATGGCCGCGCCGAGGGCGATTCGGGGTAGAAGGCGTCTTCGCCGTTGCAGGGCCATCGATGAGCCCTCCCACCCATGGGCGGGAGGTATGTGGTCCGACACGTTCGGCAACTCTCTGTTGTAGTGGGCATCAAACAGAGGCGATCAAATCAGGGGGACCAGTGGTGAAGAAGTGAAGATTTCACGATGTCAGGTACACGAAGTGGACCGGGGGAGGCGCTGATGCGGCGTCCGATCCGCCTCGGCACAGCCGCGCCCCAGGGCTCCGGGGTCGCCCTCGGGGCGCTGATCGTCCTGGTGGTCGGGTCCCTCGCCCTGGTCGCCCTGGACGTGGCGGCCTCGCCGCTCGGCAAGCGGTCGGTGGTCGCCGGGCTGACCGTGCTGGTGCTGATGCCCGCGCTCATGCTGGGCCAGTACGCGCCGCCGCCGTACCGGCTCCCCTACCGCTGGCGGTGGGGGCTGCTGCTCGTCCAGGCGGTGCTCACGTATCTCCCGCTGCTGCTCTTCCACTACCGGTGGCTGAGCCTGCTGGGCTTCCTGGCCGGGGCCGTCCTGCTGACCCTGCCGCCGGGCACCTCCGTACCGCTCGCGCTGGCGGTCGGGGCCAGCGGGCCGCTGCTGGCCGCCACCGGCCTCATCGACACCAACCGGAGCCCGCTCAGCGTCCTGCTCGGTACGGCGATCACCGCGAGCACCGTCTTCGCGGTGGCCCACCTCGCCCTGCTCACGGCCCGGCTGCACGGCAGCAGGGAGCAAGCGGCGCACCTGGCGGAGCAGCGGGAGCGGGCCCGGATGCAGCAGGACCTGCACGACCTGGTCGGGTCGTCGCTGACGGCGATCGCGTTGCAGGGGGAGAGCGCGCTGCGCGGCAGCGGTACGCCGACGGGCTCCGGGCCGGAGCGCGCCGCGCTGACCGAGATCATCACCCTGGCCCGGCGGCTCCACGACGATGTGCGCTCCATCAGTCGGCCGGACGGCGGCCTCTCCCTCTCCGAGGAGCTCGCCCACGCCCAGCGGGTGCTCAACGCCTCCGGGGTGGAGGTGCGGACCGTGCTGCCACCGCGGACCGGGGCCGCCCCGGCGGTCGTGGGGTGCCTGCGCTTCGTCCTGCGCGAGGCGGTGGGCAACGTACTCCAGCACAGCGCGGCCACCTACTGCGAGATCACCCTGCGGGCCGACGGTACGGCGATCCGGCTGACGGTCCGCAACGACGGCGCCGAGCGGGGCGAGGCGGGTTCGCCGGTGCCCGGGCAGCGGCACGGGACGGGGCTTGCGGGGCTCAGGGGGCGGGTCCTGGCGCTGGGCGGGGAGTTCACCGCCGGGGCCGGGGGCGGGGTCTTCACCCTGACGGCCGCCGTGCCGTCGGCCGGGGCCCTGGCGGACCGCCCGTAACGCGGGGCCGCGCGCCCAACCCCCGTACCTCTGAGGCTTTCGGACATGGCGAAGGGCCCCGCTCCTCTTACGAGGGGCGGGGCCCTTCTTGCAGCTCAGTGAGCCACCAGGTCCAAGGACCAAGCAGAGAACTACTTGATGATCTTGGTGACCTGGCCGGCGCCCACGGTCCGGCCACCCTCACGGATGGCGAACTTCAGGCCCTCTTCCATGGCGACCGGCTGGATCAGCGCGACGTCCATGAGGGTGTTGTCACCCGGCATGACCATCTCGGTGCCCTCGGGAAGGGTCACAACGCCCGTCACGTCCGTGGTACGGAAGTAGAACTGCGGGCGGTAGTTGTTGAAGAACGGGGTGTGGCGGCCACCCTCGTCCTTCGACAGGATGTAGGACTGCGCCTGGAACTCGGTGTGCGGCGTGACCGAACCCGGCTTGATGATGACCTGGCCGCGCTCGACGTCCTCACGCTTGATGCCACGGAGGAGCAGACCGACGTTCTCACCGGCCTGGCCCTCGTCGAGGAGCTTGCGGAACATCTCGATGCCGGTGACCGTGGTGGTGGTCTTCTCGGTCTTGATACCGACGATGTCGACGGTCTCGTTGACCTTGAGGACACCACGCTCGATGCGGCCGGTGACGACCGTACCGCGACCGGTGATCGTGAAGACGTCCTCGATCGGCATGAGGAACGGCTTCTCGACGTCACGCTCGGGCTGCGGGATGGACTCGTCCACGGCGGCCATCAGGTTCAGGACCGACTGGCCCCACTCCTTGTCGCCCTCGAGAGCCTTGAGCGCCGAGACCTTGACGACGGGAACGTCGTCGCCCGGGAACTCGTACTCGGAGAGGAGCTCACGGACCTCGAGCTCGACGAGCTCCAGGATCTCCTCGTCGTCCACCATGTCGGCCTTGTTCAGGGCGACGACGATGTACGGAACGCCGACCTGGCGGGCCAGGAGCACGTGCTCCTTGGTCTGCGGCATCGGGCCGTCGGTGGCGGCGACGACGAGGATGGCGCCGTCCATCTGCGCCGCACCCGTGATCATGTTCTTGATGTAGTCGGCGTGACCCGGGCAGTCGACGTGCGCGTAGTGACGCGACTCCGTCTGGTACTCGACGTGCGCGATGGAGATGGTGATACCGCGCTGGCGCTCTTCGGGAGCCTTGTCGATCTGGTCGAAGGCCGAGGCCTCGTTCAGGTCCGGGTACGCGTCGTGCAGCACCTTGGTAATGGCGGCCGTGAGGGTCGTCTTACCGTGGTCGATGTGACCGATGGTGCCGATGTTGACGTGCGGCTTAGTCCGCTCGAACTTTGCCTTCGCCACTGGGGTCCTCCTGAGTGGATCTGTACGCCTTGCTTCATCGGCGCCAGGTGATCTTTGCTGGGGTGCCGGCGCCGGGGGCATGCGGCACAGTGCTTGCGCGCTGTGCCGCATGCCCGCCCGGCTCCGGTGACAAGCCTAAAGCGTGAGCTCGGGAGAGTTACTCGCCCTTGGCCTTCGCGATGATCTCCTCGGCGACGTTCCGCGGAACCTCGGCGTAGGAGTCGAACTGCATCGAGTAGCTTGCGCGACCCGAGGTCTTGCTGCGGAGGTCTCCGACGTAGCCGAACATCTCCGAGAGGGGCACGAGGCCCTTCACGACGCGAGCGCCGCTGCGCTCCTCCATGGCCTGGATCTGGCCACGGCGGGAGTTGAGGTCGCCGATGACATCGCCCATGTAGTCCTCGGGCGTGGTGACCTCGACGGCCATCATCGGCTCGAGGAGCACGGGAGAGGCCTTGCGGGCACCCTCCTTGAACGCCTGCGAACCGGCGATCTTGAAGGCGAGCTCCGAGGAGTCGACCTCGTGGTAACCACCGTCGAGAAGGGTGACGCGGACGCCGACCATCTCGTAACCGGCCAGGATGCCGAACTGCATGGCTTCCTGGGCACCCGCGTCCACCGAGGGAATGTACTCACGGGGGATGCGGCCACCGGTGACCTTGTTGACGAACTCGTAGGAGGCGTCGCCACCCTCGATGGGCTCGAGGGCGATCTGCACCTTCGCGAACTGGCCGGTACCACCAGTCTGCTTCTTGTGCGTGTAGTCGATGCGCTCGACGGCCTTGCGGATCGTCTCGCGGTACGCGACCTGGGGCTTGCCGACGTTCGCCTCGACGCGGAACTCGCGCTTCATGCGGTCGACGAGCACCTCGAGGTGAAGCTCGCCCATACCACCGATGATGGTCTGGCCGGTCTCCTCGTCGGAGTGCACCTGGAAGGAGGGGTCCTCCTCCGAGAGACGCTGGATGGCGACACCCAGCTTCTCCTGGTCACCCTTGGACTTGGGCTCGATGGCGACCTGGATGACCGGCGCCGGGAAGTCCATGGACTCCAGGATGACCGGGTTCTTGTCGTCGCACAGCGTCTCACCGGTGGTGGTCTGCTTCAGGCCCATGACGGCGATGATGTCGCCGGCGCCCACCGACGCGATCTCCTCACGCTTGTTCGCGTGCATGCGGTAGATCTTGCCGATGCGCTCCTTCTTGCCCTTGACGGAGTTCAGCACCGCGGTGCCGGCCTCCAGGCGACCGGAGTAGATCCGGACGAAGGTGAGCTTGCCCAGGTGCGGGTCGCTCGCGATCTTGAACGCCAGGCCGGAGAACGGCTCGTCGTCCGAAGGCTTGCGCTTGATGACCAGCTCCGGGTCCTTGACGTCGTGGCCCTCGATGGCCTCGACGTCCAGGGGGGAAGGCAGGTAGCGGACGACCGCGTCGAGAAGGGGCTGGACGCCCTTGTTCTTGAACGCGGTGCCACAGAACACCGGGGTGACGGTGACGGAGTCGGCACTGCCCTTGGACGCCAGCGTGATGCGACGGATCGCCTCGTGCAGCTGCTCCTCGGTGGGCTCGTCGCCCTCCAGGTACAGCTCCATCATGGCGTCGTCGTTCTCGGCCACGGCCTCAAGGAGCTTGCCGCGCCATTCCTCGGCGGCCTCCTTGTGGGTGTCCGGGATCTCGACGGTGTCGTACATCTCGCCCTTGGCGGCCTCTTCGGGCCACACGAAGGCCTTCATCGACACGAGGTCGACGACGCCCTTGAAGTCGGCCTCGGCACCGATGGGGAGCTGCATGACGAGCGGGACCGCGCCAAGGCGGTCGACGATCATGTCGACACAGCGGTGGAACTCGGCGCCGGTGCGGTCCAGCTTGTTGACGAAGCAGATACGCGGAACGCCGTAGCGGTCCGCCTGACGCCAGACGGTCTCGGACTGCGGCTCGACGCCGGCCACACCGTCGAACACGGTGACGGCGCCGTCGAGGACGCGGAGCGAACGCTCCACCTCGACGGTGAAGTCGACGTGACCCGGGGTGTCGATGATGTTGATGGTGTGGTCAACATCGTTGAGCGGCCAGTGACAGGTCGTCGCGGCAGACGTGATCGTGATGCCGCGCTCCTGCTCCTGCTCCATCCAGTCCATCGTGGCAGCGCCGTCGTGGACTTCACCGATCTTGTAGCTCACACCGGTGTAGAAGAGGATCCGCTCAGTGGTGGTCGTCTTGCCCGCGTCGATGTGGGCCATGATCCCGATGTTGCGGACCTTGGCCAGGTCAAGCGAAGTGGTGGCCATAAGGCTCAATCTTCTCTCGGTCTCGATGGGGGAAGCGACTACCAGCGGTAGTGCGCGAAGGCCTTGTTGGACTCGGCCATCTTGTGGGTGTCCTCGCGCTTCTTGACCGAAGCGCCGAGGCCGTTGGAGGCGTCCAGCAGTTCGTTCATGAGGCGCTCGGTCATGGTCTTCTCGCGGCGGGCGCGGGAGTAACCGACGAGCCAGCGCAGAGCGAGGGTGGAGGCGCGACCGGGCTTGACCTCGATCGGCACCTGGTAGGTGGCGCCACCGACACGGCGGGACTTGACCTCGAGCGAGGGCTTGACGTTCTCAAGCGCGCGCTTCAGCGTGATGACCGGGTCGTTGCCGGTCTTCTCGCGGAGGCCTTCCATGGCGCCGTACACGATCCGCTCGGCGGTGGAACGCTTGCCGTCGAGGAGGATCTTGTTGATCAGCGAGGTGACAAGAGGAGAGCTGTAGACCGGGTCGATGATGACCGGGCGCTTCGGGGCGGGGCCCTTACGAGGCATTCTTACTTCTCCTTCTTGGCGCCGTAGCGGCTGCGGGCCTGCTTGCGGTTCTTGACACCCTGGGTGTCAAGGGAGCCGCGGATGATCTTGTAACGAACACCCGGCAGGTCCTTCACACGGCCACCACGCACGAGCACGATGGAGTGCTCCTGCAGGTTGTGTCCCTCACCCGGGATGTAGGCCGTGACCTCGATGCCGGAGGTCAGACGCACACGCGCGACCTTACGGAGCGCCGAGTTCGGCTTCTTCGGGGTGGTCGTGAACACACGCGTGCAGACACCGCGACGCTGGGGCGAACCCTCGAGCGCGGGCGTCTTGTTCTTCTCGACCTTGTCCTGCCGGCCCTTCCGGACCAGCTGCTGGATCGTAGGCACTACTTCTCCGGTTTCTGTGTGCCGTTCGTGAAACTAACCTGGAACATCACCGACCCACGCGGTCGGGTGTGTCGAATACTGCAGACTCCCGCCCCAAGGGCTGAAGGGCGCAGATTGCGGTGGCTACTGACGAGCTCGCGATGCGGTTGAGGACACGCACCGGAGCCCAGGCACACCCCAGGCACAAGGCTTGAGCGTACCTACCTCACGGACCTGGGTCAAAACAAATGCTGTCCACCCCGACACGCCGGACCCCGCGCGCTCCTCGCCGGAAGCCGTGGCCGCCCCTGTCCGGCCCCGTACCAGCGGTTCCGCCTCCCGGGGCCACCCCTCCCCCGTACGTTCGCGTACCAGCCGCGCAGACCCCCGCAAGGGCGACATCACGCCGAAGGGCGGCCACTCCGTTGCGTACGGGACGGCCGCCCTCAGGCGTTCAAGCGACTCGCTTACTGGTTGTACGGACCGTAGTCGTAGTCCTCCAGCGGGACGGCCTGGCCGGAGCCGGTGCCGAACGGCGAGTAGTCGATGTCGTCGTAGCCGACGGCCGAGTACATCGCGGCCTTGGCCTCCTCGGTCGGCTCCACCCGGATGTTGCGGTAGCGGGACAGGCCCGTACCGGCCGGGATGAGCTTACCGATGATGACGTTCTCCTTGAGGCCGATCAGGGAGTCCGACTTGGCGTTGATCGCCGCGTCGGTCAGGACCCTGGTCGTCTCCTGGAAGGACGCCGCCGACAGCCACGACTCGGTGGCCAGCGAGGCCTTGGTGATACCCATCAGCTGCGGACGGCCGGAGGCGGGGTGACCGCCCTCGGTGACCACACGACGGTTCTCGGTCTCGAACTTCGACCGCTCGACCAGCTCGCCCGGAAGCAGCTCCGCGTCGCCGGACTCGATGATCGTCACACGGCGGAGCATCTGCCGGATGATGATCTCGATGTGCTTGTCGTGGATCGACACGCCCTGCGAGTTGTAGACCTTCTGGACTTCGCCGACCAGGTGGACCTGGACCGCACGCTGGCCGAGGATGCGCAGCACGTCGTGCGGGTTGGTCGCACCGACGGTGAGCTTCTGGCCCACCTCGACCGGGTCGCCCTCGCCCACGAGCAGACGGGCACGCTTCGAGATCGGGAACGCCGTCTCGTCGCTGCCGTCGTCCGGAGTGACGACGAGCTTCTTGGTCTTCTCGGTCTCCTCGATCCGCACGCGGCCCTTGGCCTCGGAGATCGGGGCGACACCCTTCGGCGTACGGGCTTCGAAGAGCTCGACGACTCGGGGCAGACCCTGGGTGATGTCGTCACCGGCCACACCACCGGTGTGGAAGGTACGCATCGTCAGCTGGGTGCCGGGCTCACCGATGGACTGGGCGGCGATGATGCCGACCGCCTCACCGATGTCGACCAGCTTGCCGGTGGCGAGCGAGCGTCCGTAGCAGAAGGCACAGGTGCCGACCGCGGACTCACAGGTCAGGACCGAGCGGGTCTTGACCTCCTCGACGCCGGCGCCCACCAGGGCGTCGATCAGGACGTCACCGAGGTCGACGTTGGCAGGCGCGATGACCTTGCCGTCCACCACGACGTCCTCGGCGAGCATGCGGGCGTAGACCGAGGTCTCGACGTCCTCCGTCTTGCGGAGCACGCCGTCGGCGCCCTTGACGGCGATCTTCAGCTTGAGGCCGCGGTCGGTGCCGCAGTCCTCCTCGCGGATGATCACGTCCTGCGAGACGTCCACCAGACGACGGGTCAGGTAACCCGAGTCGGCGGTACGCAGGGCGGTGTCCGCCAGACCCTTACGGGCACCGTGCGTGGAGATGAAGTACTCCAGAACGGTGAGGCCCTCACGGAAGGACGCCTTGATCGGACGCGGGATGGTCTCGTTCTTCGCGTTCGACACCAGACCACGCATACCGGCGATCTGCCGCATCTGCATCATGTTTCCTCGGGCACCCGAGTCAACCATCATGAAGATGGGGTTGGTCTTGGGGAAGTTCGCGTTCATCGCCTCGGCGACCTCGTTGGTCGCCTTGGTCCAGATCGCGATGAGCTCCTGCGTGCGCTCGTCCTTGGTGATCAGACCGCGCTCGTACTGCTTCTGGACCTTCTCGTCCTGCTCCTCGTACCCCTTGACGATGGCCTTCTTGGCCTCGGGTACGACGATGTCCGCCACGGAGACGGTCACGCCGGAACGGGTGGCCCAGTGGAAGCCCGCCGCCTTCAGGTTGTCGAGAGTCGCCGCGACGATGACCTTGGGGTAGCGCTCGGCCAGGTCGTTGACGATCTCGGAGAGCTGCTTCTTGCCCACCGAGTAGTCGACGAACGGGTAGTCCTCGGGCAGCAGCTCGTTGAAGAGCGCACGGCCCAGGCTCGTCCGCAGCCGGAAGGTGTCGCCCGGCTGGTACTCCGGCTCGCCCTCCTCGGCGACCGGCGGCACCCAGCCACGCGGCGGCATGGTGCCGACCGGGAAGCGGATGTCGACGGAGGACTGGAGCGCCAGCTCGCCGGCGTCGAACGCCATGATCGCCTCGGCCGTGGAGCCGAACGCGCGGCCCTCGCCCTTGGTGTCACGGAGTTCACCGTCGGTGGTGAGGAAGAACAGCCCCAGCACCATGTCCTGGGTCGGCATGGTGACGGGACGGCCGTCGGCCGGCTTCAGGATGTTGTTCGAGGACAGCATCAGGATGCGGGCCTCGGCCTGCGCCTCCGCGGAGAGCGGCAGGTGCACGGCCATCTGGTCACCGTCGAAGTCCGCGTTGAACGCGGTGCAGACGAGCGGGTGGATCTGGATGGCCTTGCCCTCGACCAGCTGCGGCTCGAAGGCCTGGATGCCGAGGCGGTGCAGGGTGGGTGCACGGTTCAGCAGCACCGGGTGCTCGGCGATGACCTCTTCGAGGACGTCGTACACGACGGTGCGGCCGCGCTCCACCATGCGCTTGGCCGACTTGATGTTCTGCGCGTGGTTCAGGTCCACCAGGCGCTTCATCACGAACGGCTTGAAGAGCTCCAGCGCCATGGCCTTCGGCAGACCGCACTGGTGCAGCTTGAGCTGCGGACCGACGACGATCACGGAACGCGCGGAGTAGTCCACACGCTTGCCGAGCAGGTTCTGACGGAAGCGGCCCTGCTTGCCCTTGAGCATGTCGGAGAGCGACTTCAGCGGACGGTTGCCGGGGCCCGTGACCGGGCGACCACGACGGCCGTTGTCGAAGAGCGCGTCGACGGCCTCCTGGAGCATGCGCTTCTCGTTGTTCACGATGATCTCGGGCGCACCGAGGTCGAGAAGGCGCTTCAGGCGGTTGTTGCGGTTGATCACACGGCGGTACAGGTCGTTCAGGTCGGAGGTCGCGAAGCGGCCACCGTCCAGCTGCACCATCGGACGCAGGTCCGGCGGGATGACCGGCACGCAGTCCAGCACCATGCCCTTGGGCTTGTTGCTGGTCTGGAGGAACGCGGAGACGACCTTGAGGCGCTTGAGCGCACGGGTCTTCTTCTGGCCCTTGCCGGTACGGATGATCTCGCGGAGGCGCTCGGCCTCCTCGTCGAGGTCGAAGGACTCCAGGCGCTTCTGCAGCGCGGCGGCGCCCATGCAGCCGTCGAAGTACGTGCCGAAGCGGTCACGCAGCTCGCGGTAGAGCAGCTCGTCGCCCTCCAGGTCCTGGACCTTGAGGTTCTTGAAGCGGCTCCACACCTCGTCGAGGCGGTCGATCTCGCGCTGCGCACGGTCGCGCAGCTGCTTCATCTCACGCTCGGCACCTTCGCGCACCTTGCGGCGCACGTCGGCCTTGGCGCCCTCGGCCTCCAGCTCGGCCAGGTCGGTCTCGAGCTTCTTGGCGCGGGCCTCCAGGTCGGAGTCGCGGCGGTTCTCGGTCTGCTGACGCTCTACGGAGACGTGCGCCTCCAGGGACGGCAGGTCGCGGGTGCGACGCTCCTCGTCCACGAACGTGATCATGTACGCGGCGAAGTAGATGACCTTTTCCAGGTCCTTCGGCGCGAGGTCCAGCAGGTATCCGAGGCGCGACGGGACGCCCTTGAAGTACCAGATGTGGGTGACGGGAGCGGCGAGCTCGATGTGGCCCATCCGCTCACGACGCACCTTGGCGCGAGTGACCTCGACGCCGCAGCGCTCACAGATGATGCCCTTGAAGCGGACACGCTTGTACTTGCCGCAGTAGCACTCCCAGTCCCGGGTCGGACCGAAGATCTTCTCGCAGAAGAGTCCGTCCTTCTCGGGCTTGAGCGTGCGGTAGTTGATGGTCTCCGGCTTCTTCACTTCGCCGTGGGACCAGGTCCGGATGTCGTCCGCGGTGGCAAGGCCGATCCGCAGCTCGTCGAAGAAGTTGACGTCGAGCACTTGTCGTCAATCCCTCTTTCGGGGGTTCGAGCCCCCTCGCTCGGAAGCGAGAAATCGGGGCACTTCAGCAATGGTCTGAACGGGTCCGGGGAGAGCCGGCCGGATCACGGGGATCCGGCCGGCGAACCCGTCAGACCTCTTCGACGCTGCTCGGCTCTCGCCGGGACAGGTCGATACCGAGCTCCTCCGCTGCGCGGAAGACGTCCTCGTCCGTGTCGCGCATCTCGATGGACATGCCGTCCGAGGAGAGCACCTCCACGTTGAGGCAGAGCGACTGCATTTCCTTGATGAGCACCTTGAAGGACTCGGGGATGCCCGGCTCGGGGATGTTCTCGCCCTTGACGATGGCCTCGTAGACCTTCACGCGGCCGGTCACGTCGTCGGACTTGATCGTCAGCAGCTCCTGGAGGGCGTATGCGGCGCCGTATGCCTCCAGCGCCCACACCTCCATCTCACCGAAGCGCTGTCCACCGAACTGCGCCTTACCACCCAGCGGCTGCTGGGTGATCATGGAGTACGGACCGGTCGAACGCGCGTGCAGCTTGTCGTCGACCAGGTGGTGGAGCTTGAGGATGTACATGAACCCGACCGAGACCGGGTCCGGGAACGGCTCGCCGGAGCGGCCGTCGAACAGCTTGGCCTTGCCGGAGGGCTGGACCAGGCGGTCGCCGTCGCGGTTGGGGATCGTGGCCTCGAAGAGACCGGAGATCTCGTCCTCGCGCGCACCGTCGAAGACGGGCGTGGCGACGTTGGTGCCGGGGGCGACCTGGTCGGCGCCGATGGACTGCAGGCGCTTGGCCCACTCGTCACCGAGGCCGGAGACGTCCCAGCCGCGGCTGGCGAGCCAGCCGAGGTGGATCTCCAGGACCTGTCCCGGGTTCATTCGGGACGGGACACCCAGCGGGTTGAGGATGATGTCGACCGGGGTGCCGTCCTCCAGGAACGGCATGTCCTCGATCGGCAGGATCTTGGAGATGACGCCCTTGTTGCCGTGACGGCCGGCGAGCTTGTCACCGTCGGTGATCTTGCGCTTCTGCGCGACGTAGACGCGGACCAGCTGGTTCACGCCCGGCGGCAGCTCGTCGCCCTCTTCGCGGTCGAAGACGCGGACGCCGATGACCTTGCCGATCTCACCGTGCGGCACCTTCAGCGAGGTGTCGCGCACCTCGCGCGCCTTCTCACCGAAGATCGCGCGGAGCAGGCGCTCCTCGGGGGTCAGCTCGGTCTCGCCCTTGGGCGTGACCTTGCCGACGAGGATGTCGCCGGCGACGACCTCGGCACCGATACGGATGATGCCGCGCTCGTCGAGGTCGGCGAGGACCTCTTCGGAGACGTTCGGGATGTCCCGGGTGATCTCCTCCGGGCCGAGCTTGGTGTCACGGGCGTCGACCTCGTGCTCCTCGATGTGGATCGAGGAGAGGACGTCGTCCTGCACGAGGCGCTGCGACAGGATGATCGCGTCCTCGTAGTTGTGACCCTCCCACGGCATGAACGCCACGAGGAGGTTCTTGCCGAGGGCCATCTCACCGTTCTCGGTGGCCGGGCCGTCGGCGAGGACCTGGTCGGCGATGATCCGGTCGCCCTCGGAGACGACGACCTTCTGGTTGACCGAGGTGCCCTGGTTGGAGCGCATGAACTTGGCGATGCGGTACGTGGTGTACGTGCCGTCGTCGTTCGTGACGGTGATGTAGTCCGCGGAGACCTCCTGGACCACACCGTCCTTCTCGGCCTTGAGGACGTCACCGGCGTCGGTGGCGCAGCGGTACTCCATGCCGGTGCCCACGAGCGGGGCCTCCGACTTAATCAGCGGCACCGCCTGACGCATCATGTTCGCGCCCATGAGGGCACGGTTGGCGTCGTCGTGCTCCAGGAAGGGGATCATCGCGGTGGCGACGGACACCATCTGGCGCGGCGAGACGTCCATGTAGTCGACGTCCGTGCCGGGCACGTAGTCGACCTCTCCGCCACGGCGGCGGACCAGGACGCGGGGCTCGGTGAAGCGCAGCTCGTCGGAGAGGATCGCGTTCGCCTGGGCGATGACGAAGCGGTCCTCCTCGTCGGCCGTGATGTAGTCGACGTCGTCGGTGACCTGGCCGTCGACGACCTTGCGGTACGGCGTCTCGATGAAGCCGAACGCGTTGACGCGGCCGTACGAGGCGAGCGAACCGATCAGGCCGATGTTCGGGCCTTCAGGGGTCTCGATCGGACACATGCGCCCGTAGTGGGACGGGTGCACGTCACGGACCTCGAAGCCGGCCCGCTCACGGGAGAGACCACCCGGGCCAAGAGCCGACAGGCGGCGCTTGTGGGTGAGACCCGACAGCGGGTTGTTCTGGTCCATGAACTGCGACAGCTGGCTGGTGCCGAAGAACTCCTTGATGGAGGCGACGACCGGCCGGATGTTGATCAGGGTCTGCGGCGTGATCGCCTCGACGTCCTGGGTCGTCATGCGCTCACGCACGACGCGCTCCATCCGCGCCAGGCCCGTACGGACCTGGTTCTGGATGAGCTCGCCGACGTTGCGCAGACGGCGGTTGCCGAAGTGGTCGATGTCGTCGGTCTCGACGACGATCTCCCGGCCGGACTCACCGGTCGTCTCGGTCTCACCGGCGTGCAGCTTGACCAGGTACTTGATGGTCGCGATGACGTCGTCGGTGGTGAGCACCCCGGCGTCCAGCGGCTCATCGGCGCCGAGCTTCTTGTTCACCTTGTAGCGGCCGACCTTCGCGAGGTCGTAGCGCTTCGGGTTGAAGTAGAGGTTCTCGAGCAGCGTCTGAGCGGCCTCGCGCGTGGGCGGCTCGCCCGGGCGCAGCTTGCGGTAGATGTCGAGAAGCGCGTCGTCCTGGCCCTGGGTGTGGTCCTTCTCCAGGGTGGCGCGCATGGACTCGTACTCGCCGAACTCCTCGAGGATCTGCTCGGTGCTCCAGCCGAGCGCCTTGAGGAGGACGGTGACGGACTGCTTGCGCTTGCGGTCGATGCGGACACCGACCATGTCGCGCTTGTCGATCTCCATCTCCAGCCAGGCACCCCGGGACGGGATGATCTTGGCGGAGAAGATGTCCTTGTCGGACGTCTTGTCGATGGAGGAGTCGAAGTAGACACCCGGCGAGCGGACCAGCTGCGACACGACGACACGCTCGGTGCCGTTGATGACGAAGGTGCCCTTGTTGGTCATGAGCGGGAAGTCGCCCATGAAGACCGTCTGGGACTTGATCTCGCCGGTCTCGTTGTTGGTGAACTCGGCCGTGACGAAGAGCGGCGCGGCGAACGTGAAGTCGCGCTCCTTGCACTCGTCGATCGAGTTCTTCGGGGGCTCGAAGCGGTGGTCGCGGAACGTAAGCGACATCGACCCGGAGAAGTCCTCGATCGGTGAGATCTCCTCGAAGATCTCCTCCAGGCCGGACTTGGTGGGGACGTCTTGTCCACTGTCCAGAGCAGCCTCGACGCGAGCCTTCCAGGCGGCGTTGCCGAGGAGCCAGTCAAAGCTCTCGGTCTGCAGCGCGAGGAGGTTCGGAACCTCGAGGGGCTCCTTGATCTTTGCAAAAGAGATGCGCAGCGGGGCGGTGCTGGCACCGTTGTTCGTATTCGCGGTCGAGGCGTTGCGCGAGGCGGCCAAGAGGGGGTCCTTCCGAGGGCTCGGACTCACTACGCGCGTACCGGTCCCACATTGGACACCGAGACACACCGTCCCCGGGTCGACCCGAAGGGCCGGCTCGGAGGGGATCAGTCATCGTTGCTCAAAGCGTGGGCATGCCCCTGGTGACGGGCAGGAGGCAGCTAACAGGCAGCGCAAAGGGTCAGTGTAGCCAAGCGGCACACTGATGTCCAGTCGGGGTTCTCAGAGACCCACGTTGCTCTCAACAGCTGTTCTCAACTACCTGTGTGGTTAGGCCCTCGCGCGGGGTGCGCTCTTCTTTACTGCCCTCTTCACTCTCGATCCATGCCTCGGATACGGATCGAAGTGATGACGCGTCCTGAGAATTGCGCGCCTCGTGCCGTTCGTCAAGGCCCACCGGTCCGAACGGGCCCCCAGGGGCTCTCTCCGGCCGCCCCCGGGAAGCCCTCAGGAGGCCCCTGGGCGCCCCGCGAGAGGCGCACGGCGAAGATCACCCTACTCGTCGACGGCGGAAGATCAAGGCAGCCGCCACGGGTACGCCGAAGGGCGACCACCCGGATGGGTGATCGCCCTTCGGTGCGGGCGCATGACGCGCCCGCGGGGAGTCCGTGGACTCCCGGGGTGTTACTTGACCTCGACGGAAGCGCCGGCGCCCTTGAGGGACTCGGCGGCCTTCTCGGCGGCGTCCTTGGCGACCTTCTCGAGGACGGGCTTCGGGGCGCCGTCCACGAGGTCCTTGGCCTCCTTGAGACCCAGCGAGGTCAGCTCACGCACGACCTTGATGACCTGGATCTTCTTGTCGCCGGCACCGGTGAGGATGACGTCGAACTCGTCCTGCTCGGCCTCGGCCTCGGCCGGGGCGCCGCCCTGGGCGGGACCGGCGACGGCGACGGCCGCGGCGGCGGTGACGTCGAACTTCTCCTCGAAGGCCTTCACGAACTCGGAGAGCTCGATGAGGGTCAGCTCTTCGAACTGCGCGAGCAGCTCTTCCTGGGACAGCTTCGCCATGACAGGCGTCCTTCCACTATTCGGCAGGTGCCGGATGTATGTGTCTGCGGGCGTACGTGGAGCCCGCTGGACCGCTGAGCGAAATTACTCGGCGGCCTCGGCGGGAGCCGGCGTACCGGCACCGCCCTGCTCTTCCTTCTTGGCGCGAAGAGCTTCCGCGGTGCGGACGAACTTGGAGGGCAGGGCCTGGAAGACCTGCGCCGCCTGCGTCTGCTTGCCCTTGAAAGCACCGGCCAGCTTGGAGAGCAGAACCTCGCGGGACTCGAGGTCCGCAAGCTTCTTGATCTCATCGGCGGACAGCGCCTTACCGTCAAGGACACCGCCCTTGATGATGAGGTTGGGGTTTTCCTTGGCGAAGTCACGAAGACCCTTCGCCGACTCCACCGGGTCACCGGTGACGAAGGCAACCGCCGTCGGACCCGAGAACAGGTCGTCCAGCGTGTCGATCCCGGCCTCGTTGGCCGCAATCTTGGTCAGCGTGTTCTTCACCACGGCGTACTGGGCGTTCTCACCGAGCGAACGGCGCAGCTCCTTGAGCTGTGCCACGGTGAGACCCCGGTACTCGGTCAGCACGGCGGCGTTCGAGCTGCGGAACTGGTCCGTCAGCTCGGCTACCGCGGCAGCCTTGTCGGGCCTTGCCATGAGCGTCGGCCTCCTTCCGGGTGATGAGGACCGCTCAGAAGGGGCCGGGAAAGACGAAACGCCCCAGCACAAGTGCCAGGGCGCGGCTCGACCGGACATACGTCCGGGAGCAGTTCCACAGTCACCTGCGCAGGTCGTCCGATCTAGCGGAACCTTCGGTCACCGTCCCTCTGACGAGAGCGCGGCGACGACCAGCGGTCTTTGGCTTCTTGCGGAGAGTACGCGACCGGGGGCGCGCCGGGCAAATCCGGCGCCGCCCGCCCCGGTGCGAGAGGTTTGGGCGGAGGTCAGGAGGGCTCGGCCATCCGCTGCTTCAGGATCTCCTTGAAGTCCGCGGTGTCGGCGGCCGGAGGCTTCTCCACGGAGACGTCCGTGCCGTAGTCGCTGTAGAAGACCGTCGAGTTGAAGGCTCCGGCCGCGCTCTGTCCGCGCTCGGTCTTCTTCACGAGCAGGTCGTCCTCGCCGACCCAGATGTCGACGGTCTGGGTGGTGACACCGGCCGCGGAGAGCTGCTCCTTGAGGGCGGCGAGCTGCTCGGCGTCCAGGGCGCTGTTCCGCCCGGTCAGCTCCGCCACGTCGACGGTGCCCGAGTAGCGCGTCGCCAGGACGCCCCGCACATCCTCCTGGCCGGCCTTCTTGAGGTCCCCGGCGGCCAGCAGGGCCTTCACGCCCTGCTCGGGGGTGCTGTTCTGGACCTGCTCCTTCAGGACGTCGCCCGCGGGGCCGCCGAGCTCCGCGAGGTCCTTATAGGCGTACCGGATCCAGTGCTTGCCGCCGACTGTCGCCGCGAAGGCGTCGCCCATGTTCGCGTAGAACTCGTCCTTGAAGTAGCGCGCCCGGACCGAACCGTCACCGCCGCCCTGCTCAAGGGCCTTGGCCATGGTGCCGCCGGTGTACGTGAGGGTGAGCGAGCCGGAGAGGCCGTCGGCCCAGCCGATGGTCCCCGTCTGCTTCATGGAGACGGTCTCGCCCATCTCCGTGGTGCCCTCGATCCGGGCCGACCGTGCGGTGCCCGTCTTCTTCCGGATCTGCTGGAGCGCCGCCACGGAGGCGGTCTCCACCGTGTCCCCGGCCGGCTTCTCCGCCGTACCGGAGCTGCTGCCTCCACCGCCGGTGCAGGCCGCCACCGACAGCAGGGCCGCCGCGACGGCCCCCGTACCCATGCGTCGTCGTAACGTGCTCGTCCTCATCCGGCCGCTCCGCCCCTCGTCGTGTCCCCCGTGGATTATCCCTTCCGGATACGAGGACGGGCCCCGCACCTCGAAAGGTTGCGGGGCCCGTTCACACAGTGCACGCGTGCGACGCGGCTACCGGGTGAGCACGGTGGCTCAGACGGCGGCCGGGTCCTCCTCGACGAGGAGGTTGCGGGTGCGGTTGGCGTCCAGCGGGATGCCGGGGCCCATCGTGGTGGCCAGCGTGGCCTTCTTGATGTAGCGGCCCTTGGCGGCGGACGGCTTCAGACGGAGGATCTCGTCCAGCGCCGCTGCGTAGTTCTCCACCAGCTTGGTCTCGTCGAAGGAGACCTTGCCGATGATGAAGTGCAGGTTCGAGTGCTTGTCGACGCGGAACTCGATCTTGCCGCCCTTGATGTCGTTGACAGCCTTCACGACATCGGGGGTGACGGTGCCGGTCTTCGGGTTCGGCATCAGACCACGCGGACCGAGCACGCGGCCCAGGCGGCCGACCTTGCCCATGAGGTCCGGGGTGGCGACGACGGCGTCGAAGTCCAGACGGCCCTTCGCCACCTCGTCGATGAGCTCGTCGGCGCCGACGATGTCGGCTCCGGCGGCTTCCGCGGCCGCAGCACGGTCACCGGTCGCGAAGACCAGGACCCGGGCGGTCTTGCCGGTGCCGTGCGGGAGGTTCACGGTGCCGCGGACCATCTGGTCGGCCTTGCGCGGGTCGACACCCAGGCAGAAGGCGACCTCGACGGTGCCGTCGAACTTCGTGGAGGCGGTGTCCTTGGCGATACGGACGGCCTCGAGCGGGGCGTAGTTGCGCTCCCGGTCGATCTTGGCGTCCGCAGCGCGGAGGTTCTTGCTGCGCTTCACTTCTACTCCTGTGGTTTCAGAGTGTGGAGTCGTGGTGCGGACCAGCGCTTGGTCCTACCACTGAGGGCTACGGGGCTGAATCAGCCTTCGACCGTGATGCCCATGGAGCGGGCGGTGCCGGCAATGATCTTCGACGCGGCGTCGAGGTCATTGGCGTTCAGGTCGGGGAGCTTCGTCGTGGCGATCTCGCGGACCTGGGCAGCCGTCAGCTTGGCGACCTTGGTCTTGTGCGGCTCGCCGGAGCCCTTGTCCACACCCGCGGCCTTGAGGATCAGCTTGGCGGCCGGCGGAGTCTTCGTGACGAAGGTGAAGGAGCGGTCCTCGTAGACCGTGATCTCCACCGGCACGACCATGCCACGCTGCGACTCGGTCGCGGCGTTGTAGGCCTTGCAGAACTCCATGATGTTGACGCCGTGCTGACCGAGCGCGGGGCCGACCGGCGGGGCCGGGTTCGCCGCACCGGCGTTGATCTGGAGCTTGATAAGCCCCGTGACCTTCTTCTTCTTGGGAGGCATTGCTCTCTCCGGGTCCTATGAGAGTGTTTCGCCGCCGATTCCGGTCATCCGGATGGAGGCATACCGCACAACGATAACGGGTATAGCTGTGCGACCAAAAACCCAGCAGGTCAGAGCGGCCGCGAAGCCCCTCTGACCTGCTGGGTAGGCATGTGTCCAGAAACCGGCGGGAAGCGCTAGTTCTTCTGGATCTGGTCGAAGCTGAGCTCGACCGGGGTCTCGCGGCCGAAGATCTCGACGAGGCCCTTGACCTTCTTCGAGTCGGCGTTGATCTCGTTGATCGTGGCCTGGAGCGTGGCGAACGGGCCGTCGGTGACGGTGACCGAGTCGCCCACCTCGAAGTCCAGCACCTGGACCTCGACCTTGCGGGACGGAGCCGGCTTGCCCTCGGCCTCGGCGGCCTCGCGGGCGGCCTTCTCCTCGGCCTCGGGGGCGAGCATCTTGACGATCTCGTCCAGGGTCAGCGGGTACGGGTCGTAGGCGTTGCCCACGAAGCCGGTGACGCCCGGCGTGTTCCGCACGACGCCCCAGGACTCGTTCGTCAGGTCCATGCGCACCAGCACGTAGCCGGGGAGCTTGTTCTGCCGGACGTTCTTGCGCTCGCCGTTCTTGATCTGGACGATTTCCTCTTCAGGCACCTCGGCCTGATAGATGAACTCCTCCACGTTGAGGGAGACGGCGCGCTGCTCCAGGTTGGCCTTCACGCGCTTCTCGTAACCGGCGTACGTGTGGATGACGTACCACTCGCCGGGGAGACCGCGGAGCTCCTCGCGCAGGGCGGTGACGGGGTCGACGGGGGCGGCCGGCTCGGCCTCTTCCCCGTCGGCGCTCTCGTCGTCGGCCTCGACGGCTTCCGCCGCCTCGGCGGCCTCAGCGTCTTCGTCGGCCTCGATCGTCTCGTCGGCGACGGCGTCCACAGCGGTCTCGGTGGCCTCGGCCTGATCGGCCTTCTCGGAATCAGCAGCCTCAACGATGCCGAGCTCGTCCTTGGCGGACTCGAAGGCGCCAGCCTCGGGCTCGACGGCGTCGTTCAGGTTCGGGTCAGACACGATGGCTGCTTCTTCCTGGATACAAAGGGGTGGAACATGCGGTGGGGGCGCCGGTCCGACGCCTTCCGCCGGCTCAGCCGAAGACGTACTTGATGACCCGCGCGAACCCCATGTCAAGAACGGTAACAAGACCAATCATGACAACGACGAACACAATCACCACACTGGTGTATGTCGTCAGCTGGCTGCGAGTCGGCCAGACAACCTTACGGAGTTCGGCGACGATCTGGCGGTAGAACAGCGCGAGACGGCCCAGAGGACCCTTCTTGCCGCGCTTGCCGCCCTTCCGAGTCTTCTTGCTGGACTCGGGGGATTCGTCCTCAGCATCAGGCATGTCGATGGAGCCCACGGCGTCCGTCACGCTTCTCACCTGATTCCGGGTCGTGGCCGTGCCGCGCCCGGTGGAGCCGCACGGCTGTGCAATGAAGTACGTACATGCGCACACATCCTGGCGAAGGAGTGTGTAGCAGGGCCGGAGGGACTTGAACCCCCAACCGCTGGTTTTGGAGACCAGTGCTCTACCAATTGAGCTACGACCCTTTGTGGTTTCCACCAACCTACCGCATCTTCCCCGGTGCCCGGGTGCAGGAACGGTGCGGCTGGTGAAGGCCAACGACAGGTGAGTGTACGTGCTCAGGGGCGCTGCGTCGAACAGACAACTACCGACCGGTCCTGTCCGGTTCCCGTACGACTCCTGTCCGGTCCCTGAAACCCGTGTGCCGACGGGTTTTCCGGTCTGGGAGCATGGGCCCCATGAGCGCTGCAACTTCTCCGTCCGAGCGCAGGGTTTCCGCCCGCGTCGGTGCGATCTCCGAGTCCGCGACCCTCGCCGTCGACGCCAAGGCCAAGGCCCTCAAGGCCGCTGGGCGCCCGGTGATCGGCTTCGGGGCCGGCGAGCCCGACTTCCCGACCCCCGGCTACATCGTCGACGCCGCGGTCGAGGCCTGCCGCAACCCGAAGTACCACCGCTACACCCCGGCCGGCGGGCTCCCCGAGCTCAAGGCCGCCATCGCAGAGAAGACCCTGCGGGACTCCGGCTACGAGGTCGACGCCGGCCAGATCCTGGTGACCAACGGCGGCAAGCAGGCCATCTACGAGGCCTTCGCCGCGATCCTCGACCCGGGCGACGAGGTCATCGTCCCCGCCCCGTACTGGACCACCTACCCCGAGTCGATCCGGCTCGCCGGCGGTGTCCCGGTCGAGGTCGTCGCCGACGAGACCACCGGCTACCGGGTCTCCGTGGAGCAGCTGGAGGCCGCGCGCACCGAGAGGACCAAGGTCGTCCTCTTCGTCTCGCCGTCCAACCCGACCGGCGCCGTCTACAGCGAGGCCGACGCCGAGGCGATCGGCCGCTGGGCGGTGGAGCACGGCTTGTGGGTCATGACCGACGAGATCTACGAGCACCTCGTCTACGGCGACGCGAAGTTCACCTCGCTCCCGGCGATCGTGCCCGAGCTGCGTGACAAGTGCATCGTCGTCAACGGCGTCGCCAAGACGTACGCGATGACCGGCTGGCGCGTGGGGTGGATCATCGGCCCCAAGGACGTCGTCAAGGCCGCGACCAACCTCCAGTCGCACGCCACCTCCAACGTCTCCAACGTCGCCCAGGTCGCCGCGCTGGCCGCGGTCTCCGGCCCGCTGGACGCCGTCGCGGAGATGCGCACCGCCTTCGACCGCCGCCGCAACCTGATCGTGCGGATGCTCAACGAGATCGACGGCGTGCTCTGCCCGGAGCCCGAGGGCGCGTTCTACGCCTACCCGTCGGTGAAGGGCCTGCTCGGCAAGGAGATCCGCGGCAAGCGCCCGGCCGACTCGGTGGAGCTCGCCGCCCTGATCCTGGACGAGGCCGAGGTCGCCGTGGTCCCGGGTGAGGCCTTCGGCACCCCCGGCTACCTCCGCCTCTCCTACGCCCTGGGCGACGACGACCTCATCGAGGGCGTCTCCCGGCTCCAGAAGCTGCTGGGCGAGGCCAAGGCCTGACAAGCCCGCGAATTGTGCCCCCGGCCGTCTCGGCCGGGGGCTCTTTTCGTCTCGGCCCACTCCAAAGAGGAAAGCGGCTTCCGCTCCGGCCCGCCCGTGCGGCAGGATCTTCAAATGGAGCGTGATGTACGTCTGTTGCCCAAGGCCCACCTGCACCTGCACTTCACCGGGTCGATGCGGCCCACCACCCTGCTCGAACTCGCCGACAAGTACGGGGTCCACCTCCCCGACGCACTGACCGGCGGCGAGCCGCCCAAGCTGCGGGCGACCGACGAGCGCGGCTGGTTCCGCTTCCAGCGGCTCTACGACATCGCCCGGTCCTGTCTGCGGTCCCCCGAGGACATCCACCGCCTGGTCCGCGAGAGCGCCCAGGAGGACGTCGCGGACGGCTCGGGCTGGCTGGAGATCCAGGTCGACCCCACCTCGTACGCGCCGCTGCTCGGCGGACTGATCCCGGCGATCGAGATCATCCTCGACGCGGTGGACAGCGCCGCCCGGGACACCGGTCTCGGGATGCGCGTGGTGATCGCGGCGAACCGGATGAAGCACCCGCTGGACGCCCGGACGCTGGCGCGGCTGGCCGTGCGGTACGCGGACCGGGGCGTCGTCGGCTTCGGGCTCTCCAACGACGAGCGGCGCGGCATGGCCCGCGACTTCGACCGGGCCTTCGCCATCGCCCGGGAGGGCGGCCTGCTGGCGGCTCCGCACGGCGGGGAGCTGGCGGGCGCCTCCAGCGTGCGGGACTGCCTGGACGACCTGGACGCCTCGCGCATCGGCCACGGGGTGCGGGCGGCCGAGGACCCCCGGCTGCTGGCGCGGCTGGCCGAGCGCCAGGTGACCTGTGAGGTGTGCCCGTCCTCCAATGTGGCGCTCGGCGTCTACGAGAAGGCCGCGGACGTCCCCTTGCGCACTCTGTTCGACGCGGGGGTGCCGATGGCGCTGGGCGCGGACGACCCGCTGCTGTTCGGCTCGCGGCTCGCCGCCCAGTACGAGCTGGTACGCCGCGACCACGGGTTCACCGACGCGGAGCTGGCCGAGCTGGCCCGGCAGTCGGTGCGCGGATCGGCCGCGCCCGTCGACGTACGGGACAAGCTGCTGTCGGGGATCGACGACTGGCTGGCTAGCTGATTCCGGCGAGCAGGGTGCGGGCCAGGGAGGCGGCGAACTCCTCCAGCGGCCGCGGGGGCGTTCCGCCGGGGAGCGCGTCGTAGGCGAAGGCCCGCTGGGCGCAGGCGCCGAGCAGGAGTGAGGCGGCGGCGTAGGTGTCGGCGTCCGCGCGCACCCGGCCCGCGCGCTGTTCGGCGCGGAGGTAGGCGTCCAGCCCCTGGATCGGCATGTGGGGTCCGGTCCCGAGCTCGCGCAGGCCCTGCTCGTGGCGGCGCTTGAGCTGCGGTTCGGCGTACAGGGAGGCGGCCATGGGAAACGTCTGCTCGTAGAAGAGCGCGGCCTGGCGGGCGACCTCGGTGAGGTTGGCCTCGACACTGCCCTCCCCCGCGACCAGGTCGCCCAGCAGTCCGCCGAGCTTCGGCAGCCGCTCCTTGAGGACGGTCACGAAAAGCTCTTCCTTGCTGGGGAAGTATTTGTAGAGGGCCGCCTCCGAGCAGCCGGCCGCCCGCGCGATCTCCTTGGTGGTGGTCCGGGCGAGGCCGATGGAGCCCATCAGCTCATGGGCGGCGTCGACGATGCGGACGCGGGCCGGCTTCGGCTCCATGCGTGCTCCTGTACGGCTTGACGAGGGGGTGATCAGCCACTCACCCTAGAGGTGAGTGAACACTTACCCACCCGAGGAGGGCGCATGCGGCTCACGGTGTTCGGAGCGACCGGAGGTGTCGGCCGGGAGATCGTGGGCCAGGCGCTCGCGGCGGGCCACGAGGTGACGGCCGTGGTCCGCGACCCCGCGAGGCTCCCGGAGCCACTGGATGCCGGGGCGCTGCACGGGGTCGTACGGCTGGACGACCCGGCGGCGGTGCGCGCGGCGGTGGCGGGGCGGGACGCGGTGCTCTCGGGGCTCGGCGCGCGGGGCCGGAAGGCGGACGGGGTCGCCGAGCGGCTGACCGGGCTGATCGTCGAGGCGATGGCGGCCGAGGATGCGCGCCGGCTGGTGGTGGTGAGCGCGGCGCCGGTGGGGCCGGTGCCGGACGGTGAGCCCTTGATGGACCGGCTGGCGCGCAAGGCGGTCGGGGCGGTTCTGGCAGAGGTGTACGCGGACCTCGCCCGGATGGAGGCGCTGCTGGCCGCCAGTGCCACGGACTGGACCTCCGTACGGCCTCCGAGGCTGACGGACGGGCCGTGCACGGGCGCCTACCGCAAGGTGGTGGGCGGGGCGCCGCTCAGCAGCCGGACCATCTCGCGGGCCGATGTGGCGCACGCGATGCTGGGGCTGATCGATGATCCGGCGGCGGTGCGGAAGGGCGTGGGCGTCGCCTATTGAGTGCCGTTACGTGTCCTTGTAGGCGACGCGAACGTATATAAGGAGGCGACGCGTGCGCTTATAGGGACACGCGTGCGCCTGGAGGGGCACGCGTGTGCTCAGGGGGTCACGCGTGTGCTCAGAGGGTCACGCCGACCGTCACCGGCTCGTTGACCAGGGTGACGCCGAAGGCCGCATGGACCCCGGCGACGACCTCACGGGCCAGCGCAAGGAGGTCCTCGGTGGTGGCCTCGCCGCGGTTGGTCAGGGCGAGGGTGTGCTTGGTGGAGATCCGGGCCGGGCCGCTGCCGTACCCCTTGGTGAAGCCGGCCCGGTCGATCAGCCAGGCCGCCGAGGTCTTGGTCCGGCCGTCCTCGGCGGGGAACGCCGGGGGTGCCACGTCCGGGCCGAGGCGCTCGTGGACCCGGGCCAGGAACTCCTGGAACGCGGCCGCGTCGAGGATCGGGTTGGTGAAGAAGGAGCCCGCGGACCAGGTGTCGTGGTCGTCCGGGTCCAGCACCATGCCCTTGCCGGCGCGCAGCTTCAGCACGGTCTCCCGGGCGGCGGAGGCGGCGACGCGCTCGCCCTGCTGGACGCCCATGGCCCGGGCCGTCTCCGGGTAGGCGAGGGGCGCGGAGAGACCGCCCGCCTCCTCCAGCTCGAACCGGACGCGGAGCACCACGAACCGGTCGGGTTCCGCCTTGAAGCGGCTGTGCCGGTACGAGAAGGAGCACTCCGCGTTCGGAAGGGTCACCGTCTCCCGGGTCTGCCGGTCGTAGGCGACGACCTCCGTGATGGTGGAGGCGACCTCCTGGCCGTACGCCCCGACGTTCTGGATGGGCGTCGCGCCCGCGGAGCCGGGGATCCCGGCCAGGCACTCGATGCCCGCGAGGCCCGCCTCCACGGTCCGGGCGACGGCGTCGGTCCAGACCTCACCGGCCGCCAGCTCCAGCGACGTACCGGAGAGCGTGAATCCCTTGGTGGCGATCCGCAGCGCCGTGCCGTCGAAGCCCTTGTCGCCGATGACCAGGTTGGAGCCGCCGCCGATGACCAGCAGCGGGGTGCCGCTCGCGTCGGCCTCGGCCACGGCGGCGACCACCTCGGCATCGGTGGTGGCCGTCAGGAGCCGGGTGGCGGGGCCGCCGAGCCGGAAGGTGGTCAGGGGGGCGAGGGGGGCATCGTGGAGTTCCTGCACGGGGACAAGAGTACGGTCCGCGCCCCCGCCGCTCGGGCGGGGCCACGGACCGTACAGCTTCCGCGTGGTCCTCAGGCGAGCCGGACGACGGCGCGGGACATGCCCAGCACCTTCTTGCCGTCGCACACGGCCACCAGGTCCACCCGGACCAGGTTGTCCTCCAGCTTGGCCGCGACCTTGCCGCTGACCTCGATCAGCGCGCCCTTGTCGTCGTTGGGCACGACGACGGGCTTGGTGAACCGCACCCCGTACTCGACGACCGCGCCCGGGTCCCCGGCCCAGTCCGTGACCACGCGGATCGCCTCGGCCATCGTGAACATGCCGTGCGCGATCACGTCCGGCAGCCCGACCTCAAGGGCGAACTTCTCGTTCCAGTGGATCGGGTTGAAGTCGCCCGACGCACCGGCGTACTGGACGAGCGTCGCCCGCGTCACCGGGAACGACTGCGCGGGCAGCTCCGTACCGACCTCGACCGAACCGTAGGAGACCTTCGCCGTCATCACGCCTCCTCGGCGGCGCGTGCCACCAGCTTCGTGAGCGCCGTGACGACCAGCTCGCCGGCCTCGTCGTGCACGTCGCCGCGGATGTCCACGATGTCGTTGCCCGCCATGGACTTGATGGTCTCGATCGTGGAGGTGACCGTCAGCCGGTCCCCCGCCCGTACGGGACGCACGTAGGAGAACTTCTGGTCACCGTGGACGACCCGGCTGTAGTCCAGGCCGAGCTGCGGGTCCTGCACCACTTCGCCGGCGGCCCGGTAGGTGATGGAGAAGACGAAAGTGGGCGGCGCGATCACATCGGGGTGGCCGAGCGCACGGGCCGCCTCCGCGTCGACGTACGCGGGATGGGTGTCACCCACCGCCTCGGCGAACTCGCGGATCTTCTCCCGGCCTACCTCGTACGCCGGGGTGGGCGGATACGTCCGCCCCACGAAGGACTGGTCGAGCGCCATGAGCTCGCTACCTCCTGATGGAAAGACGAATAAGGGCACGCCCCGGTGCGGGGATGCACCCCGGACAACGACACGAGGCCGCCCCCAGAGGGGACGGCCTCGTGTACGAGCCTGATTCAGCGCGTTTCGCGGTGCGCGGTGTGCGAGTTGCAGCGCGGGCAGTGCTTCTTCATCTCAAGACGGTCCGGGTTGTTACGCCGGTTCTTCTTGGTGATGTAGTTCCGCTCCTTGCACTCCACGCAGGCCAGCGTGATCTTCGGGCGGACGTCGGTGGCAGCCACGTGAGTGCTCCTTGGACGGACGATGGACGGATGAACGCATAAAAGAGTAGCCGATCGAAGGACCGACCCAACAATCGGCTACCGTTAGTAGCGGTGACCGGACTTGAACCGGTGACACAGCGATTATGAGCCGCTTGCTCTACCGACTGAGCTACACCGCTTTGATGATGAGTCCCCCCGCCGAAGCGGGGTTTCCCGATCACCAGAGCCCCAATGCGGAATCGAACCGCAGACCTTCTCCTTACCATGGAGACGCTCTACCGACTGAGCTATTGGGGCGAGCGAGGAAGACATTACACGGTCCCCGGCCGATCGCCCAAATCCGTTTCGGCACCCCGCTCGGGCCGTCACTCCGGGTCTGCCCACACCCCCTGATCAGGCCTTGATCCATCCCGCGCGCTCTTCCGGACGGAGCCCTTCCCCGCGTCGACACAGGCGCACCGGTACGACTATTGCGCTCCTCCCGGAAGCCGCCCGCGCACGCCCCTAGGCTCGACCCCACTCCGTGTGATCTTGCACCCCTCCCAGGAGCGCGATGCCCGACAGCCAGCCGCGTCGGCCCGACGACAACGCGCCCGACAGCGCCGAAGCGGCCACCACCGACGGCACCCCCGCCCTCGTCCTGAGCGGCGCCCGCCTGACCGACGGCCGCGCCGTCGACGTACGCCTCAGCGGCAGCCGTATCGAGGCCGTCGGCACCGCGGGCAGCCTCACCACCCGCGGCCCCCGCATCGACCTGCGCGGCTACCTCCTGCTCCCCGCCCCGGCCGAGCCCCACGCCCACGGCGACACGGCCCTCACCGCCGACGGCACCGGCCCCGACGGCCCGGGGCCCGCCTCCCACCACGCCGAGGACATCCAGCGCCGCGCCACCGAGGCCGCCCTCCTCCAGCTCGGCCACGGCGCCACCGCCCTGCGCGCCCACGTCCGGATCGGGGACGTCCAGGGCCTCGCCGCGCTGGAGGCCGTCCTACAGACCCGGCGGGCCCTGCGCGGCCTCGCCGACCTCACTGCGGTCGCCGTGCCCCGGCTGCTCACCGGGGTCGCCGGGGCCGACAACCTGGCCATGCTCCGCGACGCCGTCAAGATGGGTGCCGCCGTCGTCGGCGGCCGCCCCGACCTGGACCCCGACCCCACCGGGTACACCGCGGCCGTCCTGGATGTCGCCGCCGAGCACGGCTGCCCCGTCGACCTGCACACCGACGGCGACGACCCGACCCGGCTCGCCCGCCTCGCCGCGATGGCCGGGGGCCTGCGCCCCGGGGTCACCATCGGCCCCTGCGCCGGCCTCGCCCACCTCCCCCTGGAGACCGCGAGCCGCGCCGCCGACCAGCTCGCCGCCGCCGGCATCACCGTCGTCTGCCTCCCCCAGGGCGGCTGCGCGGGCTCCGAACGCCGTACGAGCGCTCCCGTACGCCTCCTGCGCTCCGCAGGCGTACGCGTGGTGGCGGGCAGCGGCGCGCTCCGCGACACGGCCAACCCGGTGGGCCGCGGCGACCCGCTCGAAGCGGCGTACCTCCTCGCCTCGCAGCACGGTCTGCGCGCCGAGCACGCGTACGCCATGGTCTCCACGATCGCCCGCGCGGCCCTCGGGCTGCCCGACATCCGCGTGGAGGCGGGCTTCCCCGCCGAACTCCTCGCCGTACGCGGGGAACGGCTCTCCGCCGTGCTCTCCCTCGCCTACAGCCGGATCGTCGTCCACCGCGGCCGGGTCGTCGCCCGCACCAGCGCCGTACGCGAATACTGCGACTCCGACCCCGACACGGCCGCCGGTCCGGACTTCCCCCGCCAGGGACGACCCGACTCCGGTGGCGGGCCCAAGAGCTGAGCACACGGCGGCCGCCGGGCGTACGGTCGGAGGTATGCGCATTGTCATCGCAGGTGGACACGGACAGATCGCACAGCGGCTGGAACGGCTGCTCGCCGCACGCGGCGACGAGGCCGTAGGGATCATCCGCAACCCTCAACAAAGCAAGGACCTCACCGACCTCGGCGCCGAACCCGCCGTGCTGGACCTCGAATCGGCCACCGTGGAGGAGACCGCCGAGGTGCTGCGCGGGGCCGACGCGGCCGTCTTCGCGGCGGGCGCCGGACCGAACAGCGGCACCGCCCGCAAGGACACCGTCGACCGGGGCGCCGCCGTCCTGTTCGCCGACGCCGCCGAAGCCGCGGGCGTACGCCGGTACATCGTCATCTCCTCCATGGGCGCCGACCCCGACCACCCCGGCGACGAGGTGTTCGACGTCTACCTGAGGGCGAAGGGCGCGGCGGACGCCGACGTACGCTCCCGCTCCGCACTCGACTGGACGATCCTGCGCCCCGGGATGCTCACCGACGACGCGGGCAACGGGCAGATCCTGCTCGCCGCGAAGACCGGGCGCGGCCCGATCCCGCGCGACGACGTGGCGGCGACGATCCTGGAGCTGCTGGACACCCCGGCGACGGCGGGCCTGACCCTCGAAGTCATCTCGGGCAACGTGCCGGTCACGGTCTCCGTGAAGGACGTCGCGGGCAACTGACGGAGCGGCTGACAGCTGCCGAGAACGAGGAAGCCCCCGACCAGAAGGACTGGTCGGGGGCTTCGTTCGCGTGGCGGCGCCAGGGTTCGAACCTGGGTAGGCTGAGCCGGCAGATTTACAGTCTGCTCCCTTTGGCCACTCGGGCACACCGCCTCGAACGACGCGTCGGATCTCCACTGGTGAGCTCCTTGGCGACGACGTAAACAATACCTGATGGCCAGGGGTGCTCCGCCACCTCATTGATCAGCAGCCGGAGGGTGCGGCGGTGGCTAGGCTTTGCGCTGTATCCCACGCACATTCGACGCAAGGAGCCACACGTCATGGCCGACTCCAGTTTCGACATCGTCTCGAAGGTCGAGCGGCAGGAGGTCGACAACGCCCTCAACCAGGCCGCCAAGGAGATCTCCCAGCGTTACGACTTCAAGGGCACGGGCGCCTCGATCTCGTGGTCCGGCGAGAAGATCCTGATGGAGGCGAACGGCGAGGAGCGGGTCAAGGCGATCCTCGACATCTTCCAGTCCAAGCTGATCAAGCGGGGCATCTCGCTGAAGTCGCTGGACGCCGGTGAGCCGCAGCTCTCCGGCAAGGAGTACAAGATCTTCGCCACCATCGAGGAAGGCATCTCCCAGGAGAACGCCAAGAAGGTGGCCAAGATCATTCGCGACGAGGGCCCCAAGGGCGTCAAGGCGCAGGTCCAGGGTGACGAGCTGCGCGTCAGCTCGAAGAGCCGCGACGACCTCCAGGCCGTGCAGGCGCTGCTGAAGGACAAGGACCTCGACTTCGCCATCCAGTTCGTGAACTACCGGTAGGGCGATTCGTGAACGAGAAGGGGCACGCCGTCGGGGCCGACCTGGACGGGGTGCCTCTCCGCGTTTCGGGGGGTGCCCGGCTCCGTGTCCGAAAACCGCCGGTGGCGGGTGTGGGGTGCGGAGCAGACTGGCCGGTGAGGGCCGAGGGTCGCCTCGGTTCAGCGGATCAGCAGCGGAGGAAGTGAGCGGTCGTGACGACGGTGTACACGCGGGTGGCGAGTCCGGTGGGCGAGTTGCTGCTGGTGGGCGAGTCGGACGGGACGGCCGAGGGGCTGCGGCTGGTGTCGTTGTCCGTGCCCGGCCAGAAGGGCGGCGCGGTCGTCCAGGACGGGTGGCTGGAGGTGCCCGAGCTGTTCGTGGGGGTCGTCGCGCAGGTGGAGGCGTACTTCGCGGGGCGGTCGACGCGGTTCGACGTGCCGTTCGCCGAGGGTGTGGGTACGGAGTTCCAGCGGCGCGTCTGGGAGGTGGTCGAGTCGATCCCGTACGGGCAGACCCTGTCGTACGGGGAGGTCGCCGCGCGGGTCGGGGCCTCGGGCGCGGGGGTGCGGGCGGTGGGAACGGCGATCGGGCGCAACCCGTTGCTGGTCGTGCGGCCGTGCCACCGGGTGATCGGCGCGGACGGGGCGCTGCGGGGGTACGCGGGTGGCCTGGAGCGCAAGCAGGTGCTGCTGGGGCTCGAAGGGGCCGCGTGTGTGGAGGGCGTTGTGAAAGCCGGTGGCGCCTCGCGGGTGCGGGCCGGCGGCTGAGGGTGGTGTGACGGGTGGTCTCGCGTGGGGTTCCGGCGGCTTCGGGCGGGCTGTTCCCGCGGCCCCGGCAGGTGGTCGCGCCGGGTGCCGTGCACGTACCGGAGTGGCTTTCGGTGGAGCGGCGGCGGGAGTTGGTGGGGGCGTGCCGGGAGTGGGCGCGGGGGCCGGTTCCGTTGCGGCACACGGTGTTGCCGGGCGGCGGTGTGATGTCGGTGCGGACGGTGTGCCTGGGGTGGCACTGGCAGCCGTACCGGTACACCCGTACCGCCGACGATGTGAACGGCGCCCCGGTGGCCGCGTTGCCGCCGTGGCTGGTCGCGCTGGGGCGTGCGGCGGTGGCGGAGGCGTACGGGGACGAGGGCGCGGCGGAGGCGTTCACTCCGGACACCGCGCTGATCAACTTCTATGACGACGCGGCGCGGATGGGGATGCACCAGGACAAGGAGGAGCGTTCGGGTGCTCCTGTGGTGTCGTTGAGCATCGGGGCGACGTGTCTGTTCCGCTTCGGGAACACCGAGGATCGCGGGCGGCCCTACACGGACGTGGAGTTGGTCTCCGGGGACCTCTTCGTCTTCGGCGGCCCGTCGCGCTTCGCGTTCCACGGGGTGCCGAAGGTGTACGCCGGAACAGCCGACCCTGCCGCGGGGATGCGAACGGGCCGGCTGAATGTGACGTTGCGGGAGACCGGGCTGAGTTGAGCCCCAGAAGCGGTCAGCGGCGTTCGCGAGAGTTGCCGAAGAGCAGCCGGTAGAGGATCAGCAGGACCAAGGAGCCGGCGATGGCGGCGATCCAGGTCGCGGTGTCGTAGAAGTCGTTGCTGATCGGACGGTCGAGGAACTGACTGGAGAGCCAGCCTCCGACGAAGGCACCGGCGATCCCGATGAGGGTGGTCCCGATGATGCCGCCCGGGTCGCGGCCCGGGAGCAGGATTTTGGCTATGACTCCGGCGAGCAGCCCAAGAATGATCCAACCGACAATGCTCATGTCGCTGCTCCTACCCCTTGCTTGGTCTTGGAACACAAGACGCAGCGAGCGTGCGTTCGGTTGCGTGGGCTGCCGTCGGCGGAGGGGGCGTGGAACGGGCCGGCGGGCAGGTCAGCGGGCAGGGCGCCTATCGCGGTGTGCCGCCCGGCCGCTCCCGGTCCGGCCCGCCACCAGCGTCGCGTAGAGCCGTCTCCAGTACGCGGATGTCCTCGGCGTCCTCGGCCCGGCGCGGGCGGCCGGGGATCCAGACCGGCGTCATCCGCTTGATCTCGATCTGGGCGGCCGGGCTGATGACCGGACAGGCCGTCGCACCGATACGGCCGAGCGGGCCTTCGAGCATGCCGTCCGGCCACCGTTCCCCGGCCCAGGGCCCGCCCGCGACCACCGCATGGCCGGAGCCGTCCTCGTCCAGCAAGGCGAAGCTGCTCTCCTCGCCCTGCTTGAGGAAGAACTCCATGGCCCAGCCGCCGCGGAGCCAGAGGTCCACGCCGAGCGCGTCGGCGATCCGGACCGTCTCGGCGATCAGCCGGAGCTGCCGGTCCGTGCGTTGCCTGTCCACGGCTTCCGTGCGTTGCCTGTCCACGGCTGGGGAGCGTACGCGGTCGCTCCGGGGCCCGTCAGCTGCGTTTCCCGGTCTCGACAGCCGAGTCCCCCGGTGCTAGCGGGCGACGAACGGCTGGTCCGTGGTGACGATCTCCTTGCCGAAGGGCATCAGCGAGACGGGGATCAGCTTGAAGTTGGCGATGCCCAGAGGGATGCCGATGATCGTGATGCAGAGGGCGATGCCGGTGGTGATGTGGCCGAGGGCGAGCCACCATCCGGCGAGGATCAGCCAGAGGACGTTGCCGACGCAGGAGGGCGATCCGGCGTCCCTGCGGTCGACGACGGTGTAGCCGAAGGGCCAGAGCGCGTAGATCCCGATCCTGAAGGCGGCGACGCCGAACGGGATGCCGATGATGGTGATGCAGAGCAGCACGCCTGCGAGGAGATAGCCGAGGAACATCCAGAACCCGCACAGCACGAGCCAGATGATGTTCAGGATGGTTTTCATGGGCGGCGACCTGCCATCTGTTCCAGTCGGGCGATGCGCTCCGCCATCGGCGGATGGGTGGAGAACATCTTGGCCATCCCCTGTCCCGGGCGGAAGGGGTTCGCGATCATCATGTGGCTCGCGGTCTCGATCCTGGGCTCCGGGGGCAGCGGGAGCTGTTTCGTTCCTGCTTCGAGTTTGCGCAGGGCGCTGGCGAGGGCGAGCGGGTCCCCGGTGAGCTGCGCTCCGGACGCGTCGGCCTCGTACTCACGGGAGCGGCTGACGGCGAGCTGGATGACGGAGGCGGCGAGCGGGCCCAGGATCATGATCAGGAGCATGCCCAGGAGGCCGGGGCCTTCGTCGTCGTTGGAGCGGCCGATGGGGATGAGCCAGGCGAAGTTGACCAGGAACATGACGACGGAGGCGAGGGCTCCGGCGACGGAGGAGATGAGGATGTCCCGGTTGTAGACATGGCTCAGCTCGTGGCCCAGGACACCGCGCAGCTCCCGCTCGTCGAGGATCTGGAGGATGCCCTCGGTGCAGCAGACGGCCGCGTTGCGCGGATTGCGGCCGGTGGCGAAGGCGTTGGGCGCCTGGGTCGGGGAGATGTACAGGCGGGGCATCGGCTGACGGGCCGCGGTGGAGAGCTCGCGGACGATCCGGTAGAGCTGCGGTGCTTCGAACTCGCTGACGGGGCGGGCCCGCATGGCCCGCAGCGCCAGCTTGTCGCTGTTCCAGTAGGCGTAGGCGTTGGTGCCGACGGCCACGACGAGCGCGATGACGAGGCCCGTACGTCCGAAGAAGCTGCCGATGATGATGATGAGTGCGGACAGGCCCCCGAGGAGTACGGCGGTTTTCAGCCCGTTGTGCCGGCGGTGCACGGTACGCCCTCCAAGTGGTGCAGCAGGGGAACCCTTTGCATGGTGGTGCTCCACTCCCCCAGTGGAGCCTCCCGTACTGGTCAACGCCAGGCGAGGGGAGCTAGTTCCCTTGTGCGTGCGGGTGGAGGGCGGGGCCGCTCCGGCGTGATCCGGCCGGTTCCGGCTCCTGGCCCGTACGGCGCGGCACTGGGCCGTACGGGTGTCGGGGCGTGCGTGGGTCAGCGCCGGCGAGGAGCGCTGGGCTGGGAGCGCCGCTCAGCGTCGGGCGGGCAGTCGGCTCAGCGCTGGACCGGCAGCTTGGCGAGGGAGACCGCCTCGGGGTCGGGCTCGACCTCGCTGGTGCAGTGGGCGCAGCGGGAGGCGACGGCGGGGATCGCGCTGAAGCAGCGCGGGCAGTCGCGGAGGGCGGCCTTGATGTCGACCTCCTCCTCCTTGGTGAAGCGGTTCTGCACCTTGGTCATGGGGACCACGACGCAGAAGTAGAGGACCGCGGCGGTGATGAGGAAGGCGATCGCGGCCGCGAGGAACTTGCCGTACGGGAAGATCGCGCCCTCGACGCTGAACTCGGCGGTGCTGAAGTCGCCGACCGAGCCGGTGGCGAGGCCGATCAGCGGCGTGATGAAGGCGGTGCTGAAGCCGGTGACGACGGCGGTGAAGGCTGCTCCGACGGCGAGGCCGATCGCCATCGAGATGACGTTTCCGCGCAGGATGAAGTCCTTGAACCCGTTCAGCACTGCTCTCTCTCCTCTATGGATTTCGTACGTCCGCGTCGTGTACGGGGACGTATGCAGAGCACGACCTTGCCCTGGGTCGGCGGCCTCGGGCAAACCGATCTTTCGCCTGCGGAGAGCGTCAGAAGAGGGTGACGGCGGCGAACCTGAGGACTACCTGCGGGGCTCCCGAGAGGAGGATGCCGGCGGCGGCGGTGAGGGCGATCGCCGTGGTGAGCGGGGCGGGGGCCCGGAATCGGGGCGGCGTTCCGGAGGCCCGCGTTCCGGTGGTCGCGTCCTCGGTCGAGGCCTGGGTTCCACCGGTCGCGTCCACGGCGTCCGGGCTCCTGAAGAGGATCGCGGTCCACTGAAGGTAGTAGTAGAGAGCGATCACCACGTTGACGGCCATGACGACGGCGAGCCAGCCGAGCCCCGCATCGACGGCCGCCGAGAAGACCGTGACCTTCGCGAAGAGCCCGATGATGCCGGGCGGCAGTCCGGCCAGGCAGAGCAGGAAGAAGCCGAGCGCGAGGGCGGCGAGGGGGCGGGTGGCGTACAGGCCCCGGTAGTCGGTGATGCGGTTGCCGGGCTTCGTACGGGCGACGAGGGCCGCGACGGCGAAGGCGCCGAGGTTCACGACGGCGTACATGAGGGCGTACGCGACGGTGGAGCCGATCTGTTCGTCGCTGGAGTACGCGGCGGCGGCGATCGGGACGAGCAGATAGCCGGCCTGGGCGACGGAGGACCAGGCGAGGAGCCGTACGGCGCTGCGGGCACGGTCGGCCCGCTGGCGGAGGGCGGCGACGTTGCCGACGGTCATGGTGAGGGCGGCCAGGACGGCGACTGCGGGTCCCCAGACGTCGGCATAAGAGGGGAACGCGACAACTGTGACGAGGATGAGGCCCGTGAAGCCGACGGTCTTGCCGACGACGGAGAGGTAGGCGGCGATCGGCAGGGGCGCGCCCACATAGGTGTCGGGGACCCAGAAGTGGAAGGGGGCCGCGGCGGTCTTGAAGGCGAAGCCGACGAGGGTGAGGACGACGCCGGTCTTGGCGAGGGTGTCCAGGGCCGGAGGTACGTCGTCCAGATGGGCGGCGATCTCGGTGAGGTGCAGGGTCCCCGTGGTCGCGTACACGAAGCTGACGCCCAGGAGCATGACGGCGGTGGCGACGACGGAGGAGAGGAAGAACTTGAGCGCGGCTTCGGATGAGCGCCGGTCGCCGCGCTTGATCCCCACGAGGGCGAAGGCGGGCAGCGAGGCGACCTCCAGGGCGACGACGAGGGTGGCGAGATCGCGGGAGGCGGGCAGGAGGGCGGCGCCCGCGGCGGAGGCGAGCAGCAGGAACCAGTATTCGCCCGCCGGGAGCTTCCGCGTGTCGTCGAGGGAGAGCAGCGCGGTGAGGAACGCCCCGCCGAGGACGAGGGCCTGGATGACCAGGGCGAAGTGGTCGGCGGTGTAGCTGCACACCTGGGTGCCGGTGGTGACGCAGAAGGTGGCGCGGTCTCCGGCGCGCAGCGGGATGAGGAGGGCGAGGGCGGCGGCGAGCGCGGTGAGGGTTCCGTAGCCGAGGAGCTTCTTGCGGTGCTCGGGGAGGAAGAGGTCGGCGACGAGGACGAGCAGGGCGGCCAGCGCGGTGAGGGTGGGGGGTGCGATGGCGAGCCAGTCGACGCCCTGGACGACGCTGGGGGCGGTGTCGGCCGCCGTGGTGAGGGCGCCCGGGGCGGTGCTGAGGTCCGCGGTCACGACTTGCCTCCTGCGAGGAGCTTCTGCACGGCCGGGTCGGTGAGGCCGAGGAGGACGGCGGGCCAGAGTCCGGCGAGAACGGTGAGGGCGGCGAGCGGGGTCCAGGCGGCGGCTTCGTAGCGCTGGATGTCGGCGAGCTGCGGGGGGCCTCCGACTGCTGTGGGCCGCCCGGGGTCGTCCGCCGGCCGCGCGGTCCGGTCGTCGGGCGAGAGCTGGGAATGGGGTGTGTGTTCGCCCATGCAGACGCGGCGGACCACGATGAGCATGTACGCGGCGGTGAGCAGGGTGCCGAACGCGCCGATGGCCATGAAGGTGCGGAACGCCGGGCGGCTGAGGCCCTCGGCGGGGCTGTAGGCGCCGAACAGGGTGAGCATCTCGCCCCAGAATCCGGCGAGTCCGGGCAGTCCGAGCGAGGCGACGGCGGCGAAGGCGAGCAGGGCGCCGAGGCGGGGGGCGCGGCCGTAGAGGGCTGCTCCGGTGGCGCCGGCGAGGGTGTCCAGGTCGGCGGTGCCGTAGCGGTCCTTGATAGCGCCGACCAGGAAGAACAGCAGGCCGGTGATGAGGCCGTGGGCGATGTTGGCGAAGAGCGCGCCGTTGACCCCGGTGGGAGTCATGGTGGCGATGCCGAGCAGCACGAAGCCCATGTGGCCGACGGAGGAGTACGCGATGAGCCGCTTGAGGTCGCCCTTGGCGCCGTTGCGGGCGAGGGCCAGGCAGGCGAGCGATCCGTAGACGATACCGACGACGGCGAACGCGGCGAGGTACGGCGCGAAGGCGCGCATCCCGTCGGGCGCGATGGGGAGCAGGATCCGGACGAATCCGTACGTTCCCATCTTCAGCAGGACCCCCGCCAGGAGCACGGAGCCGACGGTCGGGGCGGCGGTGTGGGCATCGGGGAGCCAGCTGTGCAGGGGCCACATCGGGGTCTTCACTGCGAGCCCCAGACCGATCGCGAGAACGGCGATGACCTGCACGGATGTGGTGAGGCCACGGCCGTTGTCAGTGGCGAGTGCCACCATGTCGAAGGTGCCGCTCTTCAGCCCGATGAGGAGCAGGCCCAGCAGCATGACGACCGAGCCGAGCAGTGTGTAGAGGATGAACTTCCAGGCGGCGGCGCGCCGCTGGTCACCGCCCCAGCGGGCGATGAGGAAGTACATCGGGATGAGGACCATCTCGAAGGCCAGGAAGAAGAGCAGCAGGTCGAGGACGGCGAAGGTGGCGAGGGTGCCGGATTCCAGGACGAGGACGAGGGCGATGAACGCCTTCGGTGAGGGGCCCGCTGGCAGCTTGAAGTAGCTGTACAGCGCGCAGAGGAAGGTCAGCAGCGCGGTCAGCAGGAGGAGGGGGAGCGAGATGCCGTCGATGCCGAGGTGGATGCGGACGTCGAGTGCCGGGATCCAGCTGATGTCGGTGGTCGCCTGCATCGTGGCGGGGTGGTCGTGGTCGAAGCCGACGGCCAGGACGATCGCGGCGATGAGGACGGCGCCGGTCACGGTCACGCCGTGGCGGAGCACGGCCTGGTCGGGGCTCTTGCCCTTGAGCCCGGGCGGGGCGGGGAGCAGGGCCGCGACGGCGCCGAGGAGCGGGACGACGATGATGAACGCGAGAAGGAACTGCATCACGGACGGGCTGATATCGATCACGGTCACGACCCCGCGTTGACGTTGGCGAAGACGACGGCGGCGATCGCCAGGACGAGGGAACCGGCGAGCAGGACGCTGAGGTAGGTCTGCACGTTTCCGGTCTGGGCGCGGCGTACGGCGGTGCCCAGGAGCCGGGTGGCGGCGCCCGATCCGTTGACGTAGGTGTCGACGACCGTGCGGTCCAGGAAGCGCACGAGGCGGGCGGCCTGCTGGACGGGCCGGACGAACACCGCCGCGTACAGGGCGTCGAGGTGGAAGCCGGTGACCGCGTGGCGGTGGAGCGGGCCCAGGAGGAGGCGTCCGGGGTCGGCCGGGTCGGCGGCGTCCGCGATGGTGCCGTAGGCGGCGGTGTGCGACGTCATGGCCTCGGCTTCGACGAGGGCGGGTTCGGCGCCGGGGTGGGCGGCGACGGCACCGATGGGGGTACGGGCGGCGAGCGCCGTGGTGTGGCGCCAGGCGCCGTAGGTGACGAGCCCGCCGACGAGGCCGACGCCGGTGGAGAGGACGGCCGTGGTGAGGGACGGGGTGAGGGTGTGGCCGTCGAACCAGTCGCCGAGCACGCCAGCGGTGAGCCCGAAGGCGATGGTGGGGACGGCCAGGATCCACAGGACGGAGGTCATGGCGAGGGGCTGCCTGCCGTGGTCGGGGAGTTCGGCGCCGCGCCCCTTGAAGGCGAGGAGCCAGAGGCGGGTGGCGTAGGCGGCGGTGAGGACGGCGGCGAGCAGCCCGGCGACGAGGATCGTCCAGCCCGCGGCGGCCGGGGCGACGGTCCGGTCCCCCATGGCGGTGTGCTCGGCGGCGACGAGGACGGCTTCCTTGGAGAAGAAGCCGGCGAACGGCGGGATGGCGGCGAGCGCGAGGAGGGCGACGGTCATCGTCCAGTAGGCGTCGGGGATCCGGCGCGCGAGGCCGCCCATGCGGGACATGGCGGCGAGTGAGTTGGTTCCGGCGGCGTGGATGACGACGCCGGCCGCGAGGAAGAGGACGGCTTTGAACGCACCGTGCGAGATCAGGTGGAAGACGGCGGCGCCCCGGTCGGCGACGGCCAGGGCACCGGACATGTAGCCGAGCTGACCGATCGTCGAGTAGGCGAGGACCCGTTTGATGTCGTCCTGCGCGAGGGCGGCGAGTCCGGAGCCGATCATCGTCACGGCCGCCATCACGGCGAGGACGACCAGGGCCGCGCCGGAGGCGGCGAAGACGGGGAGCAGCCGGGCCACGAAATAGATCCCGGCCGCGACCATCGTCGCGGCGTGGATGAGCGCGGAGACGGGGGTGGGGCCGGCCATCGCGTCGGGCAGCCAGGTGTGCAGGGGGAACTGGGCGGACTTCCCGGCGACGCCTGCCAGGAGCAGCAGGGCGATGAGGGTGGGGTGGTCCAGGCCGCCGTTGGTGACGGCCGCGAGGATCTTGGTGATCCGGAAGCTGCCGGTGTCGGCGGCCAGGGCGAACAGGCCGATCAGGAAGGGGACATCGCCGAGCTTGGTGACGAGGAAGGCCTTGAGGGAGGCGGCGCGCGCTTCGGGCGTCTCCCAGTAGTGACCGACCAGGAAGTACGAGCAGATGCCCATGATCTCCCAGCCGACCAGGAGCACCATCAGGTCGCCGGAGTAGACGACGAGCAGCATCGCGGAGGTGAAGAAGGAGACCAGGGCCGCGTAGGAGGGGTAGCGGGCGTCGTCGCGGAGGTAGGCCGTTGAGTAGAGCTGTACGCAGGTGGCGACGAGCCCGACGAGGACGGCGACCAGGACCGCGAAGCCGTCCAGGTGCAGGGCCAGGTCGATGGGGACCGACCCGGTGGGGGTGAGCTGGGTGGCGGCGTCGATGGCGCGGCCGCCGCCCTGGCGGACGGCGACGATCACGGCGAGGACGGCCGCGGTGAGCGTCGGCAGGATCGCCAGGGGGCGGACGAAGCCGGGGGCGGTGCGGCCGAGTGCGAGTCCGGCGACGGCTCCGAGGAAGGGCAGGAGCGGGACGAGGGCGGCGAGGGTCGTCGTGGTCACGAGGTGGCCTCTGTGTTCTTGGTGGTCCCCGCGCTCGCGGCTTTCCCCGCGCTCGCGGTCTTCCCTGCCGGTTCGGCGCGGCCGTCGGTCCCGGCGTCGGCGATGTCGGCGGCGGCCTCGGCGTCGAGGATCTCGGCGTCGTCGGTCTCGGCGGTGTCGCGGAGCCGGTCGATGTCGGAGGAGCCGCGGTTGCGGTAGACGGCCAGGACGATCGCGAGGCCGATGCCGATCTCGGCGGCGGCGATGGCGATGGTGAAGAGGGTGAGGGCCTGGCCGGAGTGGAGGGTGTCGCGGAGCCAGACGTCGAAGGCGACGAGGTTGAGGTTGACGGCGTTGAGCATCAGCTCGACCGACATCAGGACCAGGATCGCGTTGCGGCGGGCGAGGACGCCGTAGAGGCCGGTGCAGAAGAGGAGGGCGGCGAGTACGGCGGGATAGGCGAGGTGCATCAGGTCTGTCCCTCCTTGCCGCGTCGGGTGGACGGGCCCGAGGGGGGCCGGACCGCCGTGTCCTTGTCGTGCTTGCGGGAGAGGACGATGGCGCCGACGAGGGCGGCGAGCAGCAGGACGGAGAGCGCCTCGAAGGGGAGGACCCAGTTCCGGAAGAGGAAGGCTCCGGTGACGGCGGTGGAGCCCTGGGCCGGTCCTTCGAGGTCGATCCAGGTGGTACGGAAGGCATCCACGACGACCCAGACGAGCGCGGCGGCCGAGGCGAGGGCCGCACCCAGGGCGACCCACCGGTTGCCCGAGTCGGCGTCCGGGGAGCGGCCGATGGGGGCCCGGGTGAGCATCAGGCCGAAGAGGAGGAGGACGACGATGGAACCGACGTAGATCAGTACCTGCACCCAGGCGATGAACTCCGCGGTGAGCAGGAGGTATTCGACGGCCAGCCCGCCGAGCGCCACGACGAGCCAGAGGGCGGCGTGCACCAGTTGCCGGGTGGTGACGGTGATGACGGCGGCGCCGAGGGTGGCGAGGCCGACGAGGACGAACGCGATCTCGACACCGGTCGGGGAGAGGAAGCCGGGGTGGTCGGCGGCTGCGGCGAGCACGGGGGCTGCGGTGTGCGGCGTCACGGGGTTCCTCCCTTCTCGTCAGGGGCGGGGTCGGGGGTCGTCCGGGGTGCCTGCGCGGCGAGTTTGTCGGCCGCCTTGCGGGCGGCGGCGATCTCCTTCGGCTCCTCCGCCCCGGGGTCGAGGGCGGGCGGCTCCGGCACGGTCCACATCCACTCGCGGAGCTTGTCCCGCTCATGGGTGAGCTCGTGGATGTCCGTCTCTGCGTACTCGAACTCCGGCGACCAGAAAAGCGCGTCGAAGGGGCAGACCTCGATGCAGATACCGCAGTACATGCAGAGGGAGAAGTCGATGGCGAAGCGGTCGAGGACGTTACGGCTGCGCTCGCGTCCGCCGGGGGCGGCGGGCGGCACCGTCTCCTTGTGGGAGTCGATGTAGATGCACCAGTCGGGGCACTCACGGGCGCAGAGCATGCAGACCGTGCAGTTCTCCTCGAACAGCCCGATGACGCCGCGGGATCGGGGCGGGAGTTCGGGCTGGGTGTCGGGGTACTGCGCGGTGACGGTCTTCTTCGTCATCGTGCGCAGGGTGACGGCGAGGCCCTTGGCCAGGCCTGATCCGGGGATCGGGGGCATCAGCTGATCGCCACCTTCACGATGCCGGTGAGCGCGATCTGCGCGAGGGCGAGGGGGACGAGGGTGGTCCAGGCGAGCTTCTGCAACTGGTCCTCACGCAGACGCGGGTAGCTGACGCGCAGCCAGATGACGACGAACGCGAGGAGGGCGGTCTTGAGGAGGGTCCAGATCCAGCCGAGTCCGTCGGCGCCGAACGGGCCGTGCCAGCCGCCGAGGAAGAGGACCGTGGTCAAGGCGCAGAGGATGACGATTCCCGCGTACTCGGCGAGGAGGAACAGGGCGAAACGCAGCCCCGTGTACTCGGTGTACGCGCCGAAGATGATCTCGGAGTCGGCGACCGGCATGTCGAAGGGTGGGCGCTGGAGTTCGGCGAGACCTGCGACGAAGAAGACCAGGGCTCCGACAATCTGCCAGGGCAGCCACCACCACTCGAAGGCGTCGAGGATGCCGGTGAGCGAGACCGTTCCGGCCGCCATGGCGACGGATGCGGCGGCCAGGAGCATCGGGAGCTCGTAGGAGAGGAGCTGGGCGGCGGTGCGGAGGCCGCCGAGCAGGGAGAACTTGTTGGCCGAGGCCCAGCCCGCCATGAGCGAGCCGAGGACGCCGATGCCCATGACGGCCAGCACGAAGAAGATGCCCGCGTCGATGACCTGGCCCACCGCGCCGTCGCCGGGGCCGATGGGGATGGCCACGAGGACGAGGAGGTACGGGAGAAGGGCGACGGCGGGGGCGAGCTGGAAGACGCGGCGGTCGGCGGCGGCCGGGACCACGTCCTCCTTCTGCGCGAACTTCACGCCGTCCGCGACGAGCTGGGCCCAGCCGTGGAAGCCGCCCGCGTACATGGGGCCGAGGCGGCCCTGCATGTGGGCCATCACCTTGTGTTCGGTCTGGCCCACGAGAAGGGGGGCGACCAGGAACACGACGAAGATGACGGCCAGGCGGAGGGCGACGTCGGACACGTCGTTCACTCGGTATCGCCTCCGGCGGGGTGGGGGTGGTCGGGGTCGGGGGTGGGGTCCGACTTGGGCTTGGGCGCGGGCTGAGGTTCGGACTTGGGCTCTGACTCGGGCTCGGGCTTGGTGGGGGTCGCCTCGTCCGTCGGCGTGGGGTCGGGGTCTGGGGTGGGGCCGCTGCGCGGGGCTTCTCCCCTACCCGCCCCTTCCCGAACCGGAGGCTCTGCCCCCGGACCCCCGCTCCTCGAACGCCGGAGGGGCTGGGATTGGTCGCCGCTCCCCGAAGCAGGCCGGGGCTGAGAGTGGGGGGCAGTGCCCTCCGACTGCGGCTGAGGCTGGGAGCGGGCGTCGCCCGTCCCCGAAGGCCGCCGGGGCTCGGAGGCCTCGGGGCCACCCGATGCGGCATCCGGCTCGTCGAACGCCGGTTGGGCGTCGTGCCAGGGGGCGTCCGTGGAGCGGGCACGCTGGCTCGCCGAGCCCTGGGAGGCCGAGCGGGAGCGGCGCGGCGGACGCGGCGCGGAGGCTTCGGGGCTCTGCTGCTGGCTCGCCGAGCCGTCCGAAGCGGAACGGGAGCGGCGCGGGCGCGCGGCCGGGGGCGGCCCGGGCGGGACGTCGCCGGACGACGCGGCTCCGGAAGGCGCGGTCGTGGGCGTCGTTGGCCCGGCCTCGGGGCCTCCGGGGGCGGACGTCGTCGGCGCGGGAGGCGTGGCCGCAGGCGTCGTAGGCGCGGCCTCGGGGCCTCCGGCCGCAGGCGTCGTCGGCGCGGCCCCCGGCGAGGCGGCATCCGACGATGCGGGCGCGGGAGTCCCGGGCGCGTCCCTGCCAGGAGCGGGAGTGCCGGGCGCGTCCCTGCCAGGAGCGGGAGTGCCGGGCGCGGATGCCTCAGGGGCGGGCGACCCGGCCTCAGGAGCCCCCGGCCCGGAAGTCTCGGGCGGGCCCGTTCGCGGGCGTTGCGCGGCTGAGCCCTCGCTCGCCGAGCGGGTGCGGCGGGGCGGGCGGTCGGCCGTCGCCGCCGGGCGGGCCGCGCGGCCGGGGCGGGCGGCGGCAGGGGGCAGCTGGCCCTTGAGCGGGCCCCATTCGTTCGGGTCCGGGACGCCGGGGGGCAGCATCGTGCGCCGCTTGGGGCCGCCGTGTTCGGACTCGCCGGGCTCCTTCGCGCCGGGCCAGGCCTTGGCGACCCGGGCGGCCAGGACGAAGTCCTTGCGGAGCGGGTGGCCCTCGAACCCCTCCGGCAGCAGGAGCGGGGCGAGGCCGGGGTGGTTCTCGAAGGTGACGCCGAACATCTCGTGCGTCTCGCGCTCGTGCCAGGCCGCGCCCGCGTAGACGTCGATCGCGCTGGGCAGGGCGGCCGCGCCGTGCGGGACGGTGGTCCGCAGCATGAGACGGCGGACCGTACCGTCGCCGAGAGCGGCGACATGCGCGCAGACGCGGAAGCCGGTGCCCGGCTCGTCCACGGCGCTGAGCCAGTCGAAGTAGGTGCAGCCGAGTCCGTCGCGGGCGGCCCGCAGCGCGGTGATCCACTCCGTGGCGGGGACATCGACGGTGAGCAGGTCGTACGCCGACTCCGCCGTCGCGCCCTCGCCGAACAGCTCCGTGACGGCGTCCGGCAGCCGGTCGTACGGGTGGTGGGCCTCGTGTCGACGCTCGCTCACCGCTGCTCCTCCCCCGGTTCCGTCCCCGGAGCCCTTGCGGGCGGTGTGGGTGCCGTGACCAGGCCACTGCGCAGCGCCGCCGTGGAGGGGGTGCCTCCGGAGGAGCCGGGCGCGTACCGCTCCGCCAGGGACTCGCGCGCGATCTTCTCCTGGAGCTTGAGAATGCCCTGGAGCAGCGCCTCGGGCCGGGGCGGGCAGCCGGGTACGTACACATCGACGGGGATGATCTGGTCGACGCCCTTGGTGACGGAGTACGAGTCCCAGTAGGGGCCGCCGCAGTTGGAGCAGGCGCCGAAGGAGATGACGTACTTCGGTTCGGGCATCTGCTCGTAGAGACGCTTCACGGCCGGGGCCATCTTGTCCGTCACCGTGCCGGAGACGATCATCAGGTCCGCCTGGCGGGGGCCGGGCGCGAAGGGGATCACGCCGAGCCGGATGAAGTCGTGGCGCGCCATGGAGGCGGCGATGAACTCGATGGCGCAGCAGGCGAGTCCGAAGTTGAAGACCCAGAGGCTGTAGCGGCGGCCCCAGTTGAGGACGACCTTCATCGGCTCGGGCGCGAGCCGGGAGAGGAGGCCGAGGCGCTGGGGCTCCGGGAGGAGCACCGGCTCCGGCGCGGCCTCCGCCTGCGGTTCGGGCTGCTGCCCTGCGGGGGTCGGCCGGCTCGTCAGGCCCATGCGAGGACGCCCTTCTTCCATGCGTAGAGCAGTCCCACGGCGAGGAAGCCGAGGAAGATGAACATTTCCACCAGCGTGGTCGCGCCGTATCCGGGTGCCGCGAAGACCGTGGCCCACGGGAACAGGAAGATGGAGTCGACGGCGAAGATGACGTAGAGGAAGGCGTAGACGTAGTAGCGGACCTGGGTGTGGGCCCAGCCCTCGCCGACCGGGTCGACGCCGCACTCGTACGTCAGGAGCTTCTCCGGCGTCGGGACCACGGGCCGCAGGAGCCGTCCCGCGCCGAACGCGACGGCGACGAACAGGACGCCGACCAGCGCGAGCAGGCCGACCACCGAGTAGCTCTGGAAGTACTCGGAGGCGAGGGTGGTCTGGTGGTGGACCGGCACGTACGTCACGTGCGGCACTTCCGGCACGTACGCCACGTCCCTCACGTCCACCCCTTGTTCCTCGTCATCCGGTTGTAGCCCCGCACGTATCCGAGGCCCCTCTTGTACGCACGGGAGTCTAGGCCCTGATAAACGCACCGTAAGCAGCCGCGTCGCACACAGGTGGGGTTATCCCTACTTCACGCCACCTATGAGCCCCATGGCGTGCGCCGACACGGCCCGGCAGGCTGGTGCCATGACCATGAGCCCTTCCGTACCGGACCCCGACCGGCCGCTGCCGCCCGCCCGCCTCGCCCTCGACCGGTCGACCTGGCGGGAAATCGCGCACCTGCTGGTCAACCTGCCGATGGCCATCGCCGGTTTCGTCTACGCCCTCCTCGTGATCGCCGTCGGTGTGGGCCTCTCGGTCACCGTGATCGGGCTGCCGGTGCTCGTCAGCGGGTTGCGGGGCGCGCGGTGGCTGGGCGGGGTGGAGCGGGGTCGGGCGCGGTCGTTGCTCGGGGTGCGGATCGAGGAGCCGAGCCCGTTGCCGCGCGGCCGCCGGGGCGAGGGGGTCCTCACCTGGCTCTGGTCGGGGCTGAAGGACCCGGTGGGGTGGCGTTCGCTGCTGTACGGGTTCATCCGGCTGCCCTGGGGGGTCCTGACGTTCGCGGTGACGCTGGTGAGCCTGGTCGTCCTGTGGCCGGTGCTCCCGTTCATCGCCCGGGGGCTGACGACGGCCGACCGGGCCATGGTGCGGGGGCTGTTGTCGCCCTCGGACGAGCTGGAGCGGCGGATCGCGGAGCTGGAGTCGGACCGGGGCGTGGTCGTGGACACCGCCGCCGCCGACCTCCGCCGTATCGAACGGGACCTCCACGACGGGGCGCAGGCCCGACTCGTCGCCCTCGCCATGGGGTTGGGGCTCGCGAAGGAAAAGCTGACGGACGATCCGGAAGCGGCCGCACGGATGGTGGAGGAGGCTCACGGTGAGGTGAAGGTCGCCCTTCAGGAGTTGCGCGACCTCGCCCGGGGTATCCATCCCGCTGTCCTGACCGACCGCGGCCTCGACGCCGCGCTCTCCGCCATCGCCTCCCGCTGCACCGTCCCCGTCAAGGTGTCGGTGGATCTGCCGGGGCGTCCGGCGGAGGCGATCGAGGGCATCGCCTACTTCACCGTGTCGGAGCTCCTGCAGAACGTCAGCAAGCACAGCGGCGCCCGGTCGGCCTCCGTCGAGGTGTGGCGTGCGGCGGACCGGTTGCTGGTCCAGGTCACGGACGACGGCTCGGGCGGGGCGCGGATGGACGGCGGTACGGGGATGGCGGGGCTGGCCGAGCGGCTGGGTGCGGTGGACGGGCTGTTCGTCCTGGACTCCCCGGTGGGCGGGCCGACGTCCGTCACCGCCGAGCTGCCCTGGCGCGACCGGGTCCCGGCGGCCGGCCGGGCCTCCTGAGCGCTCCGAGGACGCACGGGGCTGCTCCCGAGGAGGTACGGGGGTGGGGAAAACCCCCGTACGGATACGGAGACCGGCCACATGGTGCCGGAGAGGGCGGCCCAGCACCCTGGAAGCAGCACGGATTGAAGCAGCACGGATTGAAGCAAGCACGGTTCGAGCAGCACGCCCGCGACGGACGCACACGGGTGCGGAGCGACGAACACGGACGCAGGCGCGGAGCAGGGACGCGGAACACTCCGCCGATCGACAGAAGAGATCGACAGAAGAAACGGAACGGACGGCACTCATGGCCACGGCATACGGACCGGACACCCGGGACCACAAGGGATCGGGCGCGCGCGGCCACACAGGTCAGGGCGCCGACCTCCGGGGGCAGGCCCCGGCGAAGCACTTCCTCCCGGCGGCGCTGCGCGCTCCGCTGGAGGCGCGCAGCTGGCGCGAGCTCCTCTATGTCCTGCTGAGCCTGCCGCTGAGCACCGCGATGTTCGTCTTCGCGATTGCCATGACGTCGGTCAGCGCCGGTCTGCTCATCACCTTCATCGGGATTCCGCTGCTGGCCGTCGGCCTGGCCGCCTGCCGGGGATTCGGGGTGATGGAGCGGGCCCGGGCGCGAGGGCTGCTGAAGCTGGACGTGGCGGAGCCCGTGCGGGTGCGGGGGAAGAGCAGCGGCCCGATGTCGTGGATCGGTGCCGTCCTCAAGAGCGGCGTCTCCTGGCGTCACCTTCTTTACGCGCTGCTGCACTTCCCCTGGGCCGTGTTCACGTTCTGCGTGTCGGTGACGTTCTGGTCGTACGGCCTGGCGGCGTTGACGTATCCGCTGTGGCAGTGGGTCTTCCCGGTCTTCGTGGGGGCCGACGGCATCCAGCTGTACGGGGACCGCACCCACGCGCACTACCTGGACTCCCCCGCCGAGCTTGCCGCGACAAGCGCGGTGGGCCTGGTGCTGGTGCTGGTGTCGCCGTGGATCGTGCGGGGGCTGGTCTCGGTGGACCGGCTGATGGTGTCCGGTCTGCTGGGCCCGTCCGCGCTCTCCGCCCGGGTCACCGAGCTGGAGTCGGACCGGGGCGTGGTCGTGGACACCGCCGCCGCCGACCTGCGCCGGATAGAGCGGGACCTCCACGACGGTGCGCAGGCCCGGCTCGTCGCCCTGGCCATGGACCTGGGGCTGGCGAAGGAGAAGCTCACGGACGATCCCGAGGCCGCCGCACGGATGGTGGACGAGGCGCACGGCGAGGTGAAGGTCGCACTTCAGGAGCTGCGCGACCTCGCCCGGGGTATCCACCCCGCCGTCCTCACCGACCGGGGTCTCGACGCCGCCCTCTCGGCCATCGCCTCCCGCTGCACCGTCCCCGTCACGGTGGAGGTGGACCTGGACGCCCGGCCCGCGCAGGCCATCGAGGGCATCGCGTACTTCACGGTGTCGGAGTTGTTGCAGAACGTCAGCAAGCACGCGCAGGCGACCCGGGCCACGGTCGATGTGTGGCGGACGTCTGACCGGCTGATGCTCCAGGTCACGGACAACGGCCGAGGCGGGGCGTCAGCCTCGGCCGGCAGCGGCCTGGCCGGGCTGACGGAGCGGCTGGACGCGGTGGACGGGGTCCTGGTGGTGAACTCCCCGGCCGGCGGCCCGACGACGGTCACCGCCGAACTGCCCTGGCGCGGCTGACCACACCTGGCCCGCCCCCGCCACGCCCGACCGCCCACGGTTCGGCCGCCCCCGCCCGCCGCTCCCCAGGCCGCCCACCAAGCTCGGCGTTCCCGCCCCTCGCCCCGCCAGGCACGGTTCAGCACCCCTACCCCTCGCCTCACCCCGCCGCCCAAGGCCCGCCCACGGCCGGGCTGACCGGATCGGGCACGTTATCCACAGGCCCCCCATCCGGGCCCCGGGCCTGGGATGCTGGGGGTGTCGGGCGCGGGTGCGCGCAGAAGCACAGCAACTCGGAGAGCCGGGGAGCCAGAGGCCCCAGAGGTCAGGGGCTCTCCGACTCAGGACAGCGGGGGACGCAGCGTCGTGGAGCACGTGGAGAACAGAGTGCGGGTAGTCATCGCCGAGGATTCGGTCCTGCTGCGGGAGGGGCTCACCCGCCTGCTCACCGATCTGGGGCATGACGTGGTCGCGGGGGTGGGTGATGCCGAGGCCCTGCTGAAGACCGTGGCGGACCTCGGGGCGGAGCGGGCACTGCCCGATGTGGTGGTGGCCGATGTACGGATGCCGCCGACCCACACCGACGAGGGCGTACGGGCGGCGGTGCGGCTGCGGAAGGAGTATCCGGGGATAGGGGTGCTGGTCCTCTCGCAGTACGTGGAGGAGCAGTACGCCACCGAGCTGCTGGCGGGCAGCAGCCGGGGCGTGGGGTATCTGCTCAAGGACCGGGTGGCCGAGGTCCGCGAGTTCGTGGACGCGGTCGTCCGGGTGGCGGGCGGCGGGACGGCGCTGGACCCCGAGGTGGTGGCGCAGCTGCTGGGCCGCAGCCGCAAGCAGGACGTGCTGGCGGGGCTGACTCCGCGCGAGCGGGAGGTCCTGGGTCTGATGGCCGAGGGCCGGACGAACTCGGCGATCGCCCGGCAGCTCGTGGTGAGCGACGGGGCGGTGGAGAAGCACGTCAGCAACATCTTCCAGAAGCTGGGGCTCTCGCCCAGCGACGGGGACCACCGGCGCGTCCTCGCCGTACTCACCTACCTGAACTCCTAGCGATCTGACACTCTGTCAGCTAGCCGTCCGATCCGGCGATGGACGCCCGGCGAGCACCCGGCGCACACCCGGTGGATCTCCCTCGGGGGTGTCCGGCGGGCCTCCGCCGGGCAGTCCTGGGCGGAAGGACCTAGCACAAAAGGCCTACGAGCAGAGCACTTCCATCCAGCGATCGGGGGGCTTGAGAAAGATGGCAAAACGGCATAAAAGGGTGTCTCAAAACAGCGTCCACCATATGATCGGCCCCTGGAGGGCGAACCGCACGGACGTAGGGTTGCCTCTGGAGCCGCCGGCTGGCCGGACGGTTCCGAACCGCCGCCCCAAGGGAGGTCCAGTTCAGTGACGAGCCAGGTCAGTAGCGCGGCAGAGAAGGCCGATGAGGCCAACGACGCCGTCCTCGGGGGTCAGCGCGCCCCCCTGTCAGGTACGACGGGAACGACCGGCGGCGACGGGAAAGAGGTCCGCCGCCTGGACCGGGTGATCATCCGTTTCGCGGGTGACTCGGGTGACGGGATGCAGCTCACGGGTGACCGGTTCACCTCGGAGACGGCATCGTTCGGGAACGATCTCTCCACCCTGCCGAACTTCCCGGCCGAGATCCGGGCCCCCGCAGGCACGCTGCCTGGGGTTTCTTCCTTCCAGCTCCACTTTGCCGATCATGACATCCTCACCCCCGGCGACGCACCCAATGTCCTGGTCGCGATGAACCCCGCCGCTCTGAAGGCGAACATCGACGACGTGCCGCGCGGCGCCGAGATCATTGTGAACACCGATGAGTTCACCAAGCGGCCGATGGCGAAGGTCGGGTATGCGACCAGTCCGCTGGAGGACGGGTCGCTGGAGGCCTTCAACGTCCATCCGGTGCCGCTGACGACGCTGACGATCGAGGCGCTGAAGGAGTTCGGGCTCTCCCGCAAGGAGGCCGAGCGGTCCAAGAACATGTTCGCGCTCGGGCTGCTGTCGTGGATGTACCACCGGCCGACCGAGGGGACGGAGGCGTTCCTGCGGCAGAAGTTCGCGAAGAAGCCGCAGATCGCCGAGGCGAACGTGGCCGCGTTCCGGGCCGGGTGGAATTTCGGCGAGACGACCGAGGACTTCGCCGTCAGCTACGAGGTCGCCCCGGCCTCGCAGGCCTTCCCCACCGGCACCTACCGCAACATCTCCGGCAACCTGGCCCTCTCCTACGGGCTGATCGCCGCCGGGCAGCTGGCGGACCTGCCGCTCTACCTGGGCTCCTACCCCATCACCCCGGCCTCCGACATCCTGCACGAGCTGTCCAAGCACAAGAACTTCGGTGTGCGGACCTTCCAGGCCGAGGACGAGATCGCCGGGATCGGGGCGGCGCTGGGTGCCGCGTTCGGCGGGGCGCTGGGTGTGACCACGACGTCGGGGCCGGGGGTGGCGCTGAAGTCGGAGACGATCGGGCTCGCGGTCTCCCTGGAGCTGCCGCTGCTGATCATCGACATCCAGCGCGGCGGACCCTCCACCGGGCTGCCGACCAAGACCGAGCAGGCCGACCTGCTCCAGGCGATGTACGGCAGGAACGGCGAGGCCCCGGTGCCGATCGTGGCCCCGCAGACCCCGGCCGACTGCTTCGACGCCGCGATCGACGCGGCCCGCATCGCCCTGACCTACCGCACCCCGGTCTTCCTGCTCTCCGACGGCTATCTGGCCAACGGTTCCGAACCCTGGCGCATCCCGGAGACCGACAGCCTGCCCGACCTCACCACCCCCTTCGCCACCGGCCCGAACCACACCCTGGCCGACGGCACCGAGGTCTTCTGGCCCTACAAGCGCGATCCGCAGACCCTGGCCCGCCCCTGGGCCATCCCCGGCACCCCCGGCCTCGAACACCGCATCGGCGGCATCGAGAAGCAGGACGGCACCGGCAACATCTCCTACGACCCCGCCAACCACGACCTGATGGTCCGCACCCGCCAGGCCAAGGTCGACAACATCACCGTCCCCGACCTCACCGTCGACGACCCCGCCGGAGCCCGCACTCTCGTGCTCGGCTGGGGATCGACGTACGGGCCGATCACCGCCGCCGTCCGCCGGCTCCGCGCCGCCGGGCAGCCCATCGCCCAGGCCCACCTCAGACACCTCAACCCCTTCCCAGGAAACCTCGGCGAGGTGCTGAAGAGTTACGACAAGGTCGTCGTCCCGGAGATGAACCTCGGACAGCTCGCGATGCTGCTGCGGGCGAAGTATCTGGTGGACGCCCACAGCTACAACCAGGTCAACGGCATGCCGTTCAAGGCCGAGCAGCTCGCCACAGCTCTCCAGGAGGCCATCGATGCCTGACACCCAGGAACTGCTCCACAACGAACTGCTGCAACTGGTGCCCAAGGCCGAGGCGAAGCAGTCCATGAAGGACTTCAAATCCGACCAGGAAGTCCGCTGGTGCCCGGGCTGCGGCGACTACGCCGTCCTCGCCGCAGTCCAGGGCTTCATGCCCGAGCTGGGCCTGGCCAAGGAGAACATCGCCTTCGTCTCCGGCATCGGCTGCTCCTCCCGCTTCCCGTACTACATGAACACCTACGGGATGCACTCCATCCACGGCCGCGCCCCCTCCATCGCCACCGGGCTCGCCACCTCCCGCCGCGACCTGTCGGTCTGGGTCGTCACCGGCGACGGCGACGCGCTCTCCATCGGCGGCAACCACCTCATCCACGCCCTGCGCCGCAATGTCAACCTGAAGATCCTGCTCTTCAACAACCGGATCTACGGGCTCACCAAGGGCCAGTACAGCCCCACCTCCGAAATCGGCAAGATCACCAAGTCGACGCCGATGGGCTCACTCGACGCCCCCTTCAACCCGGTCTCCCTCGCCATCGGCGCGGAAGCCTCGTTCGTGGCGCGCACGGTCGACTCCGACCGCAAGCACCTCACCAGCGTGCTCCGCGCGGCGGCCGAACACCCCGGCACAGCCCTGGTGGAGATCTACCAGAACTGCAACATCTTCAACGACGGCGCCTTCGAGGTCCTCAAGGACAAGGAGCAGGCCGCCGAGGCCGTCATCCGCCTCGAACACGGACAGCCCATCCTCTTCGGCGCCGACGGCACCAAGGGCGTCGTCCGCAACCAGGCCACCGGCGACCTGGAAGTCGTCGCCGTCACCGACGACAACCGCTCCCAGGTCCTCGTCCACGATGCCCACGCCGACTCCCCGACCACGGCGTTCGCCCTGTCCCGCCTCGCCGACGCCGACACCCTCCACCACACCCCCATCGGCGTGCTGCGCAGCGTCCAGCGGCCCGTCTACGACACCCTCATGTCCGACCAGGTGGATGCCGCCGTGGAGCGCGACGGCAAGGGCGACCTCGGCGCACTCCTCACCGGGGCCGACACCTGGACCGTCATCGGCTGACCCGCCACGGAGTCACGGCGAAGGCCCGGCCTCGATCCCCCGGCCAAAACGGCCAGGACTACCGGAACGGCCTGGACGGCCGGAACGACCTGGAGGATCAGGCCCGGGCCTCGTCGTACGCCGCGCGCGCCGCCCGTACCGCGTCCACCTGGCGTTCGGTCCAGCGGGCGAGCGCCCACACCTGCTCGGCGGCCTCGGTGCCGAGCGGGGTGAGCGAGTAGTCCACCCGGGGCGGGATCACCGGCTTCGCGTCCCGGTGGACGAAGCCGTCGCGCTCCAGTGTCTGGAGGGTCTGGGCCAGCATCTTCTCGCTGACCCCGCCGATCGTGCGGCGCAGCTCGCTGAAGCGGTACGAGCGTTCCAGCAGGGCCGCCAGGACCAGGACGCCCCAGCGGCTCGTCACATGCTCCAGCACCAGGCGTGACGGGCACATCGGCTGGTTCACGTCCTGGACGGGCTTCGGCAGACCAGCCAGACCGACCAGGCCGACCGGACCGACCGGACCCGCTCCTGCCGCGCTCTCACTCACTCCCATGCCAGTACCTTACTTCAAAGTGGGTACTTTCCAATAGTTAGCGCTCACCCTACGCTCGGTCGGGAAGGCAACCTCAGAAACAACATCCCGAAACAGGAGCCCCCATGAGCATCGTCGTCACCGGAGCCACCGGAGAACTCGGCCGCCTCGTCATCGACGAACTGCTGGCCACGGTCCCGGCCGGCGAGATCGTCGCGGTCGTCCGCAACAAGGAGAAGGCCGCCGCGCTCGCGGCCCGGGGCGTCGAACTCCGTATCGCCGACTACGACCACCCCGAGACCCTCGCCGGGGCGTTCCGGGCCGGCGACCGGGTGCTGCTGATCTCAGGCAGCGAGGTCGGCAAGCGGGTCGCGCAGCACTCCGCGCTCATCGAGGCGGCCAAGGCGGCGGGCGTGGCGCAGCTCGCGTACACCGGCATCCTCGGCGGACCGGACGCGGACTTCCTGCTCGCCGACGAGCACAAGGCGACCGAGCAGCTGATCCTGGACTCCGGGCTGCCGTACACCTTCCTCCGGAACGGCTGGTACACGGAGAACTACACCGCCAACCTCGCCCCCGTCCTGGAGCACGGGGCGGTCGTCGCCAACGCGGGTGAGGGCCGGATCGCCTCCGCGCCCCGGGCCGACTACGCGGCTGCGGCGGCTGCCGTGGTCACCGGCGAGGGCCACCTCGGCAAGGCCTACGAGCTGAGCGGCGACACGGCGTGGTCGCTCGCCGAGTACGCGGCCCTGCTGTCCGAGGTGACCGGCAAGGAGATCGCGTACAAGGAGGTCCCGGCCGCCGTGCACCAGGAGATCCTGGTCGGCGCGGGCCTGCCCGAGGGGTTCGCGGCGATCCTCACCGACGTGGACGAGGCCATCGCGCGCGGCCGGCTCGCGGGGACGAGCGGTGACCTGGCCCGGTTGATCGGCCGCCCGACGACCCCCCTGGCCACGACCGTACGCGCGGCGCTCGCCAGCGCCTGACCCCCTGACCCGCCCGCCCCTGACCGGCCCCGCCGACCCGCCCGACCGCCCCGCCCCGCCCCTGGGAGCTGCCCCCGGAACCAGTGTCATGAGTGTTTACCCGATACGGCTATGACACGGGGCCCTTCCGGCGTTACCGTCATCCCGTCGGGCAGACGCGCCGGCACAGGCAGTCCGGGAGGGGCCCGTGAAGGGGAAGAACGAACAGCGGGCCGGCCTGCTGTACGGGGTCGGCGCGTACGGGATGTGGGGCATCGTCCCCCTCTTCTGGCCGCTCCTGAAGCCGTCCGGGGCGATCGAGATCCTGGCCCACCGGATGGTCTGGTCGCTGGCCGTCGTCGGGGTCGCCCTCCTCGTGGTCCGGCGCTGGGCCTGGATCGGGGAGCTGGCCCGCGACCGGCGCAAGCTGGGCCTCATATCGGTGGCGGCGGCGACCATCACCGTCAACTGGGGCCTCTACATCTGGGCCGTCAACAACGGCCAGGTCGTCGAGGCCTCACTCGGCTACTTCATCAACCCGCTGGTCACCATCGCCATGGGTGTCCTCCTGCTCGGTGAGCGGCTGCGGCCGGTGCAGTGGATCGCGGTCGCCACCGGCCTGGCCGCCGTACTCGTGCTGGCGATCGGGTACGGGCGGCCGCCGTGGATCTCGCTGGTGCTGGCGTTCTCGTTCGCCACGTACGGGCTGTTGAAGAAGAAGGTCGACATGGGCGGGCTGGAGTCGCTGGCCGCCGAGACCGCCGTCCTGTTCCTGCCCGCGCTCGGCTTCCTGCTCTGGCTGACGGCCACCGGCGCGTCGACGTTCACCTACGGGGGCGCGGGCCACGGGGCGCTGCTCGCCGCGACGGGCATCGTGACGGCGGTCCCGCTGATCTGTTTCGGCGCGGCGGCGGTCCGGGTGCCGCTCTCGACGCTGGGGCTGTTGCAGTATCTGGCGCCGGTCTTCCAGTTCGGGCTGGGCATCCTCTACTTCCACGAGGAGATGCCGCCGGAGCGGTGGGCCGGGTTCGCGCTGGTCTGGCTGGCCCTCTCCCTCCTGACCTGGGACGCACTGCGCAACGCCCGCCGCAACCGGGTCCTGGCGGCGAAGCTGCTGGCAGCCGCAGCGGCGGCCCCCGCGCCCGCAGCAGCCGTGGAGACCGCGGCCCACGCGCCCACGGCCCCCGCGCCCGCCCCTTCGGAAACCGCCGCCTCGGGGACCGCCGCCTCGGAGGCCGCCCCTTCGGAGACCGCCACCCAGCAAAAGCTCACCTAGGCGCTCCTCTTCCTCGCCTGCCCCTCGGGGGTGGTCGGCAAGGTGCACCCCGGCATGGTGGACGCGGTGCGATAAGGCTGATTGAGTGCCCGGATGGGGACTGTCCTGGGCGAGATGAGGAACGTGCGGTGGCACGAGCTACAGCACGCGTACGGCTCCGCGTCCCAGGTTCCCGGCATGCTGTCGCGGATCGCCTGGGGTGACGGCCCGACCGCCGAGGACGCCCTGAGCGACCTGGCCCAGTGGATCGGCGCCCCGGCCGTGTTCGACGCGACCGTGGCCGCGGTGCCGTTCCTGTGGGAGCTGGCGGCGACGGAGACGGTCAGGGACCGGGCGGGGGTGCTGGACCTGCTCGCCACCATCCTGGCCGCCGACCACGCCCAGGACCCCGGGTGGACGCGCTCGGCGCACGAGGCGGTGGCGGAGGGCCGCCCCACGGCTGCCCGACTGGCCACGGACACGTCGTCGCCGCAGCCCCAGGCCGTACGGGACGCCGCCGCGCGGCTGCTGGCGGCGACGGACGGGCACACCTGCGCGGCCTGCCTCCCTCGTACGGACTGAAGTCGGCCCGCGATCACGCGCTGATGCACCTCAGCTGATGCGCTCAAGTGGCTTATGGCCAAGGGTAGTTCAAGAGATCACCAAGACTTGACTTACGGAAAAGACCGGTAACGGCAAAGGCGTTACCGTCCGTGCGTGAAAACGACCACACATGATCAAACAAAGGTGGCCACCAGCCGCCGCGCTCTGCTCCGCGCCTCGGTCGCCACCGCTGCGGTCGCCGCCGGAACCGGCCTCGTCACCGGTGCTTCCCCGGCCGGAGCCTCCCCTTCCGGAGCCACCGCCCTCAGACGGCCATCCCCCAGACCTGAGACCCCTGCCGCCGCGCTGGCGGAGCTCTCGGCGGGCAACCGGCGGTGGCGCACGCTGCACCAGCGGCACCCGCACGAGGCGCGCCCGCTGCGCCAGTCGCTGGTCTCCGGCCAGCACCCGTTCGCCCTCATCCTCGGCTGCATCGACTCCCGCGTACCGCCGGAGCTGGTCTTCGACCAGGGGCTCGGTGACCTGATGACCGTACGTTCCGCCGGTGAGGTCCTCGACGAGGCCGTCCTCGGGAGCATCGCGTACGGCGTCCTGGAGCTCGGCATCCCGCTGGTCGTGGTCCTCGGCCACCAGGGGTGCGGGGCGGTCGCGGCCGCCGTGGAGGCGGACGAGACGGGGGCGTCGCTGCCCGCCCACATCCAGTACATAGCCGACCAGATCAAGCCCGCGATCGACCACACGCACCACGGTGACGCACGGGTGGACGCGACGGTCGACGCGCAGGTGCGGCTGGTCCGTTCGCGCCTGGCCCGTGAGGCCGATCTCGCCGCCAAGGTGACGGCGGGGAAGCTGGCGATCGTCGGCGCACGCTACGAACTGGGCACGCAGTTGGTGCACCGCGTGGGGTGACCCCGCCGACCCGTCTCCGGCCGGCCGGGCTCTGTCAGGTCAGCTCCGCCGCCACCCGGTCCATCACGCCTTTCCAGTACGTACGCCGCTCCTCCCGCTCCTCCGCGCTCGTCAGGCGTTCCTGGTGGAAGCGGAGTACGGCCCGGTCCTCGGCGCTGCCGGGCGAGACGGTGACCTGGACCGTGGAGGTGCCGTGGGTGAGGCGGACGCGGTCGCCGGGGCGGTAGCTGCGGATCTCGCCCTCGACTCCGTCCGCCGTACGGTACGGAGTTCCCTTCTCCGTCGGGAGCGGCCCCTCGGCGCGGAGCCAGAGGGCGACACCCTCCGAACCGGTGATGAACTCCCAGACGGCCTGCGGGGTTTGCCGGATGGTGCGGGAGATACCTATCTCCCAGCCCGCGTCCTGAGTGAGTCCGGTAGGCATGGTGAGGCCTCTCGTTTCAGTCGGCTCAGTCGTCGTCGGCCGTGGTCAGCCGGGCGCGGTGGGCGCGGACCTTGTGGCGGTTTCCGCACCGCTCCATGGAGCACCAGCGCCGCCTGCCGGGCCGCGAGGTGTCGACGAACAGCAGGCGGCAGTCGTCGGCGCCGCACGTACGGACCCGGTGGGCGAACGGCCCGGTGAACAGCTCCACGGCATCACGCGCGACGGTGGAGAGCAGCCCGCTGCCGGTCGCGCCCGGCGCCCACTCGCGCGTCCCCTCGGCGGTCAGCCGGGCGGTCAGGGGCGGGTGCGCCGCCGCGTCGTTCACGGTGGCGAGGTCGTCCGAAGCGGGCGGCAGCGCCGACACATGGGCCTCGGCCAGCCGCCAGAGGGCATCGCGCAGACGGCGCGCGGCCGCCGCCTCGGCCGGGCTCACGGCAAGGTCCAGTCCACCGGGCAGCCGGCTCTCCCCCGCCCAGCGCACCACATCCCCGGGCCCGTGCAGCACCTCGAAGTACGCGAGGGGGCCGGGCCCACCGGTCGGCAGAAGCTCCAGACACAGGGCCCCCGGGTCGAACCGGAACGAGCTGCCGTCCGGGTGGACCAGCAGCATCCCGGACGGCTCCGGCCGCCCCCGCGGCCCCGCTCCCGGCGTGTCCATTGCGCTCACACTCATGTAACCACTATAAACGGTTTCCATGACACGCACACTGTCCTGGAAGCTCGTCATCGACAGCGCCGACCCGCACGCCCAGGCCGGATTCTGGGCCGAGGCCCTCGGTTATCCGATCGAGGACAACAGCGCCCTGGTGGAGCAGTTGCTCGCCGCCGGAGCCGTCCCGGAGGCCATCACCACCCACGCCCACGGCCGCCGCGCCTGGCGCGACCTCGCGGCGGCCCGGCACCCGGACGACCCGTACGACGAGACGAGCGGTACGGGGCTGGGGCGGCGGCTGCTGTTCCAGCGGGTGCCGGAGCCGAAGACGGTGAAGAACCGCCTCCACATCGATGTCCACACGCCTCCCGGCGAGCGCGACGCGGAGGCGGAGCGCCTGGTGGCGCTGGGCGCGCGCATCCTGCGCGCGGTCGACGAACCGGGCGGGAGCTGGCTCGTACTCGCGGACCCTGAGGACAACGAGTTCTGCGTCAACTAGACAACTAGGCAACCGGACAACTAATAGGTCGCGCGTGAGCTTTAAGGGGCTTGCGGGCCCTAAGAGCACTGCCGCTCCCCCCTTCACCCAGGAGAGAATCCCTTGAAGATCCACCTGACGAGTGTCTTCGTCGACGATCAGGAGAAGGCCCTGAACTTCTACACGGGCGTTCTGGGCTTCGTGAAGAAGCACGACGTGCCGTTGGGCGGCGAGGACCGCTGGCTGACCGTGGTCTCGCCCGAGGACCCCGACGGCACCGAACTCCTGCTGGAACCGGACCGCCACCGCGCGGTCGGCCCGTACAAGACGGCCCTGGTCGAGGACGGCATCCCGGCCGCCGCCTTCGCCGTGGACGACGTACGGGCGGAGTTCGACCGGCTGCGCGGGCTCGGGGTGCGGTTCACGCAGGAGCCGGTGGAGATGGGCCCGGTGACGACGGCGGTGCTGGACGACACGTGCGGCAACCTGATCCAGATCGCGCAGGGAGGATAGGCGGCCGGGTCGGGGCGGGCGGACCAGAAGGGGACGGGGCGGAGCGGGACAGAGTAGGGCGGGTGGCGCGGCTAACCGAACGGCGTCACACCGGCACCACCCCCGTCCGCATCCCCCTCCCCGTCCCCCTCAGCACCCTCCCCCTCCCCGTCAGCGCCCTCCCCGTCACCGTCAGCGCCCTCGCCGCCCCCTCCCCGCTCCCGCTCCACCTCCTGCCGCATCCGCTCCGCCATCAGGTCGGCGAGCGGGTCGGTCACATCCCAGGAGTGCGGAGCCGAGTGGCGGTCGAACAGGACGCACACCTCCCGCTCGTCGGTGGCCAGCGTGCGCATGACGGCGGGGCACGGGGGCAGTTCGACGAACCGGAAGCTGCGGCGCATACCGGTGTCGGTGTCCGCGTCGGTCCAGAACATCCACAGGTCCCGCGCGGCGCTCATCTCGCCCGCCCAGAGCTGCGCGGCGTGCTCGGTCTTCTCGTCGTGCTCGCCCAGTTCGCACAACAGGATGTCGTCGAGTTCGGGCAGTTCGGGGACGCCGGGTACGGCGGGCACGTCCGAGGCCTGGCCCGGTTCGGCGTTCATGGCGGTGAGCACGACGAGCGTGCCCATCTCGGGGACTTCCGCGAAGGCGGTGCACTGCAACACGTCGGTGATTCCTTGCTGGTTGGGGAAAGATTCTGCGGCTACCGGCCCACCGGACGGACGACGAGCCCGTACCAGGCCAGGGCGTCGCGGGCGACGAACTCGTACGGCAGCCCGTCCGCGAGCCGCAGCAACGCGTAGTCGTGCTCCCGCAAGCTGCCTGCCCAGGCACGGAGTTCGGCGGGTGCGTCGCGCGGAGCACGGGTGACCGGGTGCAGGGCGCGGGCCGGCACCCAGGGGGCGTACGGGTCGGGGTCCAGCGCGTCCGCGAACCGCCGCGCCTGGCGCCGCAGCCACCGGAGCGCGAGCCGCCGGGTCGGAGCGGCGATCCCGCCGAGCCGGAAGGAGCTGGCGGCGTCGCCCGCGCGGCTCTCGGCGACGTACCAACGGGCCTGCGTCTGCCCGGGGTTCACAGCACTTCTCCCCGGCTGCGGGCGTTGAGGCGGGCGGTACGCGCGCGGAGCTGCTCCATGAGGAGCGCGGGGCGTACGTAGCGGGGCTCCACCTCCCACTCGATGCCGCCACCCACGGGCCGCAGCGACCAGTAGAAGCCGGCCACTCCCCGGAACTCCCCCACGCGGTCCCCACGGCTGGTATCCACAAGGAGAGTTCCGGGATCAGGGACGCGCGGGCACCGCTCGTGATTCGGGCACACGTTCTCGCCGTACACCAAAAGGCTCCTCTCTGTAGCCATACGACTACCGGGGAGGCTCAGCGTGACCTACCGTCGAAGTGTCTTCAACATGGCCGCAGGGGAGGGCACGTTCGTGTATCGCAAGGAACTGAGTCCCGAGGCCAGCCCGCAAGCGGCGTACGGTGCGCGACTGCGCAAGTTAAGGGACGCCCGGGGCTGGACCCAGGACGATCTGGGCGACAAAGCCGGGTGCAGCGGCCGGCATATCTCGGCGATGGAAACTGGTCGCAAATCCGCAACCCTGCCCTTCTCCCGGAGAGCCGATCAGATCTTCGGCCTGGTCGGCAGCCCCGAGTCCTTCGAGCGCGAATGGCGCGAGATCAAGCACGGCAGCCTGCTGGCGGGCTTCCCGGAATTCCTCGGCCTGGAGCGGCGGGCGGCGGAGATCCGGCTGTACGAGGTCGGTGTCATCCCGGGCCTGCTCCAGACCCCGGAGTACGCGACGGTCCTCGCGGAGAGCGTGGTCCGGCGCGGGACCATCACTCCCGAGCAGGCCCAGGAGCGGGTCGCGGTCACCGCACAGCGGCAGGCGGCCGTCTTCGCGGGCCGGGAGACGATGGTCTTCGCGATGCTGGACGAGAGCTGCCTGCTCCGCCCGGTCGGCGGACCCGAGGTCATGAAAGCGCAGTTCGACCACCTCATCGACTTCGCCGAACTGCCCAACACGATCCTTCAGGTGGTCCCGTTCGCCCTGGGAGAGCAGCGCCCGTTCAGCCTGCCGGTCTACATCCTGACCATGGTGGACCGCTCGCTCGTGTCGTACGCCGAATCCGCACAACAGGGCTACGTCGAAAGGGAAATCACCGCTGTGCTGCCTCTGCACACGGACTACCATCGGATGCAGGCGGTAGCGCCCTCACAGGCGGCCTCCGTCGACATCGTCAAGCAGTTGCGAAAGGGCATCACGTGACAACCGAGACCCCCCGCTGGTTCACGTCCTCGTACAGCGAAAACGGCGGCGCGTGCGTCGAGGTCGCCACCAACCTCGCGGCCCCGCACGGCATCGTGCCCGTCCGCGACTCCAAGCACGCCACCACGGGCCCGGTCCTCACCGTCCCCGCCGCCGCGTTCACCACCTTCGTCGCGGGCGTCCGCGCCGGGAAGTTCGACGCCGCCTGAGCAGCCGCCAGGCCGCGCGCAGGCGCCTGGCTGGGAAGCCCCACCGCAGGTATGCGGTGGGGCTTCTTCGTATCGCCCGATTTCCAGTAACGGAAACCCGCACCCCTTGTAACGCTCCGTGGGGCCCGCGATCATCGGACGAGACACCCGACGAAGAGGGGGCGGGCTGTGAAACTGACACGGCTGGTTGGCGAGTGCGACGACGGCAACTGCCCGACCGTGTATGCGACGGACCGGGGCACGCTCGCCGTCCAGGGGGACAGGGTCGCCGACCACGGACTGGACATCCCGGCGCATGAAACCCTGGTGGAAATTCCGGTCGAGCTGATCCGAAAGGCCCTTCGTGACAACCTCATCTAACTCTCCGCGTGACTGGTTCGAGACCTTCGAGCGGGAGGCTTTCCGGCTGGAAACGCTGGACGATTACAGCCAGTCGGGGGGCGTAGACGCCTACCGCGCATTCCTTGCCGGAGAACCTCAGCCCGAGGACTACGCGACGGCCGACTGGATGACGACGGTCGGCAACGCGGTTCAGTCGGGAAGGCGCATCTATCGCGTCCACATCCTCGCCCGCCCACTGACGGACTATCTGCGGTTCGAACTCTCCTGGGGATACCGCCGGAACATGACGGCCGGCGAAGAGTTCTTCATCCTGGACACGACCGACCAGGAGAACCCGATTCCTGAGGCTCCGGATTTCTGGCTCTTCGATGAGCGGATCATCAGCGCCATGACTTACGACGGGGCGGGCAAGTTTCTGGGCTCCGACCTGGTCGGGGAGGACGAGCTGCCCAGGTTCCTCGCCTACCGGGACGCGGCCTTGGCCCAGGCCGTGCCGTTCACCGACTGGTGGGCGAAGTACGGGGAGTGAACAAGTCCGGCCTCGGGGCAGCGCTGCGGGTACTGCGGGAATCTTCCGGCCTGGAAGCCAAGGCAGTTGCCCGCAGCGCCGCCATGTCCCGTTCCAAGCTCTCCAAGATCGAGACCGGGAGTGTCGCTCCGAGCATCACGGACGTCGACTGCGTCCTCTCGGCCATAGGCGTATCGGACGAGGTCAAGGCCGAGTACATGGCTGCTGCCAGAGAAGCGGCCACGGAGGTCACGGCCTGGCGGCTCGTCCGGCGGCTGGGGTACAGCAGGAAGCAGCGACAGGTGCAGGCCCTTGAGTCCCGGACGGCGCTGCTGCGTCTGTTCCAGCCGTCGCTCATTCCTGGACTGCTGCAGACGCCCGAGTACGCACGGGCGGTTTTCGCCCGGAAGAACCTTCCCGATACGCAGCTGGAACGCACCATCGGCGCACGACTGGCGCGGCAATCTGTCCTGTACGCAGAGGGCAAGACGTTCCGGTTCATCATCACAGAATCGGTTCTCCGCTGGCGCATCCTTCCGCCCCTGGCGATGGCGGGGCAGCTCGACCGGCTGATTTCCGCCTCTCGGCTCCCCGGCGTGAACATCGGAATCGTTGCGCTGTCGACCCCGCAGGTGGACTTTCCGGGCCACTCGTTCGCCATCAAGGACAACCGGACAGTGACCGTCGAAATGGTTCATGCGGAGACAGTTATGACCGATCCGAGAGACGTTTCCTTGTACGTATCCAAGTTCGACAGGTTCAGCGAATCCACCGTTTCCGGTGACGAAATGCGGACGCTGGTCGAAGGAATCCGGGACAAGTTTTTGCGCGAGCAGGAAACCGGATAGAAACCACTCTCCTTTCTGGTCACCATTGCTGCCGATACACCAAGACGTCAGCAGCTCAGAAAGGGACCAGCCCATGACCGACCTGTACGAGCTCCCCATCGCCGGAGCCGCATTCTCGAAGGCCTGCGGCGGCAACACCCACCCCGACGGCGAGGCGTGCGTGACGCTCGCGCGCATCGGGCCGGACGCCTGGGCCGTGGGCGACAGCAAGCGCCCGGGCGCCGAGCCGCTGCGGTTCACCACGGCGGAGCTGGACGCGGCGGGCATCGACCCCGCCCGCTTCGACCTCTCCGCCTGAACGGCAACGCACCCGTGCACCACCACGGTTACGCCTGGCTCGGGGAGAAGCGGACGTTCGACAGGGAGAGCATCCGCCGACCTCCGGGCCAGGCCCCGACGGCGACCAGCGATCCGGACGTGCACGAGCGGTACCGGGAGGCCGTGGCCGCCTTCCCGGCCTCCGACGTACCTCCGCTCCAGACCTCGCACTGGCTCATGAAACCGGCCTCGACGATCCGGGGGACCTGGGAGGAGCCGAAGGAGGCGGGCGCGTGGCTGGGCCTGCAACTCACCGAGTTCGCGCCCCGGTTCGCCTCCGAACAGGACCGGGAGGCGACCAGACTGGTCCTCCTGGTCAGGGCGGCGGTCGACCGGCTCGCGTGGGGCGGGGACGTGTCCCTCGGCCACTACCTGCGGGGCACGGTCTTCCACTCCGTCGCCCTGGTGACCTGCTCCCCGAACCGCAGCGCCCCCGCTCTGCCCTGCCCCGCCCGGCAGACCGGCTCATGACGGGACCGAGTACGACGACGCGTTCACCGCCGCCGTCGTGGGTAGCAAGACCTGGGAGCCGCGACTTCTCCTCTCCTCAACTGGCCGGCTACGAAAGGGCGCCCGTGACGAAGACGAAGCCTAACGAGACCGAGGCCCAGACCCCCCGCTGGTTCACGTCCTCGTACAGCGACAACGGCGGCGCGTGCGTCGAGGTCGCCACCAACCTTGCCGCCCCGCACGGGATCGTGCCCGTCCGCGACTCCAAGCACGCCACCACGGGCCCGGTCCTCACCGTCCCCGCCGCCGCGTTCACCACCTTCGTCGCGGGCGTCCGCGCCGGGGAGTTCGACGCCGCCTGAGCGGCCGCCGACCGGCCGCACGAAGGCTCGGCAGGGAAGCCTCATCGCTCGTGTGCGATGGGGCTTCTTCCGGGTATGGCTGTCCGGAATCGACGGAGGTTCCGATGCAGGCCAACCCACTGCCCCACCTCGACGAGCACGCGACCGTCATCGCCGCCGAGGCCGACGACGTCTGGCGCGGGCTGTGCGCGGAGTTGGAGCGGGCCTTCTCGCGGGGGCCCGCCGCCGTCTACGCGCGGCTGGTCCGGGCGGCCGACACCCGGTCGTCCGGGCCGCGCCCGCTCGCCGAAGGGTCGGCGTTCCCCGGCTTCCGGGTGATCGCCGCCTCGCCGGGGGAGCAGCTGACCCTCCAGGGGCGCCACCGCTTCTCCTCGTACCTGCTCATCTTCCGGCTTGAACCCGACGGCCCGGGCCGCACCCGCCTGCGGGCCGAGAGCCGGGCCGCGTTTCCCGGGCGGGCGGGGCGTGCCTACCGCCGGATCGTCTTCGGGTCGGGCGGGCACGCGATCGGGATGCGGCGGCTGCTGGCGGCGGTTCAGCGGGCGAGCGAGCGGCCGGGGTGACCGGCGGCTCTCCCCGTACAAGTACCGCTTGCCGCCTGCCCGTTCCCGTACCGCCTACCCGATCCTCCCCTCCCGCGCAAGCGGCCGTCCGGGCCCTTCTAGGCTGTGGCCCATGCCCACGCCACCCGCATATGCCCTCGTCGCCACCGACCTGGACGGCACCCTGCTGCGCCCGGACGACACCGTCAGCGCCCGCTCCCGCGCCGCCCTCGCCCTCGCCGCGTCGGCTGGGGCCAGGCACCTGATCGTCACCGGGCGGCCCGTGCCCGGGATACGGGCGCTGGTCGCGGACCTGGCGTACAGCGGGCTCGTCGTGTGCGGTCAGGGCACGCAGCTGTACGACGCCGACAGCGCGCGGCTCCTGCGCTCGGTCACCCTGGACCGGGAGGCCGCCGACACCGCGCTCGGCAAGATCGAGGCGGAGGTCGGGGCGGTGTTCGCGGCCGTGGACCAGGACGGGGTGGACGGCGTCACGCTGATCGAGAACGGCTACCGGATGCCGAACCCGACCCTCCCCGCCCTCTGCGTGGACTCCCGGGACGCCCTGTGGGAGCGGCCCGTCATCAAGGTGCTGGTCCGCCACCCGGAGCTGGGCGACGACGCGCTGGCCGCCGCCGCGCGGGGGGCCGTGGGGGATCTGGCGAGCGTCACCATGGCGGGGCCCGGGACCGTTGAGCTGGCTCCGTACGGGGTGGACAAGGGGACCGGGATCGCGGCGGCGGCCGAGTTGCTGGGGGTCGGGGCGGAGGGGACGGTCGCGTTCGGGGACATGCCGAACGACCTGCCGATGTTCCGTCGTTCCGGTCACCGGGTGGCGATGGGCAACGCGCACCCGGAGCTGCGGGCGGCGGCGGACGAGGTGACGTCGACCAACGCGGAGGACGGGGTGGCGGCAGTGCTGGAGCGGCTGTTCGGCTGAAGCCACGTCCTACTGGTTACCGCGTTGCCCTGGTTGCCGCGTTGCCCTGATTGTCGTTGTCCTGGTTGCCGCGTCGCCCTGGTTGTCGCGTTGCCTAGTGCGCTCCGTCCCCCGGAAGGTCCTGTTCCGTCCACAGCACCTTGCCGTCCGGGCCGTGCCGGGCTCCCCAGTGGGCGGCGAGGCGGGAGACGATGAAGAGGCCCCGGCCGCCCTCGTCGACCGTGCGGGCGTGGCGCAGGTGCGGCGAGGCCGTGGAGCCGTCGTGGACCTCGCAGGTGAGGGTGGTGTCCAGGAGGAGGCGCAGCCGTAGGGGCGGGGTGCCGTAGCGGACGGCGTTGGTGACCAGTTCGCTGACGATCAGCTCGGTCGAGTCGACGGTGTCCTCGTCCAGCCCCCAGCCCTGGAGCCGGTCGCGGACGAGCAGGCGGGCGGTGGCGGGGGTGGTGCGCTCCTGGGCCAGGTCCCAGGTGGCGACCCGGTGTTCGGAGACCGTACCGGTACGGGCCAGGAGCAGCGCCGCCCCGGCGGAGCGGGTGTCGTCGGGGAGGGCGTACACGATGTCGTCGCCCAGTTGCTGGAGGCTGCGGCCGGGGCGGGCCAGGGTGCGGGTGATGCGGTCCTCTGCGTGCTCGTCGGCGAGGAGTTCGGACGTGCAGAACGCGAGGCGGCTGCCCTCCTCCAGGGTGACGGTGGCGGGCGCGAAGAGGGCACCGTCGGCGGCGAAGAGGCCCGGGCCCTCGGGGACGTCGAGGGGGACGGCCCGGCCGTCGGGGCCGACGATCAGGGGCGCGGGGTGGCCGGCCCGGGCGACCGTACAGGTCCGGGTGAACGGGTCGTAGACCCCGTACACGCATCCCGCCCGCAGCTCCTCGCCCTGGAGGGAGTCGCTCGGGGGCAGGGCCGCGCGTTCGTGGGCGAGGCGGTCGGCGGTCTCCTTGAGGCGGGCCAGTACCTCTTCCGGCTCCAGGTCGAGGCCGGCCAGTGCCTGGATGACGGTACGGAGCTGGCCCATGGCGATCGCCGACTGGAGCCCCTCCCCCGCGACGCCGCCCACGACGAGCGCCGTACGGGCCCCGGAGAGCGCGATCGTGTCGAACCAGCAGCCGCTGTCCCGGCCGGGCAGCAGCACATGGGCGGTCTCCACGGCGGCCTGGTGGCGTTCGGCCTGCGGGAGGAGGCGGCGCTGCACGGTGGAGGCGATGACGTGCTCACGCTCGTACCGGCGGGCGTTGTCGATGGCGAGGGCCGCGCGGGTGGTCGCCGTACCGGCGAGGGACACGTCCTCCTCGTCGAACGGTTCGGCGGCCCCGCAGCGGTAGAGGCTGACCAGCCCGAGCACGGCTCCCCGCAGGGTGAGCGGCACGACGATGAGCGAGTGCGCGCCGGTCGCCGCGAGGACGCGGGAGCCGTCCGGGTCGGCGTCCAGCCACGAGGTCTCGGCGGTGAACTGGACGAGCCGGGGCCGCAGATCGGCGACGGCGAGCGCGTACGGCGTACGGGGAGGGAGGCGGCGGGTTCCGCCGACCGGGTGGCCGCGGATCACCTCGTCCCTCTCGACGGTGTCGCAGCGGCCGCTCGCCGCGCGGCGCAGCGGGGTGTCGGGCGGCAGCGGGCCCACCGGCGGGTCGGCCCCGCGCAGGACCTCGTCCACCACCTCGATGACGGCGAGGTCGGCGAACCCCGGCACCAGCGCGTCGATGAAGGCCCGGCAGGTGGTGGCCACGTCCAGCGACCCGCCGAGCGCGTCGCGTACGGCACCCAGCGCGGCCTGCCTGGCCCGGGCCCGCTCCCGCTCGGTGACATCGACGACCGCGCTGACCAGGCCGAGGGCGGGGCTGCCGGGACCGCCCGGGCCGGGGCCGCCGGGACCGCCCGGGCCGTCCTTGGGGGCGGCCTGGGGGCCGACGTCCTTGGGGGCGGTCTCGGGGCCGGGCTCGGGCGCGTCCTGGGGGGCGGTCTCGGGGGCGTCCTTGGGGCCGTCGAGACGGTAGGCGGAGACCAGGAAGATCCGGTCGCCGGGGATCTGCCGGAGCCTGCCGCGTACAAGATGGTCGCGTACGGGCCCCTCCCCCGCGAGGACCCCTCGCAGGAGCTGCTCGGCCCCGTCCGGGTCGTCCAGCCGGAAGGCCTCGGTGAAGCGGAGCCCGATGTAGTCCTCGGTCCCGACGCCCTCGACGAGCGAGTTGGCGCGGACGAGCCTGAGCTGCGGGTCGAGGACGAGGAGGCCCACGGCGGACTGGGCGAACAAAGCCTTCAGGAGGGCGTCGTCCAGACCACCCGGAGGGGTTCCGGGCCCGGCCGGGGTATCGGCGTACGACACGGCTCCACCTACCCCTCAGGCTCCGGCGCGCCACTGCCCCGGAGCACCGGCACGTGCCGGACCAGCATCACCCGAGGCGACGGGGGCGGCCACCGGGGCGGGCGGCCCAGGGGACGACGGGTGGCCCGGGCGGAGGTCTGCGGTCCGGCGCCGGCGCCCCGAAGTGTTCGACGAACATCCGATCGGTTCGACACACGTTCGGGCAGTCTCCGGGCTTCCGGCCTGTCCCCTCCCCTCCTTGATCGTTCCCTGGGGGAGACAGCGGCCAGGGGTGGAGAGGAACCGAGCGATGCGGACATGCGAGGCCGGGGCCGCCCCCTGGCCCACGAAGGTGTTTCCCTCCGGGCTCGCGGGGGCGCGGGGCCGCATGGTCTCCGCCCTGGCGGCCCGGGTCGGTGCGGACGGCGCGGTGCGTGACCCGTGCGGCAGCCGGGTCCTGGAGTCGGCCTTGGCCGCCGCGCTGCTGGAGCGCACGCCGTCGCCGGGTGCCGGTGCCGGGGCCGTACGCGAGTTCCTCCGTACACGGATGGCCACCGGGGCGGTCGAGGCCGCGGAACGTTCGCTGGCCGCCGCGGTGCTGGACCGGCGGGCCGTCGCCTCGCCCGGCCCCCTCGTCCGGCAGGTGACCGACACGGCACCGGACTTCACCGCCCGGCGCAAGCAGGCCCTGGTCCACACGTTCGCGGCGGCCGTCGACGAGGGGTTCCTCCCCTCCTGGGACGAGGCCGCGTTCGACCTGTCGGGGCTCCACAGCTGGGCCGCGGTGCAGGTGACCGCGAGCAAGGTGATCCTCGCCCGGGCCACCGGGAACACCGCCCGGATCAGCGACGAGGACGTACGGCTGCTGCTGGACACGCAGGGCCGGCCGCACCTGTGGGAGGGCAACGTCCTCATCCACCTGTCCGTCCTGCACGCGCTGTCGGGGCTGCCCGGGACCGAGGCCACCGTCCGGCAGGGGGTGAGGTGCGTCCTGGAGCACCAGCGCTCCGACGGGGGCTTCCCGTTCGTGACGGACACCGACACCTGGTGCACCGCCACGGCGGGCGTCGCTCTGGCGGCCTCGGGCGCTCCGCAGGACGTGCTGGAGCGGATCGCGGCCCACCTCGTCGGCCGCCAACTGCCGGGCGGGGGCTGGTCCTACACCGATCTGTCGTGCCAGGCGGATGTCGACGACACCTCCGTCGCCGTGCAGTTCCTCCACTCGCTGGACCCCGTGCGGTACGGGGAGCCGGTGAGCCGGGGGCTCACCTCGATGCTCTCGGTGGCGGCGCCGGACGGCGGCTTTCCCACGTACGTGGCCGGGGCGCCCTCCGAAGCCTGCATGACCGCCGCCGTGGTGGACGCGCTCACCGTCCGGCCGGCGGCCCACGCGGACCGCGTCCGCGCCGGGCTGCACCACCTCGCGGCCCGGCAGCGGGCCGACGGCTCCTTCCCTCCCGACTGGAGCAGCAGCCGCCTCCACACGGTCTTCCGGGCCCTGCTGGCCGCCTCGCGCCACCCCCGGGAGCAGCCCGCCGACGTGGCCCGGATGGTCCGGCGGAGCATGCGCCTGGTGCTCACTCGGCAGAACGGCGACGGCGGCTGGGGCGGGCAGGAAGGCGAGGCCAGTGACGTCATCAGCACCGCTTACGGCCTGATCGCCGTGTGCGGCCAGGACGATCCGCGTCCTGCGGCCGCCGCGGCGGCCTTCCTGGTCGAGGCCGAGCGGAACGGAACCGTCCGGGGCGCGCGCCCCGACTCCATCGGCCCCCGCCCGTTCGTCTTCTCGGTTCCCGTCCTGGCGGACATCTTCACCGTGCTGGCCCTCGGGCACCTCGCCCACCGGACCGCCCCGGTGGGCGACGACATCTCCGGCAGGGCTCTGGCGGGCGTCCGATGAGCGGGGGCGGCGGGGGCGCGTGGGTGGCCGGGGTCGTCGGGGCTGGCGGGGCTGGCAGGACTGCCGGGGTCGTCGGTGTCGCGGGGGCGGCCGAGGTCGTCGGAGTCGTCGGAGCCGTACCGCAGGCGTCTGGCGGGCGCCCGTCCGGCCGGGTCGTCCCCCGGCACCTGGGGATCGTTCCGGACGGCAACCGGCGCTGGGCCCGGCAGCACGGGGTCCCGGCCCGGGAGGGGTACCGGCGGGGAGCCGAGCGGACCGTCGAGGTGCTGCGGTGGTGCGAGGAGGCGGGGGTGGAGACGGTCACCGTCTGGGCCCTCTCCCAGGACAACGCCGCCAAGCGGCAGGAGCTGCCCGTGATGCTGGACGGGATCACCGCCCTCATGGACAGCGTCACGGCCGCAGGGGCCTGGGACGTCAACGTCCTGGGATCGCCCGGGCAGTTGAGCACCCTCGGGCTGGCGGACCTCTCCGGCCGGTGCCGGGGCTCGGCCGGGACCGGGGGCGGCGGCCGACTGCGGGTCAACCTCGCGGTGGCGTACGACGGGCGGGAGGAGATCGTCGCCGCCGCCCGCGCCGTACTCGCCGAGAGCGGGGCCGAGGGCCTGGACAGCGCGGCGGTCGGCCGCCGCCTGGAGCGCTGGGGGCAGCCCGACTGCGACCTGATCCTGCGGACCTCCGGCGAGCAGCGCCTCTCGGGGTTCCTGCTGTGGCAGAGCCTCACCGCCGAACTGCACTTCAGCCCGGAGCAGTGGCCGGACTTCGACCGGGCCGCCTTCGACGCCATGCTCGCCTCGTTCGCCGGCCGCGAGCGCAGGTTCGGCGCATGACGGGTGACGGGAAGGCGGGGGGCGTGGCAGGCGGCGGGCAGGTGGTGGCCGTGGCAGGTGACGGCCAGGTTCGGGCCATGGCGGGCGGCGGGCAGGTCCGGGCCGTGACCGGCTGTGGACAGGCGTCGGCCCTGACCGACGGCGCACAGGACCCGGCCCCGACCGGCTGCGGACAGGCCCCGTCCGTGACCGACGGCCCACAGGTCCCGGCCCCGACCGGCTGCGGACAGGCCCCGTCCGTGACCGACGGCCCACAGGTCCCGGCCCTGGTCAACGACACACAGGCCTCGCCCCCGACCGACGGCGGCGCGGACACCCCGTACGCGCTGGCGGCGTACGCCCGGCGGCATCTGCTGCGGCTCGCACCGGCGGTCGGCGACCACCCGATGGCCGAGGAGCTGGAGGCGGACGTACGGTCCTGGGCGACCGGCCACGGACTGAGCGGACCCGGCGACGACGGACTGGAGCGCCGCAGGATCGGCCGCCTGGTAGGCCGGTGCATGCCCGGCGCGCCCTTCGGGGTGGCACGGCTCGTCGCGCGCCACCTGGCGTGGGTGTTCCACTTCGACGACACGGTGGCCGAGCACGCGGACCGGCTGGCCGCGCACCAGGCGTGGGACCCGCCCGCAGTCCTGCGCTCCGGCCGCCTGCCCGCCGGGGCGCCCGCCTGCGCCCACTTCACCTCCCTCATCTCTCTGCGCGAGGACATCGTGGCCGCGGGCGGCGCCGGACTGCTGCCGCTCCTGGCGGACGGGCTGCGGCGGTACGCCGAGAGCTGCGCGCGGGAGGCGCCCTGGCGGGCGTCGGGTACTCCCCCGACGCTGGCGGAGTATCTGGCGCAGCGCGTCCACACGTCGGGCGGCCACCCGATGTACCTGCACCTGCTGGCCCCGGGCATGCCCTCGGGCCACGCCCCGCTGACCGCCCCGCTGACCGGACTGGCCGAACTCGCCTTCCTCATCGGCGCACTCGCCAACGACCTGCTCGGCCACGCCGCCGAACAGCGGCAGGGCGACCCGGTGAACGCCGTCACCGTCCTCGCGCACGAGTACGGGCTGCCCGCGCCCGAGGCGTACCGGGCCGCGGTGGTCCTGCACGCCGGACACCAGCACCGCTTCGACGCCGCGTGCGCCGGACTGCTGGCCGACGCCACCCTCTCCGAGGCCCAACGGCGGTTCGTGCACGCCGTCATGGGCTGGGTGGCGGGAAGCGCCGCGGCCGTCGAGCCCTACTGGCACCACCTGCTCGCCACGCACCCGACCCGAGAAACAGGCTGATCACCGTGGACACCCACCTCCCCATCGCTACTGCCGCCGAAGCCGCCACAGGCCCCACCGCCGGCACCGGTGCCGGCGGCGGCGACGCCCCCGCCACCGTTGTCGTCGTCGGAGCGGGGATCGCCGGACTCACCGCCGCCTGGCGTCTGCGCCAGGCGGGCCTGCGGGTACGCGTACTGGAACGGGAGCCCGCGGCGGGCGGCCGCATGCGGACCGTGGACCACGAGGGCTTCCGTATCGAACTCGGCGCCAGCATCCTCGGCCGCAACTACACCGGCATGCTCCGCCTCATCGAGGAGCTGGGTCTGTCCCACCAGTTCGGCCCCTCCAGCACCCTGTGCGGCTTCGACCGCGACAACACCGTCCACCGCCTGCGCACCGACTCCCGGGCCGACCTGCTCCGCACCCGGCTGATCGGCCCCCGTACCAAGGCGGCGGTGTTCCGCGCCCTCCCGAACTTCCTGGCCCACCGCAAGCGCCTGGACTGGGACACCATGGACCGGAACACCTACCTCGACACCCTCAGCGCCACCCAGTACGCCCGGCGCCACCTCACCCAGGAGGCGATCGACCACCTCTGCGAGCCGCTCTTCGGCGGGGGCATCGTCCTGGCCTCGCCGGACCGCATGGCCGCCGCCGACATGCTGTTCTACACGGCGAAGCTGCTCGTCCCGCACTTCAACAGCCCGCAGGGCGTCGGGCTGCTGACCCGTACCCTGGCCGACCGCCTCGGCGTGGAGCTGAACACCCGGGTCACCGCCGTCCGCCGACAGCCCGACGGGCTCTCCGTCACCTGGCAGGGCGAGGACGGGGAGGAGCGCTCCGACCGGACCGACGCCGTGGTCGTCGCCGTCCCCGCCCCGCAGGTGCCGGGCATCCTGCCGGAGCTGACGGCCCCCGACCGCGACTACCTCTCGTCCCTCCCCTACTCGCGGGCCCTGATCGTCTCCCTCGGCCTCGAACGCCCGCCATCGGAGAAGGCCTTCGCGCTCTTCCTCGCCCAGCGGGCGCACCCCGCGCTGGTCGGCATCGAACTCCACCACAACAAGATCCCCGGCCGGGTCGACGACGGCCGCGGGCTCGTCACCCTCCACCCCCGGCAGGAGTTCACCGACCGCTGGTGGGACGCCGACGACCGCACCGTCGCCGAGCAGGCCGTCACCGCGGCCGCCGCCGTCTTCCCGGGCCTCCGCGAGACCGTCCTGACCAGCCACGTCAGCCGCCAGGACCCCGCGCTCGTCGTCCGCCCGCCCGGCGGCTACGCGGAGCTGCGCGCCTTCAACGCCCGCCGGCGCACCGCCGACCCCCGCATCCAGCTCGCGGGGGACTACTTCGGGCCCTCCAGCACCTACGGCGCGCTGCGCTCGGGGGAGCAGGCCGCCGCGCGCATCCTCAGCCACCTGTCCGCCGGGCGCCGGGGGTAGCGGGCGGATCAGCTGCCGAGGGCGACCTCGGCGGTGACCACCATCGGCGTACGGTCGTCCGCCTCGGCGAGCAGTCCGCCGCCCGGGGCCCGGGCGGGGAGGTCGGGGAAGTGGCTGTCGTAGCAGGTGGCCAGGGCGAAGCGGAGGCCGCCGAGTTCGAACCGCCCGTCCTGGTCGCCGGGCGCGAACACGGCGTTCTCCTGCTCGTGGAGGTGCTGCTTGAGGTAGGTGGTGAGCAGCGCGCCGTCGGGGCCGTAGACGAACGTGCCGATGGCGGGGGGTGTGGCCGAACCGCCGCTCCTCACCGCGCAGTTGACCACCATGGCGATGCCTGTGGACCGGAGCGCGTCCAGCCTCGGGTCGTCCGCGTCCGGCACCAGGAGGGCGGGGCCGCGGGACAGCGCCGCCAGCTCGTAGCCGGTGAGGGCGAGTTCGGGGAGTACGAGGAGTTCGGCGCCCTGGTCGCGAGCCTGGCCGGCGAGGGTGGTGAGCCGATGGACGTTGGCCGGGATGTCCGCCGGGGCCGAAGTCAGCTGGGCTGCGGCTATCTTCATCGGGCGAGCGTGCCATGGGGGTGCCCGTCGCCCGACGGGTCCGACGGGCCCGACGCCTCCGCCCCCTCCTCCGCCTCACCCTCCACGTCCAGTTCGAGCCTGCCGTCGAGGACCAACAGGGCCTCGGGCTCGGCGTGCCGCTCCTCCTCGACCGGCAGCCCGTCCATGCGCAGGACCTTCACCGCGGCCGTCCCCACCCGGCCGAGCACCGTGGAACTCCACGCCCGGGGCAGGGCTGCCGCTGAAGGTGGCGCGTCCTGAGCTCGCGAGCGACCCGCACTTCCGGGAGCGGTTCCGCGCGGAGGTCGCGGCGGCCCGGAGCGTGGGCGGCTTCCACACGGCCCCCGTGGTGGACGCGGACCCGGCGGCTCCGGCGCCCTGGCTGGCCACGGCGTACGTTCCCGGGCCCACTCTCGCCGCGCTGCTGGAGGCCGAGGGGCCGATGGGCGAGGCGCGGCTGCGGCAGCTGGGGGCGGCGCTCGCCGAGGCGCTCGCGGCGATCCACGGCTGCGGCCTGGTCCACCGCGACCTGAAGCCCGGCAGCATCGTCATGGCCCCGGACGGGCCTCGGGTCCTGGACTTCGGCATCGCGCGGGCGCTGGAATCGACCCGCCTCACGACCACCGGCACGGCCTTCGGGACGCCGGGGTTCCTGGCGCCCGAGCAGGCCCTAGTACCCCGGCGCCCCCACCGCCCGCAGCACATGGGCCACCAGGTCGGCGATCATCTCCTCGTCCTGGACCGGCTTGCGCAGGACGTGGCGGTAGTAGACGGGGCCGTACAGCATCTCCACGGCCAGCAGGAGGTTCGCGCCCGGCGGGATCTGGCCCTGGTCCTGGGCGGCGCGCAGCCGGGCCACCGCCTCCTCGACGCGCGGGTCGACCAACTGGTCCCTCAGCGCCTGGGCGAGGACGTCGTCGCGGTGGAGTTCGGAGAGGATGCCCGCGTAGGCCGGGCCGAAGGGCGGCACGGTGAGGAGCTTGACCGCGCCCGCCACGTGGGTGCGCAGGTCGGCGCCGATGTCGCCCGTGTCCACGAACGGCGTGGCGTCCACCAGGGCGTCCGTGAACGCCTCCAGCAGGACCGCCCCTTTTGACGGCCACCAGCGGTAGATCGTCTTCTTGCTCACCCCGGCGCGGGCCGCGATGGCCTCTATCGTCACGCGCCCGTACCCCTTCTCCGTGCAGAGGTCGAGGGCTGCCTGCAACGTCGCGCGGCGTGCTCTTTCGCTGCGACGCAGGCTACTGGGCGGTGTGATCATCCGGTGAGCATAGGACGGTTTGAGCCATTCCTTATTGACAGGTCGTCGTCATAGGCCGAACAATACCCAAGCGGAAACGGAACGTACCGTGTCGTGTCGTTCCCACCCTCCGCACCGTTCGTGCCGTTCGTGCCGCGACGAGCCGATCGGGGGACGGCTCGCCCGGCCGACGGCATGGACGACCGCTCACCGATCCGATCCGGCCAGGAGACGACCTCGTTCGCCCGCTCAGGCCGTGATGTCCTTCGCCGTGAAGCGGGCCCAGGCCGCCGAGCCGAACACCGCCGCGTACAGGCCCTGGAGCTGGAAGTTCTTGCTCAGCTCCTCCCAGTGGACCGGCTCCCGCAGGACGTCCGCGAACGACATCCAGTAGTGGGAGAACAGGTAGGGGTGGACGGCGCTCAGCTGCGGGATGCTGTCCAGAATCTGCACCGTGATCAGCAGCCCGACCGTCGCCGCCATCGCCCCGATCCCGCTGTTGGTCAGCGTCGAGACGAACAGCCCGAGCGCGGCGAACCCCACCAGCGAGGCCGCCACCACCACCGCCGTCAGCCCGGCCCGCACCAATCCCTCGCCGAAGCTGATCCGGGTCCCGGAGATCGTCGTGACCTCCCCCACCGGGAAGAGCAGCGCCCCCACCGCCAGCGCCGAGGCCGCCACCACGAACGTCGCGACCAGGCAGAAGGTGAGGACCGAGGCGTATTTGGCCAGAAGCAGCCGGGTCCGGCCCGCCGGGGCGACCAGCAGATAGCGCAGGGTCCCGGCGCTCGCCTCCCCCGCGATCGCGTCGCCCGCGATGACCCCGACGGCCATCGGGAGGAAGACCGGGAGCGTGGCGGCGAGGGCGGCGAAAACCAGGAAGAGGCCGTTGTTGGTCACCTGCGTCAGGAACGCCGGGCCTCCCCCGCCGTCCGGGCCGCTCCCGGATTTGCCTCCGCCGCCCGTCTCGATGCGGACCGCGATCCCGATGAGTACGGGGACGGCGGCGAGCACCGCGAGGAGCGCGTAGGTGCGGTGGCGGCGGAGCATGGTGGTGACCTCGGAGCGCAGGATTCCGAGCGTCCAGAGGGGGTTGCGGGGGCGGGGCCCGATGCTTTCCGGAGCCATGTGGGTCTCAGCCTGCGACATCGAATCCCTCTCCCGTCAGTGCCACGAACGCGTCCTCCAGCGACCCGCCCTCGATCCCGAACGACCGCACCCGCACCCCGCCGCCCACCAGCGCCGCGTTGAGGTCCGCGAGGTCCACGGCGGTGGGCGGGGCGTCGGCGGTCAGCCGGTCGGCGGCCACGTTCAGGCCGGTGAGGCCGTGCTCGCCGAGGATGCGGGCGGCGTCGGCCGGGTCAGGGGTCGTCACGGCGAGCCGGCCACGGGTCCTCGCGGCGAGTTCGGCGACCGGGCCCTGGGCCAGCAGCCGGCCGCGGGCCATCACCGCCGCGTGCGTGCAGACCTGTTCGATCTCGTCCAGCAGGTGCGAGGAGAGGAACACCGTGGTCCCCTCGGCCGCCAGCTCCCGGACCAGGGAGCGGATCTCCCGCATGCCCTGCGGGTCGAGGCCGTTGGTCGGCTCGTCCAGGACGAGCAGGCGCCGGGGCCGGAGCAGGGCGGCGGCGAGCCCGAGGCGCTGTTTCATGCCGAGGGAGTACGCCTTCGCCTTCTTGGCCGAAGCGGCGGCGAGGCCGACCCGGTCCAGGGCGTGGGCGACGCGGGCCCGGCGGGTGCGCGGGTCGGCGGTGGGGTCGGCCCTGTCGTACCGCAGGAGGTTGTCGCGGCCGCTCAGGTAGCCGTACAGCGCGGGCCCCTCGATCAGCGCGCCGACCTCCGGGAGGACCGTACGGGCGGCCTGGGGCATCGGGTGGCCGAGGACCCTGGCCGTGCCGGAGGTGGGGTCGATGAGACCCATGAGCATCCGGATGGTGGTGGTCTTGCCGGAGCCGTTGGGGCCGAGGAAGCCGAAGACGCTGCCGCCGGGGACGGTGAGGTCGAGGCCGTCGACCGCCAGGTGACCGCCCCGGTAGCGCTTGGTCAGGCCGTGGGTCTCGATCACCGGGGCGGCGGGGCCCGGGGCCGTGCGCGGCGGGGCCGCCGCCGCTGTGTCCGTCATGCCGGTCGCACCTCTCAGCACATGCGGGGGCCGTTCCGCCCCACCGCGCGGATGCACGGCGGGGCGGAACGGCCAGGGAGGACCCGGAAGGCCTACGACCCCGAAGGCGTACGACCCCGAAGGTCTACGTGGCCCAGGAGGCCTACGTGGCCCCGGTGACCTACGTGGCCCCGGTGACCTACGTGACCCCGAAGGCCTACGTGACCCCGGGATACCTACGTGACCCCGAAGGTCCGCGTGACCCCGGGATACCTACGTGACCCGTAGGCCTACTTGGCGCCGTCGGCCGCCCGTACCAGCGCGTCCTTCGTCACCGCTCCGACATATACCTTGCCGTCGTCCGTCAGCAGGGCGTTGACGAGGCGGGTCTTGAAGACCGTGCCCGAGCCGAACTTCCCGGTGACCTTGTCGCCGAGCGCGTCCAGGAAGCCCTGGGCCTCCGCCGGGACGTCGCCCGAACCGGCCGTTGGCAGGCCCTTGCCGCCCGGGATCTCGATGGCGGCGATCGACGTCCAGCCCTCGCCGATGACGTTGACGCCCTCGGAGCCCGCGAGCCCTTCCAGGCCCGGGATCTGCCCGGAGAACTGCTCCGGGAGCGCCTTCCGGTCCGCGCCCTTCCCGTCCTTGCCGGTCTCCAGCTCGTCGGCCTCCGTCACCTTGGCGCCCTTGGGCGGGGTGAAGTCGAACGAGGAGGCGGCGGGCTTGGCGAAGTCCACCTTGGTGAAGCCCGCGTCGACCACGGCCTTGCCGCCGCTCGCCGCGGCCAGCGTGAACTTCAGCGGTACGCCGTTCTCCGCGTCCACCGCGATCCGCACCGAACCGACCGTGGAGCCGTCCTGCTTCGGCTTGATGACCAGCTGGTACGCGTCACGGCCCGCCACCTGCGCGGTGCCGTCCACGGTGACCGACGTGGTGTCGCCGACCGCCGCGAGCGCCTGCTCGGCGAAGTCCTTCGGGGTGGCGGGGGCGCCCTTGGGAGCCTTCGGGGACTCCTTCGCGCCGCCCGCGCCCTCGGGGGCCTCGGCGTGGTAGACCTCGTCGGACTTCGAGTCGTACGCCCAGACCTCGCCCTGGTTGTGGATGACGCTGTACTCGGAGGCCTTGCCGAGGATGGAGAGCCGCTGCTTCTCCGGGCCGTCGACGGCCACCCGCAGCGTGTGCGTGCCGGACGTCAGCTCCATGAGCTTGTCCTGCGGCGCCGCGGTGCCCTTGCCGTCGCCGTCGGCGCCGGGCAGGAACGAGCCCGCGAGGCCGTCGAGGGGCAGACCGAGGTCCGTGCTGATCTTGAAGGTTCCGGAGAGCTGCTCCTCGTCGGAAGCGGCGATCTTCTCGATGAGTTCCTGTGCGCTGATCTTCGGCAGGTCCGGGTCGCCGGAGTTGGCGAGCGCCGGGACGAGTCCGATGGTCGCCGCCGCCACCCCCGCGACCGCGACGGGGACGATGTAGCGCGCCGCCTTCCGGCGGCCCACGACAGTGCCCGTGGCCTCGCCGGTGGTCTCTGCGCTGTCGTTCGGTGCCATGTGTGCCCTACCTCCGTGGTCGGCGGCTTCCGTCCGGTTGCTCGTCCACTCCCTGCCGCCATGCTCACCCGATGTGGTCAGGAGTGGTTGGTATCCATCTGACCAAATCGGGCGGCCTGAAGCGTCAGCCCGGGGGATCAACCCGACTACTGCTCCGGTATGACAACCGGACGGGGTACATCAGCCATCCCGTAGGGGTAGAGCCCTATTGGATGACGTGTCGTCAACCAGGGGAACGCGGCGCCTGTGCTCTCAGCCCGCGCGGTGCACCACGGCGTCGCACAGCTCTTCCAGCGCGGACTTCGCGTACCCCTCGGGCAGCGGCGCCAGCGTGGCGCGCGCCTCCTGGGCGTAGCGGACGGTGTCCTGGCGGGCCTGCTCCAGCGCCGGGTGGGCGCGCAGTCGGCGCAGCGCCTCGGCAAGGGTGTCGTCGTCGCCGAGGTCGCCGTCCAGCAGCTCCACGAGCTCCACGTCGTCGGGCTTGCCGTCGGCCGCCGCCTGGGCGCGCAGCCGCAGCACCGGGAGGGTGGGGATGCCTTCGCGCAGGTCGGTGCCGGGGGTCTTGCCGGACTCATGGGTGTCGGAGGCGATGTCGAGGACGTCGTCGGCGAGCTGGAAGGCGATGCCGAGCCGCTCCCCGTACTGCGTGAGGATGTCCACGGTCCGCTCGTCGGCCCCGGCCATCAGCGCGCCGAACCGGCCGGAGACGGCGACCAGCGAGCCGGTCTTGCCGCTGAGCACGTCCAGGTAGTGGTCGACCGGGTCGCGGCCGTCGCGCGGGCCCGCGGTCTCCAGGATCTGGCCGGTGACCAGCCGCTCGAATGCCTCGGCCTGGATGCGTACGGCCTCGGGGCCGAGGTCGGCCAGGATGTGGGAGGCGCGGGCGAACAGGAAGTCGCCGGTGAGGACGGCCACCGAGTTGCCCCAGCGGGTGTTGGCGCTCTCCACCCCGCGGCGTACGTCGGCCTCGTCCATCACGTCGTCGTGGTACAGCGTGGCCAGGTGGGTCAGCTCCACGACGACGGCCGAGGGGACGACACCCGGCGCGTCCGGGTCACCGAACTGTGACGCGAGCATGACCAGCAACGGGCGGAACCGCTTGCCCCCCGCCCGCACCAGGTGCTGGGCGGCCTCCGTGATGAAGGGCACATCGCTCTTGGTGGCTTCGAGCAGCCCCGCTTCGACAGCGGCCAGGCCCGTCTGGACGTCGGCCTCAAGAGCCTGGTCCCGCACGTGCAGTCCGAACGGCCCGACGACGGTCACGAGGGCATCTCCTGTCTGCTGACGATCACACTCATTGTCGATGTGTCGCTGAGTCTCGAATCGACTTCAGCGTATCCGGTCTCGTATGGATCACCGTGGGCGGCTTCCCACCACCGCCGGTATGTTCGGGATCAGCTCATACGATCAGGAGTCTCCGCTTTGTCCCACACCACCGCCGACACCGAGCCGGCCCAGCCGCCGCCCGAGGACGACCGCGCCTTCTTCGGCCAGCCGCGGGGTCTGATGACCCTGTCGGGCCTGGAGGTCTGGGAGCGGTTCTCGTTCCTCGGCATGCAGGCGATCCTGGTGCTGTTCTTCGCCGACAAGGTGGCCAACGGCGGCATGGGGATGAACCCCGGCACCGCCGCCTCCGTCTCCGCCGCGTACGGGACCCTCGTCTATCTGGTCTCCGTGGCCGGCGGCTGGCTGGCCGACCGGATCCTCGGCTCGTACCGGGCCGTGCTGTACGGCGGCATCCTCATCGCCTGCGGCCACTACTCCATGGCCGTCCCCACCGACGCTATGACCTGGGTCGGGCTCGGCCTGATCAGCGCCGGAACGGGCCTGCTCAAACCCAACGTCGCCTCCATGGTCGGCAAGCTCTACCGCACCGAGGACGAGCGGCGCGACGCCGGCTTCGCCCTCTACTACATGGGCATCAACATCGGCGCCTTCGCCGGACCGCTGATCACCGGCTGGCTCGGCGACCATGCCAGCTGGCACTGGGGCTTCTCGGCCGCCGCGATCGGCATGACCTTCGGCCTCATCCAGTACGTCGCGGGCCGCCGTCACCTGGTCGGACGCAAGGAGGGCGCCGAATTCGCGCTCGCCCCGGCCGCCATGCGCCGCGCGGTGCGGCTGATCATCGGCGGGGCCGTCCTGGTCGCCGTCGTCGCGACCGCCCTGGCGCTGGCGGGCCGGCTCACCATCGACCGGTTCGTGGACGTGCTCACGGTGGTCTCGGTCATCGCGCCGATCGCGTACTTCGTGGTGATGTTCAGGAGCCCGCGCGTCACCGCGGAGGAGCGCGGCAGGCTGCGGCCGTACGTCGTGCTCTTCCTGGGGTCCGTCGTCTTCAACTTCATCCTGTTCCAGGCGTACTCGACGATGATCCTGCTCGCCTCGACCAACGCCCGCACCGAGGTCCTCGGCTTCACCTTCCCGGCCAGCTGGTACGCCTCCGCGCTCGGCGCCTTCGAGGTGGCGCTCGCGCCGGTGGTGGCCGCCACCTGGGTCAGGATGGGCCGCCGCCAGCCGCACGCCTCCAACAAGATCGCCTTCGGTGTGATCCTGGGCGGGCTGTCGTTCCTGCTGATGGTCCTGCCCACGTCCGGGCACGCGGACGACACGTACAAGATGGCCGCCTGGTGGATCGTCGGCTCCTACCTGCTGCTCGGGCTCGGTGACGTACTCCTGGAGACCTCCGGCCTCTCCGCCAGCAGCAAGCTCGCCCCGAAGGCGTTCGCCAGCCAGACGATGGCCCTGTGGTTCCTCTCCCTGGCCGTCGCCAACGGCATCCAGGCCCAGATCGTGAAGCTGTACGGCCAGGTCTCCAACCCGGCGTACTTCGGCGTCAACGGGGCGATCGCGGTGGCGGCCGGGGTGGCCATGATCGCCGCCGCGCCCTGGCTGAAGCGCACGATGCACCCCGTCCACTGAGGCGTCCACCGAGCCGTACGCCCCCGAGCACCCCGTCCCCCACCGAGGTGACCCATGAACATCACGACCGAGTTCCCGTACGAGACCACCCGCGAGGACGTGTACATCCCGCTGCCCGGCGGCACCCGGCTCTACGCCCGGATCTGGCGCCCCCTGACCGACGAACCGGTCCCCGCGCTGCTGGAGTACCTGCCCTACCGCCTCGGCGACTGGACCGCTCCCCGCGACTGGCAGCGCCACCCCTGGTACGCGGGCCACGGCTACGCCTCCGTACGGGTCGACGTACGCGGCCACGGCAACAGCGAGGGGCTGCCGGGCGACGAGTACGACGCGCAGGAGCTGGCCGACGGGGTGGCCGTCATCCACTGGCTGGCCCAGCAGGAGTGGTGCTCGGGCCGGGTCGGGATGTTCGGGATCTCCTGGGGCGGCTTCAACTCGCTCCAGATCGCCGCGCTCGCCCCCGAGCCGCTGAAGGCGATCGTCACCGTCTGCTCGGCCGACGACCGCTACGACAACGACGTCCACTACATGGGCGGCTCCGTCCTCGCCGTCGACATGCACGCCTGGGCCGCCACCATGCTCGCCTTCGTCGCCCGCCCGCCGGACCCGGCGCAGGTCGGCGACGAGTGGAAGGAGATGTGGCTGAAGCGGCTGGAGGCGGTCGAACCCTTCATCCACACCTGGCTGGCCCACCAGAGCCGCGACGACTACTGGAAGCACGGCAGCGTCTGCGAGGACTACGGGGCGATCAAGGCGAACGTGCTCGCGGTCGGCGGCTGGCACGACCCGTACCGCGACACCGTCCTCCGGCTCGTCGAACACCTCGACCCGGGGAAGGTGCGCGGGATCATCGGCCCGTGGTCGCACCAGTACCCGGACCGGGGGCTGCCGCCGGGGCCCGCGATCGGCTTCCTCCAGGAGACGCTGCGCTGGTGGGACCAGCACCTCAAGGGCAAGGAGACGGGCGTGATGCGGGAGCCGCTGCTGCGGTCCTGGATCAGCGGCTCGCACCCGCCCGCCACGGTGTACGAGACGCTGCCCGGGCGGTGGGTCGGGGACGCGAGCTGGCCTTCGGAGAACGTGAACCCGGTGGCGTACGCGCTCCAGGGCGGCGAGCGGATCGTCGCCTCGCCGCAGCAGACCGGCCTGGACGCGGGGCGCTTCTTCCCGTTCGGCAACGACGCCGACCTGCCGCCGGACCAGCGGGACGAGGACGCGAAGTCGGTGTCGTTCGAGTTCCCGGTCGAGGAGGCGCCGATCGAGATCCTCGGCCGCCCCCGGGTCAAGCTCCGCATCCGGATGGACGTCCCGCGCGGCCAGGCCATCGCCCGGCTCTGCGACGTGGCGCCCGACGGCTCCTCCACCCTGGTCACCCGGGGCGTCCTCAACCTCGCCGCCCGGCACGGCCGCGACCGCACCGACGACTGGACCCCCGGCGAGACCGAGGACGTGGTCCTCGACCTCAACGGCATCGGCCACACCTTCCCGCCCGGCCACCGCATCCGGATCGCCATCTCCTCCGCGTACTGGCCCTGGATCTGGCCGCAGGCCGGTTCGGCGGCGGGCTTCACGCTGGACGCGGACGGCAGCCTCGTCGAACTGCCGGTGCGCCGCCACACCGAGGACCCGGCGATCACCTTCGGGGAGCCCGAGCAGTCCGAACCGCTCGGCGTGGTCTACCCGGTCACCCTGGAGGAGCCGCGCCCCGAACGCCTCGTCGTCCGCGATGTCGCCAAGGGCGAGTGGCGGCTGGAGGTGGACCCGCGCTACGGGGGTACGCGGGTCTACCCCGACGGCCTCGAATTCACCGAGGACGCGCTGGAGACGTACACGATCCAGCAGGACGACCCGCTCTCCGCGCGCACCCGCAGCGACTGGCGGATCCGGCTGCACCGGCCGGAGATGGCCTGGGACGTGGAGATCGAGACGCGCTCCGAGATCGCCGCCGACGACAACGACTTCATCACCTCCAACGAGGTGATCTGCAAGGACGGCGGCGAGATCGTCTTCCACCACACCTGGGAGAAGCGCATCCCGCGCACGGCGGGGTGAGAGCGGGCGGCCCGTTCCGCCGTGACCGGTCCGCGTGTTTCGTCGTCGGGTCCCCCGGATCTCCGGGGGCCCTCCGAACTTTCCGGGCAATACGTGCAGTTGGGGATAGTCGGGGCACTGCCGTGGGGTAGGACCTCCGACGTAACGTGTCCTCCACACGACCTGGAAAGCGAGGCAGCAACACATGCCCGAGCAGAGCAGCCCGCTCGACCTGCCCGAGGGCGACCCCTTCGGCCCGCACAACCTGCCCTACGGTGTGTTCTCCACCCCTGACCACCCCGAGGACCGCCGGGTCGGCGTCCGCATCGGCAACCACGTCCTGGACGCCGGCGCCGCCGCCCACGCGCTCGGCTCCCCCTACGCGGGGCTGCTGGCCCAGCCGAGCCTGACGCCGCTGCTCGCGGCGGGCCGCACCGCCTGGCGGGACGTGCGCCGCGCGCTCACCGCCTGGCTCACCGTCCCGGGCCACCGCGCGGACATCGAACCGCTGCTGCACCCGGTCGACGCGGTGACCCTGCACCTGCCGTACGAGGTCGCGGACTACGTCGACTTCTACGCCAGCGAGCACCACGCCACCAACGTCGGGAAGATCTTCCGGCCGGACGGCGACGCGCTCACCCCCAACTGGAAGCACCTGCCGATCGGTTACCACGGGCGCTCCGGCACCGTCGTGGTCTCCGGTACGGACGTGGTGCGCCCCAGCGGCCAGCGCAAGGCCCCCACCGACCCGGCGCCGGTCTTCGGGCCCTCGGTGAAGCTGGACATCGAGGCCGAGGTCGGCTTCGTCGTCGGCGTCCCCTCCGCCCACGGCACCCCGGTCCCGCTCGCCGACTTCCGCGAGCACGTCTTCGGGCTCTCGCTGCTCAACGACTGGTCGGCGCGCGACCTCCAGGCCTGGGAGTACGTGCCGCTCGGCCCGTTCCTGGGGAAGTCCTTCGCCACCTCCGTATCGGCGTGGGTCACCCCGCTGGAGGCCCTGGACGCGGCCCGCACGGCACCCCCGGCCCGGGACGTCCCCCTGCTCCCCTACCTCGACGACTCGGACGAGGAGGAGCACGGCGGCTTCGACATCCGGATCACCGTCGAGATCAACGGCCAGGTCGTCGCCGAGCCGCCGTTCGCCTCGATGTACTGGACTGCGGCCCAGCAGCTCGCCCACATGACGGTGAACGGCGCGTCGCTGCGGACCGGTGACCTGTACGGCTCCGGCACGGTCAGCGGCCCCGAGACCACCCAGCGCGGCTCCCTCCTGGAGCTCACCTGGAACGGCCGCGACGCGCTGGAACTCCCCGAGGGCAAGCGGACGTTCCTGGAGGACGGCGACACGGTCACGCTGACGGCCTGGGCCCCCGGCCCGCACGGCACCCGCGTGGGCCTCGGCGATGTGACCGGCAGGATCGTCACGGCACCATGACGAACCCCGCCCCTTCCACCCCCGCCGGAAGCCCCGGCACCCCCGCACTGACGCTCCCCGAGGAGCTGATCCTGCTCACCCTGGACCCGGGGAGCGGCAAGCCGTTGTGCAAGGCCGCCTTCCTGGCGTACGGGACGGCCGGCGCCGTTCTCGCGGAGCTGGAGCTCCAGGGGCGGATACGGGAGGAGCACGGCCGGGTCCAGGTGGTGAACCCGCTGGACCCGGCCGACCCGCGCCTCGCCGGCCTGCTGCGGACCCTGCCCCAGGCCAAGGGCCGCCGCTCCGGGATGCGCGCCCGGCACTGGGTGGACAACTTCGACCGGCACGTACGGGACACCTACCTGGACTCCCTGGTGGAGCGCTCCCTGCTCGCCCGGGAGACCCGCCGCTTCCTCGGCCTGTTCCCGTACCAGCGCCACTTCCCGGTCCACCCGGGCCTCGTACCGGGCGTCCGCAGCCGGTTCACGACGGCCGAGACGGCGGGCTACCCGGCCCCCCGCGACCGGGTCCTGGCCGCCCTGGTCTCCGCGATCGGCCTCGCCGGCCGACTGACCCGCAGCGGCGGCCCCGGCCGCACGGCGATGAAGGTCCTGCGCCGCTCCCACTGGACGGCGACGGCCGTCCACCACAACGTCAGGAAACACGAGTCCGGCAGCGGAGAAAGCGACGGCTGGAGCGGCGACAGCGGGGACGGGGGCGGCTGCGGCGGGGGCGGTGACTGAGGGGCCCGTGGAGGTGTTCCGGTCAGCGGTGCGCCAGGCGTTCACACGTTCGGGGGAGCCTTATCCCGTTTCCGGCGGATACGCTGGTCAGGCCCGCGAGACTCCTCCCCATGGGAGCAATGATGAGCATCGAACCCGAGGCCTCCGAGCCGCGGTGGGCGGTCCCGCCCGAGGGCGGCTGGACCGCCGATGACCTGGACACACTCCCGAATCTGCCTCCGCACACGGAGCTGATCGACGGGAGCCTGATCTTCGTGAGTCCGCAGAGCTTCTTCCACTCGTGGGCGGTTGACTTTTTCACCTGGCACCTGCGGTCACTCGCGCCCCCGGAGCTGCAAGTCGTGCGTGAGTGCACCATCGACATCGACCGCTACAACCGACCTGAACCCGACGTGGCAGTCTTCGACAGCCTGGTAGCCCCGAAGCCGGGCCAGACCCGCTACCCAGCCGATTCAGTACAGCTAGCTATCGAGGTCGTCTCGCCGGAGTCCCGCTCGCGCGACCGTGAGACCAAGCCGGTCAAGTACGCCCGGGTCAAGATCCCCCACTACTGGAGGGTTGAGAACCACGACGGCCGGGCCGTGGTCTACGTCTTCGAGCTGGAACCCGCCACGGGCACGTACACCTCCACCGGCATCTTCCACGACCGAATGAAGGTCGCCGTTCCATTCCCCATGGACCTGGACCTCACGGCGATCAACCCGACCACCTCGCGGGCAGCGGACCCGGAGTAGGTCCCGCCATCCCACCCCCGCCTCACTCGTACTCGGGCGGCTCCTCGTCCCAGGCGAACTCGGGGTCGCCGACCGGCTGGGCCGCCGGAGCTGCGGGAGCCTTCGTGCGGGCCGGGGTCGCCGCCGCGCGGGGTGCGGGAGCCGTCGGGGCAGGGGCCTCCGGAGCAGCCGCCGCTCCCGGGGACGTCTCCGCCAGGACCTCCAGTACGCCCTCCCCGTACGTCGCGAGCTTCTTCTCGCCCAGGCCGCTGATGCCGCCCAGCTCCGCGAGCGAGGACGGGTGCAGGGTCGCGATCTCCCGCAGCGTCGCGTCGTGGAAGATCACGTACGCCGGGACGCCCTGCTCCTTGGCCGTCGCGCCGCGCCAGGCGCGCAGCGCCTCGAAGACCGGGACCGCGGAGGCGGGGAGGTCGGCCGCGGCCGCCTTGCCCTTGGCGCCCTTGCCACCCGCCGAGGACGACGAGCGGGTCGTGGGCTTCTTCGGCTCCTTGCGGAGCAGCACCTCGCGCTCGCGGCCCAGGACCGTGGCGCTGTCGTCGGTGAGGACCAGCGTGCCGTACTCCCCCTCCACCGCGAGCAGGCCCTGCGCCAGCAGCTGGCGGACCACGCCGCGCCACTCCGCCTCGGCCAGCTCCTCGCCGATGCCGAAGACCGAGAGCTGGTCGTGGTCGAACTGGATGACCTTGGCCGTCTTGCGGCCCAGCAGGATGTCGATGATCTGGCCCGCGCCGAACTTCTGGTTCCGCTCGCGCTTGAGGCGCACCACCGTCGAGAGCAGCTTCTGCGAGACGACCGTGCCGTCCCAGGTCTCCGGCGGGGTCAGGCAGGTGTCGCAGTTGCCGCAGTTCTCGGCGGTGGGCTCCTGGCCGAAGTACGTCAGCAGCTGGGACCGGCGGCACTGGACCGTCTCGCAGAGCGCCAGCATCGAGTCCAGGTGGGCGGCGGCCCGGCGGCGGTGGGCCTCGTCGCCCTCACCGCCCTGGATGAGCTTGCGCTGCTGGACGACGTCCTGGAGTCCGTACGCCATCCAGGCCGTCGACGGCTCCCCGTCACGGCCCGCGCGGCCGGTCTCCTGGTAGTACCCCTCAACGGACTTCGGCAGGTCCAGGTGGGCGACGAAGCGGACGTCCGGCTTGTCGATGCCCATGCCGAAGGCGATCGTGGCGACGACGACGAGGCCCTCCTCGCGGAGGAAGCGCGCCTGGTGGGTGGCGCGCGTGGAGGCGTCGAGGCCCGCGTGGTACGGCACGGCGTTGATGCCGTTGCGGGTCAGATACTCCGCGATCTTCTCCGTGGAGGCGCGCGAGAGGCAGTAGACGATGCCCGCGTCCCCTTCGTGCTCCTCCTTGAGGAAGGTGAGGAGCTGCTTCTTGGGGTCGGACTTCGGGACGATCCGGTACTGGATGTTGGGCCGGTCGAAGCTGGCGACGAAGTGCTTCGCGTCCGGCATGCCGAGGCGGCGGGTGATCTCCTGGTGCGTGGCGTCCGTGGCGGTCGCCGTCAGGGCGATGCGCGGGACGTCGGGCCAGCGCTCGCCGAGCACGGACAGGGCCAGATAGTCCGGGCGGAAGTCGTGGCCCCACTGGGCGACGCAGTGCGCCTCGTCGATCGCGAAGACGGAGATCTCGCCCCGGGCCAGCAGCGAGAGCGTGGAGTCCAGCCGCAGCCGCTCCGGCGCCAGGTAGAGCAGGTCCAGCTCGCCCGCCAGGAACTGCGCCTCCATGGAGCGGCGCTCGTCGAAGTCCTGCGTGGAGTTCATGAAGCCGGCCCGCACACCGAGCGCGCGCAGGGCGTCGACCTGGTCCTGCATGAGGGCGATCAGCGGGGAGACGACGACCCCGGTACCGCGCCTGACCAGGGACGGGATCTGGTAGCAGAGGGACTTTCCGCCGCCGGTCGGCATGAGCACGACGGCGTCGCCGCCGCCCACCACATGCTCGATGACCGCGCCCTGCTCGCCGCGGAACGCGTCGTATCCGAAGACCCGGTGCAGCGTCCGCTGCGCCTCGGTCTCGGTGCGGTCAGCGGTGTCGGTCCCGTTGCCGGTCACCGTCCCGGTCACATCCATGGTCACGCTTTCCAATGCTCTGTCCCCCGAGGTCCGCGCCGTCCGGCCCGCGATCCGTGATCCCGTCCCGTCCGCACCGCCCGGCCCTTGTCCGTCCGTGCTCCCGTCCCCGACCACGATAGGCGCCTCCTACGACAACGCCGGACGGTCTGTGGATAAAGACCGTCCGGCGCTGTCCGAGGAGCGTTCCGCCTACCGCACGAAGACCCCCGCCTGGCCCGCGAGGTCCAGGAAATACTGCGGGGCCAGGCCGAGCGCCAGCGTGACCGCCACCCCGACCGCGATCGTCGTCATGGTCAGCGGGGACGGGACGGCGACCGTGGGGCCGTCCGCCTGCGGCTCGCTGAAGAACATCAGGACGATCACGCGGATGTAGAAGAAGGCCGCGATCGCCGACGAGATCACACCGACGACGACCAGCGCACCCGCTCCGCTCTCCGCCGCCGCCTTGAAGACCGCGAACTTGCCGGAGAAGCCCGAGGTGAGCGGGATCCCGGCGAAGGCCAGCAGGAACACCGCGAAGACCGCCGCGGTCAGCGGCGAGCGGCGGCCGAGCCCGGCCCACTTCGACAGGTGCGTGGCCTCGCCGCCCGCGTCCCGTACCAGCGTGACGACCGCGAACGCGCCGACCGTCACGAAGGAGTACGCGCCCAGGTAGAAAAGGACCGAGGAGACCCCCTCCGGGCTGGTCGCGATGACACCGGCGAGGATGAAGCCCGCGTGCGCGATCGAGGAGTAGGCCAGCAGCCGCTTGATGTCGGTCTGGGTGATCGCGACGACCGCCCCGCCCAGCATCGTGATGATGGCCACCGCCCACAGCACCGGCCGCAGGTCCCAGGTGAGCCCGGGGAGCACCACGTACAGCAGGCGCAGCAGCGCACCGAACGCGGCGACCTTGGTGGCGGCGGCCATGAAGCCGGTCACCGGGGTCGGGGCGCCCTGGTAGACGTCCGGGGTCCACATGTGGAACGGGACGGCGCCGACCTTGAAGAGCAGGCCGACCAGGATCAGCGCGCCGCCGATGAGCAGCAGCGCGTCGTTGCCCATGGTCCCGGCGAGGGCCGGGTCGATCTCCAGCACCGAGCCGTCGACGACGTTGGCGATGGTGGCGTACGAGAGGGAGCCCGCGTAGCCGTAGAGGAGGGCGATCCCGAAGAGCAGGAACGCCGAGGAGAACGCGCCGAGCAGGAAGTACTTCACGGCCGCCTCCTGCGACATCAGCCGCTTGCGGCGGGCGACGGCGCACAGGAGGTAGAGCGGGAGCGAGAAGACTTCCAGCGCGATGAAGAGGGTCAGCAGGTCGTTGGCGGCGGGGAAGACGAGCATGCCCGCCACCGAGAACAGGACCAGCGGGAAGACCTCGGTGGTGGCGAAGCCCGCGCGGACGGCGGCCTTCTCGGCGTCGCTGCCGGGGACCGTACCGGCCTGGGCGGCGAAGGAGTCGACCCGGTTGCCGTGGGCCGTGGGGTCCAGCCGCCGTTCGGCGAAGGTGAAGACGGCCACCACGGAGACCAGGAGAATGGTCCCCTGGAGGAACAGGGTGGGGCCGTCGATCGCGATGGCGCCCATGGCCGCGATCTGGGCCTTCGTGGTGGCGTACCCGCCGGCCGCGAGGGAGACGACGGCGGCGAACGCGGCGGCCAGCGCCACCACGGTCAGCAGGAGCTGGGCGTGGTAGCGGGCCTTACGCGGGACGAAGGCCTCCACCAGGATGCCCAGGACTGCGCCGATCACGATGATCAGGACGGGCGCGAGCTGGGCGTACTCGATCGTGGGCGCCGTGAAGCGGTCCCCCGGAGCTGCTGATGTCACCCCGCTCGCCGTCGTCCACAGGCTGTGGACAGCTGTTGCGCTCACTTGGCGGCCTCCACCTCGGGCTGGGGGTCCTTCTTCTGTACGTCGGACATGGTGTGCTTGACCGCCGGGTTGACGACCTCGGTGAGCGGCTTCGGGAAGACGCCCAGCAGGAGCAGGAGCGCGATCAGCGGTACGGCGACCACCAGCTCACGCGCCTTGAGGTCGGGCATGGTGCGGACCGACTCGTTGACCGGGCCGGTCATCGTCCGCTGGTAGAGGACGAGGACGTAGAGCGCGGCGAGCACGATGCCGGAGGTGGCGATGATCCCGGCCACCGGATAGGCGCTGAACGTGCCGACCAGGACGAGGAACTCACTGACGAACGGGGCGAGCCCCGGCAGCGACAGCGTCGCCAGACCGCCGATGAGGAAGGTGCCCGCCAGCACGGGGGCGACCTTCTGCACCCCGCCGTAGTCCGCGATGAGCCGCGAGCCGCGCCGGGTGATGAGGAATCCGGCGACCAGCAGCAGCGCGGCGGTGGAGATGCCGTGGTTGACCATGTAGAGCGTGGCGCCCGACTGGCCCTGGCTGGTCATCGCGAAGATGCCCAGGATGATGAAGCCGAAGTGCGAGATCGAGGCGTAGGCGATGAGCCTCTTGATGTCGCGCTGGCCGACCGCGAGCAGCGCTCCGTAGACGATGGAGACGAGCGCCAGGGCGATGACGACCGGGGTCGCCCACTTGCTGGCCTCCGGGAAGAGCCCGAGGCAGAAGCGGAGCATCGCGAAGGTGCCGACCTTGTCGACGATGGCGGTGATGAGGACGGCGACCGGTGCGGTGGCCTCGCCCATCGCGTTGGGCAGCCAGGTGTGCAGCGGCCAGAGCGGGGCCTTGATCGCGAAGGCGAGGAAGAACCCGAGGAAGAGCCACCGCTCGGTGGAGGTCGCCATCTCCAGGGTGCCGTCGGCCCGGGCCGCCGCGATCTCGGAGAGCGAGAAGCTGCCCGCGACCACGTAGAGCCCGATGACGGCGGCCAGCATGATCAGGCCGCCGGCCAGGTTGTAGAGGAGGAACTTGACCGCCGCGTACGAGCGTTGCTTCGCGGCGTTCTCGTCGCTGCCCGCGTGGGCCCGGTCGCCGAAGCCGCCGATGAGGAAGTACATCGGGATGAGCATGGCTTCGAAGAGGATGTAGAAGAGGAAGACGTCGGTCGCGAGGAACGACAGGATCACCATGGCCTCGACCATGAGGATCAGCGCGAAGAAGCCCTGGGTGGGGCGCCATCGATACGGCTTCGTCTCGTTGGGGTATCCCCTGCTCGAACGAAGTTGAGAGCTTGGGGACGGGTCCGCGTCGTGCCAGCCGGCCACGATGACGAACGGGATCAGCAGCGCGGTGAGCCCGAGGAGGGCCACCCCGATGCCGTCCACGCCCAGTTCGTACCGGACGCCGAAGTCGGCGATCCAGGCCTTGGACTCGGTGAGTTGATAGCGGTCGCCGCCCGGTTCGAAGCGGGCGAAGACGACGCCCGCCAGGACGAGCGTGCCCAGCGAGAAGAACAGCGCGACCCACTTGGCCACGGTGCGCTGTGCGGCGGGGACGGCGGCGGTGGCGATGGCTCCGATGGCCGGGAGCGCCGCCGTCGCGGTCAGGAGGGGAAAGGACATGTGATCAGACCGCCCTCATCAGCAGGGTCGCGGCGATGACGACCGCCGCACCGCCGAACATCGAGACCGCGTAGGAGCGGGCGTAGCCGTTCTGCAACTTGCGCAGCCGGCCGGAGAGCCCGCCGACCGACGCGGCCGTGCCGTTGACGACGCCGTCGACCAGGGAGTGGTCGACGTAGACGAGCGAGCGGGTGAGGTGCTCGCCGCCGCGGACCAGGACCACGTGGTTGAAGTCGTCCTGGAGCAGGTCGCGGCGGGCCGCCCGGGTGAGCAGCGAGCCGCGCGGGGCGAGGACCGGGACCGGCTTGCGTCCGTACATCCCCCAGGCGATGCCGACGCCGACGACCAGGGCCACCACGGTGGCTCCGGTGACGACCGCCGCGCTCAGCGGGGAGTGGCCGTGGTCGTAACCGGTGACCGGCTCCAGCCAGCTGACGAAGCGGTCCCCGATGGCGAAGAAGCCACCGGCGAAGACCGAACCGACGGCCAGCACGATCATCGGGATCGTCATGGACCTCGGGGACTCGTGCGGGTGCGGCTCATGGCCCTCGGCGTCGGGCTGCCAGCGCTTCTCGCCGAAGAACGTCATCAGCATCACGCGCGTCATGTAGAACGCGGTGATCGCGGCGCCCAGCAGGGCGACGGCGCCGAAGATCCAGCCCTCGGTGCCGCCCTTGGCGAAGGCCGCCTCGATGATCTTGTCCTTGGAGAAGAAGCCGGACAGGCCCGGGAAGCCGATGATGGCGAGATAGCCGAGGCCGAAGGTGATGAAGGTGACCGGCATGTACTTCCGCAGGCCGCCGTACTTGCGCATGTCGACCTCGTCGTTCATGCCGTGCATCACCGAACCGGCCCCCAGGAAGAGCCCGGCCTTGAAGAAGCCGTGCGTCACCAGGTGCATGATCGCGAAGGCGTACCCGATCGGGCCGAGGCCCGCGGCGAGGATCATGTAGCCGATCTGCGACATCGTGGAGCCGGCGAGCGCCTTCTTGATGTCGTCCTTGGCGCAACCGACGATCGCACCGAAGATCAGCGTGACCGCACCGACGATGGCGACGACCAGCTGGGCGTCCGGGGCGGCGTTGAAGATGGCGCCGGAGCGGACGATCAGATAGACACCGGCGGTGACCATGGTCGCGGCGTGGATGAGGGCGGAGACCGGGGTCGGGCCCTCCATCGCGTCGCCGAGCCAGGACTGGAGCGGCACCTGGGCCGACTTGCCGCAGGCGGCGAGCAGCAGCATCAGGCCGATGGCCGTCAGCTTGCCCTGGCTCGTCTCGCCGGTCGCCTCCAGCACCGGCCCGAAGGCGAAGGTGCCGAAGGTGGTGAACATCAGCATGATGGCGATCGAGAGCCCCACGTCACCGACGCGGTTGACCAGGAAGGCCTTCTTCGCGGCGGTGGCGGCGCTGGGCTTGTGCTGCCAGAAGCCGATGAGCAGGTACGACGCCAGACCGACGCCCTCCCACCCGACATACAGCAGCAGGTAGTTGTCGGCGATGACCAGGATCAGCATCGCCGCGAGGAACAGGTTGAGATAGCCGAAGAAGCGGCGCCTGCGCTCGTCGTGCTCCATGTAGCCGATGGAGTAGATGTGGATGAGCGTGCCCACACCGGTGATGAGCAGGACGAACGTCATCGACAGCTGGTCCAGCTGGAAGGCGATGTCGGCCTGGAAGCCCTCCACCGGAATCCAGCTGAACAGGTGCTGGTGCAGGGCCCTGTCCTCGGCTCCCTTCCCCAGCATGTCGGTGAAGAGGACGACACCGACGACGAACGAGGCGGCGGCGAGCACGGTGCCGAGCCAGTGCCCGGTCTTGTCCAGCCGGCGGCCGCCGCAGAGCAGGACCGCCGCTCCGAGCAGGGGCGCCGCGACGAGCAGCGCGATCAGGTTCTCCACGATTCCAGTCCCCTTACAGCTTCATCAGGCTGGCGTCGTCGACCGAGGCCGAGTGGCGGGAGCGGAACAACGACACGATGATCGCGAGCCCGACGACGACTTCGGCGGCGGCGACGACCATCACGAAGAAGGCGACGATCTGCCCGTCGAGGTTTCCGTGCATCCGGGAGAACGTGACGAGCGCCAGGTTGCACGCGTTGAGCATCAACTCGATGCACATGAACAGCACGATCACGTTCCGCCGGATCAGCACCCCGGAGGCGCCGATCGCGAACAGCAGGGCCGCGAGGTAGAGATAGTTGACCGGGTTCACTTGGCGGCCTCCGAATTCTCCGCCGCGGAGGCGGGGTTCGCCCCGCGCGCCACGGCGTCCGCGTCCTCACGTCCGAGCCGCTCGCCGGAGCGCTGCTCCAGCGCCTTGAGATCGGCGAGGGCCTCCTGGGAGACATCGCGGATCTGGCCCCGGTCGCGCAGCGTCTTCATGACGGTCAGCTCGGACGGGGTGCCGTCGGGCAGCAGGCCGGCGATGTCCACCGCGTTGTGCCGGGCGTAGACACCGGGGGCGGGCAGCGGCGGGAGGTGCTTGCCGCGCACGCGCTCCTCGGACATCTCCCGCTGGGTCTTGGCCCGTTCGGTGCGCTCGCGGTGCGTGAGCACCATCGCCCCGACGGTCGCGGTGATCAGCAGGGCGCCGGTGATCTCGAAGGCGAAGACGTACTTGGTGAAGATGAGGTTGGCGAGGCCCTCGACGTTGCCGCCGTGCAGGGCGTTGGCGGCGCCGAGTCCGTTGAAGGAGGACAGCGACGCGTTGCCGATGCCCCCGATCAGCAGGATGCCGAAGCCCAGTCCGCAGACGACGGCCAGCCAGCGCTGCCCCTTGAGGGTCTCCTTGAGGGAGTCCGCCGCGGTGACGCCGACGAGCATCACGACGAAGAGGAACAGCATCATGATCGCGCCGGTGTAGACGATGATCTGGACGATGCCGAGGAAATAGGCGCCGTTGGCAAGATAGAAGACGGCCAGGACGACCATGGTCCCGGCGAGCGACAGGGCGCTGTGCACGGACTTCTTCAGCAGGATCGTGGAGAAGGCGCCGATCACGGCGACGGTCCCCAGGATCCAGAACTGGACGGCCTCACCGGTCGAGGTGGTGGCGGCCGCGGCGATCGCGTTCATGCGCCCGCCCCCCTGCCCTGCTGCGCCCCGGCGGACCCGGCGGCCTCGTCGGACTTGGGCTGCTCGCCCTTGGAGAGCGCCGGCTGCGGCACCGTCCCCGGAGCGGCCTCGGTGACCAGGCCCCGGTAGTAGTCCTGTTCGTCCATGCCGGGGAAGATCGCGTGCGGGCTGTCGACCATGCCTTCCTCCAGGCCCGCGAGCAGCTCGTCCTTGGTGTAGATGAGGCTCTCGCGGGTGGTGTTGGCGAGCTCGAACTCGTTCGTCATCGTCAGCGCCCGGGTGGGGCAGGCCTCGATGCAGAGTCCGCAGAGGATGCAGCGCGCGTAGTTGATCTGGTAGACGCGGCCGTAGCGCTCGCCCGGGGAGTAGCGCTCCTCCTCGGTGTTGTCCGCGCCCTCCACGTAGATGGCGTCCGCCGGACACGCCCAGGCGCACAGCTCGCAGCCGACGCACTTCTCCAGGCCGTCGGGGTGGCGGTTGAGCTGGTGGCGGCCGTGGAAGCGGGGCGCCGTCACCTTCGGCGTCTCCGGATACTGCTCGGTCAGCCGCTTCTTGAACATGGCCTTGAAGGTCACGCCGAAGCCGGCCACGGGGTTCTGGAACTTCTCCCCCGCCGATCCCGATTCGCCCGAGGACCCAGCGGATCCCGATGAGCCCGTGAGCTCTGGTTTCTCAGACACCGCCGGCCTCCTTTCCGTCACTCGCGTTTCCGTCACTCTGAGTATCGGGCCCACCACTGACAACGAGCTCCCGCTCGCGCCTCGGTACGCGCCTGGGCACCGGCGGCAGGCTCTGTCCGGGCAGCGGTGGCACCGGGAATCCGCCCGCCATCGGGTCGAACGCGGGCTCCGGCCCGGCCTCCGCCTCCTGCGCCCTGACCCTGCGGTCCCGGAACATGTCCACGACCAGGGAGATCAGCAGGACGGCGAGCACCGCCCCGCCGACGTACAGCACGATCCGGGAGAAGTCGTAGCCCTCGTTCCGCAGCGCGCGGACGGTGGCGACGAGCATCAGCCAGCCCACCGAGACCGGGATCAGGACCTTCCAGCCGAGCTTCATCAGCTGGTCGTAGCGGACGCGTGGCAGGGTGCCGCGCAGCCAGATGAAGAAGAAGATCAGCGCCTGGAGCTTCAGGAAGAACCAGAGCATCGGCCACCAGCCGTGGTTCGCCCCCTCCCAGAACGCGGAGATCGGGTACGGGGCGCGCCAGCCGCCGAGGAACAGCGTCACCGCGATCATCGACACGGTCACCATGTGGATGTACTCGGCGAGCATGAACATCGCGAACTTGATGGAGCTGTACTCGGTGTTGAAGCCGCCGACCAGGTCGCCCTCGGACTCCGGCATGTCGAACGGGGCCCGGCTGGCCTCTCCGACCATCGTCACCATGTAGATGAGGAAGGACATCGGCAGCAGGATGATGTACCACCGGTCGCCCTGCGCCTCCACGATCGTGGAGGTCGACATCGACCCGGAGTAGAGGAAGACCGAGGCGAACGCGGCGCCCATGGCGATCTCGTACGAAATCATCTGGGCGCACGAGCGGATCCCGCCGAGCAGCGGGTACGTGGACCCCGAGGACCAGCCGCCGAGGACGAAGCCGTACACCCCGACCGCGCCGACGGCGAGGATGTAGAGCGCGGCGATCGGCAGGTCGGTGAGCTGCATCGTCGTACGGGTGCCGAAGATCGACACCTCGTTGCCCGCGGGCCCGAAGGGGATGACCGCGACGGCCATGAAGGCGGGGATCGCCGCGAGGATCGGCGCCAGGATGTAGACCGCCTTGTCCGCCCGCTTGACGATGACGTCTTCCTTCAGCATCAGCTTGACGCCGTCGGCGAGCGACTGGAGCAGTCCCCAGGGGCCGTGCCGGTTGGGGCCGATGCGCAGCTGCATCCAGGCGACGACCTTGCGCTCCCACACGATGGAGAAGAGCACGATCAGCATCAGGAACGCGAAGCAGAAGACCGCCTTGACCAGCACCAGCCACCAGGGGTCGGTGCCGAACATCGAGAGGTCCTCGGCGGCGATGACGGCGCCCTGGGGCGCCGTGGTGAGTGCGGTGAGGCCCATCACGCTCGTACCTCCGATGGTTCGACGGGAGCACCCGGTGCGGCGGCGGGGCCGATCCGCACCAGGCCGCCGGGGTTCGCACCGGTGTCGGCGGGGATGCCGCGTCCCACCGAGTTCAGCGGCACCCAGACCACGCGGTCCGGCATGTCGGTGACCTGGAGGGGGAGTTCGACGGTGCCGGTGGGGCCGGTGACGGCGAGCAGGTCGCCGTCCTTGACGCCGGACTCGGCCGCCGTGGTGGCGGAGAGCCGGGCGACGGACGCGTGCCGGGTCCCGGCGAGCGCGGTGTCGCCCTCCTGGAGCCGGCCGAGGTCGAGGAGCATGCGGTGGCCCGCGAGGACCGCCTCGCCGTCGCCGGGCCGGGGCAGCGGCTGCGCCGGTTCGCGCGGGTCGTCCGCGTGGCCGCCCTCCCAGCCGCCGAGCCGGTCCAGCTCGCGGCGGGCGGCGGTCAGGTCGGGCAGCGCGAAGTGCACGTCCATGGCGTCGGCCAGCATGTGCAGCACCCGGGAGTCGACCGGCGCGAGGGTCCGGGGCATCTGCTCCGGCTTCAGCGCGGCCTGGAACATCCGGACCCGGCCCTCCCAGTTGAGGAAGGTGCCGGACTTCTCCGCGACGGCGGCGACCGGGAAGACCACGTCGGCGCGGGCGGTGACCTCGCTCGGCCGCAGCTCCAGCGAGACCAGGAACCCGACCTCGTCCAGGGCCTCGATCGCACGCGCCGGGTCGGGCAGGTCCTCCACGCCGACCCCTGCGACGAGCAGCGCACCCAGCTCACCGGTGGCCGCGGCCTCGATGATCTGGCCGGTGTCGCGGCCGTGGCGGGCGGGCAGTTCGGCGACGCGCCAGACGGCGGCCACCTCGTCCCGGGCCCGCGGGTCGGTGGCCGGGCGGCCGCCGGGCAGCAGGGTGGGGAGCGCGCCCGCCTCGACCGCGCCCCGGTCGCCCGCCCGGCGCGGAATCCACACCAGGCGTGCGCCGGTCGCGGCGGCCGTACGGATCGCAGCGGAAAGTGCGCCGGGCACCCCCGCGAGCCGCTCCCCGACGATGATCAGGGAGTGCTCGCCGCGCAACGCCTCGGCGGCGGCCGCCCCTTCGGCCTCCAGGCCGACCCCGCCCGCGAGCGCGTCCAGCCACTCGGTCTCGGTGCCGGGGGCGGCGGGCAGCAGCGTGCCGCCCGCCTTCACCAGGCCGCGCGTGGCGTGCGAGGCGAGGGCGAAGGTCTGCTGGCCGCTCTTGCGGTGGGCCTTGCGGAGCCGCAGGAAGACGCCGGGGGCCTCCTCCTCGGACTCGAACCCGACGAGCAGGACCGCGGGGGCCTTCTCCAGCGCGGTGTACGTGGCCCCCTCGCCGTCCAGGTCCCGGCCGCGTCCGGCGACGCGGGCGGCCAGGAAGTCGGCCTCCTCTGCGCTGTGGACCCGGGCGCGGAAGTCGATGTCGTTGGTGTCGAGGGCGACCCGGGCGAACTTGCTGTACGCGTAGGAGTCCTCGACGGTCAGCCGGCCGCCGGTCAGGACACCGGTACGGCCCCGGGCGGCGAGGAGGCCGGCCGCCGCGACCTCCAGCGCCTCGGGCCAGCTCGCCGGCTCCAGGACGCCGTCGGCGTTGCGGACCAGCGGGGTGGTGAGGCGGTCGCGCTGCTGGGCGTAGCGGAAGCCGAACCTCCCCTTGTCGCAGATCCACTCCTCGTTGACCTCGGGCTCGTTGGCCGCGAGGCGCCGCATGACCTTGCCGCGCCGGTGGTCGGTGCGCATCCCGCAGCCGCCGGAGCACTGCTCGCACACAGAGGGGGTGGAGACCAGGTCGAAGGGGCGGGAGCGGAAGCGGTACGCCGCCGAGGTCAGCGCGCCGACCGGGCAGATCTGGATGGTGTTGCCGGAGAAGTACGACTCGAAGGGGTCGCCCTCGCCGGTGCCGACCTGCTGGAGGGCGCCGCGCTCGATCAACTCGATCATCGGGTCGCCCGCCACCTGGTTGGAGAACCGGGTGCAGCGCGCGCAGAGCACGCACCGCTCGCGGTCCAGCAGCACCTGGGTGGAGATCGGGACGGGCTTTTCGAAGGTCCGCTTCTTGCCGTCGAAGCGGGAGTCGGCGCCGCCGTGCGACATCGCCTGGTTCTGGAGCGGGCACTCGCCGCCCTTGTCGCAGACCGGGCAGTCCAGCGGGTGGTTGATCAGCAGCAGCTCCATCACGCCCTTCTGCGCCTTCTCGGCGACAGGAGAGGTGATCTGCGACTTGACGACCATGCCGTCGGTGCAGGTGATGGTGCAGGAGGCCATCGGCTTGCGCTGGCCCTCGACCTCGACGATGCACTGGCGGCAGGCGCCGGCCGGGTCGAGGAGCGGGTGGTCGCAGAAGCGCGGGATCTCGATGCCGAGGAGTTCGGCGGCCCGGATGACCAGGGTCCCCTTGGGGACGCTGATCTCGATGCCGTCGATGGTCAGCGTGACCAGGTCCTCGGGCGGGATGGCCGCCTCGCCGCCCCCGGAGGGCGCACTCGTGGTGACTGTCATGCGTTCACCCCCCGGTGAGCGTTCTTGCTGTCGGCGTCTCTGTCGTCGGCCCAGGCCGTGGATTTCGCGGGATCGAAGGGGCAGCCCTTGCCCGTGATGTGCTGTTCGTACTCCTCGCGGAAATACTTGAGCGAGGAGAAGATCGGGGCGGCGGCGCCGTCGCCGAGCGCGCAGAACGACTTGCCGTTGATGTTGTCGGCGATGTCGTTGAGCTTGTCCAGGTCGGCCATCTCGCCCTTGCCGGCCTCGATGTCCCGCATCAACTGGACCAGCCAGTACGTCCCTTCGCGGCAGGGCGTGCACTTGCCGCAGGACTCGTGGGCGTAGAACTCGGTCCAGCGGGTGACGGCCCGCACGACGCAGGTCGTCTCGTCGAAGCACTGGAGCGCCTTGGTGCCGAGCATGGACCCGGCGCCGCCGACCCCCTCGTAGTCGAGGGGGACGTCGAGGTGCTCCTCGGTGAGCATCGGGGTGGAGGAGCCGCCCGGGGTCCAGAACTTGAGCCGGTGGCCGGGCCGCATGCCGCCGCTCATGTCGAGGAGCTGGCGCAGCGTGATGCCGAGCGGGGCCTCGTACTGGCCGGGGCTGGCGACATGGCCGCTGAGCGAGTAGAGCGTGAAGCCCGGGGACTTCTCGCTGCCCATCGACTTGAACCAGTCCTTGCCCTTGTTCAGGATCGCGGGAACCGAGGCGATGGACTCGACGTTGTTCACCACAGTGGGGCAGGCGTACAGACCGGCGACCGCGGGGAAGGGGGGTCGCAGCCGGGGCTGTCCACGCCGTCCTTCGAGAGAGTCGAGCAGCGCGGTTTCCTCACCACAGATGTACGCGCCGGCACCTGCGTGCACCGTGAGTTCCAGATCGAGTCCTGAACCCAGGATGTTCGTCCCCAGATAACCCGCCTCGTACGCCTCTCGTACGGCCTCGTGCAGTCGTCGCAGCACGGGGACGACCTCACCGCGCAAGTAGATGAACGCGTGCGACGAACGGATCGCGTAACAGGCGATCACGATGCCCTCGATGAGGCTGTGCGGGTTCGCGAAGAGGAGCGGGATGTCCTTGCAGGTCCCCGGCTCCGACTCGTCGGCGTTGACAACCAGATAGTGCGGCTTGCCGTCACCCTGCGGGATGAACTGCCACTTCATCCCGGTGGGGAAGCCGGCGCCGCCGCGTCCGCGCAGACCGGAGTCCTTGACGTACGCGATGAGGTCGTCGGGGTCCATGGCCAGCGCCTTGCGCAGCCCTTCGTACCCCTCGTGGCGGCGGTAGGTCTCCAGGGTCCAGGAATCGGGCTGGTCCCAGAAGGTGGAGAGAACGGGGGCGAGCAGCTTCTCGGGGCTCGTCCCGTTGTGGTCGATCTCGGCGGCCAAGGTCATCACTCCCCCTCCTCGGCTGCGGGCCCGGCCGGGTGCTCCGGGTCGGAGGCCGAGGTCTGCTGCGGTGCGTCGTGCGAGCTGAGGTGCTCGGACGGCGAAGGGTCGTGCGGCTGCCCGTCCTTGGGCCGGCCGTCGCGCGGGGCGACGACCCGGGCCTTGGGCAGTGCCTCGCCCTTGGCGAGCTTGAGCCCGACGAGGGAGGCGGGGCCCGCGCCGCCGGACGCCTCGACGGCGCCGGGGCGCTCGTCGGGGAAGCCGGCCAGGATGCGGGCGGTCTCCTTGTAGGAGCAGAGCGGGGCGCCGCGGGTGGGCTCCACGGTCCGCCCGGCGATCAGGTCGTCGACGAGCTGGGTGGCGCTCTCGGGCGTCTGGTTGTCGAAGAACTCCCAGTTCACCATCACGACGGGTGCGAAGTCGCAGGCCGCGTTGCACTCGATGTGTTCGAGGGTGACCTTGCCGTCGTCGGTCGTCTCGTTGTTGCCGACGCCGAGGTGTTCCTTGAGCGTGTCGAAGATGGCGTCGCCGCCCATGACCGCGCACAGGGTGTTGGTGCAGACCCCGACCTGGTAGTCCCCGCTCGGCCTGCGGCGGTACATGGAGTAGAAGGTCGCGACGGCCGTGACCTCGGCGGTGGTGAGGTCGAGGGTCTCGGCGCAGAAGGCCATCCCCGTACGGGAGACGTACCCCTCCTCGGACTGTACGAGGTGGAGCAGCGGCAGCAGTGCGGAGCGGCTTCCCGGGTAGCGGGCGATCACCTCCTTCGCGTCCGCGTCCAGCCGGGCGCGCACGTCGGCCGGGTAGGCGGGGGCGGGGAGCTGCGGCATCCCCAGGCTGACCTCTTGGTTTGCGGTCACCGGTCGACGCCTCCCATCACGGGGTCGATGGACGCGACGGCGACGATCACGTCGGCCACCTGGCCGCCCTCGCACATCGCCGCCATGGCTTGCAGATTGGTGAAGGACGGGTCGCGAAAGTGGACCCGGTAGGGGCGGGTGCCGCCGTCGGAGACGACATGGACGCCGAGTTCGCCCTTGGGGGACTCCACGGCGGTGTACGTCTGTCCGGCGGGGACCCGGAAGCCCTCGGTCACCAGCTTGAAGTGGTGGATCAGGGCTTCCATGGAGGTGCCCATGATGTTCCTGATGTGGTCGAGGGAGTTGCCGAGGCCGTCCGCGCCGAGGGCGAGCTGGGCGGGCCAGGCGATCTTCTTGTCCGCGACCATGACCGGGCCGGGCTCCAGGCGCTCCAGGCACTGTTCGATGATCCGGAGCGACTCGCGCATCTCGTCCATGCGGATGAGGAAGCGTCCGTAGGAGTCGCAGGTGTCGGCGATCGGCACCTCGAAGTCGTAGGTCTCGTAACCGCAGTAGGGGTCGCTCTTGCGCAGGTCGTGCGGGAGCCCGGCGGAGCGCAGGACCGGGCCGGTGGCGCCGAGCGCCATGCAGCCGGTGAGGTCGAGGTAGCCGACGTCCTTCATGCGGGCCTTGAAGATGGGGTTGCCGGTGGCGAGCTTGTCGTACTCCGGCAGGTTCTTCTTCATGGTCCTGATGAACTCGCGCAGTGCGTCGACCGCGCCCGGGGGCAGGTCCTGGGCGAGGCCGCCGGGGCGGACGAACGCGTGGTTCATCCGGAGGCCGGTGATCAGCTCGAAGAGGTCGAGGACCAGTTCACGGTCGCGGAAGCCGTAGATCATGATCGTGGTCGCGCCCAGCTCCATACCGCCGGTGGCGATGCAGACCAGGTGCGAGGAGATCCGGTTGAGCTCCATCAGGAGCACGCGGATGATCGTGGCCCGGTCGGGGATCTGGTCCTCGATGCCGAGGAGCTTCTCGACGCCCAGGCAGTACGCCGTCTCGTTGAAGAACGGCGTCAGGTAGTCCATCCGCGTGACGAAGGTGGTGCCCTGGGTCCAGTTGCGGAATTCGAGGTTCTTCTCGATCCCGGTGTGGAGGTAGCCGATGCCGCAGCGGGCCTCGGTGACGGTCTCGCCGTCGATCTCCAGGATCAGCCGCAGCACGCCGTGCGTGGACGGGTGCTGGGGACCCATGTTGACGATGATGCGTTCGTCGTCGGACTTGGCGGCGGATTCGACGACCTCGTCCCAGTCGCCGCCGGTGACTGTATATACAGTCCCCTCGGTCGTGGCACGGGGTGTCGCGTGGGGAGTGGTCATCAGGAGTACGACCTCCGCTGGTCCGGAGCCGGGATCTGGGCGCCCTTGTACTCGACGGCGATGCCGCCGAGCGGGTAGTCCTTGCGCTGCGGGAAGCCCTGCCAGTCGTCCGGCATCATGATCCGGGTCAGGGCCGGGTGCCCGTCGAAGATGAGGCCGAAGAAGTCGTACGCCTCGCGCTCGTGCCAGTCGTTGGTCGGATAGACCTCGACGAGGGACGGGATGTGCGGGTCGCTGTCCGGGGCGGAGACCTCCAGCCGGACGATCCGGCCGTGGGTGAGGGACCGCAGGTGGTAGACGGCGTGCAGCTCGCGTCCCTTGTCCCCGAGGAAGTGGACGCCGCTGACGCCCGTACAGAGCTCGAAGCGCAGGGCGGGGTCGTCGCGCAGGGTGCGGGCGACCTGGACCAGGTGCTCGCGGGCGATGTGGAAGGTGAGCTCGTCGTGGTCGACGACGGTGCGTTCGATGGCGTTCTCGGGGAGCAGGTCCTGCTCCTCCAGGGCCCCTTCGAGCTCGTCGGCCACCTCGTCGAACCACCCCCCGTACGGCCGGGAGGAGGCGCCGGGCAGGGTGACGGTGCGGATGAGGCCGCCGTAACCGGAGGTGTCGCCGCCGTTGTTGGCGCCGAACATGCCCTTGCGTACGCGGATGACCTCGCCGCCGGTGTCGCGCGGGGCGGGTACGGCGTTGCCGTTCTGCCCCTCGCCGTGGGTGTTGTCGCTCACCGCAGGAGCCCCTTCATCTCGATCAGGGGCAGCGCCTTGAGGGCCGCTTCCTCCGCCTCGCGGGCGGCTTCCTCCGCGTTGACCCCGAGCTTGCCGTCCTGGATCTTCTGGTGGAGCTTCAGGATGGCGTCCAGCAGCATCTCGGGACGCGGCGGGCATCCCGGCAAATAGATATCGACCGGGACAATGTGATCAACGCCCTGCACAATGGCGTAATTGTTGAACATTCCACCCGATGATGCGCAAACCCCCATGGAGATGACCCACTTGGGGTTCGGCATCTGGTCGTAGACCTGGCGCAGGACGGGCGCCATCTTCTGGCTCACCCGCCCGGCGACGATCATCAGGTCCGCCTGGCGCGGCGATCCGCGGAAGACCTCCATCCCGAACCGGGCCAGGTCGTAGCGGCCCGCGCCGGTCGTCATCATCTCGATGGCGCAGCAGGCGAGGCCGAACGTGGCCGGGAAGACGGAGGACTTCCGCACCCAGCCGGCGGCCTGTTCGACGGTGGTCAGCACAAAGCCGCTAGGCAGCTTCTCTTCGAGTCCCATGTGTGCCCCTCAGCCCCTCAGTCCCATTCCAAGCCGCCGCGACGCCAGACATACGCATAGGCGACGAAGACGGTGAGCACGAAGAGCAGCATCTCCACGAGCCCGAAGATCCCCAGGGCGTCGAAGGAGACCGCCCAGGGATAGAGGAAGACGATCTCGATGTCGAAGACGATGAAAAGCATCGCCGTCAGGTAGTACTTGATGGGGAAGCGGCCGCCTCCGGCCGGTGTCGGCGTGGGTTCGATACCGCACTCGTACGCTTCGAGCTTTGCCCGGTTGTACCGCTTGGGGCCGATAAGCGTGGCCATGACCACGGAGAAGATCGCAAACCCTGCCCCCAGGGCGCCGAGCACGAGGATGGGCGCGTAGGCATTCACGCTCCTCGCTCCTTCCAGTCGTCCTTGACCGTTGGACCGCATCGGGCGACCGGCTCGCCACCTCACCAAGATCGTGCACATGTGAGGCAGTTCACAAGCCCGACTGCCCCGCATCCTATGCCCGTCGCCCTGTGATCTGCGACACGGGGTACGCCACCGTCTTTGTGATCTCCACCACCTGACGAAGGATCATGAAGTCGTATGAGCGGTGATCTTCGTACGCGAAGCGGCGAAGTGATCACGAGACGTGACATTCACCGGTGTTACCGCTGGTCAAAAGGGTGCGGCGCTATCAATGGAAGGGCACTACAAGCAAATTGGCGGTGGGCGGCGGTGGAGTGATAAGGGACCCGGTCGCCATCCGCCCTCACCCGGACGGGGGTTGGCGCGGACCGAAGGGGACATGTGCACGCATTCACGAACTTCCCGGATCGCGGGCACGACGACATCGGGAAGGGGTCGGCGGAGCGTCGGTCGTCGACGCGGAGCGGACCCGGTCGCGTGCGCGAGGGTTGCCTGCCGCCGGACGGGCACACCGTGACCTGCGTCACCCGGCGCGCCCCACCGGGAAACCGGGCTTGGCCATCGGCGTGAACGGATGGTAGGCGGCGGGCAATTCGGGCGTATTGCCGAAAGGCTGAGATCACGGCCCTGATCGCACGTGCCCGTTTTGCCCGTTACGGCGTCAATAAAGGCGTACGGAAAGCGGATTCGCAGATTCCGAACGTAACTGTGTCGCAACACACGTTTCTTGATGGGACCCCTACAGCCCTGATAGCGCTAGTACCCATGTCCCACACCGCTCACATACCCAGCCACCGGAAGCCCCGCCAGCGCGCCTCGAAGTCGGCGCTGCGAGCCGGAGTTGCCGGTGGCGTCCTCAGCACCATCGCGGTCGCGGGTGCCGCCGGTCCGGCCCAGGCCGAACCGGTGACCCAGACGATCGAGATGCCCACCATCACCGCCGGGCTCTCCACCGCCGTCGCCGCCTCCGCACAGGCCACGCAGCAGGTCGCCCTCGACCTGGAGACGCAGGCCCACGAGGACGCCGCGGCCGAGAGCGCCGCGAAGAAGGCCAAGAAAGCCAAGGCCGAGGCCGTCCGCAAGGCCGAGGCCAAGAAGAAGGCCGAAGCCGCCGCCAAGGCCCGCGCCGAGGCGGAGGCCAAGGAGCGTGCCGAGCGCGCCTCCCGTACCGCCGAGCGCACGACGCTCAGCGCCCCCTCCGGCTCCTCCTCGGGCAACTCGGCCTCCGCGTCCGCCTCCTCGTCCGCCCCGTCCTCCTCGTCGAACGCCACGGGCTCCGCCGCGGCCATCGTCGCGTTCGCCAAGGCCCAGGTCGGCGACGCGTACGTGGCCGGCGGCACCGGCCCCAACGCGTGGGACTGCTCGGGCCTGGTCCAGGCCGCGTACCGCTCGGTGGGCATCGACCTCCCCCGCGTCTCGCAGGCCCAGTCGACCGCCGGCACGCAGGTCTCCCTGGACAACCTCCAGCCCGGCGACATCCTGTACTGGGGCGGCGCGGGCAGCGCGTACCACGTCGCGATCTACGTGGGCGGCGGCCAGTTCGTCGGCGCGCAGAACTCCAGCACCGGTACGGTGCAGCGCTCCATGGACTACGACCGGCCGTCCGGCGCGGTCCGCGTTCTCTGATTCACAAGCGGTCCGGGCACGCCCGTCCGCGACGCAGGCACGGCTGAGGGCCGCCACTCCCCCGCTCGGGAGTGGCGGCCCTCAGCCGTGATCCGGTCGCCGGCCCGTCAGCGGCGGCGCTGGCGGCGGTTGGACCGCTCCGGCTCCCGCGCGGAGGTGGTGGGCGCGGGCGGTGCCTCGTACGGCGCGTCCAGGTCCTCGTCGTCGTCCGGGGAGGTCAGACCCGCCGCGAAGCGGGGCTCCAGGAAGAGGCCGTGGTGCTGGGGCGGCGCGGTGTCCTCGGCGGCCGGTTCCGGACGTGAGGAGTTCCGGGGCAGGGAGGCGGTCGTCATGGCTGTCTGTCCTTGGGTCGAGCAGCGCTGTATCGGCTTGTCCCGTACCCCGCTGATCTGCGTTCGATGTGTGCGTGGGGCGGGGAAGAGCGTCGTACGCGCCGCGTGCCGCAGCTCAGGGCGAGGGCGGGGCACCAGCCGGTCCGGGACTGCCGACGACCGGGGGTGGCGCGCAAATCATCGCACACGATCACGTGCGGGGTCGGGGATTATGCCCCGGCGCGGGCGGGCGCCGTGGCGGGGAGCACGACGCGGAAGTGGGTCGTCAGGCGCCCGTCCTCGCCCAGGACGTGGAACGCGAGGCCCGGGGGCTGGTCGCGGTCGGCCGGGCGGTCCCCCTCCCACGGCATGAGCAGCGTCCACGTCACCGCGGGCCCGACGACGAGCGGGCGCCCGGCGAAGGTGGAGGCGGCGGCCGTGTGGGCGTGGCCGGTGAGGACGGCGACGACCCGCGGGTGGGCGTCGAGGAGGGCGGCGAGGTGTTCCGGCTCCTCCAGCCGCCCGGCGTCGGGCAGCGGGTGGTGGAGCTCCACGGGCGGCTGGTGGAAGGCGATCAGCGCGGGGACGCCGTCCGGGAGCGCGCCGAGCGTGGTGTCGATCCAGGCCAGCGTCTCCGGGGCGAGGCGGCCCTCGTCGCGGCCGGGGATGGTGGAGTCGCACATCAGGATGGCCGTTCCGGCGATGTGGTGGACCCGGTTGACGGGCGCGGTGGCCGGGGCCTCGCCGAGGAGCGCCTTGCGGTAGGCGGGGCGCGCGTCGTGGTTCCCGGGGCAGGGCAGTACGGGGAAGGGCGCGGCGAGGATGCGGGCCGCCTCCTCGTACTCGGACTCCGCCGCGTGGTCGGCGATGTCTCCGGTGACCAGCAGGGCGTCGACCGGGCGGGGCAGGGCCCGCAGGTACTCCATGACGCGGGTCGCCCTGCTGGTCGCGCGGTCACTGCCGTCCAGGTGCAGATCGCTGATCTGAGCGAGCAACATGTCGGACCGTCCCCCGTCTAACGTTATTTTTCATTCTTCCGTTAGGACTCTAGAGTGGGGGCGCACAGAGTTCAAGGACAGCAGGGCTCAGGGGCAGAGTTCAAGGGCAGGCGGCGAAGGGGGCGAGAGCGGTGGCACAGCGGCCCGTCATGGAACTGGCGAGCACCATCCACCACGACGGAGACGGCGGCGTCGCCGACGACCTGGAGACGGTCCGGGGGACGACGCGGTGGATCCAGCAGCAGACCGGGGACATCACGCCCCAGGAGTTCCTCACCGGTGAGCTGGTCGCCGACGAGGAGCTCCGGGACGAGATCGTCGGCGTACGAAGGGCTGTGCGGGCCCTGTTCGCGCGGGTGCTCAGCCCCGCCCCGCCCAGCCCGGCCGACGCCCACCGCCTGATGCCCGCCGACGAGGCCCTGGCCCACCTGAACGCGGCCGCCGCCCGGGAGCTGGTCGCCCCGCAGCTGGAGTGGCCCGCCGAAGGGGCCCCGGCGGCACGGCTGTTGTCGGCCGAGGGCGACCCGCGCGTACGGCTGGTCGCGGCGCTGGCGCGCGATGCCGTGGACTTCCTGAGCGGGCCGGAGCGCGAACAGCTGCGGGCCTGCCACGCGCCGCGCTGCGTGCGGTACTTCATCAAGAGCCACGGCCGCCAGGAGTGGTGCAAGCCGTCCTGCGGCAACCGGGCCCGGGTGGCGCGCCACTACGAACGCACCCGGGGGACGGCCGGCCAGGGCTGAGCCCGGAGGCCCCCGCGCCGGCCCTCCCCATGGTGGTCCGCGTGACGTCCGTCAGGCCTTCGGTGCCACCTTCGCCAGCCCGTTGATGATGCGGTCCATCGCGTCGCCGCCCGTCGGGTCGGTCAGGTTGGCCAGCATCTTCAGCGTGAACTTCATCAGCAGCGGGTGGGTCAGACCGCGCTGGGTGGCGACCTTCATGACCTTCGGGTTGCCGATCAGCTTCACGAAGGCGCGGCCCATCGTGTAGTAGCCGCCGTAGGTCTCCTTGAGCACCTTCGGGTAGTTGTTCAGGGCCAGTTCGCGCTGGGCGGGGGTGGCGCGGGCGTGGGCCTGCACGATGACGTCGGCCGCGATCTGGCCCGACTCCATGGCGTACGCGATGCCTTCGCCGTTGAACGGGTTGACCATGCCGCCCGCGTCACCGACGAGCAGGAGGCCCTTGGTGTAGTGCGGCTGGCGGTTGAAGGCCATGGGGAGGGCGGCGCCCCGGATGGGCATCGTCATGTTCTCCGGGGTGTACCCCCACTCCTCGGGCATCGAGGCGCACCAGGCCTTGAGCACCTCGCGCCAGTCCAGCTCCTTGAAGGCGGAGGAGGAGTTGAGGATGCCGAGGCCCACGTTGGAGGTGCCGTCGCCCATGCCGAAGATCCAGCCGTACCCGGGGAGCAGCCGGTCCTGGGCGCCGCGCTTGTCCCACAGCTCCAGCCAGGACTCCAGGTAGTCGTCGTCGTGGCGGGGCGAGGTGAAGTACGTACGGACGGCGACGCCCATCGGGCGGTCCTCGCGGCGGTGCAGACCCATCGCGAGGGAGAGCCGGGTGGAGTTGCCGTCGGCGGCGACCACGAGCGGGGCGTGGAAGGTGACCGGGGTCTTCTCCTCACCGATCTTCGCCTCGACGCCGGTGATCCGGCCGGTGCGCTCGTCGCGGATCGGGGCGCCCACGTTGCAGCGCTCGTACAGCCGGGCGCCGGCCTTCTGCGCCTGCCGGGCCAGCTGCTCGTCGAAGTCGTCGCGTTTACGGACCAGTCCGTAGTCCGGGTAGGACGCGAGATCCGGCCAGTCCAGCTGGAGCCGGACGCCGCCGCCGATGATGCGCAGGCCCTTGTTGCGCAGCCAGCCGGCCTCCTCGGAGATGTCGATCCCCATGGAGACGAGCTGTTTCGTGGCGCGGGGGGTGAGGCCGTCGCCGCAGACCTTCTCGCGGGGGAACGCCGTCTTTTCCAGGAGCAGGACGTCGAGTCCGGCCTTGGCGAGGTAGTACGCGGTCGTGGAGCCGGCTGGGCCCGCTCCGACGACGATCACGTCCGCGCTGTGCTCGGAGAGGGGCTCGGTCACGGTCGGATCTCCCGAAGACTCGAATTCGCGTGCCGCGCGGCACATGTCCCGTGCAGTCTATGGGGGCCTGCAGAACAACCCTCCGAAGGGCTCCCTCATGTCGATAGCACCTGTTCCGCCCACTGCTCCGGCCCCCGCGGTACGTCTGCGCGTCCCGACCGACGAGGACGCCCTGATCTGGCACCGGATCTTCGACGACCCCGAGGTGATGGAGTTCTTCGGCGGCCGGAGAGCGGACTTCTCCGTGTACGAGGAACTCACCGCCCGTCAGCGCCGCCATGACGCGGAGCTCGGCTACTGCCTGTGGACCGTCACCGACGAGGACGGCACCGTGCTCGGCTTCACCGGGGCGCAGCCGTGGCCGCACACCCACTACGGGCCGGTCGGCGCGATCGAGATCGGCTGGCGGCTGGCGCGTACGGCCTGGGGGCGCGGTTACGCCACCGCCGCCGCCCGCGCCACGCTGGAGCGGCTGCGGGCGGCCGGGGTGCCGGACGTCGTCGCGATGATCGACTCCCGTAACGCGCGATCGATCGCGGTGGCGGAGCGGCTCGGGATGCACCACGCGGAGACCTTCACCACCCCGCGCCCCGGACAGGAGGCGCGCTGCTACCGGCTGGAGCTCTGAGGCCTCGTACGAAGGTCAGGCGCGGGTGGCCCGGTGCAGGGCCACCACGCCGCCGGTGAGGTTGCGCCACGCCACCTTCGACCAGCCCGCCTTCTGGAGGAGTGCGGCGAGGCCGGGCTGGTCGGGCCAGGCGCGGATGGATTCGGCGAGATAGACGTACGCGTCCGGGTTGGAGGAGACGGCCCGGGCGGTCGGCGGCAGCGCGCGCATCAGGTACTCGGTGTAGACCGTGCGGAACGGGGCCCAGGTCGGCTGCGAGAACTCGCAGATCACGACCCGGCCGCCCGGCTTCGTCACCCGGTACAGCTCGCGCAGCGCGGTCTCGGTGTCCTGGATGTTGCGCAGCCCGAAGGAGATCGTGACGGTGTCGAAGACCTCGTCCTTGAACGGCAGCTTCATGCCGTCGCCCGCCGTGAACGGCATCCACGGGTGGCGCCGCTTGCCGACCGTCAGCATGCCGAGCGAGAAGTCGCACGGTACGACGTAGGCGCCGGCCCGGGCGAAGGGCTGCGAGGAGGTCGCGGTGCCCGCCGCCAGGTCGAGGATCTTCTGCGCGGGACGGGCGTCGACCGCCGCCGCGACCGCCTTGCGCCACTGCCGGGCCTGGCCCAGCGAGATCACGTCGTTGGTCAGGTCGTAGTTGGCCGCCACTCCGTCGAACATCGAGGCGACTTCGTGCGGCTGCTTGTCCAGGGAGGCTCGGGTCACCCTTCCATTCAAGCAGCCCGCCCGCAGGGATCAGTGGGGGCGGTCCCCCGCGATGGCGACGCGTTCGGCGACCCGGCGGTGCGGGGCGTAGTCGTTGACCGCGTAGTGCTGGGTGGCCCGGTTGTCCCAGAACGCGACGTCGCCCGCCCGCCAGCTGTGCCGCACCTGGAACTCCGGCGCGTGCGCCTGCTGGAAGAGCAGCCGCAGCAGCCGGTCGCTCTCCTCCTGCGCGAACCCGACGATCCGGGTGGTGAACGAGGCGTTGACGAAGATCGTCCGGCGGCCGGTGACCGGGTGGCGCCGCACCACCGGGTGTTCGACCGGCGGGAACCGGTCCTGGTGCGGGGCCAGCCGCTCCGGCGGGTAGAACCGGGAGAACCCGGGGATGAAGTCGTGCACCGCCCGCGCCCCCTCGATGCGCTCCTTCACCTCCTCGGGCAGGTTGTCGTACGCCGCCGCCATGTCCGCCCACAGCGTGTCCCCGCCCACCGGCGGGACCTCGCGGAGCTGGAGGACCGCGCCGAGCGCCGGGCGCTCGCGGAAGGTGACGTCGGCGTGCCAGACGTTCTCGAAGGTGGGGACGGCCGAGCGGTCCAGGCGGGCCACCTCCGGGTCGTCGCCGGTGGCGAGCAGCGGGTTGGTCTCCAGCTCGCCCCAGTGCCCGGCGAAGGCGCGCTGCTGCTGCGAGGTGAGGTGCTGCTCCCGGAAGAACAGCACCTTCCACTCCGCCAGCGCCCGGTCCAGCTCGGCGCGCACGGCCGTTTCCAGGGGACGGGACAGGTCCACGCCGTGGATCTCGGCGCCGATCACCCGGCCGCGCGGCACCAGCTCGAAGAGCTCGTACGGCCGGTCCGTCCAGCCCTCCGGGACGCGGTGCAGCACGCGCGGACCCTCGTAGAGGCCGTCGGCGGGGATGCGGTGGTCGCGGAGGGCGGGGGGTGCGGTGGTGGTCATGGTTCCTCCTGGAGGTGCGGTACGTCGGTGGGTCAGCGGGCCGCGTCGCGTACCGCCGTACCGATCTCGGCGCGCAGCGCGGCGTACTCCGGCAGCCCGCGCAGCTCGTCGGGGCCGGTGCCGGTGCGCGGCAGGCCGATCGGGATGTCCAGCGCGATGCGGCCCGGCCGCGCGCTGAGCACGACCGTGCGGGTGCCGAGGAAGACCGCCTCGTCCACGCTGTGGGTGACGAAGACCGACGTGGTGCCGGTCTCGGCGGAGACCGTGCGCAGGTCCTCCTGGAGGCGTTCCCGGGTGAGTGCGTCCAGCGCGGCGAACGGTTCGTCCAGCAGCAGCAGCCGCTTGCCGCCCGCCAGGGCGCGGGCGATGGCCACCCGCTGCTGCTGGCCGCCCGAGATCTGCCAGATGCGGCGGCCGGCGGTGTCCGCGAGGCCCACGCGCTCCAGCAACTCGGCGGTCCGCTCGGCGCGTTCGGCCCGGGGCACGCCCGCGTACTTCAGCGCCAGGCCGACGTTGTCGCCGACCGTGCGCCACGGGAAGAGGCGGGGCTGCTGGAAGACGATGCCCGCGTGGTGGCCGGGCTCGGGGTCCTCGCCGAACACCTCGACCTCGCCCGACGAGGCCCGCTCGAACCCCGCGATGAGGCGGAGCAGCGTGCTCTTGCCGCAGCCGGAGGGGCCGACGAGGACCAGGAACTCCCCGGCGGGGATCTCCAGGGAGACCGGCCCGAGAGCCGTCACGCTCTCGGCGCCCCGGCCGCCGTAGGTGTGTTCGACGTCGCGTACGGAGACGACGGAGGCCTCGTCGCGCTTACATTGGCCGGGGACGGGGGCCTTCCCGGTGTCCGTGTCAGCCTTCCCGGTGTCCGCGTCAGGGAGAGACGGCATCGGTGAGCCCTTCCACGTAGATGGACTTCCGCAGCTTGTCCAGGTCGGGCGCGGAGTCGATCTGCTTCTGGTCGACGAGGAACTGCGCCGCGCTGTGCAGGTTGTCCGCGAGACCGCCGACCTTGCCGGGGGTCCCCAGCCACTTCGCGTCGGCCTGCTCGGCCGGCTTGAGGAAGATGCCCTGCTTGATCTGGGCGCCGGCCTCGGCCGGGCTGATCCCGAGCTGCTTGCCGACGGCGGCGGAGGCCGCGTCCGGGTCGTCGTGGATCAGGTCGAGTGCCTGGGCCTGCGCCTTGCGCCAGGCGGGCAGCACATCGGGGTGGGCCTTGATGAAGCTGGTGGAGGCGACCCCGAGGTCGAGGGTCGGCTTGCCCGCGGCGGCGAGTTCGCGGCTGGAGACGAGGACCTTGCCGGTCTTCTTCAGCTCCTCCAGGGTGGGCAGCCAGACGTACGTGGCGTCGATGTCGCCGCGCGTCCAGGCGGCCAGGATGTCCTGCGGCTCCAGGTCGAGGAGCTGGACCTTCGAGGCGTCCACCCCGGCCTGGTCGAGGGCGGCGAGCAGGCTGTAGTGCGAGGTGGAGCTGAACGGGGTGGCGACCTTCTTGCCCGCCAGGTCCTTGACGGAGGAGACCTTGGAGCCGTTGCGGGCGACCAGCGCCTCGTTCTCCCCGGCCACGTCCAGGACCCAGGTGACCTGGTACGGGATGTTCAGCGGCTCGGAGAGACCCCGGGCGACCGGGCTGGAGCCGATGGCCGCGAGGTCCAGGGAACCGGCCACGAAAGCGGTGTTGATGCTGGCGCCCGAGTCGAACTTGGTCCACTTGATCTTGTAGCCGGGGAGCGCCTTCTCCAGCCAGCCCTTCTCCTTGACGATCAGGTCGCCGCTGGGAAAGGCCTGGTAGGCGATGCGTATCGTCTTGTCGCCGCCCTTGCCCCCGTCGCCGGAACCGCCCTCACCGCAGGCCGTCACCACCAGCAGGGCTCCGAGTGCGGCGGCGATCGAGGAGAGGCGGAGCCAACCGCGTGTTCCGGCCATGTGCGTGTCCTTAGTGCTGGGGTGGATGGTGAAGGGGCGAGAGATGGAAGGGGTTATGTGTGGCGTCGCCACGGGGCGAGCCGGTCCGACGCCACGCGGAGCGCGGCGTCGATGAGCAGGCCGGAGATGCCGATGGCGAAGAGGCCGAGGACGACGGTGTCCGACTGGTTGTAGCGCTGGGCGTCCCGGATCAGGCCGCCGATGCCGGGCAGTCCGTTGACCGTCTCGGCGGCGACCACCGAGGAGTACGCGATGCCGAAGGCGAGGCGGACGCCGATCAGGATCTCGGGCAGCGCGGACGGCAGCACGACCGAGGTCACGACCTGCCCGCGCTTGGCCCCGATCGCCCGGGCCGCCTCGACCAGGGCGGTCGGCGCGGACGCCACGGCGGAGGCGGTGGCCACGGCGACGGGCGGCATGGCGGCGATGGCGAGCAGCCAGAGCTTGGGCGACTCGTCGATGCCGAACCAGATGATCAGCAGGCTGAAGTAGGCGAGCGGCGGCAGGGTGCGCAGGAACGCCACCGCGGGCTCCAGCACCACCCGTACCCACGGCAGCGTCCCCATCAGGACACCGATCACCAGACCGGCGACGACGCCCGCGCCGGCCCCGATGAAGATGCGGCGCAGGCTGATGCCGAGGTGTTCGATCAGGGTGTGGCCCTGGTAGCCGCGTACCCCGTCGTGCGTACCGGAGGTCTCCAGCAGCGCACGCCAGACAGCGGCGGGCGAGGGCACCAGCACCGGTGACCAGAGCTGGAGCACGATCACCAGCTGCCAGAGCGCCAGGAGGACGGCGAGGGCGACGAGCCGGAGCCCGACGCGGCGCCAGCGCGCACCGCGCTCCGGTGTGCGTCCGGCCGCCGGGGGACGCCCGGCGGACGCGGGCACGTCGGCGGCCCGTTCCCGCACGGAAGGGGGCGTGGTCATGGAGGGCTCCGGGGACAGGGCAGGCCACCGGGCTCAGGGACGAGCCGGAAGCGGACAACCGCCGGGAAGGGAGGAGGAAGCAGAGGGAGAGGCGGTGGACGCGGAGAACCGGAAGCCGGGGACGTACGAGTACGTACGGAGGGATCAGGTACCGGTCACGCACACGGGCAGCGCCGAGGGTCAGCGCCTCAGGGCATCACTGAGGATGCCGCGGCAGGGCTTCAACAACAGGAAGCGCTGGAAACGCGGCAGAGATCGATGTGGAGGCACTCCACCAGAAAACGATCGACTGTCACGGCAGTTGTTCTAGCACAGGCGTTCCGCGCGGCACCAGATTCGTTCCGAGGAATGAGACGTTCCGTCCCGCCGTCCGGTCTCCCGAACTGATCACCGTCCGCCTTCAACCTTTTCGGCACCCGCGAACTCTGTAAGGGGTGGAACGAGGAGAGGGAGGGCGGATGCCGGCAGGGGCGGAGCCCGAGGGGGCGGCGAGCAGGTGATGGTCAACCTGAAGCGCTGGCAGCTGGGTTCACCGCAGTTCGACGGGCCGGTCGCCGAGTACCAGGCCCTGATCATCAACCACGAGGTCGGCCACTGGCTGGGGCGCGTCCATGAGACCTGCCCGGGAAAGGGGCGCCCCGCGCCCGCGATGATGCAGCAGATCGACGGGCTGAAGGGGTGCGTCGCCAACGCCTGGCCGTACGACGCCAAGGGGCGCTATCTGGGCGGCCCGAAGGTGCCGTAGGCCCTCCTGCGCATCGGCTCAGCGGGCGCGGTGCACGAGCCGCCCCGCGAGCACCGTCGCCACGCAGAGCCTCGCCCCGCCCGCGCGCAGCGCCGCCTCGTCGGCCACGTCGAAGACGGCGAAGTCCGCGCGGCCGCCCACGGTCAGCGGGCCGTGGGCGGTGGCGGCCAGGTCGCCGCCGGCCGCGAAGGGGTCCAGGTCCGGCGGGCCGTCTCCCGGTCGCCCTCGGGTCTGCACCAGGCCCGCCCGGGAGACGGCCGTCCGCAGCACCGGATCGTCCGCACCGAACGGGCCCACCACATGCGTGGTCCCGTGGCGCAGCATCCGCTGGAGGCCGCGCCGTACGCTGCCTGCCCGCCGGGCCGTGTCCATGGCCGCCGCGAGCCGCTCGAACTCCTCGCCCCACAGCGGCAGTTCACCCAGCTCGTCGGCCTCGCGCGGGTCCGGGTGGTAGCAGCGGGTGAGCAGTTCGCGGGCCCGGTCCTGGCGGAGTCCGGGCGTGAGGAGGCCGGGCCAGCGGCGGACCCGGGCGGAAGGGTGGGCGGCGACGACGTCCTCGTACGGCCCGATGGCGGCGATCCGGTCGCCGTCCACCGCCACCGCGCCCTCCACGACAGCCGCCGCGCCGACCGGCAGGACCAGCGGCGCGGCGTGAACCGTCAGCACAGGCGCACTAGTTGGCGTTGAGGAGCTTGAGCTCCGGGTGGGCCGTGCCGCCCTCGATCGCGGTGGACGAGATGTGCGAGACCACGCGCTCGTCGACCGGGTCGTTGGCCGGGTCGTCGTGCACGACGAGGTGCTCGTACGTGGTGGCGCGCTGCGCCGGGACCCGGTCCGCCTTGCGGATCAGGTCGATGATCTCCAGCCGGTTGGACCGGTGCTTGGCTCCGGCCGAGGAGACGACGTTCTCCTCCAGCATGATGGAGCCGAGGTCGTCGGCGCCGTAGTGCAGGGAGAGCTGGCCGACCTCCTTGCCGGTGGTGAGCCAGGAGCCCTGGATGTGGGCCACGTTGTCGAGGAAGAGCCGGGCGATGGAGATCATCCGCAGGTACTCGAAGAGCGTGGCCTGCGTGCGGCCCTTCAGCTTGTTGTTCTCCGGCTGGTAGGTGTACGGGATGAAGGCGCGGAAGCCGCCCGTACGGTCCTGGACGTCCCGGATCATCCGCAGGTGTTCGATCCGCTCGGCGTTGGTCTCGCCGGTGCCCATCAGCATGGTGGAGGTGGACTCCACCCCCAGGCCGTGCGCGATCTCCATGATCTCCAGCCACCGCTCGCCGGACTCCTTGAGCGGGGCGATGGCGTTGCGCGGCCGGGCGGGCAGCAGCTCGGCGCCGGCGCCCGCGAAGGAGTCGAGACCGGCGGCGTGGATACGGCTGATGGCCTCCTCGGCGGAGACCTTGGAGATCCGGGCCATGTGCTCGATCTCGGAGGCGCCGAGGGAGTGGATGACCAGCTGCGGGAACGCCTTCTTGATCGCGGAGAAGTGCTCCTCGTAATACTCGACGCCGAAGTCCGGGTGGTGGCCGCCCTGGAACATGATCTGGGTGCCGCCGAGCTCCACGGTCTCCGCGCAGCGGCGCAGGATGTCCTCGATGTCCCGGGTCCAGCCCTTGGCCTTGTCCTTGGGGGGCGCATAGAAGGCGCAGAACTTGCAGGCCGTCACACAGACGTTGGTGTAGTTGATGTTGCGCTCGATGATGTACGTCGCGATGTGCTCCGTACCGGCGTAACGGCGTCGGCGTACGGCGTCGGCGGCCGCCCCCAGCGCGTGCAGCGGCGCCGAGCGGTAGAGGTCGAGTGCCTCCTCCGGGGTGATCCGACCGCCCTCGGCGGCTCGGTCGAGGACGGGCTGAAGGTCGGCCTTCTCGGTCACCGGGCTGTCACCTTTCGGCGGTTTTTTGAGGATCCTCGGACCGATCCAGCGTACGCCAGCCCCGTGCGCCGTCAGCCGCCGGACCGGGCGAGGTCCCCGTACGGGAGGCCCGCGCCGCGCTCCAGCGACCGGTAGCCGAGCGTTCCGTCACCGGCGAGGCGGAAGACCAGGTCGGCCTCGGTGCTGGTGCACAGGCCCGGGGTGCTGGGGCGGTCCGGGTCGGTGCGCTCGCGGATCTTCAGTTCCTTCGCGGTGCCGGAGGTGAGGGTGCCGACGCTGTGGCAGCTGACGGTGAGACCGAGCTGGGAGATGGTGGTGGACATCCGGACGACCTGGGTGCCCTTCTTCCCCTCGGTGAAGACCGCGGTGAGGGTGCCGTGCGGCTGCCCGGTGGTCTTCTCCGCGAGCGGGCCCTCCCAGGTGCCGACGAACGCCTTCGGCACCTCGGTCACGTCGGCAGCCCCTTCGGAGGGGTCGTCGGATGCGGAGGGGGCCGGTTGCGCAGGCGCGGACGCGGTGGTGGACGGGGAGGGCCGCTCGGCCGCGGTGTCGTTGCCCTTGCGCCCGTCCGCGCCGCCGCCCGGGAAGAGCCCGTCCAGCAGGCCCGAGCCGAGGGCGACCACCGCGAACGCGCCCGCCACGGCCAGCGCCACGGTGCAGCTCACCCGGCGGCTCCGGCGCGCCCCGGCGGCGCTGCCCGCGCCCGTTCGCGCGTCGGCGCTGACGGTGACGGAGAACCGGGGGTCGACGGCCCGCTGCCCGGGGAGCGGGCCGCCCGGGGGCACGCCGGGCGGGGGCGGGGTGCCGGGCGGACTGTCCGGTACGTCGCCGAGGGGCGGGCCGAAGACGCCGAGGAGTCCGGGGTCGGAGCCGGTACGGGGGTCGGAGCCGGAGCCCGTACGCGAGTCGGGACCGGAGCCGGAGCCCGTACGCGGATCGAAACCGGAACCGGAGCCAGGTCCGGCCCCGGAGCCCGTACGCGGATCAAAACCGGAATCCGAGCCCGGGCCCTCGTGTGCCTCGGTGCTCACCCCGAACCCCGCCCCCAGCGACGCGCTGCTGAACGGCACCGGGCCCGAGCCCACCGGCGCGTCCTGCGGTTCCAGGTCCAGCAGCGCCACCGCCGAGCGGCTGACCTCCCCCACCAGCCGGCCCGGCAGCCACCCCGCCGCCACCATCGCCGCCGCCCCGTCCGGAGCGAGCGTGCGGGCGAGGTCGGCCGGGGCGGGGCGGGCGTCCGGGTCCTTGGCCAGGCACCCGGCGACCACCTCGCGCAGCTCGCCCTCCAGGTCGCCCAGCTCCGGCTCCTCGTGCACCACCTTGTAGAGGAGTACGGCGGAGGAGTCGCCGGAGAAGGGCGCGGCGCCGGTCGCCGCGTACGCCAGGACCGCGCCCAGCGAGAAGACGTCCGCCGCACCGGAGATGTCCCGGCCCCGGATCTGCTCGGGCGCCATGTAGCCGGGCGAGCCGACGGAGACCCCGGTGGAGGTGAGCGAGACGGTGGCGCCGAGGGCCCGGGCGATGCCGAAGTCGATGAGGCGGGGGCCGTCCAGGGCGAGCAGCACGTTGGAGGGCTTCACATCGCGGTGCACGATGCCCTGGCCGTGGACGACGTGGAGGGCCTCGGCGAGCCCGGCGCCCAGCGTGCGGACCGCGTGCTCGGGCAGCGGGCCGTGCTCGGTGATCGCCTGGGAGAGCGGCGGCCCGGCGACGTAACCGGTGGCGACCCAGGGCACCGGGGCCTCCGGGTCGGCGTCCAGGACGGGGGCGGTCCACTGCGCGCCGATGCGCCGCGCGGACTCCACCTCGCGCCGGAACCGGGCGCGGAACTGCTCGTCCAGGGCGAAGTGCGGGTGGACCACCTTGACCGCGACCGTGCGGCCGCCGGCGCTGCGCCCGAGATAGACCCGGCCCATACCTCCCGCACCGAGCCTGCCGAGCAGCCGGTAGGCACCGATGGTGCGCGGTTCGCCCGCTTCCAGCGGCTGCATATGGCCTCCCCCTGTGAACCCCGTGGAACCCTGTGGCTGAGAGCCCTGCGGTCGGTCCGGACTCGGACCGAAGCCTAGGGGGCGCCACCGGCGCGGTCACCGGTAAACGGCCGGACCATTCCCCCTTCTCAGGGCAGGAGGGGATGTTTTCGCCCCGGGGAAAGGCGCAAATGCGTTGTTCGGCGGCCCCTCGCCCAATTCCCTTGTCCGGGAACCGGAAAGGGAATTCACCCCATTCCCCGGCGCGACCGCTCAGCCGCCGAGCAGCTCCACCCGCACATCCGCCGGGTACCCGGTGTCCGCCCCGGTCCGGCGGGCGAACTCGCGGACGCCGGCCAGCTGGTCCGGGCCGAAGCGGAAGTCCAGGGTCGTGAAGTACCGCTCCAGCACCTCCGCGTCGAAGGCCTCCCAGCGGGCCGCCTGCTCCGCGACCTTGGTGACCTCCTCCAGGGAGAGGTCCCGGGAGGCGAGGAACGCCTGGTGCACCTTGGCCGCCGTCTCCGGGTGGGCGGCCAGGAAGTCCTTGCGGGCCGCCCAGACGGCGAAGACGAACGGCAGCCCCGTCCACTCCTTCCACATCTGGCCCAGGTCGTGGACCTGGAGCCCGAGGCGGGGGGCGTCGTGCAGGTTGGCGCGCAGGGCGGCGTCGCCGATCAGGACGGCCGCGTCCGCCTCCTGCATCATCAGCCCGAGGTCGGGCGGGCAGGTGTAGTAGTCGGGCCGGACCCCGTAGCGCTCGGCGAGCAGCAGCTGCGCCAGGCGTACGGAGGTGCGCGAGGTGGAGCCGAGGGCGACCCGCGCCCGGTCCAGCTGCTCCAGCGGGAGCTGGGAGACGATCACGCAGGACATCACGGGCCCGTCGCAGCCGACCGCGATGTCCGGGAAGGCGACCAGGTCGTCGGCGTTGCGGAGGTACTCCACGAGGGTGACCGGGCCGATGTCCAGGTCCCCTCCGACCAACTGCTCGCTGAGCCTCTCCGGGGTGTCCTTCGAGAGCTCCAGGTCGAGGAGGGTCCCCGTGCGTGCCAGGCCCCAGTAGAGCGGCAGGCAGTTCAGGAACTGGATGTGGCCGACGCGGGGCCGGCTGCGACGGTCGTCGCCCTCACCGGCCGGGGCGTCACTGGCTGAGACGGTTGAATTGTCCACATCGCGAGGCTAGACCCGCCTCCGGCGACCGGCACCACCGGGTCGCCCGCGGTGGTCCCCCGGTGCTCCTCCGACAGGCCTATCAAACGTTCGGGTGAAGTGATCTTTCCCTCTACCGCTCTCCGGAGACTGCGTGCTAGGCTCGCCCGCAAGTTGCAGTTTGGTTTCCCTTGCAGTACAGAGCCTGCGGAGCATGTAACCCGCAGGCTTTTGTAGTTTTCAGACTTGTTTGCAGGTTCTGGAGCAGGGCAACCCTTTGGCCCAAGGAGGGCTTATGGCTACCGGAACCGTCAAGTGGTTCAACGCTGAAAAGGGCTTCGGCTTCATCGCCCAGGACGGCGGCGGCCCGGATGTCTTCGTTCACTACTCCGCGATCAACGCGTCCGGGTTCCGCTCCCTCGAGGAGAACCAGGTCGTGAACTTCGACGTCACTCAGGGACCCAAGGGTCCGCAGGCTGAGAACGTCACCCCGGCCTAGTTGCCCGGGTCGGCCGATCGCGGCCGTACATAGCAGTACCCAAGGAGCCCCGCTCCCCCGCTTCGGCGGAGGAACGGGGCTCCTGCCTGTATACGGCCCGCGATCCGCGCCCGGCGGCCGCTTGACCTTCACCCCGTGTGAAGCCGTGCAGTGGGAGCCATCATGTTCACCATCGGAGACTTCGCCCGGTACGGGCGGGTGTCGCGCCGGATGCTGCGCCACTACGACGCCATCGGGCTGCTGCGCCCGGACCGCACCGACCCCGCCACCGGCTACCGCTTCTACGGCGCCGCCCAGCTCGCCCGCCTCAACCGGATCATCGCGCTCAAGGACCTCGGCTTCACGCTCCAGCAGGTGCGGGAGATCCTGGACGAGCGGGTGGGCCCGAAGGAGCTGCGGGGGATGCTGCGGCTGCGCCGGGCGGAGCTGGCGGAGGCGGTGGCGGCCGCGACGGCGCGGCTGGCCCAGGTCGAGGCGCGGCTCCGGTCGATCGAGAGCGAGGGGCACATGCCTGCCGACGACGTTGTGATCAAGACCGTTCCGGCGGTCCGGGTGGCCGAGCTGACCGGGACGGCGGCGAGCTACGAGCCGCAGGACATCGGGCCGGTGATCGGTCCGCTGTACGAGGAGCTCTTCCCGCCCCTGGAGGCCGCCGGCATCCGGCCCACGGGCCCCGGGATCGCCCGGTACGAGGACGCCCCCGAGGGCGGCGGCGCGATCGTCGTGCACGCGGGGGTGACGGTGTCGGCCCCGGTGGGACCGGTCGGTGGGAGCGGGGTACGGGTCGTGGAGCTGCCCCCGTTCGAGGCGGCGACGATCGTGCACCGGGGTGCGATGGACGACGTGCTGCCGACCGCGCAGACCCTGGCCCGCCGGCTGGACGCCAACGGCTACCGCTCCACGGGGTACGCCCGCGAGGTCAGCCTGGAGTGCACGGAGGACCGGAGCGAGTGGGTGACGGAGCTCCAGGAGCCGGTGGCGAAGGCCTGAGGGCCCGGCGTACGGGAGCTGACAGCCCCGCGTACGGAAGCTGACAGCCCGGCGTACGGGAGCGGCGGCGGCCCCTCCCGTACGTTCGCGCTCCTACGCCCCCGCCCAGAGCCCGTCCTCCGTCAGCCCCAGCAGGTCGATCGCGTTGCCGCGCACGATGCGGTCCACGACGTCCGGGGCGAGGTGGCCCATCTGCGCCTCGCCGACCTCGCGGGACCTGGGCCAGGTGGAGTCGGAGTGCGGGTAGTCCGTCTCGTACAGGACGTTCCCCACCCCGATCGCGTCCAGGTTCTTCAGCCCGAAGGCGTCGTCGAAGAAGCAGCCGTGGACGTGGTCGGCGAACAGCTCGGACGGCGGGCGGTGGACCTTGTCCGCGACGCCGCCCCAGCCCCGGTTCTCCTCCCAGACGACGTCGGCGCGTTCCAGGATGTACGGGATCCAGCCGATCTGGCCCTCCGCGTACATGATCTTCAGGCCCGGGAAGCGCTCGAACTTGCCGCTCATCAGCCAGTCGACCATCGAGAAGCAGCAGTTGGCGAAGGTGATGGTGGAGCCGACGGCGGGCGGGGCGTCGGCGGAGGTGGACGGCATCTTCGAGGAGGAGCCGATGTGCATGGCGATGACGGTCCCGGTCTCGTCGCAGGCCGCGAGGAACGGATCCCACTCGTCCGTATGTATGGACGGAAGCCCGAGATGGGGAGGTATCTCGGAGAACGCGACCGCGCGCACGCCCCGGGCCGCGTTGCGCCGGACCTCGGCGGCGGCGAGCTCCGCGTCCCAGAGCGGGACGAGGGTGAGCGGGATGAGGCGGCCGTGCGCCTCGGGGCCGCACCACTCCTCCACCATCCAGTCGTTGTACGCGCGCACCCCGAGCAGCCCCAGCTCGCGGTCCTTCGCTTCGGTGAACGTCTGGCCGCAGAAGCGCGGGAAGGTGGGGAAGCAGAGGGCGGACTGGACGTGGTTGACGTCCATGTCGGCGAGCCGGTCGGGGACCGAGAAGGAGCCCGGGCGCATCTGCTCGTAGGTGATGATCTCCAGCTTGATCTCGTCCCTGTCGTAGCCGACGGCGGTGTCCAGGCGGGTGAGCGGCCGGTGCAGGTCCTCGTAGACCCACCAGTCGCCGACCGGCCCGTCGTCCCCCTTGGCGCCCATCACGGGCGCGAACTTTCCACCCATGAAGGTCATTTCCTTCAGCGGTGCGCGGACGATGCGCGGGCCGGAGTCGGCGTACCTGGACGGGAGCCGGTCCCGCCAGACATGAGCGGGCTCCACCGTGTGGTCGTCCACCGAGATGATCTTCGGGAAGGTCTCCATGCGTTCCACGGTAGCGCCGATCTGACGAACCGTCAGCTGGCGTGCACGCATCGGCGGAGGGCACGGCCCCCCGCCCGGTTCCCGAATCGTTGTCGAGGGCTTGTGCAGAGCGTCACCCACTGCTGACGGGGCCGCCCGCGACAAGGCAGACTGTTGAGCGCGATACCAGCGGTACCGAGCAATCCGGATGTACACCGCACTTCGACGCACGGACGGGCAACGGCTGAGAACGGGCGGGACCTTCGGAGACGGGCACCACCGGCAGGACCCGCTGACGAGGCGGGCCGGCAGGCGAGCAGGACAGGGGGCATCAATGGACCGTGACCACGGGCCACGCGTGCGCGTACCGGAGCAGCGCGCTCCGGAGGAACCGGGGGCCGCCGACTCCCTCAGGTTCACCGTCCTGGGCCCCGTACGGGCATGGCGCGGGGCCCAGGCGCTCCCGTCCGGCTCGCCCCAGCAGCGCGCGCTGCTCGCCGCCCTGCTCCTGCGCGAGGGCCGGACGGCCACGGCGAACGAGCTGATCGACGCGTTCTGGGGCGAGGACCCGCCCTCGCAGGCGCTGGCCACGATCCGTACGTACGCCTCACGGCTGCGCAAGATCCTGGGCCAGGAGACCCTGGTGAGCGAGGCGGGCGGGTACGCGCTCCGTATCGGGCGCGGCGCCCTCGACCTCACCCTGGCGCAGGATCTGGCCGCCGAGGCGGAGAAGGCCCGCGCGAGCGGTGACCGCTGCCAGGCCCGCACGCTGATCAACAAGGTGCTGGGGCTGTGGGACGGCGAGGCGCTGGCCTCCGTGCCGGGCCCGTACGCGGAGAACCAGCGGACCCGGCTGGAGGAGTGGCGCCTCCAGCTGACCGAGACCCGCCTCGATCTGGACCTGGAGGTGGGCAGCCATGCGGAGGCCGTCTCCGAGCTGACCGCGCTCACCGCCGCCCACCCGCTGCGGGAGCGGCTGCGCGAGCTGCTGATGGTGGCGCTGTACCGCAGCGGGCGGCAGGCGGAGGCGCTGGCGGTGTACGCGGACACCCGCCGCCTCCTCTCCGAGGAGCTGGGCGTCGACCCGCGCCCGGAGCTGGCCCAGCTCCAGCAGCGCATCCTGCGGGCCGACGAGGAGCTGGCCCGCCCGGCGGACGAACCGGCCGCGGCGGCGGCGCCGTTGAAGCCCGCGCAGCTTCCGGCGACCGTGCCCGACTTCACGGGGCGCGACTCCTTCGTACGGGATCTGAGCGCCCAGCTCGCCACCGCCGAGGGTTCGGTGATGGCCGTCTCCGCCCTGGCCGGGATCGGCGGGGTCGGCAAGACGACGCTGGCCGTCCATGTGGCGCACCAGGCCCGCCCGCACTTCCCCGACGGCCAGCTCTACGTCGACCTCCAGGGCGCGGGCGCCCGGGCGGCCGAGCCGGAGACGGTCCTCGGCTCGTTCCTGCGGGCACTCGGCACCGCGGACTCGGCGATCCCCGACACCCTGGACGAGCGGGCCGCGCTCTACCGCTCCGCGCTGGATGGCCGCCGCATCCTCGTCCTCCTCGACAACGCCCATGACGCGGCCCAGATCCGCCCGCTGCTGCCCGGGACGCCCGGCTGCGCGGCCCTGGTGACGAGCCGGGTGCGGATGGTGGACCTCGCCGGGGCGCACCTGGTGGACCTGGACGTGATGTCGCCGGACGAGGCGCTCCAGCTCTTCACGAGGATCGTCGGCGCGGAACGGGTCGGCGCGGAACGGGAAGCGGCCCTGGACGTGGTCGCCGCCTGCGGTTTCCTCCCCCTCGCCATCCGCATCGCCGCCTCCCGGCTGGCCGCCCGCCGCACCTGGACGGTCTCCGTCCTCGCCGCCAAGCTGGCCGACGAGCGCCGCCGCCTCGACGAGCTCCAGGCGGGCGACCTCGCGGTGAAGGCCACCTTCGAACTCGGCTACGGCCAGCTGGAACCGGCCCAGGCCCGCGCCTTCCGCCTGCTGGGCCTCGCGGACGGCCCCGACATCTCCCTGGCGGCGGCAGCGGCCCTGCTGAACCTGGAGCCGCACACGGCGGAGGACCTCCTGGAGGCCCTGGTCGACACCTCCCTCCTGGAGTCGGCCGCGCCGGGCCGCTACCGCTACCACGACCTCGTACGCCTCTACGCGCGTGCCTGCGCCGAGCGCGACGAACAGCCGCCGGTGGAACGGGAGCTGGCGCTCTCCCGGCTGCTGGACTTCTACCTGGCGACGGCGGCGGGGGTGTACGCGCTGGAGCGGCCGGCCGACCGGCTGGTGGACCACCTGGAGCCGACGGACCACCCCGGTCTCACCTTCGGCGACCGGCAGGCGGCGCTGGACTGGCTGTACACGGAGGCGGGCCCGCTACTCGCCTGCGTACGCCGGTCCTGCGAGCCCTCCACCCTGCGGCGGGGCGTGGACCTGCTCTGGGCGGCCCTGGACCTGGGCGAGTCGGGGGCGAACGCGAAGCAGTACGAGACCGTCGCCCTGACCCTGCTGGAGGCGGCCCGGAAGAGCGGCGACCGGCGCTCCGAGGTCCGGGCCCTGGTCACGCTGGCCGATGTGCACCACACGTCGGGCCGGTTCGACCAGGCCGAGCAGGAGGCGGAGAGCGTGATGCGCCTGGTCGAGGCCGACCAGGACCCGCTGCCCGCCTGCTGGGCGTCGAACGCCCGGGGCATCATGGCGCTCTACCAGAGCCGCCACGACGACGGGGAGCGGTACTTCAACCAGGCCATAGACAACTTCCGCTCCCTCCAGGACCGGCCGGGCGAGGCGAGCGCGCTCTGCAACCTCTCGCGCATCCACCTGGCGACCGGCCGCACCGACAGCGCCGTGGCCCTGGCCGAGGAGGGCACGGCCGTCTACGACAGCATGGGCCACGCCCTGCGCAGCGCCAACGGCCGCTACGCGCTCGGGATGGCGCTCACCCAGAGCGGCAGGTTCACCGAGGCGTCGGACCGGCTGCTGGAGGCGCTGGACGTCTTCCGCGCCAGCCGCCAGCGGCTGTGGGAGGGGATGACCCTCTTCCGGCTCGCGGAGGTCGACCTGACGGCGGGGAACGCGACGGACGCGGCGGTCAAGGCGGAGCAGGCCCTCACCGCGCTGCGGGGCATCGGCGGCGAGTGGCGCCGGGGCAACGTCCTCACCGTGCTGGGCCGTTCCCTGGCCCAGATCGGCCAGTTCGGCCGGGCGGACGTCTGCTGGCGCGAGGCGCTGGGCATCTACGACGCGCTCGGCTCCCAGGAGGCGGCGGAGGTCCGCGCGCTGCTCACATCGACCGCCTCGGCCTCATCCTCGTAGCCCGCCGCGGGGGCCTTGGCGCGGGTGTTCATCATTCGTTTATCGCGACCGGCGAGTCTCATGCCTGTCGGTCCGTCGCGTCGGGGGGCAGACGGGCCTGACGGTGAGGCCGCGACGTAAGGTGAGCGGCCCTGGAGAGGCCCGCCCGGCAGTCCACGGGGGAACAGCCGGGCGGGCCGCTCTCATCAACCGGAAACGAAGCACTGCCTAGGGGAGAACAGCGACATGGCTGACGCGAAGAAGGACCCGGTCATCAAGCCGCAGGACATGCACGCCACCGGCGGCGAGACGACCAACGGCGACATGCACGCCACCGGCAGCCCGCTCAAGCCGAAGGACATGCACGCCACCGGCGGGGACACCACCAACGGCGACATGCACGCCACGAGCGAGCCCGCCAAGTAGACCTTCACGACGGGGATACGGGGGAAACGGGGGTACGTACGGGGGAGCAGCCACGGCGGCGTGGAGGGGGAGCCGTCGCGGCTGTCGTACACAGAGGGGCCCGGGCCTGGGGATGGGCTCGGGCCCTTCGGGTGTGCGGGGGAACGGACACGCCCTACCCCCGCCCCCGCAGCTCCCCCTTCACCACCTTGCCGCCGGCGTTGCGCGGGAGCTCCGGGACGAACTCCACCGCCCTCGGCACCTTGAAGTTCGCCATCTCCCGGCGGGACCAGGCGATCAGGTCGTCCGCCGTCACCGTGGCGCCCCGGCGGCGGACCGCGTACGCCTTGCCGACCTCGCCGAGGCGCGGGTCGGGAACGCCGACGACCGCCACGTCGGCGATGTCCGGGTGGAGGCCCAGGAGCTGTTCGATCTCGGCCGGGTAGGCGTTGAAGCCGCCCACGATGAACATGTCCTTGATCCGGTCCGTGATCCGCAGGTTGCCCGCCTCGTCCAGGACGCCCACGTCCCCGGTGCGGAGCCAGCCGTCCGGGGTCAGCGCGTCGGCCGTGGTCTCCGGGTCCTCGAAGTAGCCGGTCATCACGGTGAAGCCGCGGACCTGGATCTCGCCGGGCACCCCGGGGCCGCCCAGGACGCGGACCTCGGTGCCGGGGATCGCACGGCCGGAGGTGGTGGCCACGGTCTCCGGCGCGTCGCCCCGGCGGCACATCGTGACGATGCCGCTCGCCTCGGAGAGGCCGTACGCCGTGAGGACCGTGGCGATGCCGAGTTCGGTGCGCAGGCGCTCCACCAGCTGGAGGGGGACCACCGCCGCGCCCGTCACCACCAGGCGCAGGGCGGAGAGGTCGTGGGCGTCGCGGGCCGGGTGGTCCAGGAGCGACTGGTGGAGGGTGGGCGGTCCGGGCAGCACGGAGATACGTTCCGCCGCGATGTTCGCCAGCACCGTATCCACGTTGAACACCGGCTGCGGGACCATCGTGGCCCCCCGCATCAGGCAGGCGATGATCCCCGCCTTGTAGCCGAAAGTGTGGAAGAAGGGGTTCACGATGAGATAGCGGTCGCCCTCGCGCAGGCCCGCCAGCTCGCTCCAGATCTCGTACGCGCGCAGCGTCTGCGCATGGGTGATCACCGCACCCTTGGGGGCGCCCGTGGTGCCCGAGGTGTAGATGATGTCGGAGGGGTCCGAAGGGGCGATGGCGGCCTCCCGTTCCCGTACGGCCTCGACCGGCACGCCCTCGCCCGCCGCCAGGAACTCCGGCCAGCTCGTGTAGTCCTCCGGCGCCGTGTCCGCCAGCACCACCACCCGCTCCAGGTCCGGCAGCTTCACCTCCGACCGGCGCAGGGACGCCACGTACGACGTCCCCAGGAACGTGCCGGTGACAAAAAGCAGCCTGGCCCGGCTGCGGCGCAGGATCTGGGCCGCCTCCGTGCCCTTGAAGCGGGTGTTCAGCGGGACCAGCACCGCGCCCGCGCTCACCGCCCCGAGCGCGGAGACGATCCAGTCCAGCGTGTTCGGGGCCCAGATCGCGACCCGGTCGCCCGGCTCCACCCCGGCGGCGATGCACGCGGCGGCCGCGCGCTCCACCCGGTCGCCGAGTTCGGCGTACGTCAGGCGGGTGCGGCCCTCGACGACCGCCTCCGCCGGTCCGTACCGCCGCGCCGCCTCCCGTACCAGCCCCGGGATGGAACCCCACTCCTCGTCGCCCCGCATCACGCGCCCGCCTTCCTGCCGCCGCCGCACCAGCTGACTATCCGTCAGATTAGCGGTAGCCTCTGCCGCTGTCAGCAGGCGCGGGAGTGCGGGAGGTTGGCGGATGGCGACGCTCAAGGACGCGACAGCGATAGCCGGGATCGGGCAGACGGCCTTCGCGAAACGGCTCCCGGAGTCCGAGAAGACGCTCGCCTGCCGGGCGATCCTGGCCGCCCTCGACGACGCGGGCATCGCCCCCTCGGAGGTCGACGGCTTCGCCTCGTACACGATGGAGGAGACCGACGAGGTGGAGGTCGCCAAGGCGATCGGCGCCGGGGACGTCACCTTCTTCTCCAAGGTCGGTTACGGGGGCGGGGGTTCGTGCGCCACGCTCGGCCATCTCGCCGCCGCCGTCGCCACCGGGCAGGCGAGCGTCGGAGTGGCCTGGCGGTCGCGGAAGCGCGGGTCCGGGCCCCGGCCGTGGAAGAACACCGCCGTGCAGCTGCCGACCCCCGCCCAGTGGACCCGCCCCTACGGACTCCTGCGCCCCGCCGACGAGATCGGGATGCTGGCCCGCCGCTACATGCACGAGTACGGCGCCACCCGCGACCACCTCTTCAACGTCGCCCTCGCCTGCCGCAACCGGGCCAACCAGAACCCGGCCGCGATCATGTACGACCGCCCGCTGACCCGCGAGATGTACATGACCTCCCGCTGGATCAGCGAACCGCTCTGCCTCTTCGACAACTGCCTCGAAACAGATGGGGCGTTGGCCTGCGTCATCGTCTCCGCCGAGCGTGCCCGCGACTGCCGGCGGAGGCCGGTGTATCTGCACTCCGTCGCCCAGGGGCTGCCCGCCCAGCACCACGGAATGGTCAACTACTGGAACGACGACCCGCTCACCGGTCCCGCCTGGACAGCGGCCCGACAGCTGTGGAAACAGGCCGACTTCGGGCCCGACGATGTCGATGTGGCCCAGATCTACGACGCGTTCACCCCGCTCGTCCCGCTCTCCCTGGAGGGGTACGGCTTCTGCGGGCGCGGCGAGGGCGGGGCGTTCACCGAGGGCGGGGCGCTGGAGAGCGGGGGCCGGCTGCCGATCAACACCGGGGGCGGCGGGCTGAGCGAGGCGTACGTCCACGGCTTCAACCTCATCACCGAGGGCGTCAAACAGCTGCGCGGCACCTCCACCGCCCAGGTGCCGGACGCCGCCACCTGCCTGGTCACGGCGGGCGAGGGCGTACCGACATCGGCCGTACTGCTGAGGAGTTGAGAGGAGATGGGCGTGAACGATTCCCTGCTGCTCCCCGTCGCCGACGAGGACGGTGCGCCCTTCTGGGAGTACGCCGCCCGGGGCGAGCTCCGCGTCCAGGCCTGCGCCTCCCCCGCCTGCGGCCAACTGCGCTTCCCGCCCCGGCCGTGCTGCCCGCACTGCGGCTCCTTCGACAGCGAGTGGCGGGCGATGAGCGTGCGCGGGCGGCTCTGGTCGTACGTGGTCCCGCACCCGCCGCTGCTACCCGCCTACGCCGAACAGGCGCCGTACAACGCGGTGTTGGTGGAGCTGGTGGAGGCCCCGCACATCCGGCTGGCCGGGAACGTCGTCGCCTCCGCCGACGCGGCGCTGAACTCGGTGGACCCGGGGCGGCTGCGGATCGGGGCGCCGGTGCGGGCGGTTTTCTGCCCGGTGGGACCCGACGGTTTCCCGCTCGTACGCTGGCTGCTGGAGCGGTGAGCCATGGCCCTGCGCGTGGAGCGGGACGGGGAGCGCGGGGTCGCGCTCGTGGTCCTCGACCGGCCTACGAGGCTCAACGCCATCGACCTGGAGACCGCCGGTGAACTCGCCTGCCTGTGGCGGGAGTTGCGGTACGACGAGTCGGTGCGGGCCGTGGTCCTCACCGGGGCCGGCACCCGCGCCTTCTGCACCGGGATCGACCGGGGGGTGGAGGTCCCGCAGCCCCCGTCCCCGTACGCCCTCGATGATCCCCTCCTGCGGATCGGGCCGAAAGCGAACGATCTGTGGAAGCCGGTGGTCGCGGCCGTGGAGGGGATGGCGTGCGGCGGGGCGTTCTATCTCCTGGGTGAGGCGGAGTTCGTCGTCGCCTCGCGCGAGGCCACCTTCTTCGACCCGCACACGGCGTACGGGATGGTCTCGGCGTACGAGTCGATCGCGATGGCCCAGCGGATGCCGTTCGGGGAGGTCGCCCGGATGGCCCTGATGGGCACCGCCGAGCGGATCGGCGCCGAGCGGGCGTACGCGGCCGGGCTGGTCAGCGAGGTGACGGAGCCCGGGGGCGCGGTGGCGGCGGCGCTGCGGGCGGCGGCCGTGATCGCCGGGTACCCGACCGAGGCGGTGCAGGGCACGGTGCGGGCGGTGTGGTCGGCGAAGGAGGCCGCCCGGACGCAGGCGATGGCCCAGGCGCCCGCCCTGATCGCGCTGGGGAACCTGGCGCCGGAGCGGCAGGCGGAGCTGTTCGCGGGGCGGCGGGAGGGGGGCGGGGGCGGGGCGCCGAGGGTGCGGTGAGCCCCTGCCTCTGCCTCTGCTTCTGCCTCGGTCTCTGTCTCTGTCTCTGTCTCTGAGGTCAGAGCAGTTGGGCCGTGACCTCGCACCGCTTGACCTCGGAGACCCGGCGGGGGCTGTCCATCCGCACGGTCAGGTTGCGTACGTCGCCGGCGGCGAGGGTCGTCGTGGTCTCGGCGGTGTCGACGACGTTGCCGCGTCCGTCGTAGAACGTCACGTCGACCTCGTACTCGTAACTGCGGGTGTCGTTCGACCGCAGCTCCACGACGGACGCGGTGACCGCCTTGCGCTTGCCCTTGCGGGGCTGGGCGCAGCGGATCACCCGGACGGCGGGGCCGTCGGAGGCGGTGGGCGTGGGGGTTCCGTAGGAGGAACCGGAGGAGCCGGACGAGGAATTGTCGTCGTAGTCGTCGTCGCTGTAGTCGGTGTGGCGGTAACCGCTGTTGCTCTTCTTGGAGTTGGAGCAGCCGCCGCCCGAACTGCTGCTGCCCTTGCTCTTGCTGCCCTTGCCGCCGCTGGTGGACGTGGAGAAGCCGGTGAGCGCGAGCACCACCACGACCAGGACCGCCGCGAGCTTCATCTGTCGCCGCATCATGGATGCAGCCCCCCTTGTTGTCGTTGCCCGTGTGTTGTCGTTGCCTGTGTGCTGCCGGTCCACAGCATGCCGGACGGCACCACGTGTATAGGTCATGGCCCTGTCACGGTCCGGTCATGGTCTGGGGGCCGGGGCATCCCCGGGGCGGTCGGCGGCGTCCGCGTGGCGGGGGTGAACGTCCCGGCGTAGCGTCGGCGGTGCGGGGGGTGTTCGCCGTACGCCCTTGGAGGCTGACGATGATCCGCAACATCCTCGGCTCACTCGTCGCCCTGGCGGGGGCGGCGTCGGCCGTGCTGAGCCCGTTCCGCGACTGGTACGACGGGCGGGCGGGGCGGGACTACCGGGTGCGGGACCTCTTCGAGGGCATCACCGCCACGGAGTCGGGGGTGCTGGTCTCGATCCTGCTGCCGTTCCTGGGGGCGGCGGTGCTGGTGATCCTGGGGGTGGTGCTGCGGTCGCGGCTCGTGGTCGCGTTCGCGGGGGTGGTGGTGCTGGGCTTCACGATCCTGTGGATGGTCCGCCAGGGGCAGGCGGAGGGGTCGCTGGTGGTGGGCGGGGACGGGGCGGGGTTGCAGGTGGGGGTGGTGAACGCGGCCGCGGGTGGGGTGCTGATGTTGATCGGCGCGTTGCTGATGAGCGGGCGGGGGGCTGGGGGCCGGGCCCGCGCCCGGGCTCGGCGGGGGCGGGAGCCGGAGCCGGAGCCGGTGGAGCCGTATGGCGTGCCGCCGGCGGATCAGGTGGACACGTGGCCGCCGACGCAGGAGCCGGGGATGTCGACGCATACGTCGCCGTGGCCGGAGCCGGAGGTGGAGCCGTACACGGGGCCCGATCCCCATGACGCCCGTACGCGGTCGTATCCGCAGGCCCCGCCGCCGGACCGCCCCGGTGACCCTCGGGATCCGGTGCATCCGCCGCGGCGGCCACCGGAGTCGTGACGGTCCCCGCGTCGAGGGTTCCGTCCTCAAGCGCCGGACGGGCTGGAAATCCGGGCGCCGACCCCTCAAAGCTGACCGGCCACCCCGTCAACGGTTCCGTCCTCAAACGCCGGACGGGCTGGAAATCCGGGGCGCCCCGGCCACCCGGCCAACGGTTCCGTCCTCAAGCGCCGGACGGGCTGAGTTGGCTCAGGTGCGGGCCCTGTTTCCGGTGCCCGTGCCCTTCAGGGCATCCAGCGCGTACACGCAGCGGTCCTTGCTGCACGCGTACACCACGCCCGCCTGCGCCACCGGCGAACCCGTGATCTCGCCGCCCGTGGCCAGCTTCCAGCGGAGTTGGCCGCCCGCCGCGTCCAGGGTGTAGAGGACGTGGTCGGCCGAGCCGAAGTGGACCCGGCCGTCCGCGACGACCGGTGCGCCCACCACATCGCCGCCCGCGGCGAAGCGCCACTTCGGGGTGCCCGTGACCGCGTCCAGGGTGTAGAGCGCGCTGCCGCTGCCCACGTGGACATTGCCCACCGCGACGAGCACCGGTTCGGCCGAGGAGCGGGCCTCCGTCGCGATGCGCCAGCGGTCCTTGCCGGTCGTCGCGTCCAGCGCGTACACCGTGCCGAGGTAGTCCGCGAGGTAGACCCCGCCCCCGGTCACCGCCGGGCCCGGCGCGAAGGCGGGCGGGGAGAGGAAGACCGCCGGGGACTCGAAGTGCCACCGCACCCGACCGGAGACCGTGTCCACGGCCAGCACCCGGGTGCCCGCCGCGAGGTAGACGTAGCCGTCGGGGGCCGGGGTCACCCGGACGGGGACACCGCCGCAGGAGGCCGCGTCGCCGATCGGGTACGACCAGCGCTCCAGCCCCGTCCGCGCGTCCAGCGCGCGGAGCCGGGCGTCCTGCCAGACGTAGACCGTGCCGTCGTGGATGACCGGCGCGGCCTCCGCCGTCTCGAAGTCGCTCTGGGCCCCGGTGATCTCCCACAGCTTGTCGCCGCTGGAGGCCTCCCAGCCCTGGACGCCGCCGCCCCGGGTCGCGGTCAGCACCGTGCCCCGGTCGGCCTTGAGCGCGTACACCCAGGCGTCGGTCTGGATCCGCCACTGCTCGGCGCCGGTCGCCGCGTCCAGGGCGTACAGGGACGGGCCGTCCGAGGCGTGGATGCGGCCGCCCTCGACGGCCATCGCCCACGCCACGTCCCGGGTCTTGAACTGCCGCCGCCCGTTGCCGACGTCCAGCGCGTGGATCTCGAAGGACGTCACGTACAGCAGGTCACCGGAGACGACGGGCGTCCCCCACACGTCGTTGGACATGCGGAAGCGCCAGGGCCGCCACCGGTCGGGGGCGGCGGGCGCGGTGTCCGGGGCGGGCCCGGGAGCCGGTACGGGCGCGGTGGGCGCCGCAGGCGTCGCGGGCGTCGCGGACGAGCCGTTCAGACCGGCGGGCGGGCGGACCCAGCCCGTCGCGGCGGCCGGGTGCGCGGCGGCGACACCCCGCCCCTCCCCCACCCGGGGCCCGGGCCCGATCGGCGCCTTCGCCCCGGGCAGGTGGACGGGCCCGCTGTCGGGGGCCGGGGGTGAGGAGGAGAGCGGGGAGGGCGAGCGCAGGTCGCCGCCGCCGCGCCACTCGGGGCCCCGGTCCGGCGCACGCTCCGGGGCGCGCGGAGGCTGCGGAGGGCGCGGCGGGGGCGCGGAAGGCGCGGACGGGGTGGTGCGGCCGCCTCCCCGGCGCCGTTCGATCATGGCGGTGGCCGACGTCGGCAGCCAGGCCGACGCCGTACCGCTGTCGTCGCTGCCGGAGGCGAAGAGGTGCGGGGCGAGCTGGGCCTGGAGGTCGGCGGGGCTGGGCCGCTGGGTGGCGTCCATCTGCATGCACGACTCGATGAGCGGCCGCAGGTCGTCCGGCAGCCCCTCCAGGTCGGGCCCCTCGCGCAGCAGCATGAACACCGTCTCGACCGGGTTGGCCCCGTGGAATGGGGCGTGGCCGGTGGCGGCGAAGACGAGGGTGGAGCCCAGCGAGAAGATGTCGCTGGCCCCGGTGACGCTGCGGGAGTCCCGGGCCTGCTCGGGCGACATGTAGGCGGGGGTGCCGACGGCGACGTTCGTCATGGTCAGGCGGGTGTTGGAGACGCCGGACGCGATGCCGAAGTCGATGACCCGGGGGCCGTCCTCGACGACGAGCACGTTGGACGGCTTCAGGTCGCGGTGGACGAGCCCGGCGCCGTGGATCGACTGGAGGGCCTCGGCGATCCCGGCGGCCAGCCAGCGCACCGCCTGGGTCGGCATGGGGCCGCACTCGTTGACGATCTCTTCGAGCGAGGGCGCGGGCACATAGGCGGTGGCCAGCCACGGCACGGCGGCACGGGGGTCGGCGTCGACCACGGCGGCGGTGTAGAACCCGCTGACCGCGCGGGCGGCCTCGACCTCGCGGGTGAAGCGGACCCGGAAGAGCTGGTCCTCGGCGAGCTCGGTCCGCACCGTCTTGATCGCCACCCGGCGCCCCGACGCCGACCGGGCGAGATAGACCAGCCCCATGCCGCCGGCCCCGAGCCGTCCCAGCACCTCGAACGGGCCGATCCGTCTCGGGTCGTGCTGCGTCAGCTGCTCCATCACGTGCCTGCCACCTCCCCGTACGGACCTCAGGAACGAAGCCCGCGAATTACCCGCCCGTTACCGCCCGGTGCGATTCCCGGCCTGCGCAGCGTCTCACCGCTGGGCACCACCTGGCGGTGCGCACCCTGATTCTTCCTGGCTCGGGCGCCGGTTGCGAACCCGGGGGCGGATGTGGGTGTCTCATGTCACTTCGGCCGATTCTCGCCCACACCGGTACGCGTCGGGGGTCAGGACCGGTACGCGGCGGGGTCAGGGAAGCAGCTCGCTCGGCTGGAGCACGGCGAAGAGGGCGCCCTGGTCGTCGACGAGGACCGCCATCCGCCCGTACGGGATGTCGAAGGGCGGCGCGGAGACCCGGCCGCCGAGCTGTACGGCGAGTTCGGCCGCCGCGTCGCAGTCGGCGACGGCGAAGTAGGTGAGGAAGTAGCTGGGCAGCACGGCGGGGAACGCGTCCGTGATGACGCTGCGGCCGCCGACGGCCGTGTCCGGGCCGGGGTCCGAGCCCTCGGGCGACCACATCCGGAAGTCGACCAGCGCCTCGGCGTCGCCGGAGACGTCGTTGCCCGCCTCGTCCAGGTCGGTGCCCTGGAAGCCGAAGACCTTCTCGTAGAAGGCGTCCACCTTCTCGGGCTGCCGGGTGTGGACCTCGGTCCAGCAGAAGGAGCCGGGCTCGTTCTGCTTCTCGAAGCCTTCGCGCTCCTCGGGCTGCCAGAGGCCGAAGACCGCGCCCCCGGGATCGGCCGCCTGCGCCACGATCCCGGCCCGCCCGGCCCGTACGGGGTCCGTGATGATCTGGCCGCCGTGTTCTCGGATCGCGGCGACGGTGGCCCGGATGTCGTCGGTGGCGAAGTAGACGCCCCAGGCCGTCGGCATCCGCCCGTCCTTCTTGGCGGCGAGAGCGGCGACGAGCCTGCCGCCGCTCAGGGCGTCCGCGAAGGGCATGCCGTCGCCCGCGCGGAAGGTCCAGCCGAAGAGGCCGCCGTAGAAGCGCTTGCCCGCTTCGAGGTCGGAGAGCTGCACGTCCGCCCAGCACGGCGCCGAGTGCGCGAATGCGGCCATGGGGCCCGGTCCTTCCGTCGCGGTTTCCGTTGCGGTTTACGTTGCGGATTTCGTCGCGGATTTCGTGGCGATGCCCTCGCAGTGACGCCCGTCACAGTCAACGTAACGTCGCACCCGCCCCGGCGCCCTTCGAACGCGCACCCAGGGACACCCCGAAGGCCCCCATAGGGAACATCTGCTCGAATAGTGAAGGCGCGGTCACCATGTGGACGAAAGTTGTCCACCGAAGTTGTCCACAGGCTGTTGATAACACTTTCACCGGCGGCGACCGCCAGGGTCCTGGGGCCGGAATCAGGCCCCCGGCCAGGAGCCCTTGCGCACCTCCACCGCGACGGCCGAAAACATTCGCCCCGCGCTCGCCGCACCCCTCCGCACCCCGGCGTTCCTGCGGCGTTCCCCATTTGCAGTCGGCCGAATCGCGCTCCCATCACCCCTCGGTAAGCTGACGGCATGACAGGACAAGTACGTACCGTCGACGGCCGCGTGGCCGGTCGACGCGGTCAGGCGACGCGGCAGAAGCTGCTCGACTGCCTCAGCGAGATGCTCAGCTCCTCGCCGTACCGGGACGTCAAAGTCATCGACGTCGCCCGGAAGGCCGGGACTTCACCCGCGACTTTCTACCAGTACTTCCCCGATGTGGAGGGCGCCGTCCTCGAGATCGCCGAGGAAGTCGCCAAGGAGGGCGCCGGACTGACCGAACTGGTCGCCGGACGCCCCTGGGTCGGCAAAGCCGGCTGGCAGACGGCCGAGGAACTCGTCGAAGGATTCCTCGACTTCTGGCGCCGCAACGACGCGATCCTCCGCGTGATCGACCTCGGCGCCGCCGAAGGGGACAAGCGGTTCTACAAGATCCGCATGAAGATCCTGAACTCGGTCACCAACTCCCTCACCGATTCGGTGAAGGAGCTCCAGGCCAAGGGCAAGGTCGACAAGGACATCAGCGCCGCCGCGATGGCGGGCTCCCTGGTCGCGATGCTGGCCGCGGTCGCCTCGCACCAGAAGGGGTTCACCACCTGGGGTGTGAAGCAGGCCGAACTGCGCCCGAACCTCGCGCTGTTGGTGCACCTCGGCATCACCGGCAAGAAGCCCACGAAGTAATCCGCGAGGCAGCCCACCCGCACGCCTCACCCGTACGCCCAACCGGCACGTCCTGTCTCACCGACGGCGGACCACCACGCACCCCTGCCGGTGGTCCGCCGTCGGTGTTCCCGGACGGGACCGACGGACGGCGGACTACCGCCGCTCCAGCCGGAAGAGCCGGATCTGCCGATCCACCCGCGCCTGGTACGCCGCGTACGGCGGCCAGAACGTCAGCGCCACCCGCCACACCTCCTCCCGCTCCGCCCCCTCCAGCAGCCGCGCCCGCACCGGGATGTCCCGGCCCCGCCAGCTGATGACGGCCTCCTCCGGGCGGGCCAGCAGATTCGCGGTCCAGGCCGGATGCCCCGTACGGCCGAAGTTGCTGCCGACCAGGATCCAGGTGCTCTCGGACTCACCCTCCGGCATACAGGCCAGCGGGGTCACCCGGGGCCGCCCGCTGCGCGCACCCGGCACCGTCAGGACGAGCCCCGGCAGCATCCGCGCGCTGGGCAGCACCTTGCCCCGGGTGAGCCGGTGGACGGTGCGGTCCATGACGGGGACGACGTGCGGGGCGATCCGGGCGAAGGCGCGGGTCGAGGAGACCTTCTGGATGAGCCGGGCGGCCCGGTCACCGGCCATCAGACGGCCACCCCGTGCGCAAGGCCGTCCGCCGTTACGCCCCCGAAGAGCCCGGCCCGCCCCGCCGCATGGTCGCGCAGCCGGTGTACGGGCCCGAAGAGCAGCTCGTCGCCCGCCGCCCGCTTCACGTACAGATGCGCCTCGTGCTCCCAGGTGAAGCCGATACCGCCGTGCAGCTGTACGGCCTCACCGGCGGTGATCCGGGCCGCCTCCAGCGCCTGGGCCAGCGCGAGCGGCCCCGCCGCCGGGTCCCAGGCGGCGTAGTACGCGGCGGAGCGGGCCGCCTCCACCCGTACGTACAGGTCGGCCAGGCGGTGCTTGACCGCCTGGAACGACCCGATGGCCCGGCCGAACTGCTCGCGCTCCTTCACGTACGCCACGGTTCGCTCCAGCGCCCCCGCCGCCGCGCCGACCGCCTCGGCGGCCAGAACGGCGGCGGCGATGCGCCCGGTGTCGGCAAGCGCGCCGCACACATCGGCGGCCTCGTCCGGGCCGAGCAGTTCGGCCGCGGTGTCGCGCAGTTCGAGGCGGGCGAGGGGCCGGGTCTCGTCCATGGCGGTCAGCCGGGTCCGCGTCAGCCCATTGGACGCGGTCAGCCTTTCGGACGCGGTCATCCCCTCGGACGCCGTCAGCCTCTCGGGCGCGGTCCGCCCTTCGGTCCCGGCGGGCACCAGGAAGGTCCCGGCCCGCACCAGGAAGAGGAGCGTCCGGCTGCGCGGATAGCCGCCGGTATGGGCGGCGACGAGAAGGACCCCGGCGCTGTGCCCGTCCAGCACCCGTTCGGCCTGCCCGTAGAGCCGCCAGCCCCCGCCCTCGGGCTCCCGGCGGGCCTGGACGCCGCCCGCCCGGCCGCCACCCGCCCAGGCGGCGGCCCGGTTGTCGTCCGTGAGCCCGAGGGCGAGCGCCATCGACCCGCCGGGGACGGCGAGCGCGGCGGTCAGGGTCCCGTCGGCGATCCGGGGCAGCAGCCCGGCGCGCTGTGCCGGGGTCCCCAGGGCGGTGATCAGGGGCGCGGCGAGTACGGCGGTGGCGAGCAGCGGGGAGGGCAGCAGGGCGCGGCCGGTCTCCTCACAGGCGAGGGCCAGCTCGGTGGGGGTGCAGCCGGCCCCGCCGTACTCCTCCGGGAGCGCCAGCCCGGGCAGCCCGAGCTCCTGGGCGAGGCGGCGCCACAGGGCCGGGTCGTGGCCCTCGGCGGTGCGTACGGCGGCACGGACCTCGCCGGGTCCGCCGTACTTGGCGAGCAGGTCGCGCAGGGTGCGGCGGATCTCGTCCTGTTCCGCGGTGAAGGCGGCGTCCATCGTCGGGCTCCTCCCCTTCAGGAACCGGAGCGGCTCCCGATCTGACGGTCCGTCATATTACGTACGGAGCGCGCCGATTCCCAGAGTCCCGCACACGCACACACGCGTACAGGGGTGCGGAAGTCACGCGCACGCACGGTTACGCACCCACTCATCTGATGTACCGTCAGATTCATGCCTGCCTCCTCCCGCCTCCCCCGCAAGGTCGCTGTCGTCGGCATCGCGCTCGCGGAGTGCGGGCGCGCCGACGACGCCACCCCGTACGCCCTGCACGCCCAGGCGGCCCGCCGTGCGCTGGCCGACTCCGGCCTGGAGCGGTCGGTGGTCGACGGCTTCGCCTCGGCCGGGCTCGGGACGCTGGCCCCGGTGGAGATCGCGGAGTACCTGGGGCTGCGGCCCACCTGGGTCGACTCCACGGCGGTGGGCGGCGCCACCTGGGAGGTGATGGCGGCCCACGCGGCGGACGCGATCGCGGCGGGCCGGGCGCGGGCGGTGCTCCTGGTCTACGGCTCCACGGCCCGGGCCGACATCAGGGCGGGCCGCCGCACGTCGAACCTGTCGTTCGGGGCGCGGGGGCCGTTGCAGTTCGAGGTGCCGTACGGGCACAGCCTGATCGCCAAGTACGCGATGGCCGCCCGCCGCCATATGCACGCGTACGGCACGACGCTGGAGCAGCTGGCCGAGGTGGCGGTGACGGCCCGGGCGAACGCGGCGGCCAACCCGGACGCGATGTTCCGCACCCCGATCACGGTCGACGAGGTCCTCTCCGGACCGATGATCGCGGACCCGTTCACCAAGCTGCACTGCTGCATCCGCAGCGACGGGGGGTGCGCGGTGCTGCTGGCGGCGGAGGAGTACGTACGGGACACGGCGAAGGCCCCCGTCTGGATCCTGGGCACCGGGGAGTCCGCCTCCCACTCCACGATGTCGGAGTGGGAGGACTTCACGGTCTCCCCGGCAGCCGTCTCGGGCCGCCTCGCCTTCGAACGGGCCGGGGTGCGCCCCTCCGAGATCGACCTGGCGGAGATCTACGACGCGTTCACGTACATGACGCTGGTGACGCTGGAGGACCTGGGGTTCTGCGCGAAGGGGGAGGGCGGCGCGTTCGTCGAGAAGGGCCGCACGGGCGTGCGCGGCGAGCTACCGGTGAACACGGACGGCGGCGGCCTCTCCGCCTGCCATCCCGGGATGCGCGGCCTGTTCCTGCTGGTGGAGGCGGTACGCCAGCTACGCGGCGAGGCCGGGGAGCGCCAGGTCCGCAAGGCCGGCGGCCGCCTCCCGGAGCTGGCGGTGGCGTCGGGGACGGGCGGCTGGTTCTGCTCGTCGGGGACGGTGGTGCTGGGGCGGGGGTGAGGAGGGCTTCAGGGCGGGCCCGGTCGGCCCCCCACGGGTGGGGATCAGGTGGAATGACCCCATGAGCGAAGCCGCCGCAAGCACCCCGCGCCCCTTCTCCGCCCTCCTGCACGCCCAGCGCGTCTGGGACACCGAGCTGCCTGCCTTCGACCCGGCGGACGCCCCGCCCGCGCCCCTCCCCCTCTTCCACGCCTGGTTCGCGGACGCGGTGGCGGCCGGGCAGCCCGAGCCGCACGCGATGTCGCTGGCCACGGCGGACGCCGACGGCCTCCCCGACGTACGCACCCTGCTCCTCCACGACGCCGACGAGCGCGGCTTCCACTTCGCCTCGCACGCCACCAGCGCCAAGGGCCACCAGCTCGCGGCCCGCCCGTACGCCGCGCTCGGCTTCTACTGGCCGAGCCTGGGACGGCAGGTACGGGTCCGGGGCCCCGTCCTCCGCTGCACCCCGGCCGAGAGCCACGCCGACCTGCACGCCCGCTCCACCGGGGCCCTCGCCGCCGCGCTGACCGGTACGCAGAGCGCGGTTGTGGGTTCCGTGGCGGCCCTCCACCGGGCGGCGGACGCGGCCTGGGAGCGGGCCCGGGCGGAACCGGACGCCGAGGCTCCGACCTGGACCCGGTACGTGGTCGAACCGGCCGAGGTCGAGTTCTTCCAGGGCGACGCCCGCCGCCGCCACATCCGACTCCGCTACCGCCGCCGTACGGAGACGACCCCGGAGACCGGGACGGCACCGGCCCCGGAGACCGGAACCTGGGCCCGCGAGCTGCTCTGGCCCTGACCGGCGCCACCCACCCCTTACTCGGTTTCAACAGGAAAGGGGCACTATGGAGGAAGCCGAGCTGTTGGGAGGCACCGATGCCACGAGCCCGTTCGCGCTACGCCCCCGACCGGGGCCTGACCGGTCGCATGGTCACCACCATGTTCCTGATCGGCCTGCTCTACGTCGTCTTCGTGGGCGTGCTCCTCGCGGCCCTGCGCGGCTCCTGGCCGATCATCCTGATCATCACCGGCGGCCTGTTCATCGCCCAGTTCTGGTTCAGTGACCGCATCGCGGCGTACGGCATGGGCGCCCGCGAGGTCACCCCCGAACAGGCCCCCGAGCTGCACGGCACCATCGACCGCATCTGCGCGCTCGCCGATATGCCGAAGCCCAAGGTGGCCATTGCCGAGAGTGACGTACCGAACGCGTTCGCCACCGGCCGCAGCGAGAAGACCGCCCTCGTCTGCGCCACGACCGGGCTGCTCCGCAGACTGGAGCCCGAAGAGCTGGAGGGCGTCCTCGCCCACGAGATGTCGCATGTCGCGCACCGGGACGTCGCCGTCATGACGATCGCCTCGTTCCTCGGCGTGCTGGCCGGGATCATCACCCGCATCGCCCTGTGGGGCGGGTTCGCGCGCAGCCGCCCCGGCAATGACCCGGCAGGCATCCTGCTCCTGCTGATCCCGCTGATCAGCGCCGTCGTGTACGCGATCAGCTTCCTGCTCACCCGGCTGCTCTCCCGCTACCGGGAACTCTCCGCCGACCGCGCCGCCGCCCTCCTCACCGGCAGGCCCTCCGCCCTCGCCTCGGCCCTGACCAAGGTCAGCGGGCAGATGGCCCGCATCCCGACCGAGGACCTGCGCAAGGCGGAGCCGTACAACGCGTTCTACTTCATGCCCGCGTTCTCCTCGAAGGAGTCCCTGGGCCGGCTGTTCTCCTCGCACCCGACGCTGGAACAGCGGCTGGACCAGCTGTCCCGCATCTCCACCGACCTGTCCCGTTAAGCCGTCTTCAAGGAGTTACGCCCGTGGGCCTGCTCGACGCCATCCTCGGCCGCAGCAAACCCGTCCGCCCCGACCTCGACCAGCTCTTCGCCGTCCCCTCGGCCGCCCTCACCCTCCAGGCCGCCACCGGCTTCACGCCGACGGGTCTGGGCTCGGTCTGCTTCGCGGGCGTGGAGGGCGGCGGTTTCGCCCGCCTCCAGGAGGACGTACGGGAGCTGCTGGACGCGGACACGGAGCGCGGCGGCATCCCGGTGGAGTTCAGCCGGGACGCGTACGGCTACACCTGGCTGCTCGCCACCCACCCGGCCGACGACACGGCGGGCCTGGTCAACGACCTGCACGCGGTGAACACCCTGCTCCAGGACGGCGGCTTCGGCCCGCACCTGCTCTGCTCACTGATCGGCTTCCGGGACTCGGAGGGCCGTGCGCTGGCCTTGGTCTACCTCTACAAGCGCGGCACGTTCTACCCGTTCGCCCCGCTCCCCGGCGACGCCGAGAAGCGGGACAACCAGCTGGAACTCCAGGTACGCGGCGCCCTCGGGGACGACCTCCGGGTGGAGAAGGACCTGTCGCGGTGGTTCCCGGTGTGGGGGGCGCCGGGGCTCTGATCAGCCCCTGATAGTGCCGGTGGCCGTGGCGTGGTCCAGGAAGGCGGTCCAGGCGGCCGGGGCGACGGCGAAGGTGGGGCCGTCGGTGACCTTGGAGTCGCGGACGTGGACGGTGTGGGGGCAGGTGGCGACCTCTACGCAGGCGTCCTGGAAGTCGCCGCTGTGGCTGGACTTGTGCCAGTTGTAGGCGACTTCGATGCAGGCTTCGCCCTCGTTGTTGCTGTAGCTGGACTTGAACCAGGTCAGTCCGGGTCCGTGGCTCACAGTTGTCTCACCTTCATCTCGATGACCTCCGCCGACTTCCAGGGGTTGAGCGCCTGGGCCCGCAGAATGCCGAAGAGGTCTAGCTGATCGCTCACTACATCCGGCTTCGAGATCAACCTACCGCCGCCCTGCGCCTCCGCGAAGAGCAGATTGCGGCCTTCCGCCGTGGACATCAACTGCATGGGCCCGTTCAACCCCGCGTGCATGTGCTGGTCCGACGGCATCACCTGAACCGTCAGGTGGTTGAACCGCTCGATGCAGTCCAGCACGTGCAGCAACTGCTCCTTCAGCACCTCCGGTCCACCCAGCGTCCGGTCCAGGACCGACTCCTCGATGACGTACCCGATACGCGGCGGCGACTTGCGCGTCAACACCGCCTGCCGTTCCAGTCGTGCTTCGACGTGCCGGATGATCTCCTCCTCCGAGTACGCCGGTACGCGCGAGCGGTACAGCGCGTACGCGTACGCCTCCGTCTGGAGCAGGCCCGGGATCAGCATCGTCTCGTACGCGCTGATGACCCGCGCGAGCCGTTCCAGCCTTGCCCAGTCCAGGAACTTCGGCGGGTACTTCTCCTCATCAACCAGCTCGCAGCACGCCTCCAGCGCCCCGTTCGCCCCGAACAGCCGCTCGGCGTCCATCAGCAGGTCGCGCGAGGGAATGCGTTCCGCCCGTTCGACCGCGCCCATCAGGGATTCCGAGATCAGCAGCACGTCCGCCGCCGTCTTCTGCGTGTGTCCGGCCCGCACCCGGTGGATACGGATCAGATCTCCTACGAGCCGCAGTCCGTGCGTCGGTTCGCTACTCGTCCCCACAGCCATCCCGCCCTCCTCACATCGCATCGATGTGGACCGCGTTCTGCTGGTCACGCTACGCAGCCGGGGGAATGCTCATAGCCATGACGAGCAAGAAACACCCCGAATGGGTACCCGCCGCCGGGCACCAACTCCACCTCACCGGGATTCACTTCGACGCCATCCGGCTCCGGGGCATCCGCGGCGAGGCCGTCCTCCAGCATCTTGCGACCCTGACCGAGGGCGAGCCCGGTCCTGTGGTGCGGGAGATGGCGGGGGCGCGGTGGACGTACTTCCTGATCCCGCCGGGCGCGAGCGACGGGTACGACTGGCCGCCGGGCGTGAAGTGCTTCGGGCCCGCGACGCGTGACGAGTGGGTGGGCATCCCCGCCCCGGACGGCAACACGTACCCGCTGAGCTGGCGGTGCGGGGCGCCGGAGGAGGACGAGTTCGTGGATCCGGAGCTGCTGCACGGGCTGGTGATGGCCCAGCTGGCTCCGGCGGCGGGCGACGAGTGATACCGGTGGGCCTCAGCCTGCGGGCCGGAAGACCGGTACGGCCTCCCCCGCCTCCCGGAACGTGACCGTCAGCCCCATACCGATGCGGAGGTCGCCGTGCGCGCACTCCACGACCTCCGTCATCATCCGGGGCCCCTCGGCGAGGTCGACGACAGCGGCCACGTACGGAACCCGGTCCCCGAACGGGGGCAGGTCGTTGCGGTGGACGACGGACCACGTGTAGAGGGTCGCGTCCCCGCTCGCCCGCTCCCAACTCACGTCCTCGCTCCAGCAGTACGGGCAGAACTCGCGCGGGTAGTGATGCGCCCGCCCGCACCCGCCGCACCGCCGGATCAGCAGCCGCCCCTCCCCCGCCGCGTCCCAGTACGGCCGGGTGAAGGCGTCCGGCTCGGGCAGGTCGAAGCGCGGACCCGCCGCACGCCCCGGCGGCGTCACAGGAACAGCCCGAACGCCGCGTCCAGCGACCACGTCTGCCAGGCCATCGCGAACAGGGCCACCAGCGAGATCAGGGCCATCATCGCGTTCTGCCCCTGCTCGGCCCAGTCGTGGATCATCAGGACCAGGTAGAGGAGGTTGAGGAGCAGGCCGGCGGCCAGAGCGACGGGGGTGAGGAAGCCTGCCACCAGGCCCAGTCCCAGGGCCAGTTCGGCGTAGACGACGACGTACGCGATCAGCCTCGGGCGCGGTTCGACGACCCGCCGGAAGCCGGTCCGCACCACACCCCATCGGTGTTTGTTCGCCACGTCCGCCGCCCAGGCGATCCCCGTTCCCCGCTCGAACCAGCCCTTCTTGTCCTTGTGCCGCCAGCTCTCCAGCCACCACAGGCCGAGGCCTATCCGCAGGACGGCGAGCCATTCCGCACCGCTGAGCCAGATCGTCCGCATCGGGCAGCTCCTCCGGTCGCCTCGTATCTGACGGTACGTCAGTTCACCGGACGCGGGCCGCCTCGCGCAAGGGGCCTGCACGGACCGGCGCCCCTCCTAGCACCGCTGCCCGCGCCCCAGCAGCCACGCCAGGTAGACCCCGCCCAGCGCGCCTGTCACCACCCCCACCGGCAGCGCACCCGCCGTCGGCAGCGTGATCGCCAGCAGGTCCGAGGCGGAGAGCAGCAGGGCGCCCATCGCGGCGGCGGGCAGCAGCCCCGTTCCCGTACCCCTGCTGAGGCGGCGGGCCAACTGCGGTGCGCAGAGGGCCACGAAGACGATCGGGCCGGCCACCGACACCGCCACCGCACTGAGCCCCACCGCGATCAGGAGCACGAGGGCGCGGGTGCGGCCCGCGTCGACGCCCAGGCCGCCCGCCGCCTCGTCGCCCATCTCCAGCAGGTCCAGGCGGCGGACCAGCGGGAGGGCGAGCAGGAGCAGGGCCGCCAGCGCGAGAAGAGCGGGGAGGATCTGGTGGCGTTCGGTGGAGCCGAGGCTGCCGATCAGCCAGAGTTGGGCCGACTGGGCGTGGTCGAGAGCGGCCCGGGTGAGCAGGTACGCGTTGACCGAGGTCAGCAGGGAGCCGACCGCGATCCCGGCGAGGATCAGCCGGTTGCCCCGGAACGAGCCGCGCCGGGCGAGGAGTTGGACGATCAGCGCGGTCGCCAGGCCGCCTCCGGCCGCGCCCGCCGCCACGTACGCCGGGTTCCCGTGCAGCAGGACCAGCAACGCACCGGTCGCCGCACCGGAGTTGAAGCCCACGATGTCCGGGCTGCCGAGCGGGTTGCGGGAGAGCTGCTGGAACAGCGCCCCGGCCGCGCCGAGTGCCGCGCCGACGACGAGGCCGAGGGCCACCCGGGGCAGCCGCAGCTCCAGCACCACGAACGCGGCCTGCTCCGAGCCCGCGCCGAGCAGGGCTCCCAGCACCTCGCCGGGCGGTACGAGTCCGTCCCGGGTCAGCGCAAGGGCGCCGCTGCCCGCCGCGAGGAGGGCCAGAAGGAGGGTGACGGCGAGGGGGCGGGGGCGTACGCGGAGGGAGAGGTCTCGGCTGCCGCGTACGGTCATGGGCTTACCGAGAGCGCTCATGCCGCTGTCACCGCCTTCCGCGAGGCGGACCTGTTGCGGCCGATCAGCCAGATCAGTACGGGCGCGCCGACGAACGCCGTGACGATGCCCACCTGGATCTCGGCGGGGCGCGCGATGACCCGGCCCACGATGTCCGCGACGAGCAGCAGGCCCGCGCCGACGAGGACGGCGTACGGCATCAGGCGGCGGTGGTCGGGGCCGGTGAGCAGGCGGGCCACGTGCGGGGCGACCAGGCCGATGAAGCCGACCGGGCCGATCGCGGCGGTGGCGGCGCCGCTCAGGAGCACCGTGGCGAGCGTGCCGAGCAGCCGTACGCGCCCGGGGGCGACGCCCAGCGCCCGGCCCGCCTCGTCGCCGAGCGCGAACGCGTTGAGGGCGGGCGCGACAGTGAGCGCCAGCACCGCGCCGACCAGGAGGAACGGCAACACCTCCCACAGCACCGGGAGTTCGCGGCCGGAGAGGGTGCCGACGGACCACATGCGCAGGGTCCCGTACGCGTCCGCGTCCAGCACCCCCAGCCCGCTGACCACCGCCCCCAGCACGGCGGTGACGGCCACCCCCGCGAGCACGAGCCCTTCGGGGGTCCCGCGCCCCGCGCCCCGGCCACCGAGCAGGTACACGACCACCACCGCGACGGCCGCCCCGAGCAGCGCCCACCAGACGACGGCCTGGAGCGAGCGCGTACCGAGCAGGACGGTCGCGGCGACCACCGCGCAGGCGGCCCCGGTGTTGACGCCGAGGATGCCGGGGTCGGCCAGGGGGTTACGGGTCATCCCCTGCATCACCGCGCCTGCCAGGCCCAGCGCGGCCCCGGCGGTGACGGCGAGGAGGGTACGCGGCACCCGGACCTCCCGTACGAGCGAGGCGTGCGGGGCGTCCGGGTCGAACAGCGCGGCCAGCACCTCGGCCGGGGGCACGGGCTGCGCGCCCACGGCGAGGCCGCCGGCCACGGCGAGGGCCAGGAGGACCAGCCCCGCCGTGAGCCCGGCGGCGTACCGTACGCGTACGGCGGGTTTCTTACGGATCACAGCGCTTGAGGTTCACGTCGTTCCCGGCCGCCGTCAGCCGAAGGCCTTCTCGATCTTGTCGATCAGGTTGCCCGCGCTGTAGTAGTCCAGCCGAAAGGTGTCCAGGCCGAGGTCGTACACGCGCTTGTCCTTGACGGCGGGCAGGTCCTTCCAGACCGGGCGCGCGGTGGCGGCGGTGATCTCCTCGGGGGTGTGGCTGACGAAGAGGAGCGAGCTGTCCTTCGCGGTGTCGGCCACCTTCTCCTGGCTGAACTCGGCGAAGTCCGAACGGCCGCCCTGCGTCTGGCCCTTGCCGGCCGGCGGTTCGAGGACGGTGAAGCCGAGCGAGGTGAGCAGCCGGCCCTGGGCGGACTCGGGGGTGAAGACGGTCATCGCGGACTGGTTGTCGCGGACGAGCGCGGCGGACTGGGTCGGCACGGTGATGGCGGCCTTGACCTCACCGACCCGCTTGTCGTGGGCGGCGACGACCTCGCCCGCACGCTTCTCCAGGCCGAGGTCCTTGCCGAGGCGGGTGGTCAGGTCCTGCCAGGAGACGTCGTCGTGGCGGTAGAGGAGGGTGGGGGCGACGACGGCGAGCTTGTCGTAGAACTTCTCGGCGTTCTCCGCGCCGGAGGAGGCGCCGATGATGAGGTCCGGCTTCAGCGCGAGGACCTTCTCCACGTCGGGCTCGAAGCCCTGGTAGGCGACCTTGACGCTGTTCTTGGCGGCGGCGTCGGACCACTGGGTGAAGAAGCCCTGCTTGTCCGTGATGACCGAGGGCGGGGTGGCCTGGGAGGCGATGACGGGGGCGTCGAGGGCCAGGAGGTGGCCGGTCATGGTGACGCTGACCGAGACGATGCGCTTCGGCTGGGCGGGCACCTTCTCGGTGGTTCCGGCGTCGTGCTTGACGGAGCGGGTGGTGGCGGCCTTGTCGCTCGTGCCGTTCCCGGCGCCCTTGTCGGCCGTGTCGCTCCCGCCGCCACCGCAGGCGGTGAGCGCGAGGAGCCCGGCGGCGACGACCGCCGCGCCCTGGAACCGGGTCCGAAGCTGTCTGCCGTTCATGTACGTCCCACCCCTTCGACCGCCGGGCGGGCGCGCGGCACCGCACCGCGCGAGGGCCCCCCGATGGTCACCTCACGTCAATCGAAGCAAGGTTAGCCTTACCTTAGGTGGCACGAGGGGTGCGAATGGCATGCAACCACCGCATCCCACCCCTCGTGATCAATTCGCAATCGTTTCCCACCTTGACCGAGACCCATCAACAGAGCGGGCGATTACGCTCCGAACCATGCCCAACAGCCCTTCCCCCACAGGCAGTACCGACGCCGTCGCCCTCACCGACCGTACGGACGACCGCCCCGTCTATGTCATCGGCGGCGGCCCCGGAGGCCTCGCCGCCGCTGCCGCGCTCCGCGACCGGGGCGTACGGGCGGTGGTCCTGGAGAAGGCGGACCGGGTCGGGAACTCCTGGCGCGGCCACTACGACCGGCTGCACCTGCACACCACGCGGCGCTGGTCGGCGCTGCCGGGGCTGAAGATGCCGCGTAGGTTCGGGCGCTGGGTGGGCCGGGACGATGTGGTGCGGTACCTGGAGAAGTACACCGAGCACCACGAGCTGGAAGTGGTGACGGGCGTCGAGGTGAACCGGATCGACCCGGCCCCCGACGGCTCGGGCGACTGGCAGCTGACCGCCACCGGCGGCCGGGTCCTGCGGGGCCGCGCGGTCGTCGTCGCGACGGGCTTCAACCACACGCCGCGCATCCCGGAGTGGCCGGGCCGCGACACGTTCACCGGGGAGCTGCTGCACGCGGCGCAGTACCGGAACCCGGCCCCGTACGCCGACAAGGACGTCCTGGTGGTCGGCATCGGCAACACGGGGGCCGAGATCGCGGCGGACCTGGCGGAGGGCGGGGCCTCGCAGGTGCGGATCGCGGTGCGTACGGCCCCGCACATCGTGCGCCGCTCCACGGCGGGGTGGCCCGCCCAGGCGACCGGCATCCTGGTGCGGCGGCTGCCGGTGCGGCTGGTGGACCGGGCGGGGGCGCTGATGGCGCGGATCGCCGTACCGGACCTGGCCGCGCAGGGGCTGCCGCGCCCGGATTCGGGCCTGTACTCGCGGGTCCGGGAGGGTGCGATCCCGGTCCAGGACGTCGGCCTGATCGACGCGGTGAAGTCCGGCACGGTGGCCCCCGTGGCGACCGTCGCCTCCTTCGACAAGGACGCGGTGCTCCTGGCCGACGGCACCCGCCTCACCCCGGACACGGTGATCGCGGCGACCGGCTACACCCGCGCCCTGGAGCCGCTGCTCGGCCACCTGGACGTGCTGGACGAACGGGGCCGGCCGGTCGTCCATGGCGCCCGCACCCCGAAGCAGGCCCCTGGCCTCTACTTCACCGGCTTCACCAATCCGATCAGCGGGATGCTGCGCGAAATGGCCCTGGACGCCGGGAAGATCGCGAAGAGGGTGGCGCGAGCGCATTGAGCACGCGTACGGAGGGGACAGGGGTGCCTGTGCCCGGCACGCTCGGGAGTCCGGGGAAGTGACTACGGCGACATGATGACAACTGTGTGATTAATGGCCTGAGTTGTGGCGCATCTGTTCACAGGGGGACGCGGAGATCGCTAGCTTCCCCTCAACTCGTCCGCACCGGGAAGGACTTCTGTGAGCGCCTCCGTTCGAAGATCCATCGCCGCCCTCGCCGCCACCGCACTCGTAGCCCCGCTCCTGCTGGCCTCGGCGTCACCCGCCTCCGCCCACAAGGACAAGGCGGCCCAGGACGCCGCCGCCCTCTCGCAGGCGCTGGTGCGTGACGCGTCCGCCCAGGACGCCCGCAAGCACCTGGTGGCCTTACAGGCGATAGCCCAGGCGACGGGCGGTCACCGTGTCGCCGGAACGCTGGGACACGAGATATCCGCCGCGTATGTGCAGACGCTCCTCACGGCGGCCGGGTACCGCGTCTCGACCCAGAAGTTCGACTTCGTCTACACCGAGACGCTGGCCGAGAAGCTCTCCGTCGTCTCCCCCACCCCGTTCGACGCCGAGATCAAGGCACTCACCTACACCAAGTCGACCCCGGTCGGCGGGATCACGGCCCAGCTGGCCGCCCCGCCGGTCGACGAGGACGGCACCACCGGCTGCGAGCCGGGCGACTACGCGGCGGGCGCGTTCACCGGGAAGATCGCGCTGATCAAGCGCGGCGGCTGCACCTTCGGCGTCAAGCAGGAGCAGGCCGCGGCAGCGGGCGCGGCCGGGGCCATCATCTACAACAACATCGACGCCGGGTACGGTCCGCTGTCCGGCACCCTCGGAGACCCCGCCACCGGGAAGATCCCCACGGCCGGGCTCTCCAAGCCCGACGGGGACCGGCTCGCCGCCGACCTCGCCAAGGGCCCGGTGACGATCTCCTTCGAGGTCCGCCAGCTCCAGGAGACGCGCACCACGAAGAACGTCATCGCCGAGACGCGGGGCGGCGACGCCGCCAGTACGGTCGTGCTCGGGGCGCACCTGGACTCGGTGAAGGCGGGCCCGGGCATCAACGACAACGGCTCGGGCGCGGCCGGTCTGCTGGAGGTCGCGCTGAAGCTGGCCAAGAAGGAGAAGCAGCCGCGCAACAAGGTGCGGTTCGCCTGGTGGTCGGCGGCGGAGAGCGGTCTGTTCGGCTCCGAGCACTACGTCGAGAAGCTGACGCCTGCCGAGCGGCAGAGGATCAAGCTCTATCTGAACTTCGAGATCATCGCCTCACCCAACTACGGCCTGTTCGTCTTCGACGGCGACAACTCCGACGGCCTCAACTTCCCTGAAGGACCGACGGGTTCGGCCCAGATCGAACGGGACATCACCACGTTCCTGGGCAACCGGGGCCTCCCCACGGCCGGAACGCCGTTCATCGGCCGCTCGGACTACCACCCGTTCGTCCTGGCGGGCATCCCCTCCGGCGGTACGTTCACCGGCGCCGAGGCGCTCAAGTCGCCCGCCGAGGCGGCGAAGTGGGGCGGCGAGGCGGGTGTCGCGTTCGACGTGAACTACCACGCGGCCGGGGACACGCTCAAGAACATCAACATGAAGGCGTTCGACATCAACATCGACGTCATCGCCAACGCGGTGGGCACGTACGCGCACGACCTGGGCTCCCTGAAGGACGGGAGCCGGGCGGGCGGCGCATGACGTGACCTGAGGTGACGCGATCGGGCAACCCGGTGCGGCCCCCGCCGGGTCCGGCTCACACCCCCCGGTTCAGCCCGTCCGCCGCCCGGCCCTGCCACCGCGGCCGGGCGGCCCGTCCCACTCCGAGGAGTGCACCGTGCGCCGACGCCTGCTCACCGCCGCCGCTGCCCCGCTGGCCGCCGTCCTCCTGGCCGCCGGGTGCAGCGGTTCCGCCGACACCCCTGCGGACGCCGGCCCGAAGACCCCGCCCACGGCGGGCGAACCCACCGCGGCCCCGCATTGGAGTACCCGGCGAAGGCGCGGGCCCTGGTGCCCGAGACCTCCGGCGCCGGGAGCAGGAACCTTCCCGTGTTCACGCCGGACGAGGAGACCTACACCCTCTACGCGGACTGCACGGGGAAGGGTGCGGTCACCCTGGTGGACCGGGACGACCCGGACGGCGCACCCCACCCGATCGTCTGCGACGGCGTGTCGACCGTGGGCTCTTCCGCCGGAACGGGCCCGAGGCCGTTCCTCCCTACGCCCACACCCCGCGCGCCGCGACACCCCGCGCCCACGGTTCCAGGTCGGCCGGGGCGCGGCCCAGGACCTGGTGGACGCCGTCGGTGACCTTCGAGGTGTGGCCCGCGCGGTGCAGGGCGAACATGGCGCCGAGCGCGTCGGCCGCCGCCTCCGGCCAGCCCTCGGTGAGGAGTTCGGTGCGGTACGCGGCCGGGGTGAGCTCCTCGTAACGGATCGGGCGGCCGGCCGCCTCGGCGATCGTGCGGGTGGCCTCGGCGAAGGTGAGGGCGCGGGGGCCCGAGAGGTCGTACACCTTGCCGTCGTGGCCGTCCTCGGTGAGGACCGCCGCCGCGACCTCCGCCACGTCCTCCGCGTCGATGAACGGTTCCGGAACGTCCCCGATCGGCAGGCCCAGCCGGCCGGCCCGGAGCGGGGCCAGCCACAGGTCCTCGTCGAAGTTCTGGAAGAAGTTGTTGGGGCGCAGCAGCGTCCACGCGGCCCCGGTCTCCTGGACCGCCGCCTCGGCCGCGGCCATGCCCTGGCCGAACCCCGCGCCCGCCTTCTCGATGCCGTGGCCGGAGAGCACCACGAAGCGGCGTACGCCCGAGGCCTCAGCCCGCCGCACGAACTCCCTTACCGGGGAAGGGTCGTCGGGCGCCACCAGGTAGAGCGCGTCGGCTCCCGCGAGCGCGGGCTCCCAGGTGTCGGGGAGCGTCCAGTCGAACCGGACCTCGCCCGAGCGGGAGGCCGCCCGGACCGCGGCCGTCCCGGAGTCGCGCAGGCAGGCCACGACCCGGCGGCCGGTCTTGCCGGTGGCGCCGAGGACGAGGACGGTGGGCGGGGTGCGGTGGGTGCCGGTCTTCGCTGTCATGGGTCAAGTCCACCGCGCAGCCGCCGCACCGGCCATGGGCGCCCGTCCGCCGCGCATAGGTGAGCGTCCGGCCCCTGGGCGGCCCCGTCCGGAGCCCGCCGTGTTTCTGCCTATCGTGGCGCCATGGACGTGTTCGACGAGCTGTTGCGGGGCGTGCGGGGCAAGGGTGCGGTGTTCGGGCGGTCGGTGCTGTGGCCGCCGTGGTCCCTGCGCTTCACGGACGGGGCCTACCTGACGCTGTGCCTGCCGATGCGCGGGGCCGGGTGGATCGTGCCGGAGGGCGGGGAGCCGCTGCGGCTTGCTCTCGGGGAGGCCGCGATCGTACGGGGGCCGGCGCCGTTCACCTTCACCGACGACCCGGAGAACGCGACGAAGGCGGGGGTGCGGGAGGTGCGGTGGAGCGCCGACATGGCCGCCGCGCCCGAACTGGAGGGCCCCACCGTGCTGTTGGCCGCCACCTACGACGTACAGGCGCAGGTTCCCCAACGGCTGCTCCGGGCCCTTCCCCCCGCTCTCGTCGTACCCGACGAGGACGACTGCGGGCCGCTGCGCGACTACCTGGCCGCGCAGATCGGCGGCGCGCGGCCCGGGCACCAGATCGTGCTGGACCGGCTGTTGGACTGGCTGCTCGTGTGCACCCTGCGGGACTGGTTCGACCGCCCGGAGGCCGAACCGCCCGGCTGGTACGGGGCCTTGGGCGACGAGGTCGCGGGCCCCGCGCTGCGGGCGATGCACGAGGACCCGGCCCACCCCTGGACGACGGCCGAACTGGCTTCCCGGGCCGGGGTGTCGCGGACGACCCTGGCGAAGCGGTTCACGGAGCTGGTCGGGGACGGCCCGGTCGCGTACCTGACCGAGTGGCGCATGACCCTCGCCGCCGACCTGCTGACCCGCCCGGAGCTGACGGTGGCGGCGGTGGCCCGGCGGGTCGGCTACGCGGACGCGTTCGGCTTCAGCGCGGCGTTCAAGCGGCTCCGGGGCGAGAGCCCGAGCGCGTACCGGCAGGAGGCCGCGGCGGCGGGGCGGGTGCGGTCCGCCCCGGCGGGCTGAGAGGCGGGCGGCTTCGGAGGTGAGCTCCGGTGGGGTGCTGGGGTGGGCGGCAGGGTTGCCGTTACGCCGTAACCACCGGGACGCCTCCCGGGCGGCCCGAGAGCAGGGCGGCGATGTGGTCCGCGCACCGCAGGGCGGCGGTGGCCATGGCGGTCCTGGTCATCCCGGCCACGTGCGGGGTCAGCAGCGCGTTCGGGAGGCCGAAGAGCGGCGAGGCGAAGGCCGCGTGCTCGTGCTCGAAGGTGTCGACGGCGGCGGCCGCGAGGGGGTGCGCGGGGTCGCGCAGGGCGTCGGCGAGCGCGTGCTCGTCGACGATGCCGCCCCGGGCGGTGTTGAGCAGGACCGCCCCCGGCCGCATGAGCGCCAGCTCGGCCCGGCCGATCAGCCCCCGGGTCGCCGGGGTGAGCGGCAGGTGGAGGGAGACGACGTCGCTGGTGGCGAGCAGGTCGGGAAGGGTGGGGGCGGGGCGGGGGGCCCGCGTGGCGGTCGAGGCCGGTCGGGGTGCCGACCCCGCGTCCCGGCGCCGCCCGAACGCCTGCACCTCCATGCCCAGCGCACTCGCCCGCCCCGCCAGGGCCAGCCCGATCCGGCCCGGTCCGACGATGCCCAGCGTCAGTTCCGACAGCTCCGCCGGCGGGGCCGTGGGCGCCCGCCACTCGCCCCGGTGTGCGGCCTCGTCGTACGACCTCAAGCTCCTTGTCAGCGTGAGCAGTTGGGCCAGGGCGAATTCGGCGACCGCCGCCGCGTTGGAGCCGGGCGTGTGGGTGACCACGACCCCGTTCCGTGCGGCGGCCGCCAGGTCGACATGGTCGGTGCCCGCGCCCGCCCGGCCGATCACGCGGAGCGGGTGGGCAAGCCCGGCCCGGGTCGCCCCCGCGAGGAACGCGGCGCGCAGCGGCACCCCGGCCCGGGACTTGACCGCGTGGTGGCCGAGCCCGCCCCGTACCGTCTCGGCGAGCAGCGCGGCCTCGTCGAAGGGGTCGAAGTCGGTGAAGGCCACCCGGCCGCCCCAGTCGGCCCGGGCCCCTGCCGGATCGGCCACCCGCCGCAGGTTCAGCGTGACGTCCAGCCCGTGACCGAGCAGGCGCTCCAGCTCCCGCCCGAGCAGCGCACCAGGAGCGGCGTCCACCAACAGCACACGGGACCGTTCCACGAGGCCTCCCCCCATCCGGCATGCGGGCCGGGCTCCCGTAAGCCCCGAACCACCCCTACGGACCCTACCGCGCAGCACAGAACACCTCTTGACGTCAACTTAACTTGAGGTTCTACGTTGAGCGCATCAGCGGACAGACGCGACGTCAGGGGAACAGGCCATGACCGGCACCCAGCTCACCGACACCGAACTCGCCGCCCAGCCCGCCGCCTACTGGACCGGCGTGGCCTACGAGGCGCTCATCGCGTTCATCCGGGAGCGGCAGGCCGAACTCGGCTTCACCCAGCCCCAGTTCTGGCTGCTGCGCAACCTGTCGGAGAACGACCTCTCCCCCGACGGCCAGGGCATGACCGTCCCCGAGCCCCAGCAGGCCATGCACACCTACATCCGGCCCGAGGACGACCTGACGGCCGAGGCGGAGGCCCTGGTGGGGCGCGCCTGGCTCAGGCGGGACGGCGAGGGGCGGCTGTGGATCACCGAGGCGGGCGAGGAAGCCCGGGCCGGGCTCAAGCGGCACGCCCCGGGCATCCGCGAACGTATCCACCACGGCATCGACGACGCCGACTACGTCACCGCCCTCAAGGTGCTCCGGCAGATGATCCGCAACACGAGCGGCGACCCGGACCAGGGCCTGTCGTAGGGATCCTCACCCCCAGGCACCCTCCGCCGCCGCGTCCCGGAAGACCTCGGCGACGTCGCGCGGGGAGCGGCCCAGGGCGCGGTGGACGCCGTCCTTCAGCGGGGCCTCCCGGCTTGTGCGGATCGGCTCCAGCGCGGCCGTCCAGAGCTCGGCCTCCACCGCCGACATGCCCTGCGCGACCAGCCCGTCCCGGAAGGCGGCCTCCGCGAGCGGGGCGTAGGAGGCGGGCGTGCCGCCGGTCACCTTCGCGATCTCGTCCAGGACCTCGGTGATGCCCAGCGCGCGGGGGCCCGACAGCTCGTACACCTCGCCGTCGTGGCCGTCCTCGGTGAGCGCCGCCACCGCCACCGCCGCGATGTCCTCCGTATCGATGTACGCGGCCTTGCCGTCCCCGACCGGGAGGGCCAGCTCCCCGGCGCGTACGCCGTCGAGGAAGACGCCCTCGCTGAAGTTCTGGGCGAACCAGCCGGGCCGCAGGATCGTCCAGTCCAGGCCGGAGTCGCGCACGGCCTGCTCGCCCTTCAGGTGGGGGCCGCCGTCGAGGACGGAGTCGCCGAAGTAGCCCGGTACGTCGACACCTCGGGCCGAGAGCAGCACCAGCCGCCGCACCCCGGCGGCGACGGCCCGCTCCACGAAGGCGGGCGTCGGGGAGGGCTCGGTGTCCAGCGGGACGATGTAGACGGCCTCGGCCCCCTCCAGGGCGGGCCCCCAGGTGTCCGGGGACTCCCAGTCGAACCGGGTCTCGCCGGACCGCGAGGCCGCCCGGGTCTCCACCCCCAGCTCACGGAGGCGGGCCACCACCCGGCGGCCGGTCTTGCCGGTGCCACCGATCACCAGAACCGGGGACGAGGGCGGGGAGGGGGACTGAGCGGGCGTCGTGTCTTCTGTCTGCGTCATGGGTCAAGCCTCGCCCGGCCGATCACGCCCCGCCATGGCTCAGCGTCCGGGAGGGATGTCCGGCCGTCCGGCACCCGGGGCGGAAACGACCGAGGCCCGGATCCAGGGGATCCGGGCCTCGGTCGCGTTCCATCAGTAGCGGGGACAGGATTTGAACCTGCGACCTCTGGGTTATGAGCCCAGCGAGCTACCGAGCTGCTCCACCCCGCGTCGGTGAACCCAACCCTACGCCACTTCGCACCCCTCCGTGACCAGCGGCGGCCCCCGCCCCCGTACCCCCGGGAGCCTTTGCCTGCACGACCATTCCTGACGGGCCGTCAGTTCAGTAACCTGACAGAGCGTCAGCCAATCGCGCCTGCCCCCACGGACACCGGGCCGGCGGACCATCCAGCAGGACCATCGAGCAGGAGTGGCGGAACGATGCTTGGATCGACTCACGGCACCCTCACCACCGACTTCCGCGCCCGGGTGGTGGCCTGCGGCGAGGAGCCGCACGCCTCCGTCGTCAGCCTGCCCACCGCCACCCGGCAGGGCGGACTCGACGTCAGCGGGCGGCCGTTGCAGCTGACCGTGCCCGACCTGGACAGCTTCTTCCGGCCGCGCTCGGTGGCCGTCGTCGGCGCCTCCGACACCGAGGGGCGACCCAACACCGGCATCACCCGGCAGCTCATCGCCTGGGCCGAGCGGGTCGGGGCGCGGCTGCACCCGGTGCACCCGGCCCGTGACGCCGTCTTCGGGCGCCCCTGCGTCCCCTCGGTCGCCGCCCTCCCCGAGCCGGTCGACCTGGCGGTCCTGCTGGTCGCCGACCCGCTCCCGGTGATCGAGGAGCTCGGCGAGGCCAAGATCCCCTTCGCCGTGGCCTTCGCCTCCGGGTTCGCCGAGACCGGGGAGGCGGGCGCGGTGGCTCAGGCCCGGCTGGCGGCGGCCGTGGAACGGTCCGGGGTGCGGCTGCTGGGGCCGAACACCAACCTGAACGCCTTCGAGGAGTTCCGGGACGACCTGGAGGGCCCGGCCATCGCCCTGATCACCCAGTCCGGGCACCAGGGCCGCCCCCTCTACACCCTCCAGGAGCTGGGCATCCGGCTCTCGCACTGGGCGCCCACGGGCAACGAGGCCGACCTGGAGACCGCCGACTTCATCGCGTATTTCGCCCAGCGCCCCGAGGTGGGGGCCATCGCCTGTTACGTGGAGGGGCTCAAGGACGGCCGCTCCTTCCTGCTCGCCGCCGACCGGGCCGCCCGCGCGGGGGTGCCGGTGGTGGCGGTGAAGGTGGGGCGTACGGAGGCCGGGGCCGTGGCCGCCGCCTCGCACACCGGGAAGCTGACCGGGGCGGACCAGGTGGTGGACGCGGCGATGCGGCAGTTCGGGGTGGTCCGGGTGGACGGTCTCGACGAACTCCAGGACACCGCGGCTCTGTTGGCCCGGGCCCGGCCGCCCCGGGCGGAGGGCGTCGCCGTGTACTCCATCTCCGGCGGCACCGGCGCCCACTTCGCCGACCTGGCCACGGCCGCCGGGCTCCCGCTGCCCACCCTCTCCCCCGCCAAGCAGGACGAGCTGCACACCTGGATACCCGGCTACCTCAACGTCGCCAACCCCATCGACAACGGCGGCCACCCGGTCGGCGACCACCGCGGCCGGAAGATCATCGACGCGATCCTCGCCGACCCGTCCGTGGGGGTCCTGATCTGTCCGATCACCGGCCCGTTCCCGCCCATGAGCGACCGCCTCGCCCAGGACCTGGTGGACGCCGCCGAGGCCACGGACAAGCTGGTCTGCGTGATCTGGGGCTCCCCCGTGGGCACCGAGGACGCCTACCGGACCACGCTCCTCGGCTCCTCCCGCGTCGCCACCTTCCGTACGTTCTCCAACTGCGTCACCGCCGTGAAGGCCTACCTGGACCACCACCGCTTCGCCACCGGCTACCGCTCCCCCTTCGACGACGCCCCGCGCACCCCCTCCCCCTCCTTCCGCAAGGCGCGCGGCCTGCTGCGCCCGGGACAGCAGCTCAGCGAGCACGCGGCGAAGCAGCTGCTGCGCGCGTACGGGATCCGGGTGCCGCGCGAGCAGCTGGTGACCAGCGCGGCGGGCGCGGTCCGCGCGGCCGGCCCGGTCGGCTACCCCGTGGTCATGAAGGCCTCCGGCCCCCACCTCGCCCACAAGACGGAGCTCGGCCTGGTCAAGGTCGGGCTCACGTCCGCCAGTCAAGTACGGGACGCCTACCGCGAGTTGACCGACATCGCCCGCTTCGAATCCGTCGACCTGGACGGCATCCTCGTCTGCCAGATGATCGACCGGGGCGTCGAGATGATGGTCGGCGTCACCCACGACCCCCTCTTCGGGCCGACCGTCACGGTCGGGCTCGGCGGGGTCCTGGTGGAGGTGCTCCACGACACGGCGGTACGGGTGCCTCCCTTCGGCGAGAAGGAGGCCCGGGACATGCTCGGCGAGCTGCGCGGCCGCGCCCTGCTGGCCGGCGTACGCGGCGGGGCGCCCGTCGATGTGGACGCGCTGGTGGAGGTGGTGCTGCGGGTACAGCGGATGGCCCTGGAGCTGGGCGACGACCTGACCGAGCTGGACATCAACCCGCTGGTGGTGCTGGGACGCGGCCAGGGCGCGGTGGCGTTGGACGCGCTGGCGGTGTGCCGGTGAGCGGGGAGGCTGTTGGGCCTGTGGAGGCCGTGGAGGCCGTGGAGCGTACGCCGCCGGTGGAGCCGGAGGACCGTACACCGTCCGTGGAGCCGGTGGAGCCGGTGGAGCCGGTGGAGCCGGTGGAGCCGGTGGAGCCGGTGGAGCCGGTGGAGCGTACGCCGCCCTTGGAGCCCGTCGACCGTACGCCGCCCCTCGGGCCCCTGGACCGTACGCCGACAGCCGACCCGGAATCCGGGAGCGGAACGCCCAAGTCCACCGTCCTCCACCGCACCACCGCCGACGGCGTCTCCTGGATCACCCTCAACCGGCCCGAGGCCATGAACGCCGTCACCTGGGAGCAGCGCGAACGCGTCATCGCGCTGCTGGCCGACGCCTCCGCCGACCCCGCCGTACGGGCCGTCGTGCTCACCGCCACCGGGCGCGGCTTCTGCGCGGGCGCCGACCTGCGCGGCTCCCCGGCCCGGACCCGCGAACGGGTCCCCGGGGACGTCGCCCGGACCATCCGGCTCGGCGCGCAACGGCTCATCGCGGCCGTACTGGACTGCGAGAAGCCGGTGATCGCCGCCGTCAACGGGACCGCCGCCGGGATCGGCGCGCACCTGGCGTTCGCCTGCGATCTGGTCCTGGCCGCCGACACCGCGAAGTTCATCGAGGTCTTCGTACGCCGAGGGCTCGTCCCGGACGGCGGCGGCGCCTATCTGCTGCCCCGGCTGGTGGGGCCGCAGCGAGCAAAGGAGCTGATGTTCTTCGGGGACGCCCTGACGGCGGCGGACGCGGAACGCATCGGGCTCGTCAACCGCACAGTGCCGGAAGGCCAGTTGGCAGCCGTCGCCGCCGAGTGGGCCGGTCGGCTGGCCTGCGGGCCCACCCGAGCCATCGCCCTCACCAAGCAGCTCGTGAACGACTCGCTCACCGCCGACCGGGCGACGGCGTTCGCGGCGGAGGCGGCCGCCCAGGAGATCAACATGACCACCCGGGACGCCGACGAGGGCGTCGCCTCCTTCGTGGAGCGGCGGACGCCGGAGTACCGGGGGCGCTAAACGCCGTACTCGGCCAACGCCACCCGGTAAGGCGCGAGTCGGGAGGTCCGGCCGATCGTCAGGGCTCCGATCAGGCGGCCCTCCCGGTGGTAGCTGACCTCCAGGCGCCGGGCCGGCCGGTCGCACTCGTGGACCTTCACCGTGTCGGCGAGCGCCGGGAGGCCCACCGAGCGGAGCCGGACGCCGTGGACGTCGGACCAGAAGGAGGGGACCTCGGCGTAGGGCGGGGCCGCGTCGCCCAGGAGCAGTGTGCGGGCGGCCGCCGCGCCCTGTTCCACGGCGCCGGACCAGTGGCCGAGGGCGGGGGCCGCGCCGTCCGCCAAGGGTTGCGGGACCCGGGCCGCGTCGCCCGCCGCGACCACGCCGGGGACGGTGCTGCCGTCCGGGAACAGGGCCCGCAGCCGGGAGTCCGTACGTACTCCGTCGGCCGCCTCGATGCCCGATCCGGCCAGCCAGCCGGTGGCCGGGGTCGCGCCCAGGGCCAGGACCGCGACATCGGCCGCCACGAGCCGGCCGTCGGCCAGGCGGGCGCCCCGGAGCGTGCCGTCCGGGCCGGTCCCGTACTCGGTGACCGTGGTGCCGGTGCACAGGTCGATGCCCGCCTTGCGGTGCAGCATCCCCACGAACGCCCCGGCCTCCGCGCCGATCGCGCGCTCCAGCGGTACGGCCCCGGCCTCCACGAGCGTGACGCCGAGGCCGAGCGCCCGGCCCGCCGCGGCGACCTCGCCGCCGAGGAACCCGGCGCCCACGACGAGCAGCCCCCGCCCGGGGGTGAGCGCGGCCCGCAGTGCCGTCGCGTCATCGCGGCCCCGCAGGGTGAACACCCCTTGCTCCGGGCCGGGTTCGCCGGTCACCGCGCCGGACCGGGCGGCGGCCCCGGTGGCGATCAGGAGACCGTCGTAGGGCAGGCGGGTGCCGTCGGCGAGGGTGACGATCCTGCTGTACGGGTCCAGCCGGACGGCGGACCGCCCCAGCAGCCAGCAGGCCCCGAGGCCGTCGGGGACCGGGAGCCCGGTGTCGGCGGGGGCCTGCGCCGTCAGGAACTTCTTGGAGAGCGGCGGGCGGTCGTACGGGGCGTGCGGCTCGGCCCCGACGAGGGTGAGGTTCCCGGTGAACCCCTCGGCGCGCAGGGTCGTCGCGGCCCGCAGCCCCGCCAGCGAGGCCCCGACGATCACCACGTCGCGCGGATGGCCGGCGGCGCTCACGGGGCGGCGGCCACGGTGATGGCGCGGACCGGGCAGGAGGCGGCGGCCTTCTCGGCGGCCTCGCGCAGCCCGTCGTCCGGGGCGGCTTCGTACAGGAGGTAGTCGTCGTCGTCGAACGAGAAGATCTCGGGGGCGGCGAAGACGCAACTGCCGTGGCTCTCGCAGAGATCCAGGTCCACGGTGATCCGCATGGTGACTCCGTCAGGGGTAGGGGTACGCGGCGGCCGGACGGGCGGGATGCCGGGCGACGTCACGCCACGTCCGGCAACGTCAGCCGCTCGTCGGGGGGTTGAATCGGGAGTAGGCGGGCTCGGTCCAGCGCAGCGGGGAGGCCGCCGCGATCTCCCGTACGGCGGCGATCTCGAACTCCACGATCCGCTGCGCCCCCGGCGTACGGGCCACCTCCTCCTCGTCCCACACCGTGCGGGCCGAGCCCGTCAGGTGCAGGGAGGTGCCGGTCTCCCAGCCGGGGACCAGGAGACCGGCGGCCGGGTTGAGTTCGAGGTTGCCCAGGGTCAGGAACATGGCGTTGCCCGCGTAGTCGGGCCAGCGCAGCAGCCGGGGTGAGAGCACCTGGACGAAGCCTGGGTTGCCGCCCCGGTGCGAGGCGTCGGCGTCTCCCCGGTCGGAGGCGGTGGCGACGAAGAAGGTGTCGGCGGCCCGGAGCGTCCGCTGCTGCTCAGGGCTCAGCTCCGTGCTGTCGACTGCCGTGCGGGGCAGCGGAGTTGCCGGGTCCGGGCGGTGGTCGCGTTTCTGGATGTACTTGGGGCAGTTGGAGATGACCTGGTCGAGTTCGACGCGCAGCCCGTCGCCGTCCCGGACCGCCCGGCCGTTCATCCGCATCCGGCGCCGGGTGGCCGGTTCGATGCCGATCATGCCGATGGCGACGGGGGCCGGGTCCGCGCCGAAGCCGATGCCGCTGCTGGTCCCGGTTCCCGCCGCCGCCTCGCCTGCGGCCCCGGTTTCGGTTCCAGTGCCGGTTCCGGCTGCCGCCCCGCCTGCGGCCCCCTCTCCCGCTCCCGCCAGGACGGCCGCGAGCGGGTCCTCCGGTGGGGGCAGCGCCCCGATGTGCAGGGTGTGCGGGCCGGGTACGGTCAGGAATCCCGGCTCCCCGGTGAGCTGCGTCGCCCAGATCCGGCCCCGCTCGTCCGCGCCGCCCACCACCAGGTGGGGCTGGTCGGCGAGGAAGGCCACCGCCACGTCGGGGACCGTGTTGCCGATGGCGCCCCGCGCGTGTCCGGCCTGACGGGCGAAGCCCGCCCGCTCCTGCACGGCGATCTCGCCGCGGTGGTAGCCGCCCATGGTTCTGCCTTTCGCCGAGAGTGCGCGCGGGTCGTCCCCGGCCGCCGCCTAGAAGAAGCCGCAGGTGGGAGCCCCGGAGGTCGGAGCGTCGGCCGGGTCGGCGCCGGTGGACGCGTAGATCTCCAGGCGGATGCCGTCGGGGTCGGAGAAGAAGATGCCGCCCGACGTACCGGTCTCCCCGTGCGGCACGACCCCGTCGTAGGCGAACGTGGCGCCGAGCGACCGCAGGACCTCCTCCGTGGCCCGGATCTCCTCGACGGTGTCCACCTGGAAGGAGAGGTGGTGCAGGCCGGGCAGCGCGGTGGCGAACGTGCCCTCGCTCTGCTGCCACAGGGTGACCACGAGCCGGGAGTCCCGCCCGAGGAAGGCCCAGCGGCGGTCGCCGTCCTTGCCCTCGCCCAGCACCTCGAAGTCGAAGACCTCGCGGTAGAAGGCGATCGAACGGTCCAGGTCGGTGACGTTGAGGCCGATGTGGCCGGTCTGTAGGTTCTTCGCCTTGCTCATGGATCGGTCCCCACGCTTTCGGTCAGGGGCCGCGAGGCCGCCTCGCAACCAGTAAAAGCGAATTTAAGGGTTAGAACGAGGACCGTCAACCGGTGAAAGTCTCTTGTCCGGTTAGAATCGAGGGAGACGGACGACGAAGACGACGCCGACGCACCTCGCGACGGAAGGACCACAGCTGTGCCGACCCCTCCCGGGCCCGACCCCCGGCCGCTGACCGGCGAACCGCTCGCGCTGGATCTGCTCAACACTCGCTGGATCGACGCGGAGGGCCCGCGTGACCTGCTGGAATCCGAGAGCGGCCTGGCGATCTGGCTGAACAGCGAGCCGGTACGCACCCACACGACCCCCCTCGCCCCACCCGTCGGCCGCGCCACCCTGGACCGGCTGCTGGAGACCCGTACGGCACTCGAAGCACTGGCCGCGGCCGCCACCCGGCAGGAGGCCGCCGCACCCGCCACGGCGGCGGCGCTCAACGAGGTGCTCTCCCACGGGCGCATCCGCCGCACCCTGGGGCCCGACGGGCTGCCGGAGTCGGCGGTGGAGCTGGACGATCCGGCCTGGGGGCCCGCCTGGTACGCGGCCGACAACTGGCTCCATCTGGTGGCCGACCGGCCCGACCGCATCCGCCCGTGCGCCAACCACACCTGCGTCCTGCACTTCTACGACATCTCCAAGAACGGGACCCGCCGCTGGTGTTCGATGGCCGGCTGCGGCAACCGCGCGAAGGCCCAACGCCATTACGCGCGGCGCACCGGGGCGTGAAGCGGGCGGCGGACGCGGGGCCCCTGCGGGTTCACATCTGACGATGCGTCAGCTCTAATGGCGGGGTGATGGGACACGCAGGCATGGCCGCCACCGCCGTCCGGTACCTCAGGTCCGTCGGCGCCGCCACAACAGCAGACCAGCCGCAGCCGCCTCTGGAGGCGCTGCCCCGGCCGGACCTCAGGGCCGTCCGGGACGACGAGCGGCTCCCCGTCGACCCGGCCGAATTCCGCCGCGTCCTGGGCCACTTCGCCAGCGGCGTCACCGTCGTCACCGCGCACGACGCGGACGGGCCGACCGGCTTCGCCTGCCAGTCCTTCGCCTCGCTCTCGCTGGACCCGCCGCTGATCGCCTTCATGGTCGCCCGTACGTCGACGACCTGGCCGCGCATCGCCCGCGCCGGGGCCTTCTGCGTCAACATCCTGGGGGCCGAACAAGGCGCGCTCTGCCGGGGGTTCGCGGTGAGCGGGGCGGACAAGTTCGCGGGGGTGGCGTACGCGGACGCCCCGGCGACCGGGTCCCCGCTCCTCGACTCCGTACCGGCCTGGGTCGACTGCCGCGTCCACGCCGTCCACACCGGCGGCGACCACCTCATCGTGGTGGGCCGGGTGGAGGCGCTGGGGGCGGCGGAGGAGGGGGAGCCTCTGCTGTTCCACCGGGGGGTGTTCGGCCGGTTCAGCCGCTGACGTCCTCCCCGGGGGGCGGCCGGTTCAGCCGCCGACGACTGCCGAGGCCGCCGGGACCGTTCGCGGCGGCCCGCACCGGCCTCGGTTCAGCCGCCGGAAGGTGCCGGAACGGCCCTCGCCCGCCGGATCACCAGCGCCATCAGCGCCGCGACCGCGCACAGCGCCCCCGACGCGTACCAGACCACGTCGTAACTGCCGAAGACGTCCCGCGCGACCCCGCCGAGGAACGCCACCACCGCCGCCCCCACCTGGTGCGAGGCCAGCACCCAGCCGAAGACGATCGCGCTGTCCTCCCCGTACTGCTCCCGGCAGAGCGCCAGCGTCGGCGGGACCGTGGCGACCCAGTCCAACCCGTAGAAGACGATGAAGAAGATCATCGGCGGCCGCACATCGGGCGCCATCAGCATCGGCAGGAAGAGCAGCGAGATGCCGCGCAGCGCGTAGTAGACGGCGAGCAGCTTGCGGGCGTCGAAGCGGTCGGTGAGCCAGCCCGAGAAGATCGTGCCGACGACGTCGAAGATGCCGATCACCGCGAGAAGCGAGGCGGCCGCCGTGATCGGCATGCCGTGGTCGTGGGCGGAGGGGACGAAGTGGGTGCGGATCAGGCCGTTGGTGGAGGCCCCGCAGATCGCGAACGTACCCGCCAGCAGCCAGAACGGGCCGGTACGCGCCGCCTTGAACAGCACGTTCACCGTGCGGCGCGCGGCACCCGGGGCGGGGGCGGGCTTCGCCACGTACACACCGCCGTACGGGGCGAGCCCCACATCGGCCGGGTGGTCGCGCATCAGGAGCCAGACGAACGGGACCACGACCAGGGCCGCGAGCGCGACCGTGATGGAGGCGGGCCGCCAGCCGTGCTCGTCGACGATCCAGGCACAGAGCGGGAGGAAGATGAGCTGCCCGGAGGCCCCGGCGGCGGTGAGGATGCCGGTGACCAGGCCCCTGCGGGCCACGAACCAGCGGTTGGTGACGGTGGCGGCGAACGCCAGCGCCATGGAGCCGGTGCCGAGGCCGACGAGCAGGCCCCAGTAGATCATCAGCTGCCAGGAGGCCGTCATCCAGACGCTGGCGAGCGCCCCGGCGGCCACCATGGTCAGCGCGGTCGCCACGACCCGGCGGATGCCGAAGCGGTCCATCAGAGCGGCGGCGAACGGCGCCGTCAGGCCGTACAGCGCCATGTCGATGGAGACCGCGAGCCCGATCTCGCCCCGCGACCAGCCGAATTCGGTGTGCAGCGGGTCGATGAGCAGCCCGGGCAGGGAGTTGAAGGCCGCACCGCCGATGATCGTCACGAAGGTGACGGCGGCGACGATCCACGCCCGGTGGATACGGGGACGACGGCGGCCCGCCTCGGGCGGCTGCGGCGGCCTCCGGTCGTCGTCCCGGGCGGCGCTTTCGACGGTCTCGGTCACGGGGAACAGCTTCTTGGCCTGGTCATTTTCCCGCGAGTGGCCGGAGGGACATGGTTCGCAGGGATCGGGCCACCTTTTCGCAGCCCCAGCCCCAGCCACACAGGAACCCGTGGTCCGGTGGACCTCACCCGAGCCCCATCCTCTTCAGCTGCCGGATCGGCCGGGCCATCAGCAGCACCGCCACCACCCCCATGTTGATCACGGCCGCCGCCACCAGCAGCTCCGGTGCGCCGACCGCCTCGGCCACCGGGCCGGCCAGGGCGCGGCCCGCCGCGACCATCAGGAGCGAACCGGCCACATCGTAGGCGTGCAGCCGGTTCAGGGCCTCCGGCGGAACATGCGTCTGGACCGTCGTGGACCACATCACCAGCCAGAAGGCGGCCGCCGCCCCCGCCAGCAACTGCCCCGCCGCCAGCACCGGCAGCGGCATCCCGAGGGCCAGCACCACCAGGCTCACCGCGACCAAGGGCAGCGCGATCGCCCCGGCCGCGAGGGGGTGGGACGGCCGCAGCCGCAGGGCCATGAGCCCGCCGACGACACTGCCCGCCCCGTTGACCGCCATCAGCATGCCGTACGCCCCCGAGCCGTGCTCCTGGGTGACCAGGACGGCGGTGAGCGGGAGCATCGGGCCGAGGACCGCGAAGCCGTAGACGGTCCAGACGGCGATCACGCCCCAGAGCCAGGAGCGGGCCCGGAACTCCCGCCAGCCGTCCACGAGTTCGGCGGTGAAGGTGCCGCGTACGGCGTCGTCGTGCGGGGCGGGGGCCAGGCGCATCAGGAAGAGGCAGGCGCCGGAGACCGCGAAGGTGGCCGCGTTCGCCGCGTAGACCGCCCCGGCGCTAGCCAGCCCCACGAGCACCCCCGCGAAGGCGGGCCCGGCCATGGTCATCAGCGCCTCGGAGACCCGCAGGACGGCGTTGGCGCGCTGGACGTCGGTGGCGACGCGGGGCACGGTCGAGGCGACGCCGGGCTGGAAGAGCGCGGCGCCGACTCCGGCGACGGAGCTGAGGACGTAGACCGACCAGAGCGGCGGGTTGCCCAGCGCGAACGTGACGGCCAGCACCGAGGCGCCGATCAGCCTCAGCGCATCGGCGATGATCATCATGCGGCGCGGGGTGAACCGGTCCGCGAGCACCCCGCCGAACAGCACGAACACCGCCAGCGGCCCCATCCAGGCGGCCAGCGCGAACCCGACCGACGAGGCGGGGCGGCCCGCGCCCAGCAGCCCGGCGGTGAGGGCGACGGGGATCATGCCGTCGCCGAAGAGCGCGACCGTACGGGCCACGAAGAAGTAGCGGAAGTTACGGTTCCAGAGCCCGCCGGAACCGCCCGGACCGCCGCCGAGGCCGGTCGCGGACACGGGCAGGGGCGGGAGCGGCGGGGGTCGGGTGTCACGCGAGGCGTCGGGAATGGACGCGGTCTCTGTCGGCTTCTCCATCACGTCGCTAACCTGTATCAGCCCATGGTCTATACCAGCCAGTGAGTTTCAGCCGGTAAGCGTCCGGGCGGGCTCCGCCGAGTCCGCCGACGCCTTTCGAGGAGGCCCGCCATGCCGCACCGCGTCGCCGTCCTGGCCCTGGACGGACTGCTCCCCTTCGAGCTGGGCATCCCCCACCGGATCTTCGGCCGCTCCCTGGACCCCGTACCGGGCAACAAGGGCGGGAAGCTGTACGAGGTCGTGACCTGCTCCATCCGCCCGCCGGGGCCGGTCCGGACCGACTCCGACTACGCGATCCTGGTGGAGCACGGCCCCGAGGCGCTCGCCACGGCCGACACCGTGGTCATCCCCGCCTCCTACGAACTGGGCCCGGTCTTCGAGGAGGGCAGGCTCACCGAGGAGCTGGCCGCCGCTCTCGCCCTGATCCGGCCCGGCACCCGCATGGTCTCCATCTGCACCGGCAGCTACGTCCTGGCCGCCGCCGGCTACCTGGACGGCCGCCCCGCCACCACGCACTGGTCCTCCGCCGACCACTTCCAGCGCACCTTCCCGCAGGTCCGCGTCGACCCGGACGTCCTGTTCATCGACGACGGGGACGTGCTCACCTCGGCCGGGGTCGCCGCCGGGATCGACCTCTGCCTCCACCTCGTACGCCGCGACCACGGGTCGGCCGTCGCCAACGAGATCGCCCGGCGCACGGTCGTCCCGCCGCACCGGGACGGCGGGCAGGCCCAGTACATCCACCGCCCCGTCCCCGAACCGCAGTTCGCGACCACCACCGCGGCCCGCGCGTGGGCGCTGGGGCGGCTGGACCGGCCGATCCTGCTGCGGGACATGGCCCGCCAGGAGTCGATGAGCGTACGGACGTTCACCCGCCGTTTCCGGGAGGAGGTGGGCATCAGCCCCGGCCAGTGGCTGACCCAGCAGCGGGTGGAGCGGGCGCGCCATCTGCTGGAGTCCTCGGACCTGTCGATCGACCAGGTGGCCCGGGACGCGGGCTTCGGCACGCCGACGTCGCTACGCCAGCACCTCCAGGCGGCGCTGGGCGTGCCGCCGACGGTGTACCGCCGCACGTTCCGGGCCTCGGCGGACACCCGGTAGAGGGGGTTACGGCAGCAGGCTCTCCAGCTCCGCCGCGAAGAGCTGCTCCGGGTCGAAGCGCATGCCGGTGAAGTGGCCCGCCAGCTCCAGGGAGAGGACCCCGTGCATCCGGGTCCAGAAGCTCATGGCCAGGTGCAGGGCGGCGGGCGGGGCGGGGTGGTCACCGGCCCACCCCCGGTGCTTGGCCAGGTGGGCGGCGAACGGGGCCTCCTGGGCTTGCTGAGTGAGCGGCACGCAGGCGTCGAGGAGGGTCGCCATGATCTCGGAGGAGATGGCCGTGGTGTCGTCGGGCGCGTGGTAGCCGGGGACCGGGGTGCCGTAGAGGAGGAAGTACCGGTGCGGGTCCTCCAGCGCCCAGCCGCGCAGCACGTGGGCCAGCCCTGACAGGTCGGCACCTTCGGCGGCCGCCGTACGAAGGGTGTCGGCGAGGCTGCGGTACGCGTCCCGGATGAGCTCGGTGATCAGCTCGTCCCGGCCGGCGAAGTAGCGGTAGAGCGCGGGGCCGCTCACGCCCATCTGCTTGGCGATCGCGTTGAGGGAGAGCGCGGAGGCGCCCGCCGTGGCGATCTGCTCCCAGGCGTGTTCCTTGATCTCCGTACGCACCTGGGCGCGGTAGCGCTCGCGCGGGGTCGCGGCGTCGGGCTTGCGGCCGGACTCGGCGCCGGGCTTCGCCATGGGGTGCCACCTTCTCCGGCCGCAGGGCTACCTATTCAAAGTTTCGTTAGACGGTATCACGAGACCTGTTGACCCCTCAGCCCGCGTTGCGTTACAACTTATAACGAACGATCCAAGCACTCACCGACGCTCGCCGACGGAGGCCGTCATGTCCCGTGCCCGTGCCCGTACCGCCGCCCTCTTCACCGTCCCGCTCGTCGTCGCCGGGGTCCTCGCCACCGCCGCCGCGCCCGCCGCAGCGGCCACCACCGCCCCGCGCCCCGGGGCGCCCCTCACCTGCCAAGGCCAGGGCGTTGACGCCAAGGCCCCGGTCCGGGCCCGGGCCGAGGTGGTCATCGACGCGCCGCTGAGCACCGTCTGGAAGCTCCAGACGGACGTGGAGCGGTGGCCCGCCTGGCAGGCCCACGTCACGGGCGTGGGCCGCCTGGACCACGGGCCCTTCCGCCCGGGTTCGGCGTTCCGGTGGACGACCCCGATCCCGCCGAACCCCGCGACTCCCGCCACCAGCCTGGACATCACATCCACCGTCAAGCAGCTGAAGCCCGACTCCTGCATCCGTTGGACCGGTCCCGCCGTCGGTGAAGGGCTGCACATCGACGGCGTACACGTGTGGAGCTTCACGAAGGTGCGTGGCGGAGTCCTGGTGCGCACCGAGGAGACCCACACCGGGGAACAGGTCGACGCGAACGTCCCCTTCGCGACCGAGATCCTCCAGCAAGGGCTGGATGCGTGGCTGGTCGACCTGAAGACGGCCGCCGAGGCGCGGGCCGGCGGCCACCGCCCGTGCTGAACCGGTGACCGGCGGCGGGATCAGAAGACCAGGACCCCCCGCGCCACCCGCCCGTGGTGGGCGTCGTCGGCGGCCTTGGCGAAGTCCTCGACGGGGTAGGTCTCGGTGACCAGTTCGTCCAGGAGCAGGCGGCCCTCGCGGTACAGGTCCGCGTACAGGGCGATGTCCCGCTGCGGGCGTGAGGAGCCGTAGCGGCAGCCGAGGATGGACTTGTCCAGGTACATCGAAGAGACGGTGAACGACGCCTCGGCGTCCGCCGCCGGGACGCCGAGCAGGATCGCCTGGCCGTGCCGGTCCAGCAGGTCGATCGCCTGGCGGATCAGTTCGGTGCGGCCGACGCACTCGAAGGCGTGGTCGGCCCCGTCGGGGAGGATGCCCCGTACGCCGTCGGTGCTCGTCAAAAAGTGCGTGGCGCCGAACTGGCGGGCCACCGCCTCCTTCGCCGGGTTGCTGTCGACGGCGACGACGGTGAGCGCGCCTGCCAGCCGGGCGCCTTGGAGCACGTTGAGGCCGATGCCGCCGGTGCCGATGACCACGACGGTGTCGCCCCGGTCGACCTTCGCCCGGTTCAGTACGGCCCCGACGCCGGTGAGGACCCCGCAGCCGATCAGGGCGGCGGAGGTGAGGGGCAGGTCGGCGGGGATCTTCACGGCCTGGACGGCGCGTACCAACGTACGTTCCGCGAAAGCCGAGTTGGAGGCGAACTGGAAGAGTTCCTTGCCGCCTCGGGAGAACGGGCGCCCCGGACGGCCGATCGCCCGTCGGCACATCGTGGGCCTGCCCCGGTCGCACTGGGCGCAGGTCCCGCAGTTGGCGAGGGTCGAGAGCGCGACGTGATCACCCGGCCGTACGTGACTGACGCCAGGGCCGACCGCCTCCACCACGCCCGCGCCCTCGTGTCCGAGCACGACGGGGACGGGGAAGGGGATCGTGCCGTCGATCACCGACAGGTCGCTGTGGCAGAGACCGGCGGCGGCCACCGCCACCAGCAGCTCGCCGGGGCCCGGGGCGCGTATCTCCAGGTCGTCGACGACCTCGGTCCGTGTGCCGTCGAAGACGACGCCTCTCATCTCGGCTCCCTCGGTAGGCCGAGCACCCGCTCGGCGATGATGTTCCGCTGGATCTCGTCGGAGCCGCCGTAGATGGTGTCGGCCCGGCTGAAGAGGAACAGGTGCTGTGCGGTGGTGAGTTCGTACGGGTGGGTCGGCGACCAAGGCCGTGGGCCGACGGCTCCCGCCTCGCCGCCCACCTCCACCGCCAGTTCGCCGAGCCGCTGGTGCCAGCCGCCCCAGAGGAGCTTGGCCACGCTGGGTGCGGCCGGGTCGCCGGTGGTGCCGAGGGTGCGGAGGGCGTGGCGGCGCATGGTGACAAGGTCGGCCCACTGGCGTACGAGCCGGGCTCTGATGACCGGGTCCTCGGCGGCCCCGGTCGCCCTGGCCGCAGCGACCACCTGGTCCAACTCCCGCGCGAAGCCGATCTGTTGGGCGAGGGTGGAGACGCCGCGCTCCAGGGCGAGCAGGCCCATGGCGACCTGCCAGCCGTTGCCTTCGCCGCCGACCACCTCGGCGGCCCGGGCCCCGTCGAAGAAGACCTCGTTGAACTCGCTGGTGCCGGTCATCTGGCGGATCGGCCGTACGTCGATGCGCCCCGGCTGGTCCATCTCGACGAGGAGGAAGGAGAGGCCGTGGTGGCGGGTGGAGCCGGGGTCGGTGCGGGCGAGGACGAAGCACCAGTCGGCGTCCTTCGCGAGGGAGGTCCAGATCTTCTGGCCGGTGACGGTGTGGCCGCCGGCGGTGGTGTCCGGGGTGGCGGTGGTGCGGATGCCGGCGAGGTCGGACCCCGCGCCCGGCTCGCTGTACCCCTGGCACCAGAAGGTCTCGCCGCGGGCGATGGGGGGCAGGTGGCGTTGCCTCTGCTCCTCGGTGCCGTACGTGATGAGGGTGGGGGCCAGGAGGTTCTCGCCTATGTGGCCGAGGCGGGGCGGGGCGGTGGAGCGGGCGTACTCCTCGGCCCAGATGACTTGGTGGGTGAGGGGGGCGGGGCGGTTGCCGTAGCCCGCGCCGCCGTCCTCCGGCCAGCCGATGCCGATCCACCCCGCCTGGCCGAGTTCGCGTTCCCACGCGTGGGGGTCGGGGGTGGGGGTGTCGGTGAGGTGGGCCTCCAGCCAGGTGCGGGCGTGCGTGCGGAAGGTGTGGTCGTCGTCGGTGAACCGGAAGTCCATGCGTGCCTCCTGTCGTCCTGGGGGCGCGGCCCCCCGGCTCCTCCGCTCGTGAAGCGGCCGCCCCCAGCCCCTCCGGCGCTTGAGGAGCGGGGTCCGGGGCAGCACCCCGGGGGCTCCGCCCCCAGATCCCCGGTCCTCAATCGCCGGACGGGCTTGGGTTGTTCGGGCCTCCGCTCCTCAAGCGCCGGAGGGGCTGGAGTCTGACCCCGCCCCCCCCAACGCCGAAGTGGCTGAGATGGCGGGCCCCACCCCGAAGCGGCTGAGATGGCGGCCCCACGCCGGAGCGGCCGGAGGGGTCGGTCCCGTCCTCAATCGCCGGACGGGCTTGAAGCGCCGGACGGGCTTGAAGGTGCGTTCGGCCGTGCTCCCGCCCGTGCCGCCTTCGCCATCTCCTCCACCCGCGCCAGCATCGGCATCGGGTCCATCCCCACCGTCCCCGGCAGGAAGGCCGCGATCCGTTCCGGGGTCCAGGGGCCGCCCTCCGCGTACCCCGCCCGTAGCTCCCTCGGCTGGGCCCAGACCGCGATCTTGGGGCCGGCGATCGTGTACACCTGGCCGGTGATCTTCTCCGCCCGCGCCCGCTCGCTCAGCAGGTAGACCACCAGCGCCGCCACATCCTCCGGCTCACCGATCTCCGCGAGCTCCATCGGCACCCCGGCCGACATCCGGGTCCGGGCCACCGGGGCGACCGCGTTGGCCGTGACCCCGTACCGGTGCAGGCCCAGCGCCGCGCTGCGGACCAGCGAGATGATCCCGCCCTTCGCCGCGCTGTAGTTGGCCTGCGACACGCTCCCCTGGTGGTTGCCGCTGGTGAAGCCGATCAGCGTGCCCCCGCCCTCCTGCTTCCGCATCACCGCCGAGGCGGCGCGGAAGACCGTGAACGTGCCTTTCAGGTGCGTCGCGAGGACCGGGTCCCACTCCTCCTCGGACATGTTGAACAGCATCCGCTCCCGCAGGATCCCGGCCACGCACACGGCCCCGTCGAGTCGGCCGTACTCCGCGAGCGCCGTGTCCACGATCCGCTGGCCGCCCGCCATCGTGGAGATGTCGTCGGCCACCGCGACCGCCGAACCGCCCGCCGCCTCGATCTCCTTGACGACCGATCGGGCGATCTCGCTGGTGGGCTCGGAGCCCTCCACCGAGACGCCGTAGTCGTTGACCACGACCCGCGCCCCCTCCGCCGCCGCCGCGAGCGCGACCGCCCGTCCGATGCCCCGGCCGGCCCCCGTGACCGCGACCACCTTGCCTGCCAAGAAGTTCCCCATGCCCGGCCCCTTCCCGCGGTTTCTGACGGTCCGTTAGATTTTACGGTCAGTCGGATACTCCGGCACAAGACCCAGGAGGCCCCCATGTCCCTGCCGGCCGAGTTCCACAAGATCGCCGAGCGCGTGAACAACTGGGGGCGCTGGGGCGAGGCCGACGAGCGCGGGACGCTGAACCTGATCACCGACGCCGTCGTACGGGAGGCGGCAGCCACCGTCCGGAGCGGCCGCCGGATACCGCTCGCGCTCCCGCTCCGCCACGGCGGCGTACAGAGCGGGTTCATCCCGGGGCGGATCGACCCGCTGCACACGATGGTCCAGATCAACCAGGAGATGTTCGGGCCAGGGACCGTCGCCACCAGCGACGACACCGTGACCATGGGGCTCCAGGCCGCCACCCACTGGGACGCCCTGACCCATGCCTCGCACGGCGGGAAGATCTACAACGGCCGTCCGGCGGACACCATCACGGCGCACGCCGGCGCGCAGTTCTCCTCGATCGCCGCCGTGGAGCACGTCGTGTCACGGGGGGTGCTTCTCGATGTCGCGCGCGCCCGGGGCGTGGACCGGCTGGGGGGCGCGCACGCCGTCACGCCGGAGGACCTGGAGGCGGCCGAGGAGTTCGGAGGCGTACGCGTACGGGCCGGGGACGTCGTCCTCGTACGGACAGGGCAGGTGCAGGTCGTCCTGGCCGGGGACCGGCACGCGTACGGCTATCCGTCGCCCGGGCTGTCCGTGCGCACGCCCGAGTGGTTCCACGCCCGGGACGTGGCGGCGGTCGCCAACGACACCCTGACCTTCGAGATCTTCCCGCCGGAGATCGAGGACCTGTGGATGCCCGTGCACGCGCTCCACCTCGTCGAGATGGGGATGCTCCAGGGCCAGAACTGGGACCTGGAGGCGCTGTCCACCGCCTGCGCGGAGGAGGAGCGGTACGCCTTCCTGCTCACCGCCGCGCCGGAGCCGTTCACCGGGGCCACCGGATCTCCGGTGGCCCCGGTCGCGGTGCTGTGATCCCGTACGTTCCGGTCCCGTCGGGGAAGCCGCTCAGCCGGTGAAGCCGCTCAGGTGGCCAGGCCGGTCACGTTCGTGAAGACGCAGGAGGGCGGTTCGCACACCTCGCCGCCCTGCACGACGACCTTCGGCGGCGCCTCCTGGGCCACGACCCTCGGCGCCTCCCGGTCCGCCCCCGGAGCGCCCATCGGGCCCCCCACCGGAGCGCCCCGGTCCACCTCGCACCAGATCTGCTTCCCGGCGCCCTCCGGCTGCCAGCCCCAGCGGTCCGCGAGGCCGTCCACCAGCTCCAGGCCCCGGCCGTTGGTGTCGTCGCCCTCCGCGTGGCGCGGGCGGGGCGGGCAGTCGCTGGCGTCCGCGACCTCCACCCGGACGGTCCCGGCCTCCCCGGCGCCGCCTCCCCCGCCGAACAGCATCCGCAGCACGGCGGGGCAGCCCGTGTGGACGACCGCGTTGGTGACCAGCTCCGAGATCAGCAGGATGAGCGTCTCCGCGAGCGGCTCGTCATCCCCTATCCCGGAACCGACCAGACGCGACCGCGCCCATCTACGGGCCCGCCCCACCTCTGCGGGATCCGGACCGACCTCCAGCTGAACCTGAAGCACCTGCACCGCTCACACCATCCGAACCGGCGGACACATCGCCTCGCGCCTCCTCAGGGTCACGGAACGTGATTCCCTTACGCGACAGCATGGTTGACGTACAGTCACCGCAACAAGCGCTTCGGGCATATTCCAGCGCGAAGGAGTACGCGTGGTGCATACTGTGCGACGCACGCTGCGGGGAGTCGAACAGGAGCGCGCAGAGACCGCGAGAATCGCTTCCCGGGCAGGCCCGGCACATCTCCGGCAAGAGCCCTCGCCCCGGACCGGAGCCGCCGCACAGGCCGCCCCCGGATCGCCCGGTTCCAGAACCACTCGCATCCCACGGAGCGTACCCGAGCCCGGCGCCGACTCCACCCGGTGACGAATCACGCAAAGGACACAACCCGGTATCGACGCCGACCGGCTGCACTGAGTCACCCTCCACCCCCCGCTTCGCCGGCCGGTCATCCACCTGCTGCTGAACCGCTGTACAGCGGCCGTACGGGGCCCAGATCGGCGGCCAGGATCTCCTCCGCCTCGGCCGCCGTGAGCCAGCGGGCCGCCCGGAGCCAGGCCCGTTTCAGGTGGAGGTGAACATCTGCCTCCCAGGTGAAACCCATACCGCCGTGGATCTGGAGGCAGTCCCGCGCGTTGCGTACGGCCGCCTCGTCGGCGAGCAGCTTGGCCGCCGCGATCTCCACCGGGTCGCCGGTCAGCGCGGCCGCGTACAGCGCGCTGCGGGCCGGTTCGGTGCGGGCGAGCATGTCGGCGCAGAGGTGTTTGACCGCCTGGAACGAACCGATGAGCGAACCGAACTGTTCGCGCGCACCGGCGTGTTGAACGGCCATCTCGGTGGTGCGCGTGGCGCTTCCCAGTTGTTCGGCAGCAGTGAGAAGCGCCCCTTCGCGGCGGAGTGCGCCGGGGTACGCCTCCGAGGCCCCCGCACCCGCCGAGCGCCCTTCCGAGGCTCCCGCGCCCGCCCAGCGCCCCTCCACCCGGTGCAGCGGGGTCAGGGGATCCATCGACCGTACGGGAACAGCCCCCGCCGCGAACGCCTCCAGCGCCTCCCCCGTCAGCACCTCCGCGCCCCCCGCCACCAGCACCGCGTCCGCATCCCCCAGGTCCGCCACCGGCCGACCGGCCCCCTCCGCGACCGCCACCACCGCCTCCCCCTCCGCGGCCCCCTTCACCAGCCCCGCCGCCAGGTGCGTGGCCACCAAGGGCCCCGGCAGCAGCGCCCGGCCCGCCTCCTCGAAGAGCAGCACCGCCTCCGGCAGCCCGAGCCCCACCCCGCCCGCCTCCTCCGGCAGCCGCAGCGCGAAGAGGCCGGCCGCCCCCAGCTCCCGCCACAGGCCCCGGTCCACGCCGCCGCCCCGCTCCACCGCCGCCCGCATCCGGTCCCGGTCGAACACCGCGCCGAGCAGGTCGCGCATCCCGGACCGCAGGGCCCTCTGGTCGTCCGAGAGCTGGAAGTCCATGGCAGGTCAGCGCCCCTTCGGAAGGCCGAGGATGCGCTCGGCGACGATGTTCCGCTGGATCTGCGAGGTGCCTGCGGCGATGGTGTACGAGAGGGAGGAGAGCCGGTCCAGGGCCCACTCCCGGTCCAGGTCGAAGGCCCCCTCCGCGCCCAGCACCTCCGCCGCCGCCTCGTACAGCTCCTGGCGTACGCCGGAGTAGCGCAGCTTGAAGACCGAGCCGCCGATGCCCGGCACCCCGCCCGTACGCTCCGACTCCCCCACGTTCCACTGGGTCAGCCGCCACAGGGCCCGGAACTCGGCGTTCAGGCGGCCGAGGCGGCGGCGCAGCACCGCGTCGTCCCACCGCCCGTTCCGCCGCGCCTCGGCGGCCAGGGCGTCCAGGGTGCGGCGGCAGGCGACGACCTCGCCGACGAAGGCCGTACCGCGTTCGAAGGAGAGGGTGACCATGGTGACCCGCCAGCCGTCGTTCTCGGCGCCGACCCGGTTCCGTACCGGCACCCGGACCTCATCGAGGAAAACCTCCGCGAACTCCGTCGAACCGGCGAGCGTCCGCAGCGGCCGGACCGTGATCCCCGGGGCGTCCATCGGCATCGCCAGCCAGCTGATCCCCCGGTGCTTCGGCGCCCCCGGGTCCGTCCGCACCAGCAGCTCGCACCAGTCGGCCACCTCCGCGTGCGAGGTCCAGATCTTCTGGCCGCTCACCACGTAGTCGTCCCCGTCCCGCACCGCCCGCGTCCGCAGCGCGGCCAGGTCCGAGCCCGCGTCCGGCTCGCTGAACCCCTGGCACCAGATCTCGTCGCCGCGCAGCACCGGCGGCAGCCAGCGGGCCCGCTGCTCGGCGGTCCCCTCGGCCGCGATGGTCGGCCCGGCGTGCAGCAGTCCGACGAAGTTCGCCCCGACATAGGGCGCCCCGGCCTTCTCCGTCTCCTCCAGGAAGATCAGGTGCTGGGTGGGGGTGGCGCCCCGCCCGCCCGCGTCGGCCGGCCAGTGCAGGCCCGCGTACCCGGCGTCGTACAGCATCCGCTGCCAGGCCGTGTCGTACGCCCGGCGCGCGGGCCAGTCGTCGGGCGAGGGCTTCGGGGGCAGGCCGGGGAGGACGGCGGCCAGCCACTCCCGCAGCCGGCCCCGGAACTCCTCCTCGGCCTCCGTGTACGCGAGATCCACCGCCCCCGCCTACTTGTCCAGGTCCAGGCCGAGCATCCGGATCGCGTTTCCGCGCATCAGTTTGTGGACCGTCTCGTCGTCGAGCCCCTTGACGTGGTCGAGGGCGACCTCCTTGGTGTGCGGGAAGGTCGAGTCCACGTGCGGGTAGTCGGTCTCGAAGGTGGCGTTGTCGCGGCCGACGACGTCCAGCGAGGCGATGCCGTGCTTGTCGCGGAAGAAGCAGCAGAACATCTGCCGGTAGTAGTACGTGGACGGCGGCTCGGGGATCAGATCGCGCACCCCGCCCCACGCCCGGTGCTCCTCCCACACGTCGTCGGCGCGCTCCAGGGCGTACGGGATCCAGCCCATCTGGCCTTCGCTGTACGCCAGTTTGAGCGTCGGGAACCTGACCAGCACCCCGCTGAAGAGGAAGTCCATCATCGAGGCCATCGCGTTGTTGAAGGAGAGCGAGGCCTGCACGGCCGGGGGTGCGTCCGGGGAGGCTGCGGGCATCTGGGAGCTGGAGCCGATGTGCATGTTGACGACGGTGCCGGTCTCCTGGCAGACCGCGAAGAACGGGTCCCAGTAGCCGGTGTGGATGGACGGCAGCCCGAGGTAGGTGGGGATCTCGGAGAAGGTGACCGCCCGGACGCCCCGGGCCGCGTTCCGCTTGATCTCCGCGACCGCGAGACCGATGTCCCAGAGCGGGATGATGCAGAGCGGGATGAGGCGGCCGCCGCTGTCGCCGCACCACTCCTCGACCATCCAGTCGTTGTACGCCCGTACGCAGGCTAGGGCGACCTCCTTGTCGTGCGCCTCGGCGAAGGTCTGGCCGCAGAAGCGCGGGAAGGTCGGGAAGCAGAGCGAGGCCTCGACATGGTTGAGGTCCATGTCCTTGAGGCGCTCGGCCGGGTCCCAGCAGCCGGGCCGCATCTCGGCCCGGGTGATGCCCTCCAGGGTCATGTCGTCGCGGTCGAAGCCGACGGCGGCGATGTTCCGCTTGTACGGGAACTTCAGGTCCTCGTAGATCCACCAGTCGGTCGGCGGCCCGTCCGGGTCCATCGTGATGACGTACTTCCCGCCCGTGTAGGCCAGCTCGCCGATGCCCGCCGTCAGCGGCTGCGGGCCGCGCTCGCGGTACTTCGCGGGCAGCCAGGTGGAGAAGAGGTGCGCGGGCTCGATCACATGGTCGTCGACGCTGACGATCCGAGGCAGTTCCGTGTCCGTCATGGTGGGTCGTCCCCTCCGGCGCACCTGCCGACTACCCGCCCCCAGGTGCTTTCTGATGGTCCGTCAGATTGGATTGCGGCACTCAGGCTAGCCCCGCACCCCTGGACCGACAAGGCGCGGAGCCCTACGCTCTGCGCAATATCTGACTGTCCGTCAGTTCGGAGGGACCCCTGTGACCGCCGTGAACGACGTGACCGCGACCGCCCACGCGCTGGGCGCCTCCCGCACCTTCTGGGAGCTGGTCGGAGCCCGTGCCGCCCTCACCCCCGACCGCCCGGTCCTGCTCCAGGGCGACCGCGTCCTGACCTTCGGGGAGCTGCGGGACCGGGCCGAACGCGTCGCCGCCGGGCTGTACGGGATGGGCGTGCGGGCGGGCAGCGTGGTGGCCTGGCAGCTGCCGACCCGGCTGGAGACGGCCCTGCTCTCCTTCGCCCTGACCCGGCTCGGGGCCGTACAGACGCCGGTCATCCCGTTCTACCGGGACCGCGAAGTGCGGTTCGCGCTACGGGAGTCGGGGGCCGCCTTCTTCGCCGTGCCGGGCGTGTGGCGCGGCTTCGACCACACCGCGATGGCCGAGCGGCTCGCGGCCGGGCTCGCCGACCCGCCGCGGGTCTTCGAGGCGTACGAGGACCTCCCCGACGGCGACCCGGCGACCCTGCCGCCCCCGCCCGGCCCGGAGAGCGGCGAGGAGGTGCGGTGGATCTACTGGACCTCCGGCACCACCTCCGACCCCAAGGGCGTCCTGCACACCGACCGCTCCCTGATCGCGGGCGGCTCCTGCCTCGCGCACGCGCTGAAGCTGTCGGCGGACGACGTGGGGTCGATGGCGTTCCCGTACGCGCATGTCGCCGGGCCCGACTACACGGTGATGCTCCTGCTGTACGGGTTCCCGGCGGTGATGTTCGAGCAGTTCGCGCTGCCGGAGGCCCTGGACGAGTACCGCAGGCACGGGGTGACCGTGGCGGGCGGGTCGACGGCCTTCTACGCGATGTTCCTGGCCGAGCAGCGCAAGGAGCCGGGCCGCCCGCTGATCCCCTCCCTGCGGCTGCTGGCGGGCGGCGGAGCGCCGAAGCCGCCGGAGGTGTACCACGCGGTGGTACGGGAGATGGGGGTCCAGCTCACCCATGGGTACGGGATGACCGAGGTCCCGATGATCACGATGGGGGCGCCGGACGACACCCCGGAGAACCTGGCCCTGACCGAGGGGCGGCCGCCGGAGGGGATGGAGATCCGGATCACCGACGAGCAGGGCAAGCCGCTCCCGTACGGCGTGGAGGGCGAGGTACGGCTGCGCGGGGAGGCGGTCTGCCGGGGGTATCTGGACGCCGGGGCCACGGCCGCCGCCTTCGACGGGGACGGGTTCCTGATCACCGGGGATCTGGGCCGGGTCCGGAAGAGCGGGCACCTCACGCTCACCGGGCGGCTGAAGGACATCATCATCCGCAAGGGCGAGAACATCTCGGCCAAGGAGATCGAGGACCTGCTGCACACCCACCCGGGCGTGGCGGACGTGGCGGTGATCGGGCTCCCGGACGCCGAGCGCGGCGAACGGGTCTGCGCGGTGGTGGAGCGGGTCCCCGGCGTCCCTGCGCCGACCCTGGCCGAGCTCTCCGCCCGGCTGCGGGGCGCCGGGCTCTCCGTCCACAAGGTGCCGGAGCAGCTGGAGGTGGTGGACGCCCTCCCGCGCAACGAGACGCTGCGCAAGGTGCTCAAGTACCGGCTGCGGGAGCGGTTCGGCGGGAGTGCCTGAGCGGGGCTCCGGCGGGAGCACCTGAGGGAGGGGTTACGGAGGTGGCTCACCCAGCTCCGTAACCCTGGCGGCGGTTACTTGTCGTCCGGCTCGATCACCGTGAAGTACACCGCGAGCGCGGCCACCACGTCGTTCTCGGCGATCAGCCCGTCCCGGTCGGTGTCCAGGCTCTGGGCCGCGATGCCCGCGATCTCGGCGCTGGCCCCGAGCACCTTCAGCGCCCGCTCCACGGAGGCCACCGAGGCCCGGCCGTCCCCGTTCTCGCTGTCGGCCACCGCGATCGCCGCCCGCAGGAAGGGGCGGGCGATCTCGGCGAACCGCTCGGGGTTGTCCCGGAGCCGCTTGACCGCCCCGCCGACGAACTCCTCACGGGTGACCCGCTGGTCCCCGTCCACATCGGCGATCCCCGCCATGCCCTGCCAGAAGGCCTCGGCCCCGGTGTAGAGGGCCTGGCCCTTGTCGCAGCGGGCCGTCGTACCGAACTCGGTGAGCAGACGGGCGGCTGCGGCGTTGAAATCGGCGCGATCGATGGTGCCGTTGCCGTCCTGGTCGAAGGCGGCGAAGCGGTGCGCGATCTTTCGCTCGTACTCTGCGCTGTCCATGCGGGGAGCGTACGTCGCCCGGAGCCTCCACGTGTCACCGAGCGACGCCTCCTGTGTGACAACCTCGCTTCAGCACCGAACGCTTTCGGCCGGTCACACGCCACCGGACGCGCGCTCAGGCCGTCAGCGGCTCGCACGCCTCGTCGATCGCGGACACCGTGTCCGGGTAGACGTCGAAGAGCCTGCGCACGCCCAGCGCGCCCAGCACCTTGTTGACGTGGGAGCCGTCCTCGGCGCCCCGGGCCGGGAGGATCAGCCGCAGCCGGCCGCCGCAGGACTTCATCAGGCGGCGCGAGGCGATCAGTACACCCACCCCGCTGGAATCGCAGAAGAAGACGTCGGAGAGGTCGAGGACCACATCGTGCTGCCCCTCCGCCACCGCGTCGTGGACGGACTGACGCACGACGGGTGAGCTCACGAGATCGAGTTCACCGTGTATCCGCAGCACGGTCCAGTCGCCCTGCTCGGTCTCGTCCACCTTCAGCGTCACGCGACTGGACCTCTCGTTCCGGGGCTCCCGGCAATCCGGAAGTTTCCGTTCCTCCTCGCGGCTGCCCAACCGCGCATCCATGAAACACCTCCCCGGCCTCCGGGGCCCAGGGGGTTTCCGGTGGAAATGATCACTTCGGCCGGTTTCCCCTGCTCAGGGAAGGCGGGCCGGGGAGAACGGCCGAAATCGATTGGTGGAGAGCGAGCCGTCCTTACATCGGACAGTTGCGGCAAAGGCAGGTGCGGGGCCCGCGCGGACGACTACATTCGGACAGCAAGGGCAGAGGCTGGATCACGAGGCATCGCAGAACATCACGGAGCTGGGCGACAGTGCCGGGGGCTGGGGGTTTCATGGCGAAGGACACACCGCCCCGCTGGGACCGCAGGATGCAGCAGAGGCTGGCCTGCGGTGAGGCGGCGGCACTCGGTGAGCTGTACGACCGGTTCGCCTCGCTCGTCCACAGCCAGGCGCACCGGATGCTGGACGACGAGGACGCCGCCGACCTGGTCACCCGCGAGGTCTTCGCCCAGGTCTGGGAGAACCCCGAGGCGTACGACCCGAAGCAGGGCTCCATGCGCTCCTGGGTCGCCAAGCTCACCCACCGCCACTCCGTGCAGCGGCTGCGGCGCGCTGCCGCCGCCGCGTACGCCGAGGAGCACGGCGAGGGTGCCGTGCCGGACCCGGAGGAGCTGGAGCGGCGGGTGCGCAGCGCCACCGCGGCGGCCCGGGCCGACTACATCGTCTCCTCGATGCCCGTCTCCCTGCGGCAGGCGCTGGAGCTGGCGTACATCCAGCGCCGGGACTACCGGCAGACCGCGGCCGACCTCGGGGTCACCGAGGACGAGGCCCGCCGCCGGCTCCGGCTGGGGCTCCAGCTGCTGTCCACCGCCAACACCCGGCCGCTCGAAGGGTCCTCCCCACCCGGTTACGGACGCGTCCGGTGAGCGGCGACGGGCGCGAGGGCGACCGCCGCGACGACGAGGTGCGGGGCGCACGGCGCATACCGGGCCCGCGCGGCGCGGTGGACGACCTCGACCTGGAGGCGGTGGCGCGCCCCGTGCTGCCGCCGCCGGGAGCCCTCACGCCGGACGAGGCCGTGCCGGAGCAAGGGGTTCCGGAGGAGGACGAGGGCGTCGTGGCCGTGCCCGAGGCGGGCGCGGCGGCGGAGGAGGCCGGGCCCGGGGACGAGGCTGTGCCTGAGGACGCCGTGGCCGTGCCCGATGAACCCGACGCGGCTGATGATGAGCCCGTCGGCCCGGACCTCGCCGCCGTGCCGCCCGACACCGTGACCGACGCCTCCGCCCCGGTCCTCTCCCACCAGGTCCTCAAGGCCCTCCTCGGTGCCTGGGCGCTCTCAGCCTGTTCGGCCGAGGAGACCGCAGCCGTCGAGGAACACCTCACCGAGTGCGCACCCTGTGCGGACGAGGCGCTGCGGTTGCGGGACGCGGTGGGGCTGCTGCACACCGACGGCTCGCTGGACCTCGATCCGACGCTGCGGACCCGGGTGCTGGACGGCTGCCTGGGGCGCCGGCCGGCCCGCATCCCGATTCCGGAGTGGGCCACGGCGTACGACGCCGAGACCGCCCGGCTGGACGCGCTGCTCCGCGACATCGGCGACTCCGAGTGGCACGCGCCGGTGCGGCTCCAGTGGTTCGAGGAGGAGCGCGCGGTCACCCGCCGGACCACGGTCGCCGGGGTGATCGGCCATCTGATGGCCGTCGACGGGCTGGTCTCCGCCGCCCTCGGCCTGGACGACCCGCTCGGCGCGGACGGGGTGACCGGCGGGGCCGAGGTGCCGCTCTCGCCGGCCCGGCGCACCGAGACGTACTGGGCGGCCACGCACCCGCCCGCCACCCGGGCCGTCCGTGAGCCCTGGCGCGACCTCACCCACGAGCTGATCCGTACGGTGTCGCTGGCCGGGCCGAACGTGGCCGAGCGCTCCGTCTCGTACGGCGATTTCGCCCTGCCCCTCCAGGACGCGCTGCTGGACCGGGCGTTCGAGTGCTGGGTGCACGGCACGGACATCGCGGAGGCGGTGGACTACCCGTACCGGCCGCCGTCCGCCGCCCATCTGCACCGGATGATCGACCTGGCCGCCCGGATGCTCCCGGCCGCCCTCGCGGGGCGCCGCCGCGCCGGGCTCGCCGGACCGGTCAGGGACCTGGTGGCGCCCGGTGAGCCGGGCCGCTCGCTCCATCTGGAGGTCGAGGGGCACGGCGGCGGTGACTGGTACATCGCCCTCGACTCACCGGCCGCCGTCGGCTCGCCCGACCGCGCGGTGGCGCAGGTGGCCCTGAACGGGGTGGAGTTCTGCCAGCTCGTCGCGGGCCACATCTCGCCGGTCGAAGCGGCGGCGGGCCAGGAGGGCGACCGCGAGGCCATCCGCGACGTACTGTTCGCGTCGGCCTCGCTCAGCCGCCTGTAGCCGTCCGTACGCGGGTCAGTTGAAGATCACCGTACGGCGGCCGTTGAGCAGGATGCGCCGCTCCGCGTGCCACTTCACCGCACGGGCCAGCGCCTGGCACTCCACGTCCCGGCCGATCGCGACGAGCTGGTCGGGGGTCACGTCGTGGCCGACGCGCTCCACCTCCTGCTCGATGATCGGGCCCTCGTCGAGGTCGGCGGTGACGTAGTGCGCGGTGGCGCCGATCAGCTTCACGCCCCGGGCGTGCGCCTGGTGGTAGGGCTTGGCGCCCTTGAAGCTCGGCAGGAACGAGTGGTGGATGTTGATGATCCGGCCGCTCAGCTGCTTGCACAGGTCGTCCGAGAGGACCTGCATGTAGCGGGCGAGGACGACCAGCTCCACGTCCTCCTCGCGGACCAGCTCCAGCAGCTGCGCCTCGGCCTCCGGCTTGTTGTCCTTCGTCACCGGCAGGTGGCGGAAGGGGATGCCGTACGAGGCGGTGAGCTCGGCGAACTCCGTGTGGTTGGAGACGACGGCGGCGATCTCCACGGGCAGCGCCCCCGTACGGGAGCGGAACAGCAGGTCGTTGAGGCAGTGGCCGAACTTGCTGACCATCAGCACGATCCGCATCCGCTCCGCGGCCCGGTGGATCTGCCACTCCATCCGGAAGGCCTCCCCGATGGCGGCGAAGCTGGCGCGCAGCTTGTCGACCGTCACGGAGGCGTCCGCCGAGAAGTGGACCCGCATGAAGAACAGACCCGTGTCGTGGTCCCCGAACTGCTGGCTGTCCTCGATGTTGCAGCCGGTCATGAAGAGGTAACTCGACACGGCGTGCACGATGCCCTGTTTGTCGGGGCACGAGAGCGTGAGGACGTACTGCTCGGGCAGCGCGGTGTCCGAGGCGGCCTGGGGGGCGGTGGGCTGCGGTGCGGTCATCCTCGTAGGGTGCCACAGCCGCCGCGTACTAGGGCCTGTCGTCAAACTGCCGTCGTCGCCCGAAGGGCGGCCGCGCGGCGTCTGGTGCGTGCGATCGCACGGCGCCGGAATGGCCTCGTAGCGGAGCTACTTGGCCATTTCGGCAACGCCGGAGGGGGTCCCCCCTGCTCAAGCGAAGCCGAGAGCTTGGGGGAGTGCGTGCCAGACGCCGCACGGCAGACGGCAGTTTGACGACAGGCCCTAGGCGGCCCTGGTCATGATGCGGATGACGTCCAGGGAGCGCGGCGGGATGTCCGGGTCCTCGGCGTCGTTGGTGGCGAGCATCACATGCGCCTCGCGCGCCGCGCGGACCGCCTCCGGCCAGCCGTGGTGCTCCAGATAGGCGGAGACGGGGGCGTCCGCGCCGACCTGGTGCATGATCCGCAGGACACGCAGGGCGGCGGTGTCGACGGCGGCCGCCTCGGCGGAGTCCCTGAATATGGTGCCGACGTACTTCTCGGCGGACCAGTTGTCCAGCCAGGTGTCCTCGACCAGGCGGTACACGGCGTCGGTGACGTCCCCGTACCCCTCCCGGCCGGCGAGCCAGCACTCGTGGTGGAAGACGGGGTCGGAGAGCATGTGCAGCGCCGAGCGCACGTTGGTGCGCCAGCGCCACCACGGCATGTCAGTGAGCGGCATGACGCCCATGGTGGAGGAGCGACGGCCGCGACGGGAAGAGTTCTCCGAACCTTGCTGCACGGTCGTCGATCGTACGTTCCTTTTCGGCGGACTCGCGCGGGCCCCCGTAATTCACCTGGACGTCACCGAGCGTTGAACACGGCACACCGTGGCGTTACCCCTGGGGCGGGAGCGTTGCTGTCCATGACCGGACGGAGACGCACCGCCATCCCCCGCCCCTTCCAGTTCGTCATCGGCACGGTCGCGGCCGGGGCGCTGCTGCTCTCCGGCTGCGGTGCGCTCCCCGGCGGCTCGGGGGGCTCGGGGGAACCCGTCACCGTGATGACCTGGGCGCCCGACCGGGTGGACGACGCCGACGCGGTGAGCATGCCGGGCGTCCCCGCGATGGCCAGGACGTACGCGCGCTGGATCAACGAGCAGGGCGGCATCGACGGCCGCGAGCTGCGCGTGATCACCTGCGACGAGCACGACACCGCGGCGGGCGCCGAGCGGTGCGCCCGGCAGGCCGTGGACCGGAAGGTGGCCGCCGTCGTCGGCTCGTACAGCCGCCACGGCCAGAGCGCCATCCCGGTGCTGGAGTCCGGCGGCATTCCGTACATCGGCGGTTACGGCGCCTCCGACGAGGAGTTCCGCAGCTACCTCTCGTACCCGGTCAACGGCGGCCAGTCGGCGCTCCTGGCGGGCCACGGCCAGCAGCTCGCGGGCGGCTGCGAGCGGGTCGCGCTGGTGCGGCCCGACTCGCTCGGCGGCGCCCGGATGCCGCAGCTCCTCAACACCGGGCTGCTCGCCGCCCACCGGCCCGAGTCCACCGACATCCTGGCCCCGGAGAACGCCACCTCCTACGACGAGCCGGCCGCCAAGGCGCTGGACCGGCGCGAGGGCGGCAGCTGCGTCACGGCGGTGCTCGGCGCCGGTACGGAGACCTTCTTCGACTCCTTCCGCCGACTGGAGCCGGAGGGCGAGCGGGTCAGGGTCTCCTCCGTGCTCGGCAGCGTCAGCCAGCCGCTCATCGACCGCACGGGCGGCCCCAAGAGCCCCTTCGAGGGGGCCTACATCACCGGCTGGTACCCGGACGCGGGCGACGCCCGGTGGAACGGGATGCGTGACGTGATCCGGAAGTACGCCTTCGGGGACAACCGCATCGACCCGGACGACACGGGCGTGCAGACCACCTGGATCGCGTACACCGTGCTGAAGGCGGTCGTCGCGGCGATCGACGACGACACGATCACCGCGAACAAGGTCACGTCCACGCTCAACCGGGGCACCGAGGTCGACACGGGCGGTCTGACCCCGGTGCTCCGCTGGCGGTTCAAGGACCTGCTCGGCACCTCGCCCTACCCGCGCATCGTCAACGCGGAGGTGACGTTCCAGGTGGTCCGCAAGGGGCGGCTGATCGCCCAGAAGAAGGGCTTCGTGGATGTGACGGAGGCCCTGTCGGACGCCCGGCGGGCGGTCGGCTGAACCTGATCCCACCCGCCCGCCGGCCCGTGGAGCGCTACGGTCCGGTCGGTCCGGTCAGAGCTCCACGGGGGTGTGCTTGGTCAGGCCGTACTTCTCGGCGATGGCGTTCCACAGCCCCGAGGCCTCCTGCTTGGCCTTGGTCGCCACGCCGCTCTGCTCGTTGGCGCGGGCCGTCTCACGGGTCGACCGGGCCTGGCCGCCCTTGCAGACGCTCTTGTTCTTCTTCGCCTGCCGGGCCCAGGTGGCGTAGTGCTCGTCGGCCGCGGCGGAGGCCCTCCACGCCCTGGTGAGCGAGGAGTTGAGCGCCTCGTGCTGCGGCAGCCGGTCCAGGGTCAGGCCCTCCAGCCGGGTCACCAGGTCGCGGCGCTGCTGGGCGGCGTCCCTGAGGTCGGTGTTCGCCTGGTCCAGGTCCTTGCAGGACTTGATCTTCTCCACGGCGCTGATCACCGCCGCACGGCTGTTGTTGCTGTCGGCGAGCAGCTTGTCCAACGCCTCGGCCTGCGGCTTCGCGGGGTCGGCGGCCGCCTTCGTGGTGGGGGCGGTGGCGGGTGAACTCTGCGACGCCACGGGCTGCTTGTCGTCCTTGGCCTCGTCGCCGCCGCCGCTGAGCAGCGCACCGGCGCCGAGCCCGACGACCGCGCAGCCGACGACGACGGCGGCGATGAGCGGGATGTGGGCCGAGCGCCTGCGGGGGGCGTCGCCGCCGTCGTCGTGCAGGGGCGGCTCGGCGGCTCCGTCGCCGCCGCGCGGGCCCTGGAGCCCCGACTGGTAGCCCTGCGGCGCCTGGGGCGGCAACTGGCTGCCGGGCCCCGGGTAGCCGTAACCCTGCTGAGGCTGCTGGGGCTGGTGGTACTGCTGCTGGGGCATCTGCGTCGTGGCGTCCGCCGGGCCCTCGGAGCGGAACAGGTTGTCGAACTCCGCGGGCGGCTGCCGGTCTTCCGGCGCGCCCGGCCTGATCCCGTACGGGGCTCCGCCGGGCACCGGGGGTATGTACTGCGTGGCGTCCGCGTCCCCGCCGGCCGGGACCGGCGCGATGTACTGCGTGGCGTCGGCGTCCCCGCCCGGGAGGCCCTGGCCCGCCCCGGGACCGGCGCCCGCTTCCGGGGGGAGCGGCTGCGCGTACGGCTGGGGCTGGTGGTGCTGCTGCTGTTGGGGCGGGTACGGCTGGCCCTGCTGCTGCGGGTACTGCTGGTGCTGCTGATTCTGCTGGTACGGGTCGGAGTGCTGGGGCTGGTGCGGCTGCTGGTACGCCCCCGCGCCGCCCTGCCCGTACGCCTGGCCGTACTGCTGGTCCTGGCCGTACTGGTCCTGCCCCTGCGCGGGCGGCAACGGCTGAGCCTGGGGCTGCTGGGCCTGCTGCGGATACCCGTACGCACCCTGCGCCTGGCCGCCCGGCTGCCCCGGGACTTCGGACTGCGGCCCCCAGGGCCGGCCCCACGGCTCGCCGCCCGCGGGCACCGCCTGCCCGGCGTCCGGCCCGGCCTGCTGCCCGCCCTGGTCCGCCTGGCCGCCGGTGGGCGCCCCCGGGATCCAGGGGGCACCGCCGTCGGAGGGCAGCACGACACCTTCGTGCGCGGGTCGTCCAGCGGGATGCTGCTGCTCGCCGCCCTGTCCGCTCTGCGTCACCGGGACTCCTACGTGTGAACCAACGGAATCGTCGGCTCACGCTATCGGGTGGCCGCCCGCCTCCGCCAAGCGCGTGGTCCCCCTCACCACCCCTTCACAGGGCGGGTAACACCCAGCCCCCGCAGGACGCTGTTAACGGCCGACCCGCGACGAAGCCCCGCGCTGCCCCCGTACGAAGCCCCCGCGCGACCTCCGAAAGACCGGGCGGCGGCGGGCCGCCGGAGGGCCCCCGCCCCGGCCTCTGCCCCGGCCCTACGCACAGCCCTACGTCCCGGCCCCCGCCGCCCTCACGCCGCCTGGAGCTCCAGCCGCTCGCCGAACTCCCGTACCGCCGGCTCCTGTCCGTACGGCGCCAGCCGCTGCTGGAGGTCGTCGAGATATTCGGCGCCCCGGCTGGAGCGCACCGTCCCGAGCAGCTCCATCGCCCGCGTCCCCGTGTGGCAGGCGCGCTCCACCTCGCGCTGCTGCACCTGGGCCGAGGCGAGCAGCACCAGCCCGATGCCCCGGCGCCTGGCCCGGGTCTCCGGCAGGGCGGCCAGCGCCTCCTTGGCCCGCTTGGCGGCCTCCGGGGCCTGGCCGAGGTCGCGGTGGCAGTGGGCCAGCTCGTCCGCGAGGTAGCCGTGGTCGAAGTGGGCGATCCAGTCCGGGTCGTCGCCGCTCTCCGGGTCGGCCTGCTCCAGCGCGGCGACGGCCCGTGCCATCACGACGTGGCAGGTCCGGGCGTCCCCGAGCAGCGCGTGGCCCCGGGCCTCCGCCGCGTAGAACATCGCCTGGGCGCGGGGGGTGACCTGGCCCCGGGCGCCTTCCTGGGCGGCGCGGGCGAGTTGGGCGATCTCGCGCGGGTTGCCGAGCTGGGCGGCGAGGTGGCTCATGGAGGCGGCCAGGACATAGCCGCCGTACGCCCGGTCCCCGGCGGCCTGGGCCAGGCGCAGCGCCTGGATGTAGTAGCGCTGGGCGAGACCGGGCTGGCCGGTGTCGACCGCCATGTAGCCGCCGAGCTCGGTGAGCCGGGCGACGGCGGCGAACAGCTCGCGGCCGACCTGTTCGCGGTACGCCCCCGAAAGCAGGCCGGAGACCACGCTGTTGAGGTAGTGCACCAGGACCGGGCGGACATGGCCGCTGCCGAAGCGGTGGTCGAGGTCGGTGAGGGCGGTGGTCATCGCCTGCACCGCCGCCACGTCCGCCATCCCGACCCGGGCCCCGGCCACCCGTTCGACCTGGGGGTCCTTGCCGGAGATCAGCCAGTCGCGGCTGGGTTCGACCAGCGCGGAGGCGGCGACGGCGGAACCGGTGAGCAGATCGCGGCGGCCGACGTCGCTGCGCCACAGCTCGCAGACCTGCTCCACGGCTCCGGCGACGGTCGGCGCGTACTGGAGGCCCACGCCGGAGGCCAGGTTCTTGCCGTTGGCCATGCCGATCTCGTCGATCGTGACCGTACGGCCCAGCTTGCGGCCGAGCGCCTCGGCGATGATGCCCGGGGCCCGGCCCCGGGGCTGTTGTCCGCGCAGCCAGCGGGCCACGGAGGTCTTGTCGTACCGCAGATCGAGGCCGCGCTCGGCCCCGACCATGTTGACGCGGCGCGCGAGGCCCGCGTTGGAACAGGCGGCTTCCTGGATGAGCGTCTGGAGCCGTTCGTTGGGCTGGCGGGCTACGAGAGGCCTTGCTGCCACATTTCCCCCTGGAACAGTCTGAAAATACACGGATACGCGAATACACGGATACGCGGTGATCGATGGAGGGATCACTGCCCGTCACTCGCCCAAGAAATGCGCATATTCCATCGGCATTCGGTACGGGCACGGCGAGTTGCCCGGCCCTGGAGGGTGCTACCCGCCCATCGATCCACCACCTCACGCGCGCCCCCGCCCGTGCTCCGATGCGCCCCGCGTGCAGGATCGATGCACCGTGACCGGGTCGCGCGCGCCCGTAACCCCCGGTGGTGCCGGAAGTTGTGCTGGTCGTGGAAGAGCCCATCGGAGTCACGGAAGCCGCACAGGTCCCCCAGCAGCGGGGCGAGCACCTGCTCGACGCCGCGGTGCGGTACGCGGAAGAGCGCCACTGGGACGTGTTCCCCGGCACCTGGCTGGAGGCGGTGGAGGGCGGCGAGCGCTGCTCCTGCGGCGAGGCCGCCTGCCCGCTGCCCGGCGCTCACGCGGACCGGCCCGACTGGGCGGGCCAGGCGACCGGCAGCGGGGCGGCGGCCCGGCGCATGTGGTCCAGGCAGCCGCGCGCCTCGGTGCTCCTGCCGACCGGCCGCGCCTTCGACGCGCTGGAGGTCCCGGAGTCGGCGGGGTTCCTGGCGCTGGCCCGGATGGAGCGGATGGACCTCACGCTCGGCCCGGTCACCTGCACCCCGGACCGCCGGATGCTCTTCTTCGTGCTGCCGGGCGCGGCGGCCAAGGCCTCCGAGCTGGTGCGCGCGCTCGGCTGGAACGCGGAGGCGATCGACCTGACCGGGCGCGGCGAGGGCCACTACATCGCCGCGCCGCCCACCCGGGTCGGCGGCCGGGGCGCCGTGCAGTGGGCCCGTAAGCCCACCCAGGTCAACCGGTGGCTGCCCGATGTGGACGAGCTGATCAGCCCGCTGGCGTACGCCTGCGCACGTGAGGCGGCGGACGCCCGCGCCCGCGTCTCGTAGGGCGCGCGGCGGGACGTGCGCGTCGCATCCCGGCCCTGTAACACCTGTAACAGGGCTGTATTAGCGGAAGGTTGGATGGAACGAGCCTCCGGGCCGGGCCGATCTTGGTGGGCAGTCACGCCCGCTCCCACCGGGCGGACGCCACCTGGACCCGATCCTGAGGAAGAAACGATGCGCGTTCACCAGCTCACCTTCGCCGCCCTGGCCGTTGCCGCGGGCCTCTCCCTCACGGCCTGCGAGGACGGCGCCACGGGACAGGGCGGCGCGACGCCCGCACCCGCCGCGTCCTCGTCCGCCACCGTCGGCGGCGGTTCGGGCTCCGGCGGTTCGGACCAGGAGGGGTCGGAGCAGAGCGGCGGGAAGGACAGCGGGCAGGCCTCCGCGGGGAGCACCGGCGGGAGTTCCGGTGGGAGCGGCACGGCCGCCAAGGCCGCCAAGTGCCGTACCGACGCGCTGGAGATCACCGCCACGGACAGCACCGTCGGCGGCGACACCGCCGGCACCGTCGCCGTGGGGCTGAAGAACCGCGGCGGCAAGGACTGCACGCTCTCCGCGTACGCGGGCGTCGATCTGAAGACGAACGCGGGGCCGCTCTCCGCGAAGCGCACCGGTGAGCAGGCCGGCCCGTTCGTCCTCAAGGACGGGAAGACGGTGTACTTCGGCATCAGCTACCCGCTCAACAGCTCGGGCGGCTCCGGCGTCCGCATCACCGGGCTCGTGGTGACCCCGCCGGACGAGACGGAGTCGGTCACCCTGAACTGGCCGGGCGCGGCCACGCTGCCCGTCACGGACGGCTCCGGCTCGCCGGTGGAGGTCGGCCCGATCGGCAGCGCCGACCAGGGCGGCTGAGCGGCGGGGAACGGCGTTCCGGCAGGCCTTTCGTAGGGTGGTCCCCATCTAGCGGGGATATCGAAAGGCTGTGCCATGCCGGACCAGGCAGATGCACGTGACGTGACGGAGACGCACGGCGCGCGTACGGAGACGGGCGCGACGGCGGGCGGGGCGCGGACCGCGCCTCCCGCTGTGCGCGTACAGGGGCTGTGGAAGCGGTTCGGGGAACAGATCGCCGTCTCGGGGATCGATCTTGAGCTGCCCGCGGGCAAGTTCATCGGCCTGGTGGGGCCCAACGGGGCGGGCAAGACGACGACGCTCTCCATGGTCACCGGGCTGCTGCGGCCCGACATGGGGAAGATCGAGGTCGCGGGCCACGACGTGTGGACGGACCCGGTCGCGGTGAAGTCCCGGATCGGGGTGCTGCCGGAGGGGCTGCGGCTCTTCGAGCGGCTCTCGGGGCGCGAACTGCTGGCGTACAACGGGCGGTTGCGCGGTCTGCCGGGCGACGAGGTCGACAAGCGGGCCGCCCAGCTCCTCGACGTACTGGATCTCGCCGGTTCGCAGCACAAGCTGGTCGTCGACTACTCGACCGGCATGCGGAAGAAGATCGGGCTGGCCGCCGCCCTGCTCCACAACCCCGAAGTGCTCTTCCTGGACGAGCCGTTCGAGGGCGTCGACCCGGTGTCCGCCCAGACCATCCGGGGTGTGCTGGAGCGCTACACCCGGTCCGGGGCGACCGTGGTCTTCTCCAGCCATGTGATGGAGCTGGTGGAGTCGCTCTGCGACTGGGTGGCCGTGATGGCGGCGGGCCGGATCAAGGCGCAGGGCACGCTGGCGGAGGTACGCGGCGACGCGCCGTCGTTGCAGAACGCTTTCCTCGAACTGGTCGGCGCGGGCGGCCGGGACACCACCGGCGACTCCCTCGACTGGCTGGGCGGCACCCGATGAGCGTGCTGGACGCCCCCGTCACCGCCGCCGCCCCGGCCGCGCCGACGGCGGGCCTGACCCCCGTCTTCGTACAGCTCAAGCTGACGCTCCTGCGCAACGGGCTGCGGCAGTCGTCCGGGCGCAAGGCGGCGTTCATCGTCTCCCTCGTCTTCACGCTGCTGCTCGCGGCGGGCCAGGTCCTCGCCCTCGTCCTGCTGCGCGGCAACGCGCACGCGGGGACGGTCGTGGTGCTGCTGACGGCAGTCGTGGCGCTCGGCTGGGCGGTGCTGCCGCTCTTCTTCCCCAGCGGCGACGACACCCTCGACCCGACCCGGCTGGTGATGCTGCCGCTGCGGCCGCAGCCGCTGGTGCGGGCGCTGCTGGTCTCCTCGATGGTCGGGATCGGGCCGCTGTTCACCCTCTGTCTGGTGGTCGGTTCGGTGCTCGCGCTGGCGCACGGTCCAGCGGGCGTGGTGTTCGCGGTGCTCGCGGTCCCGCTGACGCTGCTGCTCTGCGTGGCGCTGTCGCGGGCCGTCGCCACCGCCAACGTACGGCTGCTCAACTCCCGCAAGGGCCGTGACCTGGCGGTGCTGAGCGGGCTGGTGATCGCGGTGGGCATCCAGTTCGTCAACTTCGGCGCGCAGCGGCTCGGCCAGGCCGGGGGCCTCTCGGCGCTGGAGCCGGCCGGGAATGTGGCGCGCTGGCTGCCCGGTGCCTCGGCGATAGCGGCGGTGGACGCGGCGTCGGAGGGTTCGTACGGGGTGGCGGTCCTCCAGCTGCTGGTCACGGTGGTGGCCCTGGGGGCGCTGGTGTGGATGTGGCAGCGGGGGCTGGTGAAGCTGATGACCGCGCCGGACGGCTCGACGCTGGCCGCCGCCGAACCGTCCCGCAAGGAGTCGGGCCGCACGGGGCTGTCCGGGCTGCTGCCGGAGGGGCGTACGGGCACGGTCGTGCAGCGCAGCCTGCGGTACGTGGCACGGGACCCGAAGACCAAGGCGGCCTGGGTCACCGCGCTGGCCATCGGTGCGATCGTGCCGCTGCTCAACGCGCTCCAGGGCACCGGGTCGATCTACTTCGCCTGCTTCGCCGCCGGGATGCTCGGCATGCAGATGTACAACCAGTTCGGCCAGGACACCTCCGCCTTCTGGATGGTGGCCCTGACGATCTCCTCGACCCGGGACGCGTACGTCGAACTGCGGGCGCGGGCCTACGCGCTGCTGCTGATCACGCTGCCGTACACGGTGCTGGTCTGTGTGGTGACGGCGGCGGTGCTGGGCCGGTGGCAGGCGCTGCCCGGGGTGCTCGGCCTCTCCTTCGCGCTGCTGGGCGCGATGCTGGGGATCGGGGCGGTGGCCTCGGCGCTCTTCCCGTACTCGATCCCGCAGGAGGGCGCGTTCAAGAACGTGGCGCCCGGGCAGGGCGGGCTGGCGTGGATCTCCATCATCAGCGGCATGCTGGCCGCGCCGGTGCTGGCCGGTCCGGTGATCGCGCTGACGGTCTGGCTGCACGTCGCGGACCACCACAGCGCGCTGTGGCTGGTGGTCCCGGCCGGTGCGGTGTACGGGGCGCTCATCGGGTGGGCGGGGCTGCGCATCGCGGCACCGCGCACGGCCAACCGGCTGCCGGAGATCCTGACGGCGGTCAGCAAGGGGTGAGCGGCGCCCTTCGGTTCCTGGAGGGTCAGGGGCGGCCGGTCCACCGGCGGTCCTACGGGGCGACCGGCTCCCGGTCGCCCCGGGCGTCCTCGGCGAGCTGTTCCAGGAACGGCTCCACCGCCGCCCGCCACCCCTCCGGCTGGTCGTAGTGGACGAGGTGGCCCGCGTCGGCCACCTCCGCGTACTGGCCGCGCGGCAGGACCCGCACCATCTCCTGCGCCTCGGCCCGCCCCAGCTCACCGTCGAGGCCGCGCAGCACGAGGGCGGGGCACCGCACCTGGGCCAGCTCCTCCCAGTGCGCGTCGTAGACCCAGGTGGCGCGGGAGCTGAGCATCTGGCTGCGGGAGAAGACCGGGCGCCAGCCGTCCTCCTTCTCCGCCATCACCTCGGCGTAGAACTCACCGCGCATGGGGTTCGGCCGCTCCACCCAGGGGTCGTCCTCGCCGAACCACTTCCGTACGTCGGCGAGGGTGGCGAAGGGCAGCGGCCAGGACTCGAACCAGTCGCTCCACTCGCGCTGCGAGGCCGCCCCGAGCGCGGAGGCCCGCATGTCGCAGATGACGACGGCCCGGACCAGGTCGGGGCGCTTGGCGGCGAGCTGCCAGCCGGTGAGCGCTCCCATGGCGTGGCCGACGACGGTGACGGGGCCGAGGTCCAGCTGTTCGATCGCGGCCTCGGCGTCGGCGACGTACGCGTCGCGGGTGTACGGGCCGTCGGCGGGCTTGTCGCTGCGGCCGTGGCCCCGCTGGTCGAGGCCGACCGCGCGGTACCGCTCGGAGAGCCAGCGGGCGGTGGGGGCCCAGTGGGAGGCCCGGCCCATCAGCCCGTGCAGCAGTAAGACGCCGGGGGCGCGGTCCGCTCCCGCCCCCTCCGTCCCCGCACGCTCCTTCGGCGGGTCCGCGAACTCCCACGCCGCGAGGCGTACGCCGTCGGATCCGGTCACATCGATGCGCCGCACCATAGTCTCTGGCACCCCCTTCTGGTCCTCGATCACCATGGGCCCTCGATCGCCGCGCGGACGCGGATCACCGCATGCTCGCACCACGCCAGACTATCGAACTCTTATTCGAAAACAGGGATCCGCCGCTCAACACCCCACGTTCGAGTGACATGCGACGAGGATTGCCGTCGGCCGCCCTGGGGAGATCTTCAACGGGAGGCGGACCGCTCGGGGACAGGGGTCCGTGGGGAACGACCTTGAGAGCTCGGGGCTCCAGGTCGACAAAGGGGAGGACCGACCCCGGCGCCCTCGGGCGCCGGGGTCGACCGCTGTCCACGACAACGATGGCGAAAGACGGTGGAGGGGTCACCGAACCATCCCTGACCAGGGCATCCGGGACCGTGGCAGCCACCGGACGGCGGACGTGCCGGTACGACGGGCGCATTCCCTGCTCCCTCCCCGACCATGCCGGCCGCATCCGGTCCGGCACTCTCAGGTCATATGCCTGGCCTCAGCCTGGCACGCCATCGCCCCGCCCGCTGCAATTCCCCCGGGAAACCCGCCCCAGCCCGTCCGGCCCCATTCCAGCCCGTCCGGCGTTTGAGGACGGAACCCTGGCGGTGGTGACCGACGCGCCGAACGTCGTACGGCCCCAGGGGTGCCCGGGTCAACGACGCCAACGGCGTCAGCGCTTGGCCACGAACACGTGCGAAGCAACCTCCGCGTCCAGCTCCGCCGCCTCCCCGCTGGAGCCGACCAGCACCCCGCCGGGCGACTCGGTCACGCTGACCACCGAACCGGGCTGGACCCCGGCCCTCCGCAGCGTGTACATCAGCTGGGCGTCCGTCTGGATCGGCTCCCCGATCCGCCGTACGACCACGGTCTTGCCCTCCGAGCCCGGGTCCAGCTCCGCCAGGCTCACCATCGAGGCGTCCAGGAACGGGTCGGCCTCCGCCTTCTCGCCCAGCTCCTCCAGGCCCGGGATCGGATTCCCGTACGGAGACTCCGTCGGGTGGCGCAGCAGCTCCAGCACCCGCCGCTCCACGGCCTCGCTCATCACGTGCTCCCAGCGACAGGCCTCGGCGTGGACCTGCTCCCACTCCAGGCCGATCACGTCGACCAGCAGGCACTCGGCCAGCCGGTGCTTGCGCATGACGCGGGTGGCCAGGCGGCGGCCCTCCTCGGTCAGCTCCAGGTGGCGGTCCCCCGCGACCTGGACCAGGCCGTCGCGCTCCATGCGGGCCACCGTCTGGCTGACGGTCGGACCGCTCTGGTCCAGCCGTTCGGCGATCCGGGCGCGCATGGGCACCACGCCTTCCTCTTCCAGTTCGAGGATGGTGCGGAGATACATCTCCGTGGTGTCGATCAGTCCGGACATACGTGCCCCTCGATGCTGTGACTAGAAAACGTCGTGCGATGGCCCTGCACCAATTCTGACGCATAGCAACGACAACCGTGCCGCCCCGACCGAAGACCGTGCGACGGACGCCGCCGGGCGCTATTGACAGGCCACTGGTCCAGACCGCAACGTGATCGGCGGCACAGCCATTCCCACCCCGCCGAAACCCCTGCGCAATCCCGTCGAAAGGGCTCTCCTCGATGAGCGACAGCAAGCTGGCCGGTCAGTTCTTCGATGCGGCGATCGGCCTGCTCCAGCGGGTGCGGGACGAGGAGGCGGGCTCCATCGCGGCGGCGGGTTCGGCCATCGCCGACACGGTCGAGGCGGGCGGCCGGCTCTTCGCGTACGGCGCCGGGCACTCCTCCCTCGCCGCCCAGGACGTCGTCTACCGGGCGGGCGGGCTGGCCCTGATGAACCTGCTCACGGTGCCCGGTACCACCGGCGTGGACGTCATGCCCGCCACCCTCGGCTCCGCCCTGGAGCGGGTGGACGGCCTGGCCTCGGCGGTCCTGGACTCCAGCCCGGCGACGGCGGGCGACGTGCTCGTGATCATCTCGCTCTCCGGCCGCAACGCGCTCCCGGTCGAGATGGCCCAGAACGCCCGGGCCCTGGGGCTGAAGGTCATCGGCGTGACCTCGGTGGCGTACGCGGAGAACACCCGCTCCCGGCACACCTCGGGCGGCTTCCTGCGCGACCACTGCGACATCGTCCTCGACAGCAAGATCGCGATCGGCGACGCGGAGCTGACCTCCCCCGGCATCGAGGCCCCCTTCGCCCCGGCCTCCACCGTCGTCACCAGCGCGATCATGCAGTCGATGATGGCGGCGGCCTCCGAGCAGCTGGTGGCCCGTGGCATCGAACCGCCGCTCCTGCGCTCGGGGAACGTGGACGGCGGCCACGACTGGAACGGCCGGGTCATGACGGAGTACCGCGAGCGGATCTTCTACCGCCACTGAGCCCCGGCCCTCATGCACAGGTGGGCAGCGTCACCCGGGCCGTCAGTCCCCCGCCCGGGTTCGCCGTGGCGCCGACGTCCCCGCCGTGCGCCCGCGCGACCGACGCCACGATGGAGAGCCCGAGCCCCGCGCCCTCGCCCGGTGCGTGGCGGCGGGCCTGTGCCCGGCGGAACGGTTCGAACAGCAGCGGCAGGGCCGCCGGGTCCACCACGGGCCCCGTGTTGGCGACCTCCAGGCCGCCCGGGCCGACCCGGACCCGTACGGTCCCGCCGGGGTGGTTGTGGCGCAGCGCGTTGGCGACCAGGTTGTGCACGAGGTGGTCCAGGAGGACCGGGTCGCCCTGCACGCTCACCGGCCGGGCCTCCACGTCGACGGTCACGTCCCGCTCCTCCGCCTCCGCCGCCAGCGCCTCGGTGGCCGTGGCGGTGGTGGCGTCCAGGGCGACCCGTTCGCGCCGCCGCAGCCCCTCGTCGGAGACCGCGAGGAGCAGCAGGCCCTCGATGAGCTGCTCGCTGTTGTCGGCGGTGTCGATGAGCTTGTCCCGGATCCAGGCGACCTTCTCGGGCGGCGGGTCGTCGGCGAGTCCGATCTCGGCGGCGGCCCGCTGCACGGCGAGCGGGGTGCGCAGCTCATGGGCGGCGTTGGCGGCGAACCGCTGCCGGGCGGCGACCAGCTGCTCTATCCGGTCCAGCATCCCGTCGAAGGTGTCGGCCAGCTCCTTGAGTTCGCCGGGCGGGGCCTTGAGCGCGATCCGCTCGTGGAGGTTGGAGCCGGAGAGCCGTCGGGCCCGGGCGGTGATGACCCCGACGGGCCGCAGCACCCGGCCCGCCATCCACCAGGCGAGGGCGACGGAGAGCGCCGAGTAGACGGCGAGGGAGAGCGCGGAGACGGTGAGGAGCTGGTGGAGCACGGCGTCCCCGGCGGCGGTGGAGACCTTCCGCGCGACCGCGTACTGGCCGGGCTGGATCACGGTGGTCTGCGCCCAGTCGGAGGTGGGCAGCAGGGGCGCGGAGGCGGCGTCCAGCCGGGAGGCGGGGACGGCGGGGGCGACGGCGGTCATGACGCTGCTGTAGAGCCCGTCGCTGACCAGCACGTAGACGAGCCCCATGAGCAGGACCCCGGCCAGCACGAGCAGGCCGCCGTAGAGCGCGGTGAGTCGCGCGCGTTCGCTGTTCACCGGGCTGCGCCGTTCCCGCCGCCCGCCACGGGTCCGCCCCCGATGCGGTACCCGGCACCCGGCACGGTCTCGATCACGGGTGGCGCCCCCAGTTTCGTACGGAGCTTGGAGAGGGTGACCCGGACCGCGTTGGTGCGGTAGCTGGTGTCCTCCTCCCACACCTCCTCGATCAGGTCGTCGCCGCTGACGACGGCGCCCTCGGCCCGCAGGAGGGTTTCCAGCACGGCGAACTCCTTGCGGGAGAGAGACAGGTAGCGGCCGTCGCGGCAGACCTGGCGGCGGGCGGTGTCGAGGGTCAGTCCGGCCCGTTCCAGGACCGGTGGGAGGGCCGGGCGGGAGCGGCGGCCGAGGGCGAGGACCCGGGCGAGGAGTTCGTCGTACGCGAACGGCTTGGTCAGGTAGTCGTCGGCGCCGAGCCCGAGGCCGGCCACCCGGTCCCGTACGGCCCCCGAGGCGGTGAGCATCAGGATCCGGGTCAGCAGGCGCGCGCCGACGACCCGGCGGCACACCTCGTCACCGTGCAGCCCGGGCAGGTCGCGGTCGAGGATCATCACGTCGTACGCGCCGAAACGGAGCTTCTCCAGCGCGGTCGGCCCGTCGGGGGCGATGTCCACCGCGACGGCGTCGCGGCGCAGCCCCTCGGCGATCATCTCCGCCAGGAATTCCTCGTCCTCCACCAGCAGCACGCGCATGGGCCCTGTGTACCCGAAAGCGATGTTTCGCCGGTGTAAGCACCGGCGCTGAGAGAAACGAAACCGCCTCCTCGCGCACGCTCGGGCCGTCCCTTCGACGTTACGAGGAGCCCTTCATGACCTTTCTCCCCGCACGGCGGCGCACCATCGCCGCCGCCTGCCTGCTCGCCGCGACCGTCGTCCTGTCCGCCACGGCCTGTACGGGCGGCGGCGGCAGCGGCGGGACGAAGGACGGCGGGTCGGCGTCCACCACGAAGAAGACGGAGGAGGACCAGGCGCTGGAGCACCGCAAGTGCCTCCGGAAGCAGGGCCTGAACATCCCCGAGCCGAAGCCGGGCGAGAACGGCATGGGGGTCACCATCGACGGCGGCTCCAAGAGCCGGAAGGAGATGGAGAAGGCGTTCAAGGCCTGCGAGGACAAGGCGGTCGGCGGCGGGCCCAAGGAGCTGACGCAGGCGGAGAAGGACAAGATGGTCGCCTTCGCGCGGTGCATGCGGAAGAACGGCTTCGACATGCCGGACCCGAAGTTCGAGGGCGGGGCGGCGCAGGCGCTGCCCGCGCCGAAGCCGCAGGAGATGAAGAAGTTCGAGAAGGCCAACAAGGCGTGCGAGAGCGTGGGCCGATGAGGCGCGGACGGGCCGTGGCGGCGGTGGCGGCGGTGCTCGCGGTGACGGCCGGGACGATCGCGGTCACCCAGCTCGGCGGGGGCGGTACGGAGTCGGCCGGTGCGAACACCGGGCTGCCGCCGGCCACCGCCCCGGTCCTGCGCGGCGACCTGCGCGACAGCGCCCAGGCGGAGGGGACCCTCGGCTACGACAAGCAGCGCAAGATCAACGCGGGCGCGGCGGGCACCCTGACCTGGGCCCCGCGCACCGGGTCGACCGTCAAGCGGAACGAGCGGCTGTACGAGGTCGACGGGCGGGCGGTCCGGCTGATGTACGGGGCGGGGCCCATGTACCGGACGCTGAAGCCGGGCGACAAGGGCCGGGACGTGGAGCAGCTGGAGCGCAATCTCGCCGCCCTCGGCTACACCGGCTTCACCCCGGACACCGAGTACACCGAGCTGACGGCGGCGGCCGTCAAGCGCTGGCAGAGGGCGAACGACGTCAAGCGGACGGGCAAGGTGGGCCCGCAGGACGTCACGTTCGCCCCGGGGAAGGTCCGGATCAGGAGCGTGGAGGCGGCGGTCGGCGACCTGGCCCAGCCGGGCACCCCGGTCCTCACCACGACCGGCTCCGAGCGGATCGTGACCTTCGAACTGGACGTGGCGGAGAGCCAGTTGGCCAAGGCGGGCACCAAGGTCGACGTGGAGCTGCCGGACGGCACCAGCGCGCCCGGCACGGTCTCCTCGGTCGGCCGGACGGCGAAGCCCGGCAAGGACCCGCAGGACACCGGCCCGAAGGTGACCCTGACGGTCTCCTTCGACAAGCCGGACGATGTCGGCGGCTTCGACCAGTCACCGGTGACGGTGAACCTCACCGGCGAGACCCGTAAGAACGTCCTGACCGTCCCCGTGAACGCGCTCCTGGCCCTGCCCGGCGGCGGCTTCGGTGTGGAGGTCGTACGGAACGGCACGGTCCGCGAGGTGAAGGTGGAGCTGGGCATGTTCGCGGACGGCCGGGTCGAGGTGTCGGGCGGCGGTCTCAGCGAGGGCATGAAGGTCGGGGTGCCGAAGATATGAGCGGTACGTACGAGGTCGGCGGTACGAACGCGGTCAACGGTACGCACGAGGCCAGCGGCACGAACGCGGTCGGCGGCACGAACCAGGCGAGCGGCACGCACGCGGTCGGCGCCACGAACACTGTCGGCGCCACGAACGCGGTCATCGGTACGAACGAGGCCGAAGGCGGGACCACGGTCATCGGTACGAACGCAGCCGAGGCCGGAACCACGGTCGTCGGCCTCCGCGGCGTCACCAAGGAGTACGCGGGCGGGGTCACCGCCCTGCGCGGGGTGGACCTCACCGTGCGGGAGGGCGAACTCCTCGCCATCGTCGGCCCGTCCGGCTCCGGCAAGTCCACGCTGCTGCACATCGTCGGCACCCTGGACCGCCCCACCACCGGCTCCGTCCACATCGCGGGCCATGACGTGGCGGCCCTCTCCGACCGCCGCCTCTCCGCCCTGCGCGCCCAGCACGTGGGCTTCGTCTTCCAGGCGTTCCACCTGGTCCCGGGCGTCTCCGCGCGCGACAACGTGGCCGAGGGCCTGCTCTACTCCGGCCTTCCCCGCCCCGTACGCCGCCGCAGGGCCGCCGAGGCGCTGGACCGGGTCGGGCTGGCGGACCGCCTGGACCACAAGCCGCACCAGCTCTCGGGCGGCCAGAAGCAGCGGGTCGCCATCGCGCGGGCGGTCGTCGGTGAGCCCGCCCTGCTGCTGGCCGACGAGCCGACGGGGGCGCTGGATACGGCGTCGGGCGCGGCGGTGATGGAGCTGCTGCGGGACCTGAACCGGGAGGGGGCGACGATCGCGGTGATCACGCACGACACGGAGATCGCGGGGAGCCTGCCGCGCGAGGTGCGGATCAGGGACGGCGAGGTGGTGGCGGACGTAAGGAATCCGCCTGTACGCCGGCCCATGACGGCAGGGGCGAAGCTGTGAGCCGCACAGGCCGGGGGCGGGGACGGCTGAAGGCGGCCCGCCTGGGCCCCCGGGACGTCCTCCACGTCGGCTCGTCCGGCCTCCGCAGCCGCCCGATGCGGGTGGTCCTCTCCGCGCTGGGCATCGCCATCGGCATCGCGACGATGATCTCCGTGGTCGGCATCTCCGCCTCCAGCCAGGCCCAACTGCTCCGCGAACTCGACAAGTTGGGCACCAACCTCCTGGTCGCCTCGCCCGGCGACTCGATGTTCGCCGGAGAGGACGTACGGCTGCCCGAGGGCTCGGTCGGGATGGTGGGCCGGATCAAGGGGGTCCAGGAGGTGGGGGCCACCGCCGACCTCGACGCGACCGTACGCCGCAACGAGAGGATCGACGAGGGCGATACGGGCGGGATCACGGTCAAGGCGACCACGGCCGACCTGCTCCGCGTCCTGCGCGGCGAGGTGCGCAGCGGCAGCTGGCTCAACGCGGCGACCGGCCGCTACCCCTCGGTGGTGCTCGGCCATGTCGCCGCCGAACGCCTCGGCGTCACCAGGCCCGGACAGCAAGTGTGGCTGGGCGACCGGCACTTCACGGTCATCGGCATCCTCGCCCCGCTCCCCCTCGCCCCGGAGATCGAACGTTCCGCGCTGGTCGGCTGGGAGGGCGCGAAGCGGCTGCTGGGCTTCGAGGGCCACCCGACGTCGGTGTACGAGCGGTCGGACGACGCGGCGGTGCGGGACGTACGCAAGGTCATGGCGGCGACGGTCGACCCGCAGAACCCGCAGAACGTGAAGGTCACCGACCCGTCGTCGGCGCTGCGCGCGAAGGCGGCGACCGAGGGGGCGTTCAGCAGTCTGCTGCTGGGCCTGGGCGGTATCGCGCTGCTGGTCGGCGGCGTCGGAGTGGCCAACACCATGATCATCTCGGTGCTGGAGCGCCGGTACGAGATCGGGCTGCGCCGCTCGCTGGGCGCGACCCGGGGCCAGATCCGGATCCAGTTCGTCACGGAGTCCCTGATGCTGTCGGGCCTGGGCGGTCTGGCGGGGGTGGCGCTGGGCGCGGCGGCGACGGGGGTGTACGCGCACTCCGGCGGGCTGCCGTGGGTGGTGCCGCTCTGGGCGGTCGGCGGGGGCTTCGGCGCGACGCTGGTGATCGGCACGGTGGCGGGCCTCTACCCGGCGGTGCGGGCCTCCCGCCTCTCCCCGACGCTGGCGCTGCACGCGGCGTGAGGGAGCGTCCGCCACGGAAGGTACGCGCCCTCCTGCCCGGGCGTACCCCGGCGGGCAGGAGGACGTGAGGGAGTGTCCGCCACGGAAGGAACGGGCCCTTCTGCCCGGCCGTACCCCGGGGGCAGGAGTAACTGCCCCCGCGGGCCTTCCTGTTCGGCCCGGCCGCCGGGTATGCAGGTAGGGTCCCACTCATCTGCCGAGAGGTTCCCTGCCCATGCGCCGTACAGAGCAGAGCAAGGCCGAGGCCCCCGGACCCGTCCGCCCGCCGGCGGTCCGGCCGGTGACGGCCGGCTCCCAGGAGGAGGGCGCCCTGTCCGCCCTCCAGCGCAGTGCGGGCAACGCCGCCGTCGTGGACATCCTGCGCCGGGCCCAGCACGGCCCCGCCTGCGACCACGAGGGCGGACACGGCCAGGAGGACGCGGCGGTCCAGCGCTCCGCCGCCTCCGGCGGGCCCGGTGTGCAGCGTTCGGCGGTGCCCGGTGTCCTGCGTTCCCCCGGCCGCCCCCTCGACGACCGTACGCGCGCCGACATGGAGTCCCGGATGGGCGCGGACTTCTCCGACGTACGCATCCACGACAACGCCGCGGCCCGGGCGTCCGCCGCCGAGGTCGGGGCCCGCGCCTACACCAGCGGCCACCATGTCGTCCTGGGCCGGGGCGGCGCCGATCCGCACACGCTGGCCCACGAGTTGACGCACGTCATCCAGCAGCGGCAGGGGCCCGTGGCGGGCACGGACAACGGTTCGGGGCTCTCGGTCTCCGACCCGTCGGACCGGTTCGAGCGGGCGGCGGAGGCCAACGCGGCGCGGGTGATGCGGGCCCCGGTGCAACGTACCGAGGCGGCCGGGGAACACGGCGATGCGGCGCAGCACGGCCCGGAGCAGCACACGCACCGGTACGCGGCGGACGGCATGCCGGTGCAACGGGCCCCAGGGGACACCATCGGTGCGGGCATCGCGCAGGGCGTCCAGCCCTACGCGACCCAACTCGACGAACTCGCGGCTGCCATCGGCACCACCCGGCTGAACGTCCTGAACGCCCTTCTCGACCCGGCGTACGACCCCATGGGGGCGCACGGCATCGCCCCGGAGATCCTCGACTCCAACCTCAAGGATCCGCTGGAGTACGCCTCCTGCTTCCCCACGGCCCACGCCCTCTTCCCCGTCCTGACCGACCCTGCGGCGGCTCTGCCCACGGAGGGACCCAACCCGCAACAGGCCGCAGACGTACCGGAGTTCCAGGCGGCCGTGCGGACCCTGACCGACGCGCTCCGCCATGCCTGGGACCACGGGGTGGAGTCGGTGTTCCGGATCGAGTACGCGGGCCACGGCTTCACCCTGGTGATCCGGAAGGCGGGGGAAGGCTCCGCCCATGTCGAGCTGATCGAGAGCCTGGCCCACGCCGCGGGCATCCTCCCGTCCCTGGAGCGGCCGGGCAGGGACATCGCCGCCGTCACCCAGGCCCTCACCATGATGGCCTCCGCCAACACGGCGGATCGCGTGGCCGGAGCACAAGAGCTCGGCTGGAACGCGCAGGCGCTGTATCTCGGGGACCCGCAGCCGGGCGAGCAGGAGCACTTCCCCCAGACCCGCATGAAGTGGTGGGCCCAGCCCCTGTCGCCGCAGGCAGGCGGCAACTGGACGGCCAGTTTCATCCAGCGGCTCAATTTCGTCGCGCAGACGTACGGGACCACGCAGGTGACCTGAGGGGCCCGTCGGGGCGGGCAGACGGCGGCCTCACCCGCCCGGAGCCCGCCCGGCATGCTTTCTCAGGTGGCCGCCCGCCGCAGCGTCTGCGCCAGGTCGACGGCGCCCGCGACCCGGGCCGCCACCGTCTCGGCGTACGCCGTGTCCGGACGTTCGAAGGCGGCCCGGTTCGCCGCGCGGAGGAACGTCAGCACGCCCAGCGTCCGCCCCCGGCTCCGCAGCACCGTGCACAGGGCGTGGGCCGCGTCCCGGGGCCAGCGCCGCTCCGCCGCCCAGGCCGCCGCCCCGCCGTCGTCCCCGGCGCCCGCGCTCGTACGGACCGATCCGGTGCGCTCGGCGGCCTGGAGGGCGGGGTGCCCTGGGCCGTACCGGACGGGGATCGCGCCGCCCGCCACCAGCAGGCAGGGGCCGGGCGTGTCGGCGGGCGTCGCGGCCGTACGCACCAGGCGCTCGCCGCTCTCCGCCAGGGCGGACGCCACCGGCGCTTCCTCGGTGAGATCGAGGAGTACGTGGTCGGCGAAGCCGGCCAGCGCGAAGTCGAGGAGGGAGGTCGCCGCCTCCATCGGGTCCTCGCACTCGGAGACCGTACGCGCCGCCCTGTGCAGCTGACCCGCCCGGAACCGCAGCCGGTCCGCCTCCTGCTGCGCGAGCTTCCTGGCCGTCACGTCCCGGAACATCCACCCCACCCCGAGCGGAACCGGCTCCTCCGTCAGCGGTGAGGCCAGCCGCAGGAACCCGCTTCGCCAGCACCGCCGCCGCTCGCCCTCCGCCGTACGCAAGGTCACCCACAACTCGGCCGGCGGCCCCGGGGCGCCTTCGGCGAGCACATGCTGCAAGGCCGCCTCCAGCTCCTCGACGCCCTGGACCACCAGCTCGCCGAGCGGCCGGCCGAGGAGCGTGGTGCGGCCGCCGCCGAGCGCGCGGGAGGCGTAGGCGTTGACGACGGTCGGGCGGAGGTCGACGTCGACGAGCACCACGCCCCAGGACGCGTCCTCCAGCAGCGCCTCGCTCAGCGCGATGGCCCGCTCCAGGTCGATCTGGGCGTGCACCTCGCTGAACGCGCAGTACACCCCGGCCGGCTTGCCGTCGGCGCCCAGCACCCGGGCGGACTGGGTGCGCACCAGGACCCGGCTGCCGTCCTTGCGCAGCAGCGCGAACTCGTGGACCTGGCGTCCCGGCGCGTCCATGGCGGCCATGAGCCGCCCCTGCACCTCGTGCGCGTCGGCCCGGCGCACCGCCCACCCGGCGAAGCCCGTACGCCCCACGGCCTCCTGGGCGGACCAGCCGAGGATGCGCTCGGCCTCGCGGTTCCAGTGGGTGACCACACCGCCCGCGTCGAAGGCGCAGAGGGCCGCGTCCATGCCGTCGAGGAGGGCGGCGAGCAGCTCGGCCCCGGGGCTGCCGCCGTCGCGCTCGTCCTCCCCGGCGGCGGGCGGCCCGGGGCGCAGGGGCTCGCCCCTTCCGCCGCCGGCCCCTTCGTCCGGTCCGAGCGCGTCGGTGGTCCCGCTGCTCCTGGAAGCACCCACTCCGTACCCCCCGCAGAACGTGTCGGCCGTTTCCCCGCGCGTCACCGCGCGTATTGCTGCACGTCAGACCATTCAACTCGAACGTGACCCAGCGCACAGCCCACTTCGCCAAATAAATGGGTTGAACGGCGAGCGGGGCCGCTCGTAGGCTTTCAGCACACAGGAAAGGAGGTGTTCCGGAAGTGATTTCTCTTCGGACTCGTGAGGTGGCTGCGGGCTGACGCCCGTTGTCACGCACTTTCGCAGTGCATGGCCGGACGCCGGCCAATACCCAGCAGTCACCGACCCGCAGGCTCGCCGGTAAGTCCGGCCGGCTCCTCCGTGCACGGAGGACCCAGAGCCTGCGGGTTTCTGCGTTTCCCGGACCGCTCGGGCGCCCTCAGGGGCAGAGCCGCTCCACCCGCCAGGAACCGTCGTCCTCCCTGACGTACCGCAGCCGGTCGTGCAGCCGGTTCCCGTGCCCCTGCCAGAACTCGATGGTCTCCGGGACCACGCGGAAGCCGCCCCAGTTCGGCGGGGCGGGCACCTTCTCGCCCTCCGGGTAGCGCGCGGCCAGCTCCTCGTACCGCTTGACGAGCTCGTCGCGGGAGGAGACCACGGCGGACTGGTCACTGGCCCAGGCGCCGAGCTGGGAGCCGTGCGGCCGGGTCCGGAAGTAGCCGACGGTCTCCTCGCGGGAGACGCGGGAGGCGGTGCCGGTGACGATCACCTGGCGGGCCATGGGGTGCCAGGGGAAGAGCAGCGAGACGTACGGGTTGGCGGCCAGCTCGCGGCCCTTGCGGGAGTGGTAGTTGGTGAAGAAGACGAAGCCCCGGTCGTCGTACTGCTTCAGCAGGACCGTACGCGAGGAGGGGCGGCCGTCCGGGGTGGCGGTGGAGACGACCATCGCGTTGGGCTCGTGGAGCACGCCGCCGACGGCGACCTGGCGGAACCAGCGGGCGAACTGGTCCATCGGGCCGGGGCTGAGGTCGGACTCGGTGAAGTCCTCCGAGCGGTACTGCTCGCGCATGGCCGCCGGATCGGTGGTGGAATCGTCGGGGAGGGGTCCCGAATCTTCGGGGCGGGGTCCCGAGGAGGCGTCTGGTGTGGGCACGGGACCATCCTGCCGCAGTGGCGGAGTGTGCCCGGCGGGGAGGGCCCGTAACCACGCACCGCCGAAATGGGGTCCTGTGCCGGATGTCACGCTTCCCCGCTCCGTGGGAACCCGCCAATATCTTGGGGCAGGCCTCATGGGGGCCCTGGGAATCTTGGGGCAGGTTTCATGGGGGCCCTGGGGCCGTAGGAACCGTCGCCCACCCGCCGCCGAACTGAGGGAGCCGCCTGATGTCCGACTTCGTACCCGGTCTTGAGGGAGTCGTCGCGTTCGAAACGGAGATCGCCGAACCGGACAAGGAAGGTGGTTCGCTCCGCTACCGCGGGGTCGACATCGAGGATCTGGTCGGCCATGTCTCCTTCGGCAATGTCTGGGGCCTGCTGGTGGACGGGGCGTTCAACCCCGGGCTGCCGCCGGCCGAGCCGTTCCCGATCCCGGTGCACTCGGGTGACATCCGGGTCGATGTGCAGTCCGCGCTGGCGATGCTCGCCCCCGTGTGGGGTCTGAAGCCGCTGCTGGACATCGACGAGGCGACGGCCCGGGACGACCTGGCGCGGGCGGCGGTGATGGCGCTGTCGTACGTGGCCCAGTCGGCGCGTGGCCAGGGGCGGCCGATGGTGCCGCAGAGCGAGATCGACAAGGCGCAGTCGGTCGTGGAGCGGTTCATGATCCGCTGGCGCGGCGAGCCGGACCCGAAGCACGTCAAGGCGGTGGACGCGTACTGGACGTCGGCGGCCGAGCACGGAATGAACGCCTCCACCTTCACGGCCCGGGTCATCGCCTCGACGGGCGCGGACGTCGCGGCCGCGCTCTCCGGCGCGGTGGGCGCGATGTCGGGCCCGCTGCACGGCGGCGCCCCCTCGCGGGTCCTCGGCATGATCGAGGAGATCGAACGTACGGGGGACGCCACGGCGTATGTGAAGGGCGCCCTGGACCGGGGCGAGCGCCTGATGGGCTTCGGCCACCGCGTCTACCGTGCGGAGGACCCGCGCGCCCGCGTCCTGCGCCGCACGGCCCGCGAGCTGGCGGCGCCGCGCTTCGAGGTGGCGGAGGCGCTGGAGAAGGCGGCCTTGGAGGAGCTGCACAACCGCCGCCCGGACCGCGTCCTGGCGACGAACGTCGAGTTCTGGGCGGCGATCGTGCTGGACTTCGCGGAGGTCCCGGCGCACATGTTCACGTCGATGTTCACGTGCGCCCGTACGGCGGGCTGGTCGGCGCACATCCTGGAGCAGAAGCGCACGGGCCGCCTGGTCCGCCCGTCGGCGACGTACGTGGGCCCCGGCACGCGGAACCCGCGCGAGATCGAGGGATACGCCGACATCGCGGACCTCGCGGGGTGAGTTCGGCGGGGCGGGGCCGGTGAGTTCGGTGGGGCGGGGCCGGTGAATGTGCCGGTACGGGGTAGTCGTACCGGCACATCTGAGCGCATCCCTTGCGCGGCGCATCCTTTGCGCATCTCCGACCGAGGAGGCCGACCGTGACCACCCTCCCCCCGCCGCGACCGACCCTGACCCTGTCCAGCACGGTGATCGAAGCCCCGGACGCGGCGGAGCTGGCGGACTTCTACCGCCGCCTGCTGGGGTGGGAGCCGGTGCAGGAGGAGCCCGACTGGGTGAAGCTCCTGCCACCGGGCGGCGGCTCGGGCCTGGGCTTCCAGACCTCGAAGCCGTACGTGCCCCCGGTCTGGCCCGCCTCCCCCGGCGACCAGCTGATGATGCTGCACCTGGACTTCGAGGTGACGGACCTGGAGGCGGGCGTGGCCCACGCGGTGGCGGAGGGCGCGACACCGGCGGAGTTCCAGCCGCAGCACGACGTACGGGTGCTGTTCGACCCGGTGGGCCACCCGTTCTGCCTGTTCGTGACCGACCAGGTCCCGGGCGAGACACCGGCGATCAGCCCGGAGTGGGTGGCGGAGCAGGCCCGGGACATCAGGGCCCAGGACCGGGTGACGGCGGCGGACGCGGTGGACCCGAACCGCCGGGAGACGGCGGGGGAGCCGGACGTGGCGTCGTAGACCTGCCCGACCTGCCGTGACCGCTCTCGGGGCCGCCCAGCCCCGGGGCGGGGGGTTTCAGACCCTGCTCTCGCACACTGCTTTCAGACGCTGCTGGCACCGCTGTCGATGGCGTGGGCGCGCCGCTCGGTGACGTACCGGTACATGGCGCCGAGCGCGAAGGCCTGCACGACGGCACCGATCGGGATCGCGATCAGGCCCACAGGACCGGTGAAGGGCATCAGCAGCGAGGCCGGGGCGGTCACCAGGAGGGCCCACACTCCGGCGAAGCTGGCGTCCCCGGAGGAGGCGCCGAGGATGGCGTCCACAGCGACCCACAGGCAGACGGCGAGTACGACGCCCAGGTAGCCGAGGGCCAGAGGGTTCACCAGGTAGTGGCGCAGGGTCTGCGGCAGCGAACGCGAGGTCTTGGCCATGTCGGATCTCCTGAGGTGTCGGTATGCCCGATGCGGTGTCTGTGACGGTGACGGCGACCGTCCTCCTGACGACCTCGACAATGCCGTCCGCCGGGACCCGCCACATGAGCACCCATACTCACGTTCGTATCCGCGAACCAACTCTGCGGACCGCCTCTGCGGACCGCATCCCGAAGCCAACCAGTAAATTCCGTACATGAATTCGCACAGGACGGCACCAGTCCACCACTCCCCCTCCTCCTGGCAACAGCCCTGCCCACAGCCCGCGTCGGCGGAGCGCACGGCTCTGGTGAAGACCCTGGCGAGCCGCATCCTGACTCTCGCCCCGGACCGCCTACTGGTGGGCGTCGACGGCTTCACAGCAGCGGGAAAGACGAGCTTCGGCCACGAACTGGGCGCCGAAATAGCCAAGTCGGGCCGCCCGGTGCTCCGAGCGACGCTGGACGACTTCAAGAACCCCTGGAAAGACCGCCACTTGTACGACCGGGAGTCCGGCGAGGGCTACTACCGCAACGCCTACGCGTACGAAACGGCCAAGCGCCTCCTACTGGACCCGGCCCGCTCCCCGGGGTCGACATCCTGCGCCCTCTGCTCCATTGACCCGCTGACCCAACAGGACCATTCGGCGCGAATGACCCCGCTCACCCCGGACTCGGTACTGATCGTGGACGGCGTGTTCGCGTTCCGCCCGGAGATCGACGCGTACTGGGACTTCCGCATCTGGCTGGACGTGGACGCCGAACTCTCCGTAAGCCGGGGCGCGGAACGCGACCAGAACTGGGCGGGCTCGGACGCGGAGTCGATCCACCGCGACCGCTACTTGGCGGCCGAGCGCCTGTACCTGAAGGAGGTGGACCCGCTGCCGAGGATGGACGCGGTGGTGGACAACAGGGACTTCGGCCGACCGCGCCTGATCACGGCCAACTCTGCTTAGGGGCCGCCCCGCACGCCCGGCGCCCTCGGCTTCAACGACCAAACCGGGCGCCCGTCTTGGTGGCCCTCGGAGGTGACGCCGCCCGGGTGGGCGACCGGCCGCTGTTGGGGTTGAGTGCGCTACGGGGAGGGGCATCGAGATCGCTCGGGTTCTTCGGTGGGGCGGGTGACAGGGCGGGGGCTGGGGCAGGATGGAGGGTGCATGACTTCCGGCGGGGCCTCTGACAGGACTGAGGAGATATGTCCGATTCTCAGGAAGTGACGAAAAACGAGCCCCGGCCCGCATAAACCCGCAGGTCACGAAGAGTGGTCCCCGCGCGTGCGGGGGTGGTCCCTCGCCCAGGTATGTGGATTTAGTGGCGGTACGGTGGTCCCCGCGCGTGCGGGGGTGGTCCCCTGACTGGGTGATCCCGGGCGTACTGGCCCGAGTGGTCCCCGCGCGTGCGGGGGTGGTCCCCCGGGGCCGGTGTAGGGCTTGAGGCGGGTGTAGTGGTCCCCGCGCGTGCGGGGCTTCCCACACCCCCCGAGCCCTGCACCGTCGACCCGCCCCAGCGCGGCGCCCCGCCCACGAGGAGCCCCTAACTGGAGTTACCCCCTGCTGGGTCGAATGATTTCGCGGGGGTCGCGGAGCCAGACGTGCTGGCCTCGGGCGGTCACGGTGAGCCCGAACTGTTCGGCGTCGGGTCGCCCGGCTGTCTCGTACTCCCACCAGGCCTGTTCGATCTCCTCCCAGAGGAACCCGGGCCCGTACTGCCACACCTCCTCCCCGGTGGCGGCTGTGGCGGCGGCTCCGTCCTCGCGGGTCGCCCAGACCTGGACGCCTTCCGGGGTGTTCTGGTGGACGAGCCGTACGCCGGGCAGCCGCGCCCCGGCGTACAGGGCGAACCCGAGGTCGAGGAGCCGGGCGGGGTCCAGGCCGGCGGCGCGGGCCCGCCCCTTGCCGTGCACCTCGTGGAGGTCAGGCACGCGGTGGGAGCGCATGGGCATGTACGTGGCCCCGCCGCAGAACGTCCCCACCGCCGTGCCGTCGTCCTGGACGAGGAGCTGAACCAGGGCCCCCGACCAGAACTCCCGGGCCAGCGGGGCCACGAGGATCCCGCCGGGCCGCACCTGACGGAGGAGCGCGTACGGCACATGGCGCAGGGCGCAGGTGGCGATCAGCCGGTCGACGAGCCCCAGGCCGGGCCAGGGTTGCTCACCGTCCCCGACCCGCAGATGCGGCCGGTACCCGGCCTGCCCCAGCGCCTGCGCCGCCTGCCGGGCCACGACAGGGTCCAGTTCGACGCTGTGGACCAGGTCGTCCCCGAGCCGCTCGCAGAGCAACGCGGCGACATACCCGGTGCCGGTGCCGATTTCCAGCACCCGCTGCCCGTCCGCCACACCGAGGAGCCCGAGCATCCGGGCCACCATCGACGGCATCGAGTTCGACGACGTCGCCACACCAGGCCCACCCTCGGCCCCGTCGTCAAGCTGCGTGACGACGGGCTCGTCGCTGTTGACCAGGGCGAGCCACTGTTCCGTACCGACGACCGGCACACACCGGTCAACCAACTGCCGCCAGACGACCGCCGGTACGAACCGGCTACGCGGCACGGCATCGAATACCCGCCGCCACCGGGCATCCAGCAACCCCCGATCGGCAAGGCCCTGCACCAGGTCCGGGTGGGTGGGCACCTGCTGCGCGGCACTCACGGCTGCGGAACGTACTTAGGGCGGCTGCCATCCGGAGACGGCTTCGGCTCCTGTGGCGGCGTCCACGGCTTGTCCGACGGCGGCCCACCATGCTTGCCGTCATCCATCAGTGCGCTGCTGCTCATCATGCATCTCCTTTGCGTGGTCGGGTGGTTCAGTTCTCAGGGTGATGCAGCCGGTAGATCCCGTACGGCGGGAAGAGGTCGACACGACGCGGATAGCCGCCCTCCGCGCACGCCCGGCACAACAGATCCCGACCGTCGGCGGTATGCCGTACAGCGGCGACCGGGGCGCGCCAACACGCCTCGCAGGTAAGGACATCAGTCGGCGACAAGCTGATGCTCACCCGGCGTCCCGAAGGGCGGTGGCGGCCACGTGACACGGGCAGCCACAGTCCGGCTGCCGACAGACCGCATGCGCGGCGGCCAGGTCCGAGACCGAGGCACCACGGCAGACAACGCTGTACGGGCCATCCGCCCCGGCCGCCAACCCGCACCAGGGGGTGTCCGCCTCCCCGGCCAGACCAGCGCCCCCGGCAATCGGCTCACCACGCCAGAGCAACGTCACCCCGTGCTCCGGGCAGTAAGCACCGGTGTCGTCCTCGATCGGGAAGTCATGGGCGCCGCCCTCAGCGGAACACCTCACCCGCGGGCCTCCCGCCATGCCCTCTTGAGCCGCGCAGCAGTCGGGCAAAAGCCACCGGATGCCCGACAAGCGGAGCAGGCCGTGGTGTGCCCGAGGAGCATGCGGTAGGCGCTGTCCGGCACGGCACGCTCGGCCGCCGTCTTCGACGTGCCGCTCACTGCGCCGACTCCAGGCACGCGGAGCACTCGCAGGCGGGGAACCGCTGCGTTTCCTCGGGATGTTCCAGGGGCACCACCTCGGCCTCCGGGCTCACGACGCGGGTGACTCCGTCGCCGTTCACCGCGTACACCTTGATCGTCATAGTCATAGCTCTCTCCGCGTTGCTTGCGGTCTGCGTCGCCATCACAGCGTCGTCCTACGCACGCAACTGCGGGATGCCCGGCAGGGGTTACCTGGGCGGCAATACACTCGTTGGCGCTCCAGTAAGGCGCCTGCGCGTGCATAGGATCGCAACGGAGGTCAGCCCATGGATGCCACCACCCCCGGCCTGCTCGCCGCGGACGTGCTCGATAGAGCAGATGTCCGGGCGGCGCTCATCGAGCACGACTTCGCGGCCGCCTTCGCCCTCATCAAGAAGTGGGGCGGCCTCTCCCAGAACCGCATCGCGTCCGCCTGCCAGCTCACCCCGGGCAAAGTGTCCACGATCATCAGCGGGGCCCAACGCGTCACCTCGTTCGACGTCGTCTGCCGGATCGCCGACGGTCTCCGCATCCCGGGCTGCCTGCTTGGGCTCGCACCACGCCCCTGGGAGGGCAAACACAACCCAGCACAGCAGAGCCGGCCAGAAGCCTCAGGTGACCGGCCGGACACAGACGAGATCCCGTGGCGGCCCGACGCCACCGTGGATCTCGCCGCCCACCTCACCAGGAGTGATCTCTTGATGGACCGAAGGGCCCTCACCCGCGCCCTCGGCGGCGCTGCGGTGACCGGTGCCGCGCTCCTCGACAGCCTCGAAGGCTGGCTCGTTCCAGCCGCCACCGTCCCGCCACAGCGCCGCCCGGGCCGAATCGGGATGCGAGAAGTCGAGGAACTGGAGACCACAGCGCTGGCCTTCCGCCAGTGGGACCACCAGTACGGCGGGGGCCTCCGAAGAAAAGCGGTGCTCGGCCAGCTCGCGGAAGTATCCGGTGCCCTCGACGAACACCAGGCCCCGGCCGTGGTGGACCGGCTGTACCGTGTCATGGCACAGCTGGCCGGAACCGCAGCCACCATGGCGTGGGATTCCGGACTGCACCGGCATGCGCAGGACTACTACCGCCTCGCCCTCCGCGCCGCCCACGCCGGAGGCGATGTCGTATTCGGGGCCAACGTGCTGGCCGGAATGGCCCGGCAGATGCTGTACCACGACCGGGCCGACGACGCGCTCCAGCTGATCCACCTTGCTCAGGAGGGTGCCCGCGACGTGATCGGCCCCCGGGCCCGCGCCATGCTCCACACTCGCGAAGCCTGGGCCTACGCCGCACAGGGACGTATCGCCGGATTTCACCGGGCCACCGCCAAGGCGGCCGAGGACCTCGCCTGCGCCGGCAACGACAGCGACGAGCCGTACTGGATCACCTACTTCGACGAGGCGGAACTCGCGGGGGTCACCGGCGGCCGGCTCCTTGACCTCGCCCGCACCGACCCGCGCCGTCACGCTGCCCAGGCCGCAGAGGCGATTCGGACTGCCCTGTCGTCCCGAGGTGCAGAAGCCGGGCGCTCCCACGCTCTCGACCGCATCGGCCTGGCCGAATGTCAGTTCCTCGCCGGAGATGTTCAAGCGGCCGCCGCCGAAACGGCCCAGGCCGTGCAGGCCGCGCGGGGCACACAGTCAGGGCGTGTCCGTACGCAGCTCGGGCAGCTGTACCCGTACACCGTGGGGCACAGTGCGTCGCGTCCCATGCGCGAGGCACGCGATAGTATCCGCGACCTGCTGTCGAGTTGAGGAACAGGCACATGACGACACTTGCCGTGACCGGGCACATGGACCTGACCGACGAGAGCGTGCCGCTGGTACGGGCCGCGCTACGCGAGCTGCTCGCCGAGTACAGCGACGACCTGACCGGCGTCTCCTGCATCGCCGCCGGGTCGGACAGCCTCTTCGCGGAGGAGGTCACCGCCATCGGCGGCCGCCTCATCGCCGTGATCCCCTCCCAGGATTACCGAGCCGCAAAGGTGAAGCCCGACCACGCCGCCGTCTTCGACCATCTCGTCGAGACCGCCGAGGACGTGGTGACGTTGCCGCACCCGACAGCGAACCGGGCTGCCTACGAGGCGGCGAATACCGAGCTGCTGCGCCGCGCCGACCGCCTCGTCGCGGTCTGGGACGGCACGCCCCCATCGGGCAAGGGCGGCGGCACTGCTGACACCGTTGAACAGGCCCGGCAGGCAGGGCTGGCCATCGACGTGGTCTGGCCCGCCGGGGCCGCTCGTCGCGGGTAGCCCCCGGACGTACGAACAGCGAGCTGCTGTCCGCTTAAAGGCCTCAAGACCTGACCCGTTCGACGAAGGGGGCTTTGATCAGCGGCTGTACGGATGGGCGGCGATCGTCAGTGGTCACGCTCATTGAAATGACGGATAAGCGGGGACAGTTCGAGGAGACTCTCCACCCGGAACGTGGGCAGCGTCTTCGCTTCCTCACTCCCCCGCTGAATCGTCGCCCAAGGACCACGGCGGACGAGCGCTGTGTGCATGCCCGCTGCGGCGCCGGGGCGCAGGTCATTGTCGACGCGGTCACCGACGTGCAGAATTTCGTCGGGCTCCGCCGGAACGACGGCGGCAACCCGGCGAAAGAACTCCGGGTCCGGCTTCGAGGCCCCCCAGTCGTCGGAGGTGCCGATCAAATCGACATCGCGGGCGAAGACGCCACGAAGGATGCCTCCTGCGCGGACTGTTTGGTTTCCTGCGATGCCGAGCCACAGGCCGTCGGCGCGGAGGGCCTTGAGGCTGTCGCGGACGTCGGAGTACAAATCGGACTCATCGAAGTGCTCCGGCTGCCCGGCGTCCGCACGCGCTTGGCGCTGCTCGGTCAGGTTGAAGCCGGGGCGGAAGAATTGGAACATATCGCGGTAGTCCTTGCCCAGAGCGATGATGGCCCCCACGACCTGATCGGCACGGTGTCCGCGCAGTACCAGCTCATCGACAAGCTGGTGCGGTCCGCGAAGGGCGAGACGCGGCGTGGACTGCTGCGCGCGGGTGCGGCCTACGCGGCGCTCGTCGGATGGCTCTACCAGGACGCCGGCGACATGGACGGTGCCGCGTTCTGGCGGGGCGTGACGCAGGAGATCGCGGCGCGGTCCCGCGACCCGCACCTCATCCGGTATTCGCTGGTGAATCAGGCACAGGTACGCACCGACCTGGGGGACGGGCATGCGGTCGTCGAGTTGTGCGACGCCGTTCTCGACGACGCAGGCCAGCTCGTACCGAAAGTGCGGATCATGGCGATGCAGCAGCAGGCTCACGGAGCCAGCCTCACCGGCGAACGCCGCGCCGTCGATCAACTCCTGGACCGGGCCGACCGCCTTCTGTCGAGCGTCGACGACGACTTGCCGTGGGGCAACGCGTGCCGCCGGACGCCTGGTTACCTGGAGGTGCAGCGCGCGACCTGCTACGGGCGGCTCGGGCTCGGCGCCGAAGCGGGCTCCCTGTGGACGCAGGTACTGGCGGGCGTACCGGAAACGACCCGCCGAGACCGCGGGGTGTACATGGCTCGCCAGGCTACCGCCGCCGCAGCAGCACGGGAACCGGACCAGGCGGTGGAGATCGCCCGCACCGTGGCCACGATCGCCGTTGAGACTCGATCCGCCCGCATGCGCCGTGAACTGGTCACGCTGGAAAGGGCGATGCACCCGTGGCACGATGCCCCGGTTGGCCGGGACCTTGCGGAGATCCTGGCACCGGTGACCGAGGGGAGCTGACGATGGGCAAGGATCCGCTGTCGGACGAGGAGATCACCGCGAAGCTGGCTGAACTGCCGGGCTGGGTGCGGGAAGGGGACATGATCACCCGTACGTTCGGGATCCGGTATCACGGCGGCATCGCCATGATCGTGCATGTCGCAGACGTCGAACGGCTCATCGGGCATCACGCGGACATCGATCTGCGATGGGATCACGTGCGGTTCGGGATCACCACGCATGACGCCGGGCACCGGCTCACCGCAGCCGACTTCGACCTGGCCGCGCGGATCGACCGGATCGCCGCGGCGCATGAAGCGCAGCCTCAAGCCTGAGGCGTGAGAGGAGAACGCCGTGGCTGACGACCTGTCCGCGGTGGGCCGCTTCCTGTACGAGGCGGGCACGCTCAAGCAGACGCGGCGCACCGGTTGGTGGATGGCCGGGGTCCGTGACCCCGAAAGCGTTGCCGAGCACTCGTGGCGTACGGCGTTGATCGCCACGATCATCGCGAAGCTGGAGGGCGCCGACCCTGCCCGGGCCGCCTACCTCGCCGTGTGGCACGACACGCAGGAGAGCCGGACCGGGGACGTGAACCACCTCGGGAAGAAGTACGCGCCCGCCGGCGACCCGCAGGAAGTCACCGCCGACCAGACGGCGGGCATGCCCGAGGTGCTGGCGTCGGCGGTCCGCGAGCTGGTGTCGGAGTACGAGGCGAAGGAGTCGCCGGAGGCGGTCTGCGCTCGCGACGCGGACAAGCTGGAGTGCCTGCTCCAGGGCATCGAGTACAAGGCGCAGGGCTACGAAAGCGCGCAGCGGTGGATCGACAACAGCCGGGATCGCCTCGTCACGCGGACCGCGAACCGGCTGGCCGACGAACTCCTGGCACAAGGGCCCCTTGACTGGCTGCGCACCGCCCTCGGGGAGGGCAAGGAGTAACCCGGGTTCAGGAGCGGAGCTCCCTGGCACGGCACGGAGCTGGTCGGGCCGCGTGGCGCACTTCCGGCTCTCGCCCGCCCCGCACCCCGGGGACTTTCGTAGAGGCTGACCAGGTTCACACTGAGCGAACGCGCCCCGGCCCTTCCGTTTTGGCCGTCGTCGCAATGCGTCAACTCGGAGATGGGGTGGACTTTTCTTCTGAAGCTCGCCCAGGTTGAGCGCGCTGCCAGGAGAACCTAGCTCACACGAGCGCTGCTAACAGGCGGATAGTACGGCCGGGCATCGAGATAATGAGGGCGGCACGACTTCCATACGGGAATCAGTGAGAGATATGTCCGTTTCTCAAGAAGTAAGTAAAAACGAGCCTCCGGCCGCATAAACCCGCAGGTCACGAACTGTGGTCCCCGCGGGTGCGGGGGTGGTCCCGTGCAGACCGTGAACACCGTCCTGGCCCTGCTGTGGTCCCCGCGGGTGCGGGGGTGGTCCCAGGTGATCAGTACCTCAGTGCGAAACCGAAGTGTGGTCCCCGCGGGTGCGGGGGTGGTCCCGTGTCCGCATGAGGAGTGCCGGACAGGGAGTCGTGGTCCCCGCGGGTGCGGGGGTGGTCCCCAGGGCCGTACGTGGCCGTCCTTCTGGTCGGCGTGGTCCCCGCGCGCGGGGGTGTTCCCGATGGCCACGGCAGCAACGACCGCGAGAGGGAGTGGTCCCCGCGCGTGCGGCGGGTCCGCTAGTCGTGCCGGTGCTCACCGGCCGGGGTCTCCTCGCTCGGCCGGGGCTCGGGGCTCAAGCTCCGGGCCCCGAGCTTCGGGGGCGGTCGGTTCACTCTTGCGGGGTACGCGGGGCGGGGCCTGGGCCCGAAGCCCGGGTCTCGGGGTGCGGGTGTCGGGATGCGAGGTTCGGGGTTCGAGCGCCTTCTGTAACCGGTAGGTGGGGGAAGGGGGTTGGGGAAAACCTCCCCTACCTCCCTGACCTGTCACGGTGAGCAAGTATGACTAATCGTGACAGCTTGCGGCGCAGCGTCACGACTGCTTACGGTTCGAGAACCAAGCGACCCCGACACGGTGTTGGAAGCACCAGGCCGGGGTCTGACCGCAAGATCGTTACCCTAGAAAGTCGATCCCGTGGCTACCCAGCACCTTAGTCCTGCCCTGCGCACCGCCGCACGGCCCACCGCGTACCCGATGGCCAAGCCCGGCTACGGCAAACGCACCGCCCCGGACCAACGTCCCCGTACGCCCCATGACTTCAGCCTTCTGCCTGCGCGTGAGCGGTACGTCGCCGCCTTCGTCGACCACCTCCCCGACGGTGCGGCGATGAGCGTGAAGCAGCTGGCCAAGCAGCTCCCGCTCTACGGGCAGCAGGCCATCTCCACCGCCCTGACCGCCCTCTCCGTCGCCGGGCACCTGCGACGCGTACGGTGCGCCGTCGGCGCGGGTGACCAGACCCGGTGGGTCTTCCGTACGTTCTGGTCCCGCACCGCCCACGACAACGAGTGGTGGAACACCTACCTCACCACCGAGAACACCCTCCAGACCACCAGCCCCGCACCCGACACCGCTCCGCCGCCGCCCTGGGTCCCGGACGAAGAACCACCGCCGCCCGCACCGGAAGACCCCGGTACCGAGCAGGGTCCCGAACCCACCGCCGTACCGCAGCAACGCACCCCCGCCCAGGCGGCGGACGCCGAGCCAGAGCCTCCCGCCCCGGACACGGCCCCGGCGCCGCACCCCTCCGAGACCGGCCCGTCCCCCGCCTACCTCGCCCTGGCCCGCCTCGGGCGCGAAGACCGCCGCCTCCCCCTCTCCGCCGACGACTGCACCGCCCTGGAACCCCTGGCAGCACAATGGCTCGCCCGAGGCGTGAGCGTCGACTACCTGACCAGCGCCCTCACCGCAGGACTCCCCACCCAGGTCGACAGCCCCCTCGGCTTCACCCGCAAACGCCTCACCGACAAAATGCCACCCCACCTGCCCACCACCCCAAGCACTCCACCCGGCACCCCCACTCGCCGCATCCTCATGGAATGCACCGACTGCGGACGCCCCGGCCAACCAGAAGCACTCCCCGACGGCCTCTGCCACACCTGCCGCACCACCCACCACCCCGACACCGACACCGACAAGGCCCCGACCCCACCCGCCGAAGCCGCCGCCATCAAGACACACATGACCAACCTCCGCGACCTACTCAAAACCGTCTGAGACCGACCTGACGGATCAGCGCACGCCTCGCCGCCAGCTGGCTGAAGCCACTAGCAGAGTGATTGCTGTGGGACTAAAATGCTTGCATGGCTACGATTCACCTCCGAGAGGTACCGGACGAGACGATGACGACCTTGAAGATTCGGGCTGCCCGGTCAGGGCAGTCCTTGCAGGCCTACCTCCTACAGCTTCTCGTTGGCGAAGCGGCCTTGCTGACCCCGGAGGAAGCAGCCGAGCAGGCACGTGGAATCGCCGCACGCGGACAGGTCACCGCCGACGACGTATCCGATGTCCTGGCCGAGATGCGTGAGACGCGTTCGTGAAAGTTCAGGTTCTCGATACGTCCGCTCTCGTGGAGTTCCTCGTAGGGTCGGACGCCCTCGCCGAGCGCGTCCGGGACCACACCGCCGGGAACCGGCTCGGCGCCCCGCACACAGTCGACCTTGAGTGTGCGTCGGTCCTGCGGGGCCTGGTCCGAGGCAACAAACTTCCCGAAGACGAGGCGGCCCGCGCGCTGGACCTCCTGGGCCGCATGCAGCTGCACCGCTACGACCACACGCCCCTCATGCCCCGCATCTGGGAGCTCCGACACAACATGTGGCCGTACGACGCCTCTTACATCGCCCTGGCAGAGACGCTGGACGCCGAACTCGTGACGACGGACCGAAAGCTCGCGGGAGCCCCTGGCCTTCGCTGCACGGTGGCTGACCTGCGGGGCGATCAGGGATCTCTCTACGGCTTCCTTTCGACAGAATGACGGGATGAGCGAAGACACGACCGATGTTGGCGCGGCTATCACCGGGGAGTTGCAGCTGCTGGACCCCGACGTGCGTGTGTCACGGTCACTCGCCGAGCGGCTTCTCGATCCGGAGTTCATCGAGGTCGGGACCTCGGGACGACGGTGGACGTACGAGGAGATGATCGCCGCGCTTCCTGAGATGAGCGGCGCAGACACGGAGGGCCCGCGCCATGAGCCGTCCGGCATGACCGGAGTTGTGCTGGCGCCCGGCCTGGTGCACCTCACCTACGAGAGCGTCCTAGGCGGCAGCCGAGCCCGCCGGAGTTCGCTGTGGCGCAGGAAGCCGGGCGAGACGGAGTGGCGGATGTACTACCACCAGGCGACGCCGGTCCCGGTGGGTGAAGGGCAGAATCAGCCCTGACAGGCACGGCTTCCGTGGTCCCCGCGCCTGCGGGGGTCTTCCCGGCTCGGGCCCGCCGCCAGGGCCGCCCCCGGCATGGTCCCCGCGTGCGGGGGTGTTCCTGCCCTGCCCCAAGCCCAGTCGCCCCCGGCCCCCGCACCCGCGCCCGCCCTCGCATCAGGGGCCTGATCCCCGGCGCCCCGCCCGGCCCCTCACACCCCCGTGGACGGCGGCGGCACCGCCGCCGCCGCTGCTGCCGCCCGCAGCCCCAAGTAGTCCCCCGGGTCCGTGAGCGCCGTCGGGTAGGCGGTCAGGAGGCGGGTGGCCACCGGTTGGGGCATGCGGATCACCACCGGGGTCGGGAGCGTCATTTCGCGTTCCGCCACCTGCGTTCGGGACGTGCGTACGCGGTCCGTCACGCGGGCCGCCACCTTCACGTCCAGGGTGAACGCGACCAGCACCGAGGAGAACTTGGGCTTGTGCAGCGGCATGGAGCCCGCGCTCTGCCCCGCCGCGCCGCTGCCCGAGCCCGAGCCGCCCGCGTTGCCCATCAGCTGGTTGAGCCGGAACTCGTCGGCGTTCAGTACCCCGGCGCCGAACAGGCCGCGGCCCTGCCTGCCCTTCTCGGCCGAGCTCTGGCCGTCCGTCTGGGTGGGGCGAGGTGCCCCCAAGTCGCTCTGGGCCACCGTCTCGAACGTCATCTTGTCGCCCACCCCCAGCACCTGCCCGTCCCGCAGCCGGGCGTGGACCGAGGCCCGCAGGTCCTGGCCCTTCGCTCCGGTCGCGTGCACCGGCGGCAGCTCCGCACCGGCGTTGGTGAGCAGGGGCAGGGCCGAGATCAGCCACTCGGTGGAGACCGCCTCGCCCAGCGTGTACGCGGCGGCCTGGCCCTGGCGGCGGAAGCGGTCGTTGCCGCCCGCCGCCCGTACCGCCGTGTCCACCAACGCCCTTACGCGCGGCGCCCCTTGGAAGCCGTTCACCTGCGCCTCCATCGGCAGCGGCACCCCGCCGGCCCGCCAGGCGCCCAGCCCGGCCGAGCTGCCGGGCGGTCCGGCGGCCGGTCCGGTGCCGCCCGGCGCGTTCAACGCGGTGCGGGGCGCGGCGCTCACCCGGCCCAGCGCCGTGAGGTCGCTCACCAGGACCCGGTGGACCAGCGACCTGGCGCCCGACGGGGCCGCCGTGAGCCGGCGGCCGCCCTCGTAGAGTTCGAGGAAGGCCCTGATCGGCACCCGCATCTTCGCCGCCTTCGCCGTCTTCGCCTCCGCGACCGTCTTCATCCCCAGCTGGCCGCGCGCGGCGCCGCCCCGCCGCCGCCCGGAGCTGGAGCCGACACCGAGCCCGCCCGCCGCACCCACGCTCTTCAGCTGCCCGCCTCCGCCGTCCGGCTTCCCGGAGCCCGCGAGGATGCCCTCCACACCGGAGCTCTCGCCCTCCTCGTGCGAGGTGGCCTGCTGGGCGACGGCCGAGGTGATGTACTCCATGTCCCGGCCGTCGTCCGCCTCGCCCTCCCACGTGCCCACAGCGGTGCGTTCGACCTTGAACACCGCCCAGTACGGCGTCTTGCGGCCGTCCAGGAGCTCCACCGTGACCCCGCCGTCCATGGCGCTGCCCAGCAGACCGGCGGAGCCGTCCCGGTCCAGGACCCGGAGCAGGCGCTGCACGTTGTCGTTGCGGTCCCGCAGCTGCTGCCGGGGCAGCAGGTCGTCGGCGAGCTCCTGCCGCCCCATGCCCGCGAGCCGGTTGCGCAGGCCGTCCAGCAGGGGCACGAAGTCCGGCAGGTCCTCGATCATGCCGAAGCCGAGCGGCAGAGGCTGGGCGAGGGCGGGCCTCGGACGGACCGGACCACCACCACCGGTGCCGACCGCCGCCGTACCCGATCCCCCGGCGTGAACGGCGGTGGGCCCGGGGCCGGTCTGCGCCCCGCCACCCTGACCGCCACCGCCCACCGCGGCAGCACCGCCGGCACCGCCCGCACCACCGGCCCCGTCCAGCTTCAGCGCCCTGCGCGCCGACGCGGGCAGAGCCACCCCCGCCGCCCGCAACTGCTCCGCCGTCAGCCACACCGCCGCCGCTCCCGGCAGGGTCCGCGCCGCCTTGGCGACGTACGGGCCGCCGCCCGTGACCTTGACCTCCGCCACCATGGTGACGACCAGGTCGCACCGGACGAGGTACAGCGGCGCCTTCTTCGGCGTGTGGGCGTTGCGCTCCACGGTCCCCGACACGGTGGCGGCCCCGGTGTCGCCCTTGCTCCTCGCCCCGCCCGCCGACAGCCCCTCGCCGATCCGCCACTCGGACCCGTTCTGTACGCCGGTGCCCCCGGCCTGCACCAGGTCGGTGACGCCGCTCCCCTGCTGCCCGCCCGCCTGGTGGCCGCCCAGCACGAACGTCTCGGTGCCCGGTCCCGCGGCCTCGTGCACCAGCCGGGGCGTGGTCAGCGCCAGCCGGGTGCCCACCGCGCCGTTCAGCGCGGCCAGCCGGCGCGGATACCGCAGGTTCTTCACCACCCACCCGGAGGACTCGGCCTGCCGCAGCGAGGCCATGATCGCCCGCGGGCTGAAGCGCTCCTCGACCGCCAGCCGCGGCGCGAGCCCCTCCGTGGACAGCGCCTGGTCCCGGCGGCCCGCCTGGCCCCGGGCGGCGGCCCGGGCCAGCAGGGCGAGGGCGAGGTCGCGGACCGGCTGCCCGTCGCCGATCGTCTCCACCAGCTGCCAGTCCCGTACCCGCTGCCCGTCGGCCGGGCGCGGCGCCAGCGCGGCCAGATCGCCGATGCCCCCCGCGTCGACGGCCCGCACCGGACCGGGGGCCTGCCCGCCGCCCGCGTCCAGCCGCGCCTTCTCCGCCGTGTCCACGGTGAACTCGGACGGCGTGAGCAGCCGTACGTCCTGCGACCCGAGGTTCAGGCCGGGCAGTGCCCGGACCTCCGGCAGGTCCTGGCCGGGGGTGCCCGGGGTCACCGCGCGGGCCAGCTTCCGCTTCCGCGAGGTCATCGTGACGTCCACGTTCAGCCGCAGCGCCGCCCCGAACGCGCTCGCGCTCTCCGACCCGTTGGTGAGGACATCGGTGCGGGTGGAGGGGCCGGCCTGGTTGCGGCGGGTCCCGGTGTTCTGCCGCTCGTAGCGGACCGAGCCGGTGAGCACGCCCGGGACCATCCGGGCCTGGGCCAGCACCATGCCACCGATCGACCGCGAACTGCTGCGCCCGCTCTGGACGTTGGTGGCGACCCCGGCGTGGCTGCGCACCAGCCAGTCGTCGATGTCGCCGAGATGGCTCAGCGTTCCCATGGTGCCGTGGACCCGCAGCTGTACGTCGTGGGAGTGCATCGAGGACTTGCGGCGCAGCCGGACGCGGATGCCGGTGGACAGCAACTGGTCCTTGTTCACCCGCAAGTTGGTCTCCGAGAGGGCGGCCATCAGCTCGCGGTAGTTGGCGCGCTGCGCCTCGTGCTCCTCCTTGCTGATGTCCGCCGCGGGCCGCGTGGCGCCGAAGGCGGGCAGATATCCAGCCAGTTGGGGGTCGGTGGCGAACATGTTCTCCACGGCCCGCACCATGGGCCTGGCGTCGATCCGGCCGAGCGTGACACTCGATCCCATCGCGCCGAACGGCAGGTGCCGGGCGTCCGCCGCCGGAGCGGCCGTCCCCGGCGCCGCCGCGCCTGTCGCGCCTGTCGCAGCCGTTGACCCCGGTGCTGTCGCCGGGCCCACGCCTGTACCGTCCCCGGCCCCCGCCTGCGGCACCGGCCTCTTGATGAAGTCGCCCGCGGTCACCCCCGGCGGCAGCGGCAGTCCCAACTCCTTCGCCTCGTCGGCCCGCAGGCTGATCCAGACCTGCATCGCGTGTGTGGCGACCCGGGTCTCCGGGTGCAGGATCATCCGGGCCGACCGGGGCCCGGTGCCCTCCGCGGTGAACTGCACCGTCCCCCTGTACAGCACCTTCTCCCCGCGCACCTCCGCACCCTGCCGGGTCGAGACGGTCTGCTCGTTCACGCTGAACCGGGCCTTGCGGGCCGCGGCGACCGGCATCGCGGCGGCCCGCACCACGGCCGCGTTGGGGGCGCCACCGAACCCGATCGCCGGGCCGATACCGGCGGTGAGCGCGCGCCCCTTGCCCGCCGTCTCGGTCTTGGAGTGCTGAGCCTGCTGGTGAGTACGCAGCTGGGTCTTCCCGGTGCCCCAGGCGGGGGAGAGCCCGGTGACGACGGCGCGCATCCGGTACGTACCCGCGATGCTGCCGTCCTTGGACTGGAGGTCCTCACCGGTGACGCCGTCGCGCAGCAGCCGGGGCAGGTCCTCCAGCACGGTCTGGGTGGAGGTCGCCTCGTACAGCCGGGAGCGTCCGGGGGCGCCGGGCGCGGTCAGCGAGGGGTGCAGGACGGAGGCGACCGTGTCGAAGAGGCCCCCGCCGCCCTGGTGCGGCGCGGCGGTGTCGGAGACGCCGACCGGGGCCAGCGAGTCGGCGAGCGAGACCCGCCGCGCGAGGCCGCCGCCCACCGGCTGCGGCCGGGCCGGCGCATCGGTGCCGTCCGGCACGAGGTGCTCGGTGGGCACCCGCTGGGTGAGCCCTCCCGAGCCCCGGAAGACCTGCTCGCCCCCGCCCGCCTGGGGCCGGGTCCGTACGACGTACACCACCCGGCGGGGCACCTCCACCGAGCCCTTGTCGCTGCGCAGTACGCGGGGTTCGGCCATGCCGCGCTGGCTGCGGGACTCCCGCGAGGACTGCCAGGGCTGCACGCTGCCCGTCACCGCGGCGCCCAGCCACAGGCCCGGTACGACCGGGGCGAGCCCGAACGCCGTACCTCCCGCCCCCTTGCTGGAGGAGCTGCCGACCGTACTGCTCGCGGAGGTCGCGCTGTTGTGCTGGACGTCGACCTTGGTCTCCTTGCCCTCGGGGTCGTCCACCGCGGCGAACGGCGTCCCGTCCGGGTGCGGTGCGGCCGTCGCGATGTCGGCGGCCGGGTGGAACAGGGGCAGCTGGTCGTCGGGGGCGCGGGCGATGGACACGGTGACGTCGCACCCGTCACCGCCCTCGGCGCCCTCCACCGCGAACGCGCGGCCCTGGCCGAAGAACGACTCGGGCCGCCCGGCCAGTTCGGCGGTGATGGCGGCCACCGTGCCGCCGCTGTGCCCCACGACGGTCGCGATCGCGGTGCTCACGAACTCCTGGCCGGTCATCCCGTACGCCGTGGACAGCCCGCCCGTCTCCAGGTCCCGCAGGTACGACGGCAGTACGAGGCCCCGCTCGGCGCTCTCGGGGATGGGCGTGGGCAGGGCGACGGGCCGCCCCGCTCGCCGCACCGCCCGCCGGGGGCCTTCGTCGGCCATCCTCCGCCGCGCGCCCGGCACCCCCCGGGAGCCCCCGCCCTCAACCTCCTCCTCGACGCCCTCGTCGATACGCGGAGGCGGAACGAAGGGCTGCTTCCCGCGTCGAACCGACCGCCGAGAGCCCTCACCGCCCACCCCCCGCCGCGCGTCGAACCCGCCCCCGGAGCCCCCGCCCTCAACCTCCTCCTCGACGCCCTCCTCGATGACCGGAGGCGGCACGAAGGACGGCTGCTTCCCGCGCCGCACCGCTCGCGTGGTGGCCGCGTTGCCCAGCGTCTGCTGCATGCCCTGCAAGCCCTGGGGGCCGCCGCTGAGGACGCCGGGGCCGGCCGGGTGTGCCATGCGGGGCGCCCGCGCGGTCTCCTCGGACACGTCCCGCGCGCTCGCGCTCGAACTCGCGCTGCTGCCGACGCCGTCGTTCCCTGACCGCTGCTGCCTCCGCACAGCGTCAACGTAGCCAGCGGTACGGCGGCCTACGGCCGTTCGGGCGGCCGTACGGATGTTCGCCGCCGACTCCTCATCCGCGCGTCAACTCCCGTACACCGGAAGGTCGGGAGCGAACCCGGCCCGCACTCACCCCAGCCCGTCCTCCACCAGCGCCGCCCACTGCGCCACCACCCGCGCGCGCCGGGCGGTGTCGTCGGTGAGGAGGTTGGCGAGGCCGAGGCCCCGGGCCATGTCCAGCAGGCCCTGGACCGTTTCGCGGACGCCGGGGCGGGACTCGTCGGCGCCCAGGAGTTCGACGGCGATCCGGTGCGTCTCGCGGCCCACCCGCGCCTCCAGCTCCGTGACGCGCGGCCGCAGCTGCTCCTCGTTGGAGGCGGCGACCCAGAGCTGGAGCGCGGCCCGGAACAGCGGGCCCGTGTACAGGTCCACCAGCGCCGCGACCACCTCCGCGCGCCCCTGCACGGGGAGCGCGCGCAGGGCGGCCGAGCGCTCCTCGGCCACGTACTCCACCGCCCCCGTGAACAGGTCCTCCCGGGTGGGGAAGTGGTGCTGGGCCGCGCCCCGCGAGACCCCGGCCCGCTCGGCGACGACCGAGACGGTGGAGCCCGCCCAGCCGTGTTCGGCCAGGCAGGCCACCGCCGCCTCCAGGAGCCGCTGCCGGGTGGCCCGGCTGCGATCCTGCTTGGGGGCGTGAGCCGCTTTCGCGACGCTGGAGGAGGAGGTCACCGCACCCATGCCGGGTCCCGTCGTTCAAGGAAGGCCGTCATCCCCTCCCTGGCCTCCTCGGAGGCGAACAGCGCGGCGGAGCGGGCGATGAGGTCTTCGGCGTACTGGTCGAAACTCCTCAGCACCGTAGCCGTGACCAGCTCCTTCGATGCGGCCAGCCCCTGCGGTGAGGCCCGGCGCAGGCCGTCCAGGACCGGGACGAGGGCCTTGTCCACGTCCTCGGCGGCCACCGTGACCAGCGAGATCCGTGCCGCCTCCGCCGCGTCGAACCGCTCCCCCGTGAGGTAGTAGCGGTTCGCCGCCGTACGGTCCACGCGCGGCAGCAGCGTCAGGGAGATGACCGCAGGGGCCAGCCCCAGCCTCGACTCCGTGAGCGCGAACGTCGCCGCCGGCCCCGCCACCGCGATGTCGCACGCCGCCAGCAGCCCCAGGCCGCCCGCCCGGACATGGCCGTCCACGCGGGCCACCACCGGTTTCGGCAGCGCCACGATCTCCCGCATCAGGCCCACGAACGCCTCCGGGTCCGGCGGCGCCTTCAGGTCCGCCCCGGCGCAGAACGTCGTCCCGGTGTGGGTCAGCACCACCGCCCGTACGGTCTCGTCGGCGGCGGCCTCCGCCAGCGCCTCCCGGACCCCGCCCACCAGGGCGGCCGAGAGCGCGTTGCGGTTGCCCGGGGAGTCCAGGGTCAGCGTCGCCACGCCCCGGTCCCACGTCCGTACGATCAGCGTCACTGCTCCTCCGTCTTCTCCCGGTCGCGCAGCTCGCGCCGGAGGATCTTGCCGGACGCGGCCCGGGGCACCGCCGCGATGAACTCGGCCTGCCGCACCTTCTTGTACGGGGAGACCCGCTCGGCGACGTACGCCATCACGTCGTCCTCGGTCAGCCCCTCCACCCCGGGCCCCCGGACCAGGAACGCCTTCGGGACCTCATTGCCCTCGGCGTCGTACACCCCGATCACCGCCGCGTCCGCCACCTGCTCATGGGTGAGCAGCAGCGCCTCCAGCTCGGCGGGGGCGACCTGGTAGCCCTTGTACTTGATCAGCTCCTTGACCCGGTCGACGACGTACAGCCAGCCGTCCTCGTCGGCCCGGCCCACATCCCCCGTGTGCACCCAGCCGCCCGCGTCGATCATGTCGGCGGTGGCGTCCGGGCGGCCCAGATACCCCTTCATCACCTGGGGGCCGCGGATCAGGATCTCGCCGTCCTCGCCCGGCTCCGCGTCCCGCGCCGGGTCCTCCAGGGACACGATCCGCATCTCCGTGTTCGGCAGCAGCTTGCCCACCGTCCCCGGCGGCGGCTCCTCCACGGAGAGCGGCACCACATGCGTACCGGGCGACAGCTCCGTCATCCCGTACGCCTGCCGCACCGGCGGCAGCCCCAGCCGGGCCGAACAGGCGGCGGCCAGCTCGGCGTCCAGGGGCGCCGCGGCGCTGACGATGTACCGGAGCGAGGACAGGTCGTACTCCCCCACCAGCGGGTGCTTCGCCAGCGCCAGCACGATCGGCGGGGCCACGTACAGACCGGTGATGCGGTGCGTCTGGATGGCCTCCAGGAACTGCGCCAGGTCGAAGCGGGGCAGGACGACGACGGTCGACCCGCAGCGCAGGGGCGCGTTCATGAGCGCCGTAAGCCCATAGATGTGGAAGAACGGGAGCACCGCGAGGATGCGGTCGCCCTCCCCCATCGGGATGAACGGTCTCAGCTGCTCCAGGTTCGTCCCGATCGACCGGTGCGTCAGCATCACGCCCTTGGGCGTGCCGGTCGTGCCGGAGCTGTACGGGAGCGCCGCCACGTCCTCGCCGGGGTCGATGGCGACGGCCGGTTCGGGGGCGGTCGAGGCGAGCATGTCCAGGATGGAGGTGTGGCCCTCCGCCTGGTCGCAGACGTAGATCTCCTGTACGCCGCCGGTGAGTTCGGCCGCGCGGCGGGCGGTCTCCAGGAGCGGGGAGACCGTCACGATCCACTTGGCCCCGCTGTCGGCCAGCTGCTTGGCGAACTCCTCGGCCGTCGCCAGCGGGTGGACCGTCGTGACGGAGGCGCCGGCGCGCGTGGCCCCGTAGAAGACGGCCGGGTACGCGATGGTGTTCGGGCTGTGCAGGGCGAGCACGTCGCCCTTCCTGAGCCCGGCCTCGGCGAGCGCGGCGGCGATCCGCCGGTGGAAACCGTCGAGTTGGGTGTACGTGAGGGAGGTGCCGTTCACCCCGTCGATCAGGGCGACCGTGTCACCGAAGCTCGCGGCTTCGCCGAGGACCGCTTCGTGGATGGGCACGTCGAGGGCCGGTACATCTGCGTACTCACTGCGGAACACCATGGCGGTTACCCCTGTCGTCGCGGTGGCACGCGCCGCCCCGGAGGGGGCGGGCGCGGGGAGGCCGTGCGGGTGTGGAGAGTCAGAATCGCCCCTGGGGGTGGGGAAGGGCGAGAGGTCGGACGGGCCGGGTTCTTCGCGGGTTCTAGTAAGACTTGGGCAGGCCCAGCGACTGGTGCGAGACGTAGTTCAGGATCATCTCCCGGCTGACCGGCGCGATCCGGGCCACCCGGGAGGCGGTGATCAGGGAGGCGAGCCCGTACTCGCGGGTCAGTCCGTTGCCGCCCAGGGTGTGGACCGCCTGGTCGACCGCCTTCACGCACGCCTCACCGGCCGCGTACTTGGCCATGTTCGCCGCCTCGCCCGCCCCGATGTCGTCGCCGTCGTCGTAGAGCCGGGCGGCCTTCTGCATCATCAGCCGCGACAGCTCCAAGTCGATGTGGGCGGTGGCGAGCGGGTGCGCGATGGCCTGGTGGGCGCCGATCGGGGCCTTCCAGACCTGGCGCGTACGGGCGTACTCCACGGCCCTGCCGAGCGCGAACCGGCCCATCCCGATCCCGAACGCGGCCGTCATGATCCGCTCGGGGTTGAGCCCCGCGAAGAGCTGGAGCAGCCCCGCGTCCTCGTCGCCGACCAGGGCGTCGGCGGGCAGCCGCACATCGTCGAGGACCAGCTCGAACTGCTTCTCGGGGGCGTGGAGTTCCATGTCGATCTGGTTCCGCCCGAACCCTTCCGCATCGCGCGGCACGATGAAGAGGCAGGGCTTCAGCTTCCCCGACCGGGCGTCCTCCGTGCGGCCCACGATCAGGGTCGCGTCGGCTATGTCGACACCGGACACGAAGACCTTGCGGCCGGTGAGCACCCAGTCGGTGCCGTCGCGGCGGGCGGTGGTGGTGATCCGGTGGGAGTTGGACCCGGCGTCCGGTTCGGTGATCCCGAAGGCCATGGTCAGGCTGCCGTCGGCGAGGCCCGGCAGCCACCGCCGCTTCTGTTCGTCGGTCCCGAAGCGGGCGATCACCGTTCCGCAGATGGCGGGCGACACGATCATCATGAGAAGGGGCGAGCCCGCCGCCCCCAACTCCTCCAGCACGATGGACAGTTCGGCCATGCCTCCGCCCCCGCCCCCGTACTCCTCGGGCAGGTTCACCCCGAGATAGCCGAGCTTGGCGGCCTCCGCCCACAGCTCGCTGGTGTGGGCGCCCTCGCGGATGACGGTGGTCATGTAGTCGCGCCCGTACCGCTTGCCGAGGGCGGCGACGGCGGCGCGCAGCGCCTGGTGCTCTTCGGTTTCGAGGACGGCGGTACGGACGATGCTCATGCGTTCTCCTCCGGTGCGGATGCGGCTATGGGGGTGGCGTCCGGGCCCTCCTGGACCACGGCGAGCAGGGCGCCCACCTCGACCTGGTGGCCGGGGGCGGCGTGCAGGGCGGTGAGGGTGCCGGAGGCGGGGGCGAGGATGCGGTGCTCCATCTTCATCGCCTCCAGCCAGATCAGCGGCTGCCCGGCCTCGACGGCGGCCCCGGGCGCCAGGCCTTCCGCGAGGCGGACGACGGTGCCGGGCATGGGGGCGAGCAGCGAGCCGGGGTCGGTCTGGGTGGCCGGGTCGGTGAAGCGGGGCAGGGCGGTGAAGGTGTACGAGGCTCCGGCGGTGTCCACGTAACGGCGGTCCCGATCGGTGGTGACGCTGAAGTCCCTTGTCACGCCTTCCAGTTCGAGGGTGACGCGATCCGGAGTGGCGGCGAGGACGCGGATGCCGGGGGTGTCGTACGGCTCCGGGGTGCCGGTGCGCGGGGTGCGGTAGGCGATCTCGTGCTCGGTGCCGTCCGGTTCGCTGCGGTAGCGCTTGACCTGGGGCTGCGAGGGGACGTTGCGCCAGGCGCCGAAGCGGGTGGGGGCGGGGCCCGGGGCGCTCGTCGTGCGTACGGCTTCCGCGAGCGCGGCGGCGAGGGCGGCGGTGGCGGGGTCACCGGGTCCGGGGGCGGTCAGGTCGGCGAGGTGCCGGTCGTAGAAGCCGGTGTCGAGTCGGGCCGCCACGAAGTCCGGGTGGCGCAACGACCTTACGAGCAGGGCGCGGTTGGTGACCGGGCCGTGGATACGGGCGCGCTCCAGGGCCCCGGCCAGCAGCCGTACCGCCTCCGTGCGCGTCGGGGCGTGGGCGATGACCTTGGCGAGCATCGGGTCGTAGTGGACGCCGATGGTGTCGCCGCCGGTGTACCCGGTGTCCAGCCGCAGCCCGGGCGCGTCCGGCACCTCCAGCGTGAGCAGTGCTCCGGTCTGCGGCTGCCAGTCACGCGCGGGGTCCTCGGCGTAGAGCCGGGCCTCGACGGCATGGCCGGACGGAGACGGGACTGCCGGGTCCAGCGGCTCCCCCTCCGCCACCCGGAGCTGCCACGCGACCAGGTCCACCCCGAACACAGCCTCGGTCACCGGGTGTTCGACCTGGAGGCGGGTGTTCATCTCCAGGAAGTACGGCCTGCCCTCGGCGGAGACCAGGAACTCCACGGTCCCCGCCCCCCGGTAGCCGACCGCCCGCGCGGCCGCCACCGCCGCGTCGTGCAGCCCGGTGCGCAGGGCATCATCCAGCCCGGGCGCCGGGGCCTCCTCGATGACCTTCTGGTGGCGGCGCTGGAGCGAACAGTCCCGGGTCCCCAGCGCCCACACGGTGTCGTACGCGTCCGCCATGACCTGCACCTCGACGTGCCGGCCCCGCTCCACGTACGGCTCCGCGAACACCTCGCCGTCCCCGAAGGCGGACGCGGCCTCGGCGGCTGCCGCCAGCAACTCCCAGCCCAGCGCGTCGAGTTCCCGCACGATCCGCATCCCGCGCCCGCCCCCGCCCGAGGCGGCCTTCAGCAGCAGCGGCAGATCCTCCGGGGTGGCCGTCGCCGGGTCCACGGGGGCCAACAGCGGCACCCCCGCCCCGCCCATCAGCTCCTTGGCCCGGGTCTTGGACGCCATCAACTCGATGGCCTTCACCGGCGGGCCCACCCACACGAGCCCCGCGTCCTGCACGGCGGCGGCGAAGGCGGCGTTCTCGGAGAGGAAGCCGTAGCCGGGGTGCACGGCGTCCGCCCCGGCGGCCAGGGCTGCGGCCACGACGAGGTCGCCGCGCAGATAGGTGTCGGCGGGGGCGGAGCCCGGCAGGCGCACGGCGAGGTCGGCCTCGCGTACGTGAAGGGCGCCGGCGTCCGCGTCGGAGTACACGGCGACCGTGGTGATGCCCAGGTCACGGCAGGTGCGGAAGATCCGGCAGGCGATCTCGCCCCGGTTGGCGACGAGCAGCGTGGTGATAGTCATCTGGGCCTCACATCCGGAAGACGCCGAAGCCGCCACGGGCGCCCTCGACCGGTGCGGTGTGGATGGCGGACAGGCACATCCCGAGGACGGTCCGGGTGTCGCGCGGGTCGATGACCCCGTCGTCGTACAGCCGCCCGGACAGGAACATCGGCAGCGACTCCGCCTCGATCTGCTGCTCCACCATGGCGCGCAGCCCGGCGTCGGCCTCGTCGTCGTACGGCTGCCCCTTTGCGGCGGCCGAGGCGCGGGCGACGATCGACAGCACGCCCGCGAGCTGCTGCGGCCCCATGACGGCGGACTTGCTGCTCGGCCAGGCGAAGAGGAAGCGCGGGTCGTAGGCACGGCCGCACATGCCGTAGTGCCCGGCCCCGTACGAGGCGCCCATCAGGACCGACAGATGCGGGACGCGGGAGTTGGCGACGGCGTTGATCATCATCGCGCCGTGCTTGATGATGCCGCCCTGCTCGTACTCCTTGCCGACCATGTAGCCGGTGGTGTTGTGGAGGAAGAGGAGCGGGATGTCGCGCTGGTTGGCGAGCTGGATGAACTGGGCGGCCTTCTGCGACTCCTCGCTGAACAGCACCCCCTGCGCGTTGGCGAGGATGCCGACCGGATACCCGTGCAGCCGCGCCCACCCCGTCACCAGGCTCGTCCCGTACAGCGGCTTGAACGCGTCGAAGTCCGATCCGTCGACCAGCCGCGCGATGACCTCGCGCGGGTCGAAGGGCACCTTCAGATCACCGGGGACGATCCCGAGCAGCTCGTCCTCGTCGTACTTCGGCGGCTCGGCAGGACCCGGATCGGCATGCGCCTTGCGCCAGTTGAAGCGGGCGACGATGCGCCGGGCCTGGCGGATGGCGTCCTGCTCGTCGACGGCGAAGTGGTCGGCGAGCCCCGATGTACGGGCATGCATCTCGGCCCCGCCCAGGGACTCGTCGTCGCTCTCCTCGCCGGTCGCCATCTTCACCAGCGGCGGCCCGCCGAGGAAGACCTTGGACCGCTCCCGGATCATCACTGCGTGGTCGGACATACCGGGGACGTACGCGCCTCCGGCGGTGGAGTTGCCGAACACGACGGCCACGGTGGGGATTCCGGCGGCCGAGAGCCGTGTGATGTCCCGGAACAGCGCCCCGCCCGGGATGAAGATCTCCTTCTGCGAGGGCAGATCGGCGCCGCCCGACTCCACCAGGCTGATGCAAGGGAGCCGGTTGGCGAAGGCGATCTCGTTGGCGCGCAGGGCCTTCTTCAGGGTCCACGGATTCGAGGCCCCGCCGCGTACGGTCGGGTCGTTGGCGGTGATCAGGCACTCGACGCCCTCCACCACCCCGATGCCCGTGATGAGCGAGGCGCCGACCGCGTAGTCACTGCCCCAGGCGGCCAGCGGCGACAGCTCCAGGAACGGGGTGTCGGGGTCGACCAGCAACTCGATCCGCTCCCGCGCCGGGAGCTTGCCGCGCTTGCGGTGCCGGGCCAGGTACTTCTCGCCGCCGCCCGCGAGCGCCTTGGCGTGCTCGGCCTCCAGCTCGGTGAGCTTGGCCAGCATGGTGGCCCGATTGGCTGTGTATTCCGGGCTGTTGGGGTCTATCGCGGTGGGCAGGACGGTCATGCGGACACCTCCGGTACGGGGACGCCTTCCAGCAGGGCCACGGGGATGGGCAGCCACCGCGACCGCAGCCACTCCCCCACCGCCTTGGCCTGCGGATCGAACCGGGCCTGCGCGGCGACGCCTTCACCGAGGAGGCCGTGCACGGTGAAGTTCAGGGCGCGCAGGTTGGGCAGGACATGGCGTACGACGGTCAATTCGGCGGCCTCCGGCAGGAGTTCCTTCAACCGCCGGACGGTCAGCTCGTGGGCCAGCCACCGCCAGGCGTCGTCGTCGCGCACCCAGACACCCACGTTGGCGTCACCGCCCTTGTCCCCGCTGCGGGCGCCCGCGACGAGCCCGAGGGGAGCGCGGCGGGTGGGGAGATCGGAGGGGTACGGGTCGGGGAGCGGCGGTTCGCCCACGGCGGCCAACTCCTCCGTACGGTTGGGTGGTTCGACGACTTCTCGTGTCCCGTCCGGCAGCACGGCGGTGTGCGCGACCTCCCCCGCCGGTACGTGGATCGCCTCGAACACCCCGTAGGGCGCGCCCTTTCCGGGTGGGGCGGTGACATGGAAGCCCGGGTAGCTGCCGAGGGCGAGTTCGACGGCGGCCCCGGAGACGGTCCGGCCCACCGCCTCCGCGTCCTGGTCGCGGACGACGAGCCGGAGCAGGGCACTGGCCCGCTCCTCGGTGTCGGCATCGGAGCGGTCGGTACGGGCCAGCTCCCACCGGACCTCGGCCGGCGGCCGCGCACCGCCCCGCTCCAGGGCGTCGGCGAACTGGTCCTGCACCAGGCGGGCCTTGGCCTCGATGTCCAGGCCCGTGAGCACGAACACGACCTCGTTGCGCCAGCCGCCGAGCCGGGTGAGCCCGGCCTTGAGTGTGGGCGGCGGGGCCTCGCCACGCACCCCGTCGATGCGGACCCGGTCCGGGCCGTCGGGCGTGAGCCGTACGGTGTCGAGACGGGCGGTGACGTCGGGTCCGGCGTACCGGGCTCCCCCGGTCTCGTAGAGGAGTTGGGCGGTGACGGTGCCGAGATCGACGACACCTCCCGTACCGCTGTGCTTGGTGATGACGGAGGACCCGTCGGCGTGGATCTCGGCGAGGGGGAAGCCGGGGCGGCGGATGTCGTGGGCGCCGAAGAAGGCGTAGTTCCCGCCGGTCGCCTGCGTACCGCACTCCAGGACGTGCCCGGCGACCACGGCACCCGCGAGGGCGTCCAGGTCGTCCGGGCCCCAGCCGAAGTGGGCGGAGGCCGGGCCGGTGACGAGGGCCGCGTCGGTGACCCGGCCGGTGACCACGATGTCCGCCCCGGCCCGCAGGCAGGCGGCGATCCCGCCACCGCCGAGGTAGGCGTTGGCGGTGAGGAACCCGTCGGGCACGGGCAGGCTGTCGCCCTCGACGTGGGCGACGGTGACCGGGACCCCGACCTTGGCCGCCAACTTCCGTACGGCGTCGGCGAGGCCGGCCGGGTTGAGGCCGCCCGCGTTGGCGACGATCTTCACCCCGCGCTCATGGGCAAGGCCGAGGCCTTCTTCCAGTTGGCGCAGGAAGGTGGTGGCGTACCCCTTCTCCGGGTCCTTGAGGCGGCTGCGGCCGAGGATGAGCATGGTCAGCTCGGCCAGATAGTCGCCGGTCAGGACGTCGAGGGGGCCGCCGGTGAGCATCTCGCGTACGGCATCGAAGCGGTCGCCGTAGAAGCCGGAGGCGTTGCCGATGCGGAGGGGTGCGGGGGCGGTCACCGGTCACCTCGTACGGCTTGCCCGGCGCGGGGCGGGCGGCCCGGGCCAGGGGGACCTGCGAAGGCCTGGGCTATGGAGAGCCACTCGTCGGCGTCGCGCCCCTCGGCGGTGACCGCGAGGTCGGAGCGGTGAGCGCGCTGGGTGACCAGGAGGCAGAAGTCGAGGAGCGGCCCGGTGACACGCTGGGCGGCGCCTTCGGGCCCGTACGCGATCAACTCACCATCGGGCGATGCGAGTTCGACGCGGAACTGCTCCACGGGCGCCGTGATGCCGCGTACCGCGTAGGCGTAGTTCCGGGCCCGCACCCCGATCCGCGCGACGTGCCGCAGCCGGGCGGTGGAGGCTCGGGTGACCCCGAGGGCGTCGGCGATGTCCTGGCCGTGGGCCCAGGTCTCCATGAGGCGGGCGGTCGCCATGGACGCGACGCTCATCGGCGGCCCGTACCAGGGGATCCGGGTCCCGGCGGGGGCGTCCCGCAGCACCTTGCCCAGCCGCTGCCGCCCGTCCCGCCACCTGGCGAGCAGGGCGTCCGGGGCGTGGGCGGCGACCAGCGCCTCGGCGGCCTCGTCGACGAAGGACTCGGGGGCGGCGAGCGCCTTGGCCACCTCGTCGCCGAACCGGTCCGGCTCGGTGGCCGCCAGCAGCGCGACCTCGTCGGTCCAGGTCAGGTGGGCGATCTGGTGGGCGACGGTCCACCCTTCGGCGGGGGTCCGGTCGCGCCACCGGTCCGCCTCCAACGCACCTACCAGCGCGTCGAGTTCGCCGCTCTCCTCGCGCAGATCGTCGACCACCGCTGCGACATCGGACACGTGCGCTCCCCTCGGGACCGGGTGTGGTGCCCAGGAGCATGGCAGCGGAGCAGAAAACAATCAAGCACGCTTGCATGATTTTCTGTCCCGTCAGTGTCCGGCGACTCAGGGCCGGACACTCCCTGGCCGCCACCGACGCCGAGACCGGTCGGCGGCACCGGCCGGTGTCCGGTTCCCGTTCCCAGGCCCCGCCTGGCACCTCGTACCGCTGCTAATCTCCGCCGATGACCGCCGAACCGCACCTGGTGAACCCGCACTTCGACGGCGACCGGCTCATCCTGGAGGAGCGCCGCGAGGCCGGATACGTCCGCTACACCTTTCCCGGCACGGCGACACCCCCGGGCCCGCCGCACGCGCTCTCCCTGGCCGAGGCCCTGCACGCGCGCATCTGGCCGGCCGGCACGGCGGAGGTCGTCCTGCGGGCCTGGGCGGCAGGGGGCGGCCCGGGGGGGTCGGTCGAGGTGGACGATCCGGCCGCCGTTCCTCCCGTACGGGTGCGGGCCGGGGCGATCGTGATCCGGGACGGGCACATGCTGCTCATCCGCTTCCAGGAGCCGGACGAGGACGGCCCGTACTTCGAGATCCCCGGCGGCGGGGTCGAGACGGGCGAGACCCCCGAGGAGGCCGCCGTACGGGAGCTGCGCGAGGAGACCGGGCTGCGCGGGAGCGTCCGGCGCGAGGTGGCGCGGATCTGGAAGGGGGGCCGGCACGAGCACTACTTCCTCATGACAGCCGAGGGGAGCCCCGGCGCCCCCGAGACCCTGGACACCTACGGCGGAACCCTCGCCTGGATCCCCGTACCGGAGCTGCCCACCACCGCCCTGTGGCCGCGCCGGCTGTCCTGGCGGATCGCCCACTGGCACCAAACGGGGTGGCCCGCCCACCCGGCCGAACTCGCCGACTCCATCACCGACCTCCGGGCGCCGTGCACCTGGTGACCGGTGCGCTCGGATCTCCCACCCTGCCCTACGTAGGGCAGGGTGGTAATCTGGCGGCATGATAAAGACGACCGTGTACCTTCCGGAAGAACTGGAAGTGCGGCTGGACGCCGAATCGGCCGCGACCGGCGTCAGCAAGGCGGAGCTCATCCGGCGCAGCATCGCCCTGCTGCTGGACCACGCGGAGCGGCCGAAGCGCAGCCGGGAGCTGCCGGTCTTCGACAGCGGACGCCCCCTCACACCCGACGAGATGGACGAGTCGGTCTACGAACACATCAAGGAACGGGCCGCACGCCGTTGATCATCGTCGCCGACACCTCCGCCCTCTACGCCGCTTTCGACGCCGCGCAGGCGGAGCACTCCGAGGCAGCCCGGATCCTGGAGAACGAGAGGCTGGCCATCTCGCCGTTGGTGGTCACCGAGCTGGATCACCTGGTCCATCGCGACCTGGGGTTCTCGGCGGCGATGCAGGTGATGGAGGCGCTGAACTCCCGCATGGACGACGGGCAGTACCGCCTCGCCGAGCTCAAGCTCGCCGACCTGCGAACAGCCCAGGAAGTGCGGCAGAAGTACGAAGGCCTGCGGCTGGACCTCGCCGACGCGGTCGGGGTCGTCCTCGCCGACCGCTATCGGACAAACCGCATCTTCACCCTGGACCAGCGCGACTTTCGGGCCGTGGCCCCCCTCACCCCCGGGCTGGACGCCTTCCGGATCCTGCCTGCCGACAGCTGAGGCCCCGCCCGCCCTGCTCTGCCCTGCCGTGGAAGGCCAGGCGCCGTGCACCTGGTGACCGGTGCCCGCGGCCGAACCCCTCACCCCTTGCGCCGCGCCCCCGTCTGGCTGCGTACCGCGCCCATGCTCGCCCCGATGACCAGGGCGATGGCGAGGGCGTCCGTCGTGGAGAGGGCCTGGTTCAGGATCAGGAAGCCCGCCGTGGCCGCGATCGCCGGTTCCAGGCTCATCATGACCGCGAACGTGGAGGCGGGCAGGCGGCGCAGGGCCATGAGTTCCAGGGTGTACGGGAGCACCGAGCTGAGGACCGCCACCGCCGCCCCGAGCGCCAGGGTGGAGGGGACCGTGAGCTTCGCCCCGGACTCCAGGATGCCCAGGGGCAGCGAGAGGACCGCGGCGACCACCATCGCCAGGGCCAGCCCGTCCGCCTGCGGGAAGCGGCGGCCGGTGCGGGCGCTGAACACGATGTACGCCGCCCACATCGCCCCGGCCCCCAGCGCGTACGCCGCGCCCACCGGGTCCAGGCGGTCGAAGCCCCCGCCGCCCAGCAGGACCACGCCGACCAGGGCGAGCCCGGCCCACAGGACGTTGATCAGGCGGCGCGAGGCGAAGACGGAGAGCGCGAGCGGGCCGAGCACCTCCAGGGTGACGGCGATGCCGAGCGGGATGCGGTCCAGCGCCTGGTAGAACAGCGTGTTCATGCCGCCCATCGCGACGCCGAAGGCGACCACCGTGCCCCAGTCCGCGCGCGAGTGGCCGCGCAGCTTCGGCCGGCACACCACCAGCAGGATCAGCGCGGCCGCCGCCAGCCGGAGCGTGACGACGCCCAGCGCCCCCGCCTTCGGCATCAGCAGCGCGGCGACGGCCGAGCCGAACTGGACGGAGAGGCCGCCCGCGACCACCAGCACGATCGGCACCAGCGCGGTCCGTCGGCCCGGTCCGCCGTCGGCCCCCTTCTGCCCGGCGCCCTCCAGAGCGGGCACCGCCTCGGGTACGGCGACGGCTGCGGCGGCCGGCTCTGCGGCACTGCGCTGGACGTTCACGAGCGGCCTTCCGGGAACAGGAGAGGTGCGGGGGTGCGAGACGACGTACGGGCTCCACGTTAGGGACCCGCGCGCGTCCCGTGAAATGAGTTCTGGGCTCCCGTTATGCTCCGGACGCATGAGCCACCCGGAAGAGGCGGGAAACGCGGCGGTCCCGGGGCGCCCGGCAGCCCCTACAGCCCCACCGCACCCCGCAAGCCCGGCAGCCCCCACAGCCGCGCCGCACCCCGAACGCCCGGCGGCTGCCTCCCGGGCCGTGGAGCTCCGCCATCTGCGGGCCTTCCTCGCCATCGCCGAGGAGGGCAACGTCACCCGGGCCGCCGCACACCTCGGCCTCACCCAGCCCGCCGTCTCCCGCACCCTCGCCGCCCTGGAACGCCACCTGGGGCTCCGGCTCGTCGACCGGTCCACCCACCACCTCGCCCTCACCCCCGAGGGCGTCGCCTTCCGGGACAAGGCCGCCGCCGCGGTGGCCGCCTTCGACGAGGCCCTCGACACCGGGCGGCTGCGCCACTGGCCCCTGCGGCTCGGGCACGCCTGGTCGGCCTTCGGCCCGTACACCACACCGCTCCTGCGGGGCTGGCAGGAGCGGTACCCGGCCACCCCGCTGGAGCTGCTCCGCATCGACGACCGCACCGCCGGGCTCACCCGGGGCGAGGTCGACGCGGCGCTGCTACGCGGGCCGGTCCAGGCGCCGGGGCTCGTCACCGAGGTGCTGTTCACCGAGGCGCGGGTGGCGGCGGTGACGGCGGACGGGCCGTTGGCCTCCCGTACGTCGCTGCGCCTCGCCGACCTCGTGGGCGGCCCCGTCGTCCTGAACACCGTCTCCGGCACCACGACCCCCGAGCTGTGGCCGCCGCACGCCCGGCCCGCCGCCACCCTCACCGTCGCCAACACCGACGACTGGCTCACCGCCATCGCCGCCGGGCGCGGCAGCGGGATCTCGGCCGCCTCCACCGCCGCCGTGCACCCGCACCCGGGGGTCGTCTACGTGCCCCTCGACGACGCCCCGGGCGTCCCGGTCCTCCTCGCCCGCCGCGACGGCCCGGGCCACCCCGCCCTGCCGAAGCTGGCCGCGCTGGCCCGGGAGATCGTCGCGCGGGGGTGAGGCCGGGGGCACGGGGGCGTACGCGTGCCTACTCCAGCACTTCCGGCAGCTTCAGCCGGATCGGGCCGCAGCCGATCCGCTCCGCCTCGGCCTCCACGTACTTCGGCAGCAGCGCGCGGACCAGGTTCGGCCCCTTCCCCTTCTCACTGCTGACCGAGCAGCTGGTGATGCGCCGACGCCGGATATGAGCACCGCCCCGCCAGGACCGCGCCGAGGACCGCCCACCTCCTCCGCCGCCGCTTGCCACCGTCTTCCACGACATTCCCCGTTGCGAACCGCGACGACCACTGCAAACCCGTCGATGCCAGCGGTCAGCCCTCAGGAGCCCCTCACCTCACGTGCTCGGCGATCGTCCGCGCGCACACCAGCGATTCGGTACGGGTGGTGTCGACCTCCACGTCGTAGACCACGCCCCGGTGGACGACCTCCGCCTGCGCCACGGCCATCCCCACCGTCCGGTCGCCCCGGGCGGTCTCCCGCCCCGCCGCGACCTCGGCCTCGCACCGCACGCCGACCCACAACACCCCGAGCCCGCCCAGCCGTCGCTGCCACCGCCGCTGGCCCGCCGCCCCGCCGAGGAACACCTCGTCGACGATGATCCGGGCGCCCGCGCGGGCCATCGCGGCGACCCCCTCGGTCCAGGCGTCCTCCAGCTCCCGGAACCGGGGCCCGATGCTCACCCCGCCGTCCGGGCCGAACGCGATGCCCGTCTCCGAGGCCTGGAGGGCGGCGGGCATCGCGTCGACCATCGTGTCGGTCCCCAGCGCGAGCCACGGGTCCGGCAGGACGGCTTGCAGACACCGGACGATCCCGGACTTGCCGGAGCTGGAGCCGCCGTTGAGAACGATCACCTGAGTCTTCACGCGCGCCACCGTACAAGCGCCCGGGGAGCCACCTGAACCGCATTTCAGCGGCCGCCGCCCTCCTCCCCGTCCAGCCCCTCCGCGATCACCTCCGCCAGGTGACGGGCCCGCCGCCCGGCCAGCCGGTCCAGTTGCGTACGGCAGGAGAACCCGTCCGCCAGCAGCTCCGTTCCGGGCTCCGACCCCCGTACCGCAGGCAGCAGTTGCTCCTCCGCACACGCAACGGAGACCTCCCAGTGCCCCTTCTCGAAGCCGAAGTTCCCGGCCAGCCCGCAGCACCCGCCGCTCAGCTCCCCGGTCAGCCCCATCCGCTCCCGCAGCCGCCGCTCCGCCGCGTCCCCGAGGACCGCGTGCTGGTGGCAGTGGGTCTGGCCGACGACCGGGCGGTCCAGCCGGGGCGGGGTCCAGTCGGGGGCGTACTCCTCCAGGTACTGGGCCAAGGTCCGTACGCTCCCCGCCAGTTCGGCGGCGCGCGGGTCGTCGGGGAGGAGTTCGGGCAGGTCGGTACGGAGGGTGGCGGCGCAGCTCGGTTCGAGGACGACGAGCGGGTGGCCGGGGAGGAGGCCGATCCGGTCCAGGGTGCGGCGCATCACCGCGCGGGCCCGGTCCAACTGCCCGGTCGACACGTACGTGAGGCCGCAGCAGACCCCGCTCGGCGGCGGCAGCACCGTGCGTCCCGTCGCCTCCTCCAGCACCCGGACCGCCGCCCGGCCCACCTGCGGCGACAGGTGCTCGGTGAAGGTGTCCGCCCAGAGCTGCACCGCCCGGTCGGAAGAGAGGATGTGCGGCCCCCTGCCCTGACGTCCCCTCAGCCACCGGCTGTACGTCTCCGTCGCCAGCACCGGGATCGTCCGCTCGGGTGCGATCCCCGCCAGCCGTTTGGCCAGGGCGGCCAACGGGCGTACGCGGGCCAGGGCGTTGAGGGGGCGGGCGAAGGGCGCGGCCAGGCGCAGCCACTGCGGGAGGCGGCCCATCGCGTAGTGGGCGGCGGGGCGGAGCCGGCCCCGGTAGTGGTGGTGCAGGAACTCCGCCTTGTACGTGGCCATGTCGACACCCACCGGGCAGTCGCTGCGGCACCCCTTGCAGGAGAGGCAGAGGTCGAGTGCGTCCCGTACCTCCGTGCTCCGCCAGCCGTCCGTGATCACCTCGCCCGCCAGCATCTCGTGCAGCAGCCTGGCCCTCCCCCGCGTCGAGTGCGCCTCCTCGCCGGTCGCCCGGAAGGAGGGGCACATCACGCCCGCGCCCGGGGCCGTCTCCGTACGGCACTTGGCGACGCCGACGCACCGCCGTACCGCGCCCGCGAAGTCGCCGCCGTCCTGCGGGTAGCCGAACTCCACGTCCACCGGGCGCCTGGGCAGGACGGCGAAGCGGAGGTTGGTGTCGAGGGGGGCCGGGCGGGCGAGCATGCCCGGGTTCAGGCCGCCGTCCGGGTCCCACAGGTCCTTGAACGCGCCGAAGAGGGCGACGAGTTCTTCCCCGTACATCCGGGGCAGCAGCTCCGCGCGCGCCTGCCCGTCGCCGTGCTCGCCGCTGAGGGAGCCGCCGTGCGCGACGACGAGATCGGCCAGCTCCTCGGAGAAGCGGCGGAACCTTGCCACACCTGCCGATGTCAGCAGGTCGAAGTCGATGCGTACGTGGATGCAGCCGTCGCCGAAGTGGCCGTACGGCGTTCCACGCAGGTTGTGTTGGGCGAGCAGGGCTCGGAAGTCGCGCAGGTATGAGCCTAGTTGGGCGGGCGGGACCGCGCAGTCCTCCCAGCCGGGCCACGCCTCGCTGCCGTCGGGCACCCTCGTCGCGGTGCCGGAGGCGTCCTCGCGGATGCGCCACAGGGCCCGCTGCCCGGCCGGGTCGGTGACGATCGCTCCGTCCACCGCGTCGGCCGCCCGCAGGATGCGCTCGGCGTGCGCCTTCGCCTCGGCCGGGGTGGCGCCGCCCGTCTCGACGAAGAGCCAGGCGGCCCCGCGCGGCAGCCCGGCCAGTTCGCGTACGAGGTCGGCGGCCATGCCCTCGACGGTGAGCGGGCCGTACGGAAGGAGGCCGGGAGCCGCCTCGGCCGCCGCCGATTCGTCGGCGTACCCGAGGACGGCCAGGGCCCGGGCGCGCGGGGCCTCGACCAGGCGGACGGTCGCCTCGGTGACCACGGCGAGGGTGCCTTCGCTGCCGCAGAACGCCCGTACGGGGTCGGGGCCGCCGGGGTGTTCGGGGAGCAGCGCGTCCAGCGCGTAGCCGGAGATGCGGCGCGGGAGGTCGGGGTAGCCGGTGCGGAGGAGGGCCAGGTGCGCGTCGACCAGTTCCCGTACGCCTTCGGGGCCGAGGGTTGCCTTTGCGCGTACGCCGCCGGAGCCGAGGGCCGTCTGTTCCCGTACGCCTTCGGGGCCGCGCCCCCCTCCTCGCCGAGGCGCCCCCTGCTCCAGCCGCAGCGCCTCGCCCCCGTACCGCACCACCGACAGCCCCCGCACGTTGTCCGCCGTCGTGCCCCAGGCCACCGAGTGCGCGCCGCAGGAGTTGTTGCCGATCATGCCGCCGAGGGTGCAGCGGCTGTGCGTGGACGGGTCCGGGCCGAAGGTCAGGCCGTGCGGGGCGGCGGCCGCCCGCAGGTCGTCCAGGATGACGCCGGGCTGGACGGTGGCGGTGCGGGCGGCCGGGTCCAGGTCGAGGATCGCGCGCAGGTGGCGGGTGAGGTCCAGGACGAGGCCCGTACCGGTGGCCTGGCCCGCGATGGACGTGCCCCCGCCCCGTGCCACCACCGGCACCCCGTACTCCTGGCAGATCGTCAGCGCGGCCGCGATGTCGTCGGCGTCGCGCGGGGCGAGGACGCCGAGCGGGACGCGGCGGTAGTTGGAGGCGTCCATCGTCGTCAGGGCCCGGGCGGTCGGTCCGAAATCGCTCGCGCCGCGTACGGCGGAGCGGAGCGCGGCGGCGAACCCGGCGGGGGCTTCGGCGGTCGGGCGATGCTGTTCGGCCATGGCTTCAGCATGCCGTCGGTACAGATGAACTCTTGGGATGCGGGCGGACAAATTCCCTCAAGAGGCACAAAAAAGCCCACAAGATCTTCCCAAACAGACCGTCAAGTCTCCTATAGTGACCAAGACTTGAGCAGGAATTATCAGCTCCAGTTGTGCATGATCGCCCGTACCCGTGGTGAACTGTCCGGATTCGACCGGCGCGGTTCACCTCCTCCCGCCCCGTCCGCCACCGAGGACTCCGATTGCGCCCCTCATTCAGGCCCACCGCACTCGCCCTGCTGATCTCGGCAGCCGTCACCGGCACGCTGACTCTGTGGGCCGTGGCCGCGGCCCCCGATTCGGTACGGACCCCGCTGGCCTGGGGCGCGGGCGCAACCGCCGTGCTGCTGAGCCTCTGCGTGGCCGTCACCGTCCACACCCTGGGGACCGCGCGCACCCTGCGCTCCCTGCGGGCCGCCGACAACCAGCGGTTCACCTCCGAGACCTCGCACCTGGTCTCCGCCTCCGCCGCCGAGGCCCAGCGCTTCACCGCCGAGACGGCCAGGATCAAGGCCGCCGCCTCCGCCGAGACCGCCCGGGTCACCGCCGAGGCCCGCGCCGAGAACGAGCGGATCGCCGCGGAGGCCGCCGCCGAGCGGTCCCGGCTCTCCGTCACCGTCGACCGGCTCACCGCCCGCGCCACCCGCGCCGAGACCGAGCGGTCCGCCGCCGTCGCGGCCTGCGCCAACGCGGCCGGGCGCATGCAGGCCCTGGCCACCAGCATGCTGGCCGACCTGCGGGAGATGGAGCACCGGCACACCGACGAGTCCGTGCTCGGGGACCTGCTCCACCTCGACCACCGCACCGCCCAGGCGGGTCGGCTCGCGGACTCCATCGCCGTACTGACCGGGGCGCGTTCCGGGCGGCGCTGGGCCAAGCCGATCGTCATGGAGTCGATCCTGCGCGGCGCGATGGGCCGCATCGGCAGCTACCAGCGCGTCCGCCTCCACTCCACCAGCGATGTCGCGATCGCCGGGCACGCGGCCGAGGGCGTCATGCACGCGCTCGCCGAACTCCTCGACAACGCGGCCAACTTCTCGCCGCCCACCGCCGAGGTGCACGTCTATGTGGAGGAGGTCCCGGCGGGCATCGTCATCACCGTCGAGGACAGCGGCCTGGTCATGAGCGAGGTGCAGCTGCGCCGCGCGGAGAAGGCCGTCTCCGCCGAGAACCAGGACCTCACCAACCTCTCCGGCACCCGGCTCGGTCTCGCCGTCGTCGGCCGGCTGGCCCGTAAGCACGGACTGACCGTCTCCTTCCGGCCCTCGGCGCGCGGCGGTACCGGCGCGCTGATGATGCTGCCGCAGGACCTGATCTCGCGGGCGGCCGCTCCGGCCCCCGGCCCGGCCGCCGCGCTCCCGGCCGCTGCCGCGACCGCCGAGCCGGAGCCGTCCCACGCCTCCGCCGAGGGCACGGACACCTCCGACGCCGCGCCCACGGCCCGCTCCCTCGCCACCGCCGACACCTCCTCGTCGTCGCCGGCCCCCGCGGTGGAGCCGGCGCCGGAGTCGGAGTCCGAATCCACCGGCGCCGTACCCGCGTTCGGCGAGAGCGGCCTGCCCAAGCGCCGCCGCGGCCGCACGCTGGCCGCCGCCGAGTCCCGTACCGGCAACGCCACCCCCGGCGGAACCGAAACCCCCCGGGCCCGTACCACCGACCCGAAGGTCCAGGCAGCGCGCTTCAGCACCTTCAGCCGGGCCGTACGTGCCAACTCCCCGCACCCGGAAGGCAACACCCGATGACCGCGACCACCGACGAGAAGCTCAACTGGCTGCTGGAGGGGCTGCTCGACCGCACCCCCGGCACCCGCCACGCCCTCGTCCTGTCCCGCGACGGCCTCAAGCTGTGCCGCACGCCCGAGCTCTCGGTCGACCAGGCCGACCAGCTGGCCGCGATCTCCGCCGGGATCCAGAGCCTGTCGCACGGCGCGTCCATCGAGTTCGGTGACGGCACCGGCGGCGTACGCTCCGCGATGGCCGAGTTCTACGGCGGTGTGCTGTTCATCGTCGAGGCGGGCGCGGGCGCCCACCTGGCCGTCGTCGCCGACGAGGACTCCGACGTGGGTCTGGTGGGCCACAACATGAGCGAGCTCGTCGAACAGCTCGGCGAACACCTCGTCGCCCCGCCGCGCTCCCCCGCCGCCGACCTTCCGGCGGCCGAGAGCTCGGCCGTATGACGACGGCGCCCCGGCCCCGCCCGGGCCGCGACGACGACCCGGACCGGCTGTACACCCTCACCGGGGGACGCAGCCGCTCCGACTCGGCCGCCTTCGACCTGGTGACCCTCGTCGTCGCCGAGTGCGATCCGGCCCCCGGCATGCAGTCGGAGCACACCGCGATCCTGCGGATGTGCCAGGGCCCCACCGCCGTCGTCGAGATCGCCGCGAACCTGAACCTGCCGGTCAGCATCGTCCGCATCATGCTGTGCGACCTGCTGGACACCGGCCGGATCAGCGCCCGCCACCCCCGTACCGCCCGTGTCGCGGACCGGCTCCCCGACCCCGACATCCTGGAACAGGTGCTCGTTGGACTCCGCAACCTCTGACCGCGCCACCCTGAGCGACACCGCAGACAACGGACTCAAGATCGTTGTCGTGGGCGGCTTCGGGGTCGGCAAGACCACCATGGTCCGATCCGTGAGCGAGATCCGTCCGCTCAACACGGAGGAGACGATGACCCGCGCGGGCGAGGCCGTCGACCACCTCGACGGCGTGCAGGCCAAGACGTCCACCACCGTGGCGTTCGACTTCGGCCGCATCACCCTCGACGAACGCTCGGTGCTGTACCTCTTCGGCGCGCCCGGACAGGAGCGGTTCTGGTTCCTGTGGGACCGGCTGTTCTCCGGCACGCTCGGCGCGGTCGTCCTGGTGGACACCCGCCGGCTCGCCGACTCCTGGTACGCCATCGACCGCCTGGAGCACCACGGCACGCCGTTCATCGTGGCGTGCAACGACTTCGGCGGCCCGCTCCACAGCGAGCAGCAGATCCGCGAGGCCCTGGACCTCGCGGACGACGTGCCGCTGGTGGAGTGCGACGCCCGGGACCGGTCCTCCAGCAAGTACGTGCTCATCACGCTCGTGGAGCACCTCGCCGCGCTCTCCGCCGCCCGCCTGCGCGCCTCCGGAACGCCCGTCCCCGAGGCGGCACTGGCGGCGGCCGCCCCGACCCCGGAGCCCGCCCCGTGACCACCACCTCCGGAACGCCCGGCACCGCTTCCGGCTGCCCCGTCTCCCACGGGTCCGTACCCCTGTCCGGGCCCCGCTTCCAGAGCGACCCCGTCCAGCTCTACCGGGACATGCGGCGCGACCACGGCGCCGTCGCCCCGGTCGTGCTGGACGGCGACGTGCCCGCCTGGCTCGTCCTCGGCTACCGCGAGCTGCACCAGGTCACTGGCGACCCGGTCCTCTTCAGCCGGGACTCCGACCTGTGGAACCAGTGGGAGCGCATCCCCGACGACTGGCCGCTGCTGCCGATGATCGGGCGCAAGCAGCCCTCGATCCTCTACACGGTCGGCGAGCGCCACAGCGTCCGCGCGATGATGATCAGCAACGCGCTGGAGGGCGTCGACCCGTTCTCCCTGAAGCGGTACGCGGAGGAGTTCGCGGACGAGCTGATCGACCGGTTCTGCACCAAGGGCTCGGTCGACATCATCGCGGAGTACGCCAAGCTGCTGCCCGCGCTCGTGCTGGCCAGGATCTACGGCTTCTCCGACGAGGAGGCGTACCCCCTGGTCGGCGCGATCAACGACATGATCGACGGCCGGGAGCGGGCGCTCGCCGGACAGCAGCACCTGGGCGCCTCGATGTTCCAGCTGCTGGCCGACAAGCACGCCGAGCCCGGCGACGACGTCGCCAGCCGGATGATCGCGGACACGGGCGGGTTCACCGACGAGGAGGTCGCCCAGGACCTCATGGTGATGATGGCGGCCGGGCACCAGCCGACCGCCGACTGGATGGGCAACTCGCTGCGCCTGATGCTCACCGACGACCGGTTCGCCGCCTCGCTCTCGGGCGGCCGGCACAGCGTCGCCGAGGCGATGAACGAGGTGCTCTGGGAGGACACCCCGACGCAGAACGTCGCCGGCCGCTGGGCCGCCCGCGACACCCACCTCGGCGGGCGCCACATCCGCGCCGGTGACCTGCTGCTCCTCGGCCTCGCCGCCGCCAACGGGGACCCGCAGGTGCGGACCGACGGCTCGGCGCTGACCGGCGGCAACAACGCCTTCCTCTCCTTCGGCCACGGCGAGCACCGCTGCCCGTTCCCGGCCCAGGAGACCGCCGAGGTCATCGCCCGTACCGGCATCGAGGTCCTGCTGGACCGGCTGCCGGACGTGGACCTCGCCGTCCCCGCCGAGCAGCTCACCCGCCGCCCGTCGCCGTGGCTGCGCGGTCTGACGGACCTGCCGGTGATCTTCACGCCCACGCCCGCCCTGGGCAGACCCGGAAGCCTCGGAGGCCCCGCATGACCCGCATCGCACTCGACCCCTTCGTCAGAGACCTCGATGGCGAGAGCGCCGCGCTGCGGGCGGCCGGTCCGCTGGCCGAGGTGGAGCTGCCGGGCGGCGTACACGTGTACGCGGTCACCCGCCACGCGGAGGCCCGCGCGCTGCTCACCGACAGCCGGGTGGTCAAGGACATCAACGTCTGGAACGCCTGGCAGCGCGGCGAGATACCGATGGACTGGCCGCTGATCGGCCTGGCCAACCCGGGCCGCTCCATGCTGACGGTCGACGGGGCCGACCACCGCCGCCTCCGTACGCTGGTGGCGCAGGCGCTCACGGTGAAGCGGGTGGAGCGGCTGCGGGCGGGGATCGAGGCGCTGACGAACGCGAGCCTGGAGAAGCTGGCGGCCCTCCCGGCCGGGCAGCCGGTGGACCTGAAGGCGGAGTTCGCCTACCCGCTCCCCATGAACGTCATCAGCGAGCTGATGGGCGTGGACGCGGCGGACCACCCGCGGCTGAAGGAGCTGTTCGAGAAGTTCTTCTCGACGCAGACGCCGCCGGAGGAGGTCCCGCAGATGATGGCGGACCTCGGGACCCTCTTCACGAAGATCGTCAACGACAAGCGGACGAACCCCGGCGACGACCTCACCAGCGCCCTGATCGCGGCCTCCGAGAACGGTGACCACCTCACCGACGAGGAGATCGTCAACACGCTGCAACTCATCATCGCCGCCGGACATGAGACCACCATCAGCCTCATCGTCAACGTGGTGGAAGCGCTCCAGACCCACCCCGAGCAGCGCAAGCAGGTCCTGAACGGGGAGATCCCGTGGGACGGCGTGATCGAGGAGACGCTGCGCTGGAACACCCCGACCTCGCACGTCCTGATCCGCTTCGCCACGGAGGACATCGAGGTGGGCGACAAGGTGCTCCCGAAGGGCGAGGGCCTGATCATCTCGTTCGGCGCACTGGGCCGGGACGAGGAGCAGTACGGCCCGACGGCGGGCGAGTTCGACGCCACGCGCACCCCGAACCGCCACATCGCCTTCGGCCACGGCCCGCACGTCTGCCCGGGCGCCGCCCTGTCCCGCCTGGAGGCGGGCATCGCGCTCCCGGCGCTCTACGAGCGGTTCCCGGAGCTGGAGCTGGCGGTCCCGGCCTCCGAGCTGCGCAACAAGCCGATCGTGACGCAGAACGACCTGTACGAGCTGCCGGTTGAGCTGGGCTGCCCGTTCGGCCACGACGCGTAGTTCTCGAGGTGCGCCCGGCCGTCCACGGGTCGGAGTGCGCGTCTCACCGGACGGACACGGTTGCCGAGCCGTGCCACCGAGGGACTACGCTCCGACTCGTGGCCGACATCCAGATTCCCGCTGACATCAAGCCCGCCGACGGACGCTTCGGCGCCGGTCCTTCCAAGGTGCGGACGGAGGCGCTCGACGCGCTGGCCGCCACCGGCACCTCTCTCCTCGGTACGTCCCACCGCCAGGCCCCGGTCAAGAACCTGGTCGGCGAAGTGCGCGACGGTGTACGCAGCCTCTTCTCCCTCCCCGAGGGGTACGAGGTCATCCTCGGCAACGGCGGCTCCACCGCCTTCTGGGACATCGCGACGCACGGTCTGATCGAGACGAAGTCCCAGCACCTGAACTTCGGTGAGTTCTCCTCCAAGTTCGCCAAGGCCGCCAAGCTCGCGCCCTGGCTGTCCGACCCCACCGTCATCGCCTCCGACCCGGGCACCCACCCGGACCCTCAGGCCGAAGCGGGCGTCGACGTCTACGCCTTCACCCACAACGAGACCTCCACGGGCGTCGCGGCACCGGTCAAGCGCGTCGCGGGTGCCGACGAAGGCTCCCTCGTGCTGGTGGACGCCACCTCGGGCGCGGGCGGCCTCCCGGTCGACATCACCGAGTCCGACGTCTACTACTTCGCCCCGCAGAAGTCCTTCGCCTCCGACGGCGGCCTGTGGATCGGCGTGTTCTCCCCGGCCGCCCTGGAGCGCGCCGCCCGGATCCACGCCTCGGGCCGGCACATCCCGGAGTTCTTCTCGCTCCCGACGGCGATCGACAACTCCCTGAAGAACCAGACGTACAACACCCCGGCGCTGGCCACCCTCTTCCTGCTGAACGAGCAGCTGAAGTGGATGAACACCCAGGGCGGCCTGGACTTCACGACGGGCCGCACGGCCGCGTCCTCGGGCCACCTCTACGGCTGGGCCGACGAGTCCAAGTACGCGACCCCGTTCGTCACGGACCCGGCCAAGCGCTCGCAGGTCATCGGCACCATCGACTTCGCGGACGAGATCGACGCGGCGGCCGTCGCGAAGGTGCTGCGCGCCAACGGCATCGTGGACACCGAGCCGTACCGCAAGCTGGGCCGCAACCAGCTGCGCGTGGCGATGTTCCCGGCGATCGACCCGGCGGACGTGCAGGCGCTGACGGCGTGCATCGACTACGTGATCGAGAAGCTGTAGCGCTTCGGTTTTCCGGCTGTACGGAGGCGGCCCGGCACCCACGCGGTGTGCCGGGCCGCCTCCGTACAGCAGCCCGTTCAAGGCGGACCCGCACGGTCTGCGGACGCCGCCGAACTCGTGCGGACGGGCCGCACGAAACGCTGAGGGCAGGCCGGACACCAAGACGGGCCGGGGTGCGCCGCTAGGGTGCCGCCCATGAGCTCCCCCGTACCTCCCGCCACCCCCGCCACCCATGTCCCGTACTCCGGAGACGAGAAGGAAAGCCTCCACGTCAGTCTCGACCGGCACCGGGACGTGGTGCTGTGGAAGCTGGAGGGGCTGGACGACGAGCAGCTGCGCCGTCCGATGACCCCCACCGGGACGAATCTGCTCGGCCTGGTCAAGCACCTCGCGACCGTCGAATACGGCTGGTTCTGCTCGCCGTTCGGCCGGGCGACCGAGCCGTTCTGGTTCGACCCGGCGACCGAGGACATGGTGGCCGGCCCCGATGAGACGACCGCCGACATCCTCGCCTTCTACGCCCGCGCCCGCGCGGCCGCCGACGCCTCGATCCGGGAGACGGACCTGGGGACGACGGGCACCGTGTGGGACGGGCGGGTCGTGTCGATGCGGTGGGTGCTCATCCACATGCTGGAGGACACCGTGCGGCACACCGGGCACATGGACATCGTGCGGGAGCTGATCGACGGCGCGGTGGGCACCTACCCGGGCGCCGGCTGACCGGCCCCCCGCCTCACTCCCCCGGCGCCGCCGCCAGCACCGCGCGCAGGGCGGCTATCCCCGCCAGCCACTCCGCCTCCGCCCCGGCATCGGCCCACAGGTCCAGCGGCTCCGCGTTCGGCGCCGCCACCCGGTCCAGGGCGCGGACCGCCAGCGGGCGCAGGTCGGCCGGGAGCGGGGGCAGCGGGTCCTTGGGGCCGTACACGGTGGTGACGGGCTCCCCGCCAGGGCACTGGGCGGCGACCAGGGCGGCCGCCGCCACCGCCTCCTCGCCGCTGTCCAGGTAATCCTGCGGACCGGTGCCGGCCGCGGTGGTCAGGACGGCCCGGAGCACGTCCGCCTTCTTCTCCGGCTCGGCGTCGTCGACCCGCCCGCCGAAGTCGGCCGCGGTGTCGTTGTCGAAGTGGCCGATGTCCCAGGCGCCCATGGGGTCCCCCTCAGTCTCTGCCTCAGCGTTCTGCCTCGGTGTCCCCATCCTCACAGCCACCACTGACAACCGGCCTGCGCGCCAGCACGAAGCCCTGCGGCGCCCGCTCCGGGAACGGCCCCTCCGTCTCCCGCTCCTTCCACAGCACGGCCCGCACCTCCAGTCCCGCCGCCCGCAGCAGTGCGGCCATCCGCTCCGGCTGCCGCCGGTGGAAGACCAGCGAGATCTCGTGGCCCCAGGCCTCGGCCATCCGCAACGGCTCGTCGCCGACCTGGAAGCCGAGCTGTACGGGGGCGCCCGGGGCCAGGACGCGGTGGAACTCGGCGAAGGCGCGCGGCAGTTCCTCGTCCGGGACGTGGATGGTGGAGTACCAGGCGAGCAGCCCGCCGAGCGACCCGTCCGGCAGGTCGAGGCCGAGCATGGACCCCTCCTCGAAGCGCAGCCCGGGGTGGTCCCGCCGCGCCTCGGCCAGCATTCCCGGCGCGAGGTCGATCCCGAACACCTCGACGCCCAGGCCGAGTTTGTGCAGATGGCCGGTCACCCGGCCCGTACCGCAGCCGACATCGGCCAGCGGCAGCCCGCCTCCGTCCGCCACCACATGCTCGGCGAAGACGGCCAACACCCCGCGTTCCAGGGGCTTGGCGGCGAGTTCGTCGCGGGTCCACCGCGCGTATCCACCGGCGATGGCGTCGTACGAGCGGCGGGTGGCGCGCACGAAGTCCGGCGCCGGATCAGGTGAGGTCATGGCGCACCACCTTAGGGGGTGCCGTCACACGGCTGCCGTTGCCCGGAGGGCGACCGCACACCGGGCCGCCGTGTGACAGCGGGCCCCCTGCCGCGCGCCCGGATCACTCCGGGCGCGTGCCCTCCGTGGACGAGGGGCGCTGGGGCCCCTCCTCGCCGTCCGCGCGTTCGTACCGCAGCGCTCCCGAGGGACAGCGCCGTACCACTTCCGCCACCTGCCCGGCGTCGGCGGCGTCGGGCCGGATCCACGGCCGCCGGGCCGTGTCGAACACCTCCGGCAGCCCTCTGACGCACTCGGCGGCGTGCCGACAGCGCGCGGCCTCGAAGGTCACGGTGATCGCGCGGCCCTCGTACGACCTCCTGCCCGTGCCACCTGTCGTGTCACTCATACCGGCCTCCCGGTTCCGGCCGCTCCCGGCCGTTCAGTCGCTGACCTTGCTGCGGGACTGGTACAGCAGGTCCTGGTAATCGGGGTGCCGGGCGATCCAGGCCGCGAAGAACGGGCAGGTGGCCAGCACTCTCAGCTGCGCGGCGCGCGCCTCGTCGAGAGCCGTGCGGACCAGGGCCGAGCCGACTCCCTTGCCCTCGTACTCCGGCGCGACCTCGGTATGGACGAATGCCACGAGCTCCGGCGTACGGATGTAGTCCGCGAACCCCGCGACATCGGGGCCCCCGTCCACCCTCGCCTCGTACCGCTTGGCCTCGGGAACGTCATCGACCTGGACCGTCATGGGGCCTCCGTTCGCTCTATCTCCACCGTAAACCGATGCAGTTGATACATCATCTTCAGACGCCGGGCGGTCGGACGCCGGGCGGTCGGACGCCGGGCGGCCAGGCGCCGGGCGGCCAGGCGCCGGGCGGCCAAAGGCCCGTCGGTCACGGGCCCGTCGGCGGTCAGGCGCCGCTCCCGGCGCGCCCGGCGGCGAGGAGCTGCATCTCCCAGGCGAAGGCCACCCCGGACGCTCCGCCGTGCTGGGCCTGGACCTCGGCGGCGGCCGGAACGGTCTCCTCGCGGGCCCAGTCGCGCTGCCACTCGCCCATCACGGCCATCCAGGTGATCGGGACGACGCCCGCCTGGACCATGCGGCGCACCGCCATGTCGTGGGCCTCCGCCGAGACACCGCCCGAGGCGTCGGTGACGGCGTAGACGTCGAAGCCCTCACCTGCCGCCTGGATGGCGGGCATCGCCAGGCATATCTCCGTCCAGAGCCCGGCGAGGATCAGCTTCTTCCGTCCGGTCGCCTTGACGGCGTCGACGACGCGCCGGTCCTGCCAGGTGTTGATGAAGGTCCGGTCGATCGGCTTCTGCTCCGGAAACACGTCCTGGATGCCCTGGATCAGATAGCCGCCGCGCTCCTCCAGCACCGTGGTCAGGATGGTCGGGACGCCGAACGCCTTGGCCGCCTTGGCGAGTCCGACGACGTTGTTGACGATCGTCGCCGGTTCGTGACTGTTCAGGTTGGCGAACTGGAAGGGCTGGTGGTCGATCAGCACCAGGACGCTCTCCTCGGGCGTCAGCAGCGCGTCGAGTCCGGCCTTGTTCGAGGTGCTCATGGGGGTGTCCCTTCTGGAGCCGCACGCCATGTAGTTGACGTGTCACCCACCCTAGGCAGCAGGTGGTTGATGCGTCAACCACCCCACGTGACAGCCGGTTCACGGGAAGCCTCGGCGGCCTCGCTACGCTCCTTCCATGGATGCACCGCCTCGCTGGCTGACGCCGGAACAGCAGGCCGCCTGGGACAGCTTCATCCGCATGCAGGAGAAGCTCATCGGACGGCTCTCCCGCCGGGTCCAGTCCGACTCCCATATGTCGCCGGCCGACTATCTCGTGCTGGCCAAACTCACCGAGGCCGGCGGACGGATGCGCCTCACGGACCTGGCCAAGCTGCTGGAGTGGGAGAAGAGCCGCATGTCCCACCAGGTAGGACGGATGGCCAAACGCGGACTGGTCGCGAAGGAGGAGTGCGCCGACGACGGCCGCGGAGCGCTCGTCGTCGCCACTCCGGCCGGCCGCACGGCGATCGAGGAGGCCGCGCCGGTGCATGTGGACCACGTGCGGCGGCTGTTCGTCGACGCGCTCACCCAGGAGGAGCTGGACACGCTCGCCCGCATCTCCAACCGCGTCCTCGCCCACATGGAGAAGCAGCCCGACTGACCGGCCGCCGCACCTCCGGGCCCTGCTCCCTCACCGGCTCAGCCGCCGGAACCGCCGTACCGCCAGCGGCAGGAAGACCAGCGTGATCACCAGCGGCCACACCACCGCCATCAGCAGGGCGTGCTCCTCCACCCAGGTGGAGCCGCCGGCCACCGGGTTGCCGAACAGTTCGCGAGTGGCGGTCGCGGTCGAGGAGATGGGGTTCCAGGCGGCGACCGTGCCCAGCCAGTCCGGCATCAGGGACGGAGCGACCAAGGTGCTGGAGATCATCGTGAGCGGGAAGGCGACCGCGTACAGCCCGCCCGCCGCCTCCGGCGTGGGGACCAGCAGGCCGAGCCAGACGCCCACCCAGATCAGGCCGAACCGCAACAGCAGGAGCAGCCCGAACGCCCCGAGGGCCGCCGTCACGCCGCCGCCCGCGCGCCAGCCGATCAGCAGCGCCGTGACGGCCAGGATGGTCAGCTCGGCGGCGGCGACCACCAGGTCGGCCACCCCGCGCCCGGAGGCGAAGGCGGAGGGAGCCATCGGCATGGACCGGAAGCGGTCGACGACCCCCTTGCGGGCGTCGGTGACGACGGCCACGGCGGTGTTCATGAAGCCCATCGTCATGGTCATGGTGAACATGCCGGGCATCAGGAACTCCCGGTAGTCACCGCCGCCGGGCACCTTCATGGCGCTGCCGAAGATGTACCCGTACAGCAGGACGGAGAGGATCGGGAAGCCGAGCTGCCAGACGATGGAGGCGGGGCTGCGCCGGTAGTGGGTGAGGACGCGGCGGGTGGTGTTCCAGGAGTCGGAGACCGCCCAGTAGGCGGGGCCGTGTTCGCGGAGCCGGCCCGTCACCGCGGGCTTCCGTTCGAGCGTGGTCATGCCGCCGCCACCTCCACCGGTGCGTCGTCCGTCTCCGTGCCCTGGTCCGTGCCGTGTCCCGTCAGCCGCAGGAACACGTCGTCCAGGCTCGGCCTGCGCAGCCCGATGTCCTCCACCACGATCCCGTCGTCCTGGAGACTGCGGGCCACCTCGGTCAGCGCCGCCACCCGGTCGGCGACCTGGGCGTGCACCCGGCGGGTGGTGTCGTCGGTGAGGACGAGCCCGCCCCCGGCCACCCGGTCGACGGCCTTCGCCACGGCGGCCAGGTCGCCCTCCTCCGCGGCGACGACCTCGATCCGGTCCCCGCCGACGCGGTTCTTCAGCGCGTCCGGGGTGTCGTCGGCGATGGCCCGCCCCCGGTCGATGACGGTGATGTGCGAGGCCAGGCGGTCCGCCTCGTCCAGGTACTGCGTGGTGAGCAGCACCGTCGTACCGCCCGCCACCAGGGCCCGGACCGCGTCCCAGACCTCGCCCCGGCCGCGCGGGTCGAGTCCGGTCGTCGGCTCGTCCAGGAAGAGCACGTCGGGCGAGAGGATCATCGAGGAGGCGAGGTCGAGTCGGCGCCGCATGCCGCCGCTGTACTCCTGGGCGCTCCTGTCGGCCGCCTCCACCAGGCCGAACCGTTCCAGCAGCTCCCCGGCGCGGAGCCGGGCCCCGCGGTTGCCGAGGTGGAAGAGGCGCCCGAACATCTCCAGGTTCTGCCGCCCGGTGAGCCCCTCGTCGACGGCGGCGTACTGACCGGCGAGCCCGATCCTGCTCCGTACGCGGCGGGGTTCTCGCCGCACGTCGAGTCCCGCCACCTCGGCCCGGCCCTCGTCGTACCGCAGGAGAGTGGCGAGGACCCGTACGGCGGTGGTCTTGCCGGCCCCGTTCGGACCGAGCAGGCCGTGGACGGCGCCGGGGCGTACGGCGAGGTCGAACCCGTCGAGTGCCCGCTTCTCGACCGCCTCCTTCCCCCGCCCCCGGTACCGCTTGACGACACCTTCGGCGAGCACCGCGTATCCGGACGCGGGCCTCGGCCTGTTCTCGGACATGGACATGCGCGACCCCCTGCTTCCCCGGGCTTCTCCGACCGACCCGGAAGCGAATTGAGTACACCGTACCCCAAACCGAGTACGGTGTACCTAGATACGAGTACGGCGTACCCAAATCCCCTCCGGCGGACTACGCTGCCCCCATGGCGAAAGACGGATCGACTGCGGCGGCGACGGACGGCACGACGACCGGGAGCGGCGACATCGCGCGCAGCCTGGAACTCCTGTGGGGCACCGGGGACCGCCCCAGCCGGGGCCCCAAACCGGGCCTCACGCTGGACCGGATCGTCACGGCCGCCGTCGCCGTCGCGGACGCGGAAGGGCTCTCCGCCGTCTCCATGCGCCGGCTCTCCACCGAGCTCGGCACGGGCACGATGTCGCTCTACCGGTACGTCCCCGGCAAGGCCGAACTCCTGGATCTGATGCTGGACCGGGTGCTGGGCGAGCCCCTGCCCGCCGGGTCCGGACGTCCCGCCGCCGACCACCCCGCCCCCGAGGACTGGCGGGTGGCGATCGACACCATGGCCCGCACCTACCTCGACAACCTGCGCCGCCACCCCTGGCTGCTGAAGATCAACCAGGCCCGTACGGTGCTCGGCCCCAGCGCCCTGCGCGGTCTGGAGCTCGCCCTCACCGCGCTGCGGTCCATGGGGCTGCGCGACCCCGAGCTGATCGGCGTGATCATCACGGTCAACAGCTTCGTCGAGGGCCTCGCCCGCACCCAGGCCGACGCGGCGGAGGCGGTGGCGCAGACCGGGCTGAGCGACGAGGAGTTCTGGGAGAGCCAGCACCCCTACCTGGAGCGGGCCATGCTCAGCGGCGGGTACCCGATGATGGCGGGGATGTCGGAGGACACCTTCAGCGCCGACTTCGACCACTTCACGTTCGGACTTGACCGCTTGATCGCCGGTTTCGAGGCCCTGGTGGCGGAACGGACGGCAGCCTCGGCACCGGCCCCGGCGACAACCCCGGCGGCGGAGCGTACGCCGGACCCGGCACCGGCCCCGGCGGCGGACCGGACATGACAACACGCCCGGCCCGTGCCCCAATGGATATATGGACGCCAGCCGGGAGCTAGCCCCCTTCGTGAAGCAGTACGCCGTCCTGCTGAGCACCCACCGTCAGGACGGCACACCCGTCGGCACGCCCGTCAACATCGCCGTCGAGGGCGATCACGCCTTCATCCGCACGTTCTCCTCCGCCTGGAAGGTGGAGCGGATGCGGAACCACCCGAAGGTGGAACTCGCCCCCTGCACGGTCCGGGGCAGACCCACGGGCCCGGAGATCAGCGCCCACGCACGGCTGCTGCGGCCCGGCACGAAGGAGAACACGCACGCGGCGCGGATGCTGTCGCGGAAGTACCCGATCGTGCAGGGCGTGCTCGTCCCGCTGGTGCACCGGCTGAAGCGGGACAAGACGCTGCACTACGAGGTGTGGCCGATGACGAACGGCGACTGAGCGGGTCGGTCCACCGGCCCCCCACGGGCCTCACCCCTGGGGGCCTCACCCCTGCCCGCCGCGCTTCCGCCGCAGCGCGAACCAGAGGGCCCCGACCCCGACGATGATCACGGCACCCAGCCCCACGCTCCCCTTGCCGTCACCGTCCTGACCGTCGCCCGCCCCTTGCGCCGGACTCCCACTCCCCGAGGGCTTCCCCTTCTCCTCCCCGCCCCCCGTCGGCTTGCCGCCCCCTTCGACCTCCACGCGCACGACGCCGCTGCGCACACCCTCGGAGCCGAACATCAGGGCCGAGCCGTCCGCCGTGTACGTCACCGACTCCGCCTGCCGCTGGAACGGCGCGGCGACCGACCGGCTCTCGCCGAGGCGGCCGTCCTCGAAGTCGTACACGCGGGCGCTGAAGTACGAGCGCAGCACCAGCGAGCCGCCGTCGGGCGAGAAGGCCCCGTCGGTCACCCACGGCACCTCGCCGACCCGCCGGAAGGTGTTGACGGACCCGGCGGTGAGCTCGGCGGGCCCTTCGTAGAGCCCGCCGCCGTCCTCGTTCTTGGAGGCGATGTAGACGCGTCCGGTCTTGGGGTGGACCATCAGCGCCTCGGCGTTGCGGGCCCCGTCGGCGTACTTCACGTCGTACTGGGTGGCGGTGACGGTGGCGTCGCGCAGGGTCTTGGGCTCGGGAAAGCGGTAGATCCAGACGTGGGACCAGGTCCCGTCCAGGTTGTCCCCGATGTCACCGACGTAGATGTCCCCGTCGGGCCCGATGGAGATGGCCTCCACATCGCGCGGCTCCCCGATGCCCCGCATGGTGACGGTCGCGACGGTCTTCCCGGTGCGGGAGTCGACGGCGAAGACGTAGGGGCCGTCGTCGCTGTCGTTGTGCGTCCAGTAGACGCCGGGGTGCAGACGGCTGGCGGCGAGGCCGCTGGACTCGGTGATACGGGGGTCCTCGATCGTGAAGTCACGGTCGGGCTCCCCGTCGGCGGCGACGGCGGGGCAGGCGGCGCCGAGGAGCAGCAGGAAGGCTGCGGCGGGAGCGGCGAGACCTGCGACAGCACGGCGGCGGCTCGGATACGAACGCATGGCCCAAGTGTCCACGGTCCCGGCCCCGTCCACCGCCGGTCCGGCCCCGCCCCGCCCCACCGTGTCCATCGTCACGTCGCAGGCCACAGCCGTGATCGGCCATGATGACGCCATGCGTTTTCTCCCGGTCGGCGACTCCATGACCATCGGCGCCACCGGCGACTTCACCTGGCGCTACCGCCTGTGGCAGCACCTTGAGGCGGTCTGCCCGACTCCGTACGAGATCGTCGGGCCGCGCACGACGCTGTACGACCCCGAGGCGGACGCCCCGCTCTCCCATGCGTACGCCGACCCGTCCTTCCCGCCCGACGCGCGCCGACACCTGGCAGGGTGGGGCGAGGGGTGGCTGCACATGGCCCCGGCGATCGCGGACGCGGTGCGCGAGGCGGAGGCGGACGTACTGCTGGTCTCGCTGGGCCTGATAGACCTCGGGTTCTACACGGACGCCGAGCAGACGGCGGCCAACGCCCGCACGTTCATCGAGGCGGCCCGCACGGCCAACCCGCACATCCGGATGGTGCTGCTCCCGGTGATACCGAACATCCGGGCCGAGTCGGACGCCCCCTTCGCCGCCTCCTGCGCCCGCTTCAACGAACTCCTCGCCAAGGCCGTGGCCGACCTCGACACCCCGGCCTCCCCGCTCCTCCTGGCCTCGCGCCCGCCGGGCTACGACATCCATACGGACACGTACGACGGCACCCACCCGGGCCCGACCGGCGAACACCTCCTCGCGGCCGCCTTCGCCGACGCGATGCACCAGGCGTGGGGGCTGGGCGGGCGGTACGCGCGGCTGGACGCGACGTCGCAGCCGCAGCCGGCGCTCGTCGGCGGACCGGTCACCGCGGAGGGCTGACCCGCCCCGACGCCGGTTCCCACACCGAGCAGTCGTGCGCGAAGAACACCCGCCCCGGGTCGAACGCGGCCAGCCGGTCCGTCCAGGGCCGGTACGGCGGAAGCGGCTCCGCCACCCCGTCGCGTACGGCACGGCGGGCGAGCGCGTCGGAGGCGTAGTGCGACGCGAAGTCATGGGCCTGCCCGGCGAGGACGACGACGGTCCCGTCCCCCTCCCGGACGACCAGCGACTGGTGCCCGTCGGTGTGCCCGGGGGTCGGCACCACCCACACCCCGGGCCAGATCTCGGCCTCCCCGGAGAGCTCCTCGTACCGGGCGCCGGGGAAGTCGACGAGCGCGTCGATGGTGTACCCGCCCCTGCGCGCGGCCGCCAGCTCGGTCTCCTGTACGAGGACGGGCACGCCCGCAAGCAGAGGGTTGCCGCCGATGTGGTCGAAGTGGAGGTGGCAGTTCACGGCGACGCTCACGTCCTCAAGTGCCGTCCCCACGGCGGCCAGCGCCCCCTCCAGCGGCCGACGCCGGGGCCGGTAGTGCGCTTCGGCCCCCGGGTCCCCGGCCCCGATCCCCGTATCGAAGAGGAGCCGACCGCGCGGGTGCTCAACCAGGTAGGCGAGCACCGGTTCGACTCGGGGGTGCGGCCCGCCGACCTCGACTGCGGGCCGGACGAAGAAGCCTAGGTCGAGGCGGTGGACGGTGACGGTCCCGGGCCCGGACTCGGCCCTGGCCACGGCCCCGGTCGCGGCTTCGGTCCCGGTCACGGCCTTGGTCCCGGCCTCGGTCCCGGTCCTGGCCTTGGTCCCTGCTTCAGCCCCGGTCCCGGTCATGGCCTTGGTCCCGGCCTCGGCCCTGGCCCCGCTCCCGCTCCCTGTCGCGTTCGTACGCTGCGTCATCCGGCCAGCCTGGCAGCTGGGCGGGACGGTGTCCGGGCGCTCTGCCGACAGCAGAGCCGGCCCGCGCCTGGGGCCGCTGCGGTGAGGGTGACACCCCGCCTGCCCGGCCCCTCACCGAACCACGACCCCGTCACCCCACCCGCTGCGACCCCAGCATCGTCAGCGCCAGCTCCGTCAGTTCGCGCGAGACCTCCTCCGGGCGGGCCCGGCGGCAGCGGCGGGTGTGGTGGGCCATCAGTTCGTGGACCGTGCCGACCATCACCATGACGTCCACGCGGTGGTCCCGGTCCTCCGCCTCGCCCCGTTCCACCGCCCGCTCGGCCTCCCCCGTGAGGAACTCCGTCCACAGGGCCCGCCAGAGCTTGCAGTGCTCGTCCACCACCGCGCTGACGCCCAGCACCTCGACGAAGGTCACCCGGGCCTCGCGCGGATCCCGGGTGACGGCCTCCACGTACGCGTCGAAGAGGCGCCGGACCCTCTCCCCGATCGCGCACTCGTCGATCCCCTCGGAGAGCAGGGCGGCCTCCGCGGCCCGCAGGCCGATGGTGGTGACCCGGTTGTGCAGGGCGATGAGCAGGCCCTCCCGCGTCCCGTACTCCTGGCGGAGCACCTCGGGCGTGACCCCGGCCGCCTCGCACAGGTCCGCCTCGGAGGTCTCCCGGTAGCCGACGACCCCGTACAGCTCCCTTGCGGCATCCAGCAGTTGTTCCCTCGCCTGGGTACGGGCCTGGTCACCGGGCCCTGTCCGCTGAACCGCCCAGCCATCAGCCACCGGTCCTCCTTCAGCGCAAGGTGCGGGAGAGGGCCTCGGCACCTCTGCACGAACCGCCGCCCCATTGTGCTCGCCCCGAGGGCCGCCGGAGTGCCGCGCCACACCCGTACGGCGCAACGCTGTCAAGCCGAAACGCTTCTTCGCCGCACGATTCACCTTCGGTCTCCTCCGAGCCCGCGCCAATCCCCCTCCGAGACCGGGCCAATCCCCTCCCCTCCGGGCCGCGCCCACCCACCCCGGTCCGCGCCGATCCCCTCCCGCCCGCGCTTGACCCTGACCCACGGGTCAAGGGTTAGCGTCACCGCACCCGCCGCCCGGACACCTTCCGCGTGCCGCGCGCGCCGCCCCGCCGATGCCAGCCGAGGAGCCCCGCATGCCCGCCGTCACCCCGCCCCTCCCCCGTACCGCCCGCGAGGTCCGCCTGACCTCCGTGCCCCAAGGGCTGCCCACGGCACAGGACTTCACCGTCACCGAAGCGCCCCTCACCGCACCCGGAACGGGTCAGGTCCTCGTCCGGAACCGCTACTTTCTGGTCTTCCCCGGTCTGCGCACCCTCATCGGCGGCGAGGTCGAGGGGCTTCCGCTCCCCGCGCTGAACAGGGGCGACGCCCTGTTCGGGCCTGCCGTCGGTGAGGTCGTCGCGGCGCCGGACGACAGCCCCCTGCGGGTCGGGGACACCGTCACCCACCTGCACGGGTGGCGGGACCACGCCGTGGTGGACGCCGATCAGTGCACGGCCGTCGGGGACGCGCTGCCCGACCCGGCCGGGTACCTCTCCCAGGGGTCGTCCGCGTACGGGGCCCTCACCCGGCTCGCCCCTGTCCGCACCGGCGACACCGTCCTGGTCACCGGCGCTGCCGGAGCCGTCGGCACCCTCGCCGGCCCGATCGCCCGGCTGCTGGGCGCCGGGCGGGTGATCGGCACCACCCGGTCCCGCGGGAAGGCCGAACGGCTCTCCGACGAACTCGGTTACGACGCCGTGCTCCTGGGAGACCCGGGCGACTCCGGGGCCCCCTTCGCCACCCAGCTCGCCGAGGCCGCGCCCGACGGCATCGACGTCCTCGTGGACACCGTCGGCGGTGAACAGCTGGCGGCGGCCGTCGGCGCGGCCCGGCAAGGGGCCCGCTTCGCCCTGGTCGGGGCGTTGTCCGGGCAGATGTCGGCGCGGCGGGCGGGCGGCAGCGCGCCGGTGGAGATCGACTCGTTCCGGATCGTCGTGAAGGGCCTCTCGCTGCGCGGTTACAGCGGTACGGACCACCCCGGCATCGAGGAGGAGTGGACCGGGCGGTTCGGCGCGTGGCTGCGCTCCGGCGAGATCACCTTCCCGCACGTCCGGATCCCGGGCATCGATCGGGCGCCGCAGGCGTTGCAGGAGTTGATCGAAGGGCGGCACTTCGGGGCCGTCGTCGTGGAGTTGTAGCGGCTGTCGGGCGGCAGGGGTGGGCGTCATGCGGATCGGTGAGGCGGCTGCGGCGGCGGGGTGCACCCCCAGGGCGCTGCGCCTGTACGAACAGCGCGGGCTGCTCCCGCCGCCCGGCCGCACACCTTCGGGCCAGCGCGACTACCGGCCCGCCGAGGTCGCCCGGCTCCGCGTCATCCGTGAGCTGCTGGGCTCCGGCTTCACCATCGAGGACCTGCGCTCCCTGGCCGACCGCCTCCACCTCCTCACCGAGGGCCCGCCGCCCCGGTGCGGGTCCCCCGACGCCCCGGCGGGCGCCGGCGCGGGGGTCGTCGGCCGCCGCCTCGCCCTCCTCGACGCCGAGATCGACCGCCTCACCCGGCTCCGCGAGGAGCTGGCGCGCCGGGTCTACGGGGAGCAGTAGCGGGCCCGCCGGCTACTCCACCCGCGCCAGCCACGCCGTCAGCAGCCGCTCCAACTCCGCCGCCTCCTGCGGCTCCAGCGCGTCCAGCAGGTTCCGCTCGTTGCGCATGTGCTCGGTGAACGCCCGGTCGATCAGCGACCGGCCCGCCGGGGTCAGCGCGACCACCCGGCCCCGGCCGTCCGCCGCCGAGCGACGCCGGGTCACCAGGCCGGCGCGCTGGAGGCGGTCGATCCGCTTGGTCATCGCGCCCGTGGTGACCATCGTGTGCGCGGCCAGCTCGCCCGGCGCCCGCTCGAAGGGCGCCCCGGCCCGGCGCAGCGCGGCCAGGACGTCGAACTCGCCCTCCGACAGGCCGTGGGCGGCGTAGACGACGTCGAGGCGGGCGGTCAGGAGGTGGCCCAGGCGGTGCAGACGGCCGATGACGGCCTGCGGGGAGACGTCCACGTCCGGGCGCTCCCGCGCCCACTCGGCCTGGATGCGGGCCACATGGTCGGGTCCCGCGCCTCCCGGAGCCGCATCCCGAAGATTACCTTCCATGGAAGGCATAATAGCTTCCATGGAAGGTAACCTGAAATGGTCGCTGGTCACGGCGGTGGCCCCCGTGGCCTGGGGCACGACCTACTTCGTCACGCGCGAGTATCTGCCCGAGAGCCACCCCCTGTACGGCGCCGCCTTCCGGGCGGTCCCCGCCGGGCTGCTCCTCCTGGCCCTCTGCCGGAAGCTGCCGCAGGGGAGCTGGTGGTGGAAGTCCCTGGTGCTCGGCGCGCTGAACATGAGCGGCTTCTTCGCCCTCGTCTACGTGGCGGCGCAGCGCCTCCCCACCAGCCTGGCGTCGATCATCATGGCCCTCGCGCCCCTGTTCATGATGATGCTGGCCTGGCCGCTGGTCGGTGAGCGGCCGGGCTGGAAGCACCTCGCCGGGGCCCTGACCGGCGTCGGCGGCGTCTGCCTGATGGTGTTCACGGCAGCCGGTTCGGTGGACGCGATCGGGGTGCTCGCCTCCGTCGGGGCGATGGCGATGTCCTCGTACGGGTACGTCCTGGCCAAGCGGTGGAGCGGCGAGGTGGACGTACTCGCCGCCACCAGCTGGCAGTTGCTCGGCGGCGGGCTGCTGCTCGTGCCGTGCGCGGCCCTGGTGGAGGGCGCGCCGCCCGCCCTCGACGGCCCCGCGCTCCTCGGTTTCGCCTACCTGGCCGTGGTGGCGACCGCCCTCGCCTTCGCCGCCTGGTTCCTGGGGCTGAAGCACCTGCCGGCGGGGACGGTCGGGCTGCTGGGGCTGCTCAACCCCGTGACAGGCGTGCTGCTGGGGCTGCTGCTCGCCGGTGAGAGCCTCTCCGGCCGGCAGGTCGTCGGCCTGGTGCTCACGCTGTGCGGCGTCGTGCTCGGCCAGCGCGCCGCCCGGACGCCCGCACCGCCGCCCGAGGCGCCGGAACCCTCCGAACCCCCGGAGACACCCGGCACCCCCGCCCCCGGCGAGCGCCCCTCCCGTATCCACCGTTCACCGTGAACCCCGGGCGACCTGCCCACCGCTCACCGTGAACCCCGGGCGACCTGCCCACTCCTCCCGGGGCTCACCCCTTGACCGTGAACTCCGCCCGCAACAAAACCTCGTCGCGCGAAGACGGCCCCACCAGCAGCTCGAAGCGCCCCGGCTCCACCACACGCCGCCCCTGCGCGTCCACCAACGTGCAGTCGGCCACAGGCAGTTCGATCACCACCTGGCGTGACTCCCCCGGACCCAGCGGCACTTGCTCGTACGCCTTCAGCTCCTTCTCCGCCCAGGTCACCGAGGTCACCGTGTCGCTCACGTACACCTGAAGGGTCTCCAGCGCGGGCCGGGCACCGGAGTTGGTGAGCGTCACCCGCGCCCGTACGGTCTCGTCCGGTTCGACGACCGCCGTCAGCAGCTCCAGATCGGTGTACGTGACCGTCGTGTAGCTCAGCCCCTCCCCGAACGCGAACGCCGGGCTCTGCGTGAGGTCCGCGTACCGCGTGCCGTGCTGGCCGCGCACCTGGTTGTAGTACGTCGGCTGCTGCCCCGCGTGCCGGGCGAAGGAGAGCGGGAGCCGGCCGGTCGGTTCGATCAGGCCGAGGAGCAGCTCCGCCACCGCCGTACCGCCGAGCATCCCCGGGTTGGCCGCGTACACGATCGCCGCCGCACCGAGCGCGGACGGCGGCAGGACCAGCGGCTTGGAGCTGATGACCACGACGACCAGCGGCTTGCCCGTCGCCGCCAGCGCGTCCAGCAACGCGACCTGGTCGCCGACGAGTTCGAGGGTGGCGGTCGACTTGCCCTCGCCGATCAACTCGATCCGGTCCCCGACGACGGCGACCACGTAGTCGGCGGCCTCGGCGGCGGCCACCGCCTCCGCGACCATCGCCGGATCGGGCGCGGCCGGGACGACGACCTCGGGGCGGGGCTGCCCGTCGGGGAAGAACTCCCCCTCCGGGTCGGGCCCGACGTCCAGGATGCGGGCGCCGGGCGCGTACGAGACGGTCCAGTCGGCGGGCACCTTGTCGCGGAAGCCGTCGAGGACGGTACGGATCAGGGTGCGCGGCTGCCCGTCGGGGAGCCAGTCCGCCTGCCCGGAGGAGCCCGCCCAGTCGCCCAACTGGGTCTGCGCGTCATCGGCGTTGGGCCCGACGACGGCGACGGTCCGGGGCCCGGGCCCCGTGGCCCGTCCTTCCCCCGCCCCCTCCGGACCGCCTGCCAGCGGCAGCGTTCCGTCGTTGGTGAGCAGCACCAGCGAGCGCCGGGCGGCCTCCAGGTTGAGGGCGGCGTGCTCGGCGCTGCCGATGAACGCGGCCTGCCGGGCGGCGTCGGGGTGGCGGGGGTTTTCGAAGAGGCCGAGCTCGAACTTGAGCGTCAGGATGCGGCGTACGGCGGCGTCGATCTCGGCCTCCGTGAGGGTGCCCTCCGCCACCGCCTCCTGGGCGCCCTCGAAGAACTTCGACGTGGTCATCACCATGTCGTTGCCCGCGCGGACCGCCGCCGCCGACGCCTGCGCGTAATCGGCGTAGATCTTCTGCTCCCACACCATGCGGCCGACGTTGTCCCAGTCGGTGACCAGTGTGCCGGTGTAGCCCCACTCGCCGCGCAGCACCTCGCCCAGCAGCCAGTCGTTGACGGTGATCGGCACGCCGTCCATGGACTGGTAGCCGAGCATGAACGTCCGGCACCCCTCCTTGGCGACCCGCTCGAACGGCGGCAGGAACCACGAGCGCAGCTTGCGCCGTGAGATGTCCGCCTCGCTGGCGTCCCGCCCGCCCTGGGTCTCGGAGTACCCGGCGAAGTGCTTGGCGCAGGCCAGGATCGCGGTCGGGTCGCTGAGCCCCTCGCCCTGGTAGCCGCGCACCATCGCGGAGGCCAACTCACCGATGAGGTACGGGTCTTCGCCGAAGGTCTCGCTGACCCGGCCCCAGCGCAGGTCGCGGGTGATGCAGAGGACCGGCGAGAACGTCCAGTGCACGCCGGTCGCCGCGACCTCCACCGCCGTCGCCCGCGCGATCCGCTCCACCAGGTCCGTGTCCCAGGTGGCCGCCATGCCGAGCTGCGTCGGGTAGATCGTGGCGCCCTCCCAGAAGGAGTGGCCGTGGATGCAGTCCTCCGCCACGAGGAGCGGGATGCGCAGCCGGGTCTTCTCGGTGAGGGCGGCGGCCTCCAGCACCCGCTCGGGCGAGGCGTGCAGGATCGACCCCGCGTGCAGGTCCTCCACGAGGTGCCGCACGCCCTCCTTGGCGTTGAGCTGGAGCATCTGGCCGACCTTCTCGGGCAGCGTCATGCGGCCCAGGAGATCGGCGACCCGGTCCGCGACGGGGAGCGCGGGGTCGAGGTACGGCGGCAGGAGGCCCACAGGAGTTCCTTTCACGACGGCACTCCGCAGTACCGTACGCTCAATACCGACCGCTTGGTAAGTATTGGAATGGTAAGTATTCACCCCTGTGAGAATCTGGGCCGGAGCACCGGACCCGGCCAGGAGCGGGAGCAGGACCGGGAGCGGGCTCGGCGGCAACGCGGGGGCGGAACGAGAGAGGCATCCGATGACAGCGGGTGAATGCGCGTGACCTCGGGAACGCGGCGCGGCTACGCCAAGGGCCGGGCCAAGCGGATCGAGATCCTCGACCAGGCGATGGCCCTGTTCGGCGAGGCCGGCTACCGGGGCGCCTCGCTCCGCGTCATCGCCACCCGCTGCGGCATCTCCCACCCGGGCCTCCTGCACCACTTTCCGACGAAGGAGGCCCTGCTCCTCGCGGTGCTCCAGCGCCGCGACGACGTGGACGACGAGTGGCTGGCCCTCGGCGTCACCCGGGGCGTCGACCATCTGCGCCGCCTGGTGGACCTAGCCGAGCTGAACGCGAAACGGCGCGGGATCGTGGAGCTGTTCTCGGTGGTCGCGGCCGAGGCCACCTCCCCCGACCACCCGGCCCACGCCTACTTCGAGGCCCGCTACCGTACGTCGGTCGCCAACACCGAACGCGCCTACGTCCAGGCCCGGGAGGCGGGCGAACTACGCGCCGGCGTCGAACCGGCCGCCGCAGCACAGCAGTTGATCGCCCTGATGGACGGCCTCCAGATCCAGTGGCTGATCAGCGACTGCACGACGGACATGGCGGGCGTCCTACGGGCCCATGTTCAGGCGCAGTTGACCGTACGGTTCTGAGGCCGGGGGCCGACACGGGAAGGCTCCCGCAGGAGGGGCTCACCACGGGAGGGTCCGCTACGGGAGGGGCTCGCCACGGGAGGAGCTCACCACGTCGGCATCTCCTCACAGCAGGTTCAGGCACTCACCCGCTCGACACCGCGCCGGTCCGCGAGCCACGCCATGCCCAGGCAGTACAGCGGGGCGAAGACGAACTCGACGACCATCGCCTGCCAGGGCGCGTCGGCCGCCGTCTCGGTGGAGGCGAGTCCACCGAAGCCGGCCGCGAGGCCGAAGGCGAGCAGGTTGTTGGCGACGTGGAGGGTGATCACCGCCTCCAGGCCCCCGGTGCGGATCACCAGCCAGCCCCACCACAGCGCCGAGTAGAACAGCAGGATGAACCCGGTGAGCTGACCGAAACCGTGGGCCAGGGCGAAGAGGAGCGAGGCGAGTACGACGGCGGGCCACGGCGACCGCACGGTCCGCCCGATCACCTGGACGAGCCAGCCCCGGAAGACGTACTCCTCGGCCGCCGCCTGGAACGGGACCAGCGCGCCGAGCACGGCCAGGCTCACGAGAAAGGCGGTCCAGCCGGGGAAGCCGTCCCCGGCCGGTTCGGCGGACTCCTCGCCCCAGGTCCACGCGATCATGATGCCGAACTGGACGATGATCAGCGGAAAGGCGACAGCGGCACACAGCCCCAGCCACTTCCACCGCAGCCGCCCGACGACCGAGGAGACCGTGCCCGCCGGGCGCCTGCCCAGGTAGCGGGCGCCCCAGAGCACGATGGGTATCCCGATCGCGATGCCGATGAGCTGGTGGGCCATGTCGGCGACGGGGTCCTCGAAGAACACCTCGCTGTCCGCCGCAGTGGGCCCCGCGTCCAGCACCTCCGCGAGGACGGCCCCGATCCCGGAGACGACGAGGATGCCGACGACGACCAGGAGCAGGACGAGCGACAGCTCCCCGAGCCACCCGAACCTGCCGCCCAGCCCGTTGCGCCCCTGCTGGTCGTAGCGGGCCCCGGCCTCGGCCCGTACGGGACCGGGTGGCGGCGGTACGGGTCCGTACGGCGGCACCTGCCAGCCCTGCTGCGGGCCGGGCCCGGGACCTTGCGGCCAGGCGGGCCCGCCGGAGGCGGACGGGGGCTGGGGCGAGGGCGGATCCCAGGGCGAAGGAGGTATGTCAGGTTTCACACCAAGGATCTTGCTGGCGCCCGGCACCCGAGGTCAATGCGCCATCGGCCCGCCGAGCCCGCCACCGTACGCAACCCAACGCGCCAGGCGATCAACACCCTTCCACTGCCGGGAAGTTACTGTGCCAGACTCCTGCGAGGGAAAGGTCCGCACCACCTGCCCAGGGAGTCCGGCATGACCGCAGAGCTGCCCCACCCCCCGACGCCCCGTCCCCCGATCGACACCAGCAGGCCCCACTCGGCGCGGGTCTACGACTGGCTGCTCGGCGGCAAGGACAACTACCCCGTGGACCAGGCGGTGGCCGAACACCTGCCCATCGAGGCGAAGGCCGGCGCCCGCCAGAACCGGGCCTTCATGAACCGCGCGACGGCCTGGCTGGGCGGCGAGGGCGTGACGCAGTTCCTGGACATCGGGACGGGCATCCCCACGGCACCGAACCTGCACCAGATCGCCCAGGAGATCCGTCCCTCCTCCCGGGTCGTGTACTGCGACAACGACCCCATCGTCCTGCGCCACGCGGAGGCCCTGCTGATCAGCCGGCCGGAGGGGGCCACCGACTACGTCCACGCCGACGTACGCGAGCCCGCCACCATCCTCGACGCCGCACGCAAGGTCCTGGACTTCGACCGCCCGGTGGCTCTCTCGCTCCTCGGCCTCCTCCACTTCCTGCCCGACGACGAGGACCCGCGCGCCATCCTCCGTACGCTCATAAGCGCTCTGGCCCCCGGCAGTTACGTCGTCCTCTCGCAGGGCGCCTCCGATGTGAACCCCGAGGGCGGGCAGCAGGGGACCGACGAGTACCAGAAGGGCGGCATCCGGCTGGCGCTGCGGACCCGCGAGGAGTTCGCGCGCTTCTTCGAGGGCCTGGACCTCGTGGAACCGGGTCTGGTGACGGCCCCGGAGTGGTTCCACGGCCCGACGACGCCCGCGCCCGAGGCGAGCGGCCTGTACGTGGCGGTCGCGCGGGTGCCGTAGCGGGATCGGCCCCGGTGGCTCACCCCGCCTCGGCCCGGCCGAGCGACCCGACGAAGCGGTCCAGCCGGGCGACGACCTGCCGCAGCACCTCCACGGACCCCACGGCGTCGCCCGGAAGCTCCAGGCCGTGATCCGCCGAGGGAATCTCCAGGACGTCGTGGCGCAGGGAGGCGGCGACGTCCGCATCCCACAGCTGGTCGGCGGTGCCGCCGACCAGGAGGGTGGGCGCCTGGGCCCGCCGGAGCGCGCGGGCCACATGGCCGAAGGTCAGGAGCGGGGTGAGCCAGGCCGCCGCGATGCCCCGGTCGCCTGCGGTGGCGCAGGCGAGCGAGCCCAGGGACTTGCCGACGACGAGACGGCAGGCGCCCGCCTCGGCATCGATGACCCGGCCCACCTGCCACTCCACCCAGGCGGTCCGCTCGTCGACGCCGAACTCCCGGAAGCCGTCCGGGACCTGCCACCACAACTCCTGGACGGTCCACCCGTGTTGGCGGAGCACGCTGCTCGCACAGTGCAGCAACGGCCGGGCGGGCGAGTACCCGACGCCGGGAACGACGAGTGCGACACGGTCGGGATCACCGTCGAAGCGGGTGGGAACGGCTAAGGGCGAGGAGGCTGCGGCGGCAGAGGAATCAGGCATGGCGGCAGGCTACTGGGGCCCGACCGAAGACGTCCCGGACCGAGCACGCGCCGCCAGACAGCCGCCGAGCGCTCGCGGGCGCCTGCCGAGACCCCTCGGGCGTCCGCCGGGGTCCGGCGGGCATCCGCTGGGCGCCCGCAGGCGTCCGCCGGGGTCCGGCGGGCGTCTGCCGGACCCTGCGCGGGCGTCCGCTGGGCACCCGCGGGGTGTCTGCCGAGCACCCGCGGGCGTCCGCCGGGGTCCTGCGGGCATCCGCCGAGCACCCGCGGGCGTCCACCCAGGCCCTGCGGGCATCCGCCGAAACCCCGCAGGCATCCGCCAAGGCCCCGCAGGCGTCCGCCGAGCGCCCGCGTGAGAACGGCGCGTCAGACCACGGCGAGCCGGTCCACCAGCAGCTCCACCCGCCGCTCGGTGTGCTCGGGCGGCAGCCGTCCCGCCCGGGCCAGGGTGGCAAGCCCGTGCAGGGCCGCCCAGAACATCTCGGTGAACAGCCCCGGGTGGACGCCGTCCCCGGCGACCTCACCGAGGGTCTCCAGCAGGGCGGCGAAAGCATCCTTGAGCGGCGCAGGAGTCTCCTCGGCCGCGAACGCCAGGCCGCCGTCGAGTTGGAACATCGCGTCGTAGACCGCCGGGTTGCGCTCGGCGAAGTCGAGGTAGGTGCGGGCGAGGGCGGTGACCCGGTCGCGGGGGCCGTCCTCGGCGGAGGTCGCGGCCCGCAGCGCCACGGCCATCTCGGCGGCACCCTCAAGGGCGACGGCGCCGATGATCTCGCGCTTGCCACGGAAGTGGCTGTAGAGCACGGGCTGGCTGTACTCGATGCGCTCGGCGAGCCGACGCGTGGTGACCGCGTCCCAGCCTTGCTGCTCGGCGAGTTCACGGGCCGTCGCCACGATGAGGCGCTCACGGCTCTCCCGTTCCCGGGCCTTGCGTTCCTGTACCGACATGACCCGATCCTAGCACCGCTAGACAACAGAGCGGCAGCATGTCTAGCGTTGCCACATCATCTAGCGCCGCTAGATACCGAATCTCGGAAGGGCTCACCATGCTCAACGCACTAGAGGTCTTCACCACCGTGATCGTCGGCCTGATGGTGGGGGTGGAGTTCTCCGTCGCCTTCGTCATCAACCGGATCCTCGACGCACTCCCCGGCAACAACGGCCTGCGCGGCCGCGCCCACGGGGGCCGGATGCTCGGGGCCGTGATGCCGTTCTGGTACATCGGCTCGCTCGTCCTGAGCGCGGTCTGGGCCATAGCCGGATGGAACACCGACGGCGCCGGCCTCGTCGTCATCGCCGCCGCGTTGCTGATCGTGAGCGTGGTCATGTCGATCCTGCTGCTCGTCCCGATCAACAACCGGGGCAAGACGTGGGCCCCCGAGAACGCGCCCGCGGACTGGAAGGAGCAGATGAACCGCTGGGACCGCTACCACTACATCCGCGTCGCCGTCATCATCGCCGCCTTCACCCTGCTGGTCATCGCACGCGGCTGAGGCACGGATGGGGCGCGGCTGAGGCGCGGATGGGGCCCGACCGGGCGGCCCGACCGGCAGCGATCCGGCCGAGCACCTCGCCGCCCCCTCCTCGCGGGCAACCGCGCAGTGGGCCCCCTTCTCTCGCCGCCGTCCGAGGCGATAGACGTCGAACCACTCCCAGACCTGCGCCTCGTGCGAGGGCCGTCGGGAGAGCGCGAGCGCGAGTCATGCGGCCATGACCGGCGGCGGACGCTCCCCCTCCCCCTCACTTCCGCCAGAACAGGTGGTGCGTCACCCCGCTCGGGCTGGGCACGGCCTCCAGGTGGAACCGGTCAAGCAGCTCGTCGGGCGAATCCCAGAGCCGTAGCCCGGTCCCCAGCTTCACCGGCGCGACCACCACGTGCAGCGCGTCGACGAGGTCGGCGTCGAGGAACTCCCGGATGGTGCTGACCCCGCCGCCGAGCCGCACGTCCTTGCCCTGAGCCGCCTCCCAGGCCTGCGCGAGGACCTCGGCCGGGTCGCCGCCGACGAAGTGGAACGTGGTGTCGGAGAGCGTGAACGAGGGGCGCTCGTGGTGGGTCATGACGAACACCGGTGTATGGAACGGAGGCTCCTCACCCCACCAGCCGCGCCACGCGTGGTCGGGCCAGGGCCCACGCTGGGGGCCGAACTTGTTCCGCCCCATGATCTCGGCGCCGATGTTGCGGTCGAAGTCGCGCGTGAAGTAGTCGTCCAGCCCCCGGCTTCCGCCCGCGTCCGTACGCATCGGCCAGCTCGCCGTGGCACCGGCCCACGAGAACAGCTGCTCCGGCTGGACATGGCCGAAGGGCCGCTCCAGGGTCTGATCCTCACCGGCCGCGACCCCGTCACTGGAGACGGTGAAGTTCTGGACTCTCAGCAGTTGAGCCATGTGTTCCTCCTGCGTTGTCGACGACGGTACGAAGACTTGCCGAATCGGGAAAACTCATCGCGCGCACCACACAACGCCAGGACGGCCCGGGCGCAACCGGCCGTAGAAGCGCTGCCGACACCGATGCTGCCAGCCCCCTCTGACAACGCCCTCCGTCCACGCCGCGCGGACGGCCGCCGACCCCGACAACGCCCGCGAAATGCCGAGGTCATGACCACTCACTGCCGCGAGGCGATGAACAGCCACGTGAACGTGGACCGCGCCCAGCACGAAGACACCACCGCCTGCACCGCGCTGTTCTGCGCCGTCGGCCTCAAGACCGGGGCACCGGCGGCGGGCGAGCCCGACGGCTCCACCGAATCAGCTCCGCCCACCGCGAAGCACCGACCGGTCAGACGGGATCGGTGAAGGAGACCGGCTTGCCGGTGGCGCGGGCGTACGCGATCTCCCTGCTCGTGGACTCACCGACGTACCCGCCGGGGTTGACCACCAGAACCCGGTCGGCCAGGTCGATCTTCCGCAGATGGAGCGCGTCCAGCGCGGCCTTCTGCTCTCCGGTGATCCTTTCGCCCGTTTCGCGGTCCCCGGGGTGGGCGAAGACGCCTGGTGCGACGACGATGACACCCGCGAAGGTCAGGTCACGGTTGGCCGCGAGCATCTCTGCCGCGAACCGGGTGGAACCGCAGATGCACACAATCTCAGGCCGGTCGGGCACGGCTCAGTCCTTCGGGTCGAACGGCATAACCATCAGTGCGCGCAGGGAGATTACAGACAGCTCCATGTCGTCCGTCCAGCGCACCCCAGGGAGCCGCGGCCGAGACCTCCAGCAACCCGCCCTAGCAACCACTCCCCTCCGTATCAGATGCGGCTCCGCCCGCCGCGACGGCCGCGAACCGCTCCCGCCACGGCGGAGGCTCGGGAGCTGCCTCGGCCCGGGCCTGCGCGTCGGCCCAGAAGGCGCGTTGCTCCTCCCGGTAGCAGGGCCCACAGGTCGTGGCCCACGGGACATGGGGCCGGAACATGTGCTCCTCGCCCGGCCCCGCGCAGACGATCAGGGCCGGTGGCGGCGGGGGCGGCTCCGGCGCAGGCACGCTCTCGGGGGCGGCGGGCAGCTTCTCCCGTAGCCGGTGCGCCAGGAACCCCACCGCCGTCCGCACCCCCTCCGACGGCAGCCCGCTGCACAGGACCCGCCGCAGATCCGCAGCGGTGACGCCGCGCCGCAGCCACTCGGCGGCGAGCCCGGCGAGGGCACGGGCCTCACGCACGCCGAGATGGAGTTGGCGCTGCTCGTGGCGGAGAGACAGCAACACACGCTCGGCGACGGCCACTTCAGCCCCACCGGAGGACTCTTCGAAGGGTCCACCTGAGGAATCTTCGGCGGGTCCATCGTGGGGCTTTTCGGCCGACTCATCGGCGAGCTTCTCGTCGGGCTTCTCAGCGGGCTTCTCGGAGACCTCCCCCAGGCCCTCCGGCTGGTCCGCACCCGCTTCGGTGGGTGGGTTGGATTCATTCTTCCCCAGTTCTTCGCCTGCGGGTAATTGACCACCGACCCCCCGAGCACCCGGAACACCGACCGTCGGAAAACGCACACTCGGAGCGGAGGCCGTGCTTACCAGCTCGTACCCGTCGGCCGGAACCCCGGCCCGCATCCGCGCGGCCTGGTCCTCCGTCAGCGGGAAGTTGGAGAAGACCTGCACGGTCCGCCACCGCCCACCGGCGGCGGCCTCCCGCTTCTCGTGGAGGTAGCCGTTCACCAGCAACTCGGCCTTGGCCTTCTGGTACCGCCGCCCGGAGATGTGGAGGGCACGGGCGTGCTCACTGAGGGCCTTGTCGCGATCGCCTTCTGGCAGCCCTTGCACGTAGATGACCAGAATCTTCGCGTCACTGCCGAGGCGCGATTGGCGTACAAGTCCGTTGGGGACCTTCGTATAGCCCCGAGGGGGCGGGATAACATGCGACAGCATCGCGGGTGGACCTCTCTGGTGTATCCACTGGTGGTGAAGGTCCCCGGGCCGGTGCTCGAACACCGCCGGGGGCCGCTCCATATGCGCACGCGTCATCCGCATGCACGCACAGAACGTGATGACGCGATCACGGTACCGCAACCTGAGGACTCAGGTCCGCTTCCAGTTGCATCCTCGCCCGCCTGGCAGATCTCCAGAAGGCCCTGGATACGGGAGACTTCTCCGACTTCGACGTCAAGCCGCTCCAGGGACACCACGCCCGATGGCGTCTCGGCGTGGGCAGCTACCGAGCCGTGTACACCATCGAGGACGGCCGGCCCATCGTCTGGGTGCTGACCGTCGACCATCGGCGCGAGATCTACCGCAACCTCTGAACACACCTACCCACGCCGTTCACTCCTTCACCGCGCGCCCCGCCCGCAGCCACGCCATTTCGTGCAGCAGCGCCGCATCCACGAACGGGTCCTCCACCGTGGGCCGCGACCGCCAGTCCAGCGGCCAGGTCACCTCGTCCAACGCGGGCACCCCCACGAAGGCGTCGCCTCGCGCGCTCCGGCTCATCGCCTCCACCCCGGGCGGCCACCGGTGCCCGAGCGGACGATGGGCCCGGCGTGGAAATCGGTGCACTGCATGACCTCGTACGCGATTTCCTCACCCAGCATGCCGATGGCCCGTACGGCGTCGAAGTGGATGCCCACGTGACGGAGGGCGTGACCGGAGGCGGGGATCCAGGACGGCACCGAATCCAGTGAATTTCCCAGTTCCATACGCTCAGCTTTGCGGCGGACACGTACCGCGACCAGGGTCACAAGCAGGTTATGAACAGTGATGTACGGACGAGGTGACCCGTGCACTCCAGTGATCAGGCCGAGGCCGCCGCCGAGATGTTCGGCCTGCTACTCAGGCACTTCCGCGAGCGGGCCGGCCCGTCGCAGGAGCAGTTGGGCAAGCGGATCGACTACTCCAAGTCCCAAGTGGCGATGGTGGAACGGGGCGCGCGACCGCCGAAGGGCGTCTTCGTGCAGCGGGCGGATGAGGTGCTGGGTGCACAAGGTGCACTGATCTTCGCGGCACCGAAGCCGCCGAAGCATACGAAACAGCGCAGCCCGCTGCCGGACTGGTTCACGCCGTTCGCGGAAGAGGAGGAGGGGCGTGGGCTCGGCATGCGTACGAGAACCACGTCATCCCCGGCCTGCTCCAGACGGAGGCGTACGCACGGGCGGTCTTCACGAGCCGGTACCCGACCTATGACGAGGACAACATCGAGGCGAAGGTCGCCGCGCGGCTCGAACGGCAGAAGCTGCTGTCCCGCAGGCCGCTGCCCGACATCAGCTTCGTCCTGGAGACGATCGTGCTCACCCGGCCGATCGGCGGCCGCCGGGTGATGAAGGCCCAGCTCCACCACCTCGCCGACGTGGCGCGGCTCCGGCATGTACGCATCCAGCTGATGGACCCGTACCGCGAGGATCACGCGGCGCTGGACGGGCCCTTCGTCCTGCTGGAGACCGACAAGCGCCAGCAGCTCGCCTATATCGAGGGGCAGGGCGGCAGCTTCTTCGTCACCGAACATCCGCAGCTGAGCAACCTGTTCGGCAAGTATGGCGTCACGCGGGCCCAGGCATACACTCCGGAGAGGACGCTGGAAACGATCGAGAAGATGGCAGCGGAACTATGAGCACTGGCCTCCACTGGTTCAAGTCCAGCTACAGCGGCAGCGAGGGCGGCAACTGCATCGAGGTCGCGCTCACCTGGTCCAAATCCTCCTACAGCGGCAGCCAGGGCGGCGACTGCATCGAGGTCGCCACCTGCCCCCACACCATCCACGTCCGCGACTCCAAGGACCTCACCGTCCCCGCGCTCGCCGTCTCCCCCGAGTCCTGGACGTCGTTCGTGGAGTTCGCCGCCTCCTAGAGAGGTACGAAGAGGAACCACCGCGCCCGCGCACCACGACATCGCCGTCGAGACCGACCTGTGGGACGCCTACGCCGCGTCCGCCTTCAAAGAGGACGCCGAACCGGTCTTCTGCTGGACGCAGTACGCCGGTCATGGGCCCGGTCCGGAGGTGCTCGGGGGCCCGCGCTCCGTGCTGGAGGTCGGCTGCGGCACCGGCCGCGCCCTCGCGCACCTGGCTAAGCGGGGCGTCGTCGCCCGGAGTGTCGATCTGTCACCCGTCATGGTGAAGCAGACCACCGCCAAGTGGGCCGCCACAGGCGCGGAGTTCATCTGCGGGGAGGTCTTGGAGCACCTGCGTGATCATGGGGAGACGTACGACGCGGTCTACTCGATCTTCGGAGCCGCCTGGTTCACCGATCCCGGGCGGCTCTTCCCCCTCGTACGCCAACGGCTGTACTCCAGAGGCGTGTTCGCCTTCTCACAACCTCCGGCCATCCCGGGTGCGTACGGTCCGCAGGGCATGTACAAGGGCGGCTTCGCGGGCAGAGCGATGCCGTCCGGCCGTTCGCAGAAGCCGGAGCCGCCGCCAGAAGGACCCGCCGAAGTGACCTCGCTCCGCCCCGGCTCCCTCGCCGAGAGCCTCCTCGCCGACGCCCGGCGGGGCGGGATCGAGAAGTACGTCGTCGGCGCGCTCATCACCGACGAGGACGGCCGGGTGCTCCTGCTCAGGCGGCGGGCCGAGGACTTCCTCGGAGGGCTGTGGGAGCTGCCCAGCGGCGGGGCCAAGGCCGGGGAGCGGCTCGTGGACGCCCTGTGCCGGGAGGTTCTGGAGGAGACGGGCCTCACCGTCTCCGGGGTCACCGGGTATGTCGGCAGCTTCGATTACGCCTCCCGAAGCGGGCGCAGGACACGGCAGTTCACGTTCGCGGTCAACGTCACCGGCGGGGCCGGGGCAATCACCCTCAGCGAGCACGACGAGTCCGCCTGGGCCGACCCGCATGACCTCCCGGCCGTCAGCGACGAGACACGCGCCCTCCTGGGCGGCTGACCGGGCTTGGTGGGCGACGGACCCGCCCGGGCCTCGGCGCCGCGTTTGGCTGGAGAGCTTCCCGATGATCACCGTCAGGAGGTCAGGACGAGGCAGTGGCCTCCGGTCCTGGACGAGTCGGTGACCATGGCCATCCTCGTCGGCCTTCCTCGTCGTACTGGAGTCGATGACGCCCGCCGAGCGGGTGGCGTTCGTCCTGCACGACGTCTTCCGCTACCCCTTCGCCGAGATCGCCGACGTCCTCGGCCGCACCCCCGCCGCCTGCAAGCAGCTCGCGTCCTCCGCCCGGCGGCGGGCCCGCGGCGCACCGGGGCCGGCAGCCGGGCAAGCGGTGTCGGCAGCCGGGCGCGCCCATGCCGTGCGGCGGGTCAAGGAGGCGTGGGAGAGCAAGGACATCGCGGCCCTCGTCGACCTCCTCGACCCCGCCGCCGTGATGACCGCCGACGGTGGCGGCCTGGTCGGTACGGTCCTGCGTCCGGTCGCAGGCGGTACGCGCATCGCCCAGTACATGGTCGCCATCGCCGACAAGGCCCCGGGGCTCGAACTCCTGGAGCGGTCGGTCAACGGGGTGCCGGGGCTGGTGGCCCGGCTCGGCGGCACCGTGATGACCGTGGCGTCGTTCGATGTCGGTGACGACGGCCGGGTGACCCGCATCTGGGCCGTACGCAATCCGGAGAAGCTGCGGCCCTGGCTGAGGGAGGGCTGAGGCGGGCCCTCCGGGGCGGGTCGTTCGAGGCGGGCCGCGCAAACAGCGCCCTTCAAGGCGGGCCGCTCAAGGGACACCCTCAGGCAGGCGCCTGGCCCGTCTCGAAGCGGCTGATGCGGTCGCCGGTGACCGTGAAGGACCAGCGCGTCCGCATCGTGCCCCACGTGTCGTTCGTGTAGTCGACGACGAGGGTGCGGCCGTCGTCCGAGGCCTGCACGACGTCCATGCGGCCGTTCGCCTTCGGGGAGAAGATCTCCTTCTCCGTCCAGGCGGCCAGATCCCGCTCGCTGCCGTCGTCGGACATCGTGGCGTCCTCGGTGAGGACGGCGGTGAAGGCGCTCTCGTCGCCCGCGTTGACGGCGGCGACGAACCGTTCCACCACCGGGTCGTTGATCGATACGGTCACGGGTTCCTCCTGCGTACGTCCACGGCCGGGGCCACGAGGCTCCCGGCGCTGCTGTCGAGGCCGAGTCTCTGTCGGCGGGCCCGCCGCCGCATGTCGAACCGCGCCTGTCTCGCGTAACGCCTGCCGCCTACCGCGAAGGGCCAGGGAGCCGCTGACCAGGAGGGGCCCGGCGGCACCTACGGCCCGAACACCCACGTCACCCGCCCGCCCCCTCGGGAAACCCACCTCACCCCGCCCCTCCCCCGGGAAAGTCCCCCGCCCTGCTCAGGAACACCTCCCGGTCCCGGCAGGTCGTGTGTGCGGGCCACAGTGCGTGGACCGGTACGTGGACCGGCGGGTCCAGGTCGACGACGTACGCCGCACCGCCCGCCGCCGGGCCCGGGGGCGTGGTGACGAAGGCGATGCGGCCCGTCGCGGTGACGGCGGTGATGGGCGGAGTGCCCTGCACCGGGTTGCGCTGCGTGTCCGGCTCCACGCCCGCCTGGCGGCACAGGCCGATCAACAGGTCCGTGTACGCGGACGAGCCGGACTCGCCCCACACCGTGATCGGCTCCCCGCGCAGGTCGGCCAGGGCCACCGTGGGGCGGGCGGCGAGCCGGTGGCCGGCGGGGACGGCGACCCGGAGGCGGTGTTCGGCGATCCGGGCGCGGGTGAGCCCGGTGTCGGCGGGCATGGACCGGCTCAGCCCCAAGTCGCACGCGCCCGTGAGGAGTTGGTCGCGCAGCTCGTCCGGGAAGAGCTGGCGTACGTGGGCCTGTATGCCCTGCTCCTCCGTACGGGCCCGGGTCAGCAGGTCCACCACCTCCTCCGCCGTGACCGCCGGGGTGTGGCCGATCCTCAGGTGCCCGGCCTGGCCCCGGCCGATGCGCCGGGCGCGCTCCAGGGCGGCGTGCGCCTGGGCCTGGAGCGCGCGGGCGTCGTCGATGAGGGCCTGCCCGGCGGGGGTGGGGGTGACGTGCTGGTGGCCCCGGTCGAGGAGCTGGACGCCGACGTACCGCTCAAGGGTGCGGATGGATGTGCTCAGCGCCTGCTGGCTGAGGTGCAGCCGTTCGGCCGCCCGGGTGAACCCGCCCTCCTCCGCAACGGCGACGAGGTGTTCCAGCTTGTGCAGGTCCAGGGTCACGCGGTTCTCCGGTACGCCTGATCGGGATGGGAATCGGGGTCAGCGGACCGTGTAGCCGCCGTTGGCGAAGATCGTCTGACCGGTGATCCAGCCGCCCTCGGTGACCAGGAACTTCACCAGCGGCGCGATGTCCTCGATCTCCGTCAGCCGGCCGCCCATCGCCTGCGACTTGTGGAACTCCACCCGCTCCGGCGTCTCCTGCGGGTAGAAGAACGGCGTGTCCATCGGCCCCGGGGCCACATTGTTCACGGCGATCCCGCGCGAGGCGAACTCCTTGGCCGCCGCCCGGGTGAAGTGCTCCAGCGGGGCCTTGGCGCCCGCGTAGGTGGCGTACCCGTCGGTGAAGGCGGCGAGCAGGGAGGTCACCAGGCTGACGATGCGGCCACCGTCGTTGAGCCGGGCGCCAGCCTCCTGGAGGAAGAAGTACGCCGCCTTGGAGTTGATCGCGAACATGCGGTCGTACTCCTCCTCGGTCGTCTCGCCGATCGGCTTGCGGAGGACCATGCCGGTGGTGTTCACGGCCACGTCCACCCCGCCGAAGGCGTCGAGGGCCTGGTCGAAGAGGCTGCGTACACCTTCGACGCGGGTCAGGTCCTCCCGTACGACGAGGGCCTGGGCACCCGTGCCCCGTACCGCCTCCGCCGTCTTCTCGGCATCGGCGGCGGTGTTCTCGCCGTGGTAGTGCACGACCACGTTGGCCCCGGACTCGGCCAGGGTCCGGCTGATGAGGCCGCCGAGGTTCTTGGCCCCTCCGGCGACGACCGCGGTCTTGCCGTTCAGCAGCTGCTGCTCGCTCATGGTGATGGTCCCTCTCTCCGGCCGCACTGTCGATATGCGGCGTTCGTTGCAGTTTCCGTCGTCCACGCTAGGAGCGCCCCCGGGGCCGGGGGAAACACAAAGATCGCGTCGGCCCACCAGGAAGATGGGTCACCGCAGGTCAGCGGGGGTGCGAGGGGGGCAGACCTGTCACTCTTTCCCGGTGGCGGAGACTCGGCGAAACGCATGAGGCAGTACGACGCCGCTGATCACGCCTGCCGCCAGGACGGGAAAGACGAACAGCCGGCTTTCCGGCAGAAACGCCCACGCGATGATGACCCCTGTCGAATAGCTGAGCGTTTGAAGAATTCTCAGAGTGCGATCACCCTCCGCCACGCATCCTTTGCTCTTATGGACCGGGGCGCTCCTGCCCGGGGCTCCGGGCCAGGGGTGATCTCCCTCCCATGCCGACAAAACTTAAGCAGGCGGAGAACCACAACAGGCAGTTGCCTCCCGTCTTTTGGCCTGCGCGGCAGGGTGTCCTGCCGGGGAAAGTCGTTGACGTACGTGTACGGGTCACGAAGGATCGGCCCGTGACGATCAACGAACAGCCCTCGGCCCCGCGAGAGCAGGCAGCCCCGCAGCCGGCCTCGGCGGAGGCCTCGGAGCAGACAGCCCCGCAGCCGGCCCGGCCCGTCGCGCTCATCACCGGCGTCGGCCGCTCCATCGGCATCGGCGCGGGCATCGCCCGGCAGCTCGCGGCCTCCGGCTGGGACGTGGCCTTCACCTACTGGACGCCGTACGACCTGCGCATGGAGTGGGGCGCCGAGGACGGGGCCGCGGCCGCCATCGCGCGGGAGCTGGAGGACGCCGGAGCCCGTACGGCGACGATCGAGGCGGACCTGACCGGCCCCGACGCCCCCACCCGCATCTTCGACGAGGCGGAGCAGCGCCTGGGCCCGGTCACCGCGCTCGTCCTCTCGCACGCGGAGTCGGTGGACTCGGGGATCCTGGACACCACCGTGGAGGCGTTCGACCGGCACTTCGCCGTCAACGCGCGGGCCAGTTGGCTGCTGATCCGCGAGTACGGGCTGCGCTTCCGCGGCGAGCCGGGCGCGGGCACGGGCCGCATCGTCGCGCTCACGAGCGACCACACCGTGGACAACCTGCCCTACGGTGCGAGCAAGGGCGCCCTGGACCGCATCACCCTGGCCGCCGCCCACGAACTGGCCCACCTCGGAGTGACCGCCAACGTCGTCAACCCCGGCCCCGTGGACACGGGTTGGATGACCGGCGACCTGCGCGAGGCCATCGCCCGGGGCACCCCGCTCGGCCGCCTCGGCACCCCGCAGGACACCGCGCACCTGGTGGACTTCCTGTGCTCGCCACAAGGCCAGTGGGTCAACGGGCAGTTGCTGAAGAGCAACGGCGGAGCGGCTTCCTGAACCAGCCGCGGATCATCATCTCGCCACACCCTGTGCAGTCCTGACGGAGCGTCTACTGTTTGCCTGGTCCATGTAGTGCACAGGGGGTCGCATGCAAGGCGAAGACAGGTCCGGAGCCGGGGCCGAGGGCGGGGCCGGGGGCGGCGCGGCGGGTGACGGAGCCGCCGACGGCCGTGGCGGCCCCCAGGACCGCTGGGCGGGCGACGGCCTCCAGCGCGCGGACTCCGGGACCGCGCAGGAATGGCCCCCGACACCGCCGCGTACCCCCTCACCGGGCAGGCCGCAGGTGGTGATCGAGGGCCGTTACGAGCTGCTGGAACCGATCGGCAGCGGCGGCATGGGCGAGGTGTGGCGGGCCCACGACCGGCGGCTGCGCCGCTTCGTCGCCGTGAAAGGCCTCCTCGACCGGAACGCGATGACCGCCTCCACCCAGGCCGCCGCGATGCAGCGGGCGCGCCGGGAGGCGGAGGCGATCGCCAAGATCGAGCACCCGAACGTGGTGACCGTCCACGACCAGGTCGAGACCGACAACCAGGTCTGGATCGTGATGAAGCTCCTCGAAGCCAGGTCCCTGGCGGATCTGCTGCGCGCCGAGCGGGTGCTCGCCGTACCGAGGGCGGCGGACATCGGCCTCCAGATCCTCCAGGGCCTGCGGGCGGTACACACGGCGTCGGTCGTCCACCGCGATGTGAAGCCGGGCAACGTGCTGGTCCGGGACGACGGGTTGGCGATCCTGGTGGACTTCGGGATCGCGACGTTCGAGGGCGCGGCCCAGGTGACCCGGTCCGGCAGCGTCATCGGCACGCCCCCGTACCTGGCGCCCGAACTCTTCGCCCCCGGCTCCCCCGGCCCCACCCCCGCGTCCGACCTGTGGGCGCTCGGCATCACGTTGTACGAGATGGTCGAGGGCCGGGTCCCGTTCGCCGGCGGTGAGGTGTGGGAGGTCCAGGAGAACATCCGGCAGACCCCCGACCCGGCCCTCCGGTACGCCGGACCGCTCGCCCCGGTGATCCAGGGCCTCCTCTTCCCGGACCCGCACGAGCGCCTGGACGCGGCGACGGCGGAGGCGATGCTGCGGGAGGTGCTGGGCGACCCGCCTCCACGGAACACAACCGGATCGGAACCCGCGACACACCCGCCCACGGCGGTGTCCGAACCGCGCCCCGACCCGCTCGGCCCGCCCGTAGCGGCGCCTCGGGCGGACGGATCACCAGCACGCCGCAGCGCCCGGAAGCGGCCGTGGCTGAGGGCAGCGACGGCGACCCTGTGCGTGGCCCTGCTGGGCACGGCGGGCTGGCTGGTCGCGAAGGGCGTCGGCGACGACAAGGACGGTACGACGGGCACCGCCACGGCCGGCTCGGGCGGCCGTGGTGGCGGCAGCACCGTGACGGAGAAGTGGAAGGCGACGAACCCCACCCTGAAGATCGGCGTCAAGGACGACCAGCCGGGCCTGAGCAAGTACGACAGGAAGACGGACACGTACGCCGGTTACGACATAGACCTCGCCTACGCGATCGCCGGACACATGGGCTACAGCCGGAACGAGGTCGCCTTCACCACGGTCCCGACCGACTACCGGAGCACCGCGCTCAAGACGAAGGGCGTGGACCTCGTCATCGCCTCGTACAGCATCACGCCCGAACGGAAGAGCGCGTCACCCGGCGGGTACAGCGTCGACTTCGCGGGCCCGTACTACGAGGCGAGCCGGGGCTTCCTGGTCCGCGAGAAGTCCAGCAAGTACACGATCAACGACTCCAGCGACCTGCGCCGGCTCAAGGTCGAGGTGTGCACGGCGCGGGACTCGACGTACGAGACGGAGCTGCCGAAACGGGGCTTCACGATGACGGAGTCCCAGCCCAACACCTACCAGGACTGCCTGGACCAGCTGCTGGACGTGACGTCGGACGTCTACGCGGTGGCCTCGGACGACATCATCCTCGCGGGCTACGAGAAGGCGAACCCGGGCAAGGTGCGGCGGCTGGAGAACATCCAGGGCGCGGAGGGGTACGGCGTGGCGATGCGCCCCGGGTCGCCGGGCCTGAAGAGCGAGGTGTGCTCGGCGCTGCGAAAGATCCTGGCCGGGAAGGTCTGGGAGGACGTGTACGCGAAGAACCTGTCGACCCTCCTGGACAACAAGAACCCCCCGGGCCGCCCGGACCTGACGGAGTGCGAGGGGTACTGAGGCTTTTCGGGGCATATGGGCCCGGGGCCGGGGGCCACCGCCCCGGTCCGGGGTGCCGATCACAGTCCGGGACACCACGCCCGCCCCGGCTCACCGCTCCGGAAACCGCTCCCCGCACCGGCTGCAGAAGACCGGCACGGGATCCTCGGACAACCGCCCGCACTCCGCACAGACCCGGTCCAGCATGCAGGGCCCTTCGCCCCCTTCGTACGCCACACCGGCCCCCTTGACGGCAAGCCCGGGCCGACGACGGTGAACGGTGAGATACGTGAGCCCGCCAGCGTCGGCGACAAGGCCGCGCCGCGAGGTGCGAGGCAGCCAGACGACGGTGCTCGGGCTCAGCGCGATGTCTCCGCCCCCCAGACGGACACGTCCCGCGCCCTCCAGCACGACCAAGAGCACATCGAGCACGTCCTCCTGATGGACCCCGACCTCGGCACCGGCCGGCAGCCGCACAAGATTGGCGTCCAACTCCCGCCCCGCCTCAGCCAGATGCCACAGCGCGCCGCGCTCGTCGGGGGCGGCGGAGGCGAGGATGTCGTCCAGTACGGCGAGGACCCGTGGAGTCGCGTTCACGGCGGCAAGGTTACGCCCGGCTCGAGGCCACATTGGGCCGCCGAGGGATCTGGCGGCCCGTCGCGAAGAGGAAGTGCTCAGAGAATCTCTGGAAGCGCAGTGGTCACCCAGAAGACCCCAATGACCATCACGATGCCCCCTGCCAACCGATAGGTATTCGATGTCGCGAATACCGGATCGGCGTGACCGGATGGCCGTTCGAACATCCGGCCTGCGAGGTTCCCGAAGTTCCTCGACCATGGAGATACCGAACGCAATGATCAGCAACCCCAAAGCCAGGCCAGACAGATCGATCACCTCAGAATTCCCCACCCTACCTGGCTCGCTCAAATCATTTGAGCTATCAGATAAATAGCCCAGATTCCCCCGATGGCCCACGAAGCCGAAATTACTTTCACAAACCAAACGGATTATGACTGGGCCGCTCTTTCGCCGGAGAGTGACCTCAGGCGACTGCGCAGGCCGCATGACTGGTCTGGCCTGGCCTGGCAGGAAATCTTCATCCGTAATCCACCCCTCCCCGCTAAGACCACCCGCACCGCAAGCGGCCTACCTCATAGCGGCGTTGCCACCCATGATCAAGGCCTTCTGCCGTGCACCCAGGAACTTTATGCAACGCGGTTGCCTGGGCGCGCCCAGGACCCGAGGAAGGGGACGCAGGCCCCAGCAGTCCGGTACAGATCAGAAAACGAAACGGTCCGCCGGAGATCCGGCGGACCGCCGCGAATGACCAGTGCTCAGATAACCTCAAGAAGAGCAGTGCCTACCCAAGCGAACCCTATGAAAATCACAACGATTCCAACAAGTCGAAACGTATTTGGCGTCGCAATTCCGGGATCGACACGACTGGCCGCCCGCTCGAACATCCGGTCGGCTAGCCTCCAGAAGTTCCCCACTATGGAGACACCGAAAGAAATGATCAGCAACCCCAAAGCCAGACGAAACAGTTCAAACATAATTTCTCCGAATCAAGTCTCAGCACCTGGATAGTCGCTCTATTTCCCCACCAAGCGTGCAGTTCGGTCCGGAATTTTCTTCAAACCCCAAACCTGCCCCACTCCTATCTCGACCAAGTGGGCCCGTTCCCCTCAAGAGTTCCTCTTTCCGATAGCGGCTTCGTGGCTGCCTTCAATCCCTGCACTCCTGTAGAGTCCGGCACTGATGTCTCTACCGAATCCCGAAAGCGGTTCGATATCATCTCATCCGCGTCACTCCTGATTATCGAAATTCCGCCGGCGCCACCCTCGCAAAGTCCAGCAGCGGAACCGGACAAGGTCCAGCCGTACTACATGGGGCCATCCGGATGTCTGACTGATACGTAGCACACTGAACCACTCCCGACGAGGCCGGCATCAAAGCCCGCGTATTCGCATAAACCCCTGGTGTTCGTCATTCCAAAGTCGGCAAAGAGACCTTCCATCGAAGCACTCGCGACTCTGACCTCAAGAGGTGACCCGGAAATGGACATCATGAAGCCGCGCTTTACAGCATCCCAGACACCCTCCCTGCTCCGGCGCTCCCTATCAGCCTTGACCTGCGCGGCGGACGGCCCTGTCTTCCCGCTCTTTCCTGGAGCGGCAGCAACCTTACTCATCCCGTACGGAGGCGGCTTGTAGCCGGCAGCGGCGGCCTTGTACGCCGTGTAGCGCTGCTTGGCCACGGAGCCCCGCTTCGGGGATTCCTGCCATACCCACTTGCCGTTCTTCAAGGTGTAGCCGGCGTACATGCCCCGGTCCGAGGCCCAGCGCTCGTCGCCCTTGACGTTGCCCACCGTGTCGTCCGGGCGCAGGCCCGTCGGGTCCGACTTGGTGAGCGGGCTGTTGTGGGCGTAGCTGTAGGCGTTCATCTGCGCCGGGGCGTCGAAGTCGATGACCGGGTCGACGGAGACGAAGCGGCCCAGGGCGGAGTACGGGGGCTCCTCCCCCCGCCACGGCGGCCCCGTAAGGTGGCCGGTTCACGAGCCGCGATGGGGAGGCACCGAGGTGGAGCGGGCAGAGCCTGACGACCTGTACCCGCCGATCGACCCGTACGACAGCGGCATGCTGGACGTCGGCGACGGCAACCTCGTGTACTGGGAGGTGTGCGGCAACCCGGAGGGCAAACCGGCCCTCGTGGTCCACGGCGGGCCCGGTTCCGGATGCACCCCGCGTGCCCGCCGGTACTTCGACCCGGACCGTTACCGCGTCGTCCTCTTCGACCAGCGGGGCTGCGGCCGCTCCACGCCCCACGCGAGCGACCCGGCCACGGACCTGCGGCACAACACCACGCACCACCTGATCGCCGACATGGAACGCCTCCGGGAACACCTCGGCATCACCGACTGGCTGCTGTACGGGGGCTCCTGGGGCTCCACGCTGATCCTGGCGTACGCGCAGACGCACCCGGAGCGCGTCACCGAGGCCGTCATCGCCTCGGTCACCACGACCCGGCGCAGCGAGATCGACTGGCTCTACCGGGGCGCCGGCCAGATCTTCCCCGAGGCCTGGCACGCCTTCCGCGAGGCCGTCCCCGAGGCAGCCGACCCCAGCGAGGTGGTCCCTGCCTATGCCCGCCGTATGGAGAGCCCCGACCCTGCCGTACGGGAACGGGCCACGGCTGCCTGGTGCGCCTGGGAGGACGCGGTCCTGTCCCTGGAGGCGGACCCGGGCCCGGCCCCGTACAGCAGCCGCCCGGACCGTGCTCAGCAGGCCCTCGTCCGCATCTGCACCCACTACTTCTCCCACGGCGCCTGGCTGAAGGAGAACCGGCTCATCGACGACGCCGACCGCCTGACCGGCATCCCCGCCGCCCTGATCCACGGCCGCTTCGACCTGGGCAGCCCCCTGATCACCGCCTGGGAACTCGACCGCGCCTGGCCGGAGGCCGAGCTGACGGTCATCGACGACGCGGGCCACCTGGGCGGGCCCGCCACCCGGCGGGCGGTGCTGGCGGCGCTGGACCGGTTCGCGGGGTAGCAGACCTCCAGGTGCCTGGCGGCCCCGGCCGGCGGTCGGCTCCTCCGGGGCGGCACGCAAGCGCACGCGGCCGCCGCCCCGTCCGAGGGCAGCGGCCGCGTGGTTTCGCTTCGGGTCAGGTCACCAGGCGAAGGCCTCCGGTGACGGGCCCGGGCCCGGGAAGATCTCGTCCAGGCCCGTGAGGACCGCCTCCGGGAGGTCCAGTTCCAGGGCGCGCAGGGCGCTGTCCAGTTGGTCGGCGGTGCGCGGGCCGACGATCGGGCCCGTGATGCCGGGGCGGGTCAGGAGCCAGGCCAGGGCCGCCTCGCCGGGCTCCAGGCCGTGCTTCTCCAGCAGGTCCTCGTACGCCTGGACCTGGGCGCGGACCGTGCTGTTGGCCAGGGCGTCGGCCGAGCGGCCCGAGGCGCGGCGGCCCTCCGTGGCCTCCTTCTTGATGACGCCGCCCAGCAGGCCGCCGTGGAGCGGGGACCAGGGGATGACGCCGAGGCCGTACTCCTGCGCGGCCGGGATGACCTCCATCTCGGCGCGGCGCTCGGCCAGGTTGTAGATGCACTGCTCGCTGACCAGGCCGAGCGAACCGCGCCTGGCCGCCTGCTCGTTGGCCTGGGCGATCTTGTAGCCGGGGAAGTTCGAGGAACCCGCGTACAGGATCTTGCCCTGCTGGACCAGGACGTCGATCGCCTGCCAGATCTCCTCGAACGGGGTGTTCCGGTCGACGTGGTGGAACTGGTAGAGGTCGATGTGGTCCGTCTGGAGCCGCTTGAGGGAGGCGTCGACCGCCCGCCGGATGTTCACGGCGGAGAGCTTGTCGTGGTTGGGCCAGGCGTCGCCGTCGGGCGCCATGTTCCCGTACATCTTGGTGGCCAGGACCACCTTGTCGCGCCTGCCGCCGCCCTGGGCGAACCAGGTGCCGAGGATCTCCTCGGTGCGCCCCTTGTTCTCGCCCCAGCCGTAGACGTTGGCGGTGTCGAAGAAGTTCAGGCCCGCGCCGAGCGCGGCGTCCATGATCGCGTGGCTGTCCGACTCGTTGGTCTGCGGGCCGAAGTTCATCGTCCCGAGCACGAGTCGGCTGACCTTGAGTCCGGTGCGTCCGAGCTGTGTGTACTTCATGACGCCCCAGCCAACTCCTTCGAGTCCACTCCAGGCAAGCATGCGTCGGCCGAGTGTCCGAGGCCTGGGACGGACCGCCCCTGCCGTCAGCGGCCGCCCTCCAGCGTGACCACCAGTGTCCGCAGCAGCCGGTTCAGCTCCCCGGCGCGCTGCTCGCGTACGTCGTGTGATTCAACGGCATAGCGCGGCTGCCGGCCCTCGCCGCCTCGTTCCTGTCGTTCGCCTCGCCCCTGTGCGCCACGGTCCTGGGCTACCTCTTCATAGGGCAGACCCTGGGGCCGCTCCAGCTCCTGGGCGCGGCCGGGGTCGTCGGCGCGGTGGTGCTGGCTCAGCGCGGCGAGGGGGCAGCACCCGGTACGCCGCCCGCCTCAGCTGCCGAAAGCGGCCGCCACGGCGACGACGAGGAACATGAGCACGAGCACGGCCGCCATGATGCGGTTTCTGGTCTTCGGGTCCACCCTTCGAGCCTAACCGCACCACCCACCGGCCCCGCGCCCAGGCCCGTACCACCTCCAGGGCCCGGGCAGGCGTGAGGAAAAGGGTCCGGGCGTGTCCGGGAAGCCAGGCCTATCGTTGTCCTACGCGGCTGCCCGCACGCCCGTGCGGCAGCGGGGAGGAGCGGCACGATGACCGTCGTAGACACCGACAGGATCGACATGGCCGACATCAGCGACGAGCTGACTCTGGACGAGATGTTCGAGTGGCTTGAGCCCACCCCCGAGGGATTCAAGGTCGAGATCGTCGAGGGGACCGTCCATATGTCGCCGCAGCGGGACACGCACTGGGAGATCATCCGTCGGATCGTGCGCGCTCTGGAGGACCGGTTCGGGATGGACGTGCGGGCCCTCTCCGACGTACGCATCGACTTCGGCGAAGGCAACGGATTCGCCCCGGACGTCGTGAAGCTCTTCGACCAGGCCGCCAAGGACAGCCGTGGCCGCTGGCTCCCCGAGCACATCGAGTTCGTCGGCGAGGTCATCTCCAAGGGCACGGCCGCAGCCGACTACGGGCCCAAGAAGGACGCCTACGCGGCCGCCGGGGTCCCCGTGTTCCTCATCGTCGACCCGTACACCGGCCGCTGCCTCCTCCACTCGGAGCCGAAGGACGGCGGCTACCACAAGAAGCTGGTCGTCGACTTCGGCCTCGACATCGACATGAGCGACACCTCCATGGACCTCGTCCTGAAGACCGACTCCTTTCCTCGCGACTGACCCCCCGACAACGCGAGAGCCGCCCCTTCCCGGTCCGGGAGGGGGCGGCTCCGTATGTCCTGCGCCTGTCCTACGCCGTGTCCTACGCCGCCGTCGCCAGCTGCTCGCGCTGTACGAAGCGGACGTGCGGGTGGCCCGGGCGGAGGTCGACCTTCAGGCGGAGGCCGCCTATGCGGGCGAGGGCGAAGCCGACACCCAGGGCGGCGATCAGCGAGATCGCGCCGCCGGACGCGAAGCCGATGCGCGCGCCGTACGTGTCGCTGATCCAGCCGACGATCGGGGCGCCCACCGGCGTACCCCCGGCGAAGACCATCATGTACAGGCTCATCACCCGGCCCCGCATCTCGGGGTCGGCGGCCATCTGGACGCTCGTGTTCGCGGTGATGTTCGTCGTGAGGCCGAGCATGCCGATCGGGACCAGCAGGATCGAGAACAGCCAGACGCTCGGGGAGAGCGAGGCGGCGATCTCCAGCAGCCCGAACGCCGTGCCCGCTGCCACCAGCATCCGCAGCCGCGTGGAGCGGCGGCGGGCCGAGAGCAGCGCGCCGGCCAGCGAACCGGCGGCCATCAGGATGTTGAAGAACGAGTACATCCCGGCGCCGCCGTCGAAGACGCCGTCGGCGAAGGCGGTGAGCCAGGTCGGGAAGTTGAAGCCGAACGTGCCGACGAAGCCGACCAGGACGATCGGCCAGATCAGCTCGGGGCGGCCACGGACGTACCGCAGTCCTTCGCGCAGCTGGCCCTTGGCGCGGGGCACCCGTACCGAGGCGTGCAGTTCGCTCGTCCGCATCATCATGAGGCCGATGAGCGGGGCCAGGAAGGAGAGGCCGTTGAGCAGGAACGCCCAGCCGCTGCCGACCGTGGTGATCAGGACACCCGCCACAGCGGGGCCGATGAGGCGGGCGGACTGGAAGTTCGCCGAGTTCAGGCTGACCGCGTTGCGGAGCTGCGCGGGGCCGACCATCTCGGAGACGAACGACTGGCGGGCCGGGTTGTCGACGACGGTCACCATGCCGAGGAGGAAGGCGACCAGATAGACGTGCCAGACCTCGACGACGCCGGAGAGGGTCAGGACGGCCAGCGCGATACCGCACAGGCCGAGCATGGCCTGGCTGACGAGCAGGATCTGCCGCTTCGGGAGGCGGTCGGCGATGACACCGCCGTACAGGCCGAAGAGCAGCATGGGAAGGAACTGGAGGGCCGTGGTGATGCCTACGGCCGTCGCGGAACCCGTCAGGCTCAGGACGAGCCAGTCCTGCGTGATGCGGGACATCCAGGTACCGGTGTTGGAGATCACGGCGCCCGTGGCGAACAGGCGGTAGTTACGGATCTTCAGCGACGAGAAGGTCCCGCCGGTCTTGCTCTCGTGGGCGGAAGTCGGTGCGGGGGCGGAGTCTGCTCCGGATCCCGTACTCAAAAGGGTTCATCTCCTCATACGTCTGCGGCGTGCGGTCCGACGAGGACGTGACGACGGGCGCTCCGGCGGTGATCGTCCGGGCCGGCGGTGTGCCGGGCCCGGTTGATCGTCTTCCCCGTGCCGGTGGTCCCATCCGGTACGGGTCAGGCGTGGCGCCGGTGCGCCCGCGGGGTCACAGGTGGGCGAGCTTCTCCAGCACGGGCGCGGCGGCCCGCAGCGTCTCCCACTCGTCCTCGTCCAGGCCCTCGGCGAGCTGGGCCAGCCAGGCGTTCCGCTTGGTGCGGCTCTCCGCGAGCATGGCCTCGGCCTGCTCGGTCTGGCTGACCATCTTCTGCCGACGGTCATCGGGGTGCGGTTCCAGCCTGACGAGTCCCTTCGCTTCCAGCAGCGCGACGATGCGGGTCATCGACGGGGGCTGCACGTGCTCCTTGCGGGCCAGCTCGCCGGGGGTGGCCGAGCCGCAGCGGGCAAGGGTGCCGAGCACCGACATCTCGGTGGGGCTCAGCGATTCGTCGACGCGCTGGTGCTTCAGGCGGCGGCCCAGCAGCATCACGGCTGAGCGGAGGGAGCTCACGGCGGCGGCACTGGCACCGTCGTGGATCAGGTCAGGCATGTTTGTTAGCGTAACTCATTACCCAAACTAAATACCACCCGGTGGTACGCGCGCGAGAATCCGATCACCCGAACGAGTGAGACGGAAGCGGAAAGTGACGCGAAAAGCGCCCCCGGGCGGCGACCCTGCTCGGTATGGGATCGACAGTGCTCAGCCTGCGGATAGACGGTGAGCTGCTCGACCGGCTCCGGCAGCATGCCGCCAAACGCGGAATGAGCGTCCAGGACTATGTGGTCCGGACGCTCATTCGCGACGACTTCGACGAACGCTTCAAGGCCGCCGTCGACGAGACGGAGAAGTTCTACGGCCCGCCGGGCGCCTCCAGGGACGCCGACGAGGAGAGACCCGGCGCCCGCGTGAAACCGGTCACCTAGGGCGTCAAGCGGGGCGCTTGACGGTCACGTAAGTCACGTGAGGCTTGACGGTGATCACGTGAGGCCGAGCGCCGGCATCGCGTAGTAGAAGACGAAGACCGCCGACACCACGTACATCGCGATCGGGACCTCACGGCCCCGGCCCGCCGCCAGACGCAGCACGGAGAAGGCGATGAAGCCGATGCCGATGCCGTTGGTGATCGAGTACGTGAACGGCATCATCACCATCGCCAGGAACGCCGGGACCGCGAGCGTGTAGTCGCTCCAGTCGATGTCCCGTACGGACCCCGCGATGATCAGGAAGCCGACCGCCAGCAGGGCGGGAGTGGCCGCCTGCGACGGGACCATGGTCGCCAGCGGTGTGAGGAACAGCGCCACCGAGAAGAGCAGACCGGTCACCACGCTCGCCAGTCCGGTGCGGGCGCCCTCGCCGACGCCCGCCGTGGACTCCACGAAGCACGTGGTGGCGGAGGACGAGGTCGCACCGCCCGTGGCGACCGCGATGCCGTCCACGAACAGCACCTTGTTGATGCCGGGGAAGTTGCCGTTCTCGTCCATCAGCCTGGCCTCGTCGCCGACGCCCAGGATGGTGCCCATCGCGTCGAAGAAGCAGGACAGCAGCACGGTGAAGACGAAGAGGATGCCGGTCAGCAGACCGACCTTCCCGAAGCCGCCGAAGAGGCTGACCTCGCCGAGCAGGCCGAAGTCCGGCGCGGAGACCGGGTTGCCGGGCCATGCGGGCGTCGTCAGGCCCCAGGCGCCGTCGGGCAGGCCGGCCACCGCGTCGATGATCAGGGCGATGGCCGTCATGGCGATGATCGAGATCAGGATCGCGCCGGGCACCTTGCGCACGATCAGCGCCAGCGTGAGCAGCGCACCCAGCACGAAGACGAGGATCGGCCAGCCGGTGAGGTGGCCGTCGCCGCCGAGCTGGAGCGGCACGGTGGTGAGCGCGGCGTCCGGGATGCGCGAGACGAAGCCGGAGTCGACCAGGCCGATCAGCAGGATGAAGAGGCCGATGCCGATCGCGATGCCCTTGCGGAGCGAGCGCGGTACGGCGTTCATCACGCGCTCCCGCAGCCCGGTCGCGACCAGCAGCATGACCACGATGCCCGCGAGGACCACCATGCCCATGGCGTCCGGCCAGCTCATCCGGGGGGCGAGCTGGAGGGCGACGACGGTGTTGACGCCGAGCCCGGCGGCGAGCGCGATCGGCACGTTGCCGATGACGCCCATCAGGAGCGTGGAGAAGGCGGCGGAGAGCACGGTGGCGGTGACCAGCTGACCGTTGTCCAGCTGGTGGCCGTACATGTCCTTCGCGCTGCCCAGGATGATCGGGTTGAGCACGATGATGTACGCCATCGCGAAGAACGTGGCGAACCCGCCGCGGAGTTCGCGCCCGACGGTCGACCCCCGCTCGGAGATCTTGAAGAACCGGTCCACGCCGCCGGCAGGCTGCGGAGCCGAGGGCTGCGGGGAGTCGACCGGAGCGGTGGCCGAGGGGGGCATGGGTGACCTCAGTCGTACGTAGGGGAAGGCGGGGCGCTACCCGGGGCGGGAGCAAAAGGGGCGGAAGGTGATCGAAATTGGATGTTCAGACGAACAATTCGAGCCAGCCCAAAGCAGATTCAGTATGAATACATCAAGCGAAGATCGCTATCTCCGCGCGTAGACCCGCGTGGCCCCTTGGCGACCGGGCCGCGAACGGTCGTCCCAGCCGCCCGCGCACCCCCGATCGGGTGGCGCCATACACTGAACGCATGGAGAAGTGGACACCGAAGCACGAGGCGCCCGAGCCCCTGGAGGGCCCCGTCGTCTCCACCGTCGTCGGCGGCACGATCCTCTGGTTCGTCCTCTTCCTCGCCCAGCTCCCCTTCTACGGCTGGTTCGCCGACCGCGGGCACACCTGGTGGGTGTGGACGCCGCTGGCCGGAGCCGGGCTGGGCCTGATCGGCATCTGGTACGTCCGTGGGCGCGACGCCGCCCTCAAGCGCCACGCGGCCCAGGCACAGGCCAAGGACGCCGCGGGGGCCGAGGCGGCGGACGGCGCGCTGGGCACGAGCGCCCGGGCCGACCGGAGCGCCTGAGACGGCCGGAGCGACCGGACCGCCTGAGCCCCGACCGGGCCGACCGGAGCGCCTGAGGCTGCCGGTGTGCTGCTGGTAGCCCTCCCGTACGGGAACCTCCCGCCCCCGTACGACCACAGGACCGACTTGCTCCTCCCCTGGTCGGATCTTCGACCCCCCGGCGGGTGATCCGCGCCGTACGCCCGTACCGTCTAGTCCATGACGCAGCGGGCACTCGATTCCTCCGGGGAGCAGACCCCCGGACCCTCCCGGCCGGCCATGATCGACGCGGGGGCGGAGCTCGACCCCGTGCACCCCATGGACCTGCCACCTTCGACTCACGACGCCACCGGCCTCACCACCGCCGAGGTCGCCGAGCGGGTGGCGCGGGGCGAGGTCAACGACGTACCCGTGCGGTCCTCGCGCTCGGTCACCGAGATCGTCCGGGCCAATGTCTTCACCCGGTTCAACCTGATCATCGGCGTGCTCTGGGTGATCATGCTGTTCGTCGCGCCGATCCAGGACAGCCTCTTCGGCTTCGTGATCGTCGCCAACACCGGCATCGGCATCATCCAGGAGTGGCGGGCCAAGAAGACCCTGGACAGCCTCGCGGTGATCGGCGAGGCGAAGCCGACCGTGCGCCGTGACGGGAAGGCCGCCGAGATCTCCACCCACGAGATCGTCCTCGGGGACGTGGTGGAGCTGGGCCCGGGCGACAAGGTGGTCGTCGACGGCACGGTCGCCGAGGCCGACAGCCTGGAGGTCGACGAGTCGCTGCTCACCGGTGAGGCCGACCCGGTCCTCAAGCGGCCCGGCGACCCGGTGATGTCCGGCAGCTTCGTCGTCGCGGGCGGCGGGGCGTTCACCGCGACCAAGGTGGGGCGTGAGGCGTACGCCGCCCAGCTCGCCGAGGAGGCGTCGCGCTTCACGCTCGTCCACTCCGAGCTGCGCAGCGGCATCAGCACGATCCTGAAGTACGTCACCTGGATGATGGTCCCGACGGCGATCGGGCTGATCATCAGCCAGCTCGTCGTGAAGGACAACAACTTCAAGGACTCGGTCGCCCGGACCGTCGGCGGCATCGTCCCGATGATCCCCGAGGGCCTGGTCCTGCTGACCTCCGTCGCCTTCGCCATCGGCGTCGTACGCCTGGGCCGCAAGCAGTGCCTGGTCCAGGAGCTGCCCGCCATCGAAGGGCTCGCCCGGGTCGACGTGGTCTGCCTGGACAAGACCGGCACCCTCACCGAGGGCGGCATGGACATCACGGAGGTCCGGCCGCTCAACGGGAGCGACGAGGCGTACGTCCACCAGGTGCTGCGCTCCCTCGGCTCCTCCGACCCCCGCCCCAACGCCAGCCTCCAGGCCATCATCGACGCGTACCCGACGGCTGACGAAGCCGCCTGGGCCGTCACCGACGCCATGCCGTTCTCCTCCGCCCGCAAGTACAGCGGCGCGGCGTTCACCGAGGCCGACGGGACCCCCTCCGCCTGGCTGCTGGGCGCCCCCGACGTCCTGCTCGCCGACGGCGACGAGACCCTCACCGAGATCGAACACCTCAACGAGCAGGGCCTGCGGGTGCTGCTGCTGGCCCGGGTACGGGGTGAGCTGGACGCCCCGGACGCGGCCGAGGGTGCCGTACCCACCGCCCTGGTCGTCCTGGAGCAGCGCCTGCGGCCGGACGCGGCCGAGACGCTGTCCTACTTCGCCAAGCAGAACGTGGCCACCAAGGTCATCTCCGGCGACAACGCCGTCTCGGTCGGCGCGGTCGCCGGGAAGCTGGGTCTCGCGGGCGCCGAGAACACCCTGGACGCCCGCCGGATGCCGACCGACCCGGACGAGATGGCCACGGCCATGGAGCAGAACGCGGTCTTCGGCCGGGTCACCCCGCAGCAGAAGCGGGACATGGTGGCGGCCCTCCAGTCGCGCGGCCACACGGTCGCGATGACGGGCGACGGCGTCAACGACGTCCTGGCCCTCAAGGACGCCGACATCGGGGTCTCGATGGGCTCCGGCTCCGAGGCGACGCGGGCGGTGGCGCAGATCGTGCTGCTGAACAACAGCTTCGCGACGCTCCCGTCGGTCGTCGCCGAGGGCCGCCGGGTGATCGGCAACATCACCCGCGTCGCGACCCTCTTCCTCACCAAGACGGTCTACTCGGTGCTGCTGGCGATCCTGGTGGTCTGCACCCAGGTGGAATACCCGTTCCTGCCGAGGCACCTGACGCTGCTGTCCACGCTGACCATCGGCGTACCCGCGTTCTTCCTGGCCCTGGCGCCGAACAAGGAGCGCGCCCAGCCCCACTTCGTACGCCGGGTCATGCGGTACGCGATCCCCTCGGGCGTCATCGCGGCGGCGGCCACCTTCATCACGTACCTGGTGGCCCGCCACCACTACTCCGGGCCTGGCGCCCTGGAGGCCGAGACGAGCGCGGCGACGCTGACGCTGTTCCTGACCTCGATGTGGGTGCTGGCGATCATCGCCCGCCCGTACACCTGGTGGCGCATCGGCCTGGTGGCGGCGATGGGGCTCGGCTTCCTGATCGTGCTCGTGGTGCCGTGGCTCCAGGACTTCTTCGCCCTGAAGCTGGTGGGCACGACGATGCCGTGGACGGCGGTCGGCATCGCGGTGGCGGCGGCGGCCCTGCTGGAGTTCAGCTGGCGGCTGGTGGGGCGGCGGTTCGGGGCGTAGGCGGACCGCGCGGACATAGGGGAAGCCCCCGGGAGGACGAACCTCCCGGGGGCTTCTCCGTGGTGCCTGCCGAACTACTTCACGTCGACGAAGTCACCGGCGGCCGAGACGGCCGGGGTGGTCGACGTACCGGCGAAGCTGTAGCGCCAGTGACCGTCCACGGACGCCTTCACCGTGGTCTTCAGGGTGCCGGTGGAGCTGGTCTTGACGGTCTTCACCGTCGTGTAGCTCTTGGCACCCTTCTTCTTGAACTGGAGCTTCACGGGCTGAGCCGCGTACCCCTTGTACGTCGCGGTGTCCCAGTTGGCGCGCGTCAGCTTGCCGGTGACCGTGATGGTCTTGCCCTTCTTCACCGGCTCCGGGGAGGCGTTCACCGTCAGCTTGGAGAAGCGCTGGACGCGCACCCTGCCGGCGTTCTCGTTCACCGAGTAGTCGTCGTCGTTGGCGAAGGCCGCCGCGCCGATGTGCCAGTTGGCGGCGTCGGAGTTGATCATCTCCGAGGGGTCGAAGGTGACCGTGAGCTTGCAGGTCGACGTGTTCACCTTCACGACCTTGCAGGAAGCCCTGCTCTCGTTCTGGTCGAAGTAGAAGGTGTCCTTGTCCTCGAAGGTCTTGCCGACCCAGAGGATCGTCGCCGCGTCCGCGATGCCCGAGTCGTCGGTCGCCGTGATCTCGATGGAGAACTTCTGCTTCGACTTGGTGCCCACGACCAGCGGCTTGCCGCCGTTGGCGACCACGGAGAGGACCTTGGTGTCGCCCTGCTTCTCGGCGGCCGCGGCAGCGGCGGCCGACCGGGCCTTGGCCCCCTTGGGGGCGGCGGGCACGGAGAAGGCGGAGGCGCCGTCCGAGGGGCGGCGGTCGTCGGCCTGCGCGGCCGGTACTGCGAGGGCGGAGAGGGCCAGGGCGCCGGAGACGGCTGCCACAGTGGCACGAATACGCATGTGTCCCCAAGTGGAGAAGGGGCCCCGGGGCGCGGCGTCAGCCCGGCGGGACCCGTCTGGTCCAGAGCCTGTTGGCTCGCAGGATCAGACAGGCAACGCATGTGAATGGTTGTACGACTTTATGACTTTCCTGTGAACGGCCATGTGTCGGGCGCTGCGGGCCGACCCACTTGAGGCGGGCCGGCCGCACAGCACCCGTGCAGGCAGGATCTACTTCACGTCGAGGAAGTCGGCGGCGGACGTCACCGTCGGGGTGGTCGACGTACCGGCGAAGCTGTAACGCCAGTGACCGTCCACGGACGCCTTCACCGTGGTCTTCAGAGCACCGGTGGAGCTGGTCTTGACGGTCTTCACCGTCGTGTAGCTCTTGGCACCCTTCTTCTTGAACTGGAGCTTCACGGGCTGAGCCGCGTACCCCGCGTACTTCTTCGTCTCCCAATTGGCGCGCGTCAGCTTGCCGGTGACCGTGATGGTCTTGCCCTTCTTCACCGGCTCCGGGGAGGCGTCGGCGGTCAGCTTGCCCAGGCGCTGGACCTTGACGCGGGAGACGGAGTCCTTCTGGATCTGGTCGCCGTCCTCGGTCACCGCCACCACGCCGACGTGCCAGTTGGCCGCCTGGGCGTTCTTCAGCTTGGCCGGGTTGAGCGTGATGGTCCCCTTGCAGGTCGTGGTGGTCGCGTTGACCCCCTTGCAGGTGAACCCCTTCTCGTTGGGCCCGACACCGAAGGCGGTGTTGACGTTCTTGCCGACCCAGATGAACGGGGCGGTGCCGATGAGGCCGGAGCCGGTCGCCGTGGTGGAGAAGGAGACCGTCTTCTTCGCGTTGGCGGCGAGCACGATCGGCTTGCCGCCGTTGACGACCGCCGAGGTGATCTTGACCTTCGCGGCCTTCGCGCTCACACCGGCGGTGCGCTTCGCCTGGCCGCCCTGTGCGGGCTGCGGTGCGGTGAAGGAGGAGCCACCCGACGTCGGACGGCTGTCATCGGCCTGCGCGGCCGGTACTGCGAGGGCGGAGAGGGCCAGGGCGCCGGAGACGGCTGCCACAGTGGCACGGATACGCATGTGTTTTCCCCAGGTGGAGAAGGGGCCCCGGGGCACATCGTCAGCCCGGCGGGGCCCATCTGGTCCAGAGCCTGTTGGCTCGCAAGATCAGACGGGCGACACATGTGAATGGTTGTGCGACTTTATGACTTTCCTGTGAACCCCCGGGGTCTACCGCACGTCGACGTAGTCACCGGTGGCGGAGACGGCCGGGGTGGTCGACGTACCGGCGAAGCTGTAACGCCAGTGACCGTCCACGGACGCCTTCACCGTGGTCTTCAGGGTGCCGGTGGAGCTGGTCTTGACGGTCTTCACCGTCGTGTAGCTCTTGGCACCCTTCTTCTTGAACTGGAGCTTCACGGGCTGAGCCGCGTACCCCTTGTACGTCGCGGTGTCCCAGTTGGCGCGCGTCAGCTTGCCGGTGACCGTGATGGTCTTGCCCTTCTTCACGGGCTCCGGGGCAGCGTTCACCGTCAGCTTGGAGAAGCGCTGGAGCCGGACCGAGGCCGCCGTCTCGTTCACGCTCTCGTCGTTCCTGTCGCCGGTCGCGGCGACCGCGCCCCCTGCCGCCTGCCAGGTCCCGGCCAGGGTGTTGCGGCCGAGGCCGGAGCGCGGGTCGACCGTGATCGTGGCCGTGCAGGTCGATGTGGTCGGGTCGGCGGGTGCCACGGTGCACGTGCCGTGGGGCTGGTCCTGGCCCAGTACGGCGTCGACCTCGTCGATGTGGCCGTGCCAGAGGAACACGTAGGCGTCCGCTATCCCGGACGGGGAGGAGGCCGTGATCGAGACGGCGACCTTCTGCCGGGACTTGGTGCCCACCACGATGGGCTTGCCGCCGTTGACGACGACCTTCTTGATGACGGGACGCTCCGCCGGGCGGGCGGTCTGAGCGGCCTGCGAGGCGGGGACGGCGAGGGCGGACAGGGTCAGCGCGCCGGTGACGGCGGCGGCGGCGGTGACGGAAACGCGCATGTGCTCTCCCGGAGCATCTGCCTCCGGCCCGGTGGCCCGAAGTGTGTGGCTCGGCAGAACAGACGGGCGAGGCCGGGGAATGGTTGTAGCCCTGCCCCCGCCCCTGCCCCTGCCCCTGCCCCTGCCCCTGCCCGATCCGGCCCGGCCCGGCCCGGGCCCGGCTGAGTCGCCCGTCCGGGATTGCCTCAGCCCCTGCCTGCGTCGCCTCAGTCCCTAGTCGAACCAGCGGTCCCGCGCCAGCTCCTCCGTACGGGACGGGTCCTCCAGCAGGGCCGCGACCTCGAAGCGCCGGGGCCACTGGCCCGCCGCCCAAGCCAGACCCGCCGCCACGCCCTCCAGGGTGGACGCGTGGACCACCCCGTCCTGGGTGCGGCGCCAGTCCAGTTCGACGCCGCCCGCGCGGAGTTCGGGGTGTTCGATGTACGTGTCCGGGGTGGCGGGGCCGAGCAGGACGCGGACGGACTCCGGTACGCGGTGCTCCTCGCCCTCGCTGGTGACGCCCGCCTCGATCGTCTCGCCGAGCCGACGCACCTGGAGGAGGTCGGCCAACTCGGCGGCCCGGGACGGGGCTACGGGCAGCAGCGGCAGCCCCTCCGTCAGCGGCAGCACGTCCGGGGCGTCCGCGATCACGGCGTCCGCCGCGTCGACCACGGCCACCTCCCCGTCCACCACCGCCCGCAGCTCGTCCGGCAACGTCACCTGGTCCGGGTCGAGTTCGGCGAGGGCCGTGTAGAGCGCGTGCAGCTGTACGGGGGTGACGGGCCGGTCCTCGTCGGCCAGGCGTCCCAGCAGCTCGGCCGCACCGCCCGGTTCGTCGAGGAGAGCGGCGACCGAGGTGCGCACCCCGAGGGCCCGCAGCACCTGGGCGTCGTCGAAGCCGGTGGCGTCCACCGCGTCGTACAGCCCGGCCAGGACCGGGTCACCGCCGGCCGCGCGCAGTCCGGCGGGGCGACGCCCGTCCAGTACGGGGTGGTCGCGCAGCCACCACGCGGTGTACGGGCGCACGGACTGGGTCGTCCCGTCCGGGAGCAGCACCCGCACCGGCTGCGTGAGCGCGTCCCGCAACGGCGGCTGCGCCAGCATCGCGAGCGCCTGCGGCCAGGCGTCGTCGTCCACCAGATCCAGATCCCGTACGGCGACGATCTCGGTGGCGACCGGCGGCACCGGGGTCTCCGGCAGCTGGTCGAGAAGGTCCTCGCACCAGACGTCGACGGCGTCCAGCAGCCCGGCGTCGTCCGGCTCGGCGAAGTCGCTGTCGCGGGGCTCCAGTTCGTCCGGGTCGAGGACGACATCGGTGGCCCGGACGAGGGCGAAGGTCGCCAGGACCCCGCAGGCGGTCAGCGGGCCCTCGCCCCAGCGCTCGGCCAACTCGTGGTCGGCGAGGGCCAGTTCACCCTCCCGCATGATCTGTGCGAACGGGCTTCCGGGGAGGACGAGTTCGCCCGCTGGGGCCGGTTCGCCGTCCTCGTCGGGGAGGGCGAGAGCGCCGAGCCAGGGCTCGTCGCCGGGGGCGAGTTCGGCGTCGCGTACGAGGGTGAGGACGGTCTCCGCCAGCTCGTCGCCGTCGAGTGCGCCCTCGTCCCAGATATCCCCCGCGTCCAGCGATCCGGCTACCGCCGCCCGCACTTGAGGGGTCGTCAGCACCGCGCGCGGTGTGGCGGGCAGGGCCCCCAGCTTCTCAAGGAGCGGGTGGGCGGCGTCCGGGTGGGCGACCTTGAGGCCGAGCCGGGAGAGGCGGGCGAGTACCGGGCCGGCGAGGGCGTCCGGGAGGGGCAGCAGCACCTGGCGGGGGCCGATGGTGGTGCGCGGCGGGCGGCCCGCCTGCTCGTCCTCCGGATCACCGGCGAGCGGGACGGGGAGGCCGGTGAGGCGGTCGGGGTCGATGCCCGCGAGGCTGTCGTAGAGCCGGTGCCACCAGGCGGGGTCGCGCTCCAGTCCGGCGAGGCGGTCGATGGCCTCGGTCAGGGGGACGCGGGCGACGCCGAGGGTACGGAGCTCGGGGCGGCGTTCCAGGCCAGCGGGCAGCAAGGAGGGCAGCACCTCGGCGAGGACCCGTACGGTCTCGGCTCCGACACCCTCGACCACCTCGGCCTCGACGGGGCGGAGGGCGGTGGTGCCGGGGGCGGTGTTCTCCGTACGGTCCCAGTCGTCCGCCCAGCCCTGATCCGCCTCGGGGTCCCGGGGCGCGGCGGGCTCCAGGAACGCGACCCTCGGCAGCCGGGCCAGGATCGCGCCGCGCAGGGCCCCGTCCAGGCCGCCCTTGCCGAGCGGTCCGGGGACCAGGTCGATCGTGCCGGTCGACACCGGCTGCCAGGCGCCCAGCAGCTCCGCGTACGCGTCGGCCGCCCGCTCCACCAGGAAGTCGGTGAGCGGCCCGGGCGCGGGGTGCCTGCGGGCGGTGTCCAGGGGGAGGGAGGCGATGAGCAGGGCGGGGATGCCGAGGGGTTCGTCGGTGGGGGTCGGGGCGTGGACGACCGGGGCCGTACGGGGGCGGAGCGGGGCGCCGGACTCGTCGACCGGGGCCGCCCAGGTGACCGACCAGTGGGGGCGCAGCCGCTCCTCGACCGGGCGGTCGGCGAGGAGGGCCGGTTCGACCGGGCCGTGGTGGAAGACGGTGCGCCAGCGGTGCAGGCCGTGCGCGGAGTCGTCGATGTGCGTGTACGGGCCGTGGACCGACCGGCTCAGGGTCCGTACCCCGTCCGGGGTCTCGATGACGACCTCGGCCAGGCCGGGCAGGGTCAGCAGCAGCGCGTCGTCCACTGCGGCCAGCAGCCGGGCCGCCAGGTCCTCGGCGGTGCCGTCGCGCAGGGGCAGCACGACGACGGTGTCGTACCCGTCGGGTGCGGAGCCCTCGGCGGGCAGCGGGAGGCGCAGCAGGGGTACGTGGCCGTCGCGGCGGCGCAGCTCGTCGCCGAGGCCGGGAGAGCCGACGGCCGCGTTCCGGGCCATCTCGCGGGCCTCGGCCAGGGACCAGCGGACGCCACCGTGGCGGCCGAGCACCGCCGGTTCGTCGCTGACCGCGAGGACGGCGGCGAACCCGACGCCGAACCGCCCCACGGCGGACTCGTGGCCCTCGCGCTTGGCGGAGGCCCGGAGGGTGGACAGGGACTCGACGCCGGTGGCATCCAGGGGGGCGCCGGTGTTGGCGGCGGCCAGGACGCAGCGTCCGTCGGGGTCGCCGGGGGCGGCGGGGTGCAGGGTGAGGCGGAGTTTGCCGGGGACTCCTCCGCGGGCGGCGGCGTCGGCGGCGTTCTGGGCCAGCTCCACGACGAGGCGGTCGCGGTAGCCGCCGAGGGCGAGGTCCTCCTCGGCGTTGGCGTCCTCCCGGAAGCGGGCGGGGCCCGCGCCCCAGGCGTCGAGCACGCCGCGCCGCAGCCGTGCCGTCCCGAACGGATCGGCCCCCTCGGTCGCATTCATGCTCACGCTGTCGACTCCGTCCGCCGTGGGTGGTGGCTGGGCCTGTCCCTGCCGCCCAGTGTGCGCCCGAAGGTACCGTGCACGGGGGCCCGGCCCCCAACCCGCGGGACGCCCCCGGCCACCCTCGGCCCGTGGGGCACCCACCCCAGCCCCCTCAGCCTGTGTGGGCGGCAACCCAGCCATCCCCAGCCTGTCCGGCGTTTGAGGACGGCCCCCTTGCCTGGGTGGGCGGGGACGGGCACAAGGGCCCTGGGGCACAGCGGCCCCGCGGAGGCACCCGACCCCACGTCGACGGTTCCGTCCTCAAACGCCTGACGGGCTGGAATCCGCACGGGCTGGAGTGGTCACCGCCCCACGCAGGGCCGGAGGGGCCCCTACGAGTGGCCCAGGTCCTCCGACGCGTCGTCGGACTCGGACGGGACCGAGCCGCCGTCGCGCTCGGGGCGCAACGCGTACTCGTCCACCCGCATCGTGTCCAGCGCATGATCCGCCGGCCGCACCGGCTTCGGCATCACCGCCGCCTCCGAGTGCCCCCCACACCCGTACGCCAGCGACACCACATGCCCGTCCGCCGGGCCGAACTCGTTCGCGCACACCCCGAAGGCCTGCTTCAGTGAGCCCGCCATCGGGATCAGGAACGCACAGCTCACACACGTCGCCGGTGCCGCCTGCGCCATCGGGGTCTTCGGCCCGAACGCCTCGTCCCAGCGGTCGGCCGCCTCGTACAGCCCGTACCGCGACAGCACCCGCGCCCGCCGCGTACCCAGCTCCTCGGCCACCGCCGCGATGGAGCCCCGGCTGGTGACGGCCACGGGCCGGTCCGTCAGCTCCGCGTCCTCCGAGTCGACGAGCTCGGCCAGCTCCTCGGAGACGATCGAGTTCGGCGGCGGCTCGTCCTCGCCCGTCCAGCCCGGCTCCAGGCGCAGGTCCTCCGCCTCGGTCGGCAGCAGGTCGCCCGGGCCCATGTCACCGGGGCGCAGCCGCTCGCTCCACGGCACCCACTCCGGCGCCAGGAGCGCGTCGGCCCCCGGCAGCAGCACCGTTTCGTCCAGGGTGACGTTCTTCGCGCGGGAGGCCCGCGCGACGGTCACCGCCCAGCGCCAGCCCCGGTAGCCGGGCTCCTTGGACTCGAAGTAGTGCGTGACGACGCGGTCCCCCTCGGAGACCACGCCGACATGCTCACCGACCACGCCGGGCGCGGCGGCTTCCTCCGCCGCCGCGCGTGCGAGGTCGACCGCCTCGGCGCACAGGCGGTCGGGAACGGGGGTACGGGCGGTACGGGCCGTACGGCTTCGCGTCGTCGCAGCACTCACAGGTCTTCGCTTCTCTCCATACGCCAGTCTCACGAGCGCGCCAGCTGCTGCACGATTGCCGTTTTCGGCCAGACAGTTGCGGGCGGAGCGGACCTGGGGGCCGCGTCGACGTCCACACCCGTTGTGCCTGCCTCGGGCGCGCCTTCTGCCACCCATTCTGCGGGATCGCGGAGAGGCGCGCGGCCAAGAACAACCGCCGGTGGCGCGTTACGCACGCTACCCTCTCCGCCGCTCCGCGCCCACCTGCCCGTCCCAAACGTGCCGTATCCGTCTCTCCGATATCCGGCCACCCCCGCTCCGGGAGGCTTGCGCGGCCCCGTCCTCCCCTGGTGCTCCGGCCGCCCGGCCGCACTGGTCCGACAGGGCGTCACGTGCGAGTCCGTAGCCGATCACCGTTCATACCGGCCAGGGTTGGGGCACTATGACGGGGTGACTGCCGCCAGGTCGCACGACGGTCCCGGCCCGCTCCGCAGGGCGGGACGGGCGACAGGTCGTGCCCTGCGCTCCCCGTTCACCGGTGCGGCGCGCGGAATCCGCAAGGCGACGCACGCCCATGGAGCCGGGGAATCCGGGCTCGGCAAACTCATCGAACTGCACGCGGTGAACGGCGCCGGTGACGTCATGATCACCGTCGCCCTCGCCTCCACGGTCTTCTTCTCCGTCCCGACGGACGAGGCGCGCGGGCGGGTCGCGCTCTACCTCGCGATCACCATGGCCCCCTTCACCCTGCTGGCCCCGGTGATCGGCCCGCTGCTGGACCGGCTGCCGCACGGCCGCCGGGCCGCGATGGCGGGCGCGATGCTGGCCCGCGCCCTGCTGGCCATCACCATGTCGGGGGCGGTCGCCACCGGCGGCCTGGAGCTGTACCCGGCGGCGCTGGGGGTGCTGGTCTCCTCGAAGGCGTACGGGGTGGTGCGCAGCGCGGTCGTGCCACGGCTGCTGCCACCGAAGTTCTCCCTGGTCAAAGCGAACTCACGGGTCACCCTGGCGGGGCTGCTCGCCACGGGGGTGGCGGCCCCGATCGGGGCCGGCCTCCAGACCGTCGGCTCCGCGTGGCCGCTCTACGGGGCCTGCGCGATCTTCATCGTGGGCACCTTCCTCGCCTTCACGATGCCGCCCAAGGTCGACTCCGCCAAGGGCGAGCGCCGGGCCCGCCTGATCGACCCGCAGGATCACCCCCACCTCCCCCACCTCCCGGAGCCCGTACGCCGCCCCGTCGACCGGAAACAGCAACGCACCAAGAAGGGCAACGGGGAGAAGCCGCCCAAGGAGCGCCCGCCCGGCCTCCGGTCCGTCGGCGGGTCGGTGCTCCACGGCCTCCAGGCCAACGCGGCGCACCGGGCCCTCTCCGGCTTCCTGATCTTCTTCCTGGCCTTCCTGCTGCGCGAGCACCCCATGGGCGGCCAGAGCGCGGCGGTCTCGCTCGCCATCGTCGGCGTGTCGGCAGGCGTCGGAAACGCCTGCGGTACGGCGGTGGGCGCCTGGCTCCGGGCGCGCGGGCCCGAGGTGATCATCGCGACGGTGCTGGGGCTCGCCCTGGGCACGGCGGTCCTCGCCGCGGTCTTCTTCTCCACCGCGGCGGTCGCCGCGCTCGGCGCGGTCGCCGGGTTCACCCAGGCCCTGTCCAAGCTGTCGCTGGACGCGATGATCCAGCGGGACGTCCCCGAGGAGGTCCGCACCTCCGCCTTCGCCCGGTCGGAGACGCTGCTCCAGATGGCGTGGGTGGTCGGCGGCGGCATCGGGATCGCGCTGCCGCTCAACGCGGTGCTCGGCATGTCGGTCGCCGCGGGCATCCTCGCCCTCGGCGCGGCCACGTCCGTACGGGGTCTCCTGGGGGCCGCGCGGCGCGGCTCGCCGCACCCCCGCGTGGCGTGAGCGGACGCGACCGATAGCCTTCGGCCCATGACCGTTGCGTTCTTCTCCGGTAAGGGCCGTCGTATCGGCGTCGCTCTTGGTGCCGTGTCCGCGGGACTCCTTGTCCTGTCCGCCTGCGACAAGCCGACGCCGCTCGCCACCGTGACGGTCGGCACGACGTCGGTGAACACCGAGGCGGCCTGCTACAACGACGGTGAGGCGATCAAGGAGTCGCTGATCCAGGGCTGCCTCAACAAGAAGGCCGACAAGACCATCGAGGTCGCGATGGACGACAAGGTCCGCTTCGGCGTCGACCCCGAGATCGCCGACCACGGCTGGACGCTCTTCATCAACGGCCAGCAGGCCGAGCAGGAGCCGTTCAAGAAGACCTACCGGACGATCCCCGGCAGCGCCTTCTTCGCCAGCCAGACGGGCGAGCCCGCCAGCAAGACGAACGTCTCCATCGTCGAGACGAACGGCAAGAAGCTCACCGGCATCTGGCAGTTCGAGCTCAAGAAGACGTCCTGACCCACGTCCTGACCGGCGTCCCCTGTCCCTCCTGAGGCCCTGAGGCTCTCCCTGTGCGTGTGCTCGTCGTGACCGCTGTCCCGGTGGAACGGGACGCGGTCACGCGTGCGTTCGGGGGTACCGACGAGACCCTCACCCTGCCGGGGGCCGAGCTGCACCGCAGCGGCGCGTTCGACGTCCTGGCGGGCGGGGCGGGCCCGGCGGCGGCAGCGGCGGCGGCGGCTTTCGCCCTCGCGTCGCCCCCGGAACCGTACGGGCTCGTCGTCTCCGCCGGGATCGGCGGCGGGTTCGCCCCCGCCGCCCCCCTCGGCTCGCTCGTCGTGGCGAGCGACATCGTCGCGGCCGACCTGGGCGCCGAGACCCCGGACGGCTTTCTCCCCGTCACCGCGCTCGGCTTCGGCCGGGACCGCTTCACGCCGCCGCCCGCGCTCGTACGGGAGGTGGCGTCGGCCACCGGCGCCGCGCCCGGCCCCGTCCTCACCGTCTCCACCGTGACCGGCACCGCCGCCCGCACCGCCGCCCTGCTCGCCGCGCACCCGGGCGCGCTGGCCGAGGCGATGGAGGGGTTCGGGGTGGCGGAAGCGGCCGAGCGGGCCGGGGTGCCCGTCCTGGAGGTGCGGGCAGTCTCGAACACCGTCGGCCCCCGCGACCGGGACGCCTGGCGCATCGGCGACGCGCTGGCGGCGCTCACAGCGGCGTTCGGGAAGACGGCACCCGTACTGGAAGGTTGGAACCGGCATGACCACTGAAGCGCACCCCGGCCCGATCGAGATCGCCTTCTCGCCCTGCCCCAACGACACGTTCGTCTTCGACGCCTGGGCCCACGGCCGGGTCCCCGGCGCGCCCGCGCCGGCCGTGACCTTCGCGGACATCGACATCACCAACGGCATGGCCGAGCGCGGCGAGCTGGACGTCCTGAAGGTGTCGTACGCGGTCCTGCCCTGGGTGCTGGAGGAGTACGCGCTCCTGCCCTGCGGCGGGGCGCTGGGCCGGGGCTGCGGCCCGCTCGTCCTCACCAAGGAGCTGGGCCTCGATCTGACGGGCCGGACCGTCGCCGTCCCGAGCGAGCGCTCCACGGCGTACCTGCTGTTCCGGCTCTGGGCGGCGGAGATGGTCCCGGGCGGGGTCGGCGAGGTCGTCGTCATGCCGTTCGACGAGATCATGCCGGCGGTCCGGGACGGAAAGGTCGACGCGGGCCTCGTCATCCACGAGGCCCGCTTCACGTACCACACCTTCGGGCTGCACAACCTGGCCGACATGGGACGCCACTGGGAGGACACCACCGGCCTGCCCATCCCCCTCGGCGCGATCATCGCCAAGCGCTCCCTGGGCGAGGAGACCCTGCGCCGCCTGGCCGACACCATCCGCGTCTCGGTCCGGATGGCCTGGGACCACCCCGAGGTCTCGCGGCCGTACGTCCAGGAGCACGCCCAGGAGATGGACCCGGCCGTCGCCGACCAGCACATCGGCCTGTACGTGAACGAGTTCACCGCCGACCTCGGCGAGGACGGCTACGCCGCGGTCCGCGGCCTGCTCACCCGCGCCGCGGCCGAGGGACTCGTACCGCCCCTCGGCCCGGACGCGCTGGCGTTCCCCGCAGCACCCTGAGAGTCCGCCGACTACACGTCCAGCTGGTCCGCGACCGCGCGCAGCAGGCCCGCGATCTTCGCGCCCGCGGCCTTGTCCGGGTAGCGGCCGCGCTCCAGCTGGGGCGTGATGTTCTCCAGGACCGTCGTCAGGTCCTGCACGATCGACGCCAGCTCGTCCGGCTTGCGGCGCTGGGCGGCCGCGACGGACGGGGTGGGGTCGAGGACCACCACGGACAGGGCCTGGTCACCGCGCTGGCCCGCGACCACGCCGAACTCCACACGCTGGCCGGGCTTGAGTGCGTCGACCCCGGCAGGGAGTACCGACGAGTGCACGAAGACGTCGCCGCCGTCGTCGCGGGAGAGGAAGCCGAAGCCCTTCTCGCTGTTGAACCACTTCACCTTGCCGGTGGGCACGTCTGTCCCCGTCCTCGTACTCGTCAATGTGCGGAAAGAGCCGTGCCCGACACCGAACACTCGACAACGGACAACGGCTCCGGATAGCAGTACAGCGGGTCACCGTGACCCGCCTGGTCCAAGGCTAATGGCCCTGCGTCCGGTGACAAGACGTCGCCGGAGTGTTCCTCCGGGCAGGGAACTACCCTGGTGGGGTGACCACTACTCCTTCAGGCGCCGGCGACCGGCTCGTTCAGGTCGGCGCGATCGTCTTTTTCATCGGCGCGTTGGCCACTCTGGTCACGGTCGCCCCGCTCTTCCTCGGTACGGAGCCGTTCCCCCCGATCGCGTACGGGGTCTGCATGTTCATGGGCGTCGGCTTCCTGATCGCCGGGGCGGGCGTCGTGCGCTCGGTCTGGCTGAGCTCCCCCAAGCGGGCGGCGAGCCGCGGCTAGGGTCCTTGGATCTTTCGTCCGGATCACGCCGGTCGTCCGGGATGGTTAGGCTCGGTCGCGTGAAGCACGCAGGGCACGCCCTTCCGGTCCATCCCGCAGCCTGTGACGTTCCGGGCCGGGCCACAGCGCACGTCGACGACCTCCTCGTACAGATCGCCCACGGCAGCCGTGACGCGCTCGGTCAGCTCTACGACCTGCTCGCCCCGCTCCTGCTGGAGCTGCTGCGGTCCCGGCTGCCGGAGGGCGCGGACGCCCGGTCCGCCCTCGTCGAGGGGTTCAGCGAGGTCTGGCGGCAGGCACCGTCGTACGAGCCCGGGCCGCACGGTCTGGACTGGGTGATGGACCGGGTGACCGACGGGCGGTAGGGGGCTGGGAGTTCTCAGGCCGCCGTGCGGTCCGCCTCGAACGCCCGCAGCCAGGCCGGGAACTCCGTCAGGTCCGCCAGCACCACATCCGCGCCCGCCGCCCGCAGCTCCTGCCCGCTGCACGGGCCCGTCGTCACGGCGACCGACAGCGCCCCGGCCGCGCGCGCCCCGCGTACGTCCCCGACGTGGTCGCCCACGTACACCTGCGCCCCGTGCTCCTTCAGCGCCTCGCCCTTGGCCTCGGCCCAGAGCCAGCCGATCACCGAGTCCGGCTCCATCCCGAGGTGGGCCAGGTGCAGCTTGGCGTTCGGCTCGTACTTCGCCGTCACCACGATCGCCCGGCCGCCGAGCGCCCGCACCGCGTCCACGGACTCCCGCGCCCCGGGGAGGGCGATGCTCGGCGCTATCGCGTGGTCGGGGTAGAGCGCCCGGTAGCGGTCGCCCGCGGCGGCCACCTCCTCGGCCGGGAACCAGTGCGCCAGCTCCTCCTCCAGCGGCGGGCCGATCCGGCTCACCACCAGGGCGTCGTCGATGGGGACGCCCGTCTCCGCGGAGAGGGCCCGGTAGGTGGCGGCGATACCGGCCCGGGAGTCGATGAGGGTCATGTCGAGGTCGAAGCCGACCGTGAGGGGGGCGGTGGGCAGGACCGTGTGGGGGCTCGAAGCCGTGGAAGCCATGGGGACCATTGTGCCGAGGGGCCCGGCGGACCGGCCCACCCCCGTCCCCGGCCGAACCCCTGCCGCCTAGACTGAGCCCGCACTTAGCCAAGCCTTAGTAATCCTCGCGAGCAATCCGTGCGAGCAATCCCTGCGAGCAACCCTTGCGAGCCCTCCTCGCGAAGTCCCTCCCGATTGGTTCAGATGTCAGCGCCCGCGCCAGCACCCGCACCGGCCGCCGCGCCCCCGATACCCCGCGCACCCCGCCTCTCCCGGCGCGCGACCGCCACGGCCGCCGCCGTCGTCGCGCTGCTGCTGGCCGTCCTGCTGAGCCTCGCGGTCGGGGCGCGCTCCATCCCGCCGGGTGAGGTGGTCGACGCCCTGCTGCACGGCGGGAACTCGGACGCCGCCGAGGTGATCCGCACGATGCGGGTGCCGCGCACGCTGATCGGCCTCATGGTGGGCGCCGCGCTGGCCCTCGCGGGGACGGTGCTCCAGGGGATCACCCGTAACCCCATCGCCGACCCCGGCATCCTCGGGATCAGCCAGGGGGCGTCGGTGGCGGTGGTGATGGCCATCGCGTTCGCGGGGGTCCACACGCTGACCGGGTACGTCTGGTTCGCCTTCGCGGGCGCCGCCGTCGCCTCGGTCGCCGTGTACGCCATCGCCTCCAGCGGGCGCGGCGGCGCGACCCCGGTGAAGCTCGCGCTGGGCGGTGCGGCGATCAACGCGCTGCTGGTGTCGGTGACGACGGGGGTCCTCACGACGAAGGCGTCCGCGCTGGACGAGTTCCGCTTCTGGCAGGTCGGGTCGATCGCGGGGCGGGAGGCGGATGTCGTCCAGCAGGTGTGGCCGTTCCTGCTGCTGGGGGTGGTGCTGGTGCTCTCGGTGGCCCGTGGGCTGGACGCGCTCGCGCTCGGCGAGGACGTGGCGAAGGGGCTCGGGCAGAACGTCGCGATGGTCCGGATCGTCGGCGGGATCGGGGCGACCGTGCTCACCGGGGTCGGGGTGGCCGCCGCCGGGCCGATCGCGTTCATCGGGCTCGCCGTCCCGCACATCGCCCGCGCGGTCGTCGGCAACGACCACCGCTGGGTGCTGCCCATGGCCGCGCTGATCGGGCCGGTGATGCTGCTCGTCTCGGACGTCGTCGGCCGGATCGTGTTCCCGCCGAGCGAGGTCCCGGCGGGTGTGATGACGGCGCTGATCGGGGTGCCGTTCCTGGTCACCCTCGTACGCCGGAAGGCGGTGCCGGCATGAGTGGCAGCCTGGTACGGGTCCGGCCCGCCGGGTACTCGGTCGTGAAGGCCGGGCCGCGTGGCCGGTTCCTGCTGCACCGGCGGGCGTCCGTCGTCGCGATCGCCCTCGTCGTCCTCCTGGCCGCCGTCTGCGTCGCGTACCTCTGTGTCGGCGAGAGCTTCGTCGCGCCCGGCGAGGTCGTGAAGGTGGTCCTCGGGCAGCCGTCCTCGGCCGAGCTGGTCGTGGGCACGCTCCGGCTGCCCCGCATGACCGTCGGGCTGCTGGTGGGCCTGGCCTTCGGGATCGCGGGCGCGCTGATCCAGACGGTGGCCCGCAACCCGCTCGCCAGCCCCGACATCATCGGCATCAGCCAGGGCGCGAGCGCGCTCACGGTCGGGGCGATGACCTTCGGCATCACCTCGTACGCGTTCCTCCCCTACCTCTCCGTCGTCGGCGGCATCGCGGCCGCCGCCCTCGTCTACGTCTTCGCCTGGCGCGGTGGTCTGCACGCCACCCGCTTCGTCCTCATCGGCATCGGCTTCGCGATCGCGCTGCGGTCGGTGACCACGCTGTTCCTGACCAAGGGCGACTACCTGGTCGCGCAGCAGGCGCAGATCTGGATGACCGGTTCGCTGAACGGGCGCGGCTGGTCGGAGGCCGCCCCGCTCGCCTGGACGCTGCTGCTCCTGCTGCCCGCCGTGGCGTGGGCGGCCCGCGCGCAGCGCACCGTCACGATGGACGACGACACCGCGACCGCGCTGGGCGTACGCCTGGGGCGCGTACGGCTCGGACTCGTCGCCCTCGGGGTGGTCCTGGCCTCCGTGGCGACGGGCACGGCGGGCCCGGTGGACTTCGTGGCGCTGCTCGCCCCGCAGATCGCCCGCCGGATGACCCGTGCGGCACAGATCCCGCTGGTCTCCTCGGCCCTGATGGGCGCGGTGATCGTCGTCCTCGGCGACCTGCTCGCCCGCAGGCTGTTCTCGCCCACCGAACTGCCGGTGGGCGTCCTCACGGCGGCGGTCGGCGCCCCGTACCTGATCTGGCTGATCATCCGCGGTCACCGTAGCCGCAGTGGAGGCACCGCATGACCCCGACGACCGATGCACCGCAGACCGGCTCTCGGCTGGCGGCCCGCGCCCTGACCCTCGCGTACGAGGACCGCACCGTCGTCCACGAGCTGGACCTCGCCGTGCCCGACGGGCAGGTCACCGTCATCGTCGGCCCGAACGCCTGCGGCAAGTCCACCACCCTGCGCGCCCTCGGCCGGCTGCTGAAGCCGCGCGGCGGGGCGGTGCTGCTGGACGGTACGGAGCTGGCGCGGATACCGACCAGGCGCATCGCCCAGTCCATCGGCCTGCTCCCGCAGACCCCGGTGGCTCCCGAGGCGATCACCGTCTCCGACCTCGTCGCCCGGGGCCGCCAGCCGCACCAGAGCTGGTGGCAGCAGTGGTCGGACGCGGACGAGCGGGCGGTGACCGACGCCATGGCCCGTACGGATGTGACGGCGCTGGCCGACCGGTCGGTGGACGAGCTGTCGGGCGGGCAGCGCCAGCGGGTGTGGATCGCGATGGCGCTCGCGCAGGAGACGGACCTGCTGCTCCTCGACGAGCCGACGACGTACCTGGACATCGCCCATCAGGTGGAAGTCCTCGACCTGGTACGCCAGTTGGCGGCCCCTGCCGCCGACGGCACCCGCGGCCGTACCGTCGTCACCGTGCTGCACGACCTCAACCAGGCGGCCCGGTACGCCGACCACCTGGTCGCCATGAAGGAGGGCCGGATCGTCGCCGAGGGCCGGCCGGGGGACGTCGTCACCGCGGGACTCGTCCGCGAGGTCTTCGGCCTGGAGGCGGTGATCGTCCCGGACCCGGTCACGGGTTCACCGCTCGTCGTCCCGGGCGCCCCCTGGACCCCTGCTCCTGCTCCTGCTCCTGCTCCTGCTGCCTCCGCCCCGACTCCCGGAAAGGCCCTCTGAGCCATGACAGCCAAGACCCTCAGCCACCGCTCCCGTACGCTCGCCACCGCGTCCCTGACCGTGGCCGCCGCCCTGACCCTGTCCGCCTGCGGCTTCTCGACGGAGTCCGGTTCCGACTCCGGCTCCAACTCCGAGGGGTCCGCCGAGGCTTCTCGTACGGTGAAGACGGCGATGGGCGACGTGAAGGTACCGGCCGCCCCGCAGCGGGTCGTCGTCCTGGACACCGCCGAACTCGACTCGGTCCTCACCCTCGGCGTGAAGCCGGTCGGCGCGACCCACGCGGACGTGGAGTCCGGCTTCCTCAACTACCTGCCGAAGGACCAGGTCGCGGGCATCAAGGACGTGGGCCAGATGATGACCCCGAACCTGGAGGCCATCGCCGGCCTGGAGCCCGACCTCATCCTCACCAGCAAGATCCGGCACGGCGACAAGTACGCCGAGCTCTCCAGGATCGCGCCGACCGTGATGACGGAGAACACCGGCTACCCCTGGAAGGAGAACTTCCAGGTCCACGCGGAGGCCCTCGACAAGAAGGCCGAGGCCAAGATGGTCACCGACGACTACGCGCGCCACGTGGCCGATGTGACGAAGGCGCTCGGCGGCAAGGACAGGGCGGCCGCGACCGAGGTCAACATGGTCCGGTTCGTCGAGGGCGCGGACATCCGCATCTACGGCAGGAAGAACTACATCGCCACGATCCTCGCCGACGTCGGCCTCGGCCGCCCGGCCATCACGGACAAGGCGAAGGACGGGTTCAGTTACGACGTCAGCCCCGAGAAGATCGACCTCGCGGACGCGGACGCGGTCTTCCACTCGACGTACGGCGACCCGAAGAAGGCCAAGGAGACCCGGACCACCGGCAGCGGCCTGTGGAAGAACATGGACGCGGTCAAGAACGGCAAGGTCTTCGCGGTCGACGACCAGCTGTGGATCCAGGGCATCGGCTACACAGCGGCCGACAAGATCCTGAGCGAGCTCCAGACCAGCCTGACGAAGTAGCCGCTTTTCTTTTCGGGTTCAGGCCCGCCTCCGCGCCCGCCACACCAGGTAGAGCGCGGAGGCGACGGCGGCCACCCGGACGACCACGGGCCAGGCGCCGACCAGCACCTCGCGGAGCGCCCCGTCCTCGATGGGCTCGCCCCAGCGCCCGTCCACCCGCCCCCACACCCAGACGAGCGCCCCGGCGACGACGACGCCCGGCAGCCCGAGGGCCGCCCACTTCGCCTCCGTACGGGAGAGGGTCCGCGAGCCGTACGCGATGAGCCAGCCGCCCGCGAGCGGGATCCAGGACCCGGTGACCACCCCGGCGATGAGCAGCACGGCGGCCAGGAGCAGCAGGGGGTGGGCGAAGCCGCCGCGCCGGGCGGGGGCGGCGGCGACCACGGGTTCGGCTACGACGACGGGCTTGCGGCGGCGCGGGCGGGGGATGCGGAGGGCGCGGCGGGGTTCTTGCTCGTCGGTGCCGTCGCCCTCTTCCGTGTCTTCCGCGTCGAGGCCGTCGCCCTCTTCCTCCTTGTCGGCGGCGTCGGGCTTCTGCGGGCGCCTGCCGAGGAGTTCCGGGGCCTCGATGCCGCCGAAGAACCCGGGGATGGCGGTCCCGGCATCGAAGGGCCCGGGCTCCAGGCGCCACCACTCGTCGTCGCTGCTCTGCTGGTCGGGGCCGAGGACGTGGGGGGCGGAGGGGTGGGGCCAGGGGGTGGGGTCGGCGGGGAGGTCTTCGTCGGGGCCGGTGGACTTCGTGAAGTCCGTACGGGGGTGGTCTCCGGGACCGGACCCTGTACGGGGGTCGGCGCCGGGGCTCTTCGTGAGGTCCGTACGGGAGTCGGACGCGTAGTTCGTGAGGTTCGTACGGGAGTCAGGGCCGGGGGCCTTCGTGAAGTCCGTACGGGAGTCGGACGCATAGCCGGTCTCCGTACGGAACCGGGCCTCGGCACGTCCGGCGTCCGCGTCGCCGCTCCTCCCGCTCCCCGCCCTCGCACCGCCCCCCGCACCCCACCGCGACGCGCCCCGCCAGGAACCGGCTTTCGGGCCGGGATCGGGGACGGGACCGGAGGCGGGGCCGGACGCCGGCCTCGGCTCGTCCGGAGCCCCCGGCGCCTCCGGCTCCTTCGGGCTCTTGCGGAGGAACCCGCTCCGGGGCCGGGGAAGGCCCGCACCGCCCCCCGTACGCGCCGACGGCAGCGGCACCGACCCGTCGCCCGACTCCGCCGCCGCGCTGACCAGTTCGGCCGGGCTCCCGAGGCGGCCGATGATCCGCCGCACGGCCGCCGGGGAGTCCGCGCCCTCGCTCGCGCGGCGGCGGTCGATCTCGCCGCGCAGGGTCGACACGAGCCGCATCCGGGCGCCGGAGGACAGCTGTTGCTGCTGGGCCAGGTCGCCGACCCGGCTCAGGTAGTCGTAGACGAGCTGGTCGCTCTCGATCCCCACGCGGTGCATCCCCTCTTGCGGCCCTGCCCCGACGGTAGCGTTTCAGCGGCTAACGTGGGACGGATGGGGACGACCACACCACCGCGCACGCTCGCCGAAGCCCTGCGCGCCCGGGGCGACGAATCGCTGGCCGGGCTGCTGCGTGCCCGCCCCGACCTCCTCAACCCGGTGCCGAACGACATCACCCAGCTCGCCACCAGGGCCGGAACCAGGGCCTCCGTGGTCCGCGCGCTGGAGCACCTGGACCGGTTCGCGCTCCAGACCGCCGAGGCGCTGGCGGTGGCGCCGGACCCGGCCCCGTACGACACGCTGCTCTCGCTCCTCACCGGCGACGGGCTGGACGACGGCGAGCAGCGCGACGACGTGGGGGCGGCGGTCACGGCCGCGCTGCCGGGCGCGTTGGCGACACTGCGCGAACAGGCCCTGGTCTGGGGCGAGGACGAACGGCTGCGGCTGGTGCGTACGGCCCGCGAGCTGCTGGCCCCGTCCCCGCAGCACCCTTCCCCCACCGGCCTGGGGCCGACGGTCGCGGAGGCGACGGCGGGGATGTCGCCGGGCCGCCTCCAGGAGATCCTGGCGGCGACGGGACTCCCTGCCACGCACGACCCGGTCTCGGCGGTGGCGGCACTCTCGGCCCTCTTCACGGACCGGACGCGGATGGCGGAGCTGCTGGACACGGCCCCGGTGGAGGCGCTGTCGGTCCTGGACCGGCTGGTGTGGGGCCCGCCGTACGGGGAGGTCACCCCGAACCCCACCCCGCCCGTGAAGTGGCTGCGGGACCGGGGCCTGCTCCTCCCGGTCTCGACGCGGACGGTGGTCCTGCCGCGCGAGGCGGCCCTGCATCTGCGCGCCGGGCGCGCGCACCGCGTACCGGAACCGGTCCCCCCGGTCGTCGCGACGGCCGCCGAACGCGATCCACAGGCTGTGGACAGAGCGGCGGCCGGGCAGGCGTTCACGGCGCTGTCCACGGTCGAGGAGCTGCTGAAGCTCTGGAACGGCGGCGGCCCGGCGATCCTGCGCGCGGGCGGGCTGAGCGTACGGGAGCTGAAACGGGTGGCGGCCGCGCTGGAGGTGACGGAGCCGATCGCCGCGTTCTGGGTCGAACTAGCCTACGCGGCAGGGCTGTTGGCCACCGACGGTGAGACGGACGAGCGGTACGCGCCCACGCCCGCGTACGACGAGTGGCTGGACCTCTCCGCCCAGGACCGCTGGACCCACCTCGCCACCGCCTGGCTCCCGGCCACCCGGGTGCCGGGTCTGGTCGGCGGCCAGGACGCGAAGGGGCGGGCGCTCTCCGCACTCGGCCCCGAGCTGGACCGTTCGGCGGCCCCCGACGTACGGCGCCGGGTCCTCGCCCTCTTCGCCGAACTGCCGCCGGGCACCGCGCCCGACCCGGAGACGCTGCTGCAACGGCTGCGCTGGGAACGCCCGTTGCGGAGTTCGGCGCCCTCCGCGGAGGGGACGGACCTCCGCTCCCGCCTGGCGCTCTGGACGCTGAACGAGTCGGAGCTGCTGGGGATCACGGGCCGGGGTGCGCTCTCCGCGCAGGCCCGCGCACTCCTGAACGAGGGAGAGGAGGCGGCGGCCGCCCTCCTGGCCCCGCTCCTCCCCGAACCCTTGGACCACGTCCTGCTCCAGGCGGACCTGACGGCGGTGGCGCCGGGCCCCCTGGAACGCCCCCTCGCGGAGACCCTCTCCGTCCTGGCGGACGTGGAGTCGAAGGGCGGGGCGACGGTGTACCGCTTCACGCCCGGCTCGGTCCGCCGCGCCCTGGACGCCGGGCAGGCGGCGGCCGACCTGCACGCGTTCCTGGCCGCGCACAGCCGTACGCCGGTGCCGCAGCCGCTGAGCTACCTGATCGACGACGTGGCCCGCCGCCACGGCCACCTGCGGATCGGGGCGGCCTCCGCGTACGTACGCTGCGACGACGAGGCGGTCCTCAACGAGATCCTGGCCGACCGCCGCTCCACGGGCCTGCGCCTGCGCCGCCTGGCCCCCACGGTCCTGGCCTCCCAGGCCGACCCCGGCGCCCTCCTCGAAGCGCTGCGCGAGATGGGGTACGCCCCCGCCGCCGAATCCGCCGAGGGCGACGTCCTGATCACCCGAGCCGGAGCCCGCCGCACCCCGCCCCGCACCCCTCCCACCCCCGTCCCGGAAGGCCCCCCGACCCCGGACGACACCCTGCTCGGCGCGGCGGTACGAGCCATCCGCGCGGGCGACACGGCCGCCACAGTGGTCCGCAAGGACCCGGCGAACACCGCCTCGTCGTCCACCACGACCTCCGGCTCCCTCCCCCGCACCACCTCGGCGGAGACCCTGGCCACGATCCAGGCGGCCGCGATGACAGGCACCGCGGTCTGGATCGGCTACGTCAACGCGGAGGGCGCGGCCAGCCAACGCGTGATCGCCCCGGTCCGCGTGGAGGGCGGCTTCGTCACGGCGTACGACCACACAGCCGACGAGGTCCGCACCTTCGCCCTGCACCGGATCACGGGGGTGGCGGAGCTGGCGGAGGACGGAGAGGGGTAGGGGCGGGGGCGGGCCGCGGGCTCACGCGTGCCGAGCCGCTTTCAGCAGGGCAACCAGCCTGTCCACATCCGTCCACGGGTTGTGCCGGTGCCCCTTCGATGCCCGCTGTCTCAGCGCCTCCGCGCGGTCCCGCGCCTGGCCGAAGCCGTCACGCAACGCGTCATAGGACAAATGCTTCCGGCTGGTCGAGTAGCCGCAGACACCGAGCTTCTCCAGCGCTCTCTGCGCCTCGTTCGAGGTGCTGTACCTCGTGACGTCCTTGAAGTGAAGCATGATCCATAACTCGAAGCACGGGTTGGTGAGCGCGACCTCGACGCCGTTCCGCCGGGCAAGGTCCAACGCGCTGTCGAGGCCGTCGTGCGGGGCTGGCGCTTCGACATCGATCACGCACCAGACCTCGTCATAGGCCATACGGCGGTCCTGCGGCGAGTGCAGGGCGCGCTCCTTGTGCTCGATCGCCGCTCGGACCAGGGACAACGGCTCACCGTGCTCACCGCCGAGACAGACCGCGACGGGAAGGGTCCGCAGATCCGCACGCAGGCCCTTGAAATACAGATCCTCGGTGCGCTCCCCTTCGCAGTAGATGAGAAACCTACGCTGCTCCGGACGTACGCCCTTCGTCCGCTTTAGCGGCTTTCCCCGCTTCACGCCCACCCCCATGCCGGAACGCCACGGCCACATCCCGCAGCAGGTCGTCGTCCAAATGCGGTACCGCCCCGTAGCGCCCGCCCAGATAGCGCCTCTCCAAATTGTCGGCCGAGTTGCGCACCGAGAACTCGGTCAGCGGAAACAGGCGCGTGGCCAGAGTCCGCGGGTCCTTCTCTGTGAACCAGACCTGATCCCTGAAGAGTTCGGTCCGTACGTTGCGCCCGAGCAGGGCTGCCTCATGTGTGCTGAAGACCAGCTGCGCTCCCCTGCTGTTGGTCTCGGGAGACTGGAACATGCCGACCAGGGCGTCCACCAGATAGGGGTGCAACCGGGCGTCGAGTTCGTCCACGCAGAGCACCCCGCCGTCGGCCAGCGTGGTGATGACGGGGCCGATGAGGCCGATCCACGTACGCGTGCCGCTCGACTCGTAGGCGAGGTCAAGCGGGAAGACACCCTCAGCGGTCCGGTGCTCCACCCTGACCCGCCGCTTGGCGTCCTCCCGCACGCGCACCTTGTCCCCTAGCGCGTCGCGAAGCGCCTGTGTGATTCGCTGGTGGTCCTCCCTGACGCTTTCGTCCCAGTCCTGGATCTCCAGTCCGGAGACGCCGAGGTCGGCGAAGCGGAGGAGGTCCAGCACCGGCTGGTCCGCCCGGCCGTCCCTGCCTTCGAGACAGAGCCGCACAGTGTGATCGAGGCGCTGGGGGAAGTCGTGGTCGGTGGCCATCCGCAGACCTGACCTGAACCACCGGAAGACCTCACCGAGCTGGTCGTGCCCCTGCGCTGCGGCGACGGACAGATACAGGCTGTTCGGCCTGAGCAGTTCCGCGATCAGCTTCCGCCGGCCGGTGAGCCACCGCCCGAAGGTGACGACGTCGTCCGCCCCGCGCTCGTACAGGCGGCGCTGGCGCCCTTCGGGGTAGTAGTACAGCCACTCCTCGGTGACGCGCTCGTCGTTGACCGAGAAGCCGAACTGGTGGTGCACCCCGCCGACGACGAAGTCGACCGCGAAGGAGCTGGGCCGCTCAGCCGCGCCCTGACCGAGCGCGAAGGTGCGGCGTGGAACTCCGCCGCTGGGGTCCCACCGACGGAACGAGGTCAGGACCGCCGACCGCATCCAGCCGATGGAGTCGATCACGTTCGACTTTCCGGAGGCGTTCGTCCCGTAGACCGCGACGACGGGAACCGCGAACTCGTCTCCAGCCGGGGAAGGGAACTCCGCCCGCTCCGGGTGCCGGTCGGCGGCGATGAGGGACAGCTCCTGTTCCTCCAGCAGCGAAGCGTGATTCGTGACCTGGAACCGCAGCAGCATAGCCAGCCTCTCCAAGCATCGAATGCTGTCTTCCCATGGCTCATATCGTCATAGCCTGACGATAGCGGCAGCGAAACGACATTGCCTAGTGATGCCACTCGTCCGTGTAGGCCAATGGCTCAGTCATGACGAATGCCCCGCCTCCCGAGGTGCCCGCCTGCTCTCGTCATCTCCCGGCGGCGGTCGCGGCCCATCTGCGATGCTGCAAGCATGTCCTTCGCCGATCAGGGCCTCGGGCTGAGGCAGGTGGGACCCGAGCCGGTTTCGGCAGACCCGCCCCGGGCGCCGATGCCGCCGCTGCTCACGCAGTCCTGGCTGGATCTGGCGTTCCTGCACTGGGAGGTCGATCCGGCGGATGTGGCGCCGCTGCTGCCGGCGGGGACGGTGCCGGACACCTTCGACGGGACGTCGACGTACGTGGGGCTCGTGGCGTTCCGGATGTACCGGGTGGGCGGGTTCGGGCTGCCGGGGCTTCCGTATCTGGGGACCTTTCCCGAGACCAACGTGCGGCTGTACTCGGTCGATGAGCGCGGGCGGCGCGGTGTCGTCTTCCGGTCCCTCGACGCCTCGCGGCTGATCCCCGTCCTCGTGGCGCGGGCCGCGTTCCGGTTGCCGTACGTGTGGTCCCGGATGGACATCGCGCGCTCCGGCGACACCCTCACGTACACGAGCGCCCGGCGCTGGCCCGGACCGCGCGGTGCGCGGAGCCGGATCGTGCTGCGGGCGGGGGAGGCCATCGATGAACCCACGCCCCTGGAGCACTTCCTGACCGCCCGTTGGGCCCTGCACAGTTCCTTCTTCGGGCGGACCGCCTATCTGCCGAACGCCCACCCCCGGTGGCCCCTCCACCGGGCGGAGCTGCTGGAGTGCGACGAGGACCTGGTGGCGGCCGGCGGGCTGCCCGCGCCGGTCGGGGAGCCGGTGAGCGTGCTGTACTCCCCCGGCGTCCCCGTACGCTTCGGGCCGCAGCGGCGCGGGACCTGAGGCTTCAGGAAATTCTCGCCGCCATCAGGCGGGGTCCATGCCCCGGAACCGTTCGAAGGTGTCCGTCCCCGTGGCGCCCTTCCCCCACGCACAGCAGGGCCATCTCCAGAAAGCCGCCGCTCTCGTCCTTCTGCCAGCGGCCCTTGCCCTCGGACCCGTCACCGTCGCTCAGGATCGCCTCGATCCGTGCGGGCTCGACCGCGTCAGGCCTCGCCGAGCGCGAGCATCGTGGAGTCCGGCTTCTTCCACACCGCCTGGAGCCCGGTGCCGGCGGGATGCGGCACAAACAAGTTGTCCGAGCGTGCGGGCGGGGAGACGGACGGCTCCTCCGCCGGGGTCCGTCACTGCCGGACCCTCACCCCTGTCGATCTTCGCCTGCTTCACCCAGCCCCACCGACGCCCCGTACTCACGCCCAGGTCACGCGCGACCTCCGTGACCGTCTTCTCCCACGACAACACCAAGGCGATCGCGTCCCGCTTGAACTCCAAGCGCCACATCGAGTCCGGTCACTCCGGCCAGATCTCAAGTCGGTCGAATATGAAGCAGGACATCGACAAGACGTTGGGGCGAGGAAAGTACACGGCCAGCGGCAGTGCGGTCGCTTGCAAGCTGGACAGTCGCACTTTCCGGAACCCATACGCCGGCGGCATGAAAGTGGTGTTCACCGAGCGAGTGGACTCGCGATCCAAAGACCGCCGCCCCGTCGGCGTCATCACTGCGTACCACTACAACTGTGGACGCTAGGTACGAATGAGCAAGATCACGGAGTACAGGGCGTATTTTTTGCCGTTGACCTCGACTCTTTACGGGTGGTGGAGCGCTATTCGGCTCGGTGGTCTGCCGTAATGGCCCCTGCTGTTGAGGGGCGGGCAGGTGGTGGAGCGGGAAGCGTACGGTGTCCGGTTCCACTTCGACGAGGTCGTCGACGTCGTGCAGCGTCAGGAGGCAGGGTGCCCCGGTCGGACCCCGGACACCGGCGACGTGGCGTCGCCGGTGCCGTTCCCCCGGTCCACGGCGGGCGCAGCCGCGGAGGCGGCGGCGGTGCGGCGTACGGCTGGTGCGGCTGAGTCCCAGGCCCGCCCCGCAGCCACCGCACGAAGCCCCGCCCGCCGCACACACCCACCCCGCCCCGCCCCCCGATGCGGCACACTGGACGTTTGGCCGCATCCGTGGCCGCACCCCGCAGAAAGGGCCGAAGCGCGTGACCGGACCCCTCATCGTCCAGAGCGACAAGACGCTGCTCCTCGAAGTCGACCACGAGCTGGCGGACGCCTGCCGTCGGGTCATCGCACCCTTCGCGGAGCTGGAGCGTGCGCCCGAGCACATCCATACGTACCGGGTCACCCCGCTCGGGCTGTGGAACGCCCGGGCCGCCGGGCACGACGCCGAGCAGGTCGTCGATGCCCTGGTGGAGTTCTCCCGCTACCCCGTGCCGCACGCGCTCCTGGTCGACATCGCCGAGACGATGGCGCGGTACGGGCGGCTCACCCTCTCCAAGCACCCGGTGCACGGGCTGGTGCTCACCAGCACCGACCGGCCCGTGCTGGAGGAGATCCTGCGGTCCAAGAAAGTGCAGCCGCTCGTCGGCGCCCGGATCGATCCGGACACCGTGGCCGTGCACCCCTCCGAGCGCGGGCAGATCAAGCAGACCCTGCTGAAGCTGGGCTGGCCGGCCGAAGACCTCGCGGGGTACGTCGACGGCGAGGCCCATCCGATCGAGCTGGCCGAGGACGGCTGGGCCCTGCGGCCCTACCAGAGGCAGGCCGTCGAGGGGTTCTGGCACGGCGGGTCGGGGGTTGTGGTGCTGCCCTGTGGGGCCGGGAAGACCCTCGTCGGGGCCGGTGCCATGGCCGAGGCCAAGGCCACCACGCTCATCCTCGTCACCAACACCGTCTCCGCCCGCCAGTGGAAGCACGAGCTGGTCAAGCGGACCTCGCTCACCGAGGACGAGATCGGTGAGTACAGCGGTACGAAGAAGGAGATCCGGCCGGTCACCATCGCCACCTACCAGGTGCTGACCACCCGGCGTAAGGGCATCTACCCGCACCTGGAGCTCTTCGACTCCCGTGACTGGGGGCTCGTCGTCTACGACGAGGTCCACCTGCTGCCCGCCCCCGTCTTCAAGTTCACCGCCGATCTCCAGGCCCGGCGGCGGCTCGGTCTCACCGCGACCCTGGTGAGGGAGGACGGGCGGGAGTCCGATGTGTTCTCGCTCATCGGGCCCAAGCGGTTCGACGCCCCCTGGAAGGAGATCGAGGCGCAGGGCTACATCGCGCCCGCCGACTGCGTCGAGGTACGGGTCAACCTCACCGACTCCGAGCGGCTCGCGTACGCCACCGCCGAGGCGGAGGAGAAGTACCGGTTCTGCGCCACCACCGCCACCAAGCGGAAGGTCACCGAGGCGCTCGTACGCAAGCACCAGGGCGAGCAGACCCTCGTCATCGGGCAGTACATCGATCAGCTGGATGAGCTGGGGGAACACCTGGACGCCCCCGTCATCAAGGGCGAGACCAGCAACGCCCAGCGCGAGAAGCTCTTCGGCGCCTTCCGGAACGGGGAGATCAGCGTCCTCGTCGTCTCCAAGGTCGCCAACTTCTCCATCGACCTGCCGGAGGCCACCGTCGCCATCCAGGTCTCCGGGACCTTCGGGTCGCGCCAGGAGGAGGCCCAGCGACTCGGGCGCGTCCTGCGGCCGAAGGCCGACGGGCACGAGGCGCGGTTCTACTCGGTCGTCGCCCGCGACACCATCGACCAGGACTTCGCGGCGCACCGCCAGCGGTTCCTGGCCGAGCAGGGGTACGCGTACCGCATCGTCGACGCGGACGAGCTGCTGGCCGGTAGCTGAGGGGGCGAGGGCGTAGGGGGTACGCGGGGGGCACCGGATACAGTCGGTCCCATGCCCCCTCGCCCTCCTGACCTCCCCGGTTTCGGGGCGTGGCCGCGTGAGCCCGGCACCGTGGTGTGCCGGGCCTCGGCCGTTCCGGCGGGGGCTTCGGCTCCGTTCGTGATCATCTCCGAGTCCCACGTACCCGGTGTCCCCACCGAGTGGGAGCCGCACACCCACCCCCTGCACGAACTGGTCTGGGTGCGCGGCGGCACCCTGATGTCCCGGGTGGCGGACCAGGTGTTCACCGTGTCCGAGGGGCAGGGGCTGTGGATGCCCGCCGGGGTGGTGCACGGGGGGCGGCTGACGGCGGGGGTCGAGTTCTACGACGCCTTCTTCGCGCCCGAGCGGACGCCGCTCGCCTTCGAGGGGCCGACCGCCATCGCGATGACCCCGCTGCTGGAGTCGTTGCTGACCCATCTGGCCCGTACGGACCTCGACGCCGGGGCCCGGGCGCGGGCGGAGTCCGTCGTGTTCGACGTACTGCTGCCGTCGGAGCGCCAGTTCACGCTCCGGCTGCCCGGCGACGCCCGGATCGACACCATCGCCGAGGCCCTGCTGGAGGACCCCGCCGACGCCCGGTCGCTGGAGGAGTGGGCGCGGGCCCTGGGGACCAGCGACCGTACGGTCACCCGGGCGTTCCGGCACTCCACGGGGCTGTCCTTCAGCCAGTGGCGGCAGACGCTGCGCGTCCACCGGGCGTTGACGCTGCTCTCCGAGGGACTCGATGTGCAGTCCGTCGCCCTGGAACTCGGCTATGCGCAGCCCAGCACCTTCATCGCCGCGTTCCGGCGGGTGGTGGGAACGACACCGGGGGCCTTCTTCAGTACGGCCACGGGGGCCGCCTTCCGTACGGCCGCCGAGCAGGGCTCCCGCGCGGCGGAGTCCCGTTAAGCCACCGATCGCGGCTCCCGCGCGGCGGAGTTCCCGTCAGGCGCCGAACGGGGCTCCCCTGCGGCGGACGTTTCGGTCAGGCGCCGAACGCCGCACCCGTGCAGCGGACGTTCCGGTCAGCTGCCGAACGCGGCACCCGTGCGGCGGAGTTCCCGTCAGCCGCCGAGCAGGGCTCCCGCGCCGACGCCCCCTCCCGTGTCCGGAACGCCGTATCCGGTGTCTCCAGCTCCTGATTGCCGACACGGCAGGCGGAATATAGCCTTCCAGGAGTTAGGTAACCCTTAGTTGTTGCCCGCCAGGTGTGGTCGTCGTCGGGCTCGGGGAGCTTGTGGCGCGGTCGGCGGTGTGCGGCCACCGGGGGTGCCGCGCGCCATCGCCCCTCGACCCGACCGGACGCCCCATGTTCACCAGCCATCCCCCGCCCCCGGCCGCCCTCGACGGGCGTGACCTGGTCCTGCGGTACGGAAAGACCCCCGTCGTGCACGGGGTCTCGCTCTCCCTGGAACCCGGCCGCGCGACCGCCTTGGTCGGCCCAAACGGCAGCGGGAAGTCCACGCTGCTGCGCTCGCTCGCCCGGCTGCACCGGGTGGACGACGGCACGGTGACGCTCGGCGGCGGCGGTGGGGACGAAGACGGCGGCCCCGGGCGCTCCGTGTCCCTGCTCAGCGCCCGGGAGTTCGCCCGGGAGGTCACCCTGTTCTCCCAGTCCAGGCCCGCCCCGCAGGGCCTCACCGTGGCGGAGGTCGTGGCCTTCGGCCGCCACCCCTACCGGCGCGGCTTCTCCGGGCTCTCCGCCGAGGACCGGACCGCGATCGCGTACGCCATGGACGCCACCGGCGTACGCGACATGGCCGCCCGCCCCGCCGGGGAGCTCTCCGGCGGCGAGACGCAGCGCGTGTGGCTCGCGGCCTGCCTGGCCCAGAACACCGGTGTCGTCCTGCTGGACGAGCCGACCAACCACCTCGACCTGCGCTACCAGATCGAGACGCTGGACCTGGTGCGCGACCTCGTCCAGGACCACGGCATCGCCGTCGGCATCGTGCTGCACGACCTCGACCACGCCGCCCGCGTCGCCGACACCCTCGTCCTCATGCGCGCCGGCCGCGTCCACGCCGCCGGTCCGCCCGCCGACGTCCTCACCGCGCAGAACATCGGCGAGGTCTACGACATCCGCGTCGAGGCGTACGCCGACCCGCGTACGGGCCGGGTCCGTATCGACCCCGTCGGGCGGCACCCCGCCCCGACCACTTCCGCAGGCAACAGCCGTAGCAGTAACAGAGAAGAGGACCCTTCATGATCCGCGCCCGCCGTCTCCTGGCGTCAGCCGCCACCGGGCTCGCCGTCGCCCTCGCCACTACGGCCTGCGGCACCACCGACGTCAAGACGCCCGAGGCAGGCGCCGCCGCCTCCCCGGCCTCCAAGGACTGTGCCGGGGACACCACCGCCACCTCGGCCAAGCCGGTCACCCTCACCGACAGCCTCGGCCGCAAGGTGAAGCTGGACAAGCCCGCCGCACGCATCGCCGTCCTGGAGTGGCAGCAGGTCGAGGACGCCCTCACGCTCTGCGTCACGCCCGTCGCGGTCTCCGACGCGAAGGGGTACCGGACCTGGGTCAGCGCGGAGAAGCTCCCCCAGGGCGTGACGGACATCGGCACCCGCGAGGAGCCCGACCTCGACACGCTCGCCGCGGCCAAGCCCGACCTCGTCGTGGTGGAGGCGTTCGACGCCAAGGACGAGACCCTGGTCGCGCTGGAGAAGCGGGGCATACCGGTGATGGCCACCCGGGGCGCCAACCCCGAGGACCCCATCGGCAACGTGCGCGACGTGTTCAACCTGATCGGCGAGGCCACCGGGCGCACCGAGCGGGCGAAGCAGGTGATCGGCGAGTTCGACGACCACCTCGCACGGGCCAAGAAGCAGGTGGCGGACGCCGATCTGCCGACGCAGGACTTCCTCTTCTTCGACGGCTGGCTCCAGGGCGGCAACCTCACGGTCCGCCCGTACGGGCAGGGCGCGCTGTTCACCGCGATCGGTGAGGAGCTGGGGATGAAGGCCGCCTGGACCGACGACATCAACAAGGCGTACGGCGACGGCGGCGTCGACCCCTCCTACGGCCTGGCCCAGACCGACGTCGAAGGGCTGACCGGCGTGGGCAAGGCGAACCTCTTCTACGCCAACGACGAAGGCGCCGGTGGCTACGTCACCGCCCTCCAGAAGAACCCGGTCTGGAAGTCGCTCCCCGCCGTGAAGGAAGGCCGCGCGCACAGCTTCCCCGCGCGCGTCTGGGGCGCCGGCGGGCCGCGCTCGTGCGAGCAGGCGATCGACGCGTACGTCGACGTCCTCACCAAGAAGTGAGCGCTCAGCACCAAGAAGTGGGCGTTCAGCACGAAGAGGTGAGCGTTCAGCACCGTGAAGTGAGCGCTCCGGCCCTCGCAGCAGAAGCACAGGCGCCCGTATCCGACACCGGTCGCCTCGCCGGGGGCGCCGTCCTCGTGCTCCTCGCCGTCGCCATCGTGCTGGTGGGCCTCTGGCATCTGACCCAGGGGACCTCCGGCGCGGGCATGTGGGACCTGCTGCGGTACGCCGCCGGGGCGCGGGAGGACGTCGGCGGGGTGCCGGTCGGGGACATCGTCGCCGGTTCGCGGCTGCCCCGGCTGCTCGCGGGGGTGGCCGTCGGCTTCGCCCTCGGGGCCGCCGGGGCGCTGCTCCAGTCCGTCACCCGTAACGCCCTCGCGTCCCCGGACACCCTCGCGGTCACCGCCGGGGCCTACTTCACGCTGTCGGCCGTCGCCGCCTTCGGGCTCACCGTGCCGCTGTGGGCCTCCGGGGCCGTCGCCTTCGCGGGCGGCCTGCTCGCGGCGGTCCTCGTGCTGGCCCTGACGGGCCGTACGGCGGGCACCTCGGGCACCCGTCTCGTCCTCGCCGGGTCGGCGACGGCCATGGCGCTGGACGCGGCGACCGCGATGCTGCTGATCCTCTTCGACCGGAACACCACCGGCCTCTTCGCCTGGGGCAGCGGCTCCCTCGCGCAGCTCAACATCGACGCGTCGATGCGCGCGATCCCGCTGGTGGCCGTGGTGCTGTGCGTCGCCCTCGCGCTCTCCCGGAAGCTGGACGTGCTGGGCCTGGGCGAGGACACGGCGTCCTCGCTCGGTGTGCCGATCCGCGCGACCCGTACGACCGCCGTGCTCTGCGCCGTACTCCTGACCAGCACGGCGGTGACGCTCGCGGGCCCGATCGCGTTCGTGGGGCTCGGCGCCCCGGTCCTGGCCCGGCTGGTCGCCGGACGCGTCCGGGCCCTGCACCGGCACGCGCTGCTGGTCCCCGGGGCCGGGCTGCTCGGCGCGCTGCTCGTCCTGCTCGCGGACGCCTCGCTGCGCGCGGTGCTGGGGGCCGAGGGGGCCGCCTCCGTCCCCACGGGCATCCCGACCGCGCTGCTCGGCGCCGTCGTCATCGTGGTCCTCGCGCTCCGCCTCCGGGACGCGGGGCCGGTCCGGCAGCCCCCGCAGGCCCGGTCCGCCACCCGGTCGCGCCGGTCGTTCCTCCTCGTGGTGGCCGGCGCGGTGGTGCTGCTGGCCGGGGCCGTGCTGGTGGGGATCCTGGCGGGGAGCCTCTGGCTGCGTACGGGGGACCTCGTCCTCTGGGTGCAGGGCACCGCCCCCGAGCTGGTCGGGCGCGCACTCGACGACCGGATGCCCCGCGTGGCCGCCGCCGTCCTCGCGGGCGCGGCGCTCGGGCTTGCGGGGTGCGCCGTGCAGAGCGCGGTACGCAACCCGCTGGCCGAGCCGGGCGTGCTCGGCATCACGGCGGGGGCCGGGCTCGGCGCGGTGGCCGTCGTGACGTCCGGCCTGCCCGGCGGGCGGCCGCTGCTCATCGCGGCGGCCGTCGGCACCGGGCTCGCCACGTTCGCGCTGATCGCCCTGCTGGCCTGGCGCGGCGGCTTCCTGCCGGACCGGTTCGTGCTGATCGGCATCGGCTGCGGATACGGGCTCAGCGCCGTCTCCACCTTCCTCCTGCTGCGCGCCGACCCGTGGAACACGCCCCGGATCCTCACCTGGCTCTCGGGGACGACGTACGGGCGCTCGCTCCCCGATGTCGTACCGGTGGCGGTGGCCCTGCTGGTCGCGCTGCCGCTGCTGCTCGCGATGCGGCGCGAACTGGACCTGCTCGCCGTCGACGAGGACACCCCGCGCATCCTCGGCGTCAGCCCGGCCCGCACCCGCTTCGCCTCGCTCACCGTCGCCGCCGTCCTCGCGGCGCTCGGCGTGATCGCGATCGGGGTCGTCGGCTTCGTCGGGCTCGTCGCCCCGCACCTCGCCCGGTCCCTCGTCGGTGCCCGGCACGGCCGCGCGATCCCCGTCGCGATGCTCATCGGCGGGGTGCTGGTCTGCGTGGCCGACACCCTCGGCCGCACGCTCATCGCGCCCGCGCAGATCCCCGCCGGGCTCATGGTCGCGCTGGTCGGCGCCCCGTACTTCGTCTGGCTGCTCCGGAGGTCCCGCGCATGACGCCGACGTACACCGTCCTTCCGTACGAGCCCGGCGCGTGGCCGGACGCGCTGCGGCGGACCGCCCGGCCCGAGGTGCTGGAGCGCTGGGGCGCGGTCGACCGTTCACCGCACGCTCCCCGCCTGGTGGCCGCGCCCGACGGGGGCGGCACCGCGCTCGTGACGGCACGCCCCGGTACCGCCTACGTCAAGATCGTGGACACGGTCGGGGACGTACCGGCGGCGGTCGGAGCGGTTCTCTCGTACGCCTACGAGCAGGGCCTCGCGCAGGTCAAGTGGGAGGGGTGGACGGCGAGCGCCGAGGATGCGGCGGCGGCCGGGTTCGCTCCGCTGCGGCTGCCGCTCACGCGCCCGGACGTCCCGGGTGGACCCGGGGCCGGGTATGTGCGCTGGCTGGTCGGCGGTGAGGCCGTCGCCGAACCCCCGTACTACCGGCAGAGCACCCACTTCACCTGCGGAGCCGTCACCGCCCTGGTCGCGCAGGCGCACGCGGGCGTGGCGGGGCGGGAGCCGATCGGCCGGGAGGCGGAGCTGACCCTGTGGCGGGACGCGACCAACTTCCCCGCGTGCGAGCCGGTGGGACTGGGGGTCGCGGTCCGGCGGCGGTGGCCGTCGTCGGACGTGGAGGTGCTCCTCGATACGGACAAGCCCGTCCTCCTCGACCACCTCGCCGGGGACGAGCGGGAGTGGCGGGCCGTGCTCCAGCGCGTGTCGCGGACGGAGGCCGGGCGGCTCGGCGTGCCGGTCGACGGGCGGCGGCTGTCGCTGCCGGAGCTGCGGGACGCGGTCGGCCGGGGGGAGTGCGTGCTGCTGCTCGTCTCGCTGGCCGTGATGCAGGGGTTCGACGTGCCGCACTGGGTGCTGTGCCACGGGGCCGTGCCGGGTGCGGTGGTGGTGGGAGATCCGTGGTTCAACACGGCTGTCGGAGAGACCTGGGTCGACGCCCATCTGCTGCCCGTTGCCGACGGGGCACTCGACGCGATGTCGCTGGTCGGGCAGGACCGGGTCCGGGGCGCGGTGCGGATCGGAGGAGGAAGAGATCGCTGAGGGGGGCGGCTCAGTGGCCCCTCCGTACGCCCGCCCCCTCCGCGTACTCCCCCAGGACGACCACGCTGAACGCCGCCGTCACGAACACCTTCACGGCGCGCACCGCGTCGCCGACGCGATGGGGTCGGTGGTGACCGGTGACCGCGGTCGCGCCGTGCGCGGGGCCGGTCCTGCGTGGGTTCAGGGTGGTTGTGCTCATGTATCCATGGTGCTCCCGTCACCCGTATGGGCGCGTCGGTCCGCAGACGGAACCCGTACGCCGGGCGCGTAGCTCTCCGGTACCGCCCAGGCCGCACACATCCCCTACGGGTACCCCTGGCCTCTCCACCCCCGGGAGGGCCGTAATCCGTTTCGCCGCCGACCCGCCCTGTGGCTACAATCGCCGGTCTGCCCGCCTCCCGCGCCGAGTCAACGGCCCCGGGAGCGCCGCCGACCGGACGGAAACCGGCCGACACACGCGAACGAACCTTCCGAGCGGACCGTCCTGCTCCGGCTCCCGCCGGCACCGACAGCGGTCCGCCGTCCTGCGTCGAAAAGCTGTCGAAGAGCCGTCGAAAAGCCTTCGAGAAGCCTTCGAGAAGCCGTTGAAGAGCCGTTGAAGAGCCGGAGGCAACACCGTGCCCGCGCACGTAGCAGAAAGCGATTCCACCACCGATCCCGCCGACCCCCTGGCGCACGAACGCGCCCATCTCGCCGCGTCCCGCGCCGCCCTGCGCGCGATGCGGGAGGACGTCCAGGCCCTCGACATCCGCGATGTCACCGCGAACTGGGTCAACGCCGCCGTGCTCCAGTCCCAGATCGACGACCGCATCAAGGCGCTCGCCGACCTCTCCCACACGCCCCTGTTCTTCGGGCGCCTCGACTATCTCCACGCCGTCGGCGGCGACCTGGCCGAGGGGGCGGAGGGCGAGCGGTTCTACATCGGGCGCCGGCACGTCCACGACGCCGCCGGGGACCCGATGGTCATCGACTGGCGGGCCCCGGTCTCCCAGCCGTACTACCAGGCGTCCCCGAAGAACCCCCAGGACGTGGGGCTCCGCCGCCGCTTCGGGTACACCGCCGGTGAGCTGACCGCGTACGAGGACGAGCACCTCACCGACCCCGCCGAGATCGCGCACACCAGCCGCCTCCTCCAGGCGGAGATCGAACGGCCCCGCGTCGGCCCGATGCGCGACATCGTGGCCACCATCCAGCCCGAGCAGGACGAGATCGTACGGAGCGGCCTCGGCGGCACCGTCTGCGTCCAGGGCGGTCCCGGCACCGGGAAGACCGCCGTCGGCCTGCACCGGGTGGCGTTCCTGCTCTATGCGCACCGCGAGCGGCTCGCCCGCACCGGCACCCTCGTCATCGGGCCGAACCGGTCCTTCCTCCACTACATCGAACAGGTCCTGCCCGCCCTCGGTGAGCTGGAGGTCAAGCAGGCCACCGTCGACGACCTGGTGACGGCGGACGTGGAGGTCCGGTCCACGGACGACGCGGCCGCCGCCGTGGTCAAGGGCGACGCCCGCATGGCCGAGGTGCTGCGCCGGGCCATCCGCTCGCACGTCACCACCCCCGCCGAGCCCGTCGTCGTGGTGCGCGGGTCGCGGCGCTGGCGCGTGCCCGCGTACGAGATCGAGGAGATGGTCGAGGAGCTGCTGGCCCGGGACATGCGGTACGGCTCCGCCCACGAGGCCCTGCCGCAGCGGATCGCGCACGCCGTCCTCGTACGGATGGAGGAGGCGGGCGAGGCCCCCGACGACCGGGTGCAGAACACCGTGGCCCGCAACCCGGCGGTCAAGGCGGCCGTGAAGGCGATCTGGCCCGCCGTCAACCCGGCGAAGCTGGTGCTGCGGCTGCTGTGCGACCCGGAGTTCCTGGCCGTCCACGCGGAGGGGCTGCTCACCGAGGACGAGCAGAAGCTGATCCTGTGGGCGAAGCCCGCCCGGAGCGTGAAGTCGGCCAAGTGGTCGGCGGCGGACGCGGTGCTCATCGACGAGGCCCGTGACCTGGTGGCCCGTACGCACTCGCTCGGCCATGTCGTGCTGGATGAGGCGCAGGACCTCTCGCCGATGCAGTACCGGGCGGTGGGACGGCGGTGTTCGACCGGTTCGGCGACCGTGCTCGGAGACCTCGCGCAGGGGACGACGCCGTGGTCCACGGAGAGCTGGGACGAGGCGCTGTTCCACCTGGGCAAGGCGGACGCGGTGGTGGAGGAGCTGACGGCCGGGTTCCGTGTGCCGCGCGAGGTGATCGCGTACGCCTCCCGGCTGCTGCCCGCGATCTCGCCGGGTCTCGCGGCGGTGGAGTCGGTGCGGGAGTCGCCGGGGTCCTTGGTCGTACGGGAGGCGGGCGGGGCGGACGCGCTGGATGCCGCCGTCGTCTCCGCCTGCGAGGAGTCGCTGCGCCACGAGGGGTCCATCGGGCTGATCGCCGCCGACGCCCGGATTCCGGCGCTGGGCGCGGCGTTGGAGGCGGCGGGGCACGCGTACCTCTCGCCCGGTGAGGAGACCACCGCCGAGTCGCGGCTGACGCTGGTGCCCGCGTCGCTGGCGAAGGGCCTGGAGTACGACTACGTGGTGCTGGACGAGCCGGCGGCCGTGGTGAACGGCGAGCCGGACGAGCGGACCGGGCTGCGGCGGCTGTACGTCGCGCTGACCCGTGCGGTGTCGGGGCTGACGGTGGTGCACACGGCGGCGTTGCCGGAGGCGCTGGGGTAGGGCCCGGGGACGCTGGGGCAGGGCCCGGAGGCGCTGGGGCAGGGCCCGGGGAGGGGCGGGGTCCGTGCGGCTCCCGCCCCTTCCGAGAACCCGGCCGCCTCAGACGTCGAGGGCCTCGCGCCACTCCCGTACCGCCGCCGCGTCCACCGGTGCCGACCAGCCGGACGGACGGGCCGCACCGCCGATGTGGAAGGCGTCGATGCCCGCCGCCCGGAGCTGCGGCAGGTGGTGGAGCTGGAGGCCGCCGCCCACCAGGATCTGCGCCTCGTACCCCGGCTCCCCGGCGCGGGCGGCCTCTTCGAGGAGCGTCGGGATGCCCGCGTCGACCCCGTCCGGCGAACCGGCGGTGAGGTACGTGTCCAGGCCCGGCAGGTCCGCGAGCTGCTTGCGCAGGGCGTCGCGGTCGGTGGCCCGGTCGATCGCGCGGTGGAAGGTCCACCGGGCGCCGTCCAGCTGGGCGACGACCCGCTCCACGGCGACGAGGTCGGCGTGGCCGTCCTCGTCCAGGAAGCCTAGGACGTACTCGTCGGCGCCCTCCGCCCGCAGCTCGCGGGCCCTGCGGGCGAGCGCCTCGATGTCACCGGCGGCGAATCCGTCCGCCAGCCTGAGCATGACGCGCAGCGGGATGTCCACGGCGGACCGGATCGCCGCGAAGGTCTCCCGTGACGGCGTCAGGCCGTCCGCGGCCATGTCGGTGACCAGTTCGAGGCGGTCTGCACCACCTGCCTGGGCGGCGACCGCGTCCTCCGCGTCGAGAGCGATCACCTCCAGGACTGCACGGTTGCTCATGGGTCCCCATTCCTCCGATACGCGGCTACAGGTCTAGTCCAATGACCAGCCTACGGGGCGGCCCGGTGGCCGCACAGCCCTCCATCTGAACGCATGATCGCGGAGATGCGCACCCCCACCCCGCAGGCCCCTCCCGGCGCGCCTTGCGCTTCATAGGGGTGGGGGGTATACATGGGGAGAGGACGAGATACCCCCTAGGGGTATCAGACACAGATCCTGAGACCGCCCCGAGGAGGCCCCCGTGCCCACGCGCTCCGCCACCACCGGCACTGCCACCGCCACCCGCACCGCCGAACTCGCCATCGGCGGCATGACCTGCGCCTCCTGCGCGGCCCGCATCGAGAAGAAGCTGAACCGGATGGACGGCGTGGAGGCGACCGTCAACTACGCCACCGAGAAGGCGAAGGTGACGTACCGGGGCGAGGACGTCTCCGTACAGGACCTGATCTCCACCGTCGAGGCGACCGGCTACACCGCACAGGAACCACCACCGCCCGAGACGAGGAGGAGCGAGACAGCGGCGGAGGCGGAAGAACCCGACGACGGGCTCACCTCCCTCCGCCAGCGCCTCATCACCTCGGTCGTCCTCGCCGTCCCGGTGATCGCGATGGCGATGATCCCGGCCCTCCAGTTCGACAACTGGCAGTGGCTCTCCCTGACGCTGGCCGCCCCCGTCGTCGTCTACGCGGGCTGGCCCTTCCACCGCGCCGCCTGGACCAACCTCCGGCACGGCGCGGCGACGATGGACACGCTGATCTCGGTCGGCACGTCGGCCGCGTTCCTGTGGTCGGTGTGGGCGCTGTTCTTCGGTACGGCGGGCATGACCGGGATGACGCACCCGTTCGAGCTGACCATCGCGCGCGGCGACGGCGCCGGGAACATCTACCTCGAAGCCGCCGCCGGGGTGACCGCCTTCATCCTCGCCGGGCGCTGGTTCGAGGCCCGCTCCAAGCGGAAGGCCGGGGCCGCGCTCCGGGCGCTGATGGAGCTGGGCGCGAAGGAGGTCACCGTCCTGCGCGACGGCCGTGAGGTGACCGTGCCGACCGGCGAACTCCAGGTCGGGGACCGCTTCGTGGTACGCCCCGGGGAGAAGATCGCCACCGACGGCAGGGTCGTCGAGGGCAGTTCGGCCGTGGACGCCTCGATGCTGACCGGCGAGTCCGTGCCCGTGGAGGTCGCCGCCGGTGACTCCGTGACCGGCGCGACCATCAACGCGGGCGGGCGCCTGGTCGTCGAGGCGACCCGGATCGGCTCCGACACCCAACTCGCCCGCATGGCCCGCCTGGTGGAGGACGCGCAGAACGGCAAGGCCGCCGCCCAGCGCCTCGCCGACCGCATCTCCGCCGTCTTCGTCCCCGTCGTCATCGTGCTGTCCCTGGGGACGCTGGGCTTCTGGCTGGCCAGCGGCGCCGGACTCACGGCGGCGTTCACGGCGGCCGTGGCGGTCCTGATCATCGCCTGCCCCTGCGCCCTCGGCCTCGCCACCCCCACCGCCCTCATGGTCGGCACCGGTCGAGGCGCCCAGCTCGGCATCCTCATCAAGGGACCCGAAGTCCTCGAAACCACCCGCCGCGTCGACACCATCGTCCTCGACAAGACCGGCACGGTGACCACCGGCAAGATGACCCTCCTCACCGTCCACACCGCCCAAGGCGCCGACGAGAACGACGTGCTGCGGCTGGCGGGCGCGGTGGAGCACTCCTCCGAGCATCCGATCGCGCAGGCCGTGGCGGCGGGTGCCGTCGACCGCCTGGCCGGGTCCGACCCGCTTCCCACCCCCGAGGACTTCGCCAACATCCCCGGACTCGGCGTCCAGGGCGTGGTCGAAGGACACGCCGTCCTGGTCGGCCGGGAGCAGCTGCTGACCGAGTGGGAGATCCGCCTCCCGGAGGGGCTGGCCCGCGCCAAGGCCGAGGCCGAGCGCGCCGGTCGCACGGCGATCACGGTCGCGTGGGACGGGGAGGCGCGGGCGGTCCTGGAGGTCGCGGACGCGGTGAAGGACACCAGCGCCGAGGCCGTCCGGCGGCTGCGCGCCCTCGGACTCACCCCGATCCTCCTCACCGGCGACAACCGGGCCGTCGCGGAGACGGTGGCGGCCGAGGTCGGCATCGACGAGGTGTACGCGGAGGTCATGCCCGAGGACAAGGTCGACGTCGTCAAGCGCCTCCAGACGGAGGGCCGGAGCGTCGCGATGGTCGGCGACGGGGTCAACGACGCCGCCGCCCTCGCCCAGGCGGACCTGGGTCTGGCCATGGGTACGGGGACGGATGCCGCGATCGAGGCCGGTGACCTCACCCTCGTACGGGGAGACCTGCGGGCCGCCGCCGACGCCATCCGGCTCGCGCGCCGCACCCTCTCCACGATCCGGACGAACCTGTTCTGGGCCTTCGCCTACAACGTGGCCGCCATCCCCCTCGCCGCCGCCGGTCTCCTCAGCCCGATGATCGCGGGGGCCGCGATGGCGTTCTCGTCGGTGTTCGTGGTCGGCAACTCGCTGCGGCTGCGGGGCTTCAAGGGGGCGTGAGGGCGCGGCTCCCCGAGTTCCCGTACGTACGTCGGCCTCTCCCGCCCGTACGGGACGCCTCACGCCCTTACGAGACGCCTCACGCCCGTACGACGAACCGCACCCGCGTCCCCGGAACCGCCTGCGCCGCCCCGGCGAGGGCGGTTTCCGGTACGACGCCGACGACCGGGTAACCGCCGGTCGTCGGGTGGTCGTTGAGGAAGACGACGGGCCTTCCGTCCGGGGGCACCTGGATCGCGCCCAGCACCATGCCCTCGCTGGGCAGTTCGCCGTCGCGGGCCCGCTCCAGGGCGGGCCCTTCGGTGCGGAGGCCGATGCGGTTGCTGTGCGGGGAGACGCGGTAGGCGGCGGTGGTGAGCGTACGCAGCGCGGTGGCCGTGAACCAGGTGTGGCGCGGGCCGAGGTGGAGGGGCAGCACCAGCTCGGCGGGGGCACCGGGCCAGGGAACGGGCCCTTCGCCGGTCGGCGGCTCCCCGCCCGGCCGACCGAGCGGCAGTGTGTCGCCCTCCGCCAGCGGGGCCGGGCCAAGCCCCGAAAGGAGGTCGGCGGAACGGCTGCCCAGCACCGGTTCCGGCTCCAGGCCGCCCGCGAACGCCAGATAGCCGCGCACCCCGGTCACGGCGGGGCCCACGTCCAGCACCGCCCCCGCCGGTATCCGCACGGGCGCGCCCCAGGCCACCGGCCGCCCGTCGACGCTCACCCGGCACCCCGCACCGCCGACGACGGCCACCACGGTCCGGTCCGGGCGGACGGCGCACCCGGTGACGGTGGTCTCCAGGAGGGCGGCGCCCGGCGGGTTGCCCACGAGCCGGTTGGCCAGCCGGGCGGCGGCCGCGTCGAGGGCCCCGGCCCGCCCGACGCCGAGATGCGCCCAGCCGGACCGGCCGGCGTCCTGGACGGTGGTGAGGGCGCCGGGCCGGACGATGTGGAGGAGCCCGTTCCGTACGGGGGTCATGAGCGCGACTCCGTACGGGACGTGGGTACGGTCTCCGCCGCGCGAGGCATGGGCAGGGGCGCCGCTCCACGGGAAGCGGGTCCCGGCTCCGGCTCCGCCGCCACGAACCGGACCCGGGTCCCCGGTCCGAGCAGCGCCGCCGGTTCCCTGCCCGGGTCCCACAGGGCCGCCGGGTCCACCATCCGCCCGATGAGCTGCCAGCCGCCGGGCGAAGGGCGCGGGTAGACCCCGGTGTACGGCCCGGCGAGGGCCAGCGCCCCGGCCGGAACCCTCGTACGCGGGGTCGTGCGCCGGGGCACATGCAGCCGCTCGGGCAGCCCGGTCAGATAGCCGAACCCGGGCGCGAACCCGCAGAAGGCCACCCGGAACGCGGTACGCGAGTGGAGCGCGGACACCTCGTCGACGCCGACACCCCAGAGCGCGGCGACCTCCGCCAGATCGGGGCCGTCGTAGACGACGGGGATCTCGACCGCGTCGCGCGCCTCGTGGCGCAGAGGCGGCAGGACCCAGGTGACGAGATCGCGCGCAAGCCGGTCGCGGAGTGCGGAGGCGCTCTCTCCAGCATTTGCCTGGTCGCCGATCCCGTCCAGCAGAACGGTCCGGGCGCCGGGGACGATCTCGCGTACGCCGGGGAGTGCGCCCCGCTCGCGGCGGCGGAGAAGCTCGGCGTGGAAGGCCTCGGCGTGGTCGCCGTCGGCCAGTTCGACGAGGAGGGCGTGCGCCCCGGCAGGCAGCACGCGCACCTTCCCAGCGTCATCCCTCGGGCTCATGTGAACGCCTCCACCAGGACGCCCGCGTCCTCCAGCGCCGCCCGCACCCGGCGGGCGAGGGCAGCGGCGCCCGGGGTGTCGCCGTGGACGCAGAGCGAGCGCGCCTCGACGGGTATCCGGCTGCCGTCCGCCGCGGTGACCGCCCGGTCCAGCGCCATGCCGACACCGCGACGTACGACCTCGTCGGCGTCGTGCACCACCGCCCCCGGTTCGCCGCGCGGGACCAGCGTCCCCTGTGCGGTGTACGCCCGGTCGGCGAAGGCCTCCTCCGCGGCGGGCAGCCCGGCGGCAGAAGCGTGGGCGAGCAGATGGGAGCCGGGCAGCCCGAGGACGGTGAGGCCGCCGCCCGCGAGCCGGACGCCCGCGACGACGGCGGCGGCCTGCTCCTCGTCGTGGACGGTGCGGTTGTAGAGGGCGCCGTGCGGTTTGACGTACGAGACGGTGGAGCCGGCCGCTTCGGCGAACACCCGCAGGGCGCCTATCTGGTACGCGATCTCGGCGGCCAGCTCGTCGGACGGCACGTCCATCGACCGCCGCCCGAACCCGGCCAGATCCCGGTAGGAGACCTGCGCCCCGATCCGTACGCCGCGCGCGGCCGCCGCGTCACAGACCCGCCGCATGACGGAGGCGTCACCCGCGTGGAAGCCGCACGCCACATTGGCGCTGGTGACACAGGCGAGGAGCGCTTCGTCGTCGGTCAGGGTCCAGCGGCCGAAGCCCTCACCGAGATCCGCGTTCAGGTCCATCTTCACGAGCGCACGCTATTGACTCGGCTCCGGGGCGACAAGGGCCGGTCCGAGGGGCGGAACCTTCCGCGCGCCCTGTCAGTCCGCCGGCTTCGACGGCCGGTCGAAGAGGTGCAGGTCGCCCTCCCGTACGCCGTGCAGCTCGTACCGCGAGCCCACCAGCGGCCGGTTCGCGTACAGCCGGATCAGCGTGGGCCCGTCGCCTCGGTACCGGCCTGCGGGCCGCCCCTCGGGCGAGGGGACGCCGAGCGGGCGCGGCCCTCCCCAGCCCTCCGACTCCACGTCCGCGACGACCTGCGGCATCTCCTTCCGGTACGCCACGCCCTCCAGCAGCCCCAGGGCGTACGCCAGTCCGTGCCCGGCGTACGCGCCGTCGAGGCCCCACGCCTCGCGCACGTCCCCCGCGTGCACCCACTCGCCGAGCGCGACCCCGTCCAGCTTCCCGCCCGCGGCGGCGATCACCGGGCCGGCCTCGGTCATCCCGCGTTCCAGCTCGTCGAGGAGGGCGGCCAGGGGCAGTTCGGCGCGCTCCGCGATGTCCCGCTCGTTGGACTCGGGCGAGAACACCCCCTTCTCCAGCCGGTCCTCGACCACCCGGGTCAGGGCGGCGGCGCAGTGCGCGAGGACATGGCGGACGGTCCAGCCGGGGCACGCGGTGCGCAGGCCGTACGCGGCCTCGGGGGTGGCGCGCAGCAGCGGGAGGAAGGCGTCGCGCTCGGTGCGCAGGAGCAGACCGGGGAGTTCGGGATCGCGTACGGGGGCGGCGGGGGTGGAGGCCGTGGTCGTCATGGACCCCAGCCAACCGCAGGGGGGCTGGCGGCCGGGGCGGGATACCGGAATCGGTACGGGGGGGGCGGCCTCGCGTCCGTACGGGTCGGCCCGGCATCCGTACGGGGAGTCAGGCTCTCGTCCGTACGGGACACGGCCACTCAGCCGTACGGGGCTCAGCCTCTAAGGTCGTCCCATGACGGACAGCCCGCGCCCCCGCGACACCCGTGCCCTGCCCGACCGCTGGCGGGACGCGCTGCTCGCCGCCCGCTCCGGAGCGGGCGGACCCGACGCGGGACCCGACCCGCTGCCGTACGCCGAGAACCTGCTGGCCCGCTGGGACGAGCCGCAGCGGCGGTACCACACCACCGCCCACCTGACGGCGGTCCTGGACCGGATCGACACGCTCGCCGGGTACGCCGCCGATGTGCACGCGGTGCGGCTGGCCGCCTGGTTCCACGACGCGGTGTACCGGCCCGACCGCACGGAGAACGAGGAGCGCAGCGCCGCCCTCGCCGAACGGGCGCTGCCCGAGGCGGGGGTGGGGGACGCGGTGACGGCGGAGGTCGCGCGGCTGGTCCGGCTCACCGTGACGCACGACCCGGCCGACGGGGACCGCAACGGCGAGGTGCTGTGCGACGCGGACCTGGCGGTGCTGGCGGGGAGCCCGCAGGAGTACGCGGACTACGCGGCGCAGGTGCGGGAGGAGTACGGGTTCGTCCCCGACGAGGCGTTCCGGACGGGGCGGGCGGCGGTGCTGCGCCAACTCCTCGCGCTGCCGAGGCTGTTCCGTACGCCGCACGGGGCGGCGGAGTGGGAGGCGCGGGCCCGGCACAACCTGGCGACGGAGCTGGAGCTGCTGGGGTCGTCGTCCGGTCCGCAGTGATCGGCAAATGTTCCGGTTCCTTCACGGAGTTGTTCCGGTCACGCCCTGGCCGGGCCCGGGGCACCTGCCGGCGGCTAACGTCTGGCATCGCAGTTGCACACACTCTGACGACTCCACGGGGGTACGGCTCCATGTCCAAGGGACTGGCGGGATACGGCACGACGGCCGGCAGATCTTCACGGCGGCGAATACTGCGGCTGGCCGGGGCCGGGATCACGATGGCGGCCCTCGGCGCCGGGCTGACCGGCTGCGAGGACGAGCTCGCGACCGGCGGCAGGGGCAGCACGCCGCCGCCGCGCACCGCTTCCCCCGAGGCCGAGGGCGACAAGGCCCCCGAGGACGGCAAGACCCCCGCGCCCCTGTGGACGAAGTCGACCTCGGCGCAGACGTACGGGGACAACGACGAACTCGTCGCCGTGGCCGGTGTGGTCATCGCGAGCGGTGACCCGCTGGCCGCCCTCGACGGGGCGACCGGCGACGAGCGGTGGTCGCTGCCGGGCGGCGCGGTCCCCGGCGCCCCGCTGCTGCTCGGCAACGGCGACGACACCCTGTACCTGGCCAGCGGCAAGTACGACGGCAGCGTCATCGGGTACGCCCCGGCCTCCGGCAAGGAGACCTGGCGCAGCCACCTCGGCAAGGAGTACCGGCAGCCGAGGCCGGTCGCGGTGGACGGGACGCAGGTGTACGTCATCGCCGAGATCCTGGAGGCCGACAACTCCTCCCGTACCAACGTGATCGCCGCCCTGAACAGCAGCACGGGCAAGCTCGTCTGGAAGGAGCAGCGCGACCTCGGCACCGAGCAGAACGGGGTCCACGCCGCCGTGCAGGGCCGCTACCTCGTCTACACCGACTTCAAGAAGAACCTCACCGTGCGCGACACCGCCACCGGCCGGCAGGTGTGGACGCAGAAGACGACGAAGACGAGTTACGGCCCCTTCGCCGTCCACCAGGACCTGGTGATCGTCCCGCAGGGGCAGAAGCTCCAGGCCTTCGCGCTGTCCGACGGGTCCGAGAAGTGGTCCGTGGAGGGCGAGCAGTTCACCACCTTCCGGGAGCCGACCGTCCTGGACGACGTGCTGTACATCGCGGACAGCGGCCGGACGCTGTGGGCCCTCGACCCGCGTACGGGAAAGAAGGTCTGGCAGTCCACGGCGCTCAAGGACTCGGGCGCGCAGGTGCCCCGGCAGTTCGTGAGGGTCGGCTCCACCCTGTACGGGGCCACCGACCTCGACGAGCAGGGCGGCATCCACGCCTTCGACGCGAAGGACGGCGCCCTGCGCTGGACGTTCAACGACAAGTCCGGCGACTACCACGCCTGGCTGGTGGCCACCGACGGCAAGCACGTGTTCGCCCTGCACGGCAAGAAGCTGCACGCCCTGCCCGCGTAAGGGCTGTCCACCTGCCGAGAACCGGGAATGCGGACACGTTCCCCGGCGTTGGGACGAGTCATGCCCGACTCCACCTCCCGCCGCCGCACGCCCATGCCGCTGGCCGTGTACATCCTCGGCCTCTCGGTCTTCGCCCTCGGCACCAGTGAGTTCATGCTGTCGGGTCTGCTGCCGCCGATCGCCGACGACATGAACGTCTCGATCCCGCAGGCCGGGCTTCTCATATCCGCCTTCGCGATCGGCATGGTGGTCGGCGCCCCGCTGCTCGCCGTGGCCACGCTGCGGCTGCCCCGCCGGACGACCCTGATCGCGCTGATCTCGGTCTTCGGCCTCGGGCAGGTGGCGGGCGCGCTGGCGCCGACGTACGAGGTGCTCTTCGCCTCCCGGGTGGTGAGCGCGCTCGCCTGTGCGGGGTTCTGGGCGGTCGGGGCGGCGGTGGCCATCGCGATGGTCCCGGTGAACCAGCGGGCCCGGGCGATGGCCGTGATGATCGGCGGCCTGTCGATCGCCAACGTGCTGGGCGTGCCGATGGGGGCCTTCCTCGGCGAGCACCTCGGCTGGCGGTCGGCGTTCTGGGCGGTGGGTGTGGCCTCGGCCGTCGCCCTGGTCGGGGTCGTCACCCGCATCCCGTACATCCCGCTGCCGGAGAAGAAGCCGCAACTGCGGCAGGAACTGGCGATCTACCGGGACCGGCAGGTCTGGCTGGCCATCGTGATCACCGCACTCGCGGCGGGCGGGGTGTTCTGCGCGTTCAGCTACCTGGCGCCGCTGCTGACGGATGTGGCGGGCCTGGACTCGGGGTGGGTGCCGTGGATCCTCGGCCTGTTCGGGATCGGAGCGCTGATCGGTACGACGATCGGCGGCCGGGTCGCGGACGCGCACCTCTTCGGGGTGCTGCTCACCGGAATCACGGCGTCCACGGTGTTCCTGGCGGCGCTGGCCCTGTTCGCCTCCAGCCAGATCGCGGTCGTCGCGCTGGCGTTCCTGCTGGGCCTGTCGGCGTTCTTCACGGCCCCCGCGCTCAACGCCCGGATGTTCAACGTGGCCGGGGCGGCCCCGACGCTGGCCGGCGCCACGACGACGGCCGCGTTCAACCTGGGCAACACGAGCGGCCCGTGGCTGGGCGGCACGGTGATCGACGCGGACTTCGGCTTCGCGGCGACGGCGTGGGCGGGCGCGGGGATGACGGTCCTGGCCCTGGCGGCGGTGGCGGTGTCGCTGCGGCTCCAGCGCGGCGGGGACGGCGTCTCGCGTTCACGGCTGATCGCGAAGAGCACGGCCGGGGCGGGACAGGCAGTCCGCCCGGACTCCTCGGGGCGTACGGCACCGGCCGCCGGGACGGCCGAGTGCGCGGCGGGGGCACAGGGCCCCGCCTCCACCCAGCCCTGAGCGCCCCCGCCCAGCCCTGAGCGCCGTCGGCGCCCCCTGAGCCGTCGCGCGCCCCTAAGCCGACGCCCGCCCCTTGGGCCGCCGGAGTCCGGCGGCCGTGAGGCGGCGCACCAGCTCCTTCGAGCCGATCTCCCGCGCCCCCGCCCGTACGGCGTCCGCGTAATACGCCTCCGGTACGTCGTAGTGGTCGCGCTCGAACGCGCGCGGCGGGCAGCCGATCGCGGCGGCGAAGGTGTGCAGCTCCTCGAACGACACGTCGCTGACCAGGTGCGACCAGAGGCGGCCGTGTCCGGGCCAGGTGGGCGGGTCGATGTAGAGGGTCACCGCCGCAGTACCTCGCCCAGCGCCCCCACGGGTGCCACGGCCACGGCCGCCTTGACGCACACCCAGTGCGGGTCGGGCCCCAGCTCCGGCTCCACGTCCAGCGCGTGCGGCTCGTCCTCGGCGCAGGCGGGGCAGAGCGGCCACCGCCCGTACTTCTCCAGCAGGGCGTCCTGCACGTCCTGGGCGATCAGCCCGGCGACGAACTCCGCACCCTCGGGCCACTGCTCCACCCACCACCGGCGGTGCGTCACGGCGTCCTCGACGAGCGAGACGACATCGGCCTCGGCGACGTCTCCCGCGACGAGATCGGCCATGACCAGCGCGCGGGCGGTGTGCAGTGCCTGCTCCAGGGGGTTCAGCTCCATGCCCCTATTGTGCGCCCCACACCTACGGCAGTGTTCGGGAGCGCGGACGAAGGAGGCACCCACCATGAAGGAGGCGCACACCATGGCGGCTGACCGTGGAACGGGCGACGAAGTGGACGAAGTGTTCGTGCTGTGGCACGCGCGGCATCTCGTCGTGGACGAGGACGGGCGGACGACCCACCGGGACCCGGACGGCGAGATGCACGTGGACGAGGAGGAATGGAGAATCCTCGGGATCTTCACGGACGAGGCGGCGGCAGAGGCGCGGCGAGGGCTGTCGAGAGAGCTGCCGGGCTTCCGTGACGAGCCCGACTGCTTCGACATCTCCCCCCTGGTGCTGGACGAGGACATGTGGACCGACGGGTATTTCACGGAGTACCCGGAGGGCCACCAGCAGACTGACCCATCCCCCTGCCCGACCGGCGGACAGACATTCCCGCCGGCGGACAGACATCCGGCGGACAGACACGAGGACGTGAAATGAGTCGGACCGTCTACCTTCTGGTGCACCGGCACCACCTCTCCCTCACCCCCGGCAGTACGGCCCCCGATTTCATGGAGGACGGTGAGCCGCTCTTCCGGGACGACGGCGAGGACAGCTTCAAGCTTCTCGGGCTCTACTCCACCCGGCTGCGGGCCGAGGAGCGCATCGCCGGAGCGCGCACGCTGCCCGGGTTCGCCCAGGCTCCCGACGGCTTCTCCGTGCACGAGTACACGCTGGACGACGCCCGCTGGCCGAGGGGCCGCTGAGGACCGCCCGCCGCCGAAGGCGGAGACCACAGGGGGTTGACGGACCCCGGGCCTGAAAATATCTTTCAGATGTGACCCAAGACGTGAAGGAAATTTTCAGCGGCGACTCCCCGCCCGCCCCCGCGGCCCTCGCCGCGAAGGTGCGGACGCTCGCGCCCTCCATGACCCGCTCCATGCAGCTGGTCGCCGAAGCCGTCGCGGGCGATCCGGCCGGATGTGCCGCCCTCACCGTCACCGGTCTCGCCGAGCTCACCGGCACCAGTGAGGCGACCGTCGTCCGCACCGCCCGCCTCCTCGGCTACCCCGGCTACCGCGACCTGCGGCTCGCGCTGGCCGGGCTCGCGGCGCACCAGGAGTCCGGGCGGTCGCCCGCCGTCACGGCGGACATCGCGGTGGACGACCCGATCGCCGAGGTGGTCGCCAAGCTCGCCTTCGACGAGCAGCAGACCCTCGCGGACACCGCCGCCGGGCTGGACACCGTACAGCTGGGTGCCGCCGTGGCCGCCGCGTCGACCGCCCGCCGCATCGACATCTACGGCGTGGGCGCCTCCTCCCTCGTCGGCCAGGACCTGGCGCAGAAGCTGCTCCGGATCGGGCTGATAGCCCACGCGCACACCGACCCGCACCTCGCGGTGACCAACGCGGTGCAGCTGCGCGCCGGCGACGTGGCGATAGCGATCACGCACTCGGGGTCGACCGGTGACGTCATCGAACCGCTGCGAGTGGCGTTCGACCGGGGGGCGACGACCGTCGCGATCACCGGGCGGCCCGACGGGCCCGTATCGCAGTACGCGGACCATGTGCTGACCACGTCCACCGCGCGCGAGAGCGAGCTGCGGCCCGCCGCCATGTCGAGCCGGACGAGCCAGCTCCTGGTCGTGGACTGCCTGTTCATAGGCGTGGCCCAGCGGACGTACGAGACCGCCGCGCCCGCCCTCGCCGCCTCCTACGAGGCGCTGGCCCACCGCCACACCCCGCGCACCCGCTGACCTCACCCCTCACCCCCCGCACCGCCCGTACGCGTACGAGAACGAGAAAGCAGAGCCGCCCTCCATGACCTCCACCACCGACGCCTCCGGCACCACCGACAGCTACGGCGAGCTCCGCGCCCAGCTGGCCACGCTCACCACCGAGGCCTTCCGCCCCGAGTTCGCCGAGATCGACCGGCTGCCCACGGCGGAGATCGCGCGGATCATGAACGGCGAGGACGCCACCGTCCCCACCGCCGTCGCCGAGCGGCTGCCGCAGATCTCCGCCGCGATCGACGCCGCCGCCGAGCGCATGGCCCGTGGCGGCCGGCTGATCTACGCGGGCGCGGGCACCGCGGGCCGCCTCGGGGTGCTGGACGCCAGCGAGTGCCCGCCCACCTTCAACACCGACCCGGCCGAGGTCGTCGGCCTGATCGCGGGCGGCCCGTCCGCGATGGTGAAGGCCGTCGAGGGAGCCGAGGACAGCAAGGAGCTGGCCGCCGCCGACCTGGACGCGCTGAAGCTGACGGCGGACGACACGGTGGTCGGGATCTCCGCCTCCGGCCGCACGCCGTACGCGATCGGCGCGGTGGAGCACGCCCGCGCGCAGGGCGCCCTGACCGTCGGGCTCTCCTGCAACGCGGACTCGGCGCTCGCCGCCGCGGCCGAGCACGGCCTGGAGATCGTCACCGGCCCCGAGCTGCTCACCGGGTCGACCCGGCTGAAGGCGGGCACGGCCCAGAAGCTCGTGCTCAACATGATCTCGACGATCACGATGATCCGGCTCGGCAAGACGTACGGGAACCTCATGGTCGACGTCCGCGCCTCCAACGAGAAGCTGCGGGCCCGCTCCCGGCACATCGTCTCCCTCGCCACCGGCGCGTCCGACGCCGAGATCGAGGCCGCGCTCGCCGCCACCGACGGCGAGGTCAAGAACGCGATCCTCACCATCCTCGGCGGGGTCGACGGCCCCACCGCCGCCCGGCTCCTGACCGAGTCCGACGGCCACCTCCGCGCCGCCCTCGCGGCCGTACGCACCACCTGACCCACCCTGGGCCCGCCCTTGGGCGCCTCCGGGCGACCCTGAGCACCCCCGGGCACCACACCCCCGCACAGCAAGGCACGAGCACCATGGCCACAGAAGACAAGAACCGCGCCACCGCCGCCGCGATCCTCCCGCTCGTCGGCGGCGCGGCGAACGTCAGCTCCATCGCCCACTGCATGACCCGGCTCCGCCTCGGTCTGCACGACCGCTCCCTCGTCGACGACGAGGCGCTCAAGGCCCTGCCCGCCGTGATGGGCGTGGTCGAGGACGAGACGTACCAGATCGTGCTGGGCCCGGGCACGGTCGCCCGGGTCACGCCGGAGTTCGAGCGGCTGGTGGCGGAGGGCAGCGAGAGCACCCCGGCTCCGGGTGAGCCTGCCCCGGCCGTCTCCGCCGACGAACTGGCGGCACAGGGCGCGGCGATCAAGGCACAGCAGAAGACGAAGAACGCCACCCCCTTCAAGCTGTTCCTGCGCCGCATCGCCAACATCTTCGTGCCGCTGATCCCGGCCCTCATCGGCTGCGGCATCATCGCGGGCCTCAACGGACTGCTGGTCAACCTGGGGTGGCTGCCCGCCGTGACGCCCGCGCTGGCGGCGATGGCGTCCGGCTTCATGGCGCTGATCGCGGTGTTCGTGGGCTACAACACGGCGAAGGAGTTCGGCGGTACGCCGATCCTGGGCGGTGCGGTGGCGGCGATCATCGTCTTCCCGGGCGTCGCGAACATCGACGCGTTCGGCCAGACGCTCGCACCCGGCCAGGGAGGGGTACTGGGCGCACTGGGCGCGGCGGTCCTCGCGGTGTACGTGGAGAAGTGGTGCCGCCGCTGGGTGCCGGAGGCGCTGGACGTCCTGGTCACGCCGACGCTGACGGTGCTGATCTCCGGCCTGGTGACGATCTTCGGCCTGATGTACGTGGCGGGCGAGGTGTCCTCCGCGATCGGCACGTTCGCGGACTGGCTGCTCTCCAACGGCGGCGCGGGCGCGGGCTTCGTCCTCGGCGGCCTGTTCCTGCCCCTGGTGATGCTGGGCCTGCACCAGGCGCTGATCCCGATCCACACGACGCTCATCGAACAGCAGGGCTTCACGGTCCTGCTCCCGATCCTCGCGATGGCGGGCGCCGGCCAGGTCGGCGCGGCGATGGCCGTCTACTTCCGCCTCCCCCGCAACGAGTCGATCCGCCGCACCATCAAGTCCGCGCTCCCGGCGGGCCTGCTGGGCGTCGGCGAACCCCTGATCTACGGCGTCTCGCTGCCGCTGGGCCGCCCGTTCATCACGGCGTGCGTGGGCGGCGCGTTCGGCGGCGGCGTGGTCGGCCTGTTCAACCAGCTCGGCGACACGGTCGGCTCCACCGCCATCGGCCCGTCCGGCTGGGCCCTGTTCCCGCTCCTGGACGGCAACCACGGCCTGGGCACGACGATCGCGATCTACGGGGCCGGCCTGCTGGCCGGCTACGTCGCGGGCTTCCTGGCCACGTACTTCTTCGGCTTCAGCAAGGACCTGCTGACGGAGTTCAACGTCTCCCAGGACCCGACCCCGTCCACAGTCGCGGCAACGGGCGGCCCGCACCACCCCACGGCACCGGGCGCGCCGGGCCCCGGGGACCCCGGCTCCACGGACCCCGGCTCTCCGGAGAAGGCCCCGGCGGGGGTCTGACGACAGGGGGGCGGCCCGGGGGCGGGCCGGGCCCGAACGGGGAGACCCCCGAGGCCCGGCCCCCTGAGAACTTCGGGTCGCGGCACCCCGAGGCCTTCGGGTGGCAGCCCCTCGAGAACTAAGCCTCAGGTCCCGCCCCGCCCCCGTCTCCCGCCCGATCCGCCGCGCCGCCCCCGCTGGTTAGCGTCGCCCCATGCGTATAGGACTGCTCGGCACCGGAAATGTCGCCCGCGCCCTGGCCCACGGCTGGCGCGCCGCAGGGCACGACATCCTCCTCGGCTCGCGCCACCCGGAGGAGCGCACCGGCCTCGGTCTCCCCGTCGCCACCCTCGACGAGACGGCCGCGCACGCGGAGGTGCTGGTCAATGCCACGCCGGGAGGTGTCTCCGTGGAGCTGCTGCACTCCATCGGGGCTCCCACGCTGGCCGGGACCCCGCTGATCGACGTCGGGGTCGGCCTCTCCGACGACTTCACCCGGCTCACCCACCCCAACAGCAGCCTGGGCGAGCTGATCCAGGAGGCCTTCCCCCTCACCCCCGTCGTCAAGACGCTCTGCACGATGGACTCCACCACCATGACCGCCCCGGGTGATCTGACCGAGCCCGGCACCGTCTTCCTCTCCGGTGACGACGCCGAGGCCAAGCGGACCACCGGCCGCCTCCTCACCGACCTCGGCTGGCCTCCCTCCTCCCAGCTGGACATCGGCGGGATCACCACCGCACGCGGCCAGGAGCACTTCGCGTTCCTCTTCATGGGAATCGCGGGCGGGGTGGGGTCGCACACCTTCAACATCAAGGTGGTGACCCGCCCGACCGCCCCTTAGAGCAGGGGCGACGGCGGCCGGGGTCGTCGTCGGTGCAGGGCCGGGGACGCTTCCCGCGGGTTGGCCCGCGGGAAGGGGCAGGAAGCGGGGCCCGTACGCCTACGGGGCTACAGCTCCCGGGAACTCATCCGTCGGGATCGACACGTCGAAGGGCGCCGGAAGGATCAGCGGCTTACCGAACGGCACCGCCTCCACCTGCTTGAACGTGCCGTCGTCGTTCGGCTCCGTGAACAGCGTGGACATGGCCCCCCGGGTGTCGAAGCGGTCGATCAGCAGGTACATCGGGACGCCCGCACGCGCATAGGCGCGGTACTTCTTGGTCCGGTCCTCCCGCGCGTTGCCCTTCGACGTGATCTCGACGACGAGCAGCGCCTCGGCGGCGTCGAGCGGATCACTGGTCTCCGGGTCGGCCGCGGCGATCAGCTCCCTCGGCATGACCACCAGATCGGGGACGTAGAGCTTTCCCAACGGCGCCACGTGGACGCCCAGCGTCTGGTAGATCTCCAGGTCGTCGGGCAACGTCGCGTAGAGCCTGCGCTGCACCCTCGCAGCGATCCCGTTGTGGTGCGCGTGCGGCGGTGGTACCAAGACGATCTGCCCCTCGTCGATCTCGGCGCGCCATCCCTCAGGCACGTCCAGTTCTCGCCATGTCTGGAGCAGGTAGTCCCACGCGTGCGCACTCGGTGCGTGACTGTTCTCGACGAACGCTGCGGTCATCGCGTGTCCCTTCTTCAGTGGCCTCGCCGAGAAAACTAGATCGGAGGCTTCGCGGCCGTACGCCCGTTTCTCCCAGCGTCCCACGAACGAGCGGCCGCGCACAGGACAGCCCGCCCGCCCGTGGCGTCTCCCACGGCATGAATTCCGGCCCTCCGGTCATACTGGCCGAGTACCGGAGAGTCAGCCGCGTACAGGAGAAGTGGCGGGAGACGAGCAGGACGGAACCGGAGGGCGGGGCATGGTCGACGACACCTGGTCCAGTGCGCTGCACCGGCTCTGGCAGGCCGCTTCGCGGGCCGAGGAGGTCGCGGCGCTCGCGGACGACGTCTACGCGCCGCTCCTCGCCACCCCGGGGGTCCACCTCGTGGTGGGCACGCGGTGGGACGAGAAGCAGGTCCTGCGGTACATGCGCGCCCTGAGCGCCGGGAGCGACGCCCCGGTGATCGTCGCGACCACCCGGTCGATGCCGGGGGCGGCCGTACGGGAGCCGGGCGGCGAGCCCGTGGTGACCCGGTTCGCCGTGGACGGGCTGGACGACTCGGTGTGGCCGGAGGCGGCGTTCCTGCGGCAGGTGCCGGGGGCTTCCGTGGTGGCCTGCACGTTCCGGCTGGACCAGCGCGGCTGGGCGGCGCTCGCCCTCGCCGTGGACGGCTCGGCGGACCCGGCGGTCGTCGAGAGCCGTCTCACCCAGGCCGTGGACGTCATCGTCGCCTGCCACACGGGCATCCTCCAGCGCGGCCGTGAAGCCCGTCGGGCCTCGGACGACGCGCTGCTCGCCGAGGCCTCGCTCCAGATGGACTCGTCCCTCGACGTGGAGGACACCCTGCGACGGGTGGCCCGGATCGCCGTCCCGGCCGTCGCCGACGGGGCTCTCGTCCATCTGCTGCGCAGCGAAGGGCCGGAGTTCGTCGCCGCCACGCACGTCGCCGTCCAGCAGCAGCGCGCACTGGAGGAGGCCGGCCGCCACGACCCGTGGCTGGCGGCGCTGCTCGCGCGCCGGGGCGAGGACGAGGACACGCTGTTCCTGAGCGGCGCCACACTCGACGGCTCGCCCTTCGCCGACGCGGGCGGGGCGGGCGGGGCACCCGGTTCATCCGCCTCGGACGCCGGACCCGCCGGAACAACACCCTCCCGAGCGGCGGCCGGCGACAGCCGCCACCCCACCGTCGTCAGCATCAGCACCCTCCGTGCCCGGGGCCGCGTCGTCGGCAGCATCACCTTCGTCTACCAGCGGCCCGAGGCCCGGCTGCCGGACAGCGCCTTCCTGCGCAGCCTCGCCACCCGCGCCGCGCTCCCCATCGACAACGCCCTCCTCTACGAGCTCCGACGGCACGCCGTCCTCTCGCTCCAGGAGCACCTGCTCCCCTCGCAGCTCCCGGTCACCGACCAGTGGGACCTGTCGGCCAGCTACGCGGTCGGCGACCCGATGCTGGACGTGGGCGGCGACTTCTACGACGCCGTACCCCGGCCCGACGGCTCCATCGCCCTGCTCATCGGCGACGTCTGCGGACGCGGCGCGGAGGCAGCGGCCCTCACCGGCCTGGCCCGCCACACCCTGCGCACCCTGCTGGAGGAGGGCACCGACCCGGGCACCGCCCTCAGCCGGCTCAACCGGGCCCTGCGCCAGGAGCGGGCGAGCCGCTTCCTCACCGCGGTCGTCGCCACGCTGACGCCCCAGGCCGACGGCACGGCCCTGCTCAGCACGTGCAGCGCGGGGCACCCCCCGCCCCTGGTGCTCCGCAGCGACGGCACGGTCTCCGAGGTGCTCTCCGGCGGGCTCCTCCTCGGCGTCCTGGACCACGTCTCGTACGACAGCCACGAGGAGCGGCTCGGCCCCGACGACACCCTGGTGCTGTTCACCGACGGACTCACCGAGTCGCGGGAGGCCGGCGGCACGTTCTTCGAGAGCGTCCTGCCCGCGCGGCTCGCCGCCCTGCGCGGCCGCGACGCCGCGCACATCGCGGAGAGCCTGGCCCAGCAGGCCGAGCTGTTCCGCGACTCCGGACAGGACGACATCGCCCTGCTCGTGGCCCGCTGGACCGGCGTTCCGCCGGGCGCCGGCCTGCTCCCCCACGACCCCCGGCTCGAACAGGCGGCACTGTGATGACCATCCGAACCGGGATGCGCACCCGGACCGGCGAACAGGCGAGGCCCCGATGAAGAGCGACGGCCTGATCCTCGTCGTGGAGGACTCGGAGGAGGACACCGAGGCCATCCAGCGCGCACTGTCCCGCTCCCACCCCTCCCTGAACGTGGAGTTCGCCCCGCGCAGCGACGCCGTCGTGCCCCGCCTCCTGGACCCCGCCGCCGCCACGCCCGACCTGGTGCTGCTGGACCTCAACATGCCGGGCACGAACGGGCTGACGCTCCTGTCCGAGCTGCGCGCGCACCCGGAGTGCGGGTCCCTGACCGTGGTGGTCTTCACCTCGTCGACCTCCTCGGCGGAGGAGGACGCGTGCTACGCGGCAGGCGCGGACAGCTACATCTACAAGCCCGTCAACTTCGAGCTGTTCCAGACGGTGTTGCGGGGCGCCGTCGACTTCTGGATGGCGCAGAAGGCGTAGGCGTAGGCCGCGAAAAGCGGAAGCCGCAGGCCGCAGAAGGCCGAAGCCCAGGCCCAGCCGCCCCAGGCCCTACGGCGTGTCCGTGCCGCCCAGCGTGAACCACACCGCCGTCCCCGGCCCGCCACCGCCCGGCCCCCGGTCGCCGTCCGGCGCGGCGGCGGGGCTCTCCAGCCAGAGCCGCCCCCCGTGGCGTTCCACGATCCGCTTGACCACGGCGAGGCCGACGCCCGAGCCGCCGCCCCGTTCCTCGCGGCGGTGCAGGCGGCGGAAGAGCTGGAGGACCTCCTCGTGCCGGCCCGGCGGGATGCCGATGCCGTTGTCCCGTACGACGACGGCCGTCACCTCCCGCCCGTCCTCCCCGCCCGGCTCCGCCACCGGAACCGCCTCCACCCAGACCCGCCGCTCCCCGCTCCCCTCGTCCGCCGCGTACTTGGCCGCGTTGACGAACAGGTTCTCCAGCACCTCGCGCAGCCGCTCCCGGTCCGCGCGCACCCGGGGCAGGGGGGCCGGGCGGACCACCGTGACGCCCTGCTCCGCCAGCCGTCCCCCTGCGACGAGCAGCGCGTCGTCCACCACCTCGTCCAGCGACAACTCCTCCCGCTCCAGCCCCACTTGGCCCAGGCGCGAGAAGTGCAGCAGGGAGTCCAGCAGCCCGTCCATGCGCTCCGCGAGCCGGCGCACCGTGGTCAGGCGGCGCAGCGAGGTGGCGTCCAGTGCGGCACCGGCGTCCTCGACGATGAAGGCGGCCGCGTTCGAGATGCCCCGCAACGGCTCCTTCAGGTCGTGGGCCGCCGCGTGCGCGAAGGAGTCCAGGTCCTCGTTGGTCCGGGCCAGTTCGGTGTTCCGCGCCTCCAGCTCGGCCATCTGCCGGCTCAGCAGCCCCGACATCTCCCGCCACAGCTCCCCGGCCACGACCCGCTGCGCCGGAGTCCACGGCGCACTGCGCCCGCGTACGGTCGCCCGGTAGACGGCGGCGGAACCGCGCGGGGTCAGCCGCTCACCGCCGGGCCCCGTCCGCACCGGCCGCGCCGGGTCGGCCGCCCACTCCCGGGGCGCGGGCAGTTCACGGCGCCACCAGGCCAGCAGGTCGCCGGCCCGGGTGAAGGGGAGGAAGAGCAGGCCCGCGGGCACCCCCTGCGCCTCCGCGTCCGCCGGTTCGAGGCCCAGCGCCTCCGGCACCCGGTCGCTGCTCCACACCTCGCCCACCGGAACCTCACCCGTCGGACCGGCGCCCGCCAGCCGCTCCAGCAGGCCGGGCAGCCCGGCGGGGAGCGGGTCCCCCGTCGCCACCACCTCCCCACCCCGGACCAGCACCGCCCCGTCCGCGTCGAGGAGCCCGGCCACCCCCGAGCCGGGGCGCATCAACGCGTCCGGCGCCTCGGAGGAGAGCCGGGCCAGCAACGTGGCGAGCACCCGCCGGTACCCGGAGAGTTCGTCGGCCTGCTCGCGCTCGGCGACGGCCGCCAGTTGCAGGGACAGCGCGATCCCGAAGAACTCGCAGGCCGCCCGCACTTCGGGCGTCAGCCGCCGCGGCTCGTCACCGTGGCAGGCGATCAGCCCCCACAGCTCGCCGTCGTGCAGCAGCGAGACCGACATGGACGAGGCCACGCCGATGTTGCGCAGGTACTCCAGGTGGTAGCCGGAGACCGTACGGAGTGTCGACCCCGACAGGTCCAGCGGCTCGCCGGTCCCCTCCCGCACCTCCGGCAGCAGCCCCACCGTCGCGTCGTCCACGTCCCCGATGACCCGGATCCAGTTGCGGGCGTAGAGGCGGCGGGCCTGCGGCGGGATGTCGCTGGCCGGGAACCACAGCCCCAGCCACGGCTCCCGCCCCTCGTTACGCGCCTCCGCGATGACCTGGCCGGGTCCGTCGGCGCCGTCGAACCGGTACGCCACCACCCGGTCGTACCCGGTGAGCGCCTGGACCTCCCGTACGGCGGCCGCACAGCACTCGGTGACATCGGCGGCGCCCTGGAGCCGGTGCAGGGCGCGGCGCACCCGGGGATAGAAGTTCTGGAAGACGAACGGCCCGTCGGCGGCCCGTGGTTCGAACTCCAGCACCAGCAGCTCGGCGACCCGGTGGACGGTCACGTCGAAGGGACGCGCCTGCCCGTCGCCCGGCTCCAGCGAGAGGGAGAGCACCCCGGAGGCGGCGGGCCCGTCCGGCGCCCCTGGCGGCGCTCCCTCCGAAGAAGCCTCACCGGGGCCCGCCGGAGAGGCCTCCCCGAAGTCCGCCACCTCCGTGCTCTCCCGCGCCAGCGCCCACTGCTCGTCCCCGATGAGCTCCGTGACCGGCCGCCCCACCAGCTCGCCGGCCGCCCGGCCCAGCACCTCGCCCGTGTTCCGGCTCACCGTGTCCACCAGGGCGTCGTGCAGCCGGACGGCGACCAGGGCCCCGTACGACTGGACGCCGCCGAGCAGGTGGATCGGCTCCCTCACGCACTGGGAGAGGTCGAACTCCTGGCTCACCCCGGCCTCGGCCGCCACCGCTTTCGGGGAGAGCCATCCCCGTACCTCGTCGGACACTGCCTGGTCTCCCGTCCCGTCGCCCCGCTCCCGTCTTCCTACCACCCGGCGCCTCAGGCCCCGCAGTGGGCGAGCACCGCGCGCGGCATGGTCCGGGTGATCTCGTCGCCGAGCCGCTCGAACTCCCGGCGCAGGAACGGGTCGGCGAGCCGGGCGATGCCCTTGAAGCGGATGTGCGCGTGGTAGGTGATCCGGGTCGTTCCCTCGCCCTCGGCCCGGAACGTGAGGTCGTCGGTGGAGGCGGCCGTCTTGTTGGTGCCGACGAAGACCAGCCGGTCCGGCTCCTTCACATCCAGCCGGTACGTGAGCTCCGTGCGCCGCCCCCGGAACTCGGAGACGTTGTGCCACCTGGCTCCCTGGACGACGGGGGCCCCGGCCGGGCCGTCCGTCCGGTCGCACTCGCGCGTCCCGGGGTCCCACTCCTTCGCCCGGGAGAAATCGGCGAGGTACGCGACGACCCGGTCCAGCGGACACGCGACGGTGAACGAACGCCTGACGTCGACCACGATGACTCCTCAAACAGGGGGGAATGTGACCCAAGGGTCCCGAGGGTCCAAAACATGACGAATCTCGCCTGCCCGCTCCGCTCCTCGCCCACACCCTCCCACCAGGCATTTCCTGCGTGTGATTCTGCGTGTGAAGAAAAAATAAGATCGATGGATGCCGGTGGCGTGTAAGGAAAGCATCGCCGGGAACCCGAATTTCCGGAGGTTGGTAAACATGGTTCCCCTGATACTCGTTCTTCTGCTCATCCTGCTCCTCTTCGGCGCGGGATTCGCGCTCAAAGCGCTCTGGTGGATCGCCGTGATCGTCCTGGCCATCTGGGTCGTGGGCTTCTTCGTCCGGCCCGCCGCAAGTGGCGGCCGACGGGGCCGTTGGTACCGCTGGTAGCGGTACCGGCCGACGGCAACGGGGCACACGGATAACCGGCGAAGCCATCAGCCAATTCATCGATGATGAGTTGAATCGACCTTTGCGAAAGGGGCCACGATGAGCGACTCCCTGTGGGGCTATCAGCCGTCCAGCGGTCACACTGCGGGCGCCGATCTCTCCGGGTATTCGGTGGAGGCGACCGACGGCAGCATCGGAAAGGTCGACAAGCACTCCGACGAGGCCGGATCCGCCTATCTGCTCGTCGACACCGGGGCCTGGATCTTCGGCAAGGACGTCCTGCTCCCGGCGGGCACGGTCCGGCACATCGACACGGCGGGCCGCAAGGTCTACGTGGACCTCACCAAGGAGCAGGTGAAGGACTCACCCGAGTTCGACCGCCACCGGCAGGCGGAGGACCCGGGCTACCACGCCCAAGTCTCCGCGTACTACATGACGTTCCGCATCATGTGACCCCGATTCGCGTACGAGCAAGCCCTGTTGGCGCGCGTACGCCCCTGAACGGCGGCGGGCCCGACCCCGAGGAGGGGTCGGCCCCGCCGCCTCACGTGTGCGCCCGCCGCACCTCAACGCGGCAGCTGTCCCTCCCGGTTGATCTCCGTCACCCGGGCCCGGAGCACCACGCCCGGCGGGGCCGGCCTCAGGGCGTCCGCGGGGCAGGACCACTCGGGGCCGCCGCCCGGCGGCCGCAACCGCACGTCCTCCCCGGCCCCGGCCCGGCCCACCACCCGGCCGACGCGCCCGTCCCGGCCGTCCACCGCGAACGACCCCGGCCCGGGCGTACATCGCTCGTCGAGCCCCTCACCCGCCATGACCGCTCCCCTTCTCCGCGCTCTCCGCCTTCTCCGCCAGCACCTCGCACAGCCGCAACGCGGTGTCGATGTTGCAGCGGCCCAGGTCGACCAGGGGCGTCGGTTCGTTGCCCGCGCACGAGACGGGGTCGACCCGCAGCGAAGGCAGCGTCACGCCCAGCCCGGCGAGCCCTTCCTTCAGCCGCGCCACCGTGTCCTCCGCCGCCCGCACCCGGTCCGCCGCCGCCCTGCGCCGCTCCGTCGCTTCCATGCTGCACACCTTCCACTCCGAGTAAGCGCAATGCCTACCCAGCGTGTCCAACGCGCGGGAGGCCCGGAGGAGGCGCCCAACGGCCAACCGGAGTCCGTTCCACCGCTTGGAAGCGCTCTCAGCCGTCCGTCCGGCCCGGCGCTAGGCTGTAGCCGAACCGGCGACGGCACAGGCCAGCACCACCCCGCGTGTCGCCGCCCCCGTCGACGAGGAGCGACCGCCTTGCCCGAGCAGTCCCCCGGGTCCCGGCCCACCCTGGAAGCCGTCGCAGCGCGTGCGGGGGTCTCCCGGGCCACCGCCTCGCGGGTCGTCAACGGGGGCGACGGAGTCCGCAAACCGCTGGTCGACAAGGTGCTCAAGGCGGTCGACGAGCTCGGCTACATCCCCAACCACGCGGCCCGGACCCTGGTGACCCGGCGGACCGGCGCGGTGGCCGTCGTCATCGCCGAGCCGGAGATACGGATCTTCTCGGACCCCTTCTTCTCCCAGCAGATCCGGGGCATCAGCAAGGAGCTGACCGCCCACGACACCCAGCTCGTCCTGCTGCTGGTGGAGGGGCCCGGCGACTTCGACCGCATCGCGCGCTACCTCTCCGGCGGCCACGTGGACGGCGCGCTCGCCTTCTCGCTCCACACCGACGACCCGCTGCCCGCGATCACCCGGCGGGCGGGGATTCCGACGGTGTACGGGGGCCGGCCCAGCTGGACCGCCGACCCCGGCGACCAGGCCGTTCCCTATGTCGACGCCGACAACCGGGGCGGGGCGCGGGTGGCCGTGCAGTATCTGCGGGACCTGGGGCGGAAGCGGATCGCGCACATCGGCGGGCCGCCCGACCAGACCTCCGCGATGGACCGCCTCGACGGCTACCGGGACGTGCTCATCGACGTGGACCCGACGCTCGTCGCCGAGGGCGGGTTCACCGTGGAGAGCGGGGCGCGGGCGATGGCTGAGCTGCTGGAGCGGCGGCCCGACCTGGACGCGGTCTTCGTCGCCAACGACCTGATGGCGTCGGGCGCGCTGCGGGTCCTGCGGGAGCGCGGGATCTCCGTGCCGGAGCAGGTGGCGATCGTCGGGTTCGACGACATGGACGGGGTGGCGGAGGAGACCGACCCGCCGCTGACCACGGTGAACCAGGACATCGAGGGCCAGGGCCGGCTGATGGCCCGGCTGCTGCTGCGCGGCCTGGACCGCGACCGTACGGGGAACGGCCCGGCGCCCGACTCGGTGATCACCCCGACGACGCTGGTACGACGCGCCTCGGCGTAGTACCGGGTGAGGGCTGGTACGACGCGCTTCGCCGTAGTACCGGGTGCATGAGTACGGCGGGCCTCCGCCCTGAGGAGCCGGAGACCCGCCGCACCGATCGTGCCCGTACATCAGCTGCTCACACGTACGGGGTCATGGGTCCTACACGTACGGGATCCGCAGCACCGCCGCGTCCGTGCCCGTCTGCACCTGGGACGTGCCGTTGCCGAGCGCGTTCCAGATCTCCAGGCGGACCGTGCCGTTCTTCAGCTCGCCCAGGCTGCCGGTGGTCGCCTGCGCGCCGACCGCCTGCGTGTACTCCTCCCACCCGTTGACCGGGTCGGTGGCGAAGTAGCGGAAGGTCTCGGTGCGGTCGAAGGTGCCGTCGCCGGTCAGGTCGTAGCTGACCCGGACCTGCGGGGCGAGCCCGACCTTGGTGCCCGCGTCGACCCGGAGGCGGAACGCGGTGGCGGCCCCGGCGGAGACCTTGCCGTTGACCCGCTTCACCTCGTAGACGGTCGGGCGGTACGGGGTGCCGTCCCGGTTCACACCGTCGGCGGAGGCGATGGTGTCCGCACCCGCCGGGTCGGTGGTGGCGGTGGTGAGGGTGCCGCCGGTCTTGAGGCGGAAGGTGTTGCCGGTGGACGGGTTGCCGGGCTCCCCGGGCTCTTCCGGGTCGGGGTTGGATCCACCGGGTCCCGTGCTGACGGCCGTCGAACGGGCCGGTACGGAGAGGGTCTTGCCGTCGGAGAAGGTCACCGTACGGGCGGTGGAGCCGTGGTTGTGGGCGGTGTAGGTACGGGTGCCGTTCTTGGCGAAGACGGCGGAGGTCGGCAGGTCGCCGCTGACCGTCATGTCCGGGGCGCCGAGCGTGTTGAGGGTGTTGATCCAGTGATAGGTGTGCGCCTTGGACTCACCCTCCTCCGGGGTGTAATTCCCGTTCACACCGTCCCACTTGGCCTTCGCCGACGCCGGGTCGGAGAGGGCCTCGAACTCCCAGAGCAGGTCGCGCCACTCCTGGGCCGGGCCGCCGTTCTCGCGCTCCATCTCGGCGATGTTGCGCTTGATGGCCGCCTTCTCACGGGCCAGGTGGAGTGAACCACCGGTCACAGGGAGGACGTTGATGCCGTGGATCTCCTCCGGGTTCGCCGTCCACCAGGTGGAGTAGGAAGCACCGCTGCCCCAGACCATGCCGACCGTGCCGTACTTGTACGAGGCGGGGAAGACCGTGTCGTTGGCGTCGAACCAGTATTGGGTGATCGCCTCGGACTCGGTGGTCAGCAGGTAACTGCCGAGGTCACGCAGGGAGTTGTCGCCGGTCGCCGCACCCCACAGCACCAGTCCGGCGCTGAGGTTGATGGACTCCGACGACGACTCCTGGTTGTTGCCCGCCGCGAAGCCCTGGTGGCCGGAGGCCCAGCTGTGGCCCGCGTAGACGTCGAAGCCGCGCAGGAAGGGGTAGGCGGAGTCGGTACGGCTGGGGTTGGCGGTGTCGCGGATCAGGTGCTTGACCATCGTGCCCCAGGCCGAGTCGGCCGCCCAGGCCTGGTCGTACTGGGCGATGATCGCCGCCGCGTACACGTAGTAGCTGTAGTGGAAGTGGTGGTCGTTGAGCTCGGTGTCGCTGCCGTACGAGGCCGGGTACCCGGTGAGGGTCTTCCAGTCCTTGTCGTAGCTGAACTCACTGGCGCCGCCCGCCGTGAACCACTCCTGCATCCGGCCCTTCATCAGGCCCAGCAGCTTGTCGCGGACAGCGGTCTGGCCGATCTGGTCGGCGATGGGCACCAGTTGGGCGAGCTTGCCGAGCGCCTTGCCGGTCCAGTAGGTGTCCCTGGCCCCCGAGAACGGGTCGGAGGCGTTGGCGACCTCGTTGAGGTAGCCGGTCAGCCGGGCCCGGTCGACGCCGCTGGAGACGGGGAGCGCGGGAACGACGCCGTTGTTGCGCTGGCTGGTGGTGAAGGAGGCGGCCTCGCGCACCTTCATCGTGCCGCGCGGTGAGACGTACGTGTACGGGGTCAGCGCGTCGGTCGTATGGAGCCACTGGTGGCGGTAGAGCGCCTGGAGCGTGCCGCGCTCGGTGCCCTCCCGGGCCTCCGTGGTCAGGGTGTAGGTCGCCCGTACGTTGCCGCCGGTGGTCTGCCAGGCGACCTGGGAGCCGGTGACGAAGCTGAAGGCGTACTTGCGGTAGGTCGCGAGCGCGTCCGTGGAGGGCAGCACGGCGAGCGAGAAGTAGTCCTTGGAACCGAGCCCGGCGGTGATCGTGGTGCCGGAGATGTTCCAGTTGGAGCCGGTCGGGGCGAAGAGGGCGTAGTGGTGCCCGGCGACCGTGATGCCGACGACGTTGCCCTGGTTGGAGAAGACCGTGGGCGTGGAGGCGGTCGTGATCCGGGCGTCGCCGCCGGACCCCTTGGCGTACACGAACGGCATGCCGTGGCCGATGGTGGCCCGGAAGGTGCGGGAGCCGTCCGCCCAGTACGGGGTGACCGTCCAGTCGGACCAGGCGTCCGCCTTGGTGTCCGGGGAGTTCAGGCCGGTGAGGCCGACGGTGAGGTCGGCCTTGTGGGCGTACTCGTACTGCCGGCCGTCCCCGACGATGGCGGGCGTCGTCGGGTAGCCGACCTCCAGGCCGGAGGCCTTGGCCTGGTACGTGAGCGGGTGCCCGTACATGGGGGTGGAGTACGGGTTGTCGCCGTAGCGCTGGAAGGCGAGCGAGGACCACCAGTCGTTGGTCGGGACCGGCTGGTTCCGGGCGGCGGTGGTGAGCTTGGGCGTGACGGGGGCGCCGGTGTTGGTGGTCGGGCCCTGAGTGCCGGCGGGGCGGGAGTCGGTGTAGCTGCCGGCGCCTGCGGGGATGGTGGCGGCGGCCGCGGGGGAGGCGGCCGGGCCCAGGGTGACGGCGGCCAGGGCGATGGCCAGGAGCGTCGCCGCCGCGGGCCGCGAGGCGAGCCGGGAGGCGGGTCCGGGGGCCGGTCTGGGGAGGGAGGCTTGCACGAGCAGCACCTCGATCATGGTCATCATGGGGGGAGAGAGCACCTTCGAGAGCGCTCTCAAGTGCCAAGGAACGTAAAACTCCTGAAACCTAAGTGTCAAGAGAACGCACACAGAAGGCAGTTGGGCGACGGCCGGGTGTAACGCCAAGCTGTTATGCGTTCGAGTCTTGACGGGGCGGAGGTGGTGGGGGACGCTCCAGACGCAGGTTTTGAGAGCGCTCTCAAAGCGCTCGGTTCACCCCGAAGCCAAGGGAGGCTTCCCATGCCCATCGCCCGAGCCGCCAAGAGAGCCACCGTCCGCCTCGGCGCGGCCGTCCTCGCCGGGGCGCTCCTCGCCGCCTGTGGATCCGGATCCGGCGACTCGTCGGACACCTCCGACAGCGCGGGCGGGAAGGTCACGCTCACGGTCGACCTCTTCGGATCGTTCGGCTTCAAGGAGGCCGGGCTCTACGACGAGTACCAGAAGCTCCACCCGAACGTGACGATCAAGCAGAGCGACACCCAGGACGAGGCGGACTACTGGAAGTCGCTCCAGACCCGCCTGGCGGGCGGCGGCGGTCTCGCGGACGTGCAAGGGGTGGAGGTGGGCCGCATCGCCTCGGTCACCCAGCAGCAGTCCGACAAGTTCCAGGACCTGAAGGAGTTCGGGGCCGACAAGCTCAAGGACGAGTTCGCCGAGGCCAAGTGGTCGGCGGCGACCACGAAGGACGGCAAGGTCCTCGGCCTCGGCACGGACGTGGGCCCCGAGGCGATGTGCTACCGCACCGACCTCTTCAAGCAGGCCGGCCTCCCCACCGACCGCGAGGAGCTCGCGCAGAAGTGGGCCACGTGGGACGGCTACCTGGAGCTGGGCAAGGAGTACAAGAAGAAGGCCCCCGCCAAGAGCGCCTGGCTGGACAGCATCGGCTCGCTCTACGGGATCATGATCGGCCAGGAGGAGGAGCGGTACTACAACGCCTCCGGTGAGCTGATCTACGAGAAGAACCCGGCGGTCAAGACGGCCTGGGACACCTCCGTGAAGGCGGCCGAGGCGGACCTGAGCGCCAAACTCGACCAGTGGTCCCCGCAGTGGAACCAGGCGTTCGCCGCCGGTTCCTTCGCCACGATCCCCTGCCCGGCCTGGATGCTCGGCTACATCAAGGGCCAGGCCGGTGACGGCGGCCAGGGCAAGTGGGACATCGCCAAGCTGCCCGGCGGGGCCGGCAACTGGGGCGGCTCGTACCTCTCCATCCCGCGTGCGGCCAAGCACAAGAAGGAGGCGTACCAGCTGATCGAGTGGCTGACCGCCCCCGAGCAGCAGGCGAAGGTCTTCCAGAAGCAGGGCAACTTCCCCTCCTCGACGGGCGCGATCGAGAAGATCGCGGACGCCAAGGACGACTACTTCTCCGGCGCCCCGATCGGCCAGATCTTCGGTGACGCGGCCAAGGAGTCCCCGGTGCAGGTGCTGGGTGTGCACGACCAGAACGTGATGCAGCAGCTGACGAACGCGCTGAGCGAGGTGGAGCGCAAGGGGGTCTCGTCGGACAAGGCGTGGGAGACGGCGAAGAAGGGCGTGGCGAACGTGATCGGCTGACGCCGGTCCGCTGCCCCTCCCGCTCTCCCCCTCCCCGGGGCCGGTCCACCGGTGCGCACCACGGTGAACCGGCCCCACCCCCGTGGCCCGTCGCCGTCACCTGATGGCGGGCGCCACCCCCGTACCCCCGCTTCGCACCTACTCATCGCTCCCCGATCCCGAAGGGCCGCATCGTGTCCCTCACCGCCACCGCGAAGGCCGGGCCGAGCCGCCCGGCCGGAACCGGACCCGGGCCCGACGACGGTCGGGCAGCCGCTCTCCGGCGTACCTGGCGCAAGGCGTCCCCGTACGCCTACATCGCCCCCTTCTTCACCCTCTTCCTCGCCTTCGGCCTCTTCCCGCTCCTCTACACGGCGTTCGTCTCGCTCTACCGGGTCGAACTCCAGACGAGCGGCGAGATGGAGTGGCGGGGCATCGCCAACTACACGGCGCTCTTCACCGACGAATACTTCTGGATCTCACTGCGCAACACGTTCACCATCGGCGTGCTGTCGACGGTCCCGCAGCTGGCGATGGCGCTGGGCCTCGCGCACCTGCTCAACTACAAGCTGCGCGGCCGGACGTTCATCCGGACCGCGATCCTGCTCCCGTACGCGACCTCCGTCGCCGCCGCCACGCTCGTCTTCGCGCAGCTCTTCGGCCGGGACTTCGGGCTGATCAACTACGTGATCGGGCTGGTCGGTTTCGACCCGGTGGACTGGCAGACGGGCACGGTCGCCTCGCAGATCGCGGTGTCGACGATCGTGATCTGGCGGTGGACGGGGTACAACGCGCTGATCTACCTGGCGGGCATGCAGTCGATCCCGCACGAGCTGTACGAGGCGGCGGAGATGGACGGGGCGTCGCGCTGGCGGCAGTTCATCCACGTCACGCTCCCCGGGCTGCGCCCCACGATCATCTTCACGGTCATCATCTCGACCATCGGGGCGACCCAACTCTTCGGTGAGCCGCTGCTGTTCGAGGGTTCGATCTCGGGTGGCATCTCGCACCAGTACCAGACCCTGGGCCTGTACATGTACGAGCAGGGCTGGGGCTTCTTCCACCTGGGCCGGGCCGCGGCCATCGCCTGGGTGATGTTCGTCCTGATCGTGGTGCTCGTCGGGGTCAACGCCCTGATCGCGCGGCGCCGTTCACGCAAGGAGGCCGGCCGATGACCGCGCTCGCCGCACCGCCGACGGCCCCGGAGACGGGCCGCCCGCCGCAGGACCCGCCGGGCCGGCGCCTCCGTAAGGGGGGCGCGGGGCGGACGATGAAGGGCGGCTGGCTCTCGTACCTCATCCTCGGCTTCGCCCTGCTGATCTCGGCGTTCCCCTTCTACTGGACGATCGTCGCGGCCAGCCGGTCCAACGCGGACATGGCGCAGGTGCCGCCGAGCCTGCTGCCGGGCTCGAACCTGATCAAGAACTTCGACGCGGTGCTCGAAGAGGCGGACATCGGCAAGGCGCTGCTGAACTCGCTGATCGTGTCGTCGTCGATCACGCTCGGTACGGTCCTGTGCTGCACGCTGGCCGGATTCGCCTTCGCCAAGCTGAAGTTCAGGGGCCGGGGCGCGCTGCTGACGCTGACGATCGGGACGATGATGATCCCACCGCAGCTGGGCGTGATCCCGCTCTTCATGCTGATCGCCGAACTCCAGTGGGTGAACCAGCTCCAAGCGGTGATCCTGCCGGGCCTGGTCTCGGCGTTCGGCGTCTTCTTCATGCGCCAGTACCTGGTGCAGTCGCTGCCGGACGAACTGATCGAGGCGGCCCGCGTGGACGGCGCGTCCACGGCCCGCATCTTCTGGTCGATCGTGATCCCGATCGCACGGCCGGGGATGGCGGTGCTCGGGATGCTGACGTTCATGACGGCGTGGAACGACTTCTTCTGGCCGATCATCGCGCTCTCCTCGCAGGAGCCGACCGTGCAGGTCGCACTGCGGCAGCTGGGCGGCGGCTACGTCAACGACCAGTCGGTGATCATGGCCGGCACGCTGCTGGGCACACTGCCGGTGCTGCTGGTCTTCGGCCTGCTGGGCCGGCAGATCGTGGGCGGCATCATGCAGGGCGCGGTGAAGGGCTGACCCCCGTGCCTTGCTCCCTTTACTCACCCCCTCCTCCCCTCACCCCTGGAGTGTCCGTCTCATGACCGCTGTCGATGCCCGCCCGGCGACCTCCACAGGCGCCCGCCCCGAGACCGGTACGGTGCTCCGCTTCCCGGCCGGCTTCCGGTGGGGGACGGCCACCGCCGCGTACCAGATCGAGGGCGGGGCCACGGAGGACGGCCGTACGCCCTCCATCTGGGACACGTTCAGCCGTACCCCCGGCAAGGTGCGCAACGGCGACACCGGTGACATCGCCGCCGACCATCTGCACCGGATGCCGGAGGACGTGAAGCTGATGCGGGAACTCGGCGTCACGGACTACCGGTTCTCCGTCTCCTGGCCCCGCGTCCAGCCGACGGGCCGGGGCCCGGCGGTGGAACGCGGCCTGGACTTCTACCGCCGCCTGGCGGACGAGCTGCTGGGGGCGGGCATCAGACCGGTCGCGACGCTCTACCACTGGGACCTGCCGCAGGAGTTGGAGGACGCGGGCGGCTGGCCGGAGCGGGACACGGCGCACCGGTTCGCGGAGTACGCGGGGCTGGTGGCGGGGGCGCTGGGCGACCGGGTGTCGACGTGGACGACGCTCAACGAGCCCTGGTGCGGGGCGTTTCTGGGGTACGGGAACGGGGTCCACGCCCCCGGCCGCACCAGCGACCTCGCCGCACTGCGCGCCGCGCACCACTTCAACCTGGCGCACGGCGGAGCGACCCGGGTCCTGCGCGACCGCCTCCCGTCGACGGCCGAGATCTCCCTGACCCTGAACCTGCACGCCCTGCGCCCCCTGGCCGACACCGAGGCGGACCGGGACGCGGTGCGCAGGATCGACGCGGTGGCGAACCGGATCTTCCTGGACCCGGTCTTCCACGGGCGGCTGCCGCAGGACCTGGTGGCGGACACGGCGGCGGTGACGGACTGGTCGTTCGTGAAGGACGGCGACCTGGAGGTCACGTCGACCCCGATCGACTCGCTGGGCATCAACTACTACTCGCCGAGCGTGGTTTCGGCGGGCAGCTCCGACTCCCCCTCGCCGTGGGCGGGCGCCGAACAGCATGTGGCGTTCACCCCGGCGGAGGGCCCGCGCACGGCGATGGACTGGCCGGTGGACGCGAACGGCCTGTACGAACTCCTGACCCGCCTCCGCGACGAACTCCCGCACGTCCCGCTCCTGGTGACCGAGAACGGGGCGGCGTACGACGACTACGCGGACCCCGAGGGCCAGGTGCACGACCCGGAGAGGGTGGCGTACCTGGACGCGCACCTGAGCGCCGTACACCGGGCGATCGAGGACGGGGTCGACGTACGCGGCTACTTCCTGTGGTCGCTGCTGGACAACTTCGAGTGGGCGTACGGGTACAGCAAGCGCTTCGGCATCGTCCACGTGGACTTCGCCTCGCAGCGCCGCACGGTGAAGGACAGCGCGCGGTGGTACGCGGGGGTCGTGGCGCGGGGCGGGCTGGAGCGGGGGTGAGGCGGCGCTCGTCCCCCGGCCCTGGAAGGCCGGGGGACGAGCAGCGGTACGGGCATCAGCCGACGTGGGCCGGTACCTCGGCGAGCTGGTGCGAGGCGGCGGCGGGCCGGGGCCCACGGAGCATGGTCGCGGCGATGATCGCGGCGACCACCAGGGTGACGGCGGTGGCGAGGAAGACCGCGGAGTGGCCCTCGGTGAGGGCGGCGGCGCGGCCGTCACCACCGGCGGCGGAACGTTCGACGGCCCCCAGGTAGACCGTGGTGAACACCGACAGGCCGACGCAACCGCCGATCTGCATGGCGGAGTTGACGAGGGCCGAGGCCGCACCGGCGTCGTGGGGGTCGACGCCGACGAGGGCGACGTTCTGTACGGGGATGATGACGAAGGCGATCCCGATGCCGACGACGATCAGGCCCCCGAAGACCTCGGTCCAGTAGCTCCCGTCGGCGGTGACGAAGGTCAGCCACAGCATCCCGGCCGCGGCGATCAGCGGCCCCCCGGTCATCAGCACCCGCGGGCCCCGGGTGGGGAGCAGCCGGGCGGCCACGGGTGCGGTGGCCATGGTGGCGAAGGTCATCGCGAGGCTCGCGAGCCCGGCCAGGAGCGGGGAGAGGCCGAGCACGATCTGTAGGTGGAACATCAGGTAGAGGGTCATCCCGATGTAGACCGCGCCGATGGTCGCCTGGATGAGGAAGGCCCCGGCGCGGCCGCGGTCCCGCACGATCCGCAGCGGCAGCAGCGGCTGCGGGGCCCGGGCTTCGATCCGTACGAACACGGCGAGCAGCACCAGGCCGGCGGCGAGGAAGCCGATGGTGTCCGGCTCGGTCCACCCGGTCTCGGCGAGGGTGAACCCGTAGACGAGCGCGGCCAGGCCGAGGGTGACGGCCAGGGTGCCCCGGATGTCGTACCCGTTGCCGCCCTCGACCCGGCTCTCGGAGACGAACAGCAGCGCGCCGACCAGGCCGACGACGGCGAAGACGATGTTGACCAGGAGGCACCACCGCCAGTCGGCGAACTCGGTCAGGACGCCGCCCAGGGCCAGGCCCACGGCGGCACCGGTGCCGGCGACGGTACCGAAGACCGCGAACGCCGTTCCGCGCTCGCGCCCGGCCGGGAACGTGACCGTCAGCAGGGCGAGCGCCGCGGGCGCCAGCAGCGCCGCGAACACGCCTTGCAGACCGCGCGCCGCGATCAGTTCGGTGCCGCTCTGGGCCAGTCCGCCCCACACGGAGGCGAGACCGAAGCCGAGCATCCCGACCATGTAGCTGCGCTTGCGCCCCCAGTAGTCGGCGATGCGCCCGCCGAGCAGCAGCAGCGCGCCGAACGCCAGGACGTACGCGGTGATGACCCACTGCCGCTCGGTGTCGCTCAGCTCCAGTTCGAGCTGGGCCTGGGGCAGGGCCACGTTGACGATCGTCGCGTCGAGGACGACCACCAGCTGCGTCAGGGCGATCACGGCCAGCGCCCACCATCGACGGGGATCGGGTGCTGTGGGCTGGGCAGGCAGGAGGACAGACACGAAAGAAACCTCCGGGGTTCTGTGTCACGAGCGCCGGAGGTTTCCAGCCTCGGACCAGACACCGGATGCCGGGCCTGACCACCTCGGCCAAGGGGCCGAGCAGATCCACCCATCGTAACCACCGGTCTCGACCTGGTCCGCGCCACGGGGAGGGGTGATCCGCCTCACAACGGGCCCTCCCCGGGGGCGGTAGGCCTGAACCGCCGCCCCTCACTGCCTAGTTGTTGCGCGCCTGGAGAGCCTGGATGGCGGCGAGGAGGGCGCGGACCAGGATGTCCCTGCTGGCCTTGGCGGTCTCCACGACCCCGGTGTCCACCCCCTTGAGCGGGTCCTTCCGGGCCGCGCTGTCGATGGCCTTGGCGCCGATGGGGTTCGCGGGGAGGGGCAGGGGCAGCTTGGACAGGTTCTCCATGGTGAGTCCGGCGAAGACGAGTCCCTCCAGGGTCCTGGAGACGGCGGCATCCGTGATGCCGTACGCCCTCTCGACGCGCTTCGTCCACTCCTGGGGCCTGGCGTGGGTCTGGGCGAGCGCGAAGAGCTGCTGGATGGTGTCGTTGGTGACCGGCGCGCCCGTGGGATGCGACCCGACGTTCTGGCCGACGCGGCTCATGTCGGTGGAGATGGCGAACCGCGGGTCGAAGTCGCCCTTCACGCCGTCGTACCGGTTCTTGTAGAGCGAGTCCACGAGGTGCTGGCCCTCTTCCGCCCCGCTGCCGAAAGTGACGCCGGCTTCCAGGTCCTCGTAGTGCTCGTGCACCTTCACGAAGGTGCTGGGTTCGGGGTAGTAGACCAGGTTGGGTTCCACCTGGGCCATGGCCTTGCGGACGGCGAGGTCCACCTGGCTCGCGTGCCAGATCAGGATGCCGTTGTCGCCGGTCCTGCTGCCGACGGGCGAGGTGTAGCCGCCGCTGAACACGTCCAGCTCGCCTGATTCCAGGTGCTCGGCGGCGGCCGAGAACAGCGGTCCGGCTTCCGTGTCGAAGGAGGCGGTGTCGGAGTCGCTGGTGTGCAGATAGACGTGCTGCCTGCCGGCCCCGCGCAGCCCGGCGATCATGGCGGTGGTCTCCGGGGAGCGCATGATCCGGTCCCTGATCTCGCCGTACGGGATGGTCCGCTGGTTCGTCTCCTGGGCGTCGGTGGCGTGGTTGGCCCAGGTGAACCCGATGACCGCGACCCGGAACCGGTTCGCGCCCCAGGTACCGAGGAAGGCGGTGGTCTTCTGGGTCAGCAGGGTCTGCGCGGCGGTCGCCTCCTGCTGGTTCCGGACCCGGATGTTGACGCCGATGACCAACGCGAAGCGGTCGGCCGGCGCCGTACCTCCGGCGAAGCCCTCCTCGTACTTCTGCGCCACGTCCATGAGGTTCAGGCCCTGGCTGAGGACGACGGGGACGAGGGCGACCGTCCCGACGCCCTCGGGCTCGGCACCGGCCACGGCCTGCCCGAAGGTGCCGGTGGTGCCGCCGCCGTTCAGACCGTTGAGCTCGGCGGCCCGCTGCACGGCCGCGACGCCCGGAGCCGGTGCGGACGGCCGTGCCCGCCGGACCGGTGCGGCCGCCTCGGGTACGGCGCTCCGCATCACCCGGGTCGCGTTGGCCTCGGCCTCGCGCTCGAAGCGGTCGGAGGGGTCGGAGACCTTGAGGCCGGCCCCGTTGACGGTCCCCGCGACGGGCCCGGAACGCTGCTGGATGACGTGGGTCAGCTCATGGGCCAGGGTGTGCTTGTCCGCCCCGCCGTCGCCGATGACGACGTGGCTGCCGCTGGTGTAGGCGCGGGCCCCGACCTCGGCGGCGGATGCCTTGGCCGCCGCGTCGTTGTGGATGCGTACGTCGGAGAAGTCGGCCCCCAGCCGGGCCTCCATGTCGCCGCGGGTGGCGTCGTCGAGAGGCCGCCCGGGGGTGCGCAGCACGGCGTGCACGGCGGACCGCTGCACGACACCGCCCCCGCTCCCGTGCCCGCACCCCGCACCGTGCCGATGCCCCTCCTGGTCCACGGCCTGCTCGGAATCGCGCAGCATCTGGACGACGGCCGCGTTGCCGACGGTGGCCTGCACCTCCATGAGCCCGTACGGCGGCGGCGCCCCGCCCTCCACCGCAGGCGCGCGGGAGGGGGTACGGGCGGTGGGTTCGGCCCGTACGGTTCGGTCGTTCTGCTGGGCGTGCACAGCGGGCCTTCCCTGCGTAGAGGTAGCGATCCTTCCTGCATACGCGGTGATCGTTCGCGGGGCCAGGAACCTGAGGGCAGAGAGGGGTGGCCGGACGGGCAGTACGGGGATGGCCCGAGGCGCCCGGAGCCGGCCGGGCAGCTCCCCGCCAGTTCCGGAACCCTGGCGAGTCGGCCGGTGGGGGGCGCTCGCGACGATCAGGCGTTCACCGGCGAGAAGAGCGCCTGGACGGTCTCGGTGGCCAGGTCGCGCAGCCAGACGTGGGCGCGGTCGTCGTCGTAACGCTGATGCCAGAGCAGGTACAACGGCACCTCCGGCAACGGAAGGGGCGGCGCCAGCGCGGTCAGGCCGAGGCGGTCCCGGGCGGCGCGGGTGACCGCGTCGGGGAGGGTCACCACCAGGTCGGATTCGAGGGCGAGTTGGAGCGCGTAGGCGGCTGTGGGCCCGGCGGCGACGACGCGCCGTTCGAGGCCGTACGAGGTCAGGGCGTCGTCGATCGGGTCGCGCAGGCTGCCGCGCCGCGAGACGGTCAAGTGCTCGGCGGCCGCGTAGCGTTCGAGGCTCGCCGGGTCCTCGGTGAGCGGGTGGCCCGGGCGGACGGCGACGACCAGCCGGTCGCTGCCGACGAGGCGGTGGCGGATGTCGGGGGACGCCGGAACGCCGGAACTGGATTCGAGGTCCACCTCGCCCCGCCGCAACTCGGGCCCGTCCGCGCCGGGTTCGGCGGACAGCCGCAGCCGTACGCCGGGGGCCTGACGGTGGACGGCGGTGGTCAGGGCCGTACCGCAGGCGGCGGTCAGGGCGTCGTGCCACCGCACGGTGAACACCCGGTCCAGAGCCGCCAGGTCGAGTTCCTGCTCTGCGGACAGGAGTTGATGGGCCTGCTGTACGAGGGCGTGGACCTGGGCGCGCATGGCCAGGGCACGAGGGGTGGGGGTCATGCTGCGGCCGGTGCGGACCAGGATCTGGTCGCCGGTGACCTTGCGGATGCGCCCCAGGGAGCGGCTCATCGCCGGTGAGGTGACGTGGAGGCGAGCAGCGGCACCGGCGACACTGCCCTCTTCCAGCAGGGCGTCCAGGGCTGTCAGCAGGTTCAGATCCAGTTGCATGGCAGTAACTCTACAAGTGACAAGCATGCACTTGTTGTTAATGGCCGGGCGGCCTAACGTCGAAGTGCGGGGCGGGACGGACCGCCCGCATCGACAGAATCCAAGGAGCCCTTCATGACCACACCCATGCCTTTCGCCGCCGGTACGACGCTCCTGACCGACGTGACCGCGGCGGTGAAGGCCGCCGGTGTCACGCTGCGCGACCGCTACACCCCGCACGCCCGAGGCGTGAGCCTGGACGAGGTCGTCGCGGAGATCCACGCCAACGACGACGCGGTACTGGCGGTCCTGCGCGAACCGCTGCTGCGGGCCCGGCCGGGTTCGCAGTGGGCCGAGGACGAGCTGGCCGGCGGCGCGCTGCCGCCCGGGGAGTGGTGGGTCGTCGACCCCGCCGAGGGCAACATCAACCATGTCCACGGCATGGACGATTGGGCCGTCACCGCCACCCTGGTCAGCGACAACCGGCCGGTCCTCACCGTCGTCCACCTGCCGCTGACCGGCGACACCTACACGGCCGTCGCCGACGGCGGCGCCCACCTCAACGGCCGGCCCCTGAAGGTGTCCGCCAAGACCGAGCTGGGTGCCGCGCTCGTCGGCACGGGCCAGGCGAGGCCCGGCGAGAGCGAGCGGACCTTCCGGCGGATCGGCGACTCCGTCACGGCCATGCTGATCAACGGCCTGGTCGTACGTGTGTCCGTCCCCGCCACCTTGCAGCTCATCCACGTCGCGGCCGGGCGCATGGACGCGTTCTGGCAGTTCTCCGACGTCCGCTCCGGCCTGGTGGCGGGCGCCCTGCTGGTCGCCGAGGCCGGGGGAACGGTCACCGACCTGGCGGGCGAGCCCTGGCACACGGGCAGCCGCGACTTCCTCGCCTCGGCCCCCGGCATCCACGCTGCCACGGCAAAGCTCCTGTCCCCGATCGCCTGAGCCCTTCTCCCCCTCCACCCCTCACCACCGCAAGGAGCGTCACCTCATGACCACCATCGGCATCCTGGGCGCGGGCCGCGTCGGTTCCAACCTGGCCGACAAGCTCGCCGCCGCCGGACACCAAGTCACCCTCGGCGTCCGGTCCTTGGAGGACACCACCGCCAGCACGGCCGGGGCCGCGCCGCGGATCACCGTCGCGGACCAGCGCACCACGGCCCGCACGGCGGACATCGTGATCAACGCGACGCCCGGCGACACTTCCCTGGACCGCCTCACCGCACTGCGCACCGAGCTGTCCGGAAAGATCCTCATCGACATCTCCAACGCCACCCGCGACGCGGAGGACGGCCTGCCCGGCGACCTGTGCTACCCGGGCAGCAGCCTCGCCGAGAAGCTCCAGGCCGCGCTCCCCGACACCCATGTGGTCAAGACGCTCAACACCATGCTGTTCATGGTCATGACGGCACCCGAAACCCTGGCGACCCCGCCGACCGTCTACCTCTCGGGCAACGACGGCCCCGCGAAGAAGACCGTCACCGACCTGCTCGCCGACCTGGGCTGGCAGCGCGGCTGGATGGAAGACCTGGGCGACATCAGCACAGCCCGCGCCACCGAGGCCATGATCCTGGTGGTCCCCCACATCATGCGCCGACACGGCTTCCAGCCCTTCGCGGTCTCCCTCGCACGCTGAGCCCACGGCCGGGCCGAGAGCGGTGAGCGCCGCGCCGGGGCATCAGCGGGCGTTTGCCGGTGGAGCAGGGAGCCCGCCGTACTTGTATGAAAGGACTACACGGACCGTCAGTTCGCGAAGCTGACGGGCGGTGGTAGTGATGTCGTACCGGCGCGCGTTGTTAAGAGCTGCCTCGGTCAGCGCTTCGCGCCGACGGAAGTCGCGACCCATCTCATCCAGGGCCAGGGCCAGCGAGCGGGGGTTGCCGGGCGCGTAGGGAAGACCGCTGCTACCCAGGATTTCCCTCACACCGGGAAGATCGGAGTAGGCAACCGGAAGTCCGTGGGCCTGGGCCTCGATGAGGACGAGTCCGAAAGCCTCCACACCTCTGGTGGTGAAGACAAAAGCGTCGAAGTTCGGTAGGCGGCACCACAGTTCGGCACGAGGCAGGGATGGATGAAACTGAACTCGGCCCCGCAATCCGAGGGCGATGGCCCGCCGTTCCAGTCGTTCTCGCAGAGGTCCGCTGCCGATCACGGTCAAGCGGTGCGGCCGATCGGTCAAAGCCAGGGCTTCGACAGCAGTGATCGTGGACTTGTTGTCATCCAGACGGCCTGCGTGCACCAGGGACAGGCCCCCGGTGGCAGTAGACGATTGATTGCGAACCCGAATATCGCTCAAGCGGATTCCCCACGGGATGACGGTGAGCCGATCGGCGAATCGACGTCCGGTGAGACGGTCGACGCGATCGGCGAGGGCCGCGGTCGGGGTGACGATCGCGGCGCTTGCGGCCGCAACTTGATTCACGATCTCGCGTTCCGATGCGCTGCGCTCGGCCACCATCACTTCGGGGCCATGGGCGATGGCGATGATCGGAATGTTGCCGGCGGTTCGGGTAAAGGCCAGGCTGAGAGCGAACCCGAGGTACTGGGCATGGATGACGTTCGGCTGGATCTTCTCGATGAGCGCACCGACCTCGTGCGTCAGCTCGTCAACGTACCGGTCGAAGCCGGGGCCTTGAGGGCGCTTCGTTGTGGAGAGAGTGATCAGATGATCGAACGTGGCCTTCCAGTCCTGATCGACCGGTGCTCTGCCGAGAAAGGTCGTGCGGGTGTCAGGCATCGCACCGTAGAGGTCGTTGACAAGGATCATGCTCCCGGACGAAGGCACGGAGATGCGGTTGATGCCGGTCAGGATCTTCAGGCGTTTGGCAGCCATGTGGAGACTCCGTTCGTCGATAGCCGCTGAGTGGCAATCCGGACTTCCAGAGCCGACTCCACCCGTGAGCCGTAGGTGGCGTGCCGCGCCTCGCGCTGACGAGAAGGGGCCCACCACGACGCCAGGTGCGGCGTGAAGGTGGCCGCGATTTCCTCGGCCGGATGCAAGTGGCCCTTGCTGTCCTGCTCCGCTGCCCATACCCGGACGGCCGATCTGGGGTAGAGGGGATTTATCCCTATCTCCCCCTTGGGGAGGATTCCATTGAAGGGGGTTGGTATTCCTTCGCTGTTCCAGTAGTCCCATGCCTCAAGAGCCTTGGCTTTCTCAAAGCAGTGATAGAGCTGCTGATAGCGGGGCATGTACCGGATTTGGCGAAAGACCATCTGGCCGATCAGTCCGGGCGCGAATTTCCGGAGCGTGTTGAGATCGGCACCCTGGAAGGAGACTGACGCCGCGTCCTGGGACGGGTGCAGCGCGGCCCGGGCGAACAGGTGGGAAAGTCGTCGCCGAACATATTCGGCCACTCCCGGGCCGAGACCCGGTTCGATCCTTTCGGTGAGCTGGATGAGCCTGCCGTAACGGGGCGCGAAGCGGGACAAGTCGAATAACCGGTCCATGCCATCCACGGCGGCGAATGCGAGTCGCTTGTAGAGCCAGTTGTTCAGCTCTCCCGCCTGGGCGCATACCTTGGTCTCCGGAGCGGTGGAGTGGAGCATTAGGTATTCGGACAGAACCTCGAAGTACAGATAGCCGAGGAACGGTACGTGGGCCACCGCGTCCGACGCCTGGTCGATGAACGCGGATGCCGGAGTGGCATGCCCGGTGGCGTTACGCAGAGCGATGTCGAGAAACACCGCTGCGGCTCGCAGCCCGCCCACCAGCGCATGATTGAGCTGGTCGTTCTCGGCCGGGGTGAGGAAGCTCCGGTAGCGCTCGTAGGTACGAAGGTGGATGGCACCGAGATGCAGGTAGTCAACGCCCTTGGGCGGCATCGGAGCGTCCGGGGTCACCTCGAAGACCAGGGGCGTGGTGGAAGGCTTGGTCCGCATCAGGTAGGTGCCGAGATTGTGAGGGCGCAACCCTCCGCGCCGGCTGACAAGAGGCGTGCAGTACAGGGCCCCGACCAGGCATCCGGTGGAGACGTGCAACTCCCCGCTGGCACGGATGGCGTCGATGCCCCTGGTGGTGTGCAGCAGGTACATCGACTTTCCGCTGACGAGCGCTTCAGTCATGGCGTTGTGCCGTATCAACCAGCCGTTGGCGGTTGAGCATTCCAGGTAGTGGCGCCAGTCATTCTCACTATCGACCAGCGAGGCAGGAATTTGACGCCGCGCAGGTGTGGTGTAGTCCGTATGGGCGTGTTCCCATTCGTTGCGCAAGACAACTCCCAGGACGCAGGATTGGCGGCGAGGCCGGGAGGGAGACTAAAGCGTCTCGACGTTCGGCCCGGAAAGGCGATTTCGACAGTCGAGAACATACGTGGCGCAATTCTCAATCATCAGGGGGTCGAATTGCGGGTGATCCATGAGAAGGACTACCGCATCAGCGGCGGCTACCTCCTCCGGGGTCGCATCGACCCGGAGGAGGTTCAGATCGGTGTGGCCGCCGTCCGGGATATTGGGTTCGGCTCCATGGACCTCGGCGCCGAGGTCCATGAGAAGTTCGGCGACACGCGCCGAAGGAGAATTGCGAAGGTCGGTGGCGTTGTGCTTGTACGTCAGACCGAGCAGCAGAATCCGAGATCCACAGGCGGGCATGCCGCGCTTGCCGAGTGCTTCTACGAGACGCCGGACGACGTAGTCGGGCATGTGCCGGTTGACGTCGGCGGCCAGCTCTGCGAACCGGAACGGGACGCCAAGCTCCTGCTGGGTCTTCCATGAGAGGAACATCGGGTCAACGGGAAGGCAGTGCCCGCCGACTCCTGGCCCCGGGGTGAAGCGCGTGAAGCCAAAGGGCTTCGTCGCGGCGGCGTCGATCGCCTCCCAGATGTTCACGCCGAGGGCAGAGGCCAGCATCGCCATCTCGTTGACCATGGAGATGTTGACGAACCGGAAGGTGTTCTCGATCAGCTTGGCCAGCTCGGCAACCTTCGTCCCGGACACGGGGACCGTGGTCCGGAAGATGCCGTCATAGAAAGTCTTGATCACATCGAGAGACTTGGCGTCGATTCCGGACACCACCTTCGGCGTCCCGTCGAACGACCATCGCTTGTTTCCGATCCGCTCGGGACTGAATCCGGCCATGAAGTCCACCCCGCCCTTGAGGCCGGACACCTCTTCCAGGATCGGCAGCAGCAGCTCCTCGGTGGTGCCGGGGTAGCTCGTGGACTCAAGGATCACCGTCGCACCGGGACGAATGTGCTCGCCCAGCGTCCAGGCGCATGACTCGATGTAGGTCAGGTCGGGCACGCCGTCCCGCAGCGGGGTGGGCACGGTGATCACCGCGATGTCGAAGCCGGCCAGCGCGGCAGCGTCGGCGGTCGCGGAGTAGGCCCCGGAGTCCAGCACTGCGCGCAGCCGCGAGGAGTCCACATCCCTCATGTAGGACTGGCCGGCAGCGAGCTGCTGGACGCGGTGCGGGTCCACGTCGTAGCCGACGACACGGTGGCCCACCTCTGCGGCGCGTACGGCCAGGGGGAGCCCCACATAGCCCTGACCAGCGACGACTATCTCCATAGCAGCTCCTACTCGGTTGCGGTGTTTGAATGGACCGTTGTTCCTGACCTGGCAAGGAGAAGCGCTGTGCCCTTGGTGTCTGTCGTGATGCCCGTGTACAACTCGGCAGCCACCCTCGGCGCGGCCGTCCGGTCGGTGCTGACGCAGACCCACGGCGACCTGGAGCTGCTGGTCACCGACGACCAGTCCTCCGATGCCTCCATGGACCTGCTCCGCGAGTTCGCCGAGCGGGACGAGCGCGTCCTGCCTCGGTCGGCACCCGAACGGGGCGGTGCAGGCCGGGCCCGCAACCTCGCGATCGAGAGAGCCCGAGGGGATTACATCGCCTTTCTCGACAGCGACGACATGTGGCTGCCGGAGAAGACCGAGAAGCAGCTCGCCTTCGCCGCGGAGTCCACTGCGCCTTTGACGTTCACCTCGTACTTCAAGATGGACGCCGGCTACGACGGCGAGAGCACCGACTGGGTCCCGAACGGGCGGGTGATCCGCGCGCGGGCACACGTGGACTACCGCGCGATGCTGGTCCAGGACCACATCGGTGCTCTCACCGCCATGTACGACCGCAATGTCCTGGGCACGAGGCTGATGCCGGAGATGCGCAAGCGCCAGGACTACGCGCTGTGGCTGAGCATCATGCGGGACGGCGCGGACGCTCGGGGCCTGGCTGAGCCGCTTGCGGTGTACAGGGCCCACCAGCCGGGATCGCTGTCCTCGAACAAGCTGTCGCTCGTTCCGTACAACTGGAACCTGTATCGCGAGCACGAGCATCTGTCGGTCGCACGGTCGACGCGGGCGCTGGCCGGCGCTGTGTGGCAGTCGCTGCGCAACTCGCGTATCTAGGCCAAGGTGGGACACGGTGAGTCATCGGTGCCGACGGCCGACTGAGCGGCCGAGCCGTCTCCGGCGCTCGCGTGCAGGAACAACTGGAGCAGCAACCGACGGTCGGCGGCCGGGACGGTCTCCTGGCCATGGTGGAGCGCTTTCCGACCGTGTAGGAAGCGGCGCTGGTTCACCATGAGGTAGTCCCCGGGTCGGAGCATGAAGGAGACCTGGCCCCGGACGAGTTCCTCTGCAAGTTCCCTGGCGGCGTCGGCGTTCGCTCGGCCGAGCTGAGACCGCTCCAGCATCTTGGCGGTGAACCGGACGAACCCCCTGCCTGGATCGGAGCCGTCCAGGATCGGGAACGGCCTGTACTCCTCTCCCACGCCGAACAGGTCGAAGAAGGTCCCGTAGTGGTAGGCCGGCTCGGCCAGCAGCGCACGGCTGTCCTCCGAAAGCCGCGCCACCGCGGCGTGGGCGTCGGAGAGGATGCTCGGACCGCCACCGAGCGGGTCGGGGCGAACGCACAGGAGTGTGGTGAAGTCCGGTGGCAGGGTTCCGTTCACCAGGTCCATGTGGAACGCGTTGTACCCAGTACCGCTGGACTTGCCGGGATCCTTGTCGACCTTGACTCCGATGTCCTTCCAAAGGGGCCACCGGGGGAAAGGCGAGAAGGGAACGGCCACCTCGGCCGCGAAGCCCGTCGCCAGCCGCAGGAACCGGTTGTCGTCGGTCCCCAGCGCCTTGGCGAGGTTTCCCAGGCGCAGCACGGCGTATCCCCCGCCCTCTCCGGTCAGGGCGTGGCGCAGCGTCGCGACGGTCTCCACGAACTGCGGGGTGGCCGTCAGCTCGGTCCGATACCGCTCCGCGGAGGACTCCGCCAGGAAGGGGCCGTCCAACTTCCATATCGGGAGGGAAAGGTCGATCAGAGCGGCTTCGAGTTCGTTCGGAACGTCGATGAACACGTGAAGCTTCCTTTCCTCGTACGAATCGCCGGGCTGCGCCCGGGTTCGGGGGCAGCAGAGTTGCGGCGGTCACGCTCACGCTCCACGCTTTGGAAGAACGAGCGCGCAGTGGGCGGTGTGGCCGTCCTCGCTGACTCCCCACTTGTCGGCCAGCGCCTCCACGATGCTCAGTCCGCGACCGCTCTCCGAGCTCTCGTCCGCGGTTCGGAGCACCGGGCGTACGGAAGAGCTGTCCTCCACCTGAATAGTCAGGTGCGTTCCGTCGGCAGACCAGGTGACGGTGATGTCCTCTCCGCCACCATGCTGGAAGGCGTTCGTGACCAGCTCGGTGAGGACGAGCGCGGCTGCGTCGATGCATGGCTGCAAGTCCCACAGCTTGAGCAGGGCACAGTTCATGCGCCGCAGTTGTCCGGGGCGGCGTCGGTCGGCCGACACCATCGACCGTCCGGCGGGTGTCGACCGCACGACGCTGACTTCGCACCGGCGCACCATGGGCGCACTCCTCACTGCGGTGTCGTGAACTTGCGGACCTTGACGGGCGAGCACTGTGATGGTCATGAGGTCATTACTCCGACGTGGGGTATCCGGGCCGGCACGGGGTTGCCGTGCGGCCCGCGTGGGCCGGCACGGGGCTTGTGTCAGGAGCCCGACGGGGCGCACGGCTGAGCCACGGGCTCCCTCACCTGAACGTCCAGCGCCAGGTTCAGCTCGTCCACGAGGTCGATGGCGTCGTCCACTTCCAGGCGGAGGTACGCCGGACCCTGCGCGCCGCCGTTGAAGGTGATCATCAGTGGCAGGTCAAAGTACGTGTCCTGCCTCTGTACGTCGATGACGCGCATGACCGGACGGGCGGGAATGCGCTCGGCCCGCCAGCTGCACTCGGGGGCGTACTTCGGCAGTGCGCTCATGGCTCTCACCTTCCGTGAAGACTTCGGATCTTTCTGTCACGAGCATCGGCGTTGCTGGCTACGCTCGGAAGGGGGTCTCTGTAGCCCTATCCCCCCAGGACACAGGGGAGTTGGAATGCCCAAACGCGCATCCGATTCGGGTGGGGAGGCGTCCGCCCGCAAGATGCTGCACGAGACGGTGAAGCGGTTGCGGGACCGGTCCGGGATGACGCTGGAGGAGCTGTACGAGGAGACGACGTACGACCGGTCGTACCTGCACAAGCTGGAGACCGGAGCGCGCCTGGGCTCACTGGAGGTCATGGCGGCACTCGACAAGGTCTACGGCACGGGCGAGCAGTTGCAGCAGCTCTGGGAGCTGGCCCGGGACGACGCCTTCGGCAGCCGGTACCAGCGGTTCATGAGGCTGGAGCGGGAAGCGACGGTGCGGTACGAGTACGCGTGCAGCGCCATCCCGGGGCTGCTCCAGACGAAGGCGTACGCGGCGGAGGTGTTGCAGCACTCCCCACCTCGGGATGCGGCGGAGCTGCAAGAGGATGTCGACGCCCGCATGAGCCGTCAGTCCGTCCTCGAAGGCCAGGACGCTCCGTACTTCCGGGCGTTGCTCGACGAAGCGGTGTTCCACCGCGCGGCTTCGCAGCCCGCCGTATGGCTGGAACAGCTGGAGGCCCTGCTGGAGTGGCAGAGCCGCCCGAACGTCACGCTTCAGTTGCTGCCCTTCTCGGCAGGGCTGCACGATCTGATGGGTGGTTCACTGACGGTCCTGTGGCTGGCCAACGGTAAGGCCGTGGCCTACCTGGAGGGCAGCAAGTCCGGTGAACTGGTTGAGGACTCAGGACGCGTCGAGGAGCTGCGGTTGTCCTACGATTTACAGCGAGACAAGGCGCTCTCTCCGGAGAAAACAACCGAGTTTATCCAGCAGCTGGTCAAGGAGATCCGAACATGCCTTCCCGCCGAGCCGACCTGACTTCCGCGACGTGGCGGAAGTCCTCGTACAGCAACTCCGACGGCGGTAACTGCGTCGAGGTGTCCGACGACTTTCCGGGTGTCGTCCCCGTACGCGACTCGAAGCAGCCGGAGGGACCGGCGGTCGTCTTCGGATCCTCCGCCTGGTCGGCGTTCGTCAGCGACGTGCGCTGAGACCTGGGGCCCGTGCGGGCCTCGGGGAGACCCGAGTTCGATGGGCCCCAGCACCGGTCTTGTCCCCGAGGCAGCGAAGTTCTCCATCTGTCCCAGCGCGTGCGCGCTGGATTCAGAGTGTTGTCCGCCCGGGCGCACCGGTCGGTGACGTAGGGCGGGTCAGCGCCCAGGAAGCCCAGGTCCCTGCTCCGTCGAGGCGGAGCACGATCGTGCGGAGGGTGCCGTCGTTGACGATGTACGTCGCGGTCGTGTCGCCGCAGCGGATCTCCGGGTGCGCCTCGCTCGTGCCGTCGGTCAGGATCCTCGCCACGCGAAGTCGGCCGGCACCGTAGCAACGTAAGGCCAAGGTGTCGGCGTTCCCCGGGTAGTCGATGCGGGCGGCAGCATCTTCCTGGAGAAGGCTCGAACGCAGCACGCTCCCCCTGGAGGCGATGTCGGCGAGGAACATCGCGTGCAGTTCCTCGCGAACGGCCTTGGTGACCGCGGCCTCAGTGGCCGTGGCGGCGCTCGGCGTGTTCCCGTTCCAGGTGGCCAGGGTGAACACGCCGACAGCGGCGGCGAAGAGGGCCACGGTGACGAGGGCGGCCGACTGGCCCGGCCGGGGAACGCGATGCCGATCGAAGGTGGGCGAGGCGCGCCAGGTCGGAGGCGCGTTCCAGTGCTCACTCCGGCGTCGTACGGCAGTCATGGGGCTGTGCTCCGTTCCGGCGTTGAGAGGTGACGGCCTGCGCCGAGCCCCGTCCGCCGGGTTGCGGAGAGGTCAGCTGTAGGCGCTGATGGCTTTCGCGATGATGGGAACTGCCGCACCGCTGACAGCGGCGAGTTCGCTCAGGCGCTGGAAGTCGGCCAGGTACCGGCTGACCTCGTTCTGCTGTTTCAGGGTGAGGAAGGCGGAGGGGATCTCGGCCTGGACCGTTTCGTCGTCATAGATCCAGAAATCCTGAGCCTTGTGGGCGGGGCCTCTGTCGGCGTCCCGCGGGATGATGCCGAGGCTGACACTGGAGTAGTCCGCGACCTGGATCAGCCGAGTGAGCTGATTGAGCATCACCGAGGGTTCGGCGTAGCGGGTATAGAGGACATCCTCTTCAAGGACGACCCGGAACTGCTTGGTCCTCAGGTACTTCTGCTTGGCCGTACGGGTGGCGACGGCGTCCTCGAAGCCGCTGTCACTCAGACCCCGGCGGACACGGATACCGGCGAGGACGGCTCGGGTGTAGTCCTCCGTCTGCAACGGGCCCGGGACGTAACTGATGGCGTACGCCTTGAATCTCTTGGTCTCCTCCCACAGCGGGATGACGTGTTCCTGGGCCTTGGCCAGCCCCCTGCGTTCCATGTCGCGCCATTCCAGGTACATGGACGCGATGTTGTTGGCAGCGGTGATCAGCTCAGGTGCGGCTTCCGGGTGCCGGCATGCCAGGGTCCAGGCGGTGATGTCGGCCGCGCTGGCGGCAGCGCGGCCGTTCTCGATACGGCTGACCTTGGACGGGTGCCAGCCACCACAGATGTCGGCCAAGGCACGACCGGTGAGACCCTCGCTCTTGCGCATCGCGCTGAGTTTGGCGCCGAGGTCGCGGCGGGCGCGTTGAACACTTTCGGAGTGAGCCATGCGCGACAGTGTGCCGTGCGGCAACCAGCCCGAACCAACCGGCCGGATCAGGCTATTTGACGGGCAATCAGCTAGATTTCATGGCTTCGTCCACCCGTTCGGATGCTCAGTCTTGCGGCGCTCCTCCGGCGGCCGGGAACAGCCTCAGAAGGCGCGAGGGGAACTCCACTATCGTCTCGTGCTCGGGAATCACGAGGTCGGACAGCCGGGTTGCCGAATCCGCCACGCGCCACCCCTGAAGCAGGTAGTTGCGCGACTCATCGTCGTAATACAAGGTGGGTGAGCCGTTGTTCGGGCTCTCCGGGTCCTTGCACAGGAGATGCAGGGCCACAAAGTCCTCCGTGGGCCGAGGGGTTGTGCTGACTCGTAGAGGGTGATCGACAGCGGAGCGTGAGCGGAAGGATGTTGCGCGAAATTGCGCTTGATCAACTTCCTTGCGGGTGAATTATGCGCAAAATTGCAGAGTGTGATCTTCGCCGCATCTCGGGCGGTATCCGTCCCGCTGATGACGGTTCGGCCTCCGCCACTCACCCACCAGGGGCGGCCGCTTGCTACTCTTCCCGGCCATGCGAGCCCTCTTCCCAGGATCTTTCGACCCGGTCACTCAAGGGCACCAGGACATACTCCGCCGCGCCGCCGCGCTGTTCGACGAGGTCGTCGTGTGCGTGATGTTCAACGCGAACAAGACCGGCCGCTTTCCCGTCCCGGAACGGCTGGACCGGCTCCGGGCGGCAGCGGCCGGCCTGAGCAACGTCACGGTCGACTCCCACACCGGCGGCCTGTTGGTCGACTACTGCGGCCGGGCCGGGATCGACGCCGTCATCCGCGGAGTCCGGGGCGTTCCCGACCTGGACTACGAAATGCCGATGGCCCGGATGAACCACGAACTGGCCGGAGTCGAAACGGTCTTCATCGCCGCAGACCCCGGCCTGGCCCATATCTCCTCCACCCTCGTCACGGCGACGGATCGGCTGGGCCGCGCCCCGGGCGGTGAGGCGGACCGGCCGTTCGTAGCGGCGGGTGGGTGCGGCGAGGCCGTCACCCCGCCCACCGCCCCGTAAGAAACGCCAGCGCCACCAGTGCGCTCAGCGGGGCCGCCACGCACAGGTAGGCCGTCCTGAACCACGGGCGGCGCAGGCTCAGGGCCGCCAGGCCGATCCACAGCGGCCACCACAGCAGCGTGGCGCGGGGGATGGACGTGTACCAGTACGACGTTCCCAGCGCCCACAGGCTCAGCGCGACGTACACCGCCTCCGGCCAGCGGCGGTGCCGTACCAGCAGCGCGACCAGGGCCAGGCCCACCACCATCGCCACCAACTCCGCCTGGAACATGGCCGCGTAGCCGGTCGCGTGTACGCCGTCGAACGCCGCGTTCCACGTGTTCGCCCACGCCTCCCAGGGGGTGTGGAACTCCCGGTACCAGCCCCGCTCCTGTGCGTGCTTCCACGCCATCCAGTCGCCCGTGCGGGCGTGCAGATACCAGCTGTACGCCAGCGGCGGCAGCGCGGGCAGTGCCAGCCAGGGCGCCCCGCGCCAGCCCTTGCCCGACCAGGCCGAGAGCGCGAACAGCACCGCCAGTGCCGCCGCCAGGAACAGGCCGCTGACCCGCACCGTCGTCGCCAGAGCCGTCAGCGTGCACGCCCACGCCCAGTGGTGGCGCTGGGCCGCCAGCCAGGCCGGGAGCGCGAACGCCAGGAACAGCGCCTCCGTGTAGCCGGCCGCCAGGAAGACCGCGCACGGGGAGAGCAGGAAGAACAGGGCCGTACGTCGGCCGTCGGCGTCCTCGGGGACGTACGAGCGGGCTATGCGGGACAGGGCCAGTACGGCCACGGCTCCCGCGACCAGCGAGATCAGCAGGCCCGCCGCCGTCCAGCTCGGGACGACGACGTGCACGGCCCTCAGGAGCAGCGGGAATCCGGGGAAGAACGCCTCCCTGTTGTCCCAACCCTCCACCCACGGGCCTGCGTCGGCCGGGAAGTAGCCGTCGCGCGCTATGTGCAGGTAGTGGTTCGCGTCCCACTGCTGGAACGGCGCGAGAACCGGGCCCGCCTCCCGTGTGTCCGAGCCCCGGGGGAACAGCCACCGGGCGCCGTGGGCCGTGATCCACAGGGATATGCGGGTGAGGAGGTAGAGCCGGAGCACCCTGCGGTCGGCCGGGGTCAGCCAGGCGAGCGCCCGGTGGAACCCTGCCCCGGCCGCCCGGCGCTCGTGCGTCTCCGGCCGGGGCTCAGAGGCCCCGGGGCGGGGCGGAGCAGGCCGCAGCCCGGGGGACAACGTAGACATTCAGGCACCTTTCGGGCACTTCCAGGCGTGCCGGATCGCCCGGGGGAGCCGCCGGGGCACGGGAGGGAGAGGGACGGGAGAAGGGGGCTTAGCCGGTCGGAAGCGGAAGCAGCCGCAGGCCCGCAGTCAGGCGTCAGGCGTCAGCCGTCACAGCACCGACCGTCAGCCGTCGACCGTCACGGCTTCGACCGTCACGGCGTCGACGTCGCCCCCATCGTCGGTGCGGTCGTCGATGTCGATGTCGATGGGGGCGAAGCCGCCTCCGTCGTCGGCATGCCCTCCGGAGGGAACGACCTCGTCGCCGAACCCGGCACCGTATTACTGGGCGTCGGCGGCTCCGTAGGGGTCCCGGCCGGTGGTGGCGGGGCCGGGGACGGGTAGCTCGGCGACGGGCTCGTCGCCGGAGGGGCCGGCTTCGGGGTGGCCGGGAGCAGGCCGATCGCCGCCGCCCCGCCGCCCCCGATGACCAGGCACACCCCCACCGCGACCACGGCCATCCGGCGCCGCTGGGCCCGCATGCCGCGTTCGGTGATGCGGGCCGCCGGGTCCGCGACGGAGCGGCCCTGCCCGAAGTCCCCGGCCTGCCGGAACAGGGACCGCAACGGATCGTGCGGACCCGACGGATCGTGCGGACCCGAGGAGTCCCGATGACCCTGCGATCCCTCCGGCCCCAAGGGGTCCCGTGGTTCAGACATCAGGAGCCTCCTCCATGCGGGGGTCCTCCAGACGGTGGGCGAGCGCCGCCCGTCCGCGGACCAGATGCGTCTTGATCGTGCTGGCGGAAAGCCCGGTCTCCCCGGCGATCTGCTCCACCGTGAGGTCGCACAGGTAGTGCAGGGTCAACGTCCGCCGCTGCTGCGCGGGCAGCTCCCGGAGCGCGTCGACCAGCACCACGTGGTCCGGGTCCGGCGGTGCGACGTGTTCCGCCGCACCGCTCCCCCGGCCCCACGCGTCCGCCGAACGCCGCCGGAAGCGCCAACGGCTCACCGCCAGCCGCCACGCGACCGTACGGATCCACGCCTCGGGCTGCCCGTCCCGCTCCAGCCGGCCGCGCCGGACCCACGCCTTGACGAAGGCCTCCTGCACGACGTCCTGCGCCTCCTGGAGGTCCCCCGTCATCACGTACAGCTGGCCTGTGAGACGCGCGACCGCCTGGGCGTAGAACTCTTCGAACTCCTCGACGGTCAAAAGTTGCTCCCGGATCTTTCGCTTCACCGGGTATACGCCCGCCGCCGGGCATCCGGTCTACAGCCCCGGCGAGCCATCGGAGTGATCGTCGTCACGGAACCCAGGGCGTCAGGAGCACGTCAGCCCGGCACTGCATCAGCCCACGCCCCCGACGCCCGGCCGCCAGGTCACTCCCGTCCGCCTGCCGGAACGACAGCAGCGACGACGCCGTAAAGGAACTGGCGTTCTTCACGCGGCGATCCTGCCGCACAACCGTTCCCACCGGCCCCGACCCCCTGCTCCTCCCGGAGCTCAAGCGGCGAGATCCGAGCGCTCTTTACGGTGATGGGGTGGATGGGTCACTTTTCCCACCCACCCTCCCTGCGACCGGAGTTGACCGCTTGTGACCGACTTGCGACGCGCAGTCGCCAGGCTCTAGCGTGCGGAAGAGCGACAGAAGAAAAGGACGACCCCTGTTGGTGGTGGAACACCGAACAGGGGCCTGACCAACGAAGATCGGAACAAGCGATCCCCATGGCTGCCAGCCAGCTTAGTGCTGACCCCCGCTCCCCGCACGAGACCCCGCCCACAACCCCGCACCCCATGGCCAAACCCGGCTACGGCAAGCGCACCGCCCCCGGCGAACGACCGCGCACCGAGCGCGACTTCGCCCACCTCCTTCCCCGTGACGCTGCCGTCGCCGCGTACGTCGACCGGCTGCCCGACGGCTCCGACATCTCCGTGAAGACGCTGGCCAAGCACCTCCCGTACGGACAGTGCGCCCTGAGCACCACCCTCAACCGGCTCCAGGCCGCCGGGCATCTGCGGCGCGGCAGGGAGTGCGTGATCACCGAGGAGATGATGTTCTGGGTGACCCGGACCTTCTTCTCCCGTACGGCACGCGAGGACGAGTGGTGGAACGCCTACGTCCGGGGCGACGCGCCGTCGGACCAGCCTCAACGGCCCACTCGCTCGCGGGCGTTCATCCTGCTGGCCGCCCTGGGACGTACGGCTCCGGCGCTGTCGCTGTCCGCCGCCGACTGCGTACGGCTGGAACCGCAGGTCAGCGAGTGGTTCGCGCGAGGTGCGACGGAGGCCGAGCTGCTGCACGCCCTGACCGCCGGCCTCCCCTCCCCCGTCCACTGCGCCGCCCGCCTCGTCGAACGCCGCCTCACCGACAAACTGCCACCCGAGCGGACCGTGCCGGCGCCCCGGACCGTCCTGCGCATCCTGGAGTGCGGCGAGTGCGGGGCCCCCGGCACCCCGGAGGCGCTGCTCGGCGGCCTGTGCCGGAAGTGCCGTGGGCCGGTGCCCGAGCCGCCGGTGGGTCCGCCGGGGGCCGTGCAGGCGCCCGGGGTACGGGAGCGGATGAACGCGGTCCGGGCGGGGCTGGTTCCCCGGCCCGAAAGGACATACCGATGACCGTGCAGCTCGTCCCCAGGTCCGACGGGGCACGATGGAGGGGAGGAGGCGACGCCATGCCCCCCAGCCCCGCCGATCACGCACCGCGCGCCCAGCTGTCCGTCGAGGAATTCGAGCAGCTGGCCCGCTCGGCCCCCGAGACCGTGACGCTTGAGCTCATCGACGGAAAGCTAGAGGTCAAGCCCGTTCCGGACGGGGATCACGACGAGATCATCATGTGGGTCGCGATGCAGTGCATGCAGCAGCAGCCGGAGCTGCGGCTTTACCGAGAGCGCGGGCTGCGGATCGGGGGATACCGCAATGGCCGTGCCCCGCCGGACGGCACCCTCGCCCGAGCGGGCCGCTACACCGAGGAGCTCAAGAGCTACGCCCGCTGACCCCTCACCGCACCTCCGCCGCCAGCTGCGTCGTCGCCAGTTCGCGGTAGAGGTCGTCCGACGCGATCAGCTCCTCGTGCGTGCCCGCCGTGCGGACGCGGCCCTCCTCCAGGACCACGATACGGTCGGCGTGGCGGACGGTGGAGAGGCGGTGGGCGATGACCAACACCGTTGCCTGCTCGGCCAGTTCGAGGATGACGTCGCGCAGCGCCTGCTCGTTGACCGCGTCCAGTTGCGAGGTCACCTCGTCCAGCAGCAACAGCCGGGGGCGGCGCAGCAAGGCGCGGGCGATGGCGATGCGCTGGCGTTCGCCGCCGGAGAGGGTGACGCCCCGGTGGCCGACCGCCGTGTCCAGGCCCTCGGGCAGCCGGGCGACCAGCGCGTCCAGGCGGGTGCGGGCCACCGCCTCCGTCAGCCGGTCCTCCGGGGCGTCGGGGGCCGCGAAGAGGAGGTTCTCGCGGAGGGTTCCGGCCAGGACCGGGGCGTCCTGTTCCACGTACGCGAGCGAGGCGCGCAGCTCCGTCAGCGGCCAGTCCCGGATGTCCCGGCCGTCCACGGTGATCGTGCCGCCGTCGTGGTCGTAGAACCGCTCCAGCAGGCTGAACACCGTCGACTTGCCCGCCCCCGACGGGCCCACCAGCGCCACCAGCCCGCCCGTCGGCACGTCGAACGTGACGCCCTTGTGGGCGGGGGCGCGCTCGTCCCCGTACCCGAAGGTCACGTCCTGGAAGGTGACGCGCAGGGGGCCGCCACCCTCCTTCAACTCGCCTACAGCCTCCGCCGGTTCGCCCGGCAGCGACTCCACCTCGTCGATCCTGCGTACGGCGGCGAGGCCGCTCTGCAAGCCCGTCCAGCCCTCGACCAGGCCGCCGATCGGGCCCATCAGGTAGAAGAGGTAGAGCAGGAACGCGATCAGCGAGGAGATCTCCAGGGAGCCCGACGCCACCCGCGCCCCGCCCACTCCCAGCACGGCCAGGAAGGCCAGTTGGATCGACATCATCATCGTGACGTCGGAGACCGAGGACCACTTCGCCACCGAGACACCCCGGTCGTGCGCATGGCGTGCCGCCTCCGCCACGGCCGCCGTCTCGCGCTCCTCCGCGCCGCTCGCCTTGACCGTACGGAACGCCTGGAGCACCCGGTCCAGCGCCGCGCCCATCGCGCCGACCGACTCCTGTGCGCGGAGTTGCGCGCGCTGAATGCGCGGCATGAGCAGAGCGGTTACGGCTCCGATACCGACGATCACCACCAGCGTCACGCCCAGCAGCGTGACGTCCATGTACGCCATGAACGCGACCGTCCCCAGCAGCATCAGCACGCTGTTGAACGACTCGACCAGGCCGCTGGAGAGGACCGTCCGGAGGAGGGTGGTGTCGCTGGTCACCCTCGATTGCAGGTCGCCGGGGGTCAGGCGGTCCACCGCCGGGACCTTCAACCGCATGATGCGGCCGACCAGTTGGTGGCGGGCGCGGAGGACGACGCCCTCTCCCGTACGGGCCATGAGGTAACGCCCGTACGCGGAGAGGCAGGCGCCCGCGAGGACGAGTGCGGTGAGCGCCACGAGCGGGGTCACGGGCGAGCGGTCGGCGGCGAACGCGTCCACCGCGTACTTCGCCATCAGCGGCATCGCCAGCCCGGCCGCCGAGCCGGCGAGCGAGAGCAGGCCCGCGCGGACGAGTACGCCGCGGTGGGGGCGGACCCGGGTGAGGAGGAGGCGGAGAGGGGCCGGGCCGGTCCCGCCCGCTTCGGAGGGCGATGCGGTCTCCTCCCGCGCCCCTACGGCCTCGGGCCGCCCGTCCGCCTCCGGCACTCCCACGGCCTCGGGCCGCCCGTCCGCCCCCGTCGGCCCCACGGCCTCGGGCCGCCCGCCCGCCCCCGGCGTCTCCGCGCCCTCAGGAGGCCTGTCCGCCCCCGTCGTCGTCCCCGCCACCGCGCTCACCCGGAACCCCCTCGCGTACCGACACCACCATCAAAGGACGCAGATCGGCCGACTCCGCCTGCTCGCCGACCGTACGTCCCCCCGCCTCCACCCAAGCATGCGGCGAGAACGGCGGTGCCGTCCGGACTCCCGCGCACCAGTCCGGCCAGCTCCCCGACATCCGGCACGCCAGCGCGATGGCCACCGAGCGGGGCAGGCAGCCGTAACGGCCCGCGCAGCGGCGGCTGGTGGCGGTGACCGCCTCGTACATCTCCAGCGTCTCGTCGTACGTCGCCGGGCGCGCGCCCCTGCTGCACCTCGCCAGCACCCGGCGCAGGCGGCCCGGCTTGAAGCGGGCCAGGACGAACGCGGCGGCGATCGCGGTACGCAGCCGCAGTCCGCCCGGGCCCGCGCCCCGGCGGGGCATCGTCATCTCGGTGGTCATGGGCGCAGGATCTTCGCCTCGACCAGCTGGCGGGTCAGCTCGGCCACGTCCGACTCCGCCTCGGCGCGCTCCACGTCGAACTCCGCGACGATACGTTCGACGGCCGCTTCGGGGGCCTCGCCGGCCGCCAGGGTCTCGACCACGATCACGCTGGTGTCGTTCAACTGCCAGTAGCTGCCGTCCTTTTCGTCGAGGAGCACTCCTCCGTACTCGGTCGTCGTGACGGCTATGCCTTTTCTGAGCTTCACAGTCATGCCTCGCTGGTCGTGGTCGTGGGGGTCAACTCGGGGGTGGGCCAAGCGTTCTCGGCCGTACGGAGCCAGGTCTCCCCGGCCACCGTGGAGCTGATGGAGTGCTCCACCAGGACGGGTGAGAAGGGTTCGGCCGCCAGTCGGAGCAGGTGGCGGGCGTCCACCAGGCCGTGTTCGGCGAGGCGGGAGCCGGTCCACAAGTCGGCGAGTTCCGGGGCGTGTTCGCGCAGGCCCTGGTGTTCGTCGGAGGACATGTGGTCCTTCGTCGTACGGGCCAGCAGCGCATCCGGCACCACCCCGCGCATCGCCTCGACGAGCAGCGGCTTGTAGCGCCAGGGGCTGATCCGGTCCGCCAGGCGTACGGCGAGGGTCGCCTCCAGGACCCGGTCGTCGTAGAAGGGCGCGGCGACCGGCAGCCCGATCGTCATGCCGATGTCCTCCATCGCCTGGAAGTGCCGCGCCCCCATCCGTACCGCGTCGATGTCCACATGCCGCCCCCGCCACGGGTCGATCGGCTCGGCCTCCTCGGCGGCCGCCCGGAACTCCTCGGCGATCAGGGCGTTCGCGTGGTCCGTGAACCACGGGCGCAGGGACTGCCGTACGCCCCAGGAGAGGAGCGGGGTCCGGGTGACCGGCTGGGGTTCGGGGGTGACCGCGCCCGCCAGCCAGCGGGGGAACGTGGAGCGGTTGAGCAGGGCCTTCAGGGTGGGGAGGAGGGGCCAGCCGAGCTGGTGGCGCAGGCCGCCGAGGTGGTTCCAGGCGGTGAGGGGGTTGCCGTGGAAGAGGTCCTGGTAGGCGTGGGGCAGGCCGAGGAAGAGTTCGTCGCCGCCGTAGCCGGTGAGGTGGTAGCGGGAGCCTGTGGCGTGGGCGCGGCTGAGGAGCAGGTGCGCGCGGGCGCGGCCGGGGGCGACGGGGAGCGGTTCGTCGTTGAGCTCGGCGGAGGTGGCGGTCAAGTCCGCGTAGAAGTACGGGGCTTGGTCGGCCGGGATGATGTGGTGGGCCAGGTCCGGGGCGGCTTTACCGCTCCGGCTTACGACTTCCGGGGTGCTCCCGTTCGCCGTCTCCACCGCCCTCCGCGCCCACGTCTCGTCCTCGCTGTAGCGGTCCCGGGCGGCCACCGTCAGCAGGGACAGCGTGGCCGGGGCGGTCGCGCGGGCGGCAAAGGTGAGGGCCGTCGAGTCCAGGCCGCCGGAGAGCTCGCAGCTGATCCGGTCCAGGCCGCCGACATGGGCCCGTACGGAGGCGGCGACGGCGTCCCCGAGTCTTCGGGCCCCCTCCGCCAGGGGGAGTTCCGGTGGCGGGGGCTCCCACCAGCGGTACTCGCGAGGGCCGGGGGCGGCGGCCGTGCCCGGTGCTGCGACGGGCAGGGCCAGTCCGTACCCGGCCCCGGTCTCGTGCACGCCCCGCCACAGGACGCGTCGGCTCAGGGGGTGCGGCAGGAAGTCCAGCATGCGCAGGGCGAGTGCGCCGTCGTCCAGGGGCGCGCCGGTCAGGCGGGCGAGGACGGCCGGGCGGTCGGAGGCGAGGGTCCCGGCCTCGGCGTGCCGGGCGTGGTAGATCCGGCGCAGGCCGGAGGCGGTGCCCCGGATCCAGGTCTCGCCGGAGAGGCGCGCGACGACGTGGTGCAGGCCGGGGAGCCGGGCGAGGCGGCGTTCCAGGGCGGCCCGGTCGCGTACGCCCTCCAGGAGGCCGGCGAGCACGGGCTCGGGGACGCGGTCGGGTCCGATGAGCACGAGGGCGTCGTCGCCCCGGCGGAGGTGGCTGACCTTGCGGACCAGGGGGCGGGCTACGACCCAGGGGCGGCCCGAGGGGTGGGCGACGGTCAGGACGTCGCCCACCACCGCGGTCGCTTCCGGTGCGGTCGGGTCCGGTGCGGGAAGCTGCCCGGCCACCGCGTGGCCCGCCACGCTGTCCGGCAGGACGACGAAGTAGTCACGCAGCAGGCCGGGCATCTTCACCTTTCGGAAGTTCTCACACCGTGCACAGGGAACCGGTCGGCGGTTCAGATGATGCGCCGGACCCAGTACTCCTTGTACGAGCCGTAGAAGTAACCGGCGGTCTTCTTCGAAAAGTCGCCCTGCTTGAACAGCGACGGCTTCACGTAAGCCTTCTTCTGCTGCTTCATGACACCTTCCCTTCTGTGCGGTTGACGACCGTTATGCCCAAATGGCTTCCGCATAACTGGAGTTACTCATGCGACTGGTGTTCACCGGGTGAACACCAGAGCCATCATGTCCCGCTGCCGGACCGGTACGCGTGATTCCGACCCACCGCCCGAAGTTGGCCGGATAGCGCGAGCGACGGGGGCGGGAGCCGCTGCCGTCGGCCGCCCCTCAGGGCACCGACCGGTCGGCATGTGCAGTCGCACACCGGCGGGCCGCGATGGGCGGGTGGACTGGACCAATGGCCGTACGGTGCCGTCCGACCCGGCGGTGAGCTGCCCGGGGATCGGACCGCCCACGGCGGAACGGAGGAACCAGCAGCGCCGCGCGCCCGGTGGCGCCCGCAGCGGCGCTACCCCACCGGCGGCCGGCGCGCCACCGACATCACCGAAACCGGTCGAACACGTGTTGCCGTACGTCGCGGGGGCCTGCAAGTAGCCATTCGGCCATGCCCGACCGCTCGTTCGGGTCCATCAGGGGCTCTCGGCGCCCGTCAACACCCCTCAGCGGCCCGGTCGCCCAGCATCACGCACCCGGTAGCCGCCCCAGGCCGCCACTCCGGTGCCCAGCAGCAGCGGGATCATGCCGTAGCCGACGATCGTCGACGAGTGCGCGAACCACCGCCCGCCCTCGGTCAGCTGGGTCGCGGTGATCGTCTCGGGGTCGTTCCGGCCGTCGTGGTCCGCGAAGCTGATCCGGGTGGGCCCGACGCCGTCCGCCGCACCGAAGCAGTGCCAGACCGTCTGCCCCTTGCTGGTGCGCGTGTCGCGGCAGTCGATGTCGCCGAAGGTCTCCACCCGCATGCCGAGGAGGCCGGAAAGGCCCGTGCCCGTCGCCACGATGAACAGGCCCGCCGCGAACAGCACGGCCCCGCCCAGGACGAGCGAGACCCCCTTGAGCCGTCCTCCGCCCGTTCTCCCCGCCGTACTCCCGCTCATGCCCGCCCCGCCCCCGTACCCGTAAGAAACCCACCGACCGCTCCCCCGCAGTCTCCCAGCAGACCCCGGACACGCCACAGGGGCGGGCACCTCCCGTGAAGGAGATGCCCGCCCCTGTGGGACGTGCGTGGAGCTTCGACCGGTCGTGAGGACCCGATCAGAAGTCCATGTCACCGCCCGGCATGCCGCCCGGAGTGGCCGCGCCGGCCTTCTCGGGCTTGTCGGCGATGACGGCCTCGGTGGTGAGGAAGAGCGCGGCGATGGAGGCGGCGTTCTGCAGAGCGGAGCGCGTGACCTTCGCCGGGTCGATGATGCCCTCGGCGATCATGTCCACGTACTCGCCGGACGCGGCGTTGAGGCCGTGACCGATCGGCAGGTTGCGGACCTTCTCGACGACGACGCCACCCTCGAGACCACCGTTGACGGCGATCTGCTTGAGCGGGGCCTCCAGCGCGAGCTTCACGGCGTTGGCGCCGGTCGCCTCGTCACCCGTGAGGTCCAGCTTGTCGAAGACTGCCGAGGCCTGGAGCAGAGCCACGCCACCACCGGCGACGATGCCCTCCTCGACGGCGGCCTTGGCGTTGCGCACCGCGTCCTCGATGCGGTGCTTGCGCTCCTTGAGCTCCACCTCGGTGGCGGCGCCGGCCTTGATGACGGCCACGCCGCCGGCCAGCTTCGCGAGGCGCTCCTGGAGCTTCTCGCGGTCGTAGTCCGAGTCGGAGTTCTCGATCTCGGCGCGGATCTGCTTGACGCGACCCTGCACCTGCTCGCTGTCACCGGCACCGTCGACGATCGTGGTCTCGTCCTTGGTGATGACGACCTTGCGGGCGCGGCCGAGCAGGTCCAGGCCGGCGTTCTCCAGCTTGAGACCGACCTCCTCGGAGATCACGGTGCCACCGGTGAGGATGGCGATGTCCGCGAGCATGGCCTTGCGGCGGTCGCCGAAGCCCGGGGCCTTGACGGCGACGGACTTGAACGTGCCCTTGATCTTGTTGACGACCAGGGTGGAGAGCGCCTCGCCCTCGACGTCCTCGGCGATGATCAGCAGGGGCTTGCCCGACTGCATGACCTTCTCCAGCAGCGGGATCAGGTCCTTGACGCTGGCGATCTTCGAGTTGACGATCAGGATGTACGGGTCGTCGAGAGACGCCTCCATACGCTCCATGTCGGTCGCGAAGTAGGCCGAGATGTAGCCCTTGTCGAAGCGCATACCCTCGGTGAGCTCAAGCTCCAGACCGAAGGTCTGGGACTCCTCGACGGTGATGACGCCTTCCTTGCCGACCTTGTCCATCGCCTCGGCGATCTTGGCGCCGATCTCGGTGTCGGCGGCGGAGATGGAGGCGGTCGAAGCGATCTGCTCCTTGGTCTCCACGTCCTTGGCCTGCTCCAGCAGAGCGGCGGAGACGGCCTCGACGGCCTTCTCGATGCCCCGCTTGAGGGCCATCGGGTTGGCGCCTGCGGCGACGTTGCGCAGACCCTCGCGGACGAGAGCCTGGGCGAGAACGGTGGCGGTGGTCGTACCGTCGCCGGCGACGTCGTCCGTCTTCTTGGCGACCTCCTTGACCAGCTCCGCACCGATCTTCTCGTACGGGTCCTCGAGCTCGATCTCCTTGGCGATGGAAACACCATCGTTGGTGATCGTGGGCGCGCCCCACTTCTTCTCGAGGACGACGTTACGGCCCTTGGGGCCGAGGGTGACCTTGACGGCGTCGGCGAGCTGGTTCATCCCGCGCTCGAGACCGCGCCGTGCCTCCTCGTCGAACGCGATGATCTTGGCCATGTGAAGTGGTCCTCCCGGACAGGGGTGGATTCTCCGGACCGAGAGGCGCCCGCGACGGACGGCCTGCCTGCGTGGTGGTTCCTTGCCCCACCGCGCCTGCGGGCCTCACCGGCCCGGTCCAAGTTTCTGTCACTCTCACCTGGAGAGTGCTAATGCCAATGATTAGCACTCGACCCCCGAGAGTGCAAGCGACTCAGGCCAAGGCCCGCCATGACCCGGGCCGGGTCCGGCCATCCGGTCCCGGGACGCGCGTAGGGCCCGATCCCCTGATCCGGGGTCGGGCCCTACGTGCGTGAGTAGTGACGTCGGACGGCCGCGCCGGGCGTCAGCCGACGGCGAGCTTGACCATGTCGGCCTGGGGCCCCTTCTGGCCCTGCGAGATCTCGAATTCAACTCGCTGACCCTCTTCGAGGGTGCGGTACCCGTCCATCTGGATCGCGCTGTAGTGGACGAAAACATCCGCACCACCGTCGACCGCGATGAAGCCGTACCCCTTCTCCGCGTTGAACCACTTGACGGTGCCCTGAGCCATGCCTAACTCCCCTATAACTGGCCCTTGCACGGGACCGCACTTCGCGGCCCCGGGTCGGAACTCACCCTCCGACAGGAGAGGGTGCGCGGCGCCGCAGCGCGTCGACCGCGGCCGAATGTATCCGCCCAACTGCCCTCTGCAACAGGTCAATCGGACGAGAATTCTGGGCACGGGCGAACGCCCGAATATGCGGGATTGCTGAAATTTACGGGCAAGTCGGGCCAGGCAAAGGCCACTTATGCCTCAAGGGGTTCACGTACTTTGGCTGCTTCTTATCGGGGCCGGGCGCATTCTCATATGCGGGCGGCACGCGCAGCGAAGGGGGCTTCCCCAACTCTACCGCGCTCAACCATGCAGAATTGCCCCCTCCGCTTTGTGCAGCGGAGGGGGCAACTGTTGTTCAGCTGAAGGTCGTCGGATCAGCAGCCGCCGGCCACGGCCGGGATGATCGAGATGCCGGCGCCGTCGGGCGTGGCGGCGTCGAGGCCGCCCTCGAAGCGCACGTCGTCGTCGTTGACGTACACGTTGACGAAGCGGCGCAGCTTGCCCTGGTCGTCCAGGACGCGGGCGGCGATGCCCGGGTGGTCCTTCTCCAGGGAGTCGATGACCTCGGAGAGCTTCGCGCCCTCCGCCGTGACCTCGGCCTGGCCGCCCGTGTACGTGCGGAGGATGGTGGGGATGCGGACCTTGACGCTCATGGTGGGTGCCCTTCTTGCTTCGGTCTCGGTGCGGTGGGTCGTCAGGCGGAGGCGAGGCCCGCGGCGCGGAAGGCGTCCAGGCTCGGCTTGATGGTGGCCGTCGCCTGCGAGGTCGCGGAGACCGCGTCGAGGGTCTTGAGGCCGTCACCGGTGTTCAGGACGACGGTGGTGAGCGCCGGGTCGATCACGCCCGCCTCGATGAGCTTCTTGGTCACGCCGAGCGTCACGCCGCCCGCCGTCTCGCCGAAGATGCCCTCGGTGCGCGCCAGCAGCTTGATCGCGTCGACGACCTGCTCGTCGTTCACGTCCTCCACGGCGCCGCCGGTGCGGCGGGCGATGTCCAGGACGTACGGGCCGTCCGCCGGGTTGCCGATGGCCAGGGACTTGGCGATGGTGTTCGGCTTCTGGGGCCGTACGACGTCGTGCCCGGCCTTGAAGGCGGCGGAGACCGGCGAGCAGCCCTCGGCCTGGGCGCCGAAGATCTTGTACGGCCTGTCCTCGACCAGGCCGAGCTTGATCAGCTCCTGGAACCCCTTGTCGATCTTCGTCAGCTGGGAGCCGGACGCGATCGGGATGACGATCTGGTCGGGCAGCTTCCAGCCGAGCTGCTCGCAGATCTCGTACGCCAGGGTCTTGGAGCCCTCGCCGTAGTACGGGCGCAGGTTGACGTTGACGAAGCCCCAGCCCTCGCCGAGCGGGTCGCCGATGAGCTCGGAGCAGAAGCGGTTGACGTCGTCGTAGTTGCCCTCGATGCCGACCAGCTCACCGCCGTACACCGCGGCCATGACGACCTTGCCCTGCTCCAGGTCGTGCGGGATGAAGACGCAGGAGCGCAGTCCGGCGCGGGCGGCGGCGGCACCGACGGCACCGGCCAGGTTGCCCGTGGAGGAGCAGGACAGGGTGGTGAAGCCGAAGGCGCGGGCGGCCTCGACGGCGATCGCGACGACACGGTCCTTGAAGGAGTGCGTCGGGTTGCCGGAGTCGTCCTTGACGTACAGGCCGCCGGTGACGCCCAGCTCACGGGCGAGGTTGTCGGCCTTGACCAGCTTGGTGAAACCGGGGTTGATATTGGGCTTCTCCGCGACATCGGCGGGCACCGGCAGCAGCGGGGCGTAGCGCCAGATGTTGTTCGGACCGGCCTCGATGCGCTTCTTCAGCTCCTCGGCGGAACCGGTCGGCAGGTCGTACGCCACTTCCAGTGGTCCGAAACAGGACGCACAGGCGAAAAGGGGGCCGAGCTCGAAACGCTCGCCGCACTCGCGGCAGGAAAGCGCCGCGGCGGGACCGAGGTCCACGGGGGCGGTGGTGGCATTACCTGCAATGGTCTGAACAGCCATGATGGCGGAGGCCCTTTCTCCTCATCTTCCTTGCGGCGCATTTCGCCACAAGACGGAATTGGCACCTTCCCCACCGTGACCTCGCGGCCGGTAGGAGGGTTGCCGGGACTTCAACGGGCCGTTCCCTCAGTCCCTCTGGATGAGCTCTGTGGCACTGGATCTTCGATCCAGGCGTTTGTGTGCGGACGGACCCCGACATGCGACGGTCATCCGCGTTGTTCAAGACTGTAACCGAAGGACCGGACTGTTGAGATAGTCGTCCGAACGGCGAGATGGATCACATACCGCTCACACGCAAGGAGTTCCGACCGTGCTCGAAGAGGTGGAACGCTGGCTGACCAGGCGTTCCTGGTCGTCCGCCGACCGCCCGCTGAACCGGCTCACCGACGCCCGGGCCGCCGACCCTCACCGTACGTCGGTGAGTGTGGTGCTGCCCGCGCTGAACGAGGAGGCCACGGTCGGCGCCATCGTGGCGACGATCCGGCGGGAGCTGATGGAGAAGGTCCGGCTGGTCGACGAGCTGGTGGTGATCGACTCCGGTTCCACCGACGCCACCGCCGCCGTGGCGCGCGCGGCGGGCGCCCGGGTGGTGCACCGGGACGCGATCCTGCCCCGGATCCCGGCCCTGCCCGGCAAGGGCGAGGTGCTGTGGCGGTCGCTCCTGGTCACCAGCGGCGAGATCGTCTGCTTCGTCGACGCCGACCTCAAGGACTTCTCGGCGGACTTCGTCTCGGGGACGGTGGGCCCGCTGCTCACGGACCCCGCGGTCCAGTTCGTCAAGGCGATGTACGACCGTCCGCTCGGCGACAGCGCAGGTCAGGGCGGCCGCGTCACCGAATTGGTGGCACGCCCGCTGCTCAATCTGCACTGGCCGCAGCTGGCCGGCTTCGTACAGCCGCTGGGCGGCGAGTACGCGGTGCGGCGGTCCTTGCTGGAGCGGCTGCCGTTCCCGGTCGGTTACGGGGTGGAGCTGGGGCTCCTCGTCGACGCCCTGCACACCGTGGATCTGGACGCGCTGGGCCAGGTCGACGTGGGGGTGCGGCGCCACCGCCACCAGGACGGGCAGGCGCTGGGCCGGATGGCCGCGGCGATCTACCGCACGGCGCAGCTGCGGCTCTCCCGGGGCCATCTGGTGCGGCCCGCGCTGACGCAGTTCGAGCGGGGCGAGGAGGGGTTCGTGCCGCGCACCCATGCGGTGGACACGGAGGAGCGGCCGCCGATGCGGGAGATCGAGGAGTACGCGGAGCGGTGGGCGGCGTGAGGCGCGGGGCTCCGGCGGCTCTGAGGTGTGCGCGGGCGCGGTGGGCGGCGTGAGGCGCGGGCGGTAGGAGGCGTGGGGCGCGTGAGGCTTGAGCGGCCGGGGGCCCTGAGGCGTTTGGCGGCTTCCCTTACGGGCTAGGTTCCGCTACATGGTCTCCGAGCACGCACCCTCCTCCACCGCCCAGGTTCTCGTCGCGTCCAACCGCGGCCCCATCACGTACACGCTCGGCGAGGACGGGACTCTCGACGCCAAGCGCGGCGGGGGCGGTCTCGTCTCCGGGCTGAGCGCCGTCGACGACAAGCTCTGGGTCTGCGCGGCCCTCGGCGACGGCGACCGCGAGGCGGTACGGCGCGGGGTCGGTGAGCCGGGCGTACGGATGCTGGACATCGACGCCGAGGTCCACGCCGACGCGTACAACGGCATCGCCAACTCGGTGCTCTGGTTCGTCCACCACCTGCTCTACCAGACCCCCGTGGAGCCGGTCTTCGACGCGGAGTTCCGGCGCCAGTGGGCCTCGTACGAGACGTACAACCGGGCCTTCGCCCGGGCGCTCGCCGAGGAGGCGGGGCCGGGGGCGGCGGTGCTGGTGCAGGACTACCACCTGGCCCTGGTCCCCGGGATGCTCCGCGAGCTGCGCCCGGACCTGAGGATCGGCCACTTCTCGCACACCCCGTGGGCGCCGGTGGACTACTTCCGGCTGCTGCCCGACGACATCGGCGAGCAGCTGCTGCGCGGCATCCTCGGCGCGGACCGGGCCGCGTTCCTGACCCGGCGGTGGGCGGACGCGTTCATCAGCTGCTGTACGGAGATCCTCGGCGGGACGGGCCGCACCAGGATCGGGGTGCACGGGCTGGGGGCGGACGCGGACTTCCTGCGGCGGCGCTCGCAGGAGGCGGACGTCGACGAGCGCATGGAGGCGCTGCGGGAGCAGGTGGGCGAGGGCCGGAAGACCATCGTCCGGGTGGACCGCACCGAGCTGTCCAAGAACATCGTGCGCGGCCTGCACGCGTACCGGGCCCTGCTGGAGACCCGCCCCGAGTGGCGCGAGCGCGTGGTCCACGTGGCCTTCGCCTACCCCTCCCGCCAGGACCTCTCGGTCTACCGGGACTACACGGCGGCGGTGCAGACTCTGGCAACGGAGATCAACGGGGAGTACGGCACGGAGAGTTGGACGCCCGTCGTCCTCCATGTGAAGGACGACTTCGCCCGCTCGCTCGCCGCGTACCGGCTGGCGGATGTGGCCCTGGTCAACCCGATCCGGGACGGCATGAACCTGGTCGCCAAGGAGGTCCCCGTCGTCTCCGACCACGGCTGCGCGCTGGTGCTGTCGCGGGAGGCGGGGGCGTACGAGGAGCTGGGCGAGGACGCGATCGTGGTGAACCCGTACGACGTGGTGGGCACGGCGGAGGCGCTGCACGAGGCTTTGTCGATGAGCGCCGAGGAGCGGACCGGCCGCACGAAGCGGCTGGCGGAGGCGGCGACCGCGCTCCCGCCGCAGCAGTGGTTCCTGGACCAGCTGGAGGCGCTGCGGCAGGAGTGAGGGGCGCCCAGGGCCTGTCGTCAAACTGCCGTCTGCCGTGCGACGCCTGGCCCTAGAGGCGGTCCGCCAGGGCCGCCAGGAAGTCCACCACGGCGGCCGGGCCGGGGACCAACAGGTCGGCGCGCTCCGCCAGTTCGGGCACCTCGGCGCTGCCGCTGCACACCAGCAGGCCGGGGATGCCGTCCGGGCCGTCGCCGCGCAGCTTCTCCACGGCGGCGAAGGCGGCGAGGTCCCCGAGGTCGTCGCCCGCGTACAGGACGGACTCGGCGTCGACCTCGTCGATGTACGTGGCGAGCGCGACGCCCTTGTCCATGCCGGGCGGGCGCAACTCCAGGACCTGGCGGCCCGGTTCGAGGATCAGCCCGTGGTGCGCGGCCAGCTCGCCGAGGGGGCCGCGCAGGGTTTCGAAGGCCGCCTGCGGGTCTGCGGCGCGGCGGGTGTGGACGGCGACGGCCTGCCCCTTCTCCTCGATCCAGGTGCCGTGCCAGGAGCCGAACTTGTGCAGTACGCCGGGGAGTTCGGCCCGCGCGGCGGCGACGCCGGGGTGCGGGGCGGGGGCGTTCACGGTGCCGGTGGCGGCGTCCCAGCGCTCGGCGCCGTAGTGGCCGAGGACCACGAGGTGGTCGAGGCCGGGGACGCCCGCGAAGCCGCCGTAGCGCACGGCGACGCCTGCGGGGCGGCCGGTGATCACGGCGACCGAGGCGACCTTGGGGGCGAGTGCGGCGAGCGCCTCCACGGCGCCGGGGTGGGCGCGGGCGCGTTCGGGGTCGGGGACGATGTCGGCGAGGGTGCCGTCGAAGTCGAGGGCGATGACCGCGCGGTCGGGGCGGGCGAGGATGGCGTCCAGGCCCTCGCGGCCGGCCGGGGTGGTCGGGGTCGGAATCGGCGGCTGTACGGAGTGGCTGCCCATGGGGTGAGCGTAGCGGGGTGCGGCGGGCTACGGGGCCCGGGCCCGGCCGGGGCTCCGCCCCGCACCCCCCGCAGGGGAAAGCCGGGGGCGGCAAAATCAAGCCCCTCCGGCGATTGAGGAGCGGGGGGCCGGGGCAGCGCCCCCCGAAAGGCTCAGCGCCGCTCGCGCCTCTCCGCCCGCAGCCGCCGCAGGCGGTTCACCGTCACCGGATCCTCCCGCAGCGCCCGCTCGTCCTCGATCAGCGCGTTGAGGAGCTGGAAGTAGCGGACCGGCGAGATCCCGAGCTCCTCCCGGATCGCCCGCTCCTTCGCCCCCGGCCCCGCCCACGACCTCCGCTCCAGCGCGAGCAGAGCACGGTCACGGTCGGACAGCCCGGCAGGGGAAGGCGCGGGATCGGCGTCGGAAGCGGTCATACAACCAACCTAACCGCGCCCGACCCCACCGCGCCCACCTGCCTACTCCGCGCTCTCCGCCTTCGTCGCCTCGGCCGCTATCGCCCCGAGCACCCGCTCCGGGCTCCCGCCGGGGGCCACCGCCTCGCCGACGTTCGTCTTGATCGCCTCGCTCACCGTCGCCCAGGACGTCTTGCCGAAGGGAGGTAGCTGGGAGTTGGGCAGCGCCGCCAGGAACTCGCGCAGCTTCGCGTGCTTGGCGTCGGTCTCCATCTCGGCGGAGGCGCTGCCGGTCACCGGGAGCAGGTCGTACTCGTCGGCGAAGGCGAGCACGTTCTCGTCGGAGTAGGCGTAGTCGAAGAACTTGCCGATCGCCTGGCGGTTGCCGTTCTGCTTGAAGCCCATCATCCAGTCGGCGACACCCATCGACCCCTTGGTCGGGCCCTCGGCGCCGGGCAGCGGCACCATGCCGACCTTGACGCCCTTGGCCTCGGCCTCCTCCATCAGCGTGGGGTGGCCGTTGAGCATGCCGACCTCGCCCTTGGTGAACGCCTCGAAGGCCTTGGCCCGGTCCAGCTTGCCCGGGGCGACGGGGCCGGTGAGGCCCTTGCCGACGAGGTTGTCCCGCAGCCAGGTGAACGTGGCGATGTTCTGGGCCGAGTCGATGTCGTACAGGCCGACGTCGTCGACGTAACCGCCGCTGTTGCTCAGCAGCCACATCATGGTCTCGGCCTGGGCCTCCTCCTGGCCGAGCGGCAGGGCGAAGGGGTACTTGACGCCCTTGGCCTTGAGCGCGGCGGCGCCGCTCTGGATGTCGGCCCAGGTCTCGGGGGCGTCCAGGCCCGCCTGGTCGAAGAGCTTCTCGTTGTAGAAGAGCAGCCGGGTGCTGGCGACGAACGGGAGCCCGTACAGCGTGCCGTCGACCTTGCCCGCGTCCGTGAGGGAGGGCAGGAAGTTGGCCTGGGTGCGGATGGAGACCATCTGGTCGACGCTGTAGAGCTTGTCGGCCTTGGCGAAGTCGGCGTACGCACCGATCTGCGCGATGTCGGGGGCCTTGCCCGCCTTCACCATCTCCGCGACCTTGCGGTCGACGTCCTTCCAGGAGAGGACGGTGACATCGACCTTGATGCCGGGGTTCTCCTTCTCGAAGCCCGCCGCGACACCGCTCCAGTATTTCTCGGAGCTGTTGGCCGAACTGGTGCCGTAGTCGGCGGCGACCAGCTTGAGGGTGACGTCGCCCGTGCCGCTGTCACCGCCGCAACCCGACAACGTTGCCGTCATACCCAGCGCGGCCACCACCGCGGTCAGAACCGTAAAGCGCCGCTGCACAGCCTCGCCCATCCTCGTTGATCCATCTGGTCGCGGGCGGTGGCGCGACGTCACCGCGCGGACCTCGCCATCGGTCGGCCGCGGTGCCGCCACCCGTCCTGCCACCGTCCGGATGAACTGCGATTTTCCCCCATCGCGGAGGGGGAGGTCTACACCACAGGCGTATCGCTTCGGCAACGTATACGGACCTCGGGGGCCACAACTGGCTTACGTGGTCTGGCAGTCGGGGCCCCGAACACGTATCTTGGTCCAGACCATTGATCGGGCAGGCCTCTGATCCGGGTGCCCATTTCGTGGCTTTCCGGCAGGAAACCGTCACCCTGCACTCGTTCATCGTTTTGTATGCGTGCGCAACAAACCACGCTAGTGGACTAGACCTTTTAGGGGTCGGCGGGCGAAACTGTCTCCCGTGAGACATGTCATCGCCCTCGATGTGGGCGGCACCGGAATGAAGGCCGCGCTGGTCGGGACCGACGGCACGCTGCTCCATGAGGCGCGGCGGGCCACCGGCCGGAAGCGCGGCGCCGACGCGGTCGTCGAGACGATCCTCGCGTTCGCCGCGGACCTGCGCGCCTACGGCGAGGAGCACTTCGGCGAGGCCGCCGTCGCGGCGGGCGTCGCCGTGCCCGGCATCGTCGACGCCGAGAAGGGGATCGCGGTCTACGCCGCCAACCTCGGCTGGCGCGACGTACCGCTGCGCGCCCTGCTCGGCGAACGCCTCGGCGGGATCCCGGTCGCCCTCGGCCACGACGTACGCACCGGAGGGCTCGCCGAGGGCCGCATCGGGGCGGGCCGGGGCGCCGACCGGTTCCTGTTCGTGCCGCTGGGCACCGGGATCGCCGGGGCCATCGGGATCGCGGGCGAGATCGAGGCGGGCGCCCACGGGTACGCGGGCGAGATCGGCCACATCGTGGTCCGCCCCGACGGACCGGACTGCGGCTGCGGCCAGCGCGGCTGTCTGGAGACCCTGGCCTCCGCCTCCGCGGTGACCCGGGCCTGGGCAGCCGCCTCCGGGGACCCGGATGCGGACGCCGCGGACTGCGCGAAGGCCGTCGAGTCGGGCGACCCGGCCGCGATCGCGGTCTGGCGGGACGCGGTCGACGCGCTCGCCGCCGGACTCGTCACCGCGCTCACCCTGCTGGACCCGCGCACGCTCATCATCGGTGGCGGTCTCGCCGAGGCCGGGGAAACCTTGTTCACACCACTGCGTGCGGCCGTCGAGGAACGCGTCACGTTCCAGAAGCTGCCCCACATCGTCCCGGCGGCCCTCGGGGACACCGCCGGATGCCTGGGCGCGGGGCTGCTCGCCTGGGATCTACTCTCCACGGAGGTTTCCGCCTGATGGCCGGACGCGCAGCAGACAGCACGGTCCTCGCGGGCGCCCGGGTGGTCCTTCCCACCGGGACCGTGGAGGACGGCCGGGTGGCCGTCGAGTCCACCCGGATCGCGGACTCCGCCCCCGAGGACGCCCGGGTCATCGACCTGCCCGGCCACTGGGTGGTCCCCGGCTTCGTGGACATGCACAACCACGGCGGCGGCGGGGCCTCCTTCACCTCCGGCACCGTCGACGAGGTCCTGCACGGCATCCGTACGCACCGCGAGCACGGCACCACCACCCTGGTCGCCTCCACGGTGACCGGCGAGATGGACTTCCTCGCCCGCCGCGCCGGGATCCTCTCCGAGCTGGTCGAACAGGGCGACCTGGCCGGGATCCACTTCGAGGGCCCCTTCATCTCGCCGTGCCGCAAGGGCGCCCACAGCGAGGACCTGCTGCGCGACCCGGACCCGGCCGAGGTCCGCAAGCTGCTGGACGCGGCCCGGGGCACCGCCCGGATGTTCACCCTCGCCACCGAGCTGCCCGGCGGCATCGACTCCGTACGGCTGCTCGCCGAGCACGGGGTCATCGCCGCGATCGGCCACACGGACGCGACGTACGAGCAGACCGTCGAGGCGATCGACGCGGGCGCCACCGTCGCCACGCACCTGTTCAACGCGATGCCCCCGATCGCCCACCGCGAGCCCGGTCCGATCACCGCGCTCCTGGAGGACGACCGGATCACCGTGGAGCTGATCAACGACGGTACGCATCTGCACCCGGCGATCCTTGAGCTGGCCTACCACCACAAGGGCGCCGGCCGGGTCGCGCTGATCACCGACGCGATGGACGCGGCCGGGTTCGGCGACGGGGAGTACCAGCTCGGCCCGCTCGCCGTCTCGGTCACCGACGGGGTGGCCCGGCTGGTGGAGGGCGGGTCCATCGCGGGCTCCACGCTCACCCTGGACACCGCGTTCCGCCGGGCCGTCACCATCGACAAGATCTCCGTGGAGGACGTCGTACGGTCCATCTCGGCCAACCCCGCCCGCCTCCTGGGCGTCGACGACCGGGTCGGTTCGCTGGAGCCGGGCAAGGACGCGGACCTGGTGGTCCTCGACGAGGACTTCGTGCTGGCGGGCGTCATGCGCAAGGGCGAGTGGATCATCGAGCCGAAGACGGCGTGAGCGCCCGCCCCCGAGGGGCACGTAACGAAGAGATGGCGGTCGGACCCGAGGGCTGGGCCCGGCCGCCCTCCCTTTGGCATGATCAACAGGCCCGTACCCGCGGGCCGCACGGATCGGCGGACCGACAGAGCGAGGGAGGTGGCCGGACCAGATGATCCTGACCGTCACTCTGAACACCGCACTCGACGTGACGTACACCGTCGACGCGCTCGTCCCGCACGCCAGCCACCGGGTCGGCGAGGTCACCGAGCGCCCCGGCGGCAAGGGGCTCAACGTGGCCCGGGTGCTGGGCGCGCTGGGCCACGAGAGCGTGGTCACCGGCTTCGTCGGCGGGGCCACCGGGGGCGTCCTGCGCGACCTCCTCGCCCCGCTCCCGCCGCGCGACGCCCTCGTCCCCGTCGCCGGGAACACCCGCCGCACGCTCGCGATCACCGACCGCTCCACCGGCGACACCACCCAGCTCAACGAGGCCGGACCGCAGGTGAGCGCCGCCGAGTGGGCCGCGTTCCTGCGGACGTACGAGGAGCTCGTCGCGGCCGCCGACGCGGTGGCCCTCTGCGGCTCGCTGCCGCCCGGCATCCACGTCGGCGCCTACGCCGAGCTGGTCCGGATCGCCCGCGCCGCCGCCGTACCCGTGCTCCTGGACACCAGCGGCGAACCCCTGCGCCGGGGCATCGCCGCCCGCCCCGACCTGGTCAAGCCGAACGCGGACGAGCTGGCCCAGCTTACCGGCTTCCGCGAACCGCTGCGCGCCGCCCGCGACGCCCGCCGCCGGGGCGCCCACGCGGTGATCGCCTCCCTGGGCCCCGAGGGCGTCCTCGCCGTCACCCCGGACGGCACCTGGCGCGCCGCCCCGCCCGCCCCCGTCCGCGGCAACCCGACCGGAGCGGGCGACTCCGCGGTGGCCGGCCTGCTCTCCGCCCTGGCCGAAGGGCTGGACTGGCCCGATCGGCTCGCCCGGGCGGTGGCCCTGTCGACGGCTACGGTGCTGGCCCCGACGGCGGGAGAGTTCGACGCGGCGGCGTATGCGGAGCTGCTGCCGCGGGTGAGGGTGGAGAGCACGGGCGAAGCGGCCTGACCGGGGAGACGGGACAACGGAAAACGGCCCGCCGAGGAAGTCGACGGGCCGTTCACAGGACATCGAGGGCGAAGGCTTCAGCTCTGGGTGACTTCCAGCCAGTCCAGCAGCACGTCGCACTGGTTGCCGTCCTCGCACGAGATCTTGATCTCGTTCTCGCCCTTCTTGAGGTCGACCGGCGCCCAGGTGGTCTGCCAGTTCTTCTCCCACGCCGGGTCGGAGGACTTGATGAAGTTCTTCAGGCCGATCGGCTGGCTGTTCTTCTTGCCGTTGACCGTCAGTGTGGCGTCGGCGTCCTTGGCCGGGACGGCGTAGCGCACGGAGAGGCGGTAGGACCCCTCGGTCTTCATCTCCGCCCGCCAGGTCACGGAAGAGCCGACCTCGTTGAAACCGGTGACGTACGTTCCGTTCACCCCCTGGGCCCCTTCGATGGATTTGTCCACCGTGGCGGGCCCGCCCAGCGTCAGCGTCGCCGCGTCCTGCTTCGGGAGTTCGACCGGCTTCGGAGTCTCCTCGGGCTTCTTCTCCGGCTTGCCGGACTCCTCGGCCTTGTCGGCGGGGCCCTCCGAAGACACGGCCTCGTTCTTCTTGTCCTTGTCGCCCTCGTTGCCCGAGAGCAGCGCGGCGCCGATGCCGATGAGGACGACCGCGACCACGGCGACCGCCGCGATCAGCAGCGCCTTGGTGTTCGGGCCGCCCCGGCCGCCGGAGCCGCCGCCGCCCGGCACGGAGCCGTGCTGTGCGGTGGTCGCGCCGCCCGGGTAGGTCTCGGGGGCCGCGTACTGCGGGTTCGGCGCGTTGTACTGCTGCTGGGGCTGCTGGCCGTAAGCCTGCTGGGGCGGGTAGCCGTAACCGTGCTGCGGCGGCACCTGGTGCTGCCCGTACTGGCGCTCACCGACCGTGCGCACCTGGTTGTACGACGTCCTGGGCACGCCCGGCTGCGCGGCCGGACCCGGGTAGCCGTAGCCGCCCTGACCGGGCGGCTGGGCGCCTGCCGCTTGTCCGTCCGCGTACAGATAGCCGAACGGATCGTCGTCCTCGGGCTTGCTCGCGCCGTTGTTTCCGGCCGTCATCCCTGGGTCACTCCTCACCATGTCGCCAGCCGTCGCCGACCGGCCGAGCCTACCTCGAACGGAGCACAGCCCGAATTGCGATCACGGACCGGACGGGCCGGGCGGAGGGGGTACGGGGCAGGGGAGGGAAGCGTTCATGAACGTCAGCCGGCCCTGCGGTGAACCTTCGAGCGGGACCGCTTCTCGACGTACATCCGCTGGTCGGCGGAGCGCAGGACCTCTTCCACGCTCATCCCGCACTCGGCCCAGCCGATGCCGAAACTCGCCCCGACCCGGACGGCGCGCCCGTCGACCCTTATGGGCGGAATGATGGCATTTCGCAGACGTACGGCCAGGTCAGCGGCGTCCGCCGCCCCGAGGCCGTCCGCGAGAACGACGAATTCGTCACCTCCGAGCCGCGCGACCGTGTCGCCGTCCCGGACGCAGGTGGACAGCCGCCGCGCGACCTCTATGAGAACCGCGTCACCCGTGTGGTGGCCGAAGCGGTCGTTGATGGACTTGAAGCCGTCGAGGTCGCAGAAGAGGACCGCGAGCCCCTTCGTGCCGTCGTCGTGCTCCGCGTCGGGGGCGACCGTGTGCACATGGTGGTCGTAGAGCCCGCCGCCGGGCGCCACCTCCCCCTCGTACCCGTCGGCCTGGTAGCCGTGGGTGAGGGACGACTCGACGTCCCCGTACGCCGCGTCCAGCGCCTCGATCGCGGTGGCGGCCGGGGAGTTCGGCCGCTCGCAGATCCGGGCGCTGAGGCGGGACTTCAGCTCGGCGCTGTTGGGGAGGCCGGTGAGCGCGTCGTGCGAGGCGCGGTGGGCGAGGTTCAGCTCGTGGCGCTTGCGCTCCTCTATGTCCTCGATGTGGGTGAGGAGGAAGCGCGGCCCGTCCGCCGTGTCGGCGACGACCGAGTTGCGCAGGGAGACCCAGAGGTACGTCCCGTCCCGCCGCCCGAGCCGCAGCTCGGCCCGGCCGCCCTCGGCGGAGGTGCGCAGCAGGGTGCCGATGTCCTCGGGGTGGACCAGGTCGGCGAAGGAGTAGCGGCGCAGTACGGAGGCGGGGCGGCCGAGCAGCCGGCACAGGGCGTCGTTGGTGCGCAGCAGCCGGCCGTGCTGGTCGCCGCCCATCTCGGCGATGGCCATCCCGCTGGGCGCGTACTCGAAGGCCTGGCGGAAGGACTCCTCGCTGGCCCGCAGCGCCTGCTGTTCGCGTTCGAGCCTGACCAGGGCGCGCTGCATGTTTGCTCGGAGGCGAGCGTTACTGATCGCAATGGCGGCCTGGGAGGCGTACATCTGGAGCGCTTCGCGCCCCCATGCGCCGGGGCGGCGCCCGTTGCGCGGACGGTCGACGGATATGACCCCCAGGAGGTCCCGTCCGCCCCCGGAGGCGTACATCGGGGCGTAGAGCCGGTCCAGGGGGTGCCACTCGTCCTCGAACCGGGGCTCGGGGCCCTCGGTGTGCCACTGCGGTACGTCGTCGTCGAGGAGGACCCAGCCCTCGGTGTGCGGGATGAACCGCAGCTGGTCCCAGGACTCGCCCATGGAGAGCCGGCGCTCCCAGGAGGCGCGGGAGCCGACGCGGCCGGTGATCAGGGCCTCGGCGGCGGCGTTGCCCGCGAAGGCGGCGATGACGAGGTCGCCGTCGGGCCGGACCAGGTTGACGCAGCCCAGCTCGTAGCCGAGACCGGTGACGATGCCGTCCGCCACGGTCTGCAACGTGTCCGCCAGACTCCGCGCCGTGTTGAGATCAGCGACGGCCTGGTGCAGCTGCCGCATGGTCGCAAGGCGGACGTAGGGCTCCGACTCGGCCTCCATTGCTCGCACTCCCCGAGACCTCGACAGCAACTCCAGGTTTCATATCGACGTACTTGTTGCAGTGTCACGGCCACTGAATCACAGTGAGCTGTGCACCCGGTACACAGGGTCAGCAGAAAATGGACTCTGTGACTCAAGTCACAACAGATGGTTCAGGGGTTGGGGTGACTCTTCGGGCGTTCCGTCGTTTCCCTGGCGCAAATCCGGCCGCGTGTATTCGGCCATGATCCGGAGGCCGGACGCGCGTGGCCCCCCGAACCCGGTCGGGCTCAGGTCCTAGGACCTGCCTGGTCCCCTGGCCCGATGCCGCGGCCGCTACGCGCGGTTAGCGTTTCCCGTGTGCTCCAGACGACTCCCGCCACCCCGCGCCCCGAGCCCATCCCCCATGCTGAGGGGGTGAGCAACGACGAGTTCCGCGCAGCACTCGCGCGGCTGGCCGCCGGAGTGGTGCTGGTCACCGCGCAGGAGCCGCCCCTCGACGAGGAGGGCCGCGGCGAGGACGTCGGGATGACGGCCACCGCCTTCATGTCCGTCTCCCTGGACCCGCCCCTGGTGATGGTGAGCCTGCGCAACGGCTCCCGGATGGACGACCTGCTAGACGAGCAGCCCCTGTGGGCCGTCTCCGTCCTGGCGGCGAGCCAGCGGCACATCGCGGGGCGGTTCGCCATGAAGGGCCGGATCAGCGACCGGCTGCTCTTCCAGGACCTGGCGTACGTACGGGGCGAGGTGAGCCACGCGCCCCTGATCGGCGGGGCGCTGGCCACGCTGGAGTGCCGTACGGAGCAGCGCGTGGTGGCCGGTGACCACACCCTGGTGATCGGGCGGGTGCTGACGGCGGAGCTGCCGAGCCCGGAGGGCGACCCGCTGACGTACTTCAAGGGGCGCTACCGGCATCTGGGGTGACGGCCCCTTGGGGGACCCTCCAGGGACCCTGAAGGGAGCGGCCCCGGTGGGTGTGCCGGCGCCGGGCGCGTGGGCCCCGCCCGTCGGCGCCGGGGGCCTGGGCCCCGTCCGCGCTACCAGTCCCGGCCCGAGCGGCCGCGCTTGGTGTCGCCGCGCTGCTTCTTCTCGCGCAGCCGGCGCTCGTTGATCCCGCGCGGGATCTTGCGCTTGATGCGCGGCTTGGGCGGCGGCGCCGTGGCCTCGGCCAGGAGGGCCGCGAGCCGGACGGCGGCCGTCTCGCGGTTGCGCCACTGGGAGCGGTGCTCGGAGGCCCGTACGGAGACGACCCCACCCACCAGCCTGCCCGCCAGCCGCTCCAGCGCCCGCGCCTTCCACACCTCGGGGAGCGCGTCGGTCGCCGCGAGGTCGAAGCGCAGCTCCACCTGGGAGTCGCTGGTGTTGACGTGCTGGCCGCCGGGCCCGGAGGAGCGCGAGAAACGCCACATGAGCTCGGCCTCCGGGAGGGAGACCGAGCCGCGGATGACATAGGGCCCGGACATGACACCCATGTTCCCCGCTCCACGCCCGGTCCGTCACCTTCTTTTGCGCCGGACTCCCCGTTTCCGACGCCTCTTCAGGAGGAAGTTCGGCAAAGAAAGTAAAGAGAACAGGAACCTCATGGTCTGCTGACTGCGTTATGACGGGTGACGGTAGCTTTCGTGATGGCACGAACGCCCGCACACGACGAGGAAAGGGACTTCCCATGGCTGTAAGCCTGTCCAAGGGCGGCAACGTCTCGCTCACCAAGGAGGCCCCGGGCCTGACCGCCGTCACGGTCGGCCTCGGCTGGGACGTCCGCACCACCACCGGCACCGACTTCGACCTCGACGCCTCGGCGATCGCGGTCAACACCGACGGCAAGGTCGTCTCCGACGGCCACTTCGTCTTCTTCAACAACAAGTCGACGCCGGACCAGACCATCGTGCACACCGGTGACAACGTCACGGGTGAGGGCGAGGGCGACGACGAGCAGATCAACGTCAACCTGGCGGGTCTGCCGGCCGACGTCGACAAGATCGTCTTCCCGGTCTCCATCTACGACGCCGAGACCCGCAGCCAGAACTTCGGCCAGGTCCGCAACGCGTTCATCCGCATCCTCAACCAGGCAGGCGGCGCCGAGATCGCCCGCTACGACCTGAGCGAGGACGCCGCCACCGAGACCGCCATGGTCTTCGGCGAGCTCTACCGCAACGGTGCCGAGTGGAAGTTCCGCGCGGTCGGCCAGGGTTACGCCTCCGGCCTCAGCGGCATCGCCCGCGACTTCGGCGTCAACCTCTGACCCGAGCCGCACCTCGTCTCCACATCTTCACCGGGAGCCCCCGGCCGCCTGCGCGGCCGGGGGCTTCCCGCGTGTGACATGACGTGACGTCAATTCGCATGTACGGCACCGTGTACGGCACAGCGAAATCACTCCAGCCCACCGAATACCGGACACCCGGGCACCCCAGTCGGACAAGAACTGGTCAAAAAGTTGTGAGGTAATTGTCGGCACACCGTCAACTTCGCTCATTCGGTGGCACGCTCTCCGCTCGTAGTCCCCCCACAGGACGACCAACGGAGAACACACATGAACCTCCACACCACCCCCCACAACTCCCGCACCGCGCGGACCACTCGCACCACCCGTCGGCTCGCAGCACTCGCGGCGGTCGCCGCGATGGTGGTCGCCGGAGTGCAGACCGGTTCCGCGGTCGCCACCCCCGGCGGGAGCGACGCCCCCTCGGCGGCGCCCTCCACGGCCGCCGCGCTCGGCGTCAACTCCTCGGCCCAGCGCGCCACGGCCATCAAGTCGGCGCAGGCCGAGACCGCTTCGGCGGCGAAGGCCCTGAAGCTCGGCGGCAGCGAGAAGCTGATCGTCCGTGACGTCATCACCGACGCCAAGGGCACCGTCCACACCCGCTACGAGCGCACCTACGACGGCCTGCCCGTCCTCGGCGGCGACCTCGTCACCCACACCGCCGCCGACGGCACGCTCAAGAGCGTCGACAAGGCGACGGACGCGAAGATAGCCGTGGCCTCGACCACACCGAAGCTGAAGAGCGCGGCGGCCGACGCCCGCAAGGTCATCTGGGCGGGCGGCGACGGGAACCCCGTCCTCGCCTTCGAGACCGTCAAGACCGGTGTGCAGAAGGACGGCACGCCCAGCCGCGTCCACACCATCACCGACGCCACGACCGGCAAGAAGCTGCACAGCTACGAGGCGATCGAGACCGGCACCGGCCACAGCCAGTACAGCGGCGAGGTCGAACTCAGCACCACGAAGAGCGGCTCCGGCTTCGAGCTGACCGACGGCGACCGCGGCGGCCACAAGACGTACGACCTGAACCAGGGCTCCTCAGGCACCGGCGAACTCGTCACGGACGACGACGACACCTGGGGCGACGGCACGGGCGAGGACCGGCAGACCGCCGCCGTCGACGCCCACTACGGCGCCGCGAAGACCTGGGACTTCTACAAGACGGCGCTCGGCCGGGACGGCATCGCGGGCGACGGCAAGGCCGCCTACTCCCGCGTCCACTACGGCAACGCGTACGTCAACGCCTTCTGGGACGACAGCTGCTTCTGCATGACGTACGGCGACGGCGAGGGCAACAAGAACGCGCTCACCGCCATCGACGTCGCGGGCCACGAGATGACCCACGGCCTCACCTCCGCCACCGCCAACCTGGACTACGCGGGCGAGTCCGGCGGTCTCAACGAGGCGACCAGCGACATCCTCGGCACCTCGGTGGAGTTCTTCGCCGACAACGCCTCGGACGCCGGGGACTACCTCATCGGCGAGAAGATCGACATCAACGGCGACGGCACCCCGCTGCGCTACATGGACCAGCCCAGCAAGGACGGCAGCTCGGCCGACTACTGGGACGAGGACCTCGGCAACCTGGACGTCCACCACTCCTCCGGCGTCGCCAACCACTTCTTCTACCTGCTCGCCGAGGGCAGCGGGAAGAAGACGATCAACGGCGTCGACTACGACTCCCCGACCTCCGACGGCTCCACGCTGACGGGCATCGGCCGGGAGAAGGCGTACCAGATCTGGTACAAGGCGCTCTCCGTCTACATGACCTCCACCACCGACTACGCGGGCGCGCGCGTCGCGACCGAGAAGGCGGCGACCGACCTGTTCGGCGCGGACAGCGAGGAGCTGAAGGCGGTCTCGGCCACCTGGACCGGGGTCAACGTCAAGTAACACCTGCGGTGCGGAACGCGGAAGCCGGTCAGCCCTTCACGGGTGGCCGGCTTTCGCCGTACAGCCAGGTGTCCCACAGCGCGGTGAGGTCCTGGCCCGTCTCCTCCTCGACGTACGCGGTGAAGTCGGCGGTCGACGCGTTCCCGTGCCGGTGCGCCTTCGTCCACCCCTTGACCAGGGCGAAGAACGCCGCGTCGTCGTCGATCGCGAGCCGGATACGGTGGACGACCATCGCGCCCCGCGCGTACACCGGCGGCTCGAACAGATCGGCGGCGCCCGGCGGATCGGCGGGCGGGAACGACCAGTTGGCGTCGTCCGCGTACGCCGCCTCGAAGCTCTTCCGGACCGGTACGTCCTCGTGGTCGGCGGCCCAGAGCCACTCCGCGTACGTGGCGAACCCCTCGTTGAGCCACAGGTCCCGCCAGGTCGCGGGGGTGACGGAGTTCCCGAACCACTGGTGGGCCAGCTCGTGGACGAGGAGCGCGGTGTCGGGCGGGCCGGGGAAGACGGGCCGGTTCTGGGTCTCCAGCGCGTACGCCGAGTCGCCCTCGCGCTCCACGATCGCCCCGGCGGAGGTGAAGGGGTACGGGCCGAACTTCTCCGCCGACCACGCCAGTACGGCCGGGATCTCCTCCAGCACGTCCTTGCTCGCGGCCGCCGACTCCGGGTCCACGGCGGTGAACAGCCGGATGCCGTCGGGCGTGCGCGACTGCCGGGTGGTGAACCGGCCGACGGCGACGGTCGCCAGATAGCTGGCCATCGGTTCGGTGGTGCGCCAGTGGTAGGCGGTACGGCCGTCGGCGGTGCTCCGGGAGACCAGCTCCCCGTTGGAGACGGCCGTCAGCGGGTCGGGGACGGTGACCTCGATGTCGTACGCGGCCTTGTCGCTCGGGTGGTGGTTGCCGGGGAACCAGGCCATCGACCCGGCCGGCTCCCCGAGGGCGACCGCGCCGTCCGCCGTCCGCAGCCAGCCCTCCTCCCCGCCGTCCGCGTCCTTGATGGCCTGCGGGGAGCCGGAGTAGCGCACGACGGTGGTGAACGTGCGCCCCTTGCGCAGCCGGTCCTCCACGGCGGCGCCCGGCCGGATCGTCAGCTCCTTGCCCGCCCGGTTCACGGACGCCCGGCGCCCCTCCACCGTGGCGCCCTCGACATCGAGTCCGGCCAGGTCGAGGTGGAAGGCGCTCAGGTCCTGGGTGGCGCGCGCGGTGATCGTGGCCGTACCGCGCAGCCGGTTCGCGGCCGGGTCGACGTCGAGTTCCAGGCCGTAGTGGGTGACGTCGTAGCCGCCGTTGCCGAGCCCCGGGAAGTAGGGGTCGCGGAGCCCGACAGCTCCCGGGGTGCCCTCGACCCCGCCGGAACAGCCCGCACCGAGGAGGGCCAGGGCCAGGAGGAGGGGGACGGCGGCCGGGCGAGGGAGGTTCACCGGACGATCGTAGGCGCCGGGTTCGGTGCGGTGCGCCGTGAAGGGGGAGGGGAAGGAGCCGCCCGCCCCGGGGGACGGGCGGACGGCTCCCGACTCAGAGGATGGCGATACCGAGGGGTCGGTTGCCTGCTTCCAGCCGGACCGGCTTGTTTTTCTGGTCGGTGGTGCTGTGGGCGCCGTTGTCGCCGTCCGGGCCGTCCTCGCCGGTCTTGCCGCCCTCGCCGCCCTGGCCGTCTTCCAGGTCCACGACGGTGATCCCGTTCCAGTACCCGTCGCGGGTGAACCCGCCGGTGACGTACGCCGTTCGGCCGTCCGCCGACACCGCCACGTCCTCGTGCGGCCCGTCCAGCGGGACGACCCGCTCCTTGCCGTCGGGGGTGCGGACGGTGAGCGAGGCGGCCTCGTCGTCCGCGCCGATCGGGCCGGTGCCGACGACGAGGAGGGTGCCGTCGGGGGTGAGGGCCGCACCGTGCTGGTGGGTGTCGGCCGTCATCGGCTCGGTCTCCACCTTCCCCGTACGCGGGTCGAGGACCGCGAGCCGCTCCCCCTCGAAGGGCAGGAGCAGCTTGCCGTCCCGGGGGCGTACGACGGCGTAGTGCGGCTTCAGCCAGGAGCCGAGCCCGCCCTCGGTGCCGTACGGGGCGACTTCCATGCGCCGCGTCCGCAGGGTGCCCGTGTCGACCGCCGTCACGTCGAAGGAGTCGTGGCCGGTGGCGTACACCTCGCGGCCGTCCGGCGAGACGTCCACGTCGAAGGGGCGGCGGCCGACCGGAGCGGCCCCGGTGACCTCGCTGGTCGCGGTGTCGATGACCTCCACCGTGCCGTCGCCGCCGGGCACGTTGACCCCGACGTAGACGTGCCGGCCGTCGGGGGCCAGGGCGATGCCCATGCCGCCGCCCCGGTACTCGCCGGTGGTGACGGGCCCGGTCTCCGTCTCGTACGGGATGGTCGCGAGCCGGGTCCGCCGCTGCGTGTCCACCACGGCGACGCCTTCGGCGGTGGCCACCCATGCCCGGCCGTCCTCGCCGACGACGAGCCCGTAGGGGGCGGTGCCGACCACGACGGAGGCGATGGGCCGACCGACCTTGCCGGACCCGTCGCGTCCGGGGTCCACAAAGGTCACGGTGTCGCTGCCGAAGTCGGCTACGAGGAGGGTGCCTTTGGGGGTGGTTCCCGTTGCGTCGGGGGCGGCGGACGCGGTCGTTCCGGTCGTGTCCGGGGCGGCCTCCGGCGCACCGGAAGCGCACCCGGCGAGGACGGCGGCCGCGGTGAACGCCAGCGTGAACCGGCGTGCGCGGAGGGCGTTCATGGACCTCTCCGTTCCGTGCGTACGAGGGTGGCTGCCGGAGTTCCGTGCGTACGGGGTGACTACCGGGTGAGGGAGGCGACGCCCGCCTGGGCGAACTTCTCGTCGAGGTCGCCGCTGGGCGCGCCCGCCACGCCGATGCCCGCCACGGGGGCGCCCTTGACCTGCACCGGGGCGCCGCCCGCGAGGAACAGGGTGCCAGGGATGTCCTTCAGGTTCGGGGCCTGCTCCAGGCGCCCCGCCAGCTCGGAGGTGGGGGCGTTCCAGGAGACGGCGGTGAACGCCTTCTTCACGGCGGACTCGGGGGACTGCGGGCCGGCGCCGTCGCCGCGCAGGGTCACGATGGTGTTGCCGTTGCGGTCGACGACGGCGACCGAGACGCGCTGGTTCTCCTTCTTCGCGGCGTCCAGCGTCGCCTGCGCGGCCTTGGTGGCTGCGGCCACGGTGAGGTGGGTGCTCTGCTGGAGGTTGCGGTTGTCCGTGTCGGCCTTGACCGCCGCGGCGGGGGCGGCGGCCGGGGCGGAGGCGCTCGCGGAGACGGCGCCGAAGGTCCCGGCCCCGAGGGCGGCGACGGCGACGGTACCGGTGAGGACGCGGGCACGCAGCGACAGCTTCTTCATGGTGGCTCCTTGGTGGTTTCCGGGCGGCCCGACGACGCGGACACGCGGCCCGATCGGTGGTCCGGCCGGGCGTTTCGCTCTCTGCCGTCGATCCTCCCGGCACACCCGGCCCCGTACGGTCGACGTACCGGCTGCAACGGGGGCGCGGGACGGCTGACGCCCCTGTCGGCCGATCGGTTGATGCGGGGGTGGCCGGGCCGGGTCACCATGGGGGGATCTGCGCAGGTCAACGAGGGAACGTGAGGTACAGGGTGGAGCACCGGAGCGGTGCACGGGAGGCGGAGGGGGACGGCACGGCCACCGGCCCCGACCCCGACGCTCGCTGGCTCGCGCTCCTCATGCACGCCGCGTTCTTCCTGCTGCTCGGCGCCTCGCTGACCCGGTTCCTGATGCGGCACCCGGGCGAGGCCCGTACGCCGTGGATCATCGCGCTGTCGATCACGCTGGCCGTGCTCTACCTCCTGGGCCCCGTCCTCGGCTCGCGCCCCACCCCGCGCCGGCTAACCTGGCTCGGGGTGCTCGTCGCCGTGTGGATGGTGCTGGTCGTGCTGGCGCCGAGCTTCGCGTGGTGTGCGGTGCCGCTGTTCTACACCGGGCTGCGCATCCTGCCGCCGCGCGCGGCGCTCGCGCTGGTCGCGCTGCTGACCGCGTTCGTGGTGGCCGCGCAACTGCGCCTGGCCACCGGGTTCGACCCGAACCTGGTGCTGGCCCCGCCCGCCGTGGCGGCCGTCGCCACCGCCGTATTCGTCCATATGCAGCGGCAGGCCGTACGCCAGCGGGAACTGGCGGCACGTCAGCGCGAGCTGATCGACGACCTGCTGCGCACCCGGCGCGAACTGGCCGCCACCGAGCGGCGCGAGGGGACCCTCGCCGAGCGCCAGCGGCTCTCCATGGAGATCCACGACACCCTGGCGCAGGGCCTGTCCAGCCAGCAGATGCTGCTCCAGGCCGCCGACCGCACCTGGGACGCGGACCCGGACGCCGCCCGCCGCCACGTCCGTACGGCCACGGGCATCGCGGAACGCAACCTCGCCGAGGCCCGCCGCTTCGTCCACGACCTGGCCCCGGCCGACCTGGCGGAGGGCGGCGGCCTGGAGTCGGCCCTGCACGCACTGGCGGCCCGCGAAACGGCCCAGGCACAGGGGGCGCTCACCGTCCGCTGCCATGTGGAGGGCACCCCGCACGCCCCGCTGCCGGACCGGGTGCAGTCCGCGCTGCTGCGGATCGCCCAGGGGGCCCTCGCCAACGTACGGGAGCACGCGGGTGCCACCGCCGCCGGTCTGACCCTGACCCACCTGGACGACCGGGTGGTCCTGGACATCGGCGACAACGGCCGCGGCTTCACGCCGGAGCGGGCCGGGGTGCGCGACGAACACGCCGTACGGGGCCACGGGCTCCCCGCGATCCGGGCCCGCGTGCAGCAGCTCGGCGGAACGCTGACGATCGAGTCGGCGCCGGGCGAGGGCACGGTGCTTTCGGCCGAGGTCCCGCTCACGCCCACCGACCTGACCGCTCCCACCGCCCCGGAGGCCCCCGCATGACCGGCCAAGGCAGCCCGCAGACGCCCCCCGCTCCCGTACGCATCCTGCTCTGCGACGACCACGTGGTCGTCCGCGCCGGCCTGCTCGCCCTCCTCGGCAGCGAACCGGACATCGAGGTCGTCGGCGAGGCGGGCAGCGGCGAGGAGGCGGTGGTGCTCGCCGCCCGCCTCACCCCGGACGTCGTCCTCATGGACCTCCAGCTCGGCGAGGGCATCGACGGCGTCGAGGCGACCCGCCGCATCGCGGCCGAAGGCACGGTCCACGTCCTGGTGCTGACCACGTACGACACCGACGCCGACATCACCCGGGCCATCGAGGCGGGGGCCACCGGCTACCTGCTGAAGGCGGAACGCCCGGAGGAGCTGTTCGCCGCCATCCGCTCGGCCGCCCAGGGCCGCACCACCCTCTCGGCCCCCGTGGCCAGCCGGGTCATGGCCCGCATGCGCAGCCCCCGCCCCACCCTCACCGACCGCGAACGCGACATCCTGGCCCAGCTCTCCCAGGGCCTCGGCAACCGCGACATCGCCCGCGCCCTGTTCATCAGCGAGGCCACGGTCAAGACCCACCTGGGCCGCATCTACGACAAACTCGGCGTCGACACCCGCGCGGGCGCGGTGGCGGTGGCCAAGGAACAGCGGCTGCTGCCGTGACCCGGCCGGGCCAGGGCCGTGACACGGCCGGGCCAGGCCTTTGCCGTCAGCTCTCGTCGACCACCGCGTCGGCGGTGGGCGCGGTGATGGCACGCTCGAACCACACGTCGAGTACGGCGAGGCTCGGGGGCTTCTTCAGGCCGGTACGGATGGACTCAGCTGCCCACTCGGCCGTCCCCTTGTCCCGGCAGAGGACCAGCTGAGGCGAACTGACCATATGCCGGAGACCAGGGACCTGCCCGCATGCGCATGAGGCATATGCATTCCCGTTCGCCCGATCGTGTCGGCCCGCCCCGACCGGGCATGACACCATCGATCCGTGCTCGACATCGGCTACTCCCTCTCCCGCCGCTTCCCCGACCCCCCGCAGACCGACTACCGCCGCGCGGACGTCCGCGCGCTGCGGCACGATCTGTTCTCCGGGGACGTCTACCTCGCGGACACCAAGGCGGACCGTGAGGTGTCCACAGCCTGGGGGTGGGTTCCGGTGCTGGACTTCGCGTGGGCGCTGTGCGACATCGTGGAGCAGATCGACCAGGATCCCCGGGGCAACCGCTCGCACCGGCGGCAGTACGCGGAGCTGGACTTCACCGAGTCGTCCGACGTCATGATCTTCGAGCGGCGCTTCGGGTGGGTCGACGTCGAGGCGGACTGGATGCCCGGCGACGAGCCCCCGCTCACCTTCAGCCACTCCCTGCTGCGCCGCGAGGCCCGGGACTTCCTGCACGACCTGATCGCCGACCTGGCCGACATGCACGACGGCCTCGCCGACAACCCGGTGATCTGGGACCTCCAGGCCCGCTTCCCCCGGCTCTGACCGCGCCCCGCGTACGCCTCACGCCTCCACCCGCACCCCGATCTGCGCCGCGAACGCGGGGGCCAGCTCCATCAGCTGGGACGGGCTGATCACCGCGCCCGCCAGCCGCTCCACCCCGCGCGCGATGTCCAGCTCGGCCACCGTCCGCAGGTCCACGGAGTCCATGCGCACCGCGCTGAAGTCGGCCCGCTTCAGCACACAGTCCCGGAACTCCACCCGCACCAGGTGCGCGTCGCCGAAGTCGGGCTCGGAGAGCACACAGCCCTCGAAGACCACGTCCTTCAGCCGGGCCTTGCGCAGGTTCAGGTAGTCGATCTTCCCGCCGCGCACCACCACCCGCTCCAGCACCGCCCCGTGCAGCTGCACCCCGCCGAGCCGCGCGTCCACCACCTCCACGTCCCGCAGCGACGCCTCCGAGAGGTCGGTGCCCACGCCCCGTACGCCCGTCAGGACCGAGTCCATGAAGCGGGCCCGCGCCAGCTCCGTACGGTCCAGGGCGCAGCCCTCCAGCGCGCAGTCCATGAACCGCGCGCCCGGTCCCGACGCGTCCGCCAGGTCCGTCCCGTCGAACCGCACCCCGTCGTAGTCGCCGTCCGGCTCCAGCCCCTCGCCGTCGTACGGGACGAGGGGCGGCAGCCGCACCTCCGGGCGCCGCGCCGCCGCGATGGTGTCCTTGGTGCCCTTCTTGGCCCTGGTCGTCCTGCCCGTGCTCGTCGCCATGCCCCCCATCGTGACGTACGCCACTGACAACGCCCCCAGCCCCGGTCGGGCAGCCCCATGTCACGCGCCACCGCCCCCGATCCGTCGCATCATCAAAGACGCGAAGGAGTTCCCGCCATGGAGCACATCCACCGCCAGACCCGCACCGACGTCCACGTCCATGTCATCGGCGGCGGCCTCGCCGGGCTCACCGCCGCCATCACCGCGGCCGAATCGGGCGCCCGGGTCACCCTGTACGAGGGCCACCGGACGCTCGGCGGCCGGGCCAGGACCACCGACGGGCCGTACCGCACCAACGAGGGGCCGCACGCCCTGTACCGGGGCGGGCCGCACTGGGCGTGGCTGGCCCGGCGCGATCTGCTCGGGTCCGTCGTCTCCGTACCGCCCCTCGAAGCCCTCCGCTTCCGCTTCCGGCGCGCGGGCGCGCTCCGCCGGGTCCCGCCCGCCGCTCTGCTGCGGCTCGCCCGTCGCAGCCCCCGCACCGCCCCCGTGGACGCCGACTTCCGGAGCTGGGCCGCCGGCCAGGTCGGGGACGAGGGCGCCCGGGCCGCCGCGCACTTCGCCGCCGCCGCGCTCTTCCACCACGACCCCGGCGCGCTCTCCGCCCGGTTCGTCCAGGAGCGCCTGCACCGGCTCTCCTCGCTCCCGCCCGAGGCCCGCTACCCGGTCGGCGGCTGGGCGCGGCCCGTCGACCGGATGGCCGGGCACGCCCGCGGCCTCGGGGTCGCCGTCGAGACGGCCGCCCGCGTCGACACCCGTACGCTCGGCGAGCTGGCCCGTACCGGACCGGTCGTCGTCGCCACCTCCCTCGGCGCCGCCCGCACCCTCCTCGACGACGCCTCCCTCACCTGGGAGAGCGGCCGCACCGTCCTCGTGGACCTGGCCGTGCGCACCCGGCGCGGCGACGCGTTCGTCGTGTCGGATCTGGACGCGCCCGGCTGGGTCGAACGGTTCACCGCCCAGGACCCCGGCCTCGCCCCGGCCGGGGAGCAGCTGCTCCAGGGCCAGTTCCCGATCGGGCCCGACGCGCGCAGGGCCGAGGGGACCGCCCGCGCCGAGGAGCTCCTCGACCTCGGCTTCCCCGGCTGGCGGGAGCGCACCACCCGGCGCACCGAGGCCCTGGCCGACGGCCGCACCGGGGCCGTCGACCGCCCCGGCACCACCTGGCGGGACCGGCCCGCGATCGTCCGGGGCGACGGCATCTTCCTGGCGGGCGACCAGGTCGCCGCCCCCGGGCTCCTCAGCGAGGCCTCCTTCACCAGCGGCATCGAAGCCGCGCTGCTCGCCGTGAAGGCCGCCGGACCACGCTCCGGGCAGCGCTCCGGATACGGGGTTGACCTCAACCGAACCTGAGGTACGAGGCTGAGGGCACCGCCCGCCCACCTGGGGGCACGCCCGCCCGGGCCGCCCCGCAGCCAGCGCGGGCAGTCCCGCAGCCCGCAGCCCGAGGGAGCCCTTCATGTACGCCATCCGCCTCCACACCTTCGGCCCCGCCGAGAACCTCTCGTACGAACGGACCGAGGACCCCGTACCCGGCCCCGGCCAGGTCCGCATCGCCGTCGAGGCCGCCGGCGTGCACCTCCTGGACACCGCGCTGCGGGAAGGGCACACCGGCCCCTTCCCCGCCCCCGCCGCGCTTCCCACCATCCCCGGCCGCGAGGTCGCCGGGACGGTCGAGTCGCTCGGCGAGGGCACCGGCCCCGGCTGGCTCGGCAAGCGCGTCGTCGCCCACATCGGCACGGCGCCGGGCGGGTACGCCGAACTCACCGTCACCAAGGCCGATAAGCTCCACGAGATCCCCGGCGACCTCGGCGCCGCCGAAGCCGTCGCCATGATCGGCACCGGCCGCACCGCCCTCGGCATCCTCTCCTTCACCGACCTCGGCCCCGACTCCGTGGCCGTCGTCACCGCGGCGGCGGGCGGGATCGGCACCCTCATCGTCCAGTACGCCAAGAGCGCCGGAGCCACCGTGATCGCCCTGGCCGGCGGCCCCGCCAAGGTCGCCCGGGCGGAGGCGAACGGCGCCGACCTCGCCCTCGACTACACCCTCCCGAACTGGCCCGACCACGCCCGCGCCTTCCTCGACGCGACCGGCCTGTGGGCCACCGTCGTCTACGACTCCGTCGGCGGGACCACCGCCCGCAGCGCGGTCGACCTGCTCGGCAAGGGCGGGCAGCACGTCGTCTACGGCTGGTCCGGCGAGGGCCTCCACGACGGGAAGCCCCTCACCTTCACCCCGGAGGAGCTGGCCGGACGCGCCATCACCTCCGGCTCCGTCCTCGGGCCCCAGCTGGTCGAGAGGGGCGGCGGCCTGCGCGTCCTGGAGACCCGCGCCCTCGCCGAGGCGGCGGCGGGCCGGCTGCGCCCCGCCGTCCAGCGCTACCCGCTCGCGGAAGCGGCCGCCGCGCACCGGGCGCTGGAGACGCGCGGCACGACCGGCAAGGTGGTGCTGGAGCCGTGAGGCGGTGGGGCCATGACGCCACTGGGCCCCGAAGTCCCGGGGCCGCGGCGTCGTGACCCCGCGACCCCGTAACGCCATAACCCCGTGCCGCCATGACCCCGTGCTCCCGTGCTCCCGTAACGCCGTAACGCCGTAACGCCGTAACGCCGTAAGAGCGTGCCGGGCAGCGTCCCTCAGGCCCCCACCCGGCCGCCCGCCGCCCCCAGCCGCCCCAACGCCCCGCCCGTCAACCGGTACACCGTCCACTCGTCCTGCGCCCGCGCGCCCAGGGACTCGTAGAACGCGATGGACGGGGCGTTCCAGTTGAGCACCGACCACTCCAGCCGCTCGTACCCGCGCTCCACACAGATCCGCGCCAACTCCGCCAGCAGCGCCTTGCCGTGGCCGCCGCCGCGCCGGTCCGGGCGGACGTACAGGTCCTCCAGGTAGATCCCGTGCACCCCGCGCCAGGTGGAGAAGTTCAGGAACCACAGGGCGAAGCCGACCACTTCGCCGCCGTCCTCCCCGGCCGTCGCCACATGCGCGTACGCGGCGGGGCGCTCGCCGAACAGCGCCTCCCTCAACTGCTCCTGGGAGGCGACCACTTCGTCGAGGGACTTCTCGTACGCGGCGAGTTCACGCACCAGGGCGTGCAGGACAGGGACGTCGTCGGGCGTAGCGGTACGGATCACGGGGTCAGCGTAGACAGCCCTCCCGGCCTCACCCCGCCCCCAGCAGCCGCCGCGCGATCTCCGCGTGGTCCGGGGCCAGTTCGCGCTCCCCGTCCCCGGTCCCCCACACCGCGTTCTGGAGCACCCGCCCCAGCGTCCAGGCCCGCGCGCGCTCCCGGTCCCGCTCCATGCCCAGCGCCTCCGTCAACGCGTCGAACCGCCACACCACCTCCCCGGCGTCGAACAGGTTGTCCAGCGCCGGGAACAGCTCGAACCCCGGGTCCCCCGCCAGCGGCTTGGGGTCCAGGGCCACCCACTCCCCCGCCCGCCCCGCGTCCGCGCGGCCCGCCAGGATGTTGTCGTAGTGCAGGTCCCAGTGGAGCAGCCGGTCCCCCGGCTCGCCCGCCACCTCCCCTACCGCCGCAGCGCAGTCCGCGAGCAGCCGCCGCTCCGCCGCGTCCGCCAGCCGCCCCACCGCCTCCGGAGCCGCCGCCAGCATCCGCTCCACCGCGTCGCCCAGGGTGCGCAGCCCCTCCGGCGCGGGGACCGCCGCCAGCCGGGCCAGCACCCCGCCGAGCACCGCCACCGCGCGCCGGGCGTCGGCCACCTCGCCCACGAGACGGCTCCCCCCGGGGACGCCACCGCCCCCGGCCATTCCCGACAACGGCCGCCCCTCGTCCAGCCGTTCGAGCAGCAGCGCCCCGGTCTCCGGGTCATGGCCGAGCACCCCCACCGCCCCGGCCCCCGCCGTACCCCACGCCCGCAGCGCGACCGGCTCGCCCACCGTCTCCTCGTCCACCAACTGGAGCTTCAGCGCGGCCGGCACCCCGTCCGCCGCCCGCACCACCGGCAGGACCAGCGCGCACATGCCGTACATCGCGGCCCCGTCCCGCCGCAGCCCCCACTCCTCCAGGAACCGGCCGGCGAGGCCCGGCAGCGCGGCGACGAAGGCCCGCCCCGCCGCGCCGTTGTATGCGTACTGAGTGGCGATCAGTTCGTCCGGGATGTCGATCACGCCCTGGATCCTAGGGCCGTGCGTCAATCGGACCATGCCCCGAGAACAGCCGGGCCCCGCCGCCGACGGCAGCACACGCGCAACCGACCACCGTCACCACGGCCGCACCCGGCTCACCGCCGTACGCCGCTGGATCGCCACCGCCCCCGGCACGTACAGCTGGCTGGCGGTCCTCCTCGTCACCACCGTCGTCCTGCACCGGATGTCCCCCGCCTTCGAGGAGGAGTTCCTGAGGGACCGCTCCACCAACCTCCACGAGCTGTCGCAGAACCCCCTCCGGGTCCTGGTCGCCAGCGCCCTGTGGATCGACGGCGGCCGGTGGCTCCCGTACGCCGTCCTGTTCACCGTCTTCCACGCCACCGCCGAACACTGGCTGGGCACCCTGCGCTGGCTCGCGGTCGCCGTCACCGCGCACGTCGTGGCCACGCTGGTCAGCGAGGGCGTGCTGGCCTGGGCCATCCGGCACGACCAGGCCCCGCAGTCGGCGGCAACCGCCCTCGACGTCGGGGTGAGTTACGCCCTGGCCGGGGTGGTCGCCGTCCTCACCTACCGGGTGCCCCATCCATGGCGGTACGTCTACGTCTTCGCCGTCCTCGTCGTCTACGGCATCCCCCTGGCCGCCGACGGCCGCACGGTCACCGACCTGGGCCACTTCACCGCCGTACTGACCGGCCTGGCCTGCTACCCCCTCACCCGGACCCGCGCCCGCCGGAAGGCACGGAAGACGGAACACCCCACCGCGCAGTAACGTCCCGCCACACATACGCTCGGCATCACACCGGGCACGGGACACCGGCACACCGGACAGGGACCCCAGGGGCATCATGAGCACCGTCAGTACCGTCAACGGCGGCATATCGTTCTGGTACGCGCAGGAGGGCACACCGGCCCCCCGCGAACCCCTCCCCGGCGACGCGAGCGCCGACGTCTGCATCGTCGGCGGCGGCTACACGGGGCTCTGGACGGCGTACTACCTGAAGAAGGCCGTCCCCTTCCTCAACATCACCGTGCTGGAGGCCAAGTTCTGCGGTTACGGGGCCTCCGGCCGTAACGGCGGCTGGCTGTACAACGGCATCGCGGGCCGCGAACGGTACGCGAAGCTGCACGGCCACGACGCCGCCGTACGGCTCCAGAAGGCGATGAACGAGACGGTCGGCGAGGTCGTCCGGGTGGCCGCCGAGGAGAAGATCGAGGCCGACATCCACCAGGGCGGCGTCCTGGAGGTCGCCCACACCCCGGCCCAGCTCGCCCGCCTCAAGGACTTCCACAGCGTCGAGGTCGCCTTCGGGGAGACCGACCGGGTCCTGCGCGGCGCCCGCGAGACCGCCGAGCGCGTGCATGTCACCGGAGCCGTCGGCTCCACCTGGACCCCGCACGGCGCCCGCCTCCACCCCGCCAAGCTCGTCAAGGGGCTCGCGGACGCCGTGGAGGCGCTCGGCGTCACGATCCACGAGTCGACCCCGGTCACCGAGATCAAGCCCAAGCACGCCGTCACCCCGTACGGCACGGTCCGCGCGCCCTACATCCTGCGCTGCACCGAGGGCTTCACGGCGGGCCTCAAGGGGCTGAAGCGGACCTGGCTGCCGATGAACTCCTCCATGATCGCCACCGAACCGCTCCCCGCCCGCATCTGGGACACCATCGGCTGGGAGGGCCGCGAGACCCTCGGCGACATGGCCCACGCCTACCTCTACGCCCAGCGCACCGCCGACGACCGCATCGCCATCGGCGGCCGCGGCTACCCCTACCGCTACGGCTCCGCCACCGACAACGACGGCCGCACCCAGCCCGCCACCATCGCCGCCCTCCGCGACCTGCTGGTCCGCCTCTTCCCCACCACGGCGGGCGTCCGCATCGACCACGCCTGGTCCGGCGTCCTCGGCGTCCCCCGCGACTGGTGCGCCACCGTCACCCTGGACCGCTCCACGGGCCTCGGCTGGGCGGGCGGGTACGTCGGCTCCGGCGTCGCCACCGCCAACCTCGCCGCCCGCACCCTGCGCGACCTGATCCAGCAGGACTCCGGCCAGGCGGGCCCCACCGACCTGACGACACTTCCCTGGGTCAACCACAAGGTCCGCCGCTGGGAACCGGAACCCTTCCGCTGGCTCGGCGTCCACGGCCTGTACGCCGCCTACCGCGCCGCCGACCGCCGCGAGACGGTCTCCCCGCGCCCCGGCACCGACCCGATCGCCAAGGCGGCGGACCGCATCTCGGGCCGCCACTGACGATCTAGTCGGGCTCCTCGGCCACCAGCACGCCCACCTTGTCGATCCGGTGCTCGGGGTTGCCGAGGCCGTCCCGCCAGAAGTTCCCGGCGGCGTCGTCCTCGGGGGTCGCACAGGTGGAGATCGTGATCATCGCCCGGGTCGGCTCCACGCCGGGCCGCCCCGGCACCTCGGCCCGCTGCTCGGCGAGCGAACGCTCACTGCGGAAGGAGGTCTGCCGGGTGGCGGTGATCTCGTACGTGTACCGGGTGCCGTCCTCGACCACGTACACGGGATCGCCCTTGCCGAGATCCGGCAGATCGCGCAGCACGCCGCCGGCGCTCAGCCGGTGCGCGGTGACGAGGTAGTTGCCGACATCCCCCGGCCCGACCCCGCCCTCCTCCCCGTACGGACTGGAGGCGACGCCCCGGTCCTGGATCCGGCTGCCGGGGACGTCGTCGGTGGTCCCCTCGTACGGCACGACGTCCAGGTCCTCGACGCCGATGGCGGGGATCGCGAGGACGGCGGTCTCGGTACGGGGTTCGGTGCGGTCGGCGGGGGCGGCGGCCGCTCCCACGGTGAGCAGGACGGCGGCACCGGCACAGGCGAGCGCCTCGGGAAGCGTACGAAGACGACGGCGGCGCATGAACTCCCTCCCCATCCATCTCGGGGCCCGTACCTCCAGTACACCAGGACAGGCCCCAGAGCGCCGGACGGGTCAGTCGCGGGAGTCGCGCGGCCAGGGCCGTCCGTCGAGGCGTTCGATGGAGAGGTTCAGCCTGCTGAGCGAGACGGCGAGCTGCTCCGCCTCCTCGGGCGTCCAGTCGGCCATGACCTTCGCCAGGCCCGCCACGTTCCGTTCGCGGTCGCTGTCGAGGCGGCGGGCGCCCTCGTCGGTGATGGCGAACTTGCGGGCGATGCCCCCGTCGGGGTCCGGGATGCGCTCGACGACCCCGGCGCGGAGCATCGCGGCGGTCTGCCGGTTGAGGGTGGAGGCGTCCAGGCCGAAGGCCTCGCTGAGCTGGCTGATGGACATGGGGCCCTCCACCTCGATCCGGCTGAGCAGGATGTAGGCGCTGCGGTCGAGGCGCCACTCGACGCGCGGGGCGAGCAGGTGCATGTACCGGCCGAGCAGCATGGTCTCGCGTTCGATCCGGTCGAGGGGCATGTCCACGCGTACAGGTATATCACGCGAGATATGCATGATACATAAGATGTGCATGATGCACATTCAATGTATCTTGCCTAGCTGAACGTCCGTCCGGCACACCGCGCTCGGGCACACCAGGCCCGCAAGGGCGAGAAGGAGACACCCCGTGGAGAGTTCACCGCCCGCAGCCCAGCCGGGAGGACCGACCGCCGGCCCGGCAGAACCCGCGGCCGGTCCCGGAGGCATCGTCGGGATCCTCGCCTTCGCCGGCATCGTGGCGGCGCTCACGCAGACCCTGGTGGTGCCGCTGATCGCGCAGCTGCCGACGCTGTTCGACACCTCCGCGTCCAACGCCTCCTGGGTCATCACCGCCACCCTGCTGGCCGCCGCGGTGTCGACGCCCGTCGCCGGACGGCTCGGCGACATGTACGGCAAGCGGCGCATGCTGCTCGTCTCGCTCGTACCGCTGGTCCTCGGTTCGGTGGTCTGCGCCCTGTCCTCGTCCGTGGTCCCGATGATCGCCGGACGCGGCCTCCAGGGTCTCGGCATGGGCGTGGTGCCGCTCGGCATCAGCCTGCTGCGGGACGTCGTCCCGGCGAAGAAGCTCGGCCCGTCCATCGCGATCATGAGCGCGTCGATGGGCGTGGGCGGTGCGCTCGGCCTGCCGTTCGCCGCCGCCATCGCGGAGAACACCAGCTGGCGGGTGCTGTTCTGGGTGGTCGCCGTACTCGCCCTCGCCGTCGGCGCACTGATCCTGGCCCTGGTCCCCGGCGACCGCCCGGCCGGGGCGGGCACCCGCTTCGACCTGCCCGGCGCCATCGGCCTCGGCGCCGCCCTGATCTGCCTGCTGCTCGCCGTCTCCAAGGGCGCCGACTGGGGCTGGGGCAGCGCCACGACCCTCGCCCTCTTCGCCGCCGCGCTCGTCCTGCTGCCCGCCTGGGGCTGGTGGGAGCTGCGCCTGAGCGACCCGCTGGTCGACCTGCGCGTCACCGCCCGCCCGCAGGTCCTGATGACGAACACGGCCTCGATCCTGGTCGGCTTCGCGATGTACGCCCAGTCCCTCGTCGTCCCCCAGCTGCTCCAGCTCCCCGAGGCGACGGGCTACGGCCTCGGCCAGTCCATGCTGGCGATGGGCCTGTGGATGGCCCCGGCCGGACTGATGATGATGGCGATGTCCCCGCTCGGCGCCAAGCTCTCCACCGCCAAGGGCCCCAAGGTCACCCTGGCCGTCGGCAGCCTCCTCATCGCCGTCGGCTACGGCCTCTCCGTCCCCCTGATCGGCTCCGGCTCCCCGTGGAGCCTGCTGATCGTCACCCTCGTCTGCAACTCGGGCGTCGGCTTCGCCTACGGCGCCATGCCCGCCCTCATCATGAGCGCGGTCCCCCAGTCGGAGACCGCCTCGGCCAACAGCTTCAACGCCCTGATGCGCTCCATCGGCACATCGTTCGCGGCGGCCGTCATCGGCGTGGTCCTGGCCCGCATGACCACCGACTTCAGCGGCTTCCAGCTCGCCTCCGAGAACGGCTTCCGCGTCGCGATGCTGATCGGCTGCGGGGTGGGCCTGGCCGCGGCGGTGGTCGCGGCGCTCATCCCCGTACGCACGGCGAAGCCCCCGCTCGGGGAGGCCGCGGCCTCCCCGGACCCGGCGCCGGGGGTGGCGGCGGCGAACCCGGCGTAGAACCAGGCGTCGCACGACGGAGGGCGGTTCGACGAAGGGCCCTGGGCAGGCCGACCGCCCTCTGGGCCGCTCCCCCGGACCCTCCAGCCGGTATCCATTCGGTATCCGAAGGGATTTCGCTCGGACCCGATCTCCCCCATGATCGGTTTCGCAGGAAGCGCACAACACATGGACATGAAATACGCAGGGGGAAAAATGCGACACAAGCTGGCGGGAACGCTGGGGATTCTCGCGCTGGCGGCGATCCTCATCACCGGGGGAGCGGCCCACGCCGGTCTGAGTGAGGGACAGCACGGGGAGCGAACGGTTCTGGGCGACATCAACGGCCCGCGCGAGGCCGGTAACTGACGCACCCGGACAAGGCGGCTCCGCTCCCCGGCACGGGGAGCGGAGCCGCCTTTCGTGTCAGAGGCGCATGCGGCTGCCGCCCGGGACGCCCATGGCCTCGAAGTGCTCGTCCGCGCTCCGCCGGTGTTCCGCCGCCGAGGCGTGCTCCCCGGCTCCGTCCAGGGCCTGCGCCAGGCCGTCGAAGGCCCACGCCATCTGGATGCGGTACTCGCTCGCCGAGGCATGACGCAGGGCCCGGCCGTGCAGTTCCAGCGCCAGGTCGTGCTCGCCCCTGCGCCGGTGGACGAGACCGGCGACGTTCTCGATCTCGGACTTCCACGGCCGCGTCGCCAGGGGTTCGGCGAGGTCCAGGCCCGACCGCACGTAGGCGGGCGCCTGCTCACCGCGCCCATCGCGCTGGCAGATGTCGGCCGTGAGGATGTGGGTGAGCGCGAGGTTCCGGGGCGTCGCCTCCTCCTCCCCCAGTTCGAGGGCCTGGTCCAGCGCCGCGAGCGCCTCCGGGAGATTGCCGCCGGACAGGTGGGCGATGGCCAGGTCGTTCAACGCGCCGGCCCGGTGCATCCCGTGGTTCACCTGCTGGTTCAGCCGCAAGGACCGTTCGGCGGCGACCACCGCGTCGTCTGCCCGCCCCAGCCAGGTGTACACGGAGCTGAGGTTGCACAGCGCGATGGTCTCCTCCATGACCTCCCCCGTCTCCCTCAGCAGGGCGACGGCACGCTCCATGGCGCGCCGCCCTTCGTCGAGGCGCCCCAGGGCGCAGTAGGCCCAGCCCACCTGCGCCAGGTAGATGCCCTCGTCCTGCCGGTCGTTCTCCGACCTGACGAGTTCGAGCCCCGCCTCACCGCACTCCGCCGCGCTCCGGAACTCCCCGCGCATCGAGTGGCCCGCGATCAGGTTCCGCAGACTGAACCCCTCCGCGACGCGGTCGCCCGCCAGGCGGGCCGCGTGGAGACCGGCCTCCCCGGTCTCCCGGTACCCCACGATGTCGCCCCGCTGGTGGAACTGGAACACCGTGTTGCGGGCGAGGTAGGCGGCCTGGCGGGGGAAGCCCCGCTCGCTGCCGAGGGTCACGGCCGCCTGGAGGGCGCGCAGCTCCCGGTCGAACCACTTCCCGGCCTCGGCGGGGCTCCCCAGGGGCGGCAGCTCCGGCGGCTCTCCGGCGGCCACGGCCGCGTACTCCACCCGGCCGGGGAACAGCGTCCGGCAGGCCCGGTCCGACGCCGCGAGGTAGTAGTCGATCAGGCCTCCCAGCGCGGCATACCGCTCCTCCTCCCGCGTCGTCAGCCACGGCCCCCGGGCGAAGCTGCGGACCAGGTCGTGGAAGGAGTACACGCCCATGCAGGTCTGCCGGAGCAGATGCACGTCCAGCAGCGCTTCCAGCATGGCCTCGGCGTCCTGGGGGCTCATGCCGAACAGGGCGGCCGCCGCGTGCACGTCGATGTCGGTGCCGGGGTGCAGCCCCAGCAGGCGGAAGGCGCGCCGCTGGCCCGGTTCCAGCACCTGGTAGGAGATCTGGATGGTGGTGGCCACGCTGCGTTCGCTGGAGCAGAGCTCCTTGAGGAGGCGGGACTCGTCGTGGAGTCTGCCCACGAAGTACTGCAACGTCCAGTGCGGCCGGTTCCGCAGCCGGGCGGTGGCGATGCGCAGGGCGAGCGGCAGATGCCCGCACAGCTGCGCGAGAGCGCGGGCCGCCCTCGGCTCGGCGGCCACCCGTGCCTCGCCCAGCGTCCGGGTCAGCATCAGCGCGCTCTGCTCGGGCTCCATGCTGCCGAGGGAGAGCCACCGGGCGCCGTCGAGATCCAGCAGGCGGACCCGGCCGACGACGATGACCAGCCCGTGCGACATGCCGGACAGCAGGGGCCGCACCTGGGCGGTGTCGGCGGCGTTGTCGAGGATCAGCAGAATCCGCCGGCCCGCGGTCCACGCCCGCCACAGCGCGAACCGCTCCCGGTCGTCGTCGGGGATCTGCGCGTCCGAGACCCCCAGCTGCCGCAGCAGGGCGTCGGCCACGGCGGCGGGCTGGAGGGGCTGCTCGCCCGGGGTGAAGCCGAACAGGTCGATGTAGAGCAGGCCGTCGGGGTAGTCGTCGGCGAGCCGGTAGGCGGCGTGCACGGCGAGCGTCGACTTGCCCGCGCCTCCCATGCCGTCCACCCCCACGATCCCGGTACGCCCGGCGGAGCTCATCTCCAGCAACTGGGCCAGCTCCCGTTCCCGGCCGGTGAAGTCCGACAGGTCGTACGGGAGGGAGCGGGGCGCCGGGACCCCGGTGCCGGGCGTCGCGCGGGCCGGGGCCCGGGGAGCGGGTGACCGGACCGCGGGCACCGGGCCGAGGAGTTCGGGGCTGCCCCGCAGGATGTCCTCGTGCAGGCGGGCCAGTTCCGCGCCCGGGTCGATGCCGAGCTCCTCGACGAGCAGCTCCCGCACCCGCCCGTACTCGGCGAGGGCCTCCGCCTGCTGGCCAGATCGGTAGAGGGCCAGGATGAGCCGGCCCCGCAGCCGTTCCCGCAGCGGGTGCTCGGCGACGGCCTCACGCAACGCGCCGACCAGCTCACCGCTCTCGCCTGCCTCCAGCCGCAGTTCGAAGAACTGCTCGGTGGCGGCGATCCGGTGCTCCGCCAGGGCAGTGGCGGCCGCGTCGATCACGGGACCCCCGTGACCGCACATCACCCCTCCGCGCCACAGCGCCAGAGCCGCGCCCAGCTTCTCCACCGCGTCGGCCGACCGCCCCCCGGCGACATCCGCCGCGGCATCCCGCACGTTCTGCCGGAACGCGTCCAGGTCGAGTTGGCCGGGCGCGATGTCGGCCCGGTATCCGGCCCCTTCGGTGACGACGTACTCGGCTCCCCGGGGGAGGCGGCGCCGCAGATCGGCGACCGTCTTGCGGATCTGCTGGACGGCGGTGGCCGGGGGCGCGTCCCCCCAGACCGCCTCGATCAGCCGGGGGACCGTCACCACTCGCCCGGCCTCCAGCAGCAGCATCGTCAGCACCCGCTCCTGAGTCGGCCCCCCGAGCCTGATGCGCTGCTTTTCCTGCCAACACTCCAATGAGCCAAGGATGTTGAACCTAATCGCGTCTTCGGCTATTTCCGTCATCCTGCCGAGACCCCCCTCTCAAGGACATTGCCCCAGGTTAGGGAGCGTGACCGGCAGATTCTAGGCCGATCCCGATCGGCTTCGGTACCGGTCCGGAACGCAGTCGGTATCGCCCTGGCAAAGACTCCGGTGCAACGACGGGACACGCCCGCCGGCGCACCCTTCGAACCCCCCATGGCCTTTGCCGGAAAGAGCGAGCTGACATGAGCGTCTATATGCGCCGAAACTTCCTCCTCAGCTTCCTGGCATCCTTTATTTCCCTGTTCGGCTCAAAGCTGCTGATGATCTCCTATGCCGCTTACGTGTTCCGGGAAACCGGCAGTGCGACGCTTTCGGCGATCGTCTTCGCTGCCGACTGGATCGCCAACCTGTTCGTCGGAATTTTCGCCGCGCAGTACATCGACCGGCAGAACGCCAAGACGCTGCTCATCAGACTGAATATCGCCGCCGCGGGCGTCACCCTGCTCTTCCTGGGATTCCTCGCCCCCGACATGTTCGTCGGAGCGGTCGTCCTCATCTTCGTGCGGTCCCTGCTGAAGAGCGCCGTCAGCAACGCCCGGGTCAAGGCACTGGTCCAGTTCTTCGACAAGCGGGAGACCGACCTGTACTCCCCGGTCTTCAATTCCAGCCTCCCGCTGGCGCTGGCACTGGCCGGAGCGGTGGGCGTCTTCATCCTGAAGTACGTCGGTTTCACGGCCGTCGTCTGGATCGACGCGGGCGCCTTCGTGGTGGCGGCGGTCATGATGATGTTCGTCCGCCCGAACCAGGAGCGTATGGACGAGTCCCTGCGCATGGCCCGCACGGCGGGCGGGGGCGGCAGTCTCTCCGGGGCGCGGGGCGCGCTTTCCCTGATGGCACGTGAGGACACCGTCGGAACAGCCGTCTTCTACATCGTGCTGTCGGTGACCGCTTTCCAGGCTACGTACGAATCCCTGATCACGGTCATTCCCGAAGTCTGGTTCCACTGGGGCGAGTCGGGCACCGCCCTGTTCTTCACCTTCGAATCGGTCAGCATCATGGCCGGCATCTTCGTCTACCAGTTCTTCAACCGCCGCGGGAAAATCACCCCGGCGAACGAGAACGCCGTGAACCTGACGGCTGTCGCCCTGGCCGCCCTGTGCTATCTGGCCATGCCGAGCGCGAGCGGGAACATCCACCTCAGCGTGGCCCTGTTCTCGGTGATGGTGCTCTGCGGCGAGGTCGTCTGGGTCCACCAGTTCAAGCTGATGATCGCCCGCACCCCCGACTCCCAGGTCTCCTCCGTCGTGGGCGTGCAGACCGCGATCGGCTACAGCCTGATGGCCGTCTTCGCCTTCGTCTTCGCCCGTGGCATGGACGGCATCGGCATCACTCAGGCCATCTACGCCGATGTCGCCCTCATCGTGGCCCTGGTCGTGGGCTGGGAGTTCCTGCGCAGGCGCCGGCAGAGCCGCCGTCAGGCCACCGCCCCCACCGCCCAGCCCGTTCCGGTCGAAGCGCCGGCCGCCCAGTGAAGAGAGAGACGCCCTCCATGCCGAACGCCAAGCCACCGGCCTTCGTCCTGCTCGAACTCCTCAACCACATGGTCCTCGTCGCCCGGGAGGCCAAGCGCCGGGGCTTCCACGTGATCGCCCTGAACCAGGGCCCCCTGCTCACCGAAGGCCCCTTCGCCGTACCGGAAGGCGTGGTCGACGAAGTCGTCGCGGTCACCACCTGGACCGACACCGCGGAGGTCGGCCGCCTACTCGACGACGTACTCGACCGGTACGAAGTGGCCGGCACCTACACCGCCTTCGAGGGGGCCCTGCGCCCCGAAGCCGTCCTCCGGGAGCGCTCCGGTCTGCCCACCAGCACGGCCGCCACGGTGACCCGGGTCCTGGACAAGGCGCTGGTACGCGGCGCCCTCCACGCCGAAGGCCTCACCGAACTCCGCTCCACCACCCTCGACAAGGCGCTGACCTGGGACAGCTGGGGCTTCGACGGGCCGGCCGTCCTCAAACCGGCGAACGGCACCGGCTCCGCTCTCTGCCACACCGTCGCCTCACTGGACGAACTCCGTTCGGCAGCCGAGGAGACCGCCTCCGTGACCGTGACGAACCCGCTGATGAGCGAGTACATCCAGGCGCACGGCGCATTCGTCCTGGAGGAGCGGGCGGAGGGCGAGCTGGTCTCGGTGGAGTCCCTGGTCCACGAGGGCGAGGTCCACATCGTCGGGATCACCGGCCGCTACGTCTCCGCCCTCGACCCGGTAGTCGAACTCGGCGTGTGCTTCCCGTACGCGCATCCGCGCCACACAGAGATCGTCGACCGGGTGACCGCCTTCCACCGGGCGCTGGGCCTCACCCACGGCCCGACCCACGTCGAGGTCATGGTGCCCGAGGAAGGGCCCGTGGAACTGATCGACTTCAACCCGCGCACCGCGGGCGTCGGCGCGGTCGTCTGCATCGGCAACGCATACGGCACCGACTACGCCGTCCCGCTCACCGACCTCGCCTGCGGAATCCGCCCCGACCTGGCCTTCCTGGACCGGACCCCGCGCAACTCGGCCGACCTGCTCCTCCTGCCGCCGCCGGGGGCCGCCGTCATGACGGACCTGTCCTTCCCCGACGGCACCGAGTACGGCCGCGCCACCAAACCCTTCGGGCAGCCCCTGAGCGGCCGCGCCGACCAGCTGGACGTGGTCGCCATGGTCGTCGTCACCGCGGACTCGCCCGAAGAGCTGCACCGCCGGACGCGGGAGGTCCGCAGGACCACCGTCTTCAACGGCGAACCGCTCGGCGACAACCCCAACAACCGCGTCATCGCTCCACGCCACCGAGGAACCCGCACCAGCACACAAGGAGACAACCGCGCATGACCCTCACCGACGAGACCGGTCCGCAGACGCAGCAGGGCACCCCCCTCGACCCCGAGCACCTTTTCGCGCGGCACTTCGCCCGGTTCACCGGCGAAACCCTCACCGGCCTCCAGGAGCGGTTCCGCGACGAGCACATCGTGCCGCTGCGCGGCTTCTGCCCGCCCGAGCTGCTCCGCCCGCTCCAGGACGAGGCGGCCGGCATCATGGACGGCCACGGGGTGGACCGTAAGTTCAGCTTCGACATCACCGACGGAACCCCCCGGCAGATGACGACGGTCGGCCAGCCCGTCATCAAGGAGCACGGCCGGCTCATCCACGCCACGTACTTCTCCCCCGCGGTCAAGGAACTGCTGGGCCAGGTGGTCGGCGAGGAGGTGTTCACCTGCCCGTACGCCGGCGAGCACTACGTGATCAGCCGGCTCGGCAAGAACGGCGACACCCACGGCTGGCACTGGGACGACTACACCTACGGTTTCATCCTGGTGCTCCAGGCACCCGACTACCGCGACGGCGGCTTCGTCCAGGCCGTCCCGCACACCTCCTGGGACAAACAGAACCCCGACGTGCACGGCGCCCTGCTCAAGAGCCAGGTCCGCTCGTACGCCTTCGAGGCCGGCGACGCCTACGTGGTCAAGACCGACACCACGATGCACCGGGTCTACCCCATCCGCGGGGAGACGAGCCGCACCATCGTCAACATGACGTGGGCGAGCGGCGCCGACCTCGACCGCGACATCACCCACGAGACCAACGACGTGCTGTTCGGAGGCGTCGGTGCGTAACTCCGCCAACACCCACGAGACCGTCCTGACCGGCGGTGAACCCCGCGAGTCCATGCGGGTCCTGCCCGCCTTCGTGCAGCCCTACCTCACCTGGGTGACCGGTGTCCCGCTCAAGGGGGGCAAGCAGCTCATACCGTGGAGCCCGCTCAAGGCCGGTCTGCTCGGGACCGCGCAGATCGCCGCGGGCATCGCGCTCGGCGCCCACGCCCTGCACCCCTTCACCGCCTGGTCGCCGGTACTGCTGCTGCTGGGCTGGCTGCTGACCGGCGGCGGCATGCGGCGCCTGGACGTGGTCGTGGTCCACCAGACGCTGCACCGCATGTTCACCAAGAAGGCCTGGAGCAACCGGCTCGTCGGCGAGCTCATCACCACGCTCTTCTGGCGCACCCCCTACGACGAGAACCGCAAGGAGCACCTGGCCCACCACGCCTTCCCCTGCTCCATGAAGGACGGCGACACCCGCTACCTGCTGTCGACCGGGATGCGCCCGGGGATGACGCGGTCCCAGTTCCGCCGCTACCTGTGGGGCGCCCTGTTCTCCCCGCGCCACCACGCCCGGTTCCTCTTCAACCGGATCACGTCCAACTTCATCGGCGTGAAGCCGCGTTACCGCCTGGCGATGTCCCTGGCCTACCTCGCCGCCACCGCCACCTTCATCACCCTCACCGGCTGGTGGCAGGAGTGGCTGGTGCTGTGGCTGGTCCCGGCCTCGGTCTTCTTCCAGGCGTGCACCTACCTCTACACGATGACCGAGCACCGCTGGTGGCTCTTCGGCAACCAGGAACGGCTCCCCCGCGACCAGCGCGACCTGCTCACCTTCGGCCGCTTCTGCGGAGAGGCCGTCCCGGCCGACTCGGTCACCGGCGTCCGCCGGGCGGGAGCGTGGGCGAAGTGGACGTTCCGGATGCTGGTCGTCCACTCCTCGTACCGCATGTTCGTCCTCGTCGGCGACACCGTCCAGCACGATCTGCACCACGTCATGCCGGCCTGCGACTGGGCCAACTCCCCCTGGATCCGGGCGGACGACCAGGACAACCGGCCCGAGCGCTACACCGAGGTATGGGGCTCGCTCGCCGACCACCTCCAGGCCGCCGGACAGGTGGAGGGCGACCAGACGGGTCTGCCCGAGGACGTCACGCCCACCCCGTGGGAGAAATCCGTACCGGTCGCCACGGGGGCTGTCACCCCTGACGGCCGCACAGTGAAAGGCCGCTTGTGACCGACGTACTGGTGATCGACGGCACGGGACGCGGGCATGCGATCTGCGATCTGTTCGTGCGCACCGACCCCTCCGTGACCGTGTATTACGGCCCCGGCTGCGATGTCCTGACCGACGAGCGCATCGTCCCGGTCCCCCGGATCCAGGTCGACGACCCCTCGACCGCCCTGGCGTTCCTCGCGGACCACCCGGTGGAGTTCGTCCTCGTCTCCCACGTCGACGCGCTCTGCGCCGGGTACGTGGACACCCTGGCCGCCCACGGCCACCGGGTGATCGGCCCGTCGGCTGCCGCCGCCCAGCTGGAGGCCAGCAAGGAGCGCGGAAAGCGGTTCTGCGTGGACCACGGGCTGCCCACCGCCGAGTACGCCGCGTTCACCGACGAGCCGGCAGCCCGGGCCTACATCCGGGAACGCCCGTACGCCTGCGTGGTCAAGACCGACGGGCTCACCCCCGACGGGGACGGCGCCGTGGTCTGCGACACGGCCGCCGAGGCCGAAGCCGCGGTGGCCGCCTTCGCCGCCGCACAGGGCGAAGCGCTCCAACTCGTCGTCGAGGAACGCCTCTACGGTCGCGAGATCTCCGTCTTCGCCCTCCTCGACGGCGAGGACTACCTGCTCTTCCCCACCGCCCTGGACTTCAAGCGGACCCTGGAGGGCGACGTCGGCAAGAACTGCGACGGCATGGGCTCCCTCGCCCCGCACCCCCAGTCCTCGCCGGCCCTGCTGGAACAGATCCGCCGCGACCTCGTCGAACCGTTCCTCCGCGGCGTCGCGGCGGAAGGCCTCTCGTACACGGGATTCGTCTACATCGGGGCGATGATCACCGACACGGGCCTCAAGGTCATCGAGATCAACGCCCGGTTCGGCGACTCCGAGGCCGAGGCCGTCCTCCCCGGAGTGCACAGCGACTTCACCGAGCTGTGCCGCGCCGTGCTCCGCCGCGACCTCGGTCGCAGTCTGCTGGTCACCGATGGCCAGGTGCGGTGCAGCATCGCCCTCACCCAGGGCTGCCTGGACCCGGCCGACTCCACGGCCGCACCCGGCTGGCCCTTCGGCACCTTCACCACCGGCCAGCCCGTACGGGGCCTCGACCCGGCCCCGGGCGACGACGCCCACCTCTTCTACGCCAACCTCCGCGCCGACGCGGAGGGGCGCCCGGTCACCAGCGGCGGCCGGGTCCTGCACGTGGTCGGCGCCGGCCGCACCCTCACCGAGGCGCGGGCCCAGGCCTACCGGCGTATCGGCTCCATCTCCTTCCCCGGCATGCGCCACCGCACCGACATCGGAGCCGCCTTCGAGGTCCGCTCCCCCCTCACCACCGGCGCCGCACCGGCCGTCGCGGAATCAGCGAGGTAACACCCATGACCACGCTCGTCCTGGACACCCCGGCGACTCCGTCCGTCTTCGAGACCGACGAGTCCGCCGTCCGCTCCTACTCACGCGCCTTCCCGGCCGTCTTCACCAGCGCCAAAGGCGACCTGCTCATCGGTGAGGACGGCACCCGGTACATCGACTTCCTCTCCGGTGCGGGCACCCTGAACTACGGCCACAACCCGGACGCGATCAAAGACGTACTGATCGAGTACCTCCAGGCCGACGGCCTCGTCCACGGCCTCGACCTCTCCACCTCGGCCAAGGCGGACTTCCTCCGGTCCCTGCGCAGCCACGTCCTGGAGCCGCGCGGCCTCGACTACAAGGTGCAGTTCACCAGCCCGTCCGGCACCAACGCCGTCGAGGCCGCACTGAAGGTGGCCCGGCTGGCCACCGGCCGTACCAACGTGATCGCCTTCGGCGGCGGCTTCCACGGCGTCAGCACCGGCTCCCTGGCCGCCACCGGATCCGCCTACTACCGGCAGGGCCTGGAGAACACCCTGCCCCAGGTCACCCACCTCCCCTACCCCGTCTCCCCGCTCGGCGCGTTCGACAGCCTGGACCTGCTGCGCCGCCACCTGGACGACCCCAGCTCGGGCGTCGACAAACCCGCCGCCGTCCTGCTGGAGACCGTGCAGGGCGAAGGCGGGGTGTGGGTGGCCCCCGTCGCCTTCCTCCAGGAGCTCCGCCACCTCTGCGACCGGCACGGCATCCTGCTGATCGTCGACGACATCCAGGCCGGCTGCGGCCGCACCGGCTCCTTCTTCTCCTTCGAACGCGCGGGCATCACCCCCGACCTGGTCACCCTCTCCAAGTCGATCGGGGGCTACGGCCTGCCGATGGCGATCGTGCTGATCAAACCGGAGTACGACATCTGGCGCCCCGGTCAGCACAACGGAACCTTCCGCGGCCACCAGCTCGCCTTCGTCGCGGCCGCCGCGGCCCTGCGCCACTACTGGGCCGACGACTCCTTCGTCCGCCAGGTCCGCACCAAGGCCGACCTCGTCGCCGACTTCCTGGACCGCCACATCGCCCAGCCCTACGGCGCCCAGGTCCGGGGCATCGGCCTGATCCACGCCGTGGAACTCGACCCGGCGCTGGGCGTCCAGGCGGCCGAGGTCTCCCGCCGCTGCTTCGAGAAGGGCCTGATCATCGAGGTCTGCGGACGCCGGGACGAGGTTCTCAAGCTCCTCCCGCCGCTCACCGTCAGCCAGATCAACCTCTCGGCCGGGCTCCGGACACTGGCCGACACCGTGGCCGAGCTCACCGCCGCGACCACCGGCGAGGTGGCCGCGTGAAGACCGCAGTCATCGTCTCCACCCGCGGGTTCGGCGTCTTCCGCCACGACCTCCTCGCCGATCCGGCCCAGGTGCGGCTGATCGGCATCTTCGCCGACCGCGACGCCGACAACCTCACCACCGAGCAGTTGGGCTGGTTCACCCAGGTCCACGTCGTCCCGTGCGGCCTGCCCGACCCCACACCCATGCTGTACTCGCTCGTCGACGCGCAGGCGTCACGCGAGGTCATCTCGGAGCTCCTGGCGGACACCTCGCCCGCCGACCTCACCGTCCACTGCTACGACGAGCAGAACATGACGGTCGCCGCCGAACTGCGCTCCCACTTCGGCCTCGACGGGCCCGGCTCCGCCGACATCCTGCCGTACCGCGACAAGTGCCTGATGAAGCAGCGGCTCCTCGAAGCGGGCATACGCGTCCCCCTCTTCGACGCGTTCGACCCGGAGCGCCACGCGGCGGATCCCGCCGCCTACTTCACCTCCGTCGTCGCCGAGGTCGGTCTCCCATTCATCCTCAAGCCGACCGACGCGGCCGCCTCCGAGGGCGTCCTCAAGATCACCGACAGCCGCCAGTTCACCGGACTGCCGTCGGACCTCGGCCGGGCCTACGAGTACGAGGAGTTCGTCGAAGGGACGATGTACAGCGTCAACATCGTCTCGGCCCAGGGGCGCACGGTCTTCGGCGGCGTCACCGAATACCTCGTCAACTCCCTCGAAGTGCCCGGGGGCAAGGTCAACGCCGACATCAACCTGATCGACTCCGATCCGCGCGTGGCCCGCATGGTCGCCTTCGCCGAACGCGCACTGGACGCGCTGGGCCGCCTCGACGGCGGCTCCCACCTGGAGCTGTTCCACACCCGGGACGACGAACTCGTCTTCCTGGAGGTCGGCGCCCGCTTCAAGGGCATGGCCGGTCTCGCCGCCATGCAGCGCAACTACGGCGTCGCCTTCGTCAACCTCGCCTTCGAGATCGAGTCCGGCGTGAAGAGCCACCCCTACGACGGCGAACAGATCTACTGCTTCGACGGCGTGGTGCCGAAGAAGCAGGGCGTCGTCAAGGAGCTGATCCACCCCGAACTGGAGAGCCGGGTCGACATGACCTGGAAGGTGGCGGTCGGCGAGGAGATCGAGAGCAGCAACTCCCTGTTGGCCAACGGCGGCACCTTCCTCGTCTCCAACAAGGATTACGAGGCCGCCTACCGCGACTTCCGCCGCCTCGCCGACTACCGGCCGATCGTGTACGCCGAACCGAGCCGCGTCCTGACCGTCCCGCCCGCCGCCCCCGAGAACGCCCACACGTACTTCCACGACCTCAGGCTCGCCTGCGAGACCGACCCGTACGACCTCCACCACGACCTGGAGGAGGGCGTACGCGGCCTCGTCGTCCTCGACGTACGGCGCACCGACGCCTACAGCGCCGAACATATCCGCGGCGCGCTCAGCCTCCCGCACCAGGACATCTCCCCCGCGACGGCCAAGTGGCTCGCCCCCGAGCCCCTCTACATCGCCTACGGCTGGGGGCCGGCCTGCAACGGCGCCACCCGCGCCGCCGCCCAGCTCTCGGCCCTCGGCTTCAAGGTGAAGGAGCTGCTGGGCGGCCTGGAGCACTGGAAGCGCGGCGGCTACCCCACGGAGCAGGGCGAACCGCGCTGACCGGCACGCGGGCGATGCGCCCGCCCCTCTCCCCCGGTGCTGCGACCGGCCGCGCACAGGCCGCCGGTCGCAGCACCGGGCTCCGTCCCGACTTCGAGGTATCCCGATGACCTATGTGATCGCAGCCCCCTGTGTCGACGTGAAGGACAAGGCCTGCCTGGACGAATGCCCGGTCGACTGCATCCAGGAGAACCCCCGGTCCCTGTACATCCAGCCCGATGAATGCGTGGACTGCGGGGCCTGCGAGCCGGTCTGCCCGGTCGACGCGATCTTCTACGAGGAGGACCTCCCCCCTCAGTGGGAGTCCTTCCGGATCGCCCCATGACCACGACGACACTCGCCGACGAGGTCATGCTGCACATCGCCGCCTCGACCGGCGGCCGCACCTCGTCCTGGCGCGTCGAACTCGGCATCGCGCTGGCCGGCGCCGTACTGATCGACCTCGCGGCGGCCGACCGCGTCATCATCCGCGGCACCCTCCTGCTGATCAACCGCCCCGGCCCGCCGGCCGACCCGGTACAGAACGAGGTCCTGCACCGCCTCGCCGCCCGCCGCCGCGCGGGATCGCTCCAGGCATCGATCCACCGCCTGGCCCCCCACGTACGCCACGGGGTCGAGACCCACCTGCTGGCAAGAGGCCTCCTGATCTCCACCCCCACCCGCCTGCTCCCCCAGCACCACCCCTCCCCCGCCACACCCCGGGCGAACAGCCCCCTCCACCGCCTGCTCCACGCCACCCACCAAAGCTGGTCCACCCCCGCCCTGACACCCCCACCAGACGAGCCCGCACCCGTCACGGCGATATGCGCAGCGGTCACGTCCTGCGCCGACGCCGCACAGCGACAACTGATCCAGGGGTACTAGAGCGAACGCTCCCGGCCGGCCTCCCTGGGCGGCGCGCCCGCCCCCGGCCGGCCGCACAGCGTGGCGCACCGGCCACCTGCGACGGAGCCGGATGTACTGACCGAGGACACCCCCCGACGTACGACGTGACAACGCGCCTACCCGACCGCACCCCGGAAGCCCTCTCATGCCCACCTACTTGGCCCTCTGCAGACAGACTCACCTGTTTCCCGGCGCCCGCTGCCGCCTTCAGGGCCTACCGGATCCCGCCGCCTTCGCAGCGGCCCCGCACCCGATCGACATCTACCTGCGCTTCCCCGACGGAGCGGCCACGGACGCGGAATTCCACACGGAGAACCCACCGGGCCCGGCCCTCAAGGTCCCGGCGTACACGACCGGCGCGGGCACTTCCATCGACGCCCGCACGTGGACGGTCCGGGAAGTCACCACGGCGGGAGACGAAGCCGAGCTGACGCTCGGCGCTCTGGCCCCGGCCTGATCACCGGCACAGGGCAGCGGCATCACAGAAGCGGGAAGCCCAGGTCAGAACGGATCTGACCTGGGCTTCCCGCTGAGCCCCTGTCGGATTCGAACCGCCGACCTACGCATTGAGGTTTGTCCGATCTTGTTCCAGGGGCATCCGTCGGCAGCCTCCGTAATGACGAACCGCATGGCCGGGCAGCCGCGCAGCCCTATACAGACGAGGCCAGACGACGTCCACGCTTGTCCGCCGCAGGTCGTCGGCGTTGTCACGGAGTTAGACACTCACCCGATCCGCAGGGTCAGAGAACATAAGCACACTTCTCCGGGGTGCAGGCATAACCCTTCCAGTGTGGTAGATCATCACTGGGACCCAGGCCAGAGCGGGGTGGGGGCGCCTACGGGCGCCGACCGTCGACGTCGGCCAGCTTCGGACGGCCCGGGGACGGCCCCAAACCCATGATGGGTATTCCTCCGAACAACCACCGAACGTAGGATTCCTAGGGCAAAATGACGTGAGATCAACCCTGCCATCCCCTTCACCCGAGGATCCGAACGCATCGAATACATGAACGCCACTTTGGAGAAAACCTTCGCACTCTTCGCTCGACGCATCAGCTTGAGTCAGCAGCAGCTTGATGAGGCGCTGGAGCGCGCTGGGGAAATTTGTCAATTCCTTTGCCAGTCAGTTGTGGTACAAGAATGCAAAATAACTGGCTCCTTGGCCCGCTCAACGGCGATTCAAGATTTCTCCGATGTAGACGTCGTGGCGGTATTGAGTTCACTCTCACCTACAGAAACCACTCCCCATTCCATCACAGCAAAAATTCTGGAAACCCTTAAACCCAGATACCACGAAGCGCACATCTCGGAAAATACAGTTCGCATCCACTTCACCCAAGGCCCAGACGTTGACGTGATACCGGCGATTCCCGATATCAGCAGCCCCAAGAGTGGAATCTACAAAATTCCGTCAGCCGATCTAGTTCGATGGAATGCATACGCCCCAGAGGAACGCAATCAAGAGATTAACCGAAAAGGTGCGCTACTTGGAGCAGGATTCATTCACCTCATCCAGATAATAAAATGGTGGAGCAAGAAAAACGGGCAGCCCATCGCATCCTACGAGATCGAGAATATTGCGAATACTGCGTTTCGCTCTCGAATGCCATCGATCACGCGTGCGATTGCCGAGTTCTTCGAGATTGCGGAATCTTCATCCCAAACGCGTCCAAAAGCTCACGTTGCTTCAATTTCCGTTGCGCGAGCCATCACCAATAGGGCCCTTCAGTGTGAACAGCAAGGGGATACGCGAGGGGCTCTCGACCACTGGGGGAGCTTACTAGGTGACCAGTTCTCAAGTGTCGTCTCATGAAATCATCGCACTGGCCAATGCGCAGCTTGAGAAAGCAGCAAAGGGTTACAGAGCGAGTAGGTGGCTCCAGGTGGCAACCTTCTCCCTTAGCGTCACATCGGTCTTCATTGCGAGTCCGCTGACTTATATTCCTGCTCTCATCGCATTGGGCGTCCAAATCTCATCCTGGATCGCCCGCAATAAGGCTGCAAAATGCCATTCGGCCGGCGAAGAGGGGAGGATTCGCGGCCTCCTGCTTGACGCTCTCGGAACAGTCGGCGAAAAAGTCGACCTCAGCAACTGGTTTGGTCGCGTAACTCCAACCGCAGGAGAAACACACCCCTCCCCTGTTCCGGCAGACTATTTCGCGAGCGAGGCTTCTCTTGGCATGAAGCGACTCTGCGAGCATCTCCAAGAGAATGCCTTTTGGGGGAAGCATCTGTATAAAACGGCCGCAGACTACTACGGACGCATGCTGTGGATGTTTTCAATTACTTCCGTTGGGGCCATCCTCATCGCCATCCCAATAACCTCTGGCGACAACAATATTATTCTTGCGCGCTTGATCGTCGTTGCTTTGGCCTCTGGAGCTGCCTTCACACAGCTGACTGAAGTTGCGGCTTGGCGATCAGCCGAGTCGAAGAGCGAGACCCTTGACCGACGCCTTGACTCGCTCACAAAATTCATAGATGAAGAACTTTCCTCCTCCCGCATTGGCACGGTTTTTTCAGCCTACGGCGATTACTGCATCGCCACCTCAGGGGCGCCGCCGGTACCGACCTGGATTTATGCAGGCCAGAAGGAGCGCGTGAATTACCTGTGGGCAAGGAGGGGACACGACTAGAGGTCGGTGCCGTGGAAATGGCCGAGTCAGGGGCGTCGGCCATAACGAAGGGCGGCGCCCATGCCAAGGCTTTGAGACCTACCCTTATCCTTATCAGGTCGATCATGCTGAGCGGAGAACCTCGGCCGATTGGTCGCTCTAAGCCGAAGCCGACCGCTCGTGCGCATGGTCGTTGATACCAGGTGCTGATGTCACTGAGCGAGCCCGGCCTTGACCACTAGACAATTACACAAGAGGCCGCTTGATGAGCTTCAGGCTGACTCCTGCGCTCGCCCTACTACGACGCTCACGACCAGATGCGTGCACTCCCAGAGTGCTGCCAAAAGTTCCGTGACCCCGAAGGTACGGCATCAGCCAAGACCACCTGAACCTGAGCTGTGAAGCTGTAGTTGCCCTGGACGGATTTGATCCGTCCCTTGGTGCGATGCCGGAGCAAGACAGCATCGTCCTTGAACGGCGCAACTACGACCTCCGTATCGGGCGGCACGCTCGCGGCTGCCCCCTCCTTTGGGGCATCGCAGATGGGGAATTTCAGGGCGCGGGGCTGTACCGCGTCTTCGACGCCAGACTGTCGGGCGATGGCGACGACCAGGTTGTCGAGCGTGGACCGAAGATGATTGATCGCTTCGCCGAAGCGGAAGCCCCATTCGGCGAGTGGTGGGGGCTGTGCTACCCGGAGCCGGAGCTCCCAGCTAAGACGGTCTGGTGCGATCACAGCTTGGGCATTGCACGATCTGCTGTCGCCCCAAGCCTGCACATTGGCCGACAGGTCAGCACCGAGCTGATGTGCCCTCGCCAGTCGGCCCAGTTGGTCGGTGAAGTCCATTTGGCACCCTAACTCCGTTTATCTGGTGCCACGTTACTGCTGCGCACAAATGCACGCCATCGGTTATGCAGGGAGCTCGGAGGTCAGCCCATTCCCTCAACCCACCACTCACCCCGGCTCCCATCCCGTCCGCCTTCGCCCCACACACCGTGGAGCGGTCGTGGTTCAGGGCGTCAAGGTGGAGCACGCCACTATACGAACGACCTTGACGCCCTGAACCACGACCGCTCGGCTCTGCCTCCGCCACACCCAGATCAGCCAGACCCGCCGCTACGTGAAGGGGCGCTCAGCCCTCTCCAAAGACGCCATGCTCCGCATGGGCAACGCCTTCACACCAGGCCAGCCCACGGGCCCCTCTGAGACCAGAACTGAGACCCCCGGCACCCGCACGGAGCGCTCACGGCGTCGCCGCCGCATCCGCTGACGACAGAAGCCCAGGTCAGACACCATCTGACCTGGGCTTCCCGCCGAGCCCCCTGTCGGATTCGAACCGACGACCTACGCATTACAAGGTCTCTCAAGCCGGATTCGGGACCTGCGGCGGAAGCCCATATGGCCTTTGACCTGCGAGTTTGCCATCCGTGCCCCTCCGTCGTTATCCCGCAACGTCTGGGGATCACCCGTACTGAATGTGTACTGCGGCCAGTGCGCCGCCCGCGATACTCCCGCACGACAGGCTTGCCCTATCGCATCTTCCAATGCTAATCTGCATTAGCAGTCACATTGAAGCGGCCCCCGCCGGTGCTAGAGACACCGAACGAGGGCCTCACGGACACACCTGAGCGAACAGGAGTACCGCTGTGAGTCATGCTCTCACGTCGCGTCATCGTCGGATCGACGCCGCTGCGGCCGTCGACAAGGCCGTCCTCTACACCACGATCTCCGCCGGGATGGTCCTCGCCCGCCGGTACCTCACCGGCCGCGGTGTCGACCAGGCGTTCGCCGACCAGTACGGAAGCCCCTTCGGCCGCACCGCGGCGAAGGTGTACCGCACCGAGATGGGCACCGAGCCCCGCAAGGCCTGGTCGAACGTCCACGGGAAGTGGCGCCGGGTCAACGGGTTCCTGCCCTCGGAGACGGCGGTTCTCGACAAGGCGTTCGTGACGTACAAGCGGACCGCCGAGTACGTCGCCCCCGCCCCGGTCGCCGAGCCGGCCCCGGCCGAGGTGTACGTGAACGCCACCGCCGGATACGCCGCCCGCTTCGAGGGCCTGACCGGTGACAGCCTGCGGGCCCTGGAGACCGTCCACGGCAGCGAGGCGCCCACCGACCACATCGCCCCCCTCCTCGACACCCTCGCCGACTGGCGGCAGGCCTTGGACCGGTTCGAGGCCACGGTCACGGACGCCGACGAGAAGACGGTCGAGGGCCTGCCCGAGGACGACCCGCGGCGGGCGGCGTGGCGTGCGGCCAGTACGGGCATGGACGCGTTCCTGAAGGCGCAGGCGGCCGTTCACGGCGCCTACGTCGACTGGTCGTTCGACCTGACCGGCACCGTCGAGATCAACGACACCCCCCTCCCGGCCGCCCCGGTCATCGCGGACGGGTGCCGGATCCCGGGGTGTGACCAGCACTGGCACTCCGACGGTCTGTGCGTCGCCACGCTGGGAGAGCTCCGCTTCGCCGAGGGTTCGTCCCTCCCGATCGAGCTGACGTCCCCGGACGACGGAGCGCCGTACATCGTGGCCTACGCGTTCGACCCGGTCGCGATGAACATGCGTCTCCAGATGGACACGCAGGCCGACGCTGTGGCGTTCGCCAAGGCCCTGCGGGACGCGGCCGACGCGGTCGATGAGGCCGCCGCCCACCTCGCCCCCGCGACCACCGGTACGGCGGTGGCCCTGTGAAGACCCTCGCCGATCGGCTCCTGACCAAGACCACTCCCGGCCCCGATGGCTGCGTGATCTGGACCGGGAAGACGAACAGCAACGGTTACCCCCGGCTCGTAATCGCCGGCCGTGCCGTGAACGCCCATCGGATCGCCCACGAGCAGTTCGTCGGCCCGATCCCCGAGGGGCACACCGTCGGCCGGACCTGCCACCAGGTCGACCTGTCGTGCAAGGGCGGGGTGACGTGCCTGCACCGCAGGTGCATCAACCCCGGCCACCTGTTCGTGATGACCACCGCCGAAGCGGGCAGGTCAGGTCGCAGCTTCGGCGGCACGCTGGCGACGCGAACGCACTGCGTGCACGGCCACCCGTTCGACGAGGCGAACACTCAGGTCAGCAAGACCGGTGCCCGGCAGTGCCGCGCCTGCCGCCGCACGTGGGCCAGGGACGCGAAGCTGCGGAACGCTGAGCGTGCCGAGCAGCGGAAGCGGGCGTTCGGCGACCTGTACGCGGCGCAGCAGGGCTTCGTGACCGGGGTGGTCCTCGCCGAGGTTCGTGACCGGAACTTCGCCCTCGCGGAGGATCTGACGGCCGAAGCGTTCATCCGGGCGTGGAAGGCGTGGCCGAAGTGCCGGGCCACCACCGACGCCCAGGTGCGGGCGTGGCTGCGGACGATCGCCCGGCACACGGTCATCGACCACTACCGGGTGAAGCGGAACACCGTCGAGACGGCGACCGACCCGACGGCCTGGCAGTACGCGAACCAGCCGGTCGAGCAGTCGGGCGGTTGCTACTCCGTCCGCTCTGGACGCCAGCTCACCTCGGCCTGACGGCCCCTGCCCCACCACCGTGTCCCGCGGTTCCGGGACTGCCCCGGCCGGACGTGTGTCGTCCGCCGGCCGGGGCCCCTCACCCGCTTTGAGGAGACCTGCCATGAGCAGCACCGCCCGCACCAACGTTCCCGCCACGTTCCGCCAGTCCGGGGCGCCGGTCGCCCCGCCGGCCACCACCGCCGCCCCCGTCGACCCGGCCTCCTTCTGGAAGGCCGTCACCCTCGGAGACGTCGCGACGATTCCCGTCGCCGAGCTCCTCACCGGCATGGGCGTCACCCTCATCGAGGTTGAGCCCGGCGAGCTGGCCGCTGACGGCATCGTCGCCTACTTCCACGGCCGCATCGGGGAAGCCGAGATCCAGGTCGAGCGCACCCTGCCGCAGACGGACCGGGAACCGATCATCAGGGAGCTCCTGGCCCGGATCAGCCCCGTCGAGCAGACGTACTCCAAGAGGGCACCGGAGCCCGCCCCGACGTCTCCCACGTCGACCGAAGACCTGTGGGCGCTGTGGCAGTCCATGACCGTCGGTGAGACCGCGCAGATGCCCCTCGACAAGCTGCTGACGCTCCTCGGGGTCACCGTCGAGGAGGTCGACCCGAAGGCGCTCCAGATCGGGGACTACGCCTACTTCGCCGGCCAGATCGGCGACGGTGAAATCTGGCTGTCGCGGAGCCTGCCGCAGGCCGACCGTGAGCCGATCATCCGGGACTTCCTGAACAGCATCACCCCCGACCTGGCGACCCAGACCAAGGGCCCGGCGACGGCCCGCCCGGTCCGCCAGGTCACGGTGCAGGTCGACTGCTACGACTGGTGCACCGAGGCCCACCACGAGCACACGGGGCCGATCGAAGACATCATCCACGCCAGCGCCTCCGTCGACCTGACGCTGACCGGGGCAGCCAACAGCGACGAGGACGTGCTGCTGATGCACGCCCGGATCGGCGTGGACCCGTTCAGCGAGCTGGAGGCGGAGCGGAAGCCGCACATCCTCATCGACGACGAGCAGGGCACGCACATCATGCCGCTGATCGAGGCCGTCGCATTCGCCGACGAGCTGGCCGAGTTCGCCGCGGAGATCCGCCACCAGGCCGCGAAGGCGGCCGACAAGTGAGCGGCGACCGGCCCACGGTGGCCCCCGAGCCCCGCCGCAACAGCGACGGCACCCTCACCCTCACCACCCTCGACGCCGGGGAAGTGCGGATCGCCTGCCCGCCGTGGTGCAGGTACGAGCACCCCTACCGCACTTCGCGGACGAAGGCGGAGATCGCCCACAAGAGCGAACCGCTGTGGGCAGTGACCGCCCCCACCTCCCACGGCGAGGTCGGTGTCGGCCCGGTGCACATCTCCCAGCACCCCTACGACCCGACCGGTTCCACGGTGCTGGTCGTCATCCAGACGGACACCGAGGAATTCCCTGTCGGTCCGGCGGACGCCCGCCGCTTCGCCGTGGCGTTCCGGGAGCTGGCCGACCTCATCGACCAGGCGGCCGACCAGGTCGAAGCGATCCGGGCCGGTGAGGGCCAGTGAGCAGCAGCCGCCCGGTTCGCCGGCCCACCGAGACCACCGCCCTGCACAACGCCCGCCGCCCGTGCCCCCCGGCCGACCAGGTCAGGAACCTTCTGACCGTCGCCCACGCCACCGGCGACCGGTACGGGGCCCGGCACTTCGGCCACATGTTCACCCGCGCACTCGGCCAGACCGGGGCCACCCGGTGACCTCCCCGTCGAAGCACCGGAACAAGAAGGGCCGGGGCAGTTCCCGGCGGCGACGTCACCTTCGCGGGTGCGTCGCCGCCCGGGACGGGCTCCGCTGCCACTACTGCCGGACCCCGCTCGCCGAAGACCTGTCCGACGCGACTCTCGACCACTACGTCCCGTGGTCGATGTGGCGGGCGAACGACCTGGTGAACCTCGTCCTCGCCTGCCACCCCTGCAACGAGGCCAAAGGGGCGGCCCTCCCGTGGACGGTGGCGTACCTGCTGCTCGCCCACGCCCGGGGCGCCCTCGCCGCCTACGTCTACCCGCCCGGCGACTACGCCGGATTCGACCAGAACGGAAGCCGATGAACAGCACGGCACGGAAACTCACCTGGGGGCAGGTGATCCTCCTCGTCGCGACGGCCCTCCCCATGGTCGCGGTCGCGGTCGCCGGAGGTATCGGGACCTTCACCAACCTGTCCGGCAAGTACGGGTCGGGGACCGCGATCGGCGCCCTGGCCGCCGGTGAAGGCGCCACCGCCGTAGCCGCCCTCGCCCTGCTGGTGACGACGCTCCTCAACCAGACGTCGTCACCCGTCGCCAGGGCCGCCCTGTGGCTGCTCCCGGCAGCCGCCGCAGCCATGGGCGTCACCGCCGCCAGCACCACCGGGCAGGCCATCATCTTCGGCCTGACACCGATGGGGATGACCGCCGGCGCCGAGGGCCTGGCATTCCTCGCCCGGCGGGTTGTGGTGCACCGCACCGGCGTCGACCTGGAGGTGCAGCGGCGGAACGCGCAGACGGTGCAGCGCCTGGCGTACCACCGGTCCCGGGCCGTGAACCATCCGCTCGGGTGGGTGCGGAAGTCGTCGGAGCTGACGTCGTGGCGCCTCGCGAAGAAGGTCGGGGTCGGTGACACCGAGCTGGGCGTTCGCCTGGTCCAGGTGCAGCGCGACCGGCTCGCCGAAGGGGCGGATGCGGCGCTGCTGAACATGTTCCACATCGACACCCCCCAGCCTCCCACCGAGACGGTTGTCGAGCGGGTCGAGGTGACCACCAACACCCCCGAAGAGGTGACCGCCCCCCCTGCCCCGGAGCTCGAACCCGCACCTGCGGCCCCGGAGGTGAAGCCGCTGGTCATCTGCGGTGGCCACCGGGTGTGGGACCTGGAGGCACCCGGCGTCGAAGAGGACGACGAGGTGCCCGCCGACAGCGACGAGAGGTTGCCTGCGGGGGTCGCCGCGAACGTCATCCGGGCAGGGTTCGTTTTGGGCACCTCCGTGGCCGAGACAGCCCGCCAGGCCACCCGCAGCACCTCCTACGTGAAGAAGGTGTTCGCCCGCCTCGAAGAGGAGGCGCGCACCGCCGAGGAGACCGAGCCCCCCGTTCGTCTGCTGCGGCCGGCGGTGTCGGAATGAGCGACATCGAGAAGGCCAAGAGGGACGCGGTCGAGGCTGCGGCGAACTCCGAGCAGCTGGCCCTCATCGCGGCCGTGCTCCAGGCGCAGCAGCTCACCCAGCAGCCCCCGGCACCCGCACCCGCCGCGTCCCAGAGCAGCGGTGGCGCCGCGAAGTGGGTCGCTATCGGGGGTGCGGCCTTGGTCGGCGGCCCTTTCCTCCTCCTCGCGTTCACCGCCGCCGCCTTGGCCACCGCAGCCGTCGCCCTCACCGTGGCGATCCTCGCCCTCGTCCTGCGCTCCATCTGGCGGGACATCCAGAAGACCAAGTAGCCGCCCCCACCTGCACGTTCAGCCGAAAGGAACCACCCATGAGTGCCCGTCACCATGCCGCCCGTCAGCGGCGCACGTTCATCGCCCGTGTCGCCCGGACCATGCACCGCGAACGCGGCCAGGTCAGCCCCTCCGAGGTCACCCACGTCGCCCTGTGCGCGGGCTGGAGGACAAACAACACCGAGGTCCGCCACGTCCTGGAGCGCCTGCGCCTGCACCGCTGACCACCCCACCCCACCCCAGCACCACACCACCGGAAGGACACCGCCATGAGCGACCAGAAGACCCCGCAGGAGATCGGCACCCACTCCCTGAACAAGGCCGTCGCTCTCGCCGACAAGGCCGACCGGCTCGCCAGCAGCAGCTTCAACAGCGCCTCGCAGAGCGCCGAGCACATCGCGATCTACGGCGGACTCGCCACCGTGTACGCCGACATCGCCAAGGCCGCCGCCGCCCTCACCACCGACACCGTCTGACCAGCCCGTGAACCCCGAGGAGACCCCCATGCCCGAGCAGACCACCACCACCGGCGGTTTCGTGACCACTGAGCGGACCGCCCCCGACACCGTCACCACCGTGATCGTCACCACCGAGGGTGCCACCGCCCACGACTGCCCCGGCGGCCTCACCGCAGACGACCTCGTCGACTAACTGCCACCAGTACCGCCTTCACGCATCTGCTACCTGACCAGGAAGGACACCCATGTACAGCTACACCCGGGCCGAGTCCCGCGAACGCGGCCGACTGTTCCGTAAGGGCTTCCGCCAGGCCCTCGCCGACAACGTCGACCCGCAGCTGCGGCAGCGCATCGACCGCATCGACAAGGTGGCCGCCGAGCGCGGTGAGCGGGAGCTGAACGCCCTGTACGACGTCCGCGGCAACGACCGGCAGGCCGTCGCACAGGCCAAGGCCGCCGTGCGCACCGCGTCCCGCGAGGAGAAGGCGGCGGCCCGGCAGGCGCTGCGGAACGCCGAACAGCAGCTCAAGCGGTCCGAGCGGGCCGTGAACAAGGCCGAACAGCAGTAGCTCCACCACCGGACACCCGCCCAATCACCCAAGAAGAGGCGTCATGACCGAGACGTTCGAGACGATCCGCTACACCGCCGACGTCGTCGTCACCACGACCGACGGGCACGTCCTGCTGATCCAGCGCGGCTGGGACCCGTTCAAGGGCCAGTGGGCGCTGCCTGGTGGTCACGTCGACCCCGGTGAGACCAGCCGTACCGCCGCCGCCCGCGAGCTCGCCGAGGAAGCCGGCGTGTACGCGGCACCGGACGAACTGGTGCAGGTCGGCACGTTCGACCGGCCCGACCGGGACCCGCGCGGCCGGTACGTCACCGTCGCCTACCACCTCACCGTTCTGCCCGGCACACCCATCGAGGCCGGTGACGACGCGACCCGCGCCGAGTGGTGGCCGCTGGGCTCCCTGCCGCCGCTGGCGTTCGACCACGCGGACATCATCGCCGCCGCCACGAACCGCACCACCAGCTAGCTCCACCACGGGGCGGCCGTCATCCGCCAAGACAGCCGGCCGCCCCGTGCCCCTGACCAGCCACAAGACCAGCAGGAGAGAACATCATGACCGACACCACCCCCCGGCCCGTCAACGGGCACACGGTGGCCAAGCTCCACCCCGTACCGCCCGAGCTCCTCGACAAGGTTCCGGCGCCCGCCGCACCGGCTGAACCGCAGGCCAAGGCCGCCGTCGAGGTCGAGCCGAAGCCCCGGTTGCACCGCCGTACCGGGCGGGCGGTCAAGCGTTTCGCCACCCACGACCGGACCCTTGCCGTGGGGCACCTGGCGGTGCGGCACACCGGGTACCTGGCCGGAGGGGCCCGCATCGTCACCCGCCGGGCGTGGGACGGGCGCAGCGCCGCCCGGTACGAGCGGATGATCCGTGCCGCGGAAGCTGCCGGGAACCTGGACGAGGCCAAGGAGTGGGAGGAGCGTGGCCAGCAGTTCCGGGCCGCCCGCCACCGCCGCCGTATGGAACTCCTCGCCTCCCCGCAGCAGCTGGGCAAGAGCGCCCTGGCCGGTGCCGGGGTCGGCGCCGGGGTCCTCCTCGGTACGGGGGTGGCCCTGGCCATCGCCAACGAGGACATCGGTGACGTCCTGGTCCCCGCCATGCTGTTCATCGACGCGATCCGGTGGGCCGTCATCATCGGCACGGTGGTGTGGGGGGTGGCGTCGATGCTGCTGCCGTGGGCGCTCCTCGCCGGCCTGTGGGCGGTCGGCAAGCACCAGCACACCGCACCCCAGTGGGCGCTGCCCGCCAAGCTCCGCACCGGTGAAGGGGCGCCGATCACCCCGTCGATCGTCGTCACCGCTATGCGTGACCTGGGCATCGGCACGCTGAAGACCGCGATCAAGGAGATGGGGGATGTCGGGGCGCAGATGCTCAGCCCCATTGTGATCGCCGGGTGCGGGGTCGAGGTCGAGGTTCACCTGCCGTCCGGGGTGTCGACGGAGGAGATCCAGAACCGGCGGAAGAAGCTCGCGGAGAACCTGAACCGTCACGAGCACGAGGTGTTCATCAGCATCCCGCCGGCCCCGCGCACCGTCCGGTTGTGGATCGCTGACAGTGGTGCACTCGATGAGCCGATCGGCCCGTCTCCGCTGGTCACCGACATGGACGTCAGGGCCGACTACAAGAACGGGCGGGCCCCGTGGGGCCAGGATCTGCGGGGAGATGCCGCCCTGGTCAGCCTGTTCCAGCGGATGCTGCTCATCACCGGCCTGTCCAACCAGGGCAAGACCGCGTCCCTGCGGGCGTTGGCGTTGTGGTTGGCGTTCGACCCGCGGGTCGAGTTCCGTATCGGTGACCTCAAGGGCATCGGCGACTGGAAGATGTTCAACGGCCTGGCCACCGTGCTGATCCAGGGGCCGACCGACGACCACGTCCTCGCCGTGACGGAGATGGTCGAAGGGGCCGTGCAGGAGATGAACCGGCGAATCCTCAACCCCAGCGACGAGCACCGGCCGTTGGTCGTCATCGTCGACGAAGCGCAGGTCGCCTACGGGTCCGGGGCTGTTGACGAGCACAAGAACCCCCTCGGTGGGGCCAGAGCCACGTCCCGCTACTTCCGGGCGATCAAGGCGATCCACGACCAGGGGCGGGCGGTGAACGTCACCACGTGGGAGGGCACCCAGGACCCGACGAACGACAACCTGCCCAAGCGGTCCCGTGAGGGCAACCACATCCGTTCGTCGCTGGTCCTGGGCACGGAGTCGCAGGCCCGCATGGCGATCGGTGATGCCGCTGTCGCTGGTGGGGCGGCCCCGCACAAGCTGCGGCAGGGCCTCGACAAGGGCACGGTCGTCGTTGCCGGTGACGGGCTCCAGTTGGGCCCGGGGCAGACGTCGGTGACGGTGCGGACGCACTACATCGACGGCGACCAGGCCGCCGAGGTGGCGGATCGGGCGAAGCGGGCGCGCGCCCAAGTCGTCACCCGGGCAGACGTCGAGAAGCCGGCCGCACCGGTCGACCACCTCGCGGACATCATCCGGGTCATGGGCGACGAGCCGAAGCTGCGCACCCAGGAGGTGTTGCAGCGGCTGACGGAGCTGAACCGGGCCGAGTACACGGAGTGGACGTTCGCCGATCTGACGCAGTACCTGGAGCCGTTGGGCGCCGAGCCGTACAAGACGGGCGGGGTGATGCACGTCAGTGCGGAGCGCCTTCTGGCGGCCGTTTTGAACCGGTCGAACGACGCCGGCGAGTAGGGGGAGGTGGCGGGGAGGCGGGGAGTTCTCCCTTTCTGCCTCCCCGCACCCCGAAACCGCCCTTGATCAGCAAGAACAGTCCGACAGGGAGGCAGGGAGTTGACCCGTGGCGGCCCCGGAAAGGGCCAGAATCGGGCCTCCCAGCGCCCATGGCTGCCTCCCTCCCCTCGTACCGCCAACCACCTTCTACAGGAGCCCCTGTGAGCCTCACAGCAGCACCCGAACCGGCCTCCCTCGACGAGCACCTCGACCGGCTGCTCGCCCTCGAAGAGTCAGCGGACCACATCCACGGATGGCACCCCACCCTCATGCCGGGGATGCTCCAGACCGCCGACTACGCTCGCGCCACCATTCGCGCGTCCGCACCCGCCCTGCCCCCGCACGACGTCGAGAAGCGGGCCACCGGCCGAACCGTGCGCATCGACACCCTGGGGCGCGCAGCCGGGCGTACAGCCCGGTTCGTCATCGGGGAGAACGTCCTCACACAGCCTGTCGGCGGGCCGGCCACCCTCGCCGCACAGCTTGACCACCTCATGACGCTCCTCGCCCTGCGCCCCACCCTCGAAGTGCGGGTCCTGCCCCAAGGGCAAGCTCACCCGGGCCTGTACGGGCCGTTCACCGTCTACCGCTCCCGCCCGGGGCGCAGCGTGTTCATCGAGCACCTGGCGGGCACCACGGTCATCAACACCCCGGAACAGGCCTTGTCGTTCATCCATGCCAGCGACAATGTGGGAGAGCGGGCGGCGAGCCCGGTGGACTCGCTTCGGATGATCGAAGCCGCGAGAAAGCGACTCACCCATGCGTGACGACGAACTGACCTGGCAGCTGTCCAGCTACACCGACACCGGGGCGTGCGTCGAGGTCGCCCGCCCGGCCGGCGAAGTTCTCGTCCGGGACTCCAAGCGGCGCACCGGGCCCCGCATCAGCGTCACCCCCGGCTCGTTCGCCGCCATGGTCGACTGGGCCAAGGGCCACCAGGTGTAACGAAATACGTAACGCAATTCGTCACGCGCCCCCTGTTCCTGCCTTCACCGGCCGGGCAGGGGCGCTTTCGTGCGTCCGGGGTCACCGTTCGCCGCGCGGAGTACCGTGGGCCCACACCTTCTGGCGGGGGTCCACATGAACACCAGCATTGGCGACCGCATCCGCGCGTTGCGAGAGTTCCGCGACATCACCCAAGACGAACTGGCCCGACGCAGCAACGTGTCGGTCGACACCATCCGGAAGCTTGAGCAGAACGTGCGGGAGTCCGCGCGTATCAACACGTTACGGGCGCTCGCCCGCGCACTCGACGTCCAGCTCGAACGCCTCGTAGGACAACCCACCGTGACCCAGCAACTCACCGACGACGGCGGCCTCCTCGCCCTCCGCGACGCGATCCAGGACCCCGGCTCCCTGCCCGGCGTCCTCGGCGACGCCGACCTCGAAGACCCGCCCGGCCCAACCGCATGGGCAGAACAGGTACGGGCCGCTACGGCGACGTACTGGTCCGGCGGGTACTCCGAGCTCGCCGCGACCCTGCCAGGCCTCCTGCGCGACGGCAGGGCCACCGCACGGCAGCACGACACCGAGACCGTGTGGCGGAGCCTTGCACTGGCCTACCAGCTAGCTGCGTCGCTCTCCACCCAGTCCGGCCACCCCGACTGGGCGTACACGGCCGTCGAGAAGCAGCTAGCCGCCGCCGCACGGGCATCCGATCCGCTCCTCGAAGGCATGGGTGTCTCCACCCTGTCGTGGGTGCTGCTGCGCCAAGGCCGGTGGGAGCAAGCTCGCGATGTCGCCGAGCGGAAAGCCGACCAGCTGGAGCCGGCGCGCCGGCGCGCGACAGCGGACCAGCTCGCCGTGTACGGCAACCTCCTCATCGCCGCGGCCACCCCGGCAGCGCGGGCCGACCACCACGATGAGGCGATGCAGCTGCTCACGCTGGCCGAGTCCGCCGCGGTGCAGTCCGGGCCCGTGAAGACCTACGGGACCGCGTTCAGCGTGACCGACGTCCGCACCCAGCAGGTGAACATCGCGCTCGCCGGGTCCATAGGGCGCCCCGACGTGGCGTTGACCGCGTCGGCCGGGGTCGACCTAGGAACTATCAGCCGCCCGGTGCACTCCGCGTCGTACCGGGTGGATGTGGCGCAGGCCCGCTACCAGGTAGGCGACAACCCGGGCGCCCTGGAGCTGCTCCTAGAGGTCGAAGCCGACCAGCCGGAGTGGATCAAGTTTCAGGCGGGGGCGGCGGCGACGGTGCGGGAGATGCTGGAGGCCGAGCGCCGTCGGAACTCGACGCTGCGCGGCCTCGCGTCCCGGTTGGGGGTAGACCCGGCCCTGTGAGCTAGGGCGCTACGTCCTACCTGACCGCCTAGGTGCTGCCTAGAGTGGTGGGGTACGCCCCTGGGGTGTGATCGCGCAGACACCTAGCGTGATTGACACGACAGCGGCGCCGGTCCCCCCGCCAGGATCCGGCCGGCGCCGCCCCATCCCTCAGGGGGCGAGCATGAGCGCCGAGACCGCGCGGATGACGCTGCGGGTGTACGAGGTGAACCGCGCCGGGATCACCCGGATCGTGCGGGAAGAGACCGCGGTGAAGCCGCTGGAGCGGCCCGAGGCCTCCCACCAGTTCCCCCCGTGCCAGTGCCCCAAGTGCGTGAGCCCTGCACGGTGACCCGGTGCTACGCCGACGGCGACGTGCACGACTTCCCCATCGAGGACGACACCGGCGCTCACTGCCCCGAGCACGGCATCACCCTGCTCTGGCACGCCGAACCGCCCACAGACTCCCACCCGGCCGCGCACTCCCTGGAAGGACCGCGACCGGGCGGGCGACCCCCAACCAGAAGAAGGAGATCACCATGAGCGTAGGCCAGTTACCCGTCATCGCCCGAGGCCTCATCACCGACGAGCGGTTCACCAGCTGCCGCACCACCGTCATGGACGCCAACCCGAACATGTCGCAGGACATGGCCGGCCGGATCGTCGAGGAGGGCCTGAAGTTCGTGGCCGCCTGCTCCCGCAACCCCGGCGTCGGCCTGGCCCCCTCCCGCATCGTCGACGAGGGGTGGCACGCGCTGCTGCTGCACACCGCCATGTACGCCGAGCTGTGCGAGGAACTGGGCGGGAACTTCGTCCACCACTTCCCCGGGTACGACCCGACGAACTACGACCCGGAGATCCTGGACCGCACTCGGGAGGCCATCACCGACCTGGGCTACGTGCCGGACGCCGAGCTGTGGGGCGAGCCGTCCGACGAGACCCTCGTCTCGGTGGCCGCGCGATGCCAGCACGCCCCGGACTGCACGATCCGGCCGATGCCGAAGCCGGAGTGGCCGTAGCCTTCTGGTCAGGAGGTGCCTCATGGCGAAGGAATGGATCGACCCGCGCTACGCGGACATGGTGGCCGCGTGGAAGGCCGGGCAGGAACCGGACTCCCGTGACCCGGACGAGCCCCGGCCGGTACGGGGGTTCCTGATCCCCACCGAGCCCGAGGCGTAACCCGCGCACAACGACAGGAGCCCCGACCATCGCGCGGTCGGGGCTCCATTTTTGATTCAAAGGCAAAAGCCGCATATAGCCAACGAATCATTGGTCAAAAGCGTCTCGCGCTTTCACTAGGTAGCTCTCGTTACGGTTCAGGTTCCGACACGTCGTGGCCCGCGGAGAGCGCCGCGAACTTGCCCGCCCGGATCGCCGCCGTGACCTCCTCCGGCCCCATCGCCGCCAACGCCGCCGCACCCAACTGCGGCACCGGGGCACCCGTCGCCGGATCAGTAGGCACCGAGTACGGGCGGGCAGACGACGCCGGGGCGCTCTTGTACGCCTCCAGCAGACCGGCATCGTTCGCCGCCACGATCTCCTCCGGCGACATGCGGGCCACGTCCTCGGCCGTCAGCTGCTCGCTCATCGCTGCGCCCCCTCGCCCTGGCGGGCCGCCGACACGAGTAGCTCCGCGAACGCCGACGTGTCGGTCTTCTCCCGCGCCTGCTGCTCCCCCACACCCACACGGGCGGCCACCAGGCGCTCAACCGGGCTGGACCCGATCCCGATACGCGGCGCCCCCGACAGACCCCGCACCGCATACACCCGGTTGATCGCCCGGCTCACCAGCTCCTGAGCCTTCCGCTCACCCACCTCGAACTTGCTGTCGCCCACCCGGATGATGAACTGCGGGTTCTCGTTCGCGACCACGTTCGGCATGTCCAGCGCTGCGAACGCCTTCAGATGGGTACGCACCGCGGTCTCACGCTGAACGCACACCTCCGCCAGAGCATCGAGAGCAGCCACCGCCGCCACGAACCTGTCGGCGATCACCTCATCCGACGCCGCCCCCAGATCCGCGCGCGCCGCCTCCTCCGCCTCACCCCGCCGACGGGCCTCCTCCGCCGCCTCGGCCTTGGCAAGCTTCCGCTCCGCCGCCTCCTGCCGCAGCTCCGCCAGACGCTTCAACCCGTACTGCTCCCCCAGCAGTTGCGCCTCCTCGGCCTCCTCACCGTTCCGAACCTTCTCTTCCAGACCGTCGATCAGCCCCTGGAGTTCGGCGATCTCCGCCCGGGTGTCGGCCAGCTCCCGCTGCGCCTCCGCCAATCCGCTCATGCTGCTGTCTCCGTCCGTTCTGGGGCGACGATCGCCGCCTCGGCCACCAACCACACCGGGCCGACCTTCCGGCCCCGGAGACGACCAGCACGGGCCAGACGCCTCACATAGCCCTCGGAGCACCCAAGTTCGCGAGCCGCTTCCGCAGTGCTGATCTCCACACTGACCGGCCGGTCAGCAGAAGTTCCGGGGGCGGAACCCTCCTCGGCCTCGGCCCGCTCCGCCGCCAACGCCAACGCCCAGAACAAGCTGGTCACCGGCAAAGGCACCGTCCCCTGGTCCGCCTTCAGCCTGGCCCCCGCATCCCGCAACAAGACCCGCAACACCGAGCCAGCAAGGGACGCGGGGATCCTCACCGAGCCGTCCGGACGAAGCAGCCGGCGGGCCGCCTCCCCCACGTCAGGCCGCATCATCGGGGCGCCCCTCGTCCATCTGCCGCAGCATCCGCACCGCACCCGGCGAACCCTGCCGGGCCGACTTCCGCAGCAGCTTCCCCAACCGCTGCTCCTCCGCCTCCAACAGCCGCCGGTTACGCACCGACGCGTTCTCCGCCGCATGCGCCTCACTCGTCAACCGGTCCAGCGCCGCCGTCGCCTCCGCCACAATCGGCTTCAGCTTCGCCAACGTCCCCGGATCCGAACGGTGCCCCTCACGGGCCAGGCGGATCATCGCCCGCCGGAACCGCGACCACGCCGCATCCAACTCCGCCCGACCCTCGATCGGCTGACCCTTACGGCCCTGCGGCTGCTCACTCATCGATCTCTCCGTTTCCGTGCATGCCCGCGCGCCTGAAGGCGATCGGGTCATGACCGGTCCCTCGCGCGCGGGCGGGGTGCTGACTGGTCAGGGGGCTTTGGTCTGGGGGTGCGACTGACCTTCCCGGAGGGGGGCTGTCGTTGGCGTCCGTCAGGTTGACGGTCACAACCGTGGTCCTCTGCACCGCAGTTGTGGGCGTATCCCCGCGACTGCCGTTTGCGGGGCCCTCGTGGGGCCTGGCAACCGTGGGCGTATCCCCACGCTTGCTGGGTGCCGAGACTGCTGCCGGTGTCTCGCGCGTGTCCGGGCTGTACTGGGACAGCCGTGCTAGCTTCTGCCGGTGTCTGGCGGCGATGCCGTGTTTGCGTGCTTCGGCGAGTTCGGTACGGCGTTGTTTGTCGTTGGCGATCTTTCGTCGTGCGGCGGCTATGCGCTCCTGCACGATGTCGTTGACGTCCATCTCGTTCCCAAGTCCGGGGCGGGGGCTGGGTGGATGAGAGCCTTACGGGTGGCCGGGCCCGGTTGCTTCGGGCCCGTCCGAGTCGTGCGTCAGGCGGGGTCTTCGTACATCTCTCCGGTGAGGATGTTGTTCGCCATGGACGCGATCATGTCCCGGCGGGTGGATCCTCCGTCTGCGGGAGGACCGGGGTAGTTGGCGGGGAGGTCGCGTTCGACGGCGTCGACGACGTCGGCGACCTTGAAGGTGATGCCGGTGTCGACGGCGAGGCGGGCGACCTGTTCGACGGCCTTCTCGGTACGGCGGATGAGGTCGATGGCTACTGCGTTGTGGTCCATGGGTTGGCCTCTCTCGGTGTTGGGTGCTGGTCGGGTTGACCAGCACTGGGATGCTGGGTGGTGGCCGCCCCCGAGTCCCGCGGGGGCGGCCGTGGTGCGGGTCAGACGGCGATGAACAGCTGGGGCGACTCCTTCAGGCGTCGCCAGGACGTCGTGTAGCCGAGGGCAGGCAGCTGCTCGGCGAGGCTCCCTGAGGTGGCGTCGGGGCCAGCAACGTGGCGCAGGCGATGCCAGAGCTCTTCTCGGCTCCTGTCGGGCCTGCTGTCGTTGAAGGCGAACGTGAACTCGTTGCGAACGGATCCACGAAACTGAACGCCACGGTGCATAAATTGAGCGAAGCCCGGACCGTCTTCTGTTCTGCTGCGGACGACCTGGAGCCGGTCGGGCCTACCGGCCTGATTGCCGCGGTGAGCGTAGGTCAAGCCCTCGGCGATAAGCGCCTCGACGTAGAGACCGGCCTTCAAGTGCCGGTGTGAGGCCACTGAGGGTTCGTACACGGTTGCGCGGCGCAGTTCGCCGTCCTTCTCCCAGACGACGTGGAGGTGCTCCTTGTCGTCAGCGCACTTGTCCGGGTGGTAGTTCACCCTCCCCCACGGTTCGCCTGCGAGCCCGGCATCGAGGGTGTTGATGATGTTCGCGTCTTCCAGCTGTCGGAAGACGGCGAGGGTTACCTGCTTCTTGCCGATGGTGAGGGCCTGCACCTGGATTGATGCGGTGGTGATCGTCGCGTTCTGGGTGGTGAGTTGTCTGCTCATGGGGCCCTTTCGGTGTGGGTGGGGTGTCGATGTTGTCCGGGTGCGGGTGTTCGCGCTACGGGTTCGGACGTTTTCGGTGACGTCTGTCAGGTGGCGTGCCGGTGGCGGGCTTGTACGTACCGGCGGCGGGCGGCGATGAACTCGGCATCGGTGCCGCCCCGGTCGGGGTGCGCGGCGGCCATGGCGGCCTTCAGTGCCTTCAAGTCCGGGGCGGGGGCGGGTTGGTGCCAACGGGGTTGCGGGAGGCTGGTGTCGGGGAGCTCGGGCGGTTCGGCGAACAACATGAACCAGTGGGGGACGCGCACCGACCCGAACGATTCGAGCTCTAGCCGGTTGATGTAGCCGGGCTCCCACTCGGGGCCCGTCGCGAACAGGGTGCGGCGCCGCAGGTAGTAGATCCGGCGGGCGGTCTTCCTGGTGATGGGGAACTTGACGATGCCGCCTTCGATCCAGGTGCGGTCGTCAAGGTCCCAGCGGCCCGGCTGGATGGCGTACAGGTAGCCGATGGGGTTCGGGGGCGGCTTGACCCCTGTTCGTTCGCTACGGGGCGGCTGGGCGGCTCTCTTGGCGGTGTTGAGCCTCTTGAGGCGTTCGTCGGCAATGCCGTGCAGAATCTCGATGTTGGCGTAGCGGCCGGCGGCGAGCTTCACCGCGGCGGCGTTGCCCTGTCGGGCGGCTTCCTCCCGGGTGTCGGCCCACCCGTGGGCTTGGTCGCCCTCGTGTTCGGACGCGGCCCAGAACCAGCGGCGCCCGGACCGGCACCGGCCCCACATGATCAGCGGAGTGTCGTCCATGGTCGGCTCCTTCCTGTTGGTGGGATGCTGGGTGAGTGGCCGGGCCCGATAACCGCGGGCCCGGCCCGTTGTGCGGTCAGGACCAGTCGAGGTGCTGGCCGGGCAGGTCGAAGGCGCGGATGCCGTCCGGCCGCATCCGGCCGGTCAGGTCGCGGTACAGGTCGTGGCTTGCTTCGCTGCGGTGCTCGGCGCAGGTGACGATGCAGAGCGGTAGCCCGTTCTTCTTCGCCAGGTAGAGGCCGGGGTTGTCGTCGTCGGTGGCGGTTCCCTCGATGGCCAGGGTTGCGAGGGTTGCGGGCTTGGTGCAGCCGTCGGGTTCCTGGCAGGTCAGGCCCCTGACCAGCTTCGGGATGCGCTCTACGCGGGTCTGGAGGATGGCGTACCGGTGGTCGCGGATGTCGTCGGCGAGAGCGGTGGGCGGGCCGGGGGTGAGGGTTCGGGCAGTCACGGGGTCTCCTTGATGTGCTGGTTCATGTGGCGGGCGTTGTCGACGTCGACCTGCGTGGGGGCGACGTACAGCACGTGGGGTTCGTCGAGGTCGGTGATGGGGTGGCCGGCGCGAAGGTGGGCGAGGCTGCGGGCGAGGTACCCGACCGAGCTGAACGCTTCGGCTTCGGTGAGGTCGTTGGTGGGCTGCGAGGCGGTCACTGGATCTCCTGCATTGGGATGGCTGCTGGGCTTCTCTGGCCGCATAGCGCCCTCACCTTCCGCATCTTCTGCCTGACCTGCGGTTTTGGCGCCTCACCTTCTCCCCCCGCTTCCCCTCTTCTTCTCCGCACCTTCAGTTCGAGGATTTAGAAGGTGGGGGGAAGATGAGGGGAAGGCGGGGGGAAGGTGGGGGGTATATATCTGCTGGTCAGAGAGAAGATGCGGAAGATGTGGACTGCGTACCTAGGGAGGGGGTTCGTCGGTCGGTGCGTAGTCGGGCAGCTGCCAGAGCCAGGAGGCGTCTTTCACCCCCTTCGGCTTGACGCTTTTGATCTTGAGTTTCTTCTTTGCGTCACGGAGGGCGTTCGGGGTGATGCCCGCCTTAGCAGCAGCGCCCTGGACGTCCTTCGGTAGTGCTTCGCCGGCCCGGTCGCCTTGGGTGAGGTAGTCCTCCAGCCACTCGACGGCTTCGGTGCGTTCCGCCTTGTCCAGGCCGATGGACGCTTCGTCGCGCATGATGTTGCGGACGGACGTGTCCGTCTCTGTCCCGAGCGTGAACTTCGAGACGTAGGACGGGCCTTCGTCGGTCTGGACCGTGACGGGCTGGATGACGTACTCGTGAGAGGGCAGACCGAGACGCCCGAGGTTGTTCTTCTCCAGGGACATGACGAACTTGTCGTCGGTGCCGCCCTCGCCTTCATCGCGCGCGAAGGCGATCAGGCCACGGATGAGCTGACCGAACGCCCCAGACCCGGCGACCCGTGAGAGAGGGTCCGTGCCGCCCGCCTTGGTGAAGTGGGCCAGGCCGAGAATGGTGAAGTGGTGCCGGTCCGCCGCTGCGACCAGTGGTTCTAGGGCGGACCGAACTTCCGATGCCTTGTAGTCGTTGACGCCCTTGTCGATGTATGACAACAGCGGGTCCATCACCAGCAGCGCAACGCTCCGCTCCTCCGCCTCACGGGCCAGCAGAGACGTATCCACGGGCAGAGTGAGACGCGCATAGGCCATCTCCTCGTCCCGCACAGCCACGTGAAAGACAAGGTCGAGGTCGGCTCCGGCTGCGACCAGCCGCGGGGCAATCGTGTACGTCCATGAGTCCTCGGCAGCCGCGTAGATCACCGGTCGGGGCTGCGCCCAGAGCTCGCCGGGCAGGGTGCCCGTGGTGATGCGGGCGGTCAGCCATACCGCGAACTGAGACTTGCCGAGGCCAGGTCCGCCTGCCGCAAGGACGAGCGAGTACATGGGGATTCGTCCGTGCGAGGTCGGCGGTGAGTCCTCGGGCGTCGTGTCCCAGAGCCACCGAACCGGCTTGATCTTGATTTGCGAGGCGGGCCTCAGCAGCAGCGAACGAGTCGGACCCGTCTCGCCGCCCGGGTCCGTTCCGTTCGGTGATCCCGTCGCCGCGGGGCGGAACGGGTGTCCCATGCGGCCGTCGAAGTGCGACCCCTCGACGTTGTCGCAGGGGCGCCCGTTCACCATCTCGGTGCAGTACCGGGTGACCTCATATTGCGTGGTCAAGCCGCCATCTCCTGCGCGTGAGTGAGGTACCGGCCGGGCTGTCCAGGGATGGCTATGGGGGGCCAACCTGGGGTTGCGCGGAGTACGTGGGAGGGCTTCGGTTTCGCCGCCTCATCAAGTTCGGCCTGTGTACGGCCGGTCCAGATGGGCGGCTTGGGGGCGCTTGCTTCCTCAAGCCACTGGGTGACATCGGTGCCGTACTTGCGCCACTTCTCGGCTGCGTCGAGAGCGGCGGCGAGCCGGCGAGGGTCGTCGGGGCCGAGTTGCCGCCACTCCAGGGAGGCGTAGGCGGGGAAGTCGTGGGCGAAGAAGAGGGACTTTGCACTCGCCCATAGGGCGACGACGTCGCCGGGCTCAATCTGCTCGGCCAGCTCCAGCAGCAGTTCACTGGGGCCTGTTTCTTCGTTGTCGGACTGCGGGCCGCACCCCGTAAGGCAGTCCTCCGGGTCACGGTGTCCGCAGTCGAGTGGAGGCAGGCGGTAGGAGGCTTCGCGGCGGCGACGCAGCTGTTCTGCGGTGCTGATTGTCGTACTCACGTGGTCTTCCGTTCGCGAGAGCGAGACGGGGCGGGGAACGTCTCGCGAAGGGGGTGGGGCATGGTGGCCCGGCCCCTGGTGTGTAGGCCGGGCCGGGGCACGTCAGCTGCCGTCCTGGTTGACGCTCCGGTGCTGGAGCAGTTCGAGCTCGGCGAGGGTGTTGGCGAGGGCGGTGGCGCAGACCCCGTCGATCTCGGTGTCGGGACCGATGGGTGCGGCGCCGGCGACGGCGTCGTGGAGGATCGCGAGGTCGTCGTCTTCGAGGTGGGTGTGTCCGCCGGCTGCGTCGTGGTTGAGGCGCGTGGCCCGCTCTTCGTCGTGGAGGCGGAGGATGTAGGCGACGAACAGGCCGTCGAGGGCGTGGGCCTGCTGGACGGGGGTGAGTCGCCGCCACGCTTCGTGGCCGATCCGTGCGACGTCGATGCCGCCAGGGTGGGCCCGGTGAAGCTCGGCGCGTACTTCCTGGACTGCCCCGTGGAAGGCGCTGCCGCTGGCGGTGATGCCGGAGACGATTTCGCCGAAGGCGTCGTCTGCCATGATGGTGATGTCCTTATCTGTTGGAGCCCCGGTCGCTGGCGAGCGATGAGCCGGGGCTTCGGCGTGTGTGGGACTGACGGCCCTTGCCTGCCGGTGTTCGAGCACCGGCGATCTGGTGGGGGCCGTTTCTATGCGGCGCCGTCGGCGGTGTTGACGGTCTGGGCGTTCAGCCATGCCTCGATGACGCTGCGCCGGTACCTGATGCGCCCGGAGCGTCCGGGGCTGGTCTTGATGTAGTCGGGCCCAATGCCCATCCACCGCCAGTTGGCGAGGGTCTGAGCGGTGAAGCCGTACTCGGCGTGGACTCGCTTCGGCTCAAGGAGCTCATCAGCCATCACGTTTTCCCTACTCCAGTCATGCGGATTTGCATTGCCTAATGTTAGAGTTAGGCCATGAGCCAGAGACTAGCACCACCTAGGCAGACACTGAAGCGGGTCAAGCCACATAAACTGGTCCGCATGACTGATGAGCAGAAGAAGCGCGGGCCGGCCGCTACTCAGATCGCCGCCACTGGCGAAGAGGTGAAGAGGAACGTCGCCCGACTGCGCAAGGCGCGGGGCTGGACCACGTATGAGCTGGCTCAACGCATGGGCGCAGCGGGTCGCCCGATCCCCCAATCAGGAATCTCGCGCGTTGAATCCGGCGGGCGCAGGGTGGACGCTGACGATCTTGCCGCCTTTGCGGTGGTCTTCGGCGTGTCGCCAGCGGCTCTTCTTCTGCCCCTCAAGGACTCCCCGCGGGAGCGCATCAACATCACCGGCGCCGGGATTGTGCCGGCTGACGTGGCATGGGCGTGGGCCAGCAACCGGCGCCCGCTCAAAACGCCATCAACCGAGGCCCGCAGCGCCGAGTCGGAGTACGCCCTCGCCTCGCTCCCCCCGAATGCCCGCGAGGCACGCCTGCACCCGGTCGGCCGGGCGATCGAGGCCGCTCGCGACGACGTGACGCGCCTGGCCTCTTACGCCGGCTGGTCCGTCGAGGGTGGTAGCGATCAGGAGTTCGCTGACCTGCTGGACCAGGCCCGCACGTCTCTGGACCGGGCGCGGGTCGAGGTGGACCGCATCGCTGTCGAGCGCAACGAGCTGTCGATGCTCCGTGACGGTGTCGGCTCGAAGACCGGGGAGGGTGGCGGCGATGGCCCGAGTATGGATTGAGGACCGGGAGAACCACGCCGACTACGTGGAGGCGATGGAGAAGTGGCAGGACGCGAAGCGGAACGGCAGTAAGCGCCGCCCGCCGGGCCGGTGGCGGGTCCGCTGGTACGGGCCGGACGGCAAGGGCAAGGCGGCCACGTTCGGGAAGCTCCCGCAGGCCGAGGCCGAGATGCACGCCATCACCGCCCGCCTCGACAAGGGGTCCTACCGGGACCCGAAGTCGGGGAAGGCCGCGACAAAGATCGTGGCCGAGGAGTGGTTCACGTCGAAGCGGAAGATCGGCCGGACCACCAGGCGGGACTACCGGGATCTCCTCGACAACTACGTCATCCCGAAGTGGGGTGACTGGCAGGTCGGGGCGATCCAGTGGGAAGACGTCTCCGCGTGGCTCACCGAGTTGGAGACGAAGCCCGGCAAATCGGGGAAGATCCTCGGGGCCGCCCGGATCATCAAGGCGTACCGGGTGCTGTCGATGGTGATGAAGCACGCCGTGTTCTCGAAGCGGATCAGCTCCAGTCCCTGCCACGACCACGAGCTGCCGCGGCCGGATGACGAGGACGAGCACGTCTACCTCACCTACGACCAGCTGGAGCGCCTAGCCCTCGCGGCGGGTGAGTACCGGCTGATGATCCTGACGCTGGGGTACAGCGGGATCCGGTGGGCCGAGGCGTCCGCCATCAAGACCGGCCGGCTCCAGGTGCCGAAGCGGCGCATCCGGATCGTCCAAAATTACACCGACGTGGGCGGCGTGCTGGAGCTGGGGCCGGTGAAGAACCACGAGAAGCGCAGCGTGCCGATCCCCCGGTCGTTCGCCGATGAGCTGGGCACCCTGGCCCGGGACAAGGCGCAGGGGGACCTGCTGTTCACGGCCCCTGAGGGTGGGCCGCTGCGCTACAACAACTTCCGCAACCGGGTCTTCGATCCGGCGGTGAAGGCGGCCGGGCTGAGCGGCATGGGGATTACCCCGCACAAGCTGCGGCACACCGCGGCGTCACTCGCCATCGCGGCCGGCGCCGACGTGAAAGTGATCCAGCTGATGCTGGGCCACAAGGACGCGTCGATGACGCTGAACATCTACGGGCATCTGTTCCCGGATCGTCTCGATGAGGTCGCGGATGCCCTCGATGCGGGCCGACTCGTCGCACTGGCGATGAAGGATGCGCCGATCGCGACGGCGGCCTAACCGAAGCAGGGTGTACTAAATACGTATGGACCCCCGAGGTGATCTTGCCCGGGGGTCCATCGCATACCGCACCTGATCTGCGGTTTCTTCCTTGAGCCCCCTGTCGGATTCGAACCGACGACCTACGCATTACAAGTGCGTTGCTCTGGCCAGCTGAGCTAAGGAGGCGTGCCGGAGCAGTGTAACCAACCGCGCACCCGCCCCGTTCGCGATTTCCCTGTGCCCCGGACTACTGACAGATCGGAAAACGCCAGGTAGCGTCACGGCAGGTTCGCGTCTGTGGACCAGACCACTCCCTACTCGGATCGTCCGGCACGTTCCTGCCGGTGGAGGAGAAGATTCAGCATGGCCAGTGTCACGTTCGACAAGGCGTCCCGCGTCTACCCCGGCTCCACGAAGCCGGCTGTGGACCAGCTCGAGATCGACATCGCGGACGGTGAGTTCCTCGTCCTCGTCGGTCCTTCCGGTTGTGGCAAGTCGACCTCCCTGCGCATGCTCGCGGGTCTTGAGGACGTCAACGGTGGTGCCATCCGCATCGGTGACCGCGATGTCACGCACCTGCCGCCCAAGGACCGGGACATCGCCATGGTGTTCCAGAACTACGCGCTCTACCCGCACATGTCCGTCGCGGACAACATGGGCTTCGCGCTGAAGATCGCCGGTGTGAACAAGACCGACATCCGGGCGAAGGTCGAAGAGGCCGCCAAGATGCTGGACCTCACCGACTACCTGGACCGGAAGCCGAAGGCGCTCTCCGGTGGTCAGCGTCAGCGTGTGGCGATGGGCCGGGCCATCGTGCGGGAGCCGCAGGTCTTCCTGATGGACGAGCCGCTGTCGAACCTCGACGCCAAGCTCCGTGTCTCCACCCGTACGCAGATCGCCTCGCTCCAGCGCCGTCTCGGCATCACCACCGTCTACGTCACCCACGACCAGGTCGAGGCCCTCACCATGGGCGACCGGGTCGCGGTGCTGAAGGACGGGCTGCTCCAGCAGGTCGACTCGCCGCGCAACATGTACGACCGCCCGGCCAACCTCTTCGTCGCCGGCTTCATCGGCTCCCCCGCGATGAACCTGGTCGAGGTCCCGATCACCGACGGTGGCGTGAAGTTCGGCAACAGCGTCGTCCCGGTCTCCCGCGAGGCGCTCTCCGCCGCCGCGGACCGCGGCGACACGACCGTCACGGTCGGCATCCGCCCCGAGCACTTCGACATCGTGGAGCACGGTGGCGCCGCCGCGAAGACCCTGACCAAGGACGCCTCGGACGAGCCCGCCGGTCTCGCCGTCTCCGTGAACGTCGTCGAGGAGCTCGGCGCCGACGGGTTCGTCTACGGTGCCGCGCAGGTCGCCGGTGAGCACAAGGACCTGGTCGTCCGCGTCGGCGGCCGTGCCGTGCCGGAGAAGGGCACGGAGCTGCACGTCGTCCCGCGCCCGGACGAGCTGCACGTCTTCGCCACGTCGACCGGTGAGCGCCTCACCAACTGACACCATCGCGCAAGCGCTCGGCCCCGTGCCCCCTTCCAGGGGGTGCGGGGCCGTTTGCATGGTCCGGGGCGGGTTTGGGTTTCGGTGGCGGGCGGCGTCAAATACCCCGGCACACAGGGCATTTCCCCCTGGTTCGTCAACCTGGCATTCGAAAGGACGCGTCGAACCATCCCCCGGAGGAGTGACGAAATGTCACCGAGCCACCACCGACCGCTACGCTCGCTGCGTGACCCACACCGCTCGGCGCCTCGGCCGATCCTTCGCCCTCGTCCTGCCCGTCGTCATGGTGCTCTCCGGGACCCTCGCGGTCACCAGTGTTCAGTGGGCTGCGACGGACAACGACTCCACCCTGCTGGCCGCCTCCTCGGAGACCGTGTCCAAGCCCGCCAAGCCCCGCGCGGCGCAGGACATCCTGCGTGACAAGCTGCTCGTCGAGCTCCAGGAGAAGGACCCGGGCACCGCGCTCACGGGCCTCCAGCGAGCCGTCGAGAAGCGCCCCTCGCTGGCGCAGCACTGCATGTCGATCGCCCGGGCGCTCGGCAAGGCCGCGGTCGAGCAGTACGGCCCGGCGCGCGCGCAGCGCTTCTCCCGCCCCGTCTGCGACACCTCGTTCGCCTCGGGGGTCGCTCAGTTCAGCTGAGCCTCCCACCGAGCCCCCGGTTCGGCTGAGCCCCGCCCAGCGCCCGAGCACCCGGATCGGACAGACCGAGTCCCGCCACGCTGTACGTCGCTGCCGTTGCCCACGTCCGTCGGGCAACGGCAGCTGCCGTGCGCGGGCAGCGCATATCGTGCGTGCCATGCATACGTATCCGACGCAGGCCGTGATCCTCGCCGGTGGCCAGGGGTCGCGGCTGCGGCCGTACACCGATGACCGTCCCAAGCCGATGGTCGAGATCCCGGGCACCGGGACCCCGATCATCGGCCATCAGCTCTCCTGGCTGGCCGCCGAGGGCGTGACCGACGCCGTGGTCTCCTGCGGGCATCTCGCGGAGGTGCTCCAGGAGTGGCTGGAGTCCGCCGTGCTGCCGCTGCGGGTCACCACCGTGGTGGAGAAGGAGCCGCTGGGCCGGGGCGGCGGGCTGAAGTACGCGGCGCAGCGGCTGCCCGATCCGGAGCAGCCCTGGTACGCCACCAACGGCGACATCTGGACGCGCTTCTCGTTGCGCGAGATGGCCGCGTTCCACGCGGAGCGCGATGCCACCGCCACGCTGGCGCTCGCCCGGCCCCGGATTCCGTGGGGTGCGGTGGAGACGGACGCGTTCGGCCACATCACGGACTTCATCGAGTCGCCCCCCTCGCCGTATCTGATCAATGCGGGGGTGTACGTGTTCTCCCCCGCGTTCACCGGGATGCTGCCGGACCAGGGCGACCATGAGCGGACGACGTTCCCGCGGCTGGCCCGGGAGCGCCGGCTGGCCGGGTATCCGCTGCCCCACGGGGCGTACTGGCGGGCGATCGACACGGCGAAGGACCTGACCGAGGCGGCGCGCGAGCTGGGCTCTCAGGGCGGCAGCTGAGGCGTACGGCACGCACGGCGGTGGCTGACCCGGGCCGTACGGCACGCAGGACGGCGGCTGACCCGACCCCGTACGGCACGCGACAGCAGCACAGAGGGGCGGCCCCCACCCGAAGCCGGGTGGGGGCCGCCCCTCGTGCGTTCCGTACGGGTCAGCCGAGGAGGCCGCCGATGGGGTTGCGGCCGCCGCCGGAGGAGCCGCCGCCCGAGGTGGAGCCTTCGCCGCCGCCGGTGGCGGGCGGGGCTTCGGGCTCCGAGCCGCCGCCGGTGGAGCCGTCCCCGCCGGTGGGGCCGGAGGAGGTGGGGCCGGCGCTGGTGGCGGCGGGGGGCTGCTGGGGGGTGGTCTGCTGCGGGGGTTCCTGGCCGGCGCCCTGGGTCTCGCTGGGCTGGGCCCCGGCCCCGGTGCTCTGGCCGCCGCCGGAGTCGCGGGGCGCGCCGGGGGTGGCCTGGCCGCCGGTGGCGGGGGCGGTGGCCTCGCCGGAGCGGGTGGGCTCGGGGCGGCGCTCCTGCTCCTCGGGGCTGCGGGAGGCCTGGCGTTCGCCGGTGGACTCCTGGGGGAGCGGCTGGCCGGGGAGCCGGTTGGTGGGGTAGTCGTTGCGGCCGGGGACGGTGACGACATCGGCGGAGCGGACGGCGCCGCCGAGGATGGAGCCGATGAGGAGGGTGAGGCCGATGACGACGGAGGCGACGACCGTTCCGCGGCGCAGGACGCGGCGGCGCAGGTCCCAGAGCTCGGAGCGCGGGCCCAGCGTGCGCCAGGCCTCTCCGGCGAGCCGCCCGTCCACGGAGTAGACGGGGGCGCCCGCGATGATCAGCGGGCTCCAGGCGGCCAGCAGGATGATGTCGGGGGCGTCGTACACGGCGACCGTGCGCCAGCTGACCGTCACCAGGAGGGCGGCGGAGAGCAGGGCGCCCACGGAGGCGGCGACGCGCTGCCAGAGGCCGAGGACGGTGAGGACGCCGACGACGACCTGGAGGAAGGCGACGGTGAGTCCGGCGCCGACCGGGTGCGAGAGGGCGAAGTCGCGGAGCGGCTCGGCGAGCGCCCAGGGGTGCAGCGAGGTCAGCCACTTGACCATGGAGCCGCGTTCGCCGCCGTCGAAGTAGACGGGGTCGCAGAGCTTGCCCATGCCTGCGTAGATGGAGATGAAGCCGAGGAGGACCCGCATGGGGAGCAGGACGACCCCGAGGTTCATCCGGTGGCCGGGGTAGTAGGCGTGCCGGACGGGGTCGTTGCCGTGGCGCCGGGCGCGGGCCTCGGAGCTCTCCTCGTAGCCGTCGTCGTCGGCCGCGGGGGTGTCCGGCCCGTCGTCGGCGGAGTCGTACGCGCCGACGGCCTGGCGCATGGGCGGCAGGAGGGGGCCGGTGCGTCCGGGCTGCTGCGGTGCGGTCAGTACGGGGTTGGGCTGGGTCTCCTCCAGGAGCGGGATGACCTGGGTCGCGCCCGCCGGGTGGCCGTTGGCGGCCCCGGCGGTGAGCGCGGTGTCGAGGTGGCCCGCGGTGGAGTTGCGTACGGCCTGGAGGAGGCCCGTGGCGCCCGGATCGCCCGGAGCCGATCTGCCGCTCCAGACGACCGGTGCCCGCCTGCGGCCGCCGCCCGCACCGCTCATGGCGGGGATGCGCGCCGTGTCCGCGAGACCGCGCAGCCGTGCGCGCTGGCCCGGGGCGAGCTGCACCCGGAAGCTGGCGTGGTTGACGATGACCTGCGCGGGGTCGCTGTCCACCTTGGTCATGCTCAGGGCGGGTTGCTCGTCGAACCGAGGCGTTCTGGTGTCCACACTCATCTAACCGAGTGATGGGTGGTTAGGACACTGCCTTGACGGGGCTTATGTGTCCGAGACCCGTCAAGATCCGGCCAAACTCGGGCATCCTGGAACCCCGTTCGGCGTTCGCGCGTCAACTCGGCGGGCGGGCGAACCCGTTGCCGGAGCCGTCACCGCGCGAACGCCGTACCGGAGAGCGGAGCGCCGGACAGGAGACCGGGTGGTGCGGCTATCCGCGGCGGCGCGCCACCTCGTAGAGCACGATGCCCGCCGCGACACCGGCGTTGAGCGATTCGGCGCCGCCCGGCATGGAGATCCGCACGCGGTAGTCGCAGGTCTCGCCGACGAGGCGGCCCAGGCCCTTGCCCTCGCTGCCGATGACGATGACGACCGGACCGGCCAGCTGCTCCAGGTCCTCGACCGTGTGCTCGCCGTCGGCGGCCAGGCCGACGACCGTGAGGCCCGCCTTCTGGTAGCCCTCCAGGGCGCGGGTCAGGTTGGTGACCCGGGAGACCGGGGTGCGGGCCGCCGTACCGGCCGAGGACTTCCACGCACCGGCGGTCATACCGGCCGCGCGGCGCTCGGGGACGACCACGCCGTGGCCGCCGAACGCGGAGACCGAGCGGACGATCGCGCCGAGGTTGCGGGGGTCCGTGACGCCGTCGAGGGCGACGATCAGCGGGTCCTCGTTGTTGTCGTACGCGGCGGCGGTGAGGTCCTCCGGGTGCGCGTACTCGTACGGCGGGACCTGGAGGACGAGGCCCTGGTGGTTCAGGCCGTTCGTCATCCGGTCCAGCTCGGGGCGCGGGGCCTCCATCAGGTTGATGTTGCCGCGCTCGCCCGCGAGCTTGAGGGCGTCGCGGACGCGCTCGTCGTTGTCGATGTACTGCTGGACGTAGAGGGTGGTGGCGGGCACGCCGTCGCGCAGGGCCTCGTAGACCGGGTTGCGGCCGACGACCATCTCGGAGGTGCCCTTCACACCGCCGCGCCGGGGCGCGGGGCGGCGGGCGGCGGCCTGCTTGGCCTGGGCGTTGGCCACCCGGTTCTTCTTGTGTCCCTTGCGGGCGGAGGCGGGCGGCGTGGGTCCCTTGCCTTCGAGACCACGGCGTCGCTGACCACCGCTGCCGACCTGCATGCCCTTCTTGTTGGACGTGCGGCGGTTCCTGCGCTGGCTGTTCCCGGCCATGACCTACCTGTTTCGTTGCTTTCAGACGTGCGTACGTATGTGGACAAGTGTGCCGCCCGGATCGCCGGGCGGCACAACTGTGCTGTTCGGAGGGGTGCCGCTCAGCGCGGGCCGAGCGTCCACCGGGGACCGCCGGCGCTGTCCTCGATGACCAGTCCGGACTGGTTGAGCTGGTCGCGGATGGCGTCGGCGGCGGTCCAGTCCTTGCGCTCGCGGGCCGACTGCCGCTGGTCGAGGACCAGGCGTACGAGGGTGTCGACGACGCCGTGCAGATCCTCGCCCCGGTCGCCCTCGCCCGCCCAGTGCTCGTCCAGCGGGTCGAGTCCGAGGACGCCGAGCATCGCCCGGACCTCGGCGAGGCGGGCGACGGCGGCTTCCTTGTCGTCGGCGGCGAGCGCGCTGTTGCCCTGGCGGACGGTGGTGTGGACGACCGCGAGGGCCTGCGGCACGCCGAGGTCCTCGTCCATCGCCTCGGCGAAGGCGGGCGGCACCTCGGCGGCGGGGGCGACGACCTCCCCGGCCTTCTCGGTGACGCGCTGGACGAAGCCCTCGATCCGCGCGAACGCGGACTCGGCCTCGCGCAGGGACTCCTCGCTGTACTCGATCATCGACCGGTAGTGCGGGGTGCCCAGGTAGTAGCGCAGGACGATCGGGCGCCAGTGCTTGACCATCTCGCTGACGAGGACGGAGTTGCCCAGCGACTTGGACATCTTCTCGCCGGCCATGGTGACCCAGGCGTTGTGCACCCAGTAGTTGGCGAACTCGTCGCCGTACGCCTTGGCCTGGGCGATCTCGTTCTCGTGGTGCGGGAAGACCAGGTCGAGTCCGCCGCCGTGGATGTCGAAGGCGGAGCCCAGGTACTTGTGGGCCATGGCGGAGCACTCCAGGTGCCAGCCGGGCCGGCCGCGGCCCCAGGGAGTCTCCCAGCTGGGCTCGCCGGGCTTGGCCGCCTTCCACATGGCGAAGTCCCGCTGGTCGCGCTTGCCGGTCTCGCCCTCGCCGGAGGGCTGGCGCAGCTCGTCCAGCTCCTGGTTGGAGAGCTCCAGGTAGCTGGGGAGGGACCGGACGTCGAAGTAGACGTTGCCGTCCGCCTCGTAGGCGTGGCCGCGCTCGATGAGGCCGCGCATCATCTCGATCATCTCGGTGATGTGGCCGGTGGCACGGGGCTCGTAGGTGGGCGGCAGGCAGCCCAGCGCGTCGTAGCCGTCGTTGAACGCGCGCTCGTTCTCGTAGCCGATCGACCACCAGGGGCGGCCCTGCTCGGCGGACTTCCTGATGATCTTGTCGTCGATGTCCGTGACGTTCCGGATGAAGGTCACGTCGTAGCCGCGGTAGGTGAACCAGCGGCGCATGATGTCGAAGTTCAGCCCGGAACGGATGTGCCCGATGTGCGGTGCGGCCTGGACGGTAGCGCCACAGAGGTAGATCGAGACACAGCCCGCGGTGAGCGGGACGAAGTCACGGATCTGCCGGGCGCTGGTGTCGTGCAGGCGAATAGTCACGCCTCAAGGGTAGTAGGCCGACACCAGTGCCCCGCGACCCTTGGGCGATCGCGGGGGCAACTTTCTGATACCGGCCTGGTCGGGGAGGTCCCACCAAGGGGTCCCGGGCGGCCCGAAGGGGCTCCTGAGGAGCTCTCGCGGGGGCTCCTAGGGGCTCCAGGGACTCTTCAGGGGCTCTTCGGAGGTTTTGCAGCGGTCCTCAGATGCGTCCGACGACCTTGCGCGGGGTGATCCGGACCACGACCCGGGGGCCGTCCTGGTCGGAGTTCGGGTTGAACTCCGCGTACGGCTTGCCGGTGTACTTCAGCGACAGCTCGTCGATCAGCTCCTGGCCGCCGTCCGTGGTCAGCTCCGCCCGGCCGCGGATCTCGGCGTACGCGTACGGGTTGTCGGCGGGCTGGACGACGACGGTGACGCGCGGGTCGCGGCGGAGGTTCTTCTCCTTGCGGCGGCCGGCCGTGGTGGAGATCAGGACGTCGTCGCCGTCGCGCTTCACCCACACCGGGGAGACCTGCGGGCTGCCGTCCGGCTGGATGGTGGCGATGTTGACGAAGACCGGGGAGTCGAGAAGGTCCTTGAGCTCGGTGGAGAGTGCGGCGGTCATGACGTACGTCCTCCTGGGGGTCGGTGCGATTCTTCTGGTCCTACCGCTACCGTCCTACCCCCCAACCCCGCGCTCTCTCCGTTACTTCCCGCGTCGCCCCCACTTCTCGCCGTGCCGGGCGGGGCGCGCTGGGCCGTACGGGTGAAGGGGCGGCCCGTACGGCCTGAGGGCGGTGAGGACGGCGTACGTCAGAGGCGTGCGGCACCCTCTTCCACGCCCGCCATGCCGCGTCAGCCTCTTCCAGCCCGCCCTTGCGCGTCAGCGCGCCCGGTAGACCAGTGCCGTCGCGATCCCCGCCAGGCCCTCGCCGCGGCCGGTGAAGCCGAGTCCGTCCGAGGTGGCGGCGGAGAGCGAGACCGGGGCGCCCACGGCCTCGGACAGCACCTTCTGCGCCTCGTCGCGCCGCTTGCCGATCTTGGGGCGTACGCCGACGACCTGGACGGCGACGTTCCCGATCTCGTACCCCTCGGCGCGGACGATCCGGGCGGCCTCGGTGAGCAGGGTGACGCCGGCGGCGCCGGACCACTCGGGGCGGCCGGTGCCGAAGTGCTGGCCGAGGTCGCCGAGGCCGGCGGCGGAGAAGAGGGCGTTGCAGGCGGCGTGCGCGACGACGTCGGCGTCCGAGTGGCCGGCCAGGCCGGGCCCCTCGCCCTCCCACTTCAGGCCCGCGCACCACAGCTCGCGGCCCTCCTCGAAGGCGTGGATGTCGGTACCGATGCCGACGAGCGGGATGACGGGGGCGGCGGGGGCCACGGGGGCCGCGGCCGGGGTCTCAGAAGCCATCGTGGGCCCTCCTGCGGGCGAGTACCGCTTCGGCCAGCACCAGGTCGAGGGGCCGGGTCACCTTGAACGCCTCCTCGTGGCCGGGGACGACGACGACCGGCTTGCCGAGGCGTTCGACCATGCCCGCGTCGTCCGTGGCGCCCTCGCCGTCGAGTGCGACCTCGGCGTGGGCCCGTACGAGCGTGTCGCGGTCGAAGCCCTGCGGGGTCTGCACCGCGCGCAGCCTGGCCCGTACGGGGGTGGAGAGCACGGGCTCCGGCTCCCCGGGCACCACGGCGGGCTCGACCTCCTTGACGGTGTCGGTGAGCGGCAGGGCGGGCACGACGGCGGCCGCCCCGTTCCGTACGGCTTCGACGACCGAGTCCACCGTGTCGACCGGCACCAGGGGGCGGGCCGCGTCATGGACCAGGACGACGGCGATGTCCTCGGGCAGCGCGTCGAGGCCGAGGCCCACCGACTCCTGCCGGGTGTCACCGCCCGGCACGACCAGGTAGTCGGTGCGCTCGGGCAGCGCGTGGTCGTCGAGAAGGCGCTTCACCTCGGGCGCGCCGTCCGGCGGGGCGACGACCACGACGAGGGAGACGGCCCGGGAGGCGGCCATGGCGCGTACCGCGTGGATGAGCATGGGCGTGCCGCCGAGCGCCCGGAGGGCCTTGGGGGCACCGGGTCCGAGCCGTATGCCCCGCCCGGCCGCGGGAATGACCGCGGCGGTACGGAGGGGGCGCGGCCGATCGGGCGGGGGTGGCGTCGAGGTCATCGATTGCACTCCGAAGGTCCGAGGGTTCGGCGGGTTGTCCGGCAGGTGGTTCAGCAGGCCGGTCCGGCAGGTTTGTTTCCACGGGAGACATGGGTAGGGGCCCAGCAAGCCGGGCGTGACGCCCTGACTTGGACCGGGCCCCTTCCGTGACCCCCGGTCCAGCAGGGTCTGCGGCGGCGACCAGCGGCACACGAGAACACCGCGAGAGCGCCGAGGGCACGGTGATCACCGGAAGTCGGGCACTCGGCCGACGCCGGGTTCGCGGTCCTTCGCGATCCGGCGTTCGCGATCCGGGTTCTCGGTCCGAGCAGGCCGCAGCATCCGGATCCGGACATGCCGCAGCGCCCGACGACACACCGTAAATACGGCTGGTCAGCGGGCACCGCGGCACATTCTTACGACCGGTGCGATCCGGTTCAGGACGCGAGGACCTCGTCGAGAAGGGCCTCGGCCTTGTCCTCGTTCGTGTTCTCCGCGAGAGCGAGCTCGCTCACCAGGATCTGGCGGGCCTTGGCGAGCATGCGCTTCTCTCCTGCGGAGAGACCGCGCTCGCGCTCACGACGCCACAGGTCACGCACCACTTCAGCGACCTTGATGACATCGCCCGAGGCGAGCTTTTCCAGATTTGCCTTGTAACGCCGGGACCAGTTCGTCGGCTCTTCGGCATACGGTGCGCGAAGCACCTCGAAGACCCGGTCCAGTCCCTCCTGCCCGACCACGTCACGCACGCCTACGAACTCCGCATTGTCCGCCGGCACACGAACCGTCAAGTCGCCCTGGGCGACCTTGAGCACCAAGTAGGTCTTGTCCACGCCTTTGATCTGGCGAGTTTCGATAGCCTCGATCAGCGCGGCCCCGTGATGGGGATAGACCACGGTGTCGCCAACCTTGAACGTCATGTGACAGGTACCCCTTCCGTGGCTATCCAGAGTAACACGAGAATCGCCTCTCCTGAATGGCGTTTTCGCAGGTCAGGGCATATCTCAGGGCTTGACAACAGCAACACGGACGTGCTGCGGAAGGCTTCCGGAAGACGGTATTCGCAGGTCGGAGCGGCTGTGCGACCGGCGGGAAACACTCGCGTCACACGGCCCGGAAGCCCCACAGAAGAGGGCGAAAGTCCCGTTTTGTCGGGTTCCGGATGATGAACTTTACCTACTCCGTTCGATGGTCGATCACCCGTACGGATGTAAGTGCGCGTGCCCAATGAAATTGATCAAGGCCCATCCCCCGCGGCACCTCACGACACCCCTGAAGGCGCCTCACGCGACGCCTTTCCCTCGGAATGCGCCGCGCTCCGGGGAATTGATCACCGGGATTATGTGAACAGCACGTGACACGTCGGCGCACACGGCGGCACCCGCATCGGCACGCTCATCGGTCCCGGTCCGGCTGTCCCACCTGCCCCGACGCGCCGCAGACCGCCGGGGAGCGCTCCCCGGAAGACCGGCGCCCGCCTAGAGGCGGGTCGGGTGCGGGGCGGGAGGGGCGGCTCGGTAGCCTAAGGCCGCTGACACACCCTTAGGACGGCTTCACATCACCCCTTCCCGGCCGTCCGCGGGGCGCTCAGCTCACGCCCGACGTCCGAAGTCCGCAGTCCGATCGTTCAAGGAGTTGCCGCCGCCGTGAGCCGCAGCCTTCGACACGGCGCTCTCGCCGCCACTGCCATCGCGTTCTCGATCGTCTCCCTGTCCGCCTGCGCGGCGGGCAACAACGCCGAGACTCTCAAGATCAGGCCGGACAACGCGGCCACCTCGGTGGGCACCATCAAGGTCCAGAACGTGAACGTGATCACGCAGGCCGAGACCGAGGCCGAGGGCCCCGCCGTGGTCGCCGCGACGCTGTTCAACGACGGCACCGAGACCGAGGTCCTGGAGAGCATCACGCTGCCCGGCACCGACGTCCGGGTGAAGCTCCAGCCCGCGAAGGGCAACGGCCCCGTCGAGATCCCGGCCGGCGGCCGGGTCGTCCTCGGCGGCGAGGGCAACGCCTCCGCCGTGATCGAGGAGGGCCGCGAGGCCACCCAGGACGGCAACGTCCAGCAGGTCGTCTTCAAGCTGAGCCGCACCGGCGACGTCGGCCTCGGCGCGAACGTCGTCCCGGCGACCGGCTACTTCAAGGACTTCGGCCCCAGCGGGCAGCCCGAGGCCCCGGCGCGGAAGCCGAGCGGGACCCCGTCCGCGGGCGGCTCCGAGACGCCGGCCACGCCGTCCGGTGAGACCTCCGAGTCCCCCGCCGGTACCCCGGAGTCCCCGGCGGCCGGTACGGAGCAGCAGGGCGGCACCGAGGGCTCCACGGAGACCGCGACGGCCGGGACGCACGGCTGACGCCACCCGCGTACGTAAGCGCGGGCATGCGAAGGGGCGCTTCCCGGCCGGGAAGCGCCCCTTCGCATGTGGTGCCGTCCCGCGGTTTACGGCTCGAACTTGTACCCGAGGCCCCGCACGGTGACGAGGTAGCGCGGCGCGCCCGGGTCGGGCTCGATCTTGGCGCGCAGGCGCTTGACGTGGACGTCGAGGGTCTTGGTGTCGCCGACGTAGTCCGCGCCCCAGACCCGGTCGATGAGCTGCATACGGGTCAGCACGCGGCCCGCGTTGCGCAGGAGCATCTCCAGGAGGTCGAACTCCTTGAGCGGGAGGTCGACCTTGCCGCCGGAGACCGTGACCACGTGCCGGTCCACGTCCATGCGGACCGGGCCCGCCTCCAGGGCGGCCGGGGTGACCTCCTCCGGCTCCCCTCGGCGGCGCAGGACGGCGCGGATGCGGGCGACGAGCTCGCGCGAGGAGAACGGCTTGGTGACGTAGTCGTCGGCTCCTATTTCGAGCCCGACGACCTTGTCGATCTCGCTGTCCTTGGCGGTGACCATGATCACCGGAACGTTGGAGCGGCTGCGGAGCTGGCGGCACACCTCGGTGCCGGGCAGGCCGGGCAGCATCAGGTCGAGGAGGACCAGGTCGGCGCCGTTGCGCTCGAACTCGTCCAGCCCGTCGGGGCCGGTCGCCGCGATCGCGACCTCGAAGCCTTCCTTGCGCAGCATGTAGGACAGGGCGTCGCTGAAGGATTCCTCATCCTCGACGACAAGCACTCGGGTCACGGAAGAGCCTCCGGGGCAGGGAAGGGGTCATAGGAGTCGGTCTCGAACGGGGGCTTGTCCTCGCCGCCGACGCCGTTGACGCCGTTGACGATAAGGGGCCCGCCGGTGGTGCGCTCCCTCACGACGCCCGATTCGGGCAGCCGGAGGGTGAAGGTGGAGCCCTGTCCCTCGGAGCTCCAGACGGTGACCTCCCCGCCGTGCGAGGCGGCCACGTGTTTGACGATGGCGAGGCCGAGACCGGTGCCACCGGTGGCCCGTGAGCGGGCCGGGTCGACGCGGTAGAACCGCTCGAAGACCCGTTCGCGGTCCTTCTCGGAGATGCCGATGCCCTGGTCGGTCACGGCGATCTCGATCAGGTCCCCGCCCGGTCCGGTGGTGCGGCGGGCCGCGATACCGACCCGGGTACGGGCGGGACTGTAGTTGACGGCGTTCTCGACGAGGTTGCCGAGCGCGCCGACGAGCTGGCCCCGGTTGCCCCAGACGGTGAGGCCCTCGGTGCCGCCGGAGGCCATGGTGATCTGCTTGGAGCCGGCCTGCTGGCGGCAGCGGTCGATCGCCTCGGCGACCAGCACCTCCACCTTGACGGGCTCCGCGTCCTCCAGCGGGTCGTCGTTCTGCACCCGGGAGAGGTCGATGAGCTCTTGGACGAGGTTGGTGAGCCGGGTCGCCTCGATCTGCATCCGCCCGGCGAACCGCTCCACCGCCTCCGGGTCGTCGGAGGCGTCCATGACCGCCTCGGAGAGCAGGGAGAGCGCTCCGGTGGGGGTCTTGAGCTCATGGCTCACGTTGGCGACGAAGTCGCGCCGTACGGCTTCGATCCGGCGGGCCTCGGTGAGGTCCTCGACCAGCAGCAGCACCAGCCGCGAGCCCAGCGGGGCGACCCGGGCGGAGACCGCGAGGGTGTCCCCGCGGCCGGTGCCGCGCCGGGGCAGGTCCAGCTCGCCCTGGCGTATCTCGCCGTCGCGCCGGGTGTCGCGGGCCATGGTGAGCATCGGCTCCACGGCCAGCCTGCCGCCCCTGACCAGGCCCAGCGCATACGCGGCGGAGCTGGCCTTGACCACGCTGTCGCTCTCGTCGAGGACGACGGCGGAGGAGCTGAGCACGGAGAGGACGGTGTCCACCCCGGGCGGGAGGGCGGCGTTGCTGTCCGGCCGCAGGGACGTACGCGTGGGCCGTTTCAGGTCGCGCTCGCTCCAGCGGAACGCCAGCATGGCGATCACACCGGTACAGAGCCCGGCGATCGCTGCAGCTGCGGCGACCGCCGCGTTCACGTCCATGCTTCAAGGTTATGCGGGTGCGCCGACACTCTCCCAGCCGTCCGAGTGCCATCTCGAACACTCGTCGCCCAGAGTTCACCGAGGGGATGGAGCCGGTTCACTTAGGGGGCCGGATACGGACGCGTTGCGGCCCCACCGTGTAACCGTGGGGGTCGGTCCGAGACCCCGGCCTCAGTTGGAACTGGAGAGGGACTTCCATGCGCGACGCTTACCACGAGGAACTCGACTCGATCGGAGAAGGCCTGGTCGAGATGGCCCGGCTGGTCGGATCGGCGATCGGACGGGCGACCACGTCCATGCTCGACGCCGACCTGAAGCTCGCGGAGAGCGTGATCGCCGGCGACCAGAAGGTCGACGACCTCCAGCACGACCTGGAGGCGCGCGCGATCGCCCTCCTCGCCCGTCAGCAGCCGGTGGCGACCGATCTGCGGATCGTGGTGACCTCGCTGCGGATGAGCGCCGACCTGGAGCGCTCCGGCGACCTCGCCCAGCACGTGGCGAAGCTGGCCCGGCTGCGCTTCCCGCAGTCGGCGGTCCCGCACGACCTGCACGCCACCATCCTGGAGATGGGCCAGCTCGCCCAGCGGCTGATGGCCAAGGCGGCCGAGGTCATCATCACCAAGGACGTCGATCTGGCGCTCCAGCTGGAGCAGGACGACGACGAGATGGACCTGCTGCACCGCACGCTCTTCCAGCACCTGATGGACGACCGCTGGAAGCACGGCATCGAGACGGCCGTCGACGTGACGCTGCTCGGCCGCTACTACGAGCGTTTCGCGGACCACGCGGTGTCGGTGGCGAAGCGCGTCGTCTACCTGGTGACGGGTGAGCACGCGGACGAGATCCAGGCGGCGTCGACGCCGGGAGAGGGTTCGTAGCGGAGGGCCGGCAGCACCACTCAGCCGCTCCTCCGGGGCGTGCGCACTCCCGGCGCACGCGAGTCGCACATGCGTTCCGGCGCCTGTGCGCCGTTGATGCGCCGGGCGGGATGGGCATGCAATGGGGCGGGGACGGCGCGACGGCCGTACGCGACAGGCACTGCCGGTCCGTCACGCCACGTCCCCGGCGGCGGCGCAGCGGCGTCCGCCGCCCAGCCGTACGCCCTGAGGAGGGACCATGGCCGAATCCCCCACGACCGAACCCCAGCGGGAGACCCCGACCGAAGTGGTGCACCTGACCGTGCTCGGCGCCTGCGGCTGCGGCTCGGGCTGCGGGTGCGGCTGCCAGTCCGGTGCTCCGTGCCAGTGCGGCGGCTGCTCGGGCTGACCCGCGCCGGACGCCTCGTACAGCATGCGGACGGCGCCCGCCCGGTTGTCTCTCCGGGCGGGTGCCGTCGCGTTTCTACGGCTTGGCCTACGGGGCCGGGGGCGCCGTCGCGTCCCCAGCGGCCGACGGCCCATGTCCTACGGGACCGGGGCGCCGTCGCGTTCTCGCGCGGCCTACGGGGCCGGGGTCCGGTCCGCGCGCTCCACGGCGTCCGCCGGGTCGGGCTCGGCCTGGTCGGGACGGGCCTGGGCGGGTACGGGGGCGGGCTCGGGGGCGGCCTCGTCCGCGGGGATCTCCTCGCGGGGCAGGTTGCGCATCAGCAGCCAGTAGCCGAAGCCGGCGACCGTACCGATCACCGCGCAGGCGCCCCAGAGCCAGACGGCGCCGTAGTGGTCGATCACGAACCCGGACATCAGGGGCGCGACGAGCGCGGCGACCGACCAGGACATCGTGTACATGCCCTGGTAGCGGCCCCGGCCCTGAGCCGGCGACAGCTGTACGACGAGGCCGGTCTGGGTGGGCGCGTTGACGATCTCGGCGAGCGTCCAGACGCAGACCGTCAGGGCGTACACGGCGACGGACCCGGCGAAGGCCGTCAGCCCGAAGCCGTACCCGGCGAGCAGCGAGGAGATGATCAGCAGCCGGCGCGGGTCGCGGTGCTGGATGAAGCGGGTGACGGGGATCTGGAGGGCCACGATCAGGACGCCGTTGACGGCGATGGCGGTGCCGAAGTCGGAGCTGGAGAGCCCGTCCGCCCCCATCGCCACCGGCAACCCCACGTACCCCTGCTGGAAGATCAGTGACACCAGGAACGACAGCCCCACGACCCCCATGAAGCGCCCGTCGCGCAGCACGGTGGTGATCCGGACCTCGTCCTTCGGCCGCTTGCCGCCGGCGGTCTTCACCGGGGCGGCCTGCGCGGGCCGCGACTCCGGCACCTTCAGGAAGACGACGACGGCGCACGCGAGCACCATCAGGGCCTCGCCGAGGAAGCCGGCGAGATAGCTGTACTCGGCGATGAACCCGGCCCCGGCGGAGGAGACCGCGAACCCGAGGTTGATGGCCCAGTAATTGAGGGAGAAGGCCCGCACGCGGTCCTTGGGGGGCACGATGTCGGCCATCATCGCCTGGACGGCGGGGCGGGAGGCGTTGCTCGCCATGCCGACGAGGAACGCGACGGCGGCGATGGCGACCGGGTGCTCCATGAACCCGAGCACCGCCACGGAGACGGCCATCGACAGCTGCGCCATCAGCATGGTGGGCCGCCGCCCGAGCCGGTCGGTCATCACTCCGGCGCCGAGCGAGGAGATGACCCCGCCGAGCCCGTGGAGGGCGGCGACGAGACCGGCGTACGAGGCCGAGTAGCCCCGGTCCAGGGTCAGATACAGCGCCATGAACGTGGCGACGAAGCCGCCCAGCCGGTTGACCAGGGTGCTGAGCCAGAGCCACCAGAACTCCCGGGGCAGCCCGGAGACGGTCTCCCGGGCGGCTGTTCTGAGACCGGCGACGGACATGCGTTTCCCCCCACGGGACGTGCGGCAAGATCGCCTCGGGTAAGGCTCCCGATGACCATCCGAACATTACGAACCCCGACGCCTCACCCGCCACCGGATTGACGCCCGCCGTCAATCGTCGGGCGCGTCCACCCCCGCTGCGGGGCCCTGTCCGGTACGCGGGCGGGCGCGCGGGGGCGGCACGGGTTCGATTACGCTCGGACTCATGGCCGACGCACCGTACAAGCTGATCCTCCTCCGCCACGGCGAGAGCGAATGGAACGCGAAGAACCTGTTCACCGGTTGGGTGGACGTCAACCTCACCGAAAAGGGCGAGAAGGAAGCAGTCCGCGGCGGTGAGCTGCTCAAGGACGCCGGTCTGCTCCCCGACGTCCTGCACACCTCCCTCCAGCGCCGCGCGATCCGCACCGCGCAGCTGGCCCTGGAGTCCGCCGACCGCCTCTGGATCCCGGTCCGCCGCTCCTGGCGCCTGAACGAGCGCCACTACGGCGCCCTCCAGGGCAAGGACAAGGCCCAGACGCTGGCGGAGTTCGGCGAGGAGCAGTTCATGCTCTGGCGCCGCTCGTACGACACCCCGCCGCCGCCGCTGGCCCGCGACGCGGAGTACAGCCAGTTCGACGACCCGCGCTACGCGACCCTCCCCCCGGAGCTGCGCCCGGACACGGAGTGCCTGAAGGACGTCGTGGTCCGGATGCTCCCGTACTGGTTCGACAGCATCGTCCCCGACCTCCTCACCGGCCGCACGGTCCTGGTCGCCGCCCACGGCAACAGCCTCCGCGGCCTGGTGAAGCACCTGGACGGCATCTCGGACGAGGACATCTCGGGCCTCAACATCCCGACGGGCATCCCGCTCTCCTACGAGCTGGACGCCGACTTCAAGCCGCTGAAGCCGGGCGGCACGTACCTCGACCCGGACGCGGCGAAGGCGGCCATCGAGGCCGTGAAGAACCAGGGCAAGAAGAAGTAGGCAGGGCGGGGGGAAGCCCAGCTGAAGAAGCCCTCTGCCGGCGGTCCGTCCGCCGGTGGGGGGCTTGTTCGTGTCCCCTGGGTGCCTGTTGCAGCACCGAGGGACAGCGGCCTCAGCCCCTCCGCCCCCTCAGCCGAGGCCGCCCGCGTCCAGCACCTCGCCCTTGGCCGGGGGACGTACATCCAAGGGCTCGTCGAAGCCACTGAACGATGTGGTGTTGTCGAACTCGTCGTCCTTGTAGACGACTTTGAGGATGTACGGCTTGCCCTCGGTGGCGACGTAGAAGGTGAAGGAGCCTCCCTCGGCCTGCTCGTCGGTCGCCTTCAGCGACAGCGCCGGGGTGCCGTCGACCTCGGTCGGTCCGCCCCTGGTCACCTCACCGAACGTGGTGAACTCGTGCGTGCACTGGGAGAGCCCGTCTCCCGGCTGCGACGTGTCGGCAGGGGTCTTGATCCAGCGCTTCCCCTCGCCCTTACCGGTCATGTCATGGCCCGACTCCTCGAGGTAGGCCCGGTTCGGGCGGACGTAGTCCGTCCCGTCGATCCGGATCTGTTCGAGGGCGGCACCCGTGGCCGAGGTCGCCTTGAACGCGCAGGTGGCCCGGAGGTCGGTCGCCAGACGGCTGGAGCGGTCATCACCCCCGGTGACCTTGGTGACCGTCTCGATGGTCACCGACTTCAGGCCGCGCATCGCGTCGTTGGCGTCATCGAGCAGCTGGCCTGCGGAGGGCTCCTCCGACGGGCTGTCGCCCGTGCAGCCGGTCGCGGCGAGGCCCATGGCCAGGCACGCCAGGGTGGCCGTCACAGCGGTCGGTATCTTTCGCACAAGGGCTCCAAGGTCTAAAGCAGATCATGTTAGAGGAGCCGGGGAGGGCTGCCGTACAGCTCGGCCGTCCCGGTCCTGCACCGGTCGCGCTCCCGCCCGCCCAACTCCGCTGCCCACGCACTACGGTGGCCCCAGGCTGTCGGCGGGCGGCCCCGTGCGAGGCAGGCGCACGGTCAGCGCCAAAGGCAAGGAGATCGGGGAGAGCGATCATGGGCGAGTCTCTGAAGACCTTCGTCGGGGGTACCGAGGTCGAGGTGCCCAACAGCATCCCGGACATCCGGGCCGCGCTGCCCGAGGAGAGACGCGAGGAGTTCGACCTCGCCATCAACGAGGCCGGGGTCCACGAGATCTCCGCCGTCATGCGGCACTGGATGCTGGAGGCCGTCCCCGATCCCGAGGCCGAACGGATCCTGGACCGGCTGGCGCAGGACGAGGCCGAGAGGCGGAGCGTCGCTTGAGCTTCCGCATCTCCTACGCCCCGCCCGCCGACGACACCCTGGCCAAGATGCGCGACGGGCAGTCCTTCCGGGACGAGATGGCCCGCACGCTGGGGAGGGAGCCGTACGGGCACGCCTCGTCCGCCGTCAAGAGCGAGCGGGACCGGCGTGAGGCGACCGTCTCCGGGGCCATCGTCCTCTACTACGTCTCCCGGTCCGTGCTGACCGTCACCGTCGTACGGCTCGTTCCTCTGCCCTGACCCTGCGCTGTCCCGCCCTGTTCTGCCCTGTCCTGAGCCTGTCCTGAGGGCCTGAAAAAGCCCGAGCCCCCGGGCAGGGGCGCGGCAGGAGCGTCAGCCCAGCTTCTTCGCCTGCGCCGCCACCAGCTCCACCGGCACCGTGAACTTCGCGCCGCCGTCCCGGCCCGCCGCCAGGTTGAAGGAGAGGAACGTCGCCACGGTGCCCTCCTTGCGGAGCGCCACCAGCTTGAACGGGGCCTTCGCGCCGTCCTCCTCCGAGGTGACCGTCCAGGCCGCCGCCTCGTCGCCGCCGGTGACCTTCTCCTCGGTGATCGAGGCGATCTTCTGCTTCTCGCCCGCCACCGTGGCGGTGAAGCCGCCCGCGCAGTCCGCCGCGGCCTTCTTCAGCGCGGCGAACGTGTCCGGTCCCGCCGTCCCGTCGTACGCGTTCAGCGCGACGAGGGTGGACGTGAGGTCGAAGGCCGCCGTCAGGGCGTCCTCGGTCTCGCCCTTCGTCAGGTCCTCGATCGACTTCTTGGCGTCGGTCTTCTTCGGCTCGGTGACCACCCTGCGCTTGGTGGTGGCCTGCGAACCGGCCTCCGCCACGCCGTACATGGCGTGGACGACCGGCAGGCAGACCGCCTTGTCGGCCTTCAGACCGTCCGCCGGGACCTCGTCGTCCGGGCCCGCCTCGGCGATCTTGTGGCCCTCGACGTCCCCCTGCTTCAGCGACACCGTCTCCAGCTCGGCGGCGCCGAGCGCCTTGGCCGAGGTCTTCGGGGCCGAGCTGCTCCCCGCCGCGCTCCCGGCCTTGTCGTTCTTCCCGTCGCCCGCATCCGCGTCGGACGAGCCGCCGCAGGCCGTGGCCAGCAGGGTGAGCGAGACCGCACAGGCGGCGAGGGCGGTACGGCGTACGGCAGTGGCGCGCATGGTTCTTCATCTCCGGGTCGGGGAGCAACCGTCCTTTCCCCGTACGGCACTTCGACGCCGCCCGGGACGGACCGTCGCAGTGATCCACACTTTACGATCGAAACTGTGAGCGATGATCCGGCCGACGGCCCTCTCCCGCGATCGTGATTCGGCTGTGATCATCCTGTGAACGCACTGTGCGGGCCTCCTGTACAACCCCACGCCCGTACAGCCACATGCCCGTACAGCCCCACGCCCGTACGCCCCCATCCGCCGCGCCGCAGCCGCAGCCGGAAAGGACGTCAGCCACCGTGCCCGACCAGGCCCCGCCCCCACCCCTCCCCCGCATCCTGCGCGCCCTCGGCGTCGGTGACCGCGACCTCGCCTCCTGCACGCCCCTCACCGGCGGCACGTACAACACCGTCACCCGCGTCACGCTCACCGACGGCCGCGACTGGGTGGTGAAGACGCCCCCGCCGCACACCGCCGGTCTGCGGTACGAACGTGACCTCCTCGTCAACGAGGTGGCCTTCTGCACCGCCGCCGCGCAAGCCGCCGGCGCCGCGATCCCCCGCGTCGTCCGCAGCGAGCCGGACCCCGCCGCCCCGACCGGCGCGTACCTGGTCATGACCGCCTGCCCCGGCCGCCCCTGGCACGAGTCCGACGGCCTGGAGGACACCGGGGACGAAGCCCGGCTCCGTACTCAACTCGGTTCTCTCGTCGGTCGGTTGCACTCCATCACCGGGCCCGGCGGCTTCGGCTATCCAGCTCAGCCGTTCGGGCCGCTCGCCCCCACCTGGCGTACCGCGTTCACGGCGATGACCGAGGCCGTGCTCGCCGACGCCGAGACGTACCGGGCGCCGCTTCCGTACGCCGTCGACCGCATCCGTACGGTGCTGGCGCGCGCCGCCCCCGTCCTGGACGACGTGACCCGGCCCGCGCTCGTCCACTTCGACCTGTGGCCGGGGAACCTGCTGGTCACCGGGGAGCCCGGGGCGCGGGCCGTCGGCGGGATCATCGACGGGGAGCGGATGTTCTGGGGCGACCCGGTGGCCGACTTCGTCTCGCTCGCGCTCTTCGGGGAGCTGGAGCGGGAGTTCCTCGGCGGGTATGCCGAATCAACCGGCGTACGGGCGGAGTTCGGCGCGTCCGTGCGGCTTCGGCTTGATCTGTACCGGAGTTACCTCTACCTGATCATGCTCGTCGAGACCGTGCCCCGGGACGTCGGCGAGGAATCCGCCCGGGAGACACGGCAGTTGGTGGCGCCCCACCTCGTCGCCGCCCTGGACGCCGTCAGTCGTCGGACGAGCGCTTGATCAGGTGGCTGAACGCGTCCAGGTTCCGGGTGGACTCGCCACGCGACGTCCGCCACGCGTACTCCTTGCGGATGGAGCTGGCGAAGCCCAGTTCCAGGAGGGTGTTGAACGAGTCGTCGGCCGCCTCCAGGACCACGCCGAGCAGCCGGTCCAGCTCCACGGGGGTGACCACGGAGAGCGGCAGCCGGCCGGCCAGGTAGATGTCGCCGAGCGAGTCGATGGCGTAACTCACCCCGAAGAGGCGCAGGTTGCGCTCCAGGAGCCAGCGGTGCACCTCGGCGTCGTTCTCGTCCGGGTGGCGGACGACGAAGGCGTTGACGGAGAGGGAGTGCTGGCCGACGATGAGCGAGCAGGTCGTCGACAGCTTGCGGGTGCCGGGCAGGGTCACCACGTAGTTGCCGGGTGCGGGGCTCTCCCAGGGGAGCTCGGCATCGTTCAGCACCGCCTCGATGACCTGGGCCGCTGCTGTTTCCTCGGGTACGTCAGCCATGCAGCGAGCGTACGTCAGCCCGGGACGGCGGGCAGGAGGGGCTCAGGTGTACGGCGCGGGCCGACCGGAGGCTCAGCCGTGGTGTGTACGCGCCCGGCGGCGGTGGTCGGCCAGCGCCGCCGTGTAGACGTCGGCCGTGGCCGAGGCCGCCGTGTCCCAGCCGAAGGACTGCGCGTGCGCCGCGGCCGCAGCCCCCATCCGCTTCACCAGCTCCGGCGCGTCCGCGAACCGTTCGATCGCGCGGGCGTACGCCTCCGGGTCGTGGCCGGGTATGAGGAACCCGCTGACCTCGTCGCGTACCGCCACCGGAAGCCCGCCCACCGCCGCCGCGACCACCGGCGTACCGGCCGCCTGCGCCTCGATGGCGACCAGGCCGAAGGACTCGCTGTACGACGGCATGACCAGCACCGACGCGGCCCGGAACCAGTCCGCCAGGCAGTCCTGGCCCACCGGCGGGTGGAACCGTACGACATCGGCGATGCCCAGGCGCGCGGCCAGCTTCTGGAGCCCCTCGGGCTTGGCAAGACCGCTGCCGCTCGGGCCGCCGACCACCGGCACCACGATGCGGGAGCGCAGGGACGGGTCCCGGTCCAGGAGGACGGCGACCGCGCGCAGCAGCACGTCCGGGGCCTTCAGTGGCTGGATACGGCCCGCGAAGAGGGGGATCAGGGCGTCCTGCGGCAGGCCGAGCCGGGCCCGGGCGGCGGCGCGGCCGTCGGCAGGGCGGAAGCGTTCCAGGTTGACGCCGGGGTGCACGACGGCGACGGCGGAGGGGTCGGCGTCGTAGAAGCGGACCAGCTCGTCGGCCTCCTCGGCGGTGTTGGCGATCAGCCGGTCGGAGGCGTGGACGATCTGGGTCTCGCCGATGACGCGGGCGGCCGGCTCGGGGGTGTCGCCGTCGGCGAGCGCGGCGTTCTTGACCTTGGCCATGGTGTGCATGGCGTGTACGAGCGGGACGCCCCAGCGCTGGGCGGCGAGCCAGCCGACCTGACCGGAGAGCCAGTAGTGGGAGTGGACGAGGTCGTAGTAGCCGGGGCGCTGGCCGGCCCAGGCCTGCATCACACCGTGGGTGAAGGCGCAGAGCTGCGCGGGCAGGTCCTCCTTGGCGAGCCCCTCGTACGGACCGGCGTCGACGTGCCGGACCAGGACGCCGGGGGCCAGTTCGACCTCGGGGGGCAGCGAGCCTGTGGTGGCCCGGGTGAAGATCTCGACCTCGATGTTGATCGCGGCGAGGCGCTTGGCCAACTCGACGATGTAGACGTTCATCCCGCCCGCGTCGCCCGTGCCGGGCTGGTGCAGCGGCGAGGTGTGCACGGAGAGCATGGCGATGCGGCGCGGCTTGCGGGAGGAGCCGGGGAAGCCGCCGGGGAACCTGATGCGGGGGCCGGTCCGGGGGGAACCGAGCCGGGAGACGTACTGGCTCACGTCGTCCGTCCTCCTCACTCAGGGCATGCCGCGGAGGGGCGCGGGGCCCTCCGAAGGGCGAAAACAGCGGAACCCTGCCTTTCATTTCCGTTTTGCCAAATCATTACGGACGCGGGAGGCGGCGGCATCCTGTGCCCGGGCCCCTCCGGCCCATGGGCACCCGGGTACCCGCCCCTCCCCCGTCGCATACGCTCACCGCATGCGCCAGCGCCCCATCGGCACCGCCACCCGCGGGACCACCAACCCGAACCGGCTGCGCCGCATGGACCGCTGGATCGCCGCCGTGCACGGCCCGGCCCTGCGCCGCGCGGACGCCCCCGTGGCCGTCGATCTCGGGTACGGGGCGGCGCCCTGGACCGCCGTGGAGCTGCTGGCCCGGCTGCGTACCGCCGAGCCCCGCACCGCCGTGGCGGGCATCGAGATCGACCAGGAGCGGGTCGCGGCCGCGAAGCCGTACGAGCGGGAGGGGCTCACCTTCGTCCACGGCGGCTTCGAGATCCCGCTGGCGGTGCGGCCCGTGCTCATCCGGGCGGCGAACGTGCTGCGCCAGTACGACGAGGACCAGGTCGCCGAGGTCTGGGCGCGGCTCCGCTCCCGGCTCGCCCCCGGCGGGCTGCTGGTGGAGGGGACCTGCGACGAGATCGGGCGGCGGCATGTGTGGGTGGCGCTGGGGCCCGAGGGGCCGCGCACGGTCACCTTCGCGACCCGGCTCGGCTCGCTGGAGCGCCCCTCCGACCTCGCGGAGCGGCTGCCGAAGGCGCTGATCCACCGGAACGTGCCGGGCGAGCCGGTCCACGCGTTCCTGCGCGACTTCGACCGGGCCTGGGCGGCGGCCTCCCCGTACGCGTCGCTCGGCGCCCGGCAGCGGTGGATCGCGGCGGTGCGGGCGCTGTCGGCCGACTGGCCGGTGACCGACGGCGTACGGCGGTGGCGGCAGGGCGAGGTCACCGTCGGGTGGGACGCGCTGCGGCCCGACAGCCGCTGAACGATCACCCGACCGGGCGAAAGTATGCTCTTCCGGGGAACACCGGGAACGCCGCCTGCGTGTCGTTCGTCCCTGGGGGTGGGGAAGACAAGAGGAACCGGGCACCGGGCGCCTCTGTCGTCGCCGGATACCGACTGCCTCTGTTGCTTTACGGGACGACATGGCACGATCGCGACGTCGCCTGAACGTTACTGATGGTAAGTCAGATGCACGCTATCCGGCTTCTGTTGCTTTTGTCTTGATTTTCGTTCTTGCTGGGGGAGTTCGTGAACCGACGCCACTGCGCCGCCGCGGCCATCACGTTGGTCTGTGCGCTGGGCCTGCTGACCGTTCCGGTCCAGGCGATGGCCGCACCGACGCCGGACACGTCGCCGTCCCCTTCGGCCTCGGCCCCCGCCTCCCCTCCGGTCTCGTCGGAGAAGGACCTCGAAAAGGTCCGCGAGCAGATAGAGACGCTCTACCGGAAGGCCGGAGCGGCGACGGACGCGTACAACCTCGCCGAGGAGCAGACCAAGAAGCAGTCCGGCGAGATCGTGAAGCTGGCCAAGGCGATCGTCGACGGCCAGGCCCGCATAGCCGAGCTGAAGGACCGCGCCGGCGCCCAGGCGCGCGAGCAGTACCGCAACGGCGGCCTGCCGCCCGGCGCCCAGCTGGTCCTCAGCAACGACCCGCAGCTGTTCTTGGACGGGGTCAACAAGGTCCGCACCAGCCAGCAGGCGAGCAAGACGGTCCTGGCCGAGCTGACCCGGACCCAGGAGGACCTGGAGACGTACACCCAGGACGCCAGCAGCAACTGGCACAAGCTGGAGACCAACCGGGTCAAGCAGGCCAAGGCCAAGAAGAAGATCAACGCCCAGATAGCCGCGGCGGAGAAGCTCGAATCGCAGCTGGAGAAGAAGGAGCGGGCCCGCCTCCGCCAGCTGGAGCAGGACGCCGCGAACAGGGCGCAGACCGCCTGGCTCGCCACCCGCCCCACGCCCAACATCGCCGTCAGCGGCGCGACGACCGCGGCCGGCAAGGCGGCGGTGGCCTTCGCGACCGCGCAGATAGGCAAGCCGTACGTATGGGGGGCCACGGGCCCCGGCTCGTACGACTGCTCGGGGCTGACCTCGCAGGCCTGGGCCGCGGCGGGCCGGCCGATCCCGCGCACCTCGCAGGAGCAGTGGCGGCTGCTCCCCCGCATCGACATCCAGGACATGCGCCCGGGTGACCTGATCATCTACCACGCCGACGCCAGCCATGTCGGGATGTACGTCGGCGACGGCGCGATCGTCCACTCCCCGCGCCCCGGCCGCCATGTCACGCTGGCGGGCGCGGGCTCCATGAAGATCCTGGGCGTGGTCCGGCCGGACAAGTAGGGCCGCCGGGGGCCTTCGGGCGTACGTGAGCGGCGCCACGCGACGGGTTCGGGCGGGCACGGGCGCGGGTGATGTTTGTCATGGCCTCTACGCCACCCCAGGCGTGCCCCATCCCGCCGGATCCGTGCCAGGAAGCGGCTTATGACGGCGCATATGACAGGGGCCGGTCCCCATGCGCCATTCCGTTCCCCCGCCGGAGACCGCTATCGTCCCCGACTGGCGTTCGTCGATCGGCGTACCGCCGCACCCTCGGGGGGAGGGGAGGACCCGAACCGATGCCCGTACCCGTACCGCAGCAACGTGACGTTCCCGCTGCGGAGACCAACCATGGCGCCGACCTCACCGTCCTGGTGATCGAGGACGACCCGGCGGGCAGCATCACGGGTCCCGAACTCTCGGCGGCGGCCGGCACCCGGGTCCGTATCCGTACCGCCCGCAACCTCACCGAGGCCGGGCGGCTGCTCACCGACGACGTCGACTGCATCCTGCTGGACCTCGCGCTGCCCGTGCCGACGACCACGACAACCACCGCCGCCCCCGAGCACCGGCCCGAGCCCGCCCCCGCCCGGGCCGACGAGCTGGCGGTCCTCACCCACGTACTGCGGATCGCCCCGCTCCACGCGGTCCTCGTGCTGACCGCGCAGGACGACACGGAGCTGGCGGCCGAGGCGGTACGCGTCGGGGCGCAGGACTACCTCTTCCGGGGCGAGCTGGACGCGCGGGTGCTGAGCCGCGCCATCCGGTACGCCGTGGAGCGCAAGCGGGCCGACATCGCCCAGCACCAGCTGACGGAGTCCGGGCTGCGCGCCCAGGAGAACGCCCGCCTGGAACGCGGCCTCCTGCCCACCCCGCTCCTGGAGGGCTCCGACCTGAGCTTCGCGGCCCGCTACCGGCCGGGCCGCAGCCGCGCCCTCCTCGGCGGCGACTTCTACGACACCGTGCGCACCCCGGACGGCACGGTCCACGCGATGATCGGCGACGTCTGCGGGCACGGCCCGGACGAGGCGGCGCTCGGCGTGGAGCTGCGGATCGCGTGGCGGGCCCTGACGCTGGCCGGGCTCTGCGGCGACCAGCTGCTCTCCACCCTCCAGCAGGTGCTGGAGCACGAGCGGCAGAGCGAGGAGATCTTCGCGACGCTCTGCACCGTCGACATCGCCCCCGACGGCCGCCGCGCCGGGCTCTGCCTGGCCGGCCACCCCGCGCCGCTGCTGGCCCGCCACGGCCGGCCGGCGCGGCTGCTCCCGTACGAGGACGGCGGCCCGGCGCTCGGGCTGCTCCCGCGCGCCCGGTGGCCGCGCCGCCAGGTGGAGCTGGGCGCGGAGTGGAGCCTGATGATGTACACGGACGGGCTGATCGAGGGCCGTGTCGGGGCGGGCAGCAGTCAGCGGCTCGGCCAGGACGGCATGGTGGCGATGGTCAACAGCCGGCTGGAGCAGGGGCTCGCGGGCGAGGAGCTGCTGGAGGCGGCGGTCGCCGAGGTGCGGGAGCTGAACGGCGGTGAGCTGACGGACGACGTGGCGGTGCTGCTGCTGGGCCGCGACCCGGAGCGGATACGGCGACGGGGCCGGAGCGCCTCGCGCCCCGGCCCCGTATCGACCGCTCCTGCCGCTCCTGCTGCCGCGCGTGCTCAGCGGCCGCCGTTGTACGGCCCGTAGGGCCCGTCGCTGCTGGAACCGCCCCGGCGGCCACCGCCGCTGCCACCCGAGACCTCCTTGAGCGCGGGCCGTACGTCGACCATGAACACGATCGACGCGACCACACCCGCGAGCTGGAGGAAGAGGAAGGGGATGAGCAGGTTCACGGCGACGGCGACGCCGAGAATGATCAGCCAGAAGGACTTCTTCTTCTTGTCGGCGGCACGGTAGGCGTCCTCCCGGGCGGTCGCCGCGAAGACGAAGGCGACCACGGCCAGCACCAGCATGCCCAGGTAGAGCAGCTGGAGGAGTGAGCCGAATGCGGAGAGCAACATGGTGTGAACCGCCTAGTGAGTGGATGAGCGCCCTGCGGCCAAGGTACCGGGACAACGAACCGCGCACCGTTAAAGGTGCCCGCCTCGCGCCCCGGTCACTCTTCGTACGTACGGGACGGAGCCGCCGGGGTCACTTCCCGGCGGGCGGGGTGGTCTTCTTGGCCGCGGGCTTGCGCGGGGCGGGAGCCTTCTTGGCGGGCGCGGCCTTGGCCTCGGCGGGCGCGACATCGGCCGGGGTGGCCTCGACCGGGGCGACGGGCTTCGCGGCGGGCGCGGGCTTCACGGCCGTGGGCTTCGCGGCGGCGGGCTTGGGCGCGCTCTTGGTCGCGGCGGCCTTCGGCTCGCTCTTGACGGCGGGCTTCGGGGCCGGCGCGGCCTTCGGCTCGGCCTCCACGACGGCGGCGATCTCGACGATCTCGTCGGCCGTCTCACCGCGCCAGGTCCGCACGGCCTGCTCACCGTGCTCGGCGACCCTCTCGTACGTCTCCCGGGCCCGCACCGCGTACTCGGCGGCGATGCCCACGCCGCGCAGCGCCAGGTCCTGAGCGCTCTCGCCGAGCTTCTTCAGGTCGGCGGCGTCGAGTGCCCCGAACACCTCGGTGACCTTGGCCTGCACGGTGGCCTGGGCCTCCTTGGCCTGCGTGGTCACCTTCTCCTGCACGGCCTTGGGGTCGGTGTTGCGTACGGCCTCGAACCGCTCGGGCGCCTCGGCCCGCAGCTGCTCGATCAGCGCCGGAACCTTGAGCGCCTGCTGCACGGCCAGGTCGGCCGTACCGGCGGCGAAGTAGAGGGGCGTGCGGTCGGTGAGGGTCTTGCGCAGGTCATCGGTGATGGCCATGACTGTGGTCCTCCCGGATCATCAGAAGCAGCTGGTGCTGTGGCTAGCTGTGAGGGTTGTCGTCTTCCGTGGCATCCGCCTTGAGCGCCGGGCCCGCTTCGGGCGTCCCATCCGCTTCAGGCGCCCCATCCGTCTCGTCCGCCTCGGGCGTCCCGTCCGCCTCGGGCACGAACCCGTTCTCGCGGCGGAAGGAGTCGTAGATTTGCAGCAGGACGTTCTTCTGCCGCTCGTTGATCGACGGATCGGCCAGAATCACCGCCCGCGTCTCAAGCTCCTCCCGCTCCCGCTCGTCGAGGATCCCCGCCCGTACGTAGAGGGTCTCGGCCGAGATCCGCAGCGCCTTGGCCACCTGCTGCAACACATCCGCACTGGGCTTGCGCAGGCCGCGCTCGATCTGGCTGAGATACGGGTTCGACACCCCGGCGGCCTCGGCGAGCTGCCGCAACGAGAGCTGCGCGGCGTTGCGCTGCTCCCGGAGGTACTCACCGAGATTGCCGACGTTGAGTGATGCCATGGTTCGATACTGCAACGCCGGTGCTAACTATTGCAAGCGCATGCTTGCAAAAGTGTCGCGCGCCACGTGGGCGCAAGCACGCGAACGGCCTCGCCATGACCGAAGCCACGCTGGCCGCCTTCGACGACCACGCCGATGTCGACACCGTCATGCGCGCCGTGGAGACCGTCAGCGCCTACGTCATCGGCGCGATCAGGCGCGAGATCGCGAACCTGCGGGCCGAGCGCGCCACGGGCCTATCCCAGCAGAACTGACAAAACCCAGGTCAGAGACACCTCCTCGACCCAGAACTTTCGGGAACGGACACCGCATGTCCCTTCCCGGCACGTGCGCATCGGCTCCGTCGCCCGGCACACACGCTCCCTGCCCGGCCTGTCAGCCCTCGCATACAGTGCGCGGGCAGCAGTTCGGTGGGCACACGCTTGCATGGTGGAAACACTGCGCCTGCACGACGCCCGGCAGGGGGACCGCTACCTGTTCTGCTCCGACGGTCTGTCGACCGTCGTGGCCACCGATGACATCCGCCGGGTGCTCAGCGAGATCAGCGATCCCGATCAGGCCGTCCGCGAACTCGTCGCCCTGGCCAACGGCTCCGGCGGCCCCGACAGCGTCAGCCGCGTGGTCGCCGACGTCCCGGAGATCCGGCCGAACCCCTGACCTTGTTCCGAAGATCATTCTGTTGGAGGCTGAGGCATGCAGAATCTGCCGACCTTCGTTCTTGTCCATGGAGCCTTCGCGAACTCGTTCTCGTTCGCACCGCTGCAAGCCGAACTCGCTCTGCTCGGCCACCGATCGGCCGCGGTCGACCTGCCGGGGCACGGGTTCGAGGCGACCTTCCCCGCGGCCTACCAGGCGCCCCAGGATCTCGGCGCCCTCGCCGCGGAACCGGGGCGTATCAGAGGCGTGACGCTCGCCGCCAACGCCGCCCGCGTGATCGAGGCCCTCGAACGGGCCAAGCGGAACGGGCCCACCATCCTCGTCGCCCACAGCAGGGGTGGCGCCACGGTCACCGCCGTCGCCAACGCCCGGCCCGAGCTGATCGACCGGATCGTCTACGTCTCCGCCTGGTGCCCCGTCGACCTCGATGTGGCCGGCTACTACGCCGAGCCGGAGATGACGGACGTCGATCCGGCCGCCTTCGCCGCCACGCTCGTCGGGAACCCGGCCGAACTCGGCCTGCTCCGCACCAACTTCCGTACCGCCGACCCGGCGGCGCTCGCCACGTTCAAGGAGGCGTTCGCCGCCGACCTCACCGATGACGAGTTCCGTACCTTCCTGAACACCTTCCAGCCCGACGAGAACCTCGACGCCGGTACGTCGGCCGACCGGGCACAGGCCGCGACCTGGGGCCGGATACCCAGGACCTATGTCCGCCTGGCCGACGATGCCAGCGTTCCGCCCGCCGTCCAGGACCGCATGATCCGCGAGGCGGACGCGCTCACCCCCGACAACCCCTTCGACGTCCGCACCCTCGAAGGCAGCCACCTGCGCTGGCTCGTCCACCCCAAGCCCGCCGCCGAGCTGCTCGCCGGCCTCGCGGCACACTGACCCGGCCTCCACCCCACCCCGTTGCCCAGTACCCACCTTTTTGTGGGTACTGGGCAACGGGCGTCGAGGGGCCGATCCTGGTGGAGCGGGCGGAGGAACTGCCGGGAGAGGCCAGGACAGGGAGTGGGGGCGTGATGCGTCAGGAGGCCGGCCGGGTCTCGGTGAGCCTCTCCAGGCGGCGGTGGCCCCAGTCGGAGAGGGCGTCGAGGAGTTCGGAGAGTTCCCGGCCTTCCTCGGTCAGTGAGTACGTCGTCTTCAGCGGCAGTACGTCGTGCACCTCCCGGTGCACCAGCCCGTCGGCCGCCATCTCGCGGAGCGCCTGAGTCAGCACCTTCTCGCTGAGGCCCGGCAGCTGACGACGCAGCTCGCCCGGGCGGCGCGGGCCGGACGACAGCAGCCAGATCAGGCCCGTCTTCCACTTTCCGTCGATCACGGCGATCGCGGCGGTGACCCCGCAGACGTTCACGTCCTGGGCACGGCTGCGCGTCATCATCTCCCCATTCGTCGAGAAAACACCTATTACTTGCAGGAGTTGAGCTATGTCTCTGTCGCGTGAGCAGCATGACCGGTCTGCCGTCACCGTCATCGGGCTGGGGCCGATGGGGCGGGCCCTGGCGGGCGCGTTCCTCGATGCCGGGCTGCGTACCACCGTATGGAACCGGACGCCGGGGCGGGACCGGGAGCTGGTCGTACGCGGGGCGGTCAGCGCCCCTTCGGCCGAGGAGGCCGTTGCCGCCAGTGCGCTGACCGTCGTGTGCGTCGTGAACTACGACGCCGTGGACGCGATCCTGCGGCCCGACGCGGTCGCCGGTGCGCTCAGGGGGCGCACGGTGGTCAACCTGACGGCCGACACCCCGCACCGGGCCCGGGACGCGGCGGCGTGGGCAGCCGGGCACGGCGTCCGGTACCTGGACGGGGCGATCATGACGCCGACCGTGACCATCGGGACCCCGGACGCCGTCCTCATCTACAGCGGACCCGAGGACCTCTACCGCGAACACCGGCCCGTACTCGACGCGTTGGGCGGCACCCACACCCACCTCGGCGAGAAGATCTGCCGGGCGGCGGCCTACGACATCGCGCTGCTGGACATCTTCTGGACCGCGATGTCCGGCTTCAACCACGCCTTGGCGGTGGCCCGGGCCGAAGGGATCACGGCCCGGGAGCTGGCGCCCTTCGCCGCCGGGATCGGCGCCATCCTTCCGGCGATCTTCACGGAGGCCGCGGAGGAGGTGGACCGGGGGACGTTCTCCGGCGAGGGCAACCCGCTCACCTCGGCGGCGTCCACCATGGCCCACGTCATCCATGCCTCCGAGACCCACGGCATCGACGCGGGCGTCATGCGCGCCGCCGAGGGCCTCGCCCGGCAGGCCATCGGGCTCGGTCATGGGGAGGAAGGGTTCCACCGGGTTGCCGAGCTGCTGGGGCGGCGGGGGTGAGCCGCCGCCCTCCGGGGGTCGAGTTGGACAAGTCCCGCCAGGAGTAGGCCACTTGGTGTTCGTACGAGAGCCGCGTCGCCGTTCATACGAATGACAAGCGGCCTTCACACCCGTACGGAATGCCGGGCCCGCCGACGCCCGTTGGTATCCGTATGGCTATCGGAGTAGCACTCAACGCGCGTGACGCCGACAACGAGATCGACTCCACCGTGGAGCTCGCCCGCGAGGCGGCGGCCGCCGGGCTGCGGTCCGCGTGGTTCGGGCAGCGTTTCGGCGTGGACTCGCCCGCGCTCGCGGGCATCGTCGGGCGGGAGGTGCCCGGCCTCCAGGTGGGGACGTCCGCCGTCCCCATCTTCGGCCGGCACCCCCTCCTGGTGTCCAGCCAGGCCCAGACCGCCCAGGCCGCCACCCACGGCCGCTACCACCTCGGTCTGGCCCTCGGCGCCAGACACCTGGTCGAGGGCGGGTTCGGGATCCCCTTCGAGCGGCCCATCGCCCGGCTGCGGGAATTCCTCACCGCTCTACGGCAGTTGACCGAGACCGGCGCCGCCGACTTCCACGGCGAGCTGCTCACCGCGACCACCCCGATCCCCGCGCGCGTCCCTGGTGCCGAGGGCGGGGTGCCCCTGCTCGTCGCCGCCATGGGGCCCCAGGCCCTGCGGGTCAGCGGGGAGCTGGCGGACGGAATCCTGCCCTATCTGGCCGGGCCCCGCGCCCTGGCCGAGCACATCGTCCCGGCCGTCAACGCGGCGGCCGAGGCGGCCGGGCGGCCCGCGCCCCGGATCGTCGCGCTGGTGAACGGTGTCGTGACCGACGACGTCGACGCCGTACGGGAGCGGGTCGCCGAGCAGCTGGCGTTCTACGAGAAGATCCCGTCCTACACCCGCGCCATCGAACTCTCCGGCGGCAGGCGGGCCGTCGATGTGGCGGTGATCGGCGACGAGAAGACGGTCGCCGCGGAGGTGCGGCGCTACCGGGACGCCGGGGCCACCGAGGTGGTCTTCGCGGGGACGGAGGTGGCCGGGGACGCCGATCGGCGCCGCACCTGGGCGTTCCTCGGGGAGCTGGCCGGCTGACACGTCACGGGTGACGGGGTGGCGTCGCCGCTGCCGCGTAGCGGGTGGCCAAGTGCCCGAACGCTGCCGCAAGTTCGGGTGGGCCGATCACCTCGATGTCCGCGCCGAACCTGCCGATCGCGGCGGCCAGCCCGAGCCACGACCAGGAACCGAGGACGAGGCGGCAGCGGTCCGGGCCGAGTTCCTCGACGATCCCTTCGCGGGTGTGGCGCAGGACGTCGGCGGCGGGGAGGCCGAGGATCACCTCTCCTCGGCAGGGCCAGCCGCCGACGCCGTCCTCGGTGGCCGCGGTGGCGCCCCGGAACCGGGCTGTGACGAAGGCCGCCACACTGCCGCCGGGCAGCTCACGCGGGGTGAAGCGGGGGCCGGTGGGGGTGCGCGGGGCGATCCGGTCGGCGCGAAAGGTCCGCCAGTCGGCCCGTTCGAGGTCCCAGGCCACGAGGTACCAGCGCCGGCCCCAGGTGACGAGGTGGTGCGGCTCCACCCGGCGGGGCGGGGGCGGCTGTTCCGGTACCGCGCCCTGCTCCGACATCGGGCTGTAGTCGAAGCGCAGCACCTCGCGCGCGTGGACGGCCGCCCCGAGCGCCATCAGCACGCCGCCGTCCACCTGGGGTTCCGGGCGGGTCGCCGGGCGGTCCACGGCCGTGACCTGGAGCGTGTCGACGCGGTGGCGCAGCCGGGCGGGCAGGACCTGGCGGACCGTGTGCAGCGCGCGGGCCGCCGCCTCCTCGATGCCCGCGCCCGTGGTGGTGGCGATCCGGAGGGCCACCGCCAGGGCCACGGCCTGCTCGTCGTCGAAGAGGAGCGGGGGCAGCTCCGTACCCGCGTCGAGGCGGTAACCGCCGTCCGGGCCCTTCATGGCCACCACCGGATAGCCGAGCTCCCGCAGCCGGTCCACATCGCGGCGTACGGTACGCGGGCTGACGTCCAGCCGTTCGGCCAGCAGCGCCCCCGGCCAGTCCCGGCGCGCCTGGAGCAGGGAGAGCAGCGACAGCAGCCGCGCTGAAGTTTTCGGCATGGCATCCATGGTGCACGGAGTAGCGGACACAACCTGTCCGCTTCTCTTGGGATGGTGGATCCGTGCCCGAGAACGCGTACGAACCGAAAGGCCCGATGACCATGACCTCCTCCCCGTCCACCTCCTCCGCCCCCTCCCCCGCCCTCGACGGCGAGCGCGCCGACCTCCTCGCCGAGCTGGCCGAGGCCCGTGCCGCCCTGATCCGTACGGTGCGGGGGCTCGGCGACGAGCAGATCGCCGAGCGGCCGACCGTGAGCGCGCTCTGCCTCGGCGGGCTGGTCAAGCACGTCGCCTCCACCGAGGAGAGCTGGCTGCGCTTCGTCGTCGAGGGCCCCTCCGCGATGGCCTTCGACCTGCCCGAGGGCGTGACCTGGGAGGACTTCGCGGCCGGGACCGCGAGCGCGTACCCGCAGTGGGCCATCGACCGCCGGAACGACTTCCAGGTGCTGCCCGGGGAGACCCTGGCCGGCATTCTCGCCCGGTACGAGGAGGTCGCCGCCCGCACGGAGAAGGCCGTCGCCGACCTCCCCGACCTGTCGGTCACGCACCCGCTGCCCGACGTCCCCTGGAACGAGCCCGGGGCCGTACGCAGCGCCCGCCGCGTGCTGATCCACGTCATCGCCGAGACCACCCAGCACGCCGGGCACGCGGACATCCTGCGCGAGGCGGTCGACGGGCAGACCTCGACGTGACCCGTCATCCTGTGCCCCGTCATCCCGTGACCCGTACGCCCACCAGACGCCAGAACGCGGGCCGTTCGCCCGTTCTCGGCGTCCGTGCGCTCAACCGGGCAACGCTGGCACGGCAGTTGCTGCTCGGCCGGGCCGACGTACCGCCCCTGGACGCCGTCGCGCACCTCTGCGGGTTGCAGGCGCAGGAACCCCAGGAGCCGTTCACCGGCCTCTGGTCGCGGCTGCGGGGGCTCCAACCAGGCGCGCTGGACGACCTGTTGACCGGCCGGTACGTCGTACGCACCCATCTCATGCGCCGCACCGTCCACCTCGTCACCGCCGAGGACGTCCTCGCCTGGCGGGCCCGCCACAACGCCATGCTGCGGCAGCGCGTGCTCGGGGTCTACCGTCGCGAGCTCACCGGGGTCGACCTCGACGAACTCGCGGCGGCCGGGCGGGCGGTGCTGGCCGACGGCGAGCCCCGCTCCATGGCCCAGCTCGCCCGCGCGGTCGCCGACCGCTGGCCGGAGCCGGGGACGCGGCCGCTCGGCGAGATGCTCGTCGCCGGTGTCCTGCCGATGGTGCAGCTGCCGCCGCGCGGGGTGTGGCGGACGAAGGCGGGGGTGCGCAACGCGCTGGTCTCCGCCTGGCTGGGGCGCGAGATCGACCCGCTGCCCGCGGAGGACGGCTCGGACCCGGTGGGGCAGGAGCTGGTACGTCGCTATCTCGCCGCGTACGGGCCCGCCGCCACCGCCGACGTACGCGCCTGGTCCGGCCTCGCCGGGCTGCCGGGCGCGGTCGCCGCCCTCCGCGGGGAGCTGGTCACCTTCCGCGACGAGCGCGGCCGGGAGCTGCTGGACCTCCCCGACGCGCCGCGCCCGGACCCCGAAACCCCGGCGCCCGTACGGTTCCTGCCCGCGTTCGACAACGCGATCCTCGGCTACGACGACCGCACCCGGATCATCGACGACGCCGACCGGGGCCTGTCGGTCGCCGGTGCCCGGGTCGTCCTGGTCGACGGCCGGGTCTCCGCGACCTGGGACGTGGAGGGGGACATGGGCACTGTGGTGGTGACGCCGCTGCGGGCGTTCTCCCGGGCCGAACGGGACGAAGTCGGCGAGGAGGGCGAGGAGTTGGCGGTGTTCCTCTCCGACGGGGAGAGTCGGCGGGTACGGGTCGCCTCATCGTCGTGAGGGGCCCCGGGCGGCCGGGGCAGGGTGGGCCAGCTCTCAGCCGGGTCTTCCCGTCGCCTCGGCGACGCCCGGGTGGTCCGGTTCGAGGAGCAGTCCCAGCAGGGACCGCAGTTCGCCCTCGCCGCCGGGGCCGAGCAGCTCCGCGGTCTCCGCGGCCAGCAGCCCGACCGCCTCCGCGACCCGCTCCAGCTGGGCGTGCCCGAACTCGGTGAGCTCCAGGGCGTGCCGGCGCCGGTCGTGCGGGTCGCGCCCGCGGTGCACCATCCCGCCCGCGACGAGCTCGTCCACCAGCTGGGAGGCGGCGGGCCCGGTGATGGCCAGCTCCCGGGCGAGGCGCTGCTGCGGGCAGGGGCCGGAGGTGGCGAGGAGGGAGAGCGGGCCGTAGTGGCGGACCCGCAGGCCGGTCCCGGCCAGCTTCTCGTCGCCCAGCCTGCGCAGCCGGTGCTGGGCCTGCGCCACCAGGTGTTCGGTGCTCCGGACGAGGTCCTGGGTGGCCGGCGGGAGCAGCCGCGCGAGCAGGGTGTTGAGGCGGGAGACCTGCTCGGGGGTGAGGGCGGCGGTGAGCCGCGCGTCCCGCTCGGCGACCGCTCGGCGGCCCGCCGCCACGGCGGAGCGGCCCTCGTCGGTCAGGGAGAGGATGTACTGGCGGCGGTTGTCCGGGTTACGGGTGCGGAGCACTTGGCCCCGGGCCTCCAGGCGGTCGACGACGCCGACCATGAGGGTGCGGTTGATGCCGAGGCGTTCGGCCAGGTCCAGTTGGGAGGCCCAGTCGCCGCCGGTCAGCGCGTCCAGGACAAGGAACTCCCGGGAGCCGTCCTCCGGGCCGCCCGAGCAGGCCGCGAACCGGGCGTACACCCGGCGCAGGAGATAGCCGACGAAAGCGGTGAGCGCTTCCGGCAGAGCGCCGGGGACCTCGGCCGTGGCCTCGGTGTCCGGCACGGGGGCTCGCGCCCCGCCGTCGGCTTCGACTCGCACGATCGTCATCTCCCCGCTTGGAACCGGGAGGCCGATTATACGGAGGGCGGCGCGGGCGGCGCGGGCAGCCGGGGCCCTGGACCGGCTGACCGGCTGCCCCCCCTTGCCCCCCCTGCGGCCCAGCCGGTTCAAGCGGGCCACCAAGCCCAGGCAGATCAGCCGCTTCAGACGAGCCCGCCGCTTCAGGCCCCCAGCGCCGCAAGCTCCGCGTTGGCGCGCTCGGTGACCAGGGCGAGGACGCGACCGGCGGCGGCCAGGTCCTCGGTGGGTATCCCGCCCCAGATGCGGGCCGTGATGGGGGCGGTCTCCGCGCCGACGGCCGCGATGAGCTCGCGCCCCGCGTCCGTGGGGCGAAGGTGCACACCGTCGGCGACCAGCAGCCGCTCGGCCAGCAGCTCGTCGAGTACGGCGCGGAGGTCGGCCGGATCCGCCTTGAGGGACCCCTGGACCTGGGCGATGAGGTCGTCCGGCGTCTGCGGGGCCCCGGAGGTGACGGCGGCGCGCAGGGCGATCTGCTGCTGGAACGTGGCACCGTGCCGGGCCAGGACGCTCTCCAGGACGCCGCGGGCGGCGTAATGGGCCAGGCCGAGGCCACGGGCGTCGGCGGGGGGTGCGGCGGAGGCGGCGGCGGTGGTGGTGTATGCGGTCGCGTTCATGGTCTTCTCCCTCTCCGGGCACACACGTCCGGCCGTCGGCAGGCGGCCGGCTCAAGAGGAAGCTATCGTCAACTTGCTTAACCATCAAGAAGATAACCATCAACTCCCCAAGCATTCATCACCCCCGGGCGCCGTCCTCTGCGACCTCGACAACGTGATCCGCTTCTACGACACCGCTCCCCTCGCCGCACTGGAGCAGGCGGCCGGACTGCCGGTGGGCACGACCATGGACATCGCCTACGCCCCCGAGATCGACCTCCCCCTCCTCCTCGGCCGGATCACCCCCGACGCCTGGGTCGACGCCATCACCGACCAGCTCGCCGGCCGCCTCGGCGGGGACACGGACCTGGCCCGCACGCTCGGGCGGGCGCTCGCCTCGGCGCCGTTCCGCGCCGACGCGGAGGTGGTCACCCTGCTGCGGCGGGCGCGCACCCACGTCCCGCTGGTGCTCGTCACCAACGCGACCCTCCAACTGGAGGACGACCTGGCCCTGTTGGGGCTCACGGACCTGGCCGACGCGGTGGTGAGCAGCGCGGTGGAGCGGGTGGCCAAGCCGGACCCGGCCATCTACCGCATCGCCGCCGAGCGGGCCGGCGTACCGGCGGAGCGGTGCCTGTTCGTGGACGACCGGCAGGAGAACATCGACGCGGCCGTCGCCCTCGGCATGACGGGCGCCCTGCACCGCGAACCGGCGGACCTGCGGCGGGCGCTGGGACCGTACGCGTACGAGACCGCGGCGACGGCACCGTAACCCCGGCTAGGCCAGGGCCCGCCCCTCCGGCTCCAGCCCCCTGCGCAGCTGTACGAACGCCTCCTCGGCGGCCTGCACCGCGCCCGCGTACACCGCGTCCGCGCTCTCCCCCGCGTCGATCCGGCGCCAGTTCTCCTCGGCCAGGATCCGCAGGACGGCGATGATCTGTCCGGCCGCCAGCCGTGCGGTCACCCCGCCGCCGAGGGTGCGGGCGAGGGCGGCCTCGAAGCGGCCCTGGTACGCGTACAGGCGGGCCACCAGCGCCGGTGTCCCGTACAACAGGCGGTGGAACGCCAGCACTTGGGGGCGGTCGCAGAGCCCGGTCACCGGGTCGCGGCGGTCCAGGCCGGCCAGGAAGTGGCGGCGCAGCGCGCCCAGCGGGCTCTCGCCGGGCCACCGGCCGGCGACCACCCGGGCCGCCTCGTCCTCGTGGTCGGCGAACCGGTGCAGCGCCAGGTCCTCCTTGGCGGGGAAGTACCGGAACAGCGTCGGCTTGGAGATGTCCGCCGCGGCCGCCACCTCCGCCACGGAGACCTTGTCGAAGCCCCGTTCCAGGAACATGGCGATCGCCGCATCGGAGATCGCCCGGTACGTCAGCTCCTTCTTCCGCTCCCGCAGGCTGACCCGGGGCGGGGCCACCTGATCCGGCTGCTCCCGCCCCACCACCCCGGCGACGCTTCCGCTTCCGTTCCCGCCGACGGCCTTCTCTCCGCTCATGACCATGAAGCGTACGCCCTTGACCTGGACCGGACTTGATGTCGCGAGCACGACAGTACGGGCAGGTCAGCCGCCCCGGCAGGGCACGTCAGGGCGGCCGTCGGGCCAGCCGTCGGGGCGGCTCAGAAGATGTCCGGGCACCAAGGCCGCCGCCCCGTACGGAAGATGGCGTCCGCCGTGCCCGCCGCCCCGGTCCGCAGCTCCTCGGCCCGTCCCAGGTCCGCCAGCCGCCGCGCCGACTCGTCGCCGAGATACAGGGCCGCCAACTCCCCGGCGCCCAGCGCCAGATCGGCGCTCCGGGTGGTCGGGGTGCAGCGCGCGCCCTCGGGCGAGACATCCAGCAGGAAGCGCCCCTGCGCCACGCCCCCTTCGTCCCGGACATCCAGCACGAGCGACGCCTCGCTCTCGTACGTACGGGCCTCCAACGCGCGCTCCACGTCGAGGATCCGCAGCCAGAGCCAGTCCGCGTGCGTGACCGTCCTGGCGGCCCGGGGGTCCGGGAGGAGCTGGGGGAGCAGGTCGTCGGGGGCGCGGTAGCCGGAGCGGACCGTGGTGATCCAGTCGACCGAGCAGAGGAAGTGCCACAGCGCCCGCTCGGCGGCCGGGGTCACCGCGATCAGGTCCCGTACGGTCGCGGTGTTCAGGGGCTGCTTGGCGTCGCCCCACTTGTCGTCGGTGCCGTAGACCAGGAGGCCGTCGACCTCACCGTCGGCGTCGCGGTGGATGACGTAGAACGGTTCCGTCCACTTCTCGTGGGCCGGGATGACGGTCGTGCCCGTGTGCCGCCTCCACCAGCGCTCGCTGCGGCTGACGACGCCGGGGCGCAGCGCCGCCAGCCGGGCGTGCAGCTCGGGGCCGTACTTGCGGACGTCGGCGCCGTCCACCATCTCGATCCGGCCGCCGTCCTCCGGCTGCCCCGACCGGCGCGGGTCGAGGCCGGCGCGGTGGACGGAGACCTCCCACTCGGCGGTCCAGGTGGCGGGGCCGAAGCCGAACCGCCCGTAGATCGGGTACTCGGCGGCGATCAGCGTGGCGACCACCTCGCCCCGCTCCCTGGCCGCCGCCAGGTCCGTGGCCATCATCCGGCTGAGCAGCCCGCGACGGCGGTGCGTCGGCGCCACCGTCACCCCGGTGATCGCGTCGGCCGGGACGGTGGCGCCGCCCACCACGGTCAGCCGCTGGGCGAACGAGCGGAACGTCGCCACGCACCGCCCGGCGTCGAACGCGCCCTGGAGGCGGGTGAGATCGGTGGCGGCCAGCCGGTCCGCGACATCGTCCTCCGCCGGTGAACCGGCGGTGAGGAATCCGTTCTGCACCGCCCGCAGCCAGTCGGGGTAGTCGGACGCGGTCACCGTACGGACGTCGAGGCTCATCCCCCCACGCTAAGCAGGCACGACTCAGAATGTCGCGCGAATTTCCCCGACCTCGACCGCCCCGCCGAGCAGCGGTGCGCGCCCGATCCGGGCGACCACCGGGGCGTCGACGCCGAGCAGTTCCAGCGCCCGGGCCAGGACCGGTCCGAGGGCCCGGGTCGCCCCGTCGTCGATCTTGAAGGCGAGGGCCCGGCCGTCGGCCAGCGCGACCGCCTGCACGGCCTCGGCGCCCATCTTGGAGAGGGTTCCCGGGACCTCGCTCATCAGCCAGGTGTCCGGGCGCCGGGTGCCCGCGACGTACTCCGGGTGGGCGCGCATCGCGTCCGCGACCCGGCGCTCGGCGCTGCCCGGCTCGGCCAGCACGAACGAGCGGAACGCGCGGGCCAGACCTGTCAGCCCGATCGCCATCAGCGGGGCCCCGCAGCCGTCGGTGCCGAGCGAGGCGACCGGCTCGCCCGCCGCCTCGGCCACGACCTGGCCGACGAGGAGCTGGAGCGGGTGGGCGGGGTCCAGGTAGCTCGCGGTGTCCCAGCCGTTGCGGACGCAGACGGCGAGCATCGCGGCGTGCTTGCCGGAGCAGTTCATGGTGATGCGCTCGCGTACGTTCCCGGCGGCGAGGTAGGCCTCGGCGGCGACCGGGTCCAGCGGCAGGTCGGGCGGGGTCTGGAGGTCGTCGGTGGACAGCCCGTGCTCGGCGAGCATCTTGCGTACGAGATCGAGGTGGAACGGTTCCCCGGAGTGGCTCGCGGCGGCCAGTGCCAGCCGCTCCCCCGACAGCTCCAGGCCCGCCCGGAGGATCGCGGCGGCCTGCATCGGCTTGTTGGAGGAGCGGGGGAAGACCGGGGCGGCGGGGTCGCCGAGCGCGAGTTCCACGCTCCCGTCGGCGGCGAGCAGGACCAGCGAGCCGCGGTGGTGGCCCTCGGTGAACCCGGACCGTACGACCTCGGCCAGCACGGGCGGGGCGGGGGCTATCGCGGCAGGGGCGTCGGTGGACGTCATGGTGGCCTTCCGGAGACGGTCGGGACGGGTCGGTACGGTCGATACAGACAGCTGTGTGGAGACCCGGCGCCCGGAAAGACCCGGAGAGATCGGAAGGATCGGCCGGACGGGCGGGGTGCGGGACCCGCCGTCCGGAAGGGTCGCTTCAGGCGAGCAGGTCGTCCACTTGGGCTTCCCCGTCACGGTACCTGCGGGCGATCTCCGCGCTGCAATCGTCGGTCGTGCGCTGGAGCTCGTGACGGCGCCGGGAGACCTGCTGCTCGTAGCGGACCAGGCGGCCCATCGCGTCGTGCAGCTCCTCGTCCGTACGGGCGGCCAGGTCGGAGAGCTCCACCTCGGCCAGGTTCTCGGCGGCGAGCTGCCGGAACTCGTCACCGCGCGGCGTCGTCAGCGTGACGTGCCGGGCGGAGGTGCGGTGCCGGGACGGGGCGTCGGCCAGGATCTCCGAGAGCCGGTCCACCACCGGGGTCTCCGGCACCGGCGCCTGCGGGTCCCGCCTGCGGGCCAGCTCGGCGCGGAGGATGTCGATCCGGCCCTGGACCAGCCGGCGTACGTAACTGAGGTCGGCCTCGTCCCGCTGCGCGTCCCGCCGCAGCGTCCGCAGCTCGGGCAGCCGCAGCCCGCCGAACCCGGCCTCGCCGCCGCCCTGCTCCGGCACGGACGCGAGCCCGGGCAGCAGGGGCCGTACGGGTGAGTGCAGGGTGCTGGTACGGGCGCTGCCGCCGGTGGGTGCGCCCGGTACGGGCCCGGGAGATTGTCCGGCTCCATAGGTACTCATGCTGTTCCGTCCCCTCGACCGGTGCGTCGGCACACCGCCATCGTGCATCGTGCCACCCTGCAAGGTGCCCCCGCCCACACTCTGTACCCGTTCAGCCCAAGATAGGTTGGTCTGTATGCGTGCAGTGGTACAGCGAGTGGACGGCGCGAGCGTCTCGGTGGCCGGGACGGGCGACGATCCGTCCGCGACCGGCGTGGTCGGCGAGATCATCGGCGAAGGCCTGTGTGTGCTGGTCGGAGTCACCCATGGGGACACCCCGGAGAAGGCGGCCCAGCTGGCCCGCAAGCTCTGGTCGGTCCGCATCCTGGAGGGCGAGAAGTCCTGTTCGGATGTGAATGCCCCCCTCCTGGTGATTTCGCAGTTCACTCTCTACGGGGACGCCCGCAAGGGCCGCCGCCCCACCTGGAACGCCGCGGCACCCGGCGAGGTCGCCGAGCCGCTGGTGGACGAGGTGGTGGCCCAGCTGAGGGCGCTGGGCGCGGAGGTGGCGACGGGCCGGTTCGGAGCGGACATGCGGGTCTCGCTCACGAACCACGGCCCGTTCACGGTGATCATCGAGGTGTGAGGCCGTACGGCTCCGGGGGCTACGGGGTTCCTGGGGCTACGGGCTCCGGGGGCTACGGTTCGACCACCGTCTCCTGGGCCGCCGCCGTGTCCCCGGCGATCAGCTCCGCGTCCACCGCCACGTTCCGCTTGACCAGGGCCAGGGCGATCGGGCCCAGCTCGTGGTGGCGGGCCGAGGTGGTGATGAAGCCGAGCTGGCGGCCCTCCTCGCCGTCGGCCGCCAGCCGTACCGGCGTGCCGTGGCCGGGCAGGTGCACCTCGCTGCCGTCCAGGTGCAGGAAGACCAGCCGGCGCGGCGGCTTCCCCAGGTTGTGGACGCGGGCGACGGTCTCCTGGCCCCGGTAGCACCCCTTCTGGAGGTGGACGGCGGTGCCGATCCAGCCCAGCTCGTGCGGGATGGTGCGGTGGTCGGTCTCGAAGCCGACGCGCGGCCGGTGCGCCTCGATGCGCAGCGCCTCGTACGCCAGGATCCCGACGGCCGGGCCGTTGGCGGCGGCGTACGACTCCAGGTCGGCGCGCGGCAGGAACACGTCCCGGCCCTGCGCGGTCTCCCGTACGGCCACACCCTCCGGGACCTGGGCGATGGACCCGGCCGGGAGGTGCACGACGGCGGTGTCCTCGGTGCGGTCGGCGACCTCGACCCGGTAGAAGAACTTCATCGACTCCAGGTAGGCGATGAGGTCGCCCTGCGTGCCGGGTTCGACGTGCATCCACACCGTCGTCCCGTCGTCGACGAGGTACATGGCGTGTTCGATGTGCCCGTTGGCGGAGAGGATCAGGGCCTCGGTGGCCTGGTGCGGGGCGAGGTCGCTGACGTGCTGGGTGAGCAGCAGGTGCAGCCAGCTCAGCCGGTCGTCGCCGGTGACGGTGACGACACCGCGGTGGGAGAGGTCGACGAGGCCGTTGCCGTCGGCGAGGGCGCGTTGCTCGCGGAACAGGTCGCCGTAGTGTCCGGCGACTCCTTCGTCGCGGCCCTCGGCGGCGACGGCGCCGGGCAGGGACAGCAGGGGGCTCTTCATGGAGCCCAGCCTACGACTTGGGCCCGCCGGTCCCCGAGTCGTCCCTCGCGGCCGTGCACGCCTCGCACCGGCCGAAGATCGCGAAGTGCTTCATATCGGTCGCGAAGCCGAAGTCGGCGCGGAGCTTCTCGGTGAACTCGGCGACGACGGAGAGGTCCGCCTCGATGACGTCCTTGCAGTCCCGGCAGACCAGGTGGATGTGGTGGTGCCGGTCGGCCAGGTGGTACGTCGGGGCGCCGTGGCCCAGATGGGCGTGGCTCACCAGCCCGAGCTCCTCCAGGAGCTCCAGGGTCCGGTACACCGTGGAGATGTTCACCCCGGACGCGGTCTTGCGGACCTCGCACAGGATGTCGTCCGGGGTCGCGTGCTCCAGGGCGTCCACGGCCTCCAGGACGAGCTGGCGCTGGGGCGTCAGCCGGTAGCCACGCTGCCGAAGATCGGTCTTCCAGTCGGTGCTCACCACAGGCCCAGTGTAGGACGGGTGAGCACCGGCCAGGGGGCTCGTGCCGTACGGGACCCTCTACTTGAAGAACGCGATGCCGTCGTCGGGCATGTCCTCGAGGTTCCGCGCCATCTCGGCGACCTCCTCGGGGGTGACGACCTTCTTCAGGTGCGCCGACATGTACGGGCGCAGTTCGACCTCGGGGGTCGCCTTCTCGCCGACCCACATGAGGTCGCTCTTCACATACCCGTAGAGGCGCTTTCCGCCGGTGTACGGGCCGGAGGCCGCGGTCCGGGCCACGGCGTCGGTGACCAGGTCGATCTGCGGCTTCTGGTCGGCCAGCTCGCCGTACCAGATCTCGACGACGCCCTGGTCGCGGACCATGACGACCTCGACCTTGCGGTCCTTGTCGATGCGCCAGTAGCCGGACTCCGACTCCAGCGGGCGGACCTGGTTGCCGTCGGCGTCCAGGACCCAGGTGTGGGAGACGTACTCCAGGAAGTCACGGCCGTCGTGGCTGAACGTGACCTCCTGGCCGAAGTTGCACTTCTCGGCGCCGGGGAAGTCGGAAACGCCCGCGCCCGCCCACTTGCCGATGAGGAAGGCCAGCGGGACGAGGTCCGGGTTGAGGTCGGACGGAATCTCGATCATGAGCGGCTCAGACGATCTGTGAGGGGGCGGAACGATCGGGCACGGCGAGGGTCAGCGCTGGCCCTGGTACAGCTTCTTCACGGCGACGGCGGTGAAGGCGAGCACGCCGACGCAGACCAGGATGAGCAGGGCGGTGAAGAATGCCTCAAGCACGGGGGCTCCTCGGAATGAGCGGTATGGCGGCAGTACAGGGCCGGGTCCCAGCCTAATGGGTGGGGGCCCGGCCTTCTCGTCCAGGTAGGGGCCGAACGGCGTGACCACCGCCGCCCGGCCCACCCGTCCCGGACGCGGTCTCGGCCGAGGAGCTGGTTCTGGAGGATCACGGTCCGCTGGAACGGGATCCGCGCCGCCTCCGCCCTGCCCGGCCGCTCGTGGACGATCAGGGCGAGCGTGTCACCGGCCAGGCTGTACGCGTGCCGTGTGCGTGCGTCGCCGTGGGGCGCCTTCTCGGTCAGGACGTACGACGAGATCCCCTCCACCGCCCGCGAGGACTTCCAGGCCGCGTCGAACTCGACCTCTTCCACCCCGGCCGGCGTCCAGGGCATCGACACCCCGATGCCCAGCTCGTCCCGCAGGTGGGTGGCGAAGGCGGCCGAGTTGAACTGGGCCTGGATGCCGTGGCCGACGGCGGTAGCGAGTTCGACGTGCGTGCGGCGCGTCTGCGCGCACAGGTGACTCGCAGGTCGGAGGGGGTGCCCGCCGGAGGATTACAGTTCGGTGTATGCAGAAGAAGCTTGTGATCAAGGTGACCGCCGGGCCCGAAGCCGCCGAGCGCTGCTCGCAGGCCTTCACCGTGGCGGCGGTGGCCGTGGCCAGTGGGGTGGAGGTCTCGCTCTGGCTGACCGGGGAGTCCTCGTGGTTCGCGCTGCCGGGCCGGGCCGCCGAGTTCGAGCTGCCGCACGCCGCCCCGCTGCCCGATCTGATCGACTCGATCCTGGCGGGCGGCCGGGTCACCCTCTGCACGCAGTGCGCGGCCCGGCGCGAGATCACGGAGAAGGACGTGCTGGAGGGCGTACGGATCGCGGGGGCGCAGGTCTTCGTCCAGGAGGCCATGGCGGACGGCACGCAGGCGCTCGTCTACTGAGCCCGGTCCCGTACAGCGGTCAGTACCGCTTCTTCCCGTCCAGCTCGTCCCACCACTCGTCGGACTTCGGGTCGCCGGAGGGGTCGTCCCACCACCGGTCCTCCGGCCCCCGCCGGTTGGCGAACACGGCGGCGACGGGCGGGATCACCATCGCGACCAGGCACATCGCGATGGCCGCGGGCATCGACCACAGGCGTACGAAGGCCCAGGCGGAGACGAAGAGGACGACGCATCCGCCCATCAGGAGGAAGTAGTTCCGCCGGCGTCGGGCGTACATGCCTCCAGCGTAGAACCGCCCAGGGACCTGGCACAGCACGGCGCGAAGGGCCGCACCCCGCGTCAGGTGGCGTCCAACCCCCTGGGGTGCGGCCCTCCGGCCGTTCTGTGCCGTCGTTCGAGCGGCCATGCCGTGGATCAGACGGCGATCGCGACCTCGGAGAGTCCACCGGTCTGCGCGACGACCGTGCGGTCGGCGCTGCCGCCCGGCACCAGGGCGCGGAGCGTCCAGGTGCCCTCGGCCGCGTAGAAGCGGAACTGCCCGGTCGCCGAGGTCGGGACCTCGGCGGTGAACTCGCCGGTCGAGTCCAGCAGACGCACGTAACCGGTGACGGGCTCGCCGTCGCGGGTCACGCTGCCCTGGATGGTGGTCTCACCGGGCTTGATCGTCGAAGCGTCGGGGCCGCCGGCCTGTGCTCCACACATGGGGTTCTGTCCTTCTGGTCGGGTCGTGCGGGTCGGTCGGGTTACTTGTTGGCGCCGAGCTCGATCGGCACGCCGACGAGGGAGCCGTACTCGGTCCAGGAACCGTCGTAGTTCTTGACGTTCTCCTGGCCCAGCAGCTCGTGCAGCACGAACCAGGTGAGCGCGGAGCGCTCACCGATGCGGCAGTACGCGATGGTGTCCTTCGACAGGTCGACCTGCTCGTCCTCGTAGAGGGCCTTGAGCTCGTCGTCCGACTTGAAGGTGCCGTCGTCGTTGGCGTTCTTCGACCACGGGATGTTGCGGGCGCTCGGCACGTGGCCGGGGCGCTGCGACTGCTCCTGCGGGAGGTGGGCCGGGGCGAGCAGCTTGCCGCTGAACTCGTCGGGCGAGCGCACGTCGACCAGGTTCTGGCTGCCGATGGCCGCCACGACGTCGTCGCGGTAGGCGCGGATCGACTCGTCCTGCGGCTTGGCCTTGTACTGGGTGGCCGGGCGCGTCGGGACGGCGTCGGTCAGGTCGCGGGAGTCCAGCTCCCACTTCTTGCGGCCGCCGTCGAGGAGCTTGACGTTCTCGTGGCCGTACAGCTTGAAGTACCAGTAGGCGTAGGACGCGAACCAGTTGTTGTTGCCGCCGTAGAGGACGACCAGCGTGTCGTTGCCGATGCCCTTCTCGCTGAGCAGCTTCTCGAAGCCGGCCTGGTCCACGAAGTCACGGCGGACCGGGTCCTGGAGGTCCTTGGTCCAGTCGATCCGGATCGCGTTCTTGATGTGGTTCTTCTCGTACGCCGAGGTGTCCTCGTCGACCTCGACGATGGCGACCTGCGGGTCATCGATGTGGGCCTCGACCCAGTCGGCGTCTACCAGGACGTCGCTGCGGCTCATGTTGTTCTCCTCCGGGGCAGTCTGCGGCGGGTGGTGCGAGATGCGGAGTGATCGTGCGGGGGTGCGGGTATACACGCGGACGGACGGAGCGTGGCGCGTACGGGGCACGGGGCCGGCCCTGACGGTGGTCGAAGGGCCGAGGGGAGGCGGGACGGAACGAACGCCCCGCTCAGGAGGTGCGACAGAGCATGGCGGCGACGCGGCACAGGTCTACTGCCCGCCGCTTCGTGAGATCCGCCTGTCGCTTCATGGGTCCGATCGTAGGGAGGTACGGGCGGAGATGTCACCGTCGTGTCGCATGGTGAGACGCGATCATCCATGATGCGAGACGACGAGCGGGGAGGCGCGCCGTCCGGCCGGTCCCCCGTCGCCCTTCGGCCGCCGCGCATCTACGGACCGGACGTCGGCGTCTCACTATCCGGATCGTGGGGAAAGGAGCCGGGTTGCGGGCAAGGGGTGGTGGGGGGTCAGCCCGTCAGCGACACGTCCGAGCCGTTCAGCGCGATCTCCAGGCCGTTCTCCGTCACCTGGATCTTCTGGAGCTCCAGGCCCTTCGGCAGACCGTCGATGTCCCCCTGGAAGTCCGTCTTCGTCCGCACCAGCTGCTCCACCCCCGGGATGCCCTCGCCCGGCACCTCGTCCGCGCGCACCTTGATCGTGTGGCCGTCGACCCGGGTCACGGTGGAGACCACGCTGCGGGAGATCGGGCGGCCGAGGATCTCGACCGTGCCGGTGACCTTCACCTTGCCGTCGCCGCCGTACGCCACGGTGACGCCGTCCTCCGCCGCCGCCGTCAGGTCCTCGTACGAGACGACGGCCGTGCCGGTGGCGCGGGCCGCGGTGGCGGTGGTGTAGCCGGAGCCGAGCTTCACGTCGTGGAGCTGCGCCCGCACCTCGCCGACCCGTATCGCGCGGCCCGCGGCCTCGGTCTTCATGCCCTTGAGCGTGACATCGACCCGGTCGAGTTTCGACGCGGCCAGCTGGGTCAGGAAGGGGAAGCCCTTGATCGAGATGTCGGTCGTCCCCCCGCTGCCACCGCTGATGCTGACCCGGTCCTCGGCCTCCGACTCGGCGAAGTGGAGCGCCAGCCGGTCGGCGGCGACGAAGAGGCCGCCGAGCACCACCAGCAGGACCAGCAGTATTCGCAGTGCGCGCATGTGTGTCGTTTCCCCCGCCTCGGCCGTACGGTCAGTGCCCCCAAGTGATCGACGAGTGGCACCACCTCATCGGTTCCCGGGGGCGTGTACCGGCGTTGAGTGGGCGTCAGGCCCGTGGACGCCGGGTGAGGCGCGTCAGACGAGTGCGCGGCCGATCAGGTACACCGCCGGTGCCGCGGCGGTGAGCGGCAGCGCCACCCCGGCCGTCATGTGGACGAAGCGGGACGGGTAGTCGTAGCTCGCCACCCGCAGCCCGATCAGGGCGGCGACACCCGCCGCGAGGCCGAGGAGCGCCCCCTGGCTGCCGTAATCCGTGAAGCCGCCCACCGCGACACCGGCGCCCGCGCCCGCGAGCAGCGCCACCACGACGGACGCGGCACCCGGCAGCGGCAGCGCACGGGCGAGCACGGCGGCCGCGACCGCCACCCCGCCGACCGCCACCGCGTCCCCGGCCGCCGCGAGGTGCCCGGCGGCGAGGACCGCGAGGGCCGCCGAGACGACGGTGGCCATCAGGCCGTACATCCGCTCGTCGGCGCCCGCGTGGCTGCGGAGCTGGAGGACCACGGTGAGCAGCACCCAGACGCCCAGGGTGCCCAGGAGCGCGGCCGGCCCGTGCTCCCGGCCCGCGGCGAGAAGGGCCGCATCGGCGACGAGGCCGCCCGCGAAGGCGAGCGCGATGCCCTGGCGGGCCGGCCACATGCCGTTGAGCCGGAACCAGCCGGCGGCCGTCAGCGCCTGGAGCAGGACGAGCGGGACGAGCAGGGCGTACGGGCCGATGGCCGCGCCGCCCGCGAGGAGCAGGCCGAGCCCGGCGGTGAGCGCGGCGGGCTGCATCCCGGGCGCGATGATCGGCGACCGCCCTTCGGCCCGGGCCCGCTGGGCGTCGGTGATCCGGGCGTTGCCGAGGGTGGTGGGGGCGCTGTAGCCGGTGTCGTCGAGGCCCGGCTGCGGAGGCTGCTGCGTGGCAGGGGGTACGGGGGTGGGTGCGGCGGCGGCCGGGGCCGTCGGTACCTCGGGCGGCAGCGGGAGGGAGCCGGAGGCGCCCTGCGGGGGGAGGTAGGCGGTCTCGGCGGGGGCGGGACGGGGCTGGGGCTGGGGCTGCTGGTAGGGCTGCTGCGCGTGGTGGGGCTGCGACGGCTGGGGCTCCTGGTACCGAGGAGGCTCCTGGTACGGCTGCTGCGCGCGCTGAGGCTCCTGGTGCCGAGGAGGCTGGTGCGCGTGCTGAGGCTGCTGCGGCTGCTGGTGCCCAGGAGGCTGGTGCTGCGGCTGCTGGTACCGGGGCTCCTGATGCTGCGGCTGCGATGTCCCGTACGGGTCCGGCTGCCCGGCCCCGTAGACGCCCGGCTGCCCGAACCCGTACGCGTCAGACTGCGGCTGCCCGACCCCGTAGACGTCCGGCTGCGGCTGCCCGACCCCGTAGACGTCCGGCTGCGGCTGCCCGGCTCCGTAGGCATCCGGCTGCGGCTGCCCGGCCCCGTACGCGTCCGGCTGCTGCCCGTAGGCCCGCGCGTGTCCCTGGTGCTGGTCCTGGCGCTGGTCCCGCTGGATCGTCGGCTGGTACTGCGTGTCCCAGGTCGGCGCCTGCCACGTCTGCGTCGCGCCCTGGTCGTAGCCGCCCGGCTCCTGGGGCAGCGCGGACTGCCCGGCCGTCCCGTCGGGCCAGTGCTGCTGGGGCTGGGGCTGGGGCTGGGGGTCGTACGGGTACGGGTACTGCTGATCGCTGCTGCTCATGGCCTGCGGTTCACCCTCCTGCGAACGGCGGGAGCACCTCGACCGTGCCGCCCTCGGCAAGGCGTACGGTCTCATGCCCACGGGTACCGACGGGGTTGCCGTCGATGAGGAACGAGCACCGCTGGAGCACGCGGCTCAGCTCGCCGGGGTGCCGTTCGCGTACCGCTTCGAGCGCCTCGGCGAGGGTCGCCGCCGCGTACGGCTCCTCCGCGGTGCCCGCGGCGGCCTTGGCCGCAGCCCAGTAGCGGATCGTCCCCGCTGCCATGGCGCCACTCCTTCGGTCGGTTCGTGCGTCAGCTCTCCATGATGGGTCACGCCGACAGCGCGCCCGACGCCCAGTCGGCGATCCGGGCCAGCAGGGCGTCGTCCGCCGCGTTCTCCGCGTGCCCCATCCCCCGCTCCAGCCACAGCTCCGCACCGCCCTCCCCCGCCGCGTCGGCCAGCATGCGCGGGTGGTCCAGCGGGAAGTACGGGTCCCGGTCGCCGTGCACGAGCAGCAGCGGGGCCGGGGCGATGAGCGGGACGGCGGCGACCGGGGAGAGCGGGACGGGGTCCCAGTCCTCGGTGGCGATCCGGGTACGGAATCCGTACCGCCCGACGAGGCGGCCCGAGGGCCGGGTCACCACCCAGTGCAGGCGGCGCATCGGGGCCGTACCCCGGTAGTACCAGCGGGCGGGAGAGCTGACCGCCACCACCGCATCGGCATGCGCGCCGAAGTGCGCCCCCAAGTGCTCCCCCGTGCGCCGTTCGCGCACCGGTACACGGACGGACGTATCCCGTGCCTCGGTTTCTTCCGTATACAGAGCGCCGTGGCGGAGCACCACCGAGCCGCCCATGGAGAACCCGACCGTAACGACCTCGGAGTGCCCCAGGGTCCGCGCCCACGCCACCGCGGCGGCCAGATCCAGCACCTCGCGGTCGCCCACCGTGGAGCGCCCGCCGGACCGTCCGTGCCCCCGGAACGAGAACGTGATCACGGCCGCACGCTGGGAGAACACCCGCGCGGCACGGCGTACGGCGGGGCGGTCGACCGAGCCCGTGAACCCGTGCGCCACCACGATCACGGGGATGTCGGCCACCGCTTCCGGCCCCGCCCCGACACGGGCGTCGAAACCTGCCGTACACGGCTCGTACACCGCCTCGACCGGGACCCCGTCATCGGTCAGCAATGTGGCGAATCGTGGGACCCGCGTGAGCAAGGGAACAGAAGAACTCAGGAATCGACCCTCGGACGCGGAACTCATGTGGGCTATTCTGCTGCGAAGAGGATCCGGGCAATGCAGCCCCCGGGTCCTTTTGTGCTTCCCGGGCGTTGTTACGGAGACGTTTCAACAAGCTCAGCGGTCCCAGGGCGCGGGACCGCACCGTAAAACCTGTATGACGAACGCCGCAGCGTGATCGCGGGGTCATCGCCGTACAGCCGTACGAAGCAGTGCCGCATACTCCCCCGGGTCCGACCCGGGAGTGCCCCTCTCGCAGGGAACGAGGAGGACCGACGTAATGGGCGAGCGAACCGTGCAACACGATCGACCGAACCAGGCAGGTGGGCGGCGATGAGTTCACTGCTGCTGTTGACGAACGCACTCCAGCCGTCGACGGAGGTGCTTCCCGCCCTCGGCCTCCTGCTGCACAGCGTGCGGGTCGCCCCCGCCGAGGGCCCGGCCCTGGTGGACACCCCGGGCGCCGATGTGATCCTCATCGACGGGCGCCGCGACCTCCCGCAGGTCCGCTCGCTCTGTCAGCTGCTGCGGTCCACCGGACCGGGCTGTCCGCTGATCCTCGTCGTCACCGAGGGCGGCCTCGCGGCCGTCACCGCCGACTGGGGCATCGACGACGTCCTGCTGGACACGGCGGGGCCGGCGGAGGTCGAGGCGCGGCTGCGGCTGGCCACCGGCCGGCAGCAGATCACCTCCGACGACTCCCCGATGGAGATCCGCAACGGCGACCTCTCCGTCGACGAGGCGACGTACAGCGCGAAGCTCAAGGGCCGGGTCCTGGACCTGACCTTCAAGGAATTCGAACTGCTGAAATACCTGGCCCAGCACCCGGGCCGGGTCTTCACCCGCGCCCAGCTCCTCCAGGAGGTCTGGGGGTACGACTACTTCGGCGGTACGCGGACGGTCGACGTCCACGTCCGGCGGCTGCGCGCCAAGCTCGGCCCCGAGCACGAGTCACTGATCGGGACCGTACGCAACGTCGGCTACCGCTTCGTCACCCCGGAGAAGGTGGAGCGCGCGGCCGAGGAGGCGAAGGAGCGGCAGGCCGCCCAGCAGAAGCAGCAGAAGGCCGGCGAACCCGTCGCCCGTTCGGAGCAGTCGTCTTCGGCCACGGCGGCGGAAGAAGCCCCGGTAGAGGCTGCCAAGAGGTAGTTCCATCCGCGTAGACTGCCGCGCGTGGCCAAGGTGACGCGGGACGATGTGGCGAGACTGGCGGGGACGTCGACCGCGGTCGTCAGCTACGTCATCAACAACGGACCCCGGCCGGTCGCCCCGGCCACGCGCGAGCGGGTGCTCGCCGCGATCAAGCAGCTGGGCTACCGGCCCGACCGGGTCGCCCAGGCCATGGCCTCGCGGCGGACCGACCTCATAGGAATGATCGTCCCCGACGCCCGGCAGCCCTTCTTCGCGGAGATGGCGCACGCGGTCGAACAGGCCGCCGCCGAGCGCGGGAAAATGGTGCTCGTCGGCAACTCCGACTACCGCGACGAGCGCGAGGTCCACTATCTGCGGGCCTTCCTCGGCATGCGCGTCTCCGGGCTGATCCTGGTCAGCCAGGGCCCCAGCGAGCGGGCGGCGGCGGAGATAGAGGCGTGGGACGCCCGGGTCGTGCTGCTGCACGAGCGCCCCGAGGCGATCGACGACGTCGCGGTCGTCACGGACGACGTCGGCGGCGCGCAGCTGGCCACCCGCCACCTCTTGGAGCACGGTCACGCGTACGTGGCCTGCCTCGGCGGTACGGAGGAGACCCCGGCCGTCGGTGACCCGGTCGCCGACCACGTCGAGGGGTGGCGCCGGGCGATGCACGAGTCCGGCCGCTCCACGGAGGGCCGGCTCTTCCAGGCCCCGTACAACCGGTACGACGCCTATCAGGTGGCCCTCGGGCTGCTCGCCGGCCCGGACCGGCCCCCGGCGATCTTCTGCGCCACCGACGACCAGGCCATCGGGGTGCTGCGGGCGGCGCGCGAGCTGCGCATCGACGTGCCGGGTGAGCTGGCGGTGGCGGGCTTCGACGACGTGAAGGAGGCCGGGCTCACCGATCCGCCGCTGACCACGGTCTTCTCCGACCGCCCGGCGATGGCGCGGGCCGCGGTCGACCTGGTGCTGGACGACTCGCTCCGGGTCGTGGGCTCGCGGCGGGAGCGGCTGAAGCAGTTCCCCTCGGCGCTGGTGATCCGGCGCTCGTGCGGCTGCGGGGAGCCGAACGCTTCGGCGTAACCGCCGGCTCGCGGGCCTTTACAGCGGGCATACGCGGTTCTTCCGGGCTTCTCAGGGCGTACTCAGGCTGCTCTCATGTTCGGTGGCCAGCCTGATGGACATGACGGAGAACCTTCGCCCGAGCGGCGCGCACTCGACGGACCAGGACCCGGCCTCGTACCCCTACGGCAGTACGGCGTACGACGGCGGCAGCACGGCGCACGAAGGCGCGGCGGGCGGTTACCCGCCCCCGCCCCCGTACGCCCCCACCCCCTCCGCGTACGCCACCGAGCCCCCCGCCCCCGGGCACCGCGAGCGCCGGGCGAAGCGGCCGGTGGCGCTGCTGGCGGCCGTAGCCCTCGCCGCGGCCGTGATCGGCGGCGGCAGCGCGGCGCTGGTCGGGCAGCTCACCGACGGCGGGGCCACCGCCACCGGCTCCACCGGCGTGGTCAAGGGCACCACCGTGGCCCAGAGCAGCAAGGGCACGGTCTCGGGCGTCGCGGAGGCGGTCTCCCCGGCCATCGTCGAGATCGGCGCGGCCTCCTCGGCGGGCAAGTCCACCGGGTCCGGGGTCGTGATCACCGACGACGGCGAGATCGTCACCAACAACCACGTCATCTCGGGCGCCCAGCAGATCGAGGTCACGCTCTCCACCGGCAAGACGTACACCGCCGATGTCGTGGGCACCGACCCCGACAAGGACCTCGCGCTCATCAAGCTGCGCGGCGCGAGCGGGCTGAAGACGGCCACGCTCGGCGACTCCTCGCAGGTCAAGGTGGGCGACCAGGTCGTGGCGATCGGCTCGCCGGAGGGGCTGACCGGGACGGTCACCAGCGGGATCATCTCCGCGCTGGACCGGGATGTGACGGTGGCCAAGGACGACTCCGGCAGCTCGGGCCAGGACCAGGGGCAGGGCGGCAGCGGACAGCAGTGGCCGTTCGAGTTCGGCGGGCAGCAGTTCAACGGCGACACGGGCGAGAAGACGACCACGTACAAGGCGCTCCAGACCGACGCCTCGCTCAACCCCGGCAACTCCGGTGGCGCGCTGATCAACATGGACGGTGAGATCATCGGCATCAACTCCGCGATGTACGCGCCCAGTTCCTCGGCGGCGGGCAGCGGTTCGACGGCGGGCAGCGTGGGCCTCGGCTTCGCGATCCCGGTGAACACGCTCAAGGCCGACCTGGACACCCTGCGCGCGGGGAACAACTCCTGACCGTGCGAGGCTGAGACACTCCCGCAGACCGGGCAGACCGGACCGGGACGAGAAGAGAACGAGAAAGAGGACGACACAGCGATGAGCCCCGCCGAAGACGATCCCCAGCGCATCCTGATCGTCGACGACGAACCGGCCGTACGGGAGGCGCTCCAGCGCAGCCTCGCCTTCGAGGGGTACGGCACCCAGGTGGCGGTCGACGGGTACGACGCCCTGGCGATGGCCGAGGCGTACACCCCCGACCTCATCGTCCTGGACATCCAGATGCCGCGCATGGACGGCCTCACCGCCGCCCGCCGCATCCGCGCCACCGGCTCCACCACGCCCATCCTCATGCTCACCGCCCGCGACACCGTCGGGGACCGGGTCACCGGCCTCGACGCGGGCGCGGACGACTACCTGGTCAAGCCGTTCGAGCTGGACGAGCTGTTCGCCCGTATCCGGGCCCTGCTGCGCCGCAGCTCGTACGCGGCGTCGGCGGCGGGCGCGGAGGCCCCGGACGACGACGTGCTCTCCTTCGCCGATCTGCGGATGGACCTGGCGACCCGCGAGGTCACCCGGGGGGAGCGGCGGGTGGAGCTGACCCGTACCGAGTTCACGCTGCTGGAGATGTTCCTGGCCCACCCGCGCCAGGTGCTGACCCGGGAGCAGATCCTCAAGGCGGTGTGGGGCTTCGACTTCGAGCCGAGCTCCAACTCCCTGGACGTGTACGTGATGTACCTGCGCCGCAAGACGGAGGCGGGCGGCGAACCGCGCCTGGTCCACACCGTACGCGGGGTGGGCTACGCGCTCCGTACGGGCGGGAGCGGCGAGGCGTGAGCACGGTGCAGCCCCCGACGGGCGGGGCGCGACCCCCCGCAGGCACCGCGCGGCCCCCGGCGGGCGAGGCGGCTCCCGCCGGGGCCGAGTCGGCTCCCGCCCGTAAAGGGCTCGTACGCCGCTTCCGCACCCTGCCGCTGCGCTCCCGGCTCGCGATGCTGGTGGCCACGGCGGTCGCGGTGGCGGTCGCGGCGGTGGCGGTGGCGTGCTGGTTCGTGACCCGGGCGCAGCTGGAGGACCAGCTGGACGACTCGCTGCGCAACGCGAAGATGGACAACGAGCCGATGCGCGATCTGCTGAGCTCGTGCCTGAGCGGCGGGCAGCTGCCGGCCCAGGAGTTCCCGGGCCAGTACACGGTGCAGATCGTCGCGGCGAACGGCAGCTACTGCACGGCCCCGAACACGACGCCCGTCCCCGCCCAGCCGAGCGATGTCGCCGTGGCGGCCGGCCGGCAGGGCGACGCCCTGCACACGACGGCGAACGACGACGGCAAGGACATGCGGGTCTACACCCGCAAGCTGCCGCCGGTGGTCAGCTCCGGCCAGCAGAACAACCAGCTGGCGGTCTCGGTGGCCCGCCCGCTGAGCGAGATCGACGCACCGCTCTCCACGCTCGCCTGGGTCCTCGCCCTGGTCGGCGGCATCGGCGTGGTCGGCGCGGGTGCGGCCGGGCTGTGGGTGGCGAGGTCGGGGCTGCGCCCGGTGGACGAGCTGACCGAGGCCGTCGAACACGTGGCACGTACGGAGGACCTGACCGTACGCATCCCGGTCGACGGCGAGGACGAGATCGCCCGCCTGTCGCACTCCTTCAACTCCATGGCCGCCCAGCTCGCCTCGTCCCGCGACCGCCAGGCCCAGCTGATCGCGGACGCGGGCCATGAGCTGCGCACCCCGCTGACCTCGCTGCGGACCAACGTGGAGCTGCTGGCGCGCAGCGACGAGACGGGCCGGGTGATCCCGCCGGAGGACCGCAAGGCGCTGATGGCCTCGGTGAAGGCGCAGATGACGGAGCTGGCGGCCCTCATCGGCGACCTCCAGGAACTGGCCCGCCCCGACGCCGCCCAGCCCGGCCCGCTCCAGGTGGTGGCCCTGCACGACATCACCCGCACCGCCCTGCAACGCGCCCGCCTGCGCGGCCCCGAGCTGACGATCACCGCCGACCTGGCCCCCTGGTACGTACGGGCCGAACCGGCGGCCCTGGAGCGGGCGATCGTCAACGTCCTGGACAACGCGGTGAAGTTCAGCCCGCCCCGCGCCACGATCGACGTGCACCTGCACCGGGGCGAGCTGACGGTACGGGACCGGGGCCCCGGCATCCCCGCCGAGGAACTCCCCCACGTCTTCGAACGCTTCTGGCGCTCCCCCTCCGCCCGCCAGCTCCCCGGCTCGGGCCTGGGCCTCTCCATCGTGGCCCGCACGATCCAGCAGGCAGGCGGCGAAATCACCCTCCGCCCGGCCCCGGACGAGGGCCCGGGCACGGTGGCGACGATCAGGATGCCGGGGGCGCCTACGCCGCCGCCGGGGATGTGAGGGGCGCATGACGGACTTGGCCGCACGCCGGTGAAGTGAGCCCAGCCCCGGAAGCCCCGCCCGTCACCCCACCGGGTTGTGCCGGATCAGCGACTCCACCAGCCCGCCCCGCTGGTTCGGGTAGTCCAGCGGGACGATGCCGAGCCCGGTCCACCCGGCGGTCTCGGAGCGCTCCAGGAAGGAGTGCACCTGCGGGTTGAGGCGGTCGGCGTTCCAGCGGGGCGGCATCAGGGCGGCGGTGGAGACGTAGTTCATGTAGAACTTGCCCGGCTGCTGGGCCGCCTTGCGGAACTGGGCCTCGATCTTCGGGTACTTGGCGAACGGCTCCGCCATGTAGTCGTCCTGGATGTCGAAGACGGCCGGATCGCCGTAACGCACCCCGGGCAGCCCGCCGTTGTCGGCCAGCAGCACCACCTTGCCCCGCGCCTGCCCGAGCGAGGGCAGGGCCGGGTCCAGCCGGAACAGCGACCGCCACCCCCGCCCGTCGAGGTAGTCGTCGAAGACCGCCCGGAACGCGGCGTCGCTCTCGGACGAATACTCCTGCTTCACCCGCATCAGCACGGTCTCGCTGGGCCGCTCGGCGAGGAAGTCCCGGCAGGCGATGAGGACATCGCCGAACATCATGTTCTGGAACGCGGCCCCGTGATGGATCGCGAACGACCCCCCGGTGATGCGACACCGTACGTCCAGGAAGCGCACCCCACTGGTCAACTGCTGGGCGATCGTGGTGTTCTGGCACTCCGACCACGGCCCGCCGAACCGCGCCCCCGAGTCGTGCGTACCCGGGATCGTGAGCCGCTGGAGCGCCGTGCCGTCGGGCAGGCCGCCCATCCAGTCCTGCGTCCCCCGGACCGCCTTTCGCGTGGCGGCGACGGCGGGGGCGGCCCCGATGACGGCGGTGGCGGAGACGGCGAGGGCGCCGGCCAGGAAGCCGCGGCGCGTGCTCAGGAGACCTGACGTCGCCGGGGAGTCAGGGGTGGTGGACATGGGGGCGCCTCCGGGGGCCGTGGGGGGCAGGCGGGCCCTAGGATTCTGACGCGCACACGTCATATCGGGAAGAGGGCCGCCCCCTCGGCCTCACCCCGCGTGCTGGTACGCCGGATACGTGACGTACCCCGTGTCACCCCCCTGGAAGTAGGTCTCCGGGTCCTCCGCGGCGAGCGGCAGCCCCGCACGCAGCCGTTCGACCAGATCGGGGTTGGCGATGAAGGCCCGCCCGAAGCTGATGAGATCCGCGCCGAGGCCCAGCCACCGGTCCGCGTCCGGGCGTTCGGCCCGCCGCGCCCCCATGGGCAGCACCGGGTTCATGATGAGAGCGCCCGGCCACGCACGCCGCAGGGCCACCAGGATCTCGTCCTCGGCGGTCGCCTCCAGGTGCACGTACGCGGGCTCCAGCCGCGCCAGCTCCCCCAGCAGTACGGCGTAGAGCTCGGGTACGTCCTTCTCCTCGACGCCCCAGAACGTCCCGCCCGGCGAGAGCCGGATCCCGGTCCGCGCCGCACCCACGGCATCGATGGTCGCCTCCACCGCCTCGACGGCGAACCGTACGCGGTTGGCGACGGAACCCCCGTAACGGTCGGTCCGCAGGTTGGCGTTGGAGGAAAGGAACTGGGAGATCAAGTAGCCGTTGGCGCCGTGGAGTTCGACCCCGTCGAAGCCTGCCTCGACGGCCCGGCGGGCGGCCGCCGCGTACGACTGCGCGTGCTCGGGCACCTCGGCGGTCTCCAGGGCGCGCGGCATCGGTGCGGTCTGGGGCCCGCTCGGCGTGAAGACCTCGCCGACGGCCGGTACGGCGGACGGCCCGACCGGTACGAGACCGTTCGTGTCGGGATGCGAGACCCGCCCGCCGTGCATGATCTGCGCGAAGATCCGCCCCCCGTTCGCGTGGACGGCGGCGGTGACCGGCCGCCACGAGGCGACCTGCTCATCGGTGTGCAGCCCCGGCGTGCCCGGGTTCGACTGCCCGATCAGGCTCGGCTGCACACCCTCGCTCACGATGAGCCCGGCGGTGGCCCGCTGGGCGTAGTACGTCGCCATCGACGGGGTCGCGAGCCCACCGGCGGCGGCCCGGACGCGGCTCATGGGGGCCATCACGACCCGGTTGGGAAGGGCGAGGTCACCGAGCCGGTACCCGGTGAAAAGGGTGTCGGACCGGCTGTCGGACTGGGTGTCGGAGTGGGTCTCGAAATCGCTGTCGACAAGGGTCATACCGAACGTCCTCCTCGTTCCGTGGCGCCCGTGAACCGGACACTGCGGCTACGCTAAAACCTGACATCAATGTCAGAGGCAAGCCCGAAGAGGACGAAGACGAGAAGGACGGACAGCATGCGCATCGGGGAGCTCGCGAAGGCGGCCGGCGTCAGCGTCCGGTCCCTGCGCTACTACGAGGAGCAGGGCCTGCTCACCAGTACGCGCAGCCACAGCGGACAGCGCCACTTCCGGGAAGCCGACATCGACCGGGTCGGCTTCATCCAGCGGCTCTACGCCGCCGGCCTGTCCAGCCGCACCGTCATGGAGCTGCTGCCCTGCGTGGACGCCCCGAGCGAGGCGACGTCCGACGCCGCCATGGAACGGATGGAGCAGGAGCGGGAACGGCTCTCCGCCCACATCGAGGAGCTGATCCGCACCCGGGACGCCCTGGACGTGCTGATGGCCACGAACCGGGCCCACCGCAAGACCCTGCGGCGGACCCCGGCCGTGGCTCAGCCCAGCCGTGAGGTGGCGTAGGCCTCGATGGCGTCACGCTGGTACGCGGCCAGGCCCGGCGCGATGGCCTCGTACGCACCGCGCCACCGCTCGTTGTCCACGCAGCACCGTCCGATCGGGCGGAAGACGGTTCCGGCCAGGGCATCAAGCCGGTCCCGCTCGGCGACCAGCCGCCGGTGGTGCCCGCGCAGGGCCTCCACCTCGTCGACCTGCTCGGCCAGGATGCGGCCTATCTCGGGCAGCCCGACGCCCAACTCCCTTAGAACAAGCATCTGTTGCAGGAGCAGGAGCTGGCGCTCCTCGTAGCGGCGGTGGCCGTTGGCCCCGATCCGGGCGGGCGGCAGGCCGATCTCCTCATACCTTCCGCACGAACGCGTTTCCAGGACCGGCTGTCCCGGCCCTGGTCACGACGGTAGGAGCTGCCGCAACGGCAACTGCAAGCACAGACGCTCCCGCGCTTCAGGCGCGTCAGGCACGTCAGGCGCTCATCATCGAGATGCCGAGCATCCGGGCCCCGGTCTCCGTACGCGGCCGGTGCTCGCTCCCCGGCGCGAACACGACGTACGACCCCGGGCCGTGCCGTTCACCGCCGTCGATCACCTCGCCGCTGATGACGAAGTACCGCTCCTCGGTGGGGTGTTCATCGACCTCGGGCCACTCGGTGCCCGCGGCGAAGTCGATCAGCCAGCCCCGGGCGTAGTCGGTGGCGGGCAGCTTGCGGCGCAGGATTCCGGGGGCCACCTCGTGCGGTTCCACGTCCTCGACATGGATGACGGTCTTGAGGGTGTTCTCCGTGCCGGTACTGGCAGATGTCTCGTTGCTCATGACCCCACCCTGTCGCGGAAGGTGGTGTCCGGGCGAGCCTCACACGCGGCACGGGGCCGGGATGTCCGGCGGTCAACGGCCCTGTCGGCAGAGCGCGCACACGCCGCACGGCGCGTCCTCCGCCGACAGCTCCGCCGCCAGGGCCTCCGGTTCGGCGGGCAGCACGAGGTGCGGGCGGACCACCCACTCGCTCCACCCGTCCCCGTGCCGCAACGAGAACCCGCAGGTCCGGCCTCCGTACAGGGCCCCGAGAGCCCGGACCCGGCCCACTCCCTCGGCCCACCCCAGCGCCGGGCGCTGCCCCTCCGGTAACTCGGCGAGCAGGGCCCGCGCCTCGTCGCGGATGCGCTGGATCGCCAGCTCGGGCGTGGCGGCGGAGTACCGCGCGAAGCAGTCGGGCTCGTCCAGGTCCTCCGATGCGTAGGTGGACCGCTCGCACCAGTAGGCGTACGAGGGTGAGTTGGCGGGTTCCGGGACGTGTTCGAGCATGGCGCGGCCTCCTGGGCAGGACACCAGGGGCGCCCCCTGACCACCGCCGGCGTGACGAGCTGCGGAGAGGGGGCGCCCTGGCTCACGGCTCCCCCAACGGGCGCAGACGAAAGGGGAGTTGACCGCCTCGTGGAGGGGCGGCACATCAGGAAGCTAGCGTGTCGTGCGGACGCGTATCAAGTGTTTGACGTCTAACGAGTGATTCTTGTCGAACCAACAAGTGATACAAAAAAGCGAGCGGCCCCCACCTGCGCCGGTGGGAACCGCTCGCCGCCTGAGCGCGAAGGCTCAGGCGAAGTCGTCGAACTCGCCTTCCTTCGCGCCACCCAGGAACGCCCGGAGCTTGGCCCGGGTCGTGCGGACGATCACGTCGGGGTTGTCGCTCTCACGCAGCAGGATCTCGCCGCCGTGCTCGGCCAGCTCCAGGCAGGCGTTACCCTCGGCGTTCGACGACTTCGACGACTTGCGCCACTGAATTTCCACGTGCTTCACGCCTCACACTTGTTGTGCGACCTCACGAATGAAGTCTCTTGACTTGCGCGGATCAAGAGACAGCCCCTCGACCCGATCCATCGCCGCGCGATAGTTCGCCAGACGCGTCTCGGCGTCCAGGAACGCAGGCCCGGCTGCTGTGTCCGTCAGCACGGTATCCAACTGCGGAACGGGTCCGTAGACATACTGCGTCGAGCTTCCGGTCTCCGGAAAGCCGCCGGCGGCGAAGGGGACCACCCGAACGGTGACATTGTCGCGCTCCGACTCGCGCAGCAAGTAGTCCAACTGGCCGCGCGCGACGCCGGAGTCGCCGTACGTCATCCGCAGCGCCGCCTCATGGATGAGGAACGTGCAGGTCGGCGGGTTCTCCCGGTCGAGGACATCCCGGCGCTTGAGCCGATGGGAGAGATGGCGCCTCTGTCGCGCCGGGGCCGGGGGCGGAACGGTCTCCGCGAGCACCGCACGGGCGTAGTCCTCGGTCTGGAGCAGCCCCGGCAGGTGCATGATCTGCACCGCCCTGATACCCACCGCATGATGCTCCAGCTCGGCCAGATCCATCGCCCCGCTGATGAGGTCGTTGCGGTAGTCCTCCCACCAGCCCCGGCCCCGCTCCTCCGCCATCGCGGCGAGTGCTTCCACGTACGCCTCATCAGGGCACGCATAGCCGCCCGCCCAGTTACGGACCCGATCGCCGCTCACACCGAAGCGCCCCGACTCCGTGTTGCTGATGGTGGTGCGCTCCGTACTGAGCAGGGCGGCGGCCTCAGCAAGCGCCAGTCCCGCGCTCTGCCGCATCTTGCGTAGCTCGGCACCTACGCGACGCTGCCGCGCAGTGGGCGCCTTCCTCGGTGGCATCGGCCCCTCCTCTTGTCGCCTCACAGTGTGACCGGCGCCCTCACGGTAATCCATTCGGTCACTTAAGTTGCCATCTGGGTACGACAATTGCGACCCGCCGCTATGGTCGTGCCCAGCACCGCGCCTCACCTCGGCGAATCGAAGTGGGGCTGCACCGGCGCGCGTTGAAGCGTGCACCCGTACAGCCTCACCACGAGCGAGAGACCGCGCACCAGTTCGCAGAACCGGACCGCATGGGGAGACCGACATGCCCGCTGCAACCCCAACTCCCGTACAGCCGAACCCCCTCGGCGGCGAGAGCTACCGCCTCACCCTGCCGAACACCGCCGCCGCGCCCAGAATCGCGCGCGACTTCCTCACCTCGCTGCTGGGTGTCAGCCGCCACCCCTGCCTCGTCGATGACGCCCGCCTCTGCGTCACCGAGCTGGTCACCAACGCCCACTGCCACACCCGTACGCCCCTGATCCGGGTCCACGTGGCCGTCAACCGGAAGCGGGTCACCGTCGCCGTAACGGATGACGGCGGGCCGGTGCACGAGGCGTTCGGCGTGCTCGGGCCCCGCACGGCTGGGCCGGATCAGGAGCACGGCCGGGGGCTCGCCCTCGTGCAGAGCCTGGCGCTGGCGTGGGGGACGGGCAGCGGGGGCGAGCGGCACCCCGGGCGTACGGTCGTCTGGTTCACGCTGGGGCGGCCGGAGTTGACGGCGTGAGCACGGCGGTGCGGCAGGCGCCGGGTTCAGCCGCCGAGCACCGCCGTCGCGGCGGATCGGCGAGCGGCAGGGACAGGCGCAGGGGCAAGGGCAGGGGCAAGGGCAGGCGTCACGCGTCCCGCTCCGAGCCGGTCATCAAGGCCAGCAGGCTGTGGGGCGCGTGGTCGTCGATCATGATCGTGTAGAAGCCGTCGTCGTCCGCCTCCACCGCTGCGGCCCGGGCGAACATCGCCCGCTCGTGGGCGGCGAGGGCGGCCTCCCTGTCGCCGGGGTGCGCGGCGAGGGCCCGGCCGAGTTCGGCGCCGTCCTGCATGGCCAGGTTGGCGCCCTCGCCGTTCGGCGGCCGGAGGTGAGCGGCGTCGCCGAGCAGGGTCACGCCCGGTGTGCGGTCCCAGTGGTGCCCGGCCGGTAGCGAGAAGATGGGACGCAGGGCCGGCGGGGTGTCGCTTTCGCCGACCAGTGCGGTGAGTTCGGGAGCCCAGCCGTCGAACTCCTCCGCGACCCGCGCGGTGAGGGCTGCGGCATCGGCGGCGTCGAGACCGGTGAACCAGTCCTGGTCCTTCCTCAACTGCGCGTACGTATGCAGGGTTCCGGCGCCCTCCCGGTGGGCCAGCAGTCCCCTGCCCGGTGCGAGCGCGAACAGCGATCCGTCCCCGACCGCTGCCGCGGAGGCGGGATGGCGGGTTTCCGCGTCGAAGAGGAACGTCTCCACGCTGCATACGCCGAAATACTCCGGGGTCGCCCCGGACAGCAGCGGCCGCACCCGCGACCACGCGCCGTCGGCCCCGACGAGCAGGTCGGCCTCGGCGGTGGAGCCGTCCGCGAAGTCCACCCGGTGGCGGCCCGCGCCGAGGGACCGTACCGCCGTGACCTTGCGGCCCCAGCGGACGGTGCCGTGGGGCAGGGAGTCGAGGAGGAGACGCCGCAGTTCGCCGCGCGGCACCTCGGGGCGTTCGCCGGTGCCGTCGTCGGGGAGGTCGAGCAGCACGTTCCCGGCCCGGTCCATGACCCGGTACGCCTCGCGGCCCGGCAGGACGAGCTTGCGGAAGTCTTCGTACAGACCGGCGGCCTTCAGTGCCGCCTGCCCGTTGTGGGGGTGGAGGTCCAGCAGCCCGCCCTGGCGACGGGCGTCCGGCGCGGGCTCCGCCTCGTATACCGTGGCCGCGATGCCGTGGACGTGCAGCACGCGGGCCAGCGTCAGGCCGCCCAGACCCGCTCCGATGATGGTGACCGGTGTCATCATGCTTCCTCCTCGCCCCCTTTCGGGGGTGTTCGGACACTTATTGGATTGTCACTCCAATCACGCTAGCACGGAATTGGATCGTCACTCCAACCGTGCGATGATGAAGCCATGGCAAAGAAGGCGGCGACTGGATCCGCGCGAGCCCCACGGCGGAAGGACGGCCTGTCGAGGGAGCGGATCGCACGCGCGGCGATCGAGATCCTGGACTCCGGCGGTGAGAAGGCGCTCACGCTGCGCGAACTGACCGTGCGCCTGGGCACCGGTTACGGCGCGATCTACCACCACGTCGCGGACAAGAGCGACCTGCTCGCGACGGCCACGGACGACGTCATCGCCCGCGTGATGTCCGGCGTCGTCTCCGACGCGGACCCGCGCACCGCCCTGCGCGGCCTCGCCCTGGGCCTGTTCGACGCGGTCGACGCCCACCCCTGGGTCGGGGCGGAACTCTCCCGCCAGCCGTGGCGGCCCGCGCTGCTGGACTTCTACGAGAGCGTCGGGCGCCTCGTGGCCGCCCTGGACGTCCCCGAGAAGGCCCGCTTCGACGCGGCCGGCACGCTCGTGAACTACGTCCTCGGCGTCGCCGCGCAGAACGCCGCGAACGCACGGCTCCTCGCGGGCGGCGACACGGACCGGGAAGCCTTCCTGGAGGACGCCGCCACGCAGTGGGCGCAGATCGACCCCGGCCGCTACCCGTTCGTGCACGCGGCGGCGGAGCAGTTGGGGGAGCATGACGACCGCGAGCAGTTCCTCGTCGGGGTCGACATCTTCCTCGCCGGGATCTCAGCCCTGCGCTAGAGGGACACGGCGATCGGCGTCAGTCGCCGATGGCGGTTGTGCCGGTGGCTTCCCCCCGGCCACCCGGCCGCACAGCCCCCGGCTCCGTACCGTCCGGGGCCTGCGTCACGGCACCGGCCCCGGCCCCGCCCTCCCCGGCCCCGGATCGGCTCCCCGCCGCCCTCAGCGTCACCGCGGCCGCCGCCCCCGCCAGCAGCCCGAACGTCAGAGCAGCAGGGACACCACCCCCGATGCCTGCGGACAGCTGCACCAGCCCCCACCGCATGCCGGAATCGCTCGCGGTCAGGGCCATCTGCGCCAACTGGCTTGCCAGCAGCCCGAGTACGGTCGCGCAGACCGCGCCGAGTGCCATCGCCGGAACCGTGGTCCGGGTGAGCAGGACGGGCAGCCGCCGCAGCGCCCACCACACCACCACGAGCACCAGCGCGTCGGCCACGCGGTACAGGAACCAGTCCCCGGCCGGCCTGCCCGTCGGGCCCGCCCAGGAGCCCAGCAGCAGCCACTGGCGTAGGAGATCGCCCGGCTCGGCGAGCAGGCCGCTGCCCGGGAACGCCGTCTGGAGGGTGGCGGCCACGGGCTGGTACGAGAGGACGACCAGGGACACGGCGATCACCGCCGTCCCGACGGTGGCGGCCAGGCGGGCGGCCGCCGCCGGGGCCGGGGCCTGCGGGAGCGGGCCGGCGCCCTTGGCGGTGACCCGGGCCGCCAGCACGGCGGCCACCGCGGCGACGAGAGCGGCCAGTACCAGGATCTGCCGCCCGCCGGAGGCCATGCCCGCGAGCTGGGGCAGGAAGCGGTAACTGCCGCGCCCGTTCGCCGCGATGAGCCAGGGCGCGGAGACGGCGAGGGCCAGGGTCCCGGCCGCCACGCCCCAGGCCCAGACCGCGAGCAGCGTGGCGGGCACCCGGCCGTTCACCGGCGGGAGCCTGCGGATCAGCAGCAGCGCACCGGGAACGAAGAAGAGCAGGACCGCCACGAACCGGATCTGCATCCCCGTCGTATACAGCGACAGATAGCGGGAGTTGTCGACCGCCGCCCGGTCCTCGCCGATGCCGAACGTCTCGGCGCCGATCCGGACGGAGGCCGGCGGGTCGTACGACCACGGGGTGAGCCAGTATTCGAGTTCGGCGGCGGCCCGCCCACCGAGCACATCGGCGGTGCCCGGCAGGTGGAGCGCCTGGGTGCTCGCCCCCGCCCACCACAGCAGCGCCGTGAGCAGCAGCCCGCCCACCAGTGCCGGTATCGCCGCGCGCCGGTATTCCATGTACGACCCCCGTCTTTCCCGCCCGCACGCGCTCTCGTCCGCCGTGCATCCCCTGCCGGGGGAGACTACGGGGCGCTGATCACATACGGATCACTGTCTGTACATGGTCACGCAAGGCCGTTCAGAGGCTGCCGCTCGTTCCGGCCACGTTCTCGGTGGGCCCGCCGAAGGCCAGGAACAGGGCGCGCCTGCTGAGCAGCCAACGGCCTTCGGCCTTACGGAAGTTGTCCTCGTAGTGGCCCACCTGCGTCGGGGGCCTCGGCGGCAGCATTCCGCCGGAGTGGCCGTCGACGCGGTACGTCGTGAAGTAGGTGGTCGCCGTCGCCGTCGACGCGGAGGTCAGGGTCACCAGGATGTTGGTGCAGATGCGGCGCGACAGCCGGTCGGCGGGGCGGGCCCCGAAGTACCCGCGCAGCGCGTCGCGGCCTTCGATCCTGCGGTCACCCTCGGCCCACTCCCAGACCCCGTCCGGCGTGAACAGCTCGGCGACCCGGGCGGGTTCACCGAGGTCCAGCTCATGGACGAACTGAACGACCAGGCGTTCACAGGCCCGTTCGGCGGTCAGGCGGTCCAGGGGGTCGATCGGTTCATCAGCCATCGCCCCTTCCTATCCGCTCAACAACCCATGGTCGAACGCTTTTTGTCTACGGGCTGACGCTGCGGCCGCAGTCAGGAATCCCGTCGAGTTGCCCGGCCGTCCGGACGCCGTCCCGGGTCCAGTACGACCCCGGGGGCAGGGCAGCTCCCCGTACCTCCGCGATGTCGAACACTTCCGACGCCCCGTACTCGGGGCCGTGGTCGATGGTCACATCGAGGGCCTTGGGCAGCTCGGACGGCTGCCCCGCCGGGCTGGACGCGCGGTAGGCCTCCCCGCCCCAGAGGGGGAGCAGGCCGCCCCGCCCCTCCTCGGTCAGCGGCTGGTCACCACGCCAGACGAGCCGCTCCGCGTCACCGTCCCAGACCTCGACCCGTCGCACCCGGTCCTGCGGGCACTGGCCGACCTTGACGGTGACCGCGTCCCCGTCGATCCGCATCCCCACGAGTCCGGGGCCGGCGGGATCGGAGAGGGCGTGGACGAAGAACGCCCAGAACCCGAGAGCCATCAGAACGACGAGGGCGGACGCGACCGCCAACGCGGTGACGACGACGGTGCGTTCACGCCGCCGCACCGTGTAGTTACGCAGCTCCGTGGCCTCCAGCGGAGGCATGGGCGGCACTTCCCTTCGTCGCATCCGGCGCGCCACCCTCCTCGCACAGGCCACGGGGCGGGCCTTGCCCACAGTTTCGCCACATCGACGACGCCGCGCACGGTGATGTACGTCACCGAAGCGGTCCTGGGGGTCGGGGCTCGGGGGCCGGGGCTCCGGGTCCGGGGCTCGGGGGCCGAGGCTGGGGGCCGGGGGCTCGGAGGCGGGGGCCGGGGGTCGGGGGCCGAGGCTGGGGGCCGGGGGCTCGGAGGCGGGGGCCGGGGGTCGGGGCTCGGGGGTCGAGGGCTGGAGCTCGGAGGCCGAGGCCGGGGGCGGGGGAGGCCGGGACCCGAGCTTCGGTCCCGAGCTTCGGCCCCAGCTGCGGTCCCCAGCTGCGGAAGCGGGCTCCGTTCACGCTTTCGGATGTACGTCGACGGGGCCCGGGCCCGAAGCTCGGGGCTCAAGACCCGGGCGTCGGGACTCGGGCCCCGAGACCCGAGCGCCTTATTTAACCGGCGGGAATGAATGGGGGGTTGGGAAAACCTCCCCACCTGCCCACCCGGTCACAGCTGGGGAAGTATGACTAATCGTGACAGCTTGCGGCGCAGCGTCACGACTGCTTACGGTTCGAGAACCAAACGACCCCGACACGGTGTTCGTCGCACCAGCGCCGGGGTCTGACCGCAAGATCGTTCCCTAGAAAGCCGATCCCGTGGCTACCCAGCACCCTAGCCCCGCCCTGCACGCGCCCGCATCCTCACCCGCGTACCCGATGGCCAAGCCCGGTTACGGCAAACGCTCCGCCCCGGACCAACACCCCCGCACACGCGAGGACTTCGCCCTCCTGCCGACGCGCGAGCGGTACGTGGCCGGGTTCATCGACCACCTCCCCGAGGCGGCCGCGATGAGCGTGAAGGTCCTCGCCCAGCAGCTCCCGCTCTACGGCCAGCAGGCCATCGGCTCCGCCCTGAAGGCCCTGTCGGTCGCCGGACACCTGCGCCGCGTGCGGTGCGCGGTCGGCCGGGAGGGCCAGGTCCGCTGGGTCTCGCGCACGTTCTGGTCCCGCACCGCACGGGACAACGAGTGGTGGAACGCGTTCCTCGCCACCGAGCGGGCCAGTTTCACAGGCGGTACGTCACCCACCCCTGCACCCACGTCGGCGACCGCTCCCCCGCCATCGCCGTGGATGCCTGAGCCGACGCCCGGCCCCGGCCCCGGCCCCGAGCCTGTGCCCCATCGCGAGCCCGCCCCCGGGTCCACACCCGCACCCACCCCCGTACCGCAACAGCGAACCACCACTTCAGCGCCGCCCCCGCCCCCGCACCCGCCCCGGACCTCGCCCCCGGCCTCCTCCCCCGCCTACCTGGTCCTCGCCCAGCTCGGGCAGGTCGACCGCCGCGTCGGCCTCTCCGCCGAGGACTGTGACGCGCTCGAAGGACTCGCCGCCGCCTGGCTCGAACGGGGCGTCACCGCCGACTACGTCGTCCACGCCCTCACCGCCGGGCTACCCAGCACCGTCGATTCACCCGTCGGCTTCGTCCGCCGCCGCCTCGAAAACAAGATCCCGCCCCACCAGCCCACGACGGGCCCCACACAACCGCCGCCATCCGGCGTTCCGGCCCCCCGCCTCCTGGTCGAATGCACCGAGTGCGCCGCCCCCGGCCGCCCCGAGGCCCTGCCCGACGGCCTCTGCCGCCGATGCCGGTCCGGCACCGAGGCCACCGAGGGGCGCACCCGGGACGACGGAATCCCCGTGCAGCGCGACATCGGCACCTACGTCAGCGAGATCCGCGACCGCCTCAAGCTCCCCTGAGCAGCACCCCCTCGCCCCTCCGGCTGCCGGTGACTCGGAACACACTGCCTCGGGTTCACCGCTCGCGAGGAACGAGACCTCTGGGGGCGGGAGTTAGCCGTGGGCCTGCTCGTGGAAGACGTGAGGGGCGGCAGGCCACCGGCCCACCGCCCCTCACCCGCAGGAGACTTACTGCACGATCGTGATGCGGTCCGTCGCCGGCGGGGCCAGCGGGGACGCGGCCGTGGAGTGGGCCGCGAGGTAGGCGTTGAACAGGTCCAGGTCGGACGGGCCGACCAGCTTGTTCGTGCCCTGGCCGAGGGCCGGGAAGCCGTCGCCGCCGCCCGCGAGGAACTCGTTCATCGCGACGCGGTAGGTGCGGGCCGGGTCGATCGCGGCGCCGTTCAGCTTGATGGAGTCGGTGACCACGCGGGCCGCGCCGGTCTTCGTCAGGTCCAGGGTGTAGGTGAGGCCCTTGGAGACCTGGAGGATCTTCGGGCTGGCCTCGTTGGCGCCGCTGACCTGCTGCTGGAGTGCGGCGACCAGCTGGGCGCCGGTCAGGTCGACGACGTTCATCATGTTGGTGAACGGCTGGACGGTGAACGCCTCGCCGTACGTGACGACCCCGTCGCCCTCGCTGCCGGACGCCTTGTGGACCAGGTCCGCGCGGATACCGCCCGGGTTCATGAACGCGACTTCCGCGCCGCCCTTGTCGGCCGGGGCGAGGCCTTCGAGCTGGGCGTCGGCGATGACGTTGCCGAGGGGCTTCTCGGGGGCCGTGGAGCCGCGGCCGTTGATGTCGGCGCTGATCCAGCCCTGCGGCCGGTTGGCGATCGGGGCGGCGAGCTTGTTCCAGCGGTCGATCAGGCTCGTCATGTCGGCGGCCTTGGGCTGGTCCCGGGTCACGACGTGGTTGGCCGACTTCACCGACGTACGGGCGATGTCCTTGGTCCGCAGGTCGTAGGTGAGCGTGGTGTCCGTGTAGAGCTTGCCGAACGAGGCGGCCGAGGTGACCATGCGCGGCTTGCCCGCCGGGTCCGGGACCGTGCAGACGTACGCCTGGTGGGTGTGGCCCGTGACTAGGGCGTCCACCTTCGGCGTGATGCCCTTGGCGATGTCGACGATCGGGCCGGAGATGCCGTCGCCCGCACCGGGGCTGTCGCAGTCGTAGTTGTACGAGGTGGAGGCCGGGGCCCCGCCCTCGTGGATCAGGGCCACGATGGACTTGACGCCCTTGCGGTCCAGCTCACGCGCGTACTTGTTGATCGTCTCGACCTCGTCGTGGAACTTGAGGCCCTTGACCCCGTTCGCGGTGACGATGTCCGGGGTGCCCTCCAGGGTCACGCCGATGAAGCCGATCTTGACGCCGTTCTTCTTCCAGATCGTGTACGGCTTCAGCAGCGGCTTGCCGGTCTTCTCCTTGGTGACGTTGGCCGCCAGGTAGGGGAAGTCCGCGCCCTTGAACTTCTTGCCCTTCTCGTAACAGCCCTCGACCGGGTGACAGCCGCCGTTCTGGAGGCGGGCCAGCTCGGTGGCGCCCTCGTCGAACTCGTGGTTGCCGACCGCCGAGACGTCCAGCTTCAGCTTGTTGAGCGCCTCGATCGTCGGCTCGTCGTGGAAGAGGCCCGACAGCAGCGGACTCGCGCCGACCATGTCACCGCCGGCCGCCGTGACGGAGTACGGGTTGCCCTTGCGCGCGGTGCGCAGCGAGGTCGCCAGGTACTCGACGCCACCGGCCGGGATCGCCTCGACCGTGCCGTCCGCGTGCGTCTTGTTGACCGTACCGGCGGAACCGGCCGGGGGCTCCAGGTTGCCGTGCAGGTCGTTGAAGGACAGCAACTGGACATCTACGGTACGGGGCTTGTGGCCGTGCCCGTTGCCGTGACCGTGCCCGTGGCCCCGGTCATGGGCCCCGGCCGGCATCGCGGCGACGAGCGCACCCACGGTGGCCAGACCGGCCGCGGCGGCGAGCACCCGCCGGGACGCACGGTTCTTCTGCGGAGTCGCTGACATCGGTCCCCTTGTGTGTCAGTCAGTGGTGTCACTTCTGGAATCCTGCGTGCCGCAGCCTAGAGTCAACGCGCGTAGCGCAACAGGTGTTCGGGGTTACGACCTGGTTGCCATCCGGCCAAATGGACCCACCGGGGCGGTTCGAAGCCCTCCTGTCAGACGTACCCCGCCGCCCACAGCGCGGGCCGGACCGAGGCCGCCGCCGCGAGCACGATGTCGTACGCGCGGGGGCGGGAGAGGCGGGCGGCGAAGCGGCCCCACCGGCTGTCCGGGTCGGCCTCGTCGGCGCGGTCCAGCAACCGGTCCCGGCCGTGGTGGATGAGGAAGAGGCCGAGACAGAGGCCCATCGCCAGCAAGGAGACGAAGCCGAGAACGTCGAACACCGGGTGGACGTGGTCGGCGAGGAAGAGGCAGAGCGCGGCAAGAGCGATGCTCACCATGAGACCGCCGCCCCAGACCCCGCACGCAGCCGGGTACGCGACATCGAGGTCCTCGGAGTCGACCTCCTCACCACGGGGGACCCGGAGGCAGACCTCGCGCTCGTCCGCCCGCTCGTCGGGCGACGGGCGGTGACCGGTCAGCACGTTGAGGGGGAGCGCCCAGCGGGCGATGTACCAGGCGATGTCCATGCGATGCGTTCAGCCTTCTGGAGTGAGCGGAAAGAAAGCCGCCCGCGAGGGGACGATCAGCTCGGGCCAGCCGTGGGCCGCGCCCCGCGGCGCACGTTCCTGACCTCGACGGTACGTTTTCGCCGTCGCCGTCGGCCCCCTTCTCAACCGCCCGCTTCAACCGCGGGTTCTCCGGCGGGAGCGCCCCTTACGGGGACCAGGCCGCCATATGCTTGAGATCCACAGCCCGCCTACGATTCCGCCGAGGACGATGAGAAGGAACGGGACCCCATAAGCCTGCCAGCCGGGCGCCGTGACCACGAAGCCAACAAGGACAACGCCGGCAAGGCCTACCCCTGGTGTCGCGAGCACGACGGGTCGTCACACAGCACGTCATGCGCCAGAGCCGACACGATCGCGGCCTGTGTCCGCGTCTCCTGCCCGATCTTGCCCACGATGTTCGCGATGTGCGCCTTGACCGTCCTGTCCGCTATCCCCAGCTCCTGTGCCAACTGCCTGTTGCCCAGGCCCGTACCGAGCAGGAGAAGCACTTCCTTCTCCCGGTCGGTGAGGCTCTCCAGCCGCCATGCGGCGCTCCTGGGATCGTGCCCCGTACCCAGGTATGGACAAGGTGTTTCCACTACCTCGGACCGTGTGGTCATTCCGGCCCTCCCTGATCTCCGCTCCCTCCAGCAGACCCCCGTGGCCTGGTGACGCCAGAGATCGTTTTCTACCGTACCGCCCGCCTCTGACGTCGGCACGGGCCATTACGAGGGGCCCAACACCGCTTCACACACGCGGCATCACTCTTTCAGGAGGGGCTCTTCCGGAGGGGCGGCCCTGGCCCGGACAGTTGGGGAGTAACGCCCGAAGTCCGACCGGGCAACCACGTCGGCGATCTCCCCGTGCACCGCGCAACGGACGAGCACCGCCTTCTGGGCCAAGGCCACCTTCAGCGCCGCCCCGCACGCGGCCTCCGGCCCCTCCAACGCCCGGTCCGCAGCCGCCAGGGCCGCCAAATCCGCCGCGCCACCGGCCCGGTGACGTGCGGTCACGGCCTGCCCCAGCTCAAGCACGAGAGCGAACACCGCGCACAGGGTCACCGTGGTGACAGCCACCCACACCGTCGCCACCCCTCGGTCCCCTTCCCGAGGCCGCCCTCCATCCGGCCACCCACCCCGGGCCCGGACCCGGAGCCCAAGCCGGAACCGGTCCCAGACTTCCTCCCCGCGACGTTCCCAACGCCCGCAGGCCTCGGGGCTCATCGGCTTCACGGCACCGCACCTCCCACCGTGTCCTCGGCCAGGGCAGCCGCCTCGGCCCGCAGCGTCAGCGCCAGGGCCGCCGGGCCCGGAGTCGGCGCCTCCACCGTTACGCGCCACATCTCCCCGGCCCTCCCCACCGCGACCCGGGCCCCACCGGGCGCGGCATCGCGTGCGGCCGCCAGCACCGCCGCCTCCGGTTCCGAACGGGCCACGGCCCGGGCCCCCGCCCGCGCCGCGTCCACGCACCGGATCTGGGCCGAGGCCGCCGCCAACGCCCAGAGCAGCGCCATGGCGAAGGCCACCAGCACCGGAATGACCACGGCCGCCTCCGCCGTCACCGCCCCGCGATCCCGGAGCCCCCACGTTCTCCGGCGCCGGGCCCCGGCCTCGGAACCGCTGCTCCAATGCCGGACCCCTACCTCAGAACCGCTGCTCCGAGGGCGGACCCCGGTCTCAGGACCCCTGCTCCGGTGTCCGGCCTCGGTCTCAGAGCCCCCGCTCCGGTGTCCGGCCCTGGTCTCAGAACTTCGCATCGAGGGCGCTCTCGATCATGGACTGCATCGCCGACATCACCGGCCCACTGTTGACCACCTTGTAGAGCACCGCGGCGAAGGCGCACGCGGCGATGGTGCCCACCGCGTATTCGGAAGTGGTCATCCCGCAGTCGGACGACCGGCCCGGCCGTCCCGACCACCGTGCGAACCATGTGGCCGACCGACTCGGCAACCACTTCGGCAGCCGCCCACGGCGGAGCTCGCCCACCACGCCTCCTTCCTGTGCCATCTGCTCCGTCAGTTCTTCGAACTTCTTGTTCATGTCGTCCCCCGATGGGCGTCGATCGATAGCGAGCAGGCGTCCGAACGGAGCGCCCGTGAGTGAAAGCCGGGTCGGCTAACCCGTCGCCAGCAGTCCGCCGGCCAGGCCGATGATCACCGGCGCCACCCCTACCGCCAGGAAGGCGGGAAGGAAGCACAGCCCGACCGGCGCGGTGATCAGGACCCCGGCCCGCTGGGCACGGGCCACAGCGGCACCGGCCTGCTCGGCACGCATGGCCTCGGCCAGCCTGGAGACCGGCTCCGCCGCCGGGGCCCCGGTCGATCCGGCCCGATGCAGGCAGCGGGCCAGCGGTCCGGCGCCCGGTATCTCGCCGAGCCGGCCCCACGCCTCGGCGGGCTCCCCGCCGAGGCGGATCTCGGCAGCGGCCCCGGCCAGCCGGTCGCCGACCGGGCCACCGATGGACTCGCCGACCGCCTCCGCCGCCTCGCGGGGCCCGGCACCCACGGCCACGCAGGCCGCCAGCAGGTCGGCGGCCAGAGGAAGCTGCCCGGCGATCGCGGCCCGCGCCTCACGGCTCTCGCCCGGACCGGGCCGGGGTCGGGAACGCTGCCAGCGCCATGTCCCGTACGCCACGGCCGAGCCGACGGCAAACCCCATCAGACCGCCGATCAGGATCCACCCGGACAGCCAGGCCCCCGCCGGAGCAGCCCACCACATGACGTCGGCGCAAGCCCCAGCAGCGCCGACACTGCTCCTGGCACTGGTACCGGCACCGGCACTGCCACCGGCGCTGGCACTGCCCCTGGCGCCGGTACCGCTGACCGCCCCGACACCACCACGCGTTCGGACACCGCCACCCGGCCCAGCGCCCCCACCCGTCCGGACCCCGCCCCCGGTCCACGTGAGGCTGTCCGTCCAGGCCCGCACAACCGCCCTCCGGGACCACCAGCCGACCCCCACGGCCGGTGCAGCCTCCGGCAGCAGTGCGCCCCGGCCACGCACCGCTCGTCTCCGGCGCCCCGCGGCCACACCCAGTACCAGCTGCACCGCGACACCCGACAACGCCACCAGCATCCCCAGGCTGTGGAGAACTTCTCCCGACACGCTCATGGAGCCTCCCCTCCCCGCACGATCCGGCAGGCCCAGAAGAGTCCTGCCGCTTCCAGAAATCCCCCCACCGCCAGGCAGAACAGCCCGCCGGGCGTGTGCAGGAGCACCCGCAGCGGATCCGCTCCGAGCGCGGCGCCCAGTCCCAGCCCCGCCACCGGCAGCAGCGCCAGGACCACGACGGTCGACCAGGCCCCCGCCAACTGGGCTCGCAACTCCTCCCGTCTGCGCCGGTCAGCCCGCAACGCCCTCTCCAGGCGGTCCAGGCCGGCCGCGAGACCGGCCCCGCCGTCCACGGCCACCCGCCAGCACGCGGCCATCCCGGACAGGCCCGCCAGCCCCGGCCCGTCCGCCGCCTGCCGCAACGCGGCGGGCACATCGCCCCCGAAGCGCGCGGCCGCGAGCACGGCGGCCTCCGCGTCCCCGAGCCAAGAACCACCCCCGCCGCTCGGTCCGCCCCTGCCCCGTGGCTCCCCATCCGCCGCGCACTCCCGCAGCCCGGCCAACAGGGCCTGGCCCGGCTCCTGTCCGGCCCGCAGCTCCCCCACCACGGCCCCGCACAACGCAGCCACCATGTCCGCCGCCCGCTCGCACTGCCGCCGCCTGGCACGACCGCGCAGCCACCGGCGTACCAAAGGCACCGCCACGGCTCCGGCGGCCAGCGGCAGCACCGAGGCCCCCAGCACGGCCAGCAGCACCGCCACCGGAACGCACCACCACTCGCGCCGCTCCACGGCCAGCTCGCGGGCCTTGACCAGCCACGACCACCCGCGCCACGCCCGCCATGGCTCAACCGGCCCGTCCACGAACAGGACCCGAGCCCGCCGAACCCCGGGCTCCCGCATCGCAACCAGCCACACCGCCGCGCCCAGGCAGAGGGCCGCCGCATGCGCCGCATGACCCGCCGCCACCTCCGTCACAGCGCACCCCCGATCAGCGACTCCAGCCGTGCCCAGCCCCGCTCCGGGACGAACCCGTCGGCACCCCAGCTCAGGGCCGGCACCGTGAACACCAGACCGGCCGCGTCCCGCTCCAGCACGTGCACGTCGGCGATACGACGGCGTCCGGCCCGGTCCCGTACGAGATGGACCACCACCGAGAGCGCGGCCGCCAACTGGCTGTGCAGAGCGGTCCGGTCCAGCCCTGCGGCGGTCCCCAGAGCCTCCAGCCGGGCGGGAACATGCTCGGCGGCGTTCGCGTGGACCGTGCCGCAGCCACCTTCATGACCGGTGTTCAGGGCGGCCAGCAGTTCCGTCACTTCAACCCCTCTGACCTCACCCACCACCAGCCGGTCGGGCCGCATCCGCAGGGCCTGGCGCACCAGGTCGCGCAAGGTCACCCGCCCCGCGCCCTCCTGGTTGGCAGGGCGGGACTCCAGGCGCACCACGTGGGGGTGATCGGGGCGCAGTTCGGCGGAGTCCTCGGCGAGGACGATCCGTTCGTCCGCGCCGACGGCGCCCAGCAGGCTGGCGAGGAGGGTCGTCTTGCCCGCCCCGGTACCTCCGCTGATCAGGTAGGAGAGGCGGGCCTCCACCATGGCCCGCAGGACCCGGTCGCCACCCGGCGGCACCGTCCCGGCCGCCACCAGCTCCGCCAGCGAGAAGGCGCGCGGGCGCACCACCCGCAGGGAGAGGCAGGTCGAACCGACGGAGACCGGGGGCAGCACGGCGTGCATACGCGTGCCGTCCGGCAGCCGCGCGTCCACCCACGGCCGGGCGTCGTCCAGCCGCCTGCCCGCGACGGCGGCGAGCCGCTGGGCCAGCCGCCGCACCGCCGCCGCGTCCGGGAAGGTGATCCCCGTCAGCTGGAGCCCGCCGCCCCGGTCCACCCACACCCGATCGGGCGCCGACACCAGCACATCGGTCACCTCGGGGTCCGCGAGCAGCGGCTCCAGGACGCCCGTCCCGACGAGCTCACCGCGCAGCTCGGCCGCGGCCCCGAGCACCTCGGTGTCGCCCAGCAGCCGCCCCTGGGCCCGGAGTGCTGCCGCCACTCCGGCAGGTGTGGGCGCGTCACCGCTGCGCGCCAGCCGTTGACGTACGGCATCCAGCAGCGCATCGGTCATGGTGCGCCTCCCCCGGCCGGAGCCGCGGCGGAGCCCGGATCCCCCGTTGCCGCGGCCGCCTGCTCCCAGAACTCCGCGCAGAAGCGGGCCAGCGGGCTGCGGGCGCTGCCGCCGGGCGGCGCTCCGGTGTCCTGGGCGGCCAGGAGGCCGGGTTCCTGGGGCAGTTCGCCGACGAGCGGCAGGCCGATGGCCTGGGCGACCCAGCTCTCGTCCAGACCCGCCGCGTACGGCCCCCGGGCCACCACCCGCACGTCGTCCAGCACCATGCGAACCGTGGACGCCACGCGCTTGGCCGCCGCGACCGCCCTCAGCTCGCCCGGCACCACGAGCAGGCCGAGGTCGATCTGGGCCAGGGCTTCCGCGACGCCCTCGTCCATCCGGCGCGGCAGATCCACGACCGCCACCCCGCCGAGCCGGCGCGCGGCGGCCAGGACCGCCTGCACGGCCTGCGGCGCGATGGCCACCTCGTCGTCACGGCCCCAGCTCAGCACCCGCAGTCCGTGGAGCGCGGGCAGGGAGTCCTCCAGAGCCCCACCACCGAGGCGGCCCTTCGAGTGGGCGAAATCCGGCCACCGCATGCCCTCGGCCCGTTCCCCGCCGAGCAGGACGTCGATTCCTCCGCCCAGCGGGTCCGCGTCGATCAGCATCGTCCGCCGGCCGGACCTCGCCGCGCTGACGGCGAGGGCGCAGGCCAGCGTCGATGCGCCGGAGCCGCCCCTCCCGCCGATCACCCCGACGGTGAGCGCCGGCCTGCCGACGCCTTCGGCCGCATTGGCGATCTGGTCGACGAGCCAGCCCTCCGAGTCCGGCAGCCGCAGCACGTATTCGGCCCCGATCTCGACGGCCCGCCGCCAGACGTCCGGGTCGTCCTGGTCCCGCCCGACCAGCATCACCCCCCGCCTGCGGGTGGCCCCGCGGCACCGCGCGGCCGCGTCGTCGCCCACCAGGACCATCGGAGCCTGCTCCCAGCCGCCCCGTCGCCCGGGCGGCCCGTGATGCACCTCCGGCTCCGCCCCGGCCGCCGCGCAGAGCCGCAGCAGGTCATCCAGCAGCTCCACGTCCTCCGTCACGATCAGCGGTCCGCCACGTCGCCCTTCGGCAACCGTCAGCCCTTCCCGCGTGAGGGATCCAGCCACGATCTCCGCCCCCTTCTCACTGCCCCTTCAGTGCGGTTCGCGGCGATCTCGGAGCGTTTCCGAGATGCGCGATTCCGGTACCCGCGGACTTCGCGGGAGGAATCAACGTGCAGCACCTCGGAAAAACATGTGGATCTTGCTCGAAAACTGTGGACAACTTCGGCGTTGTGAATATCTCCGTCACCCGAACCAGCGACTTCCGGAGCGCAGCCTCGCTGCTACACACTGTGACGAGACGGGGGTCGCGTCGACACCTCGCACGAACGGGCCCCACGGGGCCGGGGAGGGAGGGAAGCGCTGGGCCCGGGCGTCAGAAATGCATCCGGACATGCGACGACCCCCGCCGGGGGGGAGAGCGGGGGTCGTCCCCACGGCCGACTCGGGGGGGAGGAGCCGGACCGGGGTTAGCACGGTCGCGAACGATCCGTGACTTCCATGGTGTACCCGAGGGCCTTCTCAGGCAAACCCACGCGCCGGATTTTACGCCGAATGGCGGCCCCCTATGCTCAACGTTGTGGAAAACTGCTTCTCGCCGCGCACAGCAGCCTTCTTTGACCTGGACAAGACGGTCATTGCGAAGTCATCAACGCTGACCTTCAGCAAGTCCTTCTACCAAGGCGGGCTGATCAACCGCCGCGCCGTACTGCGCACCGCGTACACACAGTTCGTGTTCCTGGCCGGGGGCGCCGATCACGAGCAGATGGAGAAGATGCGTGCCTACCTCTCCGCCCTCTGCAAGGGATGGAACGTCCAGCAGGTCAAGGAGATCGTCGCCGAGACCCTGCACGACCTGATCGACCCGATCATCTACGACGAGGCGGCCACCCTCATCGAGGAACACCACACGGCCGGCCGCGACGTGGTCATCGTCTCGACCTCCGGCGCGGAGGTCGTCGAACCGATCGGCGAGCTGCTGGGCGCCGACCGTGTCGTCGCCACGCGCATGGTCGTCGGCGACGACGGGTGCTTCACGGGAGAAATCGAGTACTACGCCTACGGGCCGACCAAGGCGGAGGCGGTGAGGGCGCTCGCCGTCTCGGAGGGGTACGACCTTTCGCGCTGCTACGCCTACAGCGACTCGGCGACCGACGTACCGATGCTGGAAGCGGTCGGCCACCCGCACGCGGTCAACCCCGATCGCGCGCTGCGCCGCGAAGCCACCCTTCGCGAGTGGCCGATTCTCGTCTTCAACCGTCCGGTCCGGCTGAAGCAGCGGCTGCCCGCCTTCTCGATGCCGCCGCGTCCGGCACTCGTGGCCGCCGCCGCGGTCGGAGCCGCAGCCGTCACCGCCGGACTCGTCTGGTACGCCAGCCGTCGGCGCGCTGCCGGGGCGGCACTGCCCGGCTGAGCCGCCCCGCGGCCTGAGCCGAGCCGCGACCGAGGGGGACGGGGTGCACCCGAGCCGAGGCGGGTGCACCCACGACACCTCACCCATGGATGCCACCGCACCCACGGATACCGGCGCCCGATTCGCCCATGATTGAACATAAAAGTAAAGAAGTGGGGCCAGGGCTTTCCCTTCCCTTGGACCTGGAGTACAAAGGAGTCAACGGCCCGCGAGACCAAGGACATCCGTGAGGATGACCTGTAACGCAGTGACGGCCCCACGGACCGCGCACGAAAGCCGAGCACCCACGCGACGTCGACCCGTCGATTACGGGCCAGCCGCACCAGGTGACGGGCAAAGTACCCGACCTGATGGGCAATTTACGAGGACGCTTGGTAACTGGGCGGACGTGCCAGCGGCGGTACCGCATTCCGGTACCGCCGCAACTCTTTTCCCCGGCCTGCCGTCACCCGCCCGGACTGCCGTCACCCGCTCCGGGGCATCGCCCCCTAAGCCGCGCCGCGCTGAAGGGCCTCGCAGACCGCCGTCGACTCGCGCACTCCCAGTTCGACGGAGCGCCCGCAGTGCGCGATCCATGCGGCCACGCCTTCGGGGGTCCCCGACGTGTACCCCTCGAACGCCGCGACGTACGCCGCCCGCCCCTGTTCCGCATGGCCCACCTCGGCCGGGCAGATGGACTTCGGGTCCAGCCCGCTGCCGATCAGCACGATGCGCTCGGCGGTCCGCGCCACCAAGCCGTTGTGCGAGCCGAAGGGGCGCAGCGCCAGCAGTTCGCCGTGCACCACCGCGGCCGTCACCAGAGCGGGTGCCGCGGTGCCCGCGATGATCAGCTGCGACAGCCCTTCGAGCCGCCCGGCCACCTCGTCGGCGTCGGGGAGCGGCGCTTCGATCAGCGGTTCGTCGACCGGTTCCCCGGCCAGCCGCGGCCGCCCGACCGCGTCGTCGGGCGCGGCCCCGCCGGCCGCCACCAGATGCAGCCGCGCCAGCACCCGAAGCGGCGACTGCCGCCAGATGGAGAGCAGTTGACCGGCCTCCGCGGTGAGCCTGAGCGCGGCCCCGACCACGCGCGCCTCGTCCTCACCGCTGAAGTCGGTGCGCCGGCGCACCTCCTCCAGGTTCCAGTCGGCACCGGCGAGCGCCGCCGAGCCCCGGGAGCCCCGCAGCGCGGCCTCGGCCGTGATCTCGTTGCTGCGGCGGCGCATGACGCGGTGACCGTAGACGCGGTCGACGGCCTTGCGTACGGAGTCCACGGCACAGGGCACCCCGGGCAGGGAACCGAGCGTGGCGAGCGGGTCAGAGGCAGTCGTACTCATAAGTAGCGAGGCTACGCGCCCCCTACACCCGGACCGCCCCCAAGTGGCCATCTTCACGAACATCGACAGCGCAGTGCGATCGACCCACTACCCTAGGTGAACATGAAGATCGCTTTCGTCGGGAAGGGCGGCAGCGGAAAGACCACGCTGTCCTCGCTCTTCATCCGCCACCTCGCCGCCAATGAAGCCCACGTCATCGCCATCGACGCCGACATCAACCAGCACCTCGGGGCCGCCCTCGGCCTCGAGGAGGCGGGGGCAGCCGCGCTGCCCGCCATGGGTGCGCACCTGCCCCTCATCAAGGACCATCTGCGGGGCACCAACCCCCGTATCGCCTCCGCCGAGACGATGATCAAGACGACTCCGCCCGGCGAGGGCTCACGGCTGCTGCGGGTCCGCGAGGACAACCCGATCTTCGACGCCTGCGCGCGTACGGTCCGGCTGGACGACGGAGACATCCGGCTGATGGCCACCGGCCCGTTCACGGAGTCCGACCTCGGGGTGGCCTGCTACCACTCCAAGGTCGGGGCCGTGGAGCTCTGCCTCAACCATCTGGTCGACGGCCCGGACGAGTACGTCGTGGTGGACATGACGGCGGGGTCGGACTCGTTCGCCTCGGGGATGTTCACGCGCTTCGACATGACGTTCCTGGTGGCGGAGCCGACCCGGAAGGGGGTGTCGGTGTACCGCCAGTACAAGGAGTACGCACGGGACTTCGGCGTCGCGCTGAAGGTCGTCGGCAACAAGGTGCAGGGCCCGGACGACCTGGACTTCCTGCGCGCCGAGGTCGGCGACGACCTGCTGATCGGGGTGGGCCACTCCGACTGGGTGCGGTCCATGGAGAAGGGGAGGCCGTCCCGGTTCGAACTGCTGGAGGCGGACAACCGGATGGCCCTGCAATCCCTCCAGGACGCCGCCGAGGACTCGTACGAGCTGCGCGACTGGGAGCGCTACACCCGGCAGATGGTGCACTTCCACCTGAAGAACGCGGAGAGCTGGGGCAACGAGAAGACGGGCGCCGACCTGGCCGCCCAGGTGGACCCGTCCTTCGTGCTCGGCGAGCAGCTCGCGGAAGCGACCGTTCCGGCACCCGCCTGACCCGCGGGCCGCCTCACCCGCCTCGCCCCCGGCCGCCGTCCCGTCACGCCACGCCCTCCCGTCACCCCGGCAACGTACAGACGTACAACCGGGGTGACGGAGAGGCCGCGACCAAGCCGCGTTCCGGGGTGACGGGGAAGGCGGCGACCAGCCCGCGTTCCGAGGTGCCGGGAGGGCGGCGGCTAGCCCGCGTTCCGGGGCGCCGGCTCTCCGGCCTCCGGACCGGCCGCCTTGCCCTTCTCGCCCTTGGGGGCCGCGGCGGCCTGGGCGCCGAGGTAGGTCTTCCACCCCTCCTTGGGCGCCTCACCGACGCCGAGGGTGGCGAGCTTGGCCAGCGCCTGCGGGTCCTGCGCGTCCAGCCAGTCCGCGAGCTGCCGGAAGGAGACGCAGCGGACCTCCTCCTTGGTGCACACCTTCGCGATGGTCTCCTCGATGGCGCGCATGTAGGTGCCGCCGTTCCAGGACTCGAAGTGGTTGCCGATGATCAGCGGCGCCCGGTTGCCGTTGTACGAGCGGTCGAAGGCCTGGAGCAGGCCGTCGCGCATCTGGTTGCCCCAGTAGGTGTGCTGGGAGGGGTCGCCCTGGGTCTTCGTACCGGACTGGTTCACCATGAAGTTGTAGTCCATGGAGAGGGTCTCGAAGGCACGGCCGGGCATCGGGACGAGCTGGAGCGGGATGTCCCAGACGCCGGCCTTCTTCTTGGGCCAGACCTGGTTGCCGACGCCGCTGGAGTCGTAGCGGAAGCCCATGTCGCGGGCCGCGGCGACCATGTTCTTCTGCCCTTCGAGGCAGGGGGTGCGGGCGCCGATCAGCTCCTGGTCGTAGTCGAAGGGGAGCGGGGCCTCGCCCTTCAGCTCCGGAGCATTGGTCTTCCAGTTCTTGACGAAAGCTTTCGCCTGGCTGATCTCGCTCTTCCACTCCTCGACGGACCAGGTGCCCACACCGCCGTCCGGGCCGCAGAAGTGGCCGTTGAAGTGGGTGCCGATCTCGTTGCCGTCCTTCCAGGCGGCGCGCACCTCGGCGAGGGTGTTGCGGATGCCCTCGGTGTCGTTGAAGCCGATGTCGGAACGGCCCGCCGAGTGCTGCGGCGGAGCGTAGAGGGATCGTTTCTCCTCAGGCAGGAGATACACACCGCTGAGGAAGTACGTCATGTTGGCGTTGTACTTCTTGGCGACGCCGCGGAAGTGCGAGAAGAGCTTCTGGCTGTCCTCCCCGGCGCCGTCCCAGGAGAACACCACGAACTGCGGGGGCTTCTGACCCGGCGCCAGGCGTTGGGCGGCCGGCATCTTCGGCTGGGCGCCGGTGAAGGCGGTGGAGCCGTCCCCGATGAGCTTGACGGCGTTCTTCGGGGCGGCCTCCGGAGCGTTCTCCTTCGCGCCGTGAGCCCCCTTCTCCGCGCCCGCACCGGCCCCGCCGGGCGCGGAACCCCCGGATCCCGAGCCCGAACAGCCCGCGAGTACGGCGACCAGCGCCGTGGTCATGACGCCCAGGGCGATCCTCTTCGTGGCGGCCATCATCCGCCCACCCTCTTCCTTGCAGGTTATTTGCGTTGAGTGCCGACACGGCGCGGCCAAACTCGCACGCGGCCCTGCGGGAAGGAGAGCGACATACCGAATGAAAAGCTGCCTATTCACTTGAATGAGTGATGTGCTGACCCAAATGACCCGAATGCGAAGCGCTGAACTTTACTCTCCATTACCATTCATTTACCGAGAGTTGAGAAATCCCGCCGCTGCACGCCGTGACCCACGGCCGCGTCCCTTTACGTCCTCGCGACCGCGCTGCCTCCGGAGGAGACGGGAACATGTCCGCCTGCGCCCCCACTCGTCATGACCCCACGCCCCGCCGTCCGCGCGCCCGCCGCGCCTCGGGGGCGAAGAGTCCTCACAGCCCGCCGCCGACCGGCGGCCGCCGCCTGCGGATCGCGGGCGCGGATGTGTCCGCCTCGATCACCGTGTTCCTCATCGCCGTCCCGATGTCGCTGGGCCTGGCGCTCGCCGTGGGCGCCCCGCTGGAGGCCGGGCTGGTGGCCGCGGCCGTCGGCGGCATCGTCGCCGGGCTGTTCGGCGGCACCCCGCTCCAGGTCAGCGGCCCTTCCGCCGGACTGACCGTCGTCACGGCCGAGCTGATCCAGGTCTACGGATGGCGCACCACCTGCGCCATCACCGTCGGCGCCGGACTGCTCCAGATCCTCCTCGGCACCGTGAGAGCCGCGCGCAACGCGCTCGCCGTCAGCCCGGCGATCGTGCACGGGACGCTCGCCGGCATCGGTGTGGCGATCGCGCTCGCCCAGCTCCACATCATGCTGGGCGGGTCGCCCCAGAGCTCCGTCGTGGCCAACGCCCTGGCTCTGCCGGAGCAGTTGGCCGGGATCGGTGCGGCGGCCCCGCTGATCGGGGCGCTCACCATCGCCGTGCTGCTGCTGTGGCCCCGGCTGCCGGGGCGGGTCGGCCGGACGGTGGGGAGGATCCCGGCCGCGCTCGCCTCCGTGGTGATCGCGACCGCGGTGGCGGCCGTGGCGACGCCGGGCCTCGCCCGGGTCGACCTCCCGTCCTGGCGGTCGCACGCCCTGCCGGAGCTGCCCCAGGGGCCCGTTCTCGCCCTGGCCACCGCGGTGTTCACCGTGATGCTGGTGGCCAGTCTGGAATCGCTGCTCGCCGCGGTGGCCGTGGACAAGCTGGCCGCCGACCGCGCCGGAGAGCCGACGCCCGCACCCACCGCTCCCCCCACCGCGGCCCCCGCCTCCCCCGCCGCCGTCCCGCCCCAGCGGTCCGACCTGGACCGCGAGTTGCGCGGTCAGGGTGTCGCCAACACGGTGACCGGCCTGCTGGGCGGACTCCCGGTGGCCGGGGGCGTGGTGCGGGGCTCGGCCAATGTGCGGGCCGGGGCGACCGGCCGCGCCTCCACCGTGCTGCACGGGGTCTGGGTGCTCATCGCGGCGGGCCTGCTGGTCACGGTGTTCGAGTGGATCCCGCTGGCCGCGCTCGCCGCCCTGGTGATGGTGGTCGGGATCCAGATGGTGAGCTTCGCGCACATCCGTAACGTCCATAAGTACCGGGAGTTCCCCGTCTACGCGGCCACGGTCGCCGGTGTCGTCGCCTTCGGCGCACTGGCGGGCGTCGCGCTCGGGGTGGCCGTGGCCGTGATCGTCTCGCTGCACCGGCTGGGCCGCACGAAGATCACCGTGACCGAGCAGGACGGGCGCCATGTGGTGACCGTCCACGGCCAGTTGACCTTCCTGGCCGTCCCCCGGCTCACCCGGACCCTGGGGCAGCTGCCGCCGGGCGTCGACGCGACCGTCGAGTTGGACGGCTTCTTCATGGACCACGCCGCCTATGAGGCGATTCAGTCCTGGCGCGGCGCCCAACTCGCCCAGGGCGGCCGGATCGCCTTCACCGGCCGGTCCGGCAGCCGCATCGCCGAGCCCGCCGCCGCGGCCCACTCCTGCTGCCGCCCCTGGACCCCGTGGCGCAACCACCGCTGCCACGACCGCCCCGCGGACCACGTCGGCGCCACCACCGACACGCTCACCAGCAGCGATTCCGGCGCCTCCCCCGTCCCAGGGGCCGGCCGGAAGGCCGGCGCCCATCGGCTGCTGAGCGGCCTGAGCTCGTTCCAGCGGAACACCGCGCCCCTGGTCCGCGACGAGCTGGCCCGGCTCGCCTCCGAGGGCCAGGCCCCCTCCCAGCTCTTCATCACCTGCGCCGACTCCCGCCTCGTCACCAGCATGATCACCTCCAGCGGGCCGGGCGACCTCTTCACCGTGCGCAACGTCGGCAACCTGGTGCCCCCGCCCGGCACCGTGTCGGCCGAGAGCGGAGACGACTCGGTGGCCGCGGCGATCGAGTACGCGGTGGAGGTGCTGCGCGTCGAGTCCATCACCGTCTGCGGGCACTCCGGCTGCGGCGCCATGCAGGCGCTGCTCAAGGGCGAGCCGGAGTCCGGTCCCCAGAAGCCGCGGACCCCCCTGTGGCGCTGGCTGCGCCACGGTCTGCCGAGCCTGGAGCGGATGGCGTCGCGCCGCCACTCCTGGGCGCGGATCTCCGGCAGACTGCCCGCCGACGAGGTGGAGCAGCTCTGTCTCACCAACGTGGTCCAGCAGTTGGAGCACCTGCGGGCGCACGAGGCGGTGGCCCGGCGGCTCGCCGAGGGGACGCTCCAGCTGCACGGCATGTACTTCCACGTCGGCGAGGCGCAGGCGTATCTGCTCACCGAGGAGTCCAGCTCCGGGACGGGCCCCGACGAGGTCTTCGACCGGGTCGGCACGGGAGAACGGGAGCGCACCGGCGTCTGACACGAGAGCAGCCGCACCAGGGCACCTGAACCGGACAGCCCCCGGGTCCGTGAGACCTGATGACCCCGCTCCGCGCCGTACGGCAGGAAGAGCAGTCGTACGGCAGGAAAGCAGCACAGAGCGCCAGAACCGGCAGGGCGACTTTGCGCCACACGTCGTGAAGACGCGTCGTAAAGCCGTCCTGACCAGCGGAGCGGGATCATGCTTCCATACACGAAGACACAGGTCTAAACCAATTCCCGGCAGACACTTGTCACCCGGCTCCGCGCCTGATGAGCTATGCCCCGGGACACAACGGACACCCTGGGACTGGGAGAAGTCGTGAGCAACGAGAGCCTGTCCAACCTGCTTCGGGAAGAGCGGAAGTTCGCTCCACCTGCTGCTCTGGCCGCCAACGCCAACGTCACCGCAGAGGCGTACGAGCAGGCCGCGGCGGATCGGCTGGGCTTCTGGGCCGAGCAGGCCCGCCGCCTGACGTGGGCCACCGAGCCGACCGAGACCCTCGACTGGAGCAACCCGCCCTTCGCGAAGTGGTTCGCGGACGGCAAGCTGAACGTCGCGTACAACTGCGTGGACCGCCACGTCGAGGCGGGCAACGGCGACCGGGTCGCCATCCACTTCGAGGGCGAGCCCGGCGACAGCCGCGCCATCACCTACGCCGAGCTGAAGGAAGAGGTCTCCCGCGCCGCCAACGCACTGACCGAGCTGGGCGTCAGCAAGGGCGACCGGGTCGCCGTCTACCTGCCGATGATCCCCGAGGCCGCCGTCGCGATGCTGGCCTGTGCCCGCATCGGCGCCACGCACTCGGTGGTCTTCGGCGGCTTCTCCGCCGACGCGATCGCCACCCGTATCCAGGACGCGGACGCCAAGGTCGTCATCACTGCCGACGGCGGCTACCGCCGCGGCAAGCCCTCCGCGCTCAAGCCCGCGGTCGACGACGCCGTCTCCCGTATCGACAGCGTCGAACACGTCCTCGTGGTCCGCCGCACCGGTGAGGACACCGCGTGGACCGAGGGCCGCGACGTCTGGTGGCACGAGATCACCGCCCGGCAGTCCGCCGAGCACACCCCCGAGGCCTTCGAGGCGGAGCAGCCGCTCTTCATCCTCTACACCTCGGGCACCACGGGTAAGCCGAAGGGCATCCTGCACACCTCCGGCGGCTACCTCACCCAGGCGGCGTACACGCACCACGCGGTCTTCGACCTCAAGCCGGAGACCGACGTCTACTGGTGCACCGCCGACGTCGGCTGGGTCACCGGCCACTCGTACATCGTCTACGGGCCGCTGGCCAACGGTGCGACCCAGGTCATGTACGAGGGCACGCCCGACACCCCGCACCAGGGCCGCTTCTGGGAGATCGTGCAGAAGTACGGCGTCACGATCCTCTACACCGCGCCGACCGCGATCCGTACGTTCATGAAGTGGGGTGACGACATCCCCGCCAAGTTCGACCTGAGCAGCCTCCGGGTCCTCGGTTCGGTCGGTGAGCCGATCAACCCCGAGGCGTGGATGTGGTACCGGAAGAACATCGGCGCCGACAAGTGCCCGATCGTGGACACCTGGTGGCAGACCGAGACCGGCGCGATGATGATCTCGCCGCTGCCGGGCGTCACCGAGACCAAGCCGGGATCCGCCCAGCGCGCCCTGCCCGGGATCGCGGCCACCGTCGTGGACGACGAGGCCAACGAGGTGCCCAACGGCGGGGGCGGCTACCTCGTGCTCACCGAGCCGTGGCCCTCCATGCTCCGCACCATCTGGGGCGACGACCAGCGGTTCCTCGACACCTACTGGTCGCGCTTCGAGGGCAAGTACTTCGCGGGCGACGGCGCCAAGAAGGACGAGGACGGCGACGTCTGGCTGCTCGGCCGGGTCGACGACGTCATGCTCGTGTCGGGCCACAACATCTCGACCACCGAGGTCGAGTCCGCGCTCGTCTCCCACCCGTCGGTCGCCGAGGCGGCCGTGGTCGGGGCGAACGACGAGACGACGGGCCAGGCCATCGTCGCGTTCGTGATCCTGCGGGGCACGGCGACCGCCTCGGACGAGCTGGTGGCGGAGCTGCGCAACCACGTCGGCACGACGCTCGGCCCGATCGCCAAACCCAAGCGCGTGCTCCCGGTGGCCGAGCTGCCCAAGACCCGCTCCGGCAAGATCATGCGCCGCCTGCTGCGCGATGTCGCCGAGAACCGCGAGCTGGGCGACGTCACCACGCTCACCGACTCCTCGGTGATGGACCTGATCACCACCCAGCTGCCGTCCTCGTCCTCCGAGGACTGAGCAGGCCTTCCCGAACGACCGATAAAGAACTCTTTGTACGGCTCCGATGGGCATCCGGCACCGCGCCGGATGCCCATCGGTGCTCCCGTACAGTGAAGGACGTGCTGCCGGCGACGTCGTCGCGGCACGACACCGCCGTAGTGGCGGAGTGACGGAAAAAATCTTCACAGGGGCGCCGGGAAGTCTGGTCGGCACGGTCATCAGCCATGGCATCATGCCGTTCCCCACCCGGAGGTTCCCCCTCGTGGCACCGCCCACCCCTGCCCCGCCCCGCCGCACCCTGCTCGGCAGGCTGCCCCTCCCCGAGCGCACCTATCTGGCCGACGCGCTCCGCACCGAGACCGTCGGCGGCCTGATCCTGCTGGCCGCCGCCGTCACCGCCCTGATCTGGGCGAACACCTTCGACGGCTCGTACGCCGACGTCAGCGGCTTCCACTTCGGCCCGGCCTCGCTCGGCCTGGATCTCTCCGTGGCGCACTGGGCTGCGGACGGGCTCCTCGCGGTCTTCTTCTTCGTCGTGGGCGCCGAGCTCAAGCGGGAGCTGGTCGCGGGCCAGCTCCGCGATCCCCGGGCGGCCGCCCTCCCGATCGTGGCGGCCCTGTGCGGCATGGCGGTGCCCGCGCTCGTCTACACGCTCACCAACGTCGTGGGCGGCGGTTCCCTGGCCGGCTGGGCCGTGCCCACGGCCACCGACATCGCCTTCGCGCTCGCCGTCCTCGCGGTGATCGGCACCTCGCTGCCCGCCGCCCTGCGGGCCTTCCTGCTCACGCTCGCCGTCGTCGACGACCTCTTCGCCATCCTGATCATCGCGGTGTTCTTCACCGACGACCTGAATTTCCTGGCGCTCGGCGGGACCGTCCTCGGCCTGGCGCTCTTCCACCTGCTCCTGCGCTTCGGCGTCCGGGGCTGGTACGTCTACGTACCGCTCGCCCTGGTCATCTGGGGCCTGATGTACAACAGCGGCATCCACGCCACGATCGCCGGTGTCGCCATGGGGCTGATGCTGCGCTGCACCCGGCGCGAGGGCGAGGAGCACTCCCCCGGTGAGCGCATCGAACACCTGGTCCGCCCGCTGTCGGCGGGTGTCGCCGTACCGCTCTTCGCCCTGTTCGCCGCCGGGGTCTCCCTCAGGGGCGACGCGCTGGCGGGTGTCTTCACCCGGCCGGAGACCCTCGGGGTGCTCCTCGGGCTCGTCGTCGGCAAGACCGTGGGCATCTTCGGCGGTACCTACCTCACCGCCCGGTTCACCAAGGCGGAGCTGAACAAGGACCTGGCCTGGGCGGATGTCTTCGCGGTCGCCTCGCTGGCCGGTATCGGGTTCACCGTCTCGCTGCTCATCGGCGAGCTGTCCTTCGTCGGCGACGCGGACACGGTCAACGAGATCAAGGCCGCCGTACTGCTGGGATCGCTGACCGCGGCCGTACTCTCCTGCGTACTGCTCAGGCTCCGGGTCCGCAGGCACCGCGAGCTGTACGAGGCCGAGGAGCGGGACGAGGACGGATCCGGGGTGCCCGACGTCTATGAACAGGACGATCCGGGGTACCACCAGCGGATGGCCGCGATCCATGAGGAGAAGGCGGCCGAACACCGCCGTCGCGCCGAACAGGCGGGGGCAGCGCGCAACAAGCCGGACAGTCCGGCATGATCTGACATCGGATGTGTCGAAGACGGAGAGGGAGTCAGGGATGAGCGACCCCGGCAACTACGTGGGCAGCGCGGACCGCAGCATCGGGCAGCTGGTCGCCTCGGCGACGGCCGAGATGTCCGCGCTGGTGCACGACGAGATCGCCCTGGCGAAGGCGGAGGTGCGCCAGGACGTCAAGCGCGGGGTGATCGGCAGCGTCGCGTTCATCGTGGCGGGCGTGCTGCTCCTGTTCACGATGCCGATGCTGAGCTTCGCCGCCGCGTACGGCATTCACAACCTGGGCCTCGGCCTGGCCTGGTCGTTCCTGATCGTGGCCGGCGGATTCGTCCTTCTGGCGGCACTGCTCGGGCTGGTCGGCTGGCTGAAGTTCAAGAAGGTCAAGCCGCCGGAGAAGTCCATCGCCTCCGCCAAGCAGACCGCCGCCGTCCTGCAGAAGGTGAAGCCGCACCCGCGCCCGGCCATCGAGGCCGACGCGATCCTCAAGCGCTCCGGCTCCAGCCTCGCGGCCGGTACGGGCGTCGAGAGCCTCCCCGGTAAGGACAAGGCCGCCGCTGTGGCACGCTCGTCCACATGACGGTTCCCGATTCCAGCGCATTCGGCCCGGCGGGGTCGGCGAGCCCGCAGGGTTCGGCCGGCCCGGCGGGCTCATCGACGAGCCCGGCCGGCTCCGGAGGCCCCGTACGACTCGACGGCCCCTGGACCCACCGTGACGTGGCGGCCAACGGGGCACGGTTCCACATCGCCGAGATGGGCGAGGGGCCGCTGGTCCTGCTGCTGCACGGGTTCCCGCAGTTCTGGTGGACCTGGCGCCACCAGCTGCCCGCGCTCGCCGAGGCGGGTTTCCGGGCCGTCGCGATGGACCTGCGCGGGGTGGGCGGCAGCGACCGGACGCCGCGCGGTTACGACCCCGCCAACCTGGCCCTCGACGTCACCGGGGTGATCCGCTCCCTCGGCGAGCCGGACGCGGCGCTGGTCGGCCACGACCTGGGCGGCTATCTCGCCTGGACGGCCGCCGTGATGCGGCCCAAGCTGGTGCGCCGGCTCGCCGTCTCGTCGATGCCGCACCCGCGCCGCTGGCGCTCCTCGATGCTGTCCGACTTCGCGCAGTCGCGGGCGGGTTCGTACATCTGGGGCTTCCAGCGCCCCTGGCTGCCGGAGCGTCAGCTCGTCGCGGACGACGCCGCCCTGGTGGGCCGGCTGGTCCAGGAGTGGGCCGGGCCGCGCACGCCGGAGTTCCCCGACGAGGAGACCCTGGCCGTCTACCGGCGGGCCATGAGCATCCCCTCGACGGCGCACTGCTCCATCGAGCCGTACCGCTGGATGGTCCGGTCGATGGCGCGTCCGGACGGGGTCCAGTTCAACCGCCGGATGAAGCGGCCCGTGCGCGTGCCCACGCTGCACCTGCACGGATCACTCGATCCGGCGGTCCGCACCCGGAGTTCGGCGGGGTCCGGCGAGTATGTCGAGGCGCCCTACCGGTGGCGACTTTTCGACGGTGTCGGTCACTTCCCCCACGAGGAGGATCCGATCGCCTTCTCCACCGAACTCATCAACTGGCTCAAGGATCCTGAGCCCGACCGGTAGCCGAGCACCCGCCCGGGGCACACCTGTCCGACGAACAGCCACTTGCCTGCCGCATAAGCCAATTGGCTGACTCGCGCACGATTACCGACCTTGGGTCACGGGCAGAGGTCGGGGTATGGGCTGGACGCACGACTTCACTGACGAAGCACGCAACCGCCGCTCCACCGCGACAGCAGGTGCGAGCACTCATGAGGGGGGCGGCCCCCTGGGCCGGGTGCACGATGTGCAGGACCTTCATCATCACCGGCTCGGGAATCACCGGCTCGGGATCTCGCGCATCCTCCGCCGCCGGGCCCGCTGGGTCTCGGCGCGGCTGCGCCACCCCCGTAGCTGATCTCTCCTGACAAGCCGTCCCCCGCCGATCCGCCTGTGTGCTGATCGGCGGGGGTTTTCAGGGCTTCACCCGCTTCAGGGCTTCAGCCGCTTCGGGGCTCCACCCGCCTCAGAGGGCGCAGCCCTGGCTGTCGACCTGCTGGTTGGCCGAACGGCCGATCTCGATGTCCTCGCGGATCTCGTCGGCCGTCAGCGCGTAGCCGGTGTCCGGGTCGTCGAGTGACTTGGCGAACACCACTCCGTACACCTTGCCGTCCGGGGTGAGCAGCGGGCCGCCCGAGTTGCCCTGGCGCACGGTCGCGTAGAGGGAGTAGACATCGCGCAGGACGGTGCCCCGCTGGTAGATGTCGGGGCCGTTGGCGTCGATACGGGCGCGGACGCGGGCGGAGCGCACGTCGTACGCGCCGTTCTCCGGGAAGCCCGCGACGATCGCGCTGTCGCCGCTCCGCGCGTCGTCGTCCGTGCCGGTGAACTCCAGGGGCGTGGCCTTGAGGTCGGGGACGTCCAGGACCGCGATGTCGCGCTGCCAGTCGTAGAGGACCACCTTCGCGTCGTACAGCCGGCCTTCGCCGCCGATCTGGACGGTCGGCTCCTCGACGCCGCCGACGACATGGGCGTTGGTCATCACCCGGCGGTCGGAGAAGACGAAGCCGGTGCCTTCGAGGACCTTGCCGCAGCTCGGAGCCGTACCGACGACCTTGACGATGGACTTCTTGGCGCGGGCGGCGACCGGGCTGCCCACCAGCGCCGGGTCCGGGGGCTTGACCTCGGTGATCGGCTCGTTGGCGAAGGGGCTGAAGACCTGCGGGAAGCCGTTCTGCGCGAGGACGGAGGAGAAGTCCCGGAACCACGGCGGCGCCTGTTGGGGCATCACCCGGGAGATCCCGAGCAGGACCGAGGAGTTGCGGACCTCCTTGCCGAGGGTCGGCAGCGAGGTACGGGCCAGCGGCAGGGCGATCAGCCAGGCGACCAGCAGCATGGCCACCACGTTGACCAGGGCGCCGCCGGTCGCGTCCAGCGCGCGGGCGGGCGACCACGTGATGTACCTGCGGAGCTTGTTGCCCAGGTGGGTGGTGAAGGCCTGGCCGACCGAGGCGCAGATGATCACGACGACGACCGCGCCGATGGCGGTCGCGGTGGAGACCTCCGCCCCCTCGGTCACCCGGTCCCAGATGATCGGCAGCAGGTAGACGGCGACGAGACCGCCTCCGAGGAAGCCGGTCACCGAGAGGATGCCGACGACGAAACCCTGTCGGTAGCCGATGACCGCGAACCACACGGCGGCGAGCAGCAGCAGGATGTCCAGCACGTTCACCGTCAATAGCCTCGCAGTTTCGTCACCTGGCCCGTCGGGGGTGACGGGGTCCGGGCCCGGCCCGGTACAGCGCAGCAGGACAGCCAGCGTGTCATGTGCGCCAGTCGAGCGGCACCTGTCTGGCCCGGTCCCACGGGCGTTCCCAGCCCGAGTAGTGCAGGATCCGGTCGATCACACCGGCCGTGAAACCCCAGACCAGGGCCGATTCGACCAGGAATGCCGGGCCGCTGTGGCCGCTCGGGTGGACGGCCGTGGCCCGGTTGGCCGGGTCCGTGAGATCCGCCACGGGAACGGTGAAGACCCTGGCCGTCTCGGCCGGATCGACCACTCCGACCGGGCTGGGCGCACGCCACCAGCCGAGGACGGGCGTCACGACGAAGCTGCTGACGGGGATGTAGAGCCGGGGCAGCACGCCGAAGAGCTGGACGCCCCGGGGGTCGAGGCCGGTCTCCTCCTCGGCCTCGCGCAACGCGGCCCGCAGCGGCCCCGTGGTGGCCTGGTCGCCGTCGTCGGGGTCGAGGGAGCCGCCGGGGAAGGACGGCTGGCCGGGGTGCGAGCGCAGGGTGCCCGCGCGCTCCATCAGCAGCAGCTCGGGACCGCGCGCCCCTTCACCGAAGAGGATCAGGACGGCGGACTGCCTGCCCGCCCCGCTCTCGGGCGGCAGGAAGCGGCTGAGCTGCTGCGGGCGGACGCTGCGGGCGGCCTGGGCCACGGGGTCCAGCCAGGCGGGCAGGCCTGTGGTGGTCACGTCGACGGCCGGGCGGGTGTCGGCGTCCGCGTGTGTGTCCGTGTGCATGTGCGTGTGCGTCATCGGCACCCCCCTCGTTGCCCTGGTTTCACAACGCCTGTCGTCGGCCATTTCGTTCCGAGCCATTTCGTGGTTCGTCGGGAGGGCGCTCGGTGCGGCGTCCCCTCATGCGGCTCCCAGTGCGGGAGCGGGCTTGCCCGGGAAGTCGGCGGGCGGGCTGAGCCGCTGGCCCGGGTAGCCGCCCATCTCGTACTTCAGCAGCTTCCTGGCCTTCTCCGGGTCGGTCTCCCCTTCACCGTACGAAGGACAGAGCGGGGCGATGGGGCAGGCGCCGCAGGCCGGTTTCCGGGAGTGGCAGATGCGGCGGCCGTGGAAGATCACCCGGTGCGACAGCATCGTCCACTCGCTCTTCGGGAAGATGTCGGCGATCACCGCCTCGACCTTCACCGGGTCCTCCTCGTCCGTCCACTTCCAGCGCCGGACCAAGCGGCCGAAGTGCGTGTCCACGGTGATGCCGGGGACCCCGAAGGCGTTGCCCAGCACGACGTTGGCGGTCTTGCGGCCGACGCCGGGCAGCTTGACCAGGTCCTCCAGACGGCCCGGGACCTCGCCGCCGAAGTCGTCCCGCAGGGCGGCGGAGAGGCCCAGGAGCGACTTGGTCTTGGCCCGGAAGAAGCCGGTCGGCCGGATCAGCTCCTCCATCTCCTCCGGAACGGCCGCCGCCATGTCCTCGGGCGTCGGGTAGGCGGCGAAGAGCGCGGGGGTGGTCTGGTTGACCCTCAGGTCGGTGGTCTGGGCGGAGAGGACCGTGGCGACGAGCAGCTCGAAGGGGTTGCGGAAGTCCAGCTCGGGATGGGCGTACGGATAGACCTCGGCGAGCTCCCGGTTGATCCGGCGGGCGCGGCGGACCAGCGCGAGGTGCGACTCGGCCTTGGGGATCTTCGGCGCCTTGGGCGCTTTGGGCGCCTTGGGTGCGGTTCCGGTCTTCGACGATGTCACTGCGGGCCTCCTGGCCGTCTCACGGACCGCTTTGCCGGTCCCTCCAGGGAGCCATTTGCGGCACTCTCCGGGCGAACCGGGGGGTGTTCGCCCACAGCGGAAACACGCTTCGCCGACACCCCATCAGCCCCCTCGGCCCGTGTACTCCCCGGCATTCTGGACACCCGGCCAGCCTAGAGCCAGCCACTGACAACCGCCCCGGTCACCGCATATCCACCCCCGATCGGCCCCCTGCCGTAGGGACCGGCACGCCCGTGCGTCAAACTGGTTTGTGATTGATCGCACTGTTTTACCGTCCGGCATGATGGGGACCACGGTTCCCTGAACAGGCCGACAAGGAGAGAACTCGTGGACGACGTTCTGCGGCGCGCCCCGCTTTTCGCGGCGCTCGATGACGAGCAGGCCGCGGAGCTCCGCGCCTCGATGAGTGAGGTGACCCTCGCGCGCGGCGACGCGCTTTTCCACGAGGGCGACCAGGGTGACCGCCTTTACGTGGTCACCGAGGGCAAGGTGAAGCTCCACCGCACCTCGCCCGACGGGCGCGAGAACATGCTGGCCGTGCTCGGCCCCGGCGAGCTGATCGGTGAGCTCTCGCTCTTCGACCCCGGCCCGCGTACGGCGACCGCCTCCGCGCTGACCGAGGTCAAGCTCCTCGGCCTCGGCCACGGCGACCTTCAGCCCTGGCTCAACGCCCGGCCCGAGGTCGCCACCGCGCTGCTGCGCGCGGTCGCCCGGCGCCTGCGCAAGACCAACGACCAGATGTCCGACCTGGTCTTCTCCGATGTGCCGGGCCGTGTCGCCCGCGCCCTCCTGGACCTGTCGCGCCGCTTCGGCGTGCAGTCGGAGGAAGGCATCCACGTCGTGCACGACCTCACCCAGGAGGAGCTGGCCCAGCTGGTCGGCGCCTCCCGCGAGACGGTCAACAAGGCCCTCGCGGACTTCGCGGGCCGCGGCTGGCTGCGCCTGGAGGCCCGCGCGGTCATCCTGCTGGACGTGGAGCGGCTGGCGAAGCGCTCGCGCTGACCCGTCGGGTGATGTGACCTGCTGAACGGAAGGGCCCCGCGCCGACCGGACGTACTCCGGCGGACGCGGGGCCTTCCTGTTCACGCAGGGCCTTCCCGTTCACGCGTGGCCCTTCCGTTCACGCGGGGCCTTCCTGTTCACGCAGGGCCCTTCAGTTCACGCGGCTCCCTGTACGTTCACGCGGGCGCTCAGGACGAGCTAGATGAGCCCGTGCCCCGCGAGGTACTCCAGCTGCGCCCGTACCGACAGCTCGGCGGCCGGCCACAGGGAGCGGTCCACATCGGCGTAGACCCGGGCCACCACCTCCGACGGCGTACGGTGACCGGCCTCGACCGCCGTCTCGACCTGGGCCAGCCGGTGCGCACGGTGGGCCAGATAGAACTCCACGGCCCCCTGGGCGTCCTCCAGGACGGGCCCGTGGCCCGGCAGCACCGTGTGCACGCCGTCGTCCACCGTCAGCGAGCGCAGCCGCCTCAGCGTGTCCAGGTAGTCGCCGAGCCGCCCGTCCGGGTGCGCGACCACCGTCGTACCGCGGCCCAGGATCGTGTCGCCGGTCAGCACCGCCCGGTCGGCGGGCAGATGGAACGAGAGCGAGTCGGCGGTGTGGCCCGGCGTCGGGACCACCCGCAGTTCCAGGCCGCCGGTGGTGATCACATCGCCCGCCCCGAGGCCCTCGTCCCCCAGTCGCAGCGCCGGGTCCAGGGCCCGTACCTTCGTCCGCGTCAGCTCGGCGAACCGCCCGGCGCCCTCCGCGTGATCAGGGTGGCCGTGCGTCAGCAAAGTAAGGGCCACGCGACGCCCCGACCGCTCCACCGCGTCGATCACGGCCCTCAGGTGTCCGTCGTCGAGGGGCCCCGGGTCGATGACGACCGCGAGATCGGAGCCGGGCTCGGCGACGATCCAGGTGTTCGTGCCGTCGAGTGTCATCGCGGACGGGTTCGGTGCGAGGACGTTGACCGTACGGGCGGTCGCGGGCCCGGAGGCCACGGTCCCGCGCGGCTGTCCCGGCAGGGCGGCTGCGTCGCTCACGCCGCGCCCCCGTCCCCGCCGGGCGCGGGTTCCCCGCCCGCCGTCGGTACGTGCTTGGTGAACTCGTCGTGCCCCGGCCAGCTCAGCACCAGCTCATCCCCCTCCAGACGGGCCTGCGCGAGTACGGGAGTCAGGTCCTGGACGTCCGCCGCCCCGAGCGCCTCGGCGGCCGTCCTGAACGGCGTCAGGGCCCGCAGCGTCGACACGGTGGGCGGCATCATCAGCAGCTCGCCCAGGTCGTAGCGGCGGGCCGCCTCCGCCGGGGCGATCCACACCGTGCGGTCCGCCTCCGTGGAGACGGCCCTGGTGCGCTGCCCTTCGGGGAGGGCGGCGACGAAGAACCAGGTGTCGTACCGCCTCGGCTCGAACTCCGGGGTGATCCAGCGCGCCCAGGCGCCCAGCAGGTCCGAACGGAGCAGGAGCCCGCGCCGGTCCAGGAACTCCGCGAAGGACAGATCGCGGGCGACCAGCGCCTCACGGTCGGCCTCCCACTCGGCCCCGGTCGTATCGCTGACCACCGTCCCGGCGGTCGGACCGGCCAGCAGGACACCCGACTCCTCGAAGGTCTCGCGCACCGCCGCACAGACGATGGCCTGCGCCTCGGTGACCGTCGCCACGCCGAGCCGGACGGCCCAGTGCTCCAGGGAGGGCCCGGCCCACCCGATCAGCCGGTCGTCGTCGCGCGGATCCACTCCGCCACCCGGATAGGCGTACGCGCCTCCGGCGAACGCCATGGAGGTCCGCCGGCGCAGCATGTGCACCACGGGGCCGGGCGTCGCGGCCTGAGGCCCCGGATCGCGGAGCAGCATCACGGTGGCCGCCCGCCGGGGTGTCACGGCCGTCAGCTCACCGGCGGCGAGCGCCCGGATCCGGTCGGGCCATTCCGGGGGGTACCACTGACCTTGGGACATGGCCGGAGGCTATCCGGAACCGCGCCGATGTTCGAGAGGCTCCGTGATCATCACAGCTCCCCGACATGCCCCGTACACACCCGGTCCGGCGCCGTACACAGCCGATGCCACCCCTCACGCACACGATCCCGCCCGGTCGCGGGGACCGGACGGGATCGGGAGGAACATCGAGATGGTTGGTACGGCGTACGGCTTACGGCTCAGGCGTCGACGAGTTCGACCTGGACCTCGACCTCGACCGGGGCGTCCAGCGGCAGCACGGCGACGCCCACGGCGCTGCGTGCGTGCACGCCCTTGTCGCCCAGGACCGCGCCCAGCAGCTCGCTCGCACCGTTGATCACGGCGGGCTGCCCGGTGAAGTCGGTGGCCGAGGCGACGAAGCCCACGACCTTCACGACGCGCTTGATCCGGTCCAGGTCACCGGCGACCGACTTCACGGCGGCCAGGGCGTTGAGCGCGCAGGTCTTCGCGAGCTCCTTCGCCTCGTCCGGCGTCACCTCGGCGCCGACCTTGCCGGTGACGGCGAGCTTGCCGTCCACCATCGGCAGCTGGCCCGAGGTGTACACGTACACCCCGGACTGCACGGCCGGCTGGTACGAGGCCAGCGGCGGCACGACGGCGGGCAGGGTCAGGCCGAGCTCGGCGAGCTGGGCCTCGACAGCGCCCGCCACTAGCCCTTCTCCCGCTTCAGGTAGGCCACGAGCTGCTCGGGGTTGTTCGGGCCGGGAACGACCTGGACCAGCTCCCAGCCGTCCTCGCCCCAGGTGTCCAGAATCTGCTTGGTCGCGTGCACGAGAAGGGGCACGGTCGCGTATTCCCACTTGGTCATGGGCCTGACTGTAACGCCTGGCACGTACGGTCCCGTGCGTAGCCCGGGGCCGGACTGGTTAGGCTCGAATACGTGAGCAGGTTCCAGGTCGTCAGCGGCAAGGGCGGTACCGGTAAGACCACGGTCGCCGCCGCCCTCGCGCTCGCCCTCGCGACCGAGGGCAGGCGCACCCTCCTCGTCGAGGTCGAGGGCAGACAGGGCATCGCCCAGCTCTTCGATTCCGACGCGCTCCCCTATGAGGAGCGCAAAATCGCCGTCGCGCCCGGCGGCGGTGAGGTGCACGCGCTGGCGATCGACGCCGAGCAGGCGCTCCTCGACTACCTCCAGATGTTCTACAAGCTCGGCGGCGCCGGGCGGGCGCTGAAGAAGCTCGGCGCGATCGACTTCGCCACCACCATCGCGCCCGGGGTCCGGGACGTCCTGCTGACCGGCAAGGCGTGCGAAGCCGTACGCCGCAAGGACAAGCAGGGCCGCTTCGTCTACGACTACGTGATCATGGACGCCCCGCCGACCGGCCGCATCACACGCTTCCTGAACGTCAACGACGAGGTGGCGGGGCTGGCCAGGATCGGCCCGATACACAACCAGGCCCAGGCCGTGATGCGGCTCCTGAAGTCCCCGCAGACCGCGGTCCACCTGGTGACCCTCCTGGAGGAGATGCCGGTCCAGGAGACCGCGGACGGCATCGCCGAACTGCGAGCCGCCGACCTTCCCGTGGGCCGCGTCATCGTGAACATGGTGCGTCCGCACCTGGTCGACGAGGAGACACTGCGGACCGCCGCGACCGGCCGCCGCAAGGAGATCGCCAAGACGCTGACCCGCGCCGGGGTGACCGGCTCCGCCGCCCTAGTACGGCCTCTGATCGCGCAGGCCGCCGAGCATGCCCAGCGGGTCGGCCTGGAGCGTGAGCAGCGCGCCGTCCTGGCCGGGCTCGGCCTGCCGACGGCCGAGCTGCCGCTGATCGGCGACGGGGTGGACCTGGCCGCGCTGCACGACCTGGCCACGGAGCTCCGTAAACAGGGCGTAGGGGAAGAGGCGGACGCATGACGCAGGCCACGGACACCCCGGAGCCGGACCTCGGGACGGCCCCCGGGCTGGACACCGACGCGCTGCTGGACGACCCGGGCATCCGGATCGTCGTCTGCTGCGGCTCCGGCGGCGTCGGCAAGACCACGACGGCCGCCGCCCTGGGCGTACGGGCCGCCGAGCGCGGCCGGAAGGCCGTCGTCCTCACCATCGACCCGGCCCGCCGGCTCGCGCAGTCCATGGGCATCGACCAGCTGGACAACGTCCCGCGCCGGGTCGAGGGCATCGCGGGCGAGGGCGAACTGCACGCCATGATGCTGGACATGAAGCGCACCTTCGACGAGACCGTGGAGGCGCACGCGGACGCGGAGAGGGCCCGCGCGATCCTGGAGAACCCCTTTTACCAATCCCTGTCGGCCGGTTTCGCCGGTACGCAGGAGTACATGGCGATGGAGAAGCTGGGGCAGCTGCGGGCGCGCGACGAGTGGGACCTGATCATCGTCGACACCCCGCCCTCACGCTCCGCGCTGGACTTCCTGGACGCGCCGAAGCGGCTCGGCTCGTTCCTGGACGGGAAGTTCATCCGGCTGCTGATGGCGCCCGCGAAGGTGGGCGGCCGGGCCGGGATGAAGTTCCTCAATGTCGGTATGTCGATGATGACCGGGACGCTGGGCAAGCTGCTGGGCGGTCAGTTCCTGCGGGACGTACAGACGTTCGTCGCCGCGATGGACACCATGTTCGGCGGCTTCCGCAGCCGCGCGGACGCCACGTACAAGCTGCTCCAGGCCCCCGGTACGGCCTTCCTCGTGGTCGCGACGCCGGAGCGGGACGCGCTGCGCGAGGCCGCGTACTTCGTGGAGCGGCTGGCGGCCGAGGACATGCCGCTGGCCGGTCTCGTCCTCAACCGGGCGCACGGCAGCGAGGCCGCCAGGCTCTCCGCCGAGCAGGCGCTCGCCGCCGCAGAAAATCTTGACGACGCCCGCATTGTGGATCAGGGGGCCGGGAAGGCTGGCCTTGGTGACCGGGAGGCCCCCGACCCGGCGGTCACCCACCCCGGAGCCACCGCGCCGCCGCTCTCCCCCGAGCCGGAGCACACTCAGCACAAGAACGCCGAAGAACACGACCACAGCCACGATGACAAGCACGAGCCGCATGCGAAGAACACGACGGACGGCACCGCCGAAACCCCTGTGGACATCGACGAACTGACGGCCGATCTGCTGCGCCTGCACGCCGAACGCATGCAGGTCGTCGCACGCGAACAGCACACACGCGACCGCTTCACCGAGCTGCACCCCGAGGTCCTGGTGACCGAGGTGGCCGCACTGCCCGGCGATGTGCACGACCTGGACGGCCTGCGGGCCATCGGCGACCGCCTGGCGTCCGGTTCCGACCCGGCTCCGGCCGGAGCTGCGTAGCCCCCCACAGCTCCCTGCCCGAGCGACCCGGCCCGCCTCAGGGGCCTAGCCCACAGCGGCGTACGTCTCGTGCAGTTCGTCGTCCTCCAGCCCGATCACCGCGGGCAGCATGCCGGTGGACCGCTCGTACTCACTGCGTGCGGTCTCCAGCAGGCGGCGCCAGGACGTGACGGTGGGACGACGGCGCAGCAGTGCGCGGCGCTCCCGCTCCGTCATTCCGCCCCACACGCCGAACTCGACGCGATTGTCCAGCGCGTCGGCCAGGCACTCGGTCCGCACCGGGCATCCGGTGCACACCGCCTTGGCCCTGTTCTGCGCTGCCCCTTGTACGAACAGTTCATCCGGATCGGTAGTGCGGCAGGCTGCCTGCGCACTCCAGTCGGTTACCCAGCCCATGCCGGCGCCGTCCTCTCCCGAATCGAGGCTCCCCCACGGCGGTAGCGGCATATTCACCGCTGCCAGTTGAGGACGTTACGGAAGGTGGGGACAGCACAACACCCCCTTCGGGCCCAATCTTGAATGGTCCGAACGGACTATGCGTATGCGGCAGATCACCCAGGGGAGTGAGGGGAAGACATGCGTGACTAACTCCGCGAAAACGGGACAGTACACCCGAATGGCAACGGACGTTCAGTGACACACGGGGCGATTTCGGGGGCGCCGTGATGTGCGATTCACCTGTGCGTCGGCCGGGAGAAGAATGACCAGAAGAGGTGCATGGGGCGGCAGGGGGGTTGATACGGAACCGGACTGCTGTGACAGTTGAGAGCAGCTTAGGCCAAGGCCTGCACGCCTGTCCGGCGAATGAGAAGGTAGGCGCCTGACGTGCGCCTGCCGGCCTGTGCACCCGTCTGGGTATCCGTATGCGCACCCGTCTGTGCACCGCGGCCCGTGGTCGTATCCGTCTGTGCACCGCGGCCCGTGGGCCCGCCATATCCGGTGTGCCGTCCGCATCCGGTGTGCCATCCGTATCCGGTGTGACGTCTTTTGCCCCGGGTCCGCCCCGCGGCCACGCCCTCGCTCCGACCTGCACCCTCACCCGGATGTCACGGTCTGGTACTCGAACGCTCCGAGAGGCCCCTGCTCCTACAGAACGCTCATAACTACGGATTAGGCTGCCCTCATGCCAAAGAAGCGCTCGGGCGGGGGTCTCACCACGACCCAGCAGGCCGCCAAGTTCCTCGGTGTCGCCGCGCTCTCCGGAGCTGTCCTGGCAGGCATCGCGCTGCCCGCAGCCGGAGCGTTGGGGCTCGCCGCCAAGGGGACGGTCGAAGGATTCGACGAGATCCCCTCCAACCTGAAGACTCCGCCGCTCAGCCAGCGGACCACGATCCTGGACCGCGACGGCGGACCGATCGCGACGGTCTACTCGCGCGACCGCACCGTGGTCCCGCTCAAGGACATCTCCCCGTACATGCAGGACGCGATCATCGCGATCGAGGACTCCCGCTTCTACGAGCACGGGGCGGTCGACCTCAAGGGCATCCTGCGCGCGATGAACCGCAACGTACAGACGGGCGGGACCGCGCAGGGCGCGTCGACCCTCACCCAGCAGTACGTGAAGAACGTGTTCGTCGAGGAGGCGGGCGACGACCAGGAGAAGGTCGCGCAGGCCACCCAGCAGACGCTCGGCCGCAAGGTCCGTGAGCTGAAGTACGCGATCCAGGTCGAGGAGGAGCTCGGCAAGAAGAAGATCCTGGAGAACTACCTCAACATCACCTTCTTCGGCCAGCAGGCGTACGGCGTCGAGGCCGCGTCCCAGCGGTACTTCTCCAAGCACGCCAAGGACCTGAAGGTGGAGGAGGCCGCGCTGCTCGCCGGCATCGTCCAGTCGCCGACCCGCTACGACCCGGTCAACGACACGGAGGAGGCCACCAAGCGCCGTAACACCGTGCTGACCCGGATGGCCGCCACCCGCGCCATCTCGCAGGCCGAGGCCGACAAGGCCATGGAGACCCCGATCAAGCTGAAGGTCAGCAAGCCGAAGAACGGCTGCATCACGGCCGTCAGCGGTTCCGGGTTCTTCTGCGACTACGTACGCAAGACGATCCTGACCGACCCGGCATTCGGCGAGACCGAGGAGGAGCGCTCCAAGCTCTGGAACCTCGGCGGGCTCACCATCAAGACCACCCTCGACCCGCGCGCCCAGAAGGCCGCCAACGAGGCCGCGACCGCGAAGGTCAACAAGGACGACAAGTTCGCGGCCTCCGTGGTGCAGGTGCAGCCGGGCAGCGGCAAGATCCTCTCGATGGGCCAGTCCCGCCCGTACGGCTTGGACCAGAAGCAGAACGAGACTGTGCTGAACCTCGCCGTCAGCAACAAGATGGGCGGCAGCACGTACGGCTTCCAGGTCGGCTCCACGTTCAAGCCGTTCACCGCGGCAGCGGCGCTGGAGAAGGGCATCACCCCTGCGACGTCGTTCTCGACGGACTGGAAGATGACCCTCAAGGAGCAGGACTTCCGCAACTGCACCGGCTCCCCGGCGGGCTACGCGGACTGGCCCTTGCAGAACGAGCTGGAGTCCGAGAAGGGCTCCTGGGACATGACCAGCGCGCTCGGCAAGTCCATCAACACCTACTTCGCGCTGCTGGAGCAGAAGGCCGGCCTCTGCGAGACCGTGGAGATGGCGAAGAAGGTCGGTTACGAGCGCGGTGACGGCAAGAAGATCGTCGAGAACCCGTCGATCACCCTGGGCAGTGAGGTGAGCACCCCGCTCTCCATGGCCGGCGCGTACGCCGCGTTCGCCAACCGGGGCACGTACTGCACGCCCATCGCCATCGAGTCGATCACCGACCCGAACGGCAAGAAGGTCAAGGTCCCGAAGTCGAAGTGCTCGCGTGCGATGAGCGAGAACACCGCGGACACCATCAACCAGATGCTCAAGGGCGTCGTCGAGGACGGCACCGGTACGCAGGCCGGGCTGAGCGACCGCGACAACGCGGGCAAGACCGGTACGACGAACGACCGCAAGGACGCCTGGTTCGTCGGGTACACGCCGAACCTCTCCACCGCGGTGTGGGTCGGTGACGACGTCGGCGAGAAGAGCTCGATGTTCAACGTCACCATCGGCGGCCAGTACTACGACAAGGTCTGCGGTGGCTGCCTCCCAGGACCGATCTGGCGGATCGCCATGACCGGCGCACTCGACGCCTCCGAGACTCCGCAGTTCAACCACGTCTCCGTCCCCCGGGCGAAGGAGAAGGAGGACAAGGAGAAGGAGGACGGTGGCCGCGGCGGCGACGAGGACCGCGAGGACGGCAAGCCCGGCCGCAACCGGCCCGGCGGCATCCAGCTCCCGCCCGGCCTGATCGGCGGCACCGGCACCGGCGGCGATGACGACCAGCGGGGCGGCGGCAGGTCAGGCCCCTGATCTGCCCGTACGAAGGGGGGCGCCCCGGTCCGTCGACCGGGACGCCCCCCTTTTTTTCACATACGTACGGTCTCAGCCCGCGAGGAGCTTCTTCACCGCGGCGGCGACCCGGCCGCCCTCGGCGAGACCGGCCACCTTGGGGTTGACGATCTTCATGACGGCGCCCATGGCGCGCGGCCCCTCGGCTCCGGCGGCCTTGGCCTCCTCGACGGCGGACGCCACGATCGCGTTCAGCTCGTCGTCGGTGAGCTGCTTGGGGAGGTAGCCGTCCAGCAGCTCGCCCTCCGCTTTCTCCCGCTCGGCCTGCTCGGTCCGGCCGCCCTGGGCGAACGCCTCGGCCGCCTCGCGGCGCTTCTTCGCCTCCTTGGCGATCACCTTCTGCACCTCGTCGTCGGAGAGCTCGCGCGCCGACTTGCCGCTGACCTCTTCCTTGGTGATCGCGGTGAGGGTGAGCCGAAGGGTGGACGAGGTCAGCTCGTCACGCGCCTTCATGGCCGTGTGGAGGTCTTCCTTGAGCTTGGACTTGAGCGTGGTCATGCCGTGATTGTGACAGGTGCGGAGTGTCCGCCGCCCTCCGGTTTTCCGCTCGCAGCACCGTGTCTGCGACGATGGACACATGCGCGCACGCTACGGAGTACCCCTGAAAGTCACGGCAGTCGGTGCGGCGGTCGGCGCTGCCGGCCTCGCCTACGCCGCCGGATTCGAGGCCCGCTCGTTCCGCCTGCGGCGGGTGACCGTCCCCGTACTCCCGCACGGCGCCCGTCCGTTGCGCGTCCTCCAGGTGTCCGACATCCACATGGTGAGCGGTCAGCGCAAGAAGCGCGCCTGGCTCCAGTCGCTGGCGGGCCTGCGCCCCGACTTCGTCGTGAACACGGGCGACAACCTCTCCGACCCGGAGGCCGTGCCCGAGGTGCTGGACGCGCTCGGCCCGCTGATGGAGTTCCCGGGGGTGTACGTCTTCGGCTCCAACGACTACTACGGGCCGAAGCTGCGCAACCCCGGCCGCTACCTCCTGGAGAAGGTCCAGGGCAAGCACGGCCTCAACGGCAACGAGCCCGCGGTCGGCGTCGTGCACAACCCGTGGGAGCCGATGCGGGACGCCTTCGACGAGGCGGGCTGGCTGAACCTGACGAACACCCGGGGCCGGCTCAAGCTGGACGGCACGGAGATCGCGTTCACGGGCCTGGACGACCCGCACATCAAGCGCGACCGTTACGCCGAGGTCCAGGGCGGCCCCGAGACCGGCGTGGACCTCTCCATCGGCGTGGTCCACGCCCCGTACCTGCGCTCCCTGGACGCCTTCACGGCCGACGGCTACCCCCTGATCCTGGCGGGCCACACCCACGGCGGCCAGCTGTGCATCCCCTTCTACGGGGCCCTGGTCACCAACTGCGACCTGGACACGGACCGGGTCAAGGGCCTCTCCACCCACACGGCGGGCGCCCACCGCGCCTACCTCCACGTCTCCGCAGGCTGCGGCACCAACCGCTACACCCCGGTCCGCTTCGCCTGCCCGCCCGAGGTCACGCTGCTGACGCTGGTGGGGCGGGACTGAGGGGCGGGGGCCAGGGCCGAAGAAAGCGGATTTCGCCTCCGGCCGCAGGTGGGCTAAAGTAATCGATGTCGCCGGGAGACCGGTGGGCATCGGGGTGTAGCGCAGCTTGGCAGCGCGCTTCGTTCGGGACGAAGAGGTCGTGGGTTCAAATCCCGCCACCCCGACAGCTGAGCAGCAGGTCAGAGGGCCGGTACTGAAATCAGTACCGGCCCTCGACTTTGTGTGCGCTTGCGTGTCTGCGTGACTACTACTCCAGGTAACTACTGCTCCGGGGCGCATCCAGGCCGTCCGCCGATGCGATCACCACACAACGGAGAGCTGTCACAGGCCCCCCACCACCACCAAGGCACCGGGCACATCGCGCCCCGCATTCCGCCCCGGCTCGCAGTGCAGTGGAGGCCGCGCCGCGATCACGTCGAGTGGAGGGCGGCCTGATTGAGCCGTTCGGTTGGACTTGGGGGCCGGGAGGGGGCTCCAGCGGGCCTGCGTCCGGGCCGAATCGCCGTCGGGTAGGGGCGTTCGGGTACACAACATTTTCTTGAACTTGGCTGGTTCGACACGGAGTTGGGGGTTTATCTACGCGCGGAGCATCGGGCTCCGCGCGATCATCCGGGCATATCAGACGACTTCTTGCGTGGGCATTACCGGTGGGTACCGCGAGCTGCTAGAAACTGCATCGCTCCTTCAACCCCCCACCCGCCCCCCACACTTCGAAGGTCGGCAGCCATGTCCGTACGTAGGTTCTGGGCATCCCTATCCACTCTCGCACTCGCCGCCGTGGCCACTCTCGGTGTTGCCGGGGCCGCCGTCGCGGCGGACTCCGAGGCGGCCGGCGGTTATGTCGCGCTCGGTGACTCCTACTCCTCCGGTGTCGGTGCCGGGGACTACCTCCCTGACAGTGGTGACTGCCGTCGCAGCGCCAACGCCTATCCACAGCTGTGGGCGGCGGCGAACTCCCCCACCTCGTTCGCCTTCGTCGCCTGCTCGGGTGCTACCACCGCTTCCGTCGCCAGTGGTCAGCTCGGGGCGTTGGACGCGTCCACCACGCTGGTCAGCGTTACGGCCGGAGGCAACGATGTCGGGTTCGCCGATGTCATGCAGGACTGCGTGCTGGGGAGCGAGGCCACCTGCATCAGCCGCGTCAACGCCGCGGTCGCCGAGATGAACAGCTCCCTGCCCGGCAGCCTCGATTCGCTGTACAGCAGCATCCGCGCCGGGGCTCCCGCCGCCCAGGTCGTCGTCCTCGGGTATCCGCGCTTCTACCAGCTGTCGGGCAGCTGCATCGCCGGGCTCACCGAGGCCGAGCGGGCCGCGATCAACGACGCTTCGGACGTGCTGAACGGGGTCCTCGCCAAGCGGGCCGCCGATGCCGGGTTCACCTTCTCCAGCGTCGTCGACGAGTTCACCGGGCATGAGCTGTGCTCCGGTGACGCCTGGCTCCACAGTGTGACCGTGCCTGTCTACAACTCGTACCACCCGACCGCGGCCGGACAGTCGGGCGGGTATCTGCCTGCCTTCCGGTCGGCCGTTTAGCCAACGCACCGCCCGCTTGCAGGGAGGCGGTTCGCCGGTGGGTCCGGTGGGCCGCCTTCGCGTGTTGCGGAGCGCGGGCGGATCAGTACCTCTCCACCAAGTGCTCCCGGCCCGCCGGGGGTTCGTACGCCTCCGGCCAGAAGTCCGTCACTCCGGTGATCAGGCCCCGGGCGTCGAAGGTGAAGAAGTGGATGGCGTGCATCTCCTCCGGGCCGACCGTGAACTCGGTCCGCGCGGCGGCCTGCCGGCCCTCCGCGTCCGCGACGATCCGTTCGATCCGGACATGCCAGTCGCCCGGGTACTCCTGGTTGAAGCGGACGTAGCGGTCCTTGCCGTGGATGCGTTCCCTGGTCTGCGGAAGCTCGTACACCACCTCGTCCGCCAGGGTCGCCGCGAAGGCGTCCCAGTCTCGGGCGTCGGCCGTCGCCCAGTACGTCTCCACTGCTGTGCGCAGGCCTGCTGTGGTGATGATTCTGCTGGTGTCGTCCGTCATGGGAGGAGTGTGGCCCGTGGCACTGACAATCGCCCCCGGAGACACTGCTGAGCTGCTGTTATGCCCGGGATGGCTGGGGTTTTGCGGCCTTGATCGAGTACATCAGCGGGATCCGCGGGCGGTCCGCCGGGAAGCGGTAGTGGCCGTCCGCGTGGCGCTCCAGCGTGCCGAAGCGCGGGAAGAGCGTGGCCTCGTGTTCGTGGAGGAACTCGATCCGCAGGCCGGTCGCCGCCAACGCCGTCACCACCTCGCCCAGCGGGTGCTGCCACTCGACGCTGCGGTTGTGCACGGTCGGCGCGTCGAAGTCCGCGTACGTCCCGGGGGTCTCGTCCACCCAGGCCTCACGGCTGAAGTAGTCGTGGGTGACGACCGAGCCGGTCCCGTCGTCCAGCGTGTCCGTGAGGGGGTGGAACTCCGCCAGGTAGAGGAAGCCCCCGGGCGCGACCAGGGATGCGGCGGTCTCGGCCCAGCGCTCCATGTCGGGCAGCCAGTTCAGCGCGCCGGTGCCCGTGTAGACGATGTCGTACGAGGAGTCGGGGACGGCCGTCGCGGCGTCGTACACGTCGGCCGTCACGAACGCCGCGCGGTCCGGGCCCAGGCCCAGCGATTCCGCGAGGCCGCGGGCGGTCTCCACGGCGGGCTCGGAGAAGTCCAGGCCCACCACCTGCGCGGCGCCGTGCCGCGCCCAGGACAAGGTGTCCAGGCCGATGTGGCACTGGAGGTGCAGCAGGGTCTTTCCCGTCACCTCGCCGACCTCCGCCAGCTCGAACGGGCGCAGCACGTCCTTGCCCGCCCGGAACGCCTCCAGGTCGTAGAAGTCGCTCACCACATGGATCGGCACGCGCTCGTCCCAGCGTGCGCGGTTGGCGTCCTGCCAGTCGTGCGGAGTCGGGGAGTACATATCCGGAAAGCTACCCATGGGGTGGGAAGGGCGCGAGCCGTTATCCACAGGCGGGCAAGGTCGGGCCGATCATCACACCGGGGTTGTGGACAGGTTTCTCCAGCCGGACGGGCGATCGGGTTGGATGGAGGGCATGAGCGAATCAGAGAACGTCTCGACCATGCCGGAGTGGGAGCAGCGGTTCCGCGCGCCCAGGGTGTCCCTGCCCGACTGGGCCGAGGACGCGCCTGACCGTTCCCTCTTCGTCTCCAACGCCACCGGGACCTACGAGCTGTACGCGTGGGACCGGGCGAGCGGGCGACAGCGCCAGGTGACCGACCGGCCCAACGGGACCACCGACGGCGTGCTGACGCCGGACGGTGAAGCCATCTGGTGGTTCAGCGACACCGACGGCGACGAGTTCGGCGTGTGGATGCGCCAGCCCTTCGGCGGCGGGGAAGACGAGCCCGCCGCCCCGGGCCTCGCGCCCTCTTACCCGGCGGGCCTCGCCATCGGGCGCGACGGGTCCGCGGTGATCGGCCGTTCCACCGATGAGGACGGGACGACCATCCATCTCGTCCCGCCCCCGGGCCGCGGCGACGGGAGTGGTGGCGAAGCCATCGAGATCTACCGGCACCGCGAGTCCGCCGGGGTCGGGGACCTGTCCTACGACGGCACGCTCATCGCGCTGGAGCACACCGAGCACGGCGACGCCATGCACTCCGCCCTCCGCGTGGTGCGCCCCGACGGCTCCACGGTGGCCGAGCTGGACGACACCGAGGGCGGCACCAAGGAGCTCGGGCTTGCCGTGCTGGGCTTCGCGCCGGTGGCCGGTGACACCCGGCTTCTCGTCGGGCACCAGCGCCGGGGCCGCTGGGAGCCGATGATCTGGGACCCGGTCGCCGGTACGGAGACCGCGCTCCCCGTCGACCTGCCCGGTGACGTGGGCGCCGAGTGGTATCCGGACGGCTCCGCCCTGCTCATCGATCACAGCTTCGAGGCCCGCAGCGAGCTGTGGCGGTACGAGCCGGGGGCTCCGGAGCCCGTGCGCGTGGAGACGCCCGCCGGGACGGTGTCCGGTGCCACGGCCCGGCCGGACGGCACCGTGGAGTACCTGTGGTCCTCGGCCGCGCAGCCGCCCGTGGTGCGGTCGACGAGCGGCGCGGTGGTCCTGGACCCGCCGGGCGCCAAGGCCCCGGCCTCGGTCGCGGTCGAGGACGCGTGGGTGGAGGGGCCGGGCGGCCGGATCCACGCCCTCGTGCAGAAGCCGGCCGGGGAGGGGCCGTTCCCCACCGTCTTCGAGATCCACGGCGGGCCCACCTGGCACGACAGCGACGCCTTCGCCTCCGGGCCCGCCGCCTGGGTGGACCACGGGTTCGCCGTCGTCCGGGTCAACTACCGCGGCTCCACCGGATACGGCCGCGCCTGGACGGACGCGTTGAAGCACCGGGTCGGCCTGATCGAGTTGGAGGACATCGCGGCCGTACGGGAGTGGTCGGTGAAGTCCGGGCTCGCGGACCCGCAGCGCCTGGTCCTGGCCGGGGGCTCATGGGGCGGCTATCTGACCCTTCTCGGGCTCGGCACCCAGCCCGACGCCTGGGCGCTGGGGCTCGCCGCCGTGCCGGTCGCGGACTACGTCACGGCGTACCACGACGAGATGGAGGCCCTGAAGGCGATGGACCGCACACTGCTGGGCGGTACGCCGGAGGAGGTGCCCGAGCGGTTCGAGGCCTCGTCCCCGCTGACGTACGTCGACGCGGTGCGCGCTCCCGTCTACATCTCGGCGGGCGTCAACGATCCGCGCTGCCCCATCCGTCAGGTGGAGAACTACGTGGACCGGCTGGCGGCGCGCGGCGCGGTGCACGAGGTCTACCGGTACGACGCAGGTCACGGCTCGCTCGTGGTGGAGGAACGCATCAAGCAGGTCCGGCTGGAGCTGGAGTTCGCCCTGAAGCACCTGGGGGGTGGGAACGTCCTAGGGGCGTAAGGGGCGGATAAAGGGGCGACCCCGCTCCGTGAGGGCGGAGCGGGGAACCGTACCTTGGTGGGGTGTATCGGTTCCTGCTGACCCCGCGATGGTGGGGGATCAACCTCTTCGTCGTGCTGGCCATCCCGTTCTGCGTGTTCATGGGCACCTGGCAGCTCGGCCGCTTCGAGGACCGTGTGCAGTCGCACGAGCAGGCGGCGAAGCAGCCCGATCCGAGCACTCGGGCCGCCGAACCGCTGGACGAGCTGCTGCCCGTCGACAAGGTGACGTCCGGTCGGCCGGCCACGGCGACCGGGACGTACGCCGACCAGTTCCTGGTGCCCGGCCGTGAACTGGACGACCGCCAGGGCTTCTATGTCCTGACCCTCCTGCGTACGGACAGCGGCAAGGCTCTGCCGGTGGTACGAGGCTGGCTGCCCGGTTCCGCGAGCGAGGCCCGGGTGCCCGCCGCGCCGCAGGGCGAAGTCACCGTGACCGGGGACCTCCAGGCCTCCGAGAACATCCACAGCGACGGCGTCAACACCCGGGGCGGGCTCCCCGAGGGCCAGCTCGGCATGATCAGCGCCGCGTCCCTGGTGAACCTGGTCGACTACGACGTGTACGACGCCTGGGTGACGCTTCCGGAGACGGAGGCGGGCGGTGCGACCGGCCCGGACGACGCGATGAAGCCGGTGCCCGCCGCGGCTCCGCAGGGCAGCGGACTCGATCTGAAGGCGTTCCAGAACCTGGGGTACACGGGCGAGTGGTTCGTCTTCGCCGGCTTCGTGCTCTTCATGTGGTTCCGGCTGGTCCGCCGCGAGGCCGAAGCCGTCCGCGATGTCGCCCTCGGGCTGGTCCCGGAGGGCGGGGACGGTGGGGACGGTGGGGGCCATGGGGGCGGCGAGGGCGGCGGGGATGCTCCGGAGGCCGCCGGTGCTCCCGGTGCTCGGGAGGCCGCCGGTGCCGCCGGTGCTCCCGGTGCAGCCGAGGCCTCCGGTACTCCCGGTGCCGTTGGTGCCCCCGGTGCTGCCGGTGCCGCTGCTGCTCCCGGTGCCGCTGGTGCCCCTGGTGCTCCCGAGGCCCCCGGTGCTTCCAAGGCCGAGGCCTCTTCGTCGGCCGCGCAGGGGTCCTAGGCGGGGCAACCGCTGAATGGTCCCGGGGCGGGACGGCCACTGAGTGGGATTGTCGCCGTCCCGGGTTCGGCTGAGTTACGAGGTGGGCAGGACTCCCGTCCGGTAGATCGTGCCCGAGCAGGCGTTGTTGATCTTCGTCTCGGCCGTCGGTGCGCCCGTCTCCGGGGTGTGCGTCACGGCGATGCTGCCGTCCGCCGTGCCGCCGTCCTGGTGCAGCGACTGTGTGTCGGTGCCGGACTGGCCGGAGCTCTCGCCCGTCGATCCCCCGGTGCCGTCCGACGACGGGGTGGGGCTGGGTGAGGGGGGCACGGCCGGGCAGGTGTCGGCCGGCACCCAGGCGAACTGAACCTCGTAGGCCATGGAGGGCTTCAGCAGCACCGTGCCCGGCTCCTGCGAGGGGTCGGGCAGGCCGGGGGCCGCGTCGCCCGCCGTGTGCTGGACCACATTGATCTTGAGCGGGTCCGCCGCGCCGAGGGCGGTGAAGCCGACGGTGCCGTTGCTGCTGACCGTGCAGTCCGTACCGGAGACGTTCGCGATCCTGAAGCTGCCGTACACCGTGCCGTCGGCGCCCGGGGAGCCCGCCCCCGCGGAGGCGACGCCGAGCTGGCCCGGGTCGCAGACCGGCAGGGAGGCGAGGTCCACGTGCGGCGGCGCGGAGGCACCGCCCGTCGCTCCACCGCCCTCCGGGTCCTCGGCACGGTCCGACGAGGGGGAGCCGGAAGGGTCCGGTTCACCGTCGCCGCCCCGGCTCTCCTGGTCGGTGGGCTCCACGCTCCGGCCGCCGGGTGCCTGGGGGCCGGTCTCCTCCCCGTTGCCACCCTGCGCCTGCTCGCCGTGTCCGGCGATGGCGGGGAGCGCGGTGGAGGGGCCGTCCGAGTTCGCCACGTGTACGAAGGCGGGGACGGCGGTGCCGATCAGCAGCGCCGCCGCGGCCGCGCCGACGCCGGCCTGTCGTCGGCGGGCGCGCCGTGCGGGCACTGCGCGTTGCAGGTGCTCCAGGGTCCGGTCGGAGGGTTCGAGGCCTCCGACCGCTCCGTGCAGCATCCGGCGCAGGGCCACCTCGTCCAGCTCGCCGTCCATACCGCCGAGGCCGGGGCCGGGGCCGTCAGCGGTGCCGAGGCCGCCACCGGCGCTGAAGCCGGCACCGGCGCCACCACCGCTACCGCCACCGCGGCCGAAGCCGTCACCGCTCCCCGGGCCGTCACCGAGGCCGGCGCCACCACCTCTACCGAAGCCCTCACCGCTCCGCGGGCCGTCACCGAGGCCGAGGCCATCACCGCTCCCGGAGCCGTCACCGAGGCCGGAGCCACCACCGCTCCCGGAGCCGTCAGCGGATCCGCCTCGGCCGCCTCGGCCGCCTCGGATGCCCCTGCCGCCGCCGAAGAGGTCGGTGAGCGTACCTGCGGGGTCGCCGGAGTCGGCAGGGCCCGGACGATCCGCGTGCGCGCGGACCGCGTCGGCCGCTCGGAGCTCCCCGGCCCCATCAGCCCCGTCGCCGCCGCCGTCGGCACCGCCCACAGCACTGCCGCCGCCCTCAGCCCCATCGCCGCCGCCGTCAGCCGCGCCCCCAGCACTGCCGTCGGCATCGGCCCCGGCGCTGTCGCCGTCCCCGTCCGCTCTCGGCGGCACGGGTGACGGCCCGGGTTCCAGGCTCTCGTCCGGCTCGCTGGGGGCGCTCTCGTCCTGCGTACCGTCCGGGCCGTCCAGCCCGTCCGGTCGGTTGCCCGGACCGTCCGGTCGGTCCGGATCGGTGTGCGGAGTCTTCTCCGGCCCGTGGTTCACAATTCCGTTTCCCGTCGGGTCATTCTCGTGCCTGTGCTCGTGCCGGTGCTGCTCGGGCCCGCTCATGTCTGGGCCTCCATCACGACGCGCAGCGCCGCGATTCCGCGTGAGCCGTACGCCTTCACCGAGCCCAGCGAAATTCCCAGCGTCTCCGCGACCTGGGCCTCCGTCATATCCGCGAAGTACCGCAGCACCAGCACCTCGCGCTGGCGTCGCTGGAGCCCTTTCATGGCCTTGATCAGGGCGTCCCGCTCCAGCTGGTCGTAGGCGCCTTCCTCCGCGCTCGCCATGTCCGGCATCGGCTTGGAGAGCAGCTTGAGCCCGAGGATGCGGCGGCGCAGCGCGGAGCGCGAGAGGTTGACGACGGTCTGGCGGAGGTAGGCGAGGGTCTTCTCGGGCTCCCGGACGCGGTTGCGCGCGGAGTGCACGCGGATGAACGCCTCCTGCACCACGTCCTCGCAGGACGCGGTGTCGTCCAGCAGCAGGGCCGCGAGGCCGAGCAGCGAACGGTAGTGGGCGCGGTAGGTCTCGGTGAGGTGGTCGACCGTGGTTCCTGCTGCCACCGTCTCGTCAGCACCCCCGCGCTGCGAGGGCAGCTGGGCCGGGCGTGCAGCGGGCATGGGCGCGATCACCGGCATGCCGCCGGGCGCGCGGGGCCGCCGGAGCGGACGCACGGTCGCGCCTCGCAACGGGCCCACCACTGTGATGTCGAGAACCTCTGCCACGCCTGTTGGACACGCTGCCCCCCGTCAGGGTTGTACGCGTACGGCGCCACGTTCAGCGCTGTGCGACATGCCCTCATACGTACCTGCTCTTCCCCAAATGCCCCGTAAATGCGTCCCGTCACGCAAGAAGTCACGGCATAGACGCTGCCCGGCCGACGTGCGGTTGCAGAAGGCCGGGAGATCATCGTCGGATATGACAACGCCCCAGCTCAAGAGGTTCAGACCAGGTAATTGCTCATAGGGCGTTCACAGATCCTACAAAACAGGTTCGATCAATCCGCGGGGTGAGCAGGGCGGAACGGCTTTGCTCAGGCCACGGTGATTTCCGCAGCCACCGATTCCGCGATCTGTGCGACGTTCAAAGCCGCACCTTTACGGAGATTATCGCCGCAAATGAACATTTCCAGGGCCCGGGGGTCGTCCATCGAACGCCGTACCCGGCCGACCCAGGTGGGATCGGTGCCCACCACATCCGACGGGGTCGGGAAATCCCCGGACGCCGGGCTGTCGAAGAGGACGACGCCCGGTGCGGTCGCCAGGATCTCGTGGGCCCGGTCGACGGCTACCTCGTTCTCGAAGCGCGCGTGGACGGACATGGAGTGCGTCGCGATGACGGGGACGTACACGCAGGTCGCGGTGGTCTTCAGCCCCGGCAGGGCCAGCACCTTGCGGGTCTCCTCGCGGATCGCGAGCTCCTCGGAGGACCAGCCGCCCCCGGCGTCCGTACCGGCCCACGGCACGACGTTCAGGGCGACGGGCGCGGCGAACGGGCTGTCGGCCGTACCGGCGTCGTCGCCCAGGGCCCGGCGTACGTCACCGGGGTGGGTGCCCAGCTCCGTACCGGCCACCAGCGACAGCTGTTCGCGCAGGGCCCTGACGCCGTCGCGGCCCGCGGCGCTGACCGCCTGGTAGGAGGAGACGATCAGTTCGCGCAGCCCGAATTCCGCGTGCAGTGCGCCGACCGCGACGATCAGCGACAGCGTGGTGCAGTTCGGGGAGGCGACGATGCCACGGGGTCTGAGCCGGGCGGCGTGCGGGTTGATCTCCGGGACGACCAGCGGTACGTCGTCGTCCAGCCGGAAGGCCGCCGAGTCGTCGACGACCACGGCGCCCTTGGACGCGGCGATCGGTGCCCAGTGGGCGGACACGGCGTCCGGTACCAGGAAGAGGGCCACGTCCACGCCGTCGAACACGTCCTCGACGAGCGCGAGCACCTCGGTCTCCTCACCGCGCACGACCAGCTTCCGGCCGGCCGAGCGCGGTGAGGCGACGAGTCTGACCTCGCCCCAGACGTCCGCGTGCTGCGAGAGGATCCGGAGCATGACGCCGCCGATCGCCCCGGTCGCACCGACGACCGCGAGCGAAGGGCGGCGGGCGGTCATCGGCCGGTGCCCCCGTAGACGACGGCCTCGTCGGAGTCGCTGTCGAGGCCGAAGGCGGTGTGCACGGCGCGCACGGCCTCGTTGACGTCGTCGGCACGCGTGACCACCGAGATGCGGATCTCGGATGTCGAGATGAGTTCGATGTTCACGCCCGCGTCGGACAGCGCCTCGAAGAAGCCGGCGGTGACGCCCGGGTTGGTCTTCATACCGGCGCCGACCAGGGAGATCTTGGCGATCTGGTCGTCGTAGCGCAGCGACTCGAAGCCGATGGGGCCCTTGGCCCGCTCCAGGGCGTCGATGGCCTTGCGGCCCTCGGACTTGGGGAGGGTGAAGGAGATGTCCGTCAGGCCGGTCGACGCGGCGGAGACGTTCTGCACCACCATGTCGATGTTGACCTCGGCGTTGGCGATGGCGCGGAAGATCGCGGCCGCCTCGCCCGGCTTGTCCGGGACGCCGACGACGGTGACCTTGGCCTCCGAGACGTCGTGGGCGACTCCGGAGATGATCGCGTGCTCCACCTTCTGGTCCCCTTGCGGCTCGTTGCTGACCCAGGTTCCGCGCAGTCCGGAGAAGGACGAGCGGACGTGGATCGGGATGTTGTAACGGCGTGCGTACTCGACGCAGCGGTGCAGCAGCACCTTGGAGCCGGACGCGGCCAGCTCCAGCATGTCCTCGAAGGAGATCCAGTCGATCTTCTTCGCCTTCTTCACGACCCGGGGGTCCGCGGTGAAGACGCCGTCGACGTCCGTGTAGATCTCACAGACCTCGGCGTCCAGCGCGGCGGCCAGCGCGACGGCGGTCGTGTCCGACCCGCCGCGGCCGAGGGTGGTGATGTTCTTGCCCTCCTGGCTCACGCCCTGGAACCCGGCGACGATGGCGATGTTGCCCTCGTCGATCGAGGTCCGGATGCGGCCCGGCGTGACGTCGATGATGCGCGCTTTGTTGTGGACCGAGTCGGTGATGACACCGGCCTGGCTGCCCGTGAACGACTGGGCCTCGTGGCCCAGGTTTTTGATCGCCATCGCCAGCAGGGCCATGGAGATCCGCTCACCCGCGGTCAGCAGCATGTCGAATTCCCGGCCGGTAGGCATCGGAGACACCTGCTCGGCGAGATCTATCAACTCGTCCGTCGTGTCGCCCATCGCGGACACCACGACAACCACCTGGTTGCCGTTCCTCTTGGCGTCGACGACTCGCTTGGCGACCCGCTTGATGCCCTCGGCATCGGCTACGGAGGAGCCTCCGTACTTCTGCACGACAAGGCCCACGTGCGCTCCTCGCTCAGTCATTACTGCGGTCGGCTCAGTTTAACGAGCAGTCCGGAATCGACCCGTCCTTACCAGATGGTGAGATGTCCCGCTCACAACCCGGTACGGCGTGTCGACCCGAACTGCTCGTACGAGGCTGCTGCCCATCCCGGAGGACCGCACTCCCTTTTGTGTCCCAGCCCACACCTTCGGGGCGGAATGCGCGAGTCGACGGCGCCGGCCGGGGTACGCGGCTTGACTGCTCACCTCGCCGGGGAACTTGCGGGAGCGACTGCTCACCGCACCGGCCGGCGCTTGCGGGAGCGACCGCTCACGGCACCGGGTGGAGCTTGCGGAAGTACGTCCAGCTGGTCTCGTTGGGCTCGCTCCACTCCTCCGGGGCGTGGGCGAACTCCGGCTGGTGGTCCGCGATGTACGTACGGGTCCGCTCCGGGACTTCGTCGTACGAGCCCAGCTTGCGGCCCCGGCAGTGGAAGGTGAGCCCGCCGGGCCGCTGCCCCTGGGCCATCCACGGCAGCCACGGCGACATCCGCGACCACGACATGGTGGCCGGGACGCTGGGCGCCGGTCCGGCCAGGTCCGCGCGGTCGGCGAAGAACTGGAAGAGCTCCAGCGCCTTGTAGGTGTCGCCGGCCGAGTGCTCCGGGTACTGGGCCACCGGCAGCGGCGACGGGTAGGCGAGCGGGATCTCCAGGCTGAAGCAGACCTGGCCGCCGAGCTCGGTCGTGGGGATCGGGAAGGGGCGCCACTTCTGGTTGGCCGGGTCGTTCCAGACGTGCACCACCGGCCGGTCCTGCCAGGTCTCCAGGATCTCGCGGGTGGTGGGGTCCAGGTAGAACGCGGCTTCCCGGGTGAGCAGTTGGTACGCGTCCGGCCCGGCCTCGACGTCCTGGACCAGGCGGGCGACGTTGAGCCCCTCGAAGCCGAAGAGGCGCTGGTAGGGCTCGTCGGGGGCCCAGGAGTACACGTCCCCCGACCACCAGTACGTGACCTCCTCGCCGTCCAGCGAGGCGCGGGTGCGGGCGAAGGAGCGGAGCAGCTCGGCGGGGGTCGGCTGCGTGGGTGGCGTCGTCATACGCACCACTGTGCGCCACCGCCGCCCCGGCACGGGTCCCGGGGCGGCGGTGGCCTTCAAGAGCGGCAACGGTCGGCCACGCGCAGAAGGCGCCCTAGCCCGCAACGGGGGGGTGACGGCCACCAGTACCGTGCCCGGCGCCGCCGACAACGCCCGGGGGGGGCACGCCTCACCCCGCTGCCAGTGTCTCCGGGTCGATGACCGAGGTGTTCTGCGCGGCCGCGATCCGCCAGACGCCGTCGTCCTTCGCCAGGACGTAGGTCGGGGTGCCGGGGACCGACTCGGGGTGGGCGGCGACGAGTTCGGAGGGGTCCTCCTGGCCGTGGAAGATCTCGTCCAGGTACTCCCCTCCGTCGCGGGTTACCGGGCGCTGGCGGATCTTGACCGCCGCCACGTCGGGGCGGATGAAGAGGATGAGGTCGACGGTGTACGTCGCGACCACCGGGGAATCTGCCTGCGGCGGGAGCACCTTGCGGGTGAAGGCGCCGATCTCCGGCAGCCCGGTCAGCCTCTTCCCGTGGGCCGTGGTCCAGATGGCGTCCTCGCGGAAGCCGCTGAGGAACGCTTCGGGGTCCGCGCTCTGCTGGGCGTCCTGCACTGCCGCCACGAACGCGACGATCGCGTCCACGTCCTCCTGCTGGGCGGGTACGCCGAGGACGGTGGGGGTTCCGGTGCCCATGAGGGTCTCCTGCCGTGCGGTGCCGCGCTGCGCCGGTCGGTCCGGGCAGGACGAGCTTCACGCCTCAAGCGCGGTTGAGGTCAAGGGGGACAACCTCGCAGGTGGACCCGTACCGCCTACTTCACCGGCCGCAGCCCCAGCGGGCCCGCGATCTCCTGGAGCATGACGCGGCCCGCCTCCTCGGCCAGGTCGTCCTCGCCCGGGTCCTGGTCGGTGTCCAGGCCGTCCAGTTCTTCCAGGGGCTGGCCGAGGCGGATGTGGGCGACCAGGGACTGGAGGGCGCGGAGGGTGGCGGAGGCGGTGGAGCCCCAGTTGGAGAAGTAGGAGAACTGCCACCACCACAGCGCCTCGGCCGTGCGGTCCGCCTCGTAGTGGGCGAGGCCGTGGCCCAGGTCGGTGACCAGGTCCGCGAGGTCGTCGGAGATGCGGTGCGGGACCGGGGCCTTGCGGGGCTCGTACGGGTCGAAGACCTCGGAGTAGACGTCGATCGGCTCCAGCAGGGCCGCGAACCGCTCGCGCAGGCCGTCCGCGTCCGGCTCGGGGCCGAGGTCCGGCTCGTACCGCTCGTCGGGGAGGACGTCCTCGTACGCGCCGAGGCGGCCGCCCGCGAGCAGGAGCTGCGAGACCTGGAGCAGCAGGACCGGAACGGCCTCCTCCGGCTCCTCGACCTTGGAGACCTCGGTGACCGCGACGATGAACGTCTTGATCTGGTCCGCGATCTGGACGGCGAAGTCGCCCGGGTCCTGCGTGACGGAGTTCAGCGTGGCGTCAGACATCGAGGGGACCTCCCGTGGGCGCGGTCACAGACGGGGAAGCGGAGTGGGGTGCGGGGCAGAGGTGGGTGCGTGCCGCCTCGGTCTCAGACATCCAGCAGCCGCCTCCCCTCGAACGCGCGGCCCAGGGTGACCTCGTCGGCGTACTCCAGGTCGCCGCCGACCGGCAGGCCGCTGGCCAGCCGGGTCACCCTGAGGCCCATCGGCTTGACCATCCGCGCCAGGTACGTCGCGGTGGCCTCGCCCTCCAGGTTGGGATCGGTCGCCAGGATCAGCTCCGTGATGGAGCCGTCCGCGAGCCGGGCCAGCAGCTCACGGATGCGCAGGTCGTCCGGGCCGACGCCCTCGATGGGGCTGATCGCCCCGCCCAGGACGTGGTACCGGCCGCGGAACTCCCGCGTCCGCTCGATCGCCACGACGTCCTTGGGCTCCTCGACCACGCAGATGACGCTCCGGTCGCGGCGCGGATCGCGGCAGATCCCGCACTCCTCCTGCTGGGCGACATTGCCGCACACGGCGCAGAACCGGACCTTGTCCTTGACCTCGAGGAGGGCATGGGCGAGACGGCGTACGTCGGTGGGCTCGGCCTGGAGGATGTGGAAGGCGATCCGCTGCGCGCTCTTGGGACCGACGCCGGGCAGCCTGCCCAGTTCGTCGATGAGGTCCTGAACAACGCCTTCGTACAACGGAACGCCTCTCTTCGCTTCCTGCTCCGTACCGTAGTGGGTACGGGTCGGTACCAGTAGGCCCCCGGGCCCGATCGGAGGGGCTGGGTCAGAACGGCAGGCCCGGGATGGAGCCGCCGCCGCCCAGGCCCTGGGCCAGCGGGCCGAGCTTCTCCTGCTGGAGCGCCTGCGCGTTCTCGTTGGCCGCCTGGACGGCCGCCACCACGAGGTCGGCGAGCGTCTCGGTGTCCTCCGGGTCCACGGCCTTGGGGTCGATCACCAGGGACCGCAGCTCGCCGGAGCCGGTCACGGTGGCCCTCACGAGGCCTCCGCCCGCCTGTCCGTCGACCTCGGTCCTCGCCAGTTCCTCCTGGGCCGCGGCGAGGTCCTGCTGCATCTTCTGGGCCTGCTGGAGCAACTGCTGCATATTGGGCTGGCCACCACCGGGAATCACGGTCACTCCTGGCATTTCGACGACAAATGTTTCGGTAAGCCGAGCCTACGTGCTCCCCGGTCACCGCGCTCCACCCGCCGGGGACCAACTCTTTCGGGTGAGTTTCGTCAACCGCCGTGAAGGCTCCTATACCTGACCAGGGGCCCTGTGCAGGCGGGAATCCCGCGATTTCGACTCCGCGGCCCACCATTCGGCGGTAGGAAGGGCATGCACATCGGTACGCCTGCGCGCATGCGTGGTGACGCAGAGTTACCCGCGTCACCCGCGAGGAAGCCCCGAGCGTCCGTTCCGTTTGTCAGAGTGCGAAGGAGTGCCCCGGTGAGTCAGCCGGAGATGCAGCCCGAAGGGCCGCCCCGCAAGGAGTCCGATGCGGGTTCCGGTGAGAGCGGAGTGGAGTGTTCCGCTTCTGGCTCCCGCGCCGGTGGAGTCGGTGGAACCGGTGGAACCGGAGGGAGCAGCGGGGGGCGTGGGGTGGGCAGCGGTGGAGTCGGCGGCTCCGGGGGGCGTGACGGGTCGGGGGGCGGCGGGGCCGGTCCCGGGGCCGGGAGCGGTGGTGGTGCCCCTCGGGCCGGTGGGGCCTGGGGCGGGGGGTCCGGGGCCGGCGGGCGCGATCTGACCGGGCGGCCCTTCCCCCTCGGGGACTGGGGCGAGCCCGCCGAGCGCCTCGACGAGCTGTACCGCTGGGTCGAGTCCGGGGCCCTCGCGACGGCCGACTGGTATCTGAACGACCGCGTCTGGAAGCGCCGGGGCGCCCGGGCCCTGCGGTGGGGCACCGCCGCCGGGGTCGTCGCGGGGGCCGCGCTGCCGCTGCTGGACCTGACGGGGACGTTGAGCGGGTCGGCGGGGTGGGGGTATCTGTCGCTGCTGCTGGGGGCCGCCTGCATGGCCTGCGACCGGTACTTCGGGCTCACCTCCGGCTGGATAAGGAACCTCGCCACCGCGCAGGCCGTGCAGCGGCGGCTCCAGGTGCTCCAGTTCGACTGGGCGTCGGAGTGCGTACGGGAGATGCTCGGCCCGACCGAGGGGACCGCCAGTGAGGCGGCCGAGCGGTGCCTGGGGGTGCTGCGGCGGTTCTCCGAGGACGTGACGGAGCTGGTGCGGTCGGAGACGGCGGACTGGATGGTGGAGTTCCGGGCGGGGCCCGCGCCCATGGGGACGCAGGCGCTGGTGTCGGGGAGCGCGGGGGGGCGGGCCGAGCCGGGGGGTGTGCCGGGGCGGTTCTCGATGCCGTCCGTGGCCGCTCGGCCGAACATGCCTCGGCAGCGGCCTCCGGAGGCGCCGCGGTAGGTGGCCTGGGGGTGGGTGTCCTCAAGCGCCGGACGGGCTGGGGTTGGTTGCACGGCCGGCGCTGGGTGCCCCCCTGCGAGGGGGCCGTCCGGCTCGGGAGCCCTCCCGCGAGGGTTCCGTCCTCAAACGCCGGACGGGCTGGGCATGCCCGTCCGGCTCGGGAGCCACCCCGTGACGGTTCCGTCCTCAAGCGCCGGACGGGCTGGGCATGCCCGTCCGGCTCGAAAGCCACGCCGCGAGGGGTCCCGTCCTCTCGCGTCGGACAGGCTGGAAATGCCCGTCCGGCTCGGGGCCCGCCGCAACGGTTCCGTCCTCAAGCGCCGGACGGGCTGGGGTTGCACGGGCTGGAGATAGTGCAAGCAGGACCAGGTGCCGTGGTCAGCTGAAGATGATCATGGAGCCTTGGGCCAGGGAGCGGGTTGCTGCTGCGTGGAGGCCCAGCCAGACGTGGCGTTCCCTCGCGAAGGGGCTGTCGTCGTACGGGACCGGGGTCGCCGGTTCCTCCAGGGTCGTGGGGCCCGGGGGCGGCTGCGGGGCGGCCGGGGGGTTGGCCGGGTCGATGCCGATGGACGGGGCCACGTACTCCAGCTCGCGCAGCAGGCCGTGCGAGGAGCCCAGCGGGCCGCCGCCCTCCAGCAGGGCGTCGTTGGAGAGGGGGTGCGGGAAGTCGACCGGGACGTACGCCCCGGCGTGGTCGTAGTGCCAGACCAGGTGCGACTGCTGCGCGGTCTGCTCGAACATCTCCAGCAGCTGCTCGTAGTCCCCGCCCAGGCCCTCGACCGGGGTGACCGCCAGACCGCTCAGCTGGAGCAGGTAGGCGCGGCGCAGGAAGTGCAGGGCGTCGTAGTCGAAGCCCGCCACCGGGGCGACGTCTCCGTTGAGGCCCGGCATGTAGGCGAAGACGGGGACGGGCGGCAGGCCCGCGTCGTTCAGCGCCCGGTCGTAGACGGCGATCTCTTCGGCGAACGGATTGTCGGGGCTGTGGCACAGCACATCGACGAGGGGGACCAGCCACAGGTCACAGGCCACGAAGTCTCGCTCTCCAACGGGGTTCGGCGATCGTCGGAACAGCGTAATGCGAGGTGAACCCCGCGGACAGTGCGTGGGTTCCCGGACAGTGCGCGGGTTCCTACTCTTGCGGGCGCTCCCGGGTCTCCCGTGCCTCCTGGGCCTCCAAGTGGTCCGCCCAGGCCAGCGCGTGCGCGTAGAACTCCTGCATCACCGCGAGCACCCGCTCCCGGTCGCCCGCCGCGATGGCCTCGACCAGCTCCTCGTGGCCGAACCACAGCACCTGCTCGTCCGCGTGCTCCCCGCGCAGCCGGTGGACGGCGAACACCCAGGCCTGGACGCGGAGTTTGGCGAGGAAGGCGGTGATGTACGGGTTGACGACGAAGGCCCCGAGCTCCCGCCAGAAGCGGAGGTCGTAGCCGATCAGTACGTCGAGATCGCCGCCCTTCGCCGCGCGGACGGCCTCCGAGGCCCGGCGCCGGATCGGGGCGAGCGCCTCGGGCCGGACGGCCACCTGGTCGGCGGGGGAGCGGAAGATGCCCTCGACGACGAGGGAGCGGGCCTCCACCATCGCCCGGTAGTCCGCGATCGTGAACTCGTGGACCTGGAAGCCGCGGTGCTGGTCGGAGGCGAGCAGCCCCTGCGCGGAGAGGTCGAAGAGCGCCTCGCGGACGGGGGTCGCGGAGACCCCGTACTGTTCCGCGATCTGCTTGACGGTGAACTCCCGGCCCGGACGCAGCCGCCCGGCCAGCACCTCGTCGCGCAGCGCGTCGGCGATCTGCTGGCGCAGCGTACTGCGGGTCACGCCTCCGCTCGGACCCATGGGCGACCCTTCCCGTTCGTCAGCCGTATGCCGGCGGCCGTATTCAGCCGTGGTCCGGCTTCAGCCGTCTTTCGGCTCGGGTCACCTTAAGCCAGGGGCCCGCCGTGCCCGATTTCGGGCACGGCGGGCGGCGGTGGAGTGCGTGAGAGTGGTCGGGCGCTTACACCGTGTGCTCGTCGGCCACCGCGAGCGCGATGTCCAGCGCCGCGAGACCTTCCTTGGCCTCGGCCTCGGTGACGTTGCACGCGGGAACGGCGTGGGTGCGGTTCATGTTGATGAACGGCCACAGGCCCTGCTTCTTCGCCGCCGCCCCGAAGGCCGCCATCGGGGCGTTGGCCTCGCCGGACGCGTTGTACGGGACGAGGGGTTCGCGGGTCTCCCGGTTGCGGACCAGGTCCAGCGCCCAGAACGCGCCGAGGCCGCGCACCTCGCCGACCGAGGGGTGGCGTTCGGCGAGTTCGCGCAGGCCGGGACCGAGGACGGTCTCGCCGATCCGGGCCGCGTTCTCGATGACCTTCTCGTCCTCCATCACGCCGATGGTGGCGACGGCGGCCGCGCAGGCCAGCGGGTGGCCGGAGTAGGTGAGGCCGCCGGGGTAGGGGCGGGTCTCGAAGGTCGCGGCGATCTCGGCGCTGATGGCGACGCCGCCGAGCGGTACGTAACCGGAGTTGACGCCCTTCGCGAAGGTCAGCAGGTCCGGTACGACGTCGAAGTGGTCGGCGGCGAACCAGGCGCCGGTGCGCCCGAATCCGGCCATGACCTCGTCGAGGACGAAGACGATCCCGTACCGGTCGCAGATCTCGCGGACGCCCGCGAGGTAGCCCGGCGGCGGGGTCATGATCCCGGCCGTGCCCGGGATGGTCTCCAGGATGATCGCGGCGATGGTGGCCGGGCCCTCGAAGGCGAGGGTGTCCTCCAGGTGCTGGAGGGCCCGGGCGCACTCCTCGGCCTCGGTCCCGGCGTAGAACGGCGAGCGGTAGAGGAACGGCGCCCAGAAACGTACGACGCCCGCCGAGCCGTTGTCGGAGGGCCAGCGGCGCGGGTCGCCGGTGAGGTTGATCGCGGTGGAGGTGGCGCCGTGGTACGAGCGATAGGCGGAGAGCACCTTCGTACGGCCGGTGTGCAGCCGGGCCATGCGGATGGCGTTCTCGACGGCCTCGGCGCCGCCGTTGGTGAAGAAGATCTTGTCCAGGTCGCCGGGGGTGCGCTCGGCGATGAGCCGTGCGGCCTCGGAGCGCGCCTCGATCGCGAACGCGGGCGCGAACGTGGCGAGTTTGCCCGCCTGCTCCTGGATCGCGGCGACCACGGTGGGGTGCTGGTAGCCGATGTTGGTGTAGACGAGTCCGCTGGTGAAGTCGAGGTAGCGGTTGCCGTCGTAGTCCCAGAAGTAGGACCCCTCGGCGCCAGCGACGGCGAGCGGGTCGATGAGGCCCTGGGCGGACCAGGAGTGGAACACGTGCGCGCGGTCCGCGGCCTTCACGGCCGCACCGGCCGCGGGGTCGGCGTACGGGGCATGAGGGGCATGAGGGGTCATGCGGGGAGCGTAGGTGCTGGTGGGGGGTGGTCTCCATGGCCATGTTGTACGGCGTGGGGCGCGGGGGTCGGCAGGGTGTCGGGTCCGGGGCACGGTCGCTCCCTTTGACAGCATGCTGTCCTCATGACAGGATTCTGTCATCTACTCCGGGAGGTCGTCATGACCAGCACGAGCAGCAGAGCGGTCGTCCATCTCGCCGTGTACGACACCCTTGCCGACTGGGAGACCGGGTACACCACCGCCTTCCTCGCCCAGAACGGCTACAAGGTGCGGACCGTGGGGCCCGAGCGGGAGGCGGTCACCACCATGGGCGGGCTGCGCATCCAGCCCGATCTGGCCCTCGCCGAGCTGCGGCCCGAGGACAGCGCGCTCCTCGTCCTCCCCGGGGCCGGGCTCTGGGACGCGGGCGACGACCTGGCGCCGTTCGCCCGCGCGGCCCGCGCCTTCCTCGACGCGGAGGTGCCGGTCGCGGCGATCTGCGGGGCGACGGCGGGGCTGGCCCGCGAGGGGCTCCTCGACGACCGGGCGCACACGAGCGCGGTCTCCTTCTACCTGGCGGCGACGGGGTACGGAGGTGGCGCGCGGTACGTGGAGGCCGACGCGGTGACGGACCGCGGGCTGGTCACGGCCGGGCCGACGGAGCCGGTGGCGCTGGCGCGGGAGGTGTTCGGGCTGCTGGGGGTGTACGGGCCGGAGAAGCTGGGGGCCTGGTACCGGCTGTTCCATGACTCGGACCCGAGTGCGTACGAGGTGCTGGAGGGTGAGTGAGCGGGCGGGCGGCGCCTCTTCGGAAGATGCTGCGGAAGTCCCGTCCCAGCAGGAGTTGTTGAGCCGGGCGGCGCTGACGGTGTTCCGGCTGAACGGGCAGTTCCTGGGCGTGGCGGAGGAGTTGGCCAGGCCGGGCGGGCTGACGGCGGCGTGGTGGCAGGTGCTGGGGGCGGTGCTGCCGGGGCCGTTGCCGGTGGCGGGGATCGCGCGCGAGATGGGGATCACCCGGCAGAGCGTGCAGCGGATCGCGGACCTGCTGGTGGGGCGGGGGCTCGCGGAGTACGTCGAGAACCCGGCCCACCGCCGCGCGAAGCTGTTGCGGGTGACGGCTGCGGGGCGGGATGCGGTGTCCCGGATCAACCCGCCGCACGCGGAGTTCGCGGCGCGGCTGGCGGGGGAGCTGGGGGCGGAGGGGTTCGCGGAGGTGGTGGGGGCGCTGGAGCGGTTGACGGGGGCGCTGGAGCGGTTGACGGGGGCGGTGGAGTCGGTGACGTCGGGGGGCGGCCACCCCAGCCCGTCCGGGGGCGGCCAACCCAGCCCGTCGGAGGGCGGCCACCCCAGCCCGTCCGGCGTTTGAGGACGGAACCCTCGCCTTGGTGGGGGCGCACCCTCAATACTCGGCTCCCCGGAGCACCGCTGACATCTGCGCACCGAACCCGCGCTCCCCGGTTCCGTCCTCAAACGCCGGACGGGCTGGAAGTGGGCCCCGCCCTCAAAGGCCAGCGGGCCAAGGGCAGCCGGACGGGCTGGAAGTGGCCGCCCACGACGGGCTGGGGGCGCCCGACCACGACGGGCCGGAGGTGGGCGGAACCGGCAGTGCGGGAGGCGTGTCGTAGACGGCGGGGGCCGGGGCGGCGGCGCCCCCACCCCGGCGGGGCTATTCTCGTGCGGGCCGCAGGGGAGGAAGCGCACATGGACAAGCTCGGGCCCGACGACCCGCACCGCATAGGTGCGTACCGCCTCCTCGCCCGCCTGGGAGAAGGCGGCATGGGCCAGGTCTTCCTCGCCCGCTCCGACCGAGGCCGCACCGTCGCCCTCAAGCTCGTCCGCCGCGAACTCGCCGAGCAGCCCGAGTTCCGCGCCCGCTTCCGCCAGGAGGTCCGCGCCGCGCACCAGGTCGGCGGCGCCTGGACCGCCCCGGTCCTGGACTCCGACACCGAGGCCCCGATCCCCTGGGTCGCCACCGGCTACGTCGCCGGCCCCTCCCTCCACCGCATCGTCTCCGGCCGCCCCGGCGCCCCGCTCACCGACTCGGGGGCGTACGGCCCGCTGCCGCTCCGCTCCGTCCAGCTCCTCGGCTCCGGGCTCGCCCACGCCCTCCAGCACATCCACCGCGCCGGGCTCATCCACCGCGACCTGAAGCCGTCCAACGTGCTGCTCACCATCGACGGCCCCCGGGTCATCGACTTCGGCATCGCCCGCGCCCTGGAGTCCCTGGCCGACGGCGACCTGACCCGCACGGGCGCGATGATCGGCTCGCCGGGGTTCATGGCCCCGGAGCAGGTGCGCGGCGAGCGCGTGACACCGGCGTGCGATGTGTTCTGCCTGGGCTCCGTGCTCGCGTACGCGGCGACCGGCCGCCTCCCCTTCGGCGCGGCCGAGAGCGGCGGGGTGCACGCCCTGATGTTCCGGATCACCCAGGAGGACCCGGACCTGACCGGCGTCCCGGCGGAGCTGGCCGAGGTCGTACGGGACTGCCTGGCGAAGGACCCGGCCGCCCGGCCCTCCACCGACGAGATCCTGGCCCGGCTGGGCGAGGCGGAGGCGGACGAGCCCTGGCTCCCCGCCACCCTCATCGCCCAACTCGGCCGCCACGCGGTGGGACTGCTGGACGCGGAGGACCCGGAAGGCCCGGAGAACCCGGAGCCCCGGCAAGGGCAGCCGCAGACCCCGCAGCAGCCGACCACCCCGGCCCGCCCGACAGACGCCCAGCACCCTCAGCGCCCCGCCACACCCCCCGCCTCGGTCCACGCCCTGCCCACCCAGGTCGCCGCCGGAGGCCCCGCCACACCCCCTCCGGCCCCGGCCCCACCCCCGTACGCCCAACAGCCCCAGCACCAGCACCAGCACCACCCCTCGTACAGCCAGACCCACCACCAGGCCCACCAGAGCTACGCCCCCAACCCCGGCCCCACGTACAACACCCCCCTCCCACCCGCCTACTTCACTCCCGCCCCGGCCCCCGCCCCCGCGCGCCGCTCCGCCGGGGCGACCATCGCGCTCGTCGCCGTCGCGCTCGTCGTGGCGATAGGCGCGGGCGGATCCGTGTACGCGTTCATGAACAACAAGGGCGGCGACACCCCCACCCCCGGCCCCTCCACCTCCGCGTCCGGCAGCACCGCGGGGACCGACGAGGGCGGCATACCGGGTGACTACCTCGGCACCTGGACCGCCTCCATCCCCGGCGACCGGGGCGCGTCCACCCGGAAGCTGACCATCCGCCAGGGCGACGTCGGCGACCAGGTCCTCTCCCTCACCGCCGAAGGCCCCCTCGCCCTGGGCGCCACGTACCACTGCGAGTTCACCGCCCCGCTGGCCGCCCGTCCCGGCGACGGCGAACCGGTCCTGATCGGCCCCTCCACCGTCTCCGTGGGCCGCCCGGCCGCCTCCTGCTCCCCCGGCAAGGCCACCCAGCTGACGCTCCTCCCGGACGGCACCCTGCGCCGGGCGACGACCGGTTCGGGCGAGAGCCTGATCTACACCAAGTCGGAGTGAGCGGACGGCACTTCGGACACCGGGGAGGCCGGCCGCCGCCGTAGTGCCCCCGTGATCAGCGCCGCGCCCCCCAGCAGCACCAGCACCACGATCATCGCCGCGCGCAGCCCCACGTGGTCGGCCAGGAAGCCCAGCGAGGGCGGGCCGACCAGGAACGCCGCGTACCCGGCCGTCGAGACCGCCGCGACCCGGGCCGAAGCCTCCCGCTCCCCCTTGCCCTCCCCCGCCGCCGAGACCGTGACCGGGAACCCCAGCGAGGCGCCGAGCCCCCAGAGCACGACCGCCGCCCCCGCGAGCAGCGCGCTGGACGAGAACACCACCAGCGCCACACCCGCCGCCGCCACGAGCGCGCTCGCCCGCACCACGGCCGCGGGCCCGTACCGCACCAGCAGGGGCCCGCCCGCGAACCGGCCCGTCGTCATCGCGACGGCGAACAGCATGAACGTCAGCGAACCGGCCGTCGCGCTCGTCCCGTGGCCGTCCACCATCAGCAGCGGCAGCCAGTCGTTGGCCGAGCCCTCCGCGAACGCCATGGCCAGCACGATCAGCCCGATCAGCACCAGCCGCCGGTCCCGCCAGACCTCCACCTGCGCCCGCCACCCGCCGCCCCCGGCCCGCTCCCCGCCACCGGACTCCGCGTCCTCGCGACCCGTGCCCGCCGGAACCGCCCGTACGGTCCACACCCCGGCCGCCGCGACCGCCACGGCCACCGCCGCCAGGTGCCAGCCGACCGGGAACCGCAGAGCCGTCAGCCCCATCCCGAGCAGCGCGCCGGCCACCGTCCCGAGGCTGAAGCAGCCGTGCAGTACGGGAAGCACCGGGCGCCCCACGGTCCGCTCCACGGCGGCGCCCTCGATGTTGAACGCCACCTCCGCGAGCCCCATCCCGGCCCCGAACAGCGCCAGTCCGCCGAAGACCCCGCCGGACACCTCCAGCGCCGCGCCCCCGGCGACCACCAGCAGCCCGGCGACGAGCAGCGCCGCGCCGAGCGTGATCACCGCCCGTCCGCCGTGCTTGCGCACGAGCCCGCCGGAGACCAGCACGCCCGCCATGGAGCCGATCGAGAGCCCGAACAGCACCAGGCCCATCGCCCCCGTGGTCACGTCCAGCGCGTCCCGTACGGCGGGGGTCCTGGCCACCCAGGAGGCCATGCTCACCCCGGTGGCGAGCATGAAGAGGAAGAGCGCGGCGCGCCAGCGGCGGGTGCGGGCGTCGATGACCGGCGTGGCCTTCATGAGCAGGGTGCCTCGGCAGACGGGGAGGGGGCGGGGACGTGGAGTGTACGAGCGTACGCCTGAAGCGTACGTTCGTACACACCCCGCCTCACGCTCCCGTCGTGGAGCCGGGGCGGATGATCATCAGGACGGTCACCGTGGCCCACAGCAGGTTGAACACGCCCGTGAGCATGGCCAGTCGACCGGCGACCCGGAGGACGGACCCTTGGGCCTCCGCTTCCGCCTCCGCCTCCGGGGGACCCACAGTGGTGAGCGCGCGGTCCTGGGCCGGGAGGATCAGCAGGGCCAGTACGGCGGCGGCCGCGGCGGTCAGGACGATCGAGACGATCAGCCAGGCGCTGCCGAGCACTCCGAGACTGCTCGCCGTGGCGAACCCGAAAACCGGTACGGCGGCGCCGACACCCGCGTAGACCCGGCAGATCCGGTGCAGCAGCCGCAGGGCCGCGTACGCCTCCCGGTCCCCCGGTGCCGCGTGCGCGCGGCGCAGGGCCTTGGGGAACATGCTGGCGGCGACGGTGACCGGGCCGATGGCCAGGACGGCGGCGATGACGTGCAGGGAGAGGAAGAACTTCGTCACGGCCGGGACCCCGGAACCGTCTCCGCCGCCCGCCCGGTACGCCGCACACCGCTGACCCGGGAGGCCGGGAGCCGCCCGGCCCGGGAGGTGCCCGCGAGGGTGTCGCCGGTGCCTCCCGGGCCGACGCCCACCTCCTCCTCGCTGTCGCCGGGCGGATCGTCATCTGGTGCGGTGTACGGCTGGAACGCGCGCGGGAAGGCCCCGCCTCGAAAGGGGTGGGCCCGCCACCGCAGCAGGTCCGTCGGCAGCCGGACGGGCTCACCAACGCCGAGATCCTCCGCAAGCTGGACCGCCCCTCCGGCTGGACCTGCCGGGGCCAACAGATGGCTGCCGGACCGACGGCCCCTCTGCGTCGGCGTGACCGAGACCAACGGGAAAGTGCAGCTCAAGGTGGCGCTCAGCCACCTCATCCACTGGCCGCGCGGCCCCACCCCGCGCTCTATGCTGCGAGAGCCGAGGAGAGACCAGGCCGAACGAGGAGGCGCCGGGTGGCGACAGGGCGCACCGACCCCGACCGGCGGGACCGCATCATCGACGCGGCCCTCGACGTCATCGCCGACGAGGGTGTCGCGGGTATGTCGCACCGGAAGGTGGCCGCCCGTGCCGGGGTTCCGCTCGGGTCGATGACGTACCACTTCACGAGCATGGACGAGCTGCTCCACGAGGCGTTCACCCGGTTCTCCGGCACGATCGTCGCCGTCTTCGAGGACCGCCTCGGCGCCGCCGACACCCCCGACGAGGCCCGCGAGGCCGTCGCCGACCTGGTCCACCACCTCTCCGGCGGCAACCAGCGCGAGCTGATCCTCACCCACGAGCTGTACACCCTCGCCGCCCGCAAGCCCGCCTACCGCGAGCTGACCCGCACCTGGATGAGCCGCAGCCGGCGCGCCCTGGAATGGCACTTCGACCCCGCCACCGCCCGCCAGCTGGACGCGCTCATCGAGGGGCTGTCCATCCACCGCGCCCTGGAGACCGAGCCGCACGACCGCGCCCTGACGGTCGAGGCGATCGCCCGGATCACCAGGTCCGGGCCGGTCACCGGTCGCCCCTGAAGAGGTCGTCGAGTTCGTCGGTGCAGTCCGTGCGGTCGCGGGAGAACGCCACGATTCCGCCTTCCCCGTCGCTGTAGCTCTTGGCTGCCTGCATCCGGCCTTCGATCTCCGCGATGTACTCGCGGCACTCGGCCTTGACGGGTCTCTCGGGCCGCGCCTGGAGCCAGGAGGTGGCGGTGAGGCCGGCCACGCAGAGCACCGCCCAGGCGAGAAGCCATGCGCGACGGCTCATCCGTCGTGGACGGCGTGGAGGGCGTGGAGGGCGTGGATTCGGCACTCCGGCACCCTACGAGCACCACGGCACCCACGCCTAGAGAGCCGCCGCCGGAACCCCGACCACCCCCGGCCCGAACCCAGTTGCGGGGCGCTCCCGCACCCCCAAGGATCGGCGCCATGACCCACGCCCTCCTGCGCCCGTACCGCCCCGCCGACCGCGACGCCCTCTTCGACATCTGCGTACGCACCGGGCACGAAGGCGGCGACTCCCGCCACCTCTACCCCGACCCGGAGCTCCTGCCGAACATCTTCGCCGCGCCCTACGTCGTCCTCGAACCCGAGCTGGCCTTCGTCGTCGAGGACGGCGGGCGGGCCGTCGGCTACATCGTCGGTACGGCGGACACCGCGTCCTTCGTCGCCCGCTACCGCACCGAGTGGCTCCCGGGCTTGACGGACCGCCACCCCGCCCCCGTACGGCCGCACTCCCCGCCCACCCCCACCGAGATGATGACCGGGCTCCTGTACGACCCCGAGCGCATGGTCCTGCCGGAGCTGGACGCTTATCCGGCCCACCTCCACATCGACCTGCTGCCCAGCCACCAGCGGTACGGGTACGGGCGCCGGCTCATGGAGACCTTCCTCGGCGCCCTCCGAGCCCGGGGCGTCCCGGCCGTCCACCTCTCCATGGTCACCGCCAACACCTCCGCCCGCGCCTTCTACGACCGCGTCGGCTTCCACGAGATCGCCGTCCCCGATCCGGGGCCCGTCACCTATCTCGGCCGTAGTACAGCAGCGACTCCGCCGCGTTGATCAGGATCAGCGTGTGGACGAAGCGGCCCGGAGCCGTCGGCGGGTACCGCCACGACAGCGGCCACGTCCCGCCCCCCAGCGCCGGGACCGGTACGTAACTCACGCGGTTCCTCGTCGAGTTCAGAATCGTCACCTCACGCGGCCAGCAGCGGTGCGCCGTCGAACCCGGCGGTACGAAGAAGTAGACCCCGCGCCTCCCGTTCGCCTCGGTCACCACCGGGCCCGGTTCACCGCCGACCAACTCCTCCATCAGGTCGGCCAGCCGTCGCCCGATCTCGCCGTCCACGCGGACCGCGTCGAATTGCACGCCTGCCTTGCGGAGTTGGAATCCCGAGTCCGGGACCCACTCGATATTGCGCTCACCATTCAGTGCATTCACAGGGCGATTGTGACCCCGATCACCTAGCGTTCTCTACGACTGGCGAGGGGCGTCGCACAGCCGTTGACCTGCGCGAACTTCGCTGTTGGGCAGTTGATTTCAGCCACATCGCGTAGTGACCGGTTGAGTTCGGTTGAGTCGAAAAGAGATCACGTCATGGCAAGTGCGGAGAACAAGGAAACGGCCAGTCCGGCGGCGAAGCTGGTGGCCAAAGTGACGCGCATGCTGCGCATCCAGCGTGACTGGTCGCAGGACCGGCTCGGCGACGAACTCGGCTACTCGGCCGCTGCGGTCAGCGCCATGGAGACGTGCGCACAGCCCGCCAGTGACGCGATGCTGGTGGCGCTGAAGCGGGTCCTCACCGAAGGCAGCGACGTCTTCGAGACGGCCCGGCTGTACATGCGGATGGAACGGCTGCCGGAGCAGTTTCAGGACTACGCGCTGCTGGAGCAGGCCGCCATCAGCCTCCAACTGTTCGCCGCCAACGTCATCCACGGGCTCTTCCAGACGGAGGCGTACGCGCGGGCGCTCATCGGTGGCGGATATCCGCCGCTCTCCGACGAGCGCGTCGAGGAGCTGGTGCAGCTGCGGATGGCGCGCAAGGCCCTCTTCGACCGCGACCCGCTCCCGATGATCGAGATCATCATCGACGAGTCCGTCCTGCGCCGGGTCATCGGCAGCGAAGAGATCATGCGGGAGCAGCTGCTCTATCTCGTGGAGTGCGCCCGGCGGCGCAATGTCACGCTGCTGGTGCTGCCATTGGATGCCGGGAAGTATGGGGAGTACGCGGGTGCTCGCGGCGAAATGGACCTGATGGAGACCTCGACGCATGAACATCTCGTCTATCTGGAGCCGCAGGACGAGAGCCTGCTGATCAGTGACCCGGCGAAGGTGAGCATCTACGCTCAGCGCTATGCGAAGATCCGGTCACAGGCCCTGGGTCCTCGCGAATCGCTGGACCTCATCATGCGGTTGGCAGGAGTGAAGGAATGAGCAGCACCCTCCGGTGGTTCACGTCGAGCTACAGCAGCGATAGCGGCGGCAACTGCATCGAGGTCGCCTTCGACTGGCGTACCTCCTCCTACAGCAGCGGCAGCGGCGGCAACTGCGTCGAGGTCGCCGCCTGCCTTCACTCCGTCCACGTCCGTGACTCCAAGGTCACCGACGGACCCGCCTTCGCCGTCGCGCCCGACGCCTGGTCCGCCTTCGTCACCTGGGCGGAGTGAACCGTGCCCGCTCGGCCCGCCCTCGTCTACGACGGTGACTGCGCCTTCTGCACGACCTCGGTGAACTTCCTGACGCGGTACGTGCGTCCGCAATGCACCGTCACGCCCTGGCAGTTCGCCGACCTGGATGGCCTCGGTGTCACCCAGGAGCGGGCCGAGCACGAGGTGCTGTGGGTCTCGCCGCTCGGGACGGTGTACGGGGGCGCGCAGGCCGTCGCCAAGTTGCTGCTGAGCGCCGGTGGGGGCTGGGCCTGGCTGGGCGGGCTGCTCACCCTGCCCCCGGTGCGGTGGATCGCCCACGGCGTCTACCGGCTCGTCGCCGCCAACCGCACCCGCCTCCCCGGCGGCTCCCCGGCCTGCGCACTGCCGGCGGACCGCAGGCCGGGGTCGGGAGCGGGACCGGGCGTACGGTCCGCGCCCTAAGGACGATCGTGTACGGGGGTGGCGCGGCCGCCCTGCTTCGGCACCGCGCCACGCGGTGCCTCCGGCGCTTCTGCCCGTACCGGCTTCGGCTCTTCCGTACGTCCCAGCGCCCGCCGGGCCAGCCTCCCGGCCGCGATCCAGAAGCGGTCCGGCAGGAACACCGCGTCCGCGATGATCATCGCGCCCGAGAACAGCGGCAGGCCCATGAGCACCGCGATGCCGAGGTGCATCCCGAGCAGCATCGTCAGCACCGGGTACTTGAGCCTGCCGAACAGCACGAACGGGAACGCCACCTGGAGGAGCACCGTCAGGTAGCCGACCACCGCGATGGCGAGCACCTGGCTGTCCGCCCAGTGGGAGAGCGCGGGCCAGGGCTGGAAGAGGTCGAGGTTCAGGACGTAGTGCAGGGCCGTTCCGGCTCCCCAGGTGCCGCCCTGGACCTTGTAGAGGCCTGCGGCGCCGTAGAGGAAGCAGACCTGGATGCCGATCACCAGGAGTCCGCAGTTGTGGAGCGTGGTGACCAACGCGCTTCTTGCCGCGGCCAGTTGGGGTGGCAGTACGGGTGCGCGAGGGGCCCTTCTCGCGTCCAGGGACCAGCGGCGGCCGGACGCCGTGAGGACGAGGTAGAGCGCCATCAGCAGGACGAGGTTGTCGCCGCCGTCCGTCATGAAGATCGACCGCGCGTGGAACGAGGCCACGACCACCGCGAAGAGCACGGAGACCGCGCGGGTCCGCCAGCCCAGCAGGAACAGGAGGCTGACGACGAGCGCGGCGGCGTAACAGAGTTCGAAGTAGAGGCGGCTGTCGGAGAGCGTCAGCACACTGGCCCAGCCGGTCTGGTCGAAGAGCTGCCGGGCCAGGTCCGGGGTCCATGGGGAGCCGGGGCCCCAGATCGCGTCGCGGTGTGGGAACTCCCGTAGCAGGAAGACCAGATAGAGCAGGCCGTAGCCGATGCGCAGGACCGACACCGCGTAGAGGGAGAGGGGGCGGTCGGTCAGCAGCGCCCATGCGTGGCGCGCGGCTCCCGTGACCCGTACCAGCGGGCGGGGCGCGGCGTCGGCCTGCCCAGGAACCCGGAGCGCGGCGTCGGCCTGCCCCGGCACACGGAGCGCGTTGTCCGCCTGCCCGGGCGTACCGGGCGCGTTGTCGGTCGGCTCAGGCATCCGTTGTCACCTTCCACCAGGGCAGCAGCCGCGTATCGGCGTTCTTCGCGGCGGCCGTACGGCGGTCGTCGTCGTCCGCGCTGCCCTGGGCGGGCACGGGGACGGTCACCACCCGCAGCTGGATGTTCTCGAACGGCTTGCCGTCCCGTTCGGCCATGCGGTCCGCGGCGATGTTGCGCAGGTAGCGCTGCATCATCACGGCCCGGTCCGAGCGCGAGAGGTCGTCGCCGCCGTGGAGTTCGGCGTACGACGTCCAGGACCGGCGCAGCATGTTCTGCGCGGTGTGGCTCGGGAGGGGGTGGTGCTTGATCGCGGCGGTGTCCACCGCCGTCAGGTCCACCCAGTCGCTGACCTCGATGGAGCCGTCCGGGGCCGTGTGCGCGGTCCGCGCGAGGATCTGGCGGTTGACGGAGTCCGGGTCGGGCGCGAACAGCCGCCAGTTCTGCTCGAAGAGGGGGTAGACCCAGGCGTCCACCTGGGAGTTGAAGCGCTGCGACACCACGTTCGACGGTGCCACGTGCAGGAAGACCAGGCCGACGTGGGCCAGGGCCGTGGTCAGGCAGAGCGCCACGGCGGTGTTGAGGACTCTTCTGCGGACGTGTCCGCGTACGTGTCCGCGTTCGTGTTCCGTCGTGACTCCACCCAGCACGTGCCCCAGCCCCGCCCTGTTCTCGTTCGTCGCTACTTGTCGTCGTACGTCGTGTGGAAGCGTGCGGCGGGGCCGGAGGACATGCCCCGCCGCACGCCGGTCATCGGGCAGCGCGGGGGCCGCGCCGCCGGTCAGCCCTCGTGGTGGCCGGGGCCCTCGGGCTTGTCGCCGTAGCCGCCGTGCTGCTCGCCGTGGCCGGGGCCGTGGTCGCCGGGGCGTCCGTCGCCGTAGCCGTAGCCGCCGTCGTGGCCGCCGGAGTGGCCGCCGGTGCCGCCGCCCTTGTTGCCGCCGGTGTGACCGCCCTTGCCGCCGCCCTTGCCGCCGCCGATGACACCGCCCTTGCCGCCGCCCGTGTTGCCGGCGATGTTCCCGGAGGTGTTGCCGACGGTGTTGCCCGTGGTCGTCCCGGTGGTGGAGCCGCCCGGGGTGCCTCCGGTGGTGCCGCCCGTCAGGACGCCGCCGAGGACCCCGCCCAGAACGCCGCCGGTGCCACCGGTCGTACCGCCGGTCAGGACGCCGCCGAGCACCCCGCCCAGAACGCCGCCCGTGGTGCCGGTGGTGGTGCCCGTCGTGGTCCCGGTCGTCGTGCCCACCGTGGTCCCGGTCGTCGTGCCCGTGGTCGTGCCGGACGTGGTGCCGCCCGAGCAGGTGGAGCGGGTGATGCGGTTGTTGTCCAGGGTGACCGAGCCGTTACGGGCCAGCGCCCGGCCCTCGATGGTCGCGCCGGTGGTCACGCTGATCGAGGTCAGCGCCAGGATGTTGCCGATGAAGGTCGAGTCCGTACCGAGCGTGGCCGAACTGCCGATCTGCCAGAAGACGTTGCACGGCTGGGCGCCGTTGATGAGGTTGACGCGGCTCGCGGACGCCGTCGTCAGACCCGAGCCGACCTGGAAGACCCACACCGCGTTGGGGTCGCCCTCGGCGTCGAGGGTGAGCGTGCCGGTGAGGCCGAGCGTCGAGGAGGCCGTGTAGACGCCGGGCACCAGCGTCAGGCCCCCGGCGTCCGGCGGCAGCGCGGCGTCCGTGGCCTGGCCCGCCGCGTTGTTGTACGCCACCACCAGGTCCGACTTGGCCTGGAGCGCGACCGCGTCCGCCGAGTGCTGGACCCCGTTGACGAGGCCGGGCGGGAATCCGCTGATGGCCGTACCCGGGCTGACGCCGACGTCGCCGGTGATCACGGTGGGCCCGGTGTTGGTGACCGACTCCCCCGCCAGCACCGCGAAACTGTCCGCCGTCCCGAGCGGTACGGGCGTGGCGATGGCGAAGGCCGGGGCCGTCGTCACGGCCACCATGGCGGCGGCGACCGTCGCGGTGACCGCGGCGGTGAGCCAGGAGGAGACAAGGCGCCGTACTGCAAGATGAGGAGTTCTGAGCTTCATCAGAAACCGTTTTTCTGTGCGAGGCGGCGGCTTCCGAGCCGTTTCACGGTTTCCCGGAAGCCCTCGTGTTCCGGCAGCACATTACGCACAGAAGCACCCAAAAAGTCCGGCGAAATGGGACCAAACACGCCCCCTTTTTCTCATCGGAAAATGGGAAACGGTTTCTTCGGAGCGCAGAATGCTTTCATCGAATGGAGGTGCCCCGCCGCCGGTGAACGAATAAAGAATTAATGCACCAGGTGTTCCCCTGCCGGGCGCGGAGGCCCCGGTACGCGGGGCGCGCGGCTGCTCCGAGGGGCGCGAAAAGTGCGCTCCCTTGTCGGTGGCATGGCTTATTCTGCGATCCGGGCCGCGCCCCTTCGCTTCTCTCATCCCGGGTGACGCGCGGCCCCTTCATACCGTGGGGGTATCAGTAACTGTGCGCACGCGCAGAATTTCGACCGCGACGGCGTTCGCGGTCCTCTTCAGTTCCGTGGTGCTGGTCGGCGGGACGGCGAACCCGGCCGCGGCCGACAGCAGCAGAATCCTTCCCGCAGCCTCGCTCGGCGACATCGTCGCCGACGGTGTGCACCAGCGGGTGTTCATCAGCGACCCGCAGTCCGGCCAGATCCTCGCCACGGACTACTCCGGCCAGGTCGTCCGCGTCCTGGGCGAACTGCCCGGGGTGACCGGTCTGGAGCTGTCCGCCGACTCCGGCACGCTGTACGCGGGTGTGGCGGCCTCCGACCACATCGTGGCCATCGACACCGCCACCCTGACCGAGTCCGCGCGCTACGACATCGGCCTGGGCACCCGGCCGACCCACCCGGCCCTGGCGGGCGGGAAGCTCTGGTTCGGCTACGGGGCGGCGGCCGAGGGCAACATCGGTTCGCTGGACCTGTCCGGCGAGGAGCCGGTGGTCACGCTGGACCAGGACACGGACCGTACGTGGTACTCCGCGCCGGTCCTCGCATCCTCGCCCGGCGCACCGGACAAGCTGGCCGCGGCGCAGGAGGGCCTGAGCCCGTCCGAGCTGGCCGTCTACGACGTGGCGTCGGGCACCGCCGAGCGGACCGCCCGCCTCCGGGCGGACGCGAGCAACCTGCGCGACATCGCGGTGAGCCCGGACGGGGCCCAGCTCGTCGTCGCCAGCGGTGCGCCCTACTTCCACCAGGTGTACCGGACGTCCGACCTGCGGGCGGAGCAGGGCTACACCTCGAAGCACTACCCCAATGCCGTGGACATCGCCCCCAACGGGACGGTGGCGGCCGGGATCGACGGTGCCTACGACCCGGACGTCTACATCTACCCGAAGGGCGCGTCCAAGACCGTCCCGGTGCGGACGTACGACTTCCCCAACACCGGTGCGTACAGCGGATCGGACAGCCTGGAGCCGGCCGGTCTGGCCTGGGCGCCCGACGGCAGCCGGCTGTTCGCCGTCTCGGCCAACAGCCACGGGACCCGTTCCCTCCGGGTGCTCACCGATCCGACGCGGTCCGTCGCCACCCTGAGCATCAGCGCCCCCGCCAAGGCGACGCGCGCCAAGGCGCTCACCGTCAAGGGCTCCGTCAAGGCCTCCGTGGCGCTCCCGGCCGGCACGCCCGTCACCGTGACCCGTACGGACGTCGAGTCCCCCAAGGGCAAGGCGCTCGGCACCGTGAAGACGGACGCCAAGGGCGCGTTCACCTTCAAGGACACCCCGCCCGCGGGCGGCAAGGTGACGTACAAGGCCACCTACGCGGGCAGCGCCCAGCACACCGCGGCCTCCGGCTCCGCCGCCGTCACCGTCTCGCGCGCCGCGACCTCCCTGAAGCTCAACCGGAACAAGTCGCTCCACGCGTACAACAAGAACGTCTCCTTCACCGCGACCCTCGGCAAGACGTACAAGAACCGCGTCGTCGAGATCTGGGCCGACCCCTTCGGCGCCGACAAGCCGAAGAAGCTGGTCAAGAAGGCGAAGGTCAACGCCAAGGGCAACCTGTCCGTCACGGTCAACATGAAGCGCGACACGACGGTGACCGCCGTGTTCGCCGGGGACGCCCGGTACGCGCCGAAGACGGTGAAGTCGACCGCGTACGCCAAGGTCAAGGTCTCGACCACGCTGTCGAAGCAGTACAAGACGGCGAAGATCGGGAAGACCTCGTACGCGTACTACAGCAAGAAGAAGAACCCCGTCTTCACCACGTCCATGACCTACCACAAGGGCCGTGCGCAGCGGCTGTCCCTGGAGCTCAACTACCAGGGCAAGTGGTACGACGCGGGCCAGGAGTTCTTCGCGCTCGCCCCCAACGGCAAGTCGGTCGTCGAACTCCTGGGGCCGCACGAGACCGGCTACAAGATGCGCGTGCGCGCTTCGTACGTCGACGGCTCGTCCGGCGACAACGTCAACTCCACGACGCACGGCGCCTGGAAATACTTCATCTTCACGAAGTAGCCGTCACCTCCCGCGCCCGCAGCGCCAGCCACAGGTCGTAGCGGGCGCTCGGGGGGCGGAGCAGGGAGCGTTGGAGTGCGGTCTCCAGCCGGGTGAGGCGCTTGCGGGTGCCGGGGACGGAGATGCCCAGCTCGGCCGCCGTCGGGCCGAGGCGGCCCTCGCAGCGCAGCCAGGCCCGCAGGGTCTCCTCGGCCGGTCCTCCGACCGGGCCGGTCAGAGGGGCCAGTTGGCGGGCGGCCCACTCCTGGACGGCGGGGCGGCGCAGGACCTCATCGAGACCGAGGGCCTGCGCCGCCCCGCCGTGTGATGCCCCGCCTTGTGCCGTCCCGCCGTGTGCCCTCCCGCCGTCGCGCTGTCCGGAGGACGCTGTACGTTCCGTCTCTCCGGAGTCCGGGGTGCAGACCGGGGCCGGGGTGGACCGGATGCGGAGGGCCAGGTCGAGGGCCGACTGGTCGGCCAGCCGGTGGAGGTCCAGGCCCAGCAGTTCGCCGATGAGCTTGAGGCGGGCGGCCAGGGTGTTGCGGTGGACCTTGAGGTGGTCGGTCGCGTGCGACGAGAACGCCAGCCAGGACGCCGCCGTGGCCGTCAGCTCCTGGCTCCCCGGGTCCTGCGCCCGGCGCGGGACGTGCGTGAGGAGCGGTGTGAGCAGGGCCTCGGCCCACTGCCGCCCCGCGTGCCCGACGACGAGGGCGGGCTCCGGTGCGAGGCCGAACCGGGCGTGCCGGGTGGGGAGTTCGCGGGCGACCGCCAGGGCGTGGAACGCCTGCCGGTAGCCGGTGGCGGTGTCGGCGAGCGGCACCTGTTCGCTGACGCCCACCACGCAGCCCGCCACCAGCGCGGCCACGGCCTCGTCGGTGGCGGTTCCGCTGCCCCGGCCGTCCTCCGCCGGCATCACGAGGATCAGGTGGCGGGCGTAGACAGGGCACCGCACGATCCAGGATCGCCCGCCGTCCGCCTCGGCGCAGACCCGGGCCACCTCGTCCCGGCTGCCTCCTCGGCACTCCACGACACACACCCGTACGGGGTCGGGGAGCCGGGGCCGCAGCGCACCGGCCACCTGCTGGGCGATGGAGAGCTGGCCCGTCATCAGCAGGTGCAGCACCGCCTCCCGGCCGCGCGACTCGGCGAGGTCCACCCGGCGCCGCTTGCGCTCCACCGCCTCGGCCTCCCAGCACAGGGAGAGCGGCATCAGCGCATCGGCCAGCAGTGTGGCGAGCCCGGCCGCCACCGGGCGGGGCGTGACGACGGCGAGGAGGGGGGCGGTACCGCGCTCCTCGCCGTGCGGGTCGTACCCAGGTAGAGGGAAGAGGAGCAGGGTGTGCGCGCCGGTGTCGTGGGAGAACGCCAGGGCCCCGCGCTCGGTCAACGCCCGTACGCCTTCGGCGACCAGCGCGGTCACATCGGGGATGCCGGAGCCGCCGGCCGCGCTCGCGTCACCGGACACCGTCCCCGGCCCTCTGCCGGTCACCGTCCCCGACGCGCCACCGGACAGCGTCCCCGACGCGCTCAGCGACGTACCGTCGGAGGAGGCTATTCCGGCCCAGCCGTCGGCGCGCCCCGCCAGCCAGCGCAGCAGCTCCGCCGATCCGCCGTTCCTCGCCAGCCGCTGCATCCGCAGCAGGTCGTCGGCCCGTTGACGTGCTCGCACATGATCCCCCGATCATCACTGTGCATCACTGTGCGGAGTGTTACCCCCGTCTGCGCCCCACTGGGCGCATTGAACCTCCCCGTGCCCCTACCCACCGATCTATGGTCCGAACGTGGTGTTCCGGTACCGGTCGCAGCGGCTCACGGGGGTGGTCGCTGGCGCCGGTGCCGGAGCTCTCCCGCCCTGGGCGGGTGCCCGGCCCCGGCTCGTTGTCAGTGGTGGCCTCTAGGGTGTGTCCGGCGGATCAGGACCGGATAGGCCGCGGCGTCTGGTGCGGTGCATCGCAAGGCGCTGGAACGTCCTCATCGCGGAGCGATTCGGGCGTTGCGGCAACGCCGCGAGGTGCCGTGCCAGGCGTCGCGGACCCGGTCCTGATCCGCCGGACACGCCCTGGCGTCGTCCGTGTCCGGACGACCTGTGAGGAGAGGCCCCAGCGTGGAGTTCCGCATCGAGTGCAGTGCCCTGACCGAAGCCGTGGCGTGGGCCGCCCGCGTCCTGCCGGTCCGCTCCCCCGTTCCCGTACTGGGCGGGCTCCTGCTGGACACGGAGGGCGGGCGGCTGCGCGTGAGCGGTCTCGACTACGAGGCGTCCGCGCGCATCGACGTGGAGGCCGCCGAGGTCGTGCGCCCGGGGAAGGTGCTCGTCATGGGGCGGCGGCTGCTGGACATCTGCAAGGTGCTGCCGGACGGGCCGGTGGAGTGCGCGGTCGAGGGGTCCCGATTCACCGTCTCCGGGGACGGCGCCCGCTTCGGCCTCTCCGTGCTGCCGCTGGACGACTACCCGGCGCTGCCGTCGCTCCCGCAGGTGCGGGGCGCGGTGGAGGCGGCGGAGTTCGCGGCGGCTGTCGCCGATGTGGCGGTGGCGGCGGGGCGGGACGACACCCTGCCCACGCTCACCGGGATCCGGCTGGGCCTCGACGGGGAGAGCGGGACGATGACGCTCGCGGCGACCGACCGGTACCGCTTCGCCGTGCGGACCCTTCCGTGGAAGGCGGCGGCGGGCGACGAGAGCGCCGATGTCGTCGTCTCCGCCCGGCGGTTGACGGAGATCGCCCGCTCGCTGGGGCGGTCCGGGCTGGTGAGTGTCGCCCTGGACGCCGGTTCGGCGGGGTTCGAGCACGCGGGGATGCGGACCACCGTGCGGCTGCTGGACGGGCGGCTCCCGCGCCACGACAAGCTGTTCGCCCTGGAGGGCCCGGCCGTGGCGGTGCTGGACCGGGCGCGGCTGGTGGAGGCCGTCAAGCGGGTCTCGGTGGTGGCCGACGGGGACAGCCCGGTGCAGATGACGTTCTCGGCCGCCGACAACTCCGTACATCTGCAAGCCGGTTACGAGGACGACGTGGCGTCCCAGCGGCTACCCGCGACGCTGGAGGGCGCCCCCGAGATGACCGTGGCGTTCCACCCGGGGTATCTCGCGGACGCCCTGGCCTCCTTCGAGGAGCCGACGCTGCGGCTGCTGATGATGGGAGCGGGCCAGCGGGCGATGATCACGGACGAGGCGGGGTCGGAGACCCACCGGCACCTGCTGATGTCGGTACGGCCGCCGTTGGTGTAGGCCGGTGCCGGTGTGGGCCGGTGCCGGTGTGACGCTCGGTGGGCTGGTGTGGGCCAGCGCCGGGGTGTGGCGTCCGGTGGTACGAGGCCGGGCGGGCCGGACTTCCCTGTACGGAGTCCGGCCAGCCCCCTCCCACAGCTCTCCGTACTAGTCCTGCGGCCGGACCCCGCCCTCGTCCACCACGGACCGCTTCTGCACGGCCTGGGCGTCGAGGAGCGCGCCCTTCCCGCCGATCTCGCTGTCCTTGGTCAGGAAGGTGCGCGAGCCGAGGAAGGAGAGCCCCTCCGGGTCGAAGACCCACTCCGAGCGGGTGGCGAAACGGGTGTCCTCGCGGGCGATACCGACCCCGTGGCGGCCGAGCGCGTCCACCGCGTCCGGGGCCTCGGTGACGCCGGGGATCAGGGCCGCGGCCTTGTAGAGCGCGGCGGCGGTCTCCGGCGGCAGCACGGTCTCGCGGATCAGGTCGCCGATCTGGTCGAACACCGCCTGGGCGTGCTCCTGGGTATCGGACTCCGGGGTGAGGGCGGTGAGGTGGTCCAGCAGCCGGCGCGGGTCCGTCGGGAGGGCGGCCAGCCAGCGGTAGGTGGGACGGCTGATGCCCTCGCGGGTGCCGTCCTCGTCCCCGAACTCGGCGTTGATGGGGGAGATTTCGCCGCCCTGGCGGATGTAGCCGAGCTTCTTCTGCGGGCCGGGCTTCTGCGCGTACCAGATCTCGCGCTCCGCCAGCGGGCCCGTCACCAGCTTGCCGCTGGTGAGGTCGCTGTCCTGGACCTGGCTGCGTACGTAGACGAACTGGTCGTCGCCGACCGGCCCGGCCCCGCTCTTCGCCGCCGCGTCCGAGATCCGGTTGAGCACGAGGGCCACCGGCTGCGCGTTCCCGGCGCGCTCCGAGGCCGGGGCGCCGCTGCCCGCCCGCGCCGGGGCCTGTCCGCCGCCCTGCGCGGAGTAGCCCGCCACCAGCGCACCGGCCAGCGCGAGCGCGGTGACCGGGGCCAGGAAGGACGGGCGCAGCAGGCGCGGGCGGGCGGGGGCGCGGTCCTTCGCGGGCGCGGCGGCGGTGTCGAGGTCGATCTGGTTCATCAGGCGTTCCCTGTGGTGCTCGTGGCGGCCCGGCGGAAGGTCGAATGCCGTGGCGGGCGGCAGCAGCCGCGCCAGCTCGGCGCGGTCGTCCAGGCCGCCCCGGCCGTCGCGGTCGTCCCGGCCGGCGCCGGTACCCGTGGTCGCGGTCATCGCGATCCCCCCTCTCCTGGCAGGGCGACGAATGCCGCCCTGCCTCCTACCTCTCCGCGGCCCCGGCGAAGTTCCCGCCCGGACTCGTTCCGTTCCCGCTCCAGGTGTTCGCCCGCCAGTCCGCGCAGCCGCGTACGGGCCCGGGAGAGCCGCGACCGTACGGTGCCGACGGGGACGCCCAGCGCGTCCGCCGCCTGCGCGTAGTCCAGCCCGGCCCAGACGCAGAGCGCCAGCACCTCCCGCTCGGGCTGCCGCAGGCGGTCCAGGACCGCCCGTACGGCGGCCAGCTCCCGCTGGTGGTCCAGCCGCTCGGCGGAGGCCTCCGCGAAGTCCTCGGTCTCCTTGGGCTTGGGCTGCCGGGCCAGGAACGCGAGGCGGCGGCCGACCCCGCGCCGGTGGTTGCGCGCCTTGTTGGTGGCGATGCCGAGCAGCCAGGGCCGCAGGGAGCCGCCCTCGGGGTCGATCTCCTCGCGGGTGCGCCAGGCGGCGAGGAAGGTCTCCGACATCACGTCCTCGGCGGCGGAGAGGTCGCCGGTGAGGCGGCAGGCGTGGCTGTGCACGGACTTCGCGTACCGGTCGTAGAGGGCGCCGAAGGCCTCCCGGTCGCCCGCGCGGATGCGTTCCCGTACGCGTGAGTCGTCGCGGCCGTCGTCGTCCGGGCCGTCGTCGGGCGGGTGTGCCGGGCGGACCGGCTGTTCGTTGTGCTCCACGCCCTGTACCTCTCCGCGGCGGCCACCGGGTTCCCGTGGTCCGCGTCACAGGGTGGTGCTGTACGTCGCCCCGATCCTGCCAACCGGGCCCGGACGCCGAAACGGGGGGGTCCGCCCGGCCGTGGCCGGACGCACCCCCCGTACGGGTGGGGATCACACGGTGGGGATCAGCAGCTCAGGTTCGAGCCGGTGGTGGTGCCGAGGATCTGCGTGAACTGCGTGAACTTGTCGATCCGGCTCTGGACCTGCGCCGGGTTCCCGCCGTTGCACTCGATGGCGCCGTTGATGGAGCGGATCGTCTCACCGAAGCCGGGGCCGTTGACGATGGCGTTGTGACCCGTGATGGTGCCCGGGCCGGTCTGGGTGTTCCAGTACCAGAGGCCGGTCTTCCAGGCGATGGAGGCGTTCTGCTCGACCAGGTAGGGGTTGTTCAGCAGGTCGATGCCGAGCGCGTCACCGGCGGCCTTGTAGTTGAAGTTCCAGCTGAGCTGGATGGGGCCCTTGCCGTAGTACGCGGACTGGCCGGCCGGGCAGCCGTAGGGCTGGCTGGCGTCGCAGTAGTGGGGGTAGTTGGCCTCGTTGACTTCCTTGATGTACACCAGCCCGCCGGTCTCGTGGCTGACGTTGGCGAGGAAGGCCGCTGCCTCGCGCTTCTTGATCTCGTCGCTGCCGCTGTTGGCGAAGGCGGGGTACGCGCCCAGGGCGTCGGTGAGTCCCTGGTAGGTGTAGAAGGAGTTCCGGTTCGGGAACATCTGGTTGAACTGGGCCTCGCTGACGACGAAGCCGTTGTTCTGGCCGCCGTCACCGCCGCCGCTGGTGCCGCAGGCGCCGTTGTCGGCCCAGACGTCGGAGGAGCCGGGACGCTCGTTCTGGGTCCACCACTTGGCGGTGTAGTTGCGGCCGTTGTACGAGGCGGTCTGGCCGCCCGTGTAGACGGCGGAGGAGTTCCAGGCGGCGACACAGGTGGCGGCCTGCGCGGTGGCGGCGGGGAGGACGACGAGCGCCGCGACGACCGCGGCGAGTGCGACCAGCAGGCCGAGGACACGTCTGATCACGTGGACACACTCCTTAGACGCGGCGCGACGTCCGGCCGTGCGCCGCCGTGGGGGTGCCGACACTCAAGCGATGATGGTCTGGACCTGTCAAGGTCTAGACCAGCCTCCGTGAATATGCCGCCCGGCCCGGAGCGGCCCGCCCCCGCCCGTGACAACGATGCCATCAGGCCCCTCAACTGCCGTGATTCCGGAGGGAGTCGGTCCGGATCATGCCGTGAACAGGGCCTGGAGCGGAAGGTAAAAGATTTCGGCGTGTCCAGCATGCGGGACGCGCCCCGGGTCGGCCGGAGGGTCGCAGGCCGGAAGGACCGGGCCGCAGGTTTGAAAGACGCCGATCACTCGTTGGTGAGTTTCCCCGGCACCGGCACACACCCCCCGGCAAAACTCGACAGCGTGGCGCGGACGGACGGTCGGCGCCGACCGGGCCCCTGCGGCTCCGGACACACTGCGGCTGGGGGATGGCGTGGAACGGACGACGGACACCCGCGAGGGCATCGGCGGACCGGGCGAACAGGCGGTGCTCCTGGCGGCGGGCCTCGCGGACCTGGCGGTGACCACGGTGGGCGCCGCCTTCGCCTCCGTACGGGGGCTGCTGCGGCGCTCCGACACGGCCGAGCTGGCGGCCGAGGCCGAGCAGGACCTGATCGCGCGCGGCCGCCTCGCCCTCGACCGGTACGCGACCGCACCCCCGGCCCACCTGGAAGTGCTGGCCCGCCATGTGATCGCCCAGCGCGACGGCGAACGTGTCTGAGGGGTGGGAGCCGGGCGCGTTCAAGGCCCGGGTGGATGAGGTGCTCCACCGCTTCGCCGCCGGGGAGGCCGGTCAACTCACCGCTGTCGACGCCTCCTTGTGCCCGGTGGCCGATGCGGTGGAGACGGCCGTGGCGGACGGCAAACGGCTGCGGGCGGCCTTCTGCTACTGGGGCTGGCGGGCGGCCGGGCAGCCCGACAGCGACGCCCTGGTGCGGGCGGCGGCCTCGATGGAGCTGGTGCACGCGGCGGCCGTGGTCCACGACGACCTGATCGACGACAGCCCGCTGCGGCACGGGCGCCCCACCGCCCACCTGGCCCTGCGCAAGGCGGTGCGGGACCACCCCGAACCAGCCCTGGCCGCACGCTCGTTGGCGATGCTCGCCGGGGACCTGCTGATGTCGATGGCCGGGCAGCTCTTCGTCACCAGCGGCCTGCCCGCCGCCTATCTGGGCCGGGCCCGCCCGCTCTGGGCCCGCCTGGCACGGGAGTTGGTGGCGGGCGAGTGCCTGGAGATCCTGCACACCGGGGCCGCCGCCCCCGATACGGCGACCTCGCTCAAGGTCGTCCGCTACAAGACCGCCAAGTACACCGTGGAGCAGCCCCTGTTGATCGGCGCGCTGCTGGGCGGGGCCGGTGAGCCGCTGCGCGCGGGCTGCTCGGCGTACGGGCTGCCGCTGGGCGAGGCGTTCCAGCTGCGGGACGACCTGCTGGGCCTGTTCGGGGACCCGGCGCTCACGGGGAAGGACGGCTCCGACGACGTACGCGGCCATCGGCCGACGGCCCTGCTCGCGGAGACCTGGCGGCTGGCCGGGGAGGAGGACCGGGACCGCCTCCGCACCCTGCTCGCGGCCGGGGCGGAGACCCGCACGGCCGACACCGCCGACGCAGCTGGCACCGCCGACGACGTACGCGAAGTGATGCTCCGCCTGAAGGCCCCCGACCGCATCGAGTCCATGATCACCGCCCGGGTCGAGGAGGCGCTGCGCGCACTCGACGAGCTGGATCTGCCCGGCCCCGCCGCCACCGCGCTCACCGCCCTGGCGCACTCGGCGGCCGTCCGCCGTTCCTGACGCCTCCCCGCCCCCCCGACGTACGCAGAGAAGGAAGCACCACCATGACCTACACCCAGGCATCGCTGGACGCCCTCCGCCGGAGCGGCGACGAACTCGCCGACGCCACCGTCGCCACCCTCTTCGAACGCGGCGAGGTCGGCACGTTCAACACCCTCATGCGGTACGTCTCCACCGCCGGAGCCCCGCTCCCCGACGGCCTGCCCGACGTGGCCCGCGAGTACCTCAACTCCACCGCCACGCCGCCCTCCTGGGTGGACTGGGGCGAGATGGAGAAGGCCCGGCTCTTCTTCATCGACAACAACGTGCACATCTCCACCGCCCTCTCCTTCGCCTCCATGCCCGCCTGTTACGTCGTCCCGCACGTGGCGAAGCTGCTGTCGGCGACGCACGGGCTGAACTACCCGTCGAAGCGGATGGCGGAGACCGGCCAGTTCACCGTCTACCTGATGCAGCCCGACGCCTTCGAGGCCGGCAGCCGCTTCATCCCGGCAGCGCAGAAGGTCCGCCTCCTGCACGCCTCCATCCGCCACCACCTGCGGCGCGAGGGCGCCTGGGACACGGAGAACGCGGGGGTGCCGATCTGCCAGGAGGACATGATCGGCGGGCAGATGTTCTTCTCGATGCTGGTGCTGGACAGCCTGCACCGGCTCGGCATCCATATGTCCGAGGAGGGCGCGGACGCCTACTACTACGCGTGGCGGGTGGTCGGCGCGATGCTCGGCGTCGACCAGGAGGCAGTGCCCAAGTCCCTTGCCGAGGCACGGGAGTTCCTCGACCTCTACATGATCCGGCACATGGGCCCGTCCCCCGAGGGCGCCCTGCTCACCCGGCAGCTCATCGACCTCTACGAGGAGGTCGTCCCCGGCACCTTCTTCGACCCGATCGTCTCCGCCCTCATCCGCCACCTCGTGGGCGACACGTGCGCGGACTGGCTGGAGGTGCCCCGTACGCCCTGGGACACCGTCGCCAAGGCCGTCCCGCACCTGCTCGGCATCCTGGAGACCGTCGAGGACCGCTCCCCGCTCGGCGCCTGGGCCCTGGACCGGATCGGCCACCTCACCACGGTCCTGGAGCTGTCCTCCCTCACCCGGGGCCGCGTCATGCACTACGCGATCCCCGAACACCTGAAGAAGGAGTACGGCGTCCCGTCCGGCCCCGCCCGCACCGGCCGCTGGAGCCCTCCGGCGGCGACGGTGCCGGGACCTCGGTAGCGATTCACCGGGAGGCCGCGCGACAGGCTCAACCACCGTCTGAACAACGGGAGAACAACGGCCGTCACTCGGCTCCCGCCCCTCCCGCTCCCCTCCCCGCCCGCCTACGGTGACTCGCACCGACGCGCGGGCACGGGGGCCGGGCGCGCGAGCACGGGGACCGGGGGCAGCCGTGGAGTGGTTCAGCGCCGAGAACGTGGTGGCGGTCCTCACCGCCGCGCTGGGCGTTCTCGCCTCGATCGGCGTGCTCTGGTACGAGCGCCGGGTGCCCCGCCGCAAACGCATCGGCTACCGCGTCCAGATGGACACGCCCATCGGCAGCGATGTGAGCCAGGGCCGGGCCAACGTACGCCTCGGGCTCTTCAACCAGACCCCCGACATGTCGGACGCCACGCTCGTCCTGCTGCGCATCGAGAACGACGGCTCGCAGTCCATCGTCGACAGCGACTACACCGGCCGTGAACTGCACGGCCTGACCGTCGAGTTCACCAGGCGCACGGTGCGCGGCATAGCGGTCACCCAGCCCCCCGGCGCCGTCCACCTGATGGAGCACTTCACCCCGGCCGCCGGGATGCGGCACACCGGATCGCTGATCCGGCTGCCCCGCGTCCCGCTGAACCGGGGCGAGCACTTCAAGCTGCTGGTGCTGCTGACCGGCGCGGACGTCGGCAGCGCGATCCGGATCACCGGCGGCATCCGGGACGGTGAGGTGATGGTCAACCGCGCCGCCCGCCCCGACGACAAGCCGCCGCTGTTCGGCCGGGCCGCCCGGCTCATCACCGTGACGCTGACCGTCTGCGTCGTCGTGCTCGCCGCGATCATCCTGGTCCGGGACGACACCCCGCCGCCGCTGGACTGCGCGCGCGGCGAACTCCGGGTGACCGGATCGACCGCCTTCGCCCCCGTCGTACGGGAGTTGGCCGCGACGTACATGAAGGAGTGCGAGGGCTCCCGGATCGAGGTGGACCCGCACGGCAGCAACTCCGGCATCCGCGAGCTGGCGGACGAGGGCGCGCGGGCCGCGAAGTCGGGCTCGCCGGCGCTGGTGGCCCTCTCGGACGGGCCGAAGCCGCCGGGCCACCCGGAGCTGCGCGAGACCCGTGTCGCCGTGTCGCTGTTCTCCCTGGTCGTCAACGACCGGGTGCCGGTGCGGGACCTGGCCCTCGCCGACATCCGGCGCATCTACGCGGGCGAGATCCGCAACTGGCGCGAGCTCGGCGGCCCGGACCTGGAGATCCTGCTCGTCAGCCGGGACGCCAACTCCGGTACCCGGGAGGTGTTCCAGCGCCGCGTGCTGGACCGCAACGAACCCGCCCAGTCCTCCCGCGACTGCGCCACCAAGGACGACCCGCGCGCCCCGGTCGTCCGCTGCGAACTCGACGGCACCGACCAGGTCCTGGCCACCGTCGCCCGGCTGGACGGCGCCCTCGGCTACAGCGAACTGCGCGCCGGCAGCGAGCCGAAGGGTCTCCACCGCATCGCGATCGACGGCGCCCACCCGTCCGTCGACACGATCGGCACCAGCCCCTACCCGTACCGGGAGATCGAGTACGCCTACACCTACGGCCGCCCGCCCGCCGACTCCCTCGCCTCCAGCTTCCTCGGCTATCTGAGCCGGGGGCGCGGCCAGGACGTCATCCACATCCACGGCCACCTGCCGTGCGCGACCCCGAAGGGGCTGCGGGTCTGCGGCGAGGACTGAGGAGCGGCCGCCCACGCGGAAGGGCCCCGGACCGATGAGGATCCGGGGCCCTGCGCGTACCGCCGTACCGCTCCGCGCTGCCTACAGGAACGAGTTGATCTGGATCGTCTCGGTCCGGCCCGGGCCGACGCCGATGGCGGAGATCGGGGCGCCCGACATCTCCTCCAGCGCCTTCACGTACGCCTTCGCGTTCTTGGGCAGGTCGTCGAAGGCCTTGGCCTTGGTGATGTCCTCGGACCAGCCCGGCAGGTTCTCGTAGATCGGCTTCGCGTGGTGGAAGTCCGTCTGGTTGTACGGAAGCTCCTCGACGCGCTTGCCGTCGATCTCGTACGCCACGCAGACCGGGATCTGCTCCCAGCCGGTGAGCACGTCCAGCTTGGTGAGGAAGAAGTCGGTCAGGCCGTTGACCCGGGTCGCGTACCGCGCGATCGGGGCGTCGAACCAGCCGCAGCGGCGGTCACGGCCGGTGGTGACACCGCGCTCGCCGCCGATGCGCCGCAGCGCCTCGCCGTCCTCGTCGTGCAGCTCCGTCGGGAACGGACCGGCGCCGACACGCGTCGTATAGGCCTTGAGGATGCCGATGACGCGGCTGATCTTCGTCGGGCCGACACCGGCACCGGTGCAGGCGCCGCCCGCCGTCGGGTTCGACGAGGTGACGAAGGGATACGTGCCGTGGTCGACGTCGAGGAGCGTGCCCTGACCACCCTCGAAGAGGACGACCTTGCCCTCGTCGATGGCATCGTTCAGGATCAGGGTCGTGTCGGCGACGAACGGCTTGATCTGCTCCGCGTACTGGAGCATGTCCTCGACGACCTTGCCGGCCTCGATGGCCCGGCGGTTGAAGACCTTGGCCAGGAGCTGGTTCTTCTGCTCCAGGGCCGCCTCGACCTTCTGCTCCAGGATCGACTCGTCATAGAGGTCCTGGACGCGGATCCCCACCCGGTTGATCTTGTCGGCGTACGTCGGGCCGATGCCCCGGCCCGTCGTACCGATCTTGCGCTTCCCGAGGAAGCGCTCGCTCACCTTGTCGATCGTGACGTTGTACGGAGTGATCAAATGAGCGTTGCCGCTGATCAGAAGCTTGGACGTGTCGACGCCTCGCTCGTTCAGACCGCTCAGCTCGGAGAGCAGGACCGCCGGGTCGACCACGACACCGTTCCCGATGACCGGGGTACAGCCCGGCGACAGGATTCCGGAGGGGAGGAGATGCAGTGCGTACTTCTGGTCGCCCACGACGACCGTGTGACCGGCGTTGTTACCGCCCTGGTATCGCACGACATAGTCCACGGATCCACCGAGGAGATCGGTGGCCTTCCCCTTGCCCTCGTCACCCCACTGAGCACCGAGCAGCACAAGTGCGGGCACAGGCGTACACCCCTTCCGGGCGGGGCATGTCCAAGGTCAGGGGGCGTACGTAAAGGTCGTACCTGCCGCACGACGATGTACGGCAAAGCCTGAGCCGTCGAACCGGGTGCCCCGGAATAGACGAAGCCCCTGGCGCAATAGCGCAAGGGGCTCTTGCACCAAGATGCTACCCGAGGAAGGACCCAGGTGTCGGCTGCAGAGCCCCCCGGCGACGGCGGCGACCAGCTTCTGGTGGTCATCGACCCGGTCGCCCGCCGGACCGACGGCGAGTCCGTCCGTATCGCGAAGGACGTGCTGAGCGCCGGCTCGCACGCCAAGATCTGCCTTCCGGACACCCCGGAGGAGTTCGCCCGGGCCCTGTCCCGGCGGGGTGCGCGCCGCCCGGTGGTGGTCGGCGACGATCACGCGCTGCTGCGTGCCGTGGCCCACCTCCACCGGGAGCGGGAGCTCGCCGCGGGCGTCCTCTCCCTGATCCCCGTGGGCGCCGCGCACGCCCTGGAGGTGGCCCATGCGCTGGGCGTGCCCCGGGGCGCGGTGGCGGCCGCGCGGACGGCGCTGGACGGGGCGGTGCGGCGGCTGGACCTGCTGGTGGACGACAGCGACGGCGTGGTGCTGGGCCGGCTGCGCATCCCCGCGCCCACGCTGCTCGCCGACGCCCCGCACACGGGGGTCACGGCCGTCTGGGACACCTGCCGCTCCCTGATGACGTCCCTGGTCCGCCCGGCGGCCCCCGGCGGAGCCACCGCGCCCCCGGGGACGTACCGGCTGCGGGTCGAGGCGGACGGGGTGCTGCTGAGCGACCTGGACGCGCCCGTGCGGGGCGTCTCGGTGCTCTCCCAGGGCGACGGGGGCCTGGCCGACGTGGTGGTCCGCACCTCGGACGGCAAGGAGGTCACGGCGGAGGCCAAGGCCGTCACCGTCTCCGGCGCGGACTTCCGCTACCGGGCCGGCATACAGACCGGGGGGCCGGTCCGGACCCGGACGTGGACCGTGCGGGCGGGCGCCTGGGGGCTGATGCTGCCGCTCCCGGCGAGCGCGGACGGGACGACGGGGAGACGCTAGAGGGGTACGTAGGGAAAGACGTACGCGCATACGTACGGGAATCGGCCGCGGAGGTGACCGTCATGACCAGCACCACCATGCCCCGAGTCGCTGTCGGCTGGCACATCGACCTCGAATTCGAGGAGGACTCGCACCGCACCCGCGCGGCGGCCCTCGTCCGTCTCTCCGACGGAACCGAGGTACGCGCCCACGGCTACGCCAGCCGCCACCCCTCGGACGAGGACCAGCAGCGGGTGGGCGAGGAGATCGCGGGAGCACGCGCGTTGAACGAGCTGGCGATGAAGCTGCTGACGAAGGCCCACGAGGAGATAGACGAGGCGTCGGGCAGGTCGTCGTACCCGTTGACGTAGGGCGTACTTCAGCCCCTGCCGGGCGAGCAGATCCGGCCCCTCCGGCGTTCGAGGAGCGCCGACGACGCCTACACCTCCACCACCAGCTCCTTCAGCCCCCGGATCACGAACCCCGGCTGCCACTCCGGCTCCGCCACCATCCGCATCGCGGGCGCCTTCCGCAGCAACTCCCCGAAGGACGAGGCCAGTTCGAGCCGGGCAAGCGGCGCGCCCAGGCAGTAGTGGATGCCCGCACCGAGCGAAACGTGCGGGTTGTCGGCGCGGGTCAGATCCAGCCTCTCCGGGTCCGCGAACCGCTCCGGATCCCGGTTGGCCGAGCCGAACAGCAGCGCCACCTCCGCCCCGCGCCGGATCACCTGCCCGTCGACCTCGATGTCGTCCAGCACCCACCGCTCGAAGAGCTGCAACGGGGTGTCGTAGCGCAGGAGTTCCTCCACGGCCGTCGGCAGCGAGGCCGGGGCGGCCCGGAGCGCGGCCAGCTGCTCCGGGTGGTGGAAGAGGGTCCGCCACCCGTTGACCGTGGTGTTCACCGTGGCCTCGTGGCCCGCGTTCAGCAGCAGCACACAGGTGGAGACCATCTCCTGCTCGGTCAGCCGCTCCCCGTCGTCGTGGGCGGCGATGAGCGCCGAGATCAGGTCGTCGCCGGGATCGGCGCGCCGCTCGGCGATGAGCCCGCGCAGATAGGCGGAGAACTCCTCCGACGCCCGGACCGCCGCCTTCGCCGTCTCCTCCGACGGGTTCAGCTCGTACATCCCGCAGATCGCCGCCGACCAGGGCCGCAGCGGCCCCCGGTCCGCCTCCGGCACCCCCAGCATCTCCGCGATCACGGCGACCGGCAGCGGTTCGGCCACCTCCGCCAGCAGGTCGCCGCCGCCCTCGGCCACGAACGCGTCGACCAGCCCGGCCGCCAGCCGCCGTACGGTCGGGGCCAGGTTCTCGACCGTACGCGGGGTGAACGCCTTGGAGACGAGCCGCCGGATGCGGGGGTGGTCGGGGGCCTCCAGGTCCAGCAGCCCCTGCCCGTTGAGCGTGGTGAAAGGCTCGTGCGCGGCGGGCGGCGGGGTGCGGCCGAACTCCTCGTGGGTGAAGCGGTGCAGATACGTACGGCCCAGGCGCCGGTCCCGCAGCAGGGCCGATACGTCGGAGTGGTGCGGGATCAGCCACTGCCCGGTCGGCTCGAACCAGTGCGCGCGGCCGGCGGCGCGCAGGGCGGCGTAGGCGGGGTAGGGATCGGCGACGAACGCGGGCGACCAGGGGTCGAAGGACACGTGCATGACCCGACGCTACCCGCGCCCGCCACCACCGCAAGGGGCCCGCACACATCCCCGCCGCGCTACCCCGGCGTGACCAGCCTCGCCTCGTACGCGAACACCGCCGCCTGCGTCCGGTCGCGCAGCCCCAGCTTCACCAGGATCCGGCTCACATGCGTCTTGATCGTGGACTCGGCGACGATCAGGTGCGAGGCGATCTCCGCGTTGGAGAGCCCCTGCGCGATCAGGACCAGCACCTCCGTCTCGCGCTCGGTGAGGTCCCCGACCCGGGCGAGGGCGGGCGGTCTCGGGGCCTCCGCGAGCTTGGAGAACTCGGTGATCAGCCGCCGGGTCACGGTCGGCGCGAGCAGCGCCTCGCCCGAGGCCACCACCCGTACACCGTCCGCGAGCTGCCGGGCCGAGGCGTCCTTGAGGAGGAAGCCCGAGGCCCCGGCCCGCAGCGCCTGGTACACGTACTCGTCCAGGTCGAAGGTGGTCAGGACCAGCACCTTGGCGTCCACGGCCTGCGCGACGATCTCGCGGGTGGCGTCGATCCCGTTCATCCCCGGCATCCGGATGTCCATCAGGACGACGTCCGGGAAGAGGGCGGCGACCTTGTCGACGGCGTCCCGGCCGTCCACCGCCTCCCCCACGACGGTGATGCCCGGCATGGCGTTGAGCAGGACGGAGAAGCCCTCGCGGACCATCATCTGGTCGTCCACGATCAGGACGCGGATGTCGCTCATGCCCCGTCCGCCTTCGTGTACGGGACGAGGCCGGCGCCCGGCGCGGCGGCCGGCTCGTCCGGCTCGCTCTCCGCCGGCGGTACGGGCAGGAACACCGCGACCTCGTACCCGCCGTCCTCCGTCGTCGCCGCCGTCATCTCGCCGTTCAGCATCGCGACCCGCTCCCGCATCCCGGTGATCCCGTGCCCGGCCCCCGGCGACGGCTTGACCAGCCCCCTCGGGGGCCCGTTGACGATCCGCAGCCCGAGCCCGCCGAGCACGTAGGCGATCTCGACCCGGGCGGTGGCGCCCGGCGCGTGCCGCAGGGTGTTGCTCAGGGCCTCCTGGATGATCCGGTACGCCGACAGCTCCACGCCCTGGGGCAGCTCGCGGACGGCCCCGGTGACCACCTTCTCCGTCTCCAGGCCGGTCTCGCGGACGTTGTCGAGGAGCCCGTCGAGGACGGCGAGGGTCGGCTGCGGGGCGTCCGGGGCCTCGTAGTCCTCCGCCCGTACGACACCGAGGACGCGGCGCAGCTCGGTGAGCGCGGCCACCGCGTTCTCCCGGATGGTGACGAAGGCCTGCTCCAGCTCGGGCGGCGGGTTCTCCACCCGGTAGGGGGCGGCCTCCGCCTGGATCGCGACGACCGACATGTGGTGGGCGACCACGTCGTGCAGCTCGCGGGCGATGGTGGTGCGCTCCTCCAGCAGCGTGCGCCGGTCGCGCTCCACGGCGGTGACGGTGCGCTGCACGGTGACCTCGCGCTCGGCCTCGCGGACCTCCTGCGCGGCGTCGCGCCGGACCTGGACCATGGCGACGACGAGCAGCGCGAAGGCGGAGAGGACGGCCATGGGCGCGGTGGCGGACGGGTCCCCGCCCTCCAGCAGCAGTCCGAACAGCAGGGTCAGCAGCCACATCCAGGCTCCCGTACGCGGCCGGGTCCTGGCCGCCACGATCACCATGACCACGACCTGCGCGATGAAGGCGCTGGGCCCCCACAGCCCGTCGCTGCCCAGGACCGCGCAGAAGACCGCCGCGGCCATCGACCCCCAGAACGCGGCGACCGGCCTGACCAGGGTCATCGCGACCGCGATCGCGGGCACGAAGCCCATGAGGAACCGGAAGTGCCAGTTGGAGAGCCCCGCCATCAGCACGATCAGGGCGGCGCCCAGCACCAGGGCGTGCGGGGTCCAGACGACGAGCCGCCGCAGCCCCTCGGGCAGGCGGCGTATGAACCGGCCCTCCGGCGAGAGGGGCGGCAGCGGGCGGTAGGCGAACACATGGCGGAAGAGGTCTTCCCGGAGGCCTTCCATCGCGCCTTCGGCTGCCCGGAACTCCGGGCTACTGGTCTTCGTCTGGGTCTCGGTCACGTTTCCACGGTAGGCGGCGGCGGAGTGCGGGTCGTCCCTACCGATGCTGATTCCGGGGCATCCCTCTCAAGGACTACGCGCCCTACTCGCGCCCCGTGGCGGCGCCCCCCGACCGCCGCCACGAGGCCCCTCACCAGCTCACGGGCGGAAGAATTCCGCGTGCTCCCCGGCCCACTGCGCGAACGTCCGGGCCGGCCGCCCGGTGACCTTCTCCACGGTGTCGATCACCGTCCTCCCCTCCGGCGGGGTGTCCCGGTAGACCTCGATCAGGAACCCGATGACGTCCTCGGGCATCCCCTTGGCCCGCCAGCCGACGACCGCCTCCTCCTCGGTGAGCTCCACCAGCCCGATCTCCCGGCCCCGCGCCGCCGCGAGGGCCGCCACCTTGTCGCCGACGGTCAGCGCCTGCGGGCCGGTGATCAGGTACACCTGGCCGCCGTGGCCGTCCTCGGTGAGCGCGGTCGCGGCGACCGCCCCGATGTCGGACTCGTGGACCATCGCGCTCAGCCGGTCCACGAAGGGCTCGCGGACCACGTCCTCGGCCTTGATGCCGGGCGCCCACTCCAGGGCGTTGGCCATGAACTCGACCGGCATGACGACGGTCCACGCCAGCCCGCTCCCCCGTACCGCGGTCTCCATCGGGGTGTCCCCGCCGCCGTTGAGCACCGTCACCCGGCGCACCCCCGCCGCGCGGGCCCGCTCCATGAGCTGCTCGCCGGTGGTCAGCGGGGCGAAGAGGCCGCCGTCGAAGGTGATCAGGTGCAGCCCGGTCACGCCCGCCAGGGCGCTCTCCAGTGAGGCCGGGTCGGCGAGGTCACCGCGGACGACGTCGACACCCGCCGGGAACTCCGCACGCGCCGGGTCGCGCGTCACGGCCCGCACGTGCCCGCCGCGCTCCAGCAGCTGTTCGACCACTCGCCGGCCGACCGTTCCCGTGGCTCCGGTCACCAGGATCGTCATTGCGGGTCTCCCTTCGTTCGGTTCGACGAGAACCAACCTAGGGACCCTTGCGGTCAGCTTCCGTCCGCGATGAACGGGGGGATTTCGGACCTCACCACGCCAGCTGCGTGATCTCCTCCGCCACGATCGCGCACGCGTCGGCCGCCGGGTCGATCAGCGGGAAGTGCCCGACATCGCCGAGGAGCGTGAGCCCGACCATCTCGCCGGACTTCGCCGCCGCGTCGACGTACGCCTCCGAGACGGCCAGCGGGACGACGATGTCCTCCTCACCGTGGACGATCGCGGTGGCGATCCCGGTGGGCAGCAGGGCGGCGGGGTCGGCCTGGGCCGTACGGTCCGCCGACTCCCCCTCCTGACCGAGGAGTTGGTCCACCGCGCCGCCGCACACCCCCAACTCCACCGATGTGGCGAAGTCCGCGATCGGGGCCAGCGCGACGACCCCGCGCAACGGGGGCGGGGCGGGCAGGTGCCACGGCGACCCCTCGGGCAGCACATGGCGCGCCGCCGCCCAGAGCACGAGGTGGCCGCCGGCGGAGTGGCCGGTGACCACGATCCGGCGTACGTCGGCCTCGGGCAACTCGCGGGCGGCGAGGGCCGGTACGGCGTCGAGGGCGGCGGCCACGTCGTCGAAGGTCTCCGGCCAGCGGCCGGCCACCGGGTCGGCACCGGGCACCTGGCCGCCCTCGCCGCCGCGCCGGTACTCCACGTTCGCCACGGCGAACCCCCGCCGGGCCAGGAAGTCCGCGAGCGGGGAGACGTGCGTGCGGTCGTAGGGGGCCCGCCAGGCGCCGCCGTGCAGCAGGACGACGAGGGGGGCGGCGGTGCGGCCGTCGCGCGGGGCGTAGAAGTCGATGACCTGGTCGGGGTGGTCGCCGTAGGCGGCGGTCCGGTCGGGGGCGACCACCGGATGCGCGAGCGCCGACTCGGTCTCGGCGTCGTCCCGATCACGCGCGGCAGAATCCGACATGCTGCTCAACCGTCCTATGCCTGTGTCCTGTGGCTGTGCCCTGTGCCTGTGTCAGGTGCCCAACTGGGTTGACCTGCGGGGACGGTACCAGTGATCGGCACCGTCCCCGCCCGGCCTTACACGCATTGACGGTCCGTCAGGCCTGCCGGGTCTCCTCCAGCACCTCGGCCAGGACCCGCGCCGCCCGTTCCACGTCGGCGAACCCCACGTACAGCGGGGTGAAGCCGAACCGCAGCACGTCCGGCGGCCGCAGGTCGCCCACGACGCCCCTCTCGATGAGGCGCCCCATCACGGTCTCGGCCCCGGCGCAGCGCAGGGCGATCTGGCTGCCGCGTTCGGCGTGCGGGGCCGGGGTGACCGAGGTGACCCGGCCCTCCGGCACGTACGCCTCGACGCACTCCAGGAAGAAGTCCGTCAGCGCCAGCGACTTGGCCCGGACCGCGTCCACGGAGACCCCGTCCCACACGTCCAGCGCCGCTTCCAGCGTCAGCATGGAGACGATGTCGGGCGTGCCGACCCGGCCCCGTACGGAACCGTCCGCAGGCGCGTAGTCGGGGGTCATGCCGAACGGGTCGGCGTGCGAGTTCCACCCCGGCAGCGGGGAGTCGAAGGCGGCCTGGTGGCGCTCGGCGACGTACAGGTACGCGGGTGAACCGGGGCCGCCGTTCAGGTACTTGTAGGTGCAGCCGACCGCCAGGTCCACCCCGTGCTCGTCCAGGCCGACCGGCAGGGCGCCCGCGCTGTGGCAGAGGTCCCAGACGGCGATCGCGCCCGCCGCGTGGACGGCGGCGGTCAGGCCGGGCAGGTCGTGCAGCCGTCCGGTGAGGAAGTCCACCTGGTTGAGGAGGACGGCGGCCGTACGGTCTCCGAGCGCACTTGGTACGTCGGCGGGGGCGACCGGCACGATGCGGTGGCCGGTCAGCCGGGCGGCGGAGGCGGCGATGTACCCGTCCGTGGGAAACGTCGTCGCGTCAACCAGGATCTCGTCCCGTCCCCCGCCCGCGAGAGCGGCGAGGCGGGTGGCCGCGACGACCGCCTTGAAGACGTTCACGCTGGTCGAGTCGGAGACGACGATCTGGCCCGCGGCGGCCCCGACGAGCGGGGCGATCCGGTCGCCGATCCGCTCGGGCGCGGTCCACCAGCCGCTCTCGCCCCAGGACCGGATGCGCAGCTCGCCCCACTGGCGGGTGAGGACGTCCTGCACCCGGGCGGGGACGTGGACGGGCAGCGCGCCGAGCGAGTTGCCGTCGAGGTAGACGCCGTCGTCGAGGGCGAAGAGCTTGCGCTGTGCGGCCAGCGGGTCGGCGGCGTCGAGGGCGAGTGCCCGCTCGCGGAAGGTCTCAGACATGGCTGCGCGCCGTCCACAGTTCGGGGAACACGTTCTTCGTGGCGCGCTTCTCCAGCCAGGCCACCCCGGCGGAGCCGCCGGTGCCGGTCTTGGAGCCCATCGCGCGCCGGGTGGCGACGAGGTGGTCGTTGCGCCAGCGCCAGACGAGCTCGCCGACGTCGGTGAGCAGCTCGCCGAGGCGGACCAGCTCGTCGTTCTGGTCGTCGGAGGCGTAGATCTGTGCCCACACCGCCTCGACCTCGGGCGACGGCTCGTACCGCTTGGTCAGGTCCCGGCCGGTGACGGACTCGGGGATGGCGTACCCGCGCCGGGCCAGCAGGGCGAGCGTCTCGTCGTACAGGCTCGGCTCCCCGAGCGCCTTCTCCAGCTCGGCGTACACGCGGGGCGCGCCCCGGTGCGGCACCAGCATGGAGGCCGACTTGTCGCCGAGCAGGAACTCCATCCGCCGGTACATCGCGGACTGGAACCCGGAGCCCTCGCCGAGCGAGCCCCGGTAGGAGTTGAACTGGGCGGGGGTGAGCCCGGCCAGCGGCCGCCAGGACTCGTTGAGCGCCTCCAGCTCGCGCAGCGAACGCTTCAGGGCGTCGCGCGCGACGGGTATGCGGTCCTCGCGCAGGGCGCGGGTGGCGGTCTCCCACTCATGGACGATGACCGTGAACCACAGCTCCATGACCTGGGTGGTGACCAGGAAGACCATCTCGCCGGGGTCGTCCGAGCGGAGGTGCTGGAGGTGGGTCAGGACATCCGCCTGGACATAGTCCTCGTACGGAGTCGTTCCCGCGAAGTCGAGGTGCGGGGTGTCCGCACCGGTGGCTTCGGGGTCGGGGTGGTTCGTCGACATCGCTGTCTCCTCGACACGAGCTTCCGGGTAGCGGTCCGCCCCTTCCGTGAGGTGATGGAGCTCCGGTCCCCTGCTCGCATACTAAGCCGGACCCGCGCCGTGCGGGCGGCGGGCCCGGCTCAGGAGTACGCGGCCGGGGTCAGCCCAGGATGTCGGCGGCGGTCGGCGAGGAGTCGCGCAGGAACGCCGTGCAGCGCTCGTGCTCCTCGGTCTCCCCGATGGACCCGGCGGCCCGGGCGAGGGCGTGCAGGGCGCGCAGGAAGCCGCGGTTCGGCTCGTGCTCGAACGGTACGGGGCCGTGGCCCTTCCAGCCGGCCCGGCGCAGGGAGTCGAGGCCGCGGTGGTAGCCGGTACGGGCGTACGCGTACGACTCGATGACCCGGCCGCCCTCGTACGCCTCGTCGGCGAGCTGCGCCCAGGCGAGCGAGGAGGTGGGGTACTTCGCCGCGACCTCGGCGGGCGGCGTACCGGCGGCGAGCAGCTCGCGCGGCTCGGGGTCGTCGGGCAGGTGGGTCGGGGCGGGGCCCCCGAGAAGGTTCTCGTGGATGGACATGGATCAAGTGTGCCTGGAGCGGGACGCCCATGACACCTCACCGCCCGCGTTGCCGGGGCCGGGGACGGACTCACCGCCCTCGTCCCCGCACGCGCCCCGGTGACGGCGGACGGGCCCACCCGCCCGCCTGGGGGCACCTCACCGCCCGCGTTCCTCCGCCCGCTCGGGCTCCAGCGGCGGGGCCACGATGCCGCAGTGGACGGTGCACTCGGGCCGCTCCTCCTCCCGTTCCCGCGCCGGGGTGGCCGGCGGGGTGCGGACGGTCCAGCAGGCGATGACCGCGCCCAGCACCAGCAGCCCGGCGCACATCGGCATCGCCCGCCGGAAGGTCGCCGCGAACTCCCCGGCGTCCCGGTACGCCTCGGGCCCCATCCCGGCGAGCAGCGGCAGCGCGGCCACCGCGATCAGCCCGGCCGCCCGCGCGGCCGCGTTGTTGATCCCGCTGGCCAGACCGGCGCGCCCGGTGTCCACGGCCGCCAGGACCGTCGCGGTGAGCGGGGCCACGACCACGACGAGCCCGGCGCCCAGCACCGCGACGGCGGGCAGCACCTCACCGACGTACCCGCCGAAGGACGCGCTGCCCGGCCCCACCCGCAGCATCAGCAGCATCCCGGCGGCGGCCAGCAGCGGCCCCACCGTGAGCGGGATACGCGGCCCGATCCGCCGCCCCAGCTCCCCCGACCAGGCGGAGAACAGCAGCATCAGGACCGTCGTGGGCAGCAGCGCGGTACCGGCCCCGAGCGCCGAGTACCCGGCGACCACCTGGAGCTGGATCGCCGAGAGGAAGAAGAAGCCGCCGAGGGCCGCGTACACGCAGAACGTCACCAGGTTGACCGAGGTGAACAGCCGCGAGCGGAAGATCGACGGCGGCAGCATCGGATCGGCCCGCCGCTGCTCCACCAGCACGAACGCCACCCCGAGCAGCACCCCGCCGAGCGCCGCCCCGATCACGAGCGGCGAGGCGCCCCGCCCCGGCGCCTCGATCAGCGCGTACGTCACCCCGGCCAGGGCGAGGGCCCCGAGCACGGCCCCCACCACGTCGAACCGGCCGTGCGCCGCCGGATCGCGCGACTCCGGTACGTGGCGGAGGGCGACGGGGACGCAGATCGCGGCGAGCGGCAGGTTCAGCAGGAACACCCACCGCCAGCCGGGCCCGTCGACGAGCCACCCGCCCACGAACGGCCCCACGGCCGCCCCGACCCCGCCGAACCCGGACCAGAGCCCCACGGCCCGTGCCCGGTCGTCGGGGTGGAAGCTGGCCTGGATGAGCGCCAGGGACCCCGGCGTGAGCAGCGCCCCGCCGACGCCTTGCAGGGCCCGCGCGGCGATGAGCACCCCCGCGTTCGGCGCGATCCCGCAGAGCAGCGAGGCCAGCGCGAACCACACCACCCCCACCACGAAGACGCGCCGCCGCCCGTACCGGTCCCCGAGCGCCCCGCCCAGCAGGATCAGCCCGGCGAGGGTGAGCATGTACGCGTTGACGGTCCACTGGAGCGCGGCCAGATCGGTGTCGAGGTCGGCGCCGATGCGGGGCAGGGCGACGTTGATGACGGTCGAGTCCAGCATCGCCATGCCGGACCCGAGCACGGTGGTCAGCACGACCCAGCGCCCGACGGGCGAGGCGACCCGGATCTCCCCGGGGGCGGAGGCAGCGGCCATGGGGTCAGCGTGCCCCGAAGCGCCCTTCCCCGCACCCCGCACCGTCACGGGGGCGCTGACCCGGCCCCCGCTCCTCAATCGCCGGAGGGGCTTGATTTCAGGCTCTCCACCGCCCGGACCAACGCCTCCACCCCCGCCTCGGCCTTCCCCCGGGGGCACCCCACGTTCAGCCGCACGAACCCCGGTGCCCCGTAGACCGCCCCGCCCATGATCGCCACCCGCTCCCGCTCCACCAGCACCCGCTGCAACTCCGCGTCGTCCACCCCCGCCGCCCGCAGGTCGATCCACGCCAGGTACCCGGCCTGCGGCGGCTCCCACCCCAGCTCGGGCAGGTCCGCCGCCAGCCGCTCCGCGACGTACGCCAGGTTCCCCGCCACATACGCCCGCACCGCGTCCAGCCACGCGGCCCCCTCCCGGTACGCCGCGATGTGCGCGGTCAGCGACAGCACCGCCGGGGACGCCAGCCCCTCCGCCGTCTCCATCCGCCGCAGATACTCCGCCCGGTCCGCCGGATTCCCGATGAGCCCGTACGAACCGGTCAGCGCCGGAAAGTTGAAGGCCTTCGACCCGGAGGAGACGAGCGCCCAGCGGCCCTCGCCGGCGACCCGGGTCCACGGCACATGGACGTACCCCTCGTGCACGAAGTCCGCGTGGATCTCGTCGCTGATCACGGCCACCCCGTGCCGCCCCGCCAGCTCCGCCGTCCGGGTCAGCTCGGCGGCCGTCCAGACCCGCCCGGTCGGATTGTGCGGCGAACAGAGGACCAGCACCTTGGCGTCCGCCCGGGACAGCTCCCGCTCCAGCGCCTCCCAGTCCCCCACCGGCACCCCGCGCAGCTCCCGCCCGAGCCCGGTGACCGCCTTGCGGAAACCGTCGTACGTGGGGGTGTGGACGACGACCCCGTCCCCCCGCCCCGTCCACATCTGGAGGAGCTGGGAGAGCTGGTTGAGCACGGACGGGCCGTACACGAGCTGCCCGGTGTCGATCTCGGTGCCGTACCGGGTGACGTACCAGTGGGCGATGGCCGAGCGGAAGTCGTCCTGCTGCCAGGTGGTGTAGCCGAAGACGCCGTGGTCCAGCCGGGCCCGCAGCGCGGCCAGCACCTCGGGGGCGGTGGCGAAGTCCATGTCGGAGATGGTGAACGGGAGCAGCCCGTCGACCCCGAACCGGTCCGCGACCCCGTCCCACTGGACGCACCAGGTGCCCCGGCGGTCGACGGCGGTGTCGAAGTCGTACAGCGCGGCCACGGCGGGCTCTCCTTCTCTCGGCACAGCGTCGGGCCCGGCCCCCTGGAAGGAGGACCGGGCCCGAGGCCGTACATCCGTACTCGTGTACTGCTTACTTCAGCTTCGTGCCCGTGGAGCGCAGGTTCGCGCACGCCTCGGTGACGCGCACGGCCATGCCCGCCTCGGCGGCCTTGCCCCAGGTGCGGGGGTCGTAGGTCTTCTTGTTGCCGACCTCGCCGTCGACCTTCAGGACACCGTCGTAGTTGCGGAACATGTGGTCCGCGACCGGGCGGGTGAAGGCGTACTGGGTGTCGGTGTCGAGGTTCATCTTCACGACGCCGTTCTCCAGCGCGGTGGCGATCTCCTCGGCGGTGGAGCCCGAGCCGCCGTGGAAGACGAAGTCGAACGGCTGCGAGCCGGCCGGCTTGCCGTACTTCTCGGAGACGCCCGCCTGGAGGTCCTTGAGCAGCTCGGGGCGGAGCACGACGTTGCCCGGCTTGTAGACGCCGTGGACGTTGCCGAAGGAGGCGGCCAGCAGGTAGCGGCCCTTCTCGCCCAGGCCGAGCGCCTCGGCGGTGCGCAGCGCGTCGTCGACGGTCGTGTACAGCTCGTCGTTGATCTCGTGCGTGACGCCGTCCTCCTCGCCGCCGGTCGGGGTGATCTCGACCTCAAGGATGATCTTGGCGGCGGCGGCCTGGGCCAGCAGCTCCTGGCCGATGGCCAGGTTGTCGGCGAGGGTCTCGGCCGAGCCGTCCCACATGTGGGACTGGAACAGCGGGTTCAGACCCTTGGCGACGCGCTCGGCGGAGACGGCGAGCAGCGGACGTACGTACCCGTCCAGCTTGTCCTTGGGGCAGTGGTCCGTGTGCAGCGCGACGGTGACGTCGTACTTGGCGGCGACGATGTGCGCGAACTCGGCCAGGGCGACCGCGCCCGTGACCATGTCCTTGTTGTACTGACCGCCCAGGAACTCCGCACCGCCCGTGGAGATCTGGACGATGCCGTCGCTCTCGGCCTCCGCGAAGCCGCGCAGAGCCGCGTGCAGGGTCTGCGTCGAGGTGACATTGATGGCCGGGTAGGCGAACTTGCCCGCCTTGGCCCGGTCGAGCATCTCGGCGTAAGCCTCGGGGGTTGCGATGGGCATCTGACCGCTCCTTGGGATGTGCGGGTGTACAGGCGTGTAAGTCCCTGACCTGGGGGCGACGTCATCGTCGACCCCATCTTCCCAGACTCCTCATCCGGCTCCACCCGGCGGACCCTGTTTCACGTGAAACGTCCGCCGGGTCCGCTTTCGGCTCAGACGAGGCCGAGATCGGCCACCGAGTAGACCTGGATGTACGGGAGCCCGGCCTCGGCGATGGCCGCGGCGGCACCCCGCTCCACGATCACGGCGACGGCGACGACCTCGCCGCCCGCCTCCCGTACGGCCTCGACGGCGGTCAGCGGCGAACCGCCGGTGGTGGAGGTGTCCTCGACGACCAGGCAGCGGCGGCCCTTCACGTCGGTGCCCTCGATCCGGCGCTGCATCCCGTGCGCCTTCTGCGCCTTGCGGACGACGAACGCGTCCAGGCTCCTACCGCGCGCGGCGGAGGCGTGGAGCATCGAGGTGGCGACCGGGTCGGCGCCGAGCGTCAGCCCGCCGACGCAGTCGTAGTCCAGCTCGGCGGTGGCGTCCAGCATCGCCTGGCCGACCAGCGGCGCGGCCTTGCCGTCCAGCGTGATCCGGCGCAGGTCGATGTACCAGTCGGCTTCCAGCCCCGAGGAGAGGGTCACCTTGCCGTGCACCACGGCCTTGTCCTTGATCTGCTGGAGCAGGTCAGCGCGTACGTCAGTCATGGACACGAGGGTAAGCGGTTCCGGCCCCCGCCTCGGAGCCCGGCCTCAGAGCCGCGCCCAGCTCCAGGTGGTGGTGATCTCCAGCGGGTCGATCGGGGTGACCAGCCGGGGCGCGGTGTTCAGCCCGTTCGGCGGCCCGGACTGCGGCTCCACACAGACCGCCTCGTCCTGCTCGTCGTAGATCACGACCCACTCGCTGCGGCTCTTGACCGTCAGCTCCAGCTGCTCCGGCCAGGTGAGCTTCACGTCCACGCCGTCGGGCATCCCGAAGCAGTCGTCCCACGGTCCCGGTACGGGGTCGATGCGGCGGCCGGTCGGCAGGTGGTCCTCACCGCGCTCCTCCTGCCAAGCGGCGTCGAAGGAGAGCTCGGCATCCCGGCCCCCGAGGTTGCGGTGGAACCAGGGGTGCCAGCCCGCCTGGGCCGGAAAGGAGGTGCCGTACGTCTCCACGGCGAGGCCCAGCGTCAGGGTGTCCTCGGTCAGCTCGAAGGTCTGGGTCACCCGGCCCTCGTACGGCCAGGGCTCGGCGAGGTCGTAGTAGAAGGCCGCCTGCGCCTTGTCCGCGCGGGCGGTCCGCCAGGCGGTGTCCCGGCCGGTGCCGTGGATGGCGTGCGGCGGGGAGTTCAGGGGCAGTTGGTGGGCGGTGTCGCCGTTGCGGAACTGCCCGTACCCGGTACGCCCGCACCAGGGCACCATCGGGAAGCAGCCGTACCGCCCGCCCTGGCGCAGCAGTTCGGTGGAGCCGATCCGCAGGCTGCTGATCCGGCAGCCGTGGGCGGGGTCGACGGTCAACTCGGCGTCGTCGGCGCTCAGCCTGACGTTCTCTTCGCTACGGGTGCTCTCTTCGCTGCTGCTCACCCGACGACCCTACTGGCGGCCCGCGGGAGTGTCCTGCCGGTCGGGCCGGATCCGGCCGCTCCCCCTACCTCCGGCGCCGCAACGCCCTGCCCAGCACCACGGCGGAGGCCAGCGCGAGGGCGGCCGCCGGGGCGACCCAGCGCAGGGTGGTGCTCGCCCCGCCCGCTTCCGGCGAGGGCACGGGGGCGTACCGGCCGCGCGGCGGCGCGTGGTCGACCTCCTCCGCGCTGCGGCCGATCATGGTGCGGCGGGCGTGCGCGGCCTCGGCGGGCGGCTCGTCGGGGACGGTGAACTCCACTCCGGCGACGGGGTCGAGGGCGGGCGGGGGGACGGGCGAGTCGAATACGGAGGCGGGTTCGGCGGATTCAGCGGGCTCGGCGGCGGGTTCGGCGGCGGGTTCGGCGGGTCCGTCTGCGGCGCCCGTACCGGCAGGGGCCGCCTCGCCGACGGCGCCCGTACCGGCAGAGGCCGCGTCACCGGACGTCGCGTCACCGGGCGGTCCGTCACCGGACACCGCGTCACCCGTCGGCGCGTCCCCCGGCAGCTGGCCGCCCGTCGGCTCGCTACCCGGCGCACCGTCACCCGCTGCCTCGACGTCCCCCTCCAGCCCCTCGGCCGACACGTCCTCCGCGCCGTCCTTCACCGCACCGCCCTCTCGCGCACCGGCCTCCCCGTGCGCACCGCCCTTCCCTCGCGCACCGGCCTCCCCCCGCGCACCGTCCTCCTCATGCGCGGCCAGGGTCTCCGTGACCAGCTGCTGGGTGAAGCGGTCCAGGAGGCGCTGGGCCGCCGCGAGCGCCGCGCCCTCCTCCAGCTCGGCCAGGCGGCCGTCGCCGCTCGCCGTGCCGCTGTACGCGAGGGTCGTCCCGCCGTCCGTCTCCGTGAGGCCGATGGCCAGGGCCAGCTTCACCGCACCGGTCCCCCGGGCCTCCACGCCCTCCCCGGTGACCGAGAAGCGGCCGTCCTCGGGGCCGGGGCCGGAGAGCTTCAGCTCGCCCCGGTACGTGATGGTGTGGCCGCCGGCCCGGAACTTCAGCCGGCCCGCCAGCGGCGCGGCCGCCGCGTCGGCGTCCTGCTGGATCCCCGGTACGCAGCGGGCGACCCGGACGGGGTCACCCAGCGTGCGCCGCAGGGCCGGGACCGGGACCGGAACGAACACCTGATGCTCCATACCTACCGAGCCTAATCGCCCCCGGCCCGCACGTCAGGGCTTCCCCCCGCCCGACCCGCCCGCCTCCGCCACGTAGCGAGGCCCCGCCCCCCGCCCTCACGCCTCCTCCCAGTAGCGCGGGTGGATCAGCGTGGACGGCACCTGCCCCGGCAGCCGCAGCCGGTCCGCCGCCCGGGCCCCCTCCCGTATCTCCGCCTCCCCGAGCGAGCGCAGTGCGGGCGCCCCGGCCGCCAGCCCCGGCTCCCCCACCGGCCCGGCCGCCGCGAGGAGGAAGCCCCAGTCCTCCGGGGGCCGCTCCCCGGAGGAGAGCCGGTCGGGGCTCGCGGTGAAGCCGGAGGGGCGGCCCGGGATGCGGTACGGGCGGGTCGCGAGGCCCCCCGCCCGTACCGAGGCCTCCACCGTCCAGAAGGTGTGCGGCCGGACCACCGGCGGGCCCGCGTGGACCACGAGGCGCCCACGGGGGGCCAGGGCCTCGGCGATCAGCCCGTAGAACTCGGCGGAGTACAGCTTCGTACTGGCCGTGACGCCCGGGTCCGGCAGGTCGGAGATCACCACGTCGTACCGCTGGTGGTCGGCCCGCAGCCAGGTGAAGGCGTCCGCGCCGATGGCGGTGAGGCGCGGGTCGCGGTAGGCGTGGTCGTTGAGCCCGGAGAGGGCGGGGTCGGTGCGGGCCAGCCGGGTGACGGCGGGGTCGATCTCGACGACGGTGACCGAGCGGACGTCCCCGTAGCGGAGGACCTCCCGGGCGGCGAGCCCGTCGCCGCCGCCCAGGATGAGGACGCGGGCGCGGGGGCCGTCCATCGCGGGGTGGACCAGCGCCTCGTGGTAGCGGTGCTCGTCGCGGGCGCTGACCCGGAGCCGGCCGTCCAGGTAGAGGCCGAGGGAGTCGCGGTCGGTGCCGGTCAGGACGACCTCCTGCACCCCGGTCTGCACGGCGACCCGCACCTGGTCCCCGTAGACGGCCCGCCGCGCCGCCTGCTCGAAGTCGTCGACCAGGACCGTGGCGGTGGCCAGGACGGCGATCACCGAGACGTTGACCACGACGAGGAGCCGGCGGGAGCGGGAGGTGAGGTCGCGCCGGAACACCCACAGGACCAGCGCCCCGCCGGCCGCCGCGTTGACCGCGCCGGTGAGGAGCGCGCCGGTGAGCTGGCCCAGCATCGGCAGCAGGAGGAAGGGGAAGGCCAGGCCGCCGACGAGCGCGCCCACGTAGTCGGCGGCGAAGAGGTCGGCCACCGCCCCGCCCGCGTCCTGCCGGTCGACGCGCTGGATCAGCGTCATCAGCAGCGGGATCTCCGCCCCGATCAGCACCCCGATCGCCAGCGAGAACCCGACCAGGGCGTACCGCGACTCCCCGAGCCAGGCGAACGAGGCGTACAGCACGAGCGCCGATGAGCCGCCGATCAGCGCGAGGGCCGCCTCGATCAGCCCGAAACCGACGGCGGCGTGGCAGCGTAAACGTTTCGCGAGGAGGGAGCCGATGCCCATCGCGAAGACCATCACCGAGAGCACGACGGAGGCCTGGGTGACCGAGTCGCCGATCAAGTAGGAGGCGAGCGCGACCAGTTCCAGCTCGTAGACGAGGCCGCAGGCCGCGCAGACGAAGACGGCGGCCAGCACGAGGAACCGGCCGGTCCTGGGCCGTACGGGAAGCCGCGCCGCGCCCCCTCGCAGCGACACCTGCTGGTCGATCATGTGGCGAACGCTACGTCACTGCCCCGTCGCCGCTTGTCACCCACAAGGGTGCAAGTGGAGGGGCCGGGGGCGCCCGGCCCCCGGCCGCACCCCTCAGGCCGCGGTCGCGGGGATGCGCACCCCCACCCTGGTCCGGGTGACCACCAACTGCCCTTCCTGCGGGTACGCGTGCCAGGTGCGCCACCGCACCTGGCCCTCGATGCGCTGGGCGAGCATGGCGGTGAAGGCGTACGGGGAGCCGGGGAAGGTGCCCGCCAGGCCGTGCGGGTGGTCGCTCACGAGCGCGAGCAGCTCCTGCGCCCGGCCCGCGAACTGGCCCTGCGTCAGGGTCTCGACGCGGGCGGCGAATTCGTACTCCCAGTCGCCGAGCCGCTTGGCGACGCCGAGGGGGAGGGGGGTGCTGCTGCCCGGCATGCAGGCAACGGTCTCGGAGCAGACCCCGCGGTCCTCCTGGAGGAGGACCTGGTGGGAGGCGCCGAGAAGCCTCAACTGGAGTTCGGCGCCACCGAGCTGGAGGTCGAGGACGGCGAGGGCGGGGAGCGGCTCCCGGCCCAGGGTCCAGGCCAGGTCGGCGGCGCGGGTATCGGAATAGGCCGTCTGGAGGGTGGTGAGCATGGGTCGGCTCCGCAAACACACATGGACACATGGACAGCGGGCGTCCCCTGGGCATGCGCGTGGGAGGAGGGGCGCCCGATCTGGTCCAACTGGGGTCCGAGGGCTGAATGTTCTCTTCAACGAGGGAATCACGAAGTACGCCGCACTCGCAGCGTTTTTACCCAACTTGACGTGGTTTCCATCCCCCCGGGGGCAGCCCGGTTCAACTGTTCAACCAGTTTCGCCTGCGTGGCTCAACGACAGGGCGCCCGAAGGGAGTTCACCTTCGGGCGCCCGGCGCCGGAGTCACTGTCGGTGACGGCGGCGGTGACGGTCACGGTGACAGTTGCGGCACCGGATACGACGACGCATACGGCGACGGCCTCACGGCCCGCTCAGCTGCCTCCGCCGCAGCCGCCCCCGCCACCACCGCACGACGAGCCGCCGCACGAGTGGCCGGAGGAGGAGCCGCAGGAGCCACCGCCGCTGTCACCGCCCGCCCACCAGCCACCGCCGCCCGCCGCCGCACCGCCCGTGGCGGACCGGCGCCGCGCACGCGCCGCGTACGGTCCGCTCCTGACCCGGGTCACCCGCGCCAGGACCACCATCAGCACGAAGAGGATCCCCACACCGACCAGCACCGTGATGAAGACAGTCATGCCCCTCACCCGCCTTTCTCTCCCCCGAAGCGCGGTTCCCCCGTCGCTTCCCGGTTTCCCCTGTGTTCCTCTGTTCCTTCGTGTCCTTCGTGTCCTTCGTGTCCTTCGTGTCCTTCGTGTCCTTCGTGACAGGGGGATCCCCCCGGCGCACGCGGCCCAAAGCAGACTTGAGCAACTCCAGAGCTTGGGCACAGGATGGCGCCCATGACACAGGGACGACCGCTGCTCAACCGCCGCCTCGCCGGGTTCGGCACGACGATCTTCGCCGAGATGTCCGCGCTGGCGGCGCGGACCGGGTCGATCAACCTCGGCCAGGGCTTTCCCGACACCGACGGCCCCGAGGAGATCCGGGAGGCGGCGGTGCGGGCGCTGCGCGCCGGGCACGGCAACCAGTACCCGCCGGGCCCCGGCATCCCGGAGCTGCGGACCGCCGTGGCCGACCACCAGAAGCGCTTCTACGGCCTGGACTGGTCCCCCGACACCGAGGTCCTGGTCACCACCGGGGCCACCGAGGCGATCGCCGCCGCCCTGCTCGCCCTGGTGGAGCCGGGCGACGAGGTCATCGCGTTCGAGCCGTACTACGACTCGTACGCCGCGTGCATCGCCATGGCGGGCGGCGTCCGCGTCCCCCTCACCCTGCGCGCCCCGTCCTTCCGCCCGGACCTGGACGAGCTGCGCGCCAAGATCACCCCGCGCACCCGCCTCCTGCTCCTCAACTCGCCGCACAACCCGACCGGCGCGGTCCTCACCCCCGAGGAGCTGAGCGGTATCGCGGCCCTCGCGGTGGAGCACGACCTGCTGGTGGTGACCGACGAGGTGTACGAACACCTCGTGTTCGAGGGCGCCCACCACCCGATCGCGGCGCTGCCCGGGATGCGCGAGCGGACGGTCTCCGTCTCGTCGGCCGGCAAGACGTTCTCGTACACCGGCTGGAAGATCGGCTGGGTGACGGCCGACGCGCCCTTGGTGACGGCGGTGCGCTCGGCGAAGCAGTACCTGACGTTCGTGAGCGGCGGCCCGTTCCAGTACGCGATCGCGGAGGCGCTGAACCTGCCCGACACGTTCTTCACGGAGTTCCGCGAGGGGATGCGCCGGAGGCGGGACCTGCTCGCGGAGGGCCTGCGGAGCGCGGGCTTCCGGGTCCACGAACCGCAGGGGACGTACTTCATCACCACCGACATCTCCCCGTTCGGCGAGGAGGACGCCTACGCCTTCTGCCGCGCCCTCCCGGAACGCTGCGGGGTCGCCGCCGTCCCGGTCTCGGTCTTCTACGACGACCCGGAGGCGGGCCGCAGCCAGGTCCGCTTCACCTTCTGCAAGCGCGAGGACGTGCTGGAGGAGGCGGTGGAGCGGCTGCGGCGGCTCTGACACGGCAGCGGGCGCCTCTGACGCTGCACCGGCACCTCTGACGCGACAGCGGCCCGGGAGGGCGGTCGTGGTGACCGTTCTCCCGGGCCGCTGCCGTGGATCGAGGGGTCAGGCGCCCGCGGACTCCGTGCCCTCGGCGTCCGTCTTGCCCTCGGCCGGGGTGAGGCCGAGGCGCTCCACGAGCCACTTGTCGAACTCGATGGAGGCGCGCACCCAGCTCACCGTCGAGGAGACGAAGTGCTCCAGGCTGACGCCGGTGCCGATGAGCATCTGCGCCTCACCGATCAGCCGGACGGAACCCGCCTCGCCCTCCTCGCCCTCGTGGGCGTGGGTGTAGACCTTGGGCCACAGGGTGCGGCGGTTCCAGTCGTCGATGGCGTCCAGGAGGACGGGACGCAGATCGAGGGCGTGCGGGCGGTCGTAGAACGTACGGACCGAGAAGACCTGCTGCTCGTCCTCGCCCCGGAACATGAAGTACGTCCGGAACTCTTCCCACGGCGCGGCGAGGTCGCCCTCGTCGTCGACGACGTACTTGAGCTCCATCTGGTCGAGGAGCTGCTTGACGAGGTCCTGGTCAGGGACGACGGGGCCCTCCGGTCCTGCCGCCTGCGGTTCGGGCTGGCCCCCGAAATTAGGAATCGAGGACGGATCGATGCTCACCGTTATTTCCCTTCGTGCGGTTGGCGGCCATCCTCTCCCATGGCGGGCGGGGCATGGCAAGCCCGCACGGCCCCTATCCGCCAGAAGCTGACACGCGGCGGGTGCGGAGAGGGGCCGTACGGGCGGTCTCCCAGGCTGCCGGGCCGCTGCCTTACGCGGCCGGGCCGGTGCTTTACGCGGCCGGGCCGGTGCTTTACGCGGCCGGGCCGGTGCTTTACGCGGCCGGGCCGGTGCTTTACGCGGCCGGGCCGACGATCAGGCCGTCCTCCGCCCGGTCCACCCGGACCGTGTCACCGTCCGTGACCTCGCCCGACAGGATCTCCTTGGCGAGCCGGTCGCCGATCGCCGTCTGGATGAGGCGGCGCAGCGGGCGTGCCCCGTACGCCGGGTCGTTGCCCTCCTGCGCGAGCCAGGCCAGCGCCTCGGGGGTGACGTCCAGGGTGAGGCGGCGGTCGGCGAGCCGGGCCGCCAGGCGGTCGACCTGGAGCTTGGCGATGTGGGCCAGCTCGTCGCCGGAGAGCGCCGAGAAGACCACCAGGTCGTCCAGCCGGTTGACGAACTCCGGCTTGAAGGAGGCCCGCACCACCTCCAGCACCTGCTCCTTTTTCACCTCGGGCTTGACCAGCGGGTCCATCAGGAACTGGCTGCCGAGGTTGGAGGTGAGGACGAGGATGGTGTTGCGGAAGTCGACCGTGCGGCCCTGGCCGTCGGTGAGCCGGCCGTCGTCGAGGACCTGGAGCAGGATGTCGAAGACCTCGGGGTGGGCCTTCTCCACCTCGTCCAGGAGGACGACGCTGTACGGGCGGCGGCGGACGGCCTCGGTGAGCTGGCCGCCCTCCTCGTAGCCGACGTAACCGGGCGGGGCACCGACCAGGCGGGCGACGCTGTGCTTCTCGCCGTACTCGCTCATGTCGATGCGGATCATGGCCCGCTCGTCGTCGAAGAGGAAGTCCGCCAGCGCCTTGGCCAGCTCGGTCTTGCCGACGCCGGTGGGGCCGAGGAAGAGGAAGGACCCGGTGGGCCGGTCGGGGTCGGCGATCCCGGCGCGCGTACGGCGTACGGCGTCGGAGACGGCCTGCACCGCCTCGCTCTGCCCGATCAGCCGCTTGCCGAGTTCGCCCTCCATCCGCAGCAGCTTCTGGGTCTCGCCCTCAAGCAGCCGCCCGGCCGGGATGCCGGTCCAGGCGCCGACGACGTCCGCGATGTCGTCCGGGCCGACCTCCTCCTTGACCATGGTGTCCTTGGAGGCTTCCTGCTCCGCCTCGGCGGCCTCCTCCAACTCCCGCTCCAGGCCCGGGATCTCCCCGTACAGCAGCTTGGAGGCGGCGTCGAAGTCGCCGTCGCGTTGCGCTCGTTCGGCTTGGCCGCGCAGCTCGTCCAGGCGCTCCTTGAGCTCACCGACCCGGTTGAGGCCCTGCTTCTCCTTCTCCCAGCGGGCGTTGAGGCCGCGCAGCTCCTCCTCCTTGTCGGCGAGGTCGCGGCGCAGCTTCTCCAGGCGCTGCTTGGAGGCGGCGTCCGACTCGTTCTTCAGCGCCAGCTCCTCCATGCGCAACCGGTCGACGGAGCGCTGGAGTTCGTCGATCTCGAGCGGCGAGGAGTCGATCTCCATACGGAGCCGGGAGGCGGCCTCGTCGACCAGGTCGATGGCCTTGTCGGGGAGGAAGCGGGAGGTGATGTAGCGGTCGGAGAGGGTGGCCGCGGCGACGAGCGCCGAGTCCGCGATCTGCACCTTGTGGTGGGCCTCGTAACGGCCCTTGAGGCCACGGAGGATCGCGATGGTGTCCTCGACGGACGGCTCGGCGACCAGCACCTGCTGGAAGCGGCGCTCCAGGGCCGGGTCCTTCTCGATGCGCTCGCGGTACTCGTCCAGCGTGGTCGCGCCGACCATGCGCAGCTCGCCGCGGGCCAGCATCGGCTTGAGCATGTTGCCCGCGTCCATGGCGGAGTCGCCGCCCGCGCCGGCGCCGACGACGGTGTGCAGCTCGTCGATGAAGGTGATGATCTGGCCGTCGCTCTCCTTGATCTCGGACAGGACGGTCTTCAGGCGCTCCTCGAACTCGCCGCGGTACTTCGCGCCCGCGACCATCGCGCCGAGGTCGAGGGAGACCAGCCGCTTGTTCTTCAGGCTCTCGGGGACGTCGCCCTTGACGATGCGCTGGGCGAGCCCTTCGACGACGGCGGTCTTGCCGACGCCGGGCTCACCGATGAGCACGGGGTTGTTCTTCGTCCGGCGCGACAGCACCTGCACGACGCGGCGGATCTCCTGGTCGCGGCCGATGACCGGGTCCAGCTTGCCTTCGCGCGCGGCGGCCGTGAAGTCGGTGCCGAACTTCTCCAGGGCCTTGTACTGGCCCTCCGGGTCGGGTGTGGTCACGCGGCGCCCTCCCCTGCTCGTCTCGAATGCGGCCAGCAGCTTCTTGGCACTGGCACCCTGCCCGTCGAGGATCTCACCGGCGCGCCCGCCCTTCGCGGCGATCCCGATCAGCAGGTGCTCGGTGGAGAGGTATTCGTCGCCCAGCTCCTTGGCTCGCTGCGCCGCGTCCTGGATGACGGCCAGCAGCTCGCGGTTGGGCTGCGGCGGGGCGACGGTGGAACCGGTGACGCTGGGCAGGGCCCCGAGCAGCCGCTCGGTCTCGCCCCGTACGACGGCCTGGTCGGCCTCGACGGCGGCGAGCAGGTCGGTGATGTTCTCGTTGTCCTCGCCGCTCAGCAGCGCGAGGAGCAGGTGTGCGGGGGTGAGATCGGGGTGCCCGTCCTTCACGGCCCTGTCGGTGGCCGCGTTGATGGCGTCCCGGCTCTTGTTGGTCAGCTCGGCGTCCACGTGTGCTTACTCCTCCTCGCAGCTGGAACTCGTCCCTTGACGGAAACAACGTGCACAAAGTTGAGTCTATTCCACTCAAGGCAAGAATACGGCACGCCGGCCCTCCGATCCGAGTGCACGCCGGCCCTCCGCTCCGAGTGAACGGGCCGCCGAGTCCGCCCGCCACCGCACCGGCACTCCCCCACGCCTACGCTTCAGCCATGGCAGACGTACGGAACCCCACCCCCGAGTACCTCGCGTTCTGGCGCGAGCGGCACGTGTGCACGCTGACGACGCTCCGCCCCGACGGCACACCGCACGTGGTGCCGGTGGGCGTGACGTACGACCCGGAGGCCGGGGTGGCACGGGTGATCACCGGCAGGAACACCCGCAAGGTCGCCAACATCCTGGCCGCTGGCCCGGAAGGGGCACGGGTCGCCGTCTGCCAGATGCACAAGGCCCGCTGGGCGACGCTGGAGGGCCGCGCGACCATCCGCAGCGAGCCGGAGGTGGTCGCGGACGCGGAGAGCCGCTACGCGGAGCGCTACGAGCGCACGCCGAGGCCCAACCCGGAGCGCATCGTCATCGAGATCGCCCTCGACCGGGCGCTCGGAAACGCCTGATCCCCTCCCGTACGGGAACAGCACAACGGCGCCACCGTGTTCAGGTCACGGTGGCGCCGCTGTGTGGGGGAAGCGCCTGGAGCGACAGGTGACGACGGGGGAATCGCTCAGGCACTGCGGGGGGTGGCGGAAAGGGGTTCTGACGCGATCAGCTCATGGTCCCGCTGATCGAGGTTCACAAAGATCATCCCGTACCTGACGGCGCAGCGGACGGGCTGCGGCGCGCCACGGGGGCGTCGGAGACAGCGATAGGCGCGGACGTCCTCGTCCTCTTCCATCACGACGACGATCGGCTCTCCGAACAGGGTGACCATCAACGAGTCGCCACGGCGGGGGAGTGCCGTGAGCAGATCGATGAAATGCCACCCTGAGCGATAGGCGGTTGCCATCTCGCGCCGGAAGGTGCGATCGTCCGGCGGCGTGGTCATGCGACCGTGTCGGACGGAGCGGACCAGCTGATCTCGCCGGGCGCCGACGTCTTGGGCGCAAACCAGCTGATCTCGTCAGCTGCTGCGGCCTGCACGGACCAGCTGATCTCACCGCCGGCCACCGAGGCATCGGCGGACCAGCTGATCTCGTCGGCCCGGGGTGCCGCCGAGCTCCCTGCCGCGCCGCCTGCCACGCCAAAGCCCAGGGCCGCGACAAAAGCGGCGGCAAGCACCGAGCGAAGCATTCGCTTTTCCATAGTCGGCTTCGTCCTCACTTGTGGATTCCTCTCCCCCGCATTCACGACGATGTCTCAACCGGGTAGGGGAACGCCACCGGGACGATGCATCATGTTCCTGCATGTTCAGGAACCTGGGGGGTGGAGATATGGCCACAAGAGAGACAAAGCCGACACATCCTCACGGCGTCACAGAGCTGTGTGACGAGGGAAAGCGGCTCTACGCCAGCGCACTGCGATCCGGACGAATCTCCCGATCGGAAGTCGAGCCCGCTCCCTGTCTGATGGATTTCGCGCTACTGCACCCCGACCCGGACGACACCACATGGCTCCGGCCCATCGCCCCGTCCGCGGCACTGGCCCAGCGCCTGCACCCCATCGAGCGGGAGATCCAGGAACGCAGACGGCGTTCCGTGGAACTGGCGGACTCCTTCGAGCCGTTCATGGACATCAGCGCCCAGGACCCGCCCACCACCCACGCCATCACGGTCCTGGAAGGCAGCCACCGAATCAATGCCGCCCTCGACCTCGCCACCGCCGAGTGCCGCACCGAGGTCCTCACCGTCCAACCCGGCGGCGACCGCGGTGAGGACCGCCTCAGCGAAGGTCTCGAACGCGCCCTCTCCGTGGTGGACCGGGGCGTCGCCATGCGCACCCTCTACCAGCACACCGTGCGGCACAGCCAGGGCACCCTCGCCTATGCCGCCCGTCTGGCCGAGAGCAAGGTGGAGATACGCACGCTCGAAGAACTCATCGAGCGGCTGCTGGTCTTCGACCGCACCGTTGCCTTCATACCCGCACGCAACGACGACCAAGTCGCTCTCGAACTCCGCCATCCCGGGCTGATCGACTACCTCGTCAAGGTCTTCGAGCAGCTCTGGAGCCGGGCCTCGCCCCTCCTCGGCGAGCTTCAGTACGACCCACCCCCCAAGGGGATCAGCGGCGTTCAGCGGTCCATCGCGCAGCTGCTGGTGGAAGGTCATGTGGACGACTCGATCGCCCGGCGCCTCGGCATGAACGTACGCACGTGTCGCGCCCACGTCGCCAAACTCTCCGCCATCCTGGGCAGCACCAGTCGGGCTCAACTCGGTTACCTCATAGCGCGGTCGGGAATTCTGGACGCGGATTCCTGACCGCCCGGCCCAGCCTTTCCGCCTCGATCACCTGAAGCGTGACTGCGCAATGGGGGAGAGCACCGCCACGCCCCAGGCCGCACCGAGAGAGTTCCCGGCTCCCCCGACGGGTCCAGACTCTCCCGGTAACTAGGCTGACGCCACCGTCCACTTGTTGCACTGCATAAAGCAGGGGGATCCCAAATGGGCACAGAAGAAGGCAGAACGGATCACCGCCCGCACGGAAGTACCGAGCTGTGCGATGCGGCACTCCGCCTCTACGAACGTGCTCTGCGCCGGACGGGTGGCCCGCCCCGACCTCACGGCCGCACCCTGCCTCATCGAACTCGGCCTGCTCCACCCGGATCCCTGGGACGACGCGTGGATGCATCCCGTGCCTCCGTCCGCCGCTCTGGCCAACCTCCTGCAACCGGTCTCCCGGGAGATCGACGAACGCCTGCGCCTCGCGACCGCCCTGAGCCGGACCCTCTTCCCGCTGACCGCCGTCGCCCATGACGACCCCAACCTCGCCATCACCGTGCTGGAGGGGGTCCCGGCCATCCAGGCGTCCCTGAACGAAGCCACCGCCACGGCCACGGACGAGATCCTCACGGCCCAGCCCGGCAGCGACCGCCCGGCCAGCACCCTGCGGGAGGCGCTGGCCAACGCCCACACGGCGATCCGGCGCGGCGCCAGGATCCGGCACATCTACCAGCACCCGGCCCGCTACAGCAGCGCCGTCCGGGACTACCTGGCCCAGGTCCCGGCCCAGCACCTCCAGGTGCGCACAACGGAGTTGACCGTTGAGCGGCTGATCATCGTCGACCGGACCGTGGCGTACATCCCGGCCTCCGCCGACCGCAACACCGCCCTGCGGATCAGCCACCCCGCCCTGGTCTCCTACCTGATCCAGGTGTACGAGGTCCTCTGGGCCCAGGCCGTCCCCCTGGCCGAGAACCACCAGGCGACCGCACCGGGCGCCCCGGTCACCGCCGTCCAGCACAGCATCGCCCGCCTCCTCGCCGAAGGCCACGTCGACGACGTGGTGGCCCGCAAGATGGGCATCAGCGTCCGCACCTGCCGCTCCCACATAGCCAAACTCATGCAGAGCCTCGGAGCCACCAGCCGCACCCACCTGGGCACCCTCCTCGTCGAGTCGGGCATCGTCGAAGCGACGGGCGCCGAACAGACGTCACGGCAGGCTCCGACGCGTCCGGCGAACGGCAACTAGCCTCGTCCGAGGGGCATACCGAAACCTGCGGGGGGCCGAGGCATGTGCACGACGGCGGAAAGCACGGACGGAGCGGGGACCGTCCACGGCCTCTGCGAGTCCGCCATGAGCCTCTACGCGACGGCTCTGCGGGAAGGGCACCTGCCCCGGACGGACCTCGCCGAGGCGCCCTGCCTGATCCAGCGCGGCCTGGTCCACCCGGACCCGGACGACGAGCGGTGGGTACGCCCCGTACCGCCGTCGGCCGCGCTCACGCGCCTGCTCAGGCCCTTCGCCCAGGAGGTCTTCGAGCGCCTCGACACCACGGCCGCGCTCGTCGACGCCCTCCTGCCGCTGACCTCGATCGCCGGTCGCGAGCCGCACCCCGAGATCACCGTCGTCAGCGGGAAACCGGCGATCCAGGAGTCCCTCGAAGAAGCCGGCCGCAGAACCCGGGAGCACATCCTGACCCTCCACCCGGGCAGCAAGCGCCCCGCCGAACTCCTCGAACGCGCCCGGAAGAACGCCTTGCCGCCCCTTCGGCGCGGGGTGTCCGTGCGCCACATCTACCAGCACTCCGCGCGCTACAACCTGCCCCTGAACCACTACGTGGACCGGTTGCCGTACGACGGACTCCAGATCCGCACCATGGAGCAGACCCCCGAACGCCTCTTCATCTTCGACCGGATCGCCTACCTCCCGACCTCGTCCCGACGCGACGTGGCCCTGCGCATCACGCACCCCGCCCTCGTCCGCTACCTCATCCACGTCTACGACGTCCTGTGGGCCGCGGCGACCCCCTTCGACGAACCCCTGCCGACGGCGCTCCCCAACACCCCCCTCACCGCCGTCCAGCACAGCATCGCCCGCCTCCTCGCCGAAGGCCACGTCGACGACGTGGTGGCCCGCAAGATGGGCATCAGCGTCCGGACCTGCCGCTCCCACATCGCCAAACTCATGCAGAGCCTCGGAGCCACCAGCCGCACCCATCTCGGCGCCCTCCTCGCCCGCTCCGGCATCGCGAGGGCCGGTCACGGCGGTGCGTGAGGCGCCCGGGCGACCGCCGCACGCACGACAGCGGGGCCGGGAAGGCGTCATGAACGCCCTCCCGGCCCCGCAGGTCCCCGCGGTCTTCTACTGCTCGGTCGGCGACCGCTTCGGCTTCGGCCGCCACACCACCAGCGCGCTGGTCTGCTGCACGTCCTGGTACGGCACGAGATCGCGCCGGTACGAGGCGTGCACCTGGGCCTCGCGCTGCTGCATGGCCACCGCCGCGCCGTCCACCGCCGCCGAGAGCTCGGCGACGCGCTGCTGGAGCGCGGCCACCTGGTTCTCCAACTCGATGATGCGCTTGATGCCCGCCAGGTTGATGCCCTCGTCCTGCGACAGCTGCTGCACGGTGCGCAGCAACTCGATGTCGCGGGCCGAATAGCGCCGGCCGCGCCCGGCCGTACGGTCCGGGGAGACCAGGCCGAGACGGTCGTACTGGCGCAGCGTCTGCGGGTGCAGGCCCGAGAGCTGGGCCGCGATCGAGATCACGTACACCGGTGAGTCATCGGTCAGCTGGTACGGATTGCGTCGACGGCCGTCCATCTCAAGCTCCCTTCGCGGCCTGGAACAGTTCCGCCCGCGGGTCCTCGTCCGCGGTCGCCTTGCGGTAGGTCTCCAGCGCGTCCCTGGCCTCCTGGCCGAGGTCCTTGGGGACCGCCACCTCCACGGTGACCAGCAGGTCGCCGCGGGTGCCGTCCTTGCGCACCGCGCCCTTGCCCCGGGCGCGCATCGTACGCCCGTTGGGGGTGCCTGCGGGCAGTTTCAGGGTGACCGGCGGACCGCCGAGGGTGGGGACCTTCACCTCGCCGCCGAGCGTCGCCTCCGGGTAGGTGACGGGCACGGTGACCGTGAGGTTGTCGCCCTTGCGGCCGAAGACCGGGTGGGCGCCGACGTGGACGACGACGTACAGATCGCCGGCCGGTCCGCCGCGCTCGCCCGGGCCGCCCTTGCCGCGCAGCCGGATGCGCTGGCCGTCGGAGACGCCCGCCGGGATCCTGACCTGCATGGTGCGGGCCGACTTCGCCCGGCCGCTGCCGTGGCAGACGTCGCAGGGGTCCTGGGCGATGAGACCCCGGCCCTTGCAGTCCACGCACGGGTCGGTGAGCGAGAAGCCTCCGCCGGTGCCGCGCGAGACCTGGCCGGTGCCGACACAGGTCGGGCAGACCCTGGGGGTGCCGTTCTTGTCGCCGGTGCCCGAACACGCCTTGCAGGGCGCCTGGCTGGACATCCGCAGCGGGACCGTGGCCCCGTCGACCGCCTCGGTGAAGCTGAGCGTCACCTCGGACTCGATGTCCTGGCCGCGCCGCGGCTGGACCCGGGCGCCGGTGCCACCGCGGTTGAACAGCCCGCCGAAGACGTCGCCGAGACCGCCCCCGCCGCCGCCGAACCCGCCGCCCGCACCGCCCTGGCCGCCGCCCGGGGCGCCTCCGCCGAAGAGGTCGCCCAGGTCGAAGTTGAAGTTTCCGCCCGCACCACCGGGGCCGGCGCGGAAGCCACCGTTGCCGAAGAGGGCGCGCGCCTCGTCGTACTCCTTGCGCCGCTTGGAGTCGCCGAGGACGTCGTTCGCCTCGGAGATCTCCTTGAACCGCTCCTCCGCCTTGGCGTCACCCTTGTTGGCGTCGGGGTGGAACTCGCGGGCGAGCTTGCGGTACGCCTTCTTGATCTCGGCGTCGGTGGCGTCCTTGGGGACGCCGAGGACCTTGTAGTAGTCCTTCTCGACGAAGTCCTTCGTGCTCATCGACGTCCCTCCTTCCGGACGATCGGCGCGGCGGCCGGCCCGTGGGCCGACCGCCGGACCGGTCGGTGTGCACCCCGGTGGTCGAACGGATTCCCGTCAGACCTCCTCGGTGCCACCGCTCTCCTCGTCGTCTGTCTTCTCTTCCTTGGCCGCGGCGGGCGTGGCGCCCGGCTGCGGCTCGGCGACGGCCACCCGCGCGGGGCGGATGGTGCGCTCGCCGATGCGATACCCCGGCTGGAGGATCGCCACGCAGGTCGTCTCGGTGACGTCCGGCGCGTAGCTGTGCATCAGGGCCTCGTGGATCGTCGGGTCGAAGGGCTCGCCCTCCTTGCCGAACTGCTGGAGGCCCAGCTTCGCGACGACCGTCTCCAGCGATTCGGCGACCGACTTGAAGCCGCCGAGCAGCTCGCCGTGCTCCCGTGCGCGGCCGACGTCGTCGAGTACGGGCAGGAGCTCGGACAGGAGGTTCGCGACGGCGATCTCCTTGACCGTGACCCGGTCCCGCTCCACGCGGCGGCGGTAGTTCTGGTACTCGGCCTGGAGCCGCTGGAGGTCCGCGGTGCGCTCGCTCAGCGCCGTACGGACCTGATCCAGCTGGGCCGTCAGGCCGGCGGTCTGGTCGGTGTCCCCGGCCGGGGCCGCCGCCTCCTCCTCGGAGGGTGCGGCAGCCTTCGGCTCGGCGTCATCAGGGGTGGCGCCGGAGGGGACGTCGGGCTTCTCCTCGAAGCCCGGAGTCTCCTCGGTCACGCCGCACCGCCCTTGGTGTCCTTCTCGTCGTCCACGATCTCGGCGTCGACGACATCGTCATCGGCCTTGCCCTGGGCGTCGCCCGGAGCCTCGGCACCCGGCGCCGCACCCTCGGCCTGGGCGTTGGCGTACATCGCCTGGCCCAGCTTCTGGGAGACGGCGGCGACCTTCTCGGTGGCCGTACGGATCTCGGCGGTGTCCTCGCCCTTGAGCTTCTCCTTCAGCTCGCCGACAGCGGTCTCCACCTCCGTCTTGACGTCCGCGGGGACCTTGTCCTCGTTGTCCTTGAGGAACTTCTCCGTCTGGTAGACGAGCTGCTCGCCCTGGTTGCGCGACTCGGCGGCCTCGCGGCGGGCGTGGTCCTCCTCCGCGTACTTCTCGGCCTCTTCGCGCATCCGGTTGACCTCGTCCTTCGGCAGCGAGGAGCCGCCGGTGACGGTCATCTTCTGCTCCTTGCCGGTGCCGAGGTCCTTGGCGGCGACGTGCATGATGCCGTTGGCGTCGATGTCGAAGGCGACCTCGATCTGCGGGACACCGCGCGGGGCCGGCGGCAGGCCGGTCAGCTCGAACATCCCGAGCTTCTTGTTGTACGCCGCGATCTCGCGCTCGCCCTGGTAGACCTGGATCTGCACGGAGGGCTGGTTGTCCTCGGCCGTCGTGAAGATCTCGGAGCGCTTGGTCGGGATCGTGGTGTTGCGCTCGATGAGCTTGGTCATGATCCCTCCCTTGGTCTCGATGCCGAGGGAGAGCGGGGTGACGTCGAGGAGCAGGACGTCCTTGACCTCGCCCTTGAGGACACCGGCCTGGAGCGAGGCGCCGATGGCGACGACCTCGTCCGGGTTCACACCCTTGTTGGCCTCCTGGCCACCGGTCAGCTCCTTGACGAGCTCGGCGACGGCCGGCATACGGGTGGAGCCACCGACGAGAACGACGTGGTCGATCTCGGAGAGCTGGATGCCCGCGTCCTTGATGACGTTGTGGAACGGGGTCTTGCAGCGGTCCAGGAGGTCCGCGGTCAGCTGCTGGAACTGCGAGCGCGTGAGCTTCTCGTCCAGGTGCAGCGGGCCCTCGGCGGACGCCGTGATGTAGGGCAGGTTGATCGTGGTCTCGGTCGAGGACGACAGCTCGATCTTCGCCTTCTCCGCGGCCTCGCGGAGACGCTGGAGAGCCATCTTGTCCTTGGACAGGTCCACGCCGTGCCCGTTGGCGAACTGCTTCACCAGGTAGTCGACGACGCGCTGGTCCCAGTCGTCACCACCGAGGTGGTTGTCACCGTTGGTGGCCTTCACCTCGACGACGCCGTCACCGATCTCCAGGAGCGACACGTCGAAGGTGCCGCCACCGAGGTCGAAGACGAGGATCGTCTGGTCGTCCTTGTCCAGGCCGTACGCCAGCGCGGCGGCGGTCGGCTCGTTGACGATGCGCAGGACGTTGAGGCCCGCGATCTCACCGGCCTCCTTGGTCGCCTGACGCTCGGAGTCGTTGAAGTACGCCGGGACGGTGATGACCGCGTCGGTCACCTTCTCGCCCAGGTAGGACTCGGCGTCGCGCTTCAGCTTCTGCAGGATGAAGGCGCTCATCTGCTGCGGGTTGAAGCTCTTGCCGTCGAGGTCGATCTTCCAGTCCGTGCCCATGTGGCGCTTGACGGAGCGGATGGTCCTGTCGACGTTGGTGACCGCCTGGCGCTTGGCCACCTCGCCGACGAGCACCTCGCCGTTCTTGGCGAAGGCGACGACGGACGGCGTGGTCCTGGCGCCTTCGGCGTTGGTGATGACGGTGGGCTCGCCGCCTTCGAGAACGCTGACGACGGAGTTAGTCGTGCCCAGGTCGATGCCGACCGCACGTGCCATTTCAATTCCTCCAACTGACTACTTGAGTGGATCTGACTCAAGAATGCACGACACCGGTCCCGGAGTCAACAGACCTGAGTCGGTCAGACTCAACTTAGGTGCACGCGCACGCCGCCATCACCCCCTCTTCTCCACCCCACGCCCCCACCCGCGCACGCCACACCCCTCGCGCACCGCCCGACCCACCATCCCACCGTGGGATCGTTCTGTCACAAAATGCCGCGAGACGGTCAGAAACGTCATCGATCGGCTGGTACGGGCACACACTCCATCGGACTCCGAACCCCGGGCGGGCGCGATGCGGAACGCGAGACAGCGGCGCGTGCGACAGAAGAACCAGAGGAAGAAGCAGCAGAGGCGGCAGGGACAGCAAGGGCAGCAAGGGCAGAGGAAGCGAGCGCAGTCACAGGCCCGGGCGCAAACGCCGGACACACAGGCCCAGACCCAGGTACGGGCGGAGGCGCAGGCGGAGTCACAACCGCAGGCGCAGCCGCAGGCAGCCCTTCACCCCCAGCCCCACCCCACGGCTCACCCACCCCCACCCAGGCGCCCCCCGCACCCCCACCCCACCGGCACCGCCCGAGGCCACTTCCCCTCCCGACCCGCCGCACGCCTGGCGGGCCTCAGCGACCGGGCCGAGCACCTCGCGGCCCGCCTCGCCCCCCGCGCATCGGCCGAACGGGTGCTGGACCTGACCCTCGGCACCGCCCTCCTCGTCGCGACCGCCCCCGCCGTCGCCGCCGGGGCCCTCGCCCTGGCGCTCCGGCGGGGCCCCGGCAACGTATGGAAGCGCAGCACCCGTACGGGTCTGGGCGGCCAGGTCTTCACCCTCCGCACCCTGCGCACCCGCCGGCTCCGGCTGGACCTGTTCTCCCGGCTCCCCCATGTCGTCCGGGGCGAGCTCTCCCTCGTAGGGCCGGCCCCGCTGGCCCCGGGTGACCCCCGCGCGGCGTGGCCGGGTGCCCGGCAGTGGCGGCAGGAGCTGCGGCCGGGGCTGACCGGGCTGGCGCAGGTGCGGGCCCGGTCCGGCATGCCGTGGGACGACCCCGCCCTGCTGGACCAGCACTACGCAGAGCACCATGGAGTGGTACTCGACCTGGCGATCCTGGCGGAAGCCGTACGCGACTCCCTGCGGGCGGCGCTCGGGAAGGCACGGTCAACCAAGGCACACCTGAGCGACACAGATCACCGCTCGCCCGGCTACAGCCGGGTGGACTAAGTGGATAGTGTCAGCACAGACTAATTAAGTTACTGCTTAGTAGTAGTGGGCAGTCGTAACTGGATCCCGCTCTCGCAGGCCCGAGGAGCCCCGAAATGCAACTCGCCGCGATCATCGTGTCGCTGGTGCTGACGGTCGTCGGCGTTGCGCTCATCACCCGAGCCGTCGCGCAGATCTACCGCTTCGTCCGTCTCGGACAGCCGGTACCAGCAGGCAGCCGCACCGACGACCCCAAGCAGCGGACGATCACCCTGGTCAAGGAGTTCCTCGGCCACACCCGGATGAACCGGTGGGGGATCGTCGGCTTCGCCCACTGGTTCGTCGCGATCGGCTTCCTGACCCTGCCGCCGACGCTGCTCCAGGCATACGGGCAGCTCTTCCAGGCGGACTGGGTGCTGCCGGTCATCGGCAGCTTCCTGCCGTTCGAGATGTACATCGAGTTCATCGGCCTGATGACGGTCGTCGGCATCGTCGCCCTGATGGTGATCCGGCTGCTGAACCTGCCCTCCCGGGCCGGCCGCAAGTCGCGCTTCGCGGGATCCAAGGCCTGGCAGGCGTACTTCGTCGAGTACATCATCCTGATCATCGGCCTCGCGATCCTCACGCTGCGCGGTCTTGAGGGCGCGATCCACCACGTCGACAGCTACGGCCCCGCCTACTTCGTGTCGTACCCCCTGGTGCTCGCCTTCAAGGGGCTGAGCGTCAGCACGCTCCAGACGCTCATCTACTTCACCGCGATGATCAAGATCGGCACCTCGCTGATCTGGATGATCACGGTCTCGCTCAACACCAACATGGGTGTCGCCTGGCACCGCTTCCTCGGCTTCCCGAACATCTGGTTCAAGCGGAACGCCGACGGCGACGTCGCGCTCGGCGCGCTGCTGCCGATGACGACGGGCGGCAAGGAGATCGACTGGGAGGACCCGGCCGAGGACGCCGTCTTCGGTGTCTCCCAGGTCGAGCAGTTCTCCTGGAAGGGCATCCTCGACTTCTCCACCTGCACCGAGTGCGGCCGCTGCCAGTCCCAGTGCCCCGCCTGGAACACCGGCAAGCCGCTCTCCCCGAAGCTCCTGATCATGTCGCTGCGCGACCACGCGCACGCCAAGGCCCCCTACCTCCTGGCCGGCGGCGGCAAGGACATGGAGGGCAACGAGAAGGCCACCGAGGAGCAGCTCAAGGACGTCCCGGCGTCCGCCCTGGCCGAGGCCGAGCGCCCACTGATCGGCACCGCCGAGGAGAACGGCGTCATCGACCCGGACGTGCTCTGGTCCTGCACCACCTGCGGTGCGTGCGTGGAGCAGTGCCCGGTCGACATCGAACACATCGACCACATCGTCGACATGCGCCGCTACCAGGTGATGATCGAGTCCGCGTTCCCGTCCGAGGCGGGCACGATGCTCAAGAACCTGGAGAAGAAGGGCAACCCCTGGGGGCTGGCCAAGAAGCAGCGCGTGGAGTGGACGAAGGAGGTCGACTTCGAGGTCCCGATCGTCGGCAAGGACGTCGAGGACCTCACCGAGGTCGACTACCTGTACTGGGTCGGCTGCGCGGGCGCCCTGGAGGACCGGGCCAAGAAGACCACCAAGGCCTTCGCGGAGCTGCTGCACATCGCGGGCGTCAAGTTCGCGATCATGGGCGGCGACGAGAAGTGCACCGGTGACTCCGCCCGCCGCCTGGGCAACGAGCCGCTGTTCCAGCAGCTCGGCCAGGAGAACGTCGCGATGCTGAACATGGCGTTCGGCGAGGATTCCGCCGAAGGTGAGGAAAGCGCGCCGGAGACGAAGAAGCCCAAGTCGTCGAAGAAGATCGTCGCGACCTGCCCGCACTGCTTCAACACGATCGCGAACGAGTACCCGCAGCTCGGCGGCGAGTACGAGGTCATCCACCACACCCAGCTGCTCCAGCACCTCATCGACGAAGGCAAGCTGATCCCGGTGACCCCGGTCGAGGGCCTGATCACGTACCACGACCCGTGCTACCTGGGCCGGCACAACAAGATCTACACCCCGCCGCGCGAGATCATCGCGAAGGTCCCGGGCCTGCGGAACGAGGAGATGCACCGCCACAAGGAGCGCGGCTTCTGCTGCGGCGCCGGTGGTGCCCGGATGTGGATGGAGGAGCGGATCGGCAAGCGCGTCAACAACGAGCGCGTCGACGAGGCCCTCGCCCTCAACCCGGACATCGTCTCGACGGCCTGCCCGTTCTGCCTCGTCATGCTGACCGACTCGGTCAACGGCAAGAAGAACGACGGCCAGGCCAAGGAGTCCATCCAGGTCGTGGACGTCTCGCAGCTCCTGCTGGAGTCCGTGAAGGCGCCCGTCGACCCGACCGGCGAGCCGGAGCAGGTGGACGCACCGGAGCCGGAACCGGCAAAGTGACGTAACGCATCAGCGCGATGAGCGGCCGGACCTGCCTCGGGGGCAGGACCGGCCGCTTTTCCGTGCGTACGGGAACGGGTGGGTGACGCGGTTCCTCCGTGCGTACGGGAACGGGGGTGACGCGGTTCCTCCGTGCGTACGGGAACGGGGGTGACGCGGTCCGCATGTGATCCCCGACATGTACGCGCCGGGCCATCTGAAGCATCATGTGCCCCGGAGCCCGCCGCCCGGAGACCCACCCCGACAGCGGACACCACACAACAACACCGCACGACGAACACCGCACACAGAGCGACGAACGACGACGAACGAGGGCCCGTGCGCACAAGCAACACGCACCCGAAGGCAAGGGCGACGGCGCCGACGGCCACCACCAGGGCCGCGGCAGCTCTCGCTGCGGGCTGTGCCGGTCTGCTGCTGGTGCTCACGGCGTGCGACAGCTCCTCGGCCTCCGGCCCCTCCCCCTCCGCCGGCGACGCGAAGAACGGCGACACCGCGCCCGTCCCCCTCATCCCCGTCCCGCGCGGCGAGGGAAGCCGGGTCCCGTACGACTTCAACGGCGACGGCCACCAGGACCTGGTCATCAACGACCTGGTGAAGGCCCCCGAGGACCCGTACGGCGACGACGCGGGGATAGGCATCGTGTACGGCACCGAGGACAGCCCCCTGGACCCGGGCGCCCGCCAGCTGCTGAACGCCCGTGCCAACGCGGCGAAGTCCGGCGACACCCTGCCGGCCGCGTTCGAGGCCGAGGCCGCCTGCGACCTGGACCGGGACGGCTTCACGGACCTGGTCGTCTCCACCGACCCCCCGTACAACGGCGTCGGCGCCCCGCCCATCCCGCTCCAGATCCTGTTCGGCTCGCCGGAGGGCCTGACCGGCAGGGCGGTGACCGTACGGATCCCGGCGCAGGCCCGGTTCGGCAAGGAGTGGCCCGAGCACCCGGTCTGCGGCGACTTCGACGGAGACGGCGGCACCGACCTGGCGGTCACCGCCAGCGACGGCCGGATCTCCTTCCTGCGCGGCCCCTTCACCCGCACCGGGGCCCCGGCCGGCGCGGAGCTGCTGCCGGACGGCGGCCCGTACCTGTACGCCCCCGAGCCCCGGGCCGACACCGACGGCGACGGCTACGACGACCTCGTCGCCACCACCCGCCCGCGCACCCCCGGCAAGGCGGCCGAGGGCACGCTGCTGCTGGGCTCGGCGGACGGCCCGGCGCGCCCCGGCGGCGCGTACACCTTCACGGCGGAGAAGCTCCCCGAGGCCCCCCTGCGCACCAAGGGCACCACCCGCACCGCGCTCCTGTCCCACGGCGACTTCGACGGCGACAAGAGGCCGGACACGGTGGTAAGGACGTACCGCGGCGGACGCGAGGACCTGATCGCGCTGTACGCGGCGGGGAAGACGGACGACCCGGTCCTGACGTTCTCCACGGCCCTGTTCCTCCCCTGAACTCCCCCTCGTACGCCCCTGAACTCCCGTCCCTACGCCCCCTAGGGGATGTCACAGCTCGGCCGCAATGGCGGGCGGGTTCCCCCGGCCCCCACTCCCCGCCACCGGGGACCAGGTACGTTCGATGGGTGGCTGGATTCAGGATCGGACGCGGCCGGGACAACCGCACCCCGCAACAACCGCAGCAGCAGCGGCAGCAGCCGTACGGAGGGCAGGCACCACAGCCGCCGTACGGAGCTCAGCCGTGGCCGACGGCAGGAGGCGGCGGCCACGGCAACGGCGCGGCGCCCCCACCGTACGGAGCCCCGCAGGGCGCCCCGTACACCGGCGGCGGCTACGCGGCCAACGGGTACGACGGCAGACACGGGCAGGGCCACCAGGGACACGCCCAGGGCCCGCACGGGCACGGCGAGCCGGAGTATTTCGGCGACCCCTACGCCGACCCCGCGCCCCACGACCCGTACGCCAACAACCCGGGTCACACGCAGGCGTTCAGCGTCGACGACCCGTACGGCGACGGCAACACCTACCGCGCCGGCTCCGCCCCCGCCCAGCCCGCAGGCCCGCGCCTGCCCTGGAAGGCGCTGCTGACCGGCATCGTGACGCGCCCGGGCCCCACGTTCTGGCAGATGCGGGACTACGCGGTCTGGGGCCCGGCGCTGATCGTCACGTTCCTCTACGGCCTGCTGGCGCTGTTCGGCTTCGATCAGGCCCGCGAGGAGGCGATCAAGGCCCCGGTCGCGACGGCCGTCCCGTACGTCCTGTTCACCGGCGTCGGCTTCGTCATCGGCGGCCTGGTCCTCGGCGCGGTGACCCACACCCTGGCCCGCCAGCTGGGCGGCACAGGCTCCTGGCAGCCGACGGTGGGCCTGTCGATGCTGATCATGTCGATCACCGACGCCCCTCGGCTGCTCTTCGCCCTCTTCCTGGGCGGCGAGAACTCCCTGGTGCAGATCCTGGGCTGGCTGACCTGGCTGGCGGCCGGCGCACTGTTCACGTCGATGGTGAGCAAGTCGCACGACCTGCCGTGGCCGAAGGCGCTGGGAGCGTCGGCGATCCAGCTGCTGGCGCTGCTGTCGATCATCAAGCTGGGCACGATCTGAGGCGGATCTGCCGCGAGAAGGCCCCGGAGCGCAGGACGCACTCCGGGGCCTTCCACGTACTAAGCGCATACGGGCACTACACGTCCGTACGGGTACTACACGTCCGTACGGGAACTACGCATCCATACGGGGACCACGCGTCCGTACGGGGACTACGCGTCGAGGACCTGCCCGTCCCGCCGCACGACGGGCTTCTCCACGCTCCACGGGAAGTTGATCCACTGATCGGTCTTCTTCCACACGTACTCGCACTTCACGAGGGAGTGGGACTTCTCGTAGATGACGGCGCTGCGGACCTCGGCGACGTGGTCGACGCAGAAGTCGTGGACGAGCTTGAGGGTCTTGCCGGTGTCGGCGACATCGTCGGCGATCAGAACCTTCTTCTCCGAGAAGTCGATCGCGTTGGGGACGGGCGCCAGCATCACGGGCATCTCCAGGGTCGTCCCGACCCCGGTGTAGAACTCGACGTTGACGAGGTGGATGTTCTTGCAGTCGAGGGCATAGGCGAGCCCACCGGCAACAAAGACCCCACCCCGGGCGATGCTGAGCACGACATCGGGCTCGTACCCGTCGTCGGCAACGGTCTGGGCGAGCTCGCGCACGGCCCGCCCGAAGCCCTCGTAGGTAAGGTTTTCCCGCACGTCACTGGCCACGATTGATCACACCTGGGTCCGATGGAAGTTCTGGAACGACCGTGAGGCCGTGGGCCCCCGCTGCCCCTGGTACCGCGACTCGTACCGCTCGGAGCCGTAGGGGAACTCGGCGGACGAGGTCAGCTTGAACAGACACAGCTGCCCGATCTTCATGCCCGGCCAGAGCTTTATGGGCAGGGTCGCGAGGTTCGACAGCTCCAGGGTCACGTGCCCGGAGAACCCGGGGTCGATGAATCCGGCCGTCGAGTGCGTCACCAGCCCGAGCCGCCCGAGCGAACTCTTCCCCTCCAGCCGCGAGGCCAGGTCGTCGGGGAGCGAGATCACCTCGTACGTGGACGCCAGCACGAACTCGCCCGGGTGCAGGATGAAGGCGTCATCCCCCTCCGGCTCGACGGTCCGCGTCAGATCGGGCTGCTCCACCGCCGGGTCGATGTGCGGGTACCGGTGGTTCTCGAACACCCGGAAGTAGCGGTCCAGCCGCACGTCGATGCTCGACGGCTGCACCATCGAAGGGTCGTACGGATCGATACGGACTCGCCCGGCGTCGATCTCGGCCCGGATGTCCTTGTCTGAGAGAAGCACGTCCCGAGGATACGCAGAAGGCACGACCCCACCCCAACCGGACCACCGGGGAGGGGCCCCCAGGGGCGACGGCGACGAACACCACCCGCCGCGCGCCCCTCCCCGCCCCTACTCCTACCGCTTCTCGAACCCCACAGGAACGGCCTGCCGCAACCGGGCACACCGGGGACACCGGATCAACCGCCCCGGCCCGATCCGGTCGGCCCCGAGCTGCTGCATCGGGAACGACGAGGTAGCGAAAACATGCCCTTCGGCACAGCGGACGACGGTGCGCTCCATCGACTCCATCAAGTCCCTTCCCCAACCACATACGGACGAGAACGCCACATTAGGGGATGAACAGGACGCCACCGCAAGCGGCACTCCGACCACTCACGCTACGCCCCCAACTCCCGCCCACCACAACCGCGTCCACCCCACCCAGCCACCGGGGCACAGCACGAGGAGACCCCACGGCTCATCCACCGGGGGCCTGACATGGGGTACAGTGTGTGACGATGCAACGCCGGTCATCGGCATGCTTCGCGGGTGTAGTTTAATGGTAGAACATGAGCTTCCCAAGCTCAGAGCGCGAGTTCGATTCTCGTCACCCGCTCCACAGAAAAGCCCCAGGTCAGAGATCTGGGGCTTCCTTTGTTGTCTAGACCTTTTTGGCCTCGCGTGCCATTCTCGTGCCATATTTGCCCTGATGGCGCATCAGGTTCGGCGTCCCAGGCATTCGACCGCCATCCGAACGATTCGACCCCCTCCTCCAGAGACCGAGAACGTCACCTGACAAGTCCTGTCCACAGAGGCTGCGGAAGCGCGGCAGACTGAGAGGAGGAGGGCTGCATGGCGATCGGATCATCGCGCTGGGAACAAGTGGCGCAACAGGCGGATGCCTACGAGACAGCGGTGGCCGTTCTGCTGAACCTGCTCGACCGCGACATACTCCGGGTCGACGGCGCGGGGGGCGATGGCGGGCGGGACGCGCAATTCCGTCGAGATGACGGCACGCTGGCGATCTACGAGATGAAGTCGTTCACTGGGAGGCTGGACCGCTCCCGTCGGCGGAAAGTTGAGCGGTCTCTGGCCCGTGCTGCTGAGCACGGGCCAACAAGCTGGACCCTTGTCGTACCGATCGACCCGAACCCTGCGGAGCTCGACTGGTTCGAAGGGCTGCGCTCCCAGTATCCGTTCCCCCTGTCTGGGTACGGCTTGAACTGGCTGAGGGGCAGCCGGCCTTCGCGCACCACTACCTCCACGAGGGTTTCCAGATCTCACCCGACACCTTGGGGAAAATCGCTGAGGGCCAGCTTGTTGCCGTGACGAACGGGCTGTACCGGATCGACGTGGAAAACCCCGACCCCGGCGGACGAGCGGGGCAGCTCCACTTCCAGGACCAGAGCAACAAGGGCACGAAGTACCAGTACGACTTCGAAACAGGAAAGTTCGAAGGGCTTCCACGTAGCGTCGAGAAAGCCGTCGGAAGCAGTCCGGGCTTCATCGCAGGGATCAGAAAGGGGCTCGCCGCACTCGGCGAGGGATGGGCATGCGAAGCAATCTTCGGATGCGGGAGATCCTGCGGACGACAGATATCACCGACCTGAGCGATCGGGACATTCCCCCCATGTTCCTTGAGGTCGTGGAGCGCGGATGGTCCCTCACAGCCGCCGGTGGGCGCGTGCTGACCGACCTCTGTCCGGAGGCGCCCGGCACCTATGTCGACCAACTCACGGAGGAGACGACGATCAACGGGAGGGGGATGACCGACTACGACCTCCCGGCCGCACCGGACGAACGTAGACCCCTTCTCGTCCGGAGGTGCCTGGCATATGTGTGCGCCTGCCTTCGGAAAGCGCAGGAGGAGTTCGGTGACACTCAGGTGAAGGCGTACGTCTCCCTCTCCTTCGCCGATACCGAGGAGGCCCTCCTCACCTCCAACGTCACCTTCTGCACGCCGCTTCCCGACGTCCGTCCCTGCATCCCGGGCCTGGAGGCTGTTACGGACGCGGCCGTCGCGGAGATCTCTCTGGAGGAATGCTCGGCGCAGCTGTGAGCCAGCTCTCCGGTCGGGCCTCGGAGAGCCTTTCAGGAATCGGAACGAGATGGCGCTCCAGTTGACGAGACTCACATATCCTGATGCAGGGCAACTGGCCATCTGCGATGAGGGCCATGGATCGGCTTGGTCAGGATCCGACCGTCCACTGATCGGCACACGGGGCAGAGTGCTCTTACACCTGGCCCGTCCGGTGCCGCAAGGCCGGTCCGGCCTTGCGGCACCGGACGGGGAAGTGAGTGGTGCTCCACATGTCGCGGGGCGCGTCCCGAGGAGACTCAGCGCTCCCTCAGCGTCATGGCCAGGCCCCTCAGTTCGTCAAGCACGGCCACACTCCGGAAAATGGCCTGAAGGGATGTGTTGATCTGCTGGGAGGGACGGCGCAGCTGACGGCTGGAGGAGCCGAACAGGCTGATCACTGCCATCACCTCCTGAAAGGTGCCCGCTGCATCCTGTACTTCCCCGGTGGCCGTGACCACCTGCTCCAGCATCTCCCCCACGCCCTCCGGCCAATCGCGGCGCGGCGTGCTCGCCGCCCATTCCAGGAATGCCCGGAGCGCGCCGACACTGGCCCCCATGCGCTCGACGAAGCGCCCCGCGGCCGCCGCCAGGTCTTCTGCCGGCCCTTCGATGGCTTTGGCCAGGCGGTTGATCACGGTCATCCGCATGTTCATCGGAGCGCCGGCATGGTCGACGCGGGCCATGTCCTCGCCGATCAGCTCCATCATCTCCCCGAGGTCCGTCAGGGCGGACTCCACGTCGGCCATGTCGCCGGAGATGGCCTCCAGCTGCGCTTCCGCCTCGACGACCAGATCGAACAGGCCGGGGGCGTCCTCGTCGCCCTCGGTGGTCGGCTCCGCGACGGACCCAGGGGTCGCGCCCCTGGGGAGCGACAGGGCGCTGCCACCACCTAGCGCCTCCGCCAATAAGCTCGTCAGTTGCTGCCGGACGGTGGGGGTTTCGGCGGGGTGTGACGGGAACGCGATCCGAAGGGCCGTTCCGGGGCCCGGGAGCTGTTCGGTTCCCTCCGTGACATGAATGGTGTACCGGCCGAGACCGTGCCGCACCCCGAGCCCGAAGGACAGCTCCTCCCCGGATCCGCAGAGGTCGGCGACGACAACGTCTACTTCGGTGAGTAGACGGTTCAGTTGGTCCATGGGCAGGCCTGCCTCCGTGAGCCTGTCCGCTCGCAGGAAGGTGAGGCCGAGCTCTGCACACGCGGGACTCACGATGTCCTCGCACAGGACGGTGGACCGCTGCCGCTCCCCCGGCGGGGATTGGCCAGGAGGGGCGAGGACGGGGATGGTCCCGCAGATGGCAAGGCAGGTGGGCATGACAGGCTCCTTCAGAGTAGGTCCAGGGCCCTGTCGGTGGCCGGGCAGCCGGGCACCGACAGGGCGGAGGGCGGGGGTGGCGGTCAGTCGAAGAGAGTGAGTGCCACCCCGTCGGCGACCTCGTCGGCGAAGACGGGGCGTTCCTCGATGCCCAGTGCGCTCAGAAGGTCCACTGTGAGCACGCGGTGGCGTCGGCCGACGCGCACGGTGGGGCAGGGGAAGGCGTCCCGTGCCACCAGCCGGTAGGCCGTACCCAGGCACATTCCGTAAGCCCTGGCCGCCGTTTGCAGGTTGACACTGACCGGAAGATTGAAAATCTCGCGGAAGGTGAGGGGCGTCTCGACGCGGTAGGTCATCCGTTCCTCCGTACGCACCGCAGAGAGACCGTGGCGACCTGGTGTCCCCGGCCCGAGATTCCGACGCTCGTGGCGGTGTCGGCCACTCCCCAGGTCCGGGCCAGGGCACCGAGGCGTACGCCCTCGACACGGTGAGCGGGAACGGTGATCCGCACCGGGGCCGAGAGCCCGGGGCGGCGCGGGGCCGGGTCGTAATCCGCCTGCCAGTAGTCCGCCGCCTCCGCTTCGACGGGGGCGCCGCCGACCCGCTCCACGTCGTCCGAGGCCGTCTCGAGGCGAGCGTTGCGCCACACGTCATACCCGCGTGTGCAGGCTGAACGCAGCACTGTTCCGCCAGGGTCAGGGTCATTCGCCGCGAGACCGGCCAGCGCTTCGAGGTAGCAGGTGATCAGCTCGGCCTCGACATCGCCTCGTTCGGCGCCGAAACGCCAGGTGATCTTGTAGGCGGTACGGCGGAGCCCCGGGAGTCCCAGCCATACGACGGCCTCCGGCCAGTCGGGCCCGGCGGCGTCGGCGTGTACGTGTTCCGCGATCTGATGCCACAGGCTCGCACGTACCTCAGCGCCGACGGAGCGGTCGTAGAGCAGTTGTCGGGCCCGTACCAGGGCCAGCGGTACGCCGGCCCGTTCCGATCCGTCGTAGAGACGTAACGGGGGCGTCGGCTCGCCGTCGGCGCAGTGCCGCTCGACGGCGACGAAGATACCGGGGTGAGGGGGAAGTGACATCGGTCCTCCTGATCAATCGGAGTGCGAGACAGGTGATTCGCCGCGCCACGCGGCCAGTGCACGGGCTGCCGGCTCCTTGCCCGGCATCGAGTCCGGGCCCCTCTCGACGGCCAGAAGCCAGCGAAGAGAGCCGGGTCGGCGGGCGGACACCAAACCATCGAGGAGTTCGCTCAGAGCCCGGGCCCGGTGCTCCACGTCGACCGCCTCGGCACACCAGACGAGGAGGGCGTCGCGCATGGCCGCGAAGGTGGCCGACTCGTCCAGGGCATGTGCTGCCAGCTGGACCGTGCTGAATGCCAACTCGGGCTCATTGAGGACCTGTTCGCTCCACCACGCGAGGTCTGCGTCCACCATCATGGGAAAGCAGAGGGCTGTCAGCAGACTGGGAACGCCCTCCGACCGCGTCCAGTCGCACATGCCGCGCAGAACTGCTGTCCTGGTGCCGGAGTCCCCGACTTCGAAACGCCGAACCATCGTCTCCGCGACGACGAGGACGACGGACAGGGCATCCGTGTCGTCGTCCAGGGTTGTCATGAGCCGTCGCAGCAACCACAGGGCTTGCTCTTCCGTGACCTGGCCGCGGTCCGGGTGGCAGGCGTGGACCACTGCCTCGCGCAGCGGAGCCTCAACTGTGACACTCCACTGTTCGAGCAGCTCAGTGGCTACCTGTCCCGTTGCCGGGTCCTGAACCAGCGTCCCAAGACACCACCCCGCCACCTGAGAAGCAGGGAGTGACGGAGACAGCGCCAGGTCGCGTAGGTGTTCCAAGGACCGGCCGCCTGTCGCCACCGCCATGGCGGCGACCGCCCGCCCGGCCCGTTCAACCTGCTCCGCCTCGGGGCCGGTACCGGCGAGCCAAGAGTGCAACAGGGGTACGAGATCAGTGTGGTCACGGCACAGGGCCTCCCATACGGCCTCGCCCACGGCGGGCCAGAGGAAGGACACCGTGTCCGTGGTTCCGTCCGCGGCGCACGGCGCACGGTGGGCCCCGAGGAGCCTCAATATCTCAGGCCCAAGCCGTCGGCGGGTACCGGCCGCCGCGTCGCCGTGCGAACTTCGGATGTCGGGATCCTGCTCCCTTCCCGGCCCCGCCAGTCGGAGCAGCTCCCCGGCTCGCTCGGTCACTACGCTGCGGGGCAGCCCTCCGTAGACGGTGACGGCGAGCAGGTCGGCGCGGAGGGCCGGCTCCGTCTGGGCCCGGGCCACGATTTCGGCGGCCTCGGCCCGGGCCACATGACGCAACACCTCGGCGCCGGTCACTCCACCCGCCACACCTAACTGGAGTACGGCCTCCGCCGCCCGCGCCGCATAGCGCGGTGGAAGTCCTTCGGGCAGCAAGTCGCCGAGTTGGCCCCGCTCCAGGGCGCGCATCCACCCGGCGCAGGCTCCCTCGTCGGTAGAGCCGTCGGAGAGATGGGCGCTGAAGACCTTTCGCGCGTCCGGTGGGCGGTGGTGCACCACCGGCATGCCCAGGTGGTCCTCCAGGGCACCGGCCAGCCCGGGGACATCCGCCAGCACGATGATCAGACGCGCGCCGGCCTCGGCCAGGGGTGTCTCCAGGCGTGACAGATCCCATACCCGGAGCGCGAACGGGTCCGGGGGCTCCATCACCAGGTATCCGTGCACCCCCTGAGCCCGTGGCCCCCAACGGGAGAAGTTCACGGCCCCGTCCACCTGGACGAGCACGGGCTCCTCACCGCCATGGGCCAGCAGGTTGAGGGCGTGTGTCTCACGTCCTGTCCCCGGCTCCCCGAGAAGCACGATGATGCCGGAGTCGAGTGCGGCGAGTGCGTCCTCGAAGCCGGGCGGTGGCACAAAGCGGCGTCTCGCGGTCTCCAAATGCTTGGCACGTACGGGGCCCTGCCGCATCGGCCCCGCTGCCGTGCCGCCTTCCGCCGGGTGGGACGCGGTGTGCCGCTGGCCACCAGTCACCAAACCGGTGTTGACGGTGCCGTGCGGCGCTACGACCACCATCTCCCGCCCGGCCAGGGCTGCTACGAGGGCGTCGAGGTCGCCGCCTTGAGGAAGCTCAGATGCCTTCATCGGCCCCGCCGTCGACGTGGCCGGAGAGCGCGATGGCGGTGACGTGCTGGCCGCCGTGGACGGTGCCGGTGTTGATGATCCCGCGTTCAGCGTTCAGGACCGTCGCCGGAGAGACCTCCGTCTCGGGCCCGGCGTCCGGCAGCGCGCGGCGGGCGTACACCGATTCGGCGATCTCCTGCGATCGGGGGAACGCGATGATGCCGTCCGTACTTCGATTCTGTTCTGCTCGCATGTCACCCTTCAATGCTCTGGATACCCGGACAGTGGATCGGGCACCCGTCTCCTGGACGAATCGAGAATCCCGCGTATCGGCGCTCGTATCTGCTCCCGAGGCCCAGAAATCGGGTGACCGCAGTCACAGCGAAGGGCTCGCGTAGCCTCGCGCAAAAGAAAAGGCGAGTGCGCTGCCCGAAGCCAGCGCACTCGCCCAATTATTCGATTTTTGAACGCAACTCCTGACGTCAGATGACCCCACTGGGAACTGGGCGCCCGAGCGCAGAGATCCGATCTCGCAGAATGTAGGAAATCTCTTTGCGCTCCTGATCGGTCAGCGTGCCCAGCAGTGCGGCCAATTCCTCCTGCCAGTCGCTGCGCGGAGGGTTCAGCAGACTCTGGTGGTCGACCGACCAGTCCAGCACTTGGCGCACCTGGTCGGGGTGTCTGAGGAGCCAGAGGGCGGCGAGGGACGCCGGCCCCGCTTGCAGCGCCTGGAGGCAGAATTCGTACTCCCCACGACGGCTGGTCGTCCAGGAGTAGCGGACCCCCTCGCCCTCCTCCTGGCCGATCAGCAGTTCCTCGCCGCTTTCCCGGAGCCGTACGTCGAACACCCGGTAGCTCAGACCCGTTTCATCCAGGCGCTGCGGCACGCCGAGGTACTGCATGATCTCCGGGGCCCCCAGCCCACTGCCCGCCACCGCCTGCGCCTCGGCCAGGTGGTGCAGGGCGCCGGTGAGCCGAGTCCGCACGACATGCCAGCCGTGCGTGGTCCTCGTACGCACGACGCGTACGGGATCGTGGACCCACCACGAGACCCACAGATCCACCGATTCCGTTCCGTACACGGTGGGAAGGCCGACCGCCCGCGTGTCCACGTGCTCGGTCGTGTCGACCCGGAAGACGTCGGTGTACTGTCCGCCAAGGCCGGGCGGAGCCGCCTCGTCCATCGGCGCGGGTCCATAGACTCCGACGTCGTCCGGATCCCCGCCACAGCCGAGGAAGCGGTAGTCCCCAGCCTCGTCCCTCAGCACCAGGGACCAGTCTCCGGTCTTGGACCAGCGCTTACGGAGGATTTCCCGCCAGGGCGGGCCGGCGACCCGGAAGTAGAGCGGCTCGGTCGACTCGTCGCTCATGCTGCCTCCCCTTGTTCACCGGCGCGCCACCTGCTGAGTGCGGCCCGCGCCGTGTTCAGTCCTGCCCACCCGTCCGCAGCCGTCTCATCCATCTCGACGAACAACCGAAATTCGCCGAATCGCATGGCACGAGCCAGTGCGGCAAACAAGTTCTCCACCGCGCGGAAATGCGTTTCGTCCCACCGGGACCAGTCGGCCCACCGCAGTAATGCCGCACAGGTCACGTCGAAAGAACTCTCCGCATTCAACGCTCGGCGGATTATCTCCACTATCGATCCCGCTTCCGGGGTGCCGTCCGCGAGTCCCCGCATGAACCACCCCGGGGACTGAAGCAGTTGCCCGAACAGCAAAAGCACCTGTTCCGTTTCGCATTGCTCTGCGTCCAGCCACTCGGTAATCCGGCCGAACACCTTCGCCTCGTTACCGCCCTGGAAAAGGCTCAGGATCGCCACCCGCACGGCTAGTAGGACTTGGCCGTCGTCATCCTGACCCCTCCCTCCGGGGCGGCCCCGGACTCCGAGGAGGAGATCGTGGAGAAGCCGCAGGGCGAGGTCCGGGCGGGAGAGCCCGAACTCCGCACCGCAGGTGTACGCCACCGTCGTCCTCAGATGGACGTCGGCCGCCAGGCTCCAGCGCTGGAGCCGATAGCGCACCTCTGCGACGAGCACCGGGTCCTCGGCCGCGATGCCCAGCGCGTTCGCCGCGATGAGACGGCTGGTCGTGCGGTCCGACTCGGCGAGAGCCTGGATGTGCCGCAGTGCGCGTCGTCCACCTCCCCACCTCGCCGCTCTGCCCATGAACTGGCCCACCGGCCGGGTCAGCTCGGTGGTGCGTCCCACTTCCCGCAGCCACTCGACGAGGAGATCCGACAACTGTCCGTACTCGCGCCACACATGCCTGAGCACTGCTTCGGCCTGCCGGTGCCTGACGAATACAACCCCTTGCACACTGTGCGCGTAGGCCCCCTCCAGGCTGATCGTGCGCTCCTGGCGGACGGCGCGGACAGTGTGCAGCAGATCAGTCAAAGGCCGTCGGAAGACGAAGTCCGGGTTGGGCCGCCCGGCCTTCTCGATTCCTGACGAGTCCGTCGGTGGCAGCTCCGCCGTCAGACGGCCTTCGGACAGTTTCAGCAAGCGGACGGCTTCCTCCACGACGAGTCGGTGGTCCAGGCCCTCGTAGACGGATGCGGCCAGCAGGAAGGCCAGAGCATCCGGGTCACCGCGCAACTTCTGCATGAGTTCGGGAACTTCCTGTTCGGCCTGGTAACTCAACCGGCTCCCCAGGTCACCGAGCGCGTCCGGGTCACCGTCAGCGGTCACGATGGCCGTCACCAGCTCCACCACTTCGGCCGGCACCAGTTCGGGGACCAGCAGGTCGCTCAACTCGTGGCGCTGGTTCAGCGCCGACAGCAGGCGCTCCCGCTCCCGCTGGTCCGGAACCATGTCCTCGAAGCAGCTGCCGAAGACCATGGCGGGCAGCGGCGGCACGCACCGGACGGGCCTGACGTGCAGGTCCTGTTCGAGGCGACGCAGCAGCGCCGGGTCATCGGGCAGCGTGATCACCATGTGCGCGGTTGCCTTCTCGAGGAGGGAGCGCACATGTCCCAGAACACCGGGGCCGAGGGGCCGGGACGGGAACAGGCCGTCCATCAGGTAACCCCGCACCGACGGATCGGTGGGCTGCCAGCGGTCCAGCTCGGTAACGCTGTCCAAGGCCCGCAGTAGGGCCCCCTCCCCACAGCTCTCGCGCAGGAGGTTGAGCGCCGCGGTACGACGCCCCGAACCCGGCCGCCCGGCCAGGAGGAGCGGCCCTTCCTTCAACTCCGCGAGGGCTCCTTCGAACCAGTCGGGTCGCGCGAATCCGAAGGCGGCGGCCCGCACTTCCGACTCGGGAACGGGCCCTTCGCGCACCCTTCCTTCCCGGAGCCCCAGCCCTTCGTTCGCGGAGCCGTTGTGCACACGCTGGCCCCCGTGGACAGTCCCGGAGTTGAAGTTTCCTCGTGGGGCGTACACGAACGAGAGCGAATCCTTCGCGGCCGCGCCGATGGCGTCGAGCAGCTCAGGGACCTCGTGCTCGGCCTCCTGACGCGACGGCCCGTCTTCGGGTGGCGGCTGTGGCGCGGCCGGCACCGACCGGAGCGGCTCCGTCGGCTGTGGCTCCTCGTCCGGGGTCACTGCCACCCCTGGTACTTGTTGCCGCGGACCTGATCTCCTTGAAAGCCGCGGACACGGCCGGCCTTGTTGCCCTCGATGTGATCCCCGGCGACATGGTGGTTGGCCACGCTCTGTCCACCGTGGACCGTGCCGGTGTTGATGTTTCCGCTGGGGGCGCTGTTCCTCACCCTATGAGTGGGTGTGTCGTCATGCGGCCGGGCACGGCCCGCCTCCGGCGCGAGCTCCTCGATGGTGTCGACGTCCGGGGTCTCTTCGTAGAGCGGCCCGCTCGGCTGGGGTACGTAGATCCAGGCGCGCTGGGAGAACGGCTTGCCCTCGACCGTCGCTGCCACCTCCACGAAGTGGTCGGGATGGCGCCCGGTGTACCCGCCGGCAACAGCGTCCTCGTAGCAACGGTCGGAGAGGATCGACGCGACGTGGGTGATGTTCTCCTTGTGAGAGGCGAGCACGGCCTTGACGGGCCGTGAGTCGAGCAGACGGTGCGTGTCGTTGCGCGCCGTGCCGTTGCCGCTGAACTCGTCGCCGGTGTCAGGCAGCGGGCCGACGTGCACACTGGCTCGGAGCCTGATCGGCACCGCCCCGTAGGACAGGACGTTGTAGTCGGTCAGTACTTCCTGAAGCGTGAGGAGCAGCGGATGGATCACGAAGGGCATCCGTGCGGGGGCGAACCCGAAGACGTAGCCGTCGCCGGTCGAGCCGGGGAAGACGCGGTCCTCCCAGAGGTCCCCAAGTTCCGCCCTGGACAGCGCGGTCTTGAGAAGCTCGGGTACGGCCCGGCTGACGGCTTCGTGCTCGATCGCCGGGCGTCCCGTGAAGTCCTTGGTGTCCACGGCCAGGATGCCCCGGTAGTCGGGCAACGGTCGGCTGTGGGTGTAGGGGCGGACGATCCGCCGGGGCAGTTCGCTGGTGAACTCGCGCATATCACTCCTCTGTGAAGCCCACCCGACCCCTCGGAGATCGGGCCGGGGCACTCGTGCGTGCGATGGCTCGCGCTTCGAGCTTCCCGGTGAGCGCGGAAACGTTCCGCGCCCCAGGACCGGACGAGGAGTGACGTGGAACACGCCGCGCTCCTGGGTCGGCGAACATCTCGCGCAGCCCCTCCACGCAGGTCACTTCGATCCGGCGCTTCCCGGCCTCCACCCGGTCCGGCCCGAGCCGTTCCAATGCCTTAGTGACGGCCTTGCGGCCCACCCCGATGTGCTGTGCCAGGTCTTCCCTCGTGAGGTCGAAGGACCGCTGTCCACCGGACATCTCGACCAGACGGAGCAAGGCCATGGCGAGCCGCTCGTGCACAGCACCGTCATGGATCTCGGTCTGCTCTAGCAGACGGCGGGAGGCCATGACGGCGAGCGGATAGGCGAGCTTGTGATGGTCCACGAAGCGTCGGAAATCCTCTCCAGGTATGAGGGCAGCTTTGCATCTGCTCATGGCCCACACGCTGGCCATCCGCGTGCCCGAACCCTGGATCGCCATCTCCCCCAGGATCTCGCCAGGACCGCGGAAGGCGAGCAGGCGCTGCTGCCCGTCACGGTCACTGCGGACGATTTTCACCATCCCACTGACCAGTGCCAGTACCTGAGTTCCCTTATCGCCCTGGCGTAGTAACGCTCGACCGGCCAGGTAGGTCTGGGGCGGATACCTCGTCAGCTTCACCCACTCCTCATGCGGCACCAGAGCACGAAGAGGCGACACCGAAAAGGGAATACCTTCTCTCATGCGATCACAGTAGGGGCGGGTCCCTCAGGGTGTGTGCCGAATTTCGCCTTCCGCGCAGCGCCGCAGGAAAAAGGCCAGAAATCTTCCATTTGGCGAAACTTCCGCTGGAACCGACCGAGCTCACACCACAGCACGCTCCCCGTCCTGGCAGCAGCCTCTCGACGCGCTGCCCCCTGCTCGCACGCGGGCATTACACAGCTCGACAGCCTCCGTCGGGCTGCGATACCCGAGCCCGGATGGTGCTGGGAAGGCGGTGGTGTGACGGACCCTGGAGCCGTACGGCTGGAGCTCCTCGAAGGCATCCCAAGCAGGCCTGACAGGCGATCCGCTTTCGCAACAGGCCATGATCGTCAATCAGTGGATCGGCCAGCCGCCTTGTCCCTCAGTTCCTCCAAAAGTTCATAGCTCTTGACCGTGTAGGGGTGCTGAGCGCCGAAGCTTTGTTCGTGCCTGTGGGCCACGACCGCCATCAGTTCGACCGCCGAGGCCAGATCGCCGAGGCCGGCCTGGGCTCGCGCATACAGCAGCTGCGTCGAGACTGTGAGCGCGTAGTCGGGGCCGTGGCAGCGTTCGTAGTCCTCGGCAACCCGACGTGCGTCATCAACGGCCGCTTCGAAGCGGCTCAGCCGGACCAGGGCGAGGGCATAGCTGAGCCGTGACCCCAGAGTGACAGCGTGGTCAGGTCCCAAGTGCCGGGCGCGCTCTTCTGGTAGTGGCATCGCCGCGCCATCGACCTCATCAGCAAGATCGGCGACGGTAGGGACTCGGGCAGGTGAGCTCGGGACTGCAGCGTGAGCGGGTGTTCTTTCCCGAGTACGCGTTCTCGCCCGTCCGTAGTGTGCTGGAACAGCATGAGGCCCTCCGCTACGCGTCCGAGCTGCTGCAACGGATGGTTGATCCCGAAATAGCTGTCCAGAGTGTCGGGGTGGTCGGGTCCGAGGAGTCGTTCTCGATCCGTGAGCACTCGCCGGAGAACGGGCTCGGACTCCTCGAACCGGCCGAGGCGGAAGAGCGCCCGGCCGGCCCGTGAGTGCGCGGACAGCACGAGCCTGTGTTCCGGACCGAGTTTGGGTCCACTGGTGGCCGCCGCGGCGGACGGCAGCTTCCGGGCCGACAGGTAGTCGCCGGTGCGGTAGAGCGCGCAGACGATCCGCACCGCGACGTCGAGAGCCGCAGCCACCACGGACGCGTCGGTTGCATGCTGCAGCAGCGCGAGAACATGTGGCGCGAGCAGGCTCATCCGTAGGTCCTGCGGCCCCCGCTCGGGGATGGTCGGCACCATGGCGTCGAGCAACCGCGCTGGTGAGCTGTGCGACCTGGTCGCGCGGGATGCCGGCCATCACACTGGCAAGCAGCACGGCGTGGGTCTGCACGCATCGTACGCCGGTATCGACCACCGCCGTCAGGGACTGGTCGAGTAGTCCGCGCAGTGCCACTTCGGCCCGCGCGCGAGGGACGAGGCCATTGATCTCCGGGCTGTTCAGGAGTGTGAGCGGCAGCGGGTCGGAACCGTAGCAGGCCAGCAGCCGAAGCAGCGCCGTCGACTCCTCCACCCCTTGCGCCGCCAGCGCGTTGAGGGACAACTGCCAGGTCCGAGGGATGAGGTGCCTGGCGTCCTCCCGGGCCAGTGCGCTCGTCCCTTGATCAATGAGATCCACGTGCCCCTGGCCCTCGAGGTGGCGACCGTATTTCGCCATCGTCCACGGATCGATGACCTGGTGGGACAGGAATTCTCCCGCGAGAGTGAGCGCCAGGGGGAGCCGCCCCAGCCGTTCCGCAACCTCCACGGCGTCTTCCATCGTCCCTGTATCCGGAGCCAGGTCGCACAGCACCTGCGCCACCGCCGCGCGTGGCAGTGCGCCGGCGTAGTGCAGCTCGGCGTGTGGCCACCACTGCACCGCGGCCCGGCGGGTGGTGACCAGGACCGTGCTGCGCGCGCTGGCACGCAGCCAGCCGCCGTCCTGCAGAATCTCTGGGTCGTCGGCGTTGTCAAGTACCAGCAGCCAGGGGCGCTCGGACTCGCCGAGTCGCTCCCACACCAGGTCCGCAGGCGCCCGAAGACCGTTCCGGGCCGCGCTCAGCTCGCCGTCCGTCGCCCCCCCTGTCGGCAGCCATGGCAAGCATGCCGCTGCGCAGACTCGTACGGTCGGCCGCATTGACCCAGAGGCCTACCCGGTCGCCCTCGGTCGTGGCGTACTGGAAAGGGTGCGAGCGACCGCGGTCTTACCGCATCCGCCCATGCCGTGAAGCACATAGACCTGGTTGCTGGCCCCCGGTGCCATGGCCGTCCTAAGACGTTCCATCAGCTCGGTACGGTCGCGGAACACCATCGGCGCCCTACCGCCCGTCGGCTGGCGTACCGACTCGACACCCGCCCAGCCGACCGGGGCCGCCGCACCGCGATGGTGGTGCTCGGTGATGTGCTGATCTCCGGAAGCCTGATAGACCCGACCGCTGCTGTCGGCGTGGCCGTCCATCGCACCGCTCATCGCTCGTGGATGTGCCGGTCGCGGCCTGCCTGGTAGATCCTGGCGTGATCGGAGGCGGTGGCGTGTTGTATCGCGCCTGGGGCGGTCGCTGTAGGCGGGCCGAACTCGGCCAGGAGCCTCCGCAGGTGCTCGGCCACCTCAGGGCGGGCCATGAGGAAGCGTCGGATCCGGCCCTGCCACTCCGCTTGAAGTTCGCCCTCGACCTCCTGGTCACCGGTGGCCAAAGCGGCGAGGAGATCTTCACGCGTGGCTTCGAGTTCGGCCGTGACGGCTTCGGCACGCTCTGCGTGCTCACGGCGCCAGAGGAAAACGATCCCCTCGCGAATGCGCTGCCAGGCATCAGTGGCCATCAAGGCGACGACAGTGGTCCCCGCGCTGGTCGCCAATGCGGCAATCTCCGGCTCCACAGCTCACCTGACCAGTGCTCGACGTCAACTCCCTCCCCTATGACGTGCAGGTCCTTGCGCAAGGGCAGTTTGATGCACGAGGCCGGTTCTCGTCCTCCGGGCGATTGAACGGCGGGCGAGGCCGTGCGCCCGCACCGAAGGCTGTGGCCGCCTCCCTGACCGCTCCTGGGGCGGTGGCCGCATGACCGCGCCCCAGAACCATGCGCACCGCTCTGCCTGCGGGCCACCATCGGTACCGATGCCTCCTGGGTGCCGGCGCACCCGGACTTGTCGCATCGACTAGGCGTTGATCACGGCGCCGCATCACCCCGCTGCGCCGCCGTGTCCAGGAGTTCCTGCAGGTCCTTCAGCCGGTCCAGGCCCTTCACCGCGCGGGCCGTGCGGTGGTTGGCGGCGAGGCGGGTGCGGTGGCGGTGGAGGAAGGACCAGTAGCCGGTGGTGTAGGGGCAGGCCTCGTCGCCGGTGCGGTGGGTGGGGCGGTAGGCGCAGGGGGCGCAGAGGTCGCTCATGCGGTTGATGTAGGCGCCGCCCGAGGTGTACGGCTTCGTCGTCATCATGCCGCCGTCGGCGTACTGGGACATGCCGACCACGTTCGGGAGCATCACCCAGTCGTAGCCGTCCACGAAGCAGCGGTGGAACCAGTCGGTGACGGCCGCCGGGTCCCAGCCGTCCTGGAGGGCGCGGCTGCCCAGCACCATCAGGCGGGGGATGTGGTGGGTCCAGCCGGTGTCCCGGACCTGGGCCAGCACCGTGGACAGGCAGTTGGCGGTGACCGCGTCGGCGTCCAGGTCGAGGAACCAGTCCGGCAGCGGGGCCGTGTGGCGCAGGGCGTTGCGGTGGCGGTACTCCTCGCCGAAGTGCCAGTACAGGTGCCACACGTACTCGCGCCAGCCCGCGATCTGCCGGACGAACCCCTCGACGCTGTTGAGCGGCGCGTCGCCCGAGCGGTACGCCTCCTCGGCCAGCTCCACGCACTCCGCCGGGTCCAGAAGACCGAGGTTCAGCGGTACGGAGAGAAGGCTGTGGCTCATCACCGGGTCGGCCGCCAGCATCGCGTCCTCGTGGCTGCCGAACCCTGCCAGGCGGTGGGCCACGAAGTGCCGCAGCGCGGAACGTGCCTCGCGCCGGGTGGCGGGGAAGCGCCTCGGGCCGTCCCGGCCGACGAAGGAGACCTCGCCGTCGCGCTCCCAGCGGTCGAGGTCCCGGCGCACCTCGTCGTCGATCTCGTCCTCGCTCGGCCGCCACGGGCCCCGGACGTCCAGGGTGTCCTGGCCTCGGGGCGGAGGTTCGCGGTTGTCGTGGTCCAGGTTCCACCGGCCGCCGGCCGGGTCGTCGCCGTCCATCAGCAGCTCGTGCCGCTCCCGCACCCAGCGGTAGAAGCCCTCCAGGCGGAGGGAGCCCCCCGTGCCCTTGTCCGCTCCCTTGCTCGCTCCCTTGTTCCTGGCCGCCCATTCAGCGAAGTCCTCCTGGCTCACCAGGAAGCCCTTCGGCGGCAGGATCTCCACTCCCTCCTGCGCGCTCACGAAGTCCAGTGCCCTGCGTGACGTCGGGTGGCGGACCGTCAAGGGGGCCGGTTCACGACGCCCCCGTACCTGCTCCAAGCCCTCCGCGTACGTCTCCGTCCGGACATACGTGACCCGGTCGCCCAGTTCGGCGGCGCGGTGCCGCATCGCCGAGAGGATCAGGTGCGCCTTGGCCCGGTGGAAGCGGCGGCGGCGCAGCACCGAACGCGCCTCGATCATGATCACCGGCGCCCGGTCGTCCGGGCCGCCGTGGCGCGGGTCCAGGAAGTGCGGGCCCAACTGGTCCCCGAACAGCCAGTGGGGGCGTGGTGCCATGGAGATCCTCCGCCTCGCATCCCGAGCCCGATGGTCGGTGGTCGGTGGTCTGGTCGGTTCGGATGATGCTGGCAGCCTTCTGTCCTTCTTGTACGGCGACACTCCGTGACCGGCCTGCCGCGCCCCTCCCCTCCGCCGCCCCCGTAGGGTCGACGCCGTGAACCAGACCCCCGAAGAGCCCGAGCAGCAAGCGCTCTTCGGCTGGGAGGACACCCTGCCCGCCGACCCGCCGTACCGTGGCGGCGGGTTCCGGGACAGCCCCCGGGCCCGGCGGATGCTGGACGTACGGGAGGTCTACGCCGAGCCCGCCGCGCTCGCCTCACCGCGTGGGCAACAGATCCTGGCCCGGCTGCCCGGCGTTCCCGTCACCGAGGTGGCCGGGCACTGGCGCATCCCCTCTCTCCACGGCAACGAGGGCAACATCGCCCGCTGGACCCGGATCAAGACCGAGATCCTGGTCCTGGGCGTCCGGCAGTCCCTCACCACCCGGCCCAACGGCAGGTCGGCCGACTGGATCGCCCCCGGCGCCTCCAACGGCTGCGCCATGGCGTGCGCGTACTGCTACGTCCCGCGCCGCAAGGGGTACGCCAACCCGATCACGCTCTTCACCAACATCGAGGCCATCACCGCCCACGTACGGCGTCATGTACGGGCCCAGGGGCCCAAGTCCCAGCCCAATCAGTGCGATCCGTACGCCTGGGTGTACGACATCGGCGAGAACGGCGACTGCTCCGTCGACGCCCTGATCTGCGACAACACGGCCGACCTCATCGCCGCATTTCGCGAACTGCCCTCCGCCAAAGCCTCGTTCGCCACCAAGTTCGTCAATCCCGATCTGCTCGCGCTGGATCCGCGCGGCCGCACCCGGGTGCGGTTCTCCGTGATGCCCTCGGACGACTCCCGCCTGCTGGACCTCCGTACCAGCCCGGTCGCCGAGCGCATCGCGGCCGCCGCCGACTTCCTGGACGCGGGGTACGAGGTCCACTTCAACCTCTCGCCCGTGGTGCTCCGGCCCGGCTGGCAGCGGGACTGGGCCGAGCTCCTCGACCAGCTGGACGACGTGCTGCCCGGGCGGGTCAAGGCGCAGGCGGCCGCCGAGATCATCATCCTCACCCACAACCAGCAGCTCCACGAGGTCAACCTCGGCTGGCACCCCCGGGCCGAGGAGGTCCTGTGGCAGCCGGGAGCGCAGGAGACGAAGCGGTCGGAGAACGGCGCCCTCAACGTCCGCTACGCCCTTGAGGTCAAGCGCGACGCCCTCGCCCGGCTGCGGGAGCTGATCGCGGAGCACGCGCCGTGGCTGCGGATTCGATACGCCTTCTGAGCCTCAGGTGCTCCCGCTCTCCAACGTTCTGCTCTACGTCAACGTTCTGCTGTACGTCGGCGAGAACCGGGCGCTGGTCCGGGGCCCTCGCCTCCCTCCACGGCCTGGCCCCAGACCTTCATGATGCGGGCCCGGTCCCGGCGCCCGCAGACCCTGTGCGGCGAAGTGACACAGCTGCGGTCAGCGGGCCTTGTCCTCCGCCAGGGTGTGGGCCACCAGGGCGTTGGCGTGGCCGTGGCCCAGGCCGTGCTCCGTCTTGAGCCAGGTGACCAGCTCCATGTGCTCGGTCAGCGGGGAGGCGCGGATGAGGTCCTTCCACTCGGAGACCGGGCGGCCGTACTTCTTCTCGATCGAGGGGAAGTAGCTGGCAGGGCCCTTCACGGCGTCGGTCATGGAGTGTGTCCCGTCTGTCTCGTAGGGGCTGTTGCGCGTGCTGTTGCGCGTGCTGTGGTGCGTGCTGTGGTGCGTTTCTTGCTGTCCGTATGACTGGGGGTGGGCGAGAAAGTCATCGGTTCAGCTCGTGTGGTCCGCGTCACAAGTCCCTGCCGAAGTGCAGCGCCCCGATCGTCATGCGTTGCGCGTGGTAGAACCGGTGCGCCTGGACGTTGGTGGTGCCGGAGTCCAGCTCCACCCGCAGGCAGCCCGCCGTCCGGGCGCGACGTTCCAACTCCGCCAGCAGGTACGCGCCGACGCCCCGGCCCCGTGACTCGGGTGCCGTCACCAGGTCGTCGACGAAGAGCACCCGGCCCCGGCTGGTCGCCAGCAGGCGGTGCGTGGCCGCCCCCAGGGCGCGGGCGGTGGCGGTGTCGTACGCGATCGTGAAGCGGAGCCCCTGGCCGTACGCCTCCCGCGCGAAGGCGGTGAAGGCCTCGGCGGTCAACTCCGGTCGCAGGGTGCGGATCAGGGGTGCGGCGTCGGCGGTCATGCGGGGGTCGTCGGGGGTGAGGTCGGTGAGTGTCAGGTCCACGGCGCTCATGCTAGGAGCGGCCTGGGTGGGCTGGGCGAGATGGGCGAACCGTGCAGGCCTGGCCAGCCTGGCGACCCGGGCGGGCCGGGCCAGCCGGGGCCGGGCCAGCCTGGCGACCCGGGCGGGCCGGGCCAGCCGGGGCCGGGCCAGCCGGGGCCGGGCCAGCCGGGCCGCCCGCGCGACCTGACAGAGAATCCCTCCAGGTGGCGACGGCACGCCGGTGCCGCTGCCAGAATCCGGCACCATGCTCGCCGCTTACATCGAACAGCTCGGTACCCCCGACACCATCCGGTACGGCGAACTCCCCCCGCCTGTGGCGCAGGCGGGCGAGGTTCTGGTCGACGTGAGTGTCGCCTCCGTCAACCACGTCGACACGTTCGTCCGGTCCGGGGCCTGGCGTACGCCCCTGACCTTCCCCTTCGTCATCGGCCGCGACCTGGCCGGGACCGTCGCCGTCTCCGCGCCCGGGACCGGTTTCGAGGCCGGCGACCGGGTCTGGTGCAACAGCATGGGGCACGCCGGGCGGCAGGGCGCCGCGGCCGAGCGGGTGGCCGTCCCGGCCGACCGGCTCTACCGGCTGCCCGACGGGGTGAACCCGGAGGACGCCGTCGCCCTGGCCCACCCCGCCGCCACCGCCTACCTCGCCCTCCATCCGCACGGCCGGGTCCGGGCCGGGGAGACCGTCGTCGTCCTGGGCGGCGGCGGCAACGTGGGCAGCGCCCTCATCGTGCTGGCCGTCCACGCGGGTGCCCGGGTCGTCGCCACCGCGTCGGCGCGGGACATCGAACGCTGCCGGGGGCTCGGGGCCGCCGAGGTGATCGACTACCGCGATCCGGACGTGGCGGGGCGGCTGAGAGCCGCCTGTCCGGGGGGAGTTGACGTGTACGTCGACACCTCGGCCGCCAACGACCTGGAGACCGCCGTGGGGCTGCTCGCCCGGCGCGGTCGGATCGTCGTCCTGGCCGGGATGGCCACCCGGCCGGTGCTGCCCGCCGGTCCGCTGTACCTCAAGGACTGCTCCGTCGTCGGCTTCGCCATCTCGCAGGCCACCGCCGCCGAACTCGCCGCCGCCGCGGAGACCATCGGCACGTTGCTGGCGGCAGGGAAGCTGCGCCCCCCGGCGACGGTCCCGATGCCGCTGAGCGCCGCCGCCGACGCGCACGGCCGCCTCGAACGCGGCGAGGTGCGCGGAAAAATCCTGCTCAGGGTTCATTCCTGAGCTCCGGCCGGAAGAACTTGACGGACCATACGGGGATTGGTTGACCCGCGTTCCGCGCGCAACCAGAGTTCTCCTCATGAGTAAATCAGTCATCGACAACACGCCGCTTTTCGAACTGCGCGCGGACATCGCCGTATCCGCCACCCCGAAAGAGGTCTACGCGGTCGTCAGCGATTTGCCGCGCAGCGCGGAATGGAGCCCCGAGTGCCAGGGCGGTGAATGGATCGGCGGCGAGCCCTCGGCCGTGGGAACCATCTTCCGCGGGGAGAACCTGCGCAGCGAGGAGGTCGTCGCCTGGGCCCCGCTCGTGCGCGGGACCTGGTACACCGAGGCCCGCATCACCGCCGCCGAGCCGGGCGTGACCTTCCGCTGGATGATGCTCTCGCACGCCCAGGACGACCAGGAATCGGTCTGGGGCTTCGACATCGAGGAGCTTCCCGAGGGCAGCCGGCTGGTCCACCACTTCCGCATGGGGAAAGCGACCGCCGGAATTCACAAGATTGTCTCCGAACTCGACGAGGACGCCCGCAGGCGATTCATCGACGAGTGGACCGCAAAGCTGGAACGGGACCTCGACGACACCCTCAAGCGCATCAAGGACGTCATCGAATCCGCATGACGGGTCCCTTCGGGTTCCCACGGGTTCCTTCCCGCGTACGTGAACGTTCGTGAAACGGAGTGGGCGAGATGTTTCTGCAACGAATAGGGAACAAGGGCATCCGGCTCGGAACGCTCTTCGACCGGGCGGCCGCCCGGCACCCCGGCAACATGGTGATCCTGGACCACGACCTGGACGTCGCGCCCGAGCTGGGCCGGCGCCTGGCGCTGCCCGAGGTGGCCGAGCTGGTCGCCGAGCTGGCGTCACGGCTGTGGGCGGCCGGGGTCCGTACCGGTGAGCGGATCGTCGTCCACAAGACCGACGGCTTCGACATCTCGCTGCTGGCCTGCGCGGCGGCCCGGATCGGCGCCGTACCGGTGCTGCTCTCCCCCAAGCTGGACGGCGCCACCGTCGTGGAGCTGGTGCGCCGGGCACAGGAGCCGTACCTGGTCACCGACGAGGCCAAGCTCACCGACAGCCTCCCGGCGGAGGTCTTCGAGGCGGCGCGCAAGGTGCTCCTGACCTCCGGCACCTTCGAGGGCGCGACCCCGCTGGCCTCGTACGCCGGTGCCGTACGGGTCGATCCGATCACGATGCCGCCGGACCACCCGACCCTGATCACCCACACATCGGGCACCACCGGCACACCCAAACTGGCCGTGCACACCGGGCACACCTTCCAGGCCCGCTACCGCCCCCAGGCCACCGTGGTCTCGGCGGTCCGCAGCCGCGAACCGGTCGCCATCCACGTCTCGTTCGTGCACTCGCGGATGTTCACCGCCATGCCGATCGCGATCCTCCAGGGCCACCCGCTGATCATCCTCAAGGACGACGAGCCGGAGTCGGTGGCCACGCTCTTCTCGCAGGTCCCGCCGGGGCTGATCGAGGCCCACCCCAACACCTTCCTGCGGTGGGAGGTGCTGGCGAAGGACCCGCGCGGCCCGCTGAGCAACGTCAAATACTTCAGCTCCACCTTCGACGCCATCCACCCCCGTACCGTGCACACCCTGCTGGGCGCCTCGCGCCGTCGGCTGCCGCTGTTCGCCCAGGCGTACGGCCAGAGCGAGGTCGGTCCGATCGCGGCCCGCACCTACTCCCGCAAGCGCGGCGCCGAGGCGGACGGCCGGTGCGTCGGCTCGCCGTTCCACGGGATGACCAACGTCCGCGTGGTCAGCCGCGACGGGCGGCCGCCCACCAAGTCCTCGCCCGGCTTCATCGAGGTGCGCAGCGACGGCCGCATCGTCACCTACCTCGGCGAGCACCAGCGGTGGGAGAAGCAGGTCAACGACGGCTGGTGGCGCATGGGCGACGTCGGCTACCGCACCAAGTGGGGCTGTCTGCACCTGCTGGACCGCGAGGTCGACGAGATCCCCGGTGTGGAGTCCACCCTGGAGATCGAGGACAAGCTCTTCGCCCGGGTCGAGGACCTGATCGAGGTCATCATCATCCCCGGCCCCGACGGCCGGCCCGTCCCCGTGGTCTCCACCCGCGACGACAAGCCGCTGGACGAGCGGGTGTGGCGGGACGCGGTCGTCGGTCTGCCCCCGATGGCCGACCCGGTCCGGTGGAAGCTGGAGGATCTGCCGCAGACGGCGACCACCAAGATCAAGCGGCTGGAGCTGGCCCGGCTGCTGGCGAGCGGTTCCGACGGGACCGCCGGCTCCAACGGGGCCTCCGCCTCCAACGGGACGGCCAGCGCCAACGGAGCGGCAGGCTCCAACGGCTCAGCGGGCGGGCTGTCATGAGCGACGCCCCTCTCGAAGTCTGTGTGGTGGGCGCCGGGCCCCGCGGGCTCTCCGTGCTGGAACGGCTCTGCGCCAACGAGCGGGCCACCCCGCGCCACTCCGCCATCACCATCCACGTGGTGGACCCCTCGCCGCCGGGCGCGGGGACGGTCTGGCGGCCCGAGCAGTCCCGCCATCTGCTGATGAACACCGTGGCCTCGCAGATCACCGTCTTCACCGACGACAGCGCCCGGCTGGAGGGCCCGATCGAGTCCGGGCCCAGCCTGTACGAGTGGGCCCGCGCGGTGGTCGCGCGGACCGAGGCGGGCCACGGCGAGGCCGAGGAGGAGATGCTGGCGGAGGCCCGGGCCCTGGGGCCTGACACGTACCCCACCCGGTCCTTCTACGGCCGCTACCTGCGCAGCTGCTTCCAGCAGGTGGTGGACCGGGCGCCGGAGCATGTGACCGTCACCGTCCACCGCTCCCGCGCGGTGGCCATCGCCGATGTGCACGGGGTCACCGACGGCACCCAGGGCGTACGGCTGGAGGACGGCACCCGGCTCAACGAACTCGACGTGATCGTCCTCGCCCAGGGCCACCTGCCCACCCGGCTCACCCCGCGCGAGGCGCGTACGGCCGGACTCGCCCGCATCCACCACCTCACCTATGTGGCCCCGGCCAACCCGGCCGACCTCGACCTCAGCTCCATCCAGCCGGGGCAGCCGGTCCTGCTGCGCGGCCTCGGGCTCAACTTCTTCGACCACATGGCCCTGTTCAGCGCGGGCCGGGGCGGGACGTACGAGCGCGGCGAGGACGGCAAGCTCGTCTACCGGCCCTCGGGGCGCGAGCCGCGGATGTACGCGTTCTCGCGGCGCGGGGTGCCGTACCACTCGCGCGGCGAGAACCAGAAGGGCGCCTACGGGCGGTACTTCCCCCGGCTCCTCACCGTCGAGTACATCGCCAAGCTGCGCGCCCGCTCCGCCGAGGGGCAGCGGATCCGGTTCTCCACCGACCTGTGGCCGCTGATCTCGCGGGAGGTGGAGAGCGTCTACTACGAGACCCTGCTCACCGCCCAGGGACGCGCGGACGACGGCGCACAGCTGGCGGAGCGGTACCTGAAGCGGCCCGCCGACGACGACGGGGTGCGGCTGCTCACGGAGTTCGGTATCCAGCCGGACGAGCACTGGTCCTGGGAACGGCTCTCCCGGCCGTACGAGGACCGGGAGTTCACCAGCCGGGACAGCTTCCGGGCCTGGCTGCTGGAGTATCTGGCCGCCGATGTCGTCGCGGCCCGCAGCGGCAACGTCAGCGGACCGGTCAAGGCCGCGCTGGACGTGCTGCGCGATCTGCGCAACGAGATCCGGCTCGCGGTGGACCACGGCGGTCTGGAGGGCGACTCCTACCGGGACGAGCTGGAGGGCTGGTACACACCGCTCAACGCGTTCCTCTCCATCGGCCCCCCGGCCTCGCGGATCGAGGAGATGATCGCGCTCATCGAGTGCGGTCTGCTGGAGGTGACCGGGCCGGGCACGAAGATCGCGGTGGACACCGCCGTACCGCAGTTCGTCGCGGTCTCCACCGACGTACCCGGGCCGCCGATCCACTCCACGGTGCTGATCGAGGCCCGGCTGCCCGAGCCCGATCTGCGGCGCACCGACGACCCGCTGATGCGCCACCTCCTCGACACCGGGCAGGCGCGTCCGTACTCCATCGCCGGTTCGCGGGGCGGGAGTTACCAGACCGGCGGGCTGGCCGTCACCGAACGCCCGTACCGGCTGCTGGACGGGAACGGGCAGGCGCACCCCCGGCGCTTCGCCTACGGCGTGCCGACGGAGTCGGTGCACTGGGTCACCGCCGCGGGCATCCGCCCCGGGGTCGACTCGGTGACGCTCGGCGACTCGGACGCCATCGCGCGGGCCGCCCTGGCCGTGCCGCCGGTCGCCCACAAGCCGTGGTCCGCACGGCCCCACGCCTCGGAAGAGGGCTTCGTCGGGGTGATCGTGTGACCGCCGAGGCCAACGGCCCCCGCGCCGCCGCCCCTGGTGCCACGGCACCGGGGGCGGCGGCGCGCCCGGCCGCCACCGTTCCCGCCCCCGGACCGGCGTCACCGGTCCGTCCCGGCGCCGATACGGGGGTACAGTCACCCGCTCCGACCGGCACCGATGCCGCAGTGCCTCCTGACAACGGCCCCCGGCCCCCGTCGCCCGTCCGTACCGGCACCGATACGGAGGCACGGTCACCGGCTCCGACCGGCACCGATGCCGCAGTGCCTCCTGGCAACGGCTCCCAACCCCCGTCGCCCGTCCGTACCGGCACCGATACGGGAGTACGGTCACCCGCTCCGACCGGCACCGGTACAGAACCGCCCCCCGGCATCGACTCCGGCCTCCTCTCCCCCGTCCGCGCCGGCACGCCCGGTGAGGCGGCGACCGGTGACGAGGCGTGGCTCCAGGCCATGCTGGACGCCGAGGCGGCGCTGACCCGGGCCCAGGCCGGGATCGGCACCGTACCGAAGGAGGCCGCCGAGACCGTCACCCGTACAGTGCGGGCGCGGGCCCTGGATCTGCGGGCCGTCGCGCTCGCCTCCCGGGAGACGGCCAACCCGGTGGTCTCCCTGGTCGCGGCGCTGACCCGGGCCGTCGCGGAGGTGTCGCCGGAGGCCGCCGAGTACGTCCACCGGGGCTCCACCAGCCAGGACATCCTGGACACCGGGGCCATGCTGGTCGCCGCCCGGACCCTGGGGCTGATCGCGGCGGACCTGGAAGCGGCCGCCGAGTCGCTGGCCGGGCTGGCGCGGGAGCACCGGGACACCGTCATGCCCGGCCGCACCCTCGCCCTCCAGGCCGTACCGACCACCTTCGGGCTCAAGGCGGCCGGGTGGCGGCGGCTGCTGCTGGACGCCCACCGGCGGATCACCGCGGTCCTCGACGGCGGGCTGCCCGTCTCGCTCGGCGGGGCGGCCGGGACGCTCGCCGGGTACCTGGAGTACGCCCGGGTCGACGGCGACGAACGGGCCGAGGACGTCGACGGCTACCTCGGGCTGCTGCTGGACGGGTTCGCCGCCGAGACCGGGCTCGCCAGGCCCCCGCTGCCCTGGCACACCCTGCGGGCGCCCGTCGCGGACCTGGGCGCCGCCCTCGCCTTCACCACCGGCGCGCTCGGCAAGATCGCGATCGACGTGCAGTCGATGGCCCGGACCGAGGTCGCCGAGGTCGCGGAGCCCTCCGTCGCGGGGCGCGGCGCCTCCTCCGCGATGCCGCACAAACGCAACCCGGTCCTCGCCACGCTGATCCGCAGCGCCGCCCTCCAAGTGCCGCTGCTGGCAGCCGGTTTGACCCAGTGCCTGGTGTCGGAGGACGAACGGTCGGCGGGCGTCTGGCACGCCGAGTGGTCTCCGTTACGGGAGTGCCTGCGGCTGACCGCCGGGGCCGCGCACACGGCGGTGGAGCTCTGCGCGGGCCTTGAGGTGCACCCGGACCGGATGCGCGACAACCTGGCGCTCACCGGCGACCAGGTGGTGACCGAGCGGATCGCGGCGCATCTGGCCCCGCATCTCGGCCGTACGGCGGCGAAGCGGCTGCTCGGCGAGATCGCCGACGAGGTACGGACGAGCGGCCGGCCGCTGGCGCAGGTACTGGCGGACCGCCCCGAGGCCGCGGGGCTCCCGGCCGGTGCGGAGCTGGACCGGCTCTGCGACCCGGCGCACTACACGGGAGCGGCGGGCGCCCTGGTCGACCGGGAGGTGGGGCGAGAGGGCCGGCCCCCTCGGCGCTGATCACACACGTGCGCGGTGGCACCCCCCGAAAGGGAGGCCACCGCGCACACCTGTGTGTACCTACGTGCTCAGCCGTGCAGCCGCCGCAGCAGCTCCTCCGCCCACCCGTCCTCGTACGCCTCGAACAGCGGGAAGCCCCCGTTCTCCGGCGCGTCCGTCCAGCGGCACCGCACCCCCGGGTTGTGCACCGCGTACCCGCCCGGCGCGAACAGGTGCGGGCTCCCCTGCACCTGCGGCCCCTGGGCGATGTCCCACTGGCCGTACACCTCCGCCCGGCCCTCCCCCGCGCGCAGCGCCTTCGCCAGCGCCTCCGCGTCCACGGGCTCGCACGCCTCGGCCAGCTCCAGGATCACCGCGTGCACGCCGATGGACCGGCTCTGCACGTAGAAGGCGTGGCGCAGCGCGGTGTCCAACTCGTCGGAGGCCCGCAGCCCGCCCACGGCCGGGGACTTCGCCGCCTGTACGGCCTCCAGGGCGGGCAGGATGCTGGACGGGTAGGTCCACTCCGGGGCCGTCCAGCGCCGCCACCCCACCTCGGGGCGGCGGGCGGCGATGGCGGCGACCTCCACGTCCACGATGAACTTCGGGGTGGGCTCCCGGTTGAACAGCTCCAGCGGGAAGGCCCGGTGGTCGACCAGGACCGGCAGCTCCAGCCGCTCGGAGGCCGCCCGCAAAGTGTGCAGGGCCAGCGCCGCCCAGGGGCAGCCGATGTCCGACCAGACGGTCAGGATCGGCGAACCACCCTCCGTGCGTTCGGTGTTGACCAGGGCCGGGTCGTCGCTCGTCATCGGGCCGCTCCTTCGGTGCGCCGCAGCAGTTCGGTCAGCAGGTTGCGGGTGATGTGTACCCCGTCGCGGGTGAGCACCGACTCGGCGTGGAACTGGGTGGAGGCGAACCAGGGTCCGCGCAGCCCGTGCACCTCGCCGGTCCGGGGGGAGCGGCTCACCTCGACGGGGCCGACACCCGGGGAATCGAACTTCTCCTCCTCCGACACCGCGGCGAAGGTGTTGTAGAAGCCCACCCGTTCGCGCCGGCCGAAGAGGTCGATCTCCCGCTGGACGCCCTGGTTGGGCACCTCCCGGCGGATCAGCGGGAGCCCCAGCCGCCGGCTCAGCACCTGGTGGCTGAGGCAGACGGCGAGGAACGGCGTACGGGTCTCCAGCAACTTCCCTACGGCCGCGTCGAGATGGGCGATCTTCGGGTCGGTGAGGTCGCGCGGGTCGCCGGGGCCCGGGCCCATCACCGTGAGGTCGTGGTCGGCCGGGTCGTACGGCTCGTCGAACCGACGCACCGTCACCGACAGTCCCACCGCGCTGAGTTGCTGGGCGATCATCGACGTGAAGGTGTCCTCGGCGTCGACCACCAGCACCCGCCGCCCGGCGAGGTACGGGTCCGGGGCGTGCCGGTCCCCCGCGTGGGCGAGCCAGAAGTCCGCCAGGGAGGAGTTGCGTTCGGCGAGCGCGGCCCGGACCTCGGGGTTGGCGGAGAGCCGAACCTGCCCGCCGGCCTCCAGCGCCGCCAGCAGCCCGGCCGCCTTGGCGCGGGTCTCGGCCGCCTCGGACATCGGGTCGGAGTGGCGTACGAGGGTGGCGCCGACGCCGATCCGCAGCCGGCCGGTGGCATCGATGTCGGCGGTGCGGATGAGGATCGAGGAGTCCAGGGCGTGGCCGCCGTCGCGGTCGCGGCCGAGGAGGGCCACCACCCCGCTGTAGTAGCCGCGGCCCTCGGGCTCGTACTGGTTGATGACGCGGCAGGCGCTCTCCAGCGGGCTGCCGGTGACGGTCGGCGCGAACATCGTCTCGCGCAGGATGTCGCGCGGGTCGCGGTCGCTGTGCCCCTCGATGAAGTATTCGGTGTGGGCGAGGCGGGCCATCTCCTTGAGGAACGGTCCGATGACCCGTCCGCCGTCCGGGCAGATCCGGGACATCATCTTCAGTTCCTCGTCGACGACCATGTACAGCTCGTCGATCTCCTTGCGGTCCGCGAGGAACTCCATCATGGCGGGCAGGCTCGGGCCGGAGGCCGCGTACCGGTAGGTGCCGCTGATCGGGTTCATCACGGCGAGGCCGCCGGAGAGGCTGACATGGCGCTCGGGGGTGGCGCCGACGAAGGTGCGCTCGCCGGTGTGGACGACGAACGTCCAGTACGCGCCGGACTCGCGCTCCAGCAGCCGCCGGAAGAAGGTCAGCGCGGCGCCCGGCCCGTAATCCGTGATGTCCGCCGAGTAGGAGCGCTTGATGACGAAGTTGGCGCCTTTGCCGGTTCCGATCTCCTCGGTGACGACCCGGCGTACGGTCTCGGCGTACGTCTCGTCGTCGGTGTCGAACCCGCCGTCGGTAAGGGCGATCGGGAGGTCCGGGATGCGGCGCAGCGCCTCGGCGACCGTCCGGGTCTCCTGGCCGGTGACGGTCATCGCCAGGAGCGGCGAGCCGTCCTCGGTGCCGATGAAGCCGCGCTCGGCGATCTGGCGGTACGGGACGAGGACGAGCGCGTCGTGGCGTTCCCGGCCCACGCCACCGGGGGCGTCGTGCCGGGCCTCGCCCCCGGGGCCCGGGGGGAGCGGGATGTCGGCCAGGGTCTCGTACGCGTGCACGTCCCCGACCAGCACGTCGAGGGTGCCCTCGCCGGTGGACTCGGGGCGGTACAGCAGGGCGAAGGGCGGCGGGTGGGGGGCGAGCACCTGCCCGAGCAGATCGGTCATCAGCCCACCGCCTCCTTGGTCGTGAGCACCACGGCGCAGCGGTGCGCGGCGTACTCCACGGTCATCCGGTGCCGCTCCAGGGAGAAGTCGGCGACGGCGTCGGCGACCAGGAAGGTCTCGATGTCCTGGGTGAAGGACTCGACGGCGGTCATCAGCACGCCGACGTGCCCGTAAACCCCGCTGATCACGAGCTGGTCCCGGCCGGCCGCGCGCATCCGCTCCAGCAGGTCGGTGCGGAAGAAGGCGCTGTAGCGCCATTTCGTCAGCAGCCAGTCGCCGGGGGCGGGGGCCAGCTCGTCGACCACCTCGCGGTCGGCGGGCTCGGCGCGCATGCCGGGGCCCCAGAAGTCCTTGAGCAGGCCGCGCTGTTCGGGGGTCATGGAGCCGGGCTGGGCGGTGTACGCCACCGGCATCCCGGCCGCGACGGCGAAGGCCCGCAGCCGGGACGCGTTCGCCAGCAGCGGTTCGCGCAGCTCGGGGGCGAACGGCTGGAGGAAGTAGCGCTGCATGTCGTGGAAGAGCAGGACGGCCCGGTCGGGGTCGATGCTCCAGTGGGCGGTGTTGTCGGGGAGGTCGCCGCGGTCCGGGAGCGGGTACGGCGGGATGGGGGCGATGCCGGCCATGGGTGGTCCTGGTCCTTTCGGGAGTGGTGCTGTTCCGGTCGCCGGACACCACCCGGGGGGCGGTGTCCGGCCGGTCAGGCCCCCAGCGAGGCGCCGCCGTCCACGGTCAGGTCGTGCAGGGTGATCTGGGCGGCCCGGTCGGAGAGCAGGAACGCCACCGCCTCCGCCACATCGGTGGGCCTGCCGATCCGGCGCAGCGGGATACCGACGCGGTACGCGGCCGGGGAGCCGTCGAGGGTGTGCTGCTCGGCCGCCCGGTCGTGCCACATCGACCGGAGCATCGGGGTGTCGGTGGAGCCGGGGGCCACGGTGTTGCAGCGGATGCCGTACTCGGCGACCTCCAGGCCGAGCGACTTGATGAGGAGGGTCGCCGCCGCCTTGGAGGCGGCGTAGGCGGCCATCCCCGCCCGGGGGGTGACGGCCGCGTTGGAGGTGACGGTGACGATGGCGCCCCGCCTGCGCGGGATCATCCGGTTCACGACCGCCCGGGACACGTTCAGGACGCCGGTGATGTTGACGTCCAGCATGGCTCGCCAGTCCTGGTCGGTGATCTCGCTGACCGGGCCCAGGCGCAGCACCCCGGCGGCGTTGACCAGCTGGTCCACCGGCCCGACCCGCTCCTCGACGGCCTCGACCACGGCGTTCACCGCCGCGCTGTCGGACACGTCGACCGGGAAGGCCGTCACCGGCAGGGACTCCGCGCGGAGCTTGTCGACCTCCTCGGCCAGCCGGTCGGCGTCGCGGTCGACCGCGGCCACGGCCGTGCCCTGCTCGGCGAGCAGCCGGACCACGGCCGCGCCGATGCCGCCGGCGGCCCCGGTGACCAGTGCTGTCTGCTCTTCCACCTGAACTCTCCTTCGTACGAGGGTTGTACGGGTGCCTGAAAAGGGGGCTGCGGTACGCGGTCCCGCTCAGTCGCGCCAGGCGGCGATGACCGAGACCGCCTGGGAGGCGGTCAGCCGGGGGTCGCAGAAGCTCGTGTACTTCTCGCCGACCTGGTGGGCCCGGGTCTCGTTGCGCACGCACTCGGTGACGTCGTCGGGGGTGGTCTCCAGGTGGATGCCGCCGGGGGTGCCGTCGGCCGAGCGGACGGCGGCGAGGAAGCCGCGCACCTCCCGCTCCACGTGCTCCAGGTAGCGGGTCTTGAGCCCTTCGCCGGTGGTGACGGTGTTGCCGTGCATCGGGTCGCAGAGCCAGCTCACCGGGTGCCCGGCCGCCCGGACCGCCGCGACCAGGGCGGGCAGCCGCTCGCCCACGGTCTCCGCGCCCATCCGGGAGATCAGGGTGAGCCGTCCGGCCTCGCGGGAGGGGTCGAGGCGCTCGCAGAGGGCGAGCAGGTCCGGGACGGTCATCGAGGGGCCGACCTTGCAGGCCACCGGGTTGGCGATGGAGGCGAACAGCTCCACATGCGCCCCGTCCAGCGCCCGGGTGCGCTCGCCGATCCACGGCAGGTGGGTGGAGGCGAGCCAGAGGGCGCCCGACTCGTCCCGGCGGAGCATCGGCAGCTCGTAGTCGAGGAGCAGCGCCTCGTGGCTCGTCCACACCAGCGGGTCGATGCCCCTGGTGCGCTCGCGCGGGGTGGCGAGCCAGCCGAGGTGGCCCATCATCTCGCCCGCCGCGTCGTAGCCGGTGAGCAGCCGTGCCGGGTCGGGGATGCGGCCCTTGGGGGCGGGTTCGGGGCTGTTGACCATATGGCCCCGGTAGACGGGGAGTTCGACCCCGCCGATCCGCTCCAGCGGCTTGGAACGCGGCTTGGCGAACTGGCCGGCGATCCGGCCGATCCGCACGATCGGCTTGTGCGAGGCCATCTTCATGGCCCCGGCCAGTAAGTCGAGTACGGCGGCCTTGCGGGCGACGTACCCGGCGCTGGACTCCATGGGGTCCTCGGCGCAGTCGCCCGCCTGGACCACCTGCGCCTCGCCCCGGGCCACCTGCGCGAGGATCTGCCGGAGGGCCTGGGTGTCCTCGTACCGGACGAGGGCCCGGCGGCCGGAGAGCGTTCTGCGCACGTCTTCCAGGTGTTCGGCATCGGGCCAGTCAGGCTGCTGGAGTGCGGGCCTGAGCCGGATCTCGGACACGACGTTGTCCACTGGTGCCTCCACGGTCGCATGGCGCGAGCGGGGAACGCTCGCTGTCGGGTGTGAGTCGGTGCGGCGTCGGCAAACCCGTCGCGGGCGTCGTCCGTGACGAGGCGGCGTCCCGGGGGTCCCGCGCCGCTCGGTCCATGGACGACCCGAGCCCGCGGGTCAGGAGGGGGCGGCCGTCCCGCCCTGGTCCGGCTGCCGATCCTGGGCCGGATCGGGGCGGCTGCCAACCGGCGGGGAAGCAGTTCGTCAGGTGACGCGGATTCCATCAGGTCTACCCGCGTCCAGCGGCCTGGACCTGACGGACTAGCCGGGCGCCCCTGGGCGGACATCACGGACGCGTTGCACCATGAGGCCGCTCCCGACCCCTGCTCCGCGTCCGTACCGGTGGCTTCCGTACCGGTCGCGTCCCTACCGGGCCACACCCGTACCGGCTGCGTCCATACCGGCTGCGCCCCGTACCGGCCGCGTCCGTACCGGCTGCTTCCGTATCGGCGCCAGGCCCCTGGAGACCTCTCCTCATGACATCACGCACCAGTTCCGGCCTTCCCAGGCGTACGTTCGTGGTCACCGCCGCCGCTGCCGCGGCCGCCGCGGCGACCGCCGGCCCGGCCGTTCCAGCGGCGGCCGCGACCGCCGCCCACCGGCCCTCCGGGCCCCGTACCGGACCGGTGGTCGTCCGGACGACCGCCGGCCGCATCGCCGGTCAGCGACTCGACGACGTCACCGTCTTCCGCGGTGTCCCCTACGCGGCCCCGCCCGTGGGACCGCTGCGCTTCGCCTCCCCCCGGCCGCCCGAACCGTGGAACGGGATACGGGACGCCACCGCCTTCGGCGCCCCCGCGCTCCAGACCGACTACCTGCCGGACAGCAGCGAGGACTGCCTGTACGCCAACGTCTGGACGCCGAGCACCACGGGCCGCCGGCCGGTAGTGGTCTACATCCACGGCGGCGGCTGGTTCCTCGGGGCGGGCAGCGAGCCCGACTACGACGGCGCCAAGCCCGCCGTGCGCGGCGACATGGTCGTCATCAACTTCAACTACCGCCTGGGGCTGCTGGGTTGGGGGCTCCACGAGGAGTTCACCGACCGGCGGACCTCGTCCTTCGCCAACTGGGGCCTCCAGGACCAGGCGGCGCTGCTGCGCTGGGTCCAGGCCAACGCCGCTGCCTTCGGCGGCGATCCGGGCAACATCACGCTGGCCGGCACCTCGGCCGGCGGGTCCAGCACCTGGCAGCTCAGCCTCCTGCCGCAGCTGCGCGGGGTGATCAGGCGGGCTATACCGATCAGCGCCAAGCACGTCTGGAATCCCGCGAGTTCGACCACTCCGCGCGAGTCCCGCGAGGTCTACGCGCTGCTCGCGTCCCGGCTCGGCACGACGGTCGCCGGGCTGCGCGGCGTATCGGGCCCGGAGCTGAAGGCCGCCTGGGAGGAGCTGTACTCCGGCGACCCCTCCGACCGCCCGGTGGCCGGGTGGCGCGAGTACCGGGGGCCGGTGCCCGACGGGCAGTGGATGCGCGGGTACGACCATGAGCTGCCCACCCCGCAGATACCGATCATGCCGGTGTACGCCCGTACCGAGGGCTCCTTCTTCACCGGCGGACCCGGCTACCCCTACCCGGGCCCGCACCCCACCGACGACGCCGAGCTGCGCGAAGCCGTCTTCATGGTGCTGCGCAAGGGCAGCGCCCGGGTCGGCCTCCGCGACGCGGACCAGGCCATCGCCTTCTACCGCAAGGCGGCCGTGGCGGACGGGCTGCCGCAGGACCCGATGTCGCTCTGGTCGGAGATCTGGGGCGACGGCCTGTTCCGCTACCAGATCGTCCGGCTGGCCGAGCGGCACGCCCGCGAGGGCCGCTCGCCGCAGTACCTCCTGGAGTTCGCGCACCCGGTGCGCGCCCCCTACTCCGGCACCCCGCACGAGGCGACATCGAAGTTCCTCTTCGGCTCGCACGCGCTGCCCGCCAACGCGCCCGCGTACGGCGACGGCCCGCTGGAGCGCCAGGTCTCCGACACCCTGATCGACCTGGTCGCCTCCTTCGCCCGCGACGGGCGGCCGGTGAGCCCGCACGCCCCCGTCTGGCCGGAGTTCGCGCCCCGTACCCCCAGCACGCTGGTGGTCGGCGGCCCGGACATCGCCCGCGTCTCCGCCACCTTCAAGGAGCGCCAGCTCCGCTACTGGGACCGGGCCGGCTGGGTGCCCCGTACCTAGGCCCTGCCGTCCGGATTTTCGTACAGCGCTGTTGACACGGCTGAACACGAGGAAAGGAACGAGACACTATGTGTGGACTCGCAGGCTGGGTCGGCTACGACCGCGACCTCTCCCAACTGGGCGCCACGGCCGAGGCGATGACCGCGACGATGGCGTGCCGGGGCCCGGACGACGACGGGGTGTGGACGGCACCCCATGTGGCGCTCGGCCACTGCCGGCTCTCGGTCATCGACCTGGAGGGCGGCCGGCAGCCGATGCACGTCACCGCGCCCGACGACGGCCTGCCGACCGTCGTCTACACCGGCGAGGTCTACAACTTCCTTGAGCTGAAAGAGGAGTTGAGCGGGCTCGGCCATGAGTTCCGCACCTCCAGCGACACCGAGGTGGTGCTGCACGCCTACCTCCGGTGGGGCGAGGACTTCGCCCGGCGGCTCAACGGGATGTACGCGCTGGCCATCTGGGACCCGCGCACCGAGGAACTCCTGCTGGTCCGGGACCGGATGGGCGTGAAGCCGCTCTTCTACTACCCGACCCGCGACGGGGTCCTCTTCGGCTCCGAGGCGAAGGCGATCCTGGCCCACCCGGAGGCCGAGGCGGTCGTGGACCGCGAGGGCCTGGCGGAGATCTTCGCCATCATCAACACCCCCGGGCACGCCGTCTTCAAGGGCATGCACGAGGTGGTCCCCGGCACGGTCGTCCGCTTCACCAAGGACGGCCACACCGCCCGCACCTACTGGGAGTTGACCGCGCAGCCGCACGGCGACGACCTCGACACCACCATCGCCCAGGTCCGCGAACTCCTGGACGACATCGTCCGGCGCCAGCTCATCGCGGACGTGCCCGTGGGCACCCTGCTCTCCGGCGGACTGGACTCCAGCGCCCTGACCGCGCTGGCCGCCAAGGCCTTCCGGGACCAGGGGCGCGCCGAGCGCGTCAAGGCGTTCTCCATCGACTTCAAGGGCAACGACGAGGCCTTCGCCGGCAACGGGATCTGGCAGGACCCCGACACCCCGTACGCCGTCGAGGTCGCCGAGCACTGCGGCGCCGAGCACATCGTCGTGGAGCTGGAGAACGCCGACGTCCTGGACAAGTCCATCCGCGCCCGCGTGCTGCGCTGCCAGGACCTCCCCATCTCCACCGGCGACATGGAGCACTCGCTGCTCCACCTGTGCACCGCGCTCAAGCGCCAGGTGACCGTCGCCCTCTCCGGGGAGACCGCCGACGAACTCTTCGGCGGCTACAACTGGTTCTTCGACAAGGAGGCCGTCGACGGGGACACCTTCCCCTGGTACGACGCCTGGCGGCGGCTCGGCGGTCTGGACACCATGAAGGAGATCGGGCTGTGGGACCGGCTCGGTCTGGAGGAGTACGTCAAGACGCGGTACGCCGAGGCGCTGGCGGAGGTCCCCCGGCTGCCGGGCGAGTCCGCCCGTGAGGAGCGGATGCGGGAGCTGACGTACCTCAACATCTCCCGCTGGGAGAACTTCCTGCTGGACCGGAAGGACCGGATCAGCATGGCGGCCAGCCTGGAGGTCCGGGTCCCGTTCACCGACCACCGGCTCGTCGAGTACGTCTTCAACGTTCCGTGGGAGATGAAGAACTTCGACGGGCGCGAGAAGAGCCTGCTGCGCGCGGCCGTCGCAGACGTGCTCCCCGAGTCGGTGCTGACCCGCAAGAAGAGCCCGTACCCCTCCACCCAGGACCTGGAGTACGTCCGGGCCCTGCGCGACCAGGTCGCCGCCCTGCTCCACGAGGGCTCCCCCGTGCTCGAACTGGTCCCGGCCGAGGGCATCCAGCGGCTGCTGGACAAGCCGCTGGAGTCGTACGCCGGGCTCGGCGGGCTCTGGGGCACCCGCGCGGTGATGGAGCGGCTGGTCGAGTTCAACACCTGGGTCACCGAGTACGGGGTCCGGGTCGAGGCGTGAGACGGCACCGGCACCCCGAGCTGTCCGCGACCCCTACGAAGGAGTGATGTCCCGATGTACGCCACCGGGCTGCCCGTCGACGTCGACCGCTCGCCCGAGTGGGGAGCGGACCGACTCGACCTCGACGCCTACCTGCTGCGGATCGGCTACGAAGGCGCCCGGGACGACTCGCTGAAGACCCTTCAGCAGCTGCACCGGGCGCACATGAGCACCATCTGTTTCGAGAACGTCGACATCGCGGTGGGCCGCACGGTCTCCCTCGACATGGCGGAGCTGGAGCGGAAACTGGTCCGCTCCGGCCGCGGCGGCTACTGCTACGAGAACAACCTGCTGTTCGCCGCCGTACTCGACCGCTTCGGCTTCCCCGTGATCCGGATGCTCTCGCGCATCCGGGAGGGCGACACCAGGCGCCGCTTCCGCTCGCACACCTCCCTGCTGGTCAGGGCGGCGGACGAGCCGGAGACGGTGTGGCTGGCCGACCCCGGCTACGGCTACGCCGGGCTCATCGAACCGATCCCGCTGCGCGAGGGCGCCCGGTCCACCGTGGCGGGCTGGGCCTGGGAGCTGGGCGTCGACGACGACCACTGGATCCTGCGCTCCCGGACCCGGGAGGGCGGCTGGACGGACCTGTACGCCTTCCGGCCGGAGCGCCAGTACGAGGTCGACTACCAGGCGGCCCACTACGTCAGCTCCACCCGGCCCGGCTCCCCGTTCGTCAACCGGCTGGTGGCGCAGCGGGGTTCGGAGACCGTACGGCACCGGCTGCGCAACGACGTCCTGGTCACCGACCACCCCGACGGCCGCACCGAACGCGCGGTGCTCGGCCCGGAGGAGGTGGTGGCCGCGCTGCGGGAGAAGTTCGGCCTCACGCTGACCGACGAGGACGTCTCGCTGCTCCTGGGCTTCCTGCGCCGGGGGGACGACGGCCCCGCCTCGTAAGGAGCGACACGGCGAGAGCCCCGGCACCTGGTGCCGGGGCTCTCGCCGTACCTCTCCACGGTCTACAGCAGCGAGACGATCGCCGGCCCGAAGGCCGCGCCGAGCAGGTAGCAGAGGTTGAACAGCCCGATCGCCGCCGGGCGTTCCTCGTCGGGCACCGCCTTCGTGGAGTGCACCGCGAAGACGCCCTGGCCGGAGGCGGCCGCGATCGAGGCGAGGGCCTGCGCGAGCAGCAGCAGGATCGCGACGGTGCTCACCGAGGCCAGCACCACCCCGGCGGCGCTCAGGGCGACCAGGGTGATGATCACCGGCTGGCGGCCCACCTTCGCCGACAGGGCGACCACCACCCAGGAGAGCGCACCGCCCAGCAGCAGCGGCCACACCATCGCCACGCCGATCTTCCCGCTCGACCACGGGGTGTGGTCCGACAGCGCGTCCGGCACCGCGAACATCAGCCCGAAGTTGACCGCCGCCAGCAGGAACGCCAGCACCGAGGAGATCAGGAAGACGGGGCTGCGGACCACCACCGCCGGGACGAACCCCTGCGGCCTGCGCCGCAGATGCCACACCAGGGCCGCGATCGTGAGGACGGAGAGGACCCCGGCGACCGGCGGGTAGTGCGGCACGAAGACCAGGGCCGTGACCACGGCGGTGAGCAGCACCGCGCCGAGCCCGTCGAAGACGGCGGTCGAGGTGGGCCGGGTGGAGACCCGCCCGATGATGACGAGCAGCGCGATCAGGCTGAGCGCGGGCAGGGCGAGCGTCGCCTGCCAGTTGAGCGCGTCGTTGACCAGCGAGCCGACCAGCGGCGCGGTGGAGCCGACCACCGCGAGGGAGGCCGTGACGAAGCCCATGGAGCGGGCCGAGTTCGTCAGGCTCATCGCGATGGAGGTGAGGCCCGCGGTGCCGAGCGCCTGGAGCGCGCAGCCGATGATGACGGCGGGCAGCGCCGGGACGGTCAGCACCAGGAGCGCGCCGAGCAGGACCAGCGCCCCGCAGGCGCTGAGCGCGGCCCGGGCGCCGCGGTGCCGCAGCAGCCCGGTCATCAGGGGGGTGCCCACCGCGATGCCCCAGCCGAAGGCGGTGACGCCCCAGGTGACGGTTCCGGTGGTGGTGGACAGGTCGCGGGCGATGTCGTCCAGGACCAGCGCGGGCCCGGCGATGCCGAACGAGAGCGGTCCGGCCATCAGCCCCAGCCAGTAGGTGGGGATGCGCGGGGTGTCGGGTCCGGGCGGGTCCGCGTCGGCGGGGCGCGCGGTGCCCGGGCCCGCGAGGGATTCACTCATCGGTCCTCCAGAGGTGTGGGATGGGCCGGGCGGGCTCCGCGTGGACGGGCCCGGCCCGGCACCGCCCGGTGTGCCGGGCCGTCACGCGGTCGGGGTCAGAGCGTCGGGTAGTCGGTGTAGCCCTTGTGGTCGCCGCCGTAGAAGGTGGACGGGTCCGGCGAGTTGTACGGGCCGCCGGCCCGGATGCGGCGGGGCAGGTCGGGGTTGGCGAGCCAGAGCGAGGCGAGGGAGACCGCGTCGGCGAGGTCGTCCTGGAGGACCTCCTGCGCCGCCTCGGGGGTCACCGAGGCCTCCGTGCCCGTCTTGTGCGGGTTGAGGATGAGCGTGCCCGGCCACTCGGCCCGGATCAGCTCGGTGACCGCGCGGTGGCCGAACTCCATGATGTGGACGTAGGCCAGGTTGTACGGGGCCAGGGTGCGGATCAGCGTGCGGTACAGCTCGGCCGGGTCGCTCTCGCTGACACCCTCGCTGGTGGAGCCGGGCGAGATGCGGATGCCGACGCGCTCGGGGCCGATCGCGTCGCTGACGGCCCGCGCGACCTCGTCGGCGAACCGGACCCGGTTCTCCACCGAGCCGCCGTAGACGTCGGTGCGGTGGTTGGAGCCGTCGGCGAGGAACTGCTGGATCAGATAGCCGTTGGCCCCGTGCAGCTCCACCCCGTCGAACCCGGCGTCCACCGCGTGCTTGGCGGCGGAGACGAAGTCCTCCACGGTCCGCGCGATGTCCTCCAGGGTCATCTCACGCGGCACCGGGTGGTCCACCATGCCGTCGGGGGTGTACATCTGCCCGCCGGTGGCGATGGCCGAGGGCGCGACCGGAAGAGCGCCGTCCGGGTAGAGGCTGGGGTGGCCGACCCGGCCGGAGTGCATGAGCTGGACGAAGATCCGGCCGCCGGCGGCGTGCACCGCGTCGGTCACGCCCCGCCACGCCTCGGCCTGCTCCGGGGAGTGCAGACCGGGGGTGTCGATGTAGCCCTGGCCGATCACGCTCGGCTGGGTGCCCTCGGTGATGATCAGCCCGGCCCCGGCGCGCTGGGCGTAGTACTCGGCGGTGAGCGCGTTGACGGAGCGGTCTGCGGAGCGGCTGCGGGTCATCGGGGCCATCACCAGGCGGTTCGGCAGGGTCATCTTGCCCACTCGCAGCGGCGTGAACAGCTCGTCCATGGCGTCCTCCATCGGGTTGTGATCATCGGCGGATGTCCTGATCACAACGGTAGGAAGGGCGCTCTCGCCTCGAATCCGTAGTCTCTACTGCTCCCGGTACGTATTCACGGGTAAGTAACATGGGACCGTATACCGATGGCATGCGGACGGATCTTGGAGCGGGTGGAGGGGGACGTCGGTGCTGTACGGGCGAACCACCGAACAGGAGCGGCTGGCGAAGCTGGTGGCCGGGGCCCGTGCCGGGTGCAGCGGGGCTCTCCTGGTGCGCGGCGAGGCGGGCATCGGCAAGACGGCACTGCTGGACTGGCTCGCCGAGACCGAGACCCGGGCCGACGCGGACAGCGGGACCGACGGCACCGACGGCCGCGGGCTGCGCATCTTACGGGTCACCGGCGTGGAGCCGGAAGCGGATCTGGCCTTCGGCGGCCTCGTCCAGCTGCTGTGGCCGGTGCAGGACCGGCTGAGCGCCCTGCCCGAGCCGCAGGCCGCGGCGTTACGGGCGGTCCTCGGCACCGGCGGTGAGCAGCGGGGACCCGACCGCTTCCTCACCGGGCTCGCCGTCCTCACCGTCCTGGCCGATCTCGCCGAGGACGGTCCTCTTCTCTGTCTGGTCGACGACGCCCAGTGGCTGGACCAGGCCACCGCCGAGGCCCTGCTGTTCGCCGCGCGACGGCTCGCCGCCGAGGGCGTGGCAATCGTGCTGGCCGGCCGGGACGACGGCTTCACCGCCCCCGGCATCCCCGAACTCCAGCTCTCCCGGCTGAACTTCGAGGACTCCTCACGGCTGCTGGCCGACCGGGGCCGCGCCCCCGCCCTGCGCTCCCAGATCATCACCGAGTCCGCGGGGAACCCGCTGGCCCTCATCGAGTTCGACGCCGCACGGCGGGACCGGCCGCACCAGCACGCCCCCCTGCCGGTCGCGGACCGCGTGTTCTCGGCCTTTCGGTCACAGATCGGCAAACTGCCCGAGCGCACCCGGCTGATGATGCTCATCGCGGCCGCCGAGGGGCGGGGCGATCTGCCGCTGCTGCTGCGGGCCTCGGAGCTGCTGGGGGTGGGCATCGGCGATCTGGAGGAGGCCGAGCGGACGGGCCTGATGTACGTCATGGACGGCACCGTCACCTTCCGGCATCCGCTGATCGCCTCGGCGACGTACCAGGGGTCGGTGCTCGCCCGCCGGATCGCGGTGCACCGGGCGCTGGCCGAGGCCGCCGCGGACCCCGACTGCCGCGCCCGCCATCTGCTGGCCGTGGCCACCGGACCCGACCCGGAGGTGGCCCAGGAGCTGGCCGCCGCCGCCGGACGCGCCCGGGGCCGTACGGCGTACGCGGCCGCCTCCGGTCTCTACGGCCACGCCGCCCGGATCACCACCGACCACCACCAGCGCGCTTCCTGGCTGGCCGACGCGGCGGCCTTGGCCCTCGCCGCCGGTCATGCCGCCCAGGCGGACCGGCTCGCCCAGGAGGCCGACGAGCTGACGGACGACCCGGCCGTCGGGGCCCAGGTCGCCTCGGTGCGCGCGGCCGTCGTCTTCGAGCTGGGCGACCAGAGCGAGGCGGCCCACGGACTGCTGGCCCGCGTCGGGGACGCGGCCACTCCGGAGACGGCCGGCCTGCTCCGTACGGCCGCTGCCTACGGCTGGCTGGCCGGAGACGCGGACGCGGTGCGCGCGGCGGCGGGGCGGCTCGCGGCGGGCGGGTGCGCCGATGCGCTGGTCGAGGGGCTGGACCGGCTCTGCGAGGACGACGCCGAGCACGGGCTGCCGCTCCTCGCCCGGTTCCTGGCCGGACGCCTCGACGGACCCGACACCCGCGACGCCGACGAGCAGGCCGTCCGGATGCTGGCGCTGACCTGCGGCATGATCCTCGGCGACGACGAGGCGGCCCTCGACCTGGCCTCGGCGGAGGTGCGCTGGTGCCGGTCCCAGGCCCTCATCGGTGAACTCCCGTACGCCCTCGACGTCCTGGCGCAGAACCAGGTCCTGGCCGGACGCCACCGGGACGCCGAGGCGGCGGTGACGGAGGCGGAGGAGATCGCCCGGGACACCGGGATGCGCCAGCGCCTGGTCCGGCTCGGCGCGGTCCACGCACGGATCGCCGCCATCAAGGGCGACGCACAGCGCGTACGGGAACTGGCCGACGCCACACCCGCCGCGCTGCGCACCGGAGTCGACTGCGCACGCGTCCTCCTCGACCTGGGCCTCGGCGACTTCGACGCGGCCCTCACCCGGCTGGACCCGCCGCCGCCCGGCCCCGACCGCTACACCTGGCTCTCCCTCTCCACCGCCGCCGACCAGGTCGAGGCCGCCGTCCGGCTCGGCAGGCCGGAGCGCGCTGAGGAGGCCCTGCGCCACTTCGAGAACTGGGCCCAGGCCGGAACAGGCGCGGCCGCCGCTCCCTGGGCGCAGGCGGTGGTCCTCAGATGCCGGGCGCTCCTCAGCGACCGCCCGGAGGAGTTCACGAGGGCGCTGCACCTGCACGAGAAGGGCGGCCGCCCCTTCGAACGCGCCCGGACCGAGCTGCTGTACGGGGAGTGGCTGCGGCGGGCCCGGCGGCGCAACGAGGCCCGTGGCGTGCTGCGTTCCGCGCTGGCCACCTTCGAACGGCTCCAGGCGGAGCCGTGGATGCGGCGGGCCGGGGCCGAACTCCAGGCGGCCGGGGAGCACTTGGTGACGGCCCGGATGCTGGCCGACAACCTGATCGACCGGCTGACCCCGCAGGAGCTCCAGGTGGTGCGGCTCGCCAAGGACGGCAGCAGCAGCCGGGAGATCGCCGCGCAGCTCTTCCTCAGCCCGCGCACGGTGGAGCACCACCTCTACAAGGCGTACCCGAAGCTCGGGGTGGGCTCGCGGCAGGAACTCGTCCTCCTCGACCTGACCTGAGCACCGGCGCCGGTACCCGTAAAACCGGCACCGGCACCGTAAAGGCGTACGCCCGCGACGGCTTTTCCGACGGCGGTCGTTCACGCCCCGGCCCGCTGCGGGTTCACGCCCTGTTCCCCTTCCGTCGCAGGCCGCTGATGCGCCCCCCGATGCGCGCTCCGGAAGGGTGCCCGGCCACCGCGTACCGCTCCTGCGAACAAGGCGAAAAGTGCGCTGCCTACCGCTCGGGGCCGTTCTACGGTGCCCGGACCACCTCCCTCTGACGATCAGGGCATATTACGCTTCTGACCGGTGCGGGAGGCCGAAAGGCGACGCTGCCGCACGGGCCGCGCCGAGGCCGCTGACCAGAGATGCCGCCAGGCCGCACAACGGGGGATCACGTGTTAAGACACGAAGCCGAGGCGAACATCGACGCTGTCGCCATACTGGAGCTGTTGGCCTCCGACGCACCACCGGACCGATTCGAATCGCTCCTTACGCGCGCCCGTTCCGCGGGAATGCCGGGGCCGCAATTGGACCGATTGGAAAACGCGCGGAAACTTGGGCTGCACATCTATTCCCAGCTCGACCGCCGGCAGCAGCGCGAGGCCAGTCTGTCGGCGCTGGTGGACATCGCCCGTGAGCTGTCCGCCCCTTACGACCTCAAGACCCTGCTCAAGGTGACCACCCGCCGGGCCCGGATGCTGCTCGGCGCGGACATCTCGTACATCACGCTGCTCACCTCGGAGAAGGGCACGGCCCGGGTCGAGGCCAGTGACGGCCATGTGTCGTCGTTCCATGTGGGGATGCAGATCCCGCACGGAGCCGGGAGCAGCGACGTCCTCACCACCTCCGCCCCCTTCTGGAGCGCGGACTACCTCAGCGACGCCCGCTTCCCCCACCACGAGCGCCTCGACGAGATGGTGCGGGCCGAGGAGCTGCGCGGCATCATGGCGGTCCCCCTGAGCCACGGCAGCGGGCCGTTCGGGGTGCTGCACGTCGCCGACCGGGAGCCGCGCCACTTCTCCGCGGACGAGGTGTCCCTGATGAGTTCGCTGGGCGATCTCGCGGGTGCCGTCATCGAGAAGGCGTGGCTGATGGACCGGACCACCGCCGAGGTGGAGATGCTCCAGCGGCGCACCGAGGAGGCGGAGGCCGGCTACCGGCAGTGGCAGGAGGTCGGCGACATCCACGAGTTCCTGATGTCGCAGGTGCTCTCCGGGTGCGACCTCCAGAGCCTGGCGGACGAGGCGGCCGACGGGCTCGGCGGGGTGCTGACCGTCTGCGCGGGCGACGGCACCGTACTGGCCAGCACCGCCGGGGCGCAGCCCGACGAGGACCTGATGATCTCCCGGGCGATGATGGACGCCCACGCCGCGGGCAAGGCGGTCCGGGTGAAGAACACGGTGTGGGCGGCGCCGGTGATGATGGGTGACGAGAACCTGGGCGCGGTGCTGCTGCGCACCGAGCGCCCGCTGTGGGAGTCCGGGGTCCGGCTGCTGGGCCTGGTGGCGCAGGCCACCGCCGTACTGCTGCTCATGCAGAACCGCCACGGCATCGTGATGGAGAGCCAGGCCCGCGACGGCTTCCTGGACGACCTCGTCAACCGCACCCGCTCCACCCGGGAGCTGGACCGGCGGGCCCGGAAGCTGGGCGTCGCGCTGGAGGAGTCGTACGTCATCGTGGTCGCCAGCCCGGTCGGCGACGCCCGGCGCAAGGCGATGATCTGGGCCTCCTCCTACGCGCACCGCAACGACGGGCTGAAGTCGGAGCAGTCGGGCCGGGTGGTCTTCCTGCTGCCCGGCACCGACGCGGCCGAGGTCGCCCGCGAGGTGCACAACGACCTCTCGCCGCTGCTCAGGCATCTGGTGACGGTCAGCGCCGCCGGGCCGGTCTCCGGCGCGGGCCCGATCCACCGCAGCTATCTGGAGGCGCTGCGCTGTCTGGAGGTGATGTCCGCCCTGGGCCTCTCCGGCCGTTCGGCCGCCGCCTCCGAGCTGGGCTTCCTCGGGCTGCTCGTCTCCGACGACCACGATGTCGACGGGTTCATCGACTCGGTGATCGGCCCGGTGGCCCGCTACGACGACCAGCGGCTCACCCAGCTCACCGACACCCTGGAGGCCTTCTTCAACGCCTGCGGCTCCCCCACCCACGCCGCGAAGAAGCTTCATGTGCACCCCAACACGGTCGCCCGCCGCCTGGAGCGCGTCAACGAGCTGCTGGGCGAGGGATGGCAGCACCCCGACCGCGCGCTGGAAGTACAACTCGCCCTGAAACTCCGCCGGATGAGGTCCGCCCTGATGGGGCGGGAACTGCACGCCGGCAGCGCCCGCCCCGGCGGGGACGTGGAGTGAACCACCCGGCGGGGCCCGGCCCCGCCCGCCCGTCTTCGTCTCACCACAGGGGGCGGGCCTCCCCGCCCAGCCGACTGAGGGCGACCACGGTGTGCGCGGCCGAGGCGAGGGTGACATGGCGGTGCCAGCCCGCGAAGGAGCGCCCCGTGTAGTCGCGGATGCCCACCCGCTCGGCGATCTCCCGGAAGTCGTGGTCCACCCGGTCCACGAGCCGGGTGAGCCGCAGGAGTTCGGAGGGCGCGGCGTCCGTCATGTTGGTCAGCCACAGTTCGCCGGGCCAGGCCCGCCCGTGCTCACCGACCCCGAGCAGCACCAGCTCACCGCCGTGGCGGCGCTCCATCCGCGCCGGGCTCGGAATCCGGGTCCGTACCGCCGCGACCAGGCTCCGGCGGGCCGGGCGCCCCGGCCCGTGGGCCCGCCAGGCCACCGGCCGGCGCAGGTCGCGGGCGGCGGCCATGACCTGGTGCGCGGTCGACGCCCCGGTCCGGCCGCGGAGCAGCGGGTCGGTGACGTCCAGCCGGGTGCTGCCCGGCACCCGCGCCAGGACCTGGACGCCCGCCGCGTGGTACGACCGCACGGTGGCCGCCGCCTCCGCCGCGTCGGCGCCGTGGCCGTCGAGGATCACCGGGCAGTCCGGCAGCCCCCACTTCCGCATCATCCCCAGGTACGCCTCGTGGGCGCAGTCGGCGGGCGACTCCGAGGCGACGGCATCCGGTATGGAGGCCTGGGTCCGGCGGGCCCCGTCCTCCAGCCAGGCGTCGGAGAGGTGCAGCCGCCAGTTGACGGGGAAGCTGCCGGCCTCGGAGGCGGCCCAGACCCCCACCGCGTACTGGGCGTTGAGCACCTGGCCCGTGTACGGCAGGAACTGGCGCTCCACCCCGACCGAGTTCTCCCCGGCCTTCGGGATGACCATGGACCGGGCCACCCACGCCTGGGGCGGTGCCACCCGCACCACATGCTCGGCCAGTGCCCGGCGGACCGGCGTCCACCCCCAGGTGGAGCTGGCGACGAAGTGGTGCAGGCTCTGTTCGGTGGCGCTGCCGCCCAGGACGGCGGCGATGTTCCGTATCGACTTGCGGCCCTCCGCCGCGATCAGCGCCTGGAGGTAGTGCATGCCCCGGCGGCGCTGGTCGCTGCGCGGCAGGGAGAGGAACAGGCGTGATCCGAGTTCGCCGAGCACGATGTCTTCGACTCCGGATGCGTCGAGTGGCAGGCGGTGCTGCTCGCCCGATAATCGGTTGTCTGTGTAAAGAGCAGCGGCACTCATCCCTGTACCTTCCCTCTAGGCGGCGCTTCTGGGACCTTCGTTCCCTACGGTGCGGGCCGGGCGGGTGGCATGCCTAGGTGCTCCGGACACCGGTTTGCCCGGCGATGCGGTGCCCGTTCCACCGCCGCCCTAATTCGGGTGGGACGACTGCGACCTGCGTCACGTGGGCGATGGTGGCGAGGCACCACGCAACCGGTCTGTTACACCCCGACAACACAGGGGGACCACGGCGGCGGGCCGCATCACCGCACGACAAACCGCATGGCCCACCGGGTGTGCCCGGACCCCTTGCACGGAGCGTGACCCGCGCCGGGACTCCGCTCACCTTGCGTGCACCGGCCCTGGAGAACGCGGACGGCCGTGGCCGGTGAGGGGATCACCCCGCACCGACCACGGCCTGAAAGCGCCGTCTTACCGGACCACCGCGTTACGGGACCAGCCGGAGCAGCTTGTTCGGGGAGCCGGTCCCGATGCCGGTGAGGACGTTGTTGGTCGCACCGTTCACGAGGGCGGCGCCCACGGCGGCCGGGGAGGCGCCGGGGTGGTTGGTCAGGTGGACGGCGGCCGCGCCGGCGACGTGCGGCGCGGCGAAGGAGGTGCCGTTGCCGGTGTAGGTGGCGGTGTCCGAGGTGGCCCACCCGGCCGTGATGTCGGAGCCCGGCGCGAAGAGGTCCACGCGGGGCCCGTAGTTGGAGTAGCTCGCCCGTGCGTCGGTCCGGGTCGTGGCACCGACGGTGAGCGCGGTCTCCACGCGGGCGGGCGAGTAGTTGGAGGCGAGGGCGTTGGAATTGCCGGCCGCGATGGAGTACGTCACCCCGGCCGCGATCGACCGGCGTACCGCGTCGTCGAGGGCGGTGCTGGCGCCGCCGCCGAGCGAGACGTTGGCGACGGACGAGGAGGTGCGGTTGGCGGTGATCCAGTCGACGCCCGCGATGACCCCGGCGGTGGTGCCGGAGCCGCTGTTGTTGAGAACCCGCACGGCGACGATCTTCGCCTTCTTGGCGACGCCGTAGGTGGTTCCGGCGGCGGTCGTGGCGACGTGCGTGCCGTGGCCGTTGCCGTCCTGGGCGGTGGCGTCGTTGTCGACGAAGTCCCAGCCGTACGAGGCCCGGCCCGCGATGTCCTGGTGGGTGATGCGGACACCGGTGTCCAGGACGAAGACGGTGGTGTCGCCCCCGCCGGAATCCGGGTAGGTGTACGTGCCGTTCAGCGGCAGATTGGCCTGATCGATCCGGTCGAGGCCCCAGGGTGCGTTGGTCTGGGTGGCGGTCGAGTGGACCTTCTGGTCCTGCTCCACCGAGGCCACCGCCGGGTCGGCGGCGAGCCGCTTCGCCTGGGCGCCGCTGAGCTGGGCGGCGTACCCGTTCAGCGCGGTGGTGTAGGTCCGCTTGATCTGGCCGCCGTAGCCCGCTATCAGCTTCCGGCCCTGCGTCGCGGAGGCGCTGAACCCGGCCTTCTCCTTCAGCGTGACGATGTAGCTCCCGGGAACCGCCTCGGCCGCCCCGGCGTGCAGGACTCTGCCCTCGGGCGCGGGGGCGGGGGCCGCCTGTGCCGGTAAGGCCGCTCCGGCTCCGACGGCGAGCGCCAGTGTCGTGGCCGCGGCGATCGCTCCGGCGATCCTTCGCTTGGTGGTGCGCACTGCTGCCATGAAGAACTCTCCTCGAACGGTGGCGCGCCAGGGGTTCACGCGCCGGGGGGGATGCGGCGTACGGGGTCTCGTCCGCCGCATCCGACGATGGCGGGGTGCGCCGGAGCGCGACAAGGACGCCCGGGGAGATGTCATGACCGCGCCACATACGTGACCGCGCGTCAACTCCCCTTACACGCACGGCAATACAGCCGTCGTGTGGAGTGCACGAAGCGCCGCTGTCGGCCGTGTGGCGCCCTCAGCCCTCCCCCGGCGCCCCCGCCCCCGCCCCCGCCCCCAGGTCAAGAGTCGCGATCGCCCCGCCCCCGTCCGGGTCGTTCGCGAAGGTCAGGCGGGCGCCGAGGACCGCGGCCTGGCCCTGGGCAACGGTCAGGCCGAGCCCGTGGCCCCGGCCGCGCTCGCCGGCCCCCGTGCGGAAGCGCTGCGGGCCCTGCACGAGCAGGGCGGCGGGGAAGCCGGGGCCGTGGTCGCGTACGGAGATCCGGGCGCCGACGACGGTGACCTCGACGGGGGCAGCGCCGTGGCGGTGCGCGTTGGTGACGAGGTTGACCACGATCCGCTCCACCCGGCGCGGGTCGGTCTCCACCGTCCCGGCCTCCCCGGTGGTGACGGCCGTCTCCGTCCCCGTACGCCGCACCACATCCGCCACCATCTCCCCCAGTGGCACCGCGTCCGGCCGGGCCCGCTCGGCGCCCGCGTCCAGGCGGGAGATCTCCAGCAGGTCCTCGATCAGGGCGTGCAGGGCGCGCACCCGGTCCCGTACGAGATGGGTCGCCTCGTCGCTCTCCGGGAGCAGCCCGGCGGCGGTGACCAGGCCCATCAGCGGGGTGCGCAGCTCATGGGCGACGTCGGCGGTGAAGCGCCGCTCGTTCTCCAGCTTGCGCTGGAGGGCGGTGGCCATGTCGTCGACGGCGACCGACATCTCGGTGATCTCGTCGCGGGCCCGCCCGGCCGACCCGATCCGCGCGTCCAGCTCCCCGTCCGCGATCCGCCGGGCCGTACGGGCTCCGTGGCGCAGCCGCCGGTTGATCGGCTCGGTGGCGAGGGCGGCGAGCGGGACGACGAAGACGAGGGCCGTGAGGACGGACTTCACGATGGAGCGGTCCAGGAGCTGGAGGCTGCGGACCTCGGTGCTCATGTCGTCGCGTACGACGAGGACTTGACCGTCACCGAGGGCCACGGCGCCCCACATCCAGTACCAGTTGGGCGGATCGGCGTCGTACCAGGTGGCGTAGCCGCCGGTGTCCGGCTGGCGGGCCAGGTCGCGCGCCAGCGGCTCGGGCAGCTCCTGACGGGTCCGTACGTCGGCATCGGGCGGCGCCTTCCCCGTACGGCTCAGCTCGCGCTCGGCCGCGACGAGCCGGGTGATCGTGCGGTCGTGGCCCACGCGCAGCCCGCGCTCACGGGTCGCGTCGTGGACCAGGAAGCCGATGACCGCCGCCACCGCACAGCAAGCCGTGGCGGTGAGGGCGGCGATCTTCCAGCGCAGGGCGCGGGGGTTGAGGGGGCCCATGGTGATCCGTCGGTCGGTAGGTCGGATGGTCCGTCGTCGGTCGGTCGTCAGGTGCGGACGAGTTTGTAGCCGAAGCCGCGTACGGTCTCGATCCTGCCCCTGCCGATCTTCTTGCGCAGCCGCAGCACGCACAGGTCGACGACCCGGGTGTCGCCCTCCCAGCCGTAGTCCCACACCTCGCGCAGCAGCCGGCGGCGGTCGAGGACCGAACCGGGCGCGGCGGCGAACTCCAGCAGCAGGCGTAGTTCGGTGGGGGTCAGCGGTACGGGCTTCCCGGCCCGGTGCACCTCCATGCCCAGGGTGTCGACGGTCAGGTCGCCGAAGACCAGCACATGGCCGGGGGCCTCGGGCGGCGGGCTCTGGGACGGTTCGAAGGTGACGCGGCGCAGCAGGGCGCGGATGCGGGCCACCAGGACGCCGGTGTCGACGGGCTTGACCACATAGTCGTCGGCGCCCGCCTCCAGGCCCGCGACCACGTCCAGCGCGTCGCCGCGCGCGGACATCATCAGGACCGGCACCAGGCTCTCCTCGCGGATGCGGTGGCAGAGGCCGATGCCGTCCAGTTCGGGCAGCATCACATCCAGGATCAGCAGGTCGTACGCGCCCGCGCGGAACGTCTCCAGGCCGCTGAGCCCGTCGGCCGCCACGTCGACGCGGTAGCCGTAACGCTCCAGGGCCAGTTGGACGGCGCGCCGGATCGTGGCGTCGTCCTCGACGACGAGCACGCTGACGGGGTCGGGGACCCGGGGTTCCGGCACGGTTCCTGCCTGGTCGTGGGGGAGCAATGGGGTGCTTCGCGCATCGTAGGCCGCCCGCGGCTCAGAACCTCAGCGTCGCCGCCACCGGGCGGTGGTCGCTACCCGTGGCGGGCAGGGTCCAGGACGCGAGCGGGGTCAGGCCCTTGACGAGTACGTCGTCGATCCGCACGACCGGGAACCGGGCCGGGTAGGTGAACCCGAAGCCGCTCCCCGCCTCCCGCTGGGCCGAGCGCAGCTGCGAGGTGACCGGGGCCAGGGCGCGGTCCTGGTATGTGCCGTTGAAGTCGCCCAGCACCACGACGCGGGGCGCGGTCTCGGCCCGTACGGCTGCGGCCAGCGCGCGGGCCGCCTCGTTGCGGCGGCCGGTGGTGAAGCCTGCTGCCGATACGCGTACGGAGGCGAGGTGGGCCGCGTAGACGGCTACGGGCCCCTCGGGGGTGGCCGCCGTGGCCCGCATCGCCCGGGTCCACGGCATGATCTCCACCTCGGCCACCGCCGAGAGCCGGTATCTGCTCCAGAGGCCGACGCCGCCGAGCACCGTGTGGTGCGGATAGGCGGCGGCCAGCTCTCGCTCGTAGACCGGTGCGGACTCCTGGGACAGCTCCACCAGCGCCAGGACGTCTGCCTTCGCCCCGGCCAGGGCGCGCGCGGTTCCGGCCGGGTCGGGGTTGGCCTCGTCGACGTTGTGGCTGAGGACGGTGAGGCCATGTCCGGTGGACCGCTTGTCGATGAGGGTGGGGCCGAGGAGCGATGCCCAGACCAGGGCGGGGGCGAGTACGGCGACGGCGGCGAGCCTGGAGCGGCGTACGGCTGCCAGGGCGAGGAGGACGGGGACGGCGAGGCCGGTCCAGGGCAGCAGGGTCTGGAAGAGGCTGCCCAGGTTGAGGGCGGTGTCGGGGAGCCGCGCGTGCAGGGCCATGAGGGCGGCGGAGAGCAGCGCGGCGAGAGCGAGGCGGCGGCCGGCAGACTTCTTGGTGGGGATGGGGTCCTCGGCCCGGGGGCTCCGGGTCTGCGGGGGAATCGGGCTGGGGACGGCGCCCCTCCCCGGGTCCTCCTCTGTGGTCAGCACGGATCAGGGCTCCCTACGGTCACGGGCGCGTACACCGGAGGTCGGGTACGACCCCAGCGTCCGGGAACCGCGCTTCCGGGTGGTCAGGAACGTGCTTCGGGGACCGCGCGGGTCTGTTTCAGCCGCGTATCGGCCGGACACCCTCCAGCGCCGTACGGGCCCGGCGGCCCGCCTCCTCCGGGTCCAGCCGGGCGCCCCTCTCGTACGCCTCCGTGAACGCCGCCACCCCCAGCGCGCCCCGCACCGCCGCCGTGACGCGGTCCACGTCGGCGCGTTCGGCGGGTGGCAGCGGGGCCCCGGCCCGGCGGCGGGCGGCCGCCGCCGCGCCCAGGAGGGCGGCCGCGCGGGTGGCGGCGGGGGCGTGGCCGGGGAGGGCGGCCGCGCCCGCCAGGCCCTCCAGGGAAAGGGCCAGGGCGCGGGGCTCGGCGAGGGCGCGGGCGATCTCCAGGCCCTCCAGGTGGTGGGCAGCCGCCCCCTCCGCGTCGCCGCGCAGCTCGGCGATGAAGCCGAGCTCGGCCAGGAGGAGGTGGTCGCCCGCCTGGGAGGAGACGTCGGCGTAGCCGTCGCGGATGTGGCGGAGGTGGGCCTCGGCCCCGTCGAGGTCGCCCGAGCGGCGGGCGCCGAGGGCGAGGCCCATCTCGGAGTGGATCTCGCCGTACTTGTAGCCCTGTTCGGCGGCGATCCGGCGCGCCTGTTCGTGGAGGTCGCGGGCGCGGTCGAAGTCGCGGGCCAGCAGCGCCAGCCGGCCGAGTCCGGAGAGCCGCGCGGACACCTCCGCCTCAAGGCCCAACTCCCGGGCCATGAGCAGCCCTTCGTGCTGGCGGCGCTCGGCGTCCTCGTATGCGCCCTTGATCTCGGCGAGCGCGGCGAGCGGCGAGACGGTCTGCAACTCGCCCCAGCGGTCGCCCAGTTCGCGGAAGATCAGGGCGCTGCGCGTGCCGTCGCGGCCGAGTCCGGCGAGGTCGCCGCAGACCAGCGCGAGCGTCGCGCGCAGGCCGAGAGCGGCGGCCGTTCCCCACCGGTCCCCGGCCGCGGTGAACAGGGTGAGGGCGCGGGCGTTCAGCTCGCCGCTCCCGGCCGTGTGACCCGCGCTGAACAGGCCGTACGCGCAGAGCCAGAGCGCGCGGGCCCGGCGTACGGGGTCGGGGATGGCCTCGGACGCGGGGGCGGGGCCGTGGCCGTCCGCCGTGGTGGCGGCTGCGGCCGGGTCCCCGGTGAGGAGGGCGAAGGCGGAGTGGAGCAAGGCCAGTTCGGGCGGTCCGTCGGTCGCCGCGAGCACCGCACCCAGGCTGCGGCGGGCCTCGGTCAGGCGGCCGCGCAGCAGCCACCACCAGGCCAGCGCGGTGGCCAGCCGGACCGCCTCCTCCGGCTCCCCCGCGCCCGCCCGGCGCACCGCCTCGTCCAGTGCCGTACGCAGGTTCCCGGCCTCCGCGTCCAGCCGGGCCAGCCAGGGCCGCTGCCCGGCGGAGCGCAGCTGGGGCTCGGCCTGTTCGGCCAGGGCCCGGTAGTGGAGGAGGTGGCGGTCGCGTACGGCGGTGAGGTCCTCCATCTCGTGGAGCCGCTCGGTGGCGTACGCGGCGACGGACTCCAGGAGCCGGTAGCGGGGGCCGGTGGGCCCGGCCACCACGACCACCAGCGACCGGTCGACCAGCCGGGTCACCAGGTCCAGCACCTCGTCCCGGGCCACGCCGTCCCCCGCGCAGACCGCTTCGGCGGCGGCCAGGTCGCAGCCGTCGGTGTGGGCGGCGAGGCGGCGCAGGACGATGCGTTCGGGCGCGCTGAGCAGCTCCCAGCTCCAGTCGATCACCGCCCGCAGCGTCTGCTGGCGGGCCGGGGCGCCGCGCTGCCCGAAGGTCAGCACCCGGAACCGGTCGTTGAGGCGCGACGCCAACTCCTGTACCCCCAGGGCCCGTACGCGCGTGGCGGCCAGCTCCAGCGCCAGCGGGATGCCGTCGAGGCGGCGGCAGATCTCGGCGACCGCCCGGCGCTCCGGCTCGTCCGGGGCCTCCGGGTCGCGCGGGAAGCCGGGGGCAGCGGCGGCGGCGCGCTCCATGAACATCCGGACCGCGTCGGCGGGCTCCAGCGGTTCCACCAGGAACGTCGCCTCGCCCGCCAGGCCGAGCGGCTCCTGCCCGGTGGCGAGGACCCGCAGGCCGGGGGCGGTGCGCAGGAGGAGGTCGGTGAGTTCGGCGGCGGCGTCGACGACGTGCTCGCAGTTGTCCAGGACGAGCAGGGTGCGGCGGTCGCGCAGGGCGGCGGCGAGGCGGTGCGGCAGGGAGGGCGTGGCGGGGCCGGTGCCGGGCAGGGAGCGGGGGGCGTCGTCGCGGATGCCGAGGGTGGCGGCGACGACCTGGGCGAGGTCGGCGGGGGTGCCGGAGCGGATACCGGCGAACTCCACCAGCCAGGTGCCGTCGGCCAGTTCGCCCGCCCGCGCCCTGTCCCGCTCGGCGGTGGCCGCCGCCACGGCCAGCCGGGTCTTGCCCACGCCGCCGGGCCCGGTGAGCGTCACCAGCCGCGCCCTGGCGAGGAGTTGGGAGAGGTCGGCGAGGGCCTCACGGCGGCCCACGAGGGGGGTGAGGGGGACGGGGAGGTTGGAGTGGTGCGGCGGGGCGGGGGTGGGTGCGGCCGGGCCGGGGGGCGGGGTGCCGGTCGCCTGGGCCACGGCTTCGGGGGTCGCCGCACTCAGCCCCGGCTCCTGCCGCAGCACCGCCCGGTGCAGCGCGGCCAGTTCGGGGCTCGGGTCGACCCCCAGCTCCCCCACCAGCCGGGCGCGGAGGTCCTCGTACGACGCGAGCGCCTCGCTCTGGCGGCCCGCCGCGTACAGGGCCCTCATCTGGACGGCGCGCAGGCGCTCCCGCAGCGGGTGGAGCGCGACGAGGTCGGCCAGCTCCCCGGCGAGGAGCGCGTGGTCCCCCGCCTCCAGGCGCGCCTGGGCCTGCTCCTCCAGTACGGAGAGCCGCTGCTCAGCGAGGCGCTGGGCGGCCGCCCGTACGAAGGGGCCGTCCGCGAAGTCCGCGTACGCCGGTCCGCGCCACAGCTCCAGGGCCTCGGTGAGCAGCGCGGCCCGGGCGCGCGGGTCCTGGACGGGGCGGGCCCGCGCCACCAGGGCCCGGAAGCGTACGGCGTCCACCTCGTCGCCGCCGTCGTCGAACCGCAGCCGGTAGCCCGGGGGTTGGCGCACCACCCGGTCGCGGCCGATGACCCGGCGCAGCTGGGAGACCTTGGCCTGGAGCGCGCCCGCGGGCCGGCCCGGAGGCGCGTCGCCCCACAGGTCGTGGATGAGGCGGTCGGCGGAGACCGGCCCCCCGTCGTTCGCGAGCAGATCCGCCAGCAGGGCCCGGACCTTGGCCTCGGGGACCCTGACTTCCCGTCCCTCGCCGTCCCACACCGCCAGTGGCCCGAGCACCCCAAACCGCATAGGCGCCACCGTACAGGCCCGGGGCACCGGCCCCCGGGGCTCCGGGCACCCCCTGCCCCCGCCCGAAGGTTTTCCGAAGGTTCTCCGAAGCGGCCGGGCGCAGAGTCGTCCTCGCGGGCGGTTTCGCGATGCGTCCCCGCGGGCGGCGCCTGGAGGGAGCGGCAACCATGACCAAGTACGCGCGCAGAAAGGCCCTGGTCGTCGGCGAGGCCACCGATATCGGCCTGGCCATCGCCAAGCGGCTGGTGGAGGGCGGGGCGAGCGTCCTGCTGACCGCCCGCACGGAGGCCGAGCGCGCCCACGCGGTCGCCGAACTCGGCTCCGCCGCGCGCGTCGTCACGCCGTCCGCCGTGGAGGCCGCCCTCACCGGGGAACCCGCCCCCGCAGGTGACGGCACCACCGGCACGACCGGCCTCGGGAACAGCCCCACCGGCCTCGCAGAAGGCCCCACCGGCTCGGGGGACGGCCCCACAAGCCCCACAGCCCCCACCCGCGTCGGGCTCCTCTTCGCCGACGCCATTCCCACCGCGCGCCCCCTCCTCCCGTACGTCGAGGACGGCGGTGCGGTCGTCCTGACCGCACCCACCCCGTGTCCCGACGCCGTACGGGCGCTCGCCGGCGAACTCGCCGCGCGGGGCATCCGCGTCAACGCGGTGGCCCCGGGCTGTATCGAGGCGCCGGGCTCCGGCGCCGTACCCCTGCCTCCGCTGGGGCGTCTCGGCGCCGCCGAGGAGGTGGCCCGCGCCGCGCTCTTCCTGGCCACGGAGGCGACGTTCACCACCGGCGCCCGGCTCCCCGTCGACGGCGGCCTCGGCCGCCCCTGAACCCCTCCGTCCCCGCATCCCGCACCTCCCATCCGGAAACCTGGAGCACACCCCATGAGCACCGCACCCGACACGGCGCCCGCCGCTGCGGCACCGGACCCCAAGGGCGGGGGCGAGGACCAGCAGAAGCTTCCGCTCTTCGCCCTGCTGGCCCTGGCCACCGCCGTCTTCATCACCTGCCTCACCGAGACCCTCCCGGCCGGTCTGCTGCCCGCGATGAGCGAGGACCTGCGGGTGAGCCAGTCCGCGACCGGCCAGACCGTCACCGTCTACGCCATCGGCACCGCCCTCACCGCGATCCCGCTCACCGCCGCCACCGCGGGCTGGCAGCGGAAGAAGCTGCTGCTCACGGCCATGGCCGGGTTCGCCCTTGCCAACACCGTGACGGCCCTGTCGTCGGTCTACGAGCTGACGATGGTGGCGCGGTTCGTCGCCGGTGTCGCCGCCGGCCTCGCCTGGGCCCTGCTCGCCGGGTACGCCCGCCGCCTGGCCCCCGTACACCTCCAGGGCAAGGCGATGGCCATCGCCATGGCCGGTATCCCCGTCGCGCTCTCCCTCGGCGTACCCGCCGGAACGTTCCTCGGCGAGTGGCTCGGCTGGCGCGTGGCGTTCCTGTCGATGACCGTGCTCACGGTCGTCCTGCTGGTGTGGATCTTCGTGGGCGTACCGGACTTCCCCGGCCAGGAGCGCGGCGAGCGGCCGAAGCTGCTGCGGACCCTGACCATCCCGGGCGTCACCCCGGTCCTCTTCGTCACGCTGGTCTTCGTGCTGGCGCACACCATCCTGTACGCGTACATCGCCACGTACCTCAAGGACCTGGGCCTCGGCAGCTCCACCGGCCTGGTGCTCCTCGTCTTCGGCGCCGCCTCGCTGGCGAGCATCTGGATCGTCGGCGCGCAGATCAACCGGCGGCTGCGCGGTCTCACCGTCGGCGGCGCGCTGCTGGTCGCCGTGGCCTCGCTGCTGCTGGCCGTCCTCTCCGACACCACCGCCCTCGTCTATGTGGCGGCGGTGCTCTGGGGCCTTGGCTGGGGTGGTGTGCCCACCCTCCTCCAGACCGCCGTCGGTGACGCGGGCGGCGAGTCGGCCGATGCCGCGCAGGCGATGCTCGTCACGCTCTGGAACGTCGCGATGGCGGGCGGCGGCATCGTCGGCGGCATCCTGCTGGACACCCTGGGCAGCGAGTCCTTCCCGTGGACGGTCCTGCTGCTCCTGCTGCCGGTGATCGCGGTCGTGCTCTACGCCCGCAAGGCCGGATTCCCCGCCCACCGGCCGGTGGTGGAGGCCGAGGAGGCGCCGGCCCCGGCCACCGTCCCGGCTCCCACCGGCGCCGATCCGGCGGCCTGAGGAAGCGTGCCCGGGCCATGTTCATGATTTGTTGACACTTCACCGGTCGGCTGCGGGACCCGGCTCCACCAGTGGTGGAGCCGGGTCCTTCCGCTCCCCGCGCCCCTCGCCCATGCCGCTCCGAGGGGCGTTTTCGCAGGTCAGGCCCCGAACTCGCAAAATAGACGGCCGACCCGGGCAAACTCCGTTCCGGGCGGTACTTTCACCTCGTACTGATGTGCCATGTATCCACTCGGGTGCGAGCGGTGACAAGTATCGAGGGGGCGTAGCGTTACATGTCGTCAAGTGAGGTGCGCGCGGCGGTGCCGGGCGACGGCGCATACATGCAGACGTTCATGGACGAGATCTTCCGGGCCTTCCAGCGGCCGGAGCAGCGCCGCTGGGCGCAGGCATATCTCTGGGCCCTGATCCATGTATCGGGCAAGAAGACGCCCCGCCGCATGGCCCTGGCGAAGCCCTTACCCCCGGCCGCGGCACACGGTCTGCACCAGTTCATCAACGCCAGCCCGTGGGAGTGGACGCCGGTACGCCGCCGGCTCGCCCGCCGGGTCGCCGCGCGGACGACCCCGCACTCCTGGACCGTCGCCGAACTCATCATCCCCAAGCGCGGCGAGCACTCGGTGGGCGTGCACCGGCGCCTCGACCCCGTCACCGGACGCACCGTCAACTGCCAGCGGGCGCTGGTCTTCTTCCTCGTCTCGGGGACCCAGTGCTACCCGGTGGACTGGAGCCTCGTGCTCGGCGGGGCGTGGGACTCGGACCGGGAGCGCAGACGCCGGGCCCGCATCCCGGGCTCCGAGGCCGGACGCACCCCTGCCGACCATGTCGTCGGGTACGCCGCCGAGGCGGCCGCACAGCCCCAACTCGCCCATCTGCCCTGGGTGCTGGACCTGACCCGGTGCGACGAAGCGGCGGGGGTCCTCGCGGGCCTCACCCGGCAGCGGGCCGATGTGGTGTGCGAGGTGGCCCCGGACCACCTGGTGCTCCTCACCGGGCAGCACACGCCCGTCGTGACCACGGTGAGCGCGCTCATGGAGGTCCGGCACGCCCGGCAGACCCATGTCCTGCTCCGGCAGACCCCGGACGGCCGGGTCCGGCCCGTACCGGTCCACACCTACGCGGGCACGGTGGGGGCGCCCCGGCCCGGCCTCGGGGACGACGTGGGCGCACGCCCGTACCGCATCCTGGAACGGCCCGACCCGGACGGCCGGCAACCCGCCCGGTACTGGCTCACCACCCTCACCGACCGGCGGGTGGAGGAGGTCCTCCGGCTGGCGCGCGGCCACGCCGCCGCCCTCTCGGCCGTCACCACGCTCGGCCGAAGATTCGGCGTCCTCGACTTCGAGGGCCGCTCCTTCCCCGGCTGGCACCACCACATGACCATGGCCTCGGCCGCGTACGTCTACCAGCGCCTGCCCGGCGCCGCCGGGGGCGCGTCCGGGGGGACCGCCGCCCCGCCGGACGCGCCGCCCCGCCTCCGTAACCCGCCCGCCCCACCCCCCGCCGTCGCGCTCACCGGCGCCTCCAGCTGACATGGCGGCGCCCCGGATCGACGTGAAGCCGAGGAGAGAGGGTGGGTGGGGCAACGTGAGACAGGTACTCGTGGTGGAGCAGGACGCGGCCGCAGCGGCGGCCATGGTGGGCGATCTGCGGCGGCAGGGATTCACCGCCCGCAGCGTCTCCACCGGAGAGCGGGCGCTGCGCGTGTACGGCGACGCGGATCTGGTGCTGTTCTCCCTGGAACTGCCCGATATCGACGGGCTGGAATTGTGCCGTTCCCTGCGCGGCGGCGGGGACACGGCCCTGATAGCGGTCACCGATGCCGACGCCGAACTGGAACGCGTCCTCGTCCTGCACGCGGGCGCCGACGACTGTGTGGTGAAAAGCTGGGGATTCCGGGAAATCGGGGCCCGTATCGAAGCGGTGCTACGCCGTTCCCGGCCCCGGCAGAACCTTCCGGGCACCATTTCCCTGCGCGATCTGCATATCGATCCGCGTCGGCAGGAAGTACGGCTCGGGGGACGGCTCGTCGGCGTCACGTCGAAGGAATTCGAGCTGCTCTACACACTGGCCGCCACCCCGGAGACGGTCGTGACCCGGAAAGAGCTGATGGCCCGGGTCTGGGGCAGCAACTGGGGGCACACCAGCCGCACGATCGACACCCATGTGAGCAGCCTCCGGGCGAAGCTCGGCTCCGGCGGCTGGATCATCACGGTCCGGGGCGTGGGGTACCGGATGGGGTACGCCTGGCAGATGCCGGAGACGACGGCGGGCTGAGCGGACGGAGGCCTGACCGGGCCGCGGCCGAGCGGACCGGGGCCGAGCGGACGAGCGGTGGTACGGCCCCGGGGCGCGCGTTCCCGGGGCCGTCGCCGTCACCCCGTCGCCCCGGAGCACGCACGCCCCGCCGTCACCCCCTCACACCACCGCCCCCTCCAGCCGCCGCAGCAGCGGGTGGTGCGCCTCACCCTTCTCCCCCACCACCCGCCGCGCCCACCAGGCCGACGCCAGGTTCGAGGTCAGCAGGGTGCGGTGCGGGTCGCTGCGGGCCAGCTCGGTCAGCGCGGCGAGCGTGCCCATGCCCGTGCCCGTGAAGAGCAGGGCCGTGTCGGCGGGCAGCTCCCGCTCCCGTATCCGCCGCAGGATGGCCCCGGTCGTCACCGCGTACGGGTCGAAGTGCGCGTCCCCGCCCGGGCGCGCGGCCTCCTCCGCCGGGACGAGCACCACCCCGTCGACGGTGAGGCCGGCCCGCTCCCAGAAGGCCCGGGAGGTGTCGGTCAGCCACGGCTCGTACGGGGAGACGAGCGTCAGCCGGGTCACCCCCAGCGCCTCGCAGGCCGCGAGGATCGCCTGCGTGGAGGAGTGCACGGGCGAGTCGGCCCGCTCGGACAGCTCCTCGCAGAACGCCCGGTCGCCGTCCGGCTCCAGCAGGTAGTGCGAGGCGCTGCACGCCACCACCGTGGCGTCCAGGCGCAGGGCGCCGAAGCTGCCGATCAGGTCGGGAAGCACCTCGTTGTACGTCTCCAGCATGGCCCGGAGCCCGGCCCCCGGAGTCACCGGGAAACGGGAGGTGTACACATTCATTCCGGCGCCGAGCAGATGGTTGAACTCAGGTTCCGCCGTGGGGTTTTCCGGCGGTACGACGACCCCCAGCCGGGGCAGCGAGAAGAGATCCATGCCCAGCACCGTAGGGCGTGCGTCACATCAACGGGTGTTCTTCGTCCGCTATTTGGCACGCCCGGACACCACCCTTGCACGGCCTTTCCTTCCTGACATTCCTTGACACTCCGCAACACAGCTCTGACACGGCAGACATTGCTCTTTTCAGCCAGGCGCCGAAGGATATGGATCAGCGAATACAGCCCTGATCGCCAACCCCTTTCACGGAAAGAGGAGCAGAGGAAATGGCAGCAGAAGGCCCCGAGAAACTGGAGAGGCCGCCCCGTATATCGGACGCGACGCTGCGCGATTCCGCACACATGGCGGGGGTGGAATTCGGCCCCGAGGACGCCGCCGCCATCGCGGACCTGCTGGTGCGGACGGGCGTCGAGCTCGTCGAGGTGGGCATGGTCTCCGGACCGGACTCCAAGGACGCCGACCTCGTCCTCGCCACCCACGAGGCGGTCACCCCCGAGCGCAGCATGACGCTCGTCGTCGTACGCGACCGCCGCCAGGTCGCCCGTGCGCTGGACGAGGCCGAGCGGCTGGGCGTGCGCCACATCATGTACTCGATCCCCACCTCCGAGCAGCACGCGCAGCTGAAACTCGACTCGGCGAGCCCCAAGTTCCTTCAAGCGCTGGCACGTTCGGCTATCCAGCAGGCGAAGGAGCGCGGCTTCCACGTCACGTTCAGCGGTGAGGACGGCGCCCGTACGCCCCGGGAGCGGCTCGTCCCCTATGTGGAGGCGGGGTTCGCGGCGGGCGCCGACCGGTTCCGGCTGGCGGAGACCGTCGCCTACCTCTCGCCCTGGCAGATGGAGGAGGTCATCGCGGACATCACCGCGATCGACGGCTCCGAGATCGAGATCCACTCGCACAACATGCTGGGCATGGCCGTCGCCAACTCCCTGGCCGCCGTACGGGCCGGTGCCCGGTGGATCTCCGCGACCGTCGGCGGGATCGGGGAGCGCGGCGGCAACGCCCCGCTGGCCGAGCTGCTCACCTCGCTGCGCGTCATCCACGGCGACACCCGCTTCGACCTCACCCATCTCACCGAGCTGTCCCGGATCGCCCTGCGCGGCGCGGGCCTCGGGGAGGCCTTCCAGTCCGGGCCGACCACCCCGCACGCGTTCGCGTACGAGCTGCCGGGCCAGCTGAGCCATCCGCACGCGTACGAGACGCTGCCCGCCGAACTCGTCGGCAACAGCCGCGAGTTGCGCGTCCGCAGCCGCCTCACCCCCGCCCTCGTCCGCTGGGCCCTGGCCGATTCGGGCCTGGAGGTCGACGTCGACGCCTTCACGCCGTGGCTGGCCGAACGGCAGGAGCGGGACGGCCGCCCGCTGCTGGACCGGGACACGATCCGCAAGGCCGCCATCGACTTCCGCCCGGTGCCCGCGTAACCCACCCCGACCCTCCCGACCGATCTACGGAGTTCACGATGTCCACCGCCACCCTGACCGGCGTATGCCCCGAGTGCGAGACCGACCTGACCGTCCCCCCGGTCGCCCTGGGCGAGACGCTCTCCTGCCCCGAGTGCATCCTGACCCTCCGCGTCGAGGCCGTCGAGGACGGCCGGCTGACGCTGGAGATGGTCGAGGTGCAGCTGCGCGACTGGGGCCAGTGACATGGGCGCTCCCCGTCCCGTCGCCCTCGTCGCGGACCGGGTCGCCTGGGAGGAACGCCTGCTCATCGAGGCGGCCCCGGCGTTCGGCCTCCACATCGACTGGGTCAACGACGAGTCGCTCTCCCTGGGCCACCCGGACGCCCCGTCGGTCAAGGGGTACGACACCCTCCTCATCCGCAGCCGCAGCTACACGCGCGGCGGCCTGATCGCCACCCTCGCCGAGGCGGCCGGCGTCCCCACGCTGAACACCGCCCGGGCCATCCACGCCTGCGAGAACAAGGCCGCCCTGCGCGCCCTCCTCCGGACCGCCGGTGTGCCGGTCCCCGACCACCGGCTCGTGCTCTCCCGCAAGGACTTCGACAAGGCCCTGGCCGACCTGCCGCTCCCCCTCGTCCTCAAGCCCGTCTTCGGCGGGATGGGCAAGCGGGTCACCCTGATCCGGCACGCCGACACCGCGCACTCCGTGTACGACTACATCGAGGACCTGGCCCACGCCTTCGAGCAGGCCAGCGTGGTGGAGCCGTACCTCGGCGGCAGCTCGGTGCGGTGCCTGGTCGTCGGGCGGGAGCTGATCGGGGCGGCGGAGTTCGAGAGCGGCGGCAGCGACTGGCGCAACAACGCGGCCCTCGGCAACAAGAACCGCGCCATCGCCCACGACCCCGACGTCGTCAAGATCGTCGACGGTGTGGTCGACGTCCTCGGCCCCGGCATCTACGGGGTCGACCTCTTCGCCACCCCCGACGGCTATGTCGTCAACGAGGTCAACCACGCCCCCGGCTTCCGGGCCGTGGCCTCGGCCACCGGAGCGGACATCCCCTCGGCCATCGGCCGTCATGTGCAGGAGCTACTCGCATGATCCGTGCAGGAGTCGTCGGCGCCTCCGGGCTCGCCGGCGGCGAACTCATCCGCCTCATCACCCAGCACCCCGACCTCGAACTCACCTTCCTGGGCGGCTCCTCCAACATCGGCCGCCGCCCCTCCGAGCTCCACCCCGGCCTCCGCAACGACCGGGGCCTGACCATCCAGCCGGTCACCGAGGAGGTCGCGGAGAAGGCCGACGTCCTCTTCCTGGCCACCCCGGCACCGGTCTCGGCCGAGCTGTCCTCGCTGCTCGCCGACCGCATCCCGGCGATCGTCGACCTCAGCGGCGCGTTCCGCATCCGTACGCCGGAGCTGCACGACCGCTGGTACCCGAAGGTCAAGCGCCGCACCGACCTGGCGGACCGCTTCGTCTACGGCGTACCGGAGCTGATCGGCGACCAGTTGAAGGACGCCGCCCTCATCTCGCTGCCCGGCTGCTACGCCACCGCGATCACCCTGGGACTGGCCCCGCTCACCCTCGGGCTCGGCCTCGACCTGAAGACGGTGGTGGTGGACGGCAAGAGCGGGTCCAGCGGCGGGGGAGTCCAGCTGCGAACCTCCGACCTGCACCCGTTCCGGGCCGGGGCCATCGCCCCGTACTCCCCGACCGGGCACCGGCACGCCGCCGAGGTCGGGGACTTCCTGGAGCGGAGCAAGCCCGGCACCATCGGGAACCTCTCCATGTCGGCGTACGGCGTCCCCAACGTACGGGGGCTGCTGACCAGTTCGTATGTGTTCACCGACGAGAAGGTGGACCAGCGCGAGCTGAACCGGGCCTATCTGCGCTTCTACAAGGGGCGCCCGTTCGTCCGGGTCCGGCGGCACAACGAGACGCTGATCCCGGTCCCCGACCCGCAGGTGGTGCTCGGTTCCAACTACGCCGACGTCACGGCCCTGTTGGACGAGGAGGGCGGCCGGATCGTCGTGCTCGCCGCACTCGACAACCTGGTCAAGGGGGCGGCGGGGCAGGCCGTGCAGGTGACGAACCTGCGGTTCGGGCTGCCGGAGGAGACGGGGTTGACGCAGCAGCCGGTGATGCCGGCATGAGCGCGGACCGTTCCCTTCCTACGGTGGTCAAGCTCGGCGGCAGCTGCCTGGACGGCCTCGACGGCACCTGGTGGGACGACCTGGCCCGGCATGGCCGGGACCGGCCCCTGATCCTCGTGCACGGCTGGTCCAAGCCGCTCAAGAAACTCGACGCCCGCTACAGCGAACCGTCCGCCATCCTCCGCGACCGGTACGGCAACCAGAGCCGGTGGACCACCCCCGAGGTCATCGACGACATCAAGACGGTCAGCGCCGTCCTGGCCGAGGACGTCCTCACGCGGCTGGAGAGCCGGGGCATCACCGCCGAGCGGCTGCTCGGCAGCGACGGCCTGGTCAGCGCGGCCGAGGGCGAGCGGTGGTGGTGGCGGGAGAAGCAGCTCGTGGAGCTGGAGAACCTCGTCGGCCCCATCACCGGCGTCGACCCGGCCCCGCTGAAGAACCTCCAGCCCGGCCACGCCTACCTGGTCACCCCGCTCGCCCGGAACGCGGCCGGCCAGGAGGTCAACACCGACGCCGACCGGGCCGCCGCCGCGATCGCCGGGGCCACCGGCGCATCCGACCTGGTCCTGGTCACCGACGTCGGCCATCTGCTCATCGACGACCGGCCGGTACACCGGATCAGCGCGGCGGACGCGGCCGCCTTCCGCGACAAGGGCGCCAAGGGCGGCATGCGCAAGAAGCTGCGCGCCGCCGGTGAGGCCCTGGAAGGCGGAGTGGAGCGGGTCGTCATCGGCAGCGCCGCCGTCACCGAGCTGCTGGACGGCTCCACCGGCACGCTGATCACCCGATCGGAAGGCGGAGAGGCATGAGCAGATCCCGTGTGCTGGTCGTCAACAACGGAACGCTGTCGCTCAAGCAACTCCGCTCGCGCTTAGAAGAGTTGGGCTCGGACACGGAGGCCGTCGACGCCGCGTCCGTACCCGCCCGGGTGGACGGCCGCTACCAGGCCATCGTGCTGAGCGGCACCAAGGTGCGCGCGTACGACAGCGCGTTCTACAAGCCCCTGATCGACCTGGTGACGACCACGGACGTGCCGGTCTTCGGCATCTGCGGCGGGATGCAGATCCTCGCCGTCGCGGCCGGCGGCCGCCTCGCGGAGGGGCCGCAGCGGGTCGGCGGCTACGAGGTGCGGGTGGACACGGAGGAGCCGCTCTTCACCTACGTGAAGCCCACGGTCACCGTCTTCCACCGGCACACCCTCTACCTCCAGGAGGCCCCGGCGGGCTACCGCTCCATCGGCCGCTCCGAGCACGCGCCCGTGGAGTTCCTGCGCTCGGACGACGGCCGGATCCACGGCGCGCAGGCCCACCTGGAGTTCCGCAAGGACGGCCTGGAGATCCTGCGGGGCTTCGCACAGCTCTACCAGTGATCCGCCCCCTTTACACATCTGCCCCACGCACCTGACAGAACAGGGATTTCGTCATGAGCGCTCTGGAAGAACCGCAGGACCCCGCCCTCACCGTCCACCTCAACGGCAGCGGCGGCGCCATCAAGGGATGGGTGGTCATCGACACGCTCGTCGACGGCCTGGCGATGGGCGGCACCCGGATGACCACGGGGGTCACCGAGGAGGAAGTCGCGGGCCTGGCCCGGGACATGACCGAGAAGTTCACCCTGGCGGGGCTGCGCATCGGCGGCGCCAAGGCCGGGATCGTCGCCGACGGTACGAACTCCGAGGGCGCGGCCCGCGAGGAGACCTTCCGCACCTTCGGCCGCACGGTGAAGCCGCTCCTGCACGGCGGTATCCACCTCGGCATCGACATGGGCGTCACCCCCGCCGACCGGGCCGTCTTCTTCGAGGAGGCGAAGTACGACCCCCGCTACCGGCTCGGCGCCCCGGACATGCCGATCGACTGGCGTACGTACTACGAGCCCCTGATCGACGCCACCGGCCACGGTGTCGGCGTCGCCGCGATCACCGCCCTGGAGGCGAGCGGCCGCACCGAACCAGCCCGGGTCGTGGTGCAGGGGTTCGGCGCGGTGGGCCGGGCGGTGGCGCGGTTCCTGGAGGACCGGGGGCACATCGTCGTCGGCGTCGCGGACGTGCGGGGCACCATCAGCGCGGACCGGCTGCCGGTGGCCGAACTCGTCGCCATCACCGACCAGTTCGGGGCCATCGACCGCACCCGGCTCCCGCAGAACGTCACGCTCTCCGCCGAACCCGACGCCTGGCTGGACGTGGACGCGGACATCCTGATCCTGGCCGCGCAGAAGTACGCGATCAACGCCGAGAACGCCCACCGGCTGCGGGCCGGCCTGGTGGTGGAGGGCGCCAACCTCGCCTCCAGCGCGGCGGCCAAGGAGAAGGTGGCCGCCTCGGGGGCCGGTCTGGTCCCCGGCGTGATCGCCAACATCGGCGGCGCCGCCTCTGCCGCCCTGGCCGTCACCCGGGTCGTCCCGTTCGACCTGGAGGCCGAGGCGCGCAAGGCGTGGGTCTTCGACTGGGTCGGCGACCGGGTCCGCCAGAACACCCGGGACCTGCTGGAGATCGCGGCCTCCCGCGCGGGCAACCCGCTGCCGGAGCTGCTGGCGGCCCGCCGGAAGGAGAGCTGATGAGTACGGCGGCGAGGGAGCGGGCGGTACGTGCGGGGGCGGCCGGCGCGGAGGAGAGCGAGCCTGGCTCCGTCGGGGCGGCTGTCGCGGAGGAGAGCGAGCCAGCCCCCGCCGGGGCAACTGTCGTGGAGGGGCGCGAGTCGGCCTCCGCCGGGGCGGCCGGCGCGGAGGGGCGCACCGGAACCGACGGAGAACGTGCCGCCGAGAACCGCCGCCGGGGCTGGTGGCGGGAGGCGACCTTCCTCGACGACCTCCACCGCCAGGCCCGGGAGCACCCGCGCCGACTGGCCATCGCGGGACGGCGCGTGGCGGAGTCCCGTACGGACACCCTCGACTACGCCGAACTGAACCGCCTGACGGACCGGTTCGCCCTGGCGCTGCTCGAACTGGGCGTCCAGCGCGGCGACTTCGTTGCCGTACAACTGCCCAACCGGTGGGAGATGGTGCCGCTGATCTTCGCCTCCATCCGGGTCGGCGCGGTCATCATCCCGATCTCGCCCGTCTGCACGGAGGTGGAGCTGCGCCACCGCCTCGGGCTCACCGAGGCCCGGGTGTGCATCACGCTCCCGGAGTGGTCGGGCACCCCGCTGGCGGAGATCGCCACCCGACTGAAGGACGAACTCCCTTCCCTGAAGCACGTGTTGGTGGTGGACGGCCCGCTGCCCGAGGGTGCGCGCCCCTTCCACGAGCACTTTGTGGCGGAGGAGCGGGAGGAGCGGGAAGGCGCCGCCGCCCGGCTGGAGGGTCTGGCGCTCGGCGCGGACGACCCGTTCGTGGTGCTGTTCACCTCCGGCACCACGGGTCTGTCCAAGGGGGTGCTGCACAGCCAGAACACGGTGCACTCGGCGGTACGCGGATACGTCGACGCGTTCGGGGCGGGCAAGGACGAGGGCGGTGACGGGGACAGGGCCGGGGACGGCGTCGGCTGGGTGGCGGCCGTTTCCACTCCCCTCGTCCACTACTCGGGCTTCGCGCAAGGGGTGCTGGCCGGGGTCATGCTCGGCGGCACGGTCGCCTTCCAGGACGTACGCCGTAACGAGGCCCTCCTCGACCTGGTGGAGCGGTACGGGGCGACCCTGCTGTACGGGCCGCCCGCCACCCTCGCCGATGTGGCCGCCTCCCAGCGGGCCGAGCGGCGGGAGACGAGCACGCTGCGGCATGTGGTGATCGGCTCGGCGCCGGTGCTCCAGGAGCTGGCGGACGAGGTCCACGAGACGCTCGGCGCCCGCGCCCACTCGCTGTGGGGCATGTCGGAGAACGGCCCCGTGACCACCACCCGCCCCGAGGACCCCGAGGGCTGGTCGGCGCGGAGCAACGGCCGTGCGATCGACGCCATGGAGACCCGGATCGAGACGTCGGAGGCGTACGGGGCCCCGGGCGCCGAGGGTTCCGTGGGCCGGCTCAAGGTGCGGGGCGCGTCGCTGGCGCTGGGGTACCACCGGCGGCCCGAGGCGTTCGCGGCCGAGCTGGACGAGGACGGCTGGTTCGACACCGGCGACCTCGCCCGGGACGACGGCCGGGGCGGCATCCGCATCATCGGCCGGGCCCGGGACGCGGTCCTGCGGGACGGGCGGGTGGCGCCCATGACGGAGCTGGAGGCGGTGATCGGCAGCCACCCGAGGGCGGAGGAAGCCGCGCTGGTGGGGCTGGAGGCGGCCGACGGGACGGGCGACGTGATCGTCGCCGTGGTGGTCCCGCGCGGCGGCCGGGGTCCGACGCTGGAGGAGATCCGGGCCCGGGTCACGGATGCGGGCCACGACGACCGCTTCCTGCCGGACCGGCTGGAACTCGTCCCCGCGCTCCCCAAGACCCTGACCGGCAAGGTCCGCAAGGCCGAGCTACGGGAGCGGTACGCCACGACCACCCCGGCCCCCTGACCCGTACACCCCACACCGCACACGCCACACCGAGCACTGGAGCTGCTTGCCATGCCAGAGCCCCCACCGGTCTCCACACCCGTCTCCGCACCGGTCTCCATGTCGGCGACCCTCGCCGCCGACGAGGCCCTGGCCCGTCGGCGGCGGGCCGGGGAGCGGGTCCTGTCGATGGCGAGCGGGGAGATCGGCCTGCCCGTCCTCCCCGCCCTCAGGGACCGGCTCGCGGCGGCGGCCGACGAGAACGCGTACGGCTCCGTCGCCGGATCCCCCGCCCTGCGCACCGCCGTCGCCGGGTACTGGGAGCGGCGCGGCCTGGGCATCGACCCGGGGCTCGTGGTGGCCGGTCCCGGCAGCAAGTCGCTCCTCTTCGCCCTGCTGCTGGCCATCGGCGGGGACGTGATCGTGCCGGTGCCGAGCTGGGTGAGTTACGCCGCCCAGGCCCGGCTGGTCGGGGCGCGGCCCATCCCCGTACCGATCCGTCCGGGGCAGGGCGGGGTCCCCGACCCGGACCGGCTGCGCGAGGCGGTCACCGACGCGCGGGCGGCCGGGCAGCACCCGCGTGCGGTGGTCGTGACGGTCCCGGACAACCCCACCGGAACGGTCGCATCGGCCGCCACCGTAGGTGAGTTGGCGGCGGTGGCCCGTGAACTGGACCTCGTCGTCGTCTCCGACGAGATCTACTGCGACCTGGTGTACGACAGCTCCGAGCCCGCCGTCTCCCCGGCCCTGCACGCCCCCGAACGGACCGTCGTCACCACCGGCCTCACCAAGAACCTGGCGCTCGGCGGCTGGCGCACGGGCGTGGCCCGGCTGCCCGACAGCGAGCTGGGGCGTGCCCTGCACACCCGGCTCACGGCGGTCGCCAGCCAGATCTGGTCCTCGCCGCCCGCGCCGGTGCAGACGGCGGCCGCGTACGCCTTCGGGGAGCCGCCGGAGGTCACCGAACGGGTCGCGGCGAGCCGGCGGCTGCACGAGACGGTGGTGCGCGCGGTCGCCGCCCGCTTCACCGCCGTGGGCGCGCGGCTCGCCCCCGTGGCCGCGACCTGCTACCTCTACCCGGACTTCGAGCCCCTGCGGGAGCACCTGGCCGCAGCCCACGGCGTGCACGGCGGCGACGGCCTGGCCGCGCTGCTCTCCGAGCGGTACGGGGTCGGCGTCCTGCCCGCCACCGCGTTCGGGGAGGCCGCCCGCCCCCTGCGCATCCGCGCGGCGACCAGCCACTTCTACGGCGAGAGCGCCGAGCAGCGCACAGCGGCCCTGGAATCGGCGGACCCGCTCGCCCTGCCCTGGATACGGGAGTCCGTCGACCGGGTCGGCGAGGTCCTGGCCGACCTCACGGGGGCTCCGGTCCCCGCTCTCGCCCCGCACGCCTGATGTCACCCCAACTCACCGACGTACTGAAGGAGTCACCGATGCCCCACTCCCACCTCCCCGTCCTCTTCGAGGCCCTGTACGACGGCGCACGCCATGTCGGCTTCGGCCGCCCCGAGGAGGGCGTGCAGCAGACCCTGTACCGGGTGGAGGACGGCCAGGTCGCCGCCGCCTTCATCGCCACCGACGGCTCGGAGGAGGCGCTGCGGGCCGCGCTCACCGAGGGTGCGGCGACCGTCGTCGTCACGGCCGGGGACCCGGAGCTGCGCCTGCTGCCGCCCCTGCTCCCGCAGGCCACCGGCAACGCCCTACTGAGCGGTTTCATGGGCACGCACAAGAAGAAGTGGGGCGGCGAAACCGCCCCGGAGGACGGCGAGTTCACCCCGCCCAAGTGGTTCTTCAAGGGGTTCGGCGACTGGGTGAAGCTGCCCGGCGAGGATCTGGTCGTCCCGGCCCGCCCGGTCGCCCTCATCGAGGAGCCGGAGATCGCCCTCGTCTACGTCAACGACGCCGACGGCACCCCGCACTACGCCGGCTACACCTTCGGCAACGACCTGTGCGACATCGGCCTGCACCGCCAGGACCCGGGCTACAACCCGTACTGCAAGCTGTGCGACACCGCCCTCACCCCGTGGCTCTTCCTCGGCCCGCCGCCGCGCACGGTGACCGGCCGGGTCACCATCGTCCGCGACGGCGCGACGGCCTGGGAGGGCCCGTTCGACTGCGGCGACGACGCCCTCTACTACCGGATCCAGGACATGGCGGACCACCTGTTCACCTTCCCTGCGGTACGGCGGCCCGGGCTGGTCAACTACGTGCTCCTGGGCGCCGACGAAGCGAGCTTCCACGACGGGTTCCGGATCGCCGGCGGCGACCGCATCGCCATCGACGTGAAGAGCCACGGGGTCGCCTTCGAGAACCAGGTGCGGTACGTCTCCCCGGCCCCGTCCACCACCCCGGCCGCCGCTCCCGCGCCGGAGGCCGCAGAGGCACCGGCGCCTGTCGCCACGGCATGAACACCTCGTGAAGTAGGGCCGGTCGACCTGTGCAGACGCGGTCCGGCCCAGGCACGCTCTGAAAGTCACCGCCCCTTCAACTCACCTTTTCACAGCCGGACTTCCCAGGAGGAGACCGCACCGTGCCCGCCACCGCCAAGAAACAGGTGCATCTCGCAGCGCAGCTGCCCGGCATCCACAATGTGACCGTCTGGTCGGACCCGCGCTCCGAGAGCCAGATAGCCATCGACTCCTTCATCCGGCTCGCGCAGACCATCGAACGCGGCAAGTTCGACTTCTTCTTCCTTGCCGAAGGGCTGCGGCTGCGCGAGCACAAGGGGCAGGTCTACGACCTGGACATCGCGGGACGCCCCGAGAACCTGACCGTGCTGAGCGCCCTGGCCGCCGTCACCACCCACCTGGGCCTGGCCGCCACGGTCAACGCCACCTTCAACGAGCCGTACGAGGTGGCGCGCCGGTTCGCCACCCTGGACCGGCTCAGCGGCGGCCGGGCCGCCTGGAACGTGGTCACCAGCTACGACGCGTTCACCGGCGAGAACTTCCGCCGGGGCGGCTTCCTCCCCGAGGCCGACCGCTACACCCGGGCCGCCGAATTCCTCACCACGGCAAGGGAGTTGTGGGACAGCTGGTCGGGCGGCGACCTGAAGGCCGATGCGGCGACCGGTGAGTTCACCGCCCCCGGGGCCGGCCGCTTCGCCCACCGGGGCCAGCACTTCGACATCTCCGGCCGCTTCACCACCCCGCCCGGCCCGCAGGGCCACCCGGTGATCATCCAGTCCGGCGAGTCCGACGCGGGCCGGGAGTTCGCCGCGTCGGACGCCGAGGTCATCTTCAGCAAGCACAACCGGATCGACGCGGCCCGGGACTTCTACCGGGATGTGAAGCGGCGCCTGGCAAAGTACGGCCGGAGCCCGGACGATCTGCTGATCCTCCCCACCGCCAACGCGGTCGTCGCGGACACCGACGAGGAGGCCGCCGCGTACGCGGAGGAGATCAGCCGCGAGCTGGTCAGCCCGCAGACCGCGATCGCCCACCTGGAGGCGGTCTGGGGCCGCGACCTGTCCGCGTACGACCCGGACGGCCCGCTCCCCGACATCGAACCCGAGGACGACGCCCACTTCCTGAAGGGGCACTCCGTCTTCCGCAAGGGCCGGGCGGAGACGGCCCGGCAGTGGCGCAAGCTCGCCGAGGAGCGGAACTTCTCCATCCGGGAGCTGGTCATCGAGGTGGGCGGGCGCCAGACGTTCGTCGGCAGCCCGCAGACGGTCGCCGACGCCATCGACGACTACGTGCAGACCGAGGGCGCCGACGGCTTCGTCCTGGTCCCCCATCTGACGCCCGGCGGCCTGGACGACTTCGTGGACCGGGTGGTGCCGATCCTCCAGGAGAAGGGCGTCCACCGCGACGACTACACCGGCACGACGCTCCGGGACCACCTGGGCCTGTCCGCCGCACCCCGCCCGGCCGGATGGGGCGGCCCCGGACAGCCCCTGCGCGACGAGCGTCTGCGCGCCGAGTCCGTACGCGACCGTCCCGCACGCGACCAGCCCCTGCGCGACCAGTCCGTACGCGACCAATCCGTACGCGACCAGCCCCTGCGCGACCAGAAGGAGACCTCCGCATGACCGGCACGACCGGCGTGACCGACCCGAAGGGCGCCCCGGCCGCCGCCACGGGCACCCCCGATGGCGCCCCCCTGCACCTGGCGGTCGCCCTCGACGGCGCGGGCTGGCACCCGGCGGCCTGGCGCGAGGAGGGCGCCCGCCCCGGCGAACTCCTCGACGCCGCGTACTGGGCCGACCTGGTCGCCGAGGCCGAGCATGGCCTGATCGACTTCGTCACCTTCGAGGACGCGCTCGGCCTCCAGTCCGCCGCCTTCCACCTGCCCGACGACCGCACCGACCAGGTCAGGGGCAGCATCGACGCGGTGCTGCTCGCCGCCCACCTGGCCCCGCTCACCACGCACATCGGCCTGGTCCCGACCACCAACGTCACCCACACCGAACCGTTCCACCTCGCCATCGGCATCGCCACCCTCGACCACGCGAGCAAGGGCCGGGCCGGCTGGCGCCCCCAGATCTCGTCCCGCGCCTCCGACGCCGCCCACTTCGGCCGCCGCACCACACCCCAGCTCACCGAGGACGACGTCACCGACTCGGAGCTGATCTCCCAGCCGCTGCGGGCACTGTTCGCGGAGGGCGCCGAGGTGGTGGAGGCGGCACGGCAGCTCTGGGACAGCTGGGAGGACGGAGCCGAGATACGGGACGCGGCGACGGGCCGCTTCCTGGACCGCGACAAGGTCCACCACATCGACTTCCAGGGCGCGAACTTCAGCGTGAAGGGCCCCTCCATCACCCCGCGCACCCCCCAGGGCCAGCCGCTGGTGGTGAGCCTGGCGCACGCCACGACCCCGTACGAGTTCGCCGCGCTCAGCTCCGACGTCGTCGCCGTCACCCCGCACGACCGGCCGGGCACGGCGGCGATCCTCGCCCAGGTCGCCGAGGCGGTGGAGCGCACCGGCCGGGACGTGGTGGAACGCCCGCTGCGCACCTTCGCGGACCTCATCGTCTTCCTGGACGACGAACCGGGCTCCGCCGCACGCCGCAAGGCCCGCCTGGACGAGGTGGCCGGGGCCGAACTCGCCTCGGACGCCGAGATCTTCACCGGCACCCCCGCCGAACTGGCCGACCTCCTCCTCGACTGGCGCTCCACCGGCCTGGACGGCTTCCGCCTCCGCCCGGGCGCCCTGCCGCACGACCTCACGGCGATCACCCGGGGCCTGGTCCCGGAGCTGCAACGGCGCGGGGTGTTCCGTACGGAGTACGCGTCCACCACGCTCCGCGGCCACCTGGGCCTGCCCCGGCCCACCAGCCGCTACGCGAAGGCGGGTTGAGGCACGCGGCGGGCTGCGAAGGCGAGGCAGGCCCGGCCGTCACCGGCGAGGTCAGCCGGTCACCGCGCTCCGGTGCGAGGTCTCCAGGAGTTCCAGCTCGTCCACGGAGAGCCGCAGGGCTCCGGCGGCCACGTTGGCGGCGAGGTGGTCGAGGTCGCCGGTGCCGGGGATGGCCAGCACATGCGGGCCCCGGTGCAGGGTCCACGCCAGCCGGACCTGCGCCGGGCTCACCCCGTGCGCCCGCGCGACGGCGAGCACCTCGGCGGCCTCGGCCCCGGTCGCGCCGCCCTCCCCGCCGGCCGCGGCTATCGCGTAGAAGGGGACGAACGCGATCCCCTGCTCGCCGCAGTCCCGGACGAACGTGTCGTCCTCGGGCCGCATGCCGATCCCGTACCGGTTCTGCACGCAGACCACCGGGGCGATGGCCTGGGCCTCGGCGAGGTGGGCGGGGGTGACGTTGGAGAGGCCGAGGTGGCGGATGAGCCCGGCCCGGCGCAGCTCGGCCAGAGCACCGAAGCGCTCGGCGATCGAGTCCTTGCCGACGATCCGCAGGTTCACCACGTCGAGGTGGTCGCGGCCGAGCTGGCGGAGGTTCTCCTCGACCTGGCCGCGTAGCGCCTCGGGGGTGCGGGCGTGGTCCGCCCACTGCCCTGTCTCATCGCGGGCCGGGCCGACCTTGGTGGTGATCACGAGGTCGTCCGCGTAGGGGGCGAGGGCGCTGTTGATCAGCTCGTTGGCCGAGCGCAGCGGGGAGAAGTAGAAGGCGGCGGTGTCTATGTGGTTGACGCCGAGATCGACGGCCCGGCGCAGCACGGCGATGGCTGCCTCGCGGTCGCGGGGGACGGCGTCGGGCACGAGCGCCCCGCCGGTCTGCGGCAGCCGCATCGTGCCGAAGCCGATGCGGTTGACCGGCAGATCCCCGAGGGGCCAACGGCCGGACGCGGCCGCGGTGATCGGTGCGGTGGTGCTCGCGGAGCTCGTGGAAGTCATGCCTGAATGATCGCCGCCCGGCGGCCTCCCCGGCCATGGGGTTATCCCGCCGATCCACCCTGAGGCCGACCGGACCAGGCTCCTGGGGTGCGCCGAACCCGGGGCCGGAGACAGGCCGGAGCGCGGGCCCGGGGGCAGACCGGAACCGGGGTGCTGAGGCAGGCCGCACCCGAGCCCGGAGGCCCGCCGAACCGGGGCCCGACGGAAGCCCTCAGGCCTCTCAGGCCCCTTAGTCCCCTCAGTCCGTCACCGTGAGCGGACCGTACGCGTCCGGACGGCGGGTGGTCAGGAACGGGAACAGCTCCAGCCAGTCGCGGCGCGCGTCGAGGTCGAGGTCCGCGACCAGGACGGCGGGCTCGTCGCGGGGCGCCTGGGCCAGGACACGGCCGTACGGGTCGACGATGAAGGAGCTGCCGTAGAAGGTGAGCCCGTTCTCAGCGCCGATCCGGTTGGGCACGACCATGAAGGTGGCGTTGGCGATCGCGTTGCCGGTGATCACCTTCTGCCAGAGCGGCTGGGAGTCGAAGCCGGGGAAGCCGGGCTCGGAGCCGATGGCGGTCGGGTAGACGAGGACGTCGGCCCCGGCCAGCGAGTAGGCGCGCGCCAGCTCCGGGAACCACTGGTCCCAGCAGGTCGGCAGCCCGAAGCGGGCCTCGTCGACCGTGACCAGCGGGAAGGCGTCTTCGCCCGCGGGTCCGGCCCGGAACCAGTCGTCCTCGTAGTACCCCTCCGTGACCGGGATGTGGGTCTTGCGGGTGCGCTGGGCGAGGGTGCCGTCGGGGGCGACCAGGATCGCGGTGTTGTAGCCGAGGCCGTCGTCCTGGCCGCCGGGCGCCGGGGCCTTCTCGTACAGGGAGGCGTGGACGTACACCCCGTACTCGCGGGCGGCCTCGGCGGCGAAGGTGAAGGTGGGGCCGGTCAGCAGCTCCTCCGGCTCGGCCGGTGCGGGGTGGTCGGCGCGGCGGAGGACGGCGAAGTACGGCGAGAGCGTCAGCTCCTGGAGGCAGACGACCCGCGCCCCCTCGGCGGCGGCGAGACGGATGCCCTCGCGCAGGGCGGCGCGGTGCTCGGCGGGGTCGCGGTGCCACCGCTGCTGGACGGCCGCGACGCGCAGGGGGGCGCGCTCGGCGGGGCGGGTCCGGGTCGGGGAGGCGGGCGGGTTGTACGCGGTGATCAGACGCATGACCAGTTCCAGGGGCGTGGGGTGGGCGGGGTGGAGCGGAGGAGGTTGCCGGAACGTTCCGGCATAGGCCGAATCTAACCCTGCCGGAACGTTCCGGCAACCCTTCACCTCGTACGATCACCACCGTCTAGACTTCACCCCCGTGACCTCCCGGACCGTGACCCTGCTTGATGTAGCCCGCGCCGCCGGGGTCTCCAAGAGCACCGTCTCCGACGCCCTCCAGGGCTCGGGGCGCGTCGCGGAGGCGACCAGGAACCGGGTCCGCGCGGTGGCGGCGGAGCTGGGCTACCGGCCCAACAGCGCGGCCCGGCGGCTGCGCCGCTCCAGCACCGGGGCGATCGGGCTGCACCTGCCGCAGACCGCGACCCGGCTGGACTACTACATGAACCTCGCCTTCGGGGCCGTAGCGCGCGCCCAGGAGGAAGGGTTCGACGTGGTCCTGCTCGCCCCGGAAGGAGCGGCCGGCGGACCGGTCGCCTCACGGGTCGACGGGCTCCTGGTCATCGACCCCGAGGTGGACGACAGCGCCGTGCCGGGGCTGCTGGACGCGGGCGTTCCGGTGGTGACCGGGGAGCGCTACCTCGGCCCCTCCGCCGCCCCCACCGGTGCCGTGGTCTGCGACAACGCCGCCTCGCTCACCGCACTCCTGGACCACGTCACCGAGCGAGGCGCCCGCCGCCCCGCCGTCTTGGCCCCCGCGGGCACCTCCGCCTGGGCCACCGCCCTGCGCACCACCGCCGCCTCCTGGGGCCAGGAGCACGGGGTGGACGTGGCGCTGCGGACCGTGCCGTTCGCCGCCACCCCGGGTGAGGCCGAGGAGACCACGCTGGCCCTGCTGCGGGCGGACCCGGCGGTGGACGCGGTGATCTGCGCCCCGGACGGCGCGGCCCCGGGCGTCCTGCGGGCGGCGGCGACGCTGGGCCGTACGGTGGGCGGCGCTTCTGCCCGTACGGGCGAGGGGAGCGCCTCGGCCCACGCGGGCGGGACCACCCCGGGCCACGCGGCCGACGGGACCGGCATCCCCCTCCGTACCGCCGACGGGACGGGCACCCACCCCCGTACCCCCCTCCGCACAGCCGACGGGACCGGCGCTCACCCCCGTACCCTCCTCGTCGCCTCCTGCGTCGACGGCACCGCCACCCGCTCCGCCGAGCCGCCCGTCACCGCGGTCGACCTGCGCCCCGCCGCGTACGGGCGCGCCTGCGCCGAGCTGCTCTGCGACATCCTGGCGGGCCGCACCGAACCCGACACGGTCCGCCGCCACGCCTGGGCGCTGGAGACGCGGGCCTCCACCGTCACGCCCGCCTGAGCGGAACAGCGGCCCAACGCCGGAACACCCCCCACCCCCGCCCCCGGCCGATCAACTCACCCCCGCACACCGCCCGTTGTGGCATGGTGACGTTGTGGCGCGCATGCGCAGGGCAGGCGCCTTCCGAGGGAGTGTGTATGTCCACCGCGCACCAGGCGCCCGACATCCTGTCACCGGAGTTCGAGGCGAACCCCTACCAGGCCTACCGCCTGATGCGCGACGCTTTCCCCCTCTTCAAGCACGAGGCCACCGGGAGTTACGTGATCTCGCGCTACGAAGACGTCGAGTACGTCTTCAAGGACAGGAAGGCCGAGTTCACCACCGAGAACTACGACTGGCAGATCGAACCCGTGCACGGACGGACGATCCTTCAGCTCAGCGGGGGCGAGCACGCCACGCGCCGGGCCCTGGTGGCACCCGCCTTCCGGGGCAGCGACCTGCGGGAGAAGTTCTTACCCGTCATCGAACGGAACTCGCGCGAGCTGATCGACGGTTTCCGCGCCTCCGGTTCGGTCGACCTGGTCGCCGACTACGCGAGCCGTTTCCCGGTCAATGTCATCGCGGACATGCTGGGTCTGGACACAGCCGACTACGCGCGATTCCACGGCTGGTACACGGCTGTCATCGCCTTTCTCGGCAATCTGTCGGGCGATCCGGAGGTGGCCGAGGCAGGTGAGCGGACGCGTGTCGAATTCGCGGAGTACATGCTGCCGATCATCCGGGACCGGCGGGAGAACCCGGGCGACGACCTGCTGTCCACGCTGTGCACCGCCGAGGTCGACGGCGTCCGGATGAGCGACGAGGACGTCAAGGCGTTCTGTAGCCTGCTGCTCGCCGCCGGGGGCGAGACCACCGACAAGGCGATCGCCGGGATCTTCGCCAACCTGCTGCTCCACCCGGGGCAGTTGGAGGCGGTCCGCGCCGACCACGCCCTCATCCCCCAGGCGTTCGCCGAGACGCTGCGGTTCACCCCGCCGGTCCACATGATCATGCGGCAGGCGGCGACGGACGTGGAGCTCAGCGGCGGCACCGTACCCGCGGGAGCCACCGTCACCTGCCTGATCGGCGCCGCCAACCGCGACGGGAGCCGCTACCGCGACCCCGACACCTTCGACATCTTCCGCACCGACCTGACCACCACGACCGCCTTCTCGGCGGCGGCCGACCATCTCGCCTTCGCGCTCGGCCGCCACTTCTGCGTGGGCGCCCTGCTGGCCAAGGCGGAAGTCGAGATCGGCGTCGGCCACCTGCTGACCGCAATGCCCGACCTGCGCCTCGCCGACGGCTTCGACCCGGTGGAGCACGGCGTCTTCACCCGCGGCCCGAAGGGCCTGCCGCTCCGCTTCACCCCGGTGTCCGGCTGATCGCGGCGCCGCTCGGAGAACGCCAAGGTCCGCGCATCTTCCCGGACCTTGGCGACGACGACGGACCGACCGACGGACCGACCGGTGGGACGACGGTCAGGCGGCACAGTCGTACCGCTTGGTGAGCCTGGTGGCCACTTCCCGCATCACGGTCGCGTTGTTGCGCAGCGCGGTGTCCGGGTCGACGGGCGGCTTCTCCTTCAACCTGGCCAAGCGCTTCTCCTCCTGCGAGGGCACTTCAAGCCACGCCCTGATGTACGGGGCGGTCGAGCCCATACGGGCGGCGCAGCCGGCGGGCAATGTGACTGCGGCCTGGTCGGGGAGCGCCCAGCCGGTGAATCCGGAACCCAGGGGGACGGAGCCCTTCTTGTCGCCGGGGGCGCTCCGGGTATCCGCGATGACCAGTTTGTAGACCCCACGGGGGGAATCACCGTCCGGGTCGGCGCGCAGCACGTAGCACGATCTGAACACCGCGAAGTCAGTGGACTTGCCCTTGCTCTCCCACTCGTCCGCGCTGACCTCGCCCCCCTTGCCGTCGTCGATCAGCCCCGCCGTCTCCCGGGTGAGCGCACCGTGACACAGGGTCTGCGGCAGCGGCGGCTTCTCCTCCTCGTCAGGCCAGACACTCGCCGTCACCACGGCCACCCCGGCGACGCTCAGCACAACGGCCAGCGGCAGCCACTTCTTGTCCATCGGGCCCTGTCCCATCCAGCACGTTCCCGCCAGGTCTCGCGTCCAGCCCCTAGCTGGAGCCCGGGCAGCCCATCGCCGTCTTCACCTGGGGAACGAAGTCGACCACGAACGCCTCCATGTCGCTCCGGTGCGTGTCCCCGTCCTTCCCGCTCCTGTCGCGCGCGATGAGCAGCACCACCAGGTGATCGGCCTCCGGCAGACCGCACGAGGTGCTGATCATGACGTTCTTGTCGCCCATCGCACCGGCGCCGTCGAACGGCAGGGGCGCCATCTTCTTCCGGTTCGTGAACCGGAAGCTCTCCTGCTTGCTCATCGGGGCGTAGAACTTGTCGACCTGTTCCACGGTGAGGGAGACCGCCGGAAAGTCGTCCACGCTCATGTCGCAGTTGCTTCCGCTCTTCGTGACGACGGACGTATCGGTCACGTCGAGTTTCTCGCCGTCGGGAAGAAGAGCGGACAGCTCCTTCTCCCCCACCGGTACGCCGCACACTCCCTCCGGTATCGCGTACTCACGGGACGATCCGCACCCCGCCATGAGCAGGGAAAGCCCGCAGAACACCGCCAGAGCAGCCGTTCTGGCGGCTACGCGCTGCACGACACCGCCTTCTTGACGGCTTCCGTGTACTCCTTGGCGAAGCGGTCGATCTTCTCGCGGCGCCGGGCCGTGTCCTCATCCAGGCTCTCGCCGACGGTGAACTCGACGACGACGTAGCGCGAGACGTCGGAATCACATGCCGCGGCCACCATGGCATTCGTGTCGCCGATCGCGCCCTTGCCGTCGAACGGCAGGTCCTTCATCTCCTTCCGGTTCCGGAAGGGCTGCTTCTCCCTTTCGCCCATCGGGTCGGAGAATTCGTCGATCTGGCTGATGGAGAGGAACAGAATGCGCCGCTTGTCCACCAGGACACGGCAGGAGCTCACCGGGGGTTCGAGCGGTTCGGCCTGCTGCTCAATAGTCTTGCCGGGAGGGAGGACAGGATCGATCACACCCCCCTTCACCGGGATCTCGCAGAGGTTTTCCGGAAGGCTGTACTCCCGCTCCGCCTCCGTACTGCATCCGGCGGTGACGCCTGCGAGCAGGAGGGCAAGAACCGCCCAAGCGGCCCTGGGGAATCTGTTCACTACTTCTCGCCTCCGACCCCGTCTGCCTTGTGGTTCCCGTGGTCCGCCGCGTCCCTGATCTGGGTGTAGACGCCCCGGTCCTTGGAGAAGTCCTTCTCGTTCTCGGCCCACTCGGAATTCTCCGCGTACCAGTGATCGGCGATGGCCCGGAGCTGGAGGTTGCGCTCCTCGTGATTGGCCTTTCGGTCGTCGGTGGCCTTCTCGCCGATGCGGTTCCCTTCCTCCTCGGCCCAAGCCGCCGTGATCGCGTCGACTCCGCGCTGCGCGATGTCGCCGCCGAACTGGTTGGCGATCGCGCCGACCACGTGGTACCCCCAACGCTGATCCCATGAGGTGTCGCGCAGGTCTTTCGACTCGTCGGTATTGATCGTCAACTGCCGTGCCTGCTCCAGGAATCCCACGGTGCGTCCGGCATCCCGCAGAGTGTCCTCGGGGTGTTCCTTGTTGAGGTTGATGTCGGCGAGGATCGCATAGTTCATCTGCTCGTTGAGCAGGGCGTAGGAATCCTTGTTCCTGGATATCTGCTTTGTCACTTCCAGGAGCTGGTCCTCGTCCATCACCGAGGACCCCAGGGGGTCGCTCATGACCTTGTGCACCGTCTCGCCATGGTTCCCGAGCGCCCAGGCCATGTCGCGGCGCAGCTCCGGGGGGAAGTCGTCGCCCGTCTCGGCGAGGAAGCCCAGGGAACGCTTGAGCGCCTCGCGGTGGGCCTCCGTGTGTTCGACGAACGTGGCGCCCCCGGCCTCCGGATCGGAGATACCCGACACCGCCGCGAACATCGCCTTCCCCGTCGCCTCCAGCGCCGGATTGGGCCCGTCGTCCAGCGGTGTGTCGTCGAAGGACTTGCGCTCCTTGAGCACCCATTCCGCGTTGTCCTGCGGCTCCTTGGCGTTGAAGAACTCCGTCGAAGCGTCCGGGCTGTTGGCGAGCGCCGTCATGAAGCCGGTCATCGGGTCGCGGCCGAAGTCCTCGTCGCTCATGAAGTTCATCTTCGGCATGTTCGGGCCGCCGACGCCGCCGGACCAGAAGTTGCCGGGAAGCTTCATCTTCTTCTCGGTCTCGACCAGCGCGTTGCCGTACTTGTTGAGGAACGAGTCGTCGTAGTCCCCGACCCGCATGAGGTTGCTCATCAGCTGGAAGCCCCACACCTGCGAGCCGCGGGTCTGGTACCGCTCGCCCGCGAACTTCACCATGTCGTTCTCCCACGCGCGCATGGCGGGGCTGTCCGACTGGGTGGCGCCGGCGAGGGTGAGGCCGAGGTTCTTCTGGAAGTCGCCGAGCTGGTTGAGCTGGGTGCGGGCCAGGTCGTCGGGGGAGGAGACCTCGGTGAGGTCCGCCCAGAACTCCAGCACGCCCTTCGGGCCGAGCGTGGTGGCGAACTTCTCCTGGAACAGGGGGTCGTTCTTGTACGCGCCGAGCGTGGAGTTGAGGTTCCGGAACTCCTCGGGCGTCATCTCGTCGCCCTTGTCCTTGATGAGCTTCGCCGCCTCCTCCGCCTTCTTCAGCGCGTCGGCCGCCGAGTCCCGGTCCTTGTACTGGGCGCCGGAGAAGCCCACCTCGGCCTGGTCGGCGATGGCCTTCAGGACCTTCGCCGCACTCGTGTCGCTCTCGGTGGCCCGGTTCAGGATCCGCTGGACATCGTCGCGCAGGTGGTCCACGTCCTGCTGCGAGTGGTCGGCGACCTGGGTGCCCTTGGCCGCCCGGTCGGGGTGGACGACCATCGTGACGGTGAAGCCGCCGTTGCCGGTGGGCACCACCGTGATGTTCTTCTTACGGCCCCGCTCCAGCGCCTGGTCCAGCTCCGTCTTGTACTCGACGAGCTCGTCGCGGGTGTCCTTGAGGATGTTGTGGATCGTCGTCGCCTGCGTATGGGCGTCGCTGAACTCCCCCGCCGTCTTCGTGATGAACTCCCGGGAGACCGTGGCGTTCAGACCGGCCCAGTTCGCCTTGTCCGCCTTCGCCTTGAGGTCGTCGCGGGCGTCGGTGTCCAGCGCCTTCAGCTTGTCGACCACGCCCTTCCAGGCGGTGATGGCCTCGTTGAGCTGGGCGAAGTTCCCGTGGCGCAGGGTTTCGAGGTCCATCAGCGCTGGGTCCTCTCGGTGAACCCCTCGTCCAGGGTGGAGATGCTGCTGAGGGTGGAGTAGATGTGGTACTCGTCCCCGGCGTGGGCGTTCTTCGTGTAGTCCATGTGGTTGGAGATGTGCGCGCAGGCGTCCAGCAGCGAGGTGAGCTGCTTCTCCCATCTCTTCTGTACGTGGTCGAGTGCGCCGCCGAGGGCGAAGCCCTGGGTCGTGAGGTCCTTGGCCGCGCTCTGGCTGGGGGACCAGGCGTCGCGCCCGTCCTTGCCCAGCCTCTCGAAGAGCTTGAAGGCGCTGTCGCCCACGGCCGCCAGGTCCTTCTGGCTGACCTTGAGGTCGCCGCCCGGCGCTGCCCCGCCACCCTCGTCGGGTACCCGGTTGAGCTGCATGGCCGCCTGGCTCTTCAGCTGCTCCCACTCGTCCCAGGCCATGAAGGCTTCCTCCCCCGTGAGCACTGCCCTCGTACGTTCGATTTTCTCAACGTACCAAGAGCCCTCCGACGGCGATCAAGCCCTGGGCGCCCGGCCAGAAGGCCCCTGACCGCCCCCGTACGCCCGGCTTGCGTCGTATGCGATGGAGCGTGGGCGCCTCCGCCCTCGGCGCGGGTGCCCCGTCCTCAACACCCCACCCCATGAAGGGAATCGGGACGGAACCGGCTCCTCCGCGTCTCCGCAATGTGAACGTTCTGCGTCGAGTGGCAACTGGCGTGGCGAGCTTGACATTTCGCCGTGCGGCCGGTGATAAGATCATCTTACTTCCAGTGGGCTGATGGCGTATGGGGGCATTCCGGGAGGAATGAATTCCTCGGCCCCACCTTCGGAGGGGCACCTCCCGAAGCGGCGCACGGTCGTGGCGAACGAGCCCTGGCTGCGTGCCGCATGACGGGGTGTCAAGCCGTTTCCAGCCATGGCACTTGAAGTGAGTCTCATGACATTTCCACAGGGCCCCGTCATCTGGGCGCTGGTTGTCGTAGCACTGGTCGCCGTGGGTGCCGTCCTGCGGGCTCGCGCGACCAACATCAAACTGCGCAGACGCAACGCCGAGCTGAGCACGGAGCACGACACGCTCCTGCGCCAGCGGGACGAGCTCCTCGTCGTCCACAACGGCCTCCTCCAGCGGCAGGCCTCCGAGCTCGCCGAGGTCCGCAAGGACGCCGAGGAGGAGACCAAGGCGGTCCTCAAGGCGGCCGTCCGCACCCTCCAGGGCCTCGCCGACGAACAGCAGGTCGTGATCGAGAAGGCCCAGCGCAAGTACGGCGACGACCCCGGGATCCTCGCCGACCTGATGGCCATGGACCACGCCAACAGCCAGTTCGGCAGGCGCGCCCAGGGCATCGCTGTGCTCTGCGGCGGCTGGCTCGGCCGGCGCGAGACCGTGGCCTCCGTCTTCGACGTGGCACGCAGCGCCCAGGGCCGTATCCGCCACTTCGACCGGGTCCGGGTCAACGGCCAGGTGAACTTCTCGGTCGTCAGCCGGGCCGTCGAACCGGTCGCGGTGGTCCTCGCCGAGCTGCTCGCCAACGCCACCAACTACTCCGCCCCCGGCACCCCGGTGGAGATCAACATCCAGGCCGTGCCGACGGGCGTCTGCCTCATCGTCGACGACGCCGGCCTCGGCATGGGCCAGGAGGAGAAGGACCGCGCGGCGGCCCTCCTCTCCCCCCAGGCGGCGATCAGCGTCTCCAGCCTGGGCATCCCGCCGCAGTTCGGGTTCGCCGTCTCCGGGATGCTCGCCGCCCGCTACGGGTTCCGGGTCTCGGTGGACTCCGTTTCCCCCTATGGAGGCGTACGCGCGGTGGTACTGATCCCCGACGAGCTGCTCACCACGGAGGTGCCGCAGCCCGCCGCACCCGCCGAGGCGCCCGAGGCGTACGAGGACTACGAGGCGTACGGACACCAGCAGCAGGCCGCCCCGCAGCCGGAGCAGTGGCAGCAGGCCCCCGCCCCGGCGCCCACCCCGCTCTTCCCGCCGGCTGCGCAGCGCCAGGACACCGCGACCCAGCAGCTCGCCCAGATCACCACCACCTCCGGCGGGCTGCCGAAGCGTCGTCGCAAGAGCCCGGTCTCCGCCGTGCCCCCGGCCGCGCCGCAGCCGGTCCGCAGCAACGAGGAGACCGCCTCCCGCCTGGGAGCGTTCCAGCGCGGCACCCGCTCCGGGCGGGACACGACGACGACCACGGAAGGATCCGAGATCCAGTGAACCCTGATCTGTCCTGGGTACTCAACGATGTGCTCCAGGTACCCGGAGCCCGGCACGCGATCCTCGTATCCGCCGACGGCTTGCTGCTCGCCAACTCCAGCGAGATCGGCCGGGACGACGCGGAGACCGTCGCCGCGGCCATGAGCTCCATGCAGTCCCTCAGCCGGGCCGTCGCCCCCTTCATCGGCACCCGCAGCCCGGGCCGCTGGCGGCAGACGCTCCTGGAGTACGAGGACGGCTGGATCTTCCTCATCGCCGCGGGCACCGGCGCCTACCTCGCCGCCACCGCCGCCGCCGATGTGGACATGGAGGCGATGTCCTTCCGTATGCAGCAGCAGGTCACCGCGCTGGGGAAGGCGATGACCACGCCGCCCCGCCAGAACGCGGGCAGCGAGATATGACGGCACCGGGCGAGGAGGCCAGCGTCAGCAGCGGGTTCGTCCGGTCCTACGTCATCACCGGGGGACGGGGGCTGCCCGACGCGGACGAGCTCTCCCTGGTCACCCTGGTCACCCTCGCCCCCGACCGGCAGCCGCCGCCCAACCCGAGCCCCGAGGTCAGGGCGATCTGGGAGCTGTGTTCCGGCGGCTACCTCTCGGTGGCCGAGGTCGCCGGCCATCTCGGCCTGCCGGTCGGGGTGGCCCGGCTGCTGCTCCAGGATTTAAACCAGCAGGGACTTCTGCTGCGCCGCAAGGCGCCGCCGCCCGCCCAGCTCGTCGACAGAAAGATCCTCGAAGAGGTGTTGCATGGACTCCAAGTCCGGTTCGGCTGAGAGCATCTATGTGCCGGACGCGGTCCAGCGCGCGGCGAAGATCCTCGTCGTCGGGCACTTCGCCGTGGGCAAGACGACCCTGATCGGCACGCTCTCCGAGATCACCCCGCTGCGCACCGAGGAGCGGATGACCCAGGCCGCGGCCCAGGTCGACGATCTGCGCGGGGCGCCCGACAAGAAGACGACCACGGTCGCCCTGGACTTCGGGCGCCTGACCCTCAGCGACGAGCTGGTGCTGTACCTGTTCGGTACGCCGGGGCAGCAGCGGTTCGTGGAGCTGTGGGAGGACATGGCGCGCGGTTCGCTGGGCGCGCTCCTCCTGGTCGACCCGGCGCGGCTGGCCGACACCTTCCCGGTGATCGACCTGGTCGAGACGTACGGCCTGGAGTACGCGGTCGCCGTCAACAGCTTCGACCCGTACTCCCGGCACGCCGAGGACGAACTGCGCGAGGCACTCGACCTGCTGCCGTCCACCCCGGTCGTCTACTGCGACGCCCGGGACCAGAAGTCCTCCGCGCAGGCCCTGATCACTCTCGTACGGCACCTTCTCGCGCACGCGGCCTGAGCGCCCTCCCCCGCACACACCCCCAACCGAAGCCGGGGCATCCCCGTCCCCGCGATCACACCGAGGAAGCCGAACATGGACCCGTCGCCGGGAGCCACCCCGTACAGCGCCGCCCCCGCCGGGTGCCCCATGCACCAGCAGCAGACCTCGCTGTACGGGCCGGAGTTCGCCGCCGACCCGCACCGCGTGTACGACGCGTTCCGGGCGCACGGCCCCGCAGCACCGATCGAGTTGGCGCCCGGGGTGGACGCCACGCTGATCGTGCAGCACGAGGCGGCGCTGCGGGTGCTCCAGAATCCGGCGCTGTTCGCCCGGGACTCGCGGCGCTGGGCGGCGCTGCGCGAGGGCGCGATCCCGATGGACAGCCCGGTGCTGCCGATGATGATGTACCGGCCCAACTGCCTGTTCACCGACGGCGCGGAGCACCTGCGGCTGCGCAAGGCGGTCACCGAGTCGCTGGCACGGCTCAACAGCAGCCGGGTCAGCCGGGACGTCGAGAGGATCGCCGACTATCTGATCGACCAGTTCATCGAGCGCGGCACGGCCGACCTGCTCAACGAGTACGCCAAGCTGCTGCCGCTGCTGCTCTTCAACCAGCTCTTCGGCTGCCCCGGCGACATCGGCGACCGGCTCACCCGGTCGATGTCGGCCATCTTCGACGGCGAGGACGTGCTGCGCGCCAACACGGAGCTGACGGAGTGCCTGATGGAGCTGGTCGCGCTCAAGCGGCGCCAGCCCGGTGAGGACATCACCTCCTGGCTGATCCAGCACCCGGCGGGGCTGCGGGACGAGGAGCTGAAGGACCAGCTGGTGATGCTGATGGGCGCCGGCGTGGAGCCGGAGCGCAACCTCATCGCCAACGCGCTGCTGCTGATGCTCGCCGGTGACCAGCCGGGCGGGGCGGAGCGGCGCGGTTCGGGGATGCTCGTCGAGGACGCGCTGGACGACGTCCTGTGGAACAACCCGCCGATCGCCAACTACGCCACGCACTACCCGGTGCGGGACATCGAGCTGGACGGGGTGGTGCTGAAGGCGGAGACGCCGGTCCTGATCAGCTTCGCCGCCGCGAACAGCGACCCGTCCCTCACCGATGCCCGCCAGACCCTGAGCAAGGGGGCCCACCTGGCGTGGGGCGCGGGCCCGCACGTCTGCCCGGCGAAGTCGCCCGCCACCCTCATCGCGCTGACCGCGATCGAGAAGATCCTCAACACCGTGCCCGACCTCTCGCTGGCCGTCCCGGCCTCGGGCGTCGGCTGGCGTCCGGGCCCCTTCCACCGGGCCCTGATCTCGCTGCCCGTACGGTTCACCCCGACCGCCGCCCGCCGCACCGCGACCGGCGCGCAGCCGCCGGCCCCGACCTCGGCGCAGCTGTCCGACCCGTACCGGAACGCGGCGCCCCAGCCGGCTCCCGCCGGTCGTCACGCTGCGGAGCCGGCCAAGAAGCAGAAGGGCTGGTGGAGTTCGTTCCTGGACGTGTTCCGGGTCTGACGCACCGTCGGCCGCGTATGACTCACGGACCGACAATTCGCATATGACAACGGGCATTTGTGACGATTGCATGTGACGGGGGCAACAAAGAACGATGCTTGGCGCAGCTATCCGGAAGGGTAGGTTCTGGTCGGTAACCATGGGCCTAGGTCAAGGAACTCTGCGTGAGCATCACAGGCGGTACAACCAGGACCCCCGACGGGCGGCGCGCGGTCATCGGCCTTCTCCGCAGACTCAATTCACCCGAAGGACAGGCCGAGCCCTACGGAATACTCGCGGAGCTGCGGACGATGGGTGACGTCGTCCGCGCTCCCTGGAACGGTTGGTTCGTCACCGGTTTCGATACCTGTAGCCAGGTGCTGCGCGGCCGCAACTGGCTCGCCCCCGACTTCGCCTGGCAGGAGCGGCAGGACGACTCCAAGCAGTGGGACGCGATCGCGACCCGGGAGATGACCGGCACGCTCGCCCGGCTGAACGCCCCCGAACACACCTGCCAGCGCCGCTCGCTGGGCAACCTCTTCGACCGCTCCACCATCGAACGCCTCACCCCCGACGTAGAGCGCGACGCCGACCGGCTCCTGGACGAGCTGGCCGACAAGCTCCGCTGGGGTGAGGCGGATTTCGTCTCCACGGTCAGTGAGCAGCTGCCGGTCCACACGGTCGGCTCCTGGCTGGGGCTGCCGCGCGAGGACTATCCCCACATCCTGGAGATCACCCACAACCAGGTGTACGCCCAGGAGTTGCTGCCCACCAAGAGCCAGCTGGCGATCTCCGCCGAGGCGACCGTGCAGCTGCGCGCGTACTTCACCGATCTGGTCGCCCGCCGCCGGGCCGAGCCCCGCCACGACGTGCTGACCGGCTGGATCCACACCTGGGACTCGATGGAGCCGGACCGCGAGCGGGCGGACGAGATCCTGTACCGGCTCACCATGTTCGTCACCATCGCCTCGCTGGAGACCACCGCGACGCTGCTGACGTCGATGACTTCCCTGCTGCTGGCCGAGCCCGGCCGGTGGCAGTGGCTGCGTGACCACCCCGAGCACATCGACGCGGCCGTCGACGAGGTGCTGCGCTACGACCCGCCCATCCACATCAACACCCGGATCGCCGCCGAGGACACCGTCCTGGCCGGCGTCCCGATCAAGAAGGACAGCATGGTCCACGTCCTGTACGGCGCCGCCAACCACGACCCCCGGCGCAACCCCGACCCCGGCGCGTTCGACATCCTGCGCGGCGGCAGCCACCTCACCTTCGGCGGCGGGGTGCACTACTGCCTGGGCGCGGCGCTCGCCAAGCTGGAAGCGCGCACGCTGCTGGCCCGCACGCTGGATCGTTTCCCCACCCTGCGGGCCGCCTCCCCGCCCGTGTACGCCCCCCGGATGGTCTTCAGACGGATCACCTCGCTGGGCGTGGCGCTGTGAAGCTCTCGCTGCCCGACTTCCTGACGCCGTCCTCCCCCGCGCACGAGAAGGGCCCCTCGCACGAGGAGGCCGCGACGGTACGCACCCGGCGCGAGGGCCCCGTCCTGCACGTGGAGCTGTACGCCCCCGAGACCGGCAACGCGGTCACCGAGGCGATGCTGGACGAGCTGCTGGACGCCGTCACCGCCCCCGACCCCGAGGTGCGGGTGCTGGTGCTCAGCGGCGCCGGGGACGACTTCTGCCTGGGCGGCGACCGCGCCGAGTTCGCCGACTGGCTGGAGGAGGACCCGACCGGCCGGGGCATCCGGGTCGCCGGGGAGAAGGCCCGCCGGGTCTGCGAGGCGATCTCCGGCAACCGGGCCGTCACCGTCGCCCGGGTCCAGGGCAAGGCGATCGGCGCGGGCCTGGCGCTCGCCCTCGCCTGCGATCTGCGGGTCGGCGCGGAGAGTGCCTCCTTCCGGCTGCCGGAGCTGGCGCTCGGGCTGCCGACCGCCTGGGGCGGGCTGCTGCCCCGGCTGATCCACGAGGTCGGCGCGGCCCGTGTCCGCGAACTGATCCTGACCGGAAGGGCGTTCGACGCGGCGGAGGCGCAAGCGCTCTCCGTCCTCCAGCGGGTCGTTCCGGAAAACGAATTGGATCAGGCCGTACAGGCCTGGGCGAAGCCCGTCGTACGCCGTCCCGAGGCCGCCCTCAGAGTGACGAAAGCCCTGCTCAACTCCTATGCGGCGGCCACCCGGATGGCCGACCCGTCCTTCCTCGACGCGGAGCTGATGGCCTCCGTCGCGGCAGCCGGTCGGCGCACACCCCCTCGCACTCCTGGGCCCGACACGTCACACTCGTAACAATCAACTGGGGAGGTCTCGGGCGTGGATGTACCGGTATGGCTCTGGGTGGCGTTCGCCGTAACGGTGGTCGTCTCCCTCACAGTCGACTTGCTTGCCCACCGAAACGCGCATGTCATCGGCTTCAAGGAAGCCGCCTGGTGGAGCGTGCTGTGGGTGAGCCTCGCGCTCATCTTCGGCGGTGTGGTCTTCTTCGTCCTCGGGACGACCGCGGGGACGGAATACACGACGGCCTGGCTTCTGGAGAAGAGCCTTTCGGTCGACAACCTCTTCGTCTTCGCGCTGATCTTCGCCTATTTCAAGGTGCCCCGGGAATATCAGCACCGGGTGCTGTTCTTCGGCGTCATCGGCGCTCTGGTGTTCCGCGCCATCTTCCTGACGGCCGGCGTCGCGGTGGTGAACCGCTTCACCTTCGTGCTGTTCCTCTTCGCGGCGATCCTCTTCTACAGCGCCTACAAAATCATCAAGGGCGACGAGGACAACTTCGACCCGGGCAAGAGCTTCGCGGTGCGGCTGCTGCGGAAGATCATGCCGGTCCGGGACGACTACGCGGGAACGCACTTCGTCATCAGGGAGGAGGGGAAGCGGGTCGCCACACCGCTGCTGGCGGTGGTCGCCGCGATCGAGGCGGCCGACCTGCTCTTCGCCGTCGACAGCGTGCCCGCCGTCCTGGCGGTCAGCGACGACGCGTTCATCGTCTACACCAGCAACGCGTTCGCCATCCTCGGCCTGCGGGCGCTCTACTTCCTGCTGGCCGGACTCCTGGACCGCTTCCACTACCTGAGCAACGGCCTGGCGATCATTCTGGCGTTCATCGCCGTGAAGCTCATTCTCCAGGCCTCGCACAAGATGATCAATACCTCCATTCCGGAGATTCCCTCACCGATCAGCCTGGCGGTGATCGTCACCATTCTGACGGTCTCGATCGTGCTCAGTATCCGGCGCCCACCGCCTGACGCGGATACCGGGGCCGGTGCGGGTGGTACGGAGAGTGCGGAGAAGTCATCCGACGGTAAACCCACCGAGTAACCGGGTGGGCAATGGCCGGGCAAAGCCGATGGAAAGAGTTTCCAAAGTGCGATGCCCGGCCTATCGTAAGTAAATGGCCAGCAAAGAGCGTGAGAACCGGCAGCGGGCCGCTTTCATGTGCCCGACCTGCAAGAATCCCGTCCGCTCCGAGATCAGGCGCCACAAGACCCTCGGGATCTTCGTCCCCGCCTGGCGCCCCGGCCCCTGCGAGAACCCCGACTGCGGGGAGCACGCCGCCGAGGAGCGGCCCTCCCCGCACCGGGCCCGCCCCTGGCCCACCTCCTGAAGCCCCTGGCGCCCGGAGCCGCCCTCCTCGCCGCGCGGACCCGCGTACGGCTGACTAGCGTGGCTGGTGAGGACGCCGGTGGGGGGCCAGGACCGGAAGAGGGTCGCTGCCATGGCTGTGCAACCCGAAGGCACCCCGTGTTGGGTGGACGCGTCGTTCGCCGATCTGGAGGGCGCGAAGAGCTTCTACGGTGATGTGCTCGGCTGGACGTTCGGCGAGGGTTCGCCGGAGTTCGGCAACTACACGACGGCACAGGTGGACGGCAGACGGACGGGCGCCGTGGCCTCGCCGATGCCCGGCAGCGACGACCCGTCCGCGTGGTGCCTGTATCTGGCCTCGCCGGACGCCGCCGCCACCGGCGAGAAGATCCGCGCCAACGGCGGCGAGGTGCTCATGGAGCCCATGCGGGTCGGCGAGTTCGGCACGATGCTGGTGGGCCGCGACCCCGGCGGCGCGGTCTTCGGCGTGTGGCAGGCCGTCACCCACGACGGGTTCGAGACGGAGATGGGCACGCCGGGCGCCTACTGCTGGGCCGAGGTCTTCACCCGGGACCCCGACGCGGCCGACACGTTCTTCCCCGCCGTCTTCGGCTACACACGGCGGAAGTTCGACGACGAGTCGATGGACTTCGCCATGTACGACGTCCAGGGGAAGACGGTGCTGGGCCGGATGGCGATGGGCGACGACTTCCCGCCCGAGGTGCCCGCGTACCTGAACGTGTACTTCGCCGTCCCGGACTGCGACGCGGCGGTGGCGAAGGCGACCGAGCGGGGCGGGGTGCTGCGGTTCGGCCCGATGGACAGCCCCTTCGGCCGGTTCGCGGCCCTGTCCGACCCGCAGGGCGCGTCGTTCACCGTGATCGACGTGGCGAGGACGGAGGGCGAGATGCCGGCGACGAGCCCGGCGGCCTGACCGGCCGGCCCGGGCCGGACCGCCCGACGCGGCCGGAGCGGGCAGCCGCTCCGTAGGATTCTCCGAGGGCCTCGCATCTGCGATGGGCAATCGTCCGGAGAATGGTAAATGCAAGCTGAATTGGCCTAGCGTGTCGCGCATGCAGTCCTACACAATCGGTCAGGCAGCACGCCTCCTCGGAGTCAGCCCCGACACCGCCCGACGCTGGGCGGACGCCGGCCGGGTCGCGACCCATCGCGACGACACCGGCCGCCGGCTGATCGACGGCCGTGCGCTGGCCGCCTTCTCGATCGAGGTCGGCCAGGGCGCCGCGGGCGACGACGAGACCCCGTACACCTCGGCGCGCAACGCCTTCCCGGGCATCGTCACAGCGGTGAAGCTCGGCGATGTCGCGGCCCAGGTCGAGATCCAGGCGGGCCCGCACCGGCTCGTCTCGCTCCTGACCCGGGAGGCCGTCGAGGAGCTGGGCCTTGAGGTCGGCATGCAGGCGACCGCCCGGGTGAAGTCGACCAGCGTGCACATCGACCGCACCTGAAGCCCGGCCGACGCCGCCGGTGGCCGGGCCCCGAGCGCTGCCCGCACGCGCCGCCGGACCGCCGGACGCCGACGCCCCGTCAGGACCGCACCCCGAACCACCACCGCAGCACCCCGCACCACGCGCCCCGCGCGAACTCGTCCCTGCCCGGACGGCACCTGGCCGACCCGGGCTCGCAGCCAAGGAGTCCCGCCCTCATGTCTCTCCTGATCACCCGCCGCCGTGCCGCGGCCGCCGTCCTGACGACCGCCCTCCTCGTCCCGCTCGCCGCCTGCGGCAATGACGACTCCGGCACGGACAAGGACAGCGCGAGCAGCGCGAAGCCGTCCGACTCCGCGTCCTCGGGCGCCCCGGCCGCCGAGCTGACCGTGCTGGCCGCCGCCTCGCTGACCGACGTCTTCAAGGAGGCGGGAGCGGCGTACGAGAAGGAGAACCCGGGCACGAAGGTGACGTTCTCCTTCGCGGGCTCCCAGGAGCTGGCCGCCCAGGTCAAGCAGGGCGCCCCCGCCGACGCCCTGGTCACCGCCGACACCAAGACGATGGACGGCCTCACCGGCGAGACCGGCACCCCCACCGTCATCGCCAAGAACCGTCTGGTCATCGCCGTCGGTGAGGGCAACCCGGAGAAGGTCGAGAACCTCAAGGACCTCGCCGACACCAAGCTGAAGGTCGTCCTGGCCGCCCCCGAGGTGCCGGTGGGCCGCTACAGCAAGCAGATCCTCGACGCGCAGAAGATCGAGGTGAAGCCGGTCTCCCAGGAGCCCAACGTCCGCGCGGTCCTCAGCAAGGTAGAGCTGGGCGAGGCGGACGCCGGGCTCGTCTACAAGACGGACGCCGAGACCGCCACCGACAAGGTCGACGCGATCGACATCCCGGACGCGGAGAACGCCGTCGCCTCCTACCCGGCCGCCACGCTGAAGGGCTCCAAGCACAGCGAGGCCGCCGCCGCGTTCGTCGCCTGGCTCTCCACGCCCGCCGCGCAGAAGATCCTCCAGGGCGCGGGCTTCCAGCAGCCGTAGGACCTCCGCCGGGGCCCTGACCCCGCACCGCTCCCGGCAGGTCCGTCCCGTCCGACGGGCCTGCCGGGCCCGCACCTCCAGCCGCCCGACGAGGTCACCGATGAAACGACCGGCACTCCGCCGTACGCCGGGGGCGCGCGCCCCGCTCCTGCTGACGGTGCCCGCACTGGTGGCCGTGGCGTTCCTGATGCTGCCGCTGGTCGGCATCCTGGCCCGTACGTCCTGGGGCGAGCTCGGTACGCACCTCACCGCCGAGCCCACCACCCGGGCGCTCCGCCTCTCCCTCCTCGTCTCGCTCTGGTCGCTCGGCCTCTCGCTGCTGTTCGGGGTGCCGCTGGCCTGGCTGCTGGCCCGGGTGCCCTTCCCCGGCAAGGCGTTCGTGCGCTCGCTGGTGCTGCTGCCGATGGTGCTGCCGCCCACGGTCGGCGGGGTCGCGCTGCTGCTGGCGTTCGGGCGGCGCGGGCTGCTCGGGCCGTGGCTGGAGGACACCTTCGGGATCACGCTGCCCTTCCACACCTCGGGGGCGGTGCTGGCGGCGACGTTCGTCGCGATGCCGTTCCTGGTCATCTCGCTGGAAGGCGCGCTGGGCGGTCTGCGCCCCCGGTACGAGGAGACCGCCGCTTCCCTCGGAGCTTCGCCGGTACGGGTGTTCCTCACCGTGACCCTGCCGATGGTCGCCCCCGGGCTGGTCGCCGGAGCGGCCCTCACCTGGGCGCGGGCGCTCGGTGAGTTCGGCGCCACCATCACCTTCGCCGGGAACCTCCCCGGCACCACGCAGACCCTGCCGCTCCAGGTCTATCTGCTGCTCCAGGAGTCCCCGGAGGCGGCGACCTCGGTGTCCCTGCTGCTCCTGGCGATCGCCATGATCGTGCTGATCGCGCTGCGCGGCCGGTGGACCGGCACCCCGGGCGACCACCGGCGCGAGGGGTCCGCCCCGCGTCCGGAGGAGCCGACGGCCGGGGACGTCCTCCCGGAACCGCCCCCCGTCCTTCTCGACAAGGCCCCCCAGGAGCGCTGGCCCCTGCACGCCGACGTCACCGGCTTCACCCGCCTCGCCCTGGCCGCGGACCCCGGCACCACCATCGCGGTCGTCGGCCCCAACGGCGCGGGCAAGACCACCCTCCTGCGCGCCCTCCTCGGCCTCACCCCCCGCGCCCACGCCCGACTGCGCCTGGGCGAGGCCGATGTGACGGCCCTCCCCCCGCACCGCCGGGGCGTCGCCTGGGTCCCCCAGGACGGCGCGCTCTTCCCGCACCTGAGCGCCCTGTCCAACACGGCGTACGGGCTCCGCACCCATGGCGTCCCCCGCGCGGAGGCCCGGCGCGAGGCGCAGTCCTGGCTGGACCGGCTCGGCGTCGGCCACCTGGCCCACCGCAAGCCCGGCCAGCTCTCCGGCGGCCAGGCCCAACGCGTCGCCCTGGCCCGCGCGTTGGCGGCCCGCCCGCGCCTCCTGCTGCTGGACGAACCGCTCGCCGCCCTCGACCAGACGACCCGGGCCCACGTCCGGCACACCCTGCGCCGCCACCTCGCCGACTTCGGAGGGGTCTGCCTGATCGTCACGCACGACCCGGTCGAGGCGGTCTCGCTGGCCGACCGGGTCCTGGTCCTGGACGACGGCCGGGTCCTCCAGGACGAGCCGCCCGCCGAGGTGACCCGCCACCCCCGCTCCCCCTGGGTGGCCCGGATGCTCGGCCGCAACGCCTGGCCCGGCACCGCCACCGCCGACGGCCTGGCCCTCGCGGGCGGCGGCCACCTCGTCGTCGCCGAACCCCTCGCCCCGGGCACGGAGGCCCTCGCGGTCATCGCCCCCGAAGCCGTCTCCGTACACCGCGAGAAGCCCACCGGCTCCCCCCGCAACGTCTGGCCCGGCACGGTCCGCGAGATCACCTCGGGCGGCAGCAGGCTGCGCCTCCTCATCACCTCCGACCGGGCGCCGGACCTGGTCGCGGAGATCACCCCGCAGGCGGCGGCCGAGCTGTCCATCGCGGACGGCACACCGGTCTGGACGGGCGTGAAGGCGACCGAGGTGACGGTCGTCCCGCTCTGACTCCACGTATGGCGCGGGCCCCAGCGGGAACCAGACAACTGCCGTACGCGTACTCATGTACGACAGATCCGAGAGACGGGGCATCCATGGCACTGTTCGGCAACGCGCACACGATCAACCCGGCCACCGCCCAGCAGGACTACGAGCGCCTCCTCGGCCAGGGCGAGCAGGTGCACGCCGCGTTCCTGCTGATCCGCGACACGATCCTGTTCACGGACCGCCGGCTGATCCTCGTCGACAAGCAGGGCATCACCGGCAAGAAGACCGAGTACCACTCCGTGCCGTACCGCAGCATCACGCACTTCGCGGTGGAGACGGCCGGCACGTTCGACCTGGACGCCGAGCTGAAGATCTGGATCTCGGGCAGCTCCACCCCGCTCCAGAAGACGTTCACCAAGGGCGTCGACATCTATGAGGTGCAGGCGATACTGACGCAGTTCGTCGCGCGGTAACCGTAAAAGACTTCAGAAGTACGGGCGCAGCCTCGGGGCCGCCGCGTTCCCCGGGGCCGTGTCCCGCATCCGGGCCACGCGCTCGCGCATCCGGGGCAGCAGCCCGTAGAGCACATCGCCCGGGCAGCGGGTCTCGTAGCTGTCGCGGTGGCCGGAGATGACGTTCAGCCGGGCCACCTGGCCCTCGTCGAAGCGGCTCTCGGCGTTCGTCGAGACCAGTTCGACCGTGGCGAGCGGATCGACGCCGGGCCGCAGCTTCCAGGCGGCCAGCTCCACCAGCGCGTCCATCATCGGCTTCGGCACCTCTGTGCCCTCGCCGAAGGTCCCGATCGCGGCGATGCCGACCGTGTCGGCGTTGAACCCCTTGGTGTGGGCGCCGAGCACCGACCGCCCCACGCCGCCCGCCCGGCCCTCGTAGATGGTGCCGCAGCGGTCGACGAGGAAGTTGTAGCCGATGTCGTCCCAGCCGTCCTTCTCCACATGGTCGGCCTGGACCGCCCGGATCAGCTCGGGGGCGTCCGCGCAGGCGTAGTCGTTGGGGTTGCCGGTGTGGTGGATGAAGACCGCCTTCGCCGCGCCCGTGTAGTGCGGGCGCTCCCGGACCAGCTCCTCATCCGCGTGCCACTCCTGGCGGCTGACGACGGCGGGCTGCGGGAGCCCGCGCGGCGGTCTGGGTCCCGAGGCCAGCTCCCGGTGCTGCTCGTGGAGCGCCGGGCCGTCCCGGAACACCAGGAGGACCAGGGGCAGCAGCAGGGCGCCCAGGACGACGGTTCGGCGGGACCACATGGACTCCACCCTGCGCCTCGGTCCCGGCCTTCGCAGGGGGGCGGGCCGATCGGGTGACCCCCGCCCGGTGGGGGCATTTCGTCCGGAATGCGCACCTGGGCAGGTGTTCCTACGATGAGATCCGGATCGTCCGCCGCGCCCTGCGGCGAGCCCGGCCGGATCGAGGAACGCATGGCCCACGACGCTCTCCAGGACGGGCGCGACGGCTCGGCGGTCAGCCTGAAGCCGAACGCCATCGGGTTCGTCGACGCCCTCGTCATCGGCCTCAACGCGACCTCCCCCGCCTACTCCCTGGCCGCCGTGATCGGCCCGATCGTGGCCCTGGTGGGGATCTACGCCCCGGGCGTCATGTTCGCCTCCTTCGTCCCGATGCTGCTGATCGCCTCGGCGTTCTACTACCTCAACAAGGTCGACCAGGACTGCGGTACGACGTTCTCCTGGGTGACCCGGGCGATGGGCCCGTGGGCGGGGTGGCTCGGCGGCTGGGCGATCACCATGACCGGCGTGCTGGTCGTCGGCTCGCTGGCCGATGTGGCGGTGAGCTTCACCCTGCTGGCGGTGGGCCTCGACGGCTGGGTCGCCAACGACTTCGTACGGCAGCTGCTCACCGTGCTGCTGATCATCGTGATGACCGGGCTCTGTGTGATCGGCACCGAGCTGTCGGCCAAGGTGCAGAACGCGCTGATCCTCCTCCAGGTCGCCTTCCTGCTGGTCTTCGTCGTGGTGGCGCTCTACCGGGTGTACGCGGGCACCACCGGCTTCGACTCCATCGAACCGTCCCTGGGCTGGCTGGACCCGTTCGGCGCCGGTGGCGCCGCGCTGACCGGCGGGCTGCTGCTCGGGGTGTTCATCTACTGGGGCTGGGAGTCGGCGGTCAACCTCACCGAGGAGACGGAGAACTCGGCGAGCGCCCCGGGCAAGGCGGGCCTGTGGTCCACGGTGGTGCTCCTGGTGACCTACCTGTCGGTCGCCGTCGCTGTCGTGGCCTTCGCGGGGACGGCGTTCCTGGCGGAGAACGCGGGCGAGGAGGAGTTCATCTTCGCCCAGCTCGCCGGGGACGTGCTGGGCGGCTGGGACTGGATCCTGCTGCTCGCGGTCGCCACCTCCGCGATCGCCTCCACCCAGACCACGATCATCCCGGCGTCCCGGACCGCCCTGTCGATGGCCCGCCGTCAGGCGCTGCCGCAGCACTTCGGGCACATCAGCCCCCGCTTCCGTACCCCCGACGTCAGTACGTGGTGGGTCGCCGGGATCGCCATCGCCTGGTACCTGGTGGTCAACCAGATCTCCACCAACGCCCTCTTCGACTCGCTCACCGCCCTCTCCCTCCTGATCGCCTTCTACTACGCGCTCACCGGGGTGGCCTGCGCCGTCTACTACCGGCGCCACCTCACCGAGAGCGTGCGCAACTTCGTCCTCATCGGCCTGGGCCCGGTGGTCGGCGCCGCCCTGCTGGCCTGGCTGCTGGTCCGGTCGGTCATCGACATGTCCGACCCGGCCAACTCCTACAGCGGCACCTCCTGGTTCGGGCTCGGCCCGCCGCTCGTCATCGGCATCGCGATCTCCCTGGTCGGCGTGGTCCTGATGGTGGTGTGGCGGCTGCGCGACGCGGTTTTCTGGCAGGAGCGGCCGGGGGTCGCCGATCCGGAGCTGGTGCACGCCACGACCGCGAAGTCCGACGGGAAGTCCGCCGGCGGGAAGGAGCGCTGAGATGTCGGTCGTCCTCGGTTACGACGAGTCCCCCGGCGCCGCCCGCGCCCTGCGCATCGCGATCGAGGTGGCGGCGGCCTACGGCGAGGAGCTGGTCCTCGTCTACGGCGCCGCCGCCCCGGGCCTGCGCGACGGGGCCGAGTACCGCAGCCACTACGACGCCATCCGGCAGGCCGGCCGCACGGGTCTGGAGCACGCGCTGACGTCCGCCGAGGAGGCCGGCGTACCGGCGAGTGTGGAGGTGCTGGACGAGAGCCCCGCGCAGGCCCTCCTGGACGCCGCCGAACGGCACGGCGCCCGGGTCATCGTGGTCGGCACCTGGGGCGAGTCCCCGATGCGCGGCGCCCTGCTCGGATCGACCCCGCACAAGCTGCTGCACATGTCCCCGGTCCCGGTGCTGTGCGTGCCGACGGAGGACGGCACGGCCTAGGAGGGAGGCGGGCCGCCGCCCGGGAAAGGCCCGGAAGGGCACCGCGCCTCCCGGCCAGGCCCGCAACACCCGGTCAGTTCGGGCAGTGGATGTCCCGGGCGGGCCGCACCCCGGTCACCAGGAAGTCGCTGACCACCCGGTCCCCGCAGGCGTTGCCGTTGCCCAGATACATGCCGTGCCCGCCCTGTTCGACGGTGACCATCCGGGCCCGCTCGCCGAGCGCCTTACGCATCTTCAGGGCTCCGGCCAACGGGGTGGAGGGGTCGCGCAGGCTCTGGATCATCAGGACGTTCGAGGGGCCCTCGTCGGTTATCCGGGTGGGTCTCGGCTCCTCGGCGTGGGTCCAGAAGGCGCAGGGCGTGATGTTCGCGGGCATCCCGGCCGTCAGCGGATACCGCGCCCGGTCGGCGGCGACCCGGCCCGCGTACCCGGAGGCCGGTCCCGGCCAGCGCACGTCGTTGCAGATCGCCGCGACCGTCATCGACGCGTCCGCGTCCGGCAGCGGCCCCGCCAGCTCCGGCGGAAGGACCGGGCGGCCCTTCGGGTCCCGGGCCGCCTTCACCAGCCGGGCCAGCGGGGCGAAGCCCGTATCGCTGTACAGGGCGCTCTGGAGGGCCTGCCGCAGCAGGTTGCCCGTGAGCGGGGTGGACGGCACGTCCGAGGTCTTCGGGTGGCGGTCCAACTCCCGTGCCAGGGAGAGGAACAGCGGCTGTACGTCCCCGGGGCGCCGGGCCAGCCGCAGCCCCTGGGCCTCCCGGGCCGGGTCCGCCGCCCAGGCCGCGAAGTCGGGGAAGCGCTCGGCGGCGCCCGGGGCCATGTTCGCCAGCCAGCCGTACGCCACCCGGCCCGGGTCCGGGTCGCCGGTGCTGTCCAGGACCAGCCGGCCGACCCGGTCCGGGTGGCGCTGCGCGTACACCGCGCCGACGTAACTCCCGTACGAAGAACCCCAGATGGACACCCTCCGCTCCCCCAGCGCGCCGCGCAGCCGGTCCAGGTCACGGACCTCGTTCCCCGTGGTGAAGGACCGCAGCACCGGGCCCCCGTTCCGGGCGCAGAGCTCGGCGGTGCGGCGGGAGCGCTCGGCGGCGGCCGCGATCGAGCCGTCCGGCGCGGGCCAGGACCGCAGCGTCACCAGGTGCCGGTCGGCCTCGGGAATCCGGCAGTTCGCCCGGACCGAGGAGCCGACCCCGCGCGGGTCCAGGCTGACCAGGTCGTACGCCCCCTCGGTCGCCGCCCGCAGCGCCTCGCCCTTCTGTGCCAGGCGCTGCACCCCCGAGGAGCCGGGCCCGCCGGGGATCACGAACAGCGTGCCGCGCCGGGCGTCCGGCCGGTCGGTGCGCAGCCGGGTGACGGCAACCCCGACCGTGCGGCCCCCGGGGTCGCCGTAGTCCAGCGGGACCCGCAGCTCGGCACACTCCTGCCCGGCCGCCGGGACCGGCACCCCGGCGCCCGGCTCGCAGGCGTGCCAGGCGAGCGGGGGCGCGGCGCGGCCCGCCGGGCGGCTGTGCGCGACGGGCGTCACGGCGGCGGTCAGCGTGGCGGCCGCGGCGGTCACGGAGAGGGCGAGCAGGAGGGCCTTGCGGGTCCGGTTCGTCATGCGACAAGCCTGGTCGCCCCGGAGCCCGCAGCCCATCCGGAAGGCCGGTGGACTCCAGGTGGGGCCACCCCCAGGAAGGCCCCTGCGGGCAGCGCCCAGGAACCCGAGGGCCCACGGACGGGAGTGACGAAGGGCACCGGGGGTGGAAGGAACGCCTCCGCCCCCTAGGGTGTCAGGATGCCTTCCCCCCTCACTTCGGAGCAGCCGCGCCCCACCGCGGCCGCCGCCACCGCACCGGAGACCGGCAAGCCGCCCGCCGGCGGCCGGGACCACTTCTTCGACAACGCGAAGTACCTGGCGATCGTGCTGGTCGCGATCGGACACGCATGGGAGCCGCTGCCCAGCGGGCGGCTGGTGGAAGCCGCGTACACACTGATCTACACCTTCCACATGCCGGTCTTCATCCTGATCGCGGGCTACTTCTCCCGTGGTTTCGAGCTGCGGCCGGACCGGGTGTGGAAGCTGATCACCAGCCTGCTGGTGCCGTATCTGATCTTCGAGGTCCTCTACACGGTCTTCCAGCGGCTCACCCGCGACCCGGAGTACTCGCTCTCCCTGCTCTCGCCGTACTGGCTGCTGTGGTTCCTGCCCGCCCTGTTCTTCTGGCGGCTCTCCACCCCGGTCTGGCAGGCGGTCCGCGCCCCGGTGCTCGTCGCCCTCGCCATCGCGGCCGTGGCGACGGTGTCCCCGGCCGCCGACGGCTCGCTCCCCATCCAGCGCACCTTGCAGTTCCTGCCGTTCTACGTGCTGGGGCTGCGGCTGGGCCCGCAGCACTTCGCGCTGGTGCGGCGGACCTGGGTACGCGTCGTCTCCGTACCGGTCTTCGCGCTCGGGCTGCTGGTGGCGTACTGGCTGGTGCCCCGGACCTCGACCTCGTGGTTCTTCCGGAAGAACAGCACCCTGGAGATGGACAGCGCCCAGTGGACCGGCCCGACGGCGACGCTCCTGCTCTTCGTGGCGGCCATCGTGCTCGGCGCGTGCTTCCTGGCCTGGGTGCCGCAGGGCCACAGCTGGATGACGGCGCTCGGCAAGTGCACGCTGTACGGGTATTTGCTGCACGGCTTCGTCATCCGGGGCCTGTTCTACGGCGGCTTCTACGACCGGCCGTTCTTCGACACCACCCTGGGCACGGTCGCCGTCACCGTCGGCGCGGCGGTCATGGTGACCCTGCTGTGCACCCCGTACGTACGGAGCCTGCTGCGGCCCCTCCTGGAACCCCGCATGGAGTGGGCCAGGCAGCGGCCGCCGGCGGCGAAACAGCCCTGAACGTACGGAAAGGCCCCCGGGCGGACCCCACCGTGAGGTGGTCGGTCCGCCCGGGGGCCTTCGACGCGGAAGGAACCGCTACAGGGCGCCGAGCCCCTGCACGGGACCCGGGGCGGCGGCCGGGGCCGCGACCGCCGGGGTGCCCAGGAGCGCGGACGCCGTCTCCAGCGGGGTGCGGGCCGCAGCGGCCGCCGGGGCGACGGCCGCCTCGGCGGTACGGCAGGTGAAGCCGAGCTTGGAGAGCGCCCGGACGACCTCGGCGGAGGAGAAGTCACGCCGGTCCTGGCGGGTGATGAGCTCACCCACCTGCTTGACCGGGTAGACACGGCGGCTGATGACCACCGCGTCACCGGTGACGGGCTCGGGCTTGACGCCCTTCATCAGGTCCTCGACCTCGTTCTTGAAGATGTCGAAGGGGAAGCGGGCGATGACACAGCGCATGGGTCCTCAACAGGGTCGAGTGGCTCGGGAGGCCGCACGGCGGAGCCGTACGGGGAGGGCGGCGGCGGACCGCCGCCCCGCGCGGGCTACGCGGCGCGGTTGGACCGGCGCATCGCGGCGGCCGCACGCGCCTCCGGCGTCGGCACACCCGGGCGGCGGCCACGGGCCGGGGCCCCGCCGCCGCGCTTGGTGCCGCGCCCCATGAACGCGCCGCCGCCGCTGCGGCCGGAGCGCTCCTTGGGCGGGGCGGTGATGACCACCGGGACGCCCGAGGGCGCCTGCGCACCGGTGATCCGGCTCAGCTCGGCCTCGCCGGAGCGGACCTGGGCGATCTGCGGGGTGATCCCGGCGTCCAGCATCAGCCGGGTCATCTCGCGGCGCTGGTTGGGCAGCACCAGCGTGACGACGCTGCCGGACTCCCCGGCCCGGGCGGTACGGCCGCCGCGGTGCAGGTAGTCCTTGTGGTCGCTGGGCGGGTCGACGTTGACGACGAGGTCCAGGTTGTCCACGTGGATGCCGCGAGCCGCGACGTTCGTGGCGACGAGGACCGTAACGTGCCCGGTCTTGAACCGCTCCAGGGTGCGGGTGCGCTGCGGCTGGGACTTGCCGCCGTGCAGCGCCGCCGCCCGGACCCCGCTGTGCAGCAGGTGGTCGGTGAGCTTGTCCACAGCGTGCTTGGTGTCCAGGAACATGATCACGCGCCCGTCGCGGGCGGCGATCTCCGTGGTGGTGGCGTACTTGTCGGCGCCCTGGACGTAGAGCACGTGGTGCTCCATCGTCGTGACGGCACCGGCGGCCGGGTCGACGGAGTGGACGACCGGGTCGTTGAGGTAGCGCTTGACGAGCAGGTCGACGTTGCGGTCGAGGGTCGCCGAGAAGAGCATCCGCTGCCCCTCCGGGTTCACCTGGTCCAGCAACTCGGTGACCTGCGGCATGAAGCCCATGTCGGCCATCTGGTCGGCCTCGTCGAGGACGGTGATGGTGACCCGGTCCAGCTTGCAGTCGCCGCGCTCGATGAGGTCCTTGAGCCGGCCCGGGGTGGCGACGACGACTTCGGCGCCGCCGCGCAGCGCACTGGCCTGGCGGCCGATGGACATGCCGCCCACGACGGTGGCGATGCGGAGCTTGAGCGACCGGGCGTACGGGGTGAGCGCGTCGGTCACCTGCTGGGCCAGCTCCCGGGTGGGGACGAGGACCAGGGCGAGCGGGCGCTTGGCGTCGGCGCGGCGGCCCGCGGTACGGGCCAGCAGCGCCAGGCCGAAGGCGAGGGTCTTGCCCGAGCCGGTGCGGCCACGGCCGAGCACGTCACGGCCGGCCAGCGAGTTCGGCAGGGTGGCCGCCTGGATCGGGAACGGGACGGTCATGCCCTCGGCGGTGAGCGCCGCCTTGAGCGTGGCGGGCATCTCCAGCTCGCCGAAGGTCTCGGCGGCGGGCAGCGCCGGGGTGATGGTGACCGGCAGGGCGAACTCGCCCTTCAGCGCCGAGCTGCGGCGGCTGGAACCACCGGAGCGCTTGGGGCCGCCGCCGAACCCGGCGGCGCGGCGCTCGCCGCCACCGGAGTAGCGGGGGGCGCCGCCGCTGCGGGCGCCGGAGGGGCCGCCGGAGCGGGTACGGGCGAATCGGTCGTTGGAGCGGGGGGTGCGTTCGCGGTTCATGCAGAACCTTTCCTCGATGGGGCACGTATCGAGGGATTCTTTTTCGGGAAGCGGCCGTGAACGGCACCCAGAATCGCAAGAACGAGCCGATGAAATGACAAAGGGGAGCGAAGCCCGGCCGCCGGGAATCAGTGCACCGGACGCGGCTTCGTCAGGGGGCGCGCTGGGCGGGCCCCGGAAACAGCAACGAGCTGGGGCCCGCACCCCAAGGTGCGGGCCCCAGCTGCGCAGAACTACCTGAGTGATCAGGCGGGGGTGATGTTCTCGGCCTGCGGGCCCTTCTGGCCCTGCGTGACGTCGAAGTTCACCTTCTGGCCCTCCTGCAGCTCACGGAAGCCGGAGGCGGCGATGTTGGAGTAGTGGGCGAAGACGTCAGCGCCGCCGCCGTCCTGCTCGATGAAGCCGAAGCCCTTTTCCGCGTTGAACCACTTCACGGTGCCAGTAGCCATGTCATATCTCCTTAGGGGAGGGGCAGTGCCCGCGGGCCCACACTGTGCGGACCCCACGTCGCCGCGATGATTACCCCGTCCGGAAGAACACCGGAAATACAAAAGCGCACCTACCGACATCGAGTCGGCTGATGCACTTGAAGTTTTTGGGAACCACAACTGCAACTGAGATCAACAGTAGCACGGCAGCGCCGGGAGAGGCTGAACGGAATATCACTCGGCATGGCGGAACAAATCGCGGAAGAAAAAGCCTCATCGCGCATTGCTTGAAATTCTGTGCTGGCGAATGCAGATATGTTCCGGGCGCCGCGCGGGGGTGGCCCCGGGCGTCCTCAGCGGTCCGTGCGGCCGCGCAGCTCCTCGTTGAGGCGCAGCGCCTCTTCGAGCTGGTCCTCCAGGATGACGATCCGGCAGGCGGCCTCGACGGGCGTGCCGGAGTCGACCAGCTCGCGGGCGCGGGCGGCGATGCGCAACTGGTAGCGGGAGTAACGGCGGTGGCCGCCCTCGGACCGCAGCGGCGTGATCAGCCGGGCCTCACCGATCGCCCGCAGGAAACCCGGCGTCGCCCCGATCATCTCGGCGGCGCGCCCCATCGTGTAGGCGGGGTAGTCGTCGTCGTCGAGTCGATCGATGGCGTGCGAGGGGGTCTCCGGGGGCATCTGCACCTCTTCTGTCACGCATGACCGAGGGCCCGGGGCGCCGTACGCCTGCGGGGTGCCCCTCTGCTGCGTACCGCTGTTTCACCTGACTGCACAAGAAACCCTAATCGCCCGGGAAGGTCATGTCTATCGCGGCCGGAACAGGTTTCGGCCACCGGCGGCGGGCCGATGGCCGACGCGCCGATGGAACTGACCGACTGGTCAGTTGTCGTCGGGCGGACCGCGGGGCCATAATGCACGCGTAGCCCTTCACGCATCCCCCGTCGTGAAGGGCTACACCCCTGTCCGGAGCCGCCGTAGTCCGAGCCCTCCCCCCGCTGGTGGACGCCGCGCGGGAGAGCCCGGGGGAGAAGACCTCATGAGCCCCACCCCCGCCGCCGAGGACACCCCCGCCCGTACCTCCGCCCTCGCGCGCACCGTCACCGACGTGCTCCAGCCCCGCAACGCCCTGCTGGCCGGGATGCTCGGCATCGGACTCGCCGCGGCCGGCGACTGGACCGGGCTGCTCTGGGGGTTCCTCGGGGCGCTCTGCGCCGGGCTGGTCCCGGCGGGCTACATCGAGTGGGAGCGCGGGCGCGGCACCTGGGGCGACCGCCATGTCGTGGACCGTACGAAGCGGGCCCCGATCTTCTTCGTCATCCTCGGCTCCATCGGCACCGGCTCGGTGGTGATGGTCCTCGGGAACGCGCCGCGCGGCATCCTCACCGCGATGCTCGCGCTCTGGGTGATGACGATCGGGCTGCTGGCCGTCAACACGGTGTGGAAGATCTCCGTCGACGCGGCGGTGGCCTCGGCGGTGGTGGCGCTGCTCGCCGTCGTGCACTCCCCGTGGTGGCTGGCCGCGTACGCGCTGACCGTCGCCATGTGCTGGTCGCGGGTGGCCCTCGGCTACCACACGGTCGCGCAGACCGTGGCGGGCGCGGCGCTGGGGGCGGCGACGACGGTGGCGTACGCGGTCGGGGGCTGACGGAGCCGCCTCGCGGGGCGGGGCACGTACTGGTCCGAGGGCTGATGGAGCGCGCCTCGGCGGGGCACGTACTCGTTCGGGCGGCCTCGTCCCCCGCCGGTGCGCCGCGCCCCCGCCGTCCCGGCCGCCGCCCCTAGCGTGGCCGCCATGCGCGTACTGGTCACCGGCGGAGCCGGGTTCATCGGGTCACATGTCGTCGCCGCGCTCACCGCGGCCGGGCACGAGAGCGTGGTGCTGGACGCCCTGCTCCCCTCGGCCCACCCCGGCGCCACGGCCCCCGAGGTTCCCGGGGCCGACCTGGTCGTCGGGGACGTCCGGGACCGGGAGGCGGTGGCGGGGGCGCTCGCCGGGGTCGACGCGGTCTGCCACCAGGCGGCGATGGTGGGCCTGGGCAAGGACTTCGCGGACGCGCCGCTGTACGTGGGGTGCAACGACCTGGGTACGGCGGTGCTGCTGGCCGAGATGGCGGCGGCCGGGGTGCGGGACCTGGTGCTGGCCGGGTCGATGGTGGTCTACGGCGAGGGCCGCTACGACTGCCCGAGCCACGGCACCGTCCGCCCCGGCCCGCGCCCGGAGGCGGCGCTGCGGGCGGGGAGCTTCGAGCCCCACTGCCCCGAGTGCGGTACGGAGTTGCTGCCGGGCCTGGTTGCCGAGGCCGCGCCCGCCGACCCGCGCAACGTGTACGCCGCCACCAAACTCGCCCAGGAACACCTGGCCGCCGCGTGGGCCCGGGCGACGGGCGGCCGGGCGGTGTCGCTGCGCTACCACAACGTGTACGGGCCGGGGATGCCGCGCGACACCCCGTACGCCGGGGTCGCCTCGTTCTTCCGCTCTGCCCTGGCGCGCGGCGAGGCGCCCCGGGTCTACGAGGACGGGCGCCAGCGCCGGGACTTCGTCCACGTCCGCGATGTGGCGGCGGCGAACGCGGTGGCCCTGGAGGCGGTACGGGAGCGCCGGCCCGCCTCGTTCACCGCGTACAACACGGGCAGCGGGGAGCCGCACACGATCGGCGAGATGGCCACCGCGCTGGCGGCCGCGCACGGCGGGCCTGAGCCGGTGGTGACCGGGGAGTACCGCCTCGGCGACGTACGCCATGTCACGGCGGATTCGCGGCGGCTGCGCGAGGAGCTGGGGTGGCGGCCGGTGGTCGGCTTCGCTGAGGGGATGGCGGAGTTCGCGCGGGCCGGGCTGCGGGGAGCCGAAGCGGCGGCGCCCCAGCCTGTGGGGGCTGAGGCGCCGTAGAACCTGGTCTGCGTGAGCCCCGGACTCCGTAAGCTCCGGCTCACACCCCGGCGTGCGGGAGTGATCCGCGCGGGCTCACACCCCGGCGCACTCCCCCGTGCGCGGGCCGTGGACCTCGTTGGGGCGGCCCGTGTTGTCCGGGGCCGGCAGGTTGCCGGAGCACGCCACGGGACCGGTGACCTTGTTGGCGGCGAGCAGGACGCCCCCGGTGTTGCCGGTCAGGACGACGGCCCCGGTCACCGAGTTGGCGGTGCAGCCCGGGCCGCCCAGCCGGACGGGTCCGGTCGTCCGGCTGATGGCCAGCGGCCCGGTGACGGTCGAACCGCACACGTGGATCGCGGCGGCGCGGTCGGACTGGACCGGGCCCTCCAGCGTGGAGCCGGTCAGCACGAGGGCGGCTCCGGCGCGCACGGTGACCGGGCCGCGCAGGGCGGCGCGCTCGGCGCAGGTGACGCCGTCCGTGACGGTCAGCGGGCCGTTGCGTACGCCGGTGATCTTCGTGGTGCACGCGGGCGCGTGCCGTACCCGGGACTTGTAGTCGAGGGCCTCGGCGAGCTTGCCCGGCTTGGCGTCCGTCAGCGGCTTGCCCAGCTTGGCGAACTCCCCGCCGGTCTCCTTCTTGCCGCCGTTCCACTCCGCGATCCGCCCCAGCTGGGCGGCGGTCTTCCCGTCGTCGACGACCGCGTCCGGGGCGAGCGCGGCCATCGATTTCGAGGCGCTCTTGACCAGGTCGAGGTACGGGCCGGGGGAGGTCAGGTCGTACGCGGCCGCGTCGTGCTCCCCGCGCAGCCAGGAGCCCCACGAGAACTCCAGGAACTCCGAAGCGCCGTCCGGGACTTCGTAACCGATGTCCCGCGTGAAGTAGACGAGGCTGCGGTACGGGTCGTCGCGGAAGTCGGTGATCCCCAGCCGGTCCGGCAGCTGGTCGACGCCCAGGGGCTTGTTGTTCTCGTCGCGCAGCCAGACCTTCTTCTCGGCGCTCATGCGCTGCCAGAAGGCGGCGGGGGAGAGGGAGCTGAAGTTGTCGGTGACGCGGAGGCGGATCGGCAGCCGGGTGGAGCCGTCGGGGCCTTCCAGGAAGGACGTCAGCGTGTGGTGCCCGTCGGTGAGGTAGAGCTTCCCGCCCGGCCCGATCACGGCCGTCTTCATGGGCGCGATCGACTTCGCGGTCTCCTGGCCGAGCGGCACCGTACAGGTGAAGCTCGTCGGGTCGTCCAGCCGCGCGCCGGGGCGCACGGAGGCCGTCTCGCCCTGGCCGTTGGTCTCGCACCAGTCGTCGAACCGCTTGTTGAAGCCGCCCGCCGCCTCGTCCCGGTCGCTGCCGTACCGGCCCAGCTTGTAGAAGACCTGGTCGAAGCCGAGTACGGCCTGCGTCGGGTGGAGTTCGCCCAGGGTGACGTCGATCAGATCGCCCGGCTGGGCGCAGGCGCGCGGCAGCGGCCCGCTCCCGGCGCACGCCCCCGAGCCGCCCGCGCTGCCGGCGCCCGCCGCGACCGCCCCGGTGGAGGCGCCCACGACGACCGTGCCCGCGGCCAGCACCCCGGCCAGCAGCCGGGCCCCGCGTTGCGGCAGTCCGGTACTCGATCTGTTCATGGACGTCCTCTCCGTACACGTGTCAGTTCCGCGCGTCCGTACGCGCGTTCTGCGGCTTGTCGCGCCTCTTCCGCTTCTTCCGCGGTGACGATCGCAAGGCGCGGCGACGCCCGTACGGACGTGGCGTGAACGGACGATGACGCTGTCATGCCACGGCGGGACCGGCCGCGCGTGGCGCCTGGCGCGGGCGTACCCCACCGCCATCCGGCCGACGCTGATGGTGCGTAAGAACCTATAGACCGGAATGCCGGAGTTGTCTCCGTAGGGTGAGGCGGGTGACCGATTCCTCTGCCGCCCTTCCCGATGCCACCGTCCCGCCCACCGCTTCCCGCAGAGCCGTCCCGAGGGCCGACATCGTCCTGCCCTGCCTGGACGAGGCGGCCGCCCTGCCCTGGGTACTCGACCGGGTCCCCGAGAGCTGGCGCGCGATCGTCGTCGACAACGGGTCGACCGACGGTTCGGCCGAGCTCGCCCGCTCCCTCGGCGCGCACGTCGTCACGGAGGAGCGGCGCGGGTTCGGCGCCGCCTGCCATGCCGGACTGCTCGCCGCCGAGGCCGAGTTCGTCTGCTTCTGCGACTGCGACGGCTCGCTGGACCCCGCCCGGCTGGCCGGGTTCGTCCGGCGGATCGCGGACGGCGAGTGCGATCTGCTGCTGGGCCGCCGCCGCCCCGAGGGCCGGGGCGCCTGGCCGCCGCACGCCCGCGCGGGCAACCTGGCGCTGGCCCGGATGCTCCGCCGCCGTACGGGGCTGCGCCTGCACGACCTCGGCCCGCTGCGGGCGGCCCGCCGCGCCGACCTGCTGGCCCTGGACCTCACCGACCGGCGCAGCGGCTACCCGCTCCAGATGGTGGTCCGGGCCTCGGACGCCGGACTGCGGGTCGCGGAGACCGACGTCCCGTACCGGCCGCGTACGGGCAGGTCGAAGGTGACGGGCACCTGGCGCGGCACCTGGCACGCGGTACGGGACATGCGCGGCGTGCTGCGCGAGCCACCGGCGGACCGGGCCCCGGCACCGACCGCCCCGACCCGGACGGAGGCCGCCCGATGAGCGCGTACGGACCCACGGAGTACGAACCCACCGCGCATGGGCCCACCGGCCCTGGCGCGCACGACCTTGACGGCCCGGCCGGGTACGGACCCACCGAGCCCGCCGCGTACGGACCCGCCGAGCCCGCCGCGTACGGACCCGCCGAGCCCGCCGCGTGCGGGCCCACCGGCCCCACCGAGCTGTTGGTCATCGCGAAGGAGCCGGTTCCCGGGCGGGTCAAGACCCGGCTCTGTCCGCCCTTCTCCCCCGCCGAGGCCGCCGAGCTGGCCGCCGCCGCCCTCGCGGACACCCTGGAGACCGTGCTCGCCCTCCCCGCCCGGCGCCGCGTCCTGGTCCTCGACGGGCGGCCGGGCCCCTGGGTGCCGCCGGGCATCGAGGTGGTCCCGCAGAGCGGCGGCGGGCTGGACGAGCGGCTCGCGGCGGCCTTCGGGAGGTGTACCGGGCCGGCCCTCCTGGTCGGCATGGACACCCCGCAGATCACCCCGGCCCTGCTCGCCCCCGCGCTCGCCCCGGACGCCTGGGAGGGCTGCGACGCCTGGTTCGGCCCCGCCGAGGACGGCGGCTTCTGGGCGCTGGGCCTCGCGCAACCCGATCCCGCCCTGCTCCGGGGGGTGCCCATGTCCGTCCCGGAGACCGGTGCGGTGCAGCGGCGCCGGCTGGTGGAGGCCGGTCTGTCGGTACGGGACCTGCCGGTCCTCCTCGACGTGGACACCGCGTCCGACGCCCATCGGGTGGCGGCCGACGCGCCGGGCGGCCGGTTCGCCGCGGCGCTCGGCCGGCTGACCGGGGCGGGGGCGGGGGTGCGATGAGCACGATGCTGCCGCCGTCGTCGTCCCGTACGGCCACGACCACAGGCACCGCCACGACTACGACCACAGGCACCGCCACGACCACGACCACCGCCACGGCCACGGCCACGGCGAACTCCACCGCGACGAGCACGACCACAGCCCCGCAGGAGCACCGGGAGACCGCCGACGCCCCCGGAACCACCCGGTCCCCCGACGCCCCCGGGACGGCTCGGCCCGCCGACACCCCCGGGGCCACCCGGTCCGCCGACCCCCACGGCGCTGCCGAGTCCCGTACCGCCCCCTGGGGCACCGACCCGTACGCCAACGCCCTCCGCAACGGCCGCGGCCCGCTCTTCCTCCGCCGGAGCGACGGCTGGCTGCTGCCCCTGGAGGTGGAGCGCTGGTGCTCCGAGGCGGGCGCCGCCGACCTCTCCGCACTGCACCGGTGCGAGGGCCCGGTGCTGGACATCGGCTGCGGCCCCGGGCGGCTGGTCGCGGAGCTGACCGCGCTGGGCCACCGGGCGCTCGGCATCGACGTCAGCGAGGCGGCCGTCGCCCGCACCCGGCGCATCGGCGGCTCCGCCCTGCTCCGCAGCGTCTTCGATCCGCTGCCGGGGGAGGGCCGCTGGGGCACCCTGCTCCTCGTCGACGGCAACATCGGCATCGGCGGAGACCCGGCCGCCCTGCTGGAGCGGGCGGCCGATCTCCTCTCCACCGGCGGGCTCCTGATCGCGGAGACCTCGCCCCTCGACATCGACGAACGCGTCCAGGTCCACCTGGACGACGGCCTGCGCACCCCGGCGGAGAAGCCCGCGCCCGGCCCGGCGGACCGGCCGTTCCCCTGGGCGCGGATCGGCACCCCGGCGCTGCTGCGGTACGCCGGGGCGTGCGGCTGGCGCCCGGCCGATCAGTGGAGCGCGGAGGGCCGGGCCTTCGTCTCCCTGCGCCGCCCCCGCCACCCCGTACGGGAGCGGAGCGCACGGACCACCAGCCAGAGCGCGGAGAGCGCGAACAGCACGCCGGTGATCAGCAGCCAGTTGGAGAGGTAGACGTCCGGCGTGGTGCCGGAGGCGGCCTCGTACCGCCGTGCCGTCCGCCGGGTGATCAGCGGGAACCAGATCAGCAGGAGCAGCGCGGAGAGGAACACCGGTACGCGGACGAAGTTGACCAGAGCCCGGCGCGGCCCCAGCGCCGCGCGCAGGGCCCGGTCGGCCCCCGCGTACACCGGGAGCAGCACCAGATCGTGCAGCACCGCCGATCCGGCGAACCAGAGCAGGATGGCGAGGGTGTCGCCTTCCAGGAGGCGCACGCCCGCGTATCCGGCCAGGCAGAAGGTGGCCGCCAGCAGGAGCAGGTGCAGCGGCCCCTCGCCGTACCACCGGCGTACGGAGAACGGCGCGCGCCGGGGCCGTGCCACTCTCGTGGACGCTCCCGTGGGCTCTCTCGTGGACATCACAGCTCCCCGAACGTCAGCGACCCGACCCACTTGGTGTTCAGCACCCCGGGCGCGGCCGGCACGATGATCCGGGCCGGGTGGCCGTGATCGGCCGTCAGGGGCGCGCCGTTGACCTCCAGCGCGAGCAGCGACCGATGGTCCCGGACCTGGTTGTCGCGCAGGGCGGCCTTGCGGAAGGGCCCCCGGCGCTGGATCGACTCCACGAACACGCCCGGCGGCCGGTCCGGATATCCGGCGATCACCGCCAGATCCCGCAGCCGCACCCCGCGCCAGAGCTGGTCGGAGGTGGACCAGCCCTCCACACAGGCGATCGGGAGCGCGGCGGTGTGCAGCTCCATGGCCAGCAACTCCTCGCGGGAGAAGCTGAATTCACCGGCGGGCCCGCGCACCCGCAGCCGCCACGCCTCGCCCCGGTCCGCCGCGGTGATCCGGACGGCGGCGGCCGTCTTGTTGATCTGGAAGCCGCCGGGCCCGGGTTCCGTACCGCCGCGCGGGGTGAGCAGCGCGGTCCGGCGCAGCGTCCCGTCGAAGCTCCGCCCGGCCGAGGTGAGCAGCAGGAGCAGCGACCCGGCCCCGACCATCGCGAAGGCCCCGCGCCGGGAGATGGTCGGCGGCAGCGGATCGGGCGAGGCCAGCTCGTCGGCCTGACCGGACGGTACCCCGCGTCTCAACACCCGTACCGCACGCGGCAGTTTGAGGGCGGTGTGCGCGACGAACCCGGCCAGGAACACCCACGCCCCGTAGAAGTGCAGCCGGTAGAACGACCCCGGGAACAGATAGTCCAGCTGGATGTTGAGCAGCCCGGTGAGGAACTGGAACAGCGCCCCGCCCACCAGGAGGAGCAGCGAGAGCCGCTCCAGGGCGTGCGCCACGGACCGTACGGGCGGCAGCGCGAACAGCTTCGGGATCACCGACCAGAGCTTCGCCAGCAGCACGGGTACGAGCACGATCCCGAGGGTGACGTGCACCCCCTGGGTCAGCCGGTAGAGCCAGTGCGGCCCGGTCGGCCAGGCGAACAGGTAGAAGCCGAGCCACCCCTTGTCGGGCGTGGAGTCGTTGGCCGCGTTCAGGTCCGGGTTGTAGGCGGCGTACGAGAGCAGTCCGGTCACGGCCACCACGGTGAGCCCGACGAGCAGGACCAGCCCCAGCACCGCCGTGAACCGCACCCCGCGCACCGGGCTGCGCCAGAAGGCGGGGTCGGCGGGCGTACGCGGGCGGACGCCACGGAGGCGGCGGAGGTCGGGCAGGGGCATGGTCCCGACGCTAGGCGCCGGAGCCCGTACGGGAGCGGCCCCGGCTCCCGCTTCGCCCCGGCGCCGCCCGTACGGCCCAGTGCCCGGGCGCGGGCCCTGTCGTACCACCGGATCACGGCCCGGCGTGCATAGCGTGCCAGCGTGAAGACCGAGGACAGCACCGAGGACAGCACCAAGGACACCGCTGAGAACACCGAGAGGACCGAGCCCGGCGTACCTACGGGCGCCCTGGCCGCGGCCGGAAGCCCCCCGCCACCGGACGACGCCCGCGCCCGGCGCCACGACCTCACCGCCGCCGCCCTCGCGGCCCTGCTCGTCGCCGCCGCGATCCTGATCGGCCGGTACGTCCAGAACCGGACCGGCACCCTCCAGGTCCAGTGGCCGCCCCTCCTGGCCTCCTGGGACCCGCACCTCGGCCCCGGCACCCCCGCCGCGCTGACCATGGCCGTGCTGGTGATCGCGTACGGCCCGCCGCTCGCCGCCCGGCTGCCGTGGCGCGGACTGCTCGCGACGGCCTGGGCCGGGTCCACCGCCTGGGTCTTCTCGATGGCGCTGATCGACGGCTGGTACCGGGGGGTGGAGCGGCGCCTCACCACCAAGCACGAGTACCTGCGGGTCATCGACCGCTTCGACGACATCCCCGCCACCCTGCGCGACTTCACCAACCACATCGTGATCGGCGAGCCCGGCAACTGGCCCGCCCATGTCGCCGGCCACCCGCCGGGCGCCACGCTGACCTTCGTCTGGCTGGACCGGATCGGGCTCGGCGGGGGTGCGTGGGCGGCCGTCTGGTGTGTCGTCGTGGGCAGTTCGGCGGTGCTGGCCGCCCTGATCACCGTGCGCGTCCTGGCCGGTGAGCACCTGGCCCGGCGGGCGGCGCCCTTCCTGGTCCTCGCCCCGGCGGCCGTGTGGGCGGGCGTCTCCGCCGACGGGTACTTCACCGCCGTCGCCGCCTGGTCGGTGGCGCTGCTCGCGCTCGCGGCGACGCGCCGGGTCCGCTTCCCGGGGGTCGCGGCGGTGGGCGGGGGCCTGCTGTTCGGGTGGACCTGCTACCTCAGTTACGGGCTGGGGCTGATGGCGGCGGTCCTGCTCGCGGTCCTGGTGCTCGCGCGGACGGCCCGCCCGGTGGTCCCGTTCCTTCTGGGCGCGCTGGTGGTGCCGGTCGCCTTCACGCTGGCCGGGTTCAACTGGTGGACGGCGTACCACCTGCTGGTGGAGCGGTACTACCAGGGCGCGGGGGGCGTGCGCCCGTACGCGTACTGGGTCTGGGCCAACCTCGCCTGCGCCGTCCTCGCGGCGGGCCTGGCGGCGGTCGCCGGAGTGCGCCGGAGTGCGTCGTACGCCTTCGGGGCCGTACGGGAACTCCGTACACGCGCCGGGGGCGTACGACGCACGGGCGACAGGGCACCGCACGCCCCGGCCCAGCGGCCGGCACCGCACGCCCCCGCTCAACGGCTGGCGCTGCTCGTCCTCGCGGCGCTGGTGGCGCTGCTCGCCGCCGACCTCTCCGGGATGAGCAAGGCGGAGACCGAGCGCATCTGGCAGCCGTTCCTGCTGTGGCTGCTGCCCTCCGCCGCCCTGCTGCCCGCCCGGACGGCCCGGTACTGGCTGGTGGCGTCGGTGGTCCCGGCGCTGCTGATCAACCACCTGCTCTGGACGGGATGGTGAACGGCCGGTCGCGGGGGCGGGTCCGTTTGCGGGGGCGGGGCTGACCCGGTTACGTGGAACGGGCGAGTCCGGAACACCCCGCCCCGCACCTCGTGGAGGTACCTCCGATGGCGAAGAAGAACCGCTCCGCGCCCGCCAAGGGCCTGCGCGGCAGCAAGGTGGGGCTCGCGCTGAGCCTGGGCAGCAGCGCGCTCGCCGTGCTCAGGGCCTCGAAGCAGGTGCGCCGGGCCAAGGGCTCGCACGACAGGCTGAACACGGCCGACGCGGTGGCGGGGATGCTGCCGCTGATCACCTCGGCCGCGCTGATCCTGCGGCAGCTGCGCGGCCGGCGCCGGGAGAACGCGGAGACGGCATAGGGGCGGCGACCACTCCAACGGCGTAACCACGGATCACTGAACCGCCCACGCCCTGGGTACGACTGTGCCGTGCCGAACCCCGTCGAGGACTTCGAGATCACCGCGGCCAGCGCCGAGGACATCGTGACGCTGGGCGTCTGGGCCCACGAGGAGGGCTGGAACCCGGGCCTCGCCGACGGCGGGGTCTTCTTCCCGACCGACCCGGGCGGCTTCCTGATCGGCCGCCTCGACGGCGTACCGGTCACCTCCGTCTCCGTCGTGCGGTACGGCCCCGACCACGGCTTCCTGGGCTTCTATCTGACCCGCCCCCACCTGCGCGGCCAGGGGTACGGGCTGCGCACCTGGCAGGCCGGGACGGACCGGCTCTCCGGCCGCAACGTCGGGCTGGACGGGGTGCCCGCACAGCAGGACAACTACCGCCGCTCCGGCTTCCGTACCTGCTGGAGCAACGCCCGGTACGAGGGCACCCCGCCGACGGACATCGCACCGCCGCCCGGCACCTCGCTGGTCGACGCCCGGACCGTACCGTTCGCGCACCTCGCCGCGTACGACCGGCGGTTCTTCCCGGCGCCCCGCGACGGCTTCCTGGCGTCCTGGATCACCGCGCCGGGCCGCACCGCGCTGGCGGCGGTCCGGGACGGGGAGCTCCAGGGCCTCGGGGCGGTACGCGCCTGCCGGGCGGCCTCCCGGATCGGCCCGCTCTACGCCGCGTCCCCGGCGGTGGCGGCGGCCCTGGTGAGCGCGCTCGCGGCGACGGTGCCGGACGGGGCGGTGGCGGTCGACGTACCGGACGTCAACCCGGCGGCCGTACGGCTCGCGGGCGTGCTGGGCCTGACGCCGTCGTTCGACACGGCCCGGATGTACACGGGCCCGGAGCCGGTGATCGACCGGGGCGGGTACTACGGCATCACCAGCCTGGAGCTGGGCTGAACAACCAGCTCTCATGTCGGATCGGGCCTCCGCAGCACCGGCGGCCCCTCCCTGATCCGGGAGGCGAGCACCGCGATGTCGTCCTCCGCGTCCCCGCCGAACCTGTCCACCACCCGGTCCAGCAGGTCCTCCAGCGTCCCGGTGCGCGGCAGGGTCAGCGAGGCCAGCCGCTCCACGGACACGTCGATGTCCTCGCCCCGGCGCTCCACCAGGCCGTCGGTGTACATGAACAGCACCGTCCCCGAACCGCACGGCACGGCGGTGGTCCGGTAGCCGCCGAAGCCGGTGCCCAGCGGCGGCCCGGACTCCACCCGGACGATGCGGGCCCCGGCCGCCCCCGGGTCGATGAACACCGGCGGCAGATGGCCCGCGCTGGCCACCTCGCACACCCCGCCGAACCGGTCGACGACGGCGAGCAGGCAGGTCGCCGCCCGGTCCAGGCCCGACCGCTCCACCATGGCGTCCAGCTGCTCCAGGATCTGGTGCGGCGGCAGGTCGTCGCCGGCCAGCAGCCGCAGGAGCGAGCGGTAGTGGCTCATCGCCACGGCGGCCTCCACCCCGTGGCCCATCACGTCGCCCATGGCCTTGAGATGGCGGCCGTCCTGGAGCGGTACGACGTCGAACCAGTCGCCGCCCACCAGGACGCCCCGGTCGGCGGGGAGGTAGCGGGTGGCGATCTCGACGTGCGGGTGGGGGCCGCGGGGTTCGGAGAGCAGGGAGCCCTGGAGCTCGCGGGCGATGCTGTGCTCGTGGTCGTAGCGGCGGGCGTGGTCGAGGTCGACGGCGGCCCGCCCGGCGACCTCCCGGGCGACGACGATGTCCTGGTCGGTGAAGGCGGGCGAGCTCTCGGCCCGGACCAGGCTGAGCGAGCCGATCTGGTGGCCCCGGGCGTTGAGCGGGACGACGAGCGCCTGGCGCAGCCCGAGGGCCTGGGAGGCGGCGATCCGGTCGGAGGTGAAGGCGGAGCGGCCGCGCTGGTGGTCCTTCCAGTCGTCGAGGACCGGCTCGTTCTCGGCGAGGCAGCGGGTGACGGCGGAGTCCGCCGCGAAGTCGACGTACTGCCCCGGGTATCCGAACCGCTGCACCTGCTCGTCGAGAGGCCCCTCGCCCCGCAGCGCGGCCCGGCGCAGCCGCAGGACACCGGGCTCGGGGCGGCGTACGGGGTGGCCGACTTCGGGCGGGAAGACGTCGACGGCCGCCACGTCGGCGAAGGCGGGCACCACGAACTCGGCCAGCTCCCGGCAGGTGGTGTCCATGTCGAGGGTGGTGCCGATCCGGACGGCGGCCGTGGAGAGCAGCGCCACATGGCCCCGGGCCTCCTCCAGCTCCGCCCGCTGCCGGGCGACGTCGCTGATCTCGACGACGATCACCATCAGCCCGCAGACGGACCCGCCCGTCTCCAGCCGGTGGTAGGTGGCGCGCCAGAAGCGGGGCTCGGCGGAGGACGCGGCCCAGGTCCGGCCGGTGATGGTCTGCTCGCGGGGTTCGCCGTCACGCAGGACGCCGCGCAGGACGGCGGCCTGGCCGCGGAGTTCGGGGAGCACCTCGGAGAAGGTGTGGCCGATGTGGGCGCCGGCGCGGAGGCCGTTGAGCCGTTCGAGCGCGGGGTTGACGTAGGTGTAGCGGAGGTTCGCGTCGAGTACGGCGACTCCGGCGGGGTTGCCGTCCAGCAGGGCGGCCACGGTCGAGGGGTCGAAGGACGACGGCATACCGTCGCCGCACGCTTCGGCTTCGGCCTGCAAGGGGTTCTCCTCCGCCGTAGATCGGCCTCCGGAACTCCATCGTGGGCGGCGGCCCCCGGCACCGCATCCGCAGCGCGGCGCCTCTGTACGCGCGTACGTACGTGTCTGTACGCGCGTACGTCCGGGCCAAGGCGCCCCCGGGTCAGGAACTCGGCAGGAGTCCGGCCGGTCCCCGCTCGCCGCGCAGCCGGTCGAGGTCGAGGGTGCCCTCCGTGGGCTCGGCGGTGCGCGGCAGCCCGAGGGCGGCGGTGACGGGCTCCGGCAGACTGCCGGTACCCAGCAACCCGGTGACCAGCTCGGTGGTGAGCCGGTGCCAGGCCGGGGCGCGGCGGATCATGGCGTGGTCGCCGCCCCGGACGGTGACCATGCAGGTACGGGCGCCGGCGCGGCGGGCCCGGGCGGTGAGGGACTGGGTGGCCTGGGGGCTGGTGATCCGGTCCCGGCTGCTGTGGACGAGGACGATGTCGCGGCCCGCGAGCTGGGTCACCGGGTCGCCCGGCGGGCACCAGGGGGCGAGGCCGACGACGCCGCGTACGAGGGGGTGCCCGGCGGCGCGCAGGGCGGCCCGGGCGCCCATGGAGTGGCCGAGGAGGACCACCGGCACGTCCCCGGCCTCCTCGCCGAGGGCGTCCAGCGCGGCCAGGGCGTCGCGGAGGGCGTCGGCGCGGGGCCCGTTCCACCCCCGGTGGGCGTACCGCACCTGCCGTACGAGGACCTGCGTACCGTCACCGTCGCCGTCGGCCCGGGGTGCGCGGGTGGCACGGCGCAGGGCGCGGACGAAGGGGCGCATGCGGACGCCGGGGAGGTTGAGTGGGCCCCAGGGCGGCGGCTCCGTCCCGTTCTCATGGCCCCCGTGCAGGACGAGAACCGCAGCCGACGGCGGTCGTTGGGCCACGCGTACCTCCAGATCCGGGTGCGGGCGCCGATGGTCCCGCTCCCTCCGTATTCGGTGCGGACCCGGTTCCGGATTGGGCCGAACGTGTCAACGGGCGGAAAGTGCCGTTCACTGTACGGGCACGCCCCCATCCATGTACGTACCACGAACGCATAAGAAGGAGTCGTCATGGCGGCAGGACCTCCCCTCGGCACCCCGGCACCGGACTTCACGCTCCCGGGCGGTGTCCTGTCCGGCCCGTCCGTGCCCGGGGACACCTTCGAACGCGGCGACTACACCCTCTCCGCCGCCCGGGGCCGGGCCCTGGTGCTGGCCTTCTACCCCGGGGACAACACCAGCGTCTGCACGAAGCAGCTCTGCTCGTACTCCTCGGGCATGGAGACCTTCGAGGGCCTCGACGCGGAGGTCTGGGGAATCAGTCCACAGGGTGTGGACAGCCACGAGTCGTTCGCCCGCACCTACGGGCTCCGCATGCCGCTGCTGGCCGACGAGGGCCGGGAGATCGCCAAGGCGTACGGGGTCGCCGCCCCCGGTATCGGCGTACGGCGGGCGGTCTTCCTCATCGGCCCGGACGGCGTCCTACGCTGGAAGCACGTCGCCCTGCTGGGCGCCACCTTCCAGTCACTTTCCACCCTTGCCGATCAGTTGTCCGGCATTAAAACGGCGTAAAGATTGCCGGGATCCGGCAGTGCCACGAACCGGCCACCTATGGGATCATCCAGCCAGTTCGACGGAAATATCCCGGGGGAAGTCGAAAAACAGGGGAGTGATCGCGTGACCTTCTTTCTCGGTCTCGGCATTGCGGGAATCGTCCTGCTGGCCCTTTCCCTCATCTTCGGCGGCGTCCTCGAAGGGATGCTCGACGGCGTACTCGACGGGCTCTTCGACGGACTGCTCTCGCTCCCGGTGATCGCCGGCTTCATCTCGATGCTCGGTTTCGGCGGAGCGATCGTGCTTGGCACCACGGGTGCCGGGCCGTTCGTGGCCACCGTCGTCGGCGTCGCGGCCGGTGTGGTCGCGGGCTGGCTGACCTGGAAACTCAGCAAGGCCCTGATGCGGGACCAGACCTCTGCCACGCCGCGCGGCGGCGACCTCGTCGGCACGTCGGGGACGGTCGTGACGGCCATCCCGGCCGACGGCTACGGCGAGGTGATGCTGCGGCTGGCGGGCCAGCCCGTCAAGTACGCGGCCAAGTCCCCGGCGCCGGTCGTCCGGGGCACCGAGGTCTGGGTGGAGGCGGAGCTGTCGACCACGTCGGTCGCCGTCCGCCCGGTAGAGCGCTGACCACGCGAACCGGCACCGCTCCCCAGCCCGGCGACCTGAGCCCCACGACCACCTCATCCACTCACTTACTCACACACTCACTCATCCTTACTCACCACCAGCTCACCCACACCCCACCAGCACCTGGCACCACAACAATCTGCCGTCCCCCACCCGGGAGGCAGGGGGGACACCTCATATGAGTCCAGTAGCACTCGCCGTCATCGGCATCGTCGTACTTCTCGTCCTGCTCGGCCTGGTCGTCATCACGCGGTACAAGGTCGCAGGCCCCAGCGAGGCCTTCATCATCACGGGCCGCCGCGGCAAGAAGTCGACGGACCCGGTCACCGGCCTCACCAGCGTCGACAACAGCGGCCAGAAGGTCGTCGTCGGTGGCGGCGTCTTCGTCGTGCCGTTCGTCCAGCAGAAGTTCACCCTGGACCTCTCCAGCCGGCACATCCCGATCGCCGTCCGTGGCGCGGTCACCCTGCGCGGCGTGAAGTCGAACCTCGAAGGCGTCGCGATCGTCAAGGTCGGGGGTGGCGAGGACGCGATCCGCGCCGCCGCCCAGCGCTTCCTCCAGCAGCAGGACGGCATCGTCGGCTTCACCCAGGAAGTGCTCTCCGGAGCGCTCCGCGCGATCGTCGGCCGCATGTCGGTCGAGGACATCATCCGCGACCGGGCCGCGTTCGCCGGCCAGGTCGCCGAGGAGGCCGAGACCAGCCTCTCCGGCCAGGGCCTGATCCTGGACGCCTTCCAGATCCAGGACATCACCACCGAGGGCTCCTACCTGGAGGACCTCGGCCGTCCGGAGGCCGCCCGCGCCAAGCAGGAAGCGGACATCGCCGAGGCGATCGCCAAGCGCGCCTCGGAGCAGGCCCGGCTGAAGGCGGCCGAGGAGATCGCCATCGCCGAGCGGACGTACTACCTGAAGCAGGCCGAGATCAAGGCCGAGACCGAAGCGGCGGCCGCCAAGGCCAACGCCGCCGGTCCGCTCGCCGAGGCCGCGCGTCAGCAGGAAGTCCTCATGGAGCAGGAGAAGGTCGCCGAGCGCCAGGCCGCGCTGACCGACCGCGAGCTGGACACCAAGGTCCGTAAGCCCGCCGACGCCGCCCGCTACCAGGCGGAGCAGGAGGCGGAGGCCCGCCGCATCGCCCAGGTCAAGGAGGCCGAGGCGGACGCGGAGCGCTCGCGCCTGACCGGTCAGGGTGAGAAGCTCCACCGTTCGGCACTGGCCGACGCGGTGCGCATCGAGGGTGAGGCCGAGGCCGCGTCGATCGCCGCCAAGGGTGCGGCCGAGGCCGAGGCCATGCAGAAGAAGGCCGACGCGTTCGCGCAGTACGGCGACGCGGCCGTCCTCCAGATGCTGGTCGAGGTCCTCCCGGAGGTCGTAGCGAAGGCCTCCGAGCCGCTGAGCGCGATCGACAAGCTGACGGTCATCTCGACGGACGGCGCCAGCCAGCTGGCCCGCACGGTCACCGACAACGTCGCGCAGGGCGTGGAGCTGCTCAGCTCCACGACGGGCGTGGACGTGGCCTCGCTGCTCCAGAACCTCAAGGACCGCACGGGCGGCCCGGCCGACACGTCCTCCTCCACACCGGAGAAGGGCACCCAGGACAAGAAGAAGGACCAGATCGAGATCACGGACTGACGCTTTACGGACTGACGCTTTCCCGCATCAGCTCCGCTCCCTGTGCCCGGCGACGTAGATCCGTTACGTCGCCGGGCACAGGCGCGTCCGCCCTGCCACCCCCCGAGACGGAAATCGGCCAACTGCGCCCCGGGGCCCTACTGGTCGCCCCCGCCCGCACCCCGGGCTGCGGCGGCGAGCCGCCCTCGCCACCCGTCGGGGTCCCGCCCGGCCTCGACGGCAGCGGCGGCGTCTTCGGCAAGATCGATACCGAGGTCAGCGGCGCGGCGTTCGGCCCACCGGGCCCAGGCGGCGGCCTGCTGGCAGTCGGGGCACTCGGTGGCGCCGTCGAAAGACCGGAAGACATGCTCGGCGCCGGGCCCTTGGCAGGTGATCAGGGGAGCGACGTAGGGAGGCGGAGCAGGCAGGACGGCAGGCGCCTCCTCACGACCAGGTGAGGGCTTCTGACGCTCCTGGGGGTCTTCGGGCATCTTCTGCACGAGCCGGTGCTTGAGGAACTTCACAGCGCACCGAACACCGTCAGACGGCAGACCACTGCTGAGCACGCTCCGAAGGTCCCCCGCAGACACCCCGCGCCGCAACCACTCAACAGCCACCGGAACAAGCTCACGGACTTCAGCAACGCCAAGGTGAAGCTGCCGATGGGAGTGCCGAAGCGACAACAACACCCGCTCGGCTTGGCTCTCTTGAGGCGAGAGCTCACCCACATCGCCATCGTCGCCGGGGGGTTCGGTGGGCGGGCGGGATGAGTTCTCCCCCAGTTCTTCGTCTACCGGTAGTTGATGACCGACGCTCCGACCCCCCGGCTGACCGACGGCCGGAAACTGCGCACTCGGAGCCGACGACCGGACCCCCTCCCCAGCATCCCGCCACACCACCAGAGCATCACCCTCACTCAACGGCACATTCGAGAAGAGCTGATGGGTGACCCACAACCCCCGCTCACCGGACACCCGCCGCTCATGAACGAACCCGTTCACGACCAACTGCTCCTTGGCCCGCTGGAACGCACGCCCCTTGATACCCAGCTTCCGGCCATGCTCGGACAACGCCACATGGGTCTGCCCATCGGGCAACCCCTGCACGTACAACAACAAGATCTTCGCGTCACTGCACAGACGCGGATGACGCACGACATCGTGCGAGGCCTTCGTGTAGCGCCGAACAGGCGCGATAGCATGCCAAAGCATCCCGGTGGACCTCTATCTCCACTAGTTGGGTGAAGGCCCTCGGCTAGGTGCTGTAACACCACCGGGGGCCGCCCCATGTGCAGGCGGGTGCGCACACACAGAGCGTGATGACACGATCACCGTACAGCAGGCAAGAGCACGTTGGCGCCCAAACCAACGCGAGACGGCCTCAAGTCCCCCTCCAGGGGCACGTGATCACCCACGCAGGGCCTGTCTGTTGAACCCTCAAATTGTCGAAATCTCGACGCCGCCCCGAACCCCGCTGAGACGCTGGTCTCCATGACCACGCCACTGACCGCGCGCCAACGCCTTTCCGAGCTCCACCGCTACGCGGCCGTAAGCGGCGAGGACTTTACCCACCAGAACCTGGCATCAACGCGCACGAACCAACTGCGCTTCGCGCGCTGCTCGTTCGCAGGCGCGGACCTCCGCTTCGCCACCCTGGAAGGCTGTTGGTTCAAGTTCTGCGACTTCACCGGCGCAGACCTACGCGGAGCCTCCCTACGCGGCGCAGTCCTGGCCGGCTGCAACCTCCGGGACGCCGACCTCCGCGACACGGACCTGACGGGCGCCAGACTGAGCAGCGTCAACACAGGCATCCCCCGCCTGGGCCCCACGGACATCACAGGCGCCCGCTTCGAGGGAACGTCCCTACGCAACGTCCAAGCCGACGAGGTAATCGGTTGGCCCCCGGGGGCTGTGCGGAGCGAGTAGAACTGACGCCAACTCGATCTCCCAAGGTCACGCGTGAATGCTTAACTCAACCGCCAATCCGATCACAGACATCAGAGGCTGCTGCTGTCGATGCCACGGAGTCCCGACCTAGCGGACCCATTCCGCACCAGGTGATCGGCGCAGCCACATCAAGTCGCAACTATGAGTAACTGATCGACGCGGTCTCATACTTGTCGGGCATGACTGTCAGTGCCCGCATTCAGGATGGCTCACATGGCGAGGTTCAGATCCGGTTTCACACTCTGGAAGATGGCCAGACAGCACGGGAACTAACCGACGACGGGGCAGTGCAGGACCGCATAGATGTGGTGCTGGGCACCATCAGAAGCGGAGCCTGATGACTGCCGCCCCGTTCATAACTGTGATCGATCCGGCAAAGCGCTCGATTGCCATCGGCTCCGAAACTTTCATCGAGTGGAAGTATCCTCTCCCCTCGCAAAATCTATAGCCAGCGCTGCACCTGGGTAATGACTCGTTGGGCCTCGGTACCGAAGACAGCTGATTCCCGTAGGAGATTCCACGTGCGCTGGTAGACGGCGATGCTGTCCGTGTCATCAACCCAGAGTTCCGCATGCCAGTCCTCAGTGATGACCAGCCGCTCGTCGTAGATCCAGAACCCGTTAGAGGGGTGGATCTTGAGTGGAGCGGTGAAGGGCACGATTCCCAGTTCCACGGTATCCAGGCCGGTCAGGCTCGCGAGCCGGTCGAGTTGGGCAGCCAGCACGGCGGGCGAACACACGAGGGCCCTTAGAGCCCCCTCCCACATAAGGATCCGGTGCCGTTTACCGGAGTCGTACAGCGCTTCCTGGCGCCGCACCCTTACCCGTACAGCCTCCTCGGTGTCCTTCGGGGAGCGCATCAGTTGGGCGTGCCGGGTGAAGACCGCGCGAGCGTAGTCCGGGGTCTGCACCATCCCCGGTATGAGGCTGTTCTCCCAGATGTACAAGGTGGCGGTCCGGGCGTGCTCCACGGTGATCGCGTCCTGCACCGGCCGGTGTCCCGTAGCGAGCTGCCGCCGCCAGGACCGTACGTGGGACTCAAGTCCATTGAGACGCGAGTGCAGTTCGGATGTGGCGTCGGGCTGGCCCGCGGCTTCCGCCCAAGCCTGGAGGTCAGCGGCGGTCGCGGTCTGCCGGCCGTTCTCCAGTTTGTAGATCTTGGAGTGGGGCCAGCCGAGCCGTTCGGCCAGCTGTGGACCGGTGAGCCGCCCTGCGGGGCCCGTCGTGCGAAGCTCCCGAAGTCGCGCCCCGAGGGCGTCCCGCGCCTTTTGAAAGTCTGTGCTCACCGGTCACACGCTAACTGCTCGGCTGGGTCAGAGGTTCGCCGCGAAGGCGTCGCAGCGGATCGCGAAGTGCCAAGCTGCATCGCGCACTTGTGCGTACCGGTTCACGATGGCCGGCTCGGTGATCAGCTCCACGTCGACGAGTTGGTCGTCCGCGTCGAAGTTCAGGAGAGCGACAAGCCGCGAATCGAAGATCCAGAAGTCTTCGGAGGGAAGCCGCAGCCGCTCGGCATCGGTGCGCCACAGATTCCGGATGTCTTCCCCGACGGCGCAGTTGCGACGCGCATTGTCGAGGAGGTAGAGCTGCCCAGGCGTCGGCGGGTTGTCGACGATCCTGACCCGCTCGAACCGCTTCCCCAGGGCGGTTTGCGCCCGGGCGTTCCGGCACCAGTCGTCCTCGTAATCCCAGTCGACGGGCCGTCCTGCCTGGAACTGGGCATAGGTGTCGGTCGCTTCGTCGGACGCGAACCTGCGACGCGTCTCCAGTCGCCAGGCAGTGTGCTCGAAGGTGGCGAACAGCTTCCCGAACGCCTCCAGGTCAACGATGCGAGGGGTTCGGTTCCTGGGAGCGAAGTCCACCAGCAGATCACGCGGCACCACGATGGGCACCTCACCTTCGTTCAGATGCTGGAGCTGGGCGATGTCCTCGGGGTCAGTGAGCGGTGGGCCGTGAACGACCACCTCACCACTGTCCAAGTCCTCGTGCACGGAGGGGCATCCGCCCCCGCCTGACCCTGTTCCGTTGAAGCGAAGGTTCCGAGCCATCGTCCCCACGTCCCTTTCCCGAGCCACATGCTTCTGCCGATAAGCAGCATGACCGGAGACTCTCCCCCGCAGTACAGATTCGCAGCAGCACAGGAGAACAACTAGGAACATTCCACCTATGTGCGAGAACATTCGAGAACATGGCACCGAATCCCTCCCGTCCGCTTTCTAGCGTGACTGCCCATGGACGATGCGAAGACGACGATGGCCCCGCCGGTGTACGTGGCGGATCCTCCGGCACCTCCAAAGCCCTTCAGGTACTGCGACGTATGCGAAGCGCTGGCCAAGCAACGGGCCGAGGCAACCAGGATCGGGGACTGGTCGAAGGTCACGGACACCAACGTGGAAATCGGGCGCCACCACGGCCTGCGGCACGGGCAGACGCCTGGGAGCAGGGCATGAACCCCCCGGGCGGAACCATCGAGATCGCCGGGAAGACCGTGTCCCGTCTCGGTCTCGGCACCCTGCGGCTGGCCGGGCCCGGCGGCTGGGGTGGCCCGGGGGATCGCGCCCAGGCCGTCAGTCTGCTCCGGCAAGCCGTCCACCAGCACGGCATCACCCACATCGACACGGCCGACGCCTACGGTCCGCACACCGTCGAAAACTTGGTCCACGAGGCTCTCCACCCCTACCCCGACGAGGTGTTGATCGCCACGAAGGTCGGCCTGGTGCGGCCCGCGCCCGACATCTGGATGCCCCTCGGCCACCCCGCGTACCTCCGCGCCTCCGTCGAGGGCAGCCTCCGCCGGCTGGGCGTGGAGCGGCTGGAGCTCTGCTATCTGCACCGCATCGACTGGGAGGTGCCCGTCGAAGACCAGCTCGGCACGCTCCAAGCTCTCCGGGAGGAGGGGAAGATCGGGCACATCGGCCTGTCGAAGATCAACGCCGAGGACTTCCGCCGGTGGAACGAGGAGCTGACCGTCGCGGCCGTACAGAACGTCCTCAACATTCACGACCGTTACGACCCGGTGCAGGAACTCTGCCGCGACCACGGCGTCCCGTACGTGCCCTACCGACCGCTCGCCGCCGGAAGCGCCGCCCACGAAGGAGACGTCTACACCCCGCTCTCCTGGCTCCTCGGCCTGGGACCCCACGTCGCCCCCATCCCCGGCACGGGAAGCCCCGCCCACCTCGCGAACATCGTCCGCGCGGTCATGCTCGGCGGATGGGAGTGAGGCTCGTTGTGCCCCACAACCGTGTGGCATGCGCCCTGCTGTCGGCGGCTCTCCCTCGAAGGGGCCTCAATGTTCTCGGAACCTGACGACCCCGCCGTCGTCAACCGCATGCGTGCGGCTCATACCCTGGCCTGCGCCGCGCTTGGGGCCGCTCCTTCCCCTGGCACGCGGGAAGCGTGGGGGTGGCGGGGGCGCACCCTCGGTAAGCCCGCCACCGGTCCGTACGGGTCCGGGTGGCTGCGTGTCGTCCACAGCCCGGTGGGCAAGGTGAGCGGCAAGCTGTGGACCGGGCCGGAGGACGCCGAGCGGCTGGTGCCCCGGCACGTACCGCGTCCCCGTCTGCATCTCGTACGGGAGTGGGTGGACGGGGAGGACGCCTACCGGGCGGAGCTCTACGAGTTCGTCGCCGACGGGGCCCTCTCCCCCAGCCCGGTACTCGCCGAGGCGCCCCGCCTGACGGCGACCTGGTGGAGCGGCCTGCGTACGGCCCTCGGATGCCTCGCCACCGTACGAGCCGAGCGCATGGCCGTACGCCAGGCCTATCTGGACCGGGCCATGCCGACGTACCTCGCCTTCCTCGGTAGGCCCGTGCCCACGACTGTGCCCGCGTGGTCCACCGCTCACGGCGACCTGCACTGGGGCAACCTCTGCGGGCCGGAACTCACCATCCTGGACTGGGAAGGCTGGGGCGTGGCCCCGGCCGGTTACGACGCCGCCCTGCTGCACGCCTACAGCCTCGCGGTGCCAGAGGTCGCGGAGCGCGTACGGACGGAGCTGTCCGACATCCTCGCGAGCGACGCCGGGCGCTTCGCGGAGCTGGTGGTCATCACCGAACTCCTCCAGAGCGCCGAGCGGGGGGACCATCCCGAACTCGTTCCCGCGCTGCGTCAGCGGGCCGAGGAGGTCTGGGGCCGGATGGCGGCTGACGGTGGCGCCGGTCGCCGGGTGTCATGACCGGCCGTTCCTATCGGTCTGCCGATGCGGCACCGCGAACGTCGCCGTACGCTGCCGGAGCCGCCGTACCCACCCCTCCAGCCGTCATCAAGGGAGCCCCGCGTGAGTGCTCAGTCCGGGCAGCAGGTCAAGAAGCCCTTCCTGTACGTCGTCGTCTGTGCGGCTGGCATCGCCGGTGAGGTGGGGCAGCTCATCTCGGCCGCCCAGCAGCGTGGTTGGGACGTCGGTGTCGTCGCCACCCCGCAAGGGCTGACCTTCATCGACGCGCCGGCCGTCGAGGCGCAGACCGGGTATCCGATCCGGTCGGCCTGGCGGGCTCCCGGTGAGCCGCGGCCGCTCCCGGACCCCGACGCCATCGCCGTCGTACCGGCCACCTTCAACACGGTCAACAAGTGGGCGGCCGGGATCTCGGACACCCTCGCCCTGGGCATCCTGTGCGAGGCGTACGGGTTCGGCATCCCCACGGCCGTCCTGCCGTACGTCAACTCCGCCCAGGCCGCCCATCCCGCCTATGCCGAAAGCCTGCGGCGGCTGCGGGACATGGGGATTCTGGTGGGTTCCTACGAACCTCACCCGCCCAAGGCCGGTGGCGCGGCGGGGCAGTTCCGGTGGGAGGAAGCTCTGGAGCTGCTCGCGCCCAGGGTGTTCGGGTAGGGCCACGCCCTGCGTCCTCCTTCTCGACGACGGGTGGAGTTTCAGCCGGAACAGTCGGCCGTGCAGGAATACGGAGCGTGGTGCCTATTCCATCATCAGCCGTACGTATACGCCGCGTTGGTCCGATCGGGCGCCGCGCCACGGCTGCGCTTCTTCACACTTTCCGCGCCTTCCGCGCCGTGCTCTGTGGCACGGTGGATCAACTGGTGGCTCGGGTGTCCGAGCGTCCGCGTAGGGGGATCTCATGCGTCTTCGCACCGTCGCGGCCTCGGCCGTGTTCGTCCTGTGCGCTGCGGCCGGTGCCGCTGCCTGTTCGGTCCCGTCGGATGCCTCGGACAGGTCCCGGCCCGCCGGGCCCGCCGCCTCGGCCGATCCCGCTCCGGTCGAGGGCATGACCGGGAACATCGAGACGGGTAAGCGTCAGGCGGGGCCGCCCCGGATGGAGGGGCAGAGCGCGGCCGGGCCCTCGGAGTGTGCGGTTCCTGTCGATCGGATTCCGGTGGAGTGTGCTCTCGACCTCTCCTTCGAGGAGAGCAGCGATGGAGAGCTTGCCTCCGGGGCGCCCGACGCGCAGTAGGGCCGGCCCAGCAGGAGCAGCGGCAGGAGGGGCGAGGAGGGGCAGGCGCCTAGCGGGTGCCTGCCCCTCCTGCCGTGTGTTCACGTGTGTTCAGAACCTTCGAAAACTTCCCCCGTGCCCAGAGATCCCTTAGCCTCACATCCTGTTCACATTCAACAATGGGTGACTTCTAAACAGGAGTCAGGTGCGGGGGTAGTGAAATATGCGTGAAAACTGGCGCATAAAGGCGAGCGTTGTCGTTGGTGCGTCCGCACTGGCGTTCTCCGCTCTCACGGCCGCGCCCGCGCTGGCCGAGGAGTCCGCGGGCGGCCCCCAGGAAGTCGAGATGCCGGCTGATGTGAAGATCGTCGAGGGGCTTGCTCCGGCGCCCGGGGTGGACCTCCCCTCCCTGGAGCCCGAGGCGGAAGAGGCCGACGCCCCCTCCGCGGTGCAGGCCGCCGCCAAGGCCGCTCCCACCAGCACCTGCCTCGGCGCCACCGCCGCCTACGGTGCCAAGGGGTGCTTCCAGCACAACGGCGACATCGTCTGGGCGGGCGATACGCAGAAGGACGGCATGTCCGCCGCCGTCGGGGTCTACACCGACTACGGGCGTGCCGCCGAGGTCTGCATCAACAAGCTCGGCGTGAACACCTGGGCCACCTGCAACAAGGACTACCGCGAGACCGGGAACGTACGTCTGCGGGTCCTGCGCTACGACGGTGACACCGGGAAGTTCTACCAGCCGGAGTCCTGGTCCGGCTGGATTCCGGTCGACGGGAAGTACTGACCCTCGCTGCCGACTCGCCGCCGAATCGCTGCCGGAACCGTTGCGTCCGTTCGTGACCGCCCGTGACCGTTCCGGCCGTGGGGATGGCGGGATTCCGGGGCGCCGAGACCGGTGGTTCAGTTCAGGCCTGCCGATAAGGTAATGGCCGGATAAATAGATCACCATGTGCGCCGAGACTCCGACGCACGTCTCGGGAGGTAGTCATGGGAACCCGTCGCACGTCCTTGCCCGGAGTGGGTGCTCAGTACGACTTCACCACCGAGACCGGGCAGCACATCTCCGTCGTCGTCCACCACGACGGGCGGCGGTTCATCGGGTTCTACGAACAGGACGACCCCGATTCGTGCCGGTTGTCCGTGCCCCTGACGACCGCCGAGGCCACCGCGCTGGCCCACCTCATCGACCCCGCGCCCATCGACGCCGTACGGACCGAGGGCATCGACCTCGTCACCGAGCACATTCCGCTCGGGTCCCGATCCCCTTACGGGGGGCGCCTGTTGGGGGAGACTCGGGCGCGTACGCGGACCGGGGCGTCCATCGTCGCCGTGCTGCGTACGCACAGCGCGCACCCGTCTCCGGAACCGAACTTTCGACTCGCCATCGGGGACACGCTCGTCGCCGTCGGAACGCGTGAGGGCGTCGACGCGCTCTCCGAGATCATTGCGGAGGGCTGACCGTGCATGACACGACTGCATTGCTGGTGGAGCTGGGCGCCGTCATCCTCGGGCTCGGGCTCATCGGGCGGGTCGCCGGGCGGATAGGGCTCTCGCCCATTCCGCTCTATCTGCTCGCGGGGCTCGCTTTCGGCCATGGTGGGCTCATCCCGCTGGACGCCAGCGAAGAGTTCACCATGGTCGGCGCCGAGATCGGCGTGATTCTGCTGCTGCTCCTGCTGGGGCTGGAATACAGCGCCTCAGAGTTGGTCACCAGTCTCAAGACCCAGTATCCGTCCGGTGCCGTCGACTTCGTGCTCAATGCGACGCCCGGTGCTGTGGCCGCCCTGATTCTCGGCTGGGGGCCCGTCGGTGCCGTCGCGCTCGCCGGGGTCACCTGGATCTCGTCGTCCGGCGTGATCGCGAAGGTGATGACCGACCTCGGGCGGCTCGGCAACCGCGAGACCCCCGTCATCCTCGGCGTCCTCGTCATGGAGGACCTGGCGATGGCGGTCTACCTGCCGCTGCTCACCGCCATGCTCGCCGGAGTCAGCCTCGCGGGCGGCAGCCTCGCGCTCGTGATCGCGCTCGGGACCGTCGGCTTCGTGCTGTACCTGGCCCTGCGCCATGGCCGCCTCATCAGCCGCGCGGTCTCCTCCGACAACCCGGAGATGCTGCTCCTGGTCGTCCTCGGTCTCACCGTGCTCGTCGCCGGGGTCGCCCAGCAGCTCCAAGTCTCGGCGGCCGTCGGCGCGTTCCTCGTCGGCATCGCCCTCTCCGGTGAGGTCGCCGAGGGGGCCCGCAAGCTCCTCACGCCGCTGCGCGACCTGTTCGCCGCCGTGTTCTTCGTCTTCTTCGGGCTCTCCACCAACCCGGCCGACATCCCGCCGGTGCTGCTGCCCGCCGCCGTCCTCGCCGCCGTCACGGTCCTCACCAAGATCGCCACCGGCTGGTACGCGGCCCGCCGCGCCGGCATCGGTTCGCGCGGGCGCTGGCGGGCGGGCGGCACGCTCGTGGCGCGCGGTGAGTTCTCCATCGTCATCGCCGGTCTGGCCGTGGCCACCGAGCCCCGCATCGGGCCGCTGGCCACCGCGTACGTCCTGATCCTCGTCATCGTCGGCCCGCTCACCGCCCGGTGGACGCAGCCCCTCGCCGAGAAGATCCAGACCATGCGGGGTGCGAAGCCCGGTGGTGGTGCGGTGGTGGAAGCGCCTCCCAAGGCCGCTCCCGAGCGCCGGCTCGGCGACCACGACGACCTCACCCCGGAGCCCGCGGGCGAGGCTCGCGGCGACTGACCAACTCCTGCTCCGCTCCGGCCGGTTCGGGCCGCCGTCACCACGGCGCCCTGGACCGGCCGTTGTGCTGTCCGTTGCCCTGTCCATCGTGCTGTCCGTCGTGCTGTCCATGCTGTCCGGAACTTGTCCCTGCGGGCTGGTCAGACCCCCTGAACCCGGGGCGGGGGGCCGCCCTCCCTGCTAGCTTCTACACGTCTGTAGAGTTTTCTTTTGTTCCGGCATTGCACCGCAACGTATGGAGATGTCATGGCCCTGTGGGATCGGATCAAGGAATCCGCTTCGTCTATGCAGACGCAGCTGGAAGCGAAGAAGAACGACCTGAAGTCGGGGGCGTTCCGGGACGCGAGCATGGCCATGTGCGCTCTGGTCGCCGCCGCCGACGGCTCCATCGACGCGTCCGAGCGTCAGCGCGTCGCGGCGCTCATCGCCAACAACGACGTCCTGAAGAACTTCCCCGCGGACGACCTTCAGCGGCGGTTCAACGACTACCTGAACAAGCTCACCGCCGACTTCGACTTCGGCAAGGTCAGCGTGCTCCAGGAGATCGCCAAGGCGAAGAAGAAGCCCGCCGAGGCGCGTGCCGTCATCCAGATCGGCATCATCATCGGCGGCGCCGACGGCGACTTCGACAAGACGGAGCAGGCCGTCGTGCGTGAGGCGTGTTTCGCCCTGGACCTGCCGCCGCACGAGTTCGACCTGTAGGTCGACCTGTAGGGGTACGCACCTACGCATTCACGGGCCGGCCGGGGGCCTCACAGCTCCTTGGCCGGCCAGTCCAGCAGGCGCGCGCCGATCACTGCCGTCTGCAAGCTGTAGCGGTGCATCGGGTCCGCCGGGTCGGAGCCGGTGAGCTGGTGGATGCGTTCCAGGCGGTACGTCAACGCCCGTACGCTCAGCGCCAGGCGGCGGGCCGTCTCGGCCGCCACACACCCCGCGTCGAAGTAGACCGCCAGTGTCTTCAGCAGCGGCTCCGCGCCGCCCCGCGCCTTCTGGAGCGGGCCCAGTTCGCTGCGTACGAGATCCGCCATCGCCTGCCGGTCCCGGGTCAGCACCGGGTAGACCAGGAGGTCCGAGGCGTACAGCACCGGGTCCTCCATCCCCATCCGCTCCGCCAGGTCGAGAGCTTCGAGCGCCTCGTCGTAACTGTGGACCACTCCGCCCGGGCCCTTGTGCGGGCGGCCGATCGCGACCTGGCCGCCGTCCGTCGCCGCGTGCGACTGCTTGGCGAAGTAGCGCAGGACGTCGGGCTGGCTGCCCGGGGCGATGCAGACGATCCGCCCGTCCTTCGTCGTCAGCAGGATCTTGCGGCCGCTGAACCGGGTCAGCAGCGCCGCCTCCACACTCCGCGGCACCGCGTCCGTCTCCGTGTACGCCTCCGGGCCCGACGCCACCGCGACCGCGTGCGCCCGGGAAAGCCGCAGGCCGAAGCGGGTGGCGCGCTCCGCGAGCCGGACCAAGTCGCTGCGTCCGTAGAGGAGATCGTCGATGAACTCGCGGCGTGCCGCCTCCTCCCGCCGTACGGTGAGACGCTGCGCCCGCTCGAACCCCTCGGCGAACGCGTCGACCGCCTGCTCCACCGCGGCCAGCACCGCATCGGCCACGGCAGGGCTGTTTCCGGCAGCCGCCTTTGGCCAGGCCTCGCGTGTCTGGGCCAGATGCATCGTCACCAGCGCACGCAGCTGATGGCCGGCGTCGGCCGCCTCGCGGCCCAACGCCCGCCGCATCTCCAGTTCGTTACGCGTCAGACGCCTTCCCGTGGTGGCGACTTCGCCCAGAATATGGGCATAATTTCCCAGCATTTCCTCGGGAATCCTTGGCTCGGCCACGCACACTCCTTCAGCCTTGCAACGGTTCTGTCATTTCACCAACGCACACCGGGCGGTGCCGGTGCCCGGCATCAGGAAAGCGTAAAGATTGCCGGAATCCGGCAATGCGGCGGGTGGGGCCCGGATGACAGGATCAGGTCAGCAACACAACGGGGGAACACACGGGGGAGCACGGGGGATACGGGGGAGAACAGGCGCCCCGCCGGACGGTCCACGGGGGATTCGGGATCTACGGTGAGCGCCTGAGGGGAACGAACCGGTCGCTGCGGCACAGTTCGCGGTGGCGCAGCGCCGGGCCCCGCCACCACCACCGAGCCGTGTACCGAACGTGTCGGACGTGTCGGACGTGTCTTCGGACGTGGCGGCCGAGTCGGATCGGCACGACTCCCCCGTACCGACAGAGGATCGCGCCCGCCACCGGGCCGGCGCGCGGAACGGCAAAGGGGGTGGGACCGATGGGCGAGTTCCTGGACGCGGCACTCGGCTTCCCCGCCGTCATCTTCGGCGCCGCACTCGTGGTCGTCGTCTGCTTCTGGCTGCTCGTGCTGGCCGGCGCCGCCGACCAGCACTCCTTCGACTCGGACCTCGACTCCGGCACGGTCGGCTTCGGCGGGGTACCCGTCACCGTCTCCGTATCGCTGCTCGTCGTCATCGCCTGGTTCGGCAGCCTGACCGGCACGGTCCTGGTGCACCGGATCCCGGCCGGCGGCCCCGCCCGCGCGGTGCTCGCCGTCGCCGTACTCGCCGGATCGCTGTTCCTCGCCTGGGGAACCGTCCGCCTTCTCGCACACCTCTTCCGCCGGTACTTCCCGGCGGAACCTCCGCCATCGCGCATGGACTTCGTCGGACGCGTGTGCACCATCCGCACCGGCTCCGTCAGCGCCGGCTTCGGTCAGGCCGAGGTCGCCGCGGCCGACGGTTCGACGGCCATCGTCCAGGTCCGCCAGGCCCCCCGGGTCGCACAGCTCGCCGAGCTGCACGCCGAGGAGCGCCTCGCCTTCGGCAGCACGGGACTCCTCTACGCGTACGACGAAGAGGGCGAGTTCTTCTGGGTGTCGCCGTACGACGCGGCCCTCGACCCCGGTCCGAAGGCGAAACCCGGCGGGCAGGGGCTGCCGGAGGCCACGAACGGCTGACCCCGGCGGGGTGTGCGCCCGGAGGACCGGTCGGCCAGGTGGCCGGTGGCCGGGTGGGTGCCTGTCGGGAGTGCCGGGCGGTGGATGCCGGGTGGTGTGTGCCTGTCGGTTCTGCCGGGAGGTGTGTGCCTGTCGGTTGTGCCTGGGCCCTTCGTGGATGTGGTTGTCGCGGGTGGCCCGCCGGCTCTACGCGGCTGCCTCTCGTGCGTCCTTCTCCTCCTTCCCTCTTTCCTCTTCTTCTCTGTTTCTTCTCTGTTTCTTCTCTGTTCTTCGCCTGTCCTCAACTTCCCTACCCTCAAGCCGCCAAGGACTCTTATGGATGCCATCTCCTTGGGCATCGGCGTGCTCATCGCCGTTGTCCTGCTCATCGTCGTCGCCATCGCCTTCGTCATCACCCGGCTGTTCCGCAAGGTCGAGCAGGGCAAGGCGCTGATCATCTCCAAGACCAAGAAGGTCGATGTGACCTTCACCGGTGCCGTCGTCCTGCCCGTGCTCCACAAGGCCGAGACCATGGACATCTCGGTGAAGACGATCGAGATCCACCGCGCCGGGCGCGAGGGTCTGATCTGCCGGGACAACATCCGCGCCGACATCCAGATCACCTTCTTCGTCCGGGTCAACAAGACCGTCGAGGACGTCATCAAGGTCGCCCAGGCCATCGGTACGGGACGGGCCAGCGACAAGGTCGCCATCCAGGAGTTCTTCTCCGCGAAGTTCTCCGAGGCCCTCAAGACCGTCGGCAAGCAACTCGACTTCGTCGACCTCTACACCAAGCGCGAGGAGTTCCGGGACCGGATCATCCAGGTCATCGGGACCGACCTGAACGGCTACCACCTCGACGACGCCGCGATCGACTTCCTCGAGCAGACCCCGATGTCGCAACTCGACGGCGCCAACATCCTCGACGCCCAGGGCATCCGGAAGATCACCGAACTGACGGCGATCGAGCACGTGCGCACCAACGAGTTCCAGCGCACCGAGCAGAAGGAGATCACCCGACAGGACGTCGACGCCCGCGAGACCATCCTGGAGCTGGAGCGCCGGCAGGCCGAGGCGGAGATCAAGCAGCGCCGCGAGGTCGAGGTGCTGCGGGCCCGCGAGGAGGCGGCCACCGCACGGGTGCAGGAGGAGGAGCGGCTCGGCGCGCAGACCGCGTTCATCAAGACCGAGGAGCAGCTCGGCATCCAGCGCGAGAACCAGGCGCGCGAGATCGCCGTCGCGCAGAAGAACCGCGAGCGCGTCATCGCCGTCGAGAGCGAGCGCATCGAGAAGGACCGGATGCTGGAGGTCATCGGGCGCGAGCGCGAGACCGAGCTGAACCGGATCGCCGCCACCAAGGAGGTCGAGGCCGAGCGCCGCGAGGTCGCCGATGTCATCCGCGAGCGGATCGCGGTGGACCGTACGGTCGCCGAGCAGGAGGAGTCGATCCTGACCCTGCGGGCCGTCGAGGACGCCGAGCGCTCCCGTAAGTCGATCATCATCGCCGCCGAGGCCGAGGCCCAGGAGAAGCTGGTCAAGGACATCAAGGCGGCCGAGGCGGCGGAAGCGGCCTCCACGCACCTGGCGGCCGAGCAGCTCACGCTCGCCGAGGCGCGGCTCAAGACCGCCGACCTGGACGCGCAGGCCAAGCTGCGGCTCGCCGAGGGCATCCAGGCCGAGACGGCTGCGCCCGGGCTCGCCGCGGTGCAGGTCCGCGACGCGGAGGCCGACGTCACCGAGAAGGCCGGTCTCGCGGAGGCCGAGGCCACGGCGGCCCGGCTCAAGGCGGAGGCCGAGGGCTCGCGGCTCAAGGCGCTCGCGGAGGCCGAGGGTACGCAGGCCCAGGCGTCGGCGGACGCGGCGGTCATCGGCGAGAAGCTGAAGGCGGAGGCCGCGGGGCTCACGGAGAAGGCGGCCGCGATGGCGGCGCTGGACGAGGCGTCGCGCGGGCACGAGGAGTACCGGCTGCGCCTCGACGCGGAGAAGGAAATCCGGCTGGCCGGGCTCGAAGTGCAGCGGCAGGTGGCCGAGGCGCAGGCGACGGTCCTGGCGACCGGGCTGGAGAACGCCGACATCGACATCGTCGGCGGCGACTCGGTCTTCTTCGACCGGCTCGTCTCGTCGATCTCGCTCGGCAAGGCGGTGGACGGGTTCGTGGACAACTCGCAGACCGCGCAGGCGCTGGCGGGGCCGTGGCTGGACGGGTCGTCGTCCTTCACGGACGACCTCAGCCGGGTGCTGGGGTCGGTCTCCACGGGGGATGTGCAGAACCTGACGGTGTCAGCGTTGCTGATGCGGCTGATGGGGACCTCTGGGGCGGCCTCGGGGCAGGTGGAGCAGTTGCTGGCGGCGGCGAAGGAGCTGGGGCTGGCGGATCTGCCGGTGTCTTCGGTGGCCGGTCGGAGGGGTGCGCCCTCGGGTGATGTGGTGGCCCGGAACGGGGCGGGGGCGGGGGCGGCGGCCGGGTAGTTCCGCCGCCGGCTGCCTGCCGCGGTCCGTCCGGCGTTTAAGGGCGGAACCCTTGGTCTGGGGCCGGGTCTGGTGGGGTGCCCCACGGGGGTGGGCGCTTCACCGGCCGGGTCGCCTGGGTCTGCCCCGCATGCCGGGGGCGGGCCCACCGGGTCCGGGGGTTCCGTCCTCAAACGCCGGACGGGCTGGACAGGGCCACCTGGGCCCGCCCTCACGCCGAGAGCGGGCCCACCGGGCCGAGGGTTCCGTCCTCAAACGCCGGACGGGCTGAATAGGTGCCGGGCGCACCGGAGAAGTACCCGGCACGGCCTGGGCGGGAACCGGGCGGGCCGGAGAAGTATCCGGGACAGGCCGGAGAAGTACCCGGCACGGCCTGGGTGGGTACCGGGCGGGCTGGAGAAGTCCCGGCACGGGCCGGAAAGGTCCCGGCACTGGCCGCACATGTCCCGGGCAGGCCGCACACGTCCCGGGCAGGCCGGGCAGAGCCCCGGACGGGCTCAGCGAAACGAACACGTAAGGAGAGCCGTACGCATGGACAGCGACATCACCGCCACCGGCACCGCGCCACAGGACAGGCAGGGCGGGGAGGGCGATGTGGATGCCGGTGCCTATGAAGTGCTGCGGCGGCGGCTCTCCGCGCAGGCCGGGGAGCTCGTGCGGCGGGCCGAGTGGCTCAACGCGCGGCGGACCGAGGAGTTCGGGTCGACCGAGCTGCGGCTGCTGGCCACCGAGCAGGTGCGCACCGAGCACGCCTCCGTCCCCCGCGACCTGATCGCCGTCGGCGGGCAGCTGCTCTTCGGCTTCGAGCGGGGGCCGGGGGCCCGGGGTGAGGCCGGGGTCGACGACGTACTCCTCGTACGGGATGCGGCAGACACCGACACCTCCCCGCAGCCCGGCGCCACCCTCCTCGACGACGACGGGTTCCGGCGCGAGTTCTCCTCCCTCCACCGCTACTTCCGCGATGCCCGGCTGCTCCGGCTGCGTCGCGTCAACGGGAAGCTGCTGGCCGTCTTCCGTACGGGTGCGGACGCCGAGGACATCCGGGTTCTGCGGTGGGCCCTCGGCGCGGACGGGGCGCCCGGGGCCTTCATCGACGCTCAGGGCGAGCGCGATCATGTCTTCCCGCCTTCCCACGACTTCGAGTGGACCGTCGCCGGGCGCGACGCCCACGTGCCGGGGCGCCACCCGCACATCGCCATCGGCAAGGGCGGCGGGCTCTTCGTCGACACGCTCGGCGGGACGCTCACCGTCAAGGTGACCGACGACACCGAGTCGCCGGACGGGATCTACGAGGAGCCCGTCGACGAGCCGTTGCAGTCGCTGGCCGACGCGGACGTCGAGTACGCGGAGGTCGGGCCGCTGGTGCTGCTGCGTGTGCGGCCGTACAAGGAGAAGAGCTGGCGGCATCTCGTCTTCAACTCGCTGCTCTCCACCGTCCAGCGCCTCGACTCCATCGGGCCCGCCTGCCACCGGCTCCCCGAGGACCAGGGGATCATCTTCCCCGGCGGCTACTACCTCACCACCGGCACCGCGAAGACCTTCGACACCGCCGAGGAGCTGACCGAGCCGGTCTTCGAGGGCGCGGTGCGCTCGCCCAACGGGGAGGACGTGCTGTACGTCTTCCGCTCCCGTGACGGCGTGCGCAGTCTCCTCCTCCCGTACAACCTGATCCGGCAGGAGGTCGCCACCCCGCTCACCGGACGTGGCCACGCCCTTCTGGACGACGGAACGTTGGTCCTGCTCCGGGACAACCCGGACGGGCCGGCCCGTGTGCACCCGTTGCAGCGCTGGCAGACGCCGTACGTCTCCGAGACCTACGCCGCCGCCCGCCCGGCCGGGACCGGGCCGCTCGCCCGGGCCGGCAACGCCGACCTCGTACGCGGGATCTCCGACTGCCTCGCACTCGCCCACGGCGTACGGGACATGACGCCGACGACCGCCGTGTACGGGCAGCTCGCCGCCGACTGCGCCCGGGCGCAGGACCGGTACCACTGGCTGTCTGATCCCCAACTGGGCGCGCTCGCAGAGCCCTTGGGGGAGTTGCGGGCCACCGCGCAGCAGGTGCTCGCCGAGTTCACCGCCGTGCAGGAGCTGACCCGGCGGGCCGCCGACGCGCTGGAGGAGACCTCCACCCGCATCACCGCGCTGGTGCGGCGCGTACGCGGCGAGGTGCCGGGGTCGGCCGCCGCCTGGGTGGAGCGGCTGACCGAACTCCGGCAGGCGCACGGGCACTTGGCGACCATCGGCGAGATGCGGTACGCCGACACCGAGCGGATCGCGGAGCTGTCGGCCCGGACCGAGGACGACATCGCGTCCGCCGCTCAGCGGGCGGTGTCGTTCCTCGCCCGTGAGGACGCCTTCGACGGGTACCACGAGGACATCGCGGGGCTCGTCGCCGACGCGGGGGCGCTCGCGACCGTACGGGACGCGTCCGCCGTGACCGACCGGCTGGCCGCGATGACGGACGGGCTTGCCACCGTCACCGATGTGGTGGCCGGGCTGGAGATCGGCGACGCCACCGTGCGTACGTCGATCCTGGAGCGGATCGCGGAGGTGCTGGGCGGGGCCAACCGCGCCCGCGCCACGCTGGACGCGCGCCGCAGGGAGCTGCTGTCGAAGGAGGGGCGGGCCGAGTTCGCCGCCGAGTTCGCGCTGCTCGGGCAGGCGGTGACGGGGGCGCTGGCCGCCGCCGATTCGCCGGAGGCGTGTGACGACCAACTCGCGCGGCTGCTGCTCCAGTTGGAGAACCTGGAGTCGCGGTTCGCGGAGTTCGACGACTTCCTCGCCGAGCTGGCCGAGCGCAGGACCGAGGTGTACGACGCGTTCTCGGCCCGTAAGCAGACGCTCCAGGACGAGCGGGCGCGGCGGGCCGAGCGGCTGGCCGGGTCGGCTCAGCGGGTGCTGGAGACCATCGGCCGGCGCGTGGCCGCGCTGGCGGACCTGGACGCCGTCCACACGTACTTCGCCTCCGACCCGATGGTCGCCAAGGTTCGGCGGACCGCCGACGAGTTGCGTGAGCTGGGCGATCCCGTACGGGCGGAGGAGCTGGACGGGCGGATCAAGGCGGCCCGCCAGGAGGCCGGGCGGGCGCTGCGGGACCGCAGTGAGCTGTACGCGGACGGCGGCTCGGTCATCAAGCTGGGGCGGCACCGGTTCGCCGTCAACACCCAGCCGTTCGACCTGACGCTCGTGCCCTCCGGGGACCGCCTCGCCTTCGCGCTGACCGGGACCGACTACCGGGCGCCGGTCACCGACCCGGCCTTCGAGGCGACCCGCCCCTACTGGGAGCAGCTGCTGCCCTCGGAGTCGGCCGCCGTCTACCGGGGCGAGTATCTGGCGACCCGGCTGCTGGAGGAGCACGGTGCCGAGCGCCTCACCGCGCTGGCCGATGACGAACTATCCCTGCTCGTACGGGAGTCGGCGGCCGAGGCGTACGACGAGGGGTACACCCGGGGCGTCCACGACGAGGACGCCACCGCCATCCTCCGCGCCCTGCTGCGCCTGCACGCGGACGCGGGGCTGCTGCGCCACGAGCCCGCCGTCCGCGCGGCCGCCCAGCTCTTCTGGGCGTACGGGATCGAGGAGGCGCAACGTGTCTCGTGGACCCGGCGGGCCGCATCCCTGGCGCGCGCCCGCGACACCTTCGGTCTGGCCCCGGCCATCGCCGTGCTCCAGGAGGAATGGGCTGCCGCCATAGGCGAGTTCGGGGACGTCGCGAGGCCCGACGCCGTCGCCTCGTACCTCTTCGAGGAGCTGACCAGCGGGCCCGCCGGGTTCGTCGTGGGCGCCTCGATCCGCGCCTTCCTGGACGCGTTCCACCGGGCGACAGGCCCCGACGTGTACGGGGACGACCTCGCCGCCCTCGGCGGGGACCTGGCCGCCCGGAAGCAGCTCGTGGAGGGCTGGCTCACCCCGTACGCGGAGGCCACCGGCGCCGCCGTCGAACCCGGGGACCTCGCGGAGGCCGTGGCGGTGGAGCTCTGCCCGGAGCTGGAGCGGTACGGGTGCGACGCGCCGCTCACGGAGCGGGTGGAGGGCCTCCTCGGCGACCACCCGCGCATCGGGGGCGGCGGAGTCCTCACCGTACGGATCGATGAACTCCTGGCCCGTACGGGGGAGTTCCGCACGCGGGCCGTGCCCGCCTTCCGCGCGTACCAGCGGCTGCGCACCTCCCTGGTGGCCGCCGAGCGCGGGCGGCTGCGGCTGGACGACCACCGGCCGCGCGTGATGTCGGCGTTCGTCCGCAACCGGCTGCTGGACGAGGTGTACCTGCCGCTGATCGGCGACAGCCTCGCCAAGCAGCTCGGCACCGCCGACGCCGACCGGCGCACGGACTCGCAGGGGCTGCTCCTGCTCGTCTCGCCGCCCGGCTACGGCAAGACGACGCTGATGGAGTACGTCGCGGACCGGCTCGGGATGGTCCTCGTCAAGATCAGCGGGCCGAACCTGGGGCACGACGTGACCTCCCTCGACCCCGCCCAGGCACCGAGCGCGACCGCCCGGCAGGAGATCGAGAAGATCAGCTTCGCGCTGGAGGCGGGCAACAACACGCTGCTGTACCTGGACGACATCCAGCACACCTCGCCCGAACTCCTCCAGAAGTTCATCCCGTTGTGCGATGCCACGCGCCGTATCGAGGGCGTACGGGACGGTGAGCCGCGTAGCTACGACCTGCGGGGGAAGCGGTTCGCGGTCTGCATGGCGGGCAACCCGTACACCGAGTCCGGCGAGCAGTTCCGGATCCCGGACATGCTCGCCAACCGGGCCGACGTGTGGAACCTGGGCGAGGTGCTCAGCGGGCGCGAGGACGTCTTCGCGCTGAGCTTCGTGGAGAACGCGCTGACCGCCAACCCGGTCCTCGCCCCGCTCGCCGCCCGCTCGCGCGACGACCTGGCGCTGCTGGTGCGGCTGGCCGGCGGGAGCGACCCTTCCGCCCGTGCCGAGCACCTGGAACACCCTTACTCGTCGGCCGAGTTGGACGCCATCCTCGCCGTGCTGCGGCACCTGCTCACCGCCCGGGACACCGTCCTCGCAGTGAACGCGGCGTACATCGCGTCCGCCGCGCAGACGGACGCGACGCGCACGGAGCCGCCGTTCCGGCTCCAGGGTTCGTACCGCAACATGAACAAGATCGCGGAGCGGATCGTGCCCGTCATGAACGATGCCGAGCTCTCCGCCGTCGTCGACGACCACTACGCGGGCGAGGCCCAGACGCTCACCACGGGCGCCGAGGCCAACCTGCTGAAGCTGGCCGCCCTGCGGGGCACGCTCACCGCCGAGCAGGCCGAGCGGTGGGCGGCGATCACCGCCTCGTACGTCCGCACGCAGGCGCTCGGCGGCCCGGACGGCGATCCGATGACCCGGGCCGTGGCCGCGCTCGGGCTGCTCGCGGACCGGATCGCGGCGGTGGAGACGGCGATCCAGCGGGCGGCGGACCCGCGCCATCTGCTGGCGGGGCCGCCGAGTCAGCAGGGCGCCGTGAACCAGCCCCCGGGGCCGCCGAGTCAGCAGGGGGCCGTGAACCAGCCCCCGGGGGACGAGAACCGGCCAGGGCTCCAGAACCACCGTGCGAAGATCACAAACACTCCACACTGAGCAGGAAGACCGAGCCGGAAGGATCACGGCATGCTGGGTTTCGTGCCCCCACTTCCTCAGCAGCCAGGACGTCCGCAGCCGGGGCGGCCCTCGCCCACCGGCCACATGATCGTCTGCGGTGACGACGCGCTGGCGCGCCGGCTCGCCGTGGAGCTGCGGTTCGTCTACGGGGAGCGGGTCACCCTGCTCCTGCCGCCCGGCCGCGACGCCAACAGCCCCGAGACGCCGTTGACCCAACGGGGGCGCGCGGCCGCCCTGTTCGGCCGGATGTCGGCGGCGATGAACCGCACCGCCGCCACGGGGAACGGGGGCGGCAACGACACCAACGCCGGGGTCGAGGCCGTCCGGATCATGGAGGCGCCCGAACCCTCCGACGACGTACTGGAGGAGGCGGGCGTCGACCGGGCGGCCGCCCTCGCCCTCGTCTACGACGACGACGAGCGCAACATCCGCGCCGCCCTCACCGCCCGCCGCCTCAACCCCCGCCTGCGGCTGGTGATCCGGCTCTACAACCGCAAGCTCGGGCAGCACCTGGAGGAGCTGCTGGACCAGGCGGCCGCCGTCGCCATGCCCGGCATCGACCCGGCGCAGCTGGACGCCTCCACCACCGTCCTGTCCGACGCCGACACCGCCGCCCCCGCGCTCGCCGCCACCGCGCTCACCGGCAGCAGCAAGGTCGTCCAGGCCGAGGGGCTGCTCCTGCGCGCCGCCGAACGTCCGCCGCCCCGCCCCGGCGAGACCCTCGACCCGGGCCTGTGCACCCTCGCGCTGCTCTCCTCCACCACCAACGACCCTGCGGGGGCGGAGGGTTCGGACAGCAGCGGCGACGAGGCGCCCCAACTCCTCCCCGACGAGGAGTCCGTGGCCGCGGCCGACGGACGCGGCACCGTCGTCCTGGAGGCGATCAGCCGGGCGGGCCCGGACCGTCCCGCGACCCGGATGGGCGGCCGGGGCGCGCCGCTCGCCAAGATCTTCTCCCGGCGGCTGCGCTGGTCCGCCCTCGGGTTCGTGCTGGCAGCGGTCGCCCTGGTGGTCGTCTCGGTCCTCACCACCGAGGACAGCCTGCTGCACTCCGCCTACCTCATCCTTCTCGACCTGCTGAGCATGAACGATCCATCGGAGGACGGCACGACGGCACGGAAGATCATCCAGATCTTCTCCGGGGTCGCCGGGATCCTTCTGCTCCCGCTGCTCATCGCCGCCGTCCTGGAGGCGTTCGGCACCCTGCGCACCGCCTCCTCGCTGCGCCGCCCGCCGCGTGGCCTGTCGGGGCACGTGGTGCTGCTCGGGCTCGGCAAGATCGGTACGCGCGTCCTCGTACGCCTGCGGGAGCTGGACATCCCCGTGGTCGTCGTGGAGGAGGACCCCGAGGCGCGGGGCATCCCGCTGGCCCGCTCCATGCACGTGCCGACCGTCATCGGCGACGTCACCCAGGAAGGTGTCCTGGAAGCGGCCAAGATCCGCCGCGCCCACGCCCTCCTCGCGCTCACCAGCATCGACACGACGAACCTGGAAGCGACGCTGTACGCGCGGTCGGTCAAGCCGGACCTGAGGGTGGCGCTGCGGCTGTACGACGACGAGTTCGCCACCGCCGTCTACCGCACCCTGCGCACCGCGCACCCCCAGGCCCTGACCCGCTCCCGGTCCGTCTCCCACCTGGCCGCGCCCTCCTTCGCGGTCGCCATGATGGGCCGCCAGATCCTCGGCGCGGTCCCGGTGGAGCGGAAGGTGATGCTCTTCGCCGCCCTGGAGGTCGCGGGCCATCCGCAGCTGGAGGGGCGCACGGTGGAGCAGGCGTTCCGGGCGGGCGCGTGGCGGGTCCTGGCCATCGACGCCACCCCGCCCGCCGACCGCAACCCGGACCTCGCCGCGCTCCCCCCGTACCCCCCGGAAGGCGGCACCCCGCCCCCCTCCGGCCTGGTCTGGGACCTGCACCCCGGGTATGTGCTGCGCGCCCAGGACCGGGTGGTGATCGCGGCCACCCGGCGAGGGCTGGCGGAGCTGCTGCGGCGGCAGCGGTCGGTGCTGCCGAGGCAGTGAGGGGCGGGCGGTCCCGGGGCCGCGTGCCTACCGGAAGGGCTTGCGCACCCGCCTACCGGAACGTGCCCATCGCCTCGCGCACCTCCTCCAGGGTGGCTTCCGCGAGCGCGTTGGCCCGCTCGTTGCCGGTGCGCAGGACGGACCGTACGTACGTGAGGTCCGCCGCGTACTCCGCCCGCCGGGCACGGTGGGGCGCCAGGTGGGTGTTGACCGCGTCGGTCACCGTCCGCTTGAGGGCGGCCGCCCCGCCGTCGCCGATCTCCGCCGCGACCTCGTGCGGGTCCCGCTCCAGGCAGAGCGCGGCCAGCAGGACGAGGGAGGAGACGCCGGGGCGGGTGTCGGGGTCGTAGGTGATGTGCCGGTCGGCGTCCGTGGTCGCGCCCCTGATCAGGCGGGCCGTCTCGTCGGCGGTGGCGCCGAGGGGGACGGAGTTGGCGCGGCTCTTGCTCATCTTGGTGCCGTCGGTGCCGAGGAGGAGGGGCGCGGCGGAGAGCAGGGCGTCGGGTTCCGGGAAGAGGTTCCCGTACCGCTCGTTGAAGCGGCGGGCGATGGTCCGGGTGAGTTCGAGGTGGGGCAGCTGGTCCTGGCCGACCGGGACCACGTTGCCCTTGCAGGAGAGGATGTCGGCCGCCTGGTGGACCGGGTAGGTGAGCATCAGCCCGCTGACCGCCGACTGCCGGGAGTGCGCGATCTCGTCCTTGACCGTGGGGTTCCGGCTCAGCTCGGCGACCGAGACGAGGCTCAGGAAGGGCAGCAGGAGCTGGTTGAGCGCGGGGACGGCGCTGTGGTTGAAGACGGTGGACCGGGCGGGGTCGATGCCGAGGGCCAGGTAGTCCAGGAGGAGCCCGTCGGTGTACTTCCCCAGCCGCTCGGCGGTGTCCCGGTCGGTGAGGACCTGGTAGTCGGGGATGAGGATCATGACGTCGACGCCGAGGTCCTGGAGGCGGACCCGGTTGCGCAGGGTGCCGAAGTAGTGGCCGAGGTGGAGGGGGCCGGTGGGGCGGTCGCCGGTGAGGACCCGGAAGCGGCCGGGGTCCTGGGCGATGCGGTGCTCCAGGTCGGCGCTGCGGAGCTCGGCGGGGGCGGTGGTGACGGCCGTGGTTGCGGCGGTGGTGACGGCGGTGGTTACGGCCGTGGGTGCGGTCGCGGTCATAGCGGGGTCTCCTCGCGGGTGGTGGGTGCGTGGAGGACGGCCCGGGCGGTGGGGGGCGTGCGGTGCCCCGTTCCCGTACATCGCACCTGAAAGAAGGCAGCGAAAAGGGCCGTCCATGGTGAACGGCCCTGGGTTCCGTGCAGACAGATGCTGTGGCCGCTCCTAGGAGGAGCGCCACCAGTTTCGGCACGGTACGGAGGTCATGCGGTCAGTGTATCCGCCATGGGCTTACGCGGCGGCTATTTGTCCGCGTGCCCGCCCACGTAGAAGAGGATCCAGATGAAGCCCGCGAAGAGGTGCGTCGCGAAAATGTAGACGAAGACGCGCAGGGCGACGCCCCGCGCCTTCCAGCTCTCGCTGTCGCTGCCGGTGTCGCTGCCCTTTTCGCTCATGGTCTCCGCCTCCCTCCGCCGGTGGTCCCGGGCTCGCCGGCGGGACCGGCGGCCCTGCCAGCGTACGCCCGGGAATAGGTGCCGGGGGTGCTCCGTTGTAGGGTGTAGTTCAACGTTCAACCAATTTGGGTGCAATGCATTCACCGTTCATCCCGTTCGTTGTTCAGCCCATTCGCCGTTCAACCCATTCGTACGGATCGCTCAGGAGGCGGACGCCATGCAGTTCGGGATCTTCACCGTCGGAGACGTCACCACCGACCCGACCACCGGCCGGACGCCGACCGAGAACGAGCGGATCAAGGCGACCCTGGCCATCGCGCAGAAGGCCGAGGAGGTCGGTCTGGACGTCTTCGCGACCGGCGAGCACCACAACCCGCCGTTCGTCCCGTCCTCCCCGACGACGACACTCGGCTACATCGCGGCCCGCACCGAGAACCTGATCCTGTCCACGTCCACCACCCTGATCACCACCAACGACCCGGTGAAGATCGCCGAGGACTACGCCACCCTCCAGCACCTCGCGGACGGCCGCGTCGACCTGATGATGGGCCGCGGCAACACCGGACCGGTCTACCCCTGGTTCGGCAAGGACATCCGCCAGGGCATCCCCATGGCCATCGAGAACTACGCCCTGCTGCACAAGCTGTGGCGCGAGGAGGTCGTGGACTGGGAGGGCAAGTTCCGTACGCCGCTCCAGTCCTTCACCGCGACCCCGCGCCCGCTGGACGGCGTCCCGCCGTTCGTCTGGCACGGCTCCATCCGCTCCCCGGAGATCGCGGAACAGGCCGCCTACTACGGTGACGGGTTCTTCCACAACAACATCTTCTGGCCCATGGAGCACACCAAGAAGATGGTGGACCTCTACAGGCGCCGTTACGCCCACTACGGTCACGGCACCGCCGAACAGGCCATCGTCGGGCTCGGCGGCCAGGTGTTCATGCGGAAGAACTCGCAGGACGCGGTACGGGAGTTCCGCCCGTACTTCGACAACGCGCCGGTCTACGGCCACGGCCCGTCCCTGGAGGACTTCACCCGCGAGACCCCGCTGACGGTGGGCTCCCCGCAGGAGGTCATCGAGCGGACGCTGACGTTCCGGGACGCGGTCGGCGACTACCAGCGGCAGCTGTTCCTGATGGACCACGCGGGGCTCCCGCTGAAGACGGTCCTGGAGCAGCTGGACATCCTCGGCGAGGAGGTCGTGCCCGTGCTGCGCAAGGAGTTCGCCAACCTGCGGCCGGCCGGTGTGCCGGAATCCGCGCCCGTCCACCCGGCGGTCGCCGCCGCCCGAGCTGCTGGAAAGGGGGCTTGACCTCCATGTTCGCCACCACTCCCCTGCGCATCGTGGCCGTCTCGGCCGGGCTCAGCCAGCCGTCCTCCACCCGGCTGCTGGCCGACCGGCTGGCCGCCGCCGCCCGCGAGCGCCTCGCGGCCGAGCAGGACCGGAACGTCGAGGTCCAGGTCGTCGAAGTCCGCGACCTCGCCGTGGACATCGCCAACCACCTGGTCAGCGGGTTCCCGTCGGCCAGGCTGCGGGAGGCGATCGACGCGGTGACCGAGGCGGACGGGCTGATCGCCGTGACACCGGTGTTCACCGCCTCGTACAGCGGTCTGTTCAAGTCGTTCTTCGACCTGATCGACCACACCGCGCTGACCGGCAAGCCCGTCGTGATCGCCGCGACGGGCGGCACGGCCCGCCACTCGCTGGTCCTGGAGCACGCGCTGCGCCCGCTCTTCGCCTATCTGCGGGCCGTCACCGTACCGACGTCCGTCTACGCCGCCTCCGAGGACTGGGGCTCCTCCGGCGACGAGTACACCGAGGGGCTGCCGTCCCGGATCCGCCGCGCCGGTGGCGAGCTGGCCTCGGCCGTGCTGGGCCGCACGGTCTCCGGGGCCTCCCGGACGCCGGGCCTGGACGACGGGGAGGACGCGGTCGTCCCCTTCGAGCAGCAGCTCGCCGACCTGCGGCTGGACTGAGCCCGGGTACCCTGCCCGGGGCCCGGGTGTCCGGCACGGGGCCGGGTGCGCCCCCCCCGGTCCTGCCCGGCGGCACCCGGCCCCGCCCTATTGTCCGGTTTGACTACAGTGAGACCGGATGCGGTGACGCATCCGTTCCGATCCGGACCGAGCTGGAGGCAGATATGGGCAGGATCGTCGTGGGTGTGGACGGGTCCGATCCTTCGATCAAGGCACTGCACTGGGCCGTACGCCAGGCCGAGCTGACCGGTGACACCGTGGAGGCCGTGAACAGCTGGGAGTACCCCGCGACCAGCTGGGCCTCGATGATGCCGGGCCTGCCGGCGGACTTCGACCCGCAGGAGCTGGCCACCGTCTCCCTCAACGAGGCGCTGGAGGAGGCACTCGGCGCCGAAGGAGCGGCCGCGGTCAGCAAGATCGTGGTCATCGGCAACCCGGCCCAGTCCCTGCTGGACCGGGCCAAGGGCGCCAACCTGCTCGTCGTGGGCGCCCGTGGCCGCAGCGGTCTCAAGGCGACGCTGCTCGGCTCGGTCAGCCTCCATGTCGCGCAGCACGCGCCGTGCCCGGTGACGGTGGTACGCGACTGAGGGAAGCCGTTGTCAGTGGGTCCTCCTATCGTGTGGTCATGACCCCTGCTCTGTTCGGGCGCGACCACCCCGCAGGCATCCTCCGCTCGGAGATCGTCCGGGCCACGGAGAGCCACGGCGGGCTCGTGCTGGTCACGGGCGAGGCCGGGATCGGGAAGACCACCCTCGTCACCGACGCCGCCCACGAGGCGCGGCGGCGCGGGGCGCTGGTGGTCGGCGGTTCCTGCTGGGACTCCGACAGCACTCCTGGCTACTGGCCCTGGGTGCAGGTGCTGCGCGGCCTGCGCCGCTCGGCCACGGCGGCCCAGTGGGCGGCAGCCCAGGAGGCGGCGGACGGGCGGCTCGGCGTCCTCCTGGGGGACGCGGCGGGCGGGGGCGCGGCCGCGGGATCGGGCGCGGGGGACGGGGAAGGCGGGGCGGCAGGTGCCTCTGTTACGGCCGGGGCTCCTGGTGCGACCGGGGCGGCCGGGGCCTCGTCCGACGGGCCCGAGGCCTTCGGGCTGTACGACGCGGTGACCACGGCCCTCGTCACCGTCTCCCAGAGCCGCCCGCTGGTGGTGGTCCTGGACGACCTCCACAGCGCCGACCCCGCCTCGCTCCGCCTGCTCGAATTCGCCGCCCAGCACGCCTGGTTCGAGCGGCTGCTGCTCATCGGCACCTACCGGGACGTCGAGGTGGAGGCCCCCGGCCACCCGCTCCAGCAGCTGATCCTGCCCCTCGTCTCGCGCGCCTCGGCCACCCTCACGCTGACCGGCCTCGGCCGCGACGAGGTGGGCGCGCTGATGGCCGTGACGACGGGCCGCGAGCCCGAGCCGCGGCTGGTCGACGAGGTCCACCGGCGCACCGGCGGCAACCCGTTCTTCGTGGAGCAGACGGCCCGGCTCTGGCACAGCGGCAGCCCCGTCTCCACCATCCCACCCGGGGTGCGGGAGGCGGTCCGGCAGCGGCTGAGCCTGCTGCCGGAGGCGGTCGTCTCGCTGCTGACCGCCGCCGCCGTGCTCGGCCGGGAGTTCCGCCGCCAGGTGCTGGCCGTGGTGCACGGCTCCCCCGTCCCCCAGGTGGAGCGGCTGCTGGAGTCGGCGATCGTCGCCCGGGTCGTCGTCCCGCGCCCCTCCGGGGGGTACGCCTTCGCCCACGACCTGCTCCGCGAGACGCTGTACGCCTCGCTCGGGGACGCGGACGCCCGCCGCCGCCATGCCGCCGCCGTACGGGCGCTGGACGCGCACGGCGGGCTGGACGACGCGGTGCGGCCCGGGGACCTCGCCCGCCACGCCCACCTCGCCGGGGGAGAGCTGGAGCGCGACCGCCGGATCGACCTGCTGCTCGCCGCCGCCCGGGACGCCTCGGGGCGCCTCGCCGACGAGGAGGCCATCGGCCACTACCGCCGGGCCCTCGCGGTGGCGTCGGGCGAGCCGGGCCCGGAAGCGGGGGGTGCACCGGGCGGTCCCCCGTCGGGGAGCGGGCCGGGCGAGGGGGGGCGGGGGAGCGGGCCGGGCGAGGGGCACCTTGGGCCGGGGCCAGGGTCCGATCGGCGTCGGACCGCGCTCATCTGCCTCGACCTCGGCGAGCAGCTGCGGCACGCCGGGGAGGCCGCCGAGGCGGGCCGCCTGCTGGACCGGGCGGTCGACCTGGCCCGGGAGCTGGACGATCCCGAGCTGCTGGCCCGGGTCGCGATCACCCTGTACCGCCGGGGCACGCTGGGCGACGGTGAGGCCTTCATGGTGGCGTTCCTGGGCGAGGCGCACCGCAAGGTCACCGGCAAGGACGGGCAGGACAGCCTCTCCGCCGACCGGCTCGCGCAGGAGTTGGCCATCCACATCATGGCCCTCGCCCGCGACGGCTCGGACGACGAGGCCCTCGCGTTCTCGCTCTGGGCGCGCCACGACTCCGTATGGGGTCTGGGCTCGGCGGTGGAGCGGCTCGGGCTGACCGACGAGATGGCCGTCGTCGGCCGGCGCACCCAGAACCTGGACATGGAGCTGCACGCCACCTCGATGCGGTGGGTGGCCCTGCTGGAGCTCGGCGACCCGGCCTTCATCGACCAGTACCGCAGGTTCATCCGGGCCGCAGAGCGCTCGGAGCTGCCCCGGTTCGCCTTGGCCGTCGCCGTCGACGGCAGCCTGATCGCCTCGCTCCAGGGCCGGTTCACCGAGGCCGCCGATGCGCTCAGCGGTGAGGAGCTCGGCCTGGAGGGCGAGGACCACGAGGCGATCGGTTTCATGGGGTGCCATCTGCACTGGTCCCTGCATCTGCTGCGCGGACGGTTCGCGGAGGCGGAGAAGATCCTCGCCGCGCTGCCGGGCGCCCGGTATCCGTACCCCGGGCTGCTGGAGGCGCTCACCGCCGTGGAGCAGGGCGACGCGGCCCCGGCCCTCCGCCTGATCGCCGAGCAGTCGGACCGCGCGGCCCCCTATCCGCGGGCGTTCATGCCGCTCTGGCTCCGACTGCTGGCCCAGACGGCCGCCACCACCGGCGACCGGCGCCTGATCACCCGCGCCGAGGACGAGCTCACGCCCTACACCGGCCAGTGGGTCGTCTCGCTGTACGGGTGCGACATCGGCGGCCCCGTCGACCTCTGGCTCGGCATGCTCGCCGCCGCACGGGACGACCGGGACGCGGCGGTGGCCGCGCTCACCGAGGCCGCCGCCTCCGCGGACCGCCTCGGCGCCCGCCCCTGGGCCGTACGCGCCCGCCTGCACCTGGCCCGCTCCCTCCTCGCCCGCGCCGAGCCGGGCGACACCGGCCGGGCCCGCGCGCTGCTGGCCGAAGTGGAGCGGGAGGCAGGCGAGTTGGGCCTGCACCACCTGGCCTCCGAACGCCCCGCCCTCCGCGCACTCTCGCCGGCCACCGACCGCTCCCCCGCTCCCGCACCCGTTGACCCCGCGCCCGACGCCGAGTTCCGCCGCGACGGTTCCGTATGGCAGCTGCGCTGGGACGGGCGGACCGTGCATGTCCCCGACGCGAAGGGGCTGCGGGACCTGCACAGCCTGCTGGGGCTGCCCGGGGCCGACGTCCCGGCCGTGGAGCTGCTCGCCCCCGAGGGCGGCAACGTCGTGGTCGCCGCCGGCCGGATGGGCGGCGACCCGGTCCTCGACGAGGAGGCCAAGCGCCGGTACAAGGAGCACCTGGACCGGCTGGACGCCGAGATAGACCGCGCCGCGGCACGGGACGACACCCGGCAGGTCGAGGCGTACGACCGGGAGCGGCAGGCCCTCCTGGACCAGCTGCGCACCGCGGCGGGCCTCGGTGGCCGGACCCGCCGCCTGGACGACCGGACCGAGCGGGCCCGTAAGACGGTCACCGCCCGGATCCGCGACACCCTGCGCAAGCTGGACTCCCTCCACCCCGAACTGGCGGCGCACCTAAGGGAGTCCGTGACCACCGGAACCACCTGCGCCTACCGCCCGGGCCAGGCGCCGGACTGGCGCCTGTGACCCGGACCGACGGCCTGTGACCCGGGCGACGGCCTGTGACCCCGGCGCCGATCCGCGCCGGGGTCCCTTCCGCCTGGTCACTTCCGGTTGTAGAGCCTCATCGTCACGACACCGAACACGGCCATGATCGCTCCGGCCCACCCCAGCGACCAGGCGATGTCGGATGCGGGCCAGTTGCCCGCCATCAGCTCGCGTACCGCCGTGGCCAGGTGGGTGATCGGGCTGTTGTTCACGAAGGCCTGCAACCAGCCCGGCATCGTCTTCGGGTCGACGAAGACGTTGCTGAGGAAGGTGAGCGGGAAGATCACCATCATGCTGACGCCCATCACCGACTTCTCGGTGCGCAGCAGCAGCCCGAACATGGTCCAGATCCACGAGAACGCGAACGCGAAGACCAACAGCAGGGCCACCCCCGCCAGCATCCCCAGCACCCCGCCGCCCGGCCGGAAGCCGATGATCATGCCGACCGTCAGCATCACCACCGAGGCCAGCACATAGCGCAGGACGTCACCGAGCAGATAGCCGACCATCGGCGCGGGCCGCCAGATCGGCAGCGTACGGAACCGGTCGAAGACGCCCTTGGTGATGTCGGTGTTGACCGAGACGCCGGTGTACATCGTGATCATCACGACGCTCATCACCAGGATGCCGGGCAGCAGGAACTGGATGTACTGCTGTGTGGAGCCGGCCAGCGCCCCTCCGAAGAGGTACGTGTACATCAGGACCAGCATGATCGGGAAAGCCGTCACATCGAAGAGCTGCTCCGGCACATGCTTGATCTTCAGCATGGCGCGCCAGCCGAAGGTGAGGGAGGCCGACAGCGCGCTGGGCCTCGGCGGGCGGTCCAGGCCGACCAGGAGAGCCGAGAGCCGCTCCTTGTCCGGCGGGGCGAGTGCGACGTCTTCCAGCTCCGTCTTGGTGGTCGCGGTGCTCATGCCGCCACTCCCTTCTTGTCCGTGAGGGCGAGGAAGACCTCGTCGAGGCTGGGCTGTCCCAGCGAGAAGTTGTCGACCGTGATGCCGGACCGGGCCAGCTCGGCCAGGGCCCGTGCCGCCTGTTCCGCCGCACCCCGGTCGGAGCCGTGCGCGTCGACCCGGGCGGTCAGCGCCACCGGGTCCGCGTCCAGCTGGACCGTGGCGTCGAGTTCGAGCGACAGCACCCGCTCGGCCTCGGGCCGCTGGGCGGCGTCGCGCAGCCGCAGGTGGACGGTGCCGGAGCCGACGGAGGCCTTGAGCTCGCCCTTGGTGCCCTCGGCGATCACCCGGCCGTGGTCGATCACGGCGATCCGGGAGGCCAGCTGGTCGGCCTCGTCGAGATACTGCGTCGTCAGCAGGACCGTGGTGCCGTGGGCGACGACCGCGCGCACGATGTCCCACACCTGGTTGCGGCTGCGCGGGTCGAGTCCGGTGGTCGGCTCGTCCAGGAAGAGCAGGTCGGGGGTGTTGAGGATGGAGGCGGCGATGTCGATGCGGCGCCGCATGCCTCCCGAGTAGTTCTTCACCTGCTTGCCGGCCGCCTCGCTCAGCCCGAACCCTTCGAGCAGCTGGGCGGCCCGGTCGCGGGCCGCCGGCTTGGAGTGGCCCAGGAGCCGGGCGAGCAGGATGAGGTTCTCGTTGCCGGTCAGGTCCTCGTCGACCGAGGCGTACTGCCCGGTGAGACTGACCCGGCTGCGGACCGCGTCGGCTTCCTTCACCACGTCCTTGCCGAACACCCGGGCCGTTCCGTCGTCCGGGCGCAGCAGCGTCGCGAGCATCCGGACGGTGGTGGTCTTCCCGGCGCCGTTGGGTCCGAGGACCCCGTAGACGGTGCCGGTCGGGACCGCGAGGTCGACGCCGTCCACCGCGCGGTTCTCGCCGAAGACCTTCACCAGCCCCGTGGTCTCGATGGCCAGTTCAGTGCTCATGAATCCATTCCTTGTACGTCGTCGTCGAAGTCCGGGGCGTGGGGGTGGGGGGCCAGAGGGGTGTCAGGAGACGTAGGGGCGGACCGCCCGCGCCTGGCGCAGGGCCCGGCCCCACCAGCCGAGCTGGTCCAGCATCAGCCGCACCGCCCGGTCCCGCGCACAGGCGCCCGCGTGGTCCTCCAGCGTCGTGTGCAGGAAGTCGAGGGCCACCCCGTTGCGCAGGGTCACCGTGTGCAGCTCCGTGAAGACCGAGCGCAGCTGCTCCACCGCGTACAGCCCGGACGAGCCGTGGCCGTAGCTCACGAAGCCGACCGGCTTGGTCTGCCATTCGTCGTACGCGAAGTCGATGGCCTGCTTGAGGGAGGCCGGGAAGGAGCGGTTGTACTCCGGGGTGACCACGACGAAGGCCTCGGCCTCCCCGATCGCCCCCGCGAACTCCGTCATCTGCTCCGTCGCCCGCTCCGGGTAGTGCACGGGGAAGTCGAACTCCGCGAGATCCAGCACGACGAGGTCGAGCTCGCCCCGTACCCGAGCCCGCTCCACGAACCATCGGCCGACTGCGTCGCCGATGCGCCCTTCGCGCGTGCTGCCGATGATCACCGCGACCCGCAGCGGATCCCCGCCGTCCCCGGTCTTCCCGGTCTCCCCGTCGTCCTTCCCGGTCCCGCTGCCGTCCGTCTCGGTGTCCCTGCCGTCCGTCGCGTCCGACATCGCTCGCTCCTCCTCCCGCTTCCCCTCCGGCTCCCTCACCCCTTGGGCGCCAGATGCGGGGGCGCGGCCGCCAGATGCGATCTGGCGGCCGCGTCCGCGGTCGGTGTCCACGGCTGGAACGTTCCTCGCGACCGGTCCAGGCGGTCAGGGGCGGTCAGCGCTCCCGTGAGTAGAAGAAGTAGAACGTGGACAGGAAGACGCCCACGCCGACCACCAGGCCCAGCACGGTCGACCGCAGCACGCCGGTATCGGTGAGGCTCACCAGGAAGCCGATGGCGCAGGCGGTCAGAGCCCCGTACGCGAGCGCGCGCAGCCCGTGCGGCAGCGACCGCTGGATCCGGCCCAGCGCGAAGCAGAGGGCCGCCACCGCCGCACCGGAGACGAGGCCCAGGACGACCTGCCCGCCGGTGCTGGGGCCGCCGTCGCGGCGGATGAACGCGGCGTAGAACCCGTAGATGGTGCCGAGCGCCATGGGCACCGCCACGGCGTACGGGGTGAGACTGCGGGGCCGTGCATGCGCGCGGGCCCTCTTCCGGCCGGGCATGGCTGCGTGTGTGACCATCGCGGACAGCTCCTTCCCTCGCCCCCGTCGCGCGCCCCCGTTCCTCCAGAGCACACCCGCCCGCGCGGCCCGGCAACTCGAACGGCGTACGGCCCTGAGCGGTCCGGCCCGGGACGGGATTCCCTGGAGGAGTGCGGACCTCTGCTGCGGCGACCTCGAAGGCCTCGGCCGTCTCGACGGCCTCGGTGGCCCTGTCGGCCGTCCTGATCGTCCTGCTCACCGCCCTGGTGCCGTTCAGCGCGCTCTCCGCCTGGGTCGACCTGGAGATCGACGACACCGACCGGTACGTCGCCGCCGTCTCCCCGCTCTCCTCCGACCCGGCGGTGCAGAGCACCGTCACGGAGCTGATCACCGACAAGGCGATGGAGCAGATCGACCTCGGCCCGCTCCAGGAGACCGTCCGCGACTTCCTGCACGAGACCGTGCGGTCCTTCACCTCCACCGAGGCCTTCGCGAACGCCTGGGACACCGCCAACCGGACCGCGCACGAGGCGGTGACCGCCGCGCTGGACGGTGACAGCGGCGAGGCGGTCACCATCGACCTCGGGCCGGTGATCCAGCAGGTCAAGCAGGATCTGGTGAGCCGAGGGGTGCCGTTCGCGGACCAGATCCCCGTCCAGCGGACGGAGATCACGGTGATCGGCCCGGACCGGGCGGACACCCTGCGGGACTCGTTCCACTGGCTGCGCTACTGCAGCATCTGGCCGGCCATCGCCACGCTGGTCCTGCTCGTGCTGGTGGTGGGCATCGCGACGGTACGGGGAGGGCTCCGGGCCGGGCTGACCGCCACGGCGGCCGTGGGCGCCGGGTTCGTGCTCGGGGCGATCGCGCTGCGGATCCTGGTGGCGGTCGGCCGGAGCCGGGCGTTGGACGAGGTCCCGGACGGCGACCGGGACGCGGCAGCCGCGGTGGTCGACGCCCTGACGGCCTCGCTGCGGACCACGGTGTGGGTGGTGCTGGTGGTGGGCGCGGTCCTGCTGGTGGGGGCGGTGCTGGCCCGGGTGCTGCTGGGGCGTCGGAGGGCCGGGCGGGGGTGACCGTGCCGACGTTTCACGTGAAACACCCGTACGGACGTTTCACGTGAAACAACGGGACAGAACCCGCACGAGGGACCGCCGGTCGGCTCAGAGCTCCGGCAGACGACCCTGGAGGCGCTCCATCTCACGGCGGTCGCGCTTGGTCGGGCGGCCCGTGCCCCGGTCCCGTACCGGAACCTGGATCGCCAGCTCGCGCGGCGGCGGGGGCGGGCTGTTGTCGACGAAGCACTCGACGGCCACCGGCGGTCCGACCCGCTTCTTCACGATCTTCGAGACGACGACCACCCGGTCCCGCCCCGCGTGCCGGAGCCGTACCTCGTCACCGATACGGACGGCCTGGGCGGGCTTGGCCCGCTCGCCGCCGACCTTCACATGGCCGGCCCGGCAGGCCGCGGCCGCCTGGGCACGGGTCTTCGTCAGCCGGACCGACCAGATCCACACGTCGACCCGGACGCTTCCCTCCGCCTGCGGCGCGTCACCGGAAACCATGGGTACGACTCTAGTCCCGGTAGGCGGGCCGGGGGCCGCCCTTTACCGGCCCCATCGGCCAGAACGCCAGGAACGTCAGGAGCATCAGGAACTCAGGAACGTCAGGAACCGAAGTCGCCGATCACCTCGCTCATGTTGTAGCTGTACAGCTCCCGCTTGCATCCGGTGCAGGAGGGGCTGGGGGCGTGCTCGCTGAGCGACCACAGCTGCGGGGCGAAGCCGTCGCCGCGCCCGTGGGCCAGGTAGAGGTCCTCGGGACCGTACGAGGACTGGAGGACCTTCGTGTTCCCGACGAGCTGGGTGGTCCCGTCGACCGTCCCCGGGGTGGCCTGGAGCAGACGGCCGTTGCTGTAGGCGTTGGAGCGGTGGAAGTACCACTTCCCCTCGTAGCGCAGGGCGCCCTGGATCTTGTGCCACAGCGTCTCGCCGTAGAACGCGCCGCCGGTCGGCAGTCCGAACGCGGCGTCGGCGGAGGCCGTGGTGCCCGGTTTGCCCTCGACGGCGGCGGTGAGCGCGGCCATCGGATACGTACCGACGCGTCCGTTGCTGGTGCCGCCGTTGTTCTTGTTGCAGTACTCGCCCAGGATCAGATGGTCGGTGCCCGTGCGGTCCAGGGAGAGGAACGAGGCCTTGGGGCGGCCGGTGGCGTAGCACTGGTTCCCGGCGGTCGTGCCGCCGTTCTTCGCCGTGGTGAACTTCAGGGTGGCGACCTGCGGCATGACGTACCGGTAGCCGAAGGAGTACCAGACGTTGTTCTGCCGCCCGATCCGCTTCTTGTCCTTGACGTCGCTCTCCAGGCCGTCCGGCGTCGGGTCGTTCTTGTCGGCGTCGTTGTCCGGGTTGAGGTCCATGATCTTGCGGAGGTCGAAGACCCGCATGCCGTTGGCGGTGTCGGCGAGGTACAGGTAGTTGCCGTACCAGACCATGCCGCCCGCGTGGATGCCGTTCTGTGCCTTGCAGGACGGCGTCACGGTGCCGGTGCACTTTCCTTCGCTCGCGTGGAGCGCGTCGAAGGAGATGTTGTTCTTGGAGTTCACGTACGGCCAGGCCAGCAGGACGTGGCGGTACTTCTGGGTGGCCTGGTTGAAGAAGCTGACCCGGACGCCCTTCTCGTTGCAGGCGTCGGACACGGAGGGCTGGACGCAGTTGTCGCGGCCCGACGCCTGGTCGCTGCGCCCCGGGTTCTTGGCGTCGTACGAGGCCACCGCGATCGGCTCGGCGTTCGACGACCCCCAGTCCTCGTCCTCCTGGGCGTCGGAGACCCCGGTGATGGCCTGCGGGACCCACTCGCCGGACGCCAGGTCGTCGCCGTCCCAGCAGACCCGGTGGTTGACCGCCAGATCGGGGCCGTAGATGGAGGTGTTGCCGCAGGCGCCCTCCCAGCCCGACGGGCGGTTGGCCTGCTCCATCAGCGCGGTGAGGCCCTGCTTGGGCAGTGCGGCGTCCAGCCGGCCGACGAGCCCGGAGAGGTCGCTGCCGGCGGCGAGCTTGAAGTCGGCCGCCCTGCCCGGGACCGGTGCGGCCTGCGTTCCGGGCGCCCGCCCCTCGGGCGTGCCGTCGGGGCCGACGAGGTCGTCCTGCTCGCCCTCGTGCTCGTCGTCGAACCCGTCGTCCGGCATGTCGTCGGGCTGGGCCGGGTCGTCGGCCCTGCTGTTCGGCCGGGCCGGGTCGTCGGCGGTGGTCCTTGCCGTGGTCCCCACCGGGGCGGCGGCGCCGGTCGCCGGTGCGAGGCCGGTCAGGAGCGCCCCCGCCGCCAAGGCGCAGGCCGCGAGGTGGATTCTGCGGGAGGGGAGTCCCATGGGGGTCCTTCCGGGTCGACGCGTGCGGTGCACAGTCCCCGGCGCCGCCGAGCACACGTCAGCCACACCGGCCGTTCACCGTAGGCCCCCAATTCCGTTCCCCCGCCACGCTTTTGAGGGATGCACATCAGGCCCGCACCGGATGGGCACAGGCCTGATGGTCATGCGGTCACGAGGTCATGCGGTCATGCGGTCCCGGGGGTCACACCCCGATGTCGCGCCCGTCCTTGCGCCAGACCGCGACGACGGAGGGGCGGACGATCTTGCCCGGGCCGTCGGGCCAGATGCTCGCCGGCTTCTCCACCGAGGCGCCGTCGACCTCGCCCGGGTGCTGGACGGCGACCAGGACGCGGCGGTCCTGGATGACCGGTCCGCAGGTTTCCGCACCGGTCGGGACGGTCAGGAACTGCTTCAGCTCACCGCGCCGGTCACCGTGGGTGGCGACACCGAAGAGGCCGTCGTGCGAACCGAGCTGGTTGCCGTCGGTCGAGATCCACAGGTTGCCGTGGGAGTCGAACGCCACGTTGTCCGGGCAGGAGATGGGGCTGACCCGGTCCTTGGGGAAACCGGCGAAGTACGTCGACGGGTCGTTCGGGTCGCCCGCGACGAGGAAGAGCCGCCAGGCGAACCCGTCACCCGCCGGGTCGTCCCAGTTCTCCGCGAGCTCCAGGATCTGCCCGTGCTTGTTGGCGTTGCGCGGGTTGGCCTCGTCTGCCGGGGCCTTGCCCTCCTTGCCGCGGTCGGTGTTGTTGGTGAGCGCCACGTAGACCCGGCCGGTGCGCGGGGAGGGTTCGACGTCCTCGGGCCGGTCCATCTTGGTGGCGCCGACCTTGTCACCGGCCAGCCGCGTGTAGACGTACACCTCTTCGGCGGTCATGCCCGGCACGTGCGAGGTGGTGCCGGTGGCCAGCGGGATCCAGACACCGCTGCCGTCGAACTCGCCGTCGGAGGGAAGCTTTCCGGTGCCGTCGATCTCGGCGGCCGGGGAGTCTCCGGTCAGCTTCGCGACGTACAGCGTGCCCTCGTCCAGCAGCGTCAGGTTGTGCTCGCGGGCGGCGCGCGAGTTGCCCTTCTTCATCCGCTTGCTGGAGACGAACTTGTAGAGGTAGTCGAACCGCTCGTCGTCGCCCATGTAGACGACCGGGCGGCCGTCCGAGGTCAGCCGGGGCTCGGCCGCCTCGTGCTTGAACCGGCCCAGCGCGGTCCGCTTGCGCGGGGTGGAGTCCGGGTCGTACGGGTCGAGTTCGACGACCCAGCCGAAGCGGTTGGCCTCGTTGGGCTCCTTCGCCAGGTCGAACCGCCGGTCGAACCGCTCCCACTTGCGCTCGGTGGCGCCGGTGCCGATCCCGTACCGCTTGTGCTCGGCGGTGGAGGCGTTGGCGAAGTACTGGTTGAAGTTCTCCTCGCCGTGCAGCGTGGTGCCCCACGGAGTGGTGCCGCCCGCGCAGTTGTTGAGGGTGCCGAGCACCTTGCGGCCGGTGCGGTCGGCGGACGTACGGAGCAGGGGGCTGCCCGCGGCCGGTCCGGTGAGCCGGAATTCACTCGTCGCGGTGAGGCGGCGGTTCAGCGGGTGACGGCTGACCGCACCCAGCTTGCCGGTGCGGCTCTCCTCCTGGACGACGACCACGGAGAGTCCGTGCGCGGCCCACGCGATCTCCACCTGCTCGCGCGTGGGGTTGGCCGGATCGTAGCCACGGAACATGAGGTTCTCGTTCGTGTACTCGTGGTTGGCGACCAGAACCTGGCGGCCGCGCTCGCCGCGGAGCGGGAGCAGCGAGAGGAAGTCGTTGTTGTAACCGAACTGGCCCGCCTGCGCCTTGGCGGACTGCTTCTCCGGGTTGAAGGCGGGCGCCCCGCGCAGGATCGGCTCGCCCCAGCGGATCACCACGTTCTGGCTGTAGCCGTCGGAGACGGTGACCTTGTCGTCCCTGTTGGGCGCGACCGGCGAGAACCGCAGGCCACGGGCGCCGGACGGGGCCGGTTTGTGCGGCGGGTTCGGTTTGTGGCCGTGCCCGGCGAGCGCGGCGGCCTCCGCCTGCGGGGTGCCCGGGCCGGTCAGCGCGGCCGTCCCGGCTGCGGCGGCGACCGTCACGACGGCGGCTGCACGCATCATCGAGCGGCGCGAGACGGCACGGGCGATGATGTCGCCCGCGTACTCGTTGTCGCTGGTGTTCGGGACCTCCTGGAAGCAGGCGTCCCCACAGCGGTAGCGGCAGGTCAACGCGGAACGCCCGCCCGGGTGGGAGCTGATGAGCGGCAGCAGATTACGCATGTGGGATTCCCTCCGTCGGTGTGTCGTGCGTGACGGTAGGGCCGCCCTCACCCGGTCCGTGGGACGTGCGGTGAACGGCGGGTGAAGTCCGGGTCACCGCTGTTCCCTTGGAGCCGTACGGGACCACGGCCCCGGACACCGCCCGGGACTCGGTCCGGGATCGGTTTCGGCTCGGTTGGCGCAGGGGTGGGCCGGACCGGCGAACGGCCGGATCCGGCCGCTAACCTTACGTATCCGTCCTGGCCAGGGATGAAATCGCCCCAGGTCGGACATTCCCCGCACCCAACTCATGCGAAAGGCCTCGCCCATGGGCATTCGGAGCTTGCTGCGTAAGGTGTTCGGCCGCACGGAGCAGGACGAGCCGACCACGGCCACCGTCCCGCCCCAGGCCGAGCGCACTCAGTCCACGGAGCCGGAGCCGGAGACCACTTCGGCGGCCGGGTCCACGTCGGAGGCGAAGGCGTCCGAGCCGACGTCGTCCGAGCCGAAGGCTTCGATCCCGGCCCCGACCTCGCCCGACGCGAAGACCACCGGGACCACCGGAACCACCGACAGCGACTCCGCTGACGCCGGTGCCGCTGACCTGGTGGCCGCGGCGTTCGACAAGGCGGCCGCCGCCCCGACGACACCCTCTCCCTCGCCGACCGTCCCCGCCCAGGGCTCGGGCCCGGACGCGGGGCCGGTGGCGGAGGCCGTCGCGGAGCCGGTAGTTGAGCCGAAGGCCGAGCCGGACGCGGAGCCGAAGGCGGACACCGCCGCCCCGGAGACCGTCGCGGAGCCCGTAGTTGAGCCGGTCGCGGAACCGGTGGTTGAGCCGGTTGCCGAGGCCGTCGCCGAGCCGGAGACGGAGCCCGTCCCTGAGCCGGTCGTTGAAGCGGTCACGGTGGAGGAGCCCGTCGCGGAGCCGGTGAAGGCTGCCGAGCCCGTCGAGGCCGAAGAGCCCGCCGCCGAGCCCGTGAAGGCCGAGAAGCCTGCACCGGCCCCGGTCGACGCCCCGGTGGCGGAGCCGGCCCCGATCACCATCGACTTCGACCTCGACCCGGAGCCGGCCGCCGAGCCGGAGGCCCAGGCCGCGTCGGAGCCGGAGGCGGCCGCTGAGCCGGAGGCCCAGGCCGCGTCGGAGCCGGAGGCGGCCGCTGAGCCGGAGGCCCAGCCGGATCCGGAAGCGGAAGCGGCCCCCACAGCGGAGGCAACCCCAGAGGTAGCCCCGGAGGCAACTCCAGAAGCAGCCCCGGAATCAGCCCCGAAGGTCACCGAAGCTGCCGCGACCCCCGCAACCCCCGAGCCCTCCAAGGCCACCCCCGCCGCCAAGCCCGCCACCCCCCTCGCCCGCGTCACCCAGCGCGCGCCCCAGCTCGTCGCCCCGTACAAGGCGGCGCAGGCGGCGCTCAAGGCGCACGGGCTGACCGGTCTCCGCGCCCGCGTCTACCTCGTACTCGACCGCTCGGGCTCCATGCGGCCGTTCTACAAGGACGGCAGCGCCCAGCACCTGGGCGACCGCACCGTGGCGCTCGCCGCCCACCTGGACGCCGACGCCACCGTGCCCGTCGTCTTCTTCTCGACCGACATCGACGGCACCGGCACGATCGAACTGGCCGCCCACGAGGGCCGCATCGACGAGCTGAACGCCGGGCTCGGCCGCCTGGGCCGGACGAACTACCACCGCGCGGTCGAGGAGATCGTGGCGCACCACGAGAAGTCGCAGGCCGACGGCCCGGCTCTGGTGATCTTCCAGACGGACGGCCCGCCGGACGCCAAGCAGCTCGCCCGCCAGGCGCTGGCGGACGCGGCGCGGCTGCCGCTGTTCTTCCAGTTCGTCGCGTTCGGCGAGCAGGACGGGAAGGGCTTCGACTTCCTGCGGAAGCTGGGCGCCCCCAACGCCGCCTTCTTCCACGCGGGCCCGGCCCCGCGCGAGATCGCGGACGCCGAGCTCTACCGGGAGATCCTCGCCGGGCTGCCGGCCTGGATCGCGGCGCGCGAGGCCCGTTCCGAAGGCTGAGCGTCGGGCCGATCGACCGGCAGCCGAACGGTCACGGCGAGACCGCCGCCCTCCGGGCCCGGTACCGCCGTGACCGTACCGCCGTGGGCCACCGCGATGGACCGCACGATCGACAGCCCGAGGCCCGACCCCGGGCCCATCCGGTCCCGGCCCTCGCCCCGCCGGAACGGCTCGAAGAACCCCACGATGTCGGCGTCGGAGACCACCGGGCCGGTGTTCCGCACCACCAGGGCCCCGTCCCCCGTCAGCGAGACGTCCACCGAACCGCCCGGCACGTTGTACGTCAACGCGTTGGCCAGCAGGTTCGACACCAGCTGGGAGAGCAGCAGCCGGTTGCCGCGCACGGGACAGGCCGCCACCTCGACGCTCACCGCCGGACGTGCCCCCGCCTCTGCGCCGGTCCCGGGCCGCACCCCCGGCTGCCGGGCCACCTCCTCGGCCACCACCCGGTCGAACCGGACGTCCTCGCGCTCGTCGGCGGCCAGCCCTCGTTCGCTGCGGGCCAGCACGAGCAGCCCCTCTATCAGCCGCTCGCTGCGCCGGTTGGTGTCCAGCAGCGTCTGCCGGGTGCGGACGAGGTCCTCGGGCGACGGGTCGTCCAGCCCCACCTGGATCGCCGCGCGCTGGGTGGCGAGCGGGGTCCGCAGCTCGTGCGAGGCGTTGGCGATGAACCTGCGCTGGCTGTCGAAGGCCTTCTCCAGCCGGGCCAGCAGCGCGTCCAGGGTCTCGCCCAGCTCCTTCAGCTCGTCGTCGGGCCCGCTGGAGGCGATCCGCTCGTGCAGCGTCCGCTCCGAGAGCCGTCGGGCCTTCGCGGTCATCGCGTGCACGGGCCGCAGCACCCGTCCGGCGATCCACCAGCCCACCCCGACCGCGCCCGCCGTCATCACCAGGAGCGCGGCGATCGACCAGTACATGTGCTGTTTGCTCGCCGCGTCGCTGACGTGGTCGGTCAGTTCGTAGGGGGTGGGCCCGCCGACGGAGCTGCGGGCGATGAACGGGCCGTTGACGGTGTACCCGGGCGGTACGACGACGGCGGAGGAGGCTATGGCGCGCGCCTCGGAGTCCGTACCGGCGCGGGAGGCCACGTTGACGGTGGCGAGCAGAGCCGTGCCGAGGACCAGGAAGACACCGCCGTACACGAGGGCGATACGGGTGCGGATCGTGGAGTGCGGCAGCTTCGACGCCTCCACCAGCCGCCGCAGCCAGGAGCCGCCCCGCAGCCCGGTGGACGGCTTCACAGGGCGTACCCGACGCCCTGGACGGTACGGATCAGCGCGGGCTCGCCGAGCTTGGCACGGAGTTTGCTCATGCAGACGCGTACGGCACCGGTGAACGGATCGGCGTTGGCGTCCCAGGCCCGCTCCAGCAGCTCCTCGGCGCTGACCGTCCCGCCGTCGGCCTCCAGGAGCAGTTGCAGCACGGTGAACTCCTTCGGAGAAAGGTCCAGCTCCCGGCCGTCGCGGAGCGCGGAGCGCCGTACGGTGTCGAGTCGGATGCCGTGCCGCTCCAGCTGGGGCGGTACGGGTCTGGCGCTGCGGCGGCGCAGGGCGCGGACCCGGGAGACCAGCTCGGGGAACTCGAACGGTTTGCTGACGTAATCGTCGGCGCCGAGGTCGAGTCCGGCGACGCGGTCCTCCATGGTGCCGGAGGCGGTCAGCATCAGGATCCGCGTACGGGAGCCGGAGGCGACCAGCCGGCGGGCCACGTCGTCGCCGTGGACGCGCGGGAGGTCCCGGTCGAGGACGACGACGTCGTAGTCGTGCAGCCCGAGGTAGGCGAGGGCCGCGTCCCCGCTGTAGACGGTGTCGACCGCGAAGCCGGCCCGGCGCAGCCCGGTCGCGACCAGTTCCGCGAGGATCTCCTCGTCCTCGGCGACCAGTACCCGCATGGTGATGTCCCCTGCCTCGTGCACGCTTGTCCGCTCCCTCCCAGGATGCGACTTTCCTGCGGGAAGCATTACGGGAAGGGATGTTTCGCAAAGCTCTCCACCGGAGGGCCCTCCTCCCCCCACCCGCGGAGTCCCGGTTTATCGATGTGAGTGGATCTTCAACCGACCGTTAGGATTTCGACCATGGCGGCCACTGGATCCGAGAAGCAGGGGGCGACGGCGTACTACGTCTCGACCCCCATCTACTACGTCAACGACGCTCCTCACCTGGGCCACGCCTACACGACCGTCGCAGGCGACGTGCTCACGCGCTGGCACCGCCAGCGCGGCGAGAAGGTGTGGTACCTCACCGGCACGGACGAGCACGGTCAGAAGATCATGCGCACGGCCGAGGCGAACGACGTCACTCCGCAGGCTTGGTGCGACAAGCTCGTCGAGGAGGCGTGGAAGCCCCTCTGGGAGCATCTGAACATCGCGAACGACGACTTCATCCGGACGACGGAGAAGCGGCACACCGACCGTGTGCAGGAGTTCGTGCAGGACCTGTACGACAAGGGCGAGATCTACAAGGGCGGGTACGAAGGCCCGTACTGCGTGGGCTGCGAGGAGTACAAGCTCCCCGGCGATCTGCTGGACGGCGAGGGCGAGTTCGCGGGTCAGAAGCTCTGCCCGATCCACAAGAAGCCGGTGGAGCTCCTCAAGGAGGAGAACTACTTCTTCAAGCTGAGCGAGTACGGCCCGAAGCTGCTGGAGTTCTACGCGGCGAACCCGGGCTTCATCCAGCCCGAGTCGGCCCGCAACGAGATCGTGAACTTCGTGGAGCAGGGCCTCCAGGACCTGTCGATCTCGCGCTCCACCTTCGACTGGGGCGTCCCGGTCCCGTGGGACGACAAGCACGTCATCTACGTCTGGATCGACGCGCTCCTCAACTACGCGACGGCCGTGGGCTACGGCGCCAACCAGGAGAAGTTCGACGGTACGTTCCCGGCGGACGTGCACCTGATCGGCAAGGACATCCTCCGCTTCCACACGGTCATCTGGCCCGCGATGCTGATGGCGCAGGGCCTGCCGCTCCCCGGCAAGGTCGTCGCCAACGGCTGGCTGATGGTCGGCGGCGAGAAGATGTCCAAGTCGAACCTGACCGGCATCAAGCCGCAGGACCTGACCTCGCACTTCGGCGTGGACGCGTACCGCTGGTACTTCCTGCGGGCCATCGCGTACGGCAGCGACGGCTCGTTCTCCTGGGAGGACTTCTCCGCCCGCTACACCTCCGAGCTGGCCAACGACTACGGCAACCTCGCCTCGCGCGTCGCGGCCATGGTCGGCAAATATTTCGGCGGCACGCTGCCGGAGGCCACGGCCGCCGGTGACGCCGAGCGGGCCGTGCAGGAGGGCCTGGCGAAGGCCGTCGCGACCGCCGATCAGAAGATCGGCGAGGAGCTGGACTTCCAGTCCGGCATCCTGGCGATCTTCGACTTCGTGAAGCAGGTCAACGGCTACATCACGGAGCAGGAGCCGTGGAAGGTGGCCAAGGACACCACCCCCGAGGGCCAGGCCCGCCTGGCGACCATCCTCTACACGGCCGCCGAGGCCCTGCGCGGGGTGGCGGTCCTGCTGAACGCGGTGATGCCGGAGACCTCGCAGAGCCTGTGGGAGTCCCTGGGCGCCGAGGAGTCCCTGGGTGCCCTGGCCGACCAGAAGGTCCAGGACGCGGGCGCCTGGGGCACCCTGCCCGCCGGCGCGACGGTGACGAAGGGCGCGGTGCTGTTCCCCCGCCTGGAGGAGAAGCCGGCGTAGTACGTACGCCAGGAGCCCGGGACCACCGCATGGCGTCCCGGGCTCCTGGCGTACGTTGCCGGGTCAGCGCACCCAGCTCTTGAGCGGCTCGGTGTCCAACTCGATCCCGACCGGGTCGGGCAGAGTGACGGTCTTGCCGTACGGCACCGTCACGACCTGCTCGTAGCGGACCCCGTCGGGCTGCGAGTGGACCTTGACCTCGCAGGTGTCCCGGTCGATCAGCAGATAGACGGGGATGCCGGTCTCGGCGTACGCGCGGGGCTTCTCGACGCGGTCGCGGCGGTCGGTGTCCTCGTCGTACGAGGTGACCTCGACGACCATGAGGACGCCGTCGGCGCTGGCCCATTCGCCTTGGCCGACGAAGGTGTCGATCGGAGCGAGAGTGGCGTCGGGACGGGCGTTGCCCCTGCGGTAGGACTCGATACGCAGGCCTTGCTCGCCGAAGAGCCACCTGTTCGGATCCGACTGCATGCAGATCTGCGTCAGCCACGCGATGATCCGCCCGCGGTCCCCGTCCGGCACAGCCTTGACCCCCAGTTTCCCGTTCACAAACTCCAGCCGCAGTGCCTCCTCCGCGCGTATGGCGTGACGGGCCAGATCCTCGAAGACGTCCTGCGTCAGGACGCGGTCCTCGACCACGCTCACCACGACCTCCTCCTGCACTGGGTCACCGGATCACTTGTCAGTAGGGAAGGTGTTCAGCGTACGGCCAAGGATCCCCGCCCGTCCGCCCGGTCACCGCCCCAGCGTCTCCGCATCGCCCATCACGATCACCGGGTTCAGCTCCGGGTCCAGGGTGCGCAGGAGTTCCTCCATGCGGTCCTCGGGGATGGAGACGCAGCCCTGGGTGGGGCCGCCGTGGTCGACGTGGATCCAGATGCCGCCGCCGCGTTCGAGGCCGAGGGGGCGGTCGCGGTCCAGGGGGGTGACGCCCTCCGTGCGGTTGTAGTTGATCGCGACGACGTAGTCGAAGGAGCCTTCCAGGGGCTCCCCGTAGAACCCCTCACCGTCCACCGCGAACCGGGGATGTTCGTCGTACGGGAGCAGAGCGCCCGGGTCGGGGAGGCGGCCGCCCGCGTCGGTGAGCGTGTAGACGCCCTTGGGGGACCTCAGGTCGCCCGCCACATGGTGGTCGGTCCAGCCCTCCATGCCGTTGTGGGCGTCCCACGGACCGGCTACGGCGACCCACCCCTCCGCCGGGTCCACGCGGCTGTACAGCACGGCGCTGGACCGGTTGGCGTCCTCGTCCTGCCCGGTGACCACGAACGCCTGCCGGGCGTCCTCGGGGATCTCGGCGCGGGTCAGCGGCCCCAGGCCCGGGATCTCCGCCGGGCTCGGCGTCGGCTCCGCGGAGGGCGATGAGCGGAGTACGGAGGCGGCGTCGGACTCCGGCCCCGCGGCGCCCTGCCCCGGGGCCGCGACGGGCGCCTTCACGGGTGCGGGGCCGGACGCGCAGCCCGTGAGCAGCAGGGCCAGGACGAGGAGCGGTGCGGTGAGCAGGGCGGGCGGGCGGAGCGGGACGGACACGGTGGCGGGCTCCTCGGGTGACGGCGGACGGCGTGGCGGGGCGGCACGCGGCGCGAGAGGGGGTCTCGGTGCGAGAGGGGGTCTCGGTACGAGAGGGGTGTCTCGGTGCCAGTCTTTGCCGCACCCGGCGCCGCCGAATCCGAACCGGGGCCATCCGGCTGTACGGCGTCGCCCGGCCGCCCGGAGGCGCGCGACCCACTGGAGGCCTCATGCAACGAAACAGCCCCCGATCAGGTGATCGGGGGCTGTTTCACGTGAAACATCCGCAGAGCGGGACCGTACGGACTACTTGTCGGCGGCCTTCTCCGACGCGCCGGCGCCCGCACCCTTCGCGGCGACCGGCTTGCGCAGCTGGATGTTCAGCTCGCGCAGGCGGGACTCGTCCAGCTCGGTCGGAGCGCCCATCATCAGGTCCTGGGCGTTGCCGTTGAGCGGGAAGGCGATCGTCTCGCGGATGTTGGGCTCGTCGGCGAGCAGCATCACGATGCGGTCGACGCCGGGGGCGATGCCACCGTGCGGCGGGGCGCCGAGGCGGAACGCGCGGAGCATGCCCGCGAACTCGTGCTCCACCGTCTCGCGGTCGTAACCGGCGATCTCGAAGGCCTTGAGCATCAGCTCGGGCTCGTGGTTGCGGATGGCGCCCGAGGACAACTCGATGCCGTTGCAGACGATGTCGTACTGCCAGGCCAGGATGTCCAGCGGGTCCTTCTCCTCCAGGTCGGCCAGGCCGCCCTGGGGCATCGAGAACGGGTTGTGCGAGAAGTCGATCTTCCCGGTCTCCTCGTCCTTCTCGTACATCGGGAAGTCGACGATCCAGCAGAACCGGAAGACGCCCTCCTCGAAGTGGCCGGCGCGCTTGGCGGCCTCGACCCGGACGGCCGACATGATCTTGGAGACCTCGTCGAACTCGCCCGCGCCGAAGAAGACCGCGTGGCCCGGGACCAGCGAGAGGCGCTCCGTGAGCGTCTTGACGTCGGTCTCGGTGAGGAACTTGGCGATCGGTCCGGCCAGCGTGCCGTCCTCGCCCACACGCACCCAGGCCAGGCCCTTGGCGCCGTGCTCCACGGCGTACTCACCCAGGCCGTCGAAGAACTTGCGGGACTGGCCCGCGGTGTCCGGGACGGGCAGCGCGCGGACGTGCTTGCCGGCGAACGCCTTGAACCCGGAGTCGGCGAAGACGTCCGAGATGTCGACCAGCTCCAGCTTGGCCCGCAGGTCCGGCTTGTCGTTGCCGTACTTCAGCATCGACTCGCGGAACGGGATGCGCGGGAACGGCGAGGTGACCTCGCGGCCGTTGCCGAACTCGGTGAAGAGCTCGGTCATCAGCTTCTCGATCGGCTGGAAGACGTCCTCCTGCTCCACGAAGGACATCTCGACGTCGAGCTGGTAGAACTCGCCCGGCGAGCGGTCCGCGCGCGCGTCCTCGTCGCGGAAGCAGGGCGCGATCTGGAAGTAGCGGTCGAAGCCCGAGATCATCAGCAGCTGCTTGAACTGCTGCGGGGCCTGCGGCAGCGCGTAGAACTTGCCGGGGTTCAGCCGGGACGGGACGACGAAGTCACGGGCGCCCTCGGGGGATGTCGCGGTGAGGATCGGGGTCGCCATCTCGTTGAAGCCGAGGGCCACCATCTTGGAGCGGATGGAGGCGATCACGGCCGAGCGCAGCAGGATGTTGCGGTGCATGCGCTCGCGGCGCAGGTCGAGGAAGCGGTACTCCAGGCGCCGCTCCTCGTTGACACCGTCCTCGGTGTTGATCGTGAAGGGCAGCGGGCCGGCCTCGCCGAGCACCTCGACCTCGGTGACCTCGATCTCGATCTCACCGGTCGGCAGCTCCGGGTTGACGTTCTCGGCTCCGCGCGCGGAGACCTTGCCGTCGATCCGGACGACGGTCTCCTTGGTGAGCTTCGCCAGGGCCTCGTTGCCGGGGGTGCCGGGGCGGGCGACGAGCTGCACCAGACCGTAGTGGTCACGCAGATCGATGAAGAGGATGCCACCCAGGTCTCGGCGATTGTGCAGCCAGCCGCTCAGCCGGACGTCGGTGCCGACGTCAGAGGCGCGGAGCTCGCCGCAGGTGTGGGACCTGTACCGATGCATCGTCGTTCATCCAGTCTTCGCGGTTAGGTGTGGATTGAGCCTCCCCAGGCTACCGCCCGGGGCCGGGCCTCTTCATTTCCCTTTGCCGCCCGCACCCGGCGGGGGCTCGCACTCGGCGTCCCCTCGGTGGCGTACGGAGAGCACATCTTCCTAAAGTGGGGCAATGCGCACCGAGGAAGTCCTGGCCGCGATCGCGACGGGCCTGTGGCGCTGGGACAACGCGGCCGGCACGGTCACACTCGACGCGGAGGCGGCCCGGCTGCTCGGCCTGCCCCCCGAGCCCGGCAGCTACCGGGAGGCGGCGGTGCGCTCCCGTTTCCACCCGGTCGACTGGAACGAGATCTACGGCGTCGTGAACCTGGCCGTCGCCGAGGGCACCCTGGCCGAGGCACGGCTGCGGATCGTGGACGAGCGGGGGAAGGTGCTGCGTACCGTACGCAGCCGCTCCAAGCCGATCGTCCCCGAGGAGCGGGGCTCCGCGGACTACGTACTCATCGGCACACTCCAGGAGGTCGCCGAGCCGCAGCTGGGCTCCTCCGGCCCGCACACACCGATCACGGGGGACTGGCGCAGGTCGCGGGAGGCGTTCCTGCTGGACGCCGGGCGGGCGCTGGCGGAGGCCCGCTCCACGGAGGAGGTGCTGCGGGTCGCCGCCTCCCTCTCCATGCCCGGGTTCTCCCCGGACGGGCTCGCGGTCTTCGGCTCGGCCGGGGAGCGGCTGACGATCATCGGCCACCACGGGCAGAGTCCGGGGGACGAGGACCCGTTCACCGACATGCCCCTGGACACCGACTACCCGGCCGCCGAGGTGGTCCGCACCGGCCGCGCGATCTACCTCCCCTCCCCCGAGGAGTACCGCCGCCGCTACCCCGCCACCTGGCCCCTCGCCCGCCGCTTCGGCCGGCAGTCCTGGGCGTACCTCCCGCTGGTCTCCTCCGGCCGCACGATGGGCGCGTGGATGGCCGGGTTCCAGCATCCGGTGGGTTTCTCGCCCGACGAGCGCGCGGTGCTCTCGACGGTCGCCCGGATGCTCGCCCAGGCGCTGGCCCGGGCCGGGGTCGCGGAGACCGAACGGGAGCTGTCGCTCGGGCTCCAGCGGTCGATGATGCCGACGCTGGGGCCGGACATCCCGGGGATGACGGTGGCGGCGCGGTACGTGCCGACCGGCGGCGGGCTCCAGGTGGGCGGCGACTGGTACGACATGATCCCGCTGCCCAACGGCCGGATCGCCCTGGTCATCGGCGACGTCCAGGGCCATGACGTACGGGCGGCCGGGCTGATGGGCCAGCTCCGCATCGCCCTGCGCGCGTACGCCTCCGAGGGGCACCGCCCGGACGCGGTGCTCGCCCGGGCCTCGCGCTTCCTCACCGGGCTGACCGACGCGTACGAGGGGGTGGCGGGCGACGACGAGCCCTCCGCGCCGCGCTTCGCGACCTGCCTGTACGCGGAGGTGGACCCGGAGACCGGCACGCTGGACATCGCCCGGGCGGGCCACCCGGACCCGGTGGTGGTGAGCGCCGACGGCACGGCGGTGATCCGGCAGACGGCGGGCGGGCTGCCGCTGGGTATCGAGACGGATTCCGACTACCCGACGACCCGGGTCGTCCTGGAGCCCGGCGAAACGATCATGCTCTGCACGGACGGCCTCATCGAGACCGGCGGCCACGACATGGCCACCGGCTGGGGCAGGCTGCGCCCGGTCCTGGAGGAGCCCACCGAGGACCTGGAGGAGATGGCCGACGCCCTGGTCCAGGCCGTGCACGGGCCGACTTCGCACTACACGACCGGGCCGCTCGCCGACCGCCGCGAGGACGACATCGCGGTGCTGGTGCTGCGGCGGGAGAGCGTACGGGAGCCGGAGACGCCGGCCCGCCGGAGCGTCCTGACCATCGCGCAGGCCGAGCCCGAGCGGATCTCGGTGGGCCGCCAGCTCGTACGGGAGCTGCTGCACGACTGGAAGGACCCCGAGCAGGTCGACTCGGCGGTCCTGATGGTCTCGGAGATGGCCACCAATGTGCTGGTCCACACGGACGGCGACGCGCTGATGGCGGCCGAGGTCTCCGGGGAGCGGGGGGAGCGGCGGCTGCGGGTGGAGGTGGCCGACGCGAGCGACGAGCTGCCGCACAAGCGGAGGCCGGGGGAGATGGCGTCCAGTGGGCGGGGGCTGGTGCTGATGGAGATGCTGGCGGATGCGTGGGGGGTGGATCCGCGGGGGGAGGGGAAGTCGATCTGGTTCGAGCTGTACGAAGGGGGTGGGGCGGGGGTGTAGGCCCGCGGCGGTGCGGGGTCTCCGGGGCGTGCGGGGTCTCCCGCGTGAGGGTTCCGTCCTCAAACGCCGGACGGGCTGGAGTTGCCGCCGGACGGGCTGGGATTGCCCCCGGGCGGGCTGGGGTTGCCGCCCCCGCTGGAGTTGCCGCCCCCGGACGGGCTGGAAGCGCCGCTGCCCCCCGAGCGGCGGCGTAGTTCGCCCAGTACGCCGAAAGCTGCTGCGCACATCGGGACGGCGAGCAGCATGCCCATCAGGCCGGCCACGCTCGCGCCCGCTGTCAGGGCGATCATGATCATCGCGGGGTGCATCTGCACCGTACGGCTCTGGATCACCGGCTGGAGCACATGGCCCTCCAGCACCTGGACCGCGAGCACCACTCCCAGCGCCCACAGTGCGATCACGAAGCCCCGGTCCGCCAGGGCGACCAGGACGGCGACGGCGCCGGAGAGGAAGGCGCCGAGGTACGGGATGTAGGCGCCGACGAAGACCAGCGCGCCCAGCCCCACCGCCCCCGGCACGTCCAGGATCAGCAGGCCCACCGTGATGCACACCGCGTCGATCAGCGCGATGAACGTGGTGCCGCGCATGAAGCCCTCGACGGCCTCGAACGCCCGGCGCCCCATCGCCTCCACCAGTTCGCCGGTGCCGCGCGGGGCCACCGCGTGCGCGAGGTCCACCGCCCGGTCGGAGTCGCGCAGGAAGAAGAAGGTCAGCAGCAGCGCCAGGACACTGGTCGCCACCAGCGTGCCGACCAGGCTGATCCCGCTGAGCAGGCCCCCCGCGGCGCTCGCGCCGAACTTCTCGACCAGATTCCTGGCGTTCTCGGCGAGGCTGTCGACGTCGGTGTTGCCGCCGATGTCGAGGTGGTCGATGACCCACTGCCCCGCGTCCTTCAGGGAGCGGACGATCTGGTCGCCGGAGTCGACGAGGGCGGTGACCACGATGTACCCGGCACCGCCCACGACCGCGACGAGCGCAGCGCAGGTCAGCCCGGCGGCCAGCGACCGGTTGAGGCGGCGGGCGATGAGCCAGCGGTGTACGGGGCCGAGCAGGGCGGTGCCGAGGAGGGCGAGCAGCACCGGGGTGACCGCCGTCTTGAGGGCGACGACCAGCCAGATGCCGACGGCGGCGACCCCCACGACCAGCAGGACGACGCCGCACCAGGCGGCCGTGCGGCGGGCGCCGTCGGGCAGGAGGGGCTTGGAAGCGGGCACCCTCCCACCCGATCACGGCGCGCGCCGACAGGCCCGCCCACCGCCACCGTACGGGTGACGAGGCGTCAGTCCCGCCCACCGTCACCGCACGAGTGACGGGTCGTCACCTGGCCTGAACGGCGGCAGGCGTCACATGCCGTGGACCGCCGGGACCGTGCCGAGGCGGCCGGCCTGGAAGTCCTCGAAGGCCTGCTTCAGCTCGGCCTGACTGTTCATCACGAACGGCCCGTAGTGCGCCATCGGCTCCCGGATCGGGCGGCCGCCCAGGAGGACGATCTCCAGGTCCGGGGTGTTCCCGTCCTGCCGCTCGTCCGCGCGGACGGTCAGCGAGCCGCCGCTGCCGAACACCGCGGTCTGCCCGAGGCGGATGGGCCGGCGCTCCTGGCCGACCGTGCCGCGCCCGGCCAGGACGTACGCGAGGCCGTTGAAGTCCTCGCGCCAGGGCAGGGTCACCTCGGCGCCGGGCCGGACGGTGGCGTGGATCATCGTGATCGGGGTGTGGGTGATGCCGGGACCCTGATGCCCGTCGAGTTCACCGGCGATGACCCGGAGCAGCGCGCCGCCGTCCGGAGAGGTCAGCAGCTGCACCTCGCCGCCGCGGATGTCCTGGTAGCGCGGGTTCATCATCTTGTCGGCCTTGGGCAGGTTCACCCAGAGCTGGAGCCCGTGGAAGAGCCCGCCGGACAGGACGAGCGACTCCGGCGGCGCCTCGATGTGCAGGAGCCCCGACCCGGCGGTCATCCACTGGGTGTCGCCGTTCTCGATGGTGCCGCCGCCACCGTTGGAGTCCTGGTGGATGAAGGTGCCGTCGATCAGGTACGTGACCGTCTCGAAGCCGCGGTGCGGGTGCCAGGGCGTGCCCTTCGGCTCGCCCGCGGCGTACTCCACCTCACCCATCTGGTCCATCATGATGAACGGGTCGAGGTGCTGGTAGTTGATCCCCGCGAACGCGCGGCGGACGGGGAAGCCCTCGCCCTCGAATCCGGTCGGCGCCGTGGTGACGGCGAGCACGGGGCGGGCCACGGCGTCACCCGAAGCGGCCACCTTGGGCAGGGTCAGCGGGTTGTCGACGGTCACTGCGGGCATGGGAGCCACCTCCGGGCGAGTCTTCTGGAACGAATTTAGTTGAATGGTGAACATCCTGCAAGGCGTGCCGCATTCCCGCCCCGCCGACGAGGGCGCGAAAGCACTGCTCCCGACAGCGCGAGGGCCCGCGCCCGAAGCGGCGCAGGCCCTCACCCGTACAAGAAAACCGCAGGTCAGCCACCCACGGACCCGGAACCCCTACCCGTACATACGCCGCATCGCGAAGTCGACCATCTGCTCCACGGCCTTGGCGTCGAAGACCATCCGGTGATCGCCCTCCATGTCCAGGACGAAGCCGTATCCCGTGGGGAGCAGGTCGATCACCTCGGCGCCGGTGATCACGAAGTACTTGGACTCCTTGCCCGCGTAGAGCCGCAGCTCCTTGAGCGTGGTGAACATCGGGATCACGGGCTGCTGCGTGTTGTGCAGAGCCAGGAAGCCGGGGTTGTCGCCGCGCGGGCAGTAGACCTTCGACGTGGCGAAGATCTGCTGGAAGTCCTCGGCGGAGAGGGAGCCGGTGGTGAAGGCCCGTACCGCGTCGGCCAGGGAGGGCGGGGAGGGCTCGGGATACAGCGGCTGCTCGCCGTAGCCGCCGCCCATCTGCCCCATCTGACCCATCTGCTGCTGAGCACCAGGGTTCTGGTCGTAGCCGTACATGCTGCAAAGAGTAATCGGACACATCTACGGCTTGAGGGGTTGCGCCTTATTACTGACGGGTAGCATCATCGTAGAGGTCAGCTGATACACCCGCGTCTGCCTGTACCGAATGCCTGCCTGTCGCCCGACCCGCATCACTCCCCGGGGCGCTGTGCGCCACTGCTATTGATTACGGAGCCTTCCCATGGGGCACTACAAGTCGAATCTCCGCGACATCGAGTTCAACCTCTTCGAGGTGCTCGGGCGCGACAAGCTGTACGGCACCGGTCCGTTCGCGGAGATGGACGTCGACACCGCGAAGAGCATCCTGGAGGAGATCGCCCGCCTCGCGGAGAACGAGCTCGCCGACTCCTTCGCCGACGCCGACCGCAACCCGCCGGTCTTCGACCCGGAGACCAACACCGCGCCGGTCCCGGAGAGCTTCAAGAAGTCGTACCAGTCCTTCATGGACTCCGAATACTGGCGGCTGGGCCTGCCCGAGGAGATCGGCGGCACCACCTCCCCCCGCTCCCTGATCTGGGGCTACGCGGAGCTGCTGCTCGGCTCCAACCCGGCCGTGTGGATGTACTCCTCCGGTCCCGCCTTCGCGGGCATCCTCTTCGAGGAGGGCACCGAGGAGCAGAAGAAGGTCGCGGAGATCGCCGTCGAGAAGCAGTGGGGCTCCACGATGGTGCTGACCGAGCCGGACGCCGGCTCGGACGTCGGCGCCGGGCGGACGAAGGCCGTGCAGCAGGAGGACGGCTCCTGGCACATCGAGGGTGTGAAGCGCTTCATCACCTCGGGCGAGCACGACATGTCCGAGAACATCCTCCACTACGTGCTGGCCCGCCCCGAGGGCGCCGGCCCCGGCACGAAGGGGCTCTCGCTCTTCCTGGTCCCGAAGTACCACTTCGACTGGACCACCGGTGAGCTGGGCGAGCGCAACGGTGTGTACGCGACGAACGTCGAGCACAAGATGGGCCTCAAGGCCTCCAACACCTGCGAGATGACCTTCGGCGACCGCCACCCCGCCAAGGGCTGGCTGATCGGCGACAAGCACGACGGCATCCGCCAGATGTTCCGCATCATCGAGTTCGCCCGCATGATGGTCGGCACGAAGGCCATCGCCACTCTCTCCACGGGCTACCTGAACGCGCTGGAGTACGCCAAGGAGCGCGTCCAGGGCACGGACCTGTCGCAGTTCATGGACAAGACGGCGCCCAAGGTCACCATCACGCACCACCCCGACGTGCGCCGCTCGCTCATGACGCAGAAGGCGTACGCCGAGGGCATGCGCTCCCTCGTGCTGTACACGGCCACCGTCCAAGACGCGATCCAGGAGAAGGAGGCCGCGGGCGAGGACGCCAAGGCGCTCAACGGCCTCAACGACCTGCTGCTCCCGATCGTGAAGGGGTACGGCTCCGAGAAGTCCTACGAGCAGCTGGCGCAGTCGCTCCAGACGTTCGGCGGCTCGGGCTACCTCCAGGAGTACCCGGTCGAGCAGTACATCCGCGACGCCAAGATCGACACCCTCTACGAGGGCACGACGGCGATCCAGGGCCAGGACTTCTTCTTCCGGAAGATCGTCCGCGACCAGGGTGCCGCGCTCAACACGCTCTCCGAGGAGATCAAGAAGTTCCTCGCGGGCGCCCAGGGCAACGAGGAGCTGGCCCCCGCGCTGGACTCGCTCGCCAAGGCGGCCGTGGACCTGGAGGCGATCGTCGGCACGATGATCACCGACCTCACCGCGACCGGCGAGGACGTCAAGAACATCTACAAGGTGGGCCTCAACACGACCCGCCTGCTGATGGCCTCCGGCGATGTCGTCGTCGGCTACCTGCTCCTCAAGGGCGCGACCGTGGCCGCCGAGAAGCTGCCGACCGCCTCCGCCAAGGACGTGGCCTTCTACCAGGGCAAGATCGCCGCCGCGAAGTTCTTCGCCGCGAACATCCTCCCGGGCGTCTCGACCGAGCGCGCGCTCGCCGAGAACGTCGACAACTCCCTGATGGAGCTGGACGAGGCCTCCTTCTAAGGAATCGCTCGTCTGTTTCGTCAATACGCGCCGCCATCCGGAATTCGTTCGGGTGGCGGCGCTGTCGTATCAGCTGGGTACGCAAGGCCGCTGAGACCACAATCCATCCATGGGAGAGACCATGGCAGCCGAGGAACTGCCCGATCACTCGCTGTACCGCCAGCCGGACGGATCAAGCCGGCCGGTCCCACCACCGGCCGGCTACACAGTGGAGGACTTCTTCACACTCGACCTCCCGCCGCACACCGAGCTGATCGACGGGAGCCCGGTCCTCGTCAGTCCGCAGCGGAAGTTCCACACGCTGGCCATGTATCTGCTGGAGCAGGGGCTGCGACAGCACGTCCCGAACGGCCTCCGCGTGCGTCGTGAGATGGCGGTCGTGCTCAGCAAGCGCAACGCCCCGGAGCCCGACCTCCTCGTGGTGACCGCCGCGGCGGACGGCGACCAGCGCACCACCCGCTACCAGGCCGCCGACGTCCTCCTCGCCGTAGAAGTCGTCTCCCCCGAATCCGAGGACCGCGACCGGGGCACCAAGCCGCACAAGTACGCGGCGGCGGGCATCAAGCACTTCTGGCTCGTCGAGATGACCGGCGAGAGGGACCGCCCCATGGTCATCACCTACGAACTGGACCCGGTCAACAAGACGTACGTCTCCACCGGCGTCCACCACGACCGCCTCAAGCTCTCCGCCCCGTACGACATCGACATCGACCTGACCGCGATCGACGAGCTGTAGCCCCGGGCAGCGCCCAGCCGGTCACCGGATAGCGGACGCGGGTCCCTCGATACAGTGAAGACCATGATTTCTCGCCACCGGTTCGACCGTGCGCACACCGATGATCTGATGTCCTTCCTGGCGGCGAGCCCGTCCCCGTACCACGCCGTGGCCAACGCGGCCGCCCGGCTGGAGGTGGCCGGATTCCGCCGGGTCGAGGAGACCGCCGCCTGGGACGCGAGCGCCGGCGGGAAGTATGTCCTGCGCGGCGGGGCGATCATCGCCTGGTACGTGCCGGAGGGCGCGGCCGCGCACACCCCGTTCCGGATCGTCGGCGCGCACACCGACTCCCCGAACCTGCGGGTGAAGCCGCTGCCCGACACCGGCTCCCACGGCTGGCGGCAGATCGCCGTCGAGATCTACGGCGGCACGCTGCTGAACACCTGGCTGGACCGGGACCTGGGCCTCGCCGGCCGGATCTCGCTGCGGGACGGGACGGACCGGCTGGTCAACATCGACCGGGCGCTGCTGCGGGTGCCCCAGCTGGCCGTGCACCTGGACCGGTCGGCCAACACCGACGGCCTGAAGCTGGACCGGCAGCGCCATATGCAGCCGATCTGGGGGCTCGGCGAGGTGGCCGAGGGCGACCTGATCCGGTTCGTCGCCGAGGAGGCGGGTGTCGACGCTGAGGACATCACCGGCTGGGACCTCATGCCGCACGCCATCGAACCGCCGTCCTACCTGGGCCGCGACCGCGAGCTGGTCGCCGGGCCGCGCATGGACAACCTCCTCTCCGTGCACGCCGCGACCGCCGCCCTGGCCGCCGTCGCCGGAGAGCCGGACGAGGAGCTGCCGTACATCCCCGTACTGGCCGCCTTCGACCACGAGGAGAACGGCTCCCAGTCCGACACCGGGGCCGACGGGCCGCTGCTCGGCACGGTCCTGGAGCGCTCGGTCTTCGCCCGGGGCGGTACGTACGAGGACCGCGCCCGCGCCTTCGCCGGGACGGTCTGCCTCTCCTCCGACACCGGCCACGCCGTGCACCCCAACTACGCCGAGCGGCACGACCCGACGCACCACCCGGTCGCCAACGGGGGCCCGATCCTCAAGGTCAACGTCAACATGCGGTACGCCACCGACGGCAGCGGCCGCGCGGTGTTCGCCGCCGCCTGCGAGAAGGCGGGCGTGCCGTGGCAGACGTTCGTCTCCAACAACTCCATGCCCTGCGGCACGACGATCGGCCCGATCACCGCCGCCCGGCACGGCGTCCGGACCGTGGACATCGGCGTCGCGATCCTCTCCATGCACAGCGCGCGCGAACTGTGCGGCGCGGATGACCCGTATCTGCTGGCCAACGCGCTCACGGCGTTCCTGACGGACTGACACCCGGGTTCAACGGCCGCCTCGCACATGGTTGTTGCCGGGCCGGGTACCCGACCCGTACACCGGTCCGGATTCACCGGATCGTCGAGGAGGCGGGATTCATGGGACTCGGAGGATGCATTCTCCTGATCGGTGGTGGCGCGATTCTGGCGTTTGCCACCGACTGGAAGGTGGACACCGTCAATGTCGACCTGGTCGGCTGGATCATGATGCTCGTCGGCCTCGTCGGGGTCTTCGTCTACATGAGCATCGCGCGCCGTCGGCGCATGATCATGCCGCCCACCACCACGGTCGTCCAGGACGACGAGCAGCGCTACCACTGACCGGGGCGGGCAAGGCCGAGCCTTGCCCGCCCGGCGGTGTCCTCGCCCGCCCGGCCGGCGGCACGCGGCCTCAGTCCTGCTCGTCCATGCCTGCCAGCACCAGCGGCAGCCGGGGCGTTCCCTCCGCACTCACGCGGACGGGGACGCCCCAGTCCTGTTGGTGGACGTGGCAGGCCGGGTACTCGTTGGCCGGGTCGTCGTCGCAGGACGCCGCCATCGCGGAGACGTGCAGCACGCCCTCGGTCACCCCGTCCGCGAGGACCAGGTCGCGCCCGAGGTCCGTGCCCGCGCCGGACCCCTCGGCCAGCAGCTCGGGCGGGGTGGCGGAGACCAGCAGCCGGGTGGAGGGCCCGTAGCGGGTGTCCAGCTTCTGGCCCGCCGGTGCCTGGAAGACCACGTCGAGGCGGAGGGTGCCCGGGGCGATCTCGGTGGCGGCGCGCTGGGTGCGGTGCGCCTGCTCGGCGACGCGTACGGCCTCCTCGGGCAGCCGGAGGCGGGTGAGGCGGTGGCGGGCCGACTCGACGACGACCAGGTCACCGTCGACCAGCACCGCGTCGCTGGGTTCGCGTACGTCGGTGGCGAGCGTGGTGACCTCGTCGGAGGCCGGGTCGTAGCGGCGCAGGGCGTGGTTGTACGTGTCCGAGATGGCCACGGACCCGTCGGGCAGCGCGGTCACGCCGATCGGGTGCTGGAGGAGCGCCTGGGCGGCCGCCCCGTCACGGTGGCCGAAGTCGAAGAGGCCGGTGCCGACGGCGGTGTGCACGTGCTCGTCCCGGTCGACCCAGCGCAGGGCGGAGGTCTCGGAGTCGGCGACCCAGAGCCGCTCGCCGTCGGCGGAGACCGCGAGCCCGGACGGCTGGGCGAACCAGGCCTCGGCGGCCGGTCCGTCGACCAGGCCCTCGTTGGTGGTCCCGGCGGCGACCTGTACGGTCCCGGCCTCGGGGTCGTATGTCCACAGCTGGTGCACGCCCGCCATGGCGATCCAGAGCCGGTCGCCGAACCAGGCCAGGTCCCACGGCGAGGAGAGGTCGACCTCGCGGGCCGGGCCGCCGGTCGCCGTCCCCTGCCACCACTGGCGGCCGGTCCCGGCGAGGGTGACGGTCACCCCGGTCGTGAGGTCCAGGGCGCGGATCGCGTGGTTGACGGTGTCCGCGACGGCGATGCGGCCGTCCGGCAGCACGGCGAGCCCCTGCGGCTCACTGAACCGGGCCTCCTCCGGACCGCCGTCGTGCAGCCCGCGCTCGCCCGTGCCGAAGTGGCGCCGTACGGTCTCGCCGTCCGCGTCCAACTCGACCAGGCGGTGGCGGGTGGTGTCGGAGACGAGGAAGCCGCCGTCGGGCAGGAGCAGCGCCTTGCCCGGGAAGCGCAGATGCGTGGCGACGGGCTCGGGCGCCACGTACGGGCCGTCGCCCCGGCGGAGCGTGCCCTTGGCGCCGTGCTCGGCCTCCAGCTCCTCGACCAGCTTCTCGATGGCGTGCGCGTGGCCCTCGCCCGCGTGCTGGGCGACGACATAGCCCTCGGGGTCGATGACGACGAGCGTCGGCCAGGCCCGTACGGCGTACTGCTTCCAGGTGGCCAGCTCGGGGTCGTCGAGGACCGGGTGGTGGACCTCGTACCTCTCGACGGCGTCGACGACGGCCTGGTGCTCGGCCTCGTGGACGAACTTCGGCGAGTGGACCCCGATGATCACCACGGTGTCGCGGTGCTTCTCCTCCAGCTCCCGCAGCTCATCCAGGACATGCAGACAGTTCACACAGCAGAAGGTCCAGAAATCGAGGATGACGATGCGTCCTCGCAGTTCGGAGAGGGTGTACTGCCGGTCGCCTGTATTGAGCCAGCCGCCCTTGCCGATGAGTTCGGGGGCGCGGACGCGTGCACGTGTTGCCATGCCACAAGTCAACACCGCCCCCGGCCGGACGCATTCCGCCGGGGGCCGTTCCGGGTCGACGGCGGTGAGCTCCGTGGACCGTCGTCCTCGGTGTGGTGAACCCCGGGGCCGGGGGCGGCGTAGTCGAAGGGTGGACCCCATCTTCTCCCGGAACGAGGCCCCACGTGAGATCACGCTCCACCTCTCCCGCGCACCTTGCACGTCTTCCCCGGCTCCCGCACCGGCGGACCGCCGCGTTGGGCGCCGTGATCGCCTCCGGCGCGCTGGCGCTCGGTATGGCCACCGCACCCATGGCAGCGGCAGCGCCGGCTCCACCCACAGCCGCGCCGGCCGGGCACCGCACCGTCCCGTTCCCTTACGTCGCGCTGGGCGACTCCTACGCCTCCGCGCCCGGGGTTCCCGAGCAGATCGACGCCGCGTGCGCCCGGTCGAACAGCAACTACCCGCATCTCGTGGCGGCGAAGAAGGGCGCCCGGCTGACCGATGTCACGTGTTCCGGGGCGACCACGGCCGACCTGTCCCTGGCCAAGGGAACAACGCCCGCGCAGTACGACGCCCTCTCCCGCGCCACCGCCCTCGTGACCGTGACCGTGGGCGGCAACGACATCGGTTTCTCCTCCGTGCTCGGGCGCTGTGCGGCCCTGGGCGCCGACGCTCCAGCGGCCGCCCCCTGCCGCGACCAGCTCACCGAGGGCGGCACCGACCAGGTCGAGCAGAGCATCGCGGCGACCGGTCCGAAGGTTTCCCGGGTACTTGCCGAGATCCACCGCCGCTCTCCCCGCGCCAAGGTCCTGCTGGTCGGCTACCCCTCGCTCTTCCCCGACGACGGGGTCGGCTGCACGAGCCCGGCCGTCCCCTTCGCCATGGGCGACTTCCCCTACCTGCGGGACAAGACGAAGTCCCTCAACTCCATGCTCGCCCACCGGGCGAGGCTCGGCGGGGCCACGTACGTCGACACGTACAGGCCGACCGTCGGCCACGACATGTGCCGTCCGGCCGGGGAGCGGTGGATCGAGACGCTCGCCCCCGCGACCCCGGCCGCGCCCGCCCACCCCAACGCACAGGGCGAGCAGGCCATGGCGGCGGCCGTGAACCGGGCCCTGGCCTGGTGCCCGGTGTTCCGCACCGCCTGATCGCACGCGGCGACCGGCACGCCCCGGCCCGTCCACCCGCAGCGCTGCGGGTGGACGGGCGACCCCGACCCGGCGAACGACCCGCCCGCCTCCCCGCATTGCACCGGCGCCCGGGGGAACCTGGAGGACATGAGACTTCTCGTACGTGAGCGCCTGTTCGCCATCGGTGACGACTACTGGATCGAGGACACCGAGGGCCGCAAGGTCTTCCTGGTCGACGGCAAGGCCATGCGGCTGCGCGACACCTTCGAGCTGAAGGACGCCGACGGCCGCGTGCTGGTGGAGCTGCGGCAGAAGCTGATCAGCCTGCGCGACACGATGCTCATCGAGCGCGGCGGCGAGGAGCTGGCCAAGGTCAAGCGCAAGCGGCTCTCGCTGCTCCGCAACCACTACCGGGTGACCCTGCTGGACGGTACGGAGATCGACGTCAGCGGCAAGATCCTGGACCGCGAGTTCGCCATCGAGTACGAGGGTGAGCTGCTGGCCCAGATCTCGCGGCGCTGGCTGACGATCCGGGACACGTACGGCATCGACGTGGTCCGGGAAGACGCGGACACCGCGCTGCTCGTCGCCGTGGCGATGTGCGTGATCGTGCTGGCGGACAAGGAGAACGAAGACTGATCGCCTTGCCGGGCACGGAAGTTCGTTGTTTCACGTGAAACAGGGCGTTTCACGTGAAACAACGAAAGGCGCTCAGATGCTCGGCGGCGCGAGCCCCAGGCGGCGGTCCTTCAGGGCCGGGAACTGCTCCCGGGTCGCGGCCACCTTTGCCGGGTCGAACTCCACGGTCAGGACCTCCTCGCCCGCCCCGGCCTCGGCGAGCACCTCGCCCCAGGGGTCGACGACGATGCTGTGCCCGGCCTGCGGGACATCGGCGTGGGTCCCCGCCGTGCCGAGGGCGAGGACGTACGCCTGGTTCTCGACGGCACGGGCCTGTGCGAGGAGCGTCCAGTGGGCGCGGCGGCGCTCGGGCCACCCCGCCGACACGACGAGCGTCTCGGCGCCCGCGTCGACCAGGGCGCGGAACTGCTCGGGGAAGCGGAGGTCGTAGCAGGTGGCCAGGCCGAGCGTGGTCTGCGGCAGGGCGACGGTCACCAGTTCGTCGCCCGCGCCCATCATCACCGCCTCGCCCTTGTCGAAGCCGAAGCGGTGGATCTTGCGGTAGGCCGCCGAGGGCTCGCCGTCCGGGGAGAAGACCAGCGCGGTGTTGTAGAGGGTGCCGTCCGGTGCGCGCTCCACGAACGAGCCCGCGTGCAGCCAGACCCCGGCCTCGGCGGCCGCCTTCGCCATCACCTCGTGCGTGGGGCCCTGGAGCGGCTCGGCCTCCTGCTCGAAGACGGTGTAGGCGAACGCCCCGACCGGCCAGAGCTCGGGAAGGACCACCAGGTCCGCGCCGCGCTGGGCGACCACCAGGGAGGCGGCCCGCTCGCGGCGGGCCTCGACGGATTCGTCCGGGTCTACTGCGATCTGGATGAGGGAGGCGCGCACACTACCACCGTCCTGGCATTCGAGCCGTCAACACGGGCCTACGATCGTCACACGAAAGCACTGCCGGGGTGCCTGCTCGCAGCGTAACTTAGGCGACTGAACCTCCCACGCAGCAAGCAGACAGCAGCCCGCAGACAGCGTCGTCCGTGCCGGCCCGCCCGCCGGCACTCCCTGCTCTCCAGCCCATGCACCGAAGAACCGCCGAGGGGTCCCGTGACCGTCCATCCCAGCCTCCAGACCTACGCCGACTCCGCGACTCACTCCATCGAAGCGATAGCCGACCTGGTCAAGCCACTCGCGGAGGGGGAGTGGAACCGCCGCACACCGTGCCCCGGATGGTCGGTGCGGGACATCGTGTCGCACGTCATCGGCATGGAGTGCGAGATGCTCGGCGACCCGCGGCCCATCCACACGCTGCCGCGCGACCTGTACCACGTACAGAGCGACTTCGCCCGGTACATGGAGATGCAGGTCGACGTCCGGCGCCACCACACCGCGCCCGAGATGACGTCCGAGCTGGAGTACGTCCTCATCCGCCGCGCCCGCCAGCTGCGCAACGAGTCCCGCTCCCCCGACGCCACGGTCCGCGCGCCGCTGGGCGCCGAGCAGACCCTCGAAGTGGCGCTCAACATGCGGGCCTTCGACGTCTGGGTGCATGAGCAGGACCTGCGGACGACGCTCGGTCAGCCGGGCAACCTGGACTCCCCCGGCGCGCACATCACCCGGGACGTGCTGCTCGCCGCGCTGCCGAAGGTGGTCGCCAAGGACGCGGGCGCGCCGGCCAACTCGGCGGTGGTGCTGGACGTGCACGGTCCGGTGGAGTTCCTGCGGACGGTACGGGTCGACGCGGAGGGCCGCGGTTCGATAGACGGTTCGCCCTCGCTGGGCCCGGCCGTGACGCTCTCGATGGACTGGGAGACGTACGTACGCCTCGCCTGCGGCCGGGTCCGTCCGGCGGCGGTGGCCGACCGGATCAAGGCCGAGGGCGACCAGGAGCTGGCCACGGCGATCCTGGACCACTTCGCCGTCACCCCGTAGCTCCCGGCGGCGCCCGCCCCGGAGTTGACGGGTGGGCGGGCGCGCCGCCGGGCACGACGTACCGCAGAGGCCTACGCCGGTACGTGCACGGCCTCCACCCGGCTCACCACATGGTGGTCGCGTTCCCTGAGCGCCGCACGACGGCGCAGCCGCAGGATCTGGGCGACGCCGAGCGCCTCCAGGACGAAGACCGAGGCGAAGGCGGCGCGGTAGTTGCCGCCTGTGGCGTCCAGCAGCACCCCGACGGCGAACAGCGTCGTCATGGAGGCGATGAACCCCCCCATGTTGACGATCCCCGACGCGGTGCCCTGACGCTCCGGCGGATTGGCGGGCCGGGCGAAGTCGAAGCCGACCATCGAGGCGGGGCCGCAGGCGCCCAGCACCACGCACAGGACGGTCAGCAGCCACACCGGCGTGTGAGCGGCCGGATACAAGATCGCGCACGCCCAGAGGAGGGCGGTCGTCGCGACCGTACCCAGCGCGATGGGGGCCCGCGCCCCGTGGTGCCGGGCGATGATCTGCCCGTAGACGAGCCCCACCACCATGTTGGAGAGCACCACCAGGGTCAGCAGCGTGCCCGCCGTCCCCCGGCTGAGCCCCTGCGCCTCGACGAGGAACGGCATCCCCCAGAGCAGCAGGAACACCATCGCCGGGAACTGGGTGGTGAAGTGCACCCACATCCCGAGCCGCGTCCCCGGCTCCCGCCAGGCGGCGGCGATCTGCTTGCGTACGTAGGCGGCACCCGCGTGCTCGGCGGGCGGCGGCTCGTGGCCGTCGGGGTGGTCCTTGAGGAACAGCAGGAGCGGGACGAGCACGACGACCCCCGCCAGCGAGCTGCCGACGAAGGTCGTCGTCCAGCCGAAGCTGTGCAGGGCCCGCGCGATGAAGAGGGTCGAGACGAGGTTGCCCGCCATCCCGAACAGCGCGGCGACCTGGCCGATCAGCGGCCCTCGCCGGGCGGGGAACCAGCGGCTGCCGAGCCGCAGCACGCTGATGAACGTCATCGCGTCACCGCAGCCGAGCAGGGCGCGTGCGGCCAGCGCCATGCCGTACGAGGGGGAGAGCGCGAACCCGAGCTGACCGACCGTGAAGAGGACGGCCCCGATGGTGAGGACCCGCTTGGTGCCGAGCCGGTCGACCATCAGCCCCACGGGTATCTGCATGCCCGCGTAGACGAGGAGCTGGAGGATGGAGAAGGTGGAGAGGGCCGAGGCGTTGACGTCGAACCGGTCGGCGGCGTCGAGACCGGCCACACCCAGGCTCGTACGGAAGATGATCGCGACGAAGTAGACCGCGACGCCGATCCCCCAGACCCAGGCGGCACGTCGGCCCCCGGGTGGATCGCCGGGCAGCGGGAGCGGGGGGGCGGCGGCCGAACTCACCGGTCCTCACCCCGGACCAGCACCCGCACGCGGCTGACATGGCGCCGCACGACCTGCGCGGCCTCCTCGGCGTTCCCGCCCCGGATCGCCTCCAGCAGCTCGCTGTGCTCGGTGATGTTGGCCTCGATCCTGCCCGGATGCGCCTCCATCACCGCGACGCCCATCCGCAACTGGCGGTCGCGCAGCTGGTCGTAGAGGCGCGAGAGGATGTCGTTGCCCGCGTTCTTGACGATCTCGGCATGGAAACAGCGGTCCTTGACGGCCACCTCCGCCAGATCCCCGACCTCCGCGAGCTGCCGCTGCTCCTCCAGGAGCTGTTCGAGCCGCGCGATCAACCGGGGTGACGCGGGAACGGCTTTACGCGCCGCGAACTCCTCCACCAGCAGCCGGGTCTCCACCACGTCCTTGATCTCCTGCGCGGAGACGGCCAGCACGAGGGCGCCCTTCTTCGGGTAGAGCTTGATCAGCCCTTCGACCTCCAGCCGCAGCAACGCCTCCCTCACCGGCGTACGCGACACCCCTACCGCATCCGCGAGCCCACCTTCGGTGAGCAGCGTGCCGCCCTCGTAGCGACGGTCGAGAACCGCCTCCTTGATGTGCGCGTAGACGCGCTCGGCGGCGGGCGGCTGCTTGGGGGAAGTGGTCGTCGGCTGTACGGGGGCGGGGGCTGCGGCAGGCATGCGCACAGCATAGATACAACATGCACGCATCGAGGAGGGGCGTCCGGATTCTGGAATCCAGGGAAGGCCGCACGACATCCGACGATTCACGCTTCCCTGAATTCACGATGAGCTGTACCGTCGTCCTCATGCTGACTGTCGCTTCCGACATCGAGGTGCTCGCACGGTTCGGCCGCGCGCTCGCCGACCCGATCCGCTGCCGCCTGCTGCTCGCACTCCGCGAGGCCCCGGCCTACCCTTCCGACCTCGCCGACGCCCTGGGCATCTCGCGCCCCCGGCTCTCCAACCACCTCGCCTGCCTGCGCGACTGCGGCCTGGTCGTCACCGTGCCGGACGGCCGGCGAACGCGCTACGAGCTGGCCGACGAACGCCTGGGCACCGCCCTGGACAGCCTGCGCACGGCCGTGGTGGCCGTGGAGACCGACCGCACCTGCGCGGACGCCGACACGGAAGGGTGCTGCTGAGCGATGACCGCGCTCTCCCTGGGGCCCTCCCCGGCCCGCCGTGACACGCTGGCCCGCCGGATACGGCTGCTGGTCGTGGCGACCATCGCGTACAACCTCATCGAGGCGGTCGTCGCCCTCACCGCCGGAACGATCGCCTCCTCCAGCGCACTGGTCGGCTTCGGCCTGGACTCCGTCATCGAGGTCTCCTCGGCCACCGCCGTCGCCTGGCAGTTCTCCGCCCGCGACCACGCGGTGCGCGAGGCCCGGGAGAAGACCGCCCTGCGGATCATCGCCCTCTCCTTCTTCGCGCTAGCCGCGTACGTCTCCGTCGACGCCGTCCGGGCACTCGTGGGCGACGGCGAGGCCGACCGATCCCTCACCGGCATCGTGATCGCGGCGCTCTCCCTGGCGGTCATGCCGTTCCTGTCGGCCGCGCAGCGCCGGGCCGGCCGCGAACTCGGCTCCGCCTCCGCCGTCGCGGACTCGAAGCAGACCCTGCTCTGCACGTACCTCTCCGCCGTCCTCCTCGTCGGCCTCCTCCTCAACGCCACGCTCGGCTGGTCCTGGGCGGACCCGGTCGCCGCCCTCGTCATCGCCGTCATCGCGGTCAAGGAGGGCCGGGACGCCTGGCAGGGCAAGGGCTGCTGCGCGCCGTCGGCCCCCGTGGCGGCCGACACCGCTCCGGCGGGTGCCCCGGCGGACGCGTGCGGCTGCCGGCCCGGTTGTACGTGCTGCGCCCCGGCGGAGACCGGCGGGCGCTGACCGGGCATCAGGCCGGCATTCCGACCCGGCCGGCTCACGGTCAGGCCGACCGGGCTCAAGGTCAAGTCTGCGCAAATTCACCCGTTCGGGAACGCATCCATTCACCCGCCCCAGGAGTCTCACCACCGAGCGGCACCCTTATGTGGCCGCATATCAGGGGCATTTGGAGCGTTCAGTTGAAATTCGGGATCAAGCGCATAAATCGCGTCACCATCACGAGCACGGTGGCCCTCACCGCGGGTGCGGTGCTCGCGAGCGGTGCCTTCGCTTCGACGGCCCAGGCCGCCACGGCGCCGCCGGTTCCGACGATCGTCGCCAAGGGCGGCTTCGTGATGAACAACGGCACCGGCAAGGCGCTCTACACCAAGACCGCGGACACCCGCCGCTCCACCGGTTCCACCACGAAGATCATGACCGCCCTCGTGGTGTTGCAGCAGAAGAACGTGAACCTCAAGACCAAGGTCACGATCCAGAAGGCGTACAGCGACTACATCGTCTCGAAGAACGCCTCGTCCGCCCGGCTCATCGTCGGCGACAAGGTGACGGTCGGCCAGCTGCTCTACGGCCTGATGCTCCCGTCCGGCTGCGACGCGGCGTACGCCCTGGCGGACAAGTTCGGCTCCGGCAAGACCCGTGACGCCCGCGTCAAGTCGTTCATCGGCAAGATGAACTCCACGGCGAAGACGCTGAAGCTGAAGAACACCAAGTTCGACTCGTTCGACGGCATCGGGGGCGGGAACAACTACTCGACTCCCCGGGACCTGACGATCATCGCCAGCCAGGCGATGAAGAACCCCACGTTCCGCACGATCGTCAAGACGAAGTCGACCACGCAGAAGGTCACCACGAAGAGTGGCGGCTACCGCAACATGGCGTGGACCAACACCAACAAGATGCTCAGCAGCTACAGCGGGGCGATCGGCGTGAAGACGGGCTCGGGCCCGACCGCCAAGTACTGCCTGGTCTTCGCCGCGACGCGCAACGGCAAGACGGTCATCGGCACGGTCCTCACGTCCACCAACGAGACGACCCGCACGGCCGACGCGAAGAAGCTCATGGACTACGGCTTCAAGAAGTAACCGGCCCGCGCGTACGGAAAGGGGCCCGGCCCGCACACACCGTGCGGGCCGGGCCCCTTCGTCGTACGTACGGCCCTACGGGTGCTGCGGCCGGCGCAGGTCGGCCGTGAAGGCATCCCACGCGGCGGGCGCGACGGTGAGCAGGGGGCCGCCGGGACGCTTGGAGTCGCGGACGGCGACGGTGGTGGGGATGTTGCGGGCGACCTCGACGCAGTCGTGTTCCTTGGTGCTGTGGCTGGACTTGGTGAACTGGAACGTTCTCATTCACTCATCCCTTTGGCGATGCTCTGCATGAGCTGTACCGAATCGTGTGGCGACAGGCTCGAGGTCACCAGGCTGTTGAACATCCCGACGAAGACCGCACTCCGCTCCGCATCCTCGATCCAGATCTCGGAGCGGGACGCGTCCATGTGGACCACGTCCACAGCCTTGTCCTCGCTGAACGACAGGATATTGAACGGGCCGCCGACGCCGCTGTGTCCACCTGCCCGGAACGGCAGCACCTGGATGTGGATGTTGGGGAGCTCCGACAGCTCGCACAGGTGGTTGAGCTGGCGCCGCATGACGTCAGGCCCTCCGATGAGCTGCCGCAAGGCGGCCTCCCAGATGACGGCATGCATCAGCAGCGGGTTGTCGCCGTGCAGTCTTCGCTGGCGCCGCGCCCGAGCCTCGACCACGGCTTCGAGCTGGTCGATGTCGTCCCAGGGCAGATCCGCCACGCCCATCGCCCTGATGTACTCGGCCGTCTGGAACAACCCCGGAATCAGGGCCACCTGCCACTGCCTGTTGCGCAGGGCGCCGTCCTCCATCGCGATGTAGTCCACGCCGCCTGGCACGAGGCCGTTGTCCCACCAGCCCTTTACCTTCCGGCGCTCACGGTCCGTCTTCGCGATGTCCAACAGCCCTGCGACAACCTGGTCGTCCGTCACTCCGTACAGCTGGCACAAGGCCCGGATGTCCGGATCGCGGATCGGAACCCACCCGCTCTCCATCTTCACCACCTTGGTCGCCGTCGCGCTCAGGTACTCGGCGGCCTGCTGCTGCGTCATGCCTGCTCCGATCCGCAGGCGTTGCAGCTCGCCACCGAGGCGTCGCCCAAGCACGGTGGACGTCCGATTGCCACGTGCAGCGGCTCCGGAACTGCGCATCTCGTCCTCCCGATGATCGCGCCCAGTGTGCCAGCAAGCGCACCGACAACGCCCCCATTCGCTCGTTCGGGGAATATATTCCCCAAACTGCTTGAGCACGAGAGCTTTCTGTCACTACGGTCGGCACTCTGCTGACCACCCCACCCCACCCGGAGGCAAGCGACCATGACCGCAGCCCAAGAGCTCTCCGCCCCCGCCCCCGAGCCCGTCCTCCGGGAGGACCGGGTCGACTACACGCCCACCGCTCGCAGCGTGTCCCTCAGCCGGCATCGGGCCGCTCGGCTCGTCCTTCAGTGGGGGCAGCCGGGGATGGCCGGGGACGCGGCGCTGCTCGTCAGCGAGCTGGCCACCAACGCCCTGCTGCACGGGGCCATCCGGGGGCGGCTCTTCCGGGTCCACCTCACGCTCACCGAGTCCGTCCTCCGGATCACCGTCAGCGATCCGCGCGGGGAGCGGTTGCCCTGCCTCCAGCGGCCCGGCGCCGACGACTGCTACGGGCGCGGGCTCCTGATCGTCGCTCAGCTCGCCGACCACTGGGGCGTGGAGCCGCGCACCGTCGGCAAGTCGGTGTTCGCCGAGCTGTCCGTACGGTGATGCCCGGACATGCCGGTGGGCCCGTACGCAGAGCTGCGTACGGGCCCACCGACCGAGCGACCTACGCCCAGGTGATCAGGCGCTTCGGCTGTTCCAGGATCGCCGCCACATCGGCCAGCACCTTGGAGCCCAGCTCGCCGTCGACCAGGCGGTGGTCGAACGACAGGGCCAGCGTGGTGACCTGACGCGGCTTCACCTTGCCCTTGTGCACCCAGGGCTGGAGCTTGATCGCGCCGACGGCCAGGATCGCGGACTCGCCCGGGTTCAGGATCGGGGTGCCCGTGTCGACGCCGAAGACGCCGACGTTGGTGATCGTCACCGTGCCGCCCGCCATCGCCGCCGGGGACGTCTTGCCGTCCCTCGCCGTGGTGACCAGCTCGCCCAGGGCCGCCGCGAGCTGCGGCAGCGTCTTCTCGTGCGCGTCCTTGATGTTCGGCACGATCAGACCGCGCGGGGTGGCCGCCGCGATGCCCAGGTTGACGTAGTGCTTCTGCACGATCTCCTGGTTGGCCTCGTCCCAGGCCGCGTTGACCTCGGGGTTCCGCTTGATCGCGACCAGGAGGGCCTTGGCGATGATCAGGAGCGGGTTGACCCGCACCCCCGCCATCTCCTTGTCCTCCTTCAGCTCCGCCACCAGCTTCATCGTGCGCGTCACGTCGACCGTCACGAACTCGGTGACGTGCGGGGCGGTGAACGCGCTGCCCACCATCGCCTGCGCGATCGCCTTGCGGACCCCCTTGACCGGGATACGGGTCTCCCTCGCGGAGGCCGTGGCGTCCACGACCTCCACGGCAGCCGCCACCGGCTCAACGGTCTCAGGCGCCACAGCCGCGACCGCAGCCGCGTGCACGTCCTCGCGGGTGATGATGCCGTCCTTGCCGGTCGGCACCACCGTCGCCAGGTCGATCCCCAGGTCCTTCGCCAGCTTCCGTACCGGCGGCTTCGCCAGCGGGCGGCCGACCGGAGCCTCAGGAGCGGCGGGAGCGACAGGCGCAGCGGGCGCCGGCGCTCCGTGTCCGTTCAGCTCCGCCTGTACCGCCGCCGCGACCGCAGCCGCCTCCGGAGCAGCCGCCCCCTTGCGCGGGCGGCGCTTGGTGGAGGACTCCGCGACCCCGTAACCGACCAGGACCGGCGTACGGCCCTTCGGCTCGTCGGCGGCGGGAGCGGGAGCCTCCACCGGCTCCTGCACCGGAGCCGGAACCGGAGCCTCCTCACCGCTCCCCGGCGCCACATCCACCGTGATGATCACCTGGCCGACATCGACCGTCGTACCTTCGGAGAACCGCAGCTCGTGCACCACGCCGTCGAACGGGATCGGCAGCTCCACCGCCGCCTTCGCCGTCTCGACCTCGCACACGACCTGGCCGTCGGTGACCGTGTCGCCGGGCTGGACGAACCACTTGAGGATCTCGGCCTCGGTGAGCCCCTCGCCCACGTCGGGCATCTTGAACTCGCGGAAGCGAGCGGACGTCTGTGTCATCGTCGTCACGACTCCTGTCCCTCAGTACGCAAGCGAGCGGTCGACGGCGTCGAGTACCCGGTCCAGGCCGGGCAGGTACTCGTCCTCCAGCCGGGCCGGCGGGTAGGGCACGTGGTAGCCGCCGACCCTGAGCACCGGCGCTTCGAGGTGGTAGAAGCTGCGCTCGGTGATGCGGGCGGCGATCTCCGCGCCGGAGCCGTAGAAGACGGGCGCCTCGTGGACGACGACGAGCCGGCCGGTCTTCTCGACCGAGGTCTGGATGGCGTCGAAGTCGATGGGGGACATGGAGCGCAGGTCCAGGACCTCGACCGACTTGCCCTCCTCCTGGGCGGCCGCGGCCGCTTCCAGGCAGACCTTGACCATCGGACCGTACGCGACGAGCGTCAGGTCGCTGCCCTCGCGGACGGTGACGGCCTTGTGGAGCGGGCCGGGGATGGACTCGGTGTCGACCTCGCCCTTGTCCCAGTAGCGCCGCTTGGGCTCGAAGAAGATGATCGGGTCATCGCTCTGGACGGCCTGCTGCATCATCCAGTAGGCGTCGCTCGCGTTGGACGGCGAGACCACCTTCAGGCCCGCGACGTGCGCGAAGAGCGCCTCGGGGGACTCGCTGTGGTGCTCCACCGCGCCGATGCCGCCGCCGTACGGGATACGGACGACGACCGGGAGCTTGATCTTGCCGAGCGCGCGGGCGTGCATCTTCGCGAGCTGCGTGACGATCTGGTCGTACGCGGGGAAGACGAAGCCGTCGAACTGGATCTCCACGATCGGGCGGTAGCCGCGCAGGGCCAGGCCGATCGCGGTGCCGACGATGCCGGACTCGGCGAGCGGGGTGTCGATCACCCGGTCCTCGCCGAAGTCCTTCTGGAGACCGTCGGTGATCCGGAAGACGCCGCCGAGCTTTCCGACGTCCTCGCCCATGATGAGGACCTTGGGGTCGGTGTCGAGGGCCAGACGCAGCGACTCGTTGAGCGCTTTCGCGATGGACATCTTTTCCACGGCCATGGCTACTTGCCCTCCTCGGCGGAGTCTGCGAACGATGCCTGGTAGGCGGAGAACTGGGCGCGCTCCTCGTCGACGAGGGAGTTGCCGTCGGCGTAGCCGTGCTCGAACAGGGAGAGCGGCTCCGGGTCGGGCATCGCCCGTACGACCTCGCGTACGCGCTTGCCGAGGGTCTCGCTCTCCGTCTCCAGCCCGGTGAAGAACGCCTCGTCGGCGAGCTTCTCCTTCTCCAGGTACGTGCGCAGGCGCAGGATCGGGTCCTTCGCCTCCCAGGCGGCCCGCTCGTCGTCGGCCCGGTACTTCGTCGGGTCGTCGGAGGTGGTGTGGGCGCCCATGCGGTACGTGAACGCCTCGACCAGGGTGGGGCCTTCGCCTCGGCGGGCGCGCTCCAGCGCGGAGCGGGTGACGGCCAGGCAGGCGAGGACGTCGTTGCCGTCGACCCGGACGCCGGGGAAGCCGTAACCCTGCGCGCGCTGGTAGAGCGGCACGCGGGTCTGGCGCTCGGTGGGCTCGGAGATGGCCCACTGGTTGTTCTGGCAGAAGAACACGACCGGGGCGTTGTAGACGGCGGAGAAGGTGAACGACTCCGCGACATCGCCCTGGCTGGAGGCACCGTCACCGAAGTACGCGATCACGGCCGAGTCCGCGCCGTCCTTGGCGACGCCCATGGCGTAGCCGGTGGCGTGCAGGGTCTGCGAGCCGATGACGATCGTGTACAGGTGGAAGTTGTTGGTCGTCGGGTCCCAGCCACCGTGGTTGACCCCGCGGAACATGCCCAGCAGGTTGGTGGGGTCGACCCCGCGACACCAGGCCACCCCGTGTTCCCGGTAGGTCGGGAAGACGTAGTCGTCGTCGCGCAGCGCCCGGCCGCTGCCGATCTGCGCGGCCTCCTGGCCCAGCAGCGAGGCCCACAGGCCCAGCTCCCCTTGCCTCTGGAGGGCGGTCGCCTCGGCGTCGAAGCGGCGGGTGAGGACCATGTCCCGGTACAGGCCGCGCAGCTCGTCGGCGCTCAGGTCGATGCTGTAGTCCGGGTGTTCCACCCGCTCGCCCTCGGGCGTCAGCAGCTGCACGAGCTGGGGCTCGGAACTCTGCGGCTTCTTCGCGGCGCTGGTCCGCTTACTGGCGCGTCGCGGTTTACGCGCGGCGGCAGTGCTCTCCACGGTCACGTGCGTGCTCCTCCGTCGGTCCGGCCCCCGGGGTCTGCCGGGAAACCAGTGCGGCTCGCCTGTGTCCGGACCCGTGCACGGGGTGGGTGCTTCTCGGCCGGGATACAGGCGTGACAGGTGCCCCGGCGAGCGCCCTGTCATAGGCACGTTACCCAGTGCATCGCATAACTGCGAAACCCTATCTGACCTGCGTTTTTGCTTGGATTTCCAAGTAAATCGAAAAAATCACGAAGCTCTGCTGGTCACAGCACTGGTAACAGCCTTGCAGGCCGCCGGAACAACGGCACGTTATCCCGCGGATCAGCGGCTGGGAAGAGCGGAGGAGAGGCGAGTGTGTGAGACTGCGACCGTGCGCGAAGATGGAAAAATCACCGTATTTCTGCTGGACGATCACGAGGTCGTCCGGCGTGGCGTCCATGAGCTGCTGGCCTCCGAACCCGACATCGAGGTGGTCGGCGAGGCGGGTACGGCCGCCGACGCCCTGGTCAGGATCCCGGCGACGCGTCCCGATGTGGCGGTTCTCGACGTCCGGCTGCCCGACGGCAGCGGGGTGGAGGTGTGCCGGGAGGTCCGTTCGCTGGACGAGAACATCAAATGCCTGATGCTCACCTCGTACGCCGATGACGAGGCACTTTTCGACGCCATCATGGCCGGTGCGTCGGGTTATGTGCTGAAAGCGATCCGGGGCGATGAACTGCTCAATGCCGTACGGGACGTCGCCGCCGGAAAATCCCTGCTGGACCCCGTCGCGACCGCCCGGGTGCTGGAGCGGCTGCGCGACGGCGGCACCGCCAAGGGCGACGAGCGGCTCGCCAACCTCACCGAGCAGGAGCGCAAGATCCTGGATCTGATCGGGGAGGGGCTGACCAACCGGGTCATCGGGGAGCGGCTGCACCTCGCCGAGAAGACGATCAAGAATTACGTCTCCAGCCTGCTGTCCAAGCTGGGCATGGAGCGCCGCTCGCAGGCGGCCGCGTACGTCGCACGGCTCCAGGCCGAGCGCCGCTGACGCCCGGGGGCCTAGGGCCTGTCGTCAAACTGCCGTCGTCGCCCGAAGGGCGGCCGCGCGGCGTCTGGTGCGTGCGATCGCAAGGCGCCGGAATGGCCTCGTAGCGGAGCTACTTGGCCATTTCGGCAACGCCGCGAGCGTGCGTGCCAGGCGTCGCACGGCAGACGGCAGTTTGACGACAGGCCCTAGGGACTTTGGTCCCGGGCCGCCCGGGGCCGGGGACTCTTACCCGGCCCCTACGCGTGCCGGAGAGTGGACCGTATGCCCTCCGACGAAACCCCCGCGCCCACGGCGATGGAGCTGCTCCGCCGGGTCCCGTACGGCCGTCTCGCCACCAGCATGCGCGCCCTGCCGTTCCTGGCGGTGGCCCGGCACATCGTGAGCGACGGCCGCATCCTGCTGCGGATGCACAGCGGCTTCGGCTACCACGAGGCGTGCGACGGGAGCGTCGTCGCCTACGGGGCGGACAACTACAACGCGGCCTCCTCGGGCGACGGCGGGGACCTGTGGTCGGTGCAGTTCACCGGGCCCGCCGAGATCGTCCATCCCTGCCCCGAGCAGGCGGAACTCTTCGGTACCGCCCCCGTCCTCGCCAACGGTGAGCCCTTCGCTCCGGCCTACCTCCGGGTCGACCCGCACTTCGTCACGAAGCACACTCTTGACTTCAGCGCAAGTCAGCTTGTCCGCCACGCAGCGTGATCTACCATTTGGTAAGTGCCGCGCTCATATGTAACCCGCCCACCAGTTCCTCCGGTCGGCGAGGTGCTGCGCCGCTACCCGGAGGTGGGAGAACCGCTCGCCTGCGAGCCGATCACCAAGGGCCTGCTGAACCACGGATACCGCGTCTCCACCACCCGCGGCTCCTACTTCCTCAAGCACCACCTCGACAAGAAGCACATCGACGACGCCACCGGTGAACGCGCCACGATCGTGCGCCAGCACCGCGCCACCCAGCGCCTGGCCTCCCTCGGTGTGCCCGTCGTCCCGCCGCTGACCGACGCGGAGGGCACCACGGTCACCGTCATCGGCGACCGCTGCTACGCCCTGCACCCCTGGGTCGACGGACTGCACCGGGTCGGATCCCAGCTCACCCCCCACCAGTCCCGGCGTCTCGGGACGCTCCTCGGAGCCGTACACACCGCTCTTGAGCAGGTCATGCCGACGGACGGTGAACCCGAGCCCGCGGTGGGGCCGTTACCCGCCGGGTACGGCAGCCCGCACGCCGCCGACACCTTCGCGCTGATCGACGAACTGCTCGCCGTGGCGCGGGGGCAGCGGCCCCGGGACACCCCGCGCGACGCCTTCGACGAGCTGGCCGTGCACCGGCTCGTGGAGCGCCGGGTGCTGCTGGAGCGCCATGCGCACCGCCGGCCGCCGACGCCGGACGGGCCCGCGACCGGGTGGGTGCACGGGGACTTCCATCCGCTCAACCTGCTCTACCGGGGCGCCGATCCGGTCGCGATCGTGGACTGGGACCGGCTGGGGGTGCAGCCGCGCGCCGAGGAGGCGGTCCGGGCTGCCGCCATCTTCTTCGTGCAGCCGGGCGGGGAGCTGGACCTGGCGAAGGTACGGGCGTACGCGCGCGCCTACCGGCGTGCGGCGGGGGCGGGGGCCGCCGAACTGGCCGCCGCCGTGCACCGGGTGTGGTGGGAGCGGCTCAACGACTTCTGGATACTCCGCTGGCGCTACCGCCTGGACGACCGAAGGGCCGACCCGCAGTTCCCTGCGGTGTCGGCCCTGGCGGTCTGGTGGACCCGTGAGTACGAGGCGGTCTGCGCGGCCTTCACGGAGTGAGACGGGCGGCCGAGAGGTCACGCGTGCGGCTGGAGGGTCACGCGTGCGCCTCAAGAGGTGACGCGTGACCCGTGCGGGCTGCTACGGGGTGAGGCCAGCCGAGGAGCCGGGGGTCGTTCCCGTACCCCCGTCGTCGCCACCGCCGGCTCCGCCGCCCGGCTCCCCGCCGTTGCCGCCGCCCGGGGTGCCCGGGTCGGTCGTCGGCGTGCTGGGGTCGCCGCTCGGTTCGCCGCTGCTGCCCTCGTTGGTGTTGCCGTCCGTCGTGCCCGCGTCCGTGTTGTCGGACGGGGTCGGCGAGGGCGTGAACGTGGGCTGGCTCCGGGTCGGGGGCGGGGTGTACGGCGGCGGGTTCGGCTGCGTCTGGCCGCCCGTCGGGTCGCTCGGCTGCTCCGGCTCCTCGGACTCCTCCTCGGACGGCTCCTCCGAGGGCGTCTCCTCGGACGAACTCACCGACGGCGACGGCTTGACCGGCTGCTTGTCGTTGTCGTCGCCCTTGGACGCGCTGATGGCGAAGGCGACCCCGGCACCGATCGCGACCAGGGCGAGCACCACGAACAGCCACATCTTGTTGCGCCCGCCACCGCCGCGCTGACCGCCGTCGTAGCCGCCGTCGTCCGGGTTGTACGGGGGCAGGATCGGGCCCTGCGAGGTGTCCCCGTGCACCGGGTGGCCCATCGCCCGGGTCGACCCCGTCATCCCGTGCGGCGGGGTCTGGCCGCCCTCGTGGAGCGCCACCGGACCGGTGTTCCAGGTCCCCGTGTGACCGCCCTGCACCTGGAGCATCTGAAGGCTGTACTGGACCAGCCCGCGCATCTCCTCCGCGCTCTGGAACCGGTCGTCCGGGTCCTTCGCCAGCGACCGCATCACCATCCCGTCCAGCTCCGGCGGCACCACGTCCGAGACCTCGGACGGCTGCACCGGGATGTCCTGGACGTGCTGGTAGACCACCGAGAGCGGGGTCTCACCGGTGAACGGGGGCCGCAGCGCCAGCAGTTCGTAGAGCAGGCAGCCCGTCGCGTAGAGGTCGGAGCGGTGGTCGACGGCCTTGCCGAGCGCCTGCTCGGGGGAGAGGTACTGCGGCGTGCCCATGACCATGCCGGTCTGGGTCATCGTCGACTGGGCGCCGTGCAGCGCCCGCGCGATGCCGAAGTCCATCACCTTGACCGCGCCGGAGTCCGTGATGATCACGTTGGCGGGCTTGATGTCGCGGTGCACGATGCCGTGCTGGTGCGAGTAGGCCAGCGCCTCCAGCACCCCCGAGACGATGATCAGCGCCTGCTCGGGCGGGGGTGCCTCGGCGGTCAGGAGGAGGTCGCGGATGGTGCGGCCCTCGACCAGCTCCATCACGATGTACGGGACGGTCTGGCCGCCCACGGTGTCCTCGCCGGAGTCGTACACGGCGACGATCGCGTGGTGGTTGAGCCCGGCGACGGACTGCGCCTCGCGCGTGAAGCGGGCCTTGGAGACCGGGTCCTCGGCCAGGTCCGAGCGGAGCAGTTTGACCGCGACCGTACGTCCGAGCCGGACGTCCTCCGCCGCGTACACCTCTGCCATGCCGCCCCGGCCGAGCCGGTAGGTCATCCGGTAGCGTCCGTCACCGACGACGCCGCCGACACCCCAGGCGTCGGAGCCATCCGAAACTCCGCCGCCGTTTGCTTCGGAATCGGGTGCCATCAGTCCTCGCCGTCGTATCTGTCCGCGCGTCCGCGGGTTCTCACGGTGCCTTGCTGCATTGCCACGTCACGCTACAGCCTCCACCGGACACCCAGGTTCCGCTCCGGACGGATCATCCGACCGGTCGGCGCGTCCTGCACCTGCCATCGACGCCTTTCCTGTAACGCTTCCGAGACGCTTCCTGTGCGTAGGGTCACGGAACGGGCACCCGGCTTGACGTGTCGGACCCCTCGGGCAGACTTGGCGCGTAATCGCGTTGTACGGAACCGGATCGCACCCGACCGCGTCCTACAAAAACATTGTGTGTGCATCACAGCGCGTGCCAAGGGATGCGCGCCGCCGAGGGGGAAGCAAGTCATGAGCCAGGACGGCGCACAGGGCCGCTACGCGGGCGGGGCGGTGGCAGGCGGCCGCTACCAGCTGCGTGACCTGCTCGGCGAGGGCGGCATGGCCTCCGTCTACCTGGCCTACGACTCCGCCCTCGACCGCCAGGTCGCGATCAAGACCCTCCACACCGAGCTCGGGCGCGAGCAGTCCTTCCGCGAGCGGTTCCGCCGCGAGGCGCAGGCCGTCGCCAAGCTCCAGCACACCAACATCGTCTCGGTCTTCGACACCGGCGAGGACGAGCTCGGTGGCGCGCTGATGCCGTACATCGTCATGGAGTACGTCGAGGGCCAGCCGCTCGGCTCCGTCCTGGCCGACGACATCCGGCAGCACGGCGCGATGCCCGCCGACAAGGCGCTCAAGGTGACGGCCGACGTGCTGGCCGCGCTGGAGACCAGCCACGAGATGGGCCTGGTCCACCGCGACATCAAGCCCGGCAACGTGATGATGACCAAGCGCGGCGTCGTGAAGGTCATGGACTTCGGCATCGCCCGCGCCATGCAGTCCGGTGTCACCTCGATGACGCAGACCGGCATGGTCGTCGGCACCCCGCAGTACCTCTCCCCCGAACAGGCTCTCGGCCGCGGTGTGGACGCCCGCTCCGACCTGTACTCGGTCGGCATCATGCTCTTCCAGCTGCTCACCGGGCGCATCCCGTTCGACGCGGACTCGCCGCTCGCCATCGCGTACGCGCATGTGCAGGAGGAGCCGGTCGCGCCGTCCACCATCAACCGGTCGGTCACCCCGGCGGTGGACGCGCTCGTCGCCCGCGCTCTGAAGAAGAACCCGAACGAGCGCTTCCCGAGCGCCGCGGCGATGCGGGACGAGATCTCGCGGGTGCTGAACGCCTCCGGCGGCCAGACCGGGGCCCCGGCGATCGTGGCCGGCGGCGGACCGGCCAACAGCGGTGCGGGCGTCGGCTCGGCCGTGTTCCCGCCCGTCGACCAGGCCGCCCCGGCCCCGCAGAGCGTCCAGACGCCGTACCAGCCGCACCCGCAGTCGCCGTACCCGTCGGGCCCGTACAACCAGCCGGCCCCCACTCCCGCGCCGAGCTACGGTTACCCGCAGGCGGCCCAGGGCTACCCGGGCCCGCTCGCCCACCAGACCCCGCCGCCGTACACGATCAACCCGCAGCACCAGACGGCCGTCACCACCACGGGCGGCTCCTCGTCCAAGCGGAACATGCCGGTCATCGTCGGCTCCATCGTCGTCGCGCTCCTCGCCGTCGGCGGCCTGATCACCGCCCTCGCGCTCCAGGGCGGCGGCAAGGACGACGAGGCGGGCAAGGGCGGCGACCCGGGCACCAGCGAGACCTCGACGGACGACGGCTACCGGCCGCCGGAGCGCAACCGGACGATGAAGACGACGGCCTGCACGGACGCCACCGAGGACTCCAACGACCCGCAGAAGGTCCAGGCGCCCAACTTCGTCTACAAGGACATCTTCTCGGCGAAGGAGTGCGCGGCGGCCGCCGGGTGGACGATCAAGGAGATCGAGGAGCCCGGCAACACGTACGCGGAGGGCCAGGTCGTCGGACAGTTCCCGTCCTCGGGTGCGGCCGTCGCCGAACGCGGCGCCCACTTCGAGCTGAAGGTCTCGACGGGGCGGCCGTCCTAGCCCGACGGGGCGGGCTTCCCCAGTGGTCCTGAAGGACCGTTTCTGATCACTGTGGGCCTGTGGATCTCCGTTCCGAGGTGGCAATCGACCCCTGAACGGCCGGTTATCTCCTCCTCGCCCGTCCGGGATGCCGGATGCCGGAGCCCATGTGACGCTGATCTCATGGCTCCAGGACTTCCGGCCGTGTGGCCGTCGAGGTGCGCGGTCTGTCTGCTGGTGGCGGTCGGCACGGCGCTGGGGCCGTGGGAGCCGCTGGGCGGGACCGCCTCCGCATCCACCTCCGCATCCGCCTCCGTCGACGGGCCGTCCGTCAGTGCGACGCCCTCCGGGGCGTCGAGTCCCGCCGTCACGCCCGTTCCGCCGGGTGCCTCGCCCGCCGCCACGCTTCCCTCGGGGCTGCCCGGCCTGCCCGTGCCGCCGTCCGAGGCCCCCGGCGCGAGCGGGGCCGTGCAGCCGGCCGAGACCGACGCCGGCCCCTCCGCGGACGCCGGTGACGTCGAAGGCGCCGAGGCCCCCGAAGGTTCCGCATCGCCCTCTCCCAGCCGTTCCGCTTCCGTCGAGGTGTCGGGGTCGACCGCACCGATGGCCGGGCGCGAGGCCGGGGCCGGGAAGGCACGCCCCGGGCGTTCGCTGACCCCGCTGGAGCTGGCGCGGGCCGAGACACCGGACGAGCCGGAACCCTCGGACGAGTCCGAGGAGGCCGCCGCCGACCTGCTGGTCTTCACCCCGCCGCCCGAGGCGTTCAGCGAGCAGGGACCTCCGGCCGTACGTGCCCTGGACGCCGCCGCCGTACGTCAGGTCCAGCAGGTCTCGCTCGGTTCGGGCCTCACCCTGGTCGGGCTCGGAATCGCCTTCCTCGCCTTCCGGCTGCGCCGTGTGAACTGATTCCGCTTCACGCCGTGTGAGCGGCCTCCACCACCCCGTGGCCGTACCCCCAGGAGACTTGCCAGGAGCGACATACTCGGTATACATACTCAGTATGTCGATCCGCCACGGGCTGCTGGCCCTCCTGGAGCGGGGCCCTCGGTACGGCTCCCAGCTCCGCACCGAATTCGAGTCCCGCACCGGCTCCACCTGGCCCCTCAACGTCGGCCAGGTCTATACGACGCTCAGCCGTCTGGAGCGCGACGGCATGGTCGTGCAGGAGGGGGCCGACGAGGCCGGGCACGACCTCTACGCGATCACCGACGGCGGCCGGGCCGAGCTGCGCAGCTGGTTCGAGACCCCGGTCGACCGGACCAACCCGCCCCGCGACGAGCTGGCCATCAAGCTCGCCATGGCCGTGGGCGCCCCGGGTGTCGACATCCGCGAGGTCATCCAGTCCCAGCGCCACCACACGCTCAAGGCCATGCAGGACTACACCCGGCTCAAGGCCCAGGCCCTGGCCGACGTCCCCGCCAACCGGGACGAGGTCGCCTGGCTCCTCGTGGTGGAGCAGCTGATCTTCCAGGCCGAGGCCGAGGCCCGCTGGCTGGACCACTGCGAGTCGCGGCTCGTCCGCCTCGCCGAAGCCGCCGCCACCGAGCCCTCGGCCGAACCCGGCCCGGCGGCTACCCGGGGCCCGGCCCGGTCCCTGGCCGGACGCACGAAGGCCCGGCGCTGACCCCGGACCCGCCTTCCGCCACCGCGCCTCGCCACCCCACGTACCAGAACCGCACGCACGCCTCAGGGGGAACCACCCGCCATGTCCCTGCCCGCCGCCACACCTCCGCCGCCGTCCTCCGGGACACCCGCAGGCGACCCCGTACTCGAACTGCGGGCCCTGACCCGTACCCATGGCTCCGGCATCGCCGAGGTGCACGCCCTGCGCGGGATCAGCCTCTCGGTGCACCCGGGTGAGCTGGTCGCCGTCATGGGGCCCTCCGGCTCCGGCAAGTCCACCCTGCTGACCCTGGCCGGGGGCCTCGACAACGCCACCAGCGGCCAGGTGATCATCGAGGGCCAGGACATCGCCGCCCTCGGCCGCAAGGGCGTCGCCGCCCTGCGCCGCCGCAGCGTCGGCTACGTCTTCCAGGACTACAACCTCATCCCCGCCCTGACCGCCGCCGAGAACATCGCGCTGCCCCGCGAACTCGACGGCGTCTCCGTGCGCAAGGCCCGCAAGGAAGCTCTCGCCGCACTGGCCGAGATGAAGCTGACCGAGATAGCCGACCGCTTCCCCGACGAGATGTCCGGCGGCCAGCAGCAGCGCGTCGCCATCGCCCGCGCCCTCGTCGGCGACCGGCGCCTCGTCCTCGCCGACGAACCGACCGGCGCCCTCGACTCCGAGACCGGCGAGGCCGTCCTCGCCCTGCTGCGCACCCGCTGCGACCAGGGCGCGGCCGGGGTGATGGTGACCCATGAGCCCCGGTACGCGGCCTGGGCCGACCGGGTCGTCTTCCTCCGCGACGGTTCGATCGTCGACCAGACGCTGACCACCGGGGCCGAATCGCTGCTCGCGGCGGGAGCCACGGGTGCGGCCGGAACCTCCGGATCGACCGAGGGCGCCAAGTGAGCCTCTTCTCCGGATGGCGCGCCGCCTTCCGCATAGCCAGACGTGACGCGGCGCGGGCCAAGGCCCGCAGCGCCCTCGTCGTCGCGATGATCGCTCTGCCGGTCCTCGGTGTGACCGCCGCCGACCTGACGTACCGCAGCGCCCTGCCCACCGTGGCGGAGGAGCTGACGGCGGCTCTGGGAGCGGCCGACGCCCTCTTCGAGGACCAGGGGATGGGCCCGGTCCGGCTGGAGCAGATGCCCGACGGCATCATGTGGCAGACGCCGGAGGACGCCCCGGAGACGCTTCCCGGGGACGAGCGGAAGCCCGTCGACGTACCGGCGACCTTCCCGAAGGGCTCGCGGTACCTCACCGAGCAGTCCGTGCCCGCTTCCGTGACGACCCGCCACGGCATCGCCGACACCCAGATCACCGAACTGGACGTCGCGGACCCGCTGCTGCGCGGCCGCATCGAACTGACCGACGGCGCCTACCCGCGGGCCGGGGACGAGATCGCGGCGACCGATGCCTTCCTCAAGGCGTCCGGGCTCTCCGTGGGCGACCGCATCACCGTGCGCGGCCCCCAGCAGGTCTACACCCTCACCGGCGCGGTGGAACTCCCCGCCGACCTGAAGGACGAGTCGCTGTTCGCCGTCCCCGGCGCGGTCGTCGCCCCGTGGCAGAAGGCCGCCGACGGCGACAAGAAGATCCTGCCGCCCCAGGCGAGCGACCTGAAGTGGCTGGTCCAGGGCCCGCCCGGGGCGGGTGTGACCTGGCCGGACGTGCTCGCCGCCAATGAGAAGGGCGTAGTGGTACGGGCCCGGCAGGTCGTCCTGGACCCGCCGCCGGACTCCGAGGTCCCCATGGCCGCCAACCGGCAGGACTGGGAGGTGAACAACGCGGAGATGACCGCCGCCGCCCTCACCGTGGCCGCCATGGCGGTCCTGGAGATCGTGCTGCTGGCCGGTCCGGCGTTCGCCGTGGGCGCCCGCCGTTCGCGCCGCCAGCTGGGCCTGGTCGGCTCGTGCGGCGGCACCCGCAGCCAGGTCAGGGCCGTGGTGCTCGCGGGCGGTGCGGTGCTCGGCGGGGTCGGCGCGGTCGTCGGCGTCGGGGCCGGGTTCGGTCTCACCGCCCTGTTCCGCCCGATGATCGAGGACTTCACCGGCCGCCGCTTCGGCGAACTGACCGTCCGGCCCTGGGAGATCCTCGCCATCGCCGTGCTCGGCCTGGTCACCGGTGTCCTCGCCGCACTCGCCCCGGCGATCGTGGCGGGCCGCCAGTCCGTCCTGGAGTCGCTCACCGGCCGGCGCAGCTCCCGCCGCAGCTCCCGCGTCCTGCCGGTCGTCGGCTCCGTCGTGCTCGTGGCCGGGATCGCCCTCGCGGTGTACGGAGGCCTCAGCGGCAGCACCAAGCTGGTCGCGGGCGGTTCCGTCCTCGCCGAACTGGGCCTCCTCGGCTGCATCCCGGTCATCGTCGGCTTCCTCGGCCGGCTCGGCCGCCGGCTGCCGCTGACGCCCCGGATGGCCCTGCGCGACGCGGCCCGCAACCGGGGCCGTACCGCCCCGGCCGTCGCCGCCGTCATGGCCGCCGTCGCGGGCAGCGTCGCCATCGCCACGTACACCAGCAGCAGCGCCGCCGAGCAGGCGTACGACCAGCGGCCCAACCTGACCGAGCGCACGGCGGCGCTGCTGACCTTCGACACCACCGAGAAGGCCAACCTGCCCCGTGCCCGGGCCGCCGTGGAGCAGAACTACCCGGTCAGCGGCGGCCGTTCCGACCTCGGCAGGGTCTGGGCGGGCAGCGACTGCTCGGTCTACTACGAGGAGGACGGCTGCGGGACCCTGACGCTCGTCAAGCCCGCCGGAAAGGCCCACTCCTGCCCCCTGAAGGGCAAGGGCGCCAAGGAGCTGGCGCTGCGGATCTCCGCCGACGAGCACAAGCGGCTGATGAACTCCCCCGCCTGCATGGACGAGCAGTTCACCTCGGTCTCCCTCGGCACCGACGACAACAAGATCGTCATCGGTGACGCCGGGCTGCTCACGTCGTACGTGAAACTCGACGACCCGGCGGCGGCGAAGGCCCTCGCCGAGGGCACGCCCGTCCTGCTCAACTCGGCGTACGCGCAGGACGGCGAGGTCACCCTCAAGGCCGTCCACACCTACAACGACCGGGACAGGAAGAACCGGGCCCTGCACCCCGGCAAGGCCCGCACCACCACGGACCGGCTGAAGGTGTACGTCGCCCCGGACCGGTACGCGGCGACCCCGGGCATCCGGATGATCCTGCCGCAGCGCACCGCCGACGGGCTCGGCCTGCACACCGAGGACCACGGCAGCATCTACGCGCTGAGCCGCGAGCCGAACGACGCCGAGCGGCAGGCGGCCGACGCGGCGATCGAACAGGCCGGGAACCGGTCGTACGTGATGACCTCGGACCCCGCCCAGCAGGGTGACGACGAGGCGATCCTGCTGATCCTCGCCCTCTTCGCCGGGGTCGTGACCCTGGGCGCCGCCGCCATCACGACGGGGCTCTCCAAGGCCGACGCGGAGGCCGACCTCACCACCCTCAGCGCGGTGGGCGCGCCCCCGGGCGTACGGCGTTCGCTCTCCGGCTTCCAGTGCCTGGTGGTCGCCCTGACCGGGGTGCTGCTGGGGACGGCGGCGGGGATCGTCCCGGCGGTCGCGCTGCGCCTGACCGACCTGCGGGCGGCCCTGGCGGAGATGCGGGCGGATCCGATGGAGTCGGCGTACACTCCGATCGTGCTGCCGTGGCCGACCATCGCGCTGCTGGCCCTGGTGGTCCCGGTGCTGGCCGGGCTGCTGGCCGCCGGGCTCACCAGCTCCCGGCTGAAGCTGGCCCGCCGGGCGGGGTAGCGAGCGGCACCTGGGCCCTGCCGGTGCCCCCGGAGACGGTGGATCATCCGTTTCCGGGGGCACCAACGTGGTGTACGGCATGTGTGCGAGACAATGGCGGCATGGAAATGCCGAGGAATGACCGGTCGCAGGAGCACCCCCAGGTCCTTGTCGTGGGCCAGGACGGAATGGCTGTCGGCGGCGGTGCCAGTGACGACGAGTCGCGCGAGGTCCCGGTGACGGAAATGGTCGAACAGCCCGCGAAAGTCATGCGCATCGGCAGCATGATCAAGCAGCTCCTGGAAGAGGTCAGGGCGGCCCCTCTCGACGAGGCGAGCCGGGTCCGGCTCAAGGAGATCCACGCCAGCTCCGTGAAGGAGCTGGAGGACGGTCTCGCACCGGAGCTGGTGGAGGAGCTGGAGCGGCTCTCGCTGCCGTTCACCGAGGAGTCGGTGCCCTCCGAGGCCGAGCTGCGGATCGCGCAGGCCCAGCTGGTGGGCTGGCTGGAGGGCCTCTTCCACGGCATCCAGACGGCGCTGTTCGCCCAGCAGATGGCGGCCCGCGCGCAGCTGGAGCAGATGCGCCGCGCGCTGCCGCCCGGGATGGCCCACGAGGACGAGGAAGGCGGCGGCGGGGACCCGCACGGACCGATCCGTTCGGGCCCGTACCTGTAAGCAGACGGCGTGAAAGCTGCGGGGCCCGGCACACGGTGGTGTGTGCCGGGCCCCGCAGTGGTTCTACGCGCCCGGTGCGACCAGCAGCACCTTGCCGATGTGGGCGCTGGATTCGAGGACCCGGTGCGCCTCGGCGGCGTCCTCCATCGGCACCTTACGGTCCACCACGGGCCGGACCACCCCGTCCGCGATCAGCGGCCAGACATGCTCGCGTACGGCGGCGATGATGGCGGCCTTCTCGGCGAGCGGGCGGCCCCGCAGCGAGGTCGCGGTGACGGCGGCCCGCTTGGTCAGCAGGGCGCCGAGGTTCAGCTCGCCCTTGGCGCCACCCTGGAGGCCGATGATCGCCAGGCGGCCGTTGACGGCGAGCGCCTTCACGTTCCGGTCCAGGTACTTGGCGCCGACGATGTCCAGGATGACGTCGGCCCCCGCCCCGTCGGTCGCCTTCGCCAGCTCCTCGACGAAGTCCTGCTCGCGGTAGTCGATGAGGATGTCGGCGCCGAGCGCGGCGCACTCGGCGAGCTTCTGCGGGCTGCCCGCCGTGACCGCCACCCGGGCGCCGACCGCCTTCGCCAGCTGGATCGCCATGGTGCCGATGCCGCTGGAGCCGCCGTGGACGAGGAGGGTCTCGCCGGGGCGCAGGTGGGCGACCATGAAGACGTTGGACCAGACGGTCGCGGTCACCTCGGGCAGCGCGGCCGCCGTCGCCAGATCCACACCGTCCGGTACGGGGAGGAGCTGGCCCACCGGTACGGCGACCTTCTCCGCGTAACCGCCGCCCGACAGCAGGGCGCACACCTCGTCGCCGACCGCCCAGCCGGTCACCCCCGGGCCGAGCGCCGCGATCCGGCCCGCGCACTCCAGACCGGGGTAGGGGGAGGCGCCGGGCGGCGGGTTGTAGAAGCCCTGCCGCTGGAGGACATCGGCACGGTTGACGGCACCGGCGACGACCTCGACGAGGACCTCGCCGTCGCCGGGTACGGGATCGGGCACCTCGGCCCAGACGAGCGCCTCGGGGCCACCGGGTTCGGGGATCGTGATCGCATGCATGGCCGCGAGGCTACTCCCGCCACCGGCCACATGCCCCGTGTCCCCGGGTCAGGAGCGGTGCGGCGGCAGCGGCAGGTGGGGCAGGGAGGGGCCGGACGGACCGGAGCCGGGGGGCGGGGTGGCGCGCACGATGGTGATGACCCGGTCCGTCAGCTGCAACGGACTGGCCGCCGGGTCGTCGTAACCGAGCAGCCGGTGGCCGCGCAGCACGCTGACGACCAGATCGTCGGTCTCCCGGACGCTCTTGCCCACCTCGGCCTTTATCACCGGCCGCTCCACCAGATCGAGGCCGCTGCCCTGCTGGATCAGGTCCTCCATCACCGTGCCCGCGCTCGGGCTGAGGACGGAGAGGCCGAGCAGCCGCCCGGCCGCGCTGGCGCTGGTGATCACCGCGTCGGCGCCGGACTGCCGCAGCAGGGGCGCGTTCTCCTCCTCGCGGACCGCCGCCACGATCTTCGCGCCCCGGTTCAGCTGGCGCGCGGTCAGCGCCACCAGGACGGCGGTGTCGTCGCGCTGGGTGGCGATGATGATCTGACGCGCCTTCTGGAGCTCGGCCCGCAACAGCACATCGCTGCGCGTGGCGTCGCCGAGCACGCCGGTGTAGCCCTCGGCGTTGGCGGCCTCGATCACCTTGGAGGCCGGATCGACGACGACGATCTGCTCCTTGGCCAGGCCGGTGGCCCGGAGGGTCTGGATCGCCGAACGGCCCTTGGTCCCGAAGCCGACGACGACGGTGTGGTCACGCAAGTTGGATCTCCAACGCTTCAGCCGGAAGTCCTCCCGGGTCCGTTCCGTGAGGACCTCAAGAGTGGTGCCGACCAGGATGATCAGGAAGAGCACGCGCAGCGGTGTCACGAGCACCACATTGATGAGCCGGGCGCCGGAGCTGAACGGCGTGATGTCGCCGTACCCGGTGGTGGAGAGGGTGACCGTCGCGTAGTAGATCGCGTCCAGCAGGTCGACCTTGCCGTCGGCGGTGTCGTTGTACCCGTCGCGGTCCAGCCAGACGATCAGCACCGTCGCGGCCAGCACGAGCAGCGCCATCAGCAGCCGCTTGCCGACCTGGCGCGCCGGACCGTCGACGACCCGGCGGGGGAGCATCACCCGCGTCGGCACGACATGTTCGTCGGCCCGCCTGGCCATCGCGTCGTGGCCGGGAAGTTTCACGTGAAACACCCTTCCGTCCACGGCGTCGCCGGGGCCCATGGGAGATCCAGAATCTCCACCTCGGTGCCGGACCGTACCCCGCCGGCCGGTACGACGGCCAACCCGTCCGCCACCGCGATCCCGCGCAGCATGGCGGGACCGTTGTAGCGCAGGGGCGCCACATGGTCCCGGCCGCCCGCCCGGCCCGCGCGGTGGACCACGGGGACGAGGCGGGTGTCGTGCGGATGGCCGGGCACCTCGGCGTGGACGAGCGCCCGGTACGCGTCCTGGGCCGGGCGGCCCGCGAGCCCGGCTAGGAGCGGTTCGGCGAGGGTCAGCAGCCCCGATACGGCCGCGAGCGGATTGCCGGGCAGCCCGACCAGGTACGGCCCCTCCGGGGCGAGGAGCGCGAGCAGCATGGGGTGGCCGGGGCGTACGGCGACGCCGTCCACGAGCAGTTCGGCGCCGAGAGCCGCCAGGACCGGGTGCACATGGTCGACCGGGCCCGAGGCGGTCCCGCCCGTGGTGACGATCAGGTCGGCGTCGGAGGAGGTGAGGGCCTCGCGCAGGGCGTCGGCGTCGTCCCCGAGGCGGCGGGGGGCGGAGACCTCGGCACCCAGGGCCCGCAGCCAGGGGCCGAGCATGGGGCCGAGGGCGTCGCGGATGAGGCCGTCGTGCGGGAGGCCCGAGGCGAGGAGTTCGTCACCGAGTACGAGGACGTCGACGCGGGGGCGGGGGACGGCGGGCAGGGCGTCGTACCCGGCGGCCGCGGCGAGCCCGACCACCGCCGGGGTGACCACCGTGCCGGCCGGCACCAACTGGTCGCCCGAGCCGCACTCCTGGCCCCGGGGGCGGATGTCCTGGCCGGTGACGACGGGCCGCCGGGCGGAGAGCAGCCCCCTGGCCTCGTCCACGTGGGCGTGCTCGCTGCGGATGACCGCAGTGGTGTCGGCGGGGACACGGGCGCCGGTGGCGATGCGTACGGCGGTGCCGTCGGGGAGGGGCGCGGTGGGGTCCCCGCCTGCCCGCAGCCCGGTGCCCTCCTCGTACGACCAGGGGCCCGGTCCGGCGACGGCCCAGCCGTCCATGGCCGAGGTGTCGAAGGACGGCAGGTCGGTGAGGGCCGCGAGGGGCTCGGCGAGCACATGGCCCAGCGCCCGTTCCAGCGGCAGCCGCACCACGGCGGTCGCCCCGCCCCGCCCGGCCCGCGCGGCAACGGCCCGCGCCCGGTCCCAGGGGAGGTCCGGGGCGGGGGAGGCGGGGGTGGAGGCGGCGGAGGTTGCGTACGGGGAGGGGTGCGGGTCGGTGGGCTCGCTGGGGGGCTGGTTGCGCGGCCGGTCGTCGGCCGGGGCGCCCGCCTGATCGTTCACAGGGGTGCGCGGCCGGCGGTTCGCCTGGTCGTCGGCTTGGTCGCGCGCATGGCGGTTCGCCTGGTCGTCCGCCGGGGTACGTGTCCGGTCGCCCGCCTGGTCGCCGCCTCGGTTACGCACCCGGTCGTTCGCCTGGTTGCGCGCATGGTTCCGGCCGCCGACCAGTGCCAGGGCCTGTTCGACGGCCAGCTCCTCGGCCTCGGCGCGCGCCAGAGCACTGTCGGGGCCGGTCGTGCTGCCCGTGCCGCGCGTACCGCTCCTGCCGCGCATGCCGTTCGTACCGCCCATGCCACTCGTACCGCTCGTACCGTTCCGATCCGGCAGATCGCCGCCGGTCATGGCGTCCCGGCCCCTTCGCCGCTCGCCTCCGCCTGGGTCTCCTTCTTCGCCCCCTCCGCCGCCTCGGCCTCCGCCTCCCAGCGCAGGGCGAGCGCGGCAGCCTTGCGGGCGAATTCGGCGACCGCGGCCGCGCCTTCCTCCGGCCCCGCTCCGGCGCTCGCCCGGGCCGCCGCGTACCCGACCAGGAAGGTCGTCAGCGGTGCGGCAGGCCGCGCGACCCCGTGCGCGGCGTCGCGGGCGAGGTCGAGCAGGACGTCGGTGTCGACGTCGAGTTCGATTCCCAGTTCGTTCTTGACCGAGGTGATCCATTCGTCCAGCACGGACCCATGCTCCCTGATCCGGGCGCGGGCGGCGGCGATGTCGTCCCAAGTGTCGCAGTCGAACGCGGCGTGCGGCCCGGCATCGACCCGGGCGAGGTCCAGCTCCCCGGTCAGCAGCCGGAGCGGCAGCCCGGCCAGGGAGCCGTGCTCGGTGGCGATGAGGGCCAGCTCGCGGCGGAGCGGCTCGCCCCGGTAGACGGCGACGAGCGGCTGGTCGCGGCCGTCGGGGTCGGTGCAGAGCGCACCCTCGCGGCCGTCCTCACCTGCGGCGGCGAGCAGCGCCTCGACCGTGGCGGGGCCGAGGAACGGGAGGTCGGCGGAGAGTACGAGCACCCGCTCCGCGGTCGTCAGCCGCACGCCCGCCCCGAGAGCCGCCAACGGACCGCCGCCTTCCGGGACTTCGCGGGTCCAGATGACCGGCCGGGAGGTGGGCCTGCGGCCGCCCACCACGACGGTGGTGCCCGCACCGGAGCAGGCCGCCAGCACCCGGTCCAGCAGCGCGCGGCCACCGACCCGCACAGCCGGCTTGTCGGCGCCGCCGAGCCGCTTCGCGGCCCCTCCGGCCAGGATGATCACGTCGTAGGCGGTCATACGTCGAGTATGGGCACCGCCCGACGCCGACGCCCCCTCCGGGGTGGCCGGGCAGGCCGGATCCGGAGAGGGCGTCCGCGTGACGACGGGCCCTACAGAGTGCGCAGCAGGACCGCGGGCTGCTCCACGCAGTCGGCCACGTACCGGAGGAATCCCCCGGCCGTTCCGCCGTCGCACACCCGGTGGTCGAAGGTGAGCGAGAGCTGGACGACCTGACGTACGGCCAGCTCACCGTTGTGCACCCAGGGCTTGGGCATGATCCGGCCGACGCCGAGCATCGCGGCTTCGGGGTGGTTGATGATCGGCGTCGAACCGTCGACCCCGAACACCCCGTAGTTGTTCAGCGTGAACGTGCCGCCGGTCAGCTGCGCCGGGCTGAGCTTCCCGGTCCGCGCCAGCTCGGTCAGCCGGGCGATCTCGGCCCCGATCGACTCGGCGTTGCGGGTGTGCGCGTCGCGGACGACCGGGACGACGAGGCCCCGCTCGGTCTGCGCCGCGAACCCGAGGTGCACGCCGGGCAGGCGCACGATCTCCCGCGCGGCCGTGTCCACCGTGGAGTTGAGCTCCGGGTACCGGGCGAGCGCCGCCGTGCAGATCCTCGCCAGCAGCGCCAGGACCGACACCTTGGGCCCGCCGGACGGACCCGACGCGGCGTTCATCGCGGCCCTCGCGGCCATCAGCTCGGTGGCGTCCGCGTCCACCCAGCAGGTGGCGTCGGGGATCTCGCTCCGGCTGCGCGACAGCTTGTCGGCGACCGCGCCGCGCACCCCGCGCAGCGGAATGCGCTCGGCGGCCGCCGGTGCGGCCGTGCCCGCGTGGACCGTGGGCGCCGCGGCCACGACGGATTCGGCGGTCGTACGCGCCTCCGGCTCCGTGGCGCTCCCGGCCTCCCCGGCCCGCCGGATCGCGGAATCGACGTCGGCCCGCAGGATCAGCCCGTCGGGGCCCGAGCCCGTCAGCTGCCGCAGATCGATCTCGTGCTGCCGGGCCAACCGGCGTACGAGAGGGGAGACCACGGCCACAGGACCCTGCCGCCCGTTCACTTCGCCCACGGCCACCGCGACCGGTGCGGGCCGGACGGGCGCGGGATCCACGGCGGCCACAGGCGCGGGAGCGGCAGCGGCCACGGGTGCGGCCGCGCCGACCCCCGCCGGCCGGATACGCCGACGCCGCGCGGCCGGGGCGCCGGTCCCGTACCCCACGAGCACGTTCCCGGACCCGGACCCGGCGGAAGGCTCCTCATCCGCCGAGGGCTCCGGGGATGCCGAGGGGGCCTCCGTCGCACCGACCGCGACCGTCAGCAGCGGTGCACCGACCGGGAGTTCGGAACCCTCCTCGCCGAACCGCGCGGTCACCACACCCCCGTAGGGGCACGGGACCTCCACCATCGCCTTGGCCGTCTCGACCTCGACGACGGGCTGGTCGATGGCGACGACATCGCCGACCTCCACCAGCCAGCGCACGATCTCCGCCTCGGTCAGCCCCTCGCCGAGGTCCGGCAGCTTGAATTCGAGGACCTGGGCCATCAGCTGTCCGCCTCCCACTGCAACCGGGCCACCGCGTCGAGAACCCGGTCCACTCCCGGCAGATGGTGCCGCTCCAGCATGGGCGGCGGGTACGGGATGTCGAAGCCGGCCACCCGCAGCACCGGGGCCTCCAGGTGGTGGAAGCACCGCTCGGTGATCCGGGCGGCGATCTCGCCGCCGGGGCCCCCGAAGCCGGGGGACTCGTGGACGACGACCGCACGGCCGGTGCGCCGCACCGAGGCCGCGACCGTCTCGTCGTCGAACGGCACCAGCGAACGCAGGTCCACCACTTCGAGGTCCCAGCCCTCCGCGACGGCGGCCTCGGCGGCCTCCATGCAGACCGGCAGGGACGGCCCGTACGTGATCAGCGTGGCGCTGCGGCCGGTGCGGCGGACCACGGCCTTGCCGATCGGTCCGACCTCGGCCGGAGCCTCGGGCGACCAGTCGGCCTTGGACCAGTAGAGCCGCTTGGGCTCCAGGAAGACCACCGGGTCGTCCGAGGCGATGGAGGCCCGCAGCAGGCCGTACGCGTCCTCCACCGTGGCCGGTGTGACGACGTGGAGGCCCGGGGTGGCCATGTAGTACGCCTCGGAGGAGTCGCTGTGGTGCTCCACCCCGCCGATGCCACCGCCGTAGGGCACGCGCACGGTGATGGGGAGCGGCATGGCTCCCCCGGTGCGGTTGCGCATCTTGGCGACGTGGCTCATCAGCTGCTCGAACGCCGGGTAGGCGAACGCGTCGAACTGCATCTCCACCACGGGCCGCAGCCCGTACATCGCCATGCCGACGGCCGCCCCGAGGATGCCCGCCTCGGCCAGCGGGGTGTCGGTGCACCGGTCGTCGCCGAACTCCTCGGCCAGCCCGTCGGTGATCCGGAAGACCCCGCCCAGGGTGCCGACGTCCTCGCCGAGCACGTGCACGGTCGGGTCCTCGGCCATCGAGTCGCGCAGCGCACGCCCGAGGGCCTGCGCCATGGTGGCCGGTTTCGCCTTCGCCGTACGTGCGCCGGCTTTCGTCGCCGCAGTGGTCATCGGCCTTCCTCCGCGCTGTGCTCGTGGTCCTGCTCGGCGTCCAGCTCGGCGCGGAGGGCGGCGGCCTGCTCGCGGAGCTGGCTGGTCTGCTCGGCGTAGACGTGGGTGAAGAGGTCCATCGGTGCCAGCTCCGGGTCGGCGTTCATCCGGTCGCGGAGTGCGGCGGCCATGCGCTCGGCCGCTTCCTTCGCCTGCGCGATGCCCTCGTCGTCCAGCAGCCCGCGGCCGGTCAGCTCGCGCTCCAGGAGCTGGACCGGGTCGTGTGCCCGCCAGGCCTCGACCTCGCTGTCGACCCGGTAGCGGGTGGCGTCGTCGGCGTTGGTGTGGGCTTCCATGCGGTAGGTGACGGCCTCGATCAGCGTCGGCCCTCCGCCCCTCCGGGCCCGGGCCACGGCCTCGCTGAGCACCTGGTGCACGGCGGGCGCGTCGTTGCCGTCGACCAGCCGGCCCGGCATCCCGTACCCCACGGCCTTGTGCGCGAGGGAGGGGGCGGCGGTCTGCTTGGCCAGCGGCACGGAGATGGCGAAGCCGTTGTTCTGCACGAGGAAGACCACGGGGGCCTTCCAGACGGCCGCGAAGTTCAGCGCCTCGTGGAAGTCGCCCTCGCTGGTGCCGCCGTCGCCGACCATGGCGAGCGCGACGACGTCGTCGCCCTTGAGCCGGGCCGCGTGCGCCAGGCCCACCGCGTGCGGCAGCTGGGTGGCGAGCGGGGTGCAGAGCGGGGCGATGCGGTGCTCACGCGGGTCGTAGCCGGTGTGCCGGTCGCCGCGCAGCAGGGTCAGCGCCTCGACCGGGTCGAGTCCGCGCGCCACGGCCGCCAGCGTGTCCCGGTAGCTGGGGAAGAGCCAGTCGCGCTCCTCCAGCACCAGGGCGGCGGCGATCTCGCACGCCTCCTGGCCGGTGCTGGAGGGGTAGACCGCCAGCCGGCCCTGCTTGGTCAGCGCGGTGGCCTGCGTGTTGTACCGGCGGCCGCGCACCAGCTCGGCGTGGAGCCGGAGCAGCAGCTCGGGGTCGGCATCCGCGATCGCGTCCGTACCGAGCACCCGGTAGGGCTCCGGGTCCGGGAGCAGCGGGGCGGGGTCGGTGATCGGCTTCCAGGCCGGGGGCGGCGTGGGCCGGTAGGTGGCCGCGCCGGGCAGCTCTTGGACCGTCATGGAAAGCACCTCCAGGCATCGATGGAGATCAAGAGATCGAGGGTGTCGATATGTGTGGTGATGGCAAGAGATGTCGCGAGGGTGTCGCGGGGCAGGCAAGGCACCGGTGTGGTGTGCCTCACCTACCGATTGTTCGGTCGCGAGCGCATTTTGGCTACAGGCACCTTCAGCCTGTGGACAAACGGTTCTCCACAGCCTGGGATAGAGGCAGGTCGTCCACAACAGGGAGGCGCGGGCAGATGGCAGCTGAACAAATGGCCGACACGGGCGAGGAGCCCGGCCGGACCCCGCCCCCGGCGACGCCCGCAGCGGCCCCCACGGCCACCCCGGCGGCTTCCTCCCCGTCACCGGGCCCGGCGTCCCCCACGCCCCCGCCTCCGCGCCCCCTGGACGCCATCGACCGCGACATCCTGCGCATCCTCCAGACGGACGGCCGCGCCTCGATACGGTCGGTGGCCGAGCGGGTCCATGTCTCGCGCGCCAACGCCTACGCCCGGATCAACCGGCTCGTCGAGGACGGCGTGATCCGCGGTTTCGGCGCGCGGGTCGACCACGAGCGGGCCGGGCAGGGCGCGTCGGCGTACATCACGCTCAAGATCGTGCAGAACTCCTGGCGTACTGTGCGCGAGCAGCTCCAGGCGCTGCCCGGTGCCACGCACATCGCGCTGGTCAGCGGCGACTTCGACGTTCTGCTGCTGGTGCACACGCCGGACAACCGGGCGCTGCGCGAGCTGGTCCTCACCCGGATCCAGTCCATCCCCGAGGTGCTGTCGACGCGCACCCTGCTGGTGTTCGAGGAGACCGACCTCGGCCCCCGCCCGGACCGCCCGGCCGAGCTGGCCTGACCGGGCCGGACGGGCTCAGCGGCCGGTCGCCCGCATCCCCTCGAAGGCGAGCTGGACGACCGTGTCGGCGAGCTGTTCCTCGCCCGGGAAGCCGCCCGGCTGCGGCCGGTACCACTCGACCAGCGAGTTGACCATGCCGAAGAGCAGCCGGGTGGCCAGCCGTATGTCCACATCGGCCCGGAGGTCCCCGTCGGCGACCGCGGCCTTCAGCAGCTCCGCCACCCGCTGGTCGAACTCGCGCCGCCGCTCCAGCGCCCAGCGCTCGGTCTTCGTGTTGCCGCGCACCCGCAGCAGCAGCGTGACGTACGGAACCTCCGCCATCAGCACCTCGACGGTCCGGCGCGTGACGTACTCGACCCTCTCGATCGCGCGCCCGCGCACCGCCCCCGGCTCGTCGAGGACGGCGAAGAGCCCGTCGAGTGCCCGGCTCACGGCCCGGCGCAGCAGCTCCTCTTTGCCCGCCACATGGTGGTAGATGGAGGACTTGGAGATGCCCGCCGCTTTGGAGAGGTGCTCCATGGAGGTGCCGTCGTAACCGCGCTCGTTGAAGACACGGACGGCGACGGTGAGCAGAGTCTCCGGGGTGTACGTGTCCCGCTTGGCCGTGGTCATGTCCGCGATCCTCCCCCATGAGGGGCCTTCCCCGCGCAGCCGGGGACCTCCGAAGTTGTCCACAGGTTCGCCGGGCCCCTTGTCCCGACCGATCGTTCGGTTACTCTGACTCCGTCCGTACGTCCCCGCCCGGCTCGATGAGGAGTTGGTCCGCCATGGCCGCCGCGCTCACCCCCCAGCAGCTGTCCGAGACCCACCGGCCCACGCTCGACCAGGCCCTCGACACGATCGGTACACGCGCGTACTGGTCCCCGCACCCCGAGCACCCGAAGGCGTACGGCGAGGGCGGCGCTCCGGGCAGTCTGGGGGCGCCCGAGGGCAAGGCCGCGTTCGACGCGGTGCTGAACACCCGCCTCGACCTGGACCAGCCGGGCACCGACGGCTGGACGGGCGGGGAGGTCTCGCCGTACGGCCCCGAGCTCGGCGTCGAGTATCCGCATGCCGACCTGGACGTCCTGCTCCCCGCGATGAAGGCCGGCACGGCCGCCTGGCGCGCCGCCGGTCCCGAGACCCGGGCCCTGGTCTGTCTGGAGATCCTTTCGCGGATCAGCGCCCGCACCCACGAGCTGGCCCACGCCGTGATGCACACGAGCGGCCAAGCCTTCATGATGGCGTTCCAGGCGGGCGGCCCGCACGCCCAGGACCGGGGCCTCGAAGCCGTCGCGTACGCCTATCAGGAGCAGGTCCGCACGCCGGAGACGGCCGACTGGTCCAAGCCGCAGGGCAAGCGCGATCCGCTGAAGCTGACCAAGACGTTCACCACGACCGGCCGCGGGATCTCGCTGCTCATCGGCTGCAACACCTTCCCCACCTGGAACGGCTACCCGGGCCTGTTCGCCTCGCTCGCCACCGGCAACCCGGTGCTGGTGAAGCCGCACCCCCGGGCCGTGCTGCCGCTCGCGCTCACGGTCAAGATCGCCCGTGAGGTGCTCACCGAGGCGGGATTCGACCCCGACCTGGTCGCGCTCGCCGCCGAGCGTCCCGGCGAGGGCATCGCCAAGACCCTCGCGGTACGCCCCGAGATCCGGATCATCGACTACACGGGCTCCACCGCCTTCGGCGACTGGCTGGAGGCCAACGCCCGCCAGGCGCAGGTCTACACGGAGAAGGCCGGCGTCAACACGATCGTCGTCGACTCCACCGACGACTACCGGGGCATGCTCGCCAACCTGGCGTTCTCGCTCTCGCTCTACAGCGGCCAGATGTGCACCACCCCGCAGAACCTGCTGATCCCCCGGGACGGCATCACCACGGACGACGGCCCCAAGTCGTACGACGAAGTGGTCGCCGACATCGCGGCGGCCGTCACCAAGCTCCTCGGCGACGACGCCCGCGCGGCGGCCCTGCTCGGCGCGCTGGTCAACCCGGACGTCAAGGCCCGGGTGGAGGCGGCCGGTGAACTGGGCGAGGTGGCCCTGGAGTCGCGTACGGTCGCCAACGCCGAGTTCCCCGACGCCGTCGTGCGTACGCCGGTCGTCGTCAAGCTGGACGGCAGCAAGACCGACGAGGACGCGGCGTATCTCTCGGAGTGCTTCGGCCCGGTCTCCTTCGCCGTGGCGGTCGAGTCGACGTCCGCCGCCCTGGAGCTGCTGCGCCGCACCATCCGCGAGAAGGGCGCCATGACCGTCGGCGCCTACACCACCTCCCCCGAGGTGGAGCGGGCCATCGAGGACGTCTGCCTGGACGAGTCGGCCCAGCTCTCGCTGAACCTGACCGGCGGGGTCTACGTCAACCAGACGGCGGCGTTCTCCGACTTCCACGGCTCCGGCGGCAACCCGGCGGCCAACGCGGCCCTGTGCGACGCGGCCTTCGTCGCCAACCGCTTCCGGGTGGTCGAGGTGCGCCGCCAGGCGTAGCTAGAGGGCGTCGCGGGGATCGGGGACATCGGCGTAGCGCTGCACCCACGCGTGCATCGCGATCGCCGCCGCGGCCCCCGCGTTGATGGACCGGGTCGATCCGAACTGGGCGATGGAGCACACCATCGAGGCGTGCTTCCGCGCCTCCTCGGTCAGGCCGGGACCCTCCTGCCCGAACAGCAGCACACACCGGCGCGGCAGCTCGGTCCGCTCCAGCGGTACGGCGCCGGGGAGGTTGTCGATCCCGATGATCGGCAGCCCCTCGGCCGCCGCCCACGCGGTCAGGTCCGCCGTGTCCGGGTGGTGGCGCACATGCTGGTAGCGGTCGGTGACCATGGCGCCGCGCCGGTTCCAGCGCCGTCGGCCCACGATGTGGATCTCCTTGGCGAGGAAGGCGTTGGCGGTGCGCACGACGGAGCCGATGTTGAAGTCGTGGCCCCAGTTCTCCACGGCCACGTGGAAGTCGTGGCGCCGCAGGTCGAGATCGGCGACGATCGCCTCCCGCGTCCAGTAGCGGTACTCGTCACCGACGTTGCGCCGGTCGCCGTGGGCCAGCAGCTCGGGGTCGTACCGCTCGCCCTCCGGCCAGGGCAGCGGGTGCGGCCCGACGCCGATCTCCTGGCCGTAGCCGTCGTCGTACTGGACGGGCTCCGCCGGTACGGGGTCCTCGGGCGGGGGCTCCGGTGCCGAGGAGTCTGAGGAGTCTGGGGTACTGCCGGTGCTGCCGGTCTCGCTGCTCACCCGACGAGCGTATGGCCCCCGCCGGTGCCGTGCGGCGGGGCCTCCCCCGTACCGCCGCGTTCCTCCGGCGCCGAGCGTGCGGTGGGCACCTCCTGCGGGCCGCCGGCCTCAGGGGAGCGCGACCGCCGCGGCAGCCGCGCGAGCAGCCGCTGACGGCCCAGCGCGGCCCGGCCTCCCAACCGGACGAGGAAGACCGTCGGCAGGAACACCGCGTCCGCCGCGATCATCGCCATCGAGAAGAACGGCAGCCCCAGCAGCAGGGCGATCCCGGCGTGCTCGCCGATCATGATGACCAGCAGGACGTTCTTGAGCCGCCGGTTGAACAGCGTGAACGGGAACGCCACCTGGACGATGACCGTCGCGTACGTCAGCACCATCACCATCAGCCCGCTGGAGGCGAGCACGTCCGAGAGGGCGGGCCAGGGGGCGAAGTAGTCGAGTTTGAGCGGGTAGTAGAGCGCGGTGCCGTCCTGCCAGCGCGAGCCCTGGATCTTGTACCAGCCGGCGGTCGCGTAGATCAGGCAGACCTCGACCATGATCACGAGGAGCGTCGCGTTGTGGGCGAGGTTGGCGAGCACGTCGAGGAGGGCGCGCTGCTGTCCCTGCGGCGCGAAGCGGTTCGCGGCCCACCAGGCGGCGGCGGAGAGCCAGAGGATCCACAGCAGGACCGGGAGCCACCAGGTCCCGCCGAGGCCGTCCGTCAGGGTGGCCCCCAGCAGGACCGGGCCGAGGACCGCCCAGAGCACCGGGCCCGTGACGTCCCGCCGGGACGGCAGGCCGCGCGCGGTGCGCTCCGCGTCGCGGGCCGCGCGGCGGGCGTCCAGCGACCAGACCTGGGCGCAGCGCGTCAGGACGAGGTAGATCGCCATCAGGTGGATGACGTTGTCGCCGCCGTCGCCCATGAAGACGCTGCGGTTCTGTACGGAGAGCACGCCGACCATGAAGAGGACCGACGTGGTCCGGGTGCGCCACCCCAGGAGCAGTCCGGCGGCGGACAGCACGGTGAGCGCGTAGACCACCTCGAACCAGAGCGCGCTGTCCGACCAGAGGAGGACGGAGAAGGCCTCGTTCCCGGCCGTGAGCTGCCGGGCCAGGTCCCAGTGCCACGGGCTGTCGGGGCCGTACAGCTCATGGCGGTGCGGCAGCTCGCGGACCAGGAAGAACAGGTAGGTGGCGGCGAAACCGATCCGGATGACGGCGCTCTGGTACGGGCCGAGGGCCGATGCGGTGACGCGCTGGATGGCACGGGCCAGAGCGGTCCCGGCGGTGGCGATCCGGTCCAGTGCGGGCGGGCTCGCAGGCGGTGCGGTGGGCGGGGTGCTGGTCACTTGTCCCCCTCCTCGGCGCGCGCCGCGTCACGCGGTGCGGGCAGATCGTCGGGGGTCACGGACCACCAGGGGAGCACGCGGTAGCTCGGGCGGGTGTTGACCTTCTCGGTGGACCACGGGGGCGGGGCGATCATGCTGGTGGCCGACCTCATCTGGATCCGTTCGACCGTGCCGCCCAGATCGCGCTCGCCCAGCCGCAGCATCGCGATGCGCCGGATGTAGCGCTCGGAGAGGTCGCCGCGCAGACCGTTGGGCTTGTTCTGGTCGTCGTGCGAGTTCAGGTAGAAGTCCCAGCCCCGGCGCAGCTCGTTCTGGTTCACATGGCTGGGGAGGAGGTTGCCGCGTATCGCCTCGGCGTCGGCCTCGGTGAGGCTGATCCAGTCGGTGGTGCGGGGCCCGTCGGTGCCGGACACCTCGGCCCGGACGTGGACGGCGATGTTCTGCTGGAGCGGATTGGGGGCGAAGAGCTTCCAGTTCTGCTCGAACTCCGGGTAGATCCAGTCGTCGACCGTCTTGCCGTGCTGCTTGGTCAGCGTGTTGGACGGGGCGACGTGCAGGAAGACCATGGCCACCTGTGCGCAGGCCAGCAGCCCGACGAGGGAGAGGGCGAGGGCGGCGACGACCTGGTAGCCGAAGGAGAGGCCGGCTATGCCGGTCCCGGTCCCGGGGGGTTGCGCGGCGTCCGGAGTACGGGGCGCCGGGGCCTCCGCTTCGGGCGCCGGAGCCTCCGGTCCGGCGGGCCCGGGCTTCACGGCCTGCGGCCGGTCGTCCTCGTGCACGCTGCCGGAATCCCCGCGCCCGGAGCTCCCGCCGTGGTCCGCATCCATCCCGCCCCGCTCACGATCGATCACCACTCGGTTATCCACAGGGTTGACACCCTACGGGCCTCCGACCGACCATTGAAGTCAATGAACCGAACGATCGGTCGGTAGGGAGCCCGGGATGGCGGCAGTGACTGCGGACCAGAAGACGCAGAGCACCTCAGGCACGGCAAAAGCGGCAGGGCAGCCCGCGGGCACGGCCCCGGACGCGGCGGACGCGGCACGCCTCGCGGTCTTCGACGCCGCCGTGGCGGCCGACGACCGCATCGAGCCGCGCGACTGGATGCCCGAGGCGTATCGGGCCACGCTGGTCCGCCAGATGGCCCAGCACGCCCACTCGGAGATCATCGGCATGCAGCCCGAGGCCAACTGGATCACCCGCGCGCCCTCGCTGCGCCGCAAGGCGATCCTGATGGCCAAGGTCCAGGACGAGGCCGGCCACGGCCTGTATCTCTACAGCGCGGCCGAGACGCTGGGCACCAGCCGCGAGGAGCTTCTCGACAAGCTGCACGCCGGCCGCCAGCGCTATTCGTCGATCTTCAACTACCCGACCCTGACCTGGGCCGACGTCGGCGCGATCGGCTGGCTGGTGGACGGCGCGGCCATCACCAACCAGGTGCCGCTCTGCCGCTGCTCCTACGGCCCTTACGCCCGCGCGATGGTCCGCATCTGCAAGGAGGAGTCCTTCCACCAGCGCCAGGGGTACGAGCTGCTGCTCGCCCTCAGCCGTGGCACCGAGGCCCAGCACGCGATGGCCCAGGACGCGGTGGACCGCTGGTGGTGGCCGTCCCTGATGATGTTCGGCCCGCCCGACGACGCCTCATCCCACTCCGAGCAGTCGATGGCCTGGAAGATCAAGCGGCACTCCAACGACGAGCTGCGGCAGCGCTTCGTGGACATCTGTGTGCCGCAGGCCGAGGCCCTGGGCCTGACCCTGCCGGACCCGGACATCCGGTGGAACGAGGAGCGCGGGCAGCACGACTTCGGCGCGATCGACTGGACGGAGTTCCAGGAGGTCCTCAAGGGCAACGGCCCGTGCAACGAGCAGCGGATCACCCAGCGGCGCAGGGCCCACGAAGAGGGCGCCTGGGTCCGGAACGCGGCCGCCGCGTACGCGGCCAAGCACACCACCACCCCCTCGGCACCGCAGGCACAGCACGTGGAGGAGACGGCATGAGCAACTCGACCGACTGGCCGCTGTGGGAGGTGTTCGTGCGCTCGCGGCGCGGGCTGTCCCACACCCACGCGGGCAGCCTCCACGCGCCCGACGCCGAGATGGCCCTGCGCAACGCGCGCGACCTCTACACCCGCCGCTCCGAAGGTGTCTCGATCTGGGTGGTCCCCTCCACACAGATCACCGCCTCCTCCCCCGACGAGAAGGACTCGTTCTTCGAGCCGGCCGGCGACAAGCCCTACCGCCACCCGACCTTCTACGAGATCCCGGACGGGGTGAAGCACCTGTGAGCGCGGCCCTCGCCCTCGGCGACGACGCACTGGTGCTCTCCCACCGGCTGGGGGAGTGGGCGGGCCACGCCCCCGTCCTGGAGGAGGAGGTGGCGCTCGCCAACATCGCCCTGGACCTGCTGGGCCAGGCGCGGGTGCTGCTCTCCCTCGTCGGCGACGAGGACGAGCTGGCCTACCTCCGCGAGGAGCGGGCCTTCCGCAACCTCCAGCTGGTGGAGCAGCCCAACGGGGACTTCGCCCACACCATCGCCCGGCAGCTCTACTTCTCGGTCTACCAGCACCTGCTGTACGAGCGGCTGGCGGCCGGGGGCGGCGAGTTCGCGGACCTCGCGGCGAAGGCCGTCAAGGAGGTCGCCTACCACCGCGACCACGCCGAGCAGTGGACCCTGCGGCTCGGCGACGGCACCGGCGAGAGCCATGAGCGGATGCAGGCGGGCCTGGAGGCGCTCTGGCGGTTCACGGGCGAGATGTTCCAGCCGGTCGAAGGACTGGACGCCACCGGCTCCGGCGTCGACCGGGAGGAGCTGGAGAGCGCTTGGCTCTCCTCCGTCACCACCACCGTGGAGCGGGCCACGCTGACGCTGCCGACCGGTCCGCGCACGGGCGCCTGGACGGCGGGCGCGGGCCGGCAGGGCGTGCACACCGAGTCGTTCGGCCGGATGCTCGCCGAGATGCAGCACCTGCACCGCAGCCACCCGGGGGCGTCATGGTGACCGACACCCCGCTGGAGGCGGAGCTGCGCTCGCTCGCCGGTTCCGTCCCGGACCCCGAGCTGCCGGTGCTGACCCTGGCCGAGCTGGGCGTCCTGCGGGGCGTGGAGGTGGAGGGCCCGGGCCGGGTGACGGTCCGGCTCACCCCGACGTACACGGGCTGCCCGGCGATCGAGGCCATGTCCGCCGACATCGAAAGGGTGCTGCATGAGAACGGCGTGCCCGAGGTCTCCGTGGTCACGGTGCTCGCACCGGCCTGGTCGACCGACGACATCAGCGCCGAGGGCCGCCGCAAGCTCGCCGAGTTCGGCATAGCGCCCCCGCGCGCCCACAGCGCCGACGGCGGCCCCGTGCCCCTGACGCTCTCGGTGCGCTGCCCGCACTGCGGCTCCACCGACACGGAGCTGCTCAGCCGGTTCTCCTCCACGGCGTGCAAGGCCCTGCGCCGCTGCGTCGCCTGCCGCGAACCGTTCGACCACTTCAAGGAGTTGTAGATGTTCCATCCGCTCCGGGTCAGCGCGATCGAACGGATCACGGACGATGCGGTGGCCGTGACCTTCGCCGTGCCGGCCGAGCTGCGCGAGATCTTCCGCCACAAGCCGGGTCAGCACCTCAACGTGCGCTACAGCGTGGACGGCAAGGAGATCCGCCGTTCGTACTCGATCTGCGCACCGGCCACCGAGCAGCCCGCCGAGCCGGTGGTCCGGGTCGGCATCCGCGGGGTCGAGGGCGGGGCCTTCTCCACCTACGCCCTCACGGAGCTGTCCGTCGGGGACCAGGTGGAGGCCATGCCCCCGATGGGCCGCTTCGTCCTGGAGCCGCGCCCGGGGCTCTTCGCGGCGGTGGTCGGCGGCAGCGGGATCACACCGGTGCTGTCCATGGCGGCCACGCTCCTGGCGCAGGAGGAGAAGGCGCGGTTCTGCCTGATCCGCAGCGACCGTACGGCGGCCTCCACGATGTTCCTGGACGAGGTGGCCGACCTCAAGGACCGCTATCCGGACCGCTTCCAGCTGATCACCGCGCTCTCGCGGGAGGAGCAGTCGGCCGGGCTCCCCTCCGGCCGCCTGGACACCGAGCGGCTCACCGCCCTGCTGCCGGCGGTGCTCCCGGTGGCGGAGGTGGACGGCTGGTTCCTGTGCGGGCCGCTCGGTCTCGTACGGGGGACGGAGAAGGCCCTGCGCGCGCTGGACGTCGACCGGGCCCGGGTCCACCAGGAGATCTTCCACGTCGACGACGGCCCGTCCGATGTCACGGTCGTCAAGGTGGCCGCGCCCTCGGACGCCACGCTGACGGCCACCCTGCACGGCCGCTCGGGCAGCTGGCCCGTGAAGGACGCGGAGTCGCTGCTGGAGACGGTGCTGCGGAGCCGGTCGGACGCTCCGTACGCCTGCAAGGGCGGGGTGTGCGGGACCTGCCGGGCGTTCCTCGTCTCGGGAGAGGTCCGGATGGAGCGGAACTTCGCGCTGGAGCCGGAGGAGACGGACGCGGGCTTCGTGCTGGCCTGCCAGTCGCATCCGCTCACCCCGGAGGTGGAGCTGGACTTCGACCGCTGACGCCGCCCCCTCCCGCAGGGGACACCCTGTTCCCGTAGAACCTGTTCCCTTCTCCTAGAACCTGTTCTATCTTGACGGCCCGCCAGCGACCGCCAACGGGAGGCCGGGACAGTGGACTTCACCTTCACCGAGGAACAGCAGGCAGCCGTGGAGGCGGCCCGGGCGGTCTTCTCCGGCACCGCGCCCGACAGCGTGCCCAGCCCGGCCCTGACCCCGGGGGCCGTGGCCGAGGACATCGACCGCCGGCTGTGGGGCGAGCTGGCGAGCGCGGACCTGCTCGGCCTCACGCTCTCCGAGGAGTACGGCGGCGCCGGTCTCGACCCGGTCGCGCTCTGCCTGGTCCTGCGTGAGTCGGCCAAGGTCCTGGCCAGGGTGCCGCTGCTGGAGAGCTGCGCGGTGGCGATGGCCGTGGAGCGGTACGGGGAGAGCGGCCTCGCGGCCGAGCTGCTGCCCCGGGCGGTCAGGGGCGAGCTGATCCTGACGGCCGGGGCCAACGGGCGCACCGGCCACGACCCGGCCGAGCTCGCCGTCACCGCGCGGCCCGAGGGCCCCGGGGCGGCCCCTTCGGGCTGGGTGCTGGACGGCGCGCAGTCGGCGGTCCCCTGGGCGCAGGTGGCCGACCGGATCGCCGTCCCCGCCCACACCGGCGAGGGCCGGGCCGTTGTGGCCCTCGTGGACCCCGCCCAGGAGGGCGTCACCCTCGCGGACCAGGTCTCCACCAGCGGCGAACGCCTGGCGGAGGTCCGCCTCGACGCCGTACGCATCGACGCCCGCGACCTCGTCGACGCACCCGGCGCCTGGGAGTGGCTGCGGGCCCTGCTCACCACGGGCACCTGCGCCCTGGCCCTGGGACTGGGCGAGCGGGTGCTGGCGATGACCGCCGAATACACCGGAGAGCGCGAGCAGTTCGGGTTTCCCGTCGCCACGTTCCAGGCGGTGGCGGTGCAGGCCGCCGACCGGTACATCGACCTGCGGGCGATGGAGGTGACGCTCTGGCAGGCCGCCTGGCGGATCTCCACCGAAGCCGGGGGCCCGCTGCCCGCCGCGGGCGACATCGCCGTGGCGAAGATCTGGGCCTCCGAGGGGGTGCGCCGGATCGTGCAGACCGCCCAGCACCTGCACGGCGGCTTCGGCGCGGACACCGACCACCCGCTGCACCGCTTCCACGCCTGGGCGAAGCAGATCGAACTCTCCCTGGGCCCGGCGGCGGCCCATGAGGAGGCGCTCGGCGACCTGCTGGCCGCCCACCCACTGGCCTGAGGCGGGCAGGAGACGCCCGACCATCACATGGCCCGACGCGGGCAGGAGACGCCGAACGTCACAGGACGAAGGCCGAGGCCCCGTCGTCCGCCACCATCGGGCGCCCGGCCCCGTCCCAGGCGAGCATGCCGCCGTCGATGTTCACGGCGTCGATCCCCTGCTGGACCAGGTACTGGGTGACCTGGGCTGACCGGCCGCCGACCCGGCACATCACATGGACGCGCCGACCGTCCCCGGCGGCCTCGGTCAGCTCACCGAACCGGCCCACGAAGTCGCTCATCGGAATGTGCAGCGCACCCTCGACATGACCGGCCGCCCACTCGTCGTTCTCACGCACGTCCAGGACGAAGCCGTCCGACGGCACCTGGGCGACGTCCACCGAGGGCAGCGGGGCGAAATTCATGGGTCATGCCTTCTCTCGTACGTACGCGGGCCAGGGGTCCGCCGGAGACCCCCCAAGTCACCGGGAACGCTACTGCACCAGCTCCGCCAGCTCGGCCTCACGCCGGGACACCTCGCCGAGCAGCTGCTCCCCGATGTCCTCCAGCAGCTGGTCCGGGTCGTCCGGGGCCATCCGGAGCATCGACCCGATCGCGCTCTCCTCCAGCTCGTTCGCCAGCACCGTCAGCAGCTCCTTGCGCCTGCTGAGCCACTCCAGCCGGGCGTAGAGCTCCTCGCTCTCGCTCAGCGGGGCGAGCGGCTGGGCCGGACCCGCCGCCCACTCCGCGGCCAGCTCCTTGAGCAGCTCCACGTCACCGCGACCGTAGGCGGCGTTCACGCGGGTGATGAACTCGTCCCGGCGCTCCCGCTCCGGCTCGTCCTGCGCCAGGTCCGGGTGGGCCTTGCGGGCCAGCTCGCGGTAGAGCTTGCGGGCCTCCTCGCTGGGCCTGACCCGCTTCGGCGGCCGCACCGGCTGCTCGGTGAGCATGGCGGACGCCTCGGGGGAGAGGCCGTCGGAGTCCATCCAGTCGTGGAAGAGCTCGTCGACGCCGGGCATCGGCATGACGATGTCCCGCGCCTCCTTGGCCTTGCGCAGGTCCTCGGGGTCGCCGGTCTTCGCCGCCCGCGCCTCGGCGATCTGCGCGTCCAGCTCGTCGAGGCGCGCGTACATCGGGCCGAGCTTCTGGTGGTGCAGCCGGGAGAAGTTCTCGACCTCCACCCGGAAGGTCTCCACCGCGATCTCGAACTCGATCAGCGCCTGCTCGGCGACCTGCACGGCCCTGGCCAGCCGCGCCTCGGGACGCGGCGCGGCGCCCTGCGGGTCACCGGCTTCCGACGCGCCCTGCGGATCACCCGCTTCCGGTGCGGGCTGCGGCTCGGCGGGCCGGGCGTCGTCCTGCCGGTCATCATCGTTCCGGGTGGGAGGCACCCCGGCGGCTTCGTGGGTCACCCGTCCAGCGTATGGCCACGGCCGCACGCCCCGTACCGCACGGCCCTCACCGGGGCCCGTCACGGAGGGCGCCCCGGCCCCGGAACCGGGCGCCGGCCGTGACGGGACCTACGTCCAGGCCCGGAAACCCCTCATATCCCCCGCTCGGCGGCCACCCGCCCCGTCTTGATCGCCCGCTCCAGCTCCGCGTGGTCCGCCTCCGTACGATCCGCGTAGGCCACCGCGAAGTCGGCCACCGCAGCGTCGAGTTCGTCGTTCTTGCCGCAGTACCCCGCGAGCAGCCGGGGGTCGGCGCTGTGGGAGTGCGCGCGGGCCAGCAGGGCGCCGGTCATCCGGCCGTAGTCGTCGACCTGTTCGACGGTGAGCGCGGCGGGGTCCACGCTGCCCTTGCGGTTACGGAACTGGCGCACCTGGTACGGCCTGCCGTCCACATCCGTCCAGCCGAGCAGGATGTCGCTGACGACCTGCATCCGCTTCTGGCCGAGCACCACCCGGCGCCCCTCGTGGCCCTCCGGGGGCGCCTCGAAGCCGACGGGCGGCAGATAGGGGGCCAGCGCCGAGGGACGCGCCTCCTTCACCTGGAGGACCAGCGGCTCCCCGCGGTGGTCGAGGAGCAGCACCACGTACGACCGGGTCCCGACGCTGCCCGTGCCGACCACCCGGAACGCCACGTCGTGGATCGCGTACCGCGCCAGCAGCGGCACCCGGTCCTCGGAGACCGTGGAGAGATAGCCGCCGAGCCCGGCCGCCACCGCCGCAGCCTCCGCGTCCGGCACCCGGCGCAGCACCGGCAGGGCGTCGACGAAGCGCCGGCCGCCGTCGAGGCAGTCCTCGGTGGACCGGGCGGCGAACCGGGCGCTGGTGTTCCTGCGGGCCTTCTCCGAGACCTTCTCCAGGGTGCCGACCAGATCCCGGGCGTCCGTGTGCGAGACGAGCTCCTCGTCCGCGATGGCGTTCCAGGCGTCGAGGGCGGGCAGCCGTGCCAGCAGCCGCATCGTGCGCCGATAGGCGCCCACGGTGTCGTACGCGCCCTTGCGGCAGGTCTCCTCGTCCGCCCCGGCGGCCCGGCCGGCCAGGACGAGGGAGGTGGCGAGCCGCTTGAGGTCCCACTCCCAGGGGCCGAAGACGGTCTCGTCGAAGTCGTTGAGGTCGATGACGAGGTTGCCCCGGGCATCGCCGTAGAGGCCGAAGTTGGCCGCATGGGCGTCGCCGCAGAGCTGGGCGCCCACCCCGGTGACGGGGGTCCCCATCAGGTCGTGGGCCATCAGCCCTGCCGAGCCGCGCAGGAAGGCGAAGGGCGAGGCGGCCATCCGCCCCACCCTGATCGGCGCGAGCCCCGGCACCCGGCCCCGGTTGGACTCCTCGACGGCCCGCACCGCGTCCGGACGGCCCGACGGCAGGACCAGCGAACTGTGCGCGGAGCGCGGCACCCGGCCGCGGAGCGCCTTGCCCGCCGCCCTCGGTGACCCCGCCTCCCCGCGCCGGGCGAACCCGGGCACGACCGGTATGCGGGCATCCGCCCCCACGGGCCGCCGGTCCGGCACCGGCCCCTCGTCGGAGCCTGCCCCTTCACCGAGGCCCGCCCCCGCGCCGCCGTCCACGCCCATGCCTTCGATGACGCCCATGGAGCGTCGCCTCCCCCGCCTCGTCAACTCTCGGACCGAGCACGACCGTACCGCCGTTCCCCCGCGTCCGCCCGCCCCTGTGGACAACTCCGCAGCGGCCCTGTGCGCCCCGCTGCGGCCCTCAGCAGCCGGTGCCCGGCTCCGGTTCCGCGAGATACGTGTCCGCCCACTGGCCGAGCTCCTTGAGCGCCGGCTCCATCGCGGCGCCGGCTTCGGTGAGGCGGTACGCGACGCGCAGCGGCGGCCCCTCGTCGACCTCACGGATCACCAGGCCGGCCGCCCCCAGTTCGGTCAGCCGGTCCGAGAGCATCCGCTCGCTGATGCCCGGAATCGCGCGGCGCAACTCCGCGAAGTACACCGGCCGTTGCAGCAGCACCGAGACGATCGGCCCGGTCCAGCGCTTGCCGAACAGCTCGAAGACGCGGCTGATGCCGACATCGACCCGCCGACAGGTCTGCTCGCTGTGATCTGCCATATCCCTAGGGTACTGCGCCGCCGTAGGTCGCTTATGAAAAGTAAGGGACTATGCTATTAGTAGTTACGTACGGAAAAGAGCGGCGGGTGAACATGCGCCGCCGCCCTCCCCCTTCGCTCCCTGTGGAGACCCCATGGCCACGCTTCTGCACCTCGACTCCGCCGTCCTCCCCCAGGGCTCCGCGTCCCGCGACGTCACCGCCGCGTTCGTCCAGGCCTGGCGCGACGAGAACCCTGACGGGACCGTCGTCCGCCGCGATCTCGCCGCCGACCCGGTACCCCACCTGAACGCGGCGGCGGTCGTCGCGGGCGCCGAGGACCCGCTGCGCCGGGAGCTGGCCGAGGAACTGGCCGCGGCGGACGCCGTGCTGATCGGCGCACCCATGTACAACTTCACGATCCCGTCCACCCTCAAGGCCTGGCTGGACCAGGTGATCATCGTCGGGCACAACACGGGACCGGACTCCCCCGTCGCCGGAACCCCGGTGACCGTCGTCGCCAGCCGCGGCGGCTCGTACGCGCCGGGCACCCCGCGCGAGAGCTTCGAATTTGTCCAGAATTACTTGGAGAAGCTGCTCACGAGCATGTTCTCCGCTGAGGTGGACTTCATCGTTCCGGAGCTGACCCTCGCCCACACACAGCCGTCGATGGCCGAGCTGATCCCGCTCGCCGAGGCCTCCCGTACCAAGGCGTTCGACGAGGCCCGGCAGAAGGCCAAGGCCCTCGCCACCCGCCTCGCCGCCTGACCCGGCAGGCACCGCGACAACCGAAGAACAGGGCGGCGGAACTCGATCGAGTTCCGCCGCCCTGTGATGTCGGCAACGATGTCAGCAACCGGACGTTTCACGTGAAACCAAGCACGCACGCTCCGGTCAGAGCCGCCCGCCGGCCGTCACAGCGGCCCCGGCAGGTTCATCGGCACCTTCCGCCTCGGCCTGGTCCCGCGTACCGCGACCGGCAGCGCGCGGGCCGCCTCCGCTGTTCCGCCCCGCTGCCGCGGACCCCCGGGCCGCCTCCGCCGCCGCGGCGATCTCCCGGGCCTCCCGCTCCGCCTGCTCCGCCTTCTCGCGCGCCTGGGCCGCGAGATCCACGCGGCCCTCGGGCTTGATGTGGGCGATGACACCGGGGTGGGCGATCGACGGAAGGAGGTGGCGCCACATCTCGGCAACCTGCTCCCGCAGATCGGCTCGTCCGGAGTCGGCTTCCGATATCAGCTGGATACCCGTGAAGGAGGCCACGATGACCTTGGCGGACACCATCGGATCGACATGGGGCAGCACCTCGCCCCGCTCCTTGCCCAGCTCCAGCATCCGGGCCGTCGCATCGATCCAGTCGCCCCACGGGTGGGGCCCGCCGAGGAAGACGCCTTCGATGGAGAGGCGGGTCCCGGCGCGCGCCATCGCGTTGTGGCGCAGGGCGTAGGCGAACTGCTGGCCGCCGTCCACCAGCGACTGGAGCGGCGACCCTTCCTGGGCGAAGTCGACCGTGGAGGTCTGCTCGTCCATGATCGCCTGGGCGATGGCCTCCTTGGAGGCGAAGTGGAAGTACAGCGCACCCTTGGTCACCTTGGCGCGGCGGAGGATCTCCGAGATGGCGGCGCGCTCGTAGCCGTAGTCGTCGAAGACGCTCGCCGCGGCATCCACGATCGACCGCCACGTCTGCACCGCGCGAGCCTGCTTCGCCATTTCCTGCCTCCGGGACGTTCTGTGCGCTCAGCCCTTCACTGCCGAGCAGCCGTCGATCCAGCCTCTGCGGTCAGCGTATGCATGTATGCCGCCTCGCAGACCATCGGTCTGTCCGGAAACCGCTCCAGTAACCGCCGGGCCCCGGCGGGGCATACCGACCGCCCTGCCTGTTTACCCCGCCGTTCGGCAGCCGACACAGCGGGCGGATCAGCAGCCGGCACAGCGAGCGGACCGGCGACGGAACAGAGGAACAACGAAGAACCCCCGCTCCGGATCTCTCCGGAGCGGGGGTTCTCTCGATTCAACCTCAGCGGCTGCAAGCAACCGCCGTTGTGCGCGAGGGGGGATTTGAACCCCCACGTCCCTAAGGACACTGGCACCTGAAGCCAGCGCGTCTGCCGTTCCGCCACTCGCGCAAGAGTGGTGTTTCCAGAATCTCTCTCACCTGTGTGGTGCGAGCGCCTGGCGACATCCGGAAGATTAGCACGGTGGACAGGGTGGATTCACATCCGTTGTTTTGCCGAACCCTGGACGGGAAACGGGAACGCGGAGCCACCGCCCCCACTCCTCCAGAGAGCATCGCGTGTGCGGGACACTGTGAGGAGGCCACCTCTACGATCCGTGTGAGGGGTGACACTCATCCACAGGGCAGAGAAGGGGAACCAGCCGATTTCCCGACGCGTGGATACGATCAGTAAGCAGTACAGGGACGATGACACCGGAGGAGGTGCCCCATGGGGGTCATGAAGCGTTTCGAGCAGCGCCTCGAGGGGCTGGTCAACGGCACCTTCGCCAAGGTCTTCAAGTCCGAGGTGCAGCCGGTCGAGATCGCGGGCGCCCTCCAGCGGGAGTGCGACAACAACGCGACGATCTGGAACCGCGAGCGGACCGTCGTCCCCAACGACTTCATCGTGGAGCTCAGCACCCCCGACTACGAGCGGCTCAGCCCGTACTCGGGCCAGCTGGGCGACGAGCTGTCCGGCCTGGTGCGCGACTACGCCAAGCAGCAGCGCTACACCTTCATGGGCCCGATCAAGGTCCACCTGGAGAAGGCCGACGACCTCGACACCGGCCTCTACCGGGTGCGCAGCCGCACCCTGGCGTCGAGTTCGTCACAGCAGGACCAGTTCGACCAGCCCCAGCGGCCCGCCCCCGGGCGGCCCGCCGCCCCGCAGGCCCCCGGCGGCTACGGCTACCCCCCGGCCGCCGCTCCGCCGATGCCCGCGGCCCCGCCGCCCGGCGGTGGGCGCCCGGCGGCCCCCATGAGCGACCGGCGCCCGCCGGCCGGGCCCGGCGCACTGCCGGACGCCCAGGTGCGGCGCTGGATCGAGATCAACGGCACCCGCCATCAGATTTCCCGCCCGACGTTGGTGATGGGACGATCCACCGACGCCGACGTGCGGATCGACGACCCCGGCGTATCGCGCCGGCACTGTGAGATCCGGACCGGAACGCCCTCGACGATCCAGGATCTCGGGTCCACCAACGGCATCGTGGTGGACGGGCAGCACACCACCCGCGCTACGCTCCGCGACGGCTCACGGATCGTCGTGGGAAGCACCACCATCGTTTACCGGCAAGCCGAAGGGTGAAGCGGGGGCAATGTCAGAGCTGACCCTGACGGTCATGCGGCTAGGTTTCCTGGCTGTTCTGTGGCTGTTCGTGATCGTGGCCGTCCAGGTCATCCGCAGCGACCTGTTCGGAACGCGCGTCACGCAGCGCGGCTCACGCCGCACTGCCGCCGACGCGCGCCCGCAACAGGGCCGCCAACAACAACAAGCGGCGCCGCCCCAGCAGCGCCAGCAGCCCGGGCGCCAGCGCCGCGGGGCACCCACGAAGCTCGTCGTGTCCGAAGGCACCCTCACGGGCACCACGGTCGCACTCCAGGGCCAGACCATCACCCTGGGCCGGGCGCACGACTCAACGATCGTGCTGGACGACGACTACGCGTCCAGCAGGCATGCCAGGATCTATCCCGACCGGGACGGCCAGTGGATCGTGGAGGATCTCGGGTCCACCAACGGCACGTATCTGGAACGGACCCGGCTCACCACCCCGACGCCTGTTCCGCTGGGCGCGCCGATCCGTATCGGCAAGACCGTCATCGAGCTGCGGAAGTAGTACGACAATGAGCGAGCGGAGCGAGCGAGCCGCGGCGGCCCCGACGACGGACGCTGCCCGGTTCCCGACCGGAGGGTGGGCAGTGTGGCTCGAGACAGGCTGTACCCCGAGGCGGCGTCGACGGGGCAGGTGCGCATGAGTCTGTCCCTGCGCTTCGCCGCCGGATCGCACAAAGGCATGATCCGGGAGGGGAACGAGGACTCCGGCTATGCCGGCCCGCGCCTGCTCGCCATCGCCGACGGCATGGGCGGCCAGGCGGCCGGTGAGGTCGCCAGCTCCGAGGTGATCTCCACGCTCGTCCAACTCGACGACGACGTACCGGGTTCGGACATCCTGACCTCCCTGGCCACGGCGGTGCAGCAGGCCAACGACCAGCTGCGCGTCATGGTCGAGGAGGACCCCCAGCTGGAGGGCATGGGCACCACGCTCACCGCCCTGCTCTGGACCGGCCAGCGGCTCGGCCTGGTGCACGTCGGCGACTCCCGCGCGTATCTGCTGCGCGACGGCGTCCTGACGCAGATCACCCAGGACCACACCTGGGTGCAGCGCCTCGTCGACGAGGGCCGCATCACCGAGGAAGAGGCCACCACCCACCCGCAGCGCTCCCTGCTGATGCGGGCGCTGGGCAGCGGCGACCACGTGGAGCCGGACCTCTCCATCCGCGAGGTCCGCGCCGGTGACCGCTACCTGATCTGCTCCGACGGCCTCTCCGGCGTGGTCTCGCACCAGACGATGGAAGAGACCCTGGCCAGCTACCAGGGCCCGCAGGAGACCATCCAGGAGCTGATCCAGCTCGCCCTGCGTGGCGGCGGCCCCGACAACATCACGTGCATCGTGGCCGACGTCCTGGACGTCGACAACAACGACACCCTGGCCGGCCGGCTCAACGACACCCCGGTCGTCGTCGGCGCGGTCGCGGAGAACCAGGCGGCCCAGCTGAGCGACGGCGGGGCTATGCAGACCCCCGCCGGACGCGCGGCCGGCCTCGGCCGCCCCGTACCGCCCCCCTCGGGCGGCTTCGGCCCGCCCGGCAGCGGTGACTCCGGTTACGGCGCCATGCCGGACGGCTCGTACGACTCCTACACGGACGACGACCTCACCAAGCCGCGCGGCGGCCGCAAGTGGCTCAAGCGTTCCGTCTTCACCGTGCTGGCCCTGGCCGTGATCGGCGGCGGCCTCTACGGCGGCTACCGCTGGACGCAGACCCAGTTCTACGTCGGCGCGCAGAACGAGAACGTGGCGCTGTTCCGGGGCATCAGCCAGGACCTCGCCTGGATCTCGCTCTCCAAGGTCGAGAAGAACCACCCGGAGATCGAGCTCAAGTACCTGCCGCCGTACCAGCGCAAGCAGGTCGAGGCGACGATCGCCGAGGGCAACATCACCGACGCCCGCCAGAAGGTCGACGAGCTGGCCGCCCAGGCATCCGCCTGCAAGAAGGACGCGCAGCGCCGCGCGGCCGAGGCCGAGACTTCCGCCACTCCCCCCGCGACGGGGACCAAGCCGAACACCGCGACTCCCACTCCCGGCCCCAGCCTCTCGGAGGAAGAGAAGAAGCTGGTCCCGCAGTGCGGTAAGCAGTAAGCCGTAGGGGGCCTTCAGCACCATGAGCGTTGTCACCAACACGACCACCATCGGCGCGATCGACGCACCGAGCCGCCGCAACACCGAGCTGATGATGCTGGTTTTCGCCATCGCCATCTCGGTCTTCGCCTACGCCAACGTCGGCCTCGCGCTGGACGGTTCACTGCCGTCGGGCATGTTCGGCTACGGCGCCGGGCTCATCCTGCTCGGCGGCGTGGCCCACCTCGTGGTGCGCAAGTTCGCGCCGTACGCGGACCCGCTGCTGCTGCCGCTCGCGACTCTGCTCAACGGGCTGGGCCTGGTGCTGATCTGGCGGCTGGACCAGTCGCCGCGGCTGATCCAGCGGGCGGAGCAGCTGTACGGGGCGTACAGCCCCGACGCACCCAAGCAGCTGCTGTACTCGGCGATCGGCGTCGCCTTTTTCGTCGCCGTGCTGATGATCCTCAAGGACCACCGCATCCTCCAGCGCTACACCTACATCTCCATGGTGGCCGCGCTCATCCTCCTGATCATCCCCATGTTCTTCCCCGCCGTGAACGGCGCGAAGATCTGGATCAGCCTGGGCCCCTTCTCCATCCAGCCGGGTGAGTTCGCCAAGATCCTCATCGCGGTCTTCTTCTCCGGCTATCTCATGGTGAAGCGGGACGCACTGGCGCTGGCCAGCCGCCGCTTCATGGGGATCTACCTGCCGCGTGGCCGCGACCTCGGACCGATCATCACGATCTGGGCGCTGTCGATCCTGATCCTGGTCTTCGAGACCGACCTCGGTACCTCGCTCCTCTTCTTCGGCATGTTCGTGGTGATGCTCTACGTCGCCACGGAGCGCACCAGCTGGATCGTCTTCGGTCTGCTGATGTCGGCGGTCGGCGCGGTCGGTGTGGCCTCCTTCGAGTCGCACGTGCAGCAGCGTGTGAGCGCCTGGCTCGACCCCTTCTCCGCGGAGACCTGGGCGCAGAGCGACCAGCTCGGCCAGTCCCTCATGGCCTTCGCCTCGGGCGGCACGCTCGGCACCGGCCTCGGACAGGGCCACTCCGACCTGATCATGTTCGCCGCCAACGCCGACTTCATCCTCTCCACGGTCGGCGAGGAGCTGGGACTGGCCGGGATGATGGCCGTCCTGCTGGTCTACGCCCTGATCGTCGAACGGGGCGTCCGTACGTCGCTGGCCGCCCGTGACCCCTTCGGCAAGCTGCTCGCCATCGGCCTCTCCGGGGCGTTCGCCATCCAGATCTTCGTGGTCGCCGGCGGCGTGATGGGCCTCATCCCGCTCAGCGGTATGACCATGCCGTTCCTCGCGTACGGTGGTTCGTCCGTGCTCGCCAACTGGGCGCTGATCGCCATCCTCATCCGCATCAGCGACACCGCCCGGCGGCCCGCCCCCACGCCCTCACCGTCCACCGACGCCGAGATGACCCAGGTGGTCCGACCGTGAACAAGCCCCTGCGCCGGATCGCCATCTTCTGCGGCATCCTCATGCTGGCGCTGATGGTGCGGACCAACTATCTGCAGTACGTCCGCGCCGACGAGCTCAACACCCGCGACGAGAACCGCCGCATCCGCATCGAGAGGTACGCCCACGAGCGCGGCAACATCATCGTCGACGGCAAGGCCGTCACCGGGTCCGTCGAGACCAACGGCAGCGACTTCAAGTACAAGCGGGTCTGGAAGGACGGGCCCCTGTGGGCCCCCGTGACCGGCTACTCCTCGCAGGCCTTCGACTCCTCGCAGCTGGAGAACCTCGAGGACGGCATCCTCACCGGCAACAGCGACCAGCTCTTCTTCAACCGCACCCTGGGGATGTTCACCGGGGAGAAGAAGCAGGGCGGCAACGTCGTGACCACGCTCAACGGGGCCGCCCAGAAGGCCGCGTTCAAGGGGCTCGGGGACAAGAAGGGCGCCGTCGTCGCCCTCGACCCGCAGACCGGCGCCATCCTCGCGCTGGCGAGCACCCCCTCGTACGACCCCTCGGTCTTCGCGGGCAACTCCAACAAGGACTCCGAGGCGCGGGAAAAGCTCCTGAAGGACAAGGACAAGCCGATGCTCAACCGGGCATTGCGCGAGACCTACCCGCCCGGCTCCACCTTCAAGGTCGTCACCGCCGCCGCCGCCCTGGAGAACGGGCTCTACGACGACATCGACGCCAAGACGGACTCGCCGCTGCCCTGGACGCTGCCGCAAACCACCGTTCCGTTGCAGAACGAGGGCAACATCCCCTGCGAGAACGCCTCGTTGCGCGAGGCCCTGCGCTGGTCGTGCAACACCGTCTTCGGGAAGATGAGCGACGACCTCGGCAACAAGAAGATGATCGAGCAGACGGACAAGTTCGGCTTCAACAAGGAAGTCTTCACGCCCGTCCGCGCCGACGCGAGCATCTACCCCGAGGACAACAAGCCGCAGAACGCGATGGCCGGTATCGGCCAGGCGTCCAACCGGACCACCCCGCTCCAGATGGCCATGGTGGCCTCCGCCATCGCCAACGACGGCAAGCTGATGCAGCCGTACATGGTCGCCAAGCGCCAGGCGCCCAACCTGGACGACATCTACACCGCCGAACCCGAGGAGCTGAGCCGGGCGCTGTCCGGCGAGAACGCCCAGAAGGTCCAGCAGATGATGGAGACCGTCGTCAAGGACGGTACGGGAACCAGGGCACAGATCCCCGGCGTCACAGTGGGCGGCAAGACCGGTACCGCCCAGCACGGCCTGAACAACAGCGAGAAGCCGTACGCCTGGTTCATCTCGTACGCGAAGACCGACAACGGCTCCCCGGTCGCCGTCGCCGTCGTGGTCGAGGACGGCAACGCCAACCGGGACGACATCTCCGGTGGCGGACTGGCCGCCCCGATCGCGCGCGACGTGATGAAGGCGGTCATCGACAGCAAGCAGTGAGACCCGTCACGGCGGCCGCCCGTCCATACCGGACATCGCATACCGGTCGGATATCGGCTTGCCGGGTGCGGGCTGATCACCTGCCGCGTGCCCGGTAGCGTATGCGCGAACAGCGCACCGCCGGACCACACACACGGGTGCGGTCAGGACTGACGGAGAGGGCTGGAACAGTTATGGAAGAGCCGCGTCGCCTCGGCGGCCGGTACGAGCTGGGCTCGGTGCTCGGCCGTGGTGGCATGGCCGAGGTCTACCTCGCCCACGACACCCGGCTCGGCCGCACCGTAGCTGTGAAGACGCTCCGGGCCGACCTGGCCCGTGACCCGTCCTTCCAGGCCCGGTTCCGCCGTGAGGCCCAGTCGGCCGCCTCGCTCAACCACCCCGCGATCGTCGCCGTCTACGACACCGGCGAGGACTACGTCGACGGGGTCTCCATCCCGTACATCGTGATGGAGTACGTCGACGGGTCGACCCTGCGGGAGCTGCTGCACTCCGGGCGCCGGCTGCTGCCCGAGCGGACGCTGGAGATGACCGTCGGCATCCTCCAGGCGCTCGAATACTCGCACCGCGCCCAGATCGTCCACCGTGACATCAAGCCGGCCAACGTCATGCTGACGCGCACCGGCCAGGTCAAGGTCATGGACTTCGGCATCGCCCGCGCCATGGGCGACTCCGGCATGACCATGACGCAGACCGCCGCGGTCATCGGCACCGCCCAGTACCTCTCCCCGGAGCAGGCCAAGGGCGAGCAGGTCGACGCGCGCTCCGACCTGTACTCCACCGGCTGCCTGCTCTACGAGCTGCTCGCGGTCCGGCCCCCGTTCGTCGGGGACTCGCCCGTCGCCGTGGCCTACCAGCACGTGCGCGAGGAGCCGCAGCCGCCGAGCACCTTCGACCCGGAGATCACGCCCGAGATGGACGCGATCGTGCTGAAGGCGCTCACCAAGGACCCGGACTACCGCTACCAGTCCGCCGACGAGATGCGGGCCGACATCGAGGCCTGCCTCGACGGCCGGCCGGTCGCGGCCGCGGCGGCGATGGGTGCCGTGGGGTACGGGGGCTACGACGGCTACAACGCCGACCAGCCCACCACCGCCCTGCGCCCGACCGACCCGAACAACGCGCCCACGTCGATGCTGCCCCCGGTCAACCCGGACGACGGCGGCTACGGCTACGACGACCGGGCGGGCCGCCGGCGCCAGCCGCAGAAGAAGAGCAACCTCTCGACGATCCTGCTGGTCATCGCGGGCATCCTGGTGCTCGTCGGCGCGATCCTGATCGGCAAGGCCGTGTTCAGCGACAACGGCAGCGACGGCCAGGTCCCGGTGCCGAACATGGTCGGCTCCACCGTCAAGGAGGCGGAACAGCTCGCCGAACGGGCGGGGGTGGTCCTCAAGGTCGCCGGCGAGGAGCCGTGCGAGCAGCAGGAGAAGGGCAAGATCTGCTCGCAGACCCCCACGAACGGCAGCACCATGGAGGAGAACGGGACCGTCGAGGTCAAGGTCTCCACCGGCGCGCCGAAGATCGAGGTGCCCGACGTCCTGGAGAAATCCGAGGACAGCGCCCGCAAGGCCTTGGAGGACAAGGGCTTCACGGTCAACGTGACCGCGGTCGAGTCCGAGAAGACCGAGGGCACGGTGATCGAGCAGAAGCCCAAGGGCGGTTCGCAGGCGGAGGACGGCTCCGAGGTGACCATCACGGTCGCCAAGAAGGAGACCCTGGATCTGCCCGACATGCGCACCCGCACCTTCGCGGCCGCCGAACAGCAGCTGCGGGGCATCGGCTTCACCAACATCTCGCGCACCGACGTCGACTCGGAAGAGCCGAAGGACGTGGTCATCGACCAGACCCCGCAGCCCGGCAAGCACGCCAAGGACGCGCAGATCGTCCTCAAGGTCTCCAAGGGCCCGGCGGAGCCGCCGGAGCCCGAGAAGACCCAGGTCCCGCAGATCCAGGGCATGAAGCTCGGCGAGGCCAAGGCGAAGCTCCAGGAGGCGGGCCTCCAGGTCGGCAACGTCCAGGGCTCGCAGGACGACAACGCCACGGTGGTCGTCGTGCAGCCGGGGGTCGGCGAGACCGTCGACAAGAACTCGGCGGTCAACCTGATCGCCACCCCGGGCGGCGGCGGGGACCAGGGCGGCGGCGGCATCTTCGGAGGCCCGTCCGGCAGGTAGCGCCTGGACAGCTGTACGAGGAAGGGCCCCGGTCACCATCCACGGTGACCGGGGCCCTTCGCCGTAACCGGCGGGCACATGAAGCGGAGGGCTAGAGGAGCTCCACCGGCTTCGTACGGTCCTTGTCGACCTTCTCCGTACGCTCCAGCTCGCCCCAGACGATGTACCGGTACTTCGACGTGTAGACCGGGGTGCAGGTCGTCAGCGTGATGTAGCGGCCGGGCTTCTTGACGCCCGACTCCTCCGGGACCGGCTGGATCACGTCGACGTTGAACTTCGACGTCTCGGGGAGGGACTTGTAGACCTTGTAGACGTACCAGGTGTCCTTGGTCTCGAAGACGACCGCGTCACCGTTCTTCAGCTTGTCGATGTTGTGGAACTTGGCGCCGTGCCCGTCCCGGTGGGCGGCCAGCGTGAAGTTGCCCTGGTCGTCCCAGGGGAGGGCGGAGGGGACCGGGTCGGTGTAGTAGCCCGCGATGCCGTTGTTCAGGGTCTTGGGGTCGGTGCCCTTCTTGACCAGCACCTCGCCGTTCTTCATGGCGGGTACGTGCAGGAAGCCGATGCCGTCCTTGGTGTCCAGGGCGCCCGGGCCCTCCGCCCACTTGCTGCGGACCGTGTCGCCCTGCTTGTCGGCCTCGCGGTCGGCGAGCACGTTGGTCCACCACAGGGAGTACGCGACGAAGAGCGCGAGCACCAGGCCCGCGGTGATCAGGAGCTCGCCGAAGACGCTGACGGCCGTGGCGATGGGGTGCCTGCCGGGCCGGGGTGCGGGAGGCGCGGACGCGTCGGTCCGCTCGTCGTGCTCGGTCCTCGCTGCCACCGCACCGCCCCTGTCGTGATGATGTTCAGCCCACGAGCGCCTTGGGCTTCCCCTCGCTGCGCGGCCGTTCGTCGACCATCTTGCCCCAGACGATCAGCCGGTAGGTACTCGTGAACTCCGGTGTGCAGGTGGTCAGCGTGATGTACCGGCCCGGCTCGGTGAACCCGGATCCGACCGGGATCGGTTCGATCACCGAGATGTTGGACGGTGAGGTCTGCGGCAGGACGCTGGTCATCTCGTACGTGTAGTACGCGTCCCGGGTCTCGACGACGATCGGGTCGCCGGGGCTGAGCTTGTTGACGTAACGGAACGGTTCCCCGTGGGTGTTCCGGTGGCCGGCCACCGCGAAGTTGCCCTGCTCGTCCTCGGGCATCGCCGTCTTCAGCTTGCCCTCGCCGTAGTGGCCGAGCATGCCCCGGTCGAGGACCTTCTCCTTGTTGATGCCCTCGGCGATCGGGACGACGACGTCCAGCTTGGGGATGTGCATGATCGCGAAGCCCTGGCCGGGCGCGAACACCCCTGGCTTGCCCGCCCCCTTGGCCCACTCCTCCTGGATCTTGTTCGTCTCCTTGCCGGCGATCTGCTCGGCCCGGACGTTGGTCCACCAGAGCTGGTAGGTGACGAACAGCAGCATCAGGACGCCCAGCGAGATGAAGATCTCGCCGACGGCCCGGCTGGCGACCACGGCCGGACTGTCCTTGGCCGCCTTCGCCGCGCGCCGCGCCTCCATCCGGGACATGGGGGCGGCGGGCTTGGTGCCCGCTGCCGCGGCCGTGGGGGCGGGGCGGCGGCCGCGCCCCTTGGCCGCCTTGCGCCGCTCGGCCCGACCGCCGGTGACCGGTTCGGCCGGCGCGGACCGCTCGGGCCGTTCAGCCGGCTCGTACGGCTCCGGCGGCTCGAATCGTCCGGTCGGCTCGTACGTCTCGGACGGCTCCGGTCTTTCGCCCGGCTCCGCCACTATTCGCCGGGTGTCCGCCGTCCGCAGCCCCAGGGTCTCGTCGGCCGGAGGCACCGGGGCGGAGGCCGCCACGGAAACGGGAGCGGACACAGGAGCGGGCGCGGGCGCGGGAGAAGGCCCGGGGGAGGGCGCAGGCGCCTGCTGGGAGCCGTACCAGTCCCGTCGGTACCCCTCGGGGTCGTACCACTCGCTCGGGGCCCCCTGGGGCTGCTCAGGCCCCCCGTACGCCAACGGCCCGCCGCCCGCGTCCCCCTGGGCGGACTCGCTCCGGAACCACGGGGAGGCGTGCTGCCCGGACAGCGGATCGTGGAGCGGGTCCGGCAGGGGGTCCTTGAGCGGGTCCGGCAGCGGATCGCTGAGCGGGTCCGCGAGGCCGTCCACCGCCGCGACGAACGCCCCGTCGGCCCCGTACGCCCCGTGCGCGTACGGGCCCTGAGGTCCGGTGCCGTCCTCGGGGCGGGGTGCGGTCACGCGGCGGCCTTGCCCACCACCGGCGCGAGACCCGCCGACCGCGCCACGGCCCCCTGGTCGCCGCACTGCTCCAGCCAGTTGGCGAGCATCAGGTGGCCGTACTCGGTGAGCACCGACTCGGGGTGGAACTGCACGCCCTCCACGGCCCGGTCCCGGTGGCGCAGCCCCATGATGATGCCGTCCGCCGTGCGGGCCGTGACCTCCAGCTCCGGGGGCAGCGCGGCCGGTTCGGCGGCGAGCGAGTGGTAGCGGGTGGCGGTGAAGGGGGAGGGCAGCCCGGCGAAGACGCCCTTGCCCTCGTGGTCCACGGGCGAGGTCTTGCCGTGCAGCAGCTCGGGGGCCCGGTCGACGACCCCGCCGTACGCGACCGCCATCGACTGCATCCCCAGGCAGACGCCGAAGACCGGAACGCCGGTGTCCGCGCAGTGGCGCACCATCTCGACGCAGACCCCGGCCTGCTCCGGTGTGCCGGGGCCGGGGGAGAGCAGGACGCCGTCGAAGCCGTCCTGGGCGTGGGCGGTGGTCACCTCGTCGTTGCGCAGCACCTCGCACTCGGCGCCGAGCTGGTAGAGGTACTGGACGAGGTTGAAGACGAAGCTGTCGTAGTTGTCCACGACGAGGATGCGTGCGCTCACTGCCCGGCTCCTGCCCCACCGGCGCTCGCGCCGTCGACGGTCACATCACCGAACGGGAGCAGCGGCTCCGCCCAGGGGAAGACGTACTGGAACAGCGCGTAGACGACCGCGAGAACCAGCACGAGCGCGATGACGCCGCGCACCCATGCGTTGCCCGGCAGATGCCGCCAGATCCAGCCGTACATGCTGACCCCTCCATTCGGTACCCGCACCAGACTAGAGGGCCGCGGCCGGAGAGTGGGTCAGCCTGTGGAAAACCCCGGCCCGGCCCAGGTCAGCCGGTAAGCTCCGGCGGCCTCCCCTCGCCCACCGGCCGGGTCGCGTCCAGGTGCGCCCAGGCGATCAGCCGGTGGCTGCTGCCCCACTCGGGCTCGCAGGTGGTGAGCGTCAGGTAGCGGCCGGGCCCCTCGAAGCCGGAGCGGCGGGGGACGGGGTCGACGACGGCCGTGTCGGTGGGCACGGTCCGGTAGGGCTCCTTCGCGATGCGGTACGTGAACCAGGTCGTGCCGTCGTTGACGATCACCGCGTCCCCGGGGCGGAGCCGGGGGAAGTCCTTGAAGGGGTCCCCGTACGTCCGGCGGTGCCCGGCCACCGCGAAGTTTCCCCTCTCGCCCGGCCGGGCGGTACCGCTGTAGTGGCCGAGGCCCTTCTGCAAGGTCCTGGCCTCGGTGTTCTCCAGGACGGGCCACTCCCAGCCGGCGCCGAAACGGGGGATGTGCAGGGTCGCGAACGGCTCTCCGTCGCGGTACGGGGACGGGGCCGGTGACACGGAGGGGCCGGGGCCCGGGGCGGGGGCCGCGGGCTGCTCCTGGGCCCAGCGGCTGCGGAGTGTCTCGATCTCGCCCCCGGCCGCATCGGCGGCCTTGACGCCGGTCCACAGCAGGACGTAGGCGACGAACAGGACGATCACCGCGCCCACGGTGATGCACAGTTCGCTGAAGGTCCTGACGACGAGCCGTACCGCTCGCGTCGTACGCGCGGTCCGCGCCCCTCGCGCCGATGGCCGCACCGACAGTCGTGACGACACCGGACGGCCTCCCGGGGGCTCAGCGCGGGTTCACTCCACAGGCTTCGCGTAGTGGAGATCCACTGTGCCCGAGTAGCCGGGAAGAGTCACCGCGTCGTCCTGGTCGACTTTCCAGCCCAGCCCGTACGCCTTCACGTACAGCTGGTAGTTCTGGATCGCCGTGGAGTTGTCGAGGGCCCGCCTGAGCTTGCCGGGGTCACCCACGGCGGTGACCTTGTACGGCGGGGAGTAGACGCGGCCCTGGAGGATCAGGGTGTTGCCGACGCAGCGGACCGCGCTGGTGGAGATCAGCCGCTGGTCCATCACCTGGATCCCGCGCGCCCCGCCCTGCCACAGGGCGTTCACCACGGCCTGGAGGTCCTGCTGGTGGATGACCAGGTCGTTGGGCTGGGGGTCGGGGTAGCCGGGGTTGGCGGTGGCGTCCGGGGGCGCGTCGTCGAGTGTGACGCTGACGGCGTCGCCGGTGATCTTCGTGGTGCCGGCCGCCTTCTCCAGGGCCTTCAGCTTGGCGTCCTCCGCCGCGGTGGAGCCGTCGTCGCGCTGGGCGAGCGCGTCGATGTCCGCGCGGGCGGAGGCGACCGCGTCGTTCAGCCCGGCGTTGTTCTCGCTGCGCTCCCTGATCAGGTCGGAGAGCTTGAGCAGGGAGGAGTCGCTGCGCAGATTGGTGCCCTTGGCGGTGTTGGCGCTGGTGACGAAGATCAGGCCGGCCAGGGCGAAGACAGCAGCGGTGAGCCCCCGGACCGCCCACGCGGAGGTGTGCCGGACCGGGCCTTCGGGAGAGTCGGCAGAATTGCTCAACGTACCCTTATCTCATCGGGCGCCATGGAAGCACTACGCTAACGGACGCCCGGGGGAGGCAGCATTCCCCCTGGCACCACCGCCCCGGCGCCCGCCACAGATCCCTGCGCGGTCACGCAGCGCATCGACAGGAGAGTCCCTCGTGCCGAAGTCACGTATCCGCAAGAAGGCCGACTTCACGCCGCCCTCGGCGAAGCAGGCAACCGCTATAAAGCTGACCAACCGCAGCTGGGTCGCTCCGGTGATGCTGGCCCTGTTCCTCCTCGGGCTGGCCTGGATCGTGGTGTTCTACGTGACCGAGGGCGATCTGCCGATCGACGCCCTGGGCAACTGGAACATCGTCGTGGGCTTCGGCTTCATCGCCGGTGGCTTCGCCGTCTCCACGCAGTGGAAGTAGCGCGCGCTCACAGCACATGGGGCGCACCCGCACAAGCCTTGCCCTGAGTTACCCACAGAGTTATCCACAGCTGGGGGAAAAGGTCAGACGATCTGTGGATAACCTCCACTCAAGTTGACGCCGGTGTGACCGCAGCCTCCCTCTTCCGAGGGGGGCTGCGCCGTGTGCTGCCAAGGAAAAACCCAGCTCAGCGATGGCGGGCACAGATGTTCCCCTTGCCATGCACAAGGTTGGGGGCTCACTGTGGACAACTGGGGTCTGCCCTGGGGGCGGCGCCCCCTTTCCACCCGGCTCAGGTCAGGGACATCGTGCGCGCGACGACGATCGCGACGCAGGCCAGCAGCACCAGCGCACAGGTCCCGGCCTGCACCGCCGTACGCCGCTCACGCGGTGCGTGCACCATCCCGACCGCGATCAGGGCGCCCGCGACAAGGCCGCCCACATGCGCCTCCCACGCGATCCCGCCCATGGTGAAGGTGAAGACCAGGTTGATCGCCAGCAGCACCAGCACCGGACGCATGTCGTAGTTCATCCGGCGCATGAGGACGGCGGTGGCGCCGAACAGGCCGAAGACCGCACCGGACGCACCCAGCGAGGGCTGGTTCGGCGCGGCGATCAGATACATCAGCGCGCTGCCCGCGAGGCCGGAGAGCAGATAGAGCGCGAGATAGCGGACGCGGCCGAGCGCCGCCTCCAGCGGCCCGCCGAGCCACCACAGACCCAGCATGTTGAACCCGATGTGCCACACCTCCTGGTGCAGGAACATCGAGGTCACCAGGCGGTACCACTGCCCCTCGGCGACGCCTTCGATCGAACCCGGCGGCGGGGTCGGGTCCCAGGCCCGGCCGAGCAGCACCAGGTCGTCGAGGAGGGACTCGGGGGCGGCCGCGACCAGGATGAAGACCGCGAGATTGATGCCGAGCAGGATCTTGGTGATCAGCCGGGGATCGGCGGCCACGGTGCCGCCGGCCAGCGTGCGGGGCGTGCTGGCTGCCGGGTGGTGGCCGGTGCCCGAGCCCTGGCGTACGCAGTCGGGGCACTGGAAGCCGACGGAGGCGCTGACCATGCACTCCGGGCAGATCGGCCGCTCGCAGCGCGTGCAGCTGATCCCGGTCTCCCGGTCGGGGTGCCGGTAGCAGACCGGCAGGGCCGTCCCGTCCTGCCGTATGCCCCGGTCCGCCGGTGGCTGCTGGTCCATCGGCCTGGCCTGCCTCTCGGTCTCGCCCCGGGCGCCGCACACACGGACGCCCCGCTGGTCCGCTATGTAACAGTACGGACGGGCGGGGCGGTTGGTTCCCGTACGGATCTCTCCCGCGGGCTCTGCCGACAGGTCTCCTGCGGGCTCCGGCGACAGGTCTCCTGCGGTCTCCGCCGGGGAGCGGGCCGTCAGCGGGTCTCGACGACCACGGACTCGATGACCACGTCCTGCACGGGGCGGTCGGTACGCGGGTTGGTCGGGGTGGCCGCGATGGCGTCGACGACCTTGCGGCCCGCCTCGTCGGCGACCTCGCCGAAGATGGTGTGCTTGCCGGTCAGCCAGGCGGTGGGCGAGACGGTCAGGAAGAACTGCGAGCCGTTGGTCCCCGGGCCCGCGTTGGCCATGGCCAGCAGATACGGCTTGGTGAAGGCCAGCTCCGGGTGGAACTCGTCGGCGAACTTGTAGCCCGGGCCGCCCGTCCCGTTGCCCAGCGGGTCGCCGCCCTGGATCATGAACCCGCTGATGACCCGGTGGAAGACGGTGCCGTCGTACAGCCGGTCCGTGGACTTCACACCGGTCTCGGGGTTGGTCCACTCCCGCTGTCCGGTGGCCAGCTCGACGAAGTTCCTGACCGTCTTGGGGGCGTGGTTCGGCAGGAGCCGGATCTCGATGTCGCCCTGGTTCGTCTTCAAGGTGGCGTAAAGCTGCTCGGCCACGATCTGCCTTCCGTAATCCTTCGCTGACGTCCGCCGATCCTCCCACGTACCGGGAAATGTACGGCCGGATGCCTGGTGGAACGGCGCGTTCACCGCCGAACCATGGCATTGTCGTCGGCACACTTCACTTGCACTGTTTTACCCACTTGCACGGTTTTGACGGATATAGCGATCATGACCCGGATGCCCGTCCCGAGTGCCGGTCATGGCCGCGACAGGCATGATTTCGAATTGGGCGGAAAGGCGGAGTACCTACCCGCCACCAAGGAGGAGGATCCCGTGACCCGCATCGACAGCGTGCGCGCCGCAACCGACTCGGCCAGGGACAGCGCGCAGCACGCCGCGGAAGTGGTGGCGCCGTACGCCGACACGGCCAGGGAGCAGGCTGCCCACTATGCGCACGAGGCCCGTGTACGGCTCGCGCCCAAGGTGACCAAGGCCGCCAAGCAGGCCCGTGTCCAGTACGAGTCCCATCTCGCACCGCGTCTCGAACAGGCCCTGACCCACGTACCGCCGAAGGTCGACGAGGCCGCACAGCGTGCGGCGCACTCGACCCGCAAGGCCGCCCGGACCGCCGCCGACTACACCGCACCGCGCGTGGAGCAGGCCCGGGCGGCGGCCGCGCCGGTCGCCGAGCAGGCGAGCGCCCGCAGCGCCGCCGCGCTGGCCGCGCTGCGGAGCAACGTCACGGCCAAGGAGATCCAGAAGCTGGCCCGTAAGCACGAGCGGCGGGCCAAGGCCGGCCGGGCGACCAAGGGGCTGCTGGTGCTGGGTGTCCTCGCCGGTGGCGCCTATGCCGCCTGGCGCTGGTGGGACAAGCAGGCCAACCCGGACTGGCTGGTGGAGCCGCCCGTCGCCACCGAGGTGGGCGACGAGCGTTCGCCGCTGAGCTCGGTCGACGGCAGCGGCCAGGCCGTACTCGACCCGGAGGTCAAGGCCAAGCAGGCCGAGGCCGAGGCCGACGGGGACACCCCGGGCCTGGACGACCGCCCCTGACGGCGGCGGTGGTCCCGTAACCGCGTGACAACGTAAAACGCTGGTCCGCCGCAGACCCCCGACGGGGCTGCGGCGGACCAGCGTTTTACGTTGTCACCGCCGCGGGGGCCTTCTCATTGCCGCCCCAGGACGCCGCGGGGACCTTCCCGTCGCCGCCCCAGGACGCTGGTGTAGCTTCCGATGAGTACCTGCTCCCATGAGTACCTGCTCCCACGAAAGGCCCTTCCTGTGGTCCGAGTCCCCCGGCCGCGGAAGGCCGTCGTCGCGGTGGCGGCCTGCGCCCTGACCGCCGGTGCCCTGGTGTCGTGCGGAGCGGACTCCCCGGGGGAGGGCGTCACCTCCGCCCCGCACGCCGAGGACGCGGCCTGCGAGCAGCTCGCCGACCGCTACCCGGACCGCCTCGGCGGCCAGGAGCTGACGTTCACCGACCGACCCGGGGTCGCGGTCTGGGGCGAGAACACCATCGTGCTGCGCTGCGGGGTCGAGTTGCCCGTCCCCACCACCGACCCGTGCGCGACCGTCGACGGCGTGGACTGGGTCCTGCGCGAGGACCGCTCGAAGGACGGCGGGAAGGTGGTCGTCACCTACGGCCGCGACCCGGCCGTGGAGGCCGTGATCTCCGACGGCATCGTGGCCGTCGACGACGTGATGGTGGACCTGTCCGCGCTGGTCAGGCCGGTGAAGACGTACACGAAGTGCATCAGCCTCGACGACGTCCAGCCCCCGTCGCCCTCCGGCTGACCGAGCCCCCGCCCGGACCCGTCGGCCCCGCTTGCCAGTCGCGAAGGAGTCGCGATGGCCGTGGCCCCCTGCTCCGCAGGGGCGGACGGACCGGCAGCCGAAAAAGACCCCCCTGACCGGAGGAGAACAGGTCAGGAGGGTCTTTCCTCGATGTGGAGCCTAGGAGATTCGAACTCCTGACATCTGCCTTGCAAAGGCAGCGCTCTACCAACTGAGCTAAGGCCCCGAAACACAGCAAACAAGGACAACGCCGAACACGTCCGTGCCACGGCGGCCGTCGCAGACAAGAGTACCGGGTGCCCGGCGAATCTTGTAAAAGGATAGGGACTGCCGGTGGGCGACCACTCTCCGTAAGATGCTCGACGAGGTTCGCAGCAGCGAAGCCGCAGCGAAGGGGAGACGCAATGGACGCAGCGCAACAAGAGGCGACGGCAAGAGCCAGGGAGCTTCAGCGCAGTTGGTACGGGGAGCCGCTGGGGGCGCTCTTCCGTCGGCTGATCGATGACCTCGGCCTGAACCAGGCACGGCTCGCCGCGGTTCTCGGGCTCTCGGCCCCCATGCTCTCCCAGCTGATGAGCGGTCAGCGGGCCAAGATCGGGAATCCGGCGGTCGTCCAGCGCGTCCAGGCACTTCAGGAGCTGTCGAGTCAGGTCGCGGACGGCAGCGTCAGCGCGGGGGAGGCCACCGACCGCATGGAGGAGATCAAGAAGTCGCAGGGCGGGTCCGTCCTGACCGGCACCGGCCAGACCACCTCGACCGGCGGCGCCCCCACCGTCCGCCGCGTGGTGCGCGAGATCCAGTCCCTGCTGCGGTCGGTCTCGGCGGCCGGCGACATCATCGATGCCGCCGACGCCCTCGCCCCGACCCACCCGGAGCTGGCAGAGTTCCTCCGGGTGTACGGGGCCGGCCGCACGGCGGACGCGGTCGCGCACTACGAGGGACACCAGAGCTAGCGGCTCAGGAGCACGACGGAACCAGGGCCTCGCACACGACCGGGGTCCCTGGTCCCGGCAGAGCCGTGGCGACGAACAGGAACTGGGAGCGGGCACAGCGCAATGGGTGAGGTCTTCGCCGGTCGGTACGAGCTGATCGATCCGATCGGACGTGGTGGGGTCGGTGCCGTCTGGCGGGCCTGGGACCACCGGCGCCGCAGGTACGTCGCCGCCAAGGTCCTGCAACAGAGCGACGCGCACACGCTGCTGCGCTTCGTCCGCGAGCAGGCCCTGCGCATCGAACACCCGCATGTCCTGGCCCCGGCCAGCTGGGCCGCCGACGACGACAAGGTCCTGTTCACCATGGACCTGGTCAGCGGCGGTTCGCTCGCCCATGTCATAGGCGACTACGGCCCGTTGCCGCCGCGCTTCGTCTGCCTGCTCCTGGACCAGCTGCTCTCCGGGCTCTCCACGGTGCACGCCGAAGGGGTGGTGCACCGTGACATCAAGCCGGCCAACATCCTGATGGAGGCGACCGGAACGGGCCGCCCGCATCTGCGCCTCTCCGACTTCGGCATCTCGATGCGCAAGGGCGAGCCCCGGCTGACCGAGACCAACTACGTGGTCGGCACGCCCGGTTACTTCGCCCCCGAGCAGATGATGGGCGCCGAGCCCGACTTCCCCGCGGACCTCTTCGCGGTCGGCCTGGTCGCCCTCTACCTCCTCCAGGGCCAGAAGCCCGACTCCCAGGCGCTGGTGGAGCACTTCGCCGCCCACGGCACCCCGGGCGCCCCCGAAGGCATCCCCGAGCCGCTCTGGCAGGTGCTCGCCGGGCTGTTGCAGCCCGACCCGCAGGCCCGGTTCCGTACGGCGACGGGGGCGCGCAAGGCCCTGACCGCGGCGGTCGAGATGCTGCCCGAGCCCGGCCCGGACGACGAGCCGGTGGAGGTGTTCGACCAGATCGGGCCGCTGCCCGCGGGGTTCGGCCCCGACGGCCCCGTAAAGGCGCCTACATCTCCTGCGTCTCCTGCGTCCCCCGCGCCCCTGTCGCCCCCGGAGCCCCAGCAGCCCTCACAGACGCCTCAACCGCCCGTCCAGGAGCCTCCCGTACCGCCGCCGCCCGTCTCCATGTCGGAGACCGGCAGCTTCCACCTGGCGCCCCCGCCCCAGCAGCAACCCCCGCAGCCCCAGCCCCAGTTCCACCAGCCCGCTCAGCCCGCCGCGCCTTCCCCGTACGCCGTCGGAGCCCCGGACCTCTCCCAGGCGCCGACCTCCGGCGTACCGCACGACGCCTCGGCGACCCGGCCCTACACCGCCCAGCAACACCAGCAGCAGCACGCCTTTTCCGCCCACGCTCCGGCGCACGCCCCCGCTCCCGTACCCGTACGGCAGACGCGGCCGGGACCGCCCCCGAAGGTGGCGGTCCCGGTCCTGGTGGTGGCGCTGATCTGTTTCGCGGTCGGCATCTGGGCGCTCACCCAGATGTGAGGGCGGCCGCTACCAGCCCTGCGGCGGCGGCCCCCCGAACGGCGGCTGCTGGTGGGCCGAGGCCACCCCGGCGGCCGCGCGGCGGCGGGCCAGCAGCGTCCAGGCGCCGAGGCCGAGCACCAGCACGGCACCCGTCCCGAACGCCCCGGCCGCGACCACCTGCATCGTCGCGCTCTTCGCGGCCTTCGGAGCGCTGTCCCCGCTCTTGGCCAGCTCCTTGTCCTTGCCGGTCACCGCGAAGATCCCGGGGTCACCCTCGTACGGCGACGCACCCGCCTCGTTCTTCACCTGGACCGTGGTCGTCAGCACGATCGGGTCCTCGCCGTAGGCCTCGGCGACCTTCGGGCTGAGCGTCACCGACAGGTAGTACCAGCCGGCGAAGCGCATCGCGCTGACCTGGGTGCCGTAGTCGTACCGATTGCGGTACGCCACCGGGGGCAGCGGTTTCAGCGCCGTGCTCGCGGACTTGCCGGCGTACGAGAGCGTCGTGTCCACGATGTGGCCCTGGGCGGGGTTGTCCAGCGAGAGCGTGAGCGCGTTGCCCACGAAGTCGGACTTCCCGCCCGGGGTGTTGCTCAGCACGGCGGAGGCGTAGATCTGCTGGCCCCAGTCCACCGGGACCCGGTAGAAGCGGGTCTGGCCCGGGGCGATCTCGTCGATCCACTCGCCGGTCTCCAGGCTGGTGGCGTCGTAGTAACTGCTGCCGCCCGTACGCTTCTTGGCCTCGACGGCCGGCGGGGCGGGGGTGGCGGAGGGCCAGTCCTTGGGCGCTGCGGTCTCCGTGGGTCCGCCGCTCCGCAGCCCGGGCTCCTCGACGAAACGCAGCTCCAGGTCCCACGCCTCGGGACTGGAGGCGGGCTTGCTCTCGCGCTCGATCAGGACGTCGTAGGGACCGGCGTCCCGGCAGGTGGTGCTCGTGCTCTTACCGATGGTCCGGTGGGCGTACGCGGCGATCGGCCGGGGGGTCTCGCCCGAGCCGAAGTTCACGCTGTTCGAGCTGCACCGGGAGTCGTTGAGGTCGCGGATGCTGATGGTGATCCCGTCCCCGTACGCCACCGTGCCGTCGCTCTTGGGGACCGCGACCGCCGAGACGTAGGCGTCGGTGAGGCTGTCGAGTTTCACCCGGTAGTAGAGCTTCTCGCCCGGCTTGATGGAGCTGCGGTAGACCGCCCCGGGCTGTAGGACGGATGCCTCGGCGTTGAGCTCCGCGCCCTGCACGTTCTTCGCGCCGGGGTCGAAGGCGTACGCCGGCGGCCCGGCCGCGTACGCCTGTCCCGGCAGCGCCGCCACCGCGCACATCGCGGCCACTGCCGCGAGCATCGCCCGCCCCCTGCTGCGCTGCCTTTTCACGCGCTTCCCCTCGTCGTCCGCATGGCCGCCCTGCGACGGCTGCGTACGAAGAGGCTCCCCCGGCCAGAATCGCCGGGCGCCCGCTCCGGCAGCGACCGCAATGCCGGTCCATCCTGCCCCGCCCGCACCGCCGCTGTCTCCGGCCACAGCCGGATTGCCCTACTTGTCCGTTCCCGCTCCCACCAGCGTCTTTGCTTCAGCAAGCTACTGATTTGCTCGGGTGAACTCAAGGGCAGGGCGTCACGGTCCCGCAACAGCACCGCGCTCCGCGTACGGCACCCACTGCACATCCGGCACCCGCCGCGCGTTCGGCACCCCCCTGCGCGTACACCCCCGGACAGCACGAAGCCCCGGCCGCTTCAGCGACCGGGGCCCCTAACAGACTGTGCCGTCTCACACACCCGAACCTGCGGGCACGGAGTCGGTCGCCTCCGTCCACAGATCCTGCTCGGCGCGATCCGCCTGGATCTGGCGGTACACGAGGAGCCCGCCGATGGCAGCCAGTGCGACCAGGAGAAGCTTCTTCACCGCGCGACCTCGTCTTTCCTTGGAATAGGGGCCTTCTGTCGCCGACTATACACACCGGCCGATACCGATCGGTGACCTGCATGGAACCCGAAAGCGGCCCGTCCCCGGCACCCCGACAGGGCTCGCACCGGCCCCCGTGACGCGTTCCGGACGGTCCGTCAGGCCCGGTTGCACCATACGAGTGGTGTTAATCCGAAGATCGGCGCAGCGCGGGCGTCGCTCCCCGAAATCGCGGTCCGGATCCACATGATCGGAGAAGTCAGCAACCGGACCACCTGAAAGCGAGGGGCCATGAGCACCTTCCAGCCCAAGAGCATCTGGACCGCCTTCATCACCGCCTTCTTCGCCCTGCTGGCGTCGCTGGGCCTCGCCACCGCCACGGCGAGCGCCGCGAACGCCACGAACGCCGCGCAGCCGAGCGCCACGACCCAGGAGCACACGGGTGCCACCGCGGCAACTCCACTCGCCCCCTCGGTCCGATGGACCCTTCCGCGTGACCGGGCCCTGCCGCCCACGATGAAGCAGCGCATCCGGGCGGAGGCCCACGGCTCCTCCCCGGCCACCCGCCACCTGTCGGCCGACACGACGGCCGCCGCCCGCACCACCGGCTCCTCCCACCACACAGCCCCGGAAGGCGACTCCCCGGTGCCACCCCCCTGATCCCGGCACCCACCGCACTCCGGGGCCCCTGGCCGGTACACACCGGCCAGGGGCCTCTCCGTATGTCCGGGCGCCGTTTCCCCTACGTCACCCGGCTTCTCCTACGTCACCCGACTTCTCCTACGTCAGCCGGCTCGGAACAGCGCCAGCTCCAGCAGCGCGTCCAGTCCCAACGCCCCCGCGACCGCCAGCGCGATCACCACGGAGAGGCACCCCAGCGCGCCCACCACCGACGCCCAGCCGCAGCCGACCGCCTGGTAGTAACCGCTGTCGTCGTCCCAGTCGTCCTGCACAGCCCCGCCCCGCGCCGCCCCCTGAGTCCCGCCGTCCTCCGCCAACGCGAAGACCCCCAGTCACTGCTGACTGGGGGTCTTCGTTCTGTGGGGCTAACAGGATTTGAACCTGTGGCCTCATCCTTATCAGGGATGCGCTCTAACCAACTGAGCTATAGCCCCGCCGCGCTCTCGCGCTGACTTCTGAAGATTAGCGCACGTCGGGGCCAGTCCCAAAATCGATACTCGGCGCGCTACTCGTCCTCGGCCAGCGTGAGCTCCACGCCGCCCACGAAGCCCGCCGAGAGGTTGTAGATGAAGGCGCCCAGCGTCGCCAGCGCGGTGGCCAGCACCACGTCGATCACGGCGATGACCGACGTGAAGATGAGCACGCGCGGCAGCGACAGGAACGACTGGAGGTCGAAGCCGTTGCTCTCGTTCGAGCCGGTGGCCTCGCTGATCGTGCCGCCCACGGTGGAGAAGACGCCCATCGCGTCCATCACCATCCACAGGACCGCCGCCGCCACCACCGTGCAGATGCCCAGGGCGATCGACAGCAGGAAGCTGACCTTCATCACCGACCACGGGTCGGCCTTGGCCACCCGCAGTCGGGCCTTGCGGGTACGCGGAGTGGTCCGCGCCCCCGTGCGCGGCTTGCGCGTCGCCTGCACGCCGCCCAGAGTGTCCCCGCCCTGCCCGGGGCGCTGCTGGCCGCCCTGGGTCCCGCCGCCGGGCGCCTGGTACGCCTGAGGCGGGTGGTACGGCCCCGACGGCCCCGGTGCGGGCTCACGCTCGCCGGGCAGCGGCCCGGTCGCGTAACCCTCGTACTGGGGCTGAGGCCCTCGTGTGTCCGTCACAGTGCCCCCTTGGGAGTCCGTGGCAGGGCCACGGGCACCGTTCGCTCCTGCTCCGGAAGCGGCCGAACCGGCGCCCGTGGCTCCACTCACGCTCTACTCCTCGTGCTCCCCGGTCGAGGGCTCCGTGCCCTCGACAGTGCCCTCTACCACGCTCTCGGCGTGGACCTCGGCCGTCTCGCCATCAGCATCATCGGCCCCATCGACCTCTTCCGCCTCACGACCGGCCTCGGCATTGCGCGCGATGCCGACGACGGCATCCCGCTTGCCCAGATTGATCAGTTGGACGCCCATGGTGTCACGGCCCGTCTCCCTGACTTCATTGACTCGCGTACGAATCACACCACCGCCGAGCGTGATGGCGAGGATCTCATCCGTCTCCTCCACCACCAGCGCACCGACGAGCGAACCGCGGTCCTCGACGATCTTGGCAGCCTTGATGCCGAGGCCGCCACGCCCCTGGACGCGGTACTCGTCGACGGGGGTGCGCTTGGCGTACCCGCCGTCGGTTGCGGTGAAGACGAACGTACCGGGCCGGACGACATTCATCGAGAGCAGTTCGTCCCCCTCGCGGAAACTCATGCCCTTGACACCCGAGGTCGCACGGCCCATCGGGCGCAGCGCGTCGTCCGTCGCGGTGAACCGGATCGACTGCGCCTTCTTGCTGATGAGCAGCAGATCGTCCTCGGCCGACACCAGCTCGGCGCCGATCAGCTCGTCGTCGCTGCCGTCCGGCATCTCGCGCAGGTTGATCGCGATGACACCGCCCGAGCGCGGCGAGTCGTAGTCCTTGAGCGCGGTCTTCTTCACGAGACCGCCCTTCGTCGCCAGGATCAGGTACGGCACGGCCTCGTAGTCGCGGATCGCCAGGATCTGGGCGATCTTCTCGTCCGGCTGGAAGGCCAGCAGGTTGGCGACATGCTGGCCGCGCGCGTCCCGGCCGGCGTCCGGGAGCTCGTAGGCCTTGGCCCGGTAGACGCGGCCCTTGTTGGTGAAGAACAGCAGCCAGTGGTGCGTCGTCGATACGAAGAAGTGGTCGACGATGTCGTCTTCCTTGAGCTTCGTCCCGCGCACGCCCTTGCCGCCGCGCTTCTGCGAGCGGTAGTCGTCCGTCTTCGTGCGCTTCACATAGCCGCTGCGGGAGATCGTGACGACGATGTCCTCCTCGGCGATCAGGTCCTCGATGGACATGTCACCGTCGAAGGGCACCAGCTTGGAGCGCCGGTCGTCGCCGAACTTCTCGACGATCGCGGCCAGTTCCTCGCTGACGATCTGGCGCTGCCGCTCGGGCGAGGCCAGGATCGCGTTGTACTCGTTGATCTTCGCCTGGAGCTCGTCGTGCTCGGCGGTGATCTTCTGGTGCTCCAGCGCGGCCAGCCGGCGCAGCTGCATCTCCAGGATCGCGTTCGCCTGGATCTCGTCGATCTCCAGCAGGCCCATCAGGCCCTCACGCGCGATCTCCACGGTGTTGGAGCGCCGGATGAGGGCGATGACCTCGTCGATGGCGTCCAGGGCCTTCAGCAGGCCGCGCAGGATGTGCGCCCGCTCCTCGGCCTTGCGCAGCCGGAACCGCGTACGCCGGACGATGACCTCGATCTGGTGCGTCACCCAGTGGCGGATGAACGCGTCGATCGACAGCGTGCGCGGCACCCCGTCGACGAGCGCCAGCATGTTGGCGCCGAAGTTCGACTGGAGGTCGGTGTGCTTGTACAGGTTGTTCAGGACGACCTTGGCGACCGCGTCCCGCTTGAGCACGACGACCAGGCGCTGCCCCGTACGCGAGGAGGTCTCGTCGCGGACGTCCGCGATGCCGCCGACCTTGCCGTCCTTGACCAGGTCGGCGATCTTCTGCGCGAGGTTGTCGGGGTTGGTCTGGTACGGAAGCTCCGTGACGACCAGGCACTGGCGGCCCTGGATCTCCTCGACCGCGACGACCGCGCGCATCGTGATGGAGCCGCGCCCGGTGCGGTACGCCTCCTCGATGCCCTTGCGGCCCACGACCAGCGCGCCGGTGGGGAAGTCGGGGCCCTTGATGCGCTCGATCAGCGCGTCCAGCAGCTCCTCGTGCGAGGCGTCGGGATGCTCCAGATACCACTGGGCACCGGCGGCGACCTCGCGCAGGTTGTGCGGCGGGATGTTGGTCGCCATGCCGACCGCGATGCCCGCGGAGCCGTTGACCAGCAGGTTCGGGAAGCGCGCCGGCAGGACCGTCGGCTCCTGGTTGCGGCCGTCGTAGTTGTCCTGGAAGTCGACGGTCTCCTCGTCGATGTCCCGGACCATCTCCATGGACAGCGGCATCATCTTGCACTCGGTGTACCGCATGGCGGCGGCCGGGTCGTTGCCCGGGGAACCGAAGTTGCCGTTGGAGTCCACCAGCGGCATGCGCATCGACCAGTGCTGCGCGAGGCGCACCAGGGCGTCGTAGATGGAGGAGTCGCCGTGCGGGTGGTACGTACCCATGACGTCACCGACGACGCGGGCGCACTTGTAGAACCCCTTCTCGGGGCGGTACCCGCCGTCGTACATCGCGTACAGCACCCGGCGGTGGACGGGCTTGAGGCCGTCCCGTACGTCGGGCAGCGCACGCGAGACGATGACGGACATCGCGTAGTCGAGGTAGGAGCGCTGCATCTCCGTCTCGAGCCCGACCGGCTCGACACGCATGCCCACGCCGGGGATCGCGGCTTCCTCGTCGGGCATCACGGGTTCAGGTGTCACAGGGGTGTTCTCGTCGGCCATTGCTGGTCAAAGTCCTTTCGAGCTGCGGCGTCGCTGGTACGGCCGACTCAGATGTCGAGGAAGCGGACGTCCTTGGCGTTGCGCTGGATGAACGAGCGCCGTGCCTCGACGTCCTCACCCATGAGCACCGAGAACAGGTCGTCGGCCTGCGCCGCGTCGTCCAGCGTGACCTGGCCGAGGACCCGGTGGTCGACGTCCATGGTCGTGACGCGCAGCTCTTCGGCGTTCATCTCGCCGAGGCCCTTGAAGCGCTGGATCGAGTCTTCCTTGATCCGCTTGCCGTTCTGCTTGCCGAGCGCCACGAGCGCGTCGCGCTCCCGGTCCGAGTACGCGTACTCGAAGTCGTCCCGGCCCCACTTGATCTTGTAGAGCGGCGGGCGCGAGAGGTAGACGTTGCCCTGCTCCACCAGCGGCCGCATGAAGCGGAAGAGGAAGGTCAGCAGCAGGGTGTTGATGTGCTGGCCGTCGACGTCGGCGTCCGCCATCAGAATGATCTTGTGATAGCGGAGCTTCTCGATGTCGAAGTCCTCGTGGACCCCGGTGCCGAAGGCCGAGATCAGCGCCTGGACCTCGGTGTTCTGGAGGATCTTGTCGATCCGCGCCTTCTCGACGTTCAGGATCTTGCCTCGGATGGGCAGGATCGCCTGGTACATCGGGTTGCGGCCGGACTTCGCCGAACCACCGGCGGAGTCACCCTCGACGATGAAGATCTCGCACTTGGTGGGGTCGTTCGACTGGCAGTCGCTCAGCTTGCCGGGCAGCGAGGCGCTCTCCAGGAGCCCCTTGCGCCGCGTCAGGTCGCGCGCCTTGCGGGCCGCCACACGGGCGGTCGAGGCGGCGATGCCCTTGCGGATGATGTCGGCGGCCTCGTTCGGGTTCCGGTCGAACCAGTCCGTCAGCTGCTCGTGGACGACCTTCTGCACGAAGGTCTTGGCCTCCGTGTTGCCCAGCTTGGTCTTCGTCTGGCCCTCGAACTGCGGCTCGCCCAGCTTCACCGAGATGATCGCGGTGAGACCCTCGCGCACGTCCTCACCGGTGAGGTTGTCGTCCTTCTCGCGCAGCAGCTTCTTCTCGCGCGCGTACCGGTTGACCAGGGAGGTCAGCGCCGCACGGAAGCCCTCCTCGTGCGTACCGCCCTCATGCGTGTGGATGGCGTTGGCGAAGGAGTAGACACCTTCGGTGTACTGCGTGTTCCACTGCATGGCGATCTCGGCCGAGAGGAGACGGTCCTTGTCCTCGGCCTCGATGTCGATCACCGACTGGTGGATGACGTCGCCCTTGCGGGAGTTGAGGTACTTGACGAAGTCGACGATGCCGTTCTCGTAGTGGTACGTGACGGAGCGGGTCGTCTCCTCCTCGGGCACGTCGACGGCCTCGGCGCTGTCGGCGCCCGCCGTGGCCTTCGCCGACTCGCGCTCGTCGGTCAGCTTGAGGGTGAGGCCCTTGTTGAGGAACGCCATCTCCTGGAAGCGGCGCGAGAGGGTCTCGAAGCTGTACTCGGTGGTCTCGAAGATGTCCCCGTCGGCCCAGAAGGTGACCGACGTACCCGTCTCGTCCGTGGCCTCGTGCTTGGCCAGCGGGGCGGTGGGGACACCGAGCTTGTAGTCCTGGGTCCAGCGGTAGCCGTCGGTCTTGACCTCGACGGCGACCCGGGTGGACAGGGCGTTGACGACGGAGACACCGACGCCGTGCAGACCGCCGGAGACGGCGTAGCCGCCGCCGCCGAACTTGCCGCCCGCGTGCAGCACGGTGAGGACGACCTCGACGGCCGGCTTGCCCTCGGACGGCACGATGCCGACCGGGATGCCACGGCCGTTGTCGATCACGCGCACGCCGCCGTCGGCGAGGATCGTGACGTCGATGGTGGTCGCGTGACCCGCCATCGCCTCGTCGACCGAGTTGTCGACGACCTCCTGCACGAGGTGGTGCAGGCCGCGCTCACCGGTCGAGCCGATGTACATACCAGGCCGCTTGCGGACCGCGTCCAGCCCTTCCAGCACGGTGATCGCGCTGGCGTCGTACGAGGCGGAGGCCTCGCCCGGCTCACCGGCTGTGGACGGAATGTTCTCGTTGGGGTTGCCGGAATCGGCCACGAAGCGCCCTTTCTGGCACAGCACAGGCCGTCTTCCGGACAGGCGGGAGCGGCTGCGTCGTTCGGCTTGTATCGACGACTCCCGCCTCAGCAGCGGGATTACTCACCAGTCTACCGGTAGCACTGACATGAATGGGGGTTTGCCGGTACCTGAGTACGCATGTGCCGCCCTGAATCAGCGGTTGACGACTCCCCATATTCAGGGAGGGGCCCCAAGAGGCCCTGACGGGCATGGAGCGCTTCGGCCTGTCAACCTCCCGCTACGGTGAGGGACACTCCGGCCGCACCCCCCGGTTTCCGCCGGTACGAACCCCGCCGAACCGGGAGCTCCGGGCGGCCCCGAGCCCCGTGCGAAGACATCAGGAACACGACAAGTTTCAGCCAGAAGTGCAGCTCAGAGCCGGGGAGCGGCGAGACGATCAGAAGGCGGGCGGGAGCGGGGACCTCACCCGTAGGTGTCCCCGGGGCCCTTGCTGCCGGGCGCCCGCAGCGGCCCGTACCGGCGCTCGGGGCCCGCCGGACCGACCACCTTGATCATCCGTACGGTGCCCTGTCCCAGATCCGCGTTGAGCCGGGCCACCAGTTGCGGGGCCAGCAGCCGCAGCTGGGTCGCCCACGCCGTGGAGTCGCAGCTCACAGTGAGCACCCGCGCGGCCGGGTCCTCGTCGTAGCGCAGGGGCACACAGTGGTTGGCCAGATCGTCGCCCACGATCTGCGGCCACCGCCCCATCACACCGCCCACCGCCGCCGGGGTCTCCCAGCCTCGCTCGGTGATCAGCCGGTTGATCGCGGAGCCCAGCGGCTGCGGGTCGCGGCCGTCCGAGCGGGCCCCGGAACGCAGCCCGCCGCCCCGCCGGGCCTGCCGCTTCTGCTGGGCCGCCGCACCTCGCGCCCGGGCCTGCTCCTTCGCCGCGCGCAGCGCGACCCGGGCGAGGTCGACCCCGGACACCTCGGGCGGCGCGGGGCCCCCCGCCGGCGTACCGCCTGAGGCACCGTCCGCACCGGGGACGCGCGCGCCCCCCGCCTCCTCACCCAGGCCGGTCATACGCGCTCCACCTCGCCCGCCGACACCGCGTACCGCGCACCCGCCAGCACGCCCGGGACGTCCTCCGCCACCGCGGCCGTCACCAGCACCTGCTCGCCCGGGGCCACCAGCTCCGCCAGCCGCTCCCGGCGGCGCGCGTCCAGCTCGGCGAAGACGTCGTCCAGGACCAGCACCGGCTCGTTGCCCTCGGCGCGCAACAGCTCGTAACTGGCGAGCCGCAGCGCCAGCGCGTAGCTCCAGGACTCCCCGTGGCTCGCGTACCCCTTCGCGGGCATGGACCGCAGGCCGAGCAGCAGGTCGTCCCGGTGCGGGCCCACCAGCGTCACGCCGCGTTCGATCTCCTGCTTACGGACCCCGACGAGCGCCGCGATCAGCCGCTCGTACAGCTCGTCACGGGTGCTCGCCGGGTCGATGTCCTCACCCACCGAGCTGCGGTACTCCAGGGTCACCGGACCGCCGCCCGGCGCCACGTCCCCGTACGCCTTGTCGGCCAGCGGCTGGAGCGTGGCGATCAGGTCCAGGCGCTGCGCGAGCAGCTCGGCGCCGACCCGGCCCAGGTGCTGGTCCCAGACGTCGAGGGTGGACAGGTCCATGGAACGGCCGCCGTGCCGACGGGCCATCGCGGCGGACTTCAGCAGGGTGTTGCGCTGCTTCAGCACCCGCTCGTAGTCGGAGCGGACCCCGGCCATCCGGGGCGAGCGCGCGGTGATCAGCTCGTCCAGGAACCGCCGCCGCTCCCCGGGGTCGCCCTTGACCAGGGCCAGATCCTCCGGCGCGAACAGCACCGTCCGTACGATCCCCAGCACATCACGCGGTCTGACCTGCGAGGACCTGTTGATACGGGCCCGGTTGGCGCGGCCGGGATTCAGCTCCAACTCGATCAGCTGCGAGCGCTCGCCCTGGGTCACCGCAGCCCGGATCACGGCCCGCTCGGCGCCCATCCGCACCAGCGGGGCGTCCGAGGAGACCCGGTGGCTGCCGAGGGTGGCGAGATAGCCGACGGCCTCGACGAGGTTGGTCTTGCCCTGTCCGTTGGGCCCCACGAACGCGGTGACGCCCGGGTCGAGAGGGACCTCGACCCGGGCGTACGAGCGGAAGTCGGCCAGCGAGAGATGGGTGACGTGCATGGTGGCCGACCTCTCCCGATGGTGCTTCCGGATCGTCGCGGCGCCGGCTCGAGGCCGGCGGCGCGATCAGTTCTCGTTCTTGGACTCGACCGCGTGGCCGCCGAACTGGTTGCGCAGCGCGGCGATCATCTTCATCTGCGGCGAGTCGTCCTGACGCGAGGCGAACCGCGCGAACAGGGACGCCGTGATCGCGGGCAGCGGCACCGCGTTGTCGATCGCGGCCTCCACCGTCCAGCGGCCCTCGCCCGAGTCGGCGGCGAAGCCCCGGAGCTTGTCCAGGTGCTCGTCGTCGTCGAGGGCGTTGACCGCGAGGTCCAGCAGCCAGGAACGGATGACCGTGCCCTCCTGCCAGGAGCGGAAGACCTCGCGTACGTCGGTGACGGAGTCGACCTTCTCCAGCAGCTCCCAGCCCTCGGCGTAGGCCTGCATCATGGCGTACTCGATGCCGTTGTGGACCATCTTCGCGAAGTGGCCGGCGCCGACCTTGCCCGCGTGGACGGAGCCGAAGTCACCCTCGGGCTTGAGCGCGTCGAAGATCGGCTGGACCTTCGCCACGTTCTCCGCGCTGCCGCCGTACATCAGGGCGTAGCCGTTCTCCAGGCCCCAGACGCCGCCGGAGACACCGCAGTCGACGAAGCCGATCTCCTTGAGCCCCAGCTCGACCGCGTGCTTCTCGTCATCGGTCCAGCGCGAGTTGCCGCCGTCGACGACGACATCGCCGGGCGAGAGCAGCTCGGCCAGCTCGTCGATCGTGGACTGGGTCGCGGCACCGGCCGGGACCATCACCCAGACGACCCGCGGGCCCTTCAGCTTGCCCACAAGCTCTTCGAGACTGTGGACATCGGCGACATCCGGGTTGCGGTCGTAACCGATGACGGTGTGGCCTGCGCGGCGGATGCGCTCGCGCATGTTGCCGCCCATCTTGCCGAGGCCGACGAGACCGAGCTCCATCAGAGATTCCTTAAGCGTCGTGGCGATAGCGTCGGGGCGTGTCCCGCCCGGGACCGAGCCTACGCCCGGCGGGGCGGAGCACGGCCGGGACAGCGCGGTGGGCCCGCTCCGCGACGGACGGGCCCACCGGAAACCGTCCGATCAGCCGGAGAGACGCACCGGCATGATCAGGTACTTGTACGCGTCGTCCGCCTCGGCGTCCACGGCCGGGCGCCCGCTGAGCAGGGCGGGCTTGGTGGACGTGGTGAAGGAGAGCTGGGCGACGGGGGAGTCGATCGCGCTCAGACCGTCCAGCAGGAACGTCGGGTTGAAGGCGATCGAGATGTCGTCGCCCTCCAGCACCGCGTCGACGCGCTCCACAGCCTGTGCGTCGTCGCTGGAACCGGCCTCCAGGATGAGCACGCCCTGCTCGAAGCTGAGCCGGACCGGGGTGTTGCGCTCGGCGACCAGGGCCACACGCTTGACGGCCTCGACGAAGGGGGCCGTCTCGATGACCGCGACCGAGTTGAACTCGGTGGGGAAGAGCGTGCGGTACTTCGGCAGGTCGCCTTCGAGCAGCCGCGTGGTCGTCGTGCGGCCCGCGCCCTCGAAACCGATCAGCCCCTCACCGGCACCGGTCCCCGAGAGCGCCAGGGTGACCGTGTCACCGCTGGTGAGCGCCTTGGCGGTGTCCAGGAGCGTCTTGGCGGGCACCAGGGCGACCGCCGAGGCCTCCGGGTCCTCCGGCTTCCAGAGGAACTCGCGGACCGCGAAGCGGTAGCGGTCGGTGGAGGCGAGGGTGACGGTGTCGCCCTCGATCTCGATGCGCACACCGGTCAGCACGGGCAGCGTGTCGTCGCGGCCCGCGGCGATGGCGACCTGGGCGGCGGCCGAGGCGAAGACCTCACCGGGGACGGTGCCCGTGGCGGTGGGCATCTGCGGCAGCGCCGGGTACTCCTCCACAGGCAGTGTGTGGAGGGTGAAGCGCGAGGAGCCGCAGACCACCGTGGCCCGTACACCGTCGGTGGAGATCTCCACCGGGCGGTTGGGCAGGGCGCGGCAGATGTCGGCGAGCAGCCGGCCGGAGACGAGCACCGTGCCGTCCTCGTCGACCTCCGCGTCCACGGAGACCTTGGCCGAGACCTCGTAGTCGAAGCTGGAGAAGGAGAGGGCTCCGTCCTCGGCCTTCAGCAGAAGGCCCGCGAGAACGGGCGCCGGCGGACGGGCCGGGAGGCTGCGGGCCACCCAGGCCACCGCCTCCGCGAGTACATCGCGCTCCACCCGGATCTTCACCGGAACCGCCTCCTGCTGTTGCTCGCTCGCCCTGCTGGCCTTCGTCGTCTGGACCGGAGCTCCCTGCCGACGGCCGGGGTGGCTCCGGGGTCCAGTCTGACGCACGGCACCGACAGTCGTTGCTGCTCGGGGTCAAGTCGCGCAGAACGCGGCGAGGCGGTCGCCGGTCGAGTTGTACACAGGCCCCACTTCGAAGCTGATTCCTGGCTAACTCTGAGTGGTAGTAGTAGTAGGCCCTGTGGAAACCGTGGATAACGTCGTTTGCGCAGGTCAGCATCGGTTTTTTGTCCACCGGTCCTGTGGGCGGCACCCGTGGACAACCAGGGCTTTCTGTGGACGGGCGGAAGTTCTGCACACCCGATGCACAGGAGGGGGTCACTTCTCCCCAGGCCTGTCCCCAGCTTTACCCACGTTCCCCACAGCCCAATCAGGCAGCTTGGTGTGACGCCTTTCACTCCGGGCGGTGAGAGCGGGTGTTGTGTTGCCGAACAGTGGACGAAGGTGTGGAGAAGCGGCCAGAAGCTGGGGACAAGACCGCCCAGCCTGTGGGCCGCCGGTGGACAACTGCGCGACCCTCCTGTGGACGGAAACTCTGTCCACAGGCTGTGGATCAAGGTTGACCACAAATCCCCAACCACGTGACCTGGCCTGATGGAGTATCGGCAGCCGGCCCTGTGGACGCAATATGGACAACTTCCCGGTCCCCAGGCTGTGGACGGAAGAAACTCCGCACATCTGTGGAGAAGGGCCTCTGAGCAGCCCGTATTCGAACAGTCCCGGTGCGGAGGAGACCGCCGCGACGGCTCCCGGGACCCCTCAGGAACGACGAAGGCGCCTCGCGCGGACCGTGGGAGGTCGGTGCGAGGCGCCTTGTGAGGCCTTGAGCGGTCTTGCGGGAGCCTTCGTCAGCCGTTCTTGATGCGGTTGGTGAGCTCGGTGACCTGGTTGTAGATGGAGCGGCGCTCCGCCATCAGCGCCCGGATCTTCCGGTCCGCGTGCATCACCGTCGTATGGTCGCGGCCGCCGAACTGGGCGCCGATCTTCGGCAGCGAGAGATCGGTGAGCTCCCGGCACAGATACATGGCGATCTGGCGCGCCGTCACCAGGACCCGGCTGCGCGAGGATCCGCAGAGGTCCTCCACGGTGAGGCCGAAGTAGTCCGCGGTGGCCGCCATGATGGCCGGCGCGGTGATCTCCGGCGCCGACTCCTCGCCGCCCGGGATCAGGTCCTTCAGCACGATCTCCGTCAGCCCGAGGTCCACCGGCTGCCGGTTGAGGGAGGCGAAGGCCGTCACCCGGATCAGGGCGCCCTCCAGCTCACGGATGTTGCGCGAGATCCGCGAGGCGATGAACTCCAGCACCTCCGGAGGCGCGTTCAGCTGCTCCTGCACCGCTTTCTTACGGAGGATGGCGATCCGGGTCTCCAGCTCGGGCGGCTGGACGTCGGTGGTCAGACCCCACTCGAAGCGGTTGCGCAGCCGGTCCTCCAGCGTCACCAGCTGCTTGGGCGGCCGGTCCGAGGAGAGCACGATCTGCTTGTTCGCGTTGTGCAGCGTATTGAAGGTGTGGAAGAACTCCTCCTGCGTCGACTCCTTGCTCGCCAGGAACTGGATGTCGTCGACCAGGAGGATGTCGACATCGCGGTACCGCTTGCGGAAGGTGTCGCCCTTGCCGTCGCGGATCGAGTTGATGAACTCGTTGGTGAACTCCTCCGAGCTCACGTACCGCACCCGGGTGCCCGGGTAGAGGCTGCGGGCGTAGTGCCCGATCGCGTGCAGCAGGTGGGTCTTGCCGAGCCCCGACTCCCCGTAGATGAAGAGGGGGTTGTACGCCTTGGCGGGTGCCTCGGCGACGGCCACGGCCGCGGCGTGCGCGAACCGGTTGGAGGCCCCGATCACGAAGGTGTCGAAGAGGTACTTCGGGTTCAGCCGGGCGTGCGGCTCCCCCGGTCCCGGCGCGGGCGCCGGCTGGGCGCCCATCGGGCCGGGACCCGGGCCACCGGTGCGCCCGGGGCCCGGCCCGCCCTGGCGGTGCTGCTGGTCGTGCTGGTCGTGGCGGTCGCGCTGCTGCTCGTACCCCTGGCGCTCGGGCGGCTGCGACCGGTAGTCGTGCTGCGGCTGCTGGGGGCGGCCGGTGCCGTAGGGCTCACGCCACTGCTCGGAGGGCTGGTCGCGGTACGACTCGGTCTCGCGGTAGGTGTCGGACGGGGGCTGCTCGCGGTCCTGGTAGCCCCCGTGGCGCGGCTGCTGCCAGGAGAGGTCCTCCTGGGTACGCGGCCAGGCGCCCGGCTCGGGGCGCTGCTGCTGGTAGTCGGGGTAGGCCGGGCGGGCCGTCGGCATGCCGTCGTCGGAGGGGCGGTGGCCGTAGCCGTCGTAGCCGTCGTCGCGTGAGTCGTCGCGCGGCTGGCCCTGGTAGCGGTGTCCCTGCTGGCTCTGGTGCGACTGGTGCATCGGAGGCGCAGGCGGGGAGGGCGGTTCGCCCGCGGAGTCGTCGACGGTGATCGCGATCCGGATGGGGCGGCCGCACTCGCGGGTCAGCGTCTCGCTGAGGAGCGGCGCGAGGCGGCTCTCGAGCACGCGCTTGCCCCATTCATTGGGGACGGCCAGGAGTGCGGTGTCGGCGACGAGTGCCAGCGGCTGGCAGCGTTCGATCCACTGCTTGTCCTTCGGCTCGATGCCCTGCTGGCCCTCCCCGAGGAGTTGTTCCAGCACTCGTGGCCACACTGCGGCAAGATCGGCAGGTACGTCAGCCACAAGGCACGCTCTCTCGCATGTCCCACGAATGTGTGGTTCTCGGGACGGGATGGGTCGGGATGGGTGAGGCCCGGCAGTCGGGAAGGAAAAGAACCGGAGTTCAGCCACGGTAGTCAGGCCGGGCCGCGTGGTTCAAGTTGTTGTCCACAGGCTGTGCACAATGGGGGGTCGTGCGGAGCCGGTTTGACCGGATGGCGTAGCCGCGCGTACCGTGACCAGGTCGAGTTGTCGATGGCTGCTGCCGCCTGCCTCCGATGGGCAAAGATCACGATCTGTGATTGTGAAGCGGTGCACTAAGGCGTTTACGCGAGTTCCTCGTGGGCGCACGGTGACAGCCAGGCGATGTCCCGCCAAGACACGAATCATTTCTGGAGCCCCCGAGTGAGCAAGCGCACCTTCCAGCCGAACAACCGCCGTCGCGCCAAGACCCACGGCTTCCGTCTGCGCATGCGTACCCGTGCCGGCCGCGCGATCCTCGCGAACCGCCGCGGCAAGGGCCGCAGCAGCCTGTCCGCCTGATCGCTCACAGGTCCATGACGTGCTGCCTACCGAGAATCGGCTGAGGCGGCGCGAGGACTTCGCGACCGCGGTACGACGAGGACGCCGAGCCGGACGTCCACTGCTCGTCGTCCATCTACGCAGCGGTGAAACGGACCCGCACGTGACTGGGGAGACTGTTCCCCCGCCGCGTGCGGGTTTCGTTGTCAGCAAAGCGGTGGGAGGTGCGGTCGTCCGCACCGCGGTGAAGCGCAGGCTTCGCCATCTGGTCCGTGACCGGCTGGCGCAGTTGCCCCCCGGTAGCCTTGTTGTCGTACGAGCGCTGCCCGGTGCGGGCGACGCCGACCATGCACAGCTGGCCCGAGACCTGGACGCCGCCCTTCAGCGGCTGCTGGGAGGGGGCGCGAGATGAAGTACCCGCTGCTTGCCCTCATCAAGCTGTACCAGTGGACGATCAGCCCACTCCTCGGGCCTGTCTGCCGTTACTACCCGTCGTGTTCCCACTATGGATATACGGCTATCGACCGGCACGGTGCGATCAAGGGAACAGCGCTGACCGCCTGGCGCATCCTGCGGTGCAATCCGTGGTCACCCGGCGGTGTGGACCATGTCCCGCCACGCAAGCGTCCGCGGTGGCACGAGCTGCTGCGCAACGGCCTGCGCGGCGGCAAGGGCGGGGAGCCCGCCGCTGATGTGCCGTCCGGGGGGTCGGTCTCCGAACCTCCGAGCCCGGCCACAGAGACCTCGCCCAATGCTCAAGGAGCCTGATTAGTGGACACGATTGCCAGTCTGTTCAGCTTTATCACCACGCCTGTCTCGTGGGTCATCGTCCAGTTCCACAAGGTCTACGGAGCGCTGTTCGGCGATGACTCCGGGTGGGCCTGGGGCCTGTCCATCGTGTCCCTGGTGGTGCTGATCCGGATCTGCCTGATCCCGCTCTTCGTGAAGCAGATCAAGTCGACCCGCAACATGCAGGTGCTCCAGCCGAAGATGAAGGCGATCCAGGAGCGCTACAAGAACGACAAGCAGCGTCAGTCCGAAGAGATGATGAAGCTGTACAAGGAGACGGGTACCAACCCGCTCTCCTCGTGCCTTCCGATCCTGGCGCAGTCCCCGTTCTTCTTCGCCCTGTACCACGTGCTGTCGTCCATCGCCTCGGGCAAGAAGATCGGCGCGATCAACCAGGACCTCCTCGACAGCGCCCGTCAGGCCCACATCTTCGGTGCACCGCTCGCCGCGAAGTTCACCGACAGCGTCGACAAGCTCACCTCCCTCGACGCCACGCTGCTGGACGTCCGGGTCGTCACCGCCGTCATGATCGTGCTGATGTCGGCCTCGCAGTTCTTCACCCAGCGCCAGCTGATGACGAAGAACGTCGACCTGACGGTGAAGACCCCGTACATGCAGCAGCAGAAGATGCTGATGTACATCTTCCCGGTCATCTTCGCCGTGATGGGCGTCAACTTCCCCGTCGGTGTCCTCGTCTACTGGCTGACCACGAACGTCTGGACCATGGGTCAGCAGATGTACGTGATCAACCAGAACCCGACGCCGGGCAGCAAGGCGCAGGACGCCTACCTCCAGCGGGTGCTCAAGACCGTGGACTCCCGCGGGCAGGTCCGTGGCCGGACCCAGCGCAGGACCGTCAAGGCGATCGTGGCCAAGGGCCCCGACCGCAACGACATCGAGCGCAAGTTCATCACCGGGCTGAGCAAGAAGGGCCTCGCGGCTCAGGAGGACGGCACCGTCCAGAAGAGCGAGACGGCCGTCCTCGAGGCCGAGGGCGGTGCGGCTCCCAAGCGCCAGCAGCCCAAGCGGCAGACCAAGGCGAAGCGCCAGACGGCCGCCACCGCCGGTGCGCCCAAGGACGAGCCCGCGGCCGGCTCCAAGACCTCGCTCCAGAAGCAGGACGCACCGCAGGACAAGCCGACGTCGGCGGGCAAGTCCGCCTCCGGCTCCTCACGCCAAGCCAAGTCCGGACAGCGCAAGGGCCCGCAGCGGCCCAAGCACCCGTCCAAGAAGTAAGAAGGAGTCCACCCGTGACGGAAGGCACCACCTCCACGGCCGCCGCCGAGGGCAGCGACACTCTGACCCGCCTGGAGCAGGAGGGTGAGATCGCGGCCGACTACCTCGAAGGCCTGCTGGACATCGCCGACCTCGACGGCGACATCGACATGGACGTCGAGGCGGACCGGGCAGCGGTCTCGATCATCAGCGACTCGGCGCGTGAGCTCCAGAAGCTCGTGGGCCGCGACGGTGAGGTGCTGGAGGCGCTCCAGGAGCTGACCCGGCTGGCGGTCCACCGGGAGACCGGCGACCGCAGCCGTCTGATGCTGGACATCGGCGGCTTCCGGGCCAAGAAGCGGGAGATCCTCGCCGAGCTGGGCGCCAAGGCGGCCAACGACGTCAAGACCTCGGGGCAGCCGGTCAAGCTGGACCCGATGACGCCGTTCGAGCGCAAGGTCGTGCACGACGCGATCGCCGCAGCCGGTCTCCGGAGCGAGTCGGAGGGCGAGGAGCCGCAGCGCTTCGTCGTCGTTCTCCCGGCCTGACCGGATCCTTGTACTGTCGGCCCCGTCTGTTCGCAGGCGGGGCCGATCTTTGTCAGCCTGATAGTCAGCCACCCACAGTGCGCTAGTGCGGTACGGAAGGACGGTCCCCGTGACGGACGCTGCAGAGCTCCCCCAGGCACCTGAAGAGGCGCAGGCGGTATTCGGAGAGCTCTTCCCGGAGGCTGTCCGGTACGCGGAGCTCCTCGCCGATGCCGGGGTGAAGCGTGGCCTGATCGGACCGCGTGAGGTGCCCCGGCTGTGGGAGCGGCACCTGCTGAACTGCGCGGTGCTCTCCGAGGTGGTGCCGGAAGGCGTCACGGTCTGCGATGTGGGCTCGGGCGCGGGCCTCCCCGGCATCCCGCTGGCCCTGGTACGCCCCGACCTCAAGATCACCTTGCTGGAGCCGCTCCTGCGCCGGACGAACTTCCTCCAGGAGGTCGTCGAACTGCTCGGCCTGGACCATGTGACGGTGGTACGCGGGCGGGCCGAGGAGGTCCTCGGGACGCTCCAGCCCGTCCATGTCGTGACCGCCCGCGCCGTGGCGCCGCTGGACCGGCTGGCCGGCTGGGGTGTGCCCCTGCTGCGTCCCTACGGGGAGATGCTCGCGCTGAAGGGCGACACGGCCGAGGAGGAGATCAACGGTGCCAGGGCCGCTCTGAGCAAGCTCGGTGTGCTGGAGACCGAGGTGCTCCAGGTCGGTGAGGGCGTGGTCGATCCGCTCTCCACGGTGGTGCGTGTGGTGGTGGGCGAGAGCCCGGGCGGTGTGAGGTTCGCCGCAAAGAGGGCCAAGGCCGCGCGGGTGGGGCGCACCCGTCGGCGCCGCTGAGGGGCGGCCGGCTGTGCCACGGCCGGGCCGACGGGGAACGTCCGCCCTGGCCCCTTCCGGGTGATCTCTGCCGTCTAGCAGGGAAATGCCGGAAAAGTAGCCATTCGTACCCCCTGCGGAGTGTCGTGGCCTGGTAGTTGCGCCGCGGGGGCATCGTGTTTCACGTGAAACGTCGCTCTCTGCTGCAGGGAATCATCGGCCGCGGTCGTGCGGCTGCTACACCGCGCGACCGGAAGCCCGTACGGGTTACCGAGTTGTCCACACACGCGGATTCATCCACAGAACAGCGGGCCTCGCTGGTTCACGACCCCGAAAGCATGGCAGGCTCTGCTCATTGCGAGCCTGTAGTCGAGGAGAGTGAACCGTTGCGGTCCGACGCCAACATCGCGGGACCGATGACCGATCCGGTCCCCGGTCCCCGAAGCGAGTCCGTGGGGGAGGGTGTTTCACGTGAAACACCGCCGCCGATGGACGACACCCCCATCGGTCGCGCCGCCCAGCTGGCCGTAGAGGCCCTCGGCCGTGCCGGTGAGGGGCTGCCTCGCCCTGACCGGACACGCGTCATGGTGGTGGCCAACCAGAAGGGCGGGGTCGGCAAGACGACCACGACGGTCAACCTCGCTGCTTCGCTGGCCCTGCACGGTGCGCGCGTCCTGGTGGTCGACCTCGACCCGCAGGGCAATGCCTCCACGGCGCTGGGGATCGACCACCACTCCGACGTCCCCTCCATCTATGACGTCCTGGTGGAGAGCCGTCCGCTCTCCGAGGTGGTCCAGCCGGTCCCGGATGTCGAGGGTCTCTTCTGCGCCCCCGCCACGATCGATCTCGCCGGTGCGGAGATCGAACTCGTGTCGCTGGTGGCGCGCGAGAGTCGGCTCCAGCGCGCCATCCAGGCGTACGAGCAGCCCCTCGACTACATCCTCATCGACTGCCCGCCCTCTCTCGGCCTTCTCACCGTGAACGCGATGGTGGCCGGGGCGGAGGTGCTGATCCCCATCCAGTGCGAGTACTACGCGCTGGAGGGCCTGGGGCAGCTGCTGCGGAACGTCGATCTGGTGCGGGGCCACCTCAACCCCGACCTGCATGTCTCCACGATCCTGTTGACCATGTACGACGGCAGGACCAGGCTCGCGTCCCAGGTCGCCGATGAGGTCCGTACCCACTTCGGCAATGAGGTGCTGCGGACGAGCATCCCGCGTTCCGTACGTATCTCCGAGGCGCCGAGTTACGGGCAGACCGTGCTGACCTACGATCCCGGGTCCAGCGGCGCGCTCTCCTACCTCGAAGCCGCCCGTGAGATCGCCCTGCGGGGTGTCGGGGTGCACTACGAGGCCCAGCACGCCCACGCGATTCAGAACAGCCAGCAGAACGTTTCGGAGGGCATTCAGTGAGTGAGCGACGTAGAGGGCTGGGGCGTGGGCTCGGTGCGCTGATCCCCGCCGCTCCCCAGGAGAAGCAGGTGCCGGGGCCCGGAGGTATTTCGGCGCCCGGTGGGGGGCCGGTTCTGACGGCGGAGCGGGGGGTGGCCGCCGCGAAGGTGACCGCACTCCCGTCGTCCCCGGTGGTGCCGGAGCCGGCGTCCGCGCCGGAGCAGGAGGTGGGCACGTCCGGTGCGTACTTCGCGGAGCTGCCCATCGGTTCGATCACGCCGAACCCCCGCCAGCCCCGTGAGGTGTTCGACGAGGACGCTCTGGCCGAGCTGGTCACCTCCATCAAGGAGGTGGGTCTTCTCCAGCCGGTCGTCGTACGCAAGGTGGGGGCGGACCGCTACGAGCTCATCATGGGTGAGCGTCGGCTGCGGGCCTGCCGCGAAGCGGGGTTGGAGCGCATTCCGACCATCGTCCGGGACACGGACGACGAGAAGCTCCTCCTGGACGCGCTGCTGGAGAACCTGCACCGGGCCCAGCTGAACCCGCTGGAGGAGGCTGCCGCGTACGACCAGCTCCTCAAGGACTTCAAGTGCACCCATGACCAGCTGGCCGACCGGATCGGGCGGTCCCGGCCCCAGGTGTCCAACACGCTGCGGCTTCTGCGGCTCTCGCCGCCGGTGCAGCGGCGGGTGGCGGCGGGCGTTCTCTCGGCCGGCCACGCGCGGGCCCTGCTGTCGGTGGACGACTCCGAGGAGCAGGACCGGCTGGCCCACCGCATCGTGGCGGAGGGGCTCTCGGTCCGCGCGGTCGAGGAGATCGTGACGCTCATGGGGTCGCGGCCCACGAGTTCGCAGAAGCCGAAGGGCCCTCGGGCCGGTGCGCGGCTGTCCCCCGCGCTGACCGATCTGGCGACCCGGCTCTCCGACCGCTTCGAGACCCGGGTGAAGGTCGATCTGGGCCAGAAGAAGGGGAAGATCACCGTCGAGTTCGCCTCGATGGAGGATCTGGAGCGGATTCTCGGATCCCTCGCCCCGGGTGAGGGAAAGGTGCTGGAGCGTGGGCTCGCCGAGGCGCCCGGCGAGGACGACGAGAGCTGAACTCCCTGGCAGCCGCTCGCCCGTAGGACCGCGTGAAGGGCGGGCCGTGTTCCGGTACTCACCGGAACACGGCCCGCCCTTTGCCCTTTCTCGGTATCCGCATCACGTCTGGGTGGATACGATGCGATCTGGGATGGCGCATCCACGGTGATCGACCTCGGAGGAGGGCGGGGACCTTGCGAACAGTGAGCCGCAGCCGGCTGGTGACGGTCGGGCTGGGCCTGGGAGCCGTCGGGGGATTCGTCGGCAGTCTGTTCCACGAACGGAACGCGCTGGCGGCCGCACGTGATGCGGCGGGCGAGAGAAGTGAGGGATCGCCGCCATGGGGCGTCGGCTTGTACCGCTCACCCTGGACAACCTCCAGGATCTCCCCGAGCGCTGCCGTGCGTGCGTCTTCTGGGAGCTTGACCCGGTCAGCGGGGAAGCCGCGGTAAAGGCGGGCAAGCCGGAGCTGGAGAAGGAAGCCTGGATCTCCGCGGTGCTCCTGGAATGGGGCTCCTGCGGCCGGGTGGTCTATGTGGACGACGTCCCGGTGGGGTTCGTTCTCTACGCGCCGCCGGCCTACGTCCCTCGCTCCACGGCCTTTCCCACCAGCCCGGTCTCCCCCGACGCCGTTCAGCTCATCACCGGGCTGATCGTTCCGGGGTACCAGGGCCAGGGGCTGGGCCGTGTCATGGTGCAGACGGTGGCCAAGGACGTCCTACGCCGGGGCTTCAAGGCGATCGAGGCGTTCGGGGATGCCCGGGCGGAGGAGTTCGGCTGTGTGCTCCCGGCGGATCATCTGCTGGCGGTCGGCTTCAAGACCGTACGGCCCCACCCCCGCTACCCGCGGCTGAGGCTGGAGCTGCGGACGACGCTCTCCTGGAAGGAGGACGTCGAGATGGCTCTCGACCGACTGCTGGGAGCAGTGCAGAAGGAACCCGTGCTCCGCCCGCTCTGATCGGACCCGGCCGACACGCGAACGGGCCCGCCCCCGGTGCGGGGGTGGGCCCGTTTCACGTGAAACATCGCGCCGGGTGCGACTACTTCGTGATGAAGGCGTCGAGGTCGCGGAGGATCGCGGCCTTCGGCTTGGCGCCGACGATGGTCTTGGCGACCTCGCCGCCCTGGTAGACGTTCAGGGTGGGGATGGACATCACGCCGTACTTGGCGGCGGTGGCCGGGTTCTCGTCGATGTTGAGCTTGACGATCTCGATCTGGTCGCCGTGCTCGGCCGCGATCGCTTCCAGCGAGGGAGCGATCTGACGGCAGGGGCCGCACCAGGCAGCCCAGAAGTCGACCAGGACGGGCTTCTCGCTCTTGAGGACGACCTCGTCGAACGTGTCGTCGGTTACGTGCTTCAGGTCGCCGGCCACGGCGGCCTCCTTAGTCTCTCGGGGTGGGCGTGCGGTGGGAAGTTCAGACGGCCGGGGTCTTCTCCGGCTCGGCGGGCTCGGCGTCGGCCAGCGCGGCGAGGAAGCGCTCGGCGTCCAGCGCCGCGGAGCAGCCGGTGCCCGCTGCGGTGATGGCCTGGCGGTAGGTGTGGTCGACCACGTCACCGGCGCCGAAGACACCGGTCAGGTTGGTGCGGGTGGAGGGCGCCTGGACCTTCAGGTAGCCCTCGTCGTCGAGTTCCAGCTGGCCCTTGAAGAGCTCGGTGCGCGGGTCGTGTCCGACGGCGATGAAGAGACCGGTCACGGGAAGCTCGGAGAGCTCGCCGGTCTTGGTGTTCCGCAGGGTCAGGCCCGAGAGCTTCTGCTCGCCCTTGACCTCGGCGACCTCGCTGTCCCAGGCGAACTTGATCTTCGGGTCGGCGAAAGCCCGGTCCTGCATCGCCTTCGAGGCACGCAGGGTGTCGCGGCGGTGGACGATCGTGACCGACTTGGCGAAGCGGGAGAGGAAGGTCGCCTCCTCCATGGCCGTGTCGCCGCCGCCGACCACGGCGATGTCGTGGTCCTTGAAGAAGAAGCCGTCACAGGTGGCGCACCAGGAGACGCCGCGTCCGGAGAGCGCGTCCTCGTTGGGCAGGCCGAGCTTGCGGTGCTGGGAGCCGGTGGTGACGATGACGGCCTTGGCACGGTGCACGGTGCCTGCCGTGTCGGTGACCGTCTTGATGTCACCGGTGAGGTCGACCGCGACGACATCGTCGGGGACCAGCTCGGCGCCGAAGCGCTCGGCCTGGGCCCGCATGTTGTCCATGAGCTCGGGGCCCATGATGCCGTCCTGGAAGCCGGGGAAGTTCTCCACGTCGGTGGTGTTCATCAGTGCGCCGCCGGCCGTGACCGCGCCCTCGAAGACCAGCGGCTTCAGTGAGGCACGAGCGGTGTAGAGCGCGGCGGTGTACCCGGCCGGTCCGGAGCCGATGATGATCACATTACGGACGTCGCTCACGGGTTTCTTCCTCGTCTCTGCAGACTGCCTACTGCCTACGGGGGTCGGTTCAACGACTCTCACCCCACCCAACGGATCCTACGGGTGATGCATTCCCGTGGTGCAATCCCACGTTGCAACACCGGGGCGTGCCGTAGAGGCCCTCAGGGGCGGTCGTACGCCTCCGTGAGCAGCAGTCGACCGGTCCCCCCGGGAGCGGTGTCCACACAGGAGGCGGCGACGACATAGGCCTGCACGCGGGCGGGGTCGCTCGGGTGCGGAAGGACGACGAGGAAGGCGTCCGTCCCCTGATAGGTCCCCTCGTCGATGGCGAGGGCCTGGGTGGTGCGGCCGGTCGCCTGCTGGACGCACGGGGGTACGGCGGCGGCAGAGGCGATGAGCGGGCTCCTGGAGGCCTTGGTGCCGGGAGACTCCGCTTCGGGTACCGCCCGCTCGTCCCCGCTCGGTGACTGCTTCTGCCCGTGGAAATCCTCGGTGCTCGCCCCGCCGGCCAGGAGCTCCTGGACCTTGCTTTCGAGTGTGTTCCGGGCGTAGCTGTGGGTTCCGTCCTCGGAGGCGGCGGCGGGCATGTCGGCCGACGTCGTCGAGTCCTGGGACGAGGGCAGGTTCTGGAGGAAGAGGACGCTCAGGCCGATGAGTGCGGCGCCGCAGGCGGTGCCCAGGAACACCGCACGCCCCCTGCGCCGGGCACGGCTGCGCCCGGGGCCTGTGGAGCCCTGGGGGCGGCCTGCGGGGCGGTCCTGGGGGGAGCTGGTGCGAGCCCTCACGGGAGCTGCGTCGGCGGTCTCCGTGTTCTCTGTTTCACGTGAAACGCTCGAAGCGCTCTTCGTTTCACGTGAAACATCGCCATCGTGTGGAACGGCTGTGGCTCGGGGGCCGTCGGCCGTCTCGGGGGCGTCCGTACGGGCCTCGGCGGCGAGCGCCGCGTCGATACGGGCGGCGATGTCCTCGGGCATGGGCTCGGGGTCCGGGAGGTCACCGAGCAGCTCGCGGATCTCCTCCAGGGAGTCCCGTACCTCGGAGCACAGCGCGCACCGGTCGAGGTGGTCGCGGATTTCGTCGGCGCGGGAAGCGGGGAGCAGCCCTTCGGTGAGATCGGAGATCTCGGAGACCTCCGGGTGCTGATCCGTGTCGGTCGTGGATGTCACGGGCGTCCACCTCCTCCCTTCGCAGCGGCCGGGTCGTTGGCTCCTGTGTCCTTCGGTCCTGACGCAGGTGGGACGGATGGGCCGGGCGTCCGGTTCCTTGCCGTGACGCGGGTCTCTCCGTCGGTCTCCTCGTCGCCTGTCGCGGAGCGCAGGTGCCGGACCAGGGGGGCCAGCCTCGCCCGTCCCCGGGCGCACCGGCTCTTCACGGTCCCGGTCGGTACGTCGAGGATGCGGGCGGCCTCGGCCACCGGGTAGCCCTGCATGTCGACCAGGACGAGTGCCGCGCGCTGTTCGGCGGGGAGGGTGGCCAGGGCGGCGAAGAGCTGGCGGTGCAGATCCTGCCGTTCGGCGGGGGCCTCGGCCGACTCGTGGGGTTCCAGGAGCTGGTCGAGTCGTTCCGCGTCGTCCACCGGTGACGTCTTGCGGGAGGCCGCCTTGCGTACCCGGTCGAGGCAGGCGTTGACGGTGATGCGGTGCAGCCAGGTCGTGACGGTGGACTGGCCGCGGAAGGTGTGGGCGGCGCGGAAGGCGGAGACCAGGGCGTCCTGGACGGCGTCGGCCGCCTCCTCCCTGTCCCCGAGGGTGCGCAGCGCCACGGCCCACAGCCGGTCGCGGTGGCGGCGTACGAGTTCACCGAAGGCGTCGGGGTCGCCCGCCACATGGAGGGCGAGCAGGTCCGAGTCGCCCGGTGCCTCTGGTGGAACGGAATCCACCGTGCTCCCCCTCCGAACCGGATCCGATGTCGTGTGCCACATTAACCGGCCCGGCGCCCGGTGATCAGGGCCGGTGCGGAGTCTCCACACCGGCTCCCGATCAGCCGAGTACGGAGATGTCGGTGATCCCGCCCCGGTAGCCACCGGTGCCGTCGGCGGGCAGCTCCGTGATGTGGATGAGGATGTAGCGCGTCCGGAGGGGCTTCTCCAGCTCTTCCTTGAGCGTCTTCCCCGCGACCTGCTTCGGGGCGATCCGCTGGGGGAAGTCCGCGGAAGAGGTGGGTGACGAGGCGTCCGGTCCCGCGGCGAACACCGCGGTCGTCTGGCCGCTGCGGTACATGTCCACATCGATGGCGCGGACGTCCTGGACCTTCCCCAGGTCGACGATGATCCCGCTGCCCTGCCGGCGCTGGGGGAGGTTGCCGAAGTTGGCGAAGCCCAGGTAGCGGTTGGTGACCCACGCCGTGGAGGAGTTGTCGTCGATGGCGTTCGGTACGTCCCCCGGCTGGATGCCCGAGCCGTCGGGCATGAACTCGGTGGCCTTCGCGATGGTCAGCGGCTTGGGCGGCGCGGGTGCCGGATCCTTCTTGTCCTCGGTCGTCTCGGTGACGCCGTTGTCGTCGGAGCCCTTGCGCTGGTCGAGGAGGGTCTCCGCGAGCTGCCAGCTGCCGAGGCCGAGGGCGGCGATGAGGAGCGCCGAGACGCCCCACTTGAGCACCCGTCCGGTACGGCTCTGGAGGGGCGCCGGAGGGGCCGCCAGCACCGGCTGGGGCACGGACGACGGGTGGCTGGACGGCCGCCCGTAGGTGCCCTGCTGATAGGTCGTCGGGTAGACCGGCTGCTGGTAGACGGGCTGGGCGGCGAACGTCGGCTCCGGCGGCAGGACGCGCGGCATGGCCGCGACGGCCTTGGCCAGCTCGTCCGGGGTCGTGCAGGGCGGTTCCTGCCGGGAGGCGGTGGCCCCGTCGTTGGCGAGCGCGCGCATGGCGAGCTCCGAGAGGCCGCGGTGGACGCCGGCGCGGACCTGGTCCGGGGCGATGAGCCCCATGCCCTTGGGCAGCCCGGAGAGGCCGTACGCATCGCTCTCGTAAGGCCAGCGCTTGGTCAGCGCCGCGTACAGGAGCGCGCCGATCGCCTCGGTGTCCTGACGCAGGGGGCGTTCGGAGGTGACGCCGCGCAGGGCGGCGTTCACCGCGAGGCCGCGGATCCGGTACTGGCCGGTGGAGCTGCGCAGTACGGCACCGGGGGTGAGCCGAAGGTGCGTCAGGCCCTCGCGGTGGGCGGCGGCCATGGCGTGGGAGAGCTGGCTGACGAGCTGGTAGGCGTCGTGGGCCTCCATCGGTCCGGCGGCCAGCAGAGCGGTGAGCTCCGTGGCGTCCGGGAGCCATTCGTGGACGACGTAGACGAGGTCGTCCTCCTCCACGGCGTCCAGCACCTGGACGAAGCGTGGGTCGCCGAGCAGCGCGGAGGACCGGGCCGCGGCCAGCACGGAGCGGGCCCGGGGGTGGTTGGCGGGCAGCAGGTGGACGCCGACCGCGCGGCGCAGTTTCTCGTCGACCGCCCGCCAGCTGCTGAAGCCGTCCAGACGGGTGACGCACTCCTCCAGGCGGTAGCGCTCGGCCAGTTTGTGTCCGCTGTGTACGTCAGGGGTCGCCGGAACGGTCTCGGAACGTGCCCGTCCGCCGCCGTCACCCTCGGACTTCTCGGGGCTCGCGCCCTCGGTCTCCTCGGCCTGAGCCGTTCCGTCGTTCGTGGCCTCGTCCGCCTTGGCGGCCGGCGGCTCGTCGCCGCCGTTGTCGGCCACGTCGACGGCAGCCGTGCTACGTTCCGCCACCGTCGTCCTGCCTCCCCATCCGTTGCGCGAAGCCGGCCAGCTCGCCACAGTCACGCCAATTGTGCCCACACTCCGGCGCTATCCACGACACGCGGAGTCCGGCGATGGTTGTGCGGCCGTGCGCTCATTCAGCGCCCGAGCCGTCCACGGACCATGCCGACCAGGCCGTTGACCTCTTCGATGCGCATCTTCTTCGCCGCGACGAAGAAGATGCCCATGAGGAGGACGCCGCCGCAGATCAGCGCGGCCAGCGACCCGAGGGCGCCGGTGCCGAGAAGTTCGAGGATCGCGAAGCCGATGCCGCCGCCGATGAGGGCCGCGGGTACCGCCGCCATGCAGAGCCGGGCGTAGGTCCGCACGATATGCGCACCGTCCAGGTCGCCGCCGAGCCGGGTGCGCAGTCGGCGCCAGGCGACCCCGACCCCGACCGCGTAGGCCAGACCGTAGGAGAACGCCATGCCGACGACGGCCCAGCGGGCGGGCAGGACGACGTAGCAGAGGGCGGAGGCGGCGGCGTTGACGGCGGCCACGATGACCGTGTTGTAGAAGGGGGTGCGGGTGTCCTCGTACGCGTAGAAGCCGCGGAGGACGACGTACTGCACGGAGTACGGGATCAGGCCGAGGGCGAACGCCATCAGGATGAAGCCCATGGACCGGGCGGCCTCGGCGCCGCTGGAGGCGTACAGCAGGGTGCACATCGGCAGGCCGAGCGCCAGGAAGGTGAAGGCCACCGGGACGATGGCGACGGCGGAGTTGCGCAGCCCCTGCGAGATGTCGTCGCGGACCGCTCCGGGGTCGTTGTCGTGGGCGGCCCGGGAGATGCGGGGCAGCAGCGCGGCCATGACGGAGACGGTGATGATGGCTTGCGGCATGCCCCAGATCAGCTGGGCGTTGGAGTAGGCCAGGAAGCCGGTGCCGTCCTTGCCGGCCAGCTTGCCCGCCGAGGTGGCGAGCTGGGTGACGACCAGGACGCCCGCCTGGTTGGCCAGGACGAACAGCACGGTCCACTTGGCCAGCTTGACCGTCTTGCCGAGCCCGTGGCCCCTCCAGTCGAAGCGGGGGCGGAAGCGGAAGCCGGCCTCGCGCAGGTACGGGATCATCGCCAGCGCCTGGACGACCAGTCCGAGGAGGGTGCCGATGCCCAGCAGCCGCACGCCCTCCGGCGGGATGGTGTCCACGCCCATCCGGGACTCGGCGGAGGTGCCGTAGACCCAGATGAAGAGGCCGAACGTGATGATCATGACGATGTTGTTGAGGACCGGGGTCCACATCATCGCGCCGAACTTGCCCCGGGCGTTGAGGATCTGACCCATCACCACGTGCACGCCCATGAAGAAGATGGTGGGCAGGCAGTACCGGGCGAAGGTGACGGCGACGCTGTTGGCCGCGACGTCGTCGGCGATGGTGTTCGACATCAGCTGGATCAACACCGGCGCGACGAGGACCGCGACGGCCACGATCAGCCCGAGCGCGACCATCACCAGGGTCAGCAGCCGGTTGGCGAAGGCCTCGCCGCCGTCCTCGTCGTCCTTCATGGCGCGGACGAGCTGCGGGACGAAGACCGAGTTGAGGCCGCCGCCGACGGTGAGGATGTAGATCATCGTCGGCAGGGTGTACGCGATGGTGAAGCTGTCACCGAGGAGCGCGGCGCCGAGAGCGGCGGTGATCACCAGGGACCGGATGAAGCCGGTGAGCCGGGAGACCAGGGTGCCGGCCGCCATCAGCGCGCTGGACTTCAGCACTCCGGAGACCCGGCCGCCGCCGGACTTCTGCGGGACGGGGGCGGGCGCCGGTTCCGGCTCGGGCGGGCCCGGGACCTTCCCCGACCCCTCCTGGTCCCGGAAGAGGTGGGCGAAGGCGTCCGGCTCCCGCCGGTCGTCCGACGCCTGCGTGACCAAGTCGTCGACGCCGACGAACTGCGTGGTCGCCGGACGGTCGCCGTAGGGGAGGTGGCGCGAGGGCCCTGAGGGCTCCGGAGGAGGCGTCTGGGCCCAGATGCGCGGGTCGGGGGCGTGCGGGGCCACGGGCGGCTGCTGGTACAGCGCCTGCGGCTCCTGGTAGGTGCCGGGGGGCGGCGGCGGGTGCGAGGCCCGGTCGTAGAGCGCCTCACCCACCGGGTCCTGGGCCGCGAGGTCCTGAGCCCGGTAGGGATCGTCCTCGTAGGCGTGCTGGAGGTACGGGTCGGGCGGCACCTGGCCGTCCTGGCCGGGGCCCGGAGGCACCGGGGGGCCGGACGGAGACCCCGCTCCGCCGGCGCCCTGGCCGCGGTCACCGTCGTACGGCGCGTTCATCGAAACCCCTACCTCATCGTCCCCGGCCGACCGGCCACGCCAGACATCGCTCAACGGTCCACTTTCTCACCCGTTCCCGACGGGGCCCCGCTTTCCGGTCCGGTGTCCGGGGTCGGGTCACTCGGCTGCTCGGGTTCGCCGCCGTCGCCGTTCGCCGTGTCGCTTGCCACGGCGCGTTTGCGGGCTGTGTACATCCGGACCCCGGCCAGCACCAGGAGCAGCAGGCCACCGGCGATGACGAGCAGGACGGTGGGTGTGACCTCGGAGACCTTCACGGTGAAGGTCATCTCCTCGCCGTACGGGGTGCCGTCCTCGGTGAAGAGGCGGGCGGTCACCTGGGCGCGTCCGTTGGCGCTCGTCGCCGTGTCGAACTTCACCGACTGGCTGTGGCCGCCGCCGATGCGGACCGGCAGCTCCGCCATCGTGCCGTCGTCGTTGAACTTCAGGCGGATGTTGTCCGAGGTCAGCCTCAGGACGAGCCGGTCGACACCCTGCACCAGCTTGTTCTGGACCGTCACGGGGATCGTCGCGCTGCGGCCGGAGAGCGTGACGTCCGACTTGTCGATCAGCTGGACCTCGCCGGTGAGGTCCTTCAGGTACTCGAGCACGTCGTCCCGGTAGTCCTGTGCCTCCTGGGCGCGGCCCCGCCAGGACGTCGACATGGAGCGGTTGACCGCGTTGCCGAAGGGCGTCACCACGCGCTCGGGCTGCGTGAGGATGGTCTCGAAGCTGTCGATGGAGGCCTGGGTGGTCCGGATGTCCTGGAACGCCTGGGTGGGCAGCTCCTCGTTGCGGAGCTTCTTCGGGTACGCGGAGGCGCGCGGCACCTTGGTGGTCGCCAGCGGGTCCGGCTTCGCCTCGGAGGCGGCGACCAGGTCCTGCGGCTGTGTCCAGCGGTCGCCCGACAGGGCCTCCAGGGCGCGGGCCATCGACTGCGCCTGGGCGGCCGTGGGCATCCGCTGCGGGGCCACGACGATGGAGCGCTCGTTGTCCGGTGCCTGCTCGGTCAGCGCGAGGGTCTGGGCGAGGAACTTCTGGACCGCGAGGGTCGAGGCGCCCGCCCGGAGCAGGCTGCCGCCGAACGCGGTCGACAGCCGGGAGTCGGCGACGACGGCGGTGGTGCCGCCGCCGATCGGCCGGGCCGCCGTCGGGGTGTACGGCAGGCTGCCGGTCTCCTGGAAGCTGTCGCTGCGGGCGATCACATGGTGGGCGCCCGCGGAGGTCGCCACGTCCACGATGCCCGGGTCGACCGCGCCGTTCACGGGCCAGGCGAAGTCGGTGGACGGCTTCACATGGAGGATCGTCTCCACCGTGGTGGCGCCCACCGTGGAGGCGGTCTGCAGATGGCTGAGCGTGCCCGAGACGCCCTTGCCGCGGTGCGCGATGGAGGCCAGGTCCGTGTCGCCGAACGGCAGCGCGATCACCTTGCCGTCCTCCACCACCTTCTGCAGGGCGGTGATCCACTGCCGGGCGACGGCCCGGTCCTTGCCGGGGACGGTCGTGTCACCGGACTTGACCTGGTACCCCCCGGCCATCGCGGCGACGCTCGCCAGCAGGTCCGGGTCGATGACCCAGGTGACGGGGAGCCGGCTGCCCAGGGCGACCATCTGCTCCAGCCGTCCGCCCGGCGCCAGCTCCTCGGCCAGCTTGTCGTCGGTGAACACCGGCGTCTGCTGTTCGTCCGAACCCGTCTCCGCGGTGACGTGCGGGGAGGCGATCAGCGGCCACAGGAAGGTGAGCTTCGTCCTCTTGTCGCCCTTCTCGGGCTGCCACGGAAGGAACGAGCGCTCGATGCCCAGCACCTGCTCGTAGGGGGCGGCCGCGGTACGGCCGGAGACCGAGACGCCCAGCTGGTAGACGCCCGACGCGTCGAGGTCCAGCTTGTCGACGGGAACGGCGAGCGTGAAGTTCTGGCTGACCCCCTTGGCGAGCTTCGGGATCTTCACCGTGTACTTGTCGTCGATCGCGGCCGGGTCGGCGCCGGGCGTGTACCCCTTGCGCTTGGCGGCGTCGTCGACCTCGCCCCGGCCGGAGAGCCGGGGGCCCACCCGCAGGCCGACCTCGGCGTCGTCGATCGTCTCCTTGCCCTTGTTGGTGAGGGTGCCGGAGACGGTCAGGGTGTCGCCCTCCACGGGGGCGGCGGGGGAGAGCGTGTCCAGGGACACATCGACCGTGCGGGAGCCCGTGGGGGCCTTCGCCGGTTCGGCGGCGCCCGCGCTCCCGGCGGCCGGGACGGTCAGCAGACCGGCCAGCAGAGGCGCTCCGAGAACCACGGAGGCCGTGCGCCGCAGCCACCGGCGGGCAGGAGAGGGACGCATCCCCTGGATGTCTGCCGCCTGGGCCACGCGCCTACCCGTCCCTCGTCGTCATCGGAGTCCGTCGATCGTTGTCGGTCCTGCGTCCCCGCATGGTAACGAGGTGCGGAGGGCCGAAGTGCTGGGGTCCGGCTCACATGATCGCGGGAGGCCCGCAGGGTCCGGATAAACGATGACGTCGCGACCGGTCCGTGCACGTACCCTTTTCTGTTGTGCCGAACGCCAACGAAGAGAACGCCAGTGCACTGAACCAGGTGCAGCATCGCGCGGTGAGTGAGCTGCTGCGAGTGTCCCCGGTCGCCGACGACCTCGCCCGCCGCTTCCAGGAGGCCGGATTCAGCCTCGCGCTGGTCGGCGGCTCGGTCCGCGACGCGCTGCTCGGCAGGCTCGGGAACGACCTGGACTTCACCACCGACGCCCGCCCCGAGGACGTACTCACCATCGTCCGTCCGTGGGCCGACGCGGTGTGGGAGGTCGGGATCGCCTTCGGCACCGTCGGATCCCAGAAGGACGGCTACCAGATCGAGGTCACGACCTACCGGTCGGAGGCGTACGACAGGACCTCGCGCAAGCCGGAGGTCTCCTACGGCGACTCCATCGAGGACGACCTCGTACGCCGGGACTTCACGGTCAACGCGATGGCCGTGGCGCTGCCGGAGAAGACGTTCATCGACCCGCACGGCGGTCTGAAGGACCTTGCCGAGGGCGTGCTGCGTACCCCCGGGACGGCCGAGGCGTCCTTCTCGGACGACCCGCTGCGTATGCTGCGGGCCGCCCGGTTCGCGGCGCAGCTGGACTTCGAGGTCGCCCCCGATGTCATCACCGCGATGACGGAGATGGCCGGCCGGATCGAGATCGTCTCCGCGGAACGGGTCCGGGACGAGCTCAACAAGCTCCTGCTCTCCGGCCACCCCCGCAAGGGCCTGGGGCTCCTCGTCGACACCGGGCTGGCCGACCATGTGCTGCCCGAGCTTCCCGCGCTCCGGCTGGAGAGTGACGAGCATCACCGTCACAAGGATGTCTACGAGCACTCGCTGACCGTCCTGGAGCAGGCCATCGACCTGGAGGAGGAGGGCCCCGATCTCGCTCTGCGGCTGGCGGCCCTGCTCCACGACATCGGCAAGCCGAGGACGCGGCGGTTCGAGAAGGACGGCCGGGTCTCCTTCCACCACCACGAGGTGGTCGGCGCCAAGATGACCAAGAAGCGCATGACCGAGCTGAAGTACTCCAACGAGCTGGTCAAGGACGTGTCGAGGCTGGTCGAACTCCACCTGCGCTTCCACGGGTACGGAGACGGGGAGTGGACCGACTCCGCCGTCCGCCGGTATGTGCGCGACGCCGGACCGCTCCTCGACCGCCTCCACAAGCTGACCCGGTCGGACTGCACGACCCGGAACAAGCGCAAGGCGAACGCCCTCTCCCGTACCTACGACGGGCTGGAGGAGCGGATCGCCCTGCTCCAGGAGCAGGAGGAACTCGACTCCATCCGCCCGGATCTGGACGGCAACGAGATCATGCGGACCCTCGGGGTGGGCCCCGGGCCGGTGATCGGCAAGGCGTACGCGTTCCTGCTGGAGCTGCGGCTGGAGCACGGGCCGATGGAGCACGACGCGGCGGTGGCAGCGCTCAAGGCGTGGTGGGCGGAACAGAGCTGAAGCGGTGCGGGTGATGTTTCACGTGAAACATCACCCGCACCGGATGCACTGAGGGGCGTTGTTTCACGTGAAACAACGCCCCTCAGTGCATCCGGGACCGGCTACCCGCCGCTGCTGCTGTACCGACGGCGGAACATCGCCACCGCGACGGTCGCGTAGAGCACGGCCACTCCCGTCACCACGGCGACGGACCTGCCGTCCGGCGGGAGCAACAGAGCGGCGACCCCGGCCGCGCTCACGAACGCGACGTTGAAGAGCACGTCGTAGAGCGAGAAGACCCGGCCGCGGAAGGAGTCGTCCACCGAGGTCTGGACGACCGTGTCCGTCGCGATCTTCGACCCCTGGGTCACGACACCGAGCACGAAGGCGGCGATCAGCATGGGCACCGGGGCGAAGGAGAGCCCCAGGGCCGGCACCAGGACGGCCGCGGATCCGGCGCAGGCCACGATCCATCCGTACCGCCCGAACCGTCCCACGGCCCAGGGGGTCACCACGGCGGCGACGAAGAAGCCCGCACCGGAGGCCCCGACCGCCAGGCCGAGGAGTGCCAGCCCGTCGGACTCCTCGTCCGACCAGGCGTAGCGGCAGAGCATGAGCACCATCACGGTGAGCGCGCCGTAGCAGAAGCGGAGCACCGTCATCGCGGCCAGCGCCCGGGCCGCGTGGGTGCGCTCTCCCAGGTGGCGCAGCCCGGCCACCAGCCCGCGGGCCGTGATGGCCAGTGCGGCCCGCAGCCGGAGAGGCGTTCCGTCGGGATCGGGCCCCAGCAGTGTTTTCGGCAGGCTCAGCGACGCCAGGGCGGAGAGCAGATAGAGCATGGCCCCGAGCAGGACGACCGCCGCATCGGACTCGTCGGCCACCAGGCGTACGACGAAGGCGAGGCCGCCGCCCGCGGTGGCGGCCAGCGTGCCGGCCGTCGGGGAGAGCGAGTTGGCGACGACAAGCCGCTCGTCGTCGACCACCCGCGGCAGTGCGGCGGAGAGCCCTGCCAGCACGAAGCGGTTGACGGCGGTGACGCAGAGGGCCGAGGCGTAGAAGAGCCAGTCCGGCACCGAAGCGAGGATCAGCAGGGCCGTGCAGGAGGCCAGGGAGGCACGCAGGAGGTTCCCGTACAGGAAGACCTGGCGGCGGGGCCAGCGGTCCAGCAGGACTCCGGCGAAGGGGCCGATCAGCGAGTACGGGAGGAGGAGTACCGCCATGGCCGAGGCGATGGCGGCCGCCGAGGTCTGCTTCTCCGGCGAGAAGACGACGTACGCGGCGAGGGCGACCTGGTAGACGCCGTCGGCGGACTGGGAGAGGAGCCGCACGGCGAGCAGGCGGCGGAAGTTCCGCAGGCGCAGGAGGGTGCGCAGATCACGCGCGACAGACATGGGAGCAAGCGTCACACACGTCGGGGGTCCACGGGCACATTGCCCGGGACCCCCGACGTGCGGCAGGTAGAGGTGAGCGTCTCCGCTCAGCGCTCAGGTGAGGCTGTCGGCCGAGAGGCCGGTTCAGCGCTCGGCGTCGCCGGCGATGAACTTCTCGACGTTCTCGCGGGCCTCGTCGTCGAAGTACTGCACCGGCGGGGACTTCATGAAGTAGCTCGAAGCCGAGAGGATCGGGCCACCGATGCCGCGGTCCTTGGCGATCTTCGCCGCACGGACGGCGTCGATGATGACACCCGCCGAGTTCGGGGAGTCCCACACCTCGAGCTTGTACTCCAGGTTCAGCGGGACGTCACCGAAGGCGCGGCCTTCGAGGCGCACGTACGCCCACTTGCGGTCGTCCAGCCAGGCCACGTAGTCCGAGGGGCCGATGTGGACGTTGTCCGCACCGAGCTCGCGGTCACGGATCTGCGAGGTGACGGCCTGCGTCTTCGAGATCTTCTTGGACTCCAGGCGCTCACGCTCGAGCATGTTCTTGAAGTCCATGTTGCCGCCGACGTTCAGCTGCATCGTGCGGTCCAGGACGACGCCCCGGTCCTCGAAGAGCTTCGCCATCACGCGGTGCGTGATGGTGGCGCCCACCTGGGACTTGATGTCGTCGCCGACGATCGGGACACCGGCCTCGGTGAACTTGTCCGCCCACTCCTTGGTGCCGGCGATGAAGACCGGGAGGGCGTTGACGAAGGCGACCTTGGCGTCGATGGCGCACTGCGCGTAGAACTTCGCGGCGACCTCGGAACCGACGGGCAGGTAGCAGACGAGGACGTCGACCTGCTTGTCCTTGAGGATCTGGACGACGTCGACCGGGGCGTCCGCGGACTCCTCGATCGTCTCGCGGTAGTACTTGCCCAGACCGTCGTGGGTGTGGCCGCGCTGGACGGTGACGCCCGTGTTCGGCACGTCCGCGATCTTGATGGTGTTGTTCTCGCTGGCGCCGATGGCGTCCGCGAGGTCGAGGCCGACCTTCTTCGCGTCGACGTCGAAGGCGGCGACGAACTCGACGTCGCTGACGTGGTAATCGCCGAACTGGACGTGCATCAGACCGGGCACCTTGCCGGCCGGATCTGCGTCCTTGTAGTACTCGACGCCCTGCACCAGCGAGGCGGCGCAGTTGCCCACGCCTACGATGGCTACGCGAACCGAACCCATTCCGGTTGCTCCCTGTGTGATCGGTGTTTCCGATGAAGTCCCCGCGGAGTGCGGTGACTTCACTTGGCGGTGTCGTCGGACGGATCCGGCGGGGTGTCACCCCGGCGCCGGGGCAGGCCGCCCGTCTCTCCTGATGTGTCCTGCTGAGCGGAGCCCTCGGGCGAGGACCGTCTCCGATCCCGTCCCGACCGCTCGCTCTCGATGAGCTCGTTCAGCCAGCGCACTTCGCGCTCCACGGATTCCATGCCGTGCCGCTGCAGCTCAAGTGTGTAGTCGTCGAGTCGTTCACGGGTGCGGGCGAGGGAGGCGCGCATCTTCTCCAGACGCTCCTCCAGCCTGCTGCGCCTGCCTTCGAGCACCCGCATCCGCACCTCGCGCTCGGTCTGCCCGAAGAAGGCGAAGCGGGCCGCGAAGTGCTCGTCCTCCCAGGCGTCCGGACCGGTGTGCGAGAGCAGCTCCTCGAAGTGCTCCTTACCTTCCGCCGTCAGCCGGTAGACGATCTTGGCCCGGCGCCCGGTGAGGGACGAGGCGGGCGTGGTGTCCGCCGGGTCACCGGCGGGCTCCTCGATCAACCAGCCGCTGGCCACCAGCGTCTTGAGGCACGGGTAGAGCGTCCCGTAGCTGAACGCACGGAAGATCCCCAGCGAGGTGTTGAGGCGTTTGCGCAGCTCGTAGCCGTGCATCGGAGACTCGCGGAGCAGCCCGAGGACGGCGAACTCGAGGATGCCGGAGCGTCGGCTCACGGGTGTCTCCTCCTTCTGCCGTCGGCTCCGCTGGAACCGTCTGCCGGATCCACTGACGTACTTATGCCGCCCTGATGTATCGACTCGATACATCAGCACGATAGATCGGTCCGGCGGGTTCGACAAGGGTGGCCTTCGTGAGCGGCATCACATCGCCAATTCGTAGGAAGCGACTTGCGTTGTTTGGGGTGAACTTCGGCCCTAGGAGGGTTTTGACCGTGCGTAGTCTGTGCGGCATGCAGACCACCGGGAACCGTGAGGCGTCGTTGTGCGTCAGTTATCGCGGACTGCCGGATGTACTGCGGATGAGCCTTCCGCAGGGCTGGTCCGTAATTCGGGGGGACCGGACCTCAACTGCCGCTTCCAGGCGCTCTCGCCTGCCCGAGGAGTAGTCGTTCCATGAGCGAGCACCGTCGCAAATCGTCCCAGCCGCAAGGTGGCGGACGGGCCGCGGCCAGACGAGCCGCCCAGCAGTCGACAGGACGCCGCGCAGCCCCGTCACGTAGAGCAACCTCCGTGTCACCTTCCGAATCGCCGTCCGGTCCGCACGGCGAGGAGCGCCAGTACAGCAGCCGTGCCGAGGCCCGTCGCGCGGCCCAGCGCGGTGGTGGCAGGCGGCGGGGCGGCGGCGATGCGGGGCCTCCCGGCAAGAAGCGGCTGATCGACTACCCGCGGCACGGCCGGTACGGATTCCGTCGCTGGCTGCCCTCGTGGAAGCTGGTCTCGGGCCTCTGCGTGGGCTTCCTCGGCATGCTGATGGGCGTCGCGGGTGTCTCGTACGCCCTGGTGAGCAAGCCGACCATCCAGGACGCGGCCAAGGCGCAGAACAATGTCTACTACTGGTCCGACGGCAAGCCGATGGTGGCGACCGGTGGTTCGGTCAACCGCCAGGTGATCAGCTACGAGCAGATCCCCGTGGCGATGCGCGACGCGGTGGTCTCGGCCGAGAACAAGAGCTTCTGGACGGACCGGGGCATCGACCCCAAGGGCATCGGCCGTGCCGTGTTCAACATGGCGACAGGCGGCCAGACCCAGGGTGGTTCGACCATCACCCAGCAGTACGTGAAGAACTCGCGGCTCAACCAGGACCAGACGTTCACGCGCAAGTTCAAAGAGCTCTTCATCACCCTCAAGGTGGCCGACGAGACCGACAAGCGGGACGTCATGGCCGGCTACCTGAACGTCTCGTACTACGGGCGCGGTGCCTCCGGTCTGCAAGCCGCAGCCCGTACGTACTACGACAAGGAAGCCACGGAGCTCAACCCGAGCGAGTGCGCCTTCCTGGCGACGCTGCTCAAGGGCGCCAGTTACTACGACCCGGCCGGTGCCACCGACATCGACTCCGACAACGCGACACCGGCGAAGAACCTCGACCGTGCCAAGAAGCGCTGGGCGTGGATCCTTGACGAGCAGGTCAAGGACGGCAGGATGCCGGCGGCGGAGCGGGCGAAGTACACCGAGTTCCCCATGCCCAAGCCGCTGAAGAAGGACGCCAAGCTGGGCGGCCAGACCGGCTATCTGGTGGAGCTGGCGCGCAAGTACTTCCTCGCCAACAACGAGCGCTACACCGCCAAGGACCTGGAGCTCGGCGGCTTCGAGATCCACACCACCTTCGACAAGAAGAAGGTGGACCAGCTCGCCAAGGCGGTGGACAAGGTCTACAAGGCCAAGATCCGCCCCGAGGAGCGTCCCGAGACGGACACCCATGTGGAGTTCGGCGGCGCCTCGGTGGACACGAAGACGGGTGCCATCCTCGCCACGTACGGCGGGCAGGACGCCACGAAGCACTTCACCAACAACGCCGACGCGACCGGCGCCCAGGTCGGCTCGACCTGGAAGCCCTTCGTCCTGGCTGCGGCGATGCAGTACGGCGTACGCGACCCGGAGGGCCCGCCGGAGCAGGGACTGTCCGAGCGGACCATCGTCTCGCCGGAGAGCATCTACAACGGCGACAACGAGCTGCAGATCAAGAACTACAACGGCGAGGTCTGGAAGGGCAAGGACGACAAGGAGTGGCTCCAGACGAACGACGGTGACTTCGACCACGGCGAGATCGACCTGCGGCACGCCATGGAGCAGTCGGCCAACTCCCCCTTCGTACAGCTCGGTATGGACGTCGGGACGGACAAGGTCAAGGAAGCCGCCATCGCCGCCGGTCTCAAGGACGACGACATGATGGCGGACGCCACCGTTCCGTCGTTCTCCATCGGTACGTCCTCGCCCAGCGCCATCCGGATGGCCGGCGCCTACGCCACCTTCGCCACGAGCGGCCAGCAGAACCCCACGTACTCGGTCAAAGAGGTCAAGTACAAGGGCGAGGTCGTCTTCCAGCACAAGAAGCAGTCCAAGCGCGCCTTCTCCCCGCTGATCGCGGACAACGTCACGGACGTGCTGAAGAACGTGGTGGAGAACGGCACGGGCAAGCCCGCGCGGCTCGAGGGACGTGAGGCGGCGGGGAAGACGGGTACGACGGACGGGAACAAGTCCGCCTGGTTCGTCGGCTACACCCCGCAGCTCTCGACGGCGATCAGCATGTTCCGGCTGGACGACGACGAGACCAACAAGGACCGCCAGTTCGAGAAGATGTTCGGTACCGGCGGCGAGAAGAAGATCCACGGAAACTCGTTCCCGGCGTCCATCTGGCACGACTACATGACCGCGGCGATGAAGGGGAAGAAGGTCCTCTCGTTCCCGGAGCCGCAGCCCATCGGTGAGACGGTCTGGGGCGGTGGCGCGGCCAGCCCGAGCCCGACGCCCAGCCCGACGCCTTCCCCGACGCCCTCCAGCGAGGAGCCGGAGCCGCCGACGCCGTCCCCGACGCCCACCACCCCCTCGCCCACGCCGAGCAAGACCTGTGAGCCCTGGGACTGGAACTGCCAGAACCCCAACGGCGGCGGGGCCAACACCGGCGCGGACGGCGGCGCCAACGCGGGAGCGGACGGCGGAGGAGCCAACGCCGGTGCCGACGGCGGGGCCAACACCGGTGCGGACGGCGGGGCCAATACCGGCACCACCGAAGGCACGACCGAAGGTGCCAACGGCGGGAACGGCGGCAACAACAGCGGCGGTGGCGGGTTCTGGAGCGGCACCACCGGCGGATAGCCGCACCGCAGCAGGGGCCGTGACAGGCCCTGGACGCCCGCAGGACGAGGGCCGCCGCCACCCGGACGGGTAGCGGCGGCCCTCGCCGCGTTCGGGGTGGTGTGAGCCCTCCTGCCGTGTCCCGGGCCGGTCCGTGCCCGGGCCACAGCCCCGTACGGCAGGATGTGCGGCATGCCAAGCCCCAGTGCAGAGGACACGAGCGTGCAGCAGCAGGAGCGGCCCGTCGTGCGGCCCACGGATCAGGACGAGGTCGCGGCGGCCGGCAGCGAGCTGTTCGGCGGCCGGGTGGGGCGCTGGGCCCGGCTCGGCGACGGTCCGCTGACGCCCGTACGGGTCGTCGCCCTGACCATGATCGGGATGTTCGCCCTCGGCATGGTCCAGAAGATCCCCTGCTACGAGTGGGCCTGGTTCCGCGGAGCCACCTCGCAGTACACCCACGCCTGCTACTCCGACATCCCGCACCTCTTCCTGGGACGCGGCTTCGCCGACGGTCTGATCCCGTACTTCGACCGGCTGAGCGGCGACATGCAGTACCTGGAGTACCCCGTACTGACCGGGGTGTTCATGCAGATCGCCTCCTGGCTGACCCTCACGCCGGACAGCGACCCCATCCAGCAGCGCGAGCAGATGTACTGGATGGTCAACGCCGGCATGCTGATGATCTGCGCGGTGATCATCGCGGTGTGCACCGTACGGACGCACCGGCGGCGGCCCTGGGACGGACTGCTGGTCGCCCTGGCGCCCGCGTTCGCCCTCACCGCCACCATCAACTGGGACCTGCTGGCCGTCGCCCTGACGGCCGCGGCGATGCTCATGTGGTCGCGGGGCCGGGTGCTCGCGTTCGGCATCCTCATCGGCCTGGCGACGGCCGCCAAGCTCTATCCCGTCCTGCTGCTGGGCCCGCTCCTGGTGCTCTGCTGGCGGGCGGGCCGGTGGCGCGAGTACGGCACGGCCCTGCTGGGGGCGGGGGCGGCCTGGCTGGCGGTGAACCTGCCGGTGATGCTCTACGCCCCCGAGGGGTGGCGGAAGTTCTACACCTTCAGCCAGGAGCGGCCCATCGACTTCGGCTCGTTCTGGCTGATCATCACCCAGCGCACCGGGAAGCCCATCGACGTCGAGACGGTCAACACCGCCTCCGTGGTCCTGATGGTCGTGTTCTGCGCGGGCATCGCGGGGCTGGCGCTGACCGCGGCGCGCAAGCCGCGCTTCGCCCAGCTGGCGTTCCTGGTGGTGGCCGCGTTCGTCCTCACGAACAAGGTCTACTCACCGCAGTACGTGCTCTGGCTGATCCCGCTCGCCGTGCTGGCCCGGCCGCGCTGGCGCGACTTCCTCATCTGGCAGGCCTGCGAGGTCATGTACTTCCTGGGGATCTGGTTCTACCTCGCGTACACCAGCGGCGGCGACAAGCACCAGGGGCTGCCGCAGGAGGGGTACCAGCTCGCGATCGCCCTGCACCTGCTGGGCACGCTGTACCTGTGCGCTCTGGTCGTACGGGACATCCTGCTGCCGGAGAAGGACCCGGTGCGCAAGGACGGCTCGGACGACCCGTCGGGCGGCGTCCTCGACGGGGCGCCGGACGCGTTCGTGTTCGCGCCCGACGCCCGGCCGTCCGGGCACACGGCCCCGACGGTCACGGGGCCTCAGGTGGAGTGGGGCACGGCCCGGGAGCGGTGACCCGGGGGCGGCCGGCTCAGTGGTCGACGAGCCGGTCGGGCTGCGTGGTCGTGTGGCGCAGATGGGCGACCAGCTCGTCACCGACCCGCGGCTCCTGCGCGTCCGAGGGCACGAACAGGATCGACACCTGCATGTGCGGCGGCTCGGCGAACCAGCGCTGCTTGCCCGCCCAGACGAACGGCGACAGGTTCCGGTTGACCGTGGCCAGACCGGCGCGCGCGACGCCCTTGGCGCGCGGCATCACCCCGTGCAGCGCCTTGGGCGCCTCCAGGCCGACCCCATGGGACGTACCGCCCGCGACGACGACCAGCCAGCCGTCGGACGCGGCCTTCTGCTGGCGGTAGCCGAACCGGTCGCCCTTGACGACGGGGGTGACGTCCAGGACGGCCCCCCGGTACTGCGTGGCGTCGTGGTCGCCGAGCCAGAGCCGGGTCCCGATGCGGGCGCGGAAGCGGGTCTGCGGGAACTGCTGCTGGAGCCGGGCCAGCTCCTCGGCGCGCAGATGGCTGACGAACATGGTGTGCAGCGGCAGCCGGGCGGCCCGCAGCCGGTCCATCCACCCGATGACCTCCTCGACGGCGTCCGAGCCGTCGGTGCGGTCCAGCGGCAGGTGCAGCGCGAAGCCTTCGAGGCGTACGTCCTCGATCGCCGCGTGCAGCAGCCCGAGCTCCTCCTCCTTGACGCCGTGGCGCTTCATCGAGCTCATGCACTCGATGACGACCCGGGCGCCCACCAGGGCGTGCACCCCGTCGACGGAGGAGACGGACCGGATGACGCGGTCCGGCAGCGGAACGGGCTCCTCGCCCCGCCGGAACGGGGTCAGGACGAGCAGATCGCCGCTGAACCAGTCCTTGATCTTGGCGGCCTCGTACGTCGTGCCGACGGCGAGGGTGTCGGAGCCGAAGCGGATCGTCTCGTCGGCGAGCCGCTCGTGGCCGAAGCCGTAACCGTTGCCCTTGCAGACCGGTACGAGCCCGGGGAACTGGTCGATCACGGACTTCTGGTGCGCCCGCCAGCGCGCGGTGTCGACGTAGAGGGAGAGCGCCATGGCCGGCCCGGAACCTTTCTGGTGGCTGTGGATGCGGTGGGTGGTGCTGTACTGGAGCCCGTCAGCGGCGCGACATGTAGATGTCGAGTGCCTTGTGGAGCAGCTTGTTGAGCGGGAAGTCCCACTCGCCGACGTACTCGACCGCCTCGCCGCCGGTGCCGACCTTGAACTGGATCAGACCGAAGAGGTGGTCGTTCTCGTCCAGCGAGTCGCTGATGCCGCGCAGGTCGTAGACGGTGGCGCCCATCGCGTAGCTGTCGCGGAGCATCCGCCACTGCATCGCGTTGGACGGCCGGACCTCGCGCCCGATGTTGTCGGACGCGCCGTAGGAGTACCAGACGTGCCCGCCGACGACGAGCATCGTGGCGGCGGAGAGGTTCACGCCGTTGTGCCGGGCGAAGTAGAGCCGCATCCGGTTGGGGTCCTCGGAGTTGAGGACCGTCCACATGCGCTGGAAGTACGAGAGGGGGCGCGGGCGGAAGTGGTCGCGCACGGCCGTGATCTCGTACAGCCGCTGCCACTCGGCCAGGTCCTCGTAGCCGCCCTGGACGACCTCGACACCGGCCTTGTCGGCCTTCTTGATGTTGCGGCGCCACAGCTGGTTGAAGCCCTTGAGGACGTCCTCCAGGGAGCGGTTGGCCAGCGGCACCTGGAAGACGTAACGAGGCTGTACGTCACCGAATCCGGCGCCGCCGTCCTCGCCCTGCTGCCAGCCCATCTTCCGCAGCCGGTCCGCGACCTCGAAGGCGCGCGGCTCGATGTGGGTGGCCTCGACGTCGCGCAGGCGCTTGACGTCCGGGTCCTGGATGCCGGACTTGATGGCCGCCGAGTCCCAGCGCCGGATGACCACCGGCGGGCCCATCTTCACGGAGAAGGCGCCCTGCTGCTTGAGGTGGGCGAGCATCGGCTGGAGCCAGTCGTCCAGGTTGGGCGCGTACCAGTTGATGACCGGGCCCTCGGGCAGGTACGCCAGATAGCGCTTGAGCTTCGGCAGCTGGCGGTACAGGACGAGCCCGGCGCCGACGATCTCGCCGTTCTTGTCGAACCAGCCCAGGTTCTCCGAGCGCCATTCGGTTTTCACATCAGCCCACGCCGGGACCTGGCAGTGACTGGCCGAGGGCAGGCTCTGGATGTACGCCAGATGCTGCTCTCGGCTGATGGTCCTCAGGGTCAGGCTCATGCGGGGCGCTCCTCGGCAGGTGTGTCCCCATCGGTCAGGGGCTCCGGCTCTCGCGCCGAAGCCTACTGTGACCGAGGGGCACCCGGCCTGGCCGCGTAGGGCCGGACCGCCCGCGACGCACCGGCACGACCGTCTTGACGGCCGCGCCGGGGGTGCGCCGGTCAGGTGATGACGCCGCCGAAGAGGCCGCCGTGCGCCATGCCGAGGTAGAAGCCCACCGCGGAGGCGCCGATCCCCATGATCAGGCCGAACCTCTCCCAGGTGGTCTTCGAGATGTACTGGCCGTAGAGGCCGGTCAGAATGCCGACCAGCCCCGCCCACGAGCTGATCAGGTGCAGGTTGTGGAACATCGCCGTCACGAAGGCGAGGACGCCGAGCACCCCGGTCACCACCATCAGGACGTCCTGGACGGGGTGCGGCCTGCCGTCCGTCGCGAAGAGCGAGCCGGTGGCGGGGCGGCCGCTCGTGGAGCGGGAGCCGGCGGGACGAATGGTCTGTGCCATGGATGAACCTCCTGGCCGGACGGGCGGTGGAATGTAGCGCCTCTCACACCGCATCTGTCTCGATTGTGCCTCCGGGGCTCCGGATCCGCCCTCCGGAATGCGGGCCGCATGCCCGCTGACCTCCGGATTTCAACCGGAAGCCGGTCTACAGGTAGTCTGTACGGTCTGCACCGGTGTCTGCCCAGGCCAGCGCGGCGAGCCCCTCCCTCAGGAATCTCCGGAATCTTTCCGGGAGCGGATTGTCAGTGCCGGGTGTTCTCCTCGGAGACGCCGTTGCAACACGCATCACGACCCTCCTGCCACGGAACGACCGTGGCCGCTGAGTCCAAAGGAGGTGGGTTCCACATGCGTCACTACGAGGTGATGGTCATCCTCGACCCCGATCTCGAGGAGCGAGCAGTCTCCCCGCTGATCGAGAACTTCCTCTCCGTCGTCCGTGAGGGCAACGGAAAGGTTGAGAAGGTCGACACCTGGGGCCGTCGTCGGCTCGCTTACGAGATCAAGAAGAAGCCCGAGGGCATCTACTCGGTCATCGACCTGCAGGCCGAGCCTGCGGTCGTCAAGGAGCTCGACCGCCAGATGAACCTGAACGAGTCGGTCCTCCGGACCAAGGTCCTCCGTCCCGAGATCCACTGAGCTCCTAGCTCAGCGGTTTTCGGGTCCGAGTAGCAGCAAGCAGCCAGAAGCAATCCCCGCCGAGAGGTTCACCCATGGCAGGCGAGACCGTCATCACGGTCGTCGGCAATCTCGTCGACGACCCCGAGCTGCGCTTCACCCCGTCCGGTGCGGCGGTCGCGAAGTTCCGTGTCGCGTCCACTCCCCGCATCTTCGACCGGCAGACCAATGAGTGGAAGGACGGCGAAGGCCTGTTCCTCACCTGCTCGGTCTGGCGTCAGGCGGCGGAGAACGTCGCGGAGTCGCTCCAGCGAGGCATGCGCGTCGTCGTGCAGGGCCGGCTGAAGCAGCGGTCCTACGAGGACCGTGAGGGCGTCAAGCGCACGGTCTACGAGCTGGACGTCGAGGAAGTCGGCCCCAGCCTCAAGAACGCCACGGCCAAGGTCACCAAGACCACCGGTCGAGGCGGTCAGGGCGGCCAGGGCGGATACGGCGGCGGTGGCGGCCAGCAGGGTGGCGGCAGCTGGGGCGGCGGCTCCGGTGGCGGTGGCCAGCAGGGCGGCGGCGGTGCACCCGCCGACGACCCGTGGGCGACCGGCGCGCCGGCAGGCGGCCCGCAGGGCGGGGGCCAGCAGGGCGGCGGGAGCGGCTGGGGCGGAAGCCCCGGTGGTTCCGGCGGCTCCGGTGGCTCCGGCGGCGGCTACTCGGACGAGCCCCCCTTCTAGGGGCGGGCTCGTACCCCCACTTCTTGATCACACAGGAGAAACACCATGGCGAAGCCGCCTGTGCGCAAGCCTAAGAAGAAGGTCTGCGCGTTCTGCAAGGACAAGACCCAGTACGTGGACTACAAGGACACGAACATGCTGCGGAAGTTCATTTCCGACCGCGGCAAGATCCGTGCCCGCCGCGTCACCGGCAACTGCACGCAGCACCAGCGTGACGTCGCCACGGCTGTCAAGAACAGCCGTGAGATGGCGCTGCTGCCCTACACGTCCACCGCGCGATAAGGGAAGGGTGACAACAGCATGAAGATCATCCTCACCCACGAGGTCTCCGGCCTCGGCACCGCCGGCGACGTCGTCGACGTCAAGGACGGGTACGCCCGTAACTACCTGGTTCCGCGTGGCTTCGCCATCCGCTGGACCAAGGGCGGCGAGAAGGACGTGGCGCAGATCCGCCGCGCCCGCAAGATCCACGAGATCGCGACGATCGAGCAGGCCAACGAGATCAAGGCCAAGCTCGAGGGCGTGAAGGTCCGTCTGGCCGTTCGCTCCGGCGACGCCGGCCGTCTCTTCGGCTCGGTCACCCCGGCTGACGTCGCTTCGGCGATCAAGGCCGCCGGTGGTCCGGACGTCGACAAGCGTCGCGTCGAGCTCGGTTCGCCGATCAAGACGCTGGGCGGGCACCAGGTGTCCGTCCGTCTGCACCCCGAGGTCGCTGCGAAGCTGGCCGTCGAGGTTGTTGCTGCCTAAGGGCAGAGCTCGGCAGAGCAGGTGGAGGGCCGCATCCCGTTGGGGTGCGGCCCTTTGCTGTGTGCTGGGGTGGGCGTGTTTCACGTGAAACAGCGCGGGTTGTGTCCGTCTCTGTTTCACGTGAAACAACGGGTCCGCAGAGCCTGCGGATCAGCGGGTCGCCCCGGTGACGATCCACCGGCCGGAGCGGGTACGCACCCAGAGGGTGATGAGCCGGACGGCCATCATCAGCGTCATCGCCCACCAGAGCGCGGTGAGGCCGCCGCCGAGGGTCGGCACCAGGAGCGCGACGGGAGCGAAGACGGCCAGCGTCACGAGCATGGCCCACGCGAGATAGCGTCCGTCTCCCGCTCCCATCAGTACGCCGTCCAGGACGAAGACCACTCCGGCGATCGGCTGGGAGACCGCCACGACCAGGAGGGCGGGGAGCAGGGTGTCCTTCACCGCCGGATCGCTGGTGAAGAGCGGGATGAAGAGAGGCCGGGCGAGCATGATCAGCACCCCGAGCGCGATGCCGCAGCCGATGCCCCACTCGACCATGCGACGGCAGGCCTCGCGCGCCCCCTTCTCGTCGTTGGCCCCCAGGTACCGGCCGATGATCGCCTGCCCCGCGATGGCGATGGCGTCGAGTGCGAAAGCGGTCAGGCTCCAGAGGGAGAGGATGATCTGGTGCGCGGCGATGTCCACGTCCCCGAGCCGGGCGGCCACAGCGGTGGCGATCATGAGGACGGCCCGGAGCGACAGGGTCCGGACCAGGAGCGGCACGCCCGCGCGGGCGCTGGCTCTGATGCCGGCGGCGTCGGGGCGCAGGGAGGCGCCGTGTCTACGGGCTCCGCGCACGACCACGATCAGATAGGCGACGGCCATGCCCACCTGGGCGATCACCGTGCCCCAGGCGGAACCGGCGATGCCGAGCCCGGCCCCGTAGACGAGGACCACGTTGAGGATGCCGTTCGCTGTGAAACCGCCGAAGGCGACGTACAGCGGGGTACGGGTGTCCTGGAGTCCGCGCAGTACGCCGGTGGCGGCGAGGACGACGAGCATCGCCGGGATGCCGAAGCTGGAGATCCGCAGATAGGTGATGGCGTACGGGGCGGCGGTGTCGGAGGCGCCGAAGACGTCGACGAGCCAGGGGGCCGAGGGGATGGCGAGCGCCACGACGACGGCTCCGAGGAGCAGGGCGAGCCAGATGCCGTCCATGCCCTGGCGGATCGCGGCGGGCAGATCGCCGGCGCCGACGCGTCGGGCGACGGCGGCCGTGGTGGCGTAGGCGAGGAAGACGAAGATGCTCACGGCGGTCATCAGCAGGGCCGCGGCGATCCCGAGACCGGCCAGTTGCGGGGTGCCGAGGTGGCCGACGATGGCGCTGTCGACCATCACGAACAGGGGCTCGGCGACCAGCGCGCCGAACGCCGGTACGGCGAGGGCGATGATCTCGCGGTCGTGCCGTCGACGGCCTGTTCGGGGAGTGGTGGGGGCCGGGGTCATGGGGGCCAATCTAATCTTCCACAGGTAAGAGATGCAATGGCTCATTGTCCCTTACTGGCACTCCCATGGGGTGCTCATCCGGGCGCCGCTTGCAGTGATCTTGAAATCGGGGTGAAAGTTTTTCTCCCCCACAGTCAGTGGACGGAGAACATGCAGGTCAAGCGGGTGATAGGGATCCTGCTATGAGTTTGTCCACAGTGCTGTCCCCCGGTCCGTGCACAGGTTCCGAGGAGTTCTCCACAGCATCTGGTCCTTCGTCCACATGCCCTGTGGATAACCAGATTGGCTGACGGTGGAGACAGGCCTACCGTGGTCCGGCGCCCGCACTCCGTTCCGGCACCGGAATCAGCAGAACCAGACGCGCCGGAAGCGGAGTCGGGCGACTTGTTTGTCGGTGCCGTGCCGTAAGAAAGAGTGGCACGGCTAGGTCCGCGAAGCGGACGGGAGGAGGTGGGCCCGGTGAGCATTCCCGAGCCTTTGGACGACCCCTGGACCGAGGCTGGTCCCGGCGACCGTCTGCCCGCCTCCCGCCAGCGCCGCGGGGAGCGCAAGGGGGGCCGCGAGGACCGGCACGACCGGGGTTCGGACGAGGGCTGGGGCGGCGGCTCCCCCTCCTTCGAACGGGTGCCGCCCCAGGACCTGGACGCGGAGCAGTCCGTCCTCGGCGGCATGCTGCTGTCCAAGGACGCCATCGCCGAGGTCGTCGAGGTCATCAAGGGCCACGACTTCTACCGCCCGGCGCACGAGACCGTCTTCACGGCGATCCTCGACCTCTACGCCAAGGGCGAGCCGGCCGACCCGATCACGGTCGCCGCCGAGCTGGTCAAGCGCGGGGAGATCACCAAGGTCGGCGGGGCACCGTACCTGCACACCCTGGTGCAGTCCGTCCCGACCGCGGCCAACGCCTCCTTCTACGCGGAGATCGTCCATGAGCGGGCGGTCCTCCGGCGGCTCGTCGAGGCCGGCACGAAGATCACGCAGATGGGATACGCGGCCGACGGGGACGTCGACGAGATCGTCAACTCCGCGCAGGCCGAGATCTACGCGGTCACCGAGCAGCGCACCAGCGAGGACTACCTCCCCCTCGGCGACATCATGGAGGGTGCACTCGACGAGATCGAGGCCATCGGCTCGCGCAGCGGTGAGATGACGGGTGTCCCGACGGGGTTCACGGACCTCGACGCCCTGACGAACGGCATGCACCCCGGTCAGATGATCGTCATCGCGGCCCGCCCCGCCATGGGCAAGTCCACGCTTGCACTGGACTTCGCGCGCGCCGCGTCGATCAAGAACAACCTGCCCAGCGTCATCTTCTCCCTCGAGATGGGGCGCAACGAGATCGCGATGCGTCTGCTGTCGGCCGAGGCGCGGGTGGCCCTGCACCACATGCGGTCCGGCACGATGACGGACGAGGACTGGACCCGGCTCGCACGCCGGATGCCCGAGGTCTCGGCCGCCCCGCTCTACATCGACGACTCCCCCAACCTGTCGATGATGGAGATCCGCGCGAAGTGCCGTCGGCTCAAGCAGCGCAACGACATCAAGCTCGTGATCATCGACTATCTGCAGCTGATGCAGGCCGGCGGCTCGAAGCGATCCGAGAGCCGTCAGCAGGAGGTATCGGACATGTCCCGAAACCTGAAGCTGCTGGCCAAGGAGCTGGAGGTCCCGGTGATCGCGCTCTCGCAGCTGAACCGTGGCCCCGAGCAGCGCACGGACAAGAAGCCGATGGTCTCCGACCTGCGTGAGTCCGGCTCCATCGAGCAGGACGCCGACATGGTCATCCTGCTCCACCGCGAGGACGCGTACGAGAAGGAGTCCCCGCGTGCGGGCGAGGCCGACATCATCGTCGGCAAGCACCGTAACGGCCCGACGGCCACCATCACCGTGGCCTTCCAGGGCCACTACTCGCGTTTCGTGGACATGGCGCAGACCTGACCGGGCTCGGTGTAGGGTCTCAGATTTCGCTGCACAGTCTCACGCTCCGCTTCATATCGGCTGCACTTATGAAGCGGCCGTGAGACAAGCAGGTCGGCGTGTTCACTCTTTCGGGCTCCTTGGCTCCAAGCCCAGGCGTCTGCTTTCGACGGCAGGCAGTCTGGCTGTACGGACCAGTCCTGGTGGGGGTACGCCTTGGGCATTGCTGCAGAAGTCGTGGTCAGAGTGCGCCGCCATGATGGCGACGAGGTCGAGGAGTGTGCCTGGACCGCCGCTTCAAAGGATCTGTTGTCCTCTGCGGCTCCGTGGCGGGTATTCCGCTGGTACCGAGGGCAGAAGCACTACTCCGGTACCTACTGGTCGGCGACCATACGTGACCACGTGATCTACGAGTCCCGCCTGGAACTGGCCCGATTGCTCTTCGCGGACTTCGATCGCGCCGTCCACGGCGTCGTGGCTCAGCCCTTCCTGCTTCAGACCGTGCTGGATGGGAAGATCCGCAAGCACATCCCGGACTTTCTCCTGCTCACTGACCAGGCGCCGGTGATCGTCGACGTCAAGCCGCTGCACCGCTTGTCCAAGCCCGAGATCGCGTTCACCTTCGACTGGACCCGGCAGGCGGTGGAGTCGCGCGGATGGAAGTACGAGGTCTGGAGCGATCCTCCGCCGGTGCAGCTGGAGAACGTCCGGTTCCTGGCGGGCTACCGCAGGGACTGGCTATTCAGCGCCGCAGTTCTGGAAGAGCTTCGTGGACTTGATCTCGATGGAGTGCCCTTGGGGCGAGCCGCGGACTGTCTGCCTGGCCACCCGGATCTCCAAGTTCGGTCAGCCATCCACCATTTGCTCTGGACGCAGAATCTGGTTACCGATCTCGACCGGCCGCTCAGCCCGTCGCACACGCTGCGGCAGCCAGCATGAGCAGGGCCGGAGCTCGTGTTGGAGTCGGTACGCGATTCCGCTATGACGGCGAGACCGTCGAAGTGGTCGAGCTGGCGGCGACGACCGCGGGAAACGAGGTGGTCCTCAAGGACGGGCACGGCTGCGTCCGGCGGCTGTCCCTGAAGGAGCTGTTGTTCTCCGACCGCGCCGAGATTGTTCCTGAACAGACCGGTCCGGCGGCAGATGATGCTGAAGAAATTGCTTCAGTTGTCCTGAGCCAGCTGCGTGATGGTGAGCGTCGGAAAGTCCTCGAACGAGCTGAACATGTCCGCGAGGTCCTGACGGGCTACCGCTCAGGCAGCGCGGAACTCGTACGCGAAGGAGAACCTCGCACCGAGTACGGCGATGACGAGTTGGCCGAGGCCAAGTACGCAGCGAAGGCTCGGGAACTTGGGGTGTCGGTCCGCTCGATCAAGCAATGGGTCGCGGATTTTCGGCGTCACGGTGAGGCCGGGCTCGTCTCGAAACACGGCTTGTCCGGGCCGGTGCCGCCGTCGGTCGATGACCGGTGGGTGGAGACCGCGTTGGAGGTTATGGTCGAGTACACCGACCAGTCGAAGCCATCGCGGACGCTGGTGATCGAGCGGACGAGGGCCCGGGTGATTGCCCGGTTCGGTCCGGAGGTAGTGCCGCAGCCGAGCCGGGCGACGGCGTTTCGGGTGCTGGAGGGCTTGGAGCGGCGGCATCCGCTGTTCCGGCTGAGTACGAAGCGGAACCGGGATATCGCGGGGCGTCCGGAGGGTCCGTACGGGAAGCTGCGGCCGACGCGGCCCGGTGAGTACCTGTTGATGGACTCCACTCGGCTGGACGTGTTCGCGTTCGACCCGTTCACGCTCAAGTGGGTCCGGGCAGAGCTGACGGTCGCGATGGACTGGTACACCCGCTGCATCACCGGGCTCCGCATCACGCCGGTCTCCACGAAGGCGGTAGACGTCAGCGCGGTGCTCTTCCAGTCGTTCCGGCCCCGCCCTGCGGGGCGGGACTGGCCGCGGCACGCGGTCTGGCCCGAGCACGGCATTCCCCGCACCGTCCTGGTCGACGTCGAGGGAGCCGAAGGCCCGGGGCTCGCGTCTCCTCCGTTGGCCCCCGAGACGCTGGTCGTCGACCACGGCAAGGTCTATGTCTCGGAGCATCTGACCAGCGTCTGCCGCCGGATGGGCATCTCGATCCAGCCAGCACGGCTTCGAACAGGGCGTGACAAAGGGCCAGTTGAGCGCTATTTCCGGACCTTGCGCGAGGGGCTGTTGCAGGTGTTGCCGGGCTACAAGGGCCCCGACATCCAGTCCCGGGGTGAGAGTCCGGAGGACGACGCGTTCTTCTTCCTCGATGAGCTGGAGGTGATCGTCCGGGAGTGGACGGCGGTGGTCTATCACTGCCGGCCGCATGAGGGTCTGGTCGATCCGGGGGTGCCTGGGCTGCGGATGTCCCCGGCGAAGATGTTCGAGCACGGCATGGCGAGGGCCGGCTATATCGAGGTCCCCCGTGACCGGGACCTTGCCTTTGAGTTCCTGCAGACGAAGTGGCGCACGGTCCAGCACTACGGCGTCGAGATCGGCCGCCGCCGCTACAGCGGACCGGGTCTGCCGGAGGCGGGTATCCGCAGCCCCTACGACGGCCCGGTGAAGAACGGCTGGCCGTTCCAGGTGAACCCGGATGACATCACCCGGATCTACTTCCGCAACCCCACAACCCGCGAGTGGCACACCCTGACGTGGGAACACGCGCCGTCGGCGCGGATGCCGCTGAGCGAGGACGCGCTGGTCTTCGCTCGTCAGTTGGCCGCTCAGAAATACCGCTTCCCCGATGACCGGCTGGCCGTCGCCGATCTGCTGGAGCGCTGGAACCTCGGGTTGGGCACAACCTTGGTGGAACGGCGCATGGTCCTGCGGCTCGCGCGTGAGCAGGCCGCCATCGAACTGCCCGCAACCGAGGAGGAGAGTGTCGTATCCCTTCCCTCCGTACGCAAAGCCCTCGGGCAGGCCGAAGCCCTGGAGGGACAGGTGGAAGAACTGCTGCCGGAGAGCGTCGAGATGGGCGATGACGACGAGGCCGATCTGGAAGATCTCGCCGCCGAGGACGACTTCTACGCGGACGCTCTGGAGGACGTGTGAGTGCGGTCGGCTCGCCGAGCCTGGGCAATCTGGCCCTGTCGCGGAAGGAGGACTGGAAGGCGTTCGCCGAGACCCCGCGCCGGATTCAGCCCGAACAATTGACCCGCCGCCAAGTGAAAGCCCTGGGCGCGGAGGCGAGAGTTGAGCGTGATCGGCTGCTGCGGGTGTGGCATGCCAACCTGGGGCCGATCAAGACGCCTCAGCTGGCGGAACTGCACGACGACTTGTGGGACATCGTCGACAGCAACGTACAGGACGGCGACAAGGCGAAGGGCGCCGTGGCGGTCGACGCGTTCCCCGGACTCGGGAAGACCACCTCGGTGCTGGCCTTCCTCGGCGAGTTCCATCGCAGGGAGATCGCCGAGCAAGGCGCCTTCACCGAGGCGGGGCATGAACGCCTCCCGGTCTGCCGGGTCGGACTGACCGGCAACACCGGGATGAAGGATCTCAACCGGTCCCTGCTGGAGTTCTTCGGCCATCCCGGGCGCAACCGCGGGACCACCGCCCAGTTCGGTCAGCGCGCCCTGGACTGTGTGGTGTCCTGCGAGGTCCGCCTGCTCGCACTCGATGATCTGCACTTCCTGAAGTGGAACCAGAAGAACGGCATCGAGGTCAGCAACCACCTTAAGTGGATCGCCAACGAGTTCCCCGTGACGCTCGTAATGATCGGCGTGGGCCTCGCCGACAAGGGCCTGTTCAGCGAGGGCGACACCAGGCGGGACACAGCACTGGCTCAGACCGGGCGCCGCACCACCCGGCTGGGCATGCGGCCCTTCACGATTAAGTCCGAGGTCGACCGACGGGAATGGCGGCAGATGCTGCTGGCACTTGAACAGCGCGTCGTCCTGGCCGACAAGCATCCCGGGATGCTCGCGGACGACCTCTCCGATTACCTCTTCGCCCGCAGCACCGGACACATCGGCTCCCTCATGACACTCATCAATCGGGGCTGCCAGCGGGCGGTTCGCAGCGGCGCCGAACGCCTCAACCGTGACCTGCTCGACGGGGTGAAGAACGATGAGGCATCCGAGGCGGCCCGCAAGGAGCTCGAAGCGGCCCAGGAGAAAAGGCAGCTGACGAGCCGTCCGCGCTCCCAGCGCCGCCCGGCGGCATGAACGACATCGTCCGAACCCTGCCGATCCGGATGCGTCCCCTGGCAGGCGAGGCACTCGATTCCTGGCTGGAGGCGCTGGCCGGGAGACTGGATGCCCAGCTCGGCGAGGTTTTGCGGCATCTGGGACTCCCGGTCAGGGACCGGTCAGGGAATCACCTTCGGGGCATTCCCTCAGACTGGACGATTCTGCTCAACGAGCAGCAGATCGGGGCCATCACGCACGCGAGCGGGCTCGACGAGCAGACCGTCACGGGCATGACGCTCGCCCACTTCGACTCACGTGCCGTGGAGATCAATTTCGAGCGGCGGTATGTGAACCGCCGTGTCCTCTGGGGACGCGGCCGGGGCTCGCGGTTCTGTCCGGACTGCCTGCGGGAGACCGGCGGGCGTTGGCCGTTGTTCTGGCGTCTGGGCTGGGCTTTCGCCTGCCCTCGCCATGGCCGGCTGCTGGCGGACTTTTGCCCGGAGTGCGGACGCATTCCCCGTCAGCGGCCTCGCTCCGGGAGAGTCGTTCCCCGCCCGGGACAATGCGGCAATCCGGCCGCCTACAAAGGCGGACCACTTTCCGGCGGCTGCGGCTTCGATCTTTCACTGACCCGTACGCTCCGACTGCCCGCGGAGCATCCCGCGCTCAGGGCCCAGGAGCTGCTGATGAACGTCATCGAGACGGACAGCGCAGCCTTCGGCTCCTACGCGCTCAGCCCACAGCCGTCCCGGGCGGCACTGGCTGACCTCCGGGCGATCGGCGGGCGGGTACTGGCAGACCTGCCCGGACACGACATCAGGAACCTGGTGCCGGCGGACATCGCCGAGGACCACTTCACCGTCGAGCCCGGCTCCCAACTCGCCCTGCGAGCCGTGGAACGGCCCGGCTTCATGGCCCCACCGCGAGCCGTGAGTACGGCCGTCGCGGTGAGTATCGCCCTGCACGTCCTCGGACAGCCCGATATTCACCGGGCGGGGACCGAGCTGCGTGGCCTGCTGGACGCGATGCGGGAAGAACTCTGGCAGATCAGCCCCACCAGTATCGACAGCTGGGGACGCGGACAGAGTCCCGTGCTGAGCGCGGTGAATCTGGCCGCCCTCGCCCCCTCGCTCCGGCCCAGCGAACACCTGCGCTATCGCACCCCCACCGCCATCCCCCGGCTCCCGAAAAGAACGGTCGGGGAGATCACCCGTCGGGCGCGGAAGATCCCCAGCATGCTCTGGCCTTCCTGGACGGTCCGGCTCACCCCTCCCGACGGCGTCTACCCCCGCACCCTCGCTCCGGTCCTGGCCGCGTCGCTGTTGGTCATCGACAGCAAGGTCCGCCTTGAGGACGCTGCTGAACACCTCGGATCAGTCACCGACGGCATCGGGATCTCCCGCATCTTGCAGATACTGGACGACCAGCAGCCCTGGCCGGACACCGTCACCGCACTGATCCGGCTCTCCGATCACCTCGACACGACCGAGGTTCCCATCAACTACCAGCGGCGCCGCCGCCTGGACTACATGCAGTTGCTGCCGCACGAGCGCTGGCGGGACATCTGCCGCCACACCGGCGCCATGCCCGGCAACGGGCTCCGCGAGCGGGTCGTCCGCTGCCAGCTGTTCCAGCACATCAGCGGCCTTCCCGCCGAGGCCGCCCCCGGACACTCCAGCATCAACGAAGCATGGTTCCGGGCCGAGGCCGTCCGCTTCGCCACCATCCAAATCCCGGATCTGGCGCAGGCGTTGGCCAATGAAGCCCGCACCTTCCTCGCCGACCACGGAATTCACGACGAGCCGGTTACCTGGCAGCCGCCCGTCACCCTGCTGACCGGACTCGACCTGCCCGGACCTGATCCGGACCGCATCGATGTTGCCCAGCTGCACAAGCTCGTCCGGCAGCGCAAGAGCCCGGTCCAGCATGCGGCCGAGACCTTCGGCACCAGCATCGAGGCCATCCGCCTCGTGCTGGATGAACATCCCGCCCCCGCACTCCCACCGAACCAGCCCACCGCCCAGGTGACCGGCCTCATCCGCCTCAAAGCTCGTCACGAAGTGCCGAAAGAGACCTTCGCCCGTCTCTACCTGGACGAACACTGCTCGCTACAGCAGATCGCCGAACGCACCGGCTTCTCCAGGCAACTGCTGACAGCTCTCGCCCACGAGTACGACATCCCAGTCCGCGACGGACCCCAGGACTACAAGCGACGCGGAACCATCGAACGAGCATGGCTCATCGAGCAGTACGTCGTCCGCCGGCGAACGCTGCCCGATCTCGCCCGCGAAACCGGCATGAGCCCCGCGAACATGGCCCGCTGGGCCCACAGCCACAAGATCCCTCTCCGCCCCCGCGGCGGAGCCAGTCACCACGCCGTCCTCCGCACCGCCGATGAAGCCGAGGCTCTTCCCGCCATCCTTCGAAAAGCTCTCACTGGCCCGTCCGCGCGGCAGCGGCTCTCGCGCTTCCTGGCAGCCCGGTCCTATCCCACCCTCACCGAAGCAGCCCGAGACCTCGGTATCCACCGGTCGGCCCTGGTGGTCCAGATCAACCGCCTCGAAGCGGACCTCGGACAGTCCCTCTTCGAGCGGGCCGAGCGGGGCCGGGCCATGAAGCTGACCGTCTTCGGGGAAGAGGTCGTGGCTGCTGCCAGGAATCTCGGACGGGGCAAGGACGGGACGCTACAGTCCGAGACGGGAGAGGGGGCGTAATGGCGCTGAACAAGAAGGGGTCCCGACGGATCACCATTGACGGGACCGAGTACCGCTGGCGAATCCGCAGGAAGCCCTCCTACTCGCAAGGACTGTGCTGGACGCCGCTGACTTTTTCGGTGGAAATCGCCAATGCTGACCAGCCCAGCACGACCTTGGTCGTCACCAGCGGTCAGCCACATCCCAGCAACTGGTTGGATATCGAGGCAGAGCCCATCCGGCCAGGTTGCGTTGCCGCGAGCATCCGTGAAGCACGGGCACAGGGTTGGAATCCGGCGAGCCCCGGGGCCCCCTTCATGCTCGACCAGTCAGCGGGATTTACTCCCATGCCGTGAAGACCGGGAGAGCGCGGCGCGGGATGAATGAGCTGCCGCAGAGGCTCCATACCTGGTTCACCGAGAACGAGGAGCAACTGCGATCACGCGGGGTCACGGGTGACATCCAACGATCACCTGATGACGGTCGACCCAAGACCAGCGCATGGATGACGGTGGAGACCGACGACTATGTCGCCATGCTCATCGTCTGGGACAGCGGCGAAGCTGAGCTGGAGTGCGGTGACTGGGCTAGGCAGTGTCTTCAAATGATCATCGCTGGTGGATCATGGTGTCGTGATACGTCGCCATGAACTGTCCGATGCTGAGTGGGAGTTCGTCCGGCCGTTGCTGCCCGTGTCGTTGCGGGGGCGGAAGCGGCTGGACGACCGCAGGGTCCTGAACGGGATCGTGTGGAAGTTCCGGACCGGGACGGCCTGGCGGGACGTGCCCGAGCGCTATGGTCCGTGGGCCACGCTGCATACCCGTTTCCGCAGGTGGGCGGCGGACGGAACGTTCGACCGAATGCTGCGGGCCGCCCAGGCGGAAGCGGACGCGGCGGGCGACATCGAGTGGCTGGTGTCGGTCGATTCCACGATCGTCCGGGCCCACCAGCATGGGGCGGGGGCTCGAAAAGGGGGCTCCGCGACCCGGCCCTCGGGCGGTCCAGGGGCGGCCTGACCAGCAAGATTCATCTTGCCTGTGACGGCAGAGGCCGTCCGCTCGGCTTCGTCGTCACGGGCGGCAACACCAACGACTGCACCCGGTTCACCGCCGTGATGGAAGCGATCCGGGTGCCCCGGATCGGACCGGGGCGACCCCGCACCCGGCCCGATCACGTCCTGGGCGACAAGGGCTACAGCTCGAAAGCGATCCGCGCCTGGCTTCGCCGCCGCGGCATCCCTCACACGATTCCCGAGCGTGCCGACCAGGTCGGCAACCGGGCCAGGCGGGGCAGTCGCGGTGGCCGCCCGCCGGCCTTCGACCGCGAGGCCTACAAGCACCGCAACGTCGTGGAACGGTGCTTCAACCGCCTGAAGCAGTGGCGCGGCATCGCCACCCGCTACGACAAAACCGCCCAGTCCTACGAAGCGGCCGTCACGCTCGCGTCACTCCTGATGTGGGCGTGACATTTGACGACAGGACCTAGTAGCCAGATCCGGCAAGAACATCGCGATCTCCGCACTCCGGACGAACTCCTCGATGCCATCGAGGCCCTTCTCGAATGGGCTCAGGCGAAGAGCGGATGACGGGCACCCCACAGCCTGTTCCCTTTGACCGGCCAAGCCGTTCGCGAGGAAATGCCACGCAACCTGAGACATAAGCGCGTGGACATCGACTGAGACAGGCATGAAGCCGCTGGTCAGCGGGATGCCATATGCCACGGGCGGCGAGATCCTACACTCGGACGGCGCGAGGCCCCGCGCCCGGTAATCCTCTCGTCAGGCGGCGGCCCGTCGGGTATGGGTTGACCATGACTTCTCCCAGTGAAGAACTGCTCCCCGGCACCCGTCGCTCGCTCCTCCACCGTCTCGCCACCGCGCAGCGGGAAGGCCGTGCGCCCTCGCTCGCGGCCGCGGTGCAGCGGGAGGGGCGGATCGTCTGGAGCGGGGGTCGTACGGGCCTGGAGGGGCGGGCCCCGGATGCCGATACGCAGTACCGGATCGGGTCGATCACCAAGACGTTCACGGCTGTTCTGGTCCTGCGGCTGCGCGACGAGGGGCTGATCGACCTGGACGACCAGCTGGAGAAGCACCTTCCCGGCACCGGCTCGGGCGGTGCGACCGTCTTCCAACTGCTCGGCCACAGCGCGGGACTCGGTGCCGAGGCGCCCGCCCCCTGGTGGGAGCGGACCCCGGGGACGCTGCGTCCCGAGCTCGCCGATGTGCTCGGTGAGCGGCCGCAGATGCATCCGGCGGGCCACCGTTTCCACTACTCCAACCCGGGCTACACCCTGCTCGGTTCGCTGGTCGAAGCCGTGCGCGGGGTCTCCTGGGAGGAGGCGCTGCGCCGCGAGATCCTGGAGCCGCTGGGCATGGACCGTACGACGGGCGGGCCGGTCGCTCCGTACGCGGAGGGCTGGGCCGTGCACCCGTGGGCCGATGTGGTGGTGAGCGAGCCCGCCGAGGACCTCGGACTGATGGCGCCCGCGGGTCAGCTCTGGTCGACCCCGGCCGACCTGCTGCGGTTCGCCGCCTTTCTGGCCGAGGGGGACGACCGGGTCCTGTCGGCTTCTTCCGTACGGGAGATGAGGACGCCCGCCGCGCCCGCCGCCGAGGCCGGGGGAAGCGGATACGGACTGGGCCTCCAGCTCGTGAAGACCGGCAGCCGGGTCCTCTTCGGGCACGCGGGCTCGCTGCCCGGGTTCGTCGCCGGCCTCTGGTTCAGCGAGGAGGACGATGTCGCCGCGGTCGCTCTCGCCAACGCCACCTCGGGGCTGCCCGCCGCCACGGTGGCCGCCGAACTCCTGAGCATCGTGGCGGACGCGGAGCCGCGGATCCCGGAGCCCTGGCGCCCGCTTCCCGAGGCCGACGAGGAGCTGCTGGCACTGACCGGGATCTGGCACTGGGGGACCCATACGTTCACGCTGCGGCTGACCGGGGGCCGGGGCCTCGAACTCAGGCCGCTGGGCGGTACCGGGCGCGGAGCCGCCTTCGTCCCCCGGCCGGACGGCACCTGGACGGGCCAGGACGACTACTACGCGGGGGAGACCCTCCGCGTCGTACGGAGGGACGACGGTTCGGTCGACCATCTCGACCTCGGCTCGTTCGCCTTCACCCGTGAGCCCTATGAGGCGGGAGCGGACGTTCCCGGGGGGCTGGACCCGGCGGGCTGGCGGGGGCTCGGCGGCTGACGCCTGAGCCATGACGGCCGGTGGGGTGGGTGTTTCACGTGAAACACCCACCCCACCGGCCGTTGTCGTTCAGAGAGGCCTTTCGAAGAGCCCTTCAGAGCGCGAGCTTGAAGCCCACGTGGCTGGCCGTGAACCCGAGCCGCTCGTAGAAGCGGTGCGCGTCCTTACGGGTGGCATCCGAGGTCAGCTGTACCAACTGGCAGTCCTGACGGCGGGATTCGTCGACCGCCCACTGGATCAGCTGCGTACCGAGGCCGCTGCCCCGCTCGTCGGCGTGGATGCGGACGGCCTCGATGATCGACCGGACGGCGCCGCGCCGGGACAGCCCGGGGACCACGGTCAGCTGGAGGGTCCCGACCACACGGCCCTCGCGGACGGCGACGACGACATGCTGGTTCGGGTCGTCGGCCAGCCGCCGGAGCGCGGCGCGGTACGGGGTGAGGTCGTCCGGCGACTCGCGCTGCGCGCCGAGGGGGTCGTCGGCCAGCATGTCCACCACGGCGTCGAGGTCGGTCTCGGCAACGGGGCGTATCTCAAGATCACTCATGATCGGCAGATTACGCGCTCCGCGGCTGTCGGACCGGGGCCTTCAGCTCTTCCACGGCCCGGACCAGGGGCGCGAGCTCGGGGTTCTCCGAGGCCTCGTCCAGCGCCGCCCGCAGGGCGCTGTCGTTGGTCGGCCGGGCCTCCGCGAGCAGGGTGAGGCCGGTCTCGGTGACATCGGTGTAGATGCCCCGGCGGTCGGTGTCGCACAGGTACCGGGTCAGCAGCCCCCGGTCCTCCAGCCTGGTGACCAGCCGGGTGGTGGCGCTCTGGCTGAGGACCACGGCGTCGGCGACCTGCTTCATCTGGAGATGGCCGCCGGGGCCGCTGTGCTGCCGGCTCAGCACATCGAGGAGCGAGTACTCACGCGCGCTGAGCCCGTGGCCCGACTGGAGGGCGCGCTCGATGCGGGCCTCGATCTTCCCGTGGAGCAGGGAGAGGGCGCACCAGCCCTGGGCCAGGGCGGTCAGCGCGGGGTCGGTCGCGGTCATGGTCTCTCCTCCGGGCGGGAGCTGCGTGGTTCCAGGATAGGGGACGCCTGCAATAGCCCGTGTTTGCAATTAACCAGCGTCTGCAATTATTGTGGACGCTCGTAAGGCGCAGACGCAATCTTCAGGGAAGGTGGAACCCATGCCGCTCGCGCTCCTGGCCCTGGCCATCGGGGCATTCGGGATCGGGACGACCGAGTTCGTGATCATGGGGTTGCTCCCCGAGGTGGCCGCGGACTTCCAGGTCTCGATCCCGACCGCAGGCTTCCTGGTGACGGGCTACGCGCTCGGGGTCGTCCTCGGTGCCCCGCTGATGACCCTCCTGGGCACCCGGGTCACCCGTAAGCGGATGCTGATGCTCCTGATGGGGCTGTTCATCGTGGGCAACCTGGTCTCCGCCCTCGCCCCCGTCTTCGGCGTCATGCTCGCCGGCCGGGTGGTCGCCTCCCTCGCGCACGGTGCCTTCTTCGGCATCGGCTCGGTGGTCGCCGCCGATCTGGTCGCCCCGCAGAAGAAGGCCGGTGCCATCGCCATGATGTTCACCGGGCTCACCGTCGCCAACGTCGTCGGTGTCCCGCTCGGCACCTACATCGGGCAGTCCGCCGGGTGGCGCACCACGTTCGTCATCGTGGCCCTCCTCGGCGTGATCGGGCTCCTCGGCGTCGCGAAGCTCGTCCCCGAGCAGCCCAGGCCCGAAGGCGTCCGCATCCGCCACGAACTGGCCGCGTTCCGCAACGTCCAGGTCCTCCTCGCGATGGCCATGACCGTCCTGGGCTTCGGCGGAGTCTTCGCCGCGATCACCTACATCACCCCGATGATGACCGGGGTCGCCGGCTACTCGGCCTCCTCCGTCACCTGGCTGCTGGTCCTCTTCGGCCTCGGCATGGTGGGCGGCAACCTGGTCGGCGGACGGTTCGCCGACCGCCATCTGATGCCGATGCTGTACGTCTCGCTCGGCGCGCTCGCCCTCGTCCTCGCCCTGTTCACCGTGACCGCCCACAACAAGGCGACCGCGGCCGTCACCATCGTCCTGATCGGCGCCCTGGGCTTCGCGACCGTGCCCCCGCTGCAGAAGCGGGTCCTCGACCAGGCGGCAGGCGCCCCCACCCTGGCCTCCGCCGTCAACATCGGGGCCTTCAACCTCGGCAACGCCCTCGCCGCCTGGCTCGGCGGCCTCGTGATCGCCGCCGGTCTCGGCTACACCGCCCCCAACTGGGTCGGCGCGGCCCTCGCCGCCTCCGCCCTGGTCCTGGCCGTGGTCTCCAGCCTGCTGGAGCGCCGTACCGACACCGCCGAAGGCCGGATCGTCGCCGGGAGCACCCCCGCTCCGGTCACCGCCCCGGCCGCCCGGCACTGAGCCCCGCCCCGAGCCCCCAACCGCACCACCCACCCCACCGCACAACGATCAGGAGCAGTTCCATGAGCACCACCACCGCTGTCGCCCCGCTGACCATCCAGGACGCCGAGGCCCTCGTCACAGCAGCCCGCACCGCCGCCGAGGCGGCCGGGGTCGCCGTCGCCGTGAGCGTCGTGGACGCGGGCGGCCACCTGCTGGCCTTCCGGCGCGAGGACCGGGCCGTCCTCATCGCCGGAGAGACCAGCACCCGTAAGGCGTTCACCGCGCTGCAACTCGACGCCCCCACCGCGGACCTGGTCGACGCGGTGCAGCCCGGCGGGCTCTTCCACACCCTGCCGACCGCACTGGACCGCCCGCTCCTCTTCATCGCAGGCGGGGTCCCCCTGCACCGCGACGGCCGGCTGATCGGGGCCATCGGCGTCGGCGGCGGAGCGCCGGAGCAGGACCACGGGTTCGCGTCCGCCGCGGCGGACTCCCTCGGCTGAGGCGGAGCACCCGCAGCAGGGGCCTCAGCCCGTCGCGATGGTCAGCGGGGCGAACCTGCGGGAGGCGTCACCGGGGAGGTCCTCGATGCCGTACGTCATCACCGCGGTCCGGGAGCCCGGCTCCAGGCCGCGCTCCACCAGCCAGCCGAGCAGCTCCTCGTGGCGCGCGTCCACGTCGGCCCGCAGCGGCCGGTCCGTCGTGGCCGCCAGCGCGGTGACGAGGGCCTTCGCGGTGGCCGTGTCCCGCGCCACGAGCGGGCCCACGACATGGGCGTCGCCGCTCGGCCAGAGGGCCGCGTAGCCGGTCAGCTCGCCGTTCTCCTCCGCGACCTGGAGCCGGTCCGAGAAGGCCGGGAGCCGGGCGATGAGGTGGGTGCGGTCGATACCGAAGACGGGCAGGTCGAGGCGGACCATCGCCTGGAGGTCATCCGCTGCGGCCGGCCGGGTGGTCGCGGCCGAGCCCCGGGCCACTGCCGGAGACGCCGCACCCCCGTCCTCCGCCCGGAACCGGCCCAGGACCCGTTCGGTCCGGCCCACCTGGGCGAAGCCGAGCTTCTCGTAGAGCGGCTGCCCCTCGGGTGTGGCGTACAGCGCGAGCGGGGTAGGCCCGACCTCCTCCATCACATGGCGCATGAGCCGCCGCGCGATCCCCTGACGGGCGTGGCGTCCGGCGACGAGCAGCATGCCGACGGCCGCCAGCCGGGGCCCGTACGACATCACCACACAGGCCGCCGCCAGGCCCTTCCCGTCGGGGTCATCGATCCCGTAGCCCGTACCCGCGGAGAGGAGCAGCCCCCATCGGTGCTCGTCGCGCGGCCAGCCCCGGTCTTCGGAGAGGTCGGCGCAGGAGACGAGGTCTCCCCGCGTGAGGCGCCGTACGGGCAGGTCGACGAGGGGCAGGGGTGATGGGCTGTGCATGGGGCCAGGCTGTCCGACCCGGTGATCGCCCGTCCAGCGGTTTCCCGGAACTGGCCGAGAACCGAAGCGTCCGCCGCTCGGTTTCACGTGAAACATGGAGCGCGGCCGCGTGCGAGTACGGGGCCGTCAGCTCAGGTCGGGGGCGTGCATCGCCCGTACGCCCTCGATGTTGCCGTCCAGATAGTGGCGCAGGGAGAGCGGTACGAGGTGCACGGCGGCGATCCCGACCCGGCTGAACGGCACCCGGACGATCTCGTACTCCCCGCACGGTTCGTCGATCTCCGGGCCGTGCCGCTGGGTGATGTCCATCGACGCGAGCCGGCAGACGAAGAAGTGCTGGACCTTCACCCCCGTGACGCCGCCGTCCGCGATGTGTTCGACGGTGTCGACGAAGCAGGGCACCACATCGACGATCTTGGCGCCGAGCTCCTCGTCGACCTCACGGTGCAAGGCCTCGACGACGGTGGCGTCCTCCGGCTCCACCCCGCCGCCGGGCGTGAGCCAGTACGGATCGACCCCCGGCTTGGTGCGCTTGATGAGGACGAGGTCGTCGCCGTCGAGAAGGATGGCGCGTGCGGTGCGCTTGACCACAGGACGTTCGGTCATGGCAAGAGAGTGGCCCGCACGCACCGGTCTGAAACTCCTCCGGCCTACCGGACCGCTTCGTCCAGCGCCCGCGCCACGTCCGCCAGCAGGTCCTCCGGGTCCTCCGCGCCCACCGAGAAGCGGATGAACCCCTCCGGAACGGCGTCGCCGCCCCAGCGGCCCCGGCGCTCGGCGGTGGAACGTACGCCCCCGAAACTCGTCGCGTCGTCGACCAGCCGCAGCGCGGCGAGGAAGCGCTCCGCCGTCTCCCGGTCGGCCAGCTCGAACGACACCACCGAACCGAAGCGCCGCATCTGGCCCACGGCGGTCCCGTACGACGGGTCGGTGGGCAGCCCCGGATACCGCAGCCCGGTGACCTCGGCCCGCTTGGCCAGCGCCTCGGCGAGGGCCAGGGCCGTGGTGCACTGCCGGTCGATGCGCAGCTGGAGCGTGGAGAGCGAGCGGTGGGCGAGCCAGGCCTCCATCGGGCCGGGAATCGCACCGGCCACCTTGCGCCAGCGGCGTACGTCGGCGGTCAGTCCGGGATCACGGCAGGTGACGTGGCCCAGCAGGATGTCGCCGTGCCCGGTCATGCCCTTGGTGTCACTGGCCACCGAGAAGTCCGCGCCGAGCTCCAGCGGGCGCTGGCCGATCGGGGTCGCCAGGGTGTTGTCGACGGCGACCAGCGCACCCGCCTCGTGCGCGGCGGCCACGAGCCGACGGATGTCGCAGACGTCCAGGCCCGGGTTGGAGGGGCTCTCGATCCACAGGAGCTTCGCGCCCTCCAGGAGCGCCAGCTGGGCGTCGCCCCCGGTCGGCGCGGCCTTGACCTCGACGCCGAAGGCCGTCAGCTGCTCCCGTACGAGCGGCAGCGCCTGGTAGCCGTCGTCCGGCAGCACCACGGTGTCACCGGTGCGGACCTGGGAGAGCAGCACGGCGGTGATCGCCGCCATGCCGGAGGCGAACACGGTGGTGCTCACGTCCTCGCCGGGCGCCTCCAGCTCGCCGATGGCCCGCTCCAGATGGGTCCACGTCGGGTTGGTGTCCCGGCCGTAGGTATAGGGGCCCACCGGGTCGCCGGAGAGGTGGAAGTGCGCGGCGAAGACCGGCCCGGGCAGGGTCGGTTCGTACTGCTCCGGTTCGGGAAGTCCGGCGCGTACCGCGCGCGTTCCGTCGCCCATGGTGCTCATGCTGCTCCGTCGTTCGTATGTGGTCGTGCGGCCCGGGGAGGGGCCGTGGTCAGTCCTCGTCCGGCAGGACCATGTTGAGGGCCCAGGAGACGACCGAGATGATCAGGGCGCCGAGCACCGCGGTCCAGAAGCCCTCGACATGGAAACTGAGATCGAAGACGCCGGCCAGCCAGGAGGTCAGCAGCAGCATCAGCGCGTTGACCACCAGGGTGATCAGCCCGAGCGTGAGGATGAACAGCGGGAAGGTCAGGAGCTGGAGGACCGGCTTGACCAGGAAGTTCACCACACCGAAGATCAGCGCGACCAGGATCAGGGTGAGGATCTTGCGGCCGGTGGAGCCGCCCTCCAGCGTGATGTTCCCGATCAGCCAGATGGCCACGGCCAGCGCACCCGCGTTGGCGATCGTCTTGACTACGAAATTCTTCATGTGTCTGATCGTGGCAGACATGATCGGTGGTTGACAGACACCGACAGCGCACACGGAACCGGTACCACGGGTCACTAGGGGCGGACGGGCCATGAAGGCATTCAGACTGGACGAGCTGGAGGCGGAACGGGCCGCCAACGACGGCGCCTACCTGCAGTTCGTGCGGGAGCGGAACATGTCCGTCGGCCTGTACGCCCTGGACGCGGGCGCACTCGATCCGCAGCAGCCGCACCAGCAGGACGAGGTGTACTTCGTCGTCAGCGGCCGGGCGTCGATCACGGTGGGGATGGAGACGACTCAGGTCGGCCGGGGGAGCGTCGTCTATGTGCCGGCCGGGGTGGCCCACAAGTTCCACCACATCACCGAGGACCTGCGGGTGATGGTCGTCTTCTCTCCCCCGGAGGGCTGAGGGTTCCGGCGCCTCCGGGCCCCGGGTTCCCTAAGGGTTCGATCAGGGGTCTTCAAGGGCTGCGGGGTCCCCGTCGGGGTCCCCCGCGCGCTTAGCATCGAGGCAGGAACCCAGAGAGACGAGGTAGATGGCGATGGCCGTGCGGGAGATATACGCGGGGATGCCCTGGTGGGTGAAGTGGATCGCGGTGCCCGTCATCGCGATCTTCGTGTTCGGCGGTCTGATCGCCAGTGTGATCGGCTTCGTGATCAGTCTGCTCTTCAAGGTGCTGGTCTTCGTCGTGCTGGTCGGCGGTCTGATCTTCGTCGTACGCAAGTTCACGTCCTCCTCGTCCTCGCGTGGTGATTGGTAGAAGAGGCCCCGCGGGCCGGTGTGGGGCGGGGGCACGCACAGGCCTGCGGATTAGCCCAGCAGAGCTAAGTCCCGGAGGAAAACACCCTCCTGGCGGAGGCGGCCGATACAGTGACATAACGCTGCCGCCATCTGGAATGTGACCCTCTGTCACCGAACCGACCGAGTGACCAGTGGTTTGTACGACAGTCCGGTCGTTGGTGCGGCAGCCCCGTGGGGGCGGCCTCCACGGGAGGGCTGACGGCCCGTCACCATGCCTGGGGGTGACCTTTGACCACGGCATCGAGTACCGCTGTCCCGACGTTGATCGGTTCGGTTCAGCGGGCGTTGAGGCTGCTGGAGGCTGTGGGCACCCATCGGGACGGGGCGCCCGCCAAGCAACTCGCACGTGAGGCAGGCCTACCGCTGCCGACCGCGTACCACCTGCTGCGCACGCTCACCCACGAGGGCTATCTCCGCCGGGAGAACGGCGTCTTCCACTTCGGTGCGGCCGCCGAGAACCTGACCGCCGCCCGGGCCCCGAGACACCGCCACTCCTCCGTCACCGACTCCCTCGCGCACTGGCGGGACGCCATCGGGGTCCCGGTGTACTGCGCGGTCTACCGCGACGGCGAGATCGAGCTCATCGCGGTCGCGGACGCCCCCGACGCCCCGGCGGTCGACGAGTGGGCGTCCTTCCGGGAGACCGGCCACGCACACGCGATCGGGCAGTGTCTTCTCGGCCAGCTGGACGAGAAGGACCGCGAGGACCACCTCGACCGGCACCCCGTACGGCCCCTTACTCGTTACTCAGTGCGAGATCGCGCGGCACTTCTGGAGCGGCTCCGAACATTGCGGCGGGGTGAACCGGTCATCGAACGCCAGGAGTACGCACTGGGGACCGTCTGCGCCGCCATTCCCGTCACAGCCGGTGCCACCATTGCGGCGATGGCCATTTCCGTACCCCTGGACCGGGAAGAACGGTTGCTGCCCGCAGTCGAACAGCTACGTGGCGAAGTGGCGAGCCTCTTGCGTTCGTTCGTGTTCTCTATCAGTATCTGAAAAATCACTCCTTGTGATCTGCTATCGCGTGCACCACGATGGCGTCAATAGGGCCATGGGGGATCATTCCTGGCCAGTTTCATCTACTGCGGGGTTGAACGATGCGCGAGTCGGTTCAAGCAGAGGTCATGATGAGCTTCCTCGTCTCCGAGGAGCTCTCGTTCCGTATTCCGGTGGAGCTCCGGTACGAGGTGGCTGATCCCTATGCCATCCGGATGACGTTCCATCTGCCCGGCGATGCCCCTGTGACCTGGGCATTCGGCCGTGAGCTGCTGCTGGACGGGCTCAACAGCCCGAGCGGCGACGGCGATGTGCACATCGGGCCGACCGAGCCCGAGGGGCTCGGCGATGTGCACATCCGCCTTCAGGTCGGCGCGGACCGCGCGCTGTTCCGGGCCGGTACGGCACCGTTGGTGGCGTTTCTCGACCGGACCGACAAGCTGGTGCCCCTCGGTCAGGAGCACACGCTGGGTGACTTCGACGGGAACCTGGAGGAAGCGCTCGGCCGCATCCTCGCCGAGGAGCAGAACGCGGGCTGAGCCGGTCCGTACATCCCCGCCTCGCGCCTCTCACGCCTTACGGCGGCGACCCCTGCCGGTCCGTGCGGGGGCGGCGGCCGTGGACGATGAGGTTCCGGCGCCCTGGCGGTCCGCGGAGACCACCAGTGCGGCGAGCACCGTCGTCACCGGCACCGAGGCGACCAGACCGATCGAACCGACCAGCGTCCGGACGATCTCCTCGGCGACCAGCTCGCTGTTGGCCACCGTGCCCACGCTGCTCTGGGCGATGGAGAAGAGCAGCAGCAGGGGCAGCGCCGCGCCCGCGTACGCCAGCACCAGGGTGTTCACGACGGAGGCGATGTGGTCCCGTCCGATGCGAATACCTGCCCGGTACAGCCCGCGCCAACCCATCTGCGGGTCCGCCTGGTGCAGTTCCCAGACGGCGGAGGTCTGGGTGACCGTCACATCGTCGAGTACCCCGAGCGATCCGATGATGACACCGGCCAGCAGCAGACCGCTCATGTCGATGTCCGGGTAGAGGCCGTGGATGAGGCCGGTGTTGTCGTCGGTGTTGCCGCTCAGATCGGCCCAGCCGATGAAGAGCGAGCCGAGCAGCCCGATCAGCAGCAGTGAGATCAGCGTGCCGATGACCGCGACGGACGTACGGGCCGTCACCCCGTGGCACATGTAGAGCGCCGCCAGCATGATGGCGCTGGCCCCGATCACCGCCACCACCAGCGGATTCGAACCTTGCAGGATCGCCGGCAGGATGAACAGGGTCAGTACGGCGAACGAGACGGCCAGCGCCACCAGCGCCATCACCCCGCGCAGCCGGCCCACCGCGACCACCGCCAGGGCGAAGATCGCCGCCAGCAGCGTCATCGGGATCCGCCGGTTCACATCGGTGACGCTGTACTGGAGGTCGCGGGGCGCGTCGGGGGCGTACGCCACCACCACGCCCTGGCCCTCGCGCAGTTGGCGGGGCGCGTCCGGCTGGACCACCTCGACGAACTTACGGCCCTTGTCGTCGCCGCTGGTCACCTCGACGGTCGCCTTCGCGCACTCCCCCTCCTGCCCGTTGACGGCCTCGCGGCCCGAGGGGGTGGAGGTGTCACCGGTGGGGGGCACCTGTGCGGCGTTGACGTCGGCGCAGTCGACCTTGACGACCTGGACGACCTTGCCGTCCTGGGTCTGCCGGTCGAATCCGACGCCGGTGCGCTCGTGGTCGGGGACGCCGCCGGGCCAGAACGCGATCAGGCCGACGACGACCGCCGTGGCGAACGGGATCAGTACGGCGGCGATGACCTTGCGCAGGTGCTTGGAGACCGGGGCGGCGGGGCCGTGGCTGTGCGTGTGGCCGTGGCTGTGGCCCTGGGGCGGCTGGGGTGCGGGGTCGCTTTGGGGGGAGGTCACGGGGCGATCATCGCAAGAACGGGAGGGCCCTCTGGTCAGCTCGCCGGAAAGGACGCTAGCGTGGAGGCACCTTTGCACACGCGGGAGCTCGGAGCACCGGGCTGAGAGGGCGCTGACCGCCGTACATCCGTACGGGACACGCTGCGCCGACCGCCGAACCTGTTACCGGGTAATGCCGGCGTAGGGAGTAGGTCTCATGACCACAGCGGACGCACGCACGCCTGCCTCGAAACAGAACGACGGAACGCCGGACGGCGCTTCGGACGGCGAGGCCGGGAAGTCCATCGGCTGGCACAAGGGGTACGTCCAGGGCTCGCGCCCTGACCTCCGGGTGCCGGTCCGACAGGTGCACCTCACCAACGGCAAGGACGTGACGCTGTACGACACGTCGGGGCCGTACACCGATCCCGCCATCGACACCGATGTCCGCCGGGGCCTCGCGCCCCTGCGGGAGAACTGGATCATCGCCCGCGGCGACACCGAGCAGTACGCGGGCCGCCCGGTCCGCCCCGAGGACGACGGGCTCAAGCACACCTCGCCGCGCGGCGGGCTGCGCAACCTCGACGCCGTCTTCCCGGGCCGCCCGCGCCAGCCGCGCCGCAGCCGCGACGGACGGCCCGTCACCCAGCTCGCGTACGCCCGTCGGGGGGAGATCACCCCGGAGATGGAGTACGTCGCGATCCGGGAGAACGTCGAGGCCGAAGTCGTACGCGAGGAGATCGCGGCGGGCCGGGCGGTGCTGCCGGCCAACGTCAACCACCCCGAGATCGAGCCGATGATCATCGGCAAGCGGTTCCTGGTGAAGGTCAACGCCAACATCGGCAACTCGGCGGTCACCTCCTCCATCGAGGAGGAGGTCGACAAGATGACCTGGGCGACCAAGTGGGGCGCCGACACGGTCATGGACCTGTCCACCGGCCGCAACATCCACACCACCCGCGAGTGGGTGCTGCGCAACTCCCCCGTGCCGATCGGAACGGTGCCGCTCTACCAGGCGTTGGAGAAGGTGGACGGCCGGGCCGAGGAGCTGACCTGGGAGATCTACAAGGACACCGTCATCGAACAGGCCGAGCAGGGCGTGGACTACATGACGGTGCATGCCGGAGTGCGCCTGCCGTACGTCCCGCTGACGGCCCGTCGTAAGACCGGGATCGTCTCGCGCGGCGGGTCGATCATGGCGGCCTGGTGCCTGGCGCACCACAAGGAGTCTTTCCTCTACGAGCACTTCGAGGAGCTCTGCGAGATCCTCGCGACGTACGACGTCACCTACTCCCTCGGTGACGGGCTGCGCCCCGGTTCGATCGCGGACGCCAACGACGAGGCGCAGTTCGCCGAGTTGCGGACGCTGGGCGAGCTGAACACGATCGCCAAGCGGTTCGGCGTCCAGACGATGATCGAGGGCCCCGGGCACGTCCCGATGCACAAGATCAAGGAGAACATCGACCTTCAGCAGGAGATCTGCGAGGAGGCGCCGTTCTACACGCTCGGCCCGCTGACCACGGATGTGGCGCCCGCCTACGACCACATCACCTCGGGCATCGGCGCCGCGATGATCGCCTGGTGGGGCACGGCGATGCTCTGCTACGTCACGCCCAAGGAGCACCTGGGGCTGCCCAACCGGGACGACGTGAAGACCGGGGTCATCACCTACAAGATCGCCGCCCACGCGGCCGACCTCGCCAAGGGGCACCCGGGCGCGCAGGAGTGGGACGACGCGCTCTCCGACGCGCGGTTCGAGTTCCGCTGGGAGGACCAGTTCAACCTGGCCCTCGACCCGGATACGGCCCGGGAGTTCCACGACGAGACACTGCCCGCCGAACCGGCGAAGACGGCGCACTTCTGCTCCATGTGCGGGCCGAAGTTCTGCTCGATGAAGATCTCCCAGGACATCCGCCGTCAGCACGGCGGTTCGCAGGAGGAGATCGAGGAGGGCATGGCCGAGAAGTCGAAGGAGTTCGCGGCGGCCGGCAACCGGGTCTACCTGCCGATCGCCGAGTAGACGGCCCTTCACACCCGCCCCCGGCATCCGATCGCGGTGCCGGGGGCGGCGTCCGTACGGGCCGGTGGCCGGTGACGTCACGCCAGAGATCGCCCCCTATGGGCGGATTGCTGGCTTGATCATCATCTGGCGTGATAGCGGATCTTGTTAAGCGACAGTATGGACACAGTCGTGTGGCAGGTGGATGTACGTTTCGCAGCTAGGTCAACTGGGCTTGACCCGTTCCTTATCTGTGGCTTACTTTCCGGCTTGCTTGGCTGAAATTTGGCGGCCCTCGTACGAGGGCCTCGGGGAGGGAAACACCATGGACTGGTACCTGGCAGTACTCAAGAACTACGCAGGCTTCAGCGGTCGCGCGCGCCGCAAGGAGTTCTGGATGTTCACGCTGATCAGCTTTGTGATCAGCCTGGTCCTGTCGATCATCGCCAGCCTGATCGGCACGGAGATCCTGTCCTACATCTACTCCCTCGCGATCCTCATCCCGTCGCTCGCGGTCGCCGTGCGCCGTCTGCACGACACCGGCCGTACCGGCTGGTGGCTGCTGATCGCGCTGGTTCCGCTGGTCGGTTTCATCGTTCTGATCGTCTTCTTCGCCTCCGAGGGCAAGCAGGAGCCGAACCAGTACGGCACCAACCCGAAGCTCGCCCCGCAGGTGGGCTGATCCACCGCTCCGGCAGGGCCGGAGCATCGCACAGGCCGGGCGCGGCACTCGCCGCCCCGGCCTGTGGCGTTTGCGGAAACGGCGGGCCCTACTCCGGCCGGTGGTCCGGGCCGCCGAAGTCCGGGCTGGTGAAGTCGGGGCTCGTGAACGTCGGCCGGGGTCCGGCCGACGGGCCGTCCTCCGGGCCGGAGAAGTCCGGCCTGCTGTAGCCGATCTTCGGGATGCGGTTGGGCGAGCGGTGCGGGGTCCGCGCGGCGGGGCCCGCGGTCGGGTCGGCCAGGGCGTCCCGCAGGAACGGCAGGATGCCGCGCTCCAGCAGGGCGTGGCGCCAGGCCTCCCGGGCCCGGGCGACCTCCTCCGGCAGCTCGTCCTCCTCGTCCTCGGCGGCCCGCGAGGTGGAGCCGTTGCGCAGGGCGGTGACCAGCAGCCCCACGGCGGCGACCAGGATCGCCGCGGCGGCGACGGCCGCGAAGAACCACCCGGCCGCGACCATGGTGGAGCCGAAGGCGACCGACGGGCTGACCGCCTTCAGCAGATACCCGACGAGCAGGAAGATGACGGCGGCGGTGCCCGCGAGCAGTGGTGTGAGGACCGTGAGGACCGCTCCTATGCCGGCGCCCGGCCCGGCCGCGCCGGGGCCTTCCGCGTACCGCTCGCCCTCCGGGAGGGTGGCGCTCGCCGCGCGCAGCTCGGCCCGGGCCTTCACGTAGTGCTCGTACTCGGTGGCGGCGGCCGCGGTTATCAGCGCTGTGGCGTTGAGCGCCATCGTGCGCAGCTGCTCGGTGTTGAGCCGGTCGCCGACGCCCTCCAGGTCCGGGCGTTCATGGGCGTGACGCAGTGCGTCGCCGAGGATCCGCGCGTACTCGGGACCGTCCTCTGCCTGCAGGTGCGGAGCGCTTGTCATCTGCATCCCCCGATGCTCCGTCGGGCCCGGCAGCCCGCGTTGACCGGGCGATCGGGCGGAAACGGAGGAGAGCCTGCCACTGATGAGCCGATGGTAGAGCGCTCACGGCGCGTGGTGACAGGGTGTTTCCGGAAATAGGCCCGATGATCGGCGCGGTCCGATCCAGAAGCGTCTTCCCCGTCAGGGCTCAGTCATGCAGGGGGAGTTGGACGACCAGTAGCTTTCCGGCCATGGTCACTCCGCCGTCCATGGCGATGGCGAGCCCGTCCGCGTACACGTGCGGACCGTTCACCACCGGCCCCGAACCGTCCTCGCCGTCCTCCGTGCCGACCTCGCCGAGGAGGTACGGAATGGGGCTGTGACCATGGACGACGCGCTGTCCGCCGTACGTCGTCAGCAGCTCGCGCACCGCTTCGGCGCCGCCCTCGTCGCGGAAGGCGAACCGCTTGGTGAGCTTGCGGAAGAGGTCCCAGCACTCGTCGGCGTCGTTGCGGGTGAGGATGGCGGTGATCGTGTCGTTGACGTCCTCGATGGTGGAGCCGTAGTCGAGGTAGGCCGTCGTGTCGGAGTGCATCAGCAGATGCCCGTCCTCCTCGACGACCGCGTCGAGTCGGGACATCCACTGGAGGTGGACGTCCTGGAGGCGGTCCATGTCGTTCTTCTGGCCGCCGTTGAGCAGCCAGGCGGCCTGGAAGGTGGCGGTGCCGGCCCCGGAGTTGACGGGGGTGTCGGAGAACCGCTTGGCGCCGATGAGCAGCAGCTCGTGATTGCCCATCAGGGCCTTGCAGTAGCCGCCCGCCGCCGCCGCCTCCGCCGAGAGCCGCATGACGAGGTCGATGACCCCGATGCCGTCGGGGCCGCGGTCGGTGAAGTCGCCGAGGAACCAGAGCCGGGCGTTGCCCGCGGCCCAGTTGCCGTCGGCGTCGATGAGGCCCTGGGCGGCGAGGGCGGCCAGCAACTCGTCGAGATATCCGTGGACATCGCCGACGACGAAGAGGGGGCCGCGCCCTTCCCCGTTGACGGGCCGTGGTTCGGGGACGGTCTCCATCTTGACGGTGTCGCCGCGGTTGATGACGGGGAGGTCGCGCTCGGTGGGAGTGTACCCCTCCGGGGGCTCGTCGCCGACAGCCGCGTTGCCGGGGTGCGGCGGCAGGTGGGGCGGCGCGGGGGCGTGCGGGGGCACGGAGGCGTGCGGCACGGGCGCCGACGGCTCCGGCGCGTGCGGGGGCAGTGACGGGTGCGGCGCCGCTCCGGGCGCCTGCGGTGGTACGGGCGTCCGTGCGTACGGCGGAACTCTGAAGTCACGCAACGTCGCCGTCCGCACCACGGGTTCCTGACCGGCCCCCTGAGTCATCGACCCCTCCACCACCGTCGCGCCGCCGTACACCTGACGGGCCTTGCCTGGTAGAGGTGGTCCGCGGTGTCGTGCGCCCATCATAGGAATGCGGATCGATCTGTGTGACGCACCAGGGGTGGTGAATCCGGGCGCACGTACGGTTCACCGGCCGATTGGTCCGAAAAGAGCCGATCAGTCCCTGCTGGGGGAGCGTGGCGCGCTGACCGTGGTGCGCGGCGGACGGCGTTGCGAGGAGGTCCGGATGATGAGCTCCGTCGGTATCACCTGCTCCACCGGCCCGTCGTGTTCGACGCCTTCGATGGCGTCGATGAGGAGCTGGACGACGGCGGTGCCGATGCGGCGGGGCTTCAGCGAGAGCGTCGTGATGGGCGGTTCGGTGGCCGCGTACACGGTGGACTCGCTACAGCAGACCAGCAGCAGGTCCTCGGGGACCCGCAGGCCGTAGCGGCGGGCGGCCGCGAGGAGATCGGTCCCGTTGGGGTCGAAGAGCCCGTAGACCGCGTCGGGGCGGTCCGGGCGGGCGAGCAGCCGATCGGCGGCGACCGCGCCCGCGCAGGGGTCGTGCGCCGGGTAGGACTCGTAGACGGGATCCTGGCCGACCCGCTCGCACCAGTGCAGGTAGGCGGTGGTGGAGAGCCGGGTGTACGTGTCGGTGGTGGTGCCGGTCAGCAGGCCGATACGGCGGGCCCCGGCGGCGGCGAGGTGGTCGAGGAGGTCGAGTACGGCGGCCCGGTGGTCGTTGTCGACCCAGGCGGTGACGGGGAGCGTCCCGGCGGGGCGGCCGTCCGAGACGACGGGCAGCCCTTGGCGGACGAGTTCGGTGACGACCGGGTCCTGGTCGGAGGGGTCGATGACGACGGTGCCGTCGAGTGCGACGTTCGACCAGACGTCGTGCCGGGAGGTGGCGGGGAGGATGACCAGGGCGTAGCCCCGGGCGAGCGCCGCCGAGGTCGCGGCTCTCGCCATCTCCGCGAAGTACGCGAATTCGGTGAAGGTGAAAGGTTCATCCCCGTACGTGGTCACGGTCAGGCCGATCAGCCCCGACTTGCCCGTACGGAGGGTTCGGGCCGCTGCGGAGGGGCGGTAGCCCAAGCGCTCTGCGACCTCGCGGACATGGCTGCGGGTGGCGTCCGGGAGCCTGCCCTTGCCGTTGAGCGCGTCGGAGACGGTCGTGATCGAGACTCCGGCCGCGGCGGCCACGTCGCGGATCCCCGCCCGTCCTGGCCGGCCGCTGCGCCGGGGGGTCTCCGTCCGGCTCACCTGGTGCTTCCCTGCTGCTGTCATGGCGAGCCGATAGTAGGGCTCGGAGGGGCGGTCGGTCCGGTCGCATATGCACCCATTGACAGGCACGTTTCTGCATGATCATCAACGGTCAAATGCCTTGCAATGAAAGGACGTTGGAGGTCACGGCATTGGTGTGTCAGGTGTTGGCGGTCGACGGCCTGCTGAATGGTCGATGTCTCGAAGAGGTCTCAACTCACCACTTCGGGGGACGCGCGCCACGGCGTGAGACACGGGCGCGCGCCGGAACCGGAAACGCTCCCCCCTGGAAAGCCTCCCGAGGGCGGGCCATTCCCGGCACTGCGGGAGATTCCGCTCCAGGCCCATTCGCAGCGGCGCCCAATCCTCATATGGTGAGCAGTATTGATGTGTACGGACGGTCGAGGAGGACCTGCGGTGAGCGAGACGAGCCCCAAGCTGCGCGCCGAGCTGGACGGCGTTCCCGCCTATGTGCCGGGCAAGCCGGCGGCGGCCGGCGGACCGGTCGCGTACAAGCTGTCCTCCAACGAGAACCCCTACCCGCCGCTGCCGGGGGTCCTGGAGTCGGCGCTCGCCGCCGCGGGCAGCTTCAACCGCTACCCGGACATGGCGTGCACCGGGCTGATGAACGAGCTGTCCGACCGTTTCGGGGTGCCGCTCCCGCACCTCGCAACCGGCACCGGATCGGTCGGCGTGGCCCAGCAGCTGCTCCAGGCCACCTCGGGCCCGGGCGACGAGGTCATCTACGCCTGGCGGTCCTTCGAGGCCTACCCGATCATCACGCAGGTGAGCGGCGCGACCTCGGTGAAGGTCCCGCTGACCAGCGGTGAGGTGCACGACCTCGACGCGATGGCCGAGGCGATCACCGACCGGACCCGGCTGATCTTCGTCTGCAACCCGAACAACCCCACCGGGACCGTGGTGCGCCGGGCCGAGCTGGAACGGTTCCTGGACCGGGTGCCCGGCGATGTGCTGGTGGTCCTCGACGAGGCGTACAAGGAGTTCATCCGCGACGCCGAGGTGCCCGACGGCATCGAGATCTACCGGGACCGGCCCAATGTGGCGGTGCTGCGGACCTTCTCGAAGGCGTACGGCCTCGCGGGGCTGCGGGTCGGGTTCGCCGTGGCCCATGAGCCGGTGGCCGCCGCGCTGCGGAAGACCGCCGTCCCCTTCGGCGTCAGCCAGCTCGCCCAGGACGCGGCGGTCGCCTCGCTGCGCGCCGAGGACGAGCTGCTCGGCCGGGTCGGTTCGCTGGTCGCCGAGCGGAGCCGGGTGGCCGGGGAGCTGGTGCGCCAGGGCTGGACCGTGCCGGAGTCGCAGGCCAACTTCGTCTGGCTGCGCCTGGGCGAGCGGACCCTCGACTTCGCCGCCGCCTGTGAGCGGGCCGGTGTGGTGGTACGCCCGTTCAAGGGAGAGGGCGTACGGGTCACCATCGGCGAGAGCGAGGGCAACGACCTCTTCCTGAAGGCGGCGGAGGCGTTCCGCGCGGAGCTGTAGCGCCCCGGCGCACCCTGCGGCGCCTGTACGGCCGGTGGCCCCGGACCTCGATCGACGAGGTCCGGGGCCTTCCGCATGCGCCAGGGGCCTTTCGCGTACGTCGCCGGGGGCGCCCCGGACCGAAAAGGGGTACCCCCGGCGAACGGCCCGAAAGTGTGTGCGCCATAATTGCTTGTGAATGTGAACGCGTTCACAAGCGTGCCCCCATTCCTCCCACGATGAGTGGGATCAAAGGGGCAGAGTGCCCGGTGTGGCCACGGAGACGTGGTGTCACCACGGCGACGTAAGGAGAAAGACGACGTGGACCTCGCTCTGGCGCCGGAGACCCTGGCGCGCTGGCAGTTCGGCATCACCACCGTCTACCACTTCCTCTTCGTTCCGCTGACGATCTCGCTCGCCGCGCTCACCGCCGGCCTGCAGACCGCCTGGGTGCGGACGGACAACGAGAAGTACCTCAGGGCGACCAAGTTCTGGGGCAAGCTGTTCCTGATCAACATCGCCATGGGCGTCGTCACGGGCATCGTCCAGGAGTTCCAGTTCGGCATGAACTGGTCCGACTACTCGCGCTTCGTCGGCGACATCTTCGGCGCCCCGCTCGCCTTCGAGGCGCTGATCGCCTTCTTCTTCGAGTCCACCTTCATCGGACTGTGGATCTTCGGCTGGGACCGGCTGCCGAAGAAGATCCACCTCGCCTGCATGTGGATGGTCTCGCTCGGCACGATCCTCTCCGCCTACTTCATCCTGGCGGCCAACTCCTGGATGCAGCACCCGGTCGGCTACCGCATCAACGAGGAGCGCGGCCGCGCCGAGCTCACCGACTTCTGGAAGGTCCTCACCCAGGACACCGCGGTGACGCAGTTCTTCCACACCATCACGGCGGCCTTCCTGGTCGGCGGGGCCTTCATGGTCGGCATCGCCGCCTTCCACCTCGCGCGCAAGAAGCACATCCCGGTGATGCGGAGCTCGCTGCGGCTGGGCCTGGTCACGGTGGTGATCGCCGGAATGCTCACCGCCGTCAGCGGCGACTCCCTGGCCAAGGTCATGTTCCGGCAGCAGCCGATGAAGATGGCCGCCGCCGAGGCGCTCTGGGACGGCCAGGAACGCGCCCCCTTCTCGATCTTCGCGTACGGGGACGTCAGCGAGGGCCACAACTCCGTCGAGATCTCGCTCCCCGGGGTGCTCTCCTTCCTCGCCGACAACGACCCGAACTCCTACGTCCCGGGCATCAACGACATCAACAAGGCCCAGGAGGAGAAGTACGGCCCCGGCGACTACCGGCCCAACATCCCGGTCGCGTTCTGGAGCTTCCGCTGGATGATCGGGTTCGGGATGGCCTCCTTCGGCCTCGGCCTGCTGGGGCTCTGGCTGACCCGGCGGAAGTTCCTGCTGCCACCGGCGATGCGGACCGGCGAGGACGAGGTCCCGAACCTGGTCCTCTTCCGGAACAAGGCGCTCAGCCCGAAGTTCACCAAGCTCTACTGGCTCACCGCGCTCTGGACCCTGCTCTTCCCGCTCATCGCCAACTCCTGGGGCTGGATCTTCACCGAGATGGGCCGCCAGCCGTGGGTGGTCTACGGGGTCCTCCAGACCCGCGACGGGGTCTCCCCCGGTGTGTCGCAGGGCGAGATCCTCACCTCGATGATCCTCTTCACCCTCGTCTACGCCGTGCTGGCGGTCATCGAGGTCAAGCTCCTCGTGAAGTACATCAAGGCCGGGCCGCCGGAGCTCACCGAGTCCGACCTCAACCCGCCCACCCGGATCAACGGCCACGACGACGAAGACGCCGACCGGCCCATGGCCTTCTCGTACTGAGAGCACAGGAGCTGAGAGATGGAACTCCACGACGTCTGGTTCGTGCTCATCGCCGTCCTCTGGATCGGCTACTTCTTCCTGGAGGGATTCGACTTCGGCATCGGGGTCCTCACCAAGCTGCTCGCCCGCGACCGCAAGGAGCGGCGGGTCCTCATCAACACGATCGGGCCCGTCTGGGACGGCAACGAGGTCTGGCTGCTCACCGCGGGCGGCGCGACCTTCGCGGCCTTCCCCGAGTGGTACGCCACCCTGTTCTCCGGCTTCTACCTGCCGCTGCTGATCATCCTGCTCTGCCTGATCGTGCGCGGGGTGGCCTTCGAGTACCGGGCCAAGCGGACCGGGGAGCGGTGGCAGACCAACTGGGAGAACGCGATCTTCTGGACCTCGCTGATCCCCGCCGTGCTGTGGGGTGTGGCGTTCGGGAACATCGTGCGCGGAGTGAAGATCGACGCCGACATGGAGTACGTCGGCAACTTCTTCGACCTCCTGAACCCGTACGCGATCCTCGGCGGGCTCGTCACGCTCTTCCTCTTCACCTTCCACGGTGCGGTGTTCGCGGCGCTCAAGACGGCCGGGGACATCCGGGTCCGGGCGCGGTCGCTGGCGCTGAAGCTGGGCCTGGCCACGGCGGTGCTCGCGCTGGGCTTCCTGCTCTGGACCCAGGCCGACAGCGGCGACCGCTGGAGCCTGGTGGCGCTGATCGTGGCGGTGGTGGCCCTGGTGGCGGCGATCGGCGCCATCGCCAAGGGGCGCGAGGGCTGGTCGTTCGCGTTCTCGGGGCTGACGATCGTGGCGGCGGTGGGGATGCTGTTCCTGACGCTCTTCCCGAACGTCATGCCGTCCTCGCTGAACGATGCGTGGAACCTCACGGTCACCAACGCCTCGTCCACGCCGTACACGCTGAAGATCATGACCTGGTGCGCCGGCATCGCCACACCGATGGTGCTGCTGTACCAGAGCTGGACGTACTGGGTGTTCCGCAAGCGGATCGGCACCCAGCACATCGCGGACGCGCACTGAGCCGCACCGGCCCCGCCGGGCCGTGTTTCACGTGAAACACGGCCCGGCTCGCTCCGACCCTGCTGGGGGATGTTTCACGTGAAACCGATCGACCCGCGTCTGGTGCGCTACGCACAGGCCACCCGCTTCTTCCTGGCGGCCGTGGTGGCCCTCGGTCTGGTCGGCGCCGCGCTGGTGATCGCCCAGGCGATGCTGATCGCCGAGATCGTGGTGGGCGGGTTCGAGGACGGGCTCACGGTCACCGAACTCCGTACCCCGCTGCTCCTGCTCGCGGCGGTTGCCGTGGGCCGCGCCCTGGTCGCCTGGCTCACCGAGTTGGCGGCCCACCGGGCGAGCGCGGCGGTCAAGTCCGAGCTGCGCGGCCGGCTCCTGGAGCGGGCCGCGCAGCTGGGCCCCGGCTGGCTGAGCGGACAGCGCACCGGCTCCCTGGTGGCGCTGGCGACCCGTGGGGTCGACGCACTCGACGACTACTTCGCGCGCTATCTGCCGCAGCTCGGGCTCGCGGTGGTCGTGCCGGTGGCGGTGCTGGCCCGGATCGTCACCGAAGACTGGGTCTCGGCGGCGATCATCGTGGTCACGCTGCCGCTCATCCCCCTCTTCATGATCCTGATCGGCTGGGCCACCCAGTCCCGGATGGACCGGCAGTGGCAGCTGCTCTCCCGGCTCTCCGGCCACTTCCTGGACATCGTCGCCGGTCTCCCGACGCTCAAGGTCTTCGGCCGCGCCAAGGCCCAGGCCGAGTCGATCCGCACCATCACCTCGCAGTACCGCCGGGCCACCGTGCGCACCCTGCGGATCGCCTTCCTCTCCTCGTTCGCCCTGGAGCTGCTGGCCACCCTGTCGGTCGCGCTCGTCGCCGTCACCATCGGCATGCGGCTCGTGCACGGGGAACTCGACCTCTACACCGGCCTGGTGGTCCTGATCCTGGCCCCGGAGGCGTATCTGCCGATCCGCCAGGTCGGAGCGCAGTACCACGCGGCGGCGGAGGGCCTCTCGGCCGCCGAGGAGATCTTCGCGGTCCTGAAGACCGAGCCCCGGGCGGCGGGCACCGAGGACGTCCCGGACTCGACGCGCCTGGAGCTGGAGCGCGTGACCGTACGCCACGAGGGCCGCACCGAACCCTCGCTGGACGCCGTCTCACTCACCGTCGAACCGGGGGAGACGGTCGCCCTGGTCGGCCCGAGCGGCGTCGGCAAGTCCACCCTGCTGAACGTGGTCCTCGGGTTCGCCGTACCCGCCGAGGGACACGTCCGGGTCGGCGGCCGGGACCTCGGGGAGCTGGACCTGGAGCGCTGGCGGAGCCGGATCGCCTGGGTCCCGCAGCGCCCGCACCTCTTCGCGGGCACGATCGCGGAGAACGTCCGCCTCGCCCGGCCCGACGCCGACGACGAGGCGGTGGTGGCGGCGCTGCGCGACGCGGGGGCGTACGACTTCGTCGCCGAGCTGCCCGATGGCGAGCGGACCCTGCTCGGCGAGGACGGCGCCGGGCTCTCCGCCGGTCAGCGCCAACGCCTCGCCCTCGCCCGCGCGTTCCTGGCCGACCGGCCGCTGCTGCTCCTGGACGAGCCGACCGCGAGCCTGGACGGGGAGACGGAGGCGGGGATCGTCGATGCCGTACGGAGGCTGGCGGCGGGCCGGACCGTGCTGCTGGTCGTCCACCGCCCGGCCCTGCTGGCGGTGGCGGACCGGGTGGTGACGCTGGAGCCGCGGTCGGCGGAGGCCCAGGGGCCGGCCGCGGTGGTCGCCGCGCCCGGACTGCCCGTGCCGCAGCCCCTCGCGGGCGGTGAGCCGCTGGACGCGCGGCGCCCCGGGGATGTGCTGGAGGCGGCGGACCTGCTGGAGCCTGGGGACGTACGGGTGAGCGGGGCCCTGCTGGAGTCGGGGGGCGTGCGGGATGGCGGGGCCCTGCTGGAGTCCGGGGACGCACGGGAGGTCGGGACCCTGCTGGAGTCTGCGGATCCGCGTAAGGCCGGGGGCGGTCCGGTCCCCGAAGCCGCACTGCTGCGGGAGACCGACGCCCGCCCCGGGCGGGTCCTCGCCCGGGTCCGGGAGGCGGCGGGCGCGCAGCGTGGACAGCTCGCCCTGGGGCTGCTGCTGGGCAGCCTCGCCGTGGGGTCGGCCGTGGGGCTCATGGCCGTCTCCGGCTGGCTGATCTCCCGCGCCTCCGAACAGCCGCCGGTGCTCTACCTGATGATGGCCGTCACCGCGACGCGCGCCTTCGGCATCGGCCGAGCGGTCTTCCGGTACGCGGAGCGCCTGGTCTCCCACGACGCCGTGCTCAAGCTGCTCGCCGAACTCCGGGTCGCGGTCTACCGGGGCCTCGAACGCGTCGCGCCCGCCGGGCTGCGCACGGTGCGGCGGGGCGACCTGCTCTCCCGGCTCGTCGCCGACGTGGACGCGCTCCAGGACTACTGGCTGCGCTGGCTGCTGCCCGCCGGGACGGCGCTGACGGTCTCCGTGGCCGCTGCCGGGTTCACCGGCTGGCTGCTGCCGGAGGCGGGCGTGATCCTGGCGGTCGGGCTGCTGGTCGCCGGGGTCGGCGTGCCGCTGGTCAGCGGGACCGTCGCCCGCCGCACGGAACGTCAACTGGCGCCCGCGCGCGCCGCCCTGGCCACCCGGGTCACCGATCTCCTCGGCGGCACGGCCGAGCTGACCGTCGCCGGGGCGCTCCCGGCCCGGCAGGCCCAGATGCGGGCGGCCGACGGCCTGCTGACCCGGATCGCCTCCCGCGCGGCCACCGCGACGGCCCTGGGCGGCGGGCTCTCCGCCCTGGTCTGCGGGCTGACCGTGGTGGCCGCCGCACTCGTCGCCGTGCCCGCCGTGAACGACGGCCGGCTGGCCGGGGTCGCGCTCGCGGTGGTGGTCCTCACCCCGCTCGCCGCCTTCGAGGCCGTCGCCGGACTGCCGCTCGCGGTGCAGTACCGCCAGCGGGTGCTGCGGAGCGCGGAGCGGGTGTACGAGGTACTCGACGCCCCCGTCCCCGTACGGGAGCCCGCGAGCCCGGCCGATGCGCCCGCCTCGCCGTTCCCGCTGGATGTGCGGGGGCTGTCGGCCCGCTACCCGGGGGCGCACCACGACGCCCTGGAGTCGGTGGACCTGACGCTGGTGCCCGGCCGCCGCATCGCGGTCGTCGGCCCCTCCGGCTCCGGCAAGACGACGCTCGCGCAGGTCCTCCTCCGCTTCCTGGACGCCTCCTCGGGGACGTACAGCCTCGGCGGTGTGCAGGCGGCGGACCTGGACGGCGACACCGTACGGCGCTCCGTCGGCCTGTGCGCCCAGGACGCCCACGTCTTCGACAGCTCCATCCGCGAGAACCTGCGCCTCGCCCGTACCGGCGCCACCGACGCCGAGCTGGCCGACGCGCTCTCCCGGGCCCGGCTGCTGGAGTGGGTCCGCTCCCTGCCCGAGGGACTCGACACCCTGGTCGGCGAGCACGGCGCCCGGCTCTCCGGCGGGCAGCGCCAGCGCCTCGCCCTCGCCCGGGCGTTGCTGGCGGACTTCCCGGTCCTCGTCCTGGACGAGCCGGCGGAGCACCTCGACCTGGCGACCGCCGACGCGCTCACCGCCGACCTGCTGGCCGCCACCGAGGGGCGCACGACCGTCCTGATCACCCACCGGCTGGCCGGGGTCGAAGCGGTCGACGAGGTGCTGGTGCTGGACGCGGGCCGGGTGGCGCAGCGCGGACCGTACGCCGAGCTCGCCGCCGAGGAGGGGCCGCTGCGCCGGATGCTGGAGCGGGAGAAGGAGACGGTGGCGGCGGGGGCGTGAGCCCCGTGGATGCCCCGGAGGGAGAAACCCGACTTTCCTCCCTTATCGCCACTAACTAGGCTCAGGTCATGGCAGAGCCGGACCCGCAGGACTCACTCGATGCCGCTACCCGGGCCACCCGCAGCCTCCAGGGCCTCTCCACCGAGCTCACCGCCCGGGTCCCGCAGCTCCTGGAAGCGATGCGTTCGGTCGGTACGGGGCTGGAGCTGCACTCCACCCTCGACCGCATCTGCGCGACCGCCGCCGAGCTCGCCCACGCCCGGTACGCCGCCATCGGTGTCGTCGACGAGACGGGCGACGGGCTCTCCGACTTCGTCACCCACGGCGTCCCGGAGGAGGTCGCCCGGGCGATCGGGCGCAGGCCCGACGGACACCGGGGCCTGCTGGGCGCGCTGATCCACGAGCCCGACCCCGTACGGCTGAGCGATCTGACCGACGATCCGCGGTACGCCGGGTTCCCGCCGGGCCACCCCCGGATGCGGACCTTCCTCGGTGTGCCGATCCGGGTCCAGGGGGAGGTCTTCGGCAACCTCTACCTGACCGAGAAGCAGGACGGCGGCGAGTTCAGCGACTACGACCTGCACATGGTGCGGGTGCTCGCCACCGAGGCCGGGATCGCCATCGGCAACGCCCGGCTGTACGAGGCGGCGCGCCAGCGGGAGCGCTGGATCGACGGTTCGGTGGCGGTGACCACCGCCCTCCTCTCGGGCGGGGACGCCGACGACGCGCTCTCCGTCGTCGCCGAGCAGGCCCGCCACCTCGCCGATTCGGCCGCCGGGGTCGTGCTGCTGCCCACGGAGGACGGCGGTCTGGAGATCGTCGCGGTCTCCGCCGACGACCCCTCGGACTCGCTCGGGGTGATCATCCCGGCCCGCTCCACGGTGGTGGCGAAGCTGCTGGCGGGCGAGGCGGTCTTCATCGACGACTCGGCCACCGACAGCCGGATGGTCACCAGGCTGGCCGGCCGGTTCGGGCCCAGCATGCTGCTGCCGCTACAGAGCGGCGGGCGGGTGCTCGGCGCCCTGGCGACGCCCCGGGCGCGGCGCGCGCGCCCGTTCAGCCGGACCGAGCGGACGCTCGCCACCCAGTTCGCCTCGCAGGCCGCGCTCGCGCTGATGATGGCCGAGGCGCAGCGCGACCGGGAGCGGCTCGCGGTCTACGAGGACCGGGACCGGATCGCCCGCGACCTCCACGACCTCGTCATCCAGCGGCTGTTCGCCACCGGGATGATGCTGGAGAGCGCCCAGCGCAGGTCGGTGGTGCCCGAGGTACGGACCGGGGTGGGCCGGGCGGTCGACGAGCTGGACGTGACCATCCAGGAGATCCGTACGGCCATCTTCGCGCTCCAGCAGGAGCCGGCCGAGGCCCCCTCGGGTCTCCGCACCCGCGTCCTGCGGGAGATCAACATGGCGGCGGTCCCGCTCGGCTTCAAGCCCTCGCACCGCTTCCTGGGCGCCGTCGACGCGCTCGTCGGCGAGCTGACCGGCAAGAACCTCGTCGCCGCGCTGCGCGAGGCCCTGTCCAACGCCTTCCGGCACGCCGGAGCCTCGGTGATCGACGTGGTCGTCGACGCCACGGCGACCCTGCCGGACGGGCGGGGTGCGGTGCGGCTCTCGGTGGCCGACGACGGGGTGGGCATCCCGGAGGGCGGCCGCCGCAGCGGACTGCGCAATCTGGCGCGCCGGGCCGAGTCGCTGGGCGGGGCGAGCTGGTTCGGCCCGGGCATCGGGGAGGACGGCGGCGGTACGACGGTGGTGTGGGAGGCGCCGCTGTGAGCCGATGAGCTGACGGCCGTCAGCGGGTGGCGAGGATCCGTTCGATGACCACGGCCACGCCGTCCTCCTCGTTGGTGAGGGTCTGCCCCGAGGCGGCGGCCAGGGCTGCGGGGTGGGCGTTGCCCATCGCGTACGAGACACCGGCCCAGCCGAGCATCTCGACGTCGTTGGGCATGTCCCCGAAGGCAACCACCTCGGCGGCGGAGATGCCGCGCTCGTCGCAACAGGCGGCGAGCGTACTGGCCTTGGAGACGCCCAGCCCGCTGACCTCCAGGAGCGCGGAGGGGCTGGAGCGGGTGATGGAGGCCCGCTCCCCGGCCGCCGTACGGGCCAGGGCGAGGAAGGCGTCCGGGGGCATCTCGGTGTGGTGGGCGAGGAGTTTGAGTACGGGGGCGCCGTCGCCCGGCACGTCCTCGTGCAGCAGCTTCTCCGCGATGGCGACCGTGGCGCCCGGGTCCAGGTGGAAGGGCGGGTAGGACGGCTCGTAGTTGATGCCGGTGGTCATCTCGACGGCGAAGGACGTGCCGGGGGCGACATCGCGCAGGGTCCGCACGACGTGCAGGGCCGCCTCGCGCTCCAGCGCCCGTACGGTGAGCAGCTCGCGGTCCGCCCGCAGATCGGTGACCACGGCACCGTTCGCGCAGATCGCCAGCCCGTGGCCCTGCACATGGTCGCTGACGACGCCCATCCAGCGGGCCGGCCTGCCGGTGACGAAGAAGACCTCGATCCCGGCCTCCTCGGCCGCTGCGAGCGCGGCGACGGTGCGTGCGGAGAGCGTCTTGTCGTCGCGCAGCAGGGTGCCGTCGAGGTCGGTCGCGATCAGCCGGGTCACGGCAGGCAGAGGCGCATCGGTAGCTGAGGTCACCCCGCCATTCTCGCCCACCGGGGTGCACGTGCGTGCGGAGGGGCGCACATTTGAGTGGGCGCGCCCCTGAGCTGCGGAACATTCCTCCGGCATATGCCAAGAGGTTTCGGGCGGAGCCGGTGAATCCGCCGACGGCTCGGGGGAAGGCGGCCGGGATGGGAGAGATCCGGGTCGGAACGTGCTCATGGACGGACAAGGCGCTGGTGGCCGGCGGCTGGTATCCGCGTGGCCGGCGCGACGCGGAGGGCAGGCTGCGGTACTACGCCGAGCAGTTCCCGGTGGCCGAGGTGGACTCCACCTATTACGGACTGCCCAGCACCCGCAACAGCCTGCTGTGGGCCGAGCGCACCCCCGAGGGCTTCCGGTTCGACGTGAAGGCGTTCTCCCTGCTCACCGGGCACCCGACCCGACCGGAAGCGCTCCCCGCCGACCTGCGCCCGGCCCTTGTGCGGCAGCGGGGGCGGGACGGCGTCGATCCCGGGCTCCTCGACGAGGTCTGGCAGCGCTACAGCGCGGCCCTCGAACCGCTGAGGACATCCGGACGGCTGGGGACGCTGGTGTTCCAGTTCCCGCACCGGCTCGCGCCGGGGAGGCCCGCGGTGGAGTTCCTGCGCCGGTGCCGTGAGCGCGCTGCGGGCTGGCCGGTGGCGGTGGAGTTCCGGCACCCCGGCTGGTGGCGCGAGGAGCACCTCGACGCGACAGCCGCCCTGCTGACGGAGCTGGACGCGACCGCCGTGGCCGTCGACATGGTGCAGACGCTGCCCACATCCGTACCGCCGGTCGTACGGGTCACCACCCCGGCCCTCGCCCTGGTGCGGTTCCACGGCCGCAACACTGCCTGGGGGACCGGCACCAAGGAAGAGAGGTTCCGGCACACCTATACACCGGACGAACTCTGCGAGTGGGCCCCGCGCATCCGTGAGACGGCTCAGCAGGCGCGCGAGGTCCACGTCCTGTTCAACAACTGCTGCGGCGACGCCGCGGTCCGTGCCGCGGAGTCGATGCGCCGCCTGCTCGGCCTCTCGTAGGGTCGCCCTCATGCGACTGAGCACTGTGATTCTGCCGATCGACCGCTGGCACGAAGGCGGCCGGGACAAGTGGACCCGAGCCGAGGAACTGGGCTTCCACACCGCCTACACCTACGACCACCTGTCCTGGCGGAGCTTCCGCGACCGTACGTGGTTCGGCGCGCTCCCCACCCTCACCGCCGCCGCGACCGCCACGAGCCGGCTGCGCCTGGGGACGCTGGTCACCTCGCCGAACTTCCGCCACCCCGTGACCCTGGCCAAGGAGCTGATCTCCCTGGACGACATCTCCGGCGGCCGGATCACCCTCGGCATCGGCGCCGGGGGCAGCGGGTTCGACGCCACCGTGCTGGGCCAGGAGGCCTGGACCCCACGGGAGCGCGCCGACCGCTTCGGCGAGTTCGTGCCGCTCCTGGACCGTCTGCTCACCGAGGACGCGGTGACCCATGAGGGGACGCACTACTCCGCCGTGGAGGCCCGCAACATCCCGGGCTGCGTCCAACGGCCCCGGCTGCCCTTCGCGGTCGCCGCGACCGGCCCGCGCGGTCTGCGGCTCGCCGCCCGGTACGGGCAGGCGTGGGTGACCACCGGCGACCCGAAGCTGTACGAGACCGGCACCCCCGAGCAGTCGGTGGAGGCCCTGCGGGAGCAGGGCAAGAGGCTCACCGCCGCCTGCGAGGAGGCCGGCCGGGACGCTTCGGAGCTGGACCGGATCCTGCTCACCGGCTTCACCCCCGACCGCAACGCCCCGCTGGAGTCGGTGGACGCCTTCGTCGACTTCGCGGGCCGCCACGCCGAGCTCGGGTTCACCGAGATCGCCATCCATGCCCCCATCCCGGACTCCGACTTCGACATCGATCCGGCTGTCTACGAGCGCATCGCGACGGAGGCGCCCGCCCAGCTGGGCTGACGGCCAGGGGGCTCACTCCCGGAGCAGCAGAAACTCCGGCGGTACGGCGTCGGCGAGCCAGACCCCGTTGGCGCTGACCCGGAACACATGGCCGGCGCGGTGCATGGCGCCCGCGTCCACGGTGAGCACCAGGGGGCGGCCGCGCCGGGCGCCGACCCGGGTGGCCGTCTCGCGGTCGGGGGAGAGGTGGACGTGGTGGCGGGCCATGGGGCGCAGGCCCTCGGCCCGGATCGCGTCCAGCACCCGGGCGACCGTGCCGTGGTAGAGGTACGCCGGCGGCTCCGCGGGCGGCAGGTCCAGGTCCACGGTGACGGTGTGGCCCTGGTTGGCCCGGATGCGGTCGCCGTCCACCGTGAAGCGGCGCTTGTCGTTGGCGGCGACGACATGGTCCAGCTCGGCGCGGGTGAAGGCGAACCCGTGCCGGGCCGCCGCGCTCAGCAGCGTCTCGACGCCCACCCAGCCGTTGTCGTCGAGGGTGATGCCGATGTCCTCCGGCTGGTGCCGGAGGTGTTTCGAGAGGTACTTGGACACCTTGACGGTGCGACGTTCGTCCATCCCGCCAGAGTGCCCGTGAGCAGATCACCGGTGCATCCGGATTTCCTACAGGCTTCTTTTCGGCTTTTCCCGTGCCGATGTTTGATCCACAGCCAACTTGACTTATCCACAGGCTATTTGGCGACTCTGTGGACAACAGGCAGGCTATTTAACCCTTTTCGTCAACTTTGTTGGTTTCTGCGTGAGATGAGGCCAGGGCGTCCAACGTGCGGGCCTGCACCTCACGTTCGGTGGCCGCCGCTACGAAGGCGGCGACCTGGTCCGCGCCAACCAGCGCCTCCACTGCCTGCGTTGTCCGGACCGGGAGCAGCACCGGGCGGGTCTCGCTTCCCTCGATGGCGCTCTCCTGGGCGCCGAGGTGGTGGTGCAGATGGCGGGTGGCGAACATCCGCATCGCGCGCGCCAGTTCGGCATCCACCGTCTGCTGGGCGAGCGGCCGCAGCCGGCGCACCATCGACGCCGCCTCGGCCGCGTCGGAGTCGGTGGGCGGCCGGTGGCCCAGATAGCGCGCGAAGACGTGCTCGGTGGTGAACTCCAGGAAACGGGAGGCTATGTGTTCGACCTGGCCGCGAAGTTCCTTGAGGTGGGAGGAGATCGCGAGCAGCGGGACTCCCGCGGCGTGCAACTCCACGGCCACCGCCAGCTCTTGCGGGCTCGGTACGAGGAACTCGTCGGCCTTGCCCGGGACGCGCTCCAACACCCCGAGCTCCACCGCCTCCGCGATCGCCTCGTCGTCCTGCGAGCCGCCGAACTTCGTGTCCAGCTCCTCGCGGGTGATCCGGTCGGCCTCCTCGTCGGTCCAGGGCCCGTGCACCTCGGCGACCAGGCCCAGCACCCCGCCCAGCCCCCGCCCCGCGTCCCACGCCTCCAGCAGCTCCTTGATGCTGGCCAGGGTGTAGCCGCGCTCCAGCAGGTCCGCGATCTGAAGGAGCCGGGCCAGATGCGCCTCCCCGTACACATTGGCCCGCCCGCGCCGCTCGGGCGTCGGCAGCAGCCCCCGGTCCTGGTACGCCCTGATCGTGCGCACCGTCGCCCCGCTGGCGTGGGCCAGGTCCTCGATCCGGTACTCGGCGCTCACAGCGGCGGCTTCACTCGGGCGAGCCGTCGCAGCACCCCGGGGCTGACCCGCGAGAGCAGCCGGGCGCCGCGCGCCTCCGGGGTCACCGGCACCACGGCCCGGTTGCGCACGACCGCGTCCAGGATCGCGTCGGCCACCTTCTCCGGCGGGTAGTTGCGGCGGCCGTAGAGCCGGGTGGTCCGCTTCCGCAGCCGCTGCTCCTCCTCCGTGTCCGTCCCGGCGAAGCGGGTGGTGGCGGTGATGTTGGTGTTGACGATGCCGGGGCATATGGCGCTCACCCCGATCGACTTCTCCGCCAGCTCGGCCCGCAGGCACTCGCTGAGCATCAGCACGGCCGCCTTCGACGTGCTGTACGCGGGCAGGGCCCGGGAGGGCTGAAAGGCCGCAGCCGATGCGGTGTTGACGATGTGGCCGCCCTGACCCCGGTCGGCCATCTGCTTGCCGAAGATCCGGCAGCCGTGGATGACACCCCAGAGATTGACGTCGAGGACCCTCTTCCACTCCTCGCTCGTGGTCTCCAGGAAGGAGCCGGAGAGTCCGATCCCGGCGTTGTTGACCAGGACGTCGACGGTGCCGTACTCGGCGGCCACCTTCTCGGCGAGCTTCTCCATCGCCGCCTCGTCGCTCACGTCGGCCGCCTCGCCCCAGGCCGCCGGAGCCCCCACCAGCCGGGCCAGCTCCGCCGTCCTGGCAGCCCCCTCCGCATCCCGATCCACGGCCACCACCCGGGCGCCCGCCTCCGCGAACGCGAAGGCCGTGGCCCGGCCGATCCCGGAGGCGGCTCCCGTCACCAGCACCAGCTGGCCGCCGAACCGCTCCGCGTACGGGCCCTTCGCCGCGGGCTGCTGGGCCGTGGGCCCCTCCTGACCGCCCGCCTCGTTGGCGGCGGCGAACTCGCCGATCCACGCGGCCAGCTGGTCGGGCCGGGTGCGCGGCACCCAGTGCTTGGCCGGCAGCGACCGGCGTACCAGACGGGGGACCCACTGCTCCAGGTCGTCGTAGAGCCGCTCGGAGAGGAAGGAGTCACCGGTCGGCGTGATGAGCTGGACCGGTGCGTGGGCGTAGGCGTCGGTGCGCGGCCTGCCCAGCCGGGCCCGGACGTTGTCCCGGTAGAGCCAGGCCCCGTGCGCCGCGTCGTCGGGCAGGGACGCGGTCGGGTAGTCGCCCGCGGGCACCTTCTCCAGCCGCTGGAGGATGCCCGGCCACCGCTTGCCGAGGGGGCCGCGCCAGGCCAGCTCCGGCAGCACCGGCGTATGGAGCATGTACACGTACCAGGACTTGGCGCCCTGGCCCAGGAGTTGGCCGACCCGGCGCGGGGTGGGCCGGGCCATCCGCTGCTTGATCCAGTGCCCGAAGTGGTCCAGGGACGGGCCGGACATCGAGGTGAAGGAGGCGATCCTGCCCTCGGTCCGCCCGACCGTGACGAACTCCCAGGACTGCACGGACCCCCAGTCGTGCCCCACCACATGGACCGGCCGGTCCGGGCTGACCGCGTCGATCACCGCCAGGAAGTCGTCGGTCAGCTTCTCCAGGGTGAAGCCCCCGCGCAGCGGCTTGGGGGCCGTGGAACGGCCGTGGCCCCGTACGTCGTACAGCACGACGTGCCACTCCTCGGCCAGCCGCACGGCGACCTCGGACCAGACCTCCTTGCTGTCCGGATACCCGTGGACCAGCACCACCGTCGGCCGGTCCCCGTCCCCCAGCTCGGCGACGCACAGCTCCACGCCACCCGTACGCACCGTGCGCTCGCGCGCTCCTGGCAGATTCACGCCGCCACCTTCTCCTCGGCCCAGCGCCGCACATGCGGCAGATCGTCGTCCAGCCAGAAGGCGCTCTGCTCGGGGTCCTTGGAGTCGGTGACGACCAGGATCTCCTCGAACTTCGCGCCCGTACCCCGGAATCCGAGGTGGGGTTCGACCGCCCACAGACCGGGCTGCGGGGGATGGTCGGAGAAGCGGTACGGGCTCCACAGCGGTGACCAGCCGTCCCGGTGGCCGTGCACCGCATCGCTCAGCAGGCCCTTGAGGGACTGCGTGCCGAACCCGAACACGCTCGGGGACCAACGCCGTTCGGCGACGCGGTCCACCTTGTGGGCGATCACGCCGAAGGGGTAGGCCCGGTGCCTGTTCGCGTATCCCTGGGCGGTCATGAGGCGTTCGACGTCCTCGTAGATCTCGCGCAGTGAACGGCGCTCGCGCACCTCCCGCAGGATCAGCTCGCGGTGCGCCTCCAGATCGGCCAGAAGCTTGTCGTGGAGCGGATTGAGGCCGAGGCAGCCCGAGTAGCCGATGTCGGCGGTGAAGCCCTTGTACACCGGGGCCATGTCGAGGATGAACGGCATGCCCGGCTCCAGCTTCCGGTCGGTGGGGAAGAACTGGAGCGGCACCTTGAACCCGGCGAACGCCGTCCGGTCCCCGAACCAGGCGAAGGGCAGGTGGAACCAGTCCCGCACGCCCCGCTCCCGCAGCCACACCCGCTGCATCCGGGCCGCCTCCCGCTCGGTCACCCCGGATCTGAGCTGACCGGCGACGGCTTCGGCGCAGGCGTAGGCGAGGCGCTGCACCTCTCTGAACCCCCGCAGCTCAGGTGAGTTGAACCCCCGCAGCTCCTGCGCCCTGAACTCCCGCCGCTCCGGGGCGTTTCCGTCCTGCACTGCCGAGACCATGCCACCGTCCGTTCCCTGCCGTGTGCGGTACGTGCCCGTAACGTGACACTGATGAATGTGACAATGTCCAGCGGCTACGTCAAGGGGTGTGCACGGCCTGTGGAAAACTCCGGGCAGGGGTCGGCAGCGGAGGCCGGAACTCCTCCTTCGCGGGGTCCCCCTACGGGCCCGTACGCCTGGAGTCTGATGCCGATCCAGCCGTCAGGGCTGACGATCCCTGTGGTCCACGCCACTACCGTCGTACCTGTGACTGCCGTTATCGCTACCGAAGCCCTGAGCAAGCGGTTCCCCCGGGTGACCGCACTCGACCGGCTCACGTTGGACATCGGACCAGGTGTGACCGGTCTGGTGGGTTCCAACGGAGCCGGCAAGTCCACGCTGATCAAGATCCTTCTGGGTCTCTCCCCCGCCACCGAAGGCCGGGCCGCGGTGCTCGGGCTGGACGTGGCGACCAGCGGCGCCGCCATCCGGGAACGGGTGGGGTACATGCCGGAGCACGACTGCCTCCCGCCCGATGTGTCGGCCACCGAATTCGTCGTGCACATGGCCCGCATGTCGGGCCTGCCGCCGACCGCGGCCCGTGAGCGCACCGCCGACACCCTGCGCCACGTCGGCCTCTACGAGGAGCGCTACCGCCCCATCGGCGGCTACTCGACCGGCATGAAGCAGCGGGTGAAGCTGGCCCAGGCCCTGGTCCACGACCCCCAGCTGGTCCTCCTCGACGAGCCCACCAACGGCCTCGACCCGGTCGGCCGCGACGAGATGCTCGGCCTGATCCGCCGTATCCACACCGACTTCGGCATCTCCGTCCTGGTCACCTCGCACCTCCTGGGCGAGCTGGAACGCACCTGCGACCACGTCGTCGTCATCGACGGCGGCGCCCTCCTGCGCTCCAGCTCCACCAGCGACTTCACCCAGATCACCACCACGCTCGCGGTCGAGGTGACCGACAGCGACACCCACCCCGACGGCACCGACGCCCTGCGCCAGGTCCTCACGAAGGCGGGCGTCTCCCTGGTCGGCCACGACGGACTCGACGCGGAAGGGCTGCCGGGCGCGGGCCACATCCTGCTGGTCGAGGCCACCGGCGAGGAGACGTACGACCTGGTCCGCGACAGCGTCGCCGGGCTCGGGCTGGGCCTGGTCCGCATGGAGCAGCGCCGCCACCACATCGCCGAGGTCTTCCGTTCCGAACAGGGCGGGGCGGCCACCACCGCCGTGCCGACCCAGGCCGCCACCGCAGGGGCCGGTGCCGTACAGCAGGCCACCGCCACCGGCGTACAGCAGGCCACCGCGCCTGCGCCGTACCAGCAGAAGGGGAGCGGTCGCGATGAGCACTGAGACCGGTACCGCGACCGGGCGCGACACCTCCCGGATCCACAACATCGGCTACCGCTCCTACGACGGCAGGCGGCTCGGCCGGGCCTACGCCCGCCGCTCGCTCTACTCGCAGACCCTGCGCGGCTCCTTCGGACTCGGCCGTTCCGCCAAGTCCAAGGTGCTGCCCATGCTGCTGTTCGGCGTGATGGCCCTGGTCGCGGCGATCCTGGTGGCCGTCTCCATGGCCGCGCCGGACGCCACCGAACTCGTCGTCAAATACACGTCGTACGCGATCTATCTACAGGCGGTCATCGGCCTCTTCATCGCCGCACAGGCCCCGCAGGCGGTCTCCAGGGACCTCCGTTTCAAGAGCGTCCCCCTGTACTTCTCGCGGCCGATCGAACGTGCCGACTACGTGCTGGCGAAGCTCGCCGCCACGGCGTCCGCGCTCTTCATCCTCACCGGGGCGCCGCTGCTCATCCTCTATGTGGGCTCTCTGCTCGCGAAGTTCGACTTCGTCGACCAGACCAAGTGGTTCGGCCAGGGGCTGGTGTCGGTGGCGCTGCTGTCCGTGCTGTTCGCCGGGCTCGGCCTGGTGATGGCCGCTCTGACCCCGCGCCGGGGCTTCGGCGTCGCCGCGGTCATCGCGGTGCTGACCATCTCCTACGGTGCCGTCTCCACGGTCCAGGCCATCGCCTGGGAGACCGGGTCCCCCGGGGCCGTGGAGTGGCTCGGCCTCTTCTCGCCGATCACCCTGATCGACGGCGTACAGACCGCGTTCCTCGGCGCCACCTCCGCCTTCCCCGGAGGGGAAGGCCCGGGGGCCGGTACGGGCGTGGTCTACCTGTTCGTTGTTCTCGCGCTCGTCGCCGGCTCGTACGCCGTCCTGATGCGCCGCTACCGGAGGGTCGGGCTGTGACCACCATCGAGATCGACCACACCTCCCGCTGGTTCGGCAATGTGGTCGCCGTCAACGACGTCTCCATGACGGTGGGCCCCGGCGTCACCGGACTGCTCGGCCCCAACGGCGCCGGGAAGTCCACGCTCATCAACATGATGGGCGGCTTCCTCGCCCCCTCGACGGGAAAGGTCACCCTCGACGGACGGACGATCTGGCGCAACGAGAGCGTCTACAAGGAGATCGGCATCGTCCCCGAGCGGGAAGGGATGTACGACTTCCTGACCGGCAAGGAGTTCGTCGTCGCCAACGCCGAACTCCAGGGCCTGGGCGGCGCGGAGGCGCGGCGGGCGCTGGCCACGGTCCAGATGGAGTACGCGCAGGACCGCAAGATCTCCACGTACAGCAAGGGCATGCGCCAGCGCGTGAAGATGGCGTCCGCGCTGGTCCACGAGCCCTCGGTGCTGCTGCTGGACGAGCCGTTCAACGGGATGGACCCGCGCCAGCGGATGCAGCTGATGGGGCTGCTGCGGCGGATGGGGGCCGAGGGCCGTACGGTCCTGTTCTCCTCCCACATCCTCGAAGAGGTCGAACAGCTCGCCTCGCACATCGAGGTGGTCGTGGCGGGGCGGCACGCCGCATCCGGCGACTTCCGCAAGATCCGCCGGCTGATGACGGACCGGCCGCACCGCTACCTGGTCCGCTCCAGCGACGACCGGGCACTGGCGGCCGCGCTCATCGCCGACCCGTCGACGGCCGGCATCGAGGTCGACCTGACCGAGAAGGCGCTGCGCATCCAGGCGGTCGACTTCGGACGGTTCACCGAACTGCTGCCGAAGGTCGCCCGTGAGCAGGGCATCCGGCTGCTGACCGTCTCCCCGTCCGACGAGTCCCTCGAATCGGTCTTTTCCTACCTCGTAGCGGCCTGAGTAGTGGCCTGAAAGGAGCTGTGCACCGTCATGTACGACCCCACAGTCGCCCGGCTCACCTACCGGGCCCTGCTCGGTCGGCGCCGGGCCGCCATCCTGTTCGTCCTGCCCGCGCTGCTGCTGCTCCTCGCGGCGGCGGTCCGTATGTTCGCCGGGGCCGATGACCAGGTCGCCGCCAACGTCCTCGGCGGGTTCGCCATCGCCACGATGGTGCCGCTGATCGGGGTGATCGCCGGAACCGGGGCGATCGGTCCCGAGATCGACGACGGGTCGATCGTCTACCTGCTGGCCAAGCCGGTGAAGCGCCCCACGATCATCTTCACCAAGCTGATCGTCGCCATCGCGGTGACCATGGTCTTCTCCGCCCTGCCGACCCTGCTCGCGGGGCTGATCCTGAACGGCAACGGGCAGCAGATCGCCATCGCCTACACGATCGCGGCGCTGGTCGCCTCGATCGCGTACAGCGCGCTGTTCCTGCTGCTGGGCACCGTCAGCCGCCACGCGGTGGTCATCGGCCTGGTGTACGCGCTGGTCTGGGAGGCCCTCTTCGGCAGCCTGGTGCCGGGTGCGCGGACGCTCAGCGTCCAGCAGTGGTCCCTCGCCGTCGCCGAGAAGGTGGCGGGCCAGGGCATGGTCACCTCGGACGTGGGGCTGCCGCTCGCGACGGTCCTGCTGGCCGCCGTCACTGTGGCCGCCACCTGGTACGCGGGCCAGAAGCTGCGCGCGCTGAAGCTGGCCGGGGAGGAGTGAGCAGCCCGGCCGTGTGACCGGAGGCATTTTGTGCAACCCCCGCCCCTGTGTTGTTTGGGGCGGGGGTTGTCGTATGACAGGGGGAGTCGTATGACCGGGACAGATGTGCGCGTAACCGTACGTTTATCGGGTCGTTGGGCAGGGTGCGTGGAGGCAACTGGAATCCGTGGCGTCGTAGCGTTCGTGAAATCGGGGAGTGCCGGACCCGGGTGAGGCTCAGCCCACCGGTCCGGTCATCGAGTGAGTGGCAACCGTGAGCGTCCTCCACCCCTTGCAGCCCGGGGTAGGGGCCGTCCCTTGTCATTCCCTCGTACGGAAGGCATGCCCATGCCCACGGAAGTCGCCCTGCTCGAATCGCGCGCGCTGCGCGTCGAGCAGATGGGGCGCGTCGACATCCTCGACAAGGTGAAGAGCCTTGTCATGCTCCCGGACGGAATTCACGTTCGCACAGAGGACGTGGCACGTTACTTCGAAGTATCCACAGCCTCGGTCAGGAGGCTCACCGATCGGCATCAGGAGGAGTTCGCTGAGAATGGGCTGCGCGTTCTGCGCGGCTCTGACCTGCAATCCTTCCATAGCGACATGATGTCGCTATGGAAGGTGGAGGGGGTGGAAAGTTATCCACAGGCGGCCACGCAGCTGCGTCTCTACACCCGCCGAACCGTCCTCAACGTCGCCATGCTTCTTCGCGACAGCGACATCGCCCGCTGCGTCCGTACGTACCTCCTCGACGCCGAGGGGACGCTCCGGGCCGAGTACGAAGCGCTCGAAGTGCGGGTCACCCGGATCGAGAGCTGCCTCGCCGATGTCGGCAGTGCGCTCCAGGAGCTCGGGCCGGTGCTCTGCCGGATGTCGGAGCGGCTGGACAGCCTGGACCGGAAGGTGGAGGCGACGCAGCAGCTGGTCGGCGCGATGAGCGTGCGGCTCTCCGACCTGTCGCAGGACGTCGTACGGATGGACGCCCGGTTCGACGCGCGGATGGAGGCCTTCGCGTACCGGCTGAGGGACCTGCGGCGCCGCACCGGACGCCGCTGACAGCCGTCAGCTGAAAAGGCTGAGAGGCGGAAAAGGCCCTGCCCACCGCCACTGTCGATCCAGTGGCGGCGGGCAGGGCCGAAGGGTCCTCTACAGGCTCGCGTCAGTGGGGCGTGGCGAGGGAGCCCGTGCGGAGCAGCTCCTCCAGGACCACGGCGATCCCGTCGTGCTCGTTGGACGCGGTGATCTCGTGCGCCACGGCCTTCAGGGTGTCGTGGGCGTTGGCCATGGCCACGCCGTGCTGCGCCCAGCCGAACATCGGGATGTCGTTCGGCATGTCACCGAAGGCGATGGTGTCGGCGGCCTTCACCCCGAGCCGGCGGGCGGCCAGCGAGAGGCCGGTCGCCTTGCTCAGCCCGAGCGGCAGGATCTCCACGACGCCGGGGCCCGCCATGACCACGTCGACCAGGTTACCGACGGCCGCCCGGGCCGCGGTGGCCAGGGCGTCGTCGTCGAGGTCCGGGTGCTGGAGGTAGACCTTGTTCAGCGGGGCCGCCCACATCTCGGAGGCGTCGTCCACGAAGACGTACGGGAGCGGCCCCTCCTGCACCCGGTAGCCGGGGCCGACGAGCACCTCGCCCTCCAGGCCGTCGCGGCTGGCGGCCAGGGCCAGCGGGCCGACCTCCGCCTCGACCTTGGAGAGCGCGAGCCCGGCGAGCTGCCGGTCCAGGGTCAGCGAGGTCAGCAGCTTGTGCTCGCCCGCGTGGTAGACCTGCGCGCCCTGACCGCAGACGGCGAGGCCGTCGTAGCCGAGGTCGTCCAGGATGTGCCGGGTCCAGGGGACCGAGCGCCCGGTGACGATGATGTGCGCGGCACCGGCCGACGTGGCGGCGGTCAGTGCCTCGCGCGTGCGCTCGGAGACCGTGTCGTCCCCGCGCAGCAGGGTGCCGTCGAGGTCGGTCGCGACGAGCTTGAAGGGGAAGGTCACTTGGCGACCGGTTCCAGGACCTCGCGTCCGCCCAGGTAGGGACGGAGCACCTCGGGGACCCGGACCGAACCGTCGGGCAGCTGGTGGTTCTCCAGGAGCGCCACGATCGTGCGCGGTACGGCGCAGAGGGTGCCGTTCAGCGTGGCCAGCGGCTGGACCTTCTTGCCCTCGCGCATCCGGACGGAGAGGCGGCGGGCCTGGAAGCTGTCGCAGTTCGACGCGGAGGTCAGCTCGCGGTACTTGCCCTGGGTCGGGATCCACGCCTCGCAGTCGAACTTGCGCGAGGCCGAGGCGCCGAGGTCACCGGTGGCGACATCGATGACCTGGAAGGGCAGTTCGAGGCCGGTGAGCCACTGCTTCTCCCACTCCAGGAGCCTGCGGTGCTCGGCCTCGGCGTCCGCCGGGTCGACGTACGAGAACATCTCGACCTTGTCGAACTGGTGGACGCGGAAGATGCCGCGGGTGTCCTTGCCGTACGTCCCGGCCTCGCGGCGGAAGCAGGGGGAGAAGCCCGCGTAGCGCAGGGGCAGCTTGTCCGCCTCCACGATCTCGTCCATGTGGTACGCGGCGAGCGGTACTTCCGAGGTGCCGACCAGGTAGTAGTCGTCCTTCTCCAGGTGGTACACGTTCTCCGCGGCCTGGCCGAGGAATCCGGTGCCCTCCATGGCGCGCGGGCGGACCAGCGCGGGGGTCAGCATCGGGACGAAGCCGGCCTCGGTGGCCTGGGCGATCGCCGCGTTGACGAGGGCGAGCTCCAGGAGCGCGCCGACGCCCGTGAGGTAGTAGAACCGCGAGCCGGAGACCTTGGCCCCGCGCTCCATGTCGATCGCGCCGAGCGCCTCGCCGAGCTCCAGGTGGTCCTTGGGCTCGAAGCCCTCGGCGCCGAAGTCGCGGATGGTGCCGTGCGTCTCCAGGACGACGAAGTCCTCCTCGCCGCCGACCGGCACGTCCTCGTGGACGATGTTGCCGAGCTGGAGGAGCAGCCGCTTGGCCTCGGCGTCGGCCTCGTCCTGGGCGGCGTCGGCCGCCTTGACGTCGGCCTTGAGCTGATCGGCCTTCTTGAGGAGCTCGGCGCGCTCCTCGGGGGTGGCCTTGGGGATCAGCTTGCCGAGCTGCTTCTGCTCGGAGCGGAGTTCGTCGAAGCGGACGCCGGACGACCTGCGCAGCTCGTCGGCGGAGAGCAGGGCGTCGACGAGTGCGACGTCCTCTCCACGGGCGCGCTGGGAGGCGCGAACACGGTCGGGGTCCTCACGGAGCAGGCGAAGGTCAATCACCCCTCCAGGCTACCGGTGCGTGGATCTCGCACTCGAACCGATATTGCCGAGCGTGTCACTTTGACCGAATTGCCGGAATTGATATTTCTGAGGGGGAATCGCGGGGCGTGATCCGGCGGGCTGCGTCAATAACGGCGGTTAACTCCCCTGAACAGGGCAGAAGGTGCAGGCTCTCTTGACGTACGAGCCTTGGGTCGAGGGGGAGTTGGGGCCGTTCTCCCTTGTGTTGTCCACAGGAGAGGGCGTTCCGGAATAGTTATCCACAGGCTGTGAAGAAGTTCTGTGGATCCCGGAACGGAATGTTCTGGGAGGTGGACGAAGGGCCGTCGCTCCCCCGGTGTTCGCAGCCGAAACCTGTCCCGCACGCTCATTCGGGTGGCAATTTGTCGCTCTGGTGAGTTGATCAAGGGAATTCGCGCGACCCGGGAGGGCTCGTACGGAGTCGGCGCTCTGTGGATGCATCCGGACGCGCTGCGTTGATTTGTCGACGATGTCGCATTGTGGTGTCGACTTGTCCCCAGGTCGAGAAGCCAGCCTGTGGATAACTCTGTGGGTGAATGACTATCTGTATGTAGGACCACAGCGGAGCGCACAGAGCGGCCCGAAACGGAGTGCTCGGAGCGGCCCGGAGCGGAGTGCTCGGAGCGGCCCGGAGCGGAGTGCTCGGAGCGGCCCGGAGCGGCCCGGAGCGGAGTGATCCGCTCCGGGCTGAGCCGGGACGCTACGGGCCGCTCCGCCGTCGGCCTCCGTCAGATCCGTCCGTCCTGGCTGCGCGCCAGCCAGTCCGAGGCCTCGGTGAAGGCGCTGTCCGAAGTGCCCGCCCGCAGCGGCCGGACCTCGTCGGCGGAGACGCCGGCCCGCGGGTACGAACCGAGGAACCGCACCTTCGGGCAGATCCGCTTCAGCCCCATCAGCGCCTCCCCCACCCGCCGGTCCGCGATGTGCCCCTCGGCGTCCACGGCGAAGCAGTAGTTGCCGATCCCCTCGCCGGTCGGGCGGGACTGGATCAGCATCAGGTTGACGCCGCGCACCGCGAACTCCTGGAGCAGCTCCAGCAGCGCACCGGGGTGGTCGTCCCCCAGCCAGATCACCACGGACGTCTTGTCGGCCCCGGTCGGGGCGGACGGCCGGGCCGGGCGGCCCACCAGGACGAAGCGGGTCTGGGCGTTCTCCGCGTCGTGGATCTCCGTGACCAGCGGTTCGAGGCCGTAGGTGGCAGCGGCGAACTCACCGGCGAACGCGGCGTCGTAGCGCCCCTCCTGGACCAGCCTCGCGCCGTCGGCGTTGGACGCCGCCGACTCCCACACGGCCTGCGGGAGGTGGGCGGCCATCCAGTTGCGGACCTGCGGCTGGGCGGCCGGGTGCGCGGTGACCGTCTTGATGTCCGACAGCTTGGTGCCCGGCCGTACGAGCAGCGCGAAGGTGATGGAGAGCAGCACCTCGCGGTAGATCATCAGCGGCTCGCCGCTGGTCAGCTCGTCGAGGGTGGCCGTGATGCCGCCCTCGACGGAGTTCTCGATCGGCACGAGGGCCGCCGCCGCCTCCCCGTTGCGTACGGCGTCCAGGGCCGCCGGTACGGAGACCATCGGGACGAGCTCGCGGGTGGCGGCTTCCGGGAGCGTGCGGAGGGCGACCTCGGTGAAGGTGCCTTCGGGACCGAGATAGGCGTAGCGCGTGGCTGACATACGCTCACCCTATTGCGCTGTACGGCGGGGGCCCTGCCGTCTCAGAATCCGGTCGGAGCCGAGCCCAGGACCCCGTACGGTCCGCCCTCACGACTCCAGCAGCCGCTGCCCCACGTACTCGCCCTCCGCCGCCCCGCCCGGCACCGCGAACAGCCCGCTCGCCTCGTGCCGGATGAAGGGGGACAGCGCGTCGCCCCGGTCGAGTTTGCGCTGCACGGGGACGAACCCCTTGAACGGGTCCGCCTGCCAGCAGACGAAGAGCAGCCCGGCGTCCGGAGTGCCGTCCTCCGAGATCCCGTCGTGGTACGAGAACGGGCGCCGCAGCATGGCGGCCCCGCCGTTCTTCTCGGGGGAGGAGATCCGGGCGTGCGCGTTGTCGGGGATCAGGAGCCGGCCGTCCGGGCCCGCCTTGTCGAGGTCCATCTCCGTGGTCTCGCTCCCGCCGCTCAGCGGGGCCCCGTCCGCCTTGCGCCGCCCGATGACCCGCTCCTGCCGGTCCACCGGAAGCTTCTCCCAGTCGTCCAGCAGCATCCTGATCCGGCGTACGACGGCGTACGAACCGCCCTCCAGCCACTCGTGCGGGGTACCGGGGGAGGCGGGCACGAACACCCGCCGCTCGAAGTCCTCGTCGGCCGGCTTCGGGTTGCCGGTCCCGTCGATCTGGCCCATCAGGTTGCGGGCGGTCATCGGCCGGGCCGTGGCCCCAGGGGTGCGGTTGAAGCCGTTCATCTGCCACCGCACCTTTACTGTTCCCGCGCTCTCCTTCTGTACGGCCCGCAGGGCGTGGAACGCGACGAGCGCGTCGTCGGCGCCGATCTGCACCCACAGGTCGCCGTCGGAGCGCTTGGCGTCCAGCTGGTCGGAGGAGAACGCGGGCAGCGGGTCGAGTCCGGCGGGAAGCCGCGAGGTGAGACCCGTACGCGCGAAGAACGTACGGCCGAAGCCGAAGGTGACCGTGAGGGAGGAGGGGCCCGCGTCCAGCGCGATGCCGGTGTCGTGGCCGGGCCCGTCCGCCGAGCCCCCCGCCGGACGGCCCGCCATCAGCTCACGGGCCACCGCCGACCAGCGCCGCATCAGGGCCACGGCCTCCTTGCGGCCCGCGCCCGGCACCAGGTCGAAGGCGACGAGGTGGCCCCGGGCCTGAAGCGGAGTGGTGATCCCCGGTTGATGTTTCCCGTGAAACATCGCCTCGGTGGAGCCGACGGTGGTCAGGGCGGTCGGCGGATCGGGGCGGGTCGCGGCGTATCCGGCCGCCCCGCCCGCCGCACCGAGCACCAGCCCGGTGGCGCCCGCCGCGCCCACGCCGCCCAGCAGCCGCCGGCGCGAGACCCCGCCCATCGCGGGGTCCGGAGCCTGTCCGCCGTTCTCGGTCCTGCTCACGTTCTCGGTCCTGCCCACGTACTCAGCCGATCTTCGCGTTCTTGTCGATGGTGACCTGGTCGATGTCGGACGTCCGTACCGTCACATCGACCTTCCACTCCCCCGCCATCGGGATCTGGACGCCGCTCGCCGACCAGTGCCCCTCGGCGAGCCGGTCCGGCACGACCGGCAGCGGGCCGATCTCCTGCGCCTCCAGGGTGAGGGCGATCTTCACCTCGGGGACGTCCATCGGCTTGCCGTCGCTGCCGTCGATCCACACGTGCAGCTCGTTGGAGCCGGTGCGCCCGGGGTCGATGTCGATCCGTACGGTCCCCTTGCCGTTCTGGCCGCCGGTGTCGAAGGGCATGCTCAGGTTGACGGGCCCCGCCGCCGGGGCGGTCGCCGAGGTGGCGGCGCCCTTGGCCTCCACCTCCGTACGGCCCGGCTCGGTCGACGTCAGCACGGTGGTGACGGCCAGCAGGACCACGGCGATCGCGGCCTCGGCCAGGACCGAGCGGCGCAGCCCGGAACGCTCCGGGTCGGCGTCCCGCATCCGCTTCTTCTTCGTGGCGGTCAGGACGGCCTGCTGCCGGGCCAGTTGGGCGGCGCGTGCGGGGTCGACATCGTCCGGCGTCTCGACCGGATCGACCGGATCGGCATGATCCTCGGAGGCTTCGGAAGCCACGGGCGTATCCGTCAGCCGCCCCGTCCACCGCCGAGAGAACCACGCCACGGCGAGCAGGAGGGCGATCAGCACGACCTTGGCGATGAGGAGCTGCCCGTACCGCGTACCGGTCAGTGCCGACCAGGAGCCGACCTGCCGCCACGACTGGTAGATCCCGGTCGCCGCCAGGACGAGGACGCTGCCGAACGCGACCCGGGAGAACCGTCGTACGGCCGTGCTCCCGATGTCCGGCGTCCGGTACAGCGCCACCAGGAGCGCGACCAGACCGCCGAGCCAGGCGGCCACGGCCAGCAGGTGCGCCACGTCCACCGGCATGGCGATGCCCGCCTGGATGCCGGTCGAGGCGTGCTCGGACATGGCCCAGGTGGCGGCGATGCCCGCCGCGACGACCCCGCCGCCGATGGCGAGGCCGAAGGTGAGGTCCTTCTTCTCGACGGCGTCCTCGCGCCGGGCGTACGTACCGAACAGGACGGCGATGAACAGCGCGGCCGCGCCGAGCAGCAGCAGCCGCGAGACGAGGGCGGCTCCCGGCTTGGTGTCCAGGACGGCCTGGAGCCCGTCCAGGTCGAAGGCGTCGGCGAACTTCCCGCTGCCGGTGTACGGGTTGCGCAGCAGCAGCATGACCAGGGTCGCCGCGGTCAGGGTGATCCAGCCGCGCACCACGAGCCGCTGCATCGGCCGGGCGGACGCCCCCCGGGGCCAGCAGCCCAGGACGAAGGCCGCGCCGCCCACGAGCACGGTGAACCCGGCGTACGCGGCGTACCGCGCGATGCCGTAGACCGTGCCGACCGGACCGCCGCCCACCTCCTCGGAGGGCAGAGCCACGGTGGTCTCGGAGGGGGCGCCGATGGAGAACGTGAAGGCGCCCGAGATGGGGTGGCTGTCGGCGGAGATGGCCTGCCAGGCCACGGTGTAGGTGCCGTCCGGCAGGCCGGAGTGGAGTTCGACGCCGTAGCGGACGGTGGAGCCGTCGGACAGGTCCTTGGGCTCGGCGCCGGTGTCGGCGCGCTTGCTGCTGGGGTCCAGGACCCGGATCGACCCGTCGCCGACGGCGATCGCCTCGGAGAAGGTGAGGGTGACCTCCTTGGGCGCGGTGGCCACCACCGCCCCGTCCTGCGGATCGCTCCCGGTGAGGGCGGCGTGCGCGGACGCCGGTCCGGCGCCGGCCAGCATCAGCCCGAGGAGCAGGCCGGTGAGGGCGGCGACGAGCGCGGCGGCGGTGAACGGCCGTCGTATCGGGGACGCTCCGGGGCGCGGGGCGGTGGCAGTCGTCACGGTCGGTCCCTCACTGCTTCTTCGGGTTGTGGGTCGTTTCCTTCACCGGCAGGTCGACCGTGATGGGGTCGGCCTTCTCGAAGTGCAGCTCGACGGAGACCTTCTCGCCCTGCTTGGGCTTCTTCTTGAGATTCATGAACATGATGTGGTTGCCGCCGCGTTCGAGGTCCAGCTCGCCGTTGGCCGGCACCTCGAACGACGAGACCTCGCGCATCTGCTGGTTCTTCGTCTCGTGGATCGTGACGTCGTCGGAGAGCGGGCTGGTCACCGAGGTGAGCCGGTCGGCGGATGACCCGCTGTTCTGTACGACGAGGAAACCGGCGGCCATGTCGCTGACGGGCTGCGGCATGAACGCGCCGACGACCTTCAGCTCGGGGCCGTCGCTTCCGGTGGAGCACCCCGCCAGCGCCAGCCCCGTGGTGAGGGCGAGGGCGGCGGCGAGGGCCGTGCGGCGGTTCACGGGTTCTCCCCCTTGATCAGCTTGGGGAGGTCCTTGGCGTACTCCTCGGCGGTGGTGTCCTCGCCGTAGAGCACATAGCCGCCGTCCGTCTTCGGGGAGAAGGCGACGACCTGCGCCCCGTGCATCGAGACGGGCTTGCCGTCCTTGTCCTTCGTCGCCGGCTCGATGCCGATGCCGATCTGCCGCGCCCCCGCCTGGATGGTGGGGAAGTCGCCGGTCAGGCCGGTGAAGGTGGGGTCCTGGGCCTTGAGCCACTTGCCGAGCGAGGCGGGGGTGTCGCGCTCGGGGTCGGTGGTGACGAAGACGACCTGGAGCTTGTCCTGGTCGGCCTTGGGCAGGTCCCGCTTGGCGATGGAGATGTTGCTCATGGTCAGCGGGCAGACGTCGGGGCAGTTGGTGTAGCCGAAGTAGATGAGCGTCGGCTTGCCCTTGGTCGCCTCGCGGAGGTCGTACTCCTTGCCGTTGGTGTCCGTGAGGACCAGGTTCGGCTTGGTGAACGGGCGGTCGAGGACGGTCGCGGCCTTGGTCTTCGGCGAGGCCTCGACATCGGCGATCGACGAGGAGTCCGTCTTGCCGTCGCTGCTGCCGCAGGCCGAGAGGGCCAGCGCGGCCGCGGCGGCGAACGCCACGGCCGTCACTGCTTTTCTGTTGCGCATGGAGGGGTGTCCTGAACGTGGTGCGGGTGGTGGAGCCGGCGGGGCCGGGCCGTCGGGCGACGGCCCGACCCGGTGATCAGGTCGTACGGGACGGCCCGACCCGGTGGATCAGGTCGTACGGGATCGCCCGACCCGGACGGTCAGGCCGTACGGCGACGGCCCGACCCAGGGGATCAGGCCGTACGGCGACGGCCCGCGAGCACGCCGAATGCCACGCCCGCGATGCCGATCAGGATGCCGATGATGCCCAGCGTGCGGGCCGTGGTGTCGCTGGAGGAGGCCGACGCGGCGTGCGTCTCCTTCTTCTCGCCCTCCGCCGACGCGGCCTTGTCGTCGGCCTCGTGGTCGTCGTCACCCTTGGCGGCCGCGCCGCCGTGGTGGTCCTCGGTCGCGGCGGCCAGCTTCAGGACCGGGGCGGGGCTGTCGGGCTCCTCGTCGCCCTTGGGCTCCTCGATCCAGCGGACGACTTCCTTGTTGTCGTACGTCTGGATGGCCTTGAAGACCAGCTGGTCGGCGTCCTCGGGGAGCTGCCCGACGGAGACCGGGAACTGCTGGAAGTAACCGGGCGCGATCTTGGAGCCGTCGGCGGTCCAGGTCACCTTGGTGACGGCCTCGGTGATCTTCCGGCCGTGCACCTCCAGGGGCTTGTCCAGCTTGCCCTTGGTGATGTCGATCTTCCAGCCCGGCACGGCCTCCGGGGTGACGGAGGAGAGCGGGTGGTCGGCCGGGAAGTTCACCTCGACCTTGACCGTGGAGGCCTGGTCCCGCTCGTTGGGGACCTTGAAGTTGAGGGTGGCGTAACCGCCCTTGGCGGCCTCGCCCTGCGGCTGGACGCTGACGTGCGCGGCGGCGGGGCCCGCGAGCAGCAGGACGGTGGACGCGGCGACGCCCGCGGCGACGGCGATGCGGGAGACGTTGGTGGCGCTCATGGCAGGAATCACTCCACAGAGGAAGAGGGACACGAAGGAAGAGGAACATGGTGGTCCGGCGCACGGGTGCGCGACGGCGGCACGACACCTCGTCCGGTCCATGAGGGATCCGGCCCAGCCCGGGAGAGCCGTCCACGGAGGACCGCCCGTGGTTGAACGGCGGTGCTCGGTACGGCGGGGGGCGCAGGTGTCGCGTCAGGCTGCGAGGGCGTACGGGGCCGGAGGCCCGCGCCTGACCACCAGGTGCTGAAGAGGGTCCCCGGTGGCCGGGGCCGGTTCGTCGTCGGCCGTACGCAGGGCGCGCGGGGAGCCCGCGAGCTGCTCACGCGCCCCGGCGCACAGGGCGCGTACGAGGGCGAGCGCGGCGCGAAGGGAGCGCAGCCGGGCCCCGGCCGCCAGCTCCTGGGCGCCGTACGCCGAGAGCCGGGCCAGCCCGAAGAGGGCGGCCTCGCCGCGCCGCAGCAGCCAGCCGGCGGCGAGCGCGGCCAGCAGGTGGGCCAGGAACATCGGCAGGCCCGGCAGCAGCGCGGCCACCGAGGCGAACGCCGCCGTCAGGCCCGATCCGCCGTTCGGAGCCGCGGTGGCCGCCGCTCCCGAGGCGAGATGGCTGTGGCCCGCGACGGTCGAGGGGTCTATGCCCGCCGTCGAGACGATGCGGTGGGCGTCGGCGGCGTCGATCTGCCCCGGCCCGCCACCGCACACCAGCCCGGCGGCGAAGCGGATCAGCGGGTTCTCACCGCTGCCCCGGGGCGCGGCGGCGACGGCCTGCGCGCTGCCGTGGCTGCCGTAGGCGAAGAGGACATGCAGGGCGACCTGGCCGCCCGCCAGCGCACCCGCGATCGACGGCAGGGAGCGTTCCCGTCCGGCGAGGGCCGAGGCCACGGCGAGGACGCCGAGGAATCCGGCGAGCAGGGTCCACGCGGGGACCGGCGCCCCGGCGGCGAACGCATGCCCCGCCGCGGACAGCACGACGCAGACCGCGGTGAACACCGCGGCCCTCATGAGCCGCAGACCGGCTCCGGCGTGTGCGACAGGCGTGGACATGGCCGGAACATCATCGCACTGCGCACCCTCCCCCGGTACGGCAGGTCCGGAAGATCAGCCTCCGTCCCCAATGCGTGCTTGTCGTGGCTGTTGGCGGGGGATGTACGGACCGTGGACTCGCCGCTTCCGGAACCCGCCCCCGCCTCCGCCGGGGTGCTCCCCGGGCGGCCATACACCGGGGCGCGGAATATCCGCATCCGCCGAATGAGGGCTCTCACAGCCGATCCGTGCTTACGAAGTGCCTTGTGCGGCAATACGTATCGGTACGTCGAGCCGCAGCCAGGAGGCTGGAGCATGAGCATCTGGTGGTCACTCCATTTGCGGCGCGAAGCTGCGAGCGTTCCGCTCGCCCGTCGTTTCCTGCTCGGCACCATGGAAACCGCGGGGGTGGATCCGGACATCTCCTTCGACCTGTCGGTCGCGCTCAGCGAGGCCTGTGCCAACGCCGTCGAACACGGCGGCGACCGGTCGGGCCTCGAGGAGCACGGGGATCGCGGACCCGAGAAGCCCCCGGCGGACTCCGGGCAGTACCGGGTCACGGCCTATCTGGACGGCGAGAAATGCCGTATCGAGGTGGCCGACTCGGGGCCGGGCTTTCCCGCCCGGCGCGCGCTTCGCCCAGCCGCGCACACCGAACACGCGGAGCACATCGAACGGGCCCAGCACCCGGGCCACGTCGAAAGGACCCAGGGCTCCGAGCACGTGGAACGGACCCAAGGCTCCGAGTCCGTCGGTGCCCAGCCCACGTTCGCCCCGTACATCCCCTGCGTCGCCGAGAGCGGCCGCGGGCTGGACCTCATCGAACAGCTCGCCGACCACGTCCAGTTCGGCAACCGGCCGGGCCGGGGCGCGGTGGTCAGCTTCGACAAGGTCCTGAAATGGCGGGAGGGCGCGCTGCTCATGGTGTGAGCAGCGCGCCCTGTCATCAGGCGGTCGGACGGTCAGCCCTTCAGCTGGGCCATCCAGGCCTCGACCTCGTCGGCCCGGCGGGGCAGCTTGTCGGAGAGGTTCCGGTTGCCGTCCTCGGTGACGAGGATGTCGTCCTCGATCCGGACGCCGATGCCCCGGTACTCCTCGGGGACGGTCAGGTCGTCGGCCTGGAAGTAGAGGCCCGGCTCCACGGTGAGGCAGACGCCCGGCTCCAGGATGCCGTCGACGTACGCCTCGGTGCGCGCGACGGCGCAGTCGTGGACGTCCATGCCGAGCATGTGACCGGTGCCGTGCAGGGTCCAGCGGCGCTGGAGGCCCAGCTCCAGGACCTTGTCCACGGTCAGGTCGCCGAGCAGGCCCCACTCGACGAGCTTCTCGGCGAGCACGCGCTGCGAGGCGTCGTGGAAGTCGCGGAAGGCGGCACCGGGCTTCACGGCGGCGATGCCCGCCTCCTGGGCCTCGTACACCGCGTCGTAGATCTTGCGCTGGAGCGGCGAGAACGTGCCGTTGATCGGCAGGGTGCGCGTCACATCGGCGGTGTAGAGCTCGTTGGTCTCCACGCCTGCGTCCAGGAGCAGCAGCTCGCCGGAGCGGACGGCGCCGTCGTTGCGGACCCAGTGCAGGGTGGTGGCGTGCGGACCGGCGGCGCAGATGGAGCCGTAGCCGATGTCGTTGCCCTCGATGCGGGCGCGCAGGAAGAACGTGCCCTCGATGAAGCGCTCGCTGGTCGCCTCGGCCTTGTCCAGGCTCCTGACGACGTCCTCGAAGCCGCGCGCGGTGGCGTCGCAGGCCTTCTGGAGCTCGGCGATCTCGAAGGCGTCCTTCACGAGGCGGGCCTCGGAGAGGTAGACGCGCAGCTCCTCGTCGCGCTCGGCGGTCACCTTGTCGGTGAGGGCGGCCTCGATGGAGGCGTCGTGGCCGCGCACGGTGCGGACGGGGCCGGTGGCCTCGGCCAGCGCGGCGGCGATCTCGCGGACGTCCTTCGCGGGGATGCCCAGCAGCTGCTCGGCCTCGGCGAGGGAGTGGCGGCGGCCGACCCACAGCTCGCCCTGGCCGTCCAGCCAGAACTCGCCGTTCTCCCGGTTGGAGCGGGGCAGCAGGTAGATCGTGGCCTGGTGGCCGCTGTCGCCGGCCGGCTCCAGGACGAGGACACCGTCCTGGGTCTGGTCGCCGGTGAGGTACGCGTACTCGGTGGAGGCGCGGAAGGCGTACTCGGTGTCGTTGGAGCGGGTCTTCAGGTTGCCCGCGGGGATGACCAGGCGCTCACCGGGGAAGCGCGCGGAGAGCGCGGCGCGGCGGGCGGCGGTGTGCTCTGCCTGGGCGATCGGTTCGAGCCCGCGCAGCTCGGTGTCGGCCCAGCCCGACTTCATGTTCTCGGCGAGCTCGTCGGAGACGCCCGGGTACAGGCCGTTCTTCCGCTGCTTGATCGGCTCCGCGGCCTCGTTCTCTTCGGTCTCCTGCTCCGGGGTCTCCGGGATGAGCTCCTCAGACACGATGTGATTCTCCTTGATACGACACTGGACCACCCCCCATCGTACGGGCGTACGGAAGGGGGCCCAGGGCCGAAGGACCTGTTACTCAGGAGGTCTCACGTGCCGCTCGGGCCTCAGTCGAAGTGCGCCGCGAGGACCACCACGTCCTCGGTGGAGTCGGTCCGGTCGAGTCCGTCGGGCAGCATCGTGCGCAGGACGTGGTCGGCGACGGCGGCGGGGTCGTGGCGGCCCGCCTTCGGTACGGAAGCGGCCGCCGAGTGCAGCCGGGCGAAGGCGCGGTCCATCGCGTCGCCGGTGCGGCGCAGCAGGCCGTCCGTGTAGAGCAGCACCGTTTCTCCGGGCGCGGGGGAGAACTCCACGCTCGGCGCCTCCCAGCAGGCGAGCATCCCCAGCGGGGCGGAGAGCGTGGTCTCGACGTACTCGCAGCGCCGCTCACCGAGCACCAGCGGCGGGGTGTGCCCGGCCCCGGCGAGCACGACCTTGCGGGCGGCGGGCTCGCAGTAGGCGAAGAGGGCGGTGGCGGTCCGGGCGGGCTCGGTCAGCCGGAGCAGGAGTTCCAGATCGGAGAGTACGGCGACGGGGTCCTCGCCCTCCATCACGGCGTACGCCCGCAGGCTGGCGCGCAGCCGTCCCATGGCGGCCATCGCGCTCGGCCCCGATCCGCCCACCGAGCCGACCGCGAGCCCGAGCGCGTGGTCGGGCAGCGGCAGCGCGTCGTACCAGTCGCCGCCGCCCCTGGGCCCGGTCCGGTGCCGGGCGGCCAGCTGTACGCCGGGGATGCGGGGCAGCCGGCTGGGCAGCAGCTCCTCGGCGACGGTCGCGATGTCGGCGCGGGCGCGCTCCAACTCGATCAGGCGGGCCAGGTGCTCGGTGGCGTACCGCGCGTAGAGGCCGACGAGGTGGCGCTGCTTCTCCGAGGGCTCGCCGGGTTCGTCGTAGAGCCAGACGGCCGCGCCGAGCCGTCCGGCCGCCTCGGAGGCGAGGGGGAGGGCGTAACTGGCGGCGTAGCCGAGGCGGGTGGCGACCTCGCGGTGGCGGGGGTCCAGGCCGGGGTCGCCGAGCAGGTCGGGGGTGGGGAGCCCGTCGGCGGTGCCGGGGCGGCCGTCGAGGACGCGGCCCAGGGCGGTGGCGGAGCGCTCCACGGTCTCCAGGTGGCCGAGGTCGGCGTGGCTGAGCCCGAGGCCGAGGGTGGTGGACGGCGTCGTGGTGCTGTCCGCCGGTTCCAGTACGAGGAGTCCGCGGCGGGCGCCGACGAGGGGGGCTCCGGCGTGCAGCAGCTCGTTCAGGGCGGCGTCGAGGGTGGTGGTGGAGGCCAGCCGCTCGGTGAGTTCGTGCAGGGTGGTGAGGTCGGAGACCCAGCCCGCGAGGCGGTCCTGGATGAAGGCTCCGGGCGCTGCCGGAACCTCCCTCAGGGGAGCGGCAGTCTGCGTTGAAACCGGAACTTCTGGATCGATTCCAGCCACTTTCGGCAGGTGTGGGGCGCTCATGGCAGCCAGCTTTCAGGCCGGTGCGATTCGTCGAATAGCATCGCAAACCCCCATGTGATTCTGCGCCACTATCAATGCATCCACATGTACACGCACAAGTAACCCGATGTCCAGCATTGTCCCCTGGAGGCTCGCCGGATTCCCTCCTCTCCAGTGTCAGTCAACTTGGCCGAAAAATGCACCCTCCGGCAGCTATTTGCGGTCGACTGGGGCTGCTCGACAAGGTTCAACAAGGCTCTACAAGGGGTGCCCCCGGGAGGAAATCCCAGGGGCGGCGTCATTCCGGGCAGGCTGGGTACGTAATCGACGATGCCCGGGGCAGACGCTCACGGGCGGATGTGATCGCCCAGGAACCTGACAGCGGGTCCGGACGTCCTTACCCGTGACGGTCGCGATCAGTGACGGTCACGCCTCGCCCCGCGCGGCGGGGTCCGGGCCCGGCCGACCAGGCACGAGGCGCCCGTGGCGGGCGCCCCCGGCTCCACGCAGCTCGGCACCACCCCAGATCGGTTCCACTCGGATCGGTTCCACTCGGCTCGGCTCGGCTCACGCTCGGTACCGACGGCACGCCCGTACGGCAGCAACCTGATGAGCACGTACGCACAGCGAAGAGACGCACATGCGGTTTTTCCCACGCGTGGCGTCATGTGGACTCGGCGTTCAACGGAAAGGAACGAGCGCTCATGCGCGAGATCCTCGGAAGGCGACGCAGGCTCCGGCTCCGGCGCAAGGAGGGTGCCGCCCGACTCGACGCGGCCCTGACCTTCGCCACCGCATGGCAGTGGCCCGTGCTCCCCGCAGCCGGGACCGCGCCGGCCGCCCTGCGCGACGGGCGTGGCCCCGGCTGCGCCTGCCCCGACCCCGACTGCGCCGTTCCCGGCGCACACCCCTTCGATCCCGGACTGCTGGCGGCCACCACGGACGAGCGCATGGTGCGCTGGTGGTGGACCAACCGCCCCACCGCCCCGGTGATGCTGGCGACCGGCGGCCGGGCCCCCTGCGCGGTGAGCCTGCCCGCCCTGGCCGGGGCCAGAGCTCTGGTCGCCCTGGACCGCATGGGCATGCGGCTGGGCCCCGTCGTGGCGACGCCCACCCGGTGGTCGCTGCTGGTGGCCCCGTACACGCTGGAGCGGCTCGGCGAGCTGCTGTACAGCAAGGACTGGGTGCCCAGCTCGCTCCGGTTCCACGGGGAGGGCGGCTATCTCGTCCTGCCCCCCTCCGAGATCGGCGCGGGCCAGGTGCGCTGGGAGCGGCCCCCCGCGCCTCCGGCGGCCCCCGCCCCTACGGCTCCGGTCTTCCGCCGGGCCTCCGCGAAGGGCGCCCCGGCGGCGGCCCCCTGGCTCCCGGATGTCGAGGCGGTCCTGGACGCCCTGGTCGAGGCGAGCACCAGCGCCCCGGACGGCGGCAGCAGGCTCGCGTACTGACGGGCGGACGGACGGCCCGGCTCTCACTCGTACGGGTGCGAGCCGGGCCGTATTCGTGGTGAACGGGTGCGGGACGGCCCGGCCGCGTGTCCTACGTCGATATCGTCGCCCCCGAATACCCGCGCGCCCGCCACGGCCCGCGCGGACGGCAAGGGGGCCACATGAATCTCCGCATGATCGGCCTCACGGCTGCCGCCGCCTTCGCCTGCCTGATGCCGATCGTTGCTTCCGCAGATCCCGGAGGTTCCCCGGAAGTCGCAACGGCCGACGGCACATCTGCGGACAGGTCATCAGAAAGCCATGAAAAAAAGCTTTCTGATGACCTGTCCGAAGATAAGGCCGATTCTTCTTCCCCGCCTTCTCCGCCACCGTCGAAATCACCATCGAAAATCGGTGCCGAGGGCCCGGACGTTTTCGAGGACGCGGACATTTCCGGGGACGCGGCCCGGTGCGGTCCCGAGCTGGTCTCGCCGGTGGGCATCGAGGCGCAGACCTGTGTCATGACCGGGGGCGGTGAGACCTGGGCGCGCGCCTACCACCGCAACACCTCCGGTACGGAACTCCGCACCGTACTCACGCTGATGGGGCCGGACGGGCGGACCGTGGAGCTGCACTGCGTCCTGGCGGCCCACGACGAGCCGGGCAGCTGCGAGACCCCGCGAAGCCGCTCGGCGGGCGCTCCCGACGCCTACACGGCGGTGGCGGAGTACGCCGGCGCGGGGCCGGTGGCGGAGGCGCCCCTGCTGCTCCGGGCCGGATCACATCGCGCGCCGGGCGCATCGGGCTGAGTCGGAGGCGAGGGGCTCCGGGCGGCGGGCAGACGCGGGCCGCGACCGGAAACGAAGACGCCCGGTCGCTGGCGACGGGGGATGCACCAGCGACCGGGCTTCTAGAACGGTAACAAGAGATCTGCCGTTCGCAAATTCGATCTCGCCTACAGGGGCGGGGATTTACTTGTGAGTACGGTGAGTTGTGACGCGGGTCACCGACTCGGAGGGTCTGCCGGAGGGGTCCTCGGGTGGATCACCGCAGGGGCCTCGGCGGGATCAGCTGAGGGTCACCTGTCGGTTGGTGAGGCCGCCGCGGGCACGGCGCTCCTCGGCGGTGAGCGGGGCGTCGGAGGCGAGCGCCGTCGCCAGCCGCTCGGCGAACGCGACGGCCGGCTTCTCGCACGCCTCGGCGCCCATCGACGTCGGCAGGTCCCAGACCGGGACGACCAGACCGTGCGCCCGGAACGAGCCGACCAGCCGGGTGTCCTCACCGAGCGAGGAGGTGCCGGCCGCGTGCAGCCGGGCGAGCGCGTCGAGGAGCTGCTCCTCGGGGTGCGGCATGACCCAGCGCAGGTGGTTCTTCTCCGGGGTCTCGCACCAGTACGCGGCGTCGACGCCGGAGAGCAGCACCGTCGGGATCGCGGCGGCGTTCGCGCGCTCCAGGGAGGCGGACACCTCGGGGGTGGCGTTCTCCGCGTCGGGCACCCAGAACTCGAACCCGGTGTGGACGACCGGCTCGAAGGCGGCGTCCGGGTCGAGGAGGTCCTGGAGGCGCGGCCCGTCGGCCGGGACGCGGCGGGCGGTGACGGGGGTGCCCGGGTCGACCTCCAGCGCGCGCTGGAGCGTGTCCGCGAGGTCGCGGCTGAGGTCGCCGGAGGAGGTGTCGTTCTGCAGGGCGAGGAGGACGGAACCGTCGTCGCGGCGCAGGGCCGGCCAGGCCATCGGCAGGACGGTCGCCAGCGTCACCGACGGAACGCCCTCGGGCAGCCCGCCCTTCAGCGTCAGTCCGACCGTGGCGGCGGGCACCAGCTCGCGCAGCGCGACCCAGTCGCACTCACCGGCCAGTCCCTCGAACGGGCGGTGGACCAGCTCGGTCACGGCCTGGGCGGCGGCGCGTCCGTGACACGCCTTGTAGCGACGGCCCGAACCGCACGGGCAGGGCTCACGGGCCCCGACGACCGGGATCTCACCGTCCTTGAGCTGCTGCTTCCCGGCCTTGGTCTGAGGGCGCTTCTTGGCCATGGTGGGCATTCTCCCGATTGCGACAGTGCGGTCTCGGCGCGAGCCTAGCCGCCCGGGACTCCGCCGCCGTACACACGCCTGCCGCCACGTTCGCCGGGTGAGGCCGCCCTCTCAGCTCACGTCGTCGAGGACATCGGAGAAGTCCAGCCCTTCGAATCCGGTGAGCCCGCCGACCGCTCCCCCGAGCTCGGGCGGCTTGGGGGAGGGCACGTGGGCCCAGACGGTGACCTCGCCCGAGGAGTCGTCCCGTACGCCCCACTCCTGGGCCAGGGCGCTGATGATGTTGAGCCCCCGGCCGCCGCGTGCCGTCACCGAAGGGGTGGACGGAACGGGCCGGGTGGGCCCGCCGCCGTCCGTGACCTCCACGGTCAGCCCGCCGCCCGTGTCCACGCGCCAGGCGGCCCGGATGTCGCCGTCACCGACATCCGCGTGCCGCCCCAGCGGCCTGCCGTGCCGGCAGGCGTTGCTGAGCAGTTCGGAAAGAATGAGAACGGCGTCGTCCACGACCGCGTCCGACACCCCGTTGCTGCGCAACTGCTCGCGCATCCGGTGCCGTGCCTGCCCCACGCCCGCAGGCCCATGGGGAACGGCCATGCTCGACGACGCAGGCACCTCTTGTGCCACCACCAACGCCACCCCCGAGACCTCCTTTGCCCCATGCCACGGGTTGGATGCCCCACTGAGCTGCGCCGGAAACCGGCCAGGGGGCTGCCGGTGACGCACTCGACACAACCGAACGCGCGGTGAATGCGCCGGTGTACTCCCCGTCATGGTGGTGCGGGGGTGCTGTTGTGCACCGAAGGTGTGCCGTTATGTGCTAACGCCGCGAGCGTGCGTGCCAGGCGTCGCACGGCAGACGGCAGTTTGACGACAGGCCCTAGATGCCGCGCAGTTGGGACAGAACCTGCTTCGGGCGGTTGGTGATGATCGCCTCGACGCCGAGTTCGGCGCAGAGCTCCACGTCCGCCGGTTCGTTCACAGTCCACACGTGCACCCGGTGGCCCGCCCGGTGCAGCCTCTCGATGTATCCGGGGTGGTTGCGCACGATTCGCATGCCGGGTCCGGCGATCCGGGAGCCGGCGGGCAGCCGTCCGTCCCGCAGCCGGGGCGAGACGAACTGCATCAGGTAGACGGTGGGCAGCGCGGGCGCCGCCGCCTGGACGCGGTGCAGGGAGCGCCCGGAGAAGCTCATGATGCGGATGGGGGAGGGCTCGTCGGCCGGCGGCGTGGCCAGCTCGAAGCGGTTCAGGAGCTGGAGGAGCCGCTCCTCGACCTGTCCGGCCCAACGGGTGGGGTGCTTCGTCTCGATGGCCAGCTGGAGCGGCCGCCCCGTGGCCCGTACCTCGGTGAAGAGCTCCAGGAGCCGTTCCAGGGTCAGCACGGAGGTGAGCTCGCCCGGCACCGGATCCCAGTCCGGTGACTCCTCGCGGTCCTTCCAGGAGCCGAAGTCGAGGGCGGCGAGATCGGCGAGCTCCAGGGCGGAGACGGCGCCGCGCCCGTTCGACGTACGGTTCACCCGGCGGTCGTGCACGCAGACCAGGTGGCCGTCGGCGGTCAGCCGGACGTCGCACTCCAGGGCGTCGGCACCGTCCTCGATCGCCTTGCGATAGGCGGCCAGGGTGTGTTCGGGGGCGTCGTCGGACGCCCCGCGATGGGCGACGACCTGGATCGAGGTGTGCGGGCTGCGCTGCCGTGCGTGGGTCACCCGGGTCATGGTGTCACCGCCTCGGGGGTAGGCGAACACATGTCACCCTGGAGGTCCGTTTTGTCTGATGTAAAGATTGGTGTGCGGATGCACAGCTCCTGCTTACAGTGGCCCGACGCGCTGTGGGAAAAGCTGACCGCAGACACGTGCACAGCGGATTTCCTGCCGAATGCCGACTGGATGCCGAGTGGAACCGAGGAGTAAAGAGCTGTGAGCACCGAGAACGAGGGCACCGAGGGCAACGCGGTACCGGCCGTGCCGCCCGTTCCGCCCGCACCTCCCGTGCCGGCCACCACTCCCGACGCGGCGGCGGACGGAGCCGCGTCCCGGACGTCCCCGGACTCCGGGACCTCTCCGGCGGCGGACGGCGTACGCGAGGGGGCCGGGAGCGACTCCGGTACGGAGACGGCGCCCCCGGCAGCCCCGGCCGCGCCCCCGACTGCCCCGGCGCACGCGGACGCCCCGCGCCACACTCCGACGGCCCAGGGCGCCCCGGCGCACCAGGCCGCGCACCAGGAGTCCGCGCCGCACTCCGGCACGCACCAGGTCCCCCCGGCGTACTCCGGCCCGACCGAGCCCCACACCCCTCAGCCGCAGCACCCCCCGTACGGGGCGGCGCCCGAGCCCCCCGCGGGCGCCGCCTCCTGGCCCCCGCCCCCGCCCGCGGTCCCCTCGTACGCGGGTGGCGGACCGTACGCGGGCGGCGGCGCGGCCCACACGCCCGGCGGCGGCAACGGGAGCGGCAACGGCCCGGTCTGGGGCGCCCCGCAGCCCGGCCACGACCCCTCCCACGGCAACGGCAAGCGCCGGGGCGCGGGTGCCCTGGTCGCGGCCGTCGCGGTGGCGGCCCTGGTGGCGGGCGGCGTCGGCGGCGCCCTCGGCTACTGGGCGGCCGACCGCAACGACAACGGCTCCTCCGGCAGTTCGACCACGGTCTCCGCCTCGGACTCCCCGAGGGACCTCAAGCGCCCGGCGGGCACCGTGGCCGGGGTCGCGGCCAAGGCGCTGCCCAGCGTGGTCACGATCGACGCGCAGGGCGGCGACGGCGAGGGCGGCACGGGTACGGGCTTCGTGTACGACAAGGAGGGCCACATCCTCACCAACAACCACGTGGTGGCCTCCGCCGCGGAGTCCGGCGAACTGTCGGCGACGTTCTCCGACGGCAAGAAGTACGCGGCCGAGGTGGTCGGCCGGGCGCAGGGCTACGACGTGGCCGTACTGAAGCTCAAGAACCCCCCGTCCGGCCTGGCCCCCCTCCCCCTCGGCAACTCGGAGAGCGTGGCGGTCGGCGACTCGACGATCGCGATCGGCGCCCCCTTCGGCCTGTCCAACACGGTCACGACGGGCATCATCAGCGCGAAGAACCGCCCGGTCGCCTCCGGGGACGGCTCCAGCAGCAAGAACTCGTACATGAGCGCCCTGCAGACCGACGCCTCGATCAACCCGGGCAACTCCGGCGGCCCGCTCCTGGACGCCACGGGCGCGGTCATCGGCATCAACTCCGCGATCCAGTCGACGGGCGGCGGCCTCGGCCAGTCCCAGGCCGGCTCCATCGGCCTCGGCTTCGCGATCCCGATCAACCAGGCGAAGAACGTCGCCGAGCAGCTGATCAAGACGGGCAAGCCGGTCTACCCGGTGATCGGCGCGACGGTGACGATGGAGGAGAAGACCGGCGGCGCCGCGATCTCCGCCAAGGGCGCGGACGGCACCCCCGCGGTCACCCCGGACGGACCGGCGGCCAAGGCGGGCCTCAAGGCGGGCGACGTGATCACCAAGTTCAACGACACCGTGATCGACAGCGGCCCGACCCTGATCGGCGAGATCTGGACCCGCAAGCCGGGCGAGAAGGTGACCCTGACGTACGAGCGCGACGGCAAGACGGCGACGGCGGAGGTCACCCTGGGCCAGCGCGAGGGCGACAGCTGACGGTCCAGGGAGACGGCCGGAGCCCCCGCACTCACGCTTGAGTGCGGGGGCTCCGGCCGTGTCGATCAGGATCTGCTTACGGAAGCTGCTTCTTCTCGGAGTAGTAGGCGTAGGCGTAGCCGCCGCTCTCGGCGCCGGTGGCGACGGCCGAGAAGCCGAGAGGGCCCGAACCGGGCGTGTCGATGCTCCGCTGGAAGATGGTGGAGCCGTCGCACACGTGGGTGCCCGCGGCCGACGCCACCTCCTTGCCCGCCAGGCGGAAGGTCAGCGCCACCTCGGCGCCACCCGTGCAGGTGAACGCGAACGACACGCTCAGCACGTCCTCGGGCACGGAGGCCAGTGTGTTGCCGAACTGCTTCTGCAACCCACCGTCCCCGTCGCTGAGGGATTCCATGTTGACGATGCCCTTTTCCAGCACGGACTTCGCCGTTTGGGCGGCGGACGTGTCCGGAGCGGCCGAGGCCGACCCCGTCACGCTCGGGCTGGTCGAGGACGACTCGGGCTGCTCACTCGGGCTGCACGCCCCCGCACCGAGCAGCGCCGTGACGGCCAGGGCGACGCCGACCCGCCGTACCGCCCGGCCGTCCGTACCCCTGGCCCCGTCCCCGTCATGAGTTCTGCCGACCGATCGACATGTCACCCTTTCGCGGCGCCACGACGGTGATGGCCTTCTTACGGTCTGCGTCGACGCTGACCTTGGCCTTGGCCAGGATGGCCCCCGCCTCTGCCTCGGCGCCGGCGCCGATCTCCCACGTGAAGATGTGGCTGCCAGACACGGCCCACGACACGGTCTGACGGGGCAGCAGCCAGGTCGTCTGCGGCTTCTTCTTGTCGGGCATGAAGTGGGGCGATCCCTCGACCGTGTACTTCGGCCGGTCGTTCACCTCCGGGCCGGCCATCGCGCTGAATTCACCGGAACCGGCTCGTCCGACGGAGCGGCGGCACCCGTGCCGGCTCTCGCGAACAGGACGGCGCCGGCGGATATGAGAGGCAGTGCGGTACGCATGGCGATGCGGTTCAAGTGTCCCCGTTCTTAGGTGGGTCGGGAAGGCTCCTGGTCAGGGAGCCAAGCCCCATCACCCCCAGCGATATTTCAGAGGAAGCTCTGGACGCTCTCGGTGATTTTCTTGCGCCGTTCCTACCGCGCTGCGCCGAGAAGAGCAATCGCCAAGTGGTGCAGATCACGCGTGAGGTCCGAATTGTGCGCCGCCGGTGAGGAGTTAGCTCAGCCAGCGGGCTGTTGACCGCTCCGCAGCAAGTGACGCGGGGCGAATCTCTACGGCTCGGCGCATGGACTATGCCGCAGCTTCGCTCTTCGCATGTCGACAACGTTTCGACCGAGGGGCGCGGTGGCTAAACTCTGCCAGGCCGCTGCAAACCTGACAGGGAGTAGCACATGAATGACAAATTGGTCGACTTCCTGCGTGCCCGACTCGATGAAGACGATGCCTTCGCCGAGATGGCGGTGGCTACGAGCGGCGGAGGCGAGTGGCTGATGCGCGGGCGTTCTGGTGAACAAGGGCCTATCGAGGAGAAGTCGAACGGCCGGATCGTGGTCCCTGACACAGGGGTCCCGGACCGGCTGGAGGCCATTCATATAGCCCGCCACAACCCGGCTCGCATCCGCCGTGAGGTAAAGGCCAAGCTCGGCATCCTCGACAAGTACCGGCCCGGCGCCACTGATCCCCATCCGGGCTTTCCCTGCACCAACAGCGTGCACTTCGATCCGGACGGGGATGAGTATGACCCTGATGTCATCTGCGAGCGCCATTCGCGGGCCATCGATGAGCGCCCGGACGGGATCTTCGGCAACGACGCGGTGCTAAGGCTGCTCGCAGTGCCCTACGCGGACCATCCCGATTACCAGCCTGAGTGGGCACCGGACGCGCGACCTCGGTCGTGGGACATCTCGCACATGTAGCCAGGACATTGCGAAGGCGCCATTCTCTTGATGAGCCCGCTTGGTTTGCGGGCCTGCTTGGCTTTCTTCCCCGCATCAGTCGTAGAGCCAGGGGTACGACCAGGCAGCCCGTAGCGGTGGCCGTCAGCATCTGCGGGGCGGGCGAACAGCCCACACGTGCGACGCTGTCCCCGTGGACCCCGCGTGGACCAAGCTCCGGTACGGAGCACGCGGACGCTAAGCTGTAGCCCGCTCCGCAGCAGGTGACGCGGGGCGAAGGTGGGTTGCCCGAGCGGCCTAAGGGAACGGTCTTGAAAACCGTCGTGGCAGCGATGTCACCGTGGGTTCAAATCCCACACCCACCGCCAGATGAGAGATACAGAAGTAGCAGGTCAGAGGGCGGGCTCCGGATTCCGGGGCCCGCCCTCCGCGTTCATCGACCCATAGGCCGGCGGCCGAGAAGCAGGGGAGTTCAGTCGCCCCGGCCCCGGGTCAGCCGCTCCGCCGACGCGATCGCCGCACGCGCCTCCTGTTCCGTGAGGCCCGTGCGGATCGCTGCGGTGGTGAGGGCGTCGGCCAGGGCGTCGCCGAAGCCGTGTTCGTAGGCGCGGCAGGCGGCCCAGAACAGGCGGGTGTTGCGCTGGCCCTCGTGGGCCGCCAGGACGAACTGGATCAGGCCCTCGCCCCGGCGGCCCGGGGCCTCCGGGGTGTTCGCGCTGCCGGTGGCCGGGCCGGTCGGGCGTCGTGGGGGCGGGGTGAGAAGGCGCAGGAGGGGGCGGGGGCAGGGGGCCGGGGTGAGGTGGGCGGTGCCGGGGGCCAGGCGGTAGCGGCCGTGGGCGGTGACCGAACCGGGGCCGACCAGGTAGCCGCCCGCGCCGCGGACGTCGATGCCGGGGGCGAGGCGGCCGGCCGAGTTGGGGACCGTGGTGTCGGCGGGGCCGGTGAGCCAGAGGTGGCGGCCGCCGCTCGGGGTGAGCACGGTGACCGTCGGCGGGATCGTGAACAGGTGCTGGAGCGCCAGCTGCTGGAGGGCCCCCACCGAGTCGTTGTCGTGCGCGGTGTCGATGTCCAGGTCGATGCCGATGAGCCGGTGCGGGGTGCGGCCGCAGGCGATGCCGTAGCCGGTGGCCCGGGGCGCGGCGGCGAAGAGGGCGCGGACGGCCGCGGGGTCCGTGGTGGCGTCGTGCACCCCGTGGCCGGGCAGCCCGCACTCGCCCCGGCAGTGGACCGGCGGGCGCTCGCCGTGGTGGGGGGAGCGCAGCGCGGGGAGCTTGGTGGCGGACAAGGGGAAGACGGGGAGCCCGCGCTCGGCGGCGGAGAGGGCGTGGGCGAGGGCCAGGGTGGTGGTCTGCCGGTCGATGGTGGCCATGGTTCTAGTTTCGTACACGAGTTCGAATATGGGAAGTGGGGGAGAGTGGGCAGGGAGGGCGTACGTACGACTGAGCGCGCTGCTCGGCCTGTCCGGCCGAGCAGCGCGCTCAGGGTTCTCGCGGTGCCCCGTTGCGGGGCTTCTGTCTCGCGGTGCCTGTCCCGCGTGCCTATCGAACGGCGACGTCGTCCCCGGGTGACGACTTTGCTCCGGACATGGTGTTCCCGTAGTACGTCCACCGCCACGTTCCGGAGCCGGTGGCCTTCACCGTGGTCTTGAGCGCACCCGTCTTGGTCGACGTCACCTTCTTGACCGTTCTGTACGAGGAGGAGCCGCCGCCTTGAACTGGAAGCTCACCGTGCGGCCGGCGTAGGCCTGGTGCGTGTGGCTGCCCCAGTTCGCGGGTGACCCGGCCGGTCACGGTGATGGTCCTGCCCTTCCTGGCCGGCTCCGGCGAGGCGTTGACGGTGACGCGTGTGGCTCGCTTGACCTGCAACGGCAGCTTCTGGTCATCGGTGTCCTGGGCGCCGCCGAGGAGGTGGAGGCGTGCGGCGGTCTTCCAGGTGCCGGCGGCCTTGTTCCCGAAGTCGACGTGCCGGGAGGCGATGTACAGCCAGTTCTCGAAGTCGCAGATGCCCTTCGCCTTGTTCACGACCTTGCAGTCACTGCCGATGATGGAAGTCCACAGCTCGTCCCCGGAGTCGAGTTTGCCCCGGTAGGGGAACACCGTCGGTGCGGAGCTGTACTTCAACGTGCCTCCAGGAGGGTCTGATGTCGGCGTTTCCCGGCCCGTACAAGGTTTATCACCTCTTCTTCATGCTTGAGAGGGAATCAGTCGGCATCGCACGGTTCACCGGGGATGTGCTGGGCAACTCTGGTCTCGCGACGTCGTGACCAGCACCGGGGTGGTCGGGCCAACTTCCCCGGAAACAGACGCACATGGACCAACCAAGCCGTACTTCCGGTTCCCTGGAGGAATTGACATGGCAAGCATCCGTACCGCTCGTGTTCTCGCCGCAGTCGCCGCGCTGCCTCTGACCGTCGCACTCTGCGGCGGTGTGGCCCTGGCGGACAACGGCTCCTTCGCGAACGACGGATCGAACGCGGCCGTGGCTACGGTCGGCGGCAGTGGCGTCGGCGGTAACAACACCGGCAACTCCTCGACGACGCAGCAACAGGCCGTCGGATCCGGTGCGTCCAACCAGAACACCTCGGCCCAGGTGAGCGGCTCGGCCTTCACCGCCATCGACCAGTCGGACCACAGCGTCGCCGTGAACTTCACCCCGTTCTTCTGGTGAGGCCCCCGGCGGCCACGCCTCCTCGGTGAGCAGACGCCGAGGGCCTTCCGGGGGGTGGGTCCCGGGCGTCTGAACAGCAGCCCGTGCGGCGGCACTTCGGTGTCCCGTGCGGGCTGCTGCCGTGCTCCGGCTCTTGACAGGGAGAGTGAATCTGACGGACAGTCAGAAACCGTTCCGGTGATTCGGTGACGTGATTCGCCCCTCTGGAGGTTCCGCCGTGCACCTCGCCCCGACGGAGCGCCAGCAGCAGCTGCGTACCGAACTGCGCGCGTACTTCGCGGCCGTGCTGCCCGAAGGCGGCGGTTGGCGCGACGATCCGGGTGAGCAGCGGCGGCTGCTGCGCAGGATCGGTGCCGATGGCATGCTCGGCCTCGGCTGGCCCCTCGCGTACGGCGGTCAAGGGCGGGGCCCCGACGAGCAGTTCGTCTTCTTCGACGAGGCGTACCGGGCCGGCGCCCCCGTCTCCATGGTCACCCTCAACACCGTCGGCCCGACCCTGATGAAGTACGGCACCGAGGAGCAGAAGGCGTACTTCCTGCCCCGCATCCTCAGCGGCGACCTCGTCTTCGCGATCGGCTACAGCGAACCCGAAGCCGGTACGGACCTGGCGGCCCTGCGGACCCGTGCCGTACGTGACCCCGGCGACGGCGACACCGGCGAGGGCGGCGAGGACGGCGACGACTGGGTCATCGACGGGCAGAAGATCTTCACCAGCAACGCCCAGCAGGCCGACTGGATCTGGCTCGCCTGCCGCACGGACCCCGACGCCCCCAAGCACCGCGGCATCTCGATCATCCTGGTGCCGACCGACGACCCCGGCTTCTCCTGGACGCCCATCGAGACCGTGGGCGGGCTGACGACGACCGCCACGTACTACGACGGCGTACGCGTCCCCGCCTCGAACCTCGTCGGTGCGGAGAACGAGGGGTGGGGGCTCATCACCAACCAGCTCAACCATGAACGCGTCGCCCTCGCCGCCATCGGCATGCAGGCCGAGGACTTCTACGAGGAGGCCCTCGCCCACGCCCGTACGCCCGACCCCGCCACGGGGCGCCGCCGGATCGACGAGCCGTGGGTACGCGCCCGGCTCGCGGAGGCGTACGCCCGGCTTGCGGCGACCCGGCTGCTGAACTGGCGGCTGGTCGGGGCCGTGGGGGCGGGCGCGCTGGCCCCCGGTGAGGCGAGCGGCGTGAAGTTCGCGGGGACCGAGAGCGCCGTGGAGGTCTATCGGATGTGCCAGGAGGTGGTGGGGGAGGCCGCACTCCTTCGGCGCGGATCCCCCGGCTGCTTCGGCGCGGAAGGCAGCGGTGGTGGTGAGCTGGAGCGGATGAACCGGGCCGCGCAGATCAACACCTTCGGCGGCGGTGTCAGCGAAGTGCAGCGCGAGATCGTCGCCACCATGCGGCTCGGGATGACCCGGGGCAAGCGGTGAACGGCCCGGGGGGCGCCCAAGAGGTACGGGCCGACGCCCCGGCCCCCTTGGCCGACGCCCCGGACCCCCTCTACGACCGGCTCACCTCCTACACCGGCCGCCCCGCCGCCACCGCCGGCACCGGCAAGGACCCCGTCAACGCGCCCATGATCCGCCACTGGTGCGAGGCCATGGGCGACACCTCCCCCGCCTACCAGGGCCCCGACGCCGTCGCCCCGCCCACCATGCTCCAGGCCTGGACCATGGGCGGGCTGACCGGGCACCCCCACGGCACCGGCCGCTCGGCGGCGTACGACGAACTCCTCGGGCTCCTCGACGGTGCCGGGTACACCTCCGTCGTCGCCACCGACTGCGAGCAGGAGTACCTGCGGCCGCTCCGCCCCGGCGATCTGATCACCTTCGACGCGGTCATCGAGTCCGTCTCCCGCCGCAAGACCACCAAGCTCGGCACCGGGTACTTCGTCACCACCCGCATGGACGTCCGCGCCGACGGCGAGCCCGCCGGGACGCACCGCTTCCGCATCCTCAAGTACCGCCCCGCCAAACGTAAACCGCCCCTCCGCCCCCGCCCCGTCATCAACCGCGACAACGCCGGATTCTGGGCCGGGGTCGCCGAGCACCGCCTCCTCATCCAGCGCTGCACGGACTGCGCCACCCTCCGTTTCCCCTGGCTCCCCGGCTGCAACGCCTGTGCCGGCCAGGAGTGGGACACGGTCGAGGCGAGCGGCGAGGGCACGGTGTTCAGCCATGTCGTGATGCACCACCCGTCCTTCCCGGCCTTCGACCCGTCGGGCGAGGGCGGCCCGTACGCCGTCGCGCTCGTCGAACTCGCCGAGGGCGTCCGGATCGTCGGCAACGTGGTCGGGGTGCCATACGACAAGGTCCGCGTCGGCCTGCCCGTACGCCTGGAGTTCCACCGCATGGACCCCGATCTGGAACTCCCGGTCTTCCGGGCGAGCGAGGGCGGTTGAGATGGACTTCACCCCGAGCGAGGAGCAGGCGGCGGCGCAGGAGCTGGCCGCGCGGATCTTCGGCGACCTGTCGACGCACGAGCGGCTGGTGGCGGCGGGCACAGGGACGGACGCGGGGCTGTGGAAGGAGCTGTGTACGGCCGGGCTGCCCGGCGCGGTGGAGGACATCGGGCTCCTCGGCCTGGTCCTGCTCCTGGAGGAACAGGGCCGGACCACCGCCCAGGTCCCGCTGGCGGCGACCTGTGTGTACGGGCTCCTCGCGGTCGCCGGGCACGGTACGCCGGAGCAGCGGGAGCGCCTGCTGCCCGCCCTGCGCGACGGTACGGCGGTGGCGACGGGGGCCTTCCCGGCGCGGGGCGGGGTGCGCTCGGTGGACGGCGCGCTGTACGGGGCCGTGCCCTGGGTGCCGTGGCTGCGGGACGCCACCCAGGTGCTGGTCGCGGATGACGAGCGGGAGTTGTGGATCGTCGACACCCGGGCGCCTGGGGTGACCGTCGTGCCCGTGGAGACGACCGCGCCCTGGTCGGCGGGGCGGGTCGGCCTCGACGGCGTACGGGGAGAGTCCCTCGGTACGGGCCCGGGGGCCTGCGCCTCGGTCCTCGCCGCCGGCCGGACCGCCTTCGCCGGGCTCCAGGCGGGCGTCTGCGCGGGCTCCCTCGCCCGCGCCGTGCAACACACCACCACCCGCGAGCAGTTCGGCCGCCCCCTCTCCACCAACCAGGGCGTCCTGCTCCGCGCCGCCGACGCCCACATGGACACCGAGGCCATCCGGGTCACGGCGTACGAGGCGGCCTGGCGGTACGACCGGCAACTGGGCCACGAGGCACAGGCGTTGACGGCCGCCTGGTGGGCCTCGGAGGCAGGGCGGCGGGTCGTGCACGCGGGCCAGCACCTGCACGGCGGCACCGGGGCCGACCTCGACCACCCGGTCCACCGGCACTTCCTCTGGGGCCGCCAGCTGGACGCGTACCTCGGCTGCGGCGCCGAACTGCTGGAAGAGCTCGGGCTGTTGCTCGCGAGCGGCGACCGTGGGAAGGAGGGCACGCCGTGAACGAGACGTACCGCGTCGGCGACGCCCTGCCGCCCCTGGAGATCCCCGTCACCCGCACCCTGATCGTCGCGGGCGCCATCGCCTCCCGCGACTACCAGGACGTGCACCACGACGCCGAGCTGGCCCGGGAGAAGGGCTCACCCGACATCTTCATGAACATCCTCACCACCAACGGGCTGGTCGGCCGCTACATCACCGACCACTTCGGACCCGCCGCCGTCCTCCGCAAGGTCGCGATCCGCCTCGGTGCTCCCAACTACCCGGGGGATGTGCTGCGGTTGTCCGGCCGCATCGTGTCACTGGAAACCATGGCCCTGGAAGACGTGGCCCTGGAAAACGTGTTCCTGGAAAACGTGTTCCTGGAAAACGTGGCCTTGGAAAACGTGTCCCTGGAAGACGGAAACCACCCTCTTATAGAGGTCGCGGTAGTCGGCGACAACCGTATAGGGCGTCACGTCACCGGAAAGGTCACCGTCGCCATCACCCCGGAGGGCGGCGCATGAGCATCCGCAGACCCGACACCCTCGGCGGAAAAGCGGCCATCGTCGGCATCGGCGCCACCGAGTTCTCCAAGGACTCCGGCCGCAGCGAACTGAAGCTCGCCGTCGAAGCGGTAGGCGCAGCCCTCGACGACGCGGGCCTCACCCCCGCCGACGTCGACGGCCTCGTCACCTTCACCATGGACACCAGCCCCGAGATCACCGTCGCCCAGGCCGCCGGGATCGGGGAGCTGTCGTTCTTCTCCCGCATCCACTACGGGGGCGGTGCGGCCTGCGCCACCGTCCAGCAGGCCGCCCTCGCGGTGGCGAGCGGGGTGGCGGACATCGTCGTCTGCTACCGGGCGTTCAACGAGCGCTCCGGCCGCCGCTTCGGCTCCGGCGTCCAGCGCCGCGAGCCCACCGCCGAGGGAGCGGCGCTCGGCTGGAACCTGCCGTCCGGGCTGCTCACCCCCGCCTCCTGGGTGGCGATGGCGGCCCGGCGCTACCTGCACACGTACGGCCTCGACCCCGAGGTCTTCGGGCACGTGGCGGTCGTCGACCGGCGCCACGCGGCACGCAACCCGGCGGCGTACTTCCACGGGAAGCCGATCACGCTCGCCGACCACGCCGCCTCCCGCTGGATCGTGGAGCCGCTGCGGCTGCTGGACTGCTGCCAGGAGACCGACGGCGGCCAGGCGCTCGTCGTCACCACCGTGGAGCGCGCCCGCGACCTGCCCCGGCCGCCCGCCGTCGTCGTCGCGGCGGCGCAGGGGGCGGGCCGGTCCCAGGAGCAGATGACGAGCTTCTACCGGGACGGGCTGACCGGGCTGCCGGAGACCGGTGTGGTGGCCCGGCAGCTCTGGCGCAGCTCGGGTCTTGCCCCGGCCGACATCGACGTGGGCATCCTCTACGACCACTTCACGCCGTTCGTCCTGATGCAGCTGGAGGAGTTCGGTTTCTGCGGCCCCGGGGAGGGCGGGGCGTTCGTCGCGGCGGACGTGCTGCCCCTGAACACGCATGGGGGTCAGCTGGGGGAGGCGTACCTCCATGGGATGAACGGCATCGCGGAGGCCGTCCGGCAGCTCCGCGCCACCTCGGTCAACCAAGTGGCGGGGGCGGCGAGGTGCCTGGTCACAGCCGGTACGGGGGTGCCGACGTCCGGGCTGATCCTCGGCGCGGACGGCTGAACCACCCCGGACGGAGTCGGGGGCGGACCCTTACGGCAGAGCTACGGCCCGTCCACCTTCAGGAGGTGGAGGGTGAGGCGGCCCTACAACCTGAGGCGGACGGGCCTTCGGGACCTGGGGGCGATCCCCCGGGCGGGCCCCGCTCCTAGCGTTGAGTACATGACCACGCCAGTCTGCACGGGCGCCTCCAGGGCGGCCTCCGCCACCGCCGCCGGCCACCACGCGCACACGCCGTACGCCTCGTTCTCCTCGTACGTCCGGGCCCGTGGCCCGGTCCTGCTGCGCACCGCGCGCTCGCTCACCGCGAACCCGTGCGACGCGGAGGACCTGTTGCAGACCGCGCTCGCCAAGACGTACGTCGCGTGGGAGCGGATCGAGGACCACCGGGCGCTGGACGGGTACGTCCGCCGGGCCCTGCTGAACACCCGGACCTCGCAGTGGCGCAAGCGCAAGGTCGACGAGTTCGCCTGCGAGGAGCTGCCCGAGCAGGGCGGCGTCCCGGCGCCCGACCCGGCGGAGCAGCAGTCGCTGCACGACGCGATGTGGCGCGCGGTGCTCAAGCTCCCGGACCGCCAGCGCGCGATGGTCGTCCTGCGGTACTACGAGGACCTCAGCGAGGCGCAGACGGCCGAGGTGCTCGGGGTGTCGGTCGGTACGGTGAAGAGCGCCGTCTCCCGCGCCCTCGGCAAGCTCCGCGAGGACCCGGAGCTGACGCCGGTCCGCTGATCGGCACCTCTCCGTACGCTCCCCCACATGACTCCCGGACAGGAATTTTCTCCCGCGAGTAGTGACATACCGCGTGGTATGTGCGCAGAATCAGCGCAACCTTACTGCCGCGTAGCGCCCACCGGGAGGACGCCGTGCTGAGCACCATGCAGGACGTACCGCTGACTGTCACCCGCATCCTGCACCACGGGATGACGATCCATGGGAAGTCGCAGGTCACGACCTGGACCGGCGAATCCGAGCCGCACCGACGCACTTTCGCCGAGATCGGCACCCGCGCGACCCAGCTGGCCAACGCGCTCCGCGACGAGCTGGGCGTCGACGGCGACCAGAGGGTGGCGACCCTCATGTGGAACAACGCCGTCCATGTCGAGGCCTACCTCGCGATTCCCTCCATGGGAGCCGTGCTCCACACCCTCAACCTCCGGCTGCCGCCGGAGCAGCTCGCCTGGATCGTCAACCACGCGGACGACAAGGTCGTCATCGCGGACGGCACGCTGCTGCCGCTCCTCGTGCCGCTCCTGCCCCACCTGCCGAGCATCGAGCACGTGGTCGTCTCGGGGCCGGGCGACCGCTCGGTCCTGGCCGGGGTCGCGCCGCGCGTGCACGATTACGAGGAGCTGATCGCGGGCCGCCCGACCACGTACGACTGGCCGGAGCTGGACGAACGCCAGGCCGCCGCCATGTGTTACACCTCCGGCACCACCGGGGACCCCAAGGGCGTCGTCTACTCCCACCGCTCCATCTACCTGCACTCCATGCAGGTCAACATGTCCGAGTCGATGGGGCTGACGGACAAGGACACCACGCTGGTCGTGGTCCCGCAGTTCCATGTGAACGCCTGGGGCCTGCCGCACGCCACCTTCATGAGCGGCGTCAACATGCTGATGCCGGACCGCTTCCTCCAGCCCGCCCCGCTCGCCGAGATGATCGAACGCGAGCGCCCGACCCACGCCGCCGCGGTCCCCACCATCTGGCAGGGCCTCCTCGCCGAGGTCACCGCCAACCCGCGCGACCTCACCTCCATGGCCAACGTGACCATCGGGGGCGCGGCCTGTCCGCCGTCCCTGATGGAGGCGTACGACAAGCTCGGCGTCCGCCTCTGCCACGCCTGGGGCATGACGGAGACCTCGCCGCTGGGCACGATGGCCCACCCGCCCGCCGGGCTGAGCGCCGAGGAGGAGTGGCCGTACCGCATCACCCAGGGCCGCTTCCCGGCCGGTGTGGAGGCGCGGCTGGTCGGCCCGGCAGGCGAGCACCTGCCGTGGGACGGCGAGTCGGCCGGTGAGCTGGAGGTCCGCGGTGCCTGGATCGCCGCCGCGTACTACGGCGGGGCCGACGGCGAGCACCTGCGGCCCGAGGACAAGTTCAGCGAGGACGGCTGGCTGAAGACCGGCGACGTCGGCGTGATCAGCACCGACGGCTACCTCACCCTCACCGACCGGGCCAAGGACGTCATCAAGTCCGGCGGTGAGTGGATCTCCAGCGTGGAGCTGGAGAACGCGCTGATGGCCCACCCGGACGTCGCGGAGGCCGCCGTCGTCGCCGTACCGGACGAGAAGTGGGGCGAGCGGCCGCTCGCGACGGTCGTGCTCAAGGAGGGCACCACCGGGACCGACTACGAGGCGCTCAAGGCGTTCCTCGCCGAGTCGGGCATCGCCAAGTGGCAGCTGCCGGAGCGGTGGTCGGTCATCCCCGCCGTGCCGAAGACGAGCGTCGGCAAGTTCGACAAGAAGGTGATCCGGAAGCAGTACGCGGCCGGGGAGCTGGACGTCACCCAGCTCTGACGCCTTGCACCGGTTGTTTCACGTGAAACAGGGCGGGGGCGGTACGGGAACTCCGTACCGCCCCCGCCCTGTTGTGCGTGCGTCCCGAGGTCCTAGTTGGTGCCTATCTTCGCCAGCAGGTCGACGATCCGGGACTGCACCTCGTCGCTGGTCGACCGCTCCGCCAGGAAGAGAACGGTTTCCCCGGAAGCCAGCCTCGGCAGCTCCGAGGGGTCCATCCCGGCCGAGGTGTAGACGACCAGCGGGGTGCGGTTGAGCTGCCCGTTGGCCCGCAGCCAGTCGATGATCCCGGCACGCCGACGGCGTACCTGCATCAGATCCATGACCACCAGGTTCGGCCGCATCCGCCCCGCCAGATCGACGGCCTCGCTGTCGGTCGCCGCCCGCGCGACCTGCATCCCGCGCCGCTCCAGGGTCTGCGCCAGCGCCGCCGCGATCTCCTCGTGCTCCTCGATCAGCAGGACGCGGGGCGGGTGCTGTTCGCTGTCGCGGGGGGCCAGCGCCTTGAGGAGGACGGCCGGGTCGGCCCCGTACGCGGCCTCCCGGGTCGCCTGCCCCAGACCGGCCGTGACCAGTACCGGGACCTCGGCGGCGACGGCGGCCTGGCGCAACGACTGCAAGGCCGTACGCGTGATGGGCCCGGTCAGCGGGTCGACGAAGAGCGCGGCGGGGAACGCGGCGATCTGGGCGTCGACCTCCTCACGGGAGTTGACGATCACCGGACGGTAGCCGCGGTCGCTGAGCGCCTGCTGCGTCGGTACGTCGGGGGCGGGCCAGACGAGCAGCCGGCGCGGGTTGTCCAGCGGTTCGGGCGGCAGCTCGTCGTCGAGGGGGCGGGGCTGCGGCCGGTTGGCGACCTCGACCGCGCCACCGGGGCCGTCCAGCGGCTCCGGACCCTCGGCACCCTCGTCGGGCGCCCCTATGGCGTACGCGCGCCCCTCGGCCACCGGAGGCGCCAGCAACTGGCCGGAGCCGGGGTTGGTGGAGTCGGGTCCTTGCGTCTCCGGGGCCTGGGGCTGGGGGTGCGGCTGGGGTGCTTGGGGCTGCTGGGCCTGCGTGCCCTGAGCGGGGGTGGCGGTCGGGTCCTGGCCTGCGACGGGCGGCTGGGCCGTGGGGCGCTCGCCCTCCGGCGGGGCGGCGAGCTTGCGGCGGCGGCCGGCCCCGCCGAGGCTCTGCTGGCTGGGCGGAGTGGACTGGGCGGGCTGGTTCTGCTGCTGGGTGAGGTGCTGCGCGAACGGCACCCCCTGGCCCAGCGTCCGCACGCTGAACGCCCGCCCCTGGGTGGAGTCGGGGTTGGCGCCCGCCATCGGCTCCTCGGCGGGCAGCGGCTGCCGCCGCGCGTCCGGAACGCCCGCGCCGGAGTCCGCCGGGTGCGCCGCCGGGACGGCCGCGGTGCCGGTGGCGTGGGCGGTCTGCCCGTTGCCGCCCCAGGACCGGTCGTCCGGTGCGGGGCGGGGGGCGCTCGGCGCTTCCGGCACGGCGGCACCCCAGGGCTGCTCGTCCGGGCCGTCGAGGGGCGCGCCCTGCTCCCACTCGGCGTGCGGGGGCACGGGGTGGGCCTGCGGGGGCGTGTGCGTGTGACCGGCTTCGGGAGCGGTACGCCCGTGGTGGCTCTCGTCCCCGAGGGCGCCCGGAACGTCGGGGGCGGTTCCTGGTGCCTGTGCGGGCAGGGGGGCGCCGCCCGGGCTTTGTACGGGCGCGGGCATACCCGGTGCCTGTACGGGTGCGGGCGCGCCCGGTGGGGTCTGGGGTGCGGCCGGTACGCGGTCCGCGTCGGCGGGGGGCAGGGCGAAGGCGGTACGCGGACCGGCCTCGGCGGCGGTGCGCTCCTGGGCGGCGGCCAGCGCGCGGCGGGCGCGGCGCCCACCGGGCTGCTGGGCCTGGGCCTGGCTGAGGGCGAGGGCCTCGTCCTGGGGCTGGCCGCCCTGCTCCGGGCCCGAAGCGCCGTTGCCGGACGCGAGGGCGGGGAGCGCGGGACGGTGTTCGCCCTCGCGCCGGGCCCGTCGCCCGGCGGGCGGTACGGGCTGCTGCGGGTCGGCCGGTACGCCCTGCGGCGGCACGGTCTGGCCGCGCTGGGGGCGCCCGGCGCCCTGGGCACCCTCGGCCGCGGTGACGACGGACCCCTCGGACGGCAGGGAGGACGAGGCGGAGGTCAGCGCGAGGGCCTGCCGCTGCGGTTGCTGCCGAGCGTGCTGGGCGTGCTGCGCCTGCTGCTCAGGGGTCTGGGGCGGACCGAGCTGGGAGGGGCCGAGCTGGGGCGGGCCGCTCTCCGCCGCAGTGCTCCCGGCCGTCCCGCTCGCGGGCGTCCCGTTCGCGGCCGTCGCGTTCTCCGCCGGGCTGGGCCGTCCGCGCCGGCGCCCCGACCCCTCGCCCTGCTGGGCCGGGATCAGCTCGGGTGCCACCTGCTCCTCGGCTGCCGCGGGCCCACGACGGGCCCGGCGCCGCCCGGTCGGCTCGGCGACAGGACCGTCCCCCGGCCCTGCCGCGCCCCCCGCCTCTTCGGCTCCGGCTCCGGCCTCGGGCGCACCGGGGCTGCCCAGGAACGCGTCGGTCGACGACCGGCGGGCCCGGCGCCGCCCGCCGCTGGTGACGCCCGGCGCCCCCACGCCTTCGGGGGAGGGCGGCGGAGCCGGGGCGGGCTCCACCGGCGCCTCCGGGGGCGCGATGGTGCCCGAGGCGGCGCCGATCGGGATGTCGAGGACGTACGCGCTGCCGCTCATCCCCGGCATCTCGTGGGTCTGGAGCACACCGCCGTGCGCCTGGACGATGCCGCGCACGATCGGCTCGTGCACCGGGTCTCCCCCGGCGAACGGCCCGCGCACCTCGATCCGTACGACGTCACCGCGCTGGGCGGCGGCCACGACGACGGTCGAGTCGACGTATCCGCCGCCGGGGACGGCCCGGGTCTTGCCGGTCGAGTCGACGCCGCAGACGTCCGCGACGAGGTGGGCGAGGGCGTTCGAGAGCCGGACCGCGTCGACCTCGGCCTCGATGGGCGGGGCGTGCACGGCGAACTGGGCGCGCCCGGGCCCGATCAGTTCGACCGCTCCGTCGATCCCGCCCGTCACGATCCCGTCGATCATCGCGGGGGCCTTGTGCAGCCCCTCCACACCCGCGTCGAGGCGCTGGTAGCTCAGCACGCTGTCGACGAGCGTGGTCATCCGGGCGTACCCGGCGGCGAGGTGGTGCAGGATCTGGTTGGCCTCGGGCCACAGCTGCCCCGCCGGGTCGGCGGCGAGCATGGACAGCTCACCGCGCAGCTCCTCCAGGGGCCCGCGCAGCGAACCGCCGAGGACGGCGGTGAGCTGGGAGTGCTGGGCGCCCACGGAGGCGAGCAGCTCGGCCTGCCCCTCCAGCTCGGCGGCGTACCGCTCGGTCCGGTCGGCCAGCTCGGCGGCGTGGGCCTCCTTGAGCGCCTCCAGCTCGGCCGCGTGCGCTTCCTTCAGCGCGGTGACCTCGTCGGAGTGGCTGGTGGTCAGCTCGGCGACGACGCTCTTGTGCTGGGCGGAGAGCTCCTCGTACGGCCTGCGGTCGGTGAAAGTCATCACGGCGCCGACGAGCTGGTCCCCGTCGCGCACGGGCGCGGTCGTCAGGTCCACCGGCACCTGGGCGCCGCTCTTGGACCAGAGCACCTGGCCCCGTACGCGGTGCTTGCGCCCCGACTTGAGGGTGTCGGCGAGCGGCGACTCCTCGTACGGGAACGGCTCGCCCTCCGCCCGCGAGTGCAGGATCAGCGGGTGCAGCTCCTGGCCGCCGAGGTCGCTGGCGCGGAAGCCGAGGATCTGGGCGGCGGCGGGGTTGACGAGGACGACGCGCCCGTCCGTGTCGGTGCCCACGACGCCCTCGGAGGCGGCGCGCAGGATCATCTCGGTCTGGCGCTGCGAACGGGCCAGCTCGGCCTCGGTGTCGACGGTGCCGGAGAGGTCCCGTACGACGAGCATGAGCAGCTCGTCACCGGTGTAGCTGGAGTGGATGTCGTTGTACGCGGCCTGGCCGCTGTCCAGGCTGGCGCTGGTGACCTCGACCGGGTACTCGTGCCGGTCGGTACGGCGCGCGATCATGCGCGTCGGCTTGGTCCTGCCCTGCTCGTCCGCAGCCTCGGGCCGGCGCATCGATCCCGGGATCAGCTTGGAGTCGAACTCCGGCAGCAGATCCAGCAGTCCACGACCGACGAGCGCGGTGCCCGGGGTCTCGAACATCTCAAGGGCGATGGCGTTGGCGTTGACGACCGTGCCGTTGCAATTGACGAGCAGAAGCCCGTCCGGAAGGGCATCGAGTATGGCTGCGAGGCGAGCAGTGCCTCGGGATGGCCTGCTGCTCACGACGACGCTTCCTCCCTGGTTACCGCACCTTGCCGACAGCGGGCCCCATCTTGCCCCTCGGGCCGCAGACTGTCACTGAAGGAGTCTAAGGCCAGGGGAGGGCCCGGGGGCGGCGGATGAGGGGGAGCTCTCACCAAGGTTCTGTGCACGGCGTGTACGCCACCGGCCTATGACGTGAGCGTCCGCGCACCCTGTGACGTGCGCGGACGCGGTACGGCAAGGCCTGGCCGAAGATCGGCGAGGGCCCTATCGGAGATCGGGGAGCACCGGAACCAGGTTGTTCCAGCGCGCGATCTCGCAGCCGTCGCCCCGGGTCACGGTGGTGTCCACGGGCCGGCCCTCCCAGGTCCCGACGATGCGTGCGGAGGCGTCGCCGCCGTAGATCATGGTGCACATGGTGCCCTCGGGCGCCGCCCGGAACAGCTCCTGCCCCGCCCGGGTAGCCCCGACCTCCGCGAGCCGGTCGCAGGCGCCCTGCCGCTCCGGGTGGTCGCCCCCGGTGGGCCCGCAGGTCAGCTCGAACGTCCCGTCGGCCCCGGCGACCCCGGAGCGCTCCACGGTCACGGTGAGCCGGGTCCGCGCGGCGGGCTTCTCCTGGCCCACACCGCTGCCGCCCTCCAGGAACGAGGGCAGCGGCGGAAGCGGCACGGGCAGCGGCCCGAGCGCGGGGAAGGCCGAGGAGAGGGGCCCGGCGGTGGGCACGGCGGAGGGCACCTGACCGGAGGCGGTCGCGGCGGGCGCCGCGGTGGACAGGGCGGCGAGCGATACGACGGCGGCGAGAGCGAGACGGCGCAACATGCGGGCTCCTGTATCTCCGCACCACGGTCACGGACGACCGCGGATGCGAGGGATGACGGACGACGGGCGGCGGGGTGGCGGGCACCGGGCCGACCGCTCCCGGCCGCACCCGACCGACGGAGGCCGAAGCCCCCACGCCTCTCTAACGCCTCTCCCGCCCGGACGTTGCGCCACCACGCCGAAGTGCTTTGCCCTGGCCCCCGCATGGCTAGTAACGTGAGCGGCGATTGGTGGCACGACGTTCGACTGTGTCATCATCTGCACGCACCACTCGCGTCCGCGCGAGGTGTGTGGAGGAGGCGTCGCCTAGTCCGGTCTATGGCGCCGCACTGCTAATGCGGTTTGGGTCTTAAAGCCCATCGAGGGTTCAAATCCCTCCGCCTCCGCTCCACCCCGAAGTCCCGTGCCCCTGGCACGGGGCTTCGGCCGTTCCGGGCGGGCCGCCGTCCGTGTCACCCGTACGGCGTGGTCAAGGGGGTGACCCAGATCGGCCCCGGAAGAGTGTTTCCGCAGGTCAGAGGCGGTGCGGGCAATGGATTTCGCGTCACGGCGCAGGTCATGTAATGTTGTTCCCGCAACGCCGACCAGGCAGAAAAGCCCGGAACGCCAAGCACTCGTAGCTTAACGGATAGAGCATCTGACTACGGATCAGAAGGTTGCAGGTTCGAATCCTGCCGAGTGCACAGCAGGTGGGAGGCCCCCAGGAGAAATCCTGGGGGCCTCTCGCGTTATCGGGCGTTCGCGGTGGTGTGGTGCGGCAAGGGGGTCGGCTCCTGTGTGACGCCGCGTCGCCGAGTCGGCAGGCCCAGGGTCGGGTTGGTGACGCCCCAGGCTGCGCCCTTGCAGACCAGTTCCTTGTAGAGGGCGGCGGTTCGGCCGGTGAGGGCTGCGGGGCGGGTCTGGTCGTCGGCGGTGACGTACTGGATCAGGCCGTCCTTGCGGCCCAGGGAGATGCACTGGTTGAAGTAGCGCAGCGGCGCGGTCTTGGCCTTGGTGCCGGTGAGGCGGGACGCGATGGAGTCGGCGGCCTGCCAGGCGGTGGGGACGGCCGAGGCGCAGGACATGCGTAGCGGCTTGTCGCCGGGGCCCGTCACCAGGGCCGTGTCGCCGATCGCGTACACGTCCGGGTGGGAGAGCGAGCGCATCGTGCCGTCGACCTCGATCCGGCCCGTGGCGTCGGTCTTCAGCGTGGTTGCCTGCGCGATCGGGTGGACCGCGAAGCCTGTCGTCCACACGGTGGCCGCGGCCGGGATGGTGGCGGACGCGGTGGTGACGTGGCCGGGCCTGTCGGTGGAGGGCGTCGTCGTGACGTGGTCGGGGCCTACGGCGGTGACCGTCGTGTGTTCGTGGACGGTGATGTTGAGCCTGGCGCAGACCTTCCGCAGGTGGCTGCGGCCCTTGGGGGAGAGCCAGTCGCCCAGTGCGGCGCGGGCGATGAGGGCCACGTCGAGGTCCGGGCGGGCCTCGGCTATCTCGGTTGCCGCCTCCAGGCCGGTGAGGCCGCCGCCGACGACGACCACGGGCTGTCCGGCGCCGAGGGCGGCGAGGCGCTCGCGGAGCCGGAGTGCTCCGGGGCGGGCGGCGATGTCGTGGGCCTGTTCGGCGGTGCCGGGGACGCCTTGGGTGTTCCAGGCGCTGCCGAGGGCGTACACGAGGGTGTCGTAGGGGAGTTCCTCGGTCCCGTCCCCGGTCGGCCCGTTCCCGGTCTCGTTTCCGGACCCGGTCTCGTCCTTGTGCCAGTCCTTGACGGTGACCGTCCTGGCGTCCACGTCGACCGCCGTGACCTTCGCGAGCCTCAGCCGGACGCCCGTACCGGCGAACATCTCGCTGAAAGGGCGGGCCCTGAGCTCCTGGCCGACCGCCAGCTGGTGCATCCTGACCCGCTCGACGAAGTCCGGCTCGGGGTTGACGAGGGTGATGGCGACATCCTCGCTGCGCAGCCGCCTGGCGAGGCGGCCGGCGGCGATCGCTCCGGCGTATCCGGCTCCGATGACGATGATGCGGTGCTGTGTGGCCTGTGTGGCCCGCGTGGTCTGCATGGCCCGACTCCCTGTCTCGCGCGGTTTTGCCCCTTGAACCGGGCAGCCCGCTGATTCCTGACAGGTGGGGGATGTGACCTGTGTCACAGAGTGGTCAGAAGGCGTGGAGCAGCGGCTCTCCGTGGTCGGTGGCCGCCCACCGCCGGGTCGCGCGTTCGAGCTTGTCGGGGTTGGCCTGGCTGCGGAGGCCGGCGATGCCCTCCGGGGTGACCTCCACGCACAGGACGCCGATGACCCGGCCGTCGAGGACGACCAGGATGGCGGGGGCGCCGTTGGCGGTGGTGAGGTGGATCTCGGGGGAGCCGCCGACGAGATCGCGCTTGGCCTGGCCGGGCTTGAACAGGCCCCGCATGAACCGCGCGACCGCGACGGCGCCCTGGAGCGCCTTGGTGCGGGCCGGTACCTTCCCGCCGCCGTCGCCGACCGCGACGACGTCCCTGGTGAGGAGCCTTACGAGCGGCTCGGTCTGCCCGCTGGTGGCGGCGGTGAGGAACTCCTCGACGATCCGCCGGGCGGCGGCCTCGTCGATCTCGGTACGGGCCTTGCCCTCCGCCATGTGCTTCTTGGCGCGGTGGAAGATCTGCTGGCAGGAGGCCTCGGTGATGTCGAGGATCTCCGCGATCCTCCGGTGCGGGTAGTCGAACGCCTCCCGCAGCACGTACACCACCCGCTCGTTGGGCGTCAGGCGCTCCATGAGGACGAGGACGGCGTACGAGACGGACTCGCGTTGCTCGGCGGTGTCGGCGGGGCCCAGCATCGGGTCCCCGGCGAGCAGCGGCTCGGGCAGCCACTGGCCCACGTACGACTCGCGGCGGGCGCGGGCCGAGGTGAGCTGGTTGAGGCAGACGTTGGTGAGGACCTTCGTCAGCCAGGCCTCGGGGACCTCGATGCGATCGATGTCGGCCGCCTGCCACCGCAGGAACGTGTCCTGCACGGCGTCCTCGGCATCGCTCGCCGAGCCGAGCAGGCGGTAGGCGATGGCCTCCAGACGGGGCATGGAGGCCTCGAACCGGTCCATCTGGGTCCGCGTCAGAGCCATGGGCCGGATCCTACGCCCGCGCTCCTCGGCTCCCGCCGAGGTGACCGCCACGGTGACCAGTACCGTCACCGCCTCCCCGCAGAGGAAGGCGCCTCCTGAGAGGAGCGCGCCGCCTCCGGCGCCCTCCGCGTCGAGTTCCCTGAGTGCCGAGGCGACCGTGATCGCCTACTTCGACGCCATCAACGACCAGGACCACCGGGCGGCTTGGGAGCTGGGCGGCAAGAACCTCGCCGGTGACTACCGGGCCTTCGTCGACGGGCTTGCCGGGACGGAGCGGGACACCGTCCGGATCCTCGGCGTCGAAGGGAACACGGTCCGGGCGGAGTTGGAGGCGCTCCAGACCGACGGCAGTCTGAAGGTCTTCGAGGGGATTTATACCGTTCGCTCCGGTGTGATCACGGCGGCCGATGTGCGTGAGGTGACGGGAGCGGAGGGCGGGGTTACGCCAAGCGACGAGCCGGGGGTGTCGCCGTCTCCGTCCTACGAGAACTGCGATGCGGCCCGGGATGCCGGAGCTGCGCCTCTGTACCCGTGGCAACCCGGGTACGGGGGCCATATCGACCAGGACGGTGACGGGATCGCCTGCGAGCCTGACCCCCGTTGAGGCTGCCCGGACGTGCCTCGCCCGCCGCATCAGTGCCCGGCGCCGGGGTAGCCGGAAATGCACGGGGCGTGATGGGCGCGCCCGGCGCGGAGGTTACCGATGGGGTCGCAAGGGCACGGCCAGGTGCAGCGGTGGCAGGACCGGTGGTGGGCGGTGGCGCTGCTGGTGCTGGTGGTGTGGGTCGGTATCCGGCTGGCCTTCGACGGGTGGTCGGGGTGGCCCGGGATTCTGGTCGGCGGGTTCGTCTATGCCGGGTTCATGACCTGGTACGTCATGCGGCGCCGGCGTCGTGATGCCCGGGCGGTGGGCACCGACGCCGCGCGCGTGCCGGAGCTGGAGCGGCAGATCGCGAAGAACGGCGAACTGCCCCAGGACCCCGCCGAACAGGTCGCCATGGTCCGGCTGATCCGGCGCCGGGAGGAGAAGCTGCGGCGTCACTCGTGGTGGGCCTTCCCGCTGCTGGGGCTGGTTCTTTTTGGGACGCCGATGCTCTGGTTCGCCGCGGGGAAAGTGGCGGCGGGCCTGTGGGGGGTCGGGTTCGGTGCGGCGTTCCTGGGGTGGATGGTCTGGTTCAACCGGCGCTTCGTCCGCCGCATGGCTGGGATGCGGCAGCGGATCGAGGGCGTCGGCGGCGGCCTGGCGGGCGGGCCGGAGGCCGGGTCGGCGGCCGGGCCGGTGATGGGGCCACCGGCCGGGCCGGGAACCGCCCCGGGGCACTGACCCGGGGCGGCATCGGTCACCGGCCCGGTCATCGGGCAGGCCGGTGGTCCCGTGGGCGGTGCGGAAGGGGTCGCTCCCGGCGCCCGTTAGCCTTCGCGGAGAGGTGAGCGGCGGCGTCGTCGGGGCGCGGTGGAGAGAGCGGAGTGCGGGTGGCCTTGGGGTGGCGGTGTACCGGGGTCGCGTGGCCGGGGGATGTGCCGCAGCTGGGGTGGAGCAAAGGCTCCGAGCGGCGGGTGAGCGTTCTCTCGTACGGCGGCGGGCTCGGGTTCCGCGCGGTGGGTGAGCGGCACTGCGTGGGGGCCCGGGGGAACGTGTGTCCTCTGGGGGCCGTGGTGTCCGTGCGCAGTACCGGGGCCCGGTGCCCGGAGTGTGCGCGGCTGGACCGGGCCCACTCGGTGGCCGCCGATACGTTGCTGGACGACCCGAGGACGTACCGCGTCTATCTCGCCTGGTTCGGGCCCGGCATGGTCAAGGTCGGGATCACCCGCGAGGAGCGGGACGCCGCACGGCTGCGGGAGCAGGGGGCGGTGGCCTTCACCTGGCTGGGGCGTGGGCCTCTGATGGCCGCCCGGCGGACCGAAGAGGTGCTGCGGGCCGCCCTCGGGGTGCCGGACCGGATCCCGTACGCCAAGAAGCGGGGCGTGCGCGGCCGACTGCCTGGAGAGAAGGAGCGGTTGGCAGAGGTGGTGGAGTTGTACGGGCGGGCCGCCGCGCTTCAAGGGCGTGGGTGGCCCGAGTCGTTGGAGCCTTTGCCTCTTGAAGTCGTCGATCACGTACGGATCTTCGGGCTGGACCGGTCGGCCGTTGCTACGCGGTCGGTGAGTGAGCTCGTTGACGGCGGCGTGGTGGCCGGGCGGTTGGTGGCTGCCGCCGGGCCCGATCTCCACCTTGCCGTGGGCGGTGGCGGTGGCGTGGTCGTGCTGGACACGCGGCTGATCACCGGGTGGGAGCTGGCCGCCGTGGATCCGGCCGCGGCGGACGATGTGCGTGTCCCCCTCATCGACATCGGGGGCGGCGGCGTGCAGGGTGGGTTGTTCTGAGCCTGTACTGATCCATTCTGCGAGGAGCCCGCGCGTGGAAGCCGAGAGTGCCGAGAACGCCGAGAGCCATGACGTCGTGCGGTTCTGGGAGCGGCTCGGGCTGCCGGGGCTCATCGACGTACACACCCACTTCATGCCCGAGCAGGTCCTGCGCAAGGTGTGGTCCTACTTCGACTCCACCGGACCGCTCACCGGGCTGGAGTGGCCGATCACCTACCGGTACGAGGAAGAGCAACGGCTGTCCGTACTGCGGTCGTTCGGCGTTCGCCGCTTCACCTCCATGCTCTATCCGCACAAGCCCGGCATGGCCCGCTGGCTCAACGACTGGGCCGCCGGGTTCGCCGCCCGGGTGCCCGACTGCCTGCACACCGCGACCCTCTTCCCCGAGGAGGGCGTGGAGTTGTACGTGAAGGAGGCCGTCGAGAACGGGGCGCGGGTCTTCAAATCGCACCTCCAGGTCGGCGCGTACGACGCCAATGACCCGCTGCTGGAAGGGACTTGGGGGTTGCTCGCCGAGGCCGGGGTGCCCGTCGTCATGCACTGCGGGTCAGGGCCAGCCCCGGGGAGGTTCACCGGGCCCGAGCCCATCGGGCGGCTTCTCGCGCGCCATCCCCGGCTGCGGCTGATCGTGGCGCACATGGGGATGCCGGAGTACGCGGAGTTCCTGGCGCTGGCCGCCGTGTATCCGGAGGTGCGGCTGGACACGACGATGGCGTTCACCGACTTCAGCGAGGGGTTCACGCCGTTCCCGGCCGGCCAGCGCGGGCGGCTCGCCGATCTCGGGGACCGGATCCTGCTGGGGACGGACTTCCCGAACATTCCGTACCCGTACATCCACCAGCTGGAGGTGCTGGAGCGGCTGGGGCTGGGGGACGAGTGGCTGCGGGCCGTCTGTTACCGGAACGCGGAGGCGTTGTTCGGGGCCGGTTCCTGAAGGGCCTGCCCGCGCTTTCTCAGGCAATTCACAGAAACGGGTCAGGCTTCTCTCACGGGCGTCTCACAGGCTGGTGCCCATGACGACGACGACCGCGCCCCAGGGGCGTACCGAACTGCTCAGGCCGGACCGTACGCCCGTGCGCGTCCTGGTCGTGGACGACGAGGCTCCGCTCGCCGAGCTGCTCTCGATGGCCCTGCGGTACGAGGGCTGGGAGGTGCGCAGCGCCGGTGACGGGGCCGGGGCCGTGCGCGCGGCCCGTGAATTCCGGCCGGACGCGGTGGTCCTGGACGTGATGCTCCCGGACATGGACGGCCTCGCCGTGCTGGGCCGGCTCCGGCGCGACCACTCCGACGTGCCCGTCCTCTTCCTGACCGCCCGCGACGCCGTGGAGGACCGGATCGCCGGGCTCACGGCGGGCGGCGACGACTACGTGACCAAGCCGTTCAGCCTGGAGGAGGTCGTGGCCCGGCTGCGCGGGCTGATCCGCCGCTCCGGTACCGCGCTCGCCGCCGAGCGGAGCCAGTCCACGCTCACCGTCGGGGACCTGGTGCTGGACGAGGACAGCCATGAGGTCAGCCGGGGCGGGGACGCGATCCACCTGACCGCCACCGAGTTCGAGCTGCTGCGCTTCCTGATGCGCAACCCGCGCCGGGTGCTCAGCAAGGCGCAGATCCTGGACCGGGTCTGGAACTACGACTTCGGCGGCCAGGCCAACGTCGTGGAGCTCTACATCTCCTACCTCCGCAAGAAGATCGACGCCGGGCGGACGCCGATGATCCACACCCGGCGCGGGGCGGGCTATCTGATCAAGCCCGGTGAGTAGGCGCCCGCGAGGCGCGGGGCTGCTGCGGCGGCCGTGGACCCTGCGGACCCGGCTCGTGGTGTCCGCCGTCTCCCTCATCGCCGTCGTCGCGGCCGTCATCGGGTCCGTCACCGCGATCGCCTTCCACAGCTACATGTACGGCAAACTCGACGACCAGCTCCGCTCCGTCGCCGTACGCGCGGAGCGGCCCCCGGGTCCCGGGCCGGTGCCCGAGGCCGTGCGGGACGCCGGTCCGCTCGGCTTCGTCGGCGGGGGCGGGCAGCCGCTCGGCACGTTCGGGGCCCTCGTCGACGCCGACGGGGACATCACCGCGTCGAAGGTCGTCGAGGACAGCGGGCTGCGCTCCCAGGAGAGCGCGAAGCCGCTGACCGAGGCCCAGCAGCGGGCCCTGGAGGCCGACGCTCCGGCCACCGGCGAGGATGCCCGGAGCATCGATCTGCCGGGGCTCGGCGGCTACCGCGTGGAGGCCGCCACCACCACCGAGGGCCACACCGTCCTCGTCGGCATCCCCACCGCCGAGGTGAGCGGCGCCCTCACCACCCTGATCGTCGTCGAGGTCTGCGTCACCGCCGCCGGGCTCATCGCCGCCTCCCTCGCGGGCACCGTCCTCGTCGGCGTCGCCCTGCGCCCGCTGCGCCGGGTCGCCGCCACCGCCACCCGGGTCGCCGAACTCCCCCTGCACAGCGGTGAGGTGGCGCCCCTCGAACGCGTGCCGGACGCCGAGGCCGACCCCCGTACCGAGGTCGGGCAGGTCGGCGCGGCGCTCAACCGGATGCTGGGGCACGTCGGTTCGGCGCTGGCCGCCCGGCAGGAGAGCGAGACGCGGGTACGGCAGTTCGTCGCCGACGCCAGCCATGAGCTGCGCACCCCGCTGGCCTCGATCCGCGGGTACGCCGAGCTGACCCGGCGCGCGACGGGGCGGGCGACGGGGTACGACGCGTCGGCGTCCGATCCCGTCACCCGGCACGCGCTGGGGCGGATCGAGTCGGAGGCGGACCGGATGACCGGGCTGGTGGAGGACCTGCTGCTGCTCGCCCGCCTCGATGCCGGACGCCCGCTCTCGTACGAGAGCACCGATCTCCTGCCGTTGGTCGTGGACGCGGTCAGCGATGCCCGGGCCGCCGACGCCGACGCTACGGAGGCCGAGGCCGACGCCCTCCACCGCTGGCGGCTGGAGCTGCCCGGTGAACCCGTGACCGTACGCGCCGATCCCGCCCGGCTCCAGCAGGTGCTCGTCAACCTGCTGGCCAACGCCCGTACGCACACCCCGCCGGGGACGACCGTCACCGTCTCCGTCCAGCCGTCCGTACGCGCCGGAGACCCGGTCACGCTGGAGGTGCGGGACGACGGGCCGGGCATCCCGGCCGAGCTGCTGCCGCACGTCTTCGAGCGGTTCGCGCGCGGGGACGCCTCCCGCTCACGCGGGGCCGGCACGGAGACGGCCACCGGCTCCACCGGCCTCGGTCTCGCCATCGTGCAGGCCGTCGTCTCCGCGCACGGCGGGCGCGTACGGGTGGACTCGGCGCCCGGCCGGACGGTCTTCGCGGTCGAGCTGCCCGCGGAAGCGGCCCCGGACGCCCCGGACGCCCCGGACGCCTCGTACGCCCCGGACGAGGACTCTCCCGCCGAAGCAGCCCCGGACGCCCCGTACGAGAACTCTTCCGCCGAAGCAGCCCCGTACACGCACTCACAGGGCAGGGACAGGCTCACCACACCGGTGTGACAGCGCGGTTGGCGAACGTCGGTGCCATGACCACCACCGACAGCCTCCGGAGCGGCCCCGGCGCCAACGGCCGCAGCAGCGGAACGGGCAGGGACAGCAACAGGACGGGCAGGGACACCGGCCGCCTGCCGGTCAGGGAGCACCTCCCGGCCGGCCAGGCGGCGGCCCCCTCCGCCGCCCCCGTCCTCGACGTCGTCGTCCCCGTCTACAACGAGGAGAAGGACCTCCGCCCCTGCGTCCTGCGCCTCCACGACCACCTGTCGCGGACCTTCCCGTACCCCTTCCGCATCACCGTCGCCGACAACGCCAGCACCGACGCCACGCCCGCCGTCGCGGCCCGGCTCGCGGCGGAGCTGCGCGGGGTGCGGTACGTACGGCTGGAGGAGAAGGGGCGCGGCCGGGCGCTGCGTACGGTCTGGACCGACTCCGACGCGCCTGTCCTCGCCTACATGGACGTCGACCTCTCCACCGACCTCAACGCGCTCCTCCCGCTGGTCGCCCCGCTGATCTCCGGCCACTCCGACCTGGCCATCGGCTCGCGGCTCGCCCGGAGTGCGCGGGTGGTACGCGGGTCGAAGCGGGAGTTCATCTCGCGCGCCTACAACCTCATCCTGCGCTCCTCCCTCGCCGCCGGATTCAGCGACGCCCAGTGCGGGTTCAAGGCGATCCGGAGCGAGGTGGCCGAGCGGCTGCTGCCGATGGTGGAGGACAGCGGCTGGTTCTTCGACACCGAGCTGCTGGTCCTCGCCGAGCGCGCCGGGCTGCGCATCCACGAGGTGCCCGTCGACTGGATCGACGACCCCGACTCGACCGTGCACATCGTGCGCACGGCCACCGAGGACCTGAAAGGCGTGTGGCGGGTGGGGCGGGCGCTCGCCGTGGGCGCGCTGCCGCTGGACCGGCTGGCCCGGCCCTTCGGCGACGACCCGCGCGACCGGGCGCTGACCGGCGTGCCGCGCGGACTGGCCCGGCAGTTGGTCGGGTTCTGCGTGGTGGGGGTCCTCTCCACCCTCTTCTACCTGGCCCTGTACTCCCTCTTCCGGCTCGGCGTCGGCCCGCAGCTCGCCAATGGCGGCGCGCTCCTCGTCTCCGCCGTCGCCAACACCGCCGCCAACCGGAGGCTCACCTTCGGCGTACGCGGCCGGGGCGGCGCCGTACGCCATCAGGCCCAGGGCCTCGTGGTCTTCGCCATCGGCCTCGCCCTCACCAGCGGTTCGCTCGCGGCGCTCGGCGCGGCCACCGGCTCGCCCTCGCACGGCACGGAGCTGGCCGTCCTGATCACCGCCAACCTCGCGGCCACCGTGCTGCGCTTCCTGCTCCTGCGCGCCTGGGTCTTCCCGGCCCGCGCCGGCTCCCACCCTGGCCCCGACCCCGTTTCCGATTCCTATTCCGAGGACGTCCGATGACCGCGACCGCCGCCCCCGCACCTCCGATCCCGGTGCCCGCGCCGCCCGAATGCGCCGGCGGCCCCCGCTGGGCACGCCCCGCGCTGTACGGGCTCCTCCTGGCCGTCGGGCTCGCGTACTTCTACAACCTCAGCGCCTCCGGTTACGCCAACTCCTTCTACTCCGCCGCCGTCCAGGCGGGCAGCCAGAGCTGGAAGGCGCTCTTCTTCGGCTCGCTGGACTCCGCCAACGCCATCACCGTCGACAAGCCCCCGGCCGCGCTCTGGCCGATGGCTCTCTCCGTACGGCTCTTCGGGCTCAACTCCTGGGCGATCCTGGCCCCGCAGGTGCTGATGGGCGTGGCCACGGCCGCCGTACTGAACACCGCCGTACGCCGTCGGTTCGGGCCGGTCGCCGGGCTGATCGCGGTCGGCGTGTTCGCGCTGACACCGGTCGCCGCGCTGATGTTCCGCTTCAACAACCCCGATGCGCTGCTCGCCCTGCTGATGACCGTCACCGTGTGGTGCGTGCTGCGGGCGCTGGAGCAGGGGCGGACGAAGTGGCTGCTGTGGGCGGGGGTCGCGGTCGGGTTCGCGTTCCTGACGAAGACCTTGCAGGCGTTCCTGATCCTGCCGCCGCTGGCCGTGCTGTACGCGGTGTGCGCGCCCGTTCCCGTACGGAAGCGGCTCGGCCAACTCGCCCTCTCCGCCCTGACGATGGTCGTCGCCGGTGGCTGGTGGGTGGCGATCGTGGAGCTGATGCCCGCGTCGTCGCGGCCGTACGTCGGCGGCTCGCAGAACAACTCGTTCCTGGAGCTGACCTTCGGCTACAACGGGCTCGGCCGGATCAACGGTGAGGAGACCGGGAGCGTCGGCGGTGGGGGCGGCGGCCGTGGGGGCGGTGGCGGTGGCTGGGGTGAGACCGGCATCGGGCGGATGTTCAACTCCGAGATCGGCGGCCAGATCGCCTGGCTGCTGCCCGCCGCGCTGATCCTGCTGCTGGCCGGTCTCTGGCTGACCCGGAAGGCCGCCCGGACCGATTCCGCGCGGGCCGCGTTCCTGGCGTGGGGCGGGGCGCTGGTCATGACGGCTGCGGTGTTCAGCTTCATGGCGGGGATCTTCCACCAGTACTACACGGTGGCCCTCGCCCCGTACATCGCGGCGCTCGTCGCCATGGGGGTGGCGGTGCTGTGGGAGGAGCGGGGTGCCTGGTGGCCGAGGGCGGTGCTCGCGGGGACCGTCGCCACGACGGTGATCTGGGCGTACGTCCTGCTCGGCCGGACCCCGGAGTACCTGCCGTGGCTGCGGTGGGCAGTGCTCGTGGGCGGGCTCGTGGGGGCGGCCGGGCTGCTGGTCGTGGGGCGGTTCGGCGGGCGGGGGCTGGCCCTCGCGGTGGTCGGGCTGAGCTTCGCGGCCTCGCTGACGGGCCCGACGGCGTACACCCTCAACACCCTGAACTCCGGGCACCAGGGGTCGATCGTGACCGCCGGGCCTTCGGGTGGCGGCATGGGCGGTCCTGGGGGCGGGGGCCGGGGCGGTCCCGGTGGCCCTGGCGGCGGTGACGGCGGTGGGCAGCGCGGGGGGATGCAGCCGCCTGGCGGGCAGGTCCCCGGTCAGGGGCAGGCCCAAGGTCAGGCCCCGGGTGGTCAGGCGGGTAACGCGCCCGGCGGGATGCCTACCGCGCCTGGAGGAACCGCCCCCGGAGGAACCGCGCCCGGCACCGGAACCGGAACCGGCTTCGGCGAAGGTATGAGGGGCGGCGGAGGCGGCGGTATGGGCGGGCTCCTCAACGGCGCGTCCGTCTCCACCGAGGCGAAGGCGCTCCTGGAGAAGGACGCCGACGCCTACACCTGGACCGCAGCGGCCGTCGGCGCCCAGAACGCGGCCAGCTACCAGCTCGCCACCGGCGACCCGGTGATGGCCATCGGCGGGTTCAACGGCAGCGACCCCTCCCCGACGCTCGCCCAGTTCAAGAAGTACGTGGAGGAAGGGAAGATCCACTACTTCATCTCAAGCGGAACGGGCGGCGGCATGGGCGGCGGCGGAATGGGAGGAGGCAACGGGACCTCGTCCCAGATCTCCTCCTGGGTGACGGAGAACTTCACCGAGGTCACCGTCGGCAGCGCCACCTTCTACGACCTGACGCAGCCCGCCAGTTGAGAGTCGAGGGTTGAGGACAGGGGCGTACGCGGCCGGGGCCGGGTCAGAACCCGGCCGCGTACGTCCAGAAGTCCCGCATCACCTGGGGCGCGGTCGGTCCGGCCAGCTCCATCTGCGTGAGCAGGACCGCGACCGTGCCCGTGGCCGGGATGACGTGGGCCGTGGTGCCGGTGCCGCCGACCCAGCCGTAGCGGCCCGGCACGTTCCACGGGGCCGTGATCTCGACGTCCACCGAGCCGCCGAACCCCCAGCCCTGGCCCTCCGTGAACAGCCCGCTCGCCGCGCGCTGCTCCGGGGTCAGCTGGTCGGTGATCATCTGCCGCACCGACTCTCCGGCCAGCACCCGCCGCCCGTCGTCCGCCAGGCCTTCGGCGAGCAGCATCCGGCCGAAGGCGTACCAGTCGTCGACGGTCGAGACCAGGCCGCCGGCGCCGGAGGGGAAGGCGGGCGGCGTGCTCCACCGGCCGTCGGGGGCGTCGACCAGCTCGGGCCCGCTCCCGCCGTCCTCCCCGGCCCGGTAGTAGCCGGTGAACCGGTCCAGCGCGCCGGGCGCCACGGCGAACCCGGTGTCCGTCATCCCCAGGGGCTCGAACAGCCGCTCCGCCAGGTACACGGGCAGCGGGCGGTCGGCGACCCGGGCGATCAGGACGCCGAGGATGTCGGAGCACGTGTTGTAGAGCCAGCCCTCGCCCGGCTGGTGGAGCAGCGGGATCCGGGAGAGCGCGGCCATCCAGGCGTCGGGCTCGGGCACGGCCTGCGGCTGCGGAGGGCCCTGTTTCAGCTCGGCGAGCAGCGGGGCGAGGGCCGGGAGCGAGAAGTCGGACGGGAAGCCGTACCCGGCCCGGAAGGTCAGCAGGTCCAGGAGGGTGATCGGGCGGACCGCCGACACCACGTCGTCGACCGGGCTCTGCGGGGTCCGGACGACGAGCGGCGAGGACAGTTCGGGCAGCCAGGCGGCGACCGGGTCGGCGGGCGCGATCAGCCCGTCCTCGACGAGGGTCATGGCGGCCGCGGCGACGATCGGCTTGGTGATCGAGGCGAGGCGGAAGAGGGAGTCCCGCCGCATGGGCGAGGCGGAGGCTCCGGTTCCGAGCGCGCCCTCGGTCCCCGCCCCGGTCCCGGTCCCGCCCTCGGCCTCGGCCTCGGTCCCGGTCCCGGTCCCGGTCCCGGCGAGCGTGGCCGAGCCGGCCGTCGCCACCTCCACCCGGTCGCCCCGGGCGACCAGCGCCACCGCGCCCGGCGTCGGCCCCTCGGCGATGTGGGCGTCCAGCAGTTTCTGAAGTCCGTGCGGGGTGCTCATGGTCGGCCTCTCTCCGGTACCGCGTGCTCGGTCATGAGTCCGCCCTCCTTGGTGCGTCCCCCCGTGGGCAGCGGTCCGTGAGCGGTGCTCGGACTGTAAGACGTCACCGGGCACCGAAAGAAAGCGGCACGACGGTAAAAAGAGACTCCGCACCCTCTCCGGACTCATCGCCCCACCTCACCCATCCCACCCATCTCACCCCTCCCACCTGCCTCAGGCCTCTCACCTCCCCCGGCCTCACCGCCCCGCAGCACCACATCCGCCACCACAGCCCGGTGGTCCGAGGCGACGCTCTCCGGCACCCACGCCCGCCGCACCTGGGCCGCCCGCTTCGACACCGCCACGTAGTCGATCCGCTTGACCGGGTCCTGCGCCGGGAAGGTCGGCGCCCCCGGGTCGGCGTCCGTCAGCTCCTCCCAGAGCGGGGCCAGCTCCGGGGCGCCCGGTTCCGCGTTGAAGTCGCCGAGCAGGATCTTCGGGCCCCGGTCCTCGGCCATGATCCGCCGGGTGTCGGCGACCTGGGCGGTGCGTACAGCGGGGTCCGGGCGGAAGTCCAGGTGCGTCACGTACACGTGCACGGGCCGCCCCTTCACCCGTACGACGGCCTCGCCGAATCCCGGAGCCGGGGCGGGGGACGGGTTCGGGTCCTGGGTCGAGAGGCGGGTGATCTCGTGGTTCTCGGCGCTCACGATCCGGTACCGGGACAGCACCGCCACCCCGTACTCCGCCCGTGGCCCGCCCACTTCGGCCGGGTCCAGGCTGTAGATCGGGGCGAAGAACACGTACATGCCCAGCCGCTCGGCCAGCTCCCCCGCCAGATCGCGCCATTCGCTGCGGGAGCCCCAGTGCCGGTCGACCTCCTGAAGGCCGATCACATCGGCACCCAGCGCACGGAGTTCGGCGGTCTGCCGGTCGAGATCGAAGACGTTGTCCATGCCCGCACCGGCGTGGATGTTGTACGTGGCCAGCCGCAGCGGCACGGCACGGGAGGACGCCGTCGAGGCGGCGGCGGCCGGGGGCGATCCGAGTAACGCGCCCAGCAGGGCGGTGGTGAGGAGGAGGTACGGGAGGCGGATGCGGCGACGCAGGGACATGGCTCTCTCCGATCGGAGCGGGGACGGCGCGCGGGCCGTGGGCGAAACCGAGTTGTACGCCGTACAGGGAGTGTCCTACGGTGTACAACGCTCACGTCCTATACACCGTAGAACCGGTCACGCCGGTCGAACCGCCGCACCACGAAGGCGTCAAGGCACCGGCCGCACCGGAGACCAGAAGAGAGCCCGCATGACGGCGCCCGCCGCTCCGCGACCCGACCTCGCCCCCCAGGCGCATCCGCAGCGCTGGCTGATCCTCGGCGTCATCTGCCTCGCCCAGCTCACCGTGCTGCTGGACAACACCGTCCTCAACGTCGCGATCCCCTCCCTCACCACGGAGCTGAACGCCTCCACCGCCGATGTGCAGTGGATGATCAACGCCTACTCGCTCGTCCAGTCCGGCCTGCTCCTCACCGCGGGCAGCTCCGCCGACCGGTACGGGCGCAAGAAGATGCTGGTCGTGGGGCTCGCCCTGTTCGGCATCGGCTCGCTGGCGGCCGGGCTCGCCCAGTCCTCCGGCCAGCTCATCGCGGCCCGGGCCGGGATGGGGATCGGGGGCGCGCTGCTGATCACCACCACCCTCGCCGTCGTCGTCCAGATCTTCGACGACTCCGAGCGGGTCAAGGCGATCGGCCTCTGGGCGACCGTCAACTCCCTCGGGTTCGCCGCCGGACCGCTCGTCGGCGGGGTCGTGCTCAACCACTTCTGGTGGGGCGCGATCTTCCTCATCAACATCCCGGTCGCCCTGATCGGCCTGGTCGCCGTCGTCCGGCTCGTACCCGAGTTCAAGAACCCGCGCGGGGAGCGGCCCGACCTGCTCGGGGCGCTGCTCTCCACGATCGGGATGACCGCGGTCGTGTTCGCGATCATCTCCGGGCCCGAACACGGCTGGATGTCGGGCCGGGTGCTGCTGACGGCGTCCATCGGGGTCGCCGTGCTCGCCGGGTTCGTCCTGTGGGAGCTGCACATCCCGCACCCGATGCTGGACATGCACTTCTTCCGGAACCAGAAGTTCATCGGTGCGGTGGCGGGCGCGATCCTGGTTGCCTTCGGCATGGGCGGCTCCCTCTTCCTGCTCACGCAGCACCTTCAGTTCGTTCTCGGGTACGGGCCGCTGGAGGCGGGTCTGCGTACGGCGCCGATGGCGCTCACCGTGGTCGCCCTCAACCTGACGGGGCTGGGCGCCCGGCTCGTGCAGAGGATGGGGACGCCCGCCACGATCGCGGCGGGGATGAGCGCGCTGGCGGCCGGTCTCGCGGCCATCGCGGTGCTGGGGCGCGACGGGTACACCGGGATGCTGCTCGGCCTGGTCGTGATGGGCGCGGGGATCTCCCTCGCGATGCCCGCGATGGCCAACGCCATCATGAGCGCCATCCCGCCCGCCAAGGCCGGGGTGGGCGCCGGGGTCAACGGCACGCTCGCGGAGTTCGGCAACGGGCTCGGGGTCGCGGTGCTCGGCGCGGTCCTCAACATCCGCTTCGCCGCCCTCGTACCGGCCGCCGTCGGGGCCGCGTCCCTGCCCGCAGCACTGGCCGCCGCCGACGGACCGGGGGAGCGCGCGGTCATCAAGGACGCCTTCGCTTCGGGCCTGGAGGCCAGCCAGCTGGTCGGCGCGGCCGCGGTACTGGCGGGCGGCCTGCTCGCGGCGCTGCTGCTGCGCCGGGCGGAACGGACGGAGGCGGCTGCGGAACCTACGGAGGCGGCGGCTGCGGAACGTACGGAGTTGGCCGTGACTGAGCGTACGGAGGCGACACCGGCCGACCGTACGGAGGCGGCACCGGCCGGACCGACGGAAGCGGCACCGGCCGACCGTACGGAGGCGGGCGCCGGGAAGCCGGAGACGGCGGCATAGCATCGGAGGGGGCGCGCGTACCGGACCGTAGGCGTCCGGTACGTCGGCCGTTCCGCAGCGCGGGGTAGGACACAGCGGCGCGGGGCAGTACAGGACAGGGCAGGGCAGGACCGCACAGGCGGTGGTGGGCCCGGCAAGACGAGGAGAGTGCGCCATGGTGTCCGCGTCCGACCGTGCGGAGAGCCCCGCTCGGACCAGCGTGTGGCTCGACCAGCGGCCCCCTTCACGCACCCGCAGGACCGAGTCCCCGGCGGGCCTCGACCGGAACAGGATCACCGAGGCGTCGGTGCGGCTGCTGGACGCCGAGGGCCTCGCCAAATTCTCCATGCGCCGGCTCGCCGCCGAACTGGACGTCACCGCGATGTCCCTCTACTGGTACGTCGACACCAAGGACGACCTCCTGGAGCTGGCGCTGGACTCGGTCTACGCGGAGATCACCCCGCCGCGCGAGGACGCCGACTGGCGGGAGCGGCTCCGCGAGCTCGCCCGCAGCTACCGCGAACTGATCGTCCGCCACATCTGGGTCTCCCCGCTCGCCGGGACCTTCCTCAACATCGGCCCGAACTCGATGCTGTTCTCGTACGCCGTCCAGGACGTCATCCGGGCCACCGGCCTGCCCCTGGGGCGGCAGACGGGCGCGCTCTCGGCGGTCTTCCAGTTCGTGTACGGATTCGGCACCGTGGAGGGCCACTTCAAGGCGCGGTGCGACGCGACCGGGCTCACCCAGGACGCGTACCACCGGCACGCGATGGGCACGATCCGGGCCCAGCCCCACCTGCGGGCGATCGTCGAGTCGTCCGACGAGCTGATGGCGGCCCGGGGCGGCGACACGGTCGAGGAGATGCGCGAGCGGGACTTCGTCTTCGCGCTGGACCTGCTGATCGCGGGCATCGAGACGATGTGCGAGCGTACGGGCTCCTCGCCGACCGCCGCTCAGTAACCGCGCCCCACATCCACCGCCGGCTCCGGCCGCCGCCCCTCCCGTACGGCCTCCCAGCAGGCGGCGAAGTCCACGGCCACGTCCTCGTCGGCGGTGATCCCCGCGGAGTGCGAGGTGATCACCGTACGGGGCAGCCGCCAGACCGGGTCGCCGGGCGCGGCCGGCTCCTCCGCCAGCACGTCCAGCACCGCGCGCCGCACCCCACCGCCCCGCAGCGCGCCCTCCAGCGCCCCCAGGTCCACGGTCGCGCCCCGCCCCACGTTGACGAACGTCGCGCCCCGCACCGCCGCGAACCGCCCCGCCCCGAAGAACCCCTCCGTCGCCCCGGTCGACGGCAGCGCGGCCACCACCCACCTGGCCCCCGCCAGCTCCTCGGCCTCCGCGTCCTCCCCGGCCCCGATCACCCGGTCGAAGCCCGGCGGAGGCGGCCCGGTCCGCGCGGTGCGCCCCACGCCCACCGTCCGCACGCCACAGCCGCGCAGCAGCCCGGCGACGGCCCCGCCGATGCGCCCGGTGCCGTAGACGAGGGCGGTCTGCCCGGCGACCAGCTCGGTGGGGAGGCGGCGCCACTCGGCCCGGGCGTGCTGGGCGGCGTACTCCGGGACGGCCTGGCACTCGGCGAGCACCCAGCCGAGGACGTACTGCGCGATCCGCTCGCCCATCCGCCCGACGGTCCGGGTCAGCAGCGCGTCGGCGGGCCAGGGACCGGCGGCGAGCAGTGGATCGGTACCGGCGTTGACGCTGTGGAACCAGAGCAGCCGGTCGGTACGCAGCGCGGCGGGCAGCGCGGCCCCCACGCAGAGGAGCGGTCCCTCGGCCGGCGGTCCGTCCCCCAGGGGCTCGGCACCGCGCCCGGCGATCCGCTCCAACTCCCGTACGAGAGAGGCGCTCAGCTCGGGCGCGACGAGCAGCCGCGCCCGCGCGAGAAGCTCCGGCCCGGGCACCATTGCAGGAGCCCCAGGAGCCCCAGGAGCCCCAGGAGCCCCAGGAGCCCCACCGGCCCCGGGCGCCGCACCGGCCCCGGGCACCCCACCCGCCCCCGGCACCGCGCCTGTCACTGTCCCGGCGCCAGATGGGCCGGGAAGCCGCCGGTCGCGATCGGCCCCCAGCGCTCCGGGGTGACCCGGATGATCGACTTGCCCTGCTTCACCATGGCGGCCCGGTACTCGTCCCAGTCCGGGTGCTCACCGGAGATGTTCCGGAAGTATTCGACGAGCGGTTCGACCGACTCCGGGGTATCGAGGACCTCCGCCACGCCGTCGACCTGCACCCACGGCCCGTCCCACGCGTCGGAGAGGACGATCACGCTGACCCGCTCGTCGCGCTTGGCGTTGCGGGTCTTCGCGCGCTCCGGGTACGTCGACATGACGATCCGGCCCGCGTCGTCGACGCCGCAGGTCAGCGGGGAGCCCTGGGGGCGGCCGTCGGCCCGGGCGGTCAGCAGGATCGCCCGGTGCCGGGGCCGTACGAACGCCAGCAACTCGTCGAGGTCCACGGTGGTGTTGGTCGCGATGTTGGGAGCCATGGCGACCACCTTACGACCGGTCGTACGCGCGACCGCCGCAGCGAACCACGCTCCCCGGGGCCGCTCCCAGGGACCGCTATCCGGGCAGCGCGTCGCCCTGGACCGCCTGGATGTCCAGCTCCACGCGCAGGGTGGTCCCGATGGCGGAGATGCCCGCCTGGACGACCTGGTTGTAGTTCATCGCGAAGTCGTCGCGGCGCAGCTCGGCCGTGGCGTTGAAGGCGGCGCGCACCCCGCCCCACGGGTCGGGGCCGGTGCCGAGGTAGGTCAGGTCCAGGTCGACCGGGCGGGAGACGCCGTGCATGGTCAGCTCGCCGTGGACGGTCCAGCGGTCGGGGCCGGCCGGGGCGAGGCCGGTGGAGCGGTAGGTGATCTCCGGGTAGCGGTCCACGTCCAGGAAGTCGGGCGAGCGCAGGTGCTTGTCCCGCATGCCGTTGCCGGTGTCGATGCTGGCCGCGGCGATCACCGCGTCGACCCGGGAGCGGGAGACGTCCTCACCGACCTCGATCCGCCCGCCGAAGTCGGTGAACCGGCCGCGCACGCTGGAGATCCCCAGGTGCTGGGCGACCGCGCCGACCGAGGAGTGCACCGGGTCCAGCGACCAGGCGCCCGGTGGCGGAAGCTCCACCCCGCCCTGGCGGGCCAGCACGATCTGCCCGCCCTCGATGCGGCCGCTCGCCGTGACGAGGGCGGTGGAGGCGGCGGGGGCGTACCCGACCGCCGTGACGATCACCGTGTACGCGCCGGCCGGCAGGGAACCGTCCGTGCGGACGGCTCCTTCCTCGTCGGCCGCGGCCCGCAGCACCTGGGTGCCGGTCATGTCGGTGACCGTCACGACGGCGTGCTGGACCGCCCAGCCGTCCCGCGTCCGTACCTGTGCGCGAAGTCCCATCCGTATCTCTCTCCTAGCTCCATGGCCCGGGGCCACATGAGTCGGGCCCCGGGGCGGGCACGGCAGGCCGTCCCCTGCCTGCCGTACCCACCGCCGGGGCCCATTTCCACCTGGTCGCGACAGCCTCTCCGCAAGAAGTGCCGTCCGACCAGGAGGCTTTGCGATCCCTTCACGTACTCACTTGTTCACGCGCGTCCCTATAGGTGCACGCGAGAACGTACTGAAGGGATCAATTTCGCAGCGGGCTGTCACTGCGGGACCGGTCACTCACCCGGGTGGGCGAGTTCGATGTCGTGCCCGTCGATCCCCGTACCGCTCACCGTCACCGCGCCCGCCACCGGCGGGTAGCCGGTCGCGATGACCGTGTACTCGCCCGCGTCCAGGTCGGTGAAGGCGTACGCGCCGTCCTCGCCGGTCGTCGCGGTGGCGACCACGTTGCCCGCCGCGTCGATCAGCGTGACCCGGGCGTCGGCCAGCGGCCCCCGGGCGGACCCGGCCCGCACGGTGCCCCGCACCAGCGCACCGGCCCGCAGTGCGGCCTCGACGCGGGTGACGCCCTGGCCGCCGATCTCCACCGGCAGCGCCAGCGGGCGGAACCCGGCCGCGTTGACCGCGACGGTCACGGAGCCCGGGATCAGCTCGCCGAACGCGAACTCACCGGTCGGGCCGGACGCGCCGGTCGCCAGGACGTCGCCGCGTACGTCGGTCACGATGACCATCGCGCCGTCCACCGGAGCACCGGACTCGGCGGCCCGTACGGTTCCGGCCAGTCCGCTCGTACCGGAGAGCAGGATGTCGAAGGCCAGCGGCTCCTCGCCGACGACCACCGTGGACGCCTGCGGCTGGAAGCCGTCGGCGGAGGCGATCAGGACGTAGCTGCCGGAGCCCGGCGCGTCCAGGGTGTAGCCGCCGTCGGCACGGGCGACGGAACGCCCCAGTTGACGGCCGCCCAGCGAGATCAGGGTGACGGCCGCACGGGCGACCGGAGCCCCTTCGGCGCCGCGCACGACGCCCTGTACGGGCGTGCCCTGGAAGGACTCCGGGGAGCCGGCGGTGTCGTAGGCGTCCTGTGCCGTGTCGACCGAGGTGACCCCGGCCGCACCCTCGGAGACGAGCCCGGCGGCGCTGACGGCACCGACGGCGGCCGGAACCCCGGCCTCCACCGGGGCGGTCCCCGTCTGCGGGCTGTCATCCTGCGGGGCGTCGCTCCGCGGGGTGTCGTTCCCGGCGCTGGTCTTCAGGGCGACCTCCTTGATGAAGAGCGTCACGATGAAGGCGACCAGCGCGCACGGGGCGGCGTAGAGGAAGACGTCGCCGACGCCGTGCCCGTACGCGGCCTCCACGACCGTACGGAAGGGCTCGGGCAGCTTGCTCAGGTCGGGGATGCCCCCGCCGCCCGTACCGCCGTGACCGAAGGCGGCGCCCTCGGGGCCGAGCGCGGCGAGGCCGTCCTTCACGTAGTGGGTGACGCGGTTGCCCAGGACGGCACCGAGCGCCGAGACGCCGACCGCACCGCCGAGGGACCGGAAGAAGGTGACGACGGAGCTCGCGGAACCGAGGTCCTCGGGAGCCACCTGGTTCTGCGTCGCGAGGACCAGGTTCTGCATCATCATGCCGATGCCGAGGCCCATGACGAACATGAAGATCGCGACGTGCCAGTACGGGGTGTCGTACCGGATCGTGCCCAGCAGCCCGAGCCCGGCCGTGACCAGGAAGCCGCCGCTGACCAGCCACGCCTTCCAGCGGCCCGTCTTGGTGATGACCTGCCCGGAGACGGTCGAGGAGAGGAAGAGGCCCGCGATCATCGGGATGGTCATGACGCCGGACATCGTCGGCGACTTGCCGCGCGCGAGCTGGAAGTACTGGCTGAAGAAGACCGTGCCCGCGAACATCGCGATACCGACGAACAGCGAGGCGATCGACGCCAGCGTGATGGTGCGGTTGCGGAAGAGGCGCAGCGGAATGATCGGTTCCTTGGCCCGCGACTCGATGAGGACGAAGACCAGGCCGAGCAGGACCGAGCCCGCGACCATCACGTACGTCTGCCACGACAGCCAGTCGTACTTGTCACCCGCGAAGGTCACCCAGACCAGCAGCAGCGAGACGGCGGCGCTGATGAAGAACGCGCCGGACCAGTCGACCTTGACGCCCTCGCGCTTGACGACCGGAAGCTTCAGGGTCTTCTGGAGCACGATGAGGGCGATGATCGCGAACGGCACACCGACGTAGAAGCACCAGCGCCAGCCCATCCAGCTGGTGTCGGTGATGACACCGCCGAGCAGCGGGCCACCGACGGTGGCGACGGCGAAGACCGCGCCGAGGTAGCCGCTGTAGCGGCCGCGCTCGCGCGGGGCGATCATCGCGGCCATCACGATCTGCGCGAGGGCGGAGAGACCGCCGACGCCGATGCCCTGGACGACGCGGCAGGCGATGAGCATGCCGCTGCTGGTCGACAGACCGGCGACGACCGATCCCAGGACGTAGATGATCAGGGCTATCTGGACCAGCAGCTTCTTGCTGAACAGGTCCGAGAGCTTGCCCCAGAGCGGGGTGGTGGCGGTCATGGCCAGCAGCGAGGCCGTGACGACCCAGGTGTAGGCGCTCTGCCCGCCGCCGAGGTCGGAGATGATCTCGGGGAGGGCGTTGGAGACGACCGTCGACGACAGGATCGCGACGAACATGCCGAGCAGCAGCCCGGTCAGCGCCTCCATGATCTGCCGGTGTGTCATCGGCGTGCCGTCGGAGGCGCCGGAGCCGCTGTGGCCTCCATGACCTCCGTGCTTGGCGTGGCCGCCCCGCACACCGGTCGGTGTGGTCGTAGCCATTGAGTTCCTTATCCGTGCGTATTTGCTTCTGTTACACAGGTGTACGGGTGTACGCGTCGTCGCCGAGCCCGTTCCGGCACTCGCCGGAGTGGCTTCCGGGGGCGCAGCCACCGGGTCCGCGACAGGCGAAGCTGTCGCGCAGCCGGGACAGCAGCGCGTTGAGCCGGCCGACGTCCTCGTCGGACCAGTCGGCGAGATTGCGGGCGAACATCTCGGTGGTCCGCCGCGTCAGCTCGTCGAGCTGCGCGTGGCCGCCGGGGGTCAGCCGCAGGATGCGGGACCGCTTGTCCGCCGGGTCAGGGGACCGTTCGATCCAGCCGTGCTCGGCCACATGGGCCACGTGGCGACTGGTCACCGAGAGGTCCACGGCCATCAGCTCGGCGAGTCTGCTGATCCGCATCTCGCCGTGCCGGTCCAGGAGCGTCAGCACGGCGGCGGAGCCACCGGGACACTCGGGGGGCAGTGCGCGGGCGAGCCCCCGCTTGACGGCGCCGACGGCGCTGAGCTGCCGGGCCAGTTCCTCGTACCGACTCCGTGCGGCCACCGGGACCCCCCAACGCACTGATGCCTATGTTGTTGCTTAGGGCAACCATAGAAGCCGTTGGTTGCTACAGGCAAACGAAAACGGGCTTGCAGAAGTAAAGGAACGCAAAAGCCTCCGTAGGGTCCCGGTCAAGCCCGATTTCCGCGCGCTCCGCCGCTGGTCGGACGGGGTGCGAGGTGGCCCGGGGGTTGGGCGGAAGGCCCGAGTTCGCTAGGGTCCTGCCCCATGGCACACAACCCCCACGCCCCTCAGCCGGGCCCCGAGGGCACCCCTGATCCGGCGGGCAGCACGCAGATGTTCCGCGCCTTCGTCGACGAGGGCGAGCCGCAGCGCCGGGCGCAGCCGGCCGCGACCTCGTCCGGGCCGAGAGTCGGGGTGATCGCGGCGATCGTCGCGGTCGTCGTCGTCCTCGGCGCGGTGGCGTGGCTCGCACTGGGCTGACGCACCGACCACTGAACGACGTACAACGGCATCCCCGTCGTACGACGGCCTGAACGCCCGTGGGGCGGACTGCGGAACCGCGCACGCGCGCCCGCTGCCCGCCCCACGGGCGTTCGGCGTCTCCACGGCCGGGGTTCACTCCGTCGAGGGCTCACTCCCACACGGCGGAGACGCCCTGGGTCTCGACGCGCATCCCCAGGGGCACGCGCCAGGACTCCACACAGACGGTGTACGTCTCCGAGCGCGTCGCACCGGCCGCGATGGGCGTCGGCAGCGACTGGCTGGACCGGATGGTGGCCCAGTCGACGCCCAGGGCCCCGATGATGTGCGTGGCGAAGGTGACGGTCCCCGAACGAGCCGGGGAGCCGCCGGTGTTGCGGAACTCCACGGTCACCTTCTCGCACCACCGCTTCTCCGCCGGCGTACGCTGCGGCGCGCTGAGCTTGAGCGCGGCGGGTGTAGGTGGTGGCGGGGGCGGTGCGGGTTCGGCGGGCGGAGGAGGACCGGCCGTACCGCCTCCTCCGCCGCCGGGCTTGGGGGCGCCCGGGGGCGAGGGAGTGGCTCCACTGCCGGGCCCGGACGGTGCGGACGGCTTGGACGGTTTTACGGGATCGGCGGGCCGGGCGGGCGCCGGGGCGCCGCCGGGCCCGGTGCCCGCCCCGGACCCGCCAGGCGCCTCCGTATGCGCTCCGCTCCCGCTCCCGCCGCCTGTCGGCCCGGAACCCGTGGACCGCGCCGCAGGACCTCCCGTAACCGCATCAGCGGCGTCAGGGCCGGTGGCGGGCGACGAGGGGCCTGCGGGGCTCGGGCTGCCATCCGGCCCTCCGCCCCCGCCGTCCAGCGGGACCAGGGTCACCTTCCCCGAAGGCCCGGTGCCCCCGGACCGCGCGGGACCGCTGCCGGCCGCGCCCACCGCCACGTAACCGTCCCCGTCCGGGCCGCCCCCGCAACCGGTCAGGAGGCCACCGCCCAGACACAGCGCGGCCGCCGAGGCGACGATCGCGGTGCCCCGGCGGCGACTGTGCGGCCCGCATGCGTGACGGGCCTGAGGTGTCTCAGGCATCCGGGGTATCCGAGGTGTCTGACGCATCTGACGTCGCATCGCGCCAGTGTCTCTGACGCCCCGTCAAATCAGAACCCCCGTGCGCGGACTCACGTCCTACGTCCCACGGCTGACGGCTGAGTCGGATCTCAGTCGGAGATGAGCCCTTCCCTGAGCTGGGCGAGGGTGCGGGTGAGCAGCCGGGAGACGTGCATCTGGGAGATGCCGACCTCCTCGCCGATCTGCGACTGGGTCATGTTGGCGAAGAACCGCAGCATGATGATCTGGCGCTCGCGCGGGGCGAGCTTGGCCAGCAGCGGCTTCAGCGACTCCCGGTACTCCACGCCCTCCAGCGCCGCGTCCTCGTACCCCAGGCGGTCGGCGAGGGAGCCCTCGCCGCCGTCGTCCTCGGGCGAGGGGGAGTCCAGCGAGGAGGCGGTGTACGCGTTGCCGACGGCGAGACCGTCGACCACGTCCTCCTCGGAGACCCCGAGCGCCTTGGCGAGCTCCGGCACGGTCGGGGAGCGGTCCAGCTTCTGCGCGAGCTCGTCGCTGGTCTTCGTCAGCGCGAGCCGCAGCTCCTGGAGGCGCCGGGGCACCCGTACGGACCAGGAGGTGTCGCGGAAGAAGCGTTTGATCTCCCCGACGACGGTCGGCATCGCGAACGTGGGGAACTCCACGCCCCGTTCGCAGTCGAACCGGTCGATCGCCTTGATCAGGCCGATCGTGCCGACCTGGACGATGTCCTCCATCGGTTCGTTACGGCTCCGGAACCGCGCCGCGGCGTAACGCACCAGCGGGAGGTTGAGCTCGATGAGTGTGTCCCGCACATAGGTCCGCTCCGGACTGTCCGTTCCGTCGGGCCCTGACGCGGGGCCGAGCGCGGCGAGCCGCAGGAACAGGGAGCGGGACAGAGTGCGGGTGTCGATGGCTTCCGGCGAGCTGGTGAGCACGGCGGGTGCCGGCACGCTCTTCGTGAGCGTGAGCACCTTCGAGCTGCCCTGTTCTGCGGACATGCCACCCCCTTGAGGTCGCGGACGGTCGCGGTGGCCGCGACCATCGGAGGAACGCAGCCTCCACCTGAATACCGGAGGCGGGGCTGCGGCAAACGCGCTTCGAGCAGAATGTCACATGTCGGCAACACGCTGTAGTGACATGTCGACAAGTCAGCGCCGAATCTGCCCTGGAAACAAGGGGTGTGAGCCTTTTACGCCGTCAGAACTGCTCTCTTCAGGGTCTACCCGTTCCGGTTATGCCTCGATCCTGTTTGCGGACCTCAGTCGGGCGAAACTTCTGGCCAGAAGCCTTGACACATGCATCTGGGAGACGCCCAGTTCGGCGCTGATCTGAGACTGGGTCAAGTTGCTGTAGTAGCGCAGGAGGAGGATGCGCTGCTCGCGCTCGGGGAGCTGGACGAGGAGGTGGCGTACGAGGTCGCGGTGTTCGACACCGGCGAGCGCGGGGTCCTCGTAGCCGAGCCGGTCGAGGAGGCCGGGCAGCCCGTCGCCCTCCTGGGCCGCCTCCAGGGAGGTGGCGTGGTACGAGCGCCCCGCCTCGATGCAGGCGAGCACCTCGTCCTCGGAGATCTTCAGCCGCTCGGCGATCTCGGCGGTGGTGGGGGAGCGCCCGTGAGCCGTCGTCAGGTCCTCGGTGGCTCCGGTGACCTGGACCCAGAGCTCGTGCAGCCGGCGGGGGACGTGGACGGTGCGGACGTTGTCGCGGAAGTAGCGCTTGATCTCGCCGACGACGGTGGGCATCGCGAACGTGGGGAACTGGACGCCGCGTTCCGGGTCGAAGCGGTCGATCGCGTTGATCAGGCCGATGGTGCCGACCTGGACGACGTCCTCCATGGGCTCGTTACGGCTCCGGAAGCGCGCGGCGGCGTACCGGACGAGGGGCAGGTTCGCCTCGATGAGGGCGGCCCGGACGCGGCCGTGTTCCGGGGTGCCGGGCTCCAGGTTCTTGAGCTGCCCGAAGAGGACCTGGGTGAGGGCCCTGGTGTCCGCCCCGCGGGTCCTGGCGGGCGGGGTGGTGGGGTCCGGGGTCTCGGTCTGGATCTCCTCGGCCGGGGCGGCCTGGACGCCCTGGGGGGCGGTCTGGGGGGTGCCCGGGGAAGTGGCCTGCGAGGTGGCGGCCTGGGAAGTGGCCTGGGCGGCCTGGACGGCCGCCGGGGATGGCTGGACGGACTGGGGAGGCACTTGAGGCGCTGTACTGGCCGGCACGGTGACGCCACCCCTTCGCGGTCAACTACGGTCAACTCATCCGTCAAAAGCGGTCATAGCATCACAAGACATGTCCACTGTGTGCAAGCACCGCAAAGTGCCGTGTTGAGGTCATAGAGGTTTAAACGGGACAGAGAAACCCCTCGCCTGAACGGCGAGGGGTCGGTCGTAACGGCTCCCGCATCTGCACGCAGGAGGGTCCGGAACGGATCAGAAGGGATAGTCCGCGATCACCCAAGTGGCGAATTCACGCCACTGACCCGCGGCGGCCTGGTGGGCCGGGTGCTCGATGTAGCGCTTGAGGGCGTCCTCGTCGGCGACGGCGGAGTTGATGGCGTAGTCGTACGCGATCGGCCGGTCGGTGATGTTCCAGGCGCACTCCCAGAACTCCAGCTCCGGGACCTGCCCCTCCAGCTCCCGGAAGGCGCGGTCCCCGGCGACGACCCGCGGATCGTCCCTCTCGACGCCGTCGTTGAGCTTGAAAAGAACAAGGTGACGGATCATCGATACCCCTACTGCTTCGCTACTTCACCAGTTCGGTCATGAAGTCGCCGACGCTCTGAGCAGCGCTGGAGACGCCTTCGAACCCCACCCCCACGAGCTCGGCGGACCGTTTGGGAGAGGTGATGATCGAGTACAGCACGAAGACCACCAATATGTAGAGCGCGATCTTCTTCGCTTGCGCCACTGCCCTTGCCTCCCCGTAGACCCCGCTGGACCCCGCGTGCGATCGGCAGATTGTATCCGCACGTATGGCCGTATCCAGGGGCTGCTCTCGATCACTGATGCGCCCTTTAAGGACCTAGGCCCTGCCCATCGAGGCCTTTTGCCCGCCGGTACGGCTTCTGCGCCCCGGCAGGATGGAACCCGGGCCCTCCGGCCCTGGCAGGAACCGGAGGGCCCGGAACAGGCCTCACCACGGGGTCACCGCCGCGCGACTTCCCCCTGACCGCGGCGGCCGACCGGGAGGCCCTGTTCTCATCGGGGGAAGCGGCCTGTCCCCCCGGCGCCGCTTCCCCCGACCTGACTTCGGCGCCGTAGACGCAGAACGCCCCCTTGATCGCGTTTCCGCGGATCAAGGGGGCGTCAGAAGCGGTAGCGGTGGGATTTGAACCCACGGTGACGGGTTACGCCACACTCGCTTTCGAGGCGAGCTCCTTCGGCCGCTCGGACACGCTACCGAGAGAGAGCTTAGACCATCCCGGGGCGTGCACAGAAATCGGTTCCCGGAGGCGGGGGCGTACGTCCTCAGAGCGTGCGGAAGAACGCCGTCAGCTGGGTCGCGCAGTCGTCCTCCAGGACCCCCGCGATGACCTCGGGGCGGTGGTTCAGGCGGCGGTCGCGGATGACGTCCCAGAGGGAGCCGGCCGCGCCCGCCTTCTCGTCGCGGGCTCCGTAGACGACCCGGGCCACCCGGGACTGGACCAGGGCGCCCGCGCACATCGTGCAGGGCTCCAGGGTGACCACCAGCGTGCAGTTGGTCAGGCGCCACTCACCGACCGCTTCGGCCGCCCGGCGCAGGGCCAGGATCTCGGCGTGCGCGGTCGGGTCGCCGGTGGCCTCGCGCTCGTTGTGGGCGGCGGCCAGCTCGGTGCCGTCGGGGCCGAGGACGACGGCGCCGACCGGAACGTCACCGGCCGACGCCGCCCGCTCGGCCTCGGCCAGGGCGCGGCGCATCGGGGCCTGCCACGGATCGCGTACGGGGTCGGGCTCAGGTGCGCGTACGGGATCCGGGGTGGGCCGGGGGGAAGGGTCCGGCGGTCGTGCGGTCACCCGCGGACCTTAACGGACGGGTAGGAGAGGGGACGGAAACGGGCCGGGGCGGGAGCCGGAGGGTGAGTGGCCCGGCCCGGTGCGGGAAGCCGGAAGGGCGCCCGGCCCGGTGCGGGAAGGGTGCCCGGCCGGTGCGGGAAGCTGAGCGGTCCGGCCCAACCCGGTGCGGAAGGGTGCCCTGCCAGGTGGGGAGGCGGGAAGGGTGTCCGGCGATATGACCGCCGGACACCCCCTAGCGGACCGCCTCCAGGACCTCGGCCGCTCCCAGCGCGTCGGCGATCTCCGTCAGCGCGTCGGTTCGCAGCGTCAGCAGGTCCTTCTCGGAGACCCCGAAGTCGGCGAGGATGCCCAGCTCGCCGATCGGGCCCGCCGGTACGGAGTCGGAGTCGGGATCGGAGTCCGTACCCGCGTCGGGGGCGGTGGTCCGGTCGGTGGTCGTCGAGGAGGAGGACGCGGGGCGGGCCGGGCCGTCCGGGTCGTCGTCCTCCGTGCCGTCGAGGTCGACGAGCTCTTCCAGCGCGGCGATCTCGACCTCGGCCCCTGGTTCGCGGCCGAGCAGTTCGTCGGTGAGCAGGATCTCCCCGTACGAGGAGCGGGCGGCGGCGGACGCGTCCGAGACGTAGATACGGGGGTCCTCCTCACCGTCCACCCGGAGGATGCCGAACCAGGCGTCCTCCTGCTCGATGTAGACCAGGACCGTGTCCTCGTCCACCGAGGCCTCCTGGGCCAGATCCGTCAGGTCGGACAGGGTCTCCACATCGTCGAGCTCTGTATCGCTCGCTTCCCACCCGTCTTCGGTGCGCGCGAGCAGTGCGGCGAAGTACACCGTGACTCTCCCACTGGTCATAGGTGAATCGGTCCGACGGGAGGGCAGACGGGCAAATCCGTCTGCTCTGAGCCCCGCCCAATCGGCATCGTGGCAGAAACAAGCGCCGAGCGAGACCTCTTCGACCGTTGCGTCGGCCATCAGTTCCAGGAGTGCCTGGTCGGCCCTCTCCCTGACGCGACCGGCGGGAGACCCGATCAGCGGGGGAGTGCGCCGGTGGTACGGGGCGGCTTCACCAGCGGAACGTACGCATCCGCATCTGTTGCCGCATACGGGCGGCACGGGCCCGGCGCGGCTGCACCCGGTCCCGTAGCTGCTTGGCCTCATGGAGCTCACGGAGGAACTGGGCGCGCCGCCGGCGCCTGGCCGCGTCACTCTCCTGCGCGTCGGTCATGTCACCCGTCACGCCCTGCGGCTCGCGCGCGTCGCGCGCGCCGCCCGTCGTGTCGCGCACATCGCTCACTCCGCGTGAGCCCGGGTCACGCGGCTGTTCCCCGTCCGCCATCGACACGACACACCACCCCAATGCTGGGTCCGTATGCCCCCACCTTCCCCCCGAACAGGTGGTTGATGCCAGCGCAGAGTGGCGGAAGGCGCGGTTACTGTTGACGCATGCGGATCCACGTCGTCGACCACCCGCTGGTGGCGCACAAACTGACCACGCTGCGCGACAAGCGCACCGACTCCCCGACCTTCCGGCGCCTCGCCGACGAGCTGGTCACCCTTCTCGCCTACGAGGCCACCCGGGATGTGCGTACCGAGCAGGTCGACATCGAGACCCCGGTGACCCCCACGACGGGCGTCAAGCTCTCGCACCCCCGGCCCCTCGTCGTCCCGATCCTGCGCGCCGGTCTCGGCATGCTGGACGGCATGGTGCGGCTGCTGCCCACCGCCGAAGTGGGCTTCCTCGGCATGATCCGCAACGAGGAGACGCTCCAGGCGGAGACGTACGCGACCCGGATGCCCGAGGACCTCTCCGGCCGCCAGGTCTACGTCCTCGACCCGATGCTGGCCACCGGCGGCACCCTCGTCGCCGCCATCCGCGAGCTGATCAAGCGCGGCGCCGACGACGTCACCGCGGTCGTCCTCCTCGCGGCGCCCGAGGGCGTCGAGGTGATGGAGCGCGAGCTGGCGGGCACCCCTGTCACCGTGGTCACCGCCTCCGTCGACGAGCGGCTCAACGAGCACGGCTACATCGTGCCGGGCCTCGGCGACGCCGGAGACCGGATGTACGGGACGGCGGAGTAGCCGCCCGCGTACGAGAAGTGCAGGACGGTGCCCCTCCCGCGCGTACGTTGCGGGAGGGGCACCGGTGTGTCCGCTGCTGCGTGTGCCGCGCTCAGCCGCTCTTCGTCGTCGGAGTCGGCGCGCAGGAGCCGGACGGCGCCGGGGACGGCTTCGTGAGGGCCGTCATGGCGGCGGTCGCCTCGGCCGGGGTGCTGAACGCCTTGAACTTCGCGCCGAGGATCAGGTCGACCTCCGCCGTCTTGCGGCCGTCGGTCTTCTGCACCGTGCCCGGCAGCTGCGTGCCGAGCACGGTGAAGCTGCCGTCCGCCGCGGTCGGGGCGCCGAGCAGCACTCCGGGGCCGGGGACCTTCTTGTCGTACGCCTCCGGGGCGTTCCCCACCTCGCCGATGGTGAACCCGCGCTTCTTCAGCTCGTCGGCGGCGGACTTGGCGAGACCGCTGCGGGTCGTCGCGTTGTAGACGTTGACCTTGATCCCGGCCGGCTTCGGCAGCGCCTTGGCGGGGGCCACGGGCTTCGGGGTCGGGCAGTCGCGCTGATGGCCGGCGGCGCTGGCGCTCTGGTCGCCGCCGGTGAAGACGTCGATGAGCTGGAGCGTTCCCCAACCGGCCAGGCCGAGGGCCACCACGGCCGAGACGCCCGCTAGGACGATCCTGCGGCGGTTCCGGGGGCGGCGCATGCGGGGGTAGGTGTCGCCCGTGATGCGGTACTTTCCGCCCATGCCGGGGGGAGTGAGCATGCTCATGGAGGCAGCGTAGTGCGACCCGGTGATGCCGCGTACTAAATGATCAACGTATGGCACCCGGATGAGCGCGAAAGCACCCGAAAGGCCCGAATTCACGTGCGACCGCTGGAGCGGTCGTTATGAGGGTGATACGCACGGGTGCGCGGGGGACGCGACGGCGTCAGCCCAGGTCGAGGACGCGTGCGTGCAGCACCTGGCGCTGCTGGAGCGCGGCGCGGACCGCCCGGTGCAGCCCGTCCTCCAGGTACAGATCGCCCTGCCACTTCACGACGTGGGCGAAGAGGTCCCCGTAGAACGTGGAGTCCTCGGCGAGGAGGGTCTCCAGGTCCAGCTGGCCCTTGGTGGTCACGAGCTGGTCCAGGCGAACCGGACGCGGCGCGACATCCGCCCACTGTCGGGTGCTTTCCCGGCCGTGGTCGGGGTATGGCTTCCCATTTCCGATGCGCTTGAAGATCACACGGAAAGCCTACCGGGCAAGGGGTGCCGGGCGCAGCCAGGGAACCCTTCGTACCCGAAGCTTCCTGCCTCCTGTCCTCCTGCCCTCTTGCCCCCCGGGCCTGTGAACCCTTTCCGTTGTTCACGCGTCTGATCTGGTGTCGGAGGCCGTCTACCACCCGGGAGGGCGCGTGGCCAGTAAGGACCGGACAACGGACGCGGCGGAGGAGAAGGCCCGCGAGAAGTGGATGGCGCGCTTCCAGGTACGGCTGGCCATGCAGCCGGGCGTGGACCGGGCCGTGGTGCTCCAGGGCGGTCAAGGAGGTCACGACGCACTGCGCGGACAGGGGAGAGAGCCCGCAGACCGTTTACGGGGACCCGGATGCCCATGCCGTGCGGACCGCCGAGCGGCTGGTGCCGCCGGACGTCGCGTCGCGGGCGAAGCGGCGCGGTGCCGCTGTGGACTCGATCGGCTCCGCGCTGAAGAAGGCACGGGACATCACCGGTCTGTGACCCCCGCGACCGGTCTGTGATCCCCCGCGCCGGGGGCGCCGCCGAGCTGAGGTTTCGCCGCACCGGTGGGGCGCTCTCGCTCGGCCGGTCCGGTGCCGGTACGGGCTCCGGCGGGTTTGAACGGGACGGAGCGGGTCAGGCGGCGGGGGAGACATTGTCGAGAAGTCAGGGTGTGAGTGGCATGGCTGCTGATGAGAAGGCCCAGGCCAAGACCGAGCAGGCCAAGGGCAAGGTCAAGGAAGCGGCCGGGCGTGCCGTGGGCAATGAGCGTCTGACGGCCGAGGGCCGGGCGGACCAGGTCAAGGGCGACGCCCGCCAGGCCAAGGAGAAGGTCAAGGACGTCCTCACCGACTGAGGTTCCGTTCCCGGCGTACGACGGCCCCGCAGGAGATCCCTCCCGCGGGGCCGCGCTGTGCCACCCTCTTCGGGCTGATGACGCGTGCCCTACTCCGTCACGCGTGCCCTACTCCGTCACGCGGTCGACGTCGTCCTACTCCGTGACGCGTGCCCTACTCCATGACGTAGGCCCTACTCCGTCACGTGGTCGACCTGGCCTACTCCGTGACCTCGTGGCCGTGGCCGTCGTGCAGGCCGCCGCCGCTGCCCGGCGTGCCGGTGCTGGGAGCCGGGGTGACCGGACGGGTCAGCGAGCGCAGGTCGTGGGCGTACGTGCCGACCGCGTTGGCGATCACGTCGATGTTGACGTCGAAGTGCCGCATGTCGATGTTGCTGAGGTTGTCGCAGGCCGCGTGGTAGCACGCGTCGTAGGCGACCCCCGCCTCCCCGCCGTAGACGCGGGCCTGGGCCGCCGTCTTGATGCCCTCGGCGCCCGTGAACGTACCGCCGGAGGGGACGCCCACCTCGATGAACGGCCCGTAGTCCGAGCGGCCGGTGAAGTCCGTGCCCTCGTGCTTCTTGCCCTTGCTGTCGAGGAACTTGTTGATGTCCCGCTCCAGCTGGGCGGAGCCCTCCGGGCCGGGGCCCGCGCCGACGCCGTCGGAGTCGTCGCCGTCGTAGACGAACTGGACGCCGTTGGGCGAGGCGATCATGTCGAAGTTCAGGTAGAGCTTGATCTGCCCGCGCTGCTTCTCGGAGAGCCCGGCGACGTACGCCTCCGAGCCGAGCAGGCCGTTCTCCTCGGCCGACCACCAGGCGAACCGGACCTTGTTGGCGGGCTTGCTCTTCGACTGGGCCAGTTTCAGGGCGACATCGAGGAGGCCGGCGGAGCCGGAGCCGTTGTCGTTGATGCCGGGGCCCTCGGTGACGGAGTCGAGGTGGGCGCCGAGCACCACGGTGTTCGCTGCCTTGCCGCCGCGCGTCTCCGCGATGACGTTGCGGGTCGTGCGCTCCTCCTGGAGCTGGCGGACCTCGAAGGAGACCGTGACCTCGCCGGCCGCCAGGTCGGCGACGAGCTTCTCGCCCTCCTCCTGGGTGACGCCGCCGGTCGGGATGCGGCCCGCCGCGGCGTCGCCGAGCGTGCCGGACAGGAGGCCCTCGGTGTTGTTGTAGATGACCGCCCCGGCCGCTCCGGCGTCCGCTGCCGCCGCCTGCTTCTCGGCGAAGGTGCAGCCGCCGCGCTTGATCAGCGCGATCTTGCCGGTGAAGTTGGCGGAGGCGTAGTCGGACGCCTCGCAGCCGGAGGTGTCGTCGACGGGGACGTTGACGAGCCCGGCCGTCAGACCGCCCACCCTGGTCGACGGGGTGTACGTCATCGCCTTGATCGACACGTCGCGGGGCGTCGGCGACACCACGGCGAGCTTTTCGGCCAGCGTCTCCGTGTAGGGGAAGCGGAAGGTCTCGTAGGAGACCTGGTACCCGGCACGCTGGAGCTGCCGGTAGACGTACGCCGCCGAGGCATCGTGGCCGAGCGATCCCGCCGCGCGGTGACCGTCGGCCGAATCGGCTATCGCCTGGAACTGCTGGAGATGGCGGTAGGCGTCACGCGCGGACGCCTTCTTCACCAGCTCCCGGGACAGCTTGACCGCCTCCTTCGAGGGGCCCTTCGAATGGCCTGGCCCGTGCCCATGCCCGTGGTTCGGGGCTGCGCCCAGGAGGAGCGGTGCGGCCAGAGCGGTGGCGGCCACAACTGCCATGGCTCTGCGACGTGTTGCGTGCACAAGAGTCCTTCCGGTCGAGACGTGACGGACGTACGGACGAACGTGCTGCGAAAGCTGTTGCGAAAGCTAGCGAGTGGGGTGGCTCCTGGGAACAGCTATGGCTGGTTTTGATCGTTTCCGCCGGGTGTTCTGTCCGGCTGCGTGCTGGACTGTGCATTCCGGTCACCCCTGGGAAGAGCCCTTGGCCGACTTCGCCGTATTCGCCGTTCCCTTGACCGTTTTCGCCGCCTTGGACGTTTCCTTCTTCGCTTTCGCCGCCTTGGCCGCGGCCTTGGCCTCCTGCTTGTACGCGCGTACCTCCGCCAGCGACTCCGGCCCGGTGATGTCGGCCACCGACCGCCGCGACCCGTCCTCCCCGTACGCCCCCGCCGCCGCCCGCCACCCCGGGGGACGTACGCCGAACTGCTTGCCGAGGAGCGCCAGGAAGATCTGGGCCTTCTGGGTGCCGAACCCCGGCAGCTCGTTCAGCCGCCGCAGCAGCTCCTCCCCGGTGCCCGCGTCCCGCCACACCGCGCTCGCGTCCCCCTCGTACTCCGCCACCAGGTACTGGCACAGCTGCTGGACCCGCTGGGCCATGGAGCCGGGGTAGCGGTGGAGGGCCGGTTTGGTGGTGAAGAGGGAGGTGAAGGCCTCGGGGCCGTACGCGGCGATCTCCGCCGCGTCGAGGTCGTCCGAGCCCATCCGCTCCGCCAGCGTGTACGGGCCGGTGAACGCCCACTCCATCGGGACCTGTTGGTCCAGCAGCATGCCGACGAGGGCGGCGAGGGGGCTGCGGGCGAGGAGCTCGTCCGCGGCCGGCTGCTGGGCGATCCGCAGGGTGATGTCCTTGCCGCTGTCACTCTTGGTCATACTTCCGATGATCGCGAGGGCGGGCGCCGACGGCGACTCCAGTCGCGCCGATGGCTCTGCGGGCTTCGGCTGAAGGGGGTACGCGTGCGTGCTCGTGATGTCGCTGTACGTGATGCCGTACGTGATCGGGCGAGGGTGTTGCCGTACGTGATCGGGTGAGTGGCGTTGCCGCATGTGTTCAGGGGCGTGACGTGGGCGTACGTGATCGGGCGCGGGCGCTCCGGGACGAGCCGGTGCGAGGGCGTCCCGGGGCCATCGGGTGTCGTACGGGCGCTACGGGAGCGGCCGCTGTCGTCCGGGCGCTGAGGGAGCGGCCGGTGTGCGGGCGCTACGGAACCAGCCGGTCCGCCCGCGCCCGTAGGTAGCGGGCCTCGGGCTCACTCAGCGTCCCCTCGGCGGCCGCGCGATAGGCGACCCGTGCGGCGTCCAACTCCCCCGCCCGCTCCAGGAGATGGGCGCGTACGGCATCAAGGCGATAGCGCCCCGCTCCCGCCCCTGCCCCTACGCCAGCCCCCGCCCCCGCCAGCGCGTCGACCTCCGCCAGCCCCGCCCGCGGCCCGTGCACCATGGCCACCGCGACCGCCCGGCCCAGCGCGGCGGCGGGGTCGGGGGTGCGGTGCACAAGGAGCTCGTACAGGGCGAGGATCTGCGGCCAGTCGGTGTCCTCGGCGCGCTCGGCCTCGTCGTGCAGGGCGGCGATGGCGGCCTGGAGCTGGTAGTCCCCGGCGGGCCCCTGGGCGAGCGCCTCCTCGGCCAGTGCGGTGCCTTCGGCGATGGCCGTACGGTCCCAGAGGGCCCGGTCCTGTTCGTCGAGGGGGATCAGCTCGCCGTCGGGCCCGGTGCGCGCCGGAGCACGCGCCTCGGTGAGGACCATGAGCGCCAGCAGCCCGGTCACGCGCCCTTCCTGGGGGAGGAGCCGGCGTACGGCACGGGTGAGCCGGATCGCCTCGCGGGCCAGGTCGGTGCGGTGCAGCTCGGGTCCTGCGGTGGCGGTGTACCCCTCGTTGAAGATCAGGTAGAGGACCTGGAGCACGGCCGCGAGCCGCCGGTCCCGGTCCTCCGGCTCCGGCGCCCGGAACTCCGCGCCCCGCACCGCCCGCTTCGCCCGGCTGATCCGCTGCGCCATCGTCGCCTCCTCCACCAGGTGGGCGCGGGCGATCTCCGCCGTGGTGAGCCCGCCGACCGCGCGGAGGGTGAGGGCGATCTGGGCGGCGGGGGAGAGGGCGGGGTGGCAGCAGAGGAAGAGGAGGGTGAGGGTGTCGTCCTCGGAGGGCGCCCGGCCACCCAGCCCGGTGGGGCCTTCCCCGGGCGGCGGGGCGACGAACGCGTCGGCCGGGGTGAGGGCGGCCACGGTCTCCTCCCGCCGCCGACGGGCCTCGTCGCTGCGCAACCGGTCGGTGAGGCGCCGGGAGGCGACCCGGATCAGCCAGCCGCGCGGATTCTCCGGCACCCCGTCCTCGGGCCACTGCCCGGCGGCCGCGATCAGGGCCTCCTGGACGGCGTCCTCGGCCGGGTCGAAGTGCCCGTACCGGCGGACGAGCGCGCCGAGGACCTGCGGCGCGTGGCGGCGCAGCAGGTCCTCGATGTCGTGGTCGTCGTTCGTACGGTCCGCCTTCAGCGGTTGCTCCTAGTCGATCCCGCCACCGATGGTCCGGATGAGCACCGGGTACTCGGGCGCCCCGGCCGGCTGCGGACAGCGTGTCACGCGGGCGGCGATCTCGGTCACCCTCTCCAGGCTCTCGCATTCGAGGATCCAGAACCCGGCGAGCAGCTCCTTCGTCTCGCTGTACGGCCCGTCCGACACCACCGGCCGCCCCTCGGCGTCGACGCTCACGGCCCGCCCCTGCGCGGGCTCCGTGAGCCCGTACGCGCACACCAGCTCGCCCGACTCGGCGAGGTCGTCGTTGATGCTGCCCATGTGGGCGAACATCGCCTGCATGGCCTTCTCGTCCCAGACCGGACTGTCGGGCGACCCCTTGCCGGCCTGCGCTTCGTAGTCCTTCTGGCTGCCCTGGACCATCACCAGATACTTCATGACCGTCGCCTCCTGTAGCGAGCTCTCGGTTCCCTCTTCTCCGCTTACACAGGGGACGTCGGGGCCGGGCCGGGGTTCTCGACACGACGCGCGGTTCTTTCGCGGTTCTTTTCGGGATTCACCCGCTGGAGGGGTCGGAACGGGACGTTCAGTAAGGTTCGGCTGCGTCCAGTTTCCGCTCGTTGCGTCTCGTTTCCGCTTGTTGCGCGTCCCTTCCGCCCCTTCCCCACGACGAGGTCCCGGCCCGTGTCCCCATCCCCAGCCCTGCCCCCGCCGCCCGTCTCCGTCGTGGGGATCGGCGCGGACGGCTGGTCCGGCCTGTCGGGCGGGGCGCGGGAGGCGCTGCGGGAGGCGGAGGTGCTGATCGGCGGGGCGCGTCAGCTGGAGCTGCTGCCGCCGGAGTGCGCGGGCGTACGGGTGGCGTGGCCGTCACCGCTGCGCCCCGCCGTACCCCGGCTGCTGGCCGAGCACCGGGAGCGCCGGATCGCGGTGCTGGCGAGCGGGGACCCGATGTTCTACGGGATCGGGCGCGCGCTGGCGGAGGAGCTGGGCCCGGAGGGCCTGCACGTCCTGCCACACCCGTCCTCGGTCTCGTACGCCTGCGCGCGCCTCGGCTGGCCCTTGGAGGACACGGAGGTCGTGACGCTGGTGGGCCGTCCGGTGTCCCGCCTGGCCGTCTCCCTCCACGAGGGCCGGAGGCTGCTGGCCCTGAGCGCGGACGCTTCGACGCCCGCGACGGTGGCGGCCCTGCTCACGGCGCACGGCTTCGGCCCGAGCCGCATGCGGGTGCTGGAACAGCTGGGCAGCGAGGCGGAGGCGTACGTGGACGGCGTCGCGGAGAGCTGGGCGCACGCTCCCGGGGACCGCCTGAACGTCATCGCCATCGACTGCGTGGCATCGGCGGACGCGCTGCGGCTCGGCGCCGTACCGGGCCTGCCGGACGAGGCGTACGAACACGACGGCCAGCTCACCAAGCGCCACATCAGGGCCGCCACGCTCGGGGCGCTGGCGCCCGCGCCCGGGGAACTGCTGTGGGACGTGGGGGGCGGCTCCGGCTCGATCGCGATCGAGTGGATGCGTACGCACGCTTCCTGCCGGGCGGTGAGCGTGGAGAGGGACCCGGCGAGGGCGGACCGGATCGCGAGGAACGCGGACCGCCTGGGAGTCCCGGGCCTGAAGGTCGTCACGGGCCCGGCCCCTTCGTCCCTTTCGGAACTCCCGCCTCCGGACGCGGTGTTCATCGGCGGCGGCCTGACGGCACCGGGCCTGCTGGACGCGTGCTGGGAGGCGCTGCGGCCGGGTGGCCGGCTGGTGGCGAACACGGTGACGCTGGAGTCGGAGGCGCTGCTGGCCGAGCGATACCGGTCGTACGGCGGTGAGTTGACCCGGCTCGCGGTGGCGCACGCGGTCCCGGTGGGCGGATTCACGGGCTGGCGCCAGGCGATGCCGGTGACGCAGTGGTCCGTACGCAAACCCTCAGCCCCAGCCCCATTCCCAGCCCCAGGAGATCGAACATGACGGTGTACTTCATCGGCGCGGGCCCGGGCGCGGCCGACCTGATCACGGTGCGCGGCGCGAGACTGCTCGCCGCCAGCCCGGTCTGCCTGTACGCGGGCAGCCTGGTCCCGGTGGAGCTGCTGGCGGAGTGCCCGCCGGACGCCCGCCTGATCGACACGGCGAACCTGGACATCGACCAGATCACCGAGGAGCTCGTACGGGCCCACGCGGACGGCCACGACGTGGCGCGGCTGCACTCGGGCGACCCGTCGGTGTTCAGCGCGGTGAACGAGCAGATGAAGCGCCTGGACGAGGCGGACATCCCGTACGAGGTGGTCCCCGGCGTCCCCGCGTTCGCCGCGGCGGCCGCGGCCCTGAAGCGCGAGCTGACGGTCCCGACGGTGGGCCAGACGGTGATCCTGACCCGCATCGCCCAGCGCGCCACGGCCATGCCGGAAGGCGAGGACCTGGCCACCCTGGGCCGCAGCGGCGCCCTGATCGTCCTCCACCTGGCGGCCCGCTACGTGGACCGCGTGGTGGAGGAACTGACCCCGCACTACGGCGCGGACTGCCCGACAGCGGTGGTCGCGATGGCGTCCCGCCCGGACGAGATCGTACTGCGGGGCCCCCTGGACTCGATCGCGGAGCAGGTGAAGTCGGCGGGGGTGATCAGGACGGCGGTCATCATGGTGGGGCGGACGCTGGGGGCGGAGCAGTTCCGGGACAGCCATCTGTATTCGGTGGGGCGGGAGCGGGGCGGGTGCTGAGGGGCTGCTTCTACGAGCCGGGCAGGCGCAGGCGGAGGCCGGAGGATTCGGCCAGCGCCGGGTCGTTGTACCCGAACGTCTCGGTGATATCGGCGTGGGCCTGGTCGAAGCTCCTCCAATCGACCGCAGCGACCCAGCGTTGAGCAAAGCGGAGAACAGAGAGGAAGGCTTCGCCTCGGCCGGCTTCGTTGCTGACGGAGGACAGCCCTGCGAGGTAGTTGTTGCGGTACACCGTGGGGATGATGAGCCGCACCTGCCCGGTGGCAGTGAGCTCGGCGTTGGCAATGATGCGGGCCACGCGACCGTTGCCGTCGTCGAAGGGGTGACACTCGGTGATCAAGAACATCATGGCTGCGGCCCGCTGAAGTGGGTCGGTCACGGAAGCGAAGGCATCGAAGCCGCGCCTGAGCGTACCGACCAGCAGGGCCGGTTCGACGAACTGATATCCACCGGCGTAGTTCTGCTTCTCTTTGAACTCCCCGGGGCGTTTGTCCGGCCGAGCGGCCATGAGGATGCGGTGGTGCTCTCTGAGCAGGTCCAACATGTCGCTGCCTGAGATCGGCTTGCGGCCGGCGAGGGCGGGGTCGGACAGGATGCGGAAGGTGGCCGCGACATCGTGAGCGTCTTGGGGCCGCGCGGCGGGGATGTCGCCGTCGATCGCGATGCTGCGGGCTTCCTCGACTCCGAACTCGGTGCCTTCGATGAAGTTGGAGAAATAGGCCTCGAAGAACGCCAGCCACTCCCACCGGGAAGAGCCGCCCAAGGCTGGTGCTGGCAGTGGGGGCATGGCGGTCAAGCCTTCGGCAAGCCGCTCGAACATCCCCACCCTGTGTGCATCGAAGGGTTCGCCTTCCAAGCGGGCCTGCAACCGTGCTGAAGCAGGGGCGGTGGGGGCGAAGGTACCCAGCAGTTCCGCAAGGCGGCTACGGACGATCTCGACAGCTCCGGCGTCCAGGCTGCCCTTCAGGAGATCTACTTCCGCGAGGACGTTTTTGATCTTTCCGGATCCGCCTGTCCGGGCCAGCGCATCGATGCGGTCCTCGACGGCCTGAGTACCGGCGGCCCGTGCCGGCCGCCCTACGGGTGGCCGGCCGCGGCCCGTGACGTTCTCCACGAGTCCACGAGCCACGCCCGACAGGTGCAAGCCTTCGGGCATGGGCATGTCCCCCGGGAGGGGACCCGGGCCGTCCTGGACGGTGACGGTCACCCCCGGCAGCACGAGATCTGCGCGACGCTGGGGGTCGGGGTGACGAATGAACAGCCAGCCTTCGTCGGGTTGACCACCGGCGAAGGCAGAGCGGTCCGAGATCACGGCACCAGGCCAGAGGCGCGCAACGATCGCGTTGAGGTGCTTGCGGGCGACGGTCTCCGGAGGAAGCGTTGCCCCTACCGCATAGATGGCCGGCGCGAGCCTGACAGCTCGGCCGGCTTTGACCTGCCGACTCCGCGAGCCACTCGTGCCGAACTCCAGCGTCCCGGCGGGCGACGCCTGGGGGGCAACTTTCATGCTCTAAATGTCCTTTTGTGCCGTTTGAGAGCCGCTAGAGGCAAGGATAATCTATAAATTTCCACCTGAGGGCAAGGAAAGTCTGCTAAACCTGCTACTCAGGAGGGGCTCGGCGCTGGCGGGCTGGTCTCCGCTCGCGGCTGGAGGCCGGGGCTGCGGGCTGGGCCCAGGGAGTCGTCGCGCTGTCCGGCTTGGTAGGCAACTTTCGCACCACAAAGTGCCCGCACATCCTTGCTGTAGGCCAGCAGAGGCAAGGTTTGTGCAGATAAATAGCGCCTACAGGCAAGAAAACTGAGATAAATATGGAAGGCTATGCGTCGTAGGGGTGGACGAGCGCGGGACCGACGCGGAATGTACGACGACTCCCGGCCGGGGGCCGACCCGGAGGACGCTGCCCCAATGACCGCAGTCCTGGACACCCGGGTTCGCGGGAGCAGCGGACCTGTCAGTTCCCCGCGAGACCCGCACGCGTACGGGTGAATGCTGTGAGGCCGCTGCGGCGGCTGCGATGGGCAGGCCAAGATATGGGCCGTGACTTCGACCTCGTCCTCCCCGGCAGACGTCCTCGACCGCTGGCATCACTACGGAACCTCCTCGAACGGGCGTCGCACTGTTGGCCGCCTGTACTGGGACTGGTACCAGCGCATGGGACCGGGCGATGAACTGCTGGGCGACCTAGCGGGTCGTACGGTCGCGGAACTGGGCGCCGGAGCCGGTCATCAGGCCGCCTATGTGGCGACCGAGTTGAAAGCGGCACACGTCATCGCGATCGACAGCTCCGCCGCGCAGCACAGCCGCAGCTGCGGCTTCTACGAAGCAGTGCCCCGCCTGGACTTCGTCCACGAAGACGCTGCCGCCCACCTCCAGGGCCACCCGTCCAGTCTCGACGTCGCCTACAGCGTCTTCGGCGCACTCGACTTCAGCGACCCACAAGCCTTGCTCCCGGCAGCCGCAGTTGCGCTCCGACCAGGCGGCACCCTGGTGTTCTCCACTCTCGCCCACTACCGAACGGGCGCTCCACCCGAGACGGAGTGCCGGCCCGCCGACATCCCGGCCCGCATGCCTGACGGCAGTCCCGGCACCATGCAGCGATGGGTCCTGGAATCCACGGTATGGACGACGCTGCTGGACGAGCACGGGTTCGACCTGATCGATTCGGACACCGTGCACGACCCGGGTCCTGATGGCGGGGCGCCGATGGCCACCAGCGTCTTCCGGGCGAGGAGGAGGAGCCCGCACGTTCTCTGATTCGGTGGCTGCTTAGGGGCCTTGGCCCCCCACCCCCGAACGTACGGAAGACAGGACGACCACGGCTGACATCCCGCAGTGGTCAGCGCGGATTGTCGTTCATCCCATCCTGCGGTGTGCGTGCCAGGCGTTGGCGGCAGTCGCGAGGCGCCGGGTCCACGGGTCGGGGTCGGCATCGCTGATCTCGGACCAGATGGTGGCGTTGGCGGTGGCGAAGGCGGTGATGCCCTCGGCGGGGGCCGTGTGCCAGGAGGGGATTTCGGCGGCCCAGTGTTCGGCGGAGGCGGGGGTGTGGCCGGCGGCGATGAGCCAGATGACCCAGTAGCCCGCGTCTAGCCAGGCCGCTCCTCGGGTTGCCCAGGCCCAGTCGACCAGGCGGGCCCGGTCGCCCGCCGGGGCGTGGTCGTCGATGAGGACGTTGGCGTTGTTCAGGTCGGTGTGGAGCAGGTGGGTCCCGGCGAAGTGGCGGAGGTCGTCGGGGTGGGCGGCGTAGTGCTCCAGGCGCTGTTCGGCATGGCGCAATTCGATGCCGGGACAGGGGGTCCCGCCGAGGCGGCGCAGGAGGGCTGCGACTTCGGGGAGGTCGGGGGAGCCGGGGGCGTAGTTGGCGTGGTGGCCGTCCAGGGCTGCGAAGCCGAGGAGGTCCCAGCCTGCCGTTTCGACGCGCCAGCGGAGGGCGGGGGCCAGGTCGGTGAGGAAGGGGGTGACGGCGGCCTCTCGACGCTGGGTCCAGGCGCGGGGGTGGTCGGTGCGCAGGCCCTTGATGTGCCAGATGCCCGTGGCGGAGGTTACGCGGGCCGCGATCTCGCTGTTGAAGCCCTCGGCACTCTCCTCGACCCTGAGGAGGGGGCCGGTGTGCTCTTCGACGGCGGCGCGGGCGGCAGGCGGCAGTCGGCCGAGGCCGATCCGGGTGGTCGCCATGGGGCTTCACTCTTCCACGGAGGCGGGTACGGGTGCGGTGGTGCGGGGGCTTCGGACGGAAGAACGTCCCGGAGCCCCCACGGTTCTGTGCGGCCGGGCGTCTACCTGTACGGGTTGTCGTCGTTGCAGCCCGGGACGGCGCCTTCGGTCAACGCCTCCAGGTCGTCCAGGAGGATCACTTCCTCGGGCTCCTCCAGGGCCGGCGGTCGGGGGCCGATCTCCACCATGACAGCGGTCATGACGCTTCCTCGCTTCCGTGTCGGCAGTAGGTGTTCAGTGGTGCCTTCGCCTCCTGGTAGGCCTTGGCGAGCGGTCGGCAGACCCGGCAGGTGCCGGAGAGCTGACAGCCGCCGCAGTCACCGGTGCGAAGCATCTGGGCATCGGCGATGCCGGGCAGACGGAGGAGCCCGTCCAGGCCCTCGGACATGAGGTCGACGGGGTTCCCGCGGCCGACCTTGCACATGGTCGCCAGACCGTACGGGTCGACGTGGAAGAAGCTGTGGCCGGCGGGGCAACCCTTGAAGACGCTGGTCTTGTCCAGGAAGCCGGGCGCCTGCGCGGCCAGCGGTTCGGGCGTGCCGGTGTACGTGGGGGAGATCGTGCCGTACTCCTGGCGGCCCGCCCCGTACCGCTCCGCGAGGGCGCGCATCGCGTCCAGCTCGTGGGCGTTGTGCCGGGTGATGATCAGCGCAAGTTCCAGCGCGATGCCCGCCTCGCGTGCCGCGACGAGTCCCTTCTCGACCAGCTTGAACGCCCCCGGCTTGCGCGTGAGCGATTCGAAGCTGTCCGGGGTGGCCCCGTAGAGGGAGACGGTCACCTTGTGCGGCGGCAGGTCACGCAGCAGGCCGATGATCTCGGGGCGGTGGAGCCGGGAGCCGTTGGTGAGGATCTCGATCAGCATCCCGGAGCGGTGAGCGAGCGTGTACGCGTCCACGAAGTCCGGGTCGATCAGCGGCTCGCCGCCGGTGAACTGGAGCCACGGCACTCCGGAATCCCGCAGCAGGTGCAGGAGCCGGACCTTGTCCGGCCAGGGCAGTCCCTCGAACCTCCGTTCCGCGAGGTAGCAGTGCTCGCAGTTGAAGTTGCAGCCCTTGTTGATCTCGTACGTGACCCGCCCGTAGCCGAGGCCGGTACCGGAGCGTACGAGGACGGCGTCCCGCATCACCGTGCCCGCCAGGTCCATGCTCCAAGCCGTGCGGGCGTGGTCGAGGAGCCAGGCAGGAAGAGGGCTACTGCTTTCGGCAGTTGAGGCCAGCTCTTCGTACAGCGACTGCGGGATGCGCATGCCGCCCATGGCCCCGGGGCGGGCGACCAGGAACGTTCCGTTGTACGGGCTCGCGATCAACCGGTGCACAGGGCCTCCTCCGAGGTGTCTTCCCAGGTGTGCTGCTCCGGGTGGCCGGCGAAGAGGCAGCAGCCCTCCCCGTCCGGCCCTGGCCCGGGCACCGGGCAGTCCCGCAGCACGACCAGGTCCATGTAGGCCCCGCGCCAGCGGAGCCAGAGGGCGGTGCCGTACGTGTCGAGTTCGGCCAGGAGGCCGTGGTGCTGGTCGCCCTCGTGGGTGGACAGTTGGCACTGGACGGCCCTGTCGACGCATCCTGCCGGAGCCTTCTGCCGCGCTTCCTGCGCCAGGTCCAGCGGCACCCGGCGCCAGCGCCTGCACCGCATCACGCGGGAAGCAGATCTGTGCACGGATGCCGAAGGGGTCGGAGCTGCGCGAGAGTGGATGCCATGGGACTGGCGGAACGACGCAGGGCGCTGGGCTACGGCCAAGAAGAATTGGCCCACTTACTCGGTGTGGATCGCACAACGGTCGGGCGCTGGGAGAACGGCAGGGTCTATCCGCAGCCACCCCAGCGGCGGGGCCTGGCTGCCGCCCTCGAAGTCAGCCTCGAAGAGCTGGACGCCTTCCTCGGCCCCTCACGAACCGCAGCCCGGAACACCGTCGGGCACCAGCCCAGTGAGCCCCCGAACGCGGGAGACCCTGACGACATGATCCGCCGCGCATTCCTCCGCATACTGACCGTCAGCGGTGCGTTGACCGCGCTGCCTGTAGATGAGGCGGAAGCCCTCGCCGAGGGAGTCCGAGGCGGTGTTCCTGCCGATTTCGCCCGGATGAACAGTCATCTGTGGCAGGTCTACCAACTGTCCCGTTCCAAGGGGTCTGTCTATCCGGTCGTACGCGACCAGCTGGCCACGCTGAATGAGGCCTTGGCCGGTCATCGTGGCAGCCCCCGACCGCTGTTGAATGCGGCGGCGGACCTGTTCCAGCTGGCCGGGGAGGTGGCGTTCGACGCGAACCGGTACGCCGATGCCTCCGCTTCGTACGCACTCGCGGCCTCGATCGGCAAGGACGCCCAGGCGTACGACCTGTGGGCGTGCGCGCTGGTCCGGCATGCGTACGTCGACATGTCCGAGCGCCGCCACCACCAGGCGGAGCAGATGCTCGGGGCGGCCGAGCGCCTGGCAGGCCGGGGCGACAGGAACCTCTCGACCCGCCATTGGGCCGCCTCGGTCCAGGCCGAGGCGTACGCAGCTCTCGGTGACCTGGACGCGTGCGAGCACGCGATGGAGCGTGCGGAGGCTGTCCGCGACCTCAGCGCGGAAAGCGTCAACGGCGGGTGGCTCCGGTTCGACGGTGCGCGGCTGGCGGAGGAACGGGGATCGCGCTACGTACAGCTCGGCCGTCTCGACCTGGCGGAGGAGGCCCTGGAGCGGGCGCTGGCGCAGATGGCCCTGGCACCGGGGCAGTCCTACCGCCGACGGGGTGCGGTGCTGACGGACATGGCGGCGATCGGGGCGAAGAGGCGGGATGCCGACCAGGTCGTCGCGTACGGCAAGGAGGCGATCGGCCTGGCTCGCGCCTCAGGATCCGGGTACGCCGCCCGTAGACTTCAGGTCCTGTGCGACGAGTTCGGTCCTTTGAGCCGTGACCGCCGCGTGGCGGAGCTGGGGGCGGAGTTCGCCACGCTGAGGACGCCGTGACGAGAAGGGGATGGCATGTCGCAGGTTGAGGGTGCACGGCTGTTCCGGGAGGCCTGGATCGCGGGGGTTCGGCGGCATTTTCCCGGGGAGCCGAAGGCTGGGTACGTGACTCCGTGGGACGACACCCCGCAGTGGGAGCGCGAAGCGGCGGGAGCCGTGTGCGAGCAGGTGCGTCAGTTCGTCACGGTCAGCGGTGGGCGTACGTCGCGGTTGTCCCGTGAGCAGCGGGGGCGCTTCGTCGCGATCTGCTGGACGGCCCAGATGTTCAAGCACTTCGAGGACCCGAAGCCGGGCTACGTGGCGGACTGGGCCGACCTGCCGGTCTGGCAGCAGAAAACCGATGCCGACATCTTCGACGCCATTGAGAAGGCGACGAGCTGACCGGACGGGACGGGGCGGGCGCCCCGGACGAGGCTGTCACCAGATGGCAGGGGCGTTCCACGCCCATCAGCGCGTCAACACGAACTGGCTTTCCACCCTTACGGGTTGATCTGCTTTGGTCTGCCCGCCCGTTCGGCGGATTGTCCCCGAGGCACTTCTAGGCTGCGGTAGCGTCATCCTGTCATCACGCTCTGTGTGCACTTCGTGTGCATGGGGCGGCCCCCGGAGGTGTTCCTACGCACCGGTCCGAGGGCCTTCACCCACTAGTGGAAGTCAAGGTCCACCGGGATGCTTTGGCATGCTATCGCGCCTGTTCGGCGCTACACGAAGGCCTCGCACGATGTCGTGCGTCATCCGCGTCTGTGCAGTGACGCGAAGATCTTGTTGTTGTACGTGCAGGGGTTGCCCGATGGGCAGACCCATGTGGCGTTGTCCGAGCATGGCCGGAAGCTGGGTATCAAGGGGCGTGCGTTCCAGCGGGCCAAGGAGCAGTTGGTCGTGAACGGGTTCGTTCATGAGCGGCGGGTGTCCGGTGAGCGGGGGTTGTGGGTCACCCATCAGCTGTTCTCGAATGTGCCGTTGAGTGAGGGTGATGCTCTGGTGGTGTGGCGGGATGCTGGGGTGGGGGTCCGGTCGTCGGCTCCGAGTGTGCAGTTTCCGGCCGTCGGTGAGCCGGGTCCTCGGACCGTCGGTCATCAACTACCGGCAGACGAAGAACTGGGGGAGAACTCATCCCGCCCACCCACCGAAGCGCCTAGCGAAGTTGAAAGCGAAGGGGAAGACGGAGTCCCAGCTGTGGAGCCGCCTCCTCAAGAAGTTGAGGCTGAGCGGGTGTTGTTGTCCCTGCGGAACTCCGACCGGCAGTTGCGGCTCGGGGTTCGTGAAGCTCGTGAGCTGGTCGGGCTGGCTGTTGAGTGGTTGCGGCGGGGGGTTTCGGCCGGTGAGCTTCGGCGGGTGTTGAGCAGTGGGTTGCCGTCGAATGGGGTGCGGTCCGCTGTGGGCTTCCTGCGGCATCGGCTGGAGATGAAGATGCCCGAGGCGCCCGTGAGCGAGCAGCGGGCTCCGGGGCGGGAGACGGTCGAGGAGGTGCAGGAAGCGGTGGAGGAGGCTGCGTTGCCTGCCGCCCTTCCCCCGCCTCCGTACGTTCCGCCTCTCGTCACCTGCCAGGGGGCCGGAAACGAGCATGTCTTCCGGGCCTACAGCGAGGAGACCGAGTGCCCCGACTGCCAGCAGGCCGCTGCCTATGCGCGGTGGGCCGAGCGCCGGGCCGCCGATCTCGGGATCGATCTCGCCGAGGACGCTGCGAAGGCCGTGGAGGCCGGGCGGGATCCGGACGGGTGGCGGTCACGGCTCGCCGCCGCTGCCGCCGCAGCCGGGGGCGGTTCCAGGCAGTAGCTGCGAAGGCCGGGGGCGGGGGTCCTCAGGCCGTGATGCCGAGTTCTGCGCCGGTGCGCTGGAGGAGCTCGCGGGCCGCTGGTTCGCGTCGCCAAGTGGGCGGCGGATCACCGTCTGGGGTGCGGCCTTCAAGCCGAACACCGACGACATCCGTGACTCGCCCGCCCTCGCCGTTGCCCGGAAACTCCACGAGCTCGGTGCCACGGTCACCGTCACCGACCCCAAGGCCCTCGACAACGCCCGCAAGGTTCATCCCGAACTTGACTATGTGGAGGACCCGATCGCCGCCGTCGAGGGCGCCGATCTGCTGCTGCATCTGACGGAGTGGCCCGAGTTCAGCCGCGTCGATCCCGGGCAGCTTGCCCGGCGGGTCGCGGACGCCACGGTCGTCGACGGGCGCGGCACCCTTGACGTCGACGTCTGGCGTACGGCCGGGTGGACCGTTCGGGCACTTGGCCGCGCCTGACATACGGCCTTGGTGGTGGGGCGGGCGCGGAAACGAGCTACGACCGCCCCACCACCACCCCCGCCCTGTCGATGCAGATCACGTCCACCTCCACCGGTGCGCCCCGCAGCACCGACAGCGCCTCGTCGCGGGCGCGGGACGCCACCAGGTCGCCCAAGCGCACACCCTCCGCCTCGCTCAGCCGCAGCGCCTCCAGGCCCGTGTTGGCCGTGGCTATGCGGGACGCCAGCTCCTCGGTCGCGCCGCCCTCGCGGGCCAGGGCCGCCAGGAAAGGCTTGTTCACCTGGGAGCGGGCCGAGTGGAGGTCCAGGTGGCCGGCCGCCAGTTTGGAGAGTTTCGCGAAGCCTCCGCAGATCGTGAGGCGGGGGATGGGGTGTCGGCGTACGTACTTGAGGACCGCGCCCGCGAAGTCGCCCATGTCCAGGAGTGCTATGTCCGGGAGGTTGTACTCCGCGACCACCGTCTTCTCCGACGTCGAGCCCGTGCAGCCCGCCACATGTGTCAGGCCTGCCGCTCTTGCCACGTCCACCCCCCGGCGGATCGAGTCGATCCAGGCCGAGCAGGAGTACGGGACGACCACCCCTGTCGTGCCCAGGATCGACAGGCCGCCCAGGATGCCGAGCCGGCCGTTCCACGTGGAGCGGGCGATCTCCTCGCCGTGGTCCACCGACACCGTCACCTCCACGTCCCCCGGCTCCCCGTACTCTGCCGCCACCCGCTCCACATGCTCACGCATCAGCCGGCGCGGCACCGGGTTCACCGCGGGCTCCCCGACGTCCAGCGGCAGGCCGGGGAGGGTGACCGTGCCGACGCCGGAGCCCGCCCGGAACACCACCCCGGAGCCCGGCGGCAGCCGCCGTACCGTCGCCCTCACCAGCGCCCCGTGCGTCACGTCCGGGTCGTCCCCCGCGTCCTTCACCACCCCGGCGCTCGCCCGCCCGGGGCTCAGCTCCTCCACCGCCAGCGCGAACGCCGGTGTCTGGCCCCTCGGCAGTGTGATGCTCACCGGGTCCGGGAAGTCGCCGGTCAGCAGGGCCGTGTACGCGGCCGTCGTCGCCGCCGTCGCGCACGCACCGGTCGTCCAGCCGGGGCGCAGACCCGTGTGCTTGAGTTGGGCACTGCGACCGCCCCGCGCCTCAGCGGTCATGAGCGTCGTTCATGAGAAGAGTCCGTTCCGATGATGCACGTGAAGCATGTTCTTGTTCTGGGAGGGACCACCGAGGCCCGTCGACTCGTCGAGAGCCTGGTCGGTGAACCGCGCGTGCGCGTCACCACCTCCCTCGCCGGGCGCGTGGCCGCTCCCCGGCTGCCGCCCGGTGGCGTGCGCGTCGGCGGGTTCGGGGGGCCCGACGGGCTTGCGGCGTGGGTACGTGAGCACCACGTCGACGCTCTGGTCGATGCCACCCACCCCTTCGCCGCCACCATGAGCCGGAACGCGGCCCTGGCCGCCGCGCAGGCCCATGTTCCTCTCCTCGCCCTCCGCCGGCCCGGCTGGGTCGCCCAGGAGGGTGACCGCTGGCACTCCGTCGCGTCGCTCGCCGAGGCCGCCGAGCTGCTGCCCGCACTCGGTGAGCGGGTCTTCCTCACCACCGGGCGGATGGGGCTCGCCGCCTTCGCGGAAGCCGGACTCGATTCCCTGTGGTTTCTCGTACGCTCCGTCGATGCGCCGGAGCCGCCCTGCCCGAGGAGGATGGAAGTCCTCCTGGATCGGGGGCCGTTCGGCCTTGAGGGTGAGCGCGAGATCGTCCGGCGTCACCGCATCGACGTCCTCGTCACCAAGGACAGCGGCGGCGACGCCACCGCCCCCAAGCTCACCGCCGCCCGTGAGGCCGGGATTCCCGTCGTCGTGGTGCGGCGGCCACCGGTTCCCGAAGGGGTGCCGGTGGCCGCCACGTCCGACGAGGCCGCGGAGTGGGTCCGGCGCCGCTACGCCTCCGGGTAGCGGCGCGGGGTCCACACGATGGACCGGCCCGCCTCGCCCCTCCGTACCCAGCGCGTCTGCGACGAGCCCACGATCAGCAGCGTCCGCATGTCCACCTCCGCCGGGTCGACGTCCGCCAGCCGTACCGTACGGACGGTCTCCGTCGGGCCGCCCACGTCCCGGGCCAGGACGACCGGGGTGTCCGGGGAGCGGTGTTCCAGGAGCAGGTCGCGGGCCTTGCCGACCTGCCACGTACGGGACTTGGAGCCCGGGTTGTAGAGGGCCAGGACCAGGTCTGCCGAGGCCGCCGCGCTCAGGCGTTCCGCGATGACCTCCCATGGCTTGAGGCGGTCCGAGAGGGAGATCGTGGCGTAGTCGTGGCCCAGCGGTGCGCCGGCGCGCGCCGCCGCCGCGTTGGCCGCGGTGACGCCGGGCAGGACCCGTACGGGAATCTCCGCGTACTCCTCCTGCGCGGCCACCTCCAGCACCGCCGTCGCCATCGCGAAGACCCCGGGGTCGCCGCCGGAGACGACCGCGACGCGGTGGCCCCTGCGGGCCAGGTCCAGCGCGAACTCCGCCCGCTCCGACTCCACCTTGTTGTCCGAGCCGTGCCGCGCCTGGCCGGGGCGGACCGGGACCCGGTCCAGGTAGGTGGTGTAGCCGACCACGGCGTCCGCCGCCGCCAGGGCGCCCCGCGTCTCCGGCGTCAGCCACAGCGGGCCCGCCGGGCCGGTGCCCACCACCACGACCTCGCCGTCGGACGGCCCCGAGGGGCGAGGCGCGTCCACCCGGCTCGGCAGCACCGCCACCGAGAAGTACGGCACCGACGCCGGGTCGATCTCCGCCAGGTCGCCCGTGCGCTCCCCGGCCATCGTCGCCCGCTCCACGTACCGCGCCTCCGCCAGCCGCCCCGAGGCCTCGAACGCGCCGCGCACCGCCGGGAACGTACGCCCCAGCTTCATCACCACCGCCGTGTCCGTCGCCGCGAGCCGGGCCGTCAGCTCCTCCTCCGGGAGCGTGCCGGGGAGGATCGTCAGGATCTCCTCGCCCTCGACCAGCGGGGTGCCGAGGCGGGCCGCCGCCGCGCTGACCGACGTCACGCCCGGGATGACCTCGGTGGCGTACCGGTCGGCCAGGCGCTTGTGCATGTGCATGTACGAGCCGTAGAACATCGGGTCGCCCTCGGCGAGGACCGCCACCGTCCGGCCCGCGTCCAGGTGCGCCGCCAGGCGGGCCGCGGCCTTCTCGTAGAACTCCTCCAGCGCGCCCCGGTAGCCGCCCGGGTGGTCCGTGGTCTCCGTCGTGACGGGGTAGACCAGCGGCTCTTCGATGTGGTCGGGGCGCAGGTGCGCCGCCGCGATGGACCGGGCGATCGAACGGCCGTGGCGGGCGCTGTGGTACGCGATCACGTCGGCCTCGCCGATGACCTGGACGGCCCGGAGCGTCATCAGGTTCGGGTCGCCGGGGCCGAGGCCGACGCCGTAGAGGCGGCCGGTGCCGCCGCTGGACTCGCTCATCACTACTCTTCCTCGCTGGCTATGGCGTTCAGCGCCGCCGCCGCTATCGCGCTGCCGCCCCGCCTGCCCCGCACGATCAGGTGCTCCAGGCCCGACGCGTGCTCGGCCAGGGCCTCCTTGGACTCCATCGCGCCGACGAAGCCGACCGGGACGCCGATGACGGCGGCCGGGTGCGGGGCGCCCTCCTCGATCATCTCCAGCAGCCGGAACAGGGCCGTCGGGGCGTTGCCCACCGCGACCACCGCCCCCTCCATCCGGTCCCGCCACAGCTCCAGGGCCGCCGCGCTGCGGGTCGTGCCCATCTTCGCGGCCAGCCCGGGCACGGACGGGTCGGACAGCGTGCACACCACGTCGTTGTCCGCGGGCAGCCGCTTGCGCGTGACCCCGCTGGCCACCATCGCCACATCGCAGAGGATCGGGGCGCCGGAGCGCAGGGCCGCGCGGGCGTCGGCCACGGCGTTCGGCGAGAAGGCGAGGTCGCGTACGAGGTCGACCATGCCGCAGGCGTGGATCATGCGGACGGCGACCTGGCTGACGTCGGCGGGCAGCCCGGCCAGATCCGCCTCCGCGCGGATGGTGGCGAAGGACTGGCGGTAGATCGCCGGTCCGTCCTTCTCGTACTGGTGCACAGTGCTGTCGCTTTCTTCTGCCGTGAGGTCGTCAAGGAAGGGTGTTACGGGTGTTCAGGCGCGGGCCTCGGCCACCGCTGCCGCCAGCCGCGCCGGGTCGTTCCGTACGGTCGCCCGGGCGTCCCGCCGCTCTCCCCGTACGTGGGAGATCCGGTGTCCGTCCGGCGTGACGACCACGTCGATCCACTCCCCGTGGGGGTGGCCGCAGCGGCGTTCGCACCCGGACCAGTACACAGGTAGCCGCCCGGGCGGTCCGAGGGCGGCCCCCGCTTCGGCCCGGACGTCGGACAGCGACTTCGCGCAGCCGGGGTGGCCGATGCAGGCGCCGACGCCGGTCCAGGGGGAGTCGGGGGCGGTGATCAGGCCGGACTCGGAGAGCGTGCGGAGTGCGTCCGCCGCCTCCGGCTGCGGGACCGGCCCGGGGAGGACGATCCCGCGCCACGGGGTGAGCCGCAGCTCGCCGCCGTACCGCCTGGCCGTGTCGGTGAGCAGCCGCCACTGGGCGGGGGTGAGCCTGCCCAGGGGTACGTCGGCGGTGAGCGCGGAGCCGTGGCGGCCGGGGGCGGGGGGCGTTGCCGTACGGGGGCGGGGGCGGTAAACCGCCGGGCCCGGCGCCGCCGAGCCGATGGACCGGACCAGCTCCGCCCGTACGTCTTCCGGCAGGTCCTTCACCCGCCACGCGCCCGACTCCCCGGCCGCGCGCAGGAACGCCTCGGCGGCCAGCAGCACGGCGCGCGGGGCCTCGGCGGCCGGGACCCGGAACACCTCGTCGGCCGCCCCGATCCGCAGCACGGCGGGCCCCGAGGGCCCCTCCGCGATCAGCGTCACGTCCGCGCCGAGGGCGTCCACATCGCCCCGGCCGTCGTCCAGAGCGAAGAGGAAGCGCCCGGAGAGCGTGGCGGCGGCGGGCGACGAGCAGACCAGGTGGTCCAGCTCGCTCAGCCACCGCCCGACCGACGGTGAACCGTCCAGGCCCGCCAGCGGCGACGCCACGATGTTGCGGGCCCGCTCGTGGGCCGCGGAGGGCAGGAGGCCCGCCTCCGTGAGCAGGGCGGCCAGCTCGCCGCCGCACTCCGCACCCAGGCCGCGCAGCTGTACGTTGCCCCGCGAGGTGAGATGCAGCTCACCGTCCCCGAACCGGGCCGCCGCCGTCAGCAGCGCCTCCGCCCGGTCCGCGCTCAGCACACCGCCGGGGATGCGTACGCGGGCCAGCGCCCCGTCGTCCGCCCGGTGCAGCCGCAGCGTTCCCGGGCAGGCGTCACCACCGGCGCGGGGGGAGACGCCGCCCGCGGAAAGGGGCGAGGGGGCGGAATCGGGCATGGCGGCGAGCATACCGACCGGGCCCGGCCCGGCGGTGGGGTCGCGTCTGTGACCTGCGGGACAGGGGATCACGGCCACCCGCCCCACCGCCCGCGAACAGTGATCACCACCGCACCCCCGCCCCCTGCCCCGCCCCCACCCCGGCCGCTTAGGATGCAGGCGGTGGTCCGTTCAGGCCGCCATCGCCAGACGGCGACAGGGGAGGAAGCCCGGTGAGATTCCGGCGCGGTCCCGCCACTGTGAGCACGGCCGCCACCACCGGCCGGGCGAGTCAGGAACTCCCTTCCCCGAGCGCCCGGTTCCTCCGATCCGGGTGCAGCGCCCGGCCCTTGGAGCCAGGCGCGGGGAGACCCCTCCGACACCGCCCGGGGCGTGGACACCCCGAGGAAGGCCTGACGCAGCATGATCCTGCTCCTGTCGACGTCCGACACCGACCTCCTGAGCGCCCGAGCATCCGAGGGACCGGTCAGCTACCGGTACGCCAACCCCTCCCGCGTCGACCTCGAAGGACTCCCCGAGCTGCTGGACGGCGTCGACCTCGTCGTCGTACGCCTCCTCGGCGGCGTACGCGCGTGGCAGGAAGGCCTCGACGCGGTGCTGGCCACCGGGCGGCCGGTCGTGGTCCTCACCGGTGAGCAGGCTCCGGACGCCCAGCTGATGGCCGCCTCCACCGTGCCGATCGGGATCGCGGCCGAGGCGCACGCCTACCTCGCGCACGGCGGGCCCGCCAACCTGGAGCAGCTGGGCCGGTTCCTCTCCGACACCGTGCTGCTGACCGGCCACGGCTTCGAGCCGCCCGCCCCGGCCCCCGCGTGGGGCCCGCTGGAACGTTCCGCCCGTGCGGTGGACGAGGGCGCCCCGACGGTGGCCGTCCTCTACTACCGCGCCCACCACATGAGCGGGAACACCGCGTTCATCGACGCGTTGTGCAGTGCTGTGGAGGACGCGGGGGCCCGGCCGCTCCCGCTGTACGTCGCCTCTCTCCGTACGCCGGAGGCCGAGCTGATCGAGGAGCTGCGCGCCGCCGACGCCATCGTGACCACCGTCCTCGCGGCGGGCGGCACCCGGCCCGCCGAGGCCTCGGCCGGTGGCGACGACGAGTCGTGGGACGCGGGCGCGCTGACCGGTCTCGACGTGCCGATCCTCCAGGCGCTCTGCCTCACCAGCCCGCGCGCCGCCTGGGAGGAGAACGACGAGGGCGTCTCCCCGCTGGACGCGGCCACGCAGATCGCGGTGCCGGAGTTCGACGGGCGGCTGATCACCGTCCCCTTCTCCTTCAAGGAGATCGACGAGGACGGGCTCCCGGCGTACGTCGCCGATGCCGAGCGCGCGGCCCGCGTCGCCGGAATCGCCGTACGCCACGCGAAGCTGCGGAACATCCCGAACGCCGAGAAGCGCATCGCGCTCGTGCTCTCCGCCTACCCGACCAAGCACTCCCGCATCGGCAACGCCGTCGGCCTCGACACCCCTGCCAGCGCCGTGGCGCTGCTGCGGCGGCTGCGCGCCGAGGGGTACGACTTCGGGCCCGAGGAAGACATCCCGGGGCTGGTCTCCGGCGACGGCGACGAGCTGATCTACGCGCTGATCGAGGCGGGCGGCCACGACCAGGAGTGGCTGACAGAGGAGCAGTTGGCGAAGAACCCGGTCCGTATCCCGGCCGCCGACTACCGCCGCTGGTTCGCCACGCTCCCCGAGGAGCTGCGCCTCGCGGTGGAGCGGCACTGGGGGCCGGCACCGGGTGAGATGTTCGTGGACCGGTCCGCCAACCCGGAGGGCGACATCGTCCTCGCGGCCCTGCGGCGCGGGAACCTCCTCATCCTCATCCAGCCGCCGCGCGGCTTCGGCGAGAACCCGATCGCGATCTACCACGACCCCGATCTCCCGCCCTCGCACCACTACTTGGCCGCCTACCGCTGGATCGCCGCCTCCGCCGACGACAACGGCTTCGGCGCGGACGCGATGATCCACCTGGGCAAGCACGGCAACCTGGAGTGGCTGCCCGGCAAGAACGCGGGTCTGTCGGCCGCCTGCGGTCCGGACGCCGCCCTCGGTGACCTGCCGCTCGTCTACCCGTTCCTCGTGAACGACCCGGGCGAGGGTACGCAGGCCAAGCGGCGCGTCCACGCCACGCTGATCGACCACCTCGTGCCGCCGATGGCCCGCGCCGACAGCTACGGCGACATCGCGCGCCTGGAGCAACTCCTCGACGAGCACGCCCAGATCGCTGCCATGGACCCGGCGAAGCTGTCCGCGATCCGCGCGCAGATCTGGACCCTGATCCAGGCCGCCAAGCTGGACCACGACCTCGGCCTGGAGGACCGGCCGGAGGACGAGGGCTTCGACGAGTTCATCATGCATCTCGACGGCTGGCTCTGCGAGATCAAGGACGTCCAGATCCGCGACGGCCTGCATGTGCTGGGCAACCCGCCCGCCGGGAACGACCGGGTCAACCTGGTGCTCGCCGTGCTGCGCGCCCGCCAGATCTGGGGCGGTACGGCGTCGCTGCCGGGTCTCCGTGAGGCGCTCGGTCTCGACGAGTCGGCCGCCACGCGTACGGCTGCCGATGAGATCGAGGAGCAGGCCCGCACGCTCGTCCAGGCGATGGACGACGCGGACTGGGACCCGGCGGCGGTGGCAGGCGTGGCGGCTGGCCTGCCGGACGCGGTGGCCGACATCCTCACCTTCGCGGCGACCGAGGTCGTCCCGCGCATGGCGGCCACGACCGACGAACTCACCCACGCCGTCCACGCGTTGAACGGCGGCTTCGTCCCGGCGGGTCCGTCCGGCTCACCTCTGCGCGGTCTGGTCAACGTCCTGCCGACGGGCCGTAACTTCTACTCGGTCGACCCCAAGGCCGTTCCCTCCAAGCTGGCCTGGGAGACGGGCCAGGCCCTGGCGGACTCCTTGCTGACCCGCTACCGCACGGACAACGGCGACTGGCCCACCTCCGTCGGCCTCTCCCTCTGGGGGACGAGCGCGATGCGCACGGCGGGCGACGACATCGCCGAAGCCTTCGCGCTGCTCGGCATCCGGCCCGTCTGGGACGACGCCTCGCGCCGCGTGACGGGCCTGGAGCCCATCCCGTACGCCGAGTTGGGCCGTCCCCGGATCGACGTGACGCTCCGCATCTCCGGCTTCTTCCGGGACGCGTTCCCGCACACGATCGGGCTGCTGGACGACGCCGTACGGCTGGCCGCCTCGCTGGACGAACCGGCCGAGCAGAACTACGTACGGGCCCATGCCCAGGCCGACCTGGCCGAGCACGGCGACGAACGCCGGGCCACCACAAGGATCTTCGGCTCGCGCCCCGGCACGTACGGCGCCGGGCTCCTCCAGCTCATCGACTCCCGCGACTGGCGCACCGACGCCGACCTCGCCGAGGTCTACACGGTCTGGGGCGGCTACGCCTACGGCCGCGAACTCGACGGCCGCCCGGCCCGCGAGGAGATGGAGACCGCGTACAAGCGCATCGAGGTCGCCGCCAAGAACACCGACACCCGCGAGCACGACATCGCGGACTCGGACGACTACTTCCAGTACCACGGCGGCATGGTGGCCACCGTGCGCGCGCTGAAGGGCACGGCCCCGGAGGCGTACATCGGGGACTCCACCCGCCCCGAGACCGTCCGCACGCGCACCCTCGTCGAGGAGACCTCCCGCGTCTTCCGCGCCCGGGTCGTCAACCCCAAGTGGATCGAGGCGATGCGCCGCCACGGCTACAAGGGCGCGTTCGAGCTGGCCGCCACGGTCGACTACCTCTTCGGGTACGACGCCACGACCGGCGTCGTCGCCGACTGGATGTACGACAAGCTCACCGAGACGTACGTCCTCGACCCGGAGAACCGGCAGTTCCTCCAGGAGGCCAACCCCTGGGCCCTGCACGGCATCGCGGAGCGCCTGCTGGAGGCCGAGTCACGCGGCATGTGGGCCAAGCCGGACCCGGCGGTGCTGGAGGCGCTGCGGCAGGTGTACCTGGAGACGGAAGGGAACCTGGAGGGCGAGGACTGATCCCCCTTCCCCTGCCGTTCTTCTTCCGCCCCCTGCCCCCTCCCGCCTCCGACCGGCACAATCACGGTCATGGGGACGACGGGGCAGGGGCAACGGGGTGCCGGTGAGGTCAACGGGCGGGCCGATAAGGCGCGTTCGGCCCCGGACGGCGGGTTTCCGGCCGCCCTGCGCCTGACGGTCGTCCCGGGCGTCACCGGCGCGGCGCTCGCCGCCCTCGTGGTCGGCGTGATCCTGGAGCGGGTGCCCGTCTTCGTCACCGGGGGCGGGGTCCTGGTCCTGCTGATCCTCCTCGCCGCTCTCGGCGGGCGGCGGCGCTCGGCGCGCGAGGAGCCGCCGGCCGGGCGGATCGCGCTGGCCCGGATCGAGGACCTGCGGGCGACGGGCGGCGAGACCGCCGACGTACCGGTGAAGTTCCGGCTGACCGTGGCCCCGGAGCCGGAGGACGGCCGGCCGGCGTACCGCGTGAAGATCAGCCAGTACATCAACCTGGTCGACATCCCCGCCTACCGGCCTGGCGGGAGCGCCGTCGTGGAGTACCGCCCGGACAAGCCCTGGGACGTCCGTATCGTCACCCGGCCCACCCCGGAGTGGAGCCGCCGGGCCGAGGCGGCGGAGATCGGCTCCGCGCCCGAATCCACCCTGGTGAGCGACCCGGACGCGGTCGAGGGCTCGTGGTGTGTGCTGGGGCTGGTCGCCCTGCTGGCGGGGGCGGCGCTGGTCGTGCTGCTCTTCCGGGGGGAGCTGTTCACGTCGGACGAGTCCCCGGCCGCGTCGCAGCCGCCGTCCTCTTCTTCCTCCCGTACGTTCTCCACCTCGACCACCGTCTCCGGGCCCTCGTCCTCCCTGCTCACCTTCGGGCGGATGCGGGCGACCGCGATGGAGCTGGAGACCCGGGTGGACACCGCGTACGTCACCGCGATCACCATCGAGGACCACCGCATGGCGGTGCGCGGCGACTCCGCCCTCCCGCCCGCCGAGACGGTCCACCTCCAGTCCCTCCCGTACGAACTCTTCCCCGGCCTGGTCCGTGAGGCGCGTACGACTCTGGGCGTACGCGAACCCGAGAGCTGGCGCATCGACGTGACCCCGGGCACCGGCAGCGGGGTGGGGCCCCGGGTCCGCGTCACGGTGAGCGGCGCGGAGGGGACGGCCAGCCTGGACGCGGATGCGACGGGGCGGGTGACGGACCGGCGGGCGGTGGGGAAGCCCGGGTGATACCGGCCCCGGGAGGAGTTCCCGGGGCCGGCATCACGGACAGAGAGGCGTGGATCAGTTGGCGTCCACCAGCTGATGGGCGGGCACCTTCACCGTACGGGCGCCCTTCTTGCCGCCCAGGACGACCTTGCGCAGCGCGCTGTTGTTCTTGTGGTCGGTCTCCTTGAGGCGGTTCTCCGGGTTGGCGAGGACCTGGATGTAGTAGGTGCCATTGGGCAGGCCGGTGATGTCGAAGGACTGGCCGGGCAGGTCCTGGGTGTAGGTGTCACCGGAGCCGACGTCGAGCACCTCACGGACGGAGATCGAGTTCTCCTGGCCGCACGCGGTGGACAGGTCGGTGTTGCCGGGGTGCCAGTTGGCGTTCTTGACCGTGTAGTCGACGGCGTCGGTGTTGGCGAGGCAGAAGGCCTCCTTGCCGCTGCGGACGGTCTCCTTCTTGTCGGCCTTCAGCAGCCGGTAGCTGGCGAAGTCCGTGAAGTGCCAGTGCTCGTGGCCGGGGCGCGGGTCCCACTCCATGGTGCCGGTCGGGGTGTAGCCGACCTGCTTGCCCTTGGCGTCGTAGAAGTACTGGTAGGCGTCCATCAGCTTCTTGCCCGGGGAGCGGAAGCCGTCCACGACGAGCTTGGCCGGCCCCGCGTTCCACACGTTGGCGCTGAAGGCGAGGTAGTCCTTGCCGGGCACGTCCTGGTAACCGTCGCTGACGGTGATGCCGTACGCGGGCAGCGAGCGCAGGTCGGGCTTGGGCACATCGGGCACGGACGCCTTGCCGGTGGGCCGCTTGGCGTTGGGCTGTGCCCCGGGGGCCTGCCGCGACCCGTCGGTCTGCCCGGCCCGGTCCCCGACGCGAGCGGCGGAGAAGCCCTGTGCCCCGAAGGCGCCCTTCCCGGCGGCCTGCTTCTTGAGCGCCCAGGGGAGAGCGGGCGGCGCGGGCGGGTAGGGCCCGTGACCGACGTTGTACGTGGCCCCGGCCCCGGTTGTCGCGGCGGCGGGTGCGTCGGTACGGGCGGGGGCGGCGTGGGCGTTGTGGGCGGCGTGGGCGTTGGGCGCGTTGTGCGCGTCGTGCGTGGAGGGGGCCGGGGCGGCGGCGCCGTGCCCGGCGTGCCCGGAGGGGGCGGCCGATCCGTGCCCGGCGTGGGCGTTGTGCCCGGCCTTGGCGGCGGACTTGGCCGAGGGCGGGGCAGCGGACGTGGAGACGCCCTCGTTCTCCTCCCAACTCCGCTCACGGACCACGACCTTGACGGTCTGCGGCTTGTTCGCGATCCCGAAGAGATCGCGGTACTTCTTGGTCACGGAGATCTTGGCGGTGTACTTCCCCGCGGCCAGCTGGACCGGCTCGGAGTAGTACCCGGCATAGGTGTTGGCCGCCCACCCGTTCTCCACGCCCCACACGGAACCGAGGGTGAACGGGTTGACCGGACAGCTCTGCGGATACTTCGAGTTGGCGGGAGCGTCGGGCCGCACGCGCCCGGAGGCGTTGTTGGGGCAGAAGGCCTCGGTCTTCTTCAGCACCGACTTCCCCGCCGCATCGGTGAGACCGACCGTCACGAAGCCCGGCAGCCCGGCGAAGTCCTTCACCAGCCCCGCGGGAAGCGTCTTGGTCTGCGTCTTCTTCCCGTTCCGGATGATCTGCCTGGCGACGACCGGGTCCTTGTAGGACTTACGGGTCACCTTGAGCTCGAAGGCCCCTTTCTCGGAGGTGAGATAGGTCCCGAGATCGAGATAGACCCCGGGATCCTCCTTCCACGAGTCGAGCGTCACCGAGGTGGAGGCAGCGATCAGGCTGAGCTTCGGCCCCGCCTGCGCGGTCTTCGCGTCAGGCGCGGCGGCCACGACCCCGGCCGTCACGGCGACAGCCGCGGCGATGGCGATCGAGGGGCGGGTGAGGCGGTTGGTGCGGCCCTGCTGGGATCTGGTCATCATTCCTCGTACTTCCGGCTTTTCCGAGTGCGCGATGGGACGCGGACGAACAGCACGGCCCCAACTCACCTGTGGCGACGCTGTGTCCGGCCTGTGAGAGGCGTTGGGGCCCCCATCGGTTGTCCGAGCTCCGGGACAACGCCCGGATGGCCGAAACGTGAGGCTGTGCGCCGAGGGGTCCGTACAGGCCTGCTGGGACGTGTACGCCGCGTCACCGGGCACGGCGGTGCGGTGTGTCCACCGACTGTCCGTCGACGCCCACCAGCGCGCTCGGGCACTTTGTCGCACGCGGTTTCCGGAGTCCGGCATCGCGCCGAACGGCGCAGTCCGTCAAGCGATACGTTCGAGTGCCGTCTTGCCGCCCGATACGGGGCCCTGATGAGATGGCTGTGCGAAGACTCATCTGGACGGCAGGAATGCGGAGCGTCGGCTATGCGTGGGTGGTGGCAGAAACCGCTCCGTGGCCGCTGGAGGAGGAAGCATCATGGACGAGGTCGCGGAGACACACAGATTGCAGTTCCGTATTCTGGGCTCGTTCGAATGCTGGGACGGGGCCGACCGAATCCGGGTCGGCGGACCTGTGCATGAAAAGGTTCTCGTCACACTCCTGTTGGAACCTCAGCGCGTACTCCCGGTCTTCCGGCTGGTGGAAGCCGCCTGGGACGAGAACGCGCCCGCCACCGCCGCCCATCAGGTGCGCAAGGCCGTCGCGGAGCTGAGGCAGCGCATTCCCGGCGGACGGGATCTGATCGTCACCGAGGGTCCCGGCTACCGAGCGCTCACCACGCCTGCGCAGGTGGACCTCAGCAGATTCACCGAGGGATTAAAACAGGCCAGGGCGGCCGCTGTCGCCGGGCAAAGCACATATGCCATGACGACACTTCGCGAGGCCCTGGCCCTGTGGCGGGGCCCTTTGCTCGCGGGCGCCGGTGGGTCGGTTCTGTCCGCGGCCTCCGCGGCCCTTGAGGAACGTCGCCTCACAGCCGTCGAGCAGCTTTTCGAGCTGCGCCTGGCCAGCGGCGAGGGCAGTGAACTCATCGGAGAATTGCGGGAATTCATCGACGCGCACCCGTTGCGTGAAACTCTGCGCGGCCAGCTCATGCTCGCCCTCTTCCGTTCCGGACGGCAGGCGGATGCGCTGGAGGAGTTCGCCAAGGTCCGGGACTTCTTGATCGACGAACTCGGCATCGGCCCCGGTGACGCACTCTCGGAGCTGCACAACGCGGTGCTCCGCAACAGTCCCGAACTCGCCGCCCCGCAGCCGCCCGCCACCGCCCCCTTCGCCGCGGAGAACAAGCCCTCCACCCTCCCGTACGATCTGCGTGACTTCACGGGCCGTGAGGAGGAAGTGAGCGAACTGCTCGGGTTCGTGGAGGAGGCCCGGGGTTCCGGGCCCCTGATCGTCGCGATCGACGGCATGGGCGGAAGCGGCAAGACCTCGCTGGCCGTTCGCGCCGCGCACCGGCTCGCGGAGAAGTACCCCGACGCCCAGCTCTACATCGACCTGCGCGGGTTCACCCCCAACGACCGTCCTCTGAGCGCGAGTGCGGCGGCCGAGGCCCTCCTGCGCATGCTCGGTGTGCCCGGCGACCGTATCCCGGATGACGCGGAAGGCCGCATCGCCCTGTGGCGGCGCACGATGAGCACCCACAAGATGATCTTGCTACTCGACAATGCCGTGGACGATTCCCAGGTCAGACCCCTGCTCACCTCCCCCACCGAGACCCTCGTGCTCGTGACGAGCCGTGCGCTGCTCGTGGACCTCGACGCCGCCCACACCGTGTCCCTGGGTGTCATGCCGCCGAACGACAGCGTCGCCCTCGTCGAGGGCGTACTCGGCCGGACTCGCGCACAGAACGAGCCCGAGGCCGTCGCTCAGCTCACGGAACTCTGCGGCCACCTTCCGCTCGCCCTGCGCATCGCGGCGGCCCGGTTGCGCAAGCGGCCCCGCTGGACCGTCCGGTACCTGGTCGACCGGCTCCGCGACGACGCCCACCGGCTGGCCGAACTCAATTCGGGTGAACGCAGCGTCGAGGTGACGCTGCGGCTCTCCTACGAGGGCCTGGCCGCCGAGACCCGAGAGGCGTTCCGGCTCCTCGGCCAGTATCCGGGGGTCGAGATCAACACCCACGCCGTGGGCGCCCTGTTGGGGACGAGTGCCCGGGAGGCGGAAGAAGTTCTCGAGTACCTCCTCGACATGCACCTGCTCCAGCAGCACGAAACCGGTCGGTACGCCTTCCACGACCTCGTCCGCAGCTTCGCGCAGAACCTCTCGCGCGGTGGTGCACACCGGCCGCAGGAAGCCGACGGGGAGAAGCGCGCCGAGGCCTACGGCGACGACGAGACCATGTCCGCCGTGGGCCGGCTCCTCGACTTCGCGCTTGCCGCGACCGACGCCGCCTGCGACCTGCTCTTCCCCGGGCGGGCCGGGATCGACCGCTCCGAGCACCCGCGGTCGGCCGCCGAGCTCCCTCCGCTGGACACCGTCGAACAGGCCCGCGACTGGCTGGAGCGTGAACAGGACTCGCTGCTGGCCGCCGTATCACTGGCCTACCGCTGGGGAATGGACCGGCACGTAGGTCTGCTGGCCGCCAACGTTGTCTTCCCTCTCGACCTGCGCGGCCGCCTGGAGGAGTTCAGGGAGTTGGGCCTCGTCGCGGTCGCCGCATCCCGCCGATTGGGTGACGCCGCTCTGCTGCGGCTCAGCCTGTCCAACCTCGCGGTGGCCTGCTGGAAGCTCGGGCGCCTCACGGAGGGCATCGAGATGTCGGAAGAGGCCCTGGCCCTGGCCAACGGTCTCGATGACCAGCGCGGGGTGGCGAAGGACACCGGCGTTCTCGGGCTCCTGCTCAGCACCCTGGGGCGCTACGACGAGGCGCTGCCGCGCCTGCGGCAGTCCATCGAGATCAAGCGGCAGTTGGGCGCGGAGCGCGCCGAGGCCGAGTCCCTGACCAACCTCAGCAATCTGTACGCCGAATGGGGGCGGTATCCGGAGGCGGTGGAGGCGGCCACCCGCTCCGTCGCCCTTTCCCGCTCCATCGGTTCGGTCGACAAGGAGGTCGAGGGGCTGACCGACCTGGCTGTGGCCAGGATCGGTCTGGGCGAGGTCGCCGAGGCCGCGGAGCTCCTGGCCCGGGCCCGCAAGCTGGCGGGGGACGTCATCTCGCCCGCCGACCTGTCGCTGGTCCTCGCCCTGTCCACCGAAGCCGCCGACCTGCTCGGCGAGAGCGCGCAGGCCGCCGAGTGGGGGGAGTCGGCCCTTCAGCTGGGCGATCTCAGCGGTGTACCCATGCGCGAGGCCGCCGTCGGCAACATCGTCGGCCGGTTCCACACCCGTAACGGCAGGTACTCTCCGGCCCTCGAACTCCACGCGCGGGCCCATGACGCGGCCTCGCGCATCGGCTACCGGGTCGAGGAGGCGCGGGCGCTGGCAGGCATGGCCGACGCTCTGGAGTACATGGGAGAGCAGGGAGCGGCCTCGGCTCACCGGGAGTCGGCCCGCGAGGCTTTCGACGCCATGGGGGTCCCGGCGCCTCCGGCCGCGTGACGAGGCCCCCGCCGACAGGAAGCGGATCAGGCCGTGATGCGCGGGGAGGCGTCACGGGAAGCGGCGGCCAGGTTCGGTCCTTCGCCGTCCGAGGCGTGGGTGGTGTTGGGCCCTTCGCCGGTGTCGGACTGTGCGGGGGAGGTGTTCGGCCCTTCGCCGGTGCCGGACCGTGCGGGGGTGATGTTGGGTCCCTCGCCGGTGTCGGACTGGAGGGGCGTGATGTTCGGTCCCTCGCCGGTGCCCGGTCCGCCGTGGACCGCGGAGTGGTGGGTGGCCGGCACGGCGGAAAGGCTGCCGTCCGCCGCCGCCGCCGAAGCGGCCGCGCCTCCGCTCATGAGAACGGCTGCCGTAAGAATTCCCACCATCGCCGACACCGAGTTCCGCATGATCTACCGCCTTCTTGAGTGGTCTTGCCGGGGCGTTCCTGCTGACGGGAATGACTCTCGCGGGCCCCGCTCCCGGGGCGTTCCACTTCCGCTACCGGCCCTCGCAAGGCAGCCGGGAACGCGACAGGAAACCCCTGCGGCCGACGGAAGAGGCGTCCGCCGGGTCGCTGTGGCGGGAGGGCGCGTACGCGAAGGGGCCCGCCGACGACATCGGCGGACCCCTTCGACGAGCGGATTCGGATCAGGCGGGACAGCCGAGCACAGCGGCCGTGCGGGCGGCGAGTTCGACGGGGGTGAGTGCGGTGAGCAGGACGTACCCGTCCCGCGACTCCCGCACGTCCGCGGGTGCCTTCATCTGCCCGGGTGCGCCGGGTGGATCGAGCAGGGGGACGGCGGCCGCGAACCCCACCGGCAGCGCTGCCTTCAAGGGCTTCCCCGACAGGGCACGGACCAGTTCCCGCTCCGCGACCAGTCCCGTCGTCAGTTCGATCAGCCGCGAGGCGGGCCAGCTCGCCTGACGTGGCACCGCGTCGATGACGCACGGCCCCTGCTCCGTACGCGCGATACGGGTGAACGCGTACCCGAACTCGTAGCCGACCAGGTCGAGAAGGCCCGTGGCCAAGGCTCTGATCTCCGCTTCTTCCGGACCGGTGATCGGGGCGGGGAAGGTGTGGAGGGCGAGCCCGGCGCCCTGCGGAATCGTGGAGTCGGCTCCGGGCACCCGGTCCGCGCCCGGTCCGCTGCCGGCGTCGGGCTCCCCCCGGCCGCTGAAGGCCCGGTCGGCCGGGAACCGGCCGCTGGGACTCCCTTCGCCGAACCGGAATTCCACGATGCCGGTGACCCGGTGCATTCCTTCGACCGTCAGGGTTTCGACCCCGTACACGACATCGCACAGCGACGGCCTGTCCTCCGGCCCGTCCGGCAGTACCAGCGACTGCCATGGGGGGCCACTGCGGTTCAGCAGGTTTCTGACCTCTGCGGCATCCGCGAGCAGCCGGGCGGCGGAGGCGGGATTCGGCGACACCCCCAGTTCCTCGGCCGTCTCCAGAACGGCGGGATGGGTGCCCGCCTCCCCGCAGGCGACCAGTCTGTCCACCCGGTGGGTGAGCACGGTGTCCCTGAGGTGTGTACGCAGTTCCTCGTCCGTGAATCCGGCCGTGTCGGCGACCGTGACGATGTGGAAGCCGGCCTCCGCCGCCGCAGCCGCCAGCTGGTGCGTCGGTGCGACGAGAAGGAGGCGCCGGGGATCGGCGGCGCCGGATCCGGCTGATGCCGTCACGGCTGCTGTCCCCCGGTGTCCTGCGGGCCGGGGGAGGAAGCGGCGCCCACGACGAGAGCGTCGGCGAGCACGCCGCCCTTCCCCCAGTGGTCGGTCTCCACATCCCGCACGATGACGGTGACGGCCTCCTCCGGGCATCCGGCTATCCGGGACACACTGGCGGTCAGTTCCTCGACCAGCTCCTGGCGCTGTGCACGATCGTTCCCTTTCCACCAGTCAACGGAAATCACAGGCACGGGAAACTCCTTCTGCTCGGGGCGGGGGGCTGCTCTGGGCGGGTGGGAAAGAAGAGCGGGGCCTCGGTGTCCGTCGACGCGGAAACGGGCCGGCTGTCCGACGGACGGTCGCGCGGCACTCAGGCGAGTGTGGGCCGGGACGTTCCTGAATGTTTCCCGCACCGTTCCCCTCTCGTTCCGCCACGGCCCGAGACGCTCCCGCCGGGTGGGAACGCGGCGGGACTCCAGTGGGAAGCCCACCGGGCACGCTCAGCTCCAGTCATGAGGCCCACCCCGCCCCTGGAGCCACGATGAGCCTGCTCAGTCCGACGAAACCGGAATCCGATCCGGCCCTCGGCCCCGCACCCGGCACCGCATCCGCCGCCGGTGAGCCCGAGGGGCCGACGGCCACCCCCGCCTCTCCCACCCCCCGCCTGCTCGCGGCGCTGCGTGAGGATCTCGACGTGGTCGTGGCCCGCGACCCCTCCGTGCGGGGCAGGAAGGAAGCGATCCTCCACCCCGCGCTCACCGCGCTGTGGGCGCACCGCATCGCGCACCGCATGCACGGTCGCGGCCTGCGCATCCCGGCCAGGCTGCTGGCCCGGTGGGCCCGCCGGGTGACAGCCGTCGAGATCCACCCCGGGGCCGTACTGGGCCGCAGGGTCTTCATCGACCACGGCGCCGGGGTCGTCATCGGGGAGACCGCCGTGATCGGTGACGACGTGACGATGTACCACCAGGTCACCCTGGGCGCGGTCGGCTGGTGGAGCGACAACAAGCGGCCCGAGGGCGACCGCCGCCATCCCGTCGTCGGCAGCGGCGTCATCCTCGGCGCCAACGCCACCGTCCTCGGGCCGGTGACGGTCGGTGACCGGGCGGTCATCGGTGCCCAGGCCCTGGTCAACAAGGACGTCCCGGGCGGCGCCCGGGTCCTCGCGCCCACCGCCGTCATCAAGGAACCCGGTCGGCGGCCGGAACTCATGGAGGACGTCTTCACCGTCATCGCCTCCGCGGGGTCCTGGTGACACCCGCCCGCCGGTCCCTGGTGACACCCGGGACCACCCGCCCCCGACTCCCCCGATTGCGAGAGACGCAGCCATGACCACCACCGCTCACGCCCCGCTCACTCCCGTCGCCTCCGCCCGCCCCGCCGTCGCCTCACGCATCGAGGACCTCGTCGGCTCCACACCGCTGCTGGAACTGCGGCTGCGTGATCTGGCGCCGGGCGCCCGGGTGCTGGCGAAGCTGGAGTCCGCCAACCCCATGTCCTCCAGCAAGGACCGCGCCGCCCTCTACATGCTGCGTGCCGCCGAGGAACGCGGCGCGCTCCGGCCCGGCGGCACCGTCATCGAAGCGACCTCCGGGAACACCGGAATCTCCCTGGCCGCGTTCGCCGCCTCCCGCGGCTACCGCTGCGTGATCGTCCTTCCGGACAACGCCACGGCCGAGCGGGTCAGGCTGCTGCGCGCGTTCGGGGCCGAGATCGTCCAGACGCCGAGCTCGCTCGGCTACCCGGGGGCGATCGCCGAGGCCGAGCGGTTGCACGCGGCCACTCCCGGCTCCTGGTTTCCCTGCCAGCACGAGAACCCCGACAACGTGAGGGCCCACTACGAGACGACGGGGCCGGAGATCCAGGCGGCCGTGTCCTCCCTCGGCCGGCGCATCGCGGCTTTCGTGTGCGGGGTGGGCACCGGCGGCACTCTCACCGGCGTCGCCCGCGCCCTCAAGGAGCACGACCCCGACGTACGCGTGATAGCCGTCGAGCCGGAGAAATCACCGATCCTGTCCCAGGGGCACGCGGGCCAGCACCGCATCCCCGGGCTCAACGGCGGGTTCGTCGCCGATACGACCGACGTCTCCCTCATCGACGAGGTCGTGACGGTCTCCGACGAGGACGCCCTTCTCACCGCGCGCCGGCTGGCGACCGGTCAGGGCCTCTTCACAGGCGTCTCGTCCGGTGCCGCCGTGCACGCCAGTGAGCGCGTCGCCCGCAGGCCGGAGTTCTCCGACGGCATCGTGGTGACCCTCCTGCCGGACACCGGCGAGCGCTATCTGAGCATGTGGGAGGGCTAGACATGAGCCACGCGATGTTCCGGGCCTACGCGGACGCGGTGAAGGCCGAGATCGGCACCGCCACGACCACCCGCTTCATAGCACTCGCCGAAACCACCGACGGGCGGTTCGGACTCTTCCACCACTCGATGCTGCCGGGGGCCGGAGGGGCGGACCCGCACTACCACTCCCGGATCTCCGAGTCCTTCTACGTGCTGACGGGCGAAGTCCGGCTGCACGACGGCACCGGCTGGCGTACCGCACGTGCCGGCGACTTCCTGCACGTGCCGGAGAACGCGGTGCACGGCTTCCGCAACGAGAGCGACTCGCTCGTCGAGATGCTGATCATCTTCACGCCGGCCGAACACCGGGAGGGCTACTTCGAGGGCCTGGCCGCGCTGCTCGCCGACGGCAACCGCCCCTCCCGCGAGGAGATGGTCGCCCTGATGGAGAAGTACGACCAGTTCGAGGTCGACGCCCCGGACACGGATCACGACCACCCCCACCCGCATACGCACGGCGACGGTCACCGTCACCACCACGGTCCCGCCGGCGCACACGCCGCCCCACAGCACTGACCGGCGGGGCTCACCGGCCCTGCTCCTGTCCTCCCTTCCCCCGTCTCTTCGAGGAGATCACCGCATGAACATCGCCAACTGGGGCCGCTTCGGTCTGCTGGCCGCCCTGTGGGGCTGCAGCTTCGCCTTCATCAAGATGTCGCTGGAGGCGTTCGCGCCCCTCCAGCTCGCCTCAGGCCGACTGGTCGTCGGCGCACTCGTCGTCCTCGCCATGCTCGCCGTGAAGCGCCTTCCCCTGCCGTCGCGCCCGCTCTGGGGACACATCGCCGTCGCCTCCGTCTTCGGCAACGTCATCCCCTTCACCCTCTTCGCCATCGGCGAGCAGCACACCACCGCGACCATCGCCGGCGTGATCCAGGGGGCCACCCCGCTCATCACCATGGGCGTCGCCGCCCTCGCGCTCTCCGAGGAGAAGCCGACGCGCCGCAAGGTGGCCGGCCTGGTCGGCGGGTTCGTCGGGCTGATCATCGTGGTCGGGCCGTGGAACACCGACGGCTTCGGCTCGATCGGCGGCCAGCTCGCCTGTGTCGGCGCCGCCGCGAGCTACGCCGTCAGCTTCGTGTACATCCGCCGCTTCATCGGCCCCCACAAGCTGCCCGCGCTCTCCGTGACCGCGGCCCAGCTGAGCGCGGCCTCCGTCATCACGGTGGTGCTCACCACGTTCGTGACCGGCTGGAGCCTGCACGGCGACCTCACCGCCAAGCCGCTGCTCGCCCTCCTGGTCCTCGGCGCAGCCTCCACGGGTATCGCTTTCGCGCTGCTCAACCGACTGATCGCGGACGCCGGTCCGACCACGGCCTCCGGCGTGAACTACCTCGTACCCGTGTTCTCCGTGGTTGTCGGGGTGCTCGCCCTGAGCGAACCGCTGACCTGGAACGTACCGGTGGGCGGGGTCATCGTCATCGCCGCCCTCGCCCTCGCGGAAGGCCGGATCTCGGCCCTGTCGCAGTCGGGGAAGCCCAAGCCGACGTCACCGGTCGCACCCGACCGTGTGCCGCAGAAGAGCCGCCCGTAGTACCGCTCCCGCAGTACCGCGGTACAGCCCAGCCCAGCCCAGCCACGCCTCAACGAGCCGGGGCCGGCGCGGACACCCTTCCCAGGGTCCGCTCCGGCCCCGGCTCGTTGCGTCATGGCGCAACGAGCCGGGACGGCCGTCGAGACCGCCGCGGCAGCACGAGAAGTGGCCTGCGGTACGGATCGGTTCCCGGCCACCTCCCCGGGCCCGGTAGCGATGCGGGAGTGCGACAGGACCGGCCGGCGCGAACCTTGCCTCACAGGTCGCCACCAGGCCCCGCCCACCCCGTCCGTTCCCGGCGTCCTCTCGCCTCCCTCCCCTCCCCAAGGAGCACTTCGCATGACGCGCACCACCACCTCGCCGGCTCCCGTCACTCCCTCTCTCGGGGACGCCCGGATCATCTCCACCGCCGACTTCGTCTTCGCCCCGCTGGCCGGGCGGCTCACCGAACTCGCCACCCCGGTCAGCCCTGCCGTCGGCTCCACACACGTCACGCTGCACGTCGTACGGATCGCCCCGGGCGAGTCCTTCGGCCCCGAGTCGAGTGTCGAGGAGGAGAACACCGCGGTCGTCTTCGAAGGCCTGGGGACGGCCACGGTCGGCTCCCGCAGCCGGAGCGTCGAACGGTCCCACGCCGTCTACGCGCCCACGGGTCAGGCCCTCAGCCTCACGGCAGGCGCGGACGGACTCGTCGTCTACATCTGGCGTACGCCCCTCACGGCGGGGCGCCGGCCCGGCACCGACCCCGAGCCGTTCTCCACGCTCTGGGACGAGACCACCCAGCTGCGCGGGTTCGGCGGCACCGGCCAGATAGCCCCCGACGCCGACCGCGCCACCATGAACTTCGTCTTCTGGCCCGGCAACGGCAGCAGCCAGCTCTGCCTGCACTGCGGCATCCAGCAGCCGGGCCAGACCTTCAACGTCCACCTGCACCCCGACAGCGACGAGGCGTTCATCGCCTTCGAAGGCATCGGCCAGATGTACCTGCGCGACCGCTGGATCGATGTCGCCGCCGGGGACGTCCTGTACGCCGCGCCGGGTGTCCTGCACGGCGCCCGCAACCCGCACACCGCGCCCGGCGCCCGGCGCTTCGTGACCTGTGGTGGTCCCAGTCCCTATGACCCGGCGCTCTATTCCGCAGCCGGCCTCTCCTCCGACGTCAGGTGATCTGAGCCATGTGCCGAATCCACGGATCCTTCCACGCCCGCACCACCGATGACGAGATGCGCCGGGTCGCCGCCCTCCAGCACCACGGCGGCCCCGACGCCCAGTCCTTCGCCCGGCAGTCCGGCTGGGCCCTCGGCAACAACCGGCTCTCGATCATGGACCCCGAGGGCGGGGACCAGCCCTACCGCCTGGGCGACATCACCGTCGTCTTCAACGGCGAGATCTACAACCACGACCGGCTGCGCACCGAACTCATGCGCCAGGGCTTCCACTTCGACGACCGCTGCGACGGATCGATTCTTCCCGCCCTCTACCTCACGTACGGGGACCGCTTCGCCGAGCACCTCGACGGCATGTTCTCCGTCGCCGTGATGGACCTGCGCCGGGAACCGCGCCTGGTGATCGCCACCGACGCCTCCGGCATGAAGCCGCTCTACTACCACTGGGAGGAGCGCAGCGGCCGGTTCCACTTCGCCTCCGAACTGCCCGCCCTGCTCGGCTTCGACGGCGTACGCCCCTACGAGGACGAGCTGGGCCTGCACACCTACCTGTCGGCCAAGACCCCCTTCGGCCAGCGGACCATGTTCGAGGGCATCGACGTCCTGCCGCCCGCCACCACCGCGGTCGTCACCCGCGAGGGCGGCCTGCGCCTCACCTCCCGGCGCATGGGGTACGAGTCGGCTCCGCCGGTCGACGAGGAGCGGAGCCTGTCCCGGGCGGGCGAGTCGCTGCGGGAGCTGCTGACCCGCGAGGTCTCCCGGCTGCTGATCGCCGACGCGCCGGTCGCGGCCATCACCTCCGGCGGACTCGACTCCAGCCTGGTGACCGCGCTCGCGGCCCGCATCCTGTTCGACCGCGGCTCCAGCGAGGCGCTGCACACGTTCAACATCGCCTACACGGGCAACTGGCCCGGGGACGAGCGGGCCTTCGCCTCGGAGGTGTCCCGGCACACCGGCACAGTGCACCACCAGGTGGAGATCGACCCGGCCACCTTCCCGGACCTGATGGGTGACGTCGTACGCCACCTCGGCCAGCCCAACGCCGACCCGATCACCCTCTCCACCTTCTCGCTGTTCCGGGCGGTCCGCGACGCCGGATTCAAGGTGGCCCTCACCGGGGACGCGGCCGACGAGCTCTTCGGCGGCTACAGCCGCATGACCCAGGCGCTCGCCGCACCCGAGGGGGCCGACTGGGCCACCCCCTACCTCGACCATCTGGCCGCGGTGCCCGATTCGCTGCGCCGGCAGCTGTACACCGCCGACTACGCCGCCCGGGTCCACGCACCCGGCGCGTCCCCCCTGCCGCCCGGCCTCACCGACATCCTCACGCACGGCGAGGGCAGCCGCCTCCAGCGCATCACCCGGATCGAACAGCGCTACCGGCTGCCCGCCTACCACCTTCGCCGCGTCGACCACCTCTCGATGGCCAGCTCGGTGGAGGCCCGGCTCCCGTTCTGCCAGCCCGGCGTGGTGCGCTTCGCGGCGTCCCTGCCCGACCAGCACCGCACCGTCCCCGGCGTCGGCGTCAAGCGCGCGCTGTACCGGGCGGCCGAAGGACTGCTGCCGGACAGCGTCCTGAACCGGCCCAAGCAGCCCTTCACCCTGCCGATCACAGCCATGCTGAGCCCGGGGCAGCGGCTGTGGGCGATGGCCCGCGACGTCCTGTCCCCCCAGGCCCTGCGTGCCGACGGGCGACTGCGGTACGAGGTGGTCGACGCCCTGTTCGCCGAGCAGGAGGCCCGGCCGTCCGACGGCACCTCGCTGGCCCTCTGGGCCCTGATGTCGCATCAGATGTGGCGCAGCGAGTTCTTCGGCACGTCCGCCGGCTCGAACCGGCAGACCCGCGAGCTGGCGGTGGTGGCCGGATGATCGTCTCCCTGGTCAAGGCGGCCGGCGCACCCTGCCCCACCGCGGTGCTGGACGGCCGCGACCTTCCCGAGTCCGATCCCCAGTTGCTGGGCGCGCTGGCCGGTCTGCGGGCCGACCTGGCCCGGCATGGCTCGGCCGATGTGCTGAAGAACGCCATCGTGCGGCCCTCCCGGCACCCGCTGTTCGACCTGGACTACCGGTTCGTCCAGTCCCTGCCGCAGAGCCACGACAGCTTCGACCTCCGCGGCTCCTGCGGCCACTCGATCCTGGCCGCCGTCGAGGCGGCCGCCCGCATCGGCATGATCCAGCCGCTGGTGCCGGGGTGCCGGGTCCGGGTCAACGTCCTCAACAACGGTGACAACGTGGTCTGCGAGGCCGAGGAGACCTTCGGCGGCGGCACCCGGTTCACGGCGCACTTCCTGTGCTCACCGCCGCTGGAGCTGCCGGAGCTCCTGATGACGGGGGAGCCGGTGACCCACGTCCCCTTCGAGGGCCGGTCCGTGCCCGTGTCCCTGGTGTCGATGGGCAATCCGTACGCCTTCGTCGACGCCACGCACCTCGGCGTCGACGGACCGGACGCCCTCTTCGGCGACGCCCCCGGCCTGTTCGACACGATGACCCGGCTGCGGATCGCGGTCTGCGCCTCGCAGGGCTGGGGCACCTTCGGCGCCTTTCCCAAGATCGCGGCCGTGCTCCCGCAGGACGGCGGCGGCCTGTACGTACGGGCCGTCTCGGTTCCCTCCTGGCATCCCACGGTCGCGCTGACCGGCGCCATCTGCCTGGGCGCCGCCGCCGGCATCACCGGCACCGTCCCCTGGTCGCTGGCGGGCCGCGCGGCCCGGGACCCTGACGCCCTGCTCCAGGTCCGCACCCCGGACGGCTGCGTCCGGGTGGCCGCCCATTCGACGTCCGGCCCCGACGGGCGGCGCCGGCTCGCCTGGGTGTCGGTCGCCGAGAAGCAGGTCGAGTACCGGGGGCTGCTGCCGGGTCCCCGGTCCGCGACGGCCCAGCCCCCCGCTGTCTCCGCCCGCCTCACCCCGCCCGCCCCCCTATCCGAGGAGAACCCGTGGGTTCCGCTGACAGCCTGACCGCCGTACGCGACGACACCGGCCCCCGAGCGTTGTCCGACCCCTTCGGCATCGATCCGTTCCCCGGTGACCACCGCCGATCCGTCCCCGGCGTCATCGCGCGCCCCGCCCCCGTACTGCCGACACCTCCGACCCTGGAACGGCTGGCGGCCTGCGCCGAGGCGGCCGACCTCACCGGGGAGCCGGACCGCGAAGCCGTCGCGGTGCTCCGCGAGAGCGGGCTGCTGGCCCTCGTCGTACCGAAGTGCTACGGCGGTGCGGGCGCCGACGCGGTGGCCCTCAACACCTGTGTGGAACAGGTCGCCTCGGTGAACGCCTCGGCGGCGATCATGCTGTTCCAGCACTGCGCCGTGACCAGCCGCATCGTCGAGAACGGCTCGCCCGCCCAGCACCGCGAGGTGCTGCCCAGGCTGGCCGACGGCAGGTGGCTCGCCGCCTCCGCCTGGTCGGAGAGCGGGGCCGGCGCCGACAAGAAGAACCTCGCGACCCGGGCGCACCGCACGCCCGAGGGGGACTGGCTCCTGGACGGCGCCAAGTCCTTCACCACCAGCGCCGGCCTCGCAGACGTTTACCTCGTGCTGGCGCAGACGGTGGACGAGGCCCCGGCCGCCGCCTCCCAGGACACCGGGTACGGGTCGGCCGGGCAGACGTTCTTCCTGGTCCCGGGCGAACACCCGGGGCTGGTGCCCGACACCTCGATGCGGCTGACCGGGATGCGCGGCTCCGCCACCGGGTTCGTGTCGGTACGGGAGTGCGTGGTGCCGGACTCCGCACGCCTCGGCGCGACGGGCGTCGCGGCGTCCATCATCGCCCGGGTCCGCGACAGCGGCGCCTCGCTCGGTGCCGTCGCCGTGGGCGTCGCCCAGGCGGCCCTCGACGCCGCCCACGCGCATGCCGGCCGCCGGGGGCTCTACGCCCACCAGGCGGTACGCCACCGCCTGGTGGACCTGGCCACCCAGGTCGAGGCCGCCCGCGCGGTGGTGGAGCGGGCCGGCCGGCGCAGCTCCGCCGCCCCCGGCATGACCACGCTCCACTCCAAGCTGGCCGCCTCCGAAGCGGCGGAGCGGGTGGTGGCGGACGTGGCCCGCTTCCTGGGATCGGCGGGCTACGTGGAGACGCATCCGATCAACCGGTTCGGGCGCGACGCCCGGGCCGTAGCCCTGATGGGACCGACCAACGACCTCTGCAAGGAACTGGTGAGCCTGCCGTGGAACCGATGAACTCCCCCTCTCCCATATCCCCTGCCTCCTCCCGGGCCGACCTGGTGGTGGAAGGAGGCCGACTGGTCACCCCCGAGGGAGTGGCCGAAGGCAGCGTCGTCGTCCGTGACGGCCGCGTCGTGGCGATCCTCGCCCCCGGTGCTCCGCTGCCTCCCGGGCCCCGTCTGAGCGCTGCGGGCAAGTACGTCCTGCCCGGGCTCATCGACTCCCATGTGCACTTCCGCACCCCGGGCCTGGAGCACAAGGAGACCTGGGAGAACGGCAGTCGGGCCGCGCTCGCCGGGGGCGTCACGACGGTGATGGACATGCCCAACACGCGCCCGCCGTCGCTCGACCCGGCGACCCTGCGGGCGAAGGCGGCGCTGATCGCGGGCCGCTCCTACGTCGACCACCGGTTCCACATCGGAGCCGACCCGGACCACCCCGAGGTCCTCGCCGACCTCGCCCCGGAGGTGGCGACCTCCGCCAAGGCGTTCATGGCGGGCCACCACACGGCACCGGTGGTGTTCCGCGAGGCGCACCAGCTGGAGGCGGCGTTCGCCGCCGCCGCGCGGGGCGGGGTGCGCCTCGTGCTGCACGCCGAGGACCAGCACGTCTTCGACCTGCTCGACTCCCGTGCCGGCGACCCCGAGTCGTACGACGCCTACGAGCCGCACCGGCCGCGCTCGGGGGCGATCGTCGCGGTCGCCAAGGTCGTCCAACTGGTCCGGACGTACGGCACGAAGACGCACATCCTGCACGTGTCGTCCGCCGAGGAGACCGATCTGCTCGTCGCCGCCGCGGCCGAGGGGCTGCCGATCAGCTTCGAGGTCACCGGGCACCACCTCGCGTTCACCGACCACGACACCGCCCTGCGCGGTCCCCGCACCCGGCTCTCACCGGCGATCCGCGCTCCCCGGGACCGGGAGCGGCTCTGGCAGGCCGTGCTCGGCGGGGAGGCGTCCACGATCGGCAGTGATCACGCCCCGCACACCGTCGAGGAGAAGAACCGGCCCCCGGCCGAGGCGCCTCCCGGGCTCCCGGGGGTCCAGGAACTGGCCGTCTCCGTGTGGACGGGCATGCTCGCGCGCGGCATCACCCCCGACGCCGCCGCCGTCCACCTCGCCCGGCTGATGGGAACGGGTCCCGCGGACCTGTTCGGCCTGGCCGGGAAGGGCCGGCTGACGGTCGGCGCCGACGCCGACCTGGCCCTCCTGGACCCGGCCGCCCGCTGGCAGCTCTCGGCGCCCCACGTCGAGTCGCTGTGCGGCTGGTCGGCGTACGAGGGCTGGATGTTCACCGGCCGGTTCACCACCGTGGTGCGGGGTGGACACGTCGCCTGGGACCTGGAGCGGGGCACGCTGGGCGAGCCCCTGGGCCGCTGGCTGACCGGGCCGCCCCCGTCCCTGCCGGACTTTCCCGCGAACGGGGTACCGGCCCCCGCGCCGGCCCGGGAACTGGAAGGAGCGGTCCGATGAACGCCACCTCCCTGCTGACCGCGTCCACCAGGCCCCGCTCCACCCGCCCCGCCTCCGCGCCGCGAGCCGACTCCCCGGTGACCGGCACCCCCGCCCCGGCCCCGACGGCGCCCGGCGACATAGCGGCCGACGAGTTCCGTTCCGCCATGGCCTCCCTCGCCGCCCCGGTCACGGTGGTGACCTGCTACGACGCGACGGGCACCCCGCGGGGGCTGACGGCCAGCGCGGTGTCTTCCCTCTCCCTGGACCCGCCGCTGCTGCTGGTCTGCCTGGACCGGAACTCCCGCACCCACGACGTTCTCGTATCGGCGGACGCCTTCGCCCTCCATCTGCTGGGCCCGGAGAACGAGGCGCTGGCCAAGCGGTTCGCGGGCCCGACCGACCAGCGCTTCACGAACGTTCCCCTGGCCGCCGGACCGACATCACACCGCGCGCCGCAACTGGCCGACTGCGCACTGCGGTTGACCTGCGCCCGGTACGACGTCATCGAGGGGGGCGACCATTCGATCCTGGTGGGCCGAGTCACCGCGTCCGACTGCCTGGGCCGCCCGGCCGGAGGCCTGATCTGGCACCACAGAGGCTTCGCCCACGCGAGGCCGGCGGAGTCCTCCGCCTGATCGCGGCCACTTCGGTGCCCGTCGCCGCGCGGCGGACCGTTGTGGACAGAGGCCGGAACAACGAGTGCTGAAACGTCGAAGGCCCCCGCAGCAAGCTGCGGGGGCCTTCGACGTATTGCCCGGTGAGAGCAATGGCGGAGGATACGAGATTCGAACTCGTGAGGGGTTGCCCCCAACACGCTTTCCAACTGTGCGAGTGGCTGTTTACGAGCGTCCATGTGCGGTCGCCTTGCAGCTCAGTGGAGGTCGTTGTACAACGACGAACCTGCGCGGGCACCAGCGAACTGAACAATGAACAGGACAACGAACGTGAGTCAGCTAGGTCGTCAGCGATGCTCGTCAACCGGCGTAGGCATCGTCGTACGTCTGGTCACTCACGGACATCGGCCCGCCCGGCACGCCGCCCGGCTATGTCCCCTAGCCCGCGCAGGGACCATGCACGTGAGCTATAGACCCGTCGGGGGATAGGCATTTATGTCATTTTGGGTTGATTCAGCATATCTTCCGCCAGCCAGCTGAATTTCTCGGTCTTCGATTGGCCAGCCATTCTCTTCACGTACTTGACCTCTCGCTCCTTAACTTCATCCAAGTTAAGCGGATTCCATTGGAATGGATCGCTACCAAGAGACCAAATTGGCCGACCGAGAAGCGCATCATAACTCAAGACAATGCGCGAGTGCCCCTCACTTTCCGAGTAAGCTGCAAGCTGTTCAAAATCCGTTCCCGCATCTTTTCCATATTGACAGCAGGCGACTACTGACCAGGGGGATTTCAAAAATGAAGCCAAGTGGCCAAGTTTGTCGATTTCTCCATCTGTGAAACCGGAGGACGTCCGCTTCACTTCCACTGGCACGAATTCTCCCCTCCTCGTGAAGAGAAGAACGTCTGCTTCTCCTTCGAGGCGTGTTTCCCCCTTTTTGTGAACCTCTATTCCAGGATGGAGACCGACTAGCCTGCCTCTCCTTCCCGCCTCAAATAGCTGGTAAAAGTATCGCGCTACCAGCAGGTGTCCCATCGCATCCTGCTCATACACGCGCCGCAGGCGTTCAGATAGACGATATCTAAATTCGATATTACTTCGGTCTCCGAAGGGAGTTGACATCTCTCGTGCACACCCGCGACAGATAATGGGCGGGGCAAAAGCTGCAACGGGTATCCACTGCTTCGCGTCGCAAGCATCGCACGCCAATTGAAAACCCTTCAAGATGAGGTGCGACTTTTCGGCCCACAGGAGCCAATTCTTGGTAGCTCTATCGCTATTGCCGAGCGCCTTCTTGAACTCATTGAACGTTTTTTCCGGGAGTTCATCCGTGGTGGGTCCGACCGAATGTCCAGGGTTTGCCTCCAGGCCAATATTTCGCAGCCGGTTCTTGTACCACCCAAACCCCTGACGTGCCGCCATTTCCTCCAGCATATTAAGAAGTGGGGCATGAGCTAGATTATCGAGCATGCTGATGCTGGCGAGTCCAGACAGAAGCACACGAGCCGCGCGGCCAGGCTCTGACTCTTGGAGATCGAAACCTCTCCCGGACGCCACCGATCTGGCCATGAGCATTTTACTGGGCCACGACAGATGCCGGACCTCCGCGCGCTTGGAGTGCACGGGCCGTGTACTGCTGGCACCCGCAGAAAAGGTGGCATTAGATGTAGTGACTCTAATGTCAGGCCCTTCAGGGAAAGGGCTATCTAGCACGCTGACGTCCGCCCGCATGCTTGATGTGGGAGAAAAAATGCCGTGCTTAAAAATACTGCGATGGGTATCAGTCGGCAGAGGAACGAACTGACTATTTCCCTTATCCCAAACGAGCACTTCATTGCGTGAGACGCTACCCGGGTAGCCGAAATGTAGCATATCCGCGTAGCTCGCAATTCCCACACTCGCGACGTCTTCGCCAATAAGCGCGCGAATTTCTTCGGGTGCTAGGCTGGCGCTAGTCACATACAGGCCGTTCACCGCAAAGCCATTTCGTGATAGGCCGGGAGTCTTCAGCAAGGAACGAAGACTGTCAGCGGTGACGCACTCTACGGGAATCCCGATTGGCAGTGGCGCAGAGTCTCCATTTGCGCCACGTAGATTCCAAAGCAGCGCGGAATCGTGCACGTCACCGGGTGAGCAAATTACAACTACATTAGGACCTGCGTCAGTTCGAGGGAACTCGGGAGCAGGGAGAACTACGCCTGCTGTCCTAATTCCGGTACTACCGGCATTTCCATACCCAAGCCCCAACATGGAAAGTAGGCGTGGAGAAAGAGAACTGCGTGAGCTCAAGCGTTGCAAGAGGTCATCCAATGACCCTTGAGCTTCGACCCTGTTGACGCGGATGAAGTTCTCGAAGGTGAGATTAGGAATCAACTGGTGAGAGCTCAATAGTTCCGGATTTGGATTTTCTGGCAAAAGCCCAAGGCATGCAGCATAGATCATTTTCCATGGGTCTGACGCTGCCAGCTCCACTACTTCTACAGGCCGGTATTCATCGACCTTTCCAGATTCCAGAAGCGTGAAAGCCAGCTGAGGTCCGTGGGCCGGTAGTTTCCAAGGGTATTCCACCTTTGCCTCGGAAAGGTGGATCAAGTTCCACGGGTGAAGCCCTTCGATCCCATCTATTGCCGAGCCGGGAATAATGCGGGCGTAGGTATCATCCACAAGGCCATCGGAAGACAGAGGAACCAGAGGTGCTACGGCCCCACCCCAGATCTGGCATTCATCGCGCACTGTGTTGATGAACGCACTCTGGCTTAGGGGGGCGGCCAGAGGGACAGCCATTCGCTCTGGGCGGTAAGAGATACGGACCTCGTTTGTTCCTTCCAGTGTCTCCTCATCGAGTAGGCCTCTCATTGGTTTCCCTCCGAACGCAGACTGCGGTGGTCCAGAGCCCGAAGCCTACGCGGGTGAGCGTCTCAGAGTTGCGTTCCTGGCAGCATGGGGGCGCGTTGGAAGGAGTACATGGCAGGCTTGAGGTACCTACGAGGAGAAGAGGGAAGACGCGTGTCGCAGGCCAGCCCTCGCGGGACCTTCCTGAAGATCGCTGATGTCGTCAAAGCCCAGATTGAGGCCGACGACGGGATGACCGAGCTGCCGTCGGCTGCGGACCTCATGCGCGACCACGGTGTATCCCGTGGCGTAGCGCTTCGAGCGTTCCTCGCCCTTCAGGACCAGGGGGTGGCGGAGCCGGTGCCCGGTGGGCGCTGGCGAGTGGTGCGACGCGGGCAGCACGTCGACCGCCGTCCTTTGTCCGAACGCCTGGCTGACGTGATCAAGGACGACAAGCTCAAGGTGGGTTCGCCCTTCCCCAGTACGTCAGCCCTGTGTTCGCGCTTCGGCGTCTCGCGGCCCACCGTGAGGAGGGCGCTCGACAAGCTTCAGGCTGCCGGGCTGGTATCAGAAGGCAAGCAGGGCAAGCAGCGAACGGTTCTGTCCCTGCCGAACGGAGAGGAAGCCAGACTTTGAGCTCCACTGCATTGACGGCGTGGGCCTACCCCCTCGCGGAATCACTGCTATCCGAACCCCTGCCTCGCCGGTGGGCTCACTCGCAGGGCGTGGCGGAGAGGGCTCGCACTCTGGCCCCCATCCTCGGTTCGGACGCGAACCTTCTGGAGGCAACGGCGGTACTGCATGACATCGGCTACGCGCCGAGTCTCGCGAAGACTGGATTTCACCCACTGGACGGGGCGCGATACCTACGCGACGTCGCTCACGCCGACGACAGGGTGGTGCGCCTTGTGGCTCATCACTCCTGTGCCTGGATGGAGGCAGAAGCGCGTGGGTTGCGAGACGAGCTGGAAGAGGAGTTCCCGCGCGAGAACGCGCACCTGACTGACGCGCTCTGCTTCTGCGACATGAACACCACACCGGACGGCACCCCGACGAACCCGGTGGACCGAGTGAACGAGATCGCGGGCCGCTACGGGCCGAACAGCTTGATCGGGACGTTCATCCGGCGAGCCGAACCCGAAATTCTGGGTTGCACGGCACGAACCCTTGAGCGGCTCGCTGCCGTCAAGCGTCAGCCGACGTAAGGGGCAGTCCGGTCCCGGTCCAAGGCGTGCTCGATCCTGAGCCGCATGGTGGGGTGGATGTCGAACTCACGCAGGTCCGATGGGCTGACCCATCGGACCTGCGTCGTCTCGTCACTCGTCCTGACCTCGCCCCCGACCGGGCGGGCGCGGAAACAGATGCTGAACTGCTGCCGTGCTTCGCCATCGTCGTACAGCATCACGTGGCCGGGGTCGGTGTAGATCCCCGACATGTCCACGACCTCGGCCTTGACGCCGGTCTCTTCCCAGACTTCCCGCACGACAGTGTCGCTGATGGACTCGCCCACATCGTGCCCACCGCCCGGCAGGGCCCACCGGCCGTTATCGGAACGCTGGATCAGCAGCACATCACCTGATTCGTTCTGCACGAAGGCCACGACGGACGGCACCACCGAGTTGGCCGGCGGGGCGTCGGGGTCATGAAGGTAGTCGATGCGTCCCATGCTCAAACTCCGGTGATGTCGTGGTCAGAGACCGGGCGGGCGCCGCCCCAGGTCTGTTCGATGCTATTTGCATAGGTGTCGAAGAGCCCACCGCCAGGCAGTCGCCGTAGGTGCAGGACCGGAGCCATGTAGGCCCCGATTCCGTATACGTGGGTGTTCACCAGCATCTCGTCATCGGACCGGAAGAGCGAGTTGTAGAGCGTCCCATCATGTAGGCGAAAGCCGATACCGGGATGGCTCGCGAACAGCGGGCGATAGTTCACCAGCGCATTGCGAATCTTGCCGTCCATGATGCGGTGACCTTCGTCTATGCCTCGTTGACGCACAGCAGCGCACCCGGGATCACCCAGAAGAATTCTGATCTGTGTCGTCCCCTGCGACTTTCGCTTCAAGAGGTCGTGAAACAGCGGGTCTTCGGACATCCACAAGCCTGAGTAGACGAGTAGGTCGATGTGCGACTCAGCCCGCTCATAGATGTCCCGCCACAGGTTGTTGGGAACCATGTGACGGTGCGGGTAGATGGTGACGATCTCCGCCTTGCTGAGGTCAGTTGCCGATTCAACCGCGCGCGAGTCGTCGGGCCACAACGTCGTCACGTCCACCCTGAGCTGTGAGGCAGTGGCGTACTGATGCCGCCGGTACGGAACTTTGCCCTGAGTGATCCACCGCTCCACTGTCTTCGGATTGACCTCGATCGCCTCGGCGAGATCGTGGACGCTCATCCCCTGCGCCAGCATGGCCGACCGTAGGCGCTCGTTGGACATCGCAACCCCCGTGGGACGTCTTGGGACCTCTCGACGGTAGCGAGATGAACTTGAGCTGTCCACGCATGGGGTAACCAACGCCCTTGAGCTGCGGCGATGCTGATGGCACGCCAGGGACTCCCCGGCGCAAAACCAAGAAGTTCCACAGCTCCGCTTGACGGAACCTCAATGCAGGACCTGTAATACAGGTACTGCATTGACTTCGAGTCGGAGCGCAGAAGGGGCCCTCTTTGGGTTGCTTCGACCTGAACGAGCAGCGGGACCCCGCCGGACTTGCTTACACGCGGTTCGAGCGGCAGGGGAGGCGTAAAAGTCCGGCGTCTTCACGGAGTAATCGGTGTCATCGGCTAAGTCGTCGGTCTGGCCCTCGGGAGAGTCCCCGAGGGATCGGATCGCGGGGACCCCGGTGGTTGGGCTGCACCCGGTCCATGACACCCGTGAGGGAGGGAGATCCACTCAGCGAGTAGCGACTGAGTGGCCGCAGTAACCACGTGCCGGCCGAGCGAAGGAGCGTAAGGCGCGCAAGGAACTGCGGCACGACAGTGACGGGCTTCCCGTCACTCGTCATGCGGGCAGGGCATCGGCCGTTGCGTCGGTGGCCTGCCCGCTTGACGAGTCCCACCACCACCTGAAACACGGCACGGCCCCGGGGTGCCACCCGGGGCCGCTGTCGAGCCGCCACACCTTCACAGGGAGAGAACGACTCATGAAGAGCATCGCAGCACTTCAGGCCGTTGGTACGGCCAACCCGTTCGACGGTGAGCCGTCGGACGCCGAGCTGGACGCGATCGACCGGGAGATGCCCGCCATCCTGGCTGGCATCGCTCTGCTGGACGCGGAGATCGTGACCATCGACCGCAGCCCGACCGAGCTGGACGAGCGGCGTATCCGCCGGGCCCGGCGGCGAGTGCTGGCCGCTCGTCGGGAGCTGGCCAACCGGTCGGTCGGCGTGAGCCTGTCGGGGGGTGCTGCCTGATGGGCGGTCGCTTCGATCTCACTGCGTACGACCGCAGCCGTATCCTCGCTGCCCGGCAGGCCTTGGCGGATGCGCAGTCCATGAGCCTGCTGGATGTGTCCGCCATGGCCCGGATGATCGGTCGCCTTGAGGTGACCGTGGAGCAGCTGGTCGAGATGGTCGACGCGCCGCCCGCCGGGGCTCCGGTGCGGTGCCCGGCCGCGCACCCGGAGGACTCGACCCTGTGCGGGGGCCCGGTTGTCGTGACCGTCGTCGATGCGGAGAACGCGGGTGCCGACGGGTGCGAGCACCACGCCGCCCGCATGCTGGCCTCGATCAGCGGCGCCCGCCCGGTCGCCAAGCCCGACGCCCCCGCCGGCGTGGCGGTGCGGATCTTCCGCACCGCCCACCACACCCGCCCCTTCCCGTGGCGGGGGGAGCAGTCGTGAACCGCTTCGGCAAGGGCCTGCTGGTCGCCGCTCTGGTCGGTGTGGTCGCGATGGCGTTCCGGGTGTCCTGGAACGCGCTGCGCGACGTCGCCACCGCCACCGGGGCCGACCCCACCGCCGCGACGCTCTACCCGTTCGTCGTCGACGGACTGATGGCGCTCGCTCTGGTCGCGACCCTGGTCCTGACCGGTGACGCACGACGGTTCGCACTGCGGGTGCTGGCCGCCTACACCCTGGCCTCTCTCGTCCTCAACTATGTCCACGGTCTCGTCCCGCAGTTGCATGACGAGGTGGTCGACTGGGGTCGACTGGCCGACTGGGACCCCGCGAACTGGGCCCTGGTGCTGCTGGCCACGTCGCTGCCGGTCGGGTCGATCTACTTCGGCTCCGACCTCGTCGCTAAGGTGCTGCACCACCAGCCGATCGAGCCTCCGGCCGATTCCACGAATCGGAAGGAAGCGCCCGAGAACACCGTAAAACGGTCGACGGCTGACCTGGAGGTATCGACCCCCGCCCCGATCGCCCCGGCACCGGTCCCGGCGGCGCTGGAGGCCCCGGTGGTGGTCGACCTGGTGAAGTCGACCGATCGGGCACCGATCGGTGCGGTGGCCGCCGAGTCGACCCGGCCGCGCCGGGCGACCGGACGCGTCCCCGATGCCGCCCGATCGAGTCGACCGGTCCGCACCGCCGAACAGCTCCTGATCGAGGCCCGTACGGCTACAGCCGATTGGCCGGTGAAGGAGCTGACGGCCGAGGGCATCCGGCGGGCCGTGCGGACGTCGCCCGCCAGGGCGCGCGATCTGCGCGAGACCCTGCGCGCCGAACGCGCTGCCTGATGGCCGACGTCTACCGGTGGCGGCTCGCCCCCGATGGTTTGGCCACTCGCCGTCAGCTCCGGTCCATGGGGTTGCGGCCGGGTGGTCAGGACGTCGTCGCGGAACTGCACCGCCCTCGCCGCCGTCGGGCCCCGCTGGTCGCCTACCTCTACCGCATCGAGCACGCCAAGCCCGTACGCCCCATGACCCCGGCCCGCGCCGCCGCGCTGGATGCGGCGATGCGAGCCCGCCGCACCTGCCCCAACTGCCTTGTCGACGCCGGGTACTGCATCCCGCGTTCGCTCGGCATGTGTGTGCCCTGCCACGACTCCCCTTGAGAGGTCACCGGATGGAACCCCACCTGCCCACACCCCGCCCGTCGGCCGTCGTCACGCTGCCGGACGGCACCCCCGCCTACGCCGACCACCTCCCCGCCACCTACCAGCCCACCACGGCGGTGCCGCAGGTGGTCCACGTCCACCAGGCCCCGCCGGACCGGACGGTGCAGCGCCTCGCGCTCGGCTCCGGCATGGGCGCCGGTGCGGTGGCTGCCGGCGTCTACTTCGGTCCCCTCCTCGTCGGCGCGCTCACCGCGATCGCCGCGAACCTTGCCCTTCTCGCGTTCCTCGCCGTCGCCCTGACTTGGGGCGTGGTGACGGTCGTGAAGTCGGTCGGCGGTGCGGACGGCAAGGCCGCCGCCTCTTCGCTGCGTAGGGGCCGCCGTCGCTGACGGCCCTCTGTCCGTCCGGTCTCGTACCGGGCGGGTGGAGGGCCGGACAGACCGGCCCCACCAGGGAGGTTCACCGTGTACAGCTACACCCGAGCCGAGTCCCGCGAGCGCAACAAGCTGTTCCGCAAGGGCTTCAAGCAGGCCCTTGCCGACTGCGTCGACGCCAAGGTCACCGCTCGCATCCACGCCATTGACGCCGTGGCCGCCGAGCGCGGGCAGCGGGAGCTGAGGGCGCTGCACGAGGTGCAGGCCACCGCCCGGCAGGAGTTGGCCAGGGCCAAGGCCGCCGAGCGCACCGCACCCCGCACCGACAAGACCGCCGCCCGCCAGGCCCGCAAGGACGCCGAGCAGCGCGTGCGCCTGGCGGAGCGGGCCGTCCACAAGGCCGAGCGCGACTGAGCGGGGGCGGCCGGACCCGGCCAAGGAAACCGGCCGCCCTCTTTCCTCTCCACCCATCGAGCAGGAGGAAGTACCAGCATGACGGACACCACGGCACCGGCCGCGCATCTGCGGCCGGTGCCCGACCTGGACGACGACACCGAGACCACCGCGCCCGTCGCGGTCGACAACCCCGCGCTGCCTGAGCCGAAGGTCACCGTGGAGAAGCGCAAGCCGGTGCTTGCCGGTTGGCTGACCGACCGGCGCGACTTCACTGCCACCGCCCGCCACGCCGGCGCGAACGCCGGATACAGCGCCCTGTTCCACGGCGTCCGGCTCCCGGTCTACGCCGGGCGTCTCGCGCTGATGTCCCCGCGGGGAGCCTGCCGGTTCATCGCCACCACCAACCGGTGGGTCTGGGACCGCGAAGCCGCCCCCCTGCGGGCCGCCGCCGTCCGCGCCGAGGACGTCGAGGAGTACATGCGCCTGGCCCGGCTGCGGGCCGGACGGGTTCGGCTGCGCGGCTTGGTCGCCCTGGTCGCGGCCGTATTCGGCGTCGGTTTCGCCCTCTGGCTCTACGTCATGGCCCCCGCGCTCATGTACGCGTTCGCGGCCGGCGGGGTGCTGCTCCTCGGCACGGCCGGTCAGCAGCCCGACGCCCCGGTCATCGGCCCCGCCGTGCTGAAGACGGAGGTGCAGAAGCTCACCGGGTCGATCGTGCTGCGCGGTCTCGACTCCATCGGGAGCGCAAAGATCTCCGCCGCGATCAAGAAGGGCGGCGACATGAACGGGCTGCGCTTCACCAGCGAGATTGTGCGCGACGGGCCCGGCTACCGTGCCGACCTCGATCTCCCGTACGGGGTGACGCCCGAGGACATCATGGAGGCCCGCAAGCCGCTGGCGTCCGGGCTGCGCCGCAAGGTCGGCTGCGTCTGGCCCTCCCCCGATCCGGCCGAGCATGAGGGGCGGTTGGTGCTGTGGGTGGGGGACAAGCCGATGAACGAGACCACCAAGCCGGCCTGGCCGCTGCTGAAGTCGGGCACGGTGGACCTGTTTCGGCCGGTGGTGTTCGGCAACGACCAGCGCATGCGCGACGTGTCCGTGACGCTGATGTTCGCCGCCGTGGTCGTCGGCTCTATCCCCCGCATGGGCAAGACGTTCCTGATGCGGCTGTTCCTCCTCATCGCCGCACTCGACCCGCGCGCCGAGCTGCACGCGTTCGACTTCAAGGGCACCGGCGACTTCGGAGCCCTGGAACCCGTCTGCCACCGCTACCGGGCAGGCGAGGAGAACGACGATATCGAATACGTCCTGGACGCGCTGCGGGAGCTGAAGGAGGAGCTGCGCCGGCGGGCGAAGGTCATCAAGTCCCTGCCGCGTTCCCGCTGCCCGGAATCCAAGGTCACCCCCGAACTGGCCAGCGACAAGAGTCTGGGGCTGCACCCGATCGTGGCCGGGTTCGACGAGTGCCAGGTGCCGTTCGAGCACGAGGAGCACGGCAAGGAGATCGAGGCGATCTGCACCGACCTCGTCAAGCGCGGCCCGGCCCTCGGCATCGTGACGCTGTTCGGGACGCAGCGCCCCGACGCGAAGTCGCTGCCCACCGGGATCAGCGCCAACGCCGTGCTGCGGTTCTGCCTGAAGGTTATGGGGCAGCCCGCCAACGACATGGTGCTGGGCACGTCGATGTACAAGGCCGGGTACCGGGCCACCATGTTCTCCCGCTCCGACCGGGGCATCTGCTGGATGGCCGGTGAAGGGGACGACCCGCGCATCGTCGCCAGTGCGTTCGTGGACGCGGTGGCCGCCGAGCAGATTGCCGCCCGCGCCCGGCAGGTCCGCGAGGAGTACGGCAACGTCACCGGCCACGCCATCGGCGCCGGGCCTGAGAAGTCCGGGCAGTCCGATGTGCTGGCCGATGTCCTCGCGGTCATCGCCCCCGGCGAGAAGGCCGTGTGGTGCGAGCGGATCGCCGCCCGCCTGGCCGGCGCGCAGCCGGATGTCTACGGCGGGTGGAAGGGCGAGAACGTCACCGCCGCTCTCAAGCCGCACGGCATCAAGGCCGGGCAGGTCTGGGGCCAGACCGACACCGGGGAAGGCAAGAACCGGCGCGGCATCGATCGCGCCGACATCACCGCCGCCATCACCCTCCGTAACCAGAACAAGGCCGCTGCCTGACCCCAGCAGGACTGCTAGACCTAGCAGCCCCGGCTGCTAGGTCTAGCACCCCCGCTAGCACCCCACACCGCCCCTGAGCTGCGACCTAGCGTCTAGCAGCCCACCTGTGCAAACCCCGGAAACCCGCCTAACGAAGGGATGTGAGCCCCTCGTGGCGCTCGCTAGCCTCCTCATCCTCCTCAACGCCGCCGGTTACGCAGTGTTGTGCGCGGTGAAGCCGTTCGCCCCGTGCCGGAAGTGCTCCGGCATTGGCGTCCGCACCCGCCGCCGCACCGTCACCCTCTGCCGCCGCTGCCACGGAACCCGCGCCCGACTCCGCATCGGGCGACGGCTGCTGAACGACAGCCGCACCATCCACGCGGCCGGCACTCGCCCCCGCGCCATCGACCGGAAGGCCACCCCATGGCAGTGACCCTCTCCCTCGTCGCCCTCTTCGGACTCGTCCTGTTCTTCCTGCTGCGCTCCGGCAGCCTCACCCCCGGCGCCGCGTTCACCGCCGCCGGGTTCGGGTTCTTCCTCGCCTCCACCGGAGCCGCCGGACCCATCAACGAGATGGCCGCCGCCCTCGTCGACGCCCTCCCCAACATCTGAGGAGCACCCCGTGCGACTGCGCCTCCAGCTCACCGGCTGGGACCGCCGGACCCTGACCCTCACCGACACCCCCCGCCCCGACTGCCCCCGCTGCGGGGGCGAGGGGGGCCACGCCTGCGACTACGGCGACCACGAAGGGGAGTACGCCGGCACTGAGTGGAACTCCTGCACCTGCTGGGACGAAACCCGCCGCTGGACCCTGCTCCCCCTGCCACGCATGCCCCGCCGACGCAGGGCCGACCGCGACCCGTGGAGCAACGAACCGCCCTTCTGACACAGCCAAGGGCGGCCCCTCTCTCGCCAAAGAACCGGGGCCGCCCTTGTCTGCCAGCGTTTCTCACAGAACTGGAGACACCAGCATGACCCAACACGCCCCCATCCGGCGAGACCACACCCGTCGGCCGCGCTTACTCGACCTGTTCTGCTGCCAGGGCGGCGCGGCCAAGGGCTACGCCGATGCTGGGTTCGACGTGACCGGCGTCGACACCGCACCGCAGCCCCGCTACCCGTTCCCGTTCGTCCAGGCCGACGCCATCGCCTACGTGCTGGAGCACGGCGGGGAGTTCGACGTCATCCATGCGTCGCCGCCGTGCCAGCACGACAGCGACTGCCAGCGCCTCCAGGGCAACACCCACCCCGACCTCATCGCCCCCACGCGCGCCGCCCTCCAGGCAACCGGGCGGCCGTGGGTGCTGGAGAACGTACGCGGGGCCCTGCCGAAGCTGGAGCGGCCCGTGATGCTGTGCGGGCCCATGTTCGGGGTGGAGACCTACCGGCACCGGTACTTCGAGACCGGCGGCAGGCTCGCCCTCCACCAGCCCCACCACCCCGCTCACACCGTGCCGCAGGCGAAGATGGGCCGCCCCATCCCGCCCGGCCATTACGGCCAGTTCGTTGGCAACTTCTCCGGCGTCCAGCACGCCCGCGACGTCATGGGCGTGCCCTGGATGAACCGCGACGGCATCCGCGAATGCGTCCCGCCGGCCTACACCCAGTGGATCGGCACCACCGCCCGCACCCTGCTGGCCGCGACCGGGCTGGAGGTGGCCGCGTGAGCGCCCACCTGAGCACCGCCCTGGATCTGGCGTCCCGAGGTGTTCCGGTGCTGCCGTTGCGGGCGGGGAAGGTCCCGTTCGGGAACTGCCCGGCCTGCCGGGACAACGCCTGCGGCGGCCGGCCGAACATGAAGACCCCTGGCCCGTGCGACTGCCCGCGCCCCTGCCATGCATGGGCCGCAGCCAGCAACGACCCTGCCGTCATCACCGGCCCTGCATGGGCGCCTGCTTGGAAGCAGGTGGCGGCCGTGGCTTACCACCCTGGGGGAATCGGGCTCACCGTCGTCGACCTGGACCACGCCGACGCGGTCGCGTGGGCCCGCCGGACACTCCCCGCCACGCGGATCGTGCCGACCACGCGGGGCGAGCACTGGATCTACCGGGGGGCGATGTCGTCCGCGAACGCGGTCCGGGATGGGGTCGACGTCAAGTCGACCATGGTCTACGCCCGGTGGCTCGGAGCGGGCACCGGCACGATGACGGTTCTGCCCGACGTGGTGCGGTCCCTGGTCGTCAAGAAGCCGTCGCCCGTACGGCCCGTCACCGCGCCCGTACCGGCCGGGGGCGGGGAGTGCCGCCACCGCACCTCCGCCTACCTGGAGCGCGGTATCGCTATGGCGGAACAGCGCATCACCGCTGCCACGAGCGGCGTCCACGCCACGGTGTACCGGACGTTCCTCGCCGTGCTGTCCGCACACGGCCGGTGCGGGTGCCTCACCGACACCCACGCCGCCCGGCTGTTCGCCGCCGCGCAGACCAAAGGCGAGAGCGCCCGGCACTGCACCGACGCCTGGTCCAACGCCCGAACCGCTCTGGGGATGTGAGTCATGTCCGAGGACGAGAAGAACCCGGCGCGTGAGGTGATCAGCGACTACGCGCAGTCCCACTTCCGGTACTTCCGCACCGCCGACGGCACCGTCTACGCGCAGAAGAACGGCCATCCCGTGGCCCGTCCGATCCGCTCCCAGGGCACGACGGGAAGCCACCGGCAGGAACTCATGGTCGGCATGTTCAAGGACGGGGTCGGCGTCTTCAACGGCACCGCGCTCAAGGAGGCGCTGGACCTGATCGAGGCGCTGGCGATGACCGAGACCACTCAGGCCGTGCACATCCGCGTCGCCCCCGGCTTCGACGGAGCCACCTGGCTGGACCTCGGTCGCGCGGATGGGCAGTCGGTCCGTATCCACCCCAACGGGTGGGAGATCACCGTGCCGGACCCGCGTGAGGTGTGCTGGCGACGTACTCAGCTCACCGGGGAACTCCCCCTGCCGGCCAAGGACACCGACGGCAAGGGCATCGACCTGCTGATGCGGCTGTGCAACTTCGCCAACGCCGAAACCGAGTGCCTGGCCATCGCGTGGCTGATCGGATGCCTGGGGCCGGGCGTGCCCGTCCCGGCCCCGTTCCTCACCGGCCCGCAGGGCGCGGGGAAGTCGACCGGGGGACGGATGCTGGTGCGGATCGTGGAGGGCATGAGCGGGGACCTGCGGCGGGCGCCGAAGGACGAGGAGAACCTGATCGCGGCCGTGGCCGCCGGATGGGTCACCGCCCTGGACAACCTCTCCCACATGACGCCGGACCTGTCCGACGCCATGTGCTGCATCGTCACCGGAGCCGAGTCCGTGAAGCGGGCGCTGTTCACGGACGGGGACGTGCACCGGGCCCGCTACCGCCGGCCGCTTCTCCTGACCGGGATCGATGTCGGGGTCATCCGCCCGGACCTCGCGGAGCGGCTGCTGCCGCTGCGGCTGGAGCGGCCCACAGTCCGGCGGACCGAGGCGGAGTTGTGGGCGGAGTACGAGGAGGTGCTGCCCGTGGTCCTCGGGTCGCTCCTGGATCTCACGGTCAAGGTACGGGCCGCCGTGGCGGAGACCCCGACGGATCTGCGGATGGCGGACTTCGCCCACCTCTGCGCCCAACTCGACGTCGCCACCGGGCTCGGAGCGCTGCCCGCGTACCGGGCGAGCCTGGACGACCTGAACGACGACGTCATCGAAGGCGACCTGTTGGCGCAGACCGTCCTTCAGCACGCCGACACCCTCGACCCTGGTGGCGAGCAGCGAATGACGTCCACCGAGTGGCTGAACGCCCTGAGTCGCCTCTACAGCGGCGAGGAGCTACGGCCCCTGCCTAAAGGGTGGCCGACCACGGGCAAAGTCCTCTCCGACCGACTCAAGCGCCTTCAACCCACCCTCGCCGCCCGGGGCGTTCTCATCGACAGCGGACGCACCAAAGCGGGCCGCTACCTCGAAATGGCCCGCAAGGTCGCACCCCCGCCCCCCGAGCAGCCGGAGCAGGCCGCAGCGTTCTGACCGCACCACCGGTTATCCGAACAGCAAGAGGAGCACGCCGCGCCGGGTGCTCTTCTTGCTGTTCGGCGGAACGCCGGCCAGAGGTCGTGCCCGAAGGGCCCCTCACTTCGCCTGAGGGATCACTGCCACTACTACAGACACCCTTCTCTTTTTCCTAAGTAGGGAAGGTCTGCGTCACCTGCGTCACCACGGACAGAAAACGGCCCCTGAGCAGCGCAGACAGGGGTGACGCAGACGGCGAATCCTGCGTCACCCCTGCGTCACCCGCGTCACCCCCGCGTCATCCGGTGACGCAGAAGGTGACGCACGGGTGACGCACACCCGATCCGCTGCGTCACCCAAAACCGCAGGTCAAAGCCCCGGATGACGCGGGTGACGTGGTGACGCAGAAATCCACACCTCGGACAACCACGCCGCCAGCCTCACCGACAGGAGAGATCCAGTGCCGCACCTTCACGTAGCCGCACCTGATGCGGCAGACGACCCGACCCTGATCCTGCTCACCGTCGAAGAAGCAGCACGTCGACTTCGCGTCGGCCGAACCACCTGCTTCGCCCTCATCCGCTCCGGAGCACTGGAGTCGCTGACGATCGGCAGCCTCCGCCGCGTACCCGCCGACGCCCCGGCCGCGTACCTCGCACGCCGCCGCGCCGAACAACAAGCCGCCTGACCTCTCCCACAACCACGGGACGCCACCCCCACCGGGTGGCGTCCCGTTCTCACACTCACCCCGAAGGAGTCCGCCCGTGGCGGAAGAGAAGAAGCGCACGCGCCGGGCGAACGGCGAAACCGCCATCTATTTCGGTAAGGACGGTCGTTGGCACGCTCGGGTGCCGATGGGCTACAAGGACAACGGCGAGCCCTACCGCAGGCACATCACCCGCCCCGACGAAGGCGCGCTGAAGGCCGAGGTGCAACGACTGGAGAAGCAGCGCGACCAGGGAACCGCACAGCAGCCCGGCAAACTGTGGACAGTCGAGAAGTGGCTGTGGCACTGGGTCGAGAACATCGCCAAGGACGTCGTCAGCGAGAACACCTACGACGGGTACGAGGTCGCGGTTCGCGTGCACCTCGTACCCGGCATCGGTAAGCATCGCATCGACCGCCTGGAGCCGGAGCACCTGGAGAGCCTGTACCGCCGGATGCAGAAGAACGGCAGTAAGGCAGCCACCGCCCACCAGGCCCACCGGACCGCCCGTACTGCCTTCGGTGAGGCGGTGCGCCGTGGCCATGCCGCGAAGAATGCCGCCGCCCTGGCCAAGCCCCCACGGGTGGAGGAGCCGGAGGAGGAGATCGAGCCCTACTCGGTCGAGGAGGTGCAGAGCCTGCTGATCGAGGTGAACAAGCGCCGCAACAGTGCTCGTTGGATGCTGGCGCTGGCCCTCGGTCTGCGGCAGGGGGAGACACTGGGGCTGCGTTGGGTCGATGTGGACCTGGACCACGAGTACCTGAAGCTGCGCCGGAACCGGCTGCGCCCCAAGTACGAGCACGGGTGCAAGGAGGCAGCCCCCTGCGGCAGGAAGGCCGGCTACTGCCCCGACCGCAAGCAGGTGCGGCGCGAGACGAAGAACACCAAGTCGCGCGCCGGCCGCCGAGCCGTTCCCCTGCCGGGCCCCCTGGTCGTGATGCTGCGCAAGCACAAAGAGGTCCAGGCGCGGGAGCGCAAGACCGCCAGCAACCTGTGGACCGAGTCCGACTACGTGTTCACGAAGCCGCTCGGTGGGCCGCTCAGCCCGAACACCGACTACCACGACTGGAAGAAGCTGCTGGAGGACGCCGGGGTACGTGACGCGCGGCTGCATGACGCCCGTCACACCGCCGCCACCGTCCTCATGCTGCTCGGCATCCCGGACCGTGTGATCGACCAGATCATGGGCTGGGAGGCAGGCACGTCCTCGCGCATGCGCGCACGGTACCTGCACGTGCCCGACGTCATGCTGAAAGAGGTGGCGCAGAAACTCGCGGACGCCATCTGGGGGCCGGCGCCGAGCGTCCTTGTGGACAAAGACCAGAACAACGAGGGCTGAGACAACGCCGAAGGGCCCCACCGCGAACGGTGGGGCCCTTCAACGTATTGCCCGGTGAGAGCAATGGCGGAGGATACGAGATTCGAACTCGTGAGGGGTTGCCCCCAACACGCTTTCCAAGCGTGCGCCCTAGGCCACTAGGCGAATCCTCCGCCGCAAACAATACAAGACGTTGGAGGGTGCTCGCGAACACGTTCGCCGGAGATCGTCCCCGGAGGGCGTGCAGGTCGTTCGGCGGGCGAGCGGGTGGGCGGGTGGGTGGACCGGAGGCGGTGGGGATCCGCTAAGGTGGGCGTCAGCCCCTCACGTGGCGCTATCTGACTGAACTCCCCCAGGGCCGGAAGGCAGCAAGGGTAGGTTGGCTCTGGCGGGTGCGTGGGGGGCCCTTCGCGTTCCGGGGCCGGAGTGCGGGGACCCTTGATCGGTGCCGTCCGAGCTGGGGTGGGAGGGTCCGCGTGGGCCGTGTGGGGTTGGTTGTCAGTCCGCCCCGATAACCTCGTAGATGTGTCGTCCCTTGCGCTGTACCGCCGCTACCGCCCCGAGTCGTTCGCCGAGGTCATCGGTCAGGAGCATGTCACTGACCCGCTCCAGCAGGCCCTGCGGAACAACCGGGTCAATCACGCGTACCTGTTCAGCGGGCCGCGTGGCTGTGGAAAGACGACCAGTGCGCGCATCCTCGCCCGCTGTCTGAACTGCGAGCAGGGGCCCACGCCGACCCCGTGCGGGGAGTGCCAGTCCTGCCGGGACCTCGCGCGCAACGGGCCGGGGTCCATCGATGTCATCGAGATCGACGCCGCCTCGCACGGTGGTGTGGACGACGCCCGTGATCTGCGCGAGAAGGCGTTCTTCGGGCCCGCCTCCAGTCGTTACAAGATCTACATCATCGACGAGGCCCACATGGTCACCCCAGCAGGGTTCAACGCCCTGCTGAAGGTGGTCGAGGAGCCGCCGGAGCACCTCAAGTTCATCTTCGCGACCACCGAGCCCGAGAAGGTCATCGGGACGATCCGGTCGCGTACGCACCACTATCCGTTCCGGCTCGTTCCTCCCGGGACCCTGCGCAGCTATCTCGCCGATGTCTGCGGGCGGGAGAACAGCCCCGTCGAGGACGGCGTCCTGCCGCTCGTCGTGCGGGCCGGGGCCGGGTCCGTGCGTGACTCCATGTCCGTCATGGACCAGCTGCTGGCCGGTGCGGGCGACGACGGTGTGACGTACGCCATGGCCACCTCGCTCCTGGGGTACACGGACGGCTCGCTCCTCGACTCGATCATCGACGCCTTCGCCGCCGGTGACGGGGCCGCCGCCTTCGAGGTCGTCGACCGGGTCATCGAGGGCGGCAACGATCCCCGTCGGTTCGTGGCCGATCTGCTGGAGCGGCTGCGCGATCTGGTGATCCTCGCCGCCGTGCCCGACGCCGGGGAGAAGGGGCTCATCGACGCCCCCGCCGATGTCGTGGAGCGTATGCAGGCCCAGGCCTCCGTCTTCGGTGCCGCCGAGCTCAGCCGCGCCGCCGACCTGGTCAACGACGGGCTCACCGAGATGCGCGGCGCCACCTCGCCGCGCCTCCAGGTGGAGCTGATCTGCGCCCGGGTCCTGCTCCCCGCCGCCTTCGACGACGAGCGGTCCATGCAGGCCCGGCTGGACCGGCTGGAGCGCGGTGCGTCCGCCGCCGCTGCCGCCTCGTTCGCGGCGCCGCCCGCCGCCGCGGTTCCCATGGGGTACGTCCCCGGGACCGAGGCCCATGCCCCGCAGGCCCACGCCCCCCAGGCCGCACCCGCAGCTCCCGCAGGTCCGGATGCCGCGCGTGCTGCCGTACGGGGAGAGGCGCCGGCCCCCGCCCCTGCCGCCTACGCGCCGCCCGCCGCCGAGCCCGTCGCACCGCAGCCCCCCGCCGAAGCCCCGGCCCCCGCCCAGCGGCCCGGGTCCTGGCCCACCGCCGCCACAGGTGGCGAGCAGACCCGGCGCCCCGGCGGCTGGCCCACCGCGTCCGCCCCCGGCAGCGGCCCCGCCGCCCCGGCCCCCGCCGCACCCGCACCGGCCGCCCCCGCCCCGGCGGCCCCCTCCGCACCCGCCGCCCCGGCAGCGGGCGGCCCGGGCATGGCCCAGGGCGCCGGGCAGGTCCAGAGCATGTGGCCCGACATCCTGGAGGCGGTGAAGAACCGGCGCCGCTTCACCTGGATCCTGCTCAGCCAGAACGCCCAGGTGACCGGGTTCGACGGGACCACCCTCCAGCTCGGCTTCATCAACGCGGGCGCCCGGGACAACTTCGCCAGCAGCGGCAGCGAGGAAGTCCTCAAGCAGGCCCTCGCCGAGCGGTTCAACGCCCAGTGGCGGGTCGAAGCGGTCGTCGACACCTCCGGCGGCGGTGCCCCGCTCCCGCCCCCCGCCGGCGGACGCCCCCCGGCCCCGCAGTACACGCCCGCCCCGGCCCCTTCACCCGCCGCCCCGACCCCGACGGTGTACGAAGGCACCCCGGCGCACGCCCCCCAGCAGCACAGCCAGCCCTACAACCCGCAGCAGTCCCAGCAGCCCCCGCAGAGCGCCGCCCCGGCCTCCTCCGGGCAGCAGCAGTCGTCGCAGTCCCACCAGGCCCAGCAGAGCCGGGGCACGGCCCCCTCCGCCCCCGAGCCCTCCCACGGCGGGTACGCCTCGGAGCCGCCGCGCTCCGTCGCCCCCGAGGACGACACCGCGGAGGCCGACGATCCGGATCTCGTCGACTCCGCCCTCTCCGGCCACGAGCTGATCGTCCGCGAGCTGGGCGCCACCGTGGTGGAGGAGTTCACCAACGAGCAGTGAGGCCGACGAGCAGCAAGATGACCGGGCCGCCGAGCAGCAGGACGCCCCGACCGACGAGCGGCAAAGCGCCCCGAGACCCAGCAGCCCCAGCTGTCCACGGACCGGCGCCCGTCCGGCCCCTTCCGCCCCGGCGGCTAGGCTGCACCCCGTGAAGGTCCTCGTCATCGGCGGCGGCGCCCGCGAACACGCCCTGTGCCGCTCTCTGTCCCTCGACCCCGATGTCACCGCTCTGTACTGCGCCCCCGGCAACGCCGGCATCGCAGAGGTGGCCGAACTGCACCCGGTCGACGCCCTCGACGGTGACGCCGTCGCGCGCCTCGCGACCGAGCTGGGCGCCGGGCTGGTGGTCGTCGGCCCGGAGGCGCCGCTCGTCGCCGGGGTCGCCGACGCCGTGCGCGCGGCCGGCATCCCGTGCTTCGGCCCCTCCGGCGAAGCCGCCCAGCTGGAAGGCTCCAAGGCGTTCGCCAAGGACGTCATGGCCGGGGCCGGGGTCCCCACCGCCCGCAGCTACGTCTGCACCACCCCCGCGGAGATCGACGAGGCCCTCGACGCCTTCGGCGCTCCGTACGTCGTCAAGGACGACGGCCTCGCGGCGGGCAAGGGCGTCGTCGTCACCGACGACCTCGCCGCCGCCCGCGACCACGCCCTCTCCTGCGACCGCGTGGTCATCGAGGAGTTCCTCGACGGCCCCGAGGTCAGCCTCTTCGCCATTACCGACGGCACCACCGTGCTGCCGCTCCAGCCCGCCCAGGACTTCAAGCGCGCCCTGGACGGCGACGAGGGCCCGAACACCGGCGGCATGGGCGCCTACTCCCCGCTCCCGTGGGCCGACCCCAAGCTGGTCGACGAGGTCCTCGAAACCGTCCTCCAGCCGACCGTCGACGAGCTCCGCCGCCGAGGCACGCCCTTCTCCGGGCTGCTCTACGCGGGCCTCGCGATCACCTCGCGCGGGGTGCGGGTCATCGAGTTCAACGCCCGCTTCGGCGACCCCGAGACCCAGGTCGTGCTGGCCCGGCTCCGTACGCCGCTGGCCGCCGTCCTCCTCGCCTCCGCCAACGGCACCCTGGACGTGCTCCCGCCGCTGGCCTGGCGCGACGACGCGGCGGTCACCGTCGTGATCGCCTCGCACAACTACCCGGGCACCCCGCGCACCGGCGACCCGATCGACGGGCTCGCCGATGTCGCGGCGCAGGATGCGCCCGATGCGTACGTCCTGCACGCCGGGACCCGTACGGAAGGCGGCGCCGTCGTCAGCGCGGGCGGCCGGGTCCTCTCGGTGACCGCGACCGGCAAGGACCTCGCCGCGGCCCGTGAGCGCGCCTACACCGCGCTCGGCCGCATCCGCCTCGACGGCTCCCAGCACCGGACGGACATCGCCCTGAAGGCCGCCGGAGCCTGATCCGCCGGGCACCCGCCCGCCCCCGCATCACGGGCAGCCCCTCCCACCCCCTCCGTACGCCACCGGCGTACGCGGGCGGCGCGAGGGGCTGCCGTACGTGGGGGTGGCCGCCCCAGCCCTGCCCTACGGACGCGGACACGTCAGCAGCTTTGCCCAAAGCCATTCCATCGGGTGACGACTGGGCCAGACGGATGACGCCCGCCGAGGCCCCAACTAGGGTGCGGCGCAAGCGTTCCGGCACTTGGCCCACCGGCATTGCGATGTCAGTGACGGGTGCCACAGTGGGGGAGTGAGCAACCGTCGCGGGGCAGAGGGGGTGACATCCGGCCGTGTCCGGTATCGACGTGGGTGAGGAGCTGGGTGCGCGGGCCGCACAGGCCCGAGCGCTCGCCCTGCTGCGGATCCGCAGCAGGGCGCTGGCCGTGGTGATCACGCCCGCGGCCGTGGCGGTCGTGCTGTTCGCCGCGGGCGCGCAGGGGCACCTCGGCGGGCCCGTCTGGGACGGTGTCCGCTGGGCCGTGCTCGGGGTCGCCGTCGTGGTGCTGCTGGTGGCCGCGGCCGTCGCGGTGGCCGTCGCACGGGCCCGGCCCGCCGTGAGCCCGACCGTCCCCGTGGCGGAGGAAGGCGCCCCCGATCTCTACCGGCTGGTCCGGGATCTGGCCGACCGGCTCGGCGTCCCCGCGCCCTCCGCCATAGCGCTGACCCCGGACTGCGACAGCTGGCTGGAGGACCGCACCCACCGCAGCAGCCGCATCCACCGCAGCAGCCGCACCCACCCCAGCAGCGGAGAAGCGGCACCGGAAGCCAAGAACAATGCGGCATCGGAAGCCAGAAACCCCGCCCCCGTCCTCGTCATCGGCTCCCCCTTCCTCTGGTGGATGCGGGTCGCCGAACTCCGCGCCGTCCTCGCCCCCGTCGTGGCGGGCACCGACTCGTCCGCGCACCCCGACATAGCCGCCGCCCGCCGCTTCGTCCGAGGCCTGGACGCCGCCGTGGCCGACGGGGCCGCCCCCGGCCGGGGCGCGCTGCGCGGGGCGCCGGTCACCTTCGCCGGCTGGGTCGCCCGGCTGCTGCTGCGCGCCTGCCGGGAGCACGCCGCCGAGATGGAGCGGTGCGTGGCGGCCACGGCCTCCATGCGCGCCCAGGGCGTCGACTACGCGCTCCGCATCGCCGCCCAGGAGCAGGTCGGCCTCGCCTACGCAGGCTGGGACCGGCTGCTGACCCGGGTCGCGCTGCCCGCCTGGCGGATGGGCCGCTGGCCCTCCCGGCTGGACGCCGGGGTGGTCTCCGCCCTCACCGAGCTCTCCCGCCGGGACCGGCTGGCCGACGGCTTCACCTCGCGGCTCGGCGAGCGCCCCGCCTGCGACCTGCTGGAGGAGCCCGGCATCGCCGACGAGGCCACCTCCCTGCTCGCCGCCCGCCTCTTCCACGGCGGCCCGGCGGAGAGCGGCCCGGACTGGGCACCGGTGGACTGGCAGCAGTATCCGGACGAGGTCGTCGACCGGAAGTGGCGTACGGAGGCGGCCCGGCTGCACCGGGTGCTGGACGCCATGGGCGTGCCCCCGGCCTCCGCCGCCGACCCGGCGGTCCCCACCCTGGCCCGTGTCATGGAGCACCTGGCCGGTCCCGGCGAGCCGGGGGAGGAGCTCGCGGCCGGTATCGGGGCCGCGGTCGCCCGCGACGACGCCCAGGCCCCCGCCCCCGGCCCGGCCCAGCAGGCACCGCCCGGCACCGGCCCGGACCCCCTCGACCTCTGGGGCCCCGACCCGCTCCCCCTCTTCCCGCTCCAGCCGCCGCGTACGGGCACGGAGCTGCTCGCCGACCACGTCGCGGCCATGGTCTGCTGCGCGGCCGTGGACACGGCGGGCGCGGCCCCCGGCCTCGACTGGCTGGACGGCCCCGCGCTGCTCGTCGACGGCGAGCGCCGGGCGGACCTGGCGGTGCCGGTCCTCAGCCTGGTCGAGGACGGCGACCCGGACCCGCTGCGGTCCTGGCTGGCCGAGGTGGGCGTGCGCTCCGACAAGCCCGTACGGCTGGTGTGACCGTGCGGGCCGTCGCCGGTAGCACACGACACGGTCCGGAAGGGAAGGTTCCGTTCACGTCAATTCACGACGAAGGGTGACGGAGTGCGTGCGTTATGTGATGTGCTGGGGATCGGCGCTGACATCGTGCGCGCCTGAGTTGTCCGGGGGACCTGAGGGAGGGGCGCGGCATGGGGGCGGAGCAGATTCGCCGATGGGAGTCGGGCGCCCTCGCGCACGCGGTGAGCGACCCCTTCGGCCAGGGCCCGCTGCCCTGGCTGCGCGGCAGTGAGAACTACTTCGACGACACCGGCCAGGTCGTCCCCTGGTACGCCGACCTCGGCCGGGGCACCGGCGGCGGCACCCGCACCGCCGACGACGTGCACCGCCAGATCAAGGGCTTCGTCTCGCCCGGAGCGGCCGCCCCCGGCGAGGCCATCGACTTCCACATCACCGTCGACCCGCCCCAGCAGTTCTCCGTGGACATCTACCGGATCGGTCATTACGGCGGCGACGGCGCGGCCAAGATCACCACGAGCCCGCGCCTCTCCGGCATCGTCCAGCCGCCGCCGCTGGCCGCCGACCGGACCGTCTCCTGCCACCACTGGTGGATGTCCTGGCGGCTCCAGATCCCCGGCTACTGGTCGGTCGGCGCGTATGTGGCGGTCCTGACGACCGCCGACGGATACCGCTCGCACATTCCGTTCACCGTCCGCCACGACCACCCCGCCGACCTGCTGCTCCTGCTCCCGGACATCACCTGGCAGGCGTACAACCTCTATCCGGAGGACGGCCGCACCGGCGCCAGCCTCTACCACGCGTGGGACGAGAAGGGGCGGCTGCTCGGCGAGGAGGACGCGGCCGTCACGATCTCCTTCGACCGCCCGTACGCCGGGGCGGGCCTGCCGCTGCACGTGGGGCACGCGTACGACTTCATCCGCTGGGCCGAGAGATACGGCTACGACCTCGCCTACGCAGACGCCCGCGACCTGCACGCGGGCCGCATCGACCCCAGCCGCTACCGGGGCCTGGTCTTCCCCGGCCACGACGAATACTGGTCCACCCCCATGCGCCGGGCCGCCGAGCGCGCCCGCGACTCCGGCACCTCGCTCGTCTTCCTCTCCGCCAACACCATGTACTGGCAGGTGGGCCTCGCCCCCTCCGCCTCCGGTATCCCCGACCGCCTGCTGACCTGCCGCAAGCGCCGGGGCCCGGGCAAGTCCGCGCTCTGGCGCGAGGTGGACCGGCCCGAGCAGCAGCTCCTGGGCATCCAGTACGCGGGCCGGGTCCCCGAGCCCAGCCCGCTCGTCGTGCGCAACGCCGAGCACTGGCTCTGGGACGCCACGGGCGCGGCCGACGGCGACGAGGTCCCGGGCCTGGTCGCCGGTGAGGCCGACCGCTACTTCCCCCGTACGAGCCTGCCGGAGCACGACAACCGGATCCTGCTCGCCCACTCCCCGTACCAGGACTCCGAGGGCGCCACCCGCCACCAGGAGACCTCGCTCTACCAGGCCCCCTCCGGCGCGCTCGTCTTCGCCTCCGGCACCTTCGCCTGGTCCCCGGCCCTGGACCGCCCGGGCCACACCGACCCCCGGATCCAGCGGGCGACGGCCAACCTCCTCGACCGCATCTGCAAGCGGGACTGACGATCGCCGGGCGTGTTCACGGACCCGCTCCCGCCGCCGCCCCGCGGATACGGGACAATCGGAACCGCTCCTGGATCAATCTACGCGGAGGCACCGTGTCCGGTTTTGTAGAAAAGCCCGAGCCCGTACAGGTTCCGGGCCTCACCCACCTGCACACCGGCAAGGTGCGTGACCTGTACCGGAACGAGGCGGGCGACCTCGTCATGGTCGCCAGCGACCGTATCTCCGCGTACGACTGGGTCCTGCCCACCGAGATCCCCGACAAGGGCCGCGTCCTCACCAAGCTCTCGCTCTGGTGGTTCGACCAGCTCGCCGACCTGGTGCCCAACCACGTCCTCTCCACCGAGCTGCCCCCCGGCGCCCCGGAGGAGTGGGAGGGCCGCACCCTCATCTGCAAGTCGCTGCGCATGGTCCAGGTCGAGTGCGTGGCCCGCGGCTACCTCACGGGCTCCGGGCTCACCGAGTACAACGCCACCCGTACGGTCTGCGGCATCGGCCTGCCCGAGGGGCTGGTCGACGGCTCCGAGCTGCCCGGCCCGATCTTCACCCCGGCCACCAAGGCGGCCGTCGGCGACCACGACGAGAACGTCAGCTACGAGGAGATCGCCCGCGAGGTCGGCGTGGAGACCGCCGCCGAGCTGCGGCAGACCACCCTCGACGTCTACCGCCGGGCCCGGGACATCGCCCACCAGCGCGGGATCATCTTGGCCGACACCAAGTTCGAGTTCGGCTTCGAGGAGACCGGGACCGGTGGCGAGCGGCTGATCATCGCCGACGAGGTGCTGACGCCCGACTCCTCGCGCTTCTGGCCGGCCGCCACCTGGAAGCCGGGCCGCGCGCAGCCCTCGTACGACAAGCAGTTCGTCCGCGACTGGCTGACCTCGCCGGCCTCCGGCTGGGACCGCGCGAGCGAGCAGCCGCCGCCGGCGCTGCCGCAGGAGATCGTGGACGCGACCCGCGCCAAGTACATCGAGGCGTACGAGGTCCTGACCGGCTCCAACTGGTCGTAAAGGGCAGGCAGTAGGAGGCACGCAGAAGGCCCCGGTCGGTATCGACCGGGGCCTTCTGATCATCTGGAGCGGACGACCAGGTTCGAACTGGCGACCTCAACCTTGGCAAGGTTGCGCTCTACCAACTGAGCTACGTCCGCGCTGCGCCGAAGCGCGATGCTCACTATACCCAACCCCGCTCGCGGGCGAGACGCACCGCCGTGTGCCGGTTCTCCGCCCCGATCTTGGACGCGGCCGAGGACAGGTAGTTGCGGACCGTCCCCTGCGAGAGCGAGGCCCGCTCCGCGATCTCCGCGACCGGCGCCCCGTCCGCCGCCAGTTCGAGGACCTCGGCCTCCCGGGCGGTCAGCGGGGAGTCCCCGGCGGAGATGGCGTCGGCCGCCAACTCCGGGTCGACGTAACGGTTCCCGGCGTGGACGGTACGGATGATCTCGGCGAGCCGCCGGGCGCTGACGGTCTTGGGCACGAACCCGCGCACGCCGGCGGCCAGCGCCCGCTTGAGGTGCCCGGGGCGGCCGTGGCTGGTCACGATCATGGTGCGGCAGCCGGGCAGTTCGCTGCGGAGCGATGTGGCGACCTTCACACCGTCCGCGCCCGGCATCTGGAGGTCCAGGACGGCGACGTCGGGGTGGTGCGCGAGGGCCATCGCGAGCGCCTCGGGGCCGCTCGCCGCCTCCGCGACCACCACGAGGTCGTCCTCCAGGGCGAGCAGCGCGGCCAGCGCACCCCGGATCAGGTGCTCGTCGTCGGCCAGCAGGACCCGCAGGGGCCGGCCGCCGGAGCCTTCGGTGGTCATCGTCCCTCCGGGAGGCCGGTACGGGTGGTGGTCATCGTTCCTCCGAAGAACGTTCTTCCGAAGAAATGGAGCGGGAGCGGTCACGGGGGGCCGCCACCGGGACCGTCGCCGTCACCCGGAACAGGCCGTCCCCGGCCGCCCCCGCCTCCAGCGACCCGCCCAGGGCCGCGAGCCGCTCCCGCAGCCCGGCCAGCCCGGAGCCGCCCTCGCTCGCGGAGGCCGCCCCCGCCCCGTCGTTCTCGACCTCCAGCACCACCGCGCCCGCCCCCGTCGTGAGCCGGATCACGCAGTGCCGGGGGTCGCCGTGGCGCAGGACGTTGGTGGCCGCCTCGCGGACCACCCAGCCGAGGGCCGCCTGGACGGCCGGGGGCGCCCCGATCCCCGCCGGGCCGTCGGCGCCCTCGACGGTGCAGGAGATCCCGGCGGCCTCCAGCACGCCCTTGGCGCCGAGCAGTTCGGTGGGCAGGTCGGCCTCGCGGTAGCCCCGTACGACATCGCGTACCTCCTGCTGGGAGGCGCGGGCGATCCGCTGGACCTCGACCATCTGGTCCACGGCCGCCGCGTTCCCGCGCTGGGCCAGCTCCACGGCCAGCTCGCTCTTCAGCGCGATCACCGCCAGGTTCCGGCCCAGCACGTCGTGCATGTCCCGGCCGAACCGCAGCCGCTCCTCCGCCACCGCGAGCCGGGCCTGCATGTCCCGCGCCTCCTCGGCCTGCCACATCACGGTCAGGCTCCAGGCGCTCGGCCGGCCCGATAGGAGCACCAGCAGGGAGACGACGAGCAGCGAGAAGGCCGCCCCGAACAGCAGCCGCCCGGGCACCCCGACGGCCGCCAGCAGCGCCACCACCGCCACCGCGTAGGCAGCGCAGAGGAGCAGGTACTTCCGGACGGGGACGATCAGCACGTACGGCGTCGCGAACGCCAGCGGCAGGTCCAGCACCAGCAGGCTCAGCCCCGCGTCCTCGACACCGCCCACCGCCGCGAGGGCCACCAGCAGGCCGGTCAGCACCGCCAGCAGCACGGCGGGGAGCCGCAGCCGCCGCAGCGGGAAGGACTCCACACCCCGGTAGTGGGCGAAGGCGGGGGCCACGTTGCGGTTGCTCAGCAGGCACTGGGCGGCGTTCACCACGAGGAACGCCACCGCCAGGGAGACCGCCACCGCGCCTTCGCCGAAGGCCCCGACGAGCGGCAGCAGGCCCCAGGTGACGAGGAAGACCCACGGGAGCGCGCAGAGCGTGACCCGGGTGTAGAGGTCGATGCGCTGGAGCTTGGTGCGCTCGTGCCACCCGCGCCGCCAGCCCCGTACCCGACCGATCACCTCGTCCAGCTCCTTCATGCCGTCCCCCGTGGCCCTGACCGCCGGGCCCACGTCGTCCCGTGGCCCTGACCGCCGGGCCGTCGTCAGCCCCGCGGGTCCCAGCGGAACCACCGCTGCACAGCAAACACCGCGAACGCGGTCCAGGCCAGCGCCGCCACGGCGGCCGTGAGCAGGTCGCCGCCCTCCACACCGCCGAGCCAGCCGTGCCGGACGAGGGTCATCACGCCGGTCAGCGGCAGCAGTTCGAAGACCGAGGCCAGGCCGTCCGGGAAGACCTCCAGCGGGACGAAGATCCCGGAGGCGAAGAGCGAGACGAAGAACAGCGGCAACGTGGTGAGCTGCGAGGTCTGGACCGTCCGGGTCACCGCGGAGGTCGCGGCCGCCAGGCCGGACATCATCACGAGACCCACCAGCAGCCCCGCCAGGAAGATCTCGGGCCGCTTCGGCGCGCTCAGATCGAAGGCGACCGCGCCGGCCGCGACCAGCAGGACGACCTGGAGGAGCGCCAGCGCGACGGCGGGCAGCGCGTTGGCGGCCAGGATCTCGCGGTCGGTGACCTCGCCGGTGCGCAGCCGCTTGAGGACGAGCTCCTCGCGCCGGGTGACGTACCCGGTGACGAGGGTCATGTAGACGACCTGGACCAGCACGATGCCGATGCCGCCGGTGAGGGCGGCGCCCGCGATGGAGAGGCCGGTGCCGGCCAGGTCGATCTGCTGGAGCGAAGCCCGGATCGAGAAGATCATCACGACCGGCAGCACCAGGGCCACGAAGATCGCGGACCGGTTGCGGAGCAGCAGGATCAGCTCGGCGCGGGCGAGGGCGGTGAGCCGCCGCGCGGAGGCGGTGGCCTTCGAGGGGGATGGGCGGGGGTCCGTGAGGACGGTCGTGGTCGTCATGCCGTCACCTTCTTCTTCGCAGCGTCCATGGGCTTGCTCCCCGCCCGGCGCGGGTCCTCCGCCCGGGAGCGCAGCTGGGTGTTCGCGATCTGGAGGAACGCCTCCTCCAGGGAGGCGGAACGGGCGTCCAGCCCGAGCAGCCGCACGCCCGACTCCCGGGCCCAGCCCAGCAGTTCGTGCAGCGACTCCTGGAGTTCGGCGGTGCGGATCTCCACCCGCTGCCCCTCCGCCGCCGCCCGCAGCGAGAGCGGAAGATGCCCCGCCGGTACGCCGTCGGGCAGCGTGAACCGGATCCTGGCGGGCTGCGACGCGGTGACCTCGGCGGTCGTCCCGGCCGTCACGATCTGCCCCTGGTGCATGATCGCCAGCCGGTCCGCGAGCGCCTCGGCCTCCTCCAGGTAGTGCGTGGTCAGCAGTACGGTCGTGCCGCCGTCCCGGAGCGCCCGGATCAGCTCCCAGGTGTCCCGCCGCCCCTCCGCGTCCAGCCCCGTCGTCGGCTCGTCCAGGAAGAGCACCTCGGGCCGCGAGGTCAGGGCCAGCGCCAGGTCCAGGCGCCGCTTCTCCCCGCCGGAGAGCTGCTTGACCCGCACCCCGGTCCGGCTGGTGAGGCCCACCATCTCCAGGGCCTCGGCGGCGGGCCGGGCGCCGGTGGTGCACGCCGACCACATCCGCGCGGTCTCCAGCACGGTGAGGTCGGAGGGGAAGCCGCCCTCCTGGAGCATCACCCCGGTCCGGGGCCGGACGGCGGCGCGTTCGCGGTACGGGTCGTGGCCGAGGACCTTGATGGTCCCGGAGGTCGGGAGCGCCAGCCCTTCGAGGAGCTCCACGGTGGAGGTCTTGCCCGCACCGTTCGTCCCGAGCAGGGCGAACAGCTCACCGCGGGCCACGGAGAAGGAGACCCCGGAAACGGCCTCGAAGCCGTCCTTGTAGCTGCGGCGGACCCCGTCCGCCGCGATCACCGTCTCCGCGTCTGCCGTGCCACCGGTCGTTCGGTCGCTGAGAAAGTCGTCGCTGGTCATGCTTCAAGGTTTCCGCCGCAGCGGGCCCGCGAGCAGTGCGCGCTGTCATCACTGCTCATGACAAACGTCATGGGGAGGGTGCGGGAACGACAGAGGCCCTGACCGGAATCGGTCAGGGCCTCTGTCTCTGTGGAGCGGACGACCAGGTTCGAACTGGCGACCTCAACCTTGGCAAGGTTGCGCTCTACCAACTGAGCTACGTCCGCAGTGCAGCCACTCGGCTTTCACCGGTGGAGCGAGCACTACTCTACCTGATCCAACGGAGTGGTCCGAAGAGTTGTGCAGAGCGGGTGACAGGAATTGCACACTGCGCCTTCCCCCTGGAAGGGGGATGTTCTACTACTGAACTACACCCGCACGCGGCTCGGGATCCGGCCTTTCGGCCTCGCCCCTCGGCGTGCTCCAGACTCTAGCCGACCTGCGGGGGTGTCGCGCAAGTCGGCTCCCGGCGGGTCCCCCGGAGCGGGGTGCCGACCGGCTCCCCGGACCCCGGCCCCGCCCCTGCGCCCCCCGCCCGCAACCCGCCTGACGGAGCGTCCGCCGCCGGGAGCATCCGCCTTCCGGAGCGTCCGCCGACGGGGCCGGAGCCCCGGGGGCCCGCTCCTCAGTCGGCGGCGTTGAACGCCTCGTACACCTTCTTCGGGATCCGGCCGCGGGCCGGCACCTCCATCCGGTGCGAGCGGGCCCAGGCGCGGACGGCCGCGGGGTCCGGGGCGAGGGAGGTGTGGTGGTACGTCGCGGGGGTCCTGCCGTGCTTACTGGCATTTGTCTGCTTTCGGCCGGCCGCCACGTAAGGGGCCAGGGCCTTCCGCAGTTTCTTCGCGTTGGCGGGATTGAGGTCGATCTCGTACGTCTTCCCGTCCAGGGCGAAGGTGACCGTTTCCGCCGCTGTTCCCCCGTCGATGTCGTCGGAGAGCGTAACCACTACGCGCTGGGCCACGGATATCGGTCCTTTCCTACGGCGTCGGCGCGTCGTGCGTGCGCCGGTGGGCCGGCCTTCCGGCTGTTAGGCGGATACGGATCGACTGATGTCGAGTGTTCCGGTGTTCCCGGGGCAATGCTGCTTTCCCCGGTAATCATTTGTACAGCGGTGGACACCGCATTGTGAAGCCCAGCCAATTACATCCGCGTGTCCGTGCGCAATCCGGCGCATGATTTTTTTCCCAGGACTTTTCCCGCATGTTGTCGCGGCCGATATCCCGGCGTGATCTGCGCGGAACCCCCACCCTCTCCCCGCCTCGTCCGTTCCGTCCCATATCTACCCGCGTAGAATTTTCGGCCAGGTACGCTGAGTGGACCCGCGGGGGTCTGGGGAACCCCCCGGAGAGACAGCCGCACCACACCACCACACCGGGAGTGCCAGTGGCACGCGTCGTAGTCGACGTCATGCTCAAGCCGGAGATCCTCGACCCGCAGGGACAGGCGGTGCAGCGTGCGCTGCCCCGTCTCGGCTTTGAGGGAATCGCGGACGTTCGTCAGGGAAAGCGTTTCGAGCTGGAGGTCGAGGGGCCGGTGGACGACGCCGCCCTCGCCCGTATTAACGAGATGGCCGAGACCTTCCTCGCCAACACCGTCATCGAGGACTTCACCGTGAAGGTGGAGGAGGAGAAGTGACCACCCGTATCGGCGTCGTCACTTTTCCCGGCACCCTCGACGATCAGGACGCTCTGCGGGCCGTCCGGATCGCGGGCGCGGAGCCCGTATCCCTCTGGCACCGCGACAAGGACCTGCACCAGGTCGACGCGGTCGTCCTGGCCGGCGGTTTCTCCTACGGGGACTACCTGCGGGCCGGCGCGATCTCGCGGTTCTCGCCGGTGATGGAGCCGCTCATCGAGCAGGCGAAGGCCGGTATGCCGGTCCTCGGCATCTGCAACGGCTTCCAGATCCTGACCGAGGCGCACCTGCTGCCCGGCGCGATGCTGCGCAACAACCACCTCCACTTCATCTGCCGCGACCAGAGCCTGCGGGTGGAGAACGCGGAGACCGCCTGGACCTCGGACTACAGCGCCGGCCAGGAGATCAAGGTCCCGCTCAAGAACATGGACGGCCGGTACACCGCCGACGAGCACACCCTCGACGAGCTGGAGGCCGAGGGCCGCGTCGCCTTCCGCTACCTGGACGGCAACCCCAACGGCTCGCTCCGTGACATCGCGGGCATCACCAACGCGGCGGGCAACATCGTCGGCCTGATGCCGCACCCGGAGCACGCCGTGGAGCCGCTCATCGGCACCGGCCGCACCGACGGCCTCGGTTTCTTCACCTCGATCATCAAGAAGCTGGTCAACGCATGAGCCTGGATACGGTCAAGCACGCGGCCGAGACCCCGGACGCCGAGCAGCCCTGGAAGGAGCTCGGCCTCAAGGAGGACGAGTACGCCCGGATCCGCGAGATCCTGGGCCGCCGTCCCACCGGCGCCGAGCTCGCCATGTACTCGGTGATGTGGTCGGAGCACTGCTCGTACAAGAGCAGCAAGGTCCACCTCAAGCAGTTCGGCGAGAAGGTCCCCGCCAACGACGCGATGCTCGTCGGCATCGGGGAGAACGCGGGCGTCGTCGACGTCGGCCAGGGGTACGCGGTCACCTTCAAGGTCGAGTCGCACAACCACCCCTCGTACATCGAGCCCTACCAGGGCGCGGCCACCGGCATCGGCGGCATCGTCCGCGACATCCTCGCGATGGGCGCCCGCCCGATCGCGGTCGTCGACCCGCTGCGCTTCGGCGCGGCCGACCACCCCGACACCAAGCGCGTCCTGCCGGGCGTCGTCGCGGGCATCGGCGGCTACGGCAACTGCCTGGGCCTGCCCAACATCGGCGGCGAGGTCGTCTTCGACGCCTGCTACCAGGGCAACCCGCTGGTCAACGCCGGCTGCATCGGCGTGATGAAGCACGAGGACATCCACCTCGCGCAGGCTTCCGGCCCCGGCAACAAGGTCATCCTGTACGGCGCCCGCACCGGCGGCGACGGCATCGGCGGCGTCTCCGTGCTGGCGAGCGAGACCTTCGAGTCGACCGGCCCGGCCAAGCGCCCGGCCGTCCAGGTCGGCGACCCGTTCCAGGAGAAGCTCCTCATCGAGTGCACCCTGGAGATCTTCAAGGAGAAGCTCGTCGCGGGCATCCAGGACCTCGGCGGCGCCGGGCTCTCCTGCGCCACCAGCGAGCTGGCCTCCGCCGGTTCCGGCGGTATGCGCGTCGAGTTGGACACCGTGCCGCTGCGCGACTCCTCGCTCTCGCCCGAGGAGATCCTCATGAGCGAGTCGCAGGAGCGCATGTGCGCGATCGTCGAGCCGCGGCACGTGGACCGCTTCCTGGAGATCTGCGAGAAGTGGGACGTCATCGCCACCGTCATCGGTGAGGTGACCGACGGCTCCCAGCTGGAGATCTTCTGGCACGGCGAGCAGATCGTGGACGTACCCCCGCGCTCCGTCGCCCACGACGGCCCGGTCTACCACCGCCCGTTCGCCCGCCCGTCCTGGCAGGACGCGCTCCAGGCGGACGACGCCGGAAAGCTCGCCCGCCCGGCGAACGCGGCCGAGCTGCGCGAGCAGGTCCTCAAGCTGGTCGCCTCCCCGAACCAGGCCTCCAAGGCGTGGATCACCGACCAGTACGACCGCTTCGTGCAGGGCAACACCGTGCTGGCGATGCCCGAGGACGCGGGCATGGTCCGCATCGACGCCGACTCCAACCTGGGCGTGGCCATGGCGACCGACGGCAACGGCCGGTACGCCAAGCTGGACCCGTACACCGGCGCGCAGCTCGCGCTGGCGGAGTCGTACCGCAACGTCGCCGCCTCCGGCGCCAAGCCGCTCGCCATCTCGGACTGCCTCAACTTCGGCTCCCCCGAGGACCCGGACGTCATGTGGCAGTTCGCCGAGGCCACCCGTGGTCTCGCGGACGGCTGCCTGGAGCTGGGCACCCCGGTCACCGGCGGCAACGTCTCGCTCTACAACCAGACCGGTGAGACGGCGATCCACCCGACGCCGGTCGTGGCCGTGCTCGGTGTGATCGACGACGTCACCCGGCGTACGCCGGTCGCGTTCGCGGAAGAGGGCCAGCTCCTCTACCTGCTGGGCGACACGGCCGAGGAGTTCGGCGGCTCGGCGTGGTCCGAGGTCGTCCACAACCACCTCGGCGGCCTGCCGCCCAAGGTGGACCTCGGCCGCGAGAAGCTGCTCGCCGAGATCCTCATCTCCGCCTCGCGCGACGGCATGATCGACGCCGCGCACGACCTGAGCGACGGCGGCCTGATCCAGGCGGTCACCGAGTCCTGCCTGCGCGGCGGGAAGGGTGCCCGGCTGGTCGTGCCGGACGGCCTGGACACGTTCACGTTCCTCTTCTCCGAGTCGGCGGGGCGCGCGGTCGTCGCGGTCCCGCGCAGCGAGGAGCTCCGCTTCAACGACATGTGCGGGGCGCGCGGTCTGCCCGTCGCCCGCATCGGTGTCGTGGACGGCGAAGAGATCGAGATCCAGGGCGAGTTCAGCATCCCGCTGAGCGAGCTCCGTACGGCACACGAGGCGACGATCCCGGCGCTGCTCGCCTGAGCCGCGCGCCGACCGGCGTTTTCCGAAGCCCCCGACCGGGTCATCCGGGCGGGGGCTTCGGCCTTTCCCCACAGCTGTTGTCAAGAATTACGTAATTACGTAAGGTTGGTGTCATGGAGCTGGAGCTGGAGCAGCGGGTCGCCGAGCTGGAGCGGCGGCTCACGGCGCTGGAGCGGCAGGACCGCGAGTCCCCCCGCCTGGGCGACGGCGACTTCTGGGCGCTGAACGGGCTGAAACAGCAGCTCGCCGACGTCGGGGAGACAGCCGCCGACGGGGGAGTGCTCTTCACCGGAGCGGTCCGGCTGCCCACCGGCGAGAGTTACGAGTGGCAGTACGGCGCCCTCACCGGCGCTCTCCTCGAAGAGGCGGGCGAGGACGGTGACGACCCGTCGGCCACGGCGGACTCGCTCGCCGCCCTCGGCCACCCGGTACGGCTGCGCCTGCTCCGCGAGATCCTCGGCGGCCGCCGTACCGCCGCCGAACTGGCCGCACTCGACGCGGTCGGCACCACCGGCCAGATCTACCACCACCTGCGCCAGCTGACCGGCACGGGCTGGCTGCACACGACCGGCCGCGGCCGGTACGAGGTGCCGGCCGCCCGGGTGGTGCCGCTGCTGGTGGTGCTGACGGCGGCGCGGCCCTAGAACCAACGCGAAAAGCAGCGACAAACAAGGGGAGACATGTCCGTCCGCACCGTCCTCGCGACCGCCCTGCGGCTGTCCTGGCTGGTCCTGATCGCGCTGGTGATCAGCGAGTTCGTCACGGATCTGCCCGGACCCGGGTGGGCGACCACCCTGCTGCCCGCCGGGGTCGTCCTCGTCCTCATGGCGGCCGTGATGACCCTCCAGGCCCGGGCCGCCGCACCCCGGGGCGAGCCGCGCGGCCCGGTCGAGGTGGCCCCACCGGTGAGCGGCCGCTGGACGGCCCTGAACAGCCCGGCGGACAAGGTGCCGAGCCACGGGACGCACATCTACGGGCAGACGTACGCGATCGACATCGTGGCCGAGCGGGAGGACGAGGGCGGTGGCGAGGGCGGTGAGGCCCAGGCCCGCCCCGCGTTCCGGTGGCTCTGGCCGGTCGTCCGCCGCAACCGCGACTTCCCGGCCTTCGGCGCCCCGCTGCTCGCCGTGGCGGATGCCACCGTCGTCCGGGTGAGCGACGGCCAGCGCGACCACCTGAGCCGCAACTCGCTGCCCGCGCTCGCCTATCTGATGCTCATCGAGGGGAACGTGCGGTCGGTCCTGGGCGTCCACCGGGTCCTCGGCAACCACGTGATCCTGGACCTCGGCGACGGTACGTACGCGGCCTACGCGCACATCCGGCGCGGCTCGCTCCAGGTGAAGGCCGGGGACACCGTCCGGGCCGGGCAGGAGATCGCCCGCGTCGGGAACTCCGGCAACACCACCGAACCCCACCTCCACTTCCACCTGATGGACGGCCCGGACCCCGATGACGCCCGGGGCGTTCCGTTCACCTGGCGGGGCGTCGGAGTCCCGGCAGGCGGCGAGACGTTCACCGTGGGGGAGCGGGCCGAGCAGGTCCGGCCGGGCGATGTCGGTGGAGCCGGTTAGTCTCGCCCCCATGCCCCCGGCCAAGAAGCGCCCCCGCGCCTACGACCACCTCAGGACCCGGACGGCGGTCCTGGCCCAGTTCGGCCATGTCCGCGACGCCGTAGTGACGTTGACGCCCGAGCAGCTCGCCCGGCCGACCCGGCTCGGCGACTGGACGGTGCGCGAGCTGGCCGCCCATGTGGCGATGGTCCTCGGCAGCGTGAGCCGGTCCCTGGCCCTGCCGGAGCCGCCCGGGCCCAAGCCCGGGCTCACGCTCCTTCAGTGGCCGCCCGCCACCGCCGCGTACGCCGCCCGGATCGCCGAGGACGTCGAGGAGCTGGCGACCGGCCGCCCCGACCTGGCCACGCTGTACGAGGAGGTGGAGGCGGGCTTCCTCGCGGACGTCCCGGCCTCCGGCACGGGGGAGCGGCTGCTGCCCACCCGGGTCGGCTCCATGCGGCTGGCCGACTTCCTGGTGACCCGGACCGTCGAGTTGACCGTCCACACGGACGACCTGAACGAGGCGCTCGGCCTGGAGATCCCGTACGACCGCCAGGCGCTGGCCGCCTGCACCCGGCTGCTGGCGGACACCCTCGCGGACCGGGCGCCCGGCGGTTCGGTGGAGGTGCGCGTCCCGCCGTTCGCCGTGGTGCAGTGCATCGGCGGCCCCAAGCACACCCGGGGCACCCCGCCCAACGTCGTGGAGACCGCTCCGCTGACCTGGCTCCGCCTCGCCACCGGACGTACGGAATGGGCGCGGGCCTTGGAGAACGCCGAGGTAAGCGCCAGTGGCGAGCGGGCCGATCTGGCGGAGCTGCTGCCCCTGATGGGCTGACGCGCCCCCGGCGACGGAACCGGATCGGGGGCCCGTCCCGTCCCATCGCCATGCACACACAACGTATGGCAGTCAGCGTCAGCGTCCTGGCCCTCCTCACCCTCGCCGCCTGCGGTACGGAGTCGGGTTCCGGCTCCGGCGGCGACGGCGGCGACACCGTGCAGAGCGATGTGCCCGTCACGGGGGTGGCGTGGAGCGTCGACTCCATGACCGTCGGCGGGAAGAAGACCGAGGCCCCGGAGGGCTCCCGGCTGGAGATCGACCCGAAGGGCCGGGCCAAGGCCGACTTCGGGTGCAACCACATCGGCGCGGACGCCCGGGTCGAGGGCGACCGGATCACCTTCGGCAAGGCCGTCTCCACGCAGATGGCGTGCGACGAGGACATCGAGAAGGCCGAGAAGGCCGCCCTCGCGGTGATGGACGGCGAGCTCACCGCGAAGCTCTCCGGCGAGAAGCTGACCCTCACCACCGAGGGCGGCGACACCATCGCGCTCAGCGAGGAGAAGGCGGCCGACCTGGTGGGCACCCGGTGGGCGGTGAACACCCTGCTCAGCGGTGAGACGGCGACCTCCGTGCCCGCCGACCTCCCCGAGGACCGGGTGCCCCACCTGACCTTCGGCGAGGACGGCACCGTGCACGGCAACTCCGGCTGCAACTCCTTCCACGGCACGGCCGAGGTCAAGGGCTCCGCGATCACCTTCGGCCCGCCGGCCGGTACCCGGAAGATGTGCCCGGAGGCCGAGATGAAGGTGGAGCGCGCGGTCCTCGCGGCCCTGGACGGCCCGGCGACGTACACGATCAAGGGCTCCACGCTCACCGTCACCTCCAAGGACGGCAAGGGCCTCGGCGCCACGGCCACCCCGGCGAAGACCGGGGGCACCCAGGAAGCGACGACCGGGGGCGGCCAGGAACACGGCTGAGGCCGGCTCCCCGGTGTGAGGCTCACCACGAAACGAGCGTTCGGCCAGTGGCCGGGGCGGGCTCGGGGCGGGTTCACCGAGCGCCACGGCCGGACGGTCGCGGCCCACCGTTCCTACCGGTCGGTAACCGGCCTCCCGGCCCGTCAGTGAGCCCCGCGCCCGCACCTCGGGGCCCGTGACGCCCGCCCTGCGGTCACTCACCGTGACCGTCCGAAGTCCCGCGAATCGCCCGCCCGGTCCGGCGCGCGCACCCGTTCCCCGTGATCCGCACCGGCTTTGCCGACCGGTCCCCAATTCGGACCAGTGGTCGATCTCGCCTACACTCGGTGCCGTGCCCCGTGGTGATGGACGACTCAACCACGACCTGCTCCCCGGAGAGAAAGGCCCCCAGGACGCTTGTGGCGTCTTCGGTGTCTGGGCTCCGGGTGAAGAGGTCGCCAAGCTCACCTATTTCGGACTGTATGCCCTGCAGCACCGCGGACAGGAATCCGCGGGCATCGCAGTGAGCAACGGGTCCCAGATCCTGGTCTTCAAGGACATGGGACTGGTCTCGCAGGTCTTCGACGAAACGTCTCTGGGTTCCCTCCAGGGCCATATCGCGGTCGGTCATGCCCGCTACTCCACCACCGGTGCCTCGGTGTGGGAGAACGCGCAGCCGACGTTCCGTGCCACCGCGCACGGCTCGATCGCCCTCGGCCACAACGGGAACCTGGTCAACACGGCCCAGCTCGCGGAGATGGTCGCCGACCTCCCCCGCAAGGACGGCCGCGCCACCCAGGTCGCCGCGACCAACGACACCGACCTGGTCACCGCGCTGCTCGCCGGGCAGCGCGACGAGGACGACAAGCCGCTGACCATCGAGGAAGCCGCCGCCAAGGTGCTCCCCGACGTCAAGGGCGCGTTCTCGCTCGTCTTCATGGACGAGCACACCCTCTACGCCGCCCGTGACCCGCAGGGCATCCGCCCGCTGGTGCTCGGCCGCCTGGAGCGCGGCTGGGTGGTCGCCTCCGAGTCCGCCGCCCTCGACATCTGCGGCGCCAGCTACGTACGCGAGATCGAGCCGGGCGAGCTCGTCGCCATCGACGAGAACGGTCTGCGCACCTCCCGCTTCGCAGAAGCGAAGCCCAAGGGCTGTGTCTTCGAGTACGTCTACCTGGCCCGTCCCGACACCGACATCGCCGGCCGGAACGTCTACCTCTCCCGGGTGGAGATGGGCCGCAAGCTGGCCGCCGAAGCCCCCGTCGAGGCCGATCTGGTCATAGCGACCCCGGAATCCGGCACCCCCGCCGCGATCGGGTACGCGGAGGCCAGCGGCATCCCGTTCGGCGCCGGACTGGTGAAGAACGCCTACGTCGGCCGGACCTTCATCCAGCCCTCGCAGACCATCCGCCAGCTCGGTATCCGGCTCAAGCTGAACCCGCTGAAGGAAGTCATCAAGGGCAAGCGCCTGGTGGTCGTCGACGACTCGATCGTCCGCGGCAACACCCAGCGCGCCCTGGTCCGGATGCTCCGCGAGGCCGGGGCCGCCGAGATCCACATCCGGATCTCCTCGCCGCCGGTGAAGTGGCCCTGCTTCTTCGGGATCGACTTCGCCACCCGCGCCGAGCTGATCGCCAACGGCATGACCGTGGACGAGATCTGCACCTCGATGGGGGCCGACTCCCTCTCGTACATCTCGATCGACTCCATGATCGAGGCGACCACGATCGACAAGCCCAACCTGTGCCGCGCCTGCTTCGACGGTGAGTACCCCATGGACCTCCCGGACCCGGAGCTGCTCGGCAAGCAGCTGCTGGAGACCGAGCTGGCGGCAGGACCCGCGGCCACCGCCGCGGCCGACGCGCTGCGCCGTCCGTGACCCGGACGCGCCGCCGCCCCTCCCACCAGCCCCGTATCTCCACACGAAAGATCCCAGGCCATGTCTGAGACAACAGGTGCCTCCTACGCGGCGGCCGGCGTCGACATCGAAGCCGGTGACCGTGCCGTCGAGTTGATGAAGGAGTGGGTGAAGAAGACGCAGCGCCCCGAGGTCGCGGGCCTCGGCGGGCTCGGCGGTTTCGCCGGCCTCTTCGACGCCTCGGCGCTCAAGCGCTACGAGCGTCCGCTGCTCGCCTCCGCCACCGACGGTGTCGGGACCAAGGTGGACCTGGCGCGTCAGATGGGCGTGTACGACACCATCGGCCACGACCTCGTCGGCATGGTCGTGGACGACCTCGTCGTCTGCGGTGCCGAGCCGCTCTTCATGACCGACTACATCTGCGTCGGCAAGGTGCACCCCGAGCGTGTCGCGGCGATCGTGAAGGGCATCGCCGAGGGCTGCGTCCTCGCGGGCTGCGCCCTGGTCGGCGGCGAGACCGCCGAGCACCCGGGTCTGCTGGGCCCGGACGACTTCGACGTCGCCGGCGCCGGTACGGGCGTGGTCGAGGCCGACCGGCTGCTCGGCCCGGACCGTATCCGCAAGGGTGACGCCGTCATCGCGATGGCGTCCTCCGGTCTTCACTCGAACGGGTACTCGCTCGTCCGCCACGTGGTCTTCGACCGGGCCGGCTGGACGCTGGACCGCGAGGTCGAGGAGTTCGGCCGGACGCTCGGCGAGGAGCTGCTGGAGCCGACCCGGATCTACTCGCTGGACTGCCTGGCGCTCACCCGGACGACCGAGGTGCACGGCTTCAGCCACGTCACCGGCGGCGGCCTGGCGAACAACCTGGCCCGGGTCATCCCGGACGGGCTGCACGCCACCGTGGACCGCTCCACCTGGACGCCGGGCGCGGTCTTCGACCTCGTCGGCAAGGCCGGTCAGGTGGAGCAGCTGGAGCTGGAGAAGACGCTGAACATGGGCGTCGGCATGATCGCGATCGTCCCGGCCGACTCGGTGGACGCCGCGCTGACGACCCTGGCCGACCGCGGGGTCGACTCCTGGGTCGCCGGTGAGATCACCGACCGCGGCGACCACACCACGGGCGCCGAGCTGACGGGCAGCTACGCACGCTGAGCAGTCGTACGCCGGTGGGTGCGCCGGGCGGGAAGCCCGGCGCACCGCACCCCTCAGGAGCCGCTCCGGACCGGATCAGGACACACAGAACCCGGCCCGGGGCAGGCCCGGACCGGGTTGATGTGTCAGCGCGAGGTCAAGCGCCGCGGCGCTGTGACGACGGACCGGACTGATCGTCCTGATCCTCGTCATCGTCCTTGTTGTAGCGATCCGCGTACTGTGCGTACGGGTCATCTTCCTCGTCGTCGTCCTCGAACGGCTCGGCGTTCGGTGGCTGACTCGAAGGCGATGCGCCCAGCTCATTGGCCAGACGCGACAGGTCCGTCCCGCCGCTGCTGTACTTCAGCTGGCGGGCGACCTTGGTCTGCTTGGCCTTTGCCCGGCCGCGCCCCATGGCTCGACCCCCTCGGTGACGGGGCTCGACGGCCCCAGAGTCTTGACACGCGTTCATGTTTCAGGACGGACTCTCGACAGAGAGACCGCGCCCGTAGGGCTTTAACGGTACCTGCTTCCAAGGCCATACGGTACGCCGCCCGCGTCTTGCGCCCCGGTGCAGGGCCAGTGAGGAGCCCCGTCCCCGCTGGTCAACTGCGATTTTAACCTCTTCTGTACGCACGACCCGCCGACCGGCGTGAGTCTTGTCTCCCACCGGCCCGCGGGTCGTACGTGTGCGCGTCAGCGGCCGCGCGCCTCGGCCATCCGCTGCTCGGCGATCCGGTCGGCCGCCGCGGCGGGCGGAATGCCGTCCGCCTTCGCACGTGCGAATATTTCCAGCGTGGTGTCGAAGATCTTCGCCGCCTTCGCCTTGCACCGGTCGAAGTCGAACCCGTTGAGCTCGTCGGCGACCTGGATCACGCCACCGGCGTTGACCACGTAGTCGGGGGCGTAGAGAACCGACCGGTCGGCCAGGTCCTTCTCGACGCCCGGGTGGGCCAGCTGGTTGTTGGCCGCGCCGCAGACCACCTTCGCGGTGAGGACCGGGACGGTCTCGTCGTTCAGCGCGCCGCCGAGCGCACAGGGCGCGTAGATGTCGAGGCCCTCGGTGCGGATCAGCGCCTCGGTGCCGGCCGCCACGGTGACCTCGGGGTGCAGATCGGTGATGCGGCGCACCGACTCCTCGCGGACGTCGGTGATCACGACCTCGGCCCCGTCGGAGAGCAGGTGTTCGACGAGGTGGTGGCCCACCTTGCCGACCCCGGCGACGCCGACCTTGCGGCCGCGCAGCGTCGGGTCGCCCCACAGGTGCTGGGCCGAGGCCCGCATGCCCTGGAAGACACCGAAGGCGGTGAGGACGGAGGAGTCGCCGGCGCCGCCGTTCTCGGGGGAGCGGCCGGTGGTCCAGCGGCACTCCCGGGCGACGATGTCCATGTCGGCGACGTAGGTGCCGACGTCGCAGGCGGTGACGTAGCGCCCGCCGAGCGAGGCGACGAACCGGCCGTAGGCCAGGAGGAGTTCAGTTTTTTGCGAGGCCTCGATCTTCTCCGGGTCGCCGATGATGACGGCCTTGCCGCCGCCGTGGTCGAGTCCGGCCAGGGCGTTCTTGTACGACATCCCGCGCGAGAGGTTCAGCGCGTCGGCGAGGGCCTCGGCCTCGGTGGCGTACGGGTAGAAGCGGGTGCCGCCGAGGCCGGGGCCGAGGGCGGTGTTGTGGAGGGCGATGACGGCCTTGAGGCCGGTGGCACGGTCCTGGCAGATCACGACTTGCTCGTGACCCCCCTGATCCGAGTGGAACAGGGTGTGCAGGACGCCGTCAGTCACATCGGTCACTGTGGTGACTCCCAAGTACGAAGCGGCGGGAGGCCCTCCTAGGGGTGGGGAGGGCCTCCGGACCGACCGGCACGGCCGGTCCGATGGGCAAGAGCGTAAGTCCTCCGGCGGCGCGGATCTGCCCCCGTGCCGAGGATCACCCCAAGGGGGTGTACCGGCGTGGCACGATGCGCTGCATGTCGGTGGTGTCTTCAGTGCTCGTCCCTTACACGTCGTACCTCCGGGTGTACGAGCCGCTCGCCGCCTTCGCGGAGCCCGAGCGCAGTCACTGGGCCCGTTACGCCGAGCGTTCCGTGCTGCCCACGGCCCAGGACGAACTGCGCCGCTCGCTCGCCGACTTGGTGCCGGTGCCGCCGGTCGGGGTGCCCGTGCACGAGAGCGGCGACGCGTTCGTGGCGGAGCTGTACGGGGTGGTGTGCGTCTGCCCGTGGCGGACCCGGCTGCGGGGGTGGCTCGCACTGGAGGAGCTGGGGGGAATGTTTCCGGCCAACGTGCTGGACGCCCTGCTGCCCGAGGTGGTGCGGGGCCAGGCGCAGGCCGACCACGAGCGCTGGCGGCGCCGGAACCCGGACGCGCGGCCGTGGATCCGTACGACGGTGTGGCAGGTCCCGGTGCGGTGGTTCGTCCTCTTCCGGGACGAGGAGCGGGAGTACACGGCGGCGGACGGCGAGGGCGGGGAGCCGGTGCTGCGCTACCGGACGCCGATGGTGGAGGCGCGGCGCCGGCTGGCCCGGGGGCTGCGGACGCTGCGGGAGAACGTCACCGACGGGCCGCTCGTCGAGGGCCTGGTGGACGTGGGGCGCTGGCTGGAGGAGTTCCATCCGCACTCGCTGGTGGAGCTGGACTACGGGGGCCTGGTGCACGCGCTCTCCGCCGAGCAGCTGGCCGGGGACCGGTCGGCGGCGGATGTGGCCGAGGGGCTCACCGCGCTGGGGAACGGCGACAGCGAGGGCGCCGGAGCGGCGTACGCGCGGCTCGCGGAGCGGTGGCGGGCGGTCCGGGACCGCCAGTTCACCAATTGACGTGAAAAGACCCACAGCGGCATCAACGTGACGGAACCGGGGCATCCTTCATCCAGGACGGAACGGAAGGCCGATCGGGCGGGAAGGAGGAGGAGAGCGAGCCCGGCGAGGGAGCCGGCCGGATCGCCTGGGCAGGGGCCGCGAAGGGGAATTGACGGGCCGTGAACCTGCGTCCCGTGTGGCACGTGTGGTGGGTGGGGCGGCAGCGTACGCCTTCCGACCCAGGACCTACGTCCCGAACCGGGCCTTTGCCTCAAGCGTGATGGATAGCACTAACGGGGCCCTTGCGCCCATCCCTACTCCTCGTGCCAAAATAGGACAAGGAGTCCGGGGAGGGCTCCTTCCGTCCAAGTAAGGGCGGAATACTCAGCATTGCACTCTATGGGGGGTCTGACGACTCCTGATCGCTCTGTGACTGATCGTCACGGTGGTGTGACTGTCCGCTATGGCATGGTCCATCGGCTTCCGTCGCTGATGAACACCTGGGAGGGCAATTCCATCGGTTTGGCCGACGCGGCTGGACGGATGGTGTAGTTGTAGTGCCGAGGACAAGCCGTTCGTCCTATAACCGACTCGGCCCGCGTCCGCCATTTCGGGCAACGCGGGTCAAGGTGCAGAATTTAGAGGAAAGAACCGAGAAGGTTCGGTTCTCCCGAGGAGGCCGCTCATGACCGCTCGCACCCCTGATGCCGAGCCGCTGCTGACCCCGGCTGAGGTTGCCACGATGTTCCGCGTGGACCCGAAGACGGTCACCCGTTGGGCCAAGGCTGGCAAGCTCACGTCCATCCGCACGCTCGGTGGACATCGCCGGTACCGCGAGGCAGAGGTCCGCGCACTGCTTGCGGGTATTCCGCAGCAGCGCAGCGAGGCCTGACACACCCCTGTCACGCAGCTCAACAGCAGCACAGCATCACAACCGGGCAGCCGCCAGGTCCCCCAACCCCAGGCCGCCCCTGCATAGCTCCACTTCGACGGACGCCTGCCCCAACGGGCGTCATACCTGTGTACGGGTGCGTCGTTTTTGATCGCGCTGGACTCCGCCGGGTCCAGCGCGATCTTTTTATGTCCCGGGCTCCGCGGCCCTTTTCGACGTCCTGGCCCCTGGGCCGGCATCACACCACCGAGGGCTCTCGTGCCCCCGTACGCCCCTCTCACACCCTCTGCGGGGCCCCGGAACGGGTGACCGATAACCGGGTGGTCGGTCGGCTTCCGGGCCCTCTGCGGCCCGCGCTGCGCAGTGGCCGCCGTCCGTCCCGGCGCCCTTCGTGGGTCTGTGAGCGGGTCTGTGCGGGAGTGTGGGTGAGCGTCCCGGACTCGGTGGGACAGCCCCGGACGGAACGGTCCGGCCGAACGGTCGGGGCGGTGCAATTGCACATATTAAATTCGCCAGTTGTAGGACAGGCGTAAAGTACCCCGGTCTGAAAACTCTTTCGGTGACACCCGTCACACTGCCTGATGCTTGCCAACTACGAGCCTGCCACTGTCCGGACGCGGAATCATCCGGCCGATGGTCATGGAGTGGAGGGTCTTTCGTCCTCGTCCCCGGCCGGCTCGGCGGGCGCGCTCCCGGCGGCCGAAGGGCTTCCGGCGCGCTCCCGGGGCTCCTGCGGCTCGTGCGGAGGCTCCGGGGCCGCCTCCGGCCCACGGGTCTCCCTGGTGTCGCCCTCCCCGTCCCCGGGCTCCATGGCCAGGCGCAGGAGTCGGTGGCAGACCGGGCAGTGGCGGGTGAGGTGGCCGTAGCCGTAAGCGGCGGCCAGATGGGCGCGGAGCAGTGCGCGGGTCTCGTGTCGTGCTGTGGACGCGGACATACGAGCCACCTCCCGGTGAGCCCGGCCGCCTCTCGCCGAGGGAAACAGGGGCGGCCTCGTCTCTACGGGGTACCCGCGGCGGAAGGCGCCGTCAAGGGTGCGAGGGCACGTCAGGACGCGAGAAAGCCCGGATCGAGATGATCCGGGCTTTCTCCTACTGCGGTCCTGACGGGATTTGAACCCGCGGCCTCCACCTTGACAGGGTGGCGAGCACTCCAAACTGCTCCACAGGACCAGGTTTTCGCTGCTGCCTTGCGGCTTGCTGCGAAACCAGACTGTACAGGAGGTGGGAGGTCCAGGTCGACTTCACTCCTGGTGGTGACACCGTCACCGCTCCCGGCGCCTCCGTGTCAGGGTGCCAGGGCGTCGATCGCCTTCACGATCCGCTTGTCGGAGACCGGGAACGCGGTGCCCAGCGCGTGCGCGAAGTAGCTCACCCGCAGCTCCTCGATCATCCAGCGCACGTCCAGCACCTCCTGGCCCACCGGCCGTCCCTGCGGGAGCTGTTCGAGCAGCCACGCGTACTCGTCCTGCATCTCGTGGACCTTCGCCATCCGCGTGGTGTCCCGCTGCACGGCCGTCGGCATCTGCTGGAGCCGCCGGTCGGCCGCGACCAGGTACCGCATCAGGTCCGGCAGCCGCCGCAGCCCCGTCGCCGTGACGAAACCGGGCGGTACGAGACGGGCCAGCTGCTCCCGTACGTCGGCGACGTTGGCGACCAGCGTCAGGCTGTTGGTCGACTTCAGCCGCCGCTCACAGGCCTGCCAGGCGGCCAGGATCTGCTGCACCTGGTCGATCGTGCGGACGGTCAGGTCCACCAGATCGGCGCGCACCTTGTCGTACAGCGTCCGGAACGCCTTCTCGTCCGACGCCGGGCCCCCGTGCGCGGCGATCAGCCGGTCGGCGGCGGCGGTGGCGCAGTCCTCGAAGAGGGCCTGGACCGAGCCGTGCGGGTTGCGGGACAGGGCGAGCTTCTGCTGGTTGGTGAGCCGGTCGGAGGCGAACTTCGCCGGGTTGACCGGGATGTTCAGCAGGATCAGCTTCCGGGTCCCGCACCACATGGCCTGCTGCTGCTCGGCCTCGGTGTCGAAGAGGCGTACGGCGACGGTCTCGCCCTGGTCCACCAGTGCCGGGTACGCCTTCACCGGCTGCCCGGCCCGGCGGGTCTCGAAGACCTTGTTCAGCGTGCCGATCGTCCAGTCCGTGAGGCCCGAGCGTTCGATGGACTCGCCGGACGGTCCCGCGGTCGCCGCGGCGGCCTTGGAGAGCGCCTGGCGGGCCTTCGGGCGCAGCTGGAGCTTCAGCGCCTCCAGGTCCTTGTCCTCGGCGACCTTGCGGCGCCGCTCGTCGACGATCCGGAAGGTGATCTTCAGGTGGTCCGGGACCCGGGAGAGGTCGAAGTCGTCCGCCGTGACGGGCACGCCGACCATCCGCTGGAGCTCCCGAGCCAGGGTCTGCGGCAGCGGCTCCTGGAGCGGAACGGCCCGGTCGAGGAACTTGTCCGCGTAGTTCGGCGCCGGGACGTAGTGCCGGCGGATCGGCTTCGGCAGCGAGCGGATCAGCTCGGTGACGACCTCCTCGCGCAGCCCCGGGATCTGCCAGTCGAACCCCTCGGAGGTGACCTGGTTGAGCACCTGGAGCGGGATGTGGACGGTCACGCCGTCCGCGTCCGCTCCGGGCTCGAACTGGTACGTCACCTTGAACTTGAGCTTCCCCTGCCGCCACGAGTCCGGGTAGTCGTCCTTGGTGACGGCCCCGGCCTTCTCGTTGATCAGCATGGAGCGCTCGAAGTCGAGGGCGTCGGGCTCCTCGCGCTTCTTGTGCTTCCACCACGAGTCGAAGTGCGCCCCGGAGACGATGTGCTCCGGAATGCGCTGGTCGTAGAAGTCGAAGAGCGTCTCGTCGTCCACGAGGATGTCGCGGCGCCGGGCGCGGTGCTCCAACTCCTCGACCTCGCCGAGGAGTTTGCGGTTGTCGTGGAAGAACTGGTGGTGCGTGCGCCAGTCGCCCTCGACCAGGGCGTTGCGGATGAACAGGTCCCGCGAGGCCTCCTGGTCGATACGGCCGAAATTGATCTTGCGCTGGGCGATGATCGGCACCCCGTAGAGCGTCACCCGCTCGTACGCCATCACCGCCGCCTGGTCCTTCTCCCAGTGCGGCTCGCTGTAGGTGCGCTTCAGCAGGTGCTGCGCCAGCGGCTCGATCCACTCGGGCTCCACCTTGGCGTTGACCCGCGCCCAGAGCCGCGAGGTCTCCACCAGCTCCGCCGACATCACGAAGCGCGGCTGCTTCTTGAACAGCGCCGACCCCGGGAAGATCGCGAACTTGGCGCTGCGCGCGCCCAGGTACTCGTTCTTCTCGGTGTCCTTCAGCCCGATGTGCGACAGCAGCCCGGCCAGCAGCGAGGTGTGCACCGCCTGCTCGGGGATGGACGCGTCGCCCTTGGGCTCCTCGACCACGATGCCCATCTGCTTGGCGACCGTACGCAGCTGCGCGTAGATGTCCTGCCATTCGCGGATGCGCAGGAAGTTCAGATACTCCTGCTTGCACATCCGGCGGAACGAGGACGAGCCACGCTCCTTCTGCTGCTCGCGGACGTAGGCCCAGAGGTTCAGATACGCCAGGAAGTCGGACGTCTCGTCCTTGAACCGGGCGTGGTTCTGGTCCGCCTGCGTCTGCTTCTCCTGGGGCCGCTCGCGCGGGTCCTGGATGGAGAGCGCGGCGGCGATGACCATGACCTCGCGGGCGCAGCCGTTCTTGTCGGCCTCGATGACCATGCGGGCCAGACGCGGGTCGACGGGCAGCTGGGAGAGCTTGCGGCCGAGCGGGGTGAGCCGCTTCTTCGGATCCTTTTCACCCGGGTCGAGGGCCCCCAGCTCCTGGAGGAGCTGCACGCCGTCGCGGATGTTGCGGTGGTCCGGCGGGTCGATGAACGGGAACTTCTCGATGTCGCCGAGCCCGGCCGCGGTCATCTGGAGGATGACGGAGGCCAGGTTGGTCCGCAGGATCTCCGGGTCGGTGAACTCCGGCCGGGTGACGAAGTCGTCCTCCGAGTAGAGCCGGATGCAGATGCCGTCCGACGTACGGCCGCAGCGGCCCTTGCGCTGGTTGGCGCTGGCCTGGGAGATCCGTTCGATCGGCAGCCGCTGGACCTTGGTGCGGTGGCTGTAGCGGGAGATACGGGCGTTGCCCGGGTCGATCACGTACTTGATGCCGGGAACGGTCAGCGAGGTCTCGGCGACGTTGGTCGCGAGGACGATGCGGCGTCCCGTATGGCGCTGGAAGACGCGGTGCTGCTCGGCGTGCGACAGGCGCGCGTAGAGGGGGAGCACCTCGGTATGTCTGAGGTTGCGCTTGTTCAGCGCGTCCGCCGTGTCCCGGATCTCGCGCTCCCCGGAGAGGAAGACCAGGACGTCACCGGGGGCCTCGTGGCCCAGCTCGTCCACGGCGTCGCAGATCGCGGTGATCTGGTCGCGGTCGGAGTCCTCGCTGTCCTCTTCGAGCAGCGGCCGGTAGCGCACCTCGACGGGGTACGTACGCCCGCTGACCTCCACGATCGGCGCCTCGCCGAAGTGGCGCGCGAACCGCTCCGGGTCGATGGTCGCCGAGGTGATGACGACCTTCAGGTCCGGGCGCTTGGGCAGCAGCCGGGCCAGATAGCCGAGCAGGAAGTCGATGTTGAGGGACCGCTCGTGGGCCTCGTCGATGATGATCGTGTCGTACGCCAGCAGCTCGCGGTCCGTCTGGATCTCGGCGAGCAGGATGCCGTCCGTCATCAGCTTCAGATACGTCGACTCCGGGTTCACCTGGTCGGTGAAGCGGACCTTCCAGCCGACGGTCTCGCCCAGCGGCGTCCTCAGCTCGTCCGCGACCCGCTCCGCGACCGTACGGGCCGCGATCCGGCGGGGCTGGGTGTGCCCGATCATGCCCCGGACGCCGCGCCCCAGCTCCATACAGATCTTAGGGATCTGCGTGGTCTTCCCGGACCCGGTCTCACCGGCGACGATCACGACCTGGTGGTCGCGTATCGCCTCCAGGATCTCGTCCTTCTTCTGGCTGACCGGCAGCTCTTCCGGGTACGACAGGGCCGGCAGCCGGGCCGCGCGCGTGGCGAGCCGTTCGGCCGCCTTGCCCGCCTCGGCCGCGATCTCGTCCAGCACGGACTGGCGGGCCTCGGGCTTGCGGATGCGGCGCGCTCCTTCGAGGCGCCGGCCGAGCCGGTTCGCGTCACGGAGCGAGAGCTGTCCGAGCTGGGACTGGAGATCGGCGAAGGAAGTAGACATACGGATCCCAGGATCTCACCCGGGCGTCAGGAGTGGCGACCTCATTTCGCGCGGACTGCGTCACGCGGAGGGGGCGCGGGGGCGCGGGTGACCGGTGACCGATGCGGCGGGCGCGGTGACAGCACGTACCATTTCGGGCAGTCGAACGCTCAGCCTCCCCGCACGCAGTCTCCCCGCACGAAAGGTGCCGGTCCCGTGTCCCGTACGCAGTGGTGCTGCCTGACAGCGCTGCTGGCGATCGTGATGGGGCTGCTGTGCGGACCGGTGGGCGCGGCTCCTTCTTATGCTGACGCGTCATCCCCTGAGGGCGTCGCGGTCACTGTGGGGGAGGCCGTTACGGCGACCGCTGTGGACGCTGCCCCGGCCCCTGTGGTGGAGGCCTTCGATACGGGCGCCCCGATCCCCGGCTGCCGGGAGCCCGGCGACCACGACAGCGAGCCCGCCGTGCCGACCCGGGCCCGTGCCGCGTACGACCAGGCCCCCGGCCTCGCCCCATGGGGGCTGCCCGCCGCGACGGGCGCCCTGCCGGCCGAGCCGCCGCCGGGGATACAGGTCCGGACCCCGGTCCCGGCCACACCGACCCCCGTAGAGCTCTCCGTGCTGCGGGTGTAGGCCGGGCCACCCGCCCGACCCGCACCTTTCCCTCTCCTTCCGCACCACCAGCACGGAGTGCCGCATGCCCACGCCCAAGAACACCAAGCCCTCCTCCCGCAAGCCCCTCCTCTACGGCGCCGTGATCGTCGTTGCCGCCGCCCTCCTCGGCTTCGCCTCCTACAAGGCCACCGCCCCCGGCAGCTCCTCGGCGGAGACCACCCCCGCGGCCGAGGTCTCCGGCGACCCGCAGGCGGGCGTCTACCCCGAGCTGGCGAAGCTGGCCCGCCGCGACGCCGACGACAGGCTGGCGGTCGGCCGCGCGGACGCCCCGGTCGTCCTGATCGAGTACGCCGACTTCAAGTGCGGCTACTGCGGCAAGTTCGCCCGGGACACCGAGCCCGAGCTGATCAAGGAGTACGTCGAGGACGGCACCCTGCGCATCGAGTGGCGCAACTTCCCGATCTTCGGGGAGGAGTCCGAGACCGCCGCGCGCGGGGCCTGGGCCGCCGGGCAGCAGGACCGCTTCTGGGAGTTCCACGCGGCCGCCTACGCCGAGGGGGCGAAGGAGAAGGGGTTCGGCAAGGACCGGGTCAAGGCCCTCGCACAGGAGGCCGGGGTCAAGGACCTGGCCCGGTTCATGAAGGACCTGGACGGCGAGGCGGCCCGCGCCGCCGTCGCCAAGGACCAGGAGCAGGGGTACGGGATCGGCGCCACGTCCACCCCGTCGTTCCTGATCAACGGCCGCCCGATCGCGGGGGCGCAGCCGAAGGAGACGTTCACGCAGGCGATCGAGGCGGCGGCGGAGCAGGCGAAGACGACGGGCAAGGCGGGCGCCACCGGGGACACGACCACGGGCTCCGGCGACGCGTCCGCCGACTCCGGGGACTCCGCCAAGTGACGGCGGACATCGGCTACTTCGCGGCCTTCCTCGGCGGGCTGCTCGCCCTGGTCAGCCCGTGCAGCGCCCTGTTGCTCCCGGCCTTCTTCGCGTACTCCATCGACTCCACCTCGCGCCTGCTGGCCCGTACCGGCATCTTCTACGCCGGTCTCGCCACCACCCTCGTCCCGCTCGGGGCGGCCGGTTCGTACGCGGGGCGGCTCTTCTACGGCCACCGCGACGCCTTGGTGACGGGCGCGGGCTGGCTGATCATCGTGCTCGGCGCCGCACAGATCGTCGGCCTCGGCTTCGCCTCCCGGCGCATGGCGGAGATCAGCGGCCGCATCCGCCCCACCACCGCCTTCTCCGTCTACGCCCTGGGCGCGGTCTACGGCCTGGCGGGCTTCTGCGCGGGCCCGATCCTCGGCAGCGTCCTGACCGTGGCGGCGGTGAGCGGCAGCCCGGTCTACGGCGGCCTGCTGCTGGCGGTCTACGCGCTCGGGATGGCGGTCCCCCTCTTCGTACTCGCCCTGCTCTGGGAGCGGTTCGACCTGGGCCGCCGCACCTGGCTGCGCGGGAGGACCGTCCGGCTCGGCCGGTTCCGGCTGCACACGACATCGCTGCTGTCGGGCCTGTTCTTCATCGGCCTGGGCGTGCTGTTCCTCGTCTACGACGGGACGACCGCGCTCCCCGGCCTGCTCGGGGTCGACAGCTCGTTCGCGGTGGAGCAGTGGGTGCAGAAGCTGGGCGAGCGGGTGTCGGACGCGGTGCTGCTGGGGGCCGTGGTGCTGGTGGTGCTGGGTGTTCTCGGCGTACGGGCATGGCGGCGGCGCGAACCGGCGTCGCGGAAGGTCGGGAAGGAGGCCGGGGAGGGGTGAGAACGGCGAAGGCCCCGTCCAGAGGACGGGGCCTTCGAGAGGTGGCTGGGGCCGGGATCGAACCGGCGACCTATCGCTTTTCAGGCGATCGCTCGTACCAACTGAGCTACCCAGCCACGCAGCCGCTGGGGCTGCAAGCGGTCCTGACGGGATTTGAACCCGCGGCCTCCACCTTGACAGGGTGGCGAGCACTCCAAACTGCTCCACAGGACCAAGCAATGTGCGAAACAAGTCTCGCACACGGTGAAACGTGCCCCCAACGGGATTCGAACCCGTGCTACCGCCTTGAAAGGGCGGCGTCCTGGGCCACTAGACGATGAGGGCTATTGGCCCGCCGGTTCGCTTTGCAGCGCGTCGGGGACGTGAGAAGCATATGGGATGGGTGGAGCTATCGCCAAAACGGTTTACGGCGAGGGCGTCGGCGGTGCCGACGACCCTGTCGTGGACGGGCCGGGAGAGGGCGAGGCGGGGGTCTCCTTCTTCAGGTTCTCCTCCGGCAGATGGCGGCTGACCTCGGCGGTCGTCAGCCCGAGACCGCCGAGCGTGATCTCGTCCCAGGCCTGGAGACGGCGGGTCTCGCGGTCCAGGTAGAGCACCGAGGCGCGTACCTTCTCGGGCTTGTCGTTCTGCACCGCGCGCAGCCCGCCGCCGCCCGTGGAGCCCTCGACCTTGAGCCGCGTACCGAGCTTGAGCTGTTCGTTGACCCGGTGGTGGACATGGCCGGCCAGCACCAGCGGAACCGTGCCGTCCGTCTGCCGGGCGGTGTTCGGGTCGTGGGCGACCGCGATGTCGACCGGGGTGCCGGCCTGCTCCTGGTCGCGGAGGGCGGAGGCCAGGCGCATGCCCTCCAGCTCCGCGGCCGCCTTGCCGCCGACCGGCTTGGTGCGGTCCGGGGTGAACGAGACGTCGCCGGTGCCCGCGATGCGCAGTCCGGCCACGTTCACGGCCCGGCCGTTGTCCAGGACGCGTACGTTCCGGAACTTCTCCAGGTACGCCTGCGTGACCTTGGAGTCGTGGTTGCCGCGCACCCAGACGTAGGGGGCCCCGAGGTCGCGGATCGGGTCGAGGAAGCCGTTCTCGGCGGCCGAGCCGTGGTCCATCGTGTCGCCGGAGTCGATGATCACGTCGATCTCGTACTGCTTCACGAGCGAGGCGATGATGTGCCAGGCCGCCGGGTTGAGGTGGATGTCGGAGACGTGCAGGGCGCGGATGGTCCCGGGGTCCGGCTGGTAGACGGGGAGCGTGGAGGTGGCGTCGTACAGCCGGGTGACGTTGGTGACCAGGCGGGCCAGCTCCTGCTGGTAGATGTCGAACTCGGTGACGATCGACCGGGCGTCGCCGACGAGGGACGGGGCGCTGGAGAGCAGCCCGGAGAACTTGGGCTCCAGGACGGACTTCGGGTTCCAGGTGGCGTACGCGCTGACGCCCGAGGCGGCCAGCAGGGTCAGGGCGAGCCCGCCGGCGGCCAGGGCGCGGCGCGGGCGGCGGTAGACGACGAGGCCGAGCGCGGTCGCCCCGGAGATCACGGCGACGCAGGAGCGTACGGCCAGCTCGCGGGTGCCTGCGGCGACGTCCCGGGTGACCTCGTCCTGGAGGCCGGAGAACCGTTCCGGCTGGTCCACCAGGGCCTGCGAGCGCACGGGGTCGAGGCGGTCCACGTCCACGTCGAGGCGGAGCGGGGCGATGTGCGAGTCCAGCTCCAGGGCGCCGAGCGGGGACACGTTGATCTTGCTGCCGCCGGTGAGGGACGGACGCAGGGTCATGTTGGTGTCCATGGGGCCGACCGGCGTACGGATGGACCCGACGGCGAGCAGCCCGAGCCAGGCCCCGATCACGACGACGGCGAGCATGGAGAGGGCCCGTACGTACGGCTTCGGGGTGGCGGTGCCCAACAGGTCGCCGGTGGCGGGCTTGCGTGCCGGGTGTTTCGGGGACTTCGCGGAGTTCGGGCGGACGAGCTGGGTGAGGCGGTGCCGGACGCGGTCGGCGGCGGCACGGAACGGGGCGCGGACCATTGGGCGCGTATGCCCCGGTACGGCTCCGCCCATGCGGGGTGCCGGCGGCGGAGTGGATCACACGCCAGGCGCGGAGTGGCCGTGCAGGGGATCGGGTCCCGGCCGCGAAGTGGATCAGGGGCGGGCGCCACCTGCCCGTGGCGGGCCCCGGTACGTGACAATGGCGGGGTGCTGGAGATGACGCGGGAGCAGTTCGAAGAGCTGGTGAGCCAGGCTCTTGACCGGATTCCGCCGGAGCTGATGCGGCTGATGGACAACGTGGCGGTGTTCGTCGAGGACGAACCGGAGCCCGGCGACCCCGACCTGCTCGGGCTCTACGAGGGCACCCCGCTCACCGACCGCGGGGAGTGGTACGCCGGGGTGCTGCCGGACCGGATCACCATCTACCGCGGCCCGACGCTGCGGATGTGCGAGACGCACGAGGATGTCGTGGCCGAGACCGAGATCACCGTGGTCCACGAGATCGCCCACCACTTCGGCATCGACGACGAACGGCTGCACGCCCTGGGTTACGGGTGAGCGAGCGGGCACCGGACGAGCTGCCGGAGCCGGGGCCGCCCGCCGCCTCGCAGCCACGGGTGCTGGGCGCGGTCGCGGCGGGCGGCGCGCTGGGTGCTCTCGCGCGCTACGTGGCCCTGGTGCTCTGGCCGACCACCCACGGCGGCTTCCCGTGGACGGTGTTCGCGGTCAACGTGAGCGGCTGCGCGCTGATCGGCTTCCTGATGGTGCTGACCGTGGAGCGCGGCCGGGTGACGCACCCGCTGGTCCGGCCCTTCCTCGGCGTCGGCGTACTCGGCGGGTTCACAACGTTCTCGACGTACGCGGCCGATGTCTCGGGCCTGCTGGTGCGTCAGGAGCTGGTGGTGGCGGTGGCGTACATGGCGGCGACGGTCGTGGCGGCGCTGGCGGCCGTGTGGGCGGGTGCGGTGGTGACGCGGCGGCTGCTGGACGGGGGAGCCCGGAGCGGTCGGGGCGTACGGGACGGGGAGCGCGGGTCCGCGCGTGGCGGGGGGCGGGCGGCGTGAACTGGCTTCTGGTGGCGGTCGGCGGGGCGGTCGGCGCGCCCCTGCGCTATCTGACGGACCGGGCGGTCCAGGCGCACCAGGGCCGGGGTGTCGCGTACGTCTTCCCGTGGGGCACGTTCACGGCCAACGCGGCGGGCAGCCTGATCCTCGGGGTGCTGACGGGGGCCGCGGTCTCCTCCCCGGTGCACGCCCTGCTGGCGACGGGGCTGTGCGGGGCGCTGACGACGTACTCGACGTTCTCGTACGAGACCCTCCGCCTGGCCGAGACGGGCCGGCCCTTCCTCGCCGCGGCCAACGTGCTGGCGTCGCTGCTGGTGGGGCTGGGGGCGGTGTTCCTGGGGGCGGAGCTGGCGGGCGGGTTCGGGGGGTAGGGGGGGGCGGCTTGAGGTTGCCGGGTTCGGGGGGTAGGGGGGGGCGGCTTGAGGTTGCCGGGTTCGGGGGGTAGGGGGTTCGGCTCCGTCCGAGGCTGCCGGGTGGGCCTGGCGGGTCCCGTGAGCCGGGGCCGAGGTGTGCTGGGGGCCCGGGGCTGGAGCGGGGCTTCGGCCTGGGGCTCGGGCGGGGCTTCGGCCGGGCCTGGCGGGTCCCGTGAGCCGATCCGGCGCGCCCTCCGGCCCGGGGCCGCCCGGTCCATCGGTGCTTCGGGCGTGTCTCCGGCGGGGTCCGGGGAGTTGGGCACGGCACCACACCACCGCGTACGGCGTGCTCCATGCCGTACGGGACAACCCACACCACCGCGTACGGCGCGCTCCATGCCGTACGAGACATCCCACCCCGCCACCCCGCCCCCCGCTCTCCCCGCCCCGGAGGTGCCACCCGTGCGCAAGTTGTCCGTCCCTGTCCGCTGGGCAGCCGTCACCGTGCTGACGATCGCCGCGTCCACCGGCTGTATGAGCGTCGGCGACGACGGCGCGAGGCCGGGCCCCTCCGGCTCCTCCGACTCGAAGGGCCGGACCGCCGACCCGGACGACGACACGACGGCCGGATCCGGCGACGCCGGACACCGTGGCGGTGACGCCCACACCCACTCCGACGGGGACCCCTCCGACCGCAAGAGCCCCAAGGGGAAGCCGAGCCCGGAGGCGTCCGGGAGCGCTGTGCCGTCGGACACGTCGAAGGGCCCGCGCCCCCAGCCCGGCGCCCCTCACCCGCCGCGCCCCGGCCATCCGGCGCCCCCCACGCCTTCCACGCCCGGCCCGGGGGAGCCGCCGCCGGTCGTTCCGGAACCGCCCGCCCCGCAGCCTTCCCCCGACCCGGACCCGGACCCCGAACCGGAGCCCACCGAACCCTCCGAGCCGCCCCCTTCCGCGTCGCCCGCCGCGCAGCTGCGGACGCAGTCGATGGGGGGTGCGGAGGAGAGTAGGCCGTTGCGGACGCCGGAGGCATCACCGCAGGTCAGGCCGGTGTAGCCGGAGGCGGGAGGGGGCCGGGTTGCGCAATGCGGGTGAGGGTGCGTATGGTGGTAGATCGTTTGATCCCATTGCCCGGCGCCGACACAGAAGAGCGCCGTGTGGCGCGTACTCTCCCTTGCCGTGGCTGGACCGCATTGAGGCGGTCGAAATTGCGAATCACGGAGTTACGGGCGCGTGCCGAGACTCCGGAAGGTTTCGCATTTCGCATGTCAATTTCCAGTTCTGACCACACCGTCATGCCCGAGAACATCGACAACGCCGAGCTCACCGAGCTCGTCGAGGCCGCTGTGACCGAGGCCCCCGCCGGCGCCACCACCGCAGCCGAGAAGGCTCCGGTGGCCGAGAAGGCGGCCGAGAAGTCCGTCGCCGACTTCATCACCGAGGACAAGCCGACCGAGGCGCCCGCCAAGACCGAGGCCGCCGCCGAGGCCGAGACGGACGAGGCTCCCGTGGCGGAGACCGACGCCGAGCCGACCGTCACCTTCGGCGACCTGGGCCTGCCCGACGGCATCGTCCGCAAGCTCGCGCAGAACGGTGTGACCGCCCCCTTCCCGATCCAGGCGGCGACCATCCCGGACGCCCTGGCCGGCAAGGACATCCTCGGCCGTGGCCGTACGGGCTCCGGCAAGACGCTCTCCTTCGGCCTGCCGCTGCTGGCCACGCTCTCCGGTGGCACCACCGAGAAGAAGAAGCCGCGCGGCATCATCCTCACCCCGACCCGTGAGCTCGCGATGCAGGTCGCGGACGCCCTCCAGCCGTACGGCGACGTGCTCGGCCTCAAGATGAAGGTCGTCTGCGGCGGTACGTCGATGGGCAACCAGATCTACGCGCTGGAGCGCGGTGTCGACGTCCTCGTCGCCACCCCGGGCCGGCTGCGCGACATCATCAACCGTGGCGCCTGCTCCCTGGAGAACGTCCAGGTCGCCGTCCTCGACGAGGCCGACCAGATGTCCGACCTGGGCTTCCTGCCCGAGGTCACCGAGCTGCTGGACCAGATCCCCGGTGGGGGGCAGCGGATGCTCTTCTCCGCCACCATGGAGAACGAGATCGGCACGCTGGTCAAGCGCTACCTCTCCAACCCGGTGACGCACGAGGTCGACAGCGCCCAGGGCAACGTCACGACCATGTCGCACCACGTCCTCGTCGTGAAGCCGAAGGACAAGGCGCCGGTCACCTCCGCCATCGCCGCCCGCAAGGGCCGCACGATCATCTTCGTCCGCACCCAGCTGGGCGCCGACCGCATCGCCGAGCAGCTCATCGAGTCCGGCGTGAAGGCCGACGCGCTGCACGGCGGCATGACCCAGGGCGCCCGTACGCGGGTCCTGGAGGACTTCAAGAAGGGTTACGTCAACGCGCTCGTCGCGACCGACGTGGCCGCCCGCGGTATCCACGTGGACGGCATCGACCTGGTCCTGAACGTGGACCCGGCCGGTGACCACAAGGACTACCTGCACCGCTCGGGCCGTACCGCCCGGGCCGGCAAGTCCGGTGTCGTCGTCTCGCTGGCGCTGCCGCACCAGCGCCGCCAGATCTTCCGCCTGATGGAGGACGCGGGCGTCGACGCCTCGCGCCACATCGTCCAGGGCGCGGGCGTCTTCGAGCCGGAGGTCGCCGAGATCACCGGCGCCCGTTCGCTCACCGAGGTCCAGGCCGACTCCGCGAACAACGCCGCCAAGCAGGCCGAGCGCGAGGCCGCCGACCTGACGAAGCAGCTGGAGCGCGTCCAGCGCCGCGCCGTGGAGCTGCGCGAGGAGGCCGACCGCCTGGTCGCCCGTGCCGCGCGCGAGCGGGGCGACGACCCGGAGGCAGCGGTGGCCGAGGTCACCGCCGAGGCGGAGGCCGCCCTGGTGGCCGCCATCTCCGTCCCCGAGCAGCCGGCCGCCCGCGAAGAGCAGCGCCGCGACGAGCGGGGCAACTACGAGCGCCGCGACAACCGCGGTGGCGACCGTGGCGGCTACCGAGGCGGCAACGACCGCCGCGACGACCGCCCGTCCGGTGGCTTCCGCTCCGGTGGTGGCGACCGTCGCGACGACCGTGGTGGCCGTCCGTTCGAGCGTCGTGACAACGACCGCCCGTCGTTCAACCGCGACCGCCGCGACGAGCGCCCCTCGGGTGGCTTCCGCTCCGGTGGTGGCGACCGTCGCGACGACCGTGGTGGCCGTCCGTTCGAGCGTCGTGACAACGACCGCCCGTCGTTCAACCGCGACCGCCGCGATGACCGCCCCTCCGGCGGCTTCCGCTCCGGCGGCGACCGCCCGACCGGTGGCTTCCGCTCGGGTGGCGGTGACCGTCGCGACGACCGTGGTGGCCGTCCGTTCGAGCGTCGTGACAACGACCGCCCGTCGTTCAACCGCGACCGCCGTGACGAGCGCCCCTCGGGTGGCTTCCGCTCCGGCGGCAGCGACCGCCCGTTCAACCGCGACCGCCGCGACGACCGCCCCGCGGGCGGCTTCCGCTCGGGTGGCAGCGACCGCCCGACCGGCCGTCGTGACGACCACCGCGGCGCCAACACCGGTACCAACACCGGCACCTTCGGCCGCCGCGACGACAAGCCGCGCTGGAAGCGCAACGGCTGACCCCGCACCGGCCGCTTCCCGGCCGGCCAGGTCCGCCTGACAGACCGGCAGGGCCCGTACGCCACCGAACCGACTCGGTGACGTACGGGCCCTGTTGCTGTTCCCCGCGCCGCCCCCACAGGGGCGCGAACCGGCGCGAAAGGGACGCGACGGGGGCGTGACAGGGGCGTGACCGGGGCGTGACAGGGCCCGACACCGATACCGGATCGGCTGCTGGGATCGGGCGGGCTATGCTCGTGGGTGATGTTGCAGGGGCCGTTAGCTCAATTGGTCAGAGCAGCGGACTTTTAATCCGTTGGTTGTGGGTTCGAGTCCCACACGGCCTACCGACACGGCACCGGGCGTACGCCCGTGACATGCGAGGAAGCGCCCCCATCCGGTTCTGCCCGGGCGGGGGCGCTTCGGCGTTCTCACCCCCACACCCGGTCCAGGAACCGCGATCAGCGGTGCGATGGCGGGCAGTTGGTCCTCCAGGGCGAAGTGGCCCGTGTCGAACAGGTGGAGTTCGGCGTCGGGTACGTCGCGCAGGTAGGCGCGGGCCCCGGGCTCCGGGAAGAACGGGTCGTTGCGGCCCAGGTGATCAGGGTGGGCGGGGTGTGCTCGCGTAGCCAGGTCTGCCAGTGCGGGTACTGCTCCACGTCGCGGTGGTAGTCGACGACCGGGCCCGCAATCCGCTCCGGGTGGCGCAGGGCCAGCCGGGAGCCGACGGGGGCGCCGAAGTCGAAGACGTACAGCACGAAGCGGGTCAGGCCGAGCCGTTCCGTGAAGCCCTCGGTGATGTCGGCGAGGCGGTCGAAGGAGTACGTGAAGCCGGCGGGGGCCTCCGTGTGGCCGAAGCCCGGGTAGTCCGGCGCGATCAGCCGGTGGTGTGGTGCCCATCGCGTCGCTCAGGCGCCGGAACTGGTGCGAGGCCGACGGGAAGACGTGCAGCAGCAGGAGGGCCGGGGCGTCGGGCGGTCGGGGACCGACTCGCGGTAGAAGACCCGGACGCCTTCGACGTCCACGTGGCGGTGGGGGTGCTTGGCGGTGACGCTCAATCGGGCGCTGGCTCCAGCGCCATCGCACCGGCTGACCCCGCCGACCCCGCAACGGGGTGTGGTCGGAGTGGCCGCTCCGATGGCGTAGAGTGGTGTTTACCGACGCGGGGTGGAGCAGCTCGGTAGCTCGCTGGGCTCATAACCCAGAGGTCGCAGGTTCAAATCCTGTCCCCGCTACTGAAGATCCAGGCCCGGTACGCAGATCACTGATCGCGTGCCGGGCCTGAGTCGTTTCCGGAGCCCGACGCTTTCCGGCTTGACCTTGACGCAGCGTAAAGATCTAGCGTTTCCGGCATGGAGTGGTCCATCCAGGAAATCGCCAGAAGGGCCGGCACCACGAGCCGCACGCTCCGGCACTACGGGGACCTCGGTCTCCTCACGCCGAGCCGGGTCGGGAGCAACGGCTACCGCTACTACGACCAGGACGCCCTCGTCCGGTTGCAGCGCATCCTGCTGCTGCGGGGGCTGGGGCTGTCCCTGCCCGCCATCAAGGGGGTGCTCGAAGGGCAGCGGGACACGGCCGTGGCGTTGCGGGCGCATCTGCTCCTGCTCGAACAGGAACAGGAGCGCATCGGGCGGCAGATCGCCTCGGTGCGGACCACTCTCCACAAGACGCAGGAGGGGAGGGAACTCATGGCCGAGGAAGTGTTCGACGGGTTCGACCACACCGCTCATGAGCGGGAGGTGACCGAGCGCTGGGGGCGTGAGGCGTACGAGAAGGGCGACCGGTGGTGGCGTTCGCTCGGGGAGGCCGGGAAGCAGGCATTCCGGGACGAGCACGACGCCATCGCGCGGGACTGGGGGCGGGCCAGGGAGGCCAGGGTCCGTGCCGACAGCGAGGAAGCGCAGGGGATCGCTCGGCGGCACTGTGCGTGGCTGTCCACGACGGTCGCTCCCAGCCGGTCGTACGTCATCGGGCTCGGCGAGATGTATGTCGCCGATCCGCGCTTCGGAAAGAACTACGATCGCTACGGGGACGGCACCGCCGCCTTCGTACGGGATGCACTGACGATCTACGCGGAACAACGGCTCTCCGGCTGACCAGGGGAGCGCAGGGGTTCCCGGCCGCTTTTTCCCCCTATTTGGCCGACGACGAGTCGCCGCACGGCGCGGCTCCGGGAAGCCTGGACGGGGCGCGGTACCGTCCGCAGCCGTGGCCGGACCGGGCAGGAGTGCACAGGTGGGGATGGCGGAGAAGGGGCGCGGACGCGTGACGGGGAGCTTCGGCCTCCCGGGGCGCGGGCTGTCCGGCTCCGGGCGGGGCAGGTCCGGCTCCCCGGGAGGTTCCGCGGGGCGAGGGAAGCCGGGAAGTTCCGCCGGGCGCGGGAAGCCGGGAGGGTCTGCGGGGCGCGGGAAGCCGGTGGTGGCCCAGAACCGGGGCACCCGGCGGTTCGTCCGGCTGCTGCCGGTGCTGCTGATCGGCGGCGGGCTCCTCTTCGACTCGCTCGCCCCGCCCAACTTCACCGCCGTGCCCCTGTTCGTGGCCGCGCCGCTGATCGCCGCGCCCTTCTTCTCGCTCGCCAGCACCATCCGTACGGGTGTGGCCTCGGTCCTCTCCGTCATCGCGATGCGGCTCTCCGACGGGACGTCCACCCAGGTCGTCCCGGTCATCGAGATGATCACGGTCCTCACCGCCGCGGCCCTGGCCCTCGTCATCAACGGGGTCGTGCGCCGCAGCAACGAGCAGCTGGCCTCGGCGCGGGTCATCGCGGAGACCGCCATGCGGGCCGTCCTGCCGACCCCGGCGGAGCGGATCGGCGGGCTCCAGGTGGCGGCGCGGTACGAGGCGGCGCAGGCGGACGAGTTCGTCGGCGGGGACCTGTTCGCGGTGGCGGACACCCCGTACGGCGTACGCCTGGTCGTCGGCGATGTGCGCGGCAAGGGGCTGGACGCCGTGGAGGCGGTGGCGGTGATCATCGGGGCGTTCCGGGAGGCCGCCGAGCAGGAGCGGTCCCTGGAGGGCGTGGCGCAGCGGCTGGAGCGGGCGCTGGCGCGGGAGGGGACGCGGCGGTACGGGCTGGACGCCATGGAGGGGTTCATCACCGCCGTACTGGCCGAGATCCCGCCCGGTTCGGCCTCGCTGCGCCTCGTCAACCGCGGCCACCCCGAGCCGATCCTGCTGCACGCGGACGGGGCCCTGGAGGTCCTGGCGCCGTCCGTGCCCGCGATGCCGCTGGGGATGGACCTCGGGGTGTGGCCGGACCGGTCCGACGAGTGGGAGATGCCCCCGGGGTCGACGCTGCTCGCCTTCACGGACGGGCTCTCCGAGGCGCGGGACGCGCACGGGGTCTTCTACGACCCGGCGGCCCGGCTGCGCGGCCGGATCTTCCCCGGCCCCGAGGAGCTGCTCTCGGCGCTCACCGACGACGTACGGCTGCACACCGGGGGCCGGTCGACGGACGACATGGCGCTGCTCGCGGTCAGCCGGCCGGCGGAGGGGCAGCCGCCGCGGCGTACGACGGTGAAGATCGTCGGCCGGGGCGATGACACGGTGCGTAATTGAAGGGCGCCGCTCCGCATAACAGTTGACACACCATCAGAAAAAGAGGTGTGGGCGAGGGGTCGTCAAGTCGTCCGATTCGGGCCGCTTGTGGACGGTAAGTTCCCGCCGGAGCCGTTAATGATCAACAGGAACAGCTTGGAATCGGGCCCGTCTGTCTATTAACGTTCGATAACGCAGCGCGGTCGTCCCAGCCGTCGTCAGAGACGGCGCCGTGCGCGAGCGCCGAATCCCGCAAGGGAACCGGGGAACCACCTACATGGGGTGAATCGGACGCCTGTGTCTCGTGAGAGGCGGAGGGGTCCGTAGGAGACCTTCCTGCTCCGAACCCGTCAGCTAACCCGGTAGGCGAGAAGGAAGGAAAGGAGTGCGCCCACGTGGCGTCCAACAAGCCTGCCCCTGAGGCCCCGTCACCCTTCACTGCCGATGGCCTCGGTGGTCCGGAGCGGACGTGGGAGGAGTGGAACCCCACCGCGGAGTCCGTCCGTCCCGTGCGCGGCAAGCACCGCGTGGCCAAGCAGCGAGGCCTCGCCCGCAGCTCCACGGTCCTCGGGGTCGGCGTCATAGCGGCTGTCGGTGCGGGTGGCATGGCCACCGCCCAGTCCAAGCCCCCGGTCTCCATCTCCCTTCCCGATTCCATCGCGGACAACCTCCCCGACGCCAAGTCCCTTCCCGGTGTCGGGGCCTTCATGTCCGACGAGGCCGAGGCCGCCCCGGTCACCGCCGCCCCGCTCACCACCGCGGGCATCACGACCGCCGAGGCCGACCAGGGCACCACCGACGCCGGTGAGGCCCTGCGCGCCCGCATCCTCCAGCAGGCCGAGCAGCAGCAGGCCAGCGCCGACGCCGAGGCCAAGGCCGCCGAGGAGAAGGCCGCGGCCGAGAAGGCCGCCGCCGACGCGAAGAAGCAGCAGGACGAGGCCGAGGCCGAGGTCAAGGCCAAGCTCGCCGCGGAGAAGAAGGCGGCGGAGGAAGCGGCCGCGAAGAAGGCCGAGGAAGAGCGCCTCGCCAAGCTCCGCGCCAGCTACACCCTGCCCACCTCGTCGTACACGCTCACCTCGACCTACGGTCAGTCCGGCGCGATGTGGTCCTCGGGCCAGCACACCGGCCTGGACTTCGCCGGGGCGGCCGGATCGCCGCTCAAGGCCGTGCACAGCGGCACGATCACGTCGGCCGGCTGGTCCGGTTCATACGGCTACCGCACGGTCCTCCAGCTGGAGGACGGTACGGAGATCTGGTACGCCCACCAGTCCTCGATCGACGTCTCGGTCGGCCAGAAGGTCAGCACCGGCGAGACCATCGGCCGCATGGGCGCCACCGGCAACGTGACCGGCGTCCACCTCCACCTGGAGGTCCGCACCGCCGGCGGCTCGGCCATGGACCCGGCCGCCTGGCTGAACAGCAAGGGCCTCTCCGTCTGATCCGTCCGAGGAGCCCTGATCCCTCTGAGGAGCCCCGATCCCTCCGAGGATCCCTGATCCGTCCGAGGGTCCCGCTCCGTCCGAGGGTCCCGCGCTCCTTGCAGGTGCGCACCCCTCGCAGGGGCGTACGCACCACCCCGAAACCCCGGCAGCCCTGACGCTCACCCCCCGACGTCAGGGCTGCCGGTCTCTCCGGCGGAGTGCGGGCGGATGGAATATCCGGCTCCGGCACCGTCGTTGAACACCCACATGACTTCTCTGCGCACCCTCGGCAGCTCCGACCTCCAGGTCTTCCCCCTCTCCCTCGGCGGCAACGTCTTCGGCTGGACGGCGGACGAGGACCAGTCCTTCGCCGTCCTCGACGCGTACGCCGCGGCCGGCGGCAATTTCGTCGACACCGCCGATGCCTACACCGCCTGGATCGAGGGCAACCACGGCGGCGAGTCGGAGACCGTCATCGGCAAGTGGCTCGCCTCGCGCTCCAACCGCTCCGACATCGTCGTGGCCACCAAGGTCGGCGCCCACCCCGACTACAAGGGGCTCTCCGCCACCACCATCAAGGCCGCGGCCGAGCAGTCGCTGCGCCGCCTCGGCACCGACCACATCGACCTCTACTACACGCACTTCGACGACGAGACCGTCCCGGTCGAGGAGATCATCACCGCCCTCGACCAGCTGGTGAAGGACGGCAAGGTGCGCCACATCGCCGCCTCCAACATCAGCCCGGAGCGCCTCCAGGCGTCCCTGGACTTCTCCGAGCGCGAAGGCCTGGCCCGGTACGTCGCCCTCCAGCCGCACTACAACCTGGTCTCCCGGGACACCTACGAGGGCCCGCTCCAGGAGACCGCCGCCCGCGCCGGGCTCGCGGCCGTACCGTACTTCGCGCTGGCCGCAGGCTTCCTCACCGGCAAGTACCGCCCGGGCGCGACCGTGGAGAGCGCCCGCTCGGCCAAGGCGGGCGAGCACCTGGAGTCGGAGCGCGGCCGCAAGGTGCTGGCCGCCCTCGACAAGGTCGCCGCGGAACGGGACGCCGAGATCGCCACGGTCGCCCTCGCCTGGCTCGCCGCCCGCCCGACGGTCGCTGCCCCGATCGCCTCGGCCCGCACGGTCGACCAGCTCCCCGCCCTGCTGGCCGTCGCCGACCTGGAGCTGACGGACGCGGAGCTGACGGCGCTCACGGAGGCGTCGGCCTGAGCCGGACCGCCTGAACCGCCTTACGGGGGAGGCGGGGTGGGGCCGTAGGGGGTGTGGTGGCCGTACGGAGGTTGCTGCGGGGGCGGGGCGCCGTAGCCGTACCCGGTTCCGTAGCCCTGCCCCTGCCCGTAGCCGTAGCCCTGCCCCTGCCCGTATCCCTGGCTCTGCCCGTAGCCGTACCCGTACCCATATCCGTACGGCGTCTGCATCGGCATCGGCGGCCGGGGGTACGGGCGCGGGCGCGGGGCCGTGCCGGTCATGTGGGCCGCGTGGGTGAGGGCCGGGGCGGCGATGTCGCGGCGCTGCCAGAGGTGGTGCAGCAGCTCCCGTTCCCGGGCGGCGAAATCCGGGCCCACCGCGTCGTGGCGGGCGCGGCGGCGCAGGCCGGCCAGGGTCGTCGCGAACGACTCGTACTCGGCGACCGCGCGGGCCGCCGCCCGGCCCCGGGAGCGGTCCTGCTTGCCGTGCCAGTGGCGGGCCAGGTCGCGGGCCACGCCCCGGGTCCGCATCGAGGAGAGCGCCAGGGGCTCGGCCGGGGTCAGCCAGCCGGCCGTGGCGTACGCGGGGAGTTCGGCGGCGAGCGTCCGCAGCTCCCGCCTCCGCCACCAGACCGCCAGCCAGGTCACCAGCGCGAAGACCGGGACCATCACCACCCCGTACACCGCGTAGAAGCCGTACGGGCCGAAGGCCGACGAGCCGTTCCACAGGGCGTGCAGGCCCATCGCGGAGACCAGGCCGAGCACCGGCAGGGCGATCCGGCGGACCCGGTGGTGGCGGGCGCTGATGGCCGCGAAGCCGAAGCCGAGGCCGGTGAGCACCGTGAACAGCGGGTGCGCGAACGGCGACATCACGATCCGTACGAAGAACGTCCCGGCCGTCACCGAGGCGATCCCCGAGCTGCCCAGCTGTTGGTCCTCGTCGAACGCGTTGCCCAGGTAGAGGATGTTCTCGGTGAAGGCGAAGCCCGTCGCGGTGAAGCCCGCGACCACGATGCCGTCGACCACGCCCCGGAACTCCCGCCTCCGGAAGATGAAGATGAGCAGGACGGAGACGGCCTTGGCGCTCTCTTCCACGATCGGGGCGATCACTGTCGCCCCCAGTGTGTCCGCGCTCGTCGGGTCGGCCGTCGCCGTGGCTATCCAGCGCATCGCGAACGAGTTGGCGATGATCGCGACGAGCGCGGCCGCGCACGCGCCCCAGGCGAAGGAGAAGATCAGGTTCCGCCAGGGGCCCGGTTCGACGCGGTCCAGCCAGCGGAAGGCGGCCATCAGGAGCGGCACCGGCAGCACCGCCAGGCCGAGGCCGACGAGGAACCCCTCCGGGCCCGTCTGCTCGCGGACCAGGGCCAGGATCACCAGCCCGCACAGCGCGAGCGCCACGATCACCGCCCCGGCGCGGAACACCTTGCTGCGCCACACCATGCCGACGCGGCGCGGCCGGTACGTCCACCGGCCGCGCTCCGGCACGGCGCCCAGCACCTCCTCGGGCCGCTGCTCGTGGAGGACCGGGACCGCCGGCTGCCGCTGCTGGTACTGCACGGAACCGTCGGACACCCCTCGACCCTAACGAGGACCACCGACACCCGGCGACGGTGCATCCGGCCAGGACACCTCACCGTTCGGCCAGGGCGCGGGCCGGTTCCCGCAGTTCCTCGGAAGCGGTTCCTCGGGGGTGGTTCCTCGGACGCGGTTTCTCAGACGTGGTTTCTCGGACGTGGTTTCTCGGACGTGGTTTCTCAGATACGGGCGAACAGCAGGTCGTGCACCACGTGGCCCTTGTCCAGGCCCTGGCCCTCGAACCGGGTCAGCGGCCGGAACGCCGGACGCGGCGCGTATCCGCCGTCCGCCGCCGTGTTCTCGAAGCGGGGGTGCGCGGTCAGCACCTCCAGCATCTGCTCCGCGTACGGCTCCCAGTCGGTCGCGCAGTGCACGATCGCGCCGGGCTTGAGCACCGGGGCCACCAGGTCCAGGAACTCGGGCTGGATCAGCCGCCGCTTGTGGTGGCGGGCCTTGGGCCACGGGTCCGGGAAGTAGACCCGCAGGCCGTCCAGCGACTCGGGGGCCAGCATCTCGCGGAGCAGGATCACCGCGTCGCCGTTGGCCACCCGTACGTTGGTGGAGCCCGCCTTGTCCGCGAGGCCCAGCAGGTTGCCCTGGCCGGGGGTGTGGACGTCGACGGCGAGGATGCCGGTGCCCGGGTCGTCGGCGGCCATCTGGGCCGTGGCCTCGCCCATGCCGAACCCGATCTCCAGGACGACGGGCAGGCCGTCGAAGAGCTGGTCCAGGTCCAGGACGCGCTTGCCGTCGATGTCCAGGCCCCACTTGGGCCACAGCCGCTCCAAGGCGTCCTGCTGGCCGGTGGTGACCCGGCTGCGGCGCGGCTGGAAGCTGCGGATGCGGCGCTCGTGGTGCGAGCCGGCCGGGTCGGCGGCGGGGCCGCCGGGGAAGCGGGGCTCCTGGCGCAGCCGGCGCGCCCGCTCGAAGGAGGCGGCCCGCAGCGCGGCGGCTTCGTCGGCCGGCACATCGGAGGCCGTGGAGCCGGTCGAGGCCGCGGCGTCGGCGACCGTGGAGCCGGAGGCCGTGGAGCCGGTCCCGGCCGTCATGTCGGCCGCCGTGGGGCCGCAGGCCGTGGCGCCGGTAGAGGCCGTCACGTCGGCCGCCGTGGAGCCGGTCGCCGATGCGTGGACCGTCGTGGTGTCGGCGTCGGCGGACAGCACGGCTTCGTCGGCCGTCCCGGATTCCGGGACCGGCGCGGTGGTGGGGTTCAAGGGCTGCTCAGACACAATGACCCGATTCTACGGCGGGCGGCCTCCACCCCGTCTCCTGAGCCCGGCGCAGCGCCCGCCGCGCCACCTCCCGCCCGATCGGCAGGCACGCCGTCGCGGCGGGGGAGGGAGCGTTGAGCACATGCACGGTGTGCGGGGCCTCGCGGATCAGGAAGTCGTCGACCAGCGTGCCGTCCTTCAGCACCGCCTGGGCCCGGACCCCGGCCGGTGACGGGCGCAGGTCCTCCTCCCGTACGGCGGGGAGCAGTCGGCGTACGGCCTGGGTGAAGGCGGACTTCGAGAGCGAGCGGTGCACCTCGCCCGCCCCGTACCGCCAGTGTCTGCGGGCGATGTGCCAGGTGCCCGGCCAGCTCAGCGTGGACAGCAGTTCGGCGGGGCGCACCACCGGCCAGCCGTACCCCTCGCGGGCCAGGGCGGGGACCGCGTTCGGCCCGACGTGGACCGAGCCGTCGAAGCCCCGGGTCAGGTGGACGCCGAGGAAGGGGAAGGCCGGGTCCGGCACCGGGTAGACCAGGCCGCGCACCAGCTCGGGGCGGGCCAGCTCGTAGTACTCACCCCGGAACGGCACGATCCGCACCTCCGGGTCGTCGCCCGCGAGCCGGGCCACCCGGTCGCAGTGCAGCCCCGCGCAGTTGACCAGGGTCCGGGCGCGGACCACCAGCCCGTCCGCCGTGCGCACCGCCACGCCCCAGGCGCGCCGGTCTATCGCGGTGACCTCCGCCCCGTACCGCACGATGCCGCCCGCTGCCGTGACCTCGCTCGCGAAGCGGGTGGCGACGGCGGTGAAGTCGCAGACGCCGGTCGTGCCGACCCGGATCGCCGCGAGGCCCCGGACCTCGGGCTCGTACTCCGCGATCTGCGCCGGGCCCAGCTCCCGCACGGGCAGTCCGTGCTCGCGGCCGCGCTGGACCAGGCTGTGCAGCCGGGGCAGCTCGGAGCGCTCGGTGGCGACGATCAGCTTGCCGGTGGTGGCGTGGGCGATCCCGTGCTCGGCGCAGAAGTCGGCCAGCTCGGCGGAGCCGCGCAGCGCGTACCGCGCCTTGAGCGAACCGGGGCGGTAGTAGATCCCGCTGTGGATCACTCCGCTGTTGCGGCCGGTCTGGTGGCGGGCGGGGCCGTGCTCCTTCTCCAGGACCGTCACCCGGGTGCCCGGAGCGGCCCTCTGGAGGGCGTACGCGGTCGACAGACCGACGATCCCGCCGCCGATCACCAGCACATCGCAGTCGTACGCCGCGTGCGTCATCATCACGCCACCTCCCACCCCGATAGTGCACTGACCCACTGACAACGGGCTCAAACCCGATCCGGGCAGGGCGTGGCACACAATCGGGCGTCCGCACCGGACGCCCCGCTCAGACCTGGATCACGACACCGGCTCAGACCTGGGTCACCAGCAGCGGCCTGGCCCGCTCCCGCAGCTCGGCGACGCGTGGCTCGTCGCCGTACGGTTCGAGCCGGTGGAGCAGGTCGCGTACGTACTCGGTGGTGCGCGCGGAGGAGATCCGGCCGGCCACCTCGACCGCCCGGGTGCCCGCCGCGCAGGCCGCGTCCAGGTTCCCCGACTCCAGCTCGGCGACGGCCGAGACGACGAGCCGCAGTCCGTGGCTCCGGACGAACTCGTCGGTCGGCCGGGAGAGCGCCTGCTCGGTGAAGCGCCGCACCTGGCGGGGAGCCTTGAGATCGCGGTAGCACTCGGCGGCATCGGCGGCGAACCGGTCGTAGCTGTAGAAGCCGAGCCAGGACGGGTCGGCGTCGCCCGCCCGGGACCGCTCCAGCCAGCTCTCGGCGCCTTTGAGCGCGGCCCCCGCGGCCGGTGCGTCGCCCGCCTTCGCATGGGCGCGGGCCTCCACCAGCCGGAAGAAGCTCATGGTGCGGGCGGTCGCCAGACCCCGGTTGCGCTCCACGGCGGCCTGCGCGAGGTCGACGCCCTCGTCGGCGAAGCCCCGGTAGGTCGCCTGGAGGGACATCGAGGCGAGGACATAGCCGCCCAGGGGTACGTCGGCGGCGGCGCGGGCCAGGCGCAGGGCCTGGATGTAGTAGCGCTGGGCGGCCTCCTGCTGGCCGGTGTCGAACGCCATCCAGCCCGCGAGCCGGGTCAGCTCGGCCGACGCGCCGAACAGGGCCCGGCCCACCTCGTCGGTGTACGAGCCGAGGAGCAGGGGTGCCGCGTCGACGCGTAAGCACTCCGGGACCATGGAGGAACGCCAGTCGCCGCCACCGTACTTGGAGTCCCAGCGCCGGGCGTCCTGGGCCGCCTCGCGCAGCTTCATGACGTCGCTGTGGCCCACCCGCAGGGGGGATGCGTCCGCGACGGACTCCGGGCCGGGCTGCACGGGCACGGACCCGCTCGGCGCGCCCGGGTGTGTGTGCGGATTGTGTGCGCCGCGGCCGTCCGGGGCGCCCTGCGGTCCACGGGGGCCGGGCGCGCCGGTGCCGTCCCGGCCGCCGCCGCGGGCGCCGAGGATCGCCGCCTGTGCCGCCGTCGGGTCGCGGGCGACCGACGGATCGGCGGGGGTTATCAGCCAGCGGGACGCGGGGGTCGCGTAGGCGCTCACCGCGAACGAACCGGCCAGCGACTGCCAGATCCCGCCGCCGCCCCTGCGCCCGGCCAGATCCAGCCGGTACAGCTCGGTCGCCGACCTCACCGCCTCACCCACGTCCCGGGGGAAGGCGAGGCCGACCTCCGGCGCGGGGTCCGCGTCGGCGAGACCGATCTCGTGCAGCGGGACCGGCCGGCCGAGCTTGGCCCCGATCGCCGCCGCGATCAGATGGGGCGCCGCACCCTGCGGCACCATCCCCTTGGCGACCCACCGGGCCACCGAGGTCTTGTCGTAGCGAAGTGTCAGACCGCGCTGTGCTCCGAGGTCGTTGACCCGCCGGGCGAGCCCGGCGTTACTGATTCCCGCGAGGGCGAGAACCGTGCCGAGCTTCTCGTTCGGCCCGCGTTGCTCCCTGGACATGCGCCACCCCTCGACACACAGACAGCCGCCGCGTCACCGAGGACGGCGCGCGGCATTCGTACCGATGCTCCCCAGGTTCGAACCCCCGTACTCCGCCTGCACACGCATGTGGCCGAGCCCCGAGGAATATGCCCCCCTGCTGAGAACACCAGTAAACACAGCGTAGTTCTCCCCATCCCTACCGTTAAGGGGCAGACGTCCGTATGGCGGGATTGTTGTCCGTGCGGGCGGCCGGGCCCGCGCTCCGGGGGTGCGCGTGGCGGGATGGGGCGTGCCCCTGGTGTGTGGCCGTGCGCCCGGCCGTGCGCTCTGGCCCGGCCCGTACGGGAGGGGCTTGGCTGGGTACCGCGTGGGTCGGCTCACTGCACTGGACTCAGTGGGCTGGGGGATACCGCCGCTCCATTCCCCGCGGGCGGCGGACCGGTCCGGGAGGTGAGGCCCACCTCCCGGACTGTGCGTGGAAGGGTCCGCCGCGGGGGCGCGGACGGGTGTGCGCGGGCGGCGGAGCCTGACGAGAATGGCTGAATAACGACTGTCCGGTGACGGTCTGGCCAACGGTCCGACTATGGCCGGATTTCGACCGCTCTCTCAGGGCGGTGGCTCCCTCTCCGCTTCTCTGTCCGATACGCCCTCGCGCGAGGCCGGGCCGCCTGCGGTGCCCCCTTAACTCCCGGAATCGGCACTTCCGTTGCCGGTGATGCGGTGAAGACGGCGGTGAGTCGAGGGTCCGGCCTTTGCCAGGGGCGCATGCTCATCCGGCGTGCGCCGCCCGTACCCCCTCTCCTGCGGCGCTGTCGTGGCAGCATGTCCCGCAGCGGCGATGCGACTCGGTACGGTGCGCCGCTTGTCCACAGCCTGTGGAGGCGGCGATGCGTTGGTTGGTGGGATGGAGCAGTATCGCCGCGAGCTTCGGCACCGTCGGGGCGGTCGGCAACGGCGGTGAGGGGCGCACGGTCCATCCCGTGGGCTCCCAACTCCTGTGGGGCGACCCGGATCCGCTCTGGGCGGTCGGCGACTGGCGCCCCGACGAGATCCGCGTCATCGGCGTCGCCACCCCCGAAGGCGCCCCCACCGCGCGCCTCGCCGTACTCGGCTGCTGCGGGGCCACCGACGAACAGCTGCGGGTCGGGCTGCTCGCCGCGCGCGGCGGGGCGATGCGCCACCTCACGGCCTGGCCGGGCAGCTACACCGCCGTCGTCCAGATCGGCCGCCGCATCACGGTCGCGGGCGACCTCGCCGGCGCCCGGCCCGTCTTCCACACCCCATGGGCCAACGGCACCGCCTACGCCACCGCCGCCCTCCCGCTGGCCGACCTCATCGAGGCCCAGCTGGACATCGGCCACCTCGCCGCCCTGCTCGCCTGCCCGGAGACGCCGGAGGCGCTCGGCGACGGCACCCCGTACGCCGGGGTGAAGCGGGTCCCGCCGGGCCACGCGCTGATCCTGCGGGAGGGCTCGCGGGAGATCACGGGGTACGAGGCCGTCGCCTCCCTCGCCGTCGCCGCGCCCCAGGTCGACCCGGTGCACGCGGTGGAGGGCGTACGGGACGCGCTCGTCGAAGCCGTACGGGCCCGGCTCACGGCCCCCCGCCATGCCCCCGAGACCCTGCCCCAGGACCCGGGGCCCGTCCCCGGCATGGGCCCCGCCGACCGCCGCGCGGCCCGGGGCGCCCCGGTGGCCGGAATCGGTGCCGACCTCTCCGGTGGCAGCGCCTCCGCCACCCTCGCCCTGCTCGCCGCCGGGCTGCCCGGACTGCCCGGCACCCTCCTCGGCCACGGCACCGGGGCGGGGGAGCGGCTGCTCGCGGTCACCTTCAACGACCTCACCACCCGCGGCCACGAGGACGAGCTGGAGCGCGCCCGCGCCATCGCCGCCAACCCGCGCCTGCACCACGTGGTCGTCGCGGCGGGCGAAGAGGCCCTGCCCTACGCGGCGTTGGAGACCGGCCCGCTCACCGACGAACCGGGCCCCTCCCTCGTCGTCGCCGAACGCCACCGCCGCCGCCTCTCCGCCGGCAGCGCCGACCACCTGGTGGGGCACGGCGCCCGGCAGGTCCTGGACGCCCACCCGGCCCGCCTCGCCGACCTCCTGATGGACCGGCGCAGACGCCACCTCCTGCGCCCGGTCGCCGCCCTCACCAAGGCCGAAGGCCCCTCGGCGCACTCCCTGTTCGTCCCGCTGACGCTCTACCGGGCCGCCCGCCGCCTGGCCCGCACGTCGTACCGCACCGGCCTGGAGACCGCCGCCGGACTCCTCCCCGACGCCAACCGGTACGCCCCCGACCTCGCCACCCCCGCCGACGCCTCGCTCGCCGCCCTCGCCTGGTCGCGCCCGGGTCCGGCGGCCCGCTGGCTGACGGGCGAGGCGCTGGCGGAAGTATCGGTTCGCCTCCAGGAGGCGGCGATCCGGCCCACCTCGGTCCAGCGCCCCGGCGAGGCCCGGGCCCGCGCCGCCCTCGCCCGCAGCGCCGCCGACCACCGCATCCTGGAGCAGGCGGCCGAGATCCGCAGCCAGCGCCTCCACGCCCCCTTCCTCGACAACCAGGTCGTACGGGCCGCCCGCGCGCTCCCCGAATCGCTCCGCGTCCAGCCGGGCGCCCGGGCCGCGATCCTGCGCCGGGTGCTCGGCGGGGCGGGCATCCACGACCTGCCGCCCGGCTGGGGCACGCCCTCCCAGGCCACCTCCACCGCCGTCACCCGCACCGGCCTGCGCACCGCGCTGCCCGAGCTGATGGCCCTGTTCGACGCCCCGCTCCTGGCCGACGCGGGCCTGGTCGAGGCCCGCACCGTACGCAAGGCCCTGCGCGCCGCCTCCGAGGGCGAGCCGCTCCCGCTGGACGGCCTGGCGGAGCTGGCCTCGACCGAGCTGTGGCTGCGCCGCCTGCTGGCCCGCCGGGGCACCTGCTGGACGGGCACGGCGGCCCCCCGCCAGCGCGCGGTGGCGGGCGGCGTGGTCCCGTCCCGGCGCACGCTCCAGCCGTGAGCGCCGCCCCGGAGGACCGCCTTCCGCGAGCGCTCAGGCGCAGCTGATCCGGGAATCCGCCCAGTCGGCCAGCGCCACCCCGCCGAGCGGTCCCTCGGGCTCCACCACGAGCCGGATCGAGGACTGCCCGGCGATCCCGACGCTGACCGGGACGGCGGGGGACCCGCCCTTCACCACGGGGGAGCGCCACAGCCGCGCCCCGTCCCCGTTGTAGACGGAGAAGCGGACCGCGCCCAGCCCCATCGTCAGGTCGTCCACGCCGACCATCGCCTCGTAGCGGGTGCACGGGCGGTTCAGCTGGATGGTGACCGAGGACCGGGCGTGCACGGTGACCCCGTGCGCGTACCGCGTCTCGGCGATCGACACGTTGGACCGCTGCCAGATCCAGCTGCTCCGCCCCGTCACCACCTCCGGCTCGGAGTGGTCGCCGAGCAGGGAGTACGAGAGCTCGCTGACCTGGTAGACGGTCGGGGCGGGCGGCGGCGGGGGCGGCGGCTTCGGGCTCGGCGTGGGCTGCGGGGACGGCGGCGGGCTCGGCGCGGGCTCCGGCGGCTCGGGGGAGGGCGTCGGCTCGGCGCTCGGCGGCGGGGTCGGCTCGGGCTCGGGCGCTGGGGACGCCGGCACCGGCTCCGGCTCGGGGGCCGGATCGTCCGGCGCGGGCGGTACGGGGGCGGGCGCGGCCGGAGCCTCCGGCTCGGGCTCAGGAGCGGGCGGCTCCGGCGACGGAACCACGGGCGCCACCGCCGGAGGCTTCGCGACCGGCTTGGCCTCCGGCTTCGGCTGGTCGTCCCCGACGAGCGCCCACACCAGACCGGCGGCGGCCGCCACGGCGACGGCGGCCGCGATCCCGGCCTTGGCGGGCGCGCCGAGCCCTTCGGAGGCGGCGCCCCCCGCGGCTCCGGAGGAGGAACCTCCCGCGGCACCTCCGGCAGCGGCACCGGTGGTGCCCGACCCGGTGGCCGCGGCGGCGGCTCCCGCCCCGGCGGCGCCGACGGCACCGCCCGCCACGACACCCGCGGCCTTGAGCGAGTACCCGGCGGCGAACCAGCCGATGACCGCGATCGGCAGCAGCGCCGGAATCCCGGCGTTCACATGCTCCAACTCGCCTGCTGCCACACGGCACTTCGCGCACTCGTCCAGGTGCTTGCGCAGCCCGCGCTCGGCCCGCATCCGCAGCCCGCCCCGGGCGTAGGCGCCGAGCCGGTCGGCGTACTGCGCGCAGTCGCCCCCAGTCGTGAGCGCCTGGCTCACATGGGCCTGGAGGTAGGCCTGCTTGAGCCCCTCACGGGCCCGACTGGCCAGTACGGCGGTGGCGTTGGCGGTCAGGCCGAAGAGCGGGGCGATCTCGCTGGGCGACTCCTCCTCGACCGTGGTGTGCCAGAGCACCGCCTGCCAGCGCTCGGGCAGGCTCCGGAACGCCTCCATCGCCATCGACTGCTCGGCCTCGTGCATCGCCAGCACATCGGCGCCGAGGTCGAGGGTGTCGTCGTCGGAGAGCTCCGAGGTACGCGCGGCCTGCGCGGCGAACACCGCGAAGTCGTCGACCAGCTGCTCCCGCTTGGCGCTCTTCGTCCAGGCGGCGGCGACATGGCGGACGGCGGTCATCAGATAGGCCCGGACAGCCTCCTGCGGACCCTTGCCGCCCCGTACGGCCTGGAGGGTGCGCGCGAACACCTCGGCGGTCAGGTCGTCGGCGGTGTGCCCGTCCCGGCAGCACGTACGGGCGTACCGCCGGACCGCGCCCGAGTGGCGCCGGAACAGCTCCTCGTAGGCGAGGTTGTCCCCCTCGCGCATGCCCTCGATCAGTTGCGCGTCGGAGAGCCCGGTGCCGGGGGACCCGGCGCGGCCCTCACGCTGCGAGGGCACGGCGTACGCCCCGACGCCACCGGAGGCGCTGTCCCCGGAGTTGTCCACGAGGCCGTCCCCGGCGTCGGCGACGGACGGCCACGGCCCGGGCAGGACGGTGCCGCCCTCGGCGCCACCGTCCGAACCATCCGGACGCTCCGACCCACCTGAGCTGCCCGAACCGTCCGACGGTCCGCGCCCCGCCTGGGCCGGCACGTGCCCGGAGGACATCCCGTCGGCCTTCGTGCCCCCGCCCGCCGCAGCGATCTCGCCGAGCGGCTCTTCCTGCTGCTCGTTACCGCTCATCGCGGAAGCCCCCGTATACACCCTCGGACCCGAATACCGGCCAAGACTGCCACATGGCTCAATCGCGTTGGCACCTCACTCCTGCCAACCACTCATCCGGGGCGTTTTCTCGAATGAGAGTGCTAAAGACCCCTCTTTCGGGGAATGAATCCCTGCTGTTTCGCCCGGCGGAACCCGTTCACCTGTTCCCCGACGCCAGCCCGACCCGTTCGGCCGCTCAGACAGGCAACGAGCGGCCGAACGGACTTCGTACAGCGGCATCAGACAGCCGGCCGGGACCGCAGCCCCTCCAGCAGGATGTCCAGCAGCCGGGCCGAGGCCGCCGCCTGCTGCACGGCGTCCGGCAGGGACGGGGCGGCCGTCGCGATGACCAGCAGCACATCGGCCACCGTCACATCGCCGCGCAGCTCGCCCGACTCCCTCGCCCGGTCCACCAGCCGGCCCACGACCTCCAGCAGCTCCGCCGCGCCCGAATCCTCACCGAGCTCGTCCAGCCCGTTCCCGTCGGGGGCCGCGTCCTCGCTGCCGGTGCGCTGGCCGATGACGCGGAAGTCCGCCTGGCCGGCCACTCCCTGCCGCTGCTGCGGAACGCGGGTCTCGTCCGCCGCGTCGCCGGCCACCGGCGCGCCCGTCTCCTCCGGGTCGACCCCGACGCGCAGCACCTGGGGCGGCAGCAGCCTGCCCGCGCCCGACGCCACCGAGGTCCGCAGGAAGCGGGAGAGCGCCGACCAGGGCTCCTCCTCCTGCCCCAGAGCCGTACGCGCCTGCTCGGTCAGCCGGGCGGTCTCCTCCTCGGCTATCCGCCGCACCAGCACGTCCTTGCTGGGGAACCGCCGGTACACGGTGCCCACTCCGACCCGGGCGCGGCGTGCCACGTCCTCCATCGGAGCCCCGTACCCCAGCTCCCCGAACACCTCACGCGCGGCCCGCAGCACATGCTCCAGATTGCGCTGGGCGTCGACGCGCAGCGGAGCCGAACGCGGAGCGGCCGCAGGTGAGATGGGTGCCGTCCCGCTCGCCGTGGGACCGGCCGGAGCCGCCCCCGCCGCGGCCGCGCCGATCGCGGCAGCGCTCACCGCGGCGGCGGAACGCACCGCGTCGGCCGAGCTCATGACACCGAGAGCGCCCACGGAACCCAGACGTCCATGGTCCTTGGACACGTGCGTGCGCGCGGACTGCCCATGCGAATCCTGAATCTGCATAACTTCCCCCGGTTTATGACGTCTCCCCCCGGAGACTTCCCCGCCATGTCTGTCGGGGAGCGAGCACAACGAAATCCGCACCGACTCCCGACGGGTAACGAACATAGTTGAGCCCGCGTCAATTCAGAAGGGGGTAGTTCCGCATGGCGAGCCCCCCGATCGGAGCAGGATCGCCCCGACCCCCCGCCGGCCTCCGCCCTCCCGCCCCTCGCACAGCGCCTGACCTGCACGCCTTCCGTACGGTCCGCACGCCCGCCGAGGGCCGCCCCGCCGCACCCTCCGGTCACACAATTTGCCGGGCCTGTGGACAAACCACCGACTCCGTTGCGTCATGGGGTGGTGATGGCTCCAGATTCCCGGGGGACGACCCCCGGCACCCGGCCAGGTGTGCGCATTCTCGTCGTCGGCGGCGGCTACGTCGGGATGTACACAGCGCTGCGTCTCCAACGGAAGTTGAAGCAGAGACTCAAGAGCGGGGACGCCGAGATCGTGGTCGTCACGCCCGAGCCGTACATGACGTACCAGCCCTTCCTCCCCGAGGCGGCCGCCGGATCGATCTCGCCCCGCCACGTGGTCGTACCGCTGCGCCGCGTCCTGGACCACTGCACGATCGTCATCGGCGAGGCCGGACGCATCGACCACGCCAAGCGCACGGCGACCGTCACCACCCTGGCCACGGCGGAGGACGGCACCGGCGCCCTGGAGATCGCGTACGACGAGATCGTCATCGCCCCGGGATCCGTCTCGCGCACCCTCCCCGTGCCCGGCCTCGCCGACTTCGGCATCGGGTTCAAGACCGTCGAGGAAGCCATCGGGCTGCGCAACCACGTCATCGAACAGATGGACATCGCCTCGGCCACCCGCGACCCCGCGATCCGCGACGCCGCCCTCACCTTCGTCTTCGTCGGCGGCGGCTACGCGGGCGTGGAAGCGCTCGCCGAGCTGGAGGACATGGCCCGCTACACCGCGCGGTACTACCACAACATCAAGCCCACGGACCTGAGATGGATCCTGGTCGAGGCCTCCGACCGCATCCTCCCCGAGGTCGGTGAGGCCATGGGCCGCTACGCCATCGGGGAGCTGCGCGGCCGAGGCGTCGACGTACGCCTCGAAACCCGACTCGACACCTGCGAGGACCGCGTCGCCGTCCTGAGCGACGGCTCCCGCTTCCCCACCCGCACGCTCGTATGGACCGCCGGCGTCAGACCGGCACCGCTCCTGGCCGCCACCGACCTGCCCTTCACCGAACGCGGCCGGCTCCGCTGTACCGCCACCCTCGCCGTCGAGGGAATGCCGCACGCCTGGGCCGCGGGCGACGCCGCCGCCGTCCCCGACCTCACCGCCGCCGAGCCGGGCAGGGAGACCGCCCCCAACGCCCAGCACGCCGTCCGCCAGGCGAAGGTCCTCGCCGACAACGTCCTCGCGACGCTGGAGGGGCGCGGGCCGAAGGAGTACCGCCACTCCTACGCGGGATCGGTCGCCTCCCTGGGCCTGCACAAAGGCGTCGCCCACGTCTACGGTCGCAAGCTCAAGGGATACCCCGCCTGGCTGATGCACCGCACGTACCACCTCAGCCGGGTGCCCACGTTCAACCGGAAGGCGCGCGTCCTTGCCGAATGGACCCTGGCCGGACTCTTCAAGCGGGAGATCGTCTCCCTCGGCTCGCTCGAACACCCCCGGGCCGAGTTCGAACTCGCGGCCGGTGGCGGCCCGGCGGCCCCGCAACGCCCCGGCACCCTGCCCCGCCCCGACGCCGACGGGAGCCCGGAGGACCCGCCGGGCGGAGTGCCGCCCCGCCCCTCCCGCTGACCAGGGCCGCTCCCCGGCGTACGCCGTTCGGACGCCGCCAGGACAGCGCCCGGACGGCAACTGTCAGTACGGTCGGTCACACTGGGCGTGTGACCATAGGTGGGCTCACACCTGCACAGAGTGACCCGGCCGGCAGTGACCAACAGTGACCAGCAGCGACGCACCGAACCGACACACGAGGCCAGAAATTCCGTGAACTTCACGCGTTGGAGCGCCCGCCTTCCCGGAACGCAGCGTCGAGCCGCCGCGCGGGACGACCGCAGTCCCGTCCCCGCAGCCCGGGCCGAGTACGCCCAGGCGCAGACCGAGGCCCCCCTGCCGGACGGCACACTTCCGGAACCCTCCGACACCACCCCCGCCCCGGCCGCACCCGGACCCGCCCCGGACGACCTCTCGGCCCGAGAGATCCTCGGCCGGCTCCCCGCCGCCGTCGCCCTGCTGCACGGCCCGGACCACCGCGTCGCCTACGTCAACGAGGCGTACGAGACCACGTTCGGCCCCCGCACCTGCGGCACGCCCGCCGCCGAGGCCCTGCCCGAGCTCGCCGAGCTGAGTGTGCTGCCCCTGCTGGACCAGGTCCTGCGCAGCGGCACCGCCCGTACGGTCAAGTCCCGCCGAACGGCCGGGGGCGGTTCGTACACGGTGACCTGCACCCCGGTCGCCGCCTGGGGCAGCACGGAGGAGAAGGGCGACGGCAGGAGGGAGGGCGGTGTCCTCGTCTACGCGGCCGACGTCACCGACCACGCCGAGGCCGCCGAGCGCCTGCGCACCAGCGAGCGCCGCCACCGCGAGACGGCCGTCACCCTCCAGCGCTCCCTGCTCCCGCAGGAGCTGGAGCAGCCCGACGACCTCCGGATCGCCGCCACCTACCAGCCCGGCGGCACCGACGCGGCCGTCGGCGGCGACTGGTACGACGTCATCACCCTCGGCGCCGGCCGCACCGCCCTGGTCATCGGCGACGTGATGGGCCGGGGCGTCCGCGCCGCCGCCGTGATGGGCCAGCTCCGCACCGCCGTCCGCGCCTACGCCCGCCTCGACCTCCCGCCGCACGAGGTGATCCAGCTGCTGGACGGCCTCGCCTCCGAGATCGACGCGACCCAGATCGCCACCTGCGTGTACGCCGTCCACGACCCGAACGAGGGACAGCTCGTCTACGCCTCCGCGGGCCACCTCCCGATCCTGGTCAGCGACGAGGACGGCACGGTCCACCGCGCCGCCGACCCCACGGGCCCGCCGCTCGGCACCGGCGGCTGGGTCCACACCTCGGGCACGATCGCGCTGCCGCCCGGCTCCACCGCGGTCCTCTACACCGACGGCCTGGTCGAGCGCCGCAGCGAGGACATCGACGAGGGCGTCGCCTCCCTGGCCCGCGCCCTCTCCGGCGCCAAGGGGACCCCGCAGGTGGTCTGCGACCGGCTGATCCGCTCGCTGGGGGTGACCGCCGAGCACGACGACGACGTGGCGGTCCTGGTGGTCCAGCACCCCGCCCGTACGGGGACCGACGCGGAGCTGTTCCACAACGCCGCCCTCGACCTGCTCGGCGGCATCGAGGCCACCCCGCGCGCCCGCGCCTTCGCCACCGGGGTCCTGACCTCCTGGCGCTTCCCGGCCGAGCTCCGCGACCTCGGCGTCCTCGCCGCCAGCGAGCTGGTCGCCAACTCGCTCCAGCACGGCACACCCCCGATGCGCCTGGGCCTGCGCCGCACGGACCGGCGGCTGATCATCGAGGTGACCGACGGCGACGACCACCTGCCGCGCCGCCGCCAGGCCGAACCGGCGGACGAGGCGGGACGCGGCATCGAGATCATCGCGTCGATCGCCACCTCATGGGGCAGCCGCCGCACCCCGGGCGGCGGCAAGGCGGTCTGGTGCGAGTTCGCCCTGCCCCGCTGAAGCCCCGCCGAGGCCTCGCCGCCCGGCTCAGCGACCGGCAGTGGCGGCCGCGGCCGCCGGCGCGGTGACCGACACGGCCCGGTCGGCCGCCTCCGCACCGCTCTCCCCACCCTCGGGCAGCGACACCGCCACCACCCGCGAGGGCGCGGGAGCCAGCGAAGGCTGATCCTGTACGGGGGTGAGCCGGCGCCCCAGCCGCAGCGCGAGCACCGTGATGCCCAGCGAGAACAGCACGAACGTCACGATGTACGGACCGTGCAGCGAGGCCCCCATCGGCCCGCCGACAGCGGGACCGACCGCGAGCGCGAGCTGCTTGCACAGGGCGAACGCCGAGTTGTACTGCCCGACCATCGACTCCGGCGCCAGATCGGCGACCAGCGGCGCCACGGTCGGCGACAGCATCGCCTCGCCCAGCCCGAACAGCGCGTACGTCGAGATGAACGCGGCCGTCGCCATGGCCTGGCTGCCGTGCCCGAGCCCGGCGTACCCCGCGACGATCCAGGCGAACGCCCAGATGAGCCCCACCGCAGCGATGACCCGGCTGCGCCGCCGCCGCTCCACGAGCCGCAGGACGACGAACTGGGCGATGACGATGACCGCGGTGTTGGCGGCCAGCGCGAAGCCGAGCGTGGAGGGCTGGATCCCGGCGGCCTCGGTGCCGTACGCGGCGAGACCGGACTCGAACTGCCCGTAGCAGGCGAAGAAGAGCACGAACCCGAGCACACACAGCTGGACCATGGCCCGGTGCGAGAGCAGTGCCCGCATCCCGCCCTTGGCGGAGCCGTCGGTCGGCCGGGCTCCGCCGATGGAAGCCGTACGCGGCATCTTCACGGTCACCGTCACGACACCCAGAACCACGAACATCCCGGCCTCGATCAGGAACAGCAGGGTGAAGCTCGCGGGCCTGCTCACGTCCACGAGCTGCCCGCCGACCAGCCCACCGAGCCCGAGCCCCAGGTTCTGGAGGAAGAACTGCATGGCGAAGGCGCGGGTACGGGTGGCGGTGCTGGAGCACCAGACGAGCATCGTGGCCAGGGCGGGCTGCATCACGGCGGTGCCCGCACCGAGGACCGCGGCCGACAGCACGGCGGCCGGCACGCTGCTCGCGTACCCCAGGGCAGCGGCACCCACGGCGGCGAGGCCGGCGGCCACCACCAGCACGGGCAGCGGCCCCCGCCGGTCGATGGCCCGCCCGGTGAACGGCAGAACGGCCAGCGCTGCCATCGCGAAGACAGCCAGGACGACTCCCGCCGTACCGGCGCCCAGATCCCGCACCTGCGCCACGTAGACGTACAGATACGGAACGGTGAACCCGAGCCCGAACGCGCTCAGCGCGCTGCCCAGCTGGATCCGCCGCAGCGCTGCGCCCATCTCCCTGGTCACACTCACCTACCTCAAGGTCTAGAAGTTCAGAAGTTCAAGAAGTTCCGGAGGCCCGAGACCCTCAGGGACACCCCAGGCGAACTCGGACTCGAAGACTTTAGCACTAAACTTAGAAGGTGAAAACTACAGCCTGAAGGACTTCAAGGGTGGTGGGGCGTGCCATACTGCCCGCCATGTCTGAGAGCACCGAGGAGCCCGGCCCCCACGAGCCGAGCCTCGACGAACAGATCGCCGCCTATCAGCGCGAGTTCCGCGACCTCGACCCCCAGGTCGAACAGGTCGTCTCCGCGCTGGGCCGCCTGAACCGCCGGATGAACGTCGCGTACGGGAGACAGGTCGCCGCCCTCGGCATCAGCAACGCCGAGTGGGAGGTCCTCAAGACCCTCGTCCTGTCGGGAGCCCCCTACCGCCTCGGCCCCGGCGAACTGGCGAAGCGCCTCGGCCTCACCCCGGCGGCCATGACCCACCGCGTGGACCGGATGGCCGCCGAGGGCCTGGTCACCCGGGACCGCGACGAGAACAACCGGGTCCGCGTCATCGTCGAGCTCACCGACGTGGGCCGTACGAAGTGGCTGGAGGCGATGCGCATGGCCACCGACTTCGAGGAGGACCTCCTCCAGGACCTCTCCGGCGACGAACGCGGAGTCCTCGGCGAGCTCCTGGTCCGCCTCCTGCGCCGCGTGGAACACGCCCAGCCGGACGCCGGCGGCCGCCTCACCGACCTGGACTGAAGGGGTACGGGACCGGGCCCGGCCCTGGTGCTCGGGCGGGGTTGACACGGCCCCGCCCGATCCGTAAGGTTCTTCGAGTTGTCACGGGGCCGGAACGGTTCCTCGACAACCGATCCCGCCGCACACGCGGCAACCAAACTTCAGCACGATCTCCCAGCCGGGAGAATTTCGGCATGCCGGAATTCATTTCGAACGGCCCGATTATGAGCCGCCGGGAGAATCCGCTAGAGTTTGAGCGTCGGAACGGCCCAACGGCCGGGAAGGCAAAGCCCGCTGACTGGGAGTCAGGCCCGAAAGGATCTGATAGAGTCGGACTCGCCGGAAAGGGAAAACGCGAAAGCGAAGGACCTGGAAAGCGAAACTGCTTGACCTGCTTCGACCGGGAATCGGACACGAAAGAGTCTGATAGAGTCGGAAACGCAAGACAGGAAAGAAAAACGAAGGGAAGCGCCCGGAGGGCCCCGGTGAAACGGGACCGAAGGAAGCGTCCGTTCCTTGAGAACTCAACAGCGTGCCAAAAGTCAACGCCAGATATGTTGATACCCCGGCCTGCACCTGGTGCAGGTTGGTGGTTCCTTTGAAAGTCCTGCACCGGGTCGCTTCGGCGGCACACGGGCAGGCGATTACACAGCGAGGACGCTGTGAACAACGGGTCTTATTCCGACCGGTTGTTCCGCTCTCGTGTGTGTGCACCCGATTACGGGTAAACATTCACGGAGAGTTTGATCCTGGCTCAGGACGAACGCTGGCGGCGTGCTTAACACATGCAAGTCGAACGATGAAGCCTTTCGGGGTGGATTAGTGGCGAACGGGTGAGTAACACGTGGGCAATCTGCCCTTCACTCTGGGACAAGCCCTGGAAACGGGGTCTAATACCGGATAACACTCTGTCCCGCATGGGACGGGGTTAAAAGCTCCGGCGGTGAAGGATGAGCCCGCGGCCTATCAGCTTGTTGGTGGGGTAATGGCCTACCAAGGCGACGACGGGTAGCCGGCCTGAGAGGGCGACCGGCCACACTGGGACTGAGACACGGCCCAGACTCCTACGGGAGGCAGCAGTGGGGAATATTGCACAATGGGCGAAAGCCTGATGCAGCGACGCCGCGTGAGGGATGACGGCCTTCGGGTTGTAAACCTCTTTCAGCAGGGAAGAAGCGAAAGTGACGGTACCTGCAGAAGAAGCGCCGGCTAACTACGTGCCAGCAGCCGCGGTAATACGTAGGGCGCAAGCGTTGTCCGGAATTATTGGGCGTAAAGAGCTCGTAGGCGGCTTGTCACGTCGGATGTGAAAGCCCGGGGCTTAACCCCGGGTCTGCATTCGATACGGGCTAGCTAGAGTGTGGTAGGGGAGATCGGAATTCCTGGTGTAGCGGTGAAATGCGCAGATATCAGGAGGAACACCGGTGGCGAAGGCGGATCTCTGGGCCATTACTGACGCTGAGGAGCGAAAGCGTGGGGAGCGAACAGGATTAGATACCCTGGTAGTCCACGCCGTAAACGTTGGGAACTAGGTGTTGGCGACATTCCACGTCGTCGGTGCCGCAGCTAACGCATTAAGTTCCCCGCCTGGGGAGTACGGCCGCAAGGCTAAAACTCAAAGGAATTGACGGGGGCCCGCACAAGCAGCGGAGCATGTGGCTTAATTCGACGCAACGCGAAGAACCTTACCAAGGCTTGACATATACCGGAAAGCATCAGAGATGGTGCCCCCCTTGTGGTCGGTATACAGGTGGTGCATGGCTGTCGTCAGCTCGTGTCGTGAGATGTTGGGTTAAGTCCCGCAACGAGCGCAACCCTTGTTCTGTGTTGCCAGCATGCCCTTCGGGGTGATGGGGACTCACAGGAGACTGCCGGGGTCAACTCGGAGGAAGGTGGGGACGACGTCAAGTCATCATGCCCCTTATGTCTTGGGCTGCACACGTGCTACAATGGCCGGTACAATGAGCTGCGATGCCGCGAGGCGGAGCGAATCTCAAAAAGCCGGTCTCAGTTCGGATTGGGGTCTGCAACTCGACCCCATGAAGTCGGAGTTGCTAGTAATCGCAGATCAGCATTGCTGCGGTGAATACGTTCCCGGGCCTTGTACACACCGCCCGTCACGTCACGAAAGTCGGTAACACCCGAAGCCGGTGGCCCAACCCCTTGTGGGAGGGAGCTGTCGAAGGTGGGACTGGCGATTGGGACGAAGTCGTAACAAGGTAGCCGTACCGGAAGGTGCGGCTGGATCACCTCCTTTCTAAGGAGCACTTCTCACCAAGCCTCGGTTTGGTCAGAGGCCAGTACACCGGCGAGTGTTCGGTGCTGGTTGCTCATGGGTGGAACGTTGACTATTCGGCACGACAGGTTGGTTGTCACTAGTACTGCTTCGGCGTGGAACGTGGGGATGGATCGGTCGGGTCGGGCACGCTGTTGGGTATCTGAAGGTACGGCCGTAGAGGTCGCCTTCGATCCGGCCCCAGTGAACTCGTCCTCAGGGACGGGGTGGTGGGTGGCTGGTCGTTGTTTGAGAACTGCACAGTGGACGCGAGCATCTGTGGCCAAGTTTTTAAGGGCGCACGGTGGATGCCTTGGCACCAGGAACCGATGAAGGACGTGGGAGGCCACGATAGTCCCCGGGGAGCTGTCAACCAAGCTTTGATCCGGGGGTTTCCGAATGGGGAAACCCGGCAGTCGTCATGGGCTGTCACCCGCTGCTGAACACATAGGCAGTGTGGAGGGAACGAGGGGAAGTGAAACATCTCAGTACCCTCAGGAAGAGAAAACAACCGTGATTCCGGGAGTAGTGGCGAGCGAAACTGGATGAGGCCAAACCGTATGCGTGTGATACCCGGCAGGGGTTGCGCATACGGGGTTGTGGGAGTTCTCTTGATCAATCTGCCGATTGGTCGGCAAGTCAGAAACCGTTGATGTAGGCGAAGGACATGCGAAAGGTCCGGCGTAGAGGGTAAGACCCCCGTAGCTGAAACATCAACGGCTTGCTTGAGAACCACCCAAGTAGCACGGGGCCCGAGAAATCCCGTGTGAATCTGGCGGGACCACCCGCTAAGCCTAAATATTCCCTGGTGACCGATAGCGGATAGTACCGTGAGGGAATGGTGAAAAGTACCGCGGGAGCGGAGTGAAATAGTACCTGAAACCGTGTGCCTACAAGCCGTGGGAGCGTCGCTGTATGTGCTTGCACATGCAGTCGTGACTGCGTGCCTTTTGAAGAATGAGCCTGCGAGTTAGCGGTGTGTAGCGAGGTTAACCCGTGTGGGGAAGCCGTAGCGAAAGCGAGTCCGAATAGGGCGAACTAGTTGCACGCTCTAGACCCGAAGCGGAGTGATCTAGCCATGGGCAGGTTGAAGCGGAGGTAAGACTTCGTGGAGGACCGAACCCACCAGGGTTGAAAACCTGGGGGATGACCTGTGGTTAGGGGTGAAAGGCCAATCAAACTCCGTGATAGCTGGTTCTCCCCGAAATGCATTTAGGTGCAGCGTCGTGTGTTTCTTGCCGGAGGTAGAGCACTGGATAGGCGATGGGCCCTACCGGGTTACTGACCTTAGCCAAACTCCGAATGCCGGTAAGTGAGAGCGCGGCAGTGAGACTGTGGGGGATAAGCTCCATGGTCGAGAGGGAAACAGCCCAGAGCATCGACTAAGGCCCCTAAGCGTACGCTAAGTGGGAAAGGATGTGGAGTCGCAGAGACAACCAGGAGGTTGGCTTAGAAGCAGCCACCCTTGAAAGAGTGCGTAATAGCTCACTGGTCAAGTGATTCCGCGCCGACAATGTAGCGGGGCTCAAGCGTACCGCCGAAGTCGTGTCATTCCAGCATGTACCCCCAACGGGGGCTGGGATGGGTAGGGGAGCGTCGTGTGCCGGGTGAAGCAGCCGCGGAAGCGAGTTGTGGACGGTTCACGAGTGAGAATGCAGGCATGAGTAGCGATACACACGTGAGAAACGTGTGCGCCGATTGACTAAGGGTTCCTGGGTCAAGCTGATCTGCCCAGGGTAAGTCGGGACCTAAGGCGAGGCCGACAGGCGTAGTCGATGGACAACCGGTTGATATTCCGGTACCCGCTTTGAAACGCCCAGTACTGAATCAGGCGATGCTAAGTCCGTGAAGCCGGCCCGATCTCTTCGGAGTTGAGGGTAGTGGTGGAGCCGATGAACCAGACTTGTAGTAGGTAAGCGATGGGGTGACGCAGGAAGGTAGTCCAGCCCGGGCGGTGGTTGTCCCGGGGTAAGGGTGTAGCCCGTGTGGTAGGTAAATCCGTCACACATGCAGGGTGAGACCTGATGCCGAGCCGATTGTGGTGAAGTGGATGATCCTATGCTGTCGAGAAAAGCCTCTAGCGAGTTTCATGGCGGCCCGTACCCTAAACCGACTCAGGTGGTCAGGTAGAGAATACCGAGGCGTTCGGGTGAACTATGGTTAAGGAACTCGGCAAAATGCCCCCGTAACTTCGGGAGAAGGGGGGCCATCACTGGTGATAGCACTTGCTGCTTGAGCTGGGGGTGGCCGCAGAGACCAGCGAGAAGCGACTGTTTACTAAAAACACAGGTCCGTGCGAAGCCGTAAGGCGATGTATACGGACTGACGCCTGCCCGGTGCTGGAACGTTAAGGGGACCGGTTAGTGCACTTTCGGGTGTGCGAAGCTGAGAACTTAAGCGCCAGTAAACGGCGGTGGTAACTATAACCATCCTAAGGTAGCGAAATTCCTTGTCGGGTAAGTTCCGACCTGCACGAATGGCGTAACGACTTCTCGACTGTCTCAACCATAGGCCCGGTGAAATTGCACTACGAGTAAAGATGCTCGTTTCGCGCAGCAGGACGGAAAGACCCCGGGACCTTTACTATAGTTTGATATTGGTGTTCGGTTCGGCTTGTGTAGGATAGGTGGGAGACTGTGAAGCGGCCACGCCAGTGGTTGTGGAGTCGTCGTTGAAATACCACTCTGGTCGTGCTGGATGTCTAACCTGGGTCCGTGATCCGGATCAGGGACAGTGTCTGATGGGTAGTTTAACTGGGGCGGTTGCCTCCTAAAGAGTAACGGAGGCGCCCAAAGGTTCCCTCAGCCTGGTTGGCAATCAGGTGTTGAGTGTAAGTGCACAAGGGAGCTTGACTGTGAGACCGACGGGTCGAGCAGGGACGAAAGTCGGGACTAGTGATCCGGCAGTGGCTTGTGGAAGCGCTGTCGCTCAACGGATAAAAGGTACCCCGGGGATAACAGGCTGATCTTCCCCAAGAGTCCATATCGACGGGATGGTTTGGCACCTCGATGTCGGCTCGTCGCATCCTGGGGCTGGAGTCGGTCCCAAGGGTTGGGCTGTTCGCCCATTAAAGCGGTACGCGAGCTGGGTTTAGAACGTCGTGAGACAGTTCGGTCCCTATCCGCTGTGCGCGTAGGAATATTGAGAAGGGCTGTCCCTAGTACGAGAGGACCGGGACGGACGAACCTCTGGTGTGCCAGTTGTCCTGCCAAGGGCATGGCTGGTTGGCTACGTTCGGAAAGGATAACCGCTGAAAGCATCTAAGCGGGAAGCCTGCTTCGAGATGAGTATTCCCACCCTCTTGAGGGGTTAAGGCTCCCAGTAGACGACTGGGTTGATAGGCCAGATGTGGAAGCCCGGTAACGGGTGGAGCTGACTGGTACTAATAGGCCGAGGGCTTGTCCTCAGTTGCTCGCGTCCACTGTGTTAGTTCTGAAATAACGAACAGCTGTGATTACACCGGTTGTTCTAAATTTCATAGTGTTTCGGTGGTCATTGCGTTAGGGAAACGCCCGGTTACATTCCGAACCCGGAAGCTAAGCCTTTCAGCGCCGATGGTACTGCAGGGGGGACCCTGTGGGAGAGTAGGACGCCGCCGAACAATTTTTCCGGGAAAGCCCCGCACCGTATGGTGCGGGGCTTTTCTGCGTTCCGGGCCATGAACGCGGCCCCCCGGGGGCCTACGAGGGCGTCACCAGTCGGCTGTCGTAGGCCAGGATGACCGCCTGCACGCGGTCCCGGCAGCCCGTTTTGGCGAGGATGCGGGTGACGTGCGTCTTCACGGTGGACTCGGCGAGGTGGAGGCGGGTGGCGATCTCCGTGTTCGACCAGCCTTGGCCGATGACCGTGAGGATCTCTCGTTCCCGGTCCGTCAGCGTGGTGATGCGGGGGTTCGACGCGGTGGCTGCGGTGTCGCCGGGGGTGACCGGCAGGTGGTGGGCGTAGGCGTCCAGGAGGCGGCGGGTCAGGGACGGGGCGACCACGGCGTCGCCGCCGGCCACCGCGCGGATGCCCGAGAGGAGCTCCTCCGGCAGGACGTCCTTGACCAGGAAGCCGCTGGCGCCGGCGCGGAGGCCGTCGTACGCGTACTCGTCGAGGTCGAAGGTCGTGACGATGAGGACGCGGGTGCGGGAGCCCGACCTGATGATGCGGCGGGTCGCCTCGATCCCGTCGAGGCCGGGCATGCGGATGTCCATCAGGGCGACGTCCGGCTGGTGCCGGGCGATCAGGTTGATGGCCTCGGTGCCGTCGCCCGCCTCGCCGACGACCGTCATGTCGTCCTGGCTCTCCAGCAGCATGCGGAAGCCGAAGCGCTGCATCGGCTGGTCGTCCGCGATGAGTACGGTCGTCACTGGGGCTGGTCCTCCAGGGGGAGGCGGAGGTGGACGTGCCATCCGCCGTGGTCCGGCAGCGGGCCGGCTTCGATCGTGCCGTTGTAGAGCGCCGCCCGTTCGCGCATGCCCATGATGCCTTGGGCGAGGGTGGGGGCTGGGGGGTCCTGCCCGTCCGCGCCTGTGCCGGCGCTTGGGCCCGTGCCTGTGTCCGTGATGCGGGCGTCGATGTGGGTGCGGGTGTAGGTGAGGGTCACCGTGGCGGACAGGGGTGCGGCGGCGGGTGGGGCCGCGTGCTTGAGGGTGTTGGTCAGGGACTCCTGGACCACCCGGTAGACCGTCAGTTGGCGGCCCGGGGTGGGTGCGGTGGACGGTTCGGGTTCGCCGTGGAGTTCCAGGTGCACGGGGAGGCCCGCGCGGCGGACGCGGTCGATGAGGGGGGCCAGGTCGGCGAGGGTCGGCTGGGGGGTGCGGTCGGCGGTGGGGTGGTCGTCGCGCAGGACGCCCAGGAGGCGGCGGAGTTCGGACAGCGCCTGCCTGCTGGTGGTGCCGATCGCGTCCAGTGCCTGGGCGGCGCGCTCCGGGTTCTTGGTGGCCGCGTAGGACCCGCCGTCCGCGAGGCCCGTGATGACGGAGAGGTTGTGGCCGATGATGTCGTGCATCTCCCGGGCGATGCGGGTGCGTTCGGCGGCGGCGGCGAGGCGGGCCTGCTGGTCGCGTTCGTGTTCCAGCCGGTGGGCACGTTCGACGAGTGCCTCGGTGTACTCGCGGCGCGTCCGTACGGCGATGCCCAGCAGGGCGACGAAGACCAACCCCCATACGTACGAGATGACTTGCTGCCCCCAGATGCCGGGGATGCGGATGGCGCCCGCGAGGAGCGGGGCGCAGAACACCAGGGCCGCCGTCCCGAGCGTACGGAGGGACGAGCGCAGGGCGATGTGGAAGACGGGGATCAGCTGGAGGAGGGCGGCCTGGACCACTGCGCCCGTCCAGATGTTGACCAGGGACACCGGGGCCGACAGCAGGAGCACGGTCATCGGGTGCGTGCGGCGCCACAGCAGCGGGAGCGAGAACCACAGGCTCATCAGCAGCACCAGCGGTTCGGGCGCGGTCACGTCGCGGGCCACGGTCCGCCAGCCGCCGGAGGTGTAGTCGAGGACGGCCGCCACGGCCCAGAACGCGGTCACCGCCGCGTCCCAGACCCGTGGCCGGCGTCGGTCGAAGGCGCGGAGCCGGTCCAGCGTGGCGCGGATGGTCCGGGTGAGCGGGGCCGTGGCCGCGTCGGAGGTGAGCGGAGCCGCTACCGGGTCGGTGTGGCGTATCCGGCCGGGGTGGTCGGCCCCGTCCGGGCGGTCGTCCGTCACCTGTTCCTTCTCCCTCTTCCTCTTCCTTGTACTCGTCCTCTTCTTCTCTCGGCCTCAGGCGTCCCGGCGGCGCAGCGTCCAAGCCGCCGTCGCCAGGACGGCCGCCACCCACAGGGAGAGGGCGAGCAGAGCTGCGGCGGGGGGCGCCGCATCCGGAAGCGGTGTGGCGGAGCCGAGTGCGCCGGCCGCCTGGGTGGGAAAGTACCGGACGGCCTGCTCCACCGTGTCGTACGGGAGCATCCCGAGGATCTCGGGGAGGAGCATGACCCCGCCGATGAACGCGCCGATCGCGCCGGGTACCGAGCGCAGGAGGGCGCCGAGGCCGAGCGCCAGGAGGCCCATCAGGGTGACTCCCGCCGCGGTGCCCGCCACGGCGCGCAGCACTCCCGGGTCGGTGAGCGAGGCCGCCTGGTCGGTGTCGTGGAGGAAGAGCTGGGCCGCGGTGAAGGTGATCAGGCCCGTCGCGAACATGACCGAGAACGCGGTGGCCGTGAAGACCGCGGCCTTGGCCCACAGGACGGGGAGCCGGGCCGGTACGGCGGTGAGGGAGGAGCGGATCATGCCGGTCGCGTACTCGCCCGCCGTCATCAGGATGCCCAGCACCACCAGGCAGAGCTGGCCGAGCATGCTGCCGTACAGGGTCATGATGACCGTGTCGATGTCGGAGTCCCCGCCGCCGGAGGTGTACGTGCCGCCCATGATCAGGCCGACTCCCAGGACCAGCGCGGCTGCTGTGGTCAGGGTGATCCAAGTGGAGCGCAGGGAGCGGATTTTGTGCCATTCGGAGCGGAGGACGCGGGCCGGGGTGATGCGGTACCGGGGTGCTTGCCGTGCGGGAGTGGCGGCGTGCGGTGTCGTGGTGGTCATGCTGCGGCTCCGGTGAGGTGAGCGTGGGGAGTGGTGGCCGGTGGCTGTGACCGGTGGTCGGTCGCGTCCTGGGTGAGGTCCATGAACGCCTGCTCCAACGAGACGGTCTGCGGGGTCAGTTCATGGAGGGTGATCCCGTGCTCGGCGGCCACGGCGCCGATGTGGGCCGCGTCCGTGCCCCGGACGCGGAGTCCGTCGGCCGATGCGGTGATCTCCACGCCCGGGGCCGCCAAGTACCGACGTAGCGACTCAGGTTGTGGGGTGGCGACCTTCACCGAGGCGCCGCCCGCCTGGCGGACCAGCTCGTCGACCGTCGTGTCGGCGAGGAGGCGGCCCCGGCCGATGACGATCAAGTGGTCGGCGGTGAGGGCCATTTCACTCATCAGGTGGGAGGAGACGAGGACCGTACGGCCTTCGGCGGCGAGAGACCTGAGCAGGGTGCGGATCCACAGCACGCCCTCCGGGTCGAGGCCGTTGACCGGTTCGTCCAGGATGACGGTGGCCGGGTCGCCGAGGAGTGCGGCGGCGATGCCGAGCCGTTGGCCCATGCCGAGCGAGAAGCCCTTGACCCTCCGGTGGGCGGCCTCGGTCAGGCCGGCGAGGGCGATGACCTCCTCGACGCGGCGGCGCGGGATGCCGTGGGTGTGGGCGAGGGCCAGCAGGTGGTTGCGGGCGGATCTGCCGGGGTGGACGGAACGGGCCTCCAGCAGGGCGCCGACCTGGGTGAGGGGTGCTCCATGGGCGGCGTAGGCGCGCCCGCCGACGGTGGAGCGGCCGCGGGTCGGGGTGTCGAGGCCGAGGAGCATGCGCATCGTGGTGGACTTCCCGGCGCCGTTGGGGCCGAGGAAGCCGGTGACCGTACCGGGGTGGACGGTGAAGTCGAGGTCCTGGACGACGGTTCGGTCGCCGTACCGCTTGGTGAGTCCGTATGCCTTGATCATGCGGTCGACGCTACGGAGCCGGCCCGGGGGCGGTCGTCCGACCGGGGGTGGGACCTGGGTGGGGGCGTAGTACCGGGGTACGACGGGGCAGGCGGGGCGGGGCTGGGTCGGGTGGCTCCGGAGGGGCCCGGACCGGGGGATGTGAGGGGCGGCGGGCGGTTGAGCGGCGTGCGGGCGGCGGGCGAGGATCGGGGCATGGACTATGTGATGCGTTCCGTACGGGCCGAGGAGTGGCCGCTGGCCAGGCAGCTGCGGCTGGAGGCGTTGCGGGACCCAGCGGCTCCCGTGGCGTTCCTTGACTCGTACGAGGCGGCCGTCGTGCGGCCGGATGCCTTCTGGCAAGAGCGTACGGCCGCGGCCGCCGAGGGCGGGGACGTGCGGCAGTTCGTCGCGGAGTCGCCCGAGGGGGAGTGGGTGGGCACGGTCACCGTGCTGGTGGAGCGCCCGGAGGACGAGGTGCGCTTCGGGGAGGCTCCTGTGATGGACCAGGGGCATCTGGTGGGGGTCTTCGTCCGGCCGGAGGTGCGGGGGACCGGGGTGGCGGACGCCTTGTTCCGGGTGGCCGTCGACTGGGCCTGGTCGCTGTCCGCGCCCCGGCTGGAGCGGGTGCGCCTGTATGTGCACGAGGACAACCCGCGGGCGGCGGCGTTCTACCGGCGGTTCGGGTTCGTACCGTCGGGGCAGCGGATGGCGGTGCCGGGTGAGCGGGGCGGGCCGGGCGGGCAGGTCGAGTGGGAGCTGGAGTATGTGATGGAGCGGGGGTAGGCAGGGTCCTCAGGGGGTGCCTGCGGCCGGGGCGTGCAGGTGTTGCTGCCAGCGGGCCCGGCCCTGCTCGCGGGAGCGGAGGAGGGCGATCGCGGGCATGCCCAACTCCTGGCCCTTCGCCAGCAGTTCAGGGAGCTGGGGGAGCGGTGCCACGGCGGCCACGTCGTCCAGGACCAGCGTCATTGGTGGGTCGAGCCGACCGTCGGATGACCGTGCGGCCATGCGGCGGCCGTACTCGACCACGTGTGAGGCGAGCGCGGTGAGGAGGGGCATCGCGCCGGGGCGGGTGCGGGGATCCTCGATGGGTTCACCGACCACATAGAGCGTTCCCCCCTCGCGGGCAAAAGATTCCAGCGCGGCCGAATCCGATCGGTTTGCCGTGCAGGCCTCGCGGATGTGCACCGATGAGAGGGCCGAGAAGGCCCGTACGTTCAACTCCTGCGCCACTTCCCGCCGTTCCGGGTACCCCGTGAGCGCGGACTCTAGGAGCCCGGCGAGGCCGGAGGCGGCCTTGGGGTGCGTACGGAGGAGGCGTACGGGTTCGTGGGCGGCGGCGCCCGAGGCCCAGCGGGCGACCTGGCGGAACGGGCGGCCATCCACCGCCGCGGCGTGCAGCCAGCACTGGAGGAGGGTCTGTGCGGTGTCGGCCACCGCCGCGTCGATCCGGGCCTGCGGGCGGACCGGGGCGAGGAGGGCGGCGGCGCGTACGGCGGCCGTGTCGGGGTCCTCGCAGCCTGCGGTGGGCGGCCAGTGGAGGCGGGCCGGGGTGTCGCAGAGGTGGCCGGGGTCGTAGACGAGGACCGGGCCCAGCTTGGCGCGGGCGTCCTTCGTCTCGGCCCAGACCGTGGGGTCCGAGGTGACGACCAGGGCGGGGCCCTCGGCGTCCTGGATGGCCTGGACGACGGTGGGGCGCCGGGCGGGAGCGGAGGCGTAGACGAGGAGGGGGGTGCGGGGGGAGGGCAGGGTGAGGGGCGCGGTGGGCGCCTCCGGTGTGGTCTTGGTGAAGGAGGGGGCGGCCTGGTGCTGGTGCTGGGCGGGAGCGGGAGTGTGGCGGGGCTGGGGCGTGTCGTGGGGCTTGGCGGTCGTGTGGGGCTGGTGTGCCTCTTGGGGCCCGTACGTCTCGTATGCCTCGGACGTCTCGTATGGCTCGTGTGCCTCATGTGCCTCGTGGGGTGTCCCGTACAGGCGTTCCTCGCGGCGCCGTTCCCGTACGGTCCGCCATCGGGCCACGGACCCGAGGGCGAACACGGTCAGCACCACCAGCACCATCAGCTCGCCGATGAACAGCCCCCAGAACAGGCCGTACCCGGAGAGCTGGGAGGCGGGCGTGTGGGGCCAGGCGCCGGGGAGGTCCTGCGGTGCGGTGGCCAGTTCGCGCAGGGCGAGCGGGGTCCGGGTGAAGGTGACGCCGTCCGGCCAGGACCCGTGCGCGAGGAGGCCGGCCAGACCCGTGGCCGCCCAGGCGAGCAGGGTCGCCGCGAACAGGAAGCCGATCAGGCCGACCAGCAGCCCGTCGGGGATGCCGCCCGTGCTGGAGTCCTCGTGGCGGGGCCGGGGGCGGTGGCCGGGGCCGGGGCGCGGATGGTTCCGCCGGTCGTACCGGGGGTCCTGCTCCGGGCCCGGGCCCGGTCCGGGGGCTGCTCGGCGTGCCATGTCAGGCCACCGTGGACCGGGACGAGTCGTCGATACGCTGCTGGTTCTCGATCCGGGCCGCCCGTTGCTCCGCCTCCAGCTCCGCGGCGCGGATGTCCTCCGGGAGCAGGTCGTCCGAGGAGCCCTCGGTCATGGCGCGGTCGGTGAAGACGAGGGGGCGTTCGGCCTCGGTGATCAGGTGTTTGACGACCTGTACGTTGCCGTTGACGTCCCAGACCGCGATGCCGGGGGTGAGGGTCGGGATGATCTCGACCGCCCAGCGGGGCAGCCCGATGACCCGGCCGGTGGCGCGTGCCTCGTCGGACTTCTGGGCGTAGATCGTGCGGGTGGAGGCCATCTTGAGGATGGCCGCCGCTTCCTTCGCCGCTGCTCCGTCCACGACGTCGCTGAGGTGGTGGACGACGGCGACGAAGGAGAGGCCGAGCCGGCGTCCGAACTTCAGCAGGCGCTGGAAGAGCTGGGCGACGAAGGGGGAGTTGATGATGTGCCACGCCTCCTCGACCAGGAAGATGCGCTTCTTGCGGTCGGGCCGGATCCAGGTGTGTTCCAGCCAGACGCCGACGATCGCCATCAGGATCGGCATCGCGATCGAGTTGCGGTCGATGTGCGAGAGGTCGAAGACGATGAGGGGCGCGTCGAGGTCGATGCCGACGGTGGTGGGGCCGTCGAACATGCCGCGCAGGTCGCCGTCGACGAGCCGGTCCAGGACGAGGGCGACGTCCAGGCCCCAGGCCCGTACATCGTCTATGTCGACGTTCATCGCCTCGGCCGACTCGGGCTTGGGGTGGCGCAGCTGCTCCACGATGTCCATCAGGACCGGCTGGCGGTCGGTGATGGTCGCGGTGACGTAGGCGTGGGCTACCTTCAGCGCGAAGCCGGAACGCTCGTCCAGACCGTGGCCCATCGCGACTTCGATGATCGTACGGAGGAGGGCGAGCTGGCCGGTGGTGGTGATGGAGGGGTCGAGGGGGTTGAGGCGGATGCCGCCGTTGAGGGCTGCGGTCGGGTCCAGGCGGATGGGGGTTATGCCCAGCTCCTGGGCGATGAGGTTCCATTCGCCGACGCCGTCCTCGCCCTGGGCGTCCAGGACGACGACCTGGCGGTCGCGGAAGCGGAGCTGGCGCAGGACGTAGGTCTTCTCCAGCGCCGACTTGCCGTTGCCGGACTCGCCGAGGACCAGCCAGTGGGGGGCGGGGAGCTGCTGCCCGTACAGCTGGAAGGGGTCGTAGATGTAGCCCTTGCCGCTGTAGACCTCGCGGCCGATGATCACGCCGGAGTCGCCGAGGCCGGGGGCGGCGGTGGGGAGGTAGACGGCCTGGGCCTGGCCCGTCGACGTACGGACGGGGAGGCGGGTCGTCTCCACCTTGCCGAAGAGGAAGGAGGTGAAGGCATCCGACAATGCGGACAGGGGGTCTCGCATGGCGTGGGTGCCCTCTCTTGTCGCGGGTGTTCGTCGCGGGTGCTGTCGTGGGTGGCTGTGTCGGTCTTGGGGGTGGTGCCCGTGTCAGCGGCGGATGCCGGTGGCGAACGGGAGCGTGTTCACGAAGGCGCGGTGGTGTTCGCGGTCGCACCACTCCAGCTTGAGATACGACTTGCCGGCCGAGGCGCGGATCGTCCGCTTGTCGCGGGCGAGGGCCTCGGGTGAGCGGGACGACACCGTGATGTACCCCACCAGGTTGACCCCGGCCGCGCCGCTGGCGAGATCTTCACCCCGCTGGTCGAGTCGGCCGTGGGCGGCGATGTCGCGGGGGTCGACGGTGCGGTTCATCTTGGCCTGGCGGCTGGCCTCGGCGTCGTCGTTGGTCTTCTCGGTCAGCATGCGTTCGATGGCGACCTCGGTGGGTTCGAGGTCCATGCAGACGGCGACCGTACGGATGACGTCGGGGGTGTGGACGAGGAGCGGGGCGAGGAAGTTGACGCCGACGGGGGTCATCGGCCACTCCTTCACCCAGGCCGTGGCGTGGCACCAGGGGGCGCGGGTGGTGGACTCGCGGGTCTTGGCCTGGAGGAACGTGGGCTCCACCGCGTCCAGTTCGGCGGGCCAGGCGTTGCGCTTGGTCATGGCCTGGATGTGGTCGATGGGGTGGTCGGGGTCGTACATGGAGTGCACGAGGGAGGCCAGGCGGCTCTGGCCGAGCGGCTGGCGGACCCGGATGTCGGCCTCGGCGAGGCGGGCGCAGATGTCGGTCAGCTCGCGGGCCATGACGATGGCGAGTCCGGCGTCGCGGTCGAGTCTGCGGCCGCCGTGGGGGCGGGCGGCGCGGGCGATGGCGTTGGCCTCGGCGGCGAGCTCGCGGCTGTAGTGCATGCAGGCGACGAGGTAGGCGCGGTGCTGCTCGCTGGAGGTGGAGACCATGGACTGGAGCTGGTCGTAGGAGTCCTGGAGCCAGCCGGGGGCCGATTTGTCGCCGCGCTGGGCGACGTCCTTGGCGTGGGCGTCGGGGTCGGCGGGGAGGGTGCGGGCGAGCATCTGGAGGCGGGTGACGAAGCCGTCGCCGTTGGCCACGTGCTTGAGGAGGGTGCCGAACCGGTCGACCAGGGCCTCCTGGTCCTCGCTGTCGCGGAGGCCGACGCCGGGGCCCTCGATCTCGATGGCGGCGGTGACGGTGCGGCGGTCGGCGTGGAGGAGTACGGCGATCTCGTCGGGGCCGAAGGGGGCGGCGAGCCAGCTGATGCGGCCGATGCCGGGGGGCGGGCCGATCTCGACCTCGCGGCCGTCGGCGCTGATGCCGGCCTCCATGGCGCCGGAGCGGTAGGCGGTGCCGCGGCGCAGGGAGCGCTTGTAGCTGCGGTTGATCTCGAACCACTTGTAGAACGTGCGGTGCTTGTACGGGACGTAGACGATGGCGAGGGCGAGGAGCGGGAAGCCCACGAGGCAGACGATGCGGAGGGAGAGGAGGGGGACGAGGAGTCCGCTCATCATGCCGAGGAACGCGCCGACGATGATCAGGGCGATCTCGCCGGTCTCGCGGTTCTTGCCGACGATCGCGTTCGGCCGGGCGCGGCCGATGAGATACGTACGGCGGGGCGTCATCGTGTGGGACTGAGTCGTCAACGCCCTCCACCTCCTGTGCTCGAGTTACCTGTGCTGCCGGAGCCGCCTCCCCGGAAGGGGCGGCTGCTGTGGGGGGTGCCGGAGGTGGGGCCGGAGCCGCCGCTGCGGGGCGGGGGTGCGGCGGAGGGGACAGATCCGCCGCCGACCCCGCCGCCGCCTCCGTTGGTGGTGCGGGAGCTGTGTGCGGCGACGCCGCCGCTGGCCGGGTTGGAGGGGCGGGCGCCGCCGCCTCCCCCTCCGCTGTTCTGGTCGTTGCGGCCGCTGTGGGTCTTGATGCCCTGGGAGACGAGGGCGGCCGGGGAGCTGATGAGGGCGGCGGCCTGGGCGCCGTCGGTGGCCTGCTTGCGGTTGGTGCGGGCGCCCTGGATCTCGTCGCCGAAGCCGGGGACGAAGCGGTAGATCATGGCGGAGGCGAAGATGGCCAGCAGGATGATGGCGAGGCCGGAGACGACGGCGGAGAAGGCGTCGGGGCCGTCGCCGGCGGAGAGCGCTCCGGCGAGGCCGAGGACGATGACGATGACCGGCTTGACCATGATCACCGCGATCATGATGCCGGCCCAGCGGCGGACGTGGCCCCACATGTTCTTGTCGACGAGACCGGCGTAGACGACGATGCCGAGCAGGGCGCCGACGTAGAGCAGGGCGGCGCGGATGACGAGCTCCAGCCACAGGACGCCGGCCGCGACGATCGAGACGAGCGAGACGACGATCAGCATGATCGGCCCGCCGCCGATGTCGTTGCCCTTCTTGAGGGCCTCGGCGAACGACCCGAAGAAGACATCGGTCTGGCTTCCGGTGGCGGAGGCGATGACCTCGGTGACGCCGTCGGTGGCGGAGACGATCGTGTAGAGGATCAGGGGCGTGAAGGCCGAGGCGAGGACGGTGAGCCAGAGGAAGCCGACGGCCTCGGAGATCGCGGTGGTGAAGGGGACGCCGCGGATGGCGCGCTTGGCTACGGCGAGGAGCCAGAGGACGAGGGTGAGGAAGGTGGAGGCCGCGAAGATGACGGCGTACTGCTGGCGGAAGGCGGGGTTGGTGAAGTCGACGTTCGCCGTGGACTCGACGGCCTCGCTGAGCTTGCCGACGATGTAGGCGGCGGCGTCGGCGCAGCCTTGGGCGAGGGAGGTGAGGGGGTCCAGGGCGTCGGTGGGGGCGATGTCCTGGGTACCGGCGCCGGCGCCTTCGCCGCCTTCGCAGTAGTCCTTGGCGGGGCCGCGAATCAGGTCGCAGGGGTCGTTGCTGGGTTCGGGCGAGGGCGTCGGTGTCGGGGCTGCCGCCGCGCGGCCGGCCAGCGTCACGGCGGCTACCTGGAGGCCCGTGAAGGCCGCTGCCAGTGACCGGATTCGGTGGGACTTACCGGGCATAGGTGAACCCTCCGAACCCTTGAACTGCGTCAGCCATCTCCTCGGCGGAGGAGGCGGCCTGGTCCCGGCCGACGGGTACGGGGCCGTCCTTCTGCGTGAAGTCGGTGACCCTCCAATCCCCGTCGACCCACTTCAGCTCGTACGTGGTGGTGTACCAGCTCTCGGACACCGGGTTCTTCGACCCTTCACCGGCCAGGCCGAACAGTGCGGAGTACCAGACGGCAACCGTGGCGGTGTCGCCGAGATACTTCTCGACCTTGGTGCCGACAGGATTGGCCCGGGAGATGAAAGTCAGTCCTTCGGGGGCCTTGCCATCGGGGTTCAGGCCGATGCTGGTGAGGAACGACTCCTGCGAGTAGACCTTGTCGAGGTCGTCCCTGCGTGCAGCGGCCACATCCGGCGCGTAGACCGCCTCGGAGATCTCACGACGGCGCTCCTGGTCGAACATCCCGTCCGAGACCAGCGCGACCGAGTAGTTCGCCGCCGCACTCTGCGCCCCCTGCTCATCGTGGGCGAAGCCGGAGGGGATCGTTCCGTTCTTGCCCTGGACCGGCTTGGTGCCGGTGGCGGCGGTGGGGGCCGAGCCTGCCGTCCCCGGGTTCTTCGTGCCCGAGGAGGCGTTGTCGTCGCTGCCGCCGCCCCGGTTGGCGAAGGCGATCGCGGCGATGAGGAGGACCACGACACCGGTGATCGTGACGATGGAGCGCGAGTTCCGGACGGGCCGGCGGCCGTGCGGAAGGTCCGCGTCGCCGTCCGGAAGGCGGGTACGGGTCTGGCGGGTGCCGCCGAGCGTGCTGTACGGGTCGTCCGCGCGCCCGCCCTGGTCCCTGCCGCGGTAGTCGTGCTCGTCACCGGGACTCATGCCGCGTTCGCTCCCTCGGTCGTGTGCGGTTCCGCGCATGACGACGGTAGCTGTGCTGGTTGCCGCGTGAGCGCGGTGGAGTGACTCGACATCAGGGAGACGCAACCTCAGCCGGTGGGCACGACGGACGGATGGTGGGGAGCGGGCGGGGACGGCCCGGTGCGGGCTGGCCGACGGTGGGTCAGACAGCCATTCCGTACACGATGGTGAAGAGAGTGCCCAGGGAGCCGATGATGAAGACCCCGGTCAGGCCCGCCACGATCAGGCCCTTGCCCTGTTCCGCGCTGAACGTGTCGCGCAGCGCCGTCGCCCCGATGCGCTGCTTCGCCGCGCCCCAGATCGCGATGCCGAGGCAGAGCAGGATGGCGATCGCCATCACCACCTCGATCATGATGCGCGCCTCGTTGCCCAGCGTGCCGAACGGCCCCCAGTTGGGGGCGATTCCGCCGATGATGGTGGTGATGTCGCCCTTCTCTGCTGCCAGGATCATGTAAGTCACCGCCCCTGTTGGGTAGTTAGCTTTCCGCGCCCGTGTGGCACGGGTCGCCTTCTATCTTCGCTGATGAAACCGCGCTCGCACGACGCCTTCCCGGTCTCTTTACCCGGATCTCGCACGTTCGACCGACACGGCCGCCCTGACCTGCGACTCGTCCCCGTATCCACATGCATATGCCTGGTCACTCTGTGTATCACGCGGTGTGACCGCGAGCAACGACGGTGGCCATGGGTTCCCGGTGCGGTTGCAGCGTTCGTGGGGCACGACGTGTTCGTATGCGCCGTTCGAGGGCCGGCGGTGCGCCGGTGAGCCGGGGCGATGCGCCGTCAGGGAGGGCTGCCGCAAAGGGAGGAGGAAGCCGCGCGTCCATCGTCCGGGTGAATCCCGTGTCCGTCCGGTACGGCGGTAAGCCCCGCGATCACGGGCTGCCCGCCCTCGCCCCGGCCGCTCGGGCGTGCAGGTGGGCGGCGCGTCGGGCAGGCCGTGTTTGGCACAGTGCCGCTCCACGATCGAGGAACGGGGAGCGGTGTGAGCGGTGCGGGTGTGCTGGCGCAGCCGGGCGGTGACCGGCCGTGGTGGTGGGGCGGGCCGGAGGGGAGTGGTGGGGGCGGAGGTGGTGACCTGAAGCACAGTGACGGGCCGTGGCTGCGGGCTGCCGGTGGAGCGGAGGGCCTGGTCGCGCACCTCGGGCCGGTGGAGGCCGAGTTGGGGCGTGCGCACCAAGGCCTGACAGCCGGGGCCGGAGAGCTGTCGGCGCTCGCCGAGCTGGGCACCGTACGGGCCTCCTGGGAGCGGCGGATCGAGACCGCCCGGGACGAGTGCCGGAGCCTGACGGGGAAGCTGCGGGCGGTGGCCGCCACCCAGACCGAGGTCAACGAAGCCGTCAAGGGGTCTTTTGACGGGGTGAAGGTCGCGGGTGCGGGAGGGGGCTCCGGTGCGGGTGTGGGTGGGGTGCGGTGAGCGGGGCGGGTGGGCCGAGCGGGCCGGGTGGTCTGAGTGCGCTCAGCTCCACGCTGACGTGGGCGAAGTTACGTGAGGTGAGGTGCGCCGAACTGGAGGAGGCGGCCGACGGGTGGGGCAGGGCCAGTAACCGTGCCGACGCCGCCCGGGACCGTATCGACACCCAGCTCGTCGACGACCTGCGCCGGACGCAGAAGGGCGAGGCGGCGCGGGCAGCGGTGCGGCGGTTGCGCCGGCTGTCGATGAACTTCCAGTACATCTATACGGAGTGCGGGCTGCTGCGGACCACGCTGAACAGCCTGGCCCACGAGGTGAAGGCCCAGCAGCGCGTCCTTCAAGGGGCGCTTGACGAAGCGGCGGCCCTGAAGTTCACGGTGCACCCGGACGGTTCGGTGACGTACCCGGCGGCGGGCGAGGGCCTGGTCGACGGCAAGCCGTTGGCCGGCGGCAGGGCGTCCGGGGTGCCCAACCCGGGCCTGGCCGGTCCCTCCGGGCTCGTCGCGCCCAACCCGAACGCCGCAAAGGCCCAGGACATCGCGGACCGGGTGGCGCGGGCGGTGCGCACGGTGGCCGATGTGGACTGGCGGTACGCGAAGATCCTGCGGGCGCTGAGGGCGGAGGAGGGCCTGGGCGTTCCCGCGGCGACCTGGACGGATGCGGCGGGCGACGCGGCGGCGGTGCGGCAGGCGGCGAGCGGCTACCTGAAACAGGGGATCCCGCACGACGCGTCTCCGGCCGAGCGGAAGGCGTGGTGGGAGGGGCTGACGGACGAACAGCGTGAGGAGTACCTCGCGGTGTACCCGGACCGGATCGGCAACCTGGACGGGATTCCGGCCTTGGTCCGTGATGCGGCGAACCGGGACAACCTTCAGCTGTTGATGGGGAAGCTGGAAGGGCGGGGCGACGAGGACTCGGTGACGAAGCTGGCGGCATTGCGGGAGATCGACCGGCAGTTGCAGGCGGTGCGGGGGCCGGGGGAGCCGCCGATGTATCTGCTCGGTATCGGGGATCAGGGGAATGGGCGGGCGATCGTTTCGTATGGGAATCCGGATGCGTCGAGGAATGTGGCGGCTTATGTTCCGGGGTTGAATACGTCGCTTGATGAGGAGTTCGCCAAAGGCGATCTGAAGCGGGCACGTGACACGGCCGCGGCCGCCAGAGAGATCGATCGTTCAACAGCAGCGATCGTTTGGCTGGGGTACGACGCGCCTCAGAGCCCGGACGGGCTGAGTAGCCTGGCTGTAGCCGGTACCGAGAGAGCGGAGACCGGAGGTCAAGCGTTCCGGGGGTTTATGTCCGGGTTGATGGTTTCGAATGATCAGGGCGATCCGCACATGACAGCCATTGGGCACTCGTACGGTTCGCGGACAGTCGGAGCGGCAACTCAACAAGGCGGCGGTATCCCGGGGGTCGATGACATTGTTCTGGTCGGTAGCCCCGGGGTTGGTGTGGACCGTGCGGAGGACCTCGGGGTGGGGAGGGACCACGTATTCGTCGGTGCTGCGGACAATGACGTGGTGACTCACCTTCCGTCCAAGGGGCAAGCGGTGCTCGCTGCCGCGGGGCGCGCCCTCGGGCCGGCAGGATCCTTGGCGGTGGATGTTGTCCATCCGGGTGATGACGACCTTTGGTTCGGGAGGGACCCTGCGAGTGAAGGATTCGGCGCGCGGCGTTTTGCGGTGGATCCGGGTCCTCCCCTGATCCGCCTCGGTCGGCCTTCGCTGGACGCGCATTCTCAATACTTCGATCCGGGCTTGGATTCTGCATCGGCAGGCAGTATCGCGCTTGTGGCCGCAGGACACGGACATAGAGTCAGGCAGGAGGAAGCTCGGTGATGCGCCTGGCCCGATCTCTTCTGCTCGCCGTGTTTTTTGGCCTTGCAGTAGTTGGATGCGGGGTTCAGAGGGAGTCGAGCATGGATATGCAGGCAGCGGCGGAACGATCCGACACGATCCTTGACGCGGTGTTGAGAGAGGTTCGGCCGGAGCTGAGATGGGTGCATGGGCCCACAACTGTGGGAAGCTGCGACCTGACACGGAGGCGCGTCGTCATGACAGATGTCTCGGCTGCGCGGCGAGGGAATCTTCTGGGGGTTGTGGACCGCTTCTGGCGAAAGAGTGGATACCGGATGACTGCTGTAAATAACGATGAGGTATTTCCAGCAATTTATGCCCAGACGCGCGATGGTTTCTCGGTGAGCCTTCGCATTGGCGGCAAGGGGCAAGCCTTCTTCCAGGTGGACTCCCCCTGCGTGCGTGAGTCAGCAGTGGCTGACTCCACCAGCCAGGCGACCGCGCCCACCTTTGAGGGGGAGTTCATCCCCCGCCCCAACATCCACTCCGACTTCTGGTCGGCGACGGCGCCGGAAGTCGGGGTGACATCCGGGCCGTGACTGGGGCAAGTTGCCTCAACTTGCCTGCTGCGTAAGGGCTTTGAGCCCTTCATTGGGTCCTGGGGCCCATGTCGTGTCCCCTGCTCGTGTGGTCGCATACGCGGAGTGACTGACCTGTCGCTGCGCCGCCCACTCACGAGGTAGGGGACTGCCCTTGTCCGGCATGCGAGGAAGTGCGGTTTCTGCTGACGTCGATGTAAGCGCTGCCACCGCCGGCGCTGGTGGGCGTTCCATGCCCCGGTCGTTGCAGGCGGTCCTGGTCCTCGTTCAGCTGCTGTTCGTGGCCACGCTCGTGGGTGCGGTCGGTGCTCTCTCCACGGCCTCCTCGGTGGATGCCTTGGACGGGCATCTGCTCGGGTTGCTGCTCTACGCCTCCTTACCGGGCGTCAGCGCCTTCGTGCTGTCCCTGTACGTCCGTACCGGCGGCATCGGTGTCTGGCGCGGGCTCTTCGCCGTACAGGTGTGGTTCGTCCTCGGTGCGCTCGCCGAGTTGGGCGGGGAGGCCGGGGCGCAAGGGGCCGCGCGGGTTGCGGTGCCGGTCGCCGTCCTCGTGTTGCTCGCGCGGCCGGAGAGCCGGCGGTGGTTCCGGCTCGGGGCTGGTGAGCGGGCCGGGCAGCGGTCGTTCGGCCTGGTCCGGATGGTGAGGCTGCGCCGCGACGGTGGGCAGAGCGCGCTGGAGTACCTCGGGCTCGTGCTGGTGGTCGTCGCCCTCGTCGGCGCGATGATGGCCACCGGGATCGGGCAGCAGCTCACCGCCGAGATGCGCGCTGCCATCTGTTCTCTGACTGGTGGTTCGTGCTCCGCGCCCGGCAGCGATGTCATCGCCGGTCCGGGGGGAAGCGGCGGATCCGGTGCTGATACCGGGGGAGTTTCTGGTGGCGAGACCGGTGGTGCGAGCAGCTCCGGGGGCGGCGGTACCGGTGGTGCCGGCGGTACTTCCGGGGGTGGGGCCGCCGCCTCGACCGCCTCCGGCGGTTCTGCCGGAGGCGACTCCTCCACCGCAGGCGGATCCGTCGGGCCCGACTCCTCCCCTTCCCTCCAAGTCGACGCGGGTAGACCCGGTGGGCCCTCCGGTTCCGACCGGCCCGACACCCCCACCCCCCGCCCCACCCCCACCTTCCTCGACGGCCTCCTGGGCGACGGCCTCGGCTGGGATCTCCAAGGCGTTGCCGACGCCGTGTTCCGGCCCGGGGAGAGCGGGCGCCGCATCGCTGATCGGTGGGTGCGGGATTCCCAGGGCGCGCGGGACAAGTGGGGGCGCGGCGACTACATCGGGGCGGCCTGGGAGTGGAACAAGGCCGTCGGGGGCGGCGGCATCGGGCTCGGGCTTCCCGGGGCCGGGGCGCGGGTCGACCAGCAGGTGCGGGAGGACGAGCGGCGGTATCTCGACGCGCGGATCCCCCGGAACGCCACCCCGCAGCAGCGCAAGGCCTGGTGGGACGGGCTCAGCCCCGAGGAGCGCGAGCGGTACATCGAGCTCGTCCCGGAGCGGATCGGGAACCTCGACGGCATCCCCGTCGCCGCCCGCGACGCCGCCAACCGGAAGAACCTCCCCGCGCTCATCGAGAAGCTGGAGGGCGTCGACACCGACAAGGCCCGCAAGCAGCTCGCCGGGCTCCGGGAGATCGACCGGCAGCTCAAGGAGAACGGGCAGCCGCCCATGTTTCTCATCGGGATCGGTGATGAGGGGAACGGGCGCGCCATCGTGTCGTTCGGGAATCCGGACGCCTCCCAGCATGTGTCGGCGTACGTCCCCGGGCTCAACACCTCCCTCGACGAGGAGTTCGCCAAGAACGACCTCGGGCGGGCCCGGGACACCGCTATCGGGGCCCAGGGGTACGACGAGTCCACCGCCTCCATCGTCTGGCTCGGCTACGACGCCCCGCAGCTGCCGGACAGCGACGGGGTGGCTGGGTACTTCGCCGTGATGGGGACCGGGCGGGCGGAGAAGGGCGGGGTCGCCTACCGCGAGTTCATGGGCGGGATCGCTGTGACCAACTCGAACAAGGACCCCCACCTCACCGCCATCGGGCACTCCTACGGGTCCCGGACGGTCGGTGCCGCGGCCGCCGTGCCGGGCGGGATACCCGGCGTCGACGACATCATCCTGGTCGGCAGCCCGGGGGTCGGGGTGAACCATGCCGTGGACCTCGGCGTCGGCAGCGAGCACGTCTTCGTCGGGGCCGCCGCCAACGACCCGGTGACCAAGCTGCCGTCCAAGACCCAGGTCGTCGTCGGCGGGGTCGGGCTGATCGTGGGCGGGCCCGGCGCGGCCTATCTCGCGGGGGATCTCGCCGATCCGGGCGACGACGACCTCTGGTTCGGGAAGGATCCGGCGAGCAAGGCGTTCGGGGCCCGGCGCTTCCCGGTGGCCGATGGGCCGCCTCTGGTCGGTGGCAGCGGCCTGAGCCTGGACGCGCACTCGAACTACTTCAGCCCCGAGCGCGACGCCGTCTCCGCGGACAGCATCGCCCTGATCGTGTCGGGGAACGCCGACCGGCTCAAGATGGAGGAACCGAAGTGAGAGGTACCAAGGTGAGCCGGCTGTTCCCGGTCGTCGCTACGGTCCTGGCCCTCGCCCTCTCCGGTTGCGGGAACGAGGACCCTGCGAGCGGAAGCGGAAGCAGTAGCGGAAGTGCAAGCGGACGGGAGAGTGGGCGCATGGACATGCAGGAAGCCGCCGAGCGGTCCGACGCCATGCTGGACGCCGTCCTCGAAGCCGTCGACCCGGACCTCCAGTGGGCCCATGGGCCCACCACCACCCGGGCCTGCGGCGTGACCCGTCGGCGTACGGTCATGACCGTCGTCTCCGCCGACCGGCGCCAGACCTTCCTGGACCGGGCGGAGGCCTTCTGGCGGAAGAGCGACTACCGGATCAAGGCCGTCAACAAGGACGAGGTCTTCCCGGCCGTCTACGCCGTCACGGAGGCGGGATTCGGTGTGAGCGTCTCCTTCCGGGGGAAGGGGCAGGCCTTTCTGGAGGCGGACAGCCCCTGTGTGAAGGAGTCGAAGGTGGCTCCTCCCACCGCCGAGCCGAACGGGCCCGCGTACGAAGGGGTCTATCCGCTGCCCCGGCCCAACGTCCGCTCCGACTTCTGGTCGTGACACACCGCCTGAGAGGCCGTCACCGCCCCCGTGTGCTCCGGGTGCGCCGGTGGTGTGCCGCGGATGACTCGTACACACCGTCGAAAACACCCCTGAACCGTTCCCCGATGGGGGATGGTTGAGGGGTGCGGAAATTCTGGGTCTTCGGTGGCATCGGCGTGGGCATGGCGGCGGCCTTCATGGCGCTGCTCCTCGTCGGTACGTACTCGGCCGCCGCCGGTCTGGCCGGGGCGGGCGGCGGTGCCGTCGCGCTCGCCAAGGGGGCGGTGCCGGCGCGGTTCCAGCCGCTGGTCCAGAAGTGGGGCAACCTCTGTCCCGCCATCAACCCGGCGCTGCTGGCGGCGCAGTTGTACCAGGAGAGCGGCTGGAACCCGAGGGCGCAGAGCCATGCCGCCGCGCAGGGCATCGCCCAGTTCATCCCCGGCACCTGGGCCACGCACGGCATCGACGGCAACGGTGACGGCAAGCGGGACGTGTGGGACCCGGCCGACGCGATCCCCTCGGCCGCTTCGTACGACTGCGAGCTCGCCGGGTACGTCAAGAAGGTGCCGGGCGATCCGACGAACAACATGCTGGCCGCGTACAACGCCGGTGCCTACGCGGTCATCAAGTACGGCGGCGTGCCTCCTTATAAGGAGACGCAGAACTACGTAAAGATCATCCGTTCGCTGGAGAAGAGCTTCGCCCGGCCCGTCGGCCGTGTCGCGCCCTCCCGGCAGGCGGCCGGGGCCATCTACTTCGCGCAGAAGAAGCTCGGTACGCCGTATCTGTGGGGCGGCAACGGGACGCCGGAGCAGCAGGGGCGGTTCGACTGTTCGGGGCTGACCCAGGCCGCGTACCGGACGGTGGGCATCGAACTGCCGCGGGTCGCCAACGACCAGTACAACGCGGGGCCGCACCCCTCGCGGGACGAGCTGCTTCCGGGGGACCTGGTGTTCTTCTCCGACGATCTGACCAACTCGCGGGCCATCCGGCACGTCGGGCTGTACGTCGGGGGCGGATATATGATCAACGCCCCCTTCACGGGAGCGGTGATCCGGTTCGACAAGATCGATACGCCGGACTACTTCGGTGCGACGCGGGTCACCAAGGACGGTGCCGCGGCCCTGCCGACCGACCTTCCGGGGGATTCCTCGCCGGGGTGAGGGATCTCTCCCCGGCGGGCACGCCGCCCTTCAGGGCTGACGGGCAGTCGGCCGTGGCCGGAACTCTCCGTGAAGCCTGGGCCCTGAGCTGCGACGACCAGTCACTCTTCGATAACGTCATGGTGATCATTCGGTGGAGAGTGGAACGCGGACGGGAGCCGGGCCGTTCCCTGGACAGGGACAGCATGCGCACTGACCATGCGTGCGCAGGAACGGGACCACACCGATCACGGGGGTTCGACCACGGTGGCGCGCACGGACGCGCGTTGCCACAGATGAAGCAGACAAGGCAAGGGGCCGCAGCAGATGGCTGGACTCGGACTCGACGGGTCGAACCCGGACGTCAGTCTGCTCTACGACATCAACGGGCTGGCGAAGGCCGCTCCGACCTGGTTCGACCGGGTCATGGAGTTCGTCGGTGAGTACGGGACCATGTTCGGCCTCGTCCTGGTGGGCCTCTGGTGCTGGTGGAGCATGCGCAAGCGCGGGAGCGCCGAGGATTCGGTGGCCACGGTCGCCGCGCTCGTCTGGGCCCCGCTCGCCGCCGCGCTCGCCGTTGTGATCAACATCCCGATCCGTGGCTTCGTCGAACGGCCGCGCCCGTTCAACGACCACGAGGGGCTGGAGGTCCTGGTCCACGGCAAGACGGACTATTCGTTCGTCAGCGACCACTCCACCCTCGCCATGGCCCTCGCCGTCGGCATCTTCGTGGCCAACCGGAAGTTCGGCTTCGTCGCGCTCGGCCTCGCGCTCTTCGCGGGCGTCAGCCGGGTCTACATGGGCGTCCACTACCCCACCGACGTGATCGGCGGCTTCGCCCTCGGCACGGCCGTCGCCCTGCTGCTGGCACCGCTCGCGATGGCGCTGCTGACCCCGCTGATGGCGGCGATCTCCCGCTCCGACCGGGTCGGCTGGATCGTACGGTCGAAGAAGGCGGACGCGGCGTACGACGAGGAGCACGGGGACACGCGGGGCATCCCCGAGCCGCGGCCGGGCACCGGGCGTGGCAACCCGGGAGAGAAGGACCTCGCCGCCTGACCCTGAGTCGGACGAACGCTTCCGGCGGTCCCCCAGGTGCTTCCCGCACCTGGGGGATCGCGCTGTTTTCGGCCAGGTCCTGGGTGGATCAGGGGGACCTGGGGGATCAGGAGGGGTCAGGACGCCGCGAGGTGTTCGGCGGCGTCCGTGCGTGCCCGGTCCCGTGATCTGCGTGCGGGGCCCGCCCAGCCGCAGGTGCAGCGGGCCAGACAGAAGGAGCCGCGTTCGGTCGTCGTGGTGCTGTGTCCCGCCGGGGGCGGTGCGGGGCACGAAGCGGGGAGGGGGTGCGGGGCAGTGGCGCGGGCAGTGGCGCGGGGTTCCTCGTGCACCCGTCCACGGTACTGGGGGCGGCCCCCCGAACGGGGTTGCGTGCGGCGGACAACCTCCCGGCCGCGCGGCGGACGCGCCGGGGCGGCGTGACGGGGGGCGCCGGTGGTCGTTATGCGGGACGGGTGAGGGCTCGGCCGAGCGGCAGTCGTTGGGGGTTGGCAGGCGATGGTGGTGCAGCAGTACAGGGACGGAGGCGGGGCCCGCGCTGCCCGCGCCCTCGCCGTGGCCGGAGTGATCGCGGTCACCGCCGGATGCGTCGGCGGGGAGGCGGGAGGCGGCGTGAGCGACGGTTCCGGGCAGCGCGCCGTGGCCGCGGAGCGCCCACTCGACGTGCTCGGCCGGGCCGCCGGCGTACTCACCCGGGCGGGCGGCGCGGAAGCCCGTACGTCGATGGAGACCGCGGCCGGCGGGACCCGGGTGACGATCCGGGGCGAGGGCACGTACGACTTCCGCAAGCAGATGGGGCGGCTCACCGTGGTGCTGCCCACGGACGCGGCGGGCGCGGAGGACCACCGGCCGATCACCGAGCTGCTGGCGCCGGGCGCGCTCTACATGAAGAACCGCGGTGCCGGGGTCCCCGACGACAAGTGGGTCAGGATCGACACCACCGCCCTGGAGGACGGCAACCTCGTCACCGGCGGGGTCACCGATCCGATGGCCGCCGCCGAACTGCTGCGCGGGGCCGGCGATGTGACGTACGAGGGGAAGACGGAGCTGGCCGGGGTGACGGTGCATCACTACCGGGGCGTCGCCGACCTGAACCGTGCGGCGCGGGCCGCCTCACCGCAGTCGCGCGGGGCGCTGAGTGCGGCGGCGAAAGGGTTCAGCAAGGACGCCGTTCCGTTCGACGCCTACCTCGACGAGGAGGGGAGGCTGCGGAAGGTCCGCCACCGCTTCAGCTTCTCCTCCCAGGGCCAGGAGGCGGCGGAGGTCACGGTGGTCTCGACGCTGCTGCTGTACGGGTTCGGGGCGCCGGTCACCGTACGGCTGCCGGACGAGGACGACATCTATACGGGGGAGATCCGGCAGGGCTGAGCGGCCCTGGAGCCGCCCTCGGGGAACGGGCGCGGGAAGGGCGGGGCGGGAGGGGCCGGTTGGGAGGGGGGCTAAATGGTCCGTCCGTGCCATGCGCGGCGCGTACCGCGCTCCCTACGCTAGGAAGCCGGTGCGCCAAGGGTTCGGCGAAAGGTCGGCGACGGCAGAGAGAGGTGACGCAGGTGGTGACGCTCAGCGCTCCGAACGCTCAGGACTACGTGGCCCTCGCCGAGATCGAGTTGTGCGGCGAGCTGATGATCGCGGCCTCGGCGGCGCGTGAGGAACGCCTCAGTCCCGACCGTATCGACGAGGTGCTCAACGTCGGGGACGAACTGCTCGGCACGGTGCGGGCCGGAGACGCCGGGGGTTCCGGAGGCGTCGGGGGTGCCAGAGACGCCGGGGGTTTCAGAGACGCCGAGGGTTCCGGGGGCGCCGGTACCGGCGTGGACTCCGGAGACGCCGGTACCGGCACCGGCACCGGCGTGGACGACGTGCTCCTCGGCAGCGACACGGAAGCGGCGTGGACGACCGTCCCCCGGCAGGCGACTCATCCGCAGGCGGCTCACACGCAGGCGGCCCACCCGCAGGGCGCTCACCGGCAGACCGCTCACCGGGGCTGACGCCCTCGGCGCCCCGCCCCGTCCCGCCTCGCCCCCGCTCTCAGGTGCGCAGCAGCCGGGCGATCGCCTTCGTGGCCTCCTCGACCTTCGCGTCGATCTCCCCGCCGCCCTTGACCGCCGCGTCCGCGACGCAGTGGCGCAGGTGCTCCTCCAGCAGCTGGAGGGCGAAGGACTGCAGGGCCTTGGTGGAGGCCGAGACCTGGGTGAGTATGTCGATGCAGTAGACGTCCTCGTCGACCATGCGCTGGAGGCCGCGGATCTGGCCCTCGATCCGGCGCAGCCGTTTGAGGTGCTCGTCCTTCTGGTGGTGGTAGCCGTGGATGCCGAGGTCGTGGTCGGTCACGACCCCCTCGGCGCTGGGCACACCGGGGGCGGAGATGGCCGCCTCCGGGACCTCCGTCGGTTCCGCTCCGGCTCCCGCGCCCGTGGTCTCGGTGGTGGTCATCCGCGTCCTCCCGTTGTCCTCGTCGTCGTCCTCGTGCAACCTGTCACAGCCTGCCGGCGCGTGCTCTGGCCTGATGTTGCCGGTGGTGGGCCCGGGTCCGCGCACGCACCTCCGATATACCCCTGCCGGGTATATCGTAACGAATCCGGCGGAAACGTGACCGGGGGCCCGTGCCGATCCCCGTTCCCGATGGGCGACACTGAAGAACGCCGGTTAGCCGTGGCCGGATGATGCGCCTAGCATCAGCCTGACCGAATCCAAAGCATCCCGAGGACCCCACGTGCGCTTTCGTCTGACCCCCAGGGAGACGAGCTTCTACGACATGTTCTCCGCGTCCGCGGACAACATTGTCACGGGCTCGAAACTCCTGATGGAACTGCTCGGGGCGGATTCTGCCTCCCGAGTCGAGATCGCGGAGCGTATGCGGGCAGCGGAGCACGCGGGGGACGATGCCACCCACGCGATCTTCCACCAGCTGAACTCCTCCTTCATCACGCCGTTCGACCGCGAGGACATCTACAAGCTGGCGTCCTCCCTCGACGACATCATGGACTTCATGGAGGAGGCCGTCGACCTGGTCGTCCTCTACCAGGTCCAGGAACTCCCCAAGGGTGTCGAGCAGCAGATCGAGGTGCTGGCCCGGGCGGCGGAACTGACCGCCGAGGCCATGCCGGGGCTGCGCACCATGGACAACCTCACCGAGTACTGGATCGAGGTCAACCGTCTGGAGAACCAGGCCGACCAGATCCACCGCAAGCTGCTGGCCCAGCTCTTCAACGGCAAGTACGACGCCATGGAGGTGCTGAAGCTCAAGCAGATCGTGGATGTGCTGGAAGAGGCGGCTGACGCGTTCGAGCACGTGGCCAACACCGTGGAGACCATCGCGGTCAAGGAGTCCTGAACCTCGTGGACACCTTTGCGCTGATCGTGACCATCGGTGTCGCGCTCGGCTTCACGTATACGAACGGCTTCCACGACTCCGCGAACGCCATCGCCACCTCGGTCTCCACCCGGGCGCTGACCCCGCGTGCGGCTCTGGCGATGGCGGCGGTGATGAACCTCGCCGGCGCCTTCCTGGGCCAGGGGGTCGCCAAGACCGTCAGCGAAGGCCTGATCGCCACGCCCGTGGGGCAGAAGGGGATGGGCATCCTGTTCGCGGCGCTGGTCGGCGCGATCATCTGGAACCTCATCACCTGGTACTACGGTCTCCCGTCCTCCTCCTCGCACGCGCTGTTCGGCGGCATGGTCGGGGCGGCGCTGGCCGGCGGGACGGACGTCATCTGGTCCGGGGTGCTGGAGAAGATCGTCATCCCGATGTTCCTCTCCCCGTTCATCGGCCTGATCGTCGGCTATCTGGTGATGGTCGGCATCATGTGGATGTTCCGGAACGCCAACCCGCACAAGGCCAAGCGCGGCTTCCGGATCGCGCAGACGGTCTCGGCGGCGGGCATGGCGCTCGGCCACGGCCTCCAGGACGCGCAGAAGACGATGGGCATCGTGGTGATGGCCCTGGTCATCGCCGACATCGAGGGCCCCAACGACGAGATCCCGGTCTGGGTCAAGATCGCCTGTGCGCTGATGCTCTCGCTCGGTACGTACGCCGGTGGCTGGCGCATCATGCGTACCCTCGGCCGGAAGATCATCGAGTTGGACCCGCCGCAGGGCTTCGCCGCCGAGACGACCGGCGCGTCGATCATGTTCGGTTCGGCGTTCCTCTTCCACGCCCCGATCTCCACGACGCACGTCATCACCTCCGCGATCATGGGCGTCGGCGCCACGAAGCGAGTGAACGCCGTGCGCTGGGGCGTCGCGAAGAACATCATCCTCGGCTGGTTCATCACCATGCCGGCCGCGGCGCTGGTCGCGGCGCTGAGCTACGGCGCGGTGCTGCTGCTCTTCGGCTGAGCCCGAGCCCCTGAAAAAGACAGGCAAAAGGCACAGACATGGGTCCGCCCCCGTTCTCCCAGGAGAGCGGGGGCGGACCCTTTCGCCTTGTGGTGGCACCGCCATGCAGCACCGCAAGGCCGTATTGAGGGAGCGGCTCAGCCGAAGCGGCCCGAGATGTAGTCCTCCGTGGCCTGGACCGACGGGTTGGAGAAGATCCGCTCCGTCTCGTCTATCTCGATGAGCCGGCCGGGCTTGCCGACCGCCGCGAGGTTGAAGAACGCGGTGCGGTCCGAGACGCGGGCCGCCTGCTGCATGTTGTGCGTCACGATGACGATCGTGAAGCGCTCCTTCAGCTCGCCGATCAGGTCCTCGATGGCGAGGGTCGAGATCGGGTCGAGGGCCGAGCACGGCTCGTCCATCAGCAGGACCTGCGGCTCCACCGCGATGGCGCGGGCGATGCACAGGCGCTGCTGCTGGCCGCCGGAGAGGCCGGAGCCGGGCTTGTTGAGCCGGTCCTTGACCTCGTTCCAGAGGTTCGCGCCGCGCAGGGACTTCTCCACGACGTCGTTCAGCTCGCTCTTGCGGTAGCTGCCGTTGAGCCGCAGGCCCGCCGCCACGTTGTCGAAGATCGACATGGTGGGGAAGGGGTTGGGGCGCTGGAAGACCATGCCGACCGTGCGGCGCACGGTGACCGGGTCGACGTTGGAGGCGTACAGGTTCTCGTCGTCCAGCAGCACCTTGCCCTCGACGCGGCCGCCGGGGGTGACCTCGTGCATCCGGTTCAGGGTGCGCAGGAAGGTGGACTTGCCGCAGCCGGACGGGCCGATGAAGGCGGTCACGGAGCGGGGCTCCACGGTCATCGAGATGTCCTCGATGGCCTTGTGGCTGCCGTAGTAGGCGGTCAGGCCGCTGATGTCGATGCGCTTGGCCATGGGAATCACTGCTTCTTTCGGGAGGTCGCTGATGGCCGCGTCAGCGACCGGTCTTCGGGGCCTTCCAGCGGGCGATTCCGCGGGCCACCAGGTTGAGGATCATGACGAAGGCGATCAGTACCAGGGCTGCCGCCCAGGCGCGGTCGTACGAGGCGGCCTCGCCGATCTTGTACTGCTCGTAGATGTAGAACGGCAGCGAGGACTGGGCGCCCGAGAACGGGTTCGCGTTGATCAGCTGGCTGCCGAAGACCAGCAGGATGATCGGGGCGGTCTCACCGGCGATGCGGGCGATGGCCAGCATGACGCCGGTGGTGATGCCGCCGATCGCGGTCGGCAGGACCACCTTCAGGATAGTGCGCCACTTCGGGATGCCCAGGGCGAGCGAGGCTTCGCGGAGCTCGTTGGGGACGAGCTTCAGCATCTCCTCGGTGGAGCGGACCACGACCGGGATCATCAGGATCGTCAGGGCGAGCGCGCCCATCAGGCCGGAGGGCTGGATCTCGAAGATCAGCATGATCGACAGGATGAAGAGACCGGCCACGATGGACGGGATGCCTGTCATCACGTCGACGAAGAAGGTGACGGCCTTGGCGAGCGAGCCCTTGCCGTACTCCACCAGGTAGACGGCGGTCAGCAGGCCGAGCGGGGCGGAGATCACCGTGGCGATGCCGACCTGCTCCAGGGTGCCGATCAGCGCGTGGTAGACGCCGCCGCTGGCCTCGGAGCCGAGCACACCGGCCATCGAGTGGGTGAGGAAGTAGCCGTCCAGGCGCTCGGCGCCGCGGCTGATCGTCGTCCACAGCAGGGAGGCCAGCGGGATGATCGCGATCAGGAAGCAGACCCAGACGACGCTGGTGGCCAGGCGGTCCTTGGCCTGGCGCTGGTTCTCCACGACGGTGGTGGCGACGTAGGAGATGGCCAGGAAGAGCAGCGCGGCGATCATGCCCCACTGCACCTTGCTGTGCCAGCCGGCGGCGGTGCTGATGCCGACGGAGAGCGCGATCGCCAAGGCGGCGAAGCCGACGGGTGCCAGGCGGGGCAGGGAGCGGCTGGTCAGGGCGGACTTCGGCGCGGGCCCGGTGGGCGGCGTCGGCCGGTCCTGTACGGCGGTTGCGTGGCTCATGCGTTGGCCCCCGAATACTCCTTGCGGCGGGCGATGATGAGCCGGGCCGCACCGTTGACCAGCAGGGTGAGGACGAAGAGGACGAGGCCCGAGGCGATCAGGGCGTCGCGCCCGAACTCGTCGGCCTCGCCGAACTTCGCCGCGATGTTCTGCGCGAAGGTTCCGCCGCCCGGGTTGAGCACGTGCAGCGAGATGATGAAGCTCGGGGAGAGGACCGTGGCGACGGCCATCGTCTCGCCGAGCGCGCGGCCGAGGCCGAGCATCGAGGCGGAGATGATGCCGGAGCGGCCGAACGGCAGCACCGAGAGGCGGATGACCTCCCAGCGGGTGGCGCCGAGCGCGAGGGCGGCCTCCTCGTTCATCTTCGGGACCTGGAGGAAGACCTCGCGGCTGACGCTGGTCACGATCGGCAGGATCATGATCGCGAGCAGTACGCCGACGGTGAAGAGGGAGCGGGCGACGCCGACCTCGGTCTTCTCGAAGATGTACGTCCAGCCGAAGAACTGGTCCAGCCAGAGGTTCAGGCCCTCCAGGTACGGCACCAGGACGAGGGCGCCCCAGATGCCGTAGACGATGCTGGGGACGGCGGCGAGCAGGTCGACGACGTACGCGATGGGGGCGGCCAGCTTGCGCGGCGCGTAATGCGAGATGAACAGCGCGATGCCGACAGCGATCGGAACCGCGATGACCATCGCGATGATCGAGCTGACGACCGTGCCGAAGAGCAGGACGGCGATGCCGAAGACCGGCGGGTCACCGGCCGGGTTCCAGTCGAAGGTGGTGAGGAAGTTGCCCTCGTCCTTCGAGATGGCGATGGCGGCCCGGTAGCTGAGGAACACGGCGATCGACGCCATGATCACGAGCAGCAGGATGCCCGATCCGCGCGAGAGGCCCACGAAGACCTTGTCGCCCATGCGCCCGGTGGACTTGGGGCTCTCGTCCCGTTCCGGAGGGGCCGGCGGGGCCGGTGGTGTGTCTATCGGTGTGGTGGAAGCCATGGTCTTTCCGGTCTGTGTGGGGGAGCTGTGGGCTCCCCTGGCGGCGGTGCACCGGATGGTCGGGGTGGCGGGCCGGTCCGGAGGGGTGCGCCGGGCCGGCCTGCCGGTGCCGCGTGCCCGGGGCGGGGCCCCGGGGTACGCGGCGGGAGATTACGAGAGGCCGTTGACGGTCTCGCGGACCTTCGCGTTGATCTCGGCCGGGATCGGGGCGTAACCCGCCTCGGTCAGGATCTTCTGGCCGTCGTCGGAGGCGGCGTAGGAGAGGAAGGACTTGACCGTGTCGAGGGTCTCGGCCTTGTTGCCGGTGTCGCAGACGACCTCGTAGGTCACCAGGACCAGCGGGTAGGCGCCATCGGCCTTGGTGGTGTAGTCGAGGTCGAGGGCCAGGTCCTTGCCGGTGCCCTTGATCTTGGCGGCGGCGATCGCCTTGGAGGCGTTCTCCGAGGTGGCCTCGGCCGGGGCGGAGCCGCCGGTGTCGATGTCGACCGTGGAGATGCTCTGGGACTTGGCGTAGGAGAGCTCGAAGTAACCGATCGCGCCGTCGACCTGCTTCACCTGGGCGGCGACGCCGGAGGAGCCGGACGCGGCCTGGCCACCGGGGGCCGGCCACTTCTTCTCGGCCTCGTACTTCCAGTCCTTCGGGGCGGCGGCACCGAGGTACTTGCCGAGGTTCTGCGTGGTGCCCGAGTCCTCGGAGCGGTGGAAGGCCTGGATCGACTTGTCCGGCAGCTTGACGCCGTCGTTGAGCTTGGCGATCGCCGGGTCGTTCCACTTCTTGATCTTCGTGTCGAAGATCTTGGCAAGGGTGGGGGCGTCCAGCGTGAGCTTGTCGACACCCTCCAGGTGGTAACCGATCGCGATCGGGCCGCCGACCATCGGGAGGTTGATGCCCTGGCCGGTCTTGCAGGACTTCTTCGACTCCTCGACCTCTTCCGGCTTCAGCGCGGAGTCGGAGCCGGCGAAGGCCACGGTGCCCTGGTTGAAGGCGACGATGCCCTCACCGGAGGAGGAGGAGTTGTAGTTGATCTCCACACCCGAACAGGCGGCCATGTAGTTCTTGACCCAGAGGTCCATGGCGTTCTTCTGAGCGCTGGAGCCGGAGGCGCGCAGCTGGCCCTTGGCCTTGCCGCAGTCGATACTCGACGCGGAGGAACTCTTGTCCCCGTTGGCCTTGGGCGTACCGGGGTCGCTGTTGTCGTCCGAACCGCACGCCGTGAGGACCAGGGCGCCGGAGACGGCGAGGGCACCGAGCGCGGTGGCACGAAGCCGGTTCTTGCGCTGAAGCTTCACTTTTCGGGTGTTCCTTCCAGGAGCCGCCGTGATCTGTTCGTTCTACGACGGCGTGCGATGAGGAGGGTGCCGCAGCTTGTCGCCGCGCACCGTGTACGTCCGAAATTAGGCAGAACAGGTGAAGCCGCCTACGGGGGAGAGTGAACGGCAGGTGAACCGTGTCGGGCAGACGGGTGCGGGCCGTGTCCTGCCGGTGACCTACGCCTCAGCTGCGGGGGAGCGCGGAGAGCAGCGCGGTGAGCTGTTCGCGGTCGCGCGGCTGGGTGAGGCGTACGCGGGCGGCCTCGGGCGCCAGCCACAGCAGCCGGTCCACCTCGTCGTTGGCCTCGAAGGCGCCCCCCGTCGCCTCGGCGGCCCAGTAGGAGACCTCCTTGGGGCGGCCGTCGACGAGATACCGGGCGGTGGGGAGCGCCGCGCCCGGGGTGCAGTGGTGGCCGGTCTCCTCCAGGACCTCCCGTACGGCGGCGGCCAGCGGCTCCTCGTCGCGCTTCAGCTTGCCCTTGGGGAAGGACCAGTCGTCGTAGCGGGGCCGGTGGACCAGGCACACCTCCACCCCACCGCCTCCCGGGGCGCGGCGCCACAGGACGCACCCCGCCGCCAGGACCGTACGGGCGGCGGGGGAGCGGTGCGCGCTGTCCCGCACGGGGTGTTCCCGGTCCTTGCTCATGGGGCCGTCATGGCCGCCGCGTACGGCCAGGTCTCCCGGAACACCGCTCGCGCGGCCTCCACCTCGTGGCGCTGGTCCGCGTGGAGCACGCCCAGGGCGTACGCGGTGGCCGGGGCGATCCGCGGGGTGCGGGCGGCCGATGCCGCAGCCGAGGCCGCCTCCGCCGCGTCCCGGTGCAGGTCCAGGGCGTGTCCGGCGCCGGTGAGGACCGGGTCGGCGGCGCCGAGGACGACCTCATGGGCGTACCGGTGCAGCCGCAGCAGCAGGCGGGCCTGGTGCCAGGCCGCGTCCTGTGCCTCGTTGTACGGCTCCGCCGAGGCGTCCGGCGGGAGGGCCGCCACCGCGCCGATCAGCCGTTGCTCGGCGCGTTCGGCGGGCTCCAGGAGCGCTTCGGAGCCCCGGCCCGCGGTGCCGGGGGCCAGCGGGACCTCGGAGGCGAGCAGCGCCACGGCGTCGGCGACCGCGTGGAAGCGGGAGGAGCCGAGGGCCTGGAGCGCGGCGGAGTGGGCCCGGGTCCGGGCGAGGGTGAGCTGGCGTTCCAGCAGCGCCCCGGCCCGCGCCGCCCCGACCCCGAGCACGGCCCGGCCCTGGGCGTCCGGGGTGGCGGCCGCTTTGGCGGCGGGCTTGGTGCCGCGGGCCGCCGGAAGGGGAGCTCCGGAGAGCTGGTGCAGGGCTTCGAGGAGGCGGGTGAGCCGGCCGGCGTAGGCGTGTTCGCGGGCGAGGGTGCCGGAGAGCCAGGCCAGTTCCGTACGGAGGTGGTCGGCCCAGACCGGGTCCAGGACGGAGCGGAAGGTGTGGAGCGAGCCGCTGATGCGCCGGGCCGAGCGGCGCAGGGCGCGCGCCGCGGCCTCGGCGCCCTGGCCGTTGGCGTCGGAGGGGGCGCTGTGCTCGCGGTGCATACGCAGGCTGCGCAGGAAGTCCGCGGCCTGCTCCCGGAGGTAGGGCGCGAGCACGGCCTCGGCGCTCACGCCGTCGGCGGGGCGGGGCGGGGCGGCGGTGGCCCTGCGGGAGCCGGGGCGAGGCGGGGCGGACTCTTCCGGGAGGGGCGCCTTCGGGAGGGCTCGCTTCGGGAGGGCTCGTTCCGGCAGGGCCCGTTCCGGGAGGGCCCCCTCTGGCAGGGCCCGTTCCGGGAGGGCGCGCTCCGGCTGGGCCCCCTCCGGAAGGCTCCCTTCCGGCAGGGCCCCCTCCTCAAGGGGACCTCCCTGGAGGGTCCCCTCAAGGGCCCCCTCCCCGAGGGTCCCCAGGGCCGCCCGGTCGGCCTGGGCCTCCGGGCTCCCGTCCGCAGCGGGTTTCGCGGCGGGACGGGGCGTCGTCTGGTGGTCAGGGCGTCGCACGCCTGCGCCTCCGGGCATCGATGAGCATCTCCTGGACGTGCCGCAGCGGCTGCCCCTCCGCGTCCGTGGCGTGCCGGGTCCAGTTGCCGTCGGGGCCCAGGTGCCAGGAAGAGGTGGTGTCGGCCATACCGGTCTCCAGGAGTCGGCTGAGTGCGGCGCGGTGGGCGGGGTCGGTGACCCGGACGAGGGCTTCGATCCGGCGGTCGAGGTTGCGGTGCATCATGTCGGCGCTGCCGAACCACACCTCGGGCTCGCCGCCGTTGCCGAACGAGAAGACCCGGGAGTGTTCGAGGAAGCGCCCGAGTATGGAGCGGACCCGGATGTTCTCCGAGAGCCCGGCGACCCCGGGGCGGATCGCGCAGATCCCGCGCACCCAGATGTCGACGGGCACGCCGGCCTGGGCCGCCCGGTAGCAGGCGTCGATGATCGCTTCGTCGACCATCGAGTTGACCTTGATCCGTACGTAGGCGGGGCGCCCGGCGCGGTGGTGGGCGACCTCCTTGTTGATCCGGGCGATCAGCCCGTCACGCAGGGACTTCGGTGCGACCAGAAGGCGGCGGTAGGTCTCGCGGCGGGAGTAGCCGGAGAGCCGGTTGAACAGGTCGGAGAGGTCCGCCCCGACCTGTGGGTCCGCCGTGAGCAGGCCGAGGTCCTCGTACAGCCTGGCGGTCTTGGGGTGGTAGTTGCCGGTGCCGACATGGGAGTAGCGGCGCAGGGTGTCGCCCTCCTGGCGGACGACGAGCGAGAGCTTGCAGTGGGTCTTCAGCCCGACGAGCCCGTACACCACATGGCAGCCCGCCTCCTCCAGCTTGCGGGCCCACTTGATGTTGGCCTGCTCGTCGAAGCGGGCCTTGATCTCGACGAGGACGAGGACCTGCTTGCCGGACTCGGCCGCGTCGATGAGGGCGTCCACTATCGGGGAGTCGCCGGAGGTGCGGTACAGCGTCTGCTTGATGGCCAGCACGTCCGGGTCGCCCGCCGCCTGCTCCAGGAAGGCCTGGACGGAGGTGGAGAACGAGTCGTACGGGTGGTGGAGCAGCACGTCCCGCTCGCGCAGCGCGGCGAAGATGTCGGGCGCGGAGGCGGACTCCACCTCGGCCAGGTCCCGGTGGGTGCCCGCGATGAACTTCGGGAACTTCAGCTCCGGCCGGTCCAGCGAGGCGATCGCGAAGAGGCCGGTCAGGTCCAGGGGGCCGGGCAGCGGGTAGACCTCCGCGTCGGACACCTTCAGCTCGCGGACCAGCAGATCCAGCACGTACGGGTCGATGGACTCCTCGACCTCCAGCCGCACCGGCGGACCGAAGCGGCGCCGCATGAGCTCCTTCTCCAGCGCCTGGAGCAGGTTCTCCGCGTCGTCCTCCTCGACCTCCAGGTCCTCGTTCCTGGTGACCCGGAACATGTGGTGCGCCAGCACCTCCATCCCCGGGAACAGCTCCTCCAGGTGGGCCGCGATGACGTCCTCGATGGGGACGTACCGCTGCGGGGACGCCTCCAGGAAGCGGGTCAGCAGCGGCGGGACCTTGACCCGGGCGAAGTGGCGGTGGCCGCTGACCGGGTTGCGGACGACGACGGCGAGGTTGAGCGAAAGACCCGAGATGTACGGGAAGGGGTGCGCGGGGTCGACGGCCAGCGGGGTCAGCACGGGGAAGACGCGCTGCCGGAAGAAGGTGAAGAGGCGGGCCTGCTCCTTCTCGGTCAGATCCGGCCACCGGATGAGCTGGATCGACTCGTCGGAGAGGGCCGGGGCGATGTCCTGCTGGAAGCAGGCTGCGTGCCGGGCCATGAGCTCGCGCGAACGGGTCCAGATCAGGTCCAGCACCTCGCGGGGCTGGAGGCCGGAGGCGGAGCGGGTGGCGACACCGGTGGCGATGCGGCGCTTGAGGCCGGCCACCCGGACCATGAAGAACTCGTCCAGGTTCGAGGCGAAGATCGCCAGGAAGTTGGCCCGCTCCAGGATCGGCGTCGCCGGGTCCTCGGCCAGCTCCAGCACGCGTTCGTTGAAGGCGAGCCAGGAGCGCTCGCGGTCCAGGAAACGGCCCTGGGGCAGCTCGTCGCCGTCCCGGTCGGGCTCGTACGCGTCGGCGTCGGCGTCGAGATCGGGGTCCAGGTCGGCGGCGGTGGAGAAGCCGACATTGCTGGAGGAAGGGTTGGCTACGGCGTGCGGCCTGTGCGCGGCGAGAGCGCCGACGGACGGCTGGGCGGGCTGGACCGGGACCTCGGAGCTGGGCTGCTGGCTCATGAACCCATTGTTCCGCGTGGAGGGCGAAGCAGGCGCGTCGGAGCCGGGAAAGATCGCGGAAGGCCCGGGAAACCCGGGGTCACGGCCGGGGGAGGCCGAGGAGGTGTTCCCCCCGCCTCTCCCGTTGCGGCGGGGGGCTGGCAGAGCTGGCTGCATCCCGTGAGGGTCGCAAGGGCGTCTGAATGGCCGGTAACGGCGACATGACGTACAGGAAGCGGTGTGCCTGCGGGATGGTCGGGCGGTGACTGTACGTGACTGCGCGCGGGTACGGGATCGCCGCCCGGGCCCACCCCTCGTGGGGCCCGGACGGCGAGGTCGGTGCGGCCGGTACCCGGCCCGGGGTCAGCCGTGCAGGCGGCGCAGGACCCGGAAGGCGGCGAACACGGCGAGCGCGGCGAGAGCGAGCAGGATGCCGGTCTCGACGAGCTGGAGGGGCCAGAAGTGGGAGGCGGGGTGGTAGTCGGTGAACTCGGTGACGCCGCCTCGGGCCTTCATGCAGGCGACGCCGTTCGGGTCCTCGACGGTGTAGGGGCAGTCCTGCCGGAGCAGCTTCTCGCCGGAGGCGGTGAGCATGCCCGTCTCGGTGATCCAGGTGTTGGCACCGGGGTGGCCGTTGCCGAGGAGCCGGTCGGCCGGCCACAGCATCCAGCGGCGCTGGGTGAAGCCGGCCATGACCCCGCCGAGTACGACGGTGGTGAGGGCCATGGACGGCAGCATGCGGCGGATCAGCAGGGCGCACAGGGCCCCGACGGCCACGCCGAACAGCGCGTGGCCGACGGCGACGGGTCCGATGCCCGGGAAGACGCCGGGGTCGAACCAGACGAGACGGTACGCGTTCGGGTTGCTGACCTCGGTCCAGGCCCAGCGGTAGACGAGGGACAGCAGACCGACCCCGGCGACGGACAGCGCGGCGGGCACGACGAGCCGGGCCGCCAGCCACCGGGCGGGGGAGACCGACTGGACCCAGGCCATCCGGAAGGTGCCGCTCTCCAGCTCGCGGGCGATCAGCGGACCCGTCACGAAGGCGCCGACGAGGCAGGCCAGCAGCAGCATGGCCGTACCGCCGCCGGAGAGGAGGCTCTCGGCCGTGCTCTGCGCGGTGGTGATCATGTAGAGGTCGCCGTTGCCGCACGCGGCCACGTCCTCGTCCGGGCACCGCTGTGCGGCGACCCACACGAGCAGCGCGGCCATGGCGCCGATGCCGAGGACCACGAGGGCGCCGGCCGCCCAGAGGCTGCGCCGGTGCGTACGCAGGAGTACGCGGACGGATCCGCGCAGGGGGGCCTCGGGCACCGTGGCGGTGCCGGGCTTCGGGGGCGTCAGGGTGCTCATGCGGAGGCCACCGCCTCACGGGGCCCCGTGACCGCAACCGGAACGGCGCTCGGCGTGATCAGCGGTGGTGCCTCCGGGGAGCGGAGGTGGGCGAGGAGGAGCTCCTCCAGCGAGGGTTCCGTGGCGGCCCAGAGGGACTCGTCCACCGGGCCCTCCTTCCGTACGAGTGCGGTGAGCTGACGCCCCGTCGTACGGGCTTCGACGACGGTGTGCGGGGCCAGCTCGCGACCGGCCTGCCCGGTGACCAGGGCATGCGCGCCCACGATGTCCTCGGCCTCGCCGCCGAGCCGGACGCGGCCGCCGTCGACGAACAGCAGGAAGTCGCAGGCGCCCTCCAGCTCGGTGAGGATGTGCGAGGACATCACGATGGTGGTGCCGTGCTCGGCGGTCTCCGCCATCAGCACGCCCATCAGCTCGTGCCGGGCGAGGGGGTCGAGGTCGGCCATCGGCTCGTCCAGCAGCATCAGTTCGGGCCGCTTGCCCAGCGCGAGGGCCAGCGCCAGCCGGGTCCGCTGCCCGCCGGAGAGCGTACGGACGCGGGCACCCCGCGGCAGCTTCCCGGCGATCCGGTCGGCGGTGGCGCGGTCCCAGCGCCCGGGGTTCAGCTCGCCGCCGGCCCAGAGCGTGTCGGCCACGGTGAGCTGAGGGTAGAGCGGCTTGTCCTGGGGCACGTAGGCGATGCGGTCGCGTACGGCGGAGGGTTCGGCGGAGCCGAGGACGGTGAGGGACCCGGCGCTCGGCCTGGCCAGCCCCGCCGCCAGGTTCAACAGGGTGGACTTGCCGGCCCCGTTGGGCCCGACGAGCGCGCAGACGCGCCCGGCGGGCAGGCGGAAGGAGCAGCCGTCCAGGGCCTGGCGCGCACCCCTTCTCCGCCCGTAGGTCATGCCGAGGCCGCGAGCCTCGATCACAGCACCTGTCATCTTTCCTGGTCCCCCTTGTGCGTGCTGTCAGGCTTGTGCGTGCCGCCGGGCCGGTACGCGCTGTCGGACCGGTGCCCGCCGTCCGGCCGGTACGTGCTCTCCAGTACGGCGGTGAAGAGCGCGCTGACGTCGTCCTTCTCCAGCCCGGCCGACCGTGCCCGGCGGGCCCAGTCGGCGAGTTCGGTGCGCAGCGGCGAGTCGGAGGCGGATGCCCCGGCCGCCGTGCCGAGCGTCCGGCGTACGAAGGTGCCGAGGCCGCGCCGTGCCTCGACGAGGCCCTCGCGCTCCAGCTCCCGGTACGCCTTGAGGACGGTGTTCGGGTTGATGGCGGTGGCCTCGACGACCTCGCGGGCGGTGGGCAGCCGGTCCCCGGGTTCCAGAACGCCCAGGCGCAGGGCCTGCTTCGTCTGCTGGACGATCTGGAGGTAGGTGGCGACGCCGCTGCGCCGGTCGATACGGAACTCGACCGCTGCGGATCCTGCCATGGCCACCACCCTTTCACTAATTGAGTAGTGAAAGGGTGCACCAAGGAAGGGGCGGCGTCAATCGACGCCGCCCCTGTCTTCCCGGGGAAGTGCCCGGGGTGTGTCTGTGGGAGGTCTACCGCGTCCGTGCGGACCGCAGTTCCTCGTTGATGCGCTGAGCCTCTTCGAGCTGGTCCTCGAGGATGACGATGCGGCAGGCATCCTCGATCTTCGTGCCCTGGTCCACGAGCTCACGGGCGCGGGCGGCGATGCGCAGCTGGTAGCGGGAGTAGCGGCGGTGGCCGCCTTCGGAGCGCAGGGGGGTGATCAGGCGGTTCTCGCCGAGTGCGCGGAGGAAGGCGGGCGTGGTGGAGAGCATCTCGGCGGCCCGGCCCATGGTGAAGGCGGGGTAGTCGTCGTCGTCCAGGTTGTCGGTGGGGCGGGTACTGCTAGCGGGCATAGCACCTCTTCTTTCGGGACACGTCGTCTTCGGCGTGGGGACACGTCGGGGGGCCCGAGTGCCATCCGGCACTCGGGCCCCGAGCTTCAACACCATCTGCCGACGCTACTTACGTCGGCCTTCTTTTTCCGCCGGTCCGCCGGTGAGGGCGGGAGAGCGGGGATCGCGGATGCGTGACCGGGGACCACCTTCCGATCTGGGGCCTGCGGTACCCGAGCGGTGTGTGCCTCGCCCGGGCGATCCTGATGGCGTCTGCTCCTTACCTCGTTCGGTTCGGTTCATTCGGACGGACAGGTCGGAGTACCGCTGTGCGGCCCCTGGGGGCCGCCCGGCCCGGCAATCAGCGGAGGAACCCACCGTTTCCGGCTCCACCACTCCACTGCCGTGCCGTCCTCGCTGTCCGGCTACGAGAGAAACACTAGACCCGCCGCCAGTGAGATGTCTACTCCCGCCACGACAGATTTTCTTCCGACCGGAGAGGCGAGGTTCAGGACTCCGTGCGGTACATCAGATCGACCTCGTGGGTGGTGAAGCCGATCCGCTCGTACACCGTCACGGCCGCCGTGTTGTCCGCGTCGACGTAGAGCATCGCGGTGGGCAGCCCTTCGGCGGCCAGGTGGTGCAGGCCGATCGAGGTCAGCGCCTTGCCGAGGCCGCCGCCCTGGGCGTCGGGCAGCACGCCGACGACGTACACCTCACCCAGCTGCTCCTCGGCGTGCACCTTCGTCCAGTGGAAGCCGACGATCTTCCCGTCCCGCTCGGCCAGGAAGAACCCCTTCGGGTCGAACCAGGGCTCCGCCTTGCGGTCGTCCAGGTCCTGCTGGGTGAGGGAGCCCTGCTCGGGGTGGTGAGCAAAGGCGGCGCGGTTCACGGCGAGCCAGGCGGCGTCGTCCCGGCCGGGCTCGAAGGTCCGTACGGTGACGCCTTCGGGCAGCACGGGCTCGGCGAGGTCGAGGGGGATCAGGCTCCGGCGGAGCTGGCGCAGCTCGCGGAAGAGGGAGAGGCCAAGGACCTGGGCCAGATGCCGGGCGGCCGAGCTGCCGCCGTGCGCCCAGACCCGCAGCCGCTTGCCGGTCGCGGCGAGGAGGGCGGCGCCCAGGGCCCGCCCGTGGCCGGTGCCGCGCCGCTCGGGGTGGACGACGAGCTCGGCGGCCGGGGCCTCGACCGGGTCGGTGTCCTCCAACTGCGCGTACCCGGCGAGGGTCCCGTCACTGGTGAGCAGGAAGTGGCGCACACCGACGCGGTGTCCGCCCCGGATCCGGAGCCTCCCCTGCTCGGAGACCGCCTGCCTGCCGTCGAAGCGGGCCGCCTCGCCGAGGAGTTCGAGTACGGCGTCGGCCTGGGCGGCATCGAGTGCGTCGAGGGCCTGAATCTCGCGTCCGGGGGAGGGGAGGGGTGCGTCAGTCGTCATGGGGACGAGCGTACGGGGAGCGGGGGCGCGGACGGGGGTGCGCGGAGGGGGCACGGGGCGGTCTCCGTCAGGCACATGGGGGACCCCGGCGGTCGGCCACACGGCGAACAGGCCAGGTGCGGGCGGCCGCATGACGAACAGGCCGGGTGCGGACACCCCGTCGTGGTCCGCGGTGACCCGCAAGGGCCGTGGCCGGCCCCCACCCCCGGAAGAACCGGTCCGCCCGGCCGAGCGCGGCGATATCCCGGTCGTACGAGAAGGGCCCGAACACCACCGGCCACAGGAGCCACACGACCGACAGCAGCCGACTTCCCACCCCGGACCGGCAGACCGCGAACGGCAAGCGCCGGACCTAGCAGCTCGACGCCACGGGCGCTCCGACCCGCTACGTGAACAACGTGAACTCGGTCTCCGGGGGCGGCGCCGCCACCACGGGCCTCAGGGATCCGGGAAGGGTGTACGAGCATCGAAGACGCGGGACTGGTGCTACTGGCTGTTGTCGCGCTCGCATCCGCCTACTCCCGGACGAGTCAGCAATGGGGCCATAAACTCGCCCTGCCTGGCGGTATCCGGCCGTCACCGGGGGCCTGCTGCCGCATGACGGGGTGGCTTGCGCCCGTGCCGTAGCAGGGACGGGCGCAGGCTTGGCCGGGCCGGTGCCGCCTTTCGGGCGGTGCGCGGCAGGGGGAGCCCAGGTCGCCCCGGAGTGGCGGGAGTTCACTCCGACCGGATGCACTCCGAGGTCTGCGGGATCGGTGCTATGAGGGCCGAGAGCTCCACGAGGACCTCGTCGGGCGCCTTCAGGGAGTGGGTGACGGTGACCTCGGTGGCCGGGGTGCGGCCGTAGGTGATGATCACCTTCTTGTTGTCGCTGGATCGCGCGGTGTCGATGACCCAGTCGACGCCGTCGGCCGCGAAGCAGGGGTCCGCGGTGGGCCCGATCTCGGTCACACCGCAGCGCAGAACGATGTTGCTGTCGCCCCAGAGTGCGACGCCGGCCAGCTTGGTGTCGTGCTTGGGGTGTCCTGCCAGCTTTCCGGGAGCGGTTTCCGTGATGCGCCCGCAGTGGGCGTTGCCGGACTGGGCGCCCGGCCGGACGTTGTAGTGGGGTTCCTTGGTCACGACGAAGATCAGCACGGCGGCGACGGCCACGACTGCGGCGGCCAGAGGGAGGGTTGTGCGTTTGCTGGGCATGCTCAACAGTTCGTCTTCCCGCTCCGGGAGAGGTGGTCGTGCGACACGTTATGGCATGGGGTGAGGCGTTCTGAATGCGGGTCTTTCTTCCGGCCCTTTGAGGCAATGCCCCTTTGGACACCTCCCCAAAGGACCTGGTACGGAGCGGAGTTCACCCTTAGTTTCGAGCGCTCAGCCTTTTGTTCCTGCATGAAGGGGGACCTCGATGCGTAAAGCGACCGGTTCGCTCGTACTGGCCGCGCTCACGGCAGGGTCGGTGGCGGCCCTTTCGGCACCCGCGCAGGCGGCGGCGCCCCAGGCGAAGGACCCGTACGCGCACACCCGGCTGGAGCGGGTGTGGGCGCCGGGCAACTGCCTTTCCATGGGCGGCAGCAAGAAGAACAACGCGCGGCTGGTGCTGGGCAAGTGCGCCAAGAGCGACAAGACGCAGCGGTGGACGCTCAAGCGGCTTTCCAAGAACAAGTCGGTGTTCACCATCAAGAATGACAAGTCCGGGAAGTGCCTGGTCGTCGGTGCCAAGGGCCGACTGGTGCAGAGCACCTGCAACTCGGCGAAGAAGAGCCACCAGTGGGCCCTCGGCGGTTCGAAGATCTACAGCAAGTCGGCGGGCAAGGCCATCGCCTCCAAGTCCACGAAGGCCGGTTCGCACCCGTACCTGGAGAAGCTCAGCGATTCGAGCGCGGCCCGCGGTCGCCAGGAATGGGGTCTGTCCTGACGAGAACGGTTCTCAGGTCCGGTCCCTTTTCCGGGACCGGGCCGGTGCCTTCGCCCCCCACCCGTCCGCAGAACCCGAAGGGGACGGTGGCATCATCGACGAGCGTGAGAACGCTACGAGCCTCATGTGCGGCGGTCCTTCTCTTCGCCGCGCTGGCGGGGTGCTCGGCATCCCCTCCGCCGGTGGACGACGCCCGCAGGCCCGGGCCGCTGAAGTCCTTCGCCCCTGCCGACCGTCCGGCGATGCCGGAGCTGGCGGGAAAGCGCGTGGACGGCGACGGCCGGGTCAGCCTGAAGGAGCTGCGGGGCAAGGTCGTCGTGGTCAACGCCTGGGCGTCGTGGTGCGGCCCGTGCCGTGCGGAGGCTCCCGGCCTCTCCCGGGTGCACGAGGAGTTGCAGGCCAAGGGGTTGCGGGTGGTCGGGGTCAACGCGGACGTCTCGGTCGAGGCGGCGCGTGCCTTCGAGAAGGACACGGCGCTCGTGTATCCGAGCCTGCACGACCCGCGGGGGCGCCAGCTTCTCCGCCTTCCGAAGGGCGTGGTCAGCACCGTCGGCTACCCGTTCACGGTCGTCGTCGACCCCGAGGGGCGGATCGCGGCGACCCGGATCGGGGCGATAGGTGAGGCGGAGCTGAAGAAGCTGGTCACGCCGCTGTTGCCGTCCTGATCCGTCAGGCCTCCGGCTCCGGCTGCGTCTCTGCCTCTGCCTGCGGCTCCGTCTGCGCCTCCGGTGGTGCCCCCCTGAGGAGTTCGGTGAGCAGGCGTACGGCGCCGCGTTTGTGCAGGGGCTCGTTGCCGTTCCCGCACTTGGGGGACTGGATGCAGGAGGGGCAGCCCGCCTCGCACTCGCAGGAGGCGATGGCTTCGCGGGTCGCCGTCAGCCACGTACGGGCGGTGTGGAAGGCGCGTTCGGCGAATCCGGCGCCGCCCGGGTGGCCGTCGTAGACGAAGACCGTCGGCAGCAGGGTGTCCGGGTGCAGCGGTATGGAGACGCCGCCGATGTCCCAGCGGTCGCAGGTGGCGAAGAGCGGGAGCAGGCCGATCGACGCGTGTTCGGCCGCGTGGAGGGCGCCGCCGAGGATCTCCGGGTTGATCCGGGCGGCGTCGAGTTGGTCCTCGGTGACCGTCCACCAGACGGCCCGGGTGCGCAGGGTGCGGGGAGGCAGGTCGAGTTTGGTCTCGCCCAGGACCTCACCGGTCATCAGCTTGCGGCGGAGGAACGAGACGACCTGGTTGGTGACCTCGACGGAGCCGTAGCAGAGCCGCCCCTGGCCCCAGGGGATCTCGGTGTCGGTCTCCAGGACGGAGATGGCCGTGGTGTCTCGGGCCACCGTCGAGTACGGCGGGTCGGCCTGTTCGACCAGGGCGACGGAGTCCTCCAGGTCCAGCTTCCGGACCAGGTGGGTGCGGCCCTGGTGGAGGTGGACGGCGCCCTCGTGGACGGCGGTGTGGGCGGCGGCCGCGTCGACCGTGCCCAGCAGGCGCCCGGTGGACTCCTCGACGATCTGTACGGGGCGTCCGCCCCCGCCCCGGATGTCGGTGAGGTCGGCGGCCCGCTCGCGGCGGGTCCAGTGCCAGCCCGACGCCCGTCGGCGCAGCAGCTTCGCGGCCTCCAGCTGGGGGAGCAGCTCGGGCACCGCGGGTCCGAAGAGGGCGATGTCGGGCTCGGTGAGGGGCAGCTCGGCGGCGGCCGCGCACAGGTGGGGGGCCAGGACGTAGGGGTTGTCCGGGTCCAGCACGGTCGACTCCACGGGCTGCCGGAACAGCGCCTCGGGGTGGTGCACCAGATAGGTGTCCAGCGGATCGTCCCGGGCCACCAGGACTGCCAGCGCCCCCTGCCCGGAGCGGCCGGCGCGGCCCGCCTGCTGCCAGAGGGAGGCCCGGGTGCCCGGGTAGCCGCAGATGACGACGGCGTCGAGGCCGGAGACGTCGATGCCGAGTTCGAGGGCGGTGGTGGCCGCGAGGCCGAGGAGCTCACCGGAGTGCAGGGCCCGCTCCAGGGCGCGGCGTTCCTCCGGGAGGTAGCCGCCGCGGTAGGCGGCGACCCGCTTCGGCAGGGAGCGGTCCACCTCCGCGAGGCGTTCCTTGGCGATGACCGAGATCAGTTCTGCGCCGCGCCGGGAACGTACGAAGGCGACCGAGCGGACGCCCTGGACGGTCAGATCGGTGAGCAGGTCGGCGGTCTCGGCCGTGGCGGTACGGCGTACGGGCGCGCCCTTCTCGCCGTGCAGGTCGGTCAGCGGGGGCTCCCAGAGGGCGAAGACCAGCTCGCCGCGCGGGGAGGCGTCGTCGGACACCTCCTTGACCGGCAGGCCCGTCAGGCGCCCGGCGGCGACCGAGGGATCGGCGGCGGTGGCTGACGCGAGCAGGAAGACCGGGTTCGCCCCGTAGCGGGCGCAGAGGCGGCGCAGCCTGCGCAGGACCTGGGCGACATGGGAGCCGAAGACGCCCCGGTAGGTGTGGCACTCGTCGATCACGACGAACCGCAGCGCGCGCAGGAAGGAGGACCAGCGGGGGTGGGACGGCAGGATCCCGCGGTGCAGCATGTCGGGGTTGGTCAGCACGTAGTTCGCGTACTGCCGCACCCATTCGCGTTCCTCGACCGGGGTGTCGCCGTCGTAGACCGCGGGCCGTACGGCGTTGCCCAGGGGCGCCGCCAGGGCCTTCACCGAGCGCCGCTGGTCGGCGGCGAGGGCCTTGGTGGGGGCGAGGTACAGGGCGGTCGCCCCGCGGCCGTTCGGCGCCTCGGAGCCCTCCAGCAGGGTGCTGAGGACCGGGGCGAGGTACGCGAGCGACTTGCCGGACGCCGTACCGGTGGCGATCACGACCGATTCGCCGTCCAGCGCGTGCTCGGCGGCGGCCGCCTGGTGGGCCCACGGATGGTCGATTCCGGCTTTTTCGATCGCCGAGATCACTTCTGGCCGGATGCGATCCGGCCAGATGGCATGGGTTCCCGATCTAGGGGGCAAGTGCTCCGTATGAGTGATGCGCGCGGCCCGGCCCGCCCCTGTGGCGAGCCGGTCGAGGATCATGGCGGGAGAGGGGCGCATGTCCCCACTCTCGGGTGGTCGTCCGGGACGGTGATTCTTGGCCATCGGCACCGAGTGTGTCACTGGCGTGACGGACAATGGTCCCAAGGCGTCGTGCATGGCTGCTGGTAAGTGATTGAATGCCATCGCGGCTGGCGATCCGTCCCCTGGCCTCCGTCGGGGAGACCGAGGGGCGACCGCTCGATAGCAAGGTGCTGGAGGATCCGTGGACCTGTCCCTGTCGACTCGCAATGTTGGCGACCGTACGGTTGTCGAGGTCGGTGGCGAGATTGATGTGTATACCGCGCCCAAGCTGCGCGAGCAGTTGGTCGAGTTGGTGAATGACGGCAGCTACCACCTGGTTGTCGACATGGAAGGTGTTGACTTCCTCGACTCCACCGGCCTCGGCGTGCTCGTGGGCGGTTTGAAGCGTGTCCGGGCCCATGAGGGCTCGCTGCGCCTGGTCTGCAACCAGGAGCGCATTCTCAAGATCTTCCGGATCACGGGCCTGACCAAGGTGTTCCCGATTCACACCACGGTCGACGAGGCCGTAGCCGCCACCGACTGAGGTCGGTTTCCCTGCCGGCCCCCGGGCCGGTCGTCAGGCAGTGAACGGGCCGACAGCGGCAGCGACCGGGCCGCGACGGGCAGGCGGTCGGCCTTCGGGTCGGCTGTCAGCTTTGTCGATCTTGTCGGTTCCGGAGGAGAGCAGGGGTGCCGGGCTCAGGCCCGGGGCCTCTGACGCGTACGCCCGAACGTTCCAGGGGGATCGCATGGCCACCGTTGAACTCCGCTTCAGTGCCCAGCCTGAACATGTCAGGACGGCCCGCCTGGTGGCGGCCGCCGTGGCGCGCCGGGCCGGCGTCGACGAGGCGGTGCTCGACGAGGTCAGGCTCGCCGTCGGTGAGGCGTGCAGCCGTGCCGTGGGGCTGCACCGCAGCCACGGCATCACCGCGCCGGTCAGCGTGGTGCTGACCGAGGAGGAGAAGGCGTTCTCCATCGAGGTCGGGGACGGCGTCCCTGATCCCGCGAGCGGGGCCGCCGCGCCCGGAGCCCGCAGCGCCTCCGGAGGCCCGGACGAGGCCGAGGGCGACGGGGGCGAGGACGAGATGGGCCTCGCGGTCATCAGCGGTCTCGTCGACGACGTGGAGGTCCGGTCCGGTGCGGACGGCGGAACCATCCGTATGAGCTGGCCGACGGCCCTTGCCGCGGTACGCCCCTGAGGGGTGCCGGTACGCCCTTGAGGCGCCCGGCCCGCACCTGAAGCGTCCAGCCCCTCCTTCAGGCGTGCGGCCCTGCGCGTCGGCGCCCTGCCGGTGTCCCGTACGGCGGCGCCGTTATGCCGGGGTCCTGTACGGCGGTGACATACCGGCAACCGCCCGTGCTGCTTTTCCCAGGCCCTGCTGAGCAGGGCCTTTTCCCTGTGGTCCCGCGCGGCCTCTCCCCGTAATGCGGCCGGGTAATGCACCTGCCCCGTTACTGCATTCGGGGAAATGCCTCCGTCGATCTTTCGGCGTTGGGGGGAGCGCGATCAATTCTCTTCCCGACCACTGTTTTGATCAGGTTCCGCTCCCTACAATCCGTCCACGTCTTGAGCGCTGAGCGTCAAGGAGGACGTATGGCGGAGTTCTTCACCACCCCAATGGCTGCACCGGCCGCAATGGCTGCACCGACGCAGGAATCCGCACTTTCCGACGGGCCCGTCTCCCTCGCGGCGGCGGTCCTCACCGACGACAACCGGCTGATCGTCATCATCGTGGCGGTCGTCGCCGTCGCCGCGCTCATCGTCGCCCGGCTGCTGGTACGCCAGGTGCTGGCGGCCGGCGAGGGCACCGAACGGATGAAGGAGATCGCCGCGGCGGTCCAGGAAGGCGCCAACGCCTATCTGGCCCGCCAGCTGCGCACGGTCGGCGTGTTCTCCGTGATCGTGTTCTTCCTGTTGTTCTTGTTGCCGGCCGACAACTGGTCGCAGCGCGCGGGGCGTTCCCTCTTCTTCCTGGTGGGTGCGCTTTTCTCGGCGGCGACCGGGTACATCGGTATGCGACTCGCCGTACGGAGCAATGTGCGTGTGGCCGCCGCCGCGCGTGAGGCGACTCCGGGAGAGGGCGAACCGGAAAAGGATCTCACCACCGTCTCGCACCGGGCGATGAAAATCGCCTTCCGTACCGGTGGTGTGGTCGGAATGATCACGGTGGGGCTCGGGCTGCTCGGCGCCTCCTGTGTGGTGCTCGTCTATGCGGCCGACGCGCCCAAGGTGCTGGAGGGCTTCGGCCTCGGGGCGGCGCTGATCGCCATGTTCATGAGGGTCGGTGGCGGGATCTTCACCAAGGCCGCCGATGTGGGCGCCGACCTCGTCGGCAAGGTGGAGCAGGGCATCCCGGAGGACGACCCGCGCAACGCCGCCACCATCGCCGACAACGTGGGCGACAACGTCGGTGACTGCGCCGGCATGGCCGCCGACCTCTTCGAGTCGTACGCCGTGACGCTCGTCGCCGCACTCATCCTCGGCATGGCCGCCTTCGGCGACTCCGGTTTGGCCTTCCCGCTGATGGTCCCGGCGATCGGTGTCGTCACCGCGATGATCGGGATCTTCGCCGTCGCCCCGCGCCGCGCCGACCGCAGCGGCATGACCGCGATCAACCGGGGCTTCTTCATCTCCGCCGTGGTCTCGCTCGTCCTGGTGGCCGTGGCAGCGTTCGCCTATCTGCCGTCCTCGTACGCCGGGCTCACGGGCGTCACCGATGAGGCGATCACCACGCACGGCGGCGACCCCCGCGTCTTCGCCCTGGTCGCGGTGGCCATCGGCATCGTCCTCGCCGCGCTGATCCAGCAGCTCACCGGCTACTTCACCGAGACCAAGCGCCGCCCGGTCCAGGACATCGGGAAGTCCTCGCTGACCGGCCCGGCGACCGTGGTGCTGGCCGGTATCTCCATCGGCCTGGAGTCGGCCGTCTACACCGCGCTGCTGATCGGCCTCGGCGTCTACGGGGCGTTCCTGCTGGGCGGTACGTCGATCATGCTGGCGCTCTTCGCGGTGGCGCTCGCCGGGACCGGGCTGCTCACCACGGTCGGCGTCATCGTCGCCATGGACACCTTCGGGCCGGTCTCCGACAACGCCCAGGGCATCGCCGAGATGTCCGGGGACGTGACCGGCGCCGGGGCCCAGGTGCTCACCGACCTGGACGCCGTCGGCAACACCACCAAGGCCATCACCAAGGGCATCGCCATCGCCACCGCCGTCCTGGCGGCGGCCGCGCTCTTCGGCTCCTACCGCGACGCCATCGCCACGGCGGTCGCCGACGTGGGCGCCGGGGCGGGGGAGCTGGGGCTGAGCCTGGACATCTCGCAGCCCAACAACCTCGTCGGCCTGATCCTCGGCGCGGCGGTCGTCTTCCTCTTCTCCGGACTCGCCATCAACGCGGTCTCCCGGTCCGCCGGAGCCGTGGTCCATGAGGTGCGGCGGCAGTTCCGCGAGCACCCCGGGATCATGGACTACACGGAGAAGCCGGAGTACGGCCGCGTCGTCGACATCTGCACCAAGGACGCCCTGCGCGAGCTGGCCACGCCCGGCCTGCTCGCGGTCCTGGCGCCGATCGCGGTCGGGTTCAGCCTGGGCGTCGGCGCGCTCGGCTCGTACCTCGCGGGCGCCATCGCCACCGGCACCCTGATGGCGGTCTTCCTCGCCAACTCCGGCGGTGCCTGGGACAACGCCAAGAAGCTCGTCGAGGACGGGCACTACGGCGGCAAGGGCAGCGACGCGCACGCCGCGACCGTGATCGGCGACACGGTCGGCGACCCGTTCAAGGACACGGCGGGCCCGGCGATCAACCCGCTCCTGAAGGTGATGAACCTGGTGGCCCTGCTCATCGCACCCGCGGTGGTGCAGTTCAGCTACGGGGCGGACGCGAACCCCTGGATCCGGGCGCTGGTCGCCGTCTTCGCCCTCGTGGTCATCGTCGGCGCGGTCTACGTGTCCAAGCGGCGCGGAATCGCCGTGGGCGAGGACGACAGCGGTGCGCCGGGCGGCGGCGGTCCTTCGGTGCCGTCACCGGACCCGGCTGCCGCCTCGTAGATCCACGGCTCCGGGTGACGTGCGGTCACCGTGCGGGCGGGTGGTGCGTGTTGACGTACCGCCCGCCTGCTCCTCTGTGTGGGAACCGGTGATCGAATCCCGCCGTTCCGGTGAGTGACCGTACGGGTGTCGGATTCTCCGGCCGAGTGGCATCTCCCTCATTTCCCTTGGTGCAAATGGCTTCAAAAGGGGGTACACCGGATGCCCGGCACCCGGATGGAGCCCCCTCGGCGTGTAAGTTCCGGGGCCGAGAGCCTTGGAAGGGACCCAACCGGTGAACAAGAAGCTTGCAGCCGCACTGTCCGGCGGTGCGGTACTCGTACTGACGCTGTCGGGTTGCAGCGACGACAGCGACGACAAGGTGAACGACTGGGCCAAGAAGGTCTGCGACCAGGTCCAGCCGCAGCTCCAGAAGATCGCCAACGCCAACGCCTCCATCCAGCAGCAGACCGCTGACAACAGCAAGCCCGCCGACGTCCAGAAGACGGACTCGGCCGCCTTCCAGCAGATCTCCCAGGCGTACAAGTCGCTGGGCGCGGCCGTGGACTCGGCCGGTCCGCCGCCGGTCGACGACGGTGAGACCACGCAGAAGGAGGCCGTGAAGGAGCTGAACGCCTCCGCCACGGCGTACGCCGGTCTGAAGACCAAGGTCGACGCCCTGGAGACCAAGGACCAGGCGAAGTTCGCCGACGGCCTCAAGGGCATCGCCGACGAGCTGAACAAGATCAGCACCAGCGGTGACCAGGCGCTGAAGAAGCTCCAGTCCGGTGAGGTCGGCACCGCGATGTCGAAGCAGAAGGGCTGCCAGAAGCCGGCGCCCTCGACCGGGCCCGCCAGCCCCGGGGGATCCGCGGCGCCGGAAGCGGGCGCGGCGACTCCCTCGGCGTCGGCCTCGGAGGAGAAGAAGGCGTAGCCCTGGGCCCTCGGCTCCCGGAAGACCGTTTCCGGCGGCCCGGCGGCCCGGCGGCCCGGCGGCCCGGGAGGACCCGGCCGCCCGCCGGCCCGGCACTCCTGTGGCCCGGCGACCGGGCGACCCGGCACTCCGGGGGCCCGGCGCCCCGGGAAGACCCGGCGGCCCGGTCGGCGCGGCGATCCGGCGGCTCGGGAGGGCCCAGCGACCCGGCGCTCGGTGCTCCGGGAAGACCCGGCGACCCGGTGGCCCGGTGCCCCGGGAGGACCCGGCGGCCCGGGAGGGCCCCGGCACCCCGGCAACCCGTCCCTCCGCGAAACCCGGCGCCCCGAAGGCCGCGAGAACGGTCTCGAAGCAGTGGCCCGGACACCCTGTGGGTGGCCGGGCCGCTGCCGTTGTCGGTGGGACCGGCCACAATGGTCGGGTGAGTGAGACCAGCCTTCCCGCACCCGACCACACCGCCGGCCTCCGCGAGGCGCTGCTCGCCGCGGCCTTCACCGCCGACGGCCTCCTCGACCGGCTCGGCGCCTCCGCCTATGCCGCGCTCGCCCGCAGCGAGACCGTGCCCGCCCTGCGTGCCACCCGGGGCGTGTCGCCGCTCGACACGCTGGTGCGGCTGTTCCTCCTCCAGCGCCCCGTCCCCCAGGAGCAGGCCCGCGCCGCCCTGCCGCTGGAGGAGTGCGTCCAGGACGGCTGGGTGAGCGTCGAGGACGGCCTGGTCCGCGCCACCGTCGACGTACGGCCTTACGGCGGGCCGGACGGTGAGGACTGGTTCATCGTCTCCGACCTCGGCTGCGCGGTCGGCGGTGCGGGCGGGATCGGCTCGCACGAGGAGGGCGTCGTCCTCGGCGTCGGCGGGGCCTCCACCACCCTCGCCTCCATCACCGTGCGTACGCCGGTGGCCTCGGCCCTCGACCTCGGTACGGGCTCCGGCATCCAGGCGCTGCACGCCGCCCAGCACGCCACCCGCGTCACCGCCACCGACCTCAACCCCCGCGCCCTGGAGTTCACCCGGCTCACCCTCGCCCTCTCCGGCGCCGCCCCGGCCGACCTCCGCGAGGGTTCCCTCTTCGAGCCGGTCGGTGCGGAGACCTTCGACCTGATCGTCTCCAACCCGCCCTTCGTCATCTCGCCCGGCGCCCGCCTCACCTACCGGGACGGCGGCATGGCCGGCGACGACCTCTGCCGCACCCTGGTCCAGCAGGCGGGCGACCACCTGAACGAGGGGGGATACGCCCAGTTCCTCGCCAACTGGCAGCACGTGGAGGGCGAGGAGTGGCAGGACCGGCTCCGCTCCTGGGTGCCCGCCGGGTGCGACGCCTGGATCGTGCAGCGCGAGGTCCAGGACGTCACGCAGTACGCCGAGCTCTGGCTGCGCGACAGCGGCGACCACCGCAGCGACCCGGAGGCGTACGCCGAGCGGTACGAGGCGTGGCTGGACGAGTTCGAGGCGCGCGGGACCACCGCCGTCGGCTTCGGCTGGATCACGTTGCGCAGGTCCGCCGCCGCGGCCGCGGGGCGCCCGTCGGTCGTCGTCGAGGAGTGGCCGCACGCCGTGCAGCAGCCGCTGGGCCGGGCCGTGGAGGAGCACTTCGCCCGCCAGGACTACCTGCGCGACCAGGACGACGCCGCCCTCCTCGCCGGGCACTTCACCCTCGCCACCGAGGTCGTGCAGGAGCAGGTGGGCCTGCCCGGGGCGGAGGATCCCGAGCATGTGGTGCTGCGCCAGCACCGCGGGATGATGCGGGCGACCAAGGTGGACGCGGTGGCCGCCGGGTTCGCCGGGGTGTGCGACGGTTCGCTGCCCGCCGGGCGGATCCTGGACGCCATCGCCCAGCTGATGTCCGAGGACCCGGTGCTCCTGCGCGACCGCACCCCGCAGGCGATCCGGCTGCTGGTCGAGGAGGGCTTCCTGGAGCCGGTGGCGGGCCCTGTCGCGGGACAGGGGATCGGGTGAGCGCGGCGTGATCCGGATCGAGTCGGACGAAGCCTCGCTCGGGCGACCCGGATAGCCATCAGCCCGCTGTGGGACGCGTCGTGCAGCCGTGTATCTGGCACTGCCGCACCGCACGCCCTTGTGGCCGTACGAGGAATGGGCCGGCCGCGCCCGCGAGGTGCTGCGGGACGACGAGCGGACCCGGCCGCTGCGGCTGCTGACCCATGGGCCGCACGGCTTCCCGGACTTCCTGCTGCCCCGGCCGGTCGGGGCCTCGTCCGTCGACGCCGAGCCGGACATCGTCCGGGCCACCCCGGCCGAGGTCGTACGGGCAGGGTGCGGGAGCACTACGCGGGGATGGAGGACCACCCGTTCGTCCGGCCGTACGTGGAGGACCCCGAGGCCGCCTGCGCCACGCTCGCCGATGCTTACGCGGCGTAGTGGGAAGGCGCGTTGGAGCAGCACTGGCCCACCATGCGCAGGCTCGTCGAGGACGAGGTGCTCGTGCGGGCCCGGAGCTTCGCGACCGAGGGCGTCGACGCGCTCTTCGCCGGACTGGAGTCCCGGGCCGGCTGGAAGCCCCCGGTGCTGGAGCTGACCAAGCACATCGAGGCCGACTACCGGGCCGGAGAGCGGCGGCTGCTGCTCGTCCCGCTCGTCTTCGCCGAGGGGTGCCGGCTCTACTCCACCGACGACCCCGAGGTCCTCGCCGTCTCCTTCCAGGCCCGGGGCGCCGCCGCCCTCCGCGACCGCTCCGCCGAGCCGAACGCGGAGAGCGGCGACCGTCCGGGGCTGCTGCTCAGCCGGGGCCGCGCCTCGTTCCTGCGCCAGCTCGGCGGCCCCCTCACCACACCCGGGCTGGCCGACCGGCTCGGCCTCGCCCCGAGCACGGTCTCCGAGCACCTCTCGGTCCTCGCCGACGCCGGTGTGGTGAGCCGGCACCGGGTCGGCCGCAGCGTCTACTACCAGCTCACGGACACCGGCCGGTCGCTGCTCGCCCTGCTCGCCGGTGAGGACGTGCTGCGGGCGGTGTCCTACCCGAGGCGGGTGCCGGGGGACGATTCGGGAGCGCCCGAATCGATGGCCCGGCGTGGTCGTGGGCTCCTGACGTCCCCGCCATGCCTGTCACCGAAGCCCCTCCGGCCATCGAGGCGTTCGGCCTCCGCCGCACCTACACCACCCGCACCGGGTTCCTGCGGCCGCGCACCACCGAGACCGAGGCCGTGCGCGGCATCGACCTCCAGGTGGCGCGCGGCGAGCTCTTCGGCCTGCTCGGGCCCAACGGCGCGGGCAGGACCACCACCATCAAGATGCTCAACACCCTCCTGCTGCCCACCTCCGGCACCGCCCGGGTGCTCGGCCACGACGTGGCGCGCGAGCCCGTCGCCGTACGACGCAGGGTCGGGTACGTCTTCGGCGGCGACCGGGGCCTTTACGACCGGCTCACCGCGCTGGACAACCTCCGCTGCTTCGCCGAGCTCCACGGCGTCGAACCCCGCGACCAGCGGCGCCGGATCGCCGAACTCCTGGAGCCGGTCGGCCTGCTCGGCCGGGAGAAGCCGGGAGAAGGAGCGGGTGGAGGGCTACTCGCGCGGTACGCGGCAGCGCCTCCACATCGCCCGGGGCCTGCTCCACCGGCCCGATGTCCTCTTCCTGGACGAGCCCTCGACCGGCGTCGACCCGGTCGCCGCCCGCGATCTGCGCCGTACGGTGGCCGACCTCCGGGCCGACGGCACCACCGCGCTCCTCACCACCCACTACATGGCCGAGGCCGACGAACTGTGCGACCGGATCGCGGTGATCGCGGGCGGCACGATCCGCGCCCTCGACACCCCCGGCCGGCTCAAGTCCCGCGTCCAGGAACGCGACGTCCTGGAGATCGAGGCGTACGGGGCGGGCGTCGAACACCTCGACCTGATCCGCGCCCTGCCCGGCGTCCGGGGCGCGGGGGCCGAGGAGCGCGGCTCCCTCCAGATCCTCACCGTGCAGGCGGGCCGGGGGCCGACCCGCACGCCCCGGTGCTCGCCGCACTGAGCGGGATCCGGATCGGACGGGTCGTCACGCGTGAACCGACCCTGGGGGACGCGTACATCGCGATCGTGGAGGAGGCGGAGGCAGGCGTTCCCGACGGTGAGCCCACGCCCGCCCGAGAGGCGGCCTCCGCATGAGAGCAGGGACCCGGATACCGTTCCCCGCCCGCCTGTCGCGGCTGATCTGGGCCGGAGTGCGGACCCATGTCTCGTACATGAGCCGCTCACCGCTGGAGATCACCTTCGCCGTACTGGTCCCGCTCGTCCACGCCACCCTCGCCGTCCACCTCTTCCGCGCCGCCGACGACCCGGGCCGGCTGCTCACCGCCGCTGTCGGGGCGGGGCTGATGGGCATCTGGTCCTCGGTGCTGTTCGGTTCGGGTGGTGCCGTGCAGAACCAGCGCCGGCTCGGCACGCTGGAGACCCTGGTCGCCTCGCCCACCCCGCTCGCCCTGGTGCTGCTGCCGATCACGCTCCCCACGGCCGTCATCGGCACGTACGCGATGGGGGCGACCGTCCTGTGGGGCGCGCTCCTCTTCGACGTACCCCTCGACTTCGCGCACCCGCTGCTGTTCCTGGTCGCCGTCCCGGTCTGCGTGCTGTCGCTGGGGATGACGGGGCTGCTGCTGGCCGCCACGTTCGTGCTGCTGCGCGACGCCAACGCGCCGGCCAACCCGCTGGACGCGCCCGTGCGGCTGCTGTCCGGGATGCTCGTCCCCGTCACCGTGCTGCCCCGGTGGACGCTGCCGGTCTCCTGGGCCCTGCCCACCACCTGGGGGGCGCGGGCCGTGCACGCGGCGACCTCCGGCGGGGCGGGCCGGGCCGAGGTGCTGGTGCCGATGGCCGCCGCTCTCGCCCTCGGTGCGCTGTACGCCCTGCTCGCCGTGCTGGTCCTGGGGCGGGTCGAACGCCGTGCCCGGGCCGCCGCCGCCCTCTCGCTCGCCTGATGGCCAGGAGCCGCCGCATGCCCGCCACACCCATTGCACCTGCCACATCGACCACCCCCACGGCCCGGTAGCCCCCAGCGCCCTCCGCCTCATCGTCGTCGGCGGAGCCATCTCGTACCGCGCGCTGTTCAACTGGACGGCGCCGCCCATGTTCATCGGCACCCTGCTGGTCGGCCCGCTGCTCCAGCTCCTCTTCTTCCTCTTCCTCGGGCGGGAGCTCCAGGTGGCCGACGATCACTTCTACCTGCTGGGCAACGCGGTGCTCGCCTCCTCCACCGCCTGCGTCTACGGCGGCACGATGGCGATCGCCGACGGACGCCGGTACGGCACCCTCGGCGCCGTCCTCCTCAGCCCTCGCCACCGGACTCCGCTCAGGATCGGCCGGGCCCTGCCCCATGTCCTCAACGGCCTCCTCATCAGCGTCTTCACGCTCACCGTCGCCGCTCTCCTGCTCGGTCTGCGGATTCCGCTCGGCGCTCTGCCGGGGCTCGCGGCGGTGCTGCTGGCGGCCGCCGCGGGGTGCTCGGCGTTCGGTCCGGCGCTGGGGGCGCTCGGACTCCGCTTCCGTGACGTGTTCCTGATCTCCAACGTGGCCGGATCCGTACTGCTCCTGCTGACCGGGGCCAACGTGCCGCGCGCGGGACCCCCCGAAGGGATGCGCCTGCCCGGCGGTCTCCTGCCGCTGGCCCATGCCGTGGAGGCCGCCCGGGCGCCGGCCGCGGGCGGCGGCCTGGACCGCGCGCTGCCCGGGACGGAGCTGCTGGTCGGAGCCGGGTACGCGCTGCTCGCCCTGGTGCTCCTGGCCGTCTTCGAGCGGGGCAGCCGCCGCCGCGCGACCCTTGACGTCATGTGACGGCGCCGGTACTCCCGGTGGCTGCGCGCTGTTCACCCGGGGTTCGTGTCGGCGATGCCCCGGGGTGGCAGCCTCCCCATGATCGAGCCGTACGACGGGCTTGAGCAGTACGACAAGGTCGAGGGGTACGACATGGAGAGCGTCGCAGCAGTCTTCGCCGGCACGGCCTTCGGGCTGTTCGGTGCCGCGCTCCTCCTCTGGACCGGGGCGCGCGCCATGCGTCGTGCGCCGGTGCTGCACGGTGTGAGCCCCGTCGCCTCCACCGCACTCACGACACTTTTCGGCGTAGTTTTCCTGGTCCTCGGCGTGTGGTGCTTCACGCTCGTCTGATCCCCGCTCCGGCCGGGGCCGCGCCCGGGTCGAGGGGGCGTCCGCAGGACTCCGCGACCACCCCGGAAAAGCCGCAGGCCCGGGCTTCGCACGGCGCGGACCCGACGGTCCGGGCGGCAGGAATGGCGGAAGTCGGGTTACCGTTCGAGTGGCCGTTGCGGGCTTTTGCCGTTTGACACGGGGGCGGGTTGTACCGTCACACTCCGCAGCGACAGCACCGCGGGAAGCGTTCCGACGCTGCCCGGATGCCCATCGAGTGTCGACCGGAGAGAAGAGCGAAGTTGTCCCCGACCAGCGAGACCGCACAGGGCGGCCGCCGACTCGTCATCGTCGAGTCGCCTGCCAAGGCGAAGACGATCAAGGGCTATCTCGGCCCCGGATACGTCGTCGAGGCGAGCGTCGGGCACATCCGCGACCTCCCGAACGGCGCGGCCGAGGTCCCGGACGAGTACACCGGCGAGGTACGCCGCCTCGGGGTGGACGTCGAGAACGACTTCCAGCCCATCTATGTCGTCAATGCCGACAAGAAGGCCCAGGTCAGGAAGCTCAAGCAGCTGCTGGCCGAGTCCGACGAACTCTTCCTCGCCACCGATGAGGACCGCGAGGGCGAGGCCATCGCGTGGCACCTCCAGGAGGTCCTGCGGCCCAAGGTCCCGGTCCACCGGATGGTCTTCCACGAGATCACCAAGGACGCTATCCGGGCCGCCGTCGCCAACCCGCGCGAGCTCAACCAGCGCATGGTCGACGCCCAGGAGACCCGCCGTATCCTCGACCGCCTCTACGGCTACGAGGTCTCGCCGGTCCTGTGGAAGAAGGTCATGCCGAAGCTCTCGGCGGGCCGCGTCCAGTCCGTCGCCACCCGCCTCGTCGTCGAGCGGGAGCGCGAGCGCATCGCCTTCCGCTCCGCCGAGTACTGGGACCTGACCGGAAAGTTCGCCACCGGCCGCACCGGTGACGCCTCCGACCCCTCGACCCTGACCGCCCGCCTCAGCGCGGTCGACGGCCGCCGCATCGCCCAGGGCCGCGACTTCGGCGCCGACGGCCGGCTCAAGGCCGGCTCCGCGCAGACCCTGCACCTGGACGAGGTGAACGCCCGCGCCCTGGCCGCCGCGCTCGCCGACACGTCCTTCGCCGTCCGGTCCGTCGAGTCGAAGCCGTACCGGCGCTCCCCGTACGCCCCCTTCCGTACGACGACCCTCCAGCAGGAGGCGAGCCGCAAGCTGGGCTTCGGGGCCAAGGCGACCATGCAGGTGGCGCAGAAGCTGTACGAGAACGGCTTCATCACCTATATGCGTACGGACTCCACGACCCTCTCGGACACCGCGGTCTCCGCGGCCCGGGCACAGGTCACGCAGTTGTACGGGGCGAACTACCTCCCCGAGAAGCCGCGTACGTACGCCGGGAAGGTCAAGAACGCGCAGGAGGCGCACGAGGCGATCCGCCCCTCCGGCGACCGCTTCCGCACCCCCGCCGAGACCGGCCTCACCGGCGACCAGTTCCGGCTCTACGAGCTGATCTGGAAGCGGACCGTCGCCTCCCAGATGAAGGACGCGACCGGCAACTCCGTCACCGTCAAGATCGGCGGCCGGGCGAGCGACGGCCGGGACGCCGAGTTCTCCGCCTCCGGCAAGACGATCACCTTCCACGGCTTCATGAAGGCGTACGTCGAAGGCGCCGACGACCCGAACGCCGAGCTGGACGACCGCGAGCGGCGGCTGCCGCAGGTCGCCGAGGGCGACGCGCTGACCGCCGAGGAGATCACGGTCGACGGGCACGCCACCAAGCCCCCGGCCCGCTACACCGAGGCCTCGCTGGTCAAGGAGCTGGAAGAGCGCGAGATCGGCCGCCCGTCGACGTACGCCTCGATCATCGGGACCATCCTGGACCGCGGCTACGTCTTCAAGAAGGGCACCGCGCTCGTCCCGTCCTTCCTCTCCTTCGCCGTGGTCAACCTGCTGGAGAAGCACTTCGGCCGGCTCGTCGACTACGACTTCACCGCCCGCATGGAGGACGACCTCGACCGCATCGCGCGGGGCGAGGCCCAGTCCGTGCCGTGGCTCAAGCGCTTCTACTTCGGCGCGCAGCCCGGCGACGACACCTCCGGCGCCGGTGCGGCCTCCGACGCGGGCAACGGCGACGGCGACCACCTCGGCGGCCTGAAGGAACTGGTCACCGACCTCGGCGCGATCGACGCCCGGGAGATCTCCTCCTTCCCGGTCGGCAACGACATCAAGCTCCGCGTCGGCCGGTACGGCCCGTACATCGAGCGGGGCGAGAAGGACGCCGAGGGCCACCAGCGCGCCGACGTCCCCGAGGACCTGGCCCCCGACGAGCTGACCGTGGAGCCGGCCGAGGAGCTGCTGGCCAAGCCCAGCGGCGACTTCGAGCTGGGCGCCGACCCGGTGACCGGCAACCAGATCATCGCCAAGGACGGCCGCTACGGCCCGTACGTCACCGAGGTGCTGCCCGAGGGGACGCCGAAGACCGGCAAGAACGCGGTGAAGCCGCGGACCGCCTCGCTCTTCAAGTCCATGTCCCTGGACACGGTCACCCTCGCCGACGCCCTCAAGCTGATGTCGCTGCCGCGCGTCGTCGGTACCGACGCCGAGGGTGTCGAGATCACCGCGCAGAACGGCCGGTACGGCCCGTATCTGAAGAAGGGCACCGACTCCCGGTCGCTGACCTCCGAGGACCAGCTCTTCGACATCACCCTCGAAGAGGCCCTCGCGATCTACGCCCAGCCCAAGCAGCGCGGCCGGGCCGCGGCCAAGCCGCCGCTGAAGGAGCTGGGCACCGACCCGGTGAGCGGTGCGCCGGTCGTGGTGAAGGACGGCCGCTTCGGCGCGTACGTCACCGACGGCGAGACCAACGCGACGCTGCGGACCGGTGACAGCGTCGAGGAGATCACGCCGGAGCGCGGCTACGAGCTGCTGGCCGAGAAGCGCGCCAAGGGACCCGCCAAGAAGAAGACGGCGAAGAAGGCCCCGGCGAAGAAGGCGACGGCCAAGAAGACGGCCGCGAAGAAGACGACGGCGGCCAAGACCACGGCCGCCAAGAAGACCGCGGCGAAGAAGACGGCCACCAAGTCCACGGCCGCCAAGAAGACGGCGACGGCGAAGAAGACGGCGTCGGCCTCGGCCTCCGCGTCGTCCTCGTCGGAGGACTGACCGGTTCTGTTGGCGTGACGCTGCCCGGCACCTGCATCCAGGTGCCGGGCAGCAGTACGTCAAGGGGCCTGTTCGCGAGCTGGCCGGAAGTGATCTGCGGCCATATGTTCGGACGGGCCGACAGTCACCGCACCGCTGCCGATAGGCTGGGCGGATGACGCGAGCCGAGCAGCCAACGGTCGTGAGCCCCACCTCCGACACACTTGCCGCAGACTCACGCGAGCGCGCCGTACGAGCCCTGTTGCGTGTTCCCCCGCTGAAGCGGTTGTGGAGCGCCCAGCTCGTCGGCGGTATCGGCGATGCACTCGCCCTTCTCGTGCTGGTGCTGTTGTCGCTGCAAGCAGCGGTCCTGGAGGGCTCATTCGGGGCCGGATACCGCGGGGCGGCCTTCGCCGTCGCCGCCGTGTTCGGTGCCCGCATCCTTTCCACCGTGCTCTTCGGAGCCGTACTCCTGGGGCCTTTGACGTCGCTCACCGCGCCCGGCGGGAAACTGGACCGGCGATGGCTGATGATCGGGGTGGACGGGCTGCGGCTCGCCCTGCTGATCATCGCCCCGCTGTGGATCGACTGGGTGCCGGACAAGGCGCTCATGATGATCCTCATCACCGTCTTCGTGACCGGTGCCGGTGAGCGCCTGTGGGCGGTGGCCAAGGAGAGCGCCGCCCCGGCGCTGCTGCCCGCCCCGCCCATCGAAGGCGCGGCCGTACGTCCGCTCCCCGACCATCTCGACGCCCTGCGCAGGCTGTCGCTCCGTACGAACTTCCTGGCCGTCCCCGCCGCCGCGGTGGTGCTGCTGGTCGCCACGCTGATCGGCAACCTCCTCGGCACCGGCCTGGAGTGGTTCTCCTTCCACCAGGCGGCCCTGGGTTCGTATGTCGCGGCCGGTCTGTTCTCGGCCTCCATCTCGACCCTGTACTTCCTCGAACTGCCCGACACCCAGACCCCCCGGCCGCGCTCGCCCCTGGAAGGCCTGCGCCGCCCCACCACCGGAAGCGGCCCCGACAAGGGCCGCACCGGCGCCCTGCCGCTGGTCGTCGCCGCCTGCGCGGCCGTCGCCGGGGCGATCGCGGCGGCCGCCGCCGTGTCCGTCCTGCACGCCTACGACCTGGGCGGCGGACCCGTCACGTTCGCGCTGCTGATCCTGGCGCTGACCGGCGGCACCGCCCTCGGCATCCGTACGGCGCAGAAGGTGCTGCCCGCCCTGTCGCGGCGCCGCCTGCTCGCGCTGGCCACCACCGTCACCGGCCTCGCGCTCCTGGCGCTCGGCCTGGTGCCGGACACCGCCACCGGGCTCGCGATCGCGCTCCTGGCCGGTTACGCCGCCGGGGTCGCCGCCAACATCGGGCACGCCATCATCGACCAGGAGACCGAGGCGGCCCGGCAGGCCCGGACCACCGAGCACCTCCAGGCCCTCGTCCGGGTGCTCGTCGCGCTCGGCGCGGTCGCGGGCCCGCTGCTCGCCGCAGCGATCGGGCAGCACCGGCTGGGCGGCGGCGACTTCGTCTTCGACCACGGCGGCGCCGCCTACACGCTGATGCTGATCGGGGCGCTGCTGCTGCCCGTCGCCGCGATCGTCCTCGCCAAGACGGACGACCGGGCGGGCGTACCGCTCCGCCGCGACCTGCGCGAGGCGCTGCGCGGCGGCGACCCGGCCGTGGCCCCCGCCACCACCGGCTTCTTCCTCGCCCTGGAGGGCGGCGACGGAGCGGGCAAGTCCACCCAGGTCGAGGCGCTGGCCGACTGGATCCGTGCCAAGGGCCACGAGGTCGTCGTGACCCGCGAGCCCGGGGCCACCCCGGTCGGCAAGCGGCTGCGGTCGATCCTGCTGGACGTCTCCTCCGCCGGACTCTCCAACCGCGCCGAGGCGCTGCTGTACGCCGCCGACCGCGCCGAGCACGTCGACTCCGTGGTCCGCCCGGCGCTGGAGCGCGGCGCGATCGTCATCTCCGACCGCTACATCGACTCCTCCGTCGCCTACCAGGGCGCGGGCCGGGACCTGGCCCCGACCGAGATCGCCCGGATCTCACGGTGGGCGACGAGCGGCCTCGTACCGCATCTGACGGTGCTGCTGGACGTCGACCCGCAGACCGCGCGCGAGCGGTTCACGGAGGCGCCGGACCGGCTGGAGTCGGAGCCGGCGGAGTTCCACGAGCGCGTACGGTCCGGGTTCCTGACCCTGGCCGCCGCCGACCCGACGCGCTACCTGGTGGTGGACGCCGGGCAGGAGCCCGAGGCGATCACCACGGTCGTACGTCACCGCCTCGACCGGCTCCTTCCGCTCTCCGAGGCCGAGATCCAGGCCATCGAGGAGGCCCGCCGCAAGGCCGAGGAAGAGGCGCGGCGCAAGGCGGAGGAAGAGGCCGCCCGCAAGGCCGAGGGGGAGCGCCTGGAGAAGGAGCGCCAGGAGCAGCTGGCCCGGCTGCGCGCCGAGGAGGAGGAGCGCAAGCAGCGCGAGCTGGAGGAGGCGCGGCAGCGCGAGGCCGAGCGCCAGGCGGAGGAGGCCCGGCAGCGCGCCGAGGAGGCCCGCCGCCGGGCCGAGGAGGACCGCCGCCGGCTGGAGGCCGAGGAGCGGGCCCGCGAGGCCGAGCAGGAACGCCTCCGCAAGCAGGCCGAGGAGGAGGCGCGGCTCCGCAAGGAGGCCGAGGCGCTCCGGCTGGAGAAGCAGCGGAAGGCCGAGGAGGCGCTGGTCCGGGCCGAGGAAGCCCGTCGGCGCGCTGAGGCCGAGGCGGCCGCTCGTACGGAGGCGGCTCGGGCCGAGGCGGAGCGCGCGGAGGCCGCTTCCCGTGCCTCCCGTTCTGAGGCGTCCTCGCGGTCGGAGGGGCACGGGCCGACCGTTCCGGAGAACGAGCTCACGGTGCCCACGCCGATCGTGAACCCGAACGAGATCACACAGCCGGTGCCTGCGGCGCGTCCGGAGGAGGGGCCGGGTTCGGGCTCTGCTTCGGGGTCGGGCTCGGGTTCGCGTTCCGGTTCGGGTTCGGGTTCCGGGGACGATGAGACGGCGATGCTGCCGCGGATCACGGACGAGCGGCCGGGGCGTGAGGCGCGCGACGGCCGGGACAGCCGTGATGCTCGCGGTGCTCGGGACAGCCGTGAGGCCCGGGACGCCCGCGACGCTCGGGCCGCCGATGAGACGGCCGTGCTGCCGCCCGTACGGGGGGACCAGCCCTCCGACCGGGTGCCCAAGGGCTACTTCCGGGACGAGGGCCCGGCGACCCCGCCGGCGGAGAGCGAGAACGAGCGCACGCGGGAACTGCCGCAGATCGAGGACCCGCAGGCCGCGGGCCGGGCCGACGAGTCCCGCTCCCGTCGCAAGCGCCCCCGTCCGGACTGGGCCGAGGAGACCCCGCTGGACGATCTGCCGACGCTGGCGGACGAGCTGCTCGGCGGGCACGACGACGAGGGCCCCACGGGCCGGGGACGTCGCCCGCGCGGCTGACCTGTAGGTGTCCGGAGTCCGGCCCGTCCGCCCCTGAGGGGTGGGCGGGCCGGACTTGTCAGTGGCGTCCCCCACAATGGAGTCCGACAGGGGATGGGGCATGCGATCCGGCATGGGATCGGGCATGGATCGGACCCGGCATGGAACCCCACGATGGGAAGGGCGGTGACCGATGACCGTATGGGACGACCTGGTCGGACAGGACCGGGTGAGGGAACAGCTCGCCGCTGCCGCCAAGGACGCCGACGCACTGGTCACGGCCGTCTCCGACGGTGAGCCGCTGGAGCAGGGCTCGAAGATGACCCACGCCTGGCTGTTCACCGGACCGCCGGGTTCCGGACGGTCCACCGCCGCCCGCGCCTTCGCCGCCGCGCTCCAGTGCACCAGCCCGGACCGGGCGCTGGGCGGGGAGCCCGGCTGCGGGTTCTGCGACGGCTGCCACACGAGCCTGATCGGTACGCACGCCGACGTCCAGGTGATCCGTACGGACCTGCTCTCCATCGGTGTGAAGGAGACCCGCGACCTGGTCCGCCGCGCCCAGCTCTCCCCGGCGGTCGGCCGCTGGCAGGTCATCGTCATGGAGGACGCCGACCGGCTCACCGAGGGCGCGGGCAACGTGCTGCTGAAGGCGGTCGAGGAGCCGGCGCCGCGCACGGTGTGGATGCTGTGCGCCCCGTCGCTCGAAGACGTCCTCCCCACGATCCGCTCGCGCTGCCGCCACCTCACCCTCGGCACCCCGCCGGTGGAGGCGGTGGCGGACGTCCTGATCCGCCGGGACGGGGTCGACCCCGAGCGCGCGCATGCGGCGGCGCGGGCCACCCAGGGGCACATCGGCCGGGCGCGCCGCCTGGCCACCGACGAGCGGGCGCGGGCGCGACGGGCGGCGGTGCTCAAGGTTCCGCTGCGGGTCGCGGATGTGGGCGGCTGCCTCAAGGCGGCCCAGGAGCTGATCGACACGGCCACCGACGACGCCAAGCAGATGGCGGAGGAGGTGGACGTCAAGGAGACCGAGGACCTGAAGGCGGCGCTCGGCGGAGTGGCGGGCGGCCGGATGCCACGCGGCACGGCGGGGGCGATGAAGGAGCTGGAGGACAAGCAGAAGCGCCGCAAGACCCGGACGCAGCGCGACAGCCTGGACCTGGCGCTCACCGAGCTCACCGGCTTCTACCGCGATGTGCTGGCGCTCCAGCTCGGTTCGCGGATCGCCATCGCCAATGTGGACGTGCAGGACTCGCTGGACCGGATCGCGCAGTCCTCGACGCCCGCGCAGACGCTGCGCAGGATCGAGGCGGTGATCGCGTGCCGCCAGGCGATGGACCGCAATGTGGCGCCGCTGCTGGCGGTGGAGGCGATGACGATGTCGCTGAGAGCGGGCTGAGCTTGATCGTCACCAGCCCTCGGTCGCAGGCCCATGGCCGAGAAGATCCTCTGTGCCTGCTTGTTCCATCAGCTCGGCGTGGGTGCGCGCCGCGTCGGGGTGGCCCATCTGCTGGTGGGTGGGGGAGAGGCGCAGGAGGCTGTCCGCCGCAGCGCGCCTGAACCTTGTCTCGCGGGCCAGGGCGGGGGCCTGTGCGACGGCGTGGAGCGCCCGGTCCATATGCCTGAGCTCTCGGTGGACGGCGGCCTCGTGCAGCCGGCCCAGGTCCCGGCAGGCCATGCCGAGGCCCGACCAGACCGAACCCGTCGAATTGAGCCGGTCCCCTCCGGACCAGCCGTCCCGACCGCTTTCGCCCACCCCCGTCCGCCCCCCGGATGTCCCCTTGCCTGACCCATTGGTCTAGTCCAAACTGATCCGCGACGAAGCCTCTGCGAAGTCGGCCGTGCACGGCCCGCAATGCCGCCGCCGGTCGTGACCGACAGGGGGGGTCATCGGACGAGGGGGATGCCATGTCAGAGAGGATGTCGGCCGCGGGGCTGTCCCGGGGAGGTCCGGATGGCGAGCAGTGTTCGTTCGGGCCACGGCTCCAGGCGTTCCGCAGGCGGGCCGGGCTGAGTCAGGAGGTGGCCGCGTTACGGGCCGGGATCAGTACCCGGGCGCTCCGTGACATAGAGCGCGGGCGGGTCCAGCGGCCGCAGGCCCGTACCCTTCAACGCCTGGCGGAAGTCCTGGAGTTGAGCGGCGGTGAGCTGGCGGACCTGCTGGCCACCACCCGTACCGGACCACCGCGCGGCGCCGGGCGGCCCCGGCTGCTGATCCTCGGGCCGCTCGCCCTCCAGCGCGGGCAGACCCCCGTCCCGGTCTCCAGCCCGATGCTGCGGCGGCTGCTCGGGCTGCTCGCGCTCAAGCACCCCGAGCCCTCCACCCAGCGGGAGATCACCGACACCCTCTGGCCGTCCGGGCCGCCCAGCTCCCACCAGAGCCTGGTCCACACCTACGTCAGCCAGGTCCGCCGGCTCCTGGACCCGGGCGGCGGACCGCGGACCGCGCCGACGCCCACCGTCGCCCGGACCCCCACCGGCTATCTGCTCCAGGCGTCCCGGAGCCAGATCGACCTCGGCCACTTCGACGAGTTGCTGGCCCAGGCGGAGCGTCTGCACCGGGCGCCGGACCCGGGGGCCGCGTACGAGTCGCTGACGCAGGCCCTGCGGTGGTGGCGGGGGCCGGTGCTCGCGGACGCGGACCCGGTGCTGCGGCAGCACCCGGCCGCGGTGGTCGCCAACGAGCGGCGGGTCAAGGCGGTGCTGCTGCACGCCGACACCGCGCTGCTGCTGCGCCGGCCCGAGGAGGCCGTCCCGCTGCTCTGGTCCATGGTGAACGCCGAGCCGCTCCACGAGGGCCTGCACGCCCGGCTGATCCTCACCCTCGGCAGCTGCGGGGAGCAGGCCGCCGCGCTCAACGTCTTCAGCCGGCTGCGCGACCGGCTGGACAAGGAGCTCGGCATCGCCCCCAGCGCCGAGGTCCGCGACGCCCACCTGCGGGTGCTGCGCCAGCAACTGCCCCTCGCCCAGCGCCCGGACCGCCCCGCACCGCCCGGCCGCCCGGCGCCCGCAGGCCCGCTCCCGGCCCAACTCCCCTCCATGGCAGGCTCCTACGTCGGGCGGCGGCGGCAGCTGCGGGACCTGGACGCCCTCCTCTCGCCCGACCCGGGCGAGCGCGCGCACGTGGTGGCGGTCGTCGGCGCGCCCGGCGTCGGCAAGACCGCCCTCGCCAAGCACTGGGCGCACACGCGGCGCGCGCACTTCGCGGACGGCCAGCTCTTCGTCGATCTGCGCGGCCACTCCCCGCTGCCGACGCTGCGCCCCGGCGACGTACTGGCGCAGTTCCTCCGGGCCCTGGGCGCGCCGCCCGACCAGCTGCCCGCGGACGAGGACGAGGCCGCGGCGCTGTACCGGACCCTGCTCGCCGACAAGCAGATGCTGATCGTCCTGGACAACGCGCGCGACGCCGAACAGGTCCGGCCGCTCATCCCGGGCGCCCGGGGCTGCGGCGTGGTGATCACCAGCCGCAGCCGCCTCGCCGGTCTGGTAGTGAGCGACGGCGCCCGCCAGCTCGCGCTGGACGTCCTGGACCCGGACGAGGCCCGACGGCTGCTGGGCAGCATCATCGGCGAGTGCGTCGCCACGGCGGACGAGGAGGCGGCCCGAAGACTCGTGGAGGTCTGCGGCGGCCTGCCGCTGGCCATCCGGATCGCCGGGGCCAACCTGGTGGCCCGGGACACGGGCATCGCCTCCTACTGCGCGGAGCTGGCCGGTGACGACATGCTCAGCCGGCTCCGCATCGAAGGCGACCGGCGCTCCACGGTCCGGGCCGCCTTCGACCTCTCCTACCTCGCGCTCCCGGCCGGGGCCCGCCGGATGTTCCGGCTCCTGGGCCTCATGCCGGGCCCTGACGTCTCCGTGAACGGCGCCGCCGCCCTGGCGGACACCACATCGGCGGCGGCGGCCGAACTGCTGGTGACCCTGACCGACGCCCATCTCGTACGGGAACGCGCGGCGGGCCGCTTCGGTCTGCACGACCTGCTGCGCTCGTACGCCCGTGAGCTGGCCGGGGCGGAGGAGGCGCGCGCCGCCCGGCAGCGGCTCTTCGAGTGGTACCTCCACCACGCCGACGCGGCGGCCCGGCTCCTCTACCCGGCGGAGCCCGCGCCCGGCCCGTCCGCCCAGGCGCCGCCCTCGGCAGCGCTGGTCTTCTCGGACCACGGCGAGGCCTCGGAGTGGCTGGAAAGCGAGCGGGAGAGCCTGTCCGGCGCCGTCCGCCAGGCCTCCGGATCGGGCTTCAGCGCGATCGCCTGGCGGCTGGCGGAGAGCCTGCACAGCTTCCTCTCGGTGGGGATGTACACGGGCGAGTGCCTGGAGGTCGCGACCGCCGGCCTGTTCGCCGCCGTCGCGGACGGCGAGCTGCGGGCCCAGGCCGCCGCCCAGCTGCGGCGCGCCGAGTGCCACTGGCTGCTGGCGGACCGGACGCGGGCCGTGGAGCTGTTCGGCAGCGTGGTGGAGCTGGCTCGGCAGGCCGACTGGGCCGACGGGCAGGCTCTGGCGCTGCGCCGCATCGGGGCCGCGCACCGGGAGAGCGGCCGCGACCCCCTGGCCCGTGGACTCGCCCGGCGCGGGGGTGCGGCGGGGCCCGTCGAGGGCGTCACCGGCCTGGGGCTGATCCGCTGAACGCCGGGCCTCCGCCTGCCGTCGAGGGGCCGGGTTCCGGCCTGGCCGAGAGCCGATCTTGTCCTGCCGCCGGACCGGCGGCAGGACAACTACTCCGGCAGTTGGACCAGTTCTGCCGGTGCCCGGGGCGCGGTCGGCGGCTGGAGGGATAACTCCAGGCCGTAGGGGGTGTGTTCGGCCTGGGCCGGGCTTCCGGGGTGCTTCCGCGCCTCTGGTCCGGCTGTAGGAGACCGACCAGCCGGGGACCGTACTGTGGCCGCACCGAACCGCACCGCACCGCACCGCAAGTCCCCGTGCCGACTCCTGAGGTGACGTGTTGCCACAGCTCGTCGGTGGCCTGCGCCACCGTCCGCACGGGGCGCGTTCCGGACCCCTCTCCTTCGGCCAGGCCACCATCATCCGCGCGCTCAGAATGAGGTAACGATGCACTTCGCGGCACAGGCCCCACGTCAGGGAGACCGGCAGACAGCAGAGATGGACGAGTTCGTGGTCGCGTTCTACGAACGGGCCATCGGCAGAGGCGAGTTCGACCCGCATCGGATCGCCGAGGAGCTGGGCGTCCCGCCGGAACGGACCGAGCAGGCGGTAGGAGTGCTGCGCGAACTGCGGCTGGTCAAACCGGCGGAGGGTGGCGGTACGGAACGGCTGGTGGCGGTCAGCCCGGAGGCGGCCCAGATGGAGCTGCTGGTCCCGCTGGAGCGGGAGATCCTTGACAGCCGACACCGACTCGCGGGGTTCAAAGGGCAGTTGAGCTCGTTCGTGGCCGCGTTCGAGAAGCAGGCCAGAACGCGCGCCGAGCCGGTGGTGATCACCGGCGACCAGGAGGAGATCGAGTTGCGGCTGCTGGAGGCCGCGCAGAGCTGCACCACCGAGGTCCTGGTCATGCAGCCCTGTGTGGCCCGCGAGACCAGTGAACTGCGCCTGGCCCGGCCGCTGGTGGTGGAGGCACTGCGGCGCGGCGCGCGGGGCCGGATCCTCTACCCCCACACCGCGCGCGGCGACTCCGGCACCCGCGCGCACCTCGGCGAACTGCTGCCCGCGGGCGGCCAGGTGCGCACCACCAAGGAGGTCAGCGACCGCTTCCTGGTCTTCGACCGGAAGACCGCCTTCATCCCCTCCGGCAACAACGGCGACAACGGTGAGAACGGTGAGATCGCCGTCGTCTACGAGAGTACGGTCGCGGCCTTCCTGGCCGGGCTGCACGCCCGGATCTGGGAGTCCGCCGTCGACTTCGACTCCGGTGCGGCGGGCTACGCCGGGACGATGGAGGAGCTGAAGGCGACCCTGCTCTCGCTGCTGGCCTCCGGCGCCAAGGACGAGGTCATCGCCCGCCGGGTGGGCATGTCCGAGCGCACCCTCCGCCGCCATGTGGCCACGATCATGCAGGACCTCTCCGCCAGCAGCCGCTTCCAGGCCGGCGTGCTGGCCGCCCGCACCGGCCTGGTCGACCTGGCCCTGAGGAGTGCCGCATGAGCCGCTTCAACCAACTCGCGCAGACCACGGCGGTACGTCAGGTCCAGGAGGAGATGGGCAGCGCCAAGGCGGCCGGCCGGCGGCTGCGGGAGCAGGTCGAGGAGCCCCAGCCCCTCGACGCGCGGTCGGCCGACTTCATCCGCGGCCTCGACGGGTTCCTCTTCGCCAGCGTGGGCGAGACCGGGTGGCCGTACATCCAGTTCAAGGGCGGCCCGCCGGGGTTCGTCCACGTCCTGGACGAGTACACGCTCGGCCTGCTGGACGTCCGGGGCAACCGGCAGTACGTCACCACCGGCAACGTACGCGGCGACGACCGGGTCGCCCTCTTCTTCATCGACCACGCCCGGCAGGCCCGCCTCAAGCTGTACGGCCACGCCACCGCCGTACCGGTCGACGACGACCTCGAACTCGCCGAGCGCCTGGAGTCGCCGCGGACCGAGGGCAGGGTCGAACAGATCATGATCATCCGGGTGGAGGCGTACGCCTGGAACTGCCCCAACCACATCACCCCGCGCTTCAGCCAGCGCGAGGTCTCCGAGGCCCTGGCGCCGCTCCATGAGCGCCTGGCGCGGCTGGAGGAGGAGAACGCCGCCCTCCGCGCGCAGCTCGCCGCCCGCCCGTGAACACATAGGCGCAGAGCCGGAGGGGATGGCCGGATACGGCAGCCGGTTCCGGCCATCGAGTAACTCCCGAGGGAAATCCCTGACCAGAACAGGACGGCCCACTGGCCGAATTCGGCAGCCGGTTCCGGGCATTGAGGAACCCATGGCCGGATTTCTAATCTGGATTCAGCAAAGAGCCCTCGAAGCGAACGGAGGAATCACTCGATGGTCAGCGACGTGATCGACCGGAACGACCGGTTTCGGGGAATCCTGGACCGGCTCGCCACCAAGTCGATCGACGACTACTACAACCCGTACCGGCTCTTCGAGTGGCCGGACCGGCTCCCCGAGGACATGTGGTGGATGAGCCCCGAGCTCACCACCACGTACGGGACGGAGTGGGCCGAGAAGCTCACGCCCGAGCAGCTCCACACGCTGTCCAAGCACGAGAGCATCAATTTCTACAGCCTGAATGTCCACGGTATCCGGGAACTGCTCGTCGAGGTCGTCAACCGGATCCACACCGCCGGTTTCGAAACGCCTTCGGAGTTCTTCCACCATTTCATCGGTGAGGAGAACGAGCACATGTGGTTCTTCGCCGAATTCTGCCTCCGCTACGGAAAGAAGATCTACCGGCAGCCCGCCGGCGGCGCGGAGACGGCCGCCCCCTCGGACAAGGTGCAGAGCCTGCTGGTCTTCGCCCGCATCCTGATCTTCGAGGAGCTGGTCGACCACTTCAACTCGGCGATGGCCGAGGACGAGCGGCTGCACGAGACGATCCGCGGCATCAACCGGATCCACCACCAGGACGAGTCCCGGCACATCGCCTTCGGCCGCGAACTGGTCAACCTGCTGCACCAGGACCTCAAGGAGACCGCCACCGAGCAGGAGCTGGACGAGGTCTCCACGTATCTGCGCCGCTACATGCGGCACAGCTTCGAATCCCTCTACCACCCCCAGGTCTACCGCGACGCGGGCATCGAACGCCCCCACGAGCTGCGCCGGTCCCTGCTGGAGTCGCCGGCCCGCGCCGAGGCCGAGCTGCGCACCTTCCGCAAGACCGCCAAGTACCTCGAGAAGACGGGACTCATCCGATGACCGGCCCGACCCGTCCGACGGCCCGTCCCACCCGGCTGACCGGCAGCGACGGCGAGTCCGCCCTGGCCATCCTGGGGCCGAGGGCCACCGCGCTCGTCAGGGAACTCGACCGGGTCTTCACCGGCTGGGGGCTGGGGGACGGCGCAGAGGAGATCAGCGCCCCGCCGCTCTTCCCGGTGACCGACCTGGAGAAGTTCGATGTCTACACCAACTTCCCCCACCTCGCCTGGGTGGCCGGTTCACTGGACCTGACTGATGATCAGTTCAAGCCGGTGGAGGGGAAGTTCGGCCCGGGTGCCGTCACCGAGGCGCGGTACGGGCTGCCGCACGCCACCTGCTACGGCGCGTACCTCTTCCACGAGGGCGGGCAGGTCTCCGACGACTCGCTGGTGACCCTGGTCAACCGCTGCTTCCGCAACGAGGACCACTACAGCGGGCTGCGCCGCCTCGCCAGCTTCCAGATGCGCGAGATCGTCGCCCTCGGCAGCTTCGACCACACCCAGGAGGTGCTGGCCCGCTTCACCGGGCGGATCCAGGCCTTCGCCGGATCGCTCGGCATCGACCTGGGCCGGGAGGCGGCCGGCGACCCGTTCTTCCGCAACGACAACGGGCGCGCGCTGATGCAGAAGCTCAGCCCGGTCAAGTACGAGTTCCAGTACGGCGATCTGGCCATCGCCTCGGTCAACACCCACCGCAATTTCTTCGGCGAGCGGTGCTCCATCCGGCTGGAGTCCGGCGAGCACGCCTACACCTCCTGCGTCGCCTTCGGCCTGGAGCGCTGGCTCGCGGTCCTCACCGAGCACTTCGACGGGGACCTCGACACCGCGCTGGCCGCCGTACGGACCGCCGCGCCCGGCTCCGAACCGGCCTCCGCACCCGCCGCCGGTCCGCCGTGAGCCAGCCCCTGATCGGCGTCGACCTCGTGCCGCTCGCCCGGGTCGGCGAACTGCTGGACCCCGGGATCGGGCCGGTGCTCAGGCGGTTCCTCTCCGCCGACGAACTGGCCGCCTCCCGGACCCCGGACGGGGAGCCCGACCGGGCCGGGATCGCCGGGCGGCTGGCAGCCAAGGAGGCCGTCTTCAAGCTTCTCGGGGCGGTCGGACGGCCGGTCCCCTGGCAGGCCATCGAGGTCCTGCGCGGGCCCGGCGGCCGGCCCGGCGTCCGGCTCTCGGGCGCGGCGGCCGAGTTGGCGCAGCACGCCGGACTCGGCCCGATCGACGTCTCCATCAGCCACGACGCCGGCTTCGCGATCGCCGTCGCGGCGGCCACCGCCTCACGCCCACCCCATCTCGCCGCATCCGTGACTTCGAAGGGAATGCCATGAGTTCCGCAGGTATCGACAAGGTCCGGGACTGGATCCTCGGCCGTCACCCCGAGCGCACCGAACTCGCCGCCGACGTCGACCTCATCGAGAGCCGGCTCGTCGACTCGCTCGCCTTCGTGGAGCTCGTCTACACCATCGAGGACGCGGCGGGCGTCGAGATCGACTTCGACACCATCGACATCGAGGACTTCCAGACCCTCGCGACCATCGAGAAGGCGTTCTTCGCCTGATCCCGAATCCCGAGGATGCGCACGGTTTCGAGGACGCGCACGGTCCCGAGGATTCGACCGATCCCGAGGAGGGGTCTTCACCATGGATGCAGTCTCGTACACCGCCCAATGGATGGCCGCGGCCCGCGCACAGGAGTCCGAGCGGGAGGACGCCCTGTTCGTCGACCCGCTCGCCCGCGACCTGGCCGCGCCCAGGGGCTTCGAACTGATCGACCGGTACGTCGGCGGCGGCGTGCTCCAGTTCATCTCCATCCGGACCCGGTTCCTGGACGACGCCATCAAGGACATCGTCGGCGCGGGCGGGATCCAGCAGGTCGTGCTGATCGCGGCGGGCATGGACACCCGTGCGTTCCGCCTCGACTGGCCGGACGGCACCGAGCTCTACGAGGTCGACCACGGCCCGCTGATCGAGGAGAAGCGCCGTCGGCTGGACGCCCTGGGGGCCGAGCCGCGCACCGACCGACGCGAGGTCTCCGCCGACCTGACGAAGGAGTGGCTGCCCGCTCTGGAGGCCGCCGGGTTCGACCGCACCCGGCCGACCCTGTGGGTCGCCGAGGGGCTGACCTTCTTCCTCACCGAGGAGCAGGCGGGCGGGCTGCTGCGGCTGCTCGCCTCCGCCTCGGCCCCCGGCAGCCACCTGGCCTTCGACCTGCTCGGGCGCGCCATGCTGCGCAGCCCGTTCTCGAAGCGCTTCCTGGACGCGCTCGCGGCCGACGACACACCGTGGCTCTTCGGCACCGACGAGCCCGAGCAGTTCGTGGCCGAGCACGGCTGGAAGACCACCGACCTGCGCGAGCCCGGCCAGCCCGGCGCGGGCGAGGGCCGCTGGCCGTACGAGGTCCAGCCGAGGGGACGTCGTGGGGCCAACCGGCTGTGGCTGGTCCGCGCCGAGGTCGTGACCGGCGGATGAGCGGCGCGACCGCCGATCGGCAGGTGACCGACGGCCGCCGGGTCACCCTGGAGCGGATCGAGTCGTACCTGCCCGAACGCAGCGTACGGATCGAGGAGTTGGGCGAGCGGCTGGGCCTGCACCGGGCCCAGCTCGGGGTGTTCCGCAAGTTCTACGGACTGGACACCCTCCGCTTCGACCCCGAGCTTCCACTCCTGGACCTGCTGCGGCCCGCCGCCCGCGCCGCCCTGGACGCCCTGCCTGCGGACGGCCGGGTCGACTACCTGGCGTACGCGCACACCACCCAGGCGGTGGCCCCGCCCGACGTGGACATCGCCCAGATGGTCGGCCAGGACCTCGGGCTGCCCCACGCGGAGGCCTTCGGCTTCAGCCACCAGGCGTGCGTCAGCAGTCTGGGCGCCATCGAGGTGCTCGGCGAGCTGCTGCGCGCGGAGGGTGAGGAGGGCGCGTACGCCTTGATGGTCACCGGCGAGCAGGCGTACTCGCCGATGGTCCAGCACATCCCCAACACCTCGATCATGGCGGATGCCGCGGCCTCCTGCCTGATCACCCTGGACGGCGAGGGCGATGTGGTCAGGTCCTTCGCCATCCGGACCCTCGGCGAGTACGCGCAGTGGCTGGAGCTGACCCCCGAGCAGAACACCGAGTTCGGGGAGCAGTACGGCCGCAGGATCGCCGACGTCATCCACGAGGCCCTGGCGGAAGCGGAGTTGACCCTCGACGAGGTCGACCTGGTGATCCCGCACAACGTCAACAAGCTGGCGTGGCGGCAGACCGTCAAGGAGCTGGAGGTGGAGCCGGAGAAGGTGTTCCTGGACAACGTTCCGCGCTTCAGCCACACCTACGCCTCGGACGTCTTCGTCAACTACACCACCCTGCGCGACGAGGGCCGCCTGGCCGACGGCGCCCACTATCTGCTGGTCTCCGTCGGCCTGGGCGCCACCTTCGGCGCGATGGTGATCACCCACCGTGTGGGAGGCGGTGCCTGATGGAACGTCAGGAATTGTTGCTGACCATCGAGAAGGCCCTGAGCGAGGTGCTGGAGCGGCCGATCAGCGGGCTCACGGAGGAGACCGCGCTCTTCGACGAGCTTCAGCTCACCTCGATCGCTGTGCTGGGGATGCTGATGAGCGTCGAGGAGGCGACCGGGATCTCGGTCGATCCGGAGGGGCTGGACATCGACGATCTGCGGACGCTCGGGTCCTTCGCCGATTACGTGGAGGCCGCGATCCGCGCGGAAGGTGCGGGGGATGCGGGAGGCGGGGTCGACGGGGGAGGCCCGGCAAGCACGGGAAGCGCGGGGAGCACGGCAGGCGTCGGCGGCGCGGGCGACACGGCAGGCGCGGCAGACGCGGGCCGCGCCGGAGAGGGGGCGTCATGAGCGGGCTCACCCTCCGGGCCGCCGCCTCGGTGCGCTCGCCGCAGGGGCGGACACCGGAAGGCGTCCCGGCCGCTCTCGACTACTTCCGCGATCTGCTCACCCCTTTCGGCGAGAAGCCGGACGAGGAGCTGCTGAGCCGTGGCCCGCACGTCCACCACCGCGACCTGGTGGACCTGCTGGTCGCCCACGAGGGCGTCGGCGGGAGTCGGCCGGAGCTGGCGGTCGTCGCCCACGCCCTGCCGGACGTGGTGCCGTTCACCGCCGTCGCCCCGCACCTGACCGAGCAACTCGGCGGCCGGGCGGTCAACTTCGCGATCGGCCAGCAGGGTCTGGCCGCGCCCTTCACCGCGCTGCGGATCGCCTCGGCGTACCACCGCTCGGGTCGGGCGGCGGAGGTGGTGATCGCGGTGCTGGAGCAGACCACCCTGCCGACGCCGTTCCCGCTCCCGCAGGAGACCCCGCTGACCGACTCGGCGGCGGCCCTGGTCCTCGGCGCCTCCACCGGCGACGGGCTGCGGTTCGTACGGGCGCACGCGGCCGGTTCGGCGGCGGCCGCCCTCGGCCGGGAGCTGGGGGAGGGGGAGGAGGACGGGACGCTGCTGGTCCTCGGCCCCTGGGTCACCGGGGACGTGCCCGCCCATGGCGCGGTGCACCGGGTGGCCCCGGGCAGCTACTGCACCAGCCTCTGGCTGGAGCTGGCCGACCACTGGCAGGAGTGGCAGCGCGCGTACCGGCGGATCGTGCTGTGCGACACGGACCCGCGCTCCGGCCGCACGCATGTGGCGCTCTTCGCCGCCACCGCCGCCTAGGGGGTGTACGGGCCGGACGCGGCGAGGCGTCCGGCCCGGCCCCAGCAGAAAGCCAGGGCAGAGAGCCCCAGCAGAGAACCACCACCGCAGCGCGCCACCACGGACATCGACGAGGCAGACGAGGCAAGGGAAAGGAAGGCGGGAAGACGATGACGACGGCCGAGGACCCGACCATCAGGCTGGACTCCGCGAGAGCCGGGAGCGGCCCGGCGACCTGGGGGCAGCGGGCGATCTGGGGGGTCGTGTCCCGGCTCGGCGACGACGCCCCCCGGTACAACCTGCCGGTCGAACTCCCCGTCTCCCCGCCACGCCCGATCGCGCGTGTGCTCGCGGACCTCAAGGAGCTGCTCCTGCTCCACGACAGCCTGCACACCCGCTTCCTGCCGCACGGCGAGGACGGTCTGGAGCAGGTCGTGGACGGCAGCGGTGATCTTCCCGTGGAGCTGCGTACGAGCTCGGCGGAGCTGGCCCCGGAGGTGAGCGCCGCCCTGCTGGGGCAGCTGGCCGGGCGCTCCTTCGACCACACCCGGGAGTGGCCCCTGCGGGTCGGCCTGGTGGAGAGCGGCGGCCTGGTCCACCGGTTGGTGCTGGTCGGCGCCCACACCGGGATGGACTACTGGGGTCTGGGCCGGCTGCTCCGCGACCTGGAGGCGGTCCAGGCGGGCGCGACCGCCGCGTCGCTGCGCGAATCCCGCCCCGCCCTCCAGCCCCTGGAGGCCGCCGAGGTCCAGGCGTCCCCGCTGGGCCGCCGCCGCGACGAGGCGGCCCGCCGCTACTGGGTCGACCAGCTGACGGCCGGCCCCCGGCAGATCTTCCGGAACCCCGCCGCCCCGGAACTCGCGGGCGACCCGGCCCGGCGCTTCCCCAACGCGCTGCTGCGCTCGCCCGCGCTGGCGGTGGCCGTCGGGCGGGTGGCCGAGGAGTTCGGGGTGAGCGATGCCGCCGTGCTGCTGGGCGCGGTCTCCCACCAGCTGGCGCTGTCGTCGGGGAGCAGCGAGGTGCTCCTCCAGGTGGTGGTGGGCAACCGGTTCCAGCCGGCCGCCGCCGCCGCGGTCTCCACGGTGGCGCAGGAGGCGCTGTTCCGGCTCACCGACGCGGACCGGGACTTCGAGGACGCGGTGCGGCGGACCCGGTCCGTCGCGTTCAGCGCGTTCCGCCATGCCGCGTACGACAAGTGGGCGCTGGACCGCGAGGTGGCGGGGCTGATCGAGAAGGAGGCGGCCGCCGACCACTCGTACTGGTGGAACGACACCCGTGACCCGGCCGTCACCCCGTTCGACACCGTGGAGCGGCCGGATGTCCCGCTGAGCGAGCTGACCGGCCGGACCGAGCTGCGCTGGCCGACCGAGTTCCTGCCCCGGAAGAACGTCTCGATCGCGGTGGACGCGCTGACCGCCCCGGGCGCCCTGGACCTGGCCATGACCGCCGACCCGGCCGTCATCAGCCGTACGGGGATGGAGCGCTTCCTCCGCGGGGCCGAGCGGCTGATCGTGGACAAGGCGATCGCGCTGGAGGGCCGATGAGCAAGCGGTACGCGGGCATCGCCTGGACGGAGACGGGCTACCGGGTCGAGGTCCTGGACGACGCGGGACGCCGGGTGGCCGAGCCGAGCAGCTGGAGCGGCGGCCGGGTCGCCGAACTGATCGCCTGGCTGCGGGGGTTGGGCGACGGCGAGGCCCCGGCCGTGGTCCTGGACAGCACCAACGGGCTCCTTGACGGCCCGATGACGGCGGCCGGTCTGGAGGTGTACCGCGCGGACCCCTGGCTGCTGCCGCCGCGCCCCCGGTTCGGCTCCGTCACCGCCGTACAGCTCGCGGAGCAGGCCCGGACCGCCCCTGGTGCGCTGGCCCGGGTGACCGCCGAGAGCGGCACGCTGGCCGGCCGCGCCGAGGAGTATTTCGAGGGCGTACGGCGTGGGGAGCCGGGCCGGGCGGCGCTGACGGCGGCCGGGCGCTGCTTCGACCACGGCCGCCGGGACGACCGGCGGGTCGCGCTCACCTTCGACGACGGGCCCGACCCGGTGTTCACCCGCCAGGTGGTGGAGATCCTGGGGCGGTACGGGGCCCGCGCGACGTTCTTCTGTGTCGGCCACCATGTCGTGGCGCTGCCCGACGAGGTACGCCGGATCGCCGCTTCAGGCCACGAGTTGGGCAACCACTCGTGGTCGCACCCGTTCCTGCCCGACCTGTCACCGCAGGAGCTGCGTGACCAACTCGACCGTACGGCAGAGGAGTTGGCCCGGCTGAACGGAACGGGCGAGGCCCCGGCCTGGTTCCGGCCGCCGTACGGGTCCCTCACCCCCGAGGTCCTGGCCGCCCTCGACGGGCATCCGGCCACCGTGACCATGTGGGACGTGGACGCCCGCGACTGGTCGAGGCCGGGGCCCGAACAGATCGCCGCGACCGTCCTGGAGGGTGCCGGGCCGGGCTCGGTGGTGCTGATGCACGAGGGCGCCGGCGACCGGGCCCAGACCGTACAGGTGCTCCCGTCGATCATCGAGGGCCTGCTCGAACGCGGCCTGGAACTGGTCACGGTGGGCGACCTGGCGGCCCCGGGCGGGCCCGGTCCCGCCGACGGCACCTGAACGACCTTCCGACCCAAGACCCCGATCAACGACCGAAGGATATGAACGGCCATGGAAGAGCGCTTGGCAGAGCACGCCACGGCGGAATCGCCACCGCCCCCGCCACCGCCGACGAAGGACGGCCCCGGCGGGTCCGGTGGCGGCCCGTCGGCGGGGGAGCCGGCGATCTGGTCCCGTAACTTCAAGTTCTACTTCGTCGGCCGCAGCGCGGGCCTCCTCAGCTGGGCCATGCTGCCGGTCGCCGTCGCCGCCGGTCTGCTCATCGACGGGTACGGGCTGGAGACCGCGGGCTACTCGATGGCCTTCCTGGTCGCCCCGTTCGCCGGTCTGGTGCTGTTCGGCGGGGTGCTGGCCGACCGGTTCACCGCCCGCCGGATGATGATCCTCGCCGACCTGGCGAACCTGGTCGCCCACGTCCTGCTGGCCCTCCTCTTCATCCACGGCATCGACCATCTCTGGCAGCTGTACGCGCTGTTGGTGGTCGCCGGTACCGCGAACGCGCTCTTCCAGCCGGGCGCCGCCTCGACCGTCCCGCTGGTCTCGCGGGACGTGCAGGGCGCCAACGGCATCCTGCGTACGTCGGAGGCGATCACCGGTCTCGGCGGCCCGGCGCTGGCCGGAACCCTGGTCGGATTCGGGTCCACCGGCTGGGTGATGGTGATCTCCGCCGTCGCCTACGGGACCAGCGCCCTCTGCCTGTTCGTGCTCAAGCTCGGCGTGGTGCCCGCCCCGCCGGCCGGCGAGTCCATGTGGCACAACCTGGCGGTCGGCTGGCGGGAGTTCTGGGCCCGCAGCTGGCTGTGGGGCGTCATCGTGATCTGGATGTTCTACGCGGTGCTCGCCTGGGGCCCCCAACTCTCCCTGGCCGCGGGGGTGATCGTCCCCGAACACGGCGCCCGCGCCTTCGGCCTGGTCAACGCCGCCTTGGGCGCCGGAACCATCATCGGCGGTCTGCTGGCCATCCGCTACAAGCCCGAACGGCCGCTCGCCGCAGGGGCGGTGGCGATGATGGCGTACCCCCTCTACCCGCTGGGCATCGTGCTCGGCTGGCCGGTCTGGATGCTCATCGCCGCCCAGGTCGCGGTCGGGACCGGCATCGGCATCTGGGGCGTCATGTGGTCCACCAGCGTGCAGACCCAGGTGCCGGGCGAGATGCTCAACCGCATCCACGCGTACGAGGTCGCGGGCTCCGTCGGCATGTACCCCATCGGCAGCGCACTGGCCGGCCCGGCGGTCGGCCTGTTCTCCACGAAGACGGTGCTCATGGTGGGTGTCGTGGTCTCCTTCCTCACCGCCTCCGCGCTCCTGATAGCCCGCCCGATCCGCGAACTGCGCCGGGTGCCGGACCGGCTCTGAACACCGTCGGAGCCTGCCCGTTCCGGTGGCGTACGGCTGCCGAGGGCGTGCACTACGCCGTCGGCCGGAGTGAGGAGGTGCTGGGCGCGCTGCCCGTCGCGGTGCGGGACCGGGCGGCGGCATCGCGGTTGCCGCCGTGGCGTGCGGAGGAGTACGCCGCTGCGCGGACCCTGCTGCGCGCCCTGCTGCGGGAGGTCGGCGCGGACCTGGAGGGCGGGCCGGTTGCCGCACACCCGAGCGGCCGGCCCTACCTGCCCGCCCGGCCCGACCTGGGCGTGAGCCTTTCGCACTCCTCCGGCTGGGTCGCCGCGGCGGTCGGCCGGGACCGTGACGTCGGCGTCGACGTACAGACCCCGGTCCGCGCCTCCGACCGGCTGCTGCGCCTGTGCTGTTCGCGTGCGGACGCCGAGGCGCTCGCCGCGATGCCCGAGAACCGGCGCCGAAGCGAGTTCGCCTGGATCTTCACGGTCCAGGAGGCGTGCGTGAAGACGGTGGGTCGCGGGCTCTCCGGCCGCCCCTGGAGCGTCCCGGTGGCTCTCGGCCAACAGGCGGGCGCCTGGGGGAGGGTGAGCTGGCGCGCCCCACGTGAGGGCGAGCCGGTCCCGGTCGGCTGCGCCTGGAACGAGCGCTTGGCGGCGTGCAGTTGAGCCGTCGGACCACCGGCCCCTGCGCCGCCCGCCGGGTGCGGCTTCTGTCCTGAGCCGAGCGCGAATGCTCGCAGGGGTACGGGCGCGTCGGGGGATCGGGCGGCATGAGCGGCAACAGGGAACAGCACGACGGCGAGCGGTACACGGCGATGGAGGGCATACGCCCGCCCCCTCGTGGCCGGCGATCCGGAACGGATCGGGCCCTGCCCGCTCCTCGGCCGACTCGGCGCGGGCGGCACGGGCCGGGTCTATCTGGCCCGTTCGGCGGGCGGCCGGACGGTCGCGGTGAAGGTCGTCCACGAGGAGCACATCTCCAACGGGGAGTTCCGGGCCCGCTTCCGCCGCGAGATCGAGGCGGCCCGCCGCGTCGGCGGCCGCTACACCGCCCCCGTCCTGGACGCGGACCCGGACGCCGACCACCCGTGGGTGGCCACCGGCTATGCGCCCGGACCCTCGTTGGAACAGGCCGTACGGGAACACGGCCCGCTCCCCGCCGAGTCCGTACACGCCCTGGCCGAAGGCCTGTTGCGGGCGCTGCGCGGCATCCACGCCGCCGGAATCGTGCACCGCGACCTGAAGCCCTCCAACGTCCTGCTCACCGTCGACGGCCCCCGCGTCATCGACTTCGGCATCGCCCGCGCACTCCAGGTCTCCGTCGAGTCGCTGCTCACCAGCACCGGCATGGTCATCGGCTCGCCCGGTTTCATGGCGCCCGAGCAGATCCTCGGCGAGGAGACCGGTACGGGGGCGGACGTCTTCGCGCTCGGCTGCGTACTGGTGTACGCGGCCACGGGGCAGCTGCCGTTCGGGAACGGGGCGAGCAACCAGCACGCCGTGATGTACCGGATCGTCGAGTCCGCACCGGACCTCACCCGGGTGGGCGACGCCCGGCTACGCGAACTGATGGGCCGCTGCCTAACCAAGAAGGCTGCTGAACGTCCGGGCGTGGAAGCGCTGTTGGCGGATGCCGGTACGTCGGAGAGCCCGGGCGCCACGCTGCGCGCCGGGGCGTGGCTGCCACCGCAGCTCCTGGCCCGCCTGGCGCGACAGGCGGCGGTGCTGCTGGACGCGGATGTGCCGAGGGGGGAGACCGAGGCTGCGGTGGCGGCGGGATCTGTTGCCGTAGGGGGGTTGAGCCGGGAGCCGTGAGGGTGCCTGAGGCTGAGCCGGAAGCCGTACCCGTAGCTGAGGTTGAGCCGGAGCTCGTACCCGTAGCTGAGGTTGGGCCGGAACCTGTGCCCGTACCGTCGGCTGTTCCTGAGGCTGCCCCGGAATCCGCACCCGCAGCGGGTCCCGCCCCGGAAGCGGCACCGATCCCCAAACCCAAGCCCACGCCCGCCCCCGTCGTCTCCGCGAGCGAGTCGGACGGCCAGGCCCCACCCCGCCGTCGCCGTACCTGGGTCGTGGCGGCCGCGGCGCTCGCCGTGCTGGCCACCGGCTCCACCGTCGCCTTCCTCCAGCACAGCCCCGGCGGCGGCACGGACCCCCGGGAGACCGACGCGGCCGCGCCTTCCGCCCCGCCCTTCGCAGACCCCACCGGCGGCGATAGGCCCGGGAACGAGGAGCAGGCGAAGGACAGGGAGCAGGGAAAGGAGAAGGGCAAGGGCGACGACACGGGCGCCACCGAGGCCTCCGGCGGCGCGGCCTCAGCTGGCTCGGAGGGCGCGGGCGGCACGGGCTTCTCCCAGCCCGACGGAGGCGGCGGCACCCAGCCAGGCTCAGGCTCGTCCGGCAACGGCGGCTCAGGCTCAGGCTCAGGCTCCGGTTCGGGATCCGGGGCGGGCGGCTCCGGAACCGCGCCCAAGCCTCCCGCCACGGACCCCGGCCCCCCCCCCGGTCCAGGACAACCTCGTACCGCAGCGCTTCGTCGGGACCTGGACCATCGCCTCGCAGTACGACGTGCTCCAGCCCCACACCGTGGTCATCCGCCGGGTCTCCCCGGGACAGATCGCGGTGACCCTCGTCGCCGACGTACAGGGCACGGGGCACTGCGAGTACGCGGCGAAGCTGACCTCCGTGGCGAACGGCGGGCAGCGCATCAACGTCGGTGCCGCCACCGTGGACAAGGCGCGCTCCACCGGGATGTGCCGCGACGGGGGCCCGTCCTTCTACACCGTCGCCGGCTCCGGCATCCTGCACGACGTAGGCCCGGCCCACGGCAGCGGCTACCACTACAACCGGGCCTGAAAGAGCAGCCGCGCCGTCGGGCACCGGGCTCAGAGGGCGCGGACGACCTGGATGACCTGCCGAAGGGGGGCGCCGGGGAATTCATCCCGTACGGCCTTGATCGCGGCCATCTCGCTCTGCGTCTCGCGTACGGACCTGATCCGGTCGCCGTCCGCCGCCACTGCTTTGCGGAATTCTTCCTGCGTACGGAACTGCTTCGTGAAGTCGTCACGGGTCTTTCGGTTCCGTCGTCCGGTGACGACGGCCACGACGGCGAAGGCGCCCACGGCGACTCCGGCAGCCACTGCTAGCAGCATGATTACCTGCTCCTTGGCCACGACCAGGGCTTCCGGGCGGGACCACTGACAGGTCAAGCCCCTGGACAGCAGAAAACCCCAGGTCACGGGTTATGTGACCTGGGGTTTTTCTGAGCCGCCTTCGGGATTCGAACCCGAGACCTACGCATTACGAGACCATGAGCGATCGTGTTGCGTGGTGCCTCGTCGTGCTGCCCGGTGATGTTCTGCCTGATCAGAGCACATCCAACATGTTGACCGGTGCCACCCCGTGATGCAGCGTCCAAAGGCGTCCGGCCACCGAATGGCCACCGAGACCGGTCGCACCGGGCTCGACGTGACCTGGAAGCTCCTTTGTCGAACTCCTACAGCACCCTATCCGAGGAGTTGGCAGTGGCCAATGAGCGGTTGACCGCGCGGCTGTCGGAGGTGGAGCGGCGTCTTGGCCTCAACTCGGCCAACTCCTCGATGCCGCCCTCGTCGGAAAATTTCGGGCGGCCGGAGAAGAAGGCGGCACCCAGGAGCAGACGCAAGAGGGGCCGTCAGCCCGGGGCTGGCGACTAGGGGGTGTCTTGCCGATCAGGCCGGATCAGGGAGCGGGGTCTGGTGCCGTGCATCGCAAGGCGGAGGAGGGAGTCGACGCGGAGCGTCGGCGAGTGACGACAACGCCGCGAGGTGCGGCACCAGACCCCGCGAGCCCGGCGTGATCGGCAAGACACCCCCTAGCACCGAGTGAGGTTCCCCCGATGAGAGGGGCGCCCCCGTCCGCTGCGTGCATGATGTCCGGAACTGGACCGTTCAGAGTCCCTGGAGCTGCTCGATGATCTGCATGGGGCTCTTCTCCAAGGTGAACCAGTCTGCGACGACGATCCGACCCGCGTCTTGCGTGTACTCAAGCGCGGCATCCAGCGCGGGCTGGAGGTCGGTGCTCACCGCGTCCATTTCGCACATGTGGAGCGGATGCTTCGCCACCACGGCGTGGCGCAGGCCCCCGCCCGAAGCGAAGGCCAGTCCGGGCAGGCCCCCGTTGAGGAGGGTGCCCTTCAACATCTTCTGGAGGCCGGTCAGGGACCGGCGGGCGCGGTCGGCGGAGGTGCTGGCGAGACCGCCTGACAGGACAGTCAGCAGGTCACCGGCGAGCCGCCAGTCGAGTAGGGAGTGGTAGGCCATGTTCGAGTAGTCGCGCAGGCAGCGGGGGCACGAGGAAGTGCAGATTCCCGCATGCTCGGTCTGCCTCAGCGCGTCCAGGTAGGTATGGACGGCCTGCATGAACTCGGCGATCACCTGCGGGCTGCCGAGGTGCGTGCTGAAGCCCGCACCGTTCTCCAGGGCATCGGCCAGGAAGGCGTAGGCGACAGGGCCGTCTGGGTGCGGTCCGGCGTGGATTCCGGCCAGCAGTTCCTGTCGGCCGACATCGAGGAACTGGGCGGCAGCGCTGCGCAGGAGGAACGCGAGCGAGTACCAGGCGGCCCGCCTGCCCTGGCTGATGTCGCCGCCGTAGGCGGGGGCAGTAGGGGTGAGGTTGAGCCGGTAGCTGTGAGCCTCGTCGACAGCGGAGACCGGGCCTAGGAAGAAGAAGTCCGTGGGCAGGACGGCGCCCAGGGCCACCTGCTGCTGGTCGCCGGTGTTCATTCCTGTGGCGAGGTACCCGCCCCAGGGGCCCGCTGCGCGGCGCAATGAGAACAGGTCGCCGTTATTGTCGTTGATGATGTACCGCTCGCCCGGTCCGGAGTAGACGTGTGCTTCCTCCCAGGAGGCGAAGCGGAGGGTCAAGAGGTTCGCGGCTGCCCGGGACGAGACCGTGTTCGGAGTCCAGGCGAAGACCCCGTCGAAGTCGCGCGGAGCACTGGCCCGGAACCCGGCGGGTTCCCGCAGGTCAACGACGTCGTAGTCGTCGGCCTCGCAGGTCGGGCAGGTGCCCTCGCTGCTGGACGGCGTCTTCTCGACGTGGTTGCAGACGCGGCACAGGCCCACGACCCGGGGGTGTTCCAGTGGTTCCGCGACGGGCCTCACGCCCCTGGGCAGGGGCTCGAAATCGGTGATGCCGGTGACGGTGTAAACCTTGCCGTCCTTGACCACCTCGCTGCCCGGTGCGAACTGTGAGACGGACATGGCAATGTCACGGTCGATGGTGTTGCCGGGCGGCCACGGAAACCTCTTCTGCGGGACGTCCAGGTAGAGCTGCCGGACGCGGGTCGGGAAGCCGAACATGGGCAGCACGCCCGCATGCGCCAGCCGCTCGCTGAGCTCCTCGGCGCCTGCGGGCATAGCGGCCACCTCGGTGATGCGGCGCAGCAGCCTTTCCCGCCACTGGCTTCCGAGGAGGTCGGCGGACTGGAGCGGGGTGAAGGCGGTGAGGGCCTGTGCCGTCGCGGCCAGAACGCTGCTCTGCTGGTCGAGCCAGTCCCGTACGTCAGGCAGGGCGGCAGCCCAGTCCCTGGCCTTGCCGAACTCGCCGTGCACGCTGCCCGAGCCGCCATGGGTGTCGAGGCTGCGGAACGCGAGGCGCAGAACCTCGGCGGCCATGGCGCGTTCCAGGATCTCCGGACGCTCGAGGGTGAGATAGGGCGGGGGCGTGGGGTCGTTGGTGATGGACGACGGGTTCGCGAAATAGTGCTCGTCGTGGCTGCGTCCCCGGCAGACCGTGAGGGCGGCCGCCACGGGAGAGGAGCGGCGGCCCGCGCGTCCGACCCGCTGCTGGTAGTTGAAGCGGCTCGGCGGCATGTTGGCCATCAGGACTGCGGAGAGCGGCCCGATGTCTACGCCGGCTTCCATCGTGGTGGTGACCGACAGAAGGTCGATCCCGTGCACGAGCGGAACCTCAGGCGGGTCGTTGAGGAAGACCTGCTGAAAGCGGGCCTGGCGTGACTGGGCATCGAGGCGATCGGTCTGCCCCGTCAGCTCGGCGCAGTTCAGGCGGAAGGCGGCGCGGCCGCTGGCGGCCTTCCAGGCGTAGTAGTCGCTCGCCTCGGGGTTTGCGTCGGGCGCCGAATGGATGAGGAGCTGGCTGCGGCACCGCGTGCAGGTTCCGGCGCTCGGCGTGAGGTGACGGCGTCCGCAGTGGGTGCACGTCCAGGAGTGGCCAGGAGAGGGCTGTACAGCCGTCTTCCTCGGGTCGATGAGGTAGTCGCGTACGGTGCCGCTGCCCCAGGCGGCTTCCGCCGCAGCCTGTACGTCGTCGGGATGCATGCCCTGACGTTCGGCGACGCCTGCCCAGAATTCCTTGAGCCGTGGCGGGGGCTTGTCCCTGCCTTCGCGGAGACTGGTGAAGCGGCGAAGTTCGGCGAGGATCCGAAGGCTCGCTCGGCCGAGGCCGTCGCGGTCCGGTGTGGCTGGCGCAGGGGTGACCGAGCCCAGGCCGAGCGACTCGATGTCGCGGCCAGCGCCGGAGAACAAGGCTTCGAGGGTGTTCTCCAGGAGGCCGTCTTCAGAGCTGAGGGCGGCCTGCGCCGCGTCCGAGGTGTTCGCCTGGAGTACGGGAGGCTGCTGCTCCCAGTCGAAGAGCTCGTGCCAGGGCTGGTTCTGGACACGCTGCACACTCGGTTTTGGGCCGGCGGGGTTGACTCCTAGGGAGAGCAGGCGCGTGTTGACGTGCACCTTGGCCAGGGAGTCGAGCGTCGGAGGGGAGGAGAGCCGTTCTCCCGCTGCGGCTGCGGCGTGTTCGTCGCCGTCCATCAGTGCCAGACGCAGGGCACTCAGATCGTTCTTGTTCCGCGTGCGGAGGCGCTCGATGGCGTCGGCAATGTCTGGCGACTGTGCTCCTCCCGCATCACGGACGGCGGCGACGTCCTCGGCGATGGCGGCGGACTTTCCGAGTTCGTCCAGGGCGAGGAGACGGACGAGGTCCTGGTAGTGGCGCAGCTCCATGCCCGCAGAGAGCTTCGCGGCGTCCTGCCGACTGTCGGTGAAGACGATCAGCTTGCGTTCGGCGGGGTCGGTGAACTGCTCAGCCAGCTCGTCCGACAGCACCTGGTTGATCTTCTCAAAACCGGTCCTCATCGTCCGTACGGGCGAGGTCAGCCGTACGGGGTCCGTGATGGGCCTGCGCGTGCGGTCCTTGGCGTAGCGGCGCTCCCAGTCGGCTCCGCAGCAGGGGCTGCGGGTGGGGAAAGGCGGGAGGGAGGAGAGGGCGAGCCTGGACTGGCCGGACTTCTTGTCTGCAGGAGTGCTTACGTGGAAGGTCCAGCCGGTGAAACCGGCTTCCCGGTTGCGCAGGTGTCCGCTGGCCGGATCGTAGACGCTGCGCCGGAAGGCGAAGGTGACACTGCCCTTGTCCGCGCTCCACTCGGCGTCGTCGTCAGCGCGCTGGGGCTTCGTGGACGGCCAATAGACGACGTAGTTGGCCGCCGTGCGCTCCTTGCCCGTCTGGTCGGGAACCCGGGAGAGGTCGGGGCTGTCGGGGAGCAGGACAGAATTGAAGAGATTGCCTCCGGTGGCGTTCTGAGGGGCATAGCCGCCGAACATCGCCTCACCGCAGGACTGGCAGTAGAGCAGCTCCAGGACACGGGCGCCGCAGTCGCAGGACGCGCGCGGGACGGAGTAGATCCTGCCGACGAGTCGTTCGGAGTGCATGAGCAGGGTGGGAACCTCAGGGCACTGGCGGTCAGTGCAGGCCCACATTCCCGCGACGTTGCGGAAGAAGAGGTGGATACGGATCCGGGGCAGACTACTGGCTCCGGCAGCCGCCGCAGCGCGGATGGCGGTCGCCGTGCCGTGCAGGGCCAGGTCGGCTTCCTCCTTGCTGTTGGCAGGGAAGAGCTTCCTGGCTAGGGAGGCGGCGGCCATCGACGGAACGGAGGGCGCGCTCGATCCGGCGCCAAGCGCGCTGGCCAGCGCGTCCGCCGCGCGGGTCGTGGCGAGCAGCTGGGCGGCCTCAACTGGATCGGGTTTCGTACGGGAGTACTCCGCCAGCTGGGCGGCCGCCGCAGAGATGTTCTCGGGGCCCTGGGCGCGGGGCGCGGCCTCTCCGGGGATGAAGTGGAAGGAGCCTTCGTCCGCGGCGAAGAACTCCTGGAGGAAGAGGCGGTCCGTATCGCGGGTCTCGTCCAGCGAGGCGGATGCGGCGAGGATGCGGAGCTTCTCGGGGCGTCGGCTCAGGCCGAGCCGGTGCACGAGATTGCGGATCAGGTACGCGGTCTCGGTGCCCTGCGTCCCGCGGTACATGTGGAGCTCGTCCAACACCAGGGTGAACCGGGCGTCGTCGTACGAGTCCAGCCACTGTTCGGTGCTGCGGAAGAAGTCCTCGTCGCGGCTGCGCTGGAGCATCACGTTGAGCATGGAGTAGTTCGTGATCAAGATGTCGGGGGACGCGTGGTACATGTCCCACCGGCTGCGCATCTCCGCTCCGTCCAGGCGGGGGGCGAAGTAGCGAACGTCCTCCTTGCCACTCTCCTCGGCGGCCTTGCGGGCTCGCTCGCTGCGGGCGGCGGTGGTCTTTAGGTAGGTGCGTAGCTCGTCGACGGCGAAGCGCTGGTCCGGGCCTCCGGTGACGGGGGTGCTGCCGGTGAAGCGCCCGAAGTAGAAGCGGTGGCCCTGCCGGTGCTCTTCAAGCCACTCGCGGACCAGGTCGCTGTCCAGGGCGCGCCTGAGCCTGACGAGCTGGTCGTCGACGAGTGCGTTCATCGGGTAGAGGATCATCGCCCGGACCGCAGGGGCGTGCCCGGTCTCGCCCTCCCGCTGCGGGCGGTAGTCCGTAGAAGCCCGCTCCCACCACCGGTTGAGTACGGCGGGGGCCCCCTTCCAATCCACTGACTCGCGCAGCAGATCGGCCAAAATAGGCAGAAGGAACGCTTCGGTCTTCCCGGATCCGGTGCCCGCAGTGATCACCGCGTTCCGCCCGGCGGCCATCGTGCTCGCCAGAGCCCGTTCCTGGTGGGTGTAGAGCTGCATGCCCTCCTCGAAGAGCCCGCGCTCTGCGAATCCCGCCAGTTCGGCGGGGGCACCGGCGGCCTTGGCCGACTCGGCGATGTTGTGCCCCGTGAGGGCGTACTCGGGCCGGAGCTCGACGAACGGGTCGGCGAAGACACCGCCGGGCTGATCGAGCAGGGCCCGGCGCTCGGCCTGGAGGGCGTCGTCGCGGAGCCGGAAGGCTGTGTCGTAGTAGCGCAGGTAGGCGTCGACCAGGGCTTTGTGGGTGGCGAAGGCGTCCAGGCCGGACAGGGGCATGCTCATGCGGACTCCAGGCGGCGGTGCAGAGTGTGGGCGATGCGCTCGGCGATGAAGAAGGGGACTCCGTCGTAGTGCTCCGTGTTCGCCGTAAGCAGGCTCGCGAGCCCTGTGCATAGGACGGCTGTGCGTTCCTGAGCCAAGGGCAGGGAAGTCTTGCGATCGGCGGTCAGGCGTCCCAGAGCATTGCGTCCTGCCTGCCCCCGAACGGGATGATCAGCCTTCCACCGCAGGGGGAGTACTGACGGACGGAGGGCGTGGTGGATGCCGACCCTGCGGTCGACGCTATGCCAGGTCCGCTCCGGGGGAGGGACGCGGGTATGGAGGCCCGGCGCCGCCTGGCGGGGAGGCTCGCGCAGGAGCGCGTAGCGGTCCATCCGGCCGAACTGCTTGTACTTGTACAGGCCGGGTACGGGCCTGCGGCCGAGGAGACCCACGGGGCGGAACCGGCCGGTGAGGGGATCGAGCAGTTCGGCCACGTTGTCGGGTGCCGGTGGGGCCATCTCCGTCCCCGGGGCGAACGCGCTGAGGGACCGGGAAGCAGACTCAGCCGCGCAAGGGACGACCGTAGCGCTGACACCTGCGGCGAACTCGTGGAGGCGGGACGGCTCCGTGTACTGCAGCCACAGGGCCGCTGGCAGCGGTATACCGGACCGCTCATGCTGTTGCGGCATGGCCACCGCCCCGTGCTTCCTGTAGAAGTCCGGGTCGGCGGGCCGGGCGCCGGTGAGCACGGCGGTCTGGGTGTTCCCGGGCAGGTCGGTGACCTCGCAGGGGTTCGTGCGCCACTGGTCGCCGCGCCAGTTGACGGTGACGATGCCGAGCGCCTCGATGCGGCTGAGCCACTGGGTGACGGGTTTCCTCTCGTGGCCGCTGGCCCATGACGCGTCACGGATGAGCGTGCGAAGGGATCCGGTGCCTTGCTCCGCCATCCAGGAAATGAAGAAGTCCGGCTCAAACACGCGTGAATCCCCCTCGCGGGAACTGACTCAGGGCGGCTTCCCTGTAGTGCTTCCACAAGGTGGCGTGGGGGGACCCTGTCAGGCCGAACAGAGCGATCTTGCTCCAGAAGTCCTTGGCGGCCCGGCTCAGGGTTCCGAAGTCCGGATCCTGTGACCGCAGCAACGTGACGGCAGGTGTTCCGGTCTCGGAAATGACCACCAGCCACACGGCCTCGGGAGGGACGGGTACGCGTGCTGTCCCGCCGCCACCGAGGACCGGGGCGCGATCCTTCCACCACGCGGGCTCCTGCGGACGCCGGATAGTGAGGAAGTGTCCCCGCGCCGTAAGGAAGCGCGCGTCTCCGTCCAGCGGGACCGTAACGCTGCCGGAGGGCGTACCGGAAGCAGAGCCAACCGGATGGCCTGCCTGTGGCTCCGCCCCCTGCTCCAGGTAGAAGTCAGCCTCCGCGCCGCCGGCGGTGAGCACGTGTCGGCCTGGAGCCAAGTCTTTACCGCGCAACACCACCAGGCCGTCGGCGGGGACGAGCAGGGGCTGGCCGTCCAGAGTGACCAGTCCGGGCTCGCGGAACTCCTGGGGGACCATCACATCGGGCTCCCCGCCCAGCAGGAACAACGAACGGTGGTTCCATTCCTTCTGCACGCGCAGTCCGTTGCGCAGGCTCAGTCGGTGGCCCGGGACATGGCGGATGTTCTGAATACCGGATCGTGACAGAGCGGCTGTCAGCACCGACTCGTCGGTGAACTGCAGCTCGGGAGTGATGTGCCAGCCCTGAAGCGGGGCGGCTCCAGGCTGGTACCACCGATGGCCCGTATCAGTCAGGAGCCTCTGAAGCCGACTCTGGCCGGATTTGGTGAACAGGAATGTGTAGGGCTCGAAGACGGTTAGTACGTCCGTATCCGTCCAGCCTCCGGCGACCGGGTCTTCGCGCAGGGCCAGGACATCGCGGCCACGTTCGATCCGTACGGCCGTCTTCGCCCCTCGTGCGGTGAACCCGTGCTGGAGAGCCTGTGCCACAACAGGTATCGCCCCTGAGAGCGCATACGCCTGATCCGAGGCACCCGAAGCGAGTTCCAGCGTTCCGCCGGGGTGCTGGAGGGAGTCGCGGGCCACACCGCCCACGGCCTCCGCGTGCCAGCGCACCTCCCACCCCATGAAGTCCTCTTCGAGCACCACTCGCAGGGACACAGGGAGCAGGCCACCGTCGATACAGCCGTGCGCGGCCGTCCCGTCCCAGCCCTCCAGCAGCGTGGCCAGCAAAGGCTCCAGGAGACGGCTCTCGGTCTGGGAATCAAGCGCCTGGCGAAGCCTCTGGGACAGGCCCTTTGGGTTGATGACGCTCCACCCCTTGAGCTTCTCCAGCAGCCACGCACCGTCCGTCGGCTGCCCGGGGGACACATGGGATGCCTGGAAGAACCGGATCAGGGCCGTGTGATCGGAGGCCCTGACCAGCGCCTGGGACTGGGCGTAGCCAATCTTCCGGGGCGTGGGGTTCTCTTTGATCGTGCTGAGACCACGCCCCCCGGCCTGCTCCCGGAGCCATTCGTCCAGGTAGCCCCACTGGTCAACGACGGCGCTGTAGTAGTTCTCAAGTGGCTTCCGGTGCCGATCTCCGCCCCAGGGGGGCTGGAGCACTTCAGCGAGGCGCGCGTAGTACGCGGGAGCCCCGGCTCCCCGTTCGTTCCGCCGCATGTTTGCAGCTGCCAGGACTGCCGCCGCGAGGAGCGGCAGGCAGGGGGGTGGATCCTCGCGCTTCCCAAGCCTCCAGGTTTGGCAGCGGTCGACGACTGGCGTGTACGGGTTCCCGTGCCAGGCGAGTGCGGAGCTCACTGCGGTGCCGAGCTCTTCGACCTCATCTTCCCCTCGGAGAGTGAGTAGCTCCGCTTTGTCGATGAAGAAAAGGACCGGAGTACCCCTCCGGTGCTCGCCGAAGAACACACTGGCCAGGCGGGCCTGCCACCATTCGAATGCAGCCCAGTAACTCAGAGGGTGATTGCCGGACCGCGCACTCATCGGCCTGCTCCGTGACGGGGGCTGGCCCCAGCGGCTGAACCTGCCGCCCGGCTTCGCGCAGGCAGCACAACAACCTTGCGCACGTGCATGAACAGCCCCCCACCTCACGAAATCATGCTGATGAGCAGACAGCACGCCACATATTTATCATCTCGCAGCTGTCGGTTCATAGTTACCGGGTTTCTGGGTGGGAGGTGACGCCAGGCTGCTTTGTGATTGTTCAAAAGGCCTGCGGATGTCACCGCACCGATGGATGATAGAAGGATTTCCTTAGCTCTGGCTTTCCGGCTCGGCAGTCAGCAAGAAGTCACGCCATCCTTGAGAGGTGCATCCAGTCAACGGCCCGTCACAGCAGCCTGACGTCGACCGACAGGGTCGCCAGGCCCGCAGGGCCGTACAGGTGGAGCACGATGCCCGAGGGCTCTTCGCCCATGGCGATGCCGTGGACCGGGGCGCCGGTCAGGACGGTGTGGACGAGGTGGCCCGTCCTCGGGTCCCAGATCCGGACACCGCTGGCGCCTCCTGAGACGAGCAGCGTGCGGTCGTCGGGTGCGGGCAGGCCGGTCAGGGCGAAGGTGTCCTGGGACTCCCAGGCGGTGATCCGGGTCCGGGTGGCCACGTCCCAGACACCGATGTGTGTCCCGTTCGACATCACCAGGAGCGGGTCGCCATCGCCCTGCAGGATGTACAAGACGCTGCCGTGCCCCCCTCTGTGATCCCAGCGCGGCAGCGCACCGGTACGGCGTCCCGATGCCACTTCGATGAGTACGACCTCCTGGCCGACGCCCGCCACGACGACAACATCGCCGGAGGACGAGGGAGGCAGGGCTCCCAGCAGCTGGACGGGGGATTCGCCGATTTCGGCGCTGAGCGGGACCGTACTCGCGGTGGACTGCTCGGCCTCGGGGTCCAGGACCACTGATGTGAGGTCTCTGATGTGGCCCGTGGCACCCATGGAAACGGACATCGGCAGGCCTGCGGCCGTCCAGGCGACACATGAGGACAGGATGGACCGGGACAGATCCTTCCGACTCGTCATCACCATCTGTCCCGAGATGAGATCCCAAATGGACAGGTCGCCGTTCGGGTCGCTGACTGCCACTCGTGTCCCAGCGGGGACGAGCGGCAGGACCTGACTGACGAGCCCGGTCCCGATGCGCTTCAGGAGGGTTCCCGTCGTGGCGCTGTGGACGTCGAGCCCGCTTCGGGTGGCGAGGACGAGGACATCCCCACCCGTAGCTTCAACGGTGGCGGACAGAAGCGACCTGCATACAGACCACGTGGGGGCACGCCGCCGGTACTGCTCCAACGAGGGTCCCCGGTACACCGACTCCGTCAACCCGTCCTCGTAGAGCGGCCCGTCGAAGCCAGGATCCCAGATCCTGATGCCCTGCGGACCAGCCGACACCACTCGCGGACCGGCGGGATCTTCAAGGACCGCGAGGGCGTCCACGGACCTGATGTCAGCATCGAACGAACGGGCTGAATCCGTGCCGACGCCCTGCAGCACGAGGCGGCCGCGTGCGACGTAGGCGAATGCCGTCCCTTCGGGTCCCGCCACCGCCGTGCTGCCGCCTTCCCGGGTACGCGCCACCAGCTGAGCGGTGAAGGGGTTCCACACTTGCAGGGGTACCAGGGGATTGGGGGACTCGGCGATCAGCAGGTCGTCGTCAGCGTTGTCCGGCCGGGCGACACCCACCACGCCCGACACCTGACCGCCTCCGAAGGAAGGCCCCACTGTCATGCCCGACACCGGGTCCCACAGACGGATTCCGTCCTCGCAGCAGACGGCGACCAGGGCCTCGCCGCTCCTCCGGCGGACCACCGCCGTCAGCCGGAGGAAGGGTGCCCGTCCGCGGTCGTACTCCCGGGTGATGTCGTGCGGGAACCCGGGAGCCTCGAACAGCTTGTTCGCACGCGGCCTCCACACGAAGGCACCGCGGCTGGTCAGGACGCACAGCCTCCACAACGCGGGACCATCTGCCAGGACATGCACGTCATGGGCGCGGGGAAGCGGCGTCTGCGCGATGGGCTGCCCGGAGACCGGGTCGTAGATCCACACATCATGCTGCCCCAGCGTGACCAGGAAGGTGCGCCCGCCGGTCGCCAGGATGGTGCGTAGGCGGTGCACCGGCCCCGTGTCCAGGTCCGCGACATGTTGGCCCGTCCTGGCATCCCAGATCCGGACACCACCGGCCTCTGCCGCGACGGCGACCAGCTGGCGCCCGTCCAGCGTCGGCACCACACATAGGGCGTTCGTCTGCCCCGGCGCGGGCGCCAGTACGTTCACGCGCGCTGCCCACCGCCCCCAAGTCGGCCTCACGGGCAGGCCGCCCAGCGTGCTGGCCCACATTTCGTCCGTCCCGCCGGGTCCCCGTACGCCGCAGTGGAAGGCGATGCTGCCCAAACGCGAGGCGTTGTCGGTGCTGGCATCGGCGTACGGCTCGATCAGGGCCGCCGCCGTCAGGTTCCGCCGCTCAGGATCCCCGGCGGGAAGGGGCAGCGCGAGGCGGGCACGCAGGGTCCCGGAGGTCTCCTGGGCGAGGAGATCTAACGGCACCTCACGGTCGGTCAGGAGGCCACCGGCTGCGGCGTGGTGCAGGAAGTGCCTGCGGACGTACGGATGCGCCAGGTGCGGCCGGGCGCGCTCCACCAGCCCTGCGAGGGCGCGAGTGATGGCGACCTGCGCCGCCGTGTGCGTGCAAGGCCCGTCCACAGTCGCCGCTGGGGCCGGACGCCAGTCGTGGCCGGTCAGCAGTAGGTCGGTCAGCCGCTGGTGCACGGGGCGGTAGACGATACGGGCATCCTCTTCGGCGGTGGCGAGGTAGCCGGTGAGACGGCCGGACCGGAGCGTGCGGATCGCGTGGTCGGCCGCGTCAAGGTCAGCGTAGCCCGGACCGTACGCTGCGGAGGCCAGCGCGGCCGTGACGGCAGGCCAGACCTCCGCCCACGGCAGTCCGGCCCCCGGTGCGAAAGCCGTCGCGCGCAACGCGGTGACCAGCAAGCCAGCGCTGACTCCCGTAGCGGTGGCTACCGCCTGAACATCCTCGCGCAGGAGGCCGATAGTGCCGTCGGCGAGGCGCCTCAGCCAGCCCGCCTCGTCGAGGTTCTGGCGGACCGCAGCCGTCCTCAGCTGGTCGGCGGCGATCCGGGCGTCGAGGAAGGAAGGCGCGACCGCTTCCGCGATGTGGCGTGCTGCCGCCTCGGCGGCCTCCGGCGCCCCGCGATATGGGCTGGACTGCGGGGCGCACAGCAGGGTGGCGGTGTAGACGGCGATGTCAGCGGAGCAGTCGGGGCCGTCAGTACGCAGGATCTGTACGGCCGCGTCCTCCGTGCGCAGTGCGTCGGCCAGCTTTCGGAGCAGATGGTCTGCCCATTCGTCGTGCAGGGCCGTCCCGGACGAGTACAAGGTGGTGGGGGAGCTGCGGACGCCGATCACGAGGCGGACGGCCCGTTCGGTGCCATCGGCGGTGGTCAGCCGGGACAGCGGGACGATGAGGTCGCCTACGCAGGCGAGCGGGTCCTCGGCCTCGTCCAGTGCGTCGATGACGACATTGACGGGGCTGGCGGCGCCGGAGGAAGACCGCTCGGCCAGCAGACGTAGCAGGGTCTGCAAGGGGAGTTCGCGGCCGTCGGGAGCGCCGCCGAGCGCGGAGAGCAGTTCTTCGACCACCACTCGCGCGGTTTTGTTCCGGGCCAGGACGGCGACGTCGACGGCGCCGGGGCACGGTCGCAATCTATCCGGGATGCCCGCCATCACGGCCGTGTACTTCGGGTCGGCCTCGAAGCCCGCGTCGGCCAGGGTCACCAGTCGCGCCAGGAGAGCCGACTTTCCCGAGCCTGCGGCTCCGGTCACCACGAGAACACCAGCGCCCTCGCGGACGAAGTCGACCACGCGCGCCATCGGCTCGGCCCGCCCGCTGAAGTACCATCCGGGATCGTCAGCCCCGGCCCGTCCCGAGGCCCGCTCCAGCCAGAAATCCTCCAGCGAGCCGGAACCCAGCATGAGCTGACGCAGCGCCGGACTCGTCGTACTCTCCAACGGCTTGTAGCGCGGGTTGGGCAGGCAGGCGCTCCGGGCGCGGCCCGGCGAGTGAGGCACGATCCACTCGGCGCTGACCAACTCCTTCTCCACGCCCTCTTCGTTCAGGCCCACCTGGTGCAGGAGCTGCTCCCACTCCGCGAACGACAGGTGGGAGCTGGTGTAGCCGGAGGCCTCGTCCCGCATCCGCTCGCAGGCCAGGGCGACGCGCCGGGTGAAGGAGCCCACCAGAGGCTTCTCGAAGTGGTCGCCGGCGGTGATGACGGCGGTTCCCTTGTGTCTGTGGCGCTCATCGGACAGGTCCTGGAACAGGCTGCCGAGCTCGGCGCGGAGGGTACCGGAGTGGCACGAGTCGACGAGCACCATGACGTGCTCGGACCGGCTGTCCAGGACCGCGCTAATGAGCTCACTCGTGGGGAACGCGGTCGCCAGCAGCCGTTCTTTTTCCGTCTTCGGAAGCATCAGGTAGTGGCGCTGCGCGAGGCGGCGCATCCCGTGGCCGGTGATGTAGACGACTACGGCTTCCTTGTAGCTGGCCGCTGCCAGGTTCTGGCCGTGTAGGAAGGCGCGCAGATCGTCCACGGACCGCAGCGAGTGTTCCGCCCGCACCACCTCGAAGCGCCGGTCGTCCCCGAGTTCAGGATCCGCCAGCCACCCGGTAATCCGTTCCACCTGGGCGGCGATGCCCTCTTTGAAGCCTTCTTGCCCGTCCTCGTAGCCATCGACCGCGATGACAACCAGCCGCCTGCGGACGATGCCGTCCAGTTCTTCCGCGCTCAATCCGTTCCCCCCGCTCGGCGACGTCAGCCTAACCCGGTCTGTACGGACCGTCGCGGGTGCTGGATACGATCAGCCAACTGCCAGTCAGAGGACGGCGAACGGGGGAAGCATGGGCGCGCTACAGATCGTCGGGGTGCACGGAATCAAGCAGGGCTCGGACGCGACGACGGCAGGGTTGAGTGCCAGCTGGCAGGCGACGATCGACGAGACGCTAGCTGCTGCTCCGGCCAGCGGGGCTGAGGTCGGGGCCGTGGTCACCGTCCCGTCTTACCAAGCAATTTTCCCGCAGACACCCACCCGGCATGTACGACTCGGCGGCCCGGGGGCGGGGCTCCTGTCGGATGACAGGCCCATCGATGAGGAGGAAGAGGACTTCATCCTCAGGGCACTGGCCGCCTACGCTCCCTCCGCCGTTGAGGAGGAATCGCCCGAGGCGGGCCTGACCCTCGGGGAAGGCCCACTCACAACCCGGATCGTGCGCCGGATCCAGGCCGTGGACCGGAAGATGGGCAAGGGAGTGACGGGCCGCCTCCTGTGGTTCGTCCGCGAGGCCCACACCTACCTGCACAAGGAGGAGACGGCCGTCCTCGTACGCGCAGCGGTCGCCGAGGCCCTGACCGAGACGGGCGCGCGTATGGTCGTCGCCCACTCCCTGGGCAGTGTTGTGGTCTACGACATGCTCCGTCGCGGTGAGGCACCGTACGTGACCATGCTGGTGACGTGCGGATCCCCGCTGGGCTGGCTGGCCGGCCGCAAGGGCATCCACTCGGAGGGCGAGCCGCTCACGGTCCCCGTCGGCGTGGAGTGGACGAACCTCTACGCCTCGAAGGACTTCGTGACCGGATGCGTCGGCCTGTCCCACCTCGCGGTAAGTGTCACAGACATCGAGGTGAACAACGGCGCGTTCCCGCCCTCCCACGACGTCCACCGCTACCTCGACAAGCCAGCGCTCGCCGAGGCCATTGCCAAGGCAGGTATTGCCTGAACAGGGACTGGCGCAACCGCTGTTCACTGAGCCTCTTTCATCCTGAATAGTTGCAGGTAAGCAGCTTGTGGACGGCTTGGACGATGGTGCCGATGCGGCGGGTGGAGCATCGGGCCCAGCGGAGAATCCGCCAGGACTTCAGCTGGGCGAAGGCGCGTTCGCCGGGAGCTCTGAGCCGGGCGTGGTCGCGGTTGAACTGCTGGTAGTGCTGGGGCTGTTCGCGCCGGTTCTTGTACGGGGTGCGAACGGTGGCGCCGGCGCCCTGGTAGGCACGGTCGGCCAGGACGAGGATCTGCCGGGTCAGGCAGGCCTGGACGATGCTGTGGGCCCGGGCTGCGGTCAGATCATGGGTGCGGCCCGGTGTCGCACGCGAGAACCACAGCGGTGTACCGTCGGGACGGGCGATGACCTGCACGTTCATACCGTGGCGACGATGCTTCATCGAGTAGTACGGCTCGTCGGCCGCGATCCGGTCGATGGGAATCAGCGTGCCGTCAACAATGATGTGGTCGCCTTCACCCGGTGAGCGCTTCATGGAGACCGGGCGTCCAGCCGGCCAGCACGTCCAGCGTCTCGTCGACGTAGCGCCAGGCGGTGGCCTGGGATATCCCGAAACTCGCTCTGAGCTGCGAGAACGTCTCGTTCTTGCGTAGGTGGACCAGGGTGAGAAGTGCCTGCTTGAAGCAGCCAAGCTTGCGCCAGAGGGTGTTACGAGTCTGGCGGTGCTCGTGCAGCAGCCAGGCGACATGCTCGACCAGCTCGTGCGGAACGTCGAGCGTGGCAGGATACGGAACCAACAGGGCCCCTTCGGTCGCCGGTGTGCTGAGTGGAATCACCACGCCAACGACCAGGGGCCCTGCCTCGTCACCGCACCCGCTGACCAGCCCATTTCACCCTCCAGCACAGGATGAAAGATGCTCACTGGAAGGGCAAACCTGACAGTTCGTCATAGTGGCTCGTCCGGTTGGACGACGCCATCCTTCACCCGGGGACCGCGCCCGCCGTCTGCAGGGCGCATCACAGACCTGTTCAACGACCGGCCGCTGTAGCGTCCCGCCGGGCTCCGGAGGCTCGCGACCGCCGGAGCAGTTGCTCAATCTCGCCTGCGGCCCGGGCCGGATCTTCGTGCTCCCAGACTCGGATCACCCTCCACCCCGCTGCGAGCAACTTCTCGTTGGTCTCGGCGTCTCTGGCCCGGTTGCCGTCGATCTTCTCTCGCCAGAAGTCCGCGTTCTTGACCGCCGGGCGGTAGTGGTCGGGGCAGCCATGCCAGAAACAGCCGTCAACGAAGACTGCGATGCGGTCACCAGGAAAGACCAAGTCCGCCTTGCGGCGGATCTCGACGAGCGGCCTGGCATTGACTCGATAGCGCAGTCCGCGCTGATAGAGCAGCTTCCGCAACGCCAGCTCGGGTCCGGTGTCCTTGCTGCGGTTAGCACGCATGGCAGCCCGGACCTCAGGCGAGGAGGCGGTTGACTCGAGCGGGAGTGTCTCCACCGCCAACAGTCCTCTGTCCCCCGCGCGTTGCCACGCCTCCGCCAGATTCTCGCCTCTGGACGCGTGCTCAACCGCAGACGTAGCTCTCCTGAGTCTTGCCATCCTTCGACCAGCGCAGATACGCCCGGATGCGCCGTGTCCGCCGGTACAATCGCAGGCTGATCGAAGCCCGCGCGAGACGGCCGTCTCCTAGCGCGACATTACGTCGGGCGCGCCCTCCGGCCGCGCGGTCCTGCTCCACCGCTGGTGCCACGGCACCGGCGCGCCGCTTGTACGCCCGCTCCGGGGGAAGCTGTTCTTTCCAGTGTCCCCCGGCCCGTTTTTCCTGCATGATCTCAGTGTCCAGCCGCTGAGAGGGCGTCGGCGACGGCATTGGCGAAGAACTCACCGAGAACGACCGGGACGGCGTTGCCGAGCTGGCGCATCTGCTCCCCACGAGGGCCGGAGCCCAGCCATTCATCGGCAAATGTCATCGCCCGAGCCGTCTCCCGAACTGTCATGTAGCGGTGATGATGGGTCCACCCGCCTGGTGATGTGCGATCCGCATAACCAGTGTCGAGCAGCACGACGGACTCTCCACCGGGCACACCGTGCACGCCAGCCTTGACCGTTTTGGCAGGCCTGTCGAGCTCGTTCGGTGTGTGCCCTTGGTAGATACGCGCGCCCGGCCAGCCGATGTGGTCGACGACTCCGATCTCCTTGCCGAAGTCGAACTTCTCGTCGAGACGGGTGAGGTCCACTGGCGGAAGCGCCGGGAGTTTGACATCGGTGCCGTAGCCCTGGATGGCGTCACGCAGCGTGCGCCATGGCCTGATCTTGGGGTCTTCTTCCTTGGTCGGCTTCGGCAGCTTGGCCCGAGCCCACGCACGCGCCCGTTCTTTCGCTCGCGGAGTCACGTCCGAGTGGCGCTGCCAGTACGGTCCGTCCTCATCAAGCATCGAGCGCCACAGAGCGGTATCCGAGAACTGAGGCGTGTTGACGTACTTCTCAAATGCCTCGATATCAACCGGAATGTCGGCACGGAAGGCCACGAGCACGATGCGGTTCCGGATCTGGGGCACCCCGTAGTCCGCCGCGTTCACAGGCACCATCACGACCTTGTAATGGTCGGGATCAGTGTCGTTTTCGGGGAGCCCGCCGATGATGCCCCTCAGGTGCTCATTGTGCGATTCCCAGCTGACCTCGTCGTCCCGCTTCTCGAAGGGGAGCGTCAGCTCGTTCTGGATGTACTGGAAGTAGTCCGCAAAGGAGGGCCGCCGCAGACCGCGAACGTTCTCACAGATGACCGCCTTGGGCCGGATCTCACGGACGGCCTTGAACATGGCCGGGAACATGTTGCGCTTGTCCTCGTCACCCTTGGCGACGCCGCCGGCACTGAACGGCTGGCACGGCGGACCGCCGGCGAGGACATCCACCTTCCCCTGGAATGCCGTCATGTCAAGGTCCCGGACATCCCCGGGGTAAAGCGGCGCGGGCCGCCCGGGACTGGGAGGCTCGAGCTTCGCATCCTCGACCCGCTCGACCCCGTCCGCGCCCAGCGTCTTCCGGGCGCTCGCCACGAGCGTCTCGCACGCGCGCTTGTTGAACTCGTTGAACAGGAGCGGGCGGAAGCCCGCCTGGTGGACCGCCATGGCAAGGCCACCCCCGCCCGCGAACAGCTCAACACTCGTCCGCAGCTTCTTCGTCTTTTTGGGCTGGTCAACCATGGGAGAACCATACCGCGGAGTTGGTGATCATGGGGCTGTTTCACTCGAATGAGTCGCCAGGGAGTGAGCAAGACCATAGGGTTCGTGGTGATCCATGACCCCAAAGGAGCAGGGTAAATATCTTTCGGCGCTGAAGGCTGCCAGCCCGATTCGCAGCCGCGCCAGAACAGCGACGGCCCCTCCGGCACAGACACACCCTTGTAGATCAGGAAGCCATGCCCTCCGAGTACACGCCCGCTTCGTTCGACCCGCTGTCGACCGAACAAATCGCGAACACCGTCTGCGAGACCTTCGAGCGCCAGCCTCTGGTTTCCATGACTACGGAGATCCCGAGGTTCGAGGGGTCCGGGCTGTACGCGCTCTACTACCGTGGGGTCGACGTAGCCCTGTACCTGCCCCTAGCGGGCCTTCAGATCCCCGTGTACGTAGGGCAAGCAACCACCAACAGCGCCACCGGTGCAAGGGTCCGGGAGCGGTTTCCTCTCCATAGCCGCCTCAAGCAGCACCGGATCTCGATCATCGAAGGCGGCCTGCCCATCGATGAGTTCCGATTCCGGGCGCTGCTGCTACCGGACGTGCACGCGAATCTGGGTGAAAACGGCCTGCGCGTCGGCTACCAGCCTGTGTGGAACAGCATCCTCACCGGTTTCGGCAGCAAGGAACAAGGGGCGACGACCCGGCAGAGCCGGAAGAGTAAGTGGGACACAGTGCATGATGGGCGTCGGCGCACCCACGGGGGCGTCGTCCATGACGTCGAAGCCCTCGTCTTGGCGGTCAAGGCACACATCGAGCGGCGGGTCGACGGATACGACGCTCTTCCGTGGTTGCACCCGAGCACCGAGACGTTCCTGGACCGCGACGCCCCCTGAGAGCGGCGCCCTTCGACGGTGATCAACGGCTGAGTTGGTCTCCGAGCCATGAGGCCGTACTGGATGACCTCGCCCACGATGCCCCAGAGAAGGTCGCCCAGCTCGTGCCACCATCGCGGCTGTATCTGGCTGCTGTCCCCAGACTGCCCCCACACATCTGCGGGGTACGCCAGCTGCGGCGTCGGGCCGACGCACCCCGCAGCAGGACATCACCCGACGCCCTTCAGGCGTGGCGGCAAGGAGCCCCGGGTCGAGCGGCGCGTCGCCCCGGATTCCTCCCCCCTGCCCAGGGGCCCTACGAGTGCCGCGAATTCGAGGCTCGGCAACATCGTGTGATCACTGGGCCACCGACCAGGCGCTCGGTGTTGGACGCGTCTCACGAGGTGGGGCAGAAAATCGAACCGAGCTCTCTAGGCTCGATGCTTAGCACAGCGGTCGCCATGGCGGTGAGGGGCTCTCAGCCCCCAGGTGAACGAAGAGCCTCATCGCCACCATGCTCCTTCCTGACTGTCCAGATCAGGGGGGAACCGCCCTTGATTGTCAGTGCCGTGGTGTAAGCCTTGGTTGAGCTGACAGATACCCGCTGGATCATGCTGGCGAATTTATCGAGGAGGAACACTTTGTCGACCGACGCCGAGCGGGCGCCCCTTGAGGAGATCGACCTCACGCCCTCGCCGCAGTTGCTGGAGGCGTTGGGGGACATCCCCTACAAGCCCTGGCAGTGCATGGCCGAGCTGATCGACAACTCTTTCGACGACTTCCTGACCGACCCGGACCTCACACGCGGGGAGCCGCGGGAGGTATGGATCACCCTTCCGAAGCCGACCGACGAGGACCTCTTCGTCGGTGTGATCGACAACGGCCGCGGCATGAGCCGCGAGATGCTCCAGAACGCGCTCCGAGCCGGCTACAGCGGCAAGCGCCGCTACGGCAGCCTGGGGCTGTTCGGCATGGGCTTCAACATCGCCACCGCGCGGCTTGGGAATCTGACCCAGGTACGGACGACCCGCGCGGGAGACCCCGACTGGCTGGTTGTGGAGATCGACCTGCGGCGGCTCGCTCGCAATGACAGCTACAAGTCGCTTCTTCGCCGTGAGCCGAAGGACGATCCCGCGCTGCACGGCACGGAGGTCGTCGTCCGCCGTCTCCGGGACGAGATCGCCGAAGACCTCAAGCGCCCGCGCCGGCACGCGGCGATCCGCGCCGACCTCGGACGCGTGTACTCCTACCTGCTCCGCAGTGAGAACCCCGTGCCCGGAGTCCCCGACGGCCCCATGGCTGGGCGCGGCTTCAAGCTCAAGGTCAACGGCAAGAACGTGTCACCCCGGCTCCCCTGCGTATGGTCGACATCACGAACAGTCACCAGGCAGGGCCGCGAGATCCCGGCGATCAAACCCGTGGACGTCCGTCTGGCGCCCGCCCTCGCCTGCATGGACTGTGGTCACTGGCAGAACCCGGACCTCGAGTTCGACCGTTGCGTTCAGTGCGAGAGCGAAGACCTGCAGCTGCGCGAGCGACGTATCCACGGCTGGATCGGCGTCCAGCGGTACCTTCACGAGAGCGACTTCGGCATCGACTTCCTTCGCAACGGCAGGAAGATCCGGGTCGGGGACCGCTCTTTGTTCTCGTGGGAGAATCCGGACGACGGCACCCTCGTCCCGGAGTACCCGGTGGAGGTTCCGGCCAACCAGGGACGCATCGTAGGCGAGATCCACCTCGACCATGTTCCGGTGGGCTATCAGAAGCTGGACTTCAACCGTGAGAGCCGCGAGTGGCGGTACGCGGTGACAGCCCTGCGAGGTGAGGGCCCGATGCGCCCGAAGAAGGCCGCCGCGCTTGGCTACCCGCCAAACACCTCCCACCTCGGCGAGATCTTCAAGGGGTATCAGGAGAACCGCCCCGGCGCGGATTGCCTCATCCCTGGCGACGGAAGCAAGGCGACGCACGAGGCGGCCCGCGACTGGGGCGCGAAGTTCCACGCTGGCCAGGCCGAGTACCTCTCGGACGAGATCTGGTTCACGGCCGTACTCGCCCACGACGAGGCTCGCGATAACGGTGGCCGAGCACCGAGCCCGTCCCCCGGCGCCACAAGGCCTCGCGGCTCGTTGTCCGGGCGCCCGGGCTTGACTCCTCTGGGCGCTGGGGGCCAGACGGATGCCGACAGTGAGGTGCAGCCCGTCCCTCCCGTGGCTGAGCCTGAGCCACAACCGGTGGAGACGGAGGAGCAGCGGTTCGCCCGGTACCGTGCTGACTCGACCCGGCTGTTCGACCTCGCGGGCGAGGTGAGCCTTCCTCGCTTGGGGCGGCGGATCGTGACGGTCTTTGATACCCACGTGCCCCTCCTTGATGATCAGGAACGTCAGGTTCCTTCCCTGGCCCGGATGGGGCGCGGAACCAGTCTTGAGGTCTACGTCTACAGCGAGCACCCTGTGTTCCGGGAGTACGGGCGCGACCCGCGCGACTACGCGCTGGTGGAGATCGCGCAGACGCTACACGCCTTCGAACCCGATGGGCAGAAGGTGACGGCGGTCCTCGCTGACGTCACCCGGCAGTTTCCGGACCAGCGGGTCACCGAGGCCGCGCTGCGTGAGAGGGCCGAGGCCATGACCGGCCGAGTCCGGGGCCTGATGGAGCCGATCGTCCCGCTGAAGGCAGCCGAGTTGTGGGCTGCCCTCCCTGAGGACGCTCGCCTCCGTGCCGAGCGTGAAGCGGGTCGGGCCGACGCCTCCCTCGACTGGCCGACGGTGGTCAAGGAGGGCGCGTTCGTGGCGTACCTCGACACGGCCGGCATCGCGACGCTCGTACGAGTTTTCCCGGGCGATTTCCTCGACGGCGCGGTGTTCAAGACCTCCTGGGTCGGCTGGTCGGACAACGAGATCAAGGACCGCCAGGTCGCGCAGGCTGTGCGACCGCTTGAGGTCGTGAGTGAGTTCCTGGCCGAACCGGGGACGAAGACCCGGCTGGAGCTGGCGCTGGCCAGGATCACCTTCGACATGCTCGACCACAACATCGTCCGCTCGGAGTGAATCTGTGACGATCTCCTTCATGGCCCCGGATTTCCTTCGCGCCCTTGGGCCGTCAGGATTCACTCGCCAGGTGGAGCGCCTCGCGCTCCACCTGGGTTTCACCGACGTGGTCAACATCGACGGGTCCTACGACCAAGGAGGGGACATCCTCGCGCTCCGGGAGGGAAAGCGCTGGGTCTTCCAGGCGAAGTGGAAGGCGGGGGCGGCCGTGCCGTCCGGCGCGATCGACGAGGTGCTCCACGCCAAGGCTTACTACGGCGCGGACCACGCCGTAGTCGTGACGAACAGCCGCTTCGGACCTACCACCCGCAAGCGCCGCGAGAGTCTCGCGGCAGCCGGGATGCGCGTGGAGCTGTGGTCTGGTCACGAACTCATGGACTTGTACGCGGACGACGGGTTCGCTGCCCGGCGCCTTCCTCCCCATACCCTGCGGGCTTACCAGGAGCAGGCGCTCCAGGCCGTCCTCGCCGACCTCGACAGCTCGGACCGCGCACTGCTCGTGCTGGCCACCGGCCTGGGGAAGACGGTGGTCGGCGGCGAGGTGATCGCTCACCATCTCAGTCAGAATCCCCGCGACAAGGTCCTGGTCGTCGCCCCGGCCAAGGACCTGGTGGACCAGTTGGAACGCGCGCTCTGGCAGCACCTGCCCAAGGACGTCCGCACGCAACTCCTGACCGGAGATCACCGCCCCGACGACCTGCGAGGGGTGACGTGCGCCACTGTGGCGAGCGCCCTCGGTTACGCGCGGGCCGGCTACAGGCCCGCTCTGGTGATGGTCGATGAGGCCCACCACGTGGCCGAGGACGGGCAGCTCGCCGAACTGCTCGACGTCCTCTCTGCCAGCCGCCAATTCGGAGTGACGGCGACGCCGTGGCGGGGCGACCGCTTCGACATTCGCCATCGGTTCGGCGAGCCGAGCTTCACTCTCGGTATCGAGGACGGCATGCGACTCGGCTACCTGTCCGAAGTGCGGTACAGGCTCTACGCCGACAGCATCGACTGGGACTTCGTCCGCTCAGCCAGCGAGCACAGCTACTCAATCAAGGACCTGAACGCTCGCCTCTTCCTACCCGAACGGGACGAGGCCGTCCGCGAACAACTCATGGCCGTCTGGGAGCGAACACCCCAGCCGCGTGCGATCGTGTTCTGCCGCACCGTCGAGCACGCCGAGCAGATGGCCGCCCTGCTCGGAGAAGTCCCCCAGTGGCGCGGAGCGCTCGCGGTCCACGCTCGACTGGACCGGCGCGAGCGGCAGGCGCGGCTGATGCGCTTCCGCAGCGGGCAGACGCCGATCCTCACGGCGGTCGACATCCTTAACGAGGGAGTCGACGTTCCAGACGTCAACGTCCTCTGCTTCGCGCGAGTCACGCACAGCCGTAGGATCTTCGTGCAACAGCTTGGGAGAGGCTTGAGGTTGCGCACCGGGAAGACGCACGTGGAGGTTCTGGACTTCGTCAGCGACATCCGTCGCGTTGCGGCCATCATGAACATTCGCCAACAGGTCGCGGACGACGAGCTGGAAATCCTGCGGCTGACGCAGCGCGGCACCAGCTTCGAGTTCGCGGACCAGCGCGCCGAGAGCCTGATGCGTGAATGGATCAAGGACGCGGCCAGCCTGGAGACCGCGCTCGACGAGAGTCGTTTGCAGTTCCCCAACCCCGCCGTTTTTGGAGGTTAAACCCGGATGAGCGAGATCGACGAGGAGATCCGAGGGGAGGTCCTCTCCGAGGTCTATCGCCAGATCGAGGAACTCGACTGGGACGGGCTGTCCTCACGTGAGCGCTCAAGGTGTTACGAACGATGGGTCAATGACCCATTGATCGGTGACAAGCTGGCCCGATTCATTCCCCGGGAGAAGGTCCGGGTGTGGATCAAGGACGGGCCGGTGAAGGAACTACCCCGGGTCCGCAACGGCATCGGCCCCAATGCGAAGTACGCTTCCCGCCGTTACCCGACGGCCGATCAGATCGCCCAGCAGGTTCTCGGCCTGGACTGGCGCGCCAACCTCGACACGCTAGGGATCAAGCCCACCCAGTGTGTCGTCAAAGGGCCCGGCTCCGACGAGCGGCTCATGATGTGGGCACCACTTCAGAACCTCCAGGACCTCGTCTGGGCCGGGATCAACGCCAAGGTGGACGATCGCCCTGAGCCTCTCCTCATCATCGGGCTGGCTCAAGGGCAGCGACTCAGCGAAGGGGAGCAGGCAAGGCACCGCCATGTCGCAGGGGTAGCAGGGCTTGAGCTGATACACACCACACTGAGGCTGACGCGCGTCTCTCCACACTGACCTTTCTCGGCAGTGCTTCACCGCGCTAGCGAGCAGGACATGTGCGCTGATCAAGCACAGGAGGGCACCGACAGCGGTCCCATCGCAGGCTCAAGGAGAAGGGTTCCGAGGCCGCCGACTCAGGGCGAACGTCCCTGGACACTCCCACCGAGGACGGCGCGAATCCTGGCTCTTGCCAAGCGCTCGGCAGGTATCGGCGTCGGTGAAGTTGAACGCCAGGGTGCTGTTTAGGAGACCCGGCCCGTATTCACCGACTCGTCCGCATCGAGCAGAAACTGCGTGCCTAGTCCGCCGCTCGGACCACGGGGTCCCAAGGCTGCACCGCTGATGTCCACGACTGTCGGGATCGGATCGTCACTACTTGAGGAATCTTGTAGCGGACTGCACGAGCGCGATCGTAGGGACCCCACAACAACCGCCACCCAGTGCACCTCTGCTTACACGGCTGGCCAGGAGCCGTTCAGCACGGTGGCCGCACGCTCGGCCACCAAACGGCCACCGCACCGCCCCAAACTGGTCGAGGTGAAGCCGCAGGAAGCAGCAAAAGGCCGGGTCACAGACTTACAAGAAGAAATCACCACGGGCTGCCGACCTTGTGCCTACGCATTGCAATGCGTAGGCACAAGGTGCTCGATTGGCCCGCATTCCAAGGTCAAGGAAACGAAGAAACCGCAGGCCAGAGGTCTGGCCTGCGGTTTACCTTGGAGCCGCCTTCGGGATTCGAACCCGAGACCTACGCATTACGAGTGCGTTGCTCTGGCCAACTGAGCTAAGGCGGCGTGCCCTGCTCGCACTATGGTGCGATCAGCAGCGGGCACAAGTCTACACAGTTTCCGGGGGTGCTCCGTACACGGCACCTCCGGAGGTGTTTGCGCTGGTCAGTGGGGGTCAGGTGCACTTCTTGCCGTTGGTGGGCGGGGTGCCCTCCAGGAGGTATGTGTTGATCGCCGTGTCGATGCAGTCGCTGCCCCGGCCGTACGCCGTGTGGCCGTCGCCGTCGTAGGTGAGCAGGGTGCCGGAGGAGAGCTGGGCGGCGAGGGCCTGGGCCCACTTGTACGGGGTGGCCGGGTCGCGGGTGGTGCCGACCACCACGATCGGGGTGGCGCCCTTCGCCTCGGTGCGGTGGGGGGTGCCCGTGGGCTTGGTGGGCCAGTACGTGCAGTTCAGGGAGGCCCAGGCGAAGCCCTTGCCGAAGACCGGGGAGGCCTTCTCGAAGTCGGGGACCGCCTTCTCCACCGCGTCGGGGCCGTCGAAGGCGGGCGGGAGGTCGAGGCAGTTCACGGCGGCGTTGGCGAACATCAGGTTCGCGTACTTGCCGTCCGGCTCGCGCTCGTAGTAGCTGTCCGCCAGTGAGAGGAGGCCCGAGCCGTCGCTGCGCTGGGCGCCCTCCAGCGCCTCGCGGAGCTGGGGCCAGGCCGCCTCGTCGTACATCGCCGCGATCACCCCGGTCGTGGCCAGGGACTCGCCGAGCTTGCGCTCGTCATCGCCCGTTGGGACGGGCTTCGCGTCCAGGTCCTGGAAGAGCTGCTTCAGCGCGGTCGCCGCGTCTGCCGTGGACGTGGTGCCCAGCGGGCAGTCCGGCTGCTTGACGCAGTCGGCGGCGAAGGACTGGAACGCCCCCTCGAAGCCCGCCGTCTGGTCGCGGTTCATGTCGATCGCCGGGAGGGAGGGGTCCATCGCGCCGTCCAGGACCAGGCGGCCGGCCCGCCGGGGGAAGAGGTCCGCGTACGTGGCGCCCAGGAACGTCCCGTACGACGCACCCACGTAGTTCAGCTTCTCGTCGCCCAGCAGGGAGCGCAGGACGTCCATGTCGCGGGCCGTGTCCACGGTGGAGACGTACGGGAGGATCTCGCCCGAGCGCTTCTCGCAGCCCGCCGCGAACTTCTCGAAGGCGGCCGTGAGCTTTTCGACCTCGGCTTCGTCATCCGGTGTCTGGTCGACCTGGGTGAAGGCGTCCATCTCCTTGCCCGTCAGGCACTCGACCGGTTCGCTGCGGGCCACGCCGCGCGGATCGATGGCCACCATGTCGTAGCGGGCCCGCACCTGGGCCGGGTAGCCGAGTGCCGCGTACCCCTGGAGATAGCCGATCGCGGAGCCGCCGGGGCCGCCCGGGTTCACCAGGAGCGAGCCGATCCGCTTGCCGGGGCCCGTGGCCTTCTTGCGGGAGACGGCCAGGTCGATGTCGCCGTCATCCGGCTTGTCGTAGTCCCGCGGTGCCTTCATCGTCGTGCACTCGAACCCCTCCACCCCGCAGTCGCGCCAGCTCAGCTTCTGCGTGTAGTACGCCGACAGCCCCTCCGGTGCCGCCGTGCCGGTGGCGGATGCGCTCGGCGACGAGCCGCCGCCGCTACAGCCGGAGGCGAGCAGGCCGGCAGTGCCGAGCCCGATGGCGAAGGTGCGGAGCAGGCGCCTGGTATCCATCCCGGGAGCGTATCCGGCGGGTGACGAGTCGTACGATTCCCGGCTCATTCGGGTGAACGGCGGTGGCCGGGAGCGGGACCGTATCGACCCCTAAGCGAGCGCCGCGGGGATTAGGGGTTGTTGGGCTTCCGGGCGCGGAGGATCATCGGCCCGGAGAGCCGGAGCCGCCCTTCGGGTCTCCGGGTTCAGTCGGCGCACGAAGGGTTTCACTGGAGATGTCGGACGGTGCGGGCACCAAGGACAAGTGGATCTGCCGATTCCATGACGCGCCACAGGCCCGCGTCCGGCTGGTCTGTCTTCCCCACGCCGGTGGATCGGCGAGCTTCTTCTTCAACACCTCCCGGGCGCTCTCGCCGGAGATCGAGGTGCTCGCCGTGCAGTATCCGGGCCGGATGGACCGGTACGCGGAACCGCTCGTCGACGACATGTCCCGCCTCGCGGACCTGGTGACCGACTCCCTGCTGCCCCTCACCGGCCGTCCGCTCGCGCTGTTCGGGCACAGCATGGGGGCCAGCCTCTCCTTCGAGGTGGCCCGCCGGCTGGAGCGGCGCGGTGTGCCGCCGTTCGCCCTGGTCGTCTCCGGGCGTCCCGCACCCCACCGGCTGCGGGAGGGCAGGCTCCACCTCGGCAGCGACGAGCAGCTGATCGCGGAGATCGCCCGGCTCAACGGCACGGTGCCCGCCTTCCTCGACGACGCGGAGCTGCTGGACATGTGGCTGCCGGTGATCCGTACGGACTACCAGGTCATCGAGAAGTACCGCTACGAGCCCGGCCCGCCGCTCACCGTGCCCATCACCGCGCATGTGGGGCTGAGCGATCCCAAGGCGCCGATCGAGGACGTACGGGCGTGGGAGGAGCACACGACCGGGGCGTTCGCGCTGCACACCCACCCGGGAGGCCACTTCTACCTGGGCGGTCCCGATTCCCCGCTGTTCCCGCACCTGGCCCGGCTCCCGGAGGCCGTGCCGGCCGTCCCGGCCGACCGGCCGGCGCCGCACCACGGATAGCCGGGCGCCGGTCCGCGAGGACGTTCGCGAGAATTTCCGGCGAAGGGGCGATTCTGCCCTTGGCTCGGCCGGTGGTGTCGGTGGTTTTCTCTGTGTTCATCTGCGTTCATTTACGGTGCGGCCGAGGGATTGGGTATTAATCCTGGGGCCGTTTCGGCCTACGCAGCCGGGGTATCGGAGGAATTCCCCCGGCCGTCGCCGCATAGGCGGTGAACAGTGCGGTGCCGGGTCCGCCTAAGGGGCCGTGCGGGGTGGGGCGGCCGGGGTGAACAGTGCGGTCGCGTCCGGGGTGGAGTGGTCGAGGATGCCCGCCCGGGTCAGCCTCACCCCGGCCTGGAAGCGGCTCGTGGCGTCCGTCGTCTCCATGATCTCCGCTATGTGTCTTCGGCAGGTGCGGACGGACATGCCGAGGCGTCGGGCGACCATCTCGTCCTTGTGGCCGAGGGCCATGAGCCGGACGATCGCCGCCTTCAGGTCGTCGATGACCGGCGCGGCGTCCTCGGTCGCGGGGAGGAAGGGCGTCGCGGCGGTCCACAGCCGCTCGAACGCCCCGCAGGCGAACGCCACCATGGTCGGGTCCCGGATCAGGGCCGCCTTGCCGCTGCACTCGCCGGTCGCCGGGTCCGGTGCCTCGGGCAGGAACACGGTCTCCTGGTCGTAGGCGACGAGCGGTGCGGTCAGCTCGGCGTCCGTGCGCACCTGGGCGCCGTGCCGGCTGAGTTCGCGGACCAGGGCCCTGGTGACGGTGTCGCCGCGCGCCGCGTGCTGGTAGAGCACCCGCATGCGTACACCGCGCTCCAGCAGGCTCAGCGCGGCCAGCCGGGCCGCCGGGAGGGTGGCCGCCGGGCGGGCCCCGCCGGGCTGGATGAGCAGCAGCTCCCGCTGGCAGTGGGCGTTCATCTCCTCCAGCCGGACGCGGAGTACGGCGGGGTCGGTGACCGTCTCGACCTGGGGGGTTCCCGCCGTGGCCGGACCGATCCGCCGGCTCGCCAGGCTGCGGGGCGCTGCCGCAGGTGCCGGAGGTGCCGGCGGGGCTGCCGCGGACGGCTGGGGCGTCTCCCGCTCGCGCAGGGGGGTGGTGGCCTCGGCGGGCCGCCTCGGCGAGAGGGCGGGGGAGCCGGGGGAGGACGTACGGGCACCCCGGGTCAGCCGGGTCAGCTTGTCGAGGCTGACGGGCACCAACTGGTCGGTCCCGAAGGCCGGTTCGAGCAGGCCCAGCACGCTGAGCACACGCTCCGCGCCGACCGACTCCTCGGGGCTGAGCCCGAGGTCCTTCGCCACTTCGCCGCGCCGGAAGCGGACCCTGCGCATGGCGGAACAGGGGAAAGAAGTGCTGTCGTGCCCGGTGATCGGATATTCGCCGTTCTGTTGCGCCCCCGTGGCTGCCGGCATCCGCTCGCTCCCTCGAGTGCCTGTGGGTTGTCGTCGGCAACATTAGCCCATCGAGATTTCTCAGTAGTCGTCTCGTTTCTTAATTCTTCGAGACGGGGCAGAGACTGGTGACGGCGGGCCCCGGAGAATAGGGAATTCCCCGGCAATACCCTGGCGCTACTCCTGGCGGTGGAGTGACGGGCAGATTACTGTCGGTTGCGCAACGGCTATGGTAAAGGATTTCTATAATCGGAATTTTGCCCATATCGCGGCACGATGATAATTCGCCGGAGGGGATCTGGGAAGCCCGTCGGGTGCGGGCTGCCTGGGAAATCGTCGAAAGCCATCGAATTTTTGCAATCCCCTTGACTTTTTTGCTTTTCCTTGACCGCTGCGAGTGGTCAGGCCACGTCCATCGCCGACGCGGTCAACTGGAGGTCCACCGGAAGGTCCTGACGCCGAGTGATGTTGAGCTTGCGGTACACCCGGGTGAGGTGCTGTTCGACCGTGCTGACGGTGATGTGCAGCCGCAGCGAGATCTCCCGGTTGGTGTATCCGCTCGCGGCGAGTGTCGCCACCCGGCGCTCGGAGTCGCTGAGCTTGGCGTCGGCGTCGGGCCGCTCGGATCTGTCGACCCCCTCGGATCTCTCGACCCGTTCGGTGTGCAGGGACAGCGGGTGCGGCCGGTGTGCCGTCCGGTCCTCCGGGCCGAGTTCGGGGACGATCTCGGCACACAGCGGCTCCGCCCCGCAGTCCCGCGCCAGGTTCAGCGCACGCCGGGTCACGGCGCTCGCCCGGACGGTCTCGCCCAGGGCACGCAGGACGCGGCCGAGGTCGGCCATCGTACGGGCGAGCTCCAGCAGGTCCCCGGAGCGGCCGAGTTCGTCGGCCGCCTCCCCGAGAAGTGCGGGCTGCTGCCTGGGATCGGAGATCAGCGCGCGTAGACGGAGCGAAATGCCGCGCACCCAGGGGCGTTTGGCGTCGGGCATGGCCAGCTGCTGCCGGATGAGCTGCTCGGCCTGGCGGGTGTCGCCGAGCCGGATCAGCGCCTCCGCCGCGTCCGAGCGCCACGGCAGCAGGGTGGGGCGGTCCATCCCCCAGTGCTGGGCCAGCCGGCCCGCTTCGAGGAAGTCGGCCAGTGCGGCGTGGAGTTGGTGGTTCGCCGCGTGGTACAGGCCCCGGGCCCGCAGATAGAACAGGCCGTGCACGCTTCTCAGCAGCGTGTCGGCGACCGGCTGCTGGAGCTGGCGGGCGACGGACGCGTGCTTGCCCATCAGGGTCCGCGCCCGGATCAGGGTCGCCGTCGGGCCGCCCGCGAACGCGCTGTTGCCGCGCTCGGGGAGGTGGGCCAGTGCGCTCAGCGCGTGCCCCTCCGCCGCCTGGAGGTCGCCGAGGCGCAGCAGGACGTCCGCCCGCAGCGCGGTGAACAGGGCCTGCCAGGCCGGGGCGCCGTGACGTTCCGCCGCCTCGATCAGCTGCCGACACCGGTGTGCGGCCAGCTTCGGCTGACGGGAGTGGGTGAGGACCCGTACGGCCTGCACGATCGGGTCGAGGGTCGCCTCGGAGAGGGCGGTCGTCTCCAGGAACCGGTCGGCGACCGCGGTCTCGACGCGGCTCTCCGTCTCGGGCAGGTCCCAGGTGTGCGCCCGCGGAGGCCGCTCCTCGCTCCGCGGCGAGGGGATGGACGGGGCGCCGGACGGGCTCCGGTCGAGTACGTCCGTGCCGGGGGTGCCGTTGGCGGTGCGCGGGGCCTCGGCGCCGTACCCGGCCGTGGCGTGGACGACCCGGGAGCGCAGCTCGGCCGCCTCCGCGATGCGGCCCTGGCCCACCAGCAGGGTCGTGACGGGCGTCAGGCACTCGGCCGGCAGCAGTCCGGAGCGCAGCGCTTCGAGCGGGGCGGACAGGTGCCGCTCCGCCGTGCCGGGGTCGACCCGCCAGGTGATCGCGGCGAGCCGGGTCTTGATCTCGGCCCGCCGGCGCTCCTCGTGGCTCAGTTCGTGGGCGAGTTCGAGCGCGGCGGTGGCGTGCGCCGCCTCCTCGTCCATGAGCAGGTGCTCGGCCGCCGCGCGCAGCACGTCCACGGCCCAGTCGGCGCCGTCGAGGGACGCGCCGTGCCGGGCCGCGGCGATCAGGTGCCTGGCCACGGTGGGGACGGTCCGGCCGCCGCCCCCGTGCAGGAGCTCCGCGCTGCGCAGGTGCAGCCCGGCCAGCACGTGCGGCGGGGTGTGGTCCAGCACGGTGGCCTCGGCCGCCGGGTGCCGGAAGCGGTGTCCCCGCAGGATGCCGGAGGCCGCGAGCGAGGCGACCGCCCTGGCGACGGTGAACGCCGGGGCGTCGATGAGCTGCCCGGTCCGCTCGGGTGTGTAGGAGTCGCCGAGTACGGCGAGGGCCGCGCCCAGTGACGTAGCGTGCGGGCCGCTGAGCCGCAGGCAGGTGAGGACGGCCTGGCTGAACAGGCCGCCGGGCGCCGGAAGCACCGTACCGCCGTCGAGGTCCGCCGGGTCGGCCGAGCGGTGCTCCTCCAGCAGGGCGCGGAGCAGCAGCGGGTTGCCGCCGCTGATGGCGTGCAGTTCGTTCGCGAGCCCTTCGCTCCCTCCGGGCCAGGAGGTGTCGGCCAGTACGTCGGCCGTGCCCGCCGGGCTCAGCCGCCGCAGCAGCACCCGCTGGACGTTGCTGCGGCGCAGCAGTTCGGTCTCGAAGGCGGCGTCCTGCCGGTCGTCGCGCAACGGTGTGGTGAGCACGAGCAGCAGCCGTGCCGAGCGCAGATGGCGGACGATGTGCTGGAGGTAGCAGAGCGAGGCGACGTCGGCGTGGTGCAGGTCGTCGACGGCGATCACCACCGGTGTGGTGGCGCTGAGCCGGTGCAGCGCCGCCTGGAACTCCCGCATCGCCCCGACCCGGGGCCGCCCCTCCGGCGCGACCGTCACTTCGGGGAGCGCGCCGTCCGGCGCGTCCCCGGCGAGCTGCCGGACGAGGCCGAGCGGCAGCTCCCGTTCGGCGCTGGAGCCGAAGCCGCGGAGCACCAACGCCCCGGCGTCGTCGGCCCATTCGGTGACGGTGTCGATCAGTTCACTCTTGCCGCACCCCGCAGCTCCCTCGATGAGGACGATGCCCGCTGTTCCGGCGACACAATCCGCCAGCGCCGAGCGCAGCGTCCTTGATTCCGGATCCCTTTCGACCAGTACCACTTTGTCCCCCGGCACTTCCTGGACAGATCCTGCTGACCGGCCTTCCTCCGCCGTTGGCGTCGTTGTCCGCGGCGGGGCGACCGTGTGGCGTACGTGGAACGCATCTGCGTACATCACTACTCCCGGGAGTTTGGCGCATCATCGGCCGATCCTCTAGTGGTCACTAGTTGCACCGCACCGAACAATCCGCCTCCCGCCGCGATGAGCAGGCACAACTCACGTACGGTGGGCCGGGCTCCGTTGTCGCGGCGTGGGCCGTGGCCGGAAATCGAGGGTCTGGGGGGCGGCGGGCGCGAGCCCTAAGATGGCCGCCACGACCGCGAGACGAGGGGGTGGTGCCGTGGGTCACCGTGAGGATTTGCTGGAGGGTGCCAAGCGCTGCCTGCTGGAGAAGGGGTTCGCGCGGACGAGCGCCCGGGACATCGTGGCGGCGTCGGGGACGAACCTCGCGTCCATCGGCTACCACTACGGTTCGAAGGACGCCCTGCTCACCGAGGCGTACGTCCAGGCGATCCAGGACTGGGGCGACGAGTTCGGTCCCGGCACGGCCATCAGCGCCGACCTGGAGTCGATGCCCGCCACCATCGAGAGGTTCGAGATGGTGTGGAACCGGATCATCGAGTTGTTCCCGGCGCGCAAGCCGCTGTGGGCGCTGAACGTCGAGGTCGCGGTGCACGCCGCGGTGCTTCCCGAGGTACGGGAGGGCCTGGCCAGGGTGCAGCCGCGGGGCTGGTCGGCGCTGGTGGCGTTGTTCCACGGGGTCGACGAGAGCGAGATCGACGAGGAGACGGCGGCCACGGTCGGCAGCTTCTACGCGGCGCTGCTCAACGGGGTGATGACACTCTGGCTCTTCTCGCCGGAGACGGCGCCCTCGGGCCGGGATCTCGCCGACGCGATGCGGGCCACGCTCCACCTGCACGGCGGTGACGCTGTCGGCCTGCGCGGCAGTGACGCCGCCGTGAAGTGACGGCGGGGGCCGCGCGCCGCGTGGCCCCCCGGGTGGAACGGCCGAACGGCCGTGCTCCGCGCGTACGTTGACGTACGCCGCGAGCTTCTACGGCTCGTCGCGGACCAGCCCGGCGTCGCGCAGTTCGCTCACCCAGATGTCCATGTCGCTGCGGGTGTTCTCGGGGGCGGTGCCCCACAGCTCGGCCAGCATCCTGGACGCCTCGCCCACATGGCCGTCGTGCTGGCGCAGGGCGATCCACATGGCCGCCGCCACCGGGCTGCACCGGAACGTCGTGTCTCTCGCCTCGGTGAGGAGCACCAGACAGCCGTCCTCGGCGACCTGCGTCGTCACGCCGTGCTCGGGTCGAACCGGCACTGTGTCCTCCGTGGTCGATAGCCGATCAGCGACGGCCGGAGCCGGTGTGCGCGCATGACCGTGTACGTAGCGATTACGTGGAAGGGGATGGGGCGCTTCGCTGGGCCCGGGTGCCGATGACCGGGGTCTCGTGCCGTGGTTAGACGAAAGTATAGTACGGACGTATAGGTTCCGGGGGGCCTTGTCGAAACGGAACGAGGCAAGTCACCCCGGAGGTAATTCCCCTCCCTCGCAACGCCGTTGGGGCGGCCCCCGAACCCGCTGCTCAGCGCGCGGGGGAGAGCGCGGCGAGATGGCCGCGCAGCACGTCGAGGACCGCGGCGGCGTGCTCGTCCAGGTAGAAGTGGCCGCCGGGGAACACCCGCAGGGCGAAGGGGCCCGTGGTGTGCTCCCGCCACGCCTGCGCCTCGTCGAGGGTGACGTAGGGGTCCTCGTCGCCGAGCAGCGTGAACACCGGGGCCGTCAGCGGCGGTCCGGGACGGTAGCGGTACGTCTCCGCCGCCCGGTAGTCGCCGCGTACGGCGGGCAGGATCATCCGCAGGATCTCGGGGTCGCGGAGCACGGCGGAGGCCGTTCCGTTCAGACCGGTGAGGTCGGCGACGAGCCGGTCGTCGTCCGCGGTGTGCGCGGACTCGTCCCTGACCCGGGAGGGCGCGCGGCGGCCCGAGGCGAACAGGGCGGTCGGCGCGCGGCCCGCGCGCTCCAGCCGACGGGCCACCTCGAAGGCGACCATGGCCCCCATGCTGTGCCCGAACAGCGTCAGCGGCACGTCGGACCAGGGGAGCAGTTCGGCCGTGATCAGGTCGGCCAGCGTCTCGATGTCCTCGACGCACGGCTCCGACCGGCGGTCCTGGCGGCCGGGGTACTGCACGGCCAGGACGTCCGCCGCCGGTGCCAGCGACCCCGACAGGGGGAAGTAGTACGTCGCCGAGCCTCCCGCGTGCGGGAAGCAGACGAGCCGGGCCGGCGCCCGGGGCACGGGGTGGAACCTGCGTATCCAGGGGCTGTTCTCTCGGATGCCCGCCGTCATCTCTCCTCGGCTCTCTTCACTCGTCCCGCCGGCCGGCCGACCGGTTCTGGGCCCGGTGGCCCGGTCGTACCAGGTCGCCGCCCGGTTGTTCCGTGCCCGATTGAATCCGCCGCCCGGTGGTCGCCGCCTCCCCTAAGTCCGGCCGCGGACCCCTAAGGTCGGCCGCCCGTCCCCGGACCGGCACGGCCGCCGTGCGGTCCACGGGCGGCGGCGGCGCCCCGACCCTTAGGGGCCGTACGGGGCACCGCGCGGCGGAGCCGAACTCCGTGGACGGTCGCGGCGCCGCGCGGGCCCGGGGGCCTCGATGCCCGGTCGACCACCGGAGTGTGAAGGGATTTCCGCCACGGAACCTTAGGGGTTTTGGCACGGGTGGGACAGCCCGCAGCCTGTGTGGGCCGGTCCAGGGCCGGAAGCGGACCTCTCCTACGGGAGGGCCGGCGGGTCTCCCCGACGGGGAGGTCCCGAGCAGCGCCGACGTGCTGAAGGGCAGGAAGCCGGATGTCGACCGAACTTCGGACGGGCAGTGCGCTGGTCTTTCCCGGAATGGGTCCGTTGCCGTTCCGGGAGGCGGCCAGGTTCATGCTCGTCAACCCGGTGGCCCGCCGCCTGGTCGCGCAGGCCGACGACGTACTCGGCTACTCGCTGATCGATCGGTACCGCGATGCCGAGGGCGACTACTCGGAGTACGCGCAGGTCGCGTTCTTCCTCAACTGCCTGGCGCTCGCCGAGTGGGCCGAGGACGTCTACGAGATGGCGCCCGGACTCTGCGCCGGCCCCAGCTTCGGCGGGAAGGCCGCGGCCGTGCACACCGGCGTGCTCGGCTTCCCGGACGCGGTGCTGCTGACCGCGCGCTGGGCCCGGCTCCTGGAGGAGTGGTTCGCCGAGCACCACCGCGACATCGTGACCCACTCCTTCACCCGCGTCCCGCCCGACGTGCTGGAGAAGATCCTCGGGGAACTCGACGAGCACGGCGAGTGGTCCGAGATCGCCTGCCACGTCGACGAGGACTTCACCATGGTCTCGCTGCGCGAAGGCAGGCTGGAGTGGCTGGAGAAGCGGGTGCGCTCCGTCGGCGGACTCCCGCTCTACACGATGCGCCCGCCGCAGCACGCGAGCCTCTTCGCCCCCCTGCGCGAGCGCGCCGAGGCGGAGCTGTTCGACGGGCTCACCTTCGCCGACCCCCGGCTGCCGATCGTCGCCGACCAGGACGGGTCGCTGCTGACCACCGGTGCGCAGGTGCGCACCATGCTCCTGGACTGCGTCACCCGCCAGGTCCGCTGGCCCGACGTCGTCGCGTCGCTGCGGCTGCGCGGCGTACGGCGGCTCTATGTCGCGGGTCCCGACAGCCTGTTCGGCCGGGTCCCCGTCACCACACGGAACTTCGAGGTCGTCGCGCTCAGCCCGCGGCTGGCGCTCCAGCCCCGGCGCAGGCAGCTCGCTGCGTAGCGCCGCTCCTCCGGTCCCGCACCGGAACTCCGGTGGGACGCGCCCTCGGCCGGCGCCGCGTCCCGGACACGCCCCACGGGTCGGCCGCGAACTGTCGAAGGCGAGAGGTACCCATGACCATCCTGGACCGGGACGAACTGAACTTCAGCTATCTGCATCTGACGGGTTCCGCCTGGCAGGAGCCTGTACGCCACACCCTCGAGGAGCGTCTCTCCGGGCTGGCCGAGAACGGCTGCACCGCCATGGGCATGAGCATCGAGGAGCTGGACGCCCTGGTCGCCGAGCACTCGGCGGACAAGATCCGCGGCCTTCTCGACGAGTACGGTGTCCGGTTCAGCGAGCTGGAGGTCCTGTTCGGCTGGAACTCCGGCCCGGACGAGATCGCCGCCGCCCTGGAGGGCGAGAAGCACTTCTTCTCCCGCGCCCTGGAGTTCGGCATCCCGCTGGTCAAGTCCTGCGCCGTCTACCCGCCGGGTACGGACATGCCGGCGGTCGGCGTCCTCGCCGAGCGCTTCGGTGCCCTCTGCGACCGGGCCGCCGCCCAGGGCCTCGATGTCGCGCTGGAGTCCATCGCCGTCCTGCCCGGCTTCACCTACAAGGTGGCCGCCGATGTCGTCCGCGGTGCCGACCGCTCCAACGGCCGTCTCCTCATCGACATGTGGCACCTGTTCCGCGACCCGGACGGCCCGGCGGCGATCGAGGAGCTGACCGCCGCGCAGATCGCCGGGGTCGAGTTCGGCGACGGCCCGCTGGCCGCGTCGGAGGACATCATGGACGAGGTGCTCAACCGCCGGCGGCTGCCCGGCGACGGCGAGTTCGACATCACGGGGCTGCTGCACACCCTGGTCGCCAAGGGCGTCGACCTCACCCCGTCGGTGGAGATCCTCTCGACGGAGCTGCGCGGTCTGACCGTCGCCGAGAACGTCGCCCGCACCCGCGCCGCCGTCCGCGCCGCCGTCGAGGCCGCGCGCGCCGCGCTCTAGGGGCGGACGGCAGTTTGCCGACAGGCCCTGGGCCTCGAACGAGAGCCCCCTCACCGCCACCGAACTCCGCCAGAGAGCTGAAGAGAGGCAACCCCATGTCGGATACCGCCGCCGAGGCATGCCCCGTACGGCAGCCCCGCCTGTTCCCGCTGGAGCGGACCGGCTGTCCGCTGGACCCCGCGCCGGAGTACGCCGAACTGCGGGAGAAGGAGCCCGTGCCGTGGGTCAAGCTGCGGTTCAACGGCCGTGAGGCCTGGCTGCTCACCCGCTACGACGACGTACGGCAGATGCTCAAGGACCCCCGCTTCAGCTCCGACATGGCGGACCCCGGCTACCCGCTCCAGTTCCACTTCCCGATGGAGCTGCTGGGCAAGGTCAAGCCGGCGCTGCTGCACATGGACCCGCCGGAGCACACCGCGCACCGCATGATGCTGATGCCGGAGCTGAGCGTGAAGCGCGTCGAGGCGATGCGCCCGCGCACCCAGGAGATCGTCGACGAGTGCATCGACGCCATGCTGGAGCACGGCGGCCCCGTGGACCTGGTGTCCATGCTGTCGATGCCGGTGCCCTCGCTCGCCATGTGCGAACTGGTCGGTGTGCCCGTCGAGTACGTCGACCTCTTCCACCGCTGGGTGACGCTGCTGGTCACCCAGGGCAGCGCGGAGGAGCACGCCTCGGCCAACGCCGAGGTCGAGATGCTGCTGTACAAGCTCATCGCCGAGCGCCAGGAGAACCCCGGCGACGACCTGATCAGCAGCCTGCTCCAGCGCAACGAGAAGGAGGGCGAACTGGAGCCCGCCGACATCAGCGCACTGGTCCGGGCCATGATCGCCGCCGGTCACGAGTCGACCGTCAACGGCATCTCGATCGGCTCCCTCGTCCTGCTCCACCACCCCGAGCAGGCCGACTGGCTCCGTGCGCACCCGGAGATGTCCGGCCAGGCGGTCGACGAGCTCTCCCGCTACTCCTCCATCTCCGACCACGGCACCGTCCGGGTCGCCCTGGAGGACGTGGAGATCGGCGGCCAGCTGATCCGCAAGGGCGAGGGCGTCATCTGCTCCCTGTCCGCCGCCAACCACGACCCGGCGGTCTTCGAGGAGCCCAACAAGCTGGACCTGACCCGCCGCGAGTCGCGCCGCAACGTCGCGTTCGGCTTCGGCAGGCACCAGTGCGCCGGGCAGATGCTCGTCCGGATGCAGCTGGAGGTCGTCTTCACGACCCTGCTGCGCCGCATCCCGACCCTGCGGCTCGACGCCGAACTCGACGAGCTGCCCTTCAAGGCGAAGGCGCTCATCGACGGCCTCCACGAACTCCCGGTGACCTGGTAAAGGAGCGGTTCCATGCGTGTGATCGTCGACAAAGAGCGCTGTGTGGCGGCGGGAGCGTGTGTCATCACCTCTCCCGCCGTGTTCGACCAGGACGACGAGGACGGCAAGGTGGTGCTCCTGATCGGGACACCGGACGAGAAGCTGCGCGACGAGGTCGTGGAGTCCGTCAACGTCTGCCCCGTCGCCGCGCTCAGCATCGCCGAGTAGCGCGGACCCCCGCGCACCCGGACCACCGACCGGGCGTCCGGCCGCCGGCCACCGAGCAGTACCCCCACGGGATCAGGAACCCCCGCCACGATCCCGTGGGACCGGCCCGCGCCGGACGCCCCCTTCTTCGGCAGCTGCCGCGCGGCGGCGCGACCGCCGCGCGCCGTCCTCACCCGAAAGCGATGTTGGACACGTGGAGAATCCGAACAGAACCGACTCGGGAGCGCCGCTCGGGAAGGGCGCGACGGTCCATTCCCTGCTCGACGAGGCCGTCGCCGAGGTGCCGGACCGCCAGTGCCTGCGCGACAGCCGCACCCGGCTGACGTACCGTCAAATACATTCCCTCAGCCACGCCTTCGCGGCCTGGCTGGACCGCGCGGGCGTACGCGCGGGTGACCGCCTCCTCGTCCAGCTGGCGAGCGGCCACGAGCTGGTCGCCATGATGTACGGGGCCTCCCGGGCCGGTGTTGTCCTCGTCCCCGTCAACCCGGCGATGAAGGAGTACCACCTCAGGTCGGTGATCGGGGACGCGGAACCCGCCCTGGTCATCGCGAGCGGCACCGCCACCACCCTCCTGGAGTCCCTCGCCCCGGTCCCCGTGCACGACCTGGCGGAGCTGTGGCCCGAGGTGACGGCGCTCGCCGCCCGGGACCCGGAGCCCGCCGCCGGCCGGCACACCGGCCCCGACGACATCGCCTTCCTGGTGTACACCTCCGGCAGCACCGCCGCCCCCAAGGCCGTCATCTGCCCGCACGCCCAGGTCACCTTCGCCTCCCGGGCCATCCAGCAGGTGCTCGGCTACCGGCCCGACGACGTGGTCTTCTGCCGCTTCCCGCTCTCCTGGGACTACGGCCTCTACAAGGTGCTGCTCGCCTGCCTCGGCCGCAGCGAACTGGTCCTGGCGGGCGACGAGTCCGACCTCGTCCTGCTGCGCCGTATGCGGGAGACCGGCGCCACCGTCGTCCCCATCGTGCCCTCCCTCGCCACGATGATCGGCTCGCTGGCCCGGCGCGACCGCGAGGACCCGCCGCCGGTCCGGCTGTTCACCAACACCGGTGCCGCGCTCCCCGCCCACGCGATCGCCACCCTGCGCGAGGCGTTCCCCGGCGTCCGGGTGGTCCGCCAGTTCGGCCAGACCGAGTGCAAGCGCGTCTCGGTCATGCCGCCCGAGGAGGACGGCGAGCGCCCCGACTCCGTCGGCCTGCCGCTGCCCGGGACCCGCGTCCTCCTCCTCGACCCGGACGGCCGTCCGGTGCCCCAGGGCGAGGTCGGGGAGATCGTCGCCGTCGGCCCGCACGTCATGCCCGGCTACTGGCGGCGGCCCGAACTCACGGAGGCCACCTTCGGAGCCGACCCGGAGACCGGCGAACGGCGCCTGCACACCGGGGACTACGGCCGCTTCGACGCCGACGGCTACCTCTACTTCGAGGGCCGGCGCGACGACATGTTCAAGCGCAAGGGCATCCGGATGAGCACGGTCGAGATCGAGGCCGCCGCCATGGACATCCCCGGTGTACGCACCGCCACCGCCCTCCCGCCGACCGGCACCCGGGACCTGCTGATCTTCGCCGAGACCGAACTGCCGCCGCACACCGTGCTCAAGGAGCTGGCGCAGCGGCTGGAGCAGGCGAAGGTGCCCGCGCAGTGCCGCACCCTCACCGAACTGCCGCTCAGCCTGCACGGGAAGAACGCCCGGCAGGCCCTGGCCGAGATGGTCGACGCGGAGACCGACGGTTCCGGGGCCGACGGCTCCACCACCCACGGGGAAGGCCGATGAGCCGCTACGAGGAACTGGCCGAACGATTCGGCACACCGCTGTACGTCTACGACCTGGACGAGATCGAGGCGGCCGGGCGGGACCTGACCGGCGCGCTCCCCGAGGAGGTCACCCTCTTCTACGCGCTGAAGGCCAACCCGCACCCCGACCTCGTCCGGGCCCTGCGCGAGAACGACCGCCCCTGCCGCCCCGAGATCAGCTCCACGGGCGAACTGGCCGCCGCCCTGGCCGCCGGGTTCCAGGGCGCGGACTGCCTCTACACCGGCCCCGGCAAGACCCCCGCCGAACTGCGCGAGGTGATCGGGCTCGGGGTGCGCATGTTCTCCACCGACTCCGTCACCGACGTCCGGCACGTCGGCGAGGCGGCGCTCGCCCACGGGGTGACCGCCGACTGCCTGCTGCGCGTCAACAGCGTCGCCGCGAGCGCCACCAGCAGCATCCGGATGACCGGCACCCCTTCGCAGTTCGGCTTCGACAGCGAGACCCTGGCGGAGGTGCTGCCGCTCCTGCGCGCCGTCCCGGGCGTCCGCATCAGCGGGATGCACTTCTTCCCGCTGAGCAACGCCAAGGACGAGGACAGCCTGATCGGCGAGTTCGAGCACACCATCGCGCTCGCCGCCGGGCTCAGCGCGGAGCTCGGCCTCCCGCTGCGCTTCCTCGACATCGGCGGCGGCTTCACCGTGCCGTACGCGGTCCCCGGCGACCGGGGCTCCTACCCCCGGCTGCGCGCCGCGCTCACCGCCGCACTCGACACCCACTTCCCCGACCGGCACACCGAGGGCCCCGAGATCGCCTGCGAGTCCGGGCGCTACCTGGTGGGGGCGAGCGGCACCCTGCTGGCCCGCGTCAGCAACGTCAAGGTCAGCCGCGGCCGCAAGTTCGTCATCCTCGACGCCGGGATCAACACCTTCGGCGGCATGTCCGGTCTCGGCCGGCTGCTCCCGGTCTCCGTACGCCTGGACGCGGACGCGCCCGTCGAACCGGCCAGCCTGGTCGGCCCGCTCTGCACGCCCGGCGACATCCTCGGCCGGGAGATCGACCTGCCGGTGCTGGAGAGCGGCGACCTCGTCACCATCCCCAACGCCGGGGCCTACGGTCCCACCGCGAGCCTGCTGATGTTCCTCGGCAGGCCCGCGCCCACCGAGGTCGTCGTCCGGGGCGACGAGGTGGTCTCCGTGTCGCGGATCGAGACGCGACGCGCCTACGACACCGTCACCGGGACGCGGCCGCTGACCACCGCCGGGGCGGCACCGTGAACACCACCCCTCTCGCGCCCCCGCCGCACACCCCGGCCGCCGCCCGGCGGCGCGGCACCGTCGTCGTCACCTCCATGGCGTCCGACTCGCACACCTGGAACCTGGTCTACCTCCAGCTGCTGATCGAGGAACTCGGCTACGAGGTCGTCAACCTGGGCCCCTGCGTCCCCGACGACCTGCTCGTCGGCGCCTGCCGCGACCTGGCCCCCGAGCTGGTCGTGATCAGCAGCGTCAACGGCCACGGGCACCAGGACGGGCTGCGGGTCATCGCCGCGCTGCGCGCCGCCGACGGGCTGTCCGCGACCCCCGTGGTGATCGGCGGGAAGCTCGGCGTCACCGGCCGGCAGAGCCCCGAGGAGCTGGCGGCGCTGACGGCCGCCGGATTCGACGCGGTCTTCGACGACGCCTCCACCGGCATCGCCGACTTCAGCCGGTTCGTGAGCACGGTCGGGCCGGCCGCGCTCCGCCCGGCCGAACGGGCCGGAGTACCGGCGTGAGCCACGGGGCGGCGCCCGCGGAGGTCCCCGGCCTCCCGCAGGGGCCCGGCCACGCCGAGCCCTCCGCGCGCCGCCCGGACCCCGTGGACTTCGGGGCGTTCGTCCGCGCCCACGGCGGCCACGGCTCCCTGGTGGTGCAGCCCCGCATGGGCTTCGGCGACCCGCTGCGGATGCGGGAGGGCCTGATCGCCACCAAGGGGGCCGACGCCGTCACCGTCGGCACGATCACCCTCGACAGCTTCACCCGGGTCGGCGAACTGGCCTCCGTCGAGGCCGCGCTGCGCGACGGGTCGGGGCTCAACGGCTACCCCGTCGTCACCTATCCGCCCCGGGTCACCGAACGGGTCCTCGACGGCGTCCGGGCCCCGGACTTCCCCGTCCAGGTCCGCCACGGCTCCGCCGTACCCGGCGACATCTTCACCGCCCTCAGGTCGACGTACCTCAACGCGACCGAGGGCGGCCCCGTCTCGTACTGCCTGCCCTACGGGCGCACCCCGCTGCACGATTCCGTACGCAACTGGGAGCGCTGCACCCAGGATTTCGCCCGGCTGCGCGACATGGGGGTGGAGCCGCACCTGGAGACCTTCGGCGGCTGCATGCTCGGCCAGCTCTGCCCGCCCAGCGAACTCGTCGCGATCAGCCTCGTCGAAGCCCTCTTCTTCTGCCAGCACGGGGTGCGCAGCGTCTCGCTCAGCTACGCCCAGCAGACCCACCCCGGCCAGGACCGCGAGGCGATCGCCGCCCTGCGCCGCCTCTGCCGCGAGCTGCTGCCCACCGACAACTGGCACGTCGTCGTCTACGCCTACATGGGGGTCTACCCGCAGACCGACGCGGGCGCCTACCTGCTCCTCGACGAGGCCGCCGAACTCGCCGTCGACTCCGGCTCGGAGCGCCTCATCGTCAAGACCGTCGCCGAATCGCGCCGCATCCCCACGATCGAGGAGAACGTGGCGGCGCTGGAGTCGGCCGCCAGGAAGGCCCGCCCCGGGCGTGTACCGCCCGCCGCCGACGCGGATGCCGCTCCGGATCTCGCGGACTCGCAGACGTACCAGGAGGCCAGAGCGCTGGTCGAGGCCGTACTCGACCTGTCCTCCGACATCGGGTCCGCGCTGCGCCTGGCCTTCGCGCGGGGGCTGTTCGACATCCCGTACTGCCTGCACCCCGACAACCACGGGCGCACCCGCTCCTACATCGACGGGGACGGACGGCTGCGCTGGGCCGCCGTCGGCGGGCTCCCGTTCGGCGGGCTGGTCCGCGCCGGACGCACCCGTGACGTCTCCTCCTCGGGGCTGCTGGCCGATCTGTCCTACGTCCGCAGGACGTTCGACGAGAGGGCCGCGGCCGCCGGGGGGCGCCTGGAGCGGGCGGGCCCCCGCCACGGCGACAACGACGGGGGGAGTCCGGCCCGGTGGAAGAACCCATGAAGAGTTCCAGGGGTGCCCGCAGGGGCCGTTCCCGCGACTCATAGGGGTGCTCAAGGGGCTGCGTACGCCCACCCCTTCCTCTCTAACGTGGCCCGCGGAGCCTGTTTCCTCGGCCCTTCCCTCTGGCCTTTCCGGCCTCCTTGGTTTTCCTGGTGAGTTTCGTCCCGTGGCGGACGACGATGGTGTGGAGTGCAGATGACTGAGTCGGGAAACTTCGTCTCCGGCCCCGACGGCGCGCCGGCCGGCGGCACCGGCCCGCACGAGGCGCTCGTGCGGGAACTGTCGGCGCTGCCCACCACCGAGCAGACCCACGTGCTGCTCGGCCTGGTGCGGGAGCACACCCTGGAGGTGCTGCGGGCGACCCGCCCCGGGACCACCGCCGTGGACACCGGGCGGCCCTTCCGTGAACTGGGCCTCGACTCGGTCGCCCTGGTGGAGCTGCACACCCGGCTCTCCGCCGCGACCGGCCTCTCCCTGCCGCCGACCGTCGCCTTCGACCACCCCTCGCCCGCCGAACTCGCCGCCCATCTGCGTACGGAGGCGCTGGAGCTGCCCGAGCGGGACGGGCCCGCGCCGCGCCCCGGCCGCCACTCGGACGACCCGATCGCCGTCGTCGGCATCGGCTGCCGCTACCCCGGCGGGGTGGCCTCCCCCGAGGACCTGTGGCGGCTGGTCGACGACGGCACCCACATCCGCGACGCCTTCCCCGACGACCGGGGCTGGGACCTGGACCGGCTCTTCGACGAGGACCCGGCGACCCCCGGCACGACCTATGCGCGGCACGGCGGATTCCTGCCCGGCGCCGCCGACTTCGACGCGGACTTCTTCGGCATCAGCCCCCGTGAGGCCCTGGCGATGGACCCGCAGCAGCGGCTGGTCCTGGAGGCGGTGTGGGAGGCGGTGGAGCGGGCGGGCATCGACGCGGCCACCCTGCGCGGCAGCGGTACGGGCGTGTTCGTCGCCGCCGAGCCGCAGGAGTACGCGATGCGGCTGCACGAGGCGCCCGACGGCCTCGACGGCTACCTCCTCAGCGGCAACGCGCCCAGCGTCGTCTCCGGACGCGTCGCCTACACCCTCGGCCTCGAAGGCCCGGCGCTGACCGTGGACACCGCCTGCTCGGGCTCCCTGGTCGGGCTGCACCTGGCCGTACGGTCCCTGCGCAGCGGCGAGTGCGGCCTCGCCCTGGCCGGCGGCGTCGCCGTCATGGGCAGCCCCGGAACGTTCACCGCGTTCAGCAGGCAGCGCGGTCTGGCCCCCGACGGCACGGTGAAGGCGTTCGCGGCCGCCGCCGACGGGACCGCCTTCGCCGAGGGCGTCGGCGTGTTCGTCCTGGAGCGGCTCTCCGACGCGCAGGCCAACGGCCACCCCGTCCTCGCCGTCGTCCGCGGCACCGCCGTCAACCAGGACGGCGCCTCCAACGGCCTGACCGCGCCCAGCGGCCGGGCCCAGCGGCAGGTCATCCGCCAGGCCCTCGCCGACGCCGGACTCGCCGCCACCGACGTGGACGCCGTGGAGGCCCACGGCACCGGCACCACCCTCGGCGACCCGATCGAGGCGCAGGCGCTGCTGGCCACCTACGGGCAGGACCGGCCGGAGGACGGCCCGGTCTGGCTCGGCTCGGTGAAGTCCAACATCGGGCACACCCAGGCCGCGGCGGGCTCCGCCGGACTCATCAAGATGATCATGGCGATGCGGTACGGGAGGCTCCCGGCGACCCTGCACGTCGACGCCGCCACCCCGGCGGTCGACTGGTCGGCGGGCGACGTCCGGCTGCTGACGAGACCTGTCGACTGGACCCCCGGCGACCGTCCGCGCCGCGCCGGGGTCTCCTCCTTCGGGGTCAGCGGCACCAACGCCCACCTCATCGTCGAGGAACCCCCGGCCGCCGAGCGGGCACCCGCCGACCCCGACGGGGCGCCCGCCGACGCCGGAACCCTCGTACCGCTGACGCTCTCGGCCAGGAACGACACCGCGCTGCGGGCCCAGGCGCGCCGCCTCCTCGACCGGGTCGAGGGCGACCCCGCGCTGCGCACCGCCGACCTCGGCCACTCGCTCGCCACCACCCGCACCGCACTCGGCCACCGCGCCGTCGTCCTCGCCGGTGACCGCGACAGCGTCCTGGCCGGGCTGCGCGCCGTCGCCGACGGGCAGGACGCCCCCGGCGTGCACACCGCGGCCGTCACCGGCGGCAGGCTCGCGTTCCTGTTCTCCGGGCAGGGCAGCCAGCGCCTCGCCATGGGCCGCCGCCTGTACGAGACCTACCCCGTCTTCGCCAAGGCCCTCGACGACGCCATCGGCTACCTCGACCTCCAACTCGACCGGTCGCTGGGGGACGTCCTGTTCGCGGAGGAGGGCTCGCCCCTGGCGGCCCTGCTGGACCGCACCGTCTACGCGCAGGCCGCCCTCTTCGCCGTCGAGACCGCGCTGTTCCGGCTGCTGGAGGCGTGGGGGGTACGCCCCGACTACGTGGCCGGCCACTCCATCGGCGAGCTGACCGCCGCACACGTCGCGGGCATCCTCTCCCTGGACGACGCGGCGACCCTGGTCGCCGCCCGCGGCCGGCTCATGGACGCGCTGCCCGAGGGCGGCGCCATGATCGCCGTCGAGGCCTCCGAGGAGACGGTGGCGCCGCTCCTCGCCGACTGCGGCGACCGGGCGGGCATCGCCGCCGTCAACGGCCCCACCTCCCTCGTCCTCTCCGGCGAGGAGGAGACCGTCACCGCGATCGCCGCGCTGCTGGCCGACGCCGGGCACCGTACGAAGCGGCTGCGGGTCTCGCACGCCTTCCACTCGCCGCTGATGGAGCCCATGCTCGCGGAGTTCCGGCAGGTCGCCGAGATCCTCAGCTACGCACCTCCGGCCATCCCCGTGGTCTCCCACCTGACCGGACGGCTCGCCACCACGGACGAACTCTGCTCCCCCGAGCACTGGGTGCGCCACGTCCGCGAGGCCGTACGGTTCCGCGACGGGATGCGCTGGCTCGCCGCGCAGGGCGTCGACACCTTCCTCGAACTCGGCCCGGACCCCGTCCTCAGCGCCATGGGACGCGACTGCGTCACCGACACCACCCCGGGGGCGGCGACCGGCCCCGCGTTCGTGTCCGCCCTGCGCCGGGGCCACGACGAGCCGCGGCAGCTGCTGTCCGCGCTGGCGGTGGCGTACACGCGCGGTACCGCACCCGACTGGCGCGCCTTCTTCGCCGCGTACGACGCCCACCGCGTCGACCTGCCCACCTACGCCTTCCAGCGCGAGCGGTACTGGCTGAGCGCTCCGGGCTCCGCCGCCGACGCCACCGCTTTCGGCCAGGTCGACGCCGCCCACCCGCTGCTCGGCGCGGTCGTCGGCCTCGCCGACTCGGATGCCGTCGTCCTCACCGGCCGGATCTCCCTGCGCTCCCACCCCTGGCTCGCCGACCACACCATCGCGGGCCATGTGCTGCTCCCGGGCACCGCTTTCGTCGATCTCGCGGCGCACGCCGGGGAGCAGACCGGCTGCGAGCGGATCGACGAACTCCTCATGGAGGCGCCGCTCGTGCTGCCCGCCACCGGGGGCGTCGCCCTCCAGATCGTGGCCGAGGCACCCGACGCGGCCGGTAACCGGGCCGTCGCCTGCTACGCGCGGGACGAGGACGCCCCCGCCGACGCCCCCTGGACCCGGCACGCCACCGGCCGGCTCGCCCCCCGGACACCGGACGGCGGACCGGCCGCGTTCGCCACCGGCCCCTGGCCGCCGCGCGGCGCCGAACCCGTCGACATCTCCGGCCTCTACGACGACCTGGCCGCCCAGGGCTACGCCTACGGCCCGGCCTTCCACGGCCTGCGCGCCGTGTGGCGCACCCCCGACGGCACCGTCCTCGCCGAGGCCGCCCTGCCCTCGTCCGACGACCGGGGCGTGTCCCCCAGGGGCTTCGGCCTCCACCCGGCCCTGCTGGACGCCGTGCTGCACGCCACCGACTTCGCCACCGAGGAGCCCCAGGACGAGCGGATCAGGCTGCCGTTCGCCTGGAACGGCGTCACCGTGCACGCGACCGGCGCCGACACCCTGCGGGTACGGATCACCGCCACCGGTGCCGAGCGGGTGGCGCTGGAGCTGGCCGACCCCACCGGGGCGCCCGTCGCGTCCGTCGACGCGTTCCTGGTCCGCCCGGTCGACGCCGCCCACCTCGGCGCCGCCCGCCCCGACGCCCTCTTCCACGTCACCTGGACCCCCCTGCCCGCACCCGGGGCCACCCCTGCCGAGGGGACCCCGGCCGCCGAACTGCACCGGTGCGCCCGGCCGTCCGCCGACGATGTGCCCGGCGCCGTGCGTGCCGTCCTGTCCGACGCCCTCGCGGCCGTACGGTCCTGGGCCGACGACGAACGCGCGACCGGGCGGCTCGTCGTCCTGACGAGCGGCGCGGTCACCGCCCGGCCCGGCGATGTGACGGACCTCGCCCAGGCGCCGGTCTGGGGCCTGGTGCGCTCGGCGCAGGCGGAGAACCCCGGCCGGTTCACCCTCCTCGACACCGACGGCTCCCTCGACCCCGCCGAGGCGCTGCGGATCGCCGCCGCCACCACGGAACCCGAACTCGCCCTGCGGGACGGCCAATTCCTCGTCCCCCGGCTCGCCAGGGCCGAGCGGGCACCGGAGCCGGGCCGTACCCCGTGGCGGCCCGACGGCACCGTCCTGATCACCGGCGGCACCGGCGGCGTCGGCGCCGCACTCGCCCGCCACCTGGTGACCGTGCACGGCGTACGCGGTCTGCTGCTCACGGGCCGCCGGGGCCTGGAAGCCCCCGGAGCGGCCGCGCTGCGCGACGAACTCACCGCCCTGGGCGCCGAGGTGACCGTCACCGCCTGCGACGCCGCCGACCGTACGGCGCTGGCCGCCGCGCTCGCCGCGATCCCCGCCGAGCTGCCGCTGACCGCCGTGGTGCACGCGGCGGGCGTCCTCGACGACGGGCTCGTCGCCTCCCTCGACGACACCCGGCTGGACACCGTCCTGCGGCCCAAGGCGGACGGCGCGTGGCACCTGCACGAGCTGACCCGCGACAGCGACCTGTCCGCGTTCGTCCTCTTCTCCTCGACGGCGACCCTCCTCGACGGCGCGGGACAGGGCAACTACGCGGCCGCCAACGTCTTCCTCGACGCGCTCGCCGCCCACCGCACCGCCGCCGGACTGCCCGCGACCTCCCTCGCCTGGGGCCTGTGGACCGGCACCGGCGGCATGGGCGGCCGACTCGACGAGGCGGCGCTGCGCCGCATCGAACGCCTGGGCCTCCAGCCGCTGACCGCAGCCGAGAACCTCGCCCTCCTCGACCGGGTCCTGACCACGCCGGACACCTCGGCGGTCGTCCCCGTACGGTTCGACCTGCGCTCCCTCCAGGCCCGCTCCGGCGGCGACCTCCCGGCGCTGCTGCGCGGCCTGGTCAGGCCCGCCAGGCGCGCTGTCGGCACTGACGGGGCCGACGGCGTCGAGGTGGCGCGCTCCCTCGCCCACAGGCTCGCGGGGCTGACCCGCGCCGAACGCGGGGAGGCACTCCTCGACCTCGTACGCGGGCAGGTCGCCGCCGTCCTCGGGCACGACGGCGCCGAACGCATCGCCCCGGCCCGCGCCTTCAACGAGATGGGCTTCGACTCGCTCGCCGCCGTCGAGTTGCGCAACCGGCTCAGCACCGCCACCGGCATCCCGCTGACCGCCACCCTCGTCTTCGACCACCCCACCCCCGGCGCGCTCGCCGACCACCTCGCCGGACGCCTCGGCGCCACCACCGAGGACGGCGACCGGGCCCGTACCCCGGCCACCACCGCCGTCGCCGACGACGAGCCCATCGCGATCGTCGCCATGGCCTGCCGCTACCCCGGCGGCGTCGCCTCGCCCGAGGACCTGTGGCGCCTGGTGGACGAGGGCAGGGACGCCGTCTCCGGGTTCCCCACCGACCGGGGCTGGGACTCCGACCTCTACGACCCCGAGCCGGGCAAGCCCGGGAAAACCCTCTCCGACCAGGGCGGATTCCTCTATCAGGCAGCCGGTTTCGACGCGGAGTTCTTCGGCATCAGTCCGCGCGAGGCCCAGGCCATGGACCCGCAGCAGCGGCTCCTGCTCGAAGTCTCCTGGGAGACGTTCGAACGCGCCGGTCTCGACCCGCACTCCCTGCGCGGCAGCGACACCGGCGTCTTCGCCGGGGTGATGTACCACGACTGGGGCCTGCGCCTGGGCCCGCTGCCCGAGCACATCGCGGGCTACCACGGCAACGGCAGCCTCGCCAGCGTGGTCTCGGGCCGGGTCGCCTACGCGCTCGGCGTCGAGGGCCCCGCCGTCACCGTCGACACCGCCTGCTCGTCGTCGCTGGTCGCCCTGCACTGGGCGGCCCAGGCCCTGCGCCGGGGCGACTGCACCCTCGCCCTCGCGGGCGGCGTCACCGTCATGTCGACACCGGACACCTTCGTCGACATGAGCAGGCAGCGCGGCCTCGCCGCCGACGGCCGGTGCAAGTCCTTCGGCGCCGACGCCGACGGCACCGGCTGGAGCGAGGGCGTCGGCATGCTGCTCCTGGAGCGGCTGTCCGACGCCGAACGCAACGGCCACCGCGTCCTCGGAGTCGTACGCGGCTCCGCCGTCAACTCCGACGGTGCGTCCAACGGTCTGACCGCGCCGAACGGTCCTTCGCAGCAGCGGGTGATCCGCCGTGCGCTGGAGAGCGCGGGGCTGGCGCCGGGTGATGTGGACGCCGTGGAAGGGCACGGTACGGGGACCCGCCTCGGCGACCCGATCGAGGCGCAGGCGCTGCTGGCCACGTACGGCCAGGACCGCCCGGCCGACCAGCCGCTGCGGCTGGGCTCCATCAAGTCCAACATCGGCCACAGCCAGGCCGCCGCCGGAGTCGCCGGCGTCATCAAGATGGTCGAGGCGATCCGGCACGGCGTCCTGCCCCGGACGCTGCACGTGGACGAGCCGTCACCGCAGGTCGACTGGGAGTCCGGCGCCGTCGAACTGCTGACCGAGCCCACGGACTGGCCCGTGGCGGACAGGCCCCGCCGCGCGGCGGTGTCGTCGTTCGGCATCAGCGGCACCAACGCACACGTCATCATCGAGGAGCCGCCCGCCCGAGACGCCGGTCCGCAGGAGGCCCCGGCCCCCGCCCTCGCACCGGCGGCCCTGGCCTGGCCGCTGTCCGCCAGGACCCCGCAGGCGCTGCGCGCCCAGGCCGAGCGGCTCCGCGCCCACCTGGACACCCTCACCGACGACCGCCTCGCCGTCGCGGGCCACGCCCTGGCAACCGCCCGCGCCGGACTCGACCACCGCGCCGTCGCCCTCGGCGCGGACCGGAGCGAACTGGCCGCCGCCCTCGACGCACTGGCCCTCGGGCAGGGCGCGGTGGTGGACGAGGTACGGGAAGGCAAGACGGCGTTCCTGTTCACGGGTCAGGGTGCGCAGCGGCTGGGGACGGGCCGTGAGTTGTACGAGGCGTTCCCGGTGTTCGCGGAGGCGTTCGACGCCGTACTCGCCGAGGTGGATGGCCACTTGGGTCGTTCGTTGCGGGATGTGGTGTGGGGTGCGGACGGGGAGGCGTTGAACCGTACGGGGGTGGCGCAGCCGGCGTTGTTCGCGGTGGAGGTGGCGCTGTTCCGCTTGGTGGAGTCGTGGGGCGTACGTCCGGACTTCCTGGCGGGTCACTCGGTGGGGGAGATCGCGGCCGCGCATGTGGCGGGTGTGCTGTCGCTGGCAGATGCGGCTCAACTGGTGGTGACGCGAGGCCGGTTGATGGAGGCGTTGCCTGAGGGCGGCGCGATGGTGGCTCTGGAGGCGACGGAGGCCGAGGTCGAACCGCTGTTGTCGTCCGACTCGGTGAGTATCGCTGCGGTGAACGGGCCGCGCTCCGTGGTGATTTCGGGTGCCGAGGTCGCGGTGACGAAGATCGCGGACGCGTTCACTGCGCAGGGGCGGAAGTCGTCGCGCTTGCGGGTGTCACACGCTTTCCATTCGCCGTTGATGGAGCCGATGCTTGCGGAGTTCGAGGAGGTCGTCTCGGGTCTGTCGTTCAGCGCCCCGAGGATTCCGCTGGTGTCGGGTGTCTCGGGTGAGGTGTCGCCGGACGTGGCGACAGCTGCGTACTGGGTGCGGCACGTACGCGAGGCGGTGCGGTTCGCGGACTGCGTCAGCCACCTCGAAGCGCGGGGCGTTCTCTCGTACCTGGAGATCGGTCCCGACGGTGTGCTGAGCGGGATGGGTGCTCAGTCCGTCACCGATGGCTCCGATGCCGCCTTCGTCCCGGCGCTGCGCCGCGAACGCGCCGAGCTGCGCGAGCTGGTGGTGGCGCTCGGCCGGCTCCACACGCGCGGGGTCCCGGTCGCCTGGTCCGCCTTCCTCGGTGTCCCCGCACGCTTCACGGAGCTGGCCACCGAACTGCCCACGTACGCCTTCCAGCACCAGCGGTACTGGCTGGACGGGGGCAGCGGCGTCGGCGGCGGTCTCGACTCCGTAGGCCTCGAACCGGTGGGGCACCCGCTGCTGAGCGCGGCCGTCGTCGTCCCCGAGACCGGTGGCGTCGTCCTGACCGGACGGCTCTCCGTGGACACCCAGCCCTGGCTGGCCGACCACGGTGTGCTCGGCGGCGTCCTGCTGCCCGGGACCGGCTTCGTGGAGCTGGCCGTACGCGCCGGTGACCGGGTGGGCTGCGGCCGCGTCGAGGAACTCCTGCTCGAGGCGCCCCTGACCGTGCCCGGGCGGGGCGGGCTCGCCCTGCGGGTCTCCGTCGGCGGCGCCGACGCGTCCGGCGCTCGCTCGGTGAGCATCCACTCGCGCGGCGGCACCGACCCGGACGGGCCCTGGACCCGGCACGCCCACGGCACGCTCACCACGGAACCGGCCGCCCCCGCCTTCGACCTCACCCAGTGGCCTCCGCCCGGGGCGACGCCCGTCGACGTGGGCGGCGCCTACGAGCGGCTGCGCGGCCGGGGGTACGCCTACGGGCCCGCGTTCCAGGGACTGCGGGCGGCCTGGCGTCGCGGCACCGACGTGTACGCGGAGGTGGCGCTCGCCGAACCGGCGCGGACGGAGGCGGCCTCCTTCGGCCTGCACCCCGCGCTGCTGGACGCCGCCATGCACGCCGACCTGCTCACGGACCCCGCGCCCGACGCCCCGACCCTGCTGCCGTTCTCCTGGAACGGCGTGACCCTGCACGCGGCCGGTACGGCGACGCTGCGGGTGCACATCCAGCGGGTCAAGGGCGATGAGGTGTCGGCCATCATGGTCGCCGACGACAGCGGCGCCCCGGTCGCCACCGTCGAGTCGCTGGTCTCCCGGCCGGTCTCCGCCGAGCAGATCGCCGCGGCTGCCTCGGGGACGTCCGGCGCCCTGCACCGCGTCGCCTGGCAGCGTGCCGTGCCCGCGCCCGACGCGGCGGGCGAGCCCGGCGCTCCCGTGATCCTGCACTGCCCGGCCGCGCCCGACGGCACCGATGTGCCCGACGCGGTGCGCGCCGTCGCGCACCAAGTGCTCGGCGAGGTGCAGGCGTTCCTCGCCGACCCCGCGTCGGACGGGCGGAGGCTGGCCGTGGTGACCCGGCGGGCCGTGTCCGCGCTGCCCGGCGAGGATGTCGACCTGGCGCAGGCGCCGGTGTGGGGCCTGGTGCGGGCGGCGCAGGCCGAGCACCCCGGCCGGTTCACCCTGGTCGACATCGCCACGGACGCTCCCGCTGGTGCTGCTGCCGACGCCGATGTTTTGGCCGGGCTCGCCTCCGGTGAGCCCGAAGTGGCCGTGCGCGCCGGGGAGTTGTGGGTGCCCCGGCTGGCGTCCGCCGTCCAGCCGGCCGAGCCGCTCCCCGCCCCCTGGGACACGGCCGGTACCGTCCTGGTCACCGGCGGCACCAGCGGCCTCGGCGCGCTCGTCGCCCGCCGCCTCGTCACCGAGCACGGCGTGCGGCACCTGCTGCTGCTCGGCCGGCGCGGCGCCGCGACACCGGGCGCCGACGCGCTCGTCGAGGAGCTGACCGCGCTGGGCGCCCGGGTCGAGGTCGCCGCGTGCGACATCGCCGACCGGGACCGGCTCGCCGCCGTCCTCGCCGCCATCGACCCCGACCGTCCGCTGCGCGGCGTCGTGCACGCCGCCGCCACCGCCGACGGCGGCCTCGTCGAGAGCCTGGCGCCCGAGCGGTTCGACGCCGTCCTGCGCCCCAAGGTGGACGGCGCGTGGCTGCTCCACGACCTCACCCGGGACCACGACCTCACCGCGTTCGTCCTCTTCTCGTCGGCGGGCGGCCTCGTCCTCGCCGCAGGACAGGCCGACTACGCGGCGGCCAACGTCTTCCTCGACGCGCTCGCCGTCCACCGCGCCGCGGCCGGGCTGCCCGCCACCTCCCTGGCGTACGGCATGTGGGAGGTCAGCACCGGACTCGGCGGCGACCTCACCGAGGCCGACCTCGACCGGATGCGGCGCCTCGGCCTGCCCGCGCTGCCCGCCGACCGTGCGCTGGCCCTGTTCGACGCGGCGCTCGGCACCGGGGAGCCGGTGGTCGTCCCGCTCGCCGTGGACACCGCCGCCCTCGCCGCCCGCGACCGCGCCCACGACGCACTGCCCGCACTGCTGCGCGGCCGCACCCGGGGCCCCGCCCGCCGTACCGTACGGGAGCGGACCGGCGACCCCGACCTGCGGCAGCGCCTCGCGGGCGCCACGGCCGAGGAGCGGGCCCGTATCCTGCTCGGCCTGGTCCGGGCGCAGGTCGCGAGCGTCCTCGGCCACACCTCGCAGGACGCGGTCGGTCCCGACACCGCCTTCCGCGACCAGGGCTTCGACTCCCTCGCCGCCGTCGAACTGCGCAACCTGCTCATGGGCGCCACCGGACTGCGGCTGCCGGCCACCCTCGTCTTCGACTACCCCAACGCCACCGCGGTGACCGGCTACCTGGACACCGCGCTCGCCGGAACGACGACGGCGGCGGCGCCCGCCGTCGCCCCCGCCGCACGGGTGGCCTCCGACGATGACGACGACCCGATCGCGATCGTCGCGATCGGCTGCCGCTTCCCCGGCGGGGTCCGCTCCGCCGAGGAGCTGTGGGACCTGGTCGCCGACGGCCGGGACGCCATCGCCGGGTTCCCCACCGACCGGGGCTGGGACGGCGACGCCCTGTTCGACCCGGAGCCGGGACTGCCGGGCCGGACGTACGTCCGCGAGGGCGGATTCCTTTACGACGCCGCCGAGTTCGACCCCGAGTTCTTCGGCATCATGCCGCGCGAGGCCCTCGCCATGGACCCGCAGCAGCGGCTCCTGCTCCAGTCCGCGTGGGAGGCGTTCGAGCGCGCGGGCATCGACCCGGCGACGCTGCGCGGCAGCCGGACCGGCGTCTACGCGGGCGTGATGTACCACGAGTACGGCAGCCGGGTCACCGACGTTCCGGACGACCTGGCGGGCTACCTGGGCAACGGCAGCGCGGGCAGCATCGCGTCCGGCCGCGTCGCCTACGCCCTCGGCCTCGAAGGTCCCGCCGTCACCGTCGACACGGCCTGCTCGTCCTCCCTGGTCAGCCTGCACATGGCCTGCCAGGCGCTGCGCTCGGGCGAGATCGACCTCGCCCTCGCGGGCGGTGTGACGGTCATGCCGACCCCCGAGATCTTCGTCGACTTCAGCAGGCAGCGCGGCCTCGCCGCCGACGGCCGCTCCAAGGCGTTCGCCGGCGCGGCCGACGGCACCAGCTGGGCCGAGGGCGTGGGCCTGCTGCTGATCGAGCGCCTCTCGGACGCCGAACGCCACGGCCACCCCGTACTCGCGGTGGTCAAGGGCAGCGCCATCAACCAGGACGGTGCGTCGAACGGTCTGACCGCGCCGAACGGTCCTTCGCAGCAGCGGGTGATCCGTCGTGCGCTGGAGAGTGCGGGGCTGGCGCCGGGTGATGTGGACGCCGTGGAAGGGCACGGTACGGGGACCCGGCTGGGCGACCCGATCGAGGCGCAGGCGCTGCTGGCCACGTACGGCCAGGACCGCCCGGCTGACCAGCCGCTGTGGCTGGGCTCCATCAAGTCCAACATCGGCCACGCGCAGGCCGCCGCCGGAGTCGCCGGCGTCATCAAGATGGTCGAGGCGATCCGGCACGGCGTCCTGCCCCGGACGCTGCACGTGGACGAGCCGTCACCGCAGGTCGACTGGGAGTCCGGCGCCGTCGAACTGCTGACCGAGCCCACGGACTGGCCCGTGGCGGACAGGCCCCGCCGCGCGGCGGTGTCGTCGTTCGGCATCAGCGGCACCAACGCACACGTCATCATCGAGGAGCCGCCCGCCCGAGACGCCGGTCCGCAGGAGGCCCCGGCCCCCGCCCTCGCACCGGCGGCCCTGGCCTGGCCGCTGTCCGCCAGGACCCCGCAGGCGCTGCGCGCCCAGGCCGAGCGGCTCCGCGCCCACCTGGACACCCTCACCGACGACCGCCTCGCCGTCGCGGGCCACGCCCTGGCAACCGCCCGCGCCGGACTCGACCACCGCGCCGTCGCCCTCGGCGCGGACCGGAGCGAACTGGCCGCCGCCCTCGACGCACTGGCCCTCGGGCAGGGCGCGGTGGTGGACGAGGTACGGGAAGGCAAGACGGCGTTCCTGTTCACGGGTCAGGGTGCGCAGCGGCTGGGGACGGGCCGTGAGTTGTACGAGGCGTTCCCGGTGTTCGCGGAGGCGTTCGACGCCGTACTCGCCGAGGTGGATGGCCACTTGGGTCGTTCGTTGCGGGATGTGGTGTGGGGTGCGGACGGGGAGGCGTTGAACCGTACGGGGGTGGCGCAGCCGGCGTTGTTCGCGGTGGAGGTGGCGCTGTTCCGCTTGGTGGAGTCGTGGGGCGTACGTCCGGACTTCCTGGCGGGTCACTCGGTGGGGGAGATCGCGGCCGCGCATGTGGCGGGTGTGCTGTCGCTGGCAGATGCGGCTCAACTGGTGGTGACGCGAGGCCGGTTGATGGAGGCGTTGCCTGAGGGCGGCGCGATGGTGGCTCTGGAGGCGACGGAGGCCGAGGTCGAACCGCTGTTGTCGTCCGACTCGGTGAGTATCGCTGCGGTGAACGGGCCGCGCTCCGTGGTGATTTCGGGTGCCGAGGTCGCGGTGACGAAGATCGCGGACGCGTTCACTGCGCAGGGGCGGAAGTCGTCGCGCTTGCGGGTGTCACACGCTTTCCATTCGCCGTTGATGGAGCCGATGCTTGCGGAGTTCGAGGAGGTCGTCTCGGGTCTGTCGTTCAGCGCCCCGAGGATTCCGCTGGTGTCGGGTGTCTCGGGTGAGGTGTCGCCGGACGTGGCGACAGCTGCGTACTGGGTGCGGCACGTACGCGAGGCGGTGCGGTTCGCGGACTGCGTCAGCCACCTCGAAGCGCGGGGCGTTCTCTCGTACCTGGAGATCGGTCCCGACGGTGTGCTGAGCGGGATGGGTGCTCAGTCCGTCACCGATGGCTCCGATGCCGCCTTCGTCCCGGCGCTGCGCCGCGAACGCGCCGAGCTGCGCGAGCTGGTGGTGGCGCTCGGCCGGCTCCACACGCGCGGGGTCCCGGTCGCCTGGTCCGCCTTCCTCGGTGTCCCCGCACGCTTCACGGAGCTGGCCACCGAACTGCCCACGTACGCCTTCCAGCACCAGCGGTACTGGCTGGACGGGGGCAGCGGCGTCGGCGGCGGTCTCGACTCCGTAGGCCTCGAACCGGTGGGGCACCCGCTGCTGAGCGCGGCCGTCGTCGTCCCCGAGACCGGTGGCGTCGTCCTGACCGGACGGCTCTCCGTGGACACCCAGCCCTGGCTGGCCGACCACGGTGTGCTCGGCGGCGTCCTGCTGCCCGGGACCGGCTTCGTGGAGCTGGCCGTACGCGCCGGTGACCGGGTGGGCTGCGGCCGCGTCGAGGAACTCCTGCTCGAGGCGCCCCTGACCGTGCCCGGGCGGGGCGGGCTCGCCCTGCGGGTCTCCGTCGGCGGCGCCGACGCGTCCGGCGCTCGCTCGGTGAGCATCCACTCGCGCGGCGGCACCGACCCGGACGGGCCCTGGACCCGGCACGCCCACGGCACGCTCACCACGGAACCGGCCGCCCCCGCCTTCGACCTCACCCAGTGGCCTCCGCCCGGGGCGACGCCCGTCGACGTGGGCGGCGCCTACGAGCGGCTGCGCGGCCGGGGGTACGCCTACGGGCCCGCGTTCCAGGGACTGCGGGCGGCCTGGCGTCGCGGCACCGACGTGTACGCGGAGGTGGCGCTCGCCGAACCGGCGCGGACGGAGGCGGCCTCCTTCGGCCTGCACCCCGCGCTGCTGGACGCCGCCATGCACGCCGACCTGCTCACGGACCCCGCGCCCGACGCCCCGACCCTGCTGCCGTTCTCCTGGAACGGCGTGACCCTGCACGCGGCCGGTACGGCGACGCTGCGGGTGCACATCCAGCGGGTCAAGGGCGATGAGGTGTCGGCCATCATGGTCGCCGACGACAGCGGCGCCCCGGTCGCCACCGTCGAGTCGCTGGTCTCCCGGCCGGTCTCCGCCGAGCAGATCGCCGCGGCTGCCTCGGGGACGTCCGGCGCCCTGCACCGCGTCGCCTGGCAGCGTGCCGTGCCCGCGCCCGACGCGGCGGGCGAGCCCGGCGCTCCCGTGATCCTGCACTGCCCGGCCGCGCCCGACGGCACCGATGTGCCCGACGCGGTGCGCGCCGTCGCGCACCAAGTGCTCGGCGAGGTGCAGGCGTTCCTCGCCGACCCCGCGTCGGACGGGCGGAGGCTGGCCGTGGTGACCCGGCGGGCCGTGTCCGCGCTGCCCGGCGAGGATGTCGACCTGGCGCAGGCGCCGGTGTGGGGCCTGGTGCGGGCGGCGCAGGCCGAGCACCCCGGCCGGTTCACCCTGGTCGACATCGCCACGGACGCTCCCGCTGGTGCTGCTGCCGACGCCGATGTTTTGGCCGGGCTCGCCTCCGGTGAGCCCGAAGTGGCCGTGCGCGCCGGGGAGTTGTGGGTGCCCCGGCTGGCGTCCGCCGTCCAGCCGGCCGAGCCGCTCCCCGCCCCCTGGGACACGGCCGGTACCGTCCTGGTCACCGGCGGCACCAGCGGCCTCGGCGCGCTCGTCGCCCGCCGCCTCGTCACCGAGCACGGCGTGCGGCACCTGCTGCTGCTCGGCCGGCGCGGCGCCGCGACACCGGGCGCCGACGCGCTCGTCGAGGAGCTGACCGCGCTGGGCGCCCGGGTCGAGGTCGCCGCGTGCGACATCGCCGACCGGGACCGGCTCGCCGCCGTCCTCGCCGCCATCGACCCCGACCGTCCGCTGCGCGGCGTCGTGCACGCCGCCGCCACCGCCGACGGCGGCCTCGTCGAGAGCCTGGCGCCCGAGCGGTTCGACGCCGTCCTGCGCCCCAAGGTGGACGGCGCGTGGCTGCTCCACGACCTCACCCGGGACCACGACCTCACCGCGTTCGTCCTCTTCTCGTCGGCGGGCGGCCTCGTCCTCGCCGCAGGACAGGCCGACTACGCGGCGGCCAACGTCTTCCTCGACGCGCTCGCCGTCCACCGCGCCGCGGCCGGGCTGCCCGCCACCTCCCTGGCGTACGGCATGTGGGAGGTCAGCACCGGACTCGGCGGCGACCTCACCGAGGCCGACCTCGACCGGATGCGGCGCCTCGGCCTGCCCGCGCTGCCCGCCGACCGTGCGCTGGCCCTGTTCGACGCGGCGCTCGGCACCGGGGAGCCGGTGGTCGTCCCGCTCGCCGTGGACACCGCCGCCCTCGCCGCCCGCGACCGCGCCCACGACGCACTGCCCGCACTGCTGCGCGGCCGCACCCGGGGCCCCGCCCGCCGTACCGTACGGGAGCGGACCGGCGACCCCGACCTGCGGCAGCGCCTCGCGGGCGCCACGGCCGAGGAGCGGGCCCGTATCCTGCTCGGCCTGGTCCGGGCGCAGGTCGCGAGCGTCCTCGGCCACACCTCGCAGGACGCGGTCGGTCCCGACACCGCCTTCCGCGACCAGGGCTTCGACTCCCTCGCCGCCGTCGAACTGCGCAACCTGCTCATGGGCGCCACCGGACTGCGGCTGCCGGCCACCCTCGTCTTCGACTACCCCAACGCCACCGCGGTGACCGGCTACCTGGACACCGCGCTCGCCGGAACGACGACGGCGGCGGCGCCCGCCGTCGCCCCCGCCGCACGGGTGGCCTCCGACGATGACGACGACCCGATCGCGATCGTCGCGATCGGCTGCCGCTTCCCCGGCGGGGTCCGCTCCGCCGAGGAGCTGTGGGACCTGGTCGCCGACGGCCGGGACGCCATCGCCGGGTTCCCCACCGACCGGGGCTGGGACGGCGACGCCCTGTTCGACCCGGAGCCGGGACTGCCGGGCCGGACGTACGTCCGCGAGGGCGGATTCCTTTACGACGCCGCCGAGTTCGACCCCGAGTTCTTCGGCATCATGCCGCGCGAGGCCCTCGCCATGGACCCGCAGCAGCGGCTCCTGCTCCAGTCCGCGTGGGAGGCGTTCGAGCGCGCGGGCATCGACCCGGCGACGCTGCGCGGCAGCCGGACCGGCGTCTACGCGGGCGTGATGTACCACGAGTACGGCAGCCGGGTCACCGACGTTCCGGACGACCTGGCGGGCTACCTGGGCAACGGCAGCGCGGGCAGCATCGCGTCCGGCCGCGTCGCCTACGCCCTCGGCCTCGAAGGTCCCGCCGTCACCGTCGACACGGCCTGCTCGTCCTCCCTGGTCAGCCTGCACATGGCCTGCCAGGCGCTGCGCTCGGGCGAGATCGACCTCGCCCTCGCGGGCGGTGTGACGGTCATGCCGACCCCCGAGATCTTCGTCGACTTCAGCAGGCAGCGCGGCCTCGCCGCCGACGGCCGCTCCAAGGCGTTCGCCGGCGCGGCCGACGGCACCAGCTGGGCCGAGGGCGTGGGCCTGCTGCTGATCGAGCGCCTCTCGGACGCCGAACGCCACGGCCACCCCGTACTCGCGGTGGTCAAGGGCAGCGCCATCAACCAGGACGGTGCGTCGAACGGTCTGACCGCGCCGAACGGTCCTTCGCAGCAGCGGGTGATCCGTCGTGCGCTGGAGAGTGCGGGGCTGGCGCCGGGTGATGTGGACGCCGTGGAAGGGCACGGTACGGGGACCCGGCTGGGCGACCCGATCGAGGCGCAGGCGCTGCTGGCCACGTACGGCCAGGACCGCCCGGCTGACCAGCCGCTGTGGCTGGGCTCCATCAAGTCCAACATCGGCCACGCGCAGGCGGCGGCCGGGGTCAGCGGTGTCATCAAGATGGTCATGGCCCTGCGCAACGGCCTGCTGCCCCGGACGCTGCACGTGGACGAGCCGTCACCGCAGGTGGACTGGACGGCAGGAGAGGTGCGGCTGCTGACCGAGCCCGTCCCCTGGGCCCCGGGGGAGCGTCCGCGCCGGGCCGGTGTCTCGTCGTTCGGCCTCAGCGGCACCAACGCGCACGTGATCATCGAGGAGGCGCCGCACGTCGTCACCGAGAAGGCGCCGGGCGGCAACATCAAGGAGGCACCGGGCGGCGCGCCCGCCGAGCCCGCCGCCCCCGAGGCCGGGCCGCTCCCTCTCGTACCCCTGGTGCTGTCCGCGCGGAACGCCCAGACGCTGCCCGCACAGGCGGACCGGCTGCGCGCCCACCTCGTGGCGCACCCCGAGCACTCCCTGACGGACACCGGCTTCTCCCTGGCCATCACGCGTGCGGTACTCGACCACCGTGCCGTCGTCCTCGCCGACGACCGCGCAGACGCCCTGGAGGCCTTGGCGGAACTCGCCGAGGGCCGCCCGACCGCACACACCGTCACCGGCTCCGCCGAGGAGCCGCCCGGTGCGACGGCGTTCCTGTTCTCGGGTCAGGGTGCGCAGCGGCTGGGGATGGGGCGTGAGTTGTATGCCGCGTTCCCGGTGTTCGCGGAGGCTTTTGACGCGGTGGTGGCCGAGGTGGATGGGCACTTGGGTCGTTCGTTGCGGGATGTGGTGTGGGGTGCGGATGGCGATGTGTTGAACCGTACGGGGGTGGCGCAGCCGGCGTTGTTCGCGGTGGAGGTGGCGCTGTTCCGGTTGGTGGAGTCGTGGGGCGTACGGCCTGACTTCCTGGCGGGGCACTCGGTGGGGGAGATAGCCGCCGCGCACGTGGCGGGGGTGTTCTCCCTCTCTGACGCGGCTCAACTGGTCGTGGCGCGTGGCCGGTTGATGGAGGCGTTGCCGGAGGGTGGCGCGATGGTGGCGGTGCAGGCCTCGGAGGAGGAGGTCGTGCCGTGGCTGGTGCCGGGTGTGTCGGTGGCGGCGGTGAACGGGCCTTCGGCGGTGGTGGTTTCGGGTGCCGGGGACGCGGTGGGTGAGGTGGTGGGTCGCTTCAGGGAGCTGGGTCGTAAGACGACGGCGCTGCGGGTCTCCCACGCCTTCCACTCGCCCCTCATGGACCCCATGCTGGAGGAGTTCCGGCAGGTCGCCCAGGGACTCACCTACCGCGCCCCGTCCCTGCGGGTCGTGTCCAACGTCACCGGCGACCTCGCCGAGGAGACCCTCCTCGCCTCGCCGGACTACTGGGTCCAGCATGTGCGGGAGGCCGTCCGGTTCGCCGACGGTGTCGGCAGCCTTCGGGCGAACGGGGTCACCCGCTTCGTCGAACTGGGCCCGGACGCGGTCCTGACCGCGCTCACCAAGACCTGCCTCGACGAGCCCGGCGCCCTGGTCGTACCGGCCCTGCGCAAGGGCCGTCCCGAGGTCCGCACCCTGCTCACCGCGCTCGCCCGGCTGCACACCGCCGGGGCCCGGCCGAGCTGGGCGGAGGTCCTCGAAGGCCGAGGCGGACGCCGCGTCGATCTGCCCACGTACGCCTTCGCCCGTGACACGTACTGGCTGGACGCCCCCGCCGCCCCCGCCGCCGCCGCCGACGGCGATGTGGTTGCCCTCGGCCAGACCGCGGCGGGACACCCGCTGCTCAGCGCCGTCGTCGTGTCGCCCGAGGCCGGTGGGGTGGTGCTGACCGGACGGCTGTCCGTACGCACCCACCCCTGGCTCGCCGACCACGACGTGCTCGGCACGGTGCTGCTGCCCGGCACCGGATACATCGAACTCGCCATCCGCGCCGGTGAGGAGGTCGGCTGCGACGTCGTCGAGGAGCTGACCATCGAGGTCCTGATGCCGCTGCCGCCCCACGGCGGCCTGGCGCTCCAGGTCGTCGTCGACCCCGAGGACAGCACGGGACGGCGCTCGCTCGCCGTCTACTCCCGCGCCGACGACGCGCCCTCGGACGCCCCCTGGACCCGGCACGCCAGCGGGGTGCTCGCCACCGGCGGGCAGGCGGCACCGGCGCCGGAGACCTTCGGCGTCGGAACCGGCGTCTGGCCCCCGGAGGGCGCGCGGACCGTGGACACCGAGGGCGTCTACGACTACCTCACCAGCCAGGGTTACGGCTACGGGCCGATGTTCCGAGGCCTGCGCGGCGTCTGGTCGCGCGGCAAGGAGACCTTCGCCGAGGTGTCGCTCCCCGAGGACTCCCTCGCCGTGGGCGCCGACTTCCGGCTGCACCCCTCCATCCTCGACGCGGCGCTCAGCGCGACCGACTTCATGGACGGGCGCAAGCCGCAGGACGTCGGCGGCACCCAGCTCCCCTTCGCCTGGTCCGGCGTCACCCTGCACGCCGCCGGGTCCTCACGGCTGAGGGTGCGCATCACCCCCGTCGAGTCCCACCGTTCGGAGGGCTCGGACGCCGTACGGCTGGAGCTGTCCGACCCGTCCGGCGCCCCCGTCGCCACCATCGAGTCCCTGGTGGTGCGGCCCGTCACGGCGGCCCGCGTCAACGCCGCGGCGGCCGCGGGCGACGGTGAACGGGAGGCGATGTTCCGCCTGGTGTGGAACCAGCTCCCGCTGGGCGGAGCCGTCTCCGCCGTCGCGGACGACTGGGCCGTCGTCGGGCCCGAGCCGGCCGCCGGGCCCGTCCACCCGGACGGTGTCGGGCGCCCCTACCCGGACCTGGCCGCACTCGGCGCAGCCGTCACCGGCGGCGCACCCGTCCCGGCCGTCGTGGTGCTGCCCGTACCCGCCGCCGGGGGCACCGACGACGTGCCGGACGCGGTCCGCTCGGTCACCTGGCAGGTCCTGGACACGGTCCAGGGCTGGCTGGCCGACGCCCGGTACGCGGACTCCCGCCTGATGGTGGTGACCCGTAACGCCGTCACCGTCACCGGGGACGAGGCCGTCGACCTCGCCCAGGCACCCGTGTGGGGCCTGCTGCGGTCCGCGCAGGAGGAGAACCCGGGACGCTTCGTCCTCGTGGACTCCGATGGCTCCGGCCCGGCACGCGACGCGCTGCCCGCCGTCGCCGCCTCCGGGGAACCCGAGGTGGCCCTGCGGGGCGCCGAGGTCCGGGTAACCCGACTGGCGCGGGTCGGCGCGGGCACTGTCACCGCCCCCGTGTCCTGGGACCCCGACGGCACCGTCCTCATCACCGGCGGCACCAGCGGCCTCGGTGCCGTCGTCGCCCGCCACCTCGTGACGGAACACGGCGTCCGGCACCTCCTGCTCACCAGCAGGCGCGGCGCCGGGGCACCCGGCGCCACCGGACTGCGCGACGAACTCGCGGCGCTCGGCGCGGAGATCACCCTGGCCGCCTGCGACGCCGCCGACCGCGCCGCCGTCGACGCCCTGCTCGCCTCACTGCCCGCAGACCGCCCCCTGACCGCCGTCGTGCACGCCGCGGGCGTCATGGACAACGCGATGGTGGGCGCCCTGACCCGGGAGCAGTTCGAGACCGTGCTGCGGCCCAAGGTCGACGCCGCCTGGCACCTGCACGACGCCACCCGTGAGCTGGACCTCGCCGCGTTCGTCCTCTTCTCCTCCTGCGCCGGACTCGTCGTCGGGGCGGGACAGGGGAACTACGCGGCCGCCAACCGCTTCCTCGACGCGCTCTCCGCCCACCGGCGCGCCCTCGGCCTGCGGGCCGTGTCCCTGGCGTTCGGCCTGTGGGAGACGAAGACCGGCCTGGGCGGCGGCGTCACCGACGCCGACCTGCGCCGGATGCGGACCCTCGGCATCCCGGCCCTGCCGACCGCAGACGGGCTGGAACTCCTGGACGAGGCGCTCACCCTGGACGAGGCGTTCCTCGCACCGATCCGGGTGGAGACTCCGGGGGACCCCGCCGCCGAGCCCCCCGTACTGCTGCGGGAGGTGATGCGCGCGGCGGCTGCCGCACCCCCGCGCCGGGAGGTCAGGGCGCCCGCGGTCACCACTGCGTCCACCGCCGCCGCCGCGGCACCGGCCGCCGAGGAACTGCCGCTGGCACGCCGCCTTTCCGGCCTGACGGCGGTCGCGAGGGAGCAGGCCGTCCTCGACGTCATCAAGGCGCAGGTCGCCGCCGTCACGCACGGCGACCCCGACACCGTCGATGCCAACAAGGGCTTCACGGCACAGGGCCTCGACTCCCTCGCGGCGATCGACCTGCGCAACCGGCTCCAGAAGGCGGTCGGGACCCGGCTCCCGGCGACCCTGATGTTCGACTACCCGAGCCCGGTGGTCCTCGCCGAATTCCTGCTGGAGGAGCTGGCCCCGGACATCGACGACAGCGCCCCCGACACGCTGCCGCAGGAGGCGGCCGCGCAGGACGAGGCGTCGATCCGCCAGGCCCTCGCGTCCGTCCCCCTGGACGCGCTGCGCGGCACGGGACTCCTGGAAGCGCTGCTGGCACTCGCCGGCCCCGCCTCGTCCACCCCGACGGCGCCCCCGTCGGCCGCTCCTTCCGGACCTGCCCCTGAACCGGCCGCGTCCGCACCGGCCGCGTCCGACGAGGCGATCAGAACCATGGACATCGACGACCTGGTGCGCGCGGCCCTCGCGTCCGCCGACCCGAACCCGAGCGAGGGCTGAGGACATCGTGGAAGCATCTGTCGAACAACTCGTCGCCGCCCTCCGCGCGGCCATGTCGGAGAACGAGCGCCTCCGCACCCGCAACGACCAGCTGACCCAGGACGCCGGGGAACCGCTGGCGATCGTGGGGATGGCGTGCCGTTATCCGGGTGGGGTGCGGTCGGCGGAGGGTCTGTGGGAGTTGGTGGCTGGGGGCCGGGATGGTGTGTCGGGGTTTCCGGTGGATCGTGGGTGGGATGTCGAGGGGTTGTATGACCCGGTGGGTGGGCGTCCTGATCGTTCGGTGACGCGTGAGGGCGGTTTTCTGTACGACGCGGGCGATTTCGATCCTGAGCTGTTCGGTATTTCGCCGCGTGAGGCGTTGGGGATGGATCCTCAGCAGCGGTTGTTCCTCGAGGTGTCGTGGGAGGCGGTGGAGCGGGCGGGGATCGACCCGTTGTCGCTGCGAGGCAGCCGTACGGGCGTGTTCGGCGGCCTGATGTACCACGACTACGGCCCCGGATCGAGTGACGGCAGCCTCGTCACCGGCCGCGTCGCCTTCGCCCTCGGACTGGAGGGCCCCGCCGTCACCGTGGACACGGCGTGCTCGTCGTCGCTGGTCGCCCTGCACTGGGCGGGACAGTCCCTGCGCCGGGGCGACTGCTCACTGGCGCTGGTCGGCGGTGTGACGGTGATGACGGAACCGGACATGTTCCTCTACTTCAGCCACCAGCGGGGGATGGCGGCGGACGGCCGGTGCAAGTCGTTCGCGGCGGAGGCGGACGGTACGGGCTGCTCGGAGGGTGTCGGTGTCCTGCTGGTGGAGCGCTTGTCGGACGCCCGGAAGAACGGCCACCCCATCCTTGCGGTGGTCCGGGGCAGCGCGGTCAACCAGGACGGCGCCTCCAGCGGCATGACCACCCCCAACGGCCCGTCGCAGCAGCGGGTCATCCGCGCGGCGTTGGAGAACGCTGGACTGACCACCGCCGACGTCGACATGGTCGAGGCACATGGTACGGGGACGCGTCTGGGGGACCCGATCGAGGCGCAGGCGGTGTTGGCGACGTATGGCCAGGGGCGTCCGGAGGGCGATCCGGTGTGGCTGGGGTCGCTGAAGTCGAACCTGGCGCATACGCAGGCTGCTGCGGGTGTCGGTGGTGTGATCAAGGCGGTGGAGTCGATCCGGCACGGTGTGATGCCGAAGACCCTGCACGCGGAGACGCGTTCACCCCATGTCGACTGGGAGGCGGGTGCGGTTGAGCTGCTGACGGAGGCGCGTGCGTGGCCGGAGCGTGGGCGTCCTCGTCGGGTGGCGGTGTCGTCGTTCGGTCTGAGTGGGACGAACGCGCACGTGATTGTGGAGCAGGCGCCGGAACCGGCTGAGCTGGCTGAGCCGGTGGCGGATCTGCCGGTGGTGCCGGTGGTGCTGTCGGCGCGGGGTGAGGTGGCGCTGTCGGCGCAGGCGGAGCGGTTGTTGGCGCTGGTGGAGGCGGACGCGGATCTGTCGATGCTGGATGTGGGGTTCTCGTCGGTGGTGTCGCGTGCGGTGCTGGAGCATCGTGCGGTGGTGACGGCGGGGGACCGTTCGGAGCTGGTGGTGGGTTTGCGGGCGTTGGTGGAGGGCGGGGTGTCGGCGGGCGCGGTGCGGGGTGTGGCGCGTACGTCGGGCCGTACGGCGTTCTTGTTCACGGGTCAGGGTGCGCAGCGGCTGGGGATGGGCCGTGAGTTGTACGGGGCGTTCCCGGTATTCGCGGAGGCTTTTGACGCGGTGCTCGCCGAGGTGGATGTGCACTTGGGTCGTTCGTTGCGGGATGTGGTGTGGGGTGCGGATGAGGGGGCGTTGAGTCGTACGGGGGTGGCGCAGCCGGCGTTGTTCGCGGTGGAGGTGGCGCTGTTCCGGTTGGTGGAATCGTGGGGCGTACGTCCGGACTTCCTGGCCGGGCACTCGGTGGGCGAGATAGCCGCCGCGCACGTGGCAGGGGTGTTCTCCCTCTCTGACGCGGTTCAACTGGTCGTGGCGCGTGGCCGGTTGATGGAGGAGTTGCCGGAGGGTGGCGCGATGGTGGCGGTGGAGGCGTCGGAGGCGGAGGTCGTACCGCTGCTGTCGTCAGAGTCGGTGAGCATTGCCGCCGTGAACGGGCCGCGCTCCGTGGTGATTTCGGGTGCCGAGGATGCGGTGACGAAGGTCGCGGACGCGTTCAGTGGGCAGGGGCGGAAGTCGTCGCGGTTGCGGGTGTCGCATGCGTTCCATTCGCCTTTGATGGAGCCGATGTTGGCGGAGTTCGAGGGGGTTGTTTCGGGTCTGTCGTTCAGCGCCCCGACGATTCCCTTGGTGTCGGGTGTGTCGGGTGAAGTGTCGTCGGACGTGGCGACAGCTGCGTACTGGGTGCGGCATGTACGCGAGGCGGTGCGGTTCGCGGACTGCGTGAGCCATCTCGAAGCGCGGGGCGTTCTCTCGTATCTGGAGATCGGTCCGGATGGTGTGCTGAGTGGGATGGCGCAGCAGTCGGTGGGTTCGGAGTCGGCGGTGTTGGTGCCGTTGGTGCGTAAGGGGCGTGCGGAGGTTGCGACGGCGGTCTCGGCTCTCGCCCGGTTGCATGTCAGTGGCGTACGGGTCGACTGGGCGGCGTACTACGCGGGCACGGGTGCCCGGCGGGTTGATCTGCCTACCTACGCCTTTCAGCGTCGGCGGTTTTGGTTGGAGTCGGGTGGTGGTGGCTCTGGTGTGGTGGGTGTGGGGCAGGGGGTGGTGGATCATCCGCTGGTGGGTGCGGTGGTGTCGTTGCCGGATGCGGGTGGGGTGGTGCTGACGGGTCGGTTGTCGGTGGATGGTGTGCCGTGGTTGGCGGATCACGCGGTGTTGGGGCGGGTGTTGTTGCCGGGGACGGCGTTTGTGGAGTTGGCGGTGCGGGCGGGTGATGAGGTCGGCTGTGGTGTGGTGGAGGAGCTGACGTTGCGGGCTCCGTTGGTGGTGCCGGAGCGGGGAGGGGTGGCGCTTCAGGTCGCGGTGGGCGCCGCCGACGACACCGGACACCGCACCCTCCGGGTTCATTCCCGTCCGGAGAACACCCCCGTGGACGCCCCGTGGACCCTGCACGCCGAAGGCGTCCTCAGCGTCGACGCGCCTGACCCGGAGCCCACCGGTCTCGATGTGTGGCCCCCCGCCGGGGCGGCAGAGATACGCGTGGACAACGCCTACGACCTGCTCGCCCAGCAGGGGTACGACTACGGCCCCGCCTTCCAGGGCCTGCGGTCCGTCTGGCGGCGCGGCGACGACGTCTTCGCCGAGGTCGCGCTGCCGGAGTCCGCGCACGCGGACGCGGAACGGTTCGGGCTGCACCCCGCCCTGCTGGACGCCACCATGCACGCGCTGGGCGTCGGCGACCACATCACCGGCGACGAGCCGACCGAACTGCCCTTCTCCTGGTCCGACGTCTCCCTCCACACCGTCGGCGCCCACACCCTGAAAGTGCGGCTGTCCCGGCAGGAGGGCAGCAGCCTGTCCCTGACGATCGCGGATGGTGCCGGTGCGCCGGTGGCGTCGGTGGGTGGGCTGACGCTGCGGCCGGTGTCGGTGGAGCAGTTGGGTGCCGGGGCGGGGGAGTCGTTGTGGGATGTGTTGTGGCGTCCACTGGCCGGTATGAGTGCGGTTGATGGTGCGTCTTCGTGGGTGCGGTGGGAAGACATGCCTGCTGTCGGGGATGTGCCTGGGGTGGTGGTGTTCGAGGTTCCGGCGGTGTCGGGTGATGTGTTGGCGGGGGTGCGGGCGACCGCTGGTGCTGTGCTGGACGTGGTATGCGACTGGGTTGCCGATGAGCGGTGCGCGGGGTCCCGGCTGGTGATCGTCACCCGGGGAGCTGTTGACACGGGTACTGGCACGGGCGTGGCGCTGGGCCAGGCTCCCGTGTGGGGTGTGGTGCGTGCGGCCCAGGCGGAGCATCCGGGGCGTGTGGTGCTGGTCGATGCGGACCCGGACGCGAACGGTCTCTCCGGACTGGAGCTGGTGGTGGCCTCCGGTGAGCCGGAAGCAGCATTGCGTGGGGGCGGGGTGGTGGTGCCCAGGCTGGTCCGGGTGAGCCCGCCCGAGACGCCCGCCGCCGAGGCCCCCACGGCTGACGGTGTGGTGCTGGTGACAGGCGGCACGGGTGGTCTGGGTGCGTTGGTGGCGCGGCATTTGGTCACCGAGCGGGGCGTGAAGCGTCTGGTGCTGACCAGTCGCCGTGGCCTGGAGGCCCCGGGAGCAGAAGAGTTGGTGGCCAGGCTGTCCGAGCTGGGTGCCGAGGTTTCCGTAGCGGCCTGTGATGTGGCTGACCGCAGCGCCGTGGTGGACCTGGTGTCCGGGCTGTCGGGCCCGTTGGTGGGTGTGGTGCATGCGGCCGGCGTAGGGGACAACGGTCTGATCGCATCCATGGACGCGGCCCGGCTGGATCGGGTGCTGGGCCCGAAAGCGGACGGTGCCTGGTATCTGCACGAGGCGACACGCGAGCTGGAGCTGGATCTGGCGTTCTTCGTGATGTTCTCCTCGGCAGGCGGCATGGTCCTGGCCGCCGGGCAGGCGAACTACGCGGCGGCGAACGTCTTCCTGGACGCGCTCGCGGTGCACCGCCGGGCGCAAGGGCTGCCCGCCACTTCCCTCGCGTACGGCCTGTGGGACGTGGAGACCGGGTTGACCGGGTCCCTGGACGAGGACGTACGGCTGATGGCGGCCCGGGGACTGCCCGCACTCGACTCGAAGGAGGCGCTCGCCCTCTTCGACGCCGGGCTCCACTCCGGGCGTCCCGCGCTGGTCCCCCTCGCCGTGGATGTCCCCGCCCTGCGGGCCAGGGCCGAGGAACTGCCCGCGCTGCTAAGTGACTTGGTGCGCGCCGGGGACCGTACGGCCACACGCGCCCGCAGCAACGGGACCGACCCGGCCGCGCTGACCGCCCGGCTCGCCGCGCTCGGCGACGCCGAACGGGACCGGGCCATGCTGGACCTGGTGCGGACCCACGCGGCGGCCGTTCTCGGCCATGCCGGAGCCGAGGCCGTGGACGCCGAACGCGGCTTCCTCGACATCGGGTTCGACTCGCTGACGGCCCTCGAACTGCGCAACCGGCTCACCGCCGTCACCGGCAGCCGGCTGGCTCCGACGCTGATCTTCGACTACCCCTCGGCCACCGATCTCGCCGCGCACCTGAGCCGCGTCCTGTTCGGCGACCGGACCCCCGACGACGACCTCAGCACGGCAACCGCGGACGAGCTGTTCGATCTTCTCGACGGCGACCTTCTCGACGGTGGCCCGGGACTCGACGGTGGCACCGGACTCGACGGTGGCACCGGAGCCCTGGCATGAGCGGGCCGTCGAACGAACGAGGAGCGACTGTGCTGAAGAGGGTTGTCGTCGTGGGCGCGGCGGCCGCGGGCCTGACCGCGGTGGAGACGTTGCGGAGCAAGGGGTACGAGGGGACGGTGACGCTCGTCGGCGACGAGGTCCACCTGCCGTACGACCGTCCCCCGCTGTCCAAGGACTTCCTGGCCGAGGGCTGGGAGCCCGAGCAGACCTGGCTGCGCCGGCCCGACGCGCTCGCCGCGGTCGACGCCGATCTCCGGCTCGGCTGCCGGGCGACCGCGCTGGACCGGGCGGCCCGTACCGTCACCCTCGACACGGGGGAGCAGCTCCCCTACGACGCCGCGGTGATCGCGACCGGACTCCGTCCGCGCCGCCTGCCGTGGGCCGAGGGACTCGACGGGGTGCACGTGCTGCGCTCCCTCGACGACGCGGTACGGCTCCGCGCCGAGCTGGCCGACCGGCCCAGGGTCGCCGTGATCGGCGCCGGCTTCCTCGGCTCCGAGATCGCGGCCAACGCGCGGGCGTTCGGGGTCGACGTCACGCTGATCGCGCCCGAGCCCGTACCGCTGCTGGCCCAGGTCGGACCCGAGGTCGGTGCGTACGTGGCGGGCCTGCACCGGGACCACGGCGTACGGCTGCGGCTCGGCGCGAAGGTGGTGGGGCTCGCCGACGACGGGGGCCGGGTGCGCGCCGTGCTCCTCGACGACGGCACCGAGATACCCGCCGACCTGGTCGTGACGGCCATCGGCTCCGTGCCCGCCGTCGACTGGCTCGCCGGCTCCGGCCTCGACCTCGGCGACGGGATCCTCTGCGACGCCCACTGCCGGGCCGCCCCCGGTGTGTGGGCGGCCGGGGACGTCGCCAACTGGCCGCACCCCGCCCTCGACGGCGAACGCGTACGGCTGGAGCAGCGCACCAACGCCGGACAGCAGGCCATGGCGGTCGTCGGCAACCTGCTGGCCGCCGATGACGCGCTGCGGCCGTACGCCCCCGTCCCGTTCGGCTGGACGCACCAGTTCGACATGAAGATCTCCACCATCGGCTGGTGCCCGCCCGACGCGCGTACCGAGATCGTCAGCGGCTCCCCGCAGGACCGGGAGTTCGTCGCCGCGTACCACCGGGGCGGGAGGCTCGTCGGCGCGATCGGCTGGAACAGCGCCCGTGGCATGCGGCGCTGCCGGCAGTTCCTCGGTGCGTCGTCGGAGGAGTTCGCGGCGGCCGCGACCGCCGGTGCCTGAGGCTGTGCGGACCGGGCCGGTACGGCGTAGCATCCCCGCGCGCCGGGCTTTTCCGGGCTGTCGGGGGCGGGCTACGGCAGCGTGTATAGCATATTCTCTGCGTGCGTGATACGCACGGCCCTGCATCCATGAAGGTGAGCACCTTATGACGACTGACGACGGCACCGGTACGGGAGATGTCGCTCTGCCGCACAGCATCGAGGTGCTGTGGAGCCTGCGCAGCCGCCAGCAGCGCACCGTCAGGACCGGGCTGACCGTGGAGCGGATCGTGACGGCCGCGATCGAGTGCGTGGACGCCGACGGGCTGGCCGCCCTGTCGATGGCGCGGGTCGCCAAGCGTCTCGACTTCGCGACCATGTCGCTCTACCGGCATGTGACCAGCAAGGACGAACTCCAGCAGCTGATGCTGGACATGGCGTACGGCACCCCGCCGCGCATCGACACCACCGACTGGCGCACCGGGCTCGAACGCTGGGCCCGCGCGTTCCAGGAGGTGTTCCGGCGGCATCCGTGGATGCTCCAGATCTCGGTGAGCGGCCCCCCGCTGGAGCCGGGGCAGCTCAGCTGGCTGGAGTGCGGGCTCGGCACTCTCTCCGCCACCAGCCTGCGGCCGGACGAGAAGCTGGCCGTGATGATGCTGATGATCGGCTACGTACGCAACAACGTGCAGCTGTCCGTGGGCGTGTCCGACCAGGGCATCAGCGACGCCGACCTCATGGCCCACTACGGCCGTGCGCTGGCCAAGTACGCCGACCCCGAGACGTTCCCCGCGATCGCCGAGCTGGTCGAGGCGGGCGCCTTCGAGGAGCCCGACGACGACTTCACGTTCGGCCTCCAGCGCGTCCTGGACGGGGTCGAGGTGCTGGTCCGGATCCGCGACGGCGAGAAGCCCCTCACCTGAGCGGACCCGGGGCCGGCCACGGATTCCCTGGGCCGGCCACGGATTCCTTGGGTCGGTCCCGGATTCCCGTGGTCGGCCCCGGATTTCGCCCGTCCTCGGCGGGCCCGTGGACAGGACGAAGGGGGCTGGTCCCCCGCCCCGGGCTCCGGGGCGGGGGACCAGCCCCCTTCGGGTGTGCCGGCCGGCACGGCCGGGTCAGCCTGCGGCTCCCGTTCCCCGGCCCGCGACCGACATGGCCTCGGCCTCCTGGGAGCTGTGCGGGCCGGTGCCGTCGGGGGTGGCCTCGTAGTCGCCGAGCTCCATCGGGTCGATCGGCTTCTCGGTCTCGACCGGCACGTTGCGGAGCAGGAAGACCACGAGGACGCCGACCACGACCATGGCGGCCGCGCCGGAGAGCGCGGCGACCTGGAGCCCGTGGGTGAACGCCTCACGGCTGGTGTCCATCAGCTGGGCGCCGAGCGGTCCCGGCTGCCGCGCGGCCACGGTCGCCGCGCCGCCGATCGTGTTGCGTACCGCTTCCAGCGCGTCGCCGCTGAGCCCGGGCAGCGAGGCGGCGGCCATGTCGTGCCGGTAGATCGCCGAGCCGATGCTGCCGATGACGGCGAACCCGAAGGCGCTGCCGAACTCGGTGAACGTCTCCGACGTCGCCGTCGACGCGCCGGCCTGCTCCTTGGGCGCCGAGGTCACCACGATCTCGGCGGTCAGGGTCTTCGAGGCGGTCATACCGCCCGCCATCAGGCCCACGCCCACCAGCAGCACGGCGACGTTGGACTCCACCGTGAGGGTGCTGATCACTCCGAAACCGGCCGCCATCACCAGCATGCCCGCGCCGACCAGGTACACCGGCTTCACCGTGCGGGAGAACGCGCCGACCAGGGCGACCGCGATGCCGATGCCCGGCATGACGCAGATCGACCAGAGTGCCGCCCGGAACGGGGTCATCCCCAGGACCACCTGGAGGTACTGGTTGGTCAGGATGCTGATGCCCATGAAGGAGAACATCACCATCAGGTTCGTGACGATCGCGCCCACGAAGCCGCTGTAGCGGAACAGCGCCACGTCGATCAGCGGGTGCGACGTCATCCGCTGCCGCTGCACGAACGCGATCAGCAGGACCGCGCCCACCGCCGCGTACACGGCCGCGCTCTGGCTGTAGCCGTCCACGACCAGTTCCTTGAGGCCGTAGATGAACGCCATGATGCCGACGATGGACAGGACCGCGCCCAGCACGTCCAGCTTCCCGCGGTTCAGGTCGCGCCGCTCCGGCAGCAGGATCGGCGCCAGGATCAGCACCAGCACCATCACCGGGGTGTTGATGACGAAGACCGAGCCCCACCAGAAGTTGTTGAGCAGCAGCCCGCCGACCACGGGGCCGATCGCCGCGCCCGTGGCGAGGGTGCCGCCCCAGGCGGCGATGGCGGTCTTGCGCTGGGCGGAGTCCTGGAACATGTTGCGGATCAGGGCCAGCGACGTGGGCGTCAGCGTCGCCGCACCGAGGCCGAGCAGCGCCCGCGCGCCGATGAGCACCACCGCGCTGTCGGCGGTGGCCGCGAGCGCCGAGGCGGCGCCGAACACCAGCGCACCGATGATCAGCAGTTTGCGCCGGCCGAAACGGTCGCCGATCCACCCCATGGTGATCAGGGCACCGGCCAGGACGAAGCTGTAGATGTCCATGATCCACAGCAGTTGGGTGGCACTCGGCTTGAGCGCCTCACTGACCGGCGTGATGGCGAAGCCCAGTACCGAGATGTCGATGGCGATCAGCAGGGTGACCAGCACGATCACCACAAGGCCGAGCCACTCCTTGGTACCTGCCTTGGGCCTGATGTCTGTCATGGCAAGAGTCCATGTCCTTTCCTGGCGTACCTGATGAGTACGCGGCACGCTGAGCGTATCAAGTACGCACAAGCGTGTCACGTACTCGTCGAAGAGGGCGGTGCCCTCTCAGCGGTCTCTTCCGAGCCTTTCCTCCGCCCACCGGACGAGCGTTCCGCGGTCGATCTTCCGGTTGGAGTTGAGGGGGAACTCCCCTATGTGGAAGAGGTGTTGGGGAATCACGGCGCGCGGAAGCGTCCGGCTCAGCTCGCGGGCGAGGGCGACGGGCGCCACCGGCCGGCCGGTGTGGAAGGCGGCCAGTTCGACGGTCTGGCCCGACGGCAGGGCCACGGCCACGGCATCCAGCACGCCGGGGCACCCGCGCAGCGCCTCGTCCACCTCGGCCAGTTCGACCCGTACGCCGCGGACCTGCACCTGCTGGTCCATCCGGCCCAGATAGAGGAGGCCGCCGCCCTCGGCCCGGCGCACCCGGTCACCCGTCCGGTAGAAGCGCTCGCCGTCCCGGTCCAGGAACCTGCCGGTGTCGTCCGCCGGATCCAGGTAGCCGGCCGTCAGCTGCGGTCCCGCCACGCACAGTTCGCCCTCCTTCCCGTCCGGCGTACCGTCGGCGCCGAGCAGCAGCCAGGCGTGGCCCGCGTGCACCTCGCCGATCGGCATCACCCCGGCCACGGCGATGCGCGGCGAGTGCTCGGGCGACCAGCGGTGGCGGGTGATGGTGATGGTCAGCTCGGTCGGCCCGTACAGGTTCTCCACCGCCGACCCGGGCGCCGCCGCCTGCCACTCCTCGGCGTCCTGGCAGGTGACCGCCTCGCCCGCGAAGAAGCTCCAGCGCAGCGAGGGCATCGAACCGGCCGCCAGCCCGCCCGTACGCCGCACCAGCGCGATCGCGCTGGGCGTGGAGAACCACACGGTGACGCCGTGCTCCGCGACGAAGGCGGGCAGGCCGAGATAGGCGTCCGGTGTCACCGCGAGCAGCGTCCCGCCCGCACCCCAGGCGCAGAACAGGTCGAACATGGCGCAGTCGAAGTTGAGGTCGAAGTTCTGCGAGAAGACGTCATCCGGCCCGAAGTCGTAGCGGGCGTCCAGCAGTCCGAAGTAGTGCGCGGTGTTCGCGTGGGTGACGGGCACCCCCTTCGGGCGGCCCGTCGACCCGGACGTGAACAGGACGTACGCGACGTCGTCGGCGGCGACGGGCCGGGGCTCCGCCAGCCGCGAGGCCGCGTCCGGCGTGATGCCCGGTGCGGTGCCCGGCGTGATGTCCGGCGCCGCGTCCGGCGTGATGCCCGGTGCGATCGGCCCGCCGCCGGTCCCGGGGGCCCCGGGCATCAGCACGGGCAGGTCGACCCCCTCCGCCCGCAGCCGCTCCAGCGCCGGGGCCGACGCGGTGTCCACGATCAGGGCCTCCACCCCGGCCGCCTCGATCATCTGCCGGGTCCTGAGGGCCGGGAAGCCGGGCTGCAACGGCACCATCGTCACCCCGGTGTAGAGGCAGGCGAGGATGCCGGTGTACGCCTCGACGCCCTTGCCCACCAGCACACCGACGGCCCTGGGCGGTGCCGGAAGCCGGGCGAGCAGCGAACCCGCCCAGGTCAGCGCGCGGTCGTGGAGTTCCCGGTAGGTGAGCGTGGTCCCGGCCGCGCTGACGGCGGTGCCGTACGGCGAGCGGGCGAGGCCGCGCAGGAACCGGTGGTGGAGGGCGTGCGATGACGACGTCTGATCCATGGTGGAGCCCCGGGGAGGTAGTGGAGGAGGGACGGGTGAGGGCGCGGGGTCCGCGCCCCGTGGGCGGTGTCCGTCCCCGGGACGGGTCCGTGCGGGAACGGCTCAGAAGACGGCGGCGGCCGGACGCGGCCCGCGGGCGCGATGTGCGGGTGCCGCGAAGTCGTAGGGGTCCTGGGAGTCGTAGGGGGTGTGCGGGAGCCTCTGCCGGCCGCTGATGCCCAGGAGGACGTCGGCCAGCGTCGACCACCGGCAGAACGCGGGGTTGAGGTGGAGGCTGACCCGGGGGTTGGCCGCCAGCCAGGCACGGACCTCGGGGGAGCGCGCCGCCGCCCTGCTGTCGACGACGACGGACAGCCGAGGGTGGGGATGCAGCCTGACCGTGCGGTCCAGGAAGGCCAGGAACGGCGTGGGGGCCGGGGACGAAGCCCCGGCCGCGTGGGCTGAGGGCGCCGCCCGGGCCACATGGGCAGAGGAGGCGCCTCCGGGCATGCGGGCCAAGGCGGCAGCCCCGGGCGTGCGGAGCGAGGGCATCGCCCCGGCCGGTGTGCGGCCCGTCATGGACCCGCCGGCGTACCCGCTGCGCACCCCGTCGTCACCGTGCGGGAACGTGAGGTCGTCCGGGCCGTGGAGCGTCTGCCCACCCGTCCTGACGACCACCGTGTTCCACGGCGGAGCGAGGAGTACGCCGACCACGCCGTGGACGCCCGGCGGCAGCCGGGGCACGGTGGGGAAGCGGTACGCGTCCGGCAGGTGCGGCCGCACACCCCACTTGCGCCACACCTTGGCGACGGTGGAGTGCGCGAGCCCCAGCTCGGCGCCGAGCAGCCGGGAGGACCAGCGGGGGGCCGCCAGCCGTGCGGGCGGCCGTCCGCCGTCGGCGAGGGTGGCGACCAGGACGGCGACCTCGTCGACCACACCGGGCCTGCCGGGCCGCGGCAGATCGCCCAGCGCCTCCAGGCCGTCGTCGGCGTACCGGGTGCGCCACTTGATCACGGTCTGCCGGGACACGCCGAGCCGGGCGGCGGCCTCGGTGTTCGAGACGCCCCCGGCGGCGAGCAGGATGATCCGTGCGCGCCGCACCAGCGCGGCGGGCGCGGTGGACATCCGGGTCAGCGCCTCCAGCCGGGCGTGGTCGCCCGCGCGGAGCCGCAACACCGACGTGGAGTTCATCGCCCGTCCCGCCCCCGTCCCGTCCCCGTGTCCGGTGCCCGTCGACCTCAGCGGAGGCTCTGCACGGTCTTCCAGAGGACGTCCGGCGTCCGGAAGGTCTCCAGCGTCAGGGCCTCGTCCCGGAAACGGACGTCATAGGCGGTTTCGAGACCGGAGAGCAACTCGATCGTGCCGAGTGAATCCAGGCCGTAATCACGCAGTTCCATGTCGCCCTGGATCTTCTCGTCCGGGGGCAGAAAGGAAAGCTGCTTCCGCAGAAGAACCTCGAACTGCTCATCCCACATGATGACTCCGGTTTCGATGCGTACGCCGCTGTCCTTTTCCGGCCGCCGACGCTAGTGGACAACGCCCTTGGCCAGTACCCCTATCGCCTGGGGTGGCGGCCCCCTAAGGGACGCCGAAGCGGCCCACCCCCGCCGGGCCCGTGAACGTACGCCCAGGTCAAAGCCGTTGACCGGCGAGGCACCCGGGTCCGGCCCGTCCCCGGCCCCGGTCCGTGGCGGCCACCGGGGCTGGGGTGGGCTGGGGTGGGGACGAGCCGGTTTTGCGGGGTCCCCCGGCCGACTCAGGGGTGGGCAGACAAGCCGCGACGGCCGTAGTTTTCCCAGCTGTCCGGGTCTTTCTTCCGGGATTTCGGAACGCGGCCCTTTCCGGCTCTTCCGCGACCCGCGGCCCGCTGTGACATCGCGACTTCAGGAGGGTGTGCTCGGTGAGCAACGAGGAAAAGCTTCTCGAATATCTACGCCGAGCCACCACCGATCTGCGTGAGCTGCGCAAGAGGCTTGCCGCGGCAGAACGCAAGGCGGACAACGAGCCGTTGGCGATCGTGGGGATGGCGTGCCGTTATCCGGGTGGGGTGCGGTCGGCGGAGGGTCTGTGGGAGTTGGTGGCTGGGGGCCGGGATGGTGTGTCGGGGTTTCCGGTGGATCGTGGGTGGGATGTCGAGGGGTTGTATGACCCGGTGGGTGGGCGTCCTGATCGTTCGGTGACGCGTGAGGGCGGTTTTCTGTACGACGCGGGCGATTTCGATCCTGAGCTGTTCGGTATTTCGCCGCGTGAGGCGTTGGGGATGGATCCTCAGCAGCGGTTGTTCCTTGAGGTGTCGTGGGAGGCGGTGGAGCGGGCGGGGATCGATCCGTTGTCGCTGCGTGGCAGCCGTACGGGCGTCTTCGCCGGCCTCATGTACCACGACTACGGCCTGGGCACGGAGGCCGCGGCCACTACGGGCGGCAGCCTCGTCTCGGGCCGGGTGTCCTACACCCTGGGCCTCGAAGGCCCGTCCCTGACGGTCGACACCGCGTGCTCGTCGTCGCTGGTCGCCCTGCACCTCGCCGGCCAGGCACTCCGGTCGGACGAGTGCTCGCTGGCGCTGGTCGGCGGTGTGACGGTGATGACGGAACCGGACATGTTCCTCTACTTCAGCCACCAGCGGGGGATGGCGGCGGACGGCCGGTGCAAGTCGTTCGCGGCGGAGGCGGACGGTACGGGCTGCTCGGAGGGTGTCGGGGTCCTGCTGGTGGAGCGCCTGTCGGACGCCCGGAAGAACGGCCACCCGGTCCTCGCGGTGGTGCGAGGCAGTGCGGTCAACCAGGACGGCGCCTCCAGCAGCCTGACGGCACCGAACGGCCCGTCGCAACAGCGCGTCATTCGTGCGGCGTTGGAGAGCGCCGGGCTGACCGCCACGGATGTCGACATGGTGGAGGCGCACGGTACGGGGACGCGTCTGGGTGATCCGATCGAGGCGCAGGCGGTGTTGGCGACGTATGGGCAGGGGCGTCCGGAGGGTGATCCGGTGTGGCTGGGGTCGCTGAAGTCGAACTTGGCGCATACGCAGGCTGCTGCGGGTGTTGGCGGTGTGATCAAGGCGGTGGAGGCGATCCGGCACGGTGTGATGCCGAGGACGCTGCATGTGGATGAGCCGACGCCGCAGGTGGACTGGGCTGCGGGTGCGGTCGCGTTGCTGACGGAGGCCCGCGTGTGGCCGGAGCGTGGTCGTCCTCGTCGGGTGGGGGTGTCGTCGTTCGGTCTGAGCGGGACGAACGCGCACGTGATTGTGGAGCAGGCGCCGGAACCGGCTGAGCTGGCTGAGCCGGTGGCGGATCTGCCGGTGGTGCCGGTGGTGCTGTCGGCGCGCAGTGACGTCGCGCTGTCGGCGCAGGCGGAGCGGCTGTTGGCGTCGGTGGAGGAGGACGCGGACGTCTCGCTGCTGGATGTGGGGTTCTCGTCCGTGGTGTCGCGTGCCCTGTTGGAGCACCGTGCGGTGGTGACGGCGGGGGACCGTACGGCGCTGGTGGCGGGGCTGCGTGCGCTGGCAGACGGCGGAGTAGCGGCGAACGCGGTGCGAGGTGTGGGCCGTTCGGCCGGTGAGACGGCGTTTCTGTTTACGGGTCAGGGTGCGCAGCGGGTCGGGATGGGCCGTGAGTTGTACGGGGCGTTCCCGGTGTTCGCGGAGGCGTTCGATGCGGTGCTCGCCGAGGTGGACGTCCACTTGGGCCGCTCTCTGCGGGATGTCATCTGGGGTGTGGATGAGGGGGCGTTGAACCGTACGGGGGTGGCGCAGCCGGCGTTGTTCGCGGTGGAGGTGGCGCTGTTCCGGCTGGTGGAGTCGTGGGGCGTACGGCCGGACTTCCTGGCCGGGCACTCGGTGGGGGAGATCGCCGCCGCCCACGTGGCAGGTGTTCTGTCCCTCTCTGATGCCGCTCAACTGATCGTCGCTCGGGGTCGGTTGATGGAGGCGTTGCCGGAGGGTGGCGCGATGGTGGCTCTGGAGGCGTCGGAGGCGGAGGTCGTACCGCTGCTGTCGTCGGAGTCGGTGAGCATCGCCGCCGTGAACGGGCCGCGCTCCGTGGTGATTTCGGGTGCTGAGGATGTAGTGGCGAAGGTCGCGGATGCGTTCACTGCGCAGGGGCGGAAGTCGTCGCGTCTGCGGGTCTCCCATGCGTTCCATTCGCCGTTGATGGAGCCGATGCTTGCGGAGTTCGAGGAGGTCGTCTCGGGTCTGTCGTTCAGCGCCCCGAGGATTCCGTTGGTGTCGGGTGTGTCGGGTGAGGTGTCGCCGGACGTGGCGACAGCGGCGTACTGGGTGCGGCACGTACGGGAGGCGGTGCGGTTCGCGGACTGCGTCAGCTACCTCGAAGCTCGCGGCGTTCTCTCGTACGTCGAGATCGGCCCGGACGGCGTACTGAGCGGGATGGCACAGCAGTCCGTGGCGTCCGAGTCGGCGGTGCTGGTGCCGCTGGTCCGCAAGGGACGGGCCGAGGTCGCAACAGCGGTGGCGGCGCTCGCCCGGCTGCACGTCAGCGGTGTACGGGTCGACTGGGCCGCGTACTACACGGGCACCGGCGCCCGGCGGGTCGATCTGCCGACGTACGCCTTCCAGCACCAGCGCTACTGGCTGCTCCCCGAGCGCGCCGGAGCGGGCCCCGAGGCGCTCGGTCTCGACACGGCTGATCACCCCCTGCTCGGCGCGTCCGTGACGCTTCCGGACACCGGTGGGCTGGTGCTGACCGGGCGGCTGTCCGTCGAGGCCCAACCCTGGCTCGGCGACCACCGGATGGGGGAGACCGTCCTCTTCCCCGGCGCCGGTCTTGTGGAGCTGGCCCTGCGCGCGGGCGGTGAGTTCGGCTGTGACGTACTCGATGAACTCACCCTGCGCGCACCGCTGGTGCTCCCTCCGCACGGCGGGGTGCGCCTGCGCGTCCGGATCGGCACCGAGGACGGCGCCGGGGCGCGGAGCGTAGCCGTGTATGCCCGGTCCGAGGCCACCGGCGACGGGGCGCCCTGGACCCTGCACGCCGAGGGCGTGGTCGTCCCGGGGGCGCCGACGTCGGCCGAGGCCTCGGCCGACACGGCGGTCTGGCCGCCGGAGGGCGCCGTACCCGTCGCACTCGACGGTGCGTACGACCGGCTGCTCGCTCTCGGTTACGACTACGGGCCGGCCTTCCAGGGCCTCACGGCCGCCTGGCGCCGGGGCGACGAGACGTACGCCGAGGTGGCGCTCCCGGAGTCCGCGCACGCCGACGCGGAGCGTTTCGACCTCCACCCGGCTCTTCTCGACGCGGCCTTGCACGGCACCCTCCTGGCCGAGACGCCGGGCGACGCCGGGCACGGTGGAGGGGCGGCGCCCTCCGGAGGGGCGCGGGGGACCCTGCTCCCCTTCGCCTGGCAGCAGGTCCGCGTCCACGCCGTCGGCGCCACCCGGCTGCGGGTACGGATCGTGCCGTCCGGGACCGACAGCATCGCCGTCACCGGCGCGGACGTGACGGGACGACCGGTGTTCTCGGTCGCCTCCCTCGTCTCCCGGCCGGTCGCGGTGAAGCGGTGGACCGAGGAGGCCCCCCGGGGCGCGCTGTACTCCGTCACGTGGGCGCCCGCGCCGGCCGGCCAGGTGTCCTGGACCGGCCCCGTGGTGGCCTGGCACGACCGCGAAGGGGCCGAAGCGGCCCGGGAGTCCGCCGTTCTGGTGTGGCACAGCCCCGCCTCGCCCGCCGATGCGGCCGCCGGTGCGCGGACCGCGACGGCCGAGGCCCTCGGGGTGCTCCAGGAGTGGCTGGCCGACGACCGGTTCGCCGCGTCCCGGCTGCTCGTCGTCACCCACGGCGCGGTCGCCCTGCCCGGGGAGGACGTCACCGATCTGGCGGGGGCCGCGGTACGAGGTCTGGTCCGGGCCGCCCAGGCGGAGAGCCCGGGGCGGATCCTCCTGACCGACACCGACACCGACACCGACACCGACACCGACACCGGTACGGGGGCGGGCGCGGGCGAAGGTGTCGACGTGGTCGCGCTCGTCGCCTCGGGCGAGGCGGAGACGGCCGTACGGAACGGTGCTCTGTGGGTCCCCCGGCTGACCCGTGTCCCGGCCGGGCCCCCGGTCGACGAGGAGGGCCATGGCGATCCGGCCGCCGCAACCCCATCCCCGTACGGCCCCGTCGACGGCACCGTGCTTCTCACCGGCGGGACCGGCACGCTCGGTGCTTTGGTGGCCCGCCACCTCGTCACCCGGCACGGCGTCCGGCACCTCGTCCTGGCCGGCCGGCGCGGCGCCGACGCACCCGGTGCCGGTGCGCTGCGCGAGGAACTGGCCGCCCTGGGCGCCGAGGTCACCCTCGCCGCCTGCGACCTCGCCGACCGCGAGGCGGCTGCCGCACTCGTGGAACGGCACCGGCCCAGCGCCGTCGTGCATTGCGCGGGGGTGCTGGACGACGCCACGATCGGCTCGCTCACCCCCGAACGACTGGCCGCCGTCCTGCGGGCGAAGGCCGACGCCGCGTGGAACCTGCACGAGCTGACCCGCCACCTGGACCTCTCCGCCTTCGTCCTCTTCTCCTCCGTCGCGGGCGCCCTCGGCAACCCCGGCCAGGCCAACTACGCGGCGGGCAACGCCTTCCTGGACGCGCTGGCGGCCCACCGCGCGGCGCTCGGCCTGCCCGCCCGGTCCCTCGCCTGGGGGCTGTGGGCCGACGGCGACGGCATGGCGAGCGCCCTCGCCGACACCGACCTGCGGCGCATGAGCCGTTCCGGGGTCGAACCGCTCACCCCGGAACAGGGCCTCGCCCTCCTCGACGCCGCCCTCGCCACCGACGCCCCCTGCCTGCTGCCCATCCGCCTGGACCTGGCCGCTCTGCGGGCGGCGGACACGCTGCCGTCCCTCTTCTCCGGCCTGGTACGTGCCCGGCCGCGCGCCGCTGCCGCTGCTGCCTCCGCCGCCCCCGCGGTGGTCGACGAGCTGGCCGCGCTGGCCCCGAAGGAACGGGCGCGCGCCCTCCTCGACCTGGTCCGCGCCCAGGTCGCCGTGGTCCTCGCGCACGGCACCGCCGCCGGCATCGAACCCGACCGGGCCTTCACCGAGCTCGGCTTCGACTCCCTCACCGCGACCGAACTCCGCAACCAGCTCACCACCGTGACCGGACTGCGGCTGCCGTCCACCCTCGTCTTCGACCACCCGAACACCCGCGCCGTCGCCGACCACCTCGACGACCTGCTCGCCGGTGTGCGCGACACCGCCCCCGGCGAGGGCGCGGCAGCGACGACGGACCCGGCGGGCGACACCGACGACCCGGTCGTCATCGTCTCGATGGCCTGCCGCTACCCCGGCGGCGTCCGCTCGCCCGAGGACCTGTGGCGGCTCGTGGACGAGGGGGTCGACGCCATCACGGAGTTCCCGCGCGACCGTGGCTGGGACCTCGCGGGCAGTTACGACCCCGAGCCCGGGAAGCCCGGCAAGTGCTACGTACGGCACGGCGGGTTCCTGCACGACGCGGCCGAGTTCGACCCCGGCTTCTTCGGCATCAGCCCCAACGAGGCCCGGACGACCGACCCGCAGCACCGGCTGCTCCTGGAGGTCGCGTGGGAGGCGCTGGAGCGGGCCGGTATCGACCCGGCGTCCCTGAAGGGCTCCAGGACCGGCGTCTTCGCCGGGATCATGTACCACGACTACGCGGGCAACAGCGCGGCCGGTTCCCTCGGTTCGGGGCGTGTGTCGTACACCCTCGGGCTCGAAGGCCCGTCGCTGACGGTGGACACCGCCTGCTCGTCGTCGCTGGTCGCCCTGCACCTGGCCGCCCAGGCCGTACGGTCCGGCGAGTGCCCCACCGCGCTGGTCGGCGGGGTGACGGTCATGTCGACGCTGGAGACGTTCATCGAGTTCTCCCGGCAGCGGGGGCTCTCCCGCGACGGCCGGTGCCGCTCGTTCTCCGCCGCGGCCGAGGGCGCCGCCTGGTCCGAGGGCGTCGGCGTCCTGGTGGTCGAACGGCTCTCCGACGCCCGGCGCCTGGGCCACCCCGTCCTGGCCGTGCTGCGCGGCAGCGCCGTCAACCAGGACGGCGCGAGCAACGGGCTCATGGCCCCCAACGGCCCGTCCCAGCAGCGCGTCATCCGGCAGGCCCTCGCCCACGCCGGGCTCGCCCCCGCCGACGTCGACGCCGTGGAGGCCCATGGCACCGGCACCACCCTCGGCGACCCGATCGAGGCGCAGGCGGTCCTCGCCACGTACGGCCAGGACCGTCCGGCGGGCCGCCCGCTCTACCTCGGCTCGGTCAAGTCCAACATCGGGCACAGCCAGGCCGCCGCGGGCGTCGCCGGAGTGATCAAGATGGTGGAGGCGATGCGGCACGGCGTCCTGCCGCGGTCGCTGCACCTGGACGAGCCGTCGCCCCAGGTGGACTGGACGGCGGGTGACGTCGCTCTGCTGGCCGCCGCGCAGGAGTGGCCGGAGACCGAACGCCCGCGCCGGGCCGGGATCTCGTCGTTCGGCATCAGCGGCACCAACGCGCACGTGATCATCGAGGCTCCGGCCGCCTCCGATGCGCCTGCTGTTCCCGGGGCCTCCGCCGCCTCCGATGCGCCTGCTGTTCTTGAGGCGAGCGCTGCCTCTGATGCCCCCGCTGTTCTCGATGCGAGCGCCGCCGCCGATGCGCCTGCTGTCCTAGAGGCACCCGCCGCCTCCGATGCGGCTGCCTCGGGAACGGCGGCCGCCGACCAGGACGGCCCGGAGGCGTCCCCCGCGCCCGTACCCATCCCCGTACCGTGGCTGCTGTCGGCGCGTGACCCCGAGGGTGTCGCACGCCAGGCCGGGCGGCTCCTCGCGCATCTCGCGGAGCGGCCGGAGGCCGACATCCTCGATGTCGGCTTCTCGCTGGCGACCACCCGGACGGCCATGGCCCACCGGGCCGCGCTCGTCGTCACCGACCGCGCCCGGGCCCTGCGGGACCTGGCCGACCTCGCCCACAGCACGGACGTCACGGCCGCCGCCCCCACCGGGCTCACCGCGTTCCTCTTCTCCGGGCAGGGAGCGCAGCGCGTCGGGATGGGCGACGGCCTGCGCCGCGCCTTCCCGGCCTTCGCGGCCGCCCACGACGCGGCGCTCGCCGCCCTCGACCCCCATCTCGACCGGCCGCTCGGCGCGATCGTCAGCGGCGACGAGCGCGCGCTCCACCGCACCGAGTACACGCAGGCCGGGCTCTTCGCCTTCGAGGTGGCGATGTTCCGGCTCCTGGAGTCCTGGGGCGTCCACCCCGACCTGCTGGCCGGGCACTCCGTCGGGGAGATCGCCGCCGCCCACGCCTCGGGGGCCCTCACCCTCGCGGACGCCGCGAAGCTGGTCGCCGCGCGCGGCCGGCTCATGCAGGCACTGCCCGAGGGCGGCGCCATGGTCGCCGTACGGGCCGCGGAGGACGAGGTGCTCCCGCTGCTCGCGGACTGCGGGGACCGGGCGGCCGTCGCCGCCGTCAACGGGCCCGAGGCGGTCGTCGTGTCCGGTGCCGCCGACGCCGTCCAGACCATCGCCGACCACTTCGCCGCCCTGGGCCGCACCACGAAGAGGCTGCGGGTCTCGCACGCCTTCCACTCGCCGCTCATGGAACCGATGCTGGCGGACTTCGCCCGTGTCGCCGCCGAGATCACCGTCAGCGCACCGGCCGTACCCGTCGTGTCGAACCTGACCGGCCGGATCGTCACCCCCGAGGAGTTCGCCGACCCCGGCCACTGGGTGCGGCACGTCCGCGAGGCCGTCCGGTTCGCCGACGGCATGCGGACCCTGCACGGCGCGGGCGTCACCACCTACCTCGAAGTCGGCCCGGACGCCGTCCTGTCCGCCCTCGGCCCGGCCTGCCTGCCCGACGCCGCGGACGCCGCGTTCCTGCCGCTGGCCCGCCGCGAACGAGACGAGCCCACCGAGGCCGTCACCGCGCTGGCCCTCGCGCACACCCGCCATGTCCCGGTCGACTGGCAGGAGTTCTACGCCGGCAGCGGCGCGCGGAGGGTCGACCTGCCGACGTACGCGTTCCGGCGTGAACCCTTCTGGGCGCGCGGCGCCCGGACCGGTACCGATCCCGCCGCCATGGGGCTCGCCGCCGCCCACCACCCGCTGCTGGGTGCCGTCGTGACCTCACCCGACACCGGTGGCGTCGTCCTCACCGGCAGGCTTTCCCTCGCCGACCAGCCCTGGTGGTCCCACCACGACCTGCTGGGCGCGGTCGCCCTGCCGACGAGCGCGTTCGTCGAACTCGCCCTGCGCGCCGGGGCCGAGACCGGATGCCCCCGGCTGGAGACCCTGACCGTGGAGGCACAGCTGCCGCTGCCCGCCGACGCGGACCGGGAGCTGCGGGTGACCGTCGGTGCGCCCGACGACGAGGACCGCCGGGCGGTCGGTGTCTATGCCCGGCCCGCCGACGGTCCCGAACTGCCCTGGACCCTCCACGCCCGTGGCGTCCTCTCCCCGGCCGGACCGCCGCCGGTGGCCGCCGGGGGGAGCTGGCCGCCGCCCGGGGCCACCCCCGCCGACCCCGACGAGGTGTATGAGGCGCTGCTCGCCGCAGGCAACGCCTACGGCCCCGCGTTCCGCACGGTCCGCTCGGCATGGCGGCTCGGCGACACCTTCCTCGCCGAGGCCGCCGTGGCAGCCGAGACCACCGATGCCGCCGAGAGCGCCGTGGGCGACGCTGCGGTGGGCGGCGGGACGGCGGGCGCGGACTTCCTCGTCCACCCCGCGCTCCTCGACACCGCCACCCGACTCGACCTGCTCGCCGGAGCCCGGGACGGCGCGCGGGTCTCCGCCCGCTGGACCGGGGTCACCGTCCACGGCCCCGGCGCCCCCGAGGTCCGGATACGGGCGAAGGCCACCGGCGAGTCCACCCTGTCCCTCGACATCACCGACACCCTCGGCAACCCCGTCCTGACGGTGGAGGAGGTCGCCTGCCGCCCGGTCACCGCGGCCGAGCTGACGGCCGGGGAACCCGCAGGAGCGCTGTACCGGGTGGAGTGGACGGCGTACGACGCGGCCGCCGTCCCGGACGCGGCGGTGCGCCCGGTCGTCCGCACGGACGGCGACGCCGTAACCGCCCCCCTGCCCTTCCCTCCGTACGACTCCGATGACTCCGATGACTCCGATGACTCCGAGGGCCCGGTGGACTTCCTGCTGTGGCAGGTGCCGGACGGCCCGGCCGATGTCCTCACGGCGGTACGCGAACACCTCGCCGATGCCCTCGGCCGGGTGCGGCGGCAGCTGCTCGCGGGCGACACGGCGGCGAAGCTGGTCGTCGTCACCAGGCAGGCCACGGGCCCGGTTGGTTCCCCCGATCCCACGGGTGCCACAGGTGCCATGGGTCCCACCGGTCCCACCGGTCCCACCGGTCCCACTGGTATCACTGGTCCCACCGGTCCCACTGGTTCCCCCGGAACGCCCGGTTTCGCCGGAGCGCCCGGCCCCTCCGGAGCGCCCGGCGCCGACGCCGACGTACACCGGGCCGCTCTGCGGGGTCTGGTGCGGGCCGCGCAGAGCGAGCACCCGGACCGGTTCGTCCTGTTGGACCTCGACGACACGGAGGCGTCCGCCAGGGCCGTACCCGAGGCGCTCGCCACCGGAGCCGACGACCTGGTCGTCCGGGCCGGCACCGTGTACCTGCCCCGGCTCGTGAAGGCGGCCCCCGGCGACGGCACACCGCCCGACCTGGCACGCGGGACGGTCCTGGTGACCGGCGGCGCGACCGGGGCGGGCGCGGCCCTCGCCCGGCACCTGGTCACGGCCCACGGCATACGCCACCTGCTGGTCACCGGCGCCGCCCCGGCACCGACGGCGATCCCCACGGGCGGTGACGGGCACGACGACGCCACCGCAGGCACCACCGGCGCCGAAGCCACGACGGGACCCACCGACACGCACGTCCCGCACACTTCGGGCGTCCTCGACGGACTCGACGCGGAGGTCACCCTCAGCGCCGTCGACCCCGCCGACCGGGACGCGCTCGCCGCCCTGCTCGCCGAAATCCCCGCCGACCGGCCGCTGACCGGGGTCGTCCACACGGCACCCACCGGGCACCACGCGCCGGTCGCCGAGCAGACCCCCGAGCGGCTGGCGGAGGTCCTGCGCCCGGCCGCCGACGCCGCCTGGCACCTGCACGAACTCACCCGCGACCTGGGGCCGTTGGCGTTCGTCCTGCTCTCCGGGTCGGACGGTCTCGTGCACGGCGCCGGGGCGTCCGCCTCCGCCGCCGCCCACACCTTCCTCGACGCCGTCGCCCGGCACCGCCACGGCCTCGGACTGCCCGCGACCTCCCTCGCCCTCGGCCCCTGGGAGGCGGACGGCACATCCGAGGCGACCCGGCGGCAGCTGGCCGCCCTGGGCCTGCCCCCGCTGCCCGTCGACCGCGCCACCGCCCTGCTGGACGAGGCGCTGCGCGGTACGGACCCGGTGGTGTACCCGCTCCACCTCGACCAGGGCGCCCTGCGGTCCCAGGCGGACCGGCTGCCGCCCGTCCTCGCGTCCCTCGTGCCCTCGGCGGTACGGACCGGGGCCCGCGGCCCCGGCTCGGGCGCGGAGCTGCGGCGGAGGCTGGCCGGACGCGGGGCTCCGGAGCGGGCCCGCATCCTCCTCGATGTCGTCACCTCCCAGGTGGCGGGTCTCCTCGGCCACGCCTCGGCGGAGGCCGTGGGCACCGACCGACCCTTCCGGGAGCTGGGCTTCGACTCGCTCGCGGCCGTCGAACTGCGCAGGCGGCTGGGGGCGGTGACCGGCCTCGCCCTCCCCGCCAGCCTCGTCTTCGACCACCCCGACTCCCGCGCGGTCGCGGACTACCTGGACGGGGAGATCGGCCAGGACGGCCAGGACGGCACGGCCGACGCGAACCGGGCCCTGCTCGGCCTGCTCGACCAACTCGACACGGGCCTCACCGCCGCGACACCCGACGCGGCGGACCGGCTCAGGATCACCTCGCGGCTGGAGGCGCTGCTGCGCCGCTGGCGTGACACCCATGGCTACGGCACGACCGGGGCCGTACCGGACGAGGACCTCGGCTCCGTCAGCGACGACGAACTGTTCGAGGCACTGGACCAGGAGATCGGGCTCGCCTAGCTCCCGACCGGACGACTGACGGCTGCTCTGAGATTGGTTGGGATGAAGATGGCGGCGACCCAGGACAAGCTCCGCGACTACCTCCAGCGCGCCACCGCGGACCTGCGCCAGGTCAAGCGGCGCCTGCGGGAGGCCGAGGCCCGCGAGCACGAACCGATCGCGATCACCGGCATGAGCTGCCGCTACCCCGGCGGGATCACCTCCCCCGCCGGGCTGTGGGACCTCGTGGCGCGCGGCGGCGACGGCATCAGCGGCTTCCCCGAGAACCGGGGCTGGGACACCGTGGGGCTCTACGACCCGGAGCCCGCGACCCCCGGCAGGACGTACGCCCGCGAAGGCGGCTTCCTGCACGAGGCGGACCAGTTCGACGCCGGCTTCTTCCGGATCAGCCCGAAGGAGGCGCGCGAGACCGACCCGCAGCAGCGGCTCCTGCTGGAGACGTCCTGGGAGGCGCTGGAGTACGCGGGCATCGACCCGCTCTCCCTCAAGGGCAGCCTCACCGGGGTCTTCGCCGGGGTCGTCTACCACGACTACGCGGCCGACGGCGGCACCGGCGGACTCGGCAGCGTCGCCTCCGGCCGGGTCGCCTACACGCTGGGGCTCCAGGGGCCGGCCATCACCGTCGACACCGCCTGCTCGTCGTCGCTCGTCGCCCTCGACTGGGCGGTCAAGGCCCTGCGCGCGGGCGAGTGCACGCTCGCCCTGGCCGGCGGTGTGACGGTCATGGCGACCCCCACGTCCTTCGTCGGCTTCAGCCAGGAGCGCGGCCTCGCCCCCGACGGCCGCTGCAAGTCCTTCGCCGCCGCCGCCGACGGCACCGGCTGGGGCGAGGGCGCCGGGATGCTCGTCGTCGAACGGCTCGCGGACGCCCGGCGCAACGGCCACCCGGTGCTCGCCGTGATCCGGGGCAGCGCCGTCAACTCGGACGGCGCGAGCAACGGGCTCACCGCGCCCAACGGCCCCGCCCAGCAGCGGCTCATCCGGCAGGCGCTGGCCGCCGCACAGCTCACCGCCGACCAGGTCGACGCCGTGGAGGCGCACGGCACCGGCACCACTCTCGGCGACCCGATCGAGGCGCAGGCCCTGCTCGCCACGTACGGCCAGGACCGGCCCGCCGACCGGCCGCTGTACCTGGGTTCCCTCAAGTCCAACATCGGGCACGCGCAGGCGGCGGCGGGTGTCGGCGGTGTCATCAAGATGGTGCAGGCACTGCGCCACGACACGCTCCCGCAGACCCTGCACGTGGACGAGCCGACCCCTGCCGTGGACTGGTCGACGGGCCATATAGCCCTGCTGACCGAGCCGGTCGCCTGGCCCCCCGGGGACCGGCCGCGCCGCGCCGCCGTATCCGCCTTCGGCCTCAGCGGCACCAACGCGCACGTGATCATCGAGGAGGCGCCCCCGGCCCCGGAAGCCGGTACGGAGGCCGGGACCGCGCCCGAGGCGTCGCGGGTGGCCTCGCGCCTCACCCCGCTGCCGCTGTCGGCGAAGACACCGGACGCCCTGCGCGCCCAGGCCGCCCGGCTGCTGGCCCATGTCACCGAGGCCGAGACCACCGGGAACGCCACCACCCCCGACGACATCCGCGACCTCGGCCACTCCCTCGCCACCACACGCGCCGCCCTCGACCACCGCGCCGTCCTGCTCGCCGCCGACCGCGACGAACTCCTGCGCGGGCTCACCGCCCTCGCCGACGGCGACGACACCGCGACCCCCTCACGGTCGTGCGCCGAGCCGCCCGGTGCGACGGCGTTCTTGTTCTCGGGTCAGGGTGCGCAGCGGTTGGGGATGGGGCGTGAGTTGTACGGGGCGTTCCCGGTGTTCGCGGAGGCTTTTGACGCGGTGGTGGCCGAGGTGGATGGGCACTTGGGTCGTTCGTTGCGGGATGTGGTGTGGGGTGCGGACGGGGATGCGTTGAACCGTACGGGGGTGGCGCAGCCGGCGTTGTTCGCGGTGGAGGTGGCGCTGTTCCGTTTGGTGGAGTCGTGGGGTGTACGGCCGGACTTCCTGGCGGGTCATTCGGTGGGGGAGATAGCCGCCGCGCACGTGGCGGGGGTGTTCTCCCTGTCGGATGCGGCTCAACTGGTCGTGGCGCGTGGTCGGTTGATGGAGGCGCTGCCGGAGGGTGGCGCGATGGTGGCGGTGCAGGCCTCGGAGGAGGAGGTCGTGCCGTGGCTGGTGCCGGGTGTGTCGGTGGCTGCGGTGAACGGGCCTTCGGCGGTGGTGGTTTCGGGTGCCGGGGACGCGGTGGGTGAGGTGGTGGGTCGCTTCAGGGAGCTGGGTCGTAAGACGACGGCGCTGCGGGTCTCCCACGCCTTCCACTCGCCCCTCATGGACCCCGTGCTGGACGACTTCGACGCCGTCGCTCGCGGCATCACGTACCAGGAACCCCGGCTGCCCCTCGTGTCGACCGTGACCGGCCGCCTCGTCGAAGCGGCCGAACTCACCTCCCCTGCCTACTGGGTGCGCCAGGTCAGGGAGCCGGTCCGGTTCCGTGACAGCGTACGGACGTTGTACGCGCAGGGCGCCCGCGCCTTTGTCGAGATCGGCCCCGATGCCGCGCTGGCCCCGATGGCCGCCGCCTGCCTGGAGGAGGCGGCCGACACGGTGGTCGCCCCCACGCAGCGCCGCGGACGCGACGAGGAACGCACCCTCGTAGCCGCCGTAGGCCTGGCCTTCGCCCGGGGAACCGCCGTCGACTGGACCGCGTTCTTCGCCGGGCGGGGTGCCCGCCGGGTGGCGCTGCCCACCTACGCGTTCCAGCGCCGGGGCTACTGGACGGAGAGCGTCAGGCCCGCGGCGGCCGGTGACGCCCTCGCCGACCCGGCGGGCACCGCCTTCTGGGACGCCGTCGACCAGCAGCAGGTCTCCCGGCTCGCGGACACGCTCGCCGTGGAGGAGACCGCCCTCGGCGCGGTCCTCCCGGCCATGGCCCGCTGGCGCAGGCAGCACCAGGAGCGGACCACTCTGGACTCCTGGCGCTACCGCATCACCTGGCAGCCCGTAGCGGTCGCCGAGCCCGCCACGTCCGTCGCGCCCGCTACGCCCGCCCAGCCCGCCACGCCTGCCGCGTCCGCCACGCTCGCAGCGCCCACCAAGCCCGCAGCGCCCGTCACGCCTGCCGCGTCCGCCGAGCCCCCCACGCTCACGCCCGCCGCGCCCGCCCGCACCGGCCCCTGGCTCGTCGTGGTCCCCGCAGGCCTGGCCGGTACGGGCCCCGTCCCCGCGATCCTCCCCGCGATCCTCGCCGGGCTCCCCGCGCGCGGAGCGGCCGTCGAGGTCCTGGAGGTGGCCCCCGGAGACGACCGGGCCCGGCTCACCGCCCTGCTGGCCGCCCGCCGCGACCGCCTCGGTGCCGCACCCGGCGCGGCCGGGGTCCTCTCCCTGCTCGCCCTCGACGAGGAATCCGACCCCGCCCTGCCCCCGCTGTCCCGGGGCATGACGGCCACCGTCGCCCTCGTCCAGGCCCTCGGGGACGCGGACATCGCCGCCCGCCTGTGGTGCGTGACCAGCGGCGCCGTCTCCACCGGCGAGACGTCGGAGCCGACCGCCCTGGCGCAGGCCCCCCTCTGGGGGCTCGCCGGGAGTCTCGCCCTCGACCACCCCGACACCTGGGGCGGCGTCGCCGACCTGCCCGCCGAGCCCGACGCGACCGCCGTCGACCGGCTGTGCACCGTGCTGACGGCGGCGCCCGGCGAGGATGCCGTCGCCGTCCGGCCCTCCGGTGTCCTCGCCCGCCGCCTGGTCCGGGCGCCCCTCGGCGACCGCGCAGCGCGCCGCGCCTGGGCGCCCCGGGGCACCGCCCTGGTCACCGGCGGCACCGGCGGCCTCGGCGCCCATGTGGCGCGGATGCTCGCCGCCGACGGCATCGACCACCTCCTCCTGCTCAGCCGCAGCGGTGCGGCCGCACCCGGCGCCGCCGCCTTGGCCGCCGAACTGGAGGCCGCCGGAACCCGTGTCACCCTTGCCGCCTGCGACATCACCGACCGGTCCGCGCTGAGCGCCGTCCTCGACGCCGTACCGGCCGAACTGCCGCTGACCACCGTCGTCCACGCGGCGGGAGCCATGCAGCGCATCGCGCCCCTCGCCGACCTCGGTGCGGAGGAGTTCGCCGGTGTCGCCCACGCCAAGGTCACCGGCGCCGAGCTCCTCGACGAACTGACCGCCGATCTGCCGCTGGAGGCCTTCGTCCTGTTCTCGTCGGGAGCCGCCGTCTGGGGCAGCGCGGGCCAGGGCGCCTACGCGGCGGCCAACGCCCACCTGGACGCCCTCGCCCACCGGCGGCGCGCCCAGGGCCGTACCGCCACCTCCATCGCCTGGAGCTCCTGGCAGGGCGGCATGGTCGACGCCGGACTCAGCGCCATGATGGACCGTATCGGCGCGCCCGCCATGGCCCCCGCGCTCGCCATCGGCGCCCTGCGCCAGGCCCTGGAGCACGAGGACGGCCACCTCGTCGTCGCCGACTTCGACTGGGCGCGGTTCGCCCCCACGTACACCCTCGCCCGCCCCCGGCCGTTGCTGGACGCCCTGCCGGAGGTACGTGACCTCCTCGCCGAGGGCCCGGACGACGAGGCGTCCGCCGGGGCGGAACTGCTGGCGCGGCTGGCGGACCTGGGCACCGCCGAACGCGGCCGGGCGCTCCTCGACCTCGTACGCGGCCGGGTCGCCGGCCTCCTCGGCTACGACAGCCCGTCCGAACTCGATCCCCAACGCGCCTTTGAGGAGCTGGGGTTCGACTCGGTCTCCGCCGTCGAACTCCGCAGGGTGCTCGCGGCGGCGACCGGCGCCCAGCTGCCGGCGACGCTCGTCTTCGACCACGCGACCCCCGCCGCGGTCGCCGCCCATCTGCACACCCTGCTCCTCCCGGACGGCGACGGTGCGAAGGCCCCCCTGCTCGTGGAACTCGACCGGTTCGAGGAACTGGTCGCCTCCCTCGGCGTCGAGGAGGTGCGCGGCAGTCACCTCACCTCCCGCCTCCAGACCCTGCTGGACAAGCTGACGGCGCTCCAGAGCGGTGGAGCACTGGACGACGGGCGCGATGCCCTCGACGTCGCATCCGCCGACGACGTCCTCGCCTTCATAGACAACGAACTCGGCCTTGCCTGACCCGGGCGACACCCCCCGGCAGCTGACCCAAAGGACTCGGTGAGACCCGACATGGCGAACGACGAGAAGATCCTCGACTACCTGAAGAAGGTCGTTGCCGAGCTGCGCCAGACCCGGCGCCGCCTGACCGACGTCGAGGCGCAGGCGCAGGAGCCCATCGCCATCGTGGCCATGGGCTGCCGCTACCCCGGTGATGTGACCACGCCCGAGGAGCTGTGGCAGCTCGTCGCCGAGGGCCGCGACGCAGTCTCCGGCATGCCGGAGGACCGCGGCTGGGACCTCGACCAGCTCATGGCGGGGGACGAGGGCCCGGGCAGCAGCTATGTCCACCAGGGCGGATTCCTGCACGGCGCGGGCGACTTCGACCCCGGCTTCTTCGGGCTGAGCCCCCTGGAGGCGGAGGCGACCGACCCGCAGCAGCGCCTCACCCTGGAGGTCGCCTGGGAGGCGTTCGAACGGGCCGGGATCTCCCCCGAGTCCCTGCGCGGCGGCCAGGTCGGCGTCTACATGGGGTCCGGCATCCAGGATTACGGCGACTTCCCCGAAGGCGTCCCGGAGGCCGTCGAGGCCTTCATGGCGACCTCCCGCGCCTCCTCCGTGATCTCCGGCCGCGTCTCGTACACCTTCGGCTTCGAGGGCCCCTCGTTCACCGTCGACACCGCCTGCTCCTCGTCGCTCGTCGCCCTGCACCTCGCCGTCCAGGCCCTGCGTCAGGACGAGTGCTCCCTCGCCCTGGCGGGCGGCGTCATGGTGATGTCGACCCCCGCGCCGTTCGTCGCGTTCAGCAAGCAGCGCGGGCTGGCCCCGGACGGCCGCTGCAAGGCCTTCTCCGACGACGCCGACGGCACCGGCTGGTCCGAGGGCGCCGGTGTCCTCCTGCTGGAGCGCCTGTCCGACGCCCGGCGCAACGGGCACCCGGTGCTGGCCGTCATCCGTGGTTCGGCCATCAACTCGGACGGCGCGAGCAACGGCCTCACCGCGCCCAGCGGCCCCTCCCAGCAGCGCGTCATCCGGCAGGCCCTCGCCAACGCGCGCGTCCCCGGCAGCCACGTCGACGTCGTCGAGGCGCACGGCACCGGCACCACCCTCGGCGACCCGATCGAGGCGCAGGCGCTCCTGGCCACGTACGGCCAGGACCACCCCGCCGACGGCCCGCTGCGCCTCGGCTCGTTCAAGTCGAACATCGGCCACGCGCAGGCCGCCGCCGGTGTCGGCGGCGTCATCAAGATGGTGATGGCGCTGCGCCACGGCCGACTGCCGAAGACCCTGCACGCGGGGCGGCCCTCCAGCCACGTCGACTGGTCGGCGGGCAACGTCGCCCTCCTCACGGAGGCGGAGCCGTGGCCGCTGAGCGACCACCCCCGTACGGCGGCGGTCTCCGCGTTCGGCCTCAGCGGCACCAACGTCCACGTCATCCTCCAAGAGCCGCCCGCCGAGGAGCCTGCTGTCGAGGAGCCTGCTGTCGAGGAGCCGGCAGCCGACGTGACGCCCTCCGATGCCGTGCCCGCCGACGCCGAGCCCTCGGAGGCCGTCCCGGTCCTGCGGAGGCCCGGTGCGCCCTCCCCGATCACCCCGTTCGTGGTGTCCGGGCGCGGCGCCGGGGGTCTGCGCGGCCAGGCGGCCCGCCTCGCCACCTTCCTGCGCGATACCGGGGCCGGGCGGACAGTCCCGGGCGAGGACGCCGCCCCGAGCCGGGAGGGCGCCCCGGCCCTGGACGCCGTGGCGCACGCGCTGATCACCACCCGTACCGCCCTCGAACACCGGGCCGTCGTCCTGACGGGCGGCGACGTCACCGCAGGCGCCGGGGTGAGCGCACGCACCGAGCTGACGGCAGGCGCGGAGCTGACGGCAGGCGCCGAGCTGACCGCAGGCACCGACGGAAGCGGTCCCGACGGGAGTGGCACCGACAGGAGTGGCACCGACGGCGGGAGCGGTCCCGACGGCGGTGGTACGGGGGGTGGTGGCCTCGGCACGCTGCTCGCGGGACTGGACGCGGTCGCCGACGGCACGAAGGCACCGCACGTGGTACGCGGCACGGCGGGGGGCCCGGCCCAGATCGCGTTCGTCTTCCCCGGCCAGGGCTCCCAGTGGGTCGGCATGGCCGTCGAACTCCTCGACGCCTCACCGGTGTTCGCCGCCCGGATGCGGGAGTGTGCCGACGCGCTGGCCCCGTACGTCGAGTGGGACCTCCTGGACGTCCTGCACCAGGCACCCGGGGCGGCCTCGCTGTACGAGGTGGACGTCGTCCAGCCCGTGCTGTGGGCGGTCATGGTGTCGCTCGCCGCACTGTGGAGGGCCTTCGGCGTGGAGCCCGCGGCCGTCGTCGGCCACTCCCAGGGCGAGATCGCGGCCGCCTGCGTCGCCGGGGCGCTCTCCCTGGAGGACGGCGCCCGCGTCGTCGCACTCCGCAGCCGTGTCATCCGCCATGACCTGGCGGGACGCGGCGGCATGATGTCCGTCGCGCTGCCGTCGGCCGAGGCCTCGGAGCTGCTGCTGCGCTGGGAGGGCAGGCTCCAGCTCGCGGTCGTCAACAGCCCCACGTCGACGGTGGTCTGCGGTGAGGTCTCCGCACTCGACGAGCTCTACGCGCACCTGGAGGCGGAGGGCGTCCAGGTCCGCCGGATACCGGTGGACTACGCCTCGCACTCGCTGTTCGTGGAGGAGATCCGCGACCGCCTCCTGGCCGAACTCGGCCCCATCACGCCCCGTAGATCCGGCATCACCTTCTACTCCACCGTCACCGGCGGCCCCCTGGACTCCTCGCGACTCGACGCCGACTACTGGTACCGCAACCTCCGCCAGACGGTGCGCTTCGAGGAGACCACCCGCGCTCTCCTCGACGACGGCTTCACCCTCTTCGTCGAGGCCAGCCCGCACCCCGGCCTGGTCGTCGGCCTCGGCGAGACGGTGGCCGACGCGGGAGTGACCGCCGCCGCCGTGGGCTCGCTGCGCCGCCGCCAGGGCGGCATGGGCCGCTTCGCGACCTCGCTCGCCGAGGCGTACGTGCACGGCGCGCCCGTCGACTGGCAGCCCTTCCTCGCCGCCGACCCCCAACCCCGGGTGGAGCTGCCGACGTACGCCTTCCAGCGCGAGCGCTACTGGGTGAGCGCCCCCACCGGCACCGGCGACGTCCTGGCGGCGGGCCTGGAGCCCGCCGACCACCCGCTGCTCGGCGCGGTCGTCTCGGCGCCCGACGCCGACACCCTCACCCTGACCGGCCGCCTCTCCCTGGCCACCCACCCCTGGCTGGGGGACCACCGGGTCGGCGGCACGGTCTACTTCCCCGGCACCGGGCACGTCGAACTCGCCGTCCGCGCGGGTGACCAGGTGGGCTGCCACCGCATCGACGAACTGGCCCTGGAAGCACCGCTGATCGTCCCCGAGCGGGGCGGCGTCGCGGTCCGCGTCACCGTCGGCGCCGCAAAGGGCGGCGGCACCCGCACCTTCACCGTCCACGCACGCGGTGAGGACGCCGACCAGCCGTGGACCCGGCACGCCACCGGCGTCCTGCGCCCGGGCACCCCGGCGCCCGGCACGCTGCCGGGCGGCCCCTTCGACGCCACGCAGTGGCCGCCGCCCAGCGCGCTCCCCGTGGACCTGGACGGCTTCTACGACGCCACCGCCACGGCCGGCCTCGCCTACGGCCCCGCCTTCCGCGGCCTCACCGCCGCCTGGCGCCAGGGCAACGACGTGTACGCCGACGTCACCCTGCCCCCCGGCACGGACGCCACCGGCTTCCAGCTCCACCCCGCGCTGTTCGATGCGGCGTTGCATGGGGTGGGGTTGAGCGGTGTGGTGGGTGAGGGGGCGGCGTTGCCGTTCGCTTGGTCGGGTGTGTCGGTGGTGGCGTCGGGTGCGTCGAGTGTCCGGGTGCGGGTGTCGGCGCGTGGTGACGGTGTGGTGTCGGTGGTGCTGGCGGATGCGGTGGGCGCGCCGGTCGCGTGGGCCGAGTCGCTGGTGCTGCGACCGTTGGCGGAGTCCGGGCGCGCTGCGCTGGAGTCGGAGGCGTCGCGCGCGTTGTTCGCGGTGGAGTGGTCACCGGTGGAGCCCGTTCCGGTGGATGGGGCCGGGGTTGGGGTTTCCGGTGGTGTGGTGGCGTGGCGGGATGGGTTGGTGGCTGGTGAGGTGCCGGCCGGTGGGGTGGTGGTTGTTGATTGTGTGACGGACCCGGGTGCGGATTTGGATGCGGGTGTGGTGCGGGGTGCGGTGTCGCGGGTGCTGGGTGTGGTGCAGGCCTGGCTCGGCGGGGAGGAGTTCGCGGAGACGCGTTTGGTGGTACGGACGCGGGGTTCGGTGGTGGTGCCGGGGGACGGGGGTGGTGTGGATGTGGTCGGTGCCGCGGTGTGGGGTCTGGTGCGGTCGGTTCAGTCGGAGCATCCGGGTCGTGTGGTGCTGGTCGATGGTGAGCTGGGCGACGTAGCTGGTGCGGTTGCGGTGGGCGAGTCCCAGGTGGCGGTGCGCGCGGGGCGGGTGTGGGTGCCGCGTCTGGTACGGGCTGCGGCCGGTGAACGCGTTGGTAGCGACGGGTTCGATCCGGCGGGCACGGTCGAGTCGGCCCAGGGTGATGGGTCCGACTCGGCGGGCACGGTTGCGCAGGCCGGGGATGGCCGGTTCGATCCGGCGGGCACGGTGCTGCTGGTCGGTGGTACGGGCACGTTGGGTGCTGTGTTCGCCCGGCACCTGGTGGCTGAACGGGGTGTACGTCGCCTGGTGTTGACGAGCCGCCGGGGCGCAGAGGCTGCCGGTGCGCGGGAGTTGGCGGCGGATCTGTCGGCGTTGGGTGCCGAGGTGGTGGTCGCGGCGTGTGATGCGGCGGATCGGGCTGCGTTGGCGGGGGTGTTGGGGGCGATCCCGGCGGATCGTCCGTTGGTGGGTGTGGTGCATCTGGCGGGTGTGCTGGATGACGGTGTGGTGGAGTCGTTGACGCCGGAGCGGGTGGCGGCGGTGCTGCGGCCGAAGGTCGACGCGGCCGTCAACCTGCACGAGCTGACCCGCGATCTGAACCTCACCGACTTCATCCTCTTCTCCTCCGTCGCCGGCGTATTCGGCAACCCGGGCCAGGCCAACTACGCGGCGGCCAACGCCTTCCTGGACGCCCTCGCCGTGCGACGCCGCGCCGAGGGCCTCCCCGCCCAGTCGCTCGCCTGGGGTTTCTGGGACGAGGCCAGCGGCATGACCGGCAAGCTCACCGGCGCCGAACGCACCCGCATCGTGTCGCAGGGCGGCGTCTTCCCCATCACCTCCGAGGTGGGTACGGCACTCTTCGACGCCGCCCGCCGCACCCCGTACCCGCAGGTGCTTCCCGTACAACTCGACCTGGCCGCCCTGCGTGCCCAGGGGGACCGCGCACGCGAGCTGTTCCGGACGCTCGTCCCCGTCGTCACCCGCCGTAAGGCCAACGCCGCCGCCGAGGCGGGCGCGCTCCAGGACCGGCTGGCGCGCCTCACGAAGCCCGAGCGGGAGGCGTTCCTGCTCCACCTCGTCCTGGAGCAGGCCGCGGGCACCCTCGGGTTCAGCTCCGTGGCGGCCATCGAGCCGGAACGCGCCTTCAAGGACCTCGGCTTCGACTCGCTGCGGGCCGTGGAGTTCCGCAACGGTGTCGCCGAGGCCACCGGGCTCCGGCTGCCCGCCACGGTCGTCTTCGACTACCCCAGCCCCGTGAGCCTCGCCCGCCACCTCCTGGGTGAGATGGCGGGACCGGGCGAACCGGCCTCCGCACCGGTGGTCGCCGGACCCCCGTCCGGCGGCGGCGCGGACGAGCCGATCGCCATCGTGGCCATGGCCTGCCGCTTCCCCGGCGGCATCGACTCCCCGGAGGCGCTGTGGCGTGCCGTCGCCGACGGCGCCGACGTCATCGGGGACTTCCCCGCCGACCGTGGCTGGGACCTGCGCAAGATCTACGACCCGGAGGGCACGCGCCCCGACACCAGCTACGTCGCCCGGGGCGGCTTCCTGGACGACGCCGCCGGATTCGACCCGAACTTCTTCGGCATCAGCCCCAACGAGGCGCTCATCATGGACCCGCAGCAGCGCCTGCTGCTGGAGACGTCCTGGGAGGCGTTCGAGCGGGCGGGCATCGACCCGCTCTCCCTCAAGGAGAGCAGGACCGGTGTCTTCGCCGGGATGATGTACCACGACTACGCGCACAACGCGAGCACCGGCGGCATCGCCTCGGGCCGCATCTCGTACGTGCTCGGCCTCGAGGGCCCGTCGATGACGGTGGACACGGCCTGCTCGTCGTCCCTGGTCTCGCTGCACCTCGCGGCGCAGGCCCTGCGGTCGGGCGAGTGCTCGCTGGCGCTGGCCGGTGGCGTCGCCGTGATGTCGGAGCCCGAGGTCTTCGTGGAGTTCAGCCGGCAGCGCGGGCTGGCACGCGACGGCCGGTGCAAGTCGTTCGCGGGTGCTGCGGATGGCGCGGCCTGGTCCGAGGGTGTCGGTGTCCTGCTGGTGGAGCGCCTGTCGGACGCCCGGAGGAACGGCCACCCGGTCCTCGCGATCGTCCGGGGCAGCGCGGTCAACCAGGACGGTGCGAGCAACGGCCTCACGGCGCCGAACGGCCCGTCGCAACAGCGCGTCATCCGGGCCGCGTTGGCGAACGCGGAACTCGACAGCACGGACGTCGACATGGTGGAGGCGCACGGCACGGGGACCCGTCTGGGCGACCCGATCGAGGCGCAGGCACTGCTCGCGACGTACGGCCAACAACGCCTCGACGCCGACCCGTTGTGGCTGGGATCGCTGAAGTCGAACCTCGGCCACGCCCAGGCCGCCGCCGGTGTCGGCGGTGTGATCAAGGCGGTGGAGGCGATGCGGCACGGTGTGATGCCGAGGACGCTGCATGTGGATGAGCCGACGCCGCAGGTGGACTGGGCTGCGGGGGCGGTTGAGCTGCTGACGGAGGCTCGGGTGTGGCCGGAGCGTGGTCGTCCTCGTCGGGTGGGGGTGTCGTCGTTCGGTCTGAGCGGGACGAACGCGCACGTGATTGTGGAGCAGGCGCCGGAACCGGCTGAGCTGGCTGAGCCGGTGGCGGATCTGCCGGTGGTGCCGGTGGTGTTGTCGGCGCGGGGTGACGTTGCGCTGTCGGCGCAGGTGGAGCGGTTGTTGGCGCTGGTGGAGGGGCGTGCGGATCTGTCGGTGCTGGATGTGGGGTTCTCGTCGGTGGTGTCGCGTGCGGTGTTGGAGCACCGTGCGGTGGTGACGGCGGGGGACCGTACGGAGCTGGTGGCGGGTCTGCGGGCGTTGGTGGAGGGCGGGGTGTCGGCGGGCGCGGTGCGTGGTGTGTCGCGTGCGTCGGGCCGTACGGCGTTCTTGTTTACGGGTCAGGGTGCGCAGCGGCTCGGTATGGGCCGTGAGTTGTATGCGGCGTTCCCGGTGTTCGCGGAGGCGTTCGATGCGGTGCTCGCCGAGGTGGACGTCTACTTGGGCCGTTCGCTGCGGGACATCATCTGGGGCACGGACGAGGATGCGTTGAACCGTACGGGGGTGGCGCAGCCGGCGTTGTTCGCGGTGGAGGTGGCCCTGTTCCGGCTGGTGGAGTCGTGGGGCGTACGGCCGGATTTCCTGGCCGGGCACTCGGTGGGCGAGGTCGCCGCAGCCCACGTGGCGGGGGTGCTCTCTCTGCCGGACGCGGCTCAACTAGTCGTGGCGCGTGGTCGGTTGATGGAGGCGTTGCCGGAGGGTGGCGCGATGGTGGCGGTGGAGGCGACGGAGGCGGAGGTCGTCCCGCTGCTGTCGGATTCGGTGAGCATCGCTGCGGTGAACGGCCCGCGTTCCGTGGTGGTTTCGGGTGCTGAGGACGCGGTGGCGAGGGTCGCGGACGCGTTCATCGCGCAGGGGCGGAAGTCGTCGCGGCTGCGGGTGTCGCATGCGTTCCACTCGCCTTTGATGGAGCCGATGTTGGCGGAGTTCTCGGCGGTGGCCGAGTCGTTGACGTACGGGGAACCGTCGTTGCCGTTGGTGTCGGGTGTCTCGGGCGAGGTGTCGCCGGAGGTGGCGACGCCCGGGTACTGGGTACGGCACGTCCGGGAGGCGGTCCGGTTCGCGGACTGCGTGACGTACCTGGAGGGCCAGGGCGTCCTCTCGTACGTGGAGATCGGCCCGGACGGTGTGCTGAGCGGGATGGCGCAGCAGTCCGTGGCGTCCGAGTCGGCGGTGCTGGTGCCGCTGGTCCGCAAGGGACGGGCTGAGGTCACGACGGCGGTGGGGGCGCTCGCCCGGCTCCACGTCAGTGGCGTACGAGTGGACTGGGCCGCGTACTACACGGGCACGGGTGCTCGGAGGGTCGACCTGCCGACGTACGCCTTCCAGCACCAGCGCTACTGGATCGTCGGTGACCAGGACGGCGGCGACCCGGAGTCGATCGGTCTGGAGTCCGCCGGCCACCCGCTGCTGAGCGCGGTCGTGACCTCGCCCGACTCGGACGGCGTGGTGCTGACGGGCCGCCTCGCGCCCACGGCGCAGCCGTGGCTCACGGACCACAAGGTCGGTGGCGCGGTCCTCTTCCCCGGCACAGGCTTTGTGGAACTCGCCCTCCGCGCCGCCGAGGAGGTCGGCGCCACGGCGATCGAGGAACTCACCCTGGAAGCACCCCTGGTGCTCCCCGACAGCGGGGGCGTCGCCCTCCAGGTCGTGGTCGGCGCATCCGATGGATCCGGCCGCCGCCCGGCGACGGTCTACTCGCGCGATGAGGACGCCGACCAGCCGTGGACCCGGCACGCCACCGGTGTGCTCGTGGACGCCGCGCCGGACACCGGCCCGGCGCCCCTGGGTGAGGGCGCCTGGCCGCCCGCCGGAGCGGAGGAACTGGACCTCGCGGGGTTCTACGACGGCATGGCGGATGCCGGACTGGAGTACGGCCCGGCGTTCCGCGGGCTGCGCGCGGCCTGGCGGTCCGACGGCGACGTCTACGCGGAGGTCGGCCTCCCCGAGGGAACGGAGCCCGGCGCGTTCGCCCTGCATCCCGCGCTGTTCGATGCGGCGTTGCATGGGGTGGGGTTGAGCGGTGTGGTGGGTGAGGGGGCGGCGTTGCCGTTCGCTTGGTCGGGTGTGTCGGTGGTGGCGTCGGGTGCGTCGAGTGTCCGGGTGCGGGTGTCGGCGCGTGGTGACGGTGTGGTGTCGGTGGTGCTGGCGGATGCGGTGGGCGCGCCGGTCGCGTCGGTCGAGTCGCTGGTGCTGCGGCCGCTCGGGGAAGTCGGGCGTGCTGCTGGTACGTCGAAGGCGTTGTTCGCGGTGGAGTGGTCACCGGTCGAACCGGCCCTGGCTGGGGTTGGGGTTTCCGGTGGTGTGGTGGCGTGGCGGGATGGGTTGGTGGCTGGTGAGGTGCCGGCCGGTGGGGTGGTGGTTGTTGATTGTGTGACGGATCCGGGTGCGGGTCTGGATGCGGGTGTGGTGCGTGCTGCGGTGTCGCGGGTGCTGGGTGTGGTGCAGGCCTGGCTCGGCGGGGAGGAGTTCGCGGAGACGCGTTTGGTGGTACGGACGCGGGGTGCCGTGGTGGTGCCGGGTGGGTCCGGTGGTGTGGATGTGGTCGGTGCCGCGGTGTGGGGTCTGGTGCGGTCGGTTCAGTCGGAGCACCCGGGCCGTGTGGTGCTGGTCGATGGTGAGCTGGGCGACGTAGCTGGTGCGGTTGCGGTGGGCGAGTCCCAGGTGGCGGTGCGTGGGGGGCGGGTGTGGGTGCCGCGTCTGGTCCGGGCTGCGGCCGGTGAACACGTCGGTAGCGACGGGTTCGATCCGGCAGGCACGGTGCTGCTGGCCGGTGGTACGGGCACTTTGGGCGCCGTGTTCGCTCGCCACCTGGTGACTGAACGAGGCGTACGTCGGCTTCTGTTGACGAGCCGCCGGGGCGCAGAGGCTGCCGGTGCGCGGGAGTTGGCGGCGGAGCTGAGGGCGTTGGGTGCCGAGGTGGTCGTTACGGCGTGTGATGCGGCGGACCGGGCTGCGTTGGCGGGGGTGTTGGGGGCGATCCCGGCGGATCGTCCGTTGGTGGGTGTGGTGCATCTGGCGGGCGTGCTGGATGACGGTGTGGTGGAGTCGTTGACGCCGGAGCGGGTGGCGGCGGTGCTGCGGCCGAAGGTCGACGCGGCTCTCAACCTGCACGAGCTGACCCGCGATCTGAACCTCACCGACTTCATCCTCTTCTCGTCGGCAGCCGGTGTGCTCGGCAACCCGGGCCAGGCGAACTACGCGGCGGCCAACGCCTTCCTGGACGCCCTCGCCGTGCGACGCCGCGCCGAAGGTCTGCCCTCGCGGTCACTCGCCTGGGGCCCCTGGGCCGACGGGGGGATGGCGGACGGGCTGGACCCGACCCACGTACGCCGCATGAACCGCACCGGCATCGACGCCCTGTCTGTGGCGGAAGGCACGCGCCTCTTCGACGCCGCGGAGACCGTCGACGCGGCCGCGCTCGTCGCGATGCGACTCGACCTCACCGGGGCCGGTGCCCCGAGCGCGGCGGAGCTGCCCCCGCTGCTCCAGGGGCTGGCGCGGGGCAGGTCCCGTACCCGCCGGCCGGCCGACGCCGCCTCCGGGGCCGCGTCGTTCCGCGACCGGCTGGCCGCTCTGCCGGACGAGGCACGCGGGAAGCAGGTACTCGACCTCGTACGGGCGCACGCCGCCGCCATCCTCGGCTACGCGGGCCCGGCGGCCGTCGAGCCGGACCGCGCGTTCAAGGACCTCGGCTTCGACTCGCTGGCCGCCGTCGAGTTCCGCAACGGCCTCGCCGAGGCCACCGGTCTGCGCCCCCCGGCCACGCTGATCTTCGACTACCCGAACTCCAGCACGCTCGCGGAGTTCCTCGCCGGAGAGCTCCGCCCCGCCGCGGAGGCCGCCGGGGGAGCCGAGGGCGAGGAGAGGATCCGCCGGATCCTCCAGGGCATCCCCCTGAGCCGCCTCAAGGACGCGGGGCTCATGGACGTGCTCTTCGAGCTTGCGGACGCCCGTGAGGAACAGCCGGAACCGCAGAAACCCGATGACGACCACTCGATCGACGAGATGGACCCGGAGAGCCTGATCAGCCTGGCGCTCGAAGGTTCCGGCCTGGACGACGCAACGCAGGGAATGTGAGAGGCCCGATGAGCAACTCCGACGAAAAACTGATCACCGCCCTGCGCGCGTCGCTCAAGGACAACGACCGGCTGCGGGCGCAGAACCGCAAACTGGCGTCCGCCTCGCGCGAGCCGATCGCCATCGTCTCCATGAGCTGCCGGTTCCCGGGGGACGTCACGTCGCCGGAGGACCTGTGGCGGCTCGTGGAGAGCGGCGGCGACGCCACCACCGAGTTCCCGGAGAACCGCGGCTGGGACGTCGAGAGCGTCTACGACCCCGACGGCTCCCGGCCCGGCACCAGCTACGTCAACCGCGGTGGGTTCCTGCACACGGCCGACACCTTCGACGCGGAGCTGTTCGGCATCAGCCCGAACGAGGCGCTCACCATGGACCCGCAGCAGCGCCTGCTGCTGGAGACGTCCTGGGAGGCGTTCGAACGCGCCGGCATCGACCCGCACACGCTCAAGGGCAGCAGGACCGGTGTCTTCGCCGGGATGATGTACCACGACTACGTCCACAACAGCGCCACCGGCTCCATCGCCTCGGGCCGTATCTCGTACGTGTTCGGCTTCGAGGGTCCGTCGATGACGGTGGACACGGCGTGCTCGTCGTCCCTGGTCTCGCTGCACCTCGCGGTGAAGGCTCTGCGGTCGGGCGAGTGCACCCTCGCGCTGGCGGGCGGCGTCGCCGTGATGGCCACCCCCGAGGTCTTCGTCGAGTTCAGCCGTCAGGGCGGCCTGGCGAAGGACGGCCGCTGCAAGTCCTTCGCGGGCTCCACCGACGGCACCAGCTGGGCGGAGGGCGCAGGCATCCTCCTGCTGGAACGGCTCTCGGACGCCCGGAGGAACGGCCACCCGGTCCTCGCGATCGTCCGGGGCAGCGCGGTCAACCAGGACGGCGCGAGCAACGGCCTCACGGCGCCGAACGGCCCGTCCCAGCAGCGCGTCATCCGCGCCGCACTGGCCGACGCCCAGATATCGGCCGACCAGGTCGACGTGGTGGAGGCACACGGCACGGGGACCCGTCTGGGCGACCCGATCGAGGCGCAGGCGCTGCTCGCGACGTACGGGCAGGGGCGCCCGGAAGGTGACCCGTTGTGGCTGGGGTCGCTGAAGTCGAACCTCGGCCACGCCCAGGCCGCCGCCGGCGTCGGCGCGGTGATCAAGGCGGCGGAGTCGATCCGGCACGGTGTGATGCCGAAGACGCTGCATGTGGATGAGCCGACGCCGCAGGTGGACTGGGCTGCGGGAGCAGTCGAGTTGCTGACGGAGGCGCGTGCGTGGCCGGAACGTGAGCGTCCTCGTCGGGTGGGGGTGTCGTCGTTCGGTCTGAGCGGGACGAACGCGCACGTGATCGTGGAGCAGGCGCCGGAACCGGCTGAGCTGGCTGATGACGCGCCCGTGGCGGATCTGCCCGTCGTCCCGGTGGTGCTGTCGGCGCGGGGTGAGGTGGCGCTGTCGGCGCAGGCGAAGCGGTTGTTGGCGCTGGTGGAGAACGACGCGGACGTCTCGGTGCTGGATGTGGGGTTCTCGTCGGTGGTGTCGCGTGCGGTGCTGGAGCATCGTGCGGTGGTGACGGCGGGGGACCGTACGGAGCTCGTGGCGGGCCTGCGGGCGCTGGCCGGGGGTGATGTGGCGGCGAACGCGGCTCGGGGCGTGGGCCGTTCGGCTGGTGAAACGGCGTTCTTGTTTACGGGTCAGGGCGCGCAGCGGCTGGGGACGGGCCGTGAGTTGTACGGGGCGTTCCCGGTGTTCGCGGAGGCTTTTGACGCGGTGGTGGCCGAGGTGGATGTGCACTTGGGTCGTTCGTTGCGGGACGTCATCTGGGGTGCGGACGGGGATGCGTTGAACCGTACGGGGGTGGCGCAGCCGGCGTTGTTCGCGGTGGAGGTGGCGCTGTTCCGGCTGGTGGAGTCGTGGGGCGTACGGCCGGACTTCCTGGCGGGTCACTCGGTGGGTGAGATCGCGGCCGCGCACGTGGCAGGGGTGCTCTCTCTTCCCGACGCGGCTCAACTGGTCGTGGTGCGTGGTCGGTTGATGGAGGCGTTGCCGGAGGGCGGCGCGATGGTGGCGGTGGAGGCGTCGGAGGCCGAGGTCGTCCCGCTGCTGTCGTCTGAGTCGGTGAGCATCGCCGCCGTGAACGGCCCGCGCTCCGTGGTGATTTCGGGTGCTGAGGACTCAGTGGCAAAGGTCGCGGACGCGTTCACCACTCAGGGGCGGAAGTCGTCGCGTCTGCGGGTCTCCCATGCGTTTCACTCGCCGCTGATGGAGCCGATGCTTGCGGAGTTCGAGGACGTTGTTTCGGGGTTGTCGTTCAGCGCCCCGAGGATTCCGTTGGTGTCGGGTGTGTCGGGTGAGGTGTCGCCGGAGGTGGCGACGCCCGGGTACTGGGTGCGGCATGTACGCGAGGCGGTGCGGTTCGCGGACTGCGTGAGCCACCTCGAAGCGCGGGGCGTTCTCTCGTACGTGGAGATCGGGCCGGACGGCGTACTGAGCGGGATGGCGCAGCAGTCCGTGGCGTCGGAGTCGGCGGTGCTGGTGCCGCTGGTCCGCAAGGGGCGTGCGGAGGTTACGACGGCGGTTCAGGCTCTCGCCCGGTTGCACGTCAGTGGCGTACGGGTCGACTGGGCGGCGTACTACGCGGGCACCGGCGCCCGGCGGGTCGACCTGCCCACCTACGCCTTCCAGCGGGAGCGGTACTGGATGGTGGCCGAGCAGACCGGTACGGACCCGGAATCGCTCGGCGTGAAGGCCGCCGACCACCCGCTGCTCGGCGCCGCGGTGACGCTGGCCGACACCGACGAGACCGTACTCACCGGCAGGCTCACGCTCGCCAACCAGCCCTGGGTGGCCGACCACGCCGTCCTGGGCAGCGTCCTGTTGCCGGGCACCGCCTTTGTGGAACTGGCGATCCGCGCCGCCGACCAGGTCGGATGCGACCTTCTCGAAGAGCTGACGTTGCAGGCGCCGCTCGTCCTCACGGAGCAGGGAGGGGTGTCGCTCCAGGTCGTGGTCGGCGCGGCGGACGACTCCGGGCGCCGCTCGGTGGCCGTGTACTCGTCCCGGGACGAGGCGGACGACGACGCCTGGACCCGGCACGCGGAAGGGACGCTCGTACGGGGCTCGGCCGCTCCGGCGGACGGGCTCACCCGATGGCCGCCGCCCGGCGCCACGGCCATCGGCGTCGACGGCGCCTACGAGCTGCTGTCCAGCCGAGGCTACGGCTACGGCCCTGTGTTCCAGGGGCTCACGGCGGCATGGACATCCGGCGAGGAACTGTACGCGGAGGTCGCGCTGCCGGAGTCCGCGCACGCGGACGCGGAGCGGTTCGGGCTGCACCCCGCCCTGCTGGACGCCGCGATGCACGTGGCACTCATCGACGACGGCGCCCACACGGACGAGGCGACGGTCCTGCCCTTCGTCTGGACGGATGTCGCCCTGCACGCCTCGGGGGCCACGGCCCTGCGGGTCAGCATCGCGCCCTCGGGCCAGGACAGCGTGACGATCCGGGTGGCGGACGGCACGGGCCAACCCGTACTCACCGTCGGCGCCTTGGTGTCCCGTCCGGTATCGGCGGAGCAGTTGGGTGGGGGTGTGGGGGAGTCGTTGTGGGAGGTGTTGTGGCGCCCGCTTGCCGGTACGAGTGCGGTTGACAGTTCGTCTTCGTGGGTCCGGTGGGGGGATGTGCCTGCTGACGGGGATGTCCCTGGGGTAGTGGTGTTCGAGGTCCCGGCGGTGCCGGGCGATGTGCCAGCTGCTGTGCGGGCCTCTGCTGGTGCGGTGTTGGACGTGGTACGGGGTTGGCTTGCCGATGAGCGGTGTGCGGGGTCGCGGCTGGTGATCGTGACCCGGGGCGCTGTTGATGTCGGCGCCGCCGGGGATGTGGTGCTGGGCCAGGCTCCGGTGTGGGGTGTGGTGCGGGCGGCCCAAGCGGAGCATCCGGGGCGTGTGGTGCTGGTCGATGCGGATCCGGGCGCGGATGGTCTCTCCGGACTGGAGCTGGTGGTGGCGTCGGGTGAGCCGGAGGCGGCGTTGCGTGGGGGCGGGGTGGTGGTGCCCCGGCTGGTCCGGGTGAGCCCCTCCGAGGCACCCGTTAGCGAAGTGGGTTCTGACGGTGTGGTGTTGGTGACCGGCGGTACGGGTGGTCTGGGTGCGTTGGTGGCGCGGCACTTGGTCACCGAGCGGGGCGTGAAGCGTCTGGTGCTGACCAGTCGCCGTGGCCTGGAGGCCCCAGGAGCGGAGGAGCTGGTGGCCGAGCTGTCCGAGCTGGGTGCCGAGGTTTCCGTAGCGGCCTGCGATGTCGCTGACCGCAGCGCCGTGATGGACCTGGTGTCCGGGCTGCCAGGCCCGTTGGTGGGTGTGGTGCATGCGGCCGGCGTAGGGGACAACGGTCTGATCGCATCCATGGATGCGGCCCGGCTGGATCGGGTGCTGGGCCCGAAGGCGGACGGTGCCTGGTATCTGCACGAGGCGACACGCGAGCTGGAGCTGGATCTCGGGTTCTTCGTGATGTTCTCGTCGGCGGGCGGCATGGTTCTGGCGGCCGGGCAGGCGAACTATGCGGCGGCGAATGTCTTCCTGGACGCGCTTGCGGTGCACCGCCAAGCGCAGGGGCTGCCCGCCACCTCTCTCGCGTACGGCCTGTGGTCGGGCGAGAAGGGCATGGGCCAGTGGCTGCGTGAGGCGGACCTGCGGCGTATGCGGCGTCAGGGCCTTCCCGCCCTGGACCCCGCCGAGGGCCTGGCCCTCTTCGACGCCGGGCTGGCCTCCGGCCGGGCGGTGGTCGTACCGCTGACCATCGACAAGGCAGCCCTCCGTACCCGTACCGGCACCCTCCCCGCCCTCCTCCGCGACCTGGCTCCTCAGGGCGGGCGGCCCGCCGCGCGTGCCGTCGCCGGACGCGCCGACGCCTCCGAGCTGCTCCACCGGCTGACCGGACTCACCGACGACGAACGCCGGTCGGCGCTGCTGGACACGGTGTGCGCGCACGTCGCACGTGTGCTGGGACACACGTCGGCCCACGCAGTCGAACCCGACCGCGCCTTCCAGGAACTCGGCTTCGACTCACTCAGCGCGGTCGAACTGCGCAACCAGCTGAACGGGACCACCGGCCTCCGGCTGCCCGCGACCCTCGTCTTCGACTATCCGAACGCGCGGGCCGTCGCCGACTACATCGACGGTGCGCTGGACGACGAACTCGGCAGCACGATCAGCCCATCCGCCCCGGCGACCGTTCCCGCCGCCCGCGCCACCGACGACGATCCGATCGCCGTCGTCGCCATGTCCTGCCGCTACCCGGGCGGGGTCAACTCGCCCGAGGACCTGTGGAACCTCGTCGCCGAAGGACGCGACGCCGTGGCCGGGTTCCCCGTCGACCGCGGCTGGGACGTGGCCGGGGTGTACGACCCGGAGCCCGGTACACCGAGCAAGACGTACACCAAGGAAGGCGGATTCCTGCACGACGCGGGCGACTTCGACGCGGACCTCTTCGGCATCAGCCCGAACGAGGCGCTGATCATGGACCCCCAGCAGCGGCTGCTGCTGGAGGCCTCGTGGGAGGTCCTGGAACGCGCCGGCATCAACCCCCGTTCCCTGAAAGGCAGCAGAACCGGTGTCTTCGCCGGACTGATGTACCACGACTACGGCCAGGGTACGGAGGCCGCGGCCACCACGGGCGGCAGCCTCGTCTCGGGCCGGGTGTCCTACACCCTCGGCCTCGAAGGCCCGTCCCTGACGGTGGACACCGCGTGCTCGTCGTCGCTGGTGTCCCTGCACCTCGCGGCCCAGGCGTTGCGCTCCGGCGAATGCTCCCTCGCCCTCGCCGGCGGCGTCGCCGTCATGGCGACCCCCGACATGTTCGTGGAGTTCAGCCGGCAGCGCGGACTCGCCCCCGACGGACGGTGCAAGTCGTTCGCGGGTGCTGCGGACGGCGCGGCCTGGTCCGAGGGTGTCGGTGTCCTGCTGGTGGAGCGTCTGTCGGACGCCCGGAAGAACGGCCACCCGGTCCTGGCGGTGCTCCGAAGCAGCGCGGTCAACCAGGACGGTGCGAGCAACGGCCTGACCGCGCCGAACGGCCCGTCGCAACAGCGCGTCATTCGTGCGGCGTTGGAGAGCGCCGGGCTGACCACCGCCGACGTCGACATGGTGGAGGCGCACGGTACGGGGACCCGCCTGGGCGACCCCATCGAGGCGCAGGCGGTGCTGGCGACGTATGGCCAGGGGCGTCCGGAGGGTGACCCGTTGTGGCTGGGCTCGCTGAAGTCGAACTTGGCGCACACGCAGGCTGCTGCGGGTGTCGGCGGTGTCATCAAGGCGGTCCAGGCGATCCGGCACGGCGTGATGCCGAAGACGCTGCATGTGGATGAGCCGACGCCGCAGGTGGACTGGGCTGCGGGCGCGGTTGAGCTGCTGACGGAGGCCCGCGTGTGGCCGGAGCGTGGGCGCCCTCGTCGGGTGGGGGTGTCGTCGTTCGGCCTGAGTGGGACGAACGCGCACGTGATCGTGGAGCAGGCGCCGGATACTCCTGTGGGCCCTGAGCCTGTGGAGCCCAAGGCGCCGGTGGTGGTGCCAGTGGTGTTGTCGGCCCGGAGTGGCGTCGCGCTGTCGGCGCAGGCGGGGCGGCTCCTCGCCCTCGTGGAGGAGGACGCGGACGTCTCGCTGCTGGATGTGGGGTTCTCGTCGGTGGTGTCGCGTGCAGTGCTGGAGCACCGCGCGGTGGTGACGGCGGGAGACCGTGCGGAGCTGGCGGCGGGGCTGCGGGCTCTCGCCGACGGAGGGGTCTCCGCCGAAGCCTGCCGAGGCCTGGCCCGTACGTCGGGCCGTACGGCGTTCCTGTTCACGGGTCAGGGTGCGCAGCGGCTCGGGATGGGCCGTGAGTTGTACGAGGCGTTCCCGGTGTTCGCGGAGGCGTTCGACGCCGTACTCGCCGAGGTGGACGTCCACTTGGGCCGTTCGCTGCGGGACGTCATCTGGGCTTCGGAACAAGCGGCGTTGAACCGTACGGGGGTGGCACAGCCGGCGTTGTTCGCGGTGGAGGTGGCCCTGTTCCGCCTGGTGGAGTCCTGGGGCGTACGGCCTGACTTCCTGGCCGGGCACTCGGTGGGCGAGATCGCCGCCGCGCACGTGGCAGGGGTGTTCTCCCTCTCTGACGCGGCTCAACTGGTCGTGGCGCGTGGCCGGTTGATGGAGGAGTTGCCGGAGGGCGGCGCGATGGTGGCGGTGGAGGCGTCGGAGGCCGAGGTCGTCCCGCTGCTGTCGTCTGAATCGGTGAGCATTGCCGCCGTGAACGGCCCGCGCTCTGTCGTGATCTCGGGTGCCGAGGATGCGGTGACGAAGGTCGCGGACGCGTTCACTGCGCAGGGGCGGAAGTCGTCGCGTCTTCGGGTGTCGCATGCGTTCCATTCGCCGCTGATGGAGCCGATGCTCGCGGAGTTCGAAGAGGTTGTTTCGGGGTTGTCGTTCAGCGCCCCGAGGATTCCGTTGGTGTCGGGTGTGTCGGGTGAGGTGTCGCCGGACGTGGCGACAGCGGCGTACTGGGTGCGGCACGTGCGCGAGGCGGTGCGGTTCGCGGACTGCGTGACGTACCTGGAGGGCCAGGGTGTCGTCTCGTATCTGGAGATCGGACCCGACGGCGTACTGAGCGGGATGGCGCAGCAGTCGGTGGGTTCGGAGTCGGCGGTGCTGGTGCCGTTGGTGCGTAAGGGGCGTGCAGAGGTTACGACGGCGGTCTCGGCGCTCGCCCGGTTGCATGTCAGTGGCGTACGGGTCGACTGGGCGGCGTACTACGCGGGCACGGGTGCCCGGCGGGTTGATCTGCCTACCTACGCCTTTCAGCGTCGGCGGTTTTGGTTGGAGTCGGGTGGTGGTGGCTCTGGTGTGGTGGGTGTGGGGCAGGGGGTGGTGGATCATCCGCTGGTGGGTGCGGTGGTGTCGTTGCCGGATGCGGGTGGGGTGGTGCTGACGGGTCGGTTGTCGGTGGATGGTGTGCCGTGGTTGGCGGATCACGCGGTGTTGGGGCGGGTGTTGTTGCCGGGGACGGCGTTTGTGGAGTTGGCGGTGCGGGCGGGTGATGAGGTCGGCTGTGGTGTGGTGGAGGAGCTGACGTTGCGGGCTCCGTTGGTGGTGCCGGAGAGAGGAGGGGTGGCGCTTCAGGTCGCGGTGGGCACCGCCGACGACACCGGACGCCGCCCTCTGAGCATCCACTCGCGCCGTGACGACGGGAGCGACGACGTCTGGACCCGGCACGCGGAAGGAGTCGTGGCACAGGACATCGCGGGGCCGGCCGTCGGCCTCACCGAGTGGCCCCCGCCCGGAGCCACCCCGCTGGCCGTCGATGAGGTGTACGAGTCGCTGCTCGCCCGGGGGTACGGCTACGGGCCGGTGTTCCAGGGCCTCAGGGCGGCGTGGTCCCAGGGCGGGGACCTCTACGCGGAGGTCGCGCTGCCGGAGTCCGCGCACGCGGACGCGGAGCGGTTCGGGCTGCACCCCGCCCTGCTGGACGCCACCATGCACGCCCTCAGTCTCAGCACTCCCCAGGACGGTGACAGCGGCGACGGCGCCGATGGCGGCGCGGCGCTCCCCTTCTTCTGGGAGGACGTGCGGCTGCACGCCACCGGATCGACGCTCCTGCGGGTGCGCCTCTCCGGTTCCAGCGAGGACACCATCAGCCTGACGATCGCGGATGGTGCCGGTGCGCCGGTGGCGTCGGTGGGTGGGCTGACGCTGCGGCCGGTGTCGGTGGAGCAGTTGGGTACGGGTGCGGGGGAGTCGTTGTGGGAGGTGTTGTGGCGCCCGCTTGCCGGTACGAGTGCGGTTGACAGTTCGTCTTCGTGGGTCCGGTGGGAAGACCTGCCTGCTGTCGGGGATGTGCCTGGGGTGGTGGTGTTCGAGGTCCCGGCGGTGTCGGGTGATGTGTTGGCGGGGGTGCGGGCGACCGCTGGTGCTGTGCTGGACGTGGTACGCGACTGGGTTGCCGATGAACGGTGTGCGGGGTCCCGGCTGGTGATCGTCACCCGGGGCGCTGTTGACACGGGTACTGGCACGGGCGTGGCGCTGGGTCAGGCTCCCGTGTGGGGTGTGGTGCGTGCAGCCCAGGCGGAGCATCCGGGGCGTGTGGTGCTGGTGGACGCGGACCCGGACGAGGCTGTGGACGATCTGTCCGGGCTAGGGCTGGTGGTGGCGTCGGGTGAGCCGGAAGCAGCATTGCGTGGCGGCGGGGTGATGGTGCCCCGGCTGGTCCGGGTGAGCCCGCCCGAGACGCCCGCCGCCGAGACACCCAACGCCGACGGTGTGGTGTTGGTGACCGGCGGTACGGGTGGTCTGGGTGCGTTGGTGGCGCGGCACTTGGTCACCGAGCGGGGCGTGAAGCGCCTGGTGCTGACCAGTCGCCGTGGCCTGGAGGCCCCAGGAGCGGAGGAGCTGGTGGCCGAGCTGTCCGAGCTGGGTGCCGAGGTCTCCGTAGCGGCCTGCGATGTCGCTGACCGCAGCGCCGTGGTGGACCTGGTGGCCGGATTGGCAGGCCCGTTGGTGGGTGTGGTGCATGCGGCCGGCGTAGGAGACAACGGCCTGATCGCGTCGATGGACGCGGCCCGGCTGGATCGGGTGCTGGGCCCGAAGGCGGACGGTGCCTGGTATCTGCACGAGGCGACACGCGAGCTGGAGCTGGATCTTGCGTTCTTCGTGATGTTCTCCTCGGCGGGCGGCATGGTCCTGGCGGCCGGGCAGGCGAACTACGCGGCGGCGAACGTCTTCCTGGACGCGCTCGCGGTGCACCGCCGGGCGCAAGGGCTGCCCGCCACCTCCCTCGCTTATGGCCTGTGGTCGGGTGAGAAGGGCATGGGCCAGTGGCTGCGGGAGGCGGACCTGCGGCGTATGCGACGGCAGGGCCTTCCCGCCCTGGACCCCGCCGAGGGCCTGGCCCTCTTTGACGCAGGGTTGGCCTCCGGCCGGGCGGTGGTCGTGCCGCTGACCATCGACAAGGCGGCCCTCCGTACCCGTACCGGCACCCTCCCCGCCCTCCTCCGCGACCTCGCCCCCGCCGTCCGCCGCCCCGGAGCCTCGGGCGCGGCCGCCAGGACGGAGAGCGAACCGCTCTGGCAGCGCATCGCACACGCCCCGGCGGCCGAGCAGGAAGCCGCCCTGCGGGCCCTCGTACTGGAACGGGCCGCCACCCTGCTCGGGCACAGCGGCTCCGAAGCCCTCGACCCCGAACGGGACTTCCTGGAGAGCGGCTTCGACTCACTCAGCGCGGTGGAACTCCGCAACGCCCTGATGAAGGACACCGGGCTGCGCCTGCCGCCCATGGTGGTCTTCGACTCGAAGAGCCCGGCGGCACTCGCCCGCCTCCTCCATGCCGAACTCCTCGCGGCGCCACTCGTACCCACCGATCCCACTGACCCCACCGCCCCAACCGACATCACCGCACCCACCGTCCCGACCACCGGCAGCAAGGGACACAACAGCGCCCCCACCGGCGACACCCTGCGCGACCTCTTCCACGGCGCCGTCGTCTCCGGCCGGTCCGACAAGGGGTTCGAACTGCTCCGTATCGCCGCCGACATCCGCCCCGGCTTCACCTCCGCCGACGAACTGGACCACCTCCCCAGCGCGGTGCGCCTCGCCGAGGGCCCGGGCGCCCCCCACCTGATCTGCCTCAACTCCCCCATGGCCACCGGCGGGGCCCACCAGCACGCCCGGCTCGTCTCCCACCTCCAGGGCCGGCGCAAGGTCTCGGCGCTCCCCGTTCCCGGCTTCGTCGCGGGCGAGAGGCTTCCCGAGAGTGCCGACGCCGCCGTCGAGGTGATCGCCCGCAGCGTGCTGGAGACCGCGGCCGGCGAGCCGTTCGCGCTCCTCGGCTACTCGGCAGGCGGCACCCTCGCGTACGCCACCGCCGGTTACCTGGAACGCGAACTCGGCGTCCGCCCGGCCGCCGTCATCATGCTGGACACCTTCAAGGTGTACGAGGACGGCTCCGCCGACGGCGGCGTCCCCCTCGACGACCTCGCCCTCGGCCTGTTCGACAAGGAGGCGGCGTTCGGGCGCTTCGACAGCAGCAGGCTCTCCGCGATGGGCCGCTGGGTCCAGCTCGTCCCCGACCTGGCACCTGAACACGTGGGCGCGCCCGTCCTCTTCGTCCAGTGCACCCGGTCCTTCGTCCCCGACGGCGATGACCCGTCCCCCGAACTGGCCACCGGCCGTGCCGAGCCGTGGGAGCCCACGCACACCCTGCGGACCGTGGACGCGAACCACTTCACGATCGTGGAGGACCAGGCGGCCGGGACCGCCGACGTGATCGAGCAATGGCTGGCCTCCGACGAAGTCGCCGTACCCCTCGCCGGGACCGTGCCCGCCGCCGGTGCCACCGACGTAACCGCAAACGCAGCAGACCGAAGTGAGGCGAAGTGACATGGCGGCCATCGCACCCAGCAGCAAGGGCACCGTACGGTTCGGCGAACACGAGACGTGGTACCGGGTGACCGGAGACCTCTCCTCCGCCCGCCCCGCCCTCGTGGTCGTCCACGGCGGCCCCGGAAGCACCCACGACTACCTCCAGAACCTGTCCGGCCTCGCCGCCGACGGGCGGGCCGTCGTGCACTACGACCAGCTCGGCAACGGCGGTTCCACCCATCTGCCCGACCACGGACCCGACTTCTGGACGGTCGACCTGTTCGCCGCCGAACTCGACAACCTCCTGGACGGGCTCGGCATCGCCGGCAACTACGTCCTGTTCGGCCAGTCCTGGGGCGGCATGCTCGCCACCCGGCACGCCGCCTCCCGCCCCGCCGGTCTCCGCGGCCTCGTCATCGCCAACTCGCCCGCCTCCTACCCCCTGTGGCTCCAGGAGGCGAAGATCCTCCGGGACCAGCTGCCGCCCGGGGTCAACGACACGCTGCTCCGCCACGAGGCGGCGGGTACGACGGATTCCGACGAGTACCACTCCGCGATGCGTGTCTTCTACGAGCGCCACGTCTGCCGTCTCACCCCCTGGCCGCGCGACTACCTCGCGTCCTTCTTCGAGGTGTACAACGACCCCACCGTCTACTACGCGATGAACGGGCCCAGCGAGTTCCACGTCAACGGCACCCTGCGGGACTGGTCGGTCACCGAGTTCTGCCCCGACGTCGCCGTGCCCACCCTGCTGATCTCCGGACGTCACGACGAGGCCACCCCCGCCACCGTGCAGCCCTACCAGGACCTCATCCCGGGGGCCCGGTGGGAGATGTTCGAGGAGTCCAGCCACCTCCCGCACCTGGAGGAGCCCGAACGCTTCACCGAGGTGATGCGGACCTTCCTCGACGGCCTGGACACCCCCCACTGACCCACCCTCGCGCGGCCGACCCCGTCAGCCGGACGCCCCACCCGGGAACGCCGGACGCCTCCCCCGGGAACGCCGGCCCCCTCAGCCGGACGGACGCCTCACCCGGATACGCCGGACGCCTCCCCCGGATACGCCGCCTCGAACGCCGCCTGGAACAGGGCCGTCACGTCCTGGCCCGTCAGCCCCTCCGCCCGGGCCTGGTCCATCCACTCGGCCAGGGACGCGCGCAGCGGCGAGTCGGGGCCGGACTGGGGCTGGGCGAGGGAGCGGGTGATGAACGTGCCCGCTCCCTGGCGCACCTCGGCCAGGCCGGCCCGTTCCAGCTCGCGGTAGGCCTTGAGCGTGGTGTTCGGGTTGACCTTGGTCGTGGCGGCGACCTGGGCGGCGGTGGGCAGCCGGTCGCCCTCCTCCAGGGCTCCCATGCGCAGCGCCTGCTCGACCTGGCGGACGATCTGGAGGTACGTCGCCACCCCGCTGCGCCGGTCGATGCGGAACACGACCACGGACTTCACCTTCCGCTCGATGGGCGACATTTTACGTAGGGAATGCGCGCCGCCCCTACAGCGGGCGGCGCGAAACCCGCCACAGCACGAATCCCGTGAGGAGCGCCGTACCGGCGAGCAGAAGGCCTGCCGCGGTCCACTGCATCCCCGCCATCTGGTCGTGGTCGAGGTATTCGAGGACGTTGTTGACGATGCCGTGCTTCGCGAGGCACGCCTCCTGCGCCCGGTCGGTGGCCTCGGCGCAGGTGCCCCAGCCGAAGAGGTCCCCGTTCGCGTTGCCGACCCAGCGGTCGACCTCGTACGCGTCGCCGAAGCGGTCCGGGAGTTCGGCGTCCAGGGGGTAGGTGAACATCCGGGGGGCGGCGAGCCTGATCCGGATCTCGTCCCAGACGTACTGGGCGACGACCGTGAAGACGAACGTGACCACCATGGCGGGCAGCACCCGGCGCACCAGCACGCCGATGGTGACGCCCGCGGCGGCCGTGAAGAGCAGGATGGCGGGCAGGACCGGGCCCGTGTTGTCGAAGATCGGGCCCTCGGCCCACCGGGTGAAGAAGAGGGTGCGGTGCGGCTCCCACCACCAGGTGAACGCGGCGGAGAGCGCCACGCCGCCGACCAGGGCGAGGGCGTAGACCAGGCCCAGCTTGGCGACGAGCCAGCGGAGGCGGGTGACGGACTGGGTGGTGACCAGCTGCACGGTCCCGCTCTCCCGGTCGCCCGCGATCAGCGGGGCGCCGATGAAGACGGCGAGGACCAGCGGCACGCCGCTGAGGAGGGCGGCGACGCGGCTGAAGCCCCGGGTCTCGTCGACCCAGTGGCTGACGTCCTTCCCCGGCCCGCCGGCCGCGTCGAGGAGCTGCACCAGCTCATGGCGCTGGTACAGGATCCAGAGCGCGGTGAGCACGGTGAGGCCGAGGAAGCAGGAGAGCGCGACCCGGTGCTGGCGTACGACCAGCCAGGGCAGCCCGCGCAACAGGCGGCGCCTGGGCCGGAGTTCGGCGGGGGTCTCGGTCAGGGTGGGGGTGCTCATGCGGCCTGGGTCCCTTCGGCGTCGACGCGGGCGCCCTGGGTGTAGACCGAGGGTGCGTCGGGGGAGCGGAGATGGGCGAGCAGGACTTCCTCCAGGGAGGGTTCGACGCTCTCCCAGTCGGCGGGCAGCGGCCCCTTCGGCCGGATCATCGCCTGGAACTGCCGTCCCTGGACGCGGGTTTCGACCACGGTGTGCCGGTCGAGTTCGGGCGGCAGGGCGCCGTCCCGCATCACGCCCGTCACCAGGGTGTGGGCCGGTACGAGCGCGTCGGCGTCCCCGGCCATCCGGATCCGGCCCTCCGCGACGACCAGCAGGTAGTCGCACATGTCCTCCAGCTCGGTCAGCATGTGGGAGGACATCACCACCGTGGTGCCGCGTTCGACGGCCTCGGCCATCAGCAGCGTGCTCATCTCGTCGCGGGCCAGCGGGTCGAGGTCCGACATCGGCTCGTCCAGGAGCAGCAGGTCGGGGCGCTTGCCGAAGGCGAGCGCGAACGCGACGCGGGTGCGCTGGCCGCCGGAGAGCGTGCCGATCCTCGCGTGCGCCGGCACGTTTCCGGACCGTACGATCCGCTCGGCCGCCGCCGCGTCCCAGCCCGGGTTGAGCTCGGCGCCCATCCGCAGGGTCTCCGCGACGGTGAACCACTTGAACAGCGGCTTCTCCTGGCCGAGGAAGGCGAACCTCGGCATCACGGCGGGGTCGTCGACGGGGATGCCGAAGATGCTCAACGAGCCGGTCGTCGGCTCCAGTTGCCGGGTCGCCAGCCCGAGCAGGGTGCTCTTCCCGGCCCCGTTGGGGCCGACCAGCCCGCAGATCCGCCCGGCCGGGACGCGGAAGGAGCAGTCGCGCAGCGCCCAGCCGCGGAAGTAGCGCTTGCCCAGGCCGCGGGCTTCCAGCGCCCAGCTGCCGGGAGTGCCGTTCGGGGTGCTCGTGTCTGCCACGCGCCTCGCCTCGATTCCATTAGTCAATTAATGGAATCATGGTGTTCTGAGGGAATGCCTGTCAAGCGCACGCCGAAGCGCGCGCGGTTCAGGCGGGTGGGGCGTCCGTCAGGGCGCGCAGTCCAGCACCATCGCCACGGCGGCGTCCAGGCAGCCGCGTTCGGGTGGGGTCAGGAACGGGTTCTCGTGCTGGCGGGCCCGGGCGCGGGCCAGGTCGGTGGCGTCGGTGCCGCCGTCGCCGGCCAGCTCCGCGAGGAGCGCCGCCAGGAGCGTACGGGCCTGGGCCTCGGGCGCCGGGAACTCCGGGTCGAGGGCCACCCGGGCCAGGGTCAGCGCCGACATCGCCCGGTCCAGGCCGGGCGGGCCCTCGCCTGCGGTGGACCAGTCGATCACCACCGGACCCCGGTCCGTCAGCATCACGTTCTGCGGGTGCAGGTCGAGGTGGAGGATGCAGTCCTGCGGATCGGCCGAGACGCGGGGCGGGATCGCGTGCAGTTCGCGCAGCAGCCGGGCCAGCAGCGCGCCCCCCTCGGCGGCGCCCATGGTCCCCGCCAGCAGGGCTTCGGACATGGTCGGGCCGGTCAGCCGCTGGAGCACCAGGTCGGTGGGGCGGGCCCCGTCGGCGGGCGGGCCGATGCGCGGCACCGGATACCCGAAGGCGCGGACGTACGACATCACGGCCAGCTCCTCCGTGGTGTCGGAGCGGTCGCGGTAGCGGCGAAGGACCCAGGAGCCGTCGAGTTCGTATACGTCGGCGGTGCGTCCCGAGCCCAGAAGTTGCCCTGTGTGCATGGGGCCGAACCTACCCGGGCGTACCGGCGAAAGGGAGGGATCGGGCGGCTTCGTACGCCTTCACGCGGCGGGGCGGGCCCCCGGGCCCCGATGGTCGCGGGAGCCCCCATAACGCGGGAGGAGGGGGTGAACGGGATCTCCTGCGCCCGGTCCGCGCGCGGCTACGGTGTCGGCAATTCCCTGGTCCGGACCAACCCCCCACCGGACCCGGACACCCCCCTGAAACAAGGAGAGTTACGTGGAGAACACCAAGCTCCGCAGACGCGTGCTCACCACCGCGACCGCCACGGTGGCCGTGGGCGCGCTCGCCCTCGCGGGACTGACCGGAGTGGCGTCCGCCGGTCCTCCGGCGGCCACCGCCCCGGCCGTCTCCGCCGACAGCCTCTCGCCCGGCCTGCTGGCCGCCATGGAGCGCGACCTCGGACTCGACGCGGAGGCCGCCAGGACCCGGATAGCGGGCGAGTACCGCGCCGCCGCCGTCGCCGCCGGCCTGGAGAAGTCCCTCGGCACCAGCTTCGCCGGGGCCCGCGTCAGCGGGGAGAAGGCGGACCTCACCGTCGCCACGACCGACGCCTCCGAGGCCGCCCTCATCACGCGGGCGGGCGCGAAGGCGGAGGTCGTCGGCCACAGCCTGGACCGGCTCGAAGCGGCCAAGGACGCCCTCGACAAGGCTGCGCTGGCCAAGGCTCCGAAGAACGTGCCCGTCTGGTACGTCGACGTCGCGGCCAACCGGGTCGTCGTGAACGGGGCGAGCACCTCGGCCGCCGAGGCGTTCGTCAAGGCCGCCGGGGTCAGCGACAAGCTGGTCACCGTCGCCCGCACCACCGAGCAGCCCCGCGCCCTCGCGGACATCCGCGGCGGCGACGCGTACTACATGGGCGGCGGCGGCCGCTGTTCCGTCGGCTTCTCCGTGACGCGCGGCTCCACCCAGAACGGCTTCGTCACCGCCGGCCACTGCGGCCGGGCCGGCACCACCACCAACGGCGTCAACCAGCAGGCCCAGGGCACCTTCCAGGGCTCCACCTTCCCCGGCCGTGACTACGCCTGGGTCGCCACCAACGCCAACTGGGTGCCGCGGCCCCTGGTCAACGGCTACGGACGCGGCGACGTGACCGTCACCGGCTCCACCCCGTCCGTCGTCGGCGCCTCGGTCTGCCGCTCCGGTTCCACCACCGGCTGGCACTGCGGCACGATCCAGCAGCTCAACACCAGCGTCACCTACCCGGAGGGCACCATCTCCGGCGTGACCCGCACCAGCGTCTGCGCCGAACCGGGCGACTCCGGCGGCGCGTACATCTCCGGCAGCCAGGCGCAGGGCGTCACCTCCGGCGGCTCCGGCAACTGCCGCTCCGGCGGTACGACGTACTTCCAGCCGCTGCTCCCGGCCCTCCAGGCGTACGGGCTGACGCTCGTCACCAGCGGCGGCGGCAACCCGACGACCCCGCCCACCACCCCGCCGCCCACCGACCAGCCGGGCGGCACCTGGGCAGCCGGTACGTCGTACGCCGTCGGCGCCACCGTGACGTACGGCGGAGCGACCTACCGCTGCCTCCAGGCGCACACGGCCCAGGCCGGCTGGACCCCGGCGGCCGTCCCGGCCCTCTGGCAGCGCATCTGACCGCCGCCCCACCGGCCTCCACCCCACCACCACCGGCCTGCACCCCACCGGCCCGGCGTCACCGAACCTCCTGAACCTCTCCGCCTCCCCGCATCGAGGACTCCGAGGAATCTGTCATGACCCCACAAATGGACAACGCAACCCCCCATGAACGAAACGCGTCCGACGGGCCGCGTGCCTTCCACGAGCCGCACGCTTCCGACGAGGCGATCACCTCTGGCACGGCGTCGGCCGACCCGCGGCGGATCAGCCGCAAAGGTCTCCTGAAGGCCGCGATCGTCGCGGGCGCGGCTCCTCTGCTCGCCGGAGGAGGCGTCGCGCTCGCCCGGGACGCCGCACCGTCGGACGGGGGCGCTCTCCTGGCCCCCACCCCGCAGTGCGACGACGGCGACGACACGACACCGCCGCAGATGGAGGGCCCGTACTTCAAGCCCGACTCCCCTCGGCGCACCAGCCTGGTGACGCCGGGCACCCCGGGCGTACCGCTCACCGTGAGCGGTTACGTCTTCGGCCGGGCCTGCCGCCCCGTCTCCGGGGCGCTCCTGGACTTCTGGCAGGCCGACACCAACGGGTCCTACGACATGGCCCAGTACGCCTTCCGGGGGCACCAGTTCACCGGTGCCGACGGGGCGTTCAGCCTCACCACGATCGTTCCGGGCCTCTACCCGGGGCGCACCCGCCACATCCATGTGAAGGCCCAGGCCCCCGGGGGCCGCATCCTCACCACGCAGCTCTACTTCCCGGGTGAGCCGCGCAACAACACCGACGCCCTGTTCGACCCGAGGCTGCTGATGAACGTCCGCAGCGTGGGCAACGGGCGCCAGGGCACCTTCGACTTCGTGCTGGACGTCGCCCAGACGCCGGGCCCGAGCGATCCGCCCACCGATCCGCCCACGGACCCGCCGGGTGGCACCTGGGCGCCCGGAACCTCCTACCGCGCGGGAGACCGCGTCACCTACGGCGGGGTCGCCTACCGCTGCCGGCAGGCACACCAGTCCCTGACGGGCTGGGAGCCGCCGAACGTCCCCGCGCTGTGGGAACGCGGGTAGACACAGCAGCAGCGCAGGCGCACCACCGCCCCGCGCCCCGTTCACGCCGTCCGGCGCGTGAACGGGGCGCTTTCGCGTGCGTCCCGCTGCTCCTGCGGCCCGGCGGGGGATTCTCGCGGGGGTCTGAAACATTTGCCGGGACCCGGCGCGTCGATGAGGTGAAGGGGCGGAACGGAGGACGTACGAAGATGGACGGGGGAAGGCATGAGGACATCGCGTGCCGAGGAGTTCAAGGAGTTCGCCGCCGTGCGGGCGAGCCATCTGTACCGCTCGGCCTGCCTGCTGACCAGCGGTGACGTGCACCTTGCCGAGGACCTGGTGCAGGAGACGCTGGGCCGGATGTACGTCCACTGGGGCCGGGCCCGGCGGATCGACAACCCGGCGGCGTACGCGCAGACCGTGCTCGTCCGGATATTCCTGACCCACCGGCGCCGCCGCTCCGCCTCGGAACGCCCGCTGGCCGAGCTGCCCGAGGAGTCCCGGTCCGACCCCGACGATCCGGCGCTGCGGATGACGCTGCTCCGGGCGCTCGCCCAACTGGCCCCCAAGGACCGCGCGGTGGTCGTCCTGAGGTACTGGGAGGACCGGAGCATCGAGGAGACCGCCGCCGCGCTCCAGGTCAGCCCCGCCGCCGTACGGACCCGCTGCGTGCGGGCCCTCGGGCGGCTCCGTACCCAGCTGGGCGGCAGCATCGCGGAGTTCGCCGCCCGCTGAGCCGATGCCCGTGCTTCCCGCCCCGGCCCCGGCATCCGGACGGTCTCACCCAGCCATGCATTCACCCAGCCGCGCATCCAGCCAGCCGTGTACTCAGCCAGCCGTGCAGTCAGAACGAGAAGTGGTGGTTCCCCATGCCCTTTGAAGACGAACTCAGCAAGGAGCTCCGCCGGACCGGGGAGACCTTCGACCTGACCGCCCGCACCGCGGTGGTGGACGGCGCTCTGGAGCAGGGCCGCCGCTCGCTCCGCCGCCGCCGGAGCGCCGCCGTGGCGGGCAGCGTGCTGGCCCTGGCCCTCGTCGGGGGAGGCGGAGCGTTCGGGGCCGGGCTGCTGGGCGGCGGCTCCCGAGGAGGTACGGGGGTGGCGAGCGGCGGACCGGCGGTCCCGGCGAGCCTGCCGAGCGGCCTCTCCGACGAGAAGCTGGCCGCCGTCCTGGAGGAGCTCCTCCCACAGGGCGAGGTCAGCGAGGCACGGGGGAGGGTGACCGGGGACGAGAAGGGCCCGCATCGCGCGTCGGTCTCCGCCGTCTACGACGACGGCAAGGGGAAGGGGTCGGTCCAGGTCTTCCTGTACCCGGCGCCGGGCAGCAAGGCGGCCGAGGGGACCGAAGGGGCCGATTGCGAGGAGCGACCGGGCGCGGCGCCCGGCATCGTCAGCGGGGAGCAGGGGTACGACTCCGGGCTCACCGTCTGCTTCGACACCGGCACCGGAACGGCCCCGGCGTCGGACGGCGCGGCGCGGGCCGTCTTCTTCACGGCGGGCGGGGTCGCGGTGGACGCCCGCGCCTACGACCGGGTGACGGGCAACGCGGCCGGGGTCCTCCTCTCCGACCCCGCCCTCTCCGACCCCACCCGACCGGGCCCCGCCCTGGACGACGAGGGGCTCATGGAGCTGGCGCGGGCCGACGAGTGGCGTCCGCTGGCCGCCGCGCTGCTGGGCGACGCCGACGCGGTGGACACCGACGGGCCCTCCGCCGCGCCCGGGGAGCCTTCCGCCACCCTCGGGGCGCCGACGCCGGGCGCCGAGGAGACGCCCCGAACCGGGCAGGACACCCCACGGACCGGTGAGCGTTCGCCGGATCCGTCGCGCCGGGGGGAGAAGGGTTCCCAGGAGCCCCCGCCCAACTACGCGCTGCTGATGCCCACCCTTCTGAAGCTGCTGCCCGAGGGCCTCACGGTGGGGGAGAAGGTCGACAGCGGGGGCGAGTTCGCCTCCGTCGTCGTCGACGACGGGCAGGGGAAGACCCTCGTGCAGATCAATGTGCAGCCCGGCATGCAGAGCGTCGCCGACGATCTGTACAGGGACGCGACGACGCTGCCCGACGGCACGCTGCTCGCCACCTCCCAGCAGCCCGGGGAGAAGGGCGGCGCGGGGGTCGTCTGGTGGACGGCCGACACGATGCGGCCCGACGGCCTGCGGGTGGTCGTCTCCGCCTTCAACTCCGGTACGCAGTCGACGCCCGCGACCCGGCCGGAGCCCGCGCTCACCATGGAGCAGCTCACCGCGGTGGCGACCAGCCCGGAGTGGCTGAAGCTCCAGCAGAAGTGAAGCTCGGGGCCCGATGTGCCCGCACCGCACCCCGACGCCGGCCCGCTCCCTTCGACGGCGGGCCCGCTTCCTTCGCGTCCGAGTACGGCTTACTTCGCCTCGGAGTACCGCCTCCTTCGCGTCCGAGTACGGCTTACTTCGCCTCGGAGTACCGCCTCCTTCGCGTCGGAGTACGGCTCACTTCGCGTCGGAGTACCGCTCCACGACCGCCGTGGTGAAAGGGAACCGCACGGGGGTCTCCCCGAAGGCGATCCGTCCGGCCAGCTCGCCGGCCGCCCGGATCGCCTCGGTCACGGCGGCGGTCTCCTCGGCCGGGCAGTGCACGATCACCTCGTCGTGCTGGAAGAAGACCAGCTCGGCGCGGAGCCCCTGTTCGTGGAGGGTGCGGCGCAGCCCGGCCAGGAGGAGCAGGGCCCAGTCGGCGGCGCTGCCCTGGACCACGAAGTTCCGGGTGAAGCGGCCCCGGGCCCGGGCCGGACCTCCGTCGGAGACGGTCTCGCCGCCCTCCTGGGGGATGCCCGCCTCCTCGTCCTGGCCCGCCAGCGCGACCGGCGGGCTGGTGCGGCCCAGCCATGTCCGCACCGTGCGCCCCTCCTCGCCCGCCCGGGCCGCGTCATCGACGTAGGCGACGGCGAGCGGGAAGCGGCGGCGCAGGGCGGCCAGGTTCTTCAGCCCGTCCCCGGACGTCTGGCCGTAGATCGCGCCGAGCAGCGCCAGCTTGGCGTGCTCGCGGTCGCCGTGGAACGCCCGGTCGGAGAGGGACTTGTAGAGGTCGCCGTCATGACCGGCCACCTCCATCAGGCCCCGGTCGCGGGAGATCGCGGCCAGCACGCGTGGCTCCATCTGGTCGGCGTCCGCGACGACCAGCCGCCACCCGTCGTCGGCGACGACGGCCTGGCGGATGACCTTGGGGATCTGGAGGGCCCCGCCGCCGTTGGTCGTCCAGCGGCCGCTGACCGTGCCGCCCGGCTGGTACTCCGGGCGGAAGCGGCCCTCGCGCACCCAGTCCTGGAGCCAGCTCCAGCCGTGGGCGGTCCAGATCCGGTACAGCTTCTTGTACGCGATCAGCGGTTCGACCGCCGGGTGGTCCAGCTCCGCCAGCTCCCACCGCCGGGTCGACTTCACGGAGATCCCGGCCTGCGCGAAGGCCTTCACCACATCGGCGGGCAGGTCGGGGCGGACCCTTCTGCCGAAGGCGGCCGAGACCTCGTCCGCCAGCTCGGCGAGCTTGCGGGGCTCGCCGCCGCCCGCGTACCGCTCGCCCAGCAGCCCGTGCAGCACCTCCCGGTGCACATCGGCGCGCCAGGGCAGCCCCGCCCGGTGCATCTCGGCCGCGACGAGCATCCCCGCCGACTCCGAGGCGGTCAGCAGCCGCATCCGGTCCGGGTGCTCGGCCGTGTCGTGGCGGCGCACCTGGTCCGCGTAGACCCGCAGGAGCCCCTCGAAGGGGACCGCGGGACCGGAGGACGGCTCGAAGAGGGAGGACTGGGCGCCGGGTTCGGCGGAGCGGGCGGGCGGGTCCGGCGGCACGGGCGCGTTCTCCAGCCGGGCCAGCGCGGCGGCCGCGGACCGGGGCTCACCGAGCCGCCCCGCGTGCCCGAGCAGCAGGAGCTCGGCGCACTCGATGTCGTAACACCGCTCCACGCGGACCCCGGCGGCGAGCAGCCGTGGGTAGAGCTCGGCGGTGGACCGCCACACCCAGCGGGCCACCCCGGGCCGGGAGCGGACCGCCTCGACGAGATCGGGCTCGGCCAGGACCGGCCCGGCGGCCGTGCCGTCCCCCGCGAGCGGCACGAGCAGCGCCCCGCCCCCGTCCGCAGCCGCCACCGCCCACCGTTCCCGTTCGGTCATGGCTGCGAGTCTGACACCCCCCACTGACACCACCCCGAAACCGAAGCCCGCGCGGCCCTGTCCTGTACGGGGCCGCCCGCCGCGCCCTGTACGGCCGCCCGCCGCGACCGGCCGACCTGGAGCCGGGCGGCCCACCGCGCCACCGGAGCCGGAGCCCGCGCGATCCCGTCCAGTACGTCCGCCCGCCGCGACCGGCCCGCCCCGGGGCCGGGCACCCACCGCCCCCCCCCGGGAGCCGCACCGCCCGCCGCGACCGGCCCGCCCCGGAGCCGGGCACCCACCGCGCCCCCCCGGGGGAGCCGCCCCGCCCGCCGCGACCGGCCGGCACGTGAACGTCCGGCCCTGGGAAGCGGGCCGACCAGCCACCCCCGCACCCCGCCTACCCTGGTCGGATGGAATCGGTGGTCGACCAGGCATGCGCGGCGGCGCTCTACGCGGAGGGCGACGCGGCCCTGGACACCGGGGCCTCCCTGCTCGCCGCCGCCCCCGAAGCGGACGACGCGTTGCACCGGCGGGGCGAGGAGTTCGTGACCCGGGCCTGGGGCAGGGGCTGGCACCCCGCCGACCTGGTCCGGTTCGTCCGGCTGGAGCTGGACGAGCGGCGGGCGGCGCTGGCGGCCACGCTGATCGCCGCCGAGACCGCCCGGTACGCCGCGCTGCCGCCCCGCTGGCGGGCCCAGCTCGACGAGCTGCCCGGACGGCCGCCCGCACCGCGCAACAAGCCGGACCGGTTCAGCTACGCTTCCGACCTGCTGGAGCTGTTCCGGCTGCTGCTCCGGCTCCCCGCCATCGAGTCCGTCGGCCCGGCCCCCGGCACCGCCGCCGACCACCTCCACCGGCCGCCCGCCCCCGACGAGCCCCGCATGCTCACCCGGATCCGGGCGCTGCTGGCGAAGGCGGAGGCGACCGGGTTCCCGGAGGAGGCCGAGGCGCTGACGGGCAAGGCGCAGGAGCTGATGGCCCGGCACAGCATCGACGAGGCTCTCATCGCCGCCCGTACGAAGAGCACCGAGAGCCCCGGGGCGTGCCGGATCGGGGTGGAGCCCCCGTACGAGAGCGCGAAGGCGATCCTGCTGGACGCCGTCGCCTCGGCCAACCGCTGCCAGGCCGTGTGGAACGGCGACCTCGGCTTCAGCACGGTCGTCGGCTTCGAGCCGGACCTGGAGGCCGTCGAGTTGCTGTTCACCTCCCTGCTCGTCCAGGGCACGGCGGCGATGACCCGGGCGGAGGCCGGACAGCGGGCCTCCGGCCGTAAGCGGACCAAGACCTTCCGGCAGTCGTTCCTGATGGCGTACGCGCAGCGGCTGGGCACCCGGCTCGCCGACACCGCCGAACGGACCACGGCGACGGCGGCCGACAGCGGCACCGAGACCGGAACCGGCACCGGCCCCCGCACCGGCCCTGGCACAGACCCCCGCGGCCTGCTCCCCGTCCTCGCCGCCCGGGACGTCGCCGTCACCGAGACCACCGAGCGGATGTTCCCCCGGACCACCACCACGCGCGTCCGCGGGGCCACCGACCTGGAGGGCTGGAACCACGGCACCGAGGCCGCCGACCGGGCCCGTATGGGCAGCTCCGGAAAAGGCTCCCGCAGCGGTCCGCACGACGGCGAAATCATGGCGTAAGTCCGACTTGCCCATGATTCGGGCTAGGCTCGGCCCATGAGCTGGCTCCGGGCGCTGAAGGAGACCGCCCGCTCGGGGCTGGAGATCGAGCGGCAGAGACTCGAACCGCTCATCGCCTTCCGCGGGGCGGCCGGTCTCGCCCTCGTCGTCGGCACGAGCCTGGTCCTCTTCGGACCGGAGATCGCGGCCAGCTCGGCGTTCGGCGCCTTCCAGGCGGCCATCGCCACCTTCCAGCGCAGCTGGCGCCCACGCCCCGTGCTCGCCCTCGTCTCCGGTGCCAGCCTCGCCGTCTCCACGTTCCTCGGCTACGTCACCGCCTCGCACCCCGTGCTCTTCCTCTGCGTGCTCGGCGCCTGGACCTTCCTCGCCGGTCTGGCCTGGGCGGCGGGCCCGACGGGCGGGATCATCGCCTCGTCCAACGTCGCGATCATGCTGGTGACGATCACCCTGCCCACCTCCGTGGCGGACGCCGCCGCCCACGCCGGGATGATCCTGGTCGGCGGGGTGGTCCAGGCGGCGCTGATCGTCCTGTTCCCGGTCCGCAGATGGGGCGCCCAGCGCGACGCGCTCGCCGACGCGCTGGCGGCCGAGGCCGACTACGCCCGGCGCCTGCGCCACGACCCGGTCGCCCCCTTCGACCCGCTGCCCCTGATGACCGCCCGCAGCGCCGCCGCCGTCACCCCGCGCCAGGCCCGCCGCCGCCCCGCCGAACTCCACGGCGCCCGGGGCATCGCGGAACGGCTGCGTCCGGTCCTCGCCTCGCTGGCCGACCCGGCGATGGGCGTCCCCGACGACGGCCTGGAGCGGGCCTGGGTGAACGAGCTGCTCGGCGCCGCCGGGTCCGTGCTGGACGCCGCCGCGCGGGCCGTCCGCTACGGCGAACCCGTCCACCTCTCCGCCACCGACCTCGGCGTCCTCAAGACCCCCGACAACGACGTGATCCTCGTCGGCCCCGCCCGCCGCGCCGCCGACCGCCTCGCCGCCCTGCTGGACGACGTCCTGGAGATCGCGGAGGGCACCGGCACCGAGAGCGGCCTGCCCGAGAACCTCACCCCCGACACCCGGCACCGCCCGACCCTGCTGCGGCTCGTGCCGGTCGTGCTGAAGGCGATGCGCCGCGAGCTGCACCACCACTCCCCGATCCTGCGCCACGCGATCCGGGTCGCGGTGGTCGCCGTGGCCGGGTACTTCGTGGGCGCCGCCCTGCCGCTCGGCCACGGCTACTGGGCGCCGATGACCGCCGTCATGGTGATGCGCCCGGAGTTCTCGCAGACGTACGGCCGCTCCGTGGCCCGCTTCTGCGGCACCCTGATCGGGATCGGCCTCGCCACCGCCATCGTGCAGACCACCCACCCCGACGCCCGGCTCTCCGCGCTCCTGGCGGTGGTCTGCGCCGGGCTGATGTACCTGCTGATGCGGACCGGGTACGCCGTCGGCCAGGTCTGCGTCTCCGGCTACGTCGTCTTCCTGCTCGGCATGGCGGGCGACGACTGGTCCCAGACCGTCACCGAACGCATCGTGCTCACCCTGGTCGGCGGGCTCCTCGCGATGATCTCGTACGCCATCTACCCGGCCTGGGAGACCCCGCGGCTGCGCAACCGGCTGGCCGATTGGCTGGTGGCGGACGGGCGGTACGCGGCGACGGTGGTCGACCGGTACGCGGATCCGGCCCACCGCGACCTGGACGAGGTACGGGACGCCCTGATCGCGACCCGGGAGGCCAGGGTCGCCTGGCAGGAGGCGCTGGCGACCGCCCAGCACGAACCCGTACGCCACCGGGGCATCTCGCGCGCCGCCGCCACCGACGCCCAGCACGCCCTGGCCCAGCTCGGCCGGTCCGCGATGGTGCTGGAGGCCCACCTTCCGGCCCGGTCGGCCGACCCGGTGCCCGGCGCCGCCCAGCTGGCCGAGGCGCTGCGCCGGGCCACCGAGAAGGGCGCCAAGGCGGTACGGGAGCGGCGGCTGCCCGACTGGCAGCCGGTGGTGGACGCGGTGGCCCACTGGGACGTGCCGACGCCGACGGAGGACGGTACGGCACCGGCCGGCGACCCGGTGGTGCGCCGGGGCGCGGCGCTGCTCCTGGAGGCGCTGGAGGAGTTCACCCGCGCCCTGGACGAGCGGGGCGGCTCCACCCGCGTGAGCAGCACCCTGGCGGAGAACTGAGAGGAAGCCTGAAGGAGGCCTGCCCGAGGGGCCGGGCCTCAGGAGGCCGGCGGCACCTCGGGCAGCTCCGGCAGCTCGGGCAGCGACGGCAGGTCCGAAGGCAGCGACGGCAAATCCGTCGGCAGCTTGCCGGGGTCGGCTTTGGACAGGGTGTCCTTGGTCCCGCCGTCCCACGAGACGACCAGCTTCTTCCCGTCGTTGGACTCGATGGAGCCCATGGTGCGGTCGTCGGACCCGCCGGTGCACTTCAGCGCGAGCATCACCTCGCCCATGTCCTTCACATCGCCCTGGCAGACGGCCTGGTCGGCGACGAGGGCGACCTTGCCCGCGGTGATGGAGACGGTGACGTTCCTGCCGTCCGTCAGCCCCACCCAGGTGCCCTCCAGCGCCGCCGCGTCCACGCCGGTGCTCCCCGACCCCTGGTCGCCGCCGGGCGTCGCGGTCGACCCGCCGCCGGAACCCTTGCCCGCGTCGTCGTCACTGCCGCATGCGGTCAGTGCCAGTGCGGCGGCCAGAGCGGCGACCATGACACCACCGGTGCGTACAAAGCTGGTCACGTGGAGTTCCCCCTTGCTGTTTCCCGGTCGAAAGACCGCGTCACGTTACCAAGTTTCGTACCGTCAACTCCGTTAAGAGGGAGCGAAATAGACGTGCCGTTCGTCTCTCCTGCAAGGCATCCTTCAGGGCACCCTTCAAGGTGTCGTCCGGGAAGGAATGCCTGTAATCAAAGCAACACCCCGCGTGCACGTGCATCTGCTCATGCATCCGCATATGAACAGAGCTATGATCCGATCTAGTTGACACTTGCACCTTGCAACTCGGGGAGCGTCCTGTGCACCACGTGTACAACGGCATGGCGGCCACAGAGCTTCGCGGAGTCGTCTGGCAGAAGAGCAGGCACAGCAACTCCCAGGGATCCTGCGTGGAGTTCGCGAAACTGCCCGGAGGGGATGTCGCGATGCGGAACTCCCGCCATCCCGACGGGCCCGCACTCGTCTATACGCCGGCCGAGATCGAGGCGCTGCTGCTCGGCGTCAAGGACGGCGAGTTCGACCACCTGACGACGGCCTGAGGCCACCTGACAGCCGGGGAACGACTCCGGCGGCCAGGTGGCCCGGGGAGAGACGCGTGCGGGTGCGGCCCCTTACTGTCCGTTCTTCGCGCAGTCCGAGAGCCGGAACAGCGCCCAGACCACCTTGCCGTGCAGGGGCGCGGCCGGGAATTCACCGGCCGGCGCGGGTGAGGGGTGCCAGCCCCAGCTGTCGCTGACGCACTCCACCAGGAACAGACCGCGGCCCGACTCGGCGGAGTCCGCCGCCTCGCCCGCCACCGGGCTCTCCCGGCTGGGATCGCGCACCGCGCAGACCAGCCGCGAGCTCCAGCGCATCAGATGCAGCCGCACCGGCGGGTCCTGGAACTCCCGGGGCGGGTCGCTCGGCAGCGCGTGGCGCAGGGCGTTGGTGACGAGCTCGGACACCACCAGGGCGACATCGTCGAAACGGTCGCTCAGCTGCCATCGGTCCAGGGTGGACCTGGTGAACTGCCGTGCTCCGCCGACCGCTTCGAAACGGGCGGGCAGAGCGCAGGAGGCCGAGCCGGCGACCCCTGAGGGGTCGGTCGGGGGAAGCCCCTGCCGTAACGGCTCGAGCATCGTCGATCCATTCGTCCCCATACGAGGCACTCCCGGGATTCGCGGCTGTAGCGGCACTGCCTGTAAGCGGTACTGCGGGGGGTACAGCGGCACAACACGAGCACGCAGGTGCGCAGGGGTCATGCTTCCCAATGCGCAGAGCAGATGCAAGGGCAGATGCACGTGCACGCGCCGGACCTGCCCGATACCGTGGTGGTTCCGGGGCATTTCTTCCGTCGGGCAGTTTCGGAGCTTTCCGGACGTCTTCCCATTTCCGTAATCGAATGAGTACGGGCTGAAGCGTTTTGGTGGCAGAATCCGTGGCTTCGGGGTCGAGGGGTTCTGGGGGCGCCCCGAGTGCCCGGTAGGCGATGGGGAGGGTAGGACCAGTGTCGGCAGGCGAGTCGAGTGGATCGGTGGTGCGGCGCATCCTGCTGGGCTCTCAGCTCAGAAGGCTGCGGGAGTCGCGCGGTATCACCCGTGAGGCGGCCGGCTACTCCATCCGGGCCTCCGAATCGAAGATCAGCCGCATGGAGTTGGGACGGGTGAGCTTCAAGGCCAGGGATGTCGAGGATCTGCTCACGCTCTACGGTGTCGCGGACGACGCGGAGCGCGACGCGCTTCTCGGCCTGGCCCGCGAGGCCAATGTGGCGGGCTGGTGGCACAGTTACGGAGATGTACTGCCCGGCTGGTTCCAGACCTATGTGGGTCTGGAGGGGGCGGCCTCTCTCATCCGTATCTATGAAGTCCAGTTCGTGCACGGCCTGTTGCAGACCGAGGCCTATGCCCACGCCGTCGTCTCCCGCGGAATGCGCGGCGCGTCCGACGCCGAGATCGACCGCCGGGTAGCGCTGCGCCTGGAGCGCCAGAAAGCGCTCGTGTCCGAGCGGGCCCCGGTCTTCCACGCCGTTCTCGACGAAGCCGCGCTGCGCCGCCCGTACGGCGAACGCGACGTGATGCGCGCCCAATTGCGGCATCTGATCGACATGTCGGAGCAGCCGAACATCACGCTTCAGGTCATGCCTTTCAGTTACGGAGGGCATGCGGGCGAGAGCGGTTCGTTCACCATGCTCCGATTCCCGGAATCCGATCTGTCGGACATTGTCTATTTGGAGCAGCTGACAAGTGCGCTCTATCTGGACAAGGCAGAGGAAGTCGCGCAGTACGAAAAGGCCATGGGCTGCCTGCGCAAGGACAGTCCCGGGCCTGAGGAGAGCCGGGATCTCCTGCGAGGACTCCTCCAACTGACATGATTTGTCGTTACGATGACGTCACATCAGGAGTCTGCGAACGCCTGCAGTAAGGGATTGCATGTCCTTCTTCCATGAACTGGCCCACCAGTACATCGATGGCGAGTGGCGCACGGGCAGCGGCTCATGGGACATCATCGATTTCAATCCCTACAACGGTGAGAAACTCGCCGCGATCACTGTCGCGACCGCGCTGGAGGTCGACCAGGCCTACCGGGCGGCCGAGCGCGCGCAGCAGGAGTGGGCGGCCACCAATCCGTACGAGCGGCGGGCCGTCCTGGAGCGGGCTCTGCGCATCACCGGTGAGCGCACCGAGGAGATCGTCGAGGCGGTCATCGACGAGCTGGGCGGCACCCGGCCGCGCGCCGAGTTCGAGGTGCGCGGCGCGAGCGAGGTCCTGCGCGAGGCGATCCGGCAGTCGCTGCGGCCCACGGGACGCCTGCTGCCCGCCGTCTCCGACGGCCGGGAGAACCGGCTGTACCGGCTCCCCGTCGGTGTCATAGGCGTGATCAGCGCCTTCAACTTCCCTTTCCTGGTGACGATGAAGTCGGTCGCGCCCGCGCTGGCGCTCGGCAACGCGGTCGTCGTCAAGCCCCACCAGAGCGCACCCGTCGTGGGCGGCGGGCTGATCGCGAAGATATTCGAGGACGCCGGGCTGCCGGCCGGACTGCTCAACGTCCTGGTCACCGACAGCGCCGAGATCGGCGACGCGTTCATCGAACACCCCGTGCCCAAGGTGATCTCGTTCAGCGGCTCCGACCGCGTCGGCCGCCACATAGCCGCCACCGCCGCCGGGTTCTTCAAGCGGACCATCCTCGAACTCAGCGGCAACAGCGCCCTGGTGGTGCTGGAGGACGCCGACGTCGAGTACGCGGTGCAGGCGGCCGTCTTCAGCCGCTTCCTCTACCAGGGCCAGGTCAGCATGGCGGCCAACCGCATCCTGGTGGACCGTTCGGTGGCCGCCGAGTTCACCGAACGCTTCACCGCCGAGGTGGCCGCCCTCACGTCCGGCGACCCGCGCGACCCGGAGACCCGGATCGGTCCGGTCGTCAACGCCCTCCAGGCCGACGCCCTGACCGCCCTGGTCGACCGCGCGGTCGCGGACGGCGCGACAGCGCTCGTACGGGGCCGCACCCGCGGCAACGTCGTGGAGCCGACCGTCCTCACCGGCCTCCCCGACGACTCCCCGCTGCTGGAGCAGGAGATCCTCGGCCCCGTGGCCCTGCTGATGACGTTCGACGGCGAGGACGACGCCGTACGGATCGTCAACGACAGCCCCTACGGGCTGAGCGGCGCCGTGCACACGGGCGACGCGGAGCGCGGGGTGCGGTTCGCGCAGCGGATCGTCAGCGGGATGTTCCACGTCAACGACTCCACCGTCCAGGACGATCCGCTGGTCGCGTTCGGCGGCGAGAAGACGTCAGGCGTGGGGCGGCTGAACGGCGAGGCGGTCGTGGAGGCGTTCACGACGCAGAAGTGGCTGTCGATCCAGCACGGCCGCTCGGTCTTCCCCTTCTGAGCTTCTGAGCCCGCCCCCTCCCGAGAGCTCTGAACCTGCCCCCTCCCGAGGTCCGGGGCCCCGGCGGACCCTCCCCTTCCGGTCGGCCGGGCTACCCTAGTCAAAGTTGAATAGGAAGGGGTGGGTGCCATGTCCGCGATCCGGCTGCTGGTCCTCGGCGCCGTACGCATGCACGGTCGCGCGCACGGCTACCAGGTCCGCAACGACCTGGAGTTCTGGGGCGCGCACGAGTGGTCCAACGCCAAGCCCGGGTCGATCTACCACGCCCTGAAGCAGATGGCGAAGCAGGGGCTGCTCCTCGCGCACGAGACGGCCCCCTCCACCGCGGGCGGCCCGCCGCGCACCGAGTACGAGGTGACGGAGGAGGGCCTCGCGGAGTACCGCACCCTCCTGCGCGACGCCATCCGCTCCTACGACCAGAACCTCGACGTCCTCTCGGCGGCGATCGGGTTCATCGTCGACCTGCCCCGCGAGGAGGCGGTGGCGCTGCTCAAGGAGCGGGTGGAGGGCATGAAGGAGTGGCGGAAGTCGGTCACCGACTACTACACGCCCGAGGACGGCCCCGAATCCCTCGGCCACATCGGCGAGATCATGAACCTGTGGGTGCACTCGGCCGACGCGGGCGCGGAGTGGACCCGGGGGCTGATCGCACGGATCGAGGGCGGGGCGTACACCTTCGCGGGCGAGGGCGCCCCGTTCGTCGGCGTGCTCGCCGAGGGCGAGGAGAACCCCTACGCGACGGGTGTCCCCGACCCGGGGGACAACGACTGATCAAGTTTGACGAATGAGCCGCACGGGTTTACTTTCGAGCCGGTAGTCAAGTTTGACTACAGAGCTGCGGAAGGATGGCGGGGAACGTGACCGACGCGATCGTCCTGGACGGCGTACACAAGAGGTACGGGGAGAAACGCGCCCTCGACGGGCTGGACCTCACGGTCGCAGCCGGCACCGTCCACGCGGTGCTCGGCCCCAACGGGGCGGGCAAGGCCACCGCCGTACGGATCATGTCGACGCTGCTGCGCTCCGACGCGGGCCGGGTCACCGTGGCCGGTCTCGACGTCCGCGAGCGGGCCTCCGACGTACGGCGGCGGATCGGGCTGCTCGGGCAGCACGCGGCGGTGGACGAGCAGCTCGGGGGCCGGCAGAACCTGGAGATGTTCGGGCGCCTGTACCACCTGGGCGCACGCCGGGCGGGCAGCCGGGCCGACGAACTCCTGGAGCGGTTCGGGCTCGCGGACACCGGGCGCAAGGCCGTGAAGCAGTACAGCGGCGGGATGCGCAGGCGACTCGACCTGGCCGCCTCACTGATCACCGAACCGGCCGTCCTCTTCCTGGACGAGCCCACGACGGGCCTGGACCCGCGCGGCCGGGCCGAGGTCTGGGACGCGGTCCGGTCCCTGGTCGGCGGCGGCACCACCGTCCTGCTGACCACGCAGTACCTGGAGGAGGCGGACCAGCTGGCCGACCGGATCTCGCTCATCGACGAGGGCAGGGCCGCCGCCGAGGGCACGTCCGACCAGCTCAAGGCGCTCGTCGGCGGCGACCGCATCGACATCGTCCTGCGCGACGCGAGCCGCCTGGCGGAGGCGGCCGCGCTGCTCGGGTCCCCGGGCCCCCTCCTCGACCCGGACCGCCGGCTCATCAGCGCCCCGGCCCCGGACCGGATGGCGGCCCTGACACGGGCGGTCCGGACCTTTGAGGAGGCGGGCATCGAGGCGGAGGACATCGCGGTGCGCCGCCCGACGCTGGACGAGGTGTTCCTGTCCCTGACGGGAACACCCGGGACCGTGAAGCCCGCCGGCGAACAGGCAGTGGACGAGACGGAGGTGGCGGCATGAGTGCGACGACCGTTCCCGCCGGCGGCAGCCGGCTCGGCTGGGCCCTGACCGACTCCTGGACGATGACCCGCCGCGAACTGGCCCACTGGGCCCGGCAGCCCGTCGCGGTGCTCGTGGGCCTGGTCTTCCCGGTGATGCTGCTCCTGATGTTCACGTACCTGGTCGGCGGCGGCCGGGGCGTGGCGGGCGACCCCACCGAGTACCTGGTCCCCGGGATGCTCGCGCTGACCATGGCCTTCGGCCTGGAGAGCACGATGCTCGCGGTCACCCAGGACCTGGGCAAGGGCGTCATCGACCGGTTCCGCTCCCTGCCGATGGCCCCGAGCGCGGTCCTGGTCGGCCGCAGCGCCGCGGACATGCTCCAGTCGACGGCGGCGCTCGCGGTGATGGGCGGGGTCGGCTACGCGGTCGGCTGGCGCTGGCACAACGGCCCGGCCGCCGCCCTCGGCGCGGTGGGGCTGCTGCTCCTGCTCCGGTTCGCGATGCTCTGGGTCGGCATCCACCTGGCCATGGTGGCGGGGCGGCCCGAACTGGTGCAGGCGGTGCAGATCCTGGTCTGGCCGGTCGGCTTCCTCTCCAACGTGTTCGCCTCCCCGGCGTCGATGCCGGGCTGGCTGGGCGCGGTGGTCGAGTGGAACCCGATGTCCGCCACGGCCACCTCCGTACGAGAGTTGTTCGGCAACCCGGGCGGCGCCACCGGCTCCTGGGCCGCCGAACACGCCCAACTGCTCGCAGTCCTCTGGCCGGTGGCGATCATCGCGGTGTTCTTCCCGCTGGCGGTGGGGAAGTTCGCCCGCCTGAGCCGGTAGCGGAAGCCCTGGCGGAATCGCTGGTGGGCGGCCCGGCGGTGGACGACAGGCCCTAGTGGTGGAAGGCGGTCGGGACCGCCCGGTCGTGGCTCAACGGGTGCTTCTGCGCCCGCAGTTCGGGGAGCAGCAGCTTCAGGTCCTCGATCAGCAGGGCGGCCAGGTCCGAGGAGAACCCGTTGCGGCACACCACCCGCAGCACCGACAGGTCCTGCCGGTTGGCGGGGAACGTGTAGGCCGGGACCAGCCACCCGTGCTCCCGCAGCCGGCGGGAGACGTCGAACACGTCGTACGCGTGGACGTCGGGGTTCGTCGTGAAGGCGAACACCGGCAGCTCGTCGCCCCGTGTCAGCAGCCGGAAGTCCCCGAGCTCTTCCACCTCCCGGGCCAGCCCGCAGGCCACGTCCCGGGAGGCCTGCTGGACCGCCCGGTAGCCGTCGTGCCCGAGGCGCAGGAACGTGTAGTACTGCGCCACCACCTGCGCCCCGGGCCGCGAGAAGTTCAGCGCGAACGTCGGCATGTCGCCGCCCAGGTAGTTGACCCGGAACACCAGCTCCTCCGGCAGCTCGTCCGACGTACGCCACAGGGCCCAGCCGACGCCCGGGTAGACCAGCCCGTACTTGTGGCCCGAGGTGTTGATCGAGGAGACCCTCGGCAGCCGGAAGTCCCACACCAGGTTCGGGTCGAGGAAGGGCGCCACCATCGCGCCGGAGGCGCCGTCGACATGGACGGGGACATCGAGGCCGGTGCGCTCCTGGAGGGCGTCCAGGGCCGCGCAGAGGTCGGCGATGGGCTCGTAGGACCCGTCAAAGGTGGAGCCGAGGATGCCGACGACCCCGATCGTGTTCTCGTCGCAGAGCTCGGCGGCGGCCTGCGGGTCGAGATGGAAGCGCTCGCCGTCCATCGGGACCTGCCGGGCCTCCACCTCCCAGAAGTTGCAGAACTTCTCCCAGCAGACCTGCACATTGACGCCCATCACCAGATTGGGCCGGGCGGTCGCCGGATAGCGGTCCGCGTTCCGCCTCGCCCAGCGGCGCTTCAGGGCGAGCCCGGCCAGCATGCACGCCTCACTCGACCCGGTGGTCGAACACCCCACGGCGGTCGAGGGATCGGGCGCGTTCCACAGGTCGGCGAGCATCGCCACACAGCGCCGCTCCAGCTCGGCGGTGCGCGGGTACTCGTCCTTGTCGATCATGTTCTTGTCCTGGCACTCACCCATCAGCACCCCGGCCTGCGGCTCCATCCAGGTGGTGACGAAGGTGGCCAGGTTGAGCCGGGAGTTGCCGTCCAGCATCAGCTCGTCATGGACCAGCCGGTACGCGGTCAGCGGCGGCATCGGCCCGTCGGGGAGCCGGTGCCGGGGCGGCGCGGTGTTCATCGCGGCCGTCGGATCGGCCTCGCCGTAGAAGGGGTTGAGGGCGAGCCTGCGCCGCTCCTCGGAGTGTTCGTCCCGCTGCGGATGGGCGCCTCGGTGGAGCGGCATGGGGGGAGTCCTCTTCCTCAGCTCTCGGCTTCTGCGGCTCTCGGTTCTCTCAGCTCTCGGCGGCGAGCCCGGCCTTCAGCGCCCGGGTGAACTTCACGACGCGCTCGGCCTGCACGCGGGCGGCGGTCAGGGTCACGTCACCGACGGGGAGGTCGCCCTGCCCGGACACGTGCGAGGTGCCGTACGGGTTGCCGTCGACGAACTTCGACGGGTCGGTGTACCCGGGGGTGACGAGGATGCCGCCGAAGTGGTGGATCGTGTTGTAGAGCGCGAGCAGCGTGGACTCCTGGCCGCCGTGGGCGGTGGCGCTGGCGGTGAAGCCGCTGTAGACCTTGTCCGCCAGCTGCCCGGACTGCCAGAGCCCGCCGAGGGTGTCGATGAACTGCTTGAGCTGCGCGGTGATGTTCCCGTACCGGGTCGGCGAACCGAAGATCACCGCGTCCGCCCAGACCATGTCGTCCGGCGAGACCTCCGGGATGGAGGCGGTCGCCTCCAGGTTGGCGGCCCAGGCCGGGTTGGAGTCGATGGCCGCCTGCGGGGCCAGCTCGGCGGCCTTGCGCAGCCGCACCTGGGCCCCGGCCCGCTCCGCGTCCTCGGCGATGGCCTTGGCGATGGTGGCGATCGTGCCGGTGGACGAGTAGTAGATGACGGCGACGTTGACGGGCGTGGACATGCGGGGACCTCCGTCGGGACAGGGACAGCATCAGGGCGAAACACTGCGCAAAGGTACGAAGCCGACGATACGGATATCCGCCGCACCCGGCGCGCCGGGCGGGCCCACCCAGTACGTCCACGGCCCCCCTCACCGCAGCGCCTTGCCCTCCCCGTCCAGCTGCATCTGGGGGCGCCCGGTCACCAGCAGCCAGGCGGGCAGGGTGGCGGCGCAGAGCAGCGGCAGTACGGACGCGTCGCTGACCAGCACCGCCGCCGTGAACAGGCTCACCCACCCCTGCCGGGTCACGGCGAGCAGCACGCCCAGCACCCCGCAGGCGACCGCGAGCGCCGGCGGTACGGCGTCGACCAGGGCGTGGGCGCAGAGGCCGAGCGCCACCCCCGCGAAGACCGCCGGGAAGATCCGCCCGCCCCGGAAGCCGCACGTCGCCGCGACCACCAGGGCGGCCATCTTCACCACCGCCATCCCCGCGAACTCCCCGGCCGACCACCCGTTCGGGTCCCCGGCGATCTCCTTCACCTCGTCCAGCCCCTTGAAGAGGGTCAGATGGCCGCCCAGCGCCCCGAGCAGCCCCAGCACCAGCCCGCCGAGGGCCAGCGCGAGCACCGGGTACCGCAGTGTGCGGAAGGCCCGGTGCGCCACCGGGAACGCGTACACCGCCACCAGCCCGAGGAGCGCGCCCGCCGAGGCGATCAGCAGGGCGGAGAGCAGGTCGCCCCAGTGCGGTCCGGCGTACGGGGGGAGGGAGAGGTCGAAGCTGGGCTCCGCGATCAGCGACATGGTCAGCGCCCCCGCCGTACCGGCCGCCAGCGGGGCGAACAGCCGGTCCCAGAACGCCCCGGGCCCGGGCTGCGAGGCCAGCGACTCGGAGAGGATCAGGGCGGCGGCGATCGGGGTGCCGAAGAGGGCGCCGATGGTCCCGGCCGCGGCCAGCGCCACCCAGAGCTCGGCGGGTGCGCCCGGCGCGGCCCGCCGCCCGAGCCAGTAGGCGAGGGCGACGTTGGCCGCGGTGATCGGGTTCTCCGGCCCGAGGCTCACCCCGCCCGCCAGCGCCAGCACGGTCACCAGGAGCAGTCCGGGGACGATGCCCGGCCGCATCGGCGCGTCGACCAGCCCGGTGGTGGCCGGGTCGGGCCCGCCGTGTCCGGGCACCGCCCGCAGGACCAGGCTCACCGCGAGGCCGGTCGCGGTGAGCATGACGATCATCCAGAGCGAGGAGAACCGCCCCACGCCGAGCGCGTCCGGCAGGGTCTCCCAGAGCACGTCCTGGAGCCGTTCCGCCAGGAGGCTGACCGCGAGCAGGATCAGCGCGCAGGCGATGCCGACGGCGATCGCGGGCAGCACGAGCGGCAGGAGCCGCCGGGCGGGGGCGGGGGCGGGATGCGCGGGAGTGGGCGGCGAGGGTGCGGAGGATTCGGGGGCCACCGGGTCACCATAAGATGACGAACCGGGCAAAACGGCCCGGTTCTGCCGCTGGGCGGCCCCGCGTCACACCGGGCCGGTCGTCCGCCGGCCGGCTTCACGCGATGCGTGATTTCCGTTGTGCCCCACTGGAACCAAGGGCGTTCACCGGGCGTTGATAGCTTGGGGCGGCCTGACAGAGCCCCCATCGCACACATCCTGGAGCCCGGACCCTTGAATACGCTTGCGCTCGGCCCGAGCTGGCTGGACCCGGACTATCTGCTCAATACGTTCGGCCTCCCCGGCCTTCTTCTCATCGTCTTCGCCGAGTCCGGACTCCTGATCGGCTTCTTCCTGCCCGGCGACTCCCTGCTGTTCACCACGGGGCTGCTGGTGACCACGGGACAGCTGAAGTACCCGCTCTGGCTCGTCTGCACGCTGATCGCCGTCGCCGCGATCGTCGGCGACCAGGTGGGCTATCTCTTCGGCCGCAAGGTCGGCCCGGCCCTCTTCAAGCGCCCGGACTCCCGCCTCTTCAAGCAGGAGAACGTGGAGAAGGCCCACGAGTTCTTCGAGAAGCACGGCCCGAAGTCGCTGGTCCTGGCGCGGTTCGTGCCCATCGTGCGCACGTTCACGCCGATCATCGCGGGCGTCAGCCGGATGAACTACCGCTCCTTCATCACCTACAACATCGTCGGCGCGATCCTCTGGGGCGTCGGCGTCACCGTGCTCGGCGCGCTGCTCGGCAAGATCGACTTCGTGCACGAGAACATCGAGATGATCCTCATCCTGATCGTGCTGATCTCGGTGGTGCCGATCGTGGTCGAGGTCCTGCGGGCCCGCAGCCAGGGCAAGAAGGCCGCCGCCGCCGAGGCGCTCGGCACCCCCGACGGCCCGCCGGCGCCCCCGGCCACCGGCCGCGGCCGCCACGCCAAGCGCTGACCCGCCTCCCGTACGTACGCGTACGGAGGATCTCCGTACGGCCACATACGGAAAGCGCCCCTCCCCGAGCTGCGGGGAGGGGCGCTCCGTACGTCGGGGCAGGCCCTAGAACCCCCTGGTCCGCTTCGCCGCCCGGCGGCTCGCCCCGCCGACCGCGCCCGGCACCCCCATGAACAGCCGCGAGATCTCGCTCCCCAGGTTCACCCCGATCGCGATGGCCAGCGCCGTCGCGACCGCCGTCGACAGCGAGGTCAGCCCCCGGGTCACATCGTTCTGCGCCACGCCCAGCAGACCGAAGTACGTCGCCGAACCGGGCAGCAGCGGACCGATTGCCGCCGTGATGTACGGCAGCGAGGAGGTGAACCGGTAGCGCGAGAACAACTGGCCGAACAGGCCCACCAGACCGGCCGCCACCGCCGTCGCCGCGACCGGCGAGATCCCCCCGGTCCGGGCCATCGCCCCGAAGATGATCCAGGCCACCCCGCCGTTCAGGGTGACGGCCAGCACGGTGGAGCGCTCCTGCTGGAGCAGCACCGCGAAGGCCAGACTGAGTGCCATCGACGCCAGGATCTGGAGCACCGGCCGGTCGTTGGGCACGAACTGCGCCTCGGGGTTGAGCGCCGCCCCCAGCTGCACCCCCAGGTACAGGACGATCAGCACGCCCGCGACGATCCCGATGAAGAAGTACATGACCTCCAGCAGCCGGGCGGAGGCGGTGATGTAGTAGCCGGTCAGCCCGTCCTGCACCCCCGCCACCAGCGCCCGCCCCGGCAGCAGCGCGAACAGCCCACCGGTGATCACCGCGGACGGGCGGATGTCCGTCGAATGGGTCAGCGTCAGCGCCACCCCCATCGCGGCGGGCGGCATCGCGGCCACCGTGAACTGGTAGAACTCCGGCAGCCCGCGCCCCGCGCACAGCCACGCCAGCCGGTCGCCGAGCATCGCGCCCGCCGCCGCCACGAAGAAGACCAGCGCCCCGCCGCCGACCAGCACGGAGGCCGAACCGGCCAGCAGCCCGGCGGCCGCCGTCAGCACCCAGCCCGGGTACGGGTGCCGGTTACGGCGGATCTCGGCCAGACGCCGGTAGGCCTCCTCCAGGGAGACCTCCGTGTCCTCGCTGGTGATGTCGTCGACCAGCCGGAAGACCGCCGCCAGCCGGGTGTAGTCGGTGCCCCGGCGGCGTACGGTACGGCTCGCCGTCACCGGGTCGTCGACCAGCGAGGGCTGGTGCGAGATGGACAGCAGCGTGAACGTGACGGTCGGCTCGCTGCGGTCCAGCCCGTACGAACGCGTCACCGCGAACATCGCCGCCTCGACGTCCTCGGCGCCCTCGCCGCCCGCCAGCAGCAGCTCCCCGATACGCAGCGTCAGGTCGAGGACGCGCGGCACGGCGGGACCCGTGTCGTCGTCGGTGCGCTGGATCGTCTCCGGGGCCGGGCGCTCGGTCACCGGCATCCGGAGCATCGTGCGCATCCGGTCCTGCCAGGGCGCCTCCTTGGTCAGCTTGACCATCGGAATGCCCTGCGCCGGGGTGAACGCGGGCGGCGCCGCCTGGGCGTTGTACGTGCGCGGCGGGGTGAAAGCGGAACTCAGCGTGTCCGAGTTCGGGCCGCCCGTGGAACCGCCGCCGGACCCCGCCGGACCGCTCGGCTCGGGGTGCACCCCGGTCGGGATCGCGAACTCCGACGTCGGATGGTCCTCCTCGGGCGGCGACACCGGCTGCATCGTCCCGGCAGGCGGGGCGAAAGCGCTCCTTGCCTCGTCGGACTGGGGCTTCTGGTCCTCAGGACCGCCCGATTCCGCCACCACTCGACCTCGCTCCTCCTCGGCTGATCTTCCGGGCGCACGTGTGCCCAGTATGGCCACCGACATGACCCCCGCATGACGAGGCGGTGCGCACAACGGAACGGGCGGCACACCGGTGAAGGTGTGCCGCCCGTTCGCGTACGGCCGTCCGGCTCACAAACGGAACCGGAATGGGTACGTCAGTGCTTGCCGCCCTGCGCCTCAAGACGCTTGTACGAGGCCTCGATCTCGGCCTCCGCCTCGGTACGGCCGACCCAGTCGGCGCCCTCGACGGACTTGCCCGGCTCCAGGTCCTTGTAGACCTCGAAGAAGTGCTGGATCTCCAGGCGGTCGAACTCCGACACGTGGTGGATGTCGCGCAGGTGCTCCACGCGCGGGTCCGACGCCGGGACACACAGCAGCTTGTCGTCGCCGCCGGCCTCGTCCGTCATCCGGAACATGCCGATGGCACGGCACTTGATGAGGCAGCCGGGGAAGGTCGGCTCGTCCAGGATGACCAGCGCGTCCAGCGGGTCGCCGTCCTCGCCGAGGGTGTTCTCGACGAAGCCGTAGTCGGCCGGGTAGCTGGTCGAGGTGAAGAGTCGACGGTCCAGGCGGATCCGACCGGTCTCGTGGTCCACCTCGTACTTGTTCCGCGAACCCTTCGGGATCTCGATGGTGACGTCGAACTCCACGGGTGGCTCCTCCATGATCAACACATACGACTGGTGGTTAAGTGTCCCCCACGCAGAAGAGTGCTCGCGAAAGGGGCTGGTCAACGGTGGCCGAGCCGGTGGAAGAACCGTCGAACCGCCCGTCGGACCCCTGGGGCCGGATCAAGAACCTGAAGAGCAAGCGCAACGGGTCCAACACCTGGCAGGTCGTCGCAGGCTCCGCCGTGCTCGGCCTGGTCGTGGCCACCGGCGCCGTCCTCGCCGCCGGTCCCTGGGACAACGGTCAGCGTAAGGCCGAGCGGCAGCTCGCAGCCGCCGCGGACCGCACAGGTGGCGTACATCACGGCCGTACGCTGCCCGGCGCCCCGGAACCGGCCCCCAGCGCCGCCGCCGTCCTCGGCGCCCTCGACACGGCCCACGCCCGTTCGGCCCCCCAGGACCCCGCGGGTCTGCGCACCGCCCTCGCCCCGCTCATCGGCGCACCCGAGCTGGGTACGGAGACGGCCGCCTCGGTCATCGACACCGCCACCGGCAAGCAGCTGTACGGGCGTGGCGCCACCACCCCGATGACCCCGGCCTCCACCGTCAAGATCGCCACCACCGTCGCGGCGCTCTCCGCCCTGGGCCCCGACCACCGCATCGCCACCACGGTCCGGCTCTCCGAGGACGCCCGCACCCTCACCCTCGTCGGCGGCGGCGACCCCACCCTGAGCCAGGCCGCCCTGACGTCCCTGGCGGCCTCCTCGGCCAAGGCCCTGGCCGAGGACGGCAAGGAGCCCGTACGGCTCACGTACGACACCTCCCGCTACACCGGCCCCGCACGCCACCCCATCGGCAAGAACCCCAACATCGCCCCCGTCACCGCCCTGATGGTCGACGAGGGCCGCCTCGACGACACGGACCGCGGCCCCGCCACCCGTACCGACGACCCGGCCGGGGACGCCGCCCGCGCCTTCGCCGCCCAGCTGGAGAAGGCGGGCGTCGAGGTCACCGGCGCGCCCCGTGAGGCCCGGGCGCCCGGCAAGGCCCGTACCGTCGCCACCCACCACTCCGCCCCGCTCTCCGCCCTCGTGGAGCGCACCCTCACCAACAGCGACAACGACATCGCCGAGGCCCTCGCCCGGCAGACCGCCATCGCCAAGGGCGAGAGCGCCGACTTCGCGGGCGCCCGCCGCGCCGTCACCGCCGAACTCAACAAGCTCCGGGTGCCCACCGCCGGAGCCCGCCTCGCCGACGGCAGCGGCCTCGACCGCAAGGGCCGCGTCACCCCCGCCCTTCTCACCACCCTCCTCGCCCGTGCCGCCGACCCCGAACGGCCCGGACTGCGCCCCGTCCTCACCGGCCTCCCCGTCGCCGGCTTCAACGGCACCCTCAGCAGCCGCTACCGGGACGACACCGGCGCGACCGGTCTGATCCGTGCCAAGACCGGCACCCTCAGCGGCGTCAACGCCCTCGCCGGAACCGTCGTCGACCCCCAGGGCCGGCTGCTCGCCTTCGCCTTCCTCGCCGCCGGCTCCACAGCGCCGTCCGCGGCCGAGTCCGCCCTCGACGCCCTGGCCGCCGCCCTCGCCGGACCGGGCGGCTGATCCCCGCCCCTTGCGGGCCCGCCGACCCGAAGGGCGGTGCAACACCCCACCATCGGGCGAGTCGCTCACGTACGGTTGACGCATGACGAGCATCGGTGGTGCAGAGATGGTCGACTGGAACCTCGCGGTCGCGACCGCGACCCGACTGGTGCGGCCCGGGCCCGAGATCAGCCGCGAGGAGGCCCGCGCCGTCGTCGCGGAGCTCCGGCGGCACGCCAAGGCCTCCGAGGAACACGTCCGCCTCTTCACCCGGATGATCCCCGAAGGGACCGAACCGGAGGACACCCCCGTCCTGGTCGTCGACCGGGCCGGCTGGATCAAGGCCAACGTCGCGGGCTTCCGCGAACTGCTGCGCCCCCTGCTCGCCAAGATGGAGAGCCGCCGCCCCGGCGGACCCGGCGGAGCCGTGCTCGGCGCGGTCGGCGGCAAGGTCACCGGCGTGGAGCTGGGCATGCTGCTCTCGTTCCTCGCCTCCCGCATCCTCGGCCAGTACGAGACGTTCGCCCCCGCCACCCGCGAGCTCCCCGGCTCCGCCGAGGGCGGCGGACGGCTGCTCCTGGTCGCGCCCAACATCGTCCACGTGGAGCGGGAACTCGACGTCGACCCGCACGACTTCCGGCTCTGGGTCGCCCTCCACGAGGAGACCCACCGCACCCAGTTCACCGGCGTCCCCTGGCTCCGCGACCACCTCCAGGGCGAGATCCAGACGTTCCTGGACGAGACCGACGTCGACCCGATGACCTTCCTGGAGCGGCTCCGCGAGGCCGCCCAGTCGCTGTCCGGCGCCGGTCGTCCCGAAGGCGAACGCGGCGACGACAGCGGCCGCAGCCTTGTCGACGTCGTCCAGACCCCCGCCCAGCGCGAGGTCCTCGGCCGCCTCACCGCCGTGATGTCCCTCCTGGAGGGCCACGCGGACTTCGTGATGGACGGCGTGGGCCCCGAGGTCGTCGGCTCCGTCGCCGAGATCCGGGAGAAGTTCCAGAAGCGCCGGGCCCAGGGCGCCGGCCGCCTCGACCAGGCGCTGCGCAAGCTGCTGGGCCTGGACGCCAAGCTCCGCCAGTACAAGGACGGCGAGAAGTTCGTACGATCGGTCGTCGAAGAGGTCGGCATGGACGGCTTCAACCGCGTCTGGACCTCGCCCAACACCCTCCCGACCAAGGCGGAGATCGCCAAACCCGCGGAGTGGGTCGCGCGGGTGCACCGCACGGCGGAATCGTGACCCTTCCCCGGCCCACGGCCGGGAAACTGCCCTCCAATCACCCATCCGAGGGACCATGAGGGCATGGGAAGGCGTGCAATGCTCGAAGGACAGCTTGCCTCTGTCACCATCGACGCACTCTGAGTGACGGGACTCCCGCGTTCCGGCGCTCGGCGCTCCTCCCGAACCTCCACGAAGGGCACCGGACATGGGTCCCCATCCTGCGGTCGCGGCGATACGCCTGGCGGTCCGCCGCGTACTCCACGACGTCCTCACCGAATTCCACCGGCACGACGGCCCCGGCCGCCCCGCCGAAGAGGCCCGGCGCACCGCGCCCGCCTCCCGCTACGCCGAAGCCGGTACGGCGGGCAGCAGCCCCCGCACCGCCGCCCTCCCCGAACGGCCCGCGGCCCCCCTGGTCCTCGTCGCCTGCTCCGGCGGCGCCGACTCCATGGCGCTCGCCTCGGCCCTCGCCTTCGAGGCCCGCAAACTCGACGTCCGGGCCGGCGGCATCACCGTCGACCACAACCTCCAGCCGGGATCCGCCCTCCGCGCCGCCGAGGTCGTCACCCGGCTCGCCGCCATGGACCTCGACCCCGTCGAGGCCGTCGCCGTGCACGTCGGACGCGAGGGCGGCCCCGAGGCCGCCGCCCGCGACGCCCGCTACGCCGCGCTGGACGCCGCCGCCGAACGCCACGGCGCCGCCGCCGTGCTCCTCGGCCACACCCGCGACGACCAGGCCGAGACCGTCCTCCTCGGCCTCGCCCGCGGCTCCGGCATCCGCTCGCTCTCCGGCATGGCCGCCGCCTCCGGACCCTCCGGCCGCTACCGCCGCCCCTTCCTCCAACTCGACCGGCAGACCGCCCGCAAGGCCTGCCTGGTCCAGTCGATCCCCGTCTGGGACGACCCGCACAACATCGACCCCGCCTACACCCGCTCCCGCCTCCGCCACGAGGGCCTGCCCGCCCTGGAGAAGGCCCTCGGCAAAGGCGTCGTCGAAGCCCTCGCCCGGACGGCCCAGCTCTCCCGCGACGACGCCGACGCCCTGGACACCTGGGCCGCCGAGGCGGAGCTCGCCGTACGCGACGAGACCGGCCAGCTGGAGTGCGCCAAGCTCTACGTCCTGCCGCCCGCGGTACGCCGCCGGGTGCTGCGCCGGGCCGTCATCGAGGCCGGTGCGCCCGCCGGCTCCCTCTTCGCCCGCCACCTCGAAGAAGTCGACCGCCTGATCACCGGCTGGCGCGGCCAGCGGGCCATCAACCTGCCCGGCCGCGTCGAGGCCCGACGGCAGGGTGGCAGACTGGTCATTCGGCAGAGCTGACGCGCGAGCGGCTGAAACGCAGGCGAACAGCCGGGCCGGGCCCGGGACGCACCCCGGGCCCGGCAGGCAGAGAAAGAGACGTGGGTGAACGAGAAGGACATGGGCACCGACCTTCAGTCGGTGCTCCTCACCAAGGAAGAGATCGACGCGAAGCTCGTCGAGCTGGCCGCGAAGATCGACGCGGAGTACGCGGGCAAGGACCTGCTGATCGTCGGCGTCCTCAAGGGCGCGGTGATGGTCATGGCGGACCTGGCGCGCGCGCTGTCCACCCCCGTCACGATGGACTGGATGGCCGTCTCCTCGTACGGGGCGGGCACCCAGTCCTCCGGTGTCGTCCGGATCCTCAAGGACCTGGACACCGACATCAAGGGCAAGCACGTCCTGATCGTCGAGGACATCATCGACTCGGGCCTGACGCTGTCCTGGCTGCTGTCCAACCTGGGCTCCCGGGAGCCGGCCTCCCTGGAGGTCTGCACCCTGCTGCGCAAGCCGGACGCCGCGAAGGTCGCGATCGACGTGAAGTGGATCGGCTTCGACATCCCCAACGAGTTCGTCGTCGGCTACGGGCTGGACTACGCGGAGAAGTACCGCAACCTCCCCTTCGTCGGCACGCTCGCCCCGCACGTCTACGGCGGCTGACCGGCGGGGAACCCTGGCCGCCCGCGGGCCGTTGAAGCTTCGAAAGCGGGTTTCTCCGCCGCACGCAGCGGTCGCGGGCCTCCTTGCTGGGGTACCGTCCGAAGAGCACTCTTTTCAAACAGAGCTTTCAAACACAGCAGCATTTACCTACGGGCAGGAGGGACGGGGCGTCTTCGCTCCGTATGGATGGACGTGAAGCGATACTTCCGTGGGCCGGTCATGTGGATCGTGCTGGCCGTCCTCGCCGTGGTCGTGTTGATGCAGGTCGTCGGCTCGTCGGGCGGCTACAAGACGGTGGACACCGCCAAGGTGATCCAGGCGATCAGCAAGGACCAGGTGGAGCAGGCCAAGCTGACCACCGGTGACGAACAGATTCTCAAGATCGAACTGAAGAAGGGCCAGAAGCTTGCCGGCGAGTCCGGCACCAAGTTCCAGGCGAGCTACATCGGCAACCAGGGCGTCCAGCTCGCCGACACGCTCCAGCAGAAGTTCGAGGCGGGTGACATCGAGAAGGGTTACACCGTCTCGCCGTCGAAGCAGTCCCCGTTCGTCTCGATCCTGCTCTCGCTGCTGCCCTTCGTCCTGATCGTCGTCGTCTTCCTGTTTCTGATGAACCAGATGCAGGGCGGCGGCTCCAAGGTCATGCAGTTCGGCAAGTCCAAGGCCAAGCTGATCACCAAGGACACCCCGAAGACGACCTTCGCCGATGTGGCGGGGTCCGACGAGGCGGTCGAGGAGCTCCACGAGATCAAGGAGTTCCTCCAGGAGCCGGCGAAGTTCCAGGCCGTCGGCGCCAAGATCCCCAAGGGCGTCCTGCTCTACGGGCCGCCCGGTACGGGCAAGACGCTGCTCGCACGCGCCGTCGCCGGCGAAGCGGGCGTGCCGTTCTACTCGATCTCCGGCTCCGACTTCGTCGAGATGTTCGTCGGTGTCGGTGCCTCCCGGGTGCGCGACCTCTTCGAGCAGGCCAAGGCGAACGCCCCGGCGATCGTCTTCGTCGACGAGATCGACGCCGTCGGCCGGCACCGCGGTGCGGGCATGGGCGGCGGGCACGACGAGCGCGAGCAGACGCTCAACCAGCTGCTCGTCGAGATGGACGGGTTCGACGTGAAGGGCGGGGTCATCCTGATCGCCGCCACGAACCGCCCCGACATCCTCGACCCGGCCCTCCTGCGCCCGGGACGCTTCGACCGGCAGATCGCGGTCGACCGCCCCGACATGCAGGGCCGGCTGGAGATCCTCAAGGTCCACCAGAAGGGCAAGCCCGTCGCGAAGGACGTCGATCTCGGCGCCGTCGCCCGCCGCACGCCCGGCTTCACCGGTGCCGACCTGTCGAACGTGCTGAACGAAGCCGCGCTCCTGACGGCGCGCAGCGACAAGAAGCTCATCGACAACGAGTCTCTCGACGAGGCCATCGACCGCGTCGTGGCGGGCCCGCAGAAGCGGACCCGGATCATGTCCGAGAAGGAGAAGAAGATCACCGCGTACCACGAGGGCGGACACGCCCTGGTCGCGGCGGCTTCCCCCCAGTCGGACCCGGTCCACAAGATCACGATCCTCTCCCGCGGCCGCGCCCTCGGTTACACGATGGTGCTCCCGGAGGAGGACAAGTACTCCACGACGCGCAACGAGATGCTCGACCAGCTGGCATACATGCTGGGCGGGCGCGCGGCCGAGGAGCTGGTCTTCCACGACCCGACCACCGGCGCCGCCAACGACATCGAGAAGGCCACGGCGACGGCCCGCGCGATGGTCACGCAGTACGGCATGACCGAGCGGCTCGGTGCGATCAAGTTCGGCGGCGACAACTCCGAGCCCTTCCTGGGCCGTGAGATGGGCCACCAGCGCGACTACTCGGAAGAGGTCGCCGCGCTCGTGGACGAAGAGGTCAAGAAGCTCATCGAGAGCGCCCACAACGACGCGTGGGAGATCCTCGTCGAGAACCGCGACATCCTCGACGCCCTCGTGCTCGAACTCCTGGAGAAGGAGACGCTCAACAAGGACGAGATCGCGGAGATCTTCGCCCCGATCGTCAAGCGTCCCGCCCGCCCGGCGTGGACCGGCTCCGCCCGGCGCACCCCGTCGACGCGGCCTCCGGTGCTCTCCCCGAAGGAGCTGGCCCTCACCAACGGCGCTTCCACCGCCAACGGCTCGGCCACCCCTCCGGAGATCGCCCCGACGACGGACCTCACCAAGGACATCGCCCCCTCCACGGAGGCGATCCCCGAGGACCGTCCCGAGAGCTAGACCCGCACCGCACCCGGTGAGACCTCCGTCACGGGGCCCTCACCAGGTCCGGAATGGATGCCGCGCCCCCCAGGTTTTAGCCTGTGGGGGCGCGGCTTTTCCGTATGCCTGCGGATGTTCCGTGCGAACCGCGCACGGGGCAGCACAGAGGAACGAGGCACAGATGACCGACCCGGTGACACTGGACGGCCAGGGATCGATCGGCGAATTCGACGAGAAGCGGGCCGAGGCGGCCGTACGCGAACTGCTCATCGCCGTCGGAGAGGACCCGGACCGCGAGGGCCTGAGGGAGACACCGGGGCGGGTGGCGCGGGCGTACAAGGAGATATTCGCGGGCCTGTACCAGCAGCCCGAGGATGTCCTGACGACCACGTTCGACCTGGGTCACGACGAGATGGTGCTGGTCAAGGACATCGAGGTGTTCAGCACCTGTGAGCATCACCTGGTGCCGTTCAGGGGCGTCGCGCACGTCGGCTACATCCCGGCCTCCACCGGCAAGATCACCGGCCTGTCCAAGCTGGCCCGGCTGGTGGACGTCTACGCCCGCCGCCCGCAGGTCCAGGAGCGGCTGACGACCCAGATCGCCGAGTCCCTCATGTCGATCCTGGAGCCGCGCGGGGTCATCGTCGTCGTCGAGTGCGAGCACATGTGCATGTCCATGCGCGGCATCCGCAAGCCTGGCGCGAAGACCCTCACCTCGGCGGTGCGCGGCCAGCTCCGCGACCCCGCGACGCGCGCCGAGGCGATGAGCCTCATCATGGCGCGCTGACACGGTCCGACGGCCGGCTCCGCGAACCCGGCGGCACGGGGCGGCACCGCCCTAGGCGGTGGCCGTTCCCGTGCCGTCGTGGTTTTCGTCGCCGTCCTCCGGGAGGCGGCAGACGCGTTCCAGGAAGAAGGCGGCCGCGATGACTCCGATGCCCGCCACCACCGCCGCGCCCGCGTAGATGGCCTGGTCGCGGCGGGGCGGGATGTCGAGGAAGCTGAGCAGGAAGACGCCCGTGCCGCCGTACATCCCGGCGACCAGGGCGGTGACCAGGGCGCTCGCCTGGCCGAAGACGACCGCCCTGGCCGCCATCAGGGGTTCGACGCCCTTGGCGCCGGGGCGGCGTTCGCGCTGGGCGCGGAGGCGGGTGCGGATGGAGAGTGCGGTGGCCAGGAGGATCACCGCGATCACGGCGAGCACGATGGAGGCGGCCAGCGGGACGCTCGGGAGGGTGCCGAGGGAGTCCCAGAGGCGGGCGCCGCCCCAGGAGAGGACGCCGGCGGCGGTGAAGAGGCCCGCCAGTACCCCGAGCCGTAGTTGCTTCACCGCGTGAGCCGCCCTTCGTCGCCTGTTCCCGAGCTTGCCTGTTCGTGAGCCCGTGAGCCCGTGAGCCCGTGAGCCCGTGAGGGCTGAGGTCGTGTGTCCTCAGCCCGTGGCCCGAGCCCGCCTGTTCTGAGCTCGTGCCCGTCGAGCCTAACGATTACTCCGGCAGGCGCAGTTCCAGGTCGGCGCGGGGCTGGACGCCTTCGCGGCCGACCCCGGCGAGCAGCTCCGCGACCGGGCCGGCGCCCGGGAGCTGGGCCTCGGGGTCCACGTCGTGCCAGGGGGCCAGGACGAAGGCCCGCTCGTGGGCGCGGGGGTGGGGGAGGGTGAGCACCGGGTCGTCGGAGAGGACGTCGGCGTACGACACGATGTCGACGTCGATCGTGCGCGGGCCCCACCGCTCCTCGCGGACCCGGTCGAAGGCCTCCTCGACCGCCTGGCCGCGCTCCAGCAGGGAGGCGGGCGGCAGCGTCGTCTTCACGAGGATGACCGCGTTGAAGTACGACGGCTGGCTGTCGGCCGCGACGCCCCAGGGCTCCGTCTCGTAGACCGGGGAGACGGCCTTGACCCGCAGGCCCGGGGTGTCCTCCAGCGCGTCGACGGCGCCCTGGAGGGTCTCCAGCCGGTTGCCCAGGTTGGAGCCGAGGGCGATCACGGCCATCTTCGGGTTGGAGAGGGTGATGTCGGCGGCGTCCACCTGCTTCACGACGGCGGTGGGCACCGGCTGGACGGTCGGGTCGCTCTGCCCCTCGGTGGAAAAAGCGGTCATGCTCGGCTCCGGGTGATGGTGATGGTCACGTCGTCGAAGGGGACGGTGATCGGTGCGTCCGGCTTGTGCACCACCACCTCGACCTCCTGGACACCTTCGTGCTTCAGGCACTGCTGGGCGATGCGCTCGGCGAGCGTCTCGATCAGGTCGACCGGCTCGCCCGTCACCACCTCGACGACCTCCTCGGCCACCACGCCGTAGTGCACGGTGCGGGCCAGGTCGTCGGTGGCTGCCGCGGGGCGGGTGTCGAGGCCGAGCACCAGGTCGACGATGAAGGTCTGGCCCTCTTCCCGCTCCCGGGGGAAGACGCCATGGTGCCCACGGGCCTTGAGGCCGCGCAGCGCGACACGATCCACGCGAATCACTCCTGCTGTCGTTGGTCCAAGAGGCACCCGGCCGCGTGCGGGCGGCGAGATGCCTTCTTTCGAATCTACCTGCGAGCACCGACAGTGCTCGCCCGTGGGGGCTATGGACAGCGCCTCACGGGGCTGGTAGCCGCCCATACCCCGCGGTCGTGGATCCCAACCCCTGTCGGGCCTCCGCCCACTCGGGAGGGTGGTCCCCGTCCTCAGGCCCGCGTCCTCAGGTCCGCGTCCTTCAGGCCCCGCCCTCAGACCCCGTCCTCAGACCCCGCCCTCAGGAGGACGGTTCCTCGTCGTCGTCCTCGTCGCTCTCCGCCAGGACGGGCGAGCCGTGGTGGGACCAGAGCTTCCACCCCTCGGGGGTGCGCCGGAACACGTTCGTGGCGACGACCAGCTGGCCCACCAGCGGCCCCAGCGCGTTGCCCTCCTCGGCCGGGCCGCCGCTGAGGATGTTCTCGGTGCAGGTGACCAGGGCGGTGTCGCCGGTCATCGCGACGTTGACGTCGGTGAGGAAGAACTGGATGTACTCGGTGTTCGCCATGATCAGGGCGTAACTGCGCAGCACGTCGCCCCGGCCCGTGAGCACCGGCCACCCCGGGTGGACGCAGGAGACGGTGAGGTCCTCGCCCGGCAGCCACCGGTCGGAGAGGGCTTCGTGGTCGCCGCGTTCCAGCGCCTCGTAGAAGGCGGTGTTGGCCGCCTCGACCTCCGCGATGTCGGCGGCGGCCGCCGCGTGGTCCTCGTTCACGCGGCTCCCTCGACGGCGCGCGCGACCCGTACCGCGTCGGCGGTGGCCCGCACCTCGTGGACGCGGACCGCCCAGGCCCCGGCCCGGGCGGCGAGGGCGGAGACGGCCGCGGTCGCCGCGTCACGTTCGCGGGCGGGCGGCAGGGAGGCGCCGGGGCCGGCCAGCACATGGCCGAGGAAGCGTTTGCGGGAGGCGGCCACCAGCAGCGGGCGGCCCAGCGCGTGCAGCTCCTCCAGGTGCGCGACGAGGGCCAGGTCATGGGGGGCCAGCTTCGCGAAGCCGAGGCCGGGGTCGATCACCACACGGTCCGGGTCGAGTCCGCCCGCGACCACCGCGTCCATCCGCTGCCGCAGCTCCGCGAGGACTTCGGCGACCACGTCCTCGTACACCGCAAGGCTGTTCATGGACTCGCTGAAGCCGCGCCAGTGCATCACGACGAACGGCACCTCGGCGGCGGCGACGGCCGGGATCATGTCCGGGTCCGCGAGGCCCCCGCTCACGTCGTTGACCAGGACGGCCCCGGCGGCGACGGCCTTCTCGGCGACGCGGGCGCGCATGGTGTCCACGGAGACGGTGACGCCCTCGGAGGCCAGCCCCTTCACGACGGGGATCACCCGCCGCAGCTCCTCCGACTCGTCCACCCGGCTGGCGCCCGGGCGGGTCGACTCACCGCCGACGTCGACCAGGTCGGCGCCCTCGGAGACCAGGTCGAGGCCGTGCTTGACCGCGGCCGTGGTGTCGAACCAGCGGCCCCCGTCGGAGAAGGAGTCGGGCGTCACGTTGACGACCCCCATGACCGCACAGCGGTCCCACTCCGGCAGCCCTCGGACCGTGCCCCGCGCGCGTGACGTACTCATACCTCCAGCCTATGGGGTACGGGCGGGGCGCCTACGCCGCGCTCACCTCGTGCTCCTGGGCGCTGCGCAGGGTGTGGCCGCACGGGCGGGGGCCGCGGGAGCGGAAGGGGCGGGGCAGCGAGAAGTTCACGAACCCCTCGGCCTGCATCGCCGCGATCCCGATGCGGGGCAGGTCGCGGCTGGTGCGGAAGACCACGAAGCGGGGCTCCCAGCGCGGCTTGAACTTGGCGTTGAACTTGTACAGCGACTCGATCTGGAACCAGCGCGAGAGGAAGATCAGCAGCCCGCGCCAGCAGCGCAGCACCGGCCCGGCGCCCAGCCGCTCGCCCCGTGCCAGCGCCGAGCGGAACATCGCGAAGTTCAGCGAGACCCGCTTGACGCCGAGCTTCCCGGCGGCCTGGAGCGAGGCGACGATCAGCAGCTCGTTCATGCCGGGGTCGGCCGAGCGGTCGCGGCGCATCAGCTCCAGGGACATTCCGTCGCGCCCCCACGGGACGAAGTGGAGTACGGCCTTCAGGTCGCCGTGCGGTCCGTCCTCGGAGCCGGGCAGATGGGCGGTGGCGATCACGCAGTCGCCGTCGGCGGGGTCGCCGATCCGGCCGAGCGCCATGGAGAAGCCGCGCTCGGTGTCGGTGCCGCGCCAGTCGGCGGCGGCCCGGCGGATCCGCTCCAGCTCGGTGGCGCCGATGTCACGTGCTCGCCGGACCCGGGTTTCGTAGCCGTTGCGTTCGATGCGCCCCACCATCTGGCGTACGTTCCGCATGGCCCGCCCGGCGAGGGAGAAATCCGCGACGTCCACCACCGCCTCGTCGCCCAGCTCCAGGGCGGTGAGCCCGGTCTCGCGGGTCCAGACCTCGCCGCCGCGCTCGCTGCACCCCATCACGGCCGGGGTCCAGGAGTGGGCCTTCGCCTCGTCCATGAACCGTTCGATGGCGCCCGGCCAGGCCTCCACGTCGCCGATGGGGTCACCGCCGGCCAGCATCACCCCGGAGACGACCCGGTAGCAGACGGCGGCCTTGCCGCTGGGGGAGAAGACGACGGCCTTGTCGCGGCGGAGCGCGAAGTGGCCGAGCGAGTCGCGGCCGCCGTGGGTCGCCAGCAGCGCCCGCAGCCGGCTCTCGTCGTCCTCGGTGAGGCGGGCGGCCGGGTGTTCGGGGCGGAAGGCGAGGTAGACGGTGGTGACGGCGGTCAGCAGGCCGAGCGCGCCGAGCGAGTACGCCACGGTCCAGCTGGTCCGCCCCGCGTAGTCGACGGGGCCCTCCACGCCGAACAGGCCGTACAGCACGTGCTGGAGTCGGTCCGCGATGGACGGGTCGCCGACGACGCGGCCGGGGTGGACGGAGACGATGACCAGCCCGAGCGCCAGCGAACTCGCCCCGAGCAGGATGAAGTTGGCCAGCGCCCGCCAGCGGCTGCGCGGGTCGGGCAGGGCCCGGAACTGGTCCCGGTGGCGCACCAGCAGATAGCAGAGCGTCAGGGAGACCAGGACGCCGATGACGGAGTGGCGGTACGCGAACTGCGCCACGGCCCCGGCAGGCAGCAGCACCACAGCCGCCCGCCAGGCCCGCCGCTTGTGCCGCTTCAGCCCGTGCGCGAGCAGGAGCAGCAGCACACCCGCGCTCAGCGAGAGCGCGGCGGCGAACGGCCCGAGCGCCCCGGGGAGCACCTCGGCGAGGGTGTGCATCCGACTGTGCCGGAAGCGGGGGAAGACTCCTGCCGTGACGTCGATCAGCCCGACGACGGTGCAGGCGGTGCCGACGACGGCCGGTACGGATTCGGGGCGCGGGCCGCGCAGAGCCCGTCGCACACGTTGCGGAACCGACACCGATTTATCCCCATCTACCGTGACAGACATCGCTTCCGTGGCTCCAGATGAGTTTTCAGGTTGGTGAGTCCGTCGGCCGTGGCCGTTCCGGACGATGTGCTCCCTCTAGGACGGGGGTTGCGTGTCCAGGGTTCATTCACATTCCGGAAATTTCCGCCGGGAAGCGCGGAGAAAACACAGAGAATACGCGGAGAAAGCTCACTCATGGGTCTCACCAGCAAGGTAGTTCTCGCGGGCGTGGCGGGCGCCGCCGTGGCGCTGTTCGCGGCCACGGTCTGGCTCTGGCCACGCCTGGCCCGACGGAGCGCCGCCGCTGTGACGGGCCGGGTCGGACTGCTGCTGACGACCCAGCTGACGCTGTTCGCCGCGGTCGGCCTGGCCGCCAACAACGCGTTCCTCTTCTACGGTTCCTGGGCCGACCTCTTCGGCCAGAAGCAGGAGCTGGGCGTGGTCACCGACCACGCGAGCGGGGAGCCGGGCTCGCGGCACATGACGCGGATCGGCACCCAGCGGCCGGACGTGCCGGGCGGCGGGGTGCCGGCGGCGGGCGGGCGGATCGACAAGGTGGTGGTCTCCGGGCGGCTCTCGGGCATCGAGTCACCGGCGTACGTCTATCTGCCCCCGGAGTATTTCCAGAGCGCCTACGCGAAGCGGTCGTTCCCGGCGGTGGTGGTGCTGACCGGTTATCCGGGGACCGCGGAGAACCTTCTCAAGGGGCTGCGTTATCCCCGGACGGCGCACGAGCGGGTGAAGGCGGGCAAGGCGCAGCCGATGATCCTGGTGATGCTGCGGCCGACGGTGGCCCCGCCCCGGGACACCGAGTGCGTGGACATCCCCAAGGGGCCGCAGACGGAGACGTTCTTCGCGAAGGACCTCCCGGAGGCGATCACGCAGTCGTACCGGGTCGGGAAGGAGGCCCGCAACTGGGGGATCATCGGCAACTCCACGGGCGGCTACTGCGCGTTGAAGATCGGGCTGCACCACTCCGACCGGTACGCGGCGAGCGCCGGGCTCTCCGCGTACTACAAGGCCGCCGAGGACCCGACGACCGGCGACCTGTTCCAGGGAGACCAGGCACTGCGGGACCGGGCCGACCTGATGTGGACGCTGGAGAACCGGCCGCCGCCCGGCGGTTCGTTCCTGGTGACGACGTCACGGCAGGGCGAGGGGAACCTGAAGAGCACGATGAAGTTCATCGACAAGGTGAAGGCGCCCGCCGAGGCGTCGTCGATCGTGCTGGACAGCGGCGGGCACAACTTCACGACCTGGCGGCGGGAGATCCCGTCGGCCCTGGAGTGGCTGAGCATGCGGCTCAGCGCGCAGTGACACCCCCGGCTATGCGGTGGCGACGGTCTCCACCGCCACCTCCGCGCGCGGTACGGCCTGGGCGTCGGCGTCGATCGACCGGCGCAGCGCCTCGTGCAGCCGGGCAGGGGTCAGCACGCCGAGGAAGCGGCCCTCGCTCTCCTTGTCGATGACCGCGATCCAGCCGGCGTCGTGCTGGAGCATCGTGGAGAACGCCTGCTTGAGCGGGGCGCCGAGCGGGAGCCAGGCCTCCATCCGGCGGGCGTGCTCGCGGACGGTGCCCTTCGCGGCGGTGGCCGCCTCGGCGGGGATCCAGCCGTGCAGGTTGTCCCGGCCGTCCAGGACCACGGCCCACCGGGCGCCCTCGGACCGGAGGCGTGCGGTGGCCTCGGCGAGGGAGTCGTCGAGGTGGACGACCGGGGGCTGGTCGAGGTCGCTCTCCTCGATCGGGGTCACCGAGAGCCGCTTGAGCCCGCGGTCGGCGCCGACGAAGTCGGCCACGTACGGGGTGGCGGGGGCGCCGAGGACGGTGGCGGGGGAGTCGAACTGGTCGATGCGGCCCTGCCCGTACACCGCGATCCGGTCGCCGAGGCGGACGGCCTCCTCGATGTCGTGGGTGACGAAGAGGACGGTTTTACGGACCTGGGCCTGGAGTTTCAGGAATTCGTTCTGGAGCCGTTCGCGGACCACCGGGTCGACCGCGCCGAAAGGCTCGTCCATCAGCAGGACGGGCGGGTCGGCGGCCAGGGCGCGGGCCACCCCGACGCGCTGGCGCTGTCCGCCGGAGAGCTGTTCCGGATAGCGGTCGCCGTAGACGGAAGGGTCGAGTCCGACGAGGTCGAGGAGTTCGGCGGCGCGTTCGCGTCCCTTTCCGCGCTTCCAGCCCAGGAGATGGGGGACGGTCGCGGTGTTCTCCAGCACCGTCTTGTGCGGGAAGAGGCCCACCTGCTGGATCACATAGCCGATGCGGCGGCGGAGTTCGACGGGGTCGATGGCGGATATGTCGTCCCCGTCGAGGAATATCGTGCCCTCGGTCGGTTCGATCAGCCGGTTCACCATCTTCATGGTGGTCGTCTTGCCGCATCCGGAAGGTCCGACGAGCGTGACCAGTTCACCCTCGGCGACCTCGAACGAAAGGTCGTCGACGGCGGTGGTGCCGTCCGCGTACCGCTTGGTGACGTGCTCGAAACGGATCATGGTTCCCCATTGTGGAGGGCGTTCTGTGAAGGGCATGTTGCCGGAATGCGACAGCATCCGTGATTGTCAGTGGTCGAGGATAGGCTCGCCAGGCATCAGTTCGACACGGGCGCGACAGGGGAAACGGGAGGTGGGGGCGCGATGGCCGAGGCGAACTGCCTGGCGACGAACGACTGGATCTGCGGCGAGTATCTGCGCTCCCGGAGCCAGGAGCTGATCGACGCCACCGTGCAGCACATCGGGATCACGGTCGTCTCGGTGCTCATCGGGCTCGCGGTCGCCTTTCCGCTGGCGCTGCTCGCCCGCCGGGGCCGCGGCTTCGCCGGACCGGTGCTCGGGCTGACCACGGTCCTCTACACCGTGCCCTCGCTGGCGATGTTCTCGCTGCTGCTGCCCCTGTTCGGGCTCTCCGCCGCGCTCGTCGTCACGGGCCTGGTGCTCTATTCGCTCACCATCCTCGTACGGAACATCCTGGCCGGCCTCGAAGCCGTCCCCGAGGAGGCCAAGGAGGCCGCCCGGGGCATGGGATACGGGCCGTGGCGGCTGCTGTGGGAGGTGGAGCTCCCACTGGCGCTGCCCGCGCTGATGGCGGGGCTGCGCATAGCCACCGTGTCGACGGTCGCGCTGACCACGGTCGGCTCGCTCGTCGGCAAGGGCGGCCTCGGCAATCTCATCGAGGACGCGCTGCCGAGCTTCTTCAAGGCCCAGGTGCTCGCCGCCTCCGTCCTGTGCGTGCTGCTCGCGGTCACGGCCGACCTGCTGCTCCTCGGCCTCCAGCGGCTGCTGACGCCCTGGACGCGTATATCCGCCAAGGCGGGGGATACGCGTACGGGTGCGGGCGGCGGTGACGGTTCCGGCGGCCCGGGCGGTGCCACGGAAGGTTCCGGCGGCTCCGGCGGTCCGGCGGGCATACCCGCCCCGGCGAAGGTGGAGGCGGGCTGACCCGTGGGAGTCATCGGCGATGCCTGGACCTGGCTGACCACCGGGGCCAACTGGTCGGGCGACGGCGGAGCCGCGCACCGGCTCGGCGAGCATCTGTACGTCAGCGGGGTCGCCCTCGCGGTGGCCTGCGCCATCGCCCTGCCGCTCGCCCTCTACCTGGGGCACCTGGGCAAGGGCGGCGCGCTCGCGGTCAACGTCTCCAACGTGGGGCGGGCCGTCCCGGTCTTCGCGGTGCTGGCCCTCTTCATGGTCACGCCCCTGCGCAACTCGGGGTACTGGCCCACGATCATCGCGCTGGTGCTGTTCGCCGTACCCCCGCTGCTGACCAACGCCTATGTGGGCATGCGGGAGGTGGACCGGTCCGTGGTGGAGGCCGCCCGGGGCATGGGGATGTCCGGCGGGCAGCTCTTCGTCCGGGTGGAGCTGCCGCTCGCCTACCCGATGATCATGACCGGGCTGCGCTCCGCCGCCGTCCAGGTCGTGGCCACCGCCTCGATCGCCGCCATGGTCGGTCTCGGCGGCCTCGGCCGGATCATCACCGCCGGGTTCAACACCTACGACACCGCACAGGTCTTCGCGGGCGCGATCCTCGTCGCCGGCCTGGCCCTGCTGGTGGAGGGGGTGCTGGTGGCGCTGGACCGGATGCTGTCACCGCTGCGCCGCCGCCGGACCGCGTGACGGGGCCCGGCGGCTCATCAACTTCCTTTTTGGTCACCTTTGGTCACCCTTTTTCGGTTCGGACGGAGAACAGACATGAGCAGGACCTCGCGGATAGCCGGAGCGGTCATCGGCATCGTGGCGCTGACAGGGTCGCTGGCGGCCTGCGGCGGCGACAGCCTGGAGAAGGAGAAGGGCGGCGGCTCGGGCTCCTCGGGCGACAGCAAGAAGGGCTCGCTCGTCGTCGGCTCGGCCTCGTTCACCGAGTCGAAGGTGCTCGCCGAGCTGTACGCACAGATCCTGGGCGACGCCGGGTACGACACCTCGATCACCACGGTGAAGAACCGTGAGCTGTACGAGCCCTCGCTGGAGAAGGGCGAGATCGACGTCGTACCCGAATACGCGGCCACGATCACCGAATTCCTCAACGCCAAGGTGAACGGGGCGGAGAAGGCCCAGGCCAACCCCCTCGCCTCCGGGGACGCCGCCGCCACGGTCGCCGCCCTGGAGAAGCTCGCCACCCCGCTCGGGCTCAAGGTGCTCCCGGCCGGGAAGGCCGTCGACCAGAACGCCTTCGCGGTCTCCAAGGAATTCGCCGAGAAGAACAAGCTCACGACCCTTTCCGATCTCGGAAAGTCGAAGCTCAAGGTGAAGATCGCGGCGGGCGACGAGTGCGAGGTGCGGCCCTTCTGCGCACCCGGTCTGAAGAAGACGTACGGCATCGACGTCACGGGTATCGACCCCAAGGGCGTCGGCACCCCGCAGTCCAAGCAGGCCGTCCGCGACGGCAAGGTCGAGCTGGTCCTGACGACCACCACGGACGCGGTGCTGGACGGGCTGGTCTTCCTGGAGGACGACAAGAAGCTCCAGAACGCCGACAACGTCCTGCCGGTCCTCAATGCCAAGGACGCGGGCGCACCGGAGATCGCCGAGGCGCTCGGAAAGCTCACCGACACGCTGACCACGGAAGATCTCGCCGAGCTGAACCGCAAGGTCGACGCCGAGCGCGCGAAGCCGACCGATGTGGCGAAGGAGTATCTGGAGTCGAAGGGCCTGATCGAGAAGTAAGGCCCGATCAAGAAGCAAGGGCCGGTCAGGGAGAGTTCTCGATCAAGAAGTAGGGGGCCTCGGGGGGCCGTCAGGTAACCGGCCGGGAAAGATTGCCGGGCGGCCCCCCAAGTGGCGCGTACACACGGTAAATTTCAGGCCATGCCACGTGGACGCCACCGCCATTCGCCACCCCTTCACAGAATCCTGCCGCCCTCCGTGGTGGCGGGAGTGTCGGTCGTCGGTGCTTCCGGCGCCTGGTTCCTCGCCGAACCCCTCGCCCTGCGCGGCCTGGTGGCCGCCGTGGCCGCCGCCGCCCTGACCGGCGCGTATCTGATGCGCAGCTGGGACCGGGCGGCGGGGCTGCGGGTCGCCGAGCTGGAGCGGGCCCGCACCCGGGACGAGTGGCGGGCCGAGGAGCGGATAGCCGAGCTGGAGCAGGATCTGGAGGAGTCGCGCGAGCTGCGCACCCGTCTGGAGACCAAGCTCCGCCGCAAGCGGGTGGAGCTCGCCGGACTGCGCGGCGAGCACGCGGGCCTGCTGCGCCGGTACGCCAACGCCGAGACCGAGCGGGCCAGTGCGCTGGAGGGCCGCAGGCAGCTCGCCATCGAGGCCGCCGCCACGCCCGCCGAGCTGCCCACCGGACGGTCGACGCCCACCCCGGACGCCTACCGCCGCGCGGACGAGGCCCTGCTCAACCTCACCCGTAACGCCGCACTCCAGAAGGCCCGCCGCGCCGAGGCCGCCGAGCGGAGCGCGGAGCAAGGTGCGGAGGGGGAAGGCCCGCAGGGGAAGGACGCGGTGGCCACCGGGGCGGGTGAGCACCACCAGCACGCCCAGCACCGCCGCCCGTCGACCACCCCGCCAGCCCCGGCCGCGCTCCCCCCGGCCTCCGCCGCTCCGGCTCCGGAGCCCCAGGCCCCCGCCGCTCAGGCTCCGGCCACGTCGGCCCCGGCTCCCGCCGCTCCGGCCCCGGTCGCCCCGGCCGCGCAGGTCCAGCCCCTGGCCCTCGGCGCCCGGCCCCAGGCCTCCAACGTGCCTGTGCACGTGCCGCGTACGGTCCCCGCCGCCTCGGCCGTCGTGCCGTACGCCGCGGCCCGCCGCCATCTCGCCCCCCAGGGCAGCTTCGACTTCTTCGGCACCCAGAACGCCCAGAAGGCGAACGCCGCGATCGAGTCCGTGCAGAACGAGGACCTCGCGGACGTCGTCGGCGAGGAGGCGCTCGCCGCCCACCGCACGGGAGCCGTGCAGAACCGGGCCGTGGGCAAGGTCATCGACCTCACCGCGCACGACGAGACCGAGCAGATCGACGTGGCGGAGCTGCGCGGCGCGGTCTCCTGAGCCCGGAGGAGCGCGCCGCCTCCTGAGCTCGGAGAAGCGGGCCGCTACTTGTCGATGTCCCCGACCACGAAGAAGAGCGACCCCAGGATCGCCACCATGTCGGAGACCAGCGTCCCCGGCAGCAGCTCGGTGAGCGCCTGGATGTTGTTGAAGGAGGCGGAGCGCAGCTTCAGCCGGTACGGGGTCTTCTCGCCCTTGGAGACCAGGTAGTAGCCGTTGAGGCCGAGCGGGTTCTCCGTCCAGGCGTACGTGTGGCCCTCGGGCGCCTTCAGCACCTTGGGCAGCCGCTGGTTGACCGGCCCCGGCTCCAGCCCGGCCATCCGGTCCAGGCACGCGTCCGCCAGGTCAAGGGAGTTGAGGGTCTGCTCCAGCAGGCACTCGAAGCGGGCCAGGCAGTCGCCCTCGGTCCGGGTGACCACCTTCAAGGTGTCCTGGAGCTCCCCGTACGCGAGGTACGGCTCGTCGCGCCGCAGGTCGAAGTCGACGCCGGAGGCGCGCGCGATCGGCCCCGACACCCCGTACGCGTGCACGGCTTCGGCGGAGAGCACGCCGACACCGCGCGTACGGGCCCGGAAGATCTCGTTGCCGAGGACCAGGTTCTCGTACACGCCCATCCGGGAGCGGACCGAGGCGACGGCGTCCCGGACCCGGCCCGACCAGCCCGCCGGTACGTCCTCCTTGAGCCCGCCGACCCGGTTGAACATGTAGTGCATCCGGCCGCCGGAGACCTCCTCCATCACCGCCTGGAGCTCCTCGCGCTCCCGGAAGGCGTGGAACACCGGGGTGATGCCGCCCAGTTCGAGGGGGTAGGAGCCGAGGAACATCAGGTGGTTGAGGACCCGGTTCAGCTCGGCGAGCAGCGTACGCGTCCAGACCGCGCGCTCGGGCACCTCCATGCCGAGCATGCGCTCCACGGCCATCACGACGCCCAGCTCGTTCGAGAACGCGGAGAGCCAGTCGTGGCGGTTGGCCAGCATGATGATCTGCCGGTAGTCGCGCGCCTCGAAGAGCTTCTCCGCGCCCCGGTGCATATAGCCGATGACCGGCTCGGCGTGCTGGACGCGTTCGCCGTCCAGGACGATCCGGAGCCGGAGCACCCCGTGCGTGGAGGGGTGCTGCGGGCCGATGTTCAGCACCATGTCGGTGCTCTCCGCCGCGCCGCCGATGCCGATGGTCGTCTCCGTCATGGGGGCCAGTATTCCCTGACCGCCGCCGTGCCAGGGCGGTTACCCGCGCTCCGGCGGCCGCCCGTGCACTGCCCGAGGGTCACCCGTGCACCGCCCCGCCGCCCCCACCCGGTGCAGCAGCCACCCGAAGTCGCCGAGCCCGCCGCGCGCGGTCAGCTCCGCCGCCTCGCCCGCCGAGGACAGGGCCCGTACGTACGCGGCCGGATCGGAGGCGGCCAGACTCAGCGGCGGCCGCTCCCCGGAGACCCCCAGCCGCCCGAGCGCCGCCCGCTGGTCGGTGAGCTCCGCCGTCCCCTGGTCCACCGCCGCCGCGCACGCGTCCAGCGCCACATGCGCGGTCAGGTCGCACGACCCGTCCGGCACCGGCCGCACCTCCCGCCCGCCCCGGAACCCGGTCAGCGTCCCGAAGGGCGGCCGCCCGCCCCGTACATGCGCGTAGTCCACCGCCACCGCCACCCCGGCCGCCAGCGAACCCACCGCCCGCGCCCACGCCTCATCCCGGGGCCGTCCGATCTCCGCCCGCTCACCGGGCGAGGCCGGCGGCCACCACCGCTCCAGCCACGCGGCATCGGCCCCGGCCACCGGAGCGCCCAGCCGCTCGGCACCGTCCGAGGACCGCACCTCCACGTACCGGGCGACGCCGTCCCCGTCCACCTCCGCCACGTCCACCGGCACGTTGTCCAGCCACTCGTTGGCGAAGAGCAGGCCGGTGACGCCGGGGGGCGGCTCGGCGCACCAGACGACGCGGGGGTCAAGACCTGCCGGGCGGGCGGCGACCTCCACCCCGTACGGGATCACCTCCAGCCCCTCCGGGACGGCGGCGAGCACCCCGGCCAGCAGCTCGCCGCGCCCGGCCCCCACGTCCACCAGGGCGACCGTGCCGACGCCCAGCTCCTCGGCGGTCCGGGCCAGCAGCCCGGCGACCGCCCGCGCGAACAGGGGCGATGCGTGGACCGACGTACGGAAGTGGCCCGCCGGCCCCTCCGGGCTCCGGACCGGGCTCCGGTAGAAGCCCTCGTCCCCGTAGAGGGCGGCCTGTGCCGCCTCTCGCCACCCGCGCCACTCCTCCGTCATGTGGGCCAGTCTCCACCTTGGGGAGTACGGTCCCCGGATCTGGATCGACCCTCCGGTTGACCCGGGCACCTATCCACTGTCCTTACGCTGGCTACGTGCAGCGCCTCTACGATTTTCTCCGCAGACACCCGACGGGCGTCGACGTCTTCTGGGCGGTCGTCCTCCTCGGGCTCTCCGGCATGTCGATGGCGTCGGGCATGTACGACGCCGGGCGGGAGGAGATCCTCTCGATTCCGGTTGCGCTCGGCCTCTCCACCGTGGTGGCGCTGCGCCGACGCGTCCCCGAGAAGATGCTGCTGCTCGCCATCGCGGTGGGCGTCTGCCAGTTGCTCTTCGACGTCCGGCCGGGCATCGGGAACTTCGCGATGCTGGTGATCACCTTCACGGTGGCCACGATCGGGGAGCGCTGGGCCTCCCGGCTCGCCCTGGTGTGCAGCCTGACGGCGGCCACCCTGTCGCAGGTGCGCTGGGAGTCCGAGCCGGGCGGTTCCTGGCCCCAGCAGGTCTTCGTGACGGTGATCATGACGGTGCCGTTCGTGCTGGCCTGGGTGATGGGCGACTCGCTGCGGACCCGGCGGGCCTACTTCAGCCAGCTGGAGGAGCGCGCCGCCCGGCTGGAGCGGGAGCGCGAGGCCCAGTCCAAGGTGGCGGTGGCCGCCGAGCGGGCCCGGATCGCCCGGGAGCTGCACGATGTCGTCGCGCACAACGTGTCCGTGATGGTGGTTCAGGCCGACGGCGCGGCGTACGTGATGGACGCGGCGCCCGACCAGGCCCGCCAGGCGCTGGAGACGATCTCCTCCACCGGTCGGCAGGCGCTGGCCGAGATGCGGCGGCTGCTGGGGGTGCTGCGGACCGGTGACACGCGGGAGAGCGGGGAGTACGTCCCGCAGCCCGACGTGGAGCAGATCGAGGACCTGGTCGACCAGGTGCGCCGGACCGGTCTGGCGGTGGACTTCAAGGTGGAGGGCACCGCCCGCCCGCTGCCGAGCGGCGTGGAGCTGACCGCGTACCGCATCGTGCAGGAAGCCCTCACCAACACCCGCAAGCACGGCGGCCCCGACGCCGGGGCCAGCGTCCGGCTGGTCTACTTCGACGACGGCCTCGGCCTGCTGGTCGAGGACGACGGGCGGGGCGCGGCGCACGAGCTGTACGAGGACGGCGGCGCGGACGGCGCCGGGCACGGGATGATCGGGATGCGGGAGCGGGTCGGCATGGTCGGCGGCACCCTGGACGCCGGGCCCCGGCCCGGCGGCGGCTTCCGGATCAGCGCGCTGCTGCCGCTGAAACCGGCCGACTGACGCCCCCTGAAGCACTCCCTTACCACCCATACAGGACAGACAGGACAGACCCCATGGCCATCCGCGTGATGCTCGTCGACGACCAGGTGCTGCTGCGTACGGGCTTCCGGATGGTCCTGGCCGCCCAGCCCGACATGGAGGTGGTGGCCGAGGCCGGAGACGGCGCCGAGGCGATCGAGATCCTGCGGGCCACGGCGGTCGACGTGGTCCTGATGGACGTCCGCATGCCCCGCCTGGACGGCGTGGAGGCGACCCGCCGCATCTGCGCCCAGCCGGACCCGCCGAAGGTGCTGATCCTGACGACGTTCGACCTGGACGAGTACGCCTTCTCCGGGCTCAAGGCGGGCGCCAGCGGCTTCATGCTCAAGGACGTGCCCCCGGCCGAGCTGCTCTCCGCGATCCGCTCGGTGCACAGCGGCGACGCGGTCGTCGCCCCGTCCACCACCCGCCGCCTCCTCGACCGCTTCTCGCCGATGCTGCCCAGCAGCGAGAAGGAGCCGAAGAACAAGCACATCCAGAAGCTCACCGAACGCGAGCGCGAAGTGATGCTCCTGGTCGCCCAGGGCCTCTCGAACGGCGAGATCGCCACCCGCCTCGTCCTCTCCGAGGCCACGGTCAAGACCCACGTCGGCCGCATCCTGACCAAGCTGAGCCTGCGCGACCGCGTCCAGGTCGTCGTCCTCGCCTACGAGACGGGGCTGGTGCGGGCTGGCGGGGGAGCGGGCTGAGGGGGTCGGCGTGGGGACGCTGCTGTGGATCAACGGTCCGTTCGGGGGCGGCAAGACGCAGACCGCGTACGAGATCCGGCGACGGCTGCCGGGCAGCGTGATCTGCGACCCGGAGCACATCGGCTTCGGCCTGCACCGGACCCTGCCGCCCCACCTGCGCGGTGACTTCCAGGACCTGGCCTCCTGGCGTGCCGGGGTCCGCGAAGTGCTCGGGCTGGCCCTGGCGGGCCACCCCGGCCCGGTGATCGTGCCGATGACGCTGGTCGATCCCGGCTATTTCGCCGAGATCGTCGGAGGCCTGCGCGAGGACGGCCACACCGTCCACCACAGCGCCCTGCTCGCCGACCGGGCCACCGTCCTGCGGCGGCTGCGGGAGCGGGGCCTGGGGCGTGGACTGAAGCGGGAGAGCTTTGCCGTGCGGCGTCTGGACGACTGCCTGGAGCGGCTGGCCCGGCCGGAGTTCGCCCGCCATGTGCGTACGGACGAGGTGACCGTGGCTCAGGTGGCGGACCTGGTCGCGGAAGCGGCGGGCCTGACGCTCAGGCCGAACACCGACGGCCGGCTGCGCCACCGGCTGCGGCGGACCTGGACGGGCCTGCGCCACATCCGCTTCGACTGACGCCCGAGCCGTCGGCTACCGCAGCACACCCTCCAGGAAGTCGCTGCCGATGCGGGCGACGACCGTCAGGTCCAGCTGGTGCAGTACGTAGCGGCCGCGGCGGCGGGTCGTGATCAGGCCCGCCTTCTTGAGCACCGACAGATGCCGGGAGACCTCGGGTGCGGTGATCCGGTGGGAGTCGGCCAGTTCGCCGGTGGTGTACGCCGCGCGGGCCAGGTTGCGGCACAGGCGCATCCGCATCGGGTGGGCCAGGGCCTCCATCCGGAGCTGGACCAGCTCCACGGAGGCGGGGGCCGGCAGGTCGGGCAGACGGACCGGGTACTGGATCACCGGCCGCCACCCCGGGGCGTACAGCACCATCAGATGCGGCCAGCCGAAGCTGCTGGGCAGCAGGGTCAGGCCGGTGCCGACGTCCGGGTCGACGGCGGTGGTCCGGGCCTCGGCCAGCTTGTCGACGGAGAGCCTGCCCGCCTCCTCGTCCAGGGTCAGGGCGGCGGAGACCGCGCCCATCGCCTCCTGGACGCCCTTGCGCCGCAGCACCTCCGTCTTGTGCCGGGCGTCGGCGACCAGCTGGACGGAGACCCGGCGCCAGGTGTCCGCGAAGAACGCCTGGTCGCAGTCCTCGAAGAGCCGCCGGATCCAGCCGCGTACGCGGACGGGGTCGGCCAGCAGCCGCTCGGTGAACTTCACCTGCCGTGGCCCGCGCGCCGCCGCCATGTCCAGGGCTCGGGCCCGCATCGCGGCGTTCGTCAGGGGGGAGGGGTTGCCCGGCTCCACCAGCCCGGCGCAGGTGAACTCCAGCGCCGAGGTGACGAACCGTTCGTCGTCGATCCGGTCCAGGATGTCCAGGTCCTCGGCGAGGCTCGCCCCGGGCCTGCCGTCGCCGCCGCGCACCCCGGCGTACGGCAGGAAGATGTCGGAGAAGGTGTGGCGCCAGAGGAACTCCGCCTCCAGCAGCCGGTCGGCGAGATCGGGCTCCAGCGCGGCCGAGGTCGCGGTGGCCCAGCCGTGCACGCCGGGGTGGTGGCCGGGCTCGGAGAGCGCGTGCAGTGCGTCCCCCAGCTCGGTGAGCGGGGAGACCGCGAAAACGATGCGGTCGGAGGGCAGGCCGGCGATGTCTATGTTCACGCTCACGTGTCCCATGGTGCGGGTACGCGGGCGAGGCGTCGCCCCATTTGACGGCGGCCGTCAATCAACGCGCGGACCTGCGGTGACGGGCGGACGCTGGATGCATGGACGCCATCCAGCAGCACATGCTCGACACCTACCGCGCGGCCCGGCTGGGCGAACCCGCCCCGCCTCCGCCGGGCCGCCACGACCGCAGAACGTTGCGCGACCTGTACCACCACTGGCTGACGCACCCGCCGACGGCACATCAGCCCGTCCGCGGCCGCTCCAGCCCGTCCGACCAATCCAGCCCGTCCGGCGCTTGAGGGCGGAAAGCCTGAGGACGGAACCCTGAGGACGGAACCCTGAGGACGGGGTCCGGTGACTCGACAAGGCCCCTACTTCAGCAAGCCCACGAACACCCCCACCGCCTCCCGCACATCCTCCGCCGACCACTCCAGCCCGGCCCCGGCCACCGTCACCTCGGTCACCGACACCCCCGGCGGCAGCCCGGCCGCCCCGGAACCCCACCGCCGGAACAGCGTCACCCCCGTCTCCTCCGCCTGCCGCAACGACGCCTCGTCCAGCACCTCGGCCCCGTACGGCAGCCAGACCTGGAACTGGTGCGTGTGCGGCGGCTCCGGATGGACCCGGAACCACGGCACCCCCGCCGCCGCGAACCCCTCCGCCATCGCCGACGCCACCACCTTCGCGTGGGCCACGTACGACGGCAGCCGTGGCAGCTCCTTCTCCAGGCCGAGCAGGGCGGAGAGCGCCGCCGGGTACTGCTGGAAGACCTGGCCCCCGTACCGGTGGCGCCACACCCGCGCCTCCTCCACCAGCGCGTCCGGGCCCGCCAGCACCGCCCCCGACAGCCCGTCCAGCGACTTGTAGAAGGACACGTACACGCTGTCCGCGAGCGCCGCGATCTCCTGAAGGTCACGCGCGAAGTGTTCGGTGCACTCCCAGAGCCGCGCCCCGTCCAGGTGCACCACCGCGTCCCGCTCCCGGGCCGCGGCCACGACCGCCTCCAGCTCGTCCCACGTGGGCAGTACGAAACCGGCGTCCCGCAACGGCAGCTCCAGCATCAGCGTGCCGAACGGCTCCGGGTGGTCCCGCACCTCCTCCGCGCTCGGCATCCGGGCCGCCGACGTCAGGTGCACCGTCCGCAGCCCGCTCACCGCCCCGAGCGACCCCTCCTCGTGCAGCTCCGGGTGGGCCAGGGGGTGCAGTGCCACCGTCGCGTTGCCCGTACGCCCCGCCCAGCACCGCAGCGCGACCTGCTGGGCCATGGTGCCGGTCGGGAAGAACGCCGCCGCCTCCGTCCCCAGCAGCCCGGCCACCCGCCGCTCCAGGTCCGCGACGACCCCGCCGCCGTACACATCCACCGCGTCGTCCGGATCGTGTACGAAACCGGAACCGGCCCCCGAACCGAGACCGGCCCCGACCTCGGAAGCGGAACCGGCTCCAGTGCCGGAACCGGCCCCCACCCCGGCCATCAGCGCCGCGAGCCCCTCGCCCACCGTGCGGTCCGTGGACCGGCGCGCCAGCATCCGGTGCGACCCCCGCCAGGCGGCCAGTCGGCGCCGCCGCTGCTCCTGCTCATCCATGGCTGTCATGGGACGATCATCCCCCGGACCACTGACGGCACGCCCCTGCGATTCCCGCCCGCTCCGCAGAGTTATCCACAGGCTGTGGGCGGTGGGCGGGCTTCGTCGAAACGCTGGCGTAGCATGCAGAGAAATCGTCCGGTACCCCCCGCGGACTGGAACGGAAGGCCATCGCCGCGTGAATACGACAGTTCCGAAGGAACCCCTCGACGCGAGGGACCGCCCCGCCCGCCTCACCGTCGGCGTCGTGGGAGCGGGCCGCGTCGGTCCCGCACTCGCCGCCGCGCTCCAGCTCGCCGGTCACCGACCGGTGGCCGTCTCGGGCGTCTCCGACGCCTCCCGGCGCCGCGCGGCCGCCCTGCTCCCCGACGTCCCCGTGGTGACGCCCGCCGAGGTGCTCGCCCGCGCCGAGCTGGTGCTGCTCACCGTCCCCGACGACGCGCTCCCGGGCCTGGTCGAGGGGCTCGCCGAGACCGGTGCCGTACGGCCGGGACAGCTCCTCGTCCACACTTCCGGGCGGTACGGAGCCCGGGTCCTGGACCCCGCGCTGCGGGCCGGGGCCCTGCCGCTCGCGCTGCACCCGGCGATGACGTTCACCGGCTCGTCCGTCGACGTCCAGCGGCTCGCGGGCTGCTCGTTCGGGGTCACCGCCCCCGAGGAGCTGCGGCTGGCCGCCGAGGCGCTGGTCATCGAGATGGGCGGCGAGCCGGAGTGGATCGCCGAGGAGTCCCGCCCGCTCTACCACGCGGCCCTCGCCCTGGGCGCGAACCACCTGGTCACCCTGGTCGCCGAGTCGATGGAGCTGCTGGCCAAGGCCGGGGTCACCGCCCCGGACCGGATGCTCGGCCCGCTCCTGGGCGCCGCCCTGGACAACGCCCTGCGCTCCGGCGACGCCGCGCTGACCGGCCCGGTGGCCCGGGGCGACGCGGGCACGGTCGCCGCCCACGTCGGCGAGCTGCGCGCGCACGCCCCCCAGATGGTCGGGGGCTATCTCGCGATGGCCCGCGCCACGGCCGACCGGGCGCTGGCCCACGGCCTGCTCAAGCCGGAGCTGGCGGAGGACCTGCTCGTCGCCCTGGCCGACCAGGAGAGCCGCCCGGGCGGCCCGGGGCCGGGGGAGACCCGATGACCACCAGCAGCCGTACGGGAAACACCGGCCCCGCGGGCCCCCAGGGCACCGCCCCCCAGGGCCCCACGGCCCCCGAGGGCGCAACCTCTCAAGGAACCCCCGCCCTCCTCCGCACCGCCGCCGAGCTGGACGCCCTCCCCCGCCCCGCCGGGGCCGAGCGGGCCGTCGTCATGACCATGGGCGCCCTCCACGAGGGCCACGCCACCCTGATCCGCGCCGCCCGCGCGGCCGCGGGGCCGGACGGCCAGGTCGTGGTCACCGTCTTCGTGAACCCGCTCCAGTTCGGTGAGGCGGCCGACCTCGACCGCTACCCGCGCACCCTGGACGCCGACCTGGCCACCGCCGCGGCCGCCGGCGCCGACGCCGTCTTCGCCCCCGGTGTGGACGAGGTCTACCCCGGCGGCGAGCCCCAGGTGAGGATCACCGCGGGCCCCATGGGCGAGCGGCTCGAAGGCGCTTCCCGCCCCGGCCACTTCGACGGCATGCTCACCGTCGTCGCCAAGCTCCTCCACCTGACCCGCCCCGACGAGGCGTTCTACGGGCAGAAGGACGCCCAGCAGCTCGCCCTGATCCGCCGCATGGTCCGCGACCTGAACTTCGGCGTCCAGATCACCGGCGTCCCCACCGTCCGCGACCCCGACGGCCTCGCGCTCTCCAGCCGCAACCGGTTCCTGTCCCCGCAGGAGCGGCACACCGCCCTCGCCCTGCCCCGCGCCCTGTTCGCTGCCCAGGACCGGCTCGCCGCCCAGCAGGCCCTGCACGAGCGGGCCAAGGCCACCGCCCCCGGCGGCGACCGGGCCGCCGGGCTCAACAAGCTCGGCGAGGCCCGCGCCGCCGCCGACGCCCAGGCCGTCGCGCTGGCCCGGCCCAACGGGGCGCCCGCCGCCGTACGGGCCACCGCACGCGCGATCCTGGAAGAGGCCGCCACCCGGGGCAGGCACCCGCTCGTCCTGGACTATCTCGCCCTGGTCGACCCGGCGGACTTCACCGAGATCCCCGACGACCGCGAGAGCGGGGAGGCGATCCTCGCCGTCGCCGCCCGGGTCGGGGACACCCGCCTCATCGACAACATCCCCCTCACCTTCGGAGCCCTGACGTGACCGGAATACGGCTGACCGCCCCCGCCCCCGGCTGGGCCATCGACGCGGACGTCGTGGTGGTCGGCTCCGGGGTCGCCGGTCTCACCACGGCCCTGCGCTGCGCGGCCGCCGGCCTGGACACCGTGGTCGTCACCAAGGCGCGCCTCGACGACGGATCGACCCGCTGGGCCCAGGGCGGCATCGCCGCGGCGCTCGGCGAGGGCGACACCCCCGAGCAGCACCTCGACGACACCCTGGTCGCGGGCGCGGGCCTCTGCGACGAGGAGGCCGTACGGACCCTGGTCACCGAGGGCCCCGACGCCGTACGCCGTCTGATCACCACCGGCGCCCTCTTCGACACCACCGACAGCGGCGACATAGCGCTGACCCGCGAGGGCGGCCACCACCGCCGCCGCATCGCCCACGCGGGCGGCGACGCGACCGGCGCCGAGATCTCCCGGGCCCTGGTCGAAGCGGTCCGCGAGGCCGCCCTGCACACCATCGAGAACGCGCTCGTCCTGGACCTGCTCACCGACGCCGAAGGCCGTACGGCGGGGGTCTCGCTGCACGTCATGGGCGAGGGCCAGCACGACGGCGTCGGCGCGGTCCGGGCCCCCTCGGTCGTCCTCGCCACCGGCGGCATGGGCCAGGTCTTCTCCGCCACCACCAACCCGTCGGTCTCCACCGGCGACGGCGTGGCGCTGGCGCTGCGGGCCGGGGCGGAGGTGTCGGACCTGGAGTTCGTCCAGTTCCACCCGACCGTCCTCTTCCTGGGCGCCGACTCCGAGGGCCAGCAGCCGCTGGTCTCCGAGGCGGTACGGGGTGAGGGCGCCCATCTCGTCGACGCGACCGGCACCCGCTTCATGCTGGGGCAGCACGAGCTGGCCGAGCTGGCCCCGCGCGACATCGTCGCCAAGGCCATCACCCGCCAGATGCACGAGCACGGCACCGAGCACATGTATCTCGACGCCCGGCACTTCGGCGCCCAGATGTGGGAGCAGCGCTTCCCCACCATCCTGGCCGCCTGCCGCGCCCACGGCATCGACCCGGTCACCGAACCCATCCCGGTCGCCCCGGCCGCGCACTACGCCTCCGGCGGCATCCGCACCGACCTGCGCGGCCGTACGACCGTCCCCGGCCTGTACGCCTGCGGCGAGGTCGCCTGTACGGGGGTGCACGGCGCGAACCGGCTGGCGTCGAACTCCCTCCTGGAAGGCCTGGTCTTCGCCGAGCGCATCGCCGCCGACATCGCCGAGGCCCGCCCGCCCCGCACCGAACCGGCCGAGGCCGCGAGCGAGGGCGGCGACGCCCCCGTCCCGCTGCTCGCCCCCGAGACCCGTACGGCGATCCAGCGCATCATGACCCGGGGCGCCGGAGTCCTCCGCTCCGCCGCGTCCCTGGCCGCCGCCGCCGAGGAGCTGGAGGCCCTGCACCGCAGCGCCGCCGCCGACGCGGACGCCGCCGACCCGAAGGACGCGGTCCCCGGGGTCGACGCCTGGGAGGTCACCAACCTGCTGCTGGTCTCCCGGGTCCTGGTCGCCGCCGCCCGGGAGCGCGAGGAGACCCGCGGCTGCCACTGGCGCGAGGACCGGCCCGACCGCGACGACGCGCACTGGCGCCGCCACCTGGTCGTCCGTATCGCCCCCGACCGCACCCCGGTCGTCCACCGTACGGAGACCGCCGCATTCCCGCCCGTACGCCCGGCGGATTGAGCAGACTGCACAGAGCAGCGGCGCGAGCCGCACCCGCACCACCCGCCACGCCCCGAGGAGCCGCAACCGTGTCCACCCCCGAAGAGAATCCGCGCCCCACACCTGTGGACGTACCGCTGATCCGGGTCGGCGCGCCCGCACCTTCCGCGCCCGCCGAGGGCTGCGGCGACGACTGCGGCTGCGGTGACGGCTTCGACCCCGACGCCCTGGAGTGCGGCCTGGACCCCGCGCTCGCCCTGCTCCTGGCCGAGGCGGGTCTCGACCCCGTCCAGGTCGAGGACGTCGCCCATGTGGCGATCGAGGAGGACCTCGACGGCGGGGTGGACGTCACGACCGTGGCGACCGTCCCCGAGGACGCCGTGATCACCGGTGACTTCACCGCCCGGGAGGCCGGGGTCGTGGCCGGGCTCCGGGTCGCCGAGGCGGTCCTGTCGATCGTCTGCACCGAGGAGTTCGAGGTGGAGCGGCACGTCGAGGACGGCGAGCGCGTCGCCCCCGGCCAGAAGCTGCTCACCGTCACCACCCGCACCCGCGACCTGCTGACCGGCGAGCGCAGCGCGCTGAACCTGCTCTGCCGCCTCTCCGGCATCGCGACGGCCACCCGCGCCTGGGCGGACGTGCTGGAGGGCTCCAAGGCCCAGGTCCGCGACACCCGCAAGACGACGGCGGGCCTGCGCGCGCTGGAGAAGTACGCCGTACGGTGCGGGGGCGGCGTCAACCACCGGATGTCGCTCTCCGACGCGGCCCTGGTCAAGGACAACCACGTGATCGCGGCCGGCGGCGTGGCCGAGGCGTTCAAACGGGTCCGCGCCGAGTTCCCCGACCTGCCCATCGAGGTGGAGGTCGACACGCTGGAGCAGGTCCGCGAGGTGCTGGACGCGGGCGTCGACCTGATCCTGCTGGACAACTTCACCCCGGGCGAGACCGCCGAGGCGGTGGCGCTGGTCGACGGCCGCGCGATCCTCGAATCCTCCGGCCGCCTCACCCTCGACTCGGCCCGCGCCTACGCCGACGCGGGCGTGGACTACCTGGCCGTCGGGGCGCTCACCCACTCCTCGCCGATCCTCGACATCGGCCTGGACTTCCGCGACGCGGCCGCCTCCGACACCGACGGGGCCGACGCCTGATGCTGCTCACCATCGACGTCGGCAACACGCACACGGTCCTCGGCCTCTTCGACGGCGAGGAGATCGTGGAGCACTGGCGGATCTCCACGGACGCCCGCCGCACCGCCGACGAGCTGGCGGTCCTGCTCCAGGGCCTGATGGGCATGCACCCGCTGCTCGGCATGGAGCTGGGCGACGGCATCGAGGGCATCGCGATCTGCGCGACCGTCCCCTCGGTCCTGCACGAGCTGCGCGAGGTCACCCGCCGCTACTACGGCGACGTGCCCGCCGTCCTGGTGGAGCCCGGCGTCAAGACCGGCGTCCCGGTCCTGATGGACAACCCCAAGGAGGTCGGCGCGGACCGCATCATCAACGCGGTCGCCGCCGTCGAGTTGTACGGGGGCCCGGCGATCGTCGTCGACTTCGGCACCGCCACCACCTTCGACGCGGTCTCCGCACGCGGGGAGTACGCGGGCGGGGTCATCGCCCCCGGCATCGAGATCTCCGTCGAGGCGCTCGGCGTCAAGGGCGCCCAGCTCCGCAAGATCGAGTTGGCCCGGCCGCGCAGCGTGATCGGCAAGAACACCGTGGAGGCCATGCAGTCCGGCATCGTCTACGGCTTCGCGGGCCAGGTCGACGGGGTGGTGGCCCGGATGAAGAAGGAGCTGACCGCCGACCCGGACGACGTCACGGTCATCGCGACCGGTGGCCTTGCTCCGATGGTGTTGGGGGAGTCCTCCGTCATCGACGAGCACGAGCCGTGGCTGACGCTCATCGGGCTGCGCCTGGTCTACGAGCGGAACGTGTCCCGCTCGTAGCCGGTCCGGCCGCCCGGCGCGGCGTACCTGGGGGAAACGCCTCCCGGCGGGGCCCGGGCCACCGTTCGCGGACGCCGCGCCACCGACGACCAGTTAAACGGATTTTGTCCATTTAGCACGTATTGTCGCGTTATGCCCACGCCCTACGGTTCACGAGGCGGCATGGCGTTCAGCGCGGACGAGCTGCGGGTGCTCCGACGTGCCCTCGCCATCGCCCTCCACCCCATGCCCCTGTCCGACGAGGATGTCCAGGACTGCCTGCGGCTCGCGGGCTCCGTGGACGAGGCGGTCGGGGAGGCGGGCCGGCTGCGAGCATTCCTCCTGGCCGACCTCGCCCGCTACCGCGCCGCCCTCCCCGGCTCCGTCACCGGCTATCTGGAGCTGCTCCAGGACGCCCTGGCGGCCGGTTACGACCCCCGCCCCGACGATCTGGCGGCCCTGCGCGCGCTGCGCGGGAAGCCGCTGGCGGCGGCCCTCCTGGAGCGCTGCCAGATCCTCGCCGAACGTTCTGTACGGGCCCGGCTCGCCGGCCGCTCCGCCGCCGCATCGGCCCCCGGCCCCCGCAGCCGGCTGCTGGCCCTGCCCGGCGGCCGGGCGGCCGACCGGGAGCCGGACCGCCCCAAGGCCCCGGCCGCCCCCGCCCCGGGCCGCACCCCGGCCCCCGGCACCCGCCCGGCGCCCAAGCCGTCCGAGGTCTTCCCGCCCCGTCGCCGCCCCACCCCGCCCCCCTCGGAGGAGGAGCGCGCCGCGGGCTGATCCTGGTCCGCACCGCACGCCCCGGACGCGGCGCTCTCCCGAAGACACGGGAGGGCGCCGCGTCCCGTCGTACGGGGCTCGCTACTCTGGACGGCATGGACTACGTATCCGCGCTCGTGCCCCCCGTGGTGATGGCCATCTTCTTCATCGGCCTGGTCGTGACGATCGTCAAGAGCCAGGGCGGTCCGAACAAGGCCAAGGAGGACGAGGCCGTGGACGCGGCGATCGCCCGCGCGGAATCCGTAAAGCAGACCGCTCGTCCGGAGAACGCCTGACCGCACGGTCCGTCCCGCACCCCCTGGAGCGCACGGCTCATGAGAGCCGTGCGCTCTTTTGGCTCTGTAAATAACCAGCCATTCGGGACATGTGGCACTAAAGTGATCCCGTGCCCCGCCAATTGGGAGAGCTGGAAGACGCCGTGATGACACGCGTCTGGCAATGGAACCGTCCGGTCACCGTGCGGGAAGTCCTTGAGGACCTCCAGCAGGAACGGTCCATCGCCTACACGACGGTGATGACGGTAATGGACAATCTCCATCAGAAGGGCTGGGTCCGCAGGGAAGTGGACGGCCGGGCATATCGATATACGGCCGTCTCCACCAGGGCCGCCTACTCGGCCGCACTGATGAACGAAGCCTGGTCGCGCAGTGACAACCCGGCCGCCGCCCTTGTCGCGTTCTTCGGGATGATGTCGCCTGAGCAGCGCGAAGCACTTCAGGACGCTGTTCGCATGGTTTCCCCGAACCCGGTGGACAACTCCGCGGACAATCCGGCAGGCGGCCCGGCGGACAATCCGGAGGGCAACCCGCCGGAACGGACCGCGGGGGCCCCCGAAGTCGACGCCCCGGCCGATGGCACGGGGTCCGAGAGCGGGCGATAGCGTCGGGGCATGTCCTCAGAGCAGCCGCAAACCGAACCGGATACCGACTTTCATACCGACCCGTCGGTAAATAAGCCCGCCATCACCGTCCGCCGGGCGAGGACGAGTGATGTGTCATCCGTACGTCGGCTCCTCGACGGCTACGTGTCCGGCGGCATCCTCCTCGACAAAGCCACCGTCACCCTTTACGAGGACATCCAGGAGTTCTGGGTCGCGGAACGCGACGAGGATGCCCGGGTCGTCGGCTGCGGCGCTCTCCATGTGATGTGGGAAGACCTCGCGGAAGTCCGGACTCTCGCCGTCGACCCCCGGATCAGGGGGGCGGGCGTGGGCCATCACGTACTGGAGAAGCTTCTCCAGACCGCCCGCTGGCTCGGGGTGCGCAGGGTTTTCTGCCTCACCTTCGAAGTGGACTTCTTCGCGAAGCACGGGTTCGTCGAGATCGGAGAGACTCCGGTCGACACCGATGTCTACAGTGAGCTGCTGCGTTCCTACGACGAGGGTGTCGCCGAGTTCCTCGGTCTCGAACGGGTGAAGCCGAACACCTTGGGCAACAGCCGGATGCTTCTGCACCTGTGATGCGCGGATGGTGTGTGCAAGCCCTGCATCCCTATGTCCGAATCGCGCACGTTTCCCGTGTTCTCGCGCTCCTGAACCTCTCCCGGGGGTTTGTGTTTTCCCGAGAAAAGCGGTTTCCTTTCCGCGTACTCCATTTTCGATGAAAGGAAATCCCGTGGCACAGAAGGTTCAGGTCCTTCTTGTCGATGACCTCGACGGTGTCGAGGCGGACGAGACCGTGACGTTCGCGCTTGACGGCAAGACGTACGAGATCGACCTCACCACGGCCAATGCGGACAAGCTTCGCGGTCTTCTCGAGCCCTACACCAAGGGTGGCCGCCGCACCGGTGGCCGCGCCGCCACGGGCCGTGGCAAGGGCCGCGCTGTGGCCGGTGGCAACAAGGACACCGCGGAAATCCGCCGGTGGGCGCGGGAGAACGGCCACAACGTGAATGACCGCGGCCGCGTTCCCGCCGAGATCCGTGAGGCTTACGAGAAGGCCAACGGCTGATCTGCCGGACTGCTGTTACGCAGCCCGGCCCGGGCATGCGACAACCGGACCCGATGGCATTCCGTCGCCGCGGCGTCCACCAGGCGTACGAGATCGGGGGCATCCCCACCGCTGCTCCCGAAGCCCGTGAATGCGGGAAGCGCCGTTCCGGGTGTTCGCCTCGGCTCAGGGGGCCGCAGCCAGACAGCGGCCCCCGGCGAGCCCGCACCACCCACCCAGGGGGACGGAGCCGTGACGCGGCCCCCCGTCCCCAAGGCGGTCAGATCGAGAGCGATCGGACCCCACTCCAGCCAGTCCAGCAGCCCCGGCAGCTCATCGGCGCCGCCGGCGGCGACCAGCAGCCCTATCCGTCCGCCGCTCAGCAGCACAGGACCGGTCCGCACGGGGCGGCGCAGCAGGGCGTGACCGGCCTCGGCGGGAAGCTCCAGCACGTCGAAGCCGACCCCGGTGAGCAGTCGCACCGGAGCGCGCCCCTCGGTCGCCCAGCCGAGCTCCCGCTCGTACCACCGGGCGAGAGCGGTGGGACCCGGAGCGGCGGGAGCGGAGAGACCCGGAGCGACGGGACCCGGCCCCGCACGGCCGGGACCGGCGTCGGGTGACGATCGGGGCGGCGGAACGATGAAGGCCATGTCTGATGAACCGCTGAACCGACGGCGAAGTTACGCAGGGTTCCCGGGCGATCACGTTGTGTCCGGCTTTCAGGGGCGCGCGGGAGCGTGAGGCAGCGCAAGGTTGTTCGCCCGTAGCGGAGGGAACCGGGGCGCGCCGCATGGACTGTCAGTGATTGCGGGTAAGACTTTCCTAGTGGGAAGGGGCGACACGCAGGCCGAGGCGTCTCACGTTCGCCATCGGCGTACTGGCGAAAGGGGTATCTGCCTGGCCTGCGGGAACATCGTCTCGCACCATCGGGTTGGAGCAGTTGTCAGCTGTTCGGCAGTAAGAATCCCCGCCCGGTGCGGGGTGATCCGGACGGATGTCGGCAGTTGGAATGAGCTGTCCCGTCCTGCGGGACTAGCATGCGGAAGGACTGGGAGGGGACCGACCCCTCACTGACCGACCGCTCTGAGGAGCGATTAACGATGTTCGAGAGGTTCACCGACCGCGCGCGGCGGGTTGTCGTCCTGGCTCAGGAAGAAGCCCGGATGCTCAACCACAACTACATCGGCACCGAGCACATCCTCCTGGGCCTGATCCACGAGGGTGAGGGTGTCGCCGCTAAGGCCCTGGAGAGCCTCGGGATTTCGCTCGAGGCGGTCCGCCAGCAGGTGGAGGAGATCATCGGGCAGGGGCAGCAGGCTCCTTCCGGGCACATCCCCTTCACCCCGCGAGCCAAGAAGGTCCTGGAGCTGTCGCTCCGCGAGGCCCTTCAGCTGGGCCACAACTACATCGGCACCGAGCACATCCTGCTCGGCCTGATCCGCGAGGGCGAGGGCGTCGCCGCCCAGGTCCTCGTGAAGCTGGGCGCCGACCTGAACCGGGTCCGGCAGCAGGTCATCCAGCTGCTTTCGGGCTACTCGGGCGGCAAGGAGACGGCGGCCGCAGGCGGCCCCGCGGAGGGCACGCCCTCCACCTCCCTGGTACTCGACCAGTTCGGCCGGAACCTCACCCAGGCCGCTCGTGAATCCAAGCTCGACCCGGTCATCGGGCGCGAGAAGGAGATCGAGAGGGTCATGCAGGTGCTGTCCCGCCGGACCAAGAACAACCCGGTCCTCATCGGCGAGCCCGGCGTCGGCAAGACGGCGGTCGTCGAGGGCCTGGCCCAGGCGATCGTCAAGGGCGAGGTGCCCGAGACCCTCAAGGACAAGCACCTCTACACCCTGGACCTCGGCGCCCTGGTCGCCGGTTCGCGGTACCGGGGTGACTTCGAGGAGCGCCTGAAGAAGGTCCTCAAGGAGATCCGCACCCGCGGCGACATCATCCTGTTCATCGACGAGCTCCACACGCTCGTGGGTGCGGGTGCCGCCGAGGGCGCCATCGACGCGGCTTCGATCCTGAAGCCGATGCTGGCCCGCGGTGAGCTCCAGACCATCGGTGCCACCACCCTCGACGAGTACCGCAAGCACCTGGAGAAGGACGCGGCCCTTGAGCGCCGCTTCCAGCCGATCCAGGTCGCGGAGCCGTCGCTGCCGCACACCATCGAGATCCTGAAGGGCCTGCGCGACCGTTACGAGGCCCACCACCGGGTCTCCATCACGGACGAGGCCCTCGTCCAGGCCGCGACCCTGGCCGACCGGTACATCTCGGACCGCTTCCTGCCGGACAAGGCGATCGACCTGATCGACGAGGCCGGCTCCCGGATGCGCATCCGCCGGATGACCGCGCCGCCGGACCTCCGCGAGTTCGACGAGAAGATCGCGGGCGTGCGTCGCGACAAGGAGTCGGCCATCGACTCCCAGGACTTCGAGAAGGCAGCTTCTCTCCGCGACAAGGAGAAGCAGCTGCTGGCGGCGAAGGCCAAGCGCGAGAAGGAGTGGAAGGCCGGCGACATGGACGTCGTCGCCGAGGTCGACGGCGAGCTCATCGCCGAAGTCCTGGCCACGGCCACCGGCATCCCGGTCTTCAAGCTGACGGAGGAGGAGTCCTCCCGTCTGCTGCGCATGGAGGACGAGCTCCACAAGCGCGTCATCGGGCAGAAGGACGCCATCAAGGCCCTCTCGCAGGCGATCCGCCGTACGCGAGCCGGTCTGAAGGACCCCAAGCGCCCCGGTGGCTCGTTCATCTTCGCCGGCCCGTCCGGTGTCGGTAAGACGGAGCTCTCCAAGACGCTCGCCGAATTCCTCTTCGGCGACGAGGACGCGCTGATCTCCCTCGACATGTCGGAGTTCAGCGAGAAGCACACGGTTTCCCGCCTCTTCGGTTCGCCCCCCGGCTACGTGGGGTACGAAGAGGGCGGCCAGCTCACCGAGAAGGTGCGCCGCAAGCCGTTCTCCGTCGTCCTCTTCGACGAGGTCGAGAAGGCCCACCCCGATATCTTCAATTCCCTGCTCCAGATTCTGGAGGACGGTCGCCTGACCGACTCCCAGGGCCGGGTCGTGGACTTCAAGAACACGGTCATCATCATGACGACCAACCTCGGGACCCGGGACATCTCCAAGGGCTTCAACCTGGGCTTCGCCGCCCAGGGCGACGTCAAGACCAACTACGAGCGCATGAAGGTCAAGGTCAACGAAGAGCTCAAGCAGCACTTCCGGCCGGAATTCCTCAACCGTGTCGACGACACGGTGGTCTTCCACCAGCTGACCGAGGAAGACATCATCCAGATCGTCGACCTCATGCTCGCCAAGGTCGACGAGCGGCTCAAGGACCGCGACATGGGCATCGAGCTCAGTGCCGAGGCCAAGTCGCTCCTGGCGAAGAAGGGCTACGACCCCGTGATGGGCGCCCGGCCGCTGCGCCGGACGATCCAGCGCGAGATCGAGGACATCCTCTCCGAGAAGATCCTCTTCGGTGAGCTGCGCCCCGGTCACATCGTGGTCGTCGGCGTCGAGGGCGAGGGCGACGACAAGAAGTTCTCGTTCCGCGGCGAGGAGAAGTCGGCTCTGCCCGACGTCCCCCCGATCGAGCAGGCTGCGGGCGGGGCGGGTCCGAACCTGTCGAAGGAAGCGTGACGCGCGCGCCTATGGCGTGAGCTTGTGGTGAAGGGGCTGCCCCGGAACCGGTATCCGTACCGGTCCGGGGCAGCCCCTTTTTGGCGTGCGTCAGCCGGGAGGGGCGTTGAGCCGGTCGCCCAGCTCCTCCGCCCCGATCAGACGCTGCTGGGACAACCCGGTGACCTGCACCCGCAGACCCGGCCAGGTGTGCAGCGGTGTGAGGTCCAGTACGCGCAGGGCGGAGGCCTCCAGGCTGAGATGGGCGACCCCGGGGAAGAGCGGTCGCAGCATCCCGAGGTCACCGGAGTGGTCAGGGGCCGGTACGGACAGGTACTCAACGGTGGGTGCGGACACAGCGCGGGCCGGCCGGTGTGCCCAAGGGAAGGCGGTGAGGCGGAGAGCGGTGACCCGGGAATGCTCCCGCAGCGCGTCGAGGGCATCGTCGAACGCGGCGAATTCCGAGACCTCCAGGTCCCTGAGCGACTTCCAGGCACCGAGCCCGTCCAGGACGAGCGGACGCCGGCTGGTGACCGTCAGGTCGGTGACACCGGGGTTGGCCGCGACCTCGCTCAGCCGGTCCGCCTCCAGGTGCCTCAGGATGAGGCGCGACAGGGCGGGCAGACCCGCCAGCGGCGCCAGGTCGGCGGGGAGCGTCCCCTGGGTGTCCACGAACAGGGTCTTGAGCTGGTGGAGCCCGGCGAGCGGCGCGAAATCCCGCACCCCCGCGCACGGCCCGGTGTCCAGCACCGACAGGGAGTCCGCGGCGGCGCTCAGGAACGACAGCCCGGGGAGACGGCCGGTCTCCCCCACGAAGAGTGCTTCGATACGCGTGTTCTGCAGCAGCGCACCGGCCTCCGCCTCGGACAGGTCCAAGCGGAGTGACAGGGCGAACACGGACGGCAGGTGGCGCAGCGACCTCAGCTGATTCCGGTCGCTCACGCTGAGAACGGTGCCCGTGAGGTCGCAGTGAGCCAGCACCTCGGTGGCGTACTCCTCGGGCGGGAAGTGCTCCCATTTGCCCATGAAGGTCTGGCCCAGCCAGGGGTGGGCCAGCACCCAAGCACGGGCGTGCGGAACCGCGGCGGCTCCCCCGATGTTCAGGACCAGGGAGACCATGAAGGGGGCGTGCTTCTCCGAGTCGGACACCGTGTCCGGATCGGGTAGAAACGCCAGTGCCGCCTGTCCCAGCCGGGCCAGAGACCGCACCTGGCTGTCCCCGGTCGGCGGAAAGAGCGCAGCTGTGCTCTCCCGGACCGCACTCCGTACCGCTTCGTCCAGCCACGTCGCGTGCTGGGCGCACAGGGCGGCCAGGACATGGACGGCGGTGCGCTCCTCCGTACCGGCCTCGTGCCGCAGGCCCACGTCCAGCAACCCGCCCACCAGTACGCCCAGTTCACGCCGCCCACAGTGCCCCGCCGCCAGCAGGATCACGTCCTGCCAGGTCTCCTCGTCCGCGTGGCGCAGCAGTTCGTTGAGGTGGTCGTCCTCGACGAACTCCTTGGCGGCCAGGTAGTCCTGGAAGGTCCGGTGGATGAACTGGTAGGTGTCGTCCGTGTGTTCGCGGAGCAGGCCGCTGCGGTTGAGCAGGTGGGTGAGAATCCGCTCCGGCGGCCCCTGCGCGCTCACCCGCTCCATCCCCGCCAGCGCCCGGCCGAGCTGCCGCAGCGCCTGGTCCCGGGTGAACTCCGACTGGCCCTCGCGCACCAGCCAGACCGCGATGCGCTGGAGGAGCTGGGTGTGTTCCTCGACGCTCAGGTCGATGCCCTCGGGGTCACCGATCCGGCGTCGCTGGTCACGGTGGCCGAGGAGCATCTCCAGCGCCGAGCGGTACAGCTTCCACCGGGTCTCCGGGAGCAGGCCGTCGCGGCGGCGGTGCAGGGCGCAGATCACCGCGCAGAGCAGGGGCGTACGGGCCAGGTCACGGAGTGTGGAGTTCTGCTCGAACTGGCGGGAGAGGTCCTGTTCCAGCGCGTCCAGGCGGTCGGCGTCGTCCTCCTCGGAGAGCCGGGCCGCCCGGTGCCAGGAGGCCACGAACGCCTGGATGTCCTCGTCCCGCATCGGCAGCAGACGTAACTCCGCGAAGCCTTCCGAGCGCAGCCAGTCCGGTTCGACGGCGAGCGGCCGTACGGTCGCCACGCACCGGGTCTCCGGGTAGCGGGCCAGGAGCTGCGACAGCCAGGTGTGCGCCTGCTCGCGGTCCTCCGGCGGCACCTCGTCCAGCCCGTCCACCAGCAGCAGCGCCCGGCCGGACTCCAGGACCCGCCCCGCCCACCCCTCAGGCGCCGCGTCGACCACCAGGGGCGCCGCGTGCCACAGCTCCGCCGGGCCCGGGAACGTACCGCCACGGGCTCGCAGCGTGCGCAGCGGTACGACGAACGGGACCAGGCCGTTCAGCGGGGCCAGGTCCTCGTCCAGGGTGCGGGCCGAGGCGTGGGCGGCCAGCCACCACAGCAGGGTCGTCTTGCCCGCGCCCGCCTCGCCGCGCAGCAGGACCCGGGGGCGGTCGGTGAGGAGGGTGTCGATGCGCTGGGGGAGGGGCGGGCCCGGCGCGGTCCGGTCCTGCGCCTGGGCCTCCAGGCTGAGGTAGGCCGTGTCCAGGTCCCATTCGGAGTCGTGGCGGCTCAGCTCGTCCAGGCCGAAGATCTTCGTACGGCGGTACGCGACGCCCAGCGCCTGCCCGTACTCCGCCTCGTACCGCAGGTCTCTCGGGAAGTTGCCGTGGACGCGTTCCTCCCGCAGCGGGGCGCCGGTCCTGCGGTAGGCCTGCACGAAGGGCTCCGCCGCAAGGACCGGGCCGAGCGGGACGCACTCGACCCGGCGGCCCTCCCGCTGCTGCGGCACCTGGCGGGCGATGCCCAGGAGGACGTCCCCGGCGAAGACCGGGCCGCCGGAGAGGCCGGACAGGGCCGGCGGCTCGTCGTCCGGCCCGGCGGCGGGCGGGCCGTCCAGCTCGCAGACCAGCAGGTCACGGACCCGGCCCGCCATGGGCAGGACCGTCGCCGTGTAGTGGTCCGCCTCCAGGCGCTTGTCCGGGCCGTAGCGCTGGACCCGGGGGAAGCCGGTGATCTCGCACCCGGGGATCGCCTTTCGGGTGTCCAGCACGCCGATCCGCGCCGGGGGGACCGGCCGCACCGGCTCGGTGGCCTCCAGCAGGGCCGCGTCGAGGCGGTAGTCGATCCAGGCGACCGTGGCCCGTATCCGGTCCGGGAGCGCGGGGTGGGCGATCAGGACGGAGCCGGTCTTGACCACGTGGGCGCAGGTCAGGACCAGCCGGTCGGTGAGGAGGACGCCGCTGCCCTGGAGAGCGCCGGAGACCACCACCGTACGGTCGGCGAGGTGCGTGACGGGCGGGCGTGCGGGGCTCACGGGCGCGCCGCCCCCTCACCGAACCCCTCCGTCGAACCGTCGTTCTCCGCCCCCACCTCCCACGCCTCCCCGGTCACCGCGTTCCGCGGGCTCAGCGTGAACGCCACCTTGTGCGTGCGGCCCGTCGTCCGGGACGCGTCGGCGCCCGCCTCGACCACCCAGGCCTTCACCTTGCCGCCCGCCTTGGCCTCCTTGCGGAGTTCGAGGGTGAACTCCATCTGGATGTCCCCGACCGCGAAGGCGAGCGGGCGGCCCGTGGCCCGGGCCGCCGCCTCGACCAGCTGGTTCCGGATGGATTCGACGGCATCGGCGAGCTCGATGCCGTCCAGGTCGTGGGTGTTCTCGGCCGTCATGGTGGTCCCCCCGGGGCGCGGATCCGCTTTCCCGTCAGCGTAGTGATGTAGCAGGCCGAAGGTCCTGAATCGGAAGGACTTAGGTCCCACAGGCGGTGACAAGGCGCACAGGCCGAAACAGGCCTACTACCCGCGCTAGGAGATGGCGTCAGGAGTGGTGGGGGGACCTTTGGCCCGGCGGGGGGAGGAGGCTCCGGCTCGGCGGGCGATACAGCCCGTTCGCGGTGCCATGTCCGGAAAAGTGCCCCCAGAACAGCGTTTAAACCTCATTCGGGTGAGGGATTTCGTCGCCCGGTCCCGCCTCCCGAAACGGGACAACCGAGGCGAATTCCCGCACCCCTCACTACGGCTTTTCTTCGTAGATGGGGTGTTTGAGCACCGGCGGGGGTGCGGGTTACCAAGGTGGAGCAAGCCCGGACAGCACGCCGGGTCCACTCACCTTCGGAGGACTTCACCGTATGAAGCGCGCAACGAACCAGCACCCCATCCGCCCGTCCGCCTCCCGCATCCGTGGCGCAGTCCTGGCCGCCGGCCTGGGAGCGTCCGTGGTGCTGGGTGCAGGCTCGGCGTTCGCGGCCGGCAACGCCGACGCTGCCGCCGCTCCCCTCGCCGCGGGCACCACCGCCCAGTCGGTCGCCCAGCAGGCGACCGCGCAGAGCAAGGCCGCCGAGACGGCCAAGAAGACGGCGGCACAGAAGGCCTCCGACGCGAAGAAGAAGGCCGAGGACAAGAAGAAGGCGGCCAAGAAGAACGCCGCCTCCTGGAAGACCCCGGTCAAGAAGTACACGCTGTCCGCCAGCTACGGCACCGGTGGCGCCCGCTGGGCCGCCAAGCACTCCGGCCAGGACTTCGCCGTGCCGATCGGCACCCCGGTCACCGCCGCCCACACCGGCACCATCGTGAAGGCCGGCCCGAACGGCGGCGGCGACGGTCCCGCGTACGGCAACGCCATCGTGATCAAGCACTCCAACGGCAAGTTCTCGCAGTACGCGCACCTGTCGAAGATCAACGTGAAGATCGGCCAGAAGGTCACGACGGGTCAGAAGATCGCCCTGTCCGGCAACACCGGCAACTCCAGCGGCCCGCACCTGCACTTCGAGATCCGCACCACCCCGAACTACGGCTCGGCGCTGAACCCGGCCGCGTTCCTCCGCTCGGTGCACGTCTCCATCTGATCCGGCCGGCGTAACCGCGCGGACCCGCGCCGGGCACCCGTAGGCCCCAGGCCCACGGCATCCGTAGGGCCGAGCCCTCGGCACCCGGCGGCCGCGCAGCACAACCGAAGAGAGTTCAGTGGACCCGTTACACCCCGGTACCCGGGGCGTGCGCCCGGGTCACCCGACCGACGGCGACGTCGAGGACAGCCTCACGGCTCACTCCTCGGGGTCGCCGTCGGCGTTGTACCCGCAGGACCGACGAGCGGAAAAGCCCAGGCGGCCTCACCCTTGCGGCTGCCGCTCGTCCGCCCCCCGCAGCACCGGAAAGCTCCCCGTCGCCGTCGGTGCGTGTTCCGGCAGCCACAGCACCGCGATCGCCCCGCCCGTGCCCTCCACCGCACCCACCGGCCCCGCGTTCCGGAAGGTCAGCCGGGCCCCCAGCACCCTCGCCTGGCCCGCCGCGATCGTCAGGCCCAGCCCGTGTCCGTGCCCGGCCCGGTCCATGGAGCCCGTACGGAACCGGCTCGGCCCGTCCCGCAGCAGCTCCTCCGGGAACCCCGGACCGTGGTCCCGGACCCGTACCACCCGGCCCTCCACCGTGACCTCCACCGGGGTGGAGCCGTGCTTGGCGGCGTTGCCCAGCAGATTTCCGAGGATGCGCTCCAGGCGGCGCGGGTCCGTGGCGACCCAGGACTCGTGCACCACCCGCACGGTCACATCCGGGTCCAGCAGTCCGATCCGCCGGCTGACGAACTCCCCGAGCGGCAGCTCCTGGAGTTCGGCCCGCTCCGAGGCGCTGTCCAGGCGGGCCACCTCCAGCACGTCCTCGACCAGCGTCCGCATCGCCTGGGCCCGGTCCCGTACCAGCTCGGTCGGGCGGCCCGGCGGCAGCAGCTCGGCGGCTGTGAGCAGCCCGGTCACCGGTGTACGCAGCTCGTGGGCGATGTCCGCGGTGACCCGGCGCTCCGCCTCGATCCGCTCGTTCAGCGCGTCGGTCAGCGCGTCGACCGCCCGCGCCAGCTCGTCCGTCTCGTCGCGGACGACCCCGCCGACGGCCTCGCGGACCCGTACGTCGGTCTGGCCCTCGGCGACCCGGCCCGCCGCGGCCGCCGCCTTGCGCAGCCGGCGCGAGAGCTGGCCGCCGATGAGGACGCCGAGCGCACACCCGCCGAAGACGACGGAGACCGAGCCGATGATCAGCGCCCGGTCCAGGTCGTCCATGATCGTGGCGGACCGGTCCGCGAACCGGGTGTGCAGCGAGAGCACGTCCCCGTTGGCCAGCGGAACCGCCGCCCAGACGTCGGGCACCCCGTCGGAGGTCTGCGTCACATGTGTGGCCCGCCGGTTCTTGCGAACCTCGTCGCGCAGGCTCGGCGGGATCGCCGGGTCGTTGAGCTTCGCCCCGAACTTGGGCCCGCCCTTCTGCATGCTCGTCGCCTCGTAGAACCGCTGCGCGCCAAGCAGCCGCTCCAGCTGCACCTCGCGGGCGTTCTCGATCATCGAGACCCGGGCCGCGTTGTGGACGACGAGGCTCAGCGCCACCGCGATGAGCGCGCCGACCGCGGCGATGGCGACGCTGATCTTCCAGCGGACCCCGGTCCGCAGCGCCAGTCGCTTCATGGGCATCTCACCGGGCGCCCCGCCCGCAGCCGCCTCATCCGCAGCCGCCTCATCCGCGCAGCTTGTAGCCGAAGCCGCGGACCGTCTCGATCCGGTCCTGGCCGATCTTGGTGCGCAGCCGCTGGACGTGGACGTCCACGACCCGGGTGTCGCCGCCCCAGCCGTAGTCCCAGACCCGCTCCAGGAGCTTGTCGCGGGAGAGTACGGTGCCGGGGGCGGAGGAGAACTCCAGCAGCAGCCGCATCTCGGTGGGCGTCAGCGCCACCTGCTCGCCGCCGCGCCGCACCTCCATGCCGTCCGTGTCGACCTCCAGGTCGCCGAAGACCAGCACCCCGCCGAGCCCCTCGGCCTCCCCGTCCGTACCGCCCTGGCCCGTGCCGCCGTCCGGCCCGGCCGCGTGGCCGAAGCGGCGCAGTACGGCCCGGATGCGGGCGACCAGGACCGCGCCGTCGAAGGGCTTGGTGACGTAGTCGTCCGCGCCGGCCTCCAGGCCGAGCACCACGTCGATCGAGTCGGCCCGGGCGGAGAGCATGATCACGGGCACGGTCGACTCGTCCCGGATGCGGCGGCACAGGCTCACCCCGTCGAGTCCCGGCACCATCACGTCGAGGAGGGCGATGTCCGGCCGGTCGGCGCGGAAGGCCTCCAGGCCGGAGAGCCCGTCGGGCATCGCGGTGACCGTGAAGCCGACCCGCTCCAGGGCGAGCTGGGTGGCCTCACGGATGACATCGTCGTCCTCGACGAAGAGGACGTGGGTCTCGGCCATGGACGTTGCGTCTCGCTTTCAGTTCCCGCTCGGGTCGGCCGGTTCCACCGGCTCCGCCTGTGTGGGTGCCTCGATGTCGCCGCCGCCGTCGACGGCACGGCTGAAGTCGTTGTGCACCCGGTCGTGCTCGGTGAAGCGCTCGTCGGCCCAACGGTAGGTGACCACCTCGGAGCCGGACGGATAGGCCAGCGGATCCTTCGACCCGTAGACCTGCGTCGTCACCACGAGGTCGCCTCGGTCGATGGTCCCGTAGACGGCCGGCACCTCGGCCATGAAGACGTTCTCGTACGAGCCGTCCTCGCGGGCCCGGTAGACGTACGTCCCCACGCCCACGGAATCCGCGCAGCTCATCACGTTGACCACGACGTCGGCGGACGGGCCGCCGGTCATCGATCCGTAGGAGGTGTCGACCGGGTAGGCCTTGCCGGCGCAGGGCCGGAGCCCCTCGCGGACCCGTTCGCTCACGGTGGGGTCGCCCTTGAGGAGGGCCACCGCGTTGACGCGCCGGGTGGGCGGGGCCGTGCCGGAGACGGTGGGCCGGGGGGAGAACTGGGCGACCGGCTGGCTGCCGGCCGGGCCCTCGTCGCGGGTGCCGGTGCCGCCGGTGGCGCAGCCAACGCAGAACAGCCCGAAGGCGGCGAGTCCGGCCAGGGCCGTACCACTCGCCGCCATACCTGCCCGGAACCCGCGGTTCCGGCGGGGTCTCCCGGAGGTGCCCCCGTCGTCGGTACCCGCCCGGCCGCTCCCGCCGCCGTGCTCGCTGCCGTCGCTGCTGGCTGTCAGGCCGCGCACCGCTCCCGCCCCCGCTCGTCGTGACGCCCGTCGTGCCGCGCCGCTGTGTGTCCCCGCGCCGCCGTGACGGAGGTGACCTTCGCCGTGCCGGAGGCGGCCCTCGTCCGCTGGGCCGGAACCCGGCCGGTGGCGGCGGGCGCCGCGCTCCGGACGCTCCCGGCCTGCTGGCGACCTTCGGCCTCCCGGCGACCTCCGGCCTGCTGGTGGGCCCCGGTCTCCCGGCTGCCCTGGGCCTGCCGCCGACCGCCGGTCTCCCGAGGGCCGCCGGTCTCCCGCCGTCCCTCGGTCTCCCGGGCGACCGCCTCGCGGCTCGTCAGCTCACGGCTCTCCAGCTCCTGCCGCAGGCGCGCCAGCGCCCGGTGCAGCGTGCTCTTGACCGTACCGGCCGACATGCCGAGCGCCGCGGCCGTCTCCTCCGTACTCATCTGCTCCCAGTGTCGCAGCACGACGACGCTGCGCTGCTTCGGAGCCAGGATTCCGAGGATGTCCATCAGCAGGGCGCGGTCCGCGCGCTGCTCGCTGCCGTCGTCGACGCTCGCGTCGGGCAGCTGCTCGGTGGGCACCTCGTCCAGCTTGCGCGCCCGCCACCACTCCGTACGGGTGTTGATCATGACGCGGCGCAGATAGGCGTCGGCGAGGGACTTGTCGGCGATGCCGTCCCACCGGCCGTACGTCCGCACCAGGGCGGTCTGCAACAGGTCCTGCGCGTCCACGGGGTCCGGGACCAGACGCCGTGCGCTGCGCAGCAGCGCCTCCTGCCGTGTCCGTACGTAGTCCTCGAACGCGAGCACCTCGCCCTGCGCCATGACAACCGCCTCCGTCCCCGTGGATCCCCGTGTACTGCTGTCGGAGACGCTACGGAGGCGTTGTCACGAGGTTGTGCGGAGCAGCCGTACGCCGACGCACGGCTGTCCATCGGTTGTGTAACAGCACCGGGGAATGGCCCGTGGGGTTCAGGTCAGCGGCAGCCGGTACCGGCCGTCCGCCAGCGGTTCGACGAGGCCGTCGGCCACCAGCCCGTCCAGCGCCCGGGCCCGCTGCACCGGCTCCTCCCACACCGCGTCCAGAGCGGCCTGCGGTACGGGATTGAGCGCGTCGCGCAGCACCGCGAGAAGCCGGCCGCGCACCTGCCGGTCGGTCCCCGCGTACGTCTGGCCCTTGCGGGGCGGCCCCTCGTGCGCGGGCTTCCCGGCCAGCCGCCACGCGCACTGCGAGGCGATCGGGCAGCGGTCGCAGTCCTCGTTGCGCGCGGTGCACACGAGCGCGCCCAGCTCCATCGTGGCCGCAGCCCACCGTGCCGCCCGCTCGTCCTCGTCCGGCAGCAGGGCCCGGGCGAGCTTGCGCTCGGCGGCGGTGGTCGCGTTCGGCGGGTACTGGATGCCGTTCGCGGCGCGGGCGAACACCCGGCGGACGTTCGTATCGAGTACGGCGTGCCGCTGCCCGTACGCGAACGAGGCCACGGCCGCCGCCGTGTACTCGCCGATCCCGGGCAGCGCCAGCAGCTGGGCGTGCTCACTCGGTACGTCGCCGCCGTGCCGTTCCGCTATCGCCTGCGCGGCCCCGTGCAGCCGCAGCGCGCGGCGGGGGTAGCCGAGCCGGCCCCAGGCGCGGACCGCCTCCCCGGGCGCCTCGGCGGCCAGGTCGGCGGGGCGGGGCCAGCGGGCGAGCCACTGCTCGTACACCGGGAGGACCCGGCTCACCGGGGTCTGCTGGAGCATGAACTCGCTGACCATCACCCCCCAGGCGCCCGCTTCGGGGCGGCGCCAGGGGAGATCGCGGGCGTGCTGCTCGAACCACCCGATGACGGGGGTGTGGAGGGAGGCGGCGGCGGACGGCGTCTGGGGGGAAGTCGAAGTCATGGCAGTCATGGCACTGACGATCCTGGCACGGAAGCGGGTACGGGTGTCACGGACGCGGGGGTGTCGGCCCGCGCGGCGGTCCTGCGGGGCGGGAACGCCACCCGTTCTGTCCCCTGTGACCGGGTCCGGGGACCGGCTGCCGTGATGATCATCGGCAAAACTTGATGATGATCGGCAAAACTTGTGACCTGAGCGGCGGGTGGGGCCTGAGACGGCCCCGATCTCTCGTACAGTTTGGCCCGTGGGATCTATGCGCAATCCGGTCGGTCCGCTTCCCTCCAGCATCTACTGGCGTCGAAGGGCGGTAGCGGGGCTTCTGGTTGCGCTGCTCGCGGTGCTGATCGCCTGGGCGGTCACCAGCGTCGGCGGGGGCGGGAGCAAGGACGACGGCAAGCCCGGCGGCTCCGACCCGGTGAAGTCGATCACCCCGGGCCCGGGCAGCTCCGGCCCGGCGATCAGCCAACAGCCGGGCGGACGCGACGAGTCGGACGACTCCGAGGGCTCGGACGGTTCGGGCGGTTCGGACGGCGGGAGCGGCTCCGGCGGTGACACGGGCGCGGGTTCCGGCGGCGCGAGCGGCGGTACGGGATCCGACGGTACGTCAACGGGCGGTGCGGCCACGGCCGGTTCGGGCGCGGGCGGTACGGCCTCCGGCGGCTCCGCGGCGGGCCGGCAGGTCCCGGCGAACTCCCCGCTCCCCGAATGCAAGCCCGGCGGGCTGGAGTTGACCCTGCGTACGAAGGTCGGTTACGGCCCCGAGGACCGGCCCAGGTTCGACATCATCGCCCGCAACACCTCGTCGGTGACGTGCAAGGCCGACCTCGGGCCGAAGAACGTGGTGCTCAAGGTCACCGAAGCGAGCGCGGACAACGACGACGTGATCTGGTCCTCGAAGGACTGCCCGGCGGCCCCGGGCGCGCTCTTCCTCCAGGTCCCGGCCGGCGCGACGATCGTGCACACGGTGGACTGGAACCGCGTCCGCTCCGCCCCCAACTGCGCGACGCCCCCGGCCACGAAGGCGGGCCCGGGAACGTACCTCCTGGAAGCGGAAACCCCCGGCACCAAGATCCGCCCAGCCTCCTTCGTCCTGAAGAAGGACTAGCCGCAACATCAGCCCGTCCGGCGTCCACCCGGCCTGGTCCGGTGCCCACTCCAGCCCGTCCGGCGTTTGAGGACGGAACCGTTGCCCTGAGCGGGCGTGGCCTCACAGGCCCGGGTGAGCCCTCTGCGCACCGCCCGCCCCGGCCCAGGGTTCCGTCCTCAAACGCCGGACAGGCTGGGTAGGTGCGGCCAGCTCAGACGTACCGCTCCAGGATCGACGACTCAGCCAACCGCGAGAGCCCCTCCCGCACGCTCCGCGCCCGCGCCTCCCCGACCCCGTCCACGGTCTGGAGGTCGTCCACGCTCGCCGCCAGCAGCTTCTGCAAGCCCCCGAAGTGCTCCACCAGCCGTTCGATGATCGCCCCCGGCAGCCTCGGCACCTTCGCCAGCAGCCGGAAGCCCCGCGGGGAGACCGCCGAGTCCAGCGTCTCCGGCGAGCCGCTGTAACCGAGCGCCCGCGCCACCACCGGCAGCTCCAGCAGCTCCGTGTGGCTCAGCGCGTCCAGCTCCGTCAGCGCCTCCGCCACCGTGCGCGATCGTTTCGCCGTCGGCTCGGGCACATAGTCCCGGACCACCAGCTCCCGCTCCGGCTCCACGCCCGCGATCAGCTCGTCCAGCTGGAGCGACAGGAGCCGTCCGTCGGTGCCGAGCTCCACCACGTACTCCGCGATCTCCGTCGCGATCCGCCGCACCATCTCCAGCCGCTGCGCCACCGCCGTGACGTCCCGGACGGTGACCAGGTCCTCGATCTCCAGCGCGGAGAGCGTGCCGGCCACCTCGTCCAGGCGGAGCTTGTACCGCTCCAGCGTGGCGAGCGCCTGGTTGGCCCGGGAGAGGATCGCGGAGGACTCCTCCAGGACCCGCCGCTCCCCGTCCACGTACAGCGCGATCAGGCGCATCGACTGGGAGACCGAGACGACGGGGAAGCCGCACGCCTTGGAGACCCGGTCCGCCGTACGGTGCCGGGTCCCCGTCTCCTCCGTGTGGATCGAGGCGTCCGGGACCAGCTGCACCCCGGCCCGCAGGATCTTGGTCATGTCCTTGTCGAGGATCAGCGCCCCGTCGAGTTTGCACAGCTCGCGCAGACGGGTCGCGGTGAACTCCACGTCCAGCACGAACCCGCCGGTACACATCGATTCGACGGTCTTGTCCATGCCCAGGACGATCAGCCCGCCGGTGTTGCCCCGGAGAATGCGCTCCAGGCCGTCCCGCAGGGCCATTCCGGGCGCGACCGCGCTCAGCGAGGCGCGCATCAGCGCCTCGTTACCGGTGCCTTGGCCGGACTTTCCGGGCGCTGTCGCCCGGTCGTTGGCTGCCACTGCACTCCTCCGGTCGACAGGTTTGCGATGCCCTGGCGTCCCCCGTGCCGTGTCCACGGGCGGGCGAGACCAGGGCAAAGTCTACCGGCGCGCGTTGTCTTCCTGACGAGACTGCGGCTCCTCTTGACGAGACCGGCGCGGGAGGACCCGCAGAGCATCCCCCATGTCGGCGACTTCTGTGACCTTCATACCCGAAGGAACCCTTCCCGGGTCGGTCGGTACCAAGGCGTGGGTGAAGCCGAGACGGTGTGCCTCGGCCAGTCTCCGCTGGACCCCGGTGACCCTGCGGACCTCGCCCGCGAGCCCCACCTCACCGATCGCCACCAGGTTCTTCGGGAGCGGGGTGTCGCTGGCGGCACTGGCCAGCGCGAGCGCGATCGCGAGGTCCGCGGCGGGCTCGGTGAGCTTCACGCCGCCGACCGTCGCGCTGTAGATGTCCCGCTTGCCGAGCGCGCTGATCCGGCCGCGCTGCTCCAGCACGGCGAGCATCATCGAGACCCGGGAGGTCTCCAGACCGGAGGTGGTGCGCCGGGGCGAGGGGATCTGGGAGTCGACCGTGAGGGCCTGCACCTCGGCGACCAGGGGCCGCTTGCCCTCCAGCGTCACCGTCAGGCAGGTGCCCGGCACCGCCACGTCGCGCCGGGTCAGGAAGAGCCCCGAGGGGTCGGCGAGGCCGGTGATCCCCTCGTCGTGCAGCTCGAAGCAGCCGACCTCGTCGGTCGCCCCGTAACGGTTCTTGACGCCGCGCACCAGGCGCAGCCGGGCGTGCCGGTCGCCCTCGAAGGAGAGCACCACGTCGACCAGGTGCTCCAGCAGCCGGGGTCCGGCGATCGCGCCGTCCTTCGTGACATGGCCGACGAGCAGCGTGGCCATCCCGCGCTCCTTGGAAGCCCGGATCAGCGCCCCGGCCACCTCCCGGACCTGGGCCATCCCGCCGGGCGCGCCGTCGATCTCGGGCGAGGCGACCGTCTGCACCGAGTCCAGGATCAGCAGCGAGGGCTTCACCGCGTCCAGATGCCCGAGCACGGCCGACAGGTCGGTCTCGGCCGCGAGGTAGAGGTGGTCGTTGATCGCCTTGATCCGGTCGGCCCGCATCCGGACCTGGCTCGCGGACTCCTCGGCGGTCACATAGAGCGTGCGGTGGTCCTCGCTCGCCGCCTTGGCCGCCACATCCAGCAGCAGCGTCGACTTGCCGACACCCGGCTCGCCCGCCAGCAGCACGACGGCCCCCGGCACCAGCCCGCCGCCGAGCACCCGGTCCAGCTCACCGACGCCGGTCGACCGGGCGGTGGCCTGCCGGCTGTCGACCTGGCCGATCGGCACGGCGGCGGTGGAGACCCGCCCGGCCGCGGTGGTGCGCACGGCGGGGGCGCCGCCGAACTCCTCGACCGTCCCCCACGCCTGGCACTCGGGGCAACGGCCGAGCCATTTGGCGGTGGTCCAGCCGCATTCGGTGCAGCGGTAGGACGGCCGGTCCTTCGCGGATTTCGTACGGGCAGCCATGGCGTCACCGTATAGGTGGGGTCTGACACCGCCGTCCGCGCAGGGGGCGCGGGGCCCTTTTCGCACAGAGGGCGCACGGAAGCATTTCGGGCGGAATCCGTGACCCCCGTCCCCTTTCGAGCGATACGTTCACCCGTAAGGATTAAATGTGCTCAAGGGGCACCAAGGGCACGTACTCCTCTGTCTACGGTCGCCGGGTGACGAGCAGCAGGCTCCAGACCCCCACGCACACCACCGGCGCACACCGGGCGCACCGGCGAGCACCTCACGCCCCGGCCCAGCGGCCGGCCGCACGTTACGAGCCGTACCTCGACGGCCTCTTCACCTACTGCCTCTCCGTGCTCTGCGACCACGACGCGGCGACCGAGGCGCTCGGTGCGGTCCTGGCGATCGCGGACCGGCACGACGCCCGGTGCCCCGAGGCCGAGGAGGAACGTCAATCCTGGCTCTACGCCCTGGCCAGGTGGACCTGTCTGCGCACCCTCACCGAGCGCAGGCGCGGCCGCCAGGCCCACCGCAGGCCCCCGGCGCCGGCGAGGGGCTCGGGGCCCGCAGAGCGCGGCTCAGCCGCCGTGGAACGCTCCTCGGCCGCCGCGTCGGTCATCGCGTCCGCCGCCCCCTCGGCTGCCCCTTCAGCCGTTGTGACGGGCCCGGATTCAGCCGTCGTGACGGGCCCGGAGGGGTTCGCGCCCGCCACCCCCGAGGACGCCACCACCCCCGACCCCGCCGAGTCCCCGGCCGCCGAGGCCCGCAGGAGGGAGCTCGCCACCCTCGCCTGGCCCGAGGCCGCGGGCACCACCCCGGAGCAGCGCGAAGCGCTCGAACTGGCCGTACGCCACCGGCTCACCCCCCGCGCCGTCGCCTCCGTGCTCGGCCTGGAGCCGGTCACCGCCCGGGAGCTGCTGGCGGCGGCGGCCTGCGAGGTCGAACGGACCCGGGCCGCGCTCGCCGTCGTGGAGACCGCGAACTGCCCCACCGTCGCCCGCCTCACCGGCGACCACCAGGTCCTGCTCTCCGCCGCCCTCCGCCGCGAGCTGGTCCGGCACGTCGACGACTGCCCCCGCTGCCGCCGCGCCGCCGAACGGGTCGACGCGGCAGGCCCCTGGCCCGGGGCCGCCGTCGCCCCGGCCGCCCCCCTGCCGCTCGTCGAGGCCCCCCGCCCCTCCGTGCACGTCGCGCTGGCCCAGGCCCGCCGCTCCCGCTCGGGCGGCCCCCGCTTCGGCCGCACGGGCTTCCCGCTGGACCCCAAGGACCACGCCGCCCGCCGGGACCGCCTGCGCGCCCGGGTCGTGACGACGACGGTGGTCGCCACCGTGGTCGCCGCCCCGGTGATCGCGCTGTGGGCCGCGTACCGGGGCGCCCCGCTCACCGGCGAGGGCCACGACGGCTCCAAGATCACCGCCACGGAGATCGAGGGCGCGGGCGAGATCAGCGGCGACCCCGGGACCCCGTACGAGAAGACGGGCAGCGCACGCTCGGGCGACCGGCGCGGCATCCACTCCCCGGATGTCACGGCCGAGGTGATCAGCACCGGGGCCGACCGGGAGGGGGCGGGCCGCCTGACCGTCACCGCCCGGACCTCCGGCGCGCTCACGACGATCACGCTGACCGCATCCGCCCAGGGCCCGGTCGACTGGACGGCCACGACGGACGCACGGTGGCTGCGCCTGAGCCGTACGTCGGGCACCCTCGCGGCCGGGAAGTCCACCACCGTCACGGTCGCCGTGAACCACGCGGCGGCCCCGCGCGGCCCTTGGCGCGCCCGGATCGCGCTCAGCCCCTCGGGCTCCGCCGTGATCATCGACGGTCACGGTGCGACGGCCCCGCCGACCGGCACCACGCCGGACCCGACGCGCCCCGCACCCGGTTCACCGGGCCCCACGAACCCGCGCCCGACCGAACCCGGCCCCACCCGCCCGGGCCCGAGCCCCACCGACCCCGGTCCGACGGACCCCGGCCCGACCGATCCGGGCCCGGGCCCCACCGACCCGGGCCCCACGGACCCGACGCCCACCGACCCCACCCCGACCGACCCGACGGACCCGCCCGACCCGGACCCCACGGACCCGCCCCCGACGGACCCCGGCCCGAGCGATCCGGGCCCGACGGAGTGACGACGTAACGACGGGTCCAGGGAACCGGACGACGGCCTCGGGAGCGACGTCCCGGCAACCGGACGCCGGCTCTGGGAGCTACGTCCCGGAAACCGAACGACGGCCCCCGGGACCCGACGGAGTGACGACGTAACGACGGGTCCCGGGAACCGGACGACGCCCCCGGGAGCTACGTCCCGGAAACCGAACGACGGCCCCCAGGGCCCGACGGAGCGCCGACGTAACGACGGCTCCCGGGAACCGAACGACGGCCCCGGGAACTACCCACCGGCTCAGACCTGCGGGTCCGCCGGATGCGGGGCCATCGGCAGCAGCGACGCCAGCCGCTCCTCGCACAGCTCCACCAGCCGGTCGTACCCCTCCTTGCCCATCAACTCGATGAGCTCCGGCCGATAGGTCACGTACACCGGGTCCCCGGCCCCGTGCGCGGAGGTCGCCGAGGTGCACCACCAGTGCAGGTCGTGCCCGCCCGGCCCCCAGCCCCGCCGGTCGTACTCACCGATCGTCACCTGGAGCACCCGGGTGTCGTCGGGCCGGTCGATCCAGTCGTACGTACGCCGTACCGGCAGCTGCCAGCACACGTCCGGCTTGGTCTCCAGCGGCTCCTTGCCCTCGCGCAGCGCCAGGATGTGCAGCGAGCAGCCCGCCCCGGCGGCGAATCCCGGCCGGTTCTGGAAGATGCAGGACCCCTCCCAGCGGCGCGTCTGGCGTTCGCCGTCCTCGTCGACGCCGACCCAGCCCGTCTCCGTACCGACGTCGTGGAACTGCCACAGCTCGGGGGTGAGCCGCGCCACGTTCTCCGCGACCCGCTTCTCGTCGTCCTCGTCGGAGAAGTGCGCGCCCAGCGTGCAGCAGCCGTCGTCGGCGCGGCCCGCCTGGATGCCCTGGCAGCCGCTGCCGAAGATGCAGGTCCAGCGGGAGGTCAGCCAGGTCAGGTCGCAGCGGAAGACCTGCTCGTCGTCGCCCGGGTCGGGGAACTCCACCCAGGCCCGAGCGAAGTCGAGGCCCTTCTCGTCGGACGGGTCCGGTCCGTTCGCCTCCGACTGTGATGTCCGCTTGTTCGACTTCTGCTTCTTCGTGGCTTTGTCCGGCTTAGCCTTTTTCGTCTTTGGCACGCGCCCAGAGTAAGCCTGACCGGCGCACGGGGGGGGGCGGCGTCGCGGGGCTGGGCACGCGCTCCCCCAAGCTCTCGGCTTCGCTCGGGCAGGGAGGGGCCCCCTCCGGCGTTGTCGTCGATCACCATGGCTCCGCCATGCCTCAATTCTCCGCCTTGCAGCTGCACGCACCCAGCCCCGCTCCTTCTCCCACCCCCATGCGCCGGTCAGGCTCGTCCGATGGAGCAGTAGCGTTCCCGTATGAGACTCGGAGTCCTCGACGTGGGATCGAACACGGTCCACCTGCTGGTGGTCGACGCCCACCCTGGCGCCCGCCCGCTGCCCGCGCACTCGCACAAGGCGGAGCTTCGCCTCGCCGAACTCCTCGACGCGGGCGGTGCGATCGGCCCGCTCGGCGTGGACCGGCTGGTGGCGACGATCGCCGGCGCGGTCCAGGCCGCCGAGGACAAGGGGTGCGAGGACGTGCTCGCCTTCGCCACCTCCGCGGTGCGCGAGGCGACCAACGCGGACCTGGTGCTTGAGCGCGTACGGGTCGAGACCGGCGTGGACCTCGCCGTCCTCAGCGGCGCGGAGGAGGCCCGGCTCACCTTCCTGGCCGCCCGCCGCTGGTTCGGCTGGTCGGCGGGGAAGCTGCTGGTCCTGGACATCGGGGGCGGCTCGCTGGAGATCGCCTTCGGGATCGACGAGGAGCCGGACACCGCCGTCTCCCTGCCGCTGGGCGCGGGCCGCCTCACCGGCGCCTGGCTGCCGGACGACCCGGCCGACCCGGAGCAGGTGCGGGCGTTGCGCAGGCATGTGCGGGCCAGCATCGCGCGGACGGTGGGCGAGTTCAGCCGGGCCGGCCGCCCGGACCATGTCGTCGCCACCTCCAAGACGTTCAAGCAGCTCGCCCGGATCGCCGGTGCCGCCCGCTCCACCGAGGGCCTCTACGTGCAGCGCTGTCTCAGCCGCAGCGCGCTGGAGGAGTGGGTCCCGAAGCTCGCCTCGATGACCGTCGAGGAGCGCGGCCGCCTCCCCGGGGTCTCCGAGGGCCGGGCCGCCCAGCTGCTCGCCGGGGCGCTGGTGGCGGAGGGCGCGATGGACCTGTTCGGCGTGGAGGAGCTGGAGATCTGCCCCTGGGCGCTGCGCGAGGGCGTCATCCTGCGCCGCCTGGACCACCTCCCGGTGGAGCGGGCCGCGCTGGAGGGGTGAGGCAACCCCCGGCGTATCCATGGCCCTGATCACTTTCCGCCAGGGCCCCTCGGGGATGCGCACCACTGCCCGTACGCTGTCCAGGTGGCAGAACCAGTGGTGCGCATCCCCGATGCGAAGGTCGCCCTGTCAACGGCCTCGGTCTACCCCGAGTCCACCGCGACGGCCTTCGAGATCGCCGCACGCCTGGGGTATGACGGCGTCGAGGTCATGGTCTGGACCGACCCCGTCAGCCAGGACATCGAGGCCCTGCGCCGGCTCTCCGACTACCACCAGGTCCCGATCCTGGCGGTCCACGCCCCCTGCCTCCTGATCACCCAGCGGGTCTGGTCCACCGACCCCTGGGTCAAGCTCCAGCGGGCGAAGTCCGCCGCCGAGCGGCTCGGCGCCTCGACCGTCGTGGTGCACCCGCCGTTCCGGTGGCAGCGCAACTACGCCAAGGACTTCGTCAACGGGATCTGGCGGATGGCGGACGAGACGGACGTGCGGTTCGCCGTCGAGAACATGTACCCGTGGCGCTACCGGGACCGCGAGATGCTCGCGTACGCCCCCGACTGGGACGTCACCAACGACGACTACCGGCACTTCACGGTCGACCTCTCGCACACCGCGACCGCCCGCACCGACAGCCTCGCCATGGTCGACCGGATGGGCGACCGGCTCGCCCATGTCCACCTCGCCGACGGCAGGGGTTCGGCCAAGGACGAGCACCTGGTGCCCGGCCGGGGCGACCAGCCGTGCGCGGAGCTGCTGGAGCGCCTCGCCCGTACGTCGTTCGACGGCCATGTCGTCATCGAGGTCAACACCCGCCGCGCGATGTCCTCCGCCGAACGCGAGGCCGACCTCGCCGAGGCCCTGGCCTTCACCCGCCTCCACCTCGCCTCGGCCACCGCCACCCCGGACCCGGCCCCCGAGACCCACCGCCCGTGACCGAGCACCACCGGCACCCGCGCCCGGCATCCCGCACACCGGATCGCCCGTGACCGGGGACGCGCCCGCCCCCCGGCGCCGCGGCCGCCCCTCCCGCCGGGCGGCCGCCGAGGGGCCCGACTCCCGTACGCGCATCCTGGAGGCGGCCCGGACCGAGTTCGCCGAGCGCGGGTACGACAAGACGTCGATCCGGGGCGTCGCCAGGGCCGCCGGGGTCGACGCGGCCCTCGTCCACCACTACTTCGGTACGAAGGACGAGGTCTTCGCGGCCGCGGTGGAGCTCTCCTTCGAACCGGCCCTGGTCATCCCCACGGTCCTCGGCGGCCCCCCGGAGGCCCTGGGGGAGCGGCTGGCCCGCTACTTCCTCTCCGTATGGGAGAACCCGGCGAGCCGCGCCCCGCTCCTGGCGATCCTGCGCTCGGCGCTCACCCACGAGGCGGCGGCGAAGGTGCTGCGGGGCTTCGTGCTGCGGCGGCTGCTGGAGCGGATCGCGGCGGACCTCGACGTCCCCGACGCCACGTTCCGCGCCGAGCTGGCCGCCTCGCACATGATCGGCATCGCGATGCTGCGGTACGTGATCCGGGCCGAGCCGCTCGCGTCGGCGGACCCGGAGGACATCGTCGCGATGGTGGCGCCGACGCTCCAGCGATACTTGACGGAGGGCTGACGCCCACGGCGCATGGCCACGGCGCACGCCCACGGCCCATGCCCACGGAGCGACCATCGCATCCCGCATTCCGGACAGCCTGTCCAGATCTTGGATCCGGGGCGTACGCTCGAAGACAGTCTTTCTGTAACTGTCGGAGGCAGCACCCCTGCCGAAGGAGCGAGCGACGATGCCCCAGCTGAGGTCCCGCACGGTCACCCACGGACGCAACATGGCGGGCGCGCGCGCCCTTATGCGCGCGTCGGGCGTAGCGAGCGCGGACATCGGCAAGCCGATCATCGCGGTCGCCAACTCGTTCACCGAGTTCGTCCCCGGCCACACCCACCTCGCCCCGGTCGGCCGGATCGTCTCCGAGGCGATCCTGGCGGCGGGCGCGGTCCCGCGCGAGTTCAACACCATCGCCGTGGACGACGGCATCGCGATGGGCCACGGCGGCATGCTCTACAGCCTGCCCTCCCGCGACCTGATCGCCGACTCCGTGGAGTACATGGTCGAGGCGCACTGCGCGGACGCGCTGATCTGCATCTCCAACTGCGACAAGATCACCCCGGGCATGCTGATGGCCGCGATGCGCCTCAACATCCCCACCGTCTTCGTCTCCGGCGGCCCGATGGAGGCCGGCAAGGCCACCCTCGTCGACGGCACCGTGCGAAAACTCGACCTGGTCAACGCGATCAGCGACGCGGTCGACGAGTCCATCTCGGACGAGGACATCCTCCGTATCGAGGAGAACGCCTGCCCCACCTGCGGCAGCTGTTCCGGCATGTTCACCGCCAACTCGATGAACTGCCTGACCGAGGTCCTCGGCCTCTCCCTCCCCGGCAACGGCTCGGTCCTCGCCACCCACACCGCCCGCAAGGCGCTGTACGAGGACGCCGGCCGCACGGTCGTCGAGATCACCAAGCGGTACTACGAGCAGGACGACGAGACGGTCCTGCCGCGCTCCATCGGCACCCGCGCCGCGTTCGACAACGCCATGGCGCTGGACATCGCGATGGGCGGCTCCACCAACACGATCCTCCACCTGCTGGCCGCCGCCGAGGAGGCGCAGCTGGCGTACGACCTGGACGACATCAACGAGGTCTCGCGCCGCGTCCCGTGCCTGTCCAAGGTCGCCCCGAACGTCGCCCCCGGCGGTACGTACTACATGGAGGACGTCCACCGCGCCGGCGGCATCCCCGCCCTCCTCGGCGAGCTGCACCGCGGCGGCCTGCTCAACGAGGACGTCCACTCCGTGCACTCCGACACCCTCGCCGAGTGGCTGAAGAACTGGGACGTGCGCGGCGGCTCCCCGTCCCCCGAGGCCGTCGAACTGTGGCACGCCGCCCCCGGCTGCGTCCGCTCCGCGACCGCCTTCTCCCAGTCCGAGCGGTGGGACACCCTCGACCTGGACGCGGCGGGCGGCTGCATCCGCGACATCGAACACGCCTACTCCAAGGACGGCGGCCTCGCCGTCCTCAAGGGCAACCTCGCCGTGGACGGCTGTGTCGTGAAGACGGCGGGCGTCGACGAGTCGATCTGGACCTTCGAGGGCCCGGCCGTCGTCTGCGAGTCGCAGGAGGAGGCCGTCGACAAGATCCTCCGCAAGGAGATCCAGCCCGGTGACGTCGTCGTCATCCGTTACGAGGGCCCGCGCGGCGGCCCCGGCATGCAGGAGATGCTCTACCCGACGTCCTTCCTCAAGGGCCGGGGTCTGGGCAAGGTCTGCGCCCTGGTCACCGACGGCCGCTTCTCCGGCGGTACGTCGGGCCTCTCCATCGGCCACGCCTCGCCCGAGGCGGCCTCCGGCGGCACGATCGCGCTCGTCGAGGACGGCGACCGCATCCGGATCGACATCCCGAACCGTTCGATCGAGCTGCTGGTCGACGACGCCGAACTCGCGGCCCGCCGCGAGGCCCTGAACGGTGTGTACGCCCCGAAGTCCCGCGAACGCAAGGTCTCGGCCGCGCTGCGCGCCTACGCGGCGATGGCGACGAGCGCGGACCGGGGCGCGGTCAGGGACATCTCGAAGCTGGGCTGACACCTGGGGACCCGCTTTAGGCTCCCCTTCCCGACCCTTCGGGCGTCAGCCATTCCAGCCCCTCCGGCGTTTGAGGAGCGGGGTGCGGGGCGGAGCCCCGGGTGGCCCCGGGCAGGCCCTGCGGGGCACCCGCGCCCCGGTGCTCGCCCCCGGGTCGCCTTGCCCGGCGTCCAGGGCGCCCCATTCCAGCCCCTCCGGCGCTTGAGGAGCGGGGCACGGGGCAGAGCCCCGGGTGGACCCGCACCCGCACCCGCCCCAGCCAACGGCGCCAACGGCGCCAAGCGCACGCCCCTCACCAACCCCCCGGCCCCAGCCCATCCACCGCGAACACCGACCCGTCCGGCGCCGTCCCCACGACCACCCGCCCCGCCGCCACCGGGGCGGGCAGGTCGGAGGCGTACGTCAGCTTCCCCCCGCTCAACCGCGCCCGCGTCTGCCCCACCAGCGCCCCCCGCCCCGTGTCGACGGCCAGCAGCCGCCCGTCCGCAGCGGAGAAGTACAGGTGCCCGCCCTCCCCGAGCACCGGCGCCGACGCCCGCCCCACCCCGGTCTCCAGCCGCCACAACTCCGCGTCCCCGCCGGCCGGCTCCGCCGTGTCCACGGCCAGCAGCGAGCCACCCCGGGCCAGCAGATACGCCGCGTCCCCGCCCATCACCACCTGCGGCTCATCCAGCCGGAAAGGCAGCGCGACCCGGACGGCCGTCCGCTTCCCGGGCGCGTACCGCACCAGCCCGACCGTCTGCATGTCCGCGTTCATCTCCGTCAGGACCAGCTCCCCGGCCCCGGCCGTGGCGACCGGCGTCAGCATCCCGTCCAGCCGCCGCTGCCACGCCACCCGCCCGCTCCCCGCGTCCACGGCGGTCACCAGGGTCGAGGTGCCGGACGCCGAGTGCTCGGCGGCGTACACGAGGCCGGACGCCTCGTCGTACAGCCCGAAGTCCGGCCGCGTGTGCCCCTTCAGCGGGCGCTCCCACAGCTCCACCCCGCTCGCGCCGTCCAGCGCCGTCACCGTGCCGCCGTCCGCGACGACCAGCAGCGTGGACCCGGCGGGGAACGCGGAGCCGGGACTCGCGGAGAGGCCGGTCTCCCGGACCGGGACGCCCTTCACCGGGTCGTACGCGCGCAGCTTCCCGTCCGGCCCCGCCGACAGCACCACCCCGCCTGAGACGATCGGCGCCGAGGCGTCGCGGAGCGCGGTGTTCCGGTCCGACCAGACCACACGCCCGTCCGCCGGGTCGATCCGCGCGGTTCCGGTCCCGGCCACCGCGCAGTACAGCGCCGCGCCCGCCCCGGCGGAGGCGCAGACGGGGGTGGCGCTGCCGGAGGTCCGCAGCGCGGTGCTCCACGGCGAGAAGGCGGCACCCTCCGCGGCCTTCCCCTCCGTCGTACGCTCCGGAGCCGCCGCAGACCCGCCGCCCCCACCACCGCCCCACAACGCGAACCCCCCGGCACCCGCCCCCGCCACCACCAGAAGCAGCGCGGCCGCGAGAACCAACCGCCCACGCGTCGGCCGCCACCGCCGATGAGGAACCGCCCCACGCACATGCGTCGCGTCCTCGGCCCCTTCCCGCTCCTCCACCGCGGCGATGGACCCCACGGCCGGCCGCCGCTGAGCCGGTATGAACGCGGCGGCCTCGTACGAAGGCGGCCGCAGCGCCGCCATCACCTCGTCCGGCGTCGGCCGCGCGGCCGGATCCTTCGCCAGGCACCGCCCGACCAGCTCCGCGAGATCCTCCGGCACCCCGCTCAGATCCGGTTCGTCGTGCACCACCTGGTACGCCACGATGTACGGGCTGTCCGAGTCGAACGGCCCCCGCCCCGTCGCCGCGTGCACGAGCACCGCCCCCAGCGCGAACACATCGGCGGCGGGCCCCACTTCACGCGGCCGCTGGAACTGCTCGGGCGCCATGTAGGGCGGCGAACCGATCAGCTTGCCGGTCTCGGTGCGCAGATCACTGTCGTACGGGCGCGAGATCCCGAAGTCGATGACCTTCGGGCCCGCGTCGGAGAGCAGCACGTTGCTCGGCTTGAGGTCGCGGTGGATGACACCGGCCCGGTGGATGTCCCGCAGCGCCTCGGCCAGCCCGGCGGTCAGCCTGCGCAGCTCGGCGGGGGCCAGCGGCCCGTTCCGCTTCACCTGCTCGGCGAGGGTCGGCCCGGGCACGTACAGGGTGGCCATCCACGGCCGTACGGCCTCCGGATCGGCGTCCACGACCGGCGCGGTGAACGCCCCGCTCACCCGCCGCGCGGCCGCCACCTCCTGCCGGAACCGGGCCCTGAACTCGGGGTCCGCCGCGTACGGCCGGTGCACCACCTTCACCGCGAGCTGGAGCCCGGAGGCGGAGCGCGCCAGATGGACGACGCCCATGCCGCCCGAGCCGAGACATGCCTCAAGGCGGTAGGTACCCGCATATTCCGGAAACTCCGCTTCCGGATGCGCTCCGGCCCCTGGCAGCGGCGGCATCGCCCACCCCCGTGTGTTGATGCGCAAGCGCGACGCACGGAGCCTAGTCGATGGTGCGTGCGAGTGGCGTGGGGCTTGTTAGCCTGCGCGTCGTACGGCTTCGTACACATCGTTTCTCAACGGGGGAGGCCCGCATGGGCGTTGACGAGCAGACCACGGACGGGGCGGCGACGGCGGCCGCGGCGCCGGAGGAAATCACCACCGCCGCCGCGGCACCGGCCTCATCGCACAGATACCCGATCGCCCCGGGCTACCGGGTCAACGTCCGCACCGGCCCCGGCACCAGCTACCGGATCGTGCGGACGCTCCCGGTCGGGATGAAGGTCCCGATCTACTGCCAGAAGCCGGGGGAGCGGGTCACCGGCCCGTACGGCACGTCGAACCTCTGGTGCAACATCGCCAACGGCGAGTTCATCTCGGACACCTACGTCTACACGGGCAGCGACGGCTACGTAGCTCCGCGCTGCGACTGACCGGACCACCGAGCCGCTCGCTCACGGGGCGCCCCCCGTCCGGGGATAATCGACCCCGTGAGCGAGAAGAGCGAGAACAGCGAAACACCCGGTACCCCCACACCCCCGGGCACACCCCCCGGCCCGCAGCCCGAGCCGATCCGCTTCTTCGGGACGACCTGGGTCGACCACGACGGCGGCTACGGGCTGCGCCGCGTCGGCGTCGCGGTCGGCTCGCTGGCCACCGCCGTGGCCGCCTGCTTCGTCCTGCGCTTCGCCTTCCAGGGCCTGGAGATCGCGGAGGTCGGCAGCCTCGTCGGGATGCTGGTGATCGTGATGTTCGCGATCTGTAGCGCCATCGCGTTCCGCAAGACCTGGGAGGGCTTCGGCGCCCGCCCCAAGGACCCGGCCCGCGAGGACACCCTGCGCGGCCTGAAGTCGATCGGCTTCATCGGCTCGCTGCTCGCCTACTTCTTCCGCTCGTTCATCGAGGCCCCGGGCGAGAAGCTGCGCCGCGCGGAGTACGAGAGCGCCCGCGCCCAGTTCGAGAAGCGCCGCTCGTCCCGCACGGGCAACCCGGCGGCCCGCAAGCGCCCGAAGCGCCGCTGACGTACAGAAGACCCCTCACGTAGGAACACTCCTGACGTTACGGGGCCGAGCCCAACGCCCCCTCCCGCTGCCCGCCCTCCTCACCCGGGCTCGCCCCCACCCCCTCCGCCCGCCGGGCCTCACGCTGCGCGGCCCACCCCTCCAGCTCGACCGGCAGGGCATCCAGCGCGTCCAGCAACTGCCGCTGCCCGGCAGGAGGCCGACGAGCAGTCCGCCCCCTTGACGGCGGGACACCCCCGGGTCTGTAATTCATCACATGATGAATTACAGACCCGGGAAGGCCCAGCCACCCCCAGCGGTCCAGGCCCGCGACCTCACAGTCGTACGAGGGGCTCGCCCGGTCCTGCGCGCCCTCGACTTCACCCTCGAACCCGGCACCATCACCGGCCTCCTCGGCCCCTCGGGCTGCGGAAAGACCACCCTCATGCGCGCGGTCGCCGGCACCCAGGCCAAGGTGACCGGCACGCTCACCGTCCTCGGCCACCCCGCAGGATCCCCGGCCCTGCGCCCCCGCATCGGCTACGTCACCCAGGAGCCCTCCGTCTACACGGACCTCACCGTCCGCCAGAACCTCGACTACTTCGCCGCCGTCCTGCACCCCGGCCGCGCCCACCGGGAGACCCGCCGAGCCGCAGTGGCACGCGCCGTCGAGGAGGTGGACCTGACCACCCACGCCGACGCCCTCGCCGCCACACTCTCCGGCGGCCAGCGCAGCCGCGTCTCCCTGGCCGTCGCCCTGCTCTCCACCCCCGACCTGCTGGTCCTGGACGAACCGACGGTCGGCCTGGACCCCGTACTCCGCCGCGACCTGTGGGACCTCTTCCACCGCCTGGCCGCCGACCGGGGCACCACCCTCCTCATCTCGTCCCACGTCATGGACGAGGCCGAACGCTGCCACCGCCTCCTCCTCATGCGCGAGGGCCGCATCCTCGCCGAGGACACCCCCGACGCACTGCGCACCCGCACCGGCACGGAGACGGTCGAGGAGGCCTTCCTGCACCTGGTCGACGAGGCGAACCGACCCGAGGAGCCCACACCATGACCACCCCGACAGCGCCCTCCACAGGCCGACGGCCCCTGACCCCCTCCCGTACGACGGCCTCGGCCGCCCGGGTCCTGCGCCAGCTCCGCCACGACCCGCGCACCATCGCACTCCTCCTGATCGTCCCGGTCGCGATGATCACGCTGCTCCGTTACGTCTTCGACGGCGCCCCCGACACGTTCGACGCGATCGGCGCCTCGCTCCTCGGCATCTTCCCGCTGATCACGATGTTCCTGGTGACCTCGATCGCCACCCTGCGCGAACGCACCTCGGGCACCCTGGAGCGCCTCCTCGCCCTCCCGCTCGGCAAGGGCGACCTGATCGCGGGGTACGCCCTCGCGTTCGGCGCGATCGCGGTCGTCCAGTCCGCCCTGGCGACGGCCGTCTCCGTCTGGCTGCTCGGCCTGGACGTCATGGGCTCACCGTGGCTGCTGCTCCTGGTCGCCCTCCTCGACGCTCTGCTCGGCACGGCGCTGGGCCTGTTCGTCTCAGCGTTCGCGGCCTCCGAGTTCCAGGCCGTCCAGTTCATGCCGGCGGTGATCTTCCCCCAGCTCCTGCTCTGCGGCCTGTTCATCCCGCGCGACCAGATGCACCCGGCCCTGGAGGCGATCTCGAACGTCCTCCCCATGTCGTACGCCGTCGACGGCATGAACCAGGTCCTCCACCACCCCGACCTCACCGGCGACTTCCTCCGGGACATCGCGGTGGTGGCGGGAAGCGCACTCCTGGTCCTCTGCCTGGGCGCGATCACCCTGCGCCGCCGCACGGCCTGAGACGCCACCGCACGACCTGAGCCCCCGGTGCGAGGATGACGGGAAGGACGACAGTCACGACCCCGACCCTGAACCTGAGCACCGCCCGGAGGGTGAACGCATGACCCAGACAGTCGCAGTCCTCGGTACCGGCAAGATCGGCGAGGCCCTCCTGAGCGGCATGATCCGGGCGGGCTGGCGACCGGCCGACCTCCTGGTGACCACACGCCGCACCGAGCGGGCCGAGGAACTGCACACGCGTTACGGAGTCGAGTCGGTCAGCAACGCCGAGGCGGCAAAGGCGGCGGACATCCTCATCCTGGCCGTGAAGCCGCAGGACATGGGAAAGCTCCTCGACGAGCTGGCCCCGCACGTGGGCACCGACCGCCTGGTCATCAGCGCGGCCGCCGGCATCACCACCACCTTCATCGAGGACCGCCTCACCGCGGGCACCCCGGTCGTCAGGGTCATGCCCAACACCCCGGTCCTGGTCGACGAGGGCATGTCCGTCATCTCGGCGGGCAGCCACGCAACCGGCGCGCACCTCACCACCACCGAGGAGATCTTCGGCGGCGTCGGCAAGACCCTGCGCGTCCCGGAGTCCCAGCAGGACGCGGCCACCGCCCTCTCCGGCTCGGGCCCCGCCTACTTCTACTTCCTGGTCGAGGCCATGACCGACGCGGGCATCCTGCTCGGCCTGCCCCGCGCCCAGGCCCACGACCTCATCGTCCAGGCCGCCATCGGCGCGGCCGTGATGCTCCGCGACAGCGGCGAACACCCCGTCAAGCTCCGCGAGGCCGTCACCAGCCCCGCCGGCACCACGATCAGCGCCATCCGCGAACTGGAGAACCACGGCGTACGGGCCGCTCTCATCGCCGCCCTCGAAGCCGCCCGCGACCGCAGCCGCGAACTCGCCTCCGGCAACGGCTGACCGCCCCCGAGCCGCCACCCCGCCCCCCGGCCACCGCACCCGAGGCCGGGGGTTGACACACTCGAACCGGAACCGTAATGTGCTCCGAGTTGTCCGACGTGAGCGCCGACCCCGGTCGGTCCCCGGACAGCCATTCCGCAGTGACCACGACCAGCAGCGACCTCGTGTCGCCTGCTTTTTCGTGCGCATTAGCGAAATGAGGAATCCGCGTTCGAAGGGACGCACCCCGATTAGCGTCGGGGGCCAGGAATCCGCTAAAGTCTCACTCGTCGGAACGGCCCAACGGCCGGGAAGGCAAAGCCCGCTGACTGGGAGTCAGGCCCGAAAGGATCTGATAGAGTCGGACTCGCCGGAAAGGGAAAATGCGAAAGCGAAGAACCTGGAAAGCGAAACTGCTTGACCCGCTTCGACCGGGAATCGGACACGAAAGAGTCTGATAGAGTCGGAAACGCAAGACAGGAAAGAAAACGAAGGGAAGCGCCCGGAGGGCCCCGGTGAAACGGGACCGAAGGAAGCGTCCGTTCCTTGAGAACTCAACAGCGTGCCAAAAGTCAACGCCAGATATGTTGATACCCCGGCCTGCACCTGGTGCAGGTTGGTGGTTCCTTTGAAAAGTCCTACCGGTCCACTTCGGTGACGGTAGGCAATTACACAGCGAGGACGCTGTGAACAACGGGTCTTATTCCGACCGGTTGTTCCGCTCTCGTGTGTGTGCACCCGATTACGGGTAAACATTCACGGAGAGTTTGATCCTGGCTCAGGACGAACGCTGGCGGCGTGCTTAACACATGCAAGTCGAACGATGAAGCCTTTCGGGGTGGATTAGTGGCGAACGGGTGAGTAACACGTGGGCAATCTGCCCTTCACTCTGGGACAAGCCCTGGAAACGGGGTCTAATACCGGATAACACTCTGTCCCGCATGGGACGGGGTTAAAAGCTCCGGCGGTGAAGGATGAGCCCGCGGCCTATCAGCTTGTTGGTGGGGTAATGGCCTACCAAGGCGACGACGGGTAGCCGGCCTGAGAGGGCGACCGGCCACACTGGGACTGAGACACGGCCCAGACTCCTACGGGAGGCAGCAGTGGGGAATATTGCACAATGGGCGAAAGCCTGATGCAGCGACGCCGCGTGAGGGATGACGGCCTTCGGGTTGTAAACCTCTTTCAGCAGGGAAGAAGCGAAAGTGACGGTACCTGCAGAAGAAGCGCCGGCTAACTACGTGCCAGCAGCCGCGGTAATACGTAGGGCGCAAGCGTTGTCCGGAATTATTGGGCGTAAAGAGCTCGTAGGCGGCTTGTCACGTCGGATGTGAAAGCCCGGGGCTTAACCCCGGGTCTGCATTCGATACGGGCTAGCTAGAGTGTGGTAGGGGAGATCGGAATTCCTGGTGTAGCGGTGAAATGCGCAGATATCAGGAGGAACACCGGTGGCGAAGGCGGATCTCTGGGCCATTACTGACGCTGAGGAGCGAAAGCGTGGGGAGCGAACAGGATTAGATACCCTGGTAGTCCACGCCGTAAACGTTGGGAACTAGGTGTTGGCGACATTCCACGTCGTCGGTGCCGCAGCTAACGCATTAAGTTCCCCGCCTGGGGAGTACGGCCGCAAGGCTAAAACTCAAAGGAATTGACGGGGGCCCGCACAAGCAGCGGAGCATGTGGCTTAATTCGACGCAACGCGAAGAACCTTACCAAGGCTTGACATATACCGGAAAGCATCAGAGATGGTGCCCCCCTTGTGGTCGGTATACAGGTGGTGCATGGCTGTCGTCAGCTCGTGTCGTGAGATGTTGGGTTAAGTCCCGCAACGAGCGCAACCCTTGTTCTGTGTTGCCAGCATGCCCTTCGGGGTGATGGGGACTCACAGGAGACTGCCGGGGTCAACTCGGAGGAAGGTGGGGACGACGTCAAGTCATCATGCCCCTTATGTCTTGGGCTGCACACGTGCTACAATGGCCGGTACAATGAGCTGCGATGCCGCGAGGCGGAGCGAATCTCAAAAAGCCGGTCTCAGTTCGGATTGGGGTCTGCAACTCGACCCCATGAAGTCGGAGTTGCTAGTAATCGCAGATCAGCATTGCTGCGGTGAATACGTTCCCGGGCCTTGTACACACCGCCCGTCACGTCACGAAAGTCGGTAACACCCGAAGCCGGTGGCCCAACCCCTTGTGGGAGGGAGCTGTCGAAGGTGGGACTGGCGATTGGGACGAAGTCGTAACAAGGTAGCCGTACCGGAAGGTGCGGCTGGATCACCTCCTTTCTAAGGAGCATCTAGATCCCTTCGGGGATCCAGAGCCACTACGTCGGCAAATGTTCGACGGTGGTCAGCTCATGGGTGGAACGTTGACTATTCGGCACGACAGGTTGGTTGTCACTAGTACTGCTTCGGCGTGGAACGTGGGGATGGATCGGTCGGGTCGGGCACGCTGTTGGGTATCTGAAGGTACGGCCGTAAGGTCGCCTTCGATCCGGCCCCAGTGAACTCACCTGTACAGGGTGGGGTGGTGGGTGGCTGGTCGTTGTTTGAGAACTGCACAGTGGACGCGAGCATCTGTGGCCAAGTTTTTAAGGGCGCACGGTGGATGCCTTGGCACCAGGAACCGATGAAGGACGTGGGAGGCCACGATAGTCCCCGGGGAGCTGTCAACCAAGCTTTGATCCGGGGGTTTCCGAATGGGGAAACCCGGCAGTCGTCATGGGCTGTCACCCGCTGCTGAACACATAGGCAGTGTGGAGGGAACGAGGGGAAGTGAAACATCTCAGTACCCTCAGGAAGAGAAAACAACCGTGATTCCGGGAGTAGTGGCGAGCGAAACTGGATGAGGCCAAACCGTATGCGTGTGATACCCGGCAGGGGTTGCGCATACGGGGTTGTGGGAGTTCTCTTGATCAATCTGCCGATTGGTCGGCAAGTCAGAAACCGTTGATGTAGGCGAAGGACATGCGAAAGGTCCGGCGTAGAGGGTAAGACCCCCGTAGCTGAAACATCAACGGCTTGCTTGAGAACCACCCAAGTAGCACGGGGCCCGAGAAATCCCGTGTGAATCTGGCGGGACCACCCGCTAAGCCTAAATATTCCCTGGTGACCGATAGCGGATAGTACCGTGAGGGAATGGTGAAAAGTACCGCGGGAGCGGAGTGAAATAGTACCTGAAACCGTGTGCCTACAAGCCGTGGGAGCGTCGCTGTGTGTGCTTGCACATGCAGTCGTGACTGCGTGCCTTTTGAAGAATGAGCCTGCGAGTTAGCGGTGTGTAGCGAGGTTAACCCGTGTGGGGAAGCCGTAGCGAAAGCGAGTCCGAATAGGGCGAACTAGTTGCACGCTCTAGACCCGAAGCGGAGTGATCTAGCCATGGGCAGGTTGAAGCGGAGGTAAGACTTCGTGGAGGACCGAACCCACCAGGGTTGAAAACCTGGGGGATGACCTGTGGTTAGGGGTGAAAGGCCAATCAAACTCCGTGATAGCTGGTTCTCCCCGAAATGCATTTAGGTGCAGCGTCGTGTGTTTCTTGCCGGAGGTAGAGCACTGGATAGGCGATGGGCCCTACCGGGTTACTGACCTTAGCCAAACTCCGAATGCCGGTAAGTGAGAGCGCGGCAGTGAGACTGTGGGGGATAAGCTCCATGGTCGAGAGGGAAACAGCCCAGAGCATCGACTAAGGCCCCTAAGCGTACGCTAAGTGGGAAAGGATGTGGAGTCGCAGAGACAACCAGGAGGTTGGCTTAGAAGCAGCCACCCTTGAAAGAGTGCGTAATAGCTCACTGGTCAAGTGATTCCGCGCCGACAATGTAGCGGGGCTCAAGCGTACCGCCGAAGTCGTGTCATTCCAGCATGTACCCCCAACGGGGGCTGGGATGGGTAGGGGAGCGTCGTGTGCCGGGTGAAGCAGCCGCGGAAGCGAGTTGTGGACGGTTCACGAGTGAGAATGCAGGCATGAGTAGCGATACACACGTGAGAAACGTGTGCGCCGATTGACTAAGGGTTCCTGGGTCAAGCTGATCTGCCCAGGGTAAGTCGGGACCTAAGGCGAGGCCGACAGGCGTAGTCGATGGACAACCGGTTGATATTCCGGTACCCGCTTTGAAACGCCCAGTACTGAATCAGGCGATGCTAAGTCCGTGAAGCCGGCCCGATCTCTTCGGAGTTGAGGGTAGTGGTGGAGCCGATGAACCAGACTTGTAGTAGGTAAGCGATGGGGTGACGCAGGAAGGTAGTCCAGCCCGGGCGGTGGTTGTCCCGGGGTAAGGGTGTAGGACGCACGGTAGGTAAATCCGTCGTGCATGAAGTCTGAGACCTGATGCCGAGCCGATTGTGGTGAAGTGGATGATCCTATGCTGTCGAGAAAAGCCTCTAGCGAGTTTCATGGCGGCCCGTACCCTAAACCGACTCAGGTGGTCAGGTAGAGAATACCGAGGCGTTCGGGTGAACTATGGTTAAGGAACTCGGCAAAATGCCCCCGTAACTTCGGGAGAAGGGGGGCCATCACTGGTGATCCGATTTACTCGGTGAGCTGGGGGTGGCCGCAGAGACCAGCGAGAAGCGACTGTTTACTAAAAACACAGGTCCGTGCGAAGCCGTAAGGCGATGTATACGGACTGACGCCTGCCCGGTGCTGGAACGTTAAGGGGACCGGTTAGTGCACTTTCGGGTGTGCAAAGCTGAGAACTTAAGCGCCAGTAAACGGCGGTGGTAACTATAACCATCCTAAGGTAGCGAAATTCCTTGTCGGGTAAGTTCCGACCTGCACGAATGGCGTAACGACTTCTCGACTGTCTCAACCATAGGCCCGGTGAAATTGCACTACGAGTAAAGATGCTCGTTTCGCGCAGCAGGACGGAAAGACCCCGGGACCTTTACTATAGTTTGATATTGGTGTTCGGTTCGGCTTGTGTAGGATAGGTGGGAGACTGTGAAGCGGCCACGCCAGTGGTTGTGGAGTCGTCGTTGAAATACCACTCTGGTCGTGCTGGATGTCTAACCTGGGTCCGTGATCCGGATCAGGGACAGTGTCTGATGGGTAGTTTAACTGGGGCGGTTGCCTCCTAAAGAGTAACGGAGGCGCCCAAAGGTTCCCTCAGCCTGGTTGGCAATCAGGTGTTGAGTGTAAGTGCACAAGGGAGCTTGACTGTGAGACCGACGGGTCGAGCAGGGACGAAAGTCGGGACTAGTGATCCGGCAGTGGCTTGTGGAAGCGCTGTCGCTCAACGGATAAAAGGTACCCCGGGGATAACAGGCTGATCTTCCCCAAGAGTCCATATCGACGGGATGGTTTGGCACCTCGATGTCGGCTCGTCGCATCCTGGGGCTGGAGTCGGTCCCAAGGGTTGGGCTGTTCGCCCATTAAAGCGGTACGCGAGCTGGGTTTAGAACGTCGTGAGACAGTTCGGTCCCTATCCGCTGTGCGCGTAGGAATATTGAGAAGGGCTGTCCCTAGTACGAGAGGACCGGGACGGACGAACCTCTGGTGTGCCAGTTGTCCTGCCAAGGGCATGGCTGGTTGGCTACGTTCGGAAAGGATAACCGCTGAAAGCATCTAAGCGGGAAGCCTGCTTCGAGATGAGTATTCCCACCCTCTTGAGGGGTTAAGGCTCCCAGTAGACGACTGGGTTGATAGGCCAGATGTGGAAGCCCGGTAACGGGTGGAGCTGACTGGTACTAATAGGCCGAGGGCTTGTCCTCAGTTGCTCGCGTCCACTGTGTTGGTTCTGAAATAACGAACGGCCGTGTTTTTATCCGGTGTTCAAATTTCATAGTGTTTCGGTGGTCATTGCGTTAGGGAAACGCCCGGTTACATTCCGAACCCGGAAGCTAAGCCTTTCAGCGCCGATGGTACTGCAGGGGGGACCCTGTGGGAGAGTAGGACGCCGCCGAACAATTTTTCCGGGAAAGCCCCGCACCGTATGGTGCGGGGCTTTTCTGCGTTCCGAACGTCTAGGGTCGAACCATGCGCTACGAACTGGTCATCTTCGACAACGATGGTGTGCTCGTCGACAGTGAGCCGATCGCCAACACCATCCTCGCCGGCTACCTCACCGAGCTCGGTCACCCCACCTCGTACGAGGAGTCCCTCCGCGACTACATGGGGGCCGCCGTGCACCGGGTGCACGACCTCGTCGAGGAGCGGGGTGGCGAGAAGCTTCCTGCGGACTTCGAGGACACCCTCCACGCCCGTACCTTTGCCGCTTTCCAGCAGGAGCTGGTGGCGGTGGACGGGGCCGAGGAGCTGCTCGGCAAGCTCGTCGCCGACGGGGTCGACTACTGCGTCGCCTCCTCCGGGAGCCACGAGAAGATCCGCGTCGGGCACCGCAGGACCGGACTCGACCAGTGGTTCGAGGAGGAGTGGATCTTCAGCTCGGAGGACGTCGGGCGGGGCAAGCCGGCGCCGGACCTGTTCCTGCACGCCGCCGCGCGGATGGGCGTCGCGCCGGAGCGGTGCGTCGTCATCGAGGACAGCCCGCTCGGGGTCGAGGCGGCCCGGGCCGCGGGGATGGACGTGTACGGGTTCACGTCGATGATGCCCGCCGACCGGCTGACCGGGGTGACCGGGCACTTCTCGGACATGGCCCAACTCCCGGAACTGCTCGCCTGATCCATCTACCCATGGGTAGATCCTGGGCTTACGCTCGCGGCCATGACAGACGCGGGCAGGACCGATCGGGGCTTGCGGCTCGGCAGGGCTTCACTGGCGCTCAGCTTCGGCGTCCAGGGGGTGGCGTTCGCGCTCCTCGTGACGCGTATCCCCGCCCTTCAGGACCAGTACGGGATATCCGACGGGCTGCTGCCCGCCTTCCTGGCCGCTGTCCCGATCCTGGCGGGCGCCGGCAGCGTACTCACCGAGAAGGTGGTCGCGCGGGTGCGGCCCGGTGTCGTCCTGCGGTGGGCGCAGCCCCTCGTCCTGCTCTCCCTGCTCGGGGTGGGCGCCGGGCGCCAGCTCTGGCACATCGCCGTGGCGCTCGGGGTCTTCGGGCTGGCGGTCGGGGCGCTGGACGCCTCGATGAACATGATGGGCGTCAGCCTTCAGCGGGCGTACGGGCGCTCCATCATGCTCGGGTTCCACGCCGCGTACAGCCTCGGGGGGGTCGCCGGGGCGTCGCTGGCGTGGGTCGGGGCGCGGTGGGAGCTGTCGTTGTTCGTGTCCTACCTCCCGGTGGTGGCGGTTCTGCTGCCTGCCGCGCTCCTCGGCAGCCGGTGGTACACGGAGGGGCGGAGTCCGGACCCGGGCGGCGGCGAGGCATCGAAGGCTCCCGGCGGCTCCCTCTCGTTCAAGCTGCTGCTGCCGCTCTGTCTGGTGATGTGTTTCGCGTACATCGGTGACTCGACGGTCTCCAACTGGAGTGCCAAGTACCTCCAGGACGTGCTCGGCAGCTCGGAGCAGATGTCGACCCTTCCGTACAACGTCTACATGGTGACGACGCTGCTGGGGCGGGCCGTCGGGGACCTCGGGGTGCGGCGGTTCGGGGCGGTGGCCGTGGTGCGGGGCGGGAGTCTGCTGGCGGCCGGCGGGTTCGCGGTGGTGGCGGGGGCGCCGGGGGCCTGGGTGGGGATGGCCGGATTCACCATGCTGGGGCTCGGGCTCTGTGTGATCGTGCCGCAGACTTTCGCGGCGGCCGGGCGGCTGTTCCCGGGGAACAGTGATGCCGCCGTGGCCCGGCTCAATATCTTCAACTATGTCGGGTTCCTGGTGGGTTCGCCGCTGGTCGGGGTTCTGGGCGATGCGTGGAGTTACCGGGGCGCCATGCTCGTACCGATGGTTCTGGTGCTGGCGACGCTCGTGTATGCCCGCTCGTTCGCGTCGGAGCCCGCCCGATACGGTGGCGGGCATGAGCGGCCGCACACAGCTGATGTGGGATGACGCAGTTACGGGATACGACTTCGGGGAGAGCCACCCCATGGACCCGGTCCGGCTGGCCCTGACGATGGGGCTGGTGCGGGCGTTCGGGCTGGATCAGGCGGTGGATCTGCGGGCGGCGAAGGCCGTGGGGGACTCGACCCTGCGGCTCGTGCACCGGCAGGACTACGTGTCCGCCGTACGGGCCGCCTCCGCCGATCCCCGGGCCGCCGACCAGGATTACGGGCTCGGGACCGTCGACGATCCGGCGTTCGCCGGGATGCACGAGGTGTCCGCACTGATCGCCGGTCTTTCGGTCGGTGCCGCCGAGGCCGTGTGGCGGGGCGAGACCGCGCACGCGGTGAACTTCACCGGGGGGCTGCATCACGCCATGCCGGGCGCGGCCGCCGGGTTCTGCATCTACAACGATCCGGCCCTCGCCATCGCCCGGCTGCTGGAGCTGGGCGCCGAGCGGGTCGCGTACGTCGATGTGGACGTCCACCACGGGGACGGGGTCCAGGCCGCGTTCTGGGAGGACCCGAGGGTTCTGACCATCTCCCTGCACGAGCACCCCCGGACCCTCTTCCCGCAGACCGGGTGGCCGGAGGAGACCGGGGCCGGGGCCGGGGAGGGTTCCGCGGTGAACCTGGCGCTGCCCGCCGGGACCGGGGACGCCGGGTGGCTGCGGGCGTTCCACGCCGTCGTGCCCGAGCTGCTGGCCGATTTCCGGCCGCAGGTGCTCGTCACCCAGCACGGGGCCGATACGCACTTCGAGGACCCGCTCGCCCATCTCGCCGTCTCCCTGGACGCTCAGCGCGCGGTGATGGAGTCCTGTCACGAGCTGGCCCACCGGTACGCCGAGGGCGGGCGGTGGGTGGCGCTCGGCGGGGGCGGGTACGCGGTGGTGGACGTCGTACCCCGGTCGTGGACGCATCTGGTGGCGATCGCCGCGCACGCTCCCGTCGACCCGGAGTCCGTGGTGCCGCCGTCGTGGCGCGATCTCGTCTACGCCCGTACGCGGCAGTTGGGCCCCGGCCGGATGACCGACGGGCGTACGCCCTCCTGGAAGTCCTGGGAGGACGGGTACGACCCGGCGGACCGGCTGGACCAGGCGGTCATCGCGACCCGTAAGGCGGCGTTCCCGCTGCGGGGGCTGCTCGCCTGACCCGACGGCGTACGCGTACGCGGGCATTGTGCCGTGCGGTTACGCCAACGGTGGGGCGTACGGGGAATCCGGCCCGCCCGGACGGGCCCGTACGGCAGCATCCCGAGGGTGTTGAGCACCGGGGCGTTGCGCGCCCATCTGCTGGCGGCCCGGCTGGCCGGGCCCGTGGCCACGTCGCGCGAGAACAGTCTGCGCAGCTACCGGCTGTTCGCCGCGCGCGATCCTCGGGTGATGCTCGGGCTGGCGCCCGAGCGGGCCTGGGGCGAGCCGGAGGTGCTGCGGCTGATGGCCGAGCGGTGCGGGGTCTCGGCCGATCCCGCGCATGTGTCGGGTCCGGACGCGATCGATCCCGAGCGGACGGTGGCGGCGCTGGACGCGTTCGCGGAACGGCTGGGGCGGGTGGCGTCGCTGCGGGCCCCGGTGCTGCTGGGGACCGGGCATCCGCACCGGCTGCTGGGGTTCTACGCCGGGCTGGCAGACGCCTTGTCGTCGGCGGGATGTCCTGTCCTCACCCCGGCGCAGGGGCGATGTATCGACATAACGACCCGGTTCGGCGTACGCACGTACAACCTGGACTACGTACGGGGGGTCGCGCTGGTCCGCGAGCCCGGGGGGCGCCCCACAGGTGGTGAAACCGGCGCACACACGCATTCGCCGCTGCCGGTCCGGGTGGCGCTCCAGGACGCGGCGGAGCGGTACGGGGTGCTTCCGGAGCTGGTGATCGGGGACCACGGGTGGGTCTGCGGCGCAGGTCAGCTCGGTATCGAGGCGATCGGGCCGGCGGATACGGACGATCCCGCGCTCTTCGTCGGGGAGGCCGAGGGGCGGGTTTCGGTCGTCGTGCCTCTCGACGACGGGGTCCGCTCGCACTACTACCGGCCGCTGACGCGCTATGTGCTCCACCGGGCGGGCCTGTCCTCGTAAGTGGCCTGGTCGTCCCTCCTCTTCCCCACTCGCACCACCCGCCCCTAATCTGGGGAGTGAGCGCACAGCGACGAAGAGTCACCGGAGGGGAAGCCGGTGCGCGTCCGGTGCGGAAGGTACAGGTGGGTCATGGCTGCTGACAACGAGAGGCCTCTCAACGAGGTCAGGTTTCTGACCGTGGCGGAAGTCGCCTCGGTCATGCGAGTGTCGAAGATGACCGTGTACCGCTTGGTGCACAGCGGTCATCTGCCGGCGATCCGGGTGGGAAGGTCCTTCCGGGTGCCGGAGCAAGCGGTTCACGCGTATCTCCGCGAGTCCTTTGTGGGGGTGGAATCAGCCTGAGGCGGCCCCCGGAAGGCTGGGGTTTGCCCTCGGATTACGTCCCTCACCCGGTGGCGGGTAGGCTAGGCCGACGTAGGTCGTGTGGGCCCAGACGCCCCGCACCAGTGAAGATGAAGTGAGCGAGGGTAGTCGTGGGCTCTGTTATCAAGAAGCGGCGTAAGCGGATGGCCAAGAAGAAGCACCGCAAGCTGCTCAAGCGCACGCGCGTTCAGCGTCGCAACAAGAAGTAAGCGAACGCAGTTCGTGAGATCCGCAGCCCTTCCGCCGTCCTGGCGGGAGGGCTGCGGTGCGTTTCGGGGCATGGGGTCATCACAGGGAACCGTCCACCCGCTACGGTGACGGCCAGGGAAGTTACCGCGGGAAGCAGGTACCGCTTCCCGGTCCGACGGAAGGCGCTGGTCTTGGGGAAGGTCGTCCTCGTCACAGGAGTGGCCCGGCAGCTGGGGGGCCGCTTCGTCCGGCGCGTCCAGCGGGAGCCGGGTGTGGACCGGGTGATCGCCGTGGACGCGGTCGCGCCCGCGCATCCGCTGGGGGACGCGGAGTTCGTCCGCGCGGACATCCGGCAGTCGGCCCTGGCGCGGATCCTGGCCGAGTACGCCGTCGACACGGTCGTGCACCTGGACGTCTCCGGCAAGGCGCTCGGCGCCGGCGGCCGGACGGCGATCAAGGAGACCAACGTCATCGGCACCATGCAGCTGCTCGGTGCCTGCCAGAAGTCGCCGACCGTGCAGCGGCTCGTGGTGAAGTCCAGCACAAGCGTGTACGGGTCGGCGCCCCGCGATCCGGCGGTGTTCACCGAGACCACCCCGCCCAAGTCGCTGCCGAGCGGCGGGTTCGCGAAGGACGCGGTGGAGGTCGAGGGGTACGTACGGGGCTTCGCCCGCCGCCGGCCGGACGTCGCGGTCTGCGTGCTGCGGTTCGCCAACATCCTGGGGCCGCGGCCGGACTCGCCGCTGGCGGACTATCTGTCGCTGCCGGTCCTGCCGACGGTCTTCGGCTACGACCCCCGGCTCCAGTTCGTGCACGAGGACGATGTCGTCGACGTCCTGAGGATCGCCGCGGGTGAGCCCCGGCGCGGGACGCTGAACAGCGGGACCTTCAACATCGCCGGGGACGGTGTGCTGTTGCTCTCCCAGTGTTCGCGGCGGCTGGGGAAGCCGACGGTGCCCCTGCTGCTGCCGGCGGTCACCTGGGTCGGCTCGGCGCTCCGTACGATCGGGATGACCGACTTCTCGCCGGAGCAGATCCGGCTGCTGACCCACGGGCGGGTGGTCTCGACCGTGCAGATGCGCGAGACCCTCGGTTTCCGGCCGGAGTTCACCACGGCCGAGACCTTCGCGGAGTTCGCGCGGAGCCGGGGTCCGGGGCTGCTGCCGCCGGAGACGGTGGGCAGGGCGGTGGACCGGCTGGCGGAGCTGCCGCTGCCGGGGGGTGCCGGGCCGCGGGAGCGCGGGGCCGGTGCGGTACAGACGACTCACGGCGCCAGGTAGAGGAGCGCGGTCACGATGGCGGACGCCAAGGTCATTCCGTTCGACGACGACCGTTCGCGGTCCGGTGGCGGCTCGCGTCCGGCCCGGCGCCGGACCGGGAACGGCAGCGGTGGGCGGGGCGACGGCTCCACGGCCCCTGTGAGCGCCCTGCCGGGCGGGCGGCTGCCCGAGCCGCCGGAGAGCGCTCCGGAGGCCGCGGAGGGGGCTGCGGAGGGGGCACAGGAGCCCCGGCAGTCCCAGGAGGCCCAGGAGGTTTCCCCGGACGGGTCCGGTGGCGGCTGGGACCGGCGGATCGCGGGCGGGCTGGCGTTCCTGCGGAGGCGGGTCACCGGCGACTACGAGGTCGACGAGTTCGGTTACGACAAGGAGCTCACCGACCAGGTCCTGATGTCGGCGCTGCGGCCGCTGGCGGACAAGTATTTCCGGGTCGAGGTGAAGGGCATCGAGAACATCCCGTCGGACGGCGGGGCGCTGATCGTGGCCAACCACTCCGGGACGCTGCCGCTGGACGGGCTGATGCTCCAGGTCGCGGTGCACGACAACCACCCGGCCGAGCGCCATCTGCGGCTGCTCGCCGCCGATCTGGTCTTCCACCTCCCCGTCGTCAACGAGCTGGCGCGCAAGGCCGGGCACACGCTGGCCTGTGCGGAGGACGCGCAGCGGCTGCTGGAGCTGGGCGAGATCGTCGGGGTGATGCCGGAGGGGTTCAAGGGGATCGGGAAGCCGTTCGGCGACCGGTACAAGCTCCAGCGGTTCGGGCGGGGCGGGTTCGTCTCGACGGCGCTGCGGGCGGGGGCGCCGATCGTGCCGTGCTCCATCGTGGGCGCCGAGGAGATCTATCCGATGATCGGCAACGCGAAGACGCTGGCGCGGCTGCTGGGCTTCCCGTACTTCCCGATCACGCCGACGTTCCCGTGGCTCGGTCCGCTGGGCGCGGTGCCGCTGCCGACGAAGTGGACGATCCAGTTCGGTGAGCCGATCCCGACGGACGGCTATCCGCCGGAGGCGGCGGAGGACCCGATGCTGATGTTCAACCTGACGGACCAGGTGCGGGAGCAGATCCAGCACACGCTGTACAAGCTGCTGGTGCAGCGGCGGTCGGTCTTCTTCTGAGGGCTCGGGTACGTGCGAGGGGGCCGGTGCGCGGATCGCGTACCGGCCCCCTCCGACGTATGTCCTACGGCTTGGGCTTGAGGTTCTCCCCGTCGATCCCGAGGCCGGGGAGGAGCCCAGGGAGCAGCGGGGGGAGGGTGACGTCCGGGGCGGGGCGGGGCGGGGTGCTGGGGCGGCCCTCCGGCGACGGCTGGGTGAGCCCGTCCGTGGGGAGCTCGTCCAGCAACCCGTCGGTACCGCCGCCGAGGAGGCCGTCGTCCGGGGTCGCGCCGGAGGAGCCGGAGGAGCCCGAGGGGCCGGAAGGCTTCGGTGCGGTGCTGGAGTCGGGGCGGCCCTCGGAGTGGGAGGGGGGCGCGGGGGCGGGGTCGTCGGTCCGGGGGGATCCGGTGTCCGGGGTGGTGGTGTCGGTGCGTCCGGTGTCCTCGCTGCCGCCCGGGGGGCGGGGGAGGAGGGACTGGAGCGGGGCGACGTCGTCCTCTATGGCTTCGAAGACGGAGCTGACCTGGTCGCGGATGTCGGTGAGCTGGACGGGGAGCCGGTCGCGGAGGCTGCTCCAGGTGGCGCGGTGCGAGCGGGAGAAGGTGTCCAGGGTCTGGATGGGGCCGATGGAGCCGTCGCGCTGGTACGCGGAGTGGAGCAGGCGGTGGCCCTCGGAGGCGTCGTGGGACATGCCGTTGAGCGCGCGTCTGACGGCGCCGAGGGATTCGTGGTCCAGCTCGCCGGCGCGGCCGCGCTCCATGAGTCTGCGGGCCTCGCTGAGCCGGGTGGACGCCTGGTCGAGGTAGACCTCGCCGCGGTCGGCGTCGCCCTTGGCCATGCCGAGGCTGATGTCCTCCATCCCGCGCTTGAGCCCGTACAGCGAGTCACCGGGCAGGGCGTCGGAGCTGGCAGCGGCCACTCCGCCGAACGCCCCGGCTGCCACACCCACGGTGAGGCCACCGGCGGTGAGCCCCTTCGCCCAGCGGGAGCGGGGACGCAGTTTGCGCAGTGGCGAGGCCCGGTGGGCCCCCTTGCTCCGTTGTACGGGCACCGTAGGGCCCGTCGATGCGCCGCCCTCGGCGAACATGGCCTCCATGGCCGCGACGAGCTGGGCTCGCTGCACCACTTTGACCTCGGGGTCCAACTGCGGCTTCGGTAGCTCACCGAGGCCGTTCGCCAGGGCCAACAGCGGTCCGCGGTCGGCCTGGTCGGCCGGCTCCTCGGGCTGTACGGCCGCCGCACCCTGGGGGGTCTGCTCCTCCAGGGCCTGGGCGAAGGCGTTCGCCCGCCGGTGTGCCGAAACGTTTGCGATCACTGGCGGCACCTCCTCTCGTCATGACGGTCGACTCCCCTGACGGTCCGGAAGGTTGCACACCTTGAGCGCTTCCACTCGATGGAGTGAGTGGAAACGGACATGCAGTGACGACAGGGGGCCTGCAACCGGCACAACGAGCGCCGCGGCACTTGGGTTACGCACGAAAGATGATCGGACCAGTGCGTGAGGGGACGGTCACTTACGGACATCGAATACGGCGGATACGGGTCGGTTGCGGCGGCTCGGGTCAGCGGGCGTCGTCCGGCAGGAGCCGGGCGAGCGTCCGGACGGCGCGGTACTGCAAGGTCTTGATCGCGCCCTCGTTCTTTCCCATCACCCGGGCCGTCTCGGCGACCGAGAGGCCCTGGAGGAAGCGCAGGGTCACGCACTCCTGCTGCTGCGGATTGAGTCGGCGCACGGCCTGGAGCAGTGCGGCGTTGGAGAGGGACTCCAGGACGGAGTCCTCGGGGGAGCGCGCCACCTCGTTGGCGTCCAGCATTTCGCCGGTGGTCACTTCCAGCCGGAACCGACTGGATTTGAAGTGGTCGGCGACCAGGTTGCGGGCGATGGTGACCAGCCAGGCGCCGAAGTCGCGGCCCTGCCAGGTGAACGTGGAGATACGGCGCAGCGCGCGGAGGAAGGTCTCACTGGTGAGGTCCTCCGCGGTCGCCTTGCCGCCCACGCGGTAGTAGATGTACCGGTACACGGTGTCGCTGTACTGGTCGTACAGGCGGCCGAAGGCGTCGGCCTCACCGGCCTGTGCGCGCTCGACGAGATCCATCATGCGCGCGCTGTCGCTGTCGGCCGTGGGACGGCGGACGGTCGACGTGGTCGAGGCGGCGCGGGTGCTGCGTCTTCCGACCGCCGCACTGCGTTCGGCCATGGCGTAGCACGGGCCGGCGGGTGCAGGGGTGGCAAAGGCGGGGACGGCGTACGCGGTGGGGACGAAGCCGCGCAGGCGGTCAATGACCGATGCACGCAGCGTAGCCAGGCCCGAGGCGTCAACCCCGACGTGTGGGTACACGGGACTCCCAGAGGCAGAGCTTCCATCACGAGCAGTTCGAAAAACGTCACTCGTCGTAGCGAGCGGCGGTCTTCGTGATGCGTCTGAGGAGAATAACGCTTCGTGCAGGCGGCGCTACACCCAGTTGTCTAAATCACCGATTACGTCGTTTCTTGTATCGCTAAGTGACGCATCGGGCAGCACATCGTGACCACTTATTGATCGGATTGCTTCGTGATCTGTCGCTCTACCGCCTGGCGCCCGGTTGACGGGCACAGCCTGTTGCGTGGGTCGCGGTCAGCGGCGGCGGCGGTGCAGGGCGAGGGCCGCGGCGGTGCCGCCCGCCAGTGCGCCGACCCCGGCCGCGGCGGGGATGCCGACCTTGGCCGCCTTGCGGCCGGTGCGGTAGTCGCGCAGCCGCCAGTCCAGGGCGCGGGCGTGCTTGCGGAGCTTGGTGTCCGGGTTGATCGCGTAGGGGTGGCCGACCAGCGAGAGCATCGGGATGTCGTTGTGCGAGTCGCTGTAGGCGGCGCACCGCTCCAGGTCCAGGCCCTCGGCCGCCGCCAGGGCACGTACGGCTTCGGCCTTGGCGGGGCCGTGCAGGGGCTCGCCCACCAGGCGGCCGGTGTAGACGCCGTCGACCGATTCGGCGACGGTGCCGAGCGCGCCGGTCAGGCCCAGGCGGCGGGCGATGATGGTGGCCGTCTCGACGGGGGCGGCGGTGACCAGCCAGACGCGCTGGCCGGCGTCCAGGTGGGCCTGGGCCAGGGCGCGGGTGCCGGGCCAGATGCGGTCGGCCATGTACTCGTCGTAGATCTCCTCGCCGATGGACATCAGCTCGGAGACGCGGTGGCCCTTGACGATGGACAGGGCGCTGTCGCGGGCGTCCTGCATGTGCTCGGGGTCCTCGACGCCGGCCAGCCGGAACCAGGCCTGCTGCCAGGCGAACCGGGTGAGTTCGCGGCGCTCGAAGAACTTCCGCTTGTACAGGCCCCGGCCGAAGTGGAAGATCGCGGCGCCCTGCATGACGGTGTTGTCGAGGTCGAAGAAGGCGGCGGCGCGGTCGTCCCCGGCGACGGGGAACGCGGGCTCCTCGGGCGCCTCTTCAGGAGCTCTGGTCAGAAGGGCGGATTCGTCCTCGGCCGAGGTCTTCCGTGCGGCCTCGGCCGCGGCCTCGCCTGCCAGGACGCTCCGTGCAGTCGCGGAACGCCTACGGGGTGTGAGCCATCCAAGAGCGGCCATGCGGTGAGCATAGCCAGTCCGCCGGTACGTGCCCGACCTGCCGGGATGCGGTGGCGTGAACTCTGCGGGGACGATTCGTTAATCGGGCGATTCCGGGCGGTCCGCCGGTGCGGTGGACGGGCGCAGAATGAGAGGCATGAGTCCTCTGCTGCGCCGTACGAAGAAGAAGCCCGCCGAGCGGGTGGTCACCCTGGTCGGCAAGCCCGGCTGCCATCTGTGCGAGGACGCGCGGGCGGTGGTGAGCGAGGTCTGTCAGGAGACCGGTGCGTCGTGGGTGGAGAAGGACATCACCGAGGACGAGGAGCTGTACAAGCTGTACTGGGAGCAGATTCCGGTGGTGCTGATCGATGGCGAACAGCACACGTTCTGGCGGGTGGACCCGGCGAGGCTGCGCAAGGCACTGGGGGCCTGAGCGGAACGCGGTTAACATCATGGGCGTTTTGAGTGGTCTCGGGGGAGTGGACGTGAGGAGTGTGTACCGCTTTGCCCCCTTCGAGGCTGCAACGGGCCGATGCGGTCCCTGGTTCCGGGATCGCACGGGCAATGTGCGTGACCCCGGTCACTTTGACCGGACAAAACGGACACCATCTTTGTGCACGCGTTCACAAAGACATAGCCTGCATTCGACGGGGCGGTCTTGGGACATACGGCCGCCTGCAGCCCCGCTCATCCCGCAGGAGCACCGTGGCAACTGGCCGAACTCACCGACCGGCGACCCGTAGCCGAGGAATTCCCGAGGCCACCGTCGCCCGACTTCCGCTGTACCTGCGCGCACTCACCGCGCTCTCCGAGCGATCCGTTCCCACGGTCTCCTCCGAGGAGCTGGCCACCGCGGCCGGGGTCAACTCCGCGAAGCTGCGCAAGGACTTCAGCTACCTGGGGTCCTACGGCACCCGCGGTGTCGGGTACGACGTCGAGTATCTCGTCTACCAGATCTCCCGCGAGCTCGGCCTCACCCAGGACTGGCCGGTCGCCATCGTCGGCATCGGCAACCTCGGCGCGGCCCTCGCCAACTACGGCGGCTTCGCCTCCCGCGGCTTCCGGGTCGCCGCGCTGATCGACGCCGACCCCGCCATGGCCGGTACGCCGGTGGCCGGGATCGCCGTCCAGCACACGGACGACCTGGACCGGATCATCAGCGACAACGGTGTGTCCATCGGCGTAATCACCACCCCGCCCGGCGCCGCCCAGCAGGTCTGCGACCGGCTCGTGGCCGCCGGAGTGACCTCCATCCTGAACTTCGCGCCGACCGTCCTCTCGGTGCCCGAGGGCGTCGACGTACGCAAGGTCGACCTCTCCATCGAATTGCAGATCCTGGCGTTCCACGAGCAGCGCAAGGCCGGTGAGGACGCGCCCGTGGAGGGCGAGGACCCCGAGGCCCCGCCGATGCGTGCCACGCCCGCGAGCCGGAAGGGACCCGACGGGGACATGCCCGCCGTGATGCCGGCATGAGCCTCCTCGTCGTCGGACTGAGCCACCGCAGCGCCCCCGTCTCCGTACTGGAGCGGGCCTCCCTCGCTGCCGACACCCAGGCCAAGCTGCTCCAGGACACCCTCGCCGCGGAACCCGCGACCGAGGCCGCCGTGCTGGCCACCTGCAACCGCATCGAGTTGTACGCGGACGTGGACAAGTTCCACGCGGGCGTCGCCGAGCTCTCCACCCTGCTCGCCCAGCACAGCGGCGTCGGGCTGGACGAGCTCACTCCGTATCTCTATGTGCACTACGAGGACCGCGCCGTCCACCACCTCTTCTCGGTGGCCTGCGGACTGGACTCGATGGTCGTCGGCGAGGGCCAGATCCTCGGCCAGATCAAGGACGCGCTCGCGCGCGGCCAGGAGCTGCACACCGCCGGACGGCTGCTGAACGACCTCTTCCAGCAGGCCCTGCGGGTCGGCAAGCGCGCCCACAGCGAGACCGGGATCGACCGGGCCGGGCAGTCGCTCGTCTCCTTCGGACTCCAGCAGCTCGCCGCCGGCGCCGACCCGGGCCTGTGGGCCCAGGGCAAGCGCGCCCTGGTGATCGGCGCCGGCTCCATGTCCTCGCTGGCCGCCGCCACCCTGGCCCGTACCGGCGTCGCCGAGATCGTCGTCGCCAACCGGACCCGCTCCCGCGCCGACCGGCTGGTGGAGATCCTCCAGCAGGGCGACGACACCACCGTCCGCGCGCACGCAGTCGAGATGTCGGCGGTCGGTGACGAACTGACACGTGCCGACGTCGTCGTCTCCTGCACCGGCGCCACCGGCCTCGTCCTCACCGCCGACGCCCTGGCCGACGCCCTCGGCGTCACCCTGGACACCCCGGCCGAGCCGGAGACCGTGACGGCCGCCCCGGCCCCTGCCGATGTCGACCAGCACGCCGCCTGGGTGGAGAACGGTTCCGCCACCTCCGCCCCGGCCGCCGCGCCGCGCCGCGTCACGCTGCCCGCGCAGTCCACCGGACCGGTGAAGCTCGCCCTCCTCGACCTCGCCATGCCGCGCGACATCGACGGCGCCGCCCACCGCATCGATGGGGTCCGCCTCGTCGACATCGAGTCGCTCGCCGACGCCTCGGCCGACGCCCCGATGGCCGCCGACGTGGACCAGGTGCGCACGATCGTCGCCGACGAGGTGGCCGCCTTCGGCGCCGCCCAGCGCGCCGCCCATGTCGCCCCGACCGTGGTCGCCCTGCGCACCATGGCCGCCGACGTGGTCGCCGGCGAGATCGCCCGGCTGGACGGCCGCCTCCCCGACCTGGACGAGAAACAGCGCGCCGAGATCACCCAGACCGTGCGCCGCGTCGTCGACAAACTCCTGCACGCGCCCACCGTGCGGGTCAAGCAGCTGGCCAGCGAGCCCGGCGGTGCCGGGTACGCGGACGCGCTGCGCGAACTCTTCGACCTCGACCCGCAGACGGTGGCCGCCGTCTCCCGGGCAGACCTGAACGACCCGAATAGAGGGCGGTCATGACCGACAACTCATCGCCGGGCGCGCGGAGCTCCGCGCCGCTCCGGCTGGGCACCCGGCGCTCCAAGCTGGCCATGGCCCAGTCCGGCCTCGTGGCCGAGGCGGTCCGCGAGGTGACCGGGCGCGCCGTGGAGCTCGTCGAGATCACCACGTACGGGGACACCTCCCGCGAGCACCTGGCGCAGATCGGCGGCACCGGCGTGTTCGTCGCGGCCCTGCGCGAGGCGCTGCTGCGGGGCGAGGTGGACTTCGCCGTCCACTCGCTCAAGGACCTCCCCACCTCCCAGCCGGACGAGCTGGTGCTGGCCGCCGTGCCGCAGCGCGAGGACCCGCGCGACGCGCTGGTGGCCCGCGACGGGCTGACCTTCGAGCAGCTGCCCGACGGCGCCCGCATCGGCACCGGTTCGCCGCGCCGGATGGCGCAGCTCAACGCGTACGCCCGCTCGCACGGCCTGCGGATCGAGACCGTCCCCATCCGGGGCAACGTCGACACGCGCATCGGGTTCGTGCGGGACGGGGAGCTGGACGCGGTGGTTCTCGCCGCGGCCGGGCTCAGCCGTCTGGGCCGTACCGGTGAGGTGACCGACTTCCTGCCGGTCGACACCGTTTTGCCCGCTCCCGGCCAGGGAGCACTGGCGATCGAGTGCGCTGCGACCAGCGCCGACCTCGCCGCCGCGCTCGCCGAGCTCGACGACCCGTACACCCGGGCCGCCGTGACCGCCGAACGTGCCCTGCTCGCCGCCCTGGAGGCCGGCTGCTCCGCACCTGTGGGTGCGCTGGCCGACCTCCTGGTCGACGGACAGGTTGTCAACGAACTGCGCCTGCGCGGAGTCGTCGGTTCCACCGACGGTTCCTCGCTGGTGCAGCTGTCCACCACCGGTCCCGTCCCCACGTCGCACGACGACGCGGCGGCCCTCGGTCGCGAACTCGCGGCCGAGATGCTCGCCAAGGGTGCGGCCGGTCTTATGGGGGAGCGAGCACTTTGAGCCCCACCGGCCCCGCCGTATCCGACTTTCCTGCCCTGTCCCCACAAGGTCAGGTCACCTTCCTCGGCGCTGGTCCCGGCGACCCGGGACTGCTGACGCTGCGCGCCGTCGAGGCGCTTGCGAGCGCGGACGTCCTTGTCGCCGAACCGGACGTTCTCGACGTCGTTCGCGGCCATGCGCGGGCAGGCGTAAGCACGCCTGAGCTGACGGTTGTTGACGTGGCGTCAACAGCCGCCGGAGTACCCGTTCTCAGGGATGCGGCCAATCTTGTCATGGAGGCAGCGAAGGGCGGCAGGCGGGTGGTCCGTGCTGTCGCGGGCGACCCGGGCCTGGACGGCGACGCGGGCGCGGAGATGCTCGCCTGCGCCGCCGCCGGGGTGCCCTTCGAGGTCGTCCCGGGTGTCGCCAACGCCGTCGGCGTGCCCGCGTACGCCGGGGTGCCGCTGCGTGACGCGCAGGGCGCCGACGTGCGCTTCGTCGACGCCCGTACCGCCTCCGACCGGTGCTGGAGCGAGGTCGGCGCGAGCGATGCGACCGCCGTCGTCTCCACCACGCTGGACTCGGTCGCGGCCGCCGCCGGTGAGCTGGTCTCGGCGGGCCGCAAGCCCGACACCCCGCTCACCGTGACGATCGCGGGCACCACCACCCGCCAGCGCACCTGGACGGCGACCCTCGGGACGATCGCCCAGACGCTCAAGCAGGCCAAGGTGCTGCCCTCCCCGGAGGGGCACCGGCCGGTCATAGCCGTGGTCGGTGAGCGCAGTGCCGCCGCCCAGCGCGACCAGCTCGCGTGGTTCGAGTCCAAGCCGCTGTTCGGCTGGAAGGTGCTCGTGCCGCGGACGAAGGAGCAGGCCGCGTCGCTCTCCGACCAGCTGCGTTCCTACGGTGCGGTGCCGCACGAGGTCCCGACGATCGCCGTCGAACCGCCGCGTACGCCCCAGCAGATGGAGCGCGCGGTCAAGGGCCTGGTCACCGGGCGCTACGAGTGGATCGCCTTCACCAGCGTCAACGCGGTCAAGGCGGTCCGGGAGAAGTTCGAGGAGTACGGTCTCGACGCCCGCGCCTTCGCCGGGATCAAGGTCGCGGCCGTCGGCGAGCAGACCGCCGCCGCGCTGGTCGACTTCGGGGTGAAGCCGGACCTGGTGCCCTCCGGTGAGCAGTCCGCCGCCGGGCTGCTGGAGGACTGGCCGCCCTACGACCCGGTCTTCGACCCGATCGACCGGGTGTTCCTGCCGCGCGCCGACATCGCCACCGAGACCCTGGTGGCCGGGCTCATCGAGTTGGGCTGGGAGGTCGACGACGTCACCGCGTACCGCACGGTCCGCGCCTCGCCGCCGCCGGCCGACACCCGCGAGGCGATCAAGGGCGGCGGCTTCGACGCGGTCCTGTTCACCTCGTCCTCGACGGTGCGCAACCTGGTCGGCATCGCGGGCAAGCCGCACAACGTGACCGTCATCGCGTGTATCGGCCCGGCCACGGCGAAGACCGCCGAGGAGCACGGGCTGCGCGTGGACGTCCTGTCCCCGGAGCCGTCCGTGCACAAGCTCGCCGAGGCGCTCTCCGCCTTCGGCGCGCAGCGGCGGGACGCGGCGAAGGAGGCCGGCGACCCGGTGACCCGGCCGAGCGAGCGGCGCCCGGGTGCGCGCAGGCGCCGGACGACGACGTAGCAGAGTTACGCAGGTGGGTGGGCCCGGTCGCTTCGGCGGCCGGGCCCACCGCCTTTTCCGGGGCCTTTTCCGGCGCGGGTGTCGGTAAGAGGGCGATGGGGGCGGGTCTATCGTCGAAGGATGACTGCGTACGGAAACTTCCCCGGCTCCCGCCCCCGGCGGCTGCGGACGACCCCGGCGATGCGGCGGATGGTCGCCGAGACCCGTCTCGACCCGGCGAACCTGATCCTGCCCGCGTTCGTACGGGAGGGCATCGACGCCCCGGTCGCCATCTCGGCCATGCCCGGCGTGCACCAGCACACCCTGGACACCCTGCGGAAGGCGGCCGTCGAGGCGGTGACGGCCGGGGTCTCGGGGATCATGCTCTTCGGGGTGCCGGAGGACGCGAAGAAGGACGCCCGGGGCACGGCGGGCACCGACCCGGACGGCATCCTCCAGCTCGGGCTGCGGGCGGTGCGCGAGGAGGTCGGCGACGACCTGGTCGTCATGTCGGACCTGTGCCTGGACGAGTACACCGACCACGGCCACTGCGGGGTCCTGACGGCCGACGGCCGGGTGGACAACGACGCGACCCTGGAGCGGTACGCGGAGATGGCCCAGGTCCAGGCGGACGCCGGAGCCCATGTGGTCGGCCCCAGCGGCATGATGGACGGCCAGGTCGGCGTCGTCCGGGACGCCCTGGACCAGACCGGGTACGAGGACGTGTCGATCCTCGCCTACTCCGCCAAGTACAGCTCCGCCTTCTACGGCCCCTTCCGTGAGGCCGTCGGCTCCTCGCTCACCGGCGACCGCAAGACCTACCAGCAGGACCCGGCCAACGCCCGGGAGTCGCTGCGGGAGCTGGCGCTGGACCTGGAGGAGGGCGCCGACATGGTCATGGTGAAGCCCGCCGGACCGTATCTGGACATCCTCGCCAAGGTCGCTCAGTCGGTGGACGTGCCGGTCGCGGCGTACCAGATCAGCGGCGAGTACGCGATGATCGAGGCCGCCGCCGAGAAGGGCTGGATCGACCGGGACAAGGCGATCCTGGAGAGCCTGACCGGGATCCGGCGGGCCGGGGCGCAGATGATCCTCACCTACTGGGCGACCGAGGCCGCCCAGTGGCTCGGAGGACAGGGCAGGGTCTGAGCGGCTCTCAGGGGCCGCCGGCTCCGGTCTCCTGGAGCCGGTGGGCCTCCTTGATGGAGAACCGGGCGCTGTCCCGTACGAGCGGGTCCTGGTCCGCGCGGGCGGTGGAGTCCAGGGCCATCGCGACGAGCGGGTCCGAGGTGTAGGGCGCCAGGGACATCGCCGCGTACTGGCGGACCAGGTCCTCCTCCGGCTCCCGCAGGGCGGTGAGCAGGGCGCGGCCCGCGCGGCGGCGGAGGTCGGGGTCGTCCGGGGGCCAGACCCGCAGGACGGTGGCGCTCTCCACGCGGGCGAGGTCGTACTCCTCGGCGTCGGCGACCACCGAGACGAGGAACGGCAGCGCCTGCGCGTTGGCGTCCAGCTCGGTGATGATCTCGCGCTTGCGGTCACTGCCCGGGGGCAGTGCGCGGTACTCGGCTATCAGGCGTTCGGCGGCCTCGGCCGCTGCCGCGGCTGCCGTGGTCGGAGGGTTCGTGTCGTTCATGGGGGTGGACACTTTCTGTCAGGGCCAGTCGACCTGTGCCATGAATGCTACGAAAGTGACCACGGCGGTGGCGGGTACGGCGACCGCCACCGCGCCTTCACCCTGCTGAGGCCCGGGTCAGTCCCACCAGAACGACCACACCTCCTGGTCGAGGACGTGCTTCTCGGCGTACGCGTCCAGGTCGTAGGGCGGGGACTGGTCGATGTTGTCCGGGCAGAACGCGTAGTGCTCGGCGGCCAGCGCGCGGGCCTCGGCCAGGGTGGTCGGCGGGCGGCCCACGGAGACGATCATCGTGTCGAAGCCCAGCACCACGACCCGCACGTCGTAGCGGTCCTCCCAGGAGCGGAGCACCGCGCAGAGCCGGGCCACGTCGTTCTCGTGGTTCACCGGGCCCGACCAGCCGATCGCGGCCGGTATGTCGGCGCTGCGGCGGGCCGGGACGAGCGCCATCCGGGCTCCGCCGAGCCAGCTGTCCGGGTCGGCCGTGATCACGCCCGCGAGCCCGGCGGCCGCCTCGTCCGGGTCCTCACCGGACTCCTCCGCCGGGGCCGGGGCGAGGCCGGGCCAGGGGTCGGAGGAGCGCTCCGTGCCGTCGCCGGAGCCCACCTCGTCGTCCGCGTCATCCGCCCAGTACCCCGCCAGGACCTCGTCGGCGTCGTGGTCGCCCGGATACGTCGTCGCGTCCGGGCACAGGTCCCACTCCTCGGGCCACTGGCCGCGCGAGCCCCCGCTGACCAGCACCGGCAGCAGCCCCAGCCGCCGCCCGGCCGTCCGCAGGGCCGTCCAGTCACGGGGAGCGGCGGGCCCGTCCGCGTACCAGAGCAGCGGTTCGTGCCAGGGGCCGTCCAGCGTGGCGTCCACCAGGGAGCCGGGCGGGAGGTCCAGGCCGGAGGAGGCCAGGGAGGGCAGAAGGTTCGGGAGCGTCGCCATGGAGGAGACCTTAGGCGGCCCCACTGACAACGCCCGGGCGGCCAGGGGCGAGGGGGCGGGCCCGGGCCTAGGGTGGAACTTCCGCGACGGAGAGGAGGCCGGGATGACCGGGATGACAACGGCGCAGGTCATGGCCGAGCTGGCCGGTCTCGACGACCCGAAGATGCGCGCGGTCAACGAGAGGCACGGCGACGACCACGGCGTCCACCTCGGCAAGCTGCGCGCCCTCGCCAAGCGGCTGAAGACCCAGCAGGACCTCGCCCGCGAACTCTGGGCGACGGACGACACGGCGGCCCGGCTCCTGGCGGTCCTGATCTCGCGGCCGAAGGCCTACGGCCGCGACGAGCTGGACACCATGCTGCGCGAGGCGCGCGCCCCCAAGGTGCACGACTGGCTCGTCAACTACATCGTGAAGAAGAGCCCGCACGCCGAGGAGCTGCGCCTCGCCTGGACCGAGGACCCCGACCCCGTGGTGGCGAGCGCCGGGTGGGCGCTGACGACCGAGCGGGTGGCGAAGAAGCCCGAAGGCCTCGACCTGGCCGGGCTGCTGGACACCGTCGAGGCGGAGATGAAGGACGCTCCGGACCGCCTCCAGTGGGCGATGAACCACTGCCTGGCCCAGATCGGCATCAAGCACCCGCAGCACCGCGCCCGCGCGATCGCCATCGGTGAGCGCCTGGAGGTGCTCAAGGACTACCCGGCCCCGCCGAACTGCACCTCGCCGTACGCGCCCGCGTGGATCGCCGAGATGGTCCGCAGGCAGGAGGAGCAGCCGGCCGCGAAGTAGGCGGAGCGCGTGACGTACGGGTGACATCGCCTGACCCGGCTCCACAGGAGGGCCGTTCGGCCGGAGCGCGCGTATCGTCGCGGTGGCCTGTTCCGGCGACCTCTGTGGGTGGTTCCATGAACAAGATCGTCTCGTCCATCTCGGTCTCCCTCGACGGCTTCTTCGAGGACCCCGACGGGGGGATCGACTGGGGCCTCGTCGACGAGGAGCTGCATCAGCACTTCAACGACACCTTCCGCACGGCGGGCGCCTTCCTCGAAGGGCGCGTCACCTACCTCCAGATGGAGGAGTTCTGGCCGACGGCCGATCAGGACCCCGCCAACGAAGGGCCGATGGCCGAGTTCGCGGGCATCTGGCGGGACATGCCGAAGTACGTGTACTCCCGGACGCTGGAGAGCGTGGGGCCGGGGGCGACCCTGCTGCGCGAGGTGGACCGCGACCAGGTGTGCGCGGTGCGCGACGCGGCCCCCGGGGACCTGATCGTCGGCGGGGCGGACCTGGTGGAGACGTTCCGGCGGCTGGACCTCGTGGACGAGTACCGCATCTACGTCCACCCCGTCCTCATCGGCCGGGGCCGCCCCTTCTTCGGGGACGCGGAGGACCGGCAGGGGCTGCGGCTCCTGGCGTCCCGGACGTTCGGCAACGGTGTGGTGCTCCTGCGGTACGAGACGGATCCGGCACCGGCCGACGCGTGATGCGGCAGAGGCTGACGCGTGAACTGTACTTACAGGTCACGCGTCAGCCTCTGTAGGCGACGCGGCGTCAGTACATGAGGGCGTCCGCCCGGTCCGACAGCCAGTAGGTGACGAAGCCGTTGTCGTCCCAGTGGGTCTCGGACGGGAGCTTCAGGTTGACGGGGGTGTCGTACGTCGAGTTGTCGCGCTTGGCGAAGTGCACGGACAGGTTCTTGCTCTTGTAGACCTTGCCCTGGCCGGGCTCGCCGGTGAGGGCGATGCCCGCGTACGCCTCCTCGCCGGGCGCGAGCGTGGTCACGGCCTGCGGCTTGCTGTCCTCCAGGATCCGGAAGACGGACTGGGCGCCGTCGAAGCCGAGGCGCGGCGCGTAGTAGGCGTTGCAGAAGCCGCTGCCGGTGTTCTTCAGCGTGAGCAGCAGGTGGTTGATCGGGCGGCTCACCTTGGTGACCGTCACCTTGGTGTTCGCGGCCGTGCAGGCGGTGCGGACCGGGCCGGGGTCCTGGGCCGCCGTCCCCTTGGCGCTCTGGGCGGCGCTGTTGCCGTTGCCGCCCGCGTGCTTGCCCTGGGCGGGGGTGGAGGCGCTCCCGGCGGGGGCCTCGCTCTGCGGAGCGGGTGATTCCGCCGTCTCCGGGGTCGTGGACTCCGTCGTGCCGCTGTCGGTGCTCGCGGCGGCCGGGGCCGGGCCTGCGCTCTTCGTGCCCTCGTTCCCGCCGCAGGCGGTCAGTGAGAGGGCGGCCACGAGTGCGGTGGCGGCGAGCGCGGTGGTGCGGATGCGGTTGGTGCGCATGGCGGTGGTACTCCCCGTGTTCGGTAGGGCGGTTGCTGCTGCGGTCTGGTCCGAGCTTGTGGGGTGGCCGATTCCGGCCGCAACGCCTGGCGAACCATTGGGGACGCTGGAACGTCTACGCATACGGTGACCTGCGGGAATTCCGCGTCCCTGGAACGCCGTTCCGGGACGGACCAAGGAGGGGAACGCCGTCGTGGCGACGCCGGAGGCCGAGCATTTCGCGGCCCTGCTGAAGGAACTGAAGGGCCGTTCGGGGCGTAGCTACGGGGTGCTGGCGGGGAGACTGCACGTCAGCACGTCGACCCTCCACCGCTACTGCAACGGTGACGCGGTGCCGAACGAGTACGCCCCGGTCGAGAGGTTCGCCCGGCTGTGCGGGGCGGCGGGGGACGAGCTGGTGGAGGTGCACCGGCGGTGGATCGTGGCGGACGCGGCCCGGCGGCGGCCGCCGGCGGGTGCGGGAGCGGAGGCGGTGGGGCCGGTTCCGGTTCCGGCGGCACCCGCGCCGGTGTCCGCGCCCGAGCCGGTAACCGCACCTGTGCCCGAGCCTGAGCCCGTGCCCGTGCCTCCCGTTGTCGCCACGGTTGAGCCGTCCGCCGAGGGTGCGGGCGGCCGCTCCCCCTGGGCCCGGCTCTCCCGGCGTACGCGGGTGCTCATCGCCGCTGCCGGGGTCGCCGCCCTCCTGGTGCCCGCCGGCGTCGTCGCCGCCGACCTCGTCGGGTCTCGGGCGGAGGACGGCGCGGCCGCGCCTGGCCGGGGCGTCCGGGCGGACGACTACACCTTCGTGCCGCCCACCGCCACCGACCCCCGGCCCTCCGACTCCCCCTCGGTGAGCGCCTCCCCGTCCGCGCCGCCCGGCACCCCGTCCACCGCGCCCCCGGCGGAGCCCGGCGCACCTGGCGGCTCCGGTACGAAGCAGTCCCAGGGCGGCGGTACCGGCCTCGGCGCGCCCCCGGCCGTCACCATCTCCTCGTACAACTGGGAGGAGCCCTGCGGGCAGTTCTACCTGGTGGACCGGGGGCCGGAGGGCATCGATCCGCCTCCTCCTCCGCAGGACCGGCGCGGCTGGGCGCGGAAGTACGGCGGGGTCGAGGGCGGGAACGCGCTCCTCCAGCTGACCGTGCAGGGAACCGCGCGCGAGGCGGTCGTCCTCAAGGGCCTGTTCGTGCGGGTGGTGTCCCGCCAGGCTCCGCTGCCCTGGTCGGCGTATCTGATGGGGAACGGCTGCGGCAGCGGCATCTCCCCCCAGACGTTCGCCTCCGACCTGGATGCCGGGCACCCGGTCGTCACCCCCGTGCCGGGGACGCAGGACGACCGGACGCTCCCGGCCCGGCCCTTCCCGTTCAAGGTGACCTCCGAGGACGTGGAGGTGTTCAACCTCGACATGAAGACCACCGGGTACGACGTCACCTGGTACCTGGAGCTGAAGTGGAGCAGCGGCGGGCGTGAGGGGATGCTGCGGATCGACGACCACGGGAAGCCGTTCCGTACGAGCGGGATGCGGGGGCGGCCGATGTACACGTACGGCAACGACGAGGTGAAGTGGGAGCCGTATCTGGCGGGTTGAGGAGGCCGGGGGAGGGGCGGGCCGCTGTCCGTGGCAGCGGCCCGCCCCCGTTCATGAGGGCGTCGTGCCCCAGCGGCGGAGGTCGAACGTCGGGTGCTGGGCGGCGGCGTTGGCATCGCGCCAGATCCGCTGGACCGGCGCGTCGTCGTAGATCACGGCCGAACCGGACGCCTCGTACACCGCGTTGACGACCTCCCGGCACCGCGTCCCCGCGTACGCGATGTCCCGGCGCGTCCGGGCCCGCTCCTCCGGGGTGCCGCCCGGGGCGGAGGAGGCGGCGAGGACCTCCAGGTCCGTGAGGAGCAGCGCCCGTGCGGTGTCCACCGTGGCGGTGAGCGCGGACACGTCGAGGCGTCCGGCACCGCTGCCCCCCGGGGAGCCCGCGTAGGCGTCCAGGGCCGCCCGTGCCGCACCCAGGAGGACGCCCGCGAGCGCCACCGTGCCGACGGCCGCGAACGCCATCCGGTACGGGGTCGTCCTCGGGCGGCCGTGGGGCGAGGGGTTGACCGGGTCGAGGGCGCTGAGCGGGAGCACGCGGTGTTCGGGGACGAGGAGTTCGGGGACCGTGAACGAGCGGCTGCCCGTACCGCGCAGGCCGCTGGTGTGCCAGTCGTCGATGCCCACGGTCCGCTCCTGCGGGAGGAGGAGGACGTGGGGTTCCGGTTCGGCGCCGGGGGCGGGCGGGGCGCTCACCCCGGCGACGATCCACTCGGCGTGGTCGATGCCGGAGCAGAAGCGGCCCCACATCCCGCGCAGCAGATAGCCGCCCGGGACGCGGTGGGCGGGCGGCCCGGCGAGCTTCAGCTGTAGGGCGACGCGGCTGGAGGGGGCGGCGAACACCTCCTGGCGGGCCTCCATGGGGAACTGGGCCACGGTCCAGGTGTTGCCGCCCATGACCGCGCGCAGCCACCCCACCGAGGCGCAGCCCCGGGACAGCTCCTCCGTGGTCAGGAGGGCGGTGGCGAAGCCGAGCCCGCCGCCGCCCCAGACGCGCGGGGTCAGGACGTCGAAGAGGCGGGCGTCGTCCAGGAGCCGGACGGCCTCGGCGGGCAGGGTGCGCAGCCGGTCGGCCTCGGCCGCGTACGCCGCGAGCCGGGGCGCGATCGCCCGTGCGGCGGCGACCGCCTCGTCGTGCGAGAGGGCGGGGACAGGGGCGGGCAGGCGGAGGCGGTCCTCGGTGTGCTGCGGGTCGGCGGGTACGGCATCGGTGGGCTGCGGCCCAGGGCCGCCCTCGGTGGGCGGTGCGTCTGTCCGTACGGAAGCGGTGGCGGCGGTCACGAGAAGCTCCAGGGGGGTGTGGGCCGGGCGCAGCCGTCGTGGGTGAAGTACGGAGAGAGCGCGGAGTCCTGGGGGAGCGAGGCGATGTCGGTGACCACCTCACGGGCCGGGACCCCGGCCGCGTGGAACCGCTTGAGCCAGGTGGCGGAGGGCTCGGTGGCGAGCTCGGCCGGGGTTGTACCGGCGCCCGCTCCGACCGCGATCAGGCCGTCGGCGGTCGGGGCGACGAGGCCGGCCTTTGAAGGCGGCGTCCCCGGGCTCTCGTCCAGGCCGCGCAGCAGGGGCCGCAGCAGCACCCGGGAGGCGCCGAGCAGCGAGGAGTCGACGCGCAGCCGGCCGGTCGCCGCCCCGGACTCGCGGGCCAGCAGGGCCGCCAGGACCGATTCGGCCGCCAGGTGGCCGCCCAGGATGTCCAGCAGGGTCACCAGCGAGGGGGCCGGGGTCCCCTCGGGCGTCCGTACGGTGTCGGCGACCCCCGACCACGCCTGGACCATGGGGTCGGTCCACGGCGGGCGCGGCCCGTCGGGCGCGCGGTCCCAGGCGTAGATCAGCCCGGGGCGGGCGCGGGCCAGGTCGGCTTCGTCGAGGCGGAGCCGGGCCGCCTCGCCCGGCGCCCAGGTGTGCAGGAAGACGTCCGCCTCCGCCACGGTCTCGGCGACCGCGCGGCGCCCCGCCGCCGTACGGATGTCGGTCTCGCGGACCTCCTTGCCCGCGTTGAGCGCCGCGAACCGGGCCGAGACACCGCCCGCGAGCGGTGCAGCCCCGCGCGCCGGGTCGCCGCCCGGCTGTTCGATCCGGATGACGTGGGCGCCGAGCGCCTGGAGTACGGAGGTGGCCAGCGGGCCCTGGACGCCCCGGGTGGACTCGACGATGCGCAGCCCGCCGAGGGGGAGTTGCGGGAAGCCGGTGTGGGGGCGGGAGGAGGTGTACGGGGGTACCGGCAGGCCGCCGTCCTCGTCCCGGGGGAGTTCGCGCAGCTCCCAGGGGTCGTCGTCGTACCGTACGTCGCTGTCGGCGCGCCGGTCCGCGAGCGTGCGCAGGGCGCAGATGCCCATCCCGGTCCGCTCGGCGAGGAGGAGGAGATCGGCGTAGCGGTGGCGGGCCGCGCACTGGGCCAGCGTCGTGATCAGCGGGGACGCGGCCCGCGAGGAGCGTGCGGAGAAGGCCCGCCAGCTGTTGGCGATGTCCTTGGCGGGGGCGCCGACCGCCCTCCAGAAGTCGCGCCAGGGCTGCACTTCGAGCGCCTCCACCTCGAACCGCACCCCGTCGGCCGAGAGGAACGGCGGCCGGGCGGCACGGCGGTAGGGCGGGCTGGGGGTGTCCTCCGGCTCGTCCCCGGCCGTCGCGGCGGCCACGTACGGCCCCAGCGAGAAGAGGGCCGCCTCCGCCACGCTGACCCGGGCCGAGCGGACCGGGGTGCCGCGCAGGCCGGAGAGGGCGGCGGCCAGCAGGGCCTGGGTGGCGACGGTCCCGGCGAGGGTGGAGAGGTAGTCCACGCCGAGGGGGCGGGGGCCGCCGTTGGCCCGGCCGTGGAGGGCCATCAGTCCGGTCGCCGCCTGGGCGGTGGTCTCGTCGAAGGGCGTCGGGTCCCCGGCGGGCCAGCCCCGCAGCGTCAGGTCCGTCCCCCGGGAGTGGTGCGGGCCGCCGAGGCCGATGACGGTCTCCGGGCCGGCCGTGGCGTACCGGTCGTGCGCGGTGTGGGGGCTCCCGCTCCCGTGCCAGGGTCCGGCGTCGGGGCCGAAGCGGGCGCCGAGCCGGGTGAGGTGGTCGCGGACGACCTCGGTCGCCGTGGCGAGGCCTGCGGGCGGGGCGGGTGGCAGGTGGACGAGGTGGCCGTCGAGGGGGAGGGCTTCGCTGGTGGTGAGCGGGGAGAGCGGTGGCGCTGAGGTCAACGGGTCCTCCGGGGTGGGCCGGTGCGGTCCGGTGGTGGGCGTCCGGGGGCGGGGCGGCACGTTTCGGACGACCGGAGACGAGCCGTTTAGTTAGGTTAGGCTAACCATACTCATCTTGGCGGCCAGGTGGAGGGTTTCGGCCGGATCAGGCCGCGCGGCGGGGGAGTTGGGACGAGGCGGGCCCGAAGGGTGGAGTGGGGCCGAGCCATGCCCGTACCGAGGAGTACAGTCTCCGACGCCCTGGCAGCCCGTCCCGGTGCGGCGACGCTCCGGACAGCGGGCCGCCCCACCCCCGTACCCCCAGGTGACCGATGTCCGGCATAGCCGAAGCCTCCGAACGAGCCGAACGGCCGAGCGACCGCTCGGAGCCGCGTACGCGGGAAGAAATCGACCCGGACGTGTGCGAGAAGCGCTCCCTGCGGCTCAGACGCAGGCTGGAGCGGCTGATCGGGATCGCGGCCACCGAGGGGAACTCGCTGCTCCCGCTCCGCAACGGGGATCAGATCTTCGGCGCGATGCTCAAGGCGATCCGGTCCGCCGAGCACACCGTCGACATGATGACCTTCGTCTACTGGCGGGGCGACATCGCCCACGAGTTCGCCGAGGCGCTCGCCGACCGGGCCCGCGCCGGCGTCCGGGTCCGGCTGATGCTGGACGGCTTCGGCTCCCGGCTGATCGAGAAGGACCAGCTGGACATGATGGACGAGGCCGGGGTGACCGTCGCCTGGTTCAGGAAGCCGCTCTACCTCTCGCCGCTCAAGCAGAACCACCGCTGCCACCGCAAGGTCCTCATCACCGACGAGTCCACCGCGTTCACCGGCGGCGTCGGCATAGCCGAGGAGTGGTGCGGCGACGCGCGCGACGAGAACGAGTGGCGGGACACCCATGTGCAGGTGCGCGGCCCCGCCGTCGACGGGCTGGCCGCCGCCTTCGCGCAGAACTGGGCCGAGTGCCAGGAGGAACTCTTCGACGAGCGCGACCGGTTCGTGGAGGCCGACCACCACGGTGACGCGGTCGTCCAGGTCGTGCGCGGCTCGTCCTCCTTCGGCTGGCAGGACATGCAGACCCTGATCCGGGTCGTCCTCGAATCCGCCGAGGAGCGCATCCGCCTCACCACCGCCTACTTCGCGCCCGACGACTACTTCACCGGGCTGCTCTGCGCCGCCGCCCGGCGCGGGGTGGAGGTCGAGATCCTGCTGCCGGGCCCGCACACCGACAAGCGGGTCTGCCAGCTCGCCGGGCAGCGCCACTACGAGGAGCTGACCGAGTGCGGGGTGAAGATCTACCAGTACCAGCCGACGATGATGCACACCAAGACCGTCACCATCGACCGGGTCGCCTCGCTCATCGGCTCCACCAACTTCAACCGGCGCTCCCTCGACCACGACGAGGAGGTCATGCTCGCGGTGATGGACTGCGACTTCACCGACGCGCTGGACGCCCACTTCGACGAGGACCGTGAGAAGAGCGTGCTGATCGAACGCGGCCGGTGGAAGCGGCGCGATGTGCTCCAGCGGGTGCGGGAAGCGGCCGTCGTGCCGATCCGCCGCTATCTCTGAGGCCACATCCGCGTGTGTGCCCGGGGGCTGACCGGGCAGGCGGGGAGAGCAGCGTCCGTCTTGTGAAGGGAAGGGCCCATGAGCGTCTCAGCCGACACCTCGCCGGCACCGGCAGCCGCAGTGATCACCGAGCCCCTGCCCGACCTCCAGCTCCAGCTGCTCATCCAGCTCCTGGACGAGGATCCGCGCTCCAGCCTGCCCCTCACCCTCACCCACCCCGGCGGTCTGCTGCACGGCGATGTGATCGGCCACGAGCAGTGGAAGGCCGAGTGGTCCAGGAGCCTGCGCCAGGTCGAGGGCGAGGGCGCCAACCTGCTGGCCGAGTTCCCGGAGACCGTCGACCAGGGCGTACGGGAGATGCGGGGCCAGGAGCAGGGCGCGGAGACGGCCCGGCTGCCGCGCTGGATCCATCTGCGGGACGTGACGCTGCTCGGCGGCGCGATGAGCGCGGTCTCGCTGCCGCTGTGGCGCGGACGGCTCTCGGACGTGTCGGGGTGGGCGCTGGGCCGCCCGCAGTGACGGCCTCGTAGAGACGTGCGTATGTACGGGGCCGGCCCCGGCACCTGTGGGGGGTGCCGGGGCCGGTCACGTACCTCTTACGCGGTCAGAGCCGCTCGGGCGTCCGGATGCCGAGCAGCGCCATGCCCTGGTGCAGGGTTCGGGCGGTGAGGTCCACCAGGAAGAGCCGGTTCTCGACGACCTCGGGCGCGTTGTCCGGGCTGAGCACCTGGCACTGGTCGTAGAACGTGGTCAGGTGCGAGGCCAGCTGGTACAGATACGCGGCCAGCTTGTGCGGCTCGTAACCGGACGCGACCTCGCCCAGCACCTCGCCGAACTGGTCCAGGTGCAGGCCGAGCGCGCGCTCCGCCGGGGCCAGCGCCAGCTCCGGGTGGGCGGCCGGGACCGCGTCGCCCGCCTTGCGCAGGATCGACTGGATACGCGCGTACGCGTACTGGAGGTACACCGACGTGTCGCCGTTCAGCGACACCATCTGGTCCAGGTCGAACTTGTAGTCCCGCACGGCGGAGGTCGACAGGTCCGCGTACTTCACGGCGCCGATGCCGACGTACCGGCCGTTCTCCACGATCTCGTCCTCGGAGAGCCCCACCTTCCCGGCCTTCTCCCGCACGACCGCCGTGGCCCGGGAGACCGCCTCGTCGAGGAGGTCCTCCAGCCGCACGCTCTCGCCCTCACGGGTCTTGAACGGCTTGCCGTCCTTGCCGAGCACCGTGCCGAACGCGAGCTGCACGGCCTTGACGTCCTCGTTCAGCCAGCCCGCCCGGCGGGCCGTCTCGAAGACCATCTTGAAGTGCAGGGACTGCCGGGCGTCCACCACGTACAGCAGGGTGTCGGCCTTCAGCTCCTGGACCCGGTTCCGGATCGCGGAGAGGTCGGTCGCCGCGTAGCCGTAGCCGCCGTTCGTCTTCTTCACGATGAGCGGGACCTTGTTGCCGTCCGGGCCCTTCACATCGTCGAAGAACACGCACAGCGCACCCTCGGAGCGGACGGCGACACCCGTCTCCTCCAGGATCCGGCAGGTCTCCTCCAGCATGTCGTTGTAGCCGGACTCACCGACGATGTCGGGGTCGCGGATCTCCATGTCCAGCTTGTCGAAGACCGAGTGGAAGTAGATCTTCGACTCGTCGACGAAGCCCTGCCACAGCTCCAGCGTCTCCGGATCGCCCGCCTGGAGTGCCACCACCCGGTCCCGCGAGCGCGCCTTGAACTCCTCGTCGGAGTCGAACAGGACACGCGACGCCTTGTAGACCCGGTTCAGCGTCGACATCGCCGCCTCGCCGTCCGCCGCGTCACCCTCGTGCTTCAGGGCGCCCGGGTGCTCGATCAGATACTGGATGAGCATGCCGAACTGGGTGCCCCAGTCGCCGATGTGGTGGCGCCGGACCACGTCCTCGCCGGTGAACTCCAGGATCCGGACCATCGCGTCACCGATGACCGCCGACCGCAGATGGCCGACGTGCATCTCCTTGGCCACGTTCGGCTGGGCGTAGTCGATGACGGTCTTCCCGGCGTCCGCGGCCACCGGCACGCCGAGGCGGCCCTCGGCGTCGGCGGCCCGGGCGGCCAGCGTCTCGATGATCGCCCGGTCCGCGAGCGTGATGTTGAGGAAGCCGGGGCCGGAGACCTCGATGTCCTGGATCAGCTCGCCCGCCGGGAGGGCGGCCGTGACCTGGCCGGCCAGCTCCCTCGGGTTGCCCTTGAGCTTCTTGGCGAGCGCCAGGATGCCGTTGGCCTGGAAGTCGGCCCGGTCGCTTCGGCGCAGCAGCGGGTCCGCGGTGCCGGCATCCGGCAGAGCTGCCGTCAGGGCGTCCGCCAGCTGCTGCTGGAGCGTGGAAGCGAGGGAAGGGACCGAGGCCATGGCTGGCTGCCGTTTCCGTAGGGGTTCAAGGGATCTCCCCAGTATCCCACGGGGTGTAAAGCGGTTTACGCCCGGCGGAGAGCCGTTCACCCCGGCACAAAGCCGTTTTCGCGCTGCGGGGGGTAGCTGGGAGAATGGTCGGCAACCCATTGGGACCGACAGACGAGAGAAGGACGTGCCGACCGTGGCCGAGAGTCAGACCAGCACCGAGACCGACTGGGTCTCCCGCTTCGCGGACGATGTCATCGCCGAATCGGAGCGTCGTGCGCCTGGCAAACCGGTCGTCGTCGCCTCCGGCCTGTCCCCGTCGGGCCCGATCCACCTCGGCAACCTCCGCGAGGTCATGACCCCGCACCTGGTCGCCGACGAGATCCGCCGCCGCGGGTACACCGTGCGCCACCTGATCTCCTGGGACGACTACGACCGCTACCGCAAGGTGCCCAACGGCGTTCCCGGGGTCGACGAGACCTGGGCCGAGCACATCGGCAAGCCGCTGACCTCGGTGCCCGCCCCGGCCGGATCGGCGTATCCGAACTGGGCCGAGCACTTCAAGGCCGCCATGACGGCCGCCCTGGACGAGCTGGGCGTCGAGTACGACGGGATCAGCCAGACGGAGCAGTACACCGCGGGGACCTACCGCGAGCAGGTCCTGCACGCGATGAAGCACCGCGCCGACATCGACGCCGTACTGGACCGCTACCGGACCAAGAAGGACCCGGCGGCCGCGAACGCGTCCCAGAAGAAGAAGCCGCAGCAGCAGAAGAAGGTCGACGAGGCCGAGCTGGAGGCCGCCGAGGGCTCCGGCGCCGCCGACGAGGACGACGGCAGCGGCAACAGCGCCGGCTACTTCCCGTACAAGCCCTACTGCGGCAACTGCGAGAAGGACCTCACCGTCGTCACCTCCTACGACGACGACACCACCGAGCTGAACTACACCTGCTCGGCGTGCGGCTTCGCCGAGACGGTCCGGCTCAACGAGTTCAACCGCGGCAAGCTGGTGTGGAAGGTCGACTGGCCGATGCGCTGGGCGTACGAGGGTGTGATCTTCGAGCCCAGCGGCGTCGACCACTCCTCGCCCGGCTCCTCCTTCGTCGTCGGCGGCCAGATCGTCCGCGAGGTCTTCGGCGGTGTGCAGCCCATCGGGCCCATGTACGCCTTCGTCGGCATCTCCGGCATGGCCAAGATGTCCTCCAGCAAGGGCGGGGTCCCCACCCCGGCCGACGCGCTGAAGATCATGGAGGCGCCGCTGCTGCGCTGGCTCTACGCCCGCCGCAAGCCCAACCAGTCGTTCAAGATCGCCTTCGACCAGGAGATCCAGCGGCTGTACGACGAGTGGGACTCGCTGGGCCGCAAGGTCGCCGACGGCACGGTGCTGCCCGCCGACGCCGCCGCGTACTCGCGGGCCGTCCGCACGGCGGCCGGGGAGCTTCCCAGCACCCCGCGCCCGCTCCCGTACCGGACGCTCGCCTCGGTCGCCGACATCACCGCCGGGGCCGAGGACCAGACGCTGCGCATCCTCAGCGAGCTGGACCCGGAGAACCCGCTGACCTCGCTGGACGAGGCGCGCCCGCGCCTTGACCGCGCCGAGAACTGGATCACCACCCAGGTCCCGGCCGAGGCCCGCACCATCGTCCGGGACGAGCCCGACAAGGAGCTGCTGGGCTCCCTGGACGACCAGGGCCGCGAGTCGCTGCGCCTCCTCCTGGAAGGGCTGGACGAGCACTGGTCGCTGGACGGGCTCACCACGCTCGTCTACGGCGTGCCGAAGGTGCTGGCGGGCCTTGAGCCGGACGCCAAGCCGACGCCCGAGCTGAAGGCCGCCCAGCGCTCCTTCTTCGCCCTGCTCTACCGGCTGCTCGTCAGCCGCGACACGGGGCCCCGCCTGCCCACGCTGCTGCTCGCGGTGGGGGCGGACCGGGTGCGCAGGCTGCTGGGCGCGTAGCGCGGTAGACACGGAAAGGGCCGCCGCCCGGGAGTAGTAGTTCCCGGGCAGCGGCCCTTTCGTCTGTCTGTCCGTCCGTACGTACGTTCCGTGTCAGGCGCTCTGGTCGGCCGTCGCGCGCTGCGTGTAGAGGTCCTTGAACTGCGGCATCAGGTCCTGGAGCAGCTGGGTCGAGCGCGGGTGGTGCACATTGCGCCGGTCGGCCAGGTGGATGTCGAGGGTTTCGATGTTCGGGTACTCACCCACCTCGTCCGTGTACGCGCTGAACTCCTCGTACGCGCGGTCGGCGAAGTCGTTGTCCTCCTGGGACCACTCCTCCAGCTGCGGCGCGTCCTCGGGGCCGGGGGCGGGCACGGCGGGCGGCTCCTCATCGGCGGCCTGCGGCACGGGCTCCGGCTGCTGTACGGGCTCCGGGCCCTCCTGGGGTTCGTCCCGGCGGGGGTGCGGGACCGCGCCGATCGTGCCGACGTTGCCCAGGGGGCGGGTGCGGCCGGGGCCCAGGGGGACGGCGGCGGGGGTGGGCTCCAGGCCCTCGGCGTGGAGCGGGTCGTACGCGCTCGCGTGCGGGCCCTCCGGCAGCTTCTGGGCGGCGAACCAGGGGCTGTCGTGGGTGGGAGGCACCTGGGGGGTCTGCTCGGCGAGCTGGGCCTGCGCCTGGAGCTGCTGCTGAGGCTGCTGGGGCCCCTGCTTCTGGAGCGACATCGGCTGTGGCTGCTGCTGCTGCTGCTGCGGGTGCTGTGACTGCTGCGGGTGCTGCTGGGCCTGCTCCTGCTGCGGCACCTGCTCCCCGCGCCCCTGCTCGTACCCGTGCTCCTGGCTCTGCTCCCGGCCCTGCTCCCGCTGGGGCTCGTAGGGGAGTTGGGGCTTCGGGGCGGGCGGCAGCAGGGCCGGTTCGATGCCGGCGGCGGCGAGTCCGGCCGGGGCGGTCTCGGCGAGCGGGACGCCGTACTTCGCCAGCCGCAGCGGCATCATCGACTCGACCGGTGCCTTGCGGCGCCAGTTGCGGCCGAACCGGGCCTGGAGGCGGGCCTGGTAGATCAGCCGCTCCTGTTCGAGCTTGATGACCTGCTCGTAACTGCGCAGCTCCCACAGCTTCATGCGCCGCCACAGCTTGAACGTCGGTATGGGGGAGAGCAGCCAGCGGGTGAGGCGCACGCCCTCCATGTGCTTGTCCGCCGTGATGTCCGCGATCCGGCCCACCGCGTGCCGGGCGGCCTCCACGGAGACGACGAACAGGACCGGGATCACCGCGTGCATCGCGGTGCCCAGCGGGTCGGGCCAGGAGGCGGCGCCGTTGAACGCGATGGTCGCGGCGGTCAGCAGCCACGCCGTCTGGCGCAGCAGCGGGAACGGGATGCGCATCCATGTCAGCAGCAGGTCCAGCGCCAGCAGGACACAGATGCCCGCGTCGATGCCGATGGGGAAGACCAGGGAGAACTGGCCGAACCCCTTGGCCTCGGCCAGCTCGCGCACGGCCGCGTAGGAGCCGGCGAACCCGATCGCGGCGATGATCACCGCACCCGCGACGACGACTCCGATGAGTACCCGGTGCGTGCGTGTCAGCTGCATGGCGGCCACCGGCGCTCCCCTCCCCGACTCTTCTCTCCGTCCGGCATCCGACGTCCGGCGCTGGCACAGCCTGGCACATGTGTACGAGTGCCGTTGCGCGGGGATGGGTGAAGCCCGGCCCCCGGTGGAGGGCCGGACTCCGGAAGAACGCTGTGTGGCCTGGGAGTTCGAGGCTCCGGGCCGCCTCAGGTCACGACTTGGGCGTGGCCTCCGACTCGGGCTTCTCGTCGCCCTTCTTGTCGTCCTTCTTACTCTCGTCCTTCTTGGCATCCCCGGCCGACGGGGTGGCCTCCGCGCTGCCGGAACCGGCGGTGGCGTCGACCTTGCCGACCGCCTCCTTCGCCGCCTTCTGGGCGCCCTTGAGGATGTCCGCGGCGGAGGGGGTCTTCGCCCCCGCGAAGCCCGCGCCGTTGTACGTCAGGGTGACGACGACATTGCCGGTACGGGCCACGACCGTGGCGTACTCGAAGTCCTCGTCCGTCTTGTTGAGGCCGTACGTGACCGCCGTGGCCTCGTCGCCGATGCCGGGGGCAGCGGCGGCGGCGACCTTCTGCGCGCCCTCGCTCGCCTTCTCCTTGGCGACCTGCTTCGTGTAGTCCTCGTTGGCGCGCGCGGCGCCGCTGCCGAGCGACTGGTCCGAGTCGAAGCGGGTGAAGGAGACGGAGAGCCAGCGGTACTGCGAGCCCTTGACGCCCTTGTCCTCCAGACCGTTCCACGAGCAGCTGCCGCGCACCGAGAGGTCGCTGGAGCGGCCCGCGGTGCCGCCCTTCTTCTTGGCGTCGGGAACCAGGTCCTCGATGGTCTTCTTCCCGATCGAGGAGCACGCGTCGGGCAGGTCGGTGAACTTCGCCGGCTCCACCGCGGGCTTCGTCGGCTCGGCGGCGGCGGACGACGACGAGCCCGCGCTCTTCTCGGCCTCGGAGCCGGAGCCGGAGTCCGAGGAGCAGCCGGCGGCTACGAGCATCACCGGAACGGCGGCGCAGGCGAGTATGCGGGACAGTCGCGGAGCTGATCGGTGCATGGTTCCTTCACTCGGACGGCACGGAGGTCTCGTTCGTGGTGCCACGTTACGACGGGCGGCGCCCCCGCCGCGTCCCCGTCACGGACCCGGGCGGCCCGCGGACCGGCCGCCCGGGATCCCTGGGGCCGGCCCTACTCGCTGATCACCTCGGCCAGCTTCCGGGCCAGTGCCTGGGCCTTGTCCTGCAGTTCCTTGCTGTCGGGCACCTTGGTGACGAGGGCCGGCTGCTCGCCGTACCGGACGGTCACGAGCACGTTCGATGTGCGGAATACCACGCTCACCGTGCGGTGCTGTGCGGTGGAACCTGCCCGGGTGAGGAGATCGTCCAGAAATGCGGCATCCGCGAGCCCGTTGAGCACCCGCGGCCGGAGCTCCTCGCCGGGGGAGCCGGACGCGCCCGGGGAACCGGAGGCGGAGGGCGAGGAGCCGGCCGGGCCCTGGCCGTCGCCGGGCTTCCCGCTCCCCTTCGCGTCCTCCTCCCCGGGACTCTTCGTCGCGCCCTTCTCCGGCGCCACGCCCGGGGTGGCGGAGCCCGGCAGCTCGGCCGCGTTCTCCTTCTTCACGTACAGGGCGCGGGCGAGGTCGTCGTCGCTCACGGCGGGGTCGTACGACACCACGCGCTCGAAGTCGATCGAGAGGTTCCGGGAGGAGTCCGGGGCGTCGGACTTCCAGCTGCATCCGACCTTGCGGTCGGTGTCGTACGTGATGGTCGCCGACCCCCGCAACGCCCTCTCCTGCTGCTGCCGGGGCAGCTCCGCGAGGCCCGGCAGCAGGTCCTTGAGCGTGGAGCCCGGCACGGCGCGGCAGGGCGCGGGCAGGGTCCGGTACTTGCCCGGGGGCGCGGTGGTGACGGTGGGGCTGCCCGGCTTGCTGCCGGCGTCGCTGGTGCTGCCGTCGGAGCCCGCGCTACAGCCGACGGCGAGCGCTGCGAGGAGCGCGACGCCGGGTACGTACGCCATGTGTCGCACCGTCCCAGGCTCCCTTCGGTACGGAAAACGTGTTGCCGCTCGGAGGCGGCCGATGGACACAATGTGTATCGCACGCGCCGCTGTGAATGCCGGTCGGCCGACTTGTTTGCCGACCTTGGGCCCGGTTTTGCGCTTTCCGTCTTTTCGGGGGAATCTCGGGGGAATCGAGGAGTTATGTCGTACGTAGAGGTGCCGGGGACGAAGGTCCCCATCCGCATGTGGGCGGATCCCGCGTCGGTCGAGGACGTGGCGATGCAGCAGCTGCGGAACGTGTCCACGCTGCCGTGGATCAGGGGTCTGGCCGTCATGCCGGACGTCCACTTCGGCAAGGGGGCCACGGTCGGTTCGGTGATCGCGATGCAGGGTGCGGTCTGCCCGGCGGCGGTGGGGGTCGACATCGGCTGCGGGATGTCCGCGGTCAGGACGTCCCTGACGGCGAACGATCTTCCCGGCGACCTGTCACGGCTCCGCTCCAAGATCGAACAGGCCATTCCGGTGGGCCGCGGGATGCACGACGACACCGTGGACCCGGGGCGGCTGCACGGGTTCCCGACGGCCGGGTGGGACGAGTTCTGGGGGCGGTTCGACGGGATCGCGGAAGCGGTCAAGTTCCGTCAGGAACGTGCCACGAAGCAGATGGGAACGCTCGGATCGGGTAATCATTTTATCGAGTTCTGTCTCGATGAGACCGGTTCTGTCTGGTTGATGCTGCATTCCGGTTCGCGGAACATCGGCAAGGAGCTGGCCGACTTCCACATCGGCCAGGCGCAGAAGCTGCCGCACACCAGGGGCTGATCGACCGCGACCTGGCGGTGTTCATCGCGGACACCCCGCAGATGGCTGCGTACCGCAACGACCTCTTCTGGGCGCAGGAGTACGCGACGTTCAACCGCGCGATCATGATGGGGCTCTTCAAGGACGTGGTCCGCAAGGAGTTCAAGAAGGCGCGGGTCACCTTCGAGCCGGTCATCTCCTGCCACCACAACTATGTGGCGGAGGAGCGGTACGAGGGCATGGACCTGCTCGTCACCCGCAAGGGGGCGATCCGGGCGGGCTCCGGGGACTACGGGATCATCCCGGGCTCCATGGGCACCGGCTCGTACATCGTCAAGGGTCTCGGCAACGAGAAGTCGTTCAACTCGGCGTCGCACGGAGCGGGCCGGCGGATGAGCCGGAACGCCGCGAAGAAGCGCTTCTCGACCAAGGACCTGGAAGACCAGACGCAGGGCGTGGAGTGCCGCAAGGACTCCGGGGTGGTGGACGAGATCCCCGGCGCCTACAAGCCGATCGAGCAGGTCATCGACCAGCAGCGGGACCTGGTCGAGGTCGTCGCGAAGCTCAAGCAGGTGGTGTGTGTGAAGGGCTGAGGCCCCGTTGCGGTTGCCCCAGCCGTCTCCGGCACCGTCACCGGCCGGTCCACCGCATCCGCTACAGGGTGCGGTGGACCTTCGTGTTGGAGGCCTGGGCTCGGGGGCGGACCACCAGGAGGTCGATGTTGACGTGGCTGGGGCGGGTGACGGCCCAGCCGATCGTGTCGGCCACGTCCTCCGCGGTGAGGGGGGCGTCCACGCCCGCGTAGACCTTGGCGGCCTTCTCGGTGTCGCCGCGGAAGCGGGTGGTGGCGAACTCGTCGGTCTTGACCATGCCGGGGGCCACCTCGATGACGCGGACCGGGGTGCCGACGATCTCCAGGCGCAGGGTCTCGGCGAGGACGTGTTCGCCGTGCTTGGCGGCCACGTAGCCGCCGCCGCCCTCGTAGGAGGAGAGCGCGGCGGTGGAGGAGAGGATCACGATCGTGCCGTCGCCGCTTGCGGTGAGGGCGGGGAGCAGGGCCTGGGTGACGTTGAGGGTGCCGATGACGTTCGTCTCGTACATCTGGCGCCAGTCGGCGGGGTCGCCGGTCGCCACGGGGTCGGCGCCCAGTGCGCCGCCCGCGTTGTTGACCAGGAGGGCCAGGGAGCGGAACGCGGTGGCGAACTCGTCGACGGCCGCGCGGTCGGTCACGTCCAGGGCGTAGGCCGTCGCCTCGTGGCCGGCCTCGGTGATCTCGGCGGCGAGCGCCTCGATCCGGTCCTTGCGGCGCGCGGTGAGTACGACCCGGAATCCGGCGGCGGCCAGGGTGCGGGCGGTCGCGGCGCCGATGCCGCTGCTCGCGCCGGTGACGACGGCGATGGGGGTGGCGGTCATGGCGATCTCCTCGGGCAGCTGATCGGTAACGGGGAAAGGATAGGCAGCCGTTGCCCGGTCGGTCCGGGTGTCCAAGGTTCGCGATACGTGAACTACATGATCCGCGTGGGCTGTGCGGGTGGGGCAGAGCGCGTCGGAATCCTCCTTTAATGTGTTTATCGGGTGGTATCCGTATCTTTCGGGCATGGGACTGACGCGTAGAGGACTGCTGATGCCGCTGTCCGTCGCCGCGGCGACGGCGGCGGCGATGACCGTACTGGGGGCGGCCGCTTCGGCCGGCGCCTCCTCGGAGACGCCCACCGCCGGGGGGCCCGCCGCTGTGGTGCCCGCCGACGGGGCGGCCGCCGTGATGCCCGCCGATGGGGCGCCCGCTCCTGGTGCCGCCCCCGTGCCCCGGGCGGACCTCTCCCATCACGGGTACGTCTCCCTCTGGGGCGACCGCGTCGCGATCCGGATCCGCAGCGAGAACCTGGGGCCCTCCGATGTGACCGCCTCGACCGTACGGCTGCGCTTCTCCGCGCCGCTGGCCGTGAGCCAGGAGCTGCCGTACGGCTGCCTCCGGGGCGGAAAGGCCACCGTGCTCTGCGAGACGGGCGGGCTGCGGTCCGGCGGCGGGGCCCGGCAGACCGCACTCGACCTGACGCTCGCGGGCGGCCCCGACGAGGTCGTCGTACGGCTGGACACCGTCTGGAACGGCGGGGCGCGGGACGCCGACCGCAAGAACGACGCGCACGAGGTGCTCGCGCCCGCCACGGGGGATGCGTACGCCTTCTGAACCGGTGATCATGGTGAGGTGATCGTCGAACGCGCGTATGCCCATGTGGACGCCCCCGCTCCGGGGGAGTGGCCCTGGTCGGTGCCGTGCGTGCGGCAGTTCCTCGCCGAGGGGCTGCGGTTCCGGGCGCCGGTGACCTTTCTGGTGGGCGAGAACGGGTCGGGGAAGTCCACGCTGGTGGAAGCCCTGGCGGAGGGGTTCGGGCTGGACTCGTACGGCGGTTCCCTCGACTGGAAGTACGCGACCTCGCGCGGCAAGTCCCTCCTCGGTGAGCGCGTCCGCTTCGACGCGGCGCCCCGGGGGCGGCGGATGGTGGGCAGCCGGTCCGCGCGCAAGGGGTTCTTCCTCCGGGCGGAGACCGCCCTCGACGCCTTGGAGCGGGAGAACCTGGGGCCGGACGCCCTCAGCCACGGGGAGGGGTTCCTCGCGGCCTTCCGGGAGAAGTTCGTGGTGCCGGGGCTGTACGTCATGGACGAGCCGGAGGCCGCGCTCTCCTTCGGCTCCTGCCTCGAACTCCTCGGCCACATCGACCAGTTGGTGAAGGCTGGCGGCCAGGTGGTGTGCGCCACCCACTCACCGCTGCTCACCGCCCTGCCGGGCGCCGACATCGTGCAGGTGGGGGAGGGCGGCATGGAGCGGGTGCGGTGGGCGGAGCTGGCGCTCGTCGACCACTGGCGGCGCTACCTCGCCGACCCGCAGGCCTACCTCCGCCATATCGTCGGCTGAGGCGGGCCCCCGGCCCCGGCCCCGGGCCCCGGCTACGCCGCCGCGCCGCCGAACTCCCGTACCGCGTCGGCCACGATCGTCTCCAGGTGGCCGTGGTGTGCGCCCCGCCAGTACACCCGGGCGCACACCGTGCACTGCGCGAACACGTCGTACGCCTGCTGCGTGCCGTGCTCCAGCTGGTCGCTCACCGCGCCCTTGTCCGCCTCCGCCAGCGTCCCGTTGCAGGCGGTGCAGCGGGTCCACGGGGCGAGGGCCGGCGCGAAGCGGCCGAGGACGTCGCGGAGCTGCTCCTGGGGGCGGTCGCTGTAGACGTACGCCCCCGCCCAGATCTCCCGGCGGCGCAGCAGCCCGCGGTCCCGGGAGAGCAGGACGCGCCGCTCCCGCGCGGAGAGGGCGGCGAGCGCGGGGTCGCCGATGTCCTCGCTCTCGTACGCCGCGTCCACGCCGAGCAGCCGCAACCGGCGGGCCAGCGTGCCGAGATGGACGTCGAGGAGGAAGCGCAGGGGCGCGCCGGGGACCTGCTGGGGGCGGTCGACGGCCCGTACCTCGATGTGTTCGTCCGGTCCCGGGATGTGGGAGCGGGCCACTGGGGCGCCGTCGGCCAGGAGCGCCCCGGCCTCGGTGAGCGGGACGCCGAGGGACTCGATGACATGGCCGAGGGTGGAGGCGCCGTCGGTGGTCAGCGGCGTGGGGCCCTGGCGCCGGTCGTGCGGGACGAAGAGCCGCAGCTCAGGGGCTACTTCGAGGGTGATCTCGGGTCCGTTCACCCGGTCAGGATGCCACCGGGGCGGGGTGGGCTGCCAGGGAATTGGAGGGGGCTTGCGGAGGTGGCGGGGGTCCTACGGCTGCGACGGGGGCCCCGCCGACTGCGGTGGGGCTCCTACGGCTGTGGCGGCGGTTCTTACGGCTGTGGCGCGGCGAACGCCGTCGGCGGGACGCCCACCGTCGCGGTGAAGTCCCGTACCAGGTGGGCCTGGTCGCTGTAGCCGAGGTCGGCCGCCAGCCGCGCCCAGTCCACCGCCGGGTCGGACTCCGCGCGCTCCAGGGCCTCGTGGATGCGGTAGCGGAGGATGACCCACTTGGGGCCCACCCCGACGTACGCGGAGAAGAGCCGTTGCAGGGAGCGCGGGGTCAGGCCCGCGTCCCGGGCGAGCTGTCCGGTCCGGCGCACCGAGCGGTCCGTACGCACCCGGTCGACCAGCTCCATCGCCAGCGTGGCCTGCGGGTCGGGGCGCGGCTCCAGGGCGAGCAGGCAGGCGTCCAGGACGGCGACCCGGGCGTCCTCGTCGGCCGGGTCCAGGACCGCGCCGACGGGCGGTGGCGTACGCAGCACCTCGGCGGCGTCGATCCGGCGCCCGGTCAGGTCGCTCAGGGCGTGCTCCGGCGCGAACGGGCGGAACCCGCCGGGCCGGAACTGCACCCCGCAGACCCGGCCGCGCCCCGTCAGCTTCCGGGTGAAGAGCCCGAGGCCGATGCCTGCCACCTCGGCGTACCCGTCCCGCTCGCGGGCGCTCTCCCCGGCCTCGTACCGCTGGAGGACGAGGTTGACCGAGGGGTGCGGGACGACGTGGGCGGCGTACGGCTGGTCGAGGTCCCAGTCGATGAGCCAGTAGTGCTCCAGGTACGGGCGGAGCGCGGGGGCGGGCTCGCGGCGGCGGAAGTGGACGCGCGTGAACAGGTCGGGGGCGTCCACGATGCCCCGGGTGTCACGGCGAGGTCCGGCGGCCATGGCATCGATCCTAGGCCGGACCGGGTCAGGGGGCCTGCCGCGCCTGTGGGGCTGTCGCGTTTCTTCAAGACGCGGGTGGTCCGGAGGGGGAGCGTGGGAGCCATGACACAGAAGATCAGTGAACTGCTGGAAGCCGCCGCGGGCCGGGCCCTGCCCGTCGTGCGGGGGATCGACGACGGGCAGCTGGGCCTCCGTACGCCGTGCGCGGAGTACGACGTACGGGCGCTGCTGAACCATCTGTTCCAGGTGGTCGTGAACTTCCAGGCCCTCGCGGCCCGTAAGGAGGTGGATTTCAGCCAGGAGCCCGAGTTCGTGACGGGTGACTGGCGGGCCGGGTTCGGTGCGGAGACCGCCCGGCTGGTGGCGGCGTGGGACGTGCCGGGTGCCGAGGAGGGCACGACCGGGCAGATGGGGCTGCCCGCCCGGACGGTGGGGCTGATGGTGCTGGGCGATCTGACCGTCCACGCGTGGGACCTGGCGCGGGCGACGGGCGCGGAGTTCGTCCCGGACCCGGATGTGGTCGAGGAGGTGGGGCCGGGGCTGGCGGCCCTGGCGCCGCAGGGCCGGGAGATGAAGGTGTTCGGGGAGCCGTTCCCGGTGGGGGAGGGGGCTACGGCTTTCGAGCGGGTGCTGGCGGTGACGGGGCGCGATCCGGGGTGGCGTCCGGCCGGGGGCTGAGGGCGGCGGGCCGGGCGGTGGCGCGGGCCTCGGCGGCGGGAGCCCCGGCGGCGGCCGGGCGGTCGTAGAGCGGGCCGAGCGCGGCGTACGCGTCGTCGACGATCTCCTCGGCCCGCAGCAGCATGTCCTGCTCGGCGAGGCGGGCCGCGCGGTGGGTGTACGGGGACGGTGGCGCCGGGTGTCTGCGGCGCCACCAGCAGTCGCAGGCCGCGTAGATGCCGCTGGCGAAGACGAGGACGGGGATGGAGAGAGCCAGCAGCACGTCGCCCACGGCGGGCCTCCTAGAGGATCGTTGTCCTCTGCATCGGCGGATCGGGCCGGTGGGCTGGAGATCGGACTTCAGCCAATCATTGGCGCGATTCAACCGAATAGGTGCACGCGGGCCGGGGCGTTCCCCATCTCCGGGCCGGCAGGGGCGGACCAGGAGCCGCCAGGGCCGGACCAGACGCCGCCAGAGCCGGACCAGGCAGCGTCAGGGCCACACCAAGCAGTACGCCTGGTGCCCCGCGTCGTGCAGCCGGTGCGAGAAGTCCTGCCACTCGTGGAGCAGCTGGTAGACGTTGAAGGCGTCGCGCGGGCCGCCGCGGTCGGGGACCGTGGACCAGATGAAGGCCGCCGCGCCGACGGATTCCTCGCCGACGCCGCGCAGCGGGTCGACGACGGTCATGGGGAGCTTGACCACCGCGTAGTCGGGGTGGAGGACGACCAGCTCCAGCGGGGGGACCTTGTGCAGGGGTATGCCCTGGATACCGGTCAGCACCATGGCGGCCACCGTCTCCGGCTTGATCTTGGTGAACATGCCGCCCATGCCCAGCTCGTCCCCGCCCAGTTCCTCCGGGCGCATCGAAATGGGCACGCGTGCCGCGGTCGCCCCGTCCGGGGCGCCGAAATACTTGTAGGTCACCCCCATTCCGCCACTGCTCCTGCTCCCGGGGGGCGGTGTGCTCTCCGCGCCCCTGCCCTGTGCGCGCTCGGCCCTTCGCCGGTGCCGCCCTCGCCGGGCAGGCTCGGGCCCCAGGTCGTCGGTCCCTTCGCCCACTCCGCCACCGCGATGCATATCTCATCCACCCGACTACTTCTTAGGAGACACAGCCCCCGCCGCGCAACCCGATCATCGTGTCAGTGACCTCCCCCACGGGCGTGCGGTGAAACACCTGTCCGCAAGACCGTCCGTGCCTCTGACACCATGGCATGTGTGAGCTTTCCCTATGTCGCCCCAGTTTCGCAGACGTGAGGGTGCCGACGCTCTTCCGTGATACGAGAGGAGCGCGCTCCCTGCTCACCGGTGGCCGGGATTACCTTGGATTCTCCGGCCCGGCCTCCCGACACCCGAATCGCAGATCAGGACCAAAGTGGCGTATTCATACGAAGCCCCAGTTTCGCAGTCGCTGTTCGACCGGGCGTCCGTCGTGACGCCCGGCGGCGTGAACTCACCCGTGCGTGCCTTCCGGGCCGTGGGCGGTACGCCCCGGTTCATGGTGTCCGGCACCGGTCCGTACCTCACCGACGCCGACGGCCGTGAGTACGTCGACCTCGTCTGCTCATGGGGGCCGATGATTCTCGGCCACTCCCACCCCGAGGTCATCGCCGCGGTCCAGGAAGCGGTCTCCCGGGGCACCTCCTTCGGTACGCCGGGGGAGGGCGAGGTCGCGCTGGCCGAGGAGATCGTGGCGCGGATCGCACCGGTGGAGCAGGTCCGCCTGGTCTCCTCCGGGACCGAGGCGACGATGTCGGCGATCCGGCTGGCCCGCGGCTTCACCGGCCGGGCCAAGGTCGTGAAGTTCGCCGGCTGCTACCACGGCCACGTGGACGCCCTGCTCGCCGCCGCCGGGTCCGGGCTCGCCACCTTCGGCCTGCCCGACACCCCTGGTGTCACGGGCGCCACGGCCGGGGACACCGTCGTGCTGCCGTACAACGATCTGGACGCCGTGCGGGCCGCCTTCGCCGCGCACCCCGGCGAGATCGCCTGTGTGATCACCGAGGCCTCGCCCGGCAACATGGGCGTCGTCCCGCCCGCCGACGGCTTCAACGCCGGGCTCAAGGAGCTGTGCGCGGCGAACGGCGCCCTGTACATCTCCGACGAGGTCATGACGGGCTTCCGTACGTCGAAGGCCGGCTGGTACGGCGTCGACGGCGTCCGCCCGGACCTGATGACCTTCGGCAAGGTCATGGGCGGCGGCTTCCCGGCCGCGGCCTTCGGGGGCCGCGCCGACGTGATGGCGCACCTCGCCCCGGCCGGTCCGGTCTACCAGGCGGGCACCCTCTCCGGGAACCCGGTCGCCACCGCCGCGGGCCTCGCGCAGCTGCGGCTCCTCGACGACGCGGCGTACGCGAAGATCGACGCGGTCTCCGCCGAACTGCGCTCCCTGGTAGGTGACGCGTTGACCAAGGAAGGCGTCGCGCACACCGTCTCCTCGGCGAGCAACATGTTCTCGGTCTTCTTCACCGACGAGCCCGTGCGTGATTACGACGACGCCAAGAAGCAGGAGGCCTTCCGCTTCACCGCCTTCTTCCACTCGATGCTGGAGCAGGGCGTCTATCTGCCGCCCTCCGCCTTCGAGTCCTGGTTCGTCTCCACCGCCCACGACGAGCGGGCCGTCGCGCGGATCGCCGACGCCCTGCCCGCCGCCGCCCGCGCCGCATCGGAGGCCACCGCATGAGCAGCGAGAACACCGGCCGCAAGGACATCACCGTGGTGCACCTGATGCGCCACGGCGAGGTGCACAACCCGGACGGTGTGCTGTACGGGCGGCGCCCCGGCTACCACCTCTCCGAGCTGGGCCGCCAGATGGCCGACCGGGTCGCCGACCACCTGGAGAAGCGCGACATCACCCATGTCGTCGCCTCCCCGCTGGAGCGCGCCCAGGAGACGGCCACGCCCGTCGCCAAGTCGCACGGCCTGGACCTGGCCACCGACGCCCGGCTCATCGAGGCCGGCAACGTCTTCGAGGGCAAGACCTTCGGCGTCGGCGACGGGGCGCTGCGCAAGCCGGACAACTGGAAGCACCTCACCAACCCGTTCCGGCCGTCCTGGGGTGAGCCGTACATCGAACAGGTCGTCCGCATGATGGGCGCGCTGGACGCGGCCAAGGACGCGGCGCGCGGCCACGAGGCGGTCTGCGTCAGCCACCAGCTGCCGATCTGGATCGTCCGCTCGTTCGTGGAGCGCCGCCGCCTCTGGCACGACCCGCGCAAGCGCCAGTGCACGCTGGCCTCGCTGACCAGCTTCACCTACCAGGGCGACACGATCGTCTCGGTGGGCTACTCGGAGCCGGCCCGGGACCTGGTGCCCGCGCATCTGCTGGCCGGGGCGAAGCCGGTGAAGGGGAAGTCGAAGGCCTTCGGCGCGTAACTCGCCCCGCACGCCGTGAACATACGGGACCGACCGCGATCGCGGTCGGTCCCGTTCTTCGTCGCGGGGGCTGTACGGGGCGCTGTGCGGGTGCCGTACCGCATCGCATATGCCGGTGCGTTAGATTAGGTTAGGCTAAGCTAAGTTCGCTGTCACGAGAGCGGTGGAGCAATGACGCGTACGGCCCCGACCACCATCCCCGACCCGAGACCGGCACCGCGGCCCGGCCCGGTGAGGCGGCCCGCCGATGAGTGACTGTCCGCCCCTGGACGACCGCACGGCCGCGGGTGACCTCACCGACGCGGACGCCGCACCCCGCCCGGTCACCGGCCCCCGCATCGCCCGGCTCGCCGCGCAGCTCGAAGCCGCCCCGGACACCGCCGCCCGCGACGCCCTCACCGAGGCCTTCTGGGCCGAGGCGACCCGCACCGGCACCCCCCTCGTCGAGGCACTCGACGGCGACCCCGGCCACCGGGCCGTCACCTTCCTGTGGCGCGGCCACCGCGCCACCCGCCGGGTCCTGCTGATGGCCGCGGGCATCACCGACCCCGAGCGGCTCGCCGACTCGCTCCTGCACCGTCTGCCGGGCACCGACGTCTGGCACCTCGGCCACCGGCTGCGCGCCGACCACCGCGGCTCCTACCGGATGGTGGCCGACATCTCCGCCGGTTCCGCCCCCACCGATCCGGCCCTGCTCCAGCGGCGGCTGCTGGCGCTGCGGGCGCACGGCGGCGCCGACCCGCTCAACCCGGCCCGGATACCGGCCCGTTGGCGTGACGTACAGGATTCGGTCTTCGCCCTGCCCGAGGCCCCGCCGCAGCCCTGGGCCGAGCGGCGCGCCGCCGTGCCGCGCGGTGGCGTGGAGCGGCACACCGTCGCGGCCGGGGTCCTGGGCGCCGAGCGGGACGTATGGGTCTACCTGCCGCCGGACGCCGTCCCGTTCCGGCCTGCGTACGAGCCCGGGGAGCAGGGCCGGCTGCCGCTGCTGGTGCTCTGCGACGGGGACATGTGGTTCGACCGGCTCGGCCTCCAGGACACGCTGGACGCCCTGATCGCCGACGGGGCCCTGCCGCCGCTCGTCGTCCTCGCCCCGGACGCCGTCGGCACCGCCACGCGCCGGCTGGAGCTGGGCGGGCGGGAGAGCTATGTCTCCTTCCTGGCCGACGAGGTGGTGCCCTGGGCGGCCGCCCGGTGGCCGCTGACCGCGCGGGCCGACCGGACGGTGGTCGCCGGTCAGGGGCTCGGCGGGATGACCGCTCTGTACGCCGGACTCACCCGGCCCGAGCGGTTCGGCGGGGTCGTCGCGCAGTCCCCGTCGCTGTGGTGGCGGCCGGGTCTGGAGCCCGGGGCCGCGGCGCCGGACGCGGTCGGGACCCCTTGGCTGGCCACGCTCGCCGCCGGACTCCGCGACGGGCTGCCGGGCGGGGCGGACGGGGCCGCCGTCCACTTCGATGTCGGCCTGCACGAGGGGGCCCTGGCGGAACACACCGAGGCCCTTCAGGCGGTGCTCCGCGCCCGGGGCCACCGGGTCACCCGCAACCTCCACAACGGTGGCCACGACTACGCCTGCTGGCGCGGGTTCCTGCCGGACGCCCTGGTGGAGCTGCTGGGCGCCGGCCTTGACGTGGACGCGGCGCAGTCGCAAGGTGGGGCGGGTCCGGCCCGCCGTTCGGCCGTGCGCCGCTGAGCGCTGCCCGGACGCCCAGCCGCAAGGTAAAGCGTAAAGAAAGTCCCCAATTGCACGGAACCGTCGCGTCGCTCAGGGCCTCTCACTGTCCAGCAGTTTGTATGACCTTGAGATAAAACGACCGCAGATGGGGACGACATGCGCGACATCAATCGAAGGGGACTGCTCGGCGCGGGGCTCGGCACGGCGGCGGCGATCGGGCTCGCCGGCTGCGGTTTCTCCAGTTCCTCCGGATCATCGGAGGGTGGCAGTGACAAGGGTGACACCGGTGCCGGCGGCAAGGGCGACACCGGCAGCGGCGGCAACGGCGGAAACGGTTCGCCGAAGGACAAGGTCCGGCTGATCGGCGACGGCTCCACCGCCGACACCGGAAAGCAGCCCCACCAGCCCGCCGCCCCCGTTCCGCTCGAACCCGGCGAGACCCCGCCGCAGTTCGTGATCTTTTCCTGGGACGGTGCGGGCGAGGTCGGCAACGGCCTCTTCCCGCGCTTTCTGAAACTGGCCAAGGATCATGACGCGGCGATGACCTTCTTCCTCTCCGGGCTGTATCTGCTGCCCGAGTCGAAGAAATCCCTCTACCGCCCCCCGAACAACCCGCGCGGCGCCTCCGACATCGGCTATCTCACCGACGGCCATGTCAAGGACACGCTGAAGTACGTACGTCAGGCCTGGCTGGACGGCCATGAGATCGGCACCCACTTCAACGGGCACTTCTGCGGCGGTTCCGGTTCCGTCGAACGCTGGACCCCCGCGCAATGGCAGAGCGAGATCGATCAGGCTGTGTCGTTCGTCACGGAATGGAAGACCAACACCGGCTGGAAGGACGAGGACCCGCTGCCGTTCGACTACCGGAAGGAATTGATCGGCGGCCGCACCCCCTGTCTGCTCGGCCAGGACAATCTCCTGCCGACCGCGGGCAAACTGGGATGGCGTTACGACGCCAGCTCGCCCGGCGGCCGCCAGATGTGGCCCGTCAAGCGCGGCGGCGTCTGGGATCTCCCGCTCCAGGCCATGCCGTTCCCGGGCCACTCCTTCGAGGTCCTCTCGATGGACTACAACATCCTCGCCAATCAGTCGAAGAATTCGACCAAGGGGATGCCCTCGCGTTATCCGGGCTGGCGCAAGCAGGCCACCGGCGCGTATCTCAACGGTTTCGAGCGCGCCTACACGACCAATCGCGCGCCCTTCTTCATCGGCAACCACTTCGAGGAGTGGAACGGCGGCATCTATATGGATGCCGTGGAAGAAGTGATCAAGAAGACCGCCGGTAAGAAGGATGTGCGCCTCGTCTCCTTCCGGCAGTTCGTCGACTGGCTGGACGTGCAGGATCCCGAGGTCCTCGCCAAGCTCCGCACCCTGGAGGTCGGACAGTCGCCCGCAGGTGGCTGGAACTCCTTCTTTAAACAGGCCTGACAAGGGGCTTTACGGGCACCGAGGGGGGTGCGGGAGATCCCCGGAACTGCCATGCGAAACTTTTCACATGAGCTTTGGCCGCCCGTCCCGACGCCGCTTGACCCTGCTCGCCGCCACCGCCGTGGCCGGTGCCCTGACGCTGACCGCGTGCGGGGACGGCAACAAGGCGCAGGGCGGCGGCAACACCAACTTCGTCACCGGCAGCGGGGGCATCTCCACCGTCGCCAAGGGGGAGCGCCCCGACGCTCCGAGGCTCCAGGGCGAGAGCCTGGACGGCAAGCCCCTCGACCTCGCCGACTACAAGGGCAAGGTCGTCGTGCTCAACGTCTGGGGCTCCTGGTGCGGCCCCTGCCGCCTGGAGGCGAAGTACTTCGCGAAGGTCTCCGAGGAGACCGCCGACAAGGGCGTGCAGTTCCTCGGCATCAACACCCGGGACGCGCAGAAGGACCCCGCGGTGAACTTCGAGAAGGACTACGGGGTCACCTACCCGAGCTTCTTCGACCCGATCGGCAAGCTGATCCTCCGCTTCCCCAAGGGCACGGTGAACCCGAAGGCCATCCCGTCCACCGTGGTGGTCGACCGGGAGGGGAAGATCGCGGCCCGCACGCTCCAGCCCCTGGACGCCGAGCAGCTGCACGAGATGATCGACCCGATCATCGCGGAGAAGTGATCCGGTGATCCCGCTCGCCGCATACAACGACACCGTCGCCCTGGCCTCGTACAACGACCCCGTCATGCTGGCCTCGTACAACGACACCGTCGTCAGCGGGGCCCTGCTGCTGGCCATGCCCATCGCCCTGCTGGCCGGGCTCATCTCCTTCTTCTCGCCCTGCGTCCTGCCGCTCGTCCCCGGCTACCTGAGTTATGTCACCGGGGTCAGCGGCACCGACCTGGCCGACGCCCGCCGCGGCCGGGTGGTGGCGGGCGCCTCGCTCTTCGTCCTCGGCTTCACCGCCGTGTTCGCCTCCACCGGGGCGCTCTTCGGCTACTTCGGCGACGAGCTCCAGATGCACTCCGAGGTGCTCAACAAGGTCCTCGGCGGGCTGATGATCCTCATGGGGATCTTCTTCATGGGGCTCCTGCCGGGGGTGACACAGCGCGAGTTCCGCCTCCACAAGCGGCCGGTGACCGGTCTGGCCGGCGCGCCGCTGCTCGGCGCCCTGTTCGGGATCGGCTGGACCCCGTGCATCGGCCCGACGCTCTCCTCCGTGCTGGCGCTCTCGGCCCAGAGCGCCACCGCCGGACGCGGCGCGATACTGACCGTCGCGTACTGTCTCGGACTCGGCGTCCCGTTCATCCTGGCCGCGGTCGCCTTCCGCAAGGCGCTCGGCGCGTTCGGCTGGGTCAAGCGCCACTACGCCTGGGTCATGAGGATCGGCGGCGGCATGATGATCGTGACCGGACTCCTGCTGCTGACGGGCGTGTGGGCGACGCTCATGCAGCAGATGCAGACCTGGTCCAGCGGCTTCGTTGTGGGGATCTGAGTTCATGAGCAAGGCGAACAGCAGCACGGACACCGGCGCTCGTACGGAAGAGACGGACACCGGCGCTCGTACGGAGGAGTCGGCGGCCGAGCGCGAGCAGGAGCGCGTCGACCACGCGGCCGGCGAGCGGCTCTCCACCGCGCCCCGCGAGGAGCGCCCCGAGGCCGAGCCCGGCACCGGTGTCCCCGCCATGGGGCTGATCGGCTGGATGCGCTGGTTCTGGCGCCAGCTCACCTCGATGCGGGTCGCGCTGATCCTGCTCTTCCTGCTCTCCCTCGGCGCCATCCCGGGCTCGCTGATCCCGCAGACCAGCGTGGACGACCTGAAGGTCCAGAACTTCAAGGACCAGCACACCACGCTCTCCCCGATCTACGAGAAGTTCCAGCTCTTCGACGTCTACAGCTCGGTGTGGTTCTCCGCGATCTACATCCTGCTGTTCGTCTCGCTCATCGGCTGCATCGTGCCGCGCACCGGCCAGTTCGTCGGCCAGCTCCGCAGCCGCCCGCCGGGCGCCCCCAAGCGGCTGACCCGGCTCCCCGCGTACACCACCTGGCGCACGGAGGCCGAGCCCGAGCAGGTCCGCGAGGCGGCCCTCGGCGTGCTGGGCAAGCGGCGCTTCCGGGCCCACACGGTGGGCGACGCGGTCGCCGCCGAGAAGGGCTACCTCCGCGAGGCCGGGAACCTGGTCTTCCACATCGCGCTGATCGTGATGCTGTTGGCCTTCGCCGCCGGGCAGCTCTTCAAGTCCGAGGGCGGCAAGCTGGTCGTCGAGGGCGACGGCTTCGCCAACACGCTGACCCAGTACGACGACTTCAAGTCCGGCTCGCTCTACGACTCCGACTCGCTGGCCCCCTTCAGCTTCGTCCTGGACGACTTCGTCGGTACGTACGCGGAGAGCGGCCCGCAGCGCGGCACGCCCCGCACCTTCGAGGCCCGGGTCAGGTACACCGAGGGCGCCGACGGACCCGAGCGCAAAGGCGTCATCCGGGTCAACGAACCGCTCGTCGTGGACGGCACCAAGGTCTATCTGATCGCCCACGGCTACGCCCCGGTCGTCACCGTCCGGGACGGCAAGGGCAAGGTCGTCTCGCGGAACTCCGTCCCCCTGCTGCCGATCGACAACAACATCACCTCCACCGGCGCGATCAAGGTGATGGACGGCTACCGCGACAAGAACGGCGTCAAGACGCAGCTCGGCTTCAAGGCCTTCTTCGTCCCGACCTTCGCGGGCCACGGCAAGGGCCAGATGTTCTCGCAGTTCCCCGGTGCGGAGTTCCCGGTGCTGGCGCTGAGCGCCTACCGGGGCTCCCTCGGGGTCGACTCCGGCCTGCCGCAGAACGTGTACCAGCTCGACACGTCCAAGATGAAGGAGTTCAAGAACGAGGACGGCGAGCTGCTCAAGAAGATGCTCCGACCCGGCGAGAAGCTGGACCTGTCCGACGGCGAGGGCTCCATCACCTTCGACGGCATCGAGGAGTGGGCGAGCTTCCAGATCTCGCAGCAGCCGGGCAACGGCTGGGCGCTCGGCGGCGCCATCGCGGCCATCGCCGGGCTCGCCGGATCGCTGTTCATCCAGCGCCGCCGGGTCTGGGTCCGGGCGGTCCGGGGCGCGGACGGGGTGACCGTCGTGGAGATGGCGGGCCTGGGCCGCAGCGAGTCCGCGAAACTCCCCGAGGAGCTGGGCGACCTCGCGGCCGCCCTCATCACGACGGCGCCGGTCGCGCCGGAGAAACCTGACGCGCCGGAGAATCCTGACGCGAACGAGGCCGGGAGCCGGCCCGTACACCCTGCTGAAGCACCTGCCGAAGGGGCTGAGAAGTGAATCTCGCCGCCGCTACCAACGAGAGCCTGGCGCACACCAGCAATGTGCTGATCTATTCGTCGATGGCCGTCTACACCCTGGCCTTCTTCGCGCACATCGCGGAGTGGGTCCTCGGCAGCCGCAGCAAGGTCGGCCGCACGGCCGCCGCGCTGTCCGGCTCCGCGTCGGGCGCCGCCGCCCCGGTGGTCGTCGCCCAGGGCGGCTCCACCGCCGTGCTGGAGCGGCCGAAGGTCGTCACCCGCGCCGCCGCCGGGACCCGTGACGTACCGGACGGCCCCGGGGCCGCGGGCGGCACGTTCAAGGGCGACCTGTGGGGCCGGATCGCGGTCTCGCTGACCGTGGTGGCCTTCGCCGTGGAGGCGGGCGGTGTCATCACCCGCGCCCTGTCGGTGCAGCGGGCCCCCTGGGCCAACATGTACGAGTTCTCGATCACCTTCTCCACCGTGGCGGTCGGCGCGTACCTGGTGCTGCTCGCACTGAAGAAGAACGTCCGCTGGATCGGCCTCCCGCTGGTCACCACGGTCCTGCTGGACCTCGGCATCGCGACCACCACGCTCTACACCGACAGCGACCAGCTGGTGCCCGCGCTCCACTCGTACTGGCTGTGGATCCACGTCTCGACCGCGATCATCTGCGGCGCCGTCTTCTACCTCGGCGCGGTCGGCACGGTGCTCTACCTCTTCCGCGACAGCTACGAGAACAAGCTCGCGGGCGGCGGTACGCCCGGGAAGTTCGCCGCCTCCGTCATGGAGCGGCTGCCCTCCGCCTCGTCGCTGGACAAGTTCGCGTACCGGATCAACGCGGCGGTCTTCCCGCTCTGGACGTTCACGATCATCGCGGGCGCGATCTGGGCGGGCGACGCCTGGGGCCGGTACTGGGGCTGGGACCCCAAGGAGGTCTGGTCCTTCATCACCTGGGTCGCCTACGCCGCCTACCTCCACGCCCGCGCCACGGCCGGCTGGAAGGGCCGCAAGGCCGCCTACCTGGCGCTGGTCGCCTTCGCCTGCTGGCTGTTCAACTACTACGGCGTGAACATCTTCGTCACCGGCCTGCACTCCTACGCCGGGGTCTGAGACCGGGTACGTACGCCGGGGCCCGGGCCCCGGCCGCACGCCGGGGCCCGGGACCTCGTACGTACGAAGGCGCCCCGGACGGTATCCGTATCCGTCCGGGGCGCCTTCGTCCGTGGATCAGGCCAGCGGGGTGTCCAGGACCGCCTTGCGGTGGCTGAACGTCTCCAGGGAGTAGCGGCCGTGGTAGTTGCCCATGCCGCTCTCGCCGACCCCGCCGAACGGCAGGTCCGAGACGGTCAGATGGGCCAGCGGCAGCCCGATGCCGACCCCGCCCGACGAGGTCTCGGCCAGCAGCCGCTCCCGTACGGCGGGGGAGTCGGTGAACGCGTACAGCGCCAGCGGCTTGTCCCGGTCGTTGATGAAGGCGATCGCCTCGTCCAGGCCGTCCACCGTCACCAGGGGCAGGATGGGGCCGAAGATCTCCTCGCCCATCACGGGCGCGTCCGGCGCGACATCGGCCAGGACGGTCGGCGCGATGTACTTGCTGTCGCGGTCGTGGGCGCCGCCGGTCACCGTACGGCCGGAGTCCAGCAGACCCGTCAGCCGGTCGAAGTGACGCTCGTTCACGATCCGCCCGTACTCCGGGTGCTCGGCCGGGTCCGCACCGAAGAGCCCCTCCACCGCGCCCGCCAGCGCCTCCGCGAGGGCCGGGGCGGTCTCCGGGTCGGTCAGGACGTAGTCGGGGGCCACACAGGTCTGCCCGGCGTTGAGGAACTTGCCCGAGGCGAGCCGCCCGGCCACGGCCTTCAGGTCCGTACCCCGGTCGACGAAGACCGGGGACTTGCCGCCGAGCTCCAGCGTGACCGGGGTGAGGTGCTTGGCGGCGGCCGTCATGACGATCCGGCCGACCTTGCCGTTGCCGGTGTAGAAGATGTGGTCGAAGTGCTGCTCCAGCAGGGCGGTGGTCTCCTCGACCGCGCCCTCCACGACCCCGACCGCCTCCGTGTCCAGGTACTGCGGCAGCAGCCGGGCCACGGCGGCGGAGGTCGCGGGCGCCAGCTCGCTGGGCTTGGCCACCACACAGTTCCCGGAGGCCAGGGCGCCCACGACGGGGGCGAGCAGCAGCTGCACCGGGTAGTTCCAGGGCGCGATGACCAGGACGACGCCGAGCGGGTCCAGCACGGTCTGCGCGGTGGCCCCGGTGGGCGCGAGATGCGGCGGTACGGGGGCGGGCTCGGGCCGCAGCCAGTCGGCGAGGTGCTCCAGCGTGTGGTCGATCTCCCGGACCGTGAAGTCGATCTCGGTCCGGTACGCCTCCTTGCGGCTCTTGCCCAGGTCGGCGCGGAGCGCGTCCGCCAGGTCGTCGCCGTGCTCGGTGAGCAGGGCGCGCAGCCGCTCCAGCTGGCCGGTGCGCCAGGTGAGGTCCTTGGTGCGGCCGGTGCGGAAGGTGGCGCGGAGGCGGGCGACGAGTTCGGCGGGGGTCTCTGTGGGCGTCGCGGTGGGGGTGGCGGGCATGTGGGAGCTCCTCAAGAGGGTCACGCGTTCCCGTAAAAGAAGGACGCGTGCTGCGTTACCCCTTCGAGGATGGCCGACACCGCCCCCTCGACGCGCCCACCGCGCCGGTCGGAAACATCACCCCCGCCAGGAGGAATAGCCCGTCAGGAAGTGGGCGGGGTCTTGTCGTCGGGGCTGCTGCCGCCCTCGCGGCGCCCCCGCTCCTCTTCCTCGGCGGCCGCCCGCTCGGCGTCCTTGTCGTCCTTGAGGGACTTCAGGAAGTCGGGGTTGTCGTCCGGGGCGATCCACTGCTGCCGCCTGCCCGGCTGCCACGGGGAGAGCCCGGCGCCCCCGGCCGCGCCGTGCCGCACCTTCCCGGCGAAGAGCCAGCCGATGGAGCCGACGACCCAGAACAGCAGGATGATGAAGACCCAGGCGATCTTGGGCAGATGCTTGGTGTCCTCCTCCGAGGTGTTCAGGCAGTCGATGAAGGCGTAGATCATCAGAGCCAGCGGCAGGATGAACATCAGGGCTCTCATGGCGCGTCCCCCAGTGGAGCGGGCGGCGGGGCTCAAGTTCCCCGGTGTCGCGGCCAGGGTACCGGCTGACCGCCGCGAATCCCGGGTCAGGAGCCGGGGGAGCCCCGGCGGGGGCGCGCGGGCGGGGATGACAAACTGGACCGCATGGCTTACGACGATCTCCGCTCCCTGCTCCGGGCTCTTGAACGCGATGGTGATCTCAAGCGCGTCAAGGCCGAGGTCGACCCCTATCTGGAGGTCGGTGAGATCGTCGACCGGGTGAACAAGGCGGGCGGCCCCGCCCTGCTCTTCGAGAACGTCAAGGGGTCCTCGATGCCCCTGGCCATGAACGTCTTCGGCACCGACCGGCGCCTGCTCAAGGCGCTCGGGCTGAAGTCGTACAGCGACATCAGCGACAAGATCGGCGGGCTGCTCAAGCCGGAGCTGCCGCAGGGCTTCGTCGGCGTACGGGAGGCCTTCGGCAAGCTCGGGTCGATGGTCCACGTACCGCCGAAGAAGGTGAAGTCGGACGACGCGCCGGTCCAGGAAGTCGTGCTGAAGGGCGACGAGGTCGACCTGGAGCAGCTGCCCGCGCTCTTCACCTGGCCCGGCGACGGCGGCTCCTTCTTCAACCTGGGCCTCACCCACACCAAGCACCCCGAGACCGGCGTCCGGAACCTGGGGCTCTACCGCCTCCAGCGCCACGACAAGCGCACGATCGGGATGCACTGGCAGATCCACAAGGACTCCGCCAACCACTACCAGGTCGCCGCGCGGCGCGGTGAGCGGCTGCCCGTCGCCATCGCCTTCGGCGCCCCGCCCGCCGTGACGTACGCCTCCACCGCGCCGCTGCCCGGGGACATCGACGAGTACCTCTTCGCCGGGTTCGTCCAGGGCAAGCGGATCGAGATGGTCGACTGCAAGACCGTGCCGCTCCAGGTCCCGGCCCAGGCCGAGGTCGTCATCGAGGGGTGGCTGGAGCCGGGCGAGATGCTGCCGGAGGGCCCGTTCGGGGACCACACCGGCTTCTACACCCCGCAGGAACCGTTCCCCGCACTGACCATCGACTGCGTCACCATGCGGAAGCGGCCGCTGCTCCAGTCCATCGTGGTGGGCCGCCCGCCCACCGAGGACGGGCCGCTGGGCCGGGCCACGGAGCGGTTCTTCCTGCCGCTGCTGAAGATCATCGTGCCGGACATCGTGGACTACCACCTCCCCGAGGCGGGCGGCTTCCACAACTGCGCGATCGTCTCGATCGACAAGAAGTACCCGAAGCACGCGCAGAAGGTGATGAGCGCGATCTGGGGCGCGCACATGATGTCGCTGACCAAGCTGATCGTGGTCGTCGACTCCGACTGCGACGTCCACGATCTGCACGAGGTCGCCTGGCGGGCGCTCGGCAACACCGACTACGCCCGGGACCTCACCGTCACCGAGGGCCCGGTCGACCACCTGGACCACGCCTCGTACCAGCAGTTCTGGGGCGGCAAGGCGGGGATCGACGCCACCCGGAAGCTGCCCACCGAGGGCTACACCCGGGACGGGGGCTGGCCGGAGATGGTCGAGTCCGACCCGGAGACGGCGGCGAAGGTCGACCGCCGCTGGAAGGAGTACGGACTGTGAGCAGCGCGGCAGAGGCGGCGGCGTCCGTGCCAGGGGCGGCGCCCTCGGGCAGCAAGGTGAAGTCCTTCCTCCGGCTGGTGATGATCGAACACTCGGTCTTCGCGCTGCCCTTCGCGTACATCGCCGCGCTGACCGCGATGTTCCAGCTGGACGGCACGATCCACTGGGGTGTCCTGCTGCTCGTCACGCTGGCGATGGTGGGGCTGCGGACGTTCGCGATGGCCGCCAACCGGATCATCGACCGGGAGATCGACGCCCGTAACCCGCGCACCGCGGGCCGCGAGCTGGTCACCGGTGCGGTGTCGGTGAAGTCGGCCTGGACGGGGGCGCTCGTCGCGCTCGCCGTCTTCCTGGGCGCCGCCGCCCTGCTCAACCCGCTCTGCCTGATGCTCGCGCCGCTGGCCGTCGTGCCGATGGTGGTCTATCCGTACGGCAAGCGGTTCACGAACTTCCCGCACGCCATCCTGGGGCTCGCGCAGGCCATCGGGCCGATCGGCGCCTGGCTGGCGGTGACCGGCAGCTGGTCGTGGGACGCGGTGATCCTGGGGCTGGCCGTCGGCATCTGGATCGGCGGCTTCGACCTGATCTTCGCCTGCCAGGATGTCCAGGCCGACCGGGCCCACGGGGTGCTCTCCTTCCCGGCACGCTTCGGCATCCCGGCGGCGCTCTGGGGCGCGCGGGTCTGTCACGTGATCACGACGGGGCTGCTGGTCTGGTTCGGCCTGGCGACGGACGCCGAGGTCTTCTACTGGATCGGCATGGCGATCGTCGCGGTGGCGTTCGTCTACGAGCACCGCGTGGTGCGGCCGCACGACCTGTCCCGGCTGAACCGTGCCTTCTTCTCGGTCAACGGCTTCATCGGCATGGCGCTCTTCGCCTGCGCGCTGCTGGACCTGCTGGTGCGCGGCCTGACCCCGTAAGGCCGGGCCCCGACGCGTGCCTCGGACGCCTCAGACCGTGACCAGGTTGTCCGGGCCGCGGCGCGCGGGCGGCCGGCGGAAGAAGAAGGCCGCCGCCACGCCGCCTATGAGCCCGAAGAGGTGGCCCTGCCAGCTGACGCCCGAGTCGGTCGGCAGCACGCCCCAGAGCAGCGAGCCGTAGACCACGGCGACGCCGATGCCTATCAGGACGTCCCAGGGCCGACGGTCCACGAAGCCCCGGACCAGCAGATAGCCCAGCAGCCCGAAGACCACACCGGAGGCGCCGAGCGTCACCGTGAACGCGGGGGCGGTCAGCCAGACGCCTATGCCGCTGATCAGGATGATCGTCACGACGACGGCGGCGAATCTGCGCAGTCCGCCGAGCGCGGCGATGAAGCCGAGGACCAGCAGCGGGACGCTGTTGGAGGCGACGTGCTCCCAGCCGCTGTGAAGGAACGCGGCGGGCACCACATCGCGCAGCTCCGCCATCTCGCGCGGGCTGATGCCGTAGGTGTCGAGAGCGTGTCCGGTCGCCACGTCGATCCCTTCGAGGATCCACAGCAGCGCGACCCAGCCCACCATGATGAGGCCGGCCGTGAGCGCCCGTGCGCTGCCGGTCGTGGTGGAGCCGGTGTTGCGATCGGTTGTCCAGTAGTCGCCCATGGTCTGCCCCTGCCCCCGGGTTGCCGTCATCTGTGGAACGTCCCGGCTCTCCGCCTGGTTCCGGGTGCGGGGTGGCGGGGTGTGCCGGATAGGCTCGCTGATGTGGAATCCGGGACTTCAGTGACTCATCAGCAGCGGCGGCCTTGGATTGTCGGGGTATCCGGTGCTTCGGGTACCCCGTTCGCCGCCGCCGTCCTGCGCGGGCTGCTGGCGGGCGGCGAGAGCGTGGACCTGGTGGTGAGCCGGGCCTCGCGGCTCACCCTGCTGGACGAGACCGGCATCGCGTTCCGGGACGGGCACTGGCGCGAGGACCTGCGCTGTTGGCTGGAACGCGGCGCCGACGGGAAGCCGGACGCCTTCACGGTGGGCGATGCGGAGCTGGAGCGCGTACGCCACTGGCCGGCCGGTGATCTGGCCGCCGGGCCGTCCTCCGGGTCGTACCCGGCGAAGGGGATGCTCATCGTGCCGGCCTCGACGGCCTGTGTGGCCGGAGTGGCGCTCGGTCTGTCGAAGGATCTGCTCCAGCGGGCCGCGAGCGTGACGCTCAAGGAGCGCCGCCCGCTCGTCGTCGCGGTGCGCGAGACCCCGCTGAGCGGCCAGACGCTGAAGCAGATGGTGGCCCTGGACGAGGCGGGCGCGACCGTGCTGCCCGCCTCTCCGGCGTTCTACGCGGGCGCGACGCACATCCAGGACCTGGTGGACTTCGTCGCGGGGCGGGTGCTGGACGCGGCCGGGGTGGAACACCGGCTGTACCGCCGCTGGGAGGGAGAGCTCGGTGGCGGCTCCCGCAGCCCGGAGGGCTGAAAGGTTCCGGTCAGCGCTTCTTGACGGCGCGCGGGGCGTGGGTCTTGTCGACGCGGTGGGCGGCGGCGGGCTGGTGGGCACGCGAGCGGTTGGCCAGGTCCTGTAGCTCGCGCATCCGGGCGTAGGCCATCTCGATCGTGTACACGGTGAAGTTCACTCCTGAAGATTCGAAAGCGTTTCTTGGATGTTCTAGAAGATTTGCAGGGTCCGAGCCCCGCATGCCTTAGATTCTACACGTAAACTCGCGGTACTGCTGAACAATGGAAGGTTTCAGTCATATGGACGCGGTGGACAGGCAGCTCATCCAGGCCCTCAGGGAGAACGGCAGGGCCTCGTACGCCGAGCTGGGACGGCTCGTGGGGCTCTCCGGGCCCAGCGTCACCGACCGCATCAACCGGCTGGAAACCGCCGGTGTCATCACCGGCTACCGCGCCACCGTCGACTCGGCCTCGCTCGGCCTCGGCGTCACCGCGCTGATCGGGATCTCCCTCTCGGACGCGGCCGACCACGAGGACGTGGCGCGCAGACTCAAGGACCTGGCGGAGATCGAGGACTGCTGGTTCATCGCGGGCGACGACTCGTACATGCTCAAGGTCCGGGTCGGTGACGTGGACGGCCTGGAGAAGACGATCCGGCGCCTGAGCGGGACGAAGGGCGTCTCCCGGACCCGTACCACGATCGTGCTCTCCACCAAGTGGGAGAACCGGGTCGGGGAACTTCCCGAGGAGTCGTAGGCGTACGGTTGGCGGGGTCTGTTGTACGGAGGAAATGGAGGCGGCCAGGTGGACGCGGGACTCAAGCGCGAGCTGGAGCAGAAGGTCCGGGCCGGCGAGCGGCTGACCCGCGAGGACGGGATCGCGCTCTACGCGTCCGACGACCTGGCGTGGCTCGGCGGGCTGGCGCACGAGGTGCGCACCCGTAAGAACGGCGACGTCGTGCACTTCAACGTCAACCGCCACCTCAACATGACCAACGTGTGCACCGCCTCGTGCGCGTACTGCTCGTTCCAGCGCAAGCCGGGCGAGAAGGACGCGTACACGATGCGGATCGAGGAGGCCGTCAGCCTGGCCAAGGCGATGGAGGGCGAGAACCTCACCGAGTTGCACATCGTCAACGGGCTGCACCCCAACCTCCCGTGGCGCTACTACCCGCGCTCGCTCAGCGCGCTGAAGGAAGCCCTGCCGGACGTGGCGCTGAAGGCGTTCACGGCGACGGAGATCCACCACTTCGAGACGATCTCCGGCCTCAGCGCCTCCGAGATCCTCGACGAGCTGATCGAGGCCGGTCTCGAATCGCTGACCGGCGGCGGCGCGGAGATCTTCGACTGGGAGGTCCGCCAGCACATCGTCGACCACCGCACCCACTGGGAGGACTGGTCGCGCATCCACCGCCTCGCGCACGAGAAGGGGCTCAAGACCCCGGCGACGATGCTGTACGGGCACATCGAGGAGCCCCGCCACCGCGTCGACCACGTGCTGCGGCTGCGCGAGATGCAGGACGAGACCGGCGGTTTCCAGGTCTTCATCCCGCTGCGCTACCAGCACGACTTCGTGGACATGAAGGACGGCAAGGTCCGCAACAAGCTCCAGGCGCGTACGACGATGGCGACCGGCGCCGAGGCGCTGAAGACCTTCGCCGTCTCGCGGCTGCTGTTCGACAACGTGCCGCACGTGAAGGTGTTCTGGGTGATGCACGGCGTGCAGACCGCCCAGCTCGCGCTCCAGCACGGCGCGGACGACATGGACGGTTCGGTCGTCGAGTACAAGATCACGCACGACGCCGACGACTTCGGTACGCCGAACAAGCTCGGCCGTGAGGACCTGCTGGACCTGATCCGCGACGCCGGTTTCCGGCCGGTGGAGCGGAACACCCGGTACGAGATCCTGCGCGAGTACCCGGGCCCGGAGGCGGACCGGCGCGAGTCGCCGCAGCCGATGCGGGTCTGACCCCCTGTACTGACCCCCTGTACGTGTGAAGAAGCCCCGGCCGCCGTCCCCGGCCGGGGCTTTCTCGCGTTCCGGACAGGGTTGAGCGGGCGAGCAGGTAATGGTTACTCTCCTACTATGCCTCTTACCTTCGAGCTGGATCCCGCGTTCTCGCCCACCCTGCGCGACGGCATCACCGCCCTGTGGGCCGATGTCACCAACGCCGGCGGCGCCGTCGGTTTCGTCCCGCCCGTCACGGCCGAGGAGATCCGGCCCGACCTGCTCAAGCACCTCGTCGCCATCGAACAGGGCCGCACCCGGCTGCTGATCGGCCGCGACGAGGACGGCGCGGTCGCCGCCACCGCCTTCCTCACCCTCAACGACCACCGCCTGCTGTGCCACTGGCTCTGGCTCTACACCGTGATGGTCCACCCCCGCCACCAGGGCAAGGGGTACGGCCGCGACCTCATGGCCGCCACCGCCGACGCCGCCCGCTCCATCGAGGGCATCGAGGCGATCCGCCTCACCTGCCGGGGCGGCACCGGCGCCGACCGCTTCTACGCGGCCTGCGGCTACAAGGAGGTCGGCCGGGTCCCGGGCGGCATCCGGGTCGCCCCGGGCGACGACCGCGACGACATCGTCATGCTGCTCCCGCTGGGCCCGGCGACCGCCTGAACGGAGTCCGGCGACTCTCTGAACAGGGCCCGGCGACCCTCTGAACGGGCCCCGGGAACCCCCTGAACCCTGAGAATTCGGACCATGCTTCACTGGACGGGCAGGAGTTGTGTCGAGAGTTCATGGGAAGAGAGGGCCTGCCGTGTCCGCTGCCAAGCCGAGCGCGATGATCCGGTACACGGCGTTGCGCCTGTTGATCTTCGTCGGCTGCTTCTTCGTCGCCGGTGTCGCCGTCCACTTCGGGCTGGTGCCCTCCGGTCTCGGCGGCTCCAACGTCGTCTGGGTGATGCTGCTCGGCCTCGTCCTCTCCGCCCCGCTCAGCTTCGTACTGCTGCGCAAGCAGCGCGACGAGATGTCCGCGCAGATCGTCACCACGGTCGACCGCACCAAGGCGCGACTGGACGCCAACCGCACCCGTGAGGACGCCGTTCAGTAAGTTTCCTCACACGCGCGCCCGCCATGGGCCGCGCCCCGCGAACCTTCCGCAGACCCCGGACCGGAGCATCTCGCTCCGGTGGCCGGGGTTTTCGGCGTTTCCGACGGATTCCAGGGTCTCGGGGGCGGATTGTCCCCCGTTCCATGGTCAAAGAAAGGCTTTGAGGATCCCAAAGTTCAAGTGTTAACGTGTTCGACATGAAGACAGCAGTGCGCCTCCGTCATGCCGCGAGCATTCCGCTCGTGGCGCGCCTGCATGTCGATCTCTGCCGCTGTATGTCCGCGGTCTGTTGCCGCGAGGTCTGATTACGGCATCATGCAGCGGCGCCGCCCTCAGACGCGGGCGCCGCGACCCCGTCCCCGTTCCACCGCACGTCCGTACGCCTGTCCTCGTACGTCCCGATGCGTCCCCCACTGGAGTGTGTCCGTGTCCGCGAATTCCGCGTCCGCCGCCCCCGAGGCCGAGCAGCCGTCCACCGGCTCCGGCCCCGGTCCGCGCATACCCAAGGTCCCGTTCTGGGCCCAGATCGTCGCCGGTCTGGTGCTCGGCGCCCTGCTCGGCTGGATCGCCCGCAGCCAGGACGTCTCCTGGCTCGTCACCACACTGGACAAGGTCGGTTCGATCTTCGTCCAGCTGCTCAAGCTGGCCGTCGCCCCGCTGGTCTTCTTCGCGATCCTGGTGTCGATCACCAATCTGCGCAAGGTCAACAACGCCGCCCGGCTGGCGACCCGCACCCTGCTCTGGTTCATGATCACGTCGCTGATCGCGGTCGCCATCGGTCTCACCATCGGCCTGCTGACCAACCCCGGCTCCGGCACCGGCCTCACGCCGAAGGACGGCAAGCTGCCCGAGCGCACCGGCAGCTGGATCGACTTCCTGACCGGCATCATCCCGACCGACGTGATCACGCCGTTCACCGAGCTGAACGTGCTCCAGATCGTCTTCATGGCGGCCGTCGCCGGTATCGCCGCCCTCAAGCTCGGCGAGAAGGCCCAGCCGATCCTGACGCTCAGCCAGTCCATCCTGGAGCTGTTGCAGAAGGCCCTGTGGTGGGTCATCCGCCTGGCCCCGCTCGGCACCGTCGGTCTCATCGGCTACGCCATCGCCACCTACGGCTGGGACCTGATCGGCAAGTACGCGACGTTCACCGCCGACGTCTACGTCGGCTGCCTCCTGGTGATGTTCGGCGTCTACCCGCTGCTCCTGGCCACCGTCGCCAAGGTCAGCCCGCTCCAGTTCTTCAAGGGCGCCTGGCCCGCGATCCAGCTCGCCTTCGTCTCCCGCTCCTCGGTCGGCACCATGCCGGTCACCCAGCGGGTCACCGAGCGCCTCGGCGTTCCGAAGGAGTACGCCTCCTTCGCCGTCCCGTTCGGGGCGACCACGAAGATGGACGGCTGCGCCGCGATCTACCCGGCGCTGGCGGCGATCTTCGTCGCGCAGATCTTCGACGTCCAGCTGGGCATCAGCGACTACGTGCTCATCGCCTTCGTCTCGGTGATCGGCTCCGCCGCCACCGCCGGTCTCACCGGCGCCACGGTCATGCTGACCCTGACCCTCTCCACCCTGGGCCTCCCGCTGGAGGGTGTCGGCCTGCTGCTGGCCATCGACCCGATCCTGGACATGATCCGCACCGCCGCCAACGTGGCCGGCCAGGCACTGGTCCCGGTCGTCGTGTCGGCTCGCGAGAAGATCCTCGACCACGACAAGTACAACTCGGCCTCGTCCTCCTCGATCGACGCGTTCGGCCCGTCCGACGACGACGGCTGGGACGTGGACCGCGACCGTACGCCGGAACCCAAGGACGCGGTTCCGGCCACCGCCTAGCCGCGCCCGCACGTCCCTGAGCGCCCCCGGTCCACCCCGCGAGGTGGGCCGGGGGCGCTCGCGTACCGGCGGGGGACGCTCCGTACGACGGAGGCCTGCCCGGCGCCGTACCCTTGGCCGGGGAGCAGGACCGTGGGGCGGGGAGGAAGTCGGACGTGGGTGCTGTGAAGAGCAAACGGATGCCACGCGCCGTGCGTGAGCGGCAGATGATGGACGCCGCGGTGCAGACCTTCGGCCAGCGCGGGTACCGGGCCGCCTCGATGGACGAGATCGCCGAGCTGGCGGGTGTCTCCAAGCCCCTGGTCTACCTCTACCTGCACTCCAAGGAGGACCTGTTCTCCGCCTGCATCCGGCGCGAGGCGGAAGCCCTGGTGGAGGCGGTACGGGCCGGGGTCGACCCGGAGCTGCCCGCCGACGGCCAACTCTGGTCGGGGCTGCGGGCGTTCTTCACCCACACCGCGGAGAACCCGGACGGCTGGGCGGTGCTGCACCGCCAGGCGCGCTCGCACGGGGAGCCGTTCATCAGCGAGGTCGTGGGGATGCGCGACGAGATCGTCGCGTTCGTGACGGGCCTGATCGGCGCCGCCGCCCGCGAGGCGCACCGCGACCCCGCCCTCGCGGACCGGGACGTGGCGGGCCTCGCACAGGCCTTGGTGGGGGCCGCCGAGTCGCTGGCGGGCTGGGCCAACGACACCCCGGGCGTCTCGGCGAAGGAGGCTGCGGCGACCCTGATGAACTTCGCCTGGGCGGGCCTGGAGAACCTGATGCACGCCCGCCCGTGGCAGCCTCCGGTGGACGACGCCTCGTAGCGGGCCGTACGAGGTCAGACCGGCTGGACGCGGGCGCGCAGGAGGCAGAACTCGTTGCCCTCCGGATCGGCCAGGACGTGCCAGCTCTCGTCGCCGGTCTGCCCGACGTCGGCGGTCCTGGCGCCGAGGGCGAGGAGCCGTTCCAGCTCGGCGTCCTGGTCGCGGTCGGTGGCGCTGACGTCGATGTGCAGCCGGAGCTGCCCGGTCCGGGGCGCGCTGTTGGGGCTCAGGACGAGGGTGGGCTGCGGTCCGCCGAAGCCGGTGCCGGGCGGCCCGATCTCGATGGACCCGTCGCTCTCCCGGCCGATCTCGACATAGCCGAGGACCTCGCTCCAGAACGCGGCGAGCCGCTCGGCGTCGGCGGCTTCGATGACCAGTTCACTGATGCGGCATGCCATGGCGGTCAGTGTAGGAACCGGGGGCCTCAGAGCGCCCGCGTCACCGCGCCGGTGAGGTGGACGCGCCCGCTCGCGCTGCGCAGGGCGAAGGCGTTCCCGGCCGGGTCGGCGGCGTACGTCACGGTGGCGGGCAGCAGGACGGGGGCCTTGAACTCGGCTCGTACGGTGCGGAGTTCACCGCTCTGCCCGCCGGGCCGGCCCTCACCCTCGGCCAGGCAGCGGGCCACCGTCCACATGCCGTGCGCGATGGTCCGGGGGAAGCCGAAGAGACGGGCGGTGAGCGGGTGGAGGTGGATGGGGTTGCGGTCGCCGGAGACGGCTCCGTACCGCCGCCCGAGATCGCCGGGCAGCCGCCATTCGGCGAGGGCGGGGAGCGCCGGATCCTTCTGTCCGCTCGTCCCGGCGGCTTCGGTGGCGTGCCGCGACAGGTACCCGCTGCGGGCTTCCGTGGCGTGCCGCGACAGGTACCCGCTGCGGGCTTCTGTGGCGTGCCGCGACAGGTACCCGCTGCGCGACTCCCACACCAGCTCGCCGCCCACCCGCGCCTCGGTCACCATGGTGACCTCGGTGCCACGCCGGTGAGGCGTCAACTCCTGGGCGTACACCGTCAGTTCAAGCTCTTCGGCGTCCTGCACGGCCCGGTGGGCGGCGATCTCGATCCAGGTGTGGACGAGCCCGACCACGGGCAGCGGGAAGCCACGCCCGGTCATCAGCCGCATGGCGAGCGGAAAGGCCAGGACATGGGGGTACGTGAGCGGGAGCGGCCCGGTCGCCGGGAAGCCGCAGATCCGGCGGTACGCGGCCAGGTGGCCGGGGGCGGCGGGGCCCGCCGGGAGGGTGAGGCGGTCGGTGGGCAGGGTGGCGCCGGGCCGCCCGGCGCGCCGGAAAGGAGAGGTGACGGCTCCGCGTACGAGGGAGGAGGCGAGGGAGGTCATCGCGCTCACGCCCCCAGCAGGCTCTGGCCGCAGACCCGCAGCACCTGGCCGTTGACGGCGGTGGAGCCGGGCTGGGCGAACCAGGCGACGGCCTCGGCGACATCGACCGGAAGGCCGCCCTGGGAAAGGGAGTTCATACGGCGGCCCGCCTCGCGGATGAAGAGGGGGACGGCCGCCGTCATCTTCGTCTCGATGAAGCCGGGCGCGACCGCGTTGACCGTCACGCCGTGGTCGGCGGCGGCGCGCGGGCCGAGCGAGCGGACGAGGCCGATGATCCCGGCCTTGCTGGCGGCGTAGTTGGTCTGCCCGGTGTTGCCGGCGATGCCCGCGATGGAGGCGGTGGCGACGATCCGGCCGCCACGTGTGATGACCCCGGCCTTCAGCAGCTCGTCGGTGGTGCGGAGCACGCTGTCCAGGTTGACCTCGATGACCGGTGCCCAGCGGTCGGCGGGCATGTTGGCGAGACGGCGGTCGCGGGTGATGCCCGCGTTGTGGACGAGGACGCCGAGCCCGTCGGGTGCGGCGGCGGCGATGCGGTCGGCGGCGTCGGGTGCGGTGATGTCCAAGGGGAGGGCGGTGGCGCCGAGCCGGTCGGCGGTACGTTCCAGCTCCTCGCGGGCTCCTGGTACGTCCAGGGCGATGACCTGGGCCCCGTCACGGGCGAGCACCGAGGCGACGGCGGCGCCGATGCCCCGGGCGGCCCCGGTGACCAGGGCGGTGCGGCCGGTGAGGGGGGCGGCCGGGTCGGCGACGGGGCCGGGGGCGGCGGAGGTCAGTTCGATGACCTGGCCGCTGACGTAGGCGGAGCGCGGGGAGAGTAGGAAGCGGAGGGTGGACTCGGCGGCCTCGGCGCTGGCCCCGCCCGGAATCCGTACGAGCTGAACGGTGGAACCCCGCCCGATCTCCTTGCCCAGCGACCGCACGAACCCCTCCAACGCCTGCTGGGCGGCGGCCTGATGGTGGTCGTCGGGGGACGGCACCGTACCGAGGACGACGATCCGCCCGCCCGGTGCGAGGGAGCGGACGACGGGGTGCAGGGCGGCGTGGACGTCCCCGAGCCCGGTGGCCGTGACGACCCCGGTGGCGTCGAGGACGATCGCGGCGGGCCGGTCGGTGCGGTCGGTGAGGGGGAGCCCTGCCCGGGCAAGCGTCTCCGCCACCCCTGCGACCGCCGACGTCCCCGCCGTGAGGTGCAGCAGCGGCCCGTCCAGGTGCGGGGTCTCCAGGGTCCGGCGGCGCAGCGGGGCGGGCTGCGGGAGGCCGAGGCGGCGGGTGAGGAAGCGGCCGGGTGCTGTGCCGGTGAGGTGCAGATAGCGATCGGCCATTGTCCTGACTCCCTGCTCGGTCGTAGATTTACTCCGGAGTAAGGTTACTCAAGAGTCAGGAGCTGGTCGAGATGAACAATCCCGGACGGACCGCCCCCGGACGGACCCCGTGAACATCCCCGCCCCGCGCCGCGTCGCGGTCATCGGCGGCAGCCGTACTCCCTTTGCCCGCTCGGACGGCCCGTACGCGACCGCTTCCAACCAGGACCTGCTGACGGCCGCGCTCGGCGGGCTGGTGGAGCGGTACGGCCTGGCGGGGGAGCGGGTCGGCGAGTTCGTGGCGGGCGCGGTCCTCAAGCACAGCCGCGACTTGAATCTGGCCCGCGAGACCGTCCTCGGCTCGGCGCTGGACCCGCGCACACCGGCGTACGACATCCAACAGGCCTGTGGTACGGGCCTCCAGGCCGTGATCGCCGCCGCCAACAAGATCGCCCTGGGGGCGGTCGACTCGGCCATAGCGGGCGGCTCCGACACGACCAGTGACGCCCCGCTCGGGGTGAACGACGAGCTGCGCCGCATCCTGCTCGCCGCCCGCCGCGCGAGGTCGACGGGCGCCCGCCTCAAGGCCCTCTCCGCCGTACGCCCCCGCCACCTGGTCCCGGACATCCCGCGCAACGCCGAGCCCCGCACGGGCCTGTCCATGGGCGAACACGCGGCCCGCACCGCCCGCCACTGGTCGGTGAGGCGCGAGGACCAGGACCGACTCGCCGCCACGAGCCACCAGCGCCTGGCGGCGGCGTACGAACGCGGCTTCCTGGACGACCTCGTCGTCCCGTACCGGGGCCTGACCCGCGACCAGAACCTCCGCCCGGGATCGACGGTCGATAAACTGGCCACTCTTGAACCGGTGTTCGGCACGTCCGGCCCCAACCCCACCATGACAGCGGGGAATTCGACGCCCCTCACGGACGGCGCGGCAACGGTCCTCCTGGCGAGCGAGGAGCTGGCGCGGGAGCGAGGCTGGGAGCCCCTGGCCTACCTCACCCTCTACGAGACGGCGGCCGTGGACTACGTCGACGGCGACGACGGCCTCCTCATGGCCCCGGCGTACGCGGTGCCGCGCCTGCTGGAGCGGGCGGGCCTGGGCATCGAGGACTTCGACCTGTACGAGATCCATGAGGCGTTCGCCTCCCAGGTGCTGGCGACCCTCGCGGCCTGGGAGAAGCAGGGCCTGCCCCCGGTGGACCGGACCCGCCTGAACGTGGCCGGCTCCTCGCTGGCGACGGGCCACCCCTTCGCCGCCACAGGTGCACGGATCGTCGCAACGCTGGCCAAGCTGCTCGCCGAACGGGAGGCCCCGGGACGGGGGTTGATCTCGATCTGCGCGGCGGGCGGCCAGGGCGTGACGGCCATCTTGGAACGCCCCTAAGGACTTTGGTGATCTGCCGGACGGACGACCCGGCGACAGGACCCGCCCGACCCCCGCTACCGAGGAGCCGCACGTGTCAACGCCTTCATCCGCCCCCACGCCCACCCTTGTGGAACCCACGAAGAAGAGGGGCCCGGACGGCCGGGTCCAGGAGGTCTCCGTACCGGCGTTCGCGCCCCCGGTCCTGCGGGGCTCGCTGGCCGAGATCCCCTTCGACAACGCCCATGAGGCGCCCGCCGAGGCCGTGTTGAGCCGCAAGGACGCCGAGGGCACCTGGCACGACGTGACCGCCGCCGACTTCGCCGCCGAGGTGCTGGCGGTGGCGAAGGGCCTGATGGCGGAGGGGCTGCGGCCGGGGGACCGGGTCGCGATCATGGCCCGTACGACGTACGAGTGGACGCTGCTGGACTTCGCGGCCTGGGCGGCCGGGCTGGTGACGGTCCCCATCTACCCCACCTCCTCCGCCTTCCAGGCCCGCTGGATCCTCCAGGACTCAGGGGCGGTGGCGTGCGCGGTGGAGACGAAGGAGCAGGGCCGCCTGATCAGCCAGGAGCGCAAGCAGCTGGGCGACCTGGCGCACCTGTGGCAGTTCGACACGGGGGCGATCGGCCACCTGAAGTCGCTGGGCAAGCACATCCCCGACGAGGCGGTGGCGGAGCGCCGGGCCGGGCTGGAACCGGACACCCCGGCCACCCTGATCTACACCTCGGGCACGACGGGCCGCCCCAAGGGCTGTGTCCTGACCCACGGCAACTTCTTCGCCGAGGTGGACAACGCGATCGAACTCCTCCACCCGGTCTTCAAGTCGGTCTCGAAGGACCCGGCGTCGACGCTTCTCTTCCTCCCGCTCTCGCACGTGTTCGGGAGGATGGTGGCGATCGGCTGCATGCGGGCGAGGGTCCGCCTGGGCCACGCCCCCTCCATCCAGACGGAAGACCTCCTGGCCGACCTGGCGGGCTTCCGCCCGACCTTCCTCCTCGCCATCCCGTACGTACTGGAGAAGGTCTACAACACGGGCCGGGCGACGGCGGAGAAGATGGGCCGGGCGTCCTCGTTCGACCGGGCGGCCCGCATAGCGCAGCGCTACGGCAAGGCAGTTGAGGCCGCCGAACACGGTACGGGCCCGGGGCCGGGCCTCGGCCTGCGGGCGGCCCGCGCCCTCTACGACCCCCTGGTCTACCGCCGTATCCGGGCAGCGCTGGGCGGCAAGGTCCGGTACGTGATCTGCGGCGGCTCCCCGCTGGGCCGCCGGCTCGCGGCGTTCTACGAGGGCGCGGGCATCGGCATCTTCGAGGGGTACGGCCTGACGGAGACGACAGCGGCTCACACGGTGACCCCACCCCTCAAACCCCGCCTGGGCACGGTGGGTTGGCCGCTCCCCGGCACCTCGGTACGCATCGCGGACGACGGCGAGGTGCTGCTGCGGGGCGGCCAGGTCTTCCGGGGCTACTGGGACACGGAACGTGCAGAGCCGGTCCCGTACCTCCTGGACGGCGACTGGTTCCCGACGGGCGACCTGGGCGCGCTGGACGAGGACGGCTACCTGACGATCACGGGCCGCAAGAAGGACATCATCATCACGACGGGCGGCAAGAACGTCACCCCCGCCCCCCTGGAGGACTGGCTCCGCGCCCACCCCCTGGTCAGCCAGTGCATGGTGGTCGGCGACAACCGCTCGTACATCACGGCCCTGATCACCCTGGAGCCGGACGGCCTCCAGCACTGGCGCCAGATGGTGAAGAAACAGGACGTGCCGCTCAGGGAACTGGTCCACGACGAGGAGCTGCGCACATCCCTCCAGAAGGCGGTGGACGAGGCGAACCGCCTGGTGTCGAGGGCGGAGTCGATCCGGAAGTTCGTGGTGCTGCCGGTGGACTTCACGGAGGAGAAGGGCCACTTGACGCCGTCGCTGAAGCTGAAGCGGGACACGATCGCGCGGGACTTCGCGGGGGAGATCGAGGGGTTGTACCGGAAGCGGTGAGGGGGGCGGGGGAATGCGTCCGGCCGTGTCCTACGCGTAGGAGGGGCGGGCGGGCGGTCGTGGTCCCCGTGTGTGCGGGGGTGTTTCGCTAGTCGTGCCGGGTGCTCGCCGACTGGGATGCGCCTCGCTCGCCCGACGCTTGGGGCTCGGTCTCCGGGGCCCGAGCTTCGGGCTGGTCAGTTCACTCTTGCGGGGGTACGCGGGTTGGGGCCCGGCCCGAAGCTCGGGTCCCGGGATACGGGTGTCGGGATGCGAGGTTCGGGGTTCGAGCGCCTTCTGTAACCGGTAGGTAGGGAAAGGGTTTTGGGAAAACCTCCCCTGCCTCCCTGACCTGTCAGGTTGAGCAAGTATGACTAATGGTGACAGCTTGCGGCGCAGCGTCACGACTGCTTACGGTTCGAGAACCAAACGACCCCGACACGGTGGTTGCACACCAGGCCGGGGTCTCACCGCACGATCGAGACAAAGGTCGATCCCGTGGCTACCCAGCACCTTAGTCCTGCCCTGCGCACCGCCGCACGGCCCACCGCGTACCCGATGGCCAAGCCTGGCTACGGCAAACGCACCGCCCCGGACCAACGCCCCCGTACGCGTGAGGATTTCGCGCTTCTGCCTGCGCGTGAGCGGTACGTCGCCGCTTTCGTCGACCACCTCCCCGACGGTGCGGCGATGAGCGTGAAGCAGCTGGCCAAGCAGCTCCCGCTCTACGGGCAGCAGGCCATCTCCACCGCCCTGACCGCCCTGTCCGTCGCCGGGCACCTGCGACGCGTACGGTGCGCCGTCGGCGCGGGCGAGGAGACCCGGTGGGTCTTCCGTACGTTCTGGTCCCGCACCGCCCACGACAACGAGTGGTGGAACACCTACCTCACCACCGAGAACACCCCGCAGGTCGTCAGCCCCACACCGCCCGCCCCGAGCTTGGCCAAGACCCCGCCGCCGTGGGCCCCGGCCGAGGAACCACCGCCCACACCGGAAGACCCCGGCAGGGAACGGAGCCCCGAGCCCACCTCCGTACCGCAGCAACGCACCCCGGTTCAGGGGTCGGGCGCGGAACCGGAGCCTTCCGCCCCGGATGAGGCTCCGCTCACACGCCACCCATCCGGGATCTCCGCGTCCTCTGCCTACTTGGCCCTGGCCCGCCTCGGGCGCGAGGACCACCGCCTCCCGCTCTCCGCCGACGACTGCGCTGCCCTGGAACCCCTGGCGGAGGAATGGCTCGCCCGGGGCGTCAGCGTCGACTACCTGACCAGCGCCCTTACCGCAGGACTGCCCACCCGCGTCGACAGCCCTCTCGGCCTCCTCCGCCGACGCCTCACCGATAAGATCCCACCCCACCTGCCCACCACCAGGAGCGCTTCACCCGGCACCCCGGCCCCAGCTCGCCGCATCCTGATGGAATGCACCGACTGCGGCCGACCCGGCCAACCAGAAGCCCTCCCCGACGGCCTCTGCCGCCCCTGCCGCACCACCCACCGGCCCGACACCGACGAGCGCTTGACCTCGCCCACTGAGGCCGCCGCCGTCAAGGCACACATGACCAACCTCCGCGACCTGCTCAAAACCGTCTGAGACCGATGCCCCCGGCCCAGCCGTGGACGCCCTTGCCAACTAGGTCAAGCGGAAGGCCTTTTGCCGTCGGCGAGGGCAGAATCACTTCAGGCATGCACAGCACCGAGTGCAGCCCGTTCGCACCTCGGGGGAGATAGGTCCGTTTCTCAAGAAGTAAGTAAAAACCAGCCTCCGGCCGCATAAACCCGCAGGTCACGAACTGTGGTCCCCGCGCACGCGGGGGTGGTCCCGTCACCGTGTACGCCCAGTAGGTCTTGCTCATGTGGTCCCCGCGCACGCGGGGGTGGTCCCGGATGCGGGTACCGCAGCCACAGCATCTCTTCGTGGTCCCCGCGCCCGCGGGGGTGGTCCCCACGCAGGCCTTGGCGACCCGGACGCCCTCGCGTGGTCTCCGCGCAGCGGGGATGGTTTCCCGGCCGCGTCGACTACCTTCGGCCGGCGACTGGCCCGGCAAGGGAGCGCGAGCCTAAGTGGCTCGTACCCCTTGAGCCGGAGCTCCGGCTCAGGAGCATTCAGCCGCCGGCATCGGTACCGCCGATCCGCTCCGTACGATGCGGACGTGATCTCTCAGATACCCGACGACACCCGTCGGCTCCTCCTCACCGTCTGCACCGTCACGGCCCTGGCCGCCGGGGCCCTCGGTGCGTTCGCCGCTCAGTCCGTCCGGCCGGACTGTTCCTACGTGGTGCTCACCGGGGGGTCGGAGGCGGAACAGGAAATGGTGCTCGAACGCGGCTACTGGAGGGCCGTTGCCGACGGCGACTGCGCGCCGCCCCACGCTCGCTGGCAGTTCTGGCGCGGCTGACGGTTGAGGGCGGCAGGCCCTCTCGTCGGCTCCCACGGCCACTACGCTGGCTCCGTGACCAGCCACGACAACGCCGGCGCCAGTAACGACGCCACCGCCGCAGCCGTCGATGTCAGCACCGACGCCATGCTCGAAGACCTCCGCGCCCTCGTCGAGACCGAGTCCCCGTCGCGCGATCTCGACGCCCTGACCGCGTCCGCCGAAGCCGTCGCCACCGTCATCGAGAACCGCCTCGGGGGCCAGGCCGTGCTCATCGTGAACGAGGGCGGCACCCACGTGCACTGGGTGGCCGGTGGTGAGCCTCGTGTCCTGATCCTCGGCCACCACGACACCGTGTTCCCGCTCGGCACCCTCGCCCGCCGGCCGTTCGCCGTCGCGGACGGGCGCGCGACCGGGCCCGGTGTCTTCGACATGCTCGGCGGGCTCGTGCAGGCCGTCCACGGGCTGGCGGCGCTCGAGGACCGGTCCGGGGTCGAGATCCTGGTGACCGCCGACGAAGAGGTGGGCTCCTTCTCGTCCCGGGCCCTCATCGAGGAGCGGGCCCGCGCCTGCGGTGCCGTGCTCGTCTTCGAGGGCGCCGCCGACGGGGGAGCCCTGAAGACCGCGCGCAAGGGCTGCGGCGCGTTCCAGGTCTCCATTGCGGGCCGGGCCTCGCACGCCGGGCTGGAGCCGGAAGCCGGGGTCAACGCCCTCGTCGAGGCCGCGTACCAGGTGCTGGACATCGCCGCGTTCAGCCGGCCCGAGCTGGGGACGACGGTCACCCCGACCGTCGCGTCCGCCGGGACCCTGGAGAACGTCGTACCCGCCGAGGCCACCGTCGTCGTCGACGTCCGGGTCGAGTCGGCCGAGGAGAAGGAACGCGTCGAAGCCGCCTTCGCCGCCCTGACGCCCCACGTCGACGGGGCACAAATCACGGTCGAGGGCTCCATCGGGCGACCGCCCATGCCCGAGTCGGCCGCCGCTGAACTCTTGTCCCTCGCACAGAAGTTGATGCCGGACATCGAGGCCAGGGCGGTCGGCGGCGGCAGCGACGGCAACTTCACCGCCGCCCTGGGGGTGCCGACGCTGGACGGCCTGGGAGCGGTCGGCGGCGGCGCCCACGCCGACCACGAGTACGTCGTCATCGACGCCATGGCCGAGCGCGCCCGCCTGGCGGCCGGGCTGGTGAAGGCCCTCCAGGACGCGCCGCGGGCGTAGGGGTCGCACCTGCGCGCCTCCGCCCAGCGTGTCGGCGGAAATTCGTTACCGTACCGGCCGGATAAGGCCGAGACTCGTCCCATGGCTGACACCGGTGACATGGGCGCGTTCCGCGAGGCGGTCACCGCATGGGCGGCCGGTGGCCCCGGCGACCCCGCCCGTGAGCTGGCCGGACAGCTCACCGTACGGACCGCCGTCCTGCTCGAAGGTCCGAGCGACGCCGCCGCGGTCAACGCGCTGGCCGAGAGCCGTGGCCGGGACCTCGCCGCCGAGGGCGTCTGCGTCCTCCCCATGGGCGGTGCGATGAGCGTCGCCCGCTTCGCCGGTCTCCTCGGGCCCTCCGGACTGGGCGTCCGCCTCACGGGCCTCTGCGACGAACGGGAGCGCGGCTTCTACGAACGGGGGTGGGAGCGGGCCGGCGCGGGGGCGGAGCAGGAGTTCTTCGTCTGCGCGGCCGACCTGGAGGAGGAACTGATCCGTGCCCTCGGCGTGCCCCGTGTCGAGGAACTCATCGAAACCGAGGGCGACTTGCGCGCCCTGCAAATCTTCCTGCGCCAGCCCGCACAGCAAGGCCGTTCCCCACAACAGCAGTTGAGGCGGTTTCTCGGTACGAAGAAGGGGCGCAAGATTCACTACGGCCGCGTCCTGGTCGAAGCACTGGACGCCGACAACGTGCCCGCCCCTCTCGACGACCTGCTCGCCCACCTCTGAGTCCGAGGTTCCCAGGTCACGCGGTCTGTCCACCCGGCCCGGATTACGGCACCCTGGAGTCCGTTCAACTCGCGTAGATTCCACGGCACTTCGCCCACCCCGCACCCCACTGCACGGTTGTCGACCCGGAGGATCCCCCCACCCATGCGCCGCTCTCCCCGAATACCTGCCCGTATGCGTACGAGCCTCCTCGCCCTGCTGGCACTCCTCGGCGGACTGCTCACCGTCACCGCCACCGCGTCCCCCGCAGCCGCCGCGCCCAACTTCAAGGCGCCCTACGCCTGCGGCCAGCAGTGGACCTACAGCCACCACTCCGCCGAAGTCAGACGGGCCCTCGACTTCGTCCGCACCGACGGCGGCGCCACCGCCGGCTCCCCGGTCCTCGCCTCCGCCCCCGGCACGGCCTACCGCCACTCCCAGCCCAGCGGCGCGGGCAACTACATCTCCATCGACCACGGCGGCGGCTGGCAGACCTACTACTTCCACCTCAACGCCTTCTCCGTCGCCAACGGGGCCCAGGTCGGCCAGGGCCAGCAGATCGGCACCACCGGATCCACCGGCAACAGCTCCGGCGCCCACATCCACTACGAGCAGCTGCTCAACGGTGTCGGCCAGAACATCGTCATCAACGGCCAGTCACTGAGCCCCTATCCGGGCTCGTACTACGCCAAGTACCTCACCAGCGACAACGGTTGCGGCGGTGGCGGAGGCGGCAAGTTCTGGGTCGACACCTTCGCCACCGCCACCGGCTACGCCGCCCCCAACACCGCCGACGCGCAAGGCATCCTCAACGCCGGTACGAACTACGTCTACTGCAAGGTGTGGGGCGCCCGCGTCGGTACGGCGACCCAGTTCAACCACTGGTGGCTCCGCACCGACCTGGACTCCGTGTACGCGGGCAAGAACGGCCGCAACGCCTACGTCTCCGCGTACTACCTCTCCCGCTGGGGCAACGACGAGGCTCGCGACAACAACGGCACCGTGATCCCGAACTGCTGACCGCACCCCCCATGACCCCGTGCACGGGAGGGCCGCGGCGGCTTCCTTCCCGTGCACGGCCTGCGGCGGACCACGCCTGCGCGCCGAGCTTGAGCGCGAGTCGCCCGAAGCGCCGGAGCAGTGGCCCGGGAACTTCGTTGTTGATCTGGACGGGGCGATGATCGGCCGCATTCTCCTCAGGAGAGCGACGGAGCACCATCGTCCGGCCGCTGTGGGAAAGGCCGATCTCGGCCACCTGCCCCCGCCACGGGCGTGGGGGTTCGGGTATGCCGCCGGGGCGTGCGTGGCGGCACTTGGCTGGCTCGAAGGCGTCCAGCCGGTGTTGCTCGCCACGCAAACCGCCAACGCCGGTTCGATGCGCCTCGCCGCGAAGCTGGGGTTCACGGAAGTGGAGCGGTTTCGGGCCTGGGACGCCGATCAGTGGCTCGGCCTGCGGTCCCCGGGATTCCTCTCCGATTGAGGCCAGGCCGTCCACCCGGAAGCGCCGGCCGTTGCGGAACAAGGCGGCCGAGGCCACGCGCCTGGTCGTCGAGGACCGATGCCGCACGTACCATCCCGGCAAGGCGGCCCGATCACCTCAGGTCGAGCATCCTGGTCGGCTGGCCGGTGGTGCGGGCGATCGTCTCGAAGTCGTGGTCGTTGTGCAGGAGCGTCAGACCCGATTGCTCGGCGGTCGCTGCCAACAACAGGTCCACGGGTCCGGCGCTGCGGTGCTCGCCCTTGGCGGTGAGCTGCTCCTGCACGGTGCGGGCGCGCCGATAGACGCCGTCCGGCATCGGGCACCACGTGAACAGCGCCAGGTATTCCCGGATGCTCTCGCGATCCTTGGCCGAGCGCGCAGAATAGAGCAGCTCCAGCTCGGTCAGATCGCAGAGGGCGACGAGACCCGCACCGATGCGGCGCTCCCAGTCCTCCGTGCTCTGGCGCCCGAGAATGCGTACGAGTGCCGAAGTGTCGATGAGGTAGTCGGCAACACTCACCGTGCGGATCCACCCCGATAATTCCGCTTGTCGAGGAGGAGGTCCATGTCGAGAGCGCCGTCGCGGGCCAGGTCTTGCAGCTCGTGAAGGGCTCGGAGTCGTCGATTGCGGTCGACGATCTCGCGCAATGCGGTGTTGATCGTGTCGCGTTTCGTCGTGGTGCCGAGCTCCTTGGCCGCGGCCTCCAAGGCTTCGTCGTCGAGGTCGATGACCGTACGGCTCATGCTCGCCTCCGTAATGTATAAGCTCCTATGTGCAAATATACATGATCGAATATATCCGTACCGCTCCGCTGTGTCTTGGTCAGCCAGTCAGGGCCCAGAGCCGGGGGTGGGCTGATCTCCGCCTCCGATCAGCCATTCCCCCGGCCGGGGCTTACGGTGCCTGCCCCGCCCCGCCCGCATTGGCTGAGCCCGCGGGGCCGTCACCGGCGGCGGTTCCTCGACGTGCGGGTGCGGGAGGCGCTGGGTCTCGGCCAGGCGCCGCGGTCCCGTACGGCTCCCAGGCGTATCCGTTCCAGCGCTGGACGGCCGGGGTGCGTCCGGGTTGAGGTGTGAGGCCTTCGGGCCTTCGCCGGAGACGAGTGGCACGGCTCGGAGCCGTCCGATCTTCGCGCTGCGGCGCTCCGCCCAGTCCGACAGAGGTTCGTCGTCCATCGTGCTTCCCTGTGCTCCGGGGGCTTCTGTGGCGGCAGCGTAATGCGCCCCATCGGTGATCGGGACGCTCTCGATCGGAGGATGCGGAACACCGCGAACGGGGGCAGGCAGTTCAGGGCAGGCGCGGGCCGGTCGCGGTGACCAGCCGTGCCCCGGCCGCAGCGCGGACCTCGGGTGTCTCCATCGGGTCATCGCGCAGTACGGCGATCCGTCCCAGGACCTCCGGGCTCGCGGGCGCCGAGGCGACCCCCAGCAGCCGCGTCCTCTCCTCGCAGTCCCAGAGGGCCTCGGTGTACACCGAGGCCAGGCCGCCCCGGTCGATCGTGGCCCGCGCCTCCAGGTACGCGGTCCGCTCGTACGAGTGCGGGGTGTGCAGCCAGAAGCGCCGCAGGTAGGGCACAGCCTCGGCGGCGTCGGGGCCGAACCGGGCCAGGCGCCGCGCCGTCCGGTCGGGGCCGCACCAGGACTGTTCCGTCCACTGTTCGACGAGTTCGTCGATGAGCCCCGGAAGCCCGTCAGGGCCGGGTTGCTCGGCCAGGATGTACGCACCCAGCCGGGCCAGCCAGGGGCAGTCGTCCCGTGCCCAGTCGCGCGCCGCCGGGACGGCGAGGACGCCCAGGCGCTCGACAGCGCGCCTCAGCAAGGGCAGGGGGCGGTGGCCGCACGGCGTGCCCAGCAGGGGGACCAGCGGGATCAGCCCCTCAGCAGGCTCCCGGCCGTTCAGTGCACGCAGCGCGTCGGTCTTCGTGGCGTTTTCCGTACGGCCGTCGGCGAGCAGGGCGAGAAGCTCTGCCGTGCTCAGCCCGGCCAGTGACGGCCGCGCAAGGAGGGAAGTGCGGCTCTGGGCCCTGACCCCGAACCGTGTCCACGGCTCGGCGGAGTCCGGAAGCTCCGCCTCCGCGCCGATCCGGGTGTGTGCGGTGTCACGGAGGTCCTCCCACCACTCCGGCGGCCAGGCGGCTGCCACCGACTCCAGTACGCGGATCCAGTGCTCGCCTTCCCGGATGTACGCCCGAAGCCCCTCCCTGGCTTCGCCCGAGCCGGCGAGAGCCAGCAGCTCCAGCACCTCGCAAGCCCGCGAGCAAGCTTCCTCGTCACCCTCCAGCATGGCCACGACCGGTGCGACGGACAGCTCCATGTCCCGGACCAGCCGCGCCAGGTACAGCGACCGATCGTCCGTCCCGTCCCACCGCCAGTCACGGCGGATCCCGTCGTACACGAACACGGCGGATCCACCAGGGTCCTGGAGCGCCCGCACCGCGCCCAGGCCACGGCCACGTTGCAGCAGGCCCTCGGTGGAGTCGGGGTGGGCGTACGGCATCGGATTCTCGTCGTTCATCACACGGAACTCTGCCCGGTCCGGAGGCCGGCCCGCCATGGGATATCCGCCCGCCATGAGATGTCGGCCGGGTCCTGATCGGACCGAGTGCTGTCAGTTCTCGGTCGGTTCAGCGTTCGCGCATTCCGGTCCACCACCAATCGTCGGTCGCCCACTCGACGTTTTCGGGATCCGGCAAGGTGCGGCGCTCGAATTCCTCGTCGAGGCGGGCGATCAGCCGGCCCAAGTCCTTCCTGGCTCCGGGCGGAGACACCCCGGGCCCTCAGGACCGGGTACTGCCGTCGTGGCCGCCGCCGCTCTGCACGGACGGCCTTGCGGCGCCTACGCGGCATCGCCCTTTCGGATCAACAAACGGTCACCCCTGGCATGGCTTGACGCCTTCATGCATCTCTCCGTGAGGGGAAACCTGAGGCCTCGGTGACGAGAGCCCGGAGCGGGTGGAGTGCCTTGGCGCGCCCGGGCGGTCTCCGCCCCCTCACTCGAAGAACTTCAAGCTCCACCCCGTATCCGCGTTAGGCCCCGGAACGTTGGCACGCGAGTACGTCGTGTTCCCCCACCACGCGAACGTGCCCGTGTACCAGTGGCGGTTCGCCCACTCGTACGGGGTGCCCTTCGGGACCGCGTGGAACATCGACGGGAACCTCGGGCCTGCCGGTGGGCTGGTGTTGATGTCGCCGTGCAGCAGCACGAACGTGTGGTGGCCGGGACCGTTCACGTACAGCGTCGGGTCCCAACCCGCCATCATCGTCGACCGGTTGGAGCCGAAGAGGCAGCCGTTCGACTTGTACCAGTCCCATACGTTCGTGGGGTCGCCGCCCGCCCGCAGCCGCAGGTCCGCCAGGCAGTACTGCTCGCTCCAGCTGCCGTTGGCCGAGTACACGATGTGCAGCTGGCCGTTGGGGTCCTTGATGGCCTCCGGGCTCTCGTTGATGTACGGGTTGCCCACCACCCGCTCCCAGCTCTCGCGTGGCTGGGAGATGATGTGGCGCGCGCCCGTGGGCTGCGTCGGGCTGCTCATGCGGGCGATGTAGAGGTTCTGCTCCACGTTCGTGTCGCCCGCCCAGCCCGACCAGACGAACCAGCGCTGGCCGTTGAACGTGAACAGGGTGCCGTCGATCGCCCACTTGTCGTCCGGCAGGGCGAGTTGTGTCTCGGCGCCGTAGCCGCTGTCGGGGCTTCCGGAACTGATCACGAACATTCGGTGCGCCGAGCCTCGGCCCGCCGTGAAGTAGATGTAGTACCTGCCGCCGTCCATCACGATCTCCGGGGCCCAGACCTCGCCCCGGCCGCGGGTGTCCGACCAGACCTGGCGGGCGGGGGCCGTGGCCAGGCCGTCCGTCGATGACGCCTGGCGTACGGCGATGCCTCCGCCGGTCGACTGGACGCCTACGTATGTGCTGCCCACCCGCAGGACGCTCGGGTCGGCCGCACGCAGGCTCGTCCGGCCCTGCGGGGTCAACTCTGCTGTGGTTGGGGTGCCTTGGGCCGTGGTGGGGGTGGACAGGAGCAAGGTCGCGGTGAGGGCGCCGGCCAGTGCCAGGGCGCCCGCGGAAGAGCGGCGGAACAGTCTCATCGGTTGACTCGCTCCCTCGTGCGCCTCCGGGGGGTGTGTGGTGCTCGGGCCGGGCGCGTGAGGGGGCGGAGGCTGTGGGGGTGAGGGCGGCCCTGTCCGGTGCGCTCGGCCAGGTGGGGTTTACATCGATGGAAGAGCGCTCTCGCAGCATCCCGCCGGGGGGCCGAGGTGTCAACGGGCCGTGCAGGGAATGGTGTTGTGCTCCGGCTCAGTGCGGCCAGGTCGGCGGGTCGGTGATGAAGTGGCCGCCCACCCCCGCGTGTGCCGGGTTCGCCGGGTCCAGTTCGCCCTGTTCGGCCACCAGCTTCGCCGCGTACGGCTCCGAGTCGTCCTGCGGGTCGTAGCCCAGTGCCCGGGCCGTCGAAAGGTCCCACCACAGGCGGGTGTTGGCCGATGAGCCGTAGACCACCGTGTGGCCTACCGCATCGGCGGTCAGCGCCGCGTGGAACAGGCGCGCCCCGTCGGCCGGGCTCATCCAGACCGACAGCATCCGTACGGAGGTGGGCTCCGGGAAGCAGGAGCCGATCCGGACCGACACCGTCTCCAGGCCGTGCTTGTCCCAGTAGAGCTGCGCCAGGTCCTCGCCGAACGACTTCGACAGGCCGTAGAAGGTGTCCGGGCGGCGCGGGGTGTCGATCGGGATCAGCGGGTCGCCGGGGTGCGGGCGCGGGGTGTAGCCGATCGCGTGGTTCGAGGATGCGAACACGATGCGGGTGACGCCCTCCTCGCGCGCCGCCTCGTAGAGGTTGTACGTGCCCTCGATGTTCGCGCGCAGGATCTTGTCGAAGGTCGATTCCAGGGAGATGCCCGCCAGGTGGATCACCGCATCCACCCCGCGTACGGCCTCGCGCAGCGCCTTTCGGTCTGTCAAGTCGGCTGTGATGGCGGTCGGTTCGCCCTCGACCGGGGCCAGGTCGAGGAGCCGTAGCTCGTATCCGTACGCGGGCAGCAGGCCCCGCATCAGGGTGCCCAGGCCACCGGCGGCGCCGGTCAGCAGGATGGTGCGGGGGGCGGGCATGCGGGGTCTCCTCGGTGCGGAGTGCCGGGGTCCGACCGGCTCTCGCCCTCGGCAGCATCGTCATCAGTATCGTGGACGTCGTTCACATGGGTGAGCAAGCTAGGGGGAGTCGGCAGGCGCGTCAACCCCCATGGGTGGCAGCCCTGTTGGTGGGCCACGCAAGGCCGTGGCCGCCGATCTGTCCTGAGGGGCGCCCCACCCAGCATGCCCCTGCACAGCGGTTCTGTCGTCCTGGTGCACCGGCCCCTGGCATGCGCGGCATGTTGCTCAACGGGGGAATCTCCGGCGACGTCATCATGCCGTTGCTGCTCATCGGCGGACTCATAGCCCTGCTGGTGCGGTACGAGGGGCGCAAGGACCGCCTCGACGCCCTGACCAGCTCGGGCTGCGGAGGCTGTCCGATCGTGGTGTTGCTGCTGTTCCTGGTGCTGGTGGTGCTCGGAGGCGTCGCCGAGCGCTAGCCGTCGGGCAGTCCCTAGCCGCAGGGCAGGGGCGTACGCCGAAGGGGCCCCGCCGCAGCACGCGGTGGAGCCCCTTGCCGTCACACTCGTACGCCTCAGGCGTCGGAGCCCACCTTGCGGCGGCGCACCACGAACATCGCGCCGGCGCCGAGCGCCAGGGCCGCGCCGCTCGCCAGGGCGAGCTGCGTGGTGGCGTCGGAGGAGCCGGTCGCGGCGAGGGTGCCGCCCGCGGTGTTCACCGGGACGCTCGAACCCGAGCCCTGCGGGGTGACCCCGGAGCCCGCGGCCGGGGTGCTGGTGCTGGGCGTGGGGGTCGGCTCGGCGCCGGGCTTGCCGGCCGCCGCCTTGATGTCGAACTCGTTGACGGCCGCGTCCGGCGTCAGGCCGCAGGAGCCGTCCTTGTTGAAGTAGTCACCCGCGATGAAGGTGAGGCCCTGCCCGGCCGGCGTCTTGGCGTCGACGTCCAGGCGCAGCTTGATGTCCGCCTGCTCGCCGGGCTTCAGCGCGCCGATGGCGTCGATGTAGAGGTCGCCGTCGACGGTCTTCCACTTCGGGGACTTCTCGGTCGACCACTTCAGCTTCAGGTACTTGGCGATGTCCTTGGAGCCGCTCTTGTCGGTCGCGTGGACGCTCGCGTACGTGAGGACCTTGTCCATGTCCTTGTCGCTGCCGTTGGCCACCCGGACCGAGAAGGCGGTCTTGGTCCCGGCGGTGACCTTGGAGGGGAAGCCCTTCACGACCGTGGTGAGGCCGGGCTCGTCGGCGCACTCCCCGCCGCCCGGGTTCTCCTCCTCTTCCTTCTTGGCGCGCTCCAGGGCCGCGTCGGCGGCCGTGGAGGCGGCGAGCGCCTTCTTCGTGGCGTCCTGTGCCTTGCTGAGGGCCCTGAACGCCTCGACCTTCGCGTCGTCCGAGAGCTTGAGGGCGGCCTTGGCGTCGGCCTCGGCGGTGGTCGCGGTCGTCGCCGCGGCCTCGGCGGCCGTCTTGGCATCGGCGAGGGTCTTCTCCGCGGCGGTCCTCTCCGCCTCGGTGGCCTCCTCGGTCAGGGCGTCCAGCGCCGCCTGCGCGTCCGTGACCGCCTGGTCGGCGGTGTACTTCGCGGTGGCGGCGTCGTCCGCGGCCTTCCGGGCGGCCTTGGCCGCCACGGTGAGGGGCGCGGTGTCGGAGACCGCGTCCTCCACGGCCTGGTAGGCGGTCTTCTCGGCCGCGAAGGCTTCGTCGTACGCCTTCCGCGCCTCGGCCGCCGCCTTTTCGAGCTCCTTGACGGTCGGCTTGGCCGGCGTCTGCGCGCCGGGCTTCGTGTCGGCGAACGCGGGCGTGACCGAGAGCATGACGGCAGGCGTCGTCACGGCGACGGCGACGGCCGTGGCGAGAATGCGGCGAATCTTCACATGAGCCCTTTGTGATCCGGGACGAAGAACGGGAGCGGCCGCCCCGGCGGTAGGGATCACGCGGGTGGCCTGTGGTGATGGTATGGCGGACCTATGGGCGTACGGGGGGAATTTCCCCGTCGCGACGGGCGGCCCGGTACCGCTTCTGCCAGACAGAGAGAGCCAAAAGGGACAGTTGCTCTCCGACGCTGTGCTTTTCCTGTGATCAACGCCATGGAAAAGGGATTCGGGAATCGGCGGTGCTGGTGCGCCCGCATTTCCCGCCCATTCAACCGGAGCCTCGCATTCACATTCTCCAGGGGCCCGCGCAGGGGGCGCCGACACTCTCACCCCTTGTCTGATGGACCGTCAGGTACGACGATGGCGGCCGTCACCCGGGGCGGGGAACGCCCCGGGGCGCAAGGGGAAGGAGGCCGCCGTGCCGATACCGCCACCGCCGCTGCCGCCGCTGCCGTCAGCCGACGGGCCGCTGACGTACGGGATGCAGCTCCCGGTCCAGTCGCAGAGCGCCATCTACGCCGAACCCTGGGAGGCGGCGGCGGTCCCCGCCGACCTCGTCCGCATCGCCAGGGCCGCCGACCGTGGTGGCTTCGCCTACATCGCGAGCTGCGACCACATCGCCATCCCGCGCCGCCTCGCGGAGGGGATGAGCACGGTCTGGTACGACCCCGTCGCCACGCTCGCGTTCCTCGCCGGGGTCACCGAGCGCGTGCTCCTGATGAGCCATGTCGCCGTCGTCGGGCTGCGCCACCCGCTGATCACCGCCAAGCAGTACGCCACCCTCGACCACCTCAGCGGCGGCCGGCTGATCCTCGGCGTCGGGGCCGGGCACGTACGGGAGGAATTCGAGGCGGTCGGGGCGGACTTCGACGGGCGCGGGGGCGTGCTGGACGAGAGCATCGACGCGCTGCGGGCGGCGCTCGGGCCGGAGGAGTACCCGGAGTTCGCCGGAGAGCGCTTCTCCTTCTCCGGCCTCGGTCAACTGCCGCGCCCCGCACGGGAGAAGGTGCCGGTCTGGGTGGGCGGCTCGTCGCCCGCCGCCGTGCGCAGGGCCGCCGTACGCGGGGACGGCTGGCTCCCGCAGGGCGACGCCCGCGACCAACTGCCCGCGCAGATCGCCCGGGTGCACGCCCTGCGGGAGGAGGCGGGCGTCCAGGAGCCCATCGTCATCGGTGCGATCACGGAACCGCTGTACGTCGGTGAGCCCGGCTGGTCCGTCGGGCGCCGCACCCTCGCGGGGAAGCCGGAGGAGCTGGCGGAGTCGCTGCGGGAGTACGCGGCGATGGGCGTGCACCAGATCCAGGTGCGGTTCCGGAGCCGTGGCGTGGATGAACTGACCGACCAGATGGCGGCGTTCGGTGCGGACGTGGCCCCACTACTCGCGGCATAGGGAGAGCGTCATGGGCAAGCTGGACGGGCGGGTCGTCCTGGTCACCGGGGCGGCGCGCGGGCAGGGCGAGCAGGAGGCGCGGCTCTTCGCGGCGGAGGGCGCGCGGGTGGTCATCGCCGATGTGCTGGTGGAGCAAGGGGAGGCGCTGGCGAAGGAGTTGGGGGAGGGGGTCGCCCGGTTCGTGCGGCTGGACGTGGGACGGGAGGAGGAGTGGGCCGAGGCGGTCAGCGTGGCCCGGGAGGCCTTCGGGAAGATCGACGGGCTCATCAACAACGCCGGCATCCTCCGCTTCAACGAGCTGGTCAACACCCCGCTGGCCGAGTTCCAGCAGGTGGTGCAGGTCAATCTGACGGGCACGTTCCTCGGGATCAGGGCCGTGGCGCCGGAGATCGAGGCGGCGGGCGGCGGGACGATCGTCAACACCTCCTCGTACACCGGTCTGACGGGCATGGCGCTGGTGGGCGCGTACGCCGCGACCAAGCACGCCGTCCTCGGGCTGACCAAGGTCGCCGCCGTGGAGCTGGCGGGCAAGGGCATCCGGGTCAACGCCATCTGCCCGGGGGCCGTCGACACGGCGATGAGCAACCCGGCGCTGCTGGACCCGGACGCCGATCTGAGCCGGTCGGACGCGGCGCTGGACGCGTACTACCGCAAGCTCGTGCCGATGGGGCGGATCGGCCGACCCGAGGAGGTGGCCGCGCTGGCCCTCTTCCTGACCGCCGAGGACTCCTCGTACATCACCGGGCAGCCGTTCGTCATCGACGGGGGGTGGCTGGCGGGGGTCAGCCTGTTCTGAGCCCGTTCTCGTGCGTGTGTCTGACGGAGCGTCAGCTATTGACGGGTCGCGGTGGCGGTGGAACAGTCGGTCGCATCACAATCTGACGGTGCGTCAGAAACTGTCGGAGACCTGGGCAGAAAAACTTGAGGACGGTGAACCTCCGTGGAATTCGGGCTCTTTGTTCAGGGGTACGTGCCCGCCGCGCGCGCCAAGGTGGACCCCGAGGCAGAGCACAAGGCACTGATCGAGGAGACCGAGTACGTCATCCAGGCGGACAAGTCCGGCTTCAAGTACGCCTGGGCCTCCGAGCACCACTTCCTGGAGGAGTACTCGCACCTCTCCGCCAACGACGTGTACCTCGGCTATCTCGCGCACGCCACCGACCGCATCCACCTCGGCTCGGGCATCTTCAACCCGCTCGCGCCCGTCAACCACCCGGTGAAGGTCGCGGAGAAGGTCGCGATGCTGGACCACCTCTCCGAGGGGCGCTTCGAGTTCGGCACCGGGCGGGGGGCGGGCAGCCACGAGATCCTCGGGTTCATGCCGGGCATCACCGACATGAACCACACCAAGGAGCTGTGGGAGGAGACGATCGCCGAGTTCCCCAAGATGTGGCTCCAGGACGAGTACGTCGGCTTCCAGGGCAAGCACTGGTCGCTCCCGCCGCGCAAGATCCTGCCGAAGCCGTACGGGGGTGCGCACCCGGCCATGTGGTACGCGGCCGGGTCGCCGTCCTCGTACGCCATGGCGGGGAAGAAGGGGCTCGGGGTGCTGGGCTTCAGCGTGCAGAAGGTCTCCGACATGGAGTGGGTCGTCGAGTCCTACAAGAACGCGGTGAAGGACGCCGAGCCGGTGGGGGCGTTCGTCAACGACAACGTGATGGTCACCTCGACCGCCATCTGTGCCGAGACGCATGCGAAGGCGGTGGAGATCGCGGTGGGGGGCGGGCTCAACTACCTCCAGTCGCTGCTGTTCCGCTACCACGACACGTTTCCGCGGCCGGAGGGGATTCCGGAGTGGCCGCAGCTGCTGCCGGAGTACACCGAGGAGATCGTCGAACTCCTCATCGCGGAGGAGCTGATGATCTGCGGGGATCCCGATGAGGTGCTGAAGCAGTGCCGGCGGTGGGATCAGGCGGGGGCGGACCAGTTGAGCTTCGGGCTGCCGATCGGGATCGGTCCGGAGGACACGATGACGACGATCCGGCTGATCGGGGAGCATGTGATTCCGAAGATCGATACGGATCCTGTGCATCGGACCTCGCGGTTCCGGGCGGCGGGCTGAGGCTCTCCGCCTGCCTCGGGCCCACGTCGGGGCTCGGGCCCACGTCGGGGCTCTGCCCCGAGCCCCGCTCCTCAAGCGCCGGAGGGGCTTGGTTTCGGGGCTCCGCCCCGGACCCCGCGCCTCAAACGCCGGCGGGGCTGGATGTGGCCGCCCGACGCCGGACGTGAGGCCGCACATCAAGCCCTCCCGCCCGGAGGTGGCCGGGGGCCGGGCAAATCAAGCCCCTCCGGCGCTTGAGGAGCGGGGGCGTAGGGGCGGAGCCCCCACCGGAGCAGGGCGGCGTCTTCCCGGACCGTCGCCCGGTGAGCCGGGGTACGTACCGCGGCCGAAAGCGTACGTACCCCGGCTGTCCCCACCAAGCCGGAGCCACCGAGCCGGGGCAGCCGGGCCCGAGCCACCGAACCGGGGCACCCGAGCCGCAGCACCCGGGCCCGAGCCCCCGAGCCGCAGCACCCGGGCGCAGCACCCGAGCCCGAGCCACCGACCCGCAGCAACCGACCCGCAGCAACCGGGCCGCAGCCCCGAGCCGCAGAAGGACCAGAGAAGGGACACCGTCATGCTCGACCACCTCATACGCCGCGCGACCGTCGTGGACGGCACCGGCGGTCCCGCCTACACCGCCGACGTCGGGCTCCGCGGCGGCCGCATCGCCGTCATCGCCGAGCCGGGGGCCATCACCGAGGAGGCCGTGACCAGCGAGGACGCCGACGGGCTCGTCCTCGCCCCCGGTTTCGTCGACCCGCACACGCACTACGACGCCCAGCTCTTCTGGGACCCCTATGCCACCCCCTCCATGAACCACGGCGTCACCACCGTCGCGGGCGGCAACTGCGGGTTCACCCTCGCGCCCCTCCACCCCGACCGGCCCGAGGACGCCGACTACACCCGCCGGATGATGTCGCGGGTGGAGGGCATGGCGCTGAAAGCCCTGGAGGAGGGCGTCGACTGGTCCTGGTCCACCTTCCGCGAGTACCTCGACGCCCTCGAAGGACGGATCGCCGTCAACGCCGGGTTCATGGTCGGCCACTGCGCCCTGCGGCGGCACGTGATGGGCCCCGATGCCGTCGGCGGGCAGCCGACCCCCGCCCAGATGGACGCCATGCTCGCCCTCTTCCACGACGCCATGGACGCGGGCGCCTGGGGCCTCTCCACCACCCAGTCCTCCACCCACGCCGACGGCGACGGCGAACCCGTCGCCTCCCGGCACGCCCTCCCAGAGGAGCTGCTCGCCCTCTCCCGCGCGGTGGGCGAGCACGAAGGGACCCAGCTGGAGGCGATCGTCGCCGGGTGCCTGGACCAGTTCTCCGACGAGGAGATCGACCTCTTCGTCGACATGACGGCCGCCGCCGGGCGCCCGCTCAACTGGAACGTCCTCACCATCGACGCCGCCGTCCCCGAACGCGTACCGCGCCAGCTCGTCCCCAGCGAACGCGCGCGCCGAGCAGGCGGCCGGATCGTCGCCCTCACCATGCCGATCCTCACGCCCATGAACATGTCCCTCGGCACCTTCTGCGCCCTCAACCTCATCCCGGGCTGGGGCGAGATCCTCGCGCTCCCCGTCCCCGAGCGCATCGAACGCCTCCGGGACCCCGCCACCCGCGCCGAGATGCTGCGCCGCGCCGACAGCAAGGAGGCCGGGGTCTTCCGGCGCCTCGCCGACTTCGGCCGGTACGTCATCGGGGACACGTACAGCGCCGCCAACGAGGGTCTCAGCGGCCGGGTCGTCAACGACATCGCGGCCGAACGCGGCCAGGACCCCTTCACGTGCCTGGTCGAGATCTGTGCCGCCGACGACCTGCGTACGGTCCTGTGGCCCATGCCCACCGACAACGACCCGGACTCCTGGGCGCTGCGCCGCCGCACCTGGGAGCACGAGGACGTGATGCTCGGCGGCTCCGACGCGGGCGCGCACCTGGACCGGATGTGCGGAGCCCCGTACACCACCCGCTTCCTCGGCGACTGTCTGCGCGGGCGCAAGCTCGTTCCGCTGACCAGCGCCGTCAAGATGCTCACCGACGACCCCGCCCGCCTCTTCGGGCTGCGCGAACGCGGCCGGATCGAGGAGGGCTTCCACGCCGACCTCGTCCTCTTCGACCCCGAGCGGATCGACGCCGGGCCCGCCACCCTCGTCCACGACCTGCCCGGGGACAGCCCGCGCCTGGACTCCAAGGCCATCGGGATCGTCTCCGTACGCGTCAACGGGGTCGAGACCCTGCGCGACGACAAGGTGACGGGGGCGGTGCCCGGGACGGTGCTGCGCTCGGGCCGCGACACCCGGACGGTGAGTACGGCGTGAGCGCCCACGGCCCCGGGAAGCTCTTCATCGGCGGTGCATGGGTCGAACCCGCCGACGGCCACTACGAGGTCGTCGACCCCGCCACCGAGGAGGTCGTCGGCCTCGCCCCCGAGGCGAGCCGCGCCCAGGTGTACGAGGCGGCCGCCGCCGCGCGTAAGGCCTTCGGGCCCTGGTCGCGCACCCGGCCCGAAGAACGCGCCGCGATCCTCGACCGGGCCGCCGACCTCGTCCAGCGCGACTTCCTCGCCCACGCCGACGTCGCCCGGGCCGAGAGCGGAGCCACCGCCTCCACCGCCCGGGGCATGCAGGTGGGGGTGGGTGTCGCCCGCTTCCGCCGGTACGCGCGCGGCGCCCTGGAGCCCGTCGAGGAGGCCATCGCGCCGCAGGTCAACGAGGCCGGTCCGATGGGGAAGGCCGGGGTCTTCGGGGCGCTGGCCGTCCGCCAGCCGGTCGGCGTGGTCACCTGCATCACCTCGTACAACAACCCCTGGGCCAACCCGGCCGGCAAGGTCGCGCCCGCCCTCGCGATGGGCAACACGGTCCTCGTGAAGCCCGCCCCGCAGGACCCGCTCTCCGTCTACCGGATGGCCGCCGCCCTCGCGGAGGCGGGCGTTCCGCCGGGCGTCGTCAACGTCGTGACCGGGTCGGGCGCGGAGGCCGGTGAGGCCGCCGTCGACTCCCCGGACGTCGACATGGTCAGCTTCACCGGCTCCACCGCCGTCGGGCAGCGCATCGCGGAGGTGTGCGGGCGCGGGATGAAGCGGCAGCTGATGGAGCTGGGCGGCAAGGGCGCCGCGCTGGTCCTCGAAGACGCGGACCTCAACTCCGCCGTCGCGGGCATCGGGACCACCTTCTCCTTCTACAGCGGACAGATCTGTACGGCTCCGACCCGCGTCCTGGTCCACCGGTCGCGGCAGGACGAGCTGATCGCCATGCTGGCCGCGTACGCCGACGCGCTCACCGTGGGCGACCCGGCCGACCGGTCCACCGTCGTCGGCCCCGTCATCTCCGCCGCCCACCGCGACCGCGTCGAGGCGTATGTGGAGCTGGGCCGGAAGGAGGGCGCGCGGGTCGTCACCGGTGGCGCCCGCCCCGCCCACCTGGACCGGGGCTTCTACGTCGCCCCCACCCTCCTCGCCGACTGCACCCCCGACATGCGGGTCGTCCGCGAGGAGATCTTCGGGCCGGTCGTCGTGGTCGTCCCCTTCGACGACGAGGAGGAGGGCGTCGCGCTCGCCAACGACAGCGACTACGGCCTCATCGACTACGTCTGGTCCGGCGATGTGGCCCGCGCCTTCCGCATCGCCCGCCGACTGCGGGCGGGCGGGGTCGGCGTCAACACGGTCGGGCGGAACATGGAGGCACCGTTCGGCGGGTTCAAGAAGAGCGGCGTGGGACGGGACGTGGGCTCGTACGCGCTGCACGCCTACAGCGAGACGCAGGCGATCGTCTGGCCCGGCTGAGGCACCCCCGGCACCCCTCCGCAGCGGGCGCGGGAAAATTTGGAACCTACACAAAACGGACAGTGCTGCGATTACCGTACGTGGCCACCGTCAAGTGAGCGTCATGCATTGCAAGGCTTCACGCGTATGTGACCTTGAATTGATGGAGTGTTCATCGAGAAAGGGCCCGTGTAACCAAGGGTGAGACATCGGAGTCTCACCCTCCGGATGTGGATATCGCAGCGCATAACGTCCCTCTCATGACTCAGCTGGACGCGCGGCCACGGGCCGGAGACACGGTACGGGTGAGCGCCCCGGCCGACGGTGGTGACGGCGGCGTACGCGGCAAGGGCCTCGGCGGGAACTCCGTCGGCCTGATGGGCAGCGCCGTCATCGGTGTCTCCACCGTCGCCCCCGTCTACTGCCTGACCTCGACCCTCGGCTCCACCGCCGGTGAGGTCGGCGTGCAGATGCCCGCCGTGTTCCTCGCCGGGTTCCTGCCGATGCTGCTCGTCGCCTTCGCCTACCGCGAGCTCAACAAGGTGATGCCGGACTGCGGCACATCCTTCACCTGGACGGTGAAGGCGTTCGGCCCGCGCGTCGGCTGGATGTGCGGCTGGGGCCTGGTCATCGCGACGATCATCGTCCTGTCCAACCTGGCGGGCGTCGCCACCTCGTTCTTCTGGCTGCTGGCGGGCGAGGTCACCTCCAGCCCGGCGGTCGCCGCCCTGGACGACAACAAGGTCGTCCACATCGCCACCTGCCTCGCCCTGATCGCCGCCGCCACCGCGATCAGCTACCGGGGGATGACCGCCACCAAGGGCATCCAGTACGCCCTGGTCGGCCTGCAACTCGCCGTGCTGGCACTGTTCGTGGCGATGGCCCTGAACAAGGCGGGCAGCGGCGGCGCGGACTTCGCCACCTCACTCGACTTCTCCTGGTCCTGGCTGAACCCGTTCGCCGTCCAGTCCTTCGCGGCCTTCACCGCCGGGCTCTCCCTCTCCATCTTCATGTTCTGGGGCTGGGACACCTGTCTGACCGCCAACGAGGAGACCACCGGCAGCGACAAGACCCCCGGCCGCGCCGCCCTCATCGCCATGGTCGTCCTGGTCGGCGCCTACCTGGCCACCGCCGTCGCGGCCCAGATGGCCGTCGGCTCCGGCACCACCGGGCTCGGCCTCGCCAACCCGGACACCGGCGAGAACGTCTTCGCCGCCCTGGCAGGGCCGGTCATGGGCTCCGGGCTCGGTGTGCTGCTCTTCGTCGCCGTCCTCGCCTCGGCCGCCGCCAGCCTCCAGACCACGTTCATCCCGGTGGCCCGTACGGTCCTCGCGATGTCGACGTACGAGGCGATGCCGGCCTCGTACGCGAAGGTCCACCCCCGCTTCAAGACGCCCGGCCGCGCGACGGTCGTGGCGGGCATCGGGACCGGCGTCTTCTACACCGTGATGACCCTGGTCAGCGAGCACGTGCTGATCGACACCATCTACGCGCTCGGCCTCATGATCTGCTTCTACTACGCGCTGACCGCCTTCGCCTGCGCCTGGTACTTCCGCGCCGAACTGACCCGCTCCACCCGGGACCTGGTCTTCAAGGGGATCTTCCCGGTCCTCGGCGGCATCCTGCTCGCCGCCGTCTTCGCCAAGACCCTCTACGACATGTGGGACCCGGCGTACGGCTCCGGCTCCTCGGTCCTCGGCGTCGGCTCGGTCTTCGTCATCGGGGTCGGGCTGCTGCTCCTGGGCGTGGTCCTGATGGTCGCGATGGAGCGCCGCAGCCCGGCGTTCTTCCGGGGCCAGGTACTGACGAAGGAGACCCCGGCCCTCGTGGTCGAGGACTGAGGTCCGGAGAGGTCGAGGACGGGGCGCGTGGCGGGCGTCCACGGCCGGTCGGCCGCGAACGGCCCGCCGGGGATTGGCGGGCCGTCATGAGGGGGGCGGGCTGGGCTAGCCCTCCCCTTCGCGCGTCTCTCGGGTGTCCGCCCGCCCCGGCACCTCGACCTGCCGCCAGGGGTTCTGGGTCTTGGTCACGAACGGCGCGGTCCGGTACACGTCCCGCCGCCAGATCGTGGCCCCTTCACCATAGCCGGGGAGTGCGTCGACGGCTTCCTCCAGGCTGTCGAAGATGTACTCCTTCCCTTTGGCCGTTCGGATCTTCCACTCAGGCATGGGCATACCTGCGAGGCCGATTCCGGACATAGTCTTTCTCCCATCATGCGAGAAACTCTTCCGAGTCTTTCCGTGAACACGTCTCAGAGGGCGGTGAACGCAGTGCGGGCCCTGTCCATCGAGTCTCGCACCGAATCTCCGCATCCGAAGGACCGGGCTTGCTTGCCGCCAAGTTCGTTTCCGATCGGTGGGCTTTGGTGTTCGGTGGCCCTGGATTTCGTGAAGTCTCTTCTGTGAGGTGAGGGTGATGCTGTGTCACCGCAGCAAGGGGGACGCCCGGCCGGTTCGGAAAAGGATCCTGATCGGTGCGGAATCGGGCAGAGGGTGACGCTGGCGGGGAATGTCACGGAACCTGCGGCGGGTATGGCGCATCCGGGGTCTGCAATTCGGGTTGATTCGGGCAGGTCGAAAAGGGGTCCGGGACTGAGGGTGAATTCCGGATACGCGTGAGGGCCCCGGCGTGCGCCGGGGCCCTCGGTGGTGCGGTGTCGGTCCGGCCGTGGCGGCCTTCCTGGGTTTTACGGCCGCCAGTAACCCAGCGCGTTCACCCGGTCCTTGGGCAGGCCCAGCTCCTTGCGGAGGTACGCCGACAGGGTCCGGGTGGTCGACGTGTCGCAGGCGACCCAGACGTACGCGTCCGTGTGGTCCTCGCCCAGCAGCCCCGGCAGGGCCGCCTTCACCTCGGCGACCAGGTGCGCACCGCCCTCGCGGCGCTCCACGTGGTGCAGGGTGTGGTGGGTCTCGTCGAGGCGGAACGGCAGTTTCCGGTCCTCCTCGTCCGAGGACTCGAACCAGATGGTCGCCGGGGTCTCCGGGATGGCGTCCAGCAGTGAGTTGATCGCGGGGAGCGCGGCCGGGTCACCGATCACGAAGAGCCGCTTCGGCGCCGGGCCGGGCAGGGTGAAGCCGGTGCCCTGGAGCGTCGCGTCGATCGTGTCGCCTGCCTCGGCCGCTTTCGCCCAGTCGCAGGCGGGGCCCTCGTGGAGGGCGAATTCCAGACTGAAGGTGCCGGCCTCGGGGTCCGGGTCGACCAGGGTGTAGGCGCGCTGATGCGGCTTGCCGTCCTTCTCGAACCAGAGCCGCACCCACATCGTGGGGTGCGCCCCGCCGGTCGCGGCCAGCAGCCCTCCATCGGTCACGTGCACCCGCCGGAACCGGTCGGTGACTTGCTCGGCGCCGGTCACGGTGAACGTGAAATCCCGCCCCCGGAACAGTTTGAGAACGACGCCTTCCCAGCCATGACCCACGGTGTCTCCCACCTTCCCCTGGTGCCCCGGCCCACTGCCCAAAGGGTCACTTTGGTTAGGCTAACCTAAATTCCGAGGGCTGGGGAGTGGCTGAAAACCACCGGGAGCAGGGGATGGGCAGAGCGATGACCGCTGATGTCGACAGTGAGAGACCGGGTACGGGCGCGGAGGGTGGCTCCGGGGGCTGCGAGCGCATGGGGGACTTCAAGGGCTCGCAGGGCTCCGAGAGCTCCCAGGGCTCCGGGGGCTCCGAGGGCTCCGGGGGCTCCCCGGGCTTCGAGTCCTTCGAGGTCTTCCGGGATGACCGGGGGATACCCCACCTGAAGGCCGGCAGCGCGCTCGCGCTCGCCCGCGCGCAGGGCCACAACGCCGCCCTGGACCGCGCCTGGCAGCTGGAGACCGAGCGCCACCGGGTGCTCGGCACGACCGCCGCGTACCTCGGTGCCGAAGCCGTCGACTGGGACCGGTTCGCCCGGCGGGCCCGGCTCGCCGACACCGCCCGCCGCTGCTACGAGCGGCTCGCGCCCGAGACCGCCGCCTGGGTGGGTGCGTACGTCGACGGGGTCAACGCGGGACTGGTCGAAGGGGCCTCCCGTACACCGGAGTTCGCCGCCGCCGGGCTCGCCCCGGGCCGCTGGGAGCCCTGGACCCCGCTCGGCGTCTGGCTCTCCACGCACATCCTCTTCGCCGGGTTCCCCACCAAACTCTGGCGCGAGGAGGTCGCCCGCAGGCTCGGCGACGACCGCGCGACCCTCTTCGCCACCGACGGCCCCGGCACCTCCGGCTCCAACGGCTGGCTGCTCACCGGCGCCCGCACCACCACCGGGGCCCCGGTCATCGCGGGCGACCCGCACCGCTTCATCGAGGACCCGGGCGTCTACCAGCAACTCCGGCTCGCCTGCCCCGAGTTCGACGTGGTGGGCCTCGCCGTCCCCGGCGTCCCGGGCATCGCCCACTTCGGGCACGCGGGGGGCGTCGCCTGGGCGATCACCAACGCGATGGCCGACTACCAGGACCTCTACCGGGAGCAGCTGCGCCGCACGGCGGACGGCGGCGTGGAGGCGCTCGGGCCGGACGGCTGGTACGGGGTCCACGCCCACACGGAGACCGTCGAGGTGGCCGGGGGAGAGCCGCAGACGGTCGAGGTCGTGGAGACGGACCGGGGGCCGGTGATCATCGGGGACGTACACGACGATCCGCCCGGCGACGAGGCCTGCTACGGGGCTTCCGACGCGCCCGTCATCAGCCTCCGCTACCCGCCCCGCGTCACCGGCGACCTCGGCTTCGACGTGCTGCCCGCGCTGCTCCGGGCCCGTACGGTCGCCGACCTCGACACCGCCCTCGACGGCTGGGTCGAACCCGTCAACGTGGTCCTGGCCGCCGACACCACCGGGGCCACCCTGCACCGGGTCGCCGGACACGTCCCCGTACGCCCCTACGAGAACCGGCTCCGGGTCGTCCCCGCGCACGACCCCGCGTACGCCTGGCGCGAGGGCGCCGAGCCCACCCCCCGTACCGGGGTCGACGCCGCCACCGGCACCGCCGTGATGGCCAACGAGCGCGGCCTCGCCGCCCCGCTCGGCATCGAGTTCGCACCCCCGCACCGGGCCCACCGCATCAGGGAGTTGCTGGGCACGCCCCCGGGCGAGGGCGCGCGAGGGCTCACCGGCCCGCCCTGGTCGGCCGCCGACATGGCCGCCGTCCACACCGACACCCGCCTCGCCTCCTCCCGGCAACTCCTCTCGCTGCTCGCCTGGGCCCCCGGCCTCGGCCCCGACGCCGAACGCCTCCGGGACCGGCTGCTGCGCTGGGACCGCCACATGGACGCGGACAGCACCGACGCCACCCTCTACTCCCGGCTGCGCGCGGACGTCGTCCACCGGCTGGCCGCCCACCCCGCCCTGCGGCCCGTCACGGGCGACGCCGACCCCTGGCGCTCCGCCGCGTACCCGCCCCTCTTCCGCCCCTGGCTCGCCGCCGTACCCCGGATCGGCTACGCCCTGGAGACCCTGCTCACCGTCGGACTCCTCCCGTACGAGGACCGGCTCGCGATCGTCGCGGCCTCGGCCGAAGCGGTCGCCGCCACGCAGGCGGACAGCCCCTGGGGCGAGGTCCACCGGGTCTCGCCGTGGCAGGCGCTGCCGGACGCGACGCCCGAGGAGGTCTGGCCGGGGCTCGCGGGCGACCACGACTGCGTGCTCTCCACCTCCAGCGTCCCCGGCATCACCGACCTCTTCGCCCGGGGCCCCGCCGCCCGGTACGTCTGGGACCTGGCCCGCCGCGAGGACAGCCTCTGGGTGGTGCCGTTCGGCGCGTCCGGCGTACCGGGCTCCGCCCACCACCGCGACCAGAGCGAGCTGTGGGCGAGCGGCCGCCTGGCCCCCGTGACCACGGACTGGAACCTGCTGCACCGCACCGAGGAGAGCACCACCACCATGACCACCACCTCCACCGTCCCCGCCCTGCGCGCGGCCGTCCACGAGCAGAAGGTCGAGGGCTTCGGCGTGGTCCGCCTGGTCCCGGTCGACCCGGCGGCCGATGCCGGGCTGCTGCACCGCTGGGTCACCCAGGAGCGCGCCCGGTTCTGGGGCATGGCCGACCACACCCGCGAACAGGTCCAGGAGATCTACGAGTTCGTCGGCTCGCTCCCCACCCACCACGCCTACCTGGCGCTGCGCGACGGCGTCCCGGCCGCGCTCTTCCAGACGTACGAACCGGACGCCGACCCGGTGGGCGAGTGCTACGACGTCCAGCCCGGCGACTTCGGCATCCACCTGCTGATCGCGCCCGCCGAGGGCGACGGGGCGGTGAAGGGGTACACCGAAGCCCTTCTCACCGCGTTCATCGGCTATGTCTTCAGCGACCCGGCGCACCTGCGGGTCGTCGTGGAGCCCGATGCCCGTAACGAGAAGGCGATCGCCCGTATGGTGCGGATCGGGTTCGAGCTGGGCCCGGAGATCGAGAAGCCGGAGAAGAAGGCCCGGCTGGCGTTCCTGTCGAGGGCGGTGGCGCTGGGCCTGGCCTGAGCGGTGTTCCCTGTGCCCCGTGTGCCTGTGGGCTCAGGGGGCGTACCGGGCGCGCCGGCGGCGAATGCCATGATGGGGAGGGGCGGGAAGGTGTTCCCCTCCCCGCACCTCGGACGATGCCGACACCTCACGACAAGGGACGCGACATGGCAACCGGAACCACCGAAAGCCCTGCCACCCTCTATGCGCCCGTCTCGCTCGGGCTGGGTGTCATCGCGCTGATCGCCACGTTCTTCTTCGGCATTTTCGCCATTCTGGCGGGCGCCCTGGCGATCACCTTCGGGGTGCTCGGCCTGGTCAGCAAGGTCGAGGTCAACCGGGTCCAGTGCTCCATCGGCCTCGCCGCCGGTGCCGTGGGTGTGCTTCTCCCGCTCTCCTTCCTTTTCGTCTTCACCGGCGGTTTCTGATTTCCGACCGGCGCGTTCTCAGGCCTTTCCTGCATCGTTCTCAGGCCTTCCTCCATTGAGGCATTGCCCTTAAGGGCAATGCCTCAATGGACAATTGCGGCCTTTCGCCCCCCTCCCTAGGGTCTCTGTCAGGTGCCTGACATCAGGGCACCCGATGCCATGGCTCGTCCACGGCGTCGACGGGGATGAAGGGGAATACATGCAGTTCTCGCGTTTCGCCAAGGTGACCGCCCTTTCCGTGACGCCGCTCGCGCTCGTCGCGGGCGGATTTCAGGCGACCGCTCTCGCCTCGGGCTCCACGGTCTCCTCCGAGGTCTCCTCCGACCGGACCGCACCGGCGTTCGCCGTGTCGCAGCTCTCCGCCGAGTCCTACGGCGGGCTGGAGGACGTGACCGGCTTCAGCGCGGACAGCGCCCAGGGCAAGACCCTTGAGGCGCAGGGCCTCGGCGTCGTGCGGGCCGCCTCCGGCGAGACCGCGGTCGTCGACACCTCCTCCGCAGGAGAGGGCATCACCGCCGCGGCCGGCAAGGGCTTCGTGGAGCTGTCCTGGAAGGGCTACGCCGAGAACGCCCGTTACGTCATCACCCGCGACGGAAAGGAGATCGCCCGGCCGGCCGCGGGCGTGCAGTCCTTCCGGGACACCGCGGTCGAGGCGGGCGCCCGGTACGACTACCAGGTGGTCCCCCTCCTCCCCGAGGGCGGCCACCCCGGGGCCAGGAGCTGGGGCATGAACGTCTCCGTCCCCGCCTCCGGCTCCCTCGCCGGGCTGCGCGGCGAAGCGGTCCAGCAGGCCAAGGCGGCGGCCGCCGCCAAGACCACGACCATCAGCTGGGTCGCGTTCCTGCCGTTCAAGAAGGTGGACGCCCCGCCGGCGGGCTGCGACTACACCAAGGGCTACCAGTACGGCGGCGACGGCCGCTCCAAGTTCGACTGGAAGTCGGACAAGTACCGTGCGGCCCTGCACGCCACGGTGACGTGGAGCAACAAGAAGGTGGTGGGCAACAAGTCCGTCAAGCCCACCCACGTCTACAAGAAGTCGACCGGCAAGAAGGTCGCGACGAAGACGGCCACGGACAAGCACATGACCGCCAAGAAGCTGGGGTCGGGCAAGAACTCCGTGGACATCCGGTTCGTCATGCACGCCGCCAACCCGTTCTGCAAGGGCCTGGGCGGGGTCAAGGGGGCCATCAGCGGTGCCGCCACCATCAACATGACCAAGAGCGGCAACTGGACCATCCGCTCGGGCAAGCACCGCCTGATGCCGAACCACCACATCTACATCTACAACGGCGGCAAGGTTACCAACGTCTACACCCGCAAGTACGTGGGCCTGCCCTGCCTGATCGGCTCGGCCCTGTGCACGGAGGCGGACCTGACGGGCCGCTACGGCAAGTTCTGACCCAGGCGATCTGACCCGGGCGATCTGACCCAGGCGATCTGCCCCGGGCGTTCGGAGCCGGAGCCCTCTGTGGCGCGCGAGTGCGCGGCTACAGGGGGCTCGTCCCGTCCGGGTTCAGCTCGCCGCCCTCCCGGAGGAGCCGCCGGGCCACGACATGACCGCGCCCGGCGGCCATCCGGTACCACGGCTCCGCCGCCGCCAGCCCCTCGCGCTCCTGGACCAGCCGGCCCAGCTCCCACATCGACTCCACATCCCCGGCCTTCACCGCCTGCCGCAGCATCCGCTCGGCCGCGTCCGGCCGCCCCTGGCTCCGCGCGTCCAGGGCGAGCATCCGCAGCCCCCGTACGGCGCGGGCGTCCCCGGCGGCAGCGGCGGCGGCCAGCACCTGCGGGTCCGGCGGGCGGCGGTAGCGCTGGGCGATCAGCAGCAGGACACCGGCCACCCACATGATCCAGCTCAGGCTGATCAGCGTGTCGCTGCCCAGGAACACGCCGGTCAGGCTCAGCACCCCGCCTGCGGGCAGCAGGAAGAACCCCAGTCCCATCCCCATCCCACGTCCTTTCCCCGCGGCCCCGCCGACGGGCGGCCGGCCACCGTGGCCTCAGGCTATGGGCGACATGGTCTCGGATTTCGCCGACGCACGGCTTACCTTGGCCCTTCGCACGGACGACGGAGGTGCTCTCGATGCGGATCGCCACGACGATCTTCCTCACCGACGAGACGGTGACACCTGTGAGGCTGGCGCGCGAGCTGGAGCAGCGCGGGTTCGCGGGTCTCTATCTGCCCGAACACACCCACATCCCGGTGAGCCGCCGCACCCCGTACCCGGCGGGCGGTGATCTGCCCCGCGAGTACGGCCGCACCCTGGACCCCTTCGTGGCGCTCGGCCAGGCGGCGGCCGTCACCGAACGGATCGGGCTCGGCACCGGGATCACGCTGGTCGCCCAGCACGACCCGGTCGACCTGGCCAAGCAGGTGGCGACCCTGGACCACCTCTCCGGCGGCCGGTTCACGCTCGGTGTCGGCTACGGCTGGAACGTGGAGGAGGCCGCCGACCACGGGGTCGAGTGGTCCACGCGCCGGGAGCTGGCGCGGGACCGGATGGCGCTGATGCGGGCGCTGTGGTCGGCCGAACCGACGGCGTACGAGGGGGAGTTCGGGTCGGTCCAGGCGAGCTTCGCGTTCCCGAAGCCGGTGCGGGAGCCGCGCGGCCCGGTCGTCGGCCCGCGCACGCTGATCGGCGGCGGGGCGGGCCCGAAGCTGTTCGCGGCGATCGCGGAGCACGCGGACGGCTGGCTGCCCATCGGCGGCCGGGGCCTGACGGAGTCCGTCCCGAAGCTGCGGGCGGCCTGGGAGGAGGCGGGGCGCGACCCGAAGGACCTCCAGGTGGTGCCGTACGCCGTGCTCCCCGACCCCGGGAAGCTCGCCCACTACGCGGAGCTGGGCATCGAGGAGGTCGTGCTCCAGCTGCCCCCGGGCGGCGAGCGGGAGGTGCTGCGGGTCCTGGACGGGTACGCGGCGTTCCTCTGAGCCCCGCTTTCCCGGTCCCGCCCCGTGCAACCGGGGGCGGCGGCAGGGCATCCTTACTCCCGGGGATCGCATACGCGGGCACGGTCCGCACGCGCTTTCGTGCGTGCGGGCGGTGGACCCGACTGGGTGGGGAGTGGAATGAACAGGCCGTTGCGGCACATAGCCATCTTCTGCGGGCTCCTGATGCTGGGGCTGCTGCTGCGGGCGAACTGGCTGCAACAGGTCGACCGCGTGGAGCTGTCCCAGCACGAGAAGAACCACCGGGTGCGGTTCGAGCGGTTCGCCACCCCGCGCGGCGACATCATCGTCGGCGGCAAGGCGATCACCGGCTCGAAGGAGACGGCCAGCAGGGACTACACCTTCCGGCGCACCTGGAAGGAAGGCCCGATGTACGCGCCCGTCACGGGTTACGCCTCCCAGGCCCAGGGCACCTCGCTGCTGGAGCGGACGTACGACGGCGTCCTCAGCGGACAGGACGACCGCTTCGCCTTCCGGCACGCCAAGGACGTCCTCACCGGCCAGCCGAGGCGCGGCGGCAACGTGATCACCACGATCGACGCGAAGGCGCAGAAGGCCGGCTACAAGGGGCTGACCGACCTGGGCGCGCGGGGTGCGGTCGTGGCCCTGGACCCGCGTACGGGGAAGGTGCTGGCGCTGGTCTCCACGCCCTCGTACAACCCGGAGGTCTTCGCCGGGATCTCGTTCAAGGAGAGCGACCGCTTCAAGGCCCTCCTGGAGGACAAGGGCAAGCCGCTGGCCAACCGCCCGCTGCGCGAGACGTATCCGCCCGGCTCCACCTTCAAGATCCTCACCGCGGCGGCGGCGCTGGAGCACGGCGTGATCACGGACGTGGACGCCCCGACCAAGGCGGTCTCGCCGTATCCGCTGCCGCTCTCCCGGAACAAGATCGGCAGCGAGGCGGGGGACGCGGTCTGCAACAAGGCGTCGATGAAGACCGCCATGCAGTATTCGTGCAACAACGTCTTCCTCGACGCGGCGGCCGAGCTGGGCGAGGACCGGATGCGGGAGACGGCCGAGAAGTTCGGCTTCAACGAGGACGTGTACGCCGAGGAGTTCGGCGACATGCTCGCCACGAAGAGCCTCTACCCGCCGAAGCTGGACAAGCCCGGCACGGCCCTCACCGGCATGGGCCAGGGCAGCCTGACGAGCACCCCGATGCAGATGGCGATGGTGACGGCGGCCCTCGCCAACGACGGCAAGCTGATGCAGCCGTACATCGTGGAGGAGCTGCGCGGCCCGGACCTCTCCATGCTGGAGAAGAACGAACCGGCGGAGATGAGCCAGGCCGTCTCGCCCGAGACGGCGAAGAAGGTCCAGGAGATGATGGAGCACACCGCGAAGGAGGGCAGCGCGCAGCGCGCCCTGATCGACGGTGTGACGGTCGGCGGCAAGACGGGCACCGCCCAGCGCGGGGTGAACGTGCGCGACGCGGTCCCGTACGGCTGGTTCGTCAGCTACGGCAAGGCGGACGACGGGCGTTCGGTGGCCGTCGCCGTCTTCATCGACCCGACGGACATGGACATCTCCCGCTCCGACATCTCCGGTGGCCGCCTCGGCGCCCCGATCGCGAAGAAGGTGATGGAGGCGGTGCTGGGGAAGTAGGGGGCGAGGGGCTTGAATTGGTCCGTGCATTGGCCTAGGCCAATGCACTCCAGCCCCCGTACCCTCATCCGTAGCCAGTGGCACACGCCCCCCACCCCGGTTGCATGCTGGCGCGGGCACCCCCACCGAACTCTGCCCCGAGCAGCCAGGGTGAACTCCCCCACTCGCCGCCTCCAGGAGGCCACGGTGAAAGTTCGCACCAGAAGCTCGGCAATCATCGGCGCACTGTTCCTCGCAGCATCCCTGACGCTCACCACGGCATCGGCCGACGAGCCTCCGGCCGCCCCCTCGGCACAGGTCGTCCTCACGGAAGTGGCCAGGGCGCAGGGCCCCTCCGCAGGCGCGGCCGGCCCGGACGGCAAGGTCTGGATAGCCGAACGCGCGGGCACGGTAAGGGTATTGGGCGACTACGGTCTGAGCGACCCGGTCCTCGACATCTCCGACGAGACCACCACCGACGGTGAACGCGGCCTGCTGGGTGTGGCGTTCGACCCGGAGTTCGCGCACTTCTACATCTCGTACACGGACCTCGAAGGCACCAGCACCATCGACGAGTTCGCGGTGCGGGACGGCCAACTCCAGCCCGACACACGGCGGACGGTCCTCACCCAGGAGCAGCCGTACCCGAACCACAACGGCGGGGACATCAAGTTCGGCCCCGACGGCTACCTCTACATCGCGTTCGGCGACGGCGGCTCGGGCGGCGACCCGCACGGCAACGGCCAGAACCTCGACACGCTGCTCGGCAAGCTGCTCCGCATCGACCCGACCGGCGGGGAGCCGTACGCCATCCCATCCGACAACCCGTTCGTGGCGGAAGAGGGCGCGAAGGACGAGATCTGGGCGTACGGGCTCCGCAACCCGTGGCGCTTCTCGTTCGACGCGGGCACGGGCGACCTGCTCATCGGTGACGTGGGCCAGAGCGAGTGGGAGGAGATCGACTGGGCCCCCGCGAGCAGCAAGGGCGGTGAGAACTACGGCTGGTCCTCGATGGAGGGCAACCACCCGTTCCGCGGCGGCACGGAACCGGCGAACCACGTGCCCCCGGTCCACGAGTACGACCGCAGCGGCCTGGGCTGCTCGGTGACGGGCGGCTTCGTCTACCGGGGCGAGGCGATCGCGGACCTGGCGGGCAGCTACGTCTACAGCGACTACTGCGACGGCACGCTCCGCACCCTGGACATCGAGAACGGCGAGGTGACGGGCGAGGGCGACCTGGGCGTCCAGGGCGGCGAGGTGATCTCGTTCGTGGAGGCGGGCGACGGGGAGCTGTACGTGCTGGCGATAGGCGGCACGATCTCGCGGATCGACCCGGCGTAGGGGGCTGAGCCCTTGGGCCCACCTTCAGCTCGTCGGGCCCACCCCCTCGGCTTGCCGGGTCCGCCCTTTCGGCTCGTCGGGCCCACCCCTCCAGCCCGTCCGGCGTTCGAGGACGGAAGCCTTGCCGGGGTGGGCCCGGCGTTCAGAGGCCCCTCAGGTACGAGACCCTCGCAGGGCGCCCGGCCCCCGCCGCCCCGCGTCCGTCCTCGAACGCCGGACGGGCTGGATAGGGCCCGGCCACCGGACGGGCTGGGCGTGGGCCAGGCCAGCCTTGAAATTGACATGCCCCCGGCCACCCCCCATGTGCGATCATCATGTGCGCCCTTCACACGGCGCACACAACTCACCGTGCCCACAGCCCCGCTGCCCCGACAGCCCGCGGAGCCCCGGCGCACACCTTTCACCGCTCCGGGGGGGAACGGACCCATGCCACGCCACCTGTGTACGGCTGCGAGATCAGCGGCCTGCACCGCGCTCCTGCTCGCGTTCACCGTCCTGCTCTCCTTCCTGGTCCCCGTGGAAACGGCACAGGCGAACACCCCCGCGCCCACCGGCGCCCAGGCCGCGACGGCCGCGAAGTCCGGAGCCGAGGACTGCCCGTCCTTCCCGCTCTCCGCGTTCGGCGAGGCCGCGCCGGAAGGGAACACGCTCACGCTCCCCGCCGAGGGCAAGGCCTGCTACACCTTCACGGTCGACAAGCCGGGCGTACACCGGCTCGCGCAGTCCGGCCCCGGAGCCCACGACGTGCAGATCACCGTCCACGACGGTGAGGAGCAGGTCGATTGCTACGACCCGGACTGGGGCTCGGGCTGGTGCCGCCTGGAGCGCACCGGCGAGTTCACGCTGCGGCTGGCGAACGGCTGGGACAAGAGCACGGTCACCTTCGCCCTCGTCCCGCTCGCCACGGACGAGGGATGCGCGACGACCGTCTCCACCGACTGGAACAGCCCGCCCCTCGTCGCCCGGGCCACCGGTCCCACGGCCGTGCAGTGCGCGCGGATCGAGGCGAAGCCGGGCGAGCGGATCACCGACACCGTCCAGACCACCGTCTACGGCCAGAGCATCTCCTGGATCACCGACAGGACCGGCGCCCGGATCTGCCCCCGCTACCGCGAGGACGACAACGACGGCTGTGTGCTCCCCGGCAACGGCCCCTACCGCGTCCTGACCCAGGTCACCTACGCGGAGCGCGGCTTCCCCGCCGAGTACACGCTGAAGGTCCGCCGGATCTCCGACCCGGCCGGCTGCGCCCGCGTTCCTCTCAACACCTACAACTCCGCACCCACCAAGGTGACCCCGGCGACCGGGTGCAAGACTTTCACCGCCCCGCATGCCGGGCGGTACGAGGTGTACGGCGTCGACTCCTCCCGTACGAAGCTCAGCGTGTACGACCGCGAGGGCAAGACCGTCTGCACCGCCTGGAACGGCTGCGAACTTCCGGCCGCCGGTGACTACACGGTCTACACCGACAACGCCACGCTGATCCTCGACCGCTCCTCGGCCGCCGGCTGCGAGAGCGGCGGACCGGGCCTGTACCGGTCCGCCTTCGCCTCGGCCGGTGAGATCGACTGCGTCTTGCTGACGCTCCCCGTTGGAGCCCGGCTGGCCGCGCTGAAGCCCCTCAACGGGCCCGAGCCGCGCCCCGACCTGACGCTCGTCGACGCCGCCGGCGAGTACCGGTGCGACTACTACACCCTGTCGGCCGGTACGTGCGAGCTGGCAGGCGCCTCGCCGTTCCGACTGGAAATCTCCACCGACGACACCAACCCGGCGACCGGCCCCTACGCCATCGCACTGCACCGCACCGACGGCGCGAGCGGCTGCCCGGCCATCCCGGCCGGCGACTTCACCGCGCAGAGCGCATCGGCCCGGATCACCACCGGCGGGGGCGTCTTCTCGCAGTGCCTGAGCATCCCGGCCGATGCGCACAGCGCGGCGGAGATCCTCCAGCTCAAGGCGGCTCCTGGCACGACATCCACGGCCCAGTTCTCCGTGCTGGACAAGAACGGCAAGCAGGTCTGTTCCGTCTACGCCTCGCTTCACACCTGGGCGGCCTGCGACCTGACCCCCGGCGCCCCGCACACGGTGCTCGTCACCGGCCGCGACACGAACGCCGCATACTCCCTGGCCCGCCAGGACGTCACCGCGACGGCGAAGGGCTGCACACCGAACCCCGCCACCAAGGTCGGCGGCCCGTCCTCGGGCGGCCCGACCGGGGCTCCGGGCGACGTGCGCTGCCGCCAGGTGACCACGGCCGACGCCAAGGACACCCTGCACATCAACGTCCGCGACGCCCTGGGCACGGCGAACATCGTGGTCTTCGACGCGGACGGCACCGTCCTGTGCCAGTCCAACCAGTCCTGCGCGGTCACCGGTTCCACCCGCTATCAGGTCCTCGTCACGGTACCGAGCAGGCTGAAGGCCGCCCCCGACCACCGCTTCGACGCCGTACGCATCGGCACCGCGGCCGGCCCGGCCGAGGGCTGCGTGCGGGTTTCGAACGTCAGTTACGGATACGGCCCCGTCACCGGCACCCTCGACGAGGCGCACAACACCTTCTGCGCGGTGCTGCCCACTGCCTACCGCGACCGCTTCGACATGGAGATCAGCGACACGACGGGCGCCGAGGAGACGGCCGTGCCCTCCCTGTACGACGCGAGCCTCGGCAACGGCTGCACGAGGTTCATCCCCAGCGGCTACCAGTGCGCCGTGAGCGAGCCGTCCACGAACGCCGTCACGCCGAGCACCCTGGTCCTCTCGCTGCCGGAGACGGCACCGAAGACCTCGTACAAGGCCGAGGCTGTCTGCTCCGGCATCCGCTGCGGCACCGAACAGGTCACCATCGGCACGGTGAGCCCGGGCACCGGGGCGGCCGGCAGCAAGGTCACGGTCAAGCTGACCGGCACGGCCCTGCACGAGAAGGACGTCGTCAGCCTCTACGCCAACGGCAAGCAGATCGAGGCGAAGACCACCGCAGTCTCCGCCGACCGTAGAACGCTCACGGCGGTTCTCGACCTGGCCGGGGTCCCGACGGGCACCTGGTCCCTCAGCGTCATCACCCACAACGGGTCGGAGTACCAGCGAGGTTCGTTCACGGTCACCGCTGCCCAACTGCTGAACACCGCGCCCCCGGCGATCAGCGGCCCGGCGAAGGTCGGCGCGAAGCTGACCGCGGGGACCGGTTCCTGGTCGGTGGCGCCGTCCTCGTACGCATACCAATGGAAGGCGGGCGGTACGGCGATCGCGGGCGCGACGGCCTCCACGTACACCGTCCCGGCGAAGCTGCTGGGCAAGAAGGTCACGGTCACCGTCACCGCCCGCCGCACCGCGACCCCCGACGGGCAGAGCACCTCGGCACCTGTCACGGTCGCCAAGGGCGACGCACCGAAGGCGTCGGCGAAGCCGGTGATCTCCGGGAAGGCGAAGGTGGGCGCCAAGCTCACGGCAGGCAAGGGGAAGTGGGCGCCGGCGCCCACGTCGTACAGCTATCAGTGGTACGCCAACGGCAAGGCGATCTCCAAGGCGACGGGGTCGAAGTTGACGCTCAAGGCGGCGCAGCGGGGCAAGAAGATCACGGTGAAGGTCACGGCACACCGCACGGGCCACGCGAGCGGCACGTCGACCAGCACCCCCACGAAGGCAGTAACCCGCTGACCTGCCCTGAGCCGGGCCCACCCCTCCAGCCCGTCCGGCGTTCGAGGACGGAAGCCTTGCCGGGGTGGGCCCGGCGTTCAGAGGCCCCTCAGGTACGAGACCCTCGCAGGGCGCCCGGCCCCCGCCGCCCCGCGTTCGTTCTCGAACGCCGGACGGGCTGGGTGGGCCCCCGCCGCCCCGTTCACGTCCTCCGGGCGGGACGTGTGGCCGCCCGCCACCCCCACCAGCTCCGTCAACGCGTTGATCCGGAAGTCCGCCGTCCCCACCACATCCGGATGCTCCGCCCACCAGTGCCCGTACGCCCCACGCCGCAGATGCGCCGTCCGCAGCCCCGCCGCCGCGGCGGGGAACAGGTCGTCCGCCGGGTGGTCGCCCACGTACAGCGTCGCGGACGGCTCCGCCTCCGCCACCTCCGCCACCCGCGCGAAGAACGCAGGGTCCGGCTTCCGTACGCCCCACTCGTCCGAGGTCACCACCAGATCCGCGGGCAGGTCCAGCGCCCGCAGCAGCTCCCCGGCCCGCACCGTGCCGTTGCCCGCCACCACCACCCGTACCCCCGCCGCCCGCAGCTCCGCGAGCGCCGGCCGCACGTCCGGGTAGAGGTCCGACTCGTCGAGGTGCTCCCCGCGCCCGGCGGCCGCGCGGGCGAGGTACGCCTCGTCGACGTCCATGTCCGGCCGCAGCACCCGCAGCGCGTCCGTCGCGTCGCGGCCCTGGGCGACCGCCGCGCCCACCAGCGCGCTGAGCGTGTGCGCGGGTACGCCGAGCCAGTTGGCCCAGGACGCCCAGTGGCGGTCGTCGCGTACGAGGGTTTCGCCGATGCCGAGGACGATCGTTTCCATCACCGTGCCGACACTAGGCGTGAGGACGCCGTCGCAGGGCGCTCATTCGGTGAGTCGGCCCGCACGAGTGAAGGCGGTGGCGGAACGTATCCCCTGAGCGCCCGGGTCCGGCCGTCCGACCCCGAGGCCCTGGTCCGGTGCGCGCGCCCCGCTCGTATGCTCGGTGGATGACCGATCCTCAGAGCGGACGTCCCACCTCCAACGCCATGCGGCGCGCGCTGAAACGTGCCCGTGACGGTGTCGCCCTCGACGTCACCGAGGCCGCCGTCCTGCTCCAGGCGCGCGGCGACGATCTGACGGACCTCGCTGCGTCCGCCGCCCGCGTCCGGGACGCGGGCCTGGAAGCGGCGGGCAGGCCGGGCGTGATCACGTACTCGCGCAAGGTCTTCATCCCGCTCACCCGCCTCTGCCGTGACAGGTGTCACTACTGCACCTTCGTCACCGTGCCCGGCAAGCTCCGCCGCGCGGGCCACGGGATGTTCCTCTCGCCCGACGAGGTGCTGAAGATCGCCCGCGACGGCGCGGCGATGGGCTGCAAGGAAGCGCTGTTCACCCTCGGCGACCGTCCCGAGGACCGCTGGCCCGAGGCGCGGGAGTGGCTGGAGGCGGAGGGGTACGACGACACCCTCGCGTACGTACGTGCCATGGCGATCCGGGTACTTGAAGAGACGGGCCTGCTGCCCCACCTCAACCCGGGCGTGATGACCTGGACCGACCTCCAGCGGCTCAAGCCCGTCGCCCCCTCCATGGGGATGATGCTGGAGACGACGGCGACCCGCCTCTGGTCCGAGCCGGGCGGCCCGCACCACGGCTCCCCGGACAAGGAGCCCGCCGTACGGCTGCGCGTGCTCGAAGACGCGGGCCGTTCCAACGTTCCCTTCACCACCGGCATCCTCATCGGGATCGGCGAGTCGTACGAGGAGCGCGCCGACTCCCTCTTCGAGCTGCGCAAGACGGCCCGCGCCTACCACGGCATCCAGGAAGTCATCGTGCAGAACTTCCGCGCCAAGCCGGACACGGCGATGCGCGGGATGCCCGACGCGGAGCTGGAGGAGCTGGCCGCCGCCATCGCGGTGGCCCGGCACATCCTCGGCCCCTCGGCCCGCATCCAGGCCCCGCCGAACCTGGTGGACGCCGAGTACGCGCTGCTCATCGGCGCGGGCATCGACGACTGGGGCGGGGTCTCCCCGCTCACCCCCGACCACGTGAACCCGGAACGTCCCTGGCCGCACATCGACGAACTGGCTTCGCGCACCGCCGAGTCGGGCTTCACGCTCCGCGAACGCCTCACCATCTACCCGGAGTTCATCCAGCGCGGCGAACCGTGGCTGGACCCCCGCCTCCTCCCGCACGTCCGCGCCCTGGCCGACCCGGAGACGGGCCTCGCCCGCGAGGGCGCGCTCCCGGTCGGCCTGCCCTGGCAGGAGCCGGACGAGGGCTTCACCTCCTCGGGCCGCACCGACCTCCACGCCACCATCGACACCGAGGGCCGCACCGGCGACCGCCGCAACGACTTCGACGAGGTGTACGGGGACTGGGAGGCGCTCCGCGAGGCGGCGGCGCCCGGCATGGTCCCGTCCCGGATCGACGCCGACGTACGCCAGGCGCTCAGCCAGGCCGCCGACGACCCGACGAAGCTCACCGACGACCAGGCCCTGGCCCTGCTTCACGCGGACGGTCCGGCGCTGGACGAGCTGTGCCGGATCGCGGACGCGCTGCGCCGGGACGTGGTCGGCGACGACGTCACGTACATCGTCACGCGGAACATCAACTTCACCAACGTCTGCTACACCGGCTGCCGCTTCTGCGCCTTCGCCCAGCGCCGCACGGACGCCGACGCGTACACGCTCTCCCTCGACCAGGTCGCGGACCGGGCGGCCCAGGCGTGGGACGTGGGCGCGGTCGAGGTCTGCATGCAGGGCGGCATCCACCCGGACCTGCCCGGGACGGCGTACTTCGACATCGCACGGGCGGTGAAGGAGCGCGTCCCCGGCATGCACGTGCACGCGTTCTCGCCGATGGAGGTCGTCAACGGCGCGACCCGCACCGGCATGTCGATCCGCGACTGGCTGACGGCCGCCAAGGAAGCGGGACTCGACTCCATCCCCGGTACGGCGGCGGAGATCCTGGACGACGAGGTCCGCTGGGTCCTCACCAAGGGCAAACTGCCCACGGCCACCTGGCTGGAGGTCATCAAGACCGCCCACGAGGTGGGCCTGCGCTCCTCCTCGACGATGATGTACGGGCACGTCGACCAGCCCCGCCACTGGCTCGGCCACTTCCGTACGCTCTCCCGACTCCAGCAGGAGACAGGCGGCTTGACGGAGTTCGTCACGCTCCCCTTCATCCACACCAACGCCCCGGTCTACCTGGCCGGCATCGCCCGCCCGGGCCCGACCGACCGCGACAACCGCGCGGTCACGGCCATGGCGCGCCTGCTCCTCCACCCGCACATCACCAACATCCAGACGAGCTGGGTGAAGCTCGGCACCGAGGGCGCGGCGGAGATGCTCCGCTCGGGCGCGAACGACCTGGGCGGCACGCTGATGGAGGAGACCATCTCCCGTATGGCGGGGTCGAGTTACGGCTCGTACCGCTCCATCCAGGACCTCAAGGCCATCGCCGACCTGGCCGGCCGCCCGTCCCGCCCGCGCACGACCCTGTACGGCGAGGTCCCGGCGGAACGCGTCGCGGCGGCCACGGCGTCGGACGGGCACCTGCCGGAACTGCTGCCGGTGGTGCCGAGCTGAGGGGTGGGGGGAGGGGAGGGCGGGCGCGGGCCGGAGCCGTCCCCCTGCCCCCACTACGGGTGGCAGCCCTCTGCCGCCATGATGACGGGCAGGTGGGCTCGCAGGAGCTTTGCGAGGGCCTCACGGCGGTCGGCGATGTCCTTCGGGTTGTCCACCCCGTCGATTTCCAGAATGTACTGGCTCTTCTCTCCCTTGTACGTGCACGCCTGCACGGCCATCGCTCCGTGGTCCGCGACGGTGGCGCCGTCACCGATGCCGTCGGCTGGTGCAGGGTTGCCCAGCCGCCGCATACTCCGCTCCGTGGCCTTCAGCAGGTCGAAGTCGGGTTCCTCCACGTTGCCCCGCACGTAGAGGGAGAGCTTGCCGTCCACGTACACCTGGCAGCGCGGTTGCTCCGGAGCGGAGATACCGTCGTCGACCTTCAGTGTCTCGCCTTCCGGAAGGAACGGGGCGACGAGGGCGGAGTCCACTTTCCTCCCGCACAGCTCTGAGACCTCGAACGTCTTCTGGGAGCTGCACCCTGCCGCCCCGACCGCGACCGCCGCGAGCAGCGCGGCACCGCGCGCGGGCATGGTGAGGTCCTTCCGCGTGGTTCGCATCACCCTCCTCCCTTGAGGCCCTTGACCCGACTGTTCGCATCGTAGGCTGCACCGTTGATCTCGCCGGTGATGACGAACCGGCTGCTGCCGTGGTCGGGATTGGCCTTGATCCAGGTGTCAGCGATCGCTTGCAGCTGCCGCTCCCTGCCGACGAAGGTCTTTTCGTTCTCCTGCTGTTGGATCGTGTCGATCCGTTTCTGTTCCTGCTGCTGCCACTCGTAGGTCACCGCGTCGACGCCACGCTGCGCGATGTCACCGACCCCCGGCACGAAGTTCACGATGCTGCCGAATCCGTGGTACATCCACTTCGCATCCCACGTGGGGTCGTCCTTGTCGGTCACCAGGGCTTGGTACCGTGCCTGTTCGAGGAACCCGACGGTGCCGCCCGCACGCAGCAGGGTCTCCTTCGGGTCGTCCGCGTTGTTTTCGCGGATGTCCCTCACGATTTCCTGGTTCAGACCCTCGTTGAGCATGCCGTAGGCGTTCTGGTCGCGGGAGATCTGCTTCGAGACCTCCAGCAGCTGGTCCCGGTCCAGCAGTCTCGCGTCCTTGGGGTCATCGGCCAGCGCACTGGCGGAGTGGTGCACCACGTCCCCGTGGTTCGTCAGGACGATCGCCATGTCGTCCCGCATCTCCGCAGGGAAGCCGTCGCCCCGCTGCGCGAGGTACTTGAGCGAGCTGTCGAGCACCTGCCGGTGCTGTCCGGTGTGCTCGACGGGCCGCGCGGACCTGTCGTCCGGGTCGACCCCGGTCGCCGCCGCGACCAGCGCGTCGCCGGTCGCCTCGTAACTCGCGTTCGGACCCTTGTAGTCGCTCGCCGACTTCCCGTATCCCATGGAGTCGGGCACCACGTCGTTGAAGGGCTTGCGGTCCTTCAGAACATGCTGGGCGTTGTCCTGCGGGTCGGTCGAGCTGAAGAACTCCGTCGCCGCGTCGGGGTTGTGGGCCAGCGCCTTCATGAACCCGGTCATCGGGTCCGTACCGGCGTCGTTGTTCCTGACGTCCCCGGTGTTCTCCTTCTCGAACTTGACGAGTGCGTTGCCGTAGTCGTTGAGGAAGTCACTTTCGTACGTGCCGTGGCGCATGAGGTTGCTCATCGCCTGGAACCCGTAGACGCGGGTCTGGCTGGTGCCCTTGCCGTTGCCGACGTCCTCGCCGCCGAGTGCGACGGCCCGCTCCTTCCACGCCTCCATGCCCTCGCTGTCGGAGCGCGGGGCGGTGGCCAGCGTGGTGCCCAGCTGCTTCTCCAGCGTGCCGAGCAGCTCCATGCGCTTCCCGCGGTCCTCCCGCGTGCCCGCGGCCACGCCGTCGCGGTTCTCCCAGCTGTCCAGGTCCGCGGCTCCGGCGAAGAACTTCAGGGTTCCTTCGGGGCCGAGGCCAAGGGCCACGCGTTCGGCGAAGACGGGGTCGTTCGGGTGGGCCTTCAGCAGGGCGTCGAAGCGCTCCAGCTGCTGGTTGGTGATCTTGCTGGGGTCCAGCTTGCCCAGGGCGATGAGCGGAAGCGGTCGAGAAGTGCTGCCGCAGGCTGTACGCCAGGTTGCCCAGCGCTCCCAGGACGTCGTTGTGGACGACCAGGTCTCCGCTACCGCCGCTCCCGCCGCTGCGTTCGGGTGCGAGCTGGTTCAGCTGCATGGACGCATCCTGCTGCGCCCTGGTCTTCGCCTGCTCCCACTCGTCCCGAGCCACAGGTCCTCCGTGAAGCCGTACGCCGATTGTTCTTCCGCTGTGAGGCTGCCTCTTACGCCACGTCATCTTCGCTCTTTGACCGTTTGCTGAACGGGTGGCGGGCATGTGCCGGGCGGGGAGCTGAGAGGGCACCTTCCGTTTCTCTCTGTCATGTACCGGGCAACTCTTGCTGGAGTCACCCCTGCCCCGTCACGTGCCGCTGAGTCAGGAGCGAGAAGACATGCGAACCGCCCCGCTACCGGTATTCGCCCGCAAAGTGCGCAAGCCCCTCAAAACCCTCAGTGGGACGCCCGCCGCCCCGGGCGCCCCTCTTCCCGTACGCAACCGCCACGCCACCCGCACCGCCGCCGTCCTCGCCGCCGCCGGACTCCTCGTGCTCGGCACCGCGTCCGCCGCCCACGCCGACCCGCCGCAGCACCTGCCGCAGAACGCCGGAGGGTACGAGCAGAGCTTCTCGCCCGCCTTCGACTACGACGGTGACGGTTGCTACGCCACGCCCGCCATCGGTCCTGACGGCACCCTCGCTCCCGGGCTCAAGGCCACCGGTGCCATCAACGGGAGCTGCCGGGACAAGTGGGACCTGGACAACTCCCAGACGTACGCCCGCTCCAAGTGCAACAACGGCTGGTGCGCCATCGTCTACGCGAGCTACTTCGAGAAGGACCAGGCCGTCCACGGCAGCGGCCTCGGCGGGCACCGCCACGACTTCGAGCATGTCGTCTCCTGGGTCAACCAGGCCGCGAACCAGGTGGATTACGTCTCCACCACCCAGCACAGCACGGTCAAGACCTACCCCCGCTCCCAGGTGCGGTTCGACGGCTCGCACCCCAAGGTCGTCTACCACAAGGACGGCCCCAGCACGCACTTCTTCCGCCTCGCCAACAACAACGACGAGCCGCCCGAGAACCACTACGGCAACTGGCGCTACCCCCCGATCGTCGACTGGAACGGCTTCCCCACCACCGCCCTGCGCGACAAGCTCATGAACGCCGACTTCGGCTCCGCCACCATCAAGGTCACCGACAAGGACGACCGCTTCCGCAACCTCCTCAACAACTCCAAGCCGGGCGGCATCCCCTTCGACCCCTGGGCCTGAGGCCCCCGGCCGGCAGCTGCGCCCCTCCGGTCTCCCGCCTCCGGGGGGGCGTAGCGCCGAGCGGCGGAATGCGGTGCGGGGCAGGTGAGTTGAGTACGTCATGACCCCAGGCCCGGGCCCCGGCCCCCGTTCCCTGTCCGACGGCGCTCTCTCCGCACTGCTGGGCGCGCAGCAGTTCGGCACCCTCGCCACCAACAAGAGCAGCGGTCACCCCCACCTCACCACCATGGTCTACAGCTGGGACGCCGACGCGCGCGTCGTGCGGTTCTCCAGCACCGCCGACCGCGTCAAGGTGCGGCAGCTCCGGCGCGATCCCCGCGCGGCCCTCCATGTTCCGGGCGGTGACGTCTGGTCCTTCGCCGTGGCCGAGGGCGAGGCGGAGGTCTCCGAGGCCACGACGGTGCCGGGGGACGCTGTCGGGCGGGAGCTGCTCGCGATGGCGCGGGAGCTGGAGGGCCCGCGGGACGAAGGCGCGTTCCTGGAGCAGCTGGTGGCCGAACGCCGCGTCGTCATCCGGCTGAAGGTGACCCGCCTGTACGGGACGGCCCTCGACGTCTGAACTCGCCCGCCAGGGGGCCGTAGCGAGGTGGTTGCTCGCCGAACGGCACGTGCTCGTCGGCGAGTTCGCGGCCGGCGCGTGATCACGAGCGTCCGTACTCAGCCGTCCCGGGGGCGGTTGAGTAGGCGCGAGCGAGCTGTACGCGCACGAGAGCCCGCGCCCCGTCCGGTGCGGACGAAGACGCGGGCCCTCGCGGGCTTACGTCGGCGGGTTCACCATGGGGCCGGGTTGCGGTAGAGCAGCTGCTGTCGGCCGAGTCGCGCTACGACCTGCTCCTCGACCGACTCGGCCTCGCAGCTCCGCCTCCTCCCCTGGAGGTCCCCCGAAGGCAAGCCCTGCCATCTGAGCACCAGCAACCCCAACAGCCGGATCTCCCGCCTCGCCGACAGGACGGAGGAGGAGCAGATCGAGTGCGGGAACGTCGTGCTGGAGGGAGCGCAGGAGGTGCTGGCGGACGAGGCGGCCGGGAAGGCCGCCGTACGGTTCGCGCTCACGCAGGCCGTGCTGTCCTTGCGGGACGTGCTGCTCATCGCGCACAGCCGGGGGCAGCGGCTGCCGGATACCGAGGTCCGCTGACGGGCGGGGCCTGTGCCTCTGTCCGGCTCTCGCCGCCTCCGGCCCTCGCTTCTCAGACCTGTAGTTCGGCCTTCTCGAACACGATGTCGTAGAACGGTCGCGGAGCCGTCCCCTGCGGGTAGTGATCACGACAGCGTTGTGCCGGCGAGTGGAAGGAGTGGGCGTAGTCCATCATCTCGCTCCTGCTCCACCCGGCCGGCCACAGATCGCGCCCCGCGGCAAGGTCTTCGTCCCGGTCGACGATGATGTCCTTGATGCTGATGTACCGGCCGAGAGCGACCTCGTAGGGGTAAGGGATTCTGGGGAATCCGTGCCATGACCAGATATCTCCGTACAGCATCATCAGTGACCCTGCCACCTCGTACGAATATCTCCCGAGGTCCTCCTTTGTCTCCACAGCCCACTCGCGCCGCGCCCAGCGTGACATCGAGTGGGCGAGATGGGACGAGGCGTCGATGACGCGCGGACCGATGCCGGCCGGTAATGCGGTGGCCCACTCGCCGATGCGCAGGCTCACCTCTGGCAGGCAGTTCTCCTTGCCGATCAGCGGAGCCTCGATCGCCCGGCGTTCCTGTTCCAGCAGGGAGTCTCCGACGGCCGCCAGAAGGGTCACCTTTTCGGTGGGCGAGAGCCTGGGCTCGTCCTCGATCTCGTCGATTCCCCGCAGGAGCAGGTAGGTCGGGTGGAGGGTTTCTCCGAGACTCCCGGAAACGTGCCGGGCGATGTGCACCCACCGCTCGCTGAGGGGGGTCGCGATCTTCAGCCACTCTTCAACCGACGTCATAGGTCACTCCCCTTGGTCATGTGGGTGAAATCGCCAGGGCGGTTGATCGGATCTTCCGTCGCATCGGAGAGGCTTGCCGCGAGCGCGGCGGTTCATCCGCGTTCCTGGCAGGCCGTCTTCGCATAGGGAGGCGTGCGCTTCGCATGGGGAGGCGTGCGCCGCGTACGCCGAGGCGTGGGCTTGGGCTCGGCCGTCGATGCCGACGCCCTCGATGTCTTCCATGTCCTCGATGTCCTCGACACGGTCGGCTGCCGCCGGATCTCCGCCCCCTCTACTGCCCGTCCCCGTTCGATTACAGTGCTTGCGCGGTCGCCCGCAGAGGGCCGCGCAGACGCATGCGGTGACGGGGAGGGGGCGAGGTGAGCACAGGTATGGCGGCGGTCTGGGGACGGGCCGAGCAGCAGGACTTCCGCAGCCGGGTCCGCGGGGCGCTGCTCGGCGGGGCCGTCGGGGACGCGCTCGGCGCCGGGGTCAGCGGGCTCGCGCTGGAGGAGATCCGGGAGGCGCATGGCGCCGAAGGGGTCACCGACTACGTTCCCGCGCACGGCAGACGCGGAGCCGTCACCGCCCTCACCCAGCTCACCCTCTTCACCGTCGACGGGCTGATCCGCGCCCAGGTCCGCCGCGACACCGGCGCCTGGCACCCGCCGACCGACGTGCACCGGGCCCACCTGCGCTGGGCCGCCACCCAGCACGACTGGGGGCCCGACGAGCGGCGCAAGGACAACGGGTGGCTGGCCGCCGAGGAGTGGCTCTACGCCCGCCGCGGGCCCACCCGCGAGTGCCTGGGCGGCTTCGGCGACACCGTCATGGGCACCCTGGAACGCCCCAAGAACCCCACCGCCCGGGACGCCGGCGCGCTGACCCGGTCCGCGCCGTTCGGGCTGCTCGTGGGGTGGGAGCCGCAGCTCGTGCTCCAGCTGGCCGTCGAGTGCGCGGCCCAGACCCACGGGCACCCCGCCGCCCAACTCGGCGCCGGAGCCTTCGCCGTACTCGTGCACGGGCTGGCGCGCGGGGAGACCCTGGACGGTTCCGTACAGCATGCGATGGCGCTGCTCGGGGAGCGCCCCGGCCACGAACCGGTGACCGAGGCCCTGCAACAGGCCCTCGGGTCCGTGCGGCAGGGCATCCCGGGCCCGGCGCTCATCGAGGCGCTGGGCGCGGGCGACGCCGCCGAGGAGGTGCTCGCCGTCGGCGTGTACTGCGCGCTGGTCAGCGAGGACGTACGGCACGGGCTGCGGCTCGCCGTGAACCACGGCGGGCCCTCCCGCGCCACCGGGTCCGTCTGCGGGGCGCTGCTCGGGGCGCTGCACGGCGAGACCGCGCTGCCCCCGGCCTGGCTCGCGGAGCTGGAGGGGCGCCCCACCCTCCTCGAACTGGCCGACGACTTCGCGATGGAGATGACCCAGGGCCCGGCCCTGCACAGCCCGACCGCCGCCGCCCCGGGGTGGCTGGCCCGCTACCCGCGCGGGGCGTAAGCCGATCCCTCTCAGGCGCAGGGGCTCTCAGCGCATCAGCTCGCCCGCGTTGACCAGCAGGGACTGGCCGGTGATCGCCCGGGCCCGGTCGGAGGCCAGGAAGGCGACGGCCTCCGCCACATCCCCGTCCGTGGCCAGCTCCGGCAGGGCCATCCGCTCGGTGAGCCGGGCCAGCACCTCGGACTCCGGTACGCCTTCGGTGTGTGCGGTGAACCGGACGTACGCCTGCACCGGCGGCCCCCACATCCACCCCGGCAGCACGGTGTTGACCCGGATGCGGTGCGGGCCCAGCTCCCTTGCCAGGGAGTACATCGCCGAGGTCAGCGCCCCCTTCGACGCCGCGTACGCCGCCTGCCACACCTGGGAGGGCGCGGCCACCGCCGACTGGGTGCCGATGACCACCACCGAGCCGCCGCGCTCCTTGAGGGCGGGCAGGCAGGCCCGGGTCATCCGCAGCGTGCCCAGCAGGTTCACATCGAGGACCGACTGCCAGGTGGTGAAGTCCGCGTCCTGGAGTCCGCCGAAGTAGCTGTCCCAGGCGGCGACATGGACCACCGCGTCGATCCCGCCGAACCGTTCGACCGCCAGCGCGGCCAGCGCCTCGCACTGAGCCTCGTCGGTGATGTCGGTCGGCAGGTGGGCGGTGTGCCGGCCCTCCGGGTCGATCTCCGCCGCGCTCTTCGCCAGGTTGGCCGCGGTACGTGCCCCGAGCACCGCGCGCCCTCCGTCCCGTACGACGGTCTCCGCGACCCGGTGGCCGAGCCCCGCGCCGACGCCCGACACGATGACGGTCTTTCCCGCGAGCAGCATCCCGGCGCCTCCCGGCCCTGGAAGTTTTTCTGACGGAGCGTCAGAGTAGGTGCCCGCAGGGGCCGATGGAAGGGGAAGGGTGCGGGAGATGGCGGACGAGGGCGAGGGAACGCGGGGCGCGGGCTATGCCGAGCTGGCGGCGGTGGGACCGTACGGGGTGCACCCCGGGCATGCGCTGATCACCATGGTGGAGCCGCATCCGGGCCATGAGTACGCGTACAACCGCTGGTACGAGGACGACCACTACTACGCGGGCGCCATGGCCATGCCGTGGATGTTCGCCGGGCGGCGCTGGGTGGCCACCAAGGACCTCCAGGAGCTGCGCTATCCGCGGGAGTCGGCCGTCGCGCAACCCGTCGGCGCCGGATGCTACCTGTCGACGTACTGGGTGACCGAGGGCCGCTACGACGAGCACATGAAGTGGACCGTCGCCATCAACAAGCGGCTCAACCGGGACGGCCGCGTCCACCAGGCCCGTACCCACGTCTTCACGGCCTTCCAGGACCACGAGGCCACCGTCTACCGAGACGGGGCCGCCGGGCCCCGGGACTTCCACGCCCTCGACCACCCCTACGCGGGCCTCGTCCTCCAGGTCGTCGACGCCGAAGGGTCCGAGCGGCGGGCCGAGTTGCTGGAGTGGCTGAGGTCCCGGCATCTGCCGAAGCGGCTGAGCGGGTCGCCGGCGGCCATGGTGACCGTCTTCCGGCCGACGCCTCTGCCCGGTGACCGGATGGACTACGTGAAGCAGGTCGAGGGGGTGGAGACCCGGCTGACGCTGCTGTGGTTCCTCCAGGAGGACCCCCGTACCTGCTGGGAGGAACGGTTCACGGGGCTGGACGCGGCGGTCGCGGAGGCGGGACTGGGGCGGGTGGAGCTGGTCGCGCCGTTCATCCCGACCGTGCCGGGGACCGATCGGTACGTCGACCGGTTGAGGTGACGCCCGCCGGTGCGGGGCCGATATGCCGAGCCCCCTCGGCCAGGACGGCGAACCGGTCGAGAGGGCTCCATCAGGTGGTGCGGCCTGCGATGCGGACAGGCGGTTTTCGGACGTCGGGCGAGTGCCTTTTGTCAGGCGTCGACCGGGCTCGTGGCGACATCGCGCACGAACGCGTTCCACGCACCGGGGACGAAGGTGAGCGAGGGGCCCTCAGGGGCCTTCGAGTCACGCACGGCGATGGACAGAGCGACCGGGGACTTGACCTCGACGCAAGCGCCGTTGCCCCCGGAGTACGACGACTTCGTCCACATGTCCGTAGCACCCTGAAGAATTGCCATGTTCACTCCGGTTCAGAGAGTTGGGTGAGTCGCACCAACCTGATTCCGGTTGGCGTGATCGACGCTACTCGCCAAGCCGCTTCCATGAGATGGCCGTTCACTCGACCGGGTGCCATTTTGCCGGTAACTCTTACGTTGTGAGTCGGCGGCGGTGTATCGTGCCGCCGCCGATTCACCCGACGACCTTCGGTGTCCTGATCCAGCTGGTGTTGTACGACTTGCTGGTGTCAGCTGGCGTCAGCTGGTGTACGACTTGGCGATCTTGGTGATGAACTCCCGCGTCTGCTCCACGTTCAGGGCCTGCGCCCGCAGGTGCTCGTACATCACGCTGTAGCGCTGCACGTCGTTCGCCTTCTCCAGATAGAGATCGCTCGTGACGCCCTCGATGTAGACGACGCTGGAGTCCGCGGCGTCCGGGAACTCCAGGATCGCGTACTGGCCGTTGATCCCGGGGTGGGCGCCCATCTCGAACGGCAGCACCTGCACGGTCACATGCGGCAGGTGCGACTGCTCCACCAGGTGCTCCAGCTGGTCGATCATCACCTGGTTGTCACCGACCCGCCGGCGCAGCGCCGACTCGTCGATCACGGCCCAGAGCCGGAGCGGGTTCTCCGGCGCGTTGACCCGGTCCTGGCGCCGGGACCGTACGTTGACGCGCTTCTCGATGTCCGACGGCGGGGCCTCGGGCAGCGCGCCGCTGATCAGCGCCTCGGCGTACGCCCGGGTCTGGAGCAGGCCCGGAACCATCTGGGGCTCGTACACGCGCAGGGACTCCGCGTCCGTCTCCAGACCGATGTAGACGCTGTACGGGATGTCGCCGAAGGCGTGCCACCAGCCCTGCTGGCGCGAGTCCTTGGCCATCTGCATGAGCGAGTCGACGATGCGGACGTCCTCGACCTCGTACACCCCGCAGAGGTCGCGCACGTCGCGCTGGCTGATGGAACGGCGGCCGTTCTCCAGGCGGCTGATCTTCGACTGCGAGACCAGCAGACGCTCCGCCACCTCCTCGGCCGTCATGCCTTTGAGTTCGCGCAGGCGGCGCAGTTCCTGGCCCAACCTGCGTCGCCTGACTGTGGGATTGACGTTGGACGGCACGGAAAGTGCACCTCCGGCTATGTAGCTGTGCGTATCTACTGCTCAGCAGATTGCCACCCCTTGCCCCGGCCGCGCTGGGAAACGGCCACAAGCAGGTGCGTGCGGTATAAGCCCCCGACCGCGCACCGGAGCACGCACCGGCGCGTGAGAGGGCGTGCGCTACGGCGCGCAAGCGCACGGGGCAGCCGGTCGAAACCGGCTGCCCCGTGCGTGGTGCGGCTCCCGGACCGGGTCCTGTGACGACGGTACGGCGGTGTGCGATTGTCCGCGCGGTCCTCTGCGCGGGTCCTGCTCGGGCCCTCCGGGTCAGCTCGCGGCGGTGTGCGCCATGCTGCCCCGGCGGGCCTGTGCTTGCGGCTGCAACGGAACGCCCGCTGCCTGCTGCGTACGGCGTGGCTGGACCGCCACTCCGTTCTGGACGTCCATCACGGCGTGCGCCACGAGGCCGCCCATGGGGTCGTGCCTGATCAGGTCCCGGAGCCGGGAGCGCGATGAACGCCCCTCGTTCCCGGGGTACAGGTGCTTGCCGAGTCCGACCGCGTGGGCCAGTGCGGCGAGCGCCGCGGTCCGCGGGTCCGGCGGTACGCCGGTGCGGATCGCACTGTCCAGCCGGGCTCTGATGTCCCGGCTGATGGCTGTCTCCGTCGCCTGGTAGCGAGTCGTCGGCAGCACTCCGCACATCTGGCCCGCCACGGCATGAACCATGCCGCACCGCTCCAGATGGGCGAGATAGATCTGGCGCAGCCCCAGCCGGGGTCCGCCGATCCAGTGGACCGCCCGGACCGGGCTGCCACGACGGCGCAGCAGCTCCAGTGCGGAGTCCAGTGTCGGATCTCCTGTCGGCCGTGGCATCACCACGGCGATACGATCCCCGTCAGGGGCTATCCGTCCTGCCAGAGCCAGCTCCACTAGCTGTGCCCCGGCCAGGCCGAGGTCGAGCGACTGCGGCTGCGCTGTGGTACCCGTGGTCGGGTCCAGAGCGAGCAACAGAAGCTCCTCCGGGATTGTTCTGCGGCTCCTGCCCATCCATGCCTCCCCGCGTGGATGTCTGACAGGGTGACCCCTCTCACATTCATCTGTCGAGAGCGCCTGACTGCTTTGTACGGGAACCAGTAGGTATGTCGTTCTCGTCTAGCAGCTCGGCCAGGGGTTCACACAGGACACTGGTAGATGGTTCGGACAGCGCGGGGGTTGCCCCGCGGCGCATGAGGAGGCATCGGTGGCGGGCGAGTCCCCCGACAAAACGGAGCAGCGGAAGTCGTCGGGGACGGCTGCGGAGGAACGCGACCCGCGCTTTGCGGTGTTCCGCGAGCCCGGTGCGGATGCGGCCGATTCGGATGCGGGCGGTGCGGACGAGGCTCGTGCGGACGTTGCCGAGGGTGTGGGTGTCGACGAGGTGACGCCGGGCGCGGTGACGTCGGACACGGCTACGGCTGTCTTCCGGCCGCGGCTTCCGGAGGACGAGGCCGGGCGGCGTGCGCCGGCGGCGTCCGCCGAGGAGCCCGTTTCCCCTGAGAAGGAGCAGGCTTCCGCCGAGGAGGAGCCTGCGAAGGCTTCTGAGGGCGCTGTAACGCCCCAGAAGCCCGCAGAGGACCCCGAGGGCCCCGAGAGCCCTGAGGCGACCGCGGAGGCCCCTGAGGGCGACGTAGTCGACGCGGCTGGCTCGGCTGGCACGACTGGCACGGCCGACGCCGCTGCGGGCGAGCCGGAGTCCGACGAGCCGGAGCCCGGTGACGTACGGCTGCGTGCTGCGGTGGCCGCTTGGGTCGATGCGGCGGCCGAGGGCGAGGATAAGGGTGAGGGCGAGGGCGAGGCCAAGGCCGAGTCCGGCGGAGAGCCCGAGCCCGCCGAGGACCCGGAGGTGGCCGGGGAGCCGGAGTCCGCCGAAAAGACGGAGTCCGCCGGGAAGACGGAGTCCGCAGCCGACGCCGACGCCGAGCCCGACGCGGACGCTGCCCCCGACGCCGAGCCCGATTCCGACGCCGACGCCGAGCCTGACGCGGACGCTGCCCCCGACGCCGACGAGGCCCCCGCTCCCGCCCCCGCCCCCGCCGCCGAATCCGGCGACGACCTGCGAGGAATCGATCAGCCCACGGCCGTCTTCAAGGCGCCCGCGCCCGCCAAGCGGGTCGACCAGCCGACCACCGCGCTGAAGCTGTCGCCCCAGGAGCTCCAGGAGCTCAAGGCCGCGGGCGACAAGGCCCGAGGTGCGTCCGGGAGCGCCGCCGAGCCCAAGCCGGAAAAGGCCGAGGCGAAGCCGGAGAAGGGCAAGCCCGAGAGCGCGGTCGAGCGCACCAGCACCTTCGTGCCGCTGCGCTCCGACGACGTACGCCCCGCCCCCGCGCCCCGCGCGCCGGAGACCGAGGCGCCGACGGGCAAGCCGGACACCGACGCGGCGGCCCCGGCATCGGCAGCCCCGGCCCCCACCTCGCCCAACCCCACCCCCGCCGCCCCCTCCTGGGCGGCCGCCGAGCGGACCCGGCAGCAGCCGCTGCCGCCCAAGCCGCCCCTCGACCTGCTCGCCGAGCTGACGAACACCCCGCCGCCGGCCGAGACCCCGGTCCGTACGGCGGTCCGGCGGGTCAAGATCTGGACCCCGCTGGTCCTCCTCCTGCTGATCGTCTTTGCGATCGTGCAGGTGATGCGCCCGCTGCCCGAGCCGTCCCTCGAGCTCACGGCGAAGCCGACGTACACCTTCGAGGGCGGCGAGACGAAGCTGTCCTGGCCGGGCCAGGGGCAGTCCGCCGTGATGGTGGACGGCGTCGGGTCGCTCGGCTCCGAGGGGGCGCAGAAGCCGGCGCCCATCGCCAGCGTCGCGAAGGTCATGACCGCCTACGTGATCCTTGAGGGCCACCCCCTCAAGGGTGACGAGCAGGGCGAGACGATCACCGTCGACCAGAAGGCCGAGGACGAGTCCAAGCGCCCCGACGAGTCGACGGCGCCCCTGACCAAGGGCCAGCAGCTCACCCAGCGGCAGATGCTCCAGCTGCTGATGATCCCCTCGGGGAACAACGCGGCGCGGCTGCTCGCCCGCTGGGACGCGGGCAGCGAGGACAAGTTCATCGACAAGATGAACGACGCGGCCAAGGACCTCGGGATGACCAACTCGACGTACACGGACCCGAGCGGCCTGGAGAAGACCACCGTCTCCACCGCGGCCGACCAGCTGAAGCTGGCCCAGGCGGTCATGAAGAACGACGTGTTCCGGGAGATCGTGGACATGCCCGAGGTCGAGATCAAGGGCATAGACGGCAAGATCTACAACAACAACACGCTGCTCCTTCAGGACGGTGTGAGCGGCATCAAGACCGGCTCCTCCACCCCGGCGGGCGGCAACCTGCTCTGGTCCGCGAACACCAAGGTCGACGGCAAGGTGCTCTGGATCTACGGAGCGGTCATGGGCCAGCAGGCAGGTACGGGCAGGGTCTACGACAGCCTGGAGCTGTCCCTCCAGAACAGCCTGAAGCTGATCAAGGACGCGCAGAAGGCCCCGACCTCCGCCACGGTGGTGAAGAAGGGCGACGTGGTCGGGTATGTGGACAACGGATTCGGCGCACAGACCCCGGTGATAGCGACCAAGAACCTCAAGGCGGTCGGCTGGCCCGGCCTGGAGGTGGAGCTCAAGGTCACCGACAGCGGCAAGGGCATCGCGCACTCCGCGAAGGCCGGCAGCGAGGTCGGCATGGTGACCGTGGGCACGGGTACGGGGAAGGTCACGGCACCGGTGGTGCTCCAGGACGACCTCGCCCAGCCGGCTTTCGGCGACAAGCTGACCAGGATCGGCTGAGCGCGCGGCGGTACGGACGGTCGTGGGACGGGGTGAGCGGCATCGCTCACCCCGCTCCATGTCACGGGTATGTGTCGGAGGTACGTGTTAGCGTCCCCGGACAACTGAAGGGCGCCGGGACGCGTCCTGAAAGGCGTACGGGGCCGGCGGAGGACGGGGAGAGCCGTAGTGACCACCGCGGAGCCGAGACCCGGCCGCGAGGCGGACAACAGCACCGGGGAGATCGCCGACGGCGCCGCCCCGCGCACGCTGCTGCCGTCCCCGCGTACGCCGGAATCCGGAACGTCGGAGCCCGCCACATCTGGAACGCCGGAATCCGGAGCGCCGGAACCCTCCGCATCCGGAACGTCGGAACCCGGAACGCCCGCCCCCTCCGACTCCGAGCGGACCGCCTCGTCCGAGCAGTCCGGCACCACCCCCGACCCGCCCACCGACACCACCCCCCTGCCCCGCCGCCTCCTGCGCCACCCCGTCACCATCGCCACGGCGGCCGCGGCCGTCACCCACGTCCTGTGGTTCCTCTTCTTCGCCAACAGCGGCGGCGACATCGCGGCGCAGGACGCCTGGGCCGAGTTCGTGGGCCGGCACCCGGGCACCGCGTACAACCTCGCCTGGTACGGGGGCATGCACCCCGTCTCGTACAGCGTGGTCTCGCCGTATCTGATGTCGGTGCTCGGCGTCCGCTCCACGATGATGATCGTGGGGACGGTCTCGGCGGCGCTGACCGCGCTGATCCTGGTCCGGGTGCGGGCCGTGCGCAATCCGCTGGCCTGTTCGCTGGCCGGGGTGTTCGCCTATCTGTGCAACGCGCTGTCGGGGCGGGTGACGTTCGGGCTCGGCATGATGTTCGCCGTCGGGGCCGTCGCCGCGGTCTTCTGCTGGCCGTACCGCTGGCGGTACAAGCGGTGGGCCAAGGCGGCCGTCGCCGCTCCGCTCGCCGGTCTCGCCACCGCCTCCAGCCCGGTCGCCGGGCTCTTCCTCGGGGTGGTCGCGGCCGCGCTCTTCCTCCACAAGCGGCGCCCCGGCGCGTACGCGATCGGGCTCGCCCCCGTGGCCGTGGTGGCGCTGTCCTCCCTCCTCTTCCCGTTCTCGGGTACGCAGCCGATGTCGCTGGGCACGGTGTCGCTGCCGTTCCTCTTCTCGGTCCTGATCTTCGTCCTCGTACCGCGCGACTGGTCCACGGTCCGCACGGCGGCCGCGGTCTACGGCTTCGGCACGGTGCTCACGTACTTCGTCGACTCGCAGATCGGGTCGAACGTGACCCGCATGGCGATGCTGTTCGCCGGGATCGTGCTGCTCGCCGCCCTGCCGTACACGAGACCGCGCAGCCGCCGCTGGTACGCGCTGGTCCTGGCGTTCGCCGGGCTCAACTTCTGGATCGGCTTCAAGGGCGTCGACGACATCGTCCGCACCACCCCGGATGCCTCCTGGGCGCGTTCGCTGGCCCCCCTGGTCAACCAGCTCCAGCAGGTCGGGGCCGAGCGGGGCCGGGTCGAGGTGGTCCCCGCGAGCAGCCACCGGGAGGCCTCGGCGCTGGCCACGTACAACCTGGCCCGCGGCTGGAACCGGCAGGCCGACATGAAGCGCAACCCGCTCTTCTACGACGACACGCTGAACGCGGTCAACTACCGCCAGTGGCTGGACCGCTGGGCGGTCCACTACGTGGTGCTGCCCACCGGACGGCCGGACGGCGGGGCCGAGAGGGAGACGGAACTCGTCGGCAAGGGACTCTCCTACCTCCGCGAGATATGGAGCGACGAGAACTGGAAGCTCTACCGCGTCCTGGAGCCGACCCCGCTCGCCGATCCGCCCGCGACGGTGGAGAAGGCGGGAGCGAACGAGCTGACGATCCGGGTCGAGTCGGCGGGCCGGGTGCTGATCCGGATCCCGCACTCGCGCTGGCTCGCCCTCGTCGACGAGCAGGGCAGGAGCCTGGAGCGGCCGGAGGAGACCGAGGAGTCCAAGCTGCGGACGCAGGAGGACGAGACGGCCCCCAGGACCTTCGACAACATCCACGGCTGCCTGAACAAGGTCGAGGACGAGGGGCCGTACGGCGACGAGTGGACCGAACTCCTCGCGCCGAAGCCGGGGGTGTACCGGCTGGCGGCCCCGTACCAGCTGCCGCCGGGAACGCCGTGCCCGGAGGAGCTCAGTTGAGGGAAGGGAGCTCAGCTGAGAGAAGAGAAGGGGCCCGGCCGAGCGGAGGGGCCCGGCCGGGCGGACGGGCTCGGCTGAGCCGAACCGGCCGTTTCTGCAAGGACGTTGCCCTTCCGGCCCCCGCAACGCCCGCGATTCCTGTACGTCCCTGATCCCTGTACGGGCCATCGGTCGTGGGCCCTCCCTCTGCGGGCGCCACCCTGGCAAGGTGTCCTGTCATGAAGTGCCAACACTGCGGCGGTCAACGCGGCGCCCTGCCGGGGATGGTCTGCCCCGGCTGCGGAGCGGCCCGTTCCCGGACAGCGGCCGGCGAAGGCTCCTGGGTCGCGAACGAGACCTTGACCGGCCGCGTCTCGACCTTGCCCCGACGACGTAAAGCCTTGCTGACGGCGGGAGTTGTGGTGGCCGCCGGCGGCCTGGCGACGGTGGCCGCGCTGCTCCTGTCGGGCGGCGGAAGCATGGCCGGCGGTACGAGCCGTACGGACGCGGCGGGCCGGACGGGCGCCCTGCCGGACCGGATCGGAGGCGGGGCGCCGACCCGTATCGGCCCGGGGGAGGACGCCGCGGGCGAGCCCTCACCCGGGGAGCCGCCCTCGGAGGCGCCGGAGGCCCCGGTTCCTCCCCCTGCGGAGGGCCACCGCTTCACGGGGTGGGCCGGCCCGGGCTGCACGGTGGGGGAGTACCGGGAGTACGGCCGCTTCGAGAAGGGCGAGGCGGGCTGGTACGGGGTCGCCTCCGGCGGCTTCACCGGCGGCGGCTGCGACGGCCGGTTCAGCGCCGTCCCCATGTCGGGCAGCCCCACCGAGGACCGGGGCTCCACCGCCACCTGGTCCTGGCACCTCGGCGAGGGGTTCAGCGAGTGCGCGCTCACGGTGTTCGTGCCGGAGGGGCGCGCCCGCGACGTGGCGGGCGACCCGACGGTGTACCGGGTGCTCTCCGATCCGGCCGACGCGGACAGCGCGTACACCGGGTTCGCGGTGCGCCAGACGCAGCACCGGGGGAGCCCGGTCGAGGTGGGCAACTACCCCGTCAAGGGCGACACGTTCGCGGTCCTGCTCATCGACCGGGGCCGTGACTGGGGCGCGGCGGACCGGGTGGGCGCGCACCATGCGGCGGCGCAGATGGGGGTGGTGTGCGCTTGAGGGGGCGCGACTGCCCGCACGGGGCGTAGGGCTGTCCGCGTACGGGGTGTGGGCGTAGGGCTCTCCGCGTAACGGGACGTGGGCGTGAGGCTGTCCGCGTACGGGACGTAGGCGTGGGTGTGGGGCTGTCCGTACGGTACGTAGGTCAGGGGGCGTCTTCGTACGGTCCGCCCCGGAAGTACAGCGCGCCGGAAGCCCTCGAACGGTCACCGCGCTCGTGCGCCGCATCGGACCGGTCGGCGGGCGCGGACCGCCCGGCCAGGCCGCGCAGGGTCTCCAGGCCGGCCAGGACCTCCGACCGGTTGCGGGACAGCTTCATCCACCGGGGCAACCGGGCGAACATCATCATCGTGGAGCCGGCACCCCCGCGTTCGCGCAGAGTGGCGCGGACGTAGGCCGACAGATGGTCGACGTGCTCGTCGTTGTAGGCCCGGAGAACACGACCGGCGCATCGGGTCTGCAACCACAGCGGCCGATGGAAGAACGGATCCTCCGTGCCGCCCAGCCGGGCCCCGACGAGCCCGCCCCCGCGCATCCCCGGCTGCCATGCGGCGACGGCGCCGCACCCTCCGCAGGCCAGACGGCGGGGCTGGAACAACAGCTCGCTGAAGTAACGGACTTCGGGGAGCCCGGGGCGTGGAACGACGTGCGCGCGCCCGCCGCACCGAGGGCAGACCACCAGTACGAGGCCGGCGTACTGGGCCAGCCACCGCCCCGAGTCGAAGTGCCGGACCGGGCCGGTGTCCGGACCCTTGCCCGGTACGGGGGCCGGTACGGGCATCGGCTGGGCATTCATGCAGCACACTCTCGCAGGCCAGGGGCGTGCCCACGACCGGATTTCGCGGCGGGGGAGCCCGTACTCCGGCGGAGGAACCCCGTACTCCGGTGGCCGGGCGAACGACGTTGTGCCGCCGTGGACCCACCTGGTTCACTCACCGGATGACCCTCCACTCCGCGCCCTCCGACTCCGCGCCTCTCGACTCCGCCACCCTCGTACGTACGCTGATCGCCGCCCAGTTCCCGCACTGGGCGGACCTCCCGGTGGAGGCGGTCGACGCGAGCGGGACGGCGAACGCGGTCTACCGCCTGGGCGAGGACAAGGTGGTACGGCTGCCGCGTACGGAGGGCAGCGCGGCGGACGTGGCGACGGAGGCCTACTGGCTGCCCCGGCTGGCCCCGCAGCTGCCCGTACCCGTCCCGGCGCCGCTCGCCCAGGGGGCACCGGCCGAGGGCTTCCCCTGGGCCTGGTCGGTCTGCACCTGGCTGGAGGGCACGAACCCCGCCCCGGGCGAGGGCACTTGGGCTCCGGACCTCTTCGCCGCGGACCTGGCGGAGCTCGTCCTCGCGCTGCGCGGCATCGACGCCACGGACGCCCCACCGGCGTACCGCAGCGAGCCGCTGGCCTCCCGGGACGCCGTGACGCGGAAGGTGATCGCCGAGCTGGACGGCGTTCTCGACGCCGGGGCGGTGGCCGCGGCCTGGGACAAGGCGCTGACCGCCTCGCCCTTCACCGGCGCGCCCGTGTGGGTGCACGGGGACCTCCAGCCGGGCAACGTCCTGGTCGCGGACGGCCGCCTCACGGGAGTGATCGACTTCGCCTGCATGGGCCTGGCCGACCCCGCCGTCGACCTGATCGCCGCCTGGTACCTGCTCCCGGCCGGGGCCAGGGAGACCTTCCGTACGGCGGTCGGGGCCGACGACGCGACCTGGGAGCGGGGCCGCGGCTGGGCGCTGTCCATAGCGGTGATGGAGCTCGCCGCCTACCGGGAGTCGAACCCGGTGACGGCGCGGAACGCGTGGTGGGTGATCGGGGAGATCCTCGCGGGGTGACCGGCCGAGGGCTGGGGGCGAGGAGGAGCTGACCCCCCTGGGAACAGGGGTGCCAGCCGTAGTGAGTGCGAACGCCCGGGCTTCTAGCGTCTGTTGCATGAGATACGCAGAGAAGATCAGGATCCCCCGCGGCCCGGCGGCGGCCCGCACCGCAGCGGCCGCAGGCCTGGCACTCGCCGTAGGCCTGACGGCGTCACCGGCCCTGGCGACGCCCACCACGAGAACGGCCGGTGCGGCGGCACACAGCGGCCTCGACCGGTACTACGACCAACGCCTGGCCTGGGGCACCTGCGCGCAGTCCCCCGACGACACGATGGGCCGCGACCTGGACCGGGCGGGCGTGCAGTGCGCGAACGCCACGGTCCCGCTGGACTACGCGGCACCCCGGGGCCGCACGATCACGGTCGCGGTGTCCCGCCTGAAGGCCACCGAAACCCGCCACCGCATCGGTGCGATCCTCCTCAACAACGGCGGACCCGGCGGCACGGCACTGGAGTCCCCGCCGGTCATCCGCCAGGCGATGAAGGAGGTCGGCGCCCGGTACGACATCATCGGCTTCGACCCGCGCTTCACCGGCCGCAGTACGCCGCTGGACTGCGGCTGGCCCGTCAGCTTCCCCTGGTTCTCGGCCGGGGCGGGCCGGGCGGGCTTCGACCGTCACGTGGCCCTGAGCAAGAGCCTGGCCGCCAAGTGCCGCGCCACCAACGCCTCGGTCCTCCCGCACGTCACCACACGCAACACCGCCCGGGACATGGACGTGATCCGGGGCGCGCTGGGCGAGCGGAAGATCTCCTACCTGGGCTACTCGTACGGTACGTACCTGGGCACGGTCTACACGCAGATGTTCCCCGGCCGCTACGACCGGGTGGTCCTGGACGGAGCGATCGACCCGCGCGCCTACGGCCCCCGGCTGCTGAAGGACGCGGTACGGGAGAACGAGCAGGCGCTCTCCGCCTGGGCCACGTGGACGGCCGCCCACCACACGACGTACGGCCTGGGCCGCACCCGTAAGGCCGTGCTGGCCACGATCGACCACACCATGGCGAAGGCGGCCCGTGGCCCCCTGACGGTCGGCACCGCGCCGGACGTCTTCCGCCTGGACGACACCCACATACCGACGCTTCTCTTCATGGGCGTGGCCGACGACACGGACGCGTCAAGGGCGTCCCTGGCCGAGCAGGTCTCCGTACTGTCCAAGGCCGCAAAGGGCCAACAGCTAAGGCTCTCCCCGGAGTTCACCGAGCAACTACGCTTCGCCCTGACCGACGAGGGCTCGGCCTCCGGCAGCGTCCAGACGGCGATCCTCTGCGGCGACGCGGCGGCCCCACGCAACCCCGAGCTCTACTGGCGCGACATCGAACGCACCCGCGCCGCCCACCCCCTCTTCGGCCCCTTGACCGAGAACATAGGCCCGTGCGCGTTCTGGAACGCCCCTCGCGAGAACCCCACCCGCATACGCCACGACGCGCCGTCCCTGATAGTCGCCGCCACCGGCGACCCCCGCACCACCTACCGGGGTAGCGTGGCCTTGCACGACCAGCTCCCCAGCTCCAAACTCCTCACCCTCAAGGGCGCCAACCGCCACGCGCTATACGGGGAGTACGGCAACGCCTGCGTGGACACCAAGGTCAACAACTACCTTGCGACGGGCAAGCTGCCCGGAAGGGACGAGACCTGCGTCAAGTAGGGGCCCACCGATATCCCCGGCCACCGGTGACACGCTCCGAGGGGGATTCGCGGACCCAACCTGCGGATCTCTACTCCTCAGGCGGCTGAAGGGTCCCCGCACGCCGGTGAGGCAGCCCGCGGTAGATCACCCAGAGGCTGATCAGCATCAGGAGGACCCCGACTAGGGCCCAGGCTATGGATGCGCCTTCGCGGTAGTCCCTGATGCCTATCCAGAAGAGCAGGGTGGACGGGAACAGCCCCGCCCAGTCGAGTGCTCTGTCCAACTTTTCGGGAAACAAAGGCTTGTTCACAGCCGGATCATGACAGGTGCCTGAGCCGCCTGCCAGACACGGGCGCACTGCCTGCGTTCTGGGCTGCGGTGGACCGGCCTGGGCCTGGACCGAAGGTGCCGTCGCCGTTGATGTCAGGAGCAGATGGGAAAGGCCACCCAGGAATGTTCCTGGGTGGCCTTTTCGCTTGTGCCCCCGGCAGGATTCGAACCTGCGACACCCGCTTTAGGAGAGCGGTTGTTGACCCATTCATCTGCCCTGATGAGGTGTGGTGCCTGTCTCCCGTTGAAGATCCAATGGGGAGAATATGGGGAGCGAGGTCAGCGACTCGGCTTCCGGAGGTCGACCCGACCCCACAGGGTCTTCAGCCCGATGTTCGCCATCGCCTTCCAGAATACTTCTTCGAGCCCGTCCAGCCGCTCCTGCCGCATGTCCGGCGTGGGCTTCTGGTAGTGCCGCTTGATCCCCGGCCGCCGATGCCCCGCCGCCTCGAAGGCCAGCGGTTCCTTCACTCCGATCTGCGCCTGAAGGGTGTCATGCAGTGCACGCAGGGCGCGCATGTCCAGGCCGGGCAGGATCGGCTCCCACCCCGCCCGGAAGGAGACGCCCTGTCGCTTCGCCCGCTCGTCACGTCCGTCGCACGCCGGCCGGAAGTCCCTGCTCCAGTTGCCCCGGCGCCACGGCTTACCGGTGGACGTGCTGAACGGGCGCTCGTACGGCCAGTCGTCCAGGTGGTGGCCGAGCAGCCGGGCGAGGAACGGCGGGACGTCGATGTCGCGCGTCGACCCGTCGTTCTTCGTCGGCTCTAGCTGGAGCCGGTAGCCGTGCTTCGTGCCGTCGGTGCCGCGCTCCTGGTACTCCGCGTACTCCTCGACCACCCGCAGGATCGGGCACACGAACTCGGAGTCGCCCCAGGGCTGTCCGCGCTCCAGCAGCGTCCGGTCCCGGTGCAGTCCGAGGCCTTCGCCCCAGCGCAGCCCGGTGAACGCGGTCGTCAGCACGTGGATACCGCGCGCCGGCCCGAGCCGCTCCGCCACTAGCAGCGCATCCTCGGGCCGAGGGTCACGGCTGACCTTCGGCGCCTTCGGCATGGCAGCGTCACCGGCGGTGTCGCGCGTACGGCGCCGGCCGAACAACGGGTTCACCGTGATGTGCTGGGCGTCGACCGCAGCGGTCAGGATGGTGGACATCAGGCTGACGCAGTGCCCGCGCGAGACGTCGGCGATCGTGAGGCTCTGCTGCCAGGCGTCGACTTCGTACCAGGTGACGCTGCCCAGGGCGGTGTCCTCCCAGCGCGGCAGGATGTGGCTGTCGAGCTTCTCCCACCGGGTGCCGACGGTGCGGCCGCGCTTCCGTCTGGTCGACATGAACGACTTGGTGAACTCGCCGAACGTGACGGCCCGGAGGTCCGGGTCGACCCATCGGCCGGCCCGGATCGCCGCGTCCTGCTCTTTGCCAAAGGCCAGCGCGGTGCGCTTCGTGGGGAACCCCGACTCGGATCCGTATGTCCCGTCCGGCTTGACGTACCGGCACCGCCACGTGGACCCGCGCTTCTCCGCTGATGCCATGACGCCCCCTTAGCTGAGCCTCCAGCGGGGCGTGATGACGAGCGGCTCAGGGCCCGGGATGATCCCGCCGAGCTGGCTCAGTACCTCTTCGGCGATGTAGAGGATCCACTCGCCGCCCCGCTTCAACAGCCACGCGCAGACGCCGTACGGCATCGACGCAACACACCTGATCTGAACCCGCATCGGACCCCCTGAATAGTCCCGAGCGGCGGCACCCTCAAGGTTGACCATGCAACCACAACTCACGGCATATGCAGAGCCCCTTACGTAACTTTGCGCGCAGAACCGGTCACTCGCTGCCGGAGCGCCTGATCTGTGCCTCGGTCTTCTCCCACTGGAGCAGCGCCTTCTGGATCTGCTCGGGCGTGGCGTCGCCGCCGCGGCCCTTCACGATGATGACCATCTGCGCCTCGGAGTCCTCGCCGTCCTCGCCGGGCAGGTTGATGACTGCCGTGTCGAGGACGGGGCGGCCGTCGGCGAGCGCGGCCTTGATGCGCAGCGGTAGGTCCTCCGGCGTGTCGGCGAGCGCGGTGACCGGTTCGTCGGGCGGGATGGCCACCTCGCGGGTGGGTTCGCCGCCGTTGAGTACGGCGTCGATGCTGGCCTCGGTCCACCCGACGATGCGGGCGTACTCGCGGACGGTGGGGGTGACTCGGCTGATCTTGCCAAGCTCGGTGTTCCGGAGCGCGTTCGGAGTGATGCCGATGCGCTCGGCCACGTCCTTCTGCCCCAGCCCGAGATCTTCGCGTGCTGCCCGGAGGGCTGATCCCAGCCGTGCCCAGTCTCGATCCATGAGGCACATCATGCCGCATCGGCGTGCAACCCAATAGTGCAGGTCTCGGCCTCTGAGCAGCAGTTACTCAGCGTGGGAGGGGCATGCGGGTTGCAGATAGTGCGTTCGTTGTGCGCCGGGGAGGCAGTTACGGCGGGCTGTTAAGCAAAGTAAGTGTGCTTATGGCGGGCGAGAACGCTTGCGTTGCGGGTCCTGGCGTGTAAGTCTCTTCGTGTGACACCGAACGGCGCAGCAATCAAGGCCATCCGTGAAGCGAAGCAACTTAGCCTCCGGGCTATGTCTCTTCGTACTGGGCTGAACCGCGGCTACCTCTCCCGCCTCGAACGTGGACTCATCGCCCACCCGAGCGAGGACAAGGTCGCGCTGATCGCGGCGGCGATGCAGGTGTCTACCTCTGCCATCACTCACAAGGAGACACCGACGTGACGACCACGACGGCCAAGAAGAAGGTGCGCCCCGCCGCCCAGGTCGGCGGCGCCACGGGCCTGGACGATTTTGTGCATTACACACCCGAACAGATCGAGGCCGAGGGGTGGCTGCCGTTCTCGGCACGCACGCTCCGCGACAAGGCGAGCGCCCGGGTCTTCCCCCACAGCCGGGCGGGTGGCCGGATCACGTTCCTGCGGCGCCACATCCAGGAGATCGCGGCCATGTACGAGGTTCGCCCGGTAAACGAGCGCACGCACCGCCCCGCTGCCTGAGCAGCTGTGAGGCCGCCCCCGTAACGACCAAGTCCGGGAACGGCCTCTGATCCACCCGTCATCCTCCGCGAACAGAGAGGTGGACCGATGTCCATCCAACCATCACAAGCCCCCGATGACAGCAACGATGACTTCTGGGCCAAGGAGCGCGCGGTCGACGCCGCGAACCGTGGCCGTCAGGCGGACCCGTCTGCGTGCGGTACCTGCCAGGCCAACGTGAAGGCCGGGGAGCAGGTCGAGCACGACGAATGCGCCCAGCGGGCCACGCTCCTGAAGGCCCCTGATCACCCGTCTTTCGAGTTGCTCGCGGGTGTCTCCTTGGAGGAGAACGCGAAGCTCCCGGCCCGCTTCCACATCCCGGTCTTCGATGACTGCGGCGTGCCGAACGCCTGGCTGTGCGCGGTCTGCCAGGAGGACGGCATGGTCAGCCAGTGGCCGTGTGCTGTGGCCGTGAAGCAGGGCACGAAGGTCTTCACCCCGGCCCACGGGGCAGAGACCGCGAGCCAGCGGCAGACCTCTCGCATCTCCGAGCTGGAGAAGCAGCTTGCCGAGTACGAGGTCATGAACCCTCAGCAGTGCCCGGCGGGTCAGCACCTCGTGTGGCTGGTCGACTCGGAGCACACGCACACCTGCCCGTGGTGCCGGATTGCCGAGCTGGAGCAGCAGATGTCGGCCCTTCAGGAGACCTCGAAGCAGCTCCTCCGCAAGGCGGCCTCCGCCCCGTCGCAGCGTGAGGCAGGTGCCCTGTGAGCGCCGCCGACGAGACCGCGATCCAAGCCCTGTCCACCGCCGGCGCCTTCTGCGGCGAGTGCGGGTTCGAGCCCGGCGACCGTGGCTGCCCGGACTGCGAGCGCGTCTGGGCCGGGTACGTGAAGGCCCTCCGCGCCGCTGGCTGGGCACCCCGCACCGAGGTGACGGACGAGTTCGTGGCGTGGCTGGTGAAGCGGGCGCGTGAGCACCGGGCGCAGGGCCCGCAGTACGCCAAGCAGGCCGACGTGATCGGCCGCCTCGCGGACAAGGTCCAGCGTGGCGCGGTCCGTCCGAACAACCTCCTCTCGCTGCCGCCGCAGGGCGGACCGGAGGACGTGACGGAGCTTCGGGCCAGGATTGCCGAGCTGGAGTCCCGGCCGTCGCCCGCCGCCGTGCTGCGGCAAGTGGCTGACCAGTGGACCGCGCACTGCCCCGAGCACTCCGACGCCGAAGACGTGTGGATGGACTGCCCGGAGGACTGGGTGTTCGAGCTTCGCCGGGCGGCCGACGAGCACGACAAGGGCGGTACGTCGTGACTGCCGCCGACATGGAGCGACTGGACACCCCGCTCGCCGTGCTGGCCGCCCGGGTGGATGCCCTGAACGCGCTGAAGCGCACCCGCATGGCCGCCGGGCTGCTGGCCGAGGAACGCCACCAGTGCGACCCCGACGACGCCGCGTTCGCCCTGCTGCCCTGCCCGCACCCCGAGGCGTGCTCCACGGACGCCGACTACCCCGAATGGGCTGTCGATTTGGCCGAGCAGATCCGCGCCAGCAACACCACCCGGAGGACCCGATGAGCCGCGTAACTGGAGTCGTGGGAGTCAGCATCGACGCCACGGACAAGATCGAGACCGCGTACCGCACCGGCTACCAGGGCCGCCAGTTCGCCACCCTCCGGGTCGGTAACGCCCTCGGTATCGACGTGGTCGACGCTTCCCCGGAGGTGCTGCGCCAGCTCGCGGCCGGGTTCGAGGAGCTGGCCGAGTGGGCAGAGGCCCGCGACGTCGCCGCCGAGGTGGCCGACCAGGTCGCCGCCGAGGACGGGGTCCGCAGCATCGGCGTCCCGTACCAGCGCGGGACGGAGGCGGCGGCATGAGCGAGATCTTCGTCCACGAAGGCATCGAGTTCGACCTGACCCTCACCTACGCCGACTGCACCGGCGTCGAGTGGGCCTGGACCGGCGAACAGGCTGACGGGGTACCACTGATGGCCCAGAACAAGGCCCCCGGTGGTTGCGAGACCCCGTGGAAGCTCACCGACCTGTACTGGGAGCTGGGCCCGCTCATCGCGATCCACGACCGGCCGTCGAACGCCGACTACCGGGCCGCGATCGACCCGAACTATGCGGCGACCGTTGCGGCCGGATACGTCGAGGACCACATCGTCGCCTTTGTCGCACCGGCGCTGACCCCGCACCACCTGCCGCCAGCCCCGGTGCATTACGGGTGGCGGGCGTTCCTCGGCACGATCAAGGGGGAGCGCCGTGGCTGACCTGATGGTGCAGATTGACGGCGAGATGGTGCCGCTCACCGACTGCTTCTGGGTGCGGGCCAACTCGGCTGGCTGTGCGGTCGGTTCGGTTCGACCGGACCTCGGCGGCGACCTGATCGCCACCCCGCAGCAGGCCCAGCGCGAGTGGTCGACGACGAAGCGGCAGCGGGCGTCGGACGAGAAGCACGGCATGCAGCACCTCCTCCTCTCCCCGCAGCAGTGGGACGAGCAGGCCAAGCCCTGCTTCCTCGGCCGCTGCAATCACCGGCCGACCGTCGGATGAGCTACCTGATCACCGCCACCGTCATCGGCGTCATCTTCTGCCTGATGGCGGTGGCCCCCAGCCTCTGGACTTGGAAGGACAAACCGTGAACGGACCCCAGCACTACCGCGAGGCCGAGCGCCTCGCCAGCCGCGCCCACCACTTCACCTACGGCGACGGCGGCGACCCGGCCGTCGGGGCCGCGCTGGCCGCCGAGGCGCAGGTGCACGCCACGCTCGCGCTCGCCGCCGCGACCGCGATCACCGCCATGTCGCCGCACGCCTACGCCGGAACCGTCGCCGACTGGGACGCCATCGCCGGGCAGGGAGAAGGCAAGTGAGCCTTCCTCTCATACGCCGCAGCAAGCCGAAGCACCGGGCCGCCGACAAGGTGGCCGAGCTGGAGCGGCAGTTGAAGGACCAGCAGGCCGAGACAGTCAGCGCGTTCGGCCAGCTGATCGGGGCGGCCGACACCATCGCGATCCTCGAAGCCGACCTGGCCGACGTCCGAGCCAAGCGGGCGGAGGCCGAGGAGGTCGTGGTGTGCCTCGACGCCGACCTGCGGGACCGGACCGCCGAGCTGGAGCAGGCCCGCGCCGATCTCGCCGCAGCCCAGGCCCAGCTCGCCCCGTACCTCGCGGCGGAGGCCAACGCGAACGCGGTCACCGTCCCGCCCTCCGAGCGCGACATCAGCAGCTTCGAGGACCAGGCGACCGCCCCGATCAAGGTCACCACCCTGTGGGACGCCCTCGGTATCGGCCCCGTGGTCCGCACCGAAGGCAGCACCGATCCGGCGCACCTGCCGGCCGCCTGAGACCCGCCGGGCCGCGCGGATGACACAGGTCGCCGGCCCGGCGAACCAGAACACCCCGGCAGTAGAAGTGCCGGGGCGTCCACCACCAGCATCCCAGAGAAGGACGCCATGACGACCATCAACGCCCACAAGCTCCAGCGGCTCATCAAGCAGACCCGCGCCCACATCAGCCCCGACGACACCCTGCCGCCCATCAACGGCATCCGCTTCGAGTGCGACGGCGTCCACATCCACGCCCTCGCCACCGACCGCTACACCTTCGCCGTGGCCCGCACCAAGGTCCGCGAGGAGACCGACACCTGGTCCGTCACCATCAGCGAGAAGACCCTCGGCTGGCTCACCCCGTGGCTGAAGACGCACAAGGGCGACACCATCCTCAACCTCGCGGTCACTGCCGACGACGGCAAGCTCACCGTCCCCACCACCGAGACGACCTTCCCGAAGTGGCAGCACCTCTTCCGCGACGCCCTCCAGGACGCCTCCGCGTCGGGTGATCTCGTCTCGGTCGACACCGACATGCTCAGCCGCTGGAAGCACGCTGACACGCACCTCCGGGTCTGGAAGACGGACGCCGAGAAGCCGCTTCTCCTCATCGGCGAGAACTTCCTCGGCCTGCAAATGCCGTGCCGGTACAGCGGCGACAACAAGGACCGGGTCGAGGTCATCGGCGAGTGGATCGGGAGCCTCGCCAAGAAGAACGGGGAGAACGCCGAGCCTGTCGCGCCGCTCCCGCAGCCGGGCGCCGTCGCGAAGATGGCGGAGGAGATGCTCCGGCAGACCCTGCGCTCCACCGGGGAGATGTACGGCGCCGACATGGACACCGTGAAGGGGCGCGGCGCCTTCAACGCCTGGGTCCACTCCGGCATCTACGCCTGGTCCGCGTACCGGCTGCTGCAAGCCCTGAAGCAGGCCGACCCGGACCTGGCCGAGAAGACCGTGGCTGACCTCTCCGAGCAGTTGGAGTCCGGCGAGATCGGCGAGTGGGCCTGGGACGAGGCGGAGGCCGCCGGTCACGACCCGAAGAAGTGGGCCGACGACTACGAGGCGCACCTCAAGAAGCTCGCGGAGAAGCCCGCCACCTGACCCACCTCCCGGCAGGCGTGTTAGCCCGGCTCCGTCTGCCCGCTGCGGGCCGCCCCACGTGCGGCCCGCAGCACCCCACCCAGGAGAACCACATGATCGCCTGCGTCCGCTGCGACGACACCACCGGCCCCTTCAGCCGTCGCCCCGAAGGCCCGGTCTGCGAAGACTGCCTCACCGAACAGGACGGCCAGCGATGACCACCACCCTCGAACCCCCGGTCACCGAGGCCCCCGCACTGGGCATCCACACCGATCTGTCGAACACCGACTACCACGCCGACAAGACGTCCCTCTCCTCGTCGGGCGCCCGGAAGCTCCTCGCCCCGTCGACCCCCGCCCACTTCCGGTACGAGCAGGACAACCCGCAGCCGGCGACGAAGACGTTCGACTACGGCAACGCCGCCCACAAGCTCGTCCTCGGCAACGGCCCCGAACTCGCCGTCATCGACCACGCCCGCTGGGACACCAAGGCCGCCAAGGCCGAGGTCGCCGAAGCCCGCGAGCGCGGTGCGATCCCGCTCAAGCAGTCCGAGATGGACATGGTCACCGGGATGGCGGCGGCCATCCGCCAGCACCCGCTCGCCGCGGCGCTCCTCGACCCCGCTTACGGGGCGCCGGAGCAGTCCGGCTTCTGGATCGACGGGCCGACCGGCATCCGCCGCCGGGTGCGCTTCGACTGGCTGCCGTCCATCCAGGAAAGCCGCCTGATCATCCCCGACTACAAGACCGCCGCCGACGCCAGCGACGACGCCATGCAACGGGACATCGCGAAGTACGGCTACAACATGCAGGCCGACTGGTACGAGGACGCCGCCCGGGCCCTTGGTCTCGGCGGGCAGGACGCCGAACTTCTCCTGATCGTGCAGGAGAAGAAAGCCCCGTACCTGATCAACGTCATCGGCATCGAGTTCGGGTCCCGCGTCATCGCTGGCGCCAAGAACCGGGCCGCGATCGAGAAGTTCGCCGAGTGCATGTCCACCGGCCACTGGCCCGGCTACGCCGACGCCGAACCCAACTACCTCCCGCTCCCCGCCTATGCGGAGAACCGCGACAAGGAGATGTACCTGTGAACTTCCCCGCCCAGATACCCACCGCACCCGGCGCCGACCGCATCGGCCAGGGCACCGCGGTCGAGCAGTCCCGTGCCGTCGCCGAGGTCCAGGCCGCGATCTACGTGGCCCGACAGTTCCCCCGTGACATCGGCCGGTCCCGCGCATCCATGCAGGCTGCCTGCGGATCCATGGCCCTCGCCGAGAAGGCGTTCTACGACTTCCCCCGGGCCGGCGGCAAGGTCACCGGCCCCACCATCAACCTCGCGAAGACCCTCGCCCAGTCCTACGGCAACATCCAGTACGGCGTCACCGAACTCCGTCGCGACGACGACTATCGCCAGTCCGAGATGCAGGCGTGGGCGTGGGACGTCGAAAACAACACCCGGCATGTCCTCACCTTCATCGTCCCGCATGCCAAGTTCGCCCGGGGCAAGGTCGAGGCCCTCATCGACCTGCGGGACATCTACGAGAACAACGCCAACAACGGTGCCCGCCGACTGCGTGAGGCGATCTTCGCGGTGATCCCGGACTTCTTCATCGCCGAGGCCGAGGAGCTGTGCAAGGAGACCCTCGCGAAGGGCGACGGCAAGCCGCTCCCTGACCGCATCGACGGTGCGGTGAAGGTGTTCGAGCAGCTCGGTATCAACGGCGACCGACTGGAGCAGAAGCTCGGCCGGCCGCGCGCCCAGTGGAACGGCGCGGACATCGCCCAGCTTCTCATCACCCACAAGTCGATCCAGCGTCGGGAGATCGCTGTCGACGAGGCGTTCCCGCAGGCCCGCATCACCGCCGCGGAGATCAAGGGCAAGGCCCCGGCGAAGTCCGGTGGCAGCACCCCGCCGCCCAACGACGACCCGTGGGCGGGACAGGAAGTCCGCAAGCCCGGCTCCGGCAACTAGCCCGCACACAACGGGACGCCCCGCGGGCATTGCGGGGCGTCCCACCCCAAGGAGACCACGATCATGACCACTGACCCCAGTACCCAGCTCGAAGTGATCCGGGGCGCCGTTGCCCGGCACATTGCCCACGCTCTCGTCAGCAACGTCCACAGCCGCGCCAGAGCCGCCCGCGATCTCGCCCACGAACTCGACAACAACTGGGCGAACATCGACGACCTCGTCGAACAGCACCTCATCAGCGACGGCTACAGCACCGCCGAGGTCCGGCGAGAAAGCGCCAACGAGACCCCGGACCCGTGGGGCCCTGGCGTCACCCGTGACCAGGCCATGGCCAACGTCGTCACCCTCCACCTCGCCGAAGCGCTCCTCGACGGCAAGAGCGAAGAGGTCCGAACCTGGGCCCGAGGTCTCGCCCACGAGCTGAAGCGCGAACGCATCGACCTGATCGACGACATCGGCCGCCACATGCAGCGCATGGCCCTCGGCGGGCCCACCAACGAGATCCCGTTCTAGCCCACCCGCAGTTGGGGGCAGCCCCGTACCCGACATACGGGGCTGCCCCACCACCAGCACACCACACGGAAGGAGGAACGCCATGGCATGGCACCTGGGTCGCCTCGCCGGCTTCGACCTTGAGACCACCGGCCCCGACCCGCTGACCGCCCGCATCATCACCGCCTGCATCGTCCAACTCGGCGGCCAGCAGCCCACCGTGGCCGCGAACTGGCTGACCGACGTCGACGGCGAAGAGATCCCCGCCGGGGCCGCGGCCGTCCACGGCATCAGCACCGAGAAGGCCCACGCTGATGGCATCCCGCTGAAGGAGGCCGCCGGGGAGATCCTCGCTGGGCTGACTCAGGTGATCCTCGCTGGGGTCCCGATCGTCGCGATGAACGCGCGTTTCGACCTCAGCCTCCTCGACAGGGAAGCCGAACGCTTCGGCCTCGACCCACTGCCCGCCGGCCCGGTCGTCGACCCGTTCGTCATCGACAAGCAGGTCGACCGCTACCGGTCGGGGAAGCGCACCCTCACCGCGTTGTGCGAGCACTACGACGTCCGCCTCGACGCCGCCCACAGCGCGGACGCCGATGCGGTTGCCGCGTGCCGGGTCGCTTGGCGGCAGGCCACCCGGTACCCGCAGCTCGCCGCCATGACCCTCGACGAGTTGCACACCGCACAGGTCGGGTGGGCCGCCGAACAGGCCGCGAGCTTGCAGGAGCACTTCCGGAAGACCCGGCCCGACGCAGTCGTCGAAGGCGCCTGGCCACTCATCCCCAGGCAGAGGGAGGCAAGCCAATGAGGGCCTTCTACCGCGGCTACAACGCCGCTACCGGCCGCCGGGCCCAGCAGGTCCGCAACCTCCACGTCATGCGTGAGGACGGCAACTTCGCCGGGAAGCAGGGGCTGTGCGGGGCGCCCGGCTGGGGTGTTACCCACTCCCCGCCGATGGTCATCGACCCGCTGCCGACGGCCCCGCCCGAGGGCTTGGTCTGGTGCCGGTCCTGCGTCGGTCACGCCGCCGCACTCGTCGGCCAGTTGGACGCGTTCGCCCGCATCATCGCCGCTCTGAACGACCTCGCAGACGAGGAGTCCGCCTCATGACCGCGACCGTGCAGCCCACCCTCGACGGCACCACCCCACCCGCACCCGCCGACTACGACACCTGGCTCGCCGCCGTGTGGCCGCACTTCATAGCCGCCGCAGCTTCGGGCAAGACCTTCACCTGCTACCAGGTGGCCGACACGAACAGGCTCCCCGACCCGCCGAAACCCCGGGCGCACTGGGGCCGGCTCATGCACCAGCTCCGCGACGACGGCTACATCCGCACCAACGGCTGGACCTGCTCCGACCGGCCCACCACACGCCACAGCGGGGTCAGGACGTGGCGGGGCACCGCTGCCGCGCGACGGGAGGCAGCAGCGTGAGCGCCCTCCTCCCCGCCGCCCTGTTTTACGGGCCGGGCGTCGCCCTCACCGCTGCGGTGGTTGTCGCCTGGTGTGCCGGCCGGTGGACGGTCACCCAGGTCGACCAACGGCTCCAGGACCGGGCCGACCGCCGCGCCTACACCGCCCGCGCCTACCGGCTCTGCCGCGTCGCCGACAACGCCGACGCCTACCTCGCCATGCCGTCTGCGCTCGTCAACGCCCGGCTCGAAGCCCAGTACAACGCCACCCCAGACCTCGCCAACGAGGGGGAAGAACGATGACCACCCGCCGCACCCCCGTCCGTCACGGAGAGCGCCGCTGCTACCAGGCAGGCTGTCGGCGCCCCGAGTGCCTCAACGCCCACTACAGGTGGTGCAGCCGCTACCGCCTCGATGTCCACGAAGGCCGGCCCCGCCGTGTCGACGCCGCCGAATCGCTCAACCACATCCAGGCACTCCTCGACGCCGGATGGATGCAGTCCCAAATCGCACGCGCCGCCAACCTCGCCCACCGGGTCCTCACCTCGGTTCGCGCAGGCCAGGAAACCGTGTCCGTCAGCACAGCCCAGGCCATCCTGTCCGTGCCCATTGGCCCGCCGCCCGGAGACCAGCGCGACGTAGACGCCACCGGCACCATCCGCCGCGTCCGCGCCCTCGTCGCCATCGGATGGCCCGTTGCGCAACTCGCGCCCCGCTTCGGCCTGTACGTCACCGCGCTCGGAGCCATCGCACGCGGCGAACTCCAGAACGTCAGGGCCACCACAGCCAAGCGGGTCGCCCACGAGTACCGCGACCTCTCCCGCACTCCCGGCAACAGCAACCGGGCCCGCAACGACGCCCGCCGCAATAACTGGCACGGCCCCCTGGCCTGGGACGACACCACCATCGACGACCCCAGTTCCCACCCCGAGGTAGAGGCCGCCGAGCCGCATGCTCTCAACCGCGACGAGCTCGCCGCGATCCGCCGCGCCGACGTAGAGCATCTCGACGGGTTCGGGGCTTCCCCGGAGGAGATCGCCCGGCGTCTCGGCATGGCCCTGTCCACGGTCAAGGGCATCGTTGCGGAACTCCGGGCCGGGGAACGCCGCGACCGGTCGAAGGTGGCGGCATGAGCGCCAGCATCGCCCACGACACATGGCGCGAGGACGCCCTCTGCCGGCAGACCGACCCGGAGCTATTCATGCCGGACGTCGGCGGCACCGCGGCACCCGCGAAACGCATCTGCCTGGCTTGCCCGGTGCGCCGTCCCTGCCTCGACTACGCGGTCGACAGCCAGTAGCGGTGGGGCATCTGGGGCGGCGTCGGCCAGAAAGAACTCCGGCGGCTCATCAACGCGCGGCAGGCGAAAGCGGCATGACCACCGGCGGATCACCCGCCCGGGTGATCCGCCACGCCCAGATCACCACCGCCAGACCACCTAGCGCCAGCCCCGACGGGCCGCTCACCAGCTACACGAGACACACGGTTTGCGCACGTCAGAGGCCCACGCAAACCCAACGACCGGTGACACGACCGGGCCCGCGGACAACGATCCACGCACGACAAAACCCCGCCGGGGCGGGGGAGGGAGGAGGAGACGTGACGTCAGTCCGATTCGGCGCGACGCTCAGCTGCGGCGAGCTCTTCTCCGAGGACGCGCGCCTTCGACTTCTCGTCGGGCTTACTGCCGGCTTCCAGTTCGGCCACGTGGGCGCGGAGTTCGCGGAGGACGGCGGCGTCTGCCTTGGCGTTCTCGTAGAAGTCGTAGCCGACGATCACGGCGGCTTCCTTGCCGCGGTTCACGAGGATCGTCGGCTCCCCGGCGAAGCGGGCACGCGCGATGACCTCGCCGAGGACGTTGCGTGCTTCGGCGATCTTCGCGCGGTGCTCGGTGGGGGTCGTGGTCATGACTCAACAGTAGCGGATTCGCTACGAATCACAACACCGCGAATCCGCTTTCTTAGCTATGATGGCTACATCGCTAAGCGGGAGAACGGGCCGGCCTGCATGGGCCTGGTTCCGTGCGCCCACTCGGCCCCCATGACCACCTCCAACCAGGGGGACACCTTGACCACAGCACTCCAGCGAGCACGCGAAGCCCTGGACCAGCCGACACCACAGATCCCCGGCCAGCTCGCCACCCCCGCACCCGCCCCCGGCCTCCGTATCGGCTCCGTCTGCTCCGGCTACCGCGGACTCGACATGGCCGTCGAGGAGGTGTTCGGCGGCACCACCGCCTGGGTCTCCGACATCGACCCCGGGGCGAACCAGATCCTCGCCCACCACTGGCCGGACGTCCCGAACCTCGGCGACCTGAAGACCGTCGACTGGGCGGCCGTCGAGCCGGTCGACATCTTCTGCGGGGGTTACCCCTGCCAGCCCTTCAGCAACGCCGGCCTCCGGAAAGGAACTGACGATGAACGCCACATCTGGCCGTGGATTGCCGATTCCCTTCGGGTTCTACGACCCCGAATCGCGATCTTTGAGAACGTCGGCAACCACCTTCGACTCGGATTCGACACCGTCCTCGCCGACCTTGCCGCCCTCGGGTTCGATGCGGAGTGGTGCGTTGTACGCGCGTCGGAGGTCGGCGCTCCCCACCCCCGCCGCCGCCTCTTCATCCTCGCCGTTGCTCAAGACGCCCACCGCGAACTTGGCGATCAACGGCGGCTCGCAGCACCCGGACAAGCGCAAGGCCGGGAACCACGGGGCGACGCTGGCCGACGAAGTGGAACACCTGCTGCCGACACCGGCCGCGGCGGACGGCAGGGACACGGCGAACTTCCGGCCGGACGGGACGCCCTACGGCGAGGGGTACGGGCCGACGCTGACGGACGCCAGCCGGCTCCTGCTGCCGACGCCCCGCGCCTCGGACGGGGCGAAGGGCGGCCCGAACCAACGCGGCTCGAAGGGCGACCTGGCCTTGCCGGCAGTAGCGCACCGGATTGGGGCAAGTACGCCCCCGCCATCCACCGCTGGGAGCACGCCACCGGACGACGGGCCCCATGGGCAACTGACGATCGCAATCGACTGAGCCCCGCCTTCGTCGAGTGGCTCATGGGCCTGCCCGCCGGCCACGTCACCCAGGTCCCCGGACTCACCCGCAACCAGATGCTGCACGCCCTCGGCAACGGGGTCGTGCCCCAGCAGGCGACCGCCGCCCTCCGGCTCCTCGCCGCGCGGGCCGACCTGGCAGCCGCCGCGTGACCGCCCGCCCGGACCCCGCCCCCACCTGACCCGACCGCGGGCCCCACACCGCTGACAGCCCGTACCTATCCGTACCGCCAGAAGGAAGTCCCGATGCCCTGGTTCAAGATCGACGACTCAGCGCACTCCCACCCGAAGTTCATTCGGGCAGGGAACGCTGCGCTCGGTCTGTGGCTGCGGTGCGGCTCCTACTCCGCCCAGCACCTCCTCGAGGGGTTCGTCCCCATGGACATCGTGAAGCCCTTCAAGGGCACACCGGCGCAGGTGCGGAAGCTCATCGACGCCGGCCTGTGGCACGAGGCCGGGCACGACTGCAAGAGCTGCCCCCAGCCCGCCGACGGCTACATGATCCACGACTTCTTCGAGGGCGGCCGGAACACCACCCGGGCGCAGCACGAAGCGAACAAGCAGGGGGCAGTTGAGCGCGCCGCCAAGAGCCGTGCGAACCGAAAAGCTGCCGAAACTGAACGCGATTCGGATCCAAAAGCGAACCGAAATGGATCCGATTCGCGTTCAAATCGCGTTCAAAATGAACCCCACTTTTCGAGCTCCACCGCAGGTCAGGGCACTCTGTCACACCGCACGCCCGCTGAACGTGCTGCGCTTACCCATGCCGCTGCCACGCCTTTGCCGGGTACTTCCTCCGGAAGTACCCCTGTAGCTGCAGCACGCGGGGGCGAGCCCGAGATCCGCTCCTACGACACCCTCGGCGACCTCAAGCGGGCCATCGCCGCAGCCGGCATCACCGGCATCAGCTGGAATCTCCAGGCCTCCCAGATCGAACGAGCCCGACAAGTCTGCGAACGAGTCGGCGTCGGCCCGATGGTCGCCCTGGCCGTCAACAACGCCAACTACCGCGGCGCCCCAGGTAGCGCCAGCGCCTGGCTTGCCGACTGGGAATCCCTCGAGCCCGAGGCCACCTCCGCACAGCCCGACAGCCAGCCCTCCACGGAGATCGGCGGCAAGGTCCTGCGCTTCACCCCCGGCCAGCGCCCCTCCACTACCGACGCCCGGGTGAACCAAGCACTCGAGACCGGCCGCCGCCTCCAAGCACTCCACGACGCACAGACCCAGGAGAACCAGTGATCACCTTCGAAGAGGCGGGCAGGCTCCTCGGACTCGCCGCCGCCCGCGATCAGCGCACCGTCGGAGACGCCGACGTCCTCGCCTGGCACGCCGACCTCAACGCCGCCAACATCACCTTCCAGGTAGCCGAGCAGGCCCTGACCCGGTTCTACGCCCGGGACATGGCCAGCCTCGAGCCCGACCAGCGGCGCCGCGTCACCACCCCCGACATCATCGGCATCGCCCGCAAAATCCGAGCCGAGCGAGTCGCCGATTTCGTCTACGAGCCGCCGCCCGGCGACGCCGACCCGCACTACCTCCAGCGCCTCCGCAACCAGCTCGAGGCCACCGCGAACGGCGAACGGCCCGCAGCACCCGAACGGCTGGCCATCCCCTCCGGCACACCCCGCGACATGAAGGCGCTCACCAACCTCATCGGACGCGAAGTTCCGGGCGAGGAGCCCGAGGAGCAGTCGGAGGAAGTCTCCGCAATCCGCCGACCGGGCCCTCTCGGCGTCGACTGCCCGATCTGCAAGGCGGCCATCGGTCGCCCCTGCAAGGCAGAAGGGTTCGGGGGGCGCCAGCCTCGAGAGCTGAAGAACCCGCATGCCGCCCGCGGCCGGGTAGCTCGAGGGGAGCCCGCCCAGCTCAAGACGCCGGAAGAGATCCAGCAGCGGCGTGCCGCGTCCCTCGCAGCCCTCGAACGCATGGCCGCCGCCGAGGAACCCCCGGACGCCGAGATCGTCGAGGAGGCGTCGTGACGGACTTCGACGCCTCCGACATCGCCGCGATGCGCCGGGAGGGCGACCTCCGCAGCTTCATGCGCGACCAGATGCGCACCGGGCGCACCGTCAACACCACCCCGCCGACACCACCGCCGAAGCCGCCCGGCTACCGGCCCGGGGCCTGGCCGGTCGGAACCCGCCCGCCCGACCCGCCACCACAACGCCACCCTCCCGCCGCCTGGGAGGCAGCCCTCGCCGAGTACCGCGACTGGCTCACCACCGCCGACCACACCGAACTCGCCAACCCGAACGATCCCCGCCAGCAGTGCAACTGCCCCGCCTGCACCCCAAGGAGGACCCCGTGACCCGCTACGGCCAGCCCGCCCCGATGCCCGACTCCATCCGCCACTTCATGCGCGCCGGCAAGCACCCGGCCCGGGCCATCCCCTGCCCCCGGTGCGGTGCTGCCGCGCACCGGCCGTGCCGGATCCCGTCCCGGGGTGTACCGCTCGCCCAGGTTCACCAGCAGCGCATCGACGCCCGCGCCCAGTTGGTCGCCTGCTGCCCCACCTGCCAGGTCGCCCCCACCACCCCGTGCCACGCCGACGGGCGCGCCCTCGGCAACGGGGCCGTGCACCCCGCCCGGCACACCGAAGCCGACCGGAGCGCCGCATGAAGATCCGCGCCGACATCGCCGAACTCATCCGCCAAGGCCACACGAACGCCTCCATCGCCCTCCGCCTCGGCTGCGCACCCACCACCGTCGGCCGGGCCAGGCACGCACTGGGCCTTCCGCCCGCTGACCAGTTGGGCCGGCTGTACGCCGAAGCGCTGCCCACCGGGCGGGTGTTGGGCGATCGGCCGACCCGGGTCCAGACCTCACCGGCACAGGCCGCGGCGAACCGGAAGGCGCTGCTCGCGGCGCTCGCGGAGGCGGCGTGATGCGCGTGTTGAACCCTGACGTGCGGGGGACCGGTCGTCGGGTGGGGCGCGGGCGCGAGGCCGCAGAGCCCCCGTCGCGGGGCAGAATCCGCCCTCTCGCGGGCGAACGGGTGGCCGGAGCCCCCCAGGGTCACCCGCCCCGGGATCGGCCGCGAGAAGCCCGCACAGCCGATCCGATCTCAGAATCGATCCCCGGGCAGACCGAACTACCCCTCACCTACCGACAAGTGACCCTCTGGAGCCTCTGATGAACCCCGACGACACCGCCAACGCCAACACCTACTACGAGCGCCTCGACATCTCCGAGGCCCTGGAGTCCGCCGGCTGGGCCGCGGACGACGACAACCCGCTGGACATCCTGCGGAAGAACGGCTGCACCTTCGCGATCCTCAACAGCTGCGGCGACACGGGAGTGAGTCACACGGACGGCTGGACTGTCGAGTTTCCGTCGGACACCCCGGCCGTGGTCGTTGTCGCTGCCTGCTTGGCCGCGGCTTCGAAGCCCACGCCTCGCCTGGCTGACGTCGTTCAGCTCTACCCCACCCCGTGAATGCAGTACCGGCTGCCCCCGACGCAACCGGGGGCAGCCGGCCCGCCCAACCTACCGACTCCCTGGAGGAACCTGTGACCAGCTCACCCACCACCCCTGACCGCCCCGCCGACCTGCTGCGTGCCGCTGTGGCGCGGGCGCTGGTCCGCTACGACTGGAACGCCGGGCTCTCCGGCCGTGACACTCCGAGCGAGCACCACTACGGGGAGGCCGACGCCGTGCTGGCGGTGCTGCCCGCGCCTGCCCTGGCGGTGGCCCGGCAGCTCCTCGGCACCACGAGCGAGGGTGCGGCCGGTTGCGCGATGCCCGGCTTCGTGGACTGCGAGTGCGACCACGTCACCGGTTGCCAGCACCCGATCAAGCCGATGCCGAACGCCGGGCTGCGCGACCGGATCCAGTCCGCCATCGAGAAGTACCCGGTGGCCGCGTGGACGCCAGAGAACCTGGCCGGTCGGATCATGCGCGTCGTGGAGACGGAGGTCGCCCCGCCCGCGCCTGCCGACCGGGCCGCCGTGCTCCGGGAAGCCGCCGACATCGCCGAGTCCCTCCGCGAGTTCACGCCCGCCTACGGGGCCCGCAAGTCCGCGCAAATCTCCGAGAATGTCGGCGTCCTCCGCGTCGCCGACCACCTCCGCCGCCTGGCCGGTGAGGCTGCCGCCGGGGCACACCACCCCACCACGACCCGCTCGTACCGGCTGGAGCACCGCCACCTCGAAGAGTCCACCTGGCGGCCGAACACCCCCGGCATCGGGGCGAACTGGTCCTGGCAGTCCCGGCAGAAGGCCGACCAGCGACTGGCTGAGGCGCGCGGCCGGTGGCCCGACTTCGAGCACCGGCTGATCGAGACGACGACCACCGTCACCGAGACCCCCGCTGTCCCTGCCGCGCCCGAGGAGGCCCGGTGACCACACCCCTGCCCGACGGGCTCGTGGACTACCTCATCGCGCGGGACGCCCAGCGCGCCGATGCCGTCGCCCAGTTCCTCGGCCGCCTCACCGACCGCGAGCACACCCTCATGCGCGACGCCGCCGTCATGGGCTACGTCCAAGGCCGCCGCCACCCCCACGACGAAGAGCACCCGAAGGACAGCGCCGTGCTCCGCCTCGTTGTCGACGCCGCCCTCGCCATCCCCGACCTCTACCCGGCCGTCGCCGCCGTCGAGGAGCAGACCACCACCACGAAGCTGGAGCACTTCGTCGTTGTCCGGCAGCCCGACGGGACGTGGGAGCAGGCGAGCAGCTCCTCGACCGACATCCAGCGGCAGCTCACCCGGATGCAGGCGAACAACCCCGACTGGGAGTGCCGCATCAACTGGCGCACCACCACCATCACCACCGGGCCGATCCCGAGGATCGTCCCGCCCACCCCCGCCCCTGCTGCCGGGTGATCCCGGCCCAACCACGGAGACCCACATGACCGACAACGAACGCGAACTCGTCGATGCCCTGCACGCCATCGCGAAGGCCGCCATCACTGTGAAGCCCACGCTCGCGACCCCGTACCCCGACGCGCCGCAGTGGTCCCCGTGGACCCGGTGGATGGAGAAGCCCGCCCGCACGGGCTACAACCTCGCCGTCCTCACCCGCCGCCGCCTCGGCCTCGGAGCACGCCCGCCCGCGTGGCAGAGCAACGCTGCCACCCGCCTCTACGACGCCGCCCGCGCCCAGGCCGACCAGACCGTCGGCCACGCCGAGCACTGTGAGTGGCACACCAACGACGGCAGCTACTGCTCCTGCACGCTGTGGCCCGCCGCGTGCTCCGGAGTCGACGCCGCCCTTGAAGCCATGGACAACACCCCCGCCTGACTGCCTGTCTGCTGTGTGGCCGCCCCACCACAGGCGGCCACCCCGGAAACCCGGAAGGACCACCCCGTGATCGCCTCCCTCACCTGGCAGCCCACCGACACCGACCAGCCCGAGACCGTCACCATCGACATGCCCGCCGACTGGATCGCCGAACTCCAACGCCTCATCGACGCCCGGCACAACTTCGGGGACGCCGTGGCGTGGATCCCCACCCGCGACACCACCGGCAGCTATCGGCCGCGCCTCTTCCGCCTGGCCCGCATCACCGCCACCGAGGGGGCCCGGTGACCACCGACTTCGACGGGTGCCGCCGAGCCTGCCGCGCCCAAGGCCGCCACACCCTCGCCTGGGGCGAATGCGAGCACGCCACCCAGCCCGAGCCCACCGTCAGCATGTCGAAGATCTACACCGCTTCCGACGGGCACCCCTCGATCGGCTTCGACACGTACACCGCCCAGCAGCTCGCCGACCTCATCGAACCCGCACTGCGCAAGGCCAACCTCGCCGGAGGCTACGACCGCCTGGCACTCGCCGCCGCCCACCAGATCATCAACCGCAACGGAGAGGGGGCCCGGTGACCACCCAGCCCCGTATCCCCCTCGATGACCTCACCAGCGACGCCCTCGACGCCCTCTACGGCGAACGCGACCAGTACCGGGCCGACTGCCAGAGATGGGCCGACGTCGTCGTGGCCGTCGAGAAGGTCCGCCGCACCGAATCCTGGGACGCCGACCGCTACGAAGGTGAACTCCTTCAGCGCATCGCCAACCTGGAGGCCGAGGTGGCCCGCCTGGCTGCCGGGCAGTGCACCCACTCCCTCGCCGTCTGCGAGACCCACCACGCCCGCCCCGTGGCCGGCTGCCCGTACCCGCGATGCGCCGCCGCACGGGCCACCGGGCGCGCAGCCACCGCCTAACCCCGCCAACCGAAGGAGCCCCGCATGACCCGTCGTGAACCCACCATCCACAACCCGGCCCTCACCGTCACATGCCCCCACTGCCAGTGCCCGTGCCACCACAGCTGACCCCGGACACACTGCGGCCCCCACCAACTGGTGGGGGCCGCTCTCGTGCGCGCTGTCAGGCTGTGAGGTCGGTCCGAGCGCCGGGGCGTCGGCTGTCGCCGACGGCTCGTACCTCGTCGGCGTGCCACAGGGCCACGGCGCGTCCGCTGACGGGGTGCCGGGTCTCCCCGGCTCGTTTGATGCCGTGCCGGGAGAGGAGGCCGCTGGCCGACTTGGGCTTGATGCCGAGGTGGTCGGCGGCTTTTTCGGTGGTCCACAGCTCGGGGGTAGGGTCGGGCATGGTGCGGGCTCCTTCCGTGCCAGCGCGGCCCGCGACCGGGGCTCATCCGGTAGCGGGCCGCTGCTGTGTGGGGGTCAGGCGACCGGCTCGAACACGGCGGCGAGCGCTTCCCGGATGTGGTCGGCGGTCTCGTTGGACACGGTGAGCCAGTGGTCGATGTCGACGCTGGTGGGGTTGGCCTCCAGGAGTTCGGGACGAACCGGGGTGCGCTCCAGGATGAGGGCGGGGTCGTCGTCGACCAGGCTGGCGAGGAACGCGGCGATGGCCTCGTGGGCGGTTTCCTTGTCGAGGCCGTAGGTGGTCATGGTCTCGTCGAGGAGGTCGTAGGTGCTGATGTTGCGGCCGGTCATGCCCTCGAAGATCTGGGTAGTTCCGCTGCCGTCACGCTCGACGGTGGCGGCGTACCCGGATTCGACGGCGTCCCAGTCGCTCACCGTGGCCCATCCGGCGGCGGCCAGGAGATCGATCGCCTCGCCCTGGGCCTCACCGTGGTCGCCGTCCTCGGCGGGGACGCTGAGGACCGCGGAGACGATCTCGGGGTCCCCCTTGCAGCCCCACAGCCCCGCGCGTTCCTCGTCCTCCAGCACGGCAATGTGCATGCCGTCCTGGTCGAGGAGGTTGGGGTCGGTGGTGAGCCAGGCGGTGAAGTGGGTGCTCATGTGGAGGCTCCTTCTCCGTGCCGTGGGCGGGTGCCCTTGGCGATGACTCAACCTTGCAGTACGTACTGCAAGGTTGTCAAGGGGTGACCCAAGTGATTCGCCAGACGCTGGCCAGCTGCTGCGCTACTATCGTCCCGTTGCTCCCCGCCACTGCGGGAATGGCCCATAGGGCGAACACTGCTTTGCTTTGATCCCCGTTGCTACGGGGATGGCCCATAGGGCGACCCACGTCAGGTTTGGCGTATACAAATGCTCCCCACGGCTGTGGGGATGGCCCTCGCCTATGCGGGGCAACGGGAGGCCCCACCGCCACGACGGTGGGGCCTCCCGCGCGTCTCTACGACGTAGCCCGCCCTACAGGTCCAGCACCACCCACACCCGGCGCCCGTCCCGCACGACACCGCCAGAAACAGCGAAGCGGCCACCGATCGCTGGGGCCGCGGTCTAGCGTTCAGCGCTTTGTAGGCCAGATCTCGTGCCGCGGATCCCACCACACGACATGGAAGACGTTCCCCACCAGGAAGCCCCAGAGTCGGCCGGCGCCCCCGATGCGAAGCTTCCAGATCTGCGTCATATCGGACAAGCCCAAGGCGTCGAGTCGGGCCAGCGCGTCCCTGTTCGGCAGCGTGTGGACGTCGTGGCGCTTCCCCGGCCACTCGCCCTGGTGGAACAGCTCATGCATCGTCTGGCTCTCGAACTTCGCCATATCCGTGAGCAGCACCATCAACCGCTCATGATCCAACGACACAAGCCCCCACGGCCCGTCCAAGTCGAGGTGGCTGAACCGCCAGCACACCCGCTCCTCCGACGTGCGACTGCTCGGCAGCAGCGAATTCGGGTCCCCGGTGCGCTTCTCGTCCGCGATAGAGCCAGGCGGGACGCTGACCTTCTTCCCCTTCCCCCCTTTGCCCATCAGTCTTCGCGGCCCGCCAACGCGCCGAAGAAGTCGGCGATCTCCTCATCCCGCAGCTCCTCGTTGCTGCGCTGCAAGTCGTCCTCCAGGCCAGCCCGCCGACGGGCATCCAGCCACGGCCCCGGCCGGTGAGTCATCGCGGACAGCTCGTGAGCCGAGAACGCCTTGAAGCTCTCCAGCACGGCGTCGATCGACTCACGCTCTCCGACGTCGAGCTTGGACGGGTCACCCTGGATGTCGCCGATGTCCAGCCGGTACTGGCCACGGTGCTCGGCGTACAGCTCGTACACCACCGGCCCGTTCGCCCACGCCTCGAACCGCTCCGGAAACAGCTGCCGGTCCTCCCACGCCAGGTGGTACCCATAGGCGAAATAGCAGAGCTTCTGCAGCTTCATCGCGGACATCGGACTGTTCTTGCGCAGTATGTACGCGGCCACGTCCTGAACGTTCGCTGTCATGGTGTCTCCTCTGGTGCCTGTTCCTCACCGTAGATGAGTCCTCTCCAGGTGCGACTCGGCGGGTCTACGGGCAGGACGGCACATCCCCCAGTCAGCCCACCGTAGCGACTGGGGCTGACAGCGGTAAGAGGCAGGGTGAAGGTCTGGACAACCCGTGACGGACCGATCGCATGTTCGAATATATGGTTCGCGCGCGGCTCCCCGTGAACCAACCGTCCATCCCCCTCAGAACCGCATCGCCGGGTGACACCGCAGGGCGCGAGGAAGCCCCCCACCGGCAAACGCCACGGTCTCTTCCGAGAGCAGACCGAACTGAGTAACCTTCCCGCCCATGGCCCGCGCGACAGACCTCCTGAACATCGAAGACTGGTACGACCACGACGGCCCGCACCAGGCCATCTCGGTAGCCCGAGGCGCAGCCATCGGCTACTGGTACGGCCAGCCCGACTGGCACCAGAGACCGCGAGACCATAACAACGGCATACCCGCTCGCGACGCCTACCGGATCGACCAGATCGAAGACTGCTGCTCCACCTACGGCTTCCGCAAAGGCCACCGGTACCGCCTGAACGACTACTCCGACAAGCAGAGTGACGAAGAAACCCGAAGGAACGAAGCCCCCAGCCGCATGCACCGGCACACCCCCCTCACCGTGGCCCGAGGCACAGCCATCGGATTCGCAGCAGGCCGCACGGGCACTCCCACGACCGAAGACGCACCCACCGACCTGATCCGTAGCTGCTGCGCAGGATTCGGCTACGGGCACGGAATCCAGATCGGAGGCCTGATCTTCTTCGAGCAGGCAACCGAAGCAGAGAAAGCCGAGTACCACCGCCGAAACCGGACCCGACGCAACGACCACGGCTGGGGGTAGGAAGGCCGCCCACCCGGCCTCACCTGGGTGGGCGATGCTGCGTCAGACGCGGCCGTGGTTGCATGAAGGCTCGCCGCTGGTTGTGAGCCGGGCGTTCCCGTCAGAACGACATTGCCGGGTGGCGTTGCCCCATCAGCTCTGCGGTAGCCGGTACTCGAACTTGCGGGGCCGCAGATCCTCCTCCGCCGGCTCCCAATCCTTCAGGTGCAGCGGGACACCACCGCTCGCCACATACTGCGGGGTGACCTTGATGTCGGACACCACGAACAGGTCCACCGTGTTCTCCGCGGCACGGGCATGCTCAATCTCATTGATCGTCAGCTCGACACTGGTCGGCGCACCAGTTGTGCCCTTCACCTCGACCCGGCGCTCCTCGCCCGCCTTGTTCGTGCACCGCAGGTCGTAAGGCTTCCCCACGCGTTCGACCGTCCAGCCCGCCTCCTCGTAGAGGCGGACAGCCCAGTCCTCGGCGTGCATCTCGACCGCCTTGCGCTTCTTCGGATCCGACATCCAGCCGGCACCCCGCTGCTGCCGCTTCGGAACCTTCACCCCCTTCACCGCTTCTGCGGTGAAACCCGGGGCCCGGTTCAGCGGGACGCTTCCGGTCTTCGCCCAGTCGACCGGAATCTTTGCCAGGTCCAGGAGCGGCTGCGGGTCCATGTCGGCCAGCCAACCAACCCCGCGCTCCAGCCCCGAGTGCCGGGCCGCGTCCGAGGCCGACAGGGTCAGGGGGCCGTCCTCGCCGAGCGACACGTTCTCGATGACGCCGAGCGGCTCCAGGCCCATCCGGAACGGGTAGATGATGCTGCCCGACGCCAACTCGTCCGGCCAGTGCGGCGCCTGCCCCTCGTACACCGGGACCTGCACCGCGAACAGGTACATGTCTACCGACTTCTGCAGCCAGTCACCCAGTTGCTGCCGGGGGTTCGTCCCCGTGACCAGCAGGGCGAAGTCGGGCTTCACCTGGTCGAACCACGGCTTGCGGATCGGGAACCCCCAGGACCGGGTCTCGATGCCGTGCTGCAAGTTCCGCTGGTGCACGGTGCTTTGGCCGACATGGACCATCACAAACTTAGCTGCCTCCATGACAGGCGATCATAAAGCATTGCCTATAGAGGGCTCCATAGGGTGTCGCCGAGTAAGACTCGGAACCTCATGGCCGGATGGCACCGCTGGCACACCGCTGCCGTCGGCAGGCCGTCATAGTCAGTCGCATCCCGCCGGCACGCATGCGTCATCCGGTCGGGGCTTCTGCATCAGGATGTCCACCTACCGGCGGGTAAAGGATCTTCAGTCGGATCTTTCCGTCTATCGCACCACGACGGGGCCGCTTGGTGAATATCATGTGAGCATCTGGTCAACATGGCCCAAGAGGCGGTTACTACATGCCCGCTGAACCCTCAAACGCCCCACGCCGCCGCTTCAACTCCTCCGAGCGCGGCGCACTCTTCCTCGCGGCGGACGGACGCTGCGGAGAATGCCGAGCCCCCCTCGAATCCGGATGGCACGGGGACCACGTGTCCCCGTACTCCGCCGGCGGCGACACCGACGTCCTCAACGGGCAAGCCCTCTGCCCGGCATGCAACCTAAGGAAAGGCTCCAAACAGCAGATGCAGCTCCGCCAATGGCAGCGACGTGCCGTGGACGCCTTCTACGCCTCCAACTCCCAAAACTTTCTGGTCTCCGCAACGCCAGGTGCAGGGAAGACCAAGTTCTCCCTGCACCTCGCCAAGGAGCTCATGCAGCAAGGTGTGGTCGAACGCGTCGCAGTAGTAGCCCCGTCAGACAACCTGCGGAGCCAATGGGCAGATGAAGCCGCCGCGGCCGGCCTCAAGCTCTACCCCGTCCCGCCCGGAGACAGCGACGGGTACAGCAAGGCTGGATACGTCGGCACCGTCGTCACCTACCAGCAGATGCTCGGCACGGGTGGAAGCCTTACGCGCCACGCCATGCGGAAGCCGACCTTCGTCATCCTCGACGAGATCCACCACGCTGGGGACAACAAGTCCTGGGGGGAGGCCCTCCAGCTCGCGGTCGAGCCCGCTGTCCACCGACTGTGCCTCACTGGCACACCGTGGAGGCGCGACGCAACTTCCCCCATCCCCTTCGTCCGCTATGACGGCGACGGAACGGTGGCGGTCGACTACGCCTACGAGTACGGCGCAGCCGTGGCCGACGGGGTCTGTCGGCGCATCGAGTTCCACGCCTACGACGGCGAAGCCAGGTGGACGGACCCAGCGCGCCTGAAGCGCACCACGTTCGAGGAGAACGGTAAGTCCGATGTCAGCGTCGAGTTCACTGCGAAACTCGGCGCCAACATGCCGGATGAGGACGTTTCGGCGGCCCTCGACACCGTTTACGAGCCGAAGTACGCCTGGATGCCGTCGATCCTGGCGCAGGCTAACGAGATGCTGGGCGAGCTCCGAGAGGATGTTCCGGACGCGGCCGGGCTGGTCATCGCCGAGCGGCAATGGCACGCGAAGGGCTACGCAGACCTCCTGGAGCAAATCACCGGGATGCGACCGCCAGTTGTCGTCTCCGATCCAAAGAGTGACCCGGGTAGTCGCATCGCGAAGGCGCAAATCGATCACTTCCGGAAGGGCACCGGGCGCTGGATCGTCGCCGTCAAGATGATCTCCGAAGGTGTCGACATCCCGCGCCTCGCCGTCGGCGTCTACGCCTCCAAGACGCAGACCCCACTCTTCTACCGGCAGGTCGTCGGACGCTTCGTCCGCACCCGCCCCGACGAGGAGATCAACGCCCGACTGCTGATCCCCGCAGTGCCCGAGTTGATGCGGCACGCTCGCGAGATCGAGGAAGAGCTGCGGCATCAGCTGGAGATCGCTGCCCAAGAGGACGAGAAGGCCCAGAAGGAGGGGGACGGCACGAAAGGGCAAGGCATGCTCGACTTCCGAACCCCGCTGTCGGCATCGGAGTCAGTGTTCGACCGCGCCATTCTCCGTGGCGATGAGGTCTCGGCGGAGGAGCTGGCAGCAGCCCAGCAGAAGGCCCAAGAGCTGGGCATTCCGCGTGCGTTCGCAGCCAACCTGGTCCCCCTACTGCGCGCCCAGAGTGCCCAGGCCGAGACGGTCGCAGATGCCCAGGAGGCGCCTGCGCCTGCGCCTGTCAGTGCGATGGAGATCCCGCACTACCGGCGAGAGAAGCTTCTGCGGCAGGAAGTCGAGACTCTCGCCCGGAAGCTCGCCTACCGCCGGAAGCGGCCCCCCAAGGACATCAACATCGACCTACTGAAGGCGGGCCACCCGAAGCGCTCCAAGGCCACTGTCGAAGAGCTGGAGAAGATGCGCCAAACCCTCGCCGAGTGGCTGGGGGGAGCGTGACGTCCAACCTGCGGGCGAACGCTGCTCTCGTGGAGGCGCTTGGATCGGCCCTTCGTGAGGGGGAGCACGGCCTCAAGACGGGGCCTGCCCTGCTGGTTCGAGTCCTTCGCGAGGAATCGTGGCGCTCCTTTGTGACGCAGCGGGGCGAGCGGGTCGAACATGAGCGGTTCGAGCAGTTCGTGGTGGCGGCTCCACTCAAAGGCTTGGGTGCTTCGATGCGGCTGATCGGGAAGCTGATCGACGGAATCGAGGAGTCCGGCGGGAGAGCTGAAGCCCGGGATCTGCTGGATCGAGCTAGCGGTAGTTACCAGGGGAGGCGAGTCGACCTCTTGGATAAGATACAAGAAGTGCCTCCAGGGGTGGCGCCGACAGGGACATCGCGGGAGGCCGGCTTGCGCCGCCTTCGCAAAGACCGCCCGGACCTTCACGCTGAGGTACTTGCCGGCCACCTTTCCACTCATGCCGCGATGGTGAGGGCAGGTTTCCGCCGGAAGCTCGTCTCCGTGCCCGTGGACAAGCCCGAGAGCGCCGCCCAGGCGCTCCGCCGGAACATGGACCCCGAGGCTGTGGCCCAGCTCGCCAAGCTTCTGGCTGAAGAGGCCTGACGGCAGTTTCGTACCGAGGCCCCTCACCCCAATTGGGGTGAGGGGCCTCGGTACGTCTGGGGGCGTCAGCGAGGGAGGGCCTCGTCGAGGTAGTCCTGCACGGGCCCGAACAGCCCCCACGGCACGTACTCCGCGATCTCGCCGTGCCTGATCCACGCCACCGCGGCGATCTCTTCGGCATCTCCGACGATCGCGTCGCCGGAGATCAGCTCGCACGCCACATACGACATCGGCACCCCCGTCTGCGGGTGCACCCGGTCGCCGAGGACCCGCACGGCCTTGACCTCCAGGCCGACCTCCTCCGCCGTCTCCCGCACCGCAGCCTGCTCCGGGGACTCGCCCGCCTCGATGCCGCCGCCGGGGAACGCCCACAGCAGCTTCCCCTCCCGCTGCCGTCGCCGGATCATCAGCACCTTTCCACCGTCCACGATGATCGCCGTGGAGACGGGGGGCTGCACACTCTGCTCGGTCACGCTGCCTCCAAGGCACTCAAGATCGGCGGGAAGATGTTCTCGGCAGGGATGAAACGGGTCAGCGCGGCGAGCGGCACCCAGGTGACGTCCATGTTCTCGACCGCGTCCAGGTTGCTGGCCTCGCCGGCGAGATAGTCGCAGAGGACGTAGCTGGCCAGCACTCTGGTTTTCGGGTGGACCCTCGTGCCGAGCTCCTCGCGGACCGCGACATGCACCCCGGTCTCCGCGTGGGTTTCCTGCACCGCCACGGTGGTGGCTGCGGCGCCGGGCTTGCACATCCCGGCGGGGAACTGCCAGCTGAGCGCGTCGTCGCCGCGCCGGCACACCAGGAGCACCTCGGTGCCGCGCAGCACCACGGCGATAGCAACCCGGAGCGCCTGCGTCTCCGCCTCGGCGGGTTCCTCGGGCGGGCGGGACAGAAGGGTGAAGCGGCGTCTCACGTGTTCGTTGGCCCTCTCGTAGGTGGTGTCGAGGGCCTGCTGCATCTCGGTGCGCGGCACGATCTCCGGGTTCCTGTGCCAGCCGGCGACTGTGCGAACCGCGACACCGAGCTTGGCGGCGAAGCTCTCGTTCGTCATGCGGAGCGCGGCCTGCAAGGCGCAGGCGGTGCGGCCGGTCCACGTGGTGACGTTCACTATCCGGCTCCCCGGGTCGTGGCGCTGCGGTTCTGCATCACTGCTGCACTGCTACTGCACTAGGGGCCGATCCGGTGCACTGCCACCGCACTGGCGGTTCATGTTCCGGTAAGTCGGCCGCCGGTTGACTTGAGGGCATGACAGGGACTCCTCCCGATCGGAGCTCAGGCCTTTCGCTGCCGGTCGATCTCGTCGGCAATCTTCCGCGCCCACTCACGGCTGTAGGGGGTGTGCTCCGCGATCGACGTCAACGGCACGCCAGCGGCACGTGCGTCGGCGACGAGCTCGTCGAGCTGGCGACGCGTCTTCTCGTGCGCCGAGCTGGCTCGGTCAAGCCGTCGCAGCCATGGCTGCCGTTCCTTCTCGTCGAGCCTCGCGGGCGTACCTGTCATGTCCGGAATGGTCTCACGTTCTACCGCCAACTGAATAGGCGCTCGCCGTCGAACTCGAAGCGCCAACTTAGTTGCACTCCTCGCCCTCGCTGTGCCACTATCGAAGTGCCAAGAAAGTTGGCAGTCACTCTCCGGAGGGAAGACCCCGCCATGCCCAAGCTCGCCACCGCGAACCGCAGCACCACCGACCACCCGATGTCGCAGGCGGACGTCGACGCCCACCGAGAATCGACCCACTACCGCCGCCCGACTGTCGTCTCCCAGGAGTCCCCGACTCCGCCCACGGACCCGGCTGCTCGCCGCCGGTTCGTGCAGCAGCGGCAGTGGTGACCGGTCGTGTTCGGGTCTGCTGACTTGTGTCCCGCTGACCGTGACACCCGGCTCCGCTTGGACCGCATCAAGCGGGATGCGGAGGACGCCGAGGCCGCCCGGCTGAAGCGTGAGGCCGCTGTGAAGGCGCGCACTACCCACTGACCGCCGTGCTGGCGGGGATGACCGAACCCCCGCGGCCTCCGCCAGCACGGCTTCCCACCCCCCTCATCTCCCCATTACCTACTCGAAGGGCACATCCATGTCTCCGTTCGTTTCCTCCGTGACCGATCTGTTCTCCGGCGACCTCGCCACCGTGTCCGCCGAGATCCACAACCTGCGGGCCGCGCTCCTCACCTCGGACGTCCAGGTGACGTGGGAGGAGGCGGAGGGTCTGTCGCCGGGGGAGATCGTCACCCGGTACGTGACGGCCTGCGGTGACCACGGCGCCCGGTACTGGCTGCGGACTCTGGCGGCCGAGCACGACGCGGGGCAGCGGTTCGGGCCGCGGCTGATCGACGAGCTGGACCAGATCGACGGGCTGAACACCCCGGCCGCCGCCTGACCCCCGGCCTGCCCTGTCGCCCCCAACCCCCCGCCGGTTGGTGGCGGCGGAGTGGCCCGGAACAGCCGGACCCGACCCGAGGAGAACCCCATGCCCGAGCAGACCACCACCACCGGCGGTTTTGTGACCACTGAGCGGACCGCCCCCGACACCGTCACCACCGTGATCGTCACCACCGAGGGTGCCACCGCCCACGACTGCCCCGGCGGCCTCACCGCAGACGACCTCGTCGACTAACCCGGCCCGCCGTCAACCGGCAGGTCACCGCCGCCCAGCAGCCCAACAAGGCGACGGGCGGGGACACCAGCCGGATCGCGGCCGCCCTCACCGAGGCCCGGGAAGCCGCGATCACCGCCACCGCCCAGTAGCCGCCGCGCACTTACCCGAGAGAAAGGACACCGACCGCCGTGACGACCAGCTCGCCCCAGGTGAACGGCCACCGCCGCCGCATCCCCGTGATCACGGAATGGCAGACGCTCCTGACGCCTGCCGAGGAGCCGGTCGCCACACCCGCCCTCCAGGCCCAGCCCGAGCTGGCTCTGCCCGCCGTCGACCTCGTCGCGCAGGCCGAAGCGGACGCGATCCGCACCAAGGCATACGCCGACGCCGAGGAGCAGCGCATCGCCGCTGAAGCTGAGGCGAAGGCCATCGAGATCAAGGCCGAGGCCGAGGCCGAGAAGCTGCGTTTGGCGAACGAACGGCAGGCCATGCGGCTGGAGCGCGACCGCGCCGAGCACGAAGCCCACCTCGAAGACGTACAGCGCAAGCGCGACAAGGCCGCGCGGGAGGAGGCAGCTGAGAAGGCCGCCGCAGCTGAGGCCAAGCAGTCCGAGGCCAACGACGCGCAGAAGATCGGCAAATCCGCGAGCCTATGGCGGAACACCGCCCTCGGCTTCGCGATCATGTGCGCGATCGTCGCCCTGCCCGTCCAGATGTCCGCGTTCTACAACCCCGACGCCAAGTGGCTCCTTGCCGTCCCGATCATGCTCGAAGCAGGAGCATGGGTCATCCTCGCCGGCGCGGCAGCAGCTGTTGCTGCGCACCGCCCGCACTGGCACTACCGGCTCATCGCCTGGGCACTCGCCTTCGTTGCCGCAGGGATCAACCTCGTCCACGGCCTTGAGCACTTCGACCCTGCCACCGCGATCGGCACCGCGTTCGCGTCGCTCGCCGGCCCCGGGGTGTGGGACCTCCACGAGCACGGGCGGATCCGGCGCCGGGACGGTGTGCCCACCCGGCGAGAGCGGCGGGCGGCGAAGAAGGCGGAGAAGAAGCAGGCTGCCGAGCAGGCCGCAGCGAAGCTGTTCGAAGCCGAGCGGCAGGCCCACTTGGAGAACGCCGCACGCGACACCGCCACCAAGCTGGACGCCGACCGCAAGCGCCTGTTCCCGAAGGTCCACCAAGAGGCACTGAAGCTCGCCGCAGACCTCGGCGAAACGGTAATCACCCCGACCATCTGGAAGCAGGCCAAGCGCAACGTCGAGGGCACCGATCCGGGCGAGTCCGCCGACACGATCCGCATGCGGAACGCCGCCGAAATGAGGGTCGAGGCGGCCCGTATCAAGAAGCCCGTCAGCACCCTCAGCAAGACCATGAACGCCCAGCGTGGCGCCCATCTCCCCCCTGCGTCCACGAAGCCCCGGCCGAAGCCCATTCCGCCCCGGCGGAGGCGCGGTGACAGCACCCCGTTTCACCCCGCCGCGAAGCGCCTCGCAGCCGACACCGCACGCCGTTCCGTGACCACCCGAATCAACCCCGAGGAGAACTGAGATGAGCACTCCCGCCGAGCAGGTCCGCAACTTCACCCAGCACCAGGCCGGTCAACCTTTCACCGCCCCGCCCCGGCCCCGCACTGCCCCCTCGAACGGCTCTCACCCGGGCGGTGTGAACAACTCGAAGAACCGCACCGGTGGCGGCTTCAACCCGTCCATCGGACTCGCCGTGAACAAGACCATCGTGAACGGTAAGACGGGCGTCGGAGCGGCGCCTGGTGGAGGCACCGGCGGGAAAGTGCCCGGCTCCGACTTCATGTCGAACGAGGACATCCGCGCGTTCTGCGAGTACCTCCGCAAGGAGTCCCGGAACCGGGCCACCGAGCGGGCGATGGACGCCGACCACCTCGAAGCCGTCCTCCGCACCATCCCCGACGCCGCAGGCAGCCTCCACGGATCGCGTGCCCGCGCCCGACGGGTGTCCCGGTGGCTGAAGAAGGTCGCCGCCGCCGAGAAGGCCATCCAGAGGTACTCCGCCATGGTGTACGGCACGTTCGAGCGGGAGTACGAGTCTGACCTGCGGAAGGTCGGCAAGGGCCGCAACCAGCCGCCGCGAGCCACCAAGTTCGGCTGGCGCTAACCGCCAGCCACCCCGTCTTCCCGAAGGAGCCCAACCGTGAAGCAGACCTGGACCGCCACCACCATCGCTGAAGCCATCAACCTCCTCGACGCCGCGACGAAGCAACTCGAAGCGCAGGCACTCGCCCTGGAGCCCGGCGGGTTCCACGAGCGCAAGGAAGCCGAACGTGCGACCCCCGTCCACCTCGCCATCGAGTTCGACCTCACTGAACTCACCCGGCGTATCGCAGACAAGCACCAGGCCCGAGCCCTCAACGGCTAACCGCCCCACCCAACCAGGAGAACACCCGTGGCTGACAGCCAGAAGGCCGACCTGTGGAAGGCCATCAAGCACCCCCGCATGAGGCCCTGGCTGACCGTCGCCGCAGAGGTCCCCGCCACCTTCGCCGCCCACCACTACTGGGGTGACTCCGTCCCCGCAGCGATCGGCCTCACCGTCGCCGCCGGAGTGCTGACCGCCGCCACGTGGTGGGCGGCGGAGGGGACCCGGCCCGGTCGGCGTATCCACGCCACCCTGTCGACCGGCCTCGGCACCTCCTATCTCGTCGTCGGCACCGCGGTCGGCCCGTTCGACCCGGCGCTCGCCTCGACCCTCGTCATCGGCGGGGCCGTGGCCGCCGGGTCGTGGAACATCCGCCAGGCGTTGCGCGTCAACGTCGACCCCCAGAAGGCAGGCGGCAGCGCCGAGACCGGTGTTCTCGTCAAGGCCATCGGCGACGCCAAGGTCGCCCTCCGCGGCAAGCCGAAGATCGAACCCAACAAGGTCACCGCACCCCTCCAGCTCGCAGCCGGGCAGGTCACCTCCGACGACCTCGGCAACCGCATCAAGCACATCGCCGGCGAACTCGGTGTTTCCCCGACCAGCATCCGCGTCATCCCCGACCCCGACGACGCGGCCCGCGCCACCCTCGTCGTCGTCCCCAAGGACGAACTGAAGCAGCCGACCCCGTGGCCTGGCCCGTCCAGCCCGGGCGGCAGCATCACCGAGCCCATCGTCATCGGGATCTACGAAGACGGGCAGCCGGCCCACCTATGGCTACCCGCGGGCCCGGGACGCAACGCCACGCACTACCTGGCCGCCGGGATGAACGGCTCCGCCAAATCCACAGGCCTGTCCGTCGTCGCCGTAGAAGTGCTCTCCAGGTGCGACGTCGTCATGTGGGCGGTTGACCCCTCCAAGGGCATGCAGACCTTCGCCGCGTTCCTGCCCTACCTCGACTGGGTCGAAATGACCGAGACAGGAGGCAACACGATGATCGACGCCCTCACCCAGGTCATCACCGCCCGAGCCAACGAGCTGGGACGCCACGGCTTCAAGAACTGGACGCCGGAAGCGTTCGAAAAGCTCGGCATGCCGTACATGGTCGTGTGGATCGAGGAAGCGGCCAAGTTCTTCCGCAACGGCACCGAAATGGAGGGCTTGGTCATGGAGGCCCGGTCCGCCGGGATCAGCGTCGAGATCAGCCTCCAGCGGCCCTCCGCCACCAGCATGCCGACCGATGTCCGCGAGCAGCTCGGCGGTGTCCTCTGCTTCGGCGTGAAGGGCTCCACCACCGCCGACATGGCCCTCCCGGACGATGTGCGTGACGCTGGCGCCCGCCCCGAGGCATGGGAGAACCGGAAACCCGGCTACTGCTACCTGGTCGCCCCCGGTGTCGACGAAGACCGCTACGCCACCCCGCTCCGCACCTACCTCATCGACGACGACCAGATCACCGGAGTCCTTTCCGTCCTGCCACACACACCCGCCCTCGACGCCGTCACCGCGGCCGCAGCCGGCGACGCCTACGCCAACCGCACCCGATACGACGCTGACACCCCCCTGACCAGCAATGACACCGACAGGCAGGAGACCGTCCTCATGACCAAGGCGGACAATGAGCACGCCGAGAAGGCGCTGATCGAGAAGCAAGTCGACCGCGAGATCGACGCCATGGTCGGCGACGACCCCGACGACGACGGGTACGTGCCCGACATCGACGCCGACCAGGAGATCGCACCGCCCGCCGAGACCTGGTCGTTCGGGCACGCCCAGGCGCCCGTTGAGGAGAAGAGCCCCGAGGCCGGCATGGACGCCCTGATGGTCATGCTCAACGAATTCCGGTCCGAGGAAAGGGAGTTCATCGGCCCGAAGGACTTCGGCCCGTTCGGGAAGGGGGAGCGCATCGGAAGGGCTCGTTCCTGGGTGTCAGGAGCCCTGGGGGACCTGTCAGATGCCGGGGTTCACCTGTCAGAAACGGATCAGCCCGGGGTCTACCGGCTGCTGAACCCGGTGCTGAGCGAGGTCTGACACCTCGGGGTGTCAGCTCTGACACCCCTTCTGACCTGCGGTGACACCGTCTGACACCGGTTCTGACACCTCAGGGGTGTCAGAACCGGTGTCAGAGCCCCTCAGGAGGGCCGATCTCTATAGGTCATGCGCGTGCGCGCGCGTGACCCTCCCCTCCGTGACACCTCAACCTGACACAGGAGACAAACCCGTGAAAAGCCCCGAAGCGGACGGAGGTCGGGCCAAAGTCCTAGCCGCCGCACTCCGCACCTGGACCACCGTAGACAACGACCCCCAACCCCCCGTCGCACGCCTCGAAATCCGGTATCCGCCCAACTGGGCATTCGCCTCCACCAACCCCATCACCGCCCGCCAGCAGGGACGGCTCCTCGCGTTCCTCCGCGACGACCTTGCCGAGAACCGGCCCACCCACTCCACACCAGAACGAGCCGCCGCCGTCATCCACGGACTCATCGCCGAGCACGCCGCAGTCGGCCACACCCGCATCACCACCGCCGACCTCACCGAAGCCGCCCCACGCATCGGCCGGTCCCGCACCTGGATCGCCGGACACATCACGAACCTCGTTGACTCCGGGGTGCTCCACGAAACCCGCCGACCCGACACCTTCCGCATCAACTAGGAGGCCCAGTGTTTACCGGAACGCCTGCCGAACTTCGCCGCCGTGAACGGCTGGCCATCGACTACGCCGCCCAGGTCGCCGACCTCCTCAACCGGATCGATGCTCTCGGCGTAGGCGTGATCTTCCCGCACACCAACCGTATCGCCGGACCCGGCTTCACCATCCGCCCCCAGGACGGCCGTTGGGCTGTCACCGACCGGTAGGAGACCCCTCATGCAGCTGCCCGAGCAGCCCGCCGCCGGGCAGCCCGACCCCGCCGTCCGCCGCAACGCCGACCGGCTCGTGGCCGCCGTCGACGAGGTCCTCCTCGCCCGCCGGGCCACCTCGCACACGGATGACCGGCCCCTTCCCGCAGTCGGGTCGACCCCGCCCGTTGCCCAGCCGGGTATCCCGCCGATGTCGCAGTGGGCGGTAGATGCGAGCGGGGTCCTCAAGGCCGTATCCGTCGCCGCGATCCCTGTCGGCGGTGCCCTGTGGGTGGTCGGCCAAGTCGACCCACTGACCCTCGCCATCATCCTCGGTTCGCCGGCCGCCGTCGCCCTGGCCGTGGCCCGCCTGGTCGCGAAGGTCAAAGACGCCAACCAGAACACCCCGCAGCCAGTCACCAACCACTACCACGGGGCTGTCACCCAACAAGCCCACATCACGACCAGCACCACGAAGGGCATCATCGCCAACACCCGCCAGACGACACCCAGTTAGCACCCAACGCACCCAACACCCAAGGAGCACAACATGGACGAGCCCATGACTGTCGCGGAGATCGCCGAGATGGCCCGCGAGATCGCCGCCCGCAAGAAGCCCTCCCAGAACATCAACACCGGGGTCGTGTACGGCGGCCAGCACGTCGAGAACCACACCCACCACGGCGACTACTGCCCCGGAAACAAGAACACCGGCAAGAAGGCCAAGAAGAAGTGAACCCGATTCCGGTGGCCCGCCACACCGAAGTGCGGCGGGCCACCGGTGTGACGGCCACCACCCGCCATCTGGTCCTGCGACCCACACCACAACCCCCATCGGCGGCAGCATGAACCACATGGAACCCGTCCGGCGCCAGATCAGCCGCTGCCCCCAACCAGCAACCCGCCTCATCACCCGCAGCACCAGCAACCGACTCCAATGGGCCCTGTACGTGTGCGAGGCCCACCGCAACCTGGCCCCCCAATTGGCAGGCAGTGCGTACCTCAACCACAAGGCCACCCGCTACGTCGAACGCCCCGCCCCACAGTGCGGCACTCTCTACGATCAGCAGCCAGTGCAGCAGGCCATCGACTCCTATGGGCGGCTCAATTCCTGGCTCGGCGCCGGTGCCGGAAAATGGGTTGAGACCCTGCGAAACTCCGCCGACCTGGCCGCCTACCTCCAAGATGCCAACGCGGTAGACCTGGAGAAAGTCGCCCGGCTTGCGGAGACCGGGCCCAGCGACCCCACCGTGCAAGCACGGGTGCTAGAGGAGCTGGCCCGGATCGAGGCCGAGCGAACCGGATGCCGTCAGTGACCTTGCCCGAACAGCCCGCGCATCCGGTCGTCCAGCACTACCACGGCGCCCACCGTCACCAGCACCACCCGCGGTGTCATCGCCAACACCCGGAACGCGACACGCGGATGACGAGAGGATGCCCCCCATGAGCGACACGACAGAAGATGGACCTGTAAGCAGCATGGTCGACAAGCTCGCCCCGAGCACTGCACTACCCCCGAATGCCCCTGATCTCGACCTTGTGCAGTTCCTCCGCGACCGGTACACCGAGCACACGACCGACGAGAACGCCAACTACCGCCGGGTCCTCATCGAGTGCGAGCACGCCATCAGCCGAGTAGCTGACGAGCCCGCAGCCGGGTTTCTCGCCCTACGGATCCTGCGGCACATGGCCAACGTGTACCGGGATCACCCCGAGTGGGGGCCGGGATGGCGCCCCTAGCTTGCTGACCGCTCACCGCACAGCAAGGCTCCGAACCGACTGGTCCGGGGCCTGTTGTGTCGTAGGAGGTCTGCACTGCGTTGCGCCAACAGTCGTTCCGCATATGACCAAGGCATACTCAAAGCGCGGAGGGCCGTAACTAGACCCACAGGGCCACATCCTCCAAACGGGTGACGCCGTCACAGATTCAAGAACTGTAATTCGCTATAGACGTTGACTTAGCGTGTACAAGCGAAACGCCCCAGCACACCAGCGAGCAACTGGGTACCGGGGCGCAGCACAGGGAGGAGGTCACGAACGGATGAACCGAAGAACCTTGTCCCGCAACAACCCGACGCCAGCCGGGGCATACACCGCGAGCTTCAGGCACGCAACCAGCGTCACAGCCGGCCCGATCGCCAGCCAGGGGTCCAGCCCCTCCACGGCGACGAGTTCAGTGAACGACACGCCGCCCACCAAGACCAACACCGAGTCGGTGACCGGATGAGAACTGCGACCAGGCGCTGCCAGGTCGCGGCCAGAGGCGTACAGCCCCTGGTCTGCAGGGGATTGATCCATAGCTGATCCCTCTGTGAGGCGTCACCCCCGCCCCGTTTTGCCGGGAAGCTGATGCGGGCGGGGGTGACGCGACCGATAAGCGCGGTAGCGCTTCAGTTGAATCAACGACACCCGTAAGCGTTTGAGGACCCATATCGTGGGCGACCACCCCATGGTGTGAATGCCCGAAACCTCGCGCGACCTGCGGCCGTTTACCCCAGGCTCATCACACGGCAAAGCCCCGGACCCTAGGGGCCGGGGCTGTCCTGTGTTCCGCGCGGGCAATCCACGATCCGCCGAGCCGATCCGTCGGCGGCAGTGTCACGGCCACATCAAGGAGTCGGCGCAGGTCGTCCAGGGCGTCCTGGCACTCGCGCTGTGTCGCACCGTGGACCGTGAACCTCGCCATGACCGCATTCTGCCGGGGGAGCACGGGCGGTGGGGGTGGAACGGTTAGGACCGGGTCCGGGTGGCGTCCGCTTCATCGGCGGCTCGCAGCAGTTCGGCAGCCAAAGTGCGGGCCGTGTCGGGGAGAACGTCCCTCACGAAGCAGCTGTGCCGAACCTCTTCGGGCTGCAAGGTGGACAGGAGTCGGACCGCGCCGGTCGGCTCGGCGGTGATCGTCAGGTGCTCGGTGCTCATGGGGTCCACTCCTGCCGGTAGTCGAGGTGGTCGCTGTACGGGAGGGCGAGGAGCCTGACGGTAGGGCACGGCCAGGGCTTCGCGCTTCGGGAGAACGCGCGGTTGCCGTCTGCGTCCTCGTCGAAGTCCTCGGGGTCCGTACACGTGCTGCACCCTCCCGCCCCGTCCGGCCGGTGCTCGTCGATCAACTGCCGTTTCGCTTGGACTTCCCGCAGGGTGCGGGCCGGGCGCTGCACCATGATGTGGCGTTCATCTGCCGCCATCTCGGGATCGAAGGTGGCGATACGGGTGAAGACGTGACTCAGCTCCGGGTCTGCCGCCCCCGCCACCTGCTCATCGTCGTCGAGTCGGGCCCGGAGGAAGGCCACCAAGGTGTCGGTCATGAGGGGCTCTCCTGGTTCCGTCGCTCGCGGAGTTCGCCGAGCAGCGACGGGTTGACGATCCTGACGATGGTCTCGATGTCACGGTCTTCGGCGGCGGGCCACAGGATGTCCCGGGCTGCCCGGTACTTCGCCGCCAGCCGGGTCCGCTGCTCCTCGGACAGCTTGATCGCCCGGTCGGGGTGGCTGTTGTGCGCGTTGTCCGCCACCTTGAGGAGGGTGGCGTCGCGGCTACTGGTGATCCTCCACATCTTCTCCTCGTAGGGCACACCACGCTGGTTAGTGACGTCCTCCACAAGGCCGACAACATGGTTGGGAACACCAGCAGCCAGGAGCCGTTCGGTGGTCCAGTCGGTGTCCTCGATGACGTCGTGCAGCAGCCCGGCCATCACCAGGTCGTCACCGAACGGGACCAGCCCGGCGGCCACAGCACGGACGTGCCGGATGTACGGGACGTCGACCTTGTCGAACTGGCCGGCGTGGGCAGCGGCGGCTAGCGCGTCGACCTCGGCGACGTTCATGAGGAGTCCTCGGCCTGCGCTTTGCGGAGCCGCTCTGCTCGCTCCTTGTACCGGTCGTCGGCTTCGATGCCCGCCTCCCTCGCCATCTTCCTGACGTGGGCCCCGGTCCACCCGGACTTCTTGGCGACCTCAGTGGGCTTGTGGATTCCAGCCCTGAGGGCGGCAAGGACGAGCTCCTTCAGTTCGTCGCTGGACTTCTTGAGCCGGTCTGCGTCGCGGAGCCGGCGGGTGCCGGCTGCGGCGATGTCCTCCAGGGTTGGGGACTCGGGGGGCGGGGTCGGATTCATGGCACCAATCTATCGCAACCCACTTGCGGTGGCCATGCCTCAGGCGTACTGTCTGAGTCATCGCCAGCGCAACACGTGATCGCTAGTGAGGCGCGATGGTGAACGACAAGCACCACCCGAGGGGGACCCGTGATCGCCAGCAACCGCACCCGCCGCGCCACACTCCGCACCCGCCAGACCGCCAACCGGGCCGCCGCACGCATCCGCCGCCACGGTGTCGGCACCCTCGCCACCCACGCCATGGCCCAGGGCCTGAACCACCGCGACGCCACCTCCGTCGCCGGAACCCTCCGCAAGGTCGCCGCGAAGCTCGGCATCCTCGGCACCGCAGGCCGCGTCCATGCCGGCCGTCACATGCGGAACTGCCTCCGCTACACCCGCACCCAGGTCGCGGTCATCGCCCTCAACTACAAGGCGCGCAAGCCCGCTTACAAGATCGTGGCCGCGCGGCTCGCGCTCGCCGCCTGACCGACACGCCCGCCCTGGCTCCGGAAGGACCCCGATGACCGACACGCCGATGACCCCGGACCGCGAGCAGGAGATCCGCACCCTGGATCTGCTGGAGTTGATGTCCGACCGCGTCGCCCCCGTGATCAGCGGACACCTTGCCGCACTGCTCGGAGAGATCGACCGGCTGCGGAAAGCTCTGTCCGAGGCGGCCGACCAGGTTGCCGAGCTGGACGACGTGAACGCCCAGCTGCACCATCAGATCGCCGCCCAACGATCCACCGCAAAGCAGCTCCTCGCCCGGGTTGCCGAACTGGAGACGTTGAAGCCCGCCCGGTTCCAGGACTGCCAGGTCTGCGGGGCCGGCTACGAGTACGGGAAACCGTGTGCGGCCTGCGAGTTCAACAAGCAGATGGCCACCGCGACGGCATCGAACCCGGCCGCGAAGACGTGCGCGTTCAAAAACCCTCACGAGCCACAGACCAACGAGCCCGGCCGAGAGGACGAATGGCAGTGCCCCGGCGTCCCGAAGCCAGCCATCCCGTGACCCCGCCGCCTGCCCCGGCCTCGTTGCCGCCGTGGGAGGACACCCTGGCCGAGACCATCGCCTGGGACCGATCGTGGGACCGGTACGAAAACAACGACGACGAGGAGTAGACCGATGACCATCAACGACCGCGCCATTGCCACCATCAAGTGCCCCATCTGCGAACAGCCCGCCGGACAACGGTGCGTCGCACCGACCGGCCGGCCGGTCACCTACGCCCACTCCACCCGCCAGTTCGCCGCCATCGACCAGAAGACCGAGGAGGAGTAGACCGATGCCCATCACGCCCATCTATCAGGTCCAGTGCGATGTCTGCTTCGGGTTCATGGACGGCGACTACGAGAGCCGCGAGGACGCCCAGGAGGCCCGCAAGCGACTCGGCTGGGAGGACACCGACGGACGCACCGCCTGCCCTGACCACAACACGACGACCGTCTGACCGCCCCTGGGCCGCTGTGTACAGCACAGCGGCCCACAACCCGAGGAGCATCATGCCGACCGCCGAAGATGTTCGCGAGTGGGCCGGAACCACCGAGGACATGTACGACCTGCACCGGTTCAGGTCCGACCAGCAGGCTGCCTGCAACCCGGCGATCCGCACCTACAGCCGGATCACCGACCACGACGAGTTCCGCGAGCCGTACATGACGCTCCGCTCCCGTGCACAGATCGAAGGCCACTGGGCCGCCTACAAGTACCGGTTCTGCGCCGACTGCAACACCACCCAGGAGCCCCCGCGATGATCCAGCCCGGACAGACATACCGCAGCCTCAGCAACCGCCACCACCCCGCCGACGGGCCCATCCGCATCCGGATCACCAACGCCCCGATCGGCGCCACCGACATCGACGGCATGCGGAAGGTCCAGGTCGCCACCATCACCAGCGACGGCCGCGAGATCCGCCCCCGCTGGATGCGAGCCGACAAGCTCCACACCACCGCCACCACCCGCGACGGGGCACCCCGCCGCACCGGATACGTACAGGAGGACACGTGAGAACAGCCCACTACGCCTGGTGCTTCAGCCACGGCGTACTCCACACCTTCCCCGTCGGCGACACCCCCTGGTGCACCGCCACCTGGGTCGCCTTCACTGCTGCCACTGAAACCGACGCCCTCGCCTCCAAGCGTGCTGCTTACGGAGACGCCCAGTTCCTCGACGAACTCCCCATCGAGAAGCAGATCGAGGTCATCGAGATCACCGACGCCCGAACCGGCGAACCACTCCGATAGCCACCCCCCACCCTGGGCCCGTCCTGAACCGTCAGGCGGGCCCGAGGCGTTGGTGCAGGCCGTCGGCGGGAACACTCCAGACAGACCTCGGAGGTGACCATGCCTGGCCGACGACGCACCGGCTTCAAGTCCAAGGCACAGTGGAAGCTCTTCTTCGCCAACCCACGACTCCGCCGCTACGCCCGCCAGAAGGCCCGCGCCACCAAGGGCGGAAAGATCACCCGCTACCGGCGACTCCCCGCCCGGCGTAGCGCCCGCCGCTAGGCAGTGGTCAGGCCGTGCGAGTCCCTGCCCATTAGGCGCTCAAGTTGTTCCCAGTCGTTGAGCGTCGCAGCCCGTCTCCGGGTGAACTCCTTGGACCGGCCTAAGTGCAGGGCTGCGCCGAGGTGAGCGTCGCGTACCGCATAGACCCGGCGGAGCCCCTGACGCAGCCGGACGGGCTCGTACCGGACCGGGTGGCACCCAGTGTTGCACTGGCCTGTGGTGTAGCCGCTGAGGGTGGTCATGCACACAGTGTGCACCTCACGCCGTCGCTAAGCCGCCAACTCCGGGCGGGAAGCCGCGCCCGCCGACTTCTCGTCCGGGTCCTCTTCCTGGCCCTCGTCGTACCCGGGCTCCACGCCGTCGTCCGGCTGCTCCTTGTTCGGAGCCTCGCCGCCCGTGCTGAACGGGTCCCCGGCCGGTACTGCCGTCTTGTCATCCCGGATGCGCCGCACCTCCGCCAACACCTCCGTGTCATCCCACGACGGCTCCCGCATCTTCACCTTCATGAACGTGGAGATCGCCCCCGCCGCTTCCAGCAGCGACAACGAGCGCGCGGTGGCCTCCGGGTCCGGCTGCACCGCCTGCGGCCACGAGGCGGTCAGCTCGGCGGCCGGATCCACACCCTTCGCCCCGCAGTGCGTCACGTCCACCCACATCAGGGTCGTCAGGTGCTCCAGCAGCGCCGGCCGCTGATACAAGACCTTCAGGCCCCGGGTCGTCAGCGACTCCTCCTTCCGGGCCGCAACCTCCGTCGCCGTCACCGCCACCGAACCCTCCTCCCCATACGACTGGGCGGAGTAGCCGGCCGACGCCAGGATCTGCCGGCGCAGCGCCTTCGTCGTCGCCTCGTGCTCATCCACGCGGATCTTGAACTGGATCTCGGTGAGCGAGTCCTTCATCGTCTCCGCACCGATCAGACCACCCAGCGCGACGACGACCTCCTTGTCCAGGTCGAACGTCGCCCCCGAACCAGCGCCGTCCGTTTCCAGCATCGACTGAGGGACAACGACCTTGGCCTTACCGAGACGCAGGTCCCTCATCCAGGACGTCCAGCTCTCGTCGAGGGCGTCCATCATCGGTTCGATCCCGGTGAAGTCACTGCGGCCGAGCGGGGCCGTGTCCGGCACCCCGTCCCACACCCGGTTCGGCAGGACGTTCGGCAGGTGCGTGATGAGCAGCCGGTCGATGCCCGTCGCCTGGCGCCCCTTGTCGTCGGTGCGGCTCGCCAGGAACTCGGTCTCGTGATGGTCCGTGAACTCCATCAGCATGCCGAGCGTCGCGTGGTCGCCCTTGTACACCCCGTACTCGATCATCCCTGGGGTGTGGTACTCCAGCAGCCGCCACACCCCACCGCCATCATCCAGCGGCTCCAGCTCCCGCCACACCGTCGCCGCAGCGAGCATCCCCCAACGCCACTCCGGGACCACCGCGTTGGCCTGGATCACATCCGACCACGGGCGCGGGCGCAGTGACGTGTCCCACACGGCCCTGAGGTACACGTTCGACAGTCCGGCGGCCAACTCGGCGGCCTCGCGCATCTTCGCGTGGCCGCGGTCGTCCAGGTATCGCCCGATCTGCGCCTGCGTGGTCTTCGCCGTGGCCTTGTCCGTCGAGTCCCCGTCGACCGTCACCGTGGGGACGTCCGACCACAGGAGATTCGCGGACATCTCCGCAATGTCCCCGCCGATCGGAACATGCAGCTTCGCCGCCTGCTGACCGGGAGACGGGTCCTGCCCCCAGAACATCCGCAGCTCGTCACCACCCACCGCACGGCGCCTGTCCATGTCAAAGAACGCGCGCGCGATGCCGTTCCGCGTGTACGACGCCGGCCCCCCGTACACCTGCGCCAGATGCCCGGTGTCGCCGGCATACCAGGCGCGCCACATGTCCATGTCGGCATGCGGGATCTCCAAGCGAGGAGGTGGCCACGGGGTGTTCCCAGACGGAGGCAGCGGCATGACAGATCCTTTCGGTCAGGCGGCCAGGGCGAGCTGGCGCTGCCACAAGGCACGGGTCGTGAAGATCGCGTAGCGGAGGGCGTCGACACCGTGGTCGGCGACCTTGATGGGGCGTTCCTCGCCGCGTAGGGCGGCCTTGTCGTCCCAGGAGTAGCCGCCGATCTCGGTAATGAGGTCCTTGCAGGAGGTGTGGACGAGGAGCTTGTTCGCGGCGAGGAGCGACGACACGGTGCGGATGCCGTCCATGACGTCGTTCTTCGCCGCGGTCGGCGTCATCCGGTCCCGGCGCAACTGGGCACTGAACGACGCCGCGGACGGGTCGACGGTCACGAACTGCGGGCGCACCGCACCGATCCCCGGCACATCCGTGAGCCACGTGCGCATCCGCTGCGAGTATTCGGCGTCGGTGAGCTGCTTCTTCGTCTGCCGCGCCTCGTACCGCCATTCGGCGGCAGCGTAGAGCCGGCGGTCCCGGCCCAGGCCAAGGAGCACGGCGTGGAACGGGTTGCTGGTGCCGTAGTCGACACCCAGGCTGATCCACCTGTGGATGCCCTCGCGGGGCAGGTCGGTGACGATGTGCCGTTCGCGGTCCCACGAGTCGTAGATGGCGCCCTCGGCGGCCACCCACTCGCCGAGGATGAACCGGCGGTAGAACAGGCCCTCGTGGGACGCCTTCATGTCGGCGACGTACTCGGGGTCCAAGAACGGGTTGTCGTCGATCGTGAAGCTGAACCGGCGCACCGGCTTCTTCCCGACGTGGGCCAGCCAGTCCCGCATGAACCAGTGCGCCGGGTTATCGGGGTTCGTCGTGCAGAAGAGCTGGCTGCCGCGCACTGACATGCGGCCATAGAGCTGCTCGAAGAAGATCTGCGGGACGAGGGTGACCTCGTCGACGTAGGCCCCGCACACCGTCATGCCGCGGATTTTCGGCTCGCTCTTGGCGTCGTTGGCGCCGATGACGTGAACAACCCGGCCGAGGATCGTCGCCGTAGGCGCGCCGGGAGTGTAGTGGATGTGGTGGGCGATCTCCCCGAAGAGGGCTGGGTCCTGCATAGGCAGGAACAGGTTCCGGTGGATGGTCTGCGACGTCTTGCCGATCATGACGAGCTCGCCCGTCGACGGCGCATTGGCAATGAAGATCAGCCACTTCAGCAGTGACGCGATCGTCTTCCCCGACCGGATGGCACCCTCCCAGCAGGAGATCTTCGTTGTCGACTCAGCGACCGATCGGATCTGCTTGCGAGACAATGGGAGGGTGTCCAACACGGCTACGCCTCGTCCGCGGGCTCAGCGTCGCCGACCGCGTCCTGCTCGTCCATGTCGCGGGAGTACGAGGTGAGGATCGTGCCCAGGTTCGCGAGCATCGACTTGGCGCCATCCAGGTTCGATGACACCTCTGCCGGCGCCAACTTCAGCGACCGGTCCGTTGCGGTACCGGCAGCGGAAACCAGGGCGCGACGCTCGGCGGCTGGAGCCTCGCCGAAGGTGTGCTCCTCATAGGTGTTCGTCGACCCGCCGAACGCGTACACCGTTGTGGGCTGGTAGATCCGGTCGAGGGAGTCCTCTGCGACGTCGGTGAACTTGACGGCGAGGAGGCTTCGCCGCTCGGCGAGGTCCGCGACCCTGGCTGCGGTTGCTGCCCGGATCCTTGACCGGTCGAACGTCAGGCCCAGATATTCAGCGGTGCGGGATATGCAGGCAGCGGCGATGCCCATTTCACGGGCGATGACGTTGCGGCCCTTCCCTTCGGCGTGAAGGGCCCTGAGCTGATCCCACTTGTCTTCGGCTATCACCCCTGTGGGCATCAGGCCCTCCGTTCGGCTAGTGCGTACTGGCGCAGCAGTCTTGGCAGCGGTGTGCCGTCGACGCGCCAGGTAGGGGAGTAGGGGATGGTCCAGCACCGGCAGTGCGGGTGCAGCGGGGGCCCGGTGGGGGCGGTGGCGAACACGGTGCGCCGCGGGTCGAGGGAGAGCGCGGCGGGGAACCTGCGGCCGACGGGGACGCTGCGCCCGGCGTATGCGGCGCAGGCGGGGCAGGCGCCGGGTTCGGCTACCCAGAGGAGTCGGGTGGTGGGCCCGATGATGCGGGTGACTGCGGCGGCAGCGTGTGCGGCGGCGCTGGTGACGGCGACGGCGGCGTGCCGGGCGATGCGGGTGACGGCGCGCCGGGCCCGGTTGAACACCCCGGTGACACCGGCGAATCCAAGGGCGGTGAGGCTGGCTGCGGTGAGGAGCGCCAGCGCGTTGCTGTGTTCTTCCTCGATGGCGGCGGGTACGGCGTCGGCTGCCGTGGTGGCATCGGGGCCGATGACGGCCTGGATCGGCGTGGCGGGCTGGCCACTCATTGCGGCGGCGAGCGCGGAGGCTTGCCGGGCACTGAGCTGCGCCGAGCTGTACGCGGCGATCCGGATGGTGTCAGCCGCCAGCTTGCCCTTGCCGCGGAACGCGTCGGCGAGCAGCTGCTTGATGGCCTTGATGAGCCGGTCCAGGGCGCCGGGTGACGGCAGGCCTTGCCGGTCGGTGACGTGGACCCACTGCCGGGTCGCGGTGTTCTGGGCGGCTGCGAGGGCTTGTGCGAGGGGTTGTGCGGCGTCGCGGGCGGCTTGCTGTTCGATGCGGCGGATGACGGCCGACTGGTGTCTTGCTGCTGCTGCGATCTGGTTGCTGCTGGCTGCCACCACCCACCCCCTTGATCCTTGGATTCTAAGGACATCTTGCGCTATGACCTTTGATTGTGCAGCATTGTGGTGGGTTCAGGGTTAACATCTGGGCTAACACGCCAGCGGACAAGGCGCCGCCGATCGCGTGTAGGCCGCCCAAGGAGGCACCGAGATGACGACCCCCGCCCCCGCAGCACCCGAGGGAACGACGACGGACCCCGGCACCCAGTCGGCCACCCCGCCCAACTCCCCGGCCGCACCACCTGCACCGGCCCAGCCAGAGCCGGCCGCACCCACCACCGCCGAACCGAGCGAACCGAACCAGCCCGAACTGAAGGCCAAGGCGCCCAAGTTCGAAGGCGACTTCGACCCCGTCCGATTCGAGAAGCTCGTCGAAAACCTCCGCGGCGACGTCGCAGCCGAAAAGGCCAAGCGCGAAGCCCTGGAACAGAAGGCCAAGGACGACCAGGACACCCTCATGAAGCGGGTGGCCAAGGCGTTCGGCCTGGAGACCGACGAGGCCAAGCCGCCCACCCCCGAAGAACTCGCCAAGCAACTGGACGAGGCCCGCGGAGAGACCAAGGAGTCCCGCGCGCAGGCCCGCCAGACGCAGGTGGAGCTCGCCGTCTACAAGACGGCCGGGAAGTACGGCGGCGACCCCGACGCACTGCTCGACTCACGCTCCTTCGCCAACGCCATCTCGAAGTTCGACCCCACCGCGGCCGACTTCGACGAGCAGGTCGGCAAGGCAGTGAAGACGGCAGTCGACTCCAACAAGAAGCTCGCGGCCAAGGCGCCGGAGCCGAGGGAGCCGGAGCGCACCCCCGCGGGTGGCGCACCGATGGACGGGGCCGGGAACGGCAAGCGGCAGCTGGGCGAGGCGGACCGCAAGCGCATGACCCCCGAAGAGATCGACAAGGCCACCAGGGAAGGGCGATTCAACGCCTACCTCGGCGGTGGCTGATGCCTCCCTAGGAGCCTCCGTTGTCCATCAACAACTTCAAGCCGGAGATCTGGAGCGCCCTGACGCTCACCGCCCTCCGCAACAGCCTCGTCTATGCGCAGCCGCAGCTCGTGAACACCAACTACCAGGGAGAAATCACCTCCCAGGGTCAATCGGTGCACATCACGACGATCGGCGACCCGACGATCTTCGACTACTCGTCCGGCGACACCATCAACTACGAGGACGTCGAGACCGCAGGCACCGACCTCGTCATCGACCAGGGCAAGGCGTTCGCGTTCAAGCTCGACGACGTCGACAAGGCGCAGGCCCTCGTGTCGCCGATGCAGCAGATGGCACAGAACGCCGCCTACGGCCTCCGCGACAAGGCCGACGCCTACGTCGCCTCCCTGTACACCGGAGTCGCCGCCGCGAACACGCTGGGCTCCACCGGGTCGCCGATCAACACGTACACCGACTCCAAGGACGCCTACAACAAGGTCCTCGTGCCGCTTCGCACCAAGCTGAACCGGGCCAACGTCCCCTCCGAGGGCCGGTACCTCGTCGCCTCCCCGGAGTTCATCGGGTCCCTCCTCTCCGACGACCGGTTCATTCGCGCCGACGCCTCCGGCACCACCGAGGGCCTCCGCAACGGGTTCGTCGGCCGAGCCGCCGGATTCGACATCCTCGAATCCAACAACACCCCCAACCCCACCGGCGACATCCAGGTCGTCCAGGCCGGCTACCCGGGTGCGATCACCTACGCCGAGCAGATCCTGGAGACCGAGGCGCTGCGCCTCCAGTCGACGATCGCCGACGGTGTGCGTGGCCTGCATGTGTACGGCGCGAAGCTCCTGCGGCCCACCGGGATCGCGGTCGCGTTCATCGACCCCGCGTAACCCCTCGATTCGACCCGGGAGACTCCCATGCCTCGCACCGCAGTTCCGTACACGCCGTTCGTCCCGAACGGTGCGCTCGCCGACCCGGCGGGTACCACGATCGACTCCACGCTCGTCACGAACGGGGTCGTGGTCAACAACGTCGACCCCGAGCGCACCCTCATCCGCGTCACGAACACCGCTGGCACGGACAAGGTCGTCACCGTCAAGGCCGGTACGGGGACCCAGGCGTGGATGGGCGGCCAGGGTGACAGTGCCACCACCGTGGCGGCGACGTCCGGGAAGCAGTTCATCGGCCCGTTCACCTCGGCCCGGTTCCAGCAGAAGGGCTCGAAGCTGTACGTCGACTTCGCGTCCGGCACCACCGGCACGATCACGGTGTTCAAGCTCCCCAAGGCGTACTGACATGGGACGCCGCGAGTACATCGGCACAGGTGGGCTTCGGCTCCACCTGGACGACCCGCCGACCGGGGAGATGGCCAAACAGGTCGCCCGCGGCCACCTGGTCCCCGTCTCCGGGAGTGCCCCAGACGTCCCGGACGGCGACAAGTCGCTCGTCGTCGTCGACGGCGCCGAGGCGACCACGGCGGACCGTATCGGCACGAAGCCCCCGGTGGGCGAGAAGCCGGGCGATGACGGCGCGGCGGGGGAGTGGGCGACCTACGCCGTCACCCTCGGCCTCCTCGCTGACCACGCCTACTCCCTCACCATCACCCAGCTCCAGGAGTGGGTGGCCGCCCACGAGAAGGGGCTCGGCGAGGGCACCCCGGCACCGGTTCCGAACCTGGACCCGGAGTCGCCGGCCACACCCGCCACCGAGGTGCCGGACCGGCCTGCGGCGAACGCGAAGGTCGTGGACTGGCGGGAGTACGCCATCGCCCTGGGCATGGACCCGGACGAGGCGAAGGACGCCACCAAGGCGGAGTGCCAGGACTACGCGCAGGTCGTCGAGGACGCCCGCGAGACCGCCGTCGACCCCGAGGGCCAGGAGTAGCCGGTGCTCTACGCGACCGTCCCCGACCTTGCTGCGTGGCTGGCCCCCGAGCCGCCGCCGGAGAACGCTGTGCGCTTGCTGACGTTGGCGTCGCAGCGCGTCGACCGCGCCCTTTTGGGGGCGTGGTACGACCGCGATGACGCCGAGGTACTGGAGGTGTTGCGGCAGGCGACGGTCCAGCAGGTCCACTGGATGCTGGAGCGGGGTGATGAGACCGAGGCGCAGGCGGATTTGCAGTCGATGTCGACGGGGCAGCGGTCGTTCACCCGGCGCACGGTCGGTCAGGGGGCGGGGCAGGCCGCCCAGTTGGCCCCGTCTGTGGTGGATCTGCTTCGTACCTGCGGCCTGTTCCGGTTCGAGCCGCTGGTGGTGGGCTGATGCCGGGCCACATCGGACGCCAGACGGTCGTCCTTGTCGACGCACCGTTGGTCAACGGGGATTACAACACGCAGGTCCGGGACTGGGCTCACGCCACCCGCACCCCCGTGTACGGGTGCACCGTCGACTACTCGTCATCGTCCGAGTCGAAGGAAGCCAAGGACCAGACGGTCACGGCCGCGTACCTGTACATGCCGCGCCGCGCTCCTCGGGTGTCGGAGTGGTCCCGGGTGGAGTGGGACGGGCGTACCTGGGAGGTCGACGGGGTTCCGAAGGACGTTCAGGAGGCTGGACCACTGTCGGGGCAGACGGTACGGCTGCTGGAGGTGGCGGGATGAGCCGCATCGTCGTCGAAGTCGACGAGGAAGCCATCGCCGGGCTGGTCCTGCACCCCGATGTGCAGGCCGATCTCGGGGAGCGGATGGGCCGGGTCGTAGGCGTGGCGCAGCTGACGGCTCCGGTCGACACCGGCGAGTTCCGCTCGAAGATCCACGTCGTGGAGCGCCCCGACGCGGATGGCGCCCGGCACGTGGACGCCGTCGCCAAACACTCCATCTACGTAGAGCTCGGCACCCGGCAGACCGACCGCCACGGCCGCCTCATCCACCTTCCCCATCACACGCTCGGCAACGCTCTCGACGCCGCAGGAGGCGACCACTGATGTCTGACACCGTGAAGATGCGCCTGACGTTCCCCCGGGGCAAGGCGATGCCCGGCGAGACGGTCGAGGTCCCGGCAGATGAGGTCCACCGCTGGAGGGGCTTCGCCGAGGTCGTCGACGACAAGAAGGCCGACGAAGCCGCGAAGACTGCCGGGGAGAAGAACCCAACGACCGGCAGCCAGCCGCAGAAGGCCGCAGGCAAGTAGCCATGGCCGCCCTGCTGGTCCTCCCTGACGGCAAGAAGGTCGCCATCGACCTTCTCGACCTCGACATGCCCGACGCCTACGTGACGTCGAAGCTCCCCGAGGGCAAGGCGCTCAACGCCAAGCTTCCGGCGGTCAGGGTCCTGCGGATCGGCGGCACCAGCACCATGCGCGGCTGGTCCGACCCGGCCACTACCGACCGGCCCCGGTTTTCGATCGACTGCTACGCCGCCGACGAGGGCGCTGCCATGCGCCTCGCACTGCGGGTGTGTGCCGCGTGGGAGCTGTTCCCCGGCCGGTCCACCGAGGACGGCATCGTCAGCGCCATCTCGCAGGAGACCGGCCCGCAAGACCGACCAGAAGAGCCCAACACAGGCATTGCCCGTGTCGGCATGATCCTGGGGATGAGCGTCCGCCCACCCCTCCCGAACAGCTAGGAGGCCCGTCGTGGGCGACTCGGCAGAAATCATCGTCGGCACAGCGGGCAAGGCATACGCCGCCGAGGTCGGCTCCACCTTCCCCCTCGGCCCCGAACTCGCGTGGGGTGCCGACTTCACCGACCTCGGGTTCGTGACCCCCGACGGACTGGAAGAGGCGCTCGCCGAAGAGCGCACGCAGCTCGACGCGTGGGGCGAGGACGCCCCCGTGGTCGACCTCGCAAAGAAGCGGAATCAGACATTCAAGCTGACGTTCCGGCAGACCAACGCCCGCCTGCTATCCCTGTACTACCAGGTGAAGATGGCGAACATGACGTCCACGGCGGCGGCTGCGGGCAAGAAGCAGTTCGTCTCCTTCGGCTCGGGCAGCACCCAGGACACGGTGGAGATCGCCCTCGGCCTGGACGTCATCTACGGAGGCAAGCGCCACCGCATCATGATCGCCCGCTGCGGCGTGTCCGACCGAGGCGCCCGCAAGCACAGCGCGGACGACTCCTCCAACTTCGAGCTCACCTTCACCGCCCTCGCCGCCCCGGGTGGCGCCCAATCGGTCCAGCACATGATCACCGACGTCGCCGTCCCCGAGATCGAAGAGGGCTAACCCCCGACTGGTGGCCCGTCGCGCTCCAACCCGGGGCGGGGAGAGCGCGACGGACCACCTGAAGCCCCGCCCCATCCCCGCCCGAGTAGAGGACCAACCCCATGTCCAAGCCGAATCGCAAGGTCATCCGCCTCCAGGAGATGCGCGCCCAGATCGCCCAGAAGGCCGGGGTCAAGCACGTCGACCTAGTCTTCGAGGTCCCCGGTGACACCGAGGCCGAGGTCAGAGAGCGAACCTGCTCGTTCCTCACCCAGGACCACTGGCCCCTCGTCGTCGTCAAGGCCGTCGAAGCAGACAGCGACAGCACCAACCTCAGCATCCTCCGCAAGATCGCCACCCCGCCCGAAGCATTCGACCAGCTCGTCGAAGTCGCCCAGCTCACCGTCGGCGAACTCACCGAACTCCTCAAGGAGATCAACGGGGAGGCGGGCACCGACACGGGGGAAGGCTCCGGCTCCTCCAGCTCCTCGAAGAGCACCCCGGAGCCGTCCGAGCCGACATCCAGCGGTACTACCCAGGCCGCCGCCTAGAAGAGTTCTGGGCCATGTCCTGGGGCGAGGGGTCCATGTCCTGGGCTGAACTCCGGGACCTGGTTGAGCACCTGCCAGAGGACTCCGCGACCAAGGCGGCAGCAGCGGGGGACATGGACGGACGGCGGTGGACGCAGGGCACCTACATCCAGGCCGCCCAATACAACGCCCTCCTCCTCATGATCCGAGTCCTATGGGCCGCCCACCTCAAGGGCGAACCACCGGACATGCCCCCCGTCGAATCACCGGCCACGGAAGCCGACGAGCAGCAAGCCGCACTCGAAGCCGCAGGGGTCCGCTACTCCGAGGCAATCCTCAACCAGCTCTCACCCGGCACCCAGTCCGACCAGGCGGACGTCGACTACTGGGCGCAAAAGCTCCGCGAACTCGAAGCAGCACCGTAGAGGGGAGGGCAGCATGGCCGAGCCGACACTCGTCGGGTCCACCCGGGTCTCACTCATCCCGGACACGACCACATTCGGCGACAAGCTCCGTGTCGAGCTGCCCTCCGCCATCCGCCAGCCCGCCAAACTCGCCGGGCGAGTGGCGGGCGACGAGATCCTCGACGGCATCCAGCGGAAGCTTGCCGCCGCCACACCCACCGTCCGCGTAGGCGTCGACCTCCTCACCACGGTGGCCGAGGCCAAGCTGACCAGGCTGACCAAGCCGCGCACGATCAAGCTGACGGCCGAGCTCGACGACAAGGCCGCCACCACCGCGCTGACCCGCCTTACCCGCGAACGCACCGTCAAGGTGCGTGCCGAACTCGACGACACCGCAGCCCGAACAGGGCTCGGCAAGCTCACGGACCAGCGCACCGTCAAGATCACAGCCCAGCTTGACGACAAGGCAGCGAAGACGGCCCTCGCCCGCCTCACCGACGAACGCACCGTCCGGATCGTCGCCCAGGTCGACGACACCACAGCCAAAACGCGCCTCGCCGGGTTCGGGCAGACCACCGTCGACATCGTCGCCAAGATCCAAGACGCCGCGTACAAGCGGGTCGAGAAGGCCCTCGACAAGCTGACGGCAGACCGCTTCGTCCAAATCCGGGCCACCCTCGACACCCGTGTCGCCGCCAACGAACTCCGCGGGCTCACCCAACGACAGCGCGTCCGGCTCGGCGTCGACGTCGACACCCGCGTCGCAGTGAACGACCTCGCGAACCTCACCCGCCGGCGCACCACCCGCATCGACGCTCGTGCTGTCACCGCCGCAGCGAACACCGCCCTCAACCATGCCGCCCGCGACCGCATCGTCAACATCCGCACCCGCATCCTCGGGCTCGCCGGAATCACCTCGGCGCTCGGGAGTTTCGGCGGCAGCGGGGGTAACGCATCCGCCCAAGCCGGGATTCTCTCCGGCCGAATAGCGAAGATCGCTGCCGCCGCACTCCTCGCCACCCCTCAACTCTCGGCGTTGGGGGCGTCGATCGGGCAGCTCGGCCCGCTCGCCGCGGTGGCCGCACCAGGCATCCTCACGCTGGTCTCGGTGTTCGCCGCGATCAAGCTTGGCACCTCAGGTGTCGGCGACGCCATCAAGGCCGCGTTCAACCCGGCGCCAGCCGAAGCGAAAGCAGCGGTGACCGCCGCCCGGCAAGTGGAGACCGCGCAGCGCTCCCTTGCCAACGCCCACCGGGGCGTTGCCGACGCCGAACGAAATCTGTCTCAAGCACAGCGGGCCGCCCGCCAGGCGCAGCAGGAACTGTCCGCCGCCCGGCGCCAAGCAACGCGTGACCTGGAGGACATGAACCAGCGCCTCCGCCAGGGTGCGTTGGATCAGAAGCAAGCCGCACTCGACATTGAGCAGGCCGAACTCGACCTGGCCAAAACGCGGTCCGACCCCACCGCCACTCAGCTCCAGATCCAGCAAGCCGACCTTGCCGTAAAGCGGGCTCGTGCCGCCGCCGACGAGCAGGACCGGCAGCAGAAGCGCCGCCAGGTCGACACCGCCGCGGCGAACAAGGCCGGAGTGGCGGGGTCCGACGCCGTAATGCAGGCGCAGGAAAGGATCCGGGCCGCGGGCGAACGCGTAGCCGACCAGGAACGCAGCCTGGCCGACGCCCACCGTGCAGTCGCGGACGCCGCCCGCACCGTGGCCGACGCCCAGCAGAACGCCGCCACCCAGACCACGAAGCTCAACGACGCCATCAGCAAGCTCAGCCCGAACGCCCGCAGCTTCATCGGCATCCTTCAGGAGATGGCGCCCGCCTGGCGGGCCATGAAACTCGATGTCCAGGACCGCCTGTTCGACGGGCTCGGCACCCGCCTCCAGGCTGTCGGCGGACGCATCCTGCCCACCGTCCGGGCCGGGCTCGTCGGAGCCGCAGGCGAGCTCGGCGCCATGGCGAAGAACGCCCTGAACGCGGTCGACAACCTGGAGAAGTCGGGGCAGCTCAAGGGCACCTTCGACGTCATCCGGAACGGCCTCGGCAACCTCAACAAGATCCCCGGCCAGATCCTCACCGGCCTGTCCCAGCTCACCATCGCCGCCGGCCCAGCCTGGAACCGGATCACCGCCGGCGCTGGCGAGGCCATGGACCGGGTCATGGGCAAGCTCGCCAAGGGGCTGGAGAACGGGCGCCTCGAAGAGGCCATCAACACGGCGCTGGATGTCGCCGTCAGCTTCGGCGGGGTCTTGGCCGACCTCGGCGGGATTATCAAGAACGTTTTCGGGGCTGCCGCCGAGGGGGGCGGCGACTTCTTCGCCGTCGTAGGCGAGGCGCTGAAGGAGATCCGCAGGGTCACCGCCCTACCGGAAGTGCAGGAATCCCTCAAGGCGATCTTCGCAGCGGTGCAGGCTGTCGCCAGCCTCATCGCCGGGGCGCTCGGTTCCGCACTCCAGGCCGTCCTGCCGATCCTCGCCGCCCTCGCACCGTCAGTGATCCAAATTTCGAAGCTCCTCGGGCCTGCGATCCGCGAGCTGATGGAATCACTGGGCGGCGCGCTCCTGCCGATCGCCCAAGCGCTCGGCCCGGTGCTGGTGGTGGCGACGCAGGCCATCATCGCCTTGGTTGAGGCCGTGTCGCCGATGCTGCCGGTACTCGGGAAGCTGATCGCCGACCTGCTGCCGCTCGTCGTCCCGATTTTCAACCTGATGATCAGCGTCTTCAATGATCTCGTCCCTGTCATCACGAAGATCGCGGGCATGCTCGGGCCGATCCTCTCTCCGATCATTGAGGGATTGTCCGCGGTCATCGCCGAGCTGGCCGGCCAGTACGCGGCGGCGTTCATGCGAGTGCTCCAGCAGCTGCTGCCGATCATCCCGATGCTGGTGCCGCCGCTGATGCAGCTCGGCAAGAGCATCGGCGACATCCTTCTCGCCCTGGCGCCGCTGCTCCCGCAGCTGGCGCTACTGGGGACCGAGTTCCTGATCCAGCTGCTGCCCGCGATCATGCCGCTGCTGCCGCCGCTGATCCAGTTCTCGATGCTGATGACCCAGCTGGCGACAGCCATCATCCTGCGGATCGTGATCCCCGCCATGCGGGAGTTCATCAAGTCGATGGCGAAGCTCCGCAAGGACATCCAGCCCGGCGTCGACGCAGTGAAGTGGCTCACCAACGCCATCGCTAAGGCGTTCCGGTGGCTGTACGACGTCCTCCTCGGGCACAGCATCATCCCCGACATCGTTAACGGTGCCATCGGCTGGTTCACGGACCTGCGGAACAAGGCGCTTCTGATCTTCAACGCGATCAAGACGAAGGTGTCCGACGCGTGGTCCGGCCTCTGGACCAACATCAAGACCACCGCCACCGACGCCTGGGGCTCCGTCCGCAGCGGCTTCAACACCTTCGCCGAGAAGCTGTCCGGCGCCTTCGAGACGCTGAAGAAGGGCCTCGGAAAAATCTGGGCCGGGCTGAAAGACTTGGTGAAGGCGCCGATCAAGTTCTGGATCGACGTCGTCTACAACAAGGGCATCGTCGCCGTTTGGAACAAAACCGCGGCAAAGATCCCTGGTGTCGACGACCTCACGACCATGCCCATGCCGAAGGGCTTCGCCCGGGGCGGCATCCTCCCCGGCTCCAGCAGTTGGAGACAGGGTGACGACCAGCTCGTCCCCATGCGGCGCGGCGAGGGTGTGTACGTCTCCGAGGCGATGCAGGACCCCTACGAGCGGGCCCGGCTCCACGCCGTCAACCAGGCTGCCATGCAGGGACGCAGCCTCCGACAGTTCCGCGGGTTCGCCGAGGGCGGCATCTTCGACGGCATCACCAACGCTGTCGGCAGCGTCCTCTCCAAGGGTGCCGACGTCGCCCGCGGCGGTCTCGCAGACCTCGCCGAGTCCGCGTTCTCTCCAGTCAAGAAGGGCATCAGCAAGGCCCTGGGGAAGAACAAGAGCACCTGGCCCGGCATGATCGGGCAGGCCCCGATCGGGCTGATCAACCGGGCCATCGACTACATCCGCGGCAAGGACTTGGTCGAAGGCACCGGCGACTGGCTGAAGCCCGTCAGCGCCCCCTACGGCACCCCGTTCGGGAAGGCCGGGCTCATGTGGAGCTCGGGCCGGCACACCGGTCTGGACTTCCCGGCGAAGACCGGCACACCGATCCGGGCAGTCGACTCCGGCATCGTCCGCCAGGCCATCGACTCCGGGCCTTACGGCAAGCACATCGAGATCAATCACGGGTCCGGCCTGTCCAGCTTGTATGCCCACATGTCCGCGATGCTCGCGCGCGCCTCCGACACGGTGAAGCGCGGCCAGCAGATCGGCCGGGTTGGCGCCACCGGCAACACCACCGGCCCCCACCTCCACCTCGAAGCCCGCATCAACGGCAAGACCGTCGACCCGATGCGCTACCTCGAAGGGGGCACCGGCGGCGACGCCGGGGCTGGGGTGGAGCGCTTCCGGGGTGTCGTCACGCAGGCGCTGGGACAGGTCGGCCAGTCCCTGTCCCTGGTGAACACGACGCTCCGCCGGATGAACCAGGAGTCCGGCGGCAACCCCAAGGCCGTCAACCGCAACGACATCAACTGGATCAACGGCACACCCAGTGTGGGGTTGATGCAGGTGATCCGGCCGACGTTCGAGGCGTTCGCCGGGAAGTACCGGAGCGTCGGCCCGAAGATGTACGGGGTCAGCATCGACCCGATGGCGAACGTGTACGCCTCCATGCGGTACGCGCTGAAGACCTACGGGAGTCTCTCCGCCGCGTACACCCGGATCGGCGGGTACGCGCGGGGTGGCATTGTCGGCGGCGGAGTGCAGATCAACACAGGGTTCCGCCGGGGCTCCGGCTACGCCACCGGCGGGATCATCCGGGTGGGCGGCAAGAGCATCGATACCGGGCCCATCGCGGCGTCGGTCGGCGCGAACTTCCTCAAGGCCCTGGCCGGGACGGCGTCCGCGATCGACAAGGCCATGACCCAGGTCGCCACCGCAGTGAAGAACGCGTTCAAGGGCGTGAAGACGACCCTCGACGATCGGCTCATCAAGAACCTCACCGCCCAGAACAAGACTCTCCAGAAGCTCGCCGGGCAGCGCGACGCACTCACCGCGAAGATCGCCCAGGCGAACGCGTTCGCGAAGGAAGCAACCGCCAACGCGGGAAACTTCGCCTCCCTTACCAGCCTCCCCAACTCGGGCCTGCCGTTCGGCGCGGACGGCATTCTCAACGGGCTGAAGGTCCGCCTCGGTCAGCTCCAGACGTTCTCCTCGAACCTGGCGACCCTGGGGAAGCGTGGCCTGTCGAAGGAGTTCCTCGGGCAGCTCATCGCGGCCGGCCCGGACCAGGGCGCACCGTATGCCGCGGCGCTGGTGAAGGCGACGGACGCGCAGTTGAAGTCCATCAACGCGACACAGGTGCAGATCGGGAAGGCGGCCACCGCCTACGGGCAGGACGCCGCCGACGTCATGTACGACGCCGGAGCCATGGCGGGCAAGGGATTCCTCACCGGTTTGGTCGCCCAGGAGTCGGCGATCATCAAGGCGATGGCCGACCTGGCGAAGAAGATCCAGAAGACCATCAGGGTCGAACTGAAGATCAAGTCTCCGTCCCAGGTACTCGCCGCACTCGGCCGGTTCACCGGGCTGGGCTTCGCCCGCGGGGTCCGCGACACCATCCCGCAGGCCGCCGCCGCAGCAGCGTCTATGGCCCGCACCGTCCGGTCGACAGCCGCAGCCACCATGGCCCGCACCGAAACCCGCACGGTGAACAACACGAGCGGCGACCGGCACCTGCACTACAACGCCACCACCCGCGAAGTCGCCTCCAAGCGGAGCATCCTTGACGCCCTGGCGGCTGAGGACATGCTGCACCGCCCGGTCATGAGCGGAGCCTACTGATGCCGATCCTCGTAGCCTCAACGCTCCCGCCCGAGGAGCAGCAGCCGCCTTGGGAGTGGCCGCAACGCCTGATCGAGATGCCCCTGGTGTCCTTCACGGACCCCGGTGGTGTGACGACGATGCTCACCGACTGGGAACGCGGATGGGTCGTCCAGCCCGGCGCCAAGGGGCTGGACATGCCCGGGTACGCCATGGCGACCGACGAGTCCCCGGGGATCGACGGGTACGAGGTGCGGCAGGTCCGCGCCGAGGGGAAAACGATCACCCTGCCGGTGGCTTTCTGGGCCAACGACAGCAGGGCTGCCTACAAGGCCCGGCGTCGGGCGCTGGTCCGTTCCCTCAACCCCAAGCGCGGCCAAGGCACCCTCACCCTCACCGAGCCCGACGGGGCCACCCGCAGCATTGGCGTCCGCTACCAGGACGGCATGGAAGGCGACGAATCCCTGGATGCCGCAGGTGCCCGCTGGTGCATCACCGCGCTGGTGTTCGCCGTCCCGTCCCCGTACTGGACCGGGGGAGAGGTCACCACCGAGTGGCGGAACGGTACGGGCGGCGACTTCTTCCCGTTCCTGCCGCTGACCGTCGGCGACTCCCAGGTACTCGGCTCCGTCACGGTGGACAACGACGGCGACGACGACGCGCACCCCGTGTGGACGATCAAGGGCCCGGCGACCTCGGTCACCCTCACCAACGTGACGACCGGGCAGACCCTCGCCATGACCCGCACCATCACCGGTGCCGACACGATCGTCATCGACACCCGCGACCGCCGCCAGACCGCCCTCCTCAACGGGGTCACGAACCTCTGGCCCAACCTCTCCAACGCCTCAGCCCTGTGGCCTCTGGAGACCGGCGTCAACCAGCTCACCCTCACCGTCGCCGGCTCTACGTCGGCGACCTCGGTCCGTATGACGTACCAACCCCGCTACTTGGCTTCCTGAGAGGAGGGCACAGATGACCAGTACCGCACTCCGCGTCTACGTCCGCAACTCCACTCTGGAGCGCATCGGGCAGGTAGACGACTACACCAGCCTCACCGTCATCCCTCGCTACAACGCCATCGGGTCCTACGTGCTGGAGATCTCCGCCGACTCCGGGAAAGCGAACCTGCTGGCCGAGGGCAACGGGCTGATCATCCGCACCGCCGACGGGACCCTCGTCGACTCCGGGCCGATCCGTACCGTGGACTGGTCTCGCTCCAAGGACGACTCGGGGGCCGGGAAACTCACTGTCGGGGGAGTGTCCGACACCGAGGTACTGGCCCGCTACACCTGCTGGCCCGCGCCGGGCAGCGCAATCGGCGCCCAGGCGGACGCGGTGTACAAGATCAGCGGCGCGGTGGCGGAGACGGCGATGCGGACCCTCGTCAACGTCAACGCCGGACCTGGGGCATTGGCGTCGCGCAGGAACGCGCTCCTCACGCTCGCCACCAACGGCAACCGCGGGCCGACGATCACCCGGCAGCTCAACCAGTTCGACAGCCTCCTCGCCGTCCTTACCGACATCGCGAACGCGGCCGGGCTCGGGTTCCGCGTCGTCCAGGTCGGGAGCAACCTCCAGTTCCAGGTGTACGCACCCGTCGACCGGTCCGGGACCGCCCGGTTCGCGTTCAACTTCGGGAACCTCACCGACGCCGACTACTCGACCACACCGCCTACCTGCACGCGGGCCCTAGTCGTCGCCGGTGGCCAGTCCTCACCACGCCAGTGCAAGGCCTACGACAGGGCCGACCCTCTCTATCCCGGGTTGATGATGGAGCAGTTCGTCGACCTCACCTCGGTCGACACCGCCTCCGTCGACCTGGCGGCCCAGATGGACCAGGCCGCCGAAGAGGCCCTCAGTGCTGGCGCAGGCCAAGGCTCTTTGGCGATCAGCCCGATCGACATTCCGCAGCTGCGCTACGGGCGGGACTACCAGGTCGGCGACACCGCGTCCGCGAAGGTCCGTGACTCGTGGATGACCGACGTGGTCCGCGAGGTCACCCTCACCTGCACAGCCAGTGACGGCACCACCGTGAAGGCCACTGTCGGATCGAGTGACGGCGACGGCACGGTGGCCCGCATCTACAAGTTCCTTGCCCAGCTCAAACGAGACATGGGCAGAGTCAAGACCAGGAAGGCCGCCTGATGGCCGAGTTCAGTGCGCCGTTCGACGGTGCCCCGATCGCCACCCAGTCCCAGTGGTCCCGCATGGCACGACGGTGGGGCTTGGACGGGGTTCATGCCTCGGACCCTGCCGACACGGCCCTCAAGGTCACCGGAAACGGCAGCGGCAACGTCGTCCTCCAGCCGGGCGAGGCGTTCGTCAACGGGTTCTACTACCTCAACGACACCGCCAAGAACATCCCCGTAACCCCGAACGCCGGGTCTGCGGCCCGCATCGACACCGTTGTTCTCCGGTCCAGCATGAGCGCCAAAACGGTCCGTGCCTTCTACAAAACCGGTGGCACCAGCGCCCCCACGCTGGCCGCCGACGAGGACGGCACCTACGAAGTCCCCCTTGCCCAGTGCACCGTCGCCGCCGGGTCGTCCGTAGTCACCGCCGTCAACGTCCTCGACCGCCGGTGGTTCACCGACCGGGGGGCCATGCCCAGCCTCCCCGGAGCGCGCAGGCCCAGTGTGCGCGGACAGCTCCTCACGGAAGGAAGCCGCCTCTACATCGGCGACGGCGCCACATGGCACTGGCTGGCATCACCAGGGGTCGAGGAGAACACGTACACACCTCAGTGGTCGGCGGGGAACACGAACTTCCACTGGGGCACGTCGGCCACCAACCGGGGGCTCTTCCAAGTGCGGGGCCGCCGGGTCGACCTGACGATCCACGTGGTGGTGGCTTCGAACCCGCCCGGATACCCAGATCCGATCGGGGTCACCCTCCCCCCGGGCTACCCGTGCAGCACGCTGCACCGGTCGCTCTTCACGTGGAACTACTCCTCGGACAACGGTGAAGGCTCCGCTGTCGGGGCCGCAGTGACGTTCCCGTCGTCCTCCACGACGAAGATCGCCCGGCTGCGGTACTCCATGACCAACGGCTCCTCTCAAAGCTCGGTCCCGAACGCCTTCAGCATGTTCACGAACACCCCCTTCAACATCCGCCCCGGCGACATCATCACCATCGACGGCTCGTACTGGCTCGCCTGACCCCGAAAGGACATCATCATGCGCCACCTCTTCGGGGGCTCTACGTCCGATTACGCCATGGAGCGAGTCGGGAACCAGCTCCTGGTCCGCCCCGGAGCTACGGGCACCATCTGGGATGCGGCTTCCGACGGCACCCAGATCACTGACCTCACCGACCTGGCAGGCACACCCATCAGCACCGTCACTGCCGACGGCGACGGGGCTGTTGCGTTCTTCGGACCCGACGGCATCACCCACCTGTACATGGATTTCGGATACGGGCGCCGCTACGCCGCCGCCGCAGTGGACCTGGGGACCATCCTCCAGGACCACCTGGCCCTCAAGGACCTGCCCGGCGGCTGGCCATCCCTGGACCCTGGGGGCAGGGTGCCGGCGGGCCGCCTGCCGTCGGTGCTGGACTGGCAATTCGTGACCGACCACGGGGCGCTGGGTGACGGAGCCGCGGACGACACGACCGCCATCAAGGCGGCGATCACCGCATGCCCGGTCGGTGGAGTTGTGTACTTCCCTGCCGGCCGTTACAAGGTGTCGGCGACTCTTGACCTGCCGCCGGGGATCACCCTGTTGGGAACCCACTCGAACCTGATGATCGGCCCGGGGATGACGGAGGCCGACTACCCGTGCTGGATCGAGGCCGCCGTGCCGTTCACCGGGTCGAGTGTGCTCCAGATCATCGGAGAGGACGATGGTACCCACCCGGCGATCAACGGCGAGCAGCGCCTGTTCAACCTGATGATCGACGGGTCTCAGATCACCGGGTCGGTGGATGGGTTGTATGCGAAGGGCAACGTGCAGAACGTTGTGATGCGCGATGTGTGCATCCGGCGTATGCCGAACAACGGGATCATCACCGGGCAGGCGGGCGGGATCCGCCCGTACTCGTGGCGCCTCCATAACGTCATGATCAACCGGTGTACGAGCAACGGCATCCTGCTCAACGGCAACACCGACCTCACCCTCGACGACGTACAGGTACTCGGCTGCCAGGCGCAGGGCATCGTCCTCACCAACTGCACAAACGCCCAGCTCGCTGGCTGCCGGGTGGAGTGGTGCGGCTCCCACGGGTACCGCATCACCGGGGCGTGGGGGGACTGGCAGGGCTCCGGTGGCATGCAGATGACCGGCTGCTCCACGGACCGCAATGGGCAGCACGGCGTGTTCGTGGACGCCACGGGTAACACCCCCATCCTCATCACTGGGCTCATGACTCGCCGCGACGGCCGCAACGGCGGCACCGGTGGCGGCGGGTTCGCCGGTTTGGCTGTGGTGGGGGCGACGGTGCCGGTCACGGTGAACGGGGTGACGTGCTACCCAGGGGTGGATGACGGCGGGGGGTCGACGAACAGCCCCCAGTACGGGGTACGCCTGTCCGGGGCTTCCACGGTGCTCCTGGATGACGCCTACCTGCATGCCGCGTCGGGCGGGCTGTTCGACGACGGGACGAACACAACGGTTCGCCTGGGGTCGTCGATCACCACCGTGCGGGGGGCGACCACGGTTGCGGCTCGCACTGCCCGGCCCCGTTCGGCGGGGGAGCTGGGTGTGTATGTCCCGGACGGGTGGGGGAAGTTCTGGCGGGCGAAGCGTGACGCTGCTGGTACGGGCAAGGCCCGGATCATCGCGGTGGGCGACTCGGTGACGAAGGGGTACTACTGCTCCGACCTAGTCTCCAAGAGCTACGTCGGAATCCTGCGTACCGCCCTTCAGTCGGCTTATGGGGATGGCGGCAGCGGCCTGTACTCGGTGAACCGCACCCCCGCGATCATCGGGGCCAAGCCTGAAGCGATCGCCGCCTGGCAGGCCAACCAGTCCATCGCCACCACGACCGGCACATGGACCGACACCGTTCTGTGGTACGGGCCGGGCATCAGCAGCATCTACGCCACCGCCGCAGCCACCGCTACCTTCACCGTGCGCGGCTCCACAATCAAGATCTACACGCTGGCGGGGGTCAACACCCCGAACGCCGGCTACACCTACGCGATCGATGGGGCTGCCGCTGTGGCCGTGGCGGATCCGGGGCTGAGCTCGGCGTCGGTCCGAACCCAGACCATCACCGGCTTGTCTGCTGGTACGCACACGGTGGTGATCTCGTACAACGGGTCTGCTGGTGCTCGCCTTCAGTTGATCGGGGTGGCGGGGGAGCGGGACACGGGTGTGATCGTCGATAATGCCGGGCGGAGCGGTGCGCAGACGTCGCACTACTTCGTGTCAGGCACGGGGAACACGTTGTGGCACGGTGGGACGTCGCAGCCTGCCGACCTGGTGATTTACGCGCTGGGGCTGAACGACGCGAACCAGAACGTCACCCTCGACGCGTGGGCGGCGAACGTGTACTCGACGCTGAACACCATCAAGGGCACGGGTACCGGGGCCACGGATCTGCTGCTGGTGATGCAGCATCGCGGGAATTTCGCGGGGACGATTTACTCGCAGTACGGGGCCCGGATGCGGGGGATCGCCGAGGAGTACGGGGCGGCCCTTGTCAATCTGTGGCCGATGGGTCAGAACAACTACGCGTACTGGCAGGGGTTGGGCTACTGGGGTGATCAGGCCACCCCTGGGGCGGCGGGTTCCTCGGATTCGGTGCACCCGTCGGATGCGGGGCATGCCTACATTGCCAGCAAGCTCCTGCCGCTGCTGATGACCTGAGGAGCGGAATGCCGATCATGGTTGAGGGTGGTCAGGGTGTGCCCGGTGGTGTTGTGGGCATGGTCCCGGCGTTCGATGGGCTTCGCGTCGAGGTGGCGGCGCCTTCGGGAACTGATGTGTCCGGGGTGCCGTCTGGTGGCTCGGTGGTGGGCTGGGTGCTGATTGTCGCCGAGGGGGCGGTGGGTGGTGCCCGGGTGGATCCGGTGTTTCTGGCTGCTGGCCGGGCGTGGACACCGGACCAGTTCCGGGCCACCTACGGGCAGCAGCTGGGCATGGTGGTCGTGCGCGGTTCCTAGTGGTGGTGGAGTCGCGCGATGAAGGTGGCGGCGCACGCCCGTCGTTGATCTCGCAGAACGGGCAGGCGGTCACGGGCGTTCTCTCGCTTCATCCTCGATGCCGAGTGACCCTCGTAGCCGGTGGAGCCGCTCTTGGGGCCAGCAGGTGAAGCGCCCCCGCCGCACAGCTTCGGCGACCTTCGGGTCCGTCGACGTGTACGCCCGGGACAGAACGCGAAGCCACTCGACCTCAACCCACCGCACGTCACGGTGGTAGCAGCGCGGCCCCGCATCCCTGGAGTCGGCTGGCGGGCAGCCGATCTCGACCGGTCCGCCGGAGACTTCCTCGATGACGAGATCGCACCCGGGGTGGAGGTCGCTTCCTGTCTTGATGGTTTCGGCTGCGTCTCCGCTTGTCCTGTGCTCGGTGCTCAGGCGGTCGTGGGACACGCAGAGGACGTAGAAGTTGCTGCTCATGGGTACATCCCGTGGTGGTGGAGGCGGTCGACTATGCGGCTGGTGAGGTTGCCGACGAGGTAGGCGAGGACCTCTTCGTTGTCCAGGTCGTCGTTCGGGCCGCCGTGGTCGGGTTGCCAGTCGGTGCGGTATATGCCCATGGCAGCGTGGGTGACTTCGTGGACGACGACGCTGGTGCCGAGGCGTTGCCTCCAGAGTCGGATGAGGGCGGCGGTGGTTCCGCCGCCGGTGTAGGCGTGGCAGACGCCGAGCGCCTCGGCGAAGTGGAGTGGCTCGGCACCGACGTACCGGGTTGCGGCTACACGAAGCTCCGCCAAGTCCTCGTAAACCTGGACAGCGACGCGACGCAGCGGCCCTGCGGCACGGGTGGAGACACGAAACTGGCAGGCGAGGTCAGCCACGGATGACCTCCACGTCGGCGTTGTCTTCGTCGTCGAGTCCGTAGCCTTCGGCGAGGGCGAGGATGGTGGGGCAGTCCCCGCGCCCTTCGGGGACTCCGTCCCAGTCGTGGCAGGTCTCGCACCCGAACCCGGCGCTGTGCGGCCCGTAGCTGGGGTTGACGACTTGGGTGCTGTACGGGTGCGCGGCGAGGATCTTCCGGTCGGCGGCACACCGGCGGAGGGCCGTCGTCGAGTCGTTGGTCGGCAGCCCCTCAGGGTGGTAGCACTCTGGCTTGCAGTGCCTCCACTCGGGACAGACTCCGAGAGCGACCAGGGGTTTGGCCGCCGCCTCCAGCTTTCCAATCTCCTCGGTGATCCACGCATGGAGGCCAGGTGTGACGTCCCACTCGGTGACTGTGACAACTTCCTCCGGTGCGCCGTGTCGCCGGACTTGGTTCAGCCGAAGCTTTCGGTTGCTCACGCCCCACCGCCGATGTGCACGAGGAGGACGGCCTTGGTGAGTTCGAATGCCTGCGGTTCGGTGAACCCGGCCTGGACGTAGGTGGCGTACAGCTCGTGGAGTTGGGCGGCTGCGGCGGCCAGCTCGGTCATGGGGTCGGTCGGCTCAGGCATCGCCGGTCTCCTTGCGGAGTACGGCCAGCACTGCTGTGGCTACGTGTCCGCCCATGTCGCCGGGGAGATCCTGGTTCAGCACGGTACGCACGGCCAGGGCGACGCGGGCGTGTACGGGGTCCCCGTCCTCGTCGAGGGCGGCGTCGATGATGTCGGCTACGGGGTCCCATGTGCGGGTGGTGGCCCGGATGAAGGCGGAGGCGTCGCGTACCCGCCGGATGACGGCCTCGGCCTCCTCAGCGCGCGCCACAGCCTGGGCGCGCTCGAACTCCGTCAGGTACGCCGTCGTGGGGGTGGCTACGTCCACGTGAACACGTGCCGTGGCTACAACGGGCGGCTGCTGACGAGCGGTGCTTCCGATGGCGCACTCCGGGTGCGGGTGAACCTCCTCGCCCTGCTCCTCGTAGCAGAACCCGCAGTCGAGAAGGCGGGGCTGCTGCGCTGGGAACGCCCGCCGGATGCGCCTGAGGGACGTGTGGCCGATGCCGGGCACGGCCCGGAACTCCTCGTCGGTCATGCGGCGTGCGTCGGCGAGGGAGTGCCCGTGGCAGTGCAGGTTGTAGGCGATGACGCGCGCGGTCCGGTCGCCACCCAGCGCATGCACGAGCGCCTCCTCGCCACCGTGCAGCAGGTCGTCAGCGGCGCACGGGTTAGGGCATTCGATGCGGGCGCAGGTGACGTGTCCGCCCTCGCCGAGGAACAGACTGGTGGCACCACACGCCGGGCAATGACCCTGAACATCAGGCATCGGGGGCCTCCTGCTGCTGGAGCCCCGGGTCCACGCCCGTCTCCCGCCACTGCCGGTAGAGGGTGGCAGTCTCGGACTCGGCCACGTCGACTAGCTCGGGCCCGAACGCGAACCCTGCTTCCCACAGAACTCGAAGGGCGTTGCGGAGCTGACGGCGCCCATCACGCTCGGCGTCAGCCCTCGGGCCTTCAGCGGTTGGCGCAGGGAGGCTGCACTTGGGCTCACCCTCGTAGGGACCGGCGAATCCGAGCGGTACGTCGATCCAGTCAGTCGGTGCGCCCTGGTCGTTGAGCACGGTGTACCGGACGAAACGCCGCCCCTTGAAGATGCCCTCGACGCGCTTGCGGGCGGCCTCCGTGAAAGGCCCCTCGACGGCGACGTTGTGGACACTGCCGTCACGGCCGATGGCCAGCAAGGTGGGCGTTTTCCGGAGCGACGGCGAAGTGGCGTGATCGGACACGAGGACTCCTCGGCAAGGGGGTTGGCAAGGGTGGCGGCGGGCTCGCCCCTTGCCAGAAGGAGCCCGCCGCTGGGTGGACCGGTGAAGCGGCGACCCGAGGGAAGCATAACCCCTGAACCTTGGAATCGTAGGCATATGCGAATCGGAAGCCTATGATTCAAAGGTCAACGGTCGATGCGGGTCAGTACCCCGCCACCCCGCAGGAGACACCATGGCCACACCACTCACAGCCGACAAGCTCCTCAAAGCCCTCCGCAACGAAGGCCTCACCGTCGTCGAACACCGCAACTGGCGCACCAACAACCGCAACCACAAGGGACCGTGGGGTCCGGTACACGGGGTGGTGATCCACCACACCGTCACCACGGGATCCGCCAACAGCGTCGAGCTCTGCTACAACGGGCACAGCTCCCTCCCCGGACCCCTCTGCCACGGCGTCATCGACAAAGCCGGAGTCGTCCACCTCGTCGGCAACGGACGCACCAACCACGCCGGACTCGGCGACGGCGACGTCCTCCGCGCCGTCACCGCCGAAGCGAAGAGCCTGCCGACCGACAACGAGGCCAACACCGACGGCAACCGGTACTTCTACGGCTTCGAATGCGTCAACCTCGGCAACGGACAGGACCCCTGGCCCGCCGCCCAGCTCGAAGCGATCGAACGGGCCGCCGCCGCAATCTGTCGGGCACACGGCTGGTCCGAGCGCTCCGTCATCGGGCACCTCGAATGGCAGCCCGGCAAGATCGACCCGCGCGGCTTCACCATGAACTCCATGCGTGACCGGATCGGGAAGCGCCTCACGCCGGATCCGGCGCCCACCAAGCCGCCCACCACTCCGACGATGCCCACTCCGCCGAAGGCGCCGGTCGTCGACCTGTCCAAGCTCATCGCCGCCGCCCGCTCGAACCCGAAGGCGAAGGGCACCCCGGTCACCTACCCCGGGGTCCGCATCGTCGAAGCCGCCCTCGTCGACGCCGGCTACCTGGCCAAGCCCCTCCTCGACGGGCACTTCGGCACCGCCACCGTCACCGCCTACTCCCGCTGGCAGAAGTCCAAGGCCGGCGGCGGCTACACCGGGAGCGCCGCCGACGGCATCCCCGGCAAGGACTCCCTCACCCGACTCGGCAAACGCGCCGGCTTCACCGTCACCCCCTGACCACCAGAAACGAGACCACCATGCGCATCTTCGGCCGTGAGCCCGTCGTCATCCTCGGCGCGATCGCCGTACTCCTAAAGCTCCTCGCCGGTTACGGCATCCAGGTGTCCGAAACGCAGCAGACCCTCATCAACACGTTCCTCGCCTGCGCCGTCGCCGCCGCCTCCGCCGTCGTCCTCAAGAACGGCGCCCTCTACGCCGCGCTCCTCCAGCTCGCCTCCGCCGGCCTCGCCCTGTTCGTCGGCTTCGGCCTCGACATGACCGTCGAACAGCAAGCCGGGTGGATGGCGTTCGTGTCCGCCGTCCTCGTCGTCATCGAACGACCCGCCGTCGAAGCACCCGTACCAACCACCCGCGTCGAGCAGTCCAGCGCCGTCAAGACCGCCGCCTGATCAACCGCACACAGAACACCCCAGGAGGCAGCGGATGGCTGAACTGTTCGGATTCAAGCTCGCCGACATAGGAGCCGTCGCCCTCCTCGTGATCGTCGTCCTCATGGTCCTCACCGGCCGCCTCGTACCGAGACGCACCTACGACGACCTCAAAGAGGACCGCAACGACTGGCGCACCGCCCACAACAAGGTCGCCGACGCTCTCACTGAAGCGGTCCGGCAGAACGGCGAGCTGACCGAACTGTCCCGCACCGGCGTGCACCTCCTCGACTCCCTGCCACGTGGGGAGGTGACAGCCGATGGTGATCAAACTGTGGCGCCGTAAGAAGCGGGGAAAGCCCACCGCTGCCAAGGAAGCGATTCAGCGCGCGGATCAGGTCAGTAGCGAACTGGCACGACAGCGCCCGGAGGGGAGCCACCTCAGCGCCCGCCTCCGGGCCCTCCGGCATGAGAACCACTTCGAAGCAAAGATCAGAGCAGTCATGGAAGGCGGCGACCAGTGATGGGCACCTGGGACCGGCTCCTGAACGTCATCACCTCCGCCATCACCGCTGGCGCCGGGCTCACGTTCATGGCCACCTACCACCTCCTCGCCCCCTGGTGGAAGTCCGAGACGGGCAGGCACCTCATGGCCTTCGGGGCAGCGGTCACCGCCCTCAGCGCCTACACCGTCGCCATCACCGCCTGGCCCGATCTCTGGCCGCTCCGCCTGGTGAGGACCGTCGTCGTCCTCGCTATCGCCGCACTGTTCGTCCAGCGCACGGTCATGGTGATCCGCGCCCAGCGCCACCAGGAGCACTGATGCCGTTCCCCGAGGGTGTCCCGTCCGTCGCCGTCCGCTACACCATCACGTCCCCGGCCGGTGGCGGCCCGGGGGAGGGCACCCTTCAGCTGATGCCGACAGTCCCCGCCGTCCGCATCCCAGGTGTGGATGGGGTGTTCACCGGCGGCGGCACCTACAGGTTCGTGAACGGCGAGCTCGTCGACGGCGAGGGCGAGCAGGTGCGGCTCCTCCCCACCAGCATCGATGGCGCCAACCCGGCTGTGTGGGCGTGGCTCGGCATCGAATCGGTGAACGGCTCCCAGCCGAGACACTTCTACTTCGTCCTGGACGCCGATGCGGAAGAGGTCGACCTCGGGGCCATCCAGCAACTCGCCCCCGACCTCACCCAGTACCTCGCCGTACCAGGGGAGTCCGCCTACGACGCATGGAAGCGTGCAGGCAACGACGGTGACGAAGCCGACTTCCTCGCGAGCCTGATCGGGCCACCGGGGGACATCGCTGCGGCCAACGAGTACACCGACGAGACCGTCACCCAGGCCCTGGCCGATGAAGTGACGCGCGCCGACACCGCATACGAGCCGGCCGGTGCTGCGGCTACCGCCCAGGCCGAGGCCGTCACCGCGGCGGTGAGTACCGCAGCTGCGGACGCCGCCAGCAAGGCCGCAGCCGCTCAGTCAGCAGCCATCACAGCGGCGAGCAGCGACGCCACCTCGAAGGCAACCGCCGCACGGGACACTGCGATCGCCACGGCGGCCACAGACGCGACGACGAAGGCCGGGAGCGCGCAGACCGCCGCCGTTTCTGCTGCGGCATCGGCGGCTGCCGCCCTGTACCTCCCCAAGGCGATCCTGACCGTCGACCAGTTCATGGCCCAGCCCGGCACGAAAATCTTCGGGCACCGCGGGGCGGGCATGGTGGCGCCGGAGCACTCGGAGGCCGCTTACGACTACGCGGTCGCGCATGGCATCCAGGCCATGGAGCTGTCCGTGAACGTGGACAGCGAGGGGCAGCTGTGGTGCCTGCATGACCTGACGCTGGACCGGACAACGTCTTCCACGGGGGCTCTGAACACGTATCCGTCGACCGGGATCGCGAACAAGATCCTGACGAACTCGAAGCCGCTGCTGGGCCCGGGCTGGACGGAGCAGCCCTTGGTGCCGTTGCGGAAGATGCTGGACAAGTACCTCGGCAAGGGCGTGATCCTCTTCCTCGAACCGAAGGGGAACGACGCCGTGGTACCGCTCCAGACCTTGCTGGCCAGTTCATATCCGCAGGCGAACCAGTCGGTGATCTGGAAAGCGCACGTCGGCACGAGCTTCACGTGGCCGAAGAACAACGGGTTCCGCACCTGGTGCTACGTCGATGACGGCTCGGCGAACTCGGTCCTCGACGCCAAGGACTCCCAGGTGGACTACTGGGGGGTGTCCACCACGATGCCGTCGGCTCGGCGCAAGGAGATCGTCCAGCGGCCCGGGGGGAAGCCCGTCTTCAGCTGGCCGGTGTACAGGAGGTCGCAGCGGACCGCTCTGGAGGCTGACGGGGTGGTGGGGATGATGTCGTCGGACCCGGTGTACGTGCGCGGCACGACGGCCTCGGCGACGGCGTCGCGGTGGGATCAGCAGGTGAAGGAGTCCGGGGGGACACCGTGGACGGACTACAGCGAGGGCGATGCGCTGAAGTTCCACGACGGCGGCTGGGTGTCGATCAACAAGCCGAAGGGCACCTACGGGCTCGGCCGGTACACCATCAACCCTGCGGTGACCTCGTACCGCATCCAGATCGAGATGAAGTACGACCAACTCAACACGGCCGACATGGCCGTCCACGGCGGCCTGTACCTCGGCAAGGCCAGCGACGATCGGTACGAGTTCAACACGATCAACCCGAGCCCGGGATACCACCTGATCCTCCGCCACAACGGGGTCCTGCGCCTCTACAGGCACGTCATCACACAAACCGGCGGCATCCTCCTCGGGGCGGCCGATATCGGCACCGACGCCCCAGTGGCCGGGCAGTCCATGACAATCCAGGTCGACGTGACACCGACGACAATCGAAGCGCGCCGGCTCGGGAATCCGCTGTGGACGACGGGGCCGATCGCGGATACCGCGTACAGAGGCGGGCACTTCGGGTTGTCGAACGGGAGCATCACCGACTTGGCGTCGCGCCCGTTCTGGCGGAACCTCGCCATCACCCCACTGTAGAGAGATCCCGCTTCACCTCGGCGACCTGCGGACCACTGTCCTCGGCGGGCATCTTCCACTGGTGCGCCGTGCCCTCGCCGTCGACGTAGACGAGGGTCCCGCCCTTCGCCTGCGCCGCGGTGAGGTCGAAAGCTTCGGCGTCCCAGACGAAGCTTCCGGGCTGGATCGTGCCGGACGCGTTGAAGTCGCCCAAGACCACGTTGTACGACTCGCCGTCGCCCTCATCGAGGGCCTGCCCGTCCGGGGCCCGCCACTGCCAACCGCCGGGCCCCATCGGGGACGACTCCTCGGCCGGGGCTGCGGTCGTGGGTCGCTTCTTCACGGTGACGACCACGAAGATGTCCTTTGCTGGGGCGTTCCCGTCGCTCTCCTTCGCGAATACGAGGGTGGTGGGCGTCATCTCCAGAACGCCAGCGCCCTCGTCGCCGACGGTCAGCACCGGGTCGCCCAGCACATGCACTGTTTCGTCGGTCGGCGGGGCCGCATCGTCGGTGCCGTCACCATCGGTTCCGGCCCCCTCGCTGTCACCGGCGCAGTTCTCCACCCACTCTGCTTGGCCGAGGCTCTCATCCGAACAATCCACCTTCTTGGACGCGGAAGCCTGCGCCTCGGCCTTGGGCGCGGCAGGATCGCCGCCTTCGCCACAAGCGGTGAGAGAGCAGGCGAGAAAGACAGCTGCCGCAGCAGCGATACGGGTACGCAACGGATCCCCCTGGTAGTTCTTTGAGGACCCGACCGTAGCCACCCGGCTTCACCGGGTGGCCCCTCTTCTTCCGTAAGTGATGCTTTCGTGACCCGCAGGTGCGGTCAGCGCCCGTAGCTGCGCCGCCTCGCCAGCACGTCTGTCACGGTCGAGCCGTACCAGAGGCGTGCGCCGTTGAGTTCCTGGTCGGGGGCGGGCCACCGGTTGCGGCTGATGTCGGCGTAGATGGTGGCGGGGCTGAGCCCAGTGTGGGTGGCGATCTCGGTGGCCGTGTAGAGGCGGGCCGGGTCCAGGCCGGGGGCTTGGCGGGTGTGGTGCTGCTGGACGAAGGCGTGGACTGAGGCGGCGTCGAATTCGGCTGATCGGCCGCGCTTGGCGACAGCAGCCGGCCAGCCGGGGTGGCGGCCCCAGCGGGTGTTCTCTGCGACGTAGCGGGGGGCCAGGTCGTAGTGGGCGGCGATCTCCGCGTAGGTGACGCCCGGCCGCCCCTCAGGGGGTGTGGGCGCGCTGGTGGCTACCATGGTGGTGGTTCTCCTCCGGGGGAATCTGCTGGCCGACGGGGCGTGCTCCCCGCTTTTGGGCGGTGGGCCTTAGGGCCCCGCCCCGTCGGCCCCAGGCGGTCAGACCAGGGCGGCGCGGATGCTGGTGAGCGCCTCGTCCAGGGTCGGGGCGATGGTCTCGTGGCCGGTGAATCCGTCGTCCTCGGCGGGGTCGATGGTCCAGCCCCAGCCGCTGGAGTTGTGGCCGTCGATCGTTGCCGTGTGGTCGCCCTTGGTGATGGTGATGGCCAGGTTCCCGGCGGGCAGCGTCTTGATATCGGTGTGGGCGGTGTCGCCGAGCGCGTGGTGGATCGCTGTTCGGGCTTCGTCGGCTGTCGTCATGGGGTGTGCCTCCTGGGTGATGGTGAGTATGACGGTGCGCCCGTCCGGGTCGGTGTGCGTGTGTCGGCCCACGGGCGGCGTGAGGGGGCCGGCGGTCAGGTTGAGGCCGAGGCGCAGTGATCCGGTGGCGGGGCGGCGGGTGCTGGCCGGGTACAGCTCGAACACGGTCCGGGCGTCGAGTTCGGTGGCGTAGTGCTCCGGACCCGTGCCGTGCTGTTCCTTGGCGAAGGTGAGGCCGAGGCTGGTGTAGAAGGCGTGGCAGGCGTCGAGGTGGTCGGTGTAGATGACGATGAGGTTGAGGTGCATCGGTTGTCTCCTGGGGCGGTAGCTGTGACGGAGGGGTGCCCGCCCCGGCTGGGTGCCGGGGCGGGCGGTGGTCTATGCGCCGGGACGCTGGTAGACCGTTTCGCCGTTCCGCCTGCTGGTGATGATCAGTTCGCCGTCGGGCTTCGCGTAGATCACGTTGCCTTTGGTGACTGCGACCAGCGTGCCGTCGTCCTGCCGGGTGGTGTAGTCCGCGCGGGGCGGGTACATCCTGCCGTCGAAGGCGAGTCCGGGGTTCGGGTCCTCGGGGATTCCGCTGTATTCGTCTTCGACGCTGGTGAGCGTTTCGGCGAGTTGGCGGAGGGCTTCCTCGGGGCCTGTTGCCGGTGGTAGCGCTGTCAGGCGCTGGTAGACGATGTTCAGTCTCTCGGGGAGAGACAGGGTTCCGTCTGTCACGGCTACCTCTTTTGAGTTGGGAATCTGCTTGTCGTTCGGGGTGCTCCCCCCTTCCGACAACACATACTTTAGCAGTTTCAACCCATACTTTGCAAGGTGTCGCGGTGTTCAAGAATCCTGGCATGCGGACCAACGCCAGAGGGGCGACGGTGATGACGGAGTTGTGACCAAACAGCGGGGGAGAGGCAGACGCGCCTGCGCCCCGCTCTCATCCGAGGGCGAGGCGCAGTGTTGCGTGCGGGGTCAGGCGTTGACGAAGGGCGCTGGCCCGATGCCCGAGCAGCCACTCTCACGCCGGCCGCCGGTGGCCATGAACTCGCTCTGCCGCCCGTTGGGCAGCCGGAGCACTCCGGGGAACGCGTCCGAGAGGTCGACGTCTGAGGACTCATCAACAAGGGTGACGCTGCCGGTCCAGGTGCTGTCCCGGTCTGACTCGCGGTTGTCGTCGCGGCTTGGGTCGTGGCGCAAGACGAGGGAGGCGGTGACGGGGACTTCACTTCCGTCCTGAAAGACGACGGTGGCGGGTCCCACGTAACGGAGGCGTCCGTCTCCAGGGTGGAAGGGGCGGCGAGTTGTCATGGGCGGAGGGTAGCGCGGTATCGATCTCAGGCATCACGTTCCATAACTCCACTTATGGAACGTGAGATTGGTACCCTTTGCGTAGTCAGACTCGAACCACATCGGAGGTGTTCATGGCGCGAGCCATCCACGCTCAAGCCGCAGAGAACTACGCCAGAAAGCTTCGTGGGACCGAAGACGGCCGAAGGCTCATCGCCAGTTACCGCGACATGATCGAAGACCGGGCAGGGATCGACTACACCCACGCCATCGGGCAGCCCTACGGAGGTTGGACCGACGGGCAAGTCGCGGCCTACTCGCGCGTGCACTACCTGATCGCCACAGGCAAGGTCATCAAGCTGATCGTGCCCGTGGGCAGTTCGCCTGGTCGCGACGCTGACCGGGCCGGCAATCAAAGACGACTCACAGAAGGCTTGCCGGCCGAGTTCGCCGCCACGGTGTATGAGGGCAACAGTCATGACGGCGATGCCCGGCTGTCCTGGCCGCAGGACGCAGCCATGCCTTGGATCGACGGCTACGGCAAGGAGGTGGAACGACCACTGTGTCCGTGGGCCGACAGCGCCCCCCTGGAGATCGGATACACCGACGCCTCTCGAACCTTCCTGCACCTCACTGAAGGAGGGATCGTCGCCCGCTGGCCCTATGGTTCTGACGACATCTGGCTGTTCTTCTACGCGACCATGCAAGACCGAGAGGATGCAGCCGACCCCGGAGGGATCATCCGGCAGGCCGCAGAAAGGTTCCTCGCGTGACCGCCGAACTCGAAGCCGTCCATGATGCCGAGCTGGTGGCGGCTGAGACGTCAGCCTTGCCGGCTGTCGTAGACATCAACGCGACTCTCACGCCTGAGGCCGCAGAAGACCTCGCCAACTCAGGGCGGGAGAACACGCGACAGACCTATGAAGACCGCTGGAAGGCCTTCGCGCGCTGGTGCGCACCCTTGGGGCGCATGCCAGGGCCTCCCACGAGCGAGGAGAACCTCACCTCGTACATCTCCCATCTGCGTAGGCGGGACCTCCAGCCGGGCGTTTTGCGCCTCAGCGTCGCGGCCATCCGCCACATGAACGCCCGCGCTGGCTACGAACAACATCCTGATCAGGCTGCGGCGCTCAAGATCTACCAGGACCATCGACACGCCTGGCAGAAAGCTGGTCGTGGGCAGAACTCGTCGGCTCCGGTCGACCTCCAGAGGCTTCGCCTCATGCTTGCCGCCTGCCCCGCAGAAACCCCTGCCGGCAAGCGCGATCGTGTACTTCTACTGCTGGGGTACTACATGAGGGCGCGCGCCTCCGAACTGTCTCAGCTACGGGTGGGCGACCTTGAGTTCGTCAGCTCCGAGCTCTTGGTCGCCACGAAGCGCGTGAGCAAGAACGACAAGACCGATGTCGGCCGGGAGTACGAGATCGACGACCCGGCCTGCCTCGCAGCGGTGAAAGACTGGCTCGTCCATCTCGCAGAGAACGGTCAGACCGGCCGCGGTCTACCGTTGCTGCGCGCGGTGGACCGCTGGGGCAACCTCGGCAGCGTCAGCCCGCAAGGATGGGGTGTGACCCGACAAGCGGTGAACAACCTCGTCAAAAGCATCGCGGAGCGCGCCGAGGTGGACGTCGCAGCCGACATCACCGCACACGGCTTGCGAGCTGGCGTGCCGACGGATCTCGGGGCGGCGGGCTACTCGGCTGCCGAGATCAAAGAGATCACGGGTGACTGGTCGTCGACGGAGCAGGTGGAAAAGTATCGCAAGGTCGGCTTGAGGCGAGCAGGAAAGCGTACTGACGACGGTCGGCGATCCGCCGCGCTAAGCATGCTGCGGGTACAGGGCCGGGACGCTGACAATCCCGCCGCACCCTGATCAACCGTTTCCGGTCACACCTCTACCCCTGTGGCGGGTTCGGGTGCATCGTTGCCCTTGTGAGACCCCTCCTTCCAGGGCGAGGTTTCCACTCTCAGGCCCTGCCCGCGCCCCCCGTCGCGGGCGGGGCCTGCCGCTCCTCCCGGCTCCCCACGGGAGGCCAAGCGGCTGCCCGGGGTGCGGCTCTCGGCGGAACCCTGAGATTCCATTGTGTGAGGTTGACCCGTCGGAGTAGCGTCTCCGCTCCGCGCGAAGGAAGGGCCGCTATGGGCATTGAGCTTCGGCAGGGCGACAACCCGAAGGCGTTCAAGCTGTACGAGGGCGACGACTGGATCGGGGACATCAAGTACCACGCCCCTGAAGAGCCCGGCGATCAGGAGTTCTGGACTGTCTCCATGTGGAGCATGCAGGGGACTGGCAAAGAGTGGGCAGCTGACCCCGAGGGCTTCGAGGAGGCCGTGGAATCTGCGCACCTGCTCTATGAGGAGGAGTTCATCCCCGAGCGGCGAAAAGTCCTGAGGCCCGCTGGTGAGCCTCTCCCGATCAGTACGCCTATGGGCGGCCAGCCGCGCCGCTAGTCATGCCGCTTCGTAGTGGTGTGCCCTGCCGCCGCGCCATTCGACCCAGCTGGCCTGGTCGAGGAGGTCGTCGGCGTCTGGGAGCCCGGCCCGGCGGAGGAACTCGACGACGTCGGCGTCGTTGTACGCGAGTCCGGCGATCTGTCCTTGGATGGTGACTCGCCGGCCGCCGGTGGGGGAGGGACGGTGGATGACGATGGGCGCGGCCATACCTCCAGGGTGCTCCCGGCGGGCTGCTACCGCATGCGGGTGACGGTGAGTGTCCCGTGCCTGCCGGAGCCGGCGAGGACTTCAACGGTCACGTCGCTGTCGACCCAGGTGTAGGTCTCCCCGTCGGCCCGCCGTTCCCCGATGACCTCGGCTGCGGTGAGCGCCTCACCGATCCTGCCGGCGAGTACGGGGTCGAGTCGTGCGGACAGCCGGATGGGCCCGCCCTCATCGCCGATGGCGAGTGCGAGCCGGTGGGGCCGGCGTCGGGGTCCGAGGTAGCCGACGACGAGCGCGTCTTCGGTATCGGCGTGCCTGATCTTGAGCCACCCGCGCTGGCCGAGCGGATACGACGCCGTCCCCTTCTTGGCGACGATCCCTTCGATGCCTTGCTCCTGGAGCCCGTCGTACCAGGCCACGGCGACGTCTCGGTCGTCGGTGGCGGGCACAGCTTGGATGGGGGGCTGGATGTCGTGGAGGAGGTCGACGAGCAGTTGGCGCCGCTCGGTGTAGGGGAGCGAGGTGACCTGCCCTTGGTCGGGGTGTTCGAGGACGTCCCAGGCCAGGTAGGAGGCGGGGTGTTGTGCGGCCAGTTTGTAGGCCCGGGTGACGCTGGATGCGGCCCGGGACTGGGCTGCCCCGAAGTCAATCTTCCCGTCCTGCCAGATCACCGCCTCGCCATCCAGTGTGGTCCCAGGTGGCAGCTGCATGCCTGCGACGGCGAGGTCCATCCAGTGGGTGGTGATGTCGCGCCCTGACCTGGCGTAGAGGATGACCGCCTCTTCGGTGCGTCGGAGGATGGTGCGGTGCCCGTCGAATTTGGGCTCGTACCACCACCCGGGCCCGTCGGGGATGACGGGGACGGCTTGGGCGAGGGCGGGCTTGACCGGGTACTCCACAGCCTGATCGTGCGCCGGGGGCGCGTGGGCCGCTCGCGGGGTTACTCCAGCAGCCCGAGTTCGGTGTCGGGTCGGCAGTGGGTGCAGGCGTTGACGCCTTGACTGATGAGCTGGACAGCTTCGTCGCGGCTGATGGCCTTCCGCCTTTTGCCTGCCATGTGGCATCCGCCGATGTGGACGTCGACTGCTGGTGCGCCTTGTCCGATGCCGAGCTCGACGACCCAGTCGGGGGTGGCGGCGGCTTCCCGTTGGGCTTTGAGCTCCTCGGCCCGCTGCTTCTCCTCGGCCTGCTGGATCGCCTGGTCGATGCGCACGAGCCACATGGCGTACCAGGTGCGGAGGGTTCGGAGGCGTGGCAGGTCGGGCGGCAGGTCGTACATGCGTTCGAGTCTAGTGTGCGCCGAGCGTCCTGGGGTGCTGGGGCTTGCCTAGGAACCTTACAGGCCTTAAGGTTCTTCCATGGAGAAGTCCTACGGCATCGAAGCCGCACGAGGCCAACTCGGCGACATCGCCGATCACACACGCTCCACCGGCGAAGTCATCAGCCTCACTCGACACGGGCGACCTGTCGCCGCCATCGGCCCCGTCGCAGCCATCAAGCCGCTCGTCGGCGTCCAGGTCTGGCTGTACCTCGGCGACCGGGAGGCCGTCAGCTACACCTTCCCCGGCGTGCCGCGTATCGGGGAGTCCATCCTCGTGGAGACCCCCGACGGCAATGAGAACTTCTGGGACGTCGTGAACGTCCAGTGGGACATCCGCCCCGATGAAGCCCCTGCCGTCAACGTCCTCGCCAACGAACCGACCAAGGAGAGCTGACCGTGACCAGGTACCAAGTCGATGTCCAGACGGTCGCTTACGCCACCGTCGTGGTTGAGGTCCCCGACGGCGTGACCGACCCGTACAGCATCGCGACTGCCGCACTGGAGGGAGGGGCGGAGCTTCCGACCCTCGATGCAAAGGGCAGCGGCGTTGGAGAGTCGTGGACCCTGGCTCTGGAGGCCGACGGGTGGACTGAGGTCGTCCGCGACGGGACCCCTGTAGTGCAGCGGGTTACCGCCACCACCGAGCAGTGAGGACCACGACCATGAGCGGCACACAGGAAGTCCGCGAGGAGACCCTCCGGCTGGCTGCCGACTACCTCCGAGAGAAGTACGGCGTAACGAACCGCGCGGCCAGCGACCTCACCCGCCTTGCCGAGCTGGAGTCCCAGGGGTGGAGCGCGCTCGCACCATCGACCACCGGGCAGTAGCTCGCACAGCGCGACGCCCCGACCAGGACAAGTGGCCGGGGCGTCGCCGTGTCAGCGTATCGCCCACCCTGCCCGTACCTGCCCTGCCACACTGGCATTGCCCCCGTCGCCTCCCCCGCCGGCGGGGGCACCCGAGGAGGACACCGTGCACGTACTCGCCCGCGCTGGCCGCACCTACTGGCGGGAAAACGCCCGCGCTTTCCAGGCGATCAAGGTGACGGTTGAGCGGGACTTGCCGTCGGCGCTTTCGATTGCGGCGGTGGCGTTGGTCGCCTCTTTCCTGGGGGCAGGGTTCCAGGTGGCGGCGCTCATCATCGCTGGGGGAAGCGTGACCGTACAGGTCCTGCGGTGGGCGGTCGGCCGCTAGTCCGCCACGCCGTCTGATCCCACCCGGATTGTCATACCGGCCCCGTAACCTGGAACCACCAACCCCCAGGACCCACAGGGCCCGCGAAACAGGGTGTTGCTTCTGAACCCGCCCCCGCCCGAGTGGAACCGGACGGGGGCGGGGCTGCGTCCGGGGCTACTCGCCGTCCGGCTCGGGGTGGAGCACAGCCTCCTTCGCCGCCTGCTCCAGCTCGAACCGGTTGCCGCCCCCAGCCTCCTCGGTCACGGCCCGCTGGAACGCTTCTGCCGCCTCACGCCACGGCTTCCAGCCCTCTTCGGTGTACGGCTGGGACAGCGCCACACGCTCCGCCTCAACAGCAGCACGGCACAGCTTGATCAGGTTCTCGCTCGGATTCGCCACGGCCGGAAGCCTAAACGGCAGCACTGACAATGAGCCGTCTGCCATGCTGGTGGCAGCGGCATCCGGGTGCGAGACCCGGCCTTCACGCCCCGCGCTGCTTGAAAGGCGGCCCGACTACCCACGCGGAGTCGGACGACCCCTGTGCCGCAGTGGACTGAACCCGCCCTCCTTGGCAGGGTAGGCCCACGATCAAGGCCCCCGCTCGTGGCGGGGGCCTCTTCGTTGCAGCAGAACCACAAGCTCATCCGCAAGACAGCGGTGTTGACGTTCTGGCAAACTGGGTTCAACGCTTCGCGAGCCGGGCCCGGTTGGCGGGGTGGTAACGACGGAAGTCCTAGGAACCTCCGCCCGGAACGGCGCGCGGGATTCTACCCCCCAAGGGGCGGTGGAGCCTACTCCGGGCAGGCGACGCACATCCGCGATGGGGCGTCTCTCCGCCGCCGCGTCTGCCGGAACCAGGTCAGGTCTGCTGCCAGACCCACCCGCAAGGTGCCCCAACGGGGAGGTCAAGCCGAACGGGACGGAGGCCCCGGAGACGTCCAGCCTTACGCCCGCCCTCCACGCGAGGGCGGGCGTTCGTGCGTTGTAGATGAACCTAGACCTACAACAACTGCTAGTTGTAGATGACGGCCCTCTTGTTGAACTTGGCGGTCCATTGCTGACCTTCGGAGCACGTCACGCCGCTTCGGTGACGTCGCCGCGCACCGCCGCAGCCCACTCCACCAACAGCTCCTCATACCGGCAGCGACCCTCCGGCGACACCAGACCACCCGCCTCCAGCAACGCCCGGATCTCCTCGTTCACAGCAGCCAGCGAACGGGCGCGCGGCAACTGGGGTGAGGGTGTGGGCATGCGCAGAGTCTACGGGCGGGCACCGACAATCATCCCTGCCGTAGGGTCGGATTGTGATTGAGACCATCGTCCTCGACGTCGGCGAAACCCTCACCCGCGACGACCGCTACTGGGCCACCTGGGCCGACTGGCTCGGCATCCCCCACCACACCATCAGCGCCCTCGTCGGAGCCGCCGTCGTGCAGGGCCGGGACAACGCCGACGCCCTCCAACTCGTCCGCCCCGGCATCGACATCGACGCCGAATACGCGGCACGTGAAGCAGCCGGTCGCGGCGAGCAACTGGGGGAGCGAGACCTGTACCCCGACGTCCGGCCGGCCCTGGGTGGGCTTCAGGAGCTCGGGATCCGGGTTGTCGTCGCCGGGAACCAGACCGCCAAAGCCGGGGACATGCTGCGGAACCTGGACCTGCCCGCCGACCTGGTCGCCACCTCCGCCGAGTGGGGTGTCGCCAAACCGGACCCGGCGTTCTTCGCCCGGGTTCTGGAAGCCTCCCGGGCGATGCCGTCAGAGACGCTGTACGTCGGCGACCACCCCGCCAACGACATCTTCCCGGCCGCCGCCGCAGGCCTCCGCACAGCGCACCTCCGGCGTGGCCCCTGGGGGTACTGGTGGGCTGACGACGACGCCGTTCAGGCAGCTGCGGACTGGTCGATCAACAGCCTCACCGACCTGCTCGACCTGGTGTCCTACTGACCGAACAGCCCCGCCCCAGAGCGCGCGTCAGGGCGGGGCTGTTCGCGCACCAACAGCACATATCTGCCGGTACGGTTCGGAGTGGACGCCCCGAACGGAGCCAGCATGCCACCCACCAAACCCGGACCGGTAGGCCACCGCATCGCCTACTACCGGCGCATCGCCCGCCTCACCCAACAGCAACTGGCTGACGCGGCGTTCGTATCGCTGGGCACCATCCGGAAGATCGAACGGGGGGAGCGTGGCGTCAGCGACGACACCCTCGACAACATCGCCGCCGCCCTCGGAGTCGACCCGTCGAGACTGGCCGCTGATCGGGAGCACGTTTCCACCCGCATCCGGGACGCCCTGCCCACCCTGTCCGCAGCCATCGCCACCTACGACATGCCGGACGACGGCCCAGTCCGCCCGCTGCCAGAACTCCGCACCGCAGTGGCGCAGACAACAGCGTGGCGCCTGTCCGCCCAGTATCTGCAGATCGCCCGCACCATCCCCGACCTCCTCGGCGAGCTTGCCCGTGCAGCCGCAGCGGCCCCGCCCGGCGATGCCCAGGAAGTTGCGAGGCTCCTCGTCACCGCCTACCGGTCCGCCGACGCTGTCGCCTACAAGTACGGGGCCCGCGACCTGTCCGCCCGCCTCATCGACCTGATGCGATGGGCGGCACCGGGCGCCCAAGACCCGCTGCTCACGGCTAGCGTCGGATACGTTCGCACGGAAACGTTCTTCGCCGCCCACGCCCACACGGCCGGGCTCCGTGCCCTGGAGCAGACCCTCGACGCCTGCCCTGCCCCTGCCGACGCCCAGACCGTGGCCGCCCGCGGTGCCCTCCATATGCGGGCCGCAGTCATCGCCGGGCGCGCCGGCCAGGGGGGTGCTGCCGACGAGCACCTCGATGAAGCCCGCGTCCTCGGCGACCGGGTCCGTGAGGGGATCTACCAGGGCACCGCGTTCGGACCGGACTCGGTGCGTATCCACGAGGTGTCCGTCGCGGTCAGTCTTGGTGACGACCACGTCGGCAGGGCTTTCGACGTGGCCCGCGAGTGGGCGCCGCCCGCCGACATGCCCGCCGAACGCCGCTCCGGGTTCTACGTGGAATTGGCTCGGGCACAGCTGTGGGGCGGCATGGCGGACGACGCCTTCGAGTCGCTGAAGGTGGCCCGGCGGATCGCCCCGCAGCACACCCGCGAACATCCGTGGGTGCGGGAGGACGCGGCGACGCTACGTCGGCTGAAGCGGGCCGACGCCGAGTCCCTGACGAACTTTGCCGAGTGGTGCCACGCCGACTAGGTACCCCCGAGGTACCCCTCACGGGGGTACTTGTGGCCCTTGCGGCCCCTCATGATCTGTCTGTCAGCAGCAAACGGGCAGATGGGAACCATCATGAGACCGCAAGCCCCCGCCAACGTGGTCGACCAGCCGCCGTTCGCACGATTACACGGCCTGGCGTGCTGGCACTGCGGTGCCGTCACCAAGACCCTCACACCGGCCGGCGAAGTCACCCTCGACGACGACGGCAAGGCGTGGAACGTCGTCGCCTGCGAGGCGCACGAGGGAAGGCCACTGCCGTGAAGACGAGACGACCACTCCCGTCGGTCACCACCCTGACCGAGGCGCAGCAGCGCGGCTGGGTGTGCGTCTGGTGCCTGGCAGCACTCGGCATTGAGCTGGGCGTCGGCCTGGGGGAGCAGAAGGTGACGCCGGCGGAAGGTGCGGCGTACTCGTGGTTCCCCCGGGAGTGCCCAGATCGGGCGGCGTGCGCCCGTCAGGCTGAGGTCGTTCGCCGCGGGGGTGAGGGTGCCGCATGATCTGCGCCCGCTGCGACAAGCCGATCCTCGGGGAGTCCGTGCTGCTGGATCGCTCGGACTCCATGTCGGGTGCCCGCCCGGACGGCCATGCGCACCCGGTGGGGGATCCGGAGTGCCGCCCATATCCGGCCACCGTCTCGCCACTCCAGGCCGCTCTACGACGCACCGCCCGGTAAGGCCCGCCTTGCCCCTGGCCTGGGGTTATACGCGCGGTGATCCTGACAGGTGGTCAGGGCATCAGTTTCCGCCAGGCACTAGTTTTTCAGTCAAACATGAGCAAGGCTCTGAATGTGCTGACTCGCCGGTCAGTAAGCTCGGTCGCTCCCGATGTGGGGGCCTTCAAGGGTGCACATTCGCTGCCCTTCACTTGGTGTGGCTACGGCGGGGCTGGGGTGGGTGGCGCCTCCTCGCGGACAAGATCGGATAGTGGCACGTTGAGTACATCGGCAATGACGAGCAGGTGATCGAGCAGGGGGCTGGTGGCGCCCTGCTCCAGCCGGTTGACCGTCTTGCGGTCAAGCCCGGCGCGGCCGGCCAGCCCTTCCTGGGTGAGCCCGGCTGCCGTGCGGGCGGCGCGAACGTTGTCCCCGATGGCCCGGCGGCGGACTGGGACCCAGTCGGGTAGGGGATCGGTCGGCACGCGTCAACGCTCTGGCCTGCACCCTAAGGGTGTCAGTACCATCGGTGGTACAAAGTTGATCAGTTGTTGTTATCACTCCTTCGAGGGATTGCGCTAAAAATCGAACGCGTGTTCCGATGGTTGTGCGCACCACGGGACTGCGCACCAAGACGTGCCGGGCAGCGCGAGGGCGGCACCCTCCTGCCCGGCACACGGTGGCCCCTCGCTTCGGCGGGGGGCCACTTCTGTCGAGCGCCTGGCGTCACCTGCGGCTATGGCGAACGGGCTTGGGGAGAATTTGGGGAGCAAGGTCCCGCGCTTAGTACGTGACGGAGCGTCTGGGAGCGTGAGTGGAGCGGGAGTCAACGGAGAAGGGCCAGGTCGGGCATGTGCCCTGACCTGGCCCTTCTCGCGATCCGTGCTGGTAGAACCTGTGCCCCCGGCAGGATTCGAACCTGCGACACCCGCTTTAGGAGAGCGGTGCTCTATCCCCTGAGCTACGAAGGCCGGGGCTGGGTGAGGCCTCGGAGAAGACCTGGAGTGGATCTTCGGCGAGGTCGGCCAGCCCGCTGGTCGGGCGGCTCGTGCTGTTCCGCGTGGTGCTGCCGGTGCGCGGAGCAGGACGGGCTGGTGTCCGACCATGGACAGCGTAGCGGATGTGGGCCGGTGCCGAGCTGCTGTGGGGTGGGGCGGCGGGATCCCGGGCGGTGGAGCGGGGTGGGGGAGCGGCTCCAGGGCGTAGGCCGGGTGGGAAGTGGAGGAGTGGAGGAGTGGGGGAGCGGCTCCAAGGCGGGGGCGGGGTGGGCTCTGGGGTGGAGGCATTGGTTCCGGTGGGTGGGGGTGCCGTTCGTGGGGGGTGGGTGGTGGCACGATGCTGCATGGCACCTTGGGGACAGCGGGGCAACGCGCGAGATGAGAGGCCTGATCGCGTGTGGCCACGAGCGGCCACACGCGGCCTGACCTCTTTGTGCAAGGCGGCAGGTACAGACAGCCGAACCGGCGCGGGACAGAATTTCTTCCGGACAGGCAGAGCGAAGAGAATTCCCGGGAAAGGGAAGTCCTTCGGCCCACTTCTTCGGAAAGGTTTCCCCCGTGAAGTATTCCGTTTCCATCGCTGCTCGTACCCTCATCGGCGTCGCCGCACTCGCTGCCGTCACCGTGCCTCTGGGGGGCTCCGCCGCGGCCGCCACCGTGCCGGGCTCGCAGGTCAGCGTCTCGGTGACGGGAACCTCCGACGAAGGGGGCGACGGCTTCGGGTGGGGCGTCGTCGGAAAGTAACGGCCCGCCGACCGTGTACGCAGTCGTCGCCGTCGTGAAATCCCGCGACGGCCGGCGGGAGCCGGGCATCGACTGCGCTTCGTTGACCGATGCGTTCTGGGCGCACACGCAACACCATGACCGCCTGGAACACGTACGGATATCCCGTTCCGCCCAAGGGCTCTCCGTCACCCTCTTCCTTCAGGGAAGGACCGAGCGGGACGCGACGACTTCGGGACTCGCGCTCTGCCGGCGGATGGTGCGGCTCATCCCCGCACTCGACGCCTGGCAAGTGGAGTCCTGTGTCCCCTGGCCCGGGCGGAGTTGAGCGGCGGCCGTACGCGATACGGCCGGTCCCGCGCCCCCACGCACCCACCTGTTCCAGGTCGCCCCTGTCACCGCGGCTCCAGTGCCCGGAGGATCATGTGAGTCTCTCCCTCAATCTGCCGGAATCCCTACCCGTCGACGTGCTCGCCCCGGACGCCCTGGAGTTCGGCAGGGGGCCGACGGTCTCGGTCCCCGTCCGGGCCCTGCGTCTCGGCCGGTCGCCGCGTACCGGCGGGCTCAACGACGAACACTGCCGGATGCTCGCCGCGTCCGGCGAGGCCCTGCCGCCGGTCATCGTGCACAGCGGGACCATGCAGGTCATCGACGGAAGCCACCGGGTGCGCGCCGCCGTCCTCCAGGGCCGGCAGGAGGTGGCCGCCGTGATGTTCGACGGCACCGCCGACGAGGCGTTCGTCCTGGCGGTCCGGCTGAACCTGGTGCACGGCCGCGGGCTGCTGCTCTCCCGTGCCGACCGCACCGTGGCGGCCGCCCGGCTGGTCACCTCCCACCCGTACTGGTCCAATCGCATGATCGCCTCGCTCACCGGCCTGTCGGCCGGGACCATCGGGCGGGTGCGCGGTCAGCTGACCGCGCAGACCGGTCCGGTCGGGACCCGGGTGGGAAAGGACGGGCGTTCCCGGCCGGTCGACGGCTCCAGCGGGCGGATGAAGGCGTACGAGCTGCTGCTGGGCAACCCGTCCGCCTCGATCCGTGAGATCGCCAAGCGGGCGGGGGTCTCCCCCTCGACCGCCCACGACGTCCGCAAGCGCCTCCAGGCCGGCGAGGAGCCGGTGCCCCGCCACCGTCAGGTGCCGCCGGCCCAGGAGCCGGCCGCGCAGGACCGGGCGGTGGCCCTGCCGGTCAGGCCCGAGCCGGAGCGGGAGGAGCCGGCCGACCCGGAGGCGATCATCGCGGCGCTGACCAAGGACCCCTCGATCCGCTACAACAACATCGGCCGACGGCTGATCCGCTGGCTCGACGGATGCCGCCGCGGGGTCGCCGAGTGTCCCGGGATCGTGGAGCGCGTGCCCTCGCACAACATCGACTCGGTCGCGGCGCTGGCCCGTGAGTACGCCCACGCCTGGGGCGAGTTCGCCGCCGCGCTGGAGGAGCGCAACCGCGAGGCCTGCTGACGGCGCCCGCCCGCCCGTGTGCCGCGATGCCCGTGCCCGTGCCGAGTTCGCGATACCCGCACCCGTACCGCGATACCCGTGCCCGTGTCGCGGGTGCGGGACTTGCGCCCGGGAGTGCCGATCCCCGCGTGCACACCTACGCGCCGGGTAAATCCATCAACCATTCCACGGATCACTTCAGAAGACCTCTGGGGTGCACTCTCGGAAGGACATTCCATGGATGACATGACCGAGGTCTTCGCCGAAGTGGAGGCCATACGTTCGGGACTTCCCGAGCGTAAATCCCGGCGGGACGGGGTGGAACTCAAGGAGCTTTCCCGGAAGCTCTCCTCCAGCCGTGTCCTGCGGAGCCGCCCGGCGGTCCGCGCGTTCCTGGAGGATCTCGATGTGTACGAACCGGGAAAGCGGCTGGAAGCGACCAAGGCGCACATCAACACCCGGCGGGACAACCACATCTTCTCGCTGTTCGACGCCTCCTACTTCCCGCGGCTCAACCTCGACTACCTGACGTACGCGACGCTGCCGACCGACCCCTACCTGGCGGAGCGGTACGCGAGCAACACCATGCCCGTCAACATCACCGGGCTGACCACCGGGTTCGGCTCCCGGGTGGTGGTGGCGCTCTTCCCGGAGAACCACATCGACGGCATCCAGCGGCCGGACGACCTGATCTTCTACTTCATCAACAAGTTCGTGGAGCGCCACAACCAGATCACGCGGCTGCTCATCGACGAGGTGATGGAGCCGGGCAGCTTCCCGATGATCCAGGGCGCCCCGGACGCCAAGATCGAGCAGGCCTCCTCCTGGTGGGTGCGGCTGCACGAGTACCACCACCGCCACGGCGACATGCCGATCCCGGAGTTCCTCTCCGCCAAGAAGCTCAAGCCGCTGGCGGGCCTGGAGGAGCTGCGCGTCGACGTGTCGGGGATGCTCGCCTGCCTGCACGACACGCAGCTGCCGCGTGCGGAGGCGATGGCCGCCTACGAGTTCATCCTCTCCGAGCGGCTGCTGCGGTACGCCGTCGAGGGCATCCCGCGCCCCAACTACGACGCCGTCGCCTCCCAGCTGCTCTTCAATTTCCTGGAAGGGCACGGGGGAATTCAGCTGGGCGACGGGCGTATCCGTCTCACGCCGAAACTTCCCGGCGTTCTGCGGGACTTCCTCTCGGAGATCGAGAGCATCGAGGCCCATATCCACCAGGAGCCGGTGGAAGCCGTGAAGAAGCGACTCCTCGACTTCACCAACCGGTACACGGACTACGACGCCGAGGCCCGGGATTACCGGCACATTCCGTATTTCGCCGAGGTCAAGGCCCGGCTCGGCGTCTAGGAGTGTGCGCGGCCGCGTTGTTCGACCGCGCAGGACAGTCGATCACGGTGGACGACCGGTACGGGCATTATCGGGATATGGCCCTGCGTAAGAGCGAAGTGTTCTACGAGGAGTACTTGTGAGAAACGCGCACGCGACCCACCCCGACGACGATCCGGTGGGCACGACCACAGAACGCCCCTACGATCTCCTGGGCATCGGATTCGGGCCCTCCAACCTTGCTCTCGCCGTGTGCGCGCGGGAACAGAAGCTGCCGCTGTCCTGCCTGTTCGTCGAGCGCCAGGACACCGTGGCGTGGCACCCGGGGATGCTCATCGACGGCGCCCGGATGCAGATCTCGTTCCTCAAGGACCTGGTGTCGCTGCGCGATCCGTCCAGCCCCTACTCGTTCCTCCGGTACACCAAGGCCAAGGGCCGGCTGGAGCGGTTCGTGAACCTCAACGAGTCCCGGCCGACCCGGATCGAGTACGACGACTACCTGAAGTGGGTGGCCCAGGACTTCGCCGACCAGGTCCGCTTCGGCAGCCAGGTCGACCGGGTGACCCCGGTGCAGGGCCCGGACGGGGGCGACCTGTCGCTCTTCCGGGTCGAGACCGAGGACGTCGCCACGGGGCGGCGCAGCGTCCACTACGCCCGCAACGTGGTGCACGCGGGCGGCGGGCGCCCGCCCACCCGTACGGCCGGGGTGGCCGAGGTGCCCTCGGTCGTGCACTCCAGCGAGTTCCTCACCCGCTTCCCCGGCCAGTTCAAGGACCACGACGGGGCGTACCGCTTCGTCGTGGTGGGCGGCGGGCAGAGCGCGGGCGAGATCAGCGAGTACCTCCTCGACCACTACGACCGGGCCGAGGTGCACGTCGTCGTCCCCGGCTACACCCTCCTGCCGACCGACAACAGCCCTTTCGTCAACGAGCAGTTCTACTCCGGCAACGCCGACGCCTTCTACCGGATGAGGCCGGAGCAGCGTGCCGCCGTCTCGGGCCGGCTGCGGGCGGCCAACTACGGTGTGGTCCGCGAGGATCTGTTGGAGCGGCTCTTCAACACCGACTACCTGGACCAGGTCAAGGGCCGCAAGCGGCTGCACATCCACTCCTTCTCCCGCCTCTCCGAGGTGCGCGAGGACGGGGAGGCGCTGGCCGTCACCCTCCAACCGCGCCTGGACGAAGGGCCCGAGGAGTCTCTGCGCTGCGACGGTGTGGTGCTGGCCACCGGCTACGACCGGTCGCTGGACCCGGCCGTCTTCGGCGATGTGCTGCCCCACCTCACCCCCGGCGACAGCGAAGGCGCCGCTGGCGTCGCCCTCTCGCGTCACTACCGGGCCCGTACGTCCCCCGAGTTGCGGGCCGGGCTGTATCTCCAGGGCTTCGGCGAGGCGCAGTTCGGCCTCGGCGACACCCTGCTGTCGCTGCTGCCCTTCCGCTCCCAGGAGATCGTGGAGGACATCGCCGACCGGGTGCCGGCCGCGGGCGTCGGCGGGTGCCCGGTGATGTCCCCGTACGGCAGTGGTGTGGTCTCCACCTCGCCGCACGGCCCGGTCCCCTCGGCGGTCTACCCGCCCAAGTGGTACCTGGAGCACGACCGGGAGAAGCTCTACGGGCTCATGGAGCGCTTCCGGTTCGCCACCCTCATCTCCGCGCGCTCCGGCGACGAGCCGTTCGCCACCCATCTGCCGCTGATCCTGGACCGCTCGCGCGGCGCCAACGGGGTGCTCTTCGGCCATCTGGACCGGGGCAACGAGCACGCGGAGCTGATCGACGGGCGGCACATGCTCGCCGTCTTCCACGGCCCCAACGCCTATATGCCGCCGGGTGTCTTCGAGAGCGACCCGCTGCCCACCTGGAACTCCATGTCCGTCCACGTCCGCGGCCGGGTCCGCGCGGTCCGGGACCAGGACGCCCTGGTGCGCGGGCTCATCGGGATCGCCGAGCGCTCCCAGCCCGACAACCGCCTCGCCGCCGACGACCCGCGCATCGACCGCATCATCGGCTCCATCGTCGGGTTCGAGTTCGAGGTCGAGGAGCTGGTCGGGCGGTTCAAGCTCTCCCAGGACCGCGACGAGACCGACCGCCGCCACGCAGCCGTCGCGCTGGCCCGCGCCACCGAGCGCGGCGAGCGGGACTTCATCGAGTACGTCGTGGGGCTCAGCCTGATCACCGAGGACGACCCGCGGGACCTCGCCGGCCGTCCGCTCTCCCCCCTCGCCATAGGAGGCGTTCATGAGTGACACCACCCGGACCGCACAGGAGCGCTACCTCGTGGTCCGCAACCACGAGGAGCAGTATTCGCTCTGGCGTGCCGACCGTGAACTGCCCCTGGGCTGGGACCCGGTGGGAGAGCCCGGCTCCCGGGAGGCGTGCCTGGAGCGGATCGAGGAGCTGTGGACCGATATGCGGCCGCTCAGCCTGCGGACGTTCATGGAGGAGCAGCAGCATGCCTGAGACGGTGGTTGACCAGGACATCAGCTCCAACGACTCGCCGATCTTCACCCTGTTCGACTCCGAGACGGCCGACGAGCTGACCCGCGACCACATCCTGCGGCTGGCGGTCGGCGTCCTGGGGGCCGTACGCATCCGGGGCTTCTCCACGCCCGAGGAGTGCGCGGCCATCATGGAGGGCCTGGACCGGCGGGAGTTCGGGGAGTACGACCAGAACCTGATCTTCCCGCCGATCGCCAAGATCGGCCCGGCCGCGTACGACTACTACGGCGCCCACACGCTGACCGACGCCTACTGGGAGGACGCCGACGAGGCCCGGCGGCTGCGGAGCAAGCTGTACGGCGGCAACGACCCGATGGACGTGGCCGTGGCCCGGGTCGCCCGGGGCTGGGGCGGTGAGGTGGAGCCCGCCAGGTCGCGGGGGCGCGAGATGTTCGCGGGCATGATCCGCGAGATCGCCAACGGGGCCAAGCTCCACTTCGACGAGATCGTCCGGGAGTTCCCCGGCATCGTGGACGAGACCCCGGCCAGCTTCCTCACCCTGAACTGGTACCTCTCCATGCCCGAGGAGGGCGGCGAGACCCGGGTGTACCGGCGCCGCTGGCGGCCCGCCGACGAGATCCACCGCGACGGTTACGGGTACGACGAGAAGGTCGTCGAGGACGAGCCGGTCGCGGTCGCGAGTCCGCAGACCGGTGACGTCGTGATCTTCGACTCCCGCAACCTCCACGCCGTCAACGCGATCGGCGGCGAGGGGCGGCGGGTCAGCCTCTCCTTCTTCCTGGGAGTGACCGGCCGCGGCCCGCTCCAGATCTGGTCCTGACCCTTCTACCGATGAGCAGAGTGATGACATGCAGCTCAGCCAAGAGCAGGTGCGGCACTTCCGGACCCACGGCTATCTGATACTCGACCAGCTGTTCAGCCCCGAGGAGGCGGTGGCCTTCCAGGAGGCGTTCCGGCGCGACTCCCGGATACCGGGCGAGCACCGGGTCCTGGAGCAGGACGGCGAGGACGTCCGGGCCGTCTACGCCTCCCATGTACGCCAGAGCGAGTTCGCCGGCCTGATCCGCTCCCCGCGGGTGCTCGGACCGGTGCGCCAGCTCCTCGACAGCGAGGCGTACATCTACCAGTTCAAGATCAACTCCAAGGCGCCCTTCGCCGGGGCCGGCTGGTCCTGGCACCAGGACTTCGCGGCCTGGCAGATGGCCGACAACCTGGCGGCGCCCCGGCTGGTGAACGTCGGCGTCTTCCTCGACGACGTCACCGAGTTCAACGGGCCGGTCATCTTCTGCCCCGGCTCCCACCGCGACGGGCTGGTCAAGAAGGGCCGCACCGCCGCTTCCGCCGCCTCCGACCAGCACGTCGACCCCGAGGACATCTCCCTCACCGCCACCGACATGACCGCCCTGGTCGACCGGCACGGCCTGGTCAGCGCCAAGGGCCCGGCCGGCTCCGTGGTCCTCTTCGACCCCGAGATCGTGCACGGCTCCGCCTCCAACATGGCCCCCTTCCCGCGCCGGCTGCTCATCGTGACGTACAACGACGTCACCAATGTGCCCGTGCCGCTGGGCGAGCCCCGGCCCGCGTACGTGGTCGGGCGGGACACCGCCCCCCTGGAGATGTCCGGCCAGGAGACCGCCACGACGATGGAGGTGCTGGTGTGAGCGGCGAGGCGCGCGCGGTCGTCCTGACGGAGTTCGGCCGGCCCCTGGAGCTGTGGAAGCTGCCCGTCCCCGCCGCGCCCGAGGGCGGGATGGTCGTGGCATCCCGGTACGGCGGGGTCTGCGGCACCGATCTCCACCTGGCCCAGGGCCACCTGGAGGTGCCCACCCCGCTGGTCCTCGGTCATGAGGGGCTCGGCACGGTCCACGAACTGGACCCCCGGGCGGCCACCGACGTCAACGGCACCCCGCTCGAAGTCGGCGACCAGGTCATGTGGGCCTCGTCCATCGCCTGCGGCGCCTGCGTACCCTGCCGCATCCACCGCGAGCCCACGCTCTGCGAGAACCGCCGCACCTACGGGGTCAACCGCCCCACGGACCAGGAGCCGGGCCTCTCGGGCTCCTGGGGGGAGTACATCTGCCTGCGCGCCGGTACGACGGTGGTCAAGGTCCCCGACGGGGTCGACCCCGTCGCCGCGATGGCCTTCGCCTGCGCCGGACCCACCATGGTCCACGCCCTGTACGAGCGCCGTCCCGTCCGGGTCGGCGAGAGCGTCGTGGTCCAGGGCAGCGGCCCGGTCGGACTGGCCGCCGCCGCCCTCGCCCAGCTCTCCGGCGCCGCACGGGTGATCCTCGTCGGCGGACCGGAGCAGCGGCTGCGCGCCGCGGCGGAGAGCGGCATCGCCGACCACCACCTCGACATCGTCGGCGCGGACGACCCCGACGCCGTACTCGCCGAGGTCCTCGCCCTGACCGGAGGCCGCGGCGCGGACCTGGTCATCGAGGCGACCGGGGTGCCCGCCGCCATCGACCAGGGGCTGCGCCTCGCCCGGCGCGGCGGCTCGTACCTGGTGGTCGGCCAGTACACCGACAGCGGTGACACGACGATCAACCCGCACCGGATCGTCCACCGGCAGCTGGACGTCGTCGGCTCCTGGGCCTTCACCGGGGCGCACCTGGTGCAGTACGTCGGCCTGCTGCCCGCCCTGGTGGCCCGGTTCGACCTGGCGCGGCTGGTGACCACCTACCCGCTGGAGGAGAACGCCCGGGCGCTGGCGGACGTCGCCGCCGGGGCCGTCATGAAGGCCGTACTCGTCAGCTGAACCGGCGCCCCGCCGGACCCCACCCCAACGCAGCCCACCCATGGCCGCGGCGCGGTGCCGCGGCCCGGAACGAGGGAACGATTCCATGGCGATCCAGCCCACCCTGCCCCCCTCCCCGGCCCCGCTGCCGGCCCGGGACGCTCCACCGCCCGACTGGCGGGAGGCCCTGGCCGGCCTGCCGGAGCGGACCGACCTGCCGGGCCTGCGCCGGGCCGAGGGCCCCGGGGCGGCGCGGACGGTCACGGTCCGGACCCCGCTGGACGCCCGCGTCGCCGAGGGCCTGAGCGCCCTGGCCGAGGCGGCGGGCACCACCCCCGGCACGGCGCTGCTGGCCGGTGCCGCCGGGCTGCTCACCCTCCTGCGGTGCGGCACCGACCTCCCGCTGGGGAGCGCCGGGACCGGCACCCGGGCCGGCGTCCGGGTGCTGCGCGTCGCCACCTCCACGGCGGACACCTTCCACTCCCTGCTGGCGGCCACCGCCGCCCAGGAGCGGGCCGCCGCAGGCCAGGACGGGGTGCCCCACGAGGAGCTGGCCGCCGCCGTCAACGCCGACCGCGCCACCCCGGGCCTGCCCCTCTTCCAGGTCGGGGTCGCCCCGGACGGGACCCCGCCGCCCGGCCACGGCGGGGCGCTCTGGTTCTCGCTGGGTACGGCCCCGGGGGGCGCCGGACCGGCGCGGCTGCGGCTCACCCACTCCCCGGCCGTGCTCGGCCACCACGACGCCCAGCGGCTCTGCGACCGCCTCGCCCGGGTCCTGGCCCGGCTGGTGCGGGAGCCCGGAGCCCGCCTCGACACCGTCGACTGCCTGCTGCCGGGCGAGGCGTCCGGGCTGATCGGCGAGGGGTTCGCCGGGGCCGTGCCGGAGGGCGGGGTGGAGCGCTGGTTCGAGGAGCGGGTACGGCTGAGCGGCGGTGAGGTGGCCGTCGTGGACGGCCCGCGCCGGCTGACGTACGCCGAGGTCGACGCCCGCGCCAACCGGCTCGCGCGGGCGCTGCTCGCGGCGGGCGCGGGCGCCGAGCGGGCCGTCGCCGTCGTGCTGCCGCGCTCGGCGGAGTCGGTGATCGCCTTCCTCGCGGTGCTGAAGAGCGGCGCCACCTATATGCCCGTCGACACCGAACTCCCGCCCGCCCGCGTCACGATGATGCTCGAGGACGCCCGGCCCGCCGTCGTGGTCACCGACGCCGCAGGCGCCCGGCTCGCCGAGAACGCCAAGGCGCCGCCGCTGATCGTCGACCAGGAGCTCTCGGCCTGCGCCGGGCACGCGGCGCACGGCCTGTCCGCCGCCGATCTCTCCGCCCCCGTCACCGGTGCGACCCCCGCCTACCTGCTGTACACCTCCGGCTCCACCGGCCGCCCCAAGGGCGTGGTGATGACCCGGGAGGCGCTGGCCAACCTGATGGCCTGGCACCTGGACGAACTGCCCGGCGGACCGGGCCGGGTGACCGTCCAGTTCACCTCCGTCAGCTTCGACATCTCCGTGCAGGAGATGCTGGCGGCCCTGCTCTCCGGTGCGGCGCTCGCCATCGTCCCCGAGGACGTGCGCCGCAGCCCGCAGGACCTGGCGCCCTGGCTCCAGGAGCACGGGGTCACCGACCTGTTCGCCCCCAACGTGGTGATCGAGCTGGTCTGCCGCGCCGCCCTGGAACAGGGCCTCACCCTGCCCGCCCTCGCCCAGGTCGCCCAGGCCGGTGAGGCGCTCGTACTGAGCGACGCCGTACGGGAGTTCTTCCGGCTGCGCCCCGGCCGCCGGCTGCACAACCACTACGGGCCGACCGAGACGCACGCCGTCACCTCCTGGGCCGCCCCCGCCGATGTGGCCTCCTGGCCCGCCGCCGCCCCGCCGGTCGGGCTGCCGGTCTGGAACACCTCGCTGTACGTGCTGGACGAGGCGCTGCGGCTGGTCCCCACGGGGGTGGCGGGGGAGCTGTACGTCTCCGGGGTCTGCCTCGCCCGGGGCTATGCGGGCCGCCCGGACCTGACCGCCGACCGGTTCCTGCCCTGCCCGTGGGGCCCGCCCGGCTCCCGGATGTACCGCACCGGCGACCTGGTGCGCCGCCGCCCCGACGGGGCCGTCGTCTATCTGGGCCGCACCGACCACCAGGTCAAGATCCGGGGTGTACGCGTCGAACTCGGCGAGATCGAGGCGGCGGTGCGGCAGGCCCCCGGCGTCCGCGACACGGTCCTGGTCACCGCGGGGGACGCGGCCGCCCGGCGTATCGACGCCTATCTGGTGCCCGCCCCGGACGCGGACCCCGCCGCACTGGGGACCGCCGTCCGCGCGGAGCTGCGCCGCACCCTGCCGCCCGCGATGGTTCCGGCCTCCTTCACCGTGGTCCCCGTCCTCCCGCTCAACTCCAACGGCAAGGTGGACCGGGCCGCGCTGCCCGAGCCGGTGTTCGCCGGGCCCGGTGAGCAGGACCGGCCGCGCACCGGCGAGGAGGAGCGGCTCGCCCGGATCTTCGCCGAGGTGCTGGGCCTGCCCGCGGTCGGCGTCCACGACAACCTCTACGACATCGGCGGCCACTCCCTCCTCGCCGCCGACCTCACGGTGCGCGTACGCAAGGAGTTCCAGGCCGAGCTGAGCCTGGGGGAGGTGCTGAGCAACCCGTCCGTCGCCGAACTGGCCGCCCTGCTCACCCGGGTGGAGCCGGCCCGCCCGCCCGTCACCCCGCGCACCGCCCCCGGGGACGCGCCCGCCTCCTTCGCCCAGCAGAGCCTGTGGGTCCTGGACCAGCTGGAGGGTGCGGGGCCGCAGTACAACGAGCCGTACGCCCTGCGGCTGACCGGCCGCCCGGACCCCGCCGCACTGCGCGAGGCCCTGGCGGACGTGGCCGGACGCCACCAGGTGCTGCGCACGGTGCTGGACGCGGTGGACGGGCAGGTGCGCCAGCGGGTCCTGGACGGGGAGGCCGCCCGGCCCCGCCTCGACGAGGTCGCCGTGGAGCCGCGGGCCCTGGACGCGGCGGTGCGGGAGGCCGCCCGGGTCCCCTTCGACCTCGCCGCCGACCTGCCGGTGCGGGCCACCCTGTTCCGGCTGGCTCCGGAGGACCATCTGCTGCTGGTCGTCCTGCACCACATCGCCTGCGACGGCGCCTCGCTCCGCCCGTTCCTGCGCGACCTGGCCACCGCCTACGGCGCCCGCACCGGGGGGCGGGCACCCGAGTGGGCCGAACTGCCGGTGCAGTACGCCGACTTCGCCGCCTGGCAGCGCGACCTGTTCGAGGGGGGCGGGCCCGCATCCGCGGCGGGGCTGCTCGCCGGGCAGCGGCGCTACTGGGAGAAGCACCTCGCCGGTCTGCCCGCCGCCATCCCGCTGCCCCTGGACCGCGAACGGCCCCCGGTCCGCACGGGCGCGGGCGGCGCCGTCCCGATCACCGTGGACATCCCGCTCCACCGGGCCGTACGCGCCTACGCGCAGCGGAGCCGGACCACGACCTTCACGGTGGTGCACGCCGCCCTGGCCGCGCTGCTGGCCGAGCGGGGCGCGGGGGAGGACATCGTGGTCGCGGCGGCCGTCTCCGACCGGGGCGATCCGGCCCTGGACGAGCTGGTCGGCTTCTTCGTACGGACGCTGGTGCTGCGCGTGGACGCCTCGGGCGGACCGGACTTCGCGGAGCTGCTGGACCGGGTGCGGGAGGCGGACCTCGGGGCCTTCGCCCACCAGGACCTGCCCTTCGAGCACCTGGTCGAACTGGTCAACCCGGTCCGCTCGTTCAGCCACCACCCGCTCGCCCAGACCATGCTGGCCTTCCAGGTCGAGGAGAGCGAACCGCCGCGGCTGGCCGGGCTGTCGGGGCGGTTCGAGGAGGTGGAGCTGGGCGTGGCCAAGTTCGACCTCTGCTTCAAGGTGGTGGAGCGGTTCGGCCCCGGCGGTGAACCGGCCGGGATGGCGGGCACGCTGGAGTACGCCACGGACATCTTCGACCCCGGTACGGCCCGGAGCCTGGCCGAGGGGCTGGTGGGCTTCCTGCGGGCGGGGGCGGACGGGACCGCGTAACCGGTGCGCAAAGGCCGGGGGCCACGGCGAACCGCCGTGGCCCCCGGCCTCTTCGTGGGAGGGCCCCGGAGTGGGCGGGCCCTGTCGTGGACGCCGAGCTCAGCGGCGTACCACCGGCTCCGTGCCCTCCGGCGCACCGGCCGCCGCCAGTTCACCGGCGATCAGCCCCGTCACCTCGGCCGCGGCGGCGACCGGGAAGAAGTGGCCGCCCGGCACCATGTGCACGGCGAACCGGCCGCCGGCCCAGCGCCGCCAGGCCTCGCAGTGGCCGACGGGGGCCGTGTCGTCCTGGAGCCCGCCGAGCGCGACCAGGTCCACCGCCACCTGCTCCCCGGCGGCCTCGGTCCTGCGGGACGAGTGGAACACCTTCAGGTCGGCCCGGAGCGTCGGCAGGAAGGCCCGCAGGAACTCCGGATCGGCCATCAGCTCGGCCGGGGTGCCCTGCCAGGCGGCCAGGTACGACAGCAGCTCCTCGTCCCCGGCCGCCGCCTCCTCGCCCACCAGGTGCGGCGGGAGCGCCCCCGCCACGAACAGGGCCCGCTGCCGGGAGGTGGAGGCGGCCAGCCGCCGGGTGACCTCGCGGGCCACCAGGGCCCCGGTGCTGTGCCCGAACACGGCGAACGGCCGGTCGGTGTGGGCGAGGATCTGCTCGGCGATCCGGTCGGCGAGCGCCGCCACATCGGTGAACGGCGCCTCGTTGAACCGCTCTTCGCGGCCCGGGGTGAGCACGGCCTCCACCCGCAGCCCCGCCGGGGCGGCCTCGGACCAGGAGCGGTAGGCGCCGGGCCCGGCGCCCGCGGCGGGGATCAGATACAGCAGGGTGCCGGTGTCGTCCCCGGCGAGGCGCTTGAACCACCGGCCGGCGGGCTCCTGGCCCAGGCGGGCGGCGATCGGCTTCGCCTGGGTGCGCAGCAGCATCAGGAAGCGGGCGTCCAGCACCTCGGCGGGCCCCGCGTGCTGGAGGCTGCCCGCCGGATCGACCCAGAGCCGCACCTGGCGGCGCCGGGCTTCACCGATCACTTGGTCGGCAAGGAAGGACATGGCAGGGTCTCCGTTCTTCTTCTGGCTCCAGGGGTTTCTCCCTCCGGCTCCACGAGGGCGGGGGTCTCAGGGCCACGGGCGGCTTCAGACGTCGACCTTCGCCTCCTCCGGCAGCGTCCGCATCCGGGCGACCGGGGCGAACAGCAGCGGCAGGACGCTCAGCGCGCCCCCGATGACGGCGAGCCAGAGCGCGGGCCGCAGCCCCAGCCAGGTGCCGAGGCCGCCGGCGATGAGCGCGCCGGCCGTCCGCACACCGTTGATCAGGCCCAGGTTGGCGCCCTGCACCCGGGAGCGGTACGCGTCCGGGGTCAGCGCCTGCTGGAGGGAGGCACCGGTGATGTCGCAGAGCATCAGGCCCAGGCCGGAGAAGAACTCGGCCGCCACCACCAGGCCGAAGGCCACCCACTTGTCCTCCGAGGCGAACGGCACCAGGGCCAGCGCCCCGGGGAAGAGCAGCGTGCCGAGGATGAACGTCAGGCCCAGGCCGATGCGCCGGCTGAACCAGCCGGTGACGAACGACCCGAGCAGAGCGCCCACCGCGCCGAGCCCGAGGGCCACCCCGATCATCGCGGGGGAGAGCTTCAGGTCCTTGGCGATGAACAGCAGGAAGAGGGTGAAGTAGATCGAGTAGAAGAGGTTGAGGGCGCCGCCGGAGAGGAACTTGGCGCGCAGCACGGCGTTGGTGGAGACGAACCGCAGCCCGTCCCGGATATGGGACTTCGACCGCTTCTTCGCCGGTTCCGGCTCGTCCGCGTCGACCCCGCGCAGCAGTACCGCCGACCCCAGGAAGGTGACCACGTCGACCAGGAGCGCCACCGGTGCCGACAGCGCCTGGACGAGGGCCCCGCCGAAGCCGGGCCCCGCCACCCAGGAGAAGGAGAAGCTGCCGCGGGTCAGCGAGGTGCCCTGGACGTAGTCCTTCCGGTCCACGATGGCGGCGAAGAGGCTGTAGCTGGAGATGTTGAACAGCATCGCCAGGGAGCCCGTGGCGAAGGCGACGATCCACAGGTGGGTGAGGGTCAGCGTGCCCAGCAGGTAGGCGACGGGCACGGTGAGCAGGATGAGGGCGCGCCCCACGTCGCAGAGGATCATCATCCGCTTGAGCTGCCCGTACCGGTCGACCAGCCCGCCCGCGTGCAGCGAGAAGATCAGGTTGGGCAGCGAGGCCAGCGCGCCGAGGAAACCCATCTGGGCCGCGGACGCGTCGAGTGCGAGCACCGCGGTCAGCGGGATGGCGATCGTGCTGACCTGGTCCCCGAGGAACGAGACCGTCTGGGCAGCCCAGAACCGGCGGAACGTGGCCTGCCGCAGCAGACCGGGCAGACGGTCCAGTAATTGAGTGGCCATCGTTCACCATTTCGGTACGGAGAGCCGGCCGCGGGAGGTATTCGGCGGACCGGGTACGGCAGGGTCCCGGAAAACTTACCGGACACCCCGCGGGCGCCGCAGGGGCGTTCGACTGCACAGATGGCTTCATCGAACGCTGGATATTCTCTCGTCGGAGGCAGACGGAACACCGACCTTGCGAATTCGAGGGCCCACTGTGCTGCAGACTCTTCCCGCGCTCACCGACCCCCTTCTCTACTCCCGGGGAGACCCGCACGCCGTATGGCGGACGCTCCGGCGGGAATCCCCCGTCTCCTGGCACGAATACGGTGAGCACGGCGGGTACTGGGCCGTCACCACGCATGCGGCCGGGCTCGAAGTCCTCACCGACTGGGAGCGTTTCACCTCGACCAAGGGCATTTTCCTCCGCCCCAACTTCAAGGACCCCTATCCCGGCGCCGGGAAGATGATGGCGCTGAGCGACCCGCCCCGCCATGACCGGCTGCGCAAGGCGATCATGGGCCTCTTCACCGTACGGGCGGTATCCCGGATGGAGGAGCGCACCCGCAAAGTCGTGCGCGAAGCCCTGCACGGGGTGGTCGAAGCCGGGCGGTGCGACTTCGTCAAGGACATAGCCGCCCGTATTCCGCTGGCCGTCTCCGCCGAGCTGTTGAGCATTTCGATGGACGATGTGGAAATGCTGGCGAAGGTCACCACGGACGCCGCCGAGAATTCCACCGACATCGACGGGATCGACGCGCAGGAAGCGCACTTCGAGATTCTGCGGCACTATTCCTCGATCATCGAGGAGAAGCGCCGCAACCCGGGCCGTGACCTGGTCTCCGCCCTCACCTCCGCGCAGGCCGAAGGCCTGGACATCACCGATGACGAGGTGATCCTGACCTGCGACAACGTCATCGTCGCGGCCAACGAGACCACACGGCAGGCCGTCGGCGCCGGGATGCTGGCGCTGCTGGAGAGCCCGGGACAGTGGCGCGGTCTGCGCGACGGCGACCTCCGGCTGAAGCCCGCCGCCGAGGAGTTCCTGCGCTGGACCGCCCCGGTCACCCACATCCTGCGGACCGCCCAGCACGACACCGTGCTCGAAGGGGTGCGGATCAGGGCGGGGGACGCGGTGACCGTCTGGCTGCCCTCGCTCAACCGGGACGAGAAGGTCTTCGACCGGGCCGACAGCTTCCTCCTCGACCGCACCTCCAACCACCACGTCTCCTTCGGCGGCGGAGGCCACTTCTGCATCGGCGCCAATCTGGCGCGGCTCACCATCCGGGTGCTCCTCGACGAACTGGCCCACCTGCCCGCCGAGATCGAGGTCAGCGGGGAGCCGCAGCGGATCGGCTCGTACATCCTCGGCGGCCTCACCTCGCTGCCGCTCACGTTCCGTCCGAGCTGACCACCGACACCAGGGGAGACCGGTCCACCATGACCACAGCGCGTGACCTGCTGAGCGGGCTGACCGCCGACGGCGTGCAACTCTGGGTCCAGGACGGGCGCCTGCGCTTCCGGCCCTCCGACGCCCTCACACCCGACCGGATGGGCGCCCTGCGGGCCCACAAGGCGGAGATCGTCGGGCTTCTGGAGCGGCCGGAGGCCGACCCGGAACCGGACCGGCTGGCCGTCCGCCCCCGGCCGGGGACGCTGCCGCTCTCGCACGGCCAGGAGAGCCTGTGGTTCCTCGACCGGATGGGGCTCCAGGCCAGCTACAACGTGGGCACGGTGGTGCGGATCGAGGGCCCCCTCGACACCGCGGCCCTGCGCGGAGCCCTCGACCTGATCGTGCGGCGCCACGAGGTGCTGCGGACCCGCTTCCGGGAGAGCGAGGGCGCCGTCGCCCAGGTCGTCGTCCCCGACGAAGGGGTGCGGCTGGAGCACACCGACCTGAGCGGTGAGCCCGCCGGGAGGCGAGAGGCAGAGCTGACCACCCGTCTGGAGCAGTTCTTCGCACACCACTTCGACCTCGGCCGGGACCAGCTGTTCGCCGTGCGGCTCCTGAAACTCGGAGCGGACCGCCATGTGCTTGCCCTCAACGCCCAGCACATCGTCGTCGACGGCGCCTCCATCGGCCTGCTCTTCGCCGAGCTGAAGGAGGCCTACGCCGCCCTGCGCACCGGCCGCGCCCCCGAACTGCCCGAACTCCCCGCCCAGTACGCCGATCACGCGCTGCGCCAGCGCGAGCGGCCCGGCGACGCGTGGGCCGGGCACCTGGCGTACTGGAAGCGGCAGCTGGACGGTGCCAGGGGCGGACTCGATCTGCCGCTGGACCGGCCGCGCCCCGCCACCCCCGACCACGCGGGCGCCTCCACCGGCTTCACCGTGCCGCCCGCTCTCGCCGCCGCCCTCCAGGACCTCGCCGCCCGCTCCTCCGCCACCCCCTTCATGGTGCTGCTCGCCGCCTTCGAGGTGCTGATGGCCCGGTGGTGCAGGCAGGACGACGTGAGCGTGGGCACCCCCGTCGACACCCGCGTCCACCCCGACACCGCGGCGATGATCGGCTACTTCGCCAACACCGTGGTGATCCGGGCCGACCTCTCGGACAACCCCGCCTTCGCCGTCCTCCTGGACCGCGTCCGCACCACCGTGATCGGCGCCTACGAACACCGCGAGCTGCCCTTCGACCAGGTGGTGGCCGGACTCGGCCGGGACCGGCCGCTCTTCGACGTGATGTTCTCCCACCTCGGCGCCCAGGAGTTCGCACTCGACGGCCTCACCGTCACCCCGGTCGAACAGCCCAGCACCACCGCGAAGTTCGGGCTCTCCCTCTTCGTGGGGGAGACGGAGGACGGACTCCAGGGCAGCTTCGAGTACGCCACCGCCCTGTTCGACGAGGAGACCGTCCAGGAGCTGTCCCGGCTCTATGTGACGCTGCTCGAAGGGCTGGTGGCCGACCCCGGCGCCCGCGTCCTGGACCTCCCGCTGATCGACCCGGCCGACCGGCCCGAGCTGCTGGCCGCCGGAGTGGGCGGGGCACCGCGCGGGGAGTCCCTGGCCGGCTGGTTCGCCGAACGCGCCGCCGCCGTGCCCCGGGCGCTCGCCCTGGTGGACGGCGGGAGCACCTGGACCTACCTCGAGCTGCGTGAGCGTGCGGACCGGCTCGCCCGCGCCCTGGTGGCCGAAGGGGTGGGACCCGAGCGCACCGCCGCGGTGCTGCTGCCCCGCTGCGGCCTCTCCGTCACCGCGTTCCTCGCCGTGCTGGCGGCGGGCGGGACCCATCTGCCGGTGGAGCCCGCCCTGCCGGACGGCCGCCTCCTCGCGCTGCTCGGCGAGGCCCGGCCGCACCTCGTGGTCACCGATGAGGCGGGGGCGCGCCGGCTCACCGGCACGGGCCACCGGCTCCTCGTCCTCGACCCACCGCTCACCGCCTGCCCGGACCGGGACGGCGAGGACCTGCCCGTCCCCGTCACCGGTGCCACGGCCGCCTGCCTGTTCCCCGCCCCGGACGCCTCCGGCCGCCCGGCGGCCCTGACGGTGCCCCACTCCGCGCTGGTCAACATGGCCGAGTGGCACCTCGCCGCCCTGCCGTCCGGCCCCGGCCGGGTGATCGCCCAGTTCACCTCGGCCGGTTCCGAGGGGTTCGTCCGGGAGACGCTCACCGCGCTGCTCTCCGGCGCGACGCTGACCCTGGTGCCCGACGGCGTACGCTCCGCCCCCGCGCACCTCGCGGCCTGGCTGGCGGAGCACCGGGTGAGCGACCTGTACGCGCCCGCCACCGTCCTCGAACTCCTCGCCCGCGCCGCCTTGGCCGACGACCGTCCGCTGCCCGCCCTCGCTCACCTCGTACAGACCGGTGAGACCCTCGAACTCGGCCCGGCCCTGCGGGAGTTCGTCGCCGCACGCCCCGGCCGCCGCCTTCTGCACCACCACGGCGGCCCCGACGTCCAGATCGCCACCGCCCACGAGCTGCCCCCCGGCATCGACGGCTGGCCCGAGGCCGCCCCGCTGGGCCACCCGGTGCGCAACACCGCCGCGTACGTGCTGGACGCGGCCCTCAACCTCGTGCCGTCCGGCGTCGCGGGAGAGCTGCACATCTCCGGCGCCTCGCTCGCCCGGGGCTACCACCACCGCCCGGCCCTGACCGCCGAGCACTTCGTGCCCGACCCCTACGGGCCGCCCGGCTCCCGGATGTACCGCACCGGCGACCTCGTACGGCGGCGGGCCGACGCCACCCTGACCCACCTCGGCCGCACCGACCGCCGGGCCACGGTCCGCGGGGTCCGCGTCGAACCCGCCGGGACCGAGGCGGCCCTGCTCCGCCACCCCGGCGTCGCCGCGGCCGCCGTCACCGCGGGACCCGACGGGCAGGGCTCCCAGCAGCTCACCGCCCACCTCGTCCCCGCCCCCGGCGCCGCCCCCACCGCCGCCGGTCTGCGCGGCTGGCTGCTGGAGCGCCTCCCCGCCCACGCCGTGCCCGCCCGCTACACCGTCCTGGACGCCCTGCCCCTGGACCGGCACGGCCGCACCGACCTGACCGCCCTCCCGGCCTCCGGCGGCTCCCCGCTGCCCGGTGGCGAGGGGCCGGTGGCCCCGCGCTCCGGGGTCGAACAGCTCGTCGCGGAGGTCTGGCAGGACGTGCTGGGCGGCAACGAAGTCGGCGTCCTGGACGACTTCTTCGCGGTCGGCGGACACTCCCTGCTGGTCTCCCAGGTGCTCGCCCGGGTCGGTGCGCGGCTGGGTGTGGAGGTGCCGGCGGGCGACTTCCTCGCCGAGCCCACCGTCGCCCGCCTCGCCGCCCTCGCCCTGGCGGCCGGCGGCGTACCGGACAAGGTCGTGCCACGGGCGGCGGGGGAGGTCGCGCAGGCGTCCTTCGCCCAGGAGCGCATGGTCTTCCTCCATCTGCTCCAGCCCGAAGGCGGCCTCTACAACGTGCAGTTGCCGCTCGCCCTGCACGGGCCGCTGGACCGGGCCGCGCTGGGTGCGGCGCTGGACGAGATCGTGCGCCGCCACGAGGTGCTGCGGACCGTGTACGACGCCGACGGCGCGGCCATCGTGCCCGTCGTCCTCGAACCGGGCGGCTGCCCGCTGGAGTTCGCGGACGTCACCGCGGCCGAGGACCCCGAGGCCGCCCTCGACGCGCTGCTGCGCGAGGACGCGGGGATCTCCTTCGACATCCAGACGGGGCCGGTCATCCGCGTCACCGCCGTACGGACCGGGCCCGAGGAGCACCTGCTGCTCCTCAACGCCCACCACATCGCCTTCGACGGCTACTCCACGGCCGTGCTGGTCGGCGAACTCGTCCCGCTCTACGAGGCGTTCCTGCGCGGCGAGCCCTCGCCCCTGCCCGAACCCCGCCTCCAGTACGCCGACTTCGCCTCCTGGCAGCGCCGCAAGCTCCAGGGCGCCGAGCTGCACAACCACCTCTACTACTGGAAGCAGTACCTCGCCGGGGCCCCGCACGCCCTCCAGCTGCCCACCGACCGGACCCGCCCCGCCATCACCGACTTCGCCGGGGACTCCGTTGCCTTCCGGGTGGACGCCGCGCTCACCGCACGGCTGCGGGCCCTCAGCGGCCGCAGCCGGGTCACCCTGTTCATGACCACCATGGCCGCCTTCAGCGTCCTGCTGCACCGGCTCAGCGGCCAGGACGACCTGTGCCTGGGCTACTTCTCCGGCGGCCGGGGCGACATCGGCACCGACGAGCTGATCGGCCTCTTCCTCAACACCCTGCCGGTCCGCTCGCAGATTGCTCCGGGGCAGCGCTTCGACGCCCATCTGGACCAGGTCCGCGCCTCGGTGCTCGGCGGCGACGCCCACCGGGAACTCCCCTTCGAGCTGCTGGTCGACGAGGTCCAGCCCGCCCGGGACGTCTCCGGCCACCCGGTCTTCCAGGTCGCCTTCAGCTACTACGCGGCCTCCCCCGAGGAGTCCGGCGCCGGCTCCACCGGAGTGCGGATCACCCCGTCACCCGTGGGGACCCAGGCGCGGTCGGCCAAGTTCGACCTGACCCTGTACGTGCGGGAGACGGAGGACGGCGAGCTGGCGGGCGACCTGGAGTTCGCCACCTCGCTGTTCGACCGGTCCACCGCCGAACGGTTCGCCGCCTACTACCTGCGGCTGCTGGAAGCCGTCGCCGACGCCCCGGACACCGCCCTCGAAGCCCTCCCGATCCTCGGCGAGGGCGAGCGGCGGCTGCTCCTGGAGGAGTGGAACGACACCGAGGCCGAGATCCCCGACGCCACCCTGCCTGACCTGTTCGAACAGGTCGCCGCCCGCACCCCCCGGGCGCCCGCCGTCGTGCACGGCGCGCTCACCCTGCCGTACGGGGAACTCGACGCGGACGCCGACCGGCTGGCCCGCCACCTGGCCGCCCGGGGGATCGGCCCCGGGGACTTCGTGGCCGTCGCCCTGCCGCGTACGGAACGGATCGTCGTCGCCGTCCTCGCGGTGCTCAAGGCCGGGGCCGCCTACGTCCCCGTCGACCCCGCCTACCCGGCCGACCGGATCTCGCTGATGCTGGACGACGCCGATCCGGCGCTCGTCCTCACCTCGGCGCAGGCCCGCGACCGCATCCCGGACGGCGAACGCCCGCTGCTGGTCCTGGACGACCCCGCGACCGCCGCCGCCGTGGCGGCCCACGACGCCCGCGCACTGACCGACGCCGAGCGCACGGCGCCCCTGCACCCGAGCCACCCGGCGTACGCCATCTACACCTCCGGCTCCACCGGGCGCCCCAAGGGCGTGGTCGTCGCCCACCGCAGCGTCGCCAACCTGGCGGCCTGGGCGGGCGAGGCCTTCGGCGGTGAACCGCTCTCCCACGTCCTGGCCGCCACCTCGCTCAACTTCGACGTCTCCGTCTTCGAGATGTTCGGCCCGCTGCTGACCGGCGGATCGGTCGAGATCGTCGCCTCCCTGCTGGACCTGGCCGACCCGGCCGCCGGACCGTACACCGCCTCCCTGCTCAGCGGCGTCCCCTCGGCGCTGGCCCAGATCGAGGCGGCCGGGGGGCTGCGCGCCGAGGCCGGCACGGTGGTCCTGGCGGGCGAGCCGCTCTCCGCCAAGGCCGCCAACGAGATCGGCCGGGCCGTCGGCGCAGGCCTCGTCGCCAACCTGTACGGCCCCACCGAGTCCACCGTCTACGCCACCGCCTGGTCCTCCCCGGACCCCATCGAGGGGACCCCGCCCATCGGCCGCCCCCTCCGCAACACCCGGGCCTACGTCCTGGACGCGGCCCAGCAGCCGGTCCCCGTCGGCGTCGTCGGCGAACTCCACCTGGCGGGCGAGGGGCTGGCCCACGGCTACCTCAACCGGCCGGGGCTGACCGCCGACCGCTTCCTGCCGGACCCCTTCGGGGCGCCCGGCACCCGGATGTACCGCACCGGCGACCTGGTCCGGTGGACCGCCGACGGCCAGCTCATCTGCCTGGGCCGCGCCGACGACCAGGTCAAGGTACGCGGCCACCGCATCGAACTCGGCGAGATCGAGGCCCATCTTGCCGCCCACCCCGATGTGGAGCAGGCGGTGGCCGGGGTGCGCACCGGGCCCGGGGGCGAGCAGCGGATCGTCGCCCATGTGGTCGGCGCGCGGCCCGTCACCGCCGAGGCGCTCCGCGAACACCTCGCGGGCCGGCTGCCCGGCTACATGGTCCCGGGCGCCTTCGTCACCCTCGACGCGCTCCCGCTCTCCGTGAACGGGAAGGTCGACCGGGCGGCGCTGCCCGATCCCGACGACGGCCCGGACGAGGGCGACTTCGTCAGCCCGGCCACCACCGTCGAGAAGGAGCTCGCGGAGATCTGGGCCGACGTGCTGCGCCGCGACCGGGTGGGGCTGCTGGACAACTTCTTCGCGCTGGGCGGCCACTCCCTCCTCGTCACCCAGGTGAGCGCCCGGATCAAGCAGCGCCTGGGCGTCCGGATCAGCCTTCTCGACATCTACACCACGCAGAACCTGGGCGAACTCGCCCACACCATCGCCCAGACGAACGGCATCAGCCAGTGACCCACCTGTCCCGAAAGGGGAGTTCCGTGGCCAACGACGAGGTCAACGACCCGGCGCAGCAGAAGACGTATGGCACGGAGGGAGCCGCCGCCGAGGCCGCCCCCGCCGTCCGCCTCACCGGCGAGGACCGCGAGCAGGTGGCCGAGGCCGCCCGCCGCCACGGCGTCGGCGTCCCCGCCGTCCTGCTCGCCGCCCTCCTCGCCACCCGCTTCCGCCACAGCCGCCGCGAGAACGCCGAGGTCCTGCCCGCCGCGGACAGCGGGCACGTGGTGCCCGTCACGGTGACCGGCGACCTCACCTTCGCGGAGCTGCTGCGCACCGCCGACCGGGCGCTGGCCCAGGACGCCCCGGCCACCGCACCGGCCGGGGACGACGCGGCCGGGACCGTGGAGCGGCTGTTCTTCCACCCCGCCCGCACCGACACCCCCGCCGCCCACCTCGTCGAGGCGGGCGAACGGTACGCGGCGGGCGCCGTGGCCGAGGACGGGCGGGCCGCCGCCTGGGCGGACCACTACGCCACCCTGCTCCTGGACGGGGCACGCCACCCCGGCACCACCGTGGACCACCTGGCCCTGCTCACCCCCGCCCAGCAGGCCGAGGCCGCGGCCGCCGCCGACACCGGCCACGAGGAGTACCCCGGGCTGCGCCCCATCCACCTGGCCTTCGAGGAGGCGGCGCGCCGCGACCCCGGGGCCGACGCCGTGGAGGCGGGCGGCCGGTCCGCGACCTACGGCGAGCTGGACGGCCGGGCCAACCTGCTCGCCCGCTCCCTCGCGGAGGCCGGGATCGGAGCCGAGAGCCTGGTCGCCGTCAGCGTCGAACGCTCCCCGGAGCTGGTGGTGGCGCTGCTCGCCGTCCTCAAGCTGGGCGCCGCCTTCGTACCGCTGGAGCCGTCCCTGCCGGCCGAGCGGATCGCCGTCATCACCGCCGACGCCCGGGCCGCCGCGGTCGTCGTCCGGGGCGAGGAGGCCGTCCGGCTGAGCGGCCTCGGTATCCCGCTGGTGGAGGTGCCCGCGACGGGCGGCGCCGAGGCCCCGGAGGTGGAGGTGCGGCCGGAGCACGCCGCGTACGTCTACTACACCTCCGGCTCCACGGGTACGCCCAAGGGGACCGTCCTGGACCACCGTTGCGCGGCGGGCCGGCTGGAGTGGCTGGGCCGGCGGTACGGGCTGCGCCCCGGAGACCGGGTCGTCCACAAGACGCCGCTCATCTTCGACGTGGCGATCTGGGAGATATTCGGGCCGCTGAGCGCGGGCGCGACCATCCTCATGGCCGACCCGGGCGCCGAGTCCGACGTCGTGCACCTGAGCCGGCTGCTCTCCACCGAGCGGACCGTCTTCGCCCACTTCGTGCCCTCGATGCTGGACGCCTACCTCAGCCTCGCCCCCGAGGTGGCCTGCCCCGACCTGCGGTGGGTGCAGCTCTCCGGCGAGGCGGCCTCCGTCCATCTGCTGGAGCGGTTCGCCGAGCGCTTCGACGCCGAACTGCACAACCTCTACGGCCAGACCGAGACCTCCGAGGTCGCCGGGTGGGAGGGGCGTTCGTACGAGGGCACCGGCGGGCTGCCCATCGGGCGGGCGCTCGGCATCTACCGGCTCCTCGTGCTGGACGAGGCGCTGCGCCCGGTACCCCCCGGTATCCCCGGCGAACTGTGCGTGGCGGGCACCGGCGGCCTGGCCCGCGGCTATCTGAACCGGCCCGGCCAGACCGCCGACCGCTTCGTGCCGCACCCCTACCCGCTCACCCCCGGCGAACGGCTCTACCGCACCGGGGACCTGGTGGCACTCGACGGGGACGGCGAGATCCGCTACCTCGGCCGGGCCGACAACCAGGTGAAGATCCGCGGCTGCCGGGTGGAGACCGGTGAGGTGGAGGCGGTGCTCCGCGCCCACCCGGCCCTGCGCGCCTGCGCGGTGACCGTCTTCCAGGACGAGGACGGGGCCGCCCAGCTCGCCGCCTATGTGGTGGGCGAGGGCCAGGAGCCCCTGCTGGTGGGGGAGTTGGCGGCCTTCGCCGAGGAGCGGCTGCCCGTCTTCATGCTGCCCGCCGTCTACGTCCCGCTCCCGGAGCTGCCCCACACCCCCTCCGGGAAACTCGACCGGCTGCGGCTGCCCGCGCCGACCCTGGAGGACCGCCAGGCGCGGGCCGGGGCGGAGGAGCCGCAGAGCCCGCTGGAGGAGCAGGTCGTCGCCCTGTGGAAGGAGGTGCTGGGCATCGAGAACGTCGGCCGCACGGACAGCTTCTTCGCCGTCGGCGGCAACTCGCTGAAGTCCCTCCAGCTCCTCAACCGGGTCAACACGACCTTCGAAGTCCAGGTCTCCGTACGGAGCTTCTTCGCCAACCCGACGGTCGAGGGGGTGGCCGACGCGGTCGAGGCGGCCCTGTTCGAACTGGTCGCCGGACTGTCCGACGAGGAGGCGGCCAAGTTGCTGAGCAACTTCTAGAGCAGGCCCTAGGGTTGGGCGGGTGTGGCGGTGGTCCCGGAGGGGCCGGGCGGTGAACGGTGAACGGCGAAGGGCGGGCAGTGGGAGCGGGTGCGGTGGGTCCGGCGCTCCGGATCGAGGGCGCGACGGAGAACAACCTCCGCGACATCGACGTGGACCTCGGTGAGGGCATCACAGCTGTCGTGGGGGCCTCCGGCTCCGGCAAGTCCTCCCTGGTCTTCGACACCCTCCACCGCGAGGCCCGGCACCGGTTCCTGGCCGCCCTCGCCGGCGCCCCGGCCACCGCCCGGGCGGCCCGGGTGCGGGCGGTGCACGGGCTGCGCCCCGCCGTCGCGGTCGGCCAGAACGTCCTGAACCGCAACCCGCGCTCCACCGTGGCCACGGCCGCCGGGATCCACCCCTTCCTGCGGGTCCTCTACGCCCGCTTCGCCACGCTGCGCTGCCCCACGTGCGGTGCGGTCACGGAGATCGTCCCGGCCGAGGAGCAGCTGACCCGGCTGCGGGCCGCCGCCGGGGCCGGACCCGTCGAGGTCGTCGCCCCCCTGGTCGCCGGTGCCACCGGCAGCCACGCCCGGCTGCTGGCCCGTCTCGCCGAACGGTTCGGGCCCCAGGGCGTCACCGTGGACGGGGCGCCCTGGTCCGGCGCCGGGCTGGACCCCGACGTGCCGCACACCGTGGAGGTCCCCGTCGGCACGCTCACCGCGACCGGGGACGCGAAGGAGGCCCGGTCCCTGCTGGACGCGGTCGCCGCGCTCGGCCCGGTCCACGTCATCTTCCGTACGGAGGAGGGGACACGGGTCCTCTCCCGGGCCCGGATCTGCACCGGCTGCGCCACCCCGCTGCCCTCGGCGCGGCCGCAGGACTTCCGTACCGGGGAGCCGGAGACCGCCGCCTACGAACTCGGCGGGCTGGCCTTCGACGCGTTCCTCGGCCTCGACGTGGACCGGGCCGCCGAGGTGCTGGGCGGTGCCGTGCTGCCCGCGCACGCCGCCGCCCCCGTCCGCCATGTGGTGCGGCGGCTGGAGGCGCTGGCCTCCCTGGGGCTGGGCTACCTCACCCTCGACCGGATCTCGCCGACCCTCTCGCGCGGCGAGGCACAGCGGCTGCGCATCGCGGTGCTCCTGGCCAACGACGTCGAGGACCTGCTGCACATCCTGGACGAGCCGACCATCGGCCTCGGCCCCGGCCAGGCGGCCCGGCTGATGGACCGGCTCAGCGCGCTGGCCGGGCCGGTGGTGCTCGTGGAGCACGACCGCACCGCCGTGGGCCGCGCCGACCAGGTCGTCGAGATCGGCCCCGGGGCCGGACCGGACGGCGGGCGCGTCGTCTTCACCGGCACCCCCGTCGAGCTGTGGGCCGCCGACACCCGCTCCGGCCGCTGGTTCTCCGGCCGCGAACGGCTCGCCCCGCCACCCGGCTCCGGCACCGGCGAGCGCTGGATCACCGTCCGGGGCGCCGCCCGGAACAACCTCACCGGCTTCGACTGCGCCTTCCCCGTGGGCGCGCTCACCGTGGTCACCGGCCCCTCCGGCGCCGGGAAGAGCACCCTGGTCCGGGAGGTCCTGGTCGCCTCCCTGGAGGCGGGCGGGGCGGTCGGCTGCACGGCGATCGAGGGCGGCCCGCTCACCCCGCAGAGCGTCGACCAGTCGCCGATCGGCGTCAACCCCCGCTCCAACCCGGCCACTTACACGGGGCTCGCGGACCGCATCCGGGCCGTGCTCGCCGCCGCCACCGGCGTCGCCCCCGGCACCTTCTCCTTCAACCGCTCCGAGGGCGCCTGCCCCGAGTGCGCGGGCATGGGCTCGGTGGAGGTCAAACTCCGCTTCCTGCCCTCGGAGTGGGTGCAGTGCGAGGCGTGCGGCGGACGCCGCTTCGCCGCCGAGGCCCTGGCCGTCCGCGCCCCCCTCGCCGACGGGGAGAGCTACGCCATCGACGAGGTCTTCGACCTCAGCGTCGCCGAGGCCCTCCCCCTCTTCACCCACGACGCCCGCGCCCGCCGCATCCTGCACGCCCTGCGGGACGTCGGGCTGGAGTACCTGAAGCTCGGCCAGCCCTCCCCGACCCTCTCCGGGGGCGAGGCCCAGCGCGTCAAGCTCGCCAAGCAGATCGCGGCGGGCAAGCCCGCCCAGCTGGTCCACCTGGACGAGCCCACCACCGGACTGCACCCGGCCGACGTGCCCCGGCTCGCGGCGCTGCTGCGGACCCTCACCGAACGCGGCTGCACGGTGGTGGTCGTCGAACACAACCAGGACATCGCGGCGATGGCCGACTGGACGGTCCGCATCGGCCCCGGCAGCGGGCCCGAGGGCGGCCGCCTGGAGTACGCCGGACCCCCCGCCCCGCCCGCCGGACCGCCGCCCGCCCCGGCCGGGCCCTCCCGCCCGCCGCGCGCCCCCCGTACATCGGTGGAGATCCGCGGGGCCCGGGCCAACAACCTGCGGGATGTGTCGGTCAGCATCCCCAAGGGCGCCATGACCTCCGTGGTCGGCGTCTCCGGCTCCGGCAAGTCCTCCCTGGTCCGGGACGTCCTGGAGGCCGAGGCGACCCGGCGGCTGCTGGAGTCCCTCTCGCTGTACGAGCGCCAGTCGGTGCGCGAGGGCCCCGAGGCGGCCGTGGGCGCGGTCACCGGCCTCGGCCCCACCCTGGCCATCGGCGGCGACGGGCGTCCCCCCGGCCCGCGCGCCACCGTCGGCTCCACCACCGACCTCAGCCCCCACCTCGGCGTCCTCCTGGCCTACGCGGGGGCCCGCACCTGCCCCGACTGCGGTGGCGGGCAACGCCGTTCGGGCCCGCTGCCGGGCAGCGCCTGGGCCTGCGCCGGATGCGGGCGGCCCGGACCCCCCGCCGACCCGGCCGACTTCTCGCCCGTACGGTACGAGGCGGCCTGCCTGCGCTGCCACGGCATGGGATCGGTGGCCGTACCCGTGGTGGAGCGGCTGATCCACCGGCCCGACCGCCCGATCTGCGACGGCGCCCTGTACTCACCGGGGTTCTATCCCCGCTCCTACCTCTCCAAGCCCGCCAACGGCGGCTACTGGGCGCTGCTGGCCCTCGGCGAGCGGTACGGCTTCGACCCGGCCCGCACCCCCTGGCAGGAGATGAGCGCCCCCGCCCAGGAGGCCTTCCTCTTCGGGCAGGAGGAGGTCACCCTCTCGCCCGAGTCCCGGGTCACGCCCTCGGCGACCGTCCTGTGGCGCGGGGTCTTCCGCATCATGGAGGGCTGGGACGTCGGCGGCCTCTACACCGACCGGGTGCCCTGCCCCGGATGCGGCGGCGGGCGGCTGCGCCCGGAGTTCCTGGACCAGACGGTGGCCGGGCTCAACCGCCACGAACTGCACCGCGCCCCGGTCGACCGGGTGCGCGACGCCCTCGCCGCGCTCCGGCTGCCCCCGGACGCGCCCGGCTGGACGGCCCGGTCGCACGCCGTGGTCCTGCGCCGGCTCGGCTTCCTCGGCCGCGTCGGACTCGGCCACCTCCACCTCGACCGGACGGCCAACACCCTCTCCGCCGGAGAGCTCCAGCGGGTCCGGCTGACCGCCCTGCTCGGCGCCGAACTCACCGGCATGACCGTCCTGCTGGACGAGCCCTCGCGCGGTCTGCACCCCCGGGAGGTGGACGTGCTCGGCCAGGTCCTGGAGGAGCTGCGCGACCACGGGAACACCGTGATCCTCGTCGACCACGACCTGCGGCTCGCCGACCGCGCCGACCACCGCATCGTGATGGGGCCCGCCGCCGGACGCCACGGCGGCACGGTCCTCGCCTCCGGCACCGCCGCCCAGGTCCGCGCGGTGCCGCAGGCGCGCGCCCTGCTCGCCCCGCCGCTGCCCGGGCGCGCCACCGCCGCCCGCGCCCGGCCCACCGGCTGGATGACGGTCCGCAAGCCCACCGAGAACAACCTCGAAGGCGAGGACGTACGTATCCCGCTCGGCGTCCTGACCGGCATCTGCGGGGTCTCCGGATCGGGCAAGTCCAGCCTGGCCATCGATGTGCTGGCCCGCGCCCTCGCCCCGAAGAAGCTCACCACGTCGGCCGCCGCCACCCCCGTCGCCCCCGGCGGCCACGAGCGGATCGACGGCGCCCCCCAGCAGGTCCGCAACGCCGACCAGAGCAGCGTCGGCATCACCTCCCCGGGCGCCTTCCTCAAAGTGCTGGGCCCGCTGCGGGACGCCTACCTCGACTCCGCCCCGGCCCGGGAGCGGGCGGTGGCGGCGGCCGATCTCCAGCCGCGCTGCGACGGCTGCAAGGGCAAGGGCACGGTGACCGAGGACATGGGGTTCATGCCCTCGGTGCAGCGGCCCTGCGACGCCTGCGAGGCGACCGGCTACCGGGCGGAGGCCCGCGAACTCGCCGTACGCGGCCACACCCTGCCCGAGCTGGAGCGGCTGAGCATCGAAGAGGTCCTGGAACTCTGGGAGGACCACGAGGCGGTGGCCGCCCCGCTGCGCGCCGCCGTCCGGCTGGGCCTGGGCTACCTGAACCTCGGCCAGGGGCCCGGCTCGCTCTCCGGCGGCGAGCGCCAACGGCTCAAGCTGGTACGGGAGATCGCCAAGCCGCCGGCCCGGCCGGCGCTCTACATCCTGGACGAGCCCACCACCGGCCTGCACGCCCGGGACGTGGCAGCGCTCGTGCGGGCGCTCGAAGGGCTGGTGGCCCTGGGCCACAGTGTGCTCGTCGTCGACCACGACATCCCGCTGCTGGCCTGCTGCGACCACCTGATCGAACTGGGCCCCGGCGGCGGCCCCGACGGCGGGCGGATCGTCGCCGAGGGCACCCCCGAGCAACTGGCCGCCGCCGACACGGCCACCGCCCCGTACCTGCGTGAGGTGCTGTCATGACCGGTTCCGCCTGGCTGCTGCTCTGCGACCGGTCGCCCGCACTGCGCCACCGCGTCCTGGCCGAGCTGCTGGACGTCCCGGCCGACGACCCCGAACGGGCCGACCTGGACGCCCGCCGCGCCGACGACCCGCAGGTGCGCGCGCTGCTCGCGGCCGAACCGGAACCGCTCCAGGAGCTGAGCCTGCTGCTCTGCCGCCTCGGCCACCTGGGCCTGGACCGGCGGCACCCCCGGGTGGCGGCCCTCGTGGAGCGGGTCTTCGACCGGCAGGCCCCGGACGGCTCCTTCCCCCTCGACGCGTTCCGCACCGACGAGCGCTACACGATGATCCCGCTCCAGGTCTCCCTGCCCCTGCGCGGCCTCGCCGCCGTCGGCGCGGCCACCGACCCCCGGGCCGAACGCGGCTACGCATGGCTGCTGGAGCGCCGGAACGACGACGGCTCCTGGCCCACCGGCCTGGTGGCCGGGCAGCCCGGCAGCGTCCCCGGCTACCGCAGACTGCCCGGCTCGCCGGGCTGCCGGGCCAACACCGAGGCCGCCCTCGCCGCCCTCGCCGGACACCCCGGCCGCGCCGGGTCCGAACCCGCCCGGCGCGCCGCCGATCTGCTGCTGCGGCGCGAGACGCGCGACGAGTGGGCGGTGGGCACCGAGATCGCCCGGCTGCACGGCCGCGAGCGGGCCACCGGCTTCATCTCCCTGCACTCCCGCTTCGACCTCGCCTTCGTCCTCGACCTGGTCTCCCGCACCGGCATCTCCGCCCGTGACGCGCGAGTGGCGGACCTGGTGGAGTTCCTGGAGGGGCTGCGCGGGCCGGCCGGGCTGTGGAGCCATCCGGCACATCCGGAGCTCGGGCGGTGGCTGACCCTGGATCTGATGGTGAGTCTGCGGCGCCTGGAGGGCGGCAGCTGGGCCGGGGAGGGCCCACGGCTGGCCTTCCGCCCCGGCGACGTACCCGTCAAACGCCACTGACCGGACCGCGCACCCCCCTTTTGTTCGACTGAGAACTTGGCCCAGTCGAATTCACCGGGGATCGGATAACTTCTTGCTTGCCTGAAAGAAGCGAAATTCCGTTCCTGTGTGGGGTGTGAACACGTGGGTCAGCTCAATGACAACCAAGCGCAGCTTCTCGAAAGACTCCGCAGTCGCAAGACGAAAAAGGTTACCGTTGAGATTCCGCGGACGGCACCCGGTGCGCGTGTTCCCCTGCTTCCCGCGCAGGCCCGCATCTGGTATTTCACCGAACGCTTCCCCGACAGCGCCGAATACAATCTCTTCGACGTCGTCACCTTCACCCGGCCACTCGACCGGGAGCGGCTGACCGCCGCCGTCGTCACGCTCACCGAGCGCCACGACGCCCTGCGGCTGCGCATCGTCGAGGAGGACGGCCGCCCGGTCCAGGAGGACGGCGGCCCGGTGGCGCCGCCCATCACCTGGTACGACCTGAGCGACCTGGACGCCGAGGAGGCCGAGGCCCGGGCCGAGGCCGTCGTGGCGGACGCCGCCGCCCAGCCCCTGCCCACCGACCGGGCGCCGCTCTTCCGCGTCCTGGCCCTGCTGCTGCCGGGCGGCCGGTCCGCCCTGGCCCTGGGCTTCCACCATGTGATCATCGACCACTGGTCGATCGGCCAGGTCATGGGCGAGCTGGCCCAGCTGCTCTCCGGCGCCCCGCTGCCGCCCGCCCCCCAGGTGCGCTACCTCGACTACGCCGCCGCCCGGGCGGGGGAGCGCGACGACGGCCGCCACGAGCGGGAACTCGCCTACTGGAAACAGCGGCTCGGCGGCGGACTCCCCGTGCTGGACCTGCCCAAGGACTTCCCCCGGCCCGCCACCGAGACCCGCGACGGGGCCATGGCGAGCTTCACCGCCGGACCCGGACTGGCCGGCCGGGTGCACCGGTTCGCCGCCGAGGAGAACACCTCCCAGTTCGTCGTCCTGCTCGCCGCCTACCAGGCGTTCCTCTCCCGGCTCAGCGGCCAGCGCGACGTCGTCGTGGGCTCGCCCCTCGCCGGCCGGGACGACGAGACCGCCGAGAAGATCGTCGGCTGCTTCGTCAAGCCCGTCGCCCTCCGCGGCGACCTCTCGGGCCCCATCGGCTTCCGCGACCTGGTCCGCCAGGCCCAGCGGACCGTGCTGGAGGCCCAGGACCACCAGAGCGTCCCCTTCGAGCAGATCGTCGCCGCACTCGACATCGCCCGCGTCCCCGGTGTGAACCCCGTCTTCCAGACCATCTTCGGGGTGCAGGAAGGGGTGGAGGTCCTCGCCGAGGGCGACGGCGGAAGCCTCACCTCGCTGGACACCAGGTCGGCCCGGACCGACCTGACGGTCTCCATATCCGACTTCGGCGACTCGCTGCGCGGCTCCCTGGAATACTCCGCCGACCTCTTCCGCCCCTCGACGGCCGAGCGGTTCGCCGAGACGTACCTGGAACTCCTGGACACCCTCATCGGCGACCCCGAAGCCCCCGTCGCCGAGGCGCCCCTGTTCACCGAGGCCCGGCGCCAGGAGATCCTGCACGGCCTCAACACCTACGAGGACCCGGGCATCCGGTACGGCACCCTCGCGGAGCCCTTCGAGGAGCAGGCGGCCCGCACCCCCGAGGCCGTGGCCCTGACCGGGGAGGAGGGCAGCCTCACCTACGCGCAGACCAACGCACGGGCCAACCAGCTCGCCCACCACCTGCGGGAGCTGGGCGTACGCCCCGGGGACAAGGTCGCCGTCTGCATGGACCGGAGCTTCGCCCTGGTGATCGCGTTGTACGCGGTCGCCAAGGCGGGAGCCGCGTACATCCCGATGGACCCCGACCTGCCCGCCGAGCGCATGGAGTTCATGCTGGCGGACACCGCGCCCCGGCTCGTCCTCACCGACGGACGGGGGCAGGAGCGGCTGCCCCGAGGCGACCACCGCGTCCTGCACCTCACCGGCGCCGAACGGCCCTGGGAGCAGGCCCCCGACACGGACATCCCGGTCACCACCCCGCCCAACGCCCTGGCGTTCCTGCTCTACACCTCCGGCTCCACCGGCCGCCCCAAGGCCGTGGCCTACCCGGTCGACGGGGCCCTCGCCAACATCTTCTGGCTCCAGCGGGCCTACCCCTTCGGCCCCGGTGACGCGAACATCCTCAAGACGTCCTTCGGCTTCGACGTCTCCACCTGGGAGCTGTTCTGGCCCCTCTACTACGGGGCACGCCTCGTCGTCGCCCGCCCGGGCGGGCAGCGCGACCCGGAGTACCTGGTGGAGCTGACCGAGCGGCACCAGGTCACCACCCTCTTCTTCGTGCCGACGATGATGGACGTGTTCCTGGAGGCCGCCCCGGCGGGCAGCTGCCGCTCGCTGCGCCGCGTGATCATCGGCGGCGAGGAGGTCAAGCCCCGGCTGCGCGACACCTTCCACGCCCGCTTCGACGCCGACTTCGTCAACTGCTGCGGCCCCACCGAGGCGGGCACCGTCGTCGAGGGCGTCATCCCGCGCGAACCCGGCGTACCCGTCCTGCCGCTGGGCCGGCCCTGCGGCAACTTCCGCGTCTACGTCCTCGGGCCTGAGCTGGAGGTGCTGCCCGTCGGCACCCCCGGGGAGATGTACATCGGCGGCGACGTGGGCCTGGCCCACGGCTACCACAACCGGCCCGGGCTGACCGCGGAACGCTTCCTGCCCGATCCGTTCGGCCCGGTCGGCGCCCGGATGTACCGCTCCGGGGACCTGTGCCGGATGCGCGAGGACGGCGTCCTGGAACACCTCGGCCGCATCGACCGGCAGGTGAAGATCCGCGGCCTGCGCATCGAACTCTCCGAGATCGAGGCGGTGCTCCGCGACCACCCCGGGGTACGGGCCTGCGTCGCCCTCGCGCCCAGCACCTTCGACGGCCGGATAGCCGCCTTCGTGGCCGGTGACACCGGTGAGGACCCCGACCCGCGCGAGCTGAAGGCGCACGCGGCGCGGCTGCTGCCGACGCACATGGTGCCCGCGGCGTACGTGGCCGTCGACAGCATCCCGTACAACGTCAACGGCAAGGTCGACGAGAAGGCGCTGCTGGCCCGGCTGGACAGCGGGAGCGGACCCGACGGTTCCGAGGCGGGCGTCCTGGCGCCGGAGGGGGAGACCGAGGAGCGGCTCGCGGCCGTCTTCCGGGAGGTGCTGGGCGTCGGGACGTTCGGTGTGGACGAGGGCTTCTTCGCCCTGGGCGGCCACTCCCTCCTCGTCTTCAAGCTGATCGCCGCCTGCGGCCGCCACCTGGGCGTGCGCCCCACGGTGGGCGACGTCTTCGCCGCCCCCTCCGTGCGCGAACTGGCCGCCCGCCTCGACTCGGCGCGCGGCGGGACGGAGGGCGTCCTCGTCCCGCTGGCCCGCCCCCGCAACCGGCCCCTCGTCCTCTTCGTGCACGGCGCGGGCGGCTCGGTCCTGCCCTTCCGGGCGGTCGGGTCGCACCTGGCCGGGGAGTACGACGTGTACGGGCTCCAGGCCGCCGACGGCGACGAGGGCCCCGACCCGACGGTGGAGGCCATGGCGGCCCGCTACACCGAGGCCGCCGACGCCGTGCGCGCCGCCCGGCCGCTGCTCCTGGTCGGCTGGTCCGTGGGCGGCTGCGTCGCCCTGGAGATGGCCCGCCAGTGGCAGGCCCGGGGCGTGGAGGTCGTCGGCACCGTCCTGCTGGACAGCTGGCTGCCGCCCGGGGCCATCGAGGAGGCGTCCGTCGCCGAGGCCGCCCGGGCCGCGTTCGGCGCGATGGACCTGCTCGGCGGCGAGGGGCCGCAGCCGCTCCCCGAGGAGGCCGCCGGCCTGGCCGAGCTGATGGAGCACCACCGCGCGGCCTTCCTGCGGTACGCCCCCAAGCCGTACACCGGTCCGGTCCGGCTGCTGCGCGCGGCCGAACCGTACCCCGACGACCGCATCACTTTCCCCGCACTTCTGCGGGGAGAGGACCACGGATGGCGGGAAAGGGTTTCCGACCTTTCCTTCCGTGAGATTCCCGGTAACCATTTCACGCTCGTCTCGGAAGAGAATTCCACGGAACTTGCGGGCGCCGTCCGCGACATCCTCGACGAGTTGCTCTCGTTCGACGAAATCTAGGAACCTGGAGTATTCGTGACTGCAACAGTTCTGACCGACGACGCCCGCAGCGCACTCGACGAGCTGGTCGACCGCGAAATCGAGGCGGCCGGTCTCGGCCGCGCCGACAACCGGTTCTTCGCCTTCGCCCGGGGCTTCGAGACCGAGGACTTCCGGGGCCCGCTCGCCGTGGCCCACCAGTGGCGGGCGATGACCAAGGCGTTCATGTTCACCACCCTCTCGGGGCTCGGCGCCTCCGCCCGGGTCATCCACGCCCAGGAGAACCCGTCCCTCGACGTCCTGGCCGCCTTCCAGACGGTCTTCCGGGTCATCGGCGACGACCTGGACAACCTCGCCCCGGTCTTCGGGGCCGTCGCCCCCAAGGGCCCCTCGGGCGCCCACTACGTGTGGTGGGAGGACTCCGTCATCGCCCCCGTGGAGCGGCACGTGGACGCCGCCGGCCGCGAGGAGGCCGCCCGGCTCCCCGAGGGCGTACGGCTCCTGATCGAGAACATGGAGCGCTTCGCCCTGGAGCCGCTCGGCGCCGCCGTCCAGCTGCGGGTCGTCGAGACCATCGCCCTCGACATCGCCGTCGCCTTCCGCCGCGTCTACGGCAAGCTCCAGGCCGACGGGTCCCCGCTCTTCCCCGACGCCGCCGACCTGGCCTGGATCGACTCGCACATCAAGGCCGAGACGATGCACGCCGCCCAGGTCAGCGACGAGGAGACGGGCATGACCACCATCGTCACCACCGAGGAGGAGGCGCGGACCTTCGCGGAGATGACGACCGAATACTCCGCGAGCTGGGCCAGGGCCCTGAACGACTTCGCGGACTCCCTCGGCCTCCCCGCCGCCACGGCCGTCCGGGCGGCGTGACCATGCGCTCCCACCGCATAGCCGCGATCGAACTGGACGAGGCGCGTCTGGCGGCCGACCTCGCCGCCTCCGGCGACTTCGTCTACAACGACTCCTACGCGGACTTCGTCTCCACCGGGATGCTCCGCAGCACCATGCTGTGGAACCAGACCGGCAGCCTCCGGGAGACCTCGCTCGGCGACTACGACGGGTCGGCCGTCCCCACGCCCCACGGCGACGCCATGCCCTACGTCCGCGAGCTGGTCGGCGGCCTCTTCCGCACCGAGTACCTGAAGTACGCCCGGTTCATGCGGCTCGCCCCCGGCAGCGTCTACGTACCGCACCGGGACTTCCTGGAGCTCAAGGCGGACATGCTCCGCATCCACCTGCCGTTGCAGACCGACGACAGCGTCTTCGCCTCCGAGGAGTCCACCGTCTTCCGGATGCGCCGGGGCGAGCTGTGGTTCCTCGACGCCAGCAGGACCCACTCGGTCGGCTCCTTCTCCGACCACGACCGGGTCCACGTCATCTGCGACTTCAGCGCGGAGAGCCTGAGCGACGTCCTCGCCTTCGGCACCCCCGAGGAGCCGGCGATCCCGGTCGGCAACGTCGCCGACCGGCCGCCGCTGGACGAGCGGGGCCGCAGCGCCCTGCTCGGCCTGGCCGGGGTACTCGACGCCCGCAACTACCAGGAGATCCAGACCCTGTTGATCAAACAGCACTTCCTCAGCGACATCTCCGGGGACGACGTCTTCACCCTGCTGAAGGAGATCGCCGCCGCCAGCGGAAGCAGCGAACTGCTGACCCGGGCCACCGCCCACGAGGAGTACTGCATGGTGCGCCGGTGATCCGCCCGGCGCCGCACCACGACACGGAAGGAGCCCGCACCCCATGAAGTGGAGCGGAATCTACGTCAACGCTTGCGGGGCCGTCCTGGGCCGCGGCGAGGATGTCTCGGCCGCAGTGGCCGAAGGGCGGTACGACGAGGGTGAGGCGGCCGCCGACGGCTTCCTCTCCATCAGCGTCATCGACGACGGCCCGGCCGTCGACCTGGCGGTCAAGGCCGCCGACCTGACCATGGGCCGCTCCACGGTGGCGCCCGGGGACATCGAACTCGTCGTGCACTCCAGCTGCAACAGCCAGGGCCTCGACCACTTCGCCCCGGCCTCCTACGTCCAGGGCCGCACCGTGGGCGGGCGGGCCGCCGCGGTGGAGGTGAAGCAGTATTCCAACGGCGGCCTGGCCGCCCTGGAGATCGCCGCCGCCTATCTGCACGCCCGCTCGGACCGGTCGGCGGCGCTGCTCACCACCAGCGACGTCTTCGCCCTGCCCTCCTTCGACCGCTACCGCTCCGACAAGGGCGTGGTCTTCGGCGACGGAGGCACCGGGCTGGTCCTCTCGCGGACCGGCGGTGTCGCCCGGCTGCTCTCCACCGCCGTGATCAGCGACGGCACCTACGGGGCTGTCTACCTCGGCAACAAGCCCTTCGAGGAGGAGCCCCGGCCCGCGGACGAACCCGTCGACCTGCGCTCCCGCCGGGACGAGTACCTGCTGGAGAACGGCGAACTCCTCCTGAAGATCGTGCAGTCGCTCACCGAGCGGCAGCAGGAGAGCGTCAGCGTGGCCCTCGCGGACGCCGGGCTCACCGCCCCCGACATCGACCGCTGGGTCCTCACCAACGTCGGCCGGACCCTCGACGACGTCGACTTCCGGGCGATGTTCGGCATCACCGACGCCAACACGACCTGGGAGTGGGGCCGCAGGGTCGGACACGTCGGCGCGGCCGACCAGATCGCCGGCCTCGCCCATCTGCTGGAGACCGGCGAGGTGGGCCCCGGGGACCGGGTCGCCCTGTGCGGCATCGGCATGGGCTTCACCTACGCCTGCGCCGTCGTCGAGATCCTCGAACGCCCCCAGTGGTCGGCCGACGGGTCATGAGCGGCCCGCTCCACCCGCCCGGCGACGACCTGCTCGCCCGGGTCCGGGCCCTGCGCGAGTCGCCCGACGCCACCGACCCCGCCCTGGCACGGGCGCTCGGCGCGACCGACGACGCCCTCCTCCTGGTGGAGGCGGGGCGGCTGCTCCAGGGCGTCCCGGCCGGCCGGCTCACCGCCGCCCCGGCCGGCCGCCCCGCCACCCTGCGGGTGGCGATCGCCGCCACGTTCACCGCCGACGACGTCCTGCCGCTCCTGCGCGCGACGCTGCTGGCCGCGGGCGTCGACGCCGAGCTGCACCTGTGCCCCTACGACCAGCTGGGCGTGGAACTGAGCGATCCGGGCTCCGCCCTGGCCGCGTTCGCCCCGCAGGCCACCCTCTGCCTGCTGGACGCCGGGGCGCTCCTCCCGCAGGACTGGGACGCGGCCGCCCCGGAGAAGGCGGGCGGGGCGGCACGGGACCGGGCCGGTGAACTCGCCGCCATGGCAGCGGAGTTCGCCGGGCGTACCGGGTCCGCTGTCCTGCTGCACACCGTGCCGCTGCCCCGCCCGGACCGCAGGAGCGTGATCAGCTTCCGGGGGGCGGCGAGCCTCGGCCGCGCCTGGCGCGAGGCCAACACGGTGCTCCTCGCGGCGGGGGAGAGCCAGGAGGGCCTCTACACCCTGGACCTGGAGGCGCTGCTCGCCGATGTCCCGGGGCCGGTGCGCGACGAACGCCGGTACCGGTTCGGCCGGATGGCCTGGACCCCGCAGGTGGAGCTGGCCTACGCCCGGGAGGCGGCGCACTTCTGCCGCGCGGTGACCGGGCGCGGCCGCAAGGTCCTCGTCCTGGACCTGGACGACACCCTGTGGGGCGGGGTCCTGGGCGACGACGGCCCCGCGGGCATCGAACTCGGCACCCTCTACCCGGGGGACTGCTACACCGACCTCCAGCGCCGGGCCCTGGCCCTGCGCCGCCAGGGCGTGCTCCTCGCGGTGTGCAGCAAGAACGAACAGTCCCTGGTGGACGACGTGCTGGCCACCCACCCGGACATGATCCTGCGGCCGGACGACTTCGTCGCGGTGGCCGCCGACTGGCAGCGCAAGGACCTGCGCATCGCCGCCCTGGCGGACGAACTCAACCTGGGACTCGACGCGTTCGTCTTCGCCGACGACAGCCCCTTCGAGTGCGGCATGGTACGTGAGTCGCTGCCCCAGGTCGACACCGTCCACCTCGCCGGCGACCCGGCGGACCACGCGTCCCGGCTCCTCGACGGCGCCCGCTTCGTCCAACTGGGCTCCACCGCGACCGACTCCGAGCGCACCGAGCTCTACCGGGGCAGGCGCAGGCGCCACCGCCTCTCCACCGCCCACGCCAGTGCCGAGGACTACCTCAGGGCCCTGGACCTCAGCGTCACGGTCGGGCCCGCCACCCCCTACACCCTGCCGCGCCTGGCCCAACTGGAGCTGCGCACCAACCAGTTCAACATGGCCGGGCGCAGCCACGGTGAGGCCGTCACCCGGCGGCTGGCCGAGTCGGACGAGCACCTGGTCCTCTCGGTGGAGGTCGCCGACAGGTTCGGCGCCGAAGGCGTGGTGGGCGGCGTCTGGCTGGACCGGGGGCCCGACCGCTGGGTGGTGCGCAACCTGGTGCTCAGCTGCCGGGTGCTCTCCCGGGGCGTGGAACAGGCGGTGCTCCAGTACGTCGCCGACCGGGCCCGCTCCGGCGGCGCCACGTTCCTGGACGCGCTCTTCACCCCGACCGCGCGCAACGCGCCCGCGGCGGCCCTCTACCCCTCCGCCGGGTTCACCCCGGCCGAGGACCCCGCCGGTTCCACGCCGGCACAGGACCCCCCCGGGGAGGAGACACCGGCCCGCCACCGTGCGCGACTCGACAGCCTCCCGCCCCTCACCCCCGACTGGATCACCCTTGTCCCCAAGGAGGCACTGGACCATGTCTGACGTCATCACCACCCTGCGGCCCCTGGTCGCCCGCGTGGCGCAGCGCACCCCCGACGACCTCACCGCCGACACCCGCTTCGCCGGCCTCGGCAGCTGGGGCAGCCTCGCCGCCATGCGGCTGCTGGCCGCCGTGGAGCAGAGCTACGGCGTACAACTCGACCTGCGTTCGTACATGAAGCTGGAGACCGTGGGGGAGCTGGCCGACGAGATCGGCCGCCGCCTGGCCGCCCTCCCGGCCCATGCGCGCTGACCGGCCGCGCCCGGAAGGCCCCCGCCCGTGATCCTCGGCATCGACCACATCGGACTCGCCACAGCGGAACCGGACCGTACGGGCGCCCAGCTCTCCGCCCTCGGCCTGCACCGGACCGACGAAGGCACCGCCGACGCCTACCGGGTGGCCTGCTCCTTCTGGAGCCTGCCCGGCGACCCGGCGGGCGCCGCCGTCGAACTGGTCTCCCCGACGGGTCCCGGCTCGGCGGTCGAGGGCCGGCTGCGGGGCCCCGGCCCCGGCTTCTACCACCTGGCCCTCACCGTGGACGACCTGGCGGAGGAGACGGCCCGGCTGCGCGCCTCCGGCTTCCTCGTCCTGGACGCGGAGCCGTGCCGGGGCGCCCGGCCCGGCATGCGGGTGGTGTTCGTGTACGCCCCCGAACCCGCCGACCTGCTGGTCGAACTGGTCCACTACGCGCCCGCCCCGGCCCGCTGACCCAGGGCCTCCCGCCCCACCGGCCCCCGACCCAAGGAAGCCCATGACCGCGCACCTCGGAACCACCCCTCCTGAGCGACGCACCTGGCGCCGACGCCACTACCTCATGTGCCGGCCCGACCACTTCGACGTCGTCTACTCCATCAACCCGTGGATGGACCCGAAGAAGCCCGTCGACACCTCCCTGGCCGTCCTCCAGTGGGAGCAGCTGCGCGACCTCTACCTGTCGCTGGGCCACACCGTCGACCTGATCCCCCCGCTGCCGGGCCTGCCCGACATGGTGTACGCGGCCAACGGCGCCACCGTGGTCGACGGCCGGGTGCTCGGCGCCGACTTCCGCAACCACCAGCGGCGGCCCGAGGGCCCGGCGTACCTCGCCTGGTTCCGGGAGAACGGCTTCACCGAGCTGCGCGAACCGCTCCATGTCAACGAGGGCGAGGGGGACTTCCTCGTCACCGACAGCTTCGTCCTGGCGGGGTACGGCTTCCGCAGCGACGCCCGCAGCCACCTGGAGGCGCAGTCCTTCTTCGGCCGCCCGGTGATCAGCCTGGAGCTGGTCGACCCCCGCTACTACCACCTGGACACGGCGCTTGCGGTCCTGGACGGCGACGAGATCATGTACCACCCGCAGGCGTTCGCCCCGGCCTCCCGCGAGGTGCTCGGCCGGCTCTTCCCCGACGCCCTGGAGGTGTCGGCCGCCGACGCCGCGGTCTTCTCCCTGAACGCGGTCTCCGACGGACTCAACGTGGTGATACCCGAGGCCGCCGGAGACCTCCCGGTCCACCTGCGCGAACGCGGCTTCCGGCCGATCGGCATGGATATGACCGAACTGCTCAAGGGCGGCGGCAGCGTGAAGTGCTGCACCCTCGAAATCAGGCACTGACCGTACGGAGACGAAGGGTTTCCCATGGACGTCATGACGGCAGTTCTCACCCGGCGCAGCGAGCAGGTCCTCACCGGGCCCGCCCCCTGCGACGAGGAGTTCACCTATCTGCTCCAGGGCGCCAGCTCCGCGCCCGACCACGGCCGGCTCCGCCCGTGGCGCTGGGTCCTGCTGCGCGGTGCGGACTCCGACCTGCTCGGGGACTGCCTGGCCGAGGAGTCCGGCGCCGACGCGGCCCAGGCCGAGCAGCTGCGGGCCAAGCTCCGCCGGGCCCCTCTGGTCGCCGCGCTCGTCTTCTCCCCGCGCGGCGAGCGCATCCCCGAGTGGGAGCAGATCGCGGCGGCCTCCTGCATGTCGTACTCCCTGATGCTGCTGCTCCACGCCCGTGGCTACGGGAGCATCTGGCGCACCGGCCGGCTGGTCCGCAGCGAGGCCGCCGCCGAACTGCTGGGGCTGGGCGCCGGGGAGAAGCTGCTCGGCTCGCTGGACATCGGTACGGCGCTCCCCTCGACCGTCCGCAACCGGCGTCCGCCGGAGGAGGTCTCCACCCGCGTCACCCGCTTCTCCGACCTCCACACCCCCCGGGTCGCGGCGACGGCCGGCAGCCGCAGCGCGGCCTAGGGCCTTTCGTCATGGCGGCTCCCGCCCCACCCACCCCGGCCGCCCCGCGCCCGCTCCGGGCTCCCGCCGCGCGCCCGGTCCCGTACGGACCGCTGCCCGCCGGGCTCGGACCGCCGCGGGCCGGTGAGCCGCAGCTCTGGGTGGCCGACGCGGACGGCCGGTGGGCGGGCGCGGGCGGTGTGTGGACGGAGGCGGAGGGGGCCGCCCTGCTCGGCCGCGAGGAGAGCCTGCGCGCCGGGCGGTTCGGCTCGGCCCGCGACCGGCACCGGTACGTCGTCGCCCACGTCCTGCTGCGCAGACTGGCCGGTGCCCACCTCGGGGTGGCCCCCGCCGATGTGGTCATCTCCCGTGAGCCCTGCGGGATGTGCGGCGAGCCGGGCGGGCGGCCCGTCCTGCCCGGCTCGGGCCTGCACTTCTCCCTGTCGCACAGCGCGAGCACGGTGCTGCTCGCCTTCGCCCGGGCCCCGGTGGGCGTGGACGTCGAGGGCACCCCGGCCCCGGGCACCGCCGACGAGCTGGCGGCCTCGCTCCACCCCCGGGAACGCGCGGAGCTGGCCGCCCTGCCGGCGGCCGGGCGCGACGAGGCCTTCCTGCGCTGCTGGACGCGTAAGGAGGCCCACCTCAAGGGCGAGGGCGCGGGCCTGGCGCACGGCCTGGCCGGGCACTACGTGGGCACCGGACCCGCACCGGCCTCTCCGCCGGGCTGGCGGCTTTGGGACATCGTTGTCGGTACGGGACAGCGCGCGGCTCTCGCGCTCGCCGTGGCCGGGGACGGACCGGACGGCGGGCCGGGGGTCGGGTCTCGGCCGGATGCGGCGCTCGGTTCATGCAACTGACACGTGCAGTAAGTGAGTTGCCTGTAGTATCCCCGAAATTGATGGGCCGTGCGGGGCCCTTATGGGCTGTGAGGGGCCCTTGCGGGCCGTGAGGGAGGAAGAACTCTTGCTCGAAGCGCTGGGTCTGGAACCGGATGTCGAAGCCGTCTACCGCCTGCTCCTTGCACAGCCCGAGTGGAGTGTCCAGCAGATCGCCCAGCAGCTCGACGTGGAGTCGGGCCGGGTCCGCGCAGCCCTCGACGTCCTGGCCGAACTCCACCTCCTGCAACGGGACACCGAGGGCAAGCAGCTCCTTCCCGTCAGCCCGGACGTGGGTCTCGGCATCCTGGTGAACCGGCACGACCTCGAACTCCGCTCCCGCCTGCGCGGGCTGGAGTCCGCCCGCGCCTCGGTGGCCGCGATCGTCGACGAGTACGGCGGCAAGAGACACGCGCCGGAGATCGTCCAGCAGCTGCACGGCGTGGAGACGGTCCGCCGCCGCCTCGAACAGCTCGCGGAGACGGCCCGTAAGGAATGCCTCTCGTTCTTTCCCGGTGGCGCCCAGCGCCCCGACACCATGGAGTCGAGTAAGCCCCTCGACCAGATGGCCCTGGAGCGCGGCGTCCGGCTCCGCACGCTCTACCAGGACAGCATCCGCAACGACCCGGACACCTACGAGTACGTGCGCTGGCTCTCCACCCTGGGCGCCGAGACCCGCACGGTTCCGACGCTCCCCATGCTGATGGTCCTCGTCGACCATGAGGTCGCCCTGGTCCCCATCGACCCGGAGGACGGCCGGCAGGGCGCCCTGGAGATCCGCAGCCGGGGCGTGGTGGAGGTGCTGTACGTCCTGTTCACCCGGTTCTGGGACTCGGGCATGCCCTGGCACGAACAGGACGGTCCGGACAACGTCGGCCTCTCCCGCCGGGAGCGCGAGCTGATGTACCTCCTGGCCAGCGGTCACACGGACGAGGCCATCGCCAAGAAGCTCGGGGTCTCCCTGCGCACGGTGCGCCGGACCGTCTCCGGCCTGATGGCCCGCCTGGAGGCCCGCAGCCGGTTCGAGGCGGGGGTCCTGGCCGCCCGCGCGGGCTGGCTCTCCTGAGGCCCGGCACGCCGGATCCCGAGCGCGCCGAGGAGATCCGCACCCGCCTCACCGCCCCCGGCGCCCCCTTCGCCGTGGTCCGGGGCGAGCGGGGAACCCTGGAGTACGCCGACGGGCCGCGCACGCTGCGGGAGTTCGTGGAGACGACATGGGCCTACGGTGACTCCGCCTTCCTCCTCGACGCTGAACGCCGTTGCACATACGGGGAGTTCTTCGCCGCCGCCTCCGCCCTGGCCGTCCGGCTGGTCGAACGGTACGGGCTGCGACCCGGCGACCGGGCCGTCGTGGCGATGCGGAACCTCCCGGAGTGGCAGATCGCCTTCTGGGCCGCCCAGTTGGCCGGGCTCATCGCCGTGCCCCTCGACGCCCGGTGGTCCGGGGCCGCTCTGCGCCCCGTACTGGAGGACTGCGAGCCCGGTGTGCTGCTCGTCGACGGGGAGCGGCTGGCACGGGTGGGGCAGTGGGCCCGGCGGACCGGGGCGCGTGTCGTCCTGTTCGGGGACGAGGGGCGGCTCCCGGACGGGGTGGGCGCCGAGCGGTACGAGGACTTCCCCGCGCCCGACCCGCTGGCCGCACCGCCCGACGTGGAGCCCCGGCCCGAGGACGATTCCGTGATCCTCTACGCCGCCGGCGCCAAGGGCGCGGTGACCACCCATCTCGCCCAGGCCGGGGCCGCACTCGACGCCCGTTACCGGGCTGCCGCCTCCGCGCTGGCACGGGGGGCGCTGCCGGGGATGGGGCCCGTCCCGGACACCCCGGTCACGCTCCCGTTCTCCCATCCCGCCGCGTTCGCCGACGTCTACGGGGCGATGGCCGCCGGTGGCACGCTCGTGCTCGGGGAAGGGGAGGGCGCGGAGGGCGCGGAGGGCGTCCCGTACGGCCTGGACCCCACCCCCGTAACCGAGTTCAAGTTCGTCCCGGCCCCCGGCGAACCGCTCCCCGGCGGTGAGAAGGGTGAGCTGTGGCTGCGCGGGCAGTCGCTCCCACGGGGCTACTGGCGGGCCCCGGCCGCCACCGCCGAGGCGTTCCACGACGGCTGGTTCCGTGCGGCCGGGCGGGGCGAGGGGCCCCCGGCCCCACCCCTCACGGCCGGGTGATCCGTACCCGGTAGTTGCCGTCCCCGTCCTCGTCCAGCACCGCTATCCGTACGCCGTTGGCCCGGTCCGTGAACGTCTGGCCCGGGCGGAACGGTGCGTCCGACAGCTCCGCGTGGACGTTGGGGCGCCGGGTGCAGCCGCCGCTGTCCTGGGTGGCGTCGGCGACCGAGACCGGGCCCTGGCCGGTGTCCACGTCGGAGCTGACCTTGTAGATCAGCACCCCGGGGCGGCAGACCGCCTCGTCGTTCCCGGCCGCCGTACGGACCTCCACCGCGTAGCCGGACTGGGCGCTCAGCGGGACGAAGGCGAGCTTGGTGCCGCCCTCGGTGGCCAGCGGGCCGAGCGTGTGTTCGCTGACGCCGGGCTGCGAGGCGCAGCTGATCTGCTCGTTGTCCAGCCAGCCGAGCTTCCACTTGTGCCAGCCCAGGAAGTCGTTGTTGGCGCCCCAGTCCTCGGACATGATGTCCCAGTGCCCCACCGAGCCGCCGCCCTCCATCGTGTAGAGGTCGGGCAGGCCGAAGACATGGCCGTTCTCGTGCGGCAGGACGCGGTAGCCCGTCTGTGCGTACGACCCCGAGCCGTCGTCCTGGCGGCTGTAGACGAACGACGTGTTCGAGAGCGGTACGCCGTCCGCGGTCGGGGCGTCGTCGTTGCCGGAGAAGGTCACCGAGAGCACGGTGTCCAGCGCGGAGGGGCCCGCGTTCGGGGTGACGAGGACATTGACCAGGTCGTACGCCGAGAAGTCCACCAGCGGGTCGGCGGCCGCGACGAGGTCCTTGACCAGCTGGCGGTAGCCCGGTTCGAACGGTGAGCCGCGCTCTATCCCGTACTCCGCGAACGGCATCGGCATCCGCAGCCACTCCTTGACGGGGGCCTCGGGGCGGTAGTCGAGGCGGCCGTAGGAGCTGGTCGTGAACCAGTCGGAGGTCTGCGGGAAGAACTCCGCGAACCGGTCCGCCGCCGGTTCCGTGGCCTCCGCGTCCGGGAAGTCGATCATCAGGTTGAGCGCCCTGACCTCGCCGGTGGAGCGGGCGTAGCCGGGCGGGGTGGGCATGCCCAGCGACATCTGGACGCCCATGGCCGCGGCGATCCGGCAGGGGGCGACCGCGGAGTCCTCGGCGGTGGCCGCCGGGCCCGCCGTGGCCCGTCCGGCCCCCGGGAGCGTGGTGCTCGCCGTCGCCATCGCGGCTATGACCAGGGCGGTCGCCCCGGCCAGGGCGAGGGGGCGGCGGTGACTGCGTATCCGGTGGCGGGGCTGCTGCATAGAGGCGCCTTCGGGGTCCGCGGCAGCCGGCCGACCCTGACTGCGCTCTGGCGATCAGCCTGTGCCGGGCGCTCCGGGGGCGCTCGCTGGGTGCGCCGATCGGAGGGTTTTCGCCGCCAGGTGGTGTGACTCAGGTCACATCGGAAGGCGGAAATAAGCGGGGAGGGTCTCCCCGTTTGCATCGGTGTCCCCCTGAAACGGGGATCTGGTCCCCGGTTACGGGTGGGGATCGCCCAGCTACCCATCGTGTGACCGGAGAGGGAAGGCCGCAGCCGTGGAGACCGCCGCAGACACCGCCGCACCGGCAGCCCGGCGCCGTACGCCCCGACCCAGGGCCGACGCGCTGCGCAACCGTGAGCGGATCGTCGCGGCCGCACGTGAGCTGTTCGTCGAGTTCGGGCCGGACGTGCCTCTCGACGACGTCGCACGGCGGGCCGGCGTCGGCAATGCCACGCTCTACCGGAACTTCCCCGACCGCGCCGCCCTGACCCATGAGGTCGTGCTCGCGGTCACCTCCCGCACCACCCGCCGGGCCGAGGAGGCCACCGCGGCGGAGGCCGACCCGTTCGCCGCGCTCAGCCGCTTCGTGCACGCGGCCGCCGACGAACGGATCGGCGCCCTGTGCCCGATGCTCTCCGGCGTCTTCGACAAGGACCACCCCGACCTGCTCGCCGAGCGCGACCGCCTCGAAGCGGCGGTCGAGGGGCTCGTGTCGCGCGCCATGTCCGCGGGGCGGCTGCGTACCGACATCGCCGTCGGTGACGTACTCGTCGCCCTCTCCCAGCTCACCCGACCGCTGCCCGGCATCGCCTGCCTGGACATCGACCGGTTCACCCACCGCCATCTGCAACTGTTCCTGGACGGACTGGAAGCCCCGGCCCGCTCCGTACTGCCCGGATCGGCGGCAACCCTCGAAAACCTGAGGCGCCGCGACTGACGCCTGCCCGGGCCCCGGCGCCCGCCCCGTAAATCAGCCTCGTAGATCAACGTCCTTTTACGTTCACGCGCTTCCCTACTCCCATCACGCGTACGCCAGCACGTACCGGCGACTCTCCTCGCGACGTCCTCGGCGCCCTCGCATGTCCCTAGGTGGCTACTCCCATGGCAAAAACCGCTGACACCCCGCTGTCGAGAACCGCAGACACCGGGCTTCCCGATCCGAGCCGATGGAAGGCCCTGGCCTTCATCGCGCTCGCCCAGCTGATGGTCGTCCTCGACGCGACCATCGTGAACATCGCCCTGCCCTCCGCCCAGACCGACCTCGGCATCTCCGAGGGCAACAAGCAGTGGGTCATCACCGCCTACGCGCTCGCCTTCGGCGGTCTGCTCCTCTTCGGCGGCCGGATCGCCGACCTGTGGGGGCGCAAGCGCACCTTCGTCGTCGGGCTGATCGGCTTTGCGCTGGCCTCCGCGCTCGGCGGGGCCGCCCAGAACGAGGCGATGATGTTCGGCTCCCGGGCCCTGCAAGGTGTCTTCGGCGCTCTGCTCGCCCCGGCCGCCCTCTCGCTGCTCGCCGTGATGTTCACCGACGCCAAGGAGCGCGCCAAGGCCTTCGGCATCTACGGGGCCATCGCCGGTGGCGGTGGCGCGGTCGGGCTGATCCTCGGCGGCTTCCTCACCGAGTACCTGAACTGGCGCTGGACGTTCTTCGTCAACATCCCCTTCGCCGTGATCGCCGCCGCGGGCGCGTACTTCGTCATCCGTGAGCCCTCCGGTTCGCGCAACCGCTCGCCGCTGGACATCCCCGGTGTCGTGCTCTCCACGCTCGGCCTGGTCGCCCTGGTCTACGGCTTCACCCGCGCCGAGTCGGCCGGCTGGTCGAACGGCCTGACGATCACCATGTTCGCCGCCGCCGCCGCGCTGCTGCTGGCCTTCGTCGTGACCGAGTCGCGCGTGAAGTCGCCGCTGCTGCCGCTGCGCGTCCTGACCGAGCGCAACCGGGGCGGGGTCTACCTCTCGCTGGGGCTCGCCATCATCGCGATGTTCGGGCTGTTCCTCTTCCTGACCTACTACCTCCAGGTCGTGAAGGGCTACTCCCCGGTCCGGACCGGCTTCGCCTTCCTCCCGATGATCGCGGGCATGATCACCGGCTCCACCCAGATCGGCACCCGGCTGATGACCCGGGTCCCGCCGCGGCTGCTGATGGGCCCCGGCTTCCTGGTCGCCGCCGTCGGCATGCTGCTCCTCACGCAGCTGGACCTGAACACCAGCTACGCGGCCGTCATCCTGCCCGGCATGCTGCTGCTCGGCCTCGGCATGGGTACGGCGTTCATGCCGGCCATGTCCCTGGCCACGCACGGCATCGAGCCGCGTGACGCGGGCGTCGCCTCCGCGATGGTCAACACCTCGCAGCAGGTCGGCGGTGCCATCGGCACCGCTCTGCTGAACACCATCGCGGCCGGTGCCACCACCGCGTACATCGCCGACAACGCGGCGCGCGCGACCGACCCGAAGCTCCTGGAGCTCCAGGCCATGGTCAGCGGCTTCGCCAGCGCGATCTGGTGGGCGGTGGGCATCCTCGTCCTCGCCTCCGCGATCGCGGTCGTGCTGATCAACACCGGCCGCCCGGGGACGGGCACCGGCGGGGGCGCCTCCGGCGGGAACGCCGAAGGTGCCGAGGGCGCCGAGGACGAGTTCCGGATCCCGGTCGTCGCCCACTGACGCCACCGCTTGTCAGGTCTGCCCCGGTTCCCGCCGCTCGGCGTCGGAGCCGGGGCAGTCCCGCGTCCGCAGGCTCAGCTCCGCAGGCTCAGCAGGCTTCGGCGCTCATCCGGCTTCGTGCGCTCAGCGGAGCCAGGGCAGATCCGCGTCCGTGCCCTCCGGCTCCAGCCCCGAGGCGAGCACCCCCATGATGTCGCCGAGGCTGTGCACCTGCTCGGGCGTCAGCCGGTCGAACAGCGCCTGTCGTACGGCGTCGACATGGCCGGGTGCCGAACGGCTGAGCATCGCGTGGCCGTCGTCGGTGAGCACCGCGTTCTGGCCGCGCTTGTCCGAGGGGCACTCCTCGCGGCGCACCCAGCCGTTCTTCTCCAGCCGGGCGATGGCGTGCGAGAGCCGGGAGCGGGTGATCTTCACGTTCCTGGCGAGCTCGGTCATCCGCATCCGGCGCCGGGGGGCCTGGGAGAGCTGGACGAGCAGTCCGTAATAGATGTGGGGCATGCCCGCATCCCGCTGCAACTGGCGGTCGAGGTGATCCTCCAGCAGCGTGGTGGCATGCAGATAGGCGCGCCAGACGCGCTGCTCCTCGTCGGTGAGCCAGCGTGTCGCGCCGGTGGATGCCGTGGGTGCGGTGGTCATGTACTCCACTGTACGACCTTTTCTTGAAAGTTTAACTAGATAGGGCTAAGGTCTCCGGAGGTAGGAACTTGAAGCTTCAAGAACCTTGCCGGTGAGATTCCGCAGGACCCCTGGAGAACCCTCCCCCGGGATCCGGAATCCATGATCGATGCCGGTTTCTGTGTCAGGTCCAGTGGATGGGGAGTGCCATGACTGTCACCGCGGAGCGCATGCCCGCCCTCTATCTCTCGCACGGCGCCCCGCCGCTCGCCGACGACCCGGTCTGGCCCGGCCAGCTCGCCGCCTGGTCCGCCACGCTGCCGCGCCCCCGCGCGATCCTGATGGTCTCCGCCCACTGGGAGGAGGCCCCGCTCGCGCTCGGCGCCGTCCAGCCGGTCCCGCTGGTCCACGACTTCTGGGGGTTCCCCGAGCACTACTACCGCGTGCGGTACGACGCCCCCGGCGCCCCGCAGCTCGCCGACAGCGTCCGCAAGCTGCTGCGCGGACCCGGTACGCCGGTCCAGGACATCCCGGACCGGGGGCTGGACCACGGGGCCTATGTACCGCTGGTGGAGATGTTCCCGGACGCCGACATCCCCGTACTCCAGATCTCCATGCCGACCCTCGACCCGCAGAAGCTGATGGCCGTCGGGCGACGGCTCGCCCCGCTGCGCGACGAGGGCGTGCTGATCGTCGGCAGCGGCTTCTTCACCCACAACCTGGCCGCCCTGCGCCACCCGGGCGGCGGGGTCCCCGCCTGGTCCACGGAGTTCGACGACTGGGGCGACCGCGCGCTGCGGGCCCAGGACGTCGACGCCCTGCTGGACTTCGAGCACACGTCCCCCGCCGGGAAGCTGGCCCACCCGCGCACCGAGCACTTCGCCCCGCTCTTCGTGACGCTGGGCGCCGCCGAGGAGGAGCTGGGCCAGGGGCGGAGCGTCATCGACGGCTTCTGGATGGGGCTGGCCAAGCGCTCGGTGCAGTTCGGCTGAGGGGGCGGTGCCGGGCCCCCGGGGGCGTTTCACCAGGCCGGGGTGTTCAGTTCCATCGCGCGCCCGGCGGCCACGAGGGCTGCCGCGTCACCTACGTCCAGTGCCGTGTCGGTGAACTTGATCGTGTGGTCGTCCCCGTGGGCCGCCGCCCGCTCGAACACCTCCCGCGGGTCCCGCGCGCCCGTGAGGTGCGCCGCGACCGGCACCGCCTCGCGGGGCCCGTAGGCGGCGGTCACCGTGGCGCTCGCCGCCCAGGCCGCGTGCAGGCTCGGCACCCACAGGGCGCCGGGGAGCGCGGGCAGGGTGCGCAGGACCGCGTTGGGGGCGGTCGCCGCGTGGACCAGCATGATCGGTGCGGCGTGGCCGTGGGTCGCGTAACGGTGGGTGGCGGCCCGGACGAGCTCCTCGATCGCGGTACGGGCCGCCTCCGGCCCCTCGGGGACCTGCCCCGGCCAGTCGGGGAAGCCGGTGATCCGGCCGAGCCGGGCCAGCATCTCGCCGTCCTGGTCGGCGATGAGCGGCACCTGCTCCAGGGCGGCCGCCGCGTCGGGGGCCGGGGCCAGGCGCTCCAGGGCGGGCAGCGGCTGGTGGCGGGCGGCCCAGTAGCCGAGGGCGTGGGCCAGCTCCCGTACACGCGGCCCGGTCTCCTCGCCGTCCAGCAGCGTGCGCACGGAGTGGCCGACCCGGATCACCCCGTGCGTGGCGCCGCCCGCGATGCCGGGCAGCAGCCGGGGCCACCACTCGGCCAGGACGGTGCGCCAGGGGCGGTCGGCGGTCTCCCGCTCGAAGAACACCGTCCAGTCGGCGACGCGGTCGATGTCGCCGAGGGCCTCCTGCCAGTTCCGGCCGGTGACCGGCGCGACGGAGCCGGGCATGTCCTCGAGCCGGGGGCGGTAGTTGTCGAGCCAGCGGTGCGCGGCCGGCGCCTGCCCGTGCCGCACCAGCGCCTCGACCGCCATCGGCGCGTGGTTGCTGAGCCAGCCGTCCCGCTCCGGGCCCGAGAGATGGATGCGTTCCAGGGCCTCGTCGAGGGTGCCCGAAGTGTCCACGTGGTTGCTCTGGGTGTCCGTCATGGACCTCACGGTAGGGGCGAGGGGCGGCCCGGCGGATCGGGCTGAGGTCCCGGTCGACCGGGGCGGGGACCTCCTCCTGTGGACCTAGGGCCTGGCGTCGCCCGGAGGTCCTGGGGGCGGCGCGAGCAACCCCGAGGCGATACGGATCGTCTTCCGGGGTAGACGCGAGGTCGGAACGTTCCGTGACGTGAGGGGCGTTGTACATGAAGGACGTACGCGGTCGTGGGCGGCGTGGCCCATGGGTGTGGCCTCCTGTGAGCGCGGCCTCACCGGAACGGTGCCACCGGCTCCCCGCCAGGGGGTGCCGATGCCCTGAGAAACCGGCCCTGACCTGCGGTTACGTCACCATCCGCGCCAGGTTTCGCCCGGTCGGCGCCGGACAGGGTACTGCATGATCGCGAAAATGAATGGGCGGCATGGGAATTCTGTCCGGATTCCAGTCGTTGTTTCCATCGGATGCAGGGCACCCGGAAGGGTGTCGCGACCTACTCAGCAAGGGAGCACGCATGGCAACCCGTGCCGTCGCCCGCCGTTCGTCCACCACCTCCGGTGGGACCGACCGGGCAAGCAGTGTTCGCGCCGTGGGCGGGGAAATCGCCGATCGCGACCTGGTCGGCATGTACCTGGACGAGATCGCTCGTACACCGCTGCTCGACGCCGCCAAGGAAGTCGACCTCTCGCAGTCCATCGAGGCGGGCGTCTACGCCCAGCAGATCCTCGACGGCGAGGTGGAGAGCGACGCCCGCGGCGCGACGCGTGAAGAGCTGGAGGCGCTGGTCGCCGAGGGCGAGCGCGCCAAGGACATATTCATCCGTTCCAACCTCCGCCTCGTCGTTGCCGTGGCCCGCCGCTACCCGCGCGCGGGGCTGCCCCTGCTGGACCTGATCCAGGAGGGCAACGCGGGCCTGGTGCGCGCGGTCGAGAAGTTCGACTACGCCAAGGGCTTCAAGTTCTCCACGTACGCGACGTGGTGGATCCGGCAGGCCATCACCCGCTCCATAGCCGACCAGTCGCGCACGATCCGGCTCCCCGTCCACCTGGTGGAGGAGCTCGGCCGGATCCGCCGTGTCCAGCGCGAGTTCAACCGGGAGAACGGGCGCGATCCCGAGCACGCGGAGATCGCCGCCGAGCTGGACTCCAACGCCGAGCGCGTGAGCAACGTGCTGGACTGGGCCCGCGACCCGGTCAGCCTCAACATGTCGGTCGACGACAACGGCGACACCCAGTTCGGCGACCTGCTGGAGGACACCTCCGCCGTCTCGCCCGAGCAGTCGGTGATGACCCTCCTGCGCAGCGAGGAGCTGGAGGACCTGATCGGCAAACTCGACAACAGGACGGCCTCCATCATCAAGATGAGGTACGGCATCGAGGACGGGCGCGAGCGGACGCTGACCGAAGTGGGCAAGCAGCACGGCCTGACACGGGAGCGGATCCGCCAGATAGAGAAGCACGCACTACTCGAATTGAAGCGAATGGCTCACGACACGGGCTTTGACGCTGCGGCGTGAGCCGATAACCCGTAACCTCCCCATCAAGCCGGTTCGCACCGGCCGACCGACCGGATCATGCCGGTCACCCGACCGGTTTTTCCACCGGTCCCAGGAACTGAGTCCCGGCGCCCACCCCCCCCGGCGCCGGGGCTCATCCATGTCCGGACCCGTTTCCGGGTCGTCCAGGTCCATGTGCCGGACGGCTTACGAGGCCCCCGCCCCGGGCGAGGCGGCGCGGGTCAGCCGGGCGCCCAGGCTCTCCAGGTGCGCCACGAGCTGCGGCGGCCCCAGCACGGTGAACTCGCACTCCACCAGTGCCAGCCGCAGCGCCACCCACTCCAGCGAGTCCGTGACCGAGGACCGCAGCCGGCAGCCGCCCTCCCCGTCCGGTTCCGGCACCCCGAGCGTCGGCGGCAGCCGCGCCCCCACGGACTCTGCCGGCGCCGCGAACCGCACGTCGAGACGGAGCTCCGGCTGCCCGCCCGCCATCGACCGGGCGAAGTAGCGCGCCGCGTCCTCCGCCCCGCCCCCGCCGCCCTCCACGGGGAGTGGCCGGGGCGTGAACCGGACGCCCGTCGCGAACGGCTCGGAGACCCGGTCCACCCGGAACGTCCGCCAGTCCTCCCGCAGCAGGTCGTACGCCACCAGGTACCACCGCCGCCCCGTGCTCACCAGCCGGTACGGCTCCACCTGCCGCCTGGTCTCCGTACCGTCACCGCTGCGGTACGCGAACCTCAGCCGCTCCTGCCCGGTGGCCGCCGACGCCAGCGTCGTCAGGGTCCGCGGGTCGATGGTGGCCCCGTCGCCCCGGGCCAGTGGGACCGTGGCGTTCTGCAACGCCGAGACCCGGTGCCGCAACCGTGACGGCAGCACCTGTTCCAGCTTCGCCAGCGCCCGTACGGAGGCCTCGTCGACGCCCTCGATGGCGTGCCCCGCACCGGCCCGCAGCCCCACCGCGATGGCGACGGCCTCCTCGTCGTCCAGCACGAGCGGCGGCATGGCGGCCCCCGCGACCAGGCGGTAGCCGCCCAGCGAACCGCGCGAGGCCTCGACCGGGTAGCCCAGTTCGCGCAGCCGGTCGACATCGCGGCGGATCGTGCGCGGGCTGACATCCAGCCGTTCGGCCAGCTCCCCGCCGGGCCATTCGCGTGGCGTCTGGAGGAGCGACAGCAGCTTCAGCAGTCGTGCCGGGGTGTCGGTCATGGATTCAGGATGCGCGCCCATCAGGTCACGATCAGTCCTAATGGACGCATAGCTTCTTCCCATGTCTTCTTCCGCAGCGCTGCCGGACCCGGCGCCGAACTCCGCCCTGCCCACCGCACCACCCTCGCCGGAGGCCCCGGCCGACCGGCGTCGCTGGTTCGCCCTGGCCATCGTGATGACCGCGGCCTTCATGGACCTGGTCGACGTCACGATCGTCAACATCGCGATCCCGAGCATCAGCCGGGACATCGACGCCTCCGTCTCCGCGATCCAGTGGATCACCGCCGGGTACGCGCTCGCGTTCGCGGCCGGACTGATCACGGGCGGCCGGCTCGGCGACATCTACGGGCGCAAGCGGCTCTTCCTCGTCGGCATCGCCGGGTTCACGGTCGCCTCGGCCCTCTGCGGCCTGGCGCCCAACCCGGAGATACTGGTCGCCGCCCGCATCCTCCAGGGTGCGACGGCGGCCCTGATGGTGCCCCAGGTCCTCTCGATCGTGCACGCCACCTTCCCGGCGCACGAGCGCGGCAAGGTCTTCGGCCTCTTCGGCGCGATCGTCGGCCTCGGCGCGGTCTCCGGCCCGCTGCTGGGTGCGCTGCTCACCGAGTGGAACCTCTTCGGCCTCCAATGGCGGCCGATCTTCCTGATCAACCTGCCCGTCGGGATCGCCGGCCTGGTCCTCGGCGCCAAGTTCATCACCGAGTCCAAGGCCCCCAAGGCCATGCGGCTGGACCTGGTGGGCGTAGGCCTGGTCACGCTCGCCATGCTGATGCTCATCTACCCGCTCACCCGCGGGCACGAGCTGGACTGGCCGCTCTGGGGCCACTTCTCGATGGTGGGCAGCCTCTTCGTCTTCGCGCTCCTCGTCCTGCACCAGCGGCAGAAGGCGGCCGTCGACGGCTCACCGCTGATCGAACTGTCCCTGTTCCGGGTCAAGAGCTTCGCCGCGGGCATCGCCGTGCAGCTCACCTTCGGCGTCGCCCTCGGCATCTTCTTCCTGGTCTGGACGCTGTACATGCAGATGGGCCTGGGCTGGAGCGCCCTGCGGGCCGGTACGACGGGCATCCCGTTCTCCGTCGCCGTCTCGGTGGCCGCCGGAATCTCCGTACAGAAGCTGGTGCCCCGCTTCGGCCGCAAGGTCCTCCAGGCGGGCGCGCTCCTGATGGCCGCCGGGCTGCTGACCTACCTCTGGGAGGCCGAGCACTACGGCATGGCCATCACCTCCTGGCAGATGGCGCTGCCGCTGGTCGTCATGGGCGTCGGGATGGGGCTGATCGTGGCGCCGCTGACCGACGCGGTGCTCTCCGAGGTCCCCAAGCAGCACGCGGGTTCGGCGTCCGGGCTGATCAACACCGTGCAGCAGATGGGCACCGCGCTCGGCCTCGGCCTGGTCTCGGTGGTCTTCTTCGGTGCGATCGGCGACCAGCCGGCACCGCAGGAGATCGGCCCGGCGTTCGTGGACGCGTTCCAGCAGTCGCTGTGGTGGGTGGCCGGGGTGCTCGCGGTGATCTTCCTGCTGATGTTCGCGCTGCCGGCCCGGCCGAAGGCGCACGCGGAGGGCGAGGCGGTCGGCGACGGCCCGCTCACCAAGGAACCGGCGCTGCACGGCTGACGGGCGCGCTCGCCGAGGCCGGCACCGAAGGGCCCAGCGGCGACGGGGCGAGCCGCACCAGGGGGGTCAGCAGATCCTGGTGCGGCTCTCCATCGCCGCCCGGGCCGTGTGCTCGTCCTCGTACACCTCGCACATGTGGCGGCCGTCGGGGGTCGCCGTGTGCTCCACCTCCCACAGGCTCGTCTCACTGCCGTCCAGCAGCAGGAAGGCGTGCTCGTAGAGCGTGAACCCGGCTTCCTGGCCGCCCACTTGGCACTGGCGGCCGAAGATCTGGGTGATGTGGTGGGCGAAGGCGGACCGGAGCAGCCGCGCCTTCGCCTCGTCCGGCCGGTCACCGTTCTCCGCGCGGCGCAGGACGCGGCGGGCGTGGTCGGCCGAATTGTCGGGGGCGTACGTCCGGGGCGCCGGGGCCGGGGGAGCGGACATCAGGACCGTGAGGATCTCCAGCTCCGCCCGGCTCTCCTCGTCGCCGAAGGCCGGGGTGTCGGAGAAGCTCCCGGCGAGCCGGGCCGCGGCGATGTGGGCGTCGCCCTCGTCGGCGTAGAGCTCGTGGCGGCGGGGGATCTGCTCGTCGCGCCCGCCGCTGTGCACCAGCTCCCACAGGGTCACGTCGGAACCGTCGCTGAGGAGATAGGTGTGGCGGTAGGTCTCCCGGTGCAGGACGGGGCTGTGGTGCGACGAGTGCAGTGAACTGCTGTGCGCCAGCGCCGAACCGAGCAGGTCGACCGTGCTGTCGGGGAGGTCGAAAGAGTTGAGGGCGCGTCGCAGGAGTCGGTCGAGGTGCTGCTCGGTTGTCTCGTACGGATCGCTCAAGGTGCTGTCTCCAGGCCGTCGCCGCGTGTTACTTGGTGCGTGCTTAACGTAGTCCCTGGCTCCGCCATCGTGACCGGGGTTCGTAAAAACGTAAGGCGCCTGAGATAAGTTCCCCGTCTGTTCCCGGCGCATTTCGGGCGGTTGGGGGTGAACTCCCTTGCCATGGTTGCGAGTCGGGCGCCCGCGCGCCCCTGCGACCGTGCCGCGCGCCCCCGGCGCTCCTACGCTTCGGGCCGTGCCGTCCGGCCCTGCGCCTCCCTATCCCTTGCCGTTCGGCCCTCCGCCGTCCGGCCCCTCCCCGTACAGGTCTGAGTACGCGAGGAACGTGCCGCCCGGCCCCCGGACGCTCCGGGCCGCGCGCACCGCCTTCACGATGGCGCGGGCCAGCACATCGGCGCCCGCCGCGAGGATCTCGTTGACCGCGACCGGGTTCCCCGGCTCCACCGGCACCCGCCCCGTGGCCAGCGCGAAGACGGTGTCCCCGTCGGTAAGCAGATGGACCGGGCGCACCGCGCGGGCCATGCCGTCGTGCGTGGTGCCCGCCAGCTTCTGCGCCTGGGCCCGCACGAGGTCCGCGTCCGTCGCGACGACCGCGATCGTGGTGTTGAACGGCGGGACCCCGCCGTCGGCCGCCTCCCTCGCCTCCTGGGCCTGCTCCAGCCTCCGCACCGCCGCCGCATGCGTCGCGGCCGCCGGGTACGCGGGCGGCTCCCCGGCCCCGTACTCCCCGAACAGCACTCCGGTACGGGGGTCGAGGACCGAGCCCGCCGCGTTCACCGCGACCAGGGCGGCGACGGTGGCCCCGGAGGCGAGCCGCACGCTGGCCGTGCCGATGCCGCCCTTGAGCTGCCCGGCCACCGCGCCCGTACCCGCGCCCACGCTCCCCTCGGCGACCGGGGACCCCGGTGCGGAGGCGGCCGCCGCCTCCACCGCGGCCCGGCCGGTCGACGCGTCGGGGCGGGCCCGCCAGTCGCCGCCCCGGCCGAGGTCGAAGAGGGCCGCCGCCGGAACGACCGGGACCACCTGGGCGGGGTCCGCGCCGACCCGGACGCCCCGCCCCTGCTCCTCCAGCCAGGCCACCACCCCGGAGGCGGCGTCGAGTCCGTACGCGCTGCCGCCCGTGAGGACGACCGCGTCGACCCGCTGCACCAGGTTGCGCGGGTCCAGCGCGTCCGTCTCCCGGGTCCCCGGCCCGCCACCCCGTACGTCCACGGCCGCCACCGCCCCGCCCTCCGGCGCCAGCACCACGGTCGTCCCGCTCAACGCCCCGGCCCCGCCCACCTCCGCATGCCCCACCCGCACCCCGGCCACATCGGTCAGCGCGTCCAGCAAGGGGGCGGCCGCCGGTGACGGTCCGCCCTCCGGCGACGGGTCGTCCGGCAGCGGCGGGTGCGGGTCCTCGGCGGTCATCGTGCGCTCCTCGGGTCGACGCCCGCGAGCAACCGCGGGCTCGTACGTACGCTCCGACCGTACCGGCGGCCCCTACGTACGCTCAGAACGTACCGGCGGCCCTCGTGCGCTCCGACCGTACCGGCGCCCCTCGTACGCTCCGAACCGCACGTACCGGCGGCCCCGGCGCCTGTCCGCCCGACCCCGCACCCCAGCCCCGGCCCTGGCCCCCCGCCCCGGCCCGCCCCCCAGCCGCGGCCCGGGCGTCCGCCCCACCGCCGCTCCCCACCCCGCCGCCCCCGGCCCCAACCACCCTGCGCCTGTCCGGGCGACCCCCTCACCCCCTTACCGCCCAAAACGGGTCCAATTGCCGTAAACGGTCCTACGGTGGCCGAGTGACCGAGCCGTCAGAAGCTTCCGCAGCCGAACCGGATTCCCCCAGCGACTCCGGGCCGGGCACGTCCCCCGCCCCCACCGGCCCCCGTTCGGTCACCGCCCGGGCAACCCTGGCCGGAGTGGTGGTCTCCGCCCTGCTGATCCTCGCGATCGTGCTCGGCAGCCGGATGCTCCGCAACTTCGACTCGGCGCTGCTCCCGTACGCCGTGGCCACGGTCTTCCTCGCCTTCGGCGTCGCCTACCGCTACACGGTCTGGATCTCCGCCCCCGGCGCCCGACGCCTCTTCAAACAGGGCTGGCGCAACCTCTTCTCGTACGAGAACTTCCGCCGGGCCCCCACCGCCCTGCCGAAGATGATCGCCACCTATCTCGGCTTCCAGAAGTTCCTCGGCGCCCGCTCCCACGCCCGCTGGGCCGCCCACCAGCTGATCTTCTGGGGCTGCATCCTCGCCGCGCTGATCACCTTCCCGCTCACCTGGGGCTGGTTCACCTTCACCTCCGGCAGTGGTTCGGGGCCCGGCTACGAGATGCGGATCTGGGGCGTCAAGATCCTCGGCTTCGACTCGCTCTCCGTCCTCGGCTGGCTGATGTTCCACGGCCTCGACATCGCCGCCGTCCTCGTCATCCCCGGCGCCTCGTACTTCCTCTGGCGCCGGATGAAGGACCGAGGCGCCACGACCGGCCAGCGCTTCGCCTACGACCTGGTGCCGCTGATCGCGCTGATCGTCATCTCCGTGACCGGGCTGCTGCTCACCTTCTCCTCGATCTTCCTGCACGGCGGCGGCTACCAGTTCCTGGCGATCCTCCACATGGTCTCAGTGGTCTTCACCCTCATCTACATCCCGTTCGGCAAGTTCTTCCACATCGTCCAGCGCCCGGCCGCGGTCGGCATGCAGCTGTTCAAGTACACCGGCCGCCAGGACGACCAGGTCTTCGCCTGCCGCCGCTGCGAGGAACCCGTCGACACCGGCCCGTACGTCGAGAACCTGCGCGGCACCATGCGTGACCTGCGACTCGACTTCGACGCCTGGGCCGAATACTGCCCGCGCTGCAAGCGGGTGCTGCGCGGCAGTGCCTACCTCTCCCATGTGAAGAAGGGCTTCAAGTGACCGCGGAACCGCGAGCCGCCGCCGACCGCCGCACCTTCATCCCCCTCGACCCCTCCCTCGCCCCGCCCGGCACCCGCGCCTTCCGGGACGCGGGCGGCATCCCGGCCGACCAGTGGCACGCCGACCAGAACGGCGAGACGCTGGTGCCCACCCACTGCTGCTTCTGCGGCGTCCAGTGCGGGATGTATCTGCGGGTGGACCGCGGCGGCAAGGTCTTCGGCGTCGAACCCCGCAACCACGACATCAACCGGATGCGGCTCTGCCCCAAGGGCATCAACGCCTACCAGCAGGTCAACCACCCCGACCGGCTCACCGCCCCGCTGATGCGCTGCTCCCGCGACGAGGAGTTCCGGGAGGTCTCCTGGGAGGAGGCGCTGGACTTCACCGTCGCCGAGGTCAAGCGCATCCAGCAGACGTACGGCAACGACGCCTTCGGGCTGCTCGGCGGCGCCAGCCTCTTCTCCGAGAAGACGTATCTGGTGGGCAAGTTCGCCCGGGTCGCCCTCAAGTCCCGGCACGTCGACTACAACGGCCGCCTCTGCATGGTCAGCGCGGCGGGCGCCAACAAGCTCGCCTTCGGCATCGACCGGGCCGGCAACCCCTTCTCCGACATCCTCCTCACCGACTGCCTGCTCATCGCCGGATCCAACGTCGGCGAGTGCTTCCCCGTGATGACCCAGTACGTCTGGGGAGCCCGGGACCGCGGGGCCAGCCTCATCGTCGTCGACCCGCGCGAGACCGCCATCGCCCGGACCGCCGACATCCATGTCGCCCTCAAGCCCGGCACCGACTCGGCCTTCTTCACCTCCGTACTGAACGTCGTCATCGCCGAAGGGCTCACCGACGAGAACTTCCTCGCCGCCCACACCACCGGCTGGGAGGAGGTCAAGGCCAAGGCGGCCGAATATCCGCCCTCCCGCTCCGCCAAGATCTGCGGCATCCCCGCCGAGCAGATCGTCCAGGTCGCCCGCACCTTCGCCCGCGCGCCCAAGGCCATGGCCTGGCACGCCCGGGGCATCGAGCACCACTCGCAGGGCGTCGAGAACTGCCTCTCCGTGATCAGCCTCTGCGCCGCCACCGGCCACATCGGCAAGCCCGGCGCCGGATACGGCACACTCACCGGCCAGGGCAACGGGCAGGGCGGCCGCGAGCACGGCCAGAAGTCCGACCTCCTGCCCGGCGGCCGCTCCATCATGAACGAGGAGCACCGCCGTCAGATCTGCGAGATCTGGGGCATCGAGGAGTCCGAACTCCCGCCCGCCGGGACCTCCATGATGGAAATGGTCTGGCAGATGCAGCGCCGCGAGATCCGCGGCCTGATCGGCATCTGCAACAACCCCTTCGTCTCCCTGCCCAACTACCGGGTGGTCAAGGAGGGGTACGACGCCACCGAGTTCCACGCCCAATTCGACTTCTTCCTCTCCGAGACCGCCGCCAACGCGCATGTCGTCTTCCCCGTCACCACCTGGGCCGAGGACGAAGGGGTGATGGCCAACGCCGAGGCCCGGGTGGTCAAGCACAACAAGGCCCAGGACCCGCCGCCCGGCGTCCGCACCGACACCTGGGTGATGTGCGAGCTGGCCCGCCGCCTCGGCGCCGGGGACAAGTTCGACTTCCCCGACTCCCGGGCGGTCTTCGACGAGCTGCGCATCGCCTCCGCCGGCACGGTCAACGACTACTACGGCATCACCTACGAACGGCTGGAGGAGACCGGCGGTATCGCCTGGCCCTGCCCCTCCACCGACCACCCCGGCACCCCGCGCCTCTTCGAGGACGGGAGGACCTATCACCCCGACGGCAGGATCCACCTCCAGGTCGTCGAATGGCACCCGCCGATGGACCCGTACGACGACGAGCACCCCATGTCGCTCACCACCGGCCGGACCGTCGCCCACTTCCTCTCCGGCAACCAGACCCGCAGGCTCGGCGCCCTCGTGGAGCAGACCCCGCGCCCCTGGGCGGAGATCCACCCCTCCCACGGCTTCCGCAACGGCGAGCCCGTACGGATCGTCACCCGGCGCGGCAGCGAGGTCTTCCCCGCCCTGGTCACCGAGGCGATCCGCCCCGACACCGTCTTCGTGCCGTACCACTGGCCCGTCCCCACCGCGGCCAACGCCCTCACCATCGACGCCCTCGACCCCCGCTCCAAGATCCCCGAGTACAAGGTGTGCGCCTGCCGCATCGAGCACGCCGACCGGATCGACGAGGTCCCCGCGCCCCCGGTCGCCCCGGGCCATGTCGCCTACCCGGAGACCCAGGTCTCCCGTACCGACCCGCTGCCTCCCACGTCTCCCCAGGGCCGTGGCACCTCGGAGAGGAGCTGAGTCCCCATGATGGGCCGCACGATCTTCATCGACCCGGGGCGCTGCATCGGCTGCCAGGCCTGTGTCTCGGCCTGCCGCGAATGCGACTCGCACCGGGGCAAGTCGATGATCCACCTCGACTACACCGACGAGGGCCACTCCGTCGCCTCCCTTCCGACCGTCTGCATGCACTGCGAGGACCCGGTCGCCCCCTGCGCCGAGGTCTGTCCCGCCGACGCGATCCTGGTGACCGCCGACGGTGTGGTGCAGCAGGCCGACACCACCCGCTGCATCGGCTGCGCCAACTGCGTCAACGCCTGCCCCTTCGGCGTACCGAAGATCGACCTGGGCGCGAAGCTCCAGCTGAAGTGCAACCTCTGCTACGACCGCACCGCCTATGGCCTCGCCCCCATGTGCGCCACCGTCTGCCCGACCGGGGCGCTCTTCTACGGGACCGTCGAGGAGCTCCAGGCCGAGCGCCCCGGCGTCCAGGTCGCCGACACCTTCGTCTTCGGCGAGACCGAGGTCCGCACCGGCGTGGCCATGGTCGTCCCCGCCGAGAAGGTGCGGTGGCCGGTCCCCGGCGGGCTGCCCGTCGTCGAGATCAACGGGAAGGACGTCCGCCGATGAGCGTCACCGAACAGCAGCAGGGCGGGGACCACCCGGCCGGCGGAGACCCGCGCGAGGCGCTCCAGGACCGGATCGCCGCCGACTCCCTCACCACCCGGCGCGACTACCTCCGGATCGTCACCACCGTCTCCGGCGGCCTCGCCCTCGGTGGCATCGGTGTGGCGGCGGGCATCCTGCACCGCCACGGCGACGGCGAGGACGGCAAGGCCCCCGAGGCCAAACGCATCGCCCAAAGCCTCCCGCCCGGCGAGTCCATCGCCTTCCGCTACCCGGGCGAGGAGGACCGGGCCGTCGCCGTCCGCCTCGACGACGGCACCCTCGTCGGCTACTCCGCCGTCTGCACCCACCTCGCCTGCGCCGTGCTCTGGCGCAAGGACCGGGGCCGGGAGGGCGAGCTGTACTGCCCCTGCCACGAGGGCGTCTTCGACGCCCGCTCCGGTGAGGTGACCGCAGGTCCGCCGCCGCGCGGGCTGCCGAAGGTCGTCGTCATCGAGGAGAGCGACGGCAGCATCTGGGCCGTCGGGACCACCCGCTCCGGCGAGAGCGTCGAAGCCGGCCTCTGCCGCCAGCTCGGCGGCGAACGCCCCGACATCGCCGCCCGTATCGGCTGCCCCGACATCGGCGGCGGCGCCGAATCCCCGCCCCGCGCCCCGGGACCCGGTGCTTCCCGCACCGCCGACGCCACCGAGGCCCCGGGCGGGCGGGCATGACCGACTCCCCGCACCCCGAGCAGCCGCTGCCGCCCCCGGGCAGCCACTACCCGACGTACCACCCGGGCAGCGCCGACCCCGCGCTGAACCGGCCCGTCCATGAGCGGTATCCGCAGATCCGCCCCACCAGCGGCTACGGAGACCCGCGCGTCCGCCACACCGGCCCCGGCCCCGGCGCGGGCACCGACCAGGAACCCGAGCGCTCCGCGAAGCTGACCGCCCGCCTCGCCCTGGCGATGACCGTGGTCGTCGGCCAGCTCTGGGGCCTGACGGTGCTGATCGACGAGTGGATGGAGGGCAACACCGGGACGGCCTGGTGGGGTGCCGGCTTCCTCTGCCTGTCGTTCCTCGTGGTGCTCGGCCTGTGGCTGCTGGACCCGAAGGACCGCTGACGGCTGACGGACCCGCCGACGGCCCGCACCCCGCCCCCGGCCGCCGTACCCTGGAAGCATGAGTGCCGCCCCCGCCCCCGGTCCGCGAGACGCGAAGCAGCAGCAGCCGCAGGCACAGCCGCCGCAGGAACCGAAGCCGAAGCCCAAGCCGGTTCTGGTCTTCGACGATCCGCTGGACCAGCAGTCCGCGGACGATACGGACCGGGGATGGGGCGAGCGGCCCTCCGGCGGCTCCGGCGCCGCCGATCTCGCGCGCTTCCTCGACGAGAAGCCGCCCCACCACATCTGAGCCCTAGGGCTACCGCTCCCCGTCCCGGCCCGGCAGCGCCCCTCCGTCCTCGCCCGGCCCACCGGCACCGAACCCACCGGCACCCGCCGCGCCACCACCGCGCTGCGCGACCAAGGCGTCGCGGATCTCCTTGAGCACCTCCAGCTCGCTGATCTCCAGCGTCTCCTGCACGCCCTCCTTGGCGGCCTGCATCGCCGCCCGCCGGGCCAGGTACTTGGCCATCGGGAGCACCAGCAGGAAGTACACGACGGCGGCGGTGATCAGGAAGCTGAGGGCGGCGCTGAGCACCGAGCCCCACAGGATCTCGATCCCGTCCATCTCGCCGGTGGCCGGGTCCGTGGTGCAGGGGCCCCGCAGGCAGGAGCTGTAGTTGTCCAGGTCCTGCGTGCCGAACGCGCCGACCAGTGGATTGATGATGCCCTTGACGAACGCGTTCACGATGTTCGTGAACGCGGCCCCGATGACGACAGCCACCGCAAGGTCGATCACATTGCCGCGGGTCAGGAAGGCCTTGAAGCCCTCCAGCAGACTGACCTTCTTCTCGCTCACAGGTGAGCCTTCTTTCGCATGTGCGGTGACGGGAGCAAACTGCTCCGCCACCTAAGGCGGGAGAAGGCAACAGTGTCCAATCCGGTAATGCCCACGAGTGACTTGAGAGAGCGTCAGTTCGCATCGGACACCGCCACCGCCAGCCGTCCCGAAGCGCCCGCGCCCAGCAGCGCCGTGGCGGTGGACCGCTCCACGGACAGCATCACCAGAGCCCCCTCCGGTGCCGCCCTCATGCCGGTCACCCCGTCACCGCCGCCCCGGAGGCCACCGTCATCGGCGGCCCGGCCCACCGGCACCTGGGACACCCGCACCCCGCGTGCCACCAGACGGGCGTCGTCGCCCGCCTCGCCCACCGCGATCACATCGACGCGGTCCCCCGGGCGCAGCAGCCGTACCGTCTCGGCGTCAGCGATCCGCACCGGCGCGGAGACGAGGCGTGCCGAAGGACGCCCGGACCCCACCGTCGTACCGGACATGGCCGGATCGGATACGGCGGCGCTGTCCGAAGCCGTAGGGCCGGGTGCGGCGCTGCCCAGGCCCGTCGTGGCCAGTGCCGCGCCCACCAGGGCGATCCCCGCGGCGATCGCGCGTCGCTGTCTGCGCAGCATCCGCCGCAGCCGGTACGCCCCGCCGCCCCGCACCCGCAGCGGCGCGAACGGCCCCACCCCGGACGGGGCGGGCGGCGGCGCCGGGGGCCGGGCGGGGAAAGAGGACGGAGCGGGGGAGGGGGACAGGGGCGGGGACATGGCTTCACCTGCAATCGGAGGCGATCGAACGAGGGGAGCCCGGCCGGAGGTCCCGGCCGAACTCCCCTCACGATCCACGCTCCGCACGAATCCCGCTGAGGCCTGTGGACAACCACGGGATTGTGGACAACTCCGTCACCCGATCCGGTGCCCCGGCCGCCAACAGGTGCTCCTGAGCGAGAGCATGCCCCTACGGCAGCGCGACCCCGGTGTCGATCCCGTCCAGCGCATGGGCGCAGGTGCAGTTGCGGGCCCCGGTCTCCGGCAGCCCGCCCACGGCGTCGAACAGCACCGACCGCAGCCGGTCCACGTTGGCCGCGAACACCTGGAGCACCTCCTCGTGGGAGACGCCCTCACCGGCCTCCGCGCCCGCGTCCAGGTCGGTCACGAGGGTCAGGGTGGTGTAGCAGAGCCCCAGTTCCCGGGCGAGCACGGCTTCCGGATGCCCGGTCATCCCGACCACCGACCAGCCCATCGCCGCATGCCAGCGGGATTCCGCGCGGGTGGAGAAGCGCGGCCCCTCGACCACCACCAGGGTGCCGCCGTCCACCGGCTCCCAGCCGCGTCCGCGCGCCGCGGTGAGCGCGGCCTTCCGCCCCTCGGGGCAGTACGGGTCGGCGAAGCCCAGGTGCACGACGTTGGGTACGGTCCCGTCGGCTCGGGTCTCACCGTCGTAATACGTCTGCACACGGGCCTTGGTGCGGTCCACCAGCTGGTCAGGGACGAGCAGCGTGCCAGGGCCGAACTCCGGGCGCAGCCCGCCCACGGCGCACGGGCCGAGCACCTGGCGGACGCCGACGGAGCGCAGCGCCCAGAGGTTGGCCCGGTAGTTGATGCGGTGGGGCGGCAGATGGTGGCCGCGGCCGTGGCGGGGCAGGAACGCCACCCGGCGGCCGCCGATCTCGCCGAGGAAGACCGAGTCGCTGGGCTTCCCGTAAGGGGTGTCCACGGAGACCTCGGTGACGTCCTCCAGGAAGGAGTAGAAGCCCGAGCCTCCGATGACCCCGATCTCCGCCCCCGGCGCCGTACCCGCGATGTCTGTGCCGGAGCTCGTGTCCGTGTGTGCGTTCACCATGCGGTCACCGTATCCGGGTGGGCATGTGGAGCCGCGCCCGGGAAACGCACGGACCCCGCCGAGTGGATCGGCGGGGTCCGGTGAAGCGTGTGGGGCGTACGCGGGCTCAGGCGGCCGACGTACCGCTCGACGACGAGGCCGGCGCGGGCGCCGACGACGAGGACGACGACGAAGCACTCGACTTCGCGTCCGAACCCGTCGACGAGGACGACGAACCGGAGTCGGACGACTTCGAGGTCGACGTCGCCGGCGTGCTGCTCGACGAGGAGCCGCGGCTGTCGTTCCGGTAGAAACCGGAACCCTTGAAGACGATGCCGACCGCAGAGAACACCTTCTTCAGGCGTCCGTCGCAGCTCGGGCACACGGTCAGGGCATCATCGGTGAACTTCTGCACCGCCTCGAGGCCCTCGCCGCACTCGGTGCACTGGTACTGATAGGTCGGCACTTGCTCCTCCTGGCACTCTCACTCAATGAGTGCTAACGACGCTCCATACTGACGTATTCCGCGGGATCAGTCCACCATGACCGGCTCGCGGTGACCGATCCCACGTGCGACGGTCCGTCCCACGGACTTCGGGGCGAGCCGTGAACGCAGGGCCAGCAGGGTCGCCAGCGCCAGTACGGTACCGGCCAGCGGGACCAGGAATCCGGTGCTCGCACCGTGGGCGTCGGCGAGCTGTCCCGCCACGGTCACGGCGGCGGCCTGGCCCAGTGCCACGGCGCCCGTCAGCCAGGTGAAGGCCTCGGTGCGGGCGGTGGCGGGCACCAGCGACTCGACCAGCGTGTAGCCGCTGATCAGGGCCGGAGCGATGCAGAGGCCGACCAGCAGGCCGAGTCCGGCCAGCAGCGGTACGGAGTGCACGGCCCAGAGGCCGGACGCCATGAGGGTCAGGGCGACATAGCCGACGACGAGACGGCGCTGCGGGCTGCTCTTCCAGGCGATGGCGCCGCAGACGATGCCGGCCAGCATGTTGCCCGCCGCGAAGATCCCGTACAGCAGGCCGTTGACGCCGGGGTGGCCGATCTCCTCGGAGAACGCCGTCAGCGAGACCTGCATGCCGCCGAAGACCGCGCCGATGCCCAGGAAGGCGACGACGAGGACCCGGACGCCGGGGACGGAGAGGGCCGAGGTGTGCGGCCGGTCCGCCGTGGCGGCGGGGCGGGGAGCGGGCTGGGTGGCGCGCTGCGCGGCGAAGAGCAGACCGCCGATCAGGGTGAGCGCGGCCTCGGTGATCAGCCCGGCCGCCGGGTGCACGCCGGTGCACAGCGCGGTCGCGATGACCGGTCCGAGGACGAAGGTGAACTCGTCCGTCACCGACTCGAAGGCGGCGGCGGTGGACATCAGCGGGGAGGCGGGCCGGTCCGGGGTGGCCCCCAGCATCGCGGCCCAGCGGGCGCGCACCATCGGGCCGATCTGCGGGACCGAGGCGCCGGTGGGCACCGCGGCGGCGAACAGGGCCCACAGGGGCGCGTCCGCGAGCGCCAGCGCGGTCAGGGCGCCGACGGAGGCGGTGTGCAGCAGGACGCCGGGCAGCAGGACGGCCCGCTGGCCGAACCGGTCGGCGAGTTTGCCGCCCTGCGGGGCGACCAGCGCCATGGAGACGCCGGCGACGGCCGCGACAGCGCCCGCGGAGCCGTAGGAGCCGGTGGTGTGCTGCACGAGCAGCACGATGCCGATGGTCAGCATCGCGAAGGGCTGCCGTGCGGCGAAGCCCGGAAGGAGGAAGGTCCACGCACCGGGGGTGCGGAGCAGTTGCCCGTATCCGGGGCGGTCGGTGACCGTGTCTGCCACGGTCCTTGCCTTTCTGCCGTCTGGTGGCAGTGCTTCCCGGCGCCTTTGTGGGGCGGGCCGGACGGAAGCGGCCGAGAGCTGTCCTCTTCGCGCGGAACTGCGGTAGATGCCGGGCGACTCGCTGCCATCGGCGAAGAAACGCCGGGCGAAGAGGCACCACGACCGCCATACGGTCGCGCCAGCTCTGCATCAGACAGAGTTGGTCGATCAGTGTGCCTTTCATCGTACAGGCAGGAAGCCCTGTACGCCTGTGAATGCGTACAGGGCTTCCTGATGAGCCTGTGATCCGCGTCCTATGGGCGACGCGTGTTCGTACCACCTGTGGTGGGGGCGTCGTCGGCCCGTCCGAGCTTCTTGACGGGCCGGACCGGTTTCACGGCCTGCCGGACGGCGGATCCGCCCGCCGTCGAGGGCTTCGCGAGCCTGGGAGGCGCGGGATGGGTCGGCGTACCGGACAGCGCGCCCGTCCCCAGCCAGCCGGCCAGCTTGCCGCCCTCGCCGACCGCCCGGAGCCGGGCCTCGGCCTGGTCGCGCACCGGGTCGGTCGCCACCACCAGCAGCTCGTCGCCGCGCCGCAGGACCGTGGTGGGGGAGGGCACGAAGCTCTCGTTCTCGCGGACCACCAGCGTGACCGCCGCCCCGGCCGGGAGCCGCAGCTCGCCGACCTCGACGCCGTGCATCTTGGACTTCTCGGGGATGTCGACCGAGAGCAGATGGCCGCGCAGCCGCTCCAGCGGGGCGGACTCGACGCCCAGGTCGTCGGCCTCGGCATCGTCGTCGGCGATCTTCAGCTTGGCCGCGACCCACGGCAGGGTCGGGCCCTGGATCAGTGTGTAGACGATGACCAGGACGAAGACGATGTTGAAGATCCTGGTGCTGCCCTCGACCCCCGAGACCATCGGGATGGTGGCCAGGATGATGGGAACGGCCCCGCGCAGCCCGGCCCACGACATGAGGACCTTCTCGCGCGCCGGCAGCCGGAACGGCGCCAGGCTGAGGAAGACCGACAGCGGCCGGGCCACCATGGTCAGCACCAGGCCCACCACGACGGCGGGCCAGAAGTCGTCGACCAGGTCGTGCGGGGTGACCAGCAGGCCGAGCAGCACGAACATGCCGATCTGGGCCAGCCAGCCCAGCCCGTCGGCGAAGCCACGGGTGGCGGGCCAGTGCGGCAGCTTGGAGTTGCCGAGGATCATGGCCGCCAGGTAGACCGCGAGGAACCCGCTGCCGTGGGCCATGGCGCCCGCCGCGTACGCCATCACGGCGATGGCCATCACGGCGATCGGGTAGAGGCCGGAGGCGGGCAGGGCGACGTGCCGCAGCCCCAGGGAGCCCAGCCAGCCCACGGTGATGCCGATGGCGGCGCCGATCGCCAGCTCCAGGGCGATCTCGCCGATCAGCAGATACCAGTGCTCCACCGGGCCGACCGCGGAGAACGCGACGACCAGGATGACCACGGGGGCGTCGTTGAAGCCGGACTCGGCCTCCAGCACACCGGTGATCCGGGACGGCAACGGCACTCTGCGCAGCACGGAGAAGACGGCCGCGGCGTCGGTGGAGGAGACGACCGCGCCGATGATGAGGGCCTGGCGCCAGTCCAGGCCGACGAGGTAGTGCGCGGCCGAGGCCGTGACGCCCACGCTGATGCCGACGCCGACGGTGGAGACCACCGCGGCCGCCGGCAGGACGGGGCGGACCTCTTTCCACTTCGCCCCGAGTCCGCCCTCGGCGAGGATGACGACCAGGGCGGCGTAGCCGATCACCTGGGTCAGCTCGGCGTTGTCGAACTTGACGTCGAAGATGCCGTCCTGTCCGAGGGCGATCCCGATGCCGAGGTACAGGAGCAGGCTGGGGAGCCCGCTGCGCGAGGAGATCCGTACCGCCGCCACGGCGACGAGCAGGACGAGCGAGCAGACGAGCAGGAGTTCGTTGAGCGCGTGGACAGTCAGGGTCCGTTCCTTCCCTGCGTGCGCCTGCCGGATCGTCCTCCGGCAGCCAGTTACTTCGTTACCTTACCTAATCTTTAACGCTTCCTTGACGGCTTCGGCGATCGCATTGAGGCCGCGCGTCTCCATACAAGGGATGGGCGCAAATGGATGCATCCCTATACCGCGTCCGAGTGGCTTCTCGGCTGCGCCTATGGTTGCTCCTGCACTCCCAGGACCACCCTGCCCCTCGAAGGACAGCGATGCCCGCCAATACAACCGACTCTTCCGGTCCTTCCGACAACGCGAAGAAGCCCGGCAGGAAGAAGGGGCGCCGCGTCCGCCTTCTTCTGCTCGTCCTGGTGCTGGCGCTCGTCGCGGGTGTCGGGTTCGGCGCCTACTGGTCCGTCTCCACGGTGCGGTCCTCGTACCCGCAGACCACCGGAACGATCACCCTCGAAGGCCTTTCCGGCGACGTCGAGGTCAAACGGGACTCCTACGGCATTCCGCAGATCTACGCGGACTCCGACGCCGACCTCTTCCGGGCCCAGGGCTTCGTCCAGGCCCAGGACCGCTTCTGGGAGATGGACGTCCGGCGCCACATGACGGCGGGCCGGCTCTCCGAGATGTTCGGCTCCGGCCAGGTGGCGACGGACTCCTTCCTGCGCACGCTCGGCTGGCGCAAGGTCGCGCAGGAGGAGTACGACGAGGTCCTGGACGAGGACACCAAGAAGAACCTCCAGTCGTACGCGGACGGCGTCAACGCGTACCTGAAGGGCAAGGAAGGCCGGGACATCTCGGTCGAGTACGCGGCGCTGGGGCTGACCAACGACTACAAGCCCGGCAAGTGGACCCCGGTCGACTCGGTCGCCTGGCTCAAGGCCATGGCCTGGGACCTGCGCGGCAACATGCAGGACGAGATCGACCGCTCGCTGCTGACCAGCCGGCTGGACAAGGACCAGATCCAGGACCTGTACCCGGACTACCCGTACGAGGCGCACAAGCCGATCGTCGACCGGGGCGCGGTCTCGCCGGTCACCGGCAAGTTCGACCTCGACGCCACCCCGTCCGACGACATCGGCTCGGGGACCCCGCAGGGCGCCACCGAGGGCCTGAACACCCAGCTCTCCGCGCTCTCCGACACCCTGGACGAGATCCCCGCCCTGCTCGGCCCCAACGGCAACGGCATCGGGTCGAACTCCTGGGTCGTCGACGGCAAGCACACGACCACCGGCAAGGCGCTCCTCGCCAACGACCCGCACCTGGCGCCGATGCTGCCCTCGCTCTGGTACCAGATGGGCCTGCACTGCCGGGAGCTCTCCAAGTCCTGCCAGTACGACACCGCGGGCTACACCTTCTCCGGGATGCCCGGTGTGATCATCGGCCACAACCAGGACATCGCCTGGGGCCTCACCAACCTCGGCGCCGACGTCACCGACCTCTTCCTGGAGAAGGTCTCCGGCGACGGCTATCTGTACGGCGACAAGGTGAAGCCGTTCATCACCCGCGAGGAGACCATCAAGGTCGCGGGCGGCAAGGACCGGAAGATCACCGTCCGTGAGACGAACAACGGGCCCCTGGTCTCCGACCGCAGCAAGGAACTGGACAAGGTCGGCCAGAAGGCCCCCGTCTCCAACGCCGCCCCCGACCGCGCCGACGGCTACGCGGTCGCGCTGAAGTGGACCGCCCTCCAGCCGGGCAAGTCCATGGACGCGGTCTTCGCGATCAACCGGGCCAAGGACTTCACCACCTTCCGGGCGGCCGCCAAGAACTTCGAGGTCCCCTCGCAGAACCTCATCTACGCCGACACCGAGGGCAACATCGGCTACCAGGCGCCGGGCACCATCCCGGTCCGCCTCAAGGGCGACGGCACGCTGCCCAGCCCCGGCTGGGACCCGGCGTACGGCTGGGCGAAGGACCCGGTCCCCTTCGACGAGCTGCCCTACGAGTACAACCCGAAGCGCGGCTACATCGTCACCGCCAACCAGGCCGTGATCGACGAGAGCAAGTACCCCCACCTGCTCACCAAGGACTGGGGTTACGGCACCCGCAGCCAGCGGATCAACGACCTCATCGCCCAGAAGATCAAGGGCGGCGAGAAGGTCTCGACCGACGACATGCAGAAGATGCAGATGGACAACACCAGCGAGATCGCCGCGCTGCTGGTGCCCGAGCTGCTGAAGATCAACATCTCCGACCCGAGCGTGCGTGAGGCGCAGAAGCTGCTGGAGGGCTGGGACTACACCCAGGAGCCCGACTCGGCGGCAGCCGCGTACTTCAACGGCGTCTGGCGCAACATCCTCAAGCTCGCGTTCGGCAACAAACTGCCCAAGGAGCTGCGGGTCAAGGGCGACTGCATCAACGTGCCGCCGGCCAGGAACAGCGGCCCGGCCGACCAGCAGAAGAAGCTCGTACGCGAGTGCGGCCAGCGCGACGGCGACTCCGCGCAGCCGGACGGCGGCGACCGCTGGTTCCAGGTGGTCCGCGACATCGTCGAGGACCAGGACAACGAGTGGTGGAAGGCGCCCGCCAGGGGCCGCGAGGCCGCGCTGGAGAACCGGGACGACCTCTTCGGCCGGGCGATGGAGGACGCGCGCTGGGAGCTGACCGCCAAGCTCGGCAAGGACATCTCCACCTGGAGCTGGGGGCGGCTGCACCGGCTGATGCTGAAGAACCAGACCCTCGGTACCGAAGGGCCCGATCTGCTCCAGCGGGCGCTCAACCGCGGTCCCTGGAACCTCGGCGGCGGCGAGGCGGCGGTCAACGCCACCGGCTGGAACGCGGCGAGCGGCTACGAGGTGATCTGGGTGCCGTCGATGCGGATGGTCGTCAACGTGGGGGACTGGGACAAGTCCCGCTGGATCAACCTCACGGGCGCCTCCGGGCACGCGTTCAACGCGCACTACACCGACCAGACCGACAAGTGGGCGGGCGGTGAACTGCTGGACTGGTCCTTCGGTACGGACGCGGTCGGCGAGTCCACGGTCGACACGCTGACACTGAAGCCCTAGGGGAGTGTCCGGCGGATCAGGCGCGGGCCCGGCCAAAGATCCGCCGGACACGCCCTAGAGGCCCTCGCGGCGTTTGATCCGCCGTCAGGCGGTGAAGCGCCGCGCCCCGGCCGGGGTGACCACGGCGTCCACGGGGTGGTCGTGCGGTTCCACAGGGACCCGCGCGACCACCTCGTTGGCGTACAGGAGCACGATGAGCGCCGGGTCCGCCCCGGCCGCCGCGAGCCGGGCCAGCACCCGGTCGTAGCTGCCGCCGCCCCGCCCCAGCCGCATGCCCTCCCCGTCCACGGCCAGCCCGGGCAGCAGGACCGTGTCCGCCTCCAGGACGGCGGCCGGGCCGAGCCGGGGGCCGTCCGGCTCCAGGAGGCCGCGCCCGGCCGGCAGGAGGTGCTCCGCGCCCCCGTACACCGCCCAGTCCAGGTCGTTGTCGGCCAGGAGCACCGGAAGCAGCACCCGTACGCCGCGCTCGCGCAGCGCGTCCAGCAGGTCCCGGGTCCCCGGCTCGCGCCCCACGGAGACATAGGCGGCGACCGTTCGGGCGTCAGCCAGTTCGGGGAGTGCCAGTGCGCCGGCCGCGAGAACCGCGGCGGCCTCCGTGACGTCCTCCTTGGTCAGGAGGGCGCGCGCGGCGAGGAGTTCGCTCCGCAGAGAGGCCTTTGCGGGCACCTTCACAGGTGCCTTTCCGGACTTGTCAGGGTTCATTAGAGACTCGCACGGTTCTCGTATGGGCATATTTAAGGGCAAAGTTAACCGGAAGCTCATCTTCCGGGTGTGTGCACCCGTTAAGGTTCTGCGCATGACTCAGTCGCCCTCCAGGATCAGCAAGGCCGTCATCCCGGCAGCAGGTCTCGGAACTCGCTTCCTGCCCGCCACGAAGGCCACTCCCAAAGAGATGCTGCCTGTCGTCGACAAGCCGGCCATCCAGTATGTCGTCGAAGAAGCCGTCGCAGCGGGCCTCTCCGACGTACTGATGATCACCGGTCGGAACAAGCGTCCCCTTGAGGACCATTTCGACCGCAACTACGAACTGGAGTCCGCGCTCACCCGTAAGGGAGACGCCGAACGTCTCGGCAAGGTCCAGGAGTCCAGCGACCTGGCCACCATGCACTACGTGCGCCAGGGCGACCCGCGCGGCCTCGGCCACGCCGTGCTGTGCGCGGCCCCGCACGTGGGCGACCAGCCCTTCGCGGTGCTGCTCGGCGACGACCTGATCGACCCGCGCGACCCCCTGCTGGCCCGCATGGTGGAGATCCAGGAGCGCGAGGGCGGCAGCGTCGTCGCGCTGATGGAGGTCGACCCCTCCCAGGTCCACCTGTACGGCTGCGCGGCCGCCGACGCCACCGTCGACAGCGACGTCGTCCGGGTCACCGGCCTGGTCGAGAAGCCGGAGCCGGCCGACGCGCCCAGCAATCTCGCCGTCATCGGCCGGTACGTCCTGGACCCCGCCGTCTTCGACATACTGCGACACACCGAGCCGGGCCGGGGCGGCGAGATCCAGCTCACCGACGCCCTCCAGCTGCTCGCCCAGGACGAGAAGATCGGCGGCCCCGTGCACGGCGTCGTCTTCAAGGGCCGCCGCTATGACACCGGTGACCGCAGCGACTATCTCCGTGCCATTGTCAGACTGGCGTGCGAACGTGAAGACCTGGGACCGGACTTCCGGACCTGGCTCCGCAAGTACGTCGCCGAGGAGATGTAACCCCGTGAGCAGCACGATCTGGTCGGTGGACGAGCACCTGGACGACATCCTCGCCACGGTGAGGCCGCTCGAACCCATCGAGTTGCAGCTGCCCGACGCCCAGGGCTGCGTCCTGGTGAAGGACGTCGTCGTGGAGGTGGCCCTGCCGCCCTTCGACAACAGCTCCATGGACGGCTACGCGGTGCGGATCGCCGATGTCGAGGGGGCGAGCGAGGAGTTCCCCGCCGTCCTCACGGTCATCGGCGACGTCGCCGCGGGCAGCGCCGGGCTCGCCGACGGCCAGGTCGTGGGACCGGGGCAGGCCGCCCGCATCATGACGGGCGCCCCGCTGCCCGCCGGTGCGGAGGCCGTGGTGCCGGTGGAGTGGACGGACGGCGGTACGGGCGAGGGCCCGGCCGCCGCCATGCGCGCCCACTCCGACGCCCCGGAGGGCGCCGCGGGCGAGGTCCGCGTCCACCGGTCCGTCGAGGCCGGCGCCCATGTCCGCGAGCGCGGCAGCGACGTCAAGCCGGGCGACCTGGCCCTGCGCGCCGGGTCGATCGTCGGCCCGCCGCAGATCGGGCTGCTCGCCGCGATCGGCTGCTCCACCGTCGTCGTACGCCCCCGCCCGCGCGTCGTCGTCCTCTCCACCGGCAGCGAACTGGTCCAGCCCGGCGAGGAGCTGACCGGCGGCCAGATCTACGACTCCAACAGCTTCGCGCTCACGGCCGCCGCCCGGGACGCCGGAGCCATCGCCTACCGGGTCGGCGCGGTCACCGACGACGCCGAGACCCTGCGCGCCACGATCGAGGACCAGCTGATCCGCGCGGACATCGTCGTCACCACGGGCGGCGTCAGCGTCGGCGCGTACGACGTGGTCAAGGAGGCGCTCTCCTCCGTCGGCGACGAGGACGAGCCGGGCAGCGGGATCGACTTCCGCAAGCTCGCCATGCAGCCGGGCAAGCCGCAGGGCTTCGGCTCCATCGGCCCCGACCACACCCCGCTGCTGGCCCTGCCGGGCAACCCGGTCTCCAGCTACGTCTCCTTCGAGCTGTTCGTCCGCCCCGCCATCCGCGCCCTGATGGGCCGCACGGACCTCCACCGCCCCACCGTCCGTGCCGTCCTGGCCGTCGACAAGGCGCTCACCTCGCCCGCCGGCCGCCGCCAGTTCCTGCGCGGTACGTACGACGAGGAGGCGGGCACCGTCACCCCCGTCGGCGGCTCCGGATCGCATCTGGTGGCCGCTCTCGCCCAGGCGGACGCGCTGATCGTGCTGCCCGAGGACACCACCTCCGCCGAGCCCGGCACGGAGACGGACGTGATCCTGCTCCGCTGACGGCCACCCGGTGGCGGTACGGTATCTGCCGCCGTGCCTTCCGGAGACCGCTCCGGGCCCGGGCCGATCGGCGCCCTTACCGCTGGGTGGAGTGAGTTGAGTACGCAGAACAGGCTGACGCACATCGACGAGGCGGGTGCGGCCCGCATGGTCGACGTGTCCGAGAAGGACGTCACCACGCGCGTCGCCCGCGCCTCCGGCCGGGTCCTCGTCTCGCCGCGCGTCATCGAACTGCTCCGGGGCGAGGGGGTCCCCAAGGGCGACGCCCTCGCCACCGCGCGGATCGCCGGGATCATGGGGGCCAAGCGCACCCCGGACCTGATCCCGCTCTGCCACCCGCTGGCCGTCTCCGGGGTGAACGTCGACCTGAGCGTGGCCGACGACGCGGTGGAGATCACGGCCACCGTGAAGACGACGGACCGCACGGGCGTCGAGATGGAGGCCCTGACGGCGGTGTCGGTGGCGGCCCTGACGGTGATCGACATGGTCAAGGCCGTCGACAAGAGCGCGGTCATCACCGACGTACGGGTCGAGGCGAAGTCGGGCGGCAAGTCCGGCGACTACCGGCGCCCCGCGCCGGAGGGACCGGACGCGTGACCCCGCCCGAGCCCGGAGCCCCGGGCCACGAACAGCCCGCGCAGGCGCCGGCGCACCACCGGAGCGCACACCCGCCCGAGCCCACCGGCGCCGCGCCCGCCTACCGCGCCCTCGTCGTCACCGCCTCCAACCGGGCCTCCGCCGGGGTGTACGCGGACAAGGGCGGCCCCCTGATCGCCGAAGGGCTCACCGCCCTCGGCTTCACGGTCGACGGCCCGCAGGTCGTCCCCGACGGCGACCCGGTCGAGGCGGCCCTGCGCGCCGGAGTGGCCGCCGGGTACGACGTGATCGTCACCACCGGCGGTACGGGCATCTCGCCCACCGACGCCACCCCCGAGGCCACCCGCCGCGTCCTGGACCACGAGATCCCCGGCATCCCCGAGGCGATCCGGGCCGAGGGGCTCGCCAAGGTCCCCACCGCCGCGCTCTCCCGGGGCCTGGCAGGCGTCGCCTCCCGCACCCTGATCGTCAATCTGCCCGGCTCCACCGGCGGGGTGAAGGACGGCCTCGCGGTCCTCGCCCGGCTCCTGGTGCACGCCGTCGACCAGCTCCGCGGCGGCGACCACCCCCGACCGGGGAGCCCGAGCTGAACATCGCGACCTGGCCGGTGACGCTGACCGACGGCGAGATCGTCCTGCGCCCGATAAAGATGCGCGACCAGCGGGTCTGGCGTGAGGTCAACCGGCGCAACCGCGACTGGCTGCGCCCCTGGGAGGCCACCGTCCCGCCGCCCGCGCCCGGCGGTCCGGTCGCGCAGCGGCCCACGTACCGGCAGATGGTCCGCCACCTGCGCGCCGAGGCGCACGCCGGGCGGATGCTGCCGTTCGCCATCGAGTACGAGGGCCGGCTCGTCGGCCAGCTCACGGTCGCGGGGATCACCTGGGGTTCGATGTGCTCCGGTCACATCGGCTACTGGGTCGACCAGGGCGTCGCCGGGCGCGGAGTGATGCCGACGGCCGTGGCGCTCGCCGTCGACCACTGCTTCCGCTCGGTGGGGCTGCACCGCGTCGAGGTCTGCATCCGCCCGGAGAACGCGCCGAGCCGCCGGGTGGTGGAGAAGCTCGGGTTCCGCTCCGAGGGCGTGCGCCCGCGCTATCTGCACATCGACGGGGCCTGGCGGGACCACCTGATCTTCGCGCTCACGGCCGAGGAGGTGCCCGAGGGCATGCTCCGGCGCTGGCGCCGTACGCGGCCGACGGCCCCGCGAACCCCCGGACAGCCCGACGAAATAAAATAGATGTTCGAATTTGATCGACAGATGACAGCAATGGGTCGCACTATCGGTGACTGTTGATCCGATCAATCACAAAAAAAGTCCGTGATATCAGCCGGATCGTGCGACACACCGGGCCAATTGGCGGATGCCTCCGCGTAAACCCCTCTACGGTGTGAGCGTGAGCAGCAGCGGCCTCATCTACGCAGTCATCGTCGGGGCCTGGGCCGCCTACTTGGTGCCGATGTGGCTCCGCAGGCAGGACGAGCTCAACGAAGCCCGTCCGACGGAACGCTTCAGCACCGCCATCCGGCTGCTGTCCGGACGGGCGGCGATGGAGCGCCGGTACGCCAGGGAGCTGCGGGAGCGCACCGCCGAGGAGGCGGGGCCCGACGTCGACCCGGACGCCGAGACGGACCGTATGGATTCCGTCGACGTCCGGGCCTTTGCCGCGCCTCCGGCGCATACGGAAGCCAGGTTGCAGGACCCGGCGCACGCTCCCGAGCGAGCCCCGGCCCCCCACGCTTCCGACCGCCAGGCGCACGACCGGCGCCCGGGGCATCAGCCCCCGGACCGCCAGGCACCCGACCGGCAGCCACCGGACCGTCAGGCGCACGACCGCCGGTCCGGCGAGCGCCCCGCGCCCCCGGCCCAGCGCCGCCCGCGCGCCGGAGCCGCCGACGCCGAGCGGGCCAGGCGCGCCCAGCGCTCCCAGGTCCTGGCGCGGCGCAGACGGACGACGGTGGTCCTCTTCCTGGCCTTCACCCTCGGCGCGGTCGTGGCCGCGGTCGGCGGACTCGGCTTCCTCTGGGCGCCGGCCGTTCCCGCCGTGCTGCTGAGCACGTACATCGTGCATCTGCGCGCCCAGGAGCGGCGCCGGTTCGCGTTCACCATGGACCGCCGCCGGGCCGAGGACGCGGCGCAGCGCCTGCGCGAGAACCGCCCCCGCAGGCACCAGCCCGCCACCTCCGCCCCCGCCGACCAGGACGACGACTCCGAAGCCCACCACCCGGAGCCGGAACCCACCCCCACGGTCTCCCCGCAGGAGGCCGGCCGCCGCGCCCTCGTGGAGCAGACGGACCACGCGGAGTGGGTGGACCAGCAGCGCGAACGCGGCCGGGTCCAGGGCGACAGCTGGGAGCCCGTCCCCGTACCGCTCCCCACCTATGTCACCGCCCCCGTCGCCCCCCGGGCCACCGGCGGCGTTGAGGTGGGCGACCCGGAGACCTGGAGCGCGGCCCGCTCCAGCACGGCCGAGCCCACCCAGACCGGCACGTCGCACCCGGCTACCCCCGCGGTGGACCCGGCGCCGCGCCAGCGCACCAACCAGTCCCGCCGCACCCGCGACCGGGGCCGCACCCCCCTCTTCGACCAGTACGACGACGAGGACCGGCCCCGCGCGGCCAACGAGTGAGACCGGCGGAATCCCGGCACCGCTGACCAGCGGAGGAACGGATTTCCAAGCACCCGGGTAGGGGTGCTAGAGTTTCACTCGTTGCAAGGGCCTGTGGCGCAGTCTGGTAGCGCACCTCGTTCGCATCGAGGGGGTCTGGGGTTCAAATCCCCACAGGTCCACAACAACGACTGTTCTTGAGTCAGCTCAGGAAGAGTCCACGAGATCCCGTCCGATCTGATTGATCGGGCGGGATCTTTGCGTTTGTGGAGAGGTGCCGGTCGTCTGTGTTGGCGTGGTCTGCTGCCGGCTGAAGAGGATCGCAGAAGGTGCCCCCGGATACCCCGGGGACAGCCCGCGCCTCGTCGAGGAACCCTTCGCCTTCCGGCCCGAGGACGACGTCGACCGCTGGCTCCAGGGGCGACGCGGCATCGCCAGTTCTCTCACCTGGGCAGCTGGGATCGTTCTGGACATCGTCGCCGACCAGGCCCGGCCCCAGTGCGGTTCGACGTGCCCGGAGATGTGGCCGAGTGGCTGCCGCCGGTCCTGCCCGTTGTGTTTCCGCCGTGTTTCTCTACAGTTCTCGGCCAGTTCTGTAGATAAGAGCCCCATCTCCGGTCCTTGTCGCGGCAGTTCCGTTTACGCGAGAGTTCGATGCGCGGCGACAGGAACATGTCATCGCCGCCGGGCAGTGTCCATGGAACACATCGCGCGTCCCCAAGCGTGGTGTGGCCACCCCCCCCCATTGTCTGGACGCTTCGCCCGTGTAGCGGAAGGAATCGCGTGAAGCACGGAAAGAAGAACGCGCGCAGATACATCGTGGCGGCCTCCATCGGCGCCCTCCTGTCGGCCGGAGTCGCCACAGGGGCTTACGCCGGTGGGGCGGAATCCGCGCCGCTGAAGTACCAGCCGGAGATGGTCCAGGCTCTCGCCACCACCCTGGGTGTGAGCCGGCAGGAGGCCGTCGAGCGGCTGGACGACGAAGCACGGCAGCAGGACCGGTTCGCGAAGCTGCGGGCCGAGAAGGTCTCCACCCTCGGGGCCTTCTTCACCAAGGACGGGAAGCTCGTCGTCAACGCCGCCGACGCGCGGGCGGCGAAGGAGGTCAAGGCGGCGGGACTCGCAGCACGGGTCCCGGAGCGTGGTGAGGGCGAGCTGAACCGGATCAAGGCCCAACTCGACGCCAAGGCGCTCAGGAGCGCCCCGGCCGGGGTGTCGGCGTGGTCCGTGGATCTCGCCTCCGACACCGTGACCGTCGAGGTCAACGGGGCCTCCGACGCCGCCACCCGTACCTTCCTCAAGGCCGCCAGGAGCAACGGCGACGCCGTACGGGTCGTCCAGGGCCAGGAGAAGCTGGAGACGCAGGCCGTCGTGCCGCCGGGCAGCCGTATGACGTTCAACGGCTACCTCTGCTCCGTCGGTTACGGGGCGAAGGACCGCAACGGCAAGCAGGTGCTCGTGACCGCCGGGCACTGCATCGAGGACCTGCCCGAACTGGCCTACAACGGGACCCGGTTCGCCAAGGGCACCCACACCCGGTTCGCGCTCGGCACCCGCAGCGTGGACATGGGCATCGCCTCCGTGGACTCCGGCCACTCCATCGGCCTGGACATCACCACGTACGGCAAGGCGGGCACCGTCGCCGTACGGGGCAGCCAGCGGGCCCCGCAGGGTTCGGCGCTCTGCAAGGCCGGCCAGACCACCGGCTGGACCTGCGGCAAGGTCGGCTCGTACAACGTCAGCGTCACCTACACCGACCAGAACGGCGGTCCGGACACCGTCGTGACCGGTCTCGCCAGCTCCTCCGTCTGCACCCAGGGCGGGGACAGCGGGGGCGCGTACGTCTCCGGCGACCAGGCCCAGGGGATGACCTCCGGCGGGCCGATCAGCCAGCGGTGCAACGGCCAGGTGAACTCGCCCGGTTCGTCGTACTTCCAGCCGCTGGACGACGCCCTGAAGTACTACGGGCTGACGCTCAACACCAAGTAGCCCCGACCGGGTGAAGGTGCCGCATACGCGGGAGACCGTCCACTGACCCTGGGCGGTCTCCCGTTTCCAACGTGTCCGTCATGCCGTCGTGTCCGTCATGCCGTCGTGTCCGTCATGCCGACGTGTCTGCCCTTTCGGCGTGTCCCTCATTCCGGTGTGTCGAAATCCCAGGCCACTCCGTGCACTCCGGGTTTGCAGCGGGAAGCGAGCACATGGGTGCTGTGGGAATCGTTCATCGAAATGCGTCGCTGCGCGCGGGGCGGGGCGCCCACCTGGTCCCGGAAGTACCGCCGGCAGCCCGAGGGAAGCGCGTCCGGATGGAAGAAGACCTGCTGAAGATATTCGTGCAGATTCGCCCGCGACCAGCGTTCGTAGTGCGTGGCCGGTTCCCGGGAAGGGCTCACATCGACCGAGTAACTCACCACCGTTGTATCCAGTTTGGCGAGTTCGCGGCCGAAGTGGATTTCCAGCACCAGGGATTTGAGCCCCTTGAGGTACGTGGCCTCCCCGAGCCGCCCGCTGGTGACGCGGATGTCGAGTGGCTCCGCCTGTTCGTCGTCGAAGCTGAGCACGAAGAGCGCCCGGTCGGCTCCGGGGCGGCTGGCCCGCAGCACATTGGTCGTGCTGATGCTGCTCAGCGTTCCGGTCGCACCCAGCCGCACGATGTCGTGGATCAGCAGCGAGCTGGTCTCCTGGTTGAAGTGGCGGAACCGTTCGCCGAGCGCCTTCTCCACCACCGAGTCCTCGCCCAGCACCTGGAGGGCCGCCCCCTCGCCCCGGGCCGGTGCGATCCGGCCGCGCGGGCGGCGTGGGCCGAGCAGCGAGCGCAGCGCCCCGCCCGGCAGGTCCAGGATCTCCTCCAGCACCTCCACGGCCCGCAGCGACCGGGCCCGCTCCGGCTGGCTGCGGCCGCGCTGCCAACTGCTCAGCGTGGCCTGGCTGACCCCGATGCCGCGCGCCCTGAGCCGTTCGCTCACCCGCTCCAGGGAGAGGCCGCGCCGCCCCAGCGCCTCCCGCAGGGCCGCCGGGAAGGCGTCGGCGCCCGGGGGAGGGGCGTCACCCGAAGACGACCCGCCGTGGGAGGGGGCCCCGGCCGACGACGACCCGCCGTGGGGAGAGGGCTTGGCCGACGAGGACCGGCTGTTGGGGGAAGCCCCGGCCGCCGGCCGCCCGCCGTGGTGAGGGCCGTCCGCCGCCCCGGCCTTCAGCGCCGCCCGCAGGGCGCGGGCGTTCGTGGGGCCCGTGGCGCTCCGCGCTCCCTCGGCGTCCGGCAGTCCGACGCCCGCTTCCATCCTGCTCGACATGTCCCTCCCCCATCCCGGCACTCCCGCCGCAGGGCATCCGCAAGGCCCCCGCATACTGGTTGACCACCGGAGAGGGACCGGATAACAAAACCCCCAGGAGTGACCTGCCCCACACTCCGGGGATGCGCTGCCCGGCGTCCTCCGCACGGCCCGAGGAAGTGAGCACGTGGTGAACAGCGTGAACGGTGTGGACGTGACCGCTCTGGTCGTCGCGGCCAGGGACGGGGACCAGGAGGCCGGGGAACGGCTCGCCGCCCTCTACCTGCCGCTCGTCTACAACGTCGTGGGCCGCGCCCTCAACGGCCACCCGGACGTGGACGACGTGGTGCAGGAGACCATGCTCCGGGCGCTCTCCGGCCTCTCCTCGCTGCGCGATCCCACCCGGTTCCGGTCCTGGCTGGTGGCCATCGCCATGAACCAGGTCCGCACCCGCTGGTCCGTCCTCGGCCACCGCCCCGCCGCGCTGGAGGAGACCGACGAGCCCGCCGACCCGGCCGCCGACTTCGTCGACCTGACCATCCTGCGCCTGGAACTCTCCGGCCAGCGGCGCGAGACCGCCGAGGCGACCCGCTGGCTGGACGGTGCCGAGCGCGATGTGCTCTCCCTGTGGTGGCTGGAAACCACCGGCGAACTGACCCGGGCCGAACTGGCCGACGCCCTCGGCCTTTCGCCGCAGCACGCCGCCGTACGCGTACAGCGGGTGAAGAACCAACTCGACGTCGGGCGCGCGGTCGTCCGGGCGCTGGCCGCCGAACCCCGCTGCCCGGCCCTGGACGACCTGGTGGCCGACTGGGACGGGGCGCCGACGCCCCTGTGGCGCAAGCGCATAGCCCGGCACATACGCGGCTGCGCCTCCTGCTCGGCCGGCAGTTCGGGGCTCGTACCGCCGGAGGGGCTGCTCTCGGGGCTCGCTCTGGTGGTGCCGTTGTACGAGGGGGGCCGGCACGCCGCCGCCGCTGTCGCCCCGGCCGTGGCTCCGGCCGCGTTCTCGGCGGGGAAGGCGGCGGGGCTCGCCGCCGCGGTGGCCGCCGTGACCTCGATCGCCGTACTCCTCTGGCCCTCCGCGCCCACCTCGCCCGCACCCCGCGCCGAAGGGGGTACGACGCGGCTCCCGGCGCCCGCTCCGGCACCGGTCACCACGGCGGCCACCCCGTCCGCGTCCCCGACGCCCACGCCGTCACCGACGCCGAGCCCGTCCGCCCCGAGCGCCTCGCCGTCCTCCGCGGCCCCGCCGTCCCCGAGTCCGGCGCCCCGGGCGAAGCCCCGCCCGCAGATGCTCCTGGTCGCCGAGGTCAACACCCTGCGCGCCCACAACGACTGCCCGCAGCTGACCACCGATCCCCGGCTCACCGAGGTCGCCCAGCGCCACTCCGAGGACATGGCGGCCCGCGGCTATTTCAGTCATACGGACTCCACGGGCCGGAACATGGGCGACCGGGTGACCGACTCCGGCTACCGGTGGACCGCCGTCGGCGAGACCATCGCCACCGGCAACGCCGACCCCGCCGCCGTCGCCGACCAGTGGCGCCGCAGCCCCGGCCGTGACGACGACATCCTCAACTGCAACTTCACGCATGTGGGCGTGGGCATCGCCGACTCTCCGCGCGGGCCCTACTGGACGCAGGTGCTGGCCACGCCCCAGTGAGGCCTCAAAGCTGCCGGAGCGGCTTGGCCATGCAGATGCTGCTGTCGTACGTCCGGTAGTGGCCGAACTTCTCCTCGCAGACCGTGTAGCCGCACGAGGTGTAGAGCGCGATCGCCTCGGGCTGCTGGTCCCCGGTCTCCAGGACCATCCGGACCCGGCCCGCGGCCCGGGCGTCCTCCTCCAGGGCGGCGAGCATCCGGCGGGCCAGGCCCCGGCCCCGGCCCTCGGGGATCACGAACATCCGCTTGATCTCGGCGTCGCCGTCCCGGTAGCCCTCGGAGTTACGGTCCTGGGTCCGCCAGCCGCCGGTCGCCACCGGGCGCTCCTGCTCGTCGTAGGCGAGCAGATACAGACCGTGCGGCGGATCGAACATGGCCGGGTCGAGAAATGTGACATCGCCCTCGTCGCCGTAGCGCTCGGCGTATTCGAGCTGGACCTGGTCGTTGAGTTTGACGGCGTCGGGGTGGTCGAAGCGGCGCGGGCGGATATTCATGCTGAGTATCGTATATCTATGGGTAGGGGTGGGGTAGGTACTGTTTCCGGATGCTGACTGTTACATCTGTGAATGTTAATGGGCTCCGCGCCGCCGCGAAGAAGGGCTTCGTGGAATGGCTGGCGGGCACCGAAGCCGATGTCGTCTGCCTCCAGGAGGTCCGCGCCGAGCCCGGCCAGCTGGCCGAGGAGGTCCGCACCCCCGAGGGCTGGCACACCGTGCACGCCCCCGCCGCCGCCAAGGGGCGCGCCGGGGTCTCCCTCTACTCCCGGCAGGCGCCGGAGCGGGTCCAGATCGGGTTCGGCGGGTTCGACGTGCCCGGGGCCGAGGAGTTCGACGCGAGCGGCCGGTACGTCGAGATCGACCTCCCCGGGGTGACCGTCGCGAGCCTGTACCTGCCCTCCGGCGAGGTCGGCACGGAGCGGCAGGACGAGAAGGAGCGCTTCATGGCGGCCTTCCTGCCCTACCTCCAGGGGCTGAAGGCGCGGGCGGCGGCGGACGGGCGCGAGGTCGTGGTCTGCGGCGACTGGAACATCGCCCACCAGGAGGCCGACCTGAAGAACTGGAAGGCCAACCAGAAGAACTCCGGCTTCCTCCCCGAGGAGCGGGCCTGGCTGACGCGGGTCTTCGAGGAGGCCGCGTACGTCGATGTCGTACGGCAGCTGCACCCGGATGTGGCGGGGCCGTACAGCTGGTGGTCCTACCGGGGGCGTGCCTTCGACAACGACGCGGGCTGGCGCATCGACTACCAGATCGCCACGCCGGGTCTCGCCGCGCGGGCGGTCAAGGCGTGGGTGGAGCGGGCCGCCACGCACGGCGAGCGGTGGAGCGACCACGCGCCGGTGACGGTGGTGTACGAGCGGTAGGCCGGGCCGTCGCCCACGGGCGGTGGTTCGGTCGGTCGTCCACGGCGGTGGTTCCGGTCAGTCGGCCTTCGGGGGCTGTGTGCCGTCCTCGCGCCGCAGCCTCCGGTCCAGCGCCATCGACAGCTCCGCGTCCACCACCGCGCGGGCCAGTGGCCGGAGTTGGGCCGGTTCGGTCTCGGTGGCGTGGGCATGCAGTACGCGTACGAAGATTTCGGCGAGAGCGTCCGCGTGCTCGCGGACGCGGCGGCCCGAGGAGAGCACCGTGGCGAGCGGCACCCCTTCCCGTACGAGCTCCGCCGACACCTCCAGCAGGCGGCGGCTGATGTGGACGATCTCGTCCCCGTCGGTGGCGAGATAGCCCAGGTCCAGCGCGGTGGCCAGGTTCTCCGGGGTGACCTCGCCCTCGAAGTAGTCGGCGAGCTGTTCCGGGGTGAGCCGGACCGGGGTCTCCTCGGTCGGCTCGCCGAGCCCCAGCACCTCGGCGACATCGCGCCCGCTCTCGAAGGTGGCGGCCAGGTCCGCGATCCCGTTGAGGGTGTGGCCGCGCTCCAGCAGGCCCGTGATCGTGCGCAGCCGGGCCAGGTGGTGGTCGTCGTACCAGGCGATCCGGCCCTCGCGGCGCGGTGGCGGGATCAGTCCGCGCTCCCGGTAGAAGCGCAGGGTCCGCACGGTGATGCCGGCCTCCTTGGCCAGCTCCTCCATGCGGTATTCGCGGTGCTCGCGTCCTTCAGCCACAGGGGCACCCTATGTTGTACCGCCAGTAACTTTCCTCGGTCCGACCCCTACCCATCAGTACGAGCCTGCTCTACCCTCCGAACCATGCCAGTGATTGCTGGCGTAATCGCGTGACGTACCGCGGGAGGCGGCAGCATGGCCCAGCAGGAGCACGTACGTGTGGCGGTGATCGGAACCGGATTCGGGGGCCTGGGGGCCGCCGTCCGGCTGCGCCGCGAAGGCATCACCGATTTCGTCGTCCTGGAGCGCGCCGACTCGGTGGGCGGCACCTGGCGCGACAACAGCTATCCCGGCTGCGCCTGCGACGTACCGTCCCACCTCTACTCCTTCTCCTTCGCGCCCAACCCCGACTGGCCGCGCACCTTCTCCGGCCAGGAGCACATCCGGGCCTACCTGGAGCGCGTCGCCGACACCTTCGGGCTGCGCCCGCACATCCGGCTGAACCACGAGGTGAAGCTGATGAGCTGGGACAAGGAGAACCTCTACTGGGTGATCGAGTCCGCCAACGGCACGACCCTGCGCGCGGATGTCGTCATCTCCGCCACCGGGCCGCTCTCCGACCCCAAGATGCCCGACATACCCGGGCTGGACTCCTTCCCCGGCAAGGTCTTCCACTCCGCGCGCTGGGACCACGACTACGACCTGGCGGGCAAGCGGGTCGCGATGGTCGGAACGGGCGCCTCCGCCATCCAGATCGTCCCGGCGATCCAGCCGAAGACCGCCAAGCTCACGCTCTTCCAGCGCACGCCCCCGTGGGTCATGCCGCGCGTGGACCGCACGATCAGCAAGGCGGAGCAGGCACTCCACCGCGCGATACCCGCCACCGGCACCGCACGCCGTGGACTGCTGTGGGGCATACGGGAGTTGCAGGTCAGCGCCTTCACCAAGCACCCCGACCAGCTGGGGCTGGTGGAGAAGATAGCCAAGTCCAACATGGCACGGGCCATCAAGGACCCGGCCCTGCGGGCCAAGCTGACCCCCGACTACCGCATCGGCTGCAAGCGGATCCTGCTCTCCAGCACCTACTACCCGGCCCTCGCCCAGCCCAATGTGGACGTCGTGGCCTCCGGGCTCAGCGAGATACGCGGCTCCACCGTCGTCGCCGCCGACGGCAGCGAGGCCGAGGTCGACGCGATCATCTTCGGCACCGGCTTCCATGTGACGGACATGCCGATCGCGGAGCGGGTCGTCGGTGAGGAGGGCATCACGCTCGCCGAGTCCTGGAAGGACGGGATGAACTCGCTGCGCGGCGCGACCGCCGCCGGGTTCCCCAACTGGATGACGATCATCGGCCCCAACACGGGCCTCGGGAACTCCTCGATGATCCTGATGATCGAGTCCCAGCTGAACTACATGGCCGACTATCTGCGCCAGTTGAACGTGCTCGGCGGCCGCGCGGCGCTCGGCGCCCGCTCCACCGCCGTCACCGCCTGGAACCACCGGGTGCAGGAGCGGATGAAGCGTACGGTGTGGAACACCGGCGGCTGCACCAGCTGGTACCTCGACGAGTCGGGCCGCAACACGACGGTCTGGCCGGGCACGACGGGCGAGTTCCGGCGGCAGACGCGGTCGGTGGACCTCGCGGAGTACGACGTCATCCGGGCGGCCGCGAAGCCGGGCGGGGCTCCGGTCGCCGGGGGCGTACGCGGGAGCGAGACCGGGCGGCTCGGCGGGAGCGGGCTCGTACCGGAGCAGCCGGGGCGCGACGAGCGGGAGACGGTCACCGCAGGAGACCCGGTGGCATCCTCGACGTCCAGGGAGTCCGGGAAGGCCAAGGGGCCCGTCGCGTCCGGCGGCGGCAACGTCGTCGAGGAGGCCTCCCGATGAGCCGGCTCCTGCACCGCGACGACGCCCCGCCCGTCCCCGCGAACGAACTTTTCGTCACGTCCGCCGACGGCTCCCGCATCCACGTGGAGCTGCACGGCCCCGAGGACGCCCCCGCCGTGGTCCTCGCCCACGGCTGGACCTGCAACACCCACTTCTGGGCCGCGCAGATCCGGGACCTCGCCGCCGACCACCGCGTCATCGCCTACGACCAGCGCGGCCACGGCCTCACCCCCGAACCGGGCCCCGGCGGCTACAGCGTCGACGCGCTCGCCGACGACCTGGAGGCCGTGCTCGCCGCCACCCTCGCCCCCGGGCGGAAGGCGGTGCTGGCCGGGCACTCCATGGGCGGGATGACGCTGATGGCCGCGGCCCGCCGCCCCGGCCTGCGCGAACACGCCGCAGCGGTCCTGCTCTGCTCCACCGGCAGCGGCCGGCTGACCGCCGAGGCCCTTGTGCTGCCGCTGCGGGCGAGCGCGTTCCGGACCCGGCTCACGGCCACGGTCCTGGGGGCGAAGGCGCCGCTGGGCCCGGTCACCCCGGTCTCGAAGAAGCTCCTCAAGTACGCGACCATGGGCGTCGGTTCGGCCCCGGAGCGGGTCGACGTCTGCGCCCGGATCGTGCACGCCTGTCCGCGTCGCGCCCGGGTGGGCTGGGGCCAGGTGCTCGCCGAGCTGGACGTGACGGCGGACGTGCGGGAGCTGCGGGTGCCGACGGCGGTCATCGCCGGTACGGGCGACCGGCTCACCCCGCCGGTCCACGCGCGGGCCATCGCGGCGGCGCTGCCGGTCGGCCTCGGGCTGACCGAGCTGGCCGGCATGGGGCACATGACGCCGGTGGAGGCCCCCGAGGCCGTCACGGCGAAGCTCAGGGAACTGACCACCCGGTACGTCGCAGCCCCGACGGCAGCCACGGCCGCCACGTCCGAGAAGGAGGATGTCGCATGAGCAGCAGCAGGCGGAGTCTGGAGGGCCAGGTCGTCGTCGTGACCGGCGCGGCCCGGGGCGTGGGCGAACTGCTGGCCCGCAAGCTGTCGGCGCGCGGGGCGACGCTGGCGCTCGTCGGCCTGGAGCGGGACGAGCTGAAGAAGGTCTCCGAGCGGCTGCACGGCGAGAGCGACCACTGGTTCGCCGATGTCACCGACCACGCGGCGATGGCCCAGGTGGCCCGCGAGGTCAAGGAGCGGTTCGGCAAGGTCGACGTGGTCGTCGCCAACGCGGGCGTCGCCTCGGGCGGCCCGTTCGTCGACTCGGACCCGGACGCCTGGCGGCGGGTCATCGAGGTGAACCTGATCGGCGGGGCGGTCACCGGGCGGGCGTTCCTGCCGGTGCTGATGGAGAGCCGTGGCTACTTCCTCCAGATAGCGTCGCTGGCCGCGATCACCCCGGCGCCGATGATGACGGCGTACTGCGCCTCCAAGTCGGGCGTGGAGGCGTTCGCGCACAGCCTGCGCGCCGAGGTCGGCTACAAGGGCGTCAAGGTCGGCGTCGGCTACCTCTCCTGGACCGACACGGACATGGTGCGCGGCGCCGACCAGGACGACGTGATGCGGGAGTTGCGCCAGCGGCTGCCGTGGCCGATGAACCGTACGTACCCGCTCGGCCCGGCCGTGGACCGGATCGCGGACGGCATCGCGCGGCGCTCCCCGCATGTGTACGCCCAGTGGTGGCTGCGCGGGATGCAGTCGGTCCGGGGCTACCTGCCCTCGGTCATCGCGATCGGCGGGCAGCGCGAGATGCGGCGCTTCGAGCCCCGCCTCCACACGGTGTCGAAGGGGCTGGTGGGGGCCGGGGGAGCGGCGGACCAGGACGCGCGTGCGGAGCGTACATAGGGAAGTAGGGGCCGTACGTCACGGTCGGTAGCGGTCCGAAATGCGCGGGATGTCGGGGCGTGCAACGCTGAGCACGGCCCCGCTGGGGGCCATCCCCACACGTACCCCAGGCATCCCACAGGAGTGAACAGCATGGGTATCGCAGACCAGTTCAAGGACAAGGCGCAGGACCTCGCCGAGCAGGCCAAGCAGAAGGCCGGCCAGGGCAAGGACGAGGCCCAGGAGCGTGGCTCGAAGGGTCGCGACCGCAACCGCGACCAGCAGCAGCACGGCTCCGACGCGTCGACCGGCCTGCGGGACCGGGCCCAGGACGCGGCGGACCAGGCGCGCGAGCGCTTCGACCGTTGACGGTCGCTGAGGTGTGACGCGTGCGCGCTGCGGTTCGCGCGTGCGTGCGCGTCGCTTCAGGAGGCGCACCCGGGGTTCCGGGTGCGCCTCCTTCTTGCTGTCCGGGGTGCGCCCCGGACCTGGGCCGGAAGAGATGTCCTCAATCGCCGGACAGGCTTGGTCTACGACCCGTCACCGTGGCGGCAGCGGCGGCCGCCGCAGGTTCGGGGCCGTGTCGTACGACGGGGGTGTCGACGCCGGGTGGGCCGCCAGGAGGTCCAGGGCCACTTGGACCGCGTCGTCCAGGACCGCGTGGCGGCCCTCCGCCCAGTCCAGGGGGGTGCGCAGGGCCTCCAGGTCCGGTTCGACGCCGTGGTTCTCCACCGACCAGCCGTACGTGTCGAACCAGGCGGCGTTCATCGGGACCGTGATCACCGTGCCGTCGCCCAGGCGGTGGCGGCCGGTCATGCCGACCACCCCGCCCCAGGTGCGCTGGCCTACCACCGGGCCCAGCTTCAGCAGCCGGAACGCGGCGGTGATCATGTCGCCGTCGGAGGAGGTCGCCTCGTCGGCCAGGGCGACGACCGGGCCGCGCGGGGCGTTGGAGGCGTAGCTCACCGCCTGGGCGTTACGGGTGAGGTCCCAGCCGAGGATCTTGCGGGTGAGCTTCTCCACGACCAGCTCGCTGATGTGGCCGCCCGCGTTGCCCCGTACGTCCACGATCAGGGCGGGGCGGGAGACCTCCAGGCGCAGGTCCCGGTTGAACTGGGCCCAGCCCGAGCCGCCCATGTCCGGGATGTGCAGGTAGCCGCACTTGCCGCCGCTCAACTCCCGTACGACGTCACGCCGTTTGGCCACCCAGTCCTGGTAGCGCAGCGGGCGCTCGTCCACCAGGGGCAGGATCGCCACCCGGCGTGAGGGGCCGCCGCCCGCCGGGGTGAACGTCAGCTCCACCGTCGTACCGCCCGCCGCCGTCAGCAGCGGGAACGGGCCCGTCACCGGGTCCACCGGGCGGCCGTCCACATGGGTGAGGACCGCGCCCTCCCTGATCCCCGTACCGGCCAGGGGTGAACGGGCCTTGGAGTCCGAGGAGTCGCCGGGCAGGATGCGCTGGAGGGTCCAAGCGCCGTCCCGGCAGACCAGGTTGGCGCCGAGCAGGCCCATCGCCCGCTGGTAGTGCGGCGGGCCCTCGTTGCGGCGGGCGGGGGAGACGTACGCGTGCGAGGTGCCCAGCTCGCCCAGCACCTCGCGCAGCAGATCCGCGAACTCGTCGGGGGAGGCGACCCGTTCGACCAGCGGGCGGTACTGGTCCAGCACCCCGTCCCAGTCGATCCCGCACATGTCCGGCTCCCAGAAGAAGGAGCGGATGATCCGGCCCGCCTCCCCGTACGCCTGACGCCACTCCGCCCCCGGGTCGACCTCGTGCAGGATGCGGCGCAGGTCCAGATAGACCGTGGAGTCCGTGTCGCCGGGTTCCGTAGCCGGTACGGCGCGGAGCTCGCCGTCGTCCATCACGACGAGCCGGGACGCGTCGCCGCTGACCGCGAACCAGTCGAGGTGGTCGACCAGTTCGGTCTTACGCGCCTTCGCGATGTTGAAGTGCTCCAGCGTCGGCCGCCCCGACATGTCGGCCGGGTTGGCGAACGTCTCGCCCAGCGCCCCCGAGATGGGCCAGCGCAGCCAGACAAGACCGCCCCCGCTCACCGGGTGCAGCGCCGAATACTTCGAGGCGGAGACCGGGAAGGGCGTCACCCGGCTCTCCAGGCCCTCGAACTCCACCATGACCGTCGACCCCTCCGACGTACCACCTCCCTCCGGAACGTCTATCGGGTCCAGGCCGCCCGCCGCCGGGCGCCCGTCCGGGGAGAGCGCGAAGGGCGAGGGGGTGGCCGAGGAGAGCGGGACCAGGTAGGGGCGGCAGCCCAGCGGGAAGGAGAGGTCGCCGGTGTGGACGTCGTACACCGGGTCGAAGCCCCGCCAGGACAGGAACGCGAGGTAGCGGCCGTCCTCCGTGAAGACCGGGTTCTCGTCCTCGAAGCGGCCGTTGGTCACGTCCACGATCACCGGGGCGCCGGGGCCGGAGATCCGGGCCAGCTTGATCTGCCGCAGCGAGCGGCCGATGCCCGGGTGCGACCAGGTCAGCCAGTCGCCGTCGGGGGAGAACGCCAGGTCGCGGACGGGGCCGTTGACCGAGCGGATCAGCTCGGTGAGGCCGGGGTGTTCGTCGACCGGGGCCGCGCTGTCCAGGACCGCCGCGCCCGTCGCCGCGTAGAGGTCGGCGCGGGTGGAGCCGCCGGGTCCCCGGTCCGCCACCGCCTCCGGCTCCCCCGTGTCCAGGAGCAGCAGCCGCCCGTCGTTCGAGGCGATGGCCAGGCGCTCCCCGTCCGGGTCGGAGACCATCTCCTGTACGCGGCCGAGCTGCCCCGAGGCGAGCCGGCGCGGGGCCCGGTCGCCGCTGGCGCGCGGCAGGTAGCCGATCTCCACCGCGTCCTCGCCGTCCGCGTCGGTGACGTACGCGACCTGCCCCCCGCTCCCCAGCATCTCCGGCAGCCGCACCCGCACCCCCGGGGTGTCGCTGATGGTGCGGGCGGGGCCGTCGCGGTGGGTGAGCCAGTAGAGGCTGCCGCGTACGGTGACGGCGCTGGCCCGGCCCGTCTCGTCGACCGAGAGCGAGTCGACGTTGGCGGCGGCGGGCACCTGGTAGTGGCGCCGGCCGGTGCGCGGCCCGCCGAGCCGTACCTCCAGCTTGCGCGGGGTGGCGTCCGGCGACTCCAGGTCCTCGACCAGCCAGAGGTCACCCGCGCACTGGTAGACGACGCGGTGGCCGTCGCTGGAGGCGTTGCGGGCGTAGAAGGCGTCGTGGTCGGTGTGGCGGCGCAGATCGGTGCCGTCGGTCCGGTAGGAGTAGAGGTTGCCGACGCCCTCGTGGTCGGAGAGGAACGCGATGCGGCGGCCCACGAACATCGGCGAGGCGAGGTGGCCGCCGATGTCCGGCAGCAGCCGCTCGCCGTGCAGCCAGAGGCGGCCCATGGCCCCGCCCCGGTAGCGCTTCCAGGCGGCCGGTTCGTGCGGGGGCGTGCCGGTCAGCAGCAGGGTGCGGCGCTCGCCGTCGAGGTCGGCGACCGCGATGTCGGAGACCGGGCCCCAGGGGAGCCGCCCGCCGGGGCTGCCGTCGGTGGGGACGCTGTAGGCCCAGGAGAAGTACGAGAACGGCTGGTTGTGGGAGGAGACGGCGAGGATCTGGGAGGCGTCGGCGGGATCGGGGCTCCAGCCGCAGACCCGGGCGTCGGTCGACCCCCAGTAGGTGAGCCGGCGGGCCGGGCCGCCGTCCACCGGGGCGAGGTGGATCTCGGGGTCGAGGGTGCGCCAGGTCGTGTAGGCGATGGAGGTGCCGTCGGGCGAGAAGCGGGGATGGCTGACCCGGGTCCGGTCGACGGTCACCCGCCAGGCCCGTCCCGGCCGGTGGCCCGCCGGTGCGAGGGGGGCGACCCAGAGGTCGTCCTCGGCGGCGAAGCAGAGCATGTCCTGGTGGAGGTGCGGGAACCGGAGATACGCGACGTCGTCACTCACCCTCCAATGCTTTCCGCGCGAAGGGCCCGGGGCAACTTGTGGTGCAGCCCACAAGCGAAACGATTTCGTTTCGCTGGATGGTAGGGGTACGGTTCAGGTGTACGAAACAGTTTCGTTCGATGGTGAGCGGAACACCGGGCCGGGACGAAGAACCGGCAGCATGCGAAGGAGGTCGGCACATGGCGCGCACCAGGCTGACCCCCGAGCGCGAGGGCGAGCTGTACGAATCCGTCCTCGACCTGCTCCGCGAGGTCGGCTACGACGCCCTGACCATGGACGCCATCGCCGCCCGTACCCGGTCCAGCAAGGCCACCCTCTACCGCCAGTGGGGCTCCAAGCCCGAGCTGGTCGCCAAGGCGCTGCGGCACAGCAAGCCGGGGAGCCTCGCCGACATCGACACCGGTTCGCTGCGGGGGGACTTCCACGCCGCGCTGAGCCGGACCGACGACTGCCAGATGGAGAAGGACGCCGCGCTGATGCGGGGTCTGAGCCAAGCCGTCCATGAGTACCCCGAGCTGCTCCAGGCCCTGCGCGAGCTGCTGATCGAGCCGGAGATGACCGGCCTCGACCAGCTGCTGCAACGGGCCGTGGAGAGGGGTGAGCTGAGCCCGGACAACCCGGCGCTGAGGTACATCCCGCACATGCTGATCGGCGCGCTCGCCGCCCGGCAGCTGATCGAGGACCGCCCGGTCGACCAGGCGTTCCTCCTCGATTACGTGGACTCCGTGATTCTCCCCGCTCTCGGAGTCTGACGTCCCCGTCCCACCCGCACGGCCCTCTCCCCGACGTTGTGCCTGACCCTGACACGCCGCTCTCGTCGTCGGGCTGGTTCCACACGCCCAAATCCACTCATACGACCTGACCGGGAGTACGCCCCCGTGGCCACTTTCCTCTACAAGCTCGGACGGTTCGCCTTCCGGCGCCGCCGCTATGTCGCCCTGGTCTGGGTGGCACTGCTGGCGCTCGCCGGATTCGGCGCGGCCTCCGCGTCCACCGCCACCTCCAGTTCCTTCTCCATCCCCGGTACGGAGGCGCAGCGCACCTTCGACCTGCTGGAACAGCGCTTCCCCGGCTCCAGTGCCGACGGGGCCACCGCCCGGGTCGTCTTCAAGGCGCCCGAGGGCGAGAAGGTGACCGACTCGGCCAACAAGAGCGAGATCCAGGGCATCGTCAAGGAACTGGACTCCGGCTCCGACCAGATCGCCTCGGTCGCCGACCCGTTCGAGGCGCAGGCCGTGAGCGAGGACGGTTCGACGGCGTACGTCGCGGTCTCCTACAAGGTCAACTCCATGGAGCTGACCGACAAGACCACCGACGCCCTGAAGGAGGCGGGCAAGGACGCGCAGCAGAGCGGCATGAAGGTGGAGATCGGCGGTGACGCGCTCCAGGTCATGCCGCACACCGGGGCCGCCGAGATCATCGGTGTCGCCATCGCCGCCGTCGTCCTGGTCATCACCTTCGGCTCGCTGATCGCGGCCGGGCTGCCGCTGCTGACCGCCCTGATCGGGGTCGGCATCGGGGTCTCGCTGATCACCGCGCTGGCCAACGTCCTGGACCTCGGCTCCACCACCTCGACGCTCGCCATGATGATCGGCCTCGCGGTCGGCATCGACTACGCCCTCTTCATCGTCTCCCGCTACCGCGCCGAACTGGCCGAGGGCCGGGAGCGCGAGGAGGCCGCCGGGCGGGCCGTGGGCACCGCCGGGTCGGCCGTCGTCTTCGCCGGTCTCACCGTGGTCATCGCCCTGGTGGGCCTGGCCGTCGTCAACATCCCGATGCTGACGAAGATGGGCTTCGCCGCCGCCGGTACGGTCGCGATCGCCGTGGTCATCGCCCTCACCCTCGTCCCGGCCCTGCTGGGCTTCGCGGGCAAGCGGGTCATGGGCCGCAAGGCGCGCAAGGCCGCCGAGGCGGAGAACCGTCCCGAGGCCAAGCCGAACATGGGCACCCGCTGGGCGCGGTTCGTGCTGCGCAGGCCCGTCTGGGTCCTGCTGGTCGGCGTCCTCGGCCTCGGCGTCATCGCCGTACCGGCCGCCTCGCTGGAGATGGGCCTGCCCGACGACGGCGCCCAGCCGAAGTCGACCACGCAGCGCCAGGCGTACGACATGCTCTCCGACGGCTTCGGCCCCGGCTTCAACGGCCCGCTGATGGTCGTCATGGACGGCAAGGGCAGCTCCGACGCGAAGGGCGCGGCCGAGCGGGTCCGCGAGGAGATCGAAGGGCTCGGCGTCGTCGCCGTCGCCCCGGCCCAGTTCAACAAGGCCGGCGACACCGCGATGATCACGGTCATCCCGAAGGACCGGCCGTCCTCCCACGCCACGGAGGAGGTCGTCCACGACATCCGTGACGCGGGCGGGGCCATCAAGGCGGACACCGGGGCCGAGATCCTGGTCACCGGCGCCACCGCGATGAACATCGACTTCTCGCAGAAGATGAACGACGCGCTGCTGCCCTACCTGGCGCTCGTCGTCGGCCTCGCGTTCCTGCTGCTGATGCTGGTCTTCCGGTCGGTCCTCGTCCCGCTGAAGGCGGCCCTCGGCTTCCTGCTCTCGGTGGTCGCGGCCCTCGGCGCGGTCGTCGCGGTCTTCCAGTGGGGCTGGCTCGGCTCGCTCTTCGGGGTGGAGCAGACCGGTCCGATCATGAGCATGATGCCGATCTTCATGGTCGGTGTGGTCTTCGGTCTCGCGATGGACTACGAGGTCTTCCTCGTCACCCGGATGCGCGAGGCGTTCGTCCACGGCGAGAGCCCCGGCCAGGCCATCGTGACCGGCTTCCAGCACGGCGCACGGGTCGTCACGGCGGCAGCGGTCATCATGATCGCCGTCTTCTCGGGCTTCATCGGCTCCAGCGAGCAGATGATCAAGATGATCGGCTTCTCGCTCGCCATCGCCGTCCTGTTCGACGCGTTCGTGGTGCGCATGGCGATCGTGCCGGCCGTCCTGGCCCTGCTGGGCAAGCGGGCCTGGTGGCTGCCGCGCTGGCTGGACCGGGCGCTGCCCAACGTGGACGTGGAGGGCGAGAAGCTCCAGAAGCAGCTGACGGAGGAGCCCGCCGGCTCCGAGGGCGGCGGTGACGGCGGCGAGCGCGAGCTCGTACGCGTCTGAGCCCGCCCGGGCCGGCCTGTAAGGGGACTCCGCGGAGCCGTTCGAGTCCTCCATGAGCCCCGGGACCGCGTCTGAGCGGAGCGCGGCCCCGGAAGCGCCGGTCACCTGTGGGGACGGGGGGCCGGGGCGCGGAGAAGGCCCCCGTGCGATGAGCACGGGGGCCTTCTCCGTCTACCTTCTTCGCTCGTACGTCCCGGTCTCAGCCGCGGGTCGCCGGGGCGCCCCGCTCCGGGCGGGTGGCGGTGGTGGTGCGGGACGGCTGCTTCTCCGGGGTCCCGTCCGACGGTGCGGCCGTCGCCGCGGCCTGTGCGCGGGTGCGGGCCAGGAAGCGGATCAGGGTCCTGATCTCGAACTGGAACACCTCGACCCCATCCGTCGAGTGCAGCTCCACGATCAGCTGCGTACGTCCGCAGGGCCAGACGCGGACGGCGCCGCGCTCGATCGGGGAGCGCAGGCCGCGTTCCAGGAGGTCGCGGCCGAACGCCCAGTCGGTGCCGCCGGGCAGGGTGATGTGGACGGTGCGCGGGTCCTCGGCGGCGTCGTAGCGCAGATCGACGGGGACCGGACGGGTCAGAGGGCCATCGGTGATGAGCCGGGCGCGTGCATGTTCTTCGATCACAGGGGACATGGGCCGGCTCCTCCTATATGTATCGCTCTGCCCTCTAATGTCCCATATTTCACGGAAGTGGCGCGGTGGGCGTCCGCTCACCGTGACAGCAGGTGAGGCCCAGGCTCTCGCCTGCGGTGGATGTGACGCAGGTGCCGGGGGCCAGCTCTTGCGTATGGTTCGCAAGAGAGCACTATTATTGATGGGTTCATGACCCCGCCCGCAGAACCGCGTCCACGCGGACGCGGACACCGTGCGGAACCGCAGGAAGCGGAGCCTTCTCATGCATGTACCCGATGGTTTCATCGATGCACCTGTCTCCGTCGCCGCCGGGGTTCTCGCCGCCGGCGCGGTCGCCGTCAGCCTTCGTGGCGCCCGCCGCGAACTGGACGAGCGCACCGCCCCGCTCGCCGGTCTGGTGGCCGCGTTCATCTTCGCCGTGCAGATGCTGAACTTCCCGGTGGCCGCCGGTACCAGCGGCCATCTGATGGGAGGGGCGCTGGCCGCGATCCTTGTCGGGCCGTACACGGCGGTGCTCTGCCTGGCGGTGGTGCTGCTGATGCAGGGCATCTTCTTCGCGGACGGCGGCCTCACCGCGCTCGGCGTGAACATCACCGTCATGGGCGTGGTCACCGTCGTCGTCGCGTACGCGCTGTTCCGCCTGCTCACCGGCCTCCTGCCGCGCACCCGCCGGTCCGCGACCGCCTCGGCGTTCGTCGCCGCGCTGGTCTCCGTACCCGTGTCGGCCGCCGCGTTCACGCTGCTCTACTGGATCGGCGGCACCACCGACATCCCGATCGGCAAGGTGTTCACGGCCATGGTCGGCGTACACATCCTGATCGGTATCGGCGAGGCGGTCATCACCGCGCTGACCGTCGGCGCCGTCCTCGCCGTACGCCCGGACCTCGTCCACGGCGTCCAGGGCCTGGCCGCGCCCCTCAAGCTCCGGGTCGACGGCGAACTGGTCGACGCCCCGGCCGCCACGCGCGAACCGGAGCCCGCCGCCGCGCCCCGGTCGACCCGTGGCTTCTGGATCACCGGCCTGGTCTCGGCGTTCGTCCTCGCCGGGTTCGTCTCCTTCTACGCCTCCGGCAACCCCGACGGCCTGGAGCGGGTCGCCGCCGACCAGGGCATCGACGAGAAGGTCCGGGAGCACGGCGCGGCCGACTCCCCGCTCGCCGACTACGGGGTCGGCGACATCTCCGACGCGAGGCTCTCCGGCGGTCTCGCCGGGGTGATCGGCGTCAGCGCCACGGTCGTCGTGGGCACGGGCGTCTTCTGGGTGGTGCGCCGCCGCAAGGAGGAGTCCGCCGAGGCGTCCCGCGACCACGAGAACGTCTGATGGAGAAGTGGCCTGACCTGTCTGAGGTCCGACCTTTATCACTCTCTGGTCCTACAGAACGAAGTGCTCCGACAGAGAAGAGGTCTGACCATGGGAGCGGGCCACGCGCACAAGCTCTACCGGCACGGACACAGCCCGGTCCACCGGCTGCCCCCGCACTGCAAACTGGCCGCCGTCTTCGGCTTCGTGCTCGTGGTCGTCTCCACCCCGCGTGAGGCGATGTGGGCCTTCGCCCTGTACGCGGCGCTCCTGGCGGCCGTCGCGGCGGCGGCCCGCATCCCGGTCGGCTTCCTGCTGAAGCGGCTGGTCATCGAGGTGCCGTTCGTGGCGTTCGCGCTGCTCATGCCGTTCGTGGTGCCGGGCGAGCAGACCGAGGTCCTCGGCGTCTCGGTCAGCGTCCCCGGCCTCTGGGGCGCCTGGAACGTGCTGGCCAAGGCCACCCTCGGCGTTGCCGCCTCGGTGCTCCTGGCCTCCACCACCGAGCTGCGGGCCGTCCTGCTCGGCCTCCAGCGGCTGAAGCTGCCCCCACTGCTCGTCCAGATCGCCTCGTTCATGATCCGGTACGGGGACGTCATCACCGACGAGATGCGGCGTATGTCGATCGCCCGCCGCTCCCGGGGGTTCGAGGCGCGCGGCGTACGGCAGTGGGGCGTCCTGGCCACCTCGATGGGCGCCCTGTTCATCCGCTCGTACGAACGGGGCGAGCGCGTCCACCTCGCCATGGTCAGCCGGGGGTACGCGGGCACGATGCCCGTGATCGACGAGGTGACGGCCACCCGGACCCAATGGGCGTACGCGGCGGCCCTCCCCGTGCTCGCGCTCACGGTCTGTCTGCTGGGATGGACCCTGTGACTTCCTCCTCCGCGTCCCAGGACCCCGCCCCGTCACTCGCCGTCAGCGGCCTCGCCTACGCCTACCCCGACGGCCACCAGGCCCTCTTCGGGGTGAACCTGACCGTGGGGCGCGGCGAGCGCGTCGCGGTCCTCGGCCCCAACGGCGCGGGCAAGACCACGCTCGTCCTGCACCTCAACGGCATCCTGGAGGCGGGCTCCGGCACGGTCCACGTCGCCGGTCTCCCGGTGGCCAAGCGGCACCTCGCGGAGATCCGCCGCCGGGTCGGCATCGTCTTCCAGGACCCGGACGACCAGCTGTTCATGCCCACGGTCCGCGAGGACATCGCGTTCGGCCCGGCGTCGGCGGGGCTGCGCGGCCCCGAGCTGGAGGAGCGGGTCCTGCGGGCGCTGAAGCAGGTGGGGATGGAGGAGTACGTGGGCCGCCCGCCGCACCATCTCTCCTTCGGCCAGCGCCGCCGCGTCGCCGTGGCCACCGTCCTCGCGATGGAGCCGGAGATCCTGGTCCTGGACGAGCCCTCGTCCAACCTGGACCCGGCCTCCCGCCGCGAACTGGCCGACATCCTGCGCTCGTTGGATGTCACGGTGCTGATGGTCACCCACGACCTGCCGTACGCACTGGAGCTCTGCCCGCGCGCGGTGATCCTCAGCGAGGGCGTGATCGCCGCCGACGGACGTACGCAGGACCTCCTCTGCGACGAGGAGTTGATGCGGGCGCACCGCTTGGAGCTGCCGTTCGGCTTCGACCCGAGGTCGGTCACCGTTCCGTCGCCGTGACCGGTCACGGTTCCGTCGCCGTAAACAGCTCGTGACAGTGCGGTGGTGACGGTGACCCGCTCCCCGGGGACCTCGCCGGGCCGTGCACCATGGGGGGATGAGCGAGGGCGTGGGAACGGCGGCGGGTACAGAGGCAGGCAGGGACGTAGACGTACGGGGCACGGTGGCCCCGGGGTTCGAACCGGTCCGGGACGCCTTCGTCCGCAACTTCGAGCAGCGGGGCGAGCGCGGCGCGGCGGTCGCCGTCTACCGGGACGGGCGCAAGGTCGTGGACCTGTGGGCCGGTACGAGGGACGTGGACGGCACCGAACCGTGGGCCGTCGACACGGTCCAGATCGTGCGCTCGGCGGGCAAGGGCATCGCCGCCGCTGTCCCGCTCCTGCTCCACCAGCGCGGGCAGGTCGACCTGGACGCCCCGGTCTCCACGTACTGGCCGGAGTTCAAGGCGAACGGCAAGGAACGCGTCCTGGTCCGCGACCTCCTGGCCCACCGCGCCGGGGTCCCCGCCCTGGACCGCACCCTCACCCCCGCCGAGGCGGCCGACGGGGTCTCCGGCCCGGCCGCCGTCGCCGCGCAGCGCCCGTACTGGGAGCCGGGCACGGACCACGGCTACCACGCCCAGACCTACAGCTGGCTCATCGGCGAACTGGTCCGCCGCGCCACCGGCCGCACCATCGGCCGCTGGATCGCGGAGGAGATCGCGCGCCCGCTCGGCCTGGACTTCTGGTTCGGGCTTCCGGCGGAGGAGGCGCACCGCATCGGCCGCATCGGCCCGGTGGAGCCGCCGGTTTCCGCCACGGCCTCCGGCGCCTTGCGCGTACGCCCCAAGCGCTCGGTGGTGGAGGCCTACCGCGACCCGGAGTCGCTGACCCGGCGGGCGTTCGGCGCGATCGACCCGTTCCCGGACGAGAACGACGCGGCCTACCGTACGGCGGAACTCCCGGCCTCCAACGGCATCGCGACCGCTCGGGGCCTGGCCCACTGCTATGCCGCGATGATCGGCCCGGTCGACGGCCACCGCCGCCTGTTCGCCCCCGCGACCCTCACCCTGGCCCGCACGGAGGAGTCGGCGGGCCCCGACCGGGTCCTGGTCGTCAACACCCGGTTCGGCCTGGGCTACATGCTGCACGGCCCGGCGGCACCGCTGCTGGGCCCGGGCTCGTTCGGCCACCCGGGCCGGGGCGGCTCGCTGGGCTTCGCGGACCCGGAGTCGGGCATCGCGCTGGGTTACGTCACCAACGGCCTCCAGAAGGGAGTCACCGCCGACCCCCGTGCCCAGGCGCTGGTCAGGGCAGTACGGTCGGCGCTATGACACGACCCCGTTTCCATGGTTACAGCGTCCTGATCACCGCCGCCGGCCAGGGCATCGGCGCGGCAACGGCCCACCGCCTGGCGGCGGAAGGCGCCTCGGTCCTCGTCACCGACCTGGACGCGAAGCGCGCCTCCGACACGGCGGCGGCGATACGCGAGGCGGGCGGCACGGCCGACTCCCTGGCCTGCGACGTGGCGGACCGGACGGCGGTGGAGGCGGCGGTGGCGTACGCGGTCGAGACCTTCGGCGGCCTGGATGTCCTGGTCAACAACGCGTACGCGGCGAGCGACGACGCCAAGCTCTTCGAGGACGAGCCGGACGAGAACTGGGAACGGGACCTGGACATCACCCTCTCCGGCCCGTTCCGCTGCGCCCGCGCCGCGCTGCCGCACCTGGTCGCCTCGGGCCGGGGCGCGGTCGTCACCATCGGCTCGGTCAACGGCGAGCAGGACTTCGGCGGCCACGCGTACAGCGCGGCCAAGGCGGGCCTGGCGAGCCTGACCCGTACGCTGGCCGGCCACGCGGGCCCGCGCGGCGTACGGGTCAACCTGGTGGCCCCGGGCACGATCCGCACGGCGGCCTGGTCGGGCCGCGACGCGGAGCTGGAACGGGCGGCGGCGCTCTACCCGCTGGGCCGGGTCGGCACCCCGGAGGACATCGCGTCCGCCGTCGCCTTCCTGGCCTCGTCCGACGCGTCGTGGATCACGGGGACGACGCTGCGGGTGGACGGGGGCATCCTGGCGGTGAACACGGGCTTCCGCCAGGCGATGACCCAGCCGTAGCTCCCGTGACCGGCACAGAAATCCCGTGGCCCGGCGCCGCGCACCGCCCTAGCCTCCCCGCATGATCATCACGTACGACCACACCGACAAGGCGGGCCGCCCCGTCACCCTCCACGAGGTGGACGCGGACAACTGGCGGGCGGTCGCCGACTGCGCCCCGCGTGACGACCAGCGCGCCTGGGTCCCGGCCCTGGCGGCCCGCTACCTGGTCCTGACGTCCCGCGAGTCCACCTGGCACTCCCTGGCGGTCCTGGCCGGCGACGAGGTGACCGGCCACATCATGTGGGCGCGGGACGAGGACGGTTCGCACTGGATAGGCGGCATGCTGATCGACGCCGCCCACCAGGACCGGGGCATCGGCGCAGCCGCCGTACGCACCCTGGCGACCTGGCTGTCGGCCCGGGAGGACCACCCACCGGTCCGCCTCTCCTACGCCCCGTCCAACGAGCCCGCCGCCCACCTGTACACGGCGCTCGGCTTCCGCCCGACGGGGGCGGAGGAGGACGGGGAGGTGGTGGCGGAGTGGGTGGGGTGATCAGTCCGTGGCTTTGGGGTGGCCGGTGCCCGCGTAGGTGATCCCTACAGTGCGGTCGACGGGGTCGATCACGTACCAGATGCGCCCACCGCCGGTGACCTCGTACTGCCAGCGTTCGAGGCCCTGGCCCTTGAGCACGGTGCTTCCGAGCTTGCCCTTGAGGAGGTGCCGGCGCTGGGGGTGGTCGTTGGCGGCGGAGGATCGCGAGGAGGGCGGGATCGGCGTAGACCTCGGTGCTGTGCCGCCACTGCGTGAGCAGCAGGGCGATGGGGGCCAGGTTGTCGAGTGCCACAGCGCCGCGTGCCGTGGCCACCAGCTCGGAGATCAGGGCGTCGACGTCCGCTCTGCCTGCCCGAATTCGCCGGCCTCCGCGACGACCTCTCCTCGGGCCGGTGGGCCGAACGCAACCGCGACCTCGTCGCCCTCGACCGGGCGGAGCTGGGGCTGCGCCTGCTCGTCGCCTGAACGTGGAGGGCTGACGAACGCGGCACGAGCAGCTCAGGCGGCGGCCTGTGCGCTGTCGGTTCGGCAGTCGCGGCAGTGGCCGGGGGCGGGCGAGCGGAAGGCGCGTTCGCAGCCGTCGCAGGTCTGGAAGGGGGTGACGGTGATGCGGCGGATGGGTGGCGGAGTGAGGTCCCCGGTGCCGGGGAGGGGCGGGGGGATGAGGGCGCTGAGGCGGTGTTTGAGCAGTTTGGCGGGGTTGCGGAGGGGCTGGGGGAGGTCGTGGGTGAGGGTGTGGCGGATGGTGTCGGGGCGGGCCTCGCGTTCGAGCCAGGCGGCGACTGCGGGGGCGAGTTGGCGGATGTCGTTCTCGGAGAGGACGAGTTGGGGTGCGTGGCGGCGGAGGTCGCTGAGGAGCGCGGTGGCGGCGCGGTCCAGCTCCGGGGTGAGTTCGCGGGGCCTGGGGAGGGGCGGGCGCGGCGGCTTGGGTGCGGTGGGAGGCGGCACGAGGGAGATGAAGGGGGCGTGATCCTGCGCCTCGTGTGCGTGTGCGTGTGCGTGTGGCTGTTCGGGGCCGTGTCCGTGGTCGTGTTGTACGTCGGGGGGTACGGGGGTCTGCGGTGCGGGTGCTTCCGGTGATGGTTGCTCGGCTGCGGGCGGTTCGGGCGCTGGGTCCGGCACCGGCGGCGGGGTCTGCGGTGCGGTGGGAGGCAGCTGTGGTCGGACCGCTGCAACTCGGGGACGTAACAGCGCCGCAGGCTGGTTGCAGAACACCGTGCGGGTGACGATCCGGCCGTTCGGCAGACGGGTGCGGGCCCGTTGCAGGTAGCCGTGGGCCTCCAGCTCGCGCAGGGCGGCGGCGATGCGCTTCTCGCCCTCAGGGAAGCGGGCGGCCAGCGCCTTGACGCCGATCTCGGCGCCCTGGGGCAGGGACTGGATGCGTACGGCGAAGCCCACGGCGACGGTGCTCAGGCCGGGGTGCTGGGCGAGGTGGTTGCCGACGACGGTGAAGCGGTCGGTGTGCGGGATCACGATCTGGATCACGCCACGGGCCGGGAGAGGCCCGGGAAGCTCTGCCAGGGCGCGCATGAGCGCAGTATTCTGCAAGGTATCCATCGGGAAGGGTTCTGCTTCCTTGGTGGTCAGGCCCTCGATCGGGATTGCAGTCCCGGCCGGGGGCCGACGTATGTGCTGGTCTGGTGGCGTGAGCATATGCCGGACAACCGGTGCGAAATCCAGCTGAGTTGGTAAACCTCACCCATGTGGGTGACGCGCCCCTGGGATGCGTCAGGTGGAGGACGGGTTGGGTCGGGTGGGGTTATTTCCCTTGGTTCTTTAAGTAGTTGATGTCGTGCGCCACCGCGTCGCGGTGGCGGACGATCCGGTGGGGGGTTCGCGCCGGACACCGGGTCGCGGCCGCGCGCGACCTGGTCGGGATCGTCACCGTACGAGGTCGGTCTCGGCCCATACGGTCTTGCGCGGTACGGGCCCGGGGACGACGCCCCAGCGGTCCGCCAGGGCCTCCACGATGAGCAGGCCGCGCCCGTGTACCGCGTCCTCGTCCTCGGGCTCTTTGACGGCCCCCCGGCCCGGCGGAACGCTGTCGCCTCGCGTGTCGGTGACCTCGATCCGCAGCGTCTGCCCGCCCGGCCGGAGTTCATGGATGGCGCCGACGTGGTGCTGGGAGCGGGCGGGAAGCTCGCGGCGATGAGGGCGGACATCGCGGAGGTGCGGTATCCGGAGAAGATCCGGGAGCTGCCGAAACTGGAGGCCGCGGCGGTGGAGTCGCTGACCCAAGGACGTCCACGGCCCCCGGCTCGCCCTGGCCCGCGCCGCGCGGGTCGACTTCGTTCCGTACGCCGCAGGGCGCTGATCCGCCGCCCGCCACTATGATGCGGGCAACGCGTCGCGATACGCGCTGGTGTGCCGGGAAGTCTGGTCGGCGTCGGGGGGACAGCTGTCTCCTCGGCTGCTGCGACCCCGGAGGTTGTCCGCCGTGGACACATGCCTGCACAGGCACGCGAAAAGCCTGAACCCGCCGCATCCCTCTCCTTCGAAGAGGCCTTGAGCCTTCCGCTGCCGGTGAAACCACCCCGGGGCTCGGCGTCGGCCCCCATATAGGTGTCCGATAAACGGATCTCGCGATCCGTATAACGATGCCGTCACTCCTCCACCGCCTTCGTCCCGATCCTTCTCGAATGTGAACCACGTCACTAAAGGATCGGTAAAGACCGTGGTACAAATGCCCAACTTCCCTGACGGAACCACCGTCGCGGCGGAGTGCCGGGCCTTGCCCGGCAGCAAACCAGAGCGATTGCCGTCGTAGCCCGCCCCAGCGGCTTGCCGGTCGCCGACCGGACAACGACGTTCGTTCATCCCCCCACCGCACACCGACCGGCGAAGGACCCCCCCACCCCGCCCGCCGCTCCCGCGTCATCGAGGTAGCCAACGTGTCACTCGACTCCATCACCCAGAACATCGACGAATCCGTCGGTGGATTCTTCGAGCCCATAGCCGACTGGCTGGGCGGCATCGTCTTCTACTCCGTCACCATCGCCGGGGCGGACGTGCCGCTCATCGTCGCCTGGCTGGGGGTCGCGGGCCTGGTCTTCACCGGCTGGTTCGGCTTCGTCCAGGTGCGGAAGTTCCGTCTCGCCCTCGATGTGGTGCGCGGCAAGTACGACGACAAGGACTCCGACGGCGAGGTCAACCACTTCCAGGCCCTGACCGCCGCCGTCTCCGGCACGGTCGGCCTCGGCAACATCGCCGGTGTGGCCGTCGCCGTCTCCATCGGCGGCGCCGGAGCCACCTTCTGGATGATCCTCTGCGGCCTTCTCGCCATGGCCACCAAGTTCGTCGAGGTCACCCTCGGTGTGAAGTACCGCGAGGTCCACGCCGACGGCACCGTCTCCGGTGGGCCGATGCACTACCTGCCCAAGGGGCTGGCCGAGCGCTTCGGGGCGAGGGGCAAGAGCCTCGGCAAGGTGCTCGCCGTCCTCGCCTCGATCATGATCCTGTTCTTCGGGCTCTTCGGCGGCAACCTCTTCCAGGTCAACCAGTCCTACGCCCAGCTCGTCTCCGTCACCGGTGGCGAGAACGGCGCGATGGGCTCCTCCGGCGGGGCGCTCTTCTTCGGCATCCTCGTCGCCGCGCTCGTCGGCATCGTCCTGCTCGGCGGCATCCGCTCCATCGCCTCGGTGACCAGCCGCCTGGTCCCCGCGATGGCCGGGATCTACATCGTCGGCTGTCTCGTCGTCATCCTCGTCAACGTCACCGCTGTGCCCGCCGCGATCGCCACGATCATCGAGGGCGCGTTCAACCCCGAAGGTGTCGCGGGCGGTGTGCTCGGCGCGCTGATCATCGGTTTCAAGCGGGCCGCGTTCTCCAACGAGGCCGGTATCGGCTCCGCACCGATCGCCCACTCCGCGGTCAAGACCAAGCACCCCGCCAGCGAGGGCCTGGTCGCGCTGCTGGAGCCGTTCATCGACACGGTCATCATCTGCACCATGACCGCGCTGACCATCGTCATCGCCAACCCGGCCAGCTGGGGCGAGGCGCGTGACGGCGAGTCCATCGGCGGCGTGACGATCACCTCGGACGCCTTCGCCACCGTGCTGCCCTGGTTCCCGTACATCCTGACCGTCGCGGTCATGCTCTTCGCGATCTCCACGGTGCTGACCTGGGGCTACTACGGCCTCAAGGCCTGGACGTACCTCTTCGGCCGCAGCCGCACCAGCGAGACCATCTACAAGAGCGTCTACACGCTGTTCGCCGTCGCCGGGTCCCTGCTCACGTTGCAGACCCTCATCGACCTGGCCGACGCGGTGCTCTTCACGCTCGCCGTCATCAACATCATCGGCCTCTACCTCCTGGCCCCGGTCGTCAAGCGCGAGCTCAACAACTTCCTGGAGTACGTCCGCGTCCGGAAGGCCGGCGGAACGGACGGGGACGACGGAGACAAGAACGACGAGTCGGCCAAGGTGACGGTCTGACCCGGTCGGACACCTGATCCGGTCGGCTGCCCGGCCTGATCCCGCCTGGATCCCCGAGCTGCCCCGGTTCCCTCTCGGAGGGGGCCGGGGCAGCTGCCGTATGCGGCCCGTGCCGGTCCGGGCCGACCTGCTACGCCGCCTTCATCTCCGCCACGGCGTGAATGCGGTCGCGGAGATCGCGGACCACTGGAGAGGTGCGAGAGGTGCGAGGCGTGCCGAGGGACCGCAACTTGTCGAAGTGCTCGTCCCCTCGAGCCGTCGACAGGACCTCGTAGTCGTCGAGGAAGCGCCCCCACGAAACGCACGCCTCTTCCAGATGCCCGTACTCGTGCTGCCGCTGGGCAAGTACCGCGTGTGCGTGGAGCCTCCCCTGACGTTCAGAGGGGGACATGGTGCCTCCCTGGACTGGTGTGGCGGAACGACGCCCGCGTACGGAGCGTGCGGGCTGTTCCCGGTCACCCCTCGGCGCACGGGTGGGACGTCACCGACCCCACCGGACAGGCGATCGCGGAGGTGTTGGCGAAGAAATACCCCCACCTGTATCCGGAGTTCACCGAGGGGGACGACAACTAGCCGCTCCTGGCCTGCCCGGCGAGGGCCGGGAGCTCAACTCGTGTGCAGCATCAGCCCGATGCCCACCACCATCAGACCCGCCGCCGCGATCCTCGGCGCCCCGAAGCGCTCCTTGAAGAACAGTGTGCCGATTGCCGCGCCCACGATGATCGACGACTCCCGCAGCGCCGCGATTGGGGCGAGCGGGGCCCTGGTCTGGGCCCAGAGGACCAGCCCGTACGCGACGACCGACAGGGCCGCGCCGAGCAGGCCCCGTACCGCGAACGGCTTGAGCTGGGCGATCAGTTCGGTGCGGCGGCGGTAGTACGCGTACGCCGGGATCGCCAGGCCCTCCAGGATCATCAGCCACGCGACGTAGCCGAGTGGTGTGCCGGAGGCCCGTACACCCACGCCGTCTACCGTCGTGTACCCGGCGATGGCCAGGCCTGTGCCGAGCGCCGCCACGATCGCCGGCCAGTGCGGGCGTTTGCCGGAGCCCCGGATGCCCCAGAGCGCCAGGCCGACCAGCCCGGCCGAGGCGACCGCCACGCCCGTCGTCGCCCAGGCGTCCGGGCGCTCGCCGACGAAGACCGCCGCCAGGACCGTCACCACGAGCGGGGCCGTACCCCGGGCGATCGGGTACATCTGGCCGAAGTCGCCGAGGGTGAACGAGCGCATCAGCAGCATCATGTACGCCACGTGCAGCGCGGCCGAGACGAGGAGGTACGGCCACGCCCCGGCCGCCGGCAGCGGAACGAAGAGGGCCATCGCCGCGCCGATCAGCACGCCGCCGCCGGAGATCAGCGTGAAGGAGAGCAGCTGGTCCTTGATGGCGTGCGCGATGGCGTTCCAGCTGGCGTGCGTTATCGCGGCGACGAGGACCGCGAGGGCGACCAGCGGGGTCACTTGGCGGGCTCGCGCACATCCGCAACCGTCGCGCCCGCGAGCGCGATCAGCGTCTTGGGGTCGAGGGGGAAGACCGTGTGCGGGGTGCCCGCCGCCGCCCACACCACGGGGTGGTCCAGCAGCCGCCGGTCCGCCAGGACCCGGGTCCGGGTCGCGTGGCCGAAGGGCGGTACGCCTCCGATCGCGTACCCGGTCGTCTCCCGGACCAGGTCCGCGTTCGCCCGCGCCACCTTCTGCGCGCCGAGTTCGCGGCGTACGAGCTCCACGTCCACCCGCGAGGAGCCGTCCATCAGGACCAGGACCGGGACGCCGTCGGCCGTGAAGACCAGGGACTTGACGATCTCGCTCAGCGCGCAGCCGATCGCCGCCGCGGCCTCCGCCGCCGTACGGGTCGCGTCCGGGAAGCGGCGCACCTCGACCTGGAGGCCCAGCTCGGCCAGCGCCTCGGCGAACCGGGGGTGGGCGTGGGAGACGGGTGCGGCGGGAGTGGTTCCGGGGGTTCCGGATGTGCTGCTCATGGCTGCACGCTAGCGGTCGGTGCAGTATGCACGCGAGCGGGTTCCGGGGGGCGGGACAGCGAAACCTGGGTGATTGTTCGCGTCAATGATGACCATGTACGTAAAACGTGGCCATGCGCGTTGAAGGTGCGGTCGCCCTTGCCCGGGCGACCGCACCTTCCGTTGCTCCGCGTCTCAGCGGATATCAGGTCGTGGAGTGGTGGTACACGGCCAGGCGCGCCTGTTCCACGGGCGAGACACGCTTGCTGAACTTACTCCACTTCCCGGAGTGTTTGATCCTGCTGGTGTGCGTTCCGGAGGTGGTGGTGATCAGCTCGCCGTGGTTGATCCCGGCTTTGTACTGGACTTCGTGGTTCGCCGTGCCGGCGACGCCGGAGGACTCGGAGACGGTTCCGTCGTTGTACGAGGAGATCGTGGTCCAGTCGGTGCTCATGTTGCCGTTCTTGGTGGTGCTCGGCATCTTGCTCGGGAGAGCCTTGAGGAAGGCGCTGCCCGCCTTCAAGTCCTTGCACTGCCGGGCGTTTCCGCAGAGCGTCGCCCGGCTCGGGGTGATTCCGGCGTGCGGGGTGCCCAGCGTGACGACGTCCTCGATGTAGAGCTTCTTCGGGAAGCCCGCCGCACGCTTGTGGGTGTAATGCAGTGCGGAGCGGACGACGAGACCGCCCATGGAGTGGGCTACGACGTCGACCTTGATGCCCTTCTCCGTGTAGTTCTTGGAGACGTGGTTCGCGAACTTCTTGGCCACGTCCTTGATGGGCGTCTCACGGCTGCCGCCGACGTTGTACGAGCAGTTCTTGTTGTTCGTGTAGTAGCCGAAGGTGAGCAGGTTCCCCTTCCACTTCTTGTTCGTGAAGTGCTTGCGGGCGGCGCTGAAGGTCTTGGTGCAGTCGTGCTTGCCCAAGGGGGCGTACCCGTGGACGAAGATGACCCGGTTGGCGGCCCCGTTCGACCGGGACGGCTTGCCCGCCGCACCGGCCGGTGCGACGGCGAGCATGGTGAGGACGGCCGACAGCGCTGCGGCGAGAAGCAGCGTGAGCCGCCTCTGAGCTGTCCGAGTCCTCCGGGCTCTCTGGGCTCTCTGAGTTCTCTGTGTTCTCTGCATGGAAAGTTCCCCGTCCCCGCCTTCGAATGTGCTTCTCGCCGGGGACGTTAGCCCGGCCCGGTCGCGGGGTGTGCCGGTCGTTCGCCCCACATCCGGCCCCGCCCGTTCGCCGGTCAACTAACCTCGCCCTCATGCGGCGTGGGGGGCACGAGGGAAACAGCGAGCGCCTGGTGAACCGGACCGTCGAGCGGTACGGGGTGTGGCTCAGGTCCACCGTGGTCCTACTGTGCGGAGCGCTGGGCCTCGTCTGGGCGGACGAGCCGGATGTGCCCCTGGCGTCGGCGCTGCTGGCACCGGCCGTCCTCGCCTGCGGTGTGCGTCTCCGGGCGCTGCGCCGTCCGCTCCCGCTCGCCCTCCTCTGGGCGCTGGACGCGGCGGTGGTGCTGCTGATGGGGCTCTCTCAGCCGGTCCTCGGCGGTGAGGGCGCGAACGCGATGGTGGAGGTGGCCGTCGGCATCAGCGTCATCGCGTTCCAGTTCGAGTGGGCGACGCGGCCGGTGGCCGGGGCCGCCCTCGCCGGGGCGGGAGTTGCCGCCTGCGTGCTGGGTGACGTCCTCTCCTCGCCCGCGCACGATCTCGACGTCGTGCCTCTGGTGCGCATGCTGATCCAGGTGGGGCTGGCGAGGGCGGGCTACCTCATCGTCCGGGCGCGGGCCAGGTCGGCCGACCGGTCGGCCGCCGTGAGAGCGGCCCTGCGCCGGGAGGCCGATGTCGCCGCGGCACGGCGGGCGACCGAGCGCGAGTATCTGGCGACCCTGCACGACACGGCCAGCGCGACACTGCTGATGGTCTCGCAGGGCGACGGCCGGGACTGGTCGTGGCTTCCGCCACGTGCCAGGCAGGACCTGGAGGCGCTGTCCGCCATGCCCGGATTCGAGACGGGGAGCGTCGACCTCGCGGCCCTTCTGAGCTGTGTGCCCGAGGGGGAGGGGCAGGCCAGGGTGCGGCTCACGACGCACATCGAGGGCCCGCTCGCGATTCCGTCCGGCCCGGGGCTCGCGATATTCAACGGCGTCCGGGAGGCCGTCACCAATGTGTCACGCCATGCCGGGGTGCGGGAAGCGGAACTCAGGGCGTGGAGCGAAGCGGGGAACGGTGTCGTCGTCGAACTCTCGGACGCGGGAAGGGGTTTCGACCCGGACTCCGTCCCGGTGCGGCGCCGGGGCATCTCCGGATCCATCATCGGCAGGATGCGCGCGGTCGAAGGCACCGCTTCCATCACCTCGCGTCCGGGCGCCGGAACCCGCGTGCGGTGGCGCTGGCAGGACCGGGGCCGGGTGCCCCAGGCAGGGGACGGAGCAGGGCAGGCCACGGAAGTGCCGGGCCCGGCCGACCGCACCCGGGCACAGCACACGGCGGCGGTCCGCTTCATCCGCGGACAGCTCCTCTACGGCTCCCAGCTGGTCGCGCTGCTGATCTGCCTGGTGTGGCAGTTCACCATCTCGCTGCGCCGGCTCGTGACCCACCAGGACGTCTACCACCCCGCGTGGGCACAGACGGCCGCCTTCGTCTGCCTCGTCGCCGTCGCGGCGACCGGGGGCGCCCATCTGCTGCGCGGCAGGCGGATCCCGCCGGGGGTGCGCGGCTGGTGCCTGGGTGCGGTGCTGGCCGTCTCGGCGGTGAGCGCGTACACGCTTCCGCCGAATCATTCGACGGGCCCGGCGGACTGGGCGTTCGGGGTGGTCGGCTGGCATGCGTTGTTCCTGCTGGCAGACCTGCGGGTCAGGGTGTACGCGGCGTTCCTCGGGGCGCACATAGGGATCAACGCCGCCGCCGTGGTCTGGCACGGGGCGCCGACCGCGCCCGAGGCGGCCGTCCTGGGCATCGCCACGGTGGGCAGCTGCGGCCTCCAGCTCGCCATCGGTGCCCTGATGACACATCTGCTCCGCGACACGGCTCCGGCGGCGGGGTCGGCTGCCGCGCGGGAGGAGGAACTGCGTACCCGGGAACGTATCCACGAGCACCTGCAAAGTGATCACAAGGAGCGCTACCGCGCGCTGACGGCGACGACGGTGCCGCTGCTGGTGGGCCTCGGCCACGGTGTGCTGAGCCCGCACGACGAGGAGGTCAGACTGCGGTGCGGCGTGGAAGGCGCCCGGATGCGCCGCCTGTTCGCGGAGGGCGATGCGGTTGCCGACCCGCTGCTGAACGAGTTGCGGGCCTGCGTCGAGGTGGCCGAGCACCAGGGGGTGACGGTGAGCCTGGCCGTGCGCGGCCTGCCGGGTGAGGTGCCCGTGGAGATACGCAGGGAGCTGATCGACCCGGTGGCGGTGACTCTGGGCCGCACCCGCTCGGCCGCGCGTGTGACGGTCGTATGGACCCCCGGCGCCGTCCGGGTGAGCGTCGTGGGCGTCGACTGCGCGGACGACCGCACCGAGGCAGCGGCTGAACCGTCGCACAGCCCCGCCGCGGACCCGCTCGTGTCCGTGGTAAGAACTAGACGTGGTGAAAGTGTGTGGGCGGAAGCGAGTTGGAGCAGACCGGCGGCATCAGGAGTTGCCCTGTCATGAGTAACGACGCACCGGTCAGCGTGGTCGTCGTCGACGATCATCCGGCCATCCTCTCGGGTGTGGAGATGTGGTACAGCGCTTCACCACGGCCGATCACCGTGGTCGCGGCAGGCGCCTCCGTCCGGGAAGCCTGGACCGCTCCGGGCAGTACGGCCGATGTGGTCGTCCTGGATCTCCAACTGGGCGAGACCGTCCCGGCGTTCAGTGGCCTCCGGCGACTTGTCGACGCCGGGCGGCAGGTGGTCGTCTACTCGATGCGGGACGACGAGAAGACCGCGCTCACCTGCCTGGACCTCGGAGCCGCGACCTTCCTGACGAAGAGCGAGGGCCAGGAGCACCTGGTCGAGGCGACGCTGGCGGCCGCCGACGAACGGCCCTACATGCCGCCCGCGCTGGCCGGTGCGCTGGGCACCAACGCCCGCGCGGACCGGCCGCAGCTCTCCTCGCGCGAGGAGAACGTGCTCATCGAGTGGTTCCAGTCGGAGTCGAAGGAGCTGGTCGCGCAGCGCCTCGGCATCTCCGTACGGACGGTCAACTCGTACCTGGACCGCGTGCGGATCAAGTACGCGAACGTCGGCCGCCCCGCACGGACCAAGGCGAGCCTGGTGGCCCGGGCCGTCCAGGACGGACTCGTCGATGTCGACGACCTCTGAGCCTGACCTGACCTGACTCGGGGATGCGGCGGGCCGGGAAACCCGGGTGACCGGGGGCGGAGGTGCTTCTACGCTCGCCCTCATGGACAGGGGCGAGCAGGACGAACATCTGCTGAACGTCGTCGATGTCGAGGCGACCTGCTGGGAGGGCCAGCCGCCGCCCGGCCAGGTGAGCGAGATCATCGAGATCGGTCTCACCGTCGTCGACCTGCGCGCGGGCGAACGGCTCGCCAGGCACCGGCTGTTGGTCCGGCCCGCGCGCTCGAAGGTCAGCCCGTTCTGCACGGAGCTGACCGGGCTGACGCAGACGGAGGTGGACGGCGGCCTCCGGTTCGCCGAAGCCTGCCGGGTGTTGGCCTCCGAGCACCGTACGGGGCTGCTGCCCTGGGCCAGTTGGGGCGACTACGACCGTAACCAGTTCACCCGCCAGTGCCGGGCGGCTGGCACGGAATACCCCTTCGGGCAGCGGCATACGAACGCCAAAGCCGCCTTCACCGCCGCTTACGGGCTGCGCCGCCGCCCCGGTATGGCCCAGGCGCTGACGGTGGCCGGTCTCCCGCTGGAGGGCCGCCACCACCGGGGCGACGACGACGCGTGGAACATCGCCGCCCTGGTGCTGGATGTGGCGGGGCGGGGCGGCTGGCCGGCCGGGTGAGCAGGAAAGCCGGTGATCACTCGGCGGGGGGTGGCGGCAGCGGTGCGGTGGTGCGGGGGCGGTGGGCCCGGACGTCCACGGGGCGCCCATCGGGATCGCGGGCCGTCATCGTCCACTGAGCGGGCAGCGGCTCGATCTCCCCGACCGGCCACCCGGCACCGAGGATTTCTCGCGGGCCTCACACAACTGCGCGTACGTGCCCACGCGGAGCCCCCACCCCGCCTGGCCCAGGGGGTCGGGTCCGGTGGTGGGAGGGGCAGCGGTCTCGACGACCATCAGGTGGTCGTTCCCGCCGACGTCGATGACGGCGAACCGGGGATCGGAAGAGGTCGCGGCCCGCTCGAAGGCGAGCGTCGCCCCGAGCAGCTCCGTGTAGTACGTCAGGAGCCGGTCGAGGTCGATGGTGGACGGCGTCAGGTGGTTGATTCCGAGGAGGTGGTGGGCCATGGTCGGCCCACCGCAGTGCGGCTGCGCGACGGGGAGGAGTCCACAACCTCCTCGGCGGGAACGGACCTTGGGACGCGCCGACTCCTCGGTCGCGCCCCGCCCCGTACGCCGTCGGCCCGGGCCTCAGCCGCCCGCGCGCAGCACCTCCGCGACCACCGGGCCCGCCGCGTCGCCGCCGTGGCCGCCGGTCTGGACGACCGCCGCCGCTGCGAGGTCGTTGCTGAAGCCGGTGAACCAGCTGTTCGAGGTCTCCTGCCCGTCCACCTCGGCCGACCCGGTCTTCGCGCCCTTGTCGCCGCCCACGGTGGCCATGGGCTTGGCGCCCGTCCCCCAGGCGGCCGTGGCCCGCATCATCGTCTTCAGCTGCTGGACGACGGAGGGGGACAGCGAGCGCGAGGCATGGGCCAGCTCCCGGTTGTCCAGGGACTTCGGGACGATGACCGGCTGCTGGAAAGTGCCGGTGATGGCGGTGGCGGTGATGGAGGCCATGTTGAGGGCGTTCATCTGGACGGTGCCCTGCCCGATGTACTGGGCCGCGGCCTCGCCGCCCACCTCCTCCGGAACGCTGCCGTCGGTGGAGACGACGCCCGTCTTCCAGTCCAGGCCGATCCCGAAGACGTCCCGCGCCTCCTTGGCGAGCGCCGAGTCGTCGTTCACGTCGTCGATCAGCTTGATGAAGGCCGTGTTGCAGGACTGGGCGAAGCTCTGGGTGAACGAGGAGCCGTCAGGCAGCGAGAAGTTGTTCAGGTTGTGGAACGAACGCCCCTGCCACATGGCGTCCTTGGGGCATTCCGCCGCCCCGTTCGCGGTGACGAGCCCCTTCTCCAGCAGCAGGGCGGCCGTCATGATCTTCAGCGTCGACCCGGGCGCCTGCTTGCCCTGCATCGCCACGTTGAACTCGGTCGCCGGGTTGTTGGCCACCGCGCGGATCGCCCCGGTGGACGGCTTCACCGCGACCACCGACGCCTGCGCGAACTTCTTCACCGCCTGCTCGGCCGCCGCCTGGGCGCCCGCGTCGAGTGTCGTCTGCACCTTGCCGGGCTTGCCCTTGGCGAGGGTCAGCAGGCTGATGTCGGCCTGCCCGTCCCTGGCGGCTTCGATCCAGGTCTCGATGCCCGGCGAACCGCCCGAGGTCGCACCGTACTTCTGGCGCAGGGTGTCCAGGATCGGCCCGAGGGAGGGGTACTTCTCCTTGGTGAGCACGGTGCCGTTGCGGTCCACGGCCTCGATGGCCGCCGTCGACGACTCGCCGGTCTTCAGCGTCGCGCCCTCGGTCAACTGGGGGTGTACGACGGTGGGTTCCCAGTCGACCAGGGCCTTCCCGGTCGTCAGCCCGCGGACGACGGTGAGCTCGGAGGCGTACGACAGGGGCTTGGACTTCCCGCCGTAGGAGACGGTGGCCTTGACGGTGAAGGGCACCTTCGTGCCGACGGCCGGCCCCGGGGTGATCTTCACCTTGCCGATGTGGGCGGCCTCGCCGTACGAGGCGAGTACGGGCTCCGCGCCGGCCTCGTTGTTGGTGAGGAGGGCCGCGCTCGCGGCGTCCCCGGCCGCCCAGGCGTCGAAGAAGGACTTCGACGCCTCGGTTATCTCCTCCGCGCTGGGCGGCCCCGTCCTCACCTCGGGTGTGGCGTTCCGGGAGGCCACCTTGCCGCCCCCGTCGCCGTCACCTCCGAGCACGCTGTACGCCCCGTAGCCGACCCCGCCGGCCACCAGGACGAACACTCCGCCGACCACGGCGACCTTCGCTCCACTGCGCATCTGTGCAGTCCCCCTCCCCAGGAGTGCCCTTGAACGCGTTCAAGGGACAACTGTGAGGAACCCTAAAGGGTTGTCGCCCCCGGTGAGGGCGTCGTTACCGGACCGGAACGCTCGGCTGGAAACCGCTCTCCGGATATGTCCGCGCGACCTGGACCTCCGCTGCCGGAAGCAGGCGGCGGGGAGGCGGGCGGCCGGGCGGTGATCGCGGGCCTGCCGGTGGGCGGCGGCGGGCGGCGGGGGCCCGCGACCCCGGCGTGAGCCGAGGGGCGCGGCATGATCGATAAGGGCTCACGGGCGGCCTGGGAACAAATTTTCGTCGGGGTGAGTGAACGGGGAATTGCCGGGCACTAGGACCAACGCAACGAGGTCCTGGCGACCATTCGGAGCCGGGACATACCGGTGGGGTGAACTGAGGCCGTTGTGAAGTGCAGGCGTGCAAGCGCCTGAAAACCGGACTTGACGATGGGAACTGAAAATGATCCTCCTTGGACTTCTTCTGCTTATTATCGGCCTGCTTGTTGGCATGGGCCTGCTGACGACGATCGGCAGTATTCTCATCGTCGTGGGCGTCATCCTGTGGATCCTGGGTGCGACCGGCCGCGCGGTCGGTGGGCGCAAGCACTTCTTCTAACCCCGGAGTTGACCTCCGGAGCCACTTCGGAGTCACCTTTGGCGTCAGAGGAAGCCAGGAATTCCGTCGAACCGACGGACACCTGTGCATGCGGGCGGGCCGCGACGAATTGTCGTCGCGGCCCGCCCGCACTTTTCGGAGCTCCCGCGTATTACGTGCAGGAGGCTCCCGTATCGCGAGACGGGCCCGGCGCGCTTTCCGCGTGCCGGGCCCGTCCGTCTGTCACCTACTTGCGAGTCACTGACCCGCGGCCTTCTTCCTGCGCAGGAAGAACATCGCCGCGCCGCCCGCGGCGACGAGGACCACCGCGATACCCGCGATCATCGGCGTGGCGCTGGAGCTGCCGGTCACCGCGAGGTCACCGCCGCCCGTGGTGGTGCCGGTCGTGCCGCCGGTGGTGTCGCCGGTCGTCTCACCGGTGGTGCCACCGGTCGTGTCGCCCGTGGTGCCGCCGGCCGTGTCCTCGGACGGGCTGGGGCTCGGGGTGGCCGGCGGGGTCTCGCCACCACCGCTCGTGCCGGGGGGAGGGGTGCCCTGGGTCTCGCAGTCCAGGACGCCCTGGAAGCGCTCCGAGAAGCCGTTCGGACCGGTGACGGTGATGTCGTACGCCTCGTCCTCACCCACCGGGACGGTCACGGTCTTGCTGTCGCCACCGGCGACCGTGTGCTCGGCACCGGCCAGCTCGAAGGTGAAGTCGGAGTCACCGGCGTTGCTGACCTTGACGTCGATGCCGCCCGCGGTGCAGTTCTTCTCCGCGGTGACCGACGGGATGGCGCCCTTCTTGGCCCAGTTCGCGGTCGCGGTCGCGGTGACCGTGGACTCGGTGGAGCCGGCGAGGATCTGCGTCTGGCTCTTGCTGGCGCTCGCGAAGGCCCGGCCGACCGGAACCTGCGTGGTCGTCTTGGCCGTGAGCGAGGCGGTGCCGTCGGAGGTGCCCGCGGGCACGTCGAAGTACAGCTCGGTGCCGTTGACGGCCGACGTGACGGGCTGGCCGTCCTTGTCGGTCACCTTGACGCCTGCGGCGACGCCGGCGTCGGCGGTGACGGAGACCTTGTCGGCGTCGGTGTGCACCGTCACCGGGCCGAGCTTCTCGCCCGACTTGCCGGACACCGCGTTCGGGCCCAGCGTCAGGGAGGTCTTCGGCTCCTGGAGGTTCTGGGCCTGCGCCTCGAGCCAGTCCGCGAGCTTCTCGGCCTGCGCGTTCTTCGCCTCGACCTTCGCCCCGTCGGAGAACCGCCAGATGGCGACCTGGGTACCGGCAGCGGCCGTCTGGGGGGTCAGCTTTCCGGCCCCCGCCTTCTGGGCGAGCGCGTTCAGGTCGCCGGCCTGCGGGTAGGAGTTCCGGAGGATCCAGAGGATCTTCCCGGCGTCCTTGTTGGAGCCGAGCGAGGTCTGACCCCAGGGGGTTTCGAGGTACTTCGCCTTCTTCTGGGTCGGGTTGTGGATGTCGATGCAGTACGTCTGCAGTCGGCCACCGCCCTGGACGTTCATCTCGAACAGACCCGCGGAGACGCTCTGGGTCTTGCCGTTCCCGGTGTGGATACGGGCCGAGTCGAACGTCTTCAACCCGTCCAGAGTGGCAACCGCGCCACCCTGGTGATGGACGTCGTCACCATCGGCCGAGGCGCTGCCGGCCCCGGCCAGCGAGCCCAGGACCAACAGGCCCACCGTGGCCGCCGTTGTGGCTATCCGGCGGCCGGCGGTGCCCCGCCGGGTCGCGGAAGCTGAAAAGGTTGTCAACACAGAAGTCCCCTCCGGTGCGGCTCATCCTTAAGGCGCGTCAGATGCGCCACACGAGATACGTGGTGGGAGAGTCGCGAACACAGTCTCAAGTGCCCTGTGAGCACGTGGAGATAGTATGAAGAGAGGGCCGCTTGGTGCCCATCGCGGCCACCTTTTGAACCTTCCGAATCGGAATCGTTACCTCCGGCGCCTGACCTGGGCTCGTTCCCCGCATCGCCCGCCTACACCCACGTGTCCAGCCACATCCGGTCCCGCCACAGGTCCTCCGGGATCGAAGTCCCCGTGTACAGCGGCCAGAAGTAGATGAAGTTCCAGATGATCAGGAGCACCAGCACGCCCGCCGCGATCGCGCCCAGGGTGCGGCGGCGTTCGCCTGTCGGGTCGTTGGCCGTCAGGCCCAGCTCCGCGCGGGTGCCCTTGCCCGCTGCCGGGCCCACGATCGCGCCCAGCATCATCGTGACCGCCAGGCAGAGGAACGGGACGAACACCACCGCGTAGAACAGGAAGATCGTGCGCTCCTGGTAGAAGAACCAGGGCAGCCAGCCCGCCGCCACGCCGCACGCGATCGCGCCGGCCCGCCAGTCGCGGCGGAAGAGCCAGCGCCACACCACGTACGCGAGGGCGAAGCACGCCAGCCACCAGAGCAGCGGGGTGCCGATGGCCAGGACCTCGGCGGCGCACTTGCCCGTCGAGGACTCCTTGCAGCCCGTCTGCTCCTCGTAGAAGTACGAGACGGGGCGGCCCAGGACCAGCCAGCTCCAGGGGTTCGACTCGTACGTGTGGCCCGAGGTCAGGCCGACGTGGAAGTCGTACACCTGGTTCTCGTAGTGCCACAGGCTCCGCAGCCAGTCCGGGAGCCAGCTCCAGGAGGAGCCCTTGCCTTCCGTGGCCGCCCAGTTGCGGTAGTAGCCCTTGTCCGTGACGATCCAGCCCGTCCAGGACACGAGGTACGTGACGATCGCGACCGGGACCGTGGAGACGAAGGCGGGGACCAGGTCCCGGCGCAGCACCGCCAGGTGCGGCTTCGCCGCGCCTGCCGTGCGGCGCGCGCCCACGTCCCACAACACCGTCATCAGCCCGAACGCGGCCAGCACGTAAAGGCCGTTCCACTTCGTCGCGAACGCCAGGCCCAGCATCACGCCCGCCGCCAGCCGCCACGGCCGCCAGCCCAGCCGCAAGGTCTCCGCGATCCGGGCGTCCGGGCGCAGCACCCCGTCCTCGTCCACCGGCAGTGCGGCGGCCAGGCGTTGGCGGGCGCGGTCCCGGTCCACCACCAGGCAGCCGAACGCCGCCAGCACGAAGAACATCACGATCAGGTCCAGCAGCGCGGTCCGGCTCATCACGAAGTGCAGCCCGTCCACCGCGAGCAGCAGCCCCGCCAGGCACCCCAGGAACGTCGACCGGAACAGCCGCCGGCCGATCCGGCAGAGCAGGAGCACCGAAACCGTGCCGAGCACCGCCACCATGAACCGCCAGCCGAACGGCGTGAAGCCGAACAGCTGCTCACCGAACCCGATGATCCACTTGCCCACCGGCGGGTGCACCACATAGCCCGGGTCGGTCGGGATCGGGACGGAGGACGGGTCGTTCAGGATCTGCTTGTCGACGTCCTTGGGCCACGAACCCTCGTACCCCTGGTTGACCAGCGCCCACGCGTCCTTCGCGTAATACGTCTCGTCGAATATCACCGCGTGCGGCTGGTCCAGCTTCCAGAAGCGGAGCAGGCCCGCGACGAGCGTCACGAGGAGCGGGCCGCCCCAGGCCGACCAGCGCACCAGGCGGTCCGCGACATGCGGCGGGATCGCGAGCACCGACCACACCTGCCGTCCCGGTTGGGTGTACGGCGGGTCCAGCCGGTCGCGCAGAGAGGTCTCCGGGCGCGGGACATGGCCGAAGCGGCGCAGGCGCCGTTGCCAGGAGGTCGGCTGTTCGCCGAGCGGGTCCCCGGCGTCTTGGCCCCGCTGGGTCTCGGGTGCGGTACTCGTCACCGCGCCATCGTAGGGAACGCATCTGTGCGAAGGGTGCTGCCCGTGCTGCGAGGATGGCTGATGTGACTGGAACGACTGGAACGCTCGTGCTCGCAGGGACCCCCATCGGTGACGTGGCGGACGCCCCGCCACGCCTGGCCGCCGAACTGGAGCGGGCCGACGTCGTCGCCGCCGAGGACACCCGGCGGCTGCGCAGGCTCACCCAGGCGCTCGGCATCCACACCTCGGGGCGTGTCGTCTCCTACTTCGAGGGGAACGAGTCCGCCCGTACCCCTGAGCTGGTGGAAGCTCTCGTCGGTGGAGCCCGGGTGCTTCTTGTCACGGACGCCGGTATGCCGTCCGTCTCCGACCCCGGCTACCGGCTCGTCGCCGCCGCCGTGGAGCGTGACATCCGTGTCACCGCCGTGCCGGGGCCGTCCGCCGTGCTGACCGCCCTCGCCCTCTCCGGGCTGCCCGTCGACCGCTTCTGCTTCGAGGGCTTCCTGCCGCGCAAGGCCGGTGAGCGGCTCTCCAAGCTCCGCGAGAACGCCGACGAGCGGCGCACCATGGTCTTCTTCGAAGCCCCGCACCGGCTTGACGACACCCTCGCCGCCATGGCCGAGGTCTTCGGTGCCGAGCGGCGCGCCGCCGTCTGCCGTGAGCTGACCAAGACGTACGAGGAGGTCAAGCGCGGTCCGCTCGGCGAGCTGGCCGTGTGGGCGGAGGACGGGGTGCGGGGCGAGATCACCGTCGTGGTCGAAGGCGCCTCCGACTCCGGCGACGAGGGCCTGGACGCAGAGGAGCTCGTACGGCGCGTGCGCGTGCGGGAGGAGGCGGGGGAGCGGCGCAAGGAGGCCATCGCCGCCGTCGCCGCCGCGGCCGGGGTGCCCAAGCGGGAGGTGTTCGACGCGGTGGTGGCCGCCAAGAACGCCGAGAAGGCCGTGCAGAAGCCTTAGTACGTACGGCAGCGCCTACGGCGTTTCCGTCAGCAATCCGTACGCCGTCGCCACGAACGTGTCCGCCCGGTGCACCCGCCGCGTCGCCGTCGCCGCCACCGCCAGACCCGTCCCGGGGCGGAACCCGAGGAACGCCTGCTGGCCGAGGGTCGCTCCCGCGTGGAAGAGGACCGGGCCGTACGGGGTCGGGTGCTGGAACCACGTCAGCGTGTGGGTGTGTGCGTGGCGCCGGCCCCGCCGCAGCACCGGGCGGGTCACCTCGGTGAGCGCGGCGGCCAGTGAGGGGTCGGTCGGGGAGCCCGAGGCGCCCCCCACATGCGCCTCCAGGAACGCCAGCAGGTCCAGCGGTGACGACCGCAGCGCCCCCGCCGCCGTGAAGCCCCCCGTGTCCAGGGCGGGCAGCGGGGTTCCGTCGCGGCGGTGGCCCGTCGCGACGGTGCCCTCCGGGCCCGGGCGCAGCAGCGTGGCCTCCAGGCCCAGCGGGGCCAGTACCTGCTGGTGCAGCAGCACCTCCCACGGGGTTCCGGTGGCGGCCGCCAGGGTGTGGCCGAGGACGGAGACCGCGAAGTTCGAGTAGTGCCAGCGGGTGCCGGGGCGGTGGCGCGGGCGGGCGCGGAGGAAGGCGCGGACCACCCGGTCCGCCGGGTAGTTGCCGTACGGGTCCGTCGACCAGCGCGGCACCGCCTGCGGGTAGAAGTCGGCGGGCAGGCCCGGCAGCCCCGAGGTGTGGGTGAGCAGATGGCGCAGGGTGATCCGGCGCACCGCCGGGTGCACCGGGAGGCCCGGGGCCAGCAGGTCCGCCGCCCGGTCCTCGTACCGCACCCTGCCCTGCGCCACCAGCCGGGCCAGCAGCAGCCCCGCGAACGGCTTCGACGCCGAGCCCAGTTCGTAGTGCAGGCGCTCCCGGGGGACCGGGCCCGGCTCCGCGCTGCCGCCCGTGTGGACCGTGCGCACCCCGCCCCGGCTCATCGCGAGCACCACGTCCGGGGCGTCGATCCGTCCGGCCGCCTCGGCGAGGAGGCGGGCCGTGGTGGCCGAGGAGTCAGGGGCCGTCACCGGGGGTGCCGTCACGTCCGTCATGCCGGAGCCGGTGCGGCGCTCAGGTCCGACAGGGCCCGGCTCATCGCCAGCGCCGAGGCGAACGCGGCGACCAGCGTCGGGTGGTAGACCAGGTCGAACACCGACTCCTCGTCCCCTTCCGGCATCTCGCCCACCACCGGCATCGCCCCGTCCGGCTGCTGCGCCTGCGCGAAGCCCGCCCAGGCCGCCGCGTCCAGCGTCGGGGAGGGCAGGCACGCGTCCACGACCAGCAGTTCGCCCAGCAGGTCCCAGCGCTTCAGGTCCAGCCAGTCGTCCAGCCAGACCGGCAGCCACAGCTCCAGATACTCCGCGATGTCGGCGGGCAGCCCGGCCGGTTTCTCGCCCCAGTCGGTGAGGTGGAAGACCGTGTGCGTGATGTCGTAGCCGATGTGGCCCTCGACCGTCCACGGTTCGGGCCGCCGAGCCAGCCAGGTGTGCGCCAGCGCCGCCGTCTCCGGAACGCTCGGCTCCGCCCCGAACCGCCTCTCGATCGCGCTCAGCCCCAGCCGCCGCACCGGCAGCACCTCCAGCGCCGCCCAGCTGGCCAGGCGGTGGTTGAGGCGGATCGCGGACTCCAGGTCCGGCTGCCGGTAGCCCAGCTCCCGGAACGGTACGTAGACCTCCAGCGGCACCGGCGAGAGCGGTTCGCGCCGCTGGCCCTCCAGCAGCCGCGCCCCGGAGCCCAGCAGCTCGTGCCAGGCGTGGTCCAGGAGCTTGTGCGCGAGCGAGGACTGCTGCGAACCCGCCACGCCCTCGCGGAAGATGACCTTCCCGATCAGCGCCAGCTCGCCCAGCGGCTTGAACCGGTCCAGCATCCCCGCCTCCGGGGACGGGTCGGCCTCCAGCCGGAACCCTTCGCGGTGCTCGTACAGCCAGCCCAGGGCCTTCGCCCCCACGTCGTGGATCTGCTGGATGCCGCTGCTGCTCATGGGGTGTGCCTTTCCCGGCCGGGCATGACCTCGTGCGTCAGCGACCTCAAGGACAGAGCCGCCGCGAAGGCCGTGACGAGCGTGGAGTGGTAGCAGTCGATGAAGGGGTACGGGTCCGGCGGTGCGTCCTCCTGGACCGGCAGGCCCGTTTCCGGGACGCAGCCCGTCGCGTGCTGGACGTCGGCGAGCACCGGCCACACCGCGTCCAGCAGCTCCAGCGGCGCCGGGCCCGGCAGCGAGGCGGCCACCGCGAGCAGCTCGCCCGTGAGGTCCCACTGGCCGCTCTCCAGGCAGCCGTCGGCCCACGCGGGCAGCCAGGTCCGCAGGTACGCGTCGATCTTCTCCGGCACCCGGTCGGGCATCCGGCCCCAGTCGGTGAGGTGGAAGACGGTGTGGGTCAGCGCGTAGCCGGACGGGCCCTCGAACGTCCACGGCTCCGAGAGCCCGCCCAGCCAGGTCCGGGACAGGACCCCGCCCGCGTCCGTGTGGGTCACCACCCCCACCCGCCGCTCGGAGTTGATCAGCCCGAGCTGGCGGTTGGCGTGCTGCTCGGTGTGGGCCCAGGCGCGGGTCGCGGTGAGCGGGCGGGCCAGCGCCTCGAACCCCTCGTGGCGCAGCCCGTACCCGGCGAAGGCCGCGTAGATCTCGTACGGGTACGCCGCGAAGGGCTCCGCGCGGAGCAGCTCCAGGAGGAGGTCGCCCGCGCCGACCTGCTGCCAGGCGTACGTGACGAGGTCCCCGGCCACCTCGTGTTCCGGGGTGCCGGGGGTGGTGGCGGTGCGGACCGTGGAGCAGAGCTGGGCCAGTTCGCCGAGGGGTTTGAGCGTGGCGTTGACCTGGGTGTGGGGTTCCAGGACGTCGTCGGGGAGCGCGAACTCACCCCGGTGCGCGTCGGTCCAGGCCAGCGCGGTGCGCAGGACGTGCGGGAGGACGGCGAGCGCGGCGCCGGGGGAGGCGTGCTCCCGGGGGGTCCGGTCCGGGTACGCCTGGCCGCCCGGATGTCCCTGGGGGGCCGGGCGGCGGCCCTGCGGCCCCTGCGTCGCGGTCGTCGTCATCGTGCCCTCGCCTCGGCCATCAGCCGGGCCGCCCGGACGTGCAGGGTGACGCGGGGGTCGTGGCCGCCCATCAGCTCCACGAAGTCGAGGCCGCGCTCCAGGCCCAGGGTGGCCGGTTCGCCGCCGATCGCCGCGAGCCAGCGGCCCGCGCCCGCCGCCTGGAGCCAGTCGCGCCGCCGCACCGCCCGGACGAAGCCGCGCGAGAGGTCGACCGCCCGCGCCGCCGCGGCCCGCTGCACGGCCGAGGGGGCGGCCGGCACGGCGAGGGGCGCGAGCACCGAGAGCTGGTGGGTGAAGGACTGCCAGGGAGCCTGCTCCAGCCAGGCGGCGTCGGGCTCCTCGAAGGTGCCTGCGGCGGTCGCGCCCGGGGGCGGCGCCATACGCTGGAGCGTGGAGATCATGTGCCAGTGGCTCCAGGCCGTCGCGGCCGGAGCATCGGGCTTGGGCGGGAATTCCCGTACCGCCCGGTCGAGTACGGCGACATCCCCGGGGTGCGGATTGCGGCCGTACAGAACGCTCGGCAGCAGCAGGTCGGCACCGATGACCCGCGCGGCCGCAATTCCGGTCCGGTTCTCCTCGTCGATTCCCGCCGCGCCGCACACCGTGGCGAGGTGGTCCCCGCTCCGAAGAGCGAGGACCACCTCTGTTGCCAGGTCATGCACGGCACCCGCCAGCGGGGACGCAGCATGTGTCTGGTCCATGTTCCGACGTTCAGCCCTTCTTCGGGCGCGGGGTCGGAGGCGAAAGCAGCAGGGCGCCGCCGCCTGCGAGAAGCGCGAGGTAGGCGCACTCGCGGGAGTCGCGGTAGACGCCGTCGATCTCGCCCGGGTTGAGCGCCGCGTCGAGGTCGGTCTCGATTTCGGTGGCAGTGGTGTCCGTGGTGTACATGGGTGCTCCCCATCCTGTGGGAATCGGGTTGGTTGTACGTACCGAGTCACGCTTGACGTACGTTCCGAGTGAAAGGGAGAAATGGGGGCGCCGCAAATCGGGGCCGGACATCCGCGGTAATAGGGGATTCAATTGAATGATGAATTCATGCGGCGAATGGGTGACGAAAGGCCGGGAATTCGGGGAATCTCCAGGGGGCGTGCGGGGGTGGTGCGCGGGCGCATTCACCTCGGGTGGCGGGCGTGTTCGGGGGCGCTCGGCGGTGGGTCGGTCACCGCTTGTCTGCTCCCGCGGTCACGGCCTGTCCTGTCGTCGGCCATGCGGCGGCAAAGGGCGGCCAAAGGAAGCCAAGAACGCATCAATATCGGCTCTGAGCTGGTGCGTCCGTCCGGGCGCGGGTGTCCACTGGAAGGGACGGGCCACCTGTCCGAACCCTCGGGCGGGACGGCCTTCCCCGGAGTGCCTGACCGGCGGACAAGAGGAGCGGGTATGAGCGAGACCGCAGCGACCACCGTCCACGAGGCCTACGCCTTCGCCTGCATGCGGTGCGGGCACGGCTGGGAGCAGTCCTACGAGATAGAGCACCACGTGGACGTCCACGGCCATGAGTTCGTCGTCTACACGGCCGACGGTGAGCGTGTGCCGTCCCCGCTCTCCACGCCCACCTGCGCCAACTGCGGCGGACACGTGGTGCGCATCATGCGGGCCGGCCGGGTGGCCGGTGCGCAGCAGCTCCTGCACACCCCGAGGACCACGAAGCGGGACGCCGAGAAGGTCCCGGCCGCCCGCTCCGCCGACCGCCACTGGCGGCTGTCGGACCTGCTGCACCCGTTCCACCGCAGGTGACACGGGTGGTGTGAGCCGGGCCCGGCCCACCGGTGCCGCGCCTCCCCGCGTGAGGACCCGGTCCTCGTACGCCGGTGCACCGGGCCCTCGTAGAGTCGTCCGCATGAGCCGTACCGAAGCCCCGCCGCTGCCCGAACCCCTCCGGGTCCCGGTCGCCGACTCCCACACCCACCTGGACATGCAGGACGCCACCGTCGGGGAGGCCCTCGCCCGGGCCGCCGCGGTGAACGTCACGACGGTGGTCCAGGTGGGCTGCGACGTGGCCGGCTCCCGCTGGGCCGCCGAGACCGCCGCCGCACACGCGGCCGTCCACGCCTCGGTCGCCCTCCACCCGAACGAGGCACCGCGCATCGTCCACGGCGACCCGGAGGGCACCGCACGGCAGGGGGCCCGCGAGCCGGGCGGCAAGGCGGCGCTGGACGACGCGCTGGCCGAGATCGACGCGCTGGCCGCCCTCGACCACGTGCGCGGCGTCGGCGAGACGGGCCTCGACTTCTTCCGTACGGGCCCCGAGGGCGTCGCCGCCCAGGAGGAGTCGTTCCGGGCCCACATCGAGATCGCCAAACGGCACGGCAAGGCCCTGGTCATCCACGACCGGGACGCGCACGCGGACGTCCTGCGGGTCCTGGCGGACGCGGGCCCGCCCGAGCGGACCGTGTTCCACTGCTACTCAGGCGACGCCGACATGGCCGAGGTCTGCGCGCGGGCGGGGTACTTCATGTCCTTCGCGGGCAACGTGACCTTCAAGAACGCCCAGCCCCTGCGCGACGCGCTCGCCGTGGCCCCCACCGAGCTGGTCCTCGTCGAGACGGACGCGCCGTTCCTCACCCCCGCCCCGTACCGCGGACGGCCCAACGCCCCGTACCTCATCCCGGTCACGCTCCGTGCGATGGCCGAGGTGAAGGGGCTGGACGAGGACACGCTGGCCGCCGCGATCTACGACAACACGGCACGCGCGTTCGACTTCTGAGCCGGGTCGCGCACGCTGCGTAGCCGTGTCGCTTTGGAGAGTCACCGCAGCTCCGCTATCGTCCCCGCGCACGACGGGGGCGGCAGCAGGCGGATCTTCGGGAGCGGCGTGAGCACTTCGCAGGGCAGTCACCGGGCGGCGCGCGGCGGACGGCGTACGGCACTGGCGCCGCCGCCCCCCGCTCCGGTGCCGGTGCCCTTCCCCGGCCCCTTCCGCGAGGCCTTTCCCGGGGCCTTCCACGACGCGTTCCACGAGCGGCTGACCGTGGCCGACGGCGTCCTCGCAGAAGGTCTCGCAGCGCCGGGCGCCCACGCTCCGACCGTGGTCGACACCCCGCTCGCCGGGCCGCCGCCCGTGGTGCCCGGCCCGCGCCCCACCCGCGCCGACGCCCGTCGGGCCGCGAAACGCCGCCGTACGTTCGCGGGGAACCCCGACACCCTCCGCCGCCTCGTCCCGCAGGCCCTCGTCGTCGCCTTCCTGGCCGGGGGCACCACCGCGTTCGTCGCCCACGACAAGGCGATCCGGCTGGACGTCGACGGCACACCCCGCACCCTGCACACCTTCGCCGACGACGTCACCGAGCTGCTGGCGGACGAGGGCGTCACCGTCGGCGCCCACGACCGCATCTCCCCGGCCCCCGGCACCGAACTGGACCACGGCGACGAGGTCACTGTCCGCTACGGCCGCCCCGTCGACCTCACCCTCGACGGCCACCACCGCCGGGTCTGGACGACCGCCGACACCGTGGACGGGGCCCTGCGCGAGTTCGGGGTCCGCGCCGAGGGGGCGTACCTCTCCGCCTCCCGCTCCACCCGGATCGCCCGCACCGGCCTGACCCTCACCGTCCGCACCGAACGCACCGTGACCTTCATGGCCGACGGCCAGGAGCGCACCCTGCGCACCAACGCCGCCACCGTCCACGAGGCCCTCGCCCAGGCGGGCATCACCCTGCACGGCCAGGACACCACCTCCGTCGACCCCGGAAGCTTCCCGCGCGACGGGCAGACGGTCTCCGTGCTGCGGATCACCGACACCCGCGAGGTGCACGAGGAGAGCGTCCCGTACGCCGTCGAACGGAGCGAGGACCCCGAGCTGTTCCGGGGTACCGAGGTCGTGGAGCGGGCCGGGCGCAACGGCGTACGCCGGGTCACGTACGCCGTCCGGACCGTCAACGGCGTACGGCAGAAGCCCCGCAGGACGGGCGAGGAGCTGGTCCACCTGCCGGTCAGCCGCGTCGTGCGCACCGGCACCCGGCAGCGGCCCGCCTCCGTCGCCGGGGCGGAGGGGCTGAACTGGTCCGCGCTCGCCGCCTGCGAGTCCGGCGGGCGGCCGGGGGCGGTGGACCCGAGCGGGACGTACGGCGGGCTGTACCAGTTCGACACCCAGACCTGGCAGTCCCTCGGCGGCAGCGGGCGGCCGCAGGACGCGCCCGCCGCCGAGCAGACGCACCGGGCGAAGAAGCTCTACGTACAGCGGGGGGCGAGTCCGTGGCCGCACTGCGGCCGTAGGCTTACCGGGTGAGCAGCACAGAGCCCGACGCCCTCCTGGGCCCCGCAGACATCCGCGACCTGGCAGCGAAGCTGGGCGTACGCCCGACCAAGCAGCGCGGTCAGAACTTCGTCATCGACGCCAACACGGTCCGCCGCATCGTGCGCACCGCCGAGGTCCGCCCGGACGACACCGTCGTCGAGGTCGGCCCCGGGCTCGGCTCGCTGACCCTGGCGCTGCTGGAGGCGGCGGACCGGGTGATCGCGGTGGAGATCGACGACGTGCTCGCGGCCGCGCTGCCCGCCACGGTCCAGGCCCGGCTGCCGGAGCGCGCCGACCGGTTCGCCCTGGTCCACTCCGACGCGATGCTGGTCACCGAGCTGCCGGGCCCCGCGCCCACCGCGCTCGTCGCCAACCTCCCGTACAACGTCGCCGTGCCCGTCCTGCTCACCATGCTGGAGCGCTTCCCCAGCATCGAGAGGACCCTCGTCATGGTCCAGGCCGAGGTCGCCGACCGGCTGGCCGCCCGCCCGGGCAACAAGGTCTACGGCGTGCCGTCGGTGAAGGCCAACTGGTACGCGGAGGTCAAGCGCGCCGGGTCCATCGGCCGCAACGTCTTCTGGCCCGCCCCGAACGTCGACTCCGGCCTCGTCTCGCTCGTCCGCCGCACGGAGCCCATCGCCACCACCGCGACCCGCGCCGAGGTCTTCGCGGTCGTGGACGCGGCCTTCGCCCAGCGCCGCAAGACGCTGCGCGCCGCTCTGTCCGGCTGGGCCGGCTCCGCGCCCGCCGCCGAAGCCGCGCTGGTCGCCGCCGGGGTCTCACCGCAGGCGCGCGGGGAGGCGCTGACGGTGGAGGAGTTCGCGGCGATCGCGGAGAACAAGCCGGAGGCGGCCCTGTGAGTACAACCGTCACCGCCCGCGTCCCCGCCAAGGTCAACGTCCAGCTCGCCGTGGGCGCCGCCCGCCCCGACGGCTTCCACGACCTGGCCAACGTCTTCCTCGCCGTCGGCCTGTACGACGAGGTCACCGCCACCCCCGCCGACGAGCTGCGCATCACCTGCTCCGGCCCGGACGCCGCCCAGGTGCCCCTGGACCGGACGAACCTCGCCGCCCGGGCCGCCCTCGCGCTGGCCGAGCGGTACGGCATCGAACCCGCCGTCCACCTCCACATCGCCAAGGACATCCCGGTCGCGGGCGGCATGGCGGGCGGCAGCGCCGACGGGGCGGCCGCCCTGGTCGCGTGCGACGCCCTGTGGGGGACGGGCGCGAGCCGTGACGAGCTGCTGGCCATCTGCGCGGAGCTGGGCAGCGATGTGCCGTTCAGCCTGGTCGGCGGGGCCGCGCTCGGCACCGGACGCGGCGAGAAGCTGACCCCGATCGAGGTGGGCGGGGCCTTCCACTGGGTCTTCGCGGTGGCGGACGGCGGGCTGTCGACGCCTGCGGTGTACGGGGAGTTCGACCGGCTCACGGCCGAGGCGGACGTCCCCGTGCCGACCGCATCGCCCGCGCTGCTGGCCGCCCTGCGCTCCGGCGACTCCGGCGCACTCGCGGACGCCCTGAGCAACGACCTCCAGCCCGCCGCGCTCTCCCTGCGTCCCTCCCTCGCCGACACCCTGTCCGCCGGCACGGAGGCGGGGGCGCTGGCCGCCCTGGTCTCCGGGTCGGGGCCGACGACGGCGTTCCTGGTGGAGGGCGAGGCGGCGGCCTTCAAGGTGGCCGACGCGCTGCTGGCGTCGGGGACCTGCCGGAACGCGCGGGTGGCGCCGGCTCCCGCGCGGGGCGCGCACGTGGTGGGGGCGTAAGCCCCTGCGGGAGCGGGCGGGTCAGCGGCCCGTCGAACCGTCGATGAGTTCGCGCAGGATGTCCGCGTGACCGGCGTGGCGGCCGGTCTCCTCGATCATGTGGGCGAGCGCCCACCGCACGCTGGGCGCGGGCTTCCCCAGCCCTGACCCTGCCTCCGGCCGGGGGAGTGGCGCGGCCAGGTCGGTGCACCTGTCGAGGACGGTGTTCGCGCTCTCGACCGCCGTACGGTAGCGGGCGACGACCTCGGCCACGCTGTCCGTCGGCGCGGCCGAGAACGTGGCCTGCCAGTCGGTGACCTGGTCCCCGAGGAAGATCGCGCGTTCGACGTACGTGAGGTGGTGGAGCAGGCCGAGCAGGTTCGTCCCCGAGCGCACGGCGGCGGTGCGGACCTCCGGCTCCGGGGCGCCCTCGACCTTCGCGGCGACCGAGGTCCGCAGGTAGTCGAGGAACCCGCGCAGGGTCTCGGCCTCGCTGCCGCCGGTCCGGGGCGGCGGGGTGTCACGGCGGCGGTCACGGGTGGCCATGGCGGGTCTCCTTCGCGTTCGCGGGACGTACGTGGCCCGGCACCGGTCAGGCGGCGGCGGTGCGGCGGATGACGAGGACGTGGTCGGTGACCTCGGCGGTGGTGCCGTCCGGGCCGGTCGCCGTCCGGCGGGGCGCGTCGGCCCGCTCCACCGTCCAGGCCGCCGGGTCGAGGGCAAGGCCGTCTGCGACCTCCTGCGGGCTCGGGTAGTACGCGTCGGGGTCCTGGTTCCACGACCAGGGTGCGGTCGAACCGTGGTCGACGACCAGCAGCCGCCCGTCCGGCCGCAGCGCGTGGGCGGCCCGGCGCAGGACGGCCGCCCGGTCCAGGGCGTACGGGGTGTGCAGATAGTGGGCGGTGACCAGGTCGAACCCGCCCTCGGGGCGCTCCGGGCCCTCCGGGAAGGACGCGCCCAGATCGTGCCGCTCGGCGGTGACGCGGTCGCCGAGGCCGAGCGAGCGGGCCAGGGTGGTGAGCCTCTCGACCGCCACGGCCGAGACGTCGACGGCGGTGACGCGCCACCCCCGGCGCGCGAGCCACAGCGTGTCGCCGCCCTCGCCGCAGCCCAGCTCCAGCGCATCGCCGGGCGGCAGGTCGGCGACCGTCTCGGTGAGCCGGACGTTCGGCTGCGGGTCGGTGGCCACGGGCCGGGCGGCGTAGATGCCGTCCCAGGAGGTGCGGGCGTCGGTCGCGGCGGACGTGTCGGTCGTGCCGGCGGTGTCAGTCGTGTCGGGGGTGTTCATCGGGCGGGCTCCTTCTGCCGGGATGCGCTGCCGCGTACACGGATGCACGCGTACACGCGCCGTCGGGTGCCCGCCCAGTGTTGTCAGGCCCGCCGGGATCCGCACGAGAACTTGCCGTTCCGGCAAACCGCCGGGGAGTGGCCGCTCAGGACGTGGAGGCCGGGTCGTTCTTCTCGTACAGGTAGCCGTGGAAGCTGGTCGTGCAGTCGCTGAAGTCCTTCGCGAGCCTGACGGTGACCGTGGTGGCGGCCGGGAGCGGGTCGCCGGGGCGGGGGCTGGTGTCGCAGATGTACCAACTGCCGTGGTCCCGGGAGAGGGTGACGTCCTTGTGCTGGGCGGCGGCCGTCAGGCGCGCGGGGGAGAGGCCCCGGCGGGTGAACTCCGCCCGCGCCTGTTCGTACGTCTTGCTGTGCAGGGCGGGCATGACCGGGTCGGACACGACCGGGTCGGGCGTGGGCGTGGGAGCCGGGGGAGGGGTGGGGGTCAGGGCATCCGTGGGGGCGGCCGAAGCGGTGGCCGTGGGGGCGGCCGTGGCCGGGGCTGTTGTGGTCGCGACGGTGGCGGGCGCGGTGGCCGGGGTGTCGTCGTCGGCCGGTGTGCCGTCCGAGCATCCGGCCAGGGCGAGCACGCCGACGAGGGTCAAGGGGGCGAGGCGGCGAGGGATCCGCACCATGCTGGTACTCCGGTCTCTCGGTGACGGCGGCGGGCGAACGGCCCGGCAGGGCTGCGGGTGGCTTTTGTCGTTGTTCACACGGCAAGCGCGGACCTGTTCGGATCTGCTACGCGGTACGAAGAACGTCTGCCCGGATCTCCCCCGCGGTACGCGGAAGGGCCGCCCGGACCTCCGCACCTCCGGCCGCCATCCCGCGTACTCAGAGGGCGAATTGAGTACCCGTACCCTGCCGCCGCACCCCCGTCCACCGCGAACGTATGCGCATGGGATCACCAGTTCGCGTACTCGCCGAGGCCACCCCCGACACCCGGGACCGCTACGTCGACCTGCTGCGCGTCGCCTCGCTCGGCGCGGTCGTGCTCGGGCACTGGATGATGGCGGCGGTCACCCCGGACGGGGTCGGCAACCTGCTCGCCGTCGTCCCCGCGCTCCAGCCGCTGACCTGGCTGCTCCAGGTCATGCCGGTGTTCTTCTTCGTGGGCGGGTTCGCGCACGCGCTGTCGTACCGCTCCCTGCTCCGTAAACGCCCCGAGGGCTCCACCGACTCCGTCTACGCGGCGTTCCTGCGGGCCCGGCTCCAGCGGCTGCTGCGCCCCACCATGGTCTTCGTCCTCGTCTGGGGCGTCGCCGCGCTCCTCATCCAACTGCTGGGCGGGGGCGGCGGGCTGACCGGGGTCATGCTGCGGCTGGTGACCCAGCCGCTCTGGTTCATCGGGATCTACCTGGCGATGGTGGCGTTCACGCCGCCGCTGCTGAGGCTGCACGAGCGGTACGGCTGGGGCGCGTTCGCCGGGCTCGCGGGTGCGGCGGCGGCCGTGGACGTGCTGCGGTTCGCGGGCGGAGTCCCGTACGTCGAGTTCCTGAACTTCGCCTTCGTCTGGCTCGCGGTCCACCAGCTCGGCTTCCTGCGCGCCGACGGCCGCCTCGGCGTCGGCCCGGGCCTCGCCGCACTCCGCCGCCCCGCGCTGCTCGCCGGGGCCGGACTGATCGGCGCCGTTGCCCTGGTGGCGGCCGGGCCCTACCCGCTCTCCATGGTCGGGATGCCCGGCGAGAAGGTCAGCAACATGGCCCCGCCCACCCTCGCCCTGCTCTGCCACGGCCTCTGGCTGGTCGGCGCGGTCGAATTGCTCCGCGCCCCCGCCGCCCGCCTCCTGGCCCGCCCCCGCGCCTGGCGCACGGTGGTGGCGGCCAACGGGGTGGCGATGACCGCGTTCCTCTGGCACCTCACGGCGATGCTCGGGGTGTACGGGGCGATGCTCGCCCTGGACGTGCCGCTCCCCGAACCCGCAACGGCCGCCTGGTGGGCCCAGACCCCGCTCCGGCTGGCCGCGGCCGCCGCGCTCACCGCCGCCCTGGTCGCCGCCTTCCGCACCTTCGAACGCCCGGCGCCCACGGCCCCCGGCACCGGCTCCGGCCCCCTCGCCGCCCTGGGCGTGACGCTCTGCCTGCTCGGCGTGCTCGGCCTCTCCATGGTCGGCCTGGCCGGTCTGCTGGAGGGCCGCACCGCCCTGCTGATCGCCGTCCCGGTCTCGGCCCCGGCCGCCGTCGCGATGACGCTGTGCGGCTGGCTCCTGGTGGAGCGGGCGGGGCGGGGGCCTCGGTGCGGCAGGGGTCAGCGGACGTAGTGGTAGCGGCAGGCCGCGACACGTACCTCGTCGTCGACCACCTTGTAGATGAGCCGGTGCTCATCGGTGATGCGCCGGGACCAGTACCCGTGAAAGCCGTGCTTCAGAGGTTCCGGCTTGCCCATTCCTTCGTTGCCGTTCCGGGCGATGTCCTGGAGCAGTGTGTTGATCCTCTTGAGGATCTTGCGATCCTGGTTCTGCCACCAGACGTAGTCGTCCCACGGCGACTGGTCCCACACGAACTTCACTCCGCGAGCTCCCGCACCGTGCCGCCGCCGTTCTCCAAGCGGTCGATCGAAGCCAGCAGCCGACGGGCGTTCTCCGGGCTCCGGAGCTGGTACGCGGTCTCCTTGAGGGACTCGTACTCGTCCAGCGCCACTATCACCACGGGCTCGTGGCCGGCGCGTGTGACCACGACCTCCTCGCGGTCGTCCACGACCGCGCTCAGGGTCTCCGCGTACTTCGCCCGCGATTCGGTGTAGGTCATCGTCCGCATGTGATGCTCCCTGTACGTCATTCTGTACGTACAGGAAACTGTACGCTGGTCGATGCGTGGTGCCAAGGCCGTGCCATCGAGCCCCCTCCGCCGCCGTACCCTGGGAAGGTCGATCAACCCCCCGGACAGGAGTGAAATGGCCGTCAATCTGGTCAATGTCGAGCAGGTCAGCAAGGTGTACGGCACCCGTGCCCTGCTCGACGGCGTATCCCTCGGGGTCTCCGAGGGCGACCGGATCGGTGTCGTGGGCCGCAACGGCGACGGCAAGACGACCCTCATCCGGATGCTCGCCAAGCTGGAGGACGCGGACACCGGCCGTGTCACCCACAACGGCGGGCTGCGGCTCGGGGTGCTCACCCAGCACGACTCCCTGGACCCGGAGAAGACCATCCGCCAGGAGGTCATCGGCGATCTCGCCGACCACGAGTGGGCGGGCAGCGCCAAGATCCGGGACGTGCTCACCGGGCTCTTCGGGGGCCTCGCCCTCCCCGGCTTCGAGCACGGACTCGACACCGTCATCGCGCCGCTCTCCGGCGGTGAGCGCCGCCGTATCGCGCTGGCGAAGCTCCTCATCGACGAGCAGGACCTGATCGTCCTCGACGAGCCCACCAACCACCTCGACGTCGAGGGCATCTCCTGGCTCGCCGGACACCTCCGCGCCCGGCGCTCGGCCCTCGTCTGCGTCACCCACGACCGGTGGTTCCTCGACCAGGTCTGCACCCGCATGTGGGACGTGCAGCGCGGCACCGTCCACGAGTACGAGGGCGGCTACAGCGACTACGTCTTCGCCCGCGCCGAGCGTGAGCGGATCGCCGCCACCGAGGAGTCCAAGCGGCAGAACCTCATGCGCAAGGAGCTGGCCTGGCTGCGCCGCGGCGCCCCCGCCCGCACCTCCAAGCCGCGCTACCGCATCGAGGCGGCCAACGAGCTCATCGCCGACGTGCCGCCCCCGCGCGACACCAGCGAGCTGATGAAGTTCGCCAACGCCCGTCTCGGCAAGACCGTCTTCGAGCTGGAGGACGTCACCGTCCAGGCCGGGCCCAAGACCCTGCTCACCCACCTCACCTGGCAGCTCGGCCCCGGCGACCGCGTCGGCCTGGTCGGCGTCAACGGCGCGGGCAAGACCTCGCTGCTGCGCGCCCTGGCCGAGGCCGCCCGTACGCAGGGCGACGAGCAGCCCGCCGCCGGGAAGATCGTCGTCGGCAGGACCGTCAAGCTCGCCTACCTCTCCCAGGAGGTCTCCGAGCTCAACCCGAACCTCCGCGTCCTGGAGGCCGTCCAGCAGGTCCGCGACCGGGTCGACCTCGGCAAGGGCCGCGAGATGACGGCGGGGCAGCTCTGCGAGCAGTTCGGCTTCACCAAGGAGAAGCAGTGGACGCCGGTCGGCGACCTCTCCGGCGGTGAGCGCCGTCGGCTCCAGATCCTGCGGCTGCTGATGGACGAGCCCAACGTCCTCTTCCTCGACGAGCCCACCAACGACCTGGACATCGAGACCCTCACCCAGCTGGAGGACCTCCTCGACAGCTGGCCCGGATCGATGATCGTGATCTCCCACGACCGGTTCTTCATCGAGAGGACCACGGACAAGGTCATGGCGCTCCTCGGCGACCGCGCCCTGCGGATGCTGCCGCGCGGCATCGACGAGTACCTGGAGCGCAGGCAGCGCATGGAGGAGGAGGCCACCCCCTCCGCCGCCCCCGCCCCCTCGCGCGGCTCCTCCGCCGCCCCGGCCGCCCCCGCCGTCTCCGCGCAGGAGGCCCGCGCCGCGAAGAAGGAGCTCCAGAAGGTCGAGAGGCAACTCGACAAGCTCTCCACCCGGGAGACCGCGCTGCACAAGCAGATCGCGGAGAACGCCACCGACTTCGAGAAGGTCGCCAAACTCGACGCCGAGCTCCGCGAACTCGTCACCGAGCGCGACGAGCTGGAAATGCGCTGGCTGGAGCTGGCCGAGGACGCCTGAGGCCGGCCGGGCCGAGGAGCAGCCGGGCCGAGCACGCCAGGGAGCGGCCCGGCCGATCACGTAGGTCCGTACGAGGGGGAGACGTACCGATGTCACAGCCGCCCGGCCCGCCGGGGCAGCCACCGCACCACCACGGCCAGGGGGAGGGGGACCCGGGCGTCTTCGGCGCACCCTTCGAGCCGCAGCCCGGGGTGTACGGGGAGCCCGCGCCGGATCCCGCGTACGGGTACGGCTACCCGCCGCCTTCCGGCGGCGGCCGCAAGGCCCGGAGGCGTACGGCCGGAATCGTCGCAGCCGTGCTCGCCGGGGTCCTCGTGATCGGTGCCGGGGTCTGGTACGCCACCGGGGACGGCGGCAGCGGCGACGGCAAGGCGCCCGTCGCCGAGGGGAGCGGGAGCGCCGCCCCCGAGCAGACCGGCGACACCCCGCCCGGGCGGACCCACACCCCCGCCCCGGCCCCCGCCGAACTCAACGCCGCACGCAAGGACGGCGAGGACAAGGTCCTCTGGGTCCAGGGGAACACCGTCGACCTGCCGGGCCGAGGGGCCCCGCAGTTCGGGCCCTGGTTCGCCGGGGACATCGTCGCCAAGGCCATGCAGCGCACGGTGTCGGGCTACTCGGCCGCCGACGGGACGCAGGAGTGGAGCCTCGACCTCCGGTACCGGGTCTGTGCGGCGCCCACCCTGCCCGGCCCGGACGGGAAGATCGTCGTCGCGCTGGAGACCGGGCCGCCGGACGCGGCGGTGTGCGACCGGCTCCAGATGATCGACCTGCGGACCGGAGAGGCGGGCTGGGAAACCAGGTTCAAGCGGGCGGGCGTCTGGGACGGGCTCTCGGACGTCGCCATGGCCGTCAACGGTGACGTGGTGACCGTCGGCCGGACCAGCCGCACCGAGGCCTACCGGATCGGCGACGGCAAGCTCCTCTGGGACAGACTGCCCGGCAACTGCCAGCCGTACGGCTTCGCCTCCGGCGCCGTCCCCCTCGCCGCCACCAGCTGCCAGACCTCGGCGGACGACCACGCCATCCAGCACGTACGGCGCATCGACCCGGCCACCGGCAAGGAGCTGTGGGCCTTCCCGGTCAAGAAGGGCTACAAGGTCGACCAGTTCTACTCGACCGACCCGCCGGTCATCTCCTTCCGCCAGGGCCAGGAGAAGTGGGCGATCGTCATCCTCAACACCGACGGCACCTACCGCTCCCAGCTGATCGCCGATGAGGGGGTCGACTACGAGACCCGCTGCGGCGGGGAGCTGCGCGTCCTCAACCCGAACCTCGACAACTGCCTGGGCGTCGCGGCCGACGCGAGCACGCTCTACCTGGCGACCAAGCCCGTCGTGAAGCGGAAGACCGACCCCACCAACGCCGTCGTCGCCTTCGACCTCACCACCGGCAGGTCCAGGTGGAAGGCCCAGGCGCCGGCCGAGCAGGTCCTGCTGCCGCTGCGGGTCGAGGGCGGCAAGGTGCTGATGTACCTCCAGGCGATGAAGGGCTACGGCCGGAGCAAGGGCGGCGGCATCTACGCCCTCCCGCCCACCGGCGGCGCCCTGCGGCCCGTCCTGCGCCACCCGGAATCGGCGAGCGGGATCGAGAGCACCTTCGCCGGCGCGGAGGTCTCCTACTCCGGCGGGCGCACGGTGCTCATGCAGCCGTTCATCAGCGGGGGCGACGACGAGCAGGAGAAGGACATCGTGTCGATGCTCGTCTTCGGTGACTGACCGTCACCTTCCGCCGGTCGTAACGAGGGCATCACAACGCGGTTCTCCCTTGGGAACAGGGGGTGGTCCGATCCGGTGTTCGACGGCAGGTGGGTGGTACAAAGAAGCCCCGCCCGACTGTCGTGACACCGCGGAAGCCATGCCCGATTCGCTCCTTTCCGAGGGGAATTGAACCCTCCCGGAATCGCGGGGGAGACCGGATCGGGCACCGGACCGCACGAAGGGGGACGTGCTGATGAGCCAGCCGCCCAGCCAGCAACCGCCGCAGGGGGGCTTCGGGGCTCCGCAGGAGCCGCCGCAGGGGACTCCTCAGCCGCCGCAGGACCAGCAGCCGCCGTCCCTGGCCAAGCAGCCGGAGCAGACACCGCCCGCCCAGCCGCCGCAGCCCCCGGCCGGTCCGCCCGCCCAGCCCCCGGCCCCCGCCGGCCCGCCGCAGACACCGCCCCCGGGCGACCCGGCGTACGGCTACCCGCAGGCGCCCCCGGCCCAGCCGGGCTACGGCTACCCCCAGGCAGCGGGCCAGGCGCCCGGCCAGGCACCCGGACAAGCGCCGGGCCAGGCCCCCGGCCCGTACGGCCAGCAGGCCCCCGGCCAGGCGCCCGGCCCCTACGCCCAGCAGCCCTCCGGTCCGTACGGCCAGCAGCCCGGCCCCTACGGGCAGCCCGCCCCCGGCGGCTACGGCCAGCCCGCTCCCGGTCCCTACGGCCAGCCCACGCAGCCCGGTTACGGCTACCCGCAGCAGCAGTACCCCGGCGCCCCCGCGCCCGGCGGAACCGGCGGCGGTCCCTTCAAGGGGAAGACCGGCATCCTCGCCGCGGCGGCCGTCGCCGTCGTCCTGCTCGTCGGCGCGGGCGCCTGGTACGTGGTGAGCGACAGCGGCGACGACCCCAAGAAGCCGGTCGCGGGCCCCAGCAGCGACCCCAAGGCGCCCGAGACGCCCAGCGCCTCCCCCTCGGTCGACGAGGGCGACGGCACCGGCGGCGGCCGGGAGACGGACGACGACCTCAACGCCGGGCGCAAGCCGGGCGAGGCCAAGGTCGCCTGGCTCCAGAAGAACGACGTCGACCTCCCGCGCAACGGCGGCGAGATCCACGGCCCCTGGTTCGTCGGCGACACGATGGTCACGGCCCTGTACCGCGGGATCTCCGGCTACTCCGTCGCCGACGGCAAGAAGAAGTGGACCGTCCCGCTCCCCGCCGACATCTGCGCCACCCCCAACACGGTCGCCCCCGACGGCAAGATCGTCATCGGTATCAAGGACGGCACCACGGACCGCTCCAAGTGCACCGTGATGCAGATGATCGACCTCACCACCGGCAAGGCCGGCTGGAAGGCCGAGGTCAAGAAGGCCGGCGCCTTCGACCTGATCTCCGACATCGGCCTCGCGATCAGCGGGAACACGGTCACCGCCGGGCGGACCAGCTACTCCAACGCCTACCGGGTCAGCGACGGCAAGGAGCTGTTCGGCACCCCCACAGGCAACTGCAAGACCTTCGCCTTCGCCGGCGGTCCGAAGCTGATCGCCGCCGCCAACTGCCGCAACGACGACGCCGACAACCCGCAGCACCAGCTCCAGGAGCTGGACCCGGTCACCGGCAAGGCCAAGTGGACCTACCAGCCGCCGCGCGGCTGGGAGATCAAGAAGACCTACTCGGTGAGCCCGCTCGTGGTCTCGCTGGAGAACCGGAAGAAGAAGCAGTGGTCGGTCGCCGCGTTCACCGACAACGGCAAGCTCCGCTCCCAGCTGAGCCCCGCCAAGGGTGACCTGGTCGTCGCCAACTGCGGCGGTACGTTCGCCATCTTCGGCCAGCAGCTCGAAGGGTGCACCGGGGTCGCCGCCGACGCGAACACCTTCTACATGGCCACCAAGGCCGACGGTACGGGCTCCGGGCGGACGAACAAGGTCGTCGCCTTCGACCTGAACACCGGCAAGCCCAAGTGGACGGCGCCCGCGCCGGCCGAGCGCACCATGAGCCCGATCGGGATGGAGGGCGGCAAGGTGCTGCTCTACCTGGAGCCGCGCTACGACAAGGCCGGGGCCATCCTCACGATCCCGCCGACGGGCGGCGCCACCAGTGTCCTGCTCCAGCACCCGGAGGGGACCAACCGGATCGAGAACAGCCTCTTCGGAGGGCTGACCGCCCGGTACGTGGACGGTCGCTCCTACCTCATGCCCAAGCGGCTCAGCGGCCGCGACGACGGCGAGATGGAGCAGGCGACGGCGCTGGTGTTCTCCAAGTGACCGCCGCCCCGACGGCATCCGAAACCCCCACACAACCCCCGTCTCCCGAGGTACGTACGCGATGACCCAGCCGCCGCAGCAGCCACCCAACGAGCCCCCGAACGAGCCGGCCGACCAGCCGTCGGACCAGGCGGCCGCCAAGGAGCCGAGCCAGCCGGTCCGGCCGAGCGAGCCGGTCCAGCCGGGCGAGCCCCCGGCGGGCCCGCCCGCAGGACCCCCGGCCGGTTCGCCCGCCGGTGGGTTCGGTGCCCCGCAGGACCCGCCGCCCGGTGGGTTCGGTGAGCCGACCCCGCCGCCCGCGGACCCCTTCGCCAAGCAGCCCCCGCCCGCGGCCCCGCCGACCCCGCCGGCCGGTGGCTACGGCTCCCCGCCGCCCCCGCCCGCCGGGGCCTACGGCGCACCGCAGCCCGGCTACCCGACCCCGCCGGCCCCGCAGCCCAACGGCTACGGCTACCCGCAGGCCCCCCAGCCCGGCTACGGCTACCCGCAGGGCGCCCCCGGCCAGCCGGGACAGCCCGGCTACCCGGGCCAGCCCGGTATGCCGCAGCAGGGCTACGGCTACCCCACCCAGCCGATGTACGGCGCTCCGCAGCCCGGCCCGGCCGTCCCCGGCGGCGGTAAGAAGTTCAGCACCCAGATGCAGATCATCGTCGCCGCAGCCGTCGCCGTGGTGCTGATCATCGGCGCGGCCGTCGTCTACAGCGCCACCAAGGACGACGGCGGCAAGGACGACCAGGCCTCCACCTCCGGCGCCACCGGCGGCGGCGAGGGCAAGGGCGCCGAGGGCGGCGGCCTGGCCGGAGGCAGCGAGAAGGCCCCGGGCAACACCAGCTCCAAGGTCGCCTTCCAGCTCCCGCAGCCGGAGGTCGCCACGGTCACCTCGGTCAAGGGCTCCTGGCTCACCGACAAGGCGTATGTGAAGTCCGGCGTCAACGAGGTCGTCGCCCACGACCGCGACACCGGCACCAAGCTCTGGTCCGTGCCGGTCCCCGGCGAGGTCTGCGGCGCCTCCCGCCATATGACCAAGGACTACAGGACGGCGATCCTCTTCAAGGAGGGCAAGCCGACCAAGGAGAAGAAGTACCCCGCGTGCAACCAGGTCGGCGCCGTCGACCTGGCCGCGGGCAAGCTCCTGTGGAGCAAGTCGGTCACCTCCGCCACCGGCGGCGACCGGGCCGTCCAGTTCGACGAGATCACGCTCAGCGGGACCACCGTCGCCGCGGGCGGCACCTCGGGCGGCGCGGCCTTCAAGCTGGAGGACGGCGCCGAGCTCTGGAAGCCGAAGGTCGGCGCCGACCGCTGCTACGACATGGGGTACGCCGGTGGCGAGGCCCTCGCCGTGGTGCGCAAGTGCGGCTCGTACGACAGCCCGCAGCTCCAGATCCAGGCGCTGAACCCGGCGACCGGCGCACCGCTCTCCTCGTTCCAGATGCCCGCGGGCGTCGACTACGCGTCCATCGTCTCCACCAAGCCGCTGGTGGTCGCGGCCAACGTCGGCGACACCGCGGGCGACGGCAGCGGCATCTCCGACTTCTTCTCGATCGACGCGGCGACCGGCAAGCTGATCGTGCGGATCTCGGCCGACGCGGAGAAGTACGCGGCGCGCTGCGGCTCCACCGATGTCGAGAGCTGCCGGGCGGCGGTCGTCGGCAACAACCGGCTCTACCTGCCGACCGAGGACCACGACGGTACGAGCGAGTACGGGGACACCAACGAGGTCGTCGCCTTCGACCTGACCACCGGCAAGCTGCTGGGCGGCCGGGCCGACGCGGGTGAGCGCTACAGCCTGATCCCGCTCCGGATGGACGGCACCAACGTCATCGCGTACAAGCGTCCCCCGTACGACAAGGGCGGCCAGGTCGTCTCCATCGACGGCGAGACCTTCAAGCAGACGCTGCTGATGGAGAACCCGAGCGACGAGTCGGTACGGGACGCGGAGACCCGGTTCACCGCGGACCACTCCGAAATCCTCTACGGCGAGGGCCGCTTCTTCCTCTCGAAGCAGCTGATCAGCGAGCGCCGTGACAGCCAGGCGGACGAGAAGCTCTACCTCGCGGTGGGCTTCCGCACCGACTGACCGCCCGCTCACCCGTAGTTCCGCGACAGCCCTGCCAGTCGGTCACCGATGATCACCGACTGGCAGGGCTGATCGTTTTCCGCCGTTCCCGCGACCCTCAAGTGGCCCTCAATGGCGCAGAATTCGGCATTCACGGGGGCTTCTCCCCCGTAAGGGGCACACGCCGTCGAACAAGCGTGTACCTTGCCGGGTCAGGAGCCCGGGGGGCCGGTAACCAGGGCGTACGGGGCACTTGGAGCTTGATCGATGAGCGTGCGGCTCATGGTGGTCGACGATCACCGCCTGCTCGCCGAGGCACTCGCCTCGGCGCTGAAACTGCGCGGCCACCGGGTGCTCGCGGCGGCCGCCCCGACGGCCGGGTCGGCGGAGCTGGTGGTCAACAGGGCCCCGGAGGTCTGCCTCTTCGGTACGGCCTCGCCCGCCGCGCCGGGGGTGTTCGACCCGATCGTGCGCATCGGCCGGGAGCGCCCGCAGGTCGCGGTGGTGGTCCTCGGGCCGGTGCCGAGCCCGCGCGGGATCGCCGCGGCCTTCGCGGCCGGGGCGGCGGGGTACGTCCGCCACGACGAGCGCATCGAGGGCGTGGAGCGGGCGATGCTGAAGGCGCGGGCGGGGGAGAGCGCGGTCGCCCCGCAGCTGTTGCGCGGCGCCTTCGCCGAGCTGCTCAACCCGGCGGCCCAGCCCGACGACGAGGGCCGCCGCCTGCTCCAGATGCTGACCCCGCGCGAGGCGGAGGTCCTGGTCCGGGTCGCCGAGGGCGAGGACACCCGGCTGATCGCGGCCGGGATGCGGATCGCGCCGAGCACCGCCCGTACGCACGTCCAGCGGGTCCTGATGAAGCTGGGCGTCGGCTCCCGGCTGGAGGCGGCCGCCCTCGCGGCCCGCACCGGGCTGCTGGACCGGGCGGCGGGCAGCAGGAGCGGCGGCGGAGGCAGCGACGGCGGTACGGAGCAGGGGCCGTACGTCCCCGGGCAGCGCGGGTGACGTAGGGCCCCTGCGGGCACGGCGGCCGGGTCCTCAGCCCGCGTCGGGCCCCGGCTCCGGGTCGGGTGCGGCCGGTGCCTCCGCCGGGCGGAGCTTCATCCAGGCCAGGAAGAACAGCCCGAGCGCCAGCATCGCCAGGCCGGTCCACAGGTTGATGTGGACGCCCTCGGCCTTCTTCAGGTCGGCGTCGGACGGGCTGATCCCGGCGATGGTGACGATCACGCCGTAGACCACGAACAGGCCGCCGATGATCCGCCGGATGTCGAAGAGCCGGGCCGCGGTCGCGGACTTGCGCTCCAGTTCGGAGACTTCCTTGTGCAGGTCGGACATGGTGGTTCCTCCGATCGGAACGGGTGTCAGAACGAGTACGGGACGTAGCACAGGGCCGCGAGCACGATCGCGCCCCAGCCGAGCAGGGCGGGCTTGCGGTACCAGGCCTTGTCGGCCTCCTCCAGCGCCTCGTCGGGGTCGGGGGAGACGGTCCCGTACACCAGACCGGCCAGCTCCGCGTCGGGCTTCGGCGCGGTGAAGAGCGTGACGACGACCATGACGACGGCCCCGGCGACGAACCCGACGATCGCGGAGACGAAGTTGGCGCCCTGGTCGGACGGGATGTCGATGACCCCGCCCTTGTAGATCCAGAAGTAGTTGACCATCGCGGCGCCGGTGCCCGCGATCAGCCCCCAGACACCGGACTTCATGGAAGCCCGCTTCCAGAACATGCCGATGATGAAGACGACGAACATCGGGACGTTGAAGAACGAGAAGAGCGTCTGCAAGTAGCTCATGATGTTCGAGAAGCTCGCCGCGATGAACGCCGTGCCGATCGAGGCCAGTACGCCGATCGCCGTGATCAGCCGGCCGAACCTCAGGTAGTACGTGTCCGGCTTGTCCTTCACCACGTACCGCTGCCAGATGTCGGTCGTGAACACCGTGTTGAACGAGGACACGTTGGCCGCCATGCCCGCCATGAACGCGGCGAGCAGACCGGTCACCGCGATGCCGAGCACCCCGTTGGGCAGCAGCTCCTGCATCAGCAGCGGGATCGCGTCGTTGTACGTGAGGTCCGAGTCCGGGGTGCCGATCTGCGGCACGATCACGGCGGCGACCAGGCCCGGGATCATCACCGCGAAGACGATGAAGATCTTCGGGAAGGCGGCGATCAGCGGGGTGCGCTTGGCGGCGGAGAGGTTCTTCGCGGAGAGCGCGCGCTGCACCTCGGCGAAGTTCGTCGTCCAGTAGCCGAAGGAGAGCACGAAGCCGAGGCCGAGGATGATCGTCAGCCAGTTGGCGCCCAGCGGGTTGGCGTCACCGATGCCGGTGCCGCCCCACGCGGTCATGAAGTCGCCGCCGTGCTGCTTGGTCAGCGAGTCGCTCATGGCGTCCCAGCCGCCGACCCTCTTGAGGCCCAGCACGGTGATCGGGATGAGCGCGGCGAGGATGACGAAGAACTGGAGCACCTCGTTGTAGATCGCCGAGGAGAGGCCGCCGATGGTGATGTAGATCAGCACGAACAGGCCCGCGACGACGATCGCGACCCACTGCGGCCAGCCCAGGAGCGCCTCCACGACGATCGACAGGGCGTAGAGGTTGACGCCCGCGATCAGGATCGCCGCGAAGGCGAAGAGTACGGAGCTCAGCAGGTGGGCTGACTTGTCGAACCGCTGGAGCAGGAACTCCGGTACGGAGCGCACCTTGGAGCGGTAGTAGAACGGCATCATCACCAGGCCGAGGAAGACCATGGCGGGGATGGCGCCGATCCAGTACCAGTGGACCACCGCGACGCCGTACTGCGCGCCGGTCGCCGCCATGCCGAGGATCTCGGTGGCCCCGAGATTCGCCGCGACGAAGGCGAGACCGGTCACCCAGGCGGGCAGCGACCGTCCGGAGAGGAAGAAGTCGAGGCTCGTCCTCACACTCGCACGGGCCGCGAAGCCGATGCCGAGGACGACGACGAAGTAGATCGCCAGGATGGCGTAGTCGAGCCCGTTCGTGGGGAGACGGAGCCCTTCGGCCAGTGTCTGCATGGGGGGTACTCGCTTCGTTGCGCGAACTGAACCCGAGGGAACTTACGCCTCTGTGTTCGTTAAATGAACAGTTGCGTTGATGTTCTTTGTTCGATCGTGATCGAGTGCGGGGGAATGTCCGGGTATGCCGTACCGAAGTGGCGCGGGCGACCTGTCGCCGTGGCGGCCATTGACGGGGGTGTTCGCTTGTGATTTGTTATGTGCGTTTATGTTGGTTGGAGGGAACGGGTGGAGGACCCTGGTGAAGAAGACGGTTACGCGTCTGGCCGACGGCCGTGAGCTGATCTACTACGACTCCGAGGACGGCACCGTCCGCGACGCCGTCGACCGGCGCCCTCTCGACGCGGTGTCGACCTCCTCGGAGATCCGCCGCGACCCGCTGCTCGGCGACGCGGTCGCCGTCGCCTCGCACCGCCAGGCCCGCACCTACCACCCGCCGGCCGACGCCTGCCCGCTCTGCCCCACCCGGGAGGGGCGCCTCAGCGAGATCCCCGACAGCCACTACGACGTCGCCGTCTTCGAGAACCGCTTCCCCTCCCTCGCCGGCGACTCCGGCCGCTGCGAGGTCGTCTGCTTCACCTCCGACCACGACGCGTCCTTCGCCGACCTCACCGAGGAGCAGGCCGCGCTCGTCCTCGCCGCCTGGACCGACCGCACCGCCGCGCTCTCCGCCCTCGACCAGGTCACCCAGGTCTTCTGCTTCGAGAACCGGGGCGCCGAGATCGGCGTCACCCTCGGCCACCCGCACGGCCAGATCTACGGCTACCCCTTCGTCACCCCGCGCACCGAGCTGATGCTCGCCTCGGCCGCCCGCCACCGCGCCGGGACCGGCGGGAACCTCTTCGACGACGTGGTCGCCCGCGAGGAGAAGGAGGGCACCCGGGTCGTCCTCGCCACCGACCACTGGATCGCCTACGTCCCGTACGCGGCGCACTGGCCCTACGAGGTCCACCTCCACCCCCGCCGCCGCGTCCCCGACCTGCCCGCACTCGACGAGGCCGCCCGGACAGAGTTCCCACAGGTCTATCTGGAACTCTTGAGGCGCTTCGACCGGATCTTCGGACCCGGCGAACCGCCGACCCCGTACATCTCCGCCTGGCACCAGGCGCCGTTCGGGGTGGACGGCCGGGAGGAGTTCGCCCTGCACCTGGAGCTTTTCACCATTCGCCGCACCTCCGGCAAGCTGAAGTTCCTCGCGGGTTCCGAATCCGGCATGAGTGTGTTCATCAACGACGTGCCGCCGGAAGCCGCGGCCCAGCGACTGCGAGAGGTAGCGAGCGAATGAGCAACCCGAAGAAGAAGTACCTGGTCACCGGCGGTGCCGGTTACGTCGGCAGCGTCGTCGCCCAGCATCTGCTGGAGGCCGGGCACACGGTCACCGTCCTGGACGACCTCTCCACCGGCTTCCGCGTCGGCGTCCCGGCCGGCGCCACGTTCATCGAGGGCCGCATCCAGGACGCCGCCCGCCACCTCGACCCCTCCTACGACGGGGTCCTGCACTTCGCCGCCTACTCCCAGGTCGGCGAGTCCGTCGTGGACCCCGAGAAGTACTGGGTCAACAACGTCGGCGGCACCACCGCCCTCCTCGCCGCCATGCGCCAACACGGCGTGCGCACCCTCGTCTTCTCCTCCACCGCCGCCACCTACGGCGAACCGGTCTCCACCCCCATCACCGAGACCGACCCCACCGCCCCCACCAGCCCGTACGGCGCCTCCAAGCTCGCCGTCGACCACATGATCAGCGGCGAGGCCACCGCCCACGGCCTCGCCGCCGTCTCGCTGCGCTACTTCAACGTGGCCGGTGCGTACGGCAGTTGCGGCGAGCGCCACACCCCCGAGTCCCACCTCATCCCGCTCGTCCTCCAAGTGGCCCTGGGCAAGCGGGAGTCGATCTCCGTCTACGGCGACGACTACCCCACCCCCGACGGCACCTGCGTCCGCGACTACATCCACGTCGCCGACCTCGCCGAGGCCCACCTCCTCGCCCTGGACGCCGCCGCCCCCGGCGAGCACCTCATCTGCAACCTCGGCAACGGCAACGGCTTCTCGGTCCGCGAGGTCATCGAGACCGTCCGCAAGGTCACCGGCCACCCGGTCCCCGAGACCCCCGCCCCGCGCCGAGGCGGCGACCCGGCCGTCCTCGTCGCCTCCGCCGCCACCGCCGTCGAACGCCTCGGCTGGCAGCCGTCCCGCGCCGACCTGGCCGGAATCGTCGCCGACGCCTGGGAGTTCGCCCGCCGAGAGGAGACCACCACCCCATGACCGAGACCGCCGCGCAGACCGGGCCCGACCCCGCCGCCACCTTCACCGAGCTGTACGGGGGTGAACCCCACGGCGTATGGGCGGCACCCGGACGGGTGAACCTCATCGGCGAGTACACCGACTTCAACGACGGCTTCGTCATGCCGCTCGCCCTCCCGCACACCGCCCGCGCCGCCGTCTCCCCGCGCACCGACGGCGTCCTGCGGCTGTACTCCACCGACGTGCCCGGCGGCGTCGTCTCCCTGCGCGTGGAGGAGCTGGCTCCGCACTCCGGCCACGGCTGGGCCGCCTACCCGGCGGGCGTGGTCTGGGCGCTGCGCGAGGCCGGCCACCCGGTCACCGGCGCCGACATCGCACTGACCTCCACCGTCCCCACCGGCGCGGGGCTCTCCTCCTCCGCCGCCCTGGAGACCGTCACCGCGCTCGCCCTGAACGACCTGTTCCAACTCGGCCTGAGCGGACCGGAACTGGCCGTGATCGGGCGCCGCGCCGAGAACGACTTCGTCGGCGTGCCCTGCGGGATCATGGACCAGATGGCGTCGGCCTGCTGCACCGAGGGCCACGCCCTGCACCTGGACACCCGCGACCTCACCCTGCGCCAGGTCCCCTTCGACCTGGCCGCCCAGGGCCTCACGCTCCTGGTCGTCGACACCCGGGTCAAGCACGCGCTCGGCGACGGGGCGTACGCGGAGCGCCGGGCCGGCTGCGAGGAGGGCGCCCGGCTGCTGGGGATACCCACCCTGCGCGACCTCCCGTACGACGGTCTCGACGCGGCCCTGGCCACCCTGGCGGAGGCCGGGGCGGACGAGTCCGTCATCCGTTACGTACGCCATGTCGTCGGCGACAACCGCCGGGTGGAGCAGGTCATCGCCCTGCTGGACGCGGGCGAGGTGCGGGCGGCGGGCCCGGTCCTGGACGAGGGCCACCGCTCGCTCCGCGACGATCTGCGGGTCTCCTGCGCCGAGTTGGACCTCGCGGTCGCGGCGGCACGGGAGGCCGGTGCGCTCGGGGCACGCATGACCGGCGGCGGCTTCGGCGGCTCGGCCATCGTGCTGGCGGAGGCGGCGGAGGCCGACGCGGTGGCCGAGGCCGTCACGAAGGCGTTCGCCGGGGCGGGCCACGCGGCCCCGGGGATCTTCGCGGCAGTCCCGTCGGCGGGAGCGCGCCGCCTGAGCTGAACCGGCCTTACGCGTACGGGCTGTTCAGAGCCGCTTGGTGAGGATGAACTCGGTGACGCCCGGCGGGTAGTCCTCGACCCGGCCGATCTCCTCGTACCCCTGCTTCCGGTAGAAGTCCGGGGCCTGGAAGTCCCAGGTCTCCAGCCGGGAGCGGGTGCAGGCCCGTTCCGTACGGGCCACCCGCTCGGCCTCGGCGAGCAGCCGGGACCCGAGGCCGGCGGAGCGGTGGCGGGCGTCGACCCAGAGCAGTTCGACATGGAGCCAGTACGCCCAGGTCCGCCCGGTCAGCCCGCCGGCGACCGCGCCGTGCCCGTCCAACGCCCAGACCTCCAGCGGGGTTTCGTGCTCGGCGGAGGTGGAGAGCAGGGCGCGCAGGGCGGGGGAGGCCGCCCTGTTGTCGTCGCGCAGACGCCCGCTCAGCAGAACACGACGTTCTCTGTCTACTTCTGTCACAAGACGGAACATGAACCCCACCATAAACACCCGGGTATCCACGCCGGGCCACCAGTTCCGCGAATCGCCTTCCCCCTCCGGCCCCCGCCCGTACGCTGATCCCAGCACCGGTGGGGGCCGGTGCCGAATCAGGGGGCGAGAGAGTCGGGTACGGCGCCCGGAACGGGGTGGCGGGCGGTGCATACGACGGCGGTCGGAGCACCACGGGCCACCCGGAAGGCAGGCCACGGGCCTGCCGGAAGTTCCGGACGCCGTACCCGCAGCTGTCCGCCCCCGCCGATGGGGGTCTCTCTGTGGCTCGAATCCGGGTTCTGGTGGTCGACGACCACCGCATCTTCGCCGAATCGCTCGCGGCGGCCCTCGCGGCCGAACCGGACGTGGACGTGGCGGCGGCGGGCAGCGGCCCGGCCGCGCTGCGCGCACTGGAGCGCGCGACCGCCGAGGCACGCCCGTACGACGTGATCCTGGTCGACGCCGAGCTGGGCGCCCTGGCCACCGGCGGCGCCCCGGCGCTCCCCGCGCCCCGGCCGGAGGAGCCGGCCCTCGTCGACGGGATCTCGCTGGTCGCCCAGGTCCGCGCCGCCCGGCCCGGCGTCCGCTCGGTGGTGCTCGCGGAGAAGGACGACCCGCGGTCCGCCGCCCGGGCGCTCCAGGCGGGCGCCTCGGGGTGGGTGGCCAAGGACTGCTCGCTGCAACGGCTGCTCACGGTGGTCCGGGGCGTGCTGCGCGACGAGACGCATCTGCCGCCCGCGCTGCTGACCGGGGTCCTGCGGGAGCTGACGGCGACCCGCAAGCACCGCACCGAGAGCGAGCAGCTGGTGGAGTCGCTGACACCGCGCGAGCGCGAGGTGCTGCGCTGCATGGTGGCGGGGCTGGGGCGGAAGGCGGTCGCGGAGCGGCTGTTCCTCTCCCCGCACACGGTCCGCACCCATATGCAGAACGTGCTGGGCAAGCTCGGGGTGCACTCGACGCTGGCCGCCGTGGCGCTCGCCCGGCGGGCCGGGGTGGGCCCGGCGGAGCCCGTAACGGTCCGGCTAGCCGGGGATGTTGTCGAACGGGGCAGTCAACTGGCGTAGCAGCCCGGCCAGTTCACCGCGCTGGCGGCGGGAGAGCTCGCCGAGGATGGCCCGCTCCTGGTCGAGGAGCCCGGCCAGCGACTGGTCCGCCTTGTCGCGTCCCTCGGCGGTCAGCCGGACCAGGACACCGCGCCGGTCGCTGGGGTCGGGGAGCCGCTCCACCAGGTTCTTCTTGGTCAGCCGGTCGATGCGGTTGGTCATCGTGCCCGAGGTGACCAGGGTCTGGGTCAGCAGCTGCCCGGGGGAGAGCTGGTACGGGGCACCGGCCCGGCGCAGGGAGGTCAGTACGTCGAACTCCCACGGCTCCAGGTTGTGCTCGGCGAACGCTATGCGGCGGGCCCGGTCGAGGTGGCGTGCCAGACGGGAGACGCGACTGAGCACCTCGAGTGGTTCCACGTCGAGGTCGGGGCGCTCCCGGCGCCATGCTGCGACCAGTCGGTCGACCTCGTCCTCCATGTGGATCAGTGTAGAGGGTCTGTCGACATGAAGTCTCTTGAATTCAAGTGTCTTGACATCAAGATATCGCGAGCGTGATCCTGTTTCCCATGACCCAGCCCACGCCGCCCACGCCGCCCACGAGCGACCCCACCTGGGATCCGCAGCAGTACCTGCGCCACGCGGACCACCGCACCCGCCCCTTCCAGGACCTCCTGGCCCGGATCGGCGACCTCCCCGGCCACCCCGCACCCCGCATCGCCGACCTCGGCTGCGGCGCCGGAAACGTCACCGCCCTCCTCGCCGACCGCTGGCCCGAGGCCCGTATCACCGGCTACGACACCTCCCCGCAGATGCTCGCCGAGGCCGCCGCCCACGCCCGCCCGCCCCACCTCGACTTCGCCGAGGCCGACGCCGCCACCTGGACGCCCACCGAGACGTACGGCCTGATCGTCTCCACCTCCGCGCTCCAGTGGATCCCCGGCCACGCCGCGTACTTCCCCCGCTGGCTGGACGCCCTCGCCCCCGGCGGCACCCTCGCCTTCCAGGTCCCCGGCAACTTCACCGCCCCCAGCCACACCCTCCTGGCCCGCCTCCGCGACTCCGACCGCTGGCGCCCCCGCCTCCATGGCACCGGCGACCGCACCGCCGCCGTCCTGGACCCCGCCGACTACCTCACCCGCCTCCGGGACCTGGGCTGCACGGCCGACGTCTGGGAGACCACCTACCTCCAGACCCTGCACGGCGAGGACGCCGTCCTCGACTGGGTCAAGGGCACCGCCCTGCGCCCCGTCCTCACCGCGCTCGCCGACGACCCCGAGGCCCGCGACGCGTTCCTCACCGAATACCGCGACCTGCTGCGCGAGGCGTACCCACCCGGCCCGTACGGCACGGTCTTCCCGTTCCGCCGCATCTTCGCCGTAGCCCGCAAGCCGTAGACCGAGCCCCGGCCCCGCAAGGAGAAGTCATGACCGCCCCCGCCCATGGTCTGGCCGCCGTCGACCACGTACAGCTCGCCGCCCCACCCGGCACCGAGGACGCCCTGCGCGCCTTCTACGCCGGTGCCCTGGGCATGACGGAGATCCCGAAACCCCCGGTGCTGGCCGCCCGCGGCGGCTGCTGGTTCGCCGCCGGCCCCGTCCAGCTCCACCTGGGCATCGAGGAGGACTTCCGCCCGGCGAAGAAGGCCCACCCGGGCCTGCGCGTCACCGGGATCGTGGAGTACGCGGCCCGCCTGGAGTCCCACGGCGTGCGCACGGAATGGGACGACAACCTCCCCGGCCACCGCCGCTTCTACGCCCACGACCCGGCGGGCAACCGCCTGGAGTTCCTGGAGCCGGACGCGGTGTGAGGCGCCCTACAGCTCCTTGAGCGCGTCCGCAGAGATGTCGATGTCCACGGGGAACGGCACACCCGTCTTCAGCCGGTCGTGATGGATCCCGGTCAGCGCGTACGCCTTCGTCACCGGGTCCAGCTCGTAGACCCGTACGACGGGGTGCTGGTCGGTGCCCGTCATCTCCACCAGCCAGAAGTGCGGGATGCCGGCGGTGGCGTACTTGTGCGGCTTGGCCTCACGGTCGCGGGCCTCGGAGTCGGGGGAGACGACTTCCACGGCGAGGTGGACGTCGGCGGCAGCGTACGACGTCTGCTCCATCCCCTTGGAGTCAGCCTCGCTGCGAATGACGGAGACGTCGGGCTCCGGTCCGTTGCGCCGGTCCAGCACCACGGTCATCTCCCGACGGATCTTCATCTCCGGCGGTGCTGTGCTGCGCAGCCCCGCCACCAGCAGATCGATCACTGTGCTGTGGAACTTGCGCTGCGGACTCACGAAAACCAGGCTCCCGTCGATCAGCTCTGTGTGCGGCGGGAGATCGGGCAGCGTGAACAGATCGTCCACGGTGTATCCGTCCTGCGGGGGCACCGGCCAGGGGGAGCTGTGCGCGGTGGTCGGCTCGGCGGTCATGGTTCCTCCCATGGACGAATCCTCTGCCCTCCCGACCACACTACGGCGGGAAATCCGCACGCGTCATCACCACGGGTGACGACGTGCGGAAGGGTGACGCGATCAGCTCTTCCGGTGCCCTATCAGCCGCGGCTTCGACTCCAGGTTCTCCAGCCCGTGCCAGCACAGGTTCACCAGGTGCGCCGCGACCTCCGCCTTCTTCGGCTTGCGGACGTCCAGCCACCACTGGCCGGTCAGCGCCACCATCCCCACCAGCGCCTGCGCGTAGAGCGGGGCCAGCTTCGGGTCGAAGCCGCGGGCCTTGAACTCCAGGCCCAGGATGTCCTCCACCTGCGTGGCGATATCGCTGATCAGCGAGGCGAACGTGCCCGTCGACTGCGCCACCGGGGAGTCCCGGACCAGGATCCGGAAACCGTCCGTGTACGACTCGATGTAGTCCAGCAGCGCGAACGCCGCCTGCTCCAGCAGCTCGCGCGGATGACCCGCCGTGAGCGCCCCCGTCACCATGTCCAGCAGCTGGCGCATCTCGCGGTCCACGACCACCGCGTACAGGCCCTCCTTGCCGCCGAAGTGCTCGTACACCACCGGCTTGGAGACCCCGGCGCGGGCCGCGATCTCCTCCACCGACGTGCCCTCGAACCCCTTGTCGGCGAAGAGGGCACGGCCGATGTCCAGCAGCTGCTCGCGGCGCTCCTTGCCGGTCATCCGGACCCGGCGGGCCCGCCGGGACGGGGAAGGTCTGCTCTTCTCGCTGCTGGAGTCGGTCGCCACGTCGTCAATCATGCCGGGTCGGCCGGTACGGACGTGCGCCGGGAGTCGATACGTGCGGCGTCCGGCCACCGCACGTCGTACGCCCAGCCCAGCTTCTCGAACCAGCGGATCAGCCGGGCGCTGGAGTCGATCTGCCCCCGCATCACCCCGTGCCGCGCGCTGGTCGGGTCCGCGTGGTGCAGGTTGTGCCACGACTCGCCGCACGACAGCACCGCCAGCCACCACACGTTCCCCGAACGGTCACGGGACTTGAAGGGGCGCTTGCCGACCGCGTGGCAGATCGAGTTGATCGACCACGTCACGTGGTGCAGCAGCGCAACCCGTACCAGCGAACCCCAGAAGAACGCCGTCGCCGCGCCCCACCACGACATCGTCACCAGACCGCCCACCAGCGGCGGGATCGCCAGCGAGAGGATCGTGAAGGAGAGGAAGTGGCGCGAGATGCCCCGGATCGCCGGGTCCTTGATCAGATCGGGGGCGTACTTCTGCTGCGGGGTCTGCTCCTCGTCGAACATCCACGCGATGTGCGCCCACCACAGGCCCTTCATCAGGGCCGGCAGGCTCTCCCCGAACCGCCACGGCGAATGCGGGTCGCCCTCCGCGTCGGAGAACTTGTGGTGCTTGCGGTGATCGGCCACCCACCGCACCAGCGGCCCCTCCACCGCCAGCGAACCCATCACGGCCAGCGCGATCCGCAGCGGACGCTTCGCCTTGAACGAACCGTGCGTGAAGTACCGGTGGAAACCGATCGTGATGCCGTGGCAGCCGATGAAGTACATCGCCACCATCAGCCCGATGTCCAGCCAGCTCACCCCCCACCCCCATGCCAGTGGCACCGCCGCCAGCAGGGCCACGAACGGCACCACGATGAACGCCAGCAGCGCGAACTGTTCGACCGACCGCTTCTTGTCCCCGCCCAGCGTGGCGGGCGGAAGGGTGGAGGCGGTGGCGGTGGTGGATGGGTCGGTCTCGTCGATCACATCAGGCGTGGACGGCATAGGGGAGTCCCCCGGAGGGTGAGGAAGCGGTGCTCGGACGGCCGTGGCTACGGTTCCGTAACCTACGGCTTGGTAAGTATGACAGTGACGGGACCCACAACACGAGAACCCGGTCCAGCCCGTCGTACGCGGTAGTCCGCCTGCCCGACGGGTAGGGCACTGGGTGCCGACGCTGTTCTCCTGCCCCCGCCAGGGCTGCGGACACGCCGAAGGCGACGACACCTATCCTGGAAGGGTCGGACAGCGCGGTCCGCACCCGCTCGTCGGGGCGTGGCGACAGCACCGCTGCCAGCCGCAGGGCCCCGTACCCCGCCCAGCGCTCTCCCACCGCCATCAGCACCGTCACGGGAGACGCCGAAGCGACGCACCTCCTCATTCACTGCAAGGAGCCGCACACTGTGAGCAGTGCCGACCAGACCCCCGCCGCCAGCCCCGAGCTGCGCGCCGACATCCGCCGCCTCGGCGACCTCCTCGGCGAGACCCTCGTACGCCAGGAAGGCCAGGAACTCCTCGACCTCGTCGAGCGGGTACGCGCCCTGACCCGCACCGACGGCGAAGCGGCGGCCGCACTCCTCGGCGACACCGACCTGGAGACCGCCGCACAGCTCGTGCGCGCCTTCTCCACCTACTTCCACCTCGCCAACGTCACCGAGCAGGTCCACCGCGCCCACGAGATGCGCGACCGCCGCGCCGCCGAGGGCGGGCTCCTGGCCCGCACCGCCGACCGGCTCAAGGACGCCGACCCCGAGCACCTGCGCGAGACGGTCAAGAACCTGAACGTCCGGCCGGTCTTCACCGCCCACCCCACCGAGGCCGCCCGCCGCTCCGTCCTCAACAAGCTCCGCCGCATCGCCGAGCTGCTTGAGACCCCGGTCATCGAGGCCGACCGCCGCCGCCACGACCTCCGGCTCGCCGAGAACATCGACCTCATCTGGCAGACCGACGAACTCCGTGTCGTCCGCCCGGAGCCCGCCGACGAGGCCCGCAACGCCATCTACTACCTCGACGAGCTGCACGCCAACGCCGTCGGCGACGTCCTCGAAGACCTCGCCGCCGAGCTGGAGCGCGTCGGCGTCGAACTCCCCGCCGGCACCCGCCCCCTCACCTTCGGCACCTGGATCGGCGGCGACCGCGACGGCAACCCCAACGTGACCCCCGCCGTCACCTGGGACGTCCTCATCCTCCAGCACGAGCACGGCATCACCGACGCACTCGAACTCATCGACTACCTGCGCGGCCTGCTCTCCAACTCCATCCGCTACACCGGAGCCACCGACGAGCTCCTCACCTCCCTCCAGGCCGACCTGGAACGCCTCCCCGAGATCAGCCCCCGCTACAAGCGGCTGAACGCCGAGGAGCCCTACCGCCTCAAGGCCACCTGCATCCGGCAGAAGCTCGTCAACACCCGCGAGCGCCTCGCCAAGGGCACCCCCCACCGCCCCGGCTGCGACTACCTCGGCACCTCCGAACTCCTCGCCGACCTGGCCCTCATCCAGACCTCCCTGCGCGAGCACCGCGGCGGCCTCTTCGCCGACGGCCGCATGGACCGCACCATCCGCACGCTCGCCGCCTTCGGCCTCCAGCTCGCCACCATGGACGTACGCGAACACGCCGACGCCCACCACCACGCACTCGGCCAGCTCTTCGACCGCCTCGGCGAGGAGTCCTGGCGCTACGCCGACATGCCCCGCGACTACCGGCAGAAGCTCCTCGCCAAGGAGCTCCGCTCCCGCCGGCCCCTCGCCCCCACCCCGGCCCCCCTCGACGCGGCCGGCGAGAAGACCCTCGGCGTCTTCCACACCATCAAGGAAGCCTTCGAACGCTTCGGCCCCGAAGTCATCGAGTCCTACATCATCTCCATGTGCCAGGGCGCCGACGACGTCTTCGCCGCCGCCGTCCTCGCCCGCGAGGCCGGACTCCTCGACCTCCACGCCGGCTGGGCCAAGATCGGCATCGTCCCGCTCCTGGAGACCACCGACGAGCTCAAGGCCGCCGACGTCATCCTCGACGCGATGCTCGCCGACCCCTCCTACCGACGCCTCGTCTCCCTGCGCGGCGACGTCCAGGAGGTCATGCTCGGCTACAGCGACTCCTCCAAGTTCGGCGGCATCACCACCTCCCAGTGGGAGATCCACCGCGCCCAGCGCCGCCTCCGCGACGTCGCCCACCGCTACGGCGTACGCCTGCGCCTCTTCCACGGCCGCGGCGGCACCGTCGGCCGCGGCGGCGGCCCCTCCCACGACGCGATCCTCGCCCAGCCCTGGGGAACCCTGGAGGGCGAGATCAAGGTGACCGAGCAGGGCGAGGTCATCTCCGACAAGTACCTCATCCCCGCCCTCGCCCGCGAGAACCTCGAACTGACCGTCGCGGCCACCCTCCAGGCCTCCGCCCTGCACACGGCCCCCCGCCAGTCCGACGAGGCCCTCGCCCGCTGGGACGCGGCCATGGACACCGTCTCCGACGCCGCCCACAGCGCCTACCGCAAGCTCGTCGAGGACCCCGACCTCCCCGCCTACTTCCTCGCTTCCACCCCGGTGGACCAGCTCGCCGACCTGCACCTGGGCTCACGGCCCTCCCGCCGCCCCGGCTCCGGCGTCTCCCTCGACGGCCTCCGCGCCATCCCGTGGGTCTTCGGCTGGACCCAGTCCCGCCAGATCGTCCCCGGCTGGTACGGCGTCGGCTCCGGCCTCAAGGCCCTGCGCGAAGCCGGACTCGACACCGTCCTCGACGAGATGCACGAGCACTGGCACTTCTTCCGCAACTTCCTCTCCAACGTGGAGATGACGCTCGCCAAGACCGACCTGCGCATCGCCCGGCACTACGTCGACACGCTCGTCCCCGACGAGCTGAAGCACGTCTTCGACGCCATCGAGGCCGAGCACGCCCTGACCGTCAGCGAAGTCCTCAAGGTCACCGGCTCCACCGAACTGCTCGGTACCAGCCCGGCGCTCCAGCAGACCTTCGCCATCCGCGACGCCTATTTGGACCCGATCTCCTACCTCCAGGTCTCGCTGCTGGCCCGCCAGCGCCAGGCGGTCGAACGCGGCGAAGAGCCCGACCCGCTGCTCGCCCGCGCGCTGCTGCTCACCGTCAACGGTGTCGCGGCGGGCCTGCGCAACACCGGCTGAGTACGCCGTACGGCGAACGGGGCGGCCCTGCTACAGCGCGACGAACGTCGCCACCAGCAGGGCCGCCCCCGCCGCTCCGACCCCCCACGCCGTACGCGTCATCCGCAGCCCGCCGCCGATCACGAACCCGGCCAGCACCATCGCCCCGCTCAACGGCATCCAGGCATGCAGAAATCCCGGCACCCCCGTGCGGACCACCGCATCGGTACCGGGCTTCACGACCACCGGAAACCGGTCGCCCTTCTCCGCCGCGACCGACCGCTCCACCGTCACCCGCGCCCGCGCCGCCGACGTGGCGTCCGGCTCGTACCGGCCGGTGCAGGTCTCCCGCCCGCACTCCGTCACCGTCAACGTGCCGTGCTCACGCCCCTTGGCCAGGACGACATGGTGCGCGGTGGCCCACGACGACCACACCCCCGCGACCAGCAGCACCAGGGCCACCAGCCCCATCACCGTCCGACGGCCCACGAGCGCCGCACGCTGGGAAGAGCTCCGCTTCATGGGGGCAGATCCTTGGCCAGAGCACAGCCCCCGGTCAACCTGTGGCCGAAAAACGCCCCACGAGGGAAGGCAATGTCAGGAGTTGTACGCGGCAGGGGAGTGCGGGGCGAGAGTCAGGGGCCGTACGCGGCAGGGAAGCGCGGGCCGGACGTCAGGAGTTGTACGCGCTCTGCGCCCGCTCAAGCCCCTCCGCCAGCAGACACTCCACCGAGTCCGCCGCCCGGTCCACCAGGAACGCCAGCTCCTTGCGCTCCACCGACCCGAAATCCTTCAGCACGAAATCCGCGACCTGCATCCGCCCCGGCGGCCGCCCGATCCCGAACCGCACCCGGTGATAGTCCGGACCCATCGACTTCGTCATCGACTTCAGCCCGTTGTGCCCGTTGTCCCCGCCGCCCAGCTTCAGCCGCAGCGCCCCGTAATCGATGTCCAGCTCGTCATGGATCGCCACGATGTGATCGGTCGGCACCTTGTAGAAGTCCCGCAGCGCCGTCACCGGCCCACCGGACAGATTCATGTACGGCATCGGCTTCGCCAGCACCACCCGCCGGCTCCCCGGACCCGGCGGACCGATCCGCCCCTCCACCACCTGCGCCTGCGCCTTCTGCGCCCGCTTGAACTTCCCGCCGATCCGTGTCGCCAGCAGATCGGCCACCATGAACCCGACGTTGTGCCGGTTCGCCGCGTACTCGGGGCCGGGGTTGCCGAGGCCCACGATGAGCCAGGGGTCGGTGGCGTCGGACATCAGCGCTCGGTCTCCTCGTACAGGTACAGGGGATGGCAGGCGAACGGGGCGGCGGCTCCCCCGGAAGGGAACCACCACCCCGTCAGTCAAGCAGGTGGAACGTCAAGCAGATGGAACGGGAGCGACGAGGGCTCAGGCCTCGGCACCCTCGGCCTCGGCGGCCTCGTCCGCGGACGGCTCCTCGGCCTGCGCGGCGACGACCTGGATCACGATGGCGTCCTCGTCACCGGCGAGCACGGAGCCCTTCGGCAGCGGGATGTCCTTGGCGGCGATCGAGGCACCGGCGTCCAGGCCCTCGACGGAGACCGTCACGGACTCGGGGATGTGGGTGGCCTCGGCCTCGACGAGCAGCGTGTTCTGCACGAACTCCAGCAGGTTGGCGCCCGGCGCCAGGTCGCCCTCGGCGTGCACCGCGATCTCGACGTTGACCTTCTCGCCGCGCTTCACGGTCAGCAGGTCGACGTGCTCGATGGTGCCCTTGAGGGGGTGACGCTGCACGGCCTTCGGGATGACCAGCGTGTCCTTGCCGTCGATCTCCAGGCCGATGAGCACGTTGGCCGTACGCAGGGCGAGCAGCAGGTCGTGACCCGGCAGCGTGATGTGGACCGACTCGGCGCCGTGGCCGTAGACGACCCCGGGGACCTGGTTGGCACGGCGGATACGGCGGGCGGCGCCCTTGCCGAACTCGGTACGGACCTCGGTGGCGAGCTTGATCTCAGCCATGGTTGCACTCCTCGTCAGGTGGCGGAACCGTCGGAAACGGATCTCGAACGGTCACCCGGCCCACGACAGGCCTGCTACGAAGAGCGCGTCGATAACGGAGTGTCCGTACACACGGGTACGGCCTCCCTCGCCGAGCAACTCGGTGAGTCTACCCGGCGGGGAGGCCGTACCCCAAAGTGGATCAGCGGGGACCGCTATCGGACGGTCAGCCCTGCTCCTCGAAGAGGCTCGTCACCGAACCGTCCTCGAACACCTCACGCACCGCACGCGCGATCGTCGGCGCGATCGACAGCACCGTGATCTTGTCCAGCTCCAGCTCACCCGGGGTCGGCAGCGTGTCCGTGAACACGAACTCGCTCACCTTCGAGTTCTTCAGCCGGTCCGCCGCCGGACCCGACAGCACACCGTGCGTCGCCGTCACGATGACGTCCTCCGCACCGTGCGCGAACAGCGCGTCCGCAGCGGCGCAGATCGTGCCACCGGTGTCGATCATGTCGTCGACCAGCACACAGACCCGGCCCTCGACGTTACCGACGACCTCGTGGACGGAGACCTGGTTCGGCACGTCCTTGTCGCGGCGCTTGTGCACGATCGCCAGCGGCGCGTCCAGCCGGTCGCACCAGCGGTCGGCGACCCGCACACGGCCCGCGTCCGGCGACACGATCGTCAGCTTGGAACGGTCGACCTTCGCGCCCACGTAGTCCGCCAGGATCGGCAGCGCGAACAGGTGGTCCACCGGGCCGTCGAAGAAGCCCTGGATCTGGTCCGTGTGCAGATCGACCGTGAGGATCCGGTCCGCACCCGCCGTCTTCATCAGGTCCGCGATCAGACGCGCCGAGATCGGCTCACGGCCGCGGTGCTTCTTGTCCTGGCGGGCGTACCCGTAGAACGGCACGATCACCGTGATCGAACGGGCCGACGCGCGCTTCAGCGCGTCCAGCATGATCAGCTGCTCCATGATCCACTTGTTGATCGGAGCCGTGTGGCTCTGGATCAGGAAGCAGTCCGCGCCACGTGCCGACTCCTGGAACCGCACGTAGATCTCACCGTTGGCGAAATCGAAAGCCTTCGTCGGCACGAGACCGACACCCAGTTGATGTGCGACCTCCTCGGCCAGCTCGGGGTGGGCGCGGCCGGAGAAGAGCATCAGTTTCTTCTCGCCGGTCGTCTTGATCCCGGTCACAGCACAGTCTCCTCAGACGTGTATCTGGCGCTGCACGCATAGGTCCCGATGTGCAACGAGCCAGCCGAAATGGGTGAGCATCTATCACGGTACGCCGTCACCGGCGCACCTGTTTCCGGTCAGCTTTCGCCGTCGGCTCCCTGCGACGACGCCTGAGCAGCCTGAGCGGCGGCGCTGCCCGGACGCTTCCGGGCCACCCAACCCTCGATATTCCGCTGCTGGCCCCGGGCCACGGCGAGCGAACCGGAGGGGACGTCCTTCGTGATGACCGACCCGGCGGCGGTGTAGACGCCGTCCCCGACCGTGACGGGTGCCACAAACATATTGTCCGAACCGGTACGGCAGTGAGAACCGATCGTCGTGTGGTGCTTGGCCACCCCGTCGTAGTTCACGAAGACGCTGGCGGCACCGATGTTGGTGTGATCGCCGATGGTCGCGTCACCGACATAGCTGAGGTGCGGGACCTTGGTCCCCTCGCCGATCGTGGCGTTCTTCATCTCCACGTACGTACCGGCCTTGGCCTTGACCCCCAGCCGCGTCCCCGGCCGCAGATACGCGTACGGCCCGACGGTGGCCCCCGGACCGATCTCGGCCGAGTCCGTCACGGAGTTGTCGACGCGGGCCCCGGCGTGCACGACGGTGTCCTTGAGACGCGAGTTCGGCCCGACTTCACTGTCCTCGGCGAGATGCGTGGAGCCGAGCAGCTGGGTCCCCGGGTGCACGACCGCGTCACGCTCGTACGTCACCGTCGCGTCGATCAGCGTGGACGCCGGGTCCACGACGGTCACGCCGGCGAGCATCGCCCGCTCCAGCAGCCGCTCGTTCAACAGGCGGCGTGCCTCGGCGAGCTGGAGCCGGTTGTTGATGCCGAGGATCTCGCGGTGGTCGCCCGCCACGGACGCCCCGACGCGGTGCCCGGCCTCGCGCAGGATGGAGAGCACATCGGTGAGGTACTCCTCGCCCTGGCTGTTGTCGGTGCGCACCTTGCCCAGCGCGTCGGCCAGGAGCGACCCGTCGAACGCGAACACCCCGGAGTTGATCTCCGAGATGGCCCGCTGCTCGTCGGTGGCGTCCTTGTGCTCCACGATCTCGGTGACCGCACCGGAGGCCGCGTCGCGCACGATGCGCCCGTAACCGGTGGAGTCGGGGACCTCGGCGGTCAGGACGGTCACCGCGTTGGCGTCGGCGGTGTGGGTGGCGGCGAGCGCGCCGAGCGTCTCGCCGGAGAGCAGCGGGGTGTCGCCGCAGACGACGATCACGGTCCCGTCGACGACCCCGCCGAGCTCCTCCAGCCCCATACGGACGGCGTGCCCGGTCCCGTTCTGCTCGGCCTGGAAGGCGGTGCGCACGGGGGCGTCACCGGCGTTCAGGTGCGCGGTGACCTGCTCACTGGCGTGGCCGACGACCACGACGAGGTGCTGGGGGTCCAGCTCACGGGCGGCGGCGACGACATGTCCGACGAGCGAGCGCCCGGAGATCTCGTGCAGGACCTTGGGGGTCTTCGACTTCATGCGGGTGCCCTCACCCGCTGCGAGGACGACGACGGCTGCCGGGCTGGTTGCGCTCACGGATGTGCCCTTCGGCTTCGGGTGGTGGTCATCCGCAGGATACCGGGGGTGTTTCCGGTGGAAACGGGGGCGGGCCCCGACCGGTGTGGTCGGGGCCCGATGCGTGAGCTCCGCCGGCTGGATTCGAACCAGCGTCTCAAGGCTCCAAAGGCCTGCGGGATGCCGCTACCCCACGGCGGATCACGCCTCAACCCTACCGGGTCGATCACCCTCCTCGAGCCGGGAGGTGGCCCCTTCGGCGATCCCCGACCACCACCCTTCGATCCGGCGGTAGAGGGTGGCGCCCTTGGCCACGCGGATCACCAGGCACCCCCGGTAGGCCTCGCCCACATTCTTCCGAACGGTCCTCGGATTGTGCTTCTTGAGGGTGGTCTTCCGGAGGTCGGACACCTCGATGCCGACCAGGTCGGCCCAGTAGAGCTCGGCCGCGGGGACATCGGCCGTCTCATGGATCATGACCCGGTAGGAGAGGCGGTCCCGCCCCACCTCCAGCAGATCCAGCCACGCCAGGTAGACGGCTATGACGCCCGGGTCGCTGTTGATGAACGTGACGTTCTCCCGCCGGTCGTAGACCTTGTCCTTGCCCCCCTCCGCCCAGTACAGGGCGACGCCGGTGTAGAAGAGCTCCTGGTCCGACATGGCCACGGTCTCGTTCCGGGCGGCCGCTTTCGTCCGCTGCCGCTCGGCGTCGCGCACCGCCAGTTCGTGGTCCCAGCGCATACGCCCCGCAAGGCGCGCCTGTTCGATGGCGCTACGGCTCCGCTCAGGCTTCGGCAGATCCCGCACCCAGAGCGAGATCGACCCCTTGGAGCACCCCAGCTCCACCTGGATCTGGTCGTACGTCATGCCCTGGAGGCGCAGCTCCCTGGCCTTCGCCCGTACGTCGTCCTTGGCGCGGGGCCGCTTCGTCCACTCCGGGGCGGGCTCGCCCTGGAGGAGGCGGTTGAGGATGTCGTTGTTGTCGACGTGGAGGCGGTCGCGGATCTGGCGGCGGCTGAGCCCCTCCCGCCGCAGCGCCACCGCCTGGGCGCGGAGGCCCTCGAAATCGGCGTACTTGCTTGTGGTCTCTGTCATACGGAGAGCGTCGTCCGGTATGCGGACGCTCGCGTCGAAAACACGGTCGATTCGCCATTTCAGGCGATCGGCGTGTGTTTCGTGCTCGTTCGAACGCGGAACGTGCTGTTGCCGGTCACCGGAAAATGAGATGCGACCGCCCGTAGGCTGGATGCCATGACCGCAACGGGGGCAGACCGGGAGGCGGCGGGATCGACCACCCGCGGCTACTGGTGGTGGGAACGGCGACGCAGTGTCGCCCTGGACGTGGGACTGGCGCTGGTATCGGCGCTGGAGTGTGGCCTGGAGGGGGTTGATTTCGCCGGGAACGCCGGGCTGCCGGCGTCGCTGGGCGTGGTGTTCGGGCTGCTCGCGGGCTCCGTGCTGCTGGTGCGCCGGCGGTGGCCGATCGCCGTGGTGCTGGTGTCGATCGCGACGACGCCCGCCGAGATGGGCTTCCTGATGGCCCTGGTGGGCCTGTACACCCTGGCCGCGTCCGAGGTGCCGCGCCGGATCACCGTCGTCCTGGCGGGGATGTCGCTGGTGGGGACGTTCATCGTCACCTACGTACGACTGCGCCAGAGCGTCGCCGAGCAGGCCGATTTCGGGCCGGGCGACTGGTACGTGCCCGTCGTGTCGATCTTCATGTCGGTCGGGCTGACGGCCCCCTCCGTGCTGTTCGGCCTCTACATAGGGGCGCGGCGCCGTCTGATGGAGAGCCTGCGGGAGCGGGCGGACTCGCTGGAGCGGGAGCTGTCGCTGCTGGCGGACCGGGCGGAGGAGCGGGCCGAGTGGGCGCGTACGGAGGAGCGGACCCGGATCGCGCGGGAGATGCATGACGTGGTGGCCCACCGGGTGAGCCTGATGGTGGTCCACGCCGCGGCGCTCCAGGCCGTCGCCCCGAAGGACCCGGCGAAGGCGGTGCGGAACGCGGCGCTGGTGGGGGACATGGGTCGGCAGGCGCTGACGGAGCTGCGGGAGATGCTCGGCGTGCTGCGGAGCGGGGACGCGTTGATCGCGCCCGCCGCTGCGGGCGGCGGTGCGGTTCCGTTGGCGTCGGTGGCGCAGGCGGCTGCGGCGGTCGCTGCGGCGGCGTCGGAGGACGGGCCCCGGCTGAGCGAGCTGGAGGCGCTGGTGGCGCAGTCGCGGCAGGCGGGGATGGTGGTGGAGCTGTCGGTGGACGGCGAGCTGCGTCCGTACGCACCGGAGGTGGAGCAGACGGCGTTCCGGGTGGTGCAGGAGGCACTGACGAACGTGCACAAGCATGCGGCGGGTGCGAAGACGTGGGTGCGGCTGGCGCATCGGGGGGCCGAGGTCGCGATGCAGGTGGAGAACGGTCCTTCGGACGCGGCGGTGGCGGATGCGGGGCTGCCGAGTGGGGGGAACGGGTTGGTGGGGATGCGGGAGCGGGTGCTGGGGCTGGGGGGTGTGTTCGTGTCCGGCCCCACGGACGCGGGCGGCTTCCGCGTCTCAGCGGTGCTACCGGACACCTCCGGCCCATCGGGGGCCTGAACCACGTCCAGCCTGTCCGGCGCGTGAGGCGGGGCCCGACGGGGCCCGGCAATTTCAGCCCGTCCGGCGTTTGAGGACGGAACCGTCGCTCGGGACGAACCGGCACCCTCACATGCCTGGACACGCAAGAGTTGCCGCTCCCCACAGCAAGGCTTCCGTCCTCAAACGCCGGACGGGCTGAAGGGGAAACGCCGGACGGGCTGAAGTGGCCGCCCCCCGGGCTGAAGTGGCCGCCCCCCGGGCCTTAAATGGCTCACGCCCCCGACGCGCTGGTCAGGCGGGCCGGCTGTGTGCCCGTGATCAGCGTGGCCAGCGCCTCGTCGATGTCCTGGCCCAGGAACCAGTCCCCCGTGTGATCGATGCTGTACACCCGCCCCACGGTGTCGATCGCGAGGACCGCCTGCTCCTCGCCCTCCGCCCCCAGCGGGGCCACCTCCGTCTCCAGGGCGCGCCCCAGGTCGCCCAGCGTCCGGGCGAGGTGCAGCCCGTGCAGCGGGTCTATGCGGACGGCGGCGGGCGCGATCTGCCGGCCGGGCGCGGTCGCCGTGATGTGCAGGGCCCCGAACTCCGCCCAGGCCTCCACCGCCGCCGGGAACACCGCGTGCCGGTGCCCGGCGGGCGAGGTGTGGGCGCGCAGGGCGTCGGCCCACTCCTCGGCCTGCCGGATGTCCCAGCGCCCGGGCTGCCACCCCGCCTCGCGGAGGGCGGCGTCGACGGCGACGGGGAAACGGGTGGAGGTGTGCTGCTGCGGAAGGTGCGGCTGCTGGTCGTGCATCGGTGGGCGGTCAGCCCTTCTCGGCGGTGGTCGCGGCGCCGGTGGTGGTGAGGTCGACGGGGCGTACGCCGAAGTGGGAGAGGAGCGCCGAACAGGATCGGCACGGTGGTGCGTAGCTGCCGTGCAGCGGGTCGCCGTCCTCGCGGATGCGGCGGGCGGTGAGCCGGGAGTGTTTGAGCGCGCGGCGGGCTTCCCCGTTGGTCAGGGGTTTTCGCTGGGCGCGTTTGGAGCGGCCGCTCTCGGTGGCGGTGAGCTGCCGGGAGAGCAGTATGGCCTCGGGGCAGCGGCCGGTGAAGCGTTCGCGCTGGCCGCTGGTGAGGGTGTCGAGGAAGTCCTGGACGAGCGGGTGCAGGGCCGGCGGCTGGTCCCCCTTGCCGGCGGTGCAGGTGAGCGTCTCTCCGCGTACGGACAGCGCGGCGGCCACGGCGGGGAGGATCCCGTCGCGGCGGTGGAGCAGGTGAGGCGTGCGGCTGGTCTCGGTGCTGCTCCAGTTGAGTCGCGGGTCCCCTGATGTTCCATTTGTGACTGTTTGTACTGAATGCATGGTGCGGTCGTCCCTCCCTGCAATCCCCCGAGTTGCGGGGACAGCCTGCCAAATGTGCCGCGTCGTGGGGAAGCTGGGTCGGCGAAACGCGCGCGCGTGTCGCCGGAAGGTGCGAGACTGCCGCCTCACCGTCACGCGAATGTGACCGTTCGTGACGGAACCGACGGGGCGGGACCCCCTGTTGCCCCACCGCTTAGGCTGTGCGGAACCACCAGACGCAGCAGGGGGCAACCGCCATGACGACAGGTCGGCTCGGGCAGCAAGCCGCGCCACCGAACGCGGCCTATGCCGGTCAGGTCGTGCACTTCCCGGACCCGGTCCGGGCGTCCCGCCACCCCAGAGGTGTGCGCGTGGGCGAGAGCGGCCATCCGGATTTCTCGCCGTACGCGCGGGCCGCCGCCGAGATCGCCGACCCCCCGCAGGGGTTCGGTGTCGACGAGCTGCGGCTGACCGACTACGTGTCGGCGAACGCCGCGATGGCGGCGGCCGGCCATGAGCTGTGGGACACGATTCCCGCGGTGGCGACGCCGCACGGCTGGACCTGGCACCACGTGGCGGGCGGCCGGCGGATGGAGCTGGTGCCGGTCGAGGTGAAGGCGCTGCTGCGTCACCACGGGGGTCTGGCGACGACCGAGGTGGACCAGAACCGGCGCGGTACGCGCCCGTTGCAGGAGACCCGCCCCGCGCATTTCCGGCTGCCCAAGGGCGCGGTCGCGGTGAGCGAGCAGCAGATCCAGGGCGTCGAGGAGGACCTCGGCTACCGGCTGCCCGGCGCCTACCGTTCCTTCCTCAAGGCGGCGGGCGGTTCGGCCCCCGTGGGGGCCGCGCTGGACGCCGAGTTGGGGCTGCTGGTGGACCAGCCGTTCTTCACGGTGCGTGACGAGGCGGCCGTCAACGACCTGGTGTACGTGAACAAGTGTCTGCGGGACCACTTCACCAAGGACTACCTGGGCGTCGCCTTCGTCCAGGGCGGGATCCTGGCCGTGAAGGTGCGCGGGCAGGACGTCGGTTCGGTGTGGTTCTGCCCGTACGACGATGCCCGTGACCAGGACGGCTGGAGCGTGCAGGAGCGCGTGGAGCGGCTGCTGCTGCCCTGCGGTGCGGACTTCGACGCCTTCCTCCAGCGGCTGGCGGGCAACCCGCCGGAGCTGGAGACGGTGGCGAACCTGATGGTGGACGGCGGCTTCGCGCGCGCCGTCCCGGTGGAGGGGTGAGCGCGGTGGTGACTTTCGCGCAGGCGCAGGAGCGGGCGGACGAGTGGGTCAACGGTGACGTGCCCGCGTACCAGCACCGTGAGGTCCGGGTCCGTGAGTTCGAGCTGGGTTTCGTGGTGTGGGCCGAGGACCGCGCGGAGGGCCCCGTCTCGGACGGCGGCCGTCAGCGGCTGGTCATCGCCCGGGACAGCGGTGAGGCGACGTTGTGGCCGGGGCTGCCGGTGGGTGAGGTGATCCGGCGGTACGAGGAGGAGTACGGGACCCCGGCCGGTGCGCCGGCCCCCGCGCCGGAGCCCCCGCAACGGGTGGACCTGAACCAGACGTCGTTCCTGCTGACGCCGCCGGAGTGGCTCCAGGAGGCGGCGGACAAGCTGGGGATCCCGGACCACCGGGCCGAGCGGCGGGCAGCGGAGGAAGCGGCGGACGCGGCCGCGGCTGAGGCTGCTTCCGGCTCTGCTCCCACTCCCACTTCCGATTCCGATTCCACCTCCACCCCCACCGGATCCGCGTCACCGTCCACGCCGACGCCGACGCCGACGCCGGCCGGATCCATGTCGACCGGATCCGCGCCCACCCCCGCCGACGAGCCCGCGGGCGCAACGCCGCCCCCGGCCGACCCCACCCCTTCCCCCTCCTGGCCCGCCGCAGGCGGCAGCGCGGGCGGGGCGGCCTACGAGCCGACCGCCAACGACGGCGTGCCCGCCGACGCGACCCCGTGGGCGGGTACGGACACCAACTCCTCCGACTCCGACGACGGGGCCGTTCCGCTCCCCGCGACGGTGTTCGCGCCGCCGCTGTCGGGGACGGACGACGAGGAGGCCCCGCCGCCGGTGGTGTCGGCGGAGGCGCCCACCGCGCTGATGTCGGGCGGCAGCCAGCTGCCGCGTACGCAGGTGGCCCCCACGCTCAAGCCCGACCAAGGCCCCTCGGGTGCGCAGGCATCCCAGGGCGCCGGTGACATCGCGGACGCGGCCACCAGCAAGGCCGTGGTGCCGCCGCGCGGTTCGCGTGGGGCGGGTTCGACGCCCCCGCCGCCGCCCGGTGCGCCCGGCATCCCCGGCGTACGCCCCGGCGCGACGCCGCCGCCCTCGGGCCCGGGTGCGCCCGGCGCTCCGGCGGGCGGGTACATCCCGACGCAGCTCGTCTCCCAGCTCGGCCCGCCCGGTGCCACCCCGCCGCCCGGCCCGCCCGGCGCCCCGCAGCCGCCCGCTCCTCCCGGCCCGCCGCCGGGCTCCACGCCCCCTCCGGGCGGCGGGGTCCACCACGCGGCGACGATGCTCGCCGACGGGAGCAGCATCGGCGCGGGCGTCCCGTCCCCGGGCGCGCCCCGCCCGCCGGGCCCTCCCGGCACCCCGGGCGCCCCGCTGCCCCCGGGCCCTCCCGGTGTGCCCGGCGCACCGCAGCCCCCCGGCCCTCCCGGGCCCCCCGGTCCTCCGCCCGGCTCCACGCCGCCCCCCGGCGGGGTGCACCACGCGGAGACGATGTTCGCGAACTCCGGCCCGATCCCGGTCCCGGGTCCGCCCGGCCCTCCCGGACCTCCGCCCGGTGCTCCGCAGGGCGGCGCCCCCGGCCCCGTACCGCAGGGGCATCAGCCCGGTCCGCACACCCCGCCGCCGCCCCCGGCGTACGGCTATCCGCAGCAGCCCAGCGGTCTGCCGACCGTGGGCCCGGGGTACCAGGCGGTGCTGCGGTTCCGGGCGCCGGACGGCAGTGAGCAGCAGCTGATCCGGCGTTCGGCGCCGGGCACCCCGCACCCCGAGTGGCAGATGCTGCACGAGCTGCGGGCGATGAACGTGCCGCCGCAGCAGGTGATCGAGCTGCACACGGAGCTGGAATCCTGCGAGCTGCCGGGCGGGTACTGCGCCCGGATGATCCGGGAGACCTGGCCGCAGGTGCGGATCACCAGCGTGGCGCCGTACGGCACCGATCACGCGAGCCGCCAGCAGGGCATGCAGCATCTGCTCACCCACCAGGGCGAGCTGCACCAGGTGGCGGACGGTCCGGCGCGGCCGGCCCCGGTGCGGGCGCCGCTGCCGCAGCTGCCGCCCGCGCCCGCGCTGCCGCCGGAGGCGGTGGCCGAGGAGCTGCTCCAGGCGTTCGGCCCGCAGGGAATCCTGCGGTTCGACCAGCGCGCGGTGTCGCGCCAGGGTGTCCCGGAGATCGTGGCGCGGACCCTTGTCTGGGCGGGGCTGCCCGCCGATTTCGGGCCGTTCTTCTGGGCGCAGCCGGGGCAGCCGGTGGTGCCGACGCTGGGCGAGCTGGCGGCACAGCGGCAGGTGCAGGCGGCGCCGGACGCGGGGTCGTACCTGGTGATGGGTACGGACTTCGGGCGCGCGATCTGTGTCCAGTACGGGACGGCGAACATCGTGGCCGTGCCGGTGGAGGCGGGTCCGGGCGGGCAGTCGGTTCCGCCGCAGTTCGTCAACACGGGGCTGCCGGAGTTCGTGCGGTCGATGGCGCTGCTGGGCCGGATGTGGCGGCTCCGCTTCGGGCTGACCCCGGAGCAGGCGGGTCGGTGGACCGTCGATTTCCAGGCACAGCTGGTGGCGCTGGATCCGGCGGCGCTGGCGTCGCCGGAGAGCTGGTGGTCGGTGCTGCTGGAGCAGATGTGGGACGGTCTGCTCTGATCCGTACCCCTGGCCGATAGGCGTTGTACGAGGCACCCGCTCCGGGACGGATCGGGTGCCTCACCGCGTACCGGGCGTGTGACGCCGGTCGCTTTCCGTCCTGAAAGCGCCTGATCGATTCCGACTTCCGACCCCAATTGCCGCATCCTTGACGTATCGCGGGGAGACCCGTGTGCGTCCGCGCGTCTGTGTGTCCGTGTGTCCGAATGTCGTAGAGGGGCTTCAGGCTATGAGTGCTGGACCGGTGTCCGCGTTCGACGTGGTCGGCGTGCGGGGGCGTGGTTACCGTCCGGAGCAGGTGGACCGCGCGGTGGCGGCCAGGACGGCCGAGCGGGACACGGCGCTCGCGGAGGCCGTGCGGCTGGAGCGGCTGGCGCAGGAGCTGGCGGCGGAGGCGGCCCGGCTGGCGGAGACCGTGGCGGGGCTGCCCGAGCAGGACTACGCGGAGCTGGGGGAGCGGGCCCAGCACATTCTGGCGCTGGCCCAGGAGCAGGCCGCTTCCCTGCGGGCGGACGCGGAGGCGGCGGGCCAGGAGCTGGCGGACGCGGCCGACGCCGAGGCCCGGGCCCTGGCGGACGCGGCGCGGGAGGCGGCGGACGCGGTACGGGCCGCTGCCGTGGCGGCGGCGGAGGAACGGGTCGCCGAGGCGGTCCGGGAGGCGGAGGGCGTGCTCGCGGCGGCCCGCAAGGAGGCCGAGGAGGTGCGCGGAGCGGCCGAGGAGGCCATGGCGCAGACCCGGAGCCGTACGGCGAGTGTGCTGGCCCACCAGGAGCAGGAGCACAAGGAGCGCCACCAGGCGGTCGAGACTGAAATCGCCGCCGCCGAGGCCGAGTCGGAGGCGCGCCACAAGGAGCTGACCGACCGCGCGGAGGCCCTCCTCGCGGAGGCGGCGCGCGGCCTGGCGGAGACCCAGGAGGCGGCCCGCCACGGCCAGGAGGACGCGGAGGCCCGGGCGGCGGAGATCCTCTCGGAGGCCCGCGTGCGCGAGGAGCGGATCGCGAGGGAGACCGAGCGGGTGCTGCGGGAGCACGAGGAGGGCCGCGAGGAGGTCCAGGCGCACATGGCGCACGTCCGCAGCTCACTGGCGGCGCTGACGGGCCGGGTGACGGCGGGGCCGACGGGGTCGGCGGAGGACTGAGGGCCGCCCCCTCCACCAGCGTCGGCGGCCCATCAGCGTCGGCGGCCCACTGGCAAGCGGTCTGGTTTATCGCCGCCGGATTGGCCCGGGATACCGATCCGTTCGGTGCCTACGGTGGTGCCGGTTCCGCCGGGCGCACGCCCGGCGCGAGAACCGGACACCCCGAGGAGTTCCGCATGCTGCGACGCCGTATCGGAGGACCCACCGGTCCCCTGGCCAGCGCCCTGTCCCTGGGCACGCTGCCCTTCGGCACGACGGTCGACGAGGAGACGTCCTTCGCCATCCTCGACCGGTTCGTGGAGGCGGGCGGCACCCTCCTCGGCACCGCCAACAACTACGCGTTCTGGGCGCCCGGCGGGACCGGCGACGAGAGCGAGGCCACCCTCGGCCGGTGGCTGGCCGCCCGGGGCCCGGCCCTGCGTGACCAGGTGCTGATCTCCACCAAGATGGGCGCCCGCCCCGCGGTGCCCGGCACCGGCCTGGAGACGGCCGACGGGCTGTCGGGGCCCGTCGTCCGCAAGGCGGCGGAGGACAGCCTGCGGCGCCTCGGCACGGACCGGATCGACGTGTACCGGGCCCATGTCGAGGACCGGACCGTCCCGCTGGAGGAGACCGTAGAGCCGTTCGACGCGCTGGTCAGGGCGGGGAAGGCGGACGTGCTCGGCTGCTCGAACCACGCCACCTGGCTTACCGAGCGGGCCCGGGCCACGGCCCGGGCGGCCGGGATGACCCCGTACACGTGCGTGCAGCAGCGCTACTCCTACCTCCAGCCGCGCTTCGACCTGGGGCTGCCGGAGACCGCCCATGTGCACGTCACGCAGGAGTTGCTGGACTATGTGCGCGGCGAGGCCGACATGACGGTCATGGCGTACTCGTCGCTGATCTCGGGCGCCTACACGCGGCCGGACAAGCCGCTGCCGGAGGCGTACGACCACCCGGGCAGTGTGCGGCGTCTCACGGTGCTCGGTGAGGTGGCCGACGAGCTGGGGGCGAGTTCGGTGGAGCAGCTGGAGGAGATCCTGGGGGCGGTGGAGCTGGAGCTGCCGGGGGAGCTGAAGGAGCGCCTGGACACGGCGGCGCTCGGCCCGGCCGCTGTCTGACCCACGTGCCTAGAGGCCGACGCGGTGAAGTCCGCCGAGACCGCCCGAGCGGCTGCCGAGAAGCGCGCCACCGAAGCGGAGCAGGAAGCGGCACGGCTCCGCCGCTCGAACGCTGCACAGAAGCCGGGCGACCTTGACGCGCTGCGCGCCGAAGTACGGAAGGAGTTCACGGAAGCGTTCGTCCGTGCCGAACTGCGCGCCGTTGCTGCCGGTCGGCTCCGTGGTCCGGCGGACGCTCTCGCGCTGCTGGACGCGTCCACGCTCGCCGGCTCTGGGGGTGACATCGACGCCGCCGCGGTGACTGCTGCCGTGGACCAGCTCGTCAAAGACAAGCCCTGTCTAGCGGTCGCCGACCAGGGCGGCCCGCCCCGGTGTGAGGTGACGTGGGCGCGGGTACGCGGGACACCGCCGAGCCCGAGCCGGCGACCCCGCTTGACCGTCTGCGACGGGCGTACACGAGCCACGAGCGCCCTAGTCAGACATCAAGCCCTTGAGACATACATATGCAAGCGCGGCAGAGGCAAGACCTAGCCAATTGTGAAAGAAGTAGGTCAGCACAAAAGCGGTCACGGTGAAAGTCAGAAACAAGAAAAGGAAGATGCAGCCCACCTGCTCTTCAACGCGCTTCTTCTCGGCTTCCGCGCGCCTCTCCGCCGCCTTCTTTTGTTGCGCCGCTTTCTCTTCTTTCCAGGATTCGCGCTGGCGGCTCATAAATTCCTTGAGGAACTCCAACTCGTCCGTCTCTGTGTTTTCATGCGGTGTGGCCAAATTTATGTCACCGCGAAATGAACCCGCCTGGAAAACGGGCCCATGGAATGTCCCGCCGGAGATTTCGTTTTCCACGCTGTGATGATCTTCGCGCGGCTCGCGAGGTGTAGTCACGGGACAGAAGCTACGGCACCGGCTGCTGTGATGTCACGCCCTTAGAAGCGCGGGCAGGCCGAGAAAGATTGGTCATTTATACTGCATCTACCCTGAATAGTCACAAGTGTGGCCAAATGGGAGTAATTCAGGCGCGCTTATCGTCGAACCTTTTTCCATGCCCAAAATCAGGGTGAATTCGGCACGTGGTAATTACTCTTCCCGAGGCTGCCAAGCTCGGCACGACCGATCTTCAGTGCGGCGTGATCGAGGATTTCGTTCAGGAATCCAGCATTCTCGACCGGCTGCCGCTGCTGGCCATCGAGGGAAACAGCTACGCGTACAACGAGGAGGGGGCCCTTTCGGGCGTCGAGTTCCGACCCCGAGGCCCCTCGATGTTCGTGCGCGTGTGCCAGCTCGGGGGCGCGCAGCAGACACCGGTGTCCGGCCGTCCTCGGCTCGACGTGCATTGCTGGGCCGAGAGCGAATCGGCCGCACATGACCTCGCCGCCCTTTCCCGCGCACTGCTCGGTGACATTCCCGGGGTGCGCGGCGGGGCTACGGTCTACCGCGTTGCCGAGGTAGGGGCCCATGTGGCTGCACGATAGCGAGACCAGCACCCCGCGTTACGCCCTCGCGCTGGAGATTCATATGCGGGGGCGGGTCCTGGATTTCCCACGACGGGCGTAGCTAGAGAGTGCTCCCGTCATCATCCAGGGTGGTCCGAGCCGCGACGGTGAATTTCCTAATCTGTGCGGATAGAGCTGTCCGCGCTCTGGGGATTCTGCTCTCAATATCGAAGATCCATGCCTCCGGCTCCCCGTTATCCTGCATTACGTGTTGGCCTGCCCAGAGGAAGCGCGCTTCCTGTTTCAGTTGAGCTGCGTGATCTCGGATCAGTTCGGCAATATTGCTTACCTCTTCGGGGCCGGAAAGAGCGACGGCTGAATAGGAGCTGTCGATGGAATCTACGGCTTCGTAAACGAGTGTTCGCCGCTCCGGGGTGACGTCACTGATTCTTTGAATGGGAGTCCAAGCGTCTAGGAGCTGGTTAGAGGAGTTCAAGAAATTGGCGTAAACCTCGCTTCTAGGTTCCCTCCTTTGCCGCTTGTGTTCCGCGCGTGCTGCTAACCGCGCGCTTTTCCATTGCCCCCGCGAGGTCATCCACGCGCCGCCTACTGCGCCGACCGCGCCTGCCAGAGCGCCGAGCACTGCCGCCAATCCTGCGTCCATAAGACGCGATCTTACCGCCGCATGTCCAACCGTGTGGCTCTCTTGCCAGAACTACGGGGGATCTATGTCTCTAAACGCTAACGTCGTGCGCGTTGCCGTTACCGGCGCTGCTTATGTGGCCGCGCCGAAGTCCACACTACCGATTCAATTTTCGGTTGGGCGCTGCCTTTACGGATATCGGCTGAATCTCGAACGACGGGACCACCGAGTCCAACTCGACGGGTGCCGCCGAAACCAGGGGGTGGCAGGGCGCGCAGACCGTCTGCAAGGTCATCAGTTCGTCTGAAATGACGTTCCATTCACGGCCATCGAGACCAACCAAGACGGTTCTGGAGCTCTATCACAAGGACTCGAAGGTGGCGACCGTCAGAGGCAATTCGGTCCTTGCTGTCAAGGCCCCGGGTCCGGACCGGCGCACGTTCGGTTTCGGCGTGATCGACGGAGACGCCCATATCCGCATCGTCATTCCGGACGGAGAGGTCACCGAGACCGGAGCCTCGTCCACGGGTATCGCGACGGGGGCCAGCCCGGCGGCGGCCACGGTGAGGCGGAGCTGAGTCCAGCCGGGGTCCTCGATCGCCACGTGGGTGTGCCCGGCGGCCCGCAGGCCCCGGCACAGCCGCATGACCGCGTCCAACGTGCCCGTGCAGACGACGAGTTGTTCTGACTCCACCCGGGCCCCGCGCCCGCGCGCGAGGTAGGCGGCGAGCTGCCGGCGCAGCCGTGGCAGCCCCGCCGCGTCGGGGTAGCCCAGCTCGTCCCAGGTCAGCTCGGTGGTCGCCGCGCGCACCATGTCGGCCCAGCGCTTCCGCGGGAAGGCCCGGAGGTCGGGGACGCCCGGCAGCAGGTCGTACCGGGGTGTCCAGCGGTCCCCTTCCTCCCGCGCGCCACCGCGTACGGAGCCGCCGGTGCGGGCCCGTACGCGGGTGTCCGAGCCGCTGCGGGCCTCGAAGTAGCCCTCGGCGACGAGTTGGGCGTACGCCTCGGTCACCACCCACCGCGAGTACCGCAGATCCGCCGCGAGCACCCGGCTGGCGGGGAGGCTGCTGCCCGCGGCGAGGCGCCCGCTGGTGACCGCGGTGCGCAGCGCCCGGGTCAGCCGCGTGTGCAGCGGCCCCTCGGCCGGGGGGGCTCCAGCTCCAGGAAGGTGCCCCAGGCGGGCCCGGTCTGCTCGCGTCCGGCGGATGGCATGGCGTTACGGGACCGGGTCGTCAGCGCACGTCGACGAAGTCGGCGGTGGACGTGGCGGGTCCGGTGATCGAGGAGCCGTTGTGCGTCCAGCGCCAGTAGCCGTCCACCGACGCGGTGACCGTGGTCTTCAGAGCGCCCGCGGAGTTCGACTTCACCGTCTTCACGGTGGTGTAGGCCGAGCTGCCCTTCTTGCGGAACTGGAGCCTGGCGCTGCCCGCGACGGCGGTGTACTTGTGCTTCGTCCAGTCGGCCCGGGTCAGCTTCCCGGTGACGGTGAGCTTCTTGCCCTTCTTCACCGGCTCGGGAGAGGCGTTGACGGTGGCCTTGGCCCAGCGCTTGAGCTGGACGGAGCCGGGGGCCTTCTTGAACTCCTCGGCCTTGAGCCGCCCGTCGGGCTTCCAGAGGCGCAGGGTGAGGCCCACCTTCCAGGTGGTGGCGTAACTGTTCGACGCGAGGTCGTAGGGCGGATCGATGAAGAGGGTGCCCTCGCAGCGCTCGTTCCAGTCGTTGACCGGATAGCAGGTGTATATGCCCATGCGCAGGCTGTCGTTGTCCGGGTTCTTCGGCAGCTTGGCGCCCCGGTAGAGGAACGGTTTGGCGTCGTATACGGACGGCTTCGAGGTGGAGAGCCCCGGCGGCAGGGAGACCTGGAAGGTGACCGGCGGTTCCTTCGCCTCCTTGGTGCCCACCACGATGGGTTTGCCGTTGTTGACGACGACCTTGGAGACGACGATCCCGGTGGGCGCGGCCTGCGCCGACGGGGCGGTCACCGTGGTGAGGACCACGGCCCCCGCGACGGCGGCGGCGACGACGCCGGTTCTTCGGCTTCTGGGATTCCTGCTGCGACCTGCGTTCACTGCGCACCTCTTGGCTGTACGGGGGTGGCGGGCCCGGCACCCGAACTCCACGGGCAGCAGGCGGTGCGTCAGCGTACCAACGCGACGATCATGGCCGGTCGTCGCGTCGGGGAGGGGGCGCGCGAGGTCTATTCGGCGGCCGTCACGGCGTCGATGAACGCGGTCCAGGCGGTGGCGGGGAGGACAAGCGCGGGGCCGCCCGGCCTCTTGCTGTCACGGACGGGGACGACGCCGGGGAATCCGTCCGCCACCTGCACGCAGTTGCCGCCCTCCTGGTTGCTGTAGCTGCTGCTGCGCCAAGCGGCGGCGGTCAGGTCGGGTCGGGACGCGGCTTCCACGGTAATCGGCCTCCAGCACGGATCGGATCAGGTCGAGCGACATCAGTGGCGGGAGCGCCATCGCCCTGAGGTGATCGTAGGTCAGAACGAACTGTTCGACCTCGTCCGGTTCCTCGGTCAGCTGGCCGTTGTGCGCACCTTCGGTGTAGGCCACTTCGGAGCCGTCCGGCATGACGAGGACGGTGAGGGAGCCGCCCAGCGAGCCGTGCTCGCCCTGGTCGAACGGCAGCACCTGGAGGGTGATGCCGGGCTCCTCGGCCAGCCGGAGCAGCCTCTCCAACTGGCCGCGCATAACCGCCTTTCCACCGACCGGTCGACGGAGCACGGCCTCGTCGAGGATGATCCACAGATGTGGCCGGTCCGGACCGGTGAGCCGCCTCTGGCGGTCGAGCCGGGCCGTGACACGTTCCTCCAGATGCTCGGCGTCCCGCAGCGAGTAGCCGACGCTCAGCAACGCCCGCGCGTACTCCGGGGTTTGCAGTAGGCCCGGCACGGCGTGCGAGGCATACTCGCGAATCACCTTGGCCCGCGCCGAGTAGGCGATGAACGCCTGCGACCAGTCCGGGAACGCCTCACGGTGCACGAACGGCAACAGGTCGATCAGCAAGTCGTCCGCCAGCAGCACCTTGTCCAGGGACCGGGTCAGCTCCAGCGTCGGTTTCGCTCCGGTCGCGCGCTCGATCTGGGTGATGCGGCTGCCGACCACGTGGGTGCGGGCGCCCACCTCGGTCTGGGTGAGTCCGGCCGCCTCGCGGAGCTTGCGCACGCGGGTGCCGAAGAGGGCGGCCATGGAGGCCTGCGGGTCAATTGCTTTGGCCACGGCGTTACTTCCGTTCCTTACGGCCTGCGAGGTAAGGCGCTGTCACCTTTCGAGGCTAGGGCGGACGACCGACTCTTGAGTACGGAACGTCACGGAACCCGCACGTGTGGGTGACGTGAGAGGAGTCGAGCGAGTGGATGGTCCCCATGACCGGCAAGAGGATGAGCGCGGCGGAGAAGGCCGATGGGCGGGAGGCGGCTCCTTCCGTCCGGCGCGGCTTCGGGCTGAGCGGCAACGGGTACGGCTCGCTGTCCCGGCAGTTCCCTTCCACGCCGCAGGGCGCGCAGGAGGCGCGGCACGCCGTGGTGCGGCAGTTGGGGCAGTGGGGATTCGGGCCGATGACGGACGTGTCGTGCACCGTGGCACTGGTGGTGGCGGAGCTGGCTGCCAACGCGGTGCGGCACGGGAGCCTGCCGGGACGGGAGTTCGCGGTGCGGGTGGACCACGAGGGGGCCGCGAGCCGGTTCCGTATCGAGGTCTCGGACGCGCGGCTCGGCCGGACGCCCGAGGAGGCGGTCCTGCCGCCGGATGACCGGGAGTCGGGGCGCGGCTTGTTCCTGGTGGAGTGCCTGGCGACGCGGTGGGGGTGGGAGCCGCGTCATCCGATCGGGAAGACGGTGTGGGCGGAGGTGGCGGAGGTGGCGGCGGTGGCGCCCATGGCGGAGGAGCGGCCTGCGGGCCCGTGAGGGCGGTAAGCGGTTTCGAGGGTGTGGTGGAGGGCAGGCGGGGGTGAACCGCGTGAGGGCCTGACCACCCGATACCGCCGCACAAGGGGTGAACGGATGGCGGGGCCTCCATGACATTCGAGGAGCGCATTCATGCGGAAGAGCAGGATTGCCGTCACTGCCGCAGCCGTCGTCGCGGGACTCTCCCTGTCCGCGTGCGGGGGCGACGACAACGCGACGAACGCCGGCAGCGCCTCGTCCTCCTCCAGCGCCACCACCCCGGCCGACGAGCAGACGGAATCCGCTCCCGCCGAGCAGCCGGAGGGCGCGTCCACCGGGGCCGGATCATCGGAGGAGACGCCGGGCCAGGGGTCGCCGGACCAGGGCTCGGCGGGCCAGGGGTCCGCCGGTACGGGGAGCAAGCCGGAGCGGTGCCACACGGACGACCTCACGATCACCGCGAGCGACGCGACCATCGGCGGCGACGAGACCAATACGGTCGCCGTCAAGCTGCTGAACACGTCCGATCGCGCATGCTCCATCAAGGGATTCGCGGGGGTGAACCTGTTGTCGAGCGAGGGCGCGATCCCTGCGGCGCGCAGGGACCAGACGGACGACGGGACGGTGCTGAAGAGCGGTGAGCCCACCTACTTCGGCATCTTCTACAAGGCGAACGAATCCGGTGGTTCCGGCGTCAAGATCAAGGAGCTCGTGGTCACGCCCCCGGACGAGAAGAAGTCGGTGACCCTCAAGTGGCCGGGGGAGTCCTCGCTGCCCGTCACCGACAGTCCTGACCCGTCGGTGGAGATCGGGCCGATGGGCAGCGTCGGGCAGGGCCAGGGGTGACCTGAGCCCGTCAGCGCGGCACCTTCGCGCGCGTCCCACGGGGAAGGGCGGCGTCCGTGGCGGCTACCGGTCGCCGCGCAGGTAGCGCGTGACCATGTCCGTCAGCTCGTTCTCCAGCGCCTCCTCCGGGATGGACCGCGGATCGGCCATGTGCTTGTGCGTGTTCATCTCGACGGTGAACAGGATCAGTTCGGCCGCGGTGTCCAGGTCTCGTACGCGGACGTCCGGATGCCGGGCGAGGAGGTCACGTACCTGGCTCACCCGCTTCTTCCCGTGCCGGTCGATCGTGTCCAGCAGCTCCTGCGAGAACGACGCCTCCTCGATCATGATCCGCAGCAGCTGCGGATCGTCGCGGTGGTTGCCGATCGCGTCGCGGACCAGCGCCCGTGCCATCGTCCGCAGGCTCCCCGGCGACAGGTCCAGCTGAGCGGCCTGTGTCCACGCGCCACGGTCGATGTGCCGCACCAGCAGCTCGGCGAGGACGGAGTCCTTGTTCGGGAAGTACTGGTACAGGGACCCGATGGAGATACGGGCGTGCTCGGCGATGCGGTTGGTGGTGCCGGCGGCGTACCCGTACTCCGCGAAAACGTGAGCAGCGGCGTCGAGGATGCGCTCGCGGGTGAGCTCGGCGCGCACCTGGCGAGGCTTGCGACGTGGTTGGAGACGACGGTCGGCCGATGGCATGAGGGGCCTCCTGCGGCGCGTGAAATGCGAGTAGCCAAAGAGCTGAGCTATTACTCACAATAGTGCCATGACCTGCGAAGAAAGCACTTTTTCCGGCGCGGGTGACCTGCCGTGATCCCCAGGGTCCACCTTCCCGAGTCGCGCACGATGATCACGCTGGAGGTGCTCCGCCGTGAGTACCTCAGCCCGGGTTTCACGAGCGTCACCCTGGGCGGTCCCGCCGTACGGGACCTGGTGGTCGCCGGTGGCGACCAGGCGGTTCGGCTGTTCTTCCCCCGGGAAGGGCAGACCGGACTGCGGATGCCGACCGTCTCGAACGAGGCGTGGATCGCCCAGCTGATGCTGGTGCCGAAGTCCGTCCGCCCCTGGGTCCGCAACCTGACGGTCCGGCGGGCGCGGCCGGAGGCGGGCGAGATCGACATCGAGTTCGCCCTGCACGGCGACACGGCTCTGTCGTCCTGGGTACGCCGGGTGGAGCCGGGCGACCCGGCGGGGATCTTCGACACCGGCACCACGTACCGCCTGCCGGAGCACGCGGAGGGACAGCTGCTGGTCGGCGACGAGACCGCGCTGCCCGCCATCCTGTCGATCCTCGACGGAGCAACTGCCCCGCCGCCGACGGAGGTTCACCTGGAGGTGGCGTCCTCGGCCGACACCCGGTCCGTCGAGGCGCCCGCAGGCGTCCGTATCCACTGGTACGCCCGCGACGACGCGGCGCTGCGGCCCGGAACCCTGGCCCTGGCCGGGGTGCGCGGCGGGGCGCTGCCGTCCGGCCGGTTCTTCACGTGGGTCGCGGGGGAGTCCCGGCTGGCCACATCGGTGCGGCGGTATCTGGTCAACGAGCGCGGTGTGCCCAAGCGGGATGTGACGTTCGTCGGCTACTGGCGCCTGGGGCGGTCCAGCCCGGGCTGAGACCGGGGCGCGTCGGACGGTCGGACGGACGGAGAGGGAGTTCCTGTGGAGAAGACGGACCGGACGGACCGGCCGGGCGGTGCGCACCGGCTGACGACGGTGGACGAGGTCGAGAGGACCGTCGGCCGGCCGCCGTCGATGGTCATGCTCAAACAGATCAAAACCCTCGACGAGGGCTGCCGGACCGTCCTGGCCTGCTCCCCGGTCGCGGCCTTCGGCTACCGGGCCGCCGACGGCACCAGCAGGACCACCTTCATCGGTGGGGCACCGGGGTTCGTCCGTGTCCATTCGCCCACGCGGATCTCGTTCCTCCTGCCCGAACCCGCCGACCCGCACGGCCCGGTCTCGTTCTTCTTCCTCCTGCCGGGCGTCGGGGAGATCCTGCGGGTCAACGGTTCGGTGGCCGCCCGGAGGAAGGGGGCGGAGGTCGGGGTCGATGTCGCGGAGGCGTTCGTGCACTGTGCGCAGGCCGTGCTGCGGTCCCGGCTGTGGGAGCGACCTGGGGCGGGCGGGGAGTCGGCCTCGGGTGGCGGCCTGGCTCCGGCCGCCCCGACCGAACTGGCCACCCCCGCCCGTCGCCCCGCCGAGCCCCCCGCCCCGGGACCCGGCCCGCTCGGTGAACCCGGGGTCGCCGAGTTCCTGGCGGCGGCGCCGTTCCTCGCGCTGTCCACCTGGGACGCGTCCGGTGGCGCCGATACGAGCCCGCGCGGCGACCGGCAGGCGGCGGTGCGGGTGCTTGACGGCCGGACCCTCGTCCTGCCGGACCGGAGGGGCAACAAGCGTGCCGATACGCTGCGCAACCTGTTGCAGGACGACCGGCTCTCCCTCGCCGCGCTCGTACCGGGACGCACCGGTGTGCTGCACATCCGGGGCCGGGGTGCGATCACCGACGATCCCGCGCTGCTGGAAACGATGGCGCTGCGCGGGACACCCCCGCACGCGGCGCTGCTCATCGACGTCGAGTACGCGGAGCTCACCGGCAACGACGCCGTGGCGCGCTCGCGGCTGTGGTCCCCCGGAGCCCGCCTCGGCCAGGAGGCGGTGCCGGACCTGATGGCACTGGCGGGGCAGCATCTCGCCGCCAACTCGGCCGAGGCGGAAGGCGGTTCACGCGCCTTCCTGCTGAAGGCGCTCATGGCGGTCCCGGGCCTGCCCCGGTTGCTGCGGCTGGTGGCCGACCGCGTCTACAGCTCCGGGCTGCGCAAGGAGGGGTACGACGCCCTCGCGCCCGGCAGGAGCGGGCGGCGTCGCCGTCTCCCGTACCGCAGCCGGGCCGTCGGCGGCGGCCGGGAGGACCGCGGGGAGCGGCAGTCCCCGCGGGAGGTGCGGATCGCCGAGGTGCGCAGGGAGACGCCGAGCGCGGTCACCCTCGTCCTGGAGGACTTCGGGCGGGAACCGGGCCCGTTCGACTTCCGGCCGGGCCAGTTCTTCACCCTCGTCGCCGACATCGACGGGCGCCCGGTGCGGCGGGCCTACTCGGCCTCCTCGGTGCCCGGATCGGCCCGGCTGGAAATCACCGTCAAGCACATCGAGGGCGGCCGGTTCTCCGCCCATGCCCATCGGAGTCTCCGGGCAGGCGACCGTATCGCGGTGCGCGGCCCGTCAGGCCACTTCCACGCGGAGCCGCAGCCGCCGGAGGAGATCGTGCTCGTCGCGGCGGGCAGCGGGGTGACGCCCATCATGAGCATGATCCGCACACGGCTCTCCGACCGCTCGGCGCACGACCGCATGGCGTTGCTCTACAGCAGTTCCAGCGCGGAAGAGGTCATCTACGGCGAGGAGTTGGCGCGGCTCGCGAAGGACCACCCCGACCGGCTCTCGGTCACCCATGTACTGTCCCGCCGCGACGGGCGACTCGACGCGGACCGGGTACGCCGTTGGGTCACCGGTGCGCCGCCGGCCCGGGACGCCCACTACTACGTCTGCGGACCGGCCCCGCTGACGGCCCTCGTCCGGGAGGTCCTTGCCGGGCTCGGGGTGCCGGACGGACAGGTGCACCACGAGCGCTACACCGGCGGTACGGAGACCGGGGCCGCGACCACCGTGCCACGGCGGATGACGGTCGAGAGGGACGGCGAGCCCGTCGGCTCGGTGGTGGTGGAGCCGGGCCAGACGCTCCTGGACGCGGGGCTGGCGGCCGGGCTGCCGATGCCGTACTCCTGCACCGTGGGGAACTGCGGCGACTGCATGGTGCGGCTGAGGGGCGGGGAGGTCACCCAGGGCGAGCCGAACTGCCTCACGGAGCGGCAGAAGGCCGACGGCTATGTGCTGGCGTGCGTGGGCTGCCCGCTGTCCGAGGTCACCCTCGACATCACGGACCCCTGATCAACCCGCCCGCTCCCGGGTGGGGGCGCTCTCCTGCCCGGCCCGGCTCCCAGGCTTCGGGGACGGCCGGGGCTCAGGCGGAGGTGTCCTGCTTGCCGTCCGGCTCGGCGATGACCGGCTCGGTGATGACCGGGAAGCGGCGCGGGGCGAGGACGACGAGGGCCAGCAGAGCCAGGGCCGCCGCCCCCGCCGCGCCGATGTAGACGTAGTCCACCGCCGCGTCCACCGCCCGCCGCAGGTAGTCCGTCGCCGCCGCCGAGAGCGCCCCCGGGTCCTCCAGCGTGCGGGCGACCGCGTCCAGGTCGTCGGGGAGCCCGGGTACGGGGGCGTCGAGGAGGCGGGCGGCCAGCACACTGTTCGCCACCGCGCCGAAGACGGCCGCGCCGATGCTCTGGCCGACCTGGCGGCAGAAGAGGACGGAAGCCGTCGTCGTACCCCGCTCCGCCCATCCCACCGTCGACTGCACCCCGACGATCAGGGGGAGTTGGAAGAGGCCGAGGGCCGCGCCGAGGAGCAGCATGATCAGGGCGGGCTGCCAGGGTTCGCCGGGGTAGGGGAGCAGCGGGAAGGCCAGCAGGATCAGCAGCGCGGCGCTCATGCCGATGATGGCGGTGAGCCGGAAGCCGATGCGGTTGTAGACCCGGTCGGAGAGCGCTGCCGAGACCGGCCAGCTCAGGGTCATCACGGAGAGCACGAACCCGGCGGCGATCGGGCCGAGGCCGAGGACCGACTGCGCGTACGTCGGGAGGAAGACGGTCGGCGCGACCATGAGCAGCCCCATCGCGCCCAGCGCCAGGTTGACCGAGGCGATGGTGCGGCGGCGCCAGACCCAGCCGGGGATGATCGGTTCGGCCGCCCGTCGTTCGATGACCACGGTCAGCGCCGCCAGTGCCGCGCTCGCCGCGAACAGGCCGAGCGAGGGCGCCGAGAGCCAGGGCCAGGCGACCCCGCCCTGGACGAGCGCGGTGAGCAGCAGGGTGCCGGTCGCGAAGACGGCGAGCGCGCCCGCCCAGTCGATACGGGGACGGGTCTTCGGCCGGGGGCGTGCGGGTTCGTGGAGGTGGCGGACGACCAGCCAGAGGGCGATCGCGCCGACCGGCAGGTTGATCAGGAAGATCCACCGCCAGTCGGCGTACCCGGCGAGCAGCCCGCCGACCACGGGCCCGGCCACCGCCGAGGTGGCCCAGACGGTGGACAACTTGGCCTGGATGCGCGGGCGTTCCTTCAGGGGGTAGAGGTCGGCGGCGATGGTCTGGACGGTGCCTTGGAGGGCGCCGCCGCCGAGGCCCTGGACGACGCGGAAGGCGATGAGCGCGCCCATGTTCCAGGCGGCCGCGCAGAGCAGGGAGCCGACGAGGAAGAGGATGATCCCGGCGATCAGGACCGGCTTGCGGCCGAAGGTGTCGGAGAGCTTCCCGTACACCGGGAGCGTGACGGTGACGGCGAGCAGGTAGCCGGAGAAGAGCCAGGAGAAGACGGTGAACCCGCCGAGGTCGCCGACGATCTGGGGTACGGCGGTGGAGACGATGGTGCCGTCGATGGCGGCCAGCGCCATGCCGAGCATGAGGGCCGCGACGACGGGGCGGCGGCCGCGCGGGGTGGTGAGCGCGGCGGGGGGCGGGCCGGCCGCCGCCACGGGGGCGTCGCCTGCGGTGGGCGGGCCGCCGGGACCTTCCGTACCGTGCGTACCGCCCGTGCCGCCCTTGGCTTCCGTGCCGCCCACCGGTTTCCCTTCCCCATGCACGTATCTCCCCGGGCACTGTCTCATCCCGGGCGGCGGCGTGGGGACGTTCGGGCGAGGTCGTGCCTAGCGCGGGGACGTTCGGGCGGGATCGTACGCGCGGAAGAGGCCGGTGGCGGGGCTCGGAGGCGCGGAGCGGAGTTGTGGCCGCGGACGCGGCGGGGCTCAGGGGTGCGGAGCGGAGGCGTGTCCGCGGACGCGGCGGGCTCAGAGGTGCATCTCGGGTGGGAAGCCGGTCCAGCGCAGGTCGGCGGGGAGGTGGCGCATGTCGTTGGCCAGGAGGAGGGAGGCGGGCCGGTCGGGCGGGTAACGGATGACCGTGAGGGCCGCGTTGGCGTGATTGAGGCCGAGCCAGCGCCACTCGGGGGCGTACAGGGCGTCCCGGACGAGCCAGGCGACCAGGAAGTTGTGGGTGACGACCAGTTCGTGCCGGTCCTCCTCGCCGTCGACCGGGCCGGTGAACCGCTCCAGCGCCCGGCGGGCCAGGGCGGGCCCGTGCTCCCTGTCCTCCGGGCTCGCCCCTTCGAGGAAGCGGAGGAAGAGGTCGGCCGACTCCGGGGGGAGTTCGTCCCGGTGCGGGACGTGGGGGACGTAGTCCCCGGCGAGTTCCGTGCGGTGCAGGGGTACGCCGTCCAGCTCGGCGCCGATCAGGTGCGCGGTCTCCTCCGCCCGGGGGAGCGGGCCGTGGTGGACGGCCGCGAAGGGGACGTCCGCGAGGCGCCGCCCGAGCAGGGTGGCCTGGCGGCGGCCGTTCTCCGTCAGGCCGCTCTCGTCCGCTGCCGCCTCGCCGTGCCGGACGAGGTGGAGATAGCGGGTGGCGGTAGCGGTGGCGGTCATGCCCCAGCCCCTTCGGATGTGCCGGTGATCTTGCCCTTCGGTGGACGCCGCGCTTCCGTTCGTGGTTCCCCGAGGGGGACCCTGACCCCGCCTCCCTCCGGAGCACGAGTCCCCCTAGGGGGCACCCCCTCCTAGTGGCCGGGGCCCCTTCCTCCCGGCGGAGGACGTGGAGCGCGAGGGCATTTCCTTAACCTCTTCTTACGCCGCGCTTGCGGCCCGCAGCAGGGGGGAGGGTGGGGAAAACCCCACCTCAAGACTGCGCTGGGCACCATCGCGCCGGACAGCTTGCTGAACCCAGACTTGGACCGTACTCAACGAGAACTGATCATTCACCGACATAGGAGACATACCGTGACAACGGCTGTAACCATTCCCAGGCACGGGGGCACTGGAGGGCGTACGGCCGTCGCGGCGCGAGCGCGGCAGGTCGTCAAGGCGTACGGCAGCGGGGAGACCCGCGTCGTGGCACTCGACCATGTCGACGTGGACATCGCCCGCGGGCAGTTCACGGCGATCATGGGCCCGTCCGGCTCCGGCAAGTCGACGCTGATGCACTGCCTGGCCGGTCTCGACACGGTGACGTCGGGCGAGATCTTCCTCGACGAGACCGAGATCACCAAGCTCAAGGACAAGAAGCTCACCCAGCTCCGGCGCGACCGGATCGGCTTCATCTTCCAGGCGTTCAACCTGCTCCCGACGCTCAACGCGATCGAGAACATCACGCTGCCGATGGACATCGCGGGCCGCAAGCCCGACGCCGACTGGCTGCGCCAGGTCGTGGAGACCGTGGGGCTCGCCGAGCGCCTCAAGCACCGCCCCACCCAGCTCTCCGGCGGTCAGCAGCAGCGCGTCGCGGTGGCCAGGGCGCTCGCCGCCCGGCCGGAGATCATCTTCGGTGACGAGCCGACGGGGAACCTGGACTCCCGGGCCGGGGCCGAGGTCCTCTCCTTCCTCCGCAAGTCGGTCGACGAGCTGGGCCAGACCATCGTCATGGTCACCCACGACCCGGTCGCCGCCTCCTACGCGGACCGGGTGCTGTATCTCGCCGACGGCTCCATCGTCGACGAGATGTACAACCCGACGGCGGACCAGGTCCTCGACCGTATGAAGCACTTCGACGCACGTGGGCGGACGTCATGACTGTCTGGAAGACCTCGATGCGCAACTTCTTCGCGCACAAGGGCCGGATGGCACTCTCGGCGGTGGCGGTGCTGCTCTCCGTGGCCTTCGTCTGCGGCACGCTTGTTTTCACCGACACGATGAACACCACCTTCGACAAGCTCTTCGCGGTCTCCTCCCCGGACGTCACGGTCAGCCCGAAGGACGCCCAGGAGAACGACGAGCAGCCCGACAACGGCAAGCCCGCCACCCTGCCCGCCTCGCTCGTCCAGCAGATCGAGAAGGCCGAGGGCGTGGAGAAGGCGGAGGGATCCGCCTTCTCCATGGCGGTGACCGTCGTCGACAGCGAGAACAAGAACATGGGCTCCGACACCGGCGCCCCCACCATCGCGAGCAACTGGACCGACAACGACCTGCGTTCGATGGAGATCACCTCCGGACACGCGCCCCGCGGCCCCACCGAGGTGATGGTCGACGCCGACACCGCGAAGAAGCACCAGCTGAGGATCGGCGACGAGCTGCGCACCATCGCCGTCACCGGTGACATCAGGGCGAAGATCAGCGGCATCGCGTCCTTCACCGTCACCAACCCGGGCGCGGCCGTCATCTACCTCGACACCGCCACCGCCCAGAAGCACCTGCTGGGCTCCCCCGACGTCTTCACCCAGGTCCTGGTGACCGCCGAGAGCGGCGTCAGCGACACCCAGCTCAAGAAGAACGTGGCCGCTGCCCTCGACAGCTCCGGCGCGTACAAGCTGCAAACCCAGCAGGAGGCCGCCGACGCCAACAAGGACTCCATGGGCGCCTTCCTGGACGTCATGAAGTACGCGATGCTCGGCTTCGCCGGGATCGCCTTCCTCGTCGGCATCTTCCTCATCGTCAACACCTTCTCCATGCTGGTCGCCCAGCGGACCCGCGAGATCGGGCTGATGCGGGCCATCGGCTCCAGCCGCAAGCAGGTCAACCGGTCCGTGCTGCTGGAGGCGGTCCTCCTCGGCATCGTCGGCTCCGTGCTCGGTGTCGCCGCCGGTATCGGGCTCGCCGTCGGACTGATGAAGCTGATGGGCGCCGTGGGCATGGAGCTGTCCACCAGAGACCTCACCATCGCCTGGACGACCCCCGTGATCGGCCTGGTGCTCGGTGTCGTCGTCACCGTCCTCGCCGCGTACATACCGGCCCGCCGGGCCGGCAAGGTCTCCCCGATGGCCGCCCTCCGCGACGCCGGGACCCCCGCCGACGCCAAGTCCGGCTGGGTCAGGGCCGGGATCGGCCTGGTCCTCACCGGGGCCGGCGGTGCCGCCCTGTGGGCGACGACTCAGGCCGACAAGGCCACCGAGGGATCGGGGTTCCTCGCCATCGGCGTGCTGCTGACCCTGATCGGCTTCATCGTGATCGGCCCGCTGCTGGCCGGTGTCGTCGTCCGGGCCCTCAGCGTGGTCGTCCTGCGGCTCTTCGGCCCGGTCGGCCGGCTGGCCGAGCGCAACGCACTGCGCAACCCCCGGCGTACGGGAGCGACCGGCGCCGCCCTGATGATCGGGCTCGCCCTGGTGGCCTGCCTCTCCGTCGTCGGGTCCTCCATGGTGGCCTCGGCCACCGAGGAACTCGACAAGTCGGTCGGCGCGGACTTCATCGTCCAGGACAGCGGCGCGGGCCGCCCGATCGTGCCCCAGGCCGCCGAGGCCCTGCACGCCGTGCCCGGCCTGGAGCACCTGACGGACTACACGTACATCAAGGCGAAGATCACCGCCCCCGATGGCAGGACGGTCGACGAGGGCATCACCGCCGCCGACCCGACGTACCAGCAGGACGTCCGCCGCACCGCCCTCTCCGGCGACCTGGCGAAGGCGTACGGGAAGAACGCCATGTCGGTCGGCGAGGACTACGCGGAGAAGCACGGGGTCAAGGTCGGGGACACCCTCACCGTCGCGTTCACGTCGGGGCAGAGCGCGAAGCTGAAGGTCGCGGCCATCACCTCGGACGACACCAACATCGACCGCGGCGCGATGTACACCAACATCACCACGGCGGCCTCCTACATCGCCGCCGACGAGATGCCGCAGAACGTGGCGATGTTCGGCAAGGCCGAGGAGGGCAAGGAGAAGGAGGCGTACGCGGCCCTCAAGAGCGCGCTCGCCGAGTACCCGGTCTACAAGGTGCAGAACCAGGCCGACTTCAAGGAGGACCTGAAGAACCAGATCGGCCAGCTGCTGAACATCGTCTACGGCCTGCTCGCCCTCGCGATCATCGTCGCGGTGCTCGGTGTGGTGAACACCCTGGCCCTCTCCGTGGTCGAACGGACCCGCGAGATCGGCCTGATGCGGGCCATCGGCCTCTCCCGCCGCCAGCTCCGCCGCATGATCCGGCTGGAGTCCGTGGTCATCGCCCTCTTCGGAGCGCTGCTCGGACTGGGCCTGGGGATGGGCTGGGGAACGGCGGCGCAGAAGCTGCTGGCCCTGGAGGGGCTGGAGGTCCTGGAGATCCCGTGGCCGACGATCCTCACGGTCTTCGCCTGCTCGGCGCTGGTCGGACTGTTCGCCGCACTCGTCCCGGCCTTCCGGGCGGGCCGGATGAACGTCCTCAACGCCATCGCGACGGACGGGTGAGGCACCTCCCGGCATGCCCCTGAACAGCTGGGGTTCACCGTAGGATGACCGGCAGGTCCCGGGGCGTTCCTCCAAACGCCCCGGGGCCGAACACGTTCCCCACCCGGTTCCCCGACAGCGCCCGCCGGTCACGGCGGGCGCTGTCAGCTTGTTGCAGGGACGGCCGGAGCCGCGTGCAGCAAGCTGTCACGACTGCACCTCTGCGTCCCCGCCCCGCGCTGGCATCGTCGTCCCTACCGGGACCCACCCCGGCAAGGACCCCCACCGCCGAAAGGGGACACCGTGTACAGGACTTCGCCCCACCCGAAGCCGCGCCGCTCGCCCCGCACCGCCGCCGCTCTCACCACCGGAATCGCCCTCGCCGCCGTCACCCTCCTCGCCGGCCCCGCAGCCGCCGCCACTCCGCAGGGGACCGCGCCGGCCGCCTCCGCGACGAATGCCGCGTCGGCCGGGGGCCACGAGCAATTCACCCGGCTGATCTGTACGGAGCTGGCGGGGGTCCTCGGCCACCTGCCGCCGGAATCCGTGCCCGTCCGGGTCTGCAAGCTGGTCAACGGCTGGGACTAGGGGGCGCCTCGGGTCGATCGTGATGCGCTTCCAGCTCCTGGGTCCGCTCGCCCTCGCGGACGGCCCCGACGCCGTCGTCCTCCAGCCCTCCAAGCCGGTCATCCTGCTCGCCGCGCTCCTCCTGCACGCCAACTCCACGGTCTCCGCCGAGTACCTGCAACGGGCGGTGTGGGGCGAGGACCAGCCCGCCACCGCCAAGGCCGCCCTCCAGACCTGCGTGCTGCGGCTGCGCAGGCTCTTCACCAAGCACGGGGTCACCGGTACGTCCATCGAGGCGGTCCCCGGCGGCTACCGGATCACCGCCGGACCCCCCACCCTGGACCTCCTCGGCTTCCGCGACCAGGTGCGCCGGGCCACAGCCCTGGCCGGTGACCCGGAGGCGGAGCTCTACACCCTCAAGGACGCGCTCTCGCTCTGGCAGGGCTCCCTGCTCGCCAACGTACGGTCCGACGTCCTGCACCGGGACGAGGTGCCCCGGCTCTCGGAGGAGCGGCTCCGCGCGGTCGAAAGGGTCTGCGACCTGCTGCTGGGGCTCGGGCGCTGCGGCGAGGCGCTGGTCGACCTGTGGACCGCTACGCGCGTATATCCAGGGCATGAACGGTTCCACGAGCAGCTCATCGAGGCGCTCTACCGCACCGGACGCCAGTCCCAGGCCCTCGCCGAGTACCGCAGGGTCAAGGGCTTCCTGCTGGACGAACTAGGCGTGGACCCCTCGCCGTCCTTGCGGCAGCTGGAGCTGTCCATCCTGCGCGGGGAGGACCTGGGGGCCGGTGGGGGGAGTGGGACGAGTAGGGCCGCTGGGATCAGAGGAACCGGTGGGATCGCAGGTGCCCTTGAGCCTGCGTCCGCCCCCGCCCTCTCCTCCGCGTCCGCCCCAGCCCTCTCCTCCGCGTCCGCCCCCTCCTCCGCGTCCGCCCCGGTCCCGGCCCCCGCCGCGCGGGTCATCCAGGGCGCGGCCGTCCCCCTCCCGGCCACCGCGCCCGGGGTCACGCCCGTCCCCGCCGTGCCCCACTTCACCGGGCGTGAGGCGGAGGCCGCCGCCATGGCCGCCCGGCTCACCGCACTGCCGCCCCCAGGTGCCGACGGCCAACGCCCCCTCACCCTCCTGGTCTCCGGCGCCCCCGGCATCGGCAAGTCCGCCCTCGCCCAGCACGTCGCCCACCTCGTGCGGGACAGCTTCCCGGCGGGCCGGCTGCTCGTCCGGATGACCCGGACGGACGGCCACCCCCGTACGGCGGACGAGGTCGCCGCCGAGGTGGCCGCCGCGCTGGGACCCGGACGGGCGGGCGAGCGGGCCCTGCTGGTCCTGGACGACGTGGTCGACGCCGACCAGGTCCGCCCGTTGCTCGACCCGGGGGTACGGGCCGAGGGCCCGGATCTCGCCGTCACCGTCACCAGCCGGATGGGGCTCGGCGGCCTCATCGCCACCCACGGCGGCTGGGTGCACCGGCTCACCGCCTTCACCGAGGCGGAGTCGTACGCGCTGCTCCTCGCCGCCCTCGGCCCGGAACGGGTGGAGGCCGAACCCGGCGCCGCCCGTCAACTCGCCGCGCTCTGCGGCCACTTCCCGGCCGCCCTGCGCATCCTCACGACCCGCCTGCTGACCCGCCCCGGGCTGCGCCTCGGCGACGCCGTCGACTGGCTGGGCGACGACCCGCTGGCCCGGCTCACCCTCACCGACTCCCCGGACCACTCGGTCAGCGGCCTCTTCGACCGCGCGCTCGGCCGCCTCGACCCCCGGCTCTCGGAGGCACTCCTCCGCATCGGCACCGGGCCGCCGGAACTCCTGCACGCGGCCGAAGGCGGGGACGGCACGAAGAGCGCCCCGCCCGTCCCCGAAGACGTACTGGAACAACTCGCCGACGCCGGGCTCCTGGAGGACGGGCCGCCGGGCCCGTACCGCATCCACGACCTGCTCCGCACCCACCTCCGAAGAACCGTCCGGATCCGCAACCGCCGTACAGAGAAGGTGTGATCCCCATGGCCGAGAGCGCCGCCCCCGCACCCGCCCCCGCCGCCTCCACCGGGTCCGCACCCACACCCACCGGGGCCTTCGACGCACTCGCGGCGACCCGCCCGCGCATCCGCCGGGACGTCCTGTTCACCGAGACCCCCGGCGGGGTGCTCTTCCACAACGCCGACGGCGGCTTCCACCTCACCGGCCGCACCGCCTACCGCTTCGCCTCCCTCGTCGTCCCCCACCTCACCGGACAGCATCGCCTGGACGAGCTGTGCGCCGGATTCGGCCCGGGGCAGCGCGCGATGGCCGCCGAACTCGTCAAGACGCTGTACGCACGTGGCTTCGCCCGCGACATACCGGAGGCGGGCGAGGACACCGCCGGGGACGACGGGCTGAGCCCGGAGATCGCCGAGCGCTTCGCCGCCCAGATCGCCTACGTCGACCACTACACCGACGACGCCCCCGCCCGCTTCACCCGCTACCGCACCACCCGCGTCGCCGTCCTCGGCGACGACGAGACCGCCCGCTGGTGCGCGCTGAGCCTGCTGCGCAACGGCTGCGCCCGCATCGGCACGACCACTGCCCACACCACGGCGCACGCCTCCGCCTCCGACCACGGCGACATCCCCGCCGAGGCCGCCGGGGTCGGCGCCCAGGTCGAGACGATCGCAGCCGGTACGGACGCGGGCTGGGCGGATCTGGACGGGTACGACGTCGTCGTGGTCACCGGTTCCGGAGCCGGGGCCCGGACCCACCGGCTGCTGGCCGCCGGGGTCCCCGAGGGCGTGACGGTCATCCCCGCCTGGCTCTTCGGCCGCCGCCTGATCGTCGGCCCGCTCTCCACCGCCGCCTCCACCGGCTGCTGGTCCTGCGCCCTGCTGCGCCTCGGCGGCAACGTCGACCCCGGCACGGCGGCCGCTCTGTGGAGCGAGGCGGCGGGAGCCGTACCGGCCTCCGGCGACGCCCTCTCCGGGCCCGTCGCGGCGATGGTCGGCAACCTCGTCGGCTACGAGATCTTCCGCCTCACCACCGGAGCCCTGCCCGCCGAGACGGACGGCCAAGTCCTCGTCCAGGACCTGGAGTCGCTGGACGTGATGGCCGAGCCCGTCCAGCCCCACCCCCGGTGCGCCCGCTGTGCCGCGCTGGACGCCCGCGAGCCCGCCCCCGCGCTGCCGGACACCCTCGCGCTGCCCGTCACGCCGACCGTGGAGACGGCGCGGGACGCGGAGGCGCTGGTCGACGAGTTGAACCGGGTCAGTACGGCGCTGGTGCGCCCGTACACCGGGATCTTCCGCCGGTACGACGACGAGGAGCTGACCCAGACCCCGCTGAAGCTCAGCCGGGTCGAGGTGGCGCTCGGGGGCGGGGTGCGGCGCCGGATCGCCGCGTTCGACGTGCACCATCTGGCGGGGGCGCGGATGCGGGCGCTGTACGCGGCGGCGGAGGCGTACGTGGAGCAGGTCGTGCCGCTCGTCCCGCGCGAGGACCCCCAGACCGTACGGGCCCTGGGCCCCGCCGCCCTCACCACCGGCGGCGGCACCGGCGTGGAGCCCACCGCCTGGACCACGGCCGCCTCGCTGATCACCAAGGAGCCCGTACGCGTCCCGGCGGCGGCCCTGCGCCCCTTCGGCCCGTACAACCGCGACCGGGCGCATCTCGCGAGCCGGGCCGGTTCCGGGGCGGGCGGCAGTGCGGCTCAGGCGGCGGGGCTCGGGCTGCTGTCGGCGCTGGCGCACGACGCGCTGGTGCGGGCGGTGCGGGGTACCACCCGGGTCAGCCCGGTCGCGGCCGACGCGGGCGACCCGGAGCTGGTGTTCCTGCTGAAGTCCGCCGCCAACCTGGACATCGCGGTGGAGCTGCTGGACCTGGGCGAGGAGGAGCGCACCTCCGCCCACGTGGTCCTGGCCCGCGAGGCCGAGAGCCCTTCCGGGCAGGGCCGTTGGGCGGTCGGCGCCGGACTCACCCGGCGTACGGCGACCGCCTCCGCCCTGCGCGACCTGCTCGGCCAGGTCCAGCTCGCCGCCGAGGACCCGGGCGCGGCGGTCGACCTCGGCGACCCGCTGCTGGGGGACCTGGCACCGGCGGCGATCACGGTGGGCGGGGAGTCGGTGGCGGTGGCGGGCCCGGAGACCACGTTCGACGCGGTGCTGGAGCGGCTGCGGTCCGCCGGGCGCGACGCCCTGTACGTGGACACGACCCCGGCGGACCTGCCGTCGGGCTCCATCGCCACGGCCCGGGTGCTGCTGACGGTCGAGGGCGAGGGCGGGCCCGATGCCGGTTGAGACCCCGCAGCGCGCCCTCCCCGTTCTGGACGGGTCCACCCGGCTGCTCACCGAGCTGCTGACGGCGGGGCTCGCCCGGCACGGCAAGGCGGAGCCCCGGGCGGCCGCCGCACCCCTGGACGTCCAACCCCTCGGCGTACGCGATGCGTTCAGGGATGAGCGGCGGCCGATCACCCCCGCTGTCCCCGTGCGCTACTACGGCCGCCACGCCGTCGTCGGCCCCTTCCCGGCGGCGGGTCATGGCGGGCCGCTCCCCGCCTCCCGTGACCACCGCCAACTCCCCTGCGCCCGCTGCCTGGAGCGCCGCTGGCAGGCCGTGCGCTCGGTCGCCCTGCGCGAGGCGCTGGAGCTGGGTGGCGGCACCCGGGCGGCGGGCCCGTCCGCGTACATCACGCCCTTCGCGGCGGAGACGATCGCCGGGGTCATCGCCGCCCGGCTGGCCGGCGGCGGACCGGAGACCGGGGCCTTCCCGGCCGTCCACCTGGTCGACCTCCAGACCCTGGCCGTACGCCACTACCCGCTCGTCCCGGACCCCGAGTGCCCGGTCTGCGGGACCCCCGAGCCCGACACCGACGAGGCGGCCACGATCACGCTGAAACCCGCGCCCAAGCTGCGGCCCGGCAGCTTCCGGGTCCGGGACATCGGGACGTACGAGCTGCCCGTGGAGCCGTACGCCAACCCGGTCTGCGGCTCGCTCGGCCCCTCCGTCGTCCAGGACGTCTCCTCCACCTCCACCTCCGCCACCATCGGCTGCTTCTCGATGCGCTCGGGCCCCTACCTCCGCGAGACGTTCTGGGGCGGGCACGCCGACACCTTCGCCGAGAGCGTGCGGATCGGGGTGCTGGAAGGGCTTGAGCGGTACGCGGGCATGCGCTCCCGGGCCAAGCGCGCCCAGGTCCACGCGAGCCTGGACGGGCTCCGGGCGGAGGGCCGGGCAGCCGTCGACCCCCGGACCGTCGGGCTCTACTCGGACGCCTTCCACGCCGCCAACCCCCGTGTGCTGCCGTTCACTTCGGACCGGGAAATACCGTGGGTGCGGGGCTGGTCGCTGCGGGACCGGCGGACGGTTCTGGTGCCCGAGGTGCTCACGTACTACCACGCGCCCGGCCTGGAGAACCGGTTCGTGCAGGAGAGCTCCAACGGCTGTGCTTCGGGCGGGGCGTTGGAGGAGGCCGTCTACTTCGGGCTGATGGAGGTGGTGGAGCGGGACGCGTTCCTGCTCTCCTGGTACGGGCGGGCCGCGCTGCCCGAGATCGACCCGCGCACCAGCCGCCGCCCGGCGACCCGGCAGATGGTGGACCGGCTGGAGATGTACGGGTACGAGGCCCGGTTCTTCGACACCCGGATCTCCTTCCCGATCCCCGTCGTCACCGGGGTCGCCGTCCGCCCCGACGGCGGGCTCGGCCGGATGTGCTTCGGCGCGGGCGCCGGACTCGACCCGGAGGCGGCGCTCACCGGGGCGCTCTGCGAGATCGCCACCGACGCCGTCAACCTCCAGGGCCGCACCGAGCGCGACGAGGAGCGGCTGCGGGCGATGGCGTACGACTTCGACAAGGTGGCCGCCCTCCACGACCACCCGCTGGCGTACGGCATCCCGGAGATGGGCGACCACGCGGACTTCCTGCTCGGCACGCCGGGAGCGGACCGCCAACCGGCCCGATCCATCGACGAGTTGTACGGGGACGGGCCCGGCGGCCGGCCGGTCCTCCCCGTCTCCGACGATCTGCGCGAGGACCTCCAGCGGTGCGTGGACGCCGTCACGGGCGCCGGGTTCGACGTGGTCGTGGTCGACCAGACCATGCCCGAGCAGCGCGCCCTGGGACTGACCACGGTCAGCGTCCTCGTGCCCGGTCTGCTGCCGATCGACTTCGGCTGGAGCCGACAGCGCGCCCTGCGCATGCCCCGGCTGCGCACCGCGCTGCGCGAGGCGGGGCTGCGTACGGCGGACCTCACCGACGCCGACCTCAACCCGGCCCCGCACCCGTTCCCATGACCGCCGCGCCCAGCGCCGCCTCCGCTGCCTTCCCTGCCGTGACCAAGGAGCTCGCCATGGGATACGCCCATGAATACGCCGCCGCGATCATGCACCGCGGCCGGGTCCCGATGGACCCCGCGGATTATGTACCGAACTGGCAGGACGGGCCCCGCAAGGCCAAGTTCTACCCGGGCGCCGACAGCTTCCCGCTGCCCGACGCCCCGTACCCCGCCGACGCCACCCTCGACCGGGGCCTGTGCCCCGAAGAGGCTCCGGACGACGGCGAGTTCGACCTCGCCACCCTCTCCGGCATGCTCCGGGACTCCTACGGGCTGACCGGCCGCCGCCTGGGCGTCCAGGCCAACACCGACCTGAGCGCCCTGCCCTTCTACCCGCTGGCCAACTGGTCGCGCGGCTCGGCCTCCGGGGGCGGGCTCTACCCGGTCGGCGTGCACTGGATCTCCGGGCCGAGCGGCCCCGTACCGCCGGGCGTGCACTACTACTCCACCCGCCACCACGCCATGCAGCGGCTGCTCACCGGCGATGTGTCCGGCCAGGTGCGGGCCGCGCTCGGGGAGGGCGCGCCGGGGCCCGCGACCGATCAGTACCTGGTGCTCTCCATCAAGTTCTGGCAGAACTCCTTCAAGTACAACAGCTTCTCCTTCCACGCCGTCTCCATGGACCTCGGCGCCTGCGTCCAGACCTGGCGGATGTGGGCGGCGGCCCGGGGGCTGGCGGTCGAACCGGCGCTCTGGTTCGACGAGGAGCGGCTCGCGGCCCTGCTCGGGGCCGACCCGAAGGAGGAGGGGATCTTCGCGGTCGTACCGCTGAAGTGGGCGGGTTACGAGGCGGGTTCGGACGCGACGACCACCCCTGCCGCCGTACGCAGCAAGGACGTTGAACTCTCCGTACGCCGGAAGGATGCTGAGCTCTCCGTGCGCCGCAAGGACGTTGAGCGATCCCGTACCGTCCTCACCTTCGACGCGCTGCTCCGCATGCAGGCGGCCACCTCCGCCGACGCCACCGCCCGGCCCGCCCCCGGGGCCCTCGCCCCGGCCGCAGCGCACCCCGTCGACCCGGCGGCGGTGGAGGTCGAACTGCCGCCCGCCCGCCCGCTGGAGACCGACGTACGCACGGCCCTCCGCGACCGCCGCTCCAGCTTCGGCCGCTTCGAGGCCCAGCAGCCGGTGACCCGGCCCCAGTTGGCGGCCTGCCTCGCAGCAGCCGTCGCCGGATCGCGGCTCGGCGGGGACACCGGGGATGAGCGGCTGGCGAAGCTGTACGTGTTCGCCAGCCATGTGGAGGGGGTGGAGCCGGGGGCGTACGCGTACGACCCCGAGCGGCGGAGCCTGCGGCGGGTGAAGGAGGGGCGGCCGGGGGAGTTCCTTCAGCGGAACTACTTCCTGGCCAACTACAACCTGGAGCAGGCCGGGGCCGTCCTCGTCCCGACCGTCCGGACCACCGCCGTCCTGGACGCCGTCGGCGACCGGGGATACCGCCTGGTCAACGCCACGATCGGGGCCGTCGCCCAGTCCGTCTACACCGCCGCCTCCGCCGTGGACCTGGGCTGCGGAGTGGCCCTCGGCTTCGACAACATCTCCTACATCGAGGAGCTGGGCCTCGAAGGGACGGGCGAGGCGCCGCTGCTGATCATGATGATCGGCAACGAACGGCCCGCCCCGGCCGACTTCCGCTACGAGATCGCCTGAGCGGGGGAGTGCCGACGATGAGCCAGCACATCAACCGTTCGGAGATACGGCCCGCGTTCATGGCCCGGGTCGCCGGGCTGCCGGTCGAGAGCGTGCAGGGGCTGCGCTGCCCGGAGAGCCGCCGTTGGGCGGACGAAGTCCTCGACGAGTCAGCGCAGTTGATGCTCCTCGCGGAGAAGGCCGGGGACCAGCTCCACGACCTGATCGGCGGCAGCGAGGACGAACCGCTGCGCCGGGCCCTGCTGAAACTGCGCCGGGACATCTTCAACAACCGTCTGCCCGGGGTGGATTCGGCCGACCTCGCCCTCTCCCGGGTACGGGAACTGGACCCGGCCGCCGCCGCCACCCTCGCCGACTGGCTGGCCGGCCGCCGCACGCTGGACGCGCGACGCGCGGCGGGGGCCGCTCTCCTTGCCGCCGAGACCGGGCGCAGCCGCGAGGCCCTGCGCGGACTCGCCGGTCATGAACGCCTGCGCCGGGCGCTGCTGCTCGCCTCACCGGCCCTGGACGCCCAACTCGACGCGTACCGGCACCAGGCCGGGACGCCAGGTGCTCGCCCCGACAAGAAGCAGCGCAAGATCGAACGCTCGCTGCTGTCGTACGTCTACCGGACGGCCTGCAAGACGAGCCCCTTCTCCACCTTCACGGGCGTCGCCCTCGGCTCGCTCACCGGCTCCGACGGGCTGCGGCTGCGCGTCGACGAGGAGTGGCGGACGCAGGCCCGGCTCAACGTCGTCGCGCTCGGTCGCCTCGCCGACGCCGTGATCGCCGATCCGGCCCGCCGCGCCGACCTCCCGGTCGCCCCCGCCTCCGGGTGGGGCCGCGACGACGACCGGGTGCGATACGTACGGCGCTGGGTCACGGCGGGCGACGACGACACGGCCGTCACGTTCGACGCGGTGAAGGACCGGCTGTTCTTCCTGCGGCGCAGCGGCACCCTGGACCGGCTGCTCGGCCTCTTCGAGGAGCGGGGCGGGGACGGGCTGCGGTACGGGGAGCTGGTGGAGTGGCTGGCCCGGGACCAGGGGGCCGCGCGCGAGGAGTGCGAGCAGTACCTCGGGGCGCTGCTGGACGTCGGCATGGTCCAGGTGCCGTGCCTGCGGACGGAGGTGCACGACACGGACCCGCTGCGGGCGTTCCAGGGTGCGCTGCGCGGCCTGGCGAGCCCCTGGGCCGACCGGCTGGCGGACCGGCTGGAGGAGCCCGCCCGCTGCGTCGACCGGTTCGCGGACGCCTCGCCGGACGAGCGGCGCGTGCTGCTGGACGCGTTGCGGGCGGGGCTGCGGGCGGTCCAGGAGGAGGAGCTGGGGGCGGAGCGGGCGAAGGTGCCGCAGACGCTGCTGTACGAGGACGCGGCGGCGGGCGGGGGTGTGGAGTCCGGCAGCGTGGAGCTGGACCCCGACGCCTGGCAGGCGCTGGCCGCCGGGCCGCTGGCGGCCGTGGAGCGGGTGCTGCCCGCCTTCGACCTCACGCTCCCGCAGCGGATCACCTTCGCGGGCTTCTTCCTCGCGCGGTACGGGCGCGGGGGCCGGTGCGACGACCTCCTGAAGCTGGTCCACGACTTCCACGAGGACTTCTTCGACCAGTACATGACGTTCACCGCCACCCGCACCGCGTACGACGCCGACGGCACCTACGTACCCGAGGTCAACTGGCTCGGCCTGGACCGCCTCCGCGCCCTCGACACCGCCCGCCGCACCTTCACCGCCCGCATGGCCGCACTGTGGGAGGCGGCGGGGCCCGAGGCGGCCGAGGTGCGGGTGGACGATGCGTTCCTGGCGGAGGTGGCCGGTGAACTGGCCGGTCTGGCACCGGACTTCGCGCCCATGAGCCACCACCTCCAGATCGCCGACCGCCCCGGCGACCCGCTCGTCGTCCTCAACCGGTCCTACGGCGGCATCTCGTTCCCCTTCAGCCGGTTCACCCAGCTCTTCGACGGGCTGGACGAACACCTCTTCGCGGACGCGGAGACGGTCGTGCCCGAGGGGGCGGTGCTGGCCGAGGTCACCGGCGGCCCGGTCACCAGCAACCTCAACCTGCACGGCCGGCTGACCCCGTACGAGATTGTCTGCCCGGGTGAACGCGGCACGCTTGACGAGCAGTTCAGGATCTCGCTGGACGACCTCTACCTCGTCCACGACCCGGAGGCCGACCGGCTGGTCCTGCGCTCGGCCCGCCTGGACCGCGAGGTGATCCCCGTCTACCTCGGCTACCTCGTCCCCCTCGCCCTCCCCGAGCTGCCCCGCACCCTGCTCCTCCTCTCCCCGACCTCCATGGCCCCGCTCAACGTGTGGGCCGGGGTCCCGGAGGGCGCGCCGGACGAGGGCGGGGTCACCACCCGGCCCCGGGTGCGGCACGGTTCGCTCGTCCTCAGCCGGCGCAGCTGGAGCGCCCCGGCCGCCGCCCTGCCCCTGCACAAGGCCGGGGCCCCGGAGGACGGCTGGTTCCTGGACTGGCATGCGTTCCGGCGTACGCACGGGCTGCCGGACCGGGTCTTCGCGACCGTGTCCGACTCCGGGGCCCGGGGTGCGACCGGGGCCAAGCCGCAGTACCTGGACTTCGACAGCGCGCTCTCCCTGTCGGCCTTCGAGGCCCTGATCAAGACGCCGGAGGCGCGGGTGGTGTTCCGGGAGGCGCTGCCGGACGAGGACGCGCTGCACACCGTCTCCGGCCAGGGCCGCCATGTCGCCGAACTGGCCGTGGAGACGGCCGTACCCGTCCGCAGGAGGACCCCATGACCCCGCTCGTGACAGGAACGACCACCGGCGCCTGGCAGGCCACCCATGTCTTCTACGCCGCCAACCCCCGCCCCCTCCTCCTGCACTGCGTCCGCCCGCTGGTCGCCGAGCTGGAGGCGGACGGGCTGCTCGCCGGGTACTTCTTCATCAACTACTGGCTGGAGGGCCCCCACGTGCGCCTCCGCCTCAAGCCGTCCACGCCCGCCGCCGAACCCGAGGTGGCCCGCCGCACCGAACAGGCCGTGGACGCGTTCCTCGCGGAGCGGCCCGCGCTGTACGAGGTCGACTCCGGGTTCCTCAACGACTTCTACAACACCCTCTTCGAGATCGAGTTCCCCGGCAGCGAGCGCGGCCACTACATGGACGAGCAGGGGCGGATGAACCTGCGCCCCAACAACTCGCGCCATCGGGAGGCGTACGAGCCGGAGTTCGGGAAGTACGGCGGCCCGGCGGGCATAGAGCTGGCCGAGTGGCACTTCCGGCACTCCAGCGATCTGGTCATCGACGCGCTCGCCACCAAGAACCTCCACCTGCGCACGGTCCTGCTCGGCACCTCGGCCCAGCTGATGATGGTGATGTCGTCCACCTTCCTGCCGGAGCGGGCGGAGCTGACCGAATACCTGGACAGCTACTACGAGTTCTGGCACCGCGCCTTCCCCGGCACCGGCTTCATCGGTACGGACGAGTACGACCGGAACTACGCCCGTACGGCGGACGGGCTGCGGGACCGGTTCGCCCGCATCCGGGCCGCCACGGTCCCGCCCGGGAGCCCGCGTTCGCTGCCCGGGTCGCTGGCCGGGTGGGCCGAGCACTGTGCCGAACTCCGGGACCGGGCACGGCAGCTGGCCGTCGACGGGGACCTGGTCTTCCGGTCCTGGGACGGTGAGCGGGACGAGCAGGTCACCGACCCGGCGGTGGCGCTGCCGCTGCTGCTCTCCCCGTACATGCATATGACCAACAACCGGCTGCATGTCACCATCCGGGACGAGGCGTATCTCAGCCATGTTCTGGGCCGGGTCCTCAAGGAGTCCGCCGAAGGGCCCGCAGGGGAGTCCGTATGAGTGCGCCCGGGGCTTCCAGGGCGCTCGCCGCCTATCGGCCCGAGCTGCGGCCCCGCGTCCTGCTCAGCGACCCGCTGCTGGACGGGGCCGCGACCGTCCACCTCATCAAGGACACCGGGAGCGGCAACTCCTTCAAGGTCGGCGCCAAGGAGCACTTCCTCATCGCCCGGATGGACGGCGAGCGGAGCCTCGCGGAGATCGGTGAGGAGTACGCGGGGGAGTACGGGCGGCGGCTGGGCGACGCCCACTGGCAGCAGATCCTCACCATGCTCGGGACCAAGGGGCTGCTGGCCGGAACACCCGCGCCGGAGGCCCCTGTTGTCGCGGCCGAGCCCCGCACCCTCCTGCGCGGCACCCTCCCCCTGGTGGCCGACGCCGACGCCACCACGGCCCGCCTCCACCGGGTCTCCGGCTTCCTGCTCACGCCGTGGGCGATGGTGCCGCTGCTGGTGCTGATCGTGGCGATGGAGGCGGTCGTCGTCACCCGGTCCGGTGAACTTCTCCTTGCCGTAAGGGAATTGTTCACGAACCCCGTCCTGCTGACCGGCACGGCGATCCTGCTCTGGCTGAGCACCGCCCTCCACGAGCTGGCCCACGGCGTGGTGGCCCGGCACTACGGCGGGCAGGTCGCGGAGATCGGGCTGCGGTGGCGGCTGCCCGTCGTCATCATGTACTGCACCGTCGACAACTACCTCTACCTGGGCCGCCGTCGGCACCGCATCGCCACCGCCGTCGCGGGCGCGGTGATGAACCTCCTCTTCCTGCTGCCCTTCTGCGCGCTGTGGCTCTTCGCCCCGCTGGACGACGCCACGCACGAGGCGCTCTCCGCGCTGCTGCTCCTCGGCAGCGTCCAGGCGTTCGCGATGCTCGTGCCGCTGCCGCCGCTGGACGGGTACAGGATCGCGAGCCAGCTCGCCGGGGCCACCGGCCTCGCCGCCTCCGCGGGCGGCTACCTGCGGCTCGCGCTGCGCCGCTCCCCGGAGGCGGCCGCGTACCCGCGCCGCGCCCGAATCGCCTACCCGGCCTATGCGTTGGGCACGGTGCTTGTTCTCGCCGCTCTGGTCGCGGCGGTCGCCGCGGGCGCCCATCATCTGCTGACGGCCTGATGCACCCGCTGACGGCCTGATTACCCGCTGATGGCCCGAGGCATCTGCTGACGGCCTGATGTTCCATCTCAAGGAGAGTTCCATGACGTCCACCGCCCCCCGCACCCCGCACGACCCCCCGGCGGAACCGGCAGCCCAGCCCGCCGCCGTGACCCTGGCCGACGTCCACAAGGCTTACGGCGCCACCCGGGCCGTCGACGGGGTCTCGCTGACCGTCGGGCGCGGGGAGTTCTTCGGGCTGCTCGGGCCCAACGGGGCGGGCAAGACCACGCTCGTCGAGATCATGGAGGGGCAGCGGCGCGCCGACTCCGGGACGGTGACGGTCCTGGGGGAGAGCCCCTGGCCGCGCAACACCGCCCTGCTGCCCCGGCTCGGCGTGCAGACCCAGAGCTCCGCGTTCTTCGTCCGGCTGACCGCCCGCGAACACCTGGTCACCATGGCCGCCCTCTACCGGTGCGACGCGGCCGCCGCCGAACGGGCCCTGGCCTCCGTCGGCCTCACCGAGCAGGGCGACACCCGGGTGGACGACCTCTCCGGCGGCCAGCGGCAGCGGCTCGCCATCGCCTCCGCCCTGGTCCACGACCCCGAGCTGATCTTCCTGGACGAGCCGACCGCCGCCCTCGACCCGCAGGCCCGCCGCTCCCTGTGGCAGGTGCTCCGGGACCTCAAGGGCGCGGGCCGCACCATCGTCTACACCACGCACCACCTGGACGAGGCCGAGGCGCTCTGCGACCGGGTCGCGATCATGGTCGAGGGCAAGGTCGCCGCCCTGGACAGCCCCGGCCGGCTCATCGCCGCCTCCAGCCCCACCACCCGGCTCCTGGTCCCGGCCGACCGCCTCACCGCTGACCGGGCCCGCGCCATCCCGGGCGTGGACCGGGTCACCGAGGAGGGCGGCTCCATCGTGCTGGAGACCCTCACCTCGGGCCAGGTCCTGGCCGCCGTCGACGAGATCGCGGGGCTCCAGGGCGTACAGACGAGGACGGCGAGCCTGGAGGACGTGTACCTGGCGCTGACCGGGACCGGGACCGGAGCCCCACAGCCGTAACTCCGTTGAGAACAAGCCCCCTTGCACTGAACCACCGATACGGAGACACCCCCATGAGCGCCTACACCGCGCTGAGCCAGGCCGGATACCGGGCCTACACCCGCGACCGCACCACCCTCTTCTTCACCTTCGCCTTCCCCTTGATCTTCCTCGTCGTCTTCGGCCTGATCTTCCACGGCCAGACCGTCGAGGAGAGCGGCAAGCCCTACATCAACTACATCGCGCCCGGCGTCCTGTCCTGGGGCGTCGGCAACGCCGCCGTCTTCGGCGTCGGGTTCGTCCTCATGCAGTGGCGGCGCGACGACATCCTCCGGCTGATCCGGATGACGCCCACGCCCGTCTCCGCCGTGCTCGCCTCGCGTTACGTGCTGGCGCTCGCCATCGGAGCCGTACAAGCGGTTCTGTTCGTCGCCGTTGCCCTACTGCCTTCCTTCGGGCTCCAGTTGGACGGCCGCTGGCCGCTCGCGCTGCCGGTGCTGGTGCTCGGGATCACCGCGTTCCTCGCGCTCGGTGTCATCGTCGGCAGCTACGCGAGGACCCCGGAGGCGGTCGCCGCCGTCGCCAACTGCCTGATGATTCCGATGGCGTTCCTCTCCGGTTCGTTCTTCCCGCTGGACGCCATGCCCGGCTGGATGCAGAGCCTCTCCCGCGTCCTGCCGCTGCGCTACCTCAACGACGGGGTCTCCGGCGCGCTGACCGGCGGCGGCTCCCTCCAGGACATCGGCGTCGCCTGCGCGGTGCTCGCCGGATTCGCCCTCGTCCTCGGCGCGGTGGCGCTGAAGACCTTCCGCTGGAGCGACAGGACATGACGACGGCCACCGCATCGACCCCGCTGGACATGGCGCGTTCCCGGCTCCAGGCCGCGCTGTCGGCCCGCCACTCCGGGACGCCGCTTCCCGCCCCGTACGTCGTCCCGCTCGGGGCCGCCGACACGCTCGGCTTCGGCCACCGTGACCCGTACGCCGACACCCGCCCGGCCGCCAATGTCCAGCTCACCTCCCGGGCCGTGCTGATCGGCCCCTGGGGCGGCGGGCCGACCGACGGAGCCTGCGGGCAGTGCCTCGCGATGCGGTGGCAGCGGCTGCGCAGCCGGTCCGAGCGGGAGGCGCTGGAGCTGGGTTACGAGCCGCAGGGGGCGGTGCGGTGGCCGGTGCTCACCGAGTACGTGGTGGACGCGGTCTGGGCGACGTACCAGGCCGTTATCCGGGGAAGGCCCACCGACCCGGGCGCCACGCCCGCGAGGCCCGACGCCACTCCTGCGGGCTCCGGTCCTACCGCCGAGGGCTCCGCCCCCACCCCCGCCGACCGCGCGCTCCCCCAGGTCACCCGCATCGACCTGGCCACCCTCGCCACGGCCACCTTCCCCCTGCTCCCCGAACCCCTCTGCCCCGCCTGTGTCACCGAGGTCCCCGACACGGCGGAGGCCGCCCGGATGGAGCTGGGGCCCACCCCCAAACCGGACCCCGAGGGCTACCGCCTCCGCACCCTCGACTCCTACCCCCTGCCGACCGCCGCCCTCGCCAACCCCGTGTGCGGGGCGCTCGGTTCGGACACCTGGATCAACCCCGCCTCCACCACCACCGCGCCCGTCGCCGGGACCCACTTCGTACGCGGCTACGCCGGTCTCAACGACGTCACCTGGAGCGGCCAGGCCAACCGGTACGCCACCAGCCGCACCCTCGCCTATCTGGAGGGCCTGGAGCGGTACGCGGGCACCCACCGCCGGCGCGGCACCTCCCCGGTCGTCGAGAGCTACCGCAACCTGGCCGGGCAGGGCCAGGCCGCTCTGAACCCCGCCGACTGCGGCTTCTACGCCCCCGAGACGTACGCCTCCGACCCCCTGGTCAGCCCCTTCGACCCGGACCGCGCGATCCCCTGGGTCTGGGGCCACTCGCTCCGCGACGACCGGCCGGTCCTCGTCCCGGCCCGGCTCGCCCACTACAGCGCCGGGGTCGACGCCGACAACTTCGTCTTCGAGTGCTCCAACGGCTGTGCGACGGGCGGCAGTCCGGAGGAGGCGATCCTCTTCGGCCTCCTCGAACTCGTCGAGAGGGACGCCTTCCTCCTGGCCTGGTACGGCCGCGCCCGCCTCGCCGCCATCGACCTCACCACCGCCACCACCCCCGCCGTCCGCTCCATGCTGGACCGGGCGGCCCTTCACGGCTACGACGTGGACGCCTTCGACACGCGGATGGACTTGGCCGTCCCCGTCGTCACCGCCCTCGCAGTCCGGCGCGACGGCGGCCACGGCATGCTCTCGTTCAGCGCGGCGGCCGGGTTCGACCCGGCTCAGACGGTGGAGGCGGCCCTCTCCGAAGTCCTCACCTACATCCCGCACCTGCCCTACCAGGTGGCCGAGCGCCGCACCGAACTGGAGGCGATGGAGCGGGACTTCACCCAGGTCCTGCACCTCAAGGACCACGCCCAGCTGTACGGGCTGCCGTCGATGGCCCGGTACGCGGCGGAGTACCTGGAGCCGGTCGCCGTCCTCCCGCTGGAGGAGGCGTTCGCGGACTGGGAGCCGCTGCGGCCGCGTACGGGGGACCTGCTGGACGATCTGCGGTGCCTGCGCGACCAGTTGACGGACGCCGGGTACGACGTCATCGCCGTCGACCAGACCACCCCCGAGCAGCACCGGATGGGCCTGCACACCGTCTCCACCACCGTCCCCGGCCTGCTGCCGCTGGACTTCGGCTGGAGCAGGCAGCGGGCCCTGCACATGCCCCGGCTGCGGACCGCGCTCCGGGCGGCCGGGCGGCGGGCGGACGACCTGCCCCAGGCGGAGATCAAGGCCGTCCCGCACCCGTTCCCGTGACCGGCCCCGCGCACCACATACATCAGCCCCCTCCGACCGACGGAGGGGGCTGGCGTACGAGCGGCGGCCTGGGAACGGGTGTCAGGCGCTGCAGGAGGTGGTGCTGGTGGTGCTGGAGCAGGTCGAGGTCGAGGAGGAGGACGTGGAACCGGCGAGGACGACCTCCACCGCGTCGGAGTAGTCCGAGATCTCGAAGGTCTCCGACTCCAGCTCCAGGATCTCGTCGGCGAGGGTGGCGAGCTCGGTCTTGGGGGCCATGGTGTTCTCCCTGGTCTCGTGGGGACCGGCGGCCGGTGGCTCCGGCCCGGTGTCCCCGGTCCTGGATCCATTGGAGGGGCGGCCGCTGTCAGATCGGCCGCGCTTTCGCTGTCACTTCGCTGGCACCCGATGACAGCGGGACGGCAGGGCCTCTGACGGTCGTACGGATCAGGCTCGTCGAGAGGGAAATGGGATGAGGTGCGAAGTGGTCACAGCGGCGGGAACGGCGAAGGACGCGGACGATGCGGGCGGCGTGAACGGCGACGGGAGCGCGGGGGCGGGCGGCGCGCACGAGGCGCACGATGCGGATGGCGGCGCGGGCGGCGAGGGACGTGCGCGGGCGGGCGGCGCGGCCAGCGCGACCCATGCGGGCGGCGCGAACCAGGCGCACGGCGCGGGCGGCGACCGGCGTGCGGACGGCCCGGGCGGCACCTGGCGCGCGCGGGCGGGCGCCGATGCGGCACCGGCAACCGCCCTGCCGCGCCCACTCCTCAGATCCGCCCTCGCGCTCTACCTCGACCTGCACGCCCACCCCGAGCTCTCCGGCCGCGAGCACCGCACCGCGGGCCTCCTCGCCGCCCGGCTGGCCGAACACGGCCTCACGGTCACCCGCGCGGTCGGCGGCGGTCACGGGCTCGTCGGCGTCCTGCGCAACGGTTCCGGCCCCACCGTCCTCCTGCGCACCGAACTCGACGCGCTCCCCGTCACCGAGGCGACCGGTCTGCCGTACGCGAGCGAGGTGCCCGGGACCATGCACGCCTGCGGCCACGACCTGCACATCGCGGCCGTCACCGGGGCGGTGGCCCTCCTCGCCGCCGACCGGGACAGCTGGCGCGGCACCGTACTGGTCGTGGGCCAGCCCGCCGAGGAGACGCTGAGCGGGGCCCGGCCGATGCTGGAGGACGGCCGGCTGTACGAGCGGTTCGGCACCCCGGACGCGGTGCTCGCCCAGCACGCCGCCCCGCTCCCGGCGGGCACCGTCGCCCATGCGCCGGGCGGGGCGCCCCTCATGGCGGGCAGCATCGCGGCCGACGTCACCCTGTACGGCCGGGGCGGTCACGCGGCCACCCCGCACCTCACCGTCGACCCGGTCCTGATGGCCGCCGCCACCGTGCTCGGCCTCCAGTCGGTGGTCGCCAGGGAGACCGCGCCCGCCGAACAGGCCGTGCTCACCGTGGGCTCGCTGCGGGCCGGTGAGCGCGGCAACATCACCCCGGACACCGCCGAACTCTCCTTCACCGCAAGGGCGTTCACCGACTCCGCCCTCGACCGCCTGCTGACCGCAGCCGAACGTGTCGTACGGGCCCAGGCCGCCGCGTCCGGCGCCCCGCGCGAACCGGACCTCACCGTGACGGCCCGCTCGCCCGCCCTGCTCCCCGACCCGGCGCTGACGGCGGCGGTCCGGGGCGCGCACGAGGCGGCACTCGGCCCGGGCCGGGTGCTGGACGCGGCCCCCACGACGGCCACCGAGGACTTCCCGCACTTCGCGGCGGGCGGGGTGCCGACGGCGTACTGGCTGCTCGGTACCACCGGCGTACGTCAGTGGCGTGCGGCCCGGGCCGGGGGCGCCCCCGTGCCCCCGAACCACGCCCCCGGCTTCGCCCCCGACGTGCGGACCGCCCTGCCCGTCGGCGTCACGGCCCTGGCGGCGGCGGCCCGCCGGGTGCTGCACGCGGGACCGGGCGGGGACACCGACCCGGGCGGCGGCGAGGGCGGCGGGGAGGTGGGGTCATGACGCCCGGCCCGTCCGGTGGCGCGGCCGGGGTCGCCGATGTCGTCCTCGTACGCCGCGACCGCGCCGCCCCGACCGGCTGGACCACCGTCGTACGGCTTCTGGGGCTGCTCCCCGGCCACTGGGCCTGCCACCCGGAGGTCGGCCAGGACCGGGTGGTGCTGCGGGTGGAGCTGGCCGGGTCGACCGACGCCCCGGCGGTGCGGCGGGCGGTCTCCTGCGTCCTGGCGGACACGGCGCTGCGGGGGTGGACGGAGGAGGCCTGACCCGGCCCCGTACGCCCGGGTGTCAGATCCAGCCCCGCTCACGGGCGAGCAGCGCGGCCTGGGCGCGGCTGGCGGCGCCGAGGGTCTGCATCAGCTCGGCGACATGGCGGCGGTAGGTCCGTACCGACACGCCCAGCTCCCGGGCCCCCGCCTCGTCCTTGCCGACCGTGCACATCGCCACCAGCACGCGCCGCTCCATGGCGGAGAGGCCGCCGCGGTCCGGGCCGCCCTCGCCGTCGGCGGTGGGCAGCTCCTCGGCCTGGGCCCAGATCTTCTCGAACAGCGCGATGATGTTGGAGACGAGACCGCTGCGGTGGGCGAGCAGGGCGCCCCGGGAGGTGTCGCGGGGGTCCAGCGGTACGAGGGCGGCGCGGCGGTCGTAGACCAGGAGCCGTTCCGTGGTGTCCGCGGTGACCCGGATCGCCGCCCCGTGCTCGGACAGCTCGCGCAGATAGGCGGCGGTCGGCGGGTCCTGCAAGGCGGTGCTGGAGACGACGTTGCGGATCCGGACGCCGCGTCTGAGGCAGCGCAGGTCCAGCGGTCTGGAGCGGGCGATGTTCTCCGGGGAGAGCCGGGTGTACGGCTCCACGGAGAGGATCTCGTCGCGGGCGAAGAAGGCGAGGTCGTCGATCCGGTTGCGGATCTGGGTGAGCCCCTCCAGCTGTTCGATGCCCTGGGGAGGGGGCGTACGGGCCCCCTGCTCCGCGCGTAGACCATCAATGACGTGCCGCGACCGGGTGACGCGCTGCAACTCCTGGTGGAGTGCGTGGAGCCGCAGGTCGACCAGGCGGGAGAGGGCGGTCTCGGGGTCCACGGGCGCTATCCGGCGGCCGTCGTCCTCCACCCGCAGCAGGCCCAGCTCGCGGAGCCGGTCGATCCGGGCGCGGGCCTGCCCGGGCTCGGTGTGGAGCAGGAGGTGGAGGTCGTCGGCGGCGGTGGAGGGGTTGCGCAGGAAGTGGCGGTAGATCTCCTCCTCGGCGTCGGAGACCCCGAAAACCGCCATCTCGTTCTCGCCCACGTACGCCCCCGATACCCGATACCTGGTGTCCGCTTGAGTCCGTGCACCGCGGGGGATCGCCCTGCGGAGCTGGTCGCCGACCGCTGTCGCGGCCGGTGGAACTGGTGGAACCGTGTCTGCGCCGGTGATCCGTCGGAAACCGTTCGTGCCATGGTCGGCCACAGACTAGACGCTGGGATCACTCCTGTGAGGACCCCGGACAGAACTGTGTGCCGTACGGAGATGAACGGTGGGCGACCGGCGACGAGCGGTGGCCGCGGAGCGACGGGCGGCCCCGGACCGGTACCGCCGGTACCCGCCGGGATGCCCGAACGGGCACCCCGTGAAGACCTCCCCACCCGGCCCGCCCGCTACACCGGTGCCTTCGTCGCGGGTGAGCGGCTGTCACCGCGGGGTCGTAGTCTGGAACCCCCGGCTCGTCCCACGTGTCGGGCTCTTCGCGTTGCCCCCGGCCGCGGCAGCCGGCTGCCGGCCACACCTGAACACCTCATGACCCGGACGGATGCCCCTATGAGCCTGCACGGTCTGCTGGATGTCGTCGTAACGGACCCGGCGATCGCCGAGGCGGTGAAGGCCGCCGCCGACGGCCACCGCATGCATGTCGACCTGGTGGGTCCGCCCGGCGCCCGGCCGTTCGCCGTGGCCGCGCTGGCCCGGCAGACCGGCCGCACCGTGCTGGCCGTCACCGCGACGGGCCGGGAGGCCGAGGACCTGGCCGCCGCGCTGCGGACGCTGCTGCCGCCGGACACGGTGGCGGAGTTCCCGTCCTGGGAGACCCTGCCGCACGAGCGCCTCTCGCCCCGCTCGGACACCGTGGGCCGCCGCCTCGCCGTGCTGCGGCGGCTGGCGCACCCGCGCGAGGACGACCCGGAGACGGGGCCGGTCTCGGTGGTCGTCGCGCCGGTCCGTTCCGTGCTGCAACCGCAGGTCAAGGGGCTCGGCGAGCTGGAGCCGGTGGCCCTGGCGAGCGGGCAGAGCGCGGACCTGGGGGAGGTGGTGGACGCGCTGGCGGCCGCCGCGTACGCGCGGGTGGAGCTGGTGGAGAAGCGCGGCGAGTTCGCCGTACGCGGCGGGATCCTGGACGTCTTCCCGCCGACCGAGGAGCACCCCCTTCGGGTGGAGTTCTGGGGCGACGACGTCGAGGAGATCCGGTACTTCAAGATCGCCGACCAGCGGTCCCTGGAGGTCGCCGAGCACGGTCTGTGGGCGCCGCCCTGCCGTGAGCTGCTGCTGACCGACGAGGTACGGGAGCGGGCCGCCGCCCTCGCCGAGGCGCACCCGGAGCTGGGCGAGCTGCTCGGCAAGATCGCGGAGGGCATCGCGGTCGAGGGCATGGAGTCGCTGGCCCCGGTCCTCGTCGACGACATGGAACTGCTGCTGGACGTCCTGCCCGAGGGGTCGATGGCGCTGGTCTGCGACCCGGAGCGGGTCCGGACCCGGGCGTCCGACCTGGTCGCCACCAGTCAGGAGTTCCTCCAGGCGTCGTGGGCGGCGACGGCGGGCGGCGGCGAGGCCCCGATCGACGTGGGCGCTGCCTCCCTGTGGAGCATCGCGGACGTCCGGGACCGGGCCCGTGAGCTGGGGATGATGTGGTGGTCGACCTCCCCGTTCGCCGCCGACGACGCCGACCACGACGAGGACACCCTCAAGCTGTCGATGCACGCCCCGGAGGCGTACCGGGGCGACACCGCACGCGCCCTCGCCGACACCAAGGGGTGGCTGGCCGACGGATGGCGCACGGTGTACGTCACCGAGGGCCAGGGTCTCGCCACCCGTACGGTCGAGGTGCTGGGCGGCGAGGGCATCGCGGCCCGCTTCGTGCCGGACCTCACCGAGATCGCCCCGTCCGTGGTCCACGTCTCCTGCGGGGCGATCGACCAGGGGTTCGTCGACCCGGCGCTGAAGCTGGCGGTGCTCACCGAGACCGATCTGACCGGCCAGCGCTCCGCCACCAAGGACCTGGGCCGGATGCCGGCCCGCCGCAGGAAGACGATCGACCCGCTGACGCTGGAGGCGGGCGACTACATCGTCCACGAGCAGCACGGCGTCGGCCGGTACGTGGAGATGGTGCAGCGCACGGTCCAGGGCGCGACCCGCGAGTACCTGCTCGTCGAGTACGCCCCCGCCAAGCGCGGCCAGCCCGGCGACCGGCTCTACATCCCGACCGACCAGCTGGAGCAGGTCACCAAGTACGTCGGCGGCGAGGCCCCGACGCTGCACCGGCTCGGCGGCGCCGACTGGACGAAGACGAAGCAGCGGGCGAAGAAGGCGGTCAAGGAGATCGCCGCCGACCTGATCAAGCTGTACTCGGCCCGGATGGCGGCCCCCGGCCACTCCTTCGCCCCCGACACCCCGTGGCAGCGGGAGCTGGAGGACGCGTTCCCGTACGCGGAGACGCCCGACCAGCTCTCCACGATCGCCGAGGTCAAGGAGGACATGGAGAAGACGGTCCCGATGGACCGGCTGGTCTGCGGTGACGTGGGCTACGGCAAGACGGAGATCGCGGTCCGCGCGGCGTTCAAGGCGGTGCAGGACGGCAAGCAGGTGGCGGTCCTGGTCCCGACGACGCTCCTGGTCCAGCAGCACTACGGCACGTTCACCGAGCGGTACTCCCAATTCCCGGTCAACGTCAGGGCGTTGAGCCGCTTCCAGTCGGAGGCCGAGTCCAAGGCGACCCTCGCGGGCCTGAAGGACGGCTCGGTCGACCTGGTCATCGGCACCCACCGCCTCTTCTCCGCCGACACCAAGTTCAAGGACCTGGGCCTGGTCATCGTCGACGAGGAGCAGCGGTTCGGCGTGGAGCACAAGGAGCAGCTGAAGAAGCTCCGCGCCAACGTGGACGTGCTCACGATGTCCGCGACGCCCATCCCCCGTACGCTCGAAATGGCGGTCACCGGCATCCGCGAGATGTCCACGATCACCACCCCGCCGGAGGAGCGCCACCCGGTGCTGACCTTCGTGGGCCCGTACGAGGAGAAGCAGATCGGCGCGGCCGTGCGGCGTGAACTCCTGCGTGAGGGCCAGGTGTTCTACATCCACAACCGGGTCGAGTCCATCGACCGGGCCGCCGCCCGCCTCCGCGAGATCATCCCGGAGGCCCGGATCGCCACCGCCCACGGCCAGATGTCCGAACAGGCCCTGGAGCAGGTGGTGGTGGACTTCTGGGAGAAGAAGTTCGACGTCCTGGTCTCCACGACGATCGTCGAGTCCGGCATCGACATCTCCAACGCCAACACCCTGATCGTGGAGCGCGGCGACAACTTCGGCCTCTCCCAACTCCACCAGCTGCGCGGCCGGGTGGGCCGAGGCCGCGACCGGGGTTACGCCTACTTCCTGTACCCGCCCGAGAAGCCCCTGACGGAGACGGCCCACGAGCGCCTGGCGACCATCGCCCAGCACACGGAGATGGGCGCGGGCATGTACGTGGCGATGAAGGACCTGGAGATCCGCGGCGCGGGCAACCTGCTCGGTGGCGAGCAGTCGGGCCATATCGCGGGCGTCGGCTTCGACCTCTACATCCGCATGGTCGGCGAGGCGGTCGCCGACTACCGGGCCCAGATGGACGGCAGCGTGGAGGAGGAAGCCCCGCTGGAGGTCAAGATCGAACTCCCGGTCGACGCGCACGTCCCGCACGACTACGCCCCCGGCGAGCGCCTGCGCCTCCAGGCGTACCGCGCGATCGCCCAGGCCACCTCGGAGGACGACATCCGCGCGGTCCGCGAGGAGCTGACCGACCGCTACGGCCCCTTGCCCGAACCGGTCGAGAACCTCCTCCTGGTGGCCGGCCTGCGCATGCTGGCCCGCGCCTGCGGAGTCGGCGAGATCGTCCTCCAGGGCTCCAACATCCGCTTCGCCCCGGTGGAGTTGCGCGAGTCCCAGGAGCTGCGCCTCAAGCGCCTGCACCCCAAGACGGTCATCAAGCCCGCCGCCCACCAGATCCTGGTCCCGCGCCCGACGACGGGCAGGATCGGAGGCAAGCCGGTGGTGGGACGCGAACTGCTGTCGTGGACCGGGGAGTTCCTGACGACGATCCTGGGGTCGTAGGGCGGAGATCGCGTGAGTGACGGGCCCCGCCGGGCTTGCTGGTCCGGCGGGGCCCGATGCGTTGCGGCCGAGGTGCTGTCCTAGGCCCGGGCCGTCGCAGCCGTCACCGCCGGCTCGGCCTCCACCGGCAGGCCGACACGGCGGGCGTCACTTCACGACGACGTGGTCCCCCGCCGACTGCGACGCCCCGGTGGTCGTATTGCCGTAGTACGCCCAGCGCCACGTGCCCGTCCTGGACGCCTTGACGGTCGTCTTGAGGGCGCCCGAGCCGTTCGCGTACACCTTCTTCACCGTGGTGTAGGAGGTGGCTCCGGCGGGCTTGAACTGAAGGCTCACGTGGCGGCCTCCGTAGGAGGCGTACTTCCTGGTCTCCCAGTTGGCCCGCGTGACCTTTCCGGTCACGGTGAGGGTCTTGCCCTTGGCCACCGGCTCGGGCGAGGCGTTGACGGTCAGGCGGGAGTTGCGCTTGACGTGGACCGTCAGCCCTGTGGCGTCGACGTCACCGCCCCCGCCCTGGAAGTAGACCTCGCCCGCAACCTTCCAGGCCCCGGCCTCACTGTTGCGCATGGGCCACGTGCTCGGATCGAAGTACATCGTCTCTCTGATGTCGCAGGTGCCGACCGGCTTGGGGCAGTCGCTCGTCTCGATGGCGTGCCACAGCTTGTCGTCCGTGTTCTTGCGGTAGAGGAACACCAGGGGCGTCCACTTCCACTTGCCCGTGGTCACCACGCGCAAGGAGGCCGGCACCGCGACCTCCTTCGACGTCCCGATCACGATCGGCTTGCCGCCGTTCACCTGGACACGGCTGAACGAGGCCCCGCCCTCGGCCGCCCCGGCCGGCACCGCGGCCACGGCCGTGAACACCGCCGCCGCCCCACCGGCCACGACGGCTCTCCAGAACTGCTTCCCCACCTGTTCCCCGATCTCCGTACGGAAAGGAGCCGAAGGCTCATCCCTCCAGTCGCCTTACAGACGATCGGCCTCCGCGCAGGGTTGTACACCCGCGCATCACCATGGGGTATCGGGTAATTCGCGCTGCCCGCGAGGCGGACGGCGCCGGGCTGTTGCCGGCCCGGTGCGGGGCCCCGTTCGTCGCTCAGGGAACGCCCTTGAGGGGCGGCCCGGGGACGCCCCCGTCAGCCGTCGCCCCCGTTCTCCGGCGTGAAGATCAGGCCCGTGAGCGACCGGAACACCTCCTCCGGGTCCCGGCCCTCCAGCGCGTCCGACAGGTTGCCGCTGAGCAGCAGGGTCGCGAAGCCGTGGGCCAGGGACCAGGCGGCCGTGCCCGCGAGGCGGTCGTCCTCGCCCCGGCCGCCCGGGGGGAGGTCCGCCACGCCCGCGCGCAGCGCCTCGGTCGCCCGGGCCTTGGCGGCGAGCAGGCCGAGGTCGTCGGTGCGGTACAGGTCCGGCTGGAACATCACCTGGAAGTGCGCGGGGTGCGTCGCCGCGAACCGTACGTACGCCACGCCCCGCTCCCGTAGGTCCGGCGCCCCGGCCAGGGCGTCGGCGAACAGGGCGTACCCCTCGGCGGCGACGGCGGTCAGCAGGCCCGTGCGGTCCTTGAAGTGGTGCGCGGGCGCGGCGTGCGAGACGCCGGCCCGACGGGCCAGGTCGCGCAGGCTCAGGGCGGCCGGACCGTTCGCGGCGATGACGTCGAGGGCGGCGGCCAGGATGGCGCGCCGCAGGTCGCCGTGGTGGTAGGTGCGCTCGGGCTCGCTGCTCCTGCTGCTCATGGGATCAGCCTAGCCGTCATCTAGTCATTGACAAGTTCCGGTGGCGTGCGCATGCTGGAGGTCCGATCTAGACAGTGCCAAGATGCGAGATCCCTCTCGGGAAGGCGGAGACCATGACCGGAGAACCGGCCCGCGTACGGCAGATGTGGCATCTCCTGGAGCCCCTGCACGCCGTGCTCTACTACGCCCCCGCCGCCTTCGAGGAGGCCGCCGCGCTGGGCTACACCACCGAGGAGCGCTGGCCCAGCTACTTCGCCTGGCGCGCGGCCCCGCTGGGTCCGGCCGGGGCGGACGAGGCGGTGCGGGCGTTCCACAGCTTCGCCCCGGCGGTGGTGGGGGATTACATGCCGGTGAGCTGGGCGGTCGCCTCGCCCGAGGCCGTCCTCGCCGCTCGGCTGCGGGCGGTCGACCGGGCCTACCGGGCGCTGTTCGGGGACCGGCGGGTGGAGGGGGCGGAGTTCGCCGAGGCCGCCGCGCTGGTGCGGCGCGCGGCGGAGGCGGCGTCCCCAGGTGTTCGCGGCGGCCTCGGTCCCGCCAACTCCGCCCTGCCCTGGCCGGACGCGCCGCACCTCGTGCTCTGGCACGCGGCGACCGTCCTGCGCGAGCACCGGGGCGACGGGCACATCGCCGCCCTCGAAGCGGCCGGTCTCGACCCGGTCGAGTCGCTGGTCTCCTTCGCGGGCGTCGGCGCGGCCCGCCCCGAGGTGTTCGCGAGCCGCGGGTGGGGCGCGGTGGAGTGGGGTGCGGCCCGGCGTCGGCTTCAGGAGCGGGGGCTGCTGGCGGCGGACGGTACGGCCACGGAGGCGGGGCGCGAGCTGCGCGCGAAGGTGGAGCTGCGCACCGACGAGGAGGCCGCCGCGCCGTGGCGGGCCCTGGGGGAGGAGGGGCGCCTGCGGCTCGTGGAGCTGCTGGGGGAGCCCTGGCTGGAGGTCATCGGCTCGGGGATGCTGCCCGGCGAGAACACCCTCGGCATCGGCAAGGTCTGAGCCGGGCGTGGTGGAGGCGAGGGCCGGGGGAGGCTGAAGGCGAGTCATGAAAGCCTCGCCGACGGGGAAGGCGCCCATAAGATTCTGTGCGTTCGGCTTTCTCCCCGTCAGGATGACTTCACGTGATATCTCCCCGTACGTACCGAGCGACAGCCCTCCCCGCCCTCAGTGCCGTCCTCGTACTCGCTCTGGCCGGCTGCGACCCCGACGACCTCGCGGCGGAGAGCGGCGGCAGCGCGAGCGGGGGTGCGAACGGTGGAGCGCAGTCGGCCGAGGGGTTCGGTGCCGGCCCGCTGGACAACCCCGACGGTACGAAGCCGGGCCTGGCGCCCCTCACCGGCGACGCCGACCGGGCCGCAGCCCGCAAGATCATCGAGAAGGTCGCCACCAAGGGGCGCGGCCCGAAGACCGGCTACGAGCGGAGCAAGTTCGGCTCCGCGTGGAAGGACGGGATCGACGGCATCCCGCTCGCCCGGAACGGCTGCGACACCCGCAACGACCTCCTCGCCCGCGACGGCAAGGACATCGAACACCGCTCGGGCTCCCACTGCGTCGTCGTCGCGCTGAAGCTCAAGGACCCCTACACCGGCAAGTCCATCGACTGGCGCAAGGCACAGGCGGCCAAGGTGCAGATCGACCACGTGATGCCGCTCTCCTACAACTGGCAGATGGGCGCCGCCCGCTGGAACGACACCAAGCGGCAGCAGATCGCCAACGACCCGCTCAACCTCCTGCCGGTGGACGGCCCGGCCAACAACGCCAAGCGCGACTCCGGCCCGGCCGCCTGGCTGCCGCCGTACAAGCCGGTCCGCTGCTCCTACGCGGTGCGGTTCGCCCAGGTCTCGCTGAAGTACGAACTCCCCGTCACCGCACCGGACAAGCGGGCCATGCTCGCCCAGTGCGGGGGATGAGGGCCACGAGTCCGTGCCCTGGGGAGGCCGTAGGGCGTGTCAGATCTTGCCGCCGCCAATGACGTTGTACGGCCTGCCCATCGCCATCATCAGCCGCATCGGCTCCGTGGTCGCCGCCAAGGTCCGACGCGCCGAAAATGCCTGGTCGCAGGGGGTGCGGTCCGACTAGGGTCGGCCGTATGGAACTGCACATCACCACGCTCGCCGAGCGCCCCGAACTCGCCGACGCCCTGGACCGGATGCCGGACAACTGGCCGGAGTTCGTCCTGGAGGACATCGTCGGCTGGGCCAACTTCGGGCGGGTGGCCGTCGAGTTCCCGCAGTACGTCCTCGTCGCCACCGACCCGGACGGCACCGTGGTCGCCCGCGCCTACAGCGTGCCCTTCGAGCTGAACGCCCCCGGGCGCGGGCGGCTCCCCGCCGGCGGCTGGGACCGGATGCTGCTGTGGGCCTTCTCGGACCTGCGGCGCGGGCGGACCCCCGACACCGTCGGCGCCCTGGAGATCACGGTGGCCACCGGTCACCAGGGCAAGGGGGTCTCGGGCCGCATGCTGGCCGCGATGCGGGAGAACGCGGGGCGGCGCGGCTTCGGCGAGGTCGTCGCCCCGGTACGGCCGAGCGGCAAGCACCTGCGGCCCGCGCTGCCGATGGAGGAGTACGCCCGGCTCACCCGCCCCGAGGACGGGCTGCCCGAGGACCCGTGGCTGCGGGTCCACGTCCGGGCGGGCGGGGCCGTGGACTCGGTGGCCCCGGTGTCGATGACGGTGAGCGGGACGCTGGAGCAGTGGCGGGAGTGGACCGGGCTGCCGTTCGACACGGAGGGTCCGGTGGAGGTGCCGGGCGCGCTGGTGCCGGTGCACTGTTCGCCCACGCACGGGTACGCCGTCTACGCCGAGCCGAACGTGTGGGTGCGGCACCGGGTGTGAGGGGCGGCTTCTGAGGTGCGGTGCGGGGCGGGGCCTTCGGGGGGCCGGGGCGACCTGGCGGTGAGGTGGCGCCCTGGCGGTGAGGTAGCACCTTCGGCCGTGAGACGGCGCCCTCAGTCGTGAGACGGCGGCCCAAGGGATCCGGCGGTACGTAACTCCCGTGCGCCGCGCCGGAGGCGTCGATCGCTCACCACGACGAGATCTACCGGAACCTGCGCTTCCCCGGGCGCGGCCTCCGCGTCCTGCCCGCCGCCGGACACCCCCTGGGCGCGCGCTCCACCGGGGCGGGTCTCACTGCCCCAGTTCGACGATGTCCTTCGCCGCGGGCTTCTCCGCCACCACCGGCTGGTTGAACTCCGACAGGTTCAGCGTCATCGGCTCCTCGCCGCCCTTGGACGTGATCCGCAGGATGTACGGGTCGCCCTCGGCGGCCACCAGGAACGTGTGGGTCTCCTTGCCCTCCTTCTCCGTCAGCCGCAGGGCGGGCTTGCCGTCGACCTTCGCCTCGCCCGCCTTCCGCGCCTCCGTGTCGTTCGCCTCGACGCTCTTCAGCAGCCCCTTCAGGTCGCAGAACTCGATCATGTCCTTGGTGTCCGGGTCGGACGCCTTCGACTCCATCCAGCGGCCCGCCAGCATCTTCACCGTCGCGTCGACCTCCTCCGCGGGCTCTCCCTCGCTCTCCTGGCGCAGCAGTGCCTCGTCGTACTTGGTGTAGACGGTGTCGCCGGTCTTGATGATCTCCACGGTCCCCTTCGGGCCTATGGCCATGGTCCCCGTGCACTCCCCGGACGTGCTGGTGGAGAAGTCGGCCTTCATCCGGCCGTCCTTGGTGTCCATGTGGAGGGAGAGCCGCATCGACTCCGCCTTCTTCGTCGTCGTGAGCGCCTTGTTGGTGACCTCGGGCCCCGAAAGGTCCCCGAACGGACCGCTGTCGGCGTCTGCGCCACAGGAGACGAGGGCCAGGAGAGCCGTCGCGCAGACGGTGTTGACGGCGATACGGGTGACGAGACGCATGACGGAAGCTCCGGTGAATCGATGAGGGAGATGATCAGGTGTGCGAACGGGGTAATAACAGCAGAGCTTGTGAACCGAGTCAACACGGTTCACGCGCAACGGGTCGGGCAACGATGCTCCTGGGTGTCGTCCGAGTGAGTCGCTATGCTCGCGACACGGCGTGAACAGCGCTGGGTGACGTCGGACGGGGAGACAGCCGGTGCCGGAACAGGCGACAGAGGTGACCGCGGCCGGGATCGCGCGTCTCGCGGGAGTGGGACGGGCCGCCGTGAGCAACTGGCGGCGGCGCCACGCCGATTTCCCCAAGCCGGTCGGAGGCACCGAGACCAGCCCCTCCTTCGCGCTGCCCGAGGTGGAGCAGTGGCTGCGCGACCAGGGAAAGCTCGCTGAGGTGCCGCTCCGTGAACGCGTCTGGCAGCAGGTGGCCGGGCACCCGGAGGGCGCCGTCACCGCCCTGATCCACACCGGCTGCGCCCTGCTGCTCGTCCGCGACCGACCCACCGCGTGGCTGGAGCTGACCGCCGTCTCCGACGAGCGGATGGTTGCCGTGCTGCCGCACGCGATGGAGGAGGTGCTCGGCGCCCGCCTCGGCCCACCCACCCCCGGCCCCGTTCACAGCGAAGCCTCAGACGTCCACACCTCGCCGGGCGGCCCCGACTCGCCGGGTGTTCACACCACCCGTGCCGTGCCCACCCCCGCCTCCGACGCCCTCCTCCCCTCCGCCCCCCTCCTGCGCGCCGCCGCCGAGCTGGCCGCCGGGATCGGGGCCGGGCAGACCTTCGAGTTCCTGCTCGGCCGGCAACTCGACGCCAACCCGCGCCAGTACACGCTGACGCCCCCCGGCCTCGCCGAGCTGATGGCCGCCCTCGCGGAGACCGGCAAGGACACGGACCCGCCGGGCGGCGGCAGGCGGCCCGTCCGCAGCGTCCTGGACCCGGCCGCCGGTACGGGGACCCTGCTGCGCGCGGTCGCCGGGCCCGCCGAACTCCTCGCCCAGGAGGCCGACCCCTCCCTCGCCGCGCTCACCGCCCTGCGCCTCGCCCTCCACGGCGACGGTTCGCCGCGCAGCACCCCGGCCCGGACCGTGCGGGGCGGCGACGCCCTGCGCGCCGACGCCTTCCCGCAGCTCGCGGCCGACACCGTGCTCTGCCACCCGCCGTTCAACGACCGCAACTGGGGCCACGACGAACTGGCCTACGACCCGCGCTGGGAGTACGGCTTCCCCGCCCGCACCGAGTCCGAACTCGCCTGGGTCCAGCACGCCCTGGCCCGCCTGCGCACCGGCGGCACCGCCGTCCTGCTGATGCCGCCCGCCGCCGCCTCCCGCCGCTCCGGCCGCCGCATCCGGGCCGACCTCCTGCGCCGGGGCGCCCTGCGCGCGGTGATCGCCCTGCCGGCCGGCGCCGCACCCCCGTACGGCATCCCGCTCCACCTCTGGGTCCTGCGCAAGCCGGGCGGCGAGCTCCGCCCCGTCCCCGAGCTCCTCCTCGTCGACACCACCGACCCCGCCGAACCGGGTACGACGACGGGAACGCAGACGGGCGGCGGGCGCGACCGGCCGGACTGGCCCGCCGTGCACACCGCCGTACTCGACGCCTGGCGCGACCGGGCCGACCTCCCCGGCGTCAGCCGCGTCGTCCCCGTCATCGAACTCCTCGACGACGACGTGGACCTGGCCCCCGCCCGCCACCTGCCCCGCCCCGCAGCCGGAGGCGGAGCGGCCGGTCTCGAAGACGTACGGGAGCGGCTGGCCGACACCCTGCGCCGCACCGCCGACCTCACCCCGCCGCCCGCCGAACTCTCCGCCCCGGCCCACTGGCCGCTCACCACGGTCGGCGAACTCGCCCGCGCGGGAGCACTGTTGCTGCGTACGGGAACGGGAACGGGCCCGGCCCCCCGCACAGGCCCCGGCACCGGACCAGGCACCCGTACAGGCACAGGCACCGGCCCAGCCCCCCGTACAGGCACCGAAACCGGCCCAGCCCCCCGTACAGGCACCGAAACCGGACCGGCCCCCCGCACAGGCCCCGGCACCGGACCAGACACCCGCACCACCCCAGACACCACCCCAGGCGCCGAAACCGCCCCCGTCCTCACCGAGCACGACGTCCTCGCCGGCACCGCCCCGTCCGGAACCCCCGCCCCGCCCCCCACCGGCACCGGCACCGGATCCCCCACCCCCGACGACCCGATCCTCCTCGAACCCGGTGACGTCGTCGTCCCCGTCCTCGGCGGCGGCTCCGTCGCCCGGGTCGTCGACGAGGCGACCGCGGGCGCCGTGCTCGGCCGCAACCTCCAGCTCCTGCGCCCCGATCCGGCTGCCATCGACCCCTGGTTCCTCGCCGGGTTCCTCCGTGGCACTGCCAACCACCGGCAGGCCAGCAGCTACGCCTCCACCGCCGCCCGGCTGGACGCCCGCCGCCTCCAGCTGCCCCGGCTGCCGCTGGCCGAACAGCAGCGGTACGGGGAACAGTTCCGCGCGCTCGCCGCGTTCGAGGACGCCCTGCGGACGGCGGGGCGGCTCGGCGGCCAGCTGGTGAGGGGGATGTACGACGGGCTGACGGACGGTACGGTCACGCCCCGGTGACCTCATAGGCAACGGTTGGGCACAACCGGGGACGGTCTGTCGGCGGCGGTGTATACGCTCACCTCACACGCCCGACTCTCGTACGCCTCCCAGGAGCAGCACATGCACGGCTACGGCTATCCGCCGCAGCAGCCGCCGACGCCCCGGCCGTCCTCGGGGACGCTCACCACGCTGCGCGCGATCTTTGTTGTGCTGACCGTGCTGAGCTGCGGGTTCCTCGGGTGGGCGGCGATGCTGAGGCTCGCGGTCGTCACCCGCAGGCCGCGTGACTGGTGGCTGTTCGCGGTCACGCTCCTCCTCACCATCGGCCTGTTCGCGTTCTTCGCGGGCCTGCCCGAGGAGGAGGAGATGACGGACGCCCAGGCGCTGATCGGGATGGGGTGGCTCATGGTGAACCTGGCCGGCGTCATCACGTACTACCTGATCATGGAGACGCGGCACTTCGCCGGGCCCGGGCCGTACGACACCCGGACGCCGGTGCCCGGCCCCGCGACCGCCCCGTACCGCCCGGTCGTCCACCAGCACCCGCCCGCCCAGGCCCGGAACCAGGCACTCGTCCAACCCCAGGCGCAGCACCCGACGCCGCCGCCCACCCCGAACCCGTACGCCGTCGAGACCACACCCCCCAAGCCCGCGCCCCAGCGCCTCGACCAGGTCCGGGCCGAGCTGGACGAGCTCAGCGACTACCTCCGCAAGGAGGGCGAAGGCCGGTGAGCAACCGGGTCATCGCCGGGCGGTACGAGCTGGCCACCATCCTCGGCCAGGGCGGCATGGGCCAGGTGTGGACGGCGTACGACCAGCGTCTGGACCGCCGGGTCGCGGTGAAGCTGCTGCGTCCGGACCGGGTCGCCGGGCCGACCGGCAGCGACGCCGCCGACGAGCTGCGCCGCCGGTTCGTCCGCGAGTGCCGGGTCACCGCGCAGGTCGACCATCCCGGCCTGGTCACCGTCCACGACGCGGGGAGCGACGGCGACGACCTGTTCCTGGTCATGCAGTACGTGGAGGGCGCCGACCTCGCCGACCACCTCGCCGAGCAGGACCCGTACCCCTGGCCGTGGGCCGTGGCGGTCGCCGCCCAGCTCTGCGCGGTCCTGTGTGCGGTGCACGCGGTGCCGATCGTCCACCGCGACCTGAAGCCCCGGAACGTGATGGTCCGGCCCGACGGCTCCGTCACCGTCCTCGACCTGGGTGTCGCCTCCGTCCTCGACACGGACACCACCCGCCTCACGCACACCGGTTCACCGATAGGCTCCCCGGCCTACATGGCCCCCGAGCAGGCGATGGGCGGCGCGGTCGGCCCGTACACCGATCTGTACGCCCTCGGGGTCGTCCTGCACGAAATGCTCAGCGGTGACGTGCCGTTCGCCGGGTCCACCGCGCTCGGCGTCCTGCACCGCCACCTCTACGAGCCGCCGGTCCCCGTCCGGCAGGGCAGGTCCGAGGTCCCCGTCGCACTGGAAGCGCTCGTGCTGCGGCTGCTCGCCAAGGACCCGCAGGACAGGCCCGCCTCCGCGCAGGAGGTGTACGAGGAGCTGGCCCCGCTGCTGCCCAAGCACGGCACCCCCGCCGGGCCCCTGGACCCGACCCGCCCCTTCCTGCGCCCGCACGCCCCCTGGCCGGACCGCGCCGCGACCCCGGCCACCTCGCCCGTACCCCCGTCCGTCTCCGTACCGTCGCAGGCCCAGGCCGGCACCACCCCCTGGCCCGCCGTCGCCTCCCTCCTCTCCCCGCCCCCGCCGCTCACGGCGCCGACCTCCTTCACCCCGCCGCCCGCCCGGCCGGACGTCGCCCAGGCCGTCGACGAGGTCAAGAAGCTGCTCGGCGAGGGCCGGATCACCCAGGCCGTGGACATCCTCGGCGCGATCCTCCCGGCGGCCGCCGCCGAGCACGGTGAGCACTCCCCGGTCGTCCGCATCCTGCGCAAGCAGTACGCGGCGACGCTGATGGACGACGGGCAGTTCCGCCGCGCGCTGCCGGAGCTGCGTCGCCTCGCGGAGGACCGCACCGCCGAGGCCGGACCGGCCGACGCCCAGGTCCTGCAATTCCGTTACGACGCCGCCCAGTGCCTGGAGCAGCTCGGCGAGGCGACGGCCGCGCTCGGCGAGTACCGCGCGGTCCTCCCGTACTACGAGAACGCCTACGGGGCCGTCACCACCGACCCCGGCCGGGCCCTGGACATCCGCCACCGCATCGGACAGCTCCTGCTCGCGGTCGGGGACCACACGGCGGGCCGCGCTCAGCTCCAGGCGCTGCTGTACGACGCGGAGCGCACGTACGGGCCGCACCACCCGCTCCCCGTGGACCTGCGCCGCCGCCTCAGCCACCAGAGCGACGTCCGGGGCGGCTGACCCCCGGGGCGGGGCCGTCGCCCCACATCCCCAACTCCTCCCGAATCGTTGGTCGAATCAGTGGCACTGATCACCCCCACTGCCTAACATCGGTCACCGCAAGGCTTGTGCACCGATGCACAAACTCTCCACGGGAGGCTCCTTTGCACCGCCGTCGTCGCACCGCGCTCGCCGTCTCCGCCGCAACGCTGCTCGCGGCCCCACTCCTGGCCGCCTGCGGCAACGAGGCCCACCCCGGTGCCGCGGCCGTCGTGGGCGGCGAACGGATCGAGGTCTCGGCGGTCCAGGCCCAGGCCGCCGACGTCCGCGCCGCCCAGGAGAGCTCGCCCGAGGCGGCCCAGCTGGTCAACAAGTCGGGCCAGCTCAACCGCGCCAAGCTGCACGGGCTGATCTTCGGCCGGATCCTGGACAAGGCCGCCGAGGACGCCGGGGTCACCGTCACCCGCAAGGAGATCCAGGAGGCCCGGACCGCCGGCCGCGCGCAGTACGGCGGCGAGGAGCAACTGCGGGCGATGATGCTCCAGCAGCGCTGGGTCGCCCCGGACCAGATCGACGGCGACATGCGCCAGGAGGTCCAGCTGCCCAAGCTCGCCAAGGCGCTCGGCGCGGACCTCGGTACGCCTGCCGGGCAGCAGGTCGTCGGCGAGGCGCTGACCAAGGCGTCGAAGCAGCTGAAGATCGACGTGAACCCGCGCTTCGGCGCCTGGGACGACCAGAAGATGCAGCTGGGCACCTACAAGGCGCCGTGGATCACCCAGGTCACGGAGTTCGCCCCACAGGAGCCGGAGGCGGGCGCCTGAGCCGGGTGCTCGGGTGGGACGCCTGCACCTGACGTCCGGGCCGCCCGCCTGAGCCCGGTGCTCGGGCGGGGCGCCTGGGCCTGACATCCGGGCCGGGTGCCGCTCGGGTACCCGCCGGGCGCCTGACCCGGAGGCACGGCGGGTAGGTTCGCCGGGTGAACGCTGAAGCCCCCGGCACGCCCGCCGCCACCCCCGGCGACCCCGGCCGCATCGTCCTGCTCACCGCCAGCCACCGGGTCGCGCCCGGCCTGCTGTCCTGGCCGGCCTGGCAGACGCTGCACGCCGCCGACCAGGTCCTGTGCGCAGACCCGCACCACCCGCAGCTGCCCTACCTCCGTGAGGCGGGCGTCCGCGTGGATCACGCGGCGCCCTCCGCCGACGAGCTGGTCGCCGCCTGCGCGGGCGGCCGCACGGTCGTGGTCCTGGCCGGCGGCGAGGGCGACAGCCGCCTGACCGACGGCCTGGCCCGGCTCGGCGGCTCCGGCCGGATCTCCATGCCGGACCTGGAACTGCTCCCCGGCTCGTACGACCTGCCCGGCGCCCGCCTCCTGGACCTGGTCCAGGTCATGGACCGGATCCGCCGCGAGTGCCCGTGGACCTCGCAGCGGACGCACAAGAGCCTCGCGAAGTACGCCATCGAGGAGGCGTACGAACTGGTCGAGGCGATCGAGGACGGCGACCGGACCGAACTGCGGGAGGAGCTGGGCGACGTGCTGCTCCAGGTCGTCTTCCATGCGCGCATCGCGGAGGAGGATCCCGAGGAGCCGTTCGCCATCGACGACGTCGCGGGCGGCCTCGTCGAGAAGCTGATCCACCGCCACCCGCACGTCTTCGGCGACGAGCACGCCGAAACCCCGGAGGACGTCCACGCGCACTGGCTGCGCACGAAGGCGATCGAGAAGCAGCGCACTTCGGTCACCGAGGGCGTCCCCCTCGGCCAACCGGGCCTGGCCCTCGCGGCAAAGCTCGGCAGCCGGGTCCGCACGGCGGGCCTCGACGTCCCCCTCCCGACGGGAGACCCCACCGGCGACTCCATCGGCTACGACCTCCTCGCCCTGGCCGTCGCCGCCGAGGCGAACGGCACCGACCCGGAGGCCGCCCTGCGCGCGGCGGCTCGTGCGTACAGGGACGCGATCGTGGCGGCGGAGGGCGGGGCGGGTTAGTACGGTGAGCTGAGAAGTCGTACGAGGGGCGGGGGACGGGCGTGTCCGACGAACGGGAAGCGCCGAACGACACGGCGGTCGGCGTGGGCAACTCCGTCTCCGGGGGCGCTTTCCACGCACCGGTGGTCCAGGCGGGGGCCGTGAACGGGGGCGTGCACACGTACTACGCGCAGCCGCCGAACTCCTCCGCCCTGCCGCCGGTCTCCGAGTGGCCGCAGCTGGACACGGCCGACCCGATCGCGCTGGGGGTGCGACGGACCCGGCGGCTGCCCGGTGAGTCACCGTTGCCGCCGTATGTGCCGAGGGACTGTGACCGGGAGTTGGCCGACCAGGTCCGTGAGGCGGCCTGGGAGGGCGGTCTGGTCGTGGTGACCGGGGCGCCGCTCTCGGGGAGGACCCGGACGGCGTGGGCCGCTCTGGTCACCAGCATGGCGGGTACGACACGGGTCTTCGCCCCGCCGCCGGGGACGGACCTGCGAGGGCTGCCGGCGGTGTTGCGGGGGCGGGGTGAGGAGCACTGTGTGCTGTGGCTGGACGACCTTGAAGGCCACCTGGGAAAGCGCGGGCTCACCCCGTCCGTCCTCGCGGACCTCGTCCGGCTGCGCGTGCCCGTGCTCGCCACGATGGGCGACGAGGCGTACGACGCCCGCCGCTTCGGTGTGCGGGGCCGCGCCGGGGTGCTCGGCGCGGCCGAACCGGTCGAGTTGGCGCGGGAGTGGAGCGAGAGGGAGCTGAGGCGCCTGGAAGCCCTGGACGAGGATGCCCGCCTGCTGGGCGCGGTGCTGGGACGCGGCGTGCACACCGTGCCCGAATACCTTGCCGTCGGTCCCGAACTCCTGGAGGAGTGGCGGCGGGCCCGTCGGCCGAACGCCCACCCGCGTGGCCATCTGCTGGTGCGCGTGGCGATCGACTTCGCCCGGTGCGGGCTGGTCGAGGTCTCGCGTGAGGCGCTCCGCACGGCGCAGTCGCTGTATCCGCAGGAGTTGGCGACGGCCCGCGCCGAGCCCTTCGACGACGGGCTCGGCTGGGCATCCCACATCCGGCACGGGGTGACCGGGCTGCTGGCCCCTGGGGGACGGCAGGACACCTGGGCCGTGTTCGGGTCGCTCGTCGCCGATGTGGGGGGCCGGCCGGAGGGCCCGCCCGTCCCGCTCGGCATGTGGTCGCTGGCACTCGACGCGGCACCGGAGGAGGCTGAGCGGTGGACGGTGCGGTGGAACGCGCACCTGACCCTGGTGCCCCTGGCCGACAGCGATCCGGAGGTATCGGTGGTGCTCGGCCGCATCAACGCCGCGCTCGGCGACATCGAGACCGCCGCGTTCTGGTTCCGCAAGGCGGCGGACGCGGGGCACATCGGGGCGACGGCGTTGCTGGGAGAGCTGCTGGTCCTGCTCGACGCGGAAGCGGAAGCGATCCCGTACCTGGAGACGGCCGCCGAGGCCGGCATCGTACAAGCGCAGTACAACCTGGGAAAGGTGCTGGCCGCCCGCGCGCAGAGGTGGATGGCCCGGGCCGCCGGGCACGGCCACCCCGCCGCAACGGAAGCCCTCCCCCCACTCCGTAAAGTCACCGACACCCCGCCCGATACCGTCAAGGAGTGACCGACACCCCCGCCTGCCCCCACACCCCTGACGCCCCCGCACTCTTCACCTGGGAGTTCGCCACCGACCCCTACCCCGCCTACGCCTGGCTCCGCGAGCACAGCCCCGTGCACCGGACCGCGCTGCCCAGCGGGGTCGAGGCCTGGCTCGTGACGCGGTACGGGGATGCCAAGCAGGCGCTCGCCGACGCGCGGCTCTCCAAGGATCCCGCGAACCACGCCGGGTCCGCGGCCGCCAAGGGGAAGACGGGGATCCCGGGGGAGCGCAAGGCGGAGCTGATGACGCATCTGCTCAACATCGACCCGCCGGACCACACCCGGCTGCGCCGGCTCGTCTCCAAGGCGTTCACCCCGCGCCGGGTCGCGGAGTTCGCGCCCCGCGTGCAGGAGCTGACGGACCGGCTCATCGACCGGTTCATCGAGGACGGGGAGGCGGATCTGATCCATGACTTCGCCTTCCCGCTCCCCATCTACGCCATCTGCGACCTGCTCGGCGTCCCGCGCGAGGACCAGGACGACTTCCGGGACTGGGCGGGCATGATGATCCGCCACGGCGGCGGGCCGCGCGGCGGGGTGGCCCGGTCGGTGAAGAAGATGCGCGGCTATCTCGCCGAACTCATCCACCGGAAGAGGGAGAACCCCGGTGACGACCTGATCTCCGGGCTGATCCGGGCCAGCGACCACGGCGAGCACCTCACCGAGAACGAGGCCGCGGCGATGGCGTTCATCCTGCTGTTCGCCGGGTTCGAGACGACGGTGAACCTGATCGGGAACGGTACGTACGCCCTCCTCCGCCACCCCGAGCAGCGCGCCCGGCTCGAAGAGTCCCTGGCGGCGGGGGAGAGCGCCCTGCTGGCCACCGGCATCGAGGAACTGCTCCGGTTCGACGGGCCGGTGGAGCTCGCGACCTGGCGGTACGCCACCGAGGCGCTGACCCTCGGCGGGCAGGAGATCGCGGCCGGAGATCCGGTGCTGGTGGTGCTGGCGGCGGCGGACCGGGACCCGGACCGGTTCACGGATCCGGACGCACTCGATCTGTCACGGAGTGACAATCAGCACCTGGGTTACGGGCACGGCATCCACTACTGCCTGGGGGCGCCGCTGGCCCGGCTGGAGGGCCAGGCGGCGGTGGCGACGCTGCTGAAACGCCTTCCTGGCCTGCGACTTGCCGCGGAACCGGCCGATCTGCGGTGGCGCGGCGGGCTCATCATGCGCGGACTGCGCACGCTGCCGGTGGAATTCGAACCGGGACGCCGCCTCGAAGAAAGTGACACGCTGTCACCTCTGTGACTTTCACGTGATCTGCGCTGCATCGACTTGTGACATGCGTTCGAGTCCCGCTAGGTTCACGGTTCGACGCGTCGGCCGCTGTTCACCGCCGGCCCGCCCGTCACTTGTTCAACAGCGCTGTGCGCTCAACGGCGCCGCGTGCTCAACAGCTTCATGCTCCTCAGTTCCTGCTTGTCAGTCGCACGGAAGGCAAACCCCATGGGCTCCGCGAACGGCAGACACCGCCGCCCTCGTCAGGCACCCGCCATCGTCGTCGCCGCAGGCGTGACCGGATCGGCCATCGCCATCCCGCTCCTCGGCGCGGCAGGCGCACACGCAGCCGACGCCACCACCTGGGACCGGGTCGCGGAGTGCGAGAGCGGCGGCATGTGGAGTGCCGACCTCGGCAACGGCTACTACGGCGGGCTCCAGTTCTCGCAGGAGACATGGTCGGCGTACGGCGGCACCGCCTTCGCCGAGCGGGCCGACCTCGCCAGCCGTGCCCAGCAGATATCCGTCGCCGAGAAGGTCCTGGACGACAAGGGCCCACAGGCCTGGCCGAGCTGCGCGGTGATCTCCGGCCTCGCGGTGGACGGCGCCCTGCCCGGTGTCGACCCCGGCACCGCGCCCTCCGCCGACCCCACCCAGGACCCGACGACCGTCCCGGCGGACGAAGCGGATGAAAAGGGTGAGACCGGCACTTCCGATAAGGCGGGCAAGACCGGCAAGGGTGAGAAAGAGAGCGGCGGCGACGCCCTCGACCCCTCGGCGAAGCCTTCCGCGAAGCCCTCCGCCGGGAAGGCGGGGGAGAGCGGCGGGACCGGCAGGACCGGAACCACCGAGTCCCCCGACGCCTCGCAGCCCTCCCAGAACACCGGCGGCAAGCACCGGGGCGCTCCGGCCCCCGAGGAGACCGGCGCGGTGGACCAGGGGGACGGCCCCCGGGAGTCCGGCCGGCACGCCTCACGCGGCGAGGGTGACGCGCGGGACGGCGGCGCGGTCGCCGACGGCGGCTACACCGTGCAGCCCGGGGACAACCTCTGGGCCATTGCTGACGCACAGAAACTTCCCCAGGGCTGGACCGGCCTGTACGAGGCCAACAAGGACCTCCTGGGCTCCGACCCGGACCTGATCCTGCCCGGCCAGAGCCTCGATCTGGGGCTGGACCCGGCCGCTGAGGCGGGTGCCCAGGAGGGCGCCGAGGTGCCTGCCGCCAACTGATCGAATTCGGGAAAACGCCCCAAAATCGCGGGTAGTTCAGAGGCCTATGTCCACTTATGCGTAAGTGAGACATGGGTCTCTTTGCTTCAACTGGCGTGTTGCGCCCGCCCGCTCGGCGTAGATCCCCTCCGACCTGCGGAAACGGTCCATCAGGGTGAGCAAGTAAGCGCTGATTGGCCCAGTATGTCCGTCTTTGAATGTCGGGGTTGCCTGTGTTTACGGTCGGAACCGCTCGCACCGCGGGCCCCGTCGACCGTCACGCCGAATCCTGCCGTCGGTCGAAGGGAACAGACGCGTAAGCGCCGTAGGCAGGAGCGGGGGACCCAGGTAGGCCGCCGGGTCCGTACGGCCCCTTCGAAGGGCAGTCCCTTCGAAGTCGGGGACGTACGGGAACGGCTTGGGGTGAAGTCGTGCGCAAGGTCGCACGACCGGGCAACTCATCAGCCCGAACCCGACAGCTCACCTCGTAGGCGTCGGTGAGGAGATCCGTTCCATGCTGCTGAACAGCAAGGGCAAGCACCGCCGCCCCTCGAAGACCGTCCGTTTCGCCACCCTCGCGGGCATCACCGGTGCCGCCGTGGCCGTCCCGCTGATGGGTGCGACCAACGCTTCCGCCGCCTCCGTCGAGACCTGGGACGCCGTCGCCCAGTGCGAGTCCGGCGGCAACTGGTCCATCAACACCGGCAACGGCTACTACGGCGGACTGCAGTTCTCGCAGTCCAGCTGGGCCGCCGCCGGCGGTACGCAGTACGCCTCCCGCGCCGACCTGGCCTCCAAGGACCAGCAGATCGCCACCGCCGAGAAGCTGCTCGCCATGCAGGGCCCGGGTGCCTGGGCGTGCGCCGGCGCCGGCGGCCTCACCAACGACGGTGTGGACCCGGGCGTGAACACCGGCTCCGGCCAGTCGCAGAGCAAGCCCCAGCAGGCGCAGCCCGAGCGCAAGGCCGAGCAGCCCACCACGCGCAGCGAGCAGCGCACCGCCCCGGCCGCCCCCAAGGCCGAGAGCTCCAAGAAGACCGTCACCACCCCGACCGGTGAGAAGGTCCAGAAGGGCGACGGCGAGTACAAGGTGAAGTCCGGCGACACCCTGAGCAAGATCGCTCAGAAGGAAGGCGTCAAGGGCGGCTGGAGCAAGCTCTTCAAGCTCAACGACGACATCGTCAAGGACGCGGACCTGATCTTCCCGGGTCAGCAGCTCCACCTGAAGTAACAGCCGTCTCTCCTCCCCGGAGGGAGGGGGTCCGGCGGCACCCTCCCTCGCACGGCTCCCCGGCCCGGCGCGCTACTCCCCCCGTGCGCGCCGGGCCGGGGTTTTCGGTGCGAGGGGCGTCGGCGGGCGAGGGGATGCGTTCACCTTTTGTCGTCAACGCTTGTTACCGCCCAGTAGATTTCTAGAGATTTGTCCCGTGATGCTGGTCCTTGGGTCCTTTTTCGTCCCAGGAGGCGGGCGGTCGGCCGACTGACGCGGCCGGGCCGGTTAGGCTCGTGTCGCAAGGCCACAGTGACCCTGCACAACCAGCGTCATATCCCAGAAGGAGATGCCTCGTGCCGTCCATCGACGTCGTCGTAGCCAGGGAAATCCTCGACTCCCGGGGCAACCCCACGGTCGAGGTCGAGGTCGGCCTCGACGACGGCAGCACCGGCCGTGCTGCCGTTCCGTCCGGCGCCTCCACCGGTGCGTTCGAGGCCATCGAGCTTCGCGACGGTGACCCCAACCGCTACCTGGGCAAGGGCGTCGAGAAGGCCGTCCTCGCCGTCATCGAGCAGATCGGCCCGGAGCTCGTCGGGTACGACGCCACCGAGCAGCGCCTCATCGACCAGGCGATGTTCGACCTGGACGCCACCGAGAACAAGGCCTCGCTCGGCGCGAACGCCATCCTCGGTGTCTCGCTCGCCGTCGCGCACGCCGCCTCCGAGGCGTCCGACCTGCCGCTCTTCCGCTACCTCGGCGGCCCGAACGCGCACCTGCTGCCCGTTCCGATGATGAACATCCTGAACGGCGGCTCGCACGCCGACTCCAACGTGGACATCCAGGAGTTCATGATCGCCCCGATCGGCGCGGAGTCCTTCTCCGAGGCCCTGCGCTGGGGCGCGGAGGTCTACCACACGCTGAAGAAGGTCCTCAAGACCAAGGGCCTGTCCACCGGCCTCGGCGACGAGGGCGGCTTCGCCCCGAACCTGGAGTCCAACCGCGCCGCCCTGGACCTCATCGTCGAGGCCGTCAAGGAGGCCGGTTACGTCCCGGGCCGCGACATCGCGCTCGCCCTCGACGTCGCCGCGTCCGAGTTCTACAAGGACGGCGTCTACGAGTTCGAGGGCAAGTCCCGCTCGGCCGCCGAGATGACCGAGTACTACGAGGAGCTCGTCTCCGCGTACCCGCTGGTCTCCATCGAGGACCCGCTGTACGAGGACGACTGGGCCGGCTGGAAGGTCATCACCGACCGCCTGGGCGCCAAGGTCCAGATCGTCGGCGACGACCTCTTCGTCACCAACCCGGAGCGCCTGGCCCGTGGCATCGAGGAAGGCTCCGCCAACGCCCTGCTCGTCAAGGTCAACCAGATCGGTTCGCTGACCGAGACCCTGGACGCCGTGGAGCTGGCCCAGCGCAACGGCTTCAAGTGCATGATGTCGCACCGCTCCGGCGAGACCGAGGACGTCACCATCGCCGACCTCGCCGTCGCCGTGAACTGCGGCCAGATCAAGACCGGCGCCCCGGCCCGCTCGGACCGCGTCGCCAAGTACAACCAGCTGCTGCGCATCGAGGAGATCCTCGACGACGCCGCGGTGTACGCGGGCCGCTCCGCCTTCCCGCGCTTCAAGGGCTGACCCGCAGCCGTAGGACGGTAGCCTCCGCCCGTCCCCGCACCCGGTCCCGTACCGTGTGCGGGGACGGACGTGCGTAACGGGGAGGCGGGAGACATGGCCGGGAAGGACCGGGACAGGTTCTCCACCGCGACCAGGCTGCGACTGCTCGGCGAGCAGACCGCGGCCCGCGTGTACCGCTCCCAGAACCGCCGCCAGGCCCGCCGCTCCCGGCTCACCGGCCGGGCCGCGTTCCTGGCGCTGGTGGTCTGCTCCCTGGTGGTCGCGCTCGCCTACCCGATGCGTCAGTACGTCTCCCAGCGCGACGAGATCGCCGAGCAGGAGCGGCTCTCGCGCCAGGCCGAGCAGCGCACCGAGGAGCTGCGGGACGAGAAGGCGCGGCTCCAGGACGACGCGTACATCATGCGGCTGGCCCGCCAGCACCTCCATTACGTGCTCCCCGGCGAGACCGGCTACACCGTGGCCGACCCCGACGCGGCACAGGACCGCCGGGGGGATCAGGGCGCGAGCCACCGCCCCTGGCACTCGAACGTCTGGGACGGCGTGGACGGCGCCGACCGCGACTGACGCCCCTTCTCCTCCCGCACCCCTTCCACGACCCTTCCCTCCGACGAGCTTCCGAGCAGAACCAAGGCAGGCATGGAAACGCCCCCTCCGCAGACCGAGTCCACCAAGCCCACCGACGCGGACATCGCCGCGTTCGAGCAGCAGCTCGGCCGCCCGCCGCGCGGCCTGCGCGCCATCGCGCACCGCTGCCCGTGCGGCAACCCGGACGTGGTGGAGACCCAGCCCCGTCTGGAGGACGGCACGCCGTTCCCGACGACGTACTACCTGACCTGCCCCCGGGCGGCCTCGGCGATCGGCACGCTGGAGGCGAACGGGGTCATGAAGGAGATGACGGCCCGTCTGGAGACCGACCCGGAGCTGGCCGCCGCCTACCGGGCCGCGCACGAGGACTACATCACCCGCCGCGACGCCATCGAGGTCCTGGAGGGCTTCCCGAGCGCCGGTGGCATGCCGGACCGGGTGAAGTGCCTGCACGTCCTGGTCGGCCACTCGCTGGCCGCCGGGCCCGGGGTGAACCCGCTGGGCGACGAGGCCATCGCGATGCTGCCCGAGTGGTGGGCCAAGGGCCCGTGCGTCACGCCGTGCACGACACCGGACGACAGGACCGGGGACGGGAGCGGCCACTTCACCGCGCGCCCCCTCGGCGGCTCCACGGAAGGGCAGGACGCATGACCAGGGTTGCCGCCGTCGACTGCGGTACGAACTCCATCCGGCTCCTCGTCGCCGACGCGGACCCCGCCACCGGCACCTTCACCCAGCTGGACCGGCGGATGACGATCGTCCGCCTCGGCCAGGGCGTCGACAGGACCGGCCGGCTCGCCCCCGAGGCGCTGGAGCGCACCTTCGCGGCCTGCCGCGAGTACGCCGCGGTGATCGAGGAGCTGGGCGCCGAACGCGTCCGCTTCGTGGCCACCTCCGCCTCCCGCGACGCCGAGAACAGCGAGGAGTTCGTCTCCGGCGTCCGGGAGATCCTGGGCGTGGAGCCCGAGGTGATCACCGGCGACCAGGAGGCGCAGCTCTCCTTCGACGGTGCCACCAAGGAGCTGACCGGCAGCGACCACCTGGCCAAGCCGTACCTGGTCGTCGACATCGGCGGCGGCTCCACCGAGTTCGTGCTCGGCTCGGACGGGGTCGAGGCGGCCCGCTCCGTGGACATCGGCTGCGTACGCATGACCGAGCGTCACCTGGTCGCGGACGGCGCCGTGGTGGACCCGCCCACCCACGAGCGGGTCGCCGCGATCCGCGCGGACATCGAAGCCGCCCTGGACGTGGCCGCCGAGGCCGTTCAGCTCACCGAAGCGGCCACGCTGGTCGGCCTGGCGGGCACGGTCACCACGATCGCGGGGATCGCGCTGGAGCTGACGGAGTACGACTCCGAGGCCATCCACCACTCCCGGGTCTCCCGCGGCCAGGTCCGCGCCATCACCGAGCACCTCCTCCAGTCCACCCACGAGGAGCGCGCCGCGATCCCCGTGATGCACCCGGGCCGCGTCGACGTGATCGCCGCGGGCGCCCTCGTGCTGCTCGCCGTGATGGAGCGGACGGGCGCCCACGAGGTCGTCGTCAGCGAGCACGACATCCTGGACGGGATCGCCTGGAGCGCCGCGTAACAGCCGTGCAGGGCCGGGGGGACATACGGGCATGACCGACGCACCGCGCGGGGCTGCATTGTCCGTGGCCTACGGCGTCGCTCGCGGGTGCCAAGGCCCGCTCGTACCGGCCGCAGCGCGACAGTCTGTGGCACAGGCCTGATTCCTCGAGCGGTGCCCCTTCGGGGCCGCGGCGTATCTTGTGGGACATGGGCGAACAGCGTTCTGTGCGCTGGAACAGGCGTTGCGTATATGTCCTCCAAGGGGTTCTCGGAAATCCCCTCGTACGAGGTCGAGGTCCTCTGGATCGCGCTCATGGCCGTCTTCGTCATTCTCACTGCTCGCACTTCGTACGAGGCTCAGACCGGGCACCGCCTCCCCTGGTCGGCTCTCTTCCGGTGAGGTGAAGGTGCGGGCCGCAGTCACATGGCCACGGTGAACAGAGCGGGCGACATCGTGTGGAACGCCCCATGGGGGAGTGGCGAGAGATTTCCGGGGCCGCCCACTCTCAGAGGGACCGGTAGACATCCCGCCGGTTGCCGACCTTGACGACGAGGATGATCAGTTCGCCGTCCTCCACCTGGTAGGCGACCCGGAAGCTGCCCACCCGGAGCCGGTAGAGCCCCGACGGGCCGGTGAGCTTCTTGATGTCGGCATCCTCGCGGTACGGATCGTCGCCGAGTGCTGTCAGCGCGGCGAGGATGCGCATGGCGGCGGGCCGGTCGATGGCCCGGAGCTGTCGCTGTGCCGCGGCGGTGAAGCGGAACGCGTACTTCACGCCGCGCCGTCGGCCCGCTCGGCGAACAGGTCCGCCAGCAGCTCCGCCATGGTCACGGTCGGGCCCCCCTCCGCCAAGACCGCTTCCGCTTCTCGGGCGAGCAGGACGTCGGCGGCTTCCTCCAGCGCGTCGAAGTCCGCGATCGGCACCAGTGCGGCGACGGGCTCGCCGTTGCGGGTGATCACCGTGGGCGTGCCCGTCTCGGCGGAGTTGATGTGGTCCGCCAGGTGTGCGCGGGCTTCCCGTACAGTCACAGTGCTCTCGGCCATGGAAGTAGTGTACGCGCATTCGTGTACACGCGCACGAGTCCGTCGTCAGCGAGCACGACATCCTGGACGGGATCGCCTGGAGCACCGCGTAACAGCCGTGCAGGGCCGGGGGGATATACGGGCATGACCGACGCACCGCGCGGGGCCGTCGAGAAGATGGAACACCATCAGGTGGCCGTCTATCTCGTCGCGATGGCCCTCGGCGCCGTCCTCGGTCTCGCGGTGCCCTCCGCCGGGCCGGGGCTGGAGCACCTCATCAACCCCGTCCTGGGCGCGCTGCTGTTCGTGACCTTCCTTCAGGTCCCGGCGGCCGAGCTGCTGCGCTCGCTGCGTGACGGGCGGTTCGTCTCCGCCACGCTGGTGGTGAACTTCGTCGTGGTGCCGCTCGTGGTCGCCGCGCTGTTCACGTTCCTGCCGGCGGACCGGGCGGTGCGTCTGGGGGTGCTGCTCGTGCTGCTCTGCCCCTGCGTCGACTACGTGATCGTCTTCAGCGGTCTCGCCGGGGGCTCGGCCCGTCGGCTGCTCGCCGTGACCCCGGTCCTGCTGGTCGCGCAGATGGTGCTGCTGCCGGTGTTCCTGTACGCGTTCCTCGGTTCGGGGCTCGCCGACATCGTGAGGCGGGGCCGTTCCTGGAGGCGTTCGCCTTCCTCATCGTCATCCCGCTCGCGCTGGCCTGGGGGCTCCAGGCCTGGGCGGGGCGCAGGGAGAGCGGGCGGCGGGTGTCGCACGCGGCCACCACGACGATGGTCCCGCTGATGGCCGCGACCCTGCTGGTCGTCGTCGCATCCCAGGTGCCGAAGCTGGGCGGGAACCTCACCGATGTCGCGGCGGTCGTCCCCTTCTATGCAGGGTTCCTGGTGGTGATGGCCTTCGCGGGGAAGGCGGTGGCCCGGCTCTTCCGGCTGGACGTGCCCGGCGGGCGGGCGGTGGTCTTCAGCGGGGCGACGCGTAACTCCCTGGTGGTGCTTCCGCTCGCGCTGTCCCTGCCCGACGCGTACGCGATCGCCGCCGTCGTGGTCGTCACGCAGACCCTCGTCGAGGTCGTCGGCATGGTCCTCTGCGTCCGCGCCGTGCCCCGCCTGCTGCCTGCTCAGCCGCAGCGTCACCTGCACCTTTGAGCCCGTGGGCGGCCCTGGTCGGCCGCTCGGGGGACCCTTCCCGGGACACGCCGCCACGAAGTTCGTGAACTTCTTCACAAGGAATTCGGCCCTGTTGGGCGCAGTTCGGCCCCGCAAGGGCCGTCCGGGCCATACGTGGGGCCCTGCGGAAGGCGTACGGGCGCATTCCGGGGGCGTTGCGTACGTGTGAAGAAGGGGGCCGTCGCGGCGCTCCCGGAGGGCCAAGGGCCAGCTCACAGGCGGTCAGGAACGTTTCCCGGGGCGTTGCGGTTCCCTTGCGGGGTCATGACCTGGGTCACGTGGGCGGCGAAGTGTAGCAGAGGGTGGGTGAATCCTTGTGAAGGGGCTCACGAGCACCCCCCTGGGGCGAGGTGGATACTCGATGGCATGAGCACCACGGAGCGTCCCAGGATCCTCGTTGTAGGCGGTGGGTACGTAGGCCTGTACGCAGCTCGTCGCATTCTGAAGAAGATGCGATACGGAGAGGCGACCGTCACGGTCGTCGACCCGCGGTCGTACATGACGTACCAGCCCTTCCTCCCCGAAGCTGCCGCAGGCAGCATCTCGCCTCGGCATGTCGTCGTCCCGCTGCGACGCGTGCTGCCCAAGGCTGAGGTTCTCACCGGTCGTGTCACGACCATCGACCAGGACCGCAAGGTCGCCACGGTCGCGCCGCTCGTCGGCGAGGCCTACGAGCTGCCCTTCGACTACCTGGTCATCGCGATGGGCGCGGTCTCCCGTACCTTCCCGATCCCCGGCCTCGCCGAGCAGGGCATCGGCATGAAGGGCATCGAGGAGGCCATCGGCCTGCGCAACCACGTCCTGGAGCAGCTGGACAAGGCTGACTCCACGACCGATGAGGACGTCCGCCGCAAGGCGCTGACGTTCGTCTTCGTGGGCGGCGGCTTCGCCGGTGCGGAGACCATCGGCGAGGTCGAGGACATGGCCCGCGACGCGGCGAAGTACTACACCAACGTGAAGCGCGAGGACATGCGCTTCATCCTGGTCGACGCCGCCGACAAGATCCTTCCCGAGGTCGGCCCGAAGCTGGGCGCCTACGGCAAGGAGCACCTGGAGAGCCGCGGCGTGGAGATCTACCTCTCCACCTCCATGGACTCCTGCGTCGACGGCCACGTGGTGCTCAAGAACGGCCTGGAGGTCGACTCCAGCACCATCGTGTGGACCGCCGGTGTGAAGCCGAACCCGGCGCTCGCCCGCTTCGGCCTGCCGCTCGGCCCCCGCGGCCACGTGGACACCTCCGAGAAGCTCCAGGTGCAGGGCACCGACTACATCTGGGCCGCGGGCGACAACGCCCAGGTGCCGGACATGATCGGCCGCCGCGCCGGCAACCCGAACGCCTGGTGCCCGCCCAACGCCCAGCACGCGCTGCGTCAGGCGAAGGTCCTCGGCGACAACGTGATCTCCGGCATGCGGGGCTTCCCGCAGAAGGAGTACAGCCACGCCAACAAGGGTGCGGTCGCCGGTCTCGGCCTGCACAAGGGCGTCGCGATGATCGTCATGGGCAAGGTGAAGATCAAGCTCAAGGGCCGTCTCGCCTGGTACATGCACCGCGGCTACCACGGCATGGCGATGCCGACCTGGAACCGTAAGATCCGGATCTTCGCCGACTGGACTCTCGCAGTCTTCCTCAAGCGCGAGGTCGTCTCGCTCGGCGCCATGGAGACGCCGCGCGAGGAGTTCTACGAGGCCGCCAAGCCGGCCCCGGCTCCGGCCGTGGCCGCCAAGTCCGAGGGCGAGAAGGCCAAGGCCTCCTGACCCCCGGGTGACCGCTCCGCGAGGAGCACCCCTGTACGACGCCCGAAGGGGCCGTCCGCCATCCGTGGTGCGGACGGCCCCTTCGGCGTATCCGCCGCCGGGGCGGTTCGCGGGCCCCGGGTGCGCCTTTTGCCGTTTCGTTGCCCGGTGGCGGGATGACGGAGCGTGCCGGAAGAGTTGACACAGAAGTACCCCGTGGTGGCACCGACCCCTGCCACGGCGGGACTATGAGCACGTACGTACGCATTGGGCTTTTGTGTTTGTCGGGAACACCACCACGGAGGTGTGCGCCATGGCACGCGCCGCATCGCGGCTGACCGCTCTTGCCGAAGAGCTGCTCTCGGAACCCCTACCGGTCCGCATCCGGGCCTGGGACGGCAGCGAATCGGGTCCGCCCGGCGCCCCCGTCCTGGTGATCCGCCACCGCCGCGCCCTGCGCAGACTCCTGTGGAAGCCGGGCGAACTGGGCCTGGCCCGAGCCTGGGTGGCCGGTGAGATCGATGTCGAGGGCGATCTGTACGAGGTCCTCGACCGGGTCGCCGGGCTGCTCTGGGACCGGGGCGTCGACGCCAAGGACACCGTCCACCCGGTCCGCGACCCCGCCGTACGCGCCTTCGCCCGCGGCCTCCTCCAGCTGGCCGGCCCTTGGCCGCCGCCCGCCCCGCCCGCCGAGGAGGTCCGCCGCCGCACCGGCCCGCTGCACACCAAGCGCCGGGACAAGGAGGCGATCAGCCACCACTACGACGTGGGCAACGACTTCTACGCCCTGGTCCTCGGCCCGTCCATGGTCTACTCCTGCGCCTACTGGCAGGACGGCGGCACCCTGGAGGACGCCCAGCGCGACAAGCTGGACATGGTCTGCCGCAAGCTCGCCCTGAAGGAGGGCGACCGCCTCCTGGACGTCGGCTGCGGCTGGGGATCGATGGCCATCCACGCGGCCCGCGAGTACGGGGCCCACGTCACCGGCATCACCCTCTCCCAGGAACAGGCCATCCACGCCCGCAAGCGCATCGCCGAGGAGGGCCTGACCGACCGGATCGAGATCCGCGTCCAGGACTACCGGGACGTCCGCGACGGACCGTACGACGCCATCTCCTCGATCGGCATGGCCGAACACGTCGGCTCCGTCCGCTACCGCGAGTACGCCGACGACCTCTTCGCCCTCCTGAAGCCCGGCGGACGCCTGCTGAACCACCAGATCGCCCGCCGCCCCGAGAAGGACGAGGACGCCTACCGCATCGACGAGTTCATCGACTCCTACGTCTTCCCCGACGGCGAACTCGCCCCCCTCGGCCGCACCCTGGCCACCCTGGAGGAGGCCGGGTTCGAGGCCCGGGACGTCCAGGCGCTGCGCGAGCACTACGCGCTGACCCTGCGCCACTGGGTGGCCAACCTGGAGCGCCACTGGGAGCAGGCGGTACGCGCCACCTCGCCGGGCCGGGCCAGGGTCTGGCGGCTCTACATGGCCGCCTCCGCGCTCTCCTTCGAGCACAACAAGATCGGCGTCAACCAGATCCTCGCGGTGCGCCCGCTGGAGGGCGGCTCCTCCCGGCTGCCGCTGCGCACCCGCGCCTGGACGGAGGAGACGGGCGGCTGACCCGTACGCGTACGCCTTCGGTACGGGCGAGGGGCCGGTGCTCCGCTCTCCAGCGGTGCACCGGCCCCTCGTCGTCCCTGTCCCGTCCCGGTCCCCGGGACCCGCGCTACTCGGTCTTGATGGCCGTCAGCATGTTGAGCTTCGCGGCGCTGCGGGCGGGCCACAGCGAGGCGAGGACGCCCACCAGGCCGGCCAGGGCCAGGAAGAGCGCGAGGCGGTCCCACGGGATGACCAGGGCGTAGCCGGGGATGTCGGCGGCCAGGGTCTGGCCGATCGCCCAGCCGAGGAAGACCCCGAGGCCGACCCCGATCACCGCGCCGAAGACCGAGATGACCACGGCCTCCAGGCGGATCATGCGCTTGACGCGGCTCCGGTCGAGGCCGATCGCCCGCAGCATGCCGATCTCCTGCTGGCGCTCGAACACCGACATCGCGAGGGTGTTGACGACCCCGAGGACGGCGATCAGCAGGGCCATGGCGAGCAGCCCGTACATGATGTTCAGCGCGGTGTTGATGAAGCCGCCGAACATGTCACGGATGTCCTGCCGGTCCATGACGCTCATCGCCGGGTTGTCGCCGAGCGCGTCCACGACGGACTGCTCGTTGGCCTTGCTCGCGCCGCCGTCCGTCTTGATCCAGATCTCGCGGATCTCGGGGCGGGGGGAGGAGCTGTGGCGGTCCGCCAGCTCCTTGGGGATCACGAAGGGCGACAGGAAGTCGTTCTCCTTGTAGACCGCCCCGATGGTGATCTCGCCCTTCTTGTCGTCGTCGAACTTCACCGGGAGGGTGTCGCCGGTCTTCCAGCCGTTCGACTTCGCGGTCTTGGCACCGACGGCGACCTGACCGTCCTTCAGGGAGGCGAGCGAGCCGGAGACCGTGTCCAGCGAGAAGACCTTCTCCACGTCGCCCGGGGCCACACCCGAGGCCGACTGGTACTCCCCGTCGATCTCGAAGTACGCCGACTGCTGCGGGGAGAGCGCCGAGACGCCGTCCGCCTTCGACAGGGCGGTGAGCGCCGACTCGTCCAGGGAGTCGCCACTGGCCATCGAGACCATGTAGTCGGCCTTGATGTTGTCCGTGGTCATCTTGTCGATGGCCTGGCCGAGGGTGACGCCGAGCACCGAGATGCCGGTGACCAGGGTCAGCCCGATCGCCAGGGCGGAGGCGGTGGCTCCGGTACGCCGCGGGTTGCGGACCGCGTTCTGCGAGGCCAGCTTCCCGGAGACGCCGAACAGCTTCGTGATCGACGGCCGCACCAGGGCGATGACCGGCCGGGAGAGCAGCGGGATCAGGATGATGATGCCGATCAGGGCGAAGAAGGCGCCGGCCGCGACCAGGTAGCGCCCGTTCTCCCCGCCGGTGGCCGCGCCGCCGACGATGCCCGTGGCACCGAGCAGGGCGATGACGCCGCCGATCGAGTTCCGTACGACGAGGGACTTGACGGAGGCGGTGGCGTGCACGCTGCTCATCGCCGCGACCGGGGCGATCTTCGCGGCCCGGCGGGAGGGCAGCCAGGCGGCCAGGACGGTGATCAGGATGCCGACGGCGAAGGCGGAGAGCACCGCGGTGGGCGAGACGACCAGCGGTCCGGCCGGGATCTTGCCGCCCAGGAGGCCCATCCCGGAGCGCAGGCCGACGGCGAGGCCGAGGCCGACGGCGAAGCCGATGACGGAGGCGAGGGTTCCGACGACGCCGGCCTCGATCAGCACCGAGCGCTTGACCTGGCGGCGGGAGGCGCCGATGGCCCGCATCAGGGCCAGCTCACGGGTGCGCTGGGCGACCAGCATCGTGAAGGTGTTGGCGATGAGGAAGATGCCGACGAACAGGGCGATGCCGGCGAAGACCAGCAGGATGGTGTTGAGGCCGGTGAGACCGGACTCGATCTGCTTCGCCTGCTCGTCCGCGAGGGCCTTGCCGGTCTGCGCGGTGGCCTCCTCCGGCAGCAGCGGGGCGATGGCGTCCAGCAGCTTCCGGTCGGAGGCGCCCGGGGCGGCGGCCACGGTGGCGTTCTGGAAGACGCCGGGCTTCAGGTAGAGCTGCTGGGCGGTCGCGGTGTCGAACAGCACCAGGCTGCCGCCCGCGTTGACCGCGCCGTCCTCGGTGGTGAAGACACCGGAGAGGGTGTACTCCTTCACCGGGCCGTTGGTGGCGACCCGCACCGGGTCGCCGACCCGGTACTTCCCCTTGGAGGCGGTGTCCTGGTCGAGGGCGACCTGACCGTTCTTCACCGGGCCGCTGCCCTGGGTGAAGTCGTACGCGCCGTCCTTGCCGTCCTTGCCGGGGGCGAAGTTGGAGCCGGTGTTGGACCAGCCGTTGCCGATCAGCTTGCCGTCGGGGTCGGCGACCCCGGCGAAGCCGTCGACCCGGCCGGTGACGGAGGCCACGCCGTCCACCGCGCGGATCTTGTCGAGGGTGGCCGCGTCGAGGCCGGGGGTCTTGTCGTCGCGCCCGCCGGCGTGCGTCTCCACGGCGACGGCGACGTCGTCGTAGCTCTTGGCGGACTGGTTGCGGAAGGCGTTGCCGAGGGTGTCGGTGAAGACGAGGGTGCCGGAGACGAACGCTACGCCGAGCATGACGGCGAGCACGGTCATCAGCAGCCTGGCCTTGTGCGCGAGCACATTGCGCAGGGCGGTACGGAACATGTCTGTGTGTCCTGGGATGGGTTCCGGAAGGGGGACGGGGACGCGCGAGGGCGGAGGCCGTACGCGTCAGCTGGTGCGGCGGCCGGGGTGCGGCAGTCCTACGGGGCCGCCGCGGGCGTCAGCTGGTGCGGCCCTTCGCGTCGAACGCCTTCATCCGGTCGAGGACCCCGTCGGCGGTCGGGTGCATCATCTGGTCGACGACCGCACCGTCCGCGAGGAAGATCACCCGGTCCGCGTAGGAGGCGGCCACCGGGTCGTGGGTCACCATCACCACGGTCTGGCCCAGCTCGCGCACCGAGTTGCGCAGGAAGCCCAGGACCTCGGCGCCGGAGCGGGAGTCCAGGTTCCCGGTCGGCTCGTCACCGAAGATGATCTCGGGCTGCGAGGCCAGGGCGCGGGCCACGGCGACACGCTGCTGCTGGCCGCCGGAGAGCTCGGTGGGCCGGTGCTTCAGCCGCTCCGAGAGCCCCACCATGTCGATGACCTTCTGGAGCCACGCGGCGTCGGGCTTCCGGCCCGCGATGTCCATCGGCAGGGTGATGTTCTCCAGCGCGGTGAGCGTCGGCAGCAGGTTGAAGGCCTGGAAGATGAAGCCGATCTTGTCCCGGCGCAACTGCGTGAGCTGCTTGTCCTTCAGCGTGGACAGCTCGGTCTCGCCGATGCGCACCGAACCGCTGCTGAAGCTGTCGAGACCGGCGACGCAGTGCATCAGCGTCGACTTGCCGGACCCCGAGGGGCCCATGATCGCGGTGAACTCGCCCTGCGGGAAGTCCACGGTCACCCGGTCCAGGGCGACGACCTGCGTCTCACCCTCGCCGTAGACCTTCGACAGCTCCGTGGCGCGGGCGGCCACCGCGGTGGTGCGGTGAACGGTGGGAGTGGTGGTCACAGGGACGCTCCTGGTTCGGGTGATGCGGATGCATACGGGGATGACGCGGCCCGCCCTGACGGCGGGGCCTTGGGGACTACTCCATCGTCACGTCCCGATCGCCCCGGGTCGTCACTCCCGATGCCCGTTCCCGTGGCCCCCTTGAGTCGCACCACAGGGGTGGGGCCGTCCTCCTCGGGTATGACTCCGACCCTGACGCTTCATCCGAGGGACGCCCTTGTGACACAGGGTGACCGCCGCTTCCCGGCGCGCCAGGAGACCCGCGGAGCCGGAACGGGAGCCTCCCCTCACACCCCGGATCCCGAGGGTGGCGCACCCCCTGGCGAAGCATGGCGCGCACCTGGCGCATTGGGCCGTACGGGTGCGGCGACTTTCCGTCAATCCGTCACGGCGTCCTACCTGGCGGTATCCGGTGCGGGCGCGTGGTGAGGGCGTGCGAATGTGCTGACGGTCCCTCAAGCGGTCAATAAAATAGGACAACATCGCGCCACTGTTCCGCTGATCGGGGGACGCCCCCGGATAGGGTCAGTTGCCAACGCGGAGCCGCGCGGCACGCCCGGATGGTGGAACGTAGACACGGCGAGCTTAAACCTCGCTGCCCCTCGGGGGCGTGCCGGTTCGAGTCCGGCTCCGGGCACCACGCAGCGTACGGAGCGTGACCCGGGCAGCCCTCTCCGTGGGGCTCGTGCCGAACAGGGGCGCCCGGTACGCCGGCGGCCCACCGCCCGCGTCGGCCGGGGTGACAAAGATCCTCCTCCGGCACTGGGTGGTTCTTTTGCCTACCCATTACTCTTGTCGCAAGGCCGCGCAGTGTGGCCATGGAGGAGTGAGATGAGGAGCAGCAACCCGGTCTTCTCGCGACGGGGGTTCAGCCGCGACAACGGCCACGCGGGCTTCAACGCGGCGCCGCAGGCCGGGGCCGCCGCGACGGGCGGAAACCCGTTCGCGCAGGGCACCGCCGCCAACCCGTACGCCACCAACCCTTACGCACAGCAGGGCACCCAGCCCGGCGCCCCGGCGCGCACCGACGCGATGACCATCGACGACGTGGTGACGCGTACGGCGATGACGCTCGGACTGGTCGTCGTGGCCGCCGCCATCGCCTGGTGGGTCATGCCGGTCGACCAGGCGAACCTGGGCAGCGCCTACGGTGTCGCCATCGGTGCCGCGATCATCGGCTTCGTGCTGTCGCTGGTGAACTCGTTCAAGCGCCGGCCCTCGCCGCCGCTGATCCTGCTGTACGCCGCCTTCGAGGGTGTTTTCCTCGGCATCGTCAGCAACATCGTCAGCGTCTACGTCGCCCCCGGCGCCGCGATGCAGGCGGTGCTCGGCACGATGGCGGTCTTCGCCGGTGTGCTGATCGCCTACCGCACCGGTCTGATCCGGGTCACGCGCCGTTTCTACGGCTTCGTGATGGCCGCCGCCATCGGCTTCATGCTGCTGATGATGGTCAACCTGCTGTTCGCCGTCTTCGGCGGCGGTGACGGCCTCGGCTTCCGCAGCGGCACGCTCGGCATCATCTTCGGCATCGTGGCCATCGTGATCGGCGCGTGCATCCTCGCCCTCAACTTCAAGCAGGTCGAGGACGGCATCGCGTACGGCGCCCCGCGCGAGGAGGCATGGCTGGCCGCCTTCGGCCTCACCGTGACCCTGGTGTGGATCTACATCGAGATGCTGCGCCTGGTCGCCATCCTCAGCGGTGACGACTGACCGGGAGCGCACCGGTCACCGGCAGGCACATCGGAAGGGCCCGCAGGCATCGCGCCTGTGGGCCCTTCCGTGTTCCCGGTGCGCAGAGGGTTGCCGGTGCACCGGCGGGTGCGGGTCAGAGCAGCTTGCGGGCGGCCCGCCTGAGGTCGTACTCGTGGATGATCGCTTTGGCGTGCCCGTAGGCGAGTTCGTGCTCCCCGCGCAGCCAGCTCACCTTCTCCTCGAAGCGGACGAGGGAGGGTCCTTCATCGACGGTCCGGATCCAGTCGGAGATCTCACGACCGGTGCATTGGGGGATCCGGGAGAGCAGGTTGCGATGGGTTTCTTCGGAGAAGACATGCGACATCGGCGCCTCCGACGCAGTGCGCGTTGCTGTTCCTTCCCGACACCGTGCCTGAGCGTTCGCCCGTTGGCAACCATGCGGGGAGGGCGCGTAGGGGCGCGCGGAGAGGCCGGAGGAAGGGCGCGTGGCGGCCGGGCGGGAAGCGCGCGTAGGGTCGGCCGGGTGCTTGATACGACGCCTCTGATCCTGGCCGTGGACCGATTCGCCGACCGGCTGCGCTCGGCCCCGCAGAGCCGCCTCCAGCGCGGTGCGGCCGCCGAGGCCCTGGCCGCCGCCCGCGAACTCGCCGTACGGGCCCAGCGCTTCGAGAGCCCCGGGGTGGAGCCGCGGGTGCTGCCGGACGCCGGGGTGTTCGCCGTGGGCGACCAACTCGCCGTCGCCGGGCGGGATCTGGCCGTGGCACTGGTAACGGCCCCGCCCGGAGAGCTGGACGAGGCCGTGCGATACGTCGAGGAAGCGGCGGCGCGGGCTTTCGCTTAGCCGGGCCCGCGCCCGGGGGTGCCTGTGGCGGACCTGTCCGCCGGAGGAAGGCTCAGAACGAGGCGATGACGCGGTCCGCCAGGATGTAGACGTTGTCCTCGCCGCAGGAGAAGGTCAGCGCGTAGGCGCCGGAGACGCCCGAGCCGCCCAGCAGCACCGGCTGCCGGCCCGCCCGCAGCGCGTCCGCGAGCCGTTCGGCCGTCTCGCGGTGGCCGGGGGTCATGCAGAGCGTGGTGCCGTCGGCGAAGACGTACACATCGAGGGTCCCCAGCGGGCCCGGCCGCACATCGGTGAGCTCTGTGGCCAGGTCGGCCAGCTCCTCCAGACGGCTCACGGTGCGCTCGTGGTCGGTGACCACGGGGGTCTGTACGGGGACGAAGTCCGGGTGCGAGGGGTGGCGGCGGCGGGCCGCGGCCAGCTCGGGGGAGTCCTCGGGGTGGTCCGCGATCTCCGGGAGGTCCGTGAACTCACCGGCGAAGTCGGCGGCGAAATCGGCCGCCTCGTGCTCCGCGAGCGTCCGCTCGCTCAGCTCGGCCAGCTCCTCCATCGCCTCGGCCGCCTCGATGTCCAGCGACTCCAGACCGGCGAAGTCGGCCTGGCGCGGAAGGTAGAACGGGGTCTCCTCGCCGAGCACCGGCATCCCGCCCAGCAGGGACGGGGCGTCCGCCGCGTCGCGGGCCTCCTGGGCGGCCCAGAAGGCGCGCGCCTCGGCCAGCTCGCGCTCGCGCTCCTCGGCGAGCGCCTCCGACACGGCCGCGCGTATCTCCTCGGCGGGGGTGGCGGTACTACGGCTCTGCGATGGCACCGACGCACCGAGAGCGCGGCCCTCGGCCAGCTCCGTGCGCAGGGCCGCGACCTGCTTGCGCAGCCCGTGAGCGGCATGCAGCGCGGCGGCGCCGACGGCCGTGGCAGCGGCGGTGGTCAGCAACAGGGCAAATGACATGGCGCTCACTGACAACTCCCGGTTTCAATCGATACCCCCGACTTCCTACATCAGCTTGGCCTGTACCCGTACCGGCTGTCAGTGCATTACGTCACGAAATGGACAGGTCTTTCGGTCCTGGGTTTAGCCCCAAAAGGCCGTGACCTGCGAAAATGACTCTCCCCCGGGACGCAGATCACATCCTGGGGGAGATTCGGTCACGGTCGGGGCTCGGCCGGATTCGGACACCCCATGGTGAGGGAAGCCCTGCGGCGCGTGAGGGAGGCCCTGGTGCGGCTCAGCTCAGCCGCTCGTGCTGGTGGTCGCGCTGCGGCTCAGCTCAGCCGCTCGATCACCATCGCCATGCCCTGGCCGCCGCCCACGCACATCGTCTCCAGGCCCCACTGCTTGTCGTGGAACTGGAGGCTGTTGATCAGCGTGCCGGTGATGCGGGCGCCGGTCATGCCGAAGGGGTGGCCGACCGCGATCGCGCCGCCGTTGACGTTGACCTTCTCCAGCGGCAGGCCGAGGTCCCGGTAGGAGGGGATGACCTGGGCGGCGAACGCCTCGTTCAGCTCGGCGAGGTCGATGTCGTCGATGGTGAGGCCCGCCCGCTTCAGCGCCTGCTTGCTCGCCTCGACGGGGCCGTACCCCATGATCTCGGGGGAGAGGCCGGAGACGCCGGTGGAGACGATCCGGGCCAGCGGGGTCAGGCCCAGCTCGCGCGCCTTGGTGTCGGACATGATCACCAGGGCGGCGGCACCGTCGTTGAGCGGGCAGCAGTTGCCCGCGGTGACCAGGCCGTCGGGGCGGAAGACCGGCTTCAGGCCCTGCACGCCCTCCAGCGTGACGCCCGCGCGCGGGCCGTCGTCCTTGGAGACGACCGTGCCGTCGGGGGTGGTGACCGGGGTGATCTCCCGCTCCCAGAAGCCGTTCTTCAGGGCTTCCTCGGCGAGGTTCTGCGACCGTACGCCGAACTCGTCCATCTCCTGGCGGGTGACGCCCTTGGAGCGGGCCAGGTTCTCCGCCGTCTGCCCCATCGAGATGTACGCGTCCGGGACCAGGCCGTCCTCGCGCGGGTCGTGCCAGCCCGCGCCGGACTCCTCGGCGCGGGCGGCGGTGCGGGCCTCGGCCTCGGCGAAGAGCGGGTTGTGCGTGTCCGGGAGGCTGTCGGAGTTGCCCTTGGTGAAGCGGGACACCATCTCGACGCCCGCCGAGATGAAGACGTCGCCCTCGCCCGCCTTGATCGCGTGCAGCGCCATCCGGCTGGTCTGCAACGAGGAGGAGCAGTAGCGGGTGACCGTACAGCCGGGAAGGTGGTCCATCCCCATCTGTACGGCGATGATGCGGCCCAGGTTGTTGCCCTGCTCGCCCCCGGGCAGACCGCAGCCCAGCATCAGGTCGTCGATGTCCTTCGGGTCCAGCTCGGGGACCTTGGCCAGCGCGGTCTGGATGATCGTGGCGGTCAGGTCGTCCGCGCGCAGGTCCTTGAGGGACCCCTTGAAGGCGCGGCCGATCGGCGAACGGGCGGCAGAGACGATCACGGCTTCGGGCATCACGCGGCTCCATGAGGGCTGGAAAGCTGGGTGGACAGGGGGAACTCCCTTTGGAAGCTACCCGGGCGTATCGCCGGGGTCACCCGGCAGGCCGTGTGATGCGGGACTCTTTTCTAAGCGCTTGCTCAGCCCCGTGGCCTGCCGGGTCCGCCCGGTCGGCAAGGCCTATCCGTATAGGCCCGGCCTGTCCGGCAAGGCCTGTCCGTCAACGACTGTCCGGCCAGGTCTATCCGGACCGGCAGGGCCTATGTGTGCCCGTGCGCCGTGTCCGGGTGCGGATGGGGCGCCGCCGGTTCCGTATCCGTGGAGGCGGGCAGGCGCCGCCGCCTGCGGTGCTTGAGGAGGGCCCAGGGGGCGCGGGCCCCCGTGACCTCCGTACCGGCCTCGCGGGCCGCCTGGGAGGCCGCCTTGGCCACCGGGAGGATGTCCTCGCGGCGCGAGCCGTCCAGCCGGTCCGACTCCGGCCACAGGCCCAGCACCGCGCACAGGGTCGGCAGCACCGCCATCGCCGCCGTCGCGTACCCCTCGGCGGAGGGGTGGTAGTTGTCCGGCCCGAACAGCTCGCGCGGGTTCGCCGCGAACTCCGGGCCCAGCAGGTCGCCCAGCGACACCGTCCGCCCGCCCTGCTCCACCGAGCCGATCGTCTGCGCCGCCGCCAGCTGCCTGCTCACCCGCCGGGCCAGCCACCGCAGCGGCTGGTAGACCGGTTCGATCGTGCCCAGGTCGGGGCAGGTCCCCACGACCACCTCCGCCCCCGCCGTCCGCAGCCTGCGCACCGCCGTCGTCAGACAGCGCACCGACTGGGTGGCGGGCATCCGGTGGGTGACGTCGTTCGCCCCGATCATGATCACGCAGACGTCCGGGGTGCGGGCCGGGTCCGCCAGCAGCAGCGAGACCTGCCGCTCCAGATCGTCCGACCTGGCCCCCGGCAGGGCCACGTTCCGCAGGTCCACCGGCCGCTCGGCCACCGCCGCCAGCCCCGAGGCGAGCAGCGCCCCCGGGGTCTGCCCGGCCCGCCGCACCCCCTGGCCCGCCGCCGTCGAATCCCCGAGCATCCCGAGCCGCAACGGGTCGTTCGGGCCGGCGAACGCCACCCCGTACCGCCCGTCCGCGCTCGGCGGAACCGGCGCCGTACCGCCGCCCACCTGCCTCTTCGCGAGCTGGACCTCTGCCAGGAACACGCCGACGGCCGCCGCACCGATCAGTCCGATGCTGCCACCGCCGTAAGCCGCGCCCGCCGCGATCCGCCGTGCCACCCTTGCTCTCGACACAGTCCGGTCCACCTCCTTCTCGCCGTACCGCCCTACATGTACCTACCTGCCCCGTGAAGGGCGCCGCCCAATCGCACCGCGCGTTTCCGGGCCCGTACGCTCCGTATCCGGCCCTCCTTTCCCGGGGGCGCTCATACGTACGCATCGTCCGGCTCGTACGCATACCCTTGGCCGGACCATCTCGGAGATCCCGGAGTACACGGTGCAATTCCACGATTCGCTGATCACTCTTGTCGGCAACACCCCGCTGGTGAGGCTGCGCAACGTCACGGCAGGTATCCAGGCGACCGTCCTGGCCAAGGTCGAGTACTTCAACCCCGGCGGGTCGGTGAAGGACCGCATCGCCCTGCGCATGATCGAGGCGGCCGAGCAGAGCGGCGAGCTCAAGCCCGGCGGCACGATCATCGAGCCGACCAGCGGCAACACGGGCGTCGGCCTCGCGATCGTCGCCCAGCAGAAGGGCTACAAGTGCATCTTCGTCTGCCCGGACAAGGTGTCCACGGACAAGATCAACGTGCTGCGCGCGTACGGAGCCGAGGTCGTCGTCTGCCCCAGCGCGGTTGACCCGGAGCACCCGGACTCGTACTACAACGTCTCCGACCGCCTGGTCGCCGAGACGCCGGGCTCCTGGAAGCCGGACCAGTACTCCAACCCGAACAACCCGCGCTCGCACTACGAGACCACCGGTCCCGAGCTGTGGGAGCAGACGGAGGGGAAGATCACCCACTTCGTCGCGGGCGTCGGCACCGGCGGCACGATCACCGGCACCGGGCGCTACCTCAAGGAGATCAGCAACGGCGCCGTCAAGGTCATCGGCACCGACCCGGAGGGCTCGGTCTACTCCGGCGGCTCCGGCCGGCCGTACCTGGTCGAGGGCGTCGGCGAGGACTTCTGGCCCTCCGCCTACGACGCGAGCGTCACCGACGAGATCGTCGCGGTCTCCGACAAGGACACCTTCCAGATGACCCGCCGCCTCGCCAAGGAGGAGGGCCTCCTCGTCGGCGGCTCCTGCGGCATGGCGGTCGTCGGGGCCCTGGAGGTCGCCAGGCGGCTCGGCCCGGACGACGTCGTCGTGGTGCTGCTGCCCGACAGCGGCCGCGGCTACCTCAGCAAGATCTTCAACGACGAGTGGATGGCCGACTACGGCTTCCTGGAGGACACCAGCTCCTCCCCGCAGGTCAGCGCGGTGCTGAACTTCAAGGAGGGCCCGCTGCCCTCCCTCGTCCACATGCACCCGGACGAGACGGTCGGCGAGGCGATCGACGTCCTGCGCGAGTACGGCGTCTCCCAGATGCCGATCGTGAAGCCGGGCGCCGGACACCCCGACGTGATGGCCGCCGAGGTCATCGGCTCCGTCGTGGAGCGGCAGCTGCTGGACGCCCTGTTCACCCAGCGCGCCTCGCTCAGCGACCCGCTGGAGAAGCACATGTCGGCCCCGCTGCCTCAGGTCGGCTCGGGTGAGCCGGTCGAGGACCTGATGGCCGCGCTCAGCGGTGCCGATGGTGCCGACGCGGCGATCGTGCTGGTCGAGGGCAAGCCGAAGGGCGTCGTGAGCAGGCAGGACGTGCTGGCGTTCCTCGCGAAGGACGCCGGGGCCACGAAAGCCTGACCGGTCAGGGCCGGTCGGAGCCGACCGGGTCCGGGGCCGCGGTCAGGGCTTCGCGAAAACGGTACGAGCGCGTCACGTCCGCGCAGCACCCGCTTAACACGGCTCCGGCACATTGGTGGGTGTCGGCAGGGAAACCCGCCGGCACCCAGAACGGCGACACCGGACTACGGAGCGGCTCCCGGACCTCCACCGTCGCCCGGACGCGGCCATCCGGCCCTGACCCGGACCGCGTCCTTCGCGGGGACCGCCGTCGTCCCGCCCCCCGGGCCACCGGGGGTGCGGCGGCCCCCGCGACATACTTCGGCGCGCGGCCGGACCCTTCGTGGGTCCGGCCGCGCGGCCGTTCCCGACTGCCGGAGACGGCGGTCGGCCGTCCGAAACGAGGGGCAGCCGCTCGGAGACGACGGTCAGCCGTCCGAAACGAGGGGCAGCCGCTCGGAGACGACGGTCAGCCCTCCGGAGACTAGGGGCAGCGGTCCGGGAACGACGGTCAGCGGTCCGGAAACGACGGTCAGCGGTTCGGAGACGGCGGTCAGTCCTCCCGCCACTCCGAGGCCGGCGCCGGGGCACCGCGCTGCTCACGCTGCCGGAACAGGCCCCCGCCGCGCGCCGCGTGGACCGCGTTCACCCCGACGATCCCCAGCCAGGCCACCACCAGCCCTTCGATGCCCGCGTTGACCACCCCGATCGCGGAGAGCGGGACGGCCAGCACGAGCGAGACCACCCCGAACCCGAACCGCTCCCCGAACCCGGGCGGCGCCCCCGGGGCGGACGGCGGCCGTATGGACCGGGGGTCCCGGGCGGCCGTCATCTGCTGCTCGGCCAGATGGCGCCGGACCCGGCGGTCCAGGGTGGTGTCGAGGCGCTTCTCGACCTTCTCCAGGAACGAGTCGACGAGCGCGGACTCGTACTCCGGCCCCAGCTCGCCGCGCGCCCGGAGAGTGGCGGCCAGCTCCTTCTCGATCTCGTGGTCACGGGCTTCCATACCGGTTACGTTACGAGCGGCGGCGGACCGGAACACGGGGGCTAACCCCCGTATTTCCCCGCCGGGAGGCTCCCCGTCCACCCGCTGCATATGGACATGCAGGGGCCTTCCTGGCTGAATGGATCTGTCGGCGCCGACCGTGGCGCGACGGATCCGGCACGGCACAGCCCAGCAAGGGGACAGCATGAGTGGGAGCAGCCCCGCCGCGCGGTTGCAGCAGCTCTTCGAGGGGCACCGGCTCACGCCCACCCAGCGGCGCATCGCGCACTGCATGGTCCGCCGGGCGGCCGACGCGCCGTTCCTCTCCAGCGTCGAGCTGGCCGAGCTCGCCGGGGTCAGCCAGCCCTCCGTCACCCGCTTCGCCGTCGCCCTCGGCTTCGACGGCTACCCGGCGCTCCGCCGCCACCTGCGCGAGGTCGCACCCCCCGACGCGGAGCAGGAGGAGGCGGGGGAGACGTACAACGAGTACCAGCAGGCCGTCCGCGCCGAGATCGAGAACCTCCAGCACCTCTCGGAGCTCCTCGCCGACCCCGCACCCGTGGAGCGGGCGGGCCGCCTGCTGGCCACCTCCCGGCCGCTGCCCGTGCTGGGACTGCGGGCGGCCTCCTCGCAGGCGCGCGGGTTCGGCTACTTCGCCGCCAAGGTCCACCCCGACGTCCGGGTGCTGGACGAGGGCGGCTCCATGCTCCTGGACCGGATCGACTCCGCCCGCCGCGCCGGCGCCACCGCCCTGATGTGCTTCGCGCTGCCCCGCCACCCCAAGGAGTGCGTGGAGGCGCTGGCGTACGCCGGGGAGCAGGGGCTCACCGTCGTGACCGTCGCCGACTCCGCCTTCGCCCCGGTCGCCAAACACAGCGACCTGCTCCTCCCGGCCGCCATCGGCTCCGGGCTCTCCTTCGACACCGTCTGCGCGCCGATGCTGCTGGGCCGGGTGCTGCTGGAGGCGATGTGCGACGAACTGCCCGACGCCCAGGCACGGCTGGAGGAGTTCGACGTACGGGCGGCGGCGCGGGGCCTGTTCGTGGAGTGAGGGCCCGCGCCCGGCCTCCTGGGCGAGTGCCCGCGTCAGGCTTCTCCGGCGAGTCCCGGGCCTCGCTTCTTCTACGAGTGCCCCGGCCCGGCGATTTCCCGGATTCTCACGCACTCCTCATCTGTGACCGCTAATCTCCGCGACCGAACGACCGGAACGACCGGCACAGGGACCGGCGGGCGTGGAGCGAGAGGGGTACGGACGTGGGGCGCGGAGGACAGTCGCTGGCGAGAGTGGCCGTGATCGTACGGGCCGGGGCGGCCCCGCTGTGGTGGGCCGGGCTGGTGGCCGCCGTCGCGGGAGCGTTCGTACCGGGGCTGACCGGGCGTCGGATCGGGCTGCTGGCGGGGGCGGCGCTCTTCATCGTCGTCGCCGCCGTCGTGGCCCTGGCGCGCGGCGGGCGGTACGCGGAGCTGGCCCGGGGCGCCACCCGGGCGGGGCGCGGCGACTTCCTCCAGGACCGGGCCGTGACCGTACGGGTGTGGCGGCGCGGGCACCGGTGGTGGCTGCTGGGGGCGTTCGTGGTGGCGGTGGTGTCCTCGTTCGCGCTGCCGGGCGCCGGCGGGCTGGCCCTCGCGGGCGCGGGCGCCGGTCTCTGGGCCAAGGCGCTGCGGATCGGGCAGCGGGAGCGCCGGGACGACGTCCTGTACTGGGTGCGCACCGACTGGGCGGGGCGCGGCTCCCCGGTCGCCGAGCGGGTGCAGGGGCACCGGACGACGGGGCCGGTGGCGGGGGACGCCGCGCCGGGCGGGGCGCGGCGTCGCCGCCGGTGAGGGGTTCCGGAGAGGTCAGACCTCCAGCTCGGCCTCGATCTTCTTCAGCTGGTGGCGGGCCATCGCCAGGTTCGCGCGGCTCGCGTCCAGCACCAGGTAGAGGAAGAGGCCGTTGCTGCCCCGGGTCTTGAGCAGCCGGATCAGGTGGTACTGGCTGCCCAGGGTGATGAGGATGTCCTCGATCTCCTCCTTGAGGCCCAGGTGCTCCATGGTGCGGAGCTTGGCGCGGATCACATCGGTGTTGCCGGCGGCCGCGACCTCCAGGTTGAAGTCCTTGCCGCCGCCGAGCGTGCCCAGGGCCATCCCGCTCGTGTAGTCGACGAGGGCGACACCCGTGGTGCCCTCGATCGAGGTCATCGCTTCCTTCAGTGACGCTTCGGTGTTCGCCATGGAGGCTCGTTTCCTTTCCGTGGCCGGTCGTGGTGACCGGGTCCGTTTCTGTGTGCGTGGCATGGGGTTCCGCGTGATGGCGTGAGTCCCGGTGGTCTGGGGCGTACGGGTGGGGGGATGCGGTTACGTCGGGCGCTGCGGGAGCGTGCGGTTGGGGGCGCCGCGCGACGGTGCGGTGCGGGGCATGGGGGGCGTGCGCTCGGCTCGTTCCAGGGCGGTGTCGACGAGTTCGCCGATCCGGGCGCCCGCGCGGCGGCCCTCCAGATGGAGCCGGCCGACGTTGATGCGGTCCTCGGCCAGCAGGGTCAGGACGGCGGATGAGCCGGCGGCGTAGGTGGCGATGTAGCCGCTCTCACCGCGGACCAGGAGCTCCCGGAAGCCGCCGCGGCCGGTGGCCTCCGTCATCCGGATCGAGACGCCGAGCGCGGCGGCGGTGAGGGCGGCGACGCCCTCGGCCTCGATGCCGGGGGTGTCGTGGGCCAGGACCAGGCCGTCGGTGGAGGCGGCCAGCGCCCCGCCGAGGAGGGGGACCCGGGCCCGTAACCGCTGGAGCTCGTCGAGGACACCGCGCGTCTCGGCCTCGGGAACCATCAGCTGTCTCCTCCCGGCACGCTGTCTGAGCGCGCGTATCACAGGGCCTCCAATGCGTCTCGGAGCCGGCGCAGCAGGGCGATATCGGGGTCGGCCGTCACCTCGGGGAGCGTGATCCGGCCGGGTGCCGAGGCGGCGGGCAGCGGCTGCGCGCGGACCGCCTCCACCAGGCCGGCCGCGGCGAGCCGCCGCAGGTCGACCAGGATGTGGAACGCCGAACGGCCCAGTGCCTGGGCGATGTCGGAGGCCGTACGCACCCCGTCGGCCAGCTCCAGCACCGCGCGCTGACGGGCGGGTACGGGGCTGTCGCCGGTGTGCGCGGCCGTCCGCATCACGGGGGCGGCGTCGCAGGCGGCGTCGGGCCAGATCCGGTCCAGCAGCTCCCGTCTCCGCAGGGTCTCGCGCTGGACGGCGGCCACCGGGACCGGCCGCACCGGGCCGATCCAGTGGGACACCCCGTAACGGAAGCGGGCGGGCGTCCCGGTCGGGGCGAGGGCGAAGAACGCGGCGTCGTACAGCGCGCCCAGGTGGCACAACTCCAGTGCGCCGCCCGGCACATGGCCGCTGTCCACGAGGTAGCGGCCGACCCGCTGTCCGGCCCCGGCCTGCGCCACCGCGTCCCACCACCCCTCGTGCCGCAGGGTGCCGCCGGTGGTGAGGAGCACGTCGATCCCGGGGGTGGCGGGGCTCTCGGCGTGCACCACCTGGCCGTCGGCGAGGTAGAGCGTGCCGCGGTCGCGCATCAGGGCGCCGGTGGCCCGTTCGGCGGCGAGGCGCTGGAGCATCGGGGAGAGGACCGGGAGCCGGTCCGTCCCGGGGGCGCCGGGGTCGGCGGCTATCGCACTCATGCCAGCACCAGCCGCTCGGCCAGCTCGCCCAGACGTAACCGGGCCATCGCGAGGTTGCCCTCGGAGCGGCTCAGCCAGAGGTGGAGGAAGACGCTGCTGTCGAAAGCCGTCTCCACGAAGCGGAGCATGTGGTAACCGTCTTGTGTGGTGACGATGACGTCCTCCACGGAGGTGCTCGGCGCTTCCCCGGAGCGTTCGCTTCCGCCCCCTGAGGCCAGGTGGGCGAAGGCGGGCTGTTCGGCGGTCATCCGGGCGACCTCCGCCGTCTCGGCCGCCGTCGCCTCGTGGTCGCCGTTGGGGGACTCGCCGATGGTGCCGAGCGCGAGGCCGCTCGTCCAGTCGACCACCGAGGCGCCCCGGGCGCCGGGCAGCCTCATGACTTCGAGCAGGCACTCGTCGATTCCGGGCACGCGGATTCCCCTCCCGACGCGGCGTACGGCTGTGACCCTGAGGCTACGCAACGTGCTCACGGCAGGTGGAGGTTCTGGCATTTTCCTTTGGTACATGCGCCCCAGGGTGTAAAGGAGCGGCTGGAATGCGTTGGCCCGGACGCGAGGTGACGTTCCGTCAGGCCGCGTCGCCGCCGGACTTCTCCGCGGCCGTCATCACCGCCTTGTTCACCGCCCACAGCCCGATGCCGATCAGCAGCAGGACCCCGGCGCGTACGTAGACGTCGGCGCCCCGGTCGGCGAGCGGGCTCGCCAGGATCAGCGAGGTGATCGCACCGAGGACCGGCAGGGCGGTCGGCGTACGGAAGTGGTGGTGGTCCACCCGGTCCTTGCGCAGTACCAGTACGGCGATGTTGACCACGCCGAAGACGCAGAGCAGCAGGAAGGAGGTGGTGTCGCCGAGCCCCTCGATCTCGCCGGTGGAGACCAGGCCGATCGCCAGGACGGAGACGAAGACGATGCCGACCCAGGGGGTCCGCCGGCCCGCCAGCACCTTGCCCATCCCGGGCGGGAGGATGCGTTCGTTGGCCATGCCGTAGCAGAGCCGGGAGGCCATCATCAGGTTGATCAAGGCCGAGTTGGTGACCGCGAAGAGAGCGATCAGCGCGAAGAGTTTCGGCGGAAAATCGACGCCGCCCGCCTTCACCACTTCCAGCAGCGGACCGCTGGACTCCGCCAGGGTGCGGGAGTCGACCAGGAGCGAGGAGACCAGCGCGACCAGGATGTAGATGGTGCCGGTGACGGCCACGCCGATGAAGATGGCCCGGGGGAAGTTGCGGGCGGGGTCCTTGGTCTCCTCGGCCATGTTGACCGAGTCCTCGAAGCCGACGAAGGCGAAGAAGCCGAGCGCGGTGGCGCCGAGCACGCCGGTGAGCAGGGCGTATCCGGTCCCGCCGGTCTCGATCTGGGTCAGCCGGGAGGGCTCGCCCTCACCGCCCAGTACGGCGTACGCGCCGATCGCCAGGATCACCGCGAGGCCGCTGACCTCCACCAGGGTCAGCACGACGTTCGCCTTCACCGACTCGGAGACCCCGCGCAGGTTGATCGCGGCCAGCGCGAGGATGAAGAGGATCGCGATGAGCGTCGGCGGTACGGCGTCGGTGAATTCACCCAGGTAGTCGCCGCTGAACGCCCGGGCCGCCGCACTCGCCGAGGAGAGCCCCGAGCACATCACCATGAAGGCGATGACGAAGGTGAGGAAGGGGACCTTGAACGCCTTCTGGGTGTAGAGCGCGGCCCCGGCCGCCTTCGGGTACTTGCCGACGAGCTCCACGTACGAGGCCGCCGTCAGCATGGCCACGACGAACCCGATCGCGAACGGCAGCCAGAGCGCCCCGCCCACCTTGCCCGCCACATCGCCGGTGGTGGCGTAGATGCCGGTGCCGAGGATGTCGCCGACCACGAAGAGGATCAGCAGCTTGGGGCCGAGGGCCCGCTTGAGCGGCGGCGACGCCTCGGGGGCTGCGGGTGCGGGTGTGCCGGGCGTGCTCATCGGTGCCTCCGGTGCCCTTGGGTCGGGGATGGAACACCTCTTCCCGGGCGCGGCGCGAACCGCACCTGTTGACTACGACTATTCAGCGCCTCAGGATGTGAATAGTTATTCACCGTCGCGAGGAGGCACCGCCATGTCAGGACCCCGCCCCGTACGAGCGCCGCGCGGCAGCGCCCTCAGCACCCTGGGATGGCAGCAGGAAGCCGCCCTGCGCATGCTCCAGAACAACCTGGACCCCGAGGTCGCCGAACACCCCGACAAGCTCGTCGTCTACGGCGGCACGGGCAAGGCGGCCCGCGACTGGCGCTCGTTCGACGCGATGGTCCGGACCCTCCGGACGCTCAAGCAGGACGAGACGATGCTCGTCCAGTCGGGGCGGCCGGTCGGTGTCATGCAGACCCACGAGTGGGCGCCGCGCGTGCTCATCGCCAACTCCAACCTGGTCGGCGACTGGGCGAACTGGGAGGAGTTCCGCCGCCTGGAGGCGCTCGGCCTCACCATGTACGGCCAGATGACCGCCGGGTCCTGGATCTACATCGGCACCCAGGGCATCCTCCAGGGCACCTACGAGACCTTCGCCGCCGTCGCCGCCAAGCAGTTCGGCGGGTCCCTGGCGGGGACGATCACTCTGACCGCCGGGCTCGGCGGCATGGGCGGCGCCCAGCCGCTCGCCGTCACCATGAACGACGGCGTCGCCATCTGTATCGACTGCGACCCGCGCGCCATCGAACGCCGCATCGAACACCGCTTCCTGGACGTCAGGGCGGACAACCTGGAGCACGCCCTCCAGCTCGCCGTCGAGGCCCGCGACACCCGCCGCCCCCTCTCCATCGGCCTCCTCGGCAACGCGGCCGAGCTGCTGCCCCGGATGCTCGCCGAGGGCGCGCCGGTCGACATCGTCACGGACCAGACCAGCGCCCACGACCCGCTGGCCTACCTCCCGGTCGGCGTCGACTTCGACGACATGGCCACCCTCGCCGCCGAGAAGCCCGCCGACTTCACCCAGCGCGCCCGCGAGTCCATGGCCCGCCATGTCGAGGCCATGGTCGGCTTCATGGACGCCGGGGCCGAGGTCTTCGACTACGGCAACTCCATCCGCGGCGAGGCCCAGCTCGCCGGGTACGACCGCGCCTTCGACTTCCCCGGCTTCGTCCCCGCCTACATCCGCCCCCTCTTCTGCGAGGGCAAGGGCCCCTTCCGCTGGGCCGCCCTCTCCGGCGAGGCGTCCGACATCCACAAGACCGACAAGGCGATGCTGGAGCTCTTCCCGGAGAACGAGTCGCTGCACCGCTGGATCAAGATGGCCGGCGAACGCGTCCACTTCCAGGGCCTGCCCGCCCGCATCTGCTGGCTCGGCTACGGCGAGCGCGACAAGGCCGGCGAGCGCTTCAACGACATGGTCGCCAGCGGTGAACTGGCCGCCCCGCTGGCCATCGGCCGCGACCACCTGGACTGCGGCTCGGTCGCCTCCCCGTACCGCGAGACCGAGGCCATGCTGGACGGCTCCGACGCCATCGCCGACTGGCCGCTCCTGAACGCCATGGTCAACGTCGCCTCCGGCGCCTCCTGGGTCTCCCTCCACCACGGCGGCGGCGTCGGCATGGGCCGCTCCATCCACGCGGGCCAGGTCACCGTCGCGGACGGCACCGAGCTCGCGGGCGAGAAGATCCGCCGCGTCCTGACGAACGACCCCGGCATGGGCGTCATCCGCCACGTCGACGCGGGCTACGACATCGCGGAGTCGGTCGCCGAGGACAAGGGCGTACGCGTCCCGATGACGGAGGCCAACTGATGCCCACGGGCACCACACCGAACGGCGGGACGGGCACGCCGGGGGGCCTGCCCGGGGCCCCGGCAGGCGGCACGTCCGGTGCCGGGGGTGCGTCAGGCGGTTCGCCGGAGGACACGTCCGGCGCCGGGGTCGCGTCCAGGGCACCGGCAGGCGGCACGTCCGGCGCCGGGGGTGCGCCAGGGGGTACGCCGGAGGACACGTCCGGCGCCGGGACCCCGGCAGGCGGCACGTCCCGGGCCCGGGGTACGGCAGAGGGCGCGGCGGCGGGCCCGCCCCGAGGCGCCGCCGCGCTCTCCGGGGGCCCCGCGCCCTCCGGCGGCCCCGCGCCCCAGTGGCGTACAGGCGACTCCTTCCTCTCCATGTGGCGCGAGCTGGCACCCGTCGGGCGCCACCCCGACAGCGGCGGCTACCGGCGTTACGCCTGGTCGGCGGCGGACCTGGAGTGCCGGGCCTGGTTCCGGGCGCAGGCCGAGGCGCGCGGGCTCGCCTATGAGGCCGACCGCAACGGCAACCAGTGGGCCTGGCTCGGCGACCCCCTGGCCGGCGACGCCGTCGTCACCGGCTCGCACCTGGACTCCGTACCGGACGGCGGCGCCTTCGACGGGCCGCTGGGTGTGGTCTCCTCCTTCGCCGCACTCGACGAACTCCACAGCAGAGGAGCGGAGTTCACCCGCCCCCTCGCCATCACCAACTTCGGTGACGAGGAGGGCGCCCGCTTCGGTCTCGCCTGCGTCGGGTCCCGGCTCGCCGCCGGACAGCTCACCGTCGCCGACGCCCACCGCCTGAGGGACGCGGACGGGATCGCCCTGCCCGCCGCCATGGAGAGCGCCGGATACGACCCCGAGGCCATCGGCCCGGACCCCGAACGGCTCGCCCGGATCGGTGCGTTCGTCGAACTCCATGTGGAGCAGGGCCGCGCCCTCGACCTGACCGGCGACCCCGTCGGCATCGCCTCCGCCATCTGGCCGCACGGCCGCTGGCGGTTCGACTTCCGGGGCGAGGCCAACCACGCGGGCACCACCCGCCTGGCCGACCGCCGCGACCCGATGCTCACGTACGCCGAGACCGTGCTCGCCGCCCGCCGCGAGGCCGAACTCACCGGCGCCCTCGCCACCTTCGGCAAGATCGCCGTCGAACCCAACGGCGTCAACGCCATCCCCTCCCTCGTCCGTGGCTGGCTGGACTCCCGCGCCGCCGACCAGGCCACCCTGGACGCCGTCGTCACCGGGATCGAGGCCGCTGCCCGCGAGTACGCCGAGCGGGCCGGGATCGACCTCGGCGTCGTACGCGAATCGTTCACGCCCGTGGTCGAGTTCGAGCACGCCCTGCGCGACGAGCTCGCCAAGATCCTGGAGGGGACCGGCGACACGGGGCGCGCGGTCCCCGTCCTGGGCACCGGCGCGGGCCACGATGCGGGTATTTTGTCCGCTTCGGTGCCCACCGCCATGCTCTTCGTACGGAACCCCACCGGAATCTCGCACTCTCCGGCCGAGCACGCCGCCGAGGACGACTGCACGGCCGGGGTGCGGGCACTCGCCGACGTACTGGAAGGTCTCGCGTGCAGCTGACGAACCGGACCGCTGAGACGGCACGGACGGCGGGCGGGCCCGTCACCGCGACGTACTGGATGGACCACGCCTGGCTCGGGACCCATGTGGAGCCCGACGTCACGGTGGAGGTCGCCGACGGCCGGATCGCCGGGGTCAGGACCGGCGTCCGGACGCCCCCGCCCGGCGCCACCGTGCTGCGCGGCCTGACCCTCCCGGGCCTGGCCAACGCCCACTCCCACGCCTTCCACCGGGCCCTGCGCGCCACCGTCCAGGTGGGCTCCGGCACCTTCTGGACCTGGCGCGAGCTGATGTACCAGGTGGCGTCCCGGCTCACCCCGGACACCTACTTCGACCTGGCCCGCGCCACGTACGCGGAGATGGCCCTGGCCGGCATCACCTCCGTCGGCGAATTCCACTATCTGCACCACGCGCCCGGCGGCACGCCCTACGCCAACCCCAACGCCATGGGCGAGGCGCTGATCGCGGCGGCGGCCGAGGCGGGCATCCGGATCACCCTGCTGGACACCGCCTACCTGGCCGCCGGCTTCGGCGAGAAGCCCAACCGGCACCAGCTGCGCTTCTCCGACACCACCGCCGACGCCTGGGCCGAGCGCGCCTCCCTCCTCAAGGGCGACGACCACACCCTGATCGGCGCGGCCATCCACTCCGTCCGCGCGGTCCCGGCCGACCAGCTGGCCACCGTCGCCGCGTGGGCCGAGGAGCGGGGCGCCCCGCTCCATGTCCACCTCTCCGAGCAGACGGCGGAGAACGACGCCTGCCGGGCCGCCCACGGCCGCACCCCCACCCGGCTCCTGGCCGACCACGGGGTCCTCGGCCCGCGCACCACCGGCATCCACAACACGCATCTGACGGAGGAGGACATCGCGCTGCTCGGCTCCTCCACCACCGGCACCTGCATGTGCCCCACGACGGAGCGCGACCTCGCCGACGGCATCGGCCCGGCCGCGGCCCTCCAAAAGGCCGGCTCGCCGCTCTCGCTGGGCAGCGACAGCCACGCCGTCATCGACCTCTTCGAGGAGGCGCGGGCGATGGAGCTCAACGAGCGGCTGCGCACCCACATCCGGGGCCACTGGACGGCCGCCGCCCTGCTGAGGGCCGCCTCCGCCGACGGGCACGCCGCACTCGGCCGCCCCGACGCGGGCGTCCTGGAACCGGGCGCCCCCGCCGACCTGACGACCGTCGCCCTGGACTCCGTCAGAACAGCGGGACCGGTGCCCCGGCTGGCAGCGGAGACCGCCGTATTCGCCGCCTCCGCCGCTGATGTGCGGCACACGGTCGTGGCAGGGCGTCACATCGTCCGCGACGGCCGTCACGCACTGATCGAGGACGTGCCCGGAGCGCTCGCGGCAGCCGTGGCCTCCCTGCACCACTGACCCTGTCCCCAACAGCGGGCCCGGACCTCCCGGCACGCAAGGAGAACACTCTCCAGATGACGACCACCGCCGTCACCCACATCGCCAGCCTGGTCACCAATGACCCCTCCCTCGGCAACGGGACCCCCCTGGGCCTGATCCAGGACGCGGCCGTCGTCATCGAGGGCGACCGCATCGTCTGGACCGGTGAATCAAGCAAAGCACCCGCCACTGACAACGTCCTCGACGCGGCGGGCCGGGCCATGATCCCCGGCTTCGTCGACTCCCACTCCCACCTCGTCTTCGCGGGCGACCGCACCCAGGAGTTCAACGCCCGGATGTCCGGGCAGCCCTACACCGCCGGTGGCATCCGCACCACGGTCGCCGCCACCCGCCAGGCCTCCGACGAGCAGCTCTCCGACAACGTCGCCCGCTACCTCGCCGAGGCCCTGCGCCAGGGCACCACCACCCTGGAGACCAAGTCCGGCTACGGCCTCACCGTCGAGGACGAGGCCCGCGCCCTGCGCATCGCCTCCCGCCACACCGACGAGGTCACCTACCTCGGCGCCCATGTCGTCTCCCCGGACTACGCCGACGACCCGGCCGGTTACGTCGACCTGGTCACCGGCCCGATGCTGGACGCCTGCGCCCCGCACGCCCGCTGGATCGACGTCTTCTGCGAGCGCGGCGCCTTCGACGGCGACCAGGCCCGCGCCATCCTCACGGCGGGCCGCGCCAAGGGGCTGCACCCCCGCATCCACGCCAACCAGCTGACGTACGGCCCCGGCGTCCAGCTCGCCGTCGAACTCGACGCCGCCTCCGCCGACCACTGCACCCACCTCACCGACGCGGACGTGGACGCGCTGGGCCAGGGCGACACGGTGGCGACGCTGCTCCCGGGCGCCGAGTTCTCCACCCGCGCCACCTGGCCCGACGCCCGCCGCCTGCTGGACGCGGGGGCCACGGTCGCGCTCTCCACGGACTGCAACCCCGGCTCGTCGTTCACCTCGTCCATGCCGTTCTGCGTCGCCCTGGCCGTACGCGACATGGGCATGACCCCCGACGAGGCCCTCTGGTCCGCCACAGCGGGCGGCGCCGCGGCCCTGCGCCGCACGGACGTCGGCCGCATCGCGCCCGGCGCACGCGCCGACCTGGTCCTCCTGGACGCCCCGAGCCACGTCCACCTCGCCTACCGCCCGGGCGTCCCGCTGGTCAGCGCGGTGTGGCGGGGCGGGGAGCGGGTGGAGTAGCCGCCGGGCGCCCGCCCGGCACGCGGAAGGACCCGCCCCGCATACGTGGACACGTACGACGGGAACGGGTCCTTCCGCGTGCTCGCAAGCGGCCGGGCGGGCCTACTCGTCCAGCGTCAGCCCCTTGCGGAGCTTGACCAGCGTCCGGGAGAGCAGCCGGGACACGTGCATCTGCGAGATGCCCAGCTCCTCCCCGATCTCCGACTGCGTCATGTTGCTGACGAAGCGGAGCGAGAGGATCATGCGGTCGCGCGAGGGCAGTGCGGCGATCAGCGGCTTCAGGGACTCGACGTACTCGATGCCTTCGAGCCCGTGGTCCTCGTAGCCGATGCGGTCCGCGAGGGCGCCCTCGCTGTCGTCCTCCTCGGGCTTGGCGTCCAGCGAGCTCGCGGTGTAGGCGTTGCTCGCGGACATGCCCTCGACGACCTCGTCCGGCGTGATGCCCAGGCGCTCGGACAGCTCCGCCACGGTGGGCGCGCGGTCCAGCTGCTGGGAGAGCTCGTCCCCCGCCTTGGCCAGGTCGAGGCGGAGCTCCTGGAGCCGGCGCGGGACGCGCACGGACCAGCTGGTGTCGCGGAAGAACCTCTTGACCTCGCCGACGATGGTCGGCATCGCGAACGTCGGGAACTCCACACCGCGGCTCAGCTCGAACCGGTCGATCGCCTTGATCAGGCCGATGGTGCCGACCTGGACGATGTCCTCCATGGGCTCACTGCGCGAGCGGAACCGGGAGGCGGCGAACTTGACGAGCGCGAGGTTGAGCTCGACGAGGGTGTTGCGGACGTACGCGTACTCGTGCGTGCCCTCTTCGAGGGATTCGAGGCGCTCGAAGAGCGTCTTCGACAGGGCCCTGGCGTCCAGAGCCCCTACTTCGGCGAAGGGCGGGATCTCGGGAAGTCCTTCGAGCCCCGTCAAGAGCCCCGTGAAGCCCTCAAGCCCCTCGCCGGAAGAGTCAGGGGTGGTGCTGGTGGTGCTGGTGCGCGGGCCGGGAACGGCGCTCGCGGCGGGGGAGTCGGAATTGGTCGGTCCCTGAGGACATGCCGACGACGCGTTGGGGGTACGCGCTTCGTCGAGCCGGGGTGACATGGTTCTCCTCCATCGTTCTCGGCATATGGCTGCCGATGCCCATACGTGTTCCTGCGGTGAAGCGGCGCCTCCAAAGCCGGTCGTGTTTTAGGTGTCCCTCTACCCTTACCCGGTTCCGGCCAGCAGTTACAAGCGCCAATTCACCGCATATGTCCGGTTTGTTGAGGTCTTCGACTACCGCGTGGCCTACGAAACGCGTACTGTTTTACGCACGTCGGCGGCAGCTCTGCATACAGCCGCACAGGCAGTGACGCGCACAGTGACGGACGGCGAAGAGGTACATGGGCATGGACCGCGGGACGGTCGGCAGTGCGAACCGGGGTCGGCTTCAGGTCGAGGCCCGGACCGAGGGGCGCAGCGAGGTCGTGACTCCGGTGGGTGAACTCGATCACCACACCGCCGATCTGCTGCGGGAGCCCCTGGAGAGCGCGGTCGAGCAAGGGCGGTCACGCCTGGTGGTCGACTGCTCACGTCTTGACTTCTGCGACTCCACCGGGCTGAACGTGCTGCTCGGTGCCCGCCTCAAGGCGGAGGCGGTCGGAGGAGGGGTCCATCTGGCCGGAATGCAACCGGTCGTGGCGAGAGTGTTCGAGATCACCGGCGCCGAGGCGGTCTTCACCGTCCACGCCACGCTCGAGGACGCTCTACGGACCTAGATCCGGTACGGTGCGCTCGCGCGTCGCCCGGGATGACGGCCGTGTTACGCGATCGGCAGCCCGAAGTGGGTGTCGTAAGGGTGCGGCCGGGCAGGAGACCCCCGTCGGCATCACAAAGATCCGGCACACTCGGTAACTGATCATTTCTGTTCAATCGCGACATGGCGAACATGACGACATGGCGAATCGGTGAGGTGAAGCGCTGATGAGCACCACCCGGCAGCATCCGCCGGGCGACCTCGGCCGCGAGCCGGAAGGAGCGGGCGCAGACTCGTCCGTTCCGGCCGAGCGGCAGTGGCGCACGCTCTCACTCGGGCAGGCCAGCGGCATCGTCCCGATGGCCCGTGATTTCGCCCGGCAGGCCCTGCACGACTGGGGCTGGCTCCCGGCGTCCAGTGCGGACCGCCGGGCCGCGGCCGAGGACGTCCTGCTGGTCGTCTCCGAGCTCGTGACCAATGCCTGCCTCCACGCGGAGGGCCCCGAGGAGCTCCGGATCGGCCGCACGCCCAAGGCGCTGCGCGTCGAGGTCGTCGACCGGGGGACCGGCCAGCCCGCCCCCCGTACGCCGCACCGCGCCGGCCGCCCCGGCGGACACGGCATGTTCATCGTGCAGCGCCTCTGCCTGGACTGGGGCGTGCAGCGTACGCCGGAGGCGCCGGGCAAGACCGTCTGGGCGGAGCTCGCCGCCCCCGCGTGACCGGCCGGGCCAGGAACGTATCCCTCACGTCGAAGAGCGCGCCGGATCCGGCGCGCTCTTTGTCTTCCCTCCATCAGGCCCCGGGCGTACCTTGAGCGCCCAATCTGATGTGTCGTCAGTAACTCGCGCCCGTACGGATCGTGGCGCGCGGCGACGTCCGGCATGAGGGGAACACGAGGTGTCGAACCAGAAGCGGACAGCTCTCGCGCTGACGGCCGCGCTGACGACCGGCCTTGCGGGCTCGGTGGTGCTGATGGCCGCACCCGCCGCCCACGCCGAGGTCGTGGACGTCAACTACCAGTGTGAGACGCCGATCGGGCCCAAGGCCGCCGTCTCGCCCATCGATATCAAGAGCGTCAGGAGCGGCAACGGCCACAAGCTCACCATGTCCTTCCAGAAGGGCGTCTCCTCCAGCCCGGTGGAGCTGGGCAAGGGAGCCATGAACCCGAGCGCCGTGATCGAGGTGGGCGGTGCGGAGACGGGGAAGGTCCAGGTCTCGGGCCCGGCGAACGCCGAGGCGATTCCGGCCAACACTCCTATCAAGATCAGTGACTTGTCGGGGACGTACACCCCGAAGAAGAGCGGCAAGGTCACCTTCACCGCCGGGGTGCTCACCATCAAGGCGCTCGGTACGACCACGACCTGTACGCCGAAGAACAGCCCCGGCCCCTCCCTGGAACTCGACGTCGAAGGCACCGCAGGCAATGGGGGGTCCGGGGGGTCCGGAGGCTCCACGGGCGGTTCGACGGGCGGCGGCTCCACCGGAGGCAGCGCCTCGGGCGGCGGTGAGCTGCCGAAGACCGGCCCCCTCGACTCGGCGGCCGCGCTCGGCACCCTCGGCGGGACCGTGCTGCTGACCGGGGCGGCCGGAGTGCTCTGGCTGACCCGGCGAGGACAGCGCCCCACAGGCTGAACGCCGGAACCGTCAGCGTGAGGGAGCCGCCCATGGAGCCGTCGACCCCGTACGAACGCTCGCCGTCGATCCGGTACGGACGCTCGGCATCGACCCCATACGGACGCCCGCCGTCGACCCCGTACGAGCGCGCGGCATCGATCCCGTACGGACGTGTGCCGTCGACCCTGTACGTACGCCTGCTCGCCGCCCTGCTGCTGGTGCTGCTCGTCGCCCCTGAGGCGGCGGCCGACGACGGCCCCGGGGCGTCGGCGGGCTGGACGGTCCGGCCCGCGGGCGGCGGGAGCGGTGGGCGGGAGGCCAGGCCGTACGTCTACGGGGAGGCCACCCCCGCGACGGTGCTCCAGGACCGGCTCTCGGTGACCAACCCCGCCCGCACCCCGCTGACCGTACGGCTGCGGGGTGACGGCCCGGCCGGGGCGGGGCTGCGGTTCGCGGCGGAGACCGTCACCGTGCCGGCCAGGACCCGCGCCGACGTGCCGTTCGCGCTCTCCGTGCCGGGGGACGCGGCGCCGGGTGACCTCGCGGGGGAGATCGTGGCCGTCGGCGGGGGCGAGGAGAAGCGCGTACCGGTACGGGTGCGGGTCGGCGGCCCCACCCTGGCGGCGCTCACCGTGGAGGACGTCGAGGTGTCGGGCCGGACCATCCGGTACGCCCTGGTCAACCGGGGCAACGCGCCGCTGCGGCCGCGGCTGGCCGTGCGCGCGGACGGGGTGTTCGGCACGCTGCTGGACCGCCCGGCCCGGCCGCTGGACCTGGAGCTGGCCCCCGGCCGCCGGGTGGAGCTGACCGAACCCTGGCCCGACGCACCGGCGTTGGACTCCGTCACCGTACGGCTGCGGGCCGCCGCGGAGGGCGGGGCGCGGGACGAGGCGGCGGCCTCGGCGGCGTACGTCCCGGTGGGTCCGGCCGTCGGAGGCGGGCTCCTGCTGCTCGGCGTACTGGCGTTGCTCGGCACCGGCACGTACCGGCGGCGGCGAGCCGGACACGGGGTGACGACGACCGGCCCGGACGCAGATGCGGCCGCCACCACGGCCACCGGGCAGGACGGCACCACGGCCACCGGGCCGCAAGGCGCGCAACCGGCCCAGGAATCCAGCCCCTTGGCGAAGGCGGGAGCGGAATCGTGACGCAGCACCCCGGAAGCGGAGCCGGCAGCCGCGTACCCGCAACTCTCCTGCTCCTCCTCTCCGTTCTCCTGCTCCTGACCGCACCGGCCACCGCCCCGACGGCGCGGGCGGCCGAAAGCGACGGTCCCTCCGTCACCCTCTCCAAGAAGGAGGCGGGCAAGGGCGGTGAGATCACCGTCAAGGGCGGCGGCTGGCGCTCCGAGGCGCTGCTGATGCTGCTGATCTGCGGCCGGTCCACCCCGGAGCGGGGTGTGGTCGGCGGCACCAACTCCTGTGCCAACGCAGACGGCCGGGCCGTCACCACCGACAAGAAGGGCGCCTTCAGCAAGAAGCTGCCGGTGGCCGAACCGCCCGAGCCCTGCCCCTGCGTGGTGCACGTCGCCACGGTGACCGGTGAACAGGCCCTGTTCGACGCGGTGTTCACGGTGGCGGGTCACCCCACCGCCCCGCTGCCGCCCCCGGCCGACGAGGGGAGGCTCGCGGTGCTGGCCACCACCCGGCTCGAGGGCGAGAGTTCGCTGCTCACCTGGTTCGGGGCCCCGCCCGCACGGCAGTTGGTCTTCACCGTCGGCAACCTGGGGGCCGCGCCCGTGGAGGACCCGGTCTTCGAGATCGGCACGGCGCACGGCGTCTTCGCCCCGCAGTGGGAGGAACGCCAGTGGCGCGGCACGGTCGCCCCCGGGGGCAAGGCGCGGATCAAGCTGCCGGTCGAACTCTCCGCCGGCGCGCACGGCGACTACCAGGTCTCCCTTCGGTACGGGACGAAGGTGCTGGCCGAACAGCCGTGGGGGGTGGGCCGCCCGTGGGGCGTCACGCTCTTCTGGGTGCTGCTCTGCCTGGTCGTCCCGGCCGCCGTCTTCCGTATCGGCATGGCCGTCGTGGACAAGGTCCGCCCCCGCCCCGCCGGCACGGTGGCCCGCCACGCCCGCCGCACCCGGCCCGCGAGCACCGATACGGCCGCGCTGCCGTGGTTCACCCAGGACTCCGCACCGTCAGAGAACCGGCGTTCCGCACCGCCGGAGAACCGACCCCCACCCACGACGAAGGGACACGTGTGGACACGCAACGGAGGATGAGCGCGGCCGGTCTCGCGCTGATGCTCGGCGGCGCGGGCCTCGTGCTGGCCGCGAGCCCGGCGCAGGCCGCCGAGGTCAGTTACGCGACGGAGTGCGTTCCGCCGCCCATTTCGGGACTGCCGCCGGTCCAGGGCACCACGAAGGTGGAGCTGAGCGCTCCGGCCGAGGCGAAGGTCGGCGACGAGATCGAGGTCGTCTGGAAGACGGTCGAGGCCGCGTCCAGGAACCCGGACGTGCTGGACCTGGGCAAGGACACGGTGAAGCCGACCGGCACGGTCACGCTGGGCGGGGCGGCGAGCGGCGAGCTGAAGCTGGAGGGCCCCCGGCAGAACCCGCCCATCCCCAAGAACAGCCCCATGCCGCTGCCGGACATGACGGCCAAGCTGAAGCTGGAGGCGGCCGGGGAGATCACGCTGACCCCGGGGGCGTACACCATCAACGTCTCCAAGCCGATCTCCACGGACACCAAGTGCGCCCCGAAGGAGACGGTGCGGCCGGGCGCCACGATCAAGGTGACGGAAGCGGGCTCCACCAGCGGCGGCACCACATCCGGAGGCACGGACTCCGGCGGTACGGACTCCGGCGGTACGACGACGGGCGGCACCACGACCACCGGAGGCACCGACTCGGGCGGCACCACCGACGGCGGCACCACATCCGGAGGCGGTGACACCGGCGGCACCACAACCGGCGGCGGTGACACAGCAGGCACCACAGCAGGCGGCACCACCGGCGGAAGCGACTCAGGCGGCAGCAGCACCGGCGGCACCGGCGGCGACACCGACTTCCCCGGCAAGGAAGTCTCCGTCGCCTACGCCTGCAAGACCCCCATCGGCGACAAGAACGCCACCTCCCCGGTCCGGATCAGCGCCAGGAAGAACGGCGGCGCCTACGACCTCACGGTGAAGTTCAGCAAGTCCGTGATGGACAGCCCGATCGACATCCCGGCCGAACAGGTCAAGCCGTCCATGGAGGTCAAGCTCGGCGGGGCCGACAAGGGCACGGTCACGGTCGAGGGACCGCTCAACAAGGAGGTCATCAAGACCGGCGCCCCGATCGAGATCCCGGACCTCACCGGCACGTACAAGCCCGGCGCGAGCGGGAAGTCCACGCTCAGCCCGGGCGTCCTGACGGTGATGGCCGCCGGTACGACGACGACCTGCACCCCACCCGCCGATGTCGCGGTCTCCCTGGAGCTGGACACCTCCGCCCAGCCGGGCGGCGCGTCCGGAGGCACGGGCTCCGGCGGCTCCACGGCGGGCTCGGGCGGATCGGCGGCGTCCGGCGGCGGTACGGACTCGGGCGGCGGCCTGGCGGCCACCGGAGCCGAGGACGACGGCGCCCTGCGCGCGCTCGGCCTGGTCGCGGGCACGGCGATCCTGCTGGGCGGCGCGGTCTTCACGTTCACCCCGTGGCGCAGGCTGCGCTCCCCGCGCTGAGCCGGGACCGCGAGCGGGGGCGTCGCCGGAAAAGGAGGGGCCCTTCCGGCGACGCCCCCGCAGGCTCTGAGCTTGCTCAATTCACCTGCCCCGCCTTGCCTGTACAAGATCGGCAAGGCTAGGTTTCTCGGGTGTCTCTTCGCAGGAGCGAAGGGAATGATCCGAGTGCGGCGTTCTCCGGCGGGCTTGACCACCTGTTCGTGCCGCGCGCGTTGGGAAAAGGAACAGCATGAAGATGACCTGGGGGAAGAAGGCTGCGACGGGTGCGCTCGCGGGCCTGCTGATGACGTCCGGACTGGCGCTGGCCACCGCGGCACCGGCTCAGGCGGCCGCGGCGAAGTACACCTGCAAGGCAACGCCCAGCCTTTCGCTGGGGCGCCCGGTGTCGACGTCCGCCTGCACGAAGTCGTCCAAGGGGAAGACCGTCAAGCAGCACCGCGCCGTTCTCGTCTGCGACGTCGTGCGCGGGCGCGGTTCCGAGCACACCATTCCGTGGACGGTGAAGGGCGACTGGAAGAAGCCCACCGAGAAGTCCTCGGTGAAGTGCGGGTTCAGCAGCTTCCTGCGCAGCGTCAAGGTCGAGACCAAGTAGCGGTGCGGGCCGCCCGTCGGGCGGCCCGCCATCCACGCATACGGAACGGGTCCGCACGAACCTCTCGTGCGGACCCGTTCTGCGCGGCTGGGTGACCAACCGCCGTGCGGTTACCTGACGCCGCCCATGAGTGCGCGGATCTTCCGGCCCGCCACCATGAACGCGAGGCCCGCGGCGACCGCCACGGCGGCCTGCAACGTGTAGTACGCGGCGTCGCCCAGCGGCGCGTTGAGCTTCGTGGTCCAGCCGTTCAGGGCGTTGCCCGTCGACGTGGCCAGGAACCACAGACCCATGATCTGGCCCACGAACATCTTCGGAGCCAGCTTCGTGGACAGCGACAGGCCGACCGGGGAGAGGCACATCTCACCCATGGTCTGCGCCAGGTAGACGGCGAGCAGCCAGAAGACGGTGACCTTGCCGGTCTCGCTGTTGGCCGCGGCGGCGCCCGCCAGACCCATGATGCCGAAGGAGCCGCCGATGAGGAGCATCGCCAGGGCGAACTTCATCGGGGTGCTGGGCTCACGGTTGCGCTTGGCCAGCTTGACCCAGAGCGCGGCGAAGATCGGGGCCAGGATGATGACCATCGCGGGGTTGACCGACTGAAGCCAGGAGGCCGGGAACTCCCAGCCGCCGACGAAGCGGTCCGTCTTGTTGTCGGCGAAGATCGTCAGCAGCGAGCCGGACTGGTCGTAGATCATCCAGAAGAGGACGGCCGTGATGAAGAACCACACGTACGCCTTGATCTTCGGCCGGTCCTCGGCGGTCAGCGCCGGGTCGCGGAAGATCGTGATGAAGTAGATGATCGGCACGACGACGCCCAGCACCGCCAGGACGTTGACGATGTGCTCGATGCTGTACGTACCCAGCGCGAGGTCGATGACCAGCGCGGCGACCGCGAGGCCGGACCAGAGGCCCACCTTGCGCAGGACCTGCCGCCGCTCCTCCGGAGAGGCCGGCTTCGCGGGCAGCTTGCCGACGTCACCGAGGTGCTTGGCGCCAAGGACGTACTGGACGACCGCGAGGCTCATGCCGACACCGGCGACACCGAAGCCGAGGTGCCAGTTGACGTGCTCACCGAGGTAGCCGACGATCAGCGGCGCCGCGAGGCCACCGATGTTGATCGCCATGTAGAAGAGGGTGAATCCGGCGTCACGGCGGGCGCTGGCCTGGCCCTCGTAGAGTTCGCCCACCATCGCCGAGATGTTCGGCTTCAGCAGACCCGTACCGACCGCGATCAGCGCGAGGCCGAAGAAGAACGCGATGTCACTCGGGAGAGCAAGGGTGAAGTGGCCGAGCGCGATGACGATGCCACCGACCAGAACGGCCTTGCGGGCGCCCCAGAGACGGTCGGCGACCCAGCCGCCGGGCATCGCGGCCATGTAGACGACGGCGTTGTACACACCGTAGATGGAGGCGGCGAGCGCCTCCTTGCCCTCCAGGGGGCCGTCGAGTACGGCGGCCACGAGGTACAGGGTGAGGATGGCCCGCATCCCGTACCAGGAGAAGCGTTCCCACATCTCCGTCATGAAGAGGGTGGCCATACCGCGGGGGTGGCCGAAGAAGGTCTTCTCGCCGGAATTCGGCGAGTCCTTCGTCAGGCTGGACGCCATGGTCGATCCTTGCTGGTCGGGACGCGCTCGCCTCGTGAGCGGTGCGCGCCCGGTGGGGGGTAGCCGGCACCGGCGCGGCCGCACCCCATCCCCAACGCCTGAGGGGGACTCGCCCCGGGGCCGGGCTCCGGGGGCGGAGCGTTCGGCGGCGGGGCGGGGAAGTACCGCGTCGGGATCCACACCCGGTGCGCGTTCGCACGCTCCGGGCCCGGCTCACAGGTCATTCACTCAAGACGGGCCGGCGCGAACCGGCCCAACACACAGAAGAGACCCTTGGCGCTCATGGCGGCCCAAAGGTCCTTCAGTAGTGCAACAGGCGTCGGGACACCATACGACACGACACAGCGGGATATGGAAGGACTTGAGACATGGATCACAGGTAACCGTGGAACCAGGCTCCCATATTCAAAGGTCTGTGTCCTGATCACGTCGCTGACCCGCAGGCGTGGGCGAGGGCCTCACTCCCGACGTCCCGGCCGGACTACCATCAGTCCATGACCCGTGTACTGCTCGCCGAGGACGACGCATCCATCTCGGAGCCACTGGCCCGCGCACTGCGTCGGGAGGGTTACGAGGTCGAAGTCCGCCAGGACGGCCCGACGGCTCTGGACGCCGGACTCCAGGGCGGGATCGACCTCGTGGTCCTCGATCTGGGGCTGCCGGGGATGGACGGCCTCGAAGTCGCCCGCCGCCTCCGCGCCGACGGCCACGCCGTGCCGATCCTGGTGCTGACGGCCCGTGCCGACGAGGTCGACACGGTGGTCGGCCTGGACGCCGGCGCCGACGACTACGTCACCAAGCCCTTCCGCCTGGCCGAGCTCCTCGCCCGGGTCCGCGCCCTGCTCCGCCGCGGCGCCTCCGAGCCCGTCGCGCAGCCCGCCACCCACGGCGTCCGGATCGACGTCGAGTCGCACCGGGCCTGGATGGGCGAGGAGGAACTCCAGCTCACCGCCAAGGAGTTCGACCTGCTGCGGGTGCTGGTCCGGGACGCCGGCCGGGTCGTCACCCGCGACCAGCTGATGCGCGAGGTCTGGGACACCACCTGGTGGTCCTCCACCAAGACGCTGGACATGCACATCTCCTGGCTCCGCAAGAAGCTCGGCGACGACGCGGCCAATCCCCGTTACATCGCCACGGTCCGGGGCGTCGGCTTCCGGTTCGAGAAGAGCTGACGTACGAAGCACCCATGCCTCCGTTGCCTCCGTACGAAGCACCCGTGCCCCCTGACGGCGAACAGCTCGCCGAAGCAGCCCGACGACACGACCGGCAGCCGTGCGCCGCCGCCTGATCAACTCCACGCTCGCCGTGGTCCTCGTCGTCATCGCCGTCTTCGGCGTCTCCCTGGTCATCGTGGAGACGCGGACCATCAGCGCCAGCGCCCAGGAGAGCGTCGAGTCCGAGGCGCTGCGGCTGATCAGCGTGGTCGACAGCCGGCTGCTGGGCGACGAGGTGATCAGCTCCGGGGTGCTGTCGGAGCAGATCGGTGCCGACCGGTTCGCCCTGATCGAGATCCCGGGCCGGGCACCCATCGCCGTCGGGGAACGCCCCGGCGGCAGCGTCCTGCGCGCCACCGAGACCGGTGAGCGGGGCGAGAAGGTCACCGTCGAGGAGTCCCGCTCGGCCGTCACCCGTGAGGTCGGGCGCACACTGCTGATCATCGGCGCGGTGGCGCTGCTCGCGATCATCTCGGCCGTGCTCCTCGCCGTACGCCAGGCCAACCGGCTCGCCTCCCCGCTCACCGACCTCGCCGAGACCGCCGAACGCCTCGGCTCCGGCGACCCCCGCCCCCGCCACAAGCGGTACGGGGTGCCCGAGCTGGACCGGGTCGCCGACGTCCTGGACGCCTCCGCCGAGCGGATCGCCCGCATGCTGACCGCCGAGCGGCGCCTCGCCGCGGACGCCTCGCACCAGCTGCGTACGCCGCTCACCGCGCTCTCCATGCGGATCGAGGAGATCTCGGTGACCGACGACCCGGAGACGGTGAAGGAGGAGGCGAACATCGCCCTCACCCAGGTGGAGCGCCTCACCGACGTCGTGGAGCGGCTGCTGACCAACTCCCGGGACCCGAGGACCGGCTCCGCCGTCGTCTTCGACCTGGACGAGGTCATCAAGCAGCAGATCGAGGAGTGGCGCCCCGCCTACCGCTCCACCGGCCGCGCGCTGGTCTGCTCGGGCAAGCACGGCCTGCGGGCGGTCGGCACCCCGGGCGCGGTCGCCCAGGTCCTGGCGGCGCTGATCGAGAACTCCCTGATGCACGGCGGCGGCACCGTCGCCCTGCGCACCCGTGTCACCGGCAACCAGGTGGTCATCGAGGTCACCGACGAGGGCCCCGGCGTCCCGGCCGAGCTGGGGGCGCGGATCTTCGAGCGGACGATCAGCGGCCGCAACTCCACCGGGATCGGCCTGGCCGTCGCCCGGGACCTCGCGGAGGCGGACGGCGGCCGGCTCGAACTGCTCCAGCAGCACCCGGCGGTCTTCGCGCTCTTCCTCAGCCGCATCCCGCTGGACCGCAAGGACCCCGAACGCCCGGTGCGCTGAGCGGAGACTTACCGGAGGCGTCAGTTCCGTACGGGATCGGGCTCTACGGTCTCCGTCGACCGCCGCTGCTCCAGAAACCGTTCCGCACTGGGCACGGCCTCCTGCTCGGCCGGAGGCTGGACGGGGAGCGTCTTGAAGACCCAGGTCCGGTAGGACCAGAAGCGGAAGAGGGTCGCGAGCCCGATGCCGAGGATCTTGAAGACGTTGCTCTGGACCGGGGTGTTCCAGTCGAAGCCGTACGTCGCCAGATAGAGCACGCCGTTCTCGATCACCGCGCCCACCGCGCTGAACAGCAGGAAGAGCGTCAGCTCACGGGTCCGCCCGGTCTTGTCGCGGTCCCGGTAGGTCCAGTAGCGGTAGCCCACGTAGTTGAAGAGGACGGCGACGAAGGTCGCCAGCAGGCTCGCCCGGACGACCGGGAGGTCCGTGGTGTGCCGGATCAGGTTGAAGGCCGCCATATTGACCAGCAGGCCCAACGCGCCGACCACGCCGAACTTGGCGACCTCCCGGGCCAGCAGATCAAGCCGGGTCCGCAGTGCGCCCCGTTCGCTCATGGTGATCGCTACGTCCGTCCGTTCGATGGCGTCGACGGTTCCGTCAACTCCGCCATGCTAACCAGCCCTCCCGTGTGACGCCCCGGTGATGGCCGGGAGCCCGCCGAGGGCGGCACCCGGACGGCGTCCCGGCCGCCCCGGCGCGCCCGATACCCTGGGGGTGTGACGTTCCCGGTAGTCGGCATGGTCGGCGGCGGTCAGCTCGCCCGTATGACCCATGAGGCGGGTATCCCCCTCGGCCTGAAATTCAAGCTCCTCAGTGACACGCCCCAGGACTCGGCGGCCCAGGTGGTCAGCGAGGTCGTCATCGGCGACTATCGCGACCTGGAGGCGCTGCGCGCCTTCGCGCAGGGCTGCGACGTGATCACCTTCGACCACGAGCACGTGCCCACCGAGCACCTGCGGGCCCTGGAGGCGGACGGCATCCCCGTGCGCCCCGGCCCCGATGCCCTGGTGCACGCGCAGGACAAGGGGGTGATGCGCGCCAGGCTCGCGGAGATCGGCGCGCCCTGCCCCCGTAACCGCATCGTGAGCGACCCGGCCGACGCCGCCGCGTTCGCCGAGGAGGCCGGGGGCTTCCCCGTCATCCTCAAGACCGTGCGCGGCGGGTACGACGGCAAGGGCGTGTGGGTGGTCCGCTCCGAGGCGGACGCGGCCGACCCGTTCCGCGCCGGGGTCCCGGTCCTCGCGGAGGAGAAGGTCGACTTCGTACGGGAGCTGGCGGCCAACATCGTCCGCTCGCCGCACGGCCAGGCCGTCGCCTACCCGGTGGTCGAGTCCATCCAGGTCGACGGGGTCTGCGACACGGTGATCGCCCCGGCGCCCGGCCTGGCCGAGGAGCTGGCCGGCGAGGCCCAGCAGCTCGCGCTCCGCATCGCCGCCGAGCTGGGCGTCGTCGGCCACCTCGCGGTGGAGCTGTTCGAGACCCGCGACGGCCGCATCCTGGTCAACGAGCTGGCGATGCGCCCGCACAACTCGGGCCACTGGACCCAGGACGGCGCGATCACCTCCCAGTTCGCCAACCACGTACGGGCGGTCCTCGACCTCCCCCTCGGCGACCCGCGCCCGCGCGCCCCCTGGACGGTCATGTGCAACGTCCTGGGCGGCGACTACCCGGACATGTACCAGGCGTACCTGCACTGCATGGCCCGCGACCCGCAGCTCAAGATCCACATGTACGGAAAGGACGTGAAGCCCGGCCGCAAGGTCGGCCACGTCAACACCTACGGCGACGACCTGGCGGACGTGCGGGAGCGCGCCCGGCACGCGGCCGACTACCTGCGAGGAACGATCACCGAATGACTTCCCCCTCCGCATCGGCCGCACCCGTGATCGGCATCGTCATGGGCTCGGACTCCGACTGGCCCGTCATGGAGGCGGCGGCCAAGGCACTCGACGAGTTCGAGATCCCGTACGAGGTCGACGTCGTCTCCGCCCACCGCATGCCGCGCGAGATGATCGCGTACGGCGAGGAGGCGGCGGGCCGCGGTCTGCGGGCGATCATCGCGGGCGCGGGCGGAGCCGCCCACCTGCCCGGGATGCTGGCCTCGGTCACCCCGCTGCCGGTCATCGGGGTGCCGGTGCCGCTGAAGTACCTGGACGGCATGGACAGCCTGCTCTCCATCGTCCAGATGCCCGCCGGAATCCCCGTCGCCACCGTCTCGGTCGGCGGCGCGCGCAACGCGGGGCTGCTGGCCGCCCGCATCCTGGCCGCGCACGACCCGGCGCTCCAGGAGCGGATGGGCGAGTTCCTTTCGGAGCTGAACGCCCAGGCCACGGAGAAGGGCAAGCGGCTGCGGGCCAAGGTCCAGGGCTCCGACTCCTTCGGCTTCGGAAAGTAGGGCCCCGTGGACCACCTCGCCCGCGCCCACGAGCTGCTCGCCGCCCACCCGGTCGTCGACGGCCACAACGACCTCCCCTGGGCCCTGCGCGAGCAGGTCGGCTACGACCTGGACGCCCGGGACATCGCCGCCGACCAGCGCGGCCTGCTCCACACCGACCTGGCCCGGCTGCGGGCCGGCGGGGTCGGCGGCCAGTTCTGGTCCGTCTACGTGCGCACCGACCTGACCGGCGACGCGGCTGTCAGCGCCACGCTGGAGCAGATCGACATCGTCGCCGAGCTGATCGCCCGCTACCCGACCCACCTGCGGCGCGCGCTCACCGCCGACGACTTGGAGAAGGCCCGCGCCGAGGGCCGTATCGCCTCCCTGATGGGCGCCGAGGGCGGCCACTCCATCAACAACTCGCTGGGCACCCTGCGCGCCCTGCACGAGCTGGGCGTCCGTTACATGACGCTCACCCACAACGACAACATCGACTGGGCCGACAGCGCGACCGACCTGCCCCGCCTCGGCGGCCTCTCGGCCTTCGGCCACGAGGTCGTCCGCGAGATGAACCGCATCGGCATGCTGGTCGACCTCAGCCACGTGGCGGACGGCGTCATGCGCGACGCGATCGCCACCAGCACCGCGCCGGTGATCTTCTCGCACTCCTCGTCCCGGGCCGTCTGCGACCACCCGCGCAACATCCCCGACGACGTGCTGGCGGCGCTCCCGGCCAACGGCGGGGTCGCGATGGCGACGTTCGTCCCGAAGTTCGTGCTGCCCGCGGCCGTCGCCTGGACCCAGGCCGCCGACCGCAACATGCGCGAGCACGGCCTGCACCACCTGGACACCACCCCGCAGGCGATGCGCATCCACGAGGACTTCGAGGCGGCCCACCCCCGCCCCCAGGCCACCGTGGCGACCATCGCCGACCACCTCGACCACATGCGCGAGGTCGCGGGCGTCGACCACATCGGCATCGGCGGCGACTACGACGGCACGGCGTTCACCCCGAACGGCCTGGAGGACGTCTCCGGCTACCCGAACCTGATCGCCGAGCTCCTGCGGCGTAACTGGTCCGAGGGCGACCTCGCCAAGCTGACCTGGCGCAACGCGGTACGGGTGCTGCGCGACGCGGAAGCGGTGGCCCGCGACGAGCAGGCCACGCGCGGCCCGTCCCACGCGACGATCACGGAGCTGGACGGGCGGCGGATCCGCTAAGGGGCGGCGCTGAACGGTCCCCCCGGACCGAAGGCGTAGGCCCCGAAACGCTCGCCCATGCGGCGGTGGGCGGCCGCGTCCGGGTGGAGCCGGTCGGGCAGCGGCAGCTCGGCGAAGTCGGCCTCGCCGTACAGTTCGAGCCCGTCCAGGTAGTACAGCCCCGGGTCGTCGGCCGCCCGCTCCGCCACGATCCGGGCGAGTTCCTCCCGTACGACCCGAAGCGTCAGCTTCCCGAGGGCCACCTCCGAGGGGTCGCCCAACGCCGTGAACTGCACCTCCTCCTCGCTGAACTCCGGGGCGGCCGGGCCGGGGGTCTCCTCCTGCACGGGGCAGAGGATGGGCGAGATCACCAGCAGGGGCGTGGTCGGATGCCCCTCGCGGATGGTGTCGAGGAACCCGTGCACGGCCGGCCCGAAGGCGCGCAGCCGCATCAGGTCCCGGTTGACGAGGTTGATACCGATCTTGACGCTGATCAGGTCGGCCGGGGTGTCCCGCAGGGCGCGCGCGGTGTACGGATCGAGGAGCGCGCTGCCGCCCAGGCTCAGGTTGATCAGCTCCACACCCCCCACGGCGGCGGCCAGGGCGGGCCAGGCGGTGGCGGAGCTGTCGGCGGCGGACCCCTGGCTGATCGAACTGCCGTGGTGCAGCCACACCCGCCGCCCGCCGGGCTCCACGGCGGCGACGGGAGCGTCGGTGCGGAGCGCGATCAGCTCGGTGATCTCGGTGTACGGCAGCCAGATCTCGACGGTCTTCTCCCGCCCGGCCAGCCCCTCGAACCGGACGGTGCCGACCGGACCCGGGACCGTCTCCTGAGACCCGTCGCTCAGATCCACCGTCACCAGATCGCCCCCGCTCGCCGTGGCCCGCCCGGCCGGCTCCCCGTCGATGTGGAGGTCGTACGCGCCGTCCGGGCGGGGCGGGACACCCCGGTAGCCGATGACCGCGCGCTGCACGTCCACCTCGACGGCGGTGGCCCGGGTGCGGAAGACCAGCCGTACGCCGGAGGGCTGGGTCTCCGCCTGCGCCACCTGCTCGTCACCGCCGAACTGGGCCCGGGCGCGGGCGGGCAGCCGGTGGGGGAGGAGCGCACCGCGCGCGGTGCGCTCCACGTCGAGGGCGCCGCGCACGAGGTCGTCGGTGAGGGGGGTGGTGATCAAGCCGGGGGAGTCGTCCATGGTTGCAGCCTGTCCACGGGACGCGCGATCACCACGCGCTGCGGGCCACTTTCGCCTCGGCCTAGCAGGCGCAGAGACAGAAGGGGTGCCCGGCGGGGTCGGCGTAGACCCGGAAGGTCCGCTCCCGGTCCTCCGTGTCCAGCGGCCGGGCCCCCAGCGCCAGCACCTCCCGCTCCGCCGCGTCCAGGTCCTCCACGGTCAGGTCCAGATGGAACTGCTGGGAGCCGTCGGGCCGGGGCCACTGCGGCGCTACGAAACCGGGGGCGGCCTGGAACGCCAGCGGGGTCCCCGGGGCGTCGACGAGGTCGACCCAGCGGCCCCCGTCGTCCTTGACGGTGCCGCCGATGACGGCGGCGTAGAAGCGGGCGAGGGCGAGGGGGTCGGGGCAGTCCAGCACGACGGCGCCGAGTGTGGCGATGGGCATGACGCATACCTCCCGGTGATCGCCGCCCTGTTGCGGCATGGGACAACGCCTACCCCATCGCGGGCCGGGAGTGCGGGCACACCCGCTGCGGGAGTGGCGGCACATCCGGCGCGAGGAGCGCGGGCACAAACCCGCGCTCCTCGAACGGCGCCGCTCAGGCCTTCGGCGGTCCCTCCCGCGCTGGAGCGGCGGCGCTCAGGCCTGGGGCGGTCCCTCCCGCGCCGGAACTCCGCAGCTCAGGCCTTCGGCCGCCCCATCGCCCGGTACGTCCACCCGGCCTCGCGCCACACCGCACTGTCCAGGGCGTTCCGCCCGTCCAGGATGATCCGGCGGGACACCGCCTCGCCCAGCTCCGCCGGGTCCAGCTCGCGGAACTCGCGCCACTCCGTCAGGTGCAGCACCACGTCCGCGCCGCGCACGGCCTCCAGCGCGGAGTCGGCGTAACCGAGGGTCGGGAACAGGCGGCGGGCGTTCTCCATCCCCTTCGGGTCGAAGACGGTCACCTGGCCGCCCTGGAGGTGGATCTGCCCGGCGACGTTGAGCGCGGGGGAGTCGCGTACGTCGTCGGAGTCCGGCTTGAACGCGGCGCCCAGGACGCCCACCCGCGTACCGAGGAACGATCCGCCGCCCACAGCCTCCCGGGCCAGCTCCACCATGTGGCCGCGGCGGCGCATGTTGATGGAGTCGACCTCGCGGAGGAAGGTGAGGGCCTGGTCCGCGCCCAGCTCTCCGGCGCGCGCCATGAAGGCCCGGATGTCCTTGGGCAGGCAGCCGCCGCCGAAGCCGATCCCGGCCCGCAGGAACTTCTTCCCGATGCGCTCGTCGTGCCCGATGGCCTCGGCGAGCTTCACGACGTCCCCGTCGGCGGCCTCGCAGACCTCGGCCATGGCGTTGATGAAGGAGATCTTGGTGGCGAGGAAGGAGTTGGCGGAGGTCTTCACGAGTTCGGCGGTCGGGAAGTCCGTCACCACGAAGGGCGACCCGTCCGCGACCGGCGTGGCGTACACCTCGCGCAGCAGCTTCTCCGCCCGCTCGCTCTCCACACCGACGACGATCCGGTCGGGGTGCAGGGTGTCGTCGACGGCGAAGCCCTCGCGGAGGAACTCCGGGTTCCAGGCCAGCTCGGCATCCGCGCCCACCGGGGCCAGCTCGGCGAGGCGGGCGGCGAGGCGGGCGGCGGAGCCGACGGGGACGGTCGACTTGCCGACGACCAGGGCGGGCCGGGTGAGGTGGGGTGCGAGCGACTCGAAGGCGCTGTCGACGAAGCTCATGTCACAGGCGTACTCGCCGTGCTTCTGCGGGGTGTTCACACAGACGAAGTGCACATCGCCGAACGCCCCGACCTCCTCCCAGGAGGTGGTGAAGCGCAGCCGCCCGGTGGACCCTTCGATGCCGTCGACGTGCTTCCGCAGCATGTCCTCAAGGCCGGGCTCGTACATCGGCACGCGCCCGGCGGACAGCAGTTCGATCTTCTCCGGTACGACGTCGAGTCCGAGGACCTCGAACCCCAGCTCGGCCATGGCCGCGGCATGGGTGGCGCCGAGATAGCCGGTGCCGATCACAGTGATCCTGAGGGCCATGGGTGCTCCTGGGAGGTACGGACGGACGTGCGAACCGAGCATAGTCGCGGCGGATGCCCCCGCCTCTCCCCACCCGATGCGCCGCTTACCTCCCCTTTTGCCCGACCCCTGTCACGAAGCTCACGTGGCACTCACGTATGCCGTCCCGATGGTTCCGCACTAAAATTGAGTTACTTAACGGTAGTTAGCATCTGGGGAGTGAGCGTCTTGGCGGGTTCGACCGATTTCGACCTGTACCGTCCGGCCGAGGAGCACGACATGCTCCGCGAGACCATCCGTGCGCTCGCCGAGACGAAGATCGCCCCCTTCGCCGCCGCGGTGGACGAGGAGAGCCGCTTCCCGCAGGAGGCGCTGGACGCCCTGGTCGCCTCGGACCTGCACGCCGTCCACGTCCCGGAGGAGTACGGCGGCGCCGGGGCCGACGCGCTCGCCACGGTCATCGTGATCGAGGAGGTGGCCCGCGCCTGCGCCTCCTCCTCCCTGATCCCGGCGGTCAACAAGCTCGGCTCGCTCCCGGTGATCCTCTCCGGCTCCGAGGAGCTGAAGCGCAAGTATCTGGGCCCGCTGGCCAAGGGCGACGCGATGTTCTCGTACGCGCTCTCCGAGCCGGACGCGGGATCGGACGCGGCGGGCATGAAGACCAAGGCCGTACGCGACGGTGACTTCTGGGTCCTCAACGGCGTGAAGCGCTGGATCACCAACGCGGGCGTCTCCGAGTTCTACACGGTCATGGCGGTCACCGACCCGGCCAAGCGCTCCAAGGGCATCTCCGCCTTCGTGGTCGAGAAGTCCGACGAGGGTGTCTCCTTCGGCGCCCCGGAGAAGAAGCTCGGCATCAAGGGCTCCCCGACCCGCGAGGTCTACCTCGACAACGTCCGCATCCCCGCCGACCGCATGATCGGCGAGGAGGGCACGGGCTTCGCCACCGCGATGAAGACCCTGGACCACACCCGCATCACGATCGCGGCCCAGGCCCTCGGCATCGCCCAGGGCGCGCTGGACTACGCCAAGGGGTACGTCCAGGAGCGCAAGCAGTTCGGCAAGCCGATCGCGGACTTCCAGGGCATCCAGTTCATGCTCGCCGACATGGCGATGAAGCTGGAGGCGGCCCGCCAGCTCACCTACTCGGCCGCGGCCAAGTCCGAGCGCGTCGACGGCGACCTGACCTTCTTCGGCGCAGCGGCGAAGTGCTTCGCCTCGGACGTGGCCATGGAGGTCACCACCGACGCGGTCCAGCTCCTGGGCGGCTACGGCTACACGCGCGACTACCCGGTGGAGCGCATGATGCGCGACGCCAAGATCACCCAGATCTACGAGGGCACGAACCAGGTCCAGCGCATCGTGATGGCGCGCAACCTGCCGTAACGGCTTTCGCTGTCACCGCGGCCCCCGGCGCTTGGCGCCGGGGGCCGTTCGTATGAGTCATGTCAGTGGTCAGTGACAGCATCGAGGCATGACCGACATCGATGACCTCGTACAACGCGTCGCCGTCCGGGCCGCATCGGACAGCGGGGACCTTCCCGCGCCCGTCGACGATGCCCGGATCGCGAAGGCGGAGGCGCAACTGGGCTTTGCGCTGCATCCCCTGCTCGCGCGCCTGTACGGCGAGGTCGCCGACGGCGGTTTCGGCCCCGACTACCAACTGCTGCCCCTGTTCGGCCCGGGCTCCAGTGTCGTCGGCGAATACCTGGAGCGACGTCAGGCATCCGCCGGAGTTGAGCACCCCGAGTGGCCCGAAGGTGTCGTACCGATCCTGACCTGGGGCTGTGCCATGTACGCCGGCGTCGACTGTTTCAGCGAGGACGGTCAGGTCCTGCTCTTCGAGCCGAACCCGTACAGCGGCGGCTCGTGGGAGGAGTGCTGGTTCCTCGACGCCGCCGGTCTCGCGGCGTGGCTGGAGACATGGCTTGCGGGGACGGGCTGGTTCGAGGAGGACGCCTTCGAGAACGAGGACGTGGCCGAGCCTCAGCCGTGGGACCAGGCCGCAGACCGACTACTGTCCTCCGGCGCATAGCGAGCACCGACGCCTCGCCTCGACAGCGCGGGAGCCGCGATTCCGAGCCGTGACACGTCGCACCCGGCGGTGCGTCAGCGCACGACGTCGAACACGTTCTTCTGGATGCCGTTCGCGTACGCCTCGTACTCGACCAGCTTCAGCTTCTGGACGTCCTTGTCGCTCGTGCTGAACAGGCGTTTGCCCGCGCCGAGCAGGAGCGGGAAGACGAGCAGGTGGTAGCGGTCGATCAGGCCGGCGTCGGACAGGCTGCGGTTCAGGGCGGCGCTGCCGTGGATGATGATCGGGCCGCCCTCGGTCTCCTTGAGGGCGGCGACCTCGGCCGGTGAGCGCAGGATGGTGGTGTCGCCCCAGTCGGAGACCAGGTCGTCCTCCTTGAGCGTGGTGGAGACGACGTACTTCGGCATCACCTTGTATTGCGCGAACTCCTCCATTCCCGGCCACACCGCACTGAACGCCTCGTAGCTGTTCCGGCCCAGCATCAGCGCGGCCGCCTCCTCCTGCTCGCGGCCCTTGATCTCGTACGCCTCCGGGAGGAACTCCACGTCCTTGAAGGTCCACCCCGTGTTCCGGTAGCCGGGCTCGCCGCCGGGGGCTTCCACGACGCCGTCGAGGGAGACGAAGGCGGTGCTGATGAGAGTGCGCATCGGGGGCTCCTGGGGTTTCTCGTACGGGCGTCGCGCGGTGGGTGGCCTGTGGGGGCACCAACTCTTACGGACGTACTGACCGCGCACCCCGCCGAAACTCATCGGTCCCGCCAGGCCCATCCGTCCGGCCCCGCTCGGACCGCGGCCGGTACCCTCCCTCCCCATGACCGGGATGACCGAACTCGACAGGCTCACCGCCCTCTTCCGCGCCCTGGGAGCGGACGGCGACGCGGAGGACTGGGCCGAATCCGAGGCCGAGGAGGGGCTCCCGCAGCTCGCCCGCTACCGCTTCCTGCGGACGCTGTGGCAGGACGTCGACGCCTGGACCACGGAGGCGCCCCGCTGGGTGGCCGCCTATCGCAGCGACGGCGTCGCCGCCGGAGCCGTGGACCGCGCCCTCGCGGCCGGCCTCACCCCCGAGGACCTCGGCGAGCTGGCCCGGGAAGTGGCCCGGGAGACCGCGTTCGGGGTGTTGTACGCCCTGGCCGACCCGGCGGACGGGTCGCTGCCCGCCGACGTGGAGGAGCAGTTGCCGGGTTGGAGGCTGGCGGAGCTGGATCCGGCGGGAGAGCCGACGGGCCGTCACCTGGAAGCCCTGCATGAGGACTTCGCCGACCTCGAACCGAAGGGAATCGTGCCGTAGCCCCTGCTCCCCGGTGCGGCCGCTTGCCGTTGCGTATCCGCCGACCCGGCGACCGATATCTCCGTGGAGCGGGTGGACATCGTCATGGCCATGTACAGGGCTACGAACCACAGCAGGCCGCTGGGACCCGCGATCACGTTCACCAGGACGACCAGCCACAGACGTTCGACTTTCCTGCGGTAGGCGATCACGGACGGCGTGACGAGGATGACGAGTACCGCTGCGACAACAAGCAGTTCGAGGGGGCCTATGTTCGAAAGCACCTGATCACCCTAGTTGCGGACTCTCATATCGGCGCCGAGAGCCCTCTCGTCCGCCCTCGCTTTCGGCGGCCATCACCTCTGCGCCGAAGGCGGCTCGGTGTGTCCGTCACCGGCGCATCAGGGACACCGGCGGCGGCTGTGGTCATCGCTCGTCGTGCGCCCGCGAGTTGCGCCCACGCGCCGCCTTGTACGACTGCCTCCCCGTCCTGGCGGACGGACAGCCTGAGGAGCCCGTCGTTCGTGCACGGCCGACCTCAGGGAGCCGCCATGTTCCGGTACGCGTCCGCACCCCGTCTTCGCCTGGTAGCCGTCGCCGCGTGTCTGACCGCGACCGTAGTGGTGACCGCGCCCACCGCGGGCGCCACGCCTGCCGCCGTACAGGGCACCAAGTCCGTGCAGTTGCAGTGGGCCTCGGCATGGCCGGCCGATCCGCCGTTCCACAGCGGCGTCCTGACCGTCGGGGGCGTGTACACGTGCACCGAACCGGCCGGGACCAGCGTGGCCGTCTCCTTCAACGCCCTCCAGGTCGTGCCCCTGGCCATGCCCTCGGGCTCCGGCACCCTGCCCTGCGGGCCGGGGGTGATCGACGCGCCCTGGGAGCTGGTCGGCTTCCCCAATGCCGACGTGCACAGCGGCTGGACCAACGTCCTGCTCACCTTCGACGGGCAGGGCCTGCCTCCCCAGGAGTTCACCGCCTGAGACGTGGGTCCCGGCCGTGGGGAACCGCCGTGGGGGACCGGGGACTCGGGGCCGAACGTCCCGTACATGCTGATCGTCCTGGGGATACTCTTCGCCGTCGCGCCAGCCGACGTCTGGATGACGCTCGCCCGCACCCGCCCCATCGGCTTGGCGATCGGCGGGACGCTGTTCGCCGGAGCCGGTCTGCTGATCCGTGTCCAGCGCGGCTGGATCGAAGCCCCCAGCCCCGACGCCCATCTCCTGTCCACAGTTCTCGCGCCCCTGCTCATCGCCTGCGGAGTGGGACTGGAAGGACGGCACGGGAGCCCTCCGCCCCCGCGATGGGACCTACCGCCGCAACGGAGCGATCGGCTTCCCGGGGACCCAGTTCGCCCTCACCCTCGCGGCCGGCCTGTCCGGAGATCATCCGCGAACTGGGCCTCCAGTAGGAGAGCTGCCGCGCCAGTGGCTGGCTGCTCGGCTGTCGAGACGTCTGTGTCGGAGCCAGGGACAGCGGCAAGAACGTCATCGTCTACGCCACCTGGGGATGCTGAGAGGCTGCGCGACAGAAGGACTGCCGCATGAGCTTCTGTGACACGTCGAATGCCCCCTACGTCACCTGGGCGCGCTTGATGACCCACGTCAAGGCCAGCCAGGGAGTGCAGGCAGAGGCGAGAGCCAGGAGCCAGCCCGCCGAGGTGGACGTCCGGAAGAACGCGCCGGGCAGCAGGAGGAGCACCCCCAGGCAGAGCACCAGCGTCGCCACTCCGTGGACGTCACCGCGGAATCCCCGGGCAGCGTGGACCTCGGCCCGGTCGTAGAGCCCGTAGCCGAACACGGCCACCATCAAGGCCACCGTCCAGATCCAGAGCAGCGCGGCGCCGCTGTCGAAGAAGCCGGAGTCGTGATACCGCCCGCCGAGCCCGGGCCGGCCGGGGGCGTACATGACGGTCACCGTGTTCCCCTCGCTCGGCACTCCGAGGGTCCTCGCGCCCCGGACGGTGGTTCGGCGGGAGCCGTCGTCGAACGGGAGGGTCACGATGACGTCAGCCGCGTACTCATCGACGTCGTTCACGCTCACGCCGGTCGGCCGTGGCTCGCTCACCATCCTCTCGATGGGAACCTCGTGTACGACCCCTCCGGCCGCGTACACCTCCGAAACCCAACGACCCTTCTCACCGTCCGGGCCGACCGCCTGGACCAGCGCCGCGCCGCTCGCCAACGGGAGCAGGACGGCGAGCAGGACGGGCAGGCTGCGGGAGGGAGGTCGTCGCGCCGGCCGTACGGGCTTGTCCAGGTCGACCCCGCCCACACGCCGTGAGCGCACGGAGACCGCCATCCACATCAGCGCGCACAACAGCGAGCAGCCGAACAGCGCGAGCCGCAGATCCCGTGATTCCGCTCGCGGCGGCAACGGCAGGATGCCCACGATCAGGGTGACGCTCACGGCCGCCACCATCAGAATTCCGGTCACCCGCGTACTCACCGACGACACTCGCGACGATCCTGTGCGCAAGATCCCACGCCCCTTCCCCCGAGCCTCCGCGTGGCCAGTACCCGTCGGCCTCGGACGCCCCCGCGCCCGGTGGGCCGAGCGTAACCCCGGCCTGACACCTCGACGACGGCAACTCCTAGGCCGCCGCCTCCATCGGCTCGCTCCGGCAGCCCCGGCACTGGCCCGGTTCCCTGGAGCGGAACGCGCGGTCGCAGCCGTCGCAGTTCTGGAGCGGGATCACGAGCGTGCGGCGGGCCGGGGCCAGCTCCTCCGTGCCGGGGAGAGGCGGCGGCAGGAGCACGGTGAGGCGGTGCCTGACGATCTTCGCCGGGTACTTGGGCGGCTGCGGGAGGTCGGTAGTCAGCGCGTGGCGGATCGCGTCGGGGTTCGCTTCGCGCTCCAGCCAGGCGGCCACGCCGGGGATCAGCTCCTCGACGTCCGCCTCGGAGAGCACCAGCTCCTTCGCATGTCGCCGCAGGTCGGCGAGGATCGCGGCAGCGGTCTGTCGCAGCTCCGGGGTCAGCTCGTGGGGCTGGGGGAGCGGTCGGCGTGGCGGCTTGGGTGCGGTGGGCGGTGGTACGCGGACCGGGGGACGGGATTCCGCCGGTACGGGTGCTTGCGATTCCTCCGGTACGGAGGTGGCTTCGCGCTCAGGCGGAGGCGCGGGCGCCTCTTCCGGTGCCGCGGGAGGCGCCTCCGGAACCGCGGCCTCCGACACCTCCGCACCCTTCGGGACCGGCGGCACCACCACCGTCCCGGCCCGTCCCACCGCTCCCGGCTGGTTGCAGAACACCGTGCGGGTGACCATCCGGCCGTTCGCCAGCCTCACCCGGGTCCGGCGCAGGTAGCCGTGAGCCTCCAGCTCGCGCAGAGCGGCGGCGATTCTCGTCTCGCCTTCGGTGAACCGGGAGGCAAGCGCCTTGATGCCGACCAGGGATCCGGCGGGCAGCGACTGGATGTGGACGCCGACGCCGATCGCGGTGAGCGACAACTCGGCGTGCTGCGCGAGGTGGTTGCCGACGATCGTGAACCGGCCGGTGTGCGGGATCGCGATGTGGAGCACGCCGGAGGACGGGAGGGGCCCGGGAAGTCCTGCCAGGGCGCGGGTGAGGGCGATATCGTGCTGGGTAGCCATGGGGAAGCGTTCTCTTCCTTGGTGGTCAGGTCCTCGCTCGGGATTGCCGTCCCGGCGGGGGCCGTCTCAATGTCTGGGGTTTGGATCAGCGTGAGCATATGCCTGCCAACCCATCCAAAATCCAGCCCAGTTGGCGAATCTCACCCGTGTGGGTGACCAGCCACTCCCGCAGGTGACCACCGGGATCGGGTGGGGTGGGGTTGGGTTATTTCTCTTGGTTCTTTACGTAGTTGATGTCGCGGCCCACCGGGTCGCGGTCGGCCACGATCCGGTGGTGCCGTACCGGATCGTGACGCGCAACGACCCGGCCTGAGCTGCGATTCCGGGTGGCCGCCCCGCGCCCAGCCCTGCGGCAACTGCACGCCCGTACGCCCTTTCTGGCGGAAACCCAGACACCGGCAACCCCCTTGGGCACACTGAGTGCATGGACGATCACCCGGGGAAGTCGCCGGACCACCTCACCATCAACGTCACGCACCGGGACGACCCGGTCTTCGAGGTCACCCAGGCGGATGCGTTCGCCTCGGTGCGGAAGTATCCGAACGTCGTGGTCCGGGGGCCGTTGTTCGGGCTCGCCGCGCAGGCGCCCGGGGAGCGGCCGCGCTGGCGGCTGCTGGGTGAACTCGACACCGGATTCCCGCAGATGGCCCGGGACGAGCTGAACTCGCACCTCTGGTTCAGGGCGAAGGACCACACCGAGGACCGGGCCGTGCGGCGGTCGTTGCTGAAGGCCGTGGCCCGGCTGGAGAAGGAGCCGGTCAACGAGGTGACGGCGGACGGGGTCCGCTACCGCGTCGTGCGGGCCGACGAGTTCGCCCGGATCGGTGACGGGCGTCTGGAGCCGCCCCGGGCCACGGACCCGGACGAGGACAGCTGGGACCTGGACGCGCCCGACCCCTCCCGCACCAAGGACTTCGTGGTCGACCACGCGGCCGCCGTCGGGCTGGCCGAGGGGATCGACCGGGCCGGGCTGCTCCAGCTCTCCTACACCGCCGACCGCTTCCCCGATGACGTACGGGCCGATTCTCAAAGGGCGTTGACCACCCACCCGGGCGTCGTGCTCCTCCCGACGACGTTCCGGGTGGTGGAGCGCAAGGAGCTGTCCTGGTCGATGGTGACCGGGCAGTACGCGACCCCGCAGGGCGCCCGGCGCGCTCTCGTCCACCACCTCACCCGGCCTGTGCCGAAGCTCCCGGACCTGCCGGACCTGCCGGAGCTGCCCGCGTGGATGAAGGTGGACGAGGAGGAGCAGGCGATCCACGACCGGGCCGCGAAGAAGTTCATGGCGCGCCGGAGGGCCAACGAACTCGTGGTGCGGGGGCGCCGTTACGAGGTCGTGCGGGTGGAGCGCGTGATGCGCATCGGTCCCGACGGGCCGGAGAAGCCGCGCCCGTCCGACACGGACGACTACGGCCCCTCCCAGATCCATCCCCTCATGGACGAGGAAGGGAACATCACCTACAGCTCGTAGCCCGTAGGTGATGTTCCCTTACGTCGCCCCCCGTAACGGCCTTGCGGGGGGCCTCAGCTGCCCTTGACCGTGACCTTCTCGTCGTTCTTCAGCTGTTCCACGAGCTGCTTCACCTTCGCCTTGTCCCAGACCAGGTTGCCGCCGTTGCTGCCGGAGATCGGCATGTTCATCGACGTACCGTCGCCGCCCGTGACGCCCTTCATCGCGAAGAACATCTGGCTCAGCGACCAGAGCGACATGTCCTTGTCCACGATCAGGGTGTCCAGCCCCGCGCCCATCGTCGGGTAGAGCTTGAACGGGTTGAGGACCGTGGACGGGGTCGCCGTCTGGCTCGCCAGCGCCGCGAGGAACTTCTGCTGGTTCTTCGTACGGTCCAGGTCGCTGCCCGCGAACGCGTACCGGGTACGGACGAAGGCCAGGGACTGCTCGCCGTTCAGCGTCTGCTTCCCGGCCTGGAAGTCGGCGCCGGACTTCTTGTCCTTGAACGCCTTCGGGATGTCCAGCTCGACCCCGCCGATCGCGTCCACGATCTGCGCGAAGCCGGCGAACCCGATCTCGACGTAGTGGTCGATGCGCAGGCCGGTGTTGAACTCGACCGTGCGCACCAGCAGTTCGGGGCCGTCCTCGGCGTACGCGGCGTTCAGCTTCACCTGGCGGCCGGTGCCCTGGAACGTCTTGCCGGACTCGGACCCCTTGAAGGAGGGGATCTCGACCTGGGAGTCGCGCGGCAGCGAGATCAGCGTCGGGCCGTTCGAGCCCCGGTGCAGGATCATCATCGAGTCGGTGCGCTTGCCCTCGGCGGAACCGGTGCGCAGCCGCTTCTTCTCCTCGGCCGACATGCCCTCACGGCTGTCGGAGCCGACGATCAGGTAGTTCGTGCCCTCGCCCTCGCCGGGCCTCTCGATGACCTTGGCGAGGTCGACCTCGCGCTTCAGCTTCGAGTCGGCCCAGAAGTACGTGGAGACGGAGACGACGAGGAACACGACGACCAGGGTCAGCGCGCCGAGCTTGATCCGGCGGCGCCAGTCCGGGGCCGGGCGGCCCTGGACGTAACCCGCGTCACCACCGCCACGGCCGCCTCCGCGACCGCCGCCGCCCGCGCCGCCGCCGTAGACCTGGCCGGTGTTGTAGCCGCTGTCGTAACCGGGCTCGGGGCTGTTGCCGTAACCGGGCTGTCCGCCCTGGTAGCGGTCGTCGTACCCCTGGCTCTGCGGGGGCACCGTCGGCCTCTGCGGCGGGGCCGGGCGGCGCTGGATGTGGGGCATCGCCCGGGCGCTCTCGGGCTGGGGGCTGGCACTGCCCCGCCCGTAGCGCTCGCTGCGGTCGCCGGTCCGTCGATCGGGCCAATCGTTCATCCGAACAGTGTGCCGTCCCGACCCACAGCTATTACAGGGTGTAAGGGAAATCGCACCAGGGCTGTTGCGAAGCTGATGCATTGCGCGCGATCCGGGCCCGCGCACAAGGGGGACTGCCCGCGCATAAGGTGGACTGTATGACAGATCAGGCCACCTGCTCGGAGCGCTCGGAAGAAGAGATTCCGGGCAAGCCCACCGCCGCGTCCCGCACCACCCTCAGCCACATCATGACCGGCAGCGACACCAACCTCCTGGGTACGGTGCACGGTGGCGTGATCATGAAACTGGTCGACGACGCGGCGGGCGCCGTGGCCGGACGGCACTCCGGCGGGCCCGCGGTGACCGCGTCGATGGACGAGATGGTGTTCCTGGAGCCGGTCAGGGTGGGTGACCTCGTTCACGTACGCGCCCAGGTGAACTGGACCGGCCGCTCCTCGATGGAGGTCGGGGTCCGTGTGATGGCCGAGCGCTGGAACGAGTCCACCCCCGCCCAGCAGGTCGGCAGCGCCTACCTCGTCTTCGCCGCCGTCGACGGGGACGGCAAGCCGCGCCGCGTACCGCCGGTGATCCCCGAGACCGAGCGCGACAAGCGGCGCTACCAGGAGGCGCAGATCCGGCGCACGCACCGGCTCGCGCGCCGCCGGGCGATCAAGGAGCTGCGGGAGAAGCGCGTCGCCGACGGCATCGACGACTGAGACCCCGAGCGGCCGCCACGGGCCCGGACCGAGGCTCCCGAGCGGCCGTTACGGCCCCGGGTGAGATCCCCGAGCAGCCGCTACGGGCCCGGACTGAGATCCCCGAGCAGCTGTTACGGGCCCGGCGAGCCTCGCAGGCCCTACGGGCACACCACCTCGTCGCCCGTCACCGTCGCGAACTCGCCCGTCTGCTTGGTCTCCGCCCGCACCGGCCGCACCTTCGTGAAGTCCGCGCCGGCCGTCACCTCCATCGTGGCGCCCTGCCCCTTCACCGCCTTCAGCTCGCTCCCGGGCAACGCGGTGGCCAGCGACTTCGCCGACCGGTCCCAGCGCGGGTCGTACGTCACGAGCGTCCGCGCCAGGTTCCGCAGGGCGCCGTTGAGCGGGGCGTTCGTCGTGTTGAAGCCGGTCGCGCGCAGGCCCGCGTCCACGTCCTTGCCGAGGCCGTCCTTCGGGGTGCCGTTGTAGACCTGCACCCGGATCTCCTCCGGCGCCACGTCCACCAGGGCCGCCTGGGCCTTCTTCGGCGCGCCCGCCGCGGGCTTCGCCTTCACCGGGGCGAGCGGCCGGTCCTCGCGCAGCGCCTGGAACAGCTTCTTCGACTTCGCCGCGTCCCACTGGACCGTGGAGCCGATGCCCTTGACCGGGAAGCTGGGATTCCCGATGGGCACGGAGGCGAACTCCGACGACGCCGGGCTGAAGTCCTTCATCGCCTTGCCGAGGGCCAGCATCTCCTCCGTACCGAACCCCTCGTCGGCCCGGACCGAGCCCAGCACCGAAGCGGACACCTGCTGGAACCGCACCGGGTTCAGCAGCACCCCGTTGCTCGTCGCCTCCTTGATCAGCGCCGCCATGAACTTCTGCTGGCGCTGCATCCGGCCCAGGTCGGAGCCCACGTCGACATGGCGGGAGCGTACGTACTGAAGCGCCTTGCCCCCGTCCAGCCGATGGGTGCCGGCGGGCAGGTCCAGTCCGGTGTACGAGTCCTTCATCGGCCGGGCCGTGCAGATCTGCACCCCGCCCACCGCGTCGACCGTCTTCATGAAGCTGGTGAAGTCGACCTCCAGATAGTGGTCGACCTTGACCCCGGTCATGTGCTCCACGGTCCGCACGGTCAGCGTCGGCCCGCCCTCCGCGTAGGCGGCGTTCAGCTTCACCGGGTGGCTGTTGTGCTTCTTGCCGGTCGTACGGTCGGTGTGCGCGGGGATCTCGGCGTAACTGTCCCGGGGCAGGCTCACGACGCTCGCCCGCTGCTTGTCGGCCGAGAGGTGGACCAGCATGATCGTGTCGGTGCAGTGGCAGGGGGCGCCGCCCAGCTTGTACTTCTGCTTCTCGGCCTTGGTGATGGTGTCCCGGCCGTCGGTGCCCACCAGCAGCAGATTGGTGCCGTGCCCGGACTGGGGGCGGTTCTTCATGTCCTTGAACGGGTCGACCCGGCCGATCCCGCCCTCCAGGTTGCTCACCACGGCGTGACCGATGCCACCCGCGCCCAGCACCAGCACCGAGAGCCCGGTGGCCACCCGCATGCCCCAGCGCGGCCGCTCGTCCTGCTTACGGGAGCGGACCGGCCGTCCACCCTGCGGAGGGCGGCGGCGCGGGGGAGTGGTGCGGGGGCCGGGCGGGCGCTGCGGTGGACGGGGGGCGGGCACGAGGGGGGACACCTCCGCGGTGCAAGGGGACCATCGCACGGTAGGCCCATACGATCTCCGCCCCGGCCCACCACCCGGCGGCGCGCGCACCGGTGTCCCCCATTCGCGGTAACGTGGCGGCCGAATAACGCCGCCTCCCGGGGTGCGGAACCCCTGGCGCCCCCGAGGACCCCCTGAGGACCACATGTCTGCCGCGCAGTACCCCGCCGTCTCCGTGATCATGCCGGTGCTCAACGAGGAACGCCATCTCAGGAACTCGGTCCGGCACATCCTGGAGCAGGAGTACGCCGGTGAGATGGAGGTCGTGATCGCGCTCGGCCCCTCCACCGACCGCACGGACGAGATCGCCGCCGAGCTGGTCGCCGAGGACCCCCGGGTCCACACGGTCCCCAACCCCACCGGCCGCACCCCCGCCGCCCTCAACGCGGCGATCAAGGCCTCCCGCCACCCCGTCGTCGTACGCGTCGACGGCCACGGCATGCTCTCGCCGAACTACATCGCGACCGCCGTCCGCCTCCTGGAGGAGACCGGCGCGCAGAACGTCGGCGGCATCATGCACGCCGAGGGCGAGAACGCCTGGGAGGACGCCGTCGCCGCCGCGATGACCTCGAAGATCGGCGTCGGCAACGCGGCCTTCCACACCGGCGGCCAGGCGGGCCCCGCCGAGACGGTCTACCTGGGCGTCTTCCGGCGCGAGGCGCTGGAGCAGGCCGAGGGCTACAACGTCGAGTTCATCCGCGCCCAGGACTGGGAGCTGAACTTCCGCATCCGCGAGGCCGGCGGGCTGATCTGGTTCTCGCCCGAGCTGAAGGTCCAGTACCGCCCGCGCCCCACGGTGAAGGCGCTCGCCAAGCAGTACAAGGACTACGGCCGCTGGCGCCACGTGGTGGCCCGCTACCACTCCGGCTCCATCAACCTGCGCTACCTCGCCCCGCCGACCGCCGTCGTCGCCATCGCTGCGGGTCTCGTGGTCGGCGCGGCCGTCACCCCGTGGGCGCTCGTCGTCCCCGGCGGGTACCTGGCCGCGATCGTCGCCGGGTCGCTGCCCGCCGGCAAGGGGCTCTCGCTGAAGGCCCGCGCGCAGATCCCGGTGGCGCTGGCGACCATGCACATGTGCTGGGGCTTCGGCTTCCTCACCAGCCCGCGCTCCCTGGCCAAGCGGGTCATCGCGAGCCGCCGCCCGTCCCTGGCGGGCAGCAGCAACAGCAGCAGCGAGACGGTCTGAGGCCGGGCCCAGCCGTCGAGAAGGGCCGCACCGGTGACCGGTGGGGCCCTTCTCGTACGTCCGTCCGCCCTACGGCGTCACGTCACCAGCTGTACTTCGGGTCGACCTCCATGCAGCCCTTCTCCTCGCCGTTCTGGGCCCCCGCCGTCTCCGGGATCTTCTCCGTGCCCTTGGAGACCGGGTAGGCCCCGTCCTCGCGCCAGTCGGCGCCCACGGCGAGCGAGATGCCCGAGACGTCGGTCGACCGCTTCACCTGCGAGAGCGGGATGCCGAGTGCCTTGGCGACCGCCTGGGCGTCGCCCTCCAGATCCGCGCTCGGATACAGGATCGAGGTCCGTGCCGACCCGGCCACGTTGTCGGGGTCGACGGCGGCCCGCGCGAAGCCCGACTCCTTCAGCAACTTCTCCACGTCACCCGCGCGCCCCGAGACCGGTCCGAGGGAGTCGGTGGCGGTCCCGTTCCGTACGGCCACGGCGATCTCGCCGACCGGCGCCGACGGGTCCTTCGGCTCCTCCTTCTTCCGCTTGGACGCTTTGCCGTCCAGCGGCATGTCCTCGCGGACCATCCGGAACAGCTGCTCCGCGTCGCCCGCCTTGGGGTAGACCCGGCCGACGTTCGCACCGGTGCCGTACACGTTCGGCATGGTCGACATCGTGATGCGCTTCGTCGGGACCTTCTTCAGCTCCTCGGCCAGGTCGTAGAGCTTCTTGACCGTGTCGAGTCCCTTGTCGACCGTCAGCGCGGTGGTCGCGGCCTCGGCCAGGTTCATCAGCTTCGCCGGGTCGGTGAGCTTGGTGCCCTTGCGCAGCTGACGCACCATCGAGTTCATGTACTGGTGCTGGGCCTTGGCCCGTGCCAGGTCGCTGCCGTCCTCGAAGCCGTACCGGGTGCGCAGCCACTGGAGGGCCTGCTCGCCCTTGACGGAGTGGGTGCCCTTCTCCAGCTTCAGCCCGGAGCCGCCGCGGCCGTTGGCGCCGCGTGAGTGGATGTTGGCGGTCACACAGACCGGGACGCCGCCGATCGCGTCGGCCATCGAGACCACACCGGCGAAGTCGATCATCATGAAGTGGTCGATCCGGATGCCGGTCAGCTCGTACCAGGCGGCCACCGTGCACCCCGGACCACCGCGGCTCAGGCTCTGGTTGGTCTGCACGTCCCCCGTGCTGGCCGGGAAGACCTTGCCGTCCGGGGCCGTGCACTTGGGCATCTTGAGCATGGTGTCGCGCGGCATGCTGACCACGGAGAGGTTGGAGCGGTCCGCCGAGAGGTGGAGCAGCATCTGCACATCGGCCAGCGGGGGAGCGCCGAAGGTCTCCTTGGCACCGCCCAGCTTCTGGTTCGCCTCGGAGTCCCGGGCGTCGGAGCCGATGAGCAGGATGTTGAGCGGGGTCTGCCCGGCGGCGTTGGCCTTGTGGTCGGCCATCCGCTTGTCGCCGAGGGTCAGATCCTCTTTCCTGATGTTGCCGTTGAGGTGCTCGTAGTAGAGGTAGCCGGCCCCACCGGCGCCGAGTATCAGCAGGGCGAGTACGGCGGAGACCCAGCGCAGGACGCGCCGTTTGCCGCTCTTCGGGGCGCGGCGGCTGTTCCGCCCGCCCCCGCTGTTCCCGCTCCGGGCGCCGGAGCGCCGCCCCGGCCCGGCGGCGGACGCCTTCGCGGCCGGTTCGCCGTCGCCGCTCTCGCGGTGCGCGTCGCCCCCGTCCTCGTACCCGCTCTCGTCCCCACCGGGCCGATCCGCGTGGCGGACACGTGACCGCGTCCCCTCCCCGGGCGTACTGCTCCATCCCACCGGACCCCCCATGCTGTTCAGATTTCCGCTGCGGCGCGGTGACCCGGTGTCACTTGGCGCAGACCGTCTTGTCGGCGCTTGCCTTCTCCACGTCGTCCGGCATCTTCGCCGGTCCCGTGATGGGTATGCCCGCGCCCTTGAAGTCCGCCCCCAGCGTCAGCACCATCGCCTCCAGCCCCTCGGCGTCGGCGGTGCCCGGCTTCATGGCCGTGGCGGGCAGGCCCATCATCTCGGCGAGCGCGCGGGCCTGGTCGGCCTGATTGGGCGCGTACTCCAGCGTCGTCTTCTTGGTCTTCTCGGGCGCGTTGGCCTTGTTCGTGGACTTCAGCACGCCCTGCTGGTTCTGCAACCAGGTCACGGTCGCGCCCGCCGCGCCGGAGATCTCACCGCCGTTGAGGACGTCGACGCGTACGTCGGCGGGGGCGGCCTTCGGACCCTTGAGCAGGGCCGCCTGCTTGCCCTTGGCCGCCTTCTGCTTCTGCTTCACCTCGGTCAGCGAGGTGTCCGAGCGCAGCATCGCGAAGAGCTGCTCACCCTTGACCGGGTCCACCACGACGGTGATGGGCGTCGGCTCGGCCGGGTTGTCGATGACCGGCATCGTGAGGAAGGTGACGTTCTTCGTGTCGACCTTGCCGATCTCCTGGGCCAGCGTCATCAGCTTCTTCGCGTCGCCGATGCCCGTGTCGACCGTCAGCGCGTTGGTGGCCGCGTCGGCCAGCGTGTACAGCTTCTTCGGGTTGGTCAGGGTGTCGCTGGACTTCATCTCGCGGATCATCGAGGCGAGGAACTGCTGCTGCACCTTGATCCGGTCGAGGTCGCTCTCGTTGCCGAAGCTGTGGCGGGTGCGCAGCAGGGCCAGGGCCATCTCGCCCTCCACCTTCGATTTGCCCTGCTTCAGCTTCAGATGGGACTTCGGGTCGTCGACCGGCTTGGCCATGCAGACCTCGACGCCGCCGACCGCGGTGGTCAGCTCCTTCACCGCGTTGAAGTCGACCATCATGAAGTGGTCGGGCTTGACGCCGGTGATGTTCTCGACCGTCTTCATGGTGCAGCCGGGGTTGCGGCCGTTCTGGCCGAGGCTGGTGTTGAAGCGCTCGTTCGGGGTGCCGGGGATGGTCGTGGTGGTGCCGTCCGGCTTCTTCGTCTCGCACTCGGGGATCTCGGTCATCAGGTCGCGCGGGATGCTCATCGCCGTCGCGTTGGTCCGGTCCTCGGAGACGTGGAACAGGATGGTGGTGTCGGCGTGGCCCTCGCTGCCCTTGTCGCCGTACCCCTCGTTGCCCTTGCCGGTGCGCTTGTCCGTACCGATGATCAGGATGTTCATCGGGCCTTCGCTGACGACGTTCTTGCTGCCCTGGTCGCCGATGTCGATGGAGTCGATGTTCCCGTTGAGCTTCTCGTACAGGATGTAGGCGCCCAGCGAGGCGGAGACGACGAGGAACGCCGTCACCCCGCCCGTCCACATGAGCGCCTTCTTCCGGCGCGCTTTCGGAGCCTTGCGCTTACGGCGTCCGGCCGCGGCCTCCGCGCCGCGCCCGCCGCTCTGGGAGGACCGGCGGCTGCGCTGGCCGGGCACCTCGGGGGAGTTGGCCCCCCGCCGGCCGGAACCCTCACGGCCGTCCCGGCCCCCGCGGCCCCCACGGCCGTCACGCGGAGCATCGGTCCTCGTGTCCTCGCGGCGGCCGGAACCCTCGGCAGTGGCTGTACGCGCGGCGACCGGCGACTCCCCTGCGGATTGATCCAGTCGCAGTTCGTAATTGCCGGTGTGCGGGTTGAGTACCCACTGGTCTGCGGGGTCGATATCGTCCGCCCGCCCACGGCTTTGCGCATCCACGGTTGTTTGAGTCCTCCGTCGGTGCCACGCGAGGCGCCCTCCCCCGGCAAGGCGCTCGTTCCTTCGCTCCAGCAGCACACGACCTGATGGCCGGAAGCACCGGATCGCGTCACACTATCCGCCCGGTTCGTAAAGGAGCGACGTGCGTGACCCACACCACGCTCCTTACAACCGGGCATTCTTCCCATTGAGCGTCGATTGTCTTCTATGTCTTGGCAATTGCTTTACTGCTCACACAGGTCGTCCGCAGCGCTCGAACCCGAATAGGTCGGTGTCGGCGTCGGACTTTCGGAGCCGGCGTCGTCCGGCTTCCCGTCCTCCTCCTGGTCCTTCTTCTCCTTCTCGGCGTCCTTGAGCTCGTCCGCCGGGACCACGGCCACGGGCTTGTCCTCGCGCAGCTGCTTGAAAAGCTTCCCCGCGTCCGGTTCGACGAGTTCGTCCCGGTTCGGGTTGTTCCGGTACGGCTGCCGGGGCACGGTCAGGAACTGCACCTGGTCGGTCGGCACGTCCCGCATGCTCCGCACCAGGTCGTACAGGTCCCGCAGCGAGTCGAGGCCCGGGTCGGTCGTCAGCGACTTCGTCGCCGCGTCCAGGACCGGGTAGAGCCGCGTCGGGTTGAGCAGGACGCCGTTGCTCTGCATCTTGTTCACCAGGGCGCCGAGGAACTTCTGCTGGCGCTCCATCCGTTCGGTGTCGCTGCCGTCGCCGAGGGTCTTGCGCGCCCGTACGTAGCCGAGCGCCTCCTCGCCGTTGAGCGTCTGCCGTCCGGCCGGCAGCTCCAGATGCGCGTCCTTGTCGTCGATCGGCTCCTTGAGGCAGATCTCGACCCCGTCCACGGCGTCGACCATGTCCTTGAACCCGTTGAAGTCGACGACCATGTGGTGGTCGACCCGGATGCCGGTCAGCCGCTCCACGGTACGGATCGTGCAGGCGGTGCCGCCGAGCTCGAAGGCCGAGTTGAACTGGGTGAACTGCTCCCGGCTCTCCTTGTCGTCCCCGGTGCGGCAGCTGGGGACCTCCACCATCAGGTCGCGCGGCAGGGAGACCGCGGTCGCGCTCTTCCGGTCGGCCGCGAGGTGCAGCAGGATCGTGGTGTCAGAGCGCTGGCTGCCGCCGTCGTCACGGCCGTACTTGCTGTTGTCGCCGGCCCGGCTGTCCGACCCGATGAGCAGGATGTTCTGGGCATCCATGACGACCGGGGTGGGCCGCTCCTTCTCGTACACCTTCAGCTCGGCGGCGGCGCCGGTGTCGGTGGTGATGTTGCCGTCGAGTTTCTTGTACAGCCACCAGCCCGCCCCGGCGGAGACCAGCACGAGGAACGAGGCGCCGAGGGCGGCCCAGCGCAACCAGGGCCGCTTAAGGCGGGAGGCGCTGCCGTCCTTGGGCTGATCGGCCCAGGTCTGGACGCCGGGGGCTTCGCTTGGGGCGGGGTCGGCGTCAGGGGTACGGGGGCCGGGGCCGGCGTCGGCGTCAGTACCGGCCTCGGCCTCAGCGCTGGCCTTGGCGTCGGCGTGGGCACCGGTCTCAGCTTTGGCCTCAGCGCCGGCACCGGCGTCGGCTTCGGCACCGGCCTTGGTCTCAGCGTCGGCTTCGTCGCCGGCCCCGGCGTCCGGAGTCTCGTCCTGAGGCGTCTCGTTCTGAGGTGTCTCGTTCGCGGGCCCGGGCCCGGCTTTCGAGTCTCCGGCCCCCGGCTCTTCCTGCGACCTGCCCTGCGGCGTCTCCCCGGCCGGGTCGTCCGGGTCGGCCGGCGTGCCAGCATTGTCGGTCACGTCTGCGTCCATCCTTCACGTTCGGCGGCGCGATGGGCCGCCGGTCGCAGGAGTAGACGGCTGAACCTCACGCTTGGTTGTGCACTACCGGAGAGTGGTCTGTACCGCCGATCATCTACCCCCGTCGTCGATCGTTACCGGGGGCTCGGCCCGCCGTGGGCCGGACGAGTGCACCTCAGGGCGCTTGTCATACCGCCGTGTTGGTGACCCGCTCGCTCTCGACCCGCTTCGCCAGCCCCTCCGCGCCGAGCTCCCCGAGGTGGCGGCAGAGGACCACGGACCCCCCGGAGGCCAGTGGCGCGAAAAGACCGGTGCTCAGCCCCTCCCAGGTGTCGTACGTGTGACCGGTCAGCAGCCGGGACCCCGGTACGAGCCCGAGCGCCTCGGCGTCCTCGCGGGCCTTGGCGACGAGCTGGGTCCCGCTCAGCTCCACCCCGCCCACGGTCAGCGCGGGGGCGTCCGGGTCCACCGGGGCGAAGGGCGCGAAGCGGTCGCCCTGGCTCGGCACCTCCACCGCGTAGTCGGCGAAGCCCTCGGGCGCCTGCGGGAAGCGGCCCCCCAGCGGACGCAGCGCCAGCGCGACCCGCTCACCCCGGCAGGCCCGGGCCCGCTCCAGGGTGTCCGGCCCGCTCACCACGAGGTCGGCGGCGGCCGGGTCGCCCTGGACATCGGCGACGACCCCGACCGAGGAGCAGGCGAGCAGCCAGACCGCGGACTGCCAGTGGGCGGGGAGGAGCAGGGCGAGCCGGTCACCGGGCTCGGCGGCGAGGTCGCTCTGGAGCAGGTTGGCGGTCTTGGCCACCCAATTGGCGAAGGTGGCCACCGACAGTTCGACGCGTTCTCCGGTGGCGTCGTCGTAGAAGGTGACCAGGGGGCGGGCCGGGTCCGCGGCGAGGGCGGATCGCAGCAGGTCGGCGGCGGTGCGGTCGCTGGAGTTCATCCGCGCAAGAGTACGCGGGGGCGCTGTGCGGGGCGGGCTGAACGGGTGTCACGTACACCGGTTCGGCAGACACGTCATCAGATGTGGCTCTCAGCCCGGGTGGCCGGACTTGTCTGGTTATGGCCAGGATCGTGCGTATGCGTGCACTACTTGTCACCTCAGTCGGCGTCACCTGTGCAGCGGCCCTCACTCTGCCGCTCGCCACCCCCGCGGCCTCCGCCCCCGCTCCCCACTCGGCCTCGGCCCTGCCTCCCTCCACGTCCCCGGCGTCACCGGGTGCGGGACCGCCTTCGGCCCGGACCGAAGCGACGACGAGGGAAGCCCCCACCCCCGACACCACCGCCCCGCGTACGAACACGTCCACCGAAGCCGAAGCCGAAACCGCATCCACCGCATCCGCAGCCGAACCCGCCGGTTCCACGCAGTCGCTCCCCCTGGCCCCCCTCGCCACCCCCTCGAACCGGGTCGCGGGAGCACCGGTGGTCCAGGGCCTGCCCCAGCGCGACGCCCGCCCGTTCTCCCTGGTGGGCGTGGTCTGGGACGACGCCGAGGCCGAGCTGCACGGCACGGTCCAGGTCCGGACCCGGGCCACCGGCACCACGCGCTGGTCCGACTGGCAGGACGTCGAGACGCACAACGCCGAGCACGGGGCCGACCTCGGAAGCGCCGAGCGCGAGGGGCGTACGGTGCGGGGCGCGACGGCTCCCCTCTGGGTCGGCGACTCGGACGGCGTAGAGGTACGCGTACGTCCGGAAGCCCAGACGTCCCACGAAGCCCCGAAGTCCCAGGAAGCCCCGGACTCGCAGGACCGGGCCGCCGCCACCTCCGTACCCCTGCCCAAAGGCATGCGCCTGGAGCTCGTCGACCCGGGAGAGGACCCCGCAGAGAGCCCCGCAGTGAGCCCCGGCGAGGACGACCCGGCGCCGGAGCCCGCGCGGGGCGCTCCCGCCAACCGGGCGGCCGTCCCCGCAGTCTTCGCGGACACCCCGCCGACCGCCGCCGTCCTGCCGGAGGTCCTCACGGCCGAGGTCGCTGCCGCCTCGGCGGTCAACGCGGAGGTCGCGGAGATCGGCGCCACCGTCATCCCCGCGCTCACCCAGGCGGAGACGCTGGAGTCGGTGAACCTGGCGCCCGGGGCGAAGCCGTACATCGGACCGCGCCCCAAGATCGTCACCCGCAAGGGCTGGGGCGCCGACGAGAAGCTCCGGGAGAGGAACTTCGCGTACACGAAGTCCGTCAAGGCGGCATTCGTGCACCACAGCGCGACCGGCAACAACTACACCTGCAAGCAGGCCCCTTCGGTGCTGCGCAGCATCTACCGCTACCACGTCAAGAGCAGCGGCTGGCGCGACTTCGGCTACAACTTCGCCGTCGACAAGTGCGGAAACATCTACGAGGGCCGGGCCGGCGGCGTCACCAAGGCGGTCCTCGGAGCGCACACCCTGGGCTTCAACACCAACACCATGGGCATCGCCGTACTCGGCTCCTACGCCTCCACCAACCCGCCGGCCGCCGCGGTGACCGCCGTCTCCAAGCTCACGGCCTGGAAGCTCGGCCTGTTCGGCGGAAACCCGAAGGGCAAGGTGACGCTCGTCTCCGGCGGCAGCAACAAGTACAAGGCGGGCGTGAAGGTCAGCATGAACGTGATCTCGGGCCATCGGGACGGGTTCGCAACCGAATGCCCCGGAGCGCGTCTATACAAGAAGCTCGGCACGGCCCGGACCAGCTCCGCCAAACTGCAGGGCCGCTGACCGGGGCATCTCCGACCGGTCTGCTTAGACTGGCCAGCCATATCCAGGCCAGGCCCCAGCAGGAAAGCAGAGACGGTGCTGTGACAGAGGCAAAAGAAGCGATTCTCCTGGTCGGTGGCAAAGGCACCCGACTGCGCCCGCTCACGGTGCACACCCCGAAGCCGATGGTCCCGGCGGCGGGGGTCCCCTTCCTGACCCACCAGCTGGCGCGGGCCAGGGCGGCCGGGGTGGAGCACATCGTGCTCGCCACGTCCTACCTGGCCGAGGTCTTCGAGCCGTACTTCGGCGACGGCTCCTCGCTCGGTCTGCACATCGAGTACGTCACCGAGCAGGAGCCGCTCGGCACCGGCGGCGCGATACGCAACGTCGCGGCCAAGCTGTCCTCGGGCCCGGACGAGCCCGTCCTGATCTTCAACGGCGACATCCTCACCGGACTCGACATCCGGGCCCTGGTCGCCACGCACAACGACTCCGGGGCGGACGTCTCGCTCCATCTGACCCGGGTGGAGGACCCGCGCGCCTTCGGTCTCGTACCGACGGACGCGACGGGCCGGGTCACGGCCTTCCTGGAGAAGCCGCAGACGCCCGAGGAGATCGTCACCGACCAGATCAACGCCGGGGCGTACATCTTCCGGCGCTCGGTCATCGACACCATCCCCGAGGGCCGCCCGGTCTCCGTGGAGCGCGAGACCTTCCCCGGCCTGCTCTCCTCCGGCGCCCACCTCCAGGGCATGGTCGACTCCACCTACTGGCTGGACCTCGGCACCCCGCAGGCCTTCGTACGCGGCTCCGCCGACCTGGTCCTGGGCCGCGCCCCGTCCCCGGCCGTCCCGGGCCGCTGCGGCGACCGCCTGGTCCTGGAGATGGCCACGGTGGCCGCCGACGCCAAGCTCACCGGCGGTACGGTGATCGGTGCCGACGCGGTGATCGGCGCGGGCGCGAGGATCGACGGCTCCACGGTGCTGGACGGCGGGGTGGTCGAAGCGGGCGCGGTCGTCACGGACTCGCTCATCGGGGCGGGCGCGAGGATCGGCAGCCGTACGGTGCTGAGCGGCGCGGTGATCGGGGACGGCGCCCACGTGGGCGCGGACAACGAACTGCGCGACGGGGTCAGGATCTGGTGCGGGGCGGTCCTTCCGGACGCCTCGATCCGCTTCTCCTCGGACCAGTAGGACGCGGCTCGCCCCGTACCCTCAAGAGGACCTTTCCAGCACCACAGACACCCGAGGCCCCAGCCGTGGCAGGACGATTCGCCCCGCGCGCCCCGCGCACCGCACGCCCGGCCCTGCCGCACCAGGCAGCTCCGGCGGCGCGGAGTACGGGCTCTGCCCCGGCGGACCCGCCCGCAGGCCCTCCCCTGACCCGGGAGTGGACCCCGCCGGGCCCGCTGGACCTGCGGCTGGTGCTGAGCCCGCTGCGCAGGGGGCCGGCCGACCCCACGTTCCGGATGACGGCGGACGGCAGGTTCTGGCGGGCCACCCGGACACCGGAGGGCCCCGGCACCCTGCGGGTGGTGGCGCGCGGCGACCGGATCGGGGCCGAGGCCTGGGGCCCGGGCGCGGAGTGGCTGCTCGCCGGCCTCCCCGCGCTCTTGGGCGCCGACGACGACCCGGACGCGTTCACCCCGCACCACCGCTTGCTGGCCGCGGCACGGCACCGGCGCCCCGGCCTGCGGCTGCTCCGCACGGGCCTGGTGATGGAGTCGCTGATCCCGTCGATCCTGGAACAGAAGGTCACCACGGACGAGGCGTACCGCGCCTGGCGCCTCCTGGTCCGCCGCTACGGCACTCCCGCCCCCGGCCCCACCGCCGAACTGGGCCTCCACGTCATGCCGGACGCGCGCACCTGGGCGATGATCCCGTCCTGGGAGTGGCACAAGGCGGGCGTCGACACCAAGCGCTCGTCGACGATCATGCGTGCGGTCCGGGTGGCCCGCAGGCTGGAGGAGGCGTCGACGATGCCCCTGGCCGAGGCCACGGCCCGCCTGGAACTGATCCCCGGCATCGGCCCCTGGACCTCCGCCGAAACCCTCCAGCGCTCCAACGGCGCCGCCGACGCGGTGACGGTGGGCGACTACCACCTCCCCGGCATCGTGGGCCACGCCCTGGCGGACAACCGCCACGCGGACGACGAGGAGATGCTGACCCTCCTCACCCCGTACAAGGGCCAACGCCACCGGGCAACGCGCCTGATTTTGCTGTCGGGCCGCATCCCGGAACGAAGGGGCCCGAGGATGACCCCGGGGAACATCGCGGCGCTGTAGCCAGCTTCAGCCCTTCCGGGGCTCGCCATCTCAGCCCCTCCGGCGTTTGAGGAGCGGGGTCCGGGGCGGAGCCCCGAAACCCCAGCCGGTCCGGGCGACCCTCCCAGCCCGTCCGGCGCTTGAGGACAAAGCGGGGTCCGGGGCGGAGCCCCGGTTTCGGGAAGGGGCGGGTAGGGGACAAGCCCCGCGCAGCGGCCCCACCGCACCCCGCACCCCGCACCCCACCGCACCCCGCACCCCTCCGCACCCGCCCCCACCTCACCGCACGGTGAGAAAGTCCTCCGGGTCCCGAACCCCCCGCTCCCGAGCCACCCCCACCGCATGCCCAACAGCCACCGCCCCCAACGGATCCCACGACGCCGGCAGCGACAGCACCTCCCGCACCACCGACCGGCAGAACATCGTCGAGGACACCCACGCCGACCCCAACCGCTCACCGGCCAACGCCACCAGGAAGTTCTGCACCCCCGCCCCCGCCGCGACCACGAACATCTCGCGCTCCGCCGTGTCCCGCCGCTCGTCCCCGTACGTATGGGACCCGTCCATCACCAGGCACGGCACCGCCAGATACGGCGCGTTGCGCAGCACATCCCCGCGCCGCACCCGCTTCGCGATCGACTCCTCGCTCTTCCCGTCGCGCCGCAGATCCGCGATCCAGGCGTCCCGCATCGCGTCCAGCAGCCGCGTCCGCGACTCGGCGGACTCCAGCAGCACGAACCGCCAGGGCGTCGTGTGATGAGGCGCGGGCGCGGTCACCGCCGCCGCCACCGCCCGCCGCACGGCCCCCGGGTCCACCGGCTCGTCGCTGAACTCGCGCACCGTACGCCGCAGGGTCACCGCTTCCCGTACGGCCTCCGACGTCCCGAGCCGGAACATGTCATCGGCGGCACCGCGCACCATCGCACGCGCCCCGGGCTCGTCCTCCCCGCCGGAGACCACATGCGGCAACCCCCGCACCACAGCCACCGGCAGCCCCGCCGCCTTGCCCTTGACCAGGTCCCCGGCAGCCGCCAGCTCGTCCGCCGTCGCCACCACCGTGGCGCTGAGCGGATTGCCGTACGCGTCCGTCCCGCCCCGCAGGTCGTCCAGCACCCGCACCCCCGCCGCCCCGATGGCGACATCGGTCAGCCCGTTCCGCCAGGGCCGCCCGAAGGTGTCCGTGACGACGACGCCGACCTCGACGCCCAGGGTGTCCCGCAGCCCGTCCCGGATGGCCCGGGCGGAGGCGTCGGGGTCCTCGGGCAGCAGGAGCACGGTCCCGGCCGGGGTGTTGGAGGCGTCGACCCCGGCGGCGGCCATGACCAGACCCTGCCGGTTCTCCACGATCCGCAGGGCACCGCGCCGCGCCACGACCCGTACGGTCTCGGCGTCGATGGCGGCTTCGCGGTCGGCGGCCTGGACGATCCGGCCCTCGGCCTTGGAGACGATCTTCGAGGTGACGAGCAGGACGTCACCGTCGACCAGCCCGGGCTCGGCCCCGGCGATCAGCTTGGCGAGATCGTCACCGGCGCGCACCTCGGGAATCCCGCCCAGGGCCCACACCCGAAAGGAAGGCGCGCCACCGGCAACCACGGCCTGACCACCGCCAGACACGGCCTCACCACCGGCAGCCACAGCCTCACCACCGCCAGCCAGAACCCCACCACCACCAGCCACAGCCCCACCACCGCCAGCCCCACCGGCAGAGGCACTCACACCCCCACCTCCCCCGCCAGCTCCAGCGCCCGCCGGGCCATCTCCGCCGTCGCGTCCACGTCCGTCATCATCAGCGGGACCGCCCGGCACCGGATCCCCGCCGCCTCGACCTCGTCGACCGCGCCCGCGTCCACCGTGTCGACCAGCCACCCGTCCAGCAGCCCCGACCCGTAGTGCTGGGCCACAGCGGCCGCCGTCGACTCGACGTCCACGGCCGCGAGCACCTTGTCCGCCATCCCCCGCACCGGGGCGTCCCCGACGATGGGGGAGAGGCCGACGACCGGCACCCCGGCCTCGGCGATCGCCTCCCGGATCCCGGGCACGGCGAGGATGGTGCCGATGGAGACCACCGGGTTCGACGGCGGGAAGAGGATGACGTCGGCGGCGGCGATGGCCTCCAGCACACCCGGTGCCGGCTTCGCCTGCTCCGCGCCGACCGGCACGATGGCCTGCGCCTCGACGGAGGCGCGCAGCTTCACCCAGTACTCCTGGAAGTGGATGGCCTTGCTCTCGCCGTCCATCTCGACGGCGACATGCGTCTCGACCCGGTCGTCCGACATGGGCAGCAGCCGCACCCCCGGCTGCCAGCGGGCGCACAGAGCCTCGGTGACGGCGCTGAGCGGATAGCCCGCGCCGAGCATCTGCGTACGGACGATGTGGGTCGCGAAGTCGCGGTCGCCGAGACCGAACCACCCGGGCCCCACCCCGTACGCCGCGAGCTCCTCCTTGACCTGGAAGGTCTCGTCGGTCCGCCCCCAGCCCTGCTCCTCGTTGATGCCACCGCCGAGGGTGTACATCACGGTGTCGAGGTCGGGGCAGACCTTCAGCCCGAACAGATGGATGTCATCACCCGTGTTGCCGATGACCGTGATGTCCGCGTCGGGCGCGGCCTGCTTGAGGCCACGCAGAAAACGAGCACCACCGATACCGCCGGCCAGAACAACAATGCGCATGCACAGCAGTTTGTCAGGCGGGTACGACATCCACGGCCGTCGGGGCGCATTGCGCGGCGTGCATCGGCATCTCGGTCAGACCCGGGTAGTAGATGTGCAGGCTCACGGCCGGTTCGAGCGAGTCGTTGACCACTTCGTGGACGTACCCGGGGGCGAAGGCGCGCTGCGCACCGGCGCCGATCGCCTGGCTCCCGCGCTCGGTGTGCTCGGTCAACTCGCCTTCGAGGACGGTCAGTACACCGGCGGAGCGGCCGTGGTCGTGGCGCCCGCTGCCCTGTCCGGGCACCCAGCTGAGCAGCCACACCTCGTAGCCGGGGCCGGTCTGGAGGCGGTGGTACCAGCGGGTGGTGGTGTCGTACCGGACGAGTCCGGCCCAGCGCGATCGGTCGGCCGCGATGGAGCGGGCGAGGCCGACGAACTCGGAGACGGTGGAGGGGTGCTCGCGGGCGGGTCGCAGGAGGTGCTGGACCTCAAGGATGTCGCCGGCGATCTGAAGGTCGCTGTCGCTGTTCATGGGGTGCGGTGGATCCTCGGCATGGGGGGTGCACGTGCGGGGGAGTCGCGTGGAGCGTCGGCGGCCGCGGGAAACAGAGCCACGGGGAAGCCGGAAAAGCGGGGGAGAGGCTGGATCAGAGCTGGAGCACTACGGCGTCAACAGCTGTGACAGCTGGAACAGCAACAGCGGGCCTGGACAGCGCTGCGGAACCCACGGACGCGGGTGGGGTGCATCGCTGCGATCGCTGACATGAGATCAAGGAGACCGGCTGAATCTCTCCCTGTCAACCCGATGCCCGATTTGGGGGCAATGTTTCACCCCTTCCGGTTGCCGTGTCAGGAGAAAGGTTTGTTCACGGCTGAGGGTGGAGACATGGCGCATCACCCGCACCGCTAAACGTGGCTGAGGGCCCGTGACCTGACTGTGATCTTGGTCGCTACAGTGATCGAATCGCAACGTAAGCGCACCCCTGATCGTCTTGACCGGGGGAAGGTGTGGTGGAGTGGCGCCGGTGGCATATGTCAGGTTTTTGGTGATTTGAACACTTTCCGCATACGCTTGGTTCCGCAGAGTGAATCCCTGGGCCAATAGCAGATCCTCGCTTGACTGGCTTGGAGATACACACTTGTAATTTCACTCGTGTCGTTCGGCCGCAATCAGTAACGGCCGCATCACGGGACGCAAGAGACAGACGAGGGGCGCACATGACCGAGCTGTTCCAGCAACTGCTGGTCGAGGACGCGGACGAGGAACTCGGCTGGCAGGAGCGCGCACTGTGCGCCCAGACCGATCCCGAGTCCTTCTTTCCCGAAAAGGGCGGATCCACCCGCGAGGCCAAGAAGGTCTGTCTCGCCTGTGAGGTGCGGTCGGAGTGCCTCGAGTACGCGCTGGCCAACGATGAACGCTTCGGCATCTGGGGCGGACTTTCCGAACGTGAACGACGGCGCCTGAAGAAGGCAGCCATCTAGGAGCCTCAAGAGGCGGTCATCCGGACACCTCAAGAAGGCAGCGCCCCAGGCACCCCACCGTTCCTGGCGCTCCGCCCGGCCCCGGCCCCCGGCAGCCCTTTCCCGAGCAGGGCTCCCCAGGACCACGCCCCGACGGCCCGTCGCCCACCACTCCCTCCCCGGGGAGCGGGCGACGGGCCGTCGGCATGTACGCGACCCCCGCGCACCAGGGCCTTCCACCCGCTCCGGGCCACCCCCCGGTATCCGTACCGTTAGTGTGGGGCCCCGTCCGAGATGCGCCAACGCCCCGCCGGGGCGCGCGTGTACACCGATGCAGCCCCCGGGGATACGCCCCCGGACCCGGCCGGAGGGCCCGTACCTCGATGTCCGTGCACAGCCACTCGGCGGCGCCGAACGCGGCCGCCGCCGCCCCAGAGTTCCCCCGGCACGTCGTCACCGCCGTGCTCGTCTCCCACGACGGCGCGCGCTGGCTGCCCGACGTGCTGGCCGGGCTGCTCGGGCAGGAACGCCCCGTACAGAACGTCGTCGCCGCCGACACCGGCAGCGCCGACGACTCCGCCCGGCTGGTCACCGAGGCGCTCGGCGGCGACCGTGTCCTGCACCTCGCCCGCCGTACGAGCTTCGGCACCGCCGTCGACGAGGCGGCCCGCACCGCCGGGCCGCTGACCCCCGACGACCTGCCCTACCTCAAGCGCCCCGGCGGCTGGGACCCGGTCACCCGGGCCTGGGTCGACGAGAACTACGACCTGCCGGAGCTGCCGCACGGCGAACCGGTCCAGTGGCTCTGGCTGCTCCACGACGACTGCGCACCCGAGCCCGACGCGCTCGCCGCGATGCTGCGCGTCGTCGACACCGACCGGCACGCCGCCATCGTCGGGCCCAAGCTGCGCGGCTGGTACGACCGCAAGCAGCTCCTCGAAGTCGGCGTCTCCATCGCCAACAGCGGCCGCCGCTGGACCGGCCTGGACCGCCGCGAGCAGGACCAGGGCCAGCACGACCAGGTCCGTACCGTCCTCTCCGTCTCCTCCGCCGGCATGCTCATCCGCCGCGACGTCTACGAGGAGCTCGGCGGCTTCGACCGCAGCCTCCCGCTGATGCGCGACGACGTCGACCTGTGCTGGCGCGCCCACCTCGCCGGCCACCGGGTCCTCGTCGCCCCGGACGCCGCCCTGCGCCACGCCGAGGCCTCCGCCCGCGAGCGCCGCCCCATCGACTGCGCCGGCCGCTCGGTCGCCGGCCCGCACCGCGTCGACAAGGCGGGCGCGGTCTACACGATGCTCGTCAACGCGCGCGCCAAGGCCCTGCCCTGGGTCCTGCTCCGGCTCGTCGTCGGCACCCTCCTGCGCACCCTCGCCTACCTCGTCGGCAAGGTCCCGGGACAGGCACTCGACGAGGTCACCGGCCTCCTGGGCACTCTGCTGCGGCCCGGCCGCATCCTCGCCGCCCGCCGCGACCGCGGAAAGGGCGTGGTCGACGCGGCCGAACTGCGCGCGCTCTTCCCGCCGCCCGGCGCCACCGTCCGCGCCACCGTCGAACAGGTCGCCGGCAACTTCGGCAGCAAGGGCGAGGCCGAGTCCAGCGGTTCGCGGCACGGGGCCGTCGAGTCCGGGCCCGGCGGCGACGACGCCGACTTCCTCGAAGTCGACCAGTTCGCGCGGCTCAAGCGGATCGGCCGCAAACCCGGCCCGGTCCTCTTCGCGCTGCTGCTCGTGGTCTCCCTCATCGCCTGCCGCAACCTGCTCACCGGCGGCTCCCTCGCGGGCGGCGCCCTGCTGCCCGCCCCGGCGGAGGCCGGCGAGCTCTGGGACCGGTACGCGGACGCCTGGCACACGATCTCCACCGGCTCCACCGAGACCGCCCCGCCCTACCTCGCGCTGCTGGCCGCCCTGTCGGCCCTCTTCCTCGGCTCCACCGGCTTCGCCGTCGCCGTGCTGCTGGTCTGCTCGGTCCCGCTGGCCGGGCTCACCGCGTACTTCGCCTCCCGCCCGCTGCTCCCCTCGCGGCTCCTGCGGGCCTGGGCGAGCGTCGCGTACGCCTTCCTGCCCGCCGCGACCGGCGCCCTGGCCACCGGCCGCCTCGGCACCGCCGTCCTGCTCGTCCTGCTCCCGCTGATCGCCCGCGCCGCCGTCGCCGCCCACGGGCTCCGCAACGGCACCGACCCGGACGCCCCGCGCGGCAGCTGGCGCGCGACCTGGGCGCTCGCCCTGCTCCTCACCGTCACCACCGCCTTCACCCCGATCGTGTGGCCGCTCGCCGTGGTGCTCGGCCTCGGCGTGCTGGCGCTGCGCCGCCACGACATCGCGGCGTACGGGCTCCGCTTCCTCGCCGCCGTCGGCTCCCCGATGCTGGCGCTGGCGCCCTGGTCGCTGACGCTCCTCACCGACCCGTCCGCGTTCCTGCGGGAAGCGGGCCTGGACATCGGTACGGGGACGGCTTCGGCGTACGACCTGCTCGGGATCAGCCCCGGCGGCCCCAAGGCGGCAGGCAGCTTCCTGCTCCTCGGCGTCGTGCTGGCGGCGCTCGCCGCCCTGCTGCGCGAGGACCGGCAGTTCGCCGTCCGGGCCGCCTGGGCCACCGCGCTGACCGGCCTGCTCTTCGCGGCCCTCGCCAACGGCTCCACCTGGGCCGGACCCGCCACCCTCGTCTACGGCGCCGCCCTGATCGCCGCCGCACTCGTCGGCGCCGACGGCGCGCGGGTCCGGGTCGCCGAGCAGAGCTTCGGCTGGCGCCAGCCCGTCGCCGCCCTGATCGCCCTGGCCGCCGGGCTCGCCCCGGCCCTGGCCGCCGTCGGCTGGATGATCGGCGGCGCCGACGGCCCCCTGGAGCGCCGCGACCCCGTCCAGGTGCCCGCGTTCGTGGCCGAGGAGAGTTCCACCCAGGACCAGGCGCGCACCCTCGTCCTCGGCGGCACCTCGCCCGAGGCCGTCTCGTACAGCCTCGTCCGGGGCTCCGGCGCCCGGCTCGGCGACGGCGAACTGACCGAGGCGGCGGGCTCCAACAGCCACCTCGACAAGGTCGTCGCCAACCTGGTCGCGGGCTCCGGCGCCGACCAGGGCGGCCAGCTCGGCAACTTCGCCATCCGTTACGTCCTCGTACGCGACGGAGCCCCGCGCCAGATGAGCCGCGTCCTCGACACGACCCCCGGCCTCAGCCGCCTCAGCCAGCTGGACGGCAGCGCCCTGTGGCGGGTGGACCGCCAGGTCGCCCGCGTGATGGTGGTCCCGGCCGGCGGTGACGGCGAACGCCTTCCGGTCGCCTCGGGGCCCGTCGAGGCCCACTCCCAGATCCCGGCGGGCGACGAGGGCCGCATCCTGCGGATCGCCGACGAGGCCGCATCCGGCTGGCAGGCCACGGTCGACGGCCAGGCGCTGACCCGGGTGACCGTCGACGGCTGGGCCCAGGGCTTCGAACTGCCCGCGGGCGGCGGCCGCCTCGACCTCACCTACGACGCCCCCTTCACCCACACCGTCTGGCTCTGGGCGCAGGGCGCGATCGCCGTGGTCCTGGTGGTCATGGCCCTGCCGGGCCGCCGCCGCGAGATCGACGACGACCTGCCCGACGAGGCGCTCGCGGTCGCCGCCACCGACGTGGACGGCGACGGCCGCAGGGCCCGCAGGCTCCGCGCGGCGGCCGAGGCGGAGGCGGCAGCGGCCGAGGCCGCCGAGGACGGCCACCCGGCCGACGGAACGGGCGAGATCCCGCCCCTGCCGCAGTCGGCACCTCCGTCCGCATCTCCGCACGTACCGGCACAGGCGGAAGCGGCCGGTCCGGCTCCGGGGGAGTACGTCCCCGACCAGCAGGACACCACCGGCGGTTACGCGGTGCTCCCGCAGCAGAGTTACGGGGAGTGGGACGGCCAGCAGTACCAGGGCGCCGACCAGCAGGCGCCGACCACCTACCAGCAGGGCGACTACGCCGCGTACCAGCAGGACCCGTACACGCAGCAGGACCCCGGCTACCCCTCCGGCTACCCGGACCAGGGCGGCTACGGCGCCCAGGACCCGTACGGACAGCAGCAGCAGTACGGCGGCGAGCAGGGCGACGGCGGCCAGTACGGCGGCCCCGGCCAGTACGCGCAGTACGACCAGTACGGGCAGTACACGGGCGAGCAGCCCCCGTACGCCGATCCCGCCCAGCACCCCGCCGAGAGCGGCGAGCACCCCGACACCCCGGGCCAGGCCCCCTGGCAGACCCGTAACGCATCGCGAGGCGAGTCCGAGTGAAGTCCACCCACCTGTCCCTCATCGCGGGCGCCGTCGCCCTGGCCGCCATCACCGGCTTCGCCTCGCTCAACGCACCCGAGGGCACGGCCGCCGAGGAGACCGCGACCGCCTCCCGGCTGCCGGTCGAACGCTCCAGCCTGGTCTGCCCGGCGCCCAGCACCTCCGACCTCGCGGAGACGACGTACACCTCGTTCACCCCGCCCGGAACCGGGGCCGGAAAGGGCGAGGACGCGAAAGGCACCGCCGAGCTGAAGCCGGCCCTGCCGGTCCTCGACGACGACGAGGTCGAGACCGACCCCAAGAAGGCGAAGAAGGCCGAGGAGGCAGCGAAGAAAGCACGGGAGAAGGCCGACAAGCCGGTCCTCGCCGTCAAGGAGCCCGGAAAGCCGGTCCTCGCCGAGGCGGACGGCTCCGACGCCCCGGCCCTCGTCGGCACGGCCACCGGCACCCTCGCCCCCGGCTGGGCCGCCCAGCAGACCACCACGGTCACCGTGGGTGGCTCCCGGGGCCTCCTCGGGGTCAGCTGCACCGCCCCGGACACCGACTTCTGGTTCCCCGGCGCCAGCACCGCGCGCTCCCGCCAGGACTACCTCCACCTCACCAACCCCGACGACAGCGCGGCCGTGGCCGACATCGAGTTGTTCGGTGCCAAGGGCGCGGTCACCTCCGAGGTCGGCGACGGCATCACCGTGCCCGCCCGCTCCAGCGTCGCGCTCCTGCTCTCCACCCTCACCGACGAGTCCGCCAACGACCTGACGGCCCACGTCACCACCCGCTCCGGCCGGGTCGGCGCGGTCCTCCTGACCGCCGACGACGGCTCGGGCACCGACTGGCTGACGGCGGCTGCGGACCCCTCCAGCAGCCTGGTGATGCCCGGCATCCCGGCCGACGCCACGTCCGTACAGCTGGTGGCGTACGCGCCCGGCGAGAACGACGCGGACGTGAAGGTCCAGCTGATGGGGAAGAACACGACGTTCGCCCCGGCCGGGAACGACACCCTCCACATCAAGTCCGGGATGACCGCCACGATCGACCTGAAGGACATCACCCGCGGCGAGCCGGGCTCCCTGCGCCTCACCCCCGTGGAGAAGAACCGGGCGACCCCGATCGTGGCCGCCCTGCGCGTGGTCCGGGGCACCGGCGCCAAGCAGGAGTACGCCTACATCCCGGCCACCGGCCCGGTGGGCGCCCGGGCGAGCGTCACCGACAACCGGGCCAAGGGCTCCACGCTCTCCCTGGCCGCGCCGGGCGCCACGGCGAAGGTGAAGGTGACCACGTCGGCGGGGAGCGGAGGCGGCGAGGCGGCCGTGGAGACGTACACGGTCAAGGCCGGTACGACGATGGCCGTCACCCCGAAGCCCCCGGCCGGCCTCAAGGGCGCGTACGCGCTGACCGTCGAGACGGTGTCCGGCGGCCCGGTGCACGCGTCACGGGCGCTGGTCCTCCCGCAGGACGGCGTCCAGATGTTCACGGTGCAGACGCTGCCGGACGACGGCGGCACGGTCGTGGTGCCGTCGTCACGGCAGGACCTGTCGGTACTGGACGACTGAGGGGTACGGGCAGGGGTACGGGCCCGACGGGCACCGGAACGAACAGGCGGTACGGGGTCCGAACGACAGGTGGCACGGGTCCGACGCGAACGGCACGGGCACAGCCGCGGGTACGGGGCCGGGCTCAGTCCTGCCCGTACCGCGGATCGACGGATTCCGGGGCCAGCCCCAGCAGCTCGGCGACCTGCTCCACGACGACCTCGTGGACCAGCAGGGCGCGCTCGTCGCGGGTCTTGGTGCGGATCTCGACGGGCCGCCGGTAGACGACGATCTGGGCGGGCCGGCCCTTGGCCGCCGGTACGGCGCCGCCGAGCGGAACGCTCTCCTCCAGCTCCGAGGGCACGTCCAGAACGACGAAGTCGACCTCGGCCAGCTGGGGCCAGCGCCGCTCCAGCCGCTCCACCGAGTCCTGGACCAGATCGCGGAAGACCTCACCCCGGCTGCGCGACAGCGGCACCTGGGGTGGTGCGACGGGCCCCCGCATACCGCGGCCATGACGGTCGCGGCGCCGGGGCCGCGGCTCGAAGGAGTGGGGGGGAGGTACAGAGCTGTCCATCACCGACGCAGCGTAACGCTCCCCGGGGCGGCGCGATCGTGCCGACGACACAGCCCCGCGACGGTTTCTCCGGACCGAACACCCCCGCTGCCGGCTCTCCCGTCCGCAGTTGAACATTCAGGCCAAGGTTGAGCCCTTTTCAGGCCCCTGATCCGATCATCGACGGTGTGCGGGACGCCGCCCGCCCGCCCCGGCGCGCGCCCCCGGGACCACCCGGTCCGCTCCGCGCCCCCACCGCGCCGCAGGTCAGGGGGGCCACCGGGGGCGGGGGTGTGTCGAGGACCACAGGGCGACACGGTGGGGTGAGCCGGGGGAGAGTCGTCGCAGCCCGCTCAAGAGTGCGGTACCGTCCAACATCGTGAGCCCTGTACGTCGCTGTTCGCGCACCGCGTGCGGCCGCCCTGCCGTCGCGACACTGACGTACGTCTATGCCGACTCGACTGCGGTCCTCGGCCCGCTCGCCACCTACGCCGAGCCCCACTGCTACGACCTCTGTGCCGAGCACAGTGAGCGGCTGACCGCGCCACGCGGCTGGGAGGTGGTGCGCCTCTCCGACGGCTCCGCCCCCGCACAGCCCAGCGGTGACGACCTCGAAGCCCTCGCCAACGCGGTACGGGAAGCGGCCCGGCCGCACGACCGCGGACCGGACGGCGGAGGCAGGGGCCCCCGCGCCGCCGACCCGGTGGAAGTCGCCCGCCGGGGCCACCTGAGAGTGCTGCGCTCCCCGGACTCCTGAGGCCACCACTTCGGGTGTCGCCCGGCCGGGTAGTTTGGACCCTCCGTAAACACCAGGAGGACCGGCCGTGGTTGCTGATCTGTCGCAGCTCGTGAAGGCGTACGACGTCCGTGGCGTGGTGCCCGACCAGTGGGACGAGGCGCTTGCCGAGCTGTTCGGGGCCGCGTTCGTCCAGGTCACGGAAGCTGACGCGATCGTGATCGGCCACGACATGCGCCCCACGTCGCCGGCCCTGTCCGGCGCCTTCGCCCGGGGCGCGGCGGCCCGGGGCGCGGACGTCACGCTCATCGGCCTCTGCTCCACGGACCAGCTGTACTACGCGTCGGGGGCGCTGGACCTCCCGGGCGCCATGTTCACGGCCTCGCACAACCCGGCGCAGTACAACGGCATCAAGATGTGCCGTGCGGGCGCGACGCCGGTGGGCCAGGACACCGGCCTCCGCGAGATCCGCACGCTGGTGGAACAGTGGTCGGAAGGCGCCCCGCAGCCCCCGGCGTCCGCCACCCCCGGCACGATCACCGAACGCGACACCCTCACCGACTACGCGGCCCACCTCCTGGGCCTGGTCGACCTCAAGGCGATCCGCCCCCTGAAGGTCGTGGTCGACGCGGGCAACGGCATGGGCGGCCACACGGTCCCCACGGTCTTCGAAGGTCTGCCCCTCGACCTCGTCCCCCTCTACTTCGAGCTGGACGGCACCTTCCCCAACCACGAGGCCAACCCCCTCGACCCGAAGAACATCGTCGACCTCCAGGCCCGCGTCCTCGCCGAGGGCGCCGACCTCGGCCTCGCCTTCGACGGCGACGCGGACCGCTGCTTCGTCGTCGACGAACGGGGCGTCGGCGTCTCCCCGTCCGCGATCACGGCCCTGGTCGCCGCCCGCGAACTGGCCCGCAACGGCGGCGAGGGCATCGTCATCCACAATCTGATCACCTCCTGGTCGGTCCCCGAGGTGGTCCGTGAGAACGGCGGCACCCCGGTCCGCACCCGGGTCGGCCACTCCTTCATCAAGACGGAGATGGCCGAGCACGGCGCGATCTTCGGCGGCGAACACTCGGCGCACTACTACTTCCGCGACTTCTGGAACGCCGATACGGGCATGCTCGCCGCCCTCCACGTCCTGGCCGCCCTGGGAGGCCAGGACGCTCCCCTCTCGGAACTGGTGGCGGCCTACGACCGCTACTCCGGCTCCGGCGAGATCAACTCCACGGTCGCCGACCAGACCGCCAGCCTGACCAAGGTCAAGACGGTCTACGGCACCCGCGACGACATCACCTTCGACACCTTGGACGGCCTGACGGTCACCTCCCCGGACTGGTGGTTCAACCTCCGAGCCTCGAACACGGAACCGCTGCTGCGCCTGAACGTGGAGGCGAGGGACGAGCGCACGATGGAGTCGGTACGGGACGAGGTACTGGCCCTGATCCGGTCCTGAGGCTTCGCCTACCAGCCCTTGGCCGACAGCCTGGCCCGCAGCCCTGGCCGCATCCCTTGGTTCTCAGCTTTGGCCCGTGTCCCTTGGCCGTGTGCCTTGGCCCGCGCCCCTTGGCCCGCAGCCCTTGTGGCGCCGCCGTCCCAGCTCCCCCGGCGCCATTCCAGCCCCTCCGGCGTTTGAGGAGCGGGGTCCGGGACGGAGCCCCGATCTCCAGCCCGTCCGGCGCTTGAGGACAAAGGGGGGCCCGGGGCACAGCCCCGGTTTCGGGAAGGGGCGGGGAGGGGACAGGCCCGCCGCAGGCGCCACCCCCCCACCCGCACCGCCCCCCACGACCCCACCCCACCGCCCCATCCCCGGCCCCCACCCCCCGGCCGGGCCGCGCCCCCGTCCCCCCAGCGGTAGGCTGACGACGCCTGATCCACGTGAATCAGAAACCGCACCGCTCGAAGGGACCCACCCCATGCCGCTCGAAGCCGGCCTCCTGGAGATCCTGGCCTGCCCGGCCTGCCACTCCCCGCTGGACGACCGCACCGAGGCCGACAGCCCGGAGCTGGTCTGCACCGGCACCGGCACCGACTGCGGCCTGGCCTACCCGGTCCGTGACGGCATCCCGGTCCTGCTCGTCGACGAGGCCCGCCGCCCCGCCTGACCGCGAGCGACGCGCGTACGGGCAGGCCCCGCGCGGCACCGGACCCGACCGGAGACAGAGCGCAGGCAACACACCCAGCGCCCCCGTGAAGGCCCCCCGCCACCGACCCCCGCACCCGCATCCCGCACCCCACCCGGCGATCGGAGGCCCACCGCCATGCTCGACGAGTCCATGCTCGACGCCCCGGAAGCCCTGGCCAGGGCCGACCGCCGCGACCTGCTCCGCGGCGCAGCCGAGGCAGGCGCCCGGGTCCGCACCGCCGCCCGGCACGCCGCCGAGGCAGGCATCGGCGGCCTGAACCCGGAGGGCCGTCCCCGCGCCGTCCTCGTCGCAGGTCCCGGCACCGCCGCATCCGGCGTCGCCGACCTGATCGGCGCACTGGCGGGCGCGGCCGCCCCCGTGGCCCGGATCCGCCCGACCGGCGTCGCCCCCGCCCCCGGCGCCCTGCGCTGGACCCTGCCCGGCTGGGCCGGCTCCGTGGACCTCCTCCTCATCGCGACCGCCGACGGCTCCGAGCCGGGCCTCGCCCTCCTCGCCGAGCAGGCGTACCGCCGCGGCTGCACCGTGGTCGCCGTCGCCCCCACCCGCTCCCCGCTGCGCGAGGCGGTCGACGGGGTGCACGGCCTGGTCGTACCGATGGCGGCCGCCCCGCACGGCGAGTACGACGCGGAGACCTCGGCCGCGGGACCGGGCACCCTGTGGGCGCTGCTCACCCCGCTGCTGGCCCTCCTGGACCGGGTCGGCCTGGTGACCGCCCCCGCCGAGGAGCTCCAGAAGGTGGCCGACCGCCTGGACCGCACTGCCGAACGCTGCGGCCCGGCCATCGCCACGTACAGCAACCCGGCCAAGACGCTCGCCGCCGAGCTCGCCGACAGCCTCCCGCTGCTGTGGACGGAGGGCGAGGCCGCAGGCCCGGTCGGCCGCCGCTTCGCCGCCGTACTGTCCGAGCTCGCGGGCCGCCCCGCCCTCGCCGCCGAACTCCCCGAGGCGCTCCCCTCGCACGGCACCCTCCTCGCCGGGGACTTCGCGGCCGGCGCGGACCCGGACGACTTCTTCCGCGACCGGGTCGACGAGGGCGAGACCCTCAGGGCCAGGGTCGTCCTGCTCCGGGACCGCCCGACGGGCGGCCTGAGCGCCTACCCGGCGGCCCGGGAACTGGCGCTCGGCCACGACACCCCGGTCAGCGAACTGGAACCGGACGAGGGCAGCGAGCTGGAGGCGCTGGCGGAACTGCTGGCCATCACGGATTTCGCTGCTGTTTACGTGGCTCTGGCATCAAGGCCCACGTAAGCAAGAAGCACCACACACCGCACAACCCCACCAGCGAGGACGACTCCATGGACCGGCTGTCCAACACCGTGCGCCCCTACGCCTGGGGCTCCACCACGGCCATCCCCGCCCTGCTGGGCACCGCCCCCACCGGCGAACCGCAGGCCGAGATGTGGATGGGCGCCCACCCAGGAGCCCCCTCCCGCATAACCCGCCCCAAGAGCACCTCCGAGACGACCGACACCAGCAACACCACGGGCACCGCCGACACCACGGCCCCCACGGAACGCCCCCTCACCGACGTCATCGCCGCGGACCCCGAAGGAGAGCTCGGCGCGGCCACCGTCGCCAGGTTCGGCCCCCGCCTCCCCTTCCTCCTCAAGCTCCTCGCCGCCGGCGCCCCCCTCTCCCTCCAGGTCCACCCCGACCTGGACCAGGCCCGCAAGGGGTACGAGGACGAGGAGGCGCGGGGCGTCCCGATCGACGCCCCCCATCGCACGTACAAGGACGCGAACCACAAGCCCGAACTCATCTGCGCCCTCACCCCCTTCGACGGCCTCTGCGGCTTCCGCAGGCCCACCGAGGCGGCGGACGCGATGGAGGCTCTCGGCGTCGACTCCCTGAAGCCGTACGTCGACCTCCTGCGCGCCCACCCCGAGGAGGCCGCCCTCCGCGAGGTGCTCACGGCGATCCTCGGCGCGGACCCGGCGGAGATGGCCGACACCGTGGCCGAGGCGGCGGCCGCCTGCGAACGCCTCGGCGGCCCCCACGCCCCGTACGCCCGCATCGCCCACAACTACCCCGGCGACCCCGGCGTCCTCGCCGCGATGCTGCTGAACTACGTACAACTCCAGCCCGGCGAAGCCCTGTTCCTCGGCGCCGGCGTTCCGCACGCCTATCTCGACGGCCTAGGTGTCGAGATCATGGCGAACTCGGACAACGTGCTGCGCTGCGGCCTCACCCCCAAGCACATCGACGTCCCCGAACTCCTGCGCGTCGTCCGCTTCGAGGCCACCGAGCCCGGAGTGCTGCGCCCGGAGGCGTCGCCCTCCGGTGAAGAGCGGTACGAGACCCCCGTCGACGAGTTCGCCCTCTCCCGCTACACCCTCGCGTCCGGGGCCGCGCCCGCCGAACTGACCGCCCCCACCCCGCAGATCCTGCTCTGCACCGCGGGCGCCGTCCGGGTCGGCGAACTCGACCTCACCCCCGGGCAGTCCGTCTACGTACCGGCCGCCGAAGCGGTGGAGGCCGCCGGAGCGGGCACACTCTTCCGTGCCACGGTGGCGGCCTGATACATCGTCCTTCCCCCGTGGCTGCAACAATGTGCCGCCGCAGCGCGGCACCACCTGCCGCACACCGAGGAAGGGACACCACGCACTCATGAGCGCGTCCGGCGGAACCAAGGCGATCGTGGCGGCGCTCGCCGCCAACCTCTCGATCGCCGTGGCCAAATTCGTAGCGTTCCTCTTCAGCGGTTCCTCGTCGATGCTCGCGGAGAGCGTCCACTCGCTCGCCGACTCGGGGAACCAGGGCCTTCTGCTGCTCGGCGGCAAGAAGGCCAAGCGCGAGGCCACCCCGCAGCACCCGTTCGGCTACGGGCGCGAGCGCTACATCTACGCCTTCCTCGTCTCCATCGTCCTTTTCTCGGTCGGTGGCATGTTCGCGGTCTACGAGGGCTACGAGAAGATCAAGCATCCGCACGAGATCACGGCCTGGTACTGGCCGGTCGGGGTCCTGGTCTTCGCGATCATCGCCGAGCTCTTCTCCTTCCGTACGGCGATCAAGGAGTCCAACCAGACCCGCGGCGACCGCTCCTGGACCGAGTTCGTCCGCCGAGCCAAGGCCCCCGAACTCCCCGTCGTCCTCCTGGAGGACCTCGGCGCGCTCGTCGGCCTGGTCCTGGCCCTCGGCGGCGTCGGTCTCGCCCTCGCCACCGGCAACGGCGTCTGGGACGGCATCGGCACCCTCTGCATCGGCATCCTGCTGATCGTCATCGCGATCATCCTGGCCGCCGAGACGAAGTCCCTCCTGCTCGGCGAGTCCGCCGGGATCGAAGAGGTCGAGAAGATCAAGGCCGCGGTGGTGGACGGCGACACCGTCACCGGCATCATCCACATGCGCACCCTCCACCTCGGCCCCGAGGAACTGCTGGTCGCCGCCAAGATCGCGGTCCAGCACGACGACACCGCCGCCGAGGTCGCCAACGCGATCAACGCCGCCGAGAACCGGATCCGCGACGCCGTCCCGATCGCCCGGGTCATCTACCTGGAGCCGGACATCTTCAACGCGGAAGCCGCGGCGGCCGGCACCAACCCCGCCAAGACACCCGGCGCCCCGGCCCCGGACGATTCCGGCACCCCGGCCCCGAAGGACCCGGGGGCCCCGAAGGATCTCGGCCACTGACCCACCGCACACCGGCCCCGATCGGCCCGGTGACCCCTCACACACGCCCGGCTCCATGAACGGGCTGGGGGTCACTGGGCCGTTCGGTGTAGATTCGGATACGGAACAGACGTCGCTGCTGATGGCGGTCGACCGGTCCGCGAACGCGAGCCGGGCGAGGGACAGAGGGCCTCCGACGGACTGCACTGCGAACGCGCTCGGGCATTCGTACGTCCGTCGTCGCCGCAGAGTCAGCCCAGACAGCCCACCTCGACCCATCACGAGGAGCAGCCCCGTTATGACGACGGTCACCAACCGCCAGGACTTCAAGGTCGCCGACCTTTCTCTCGCAGCCTTCGGCCGCAAGGAGATCACTCTCGCCGAGCACGAGATGCCCGGCCTGATGTCGATCCGCAAGGAGTACGCCGCCGCCCAGCCGCTGGCCGGTGCGCGCATCACCGGCTCGCTGCACATGACCGTGCAGACGGCCGTCCTCATCGAGACTCTCGTGGCCCTCGGTGCGGAGGTCCGCTGGGCCTCCTGCAACATCTTCTCCACCCAGGACCACGCCGCCGCGGCCATCGCCGTCGGCCCGAACGGCACCCCGGAGGCCCCCGCGGGCGTCCCCGTCTTCGCCTGGAAGGGCGAGACGTCGGAGGAGTACTGGTGGTGCACGGAGCAGGCGCTGACCTGGCCGAACACCCCCACCGGCGGCCCGAACATGATCCTCGACGACGGTGGCGACGCCACCCTCCTCGTCCACAAGGGCGTCGAGTTCGAGAAGGCCGGAGCGGCCCCGGACCCGTCGACGGCGGACAGCGAGGAGTACGCACACATCCTCACCCTGCTGAACCGCACCCTCGGCGAGGCCCCGCAGAAGTGGACCCAGCTGGCGTCCGAGATCCGCGGTGTCACCGAGGAGACCACCACGGGTGTCCACCGCCTCTACGAGATGCACCGTGACGGCACCCTCCTCTTCCCCGCGATCAATGTGAACGACGCGGTCACCAAGTCGAAGTTCGACAACAAGTACGGCTGCCGCCACTCCCTGATCGACGGCATCAACCGCGCCACCGACGTCCTGATCGGCGGCAAGACCGCCGTCGTCTGCGGCTACGGCGACGTGGGCAAGGGCTGTGCGGAGTCCCTCCGGGGCCAGGGCGCCCGCGTGATCATCACGGAGATCGACCCGATCTGCGCGCTCCAGGCGGCGATGGACGGCTACCAGGTCGCCACCCTCGACGACGTGGTGGAGCAGGCCGACATCTTCATCACCACGACGGGCAACAAGGACATCATCATGGCCTCGGACATGGCCAAGATGAAGCACCAGGCCATCGTCGGGAACATCGGCCACTTCGACAACGAGATCGACATGGCCGGCCTGGCCGCCATCGACGGGATCGTCAAGGACGAGGTCAAGCCCCAGGTCCACACCTGGAAGTTCCCCGACGGCAAGGTCCTCATCGTGCTCTCCGAGGGCCGTCTGCTGAACCTCGGCAACGCGACCGGCCACCCGTCCTTCGTGATGTCGAACTCCTTCGCCGACCAGACCCTGGCGCAGATCGAGCTCTACACGAAGCCCGAGGAGTACCCGACCGATGTCTACGTGCTGCCCAAGCACCTGGACGAGAAGGTCGCCCGCCTCCACCTCGACGCCCTCGGCGTCAAGCTGACGACGCTCCGCCCCGAGCAGGCGGCGTACATCGGCGTCGAGGTCGACGGCCCGTACAAGCCCGACCACTACCGCTACTGATCCGGCACCGTCGGCGGCCGGGAGGCATGCACTCCCTCCTCCCGGCCGCCGCACGGCACCGAGCCCCAGCGGCAGCACGCATCACCTAGCAAGCAGCAGCGGCCAGTGGCCGGCAGCTGACGAGACAGGCCCCCGCACCCCCGTGTCGGGGGCTTGTCCCGTCAACGCCCCGGTCACCGATCCCGCACAGCCCGAGGAACCCGAAGGACCCCATGCCCCGCGGCAGGTATTCGCTCCACGATCTCCACGATCACACCCCCCTCGGCGAAGAACACTTCCACTGCGCCCCCGGCCCCTCCGGCTGGCGCTACGTCTCCCAGACCACGTCCCCTTCGGGCGACCACCTCGGCTCCGTCGACCTGGCCCTGGACGAACTCGGCCGGCCGATCCGTCTCGAACTCCACGCCGCGAGCTGGCAGGTACGGGGAGCCGCCCTGGAAGGCGTCACCTGGGTCCGTACCGACCCCACCGGCACCCACGCCACCGAAGGCAACGTCCGCGCCCACGCCTTCTCCGGAACATCCCCCGCGTTCCTCGTCGCCCTGACCCGACTTCTGCGCCTCACCCCCGATTCCCCCGAGACCCGCGTCCGCGTGGTCACCTTCACGGACCCGGTCCTCGCGCCACGTACCAGTGACCAGTCCTGGGCTCTGGTGAACAGTGAAGCGCACACCACTGACAACGGCCCCCTGATCGTGGACGAATACCAGGTCAGCGCCCTGGACACGGGGGACCGGCACACGGTTCACCTGGCCGGCGACGTCGTCCTCGCGGCACCGGGCATCGAGTTGGAGCACCTGGAGACACCCCCGTCCCCGCGCCCCTCCCGGCCCGCCGACTAACCGGGCGGAGCGAACCCGCCGGAGGAGGCCCCCGTCCCCTTCCGCGCCTCCGAACCAGAACCCCCACCACCGCCAGGCGCACGGCCCCCGGCCCCACCAGGCCCAGCGGGCAGAGGCGCCCCAGCAGCAGGCGCAGCGGGTCCAGCAGTTTCAACAGGCAAAGGCGCCCCACCGGGCGCAGAAGACGCAACGGTCCCAGCGCTCCCAGCGGGCACAGCGGCCCCCGCAGGCACAGCCGACCCAACAGCCCCGCCAAACCCCGCAACTCCGCCCGCAGGCACCGGTGGAGCGGCAGCCGCACCCCGGGCCCCCGCGAACACCCGCCGGGCATCCCGCGCCTGCCGCTCATGCACCACCGCGGCCAGGAACGCGGCCGCCGGCACCCCCTGCGGCGGAGCGATCCCCGTACGCGCCACCAGCTCGTCGGCCAGCCGCCCGGCGATCGATCCGCCGACACCGGGGTCCAGCTGGTGCATCCGCGTCAGGTACTGCCGTATCGCGAGCCACAGTTCGTCCGGCACGGCGGACAGATCCAGCTGCGAGAACCGGCCGACCAGCCACGGCGGGGGCGGCGGCACGGCGACCGACCGCTTGGCCGCCACCCGCTCCCGGATGACCAGCGTCCCCGCGAAGACATCACCGAGCCGACGCCCCCGTGCCGACACCAGCGACGCGATGCAGGCCACGGCCCCGAACGTCATCAGGATCTCCACAGCCCCCATCGCCCCCCGCACGAGCGCGTGCCGGAACCGGATCGGGCCGCCGTCGTCCCGCACCACGCGCAGCCCGCAGGCCAGCTTCCCGAGGGAACGGCCGTGGCTCAGCGTCTCCACCGCGATCGGCCCCCCGATCAGCACCAGCAGGAACAAGGCGACCGCGATGGCCGCGGCGGCGGCTTCGTCCAGGGCGACGGAGGCGATCCCCACCACGACCGATACCAGGACGAAGACGCAGAAGACCACCGCCAGATCGATCGCCGCCGCCAGAGCCCGGCTCGGCAGCCTCGCCGGCCTCAGCTCCAGGGCAACCGCGTCCCCGGTCACCAACTCGCTCATCGCGCCCCCACTCTTCCCCGACCTTCACTGCCCCCGGCCGGACCCAGTCTGCCAAGCTGACCCGCAGCGCGCCGCAGTAGTACGGCCCCGTACGCACCCATGCCTGGAGCAACAGCCGCCCATGGACCTCGACGTCTTCGTCACCGCCCACCGCACGGAGTGGGACCGCCTCGACCACCTCCTGCGCCGAGGGCGCCGCCTGACGGGCGCGGAGGCGGACGAGCTCGTCGTCCTCTACCAGCGCACGGCCACCCACCTCTCCCTGATCCGGTCGACCACCCCCGACCCACTGCTCACCGCGCGCCTCACCCAGCTCGTGGCCCGCGCCCGGGCCACGGTCACGGGCACCCGCAAGTCCTCCTGGCGCGACGCGGCCCGCTTCCTCACCACAGGTTTCCCCGCCGCGGTCTACCGCTCACGTCACTGGTGGGTCCCCACGGCGATCCTGTCCACGGTGGTGGCCGCACTCCTGGGCTGGTGGATCGGCACCCACCCCGAGGTCCAGGCGGCGATAGCCGCCCCGGAAGACCTCCGCGCCATGACCCGGCCGGGCGGGGAGTACGAGACCTACTACTCCAGCCACCCGGCCGCGTCCTTCGCCGCGCAGGTATGGACGAACAACGCGCAGGCCGCCGCGATGTGCCTGGTCCTGGGCGCGTTCCTCTGCCTACCGGTGATCTGGATCCTCTTCCTCAACATGCTCAACCTCGGCGTCGGCATCGGCCTGATGTCCTCCGCGGGCCGCCTGGACGTCTTCCTAGGCCTCGTCCTTCCGCACGGCCTGCTCGAACTGACGGCGGTGTTCGTGGCCGCCGGTACGGGGCTGCGCCTCGGCTGGACGGTGATCGACCCCGGTCCCCTCTCCCGCCGAACCGCCCTCGCCCAGCAGGGCCGCGCCGCACTGGGCATGGCCATCGGCCTGGCCCTGGTCCTGTTCGTCTCAGGCCTGATCGAAGGCTTCGTGACTCCCTCAGGCCTTCCGACCTGGGCCAGGATCACCATCGGCATCGCCGCTGAGCTGGCCTTTCTCGCGTACGTCTACATCCTGGGCCGCCGCGCGGTCCGAGCCGGCGACACCGGCGACCTCGCAGCGGTCGAACGGAGCGCCGAGCTTCCCTCCGCCGCCTGACCACCGGTGTGCATTCGCCCCTGCTGAGCTGCTAGTCTCCTCTTCGCCCACAAAAACCGTTGACACGGCAGATGTGGGGAGGTAGATTTAAACGGTTGCCTCGGACTAGACAGGTCTGAGTGAAGCGCATAGTGTCTATCTCGCTCATGCCGGGACGTTCACATATCCCGCAGAGCCATCTGATTCCCTTTATCTCGAATCGCAGATCGTTCATTCGGTCGGCGCGCTTCTGATAAAGTCGGATCCGCCGAAAGGCAAGGCCACTCCACAGGCCACCGGAAATCAAATTCGGACCGGAAACGGAACGAAAAAGAGTCTGGTAAAGTTGGAACCGCCGGAAAGGGAAAACGCGAAAGCGAAGAACCTGGAAAGCGAAACTGCTTGACCCGCTTCGACCGGGAATCGGACACGAAAGAGTCTGATAGAGTCGGAAACGCAAGACAGGAAAGAAAACGAAGGGAAGCGCCCGGAGGGCCCCGGTGAAACGGGACCGAAGGAAGCGTCCGTTCCTTGAGAACTCAACAGCGTGCCAAAAGTCAACGCCAGATATGTTGATACCCCGGCCTGCACCTGGTGCAGGTTGGTGGTTCCTTTGAAAAGTCCTGCCGGTCCACTTCGGTGACGGTAGGCGATTACACAGCGAGGACGCTGTGAACAACGGGTCTTATTCCGACCGGTTGTTCCGCTCTCGTGTGTGTGCACCCGATTACGGGTAAACATTCACGGAGAGTTTGATCCTGGCTCAGGACGAACGCTGGCGGCGTGCTTAACACATGCAAGTCGAACGATGAAGCCTTTCGGGGTGGATTAGTGGCGAACGGGTGAGTAACACGTGGGCAATCTGCCCTTCACTCTGGGACAAGCCCTGGAAACGGGGTCTAATACCGGATAACACTCTGTCCCGCATGGGACGGGGTTAAAAGCTCCGGCGGTGAAGGATGAGCCCGCGGCCTATCAGCTTGTTGGTGGGGTAATGGCCTACCAAGGCGACGACGGGTAGCCGGCCTGAGAGGGCGACCGGCCACACTGGGACTGAGACACGGCCCAGACTCCTACGGGAGGCAGCAGTGGGGAATATTGCACAATGGGCGAAAGCCTGATGCAGCGACGCCGCGTGAGGGATGACGGCCTTCGGGTTGTAAACCTCTTTCAGCAGGGAAGAAGCGAAAGTGACGGTACCTGCAGAAGAAGCGCCGGCTAACTACGTGCCAGCAGCCGCGGTAATACGTAGGGCGCAAGCGTTGTCCGGAATTATTGGGCGTAAAGAGCTCGTAGGCGGCTTGTCACGTCGGATGTGAAAGCCCGGGGCTTAACCCCGGGTCTGCATTCGATACGGGCTAGCTAGAGTGTGGTAGGGGAGATCGGAATTCCTGGTGTAGCGGTGAAATGCGCAGATATCAGGAGGAACACCGGTGGCGAAGGCGGATCTCTGGGCCATTACTGACGCTGAGGAGCGAAAGCGTGGGGAGCGAACAGGATTAGATACCCTGGTAGTCCACGCCGTAAACGTTGGGAACTAGGTGTTGGCGACATTCCACGTCGTCGGTGCCGCAGCTAACGCATTAAGTTCCCCGCCTGGGGAGTACGGCCGCAAGGCTAAAACTCAAAGGAATTGACGGGGGCCCGCACAAGCAGCGGAGCATGTGGCTTAATTCGACGCAACGCGAAGAACCTTACCAAGGCTTGACATATACCGGAAAGCATCAGAGATGGTGCCCCCCTTGTGGTCGGTATACAGGTGGTGCATGGCTGTCGTCAGCTCGTGTCGTGAGATGTTGGGTTAAGTCCCGCAACGAGCGCAACCCTTGTTCTGTGTTGCCAGCATGCCCTTCGGGGTGATGGGGACTCACAGGAGACTGCCGGGGTCAACTCGGAGGAAGGTGGGGACGACGTCAAGTCATCATGCCCCTTATGTCTTGGGCTGCACACGTGCTACAATGGCCGGTACAATGAGCTGCGATGCCGCGAGGCGGAGCGAATCTCAAAAAGCCGGTCTCAGTTCGGATTGGGGTCTGCAACTCGACCCCATGAAGTCGGAGTTGCTAGTAATCGCAGATCAGCATTGCTGCGGTGAATACGTTCCCGGGCCTTGTACACACCGCCCGTCACGTCACGAAAGTCGGTAACACCCGAAGCCGGTGGCCCAACCCCTTGTGGGAGGGAGCTGTCGAAGGTGGGACTGGCGATTGGGACGAAGTCGTAACAAGGTAGCCGTACCGGAAGGTGCGGCTGGATCACCTCCTTTCTAAGGAGCATCTAGATCCCTTCGGGGATCCAGAGCCACTACGTCGGCAAATGTTCGACGGTGGTCAGCTCATGGGTGGAACGTTGACTATTCGGCACGACAGGTTGGTTGTCACTAGTACTGCTTCGGCGTGGAACGTGGGGATGGATCGGTCGGGTCGGGCACGCTGTTGGGTATCTGAAGGTACGGCCGTAGAGGTCGCCTTCGATCCGGCCCCAGTGAACTCACCTGTACAGGGTGGGGTGGTGGGTGGCTGGTCGTTGTTTGAGAACTGCACAGTGGACGCGAGCATCTGTGGCCAAGTTTTTAAGGGCGCACGGTGGATGCCTTGGCACCAGGAACCGATGAAGGACGTGGGAGGCCACGATAGTCCCCGGGGAGCTGTCAACCAAGCTTTGATCCGGGGGTTTCCGAATGGGGAAACCCGGCAGTCGTCATGGGCTGTCACCCGCTGCTGAACACATAGGCAGTGTGGAGGGAACGAGGGGAAGTGAAACATCTCAGTACCCTCAGGAAGAGAAAACAACCGTGATTCCGGGAGTAGTGGCGAGCGAAACTGGATGAGGCCAAACCGTATGCGTGTGATACCCGGCAGGGGTTGCGCATACGGGGTTGTGGGATCTCTTTTTCATAGTCTGCCGGCTGTGAGACGAGTCAGAAACCGTTGATGTAGGCGAAGGACATGCGAAAGGTCCGGCGTAGAGGGTAAGACCCCCGTAGCTGAAACATCAACGGCTCGTTTGAGAGACACCCAAGTAGCACGGGGCCCGAGAAATCCCGTGTGAATCTGGCGGGACCACCCGCTAAGCCTAAATATTCCCTGGTGACCGATAGCGGATAGTACCGTGAGGGAATGGTGAAAAGTACCGCGGGAGCGGAGTGAAATAGTACCTGAAACCGTGTGCCTACAAGCCGTGGGAGCGTCGCTGTGTGTGCTTGCACATGCAGTCGTGACTGCGTGCCTTTTGAAGAATGAGCCTGCGAGTTAGCGGTGTGTAGCGAGGTTAACCCGTGTGGGGAAGCCGTAGCGAAAGCGAGTCCGAATAGGGCGAACTAGTTGCACGCTCTAGACCCGAAGCGGAGTGATCTAGCCATGGGCAGGTTGAAGCGGAGGTAAGACTTCGTGGAGGACCGAACCCACCAGGGTTGAAAACCTGGGGGATGACCTGTGGTTAGGGGTGAAAGGCCAATCAAACTCCGTGATAGCTGGTTCTCCCCGAAATGCATTTAGGTGCAGCGTCGTGTGTTTCTTGCCGGAGGTAGAGCACTGGATAGGCGATGGGCCCTACCGGGTTACTGACCTTAGCCAAACTCCGAATGCCGGTAAGTGAGAGCGCGGCAGTGAGACTGTGGGGGATAAGCTCCATGGTCGAGAGGGAAACAGCCCAGAGCATCGACTAAGGCCCCTAAGCGTACGCTAAGTGGGAAAGGATGTGGAGTCGCAGAGACAACCAGGAGGTTGGCTTAGAAGCAGCCACCCTTGAAAGAGTGCGTAATAGCTCACTGGTCAAGTGATTCCGCGCCGACAATGTAGCGGGGCTCAAGCGTACCGCCGAAGTCGTGTCATTCCAGCATGTACCCCCAACGGGGGCTGGGATGGGTAGGGGAGCGTCGTGTGCCGGGTGAAGCAGCCGCGGAAGCGAGTTGTGGACGGTTCACGAGTGAGAATGCAGGCATGAGTAGCGATACACACGTGAGAAACGTGTGCGCCGATTGACTAAGGGTTCCTGGGTCAAGCTGATCTGCCCAGGGTAAGTCGGGACCTAAGGCGAGGCCGACAGGCGTAGTCGATGGACAACCGGTTGATATTCCGGTACCCGCTTTGAAACGCCCAGTACTGAATCAGGCGATGCTAAGTCCGTGAAGCCGGCCCGATCTCTTCGGAGTTGAGGGTAGTGGTGGAGCCGATGAACCAGACTTGTAGTAGGTAAGCGATGGGGTGACGCAGGAAGGTAGTCCAGCCCGGGCGGTGGTTGTCCCGGGGTAAGGGTGTAGGACGCACGGTAGGTAAATCCGTCGTGCATGAAGTCTGAGACCTGATGCCGAGCCGATTGTGGTGAAGTGGATGATCCTATGCTGTCGAGAAAAGCCTCTAGCGAGTTTCATGGCGGCCCGTACCCTAAACCGACTCAGGTGGTCAGGTAGAGAATACCGAGGCGTTCGGGTGAACTATGGTTAAGGAACTCGGCAAAATGCCCCCGTAACTTCGGGAGAAGGGGGGCCATCACTGGTGATCCGATTTACTCGGTGAGCTGGGGGTGGCCGCAGAGACCAGCGAGAAGCGACTGTTTACTAAAAACACAGGTCCGTGCGAAGCCGTAAGGCGATGTATACGGACTGACGCCTGCCCGGTGCTGGAACGTTAAGGGGACCGGTTAGTGCACTTTCGGGTGTGCAAAGCTGAGAACTTAAGCGCCAGTAAACGGCGGTGGTAACTATAACCATCCTAAGGTAGCGAAATTCCTTGTCGGGTAAGTTCCGACCTGCACGAATGGCGTAACGACTTCTCGACTGTCTCAACCATAGGCCCGGTGAAATTGCACTACGAGTAAAGATGCTCGTTTCGCGCAGCAGGACGGAAAGACCCCGGGACCTTTACTATAGTTTGATATTGGTGTTCGGTTCGGCTTGTGTAGGATAGGTGGGAGACTGTGAAGCGGCCACGCCAGTGGTTGTGGAGTCGTCGTTGAAATACCACTCTGGTCGTGCTGGATGTCTAACCTGGGTCCGTGATCCGGATCAGGGACAGTGTCTGATGGGTAGTTTAACTGGGGCGGTTGCCTCCTAAAGAGTAACGGAGGCGCCCAAAGGTTCCCTCAGCCTGGTTGGCAATCAGGTGTTGAGTGTAAGTGCACAAGGGAGCTTGACTGTGAGACCGACGGGTCGAGCAGGGACGAAAGTCGGGACTAGTGATCCGGCAGTGGCTTGTGGAAGCGCTGTCGCTCAACGGATAAAAGGTACCCCGGGGATAACAGGCTGATCTTCCCCAAGAGTCCATATCGACGGGATGGTTTGGCACCTCGATGTCGGCTCGTCGCATCCTGGGGCTGGAGTCGGTCCCAAGGGTTGGGCTGTTCGCCCATTAAAGCGGTACGCGAGCTGGGTTTAGAACGTCGTGAGACAGTTCGGTCCCTATCCGCTGTGCGCGTAGGAATATTGAGAAGGGCTGTCCCTAGTACGAGAGGACCGGGACGGACGAACCTCTGGTGTGCCAGTTGTCCTGCCAAGGGCATGGCTGGTTGGCTACGTTCGGAAAGGATAACCGCTGAAAGCATCTAAGCGGGAAGCCTGCTTCGAGATGAGTATTCCCACCCTCTTGAGGGGTTAAGGCTCCCAGTAGACGACTGGGTTGATAGGCCAGATGTGGAAGCCCGGTAACGGGTGGAGCTGACTGGTACTAATAGGCCGAGGGCTTGTCCTCAGTTGCTCGCGTCCACTGTGTTGGTTCTGAAATAACGAACGGCCGTGTTTTCATCCGGTGTTGGTTAATTTCATAGTGTTTCGGTGGTCATTGCGTTAGGGAAACGCCCGGTTACATTCCGAACCCGGAAGCTAAGCCTTTCAGCGCCGATGGTACTGCAGGGGGGACCCTGTGGGAGAGTAGGACGCCGCCGAACAATTTTTCCGGGAAAGCCCCGCACCGTATGGTGCGGGGCTTTTCTGCGTTCCGAATCTATCCGAACATATCCAGGGCCCCCGGGAGTCCTCTCCTGGTTAGCGATGCAACGGGCGCCGTCCATCACTCACCAAGAGAGGACTAGGGGGATGACGAGCCTCAAAGACGGCCAGCAGCCTTGAGCGCCAGATAAGCGTCGGCGAGCGCCGGGGCGAGGTTGTCCGGGGTGGCGTCCACGACCACAACGCCGTGGCGCTGGAGTTTCTCCGCCGTGTCGCGGCGTTCGGCCTGGGCCTGGGTGCCGGCGGCGGCCTCGTACACCGCGTCCACCGTTCCCCGGCCCTTCGCCATCTCCTCGATCCGCGGATCGGAGACAGCTGCCAGCAGAACCGTGTGGCGCTGGGTGAGCTGAGGGAGCAGCGGGAGGAGCCCCTCCTCGATGGGGGTGGCCTCAAGCGAGGTCAGCAGAACGATCAACGAGCCGCGGGGAGCGTCCGAGAGAGCCGTGGTGCTGAGCCCTCTGGCGTCCGTCTCGACGAGCTCGGGTTCCAGTGAGGCGAGGGTGTTGACCACCGTGGCCAGGATGTCGCCTGCGGTGGTGCGGCCCTGTACCCGGGCTCGCACGCGGCGGTCGTAGGCGAGGAGGTCCACGCGGTCGCCGGCGCGCGTCGCGAGCGCGGTGAGGAGAAGGGTGGCGTCCATGGCCGCATCGAGGCGTGGGACGTCGCCCACCCGGCCTGCGGAGGTGCGGCCGGTGTCCAGGACGATCAGGATGTGCCGGTCACGCTCGGGACGCCATGTCCGGACCGCGACGGCAGACTGGCGTGCCGTTGCCCGCCAGTCGATGGAGCGGGTGTCGTCTCCTGGTACGTACGCCCGCAGGCTGTCGAACTCCGTGCCCTCGCCCCGCGTCAGGACGCTGGTGCGGCCGTCGAGTTCGCGGAGTCGGGCGAGCCGGGACGGCAGATGCTTCCGGCTGGTGAACGGGGGCAGCACCCGCACGGTCCACGGGACGCGGTGGTAGCCCTGGCGGGCGGCCAGGCCGAGCGGGCCGTACGAGCGGACCGTGATGCGCTCGGCTTGGCGGTCGCCGCGGCGGGTCGGGCGCAGAGCGGTGGACAGGCGACGCTGTTCACCGGGGGGAATCGTCAACGTGTGGCGGGACGAGGCCTGTTCGGTGTCGGCGGGCCAGCTGCTCGGCGGCCAGGCGTCGCGGAGCTGGGCCCTCAGGCGCCGTCGCGAGCTGTTGGTCACGGTGAGTTGCACTTCCGCCGTGTCACCGAGTCGAACTGTTGTATCACCGGATCGGGTGAATCGAAGCGTTCGCACTGGCGCTGCCAGGGCGTAGTCGCACAGAATCGCTAGTGAGAGCGGTGCGTTGACCGCGAGCATCCCGGTCCAGCTCGGAGCGAGGATGCCTACGGGGAGTGATCCCAGCGCGGCCAGCAGTGCGGTACGTCCGGTGAGGGCCATGGTCACCGCCTCATCGGGGTACGGGGACGTGGGCGAGCACCGAGGTGATGACGGAGTCGGGGGTGACTCCCTCCATCTCCGCCTCGGGCCGCAGATGGATGCGATGACGGAGTGTGGGGAGCGCCAAGGCCTTCACGTCGTCCGGGGTGACGTAGTCCCGGCCGGTGAGCCAGGCCCAGGCGCGAGCGGTCGAGAGCAGTGCGGTGGCGCCTCGGGGGGAGACGCCGAGGGCGAGCGAGGGGGATTCGCGCGTGGCACGACAGATATCCACCACATAGCCGGCGATCTCGGGGGAGACCGTGGTCTTCGCGACGGCTGAGCGGGCCGCCTCCAGATCGGCGGGTCCGGCGACGGGCCGTATGCCTGCTGCCTTGAGGTCGCGGGGGTTGAAGCCGTCGGCGTGGCGGGTGAGGACGTTGATCTCGTCCTGCCGGGAGGGCAGAGGCACCGTCAGCTTGAGCAGGAAGCGGTCCAGTTGGGCTTCCGGGAGCGGGTAGGTGCCCTCGTATTCGACGGGGTTCTGGGTGGCGGCGACGAGGAAGGGGTCCGGCAGCGGGCGGGGGGTGCCGTCGACGGTGACCTGACGTTCCTCCATCGCTTCCAGAAGGGAAGCCTGTGTCTTGGGAGGGGTGCGGTTGATCTCGTCGGCGAGCAGCAGGTTGGTGAAGACGGGGCCGGGCTGGAAGGAGAACTCGGCGGTGCGGGCGTCGTAGACGAGTGATCCCGTCACATCGCTCGGCATGAGGTCGGGGGTGAACTGGACGCGCTTGGTGTCGAGTTCGAGAGAGGCGGCGAGGGCCCGGACGAGCAGGGTCTTGGCGACGCCGGGGACGCCCTCCAGGAGTACGTGTCCGCGGCAGAGCAGGGCGACGACGAGTCCGGTGACAGCCGGGTCCTGGCCGACCACGGCCTTGGCGATCTCGGAGCGGAGGGCTTCCAAGGACGCGCGGGCGCCGTCGGCGGGCTCCGGAGCCGCAGGGGTCGCGGGGACCGCTGGGGGTTCGACCGGCTCGGGGGTCGGGGCGCTCATGAAGTGCGTACCTCTCTTTCGAGGGCGTCGAGGTGGTTGGCCAGCAGGACAAGGGCCGCGTCGTCGGCGGGGGCCGGGCCGAAGAGCAGGGTGCTCAGGTCGTCGCCTGTGGTGGCGCTGCGGGCGGACACGGCAGGGAGGAGAACGGCAGAGGTGTGTGCCTCACGGGCGGTTACGCCGGCAAGGCGGGCGATACGGGTTCGGGCGGCCGCCCGTAGTGATTCGGCTGCCCGGTCACGGGCGTTGGCCTTGCGGTAGAGGCCGGCGCGGCCCTCGGCGGATTCGGATGCGCGGATGGAGACCGGCAGCCGCTCCATGACCAGGGGGCCGAGGCGGCGGCCTCGCCAGATCGCGGCGAGGACCGCGGCGACGGTGAGCTGGAGCGTTCCCCAGAGCCAGCCGGAGGGGACCAGGTCGAGGAAGCTGCTTTCCTCGCCCGAGGCCTGGTCGCCGCTGCCTCCGCTGTTGTTGTCGTTGTCGTCGTCGGGAGAGCCGTCCTCGCTGGTGGCGGAGGGATCGGCCAGAGAGGGGAGGTACCAGACGAGATGGGGACGCGAACCGAGGAGTTGCAGGGCGAGGGAGGCGTTGCCCTGGTGGTCGAGACGCTCGTTGTGGAGGAAGTCGGGGGAGCCGAGAAGGACGGTGTCGCCGTCGCCGCGGTCCTTCAGGATCAGCAGGCTGGGGGCTCCGGCGCTGGGGTAGCAGGCGGTGGCGGTGGTGTTCGGTGCCGTGTAGCGCATGCCGCCCATGTCCGCTGTGCCGGCGCTGCGGGCGGCGGGGAAGGCGCAGGACGGGGGGAGGGTGGTCACCGGGCGGTGGGGCTCGGTGCGTACGCCGGGGGCCAGGCGAGATGCGGCTGCCTGGCCTGGGGCGATCAGGACGGTGCGGCCGGTGGAGGCGGTGGCCGCCTCGTGGAGTCGGCGCTGTTGCGTGGGGGTGAGGAGATTGGGGCCGGCGACCAGGAGTGTGGTGTCGGGTCCTGCCGCGGTGGTGGCTGCGTCGAGGGTCGTGGCGACGGTGACGGATATCCCGCGCGCCTTGAGAAGTTCGGCCGCGGCGCGGCTGCCCTTCGGGTCGGCGGACCGGGGGTCGAGGTGTCCGTAGTTGGTACCGGAGCGGACGGCGGCGAACGTGATGCCGGCGATCACGAGGATGAGCAGGGCGATCAGCAGCCCTCGTGTGCGCTTCCAGACCTGGTGCGGGGTGGGCGCGGTCGAGGTGGGGGAGGGGGCGGTGGCCGTGGTCATCCGGTGGCTCCTCGGGAGGTTCCGGGCAGCACGGGCTTCGCCTCGTCGAGTTCGGTGTCCAGGGCGCGCAGGGCCAGATATGTGGGTTGGTCCGCGGTGCGGCCGCCGTATGTGACGTCGTCGAAGTCGCGGGCGGCGGAGCGCAGCCGGGTGGCGTGGTCGGGCAGGGCGCGGCCTGCTTCCGCCGCTGCTTCGTCCGCCGTGCGGCCGGGGCGGGGGTCGAGGAGGGCGCGTTCTTCCAGCGACCGGACGATGGCGCGCATGCGTTCCTGGACGGCTTCGGTCCAGCGGAGAGCGGCGGCGTGTGCGTCGGCCGCGGCGCGGTGCTGGGTGGCGCTGCGGGGTCCGTCGCTCTCGAAGAGGGCGTCCACGGGTCGGGAAGTGCGTTGCGGGGTGCCGAGCCGCCACCAGAGGGCGGCGGCGAGCCCGATGACGATGAGGATCAGGACGACGAGTCCGGCCGGGCCGCCGGGGGCGGCGCTCGCGGCGGCGTCGAACACGCCGGCGACCCAGTCCCAGAGGCGGTTCAGGGCGCGCTGGAGGAGGTTCGGATCGTTCTCGTGGTACATCGGCTTGGACAGCTCGCTCTCGGCCGCCTCCCGGGCGGGGACACGTGGAGTGTCCACGGGTATGTCGCCCGCGCCGGTGACCTGCCGTGCTGCTGTGGTGCCCCCCGCCCCCGACACCGCATCAGCTCCTGGGGGTGTCGGTGTCGTGGCCGGGGAGGCCCGCGGCCCGTGCGAGGTCGAGGTCGAGTGCCTCGCGGCGGATGCGCTGGTCCACGTAGAGCAGTGCCATCACGCCTGCGACGAAGGGGTAGAGCAGCGTGGAGACGATCACTTCGCCGATGCCCGTGATGATCAGGAAGGGCCAGCCGAAGGAGGGGCCGCCGCTCTCGAAGAACTCGCTGATGTCGGTTCCGTCGGCGAGCATCCCGATGAGGCCGAAGGGGATGGAGACGAGGAAGCTCAGCAGGAAGACGAGCACGTAGGTCAGCGCGAGGATGCCGAAGGTGCGCCACCAGGCACCGCGGACCAGCTTCGCCGACCTGCGCAGGGCGGAGATGATGCTCTGCCGTTCCAGCATCAGGGCGGGGGCGGCGAGGGCGAAGCTGACCTGCAGCCAGAGGATGACGACGCAGGCGGCGGCGAAGCCGAGGAACGCCAGCGCCGCACCGGCCTCGGAGCCGACCAGCAGGCCGGGGCCGATGCCGACGGTCATGATCGTGGCGGTGATCACGGTGACCAGCAGGGTCAGACCGACCAGGGGGAGGATTCGCGGGCGGGCTTCGGCCCAGGCGTCGGAGAGCGTGACGGGGCGGCCCAGCACCGAGCGGCTGATCACCACGGTGACGATCGACGCGGTGAAGAGCGTGGCGAACATCGTGAGGAGAGAGACCGGGGCGAGGGAGAACAGGGTCGTCCGGGCGGATTCGGAGGCTTGGCGAAGGGCCTCGGCGTCGGTGGCGTTGGGGTCGATGCTGGTCGGCTCGGGCAGGAGGTAGCGCTGCATGAGGGTGGTGGCGACCTGGATGACCACGGAGACGGCGAGGCTGAAGCCGAGTGCGGTGCGCCAGTGGGCGCGCAGGGCCGAGACGGACCCGTCGAGGATCTCGCCGACGCCCAGGGGGCGCAGCGGGATGACGCCGGGCTTCGCCGCCGGCGGCTTGGTGCCCCAGGCCGGTCGCTGCGGACCGCCGCCCCAGCCGGGCGCGGGCGGGCGTGCGCCGGGGCCGCCGGCGGGGTTGCTCGGCGGGGACCACTGCCCGGGGGGCGGCTGCTCGGGGGACCACTGTCCCGTCGGCGCGCCTGCGTCCTGGGGCTCGGAGGGGCGGGGGATGGCCGCCTCCTGGCCGTCGGAGGGGGCAGATCCGGGCGTCGCCCAGCCCGGAGAGTCGTTCATTCTCGCTCCTTCACCGTCCTGTCCGCTCATCGGGGCGGCAGGTTGGCAGCCATCGTGCCACGGGCCGGTGCGGCGCGGACCGGGAGCCTTCTCTCCTTCGTGCCTTCATTTGTGGGCGGCTCACCGGGCAGACTGGGCGGATGGCTGATCAGGACGTGCAAACGCCGGTGGGCGGCGAGCCTCCCGCGCTTTCCGTGCTCCGTTGGGACGACCTTCCGGAAGGCCCCGTGCTGGTGCTCCTCGACCAGACGCGGCTGCCCGCGGAGGAGGTTGAGCTGGTGTGCACGGATGTGCCCGCGCTGGTGCGGGCGATCCGGACGCTGGCGGTACGAGGGGCCCCGCTGCTCGGGATCGCCGGGGGGTACGGGGTGGCGCTCGCGGCGGCCCGTGGCTATGACGTGGCGGAGGCCGCGGGGCTGCTGGAGGGGGCGCGGCCCACCGCGGTGAATCTCGGTTACGGGGTGCGGCGGGTGGCCGACGCCTACTGGGCGGCTGCCGCGAAGGGGGTCGGCACGGCGGAGGCCGCCGCTGTGGCGCTGGCCGAGGCGCAGGCCCTGCACCGGGAGGACGCCCAGGCCAGCAGGCGCATGGCGGAGTACGGGACGGCGCTCCTGGAGGAGCTGCTGCCGGGGCAGGGGTATCAGCTGCTGACCCACTGCAACACCGGGGCGCTGGTCTCCGGGGGCGAGGGGACGGCGTTCGCGGTGGCGCTGCGGGTGCACCGGGAGGGGCGGCTGCGCCGGCTGTGGGTGGACGAGACCCGGCCGCTGCTCCAGGGGGCGAGGCTGACGGCGTACGAGGCGGCGCGCAGCGGGATGGCGTACAGCCTGCTCACGGACAGTGCGGCGGGCTCCCTGTTCGCCGCGGGTGAGGTGGATGCCGTACTCATTGGGGCGGACCGCATTGCCGCAGACGGCTCGGTGGCCAACAAAGTGGGGAGCTATCCGTTGGCTGTGCTCGCGAAGTACCACCATGTGCCGTTCATCGTGGTGGCGCCGACGACGACCGTGGACATGGACACGGCCGAAGGCACATCGATCATCGTTGAGCAGCGTTCCGGGCAAGAAGTGACGGAGCTCACATTGCCGAAGTCCGTATCGGCGGACGGTGGAGGTGGGATGGTCGTCGCACCCCTCGGGGCCCCGGCGTACAACCCGGCTTTCGACATCACGCCGCCCGAATTGATCACGGCGATCGTCACCGAGGAGGGCGTCATTTCCCCGGTCACGGGGGTCGGACTGGCAGAGCTGTGTGCCAGGTCATCGCAGGTAACGATTAGCTAATGGGATGATGTCGATTATGAAGGGACGCGTCCTTGTCGTCGACGACGACACCGCACTGGCCGAGATGCTCGGGATTGTGCTGCGTGGAGAAGGTTTCGAGCCGTCGTTCGTAGCGGACGGCGACAAGGCACTGGCCGCATTTCGTGAGGCCAAGCCGGACCTGGTGCTGCTCGACCTCATGCTGCCCGGAAGGGACGGCATCGAGGTGTGCAGGCTGATCAGGGCCGAGTCCGGTGTGCCGATCGTCATGCTCACTGCTAAGAGCGACACCGTCGATGTCGTGGTCGGTCTGGAATCCGGGGCCGACGACTACATCGTCAAGCCGTTCAAACCTAAGGAGTTGGTCGCCCGGATCAGGGCACGCCTGCGGCGGTCCGAAGAGCCCGCGCCGGAGCAGTTGACCATCGGTGACCTGGTCATCGACGTGGCCGGTCACTCCGTGAAGCGGGAGGGGCAGTCCATCGCCCTCACGCCGCTGGAGTTCGACCTGCTGGTCGCCCTCGCCCGCAAGCCGTGGCAGGTCTTCACCCGTGAGGTCCTGCTGGAGCAGGTCTGGGGTTACCGGCACGCGGCCGACACCCGGCTGGTGAACGTGCATGTCCAGCGGCTGCGCTCCAAGGTCGAGAAGGACCCGGAGCGGCCGGAGATCGTCGTGACCGTCCGCGGGGTCGGTTACAAGGCCGGACCGAGCTGACATGGCCGAGGGCAGCGCTGCTCCGAACCCCGGGGAGCCGGGAGTCCGTGCGGAGCGGGCTGCCGGTCCGGGACGGAAGGCTTCTCGTATGAGCCGTTTCCTGCAGGGCGGCCGGTTGTTCCAGGACCGGACGCCCGGCGGGCCCGTACCGCGTCTGCTGATGCGGTGGGTGCGCCGTCCGCTGCTGCCCGCCGTGCGGTTGTGGCGGCGCAATCTGCAGCTACGCGTCGTCGCGGGCACGCTGCTCATGTCGATGGCCGTGGTGCTGCTGCTCGGCTTCGTCGTGATCGGGCAGGTCCGCAACGGCCTCCTCGATGCGAAGGGCAAGGCCGCCCAGACCCAGGCCGCCGGTGGTTTCGCCGCGGCCCAGGAGAAGGCGAACGCCTCCCTGGCCCCGGGCGGGCAGGGCGCCGACGGGCCCGACGGCATGACCGCCAACACCTCCTGGCGCACCGAGCTCGTCGACCAGCTCGCCAGCGGCGGCAAGAACGCCTTCAACGTGGTCGCGCTCAGCGCGGACTCGGCCAACGAAGGCGCCGGCAGCCGTGCCCCGCGTGGTTCGGGCAGCGTCGAGGCCTCCAGCGTGCCCGAGCGCCTGCGCCAGGACGTGGGCAAGGGACAGGGGGCGTTCCAGACGTACTCCCTGATCCGGTACTCGTACGGCAAGGAGTCGCAGCCCGGCCTCGTCGTCGGCAAGCGCCTCTACGACATCGACCAGCACCCCTACGAGCTCTACTACCTCTTCCCGCTCACGCAGGAGGAGAAGTCCCTGACGCTGGTCAAGACGACCCTGGCGACCGCTGGACTGTTCGTCGTCGTGCTGCTCGGCGCCATCGCCTGGTTCGTGGTGCGCCAGGTCGTCACCCCGGTGCGGATGGCGGCCGGTATCGCCGAACGGCTCTCCGCCGGGAAGCTCCAGGAACGGATGAAGGTCACCGGCGAGGACGACATCGCCCGCCTCGGTGAGGCCTTCAACAAGATGGCGCAGAACCTCCAGCTGAAGATCCAGCAGCTGGAGGAGCTCTCCCGGATGCAGCGGCGCTTCGTCTCCGACGTCTCGCACGAGCTGCGGACCCCGCTCACGACCGTACGGATGGCCGCCGACGTCATCCATGAGGCGCGCGCCGACTTCGACCCCGTCACCGCGCGCTCCGCCGAGCTCCTCGGCGACCAACTCGACCGCTTCGAGTCGCTGCTCTCGGATCTGCTGGAGATCAGCCGGTTCGACGCGGGCGCGGCCGCGCTGGAGGCCGAGCCGATAGACCTGCGGGCCGTGGTGCACCGGGTGATCGGCGGTGCCGAACCGCTCGCCGAGCGCAAGGGCAGCCGGATCCTGGTCATCGGCGACGACCAGCCGGTGATCGCCGAGGCCGACGCGCGGCGCGTGGAACGGGTGCTGCGCAACCTCGTGGTCAACGCCGTGGAGCACGGCGAGGGCCGGGACGTCGTCGTGCGGATGGGCGTGGCCCAGGGCGCGGTCGCCGTGGCCGTACGGGACTACGGGGTCGGGCTCAAGCCCGGCGAGGCGACCCGGGTCTTCAACCGGTTCTGGCGTGCCGACCCGGCGCGGGCCCGGACGACCGGCGGGACCGGTCTCGGGCTCTCCATCGCCGTCGAGGACGCCCGGCTGCACGGTGGCTGGCTCCAGGCGTGGGGCGAGCCGGGCGGCGGGTCCCAGTTCCGGCTGACCCTGCCGCGTACGGCGGACGAGCCGCTGCGCGGTTCGCCGATACCGCTGGAGCCCGAGGACTCACGGCGCAACCGGGAGAACCGGGAGCGCGACGAGGCGACGGCGGGCGACACCCGGCTGGTGTCCGTACCGAACCAGCCCGGGGCGGCGAAGCGCTCGCCGCTGCCCGTGCCGGGCCGTTCCACGGTGCCGCACCCGGCCCCCGCCTCGGTGCACCCGGCGGCGCTGCCCGGCAACGGGGCCCGTGTCGTGGCACGCCCGGCACCGGAGCGTTCGGGCGGACCGGGTTCACCGGCGAGCCATTCCGACCAGGAGGACACCACTCGTGGGTACTGACCGCCGTCGCGGTGGCACCGGACGCGGCGTGCGGCTCACCGCGCTGCTCGGCTGCTCCGTCATCGCGCTCGCCGGCTGCGGGTCGATGCCGGTGACCGGTGACGTCAAGGCCGTCGACGCCTCGCAGCCCGGCGACTCCCAGGTGCAGGTGTACGCGGTGGAGCCCCGCGAGGGCGCGGCGCCCAGCGAGATCGTCGACGGGTTCCTGGAGTCGATGACCAGCGACGACCCGGGTTTCCGGACCACGCGCAAGTACCTCAGCGCGGACGCCGCCAAGACCTGGCAGCCGAGCGAGGGCACTACGGTGCTCGCCCAGGCGCCCAACCGCAGCGGCCCCCTCCTCCACGACGAGGTGCGCCGGGACTCCGAGACCTCGTACACGCTGACCGGCGAGAAGGTGGCGTCGGTCGACGCCCAGAGCTCCTACCAGCCGCTCGCCCCCACCGACTACTCCCAGATGCTGCATCTGGTGCGGGAGAAGCTGCCGGACGGGAAGGTCGAGTGGCGCATCGACATCGTGCCGGACGGTCTGGTCCTCGGGCAGTCCGACTTCAAGCGGCTCTACCGCTCCGTGAACAAGTACTACTTCGCCAGCGGGCGGACCAACGGGCAGCCGACGCTCGTCGCCGACCCCGTCTACGTACGCACCGGCACCGATCCGGTCACGCAGATGAGCACGGCGACGCAGACGGTCAGGACGCTGCTGGAGGGGCCGACGAACTGGCTGCGGCCCGTGGTCGACTCCCGCTTCCCCACCGGGACCGCGCTGCGCAAGGACGTCGTAGCACTGGCCCCCGACGACCAGAACGTGCTGAAGGTGCCGCTCAACGGCAAGGCCGACAAGGTGGGCCGGTCGGCCTGCCTGATGATGGCCGCCCAGGTGCTCTTCACCCTGCGGGACCTGACCTCGGGGGTCGAGCAGGTGGAGCTGGAGGGCGCGGGCGGCAGGCTCTGCGCGCTGGACGCGGACGAGGCGGCGAAGTTCTCCTTCGACAGTGGCTCCGGCGGGCCCGACAGCCAGTACTTCCTCGATGCCAAGGGAAGGGTCCAGCGGATCGCCGGTGCCTCCGAGGGCAAGGGGACCCCTGAGCCGGTGAGCGGCCCCCTCGGTGTCGGCGCGGTCGCGATGGGCGCCGTCGGCGTGGCCCGGGACGAACAGCGGGCCGCCGGCGTCTCGGCGACCGGGCAGCACCTCTACGTGGCCGCCATGGACGTGCCGGGCGAGCTGGCCCCGCCTGTGGTGACCAGTGCGGGGAAGAAGGCCGCCGACCGGCTGTCGTCGCCGAGCTGGGACGGCCGGGGCGACCTGTGGGTCGCCGACCGTGACAAGGCGCGCCCGAGGCTGCTGCGGCTGGTCAAGGGGGAGGGCGAACCGCAGGAGGTCCGCGTCCCGGGCCTGGACGGCGGGCGGATCGAGGAGCTGCGGCTGTCGGCGGACGGGGTGCGGATCGCCCTGCTGGTGACGGAGAACGGGCATACGACGCTGAAGATCGGCCGGGTGGAGCGGCGCGGGACCGACGAGGCGCCGGAGATCTCGGTCGAGGACCTGCGCCAGGCCGCGCCCCAGCTCACGGACGTCACGGCCATCTCCTGGTCGGGCCGCAGCCGTCTCGTGGTGGTCGGCAAGGAGCAGGGCGGTGTCCAGCAGGTGCGGTACGTGCAGGCCGACGGTTCCACGCCGTCCTCCGGCGCCTCCGGGGTGCTGCCCGGGGTGAACCAGGTCCGCGCGGTTGCCGCCGCTGACGACGAGCTGCTTCCGCTGATGGCGGAGACCGAGGGCGACGGCATAGTGAAGCTCTCGCCGGGCGACAACTGGCAGACGGTCCTGGAGGAAGGCACCTCGCTGGTCTACCCGGGCTGAGGCCGGCCCGGCGCCCCGGCCGGGGCTGACTCGCCGCCCGGGGCTGAGGCCCACCCTGGGCCGGGCTGATCCGTGGGCTTTCGCTGCCCGGAGGGCTTCCTGGTCGGAGGGCTTCCGGGCGGAGGGTTTTCCACAGGGGTGGTCCGGTCCTCCGGGGCCGGTCACAGTGGAGCCATGCGGGATTGGTGGCGGGAGTTCTCCGGTCTGGTCCTGCCGGTGGCCTGCGCGGGCTGCGGCAGGCCGCGTACGGAGCTGTGCCCGTTGTGCCGGGCCGCTCTGCACGGGGCGCCGGCCCGTGGGGTGCGGCCCTCGCCCCGGCCTGCCGGGCTTCCGGCGGTGTACGCGGCGGCGCCGTACGAGAACGCCGTACGCGCGGTGCTGCTGGCCCACAAGGAGCGCGGGGCACTCGGGCTCACCGGACCTCTCGGACGGGCCCTGGCGGCCTCCGTACGGGCCGGGACGGGGCAGGTGGGAGTCGTGGGGCCCCTGCTGCTGGTGCCCGTGCCCTCGGCGCGCTCCGCGACCGCGGCGCGCGGCCACGATCCGGTGCGCCGGATCGCCAGAGCGGCGGCGGGCGAGCTGCGGCGCACCGGCCGCCCTGCCCGGGTGGTCCCGGTGCTGCGGCAGCGCCGCGCGGTCGCCGACCAGTCGGGGCTCGCGGCGCACCGGCGCCGGGCGAATCTGGCCGGGGCGCTGGAAGTGGCCACCGGGGGAGAGCGGCTGCTCGCCCACGGGAGGGTGGTCCTGGTGGACGACCTGTTGACGACCGGATCGACGCTGGCCGAGGCGGCGCGGGCCGTCGGCGAGGCGCTCGGGAGCGGTCGGAGACCCTCCGGCCGTGAGGTGTGCGCGGCGGCGGTCGTCTCCGCTTCTCCGTCCGCCTTCGAAATAAACCGGAACTGACCGAGAACTTGCATCGTTGCAGGTAATGAGAGGGCAAAACCCCCTGAACGGAGGTAAGTACCGGCAGCGGGTGCCGATACCCGGGTGCGCAGGCTATGTTCAGTTGTGAGGAACGGTGAAGACCGAACCTCGATGAATGCACCTTGAGGTTTCGGGCAGGTAACTCACCGAAAGACCGGAGCGATCGAGCCGGTGGGGTAGTGACCTCTCCGACGGGGGAGGAGGAGGCGAAAGTCACCGAGTCCGAGGCCCCTGGGGATCTCCGGGGGCTGGTGCAAAAGGGAGATGCCCCGCCGTTGAAGCGGGGCGATCCGGGAACGGAGTTCTGCGTGGACATCGTCGTCAAGGGCCGCAAGACCGAGGTGCCCGAGCGGTTCCGCAAGCACGTGGCCGAGAAGCTGAAGCTGGACAAGATCCAGAAGTTCGACGGCAAGGTGATCAGCCTCGACGTCGAGGTGTCCAAGGAGCCGAATCCCCGTCAGGCCGACCGTTCCGACCGGGTGGAGATCACGCTCCGCTCGCGTGGGCCGGTCATCCGGGCGGAAGCGGCGGCGGGCGACCCTTACGCAGCACTCGACCTGGCCACCGGAAAGCTGGAGGCCCGGCTGCGCAAGCAGCACGACAAGCGCTACAGCCGCCGGGGCAACGGCCGTCTGTCGGCCGCGGAGGTCGGGGACGTGGTGCCGGGTGTCGCCTCGTTCGACGAGGACGGCGAGCTGGTCGGCGAGCAGCCGTCGGAACCCGTACCGACCACGAAGGTCGGATCGATCGAGGTGCAGGGCGAAGGGCCTCTCGTGATGCGGGAGAAGACCCACACCGCCGCACCCATGGCACTCGACCAGGCGCTCTACGAGATGGAACTGGTCGGGCACGACTTCTACTTGTTCGTCGACTCCGAGACGAAGGAGCCCAGTGTCGTCTACCGGCGGCACGCCTACGACTACGGCGTGATCCACCTGAGGACCGACCCGCTCGCCGCTGACGAAGCAGGCGGCGCGGGTGGTGCGCTCGGCGGCTGACGCCACCCCGTCACGGTGCCCCTGGAGCGTTTTCACGCCACCAGGGGCACCTGTGCGCGATCACAGGATCACCGCTCGGGCGTCCCGGCATGGAATCATGGCGTTCCGAGCCAATCAGGGCTCGGTGAAACGCCGTTGGCGGACGACTGATGACTATCAGGCCGTGGCCTTCAGGGGGAGGAACGATGGTGGACACCTTCGGGCCCGTGCGCGGTGCGAGTGGTTCCGACGACGCCGGTGCCCGCACCGACGACGCTCCGGACGGCATCTCGCGCAAGGAGCCCATCCGGGTCCTCGTGGTCGATGACCACGCGCTCTTCCGCAGGGGCCTGGAGATCGTCCTCGCGCAGGAGGAGGACATCCAGGTCGTCGGTGAGGCCGGCGACGGTTCCGAGGCGGTCGACAAGGCCGCCGACCTGCTGCCCGACATCATCCTGATGGATGTGCGGATGCCCAAACGCGGTGGCATCGAAGCCTGCACCTCCATCAAGGAGGTGGCACCCAGTGCGAAGATCATCATGCTGACGATCAGCGACGAGGAGGCCGACCTCTACGACGCGATCAAGGCGGGCGCCACCGGATACCTCCTCAAGGAGATCTCCACCGACGAGGTGGCCACGGCCATTCGCGCCGTCGCGGACGGGCAGTCCCAGATCAGCCCCTCCATGGCCTCCAAGCTGCTCACCGAGTTCAAATCGATGATCCAGCGCACCGACGAGCGCCGGCTCGTCCCCGCCCCCCGTCTCACCGAACGGGAACTGGAAGTCCTCAAACTCGTGGCGACCGGCATGAACAACCGGGATATCGCCAAGGAGTTGTTCATTTCCGAGAACACGGTGAAGAACCACGTCCGCAATATCCTGGAGAAGCTCCAGCTGCACTCGCGGATGGAAGCCGTGGTCTATGCCATGCGCGAGAAGATTTTGGAGATCAGGTAGCCACCGCGGCTCTCAGCGGTAGGCCCGCCGGAGCGCCCGGCCGATCTCGTCCCTGAGCGGATCGCGCAGCTCCGGGGCGTCGATCCGCTCCAGCCGGATGTCCGTGCAGCCCACCCAGGCCGCCGCCTCCACCAGCGCCTCGGCCATCGGGACCACCGCCTTCGGACCCGCCAGAGAAGCCTGCCGGGCGATCAGCGTGGTGCCCTCGCGCGCCGGGTCGACGCGGCCCTGGAGCTTCCCGCCCGCCAGCAACGGCATCGCGAAATAGCCGTGGATCCGCTTCGGCTTGGGGACGTACGCCTCCAGCCGGTGCGTGAAGCCGAAGATCCGCTCGGTGCGCGCCCGCTCCCAGACCAGGGAGTCGAACGGGGAGAGCAGCGTCGTACGGTGGCGTCCGCGCGGCTCCTTGGCCAGCGCCTCGGGGTCCGCCCAGGCGGGCTTGGCCCAGCCCTCCACCGCCACCGGGACCAGACCCGAGTCGGCGACCACCGCGTCGAACTCCTCGCCCTTGAGCCGGTGGTAGTCCGCGATGTCGCTGCGGGTGCCCACCCCCAGCGACTTGCCCGCCAGGGCGACCAGACGCCGCCGGCACTCGGTGTCGCTCAGGTCGTCGTGGAGCAGCGCGTCCGGGATGGCCCGCTCGGCCAGGTCGTAGACCCGCTTCCAGCCGCGCCGCTCGGTGCAGACCACCTCGCCGTACATCAGGGCCCGCTCCACGGCGACCTTGGACGCCGACCAGTCCCACCACTCCCCGCCGTTCTTCGCGCCGCCGAGCTCGGTCGCCGTCAACGGGCCCTCGGCGCGCAGCTGCTTGATCACCGTGTCGTAGGCGCCGTCGGGCAGATCGTGGTGCCAGTGCGGGCGGGCGCGGTAGGCGCGGCGGCGGAACGCGAAGTGCGGCCACTCCTCGACGGGCAGGATGCACGCGGCGTGCGACCAGTATTCGAAGGAGCGGCCGCCCGACCAGTACGCCTCCTCCACCGTGCGCCGCCCCACCGCGCCGAGCCGGGCGTAGGGGATCAGCTCGTGCGAGCGGGCCAGCACCGAGATGGTGTCCAGCTGGACCGCCCCGAGGTGCCGCAGCACCCCCGGCACCCCCGCCCTGCGGTCAGGAGCCCCCAGGAAGCCCTGGGCGCGCAGCGCGATGCGGCGGGCCTGGTCGGCGGAGAGTTCGACTGCGGGAGGAGGCACAGGCGTCATACGTCGAACCCTAGACCGCGCCACTGACAGTGCGGGGAGGGGCGGCGTCCCCGCCTCAGCGCACGGAGTCCGGTGCGGTGCCGGGCCGTTCGGCGTGCCGCTCGGGGAGGTAGGGGTGGGCGCCGGGAAGCCCCAGGTCGGACGGGAGCAGCGCCGCCGTCCAGGCGTCGCGCCGCACTCCCTTGTTGAGCAGCCCGGACCGCTGGTCGCCCTCCAGCCGGAACCCCGCCCGCAGGGCGACCGCACGCGAGGCCAGGTTGCCGATCTCGGCCCGCCACTCCAGCCGGTCCGCCCCGAGCGCGGTGAAGGCCCAGCGGGCGGAGCCGAGCACCGCCTCGGTGGCGTACCCGCGACCGCGGTGCTCCTTGGTGGACCAGTAGCCCACCTCGTACGTCCCCGGCCGGCTGCGGCGGTCGATGCCGAGCGCCCCGACGAGCGTCCCGCTCTCCGGCAGCACCAGCGCGAAGCTGTACGAGGAGTCGTCCCGCCAGCCCGCCGGGGAGAGCTTGGCGGTGAACAGCTCCGCGTCGGTGAGCCGGTACGGGGAGGGGATCACCGTCCAGCGCTGGATGTCCGGATCCTGGCAGGCCGCGTGCACGCGGTAGGTGTCCTGCGGGCCGAACGGCCGCATAAGAAGGCGTCGCGTGGTGAGAGTGGTCGGCTCCATACAGTGATTCTCGTGAGCGGACAGCCGCGATGCGACCACTTTTGGGGCTTCCCGGCACCTTCCGCGCCTCTGGGCCGTTGTCCGGAGAGGGTGCGGCGAGGTCCACGCGACGGCAGCCCTCCCGACGCGGTGGTGTCCTCGCTTACGATGGCCGTTGCGGTGGGGCCCACCTGCCGTGCCCGCGCCAGAGTCCATCACACGACCAGTGCCAGGCCCGACCGGCAAGGAGACCAGCCTCAGTGTCCGTCTTCAACAAGCTCATGCGTGCAGGCGAAGGCAAGATCCTGCGCAAACTGCACCGCATCGCGGACCAGGTCAGCTCCATCGAAGAGGACTTCGTCAACCTCTCCGACGCCGAGCTGCGGGCGCTCACCGACGAGTACAAGGAACGGTACGCGGACGGCGAGAGCCTGGACGACCTGCTTCCCGAAGCGTTCGCCACGGTCCGTGAGGCCGCGAAGCGCGTCCTCGGACAGCGCCACTACGACGTGCAGATGATGGGCGGAGCCGCCCTGCACCTCGGCTATGTGGCCGAGATGAAGACCGGTGAGGGCAAGACCCTCGTCGGCACCCTGCCCTCGTATCTCAACGCCCTCTCCGGCAAGGGCGTGCACCTGATCACGGTCAACGACTACCTCGCCGAGCGTGACTCCGAGCTGACGGGCCGCGTCCACAAGTTCCTGGGCCTGACCGTCGGCTGCATCGTCTCCAACATGACCCCGGCGCAGCGCCGCGAGCAGTACGCCTGCGACATCACGTACGGCACGAACAACGAGTTCGGTTTCGACTACCTCCGCGACAACATGGCGTGGTCCAAGGACGAGCTCGTCCAGCGCGGCCACAACTTCGCCGTGGTCGACGAGGTCGACTCGATCCTGGTCGACGAGGCCCGTACGCCGCTGATCATCTCCGGCCCGGCCGACCAGGCCACCAAGTGGTACGGCGACTTCGCCAAGCTGGTCACGCGTCTCACCAAGGGTGAGGCGGGCAACCAGCTCAAGGGCATCGAGGAGACCGGCGACTACGAGGTCGACGAGAAGAAGCGGACCGTGGCCATCCACGAGTCCGGTGTCGCCAAGGTCGAGGACTGGCTCGGCATCGACAACCTCTACGAGTCGGTCAACACCCCGCTCGTCGGCTATCTGAACAACGCCATCAAGGCGAAGGAACTGTTCAAGAAGGACAAGGACTACGTCGTCATCGACGGCGAAGTCATGATCGTCGACGAGCACACCGGCCGTATCCTCGCCGGCCGCCGCTACAACGAGGGCATGCACCAGGCGATCGAGGCGAAGGAAGGGGTGGACATCAAGGACGAGAACCAGACCCTCGCCACGATCACCCTCCAGAACTTCTTCCGCCTCTACGACAAGCTCTCCGGCATGACCGGTACGGCGATGACCGAGGCCGCCGAGTTCCAGCAGATCTACAAGCTGGGCGTCGTGCCGATCCCGACGAACCGGCCGATGGTCCGGGCCGACCAGTCGGACCTGATCTACCGCACCGAGGTCGCCAAGTTCGCCGCGGTCGTCGACGACATCGCCGAGAAGCACGAGAAGGGCCAGCCGATCCTGGTCGGCACCACCTCGGTCGAGAAGTCCGAGTACCTCTCGCAGCAGCTCTCCAAGCGCGGTGTCCAGCACGAGGTCCTCAACGCCAAGCAGCACGACCGGGAGGCGACGATCGTCGCCCAGGCCGGCCGCAAGGGCGCGGTCACGGTCGCCACGAACATGGCCGGCCGAGGCACCGACATCAAGCTCGGCGGCAACCCGGACGACCTCGCCGAGGCGGAGCTGCGCCAGCGCGGCCTCGACCCGGTGGAGAACGTCGAGGAGTGGGCGGCCGCGCTGCCCGCCGCGCTGGAGGCGGCCGAGCTGGCCGTGAAGGCGGAGTTCGAAGAGGTCAAGGAGCTCGGCGGGCTCTACGTGCTCGGCACGGAGCGGCACGAGTCGCGCCGTATCGACAACCAGCTGCGCGGTCGTTCCGGCCGTCAGGGCGACCCGGGCGAGTCCCGCTTCTACCTGTCGCTGGGCGACGACCTGATGCGCCTGTTCAAGGCCCAGATGGTCGAGCGCGTCATGTCGATGGCCAACGTCCCCGACGACGTGCCGATCGAGAACAAGATGGTCACCCGCGCCATCGCCTCCGCCCAGTCGCAGGTGGAGCAGCAGAACTTCGAGACGCGTAAGAACGTCCTGAAGTACGACGAGGTGCTCAACCGGCAGCGCGAGGTCATCTACGGCGAGCGCCGCCGCGTCCTGGAGGGCGAGGACCTCCAGGACCAGATCCGGCACTTCATGGACGACACGATCGACGACTACATCGCGCAGGAGACCTCCGAGGGCTTCGCCGAGGAGTGGGACCTGGACCGGCTGTGGGGCGCCTTCAAGCAGCTCTACCCGGTGAAGGTCACCGTCGAGGAGCTTGAGGAGGCGGCCGGGGACCTGGCGGGCGTCACCGCCGAGTTCATCGCCGAGTCGGTCAAGAACGACATCCACGAGCAGTACGAGGAGCGCGAGAAGACCCTCGGCTCGGAGATCATGCGTGAGCTGGAGCGGCGCGTGGTCCTCTCCGTGCTGGACCGCAAGTGGCGCGAGCACCTCTACGAGATGGACTATCTCCAGGAGGGCATCGGCCTGCGGGCCATGGCCCAGAAGGACCCGCTGGTCGAGTACCAGCGCGAGGGCTTCGACATGTTCAACGCCATGATGGAGGGCATCAAGGAGGAGTCCGTCGGCTACCTGTTCAACCTGGAGGTCCAGGTGGAGCAGCAGGTCGAGGAGGTTCCGGTGCAGGACGCGGCCGAGCGCACCTCGCTCGCCAAGGAGGGCGCTCCCGCCGCCCGTCCGGAGATCCGGGCCAAGGGCCTGGAGGCTCCGCAGCGTCCGGACCGGCTGCACTTCTCCGCTCCCACGGTGGACGGCGAGGGCGGTGTCGTCGAGGGCGACTTCGCCACCGACGGTGCGCAGTCCGGTTCCTCGGACGGCATGACGCGTGCCGAGCGCCGCAAGGCGCAGAAGAGCGGTGGCGGCGGCGGTCGCCGTCGTAAGAAGTAGCACCAGCAGTGCCGCAGGGGCCGGGGCCGGACACCGCAGGGTGTCCGGCCCCGGCCGCGTCGTGAGGGTCACCGGCCGGCGGGGACGAGGCGTTCGCCGCCCAGCTCCACGGCCGCGCAGCGCCAGCGCTGGTCGGGGCCCTGCTCCAGGCGGAAGGCCATGGCCTGTACCCGGTCGCCCGCCGTGATGCTGGCGAACGCCTCCACCACTCCGGTGGCGGGCTGGGCGCCGTGGCAGTGGCGCAGGACGGGGCGGCTGCCCCGGGTGGCCCCGAGCGGGGTGCTGGGGGCCAGTTCGGCGAGCTGGTCGTAGGCGTCGCCGATGGTGTGGCCGAGCATCCAGTGCACCGGGCGCTGACCGCTGAGGACCGCGAGCAGCCGTTCGGCGAACCACTGGTGGGGCCGCGGCGGGCGGTGCGGCTGGAGGCGCCGGGCCCGCTGCGGAGGTACGGCCTGGGGCCGGCGCTGGTCGCGGCGGCCGGTGGGCCTGGTGCTGTTCATGCTCATGTTCATCGCCCCCGTGAACCGGGCCCGGGAAATACCGGGCGGTAACTTGTGCTGGGGATCTTCTACGGGGACGGCCGACAACACCGCAAGGGGCTCCCGCGCCCGGTCAGGGGCTCGGGACGATTCACCTATCCGGGGCGCGGGCCATGGGGCACAAGGGCCATCGCGGGGGTGACGGAGCGTCGCGGGTGGACGTGGGCCCCCGGTTGCCGAAACCCGAAAGGGGACGGTCCCCACGTATCCTGAAGGCGTCTCCGACTACGAAAGCGGCCTGCCATGCGCGTGTACGTCCCCCTGACCCTCTCCGGTCTCGCAGCGGCACACGCGGCCGGCGAGGTCGGCCCGGGGCCGCTGACGGCCTACGCGGTCACCCCCGGGCTGCGCGAGTGGTACGTCTCCGACGACATCGAGGAGCTGGAGTACGCGGCGCTCAACCGGGCGGCCGCCGCCTCGCTCCGCCTGATCGCCGGGGACCCGGACGAGGCCCGGCGCCGGATCGTCGTCGCCGTGGACGTCCCCGACGGGGCAGCCACCGCCGACCCCGACCACGGGCTGAGCGCGGCCTCGCTCGGCGAGGTGCGCCTGGCCGCCGCGCTGCCGCTGGCCAAGGCGGCGGCGGTGCACGTGGACGCCGACGAGGCCGAGAAGGACGTGGCCGCGGCCGCGGCGGCCCTGGGGGCGGCGGACCTCGGCGACGGCGACGCGCAGTTCACGGTGGACGGGGCGGAGGATCACGAGCTGCTCTGGTTCGGCGTCCAGGAGATTCCGCAGCTCATCGGCTGACGCCTCGGCGTTGTCGGACCCGGCGGGTACTTTTTCTGTATGACACCCGGGAAGACACGCACCCATCTGGTCTGGGACTGGAACGGCACGCTGCTCGACGACATCCACGCCGTCATCCACGCGACGAACGCCGCGTTCGCCGAGGTGGAGCTGGCGCCGCTGACGCTGGAGCAGTACCGGGAGATGTACTGCGTGCCCATACCCCGCTTCTACGAGCGGCTCCTGGGCCGGCTGCCCACGGAGGCCGAGTGGGAGCGGATGGACGACATCTTCCACCGGTACTACGCGGAGCGCCGGGTCGCCTGCGGGCTCACCGCCGGGGCGGAGGACCTGCTGGCGCAGTGGCGGCGGGCCGGGCACAGCCAGTCGCTGCTGAGCATGTACGGGCACGAGCACCTGGTGCCGGTCGTGCGCGGGTACGGGATCGAGTCCCACTTCGTCCGCGTGGACGGGCGGACGGGGCCTTCGGGCGGGAGCAAGGCGCTCCACATGGAGCGGCACTTCGAGGCGCTGGCCGGGGCGGGCGGGATATCCCCGGAGAACTCGGTGGTCATCGGGGACGCGGTGGACGACGCGGTGGCGGCGGCGCATGTGGGGGCGCGGGCGGTGCTGTACACCGGGGGGTCGCACAGCCGGAGCAGTCTGCTGGCGGCGGGGGTGCCGGTGGTGGACAGCCTGGGGGAGGCGGTGGCTCTGGCGGAGACGTTCTCCGCCTGACGCGGGTGGGGGCGGGGGCCTGTGCCGCGGGATTCGGGGCTCCGCCCCGGACCCCGGTCCTCAAACGCCGGACGGGCTGGGAATGGTCGTCCCGGAGCCTATGCGCAGGTTCAGGCTTGGTGACGGGCTGAAAGATGTCCTCAAGCGCCGGACGGGCTGGATTTGGCCGGACGGGCTGGGTCTGCCGGACGGGCCAAATGTGGTTGAGCAGGCTGGATGTGGCTGGACGGGCTGGACGGGCTGGACGTGCCGGACGGGCTGGATTTTGGCAGGCCGGATCAGTCCGATGGGCTTTATTCGCTGCGCAGCACCTTCAGGAACTCCCTCATCCACGCCGGGTGGTCCGGCCACGCCCTCGACGAGATCAAGGTGCCGTCCACCACCGCCTCCGTGTCCTGGAACGTGGCGCCCGCGCTCTGCATGTCCGGCTCCAGGGCGGGGTACGCGGTGACGCGGCGGCCGGTCAGGCTGCCGGTGGCGGCGGTGATCAGGGGACCATGGCAGATCTGGGCGACCGGGCGGTCGGCGGAGAAGAAAGCGCCGATGATCTTGCGCAGTTCGGCGTTGTTGCGGAGGTACTCGGGGGCGCGGCCGCCCGGGATCACCAGGGCGATGTAGTCCCCGGGGTCCACCTCGGAGAAGGCCAGGTCGGCGGGGAAGGTGTAGCCGGGCTTCTCCGTGTACGTGTCGTAGCCGGGCTCGAAGTCATGGACCACGAAGCGCAGCGTCTTGCGTTCGGGGGCCGCGATGTGGACCTCGTACCCCTCCTCCAGCAGCCGCTGGTAGGGGTAGAGCACTTCGAGGGACTCGGCGGCGTCGCCGGTGACGATGAGGATCTTCTCGGGCTCGGGCATGGCGCGCTCCTCGGGGCTCGGGCGGGGGCCGGGGGCCGATTCCTGTGCTCTAAGGACAGGTTCCCCCCGTTCCCGTACGTTCGCCAAGGCGGAACGCCGGTTCGTCCGGGGGAGGCACCGCACTGTCCGAAGTGTCAAAGTTCGATGTCTTCTTTTGTACACATGCGGCTCATGACGGGGTGGGGTGCGGGGGCGATAGCCTGGTGCCGTGATCAGCGCGATACGCCTCGGGGGCAGCGAAGCCCCCGGCCGCCGCCCGGAGTGCCACCGCACCCGGGCGATCCGCGATCTTCCGACCCCGGACCGGCCGTCAAAAACGGCCCATGTGGTCCCGGGCAACTCTCGAAGCGGCATAGCGTCGATCCAGACCGGAAACCCCGTGTCGTGGCGGTACGTCGTTTTTCTCACCTACGTCACGCAACGGCGCGCGACAGGAGCCAGAGGACATGCAGACCAAGCTGGACGAAGCCAAGGCCGAGCTGCTCGCACGGGCTGCCCAGGTAGCTGACAACAGCCCGGGCGGTGGTGTGGGTGGCCCGGGCGGTACCCCCCGGGTGCGGGTCGCCGCCGCCGGGGCCGACGAGGACGCCCGTCCGGGGCAGGACGCGGCGCTCGCCTACCTTCAGCGCTACTACCTGCATACGGCTCCCGAGGACCTCAGCGGCCGGGACCCGGTCGACGTCTACGGCGCCGCCGCCTCGCACTACCGGCTGGCCGAGAACCGTCCGCAGGGCACCGCCAACGTCCGCGTGCACACCCCGACCGTCGAGGAGAACGGCTGGACGTGCAGCCACTCCGTGGTCGAGGTCGTCACCGACGACATGCCGTTCCTGGTGGACTCCGTCACCAACGAGCTGTCCCGGCAGGGCCGCGGCATCCATGTCGTGATCCACCCGCAGGTCACCGTCCGCCGCGATCTCACCGGCAAGCTCATCGAGGTCCTCTCCGGCGGCCCCGGCATCCCGAAGACCTCCAAGGGCCGCAAGGACGCCGGGACCGAGCTGCCGCACGACGCGCTCGTCGAGTCCTGGATCCACGTCGAGATCGACCGCGAGACCGACCGCGCCGACCTCCAGCAGATCACCACGGACCTGCGACGCGTCCTGTCCGACGTACGGGAGACCGTCGAGGACTGGGGGAAGATGCGCGACGCCGCCCTCCGGATCGCCGACGACCTGCCCGGCGAGCCGCTGGACGACCTGGCCGACGAGGAGGTCGAGGAGGCCCGCGAGCTGCTGCGCTGGCTGGCCGCCGACCACTTCACCTTCCTCGGCTACCGCGAGTACGAGCTCAAGGACAGCGACGCGCTCGCCGCCGTACCCGGCACCGGGCTCGGCATCCTGCGCTCCGACCCGCAGCACAGCGTGGACGAGGACCACCCGGTCAGCCCGTCCTTCGACCGGCTGCCCGCCGACGCCCGCGCCAAGGCCCGTGAGCACAAGCTCCTCGTCCTGACCAAGGCCAACAGCCGGGCCACCGTGCACCGCCCCAGCTACCTCGACTACGTCGGCGTGAAGAAGTTCGACGCCAAGGGCAACGTCGTCGGCGAGCGCCGCTTCCTCGGGCTCTTCTCCTCCGCCGCCTACACCGAGTCCGTGCGCCGGGTGCCCGTCATCCGCCGCAAGGTCGCCGAAGTGGTGGAGGGCGCCGGGTTCTCGTACAACAGCCACGACGGCCGCGACCTGCTCCAGATCCTGGAGACCTACCCGCGCGACGAGCTGTTCCAGACCCCCGTCGACCAGCTCCGCTCCATCGTCACCTCCGTCCTCTACCTCCAGGAGCGCCGCAGGCTGCGGCTCTACCTGCGCCAGGACGAGTACGGGCGCTACTACTCGGCGATCGTCTACCTCCCGCGCGACCGGTACACCACCGGCGTACGCCTGCGGCTGATCGACATCCTCAAGGAGGAGCTGGGCGGCACCAGCGTCGACTTCACCGCCTGGAACACCGAGTCGATCCTCTCCCGGCTGCACTTCGTCATCCGGGTCCCGCCGGGCACCGAGCTGGCGCACCTCACCGACGCCGACGCCGACCGCATCGAGGCCCGTCTCGTCGCGGCCGCCCGCTCCTGGGCCGACGGCTTCGGCGAGGCCCTCAACGCCGAGCTGGGCGAGGAGCGCGCCGCCGAACTCCAGCGCCTGTACGGCCACTCCTTCCCCGAGGGGTACAAGGCCGACCACTCGCCGCGCGCCGCCGTGGCCGACCTGGTCCACCTCGAAACCCTCAGGGAGGGCGAGAAGGACTTCGCCCTCAGCCTGTACGAGCCGGTCGGCGCGGGCCCCGGCGAGCGCCGCTTCAAGATCTACCGGACCGGCGAGCAGGTCTCCCTCTCCGCCGTCCTCCCGGCGCTCCAGCAGCTCGGTGTCGAGGTCGTCGACGAGCGTCCGTACGAGCTGCGCTGCGCCGACCGTACGCACGCCTGGATCTACGACTTCGGGCTGCGGATGCCGCAGACCAACGGCCACACCGGCCACCTCGCCGACGACGCCCGCGCCCGCTTCCAGGAGGCGTTCGCCGCCGTCTGGAAGGGCGAGGCGGAGAACGACGGCTTCAACGCGCTGGTGCTGGGCGCCGGGCTGAACTGGCGCCAGGCCGTGGTGCTGCGCGCCTACGCGAAGTACCTGCGGCAGGCCGGTTCCACCTTCAGCCAGGACTACATGGAGTCCACGCTCCGCAACAACGTCCACACCACCCGGCTGCTCGTCTCGCTCTTCGAGGCCCGGATGTCGCCCGAGCGCCAGCGTGCGGGCACGGAGCTCACCGACGGTCTCCTGGAGGAGCTGGACGGGGCCCTGGACCAGGTGGCGTCCCTGGACGAGGACCGGATCCTGCGGTCCTTCCTCACCGTCATCAAGGCGACCCTGCGCACCAACTTCTTCCAGAACGCGGACGACGGCACCCCGCACAGCTACGTCTCGATGAAGTTCGACCCGCAGGCCATCCCGGACCTGCCCGCGCCCCGCCCGGCGTTCGAGATCTGGGTCTACTCGCCGCGCGTCGAAGGCGTCCACCTGCGCTTCGGCAAGGTCGCCCGAGGCGGTCTGCGCTGGTCGGACCGGCGGGAGGACTTCCGTACGGAGGTGCTCGGCCTGGTCAAGGCGCAGATGGTGAAGAACACCGTCATCGTGCCGGTCGGCGCCAAGGGCGGCTTCGTCGCCAAGCAGCTCCCGGACCCGTCCGTGGACCGGGACGCCTGGTTCGCCGAGGGCATCGCCGCCTACCGGACCTTCATCTCGGCGCTGCTGGACATCACCGACAACATGGTGGCCGGCGAGGTCGTGCCGCCCGCCGACGTCGTCCGCCACGACGAGGACGACACCTACCTCGTCGTCGCCGCCGACAAGGGCACCGCCAGCTTCTCCGACATCGCCAACGAGGTCGCCGTCGCGTACGGCTTCTGGCTCGGCGACGCCTTCGCCTCCGGCGGCTCGGCCGGCTACGACCACAAGGGCATGGGCATCACCGCGCGCGGCGCCTGGGAGTCCGTCAAGCGGCACTTCCGGGAGCTGGGCCACGACACCCAGACCGAGGACTTCACCGTCGTCGGCGTCGGGGACATGTCCGGTGACGTGTTCGGCAACGGGATGCTGCTCTCCGAGCACATCCGCCTGGTCGCCGCCTTCGACCACCGGCACATCTTCATCGACCCGACCCCGGACGCGGCGACCTCGTACGCCGAGCGCCGCCGCCTCTTCGAGCTGCCCCGCAGCTCCTGGGCCGACTACAACACCGAGCTGCTCTCGGCGGGCGGCGGCATCCACCCGCGCAGCGCCAAGTCGATCCCGCTGAACAACCACATCCGCGAGGCGCTCGGCATCGACGCGTCGGTGAGCAAGATGACGCCCGCCGACCTGATGCAGACCATCCTCAAGGCCCCCGTCGACCTGCTGTGGAACGGCGGCATCGGCACGTACATCAAGGCCGTCTCCGAGTCGAACGCCGATGTCGGCGACAAGGCCAACGACGCCATCCGCGTCAACGGCGAGGACCTGCGGGCCAAGGTCGTCGGCGAGGGCGGCAACCTCGGCGCCACCCAGCTCGGCCGCATCGAGTTCGCCCGCAACGGCGGCCGGATCAACACCGACGCGATCGACAACAGCGCCGGGGTGGACACCTCCGACCACGAGGTGAACATCAAGATCCTGCTCAACGGTCTCGTCCGGGACGGCGACATGACCGTCAAGCAGCGCAACAAGCTGCTCGCCGACATGACCGACGAGGTCGGCGCGCTCGTCCTCCGTAACAACTACGCGCAGAACGTCGCCCTCTCCAACGCCTCCGCCCAGGCGCCCTCCCTGCTCCACGCCCAGCAGCGCTTCATGCGGCGGCTGGAGAAGGACGGGGCGCTGGACCGGGCGCTGGAGTTCCTGCCCGCCGACCGGCAGATCCGCGAGCTGCTCAGCAACGAGACGGGGCTCAGCCAGCCCGAGCTGGCCGTGCTGATCGCCTACACCAAGATCACGACGGCGGACGAGCTGATCGCCACCGTCCTGCCGGACGACCCGCACCTCCAGAAGCTGGTGCACGCCTACTTCCCGAGCCAGCTGCGCGAGCGGTTCCCCGAGGCGGTCGACGGGCACGCGCTGCGCCGCGAGATCATCACGACGGTGCTGGTCAACGACACGGTGAACACCGCCGGTTCGACCTTCCTGCACCGGCTGCGGGAGGAGACCGGGGCGTCGATCGAGGAGATCGTGCGGGCCCAGTTCACGGCCCGCGAGATCTTCGGGCTGTCGGCGGTGTGGGACGCGGTGGAGGCCCTCGACAACAAGGTCGCCGCCGATGTCCAGACCCGGATCCGGCTGCACTCGCGCCGCCTGGTGGAGCGCGGTTCGCGCTGGCTGCTGGGCAACCGGCCGCAGCCCGTCGCCATCGCGGAGACCATCGAGGGGTTCCGGGACGGGGTGGAGCGGGTCTGGAACGAGCTGCCCAAGCTGCTCCGGGGTGCCGACCTCGACTGGTACCACTCGATCCTGGACGAGCTGACCTCGGTGGGTGTCCCCAGCGAGCTGGCGGTCCGGGTCGCGGGATTCTCCTCCGCCTTCCCGGCGCTGGACATCGTCGCGATCGCGGACCGGACGGGCAAGGACCCGCTGGAGGTCGCCGAGGTGTACTACGACCTCGCGGACCGGCTGCGGATCACCCAGCTGATGGACCGGATCATCGACCTGCCGCGGGCCGACCGCTGGCAGTCCATGGCCCGCGCCTCCATCCGCGAGGACCTGTACGCGGCGCATGCGGCGCTCACGTCGGACGTGCTGAGCGTGGGCGAGGACACGGCCACGCCGGAGGAGCGGTTCCGGGCGTGGGAGGAGAAGAACGCGGCGATCCTGGCCCGGTCGCGGTCGACGCTGGAGGAGATCCAGGGGTCGGACGCGTTCGATCTGGCGAATCTGTCGGTGGCGATGCGGACCATGCGGACGTTGTTGCGTACGCACGCGTAGGGGGTACGTCTGTGGGGGCCGGTGCCGTTGTGGCGCCGGCCCCCTCGGCGTGCGGGTCCGTCCTCAAACGCCGGACGGGCTGAAAGATGTCCTCAAGCGCCGGACGGGCTGCATTCGCTACTTGCGGTTGGTGAACTTCTCGTACTCCGCCACCACTTCCTTCGCCGGGCCGTCCATCCTCAGCGTGCCCGCCTCCAGCCACAGCGCGCGGTCGCAGGTCTCGGTGATGGACTTGTTGCTGTGGCTGACCAGGAAGACCGTGCCCGCCTCGGCGCGGAGTTCCTGGATGCGGTCCGTGCTGCGGCGGCGGAACTTCGCGTCGCCCGTGGAGAGCGCCTCGTCGATCAGGAGGACATCGTGGCTCTTGGCGGCCGCGATGGAGAAGCGGAGCCGGGCGCCCATGCCGGAGGAGTACGTGCGCATCGGCAGCGTGATGAAGTCGCCCTTCTCGTTGATGCCGGAGAACTCGACGATGTCGTCGTAGCGTTCGCGGATCTGGTCGCGCGTCATGCCCATCGCCAGTCCGCCCAGCACCACGTTGCGCTCGCCGGTCAGGTCGCCCATCAGGGCCGCGTTCACCCCGAGCAGGGAGGGCTGGCCCTGGGTGTGGACCTTGCCGCTGGACGGCGGGAGCAGGCCCGCGATGGCCTTGAGCAGGGTCGACTTGCCGGAGCCGTTGGAGCCGATCAGGCCGATCGCCTCGCCCTTGTACGCGGCGAAGCTGACCCCCTTGACGGCGTGCACCTGGCGTGCGCCGGGGGTGCGGCGGCGCGAGGTGAGGCGGCTGAGCGCGGAGGTCGCGCTGCCCTTGCCCGTACGGGCGCCGTTGACGGTGTACGTGATGTGGACGTCGTCCACCACGACGGTCGGGACGCGGTCGTCCGCAGAGGCGTCCTTGGAGGTGTCCTTGGAGGTGTCCTTGGGGGTGTCCTTGAGGTCAGCCACGGCCGTACGTCTCCTCCGCCTTCCAGAAGTACACGAATCCCGCCACCCCGCACAGCAGCGCCCACCCGGCCGCCGCAGCCCACACGTGCGCCGGCAACTGCGCCGCGCCGTAACTGTCGATGAGCGCGAACCGCATGAGGTTGATGAAGAGCGCCGCCGGGTTGTACTCCAGCACCACCATCACCGCGTGCGGCACCCGGTCGCCCGCCAGCAGGTGGTCCAGGCTCCACATCACGCCGGAGGAGTACATCCAGGTCCGCAGCACGAACGGCGTCAGCTGCGCGATGTCCGGGGTCTTCGCCGTCAGCCGGGCCACGGCCATCGACACGCCCGTGTTGAACACCGCCTGGAGGGCCAGCGCCGGGATCGCCAGCAGCCAGGACGGGCGCGGGTACTGGCCGAACGCCAGCAGGATCAGGGTCAGCGCCCCCAGCGAGAACAGCAGTTGCTGGAGCTGCTGGAGTGCCAGTGCCACCGGCAGCGAGGCGCGCGGGAAGTGCAGGGCCCGCACCAGGCCGATGTTGCCGCTGATCGCCCGGGTGCCCGCGGTGATGGAGCTGCTGGTGAAGGTCCAGATGAAGACCCCGGTGACCAGGAACGGAACGAAGTCCTCCACCCCGCGCTTGGTGTCCATCAGGACGCCGAAGATGAAGTAGTAGACCGTCGCGTTGAGCAGCGGCGTCATGATCTGCCAGATCTGGCCGAGCTTCGCCTGGCTGTACTGGGCCGTCAGCTTGGCCGTCGCGAACGCGGCGATGAAGTGCCGCCGCCCCCAGAGCTGCCGGACGTACGCGGGCAGCGTCGGCCGGGCACCGCTGACCGTCAGCCCGTGCCGGGCGGCCAGGGCGGCCAGCTCACCGGGCGCGTAGACCGGCGCGGTGGGCTGGGTGGCCGGGGTGTCCTTGGTGTCCTTGGTGGGAGAGGTCACCGGGGTCGGCGGGGCTGCTGTCTGGCTCACCACGAACGATCGCTTTCGACGGAAGCGGGAGGGGGGAAGTGGAGCAGAACGGTACGGTCCCGTGGGGACGCCCTCGTAGGGACGGGACCGTATCGTCGTAACGCCGAGAGTAGGACGGTTGTACGTCGCAACGCAACCGTTCCGTCGTCGCCGACTATCATTCGGGCCATGACCACCGAACGGGGAACCCGCCGCCGCGCCCCCGCAGGCGCCGCCGTCCTGCGCGAGGACGTCACCGACGCCATCCGCGCGGCCGTCTTCGAGGAGCTGGCCGCGGTGGGGTTCGCCCGGATGTCCATCGAGGGCATCGCGCGGCGCGCCGGGGTCGGCAAGACCGCCGTCTACCGCCGCTGGAAGTCCAAGCTCGCCCTCGTCCTCGACCTGGTCGCGGCCGTCGCCGCGCAGGGCATGCCCGCACCGGCCACCGGTTCGCTCTACGGGGATGTGCGCGCCGTCCTCGAACTCGCCGCCTACGCCCTGCGCCACCCGGTCGCCTCGCAGGTCATCCCGGACCTGCTGGTGGAGGCGGCCCGCAACCCGGAGATCTCCGAGGCGATCAAGGCCGCCCTCCTCGACCAGCAGCAGGGCGTCGCCGCCGTGGTGGTGCGGGAGGCGGTGGCCCGGGGGGAGCTGCCGGAGGGGAGCGATCCGGACCGGGCCCTCGACCTGATCGTGGGGCCGCTGTACTGGCGGCTCGTCGTGGTCCGTGGCGAGCTGCCCAAGGGCTACCTCGACGACCTGGCCGCCTCAGCGGTCGCCGCGCTGCGCAACGGCGCCTGAAGCGGCCCGAGGGATCACCGCTCCGGTACGCGCGCCAGCACCTCGCCCGTACGCGGGCTGTACGCCAGCACCGACGCGTCCCCCGGCAGCTTCTGGAACCGGGTCAGCAGCACCCACCGCACCCCGTACCGCCCGGTGATCCGGTCCCGTTCCTCCTGCGCCGTGGCCGCGTCCAGGTACGTGGCCACCGCCCGGCTCCGCGCCCGCCGCTCGGCCGCCGGAAGCCCCGCGTCCGGCACCCCGTCGGCGAGCACGAACACCCCGTGCCCGGCCAGGGCGTACATCGCCGGGACGCTGTCCGTCAGCACCACCTCACCGGGCGGGACGTGCGCGGTCGCCCAGGTGTAGGGCTCCCCGGTCACCGGCGCCCCGCCGTTCTCCGGGCGGGCCGAGGCCCCGGCGGGCGTCGGGGCCTTCTCGACGGTGAGCCCGTTGTAGTACGGCCACACCGCCGCCACGGCCGCCGTGCACAGCCCGGCCACCGCCCACCTGCGCATGGTCGGCCTGATCCGGGTCCGCTGCTTCACCGCCACCAGCGCGACCACGCCCAGCGCCGCACCCAGCGCCGTCGGCGGGTGGACCAGCAGGACGAGCCCGAGCAGGACGCCGATCCCGACCGCCTCCGCCCACCGGGGCGCCCGTCCCGGCGGCCGCCCGGAGCCGGCGCGGGGGAGCCGGGTCACCGCGTGACCGGTCCACGCCCACAGGTGCAGGGTGACCGCGACGGCGAACGTGCCCGGCGCGCTCCACCGCCCCGGGTCCGCCCAGTGGATCAGCGCCAGCGGGATCAGCGCGAGGACCGGCACCCACCGGTTCGGGGTCAGCAGCCGGGCCAGCCGGCCGATCCCGGTCAGCAGCAGCGCCAGGTTCACGGCGGCGGACAGCGCGAGCACGGTCTGCCCGGAGAGCCCGCTCGCCCGGGCGGTCAGGCCCTGCACGACCGCGTACGGGGAGTAGTGCGCGCTGGCAGCGGCGGGCAGGTCCGTCATCGGGAACGCCGGGTGCAGCAGACTGCTCCGCAGCCGTTCGACGACGGCCGCGTTGAGCCCGGCCTCGCAGCACATCGGCACCTGCCAGGCCGCCGCCGACAGGACCGCCCACAGCAGACCGCCCAGCAGGACGTACGGCGAGGGCAGCCACCGGGGCGCCACGACGGGCGCGTCGTCCTCGGCCGGGGCGGGAGGAGGCGCAGAGGTAGGGGTGTCGGACGGGGCGGGTGTGGGAGAGGAGAGGGACACACGTCATGGGTTCCGTGCGCGGGGCCGTCCCTCCCGCCCGCCACTCTTCCGGGGGACGTACGCGGAGCGCTGTGCAAGCCCTACCCGAGGTCCGCCAGCAGCCGGTCCGCCACCCGCCCCGCCGCCCCGCCGTCGTCGAGGTCGCAGTGGTCGCGGCGGAAGCTCTCGTACGCGTCGGCGTGCCGGGCGGCCAGCGCCCCGAGGCCGCGCAGCGCCTGCGCCACCTCGTCCGTGGTGACCAGCAGCGGACCGGGCGCCCGGGTCTCGAAGTCCAGGCAGAAGCCGCGCACGGTGTCGCGGTAGTGCTCCAGGTCGTACGTGTGGAAGAGCATCGGGCGGCCCGTCAGCGCGAAGTCGAACATCAGCCCCGCGTAGTCGGTGACCAGCACGTCCGCGATCAGCAGCAGCTCGGCCGCCCCCGGGTGGCGGGAGACGTCGAGGACGCCGGGACCTTCCGCGATGCTGCCCGTGACCCGGGGGTGCCGCCGCACCAGCACCGTATGGCCGGGGCCCAGCGAGCGGGCGAGGGCGGGCAGGTCCAGCGCCGGATCCCAGCGGTACGGGCCGGGGGCCGTGCGGTCGGGGGAGTGGGGGACGGCGGACGGGGGATGGGCCAGGTGGTCGCGGTAGGTCGGCGCGTACAGGACGACACGGTGGTCCTCCGGTACGCCGAGCGTGCGCCGGATCTCTTCGGCCGCCTTGTCCCGGTCGGGCGCGCACAGCACGTCGTTGGCGGGCGATCCGGCCTCCAGCACATCACCCTCGTACGCCAGTGACCTGCGCAGCAACGGGGTGGCGAAGCGGCTCGGGGAGACCAGTACCGACCACTGGGCCGATCGGTGGGCCAGGGTGGCGAGATGCTGGTGGTCGGCGTAGAGGGTCTCCGTCAGGCCGGTGCCGAAGCGGCCGAGCGGAGTGCCGTGCCAGGTCTGGACGACGGTCTGCCCGGGACGCCGCTCGAACCAGGCGGGCAGGTGGTCGTCCGTGACGATCCACCGGGAGCGGGCCAGCGCCTCGTACCAGGCGGCGCTGTGCACGGGAACGGCCCGTGCCCCGGGCGGTACAGGGGTCGTACGGCCGGGAGCGGTCCCGGTGACCCACAGGTGCTCGGCCTCCGCACCCCGGCGCACGAGCTCGGCGTGCACGGCGCGCGGGGAGTCACCGCCCGCGCCGCCCGCGTAGAGGACGGTGTCCAGGAGCGGGAGGGTGGTGCGCCCGGCGCGGTGGTGCGCGGAGCGCAGAAGCCGTCTGTTGTACCCGCTCCGCTCGGCGACCGGGAGCGCCGGAGCCGCCAGGACGGTCAGCCGGTCGCCGTTGCGCCGCTCCAGGGCGAGGGCGGAGTCGCCGCAGGGGAGGTGCGCGGCGAGCGAGGCGAGGACGCGGACGGGGCGACCGTCGAGGTGGAGACCCCAGCGGCCCTCGGGGAGGGGCGGGGCGATCCGCGCGTAGAAGCGGGGGGTGGGGTGGGTCTCGACGGTGACCTCGGTGACGGGGAGCGTCTCGTGCAGGGTCTCGTGGCGGAGGAAGAGGCGGGGGGCGGGGCCGGAGGCCGTTGCCGTGGGGGCCGGTGCGCCCGGCCCCGAAAGCGCCGGCGCGTACGTCCCCGGAGCCGTGGAGGCCACTCCGTACGTTCCCGAGGCGGCGGAAGCCACCCCGTACGCCCCCGAAGCCGTAGGGGCCACTCCGTACGTCCCCGGAGCCGTAGGGGCCACTCCGTACGTCCCCGGAGCCGTGGAGGCCGCTCCGTACGCCCCCGAAGCCGCGCAAGCCACTCCGTACGTCCCCGAGACCCGCAGCGCCCCGTCCTCCAGCCGCTCCACCGCATCCGCCACCGGCAGCCCGCCCAGGTCCACCACCAGCTCCCCCGCCGCGTCAGCGCACGCGGGCGGCGGCAGGTCCGGGGCGGCGGGCAGCGGGGTGCGGGTCCCGTCGGCGAGCAGCAACCGGGTCCGCCACCGCGCCCCGCCCTCCGCCCTGACCTCGGGCGGGGCCCGGTGCGGGGCGGGCGGTACGGCGGCGAGGCCGTCGAGAGGGACACGTACGGTGAAAGCCGACCCACGGCCCCCGTCCGCCCCGCCCTCCCCGCACTCCACCGGGAACGAACGCTCCTCCTCCCCGTCCCGCATCAGCAGAAGGGCCGCAGGCGCAGCGCCCCCGAAGCACCGGCCCGACAGCTCCAGCGCGCCGCCCCCCTCCGTACCGCCGCTCGCCTCCACCAGCGCCCCCGGCGGCGCCACCCGCACCCGCAGCCGCCCGCCCAGGTGGTCCAGCACCGTCCGCCGCCCGTCCCCCAGGTCGTGCACCAGCGGCTGGTCCGCCCCCGCGTCCAGGGCGCGCACCGCCACCCGCCGTACCGTCCCGCGCGCCGCGACGACCAGCCCGACCAACCAGCCGCCGCTGTCCCCCGTGGCGGGCAGCCGGTCCGGGTCGAGGACCATCTCGAAGCCCGCGTGGTCGTAACCGTGCAGCTCCTGCCCGGAGTTCACCGTCGCCTCGGGAGCCGGCACTGACCGCACCGGCACCGTCCGCACCCGGCGGGCCCCCTCCGCCCGGACCATCCCCACCATGAGCTGCTGCCGGGCGGAGGAAGCGGGCAGGTTGCGCAGATACGCGTACCCGCGCAGCCGGAGCTTCCCGTCCGCTTCCCACCGCGCCTCCACGAGCCGTGCGACCGCCGGTACGTCGGTGCGCGCGAGCCGGGCGCTCGCGCCGCGCACGCCGGGGTACACCGCACGCCGTCGCCCCGGCAGCCCCTCCACCGCGAACGTCCCCACCCCGTTGACCCGTTCGAAGGCGAGGACGGCCAGCAGTTCCTCAAGCCGCCGCTCCCGCACCAGCCGCCACTTGATGCGCAGCTCCACGGGCAGCCCCTCCAGCACCCCGTCCCCCGCCCGGTCGACGAACGCCCCGGCGCCCTCCAGGAACGCCGCCCGGTACGCCTCGCCGCCCAGCGGCAGCCCGTCCAGGAAGTACCCGAAGTCGTCGCGCAGACAGGACGCGTCGTACGCCCGCCGCTGCTCCCCGTCCTCGCGCCCGCCCAGGAACGCGCTGACCTGCTCGCACGCGGCGATCCGGTCCCGTACACCCGTGACATCCGTACGCCGCCGGGTGATCGAACCCTCCCGCACCCGCCAGTAGTAGACGTGCTCGTGCAGGACGTCCACGGACCCGGCCAGATAGTGCGCGGGGATCATCACCGGGGTGTCCTCGTACAGCCTCCCCTCGGGGAAGGCGAAGGCGTGCCCGTCCCAGAAGGAGCGCCGGAACACCTTGTTCCACGCCACCCGGTCGGCCAGCAGGCGCGGGTCCCGGGTGATGTGGGTGCGGGGGCGGGTGGCGGTCAGCCAGCGGTACTGCCAGGCCTGCTGCCGCCCCCGTTCGGTCAGCCGCCACACATTGCCGGTCGCCAGATCGGAGCCGGTCGACTCCAGGGAGGCCACCATCCGCTCGTACGCGTCGTGGACGACGAAGTCGTCGCTGTCCGCGAACGCCAGGTAGGGGACGGCCGGGGTGGTGTGCCGGACGCCGGTGTTGCGGGCCGCGCTCAGCCCGGCGTTCTTCTGCCGCACCAGCCGGAAGCGGCCGTCCCGCGCGGCGAACGCCTCCGCGATCGCCGGGCTGCCGTCCGTCGAACCGTCGTCGACCATCACCACCTCGATCGCGTCGAGGCTCTGCTGCGCCACCGACCGCAGGCAGTCCTCAAGGTAGTCCTCGACGTTGTGGACGGGGATGACGACGCTGAGGAGCGGTGGCTTCATGTCCTGGTCAACAGAGGGCGGGTCCCGGGGTCACCGGCGCTGCCCCGAACGGGTGAACGCGGGCGGCCCGGCGGACACCGCCGCGACTACCCTCGGCTGCCATGCCCCCCAGGCCCACCAGAGCATCCGTGAAGCGGTTCGTCCGCAGGCAGGTCATGCGGGCCGCCTACCGCACCGACCTCCACCGCCCCCTCGACCCGAACCTCGCGGTCTACGGGGCCTACTGGAACCGGGGCGTGGCCTGCAATCCCGCCGCCATCCACGCCAAGGCCCGCCAACTCGCCCCGCACATCAGGGGCGTGTGGGCCGTCTCCTCCCGGCACCGCGACCGGATGCCCCCGGGTGTGCCGTACGTCATCGAGGGCTCGCGCCCCTACTGGCGGGCGATGGCCACCGCCACGTACCTGGTCAACAACTCCAGCTTCCCCGGCGGCTTCACCAAGCGCCCCGGCCAGCGCTACCTCCAGACCCACCACGGCACCCCGCTCAAGACGATGGGCCTCGACCAGCGCGCCTACCCCGCCCTCGCCCGGAAGGCGGACTTCGCCAAGATCCTTGCGCACGTGGGGCAGTGGGACTTCAGCCTCTCCGCCAACCCGCACAGCACCGAGATCTGGGACCGCGTCTACCCGGCCCCCTCGGACGGACCGGCCTATGAACACCTCGACCTCGGCTACCCCCGTAACGACGTCTACTTCACCGCCACCGCCGAGGACATCGCCAGGATCCGCGCCGAACTCGGCATCCGCGAAGGCCGGACCGCCCTGCTCTACGCCCCGACCCACCGCGACTACCGCGAGGGCTTCGTGCCCGACCTCGACCCGGAACACCTAGCCCGCGAACTCGGCCCGGATTACGTGGTGTTGGTGCGGGCCCACTACTTCTACGGCAGGTCCGCCGGGCTGGCGAGTGCACCGACCGGCCGGGTCCTGGACGTCACCGCCCACCCCCGGATCGAAGAACTCTGCCTGGCCGCCGACGCGTTGATCACCGACTACTCGTCCCTGACCTTCGACTACGCCTGCCTGGACCGCCCGATCGTCGTCCACGCCCCCGACTGGGACGCCTACCGGACCACCCGCGGGACCTACTTCGACCTGCTCTCCGGCCGGCCCGGCGACACCCCGGGCACGGTCACCACCACCTCCGACGAGCTGGTCGAGGCGTTCCGTACGGGGGAGTGGCGCTCGCCCGCGTCGGCCGCGCTGCGCACCGCGTTCCGGGAGCGGTTCTGCCCGTACGACGACGGGCACGCGGCGGAACGGATCGTACGGCGGTTCTTCGGCGTCCCCTTTGCCCCACGCGGTCGTTGATTCCGACAGCTCACGTACACAGCGAGGTTGGGAGACGCCCATGCACCGGTCCGCCTACGAACAGATGGAACTCTGCATCAAGGAGTACCTGCCGGTCGAAGGGCCGGGCGAAGGGGCCGCGCCCGGCAGATACCGGGTCGTCGACCTCGGCTCCCGTATCTCCGGCAAGCAGACCCGCACCCACCGGGCGCTCCTCGCCGGGCACTCCATCGACTACTTCGGCGTCGATGTGCAGGACGGGCCCAACGTGGACGCGGTCATGAAGAAGCCGTACCGCATCCCCGCCCGCTCCAACAGCGCCGATGTCGTGCTCTCCGGGCAGGCGTTCGAGCACATCCCGTTCTTCTGGGCCTCCATGCTGGAGATCGCCCGGGTGCTGAAGCCGGGCGGCCACGCCTTCATCACCGCACCCTCGCGCGGCCATGTCCACGATGCGCAGGACTGCTGGCGCTACTACCCGGACGGGTTCCGCGCCCTGGCTGCTCACTCCCGGCTCGAACTCCGCGAGGCCTACACGGACTTCCCGCCGCAGAAGGGCATCTGGCACGACTACCGGGCCATCGACAGGAAGGCCGCCTACTGGGGCGACTCCGTCGGCGTCTTCCGCAAGCCGCAGCGCTACCCCCGGCTGACCATGTTCGCCGTAAGGGAGTTGGCGGTCTGGTGGGCGAACCGGGTCGGCGGCGTCGACTCCGTCCCGCTGCCCGAGCCCGTCGCGGGGCGCGAGCAGTGCGGGCGCGCGAAGTCCGTGCCCGCGCAGACGACGGAGCCGGCGCCCGCACTCGAACAGAATCCGCCCCGATCAATGGCAGGTTGACGAAAAGTGACATGCGCCACAAACCGCGCGTACTGTCCCGGTCCATGGCTTGGCGCAACGCCGTCAACGGCGTCCTTCAGCAGCTCACCGGATACCAGCTCAGGCGCGTGACGGTGCCCGCCGCCCGTACGGCCCCGGCCGAATCCCTCGCGGCCTCGACCCCCGCCCCGGCGCCCCCGAAGCCGGAGGCGAAGGAGGCCGCGGCCAAGAAGTCCCGGGCGAAGAAGCCCTCCTCGGCCTTCCCGGAGGACTACGACGACGAGGCCAGGGACATCATCCGGGCGGTCAAGCCGTACTCGATGACCTCACCGGAGCGGCTCAACGCCTTCATCCTCGCCACCCGGTACATCGCCCGGCACGACATCCCGGGTGACATCGTCGAGTGCGGGGTCTGGCGCGGCGGCTCCATGCAGGCCTGCGCCCGGACCCTGCTCTCCGTCGGGGAGACCGAGCGCGAGCTGTACCTCTTCGACACGTACGAGGGCATGACCCCGCCCACCGCCGAGGACCTGCGGCGCGACGGCCGCCCGGCGCAGGAACTGCTGGACGCCCAGGGCAAGGACCGGCCGATCTGGGCGGTCGCCTCGCTGGAGGACGTCCAGGCCGGGTTCGAGAACGTCCCGTACCCGAAGGAGCGCGTCCACTACGTGCGGGGGCGGGTCGAGGACACGGTCCCCGAGCAGGCGCCCGAGCAGATCGCGATCCTGCGCCTGGACACCGACTGGTACGCCTCCACCAAGCACGAGCTGGAGCACCTCTACTCCCGGCTGGTCAGCGGCGGTGTGCTGCTGATCGACGACTACGGCTACTGGCAGGGGTCGCGGCAGGCCGTCGACGAGTTCCTCGACAAGACCGGCGAGCGGCTGTTGCTGCTGCGCATGGACGAGGGCCGGATCGCCGTCAAGCCCTGATCCGCCGGACCTGACCCAAGCCCCGTGCCCCTCCCCGGTACGGGGCTCGGCCGCGTCACCGGCGCGCCCCCGTCTGCGTAACTCCGCCCCCTCCGCCCTCCCCTCCGCCTCCCTCCGTCACCCGAATGGCTCCCCTCGGGTGACCGGGCCCGGGGGCGCGGGTTGTACACCGTGGCCCCCTCATACCTCTTGATGGTCATCTCCCCGATGTCGTCCGCCCGGAAGGATCGTGCGCTGCGATGGCACCCCGTCTCACCGTCGTCGTCCCCCTCTACAACGTCGAGGAGTACCTCGGTGCCTGCTTGACCTCGCTCGCCGAACAGACCATGGCCGACCTGGAGGTCGTCCTCGTCGACGACGGCTCCACGGACAACGGGCCAGCCCTGGCACAGGAGTTCGCCGACCGCGACCCCCGCTTCCGGCTGATCCGGCAGGAGAACGCCGGGCTCGGCGCGGCCCGTAACGCCGGGGTCCGTGCGGCCGACCCGAAGGGCGAGTTCCTCACGTTCGTCGACAGCGACGACGTCGTGCCCCCCGGCGCGTACGCACGGATGCTCGCCGAACTCGACGGCTCCGGCTCCGACTTCGCGACCGGCAACGTGCTGCGACTGCGAGGGAACGGGGCGCTCGAACAGTCCCCGATGTTCCGCAAGCCGATGGAGAAGGCCCGCCCCGCCACCCATGTCACCCGGGACTGGATCCTGCTGGGCGACCGCATCGCCTGCAACAAGGTGTTCCGCCGCACCTTCTGGGACGAGCACGCCTTCGCCTTCCCGACGGGCGTGCTGTACGAGGACATCGCCGTCGTCCTGCCCGCCCACTTCCTGGCCCGCTCGGTCGACGTCGTCGAGGAGCCCGTCTACCACTGGCGCGACCGCGACGGGTCGATCACCACCCGCCGTGCCGTCCCCCAGGGCATCCGCGACCGGGTCACCGCCGTCACCGCCGTCAGCACCTTCCTCGCCGGCCGCCCCGACCTGGCCGAGGCCAAGCGGCGCTACGACGCGCACGCGCTCTCCGGCGACCTGTGGCTCTTCATCGAGGCCCTGCCGGACGGCGACGAGGAGTTCCACACGGCCTTCCTCGACCACGCGGGGGCCTTCGCCGCCACCGTCGCCCCCGAGGTCTTCGCCGGTCTGCCGCTGGATCTGCGGGTCAAGTGGCAGCTCATCCGGGAGCGCCGGATCGCCGAACTCCTCGCGCTGCTCGGCGAGGAGAAGAACGACCGGGACGCCTTCCACGTACGCGGCCTCCTCCGCCCCCGCGCCCACCACCCCGCCCTCCGCGACCCGCTGCCGGCCGCCGCCACCGCGCTCACCCCCGCCGACCTCCCCGTCCACGCCCACCTCACCGAGGCCGTGTGGCGGGACGGGCTGCTGAGGCTGACCGGGTACGCATACGTACGCAACGCCCCCGGCGGGCCGCCCCGGCTCGGCTGGCTGCGGGCCGGGAAGCGGCTCATCCCGCTGCGTCTGCGGCCGCGTCCCGGCGGCGGCGACGAGGCGACCGCCCGCTCCGGGCGCTCCCTGCACCGGTACGCACGCGCCGGGTTCGAGGCGGTCGTCGACCCGCGCGCGCTCGCCGCCAAGAGCAAGGGCAAGGGCAAGGCCGGGCGTACGACGTGGAAGCTGGAGTCCGCCCTGTTCGGCGCGGGCCGCCTCCGCCGGGGCCCGATGCGGCTCACCGGCACCCCGGCCCCGCCCGCCGCCCTGTACACCGACGAGCGGACCCGGGTCGTCCCCGTCCTCTCCGGCAACAAGCTGGAGCTGCGCACCGAACGGATCGCGGCCCTCCTGACCGGCCACTCCGCCGCCGACGACTCCCTCCACCTGGACGTGAAGGTCCTCGACGACGACGGGCCGGCCGCTCTGCGGCTGACCGAGTGGCGCACCAAGGACATCCAGGAGTTCGCCCTGCGCGGCTCCCTCGGGTCCCGTGCCGCCGAGATTCCGCTGACTGCGTTCCGTGGCAAGGACGAGGTCTGGGGCGTACAACTGGTCGGCGGCAAAGGCAAGTTGACCGTCGCCGCCCGGACCGACGGCGACGACGGCCGCTACCCGATCCCGGGCGGGCGCGAGCTGTACGTGGCTCCCAACCCGTCCGGTGACCTCGTCCTCACCGACCGGGCCGTGCAGCCCGTCGTGACTTCGGTGTCCTGGACCGAGGGCGGGGGGCTGGTCCTCGAAGGCGTCTTCCCGGAGCCGTCCGGCACCATCGGCGAGCTGGTGCTGCGGCACAGCGGCCACCACGAAGAGACCGTCATCGCTTGTGAGTTGGAGGAGAGCGGTAGCTTCCGGGCTGTCGTCCACCCAGCCGCCGTCGACGGCTCCGGCGGCCCGCTGCCGCTTGCCGAGGGGCGCTGGTACCTCTTCCTCCGCGAGCCGGGCGAGCGCGACCCCGATGCCTACCGGCCGCTCCGCCTGGCCACCCCGCTCCACGCCGACCTCCCCCTCCAGCAGGAGGCGGGCGGACGCCCCTTCACCCTCCAGCGCCGCCACCACGACCGGCTCGTCCTGGAGTCCGGCAGCGCCCTCCCGGTCACCGAGCAGGGACCGTACGGGCAGCGCATCCAGCGCGAGCGGTACGCCACCCTCCGCGCCGCCGACCGTGGCCAACTCCGCCCGGCCGCCCTCTACTCCAGCTTCGACGGCCGCCAGCACTCCGACTCGCCCCGCGCGATCCACCGCGAACTGGCCTCCCGCGCACCGGACATCGAACACCTCTGGACCGTCCGCGACCAGCAGGCCGCCGTGCCCGAGGGCGTCCGCGCCATCGCCCTGCACAGCGCCGAGTGGTACGAGGCGCTCGCCCGGAGCCGCTGGGTCGTCACCAACACCCACCTCCCGCAGTGGTTCGAGCGGGCCGAGGGCCAGTGCGTCGTCCAGACCTGGCACGGCACCCCCCTCAAGCGCATCGGCCGCGACCTCGCGGGCTCCCCGCACGCGGACGCCGCCTACATGGCCTCCATGGAGCACCGGTCCGCCCAGTGGAGCCTGCTCGTCTCCCCGAACAGCTTCTCCACCCCCGTCCTGCGCCGCGCCTTCGGCTACTCGGGCGAGGTGCTGGAGTGCGGCTACCCGCGCAACGACCTGCTGTACGCGCCCGACCGGGCCAAGGTCGCCACCGCCGTACGGGAGCGGCTCGCGATCCCCGGGGGGCGGCGGGTGATCCTGTACGCCCCCACCTGGCGCGAGGACCAGCCACGGCGGGCCAGGCGGTACGACCCCGATCTCCAACTCGACCTGGACCAGGCCCGCGAGGTCCTCGGCGATGACCACGTCCTCCTGGTCCGCCGCCACTACCTGGTCGGCGGCAGCGTCCCCGACACCGACTTCGTCCGGGACGTCTCGCGCCACCCGGACGTCGCCGAACTGCTGCTGATCAGCGATGTCCTGGTCACCGACTACTCCTCGATCATGTTCGACTTCGCGCAGACCGGCCGCCCGATGCTCTTCCACACCTACGACCTGGCGCACTACCGGGACACCCTGCGCGGCTTCTGCTTCGACTTCGAGCACCGGGCCCCCGGGCCCCTGATCCCCGACTCCGCCGGCGTCGTGGCCGCCCTGCGCGACCCGGAGGCCGCCGTCGCCGGGCACGGGGAGGCGTACGAGCGGTTCCGGGAGGCGTTCTGCGACCTCGACGACGGGAGCGCGGCAGCCCGGGTCGTCGACCGGATGCTCAAGGAGGGCCCGGGGGCCGAAGACGGGCCCGGGGGCGGGACCGAGAGCGAAACCCGGACCGAAGGCGGCTCGGGGGCCGAGGGGGCTCAGGCATGACCGACTTCAGCTGTGTGATCACCGGCGGCGGGGAGAACGGCGGCGGCGAAGGCCCGGGGGACGCCGACGCCCTGCGCGCCTCCGTCGCCTCCGTCCTCGGCCAGTCGCTGCGCGGGTCCGAGGCCGTCGTCGTCCTCGCCTCCGGCACCGACGCACTCATCCGTACCGCCGCCCGTACCCTCGCCGACTCCGCCCCCGACCGGGTCCGCCTGATCCACGCCGACCCGGCCGCCCGCACCACCGGCGCCCTGCGCAACGCGGGCCTCGACGCGGCGACCGGCCGGTACGTCCTCGTCCTCACCCCCGGCGAGCGCCTCCACCGCCACGCCTGCCGCAATCTCTGGCAGGCGGGCGAGCGCAGCCGCGCCGACCTGGTGGCCGGGCGGTGGAGCCGGACCGTGGGCGAGGGCGGCAAGGAGCAGGAGCCGCCGTGGCGGGACGAGCTGTACGCCCGCTCCCGTACCGTCGCCCGCTTCACCGACGCACCCCAACTCGTCGTCCGGGACGCCCTGGTGACCGGTTTCTGTCTGCGCCGCGAGGCCGCCCGGCGCCACGGGCTGCGGTACGAGGAGGATTTGGCGCACGGCGAGATCCTGTTCGGCCCGCTCGCCGCCGCGGCCGTCGGCCGGATCGCCCTGGTGCGGCGGCTCATCGTGACCGGCCGGGCCGTCCCGGACCGGGCCCGCGACCTCACCGCCCTGGTGGAGGCCCACCGCCGGGTCGCCAACACCCTGGACGCGCACGGGCTGCCGGAGCTGAGCGAGGAGCGGGAGCGGGCCTTCGTACGCGACCATCTGGTGCCGCTGGCCCGCTCCTTCCCCCGGCTCCCCGCCGCCCGCCGCACCCGGACCGCCGCCACGGCCGCCCGCGTCCTGACCGCCCCCGTACCGGACGGACTGCCGCCGCTGGAGCGGGTGGCGGCCACCCTGCTGGCCCGGGGCGACGCGGAGGGCGTCCTGACGGCGGCGTACGCGCTGAGCCGGCCCGCGACCGTCTGCGCCCCGGTCGTCACGGGCGAGGACGGGCGGGTGGAGTGGGACGACCGCTGTTCCGTGGACGTGACCGAACTCGGCCACCAGTACCGGGTGTTCGGTGAGGCCCGGCTGATGAACCGGCTCATCCGCTGCACCGCCGAGGAGGGCCGGCTGCTGCTGGAAGGCCGCCTCGTGCTGCCGCCGCACAGTGCCCCCGATGCCGCCTTCAGCGCCACCCTGGAGTTCCGGGCCCGGGGCGGGGCGCGCGCCGTCGCGTTCCCGGTGGACGACGTACGCCGCGACGGGAACGGGATCACTTGGGGGGCGCGCGCCGATGTCACCCGCCTCCTGCGCCCCGTCGGCGTCCGCGACACCGCCTGGGACGCGCGGCTGATCGTGGAGGCGGACGGAGATGACGGCCGCGTCCGGTCCGTCAGCGACCTGTTCGGCCCGCAGGACCTGGTGGGCGGCGGGGTCCGGTTCGCCGCCCGGCCCCGGCTCGGGCGCCTGGCCGGGGACACCTGGGAGCCCTACATCACCCTCAAGGACCACCTGGCCCTCCGCCTCACCGCCCGCCGCCGCCCGGCCCGGACCGCCCACCGCCTGGTGCGGTACGCCACCCACTTCCGCCCCGCCCGCCGGGCCAAGCTCCTCGTCCGCGCCCTGCGCAGGCGGCTGGACCGCTACCGCTCCCGGGGCTTCAAGGCGGCCGCCTACAACACCTGGCTCACCCGGCTCCCCGTCCGCCGGGGCTCCGTCGTCTTCGAGAGCCACATGGGCCGCTGCTACGGCGACAGCCCGCGCGCCCTCCACGAGGAGATCCGCCGCCAGGGGCTGAAGCTCCGCTCCACCTGGTCCTACGACACCTCCCCGGACGGCTTCCCGGCCGACGCCCGCCTCGTACGCCGCTGGTCCTGGCGGTACCTCTGGGCGCTGGCCCGCGCCGAGTTCTGGGTCGACAACCAGGGCTTCCCGCAACACCTGCGCAAGCCCGCCCGCACCACCTACCTCCAGACCTGGCACGGCTCCGCGTACAAGAGGATGGGCTTCGACGAGACCCGCGTACGCCTTCAGAACGCCCCCCAGCGCGAACGCCTCCAGCAGGCCGTCCACCGCTTCGACCACTTCCTCGTCCGCTCCGAGCACGACGTGGCCACCCTCGCCCGCGCCTACCGCCTCCCCGAGGAGCGGCTGCTGCGCACCGGCTACCCGCGCAACGACGCCCTGGTCGCGGAGCGCACCCGGGCCGAGACGGAAGGGCGGCTGCCACGGCCGCCGCTGGCCGGAGCGCTGGGGCTGGACGACCACAGGAAGGTGGTGCTGTACGCGCCGACGTTCCGGGGCGGCCCGGCGGCGGGCGGGAAGCAGACCAGGCGCCGACTCCTGCTGGACGTAAGGGAGTTCGCCGAACGGTTCGGGGACACGCACACCCTCCTCGTCCGGGCGCACTACCTGGAGGCGGCCCGGCTCCCCGTCTGCCCGCCCGGCACGGTGATCGACGTCTCGCGCCACCACGACGTCAGCGAACTCCTCACCCTGGCCGACGTCCTGGTCACCGACTACTCCTCGATCATGTTCGACTTCGCGCTGCTGGACCGGCCCGTCGTCCTGTACGCCCCCGACCTCGACACGTACGCCGCCGAGCGCGGCAGCTACTTCGACCTGCGGGAGAAGGCGCCGGGCCCGATGACCGAGACGCAGGAGGAACTCTTCGCCGAAATCGCGGAGTTGAAGAAGTCCGACATCCGGCACGCGTCCCACCGGGCCGCGTTCGCCGCGGAGTTCGGCACCTACGACCGGGGGGACGCGGCCCGCCAGGTCGTCGCCGCGGTGTTCTCCCGGCCGGGCGCCTCCCGTACCACCGACCACCACGACCGCCCGGGGGCCGGCCGATGAGCCGTGACATCTTCATCGTCTCCAACAGCACCGACGAACTCGGCGGTGTCACCGCCTGGATGCACCAGACCGCCCGCCTCTTCACCGGGCAGGGCCACCGCGTCCACACCGTCGGCATCCACGCATCCGACCGGAAGATGGCCCTGCCCGCCCAGCCCGGCCACCCCGTCACCGCCCTCTACCCGGCCCACCCGCCGACCCCCTGGACGCCCCAGGGCATCCGGGACCGCTTCCGCGTCCCCACCCGGCGCCGGGAGGCGGCCCGGGCCGAGGAGAAGCGGCGGGCGGTCGCGCACCTCTCCGAACTCTTCGCCACGGCCCGGCCCGGCGCGGTCGTCGTCGTCACCCAGGTCTGGGCGATGGAGTGGGTCGGGGAGGCCGACACCACCGGGCTGCGCACCATCGGGATGAGCCACGAGTCCTACGACTACTCCCGCGCGAGCCACCGCTACCGCTGGATCAAGAACCACTACAAGGACATCGACCACTGGCTCGTCCTCACCGAGGAGGACGCCGACCGGTGGGCGGGCGACGGCTTCGACAACGTCGGCTTCCTCCCCAACGCGCTGGCCCACCTGCCCCACGTGCCCTCCCCGCGCACCGCGAAGACCGTGGCCAGCATCGGCCGCCTCACCGACCAGAAGGGCATCGACCTGCTCCTGGACACCTGGTCCCTGGTCGCCCCGCAGCGGCCCGACTGGCGGCTGCGCGTGTACGGGACGGGCGAAAACGAGGCCGCGCTGAGGGCACAGTGCACCGGGCTCGGACTCGACGGGTCCGTGGAGTGGATGGGCCGCACGGACGACGTGGAGGCGGCCCTCGCGGAGGCCTCCGTCTTCGTCCAGTCCTCCCGGGGCGAGGGCTTCCCGCTGGCCCTCCTGGAGGCGATGGCGAACGGGGTGCCGTGTGCCGCGTTCGACTGCGCGCCCGGGGTCCGCGAGATCGTCCGGGACGGCGAGGACGGGCTCCTCGCCCCCGCCGGGGACACCGCCGCCCTCGCCGACCGGCTGCTCCGGCTGACCGGCAACCCCCGGCTGCGCGACGCGCTGGGCGACCGCGCCCGGTCCGGGGTCCAGCGGTTCTCCGAGCGGGAGGTGGCGCGGCGCTGGGAGGAGCTGTTCGCGTTCCTGGAGCGGTGAGAGTGTCGTTGACGGGGCCCCGGACCTGAGCGCGGGGCCCCGGTCGTTCAGCCCTGCGCCACCCGCGCCCCCGCCGGATGCTGCTGCGCCGGGACGACCGCCCGCCGGGCCGAGGGCGGCACGGGCAGCGGCAGCCCGTCCGTCTCGCCGAGGAAGACCCGCCGCACCGCCCGCTCGGCCGCGTTCCCGTCGTCGTACGGACAGAACCGGGCCCGGAACGCGGCCCGCAGCTGCGCCGAGCGCGAGCCCCGCCAGTGGTCCGTGGCGAAGATGCCGAACAGGTCGTCCTGGCTGCGCGCGACGACGCCGGGCGGGAACGCCGTGATGTCGAAGTAGGTCCCCCGGGCCGCCTCGTACGCCTCGATGTCATCCAGATGCAGGACCACCGGACGGTCCAGGTTGACGTAGTCGAACATCAGCGACGAGTAGTCCGTGATCAGCGCGTCCGAGGCGAGGGCCAGCGTCTCCAGGGACGGGTGACCGGTGACGTCGATGATCCGGGGATGCGTCGTACGCGTACGGCTGCCCCTGCCCGCGCCGCCGCCCCGCGTGCGCTGCGCGCGCTCCAGGATCACGAACTGCGGGCCCAGCACCCGGATCAGCTGCTCCAGATCCAGGGTGGGCCGCTGGACGCGCCGGTAGTCGCGGTGCGTGGGGGCGTGCAGGAGGGCCGTGGCGCCCGCCGGGATGCCGAGCGTCTCGCGGAGCCGGGCCACGTCGGCGGGGCCGGAGCGGTGGTAGACGTCGTTGCGCGGGGAGCCGTATTCGAGCGTCGTGTATCCGGACGGGTAGGCCCGCTCCCGTACGAGGGTGGAGTGCGGGTTGGCGGAGAGGGCGAAGTCCCACTTGTCGACGTCGCGCAGCAGCTGCTCGAAGTCGGTGGACCGGGCGGCGGCGGGCCGGTCCAGGAGGTCGGTGCCGATGGTCTTGAGGGGGGTGCCGCGGTGGGTCTGGAGGAGGACCTGGCCGCGCCGCTTGACCAGCCGCCGGTCGAAGGCGGTGTCGTTCACGAGGTACGTGGAGCGGGCGAGGGCGCTCCAGTACGCGTAGGAGCCCGGCGTGAGGGGGCGGGTGGCGGGCGGCACGGTGTGGGCGTCGAGGGGACGGCAGATCCAGGCGGTCCGCAGCCCCGGGACCAGCTCGCGCGCCTTCGCCTCGATCGCGGCCGGGCCGCCCGCGTACGCCCCGCCCCCGCCGGCGGCGAACACCGCTTCCCGGGGGCGCAGCGGCAGCCGCAGCTGGATGCGGTAGTGCGCCTGGAGCGCCGCGCCCCGCACCGCCCGGCGCAGGGCGGCCACGCCTCGCCGCAGCCCCTCGCCGATTTGCCGGGCCGCCGCCAGGGCCCGGTAGGTGCGGCGGGCGCCCAGGTGCAGCAGGCCGTGGCGGAGCAGGGCGCGGCGGGGGACCGGGGCGCCGGGGGTGGCGTAGCGGCGGCAGGAGGCGGTGGCCAGGCGGAAGAAGGCGGCGCGGCGGGGGTGCGGGAGCCGGTCCCGGGAGGCGTACACGGCACAGAAGTGGTCCAGCATCCGGCGGAACAGCACCGGCCGCCACACGGAGAGTTCGGGGCGCGCGTCGAGGAACGCGAAGACCCGGTCGTACTGCTCGAAGATGTCGAAGTGCTTCTCGCTGGTGGTGGAGAGGATGTTGCCGCGCCGCCGCTGCCGGTAGGAGACGCAGACCGCGTCCAGGACCGCGATCGACCCGGCGGACATCAGCACCGGGTAGGTCCAGGGGGTGTCCTCGTAGTAGCCGGGCGGGAAGGTGAACCCCTCGGCCTCGACGAACGCGCGGCGGTACGCCTTGTTCCAGACGACCATGAGGAGGTGCAGCAGCTCGGGGCGGTCGGCCAGCCGGAAGGAGGCGGGGCCGCGCTCGTCGAGGCGGTCCGCGAGGACGTTGCGGACGCTCCGGCCCGACCAGTACGTCCGCGCGTAGTCGTACATCAGGACATCGGGGTCGCCGGTCGCCCCGAGCCGGTCGGCGATCGCCTGGAGCGCCTCGGGGAGGAGGGTGTCGTCGCCGTCGAGGAAGATCAGGTAGTCGCCCGAGGCCCGCTCCATCCCGGCGTTGCGGGCCGGGCCGAGGCCGGAGTTGACGGGGAGGTGGAGCGCGGTGACGCGGGGGTCCCGGCGGGCGTACTCGTCGGCGATCGGGCCGCAGGCGTCCGGGGAGCAGTCGTCGACCACGACGACCTCGAAGTCCTTGAAGGACTGGCTCAGCACGGAATCCAGACACGCGTGCAGATACGCCTGGACCCGGAATGCGGGCACGATGACAGTGAACCGGGGCACTACACATCCATGGGTCGTTCGCGGGAACCAGGTGGCCCGCAAACGTCGGATGGAATGACAGGGTTACGCCGGACATGGCATTCGGGCGAAGTACGCGCCGAAGCGGCCCGGTTCCGGGGAACGGGGCCGCCTCGGGTTGACGTACGGCTGTGCGGTGGTGTCGTACGTATGGGCAGGTGTACGCGTTACGGGGTCACTTGACGGCCCCCGCCATGACGCCGGACACGAACTGCCGCTGGAAGGCGAAGAACACCGCCAGCGGGATCACCATCGACACGAAGGCGCCCGGCGCCAGCACGTCGATGTTGTTGCCGAACTGGCGTACCTGCTGCTGGAGCGCCACCGTGATCGGCGGTGAGTCGGAGCCCGCGAAGATCAGCGCCACCAGCATGTCGTTCCACACCCACAGGAACTGGAAGATCCCGAGCGAGGCGATCGCCGGACCGCCCAGCGGCATCACGACCCGGGTGAAGAGCCGGATCTCGCCCGCCCCGTCCAGCCGTGCGGCCTCCAGCAGCTCGCGCGGGATCTCCGCGAAGAAGTTCCGCAGCAGGAAGATCGCGAACGGCAGCCCGAAGGCCGTGTGGAAGAGGACCACCCCGAGCGTCGTCTCGAAGATCCCGATGGTGCCGAAGAGTTCGGAGACCGGGATCAGCGCGACCTGCACGGGGACCACCAGCAACCCGACGACCAGCAGGAACCACCAGTCGCGGCCGGGGAAGTCCATCCAGGCGAAGGCGTACCCGGCGAGCGAACCGATCACCACGACCAGGACGGTGGACGGCACGGTGATCATGATGGTGCTGACGAGCGAGCCGGTGATCGTCGAATTGTCCAGCAGGCGCTGGTAGTTGTCGAAGGTCAGCTCGGAGGGAGCGGTGAAGACCTTCCACCAGCCGGTGGCCGCGATGTTCTCGGGGCCGCGGAGCGAGGAGAGGAACAGGCCGATCGTCGGCATGATCCAGAACAGGGCGACCAGGATCAGGAAGACCCGCATCACCCCGCCGCCGAGGCGCGCCGCGATCCGGGCGCCGAGGGACTGCTCGGCCTTGAGCTTCGTGGGCGTACCCGTGGACGTGCTCGTGGGGGTGTTCGTAGGTGTACTCGGGGGTGTGCTCGTAGGCCTGCTCGGGGGTGTACTCATCGCCGCGCCTCCTTCCTCATCCGCCGGATGTTGAACAGCATCACCGGCAACACCAGCAGCAGCAGAAGCACCGCGATCGCGCTGCCGATGCCCAGGTCGGCGTCCGTGCCGAACGAGGACCGGTACAGCTGGAGGGCCAGGACGTTGGCGTCGTCCTGGGAGGAGCCCGGGGCGATGATGAAGACCAGGTCGAAGACCTTCAGCACGTTGATCATCAGCGTCACCAGCACCACCGCCAGGACCGGGGCCAGCATCGGTACGGTGATCCTTCGGAACACCTGCCACTCGTTGGCGCCGTCCACCCGGGCCGCCTCCAGGAGTTCGCGCGGCAGACCGGCCAGGCCGGCCGCGATCAGCACCATCGCGAACCCGGCCCACATCCACACGTAACTCCCGATGATCGCGGGGGTCACCAGGGACGGGCCGAGCCAGTCGACGCCGTTGTAGGGCTCGCGGAAGTTGTCGGCGGGCAGGCGCAGTTGGGCGCCGTCCGCCGACGCGGGCAGGGTGAACACCCCGTCGGCCCCGGCGGTCGCGGTGGCGACGACCTTGCCGTCCTTGACCGCCTCGACCTTCAGGCCCTTCAGACCCAGCTCCTCCGGGTCGACGACATTGGGCTTCCCGCCGCCGCCCCGGGTGAAGTCCAGCCAGGCCGTGCCGGTGATCTCGTCGCCGTCCGCCGCCGGGGCCGCCTTCGCCGGGCGGGCGTCGCCCGGCATCTTGCCCGGGGCCACGCCGACCAGCGGCACCTGGACGCTCTCCCCGGCCCGTACCGGCTCCTTGGAGACGAACGACCCGCCCTCACCCTTCTCCAGCGGGTGCACGGGCAGCGGGCGCGCCTTGGGGAAGCCGGCCGACTCGCTGAACGTGTCGTGCACGCCCACCGCCACGGCGTTGGCCACCCCGCGCTCGGGCGCCTGGTCGTAGACGAGGCGGAAGATGATGCCCGCCGCCAGCATCGAGATCGCCATCGGCATGAAGACGATCAGCTTGAACGCCGTGCCCCAGCGGATGCGTTCGGTGAGCACCGCGAAGATCAGGCCCAGCGCGGTGGCGACGGTCGGGGCGAACACCACCCAGATCGCGTTGTTCTTCACCGCGGTGAGGATCGTGTCGTCGGTGAACAGCGCCTTGTAGTTGTCGATCCCGGCGAAGCCCGTGCCCGCCTGGTCGAAGAACGACCGGTAGACCGAGTAGCCGATCGGGTAGAGCACCAGGGCGCCGAGCAGCACCAGCGCGGGCAGCAGGAACACCGCCGCGATGACGCGCCGGGTGCCGGTCACGCTCTTGCCTCCGGGCTTGGGCGATGAGGGGCGCGGGTCCGTGTCTGCGGAGGCGGAGGGCGCCGGTCCGGCGCCCTCCGCGTTCGTGGTGGCCACCGCGTCAGCTCTTGTACGCCTTGGCCGCTTCGGACTCCAGCTTCTGCTGGGCCCCCGCGATGTCCTTCGGGTTCTTCAGGAAGTCCTGGAGGATCTTCCACTCGCCCTTGCCGGGCGTCCCGCCGAACGACTGCGGGGCCTGGTCGGACATGTCGAAGCGGACGTCGTCACCGGCCGCGACGAGCGCCTCGGCCATCGTGCGCTGCACGTCGTTGGGGTACGCGGCCACGTCCAGGGACTTGTTCGGCGAGATGAACCCGCCCGCCTCGGCCCAGATCTTCGCCGCGTCCGCCGACGCCAGCCAGGTCAGCAGCGCCTGCGCGCCCTTGGAGTCCTTCAGCGCCACGGCCGCGTCGCCACCGGTCACCACGGGGGAGTCCGCGCCGACCGCCGGGAACGGGAAGACCTTGGCGTCCGTACCGATCTTCGCCTCGGTCTGCGCGATGTTGATCGAGACGAAGTCGCCCTCGAAGACCATGGCGCCCTTGGGCTGGTCGCCGCCGGTGAACGTCTGGGTCACCGAGGTCGGGAACTCCGTCTGGAGCGCCCCGTCCGCGCCGCCCGCGATCAGCTCCGGCTTGCCGAACAGCTCGGCCAGCGTGGTCAGCGCGTCCTTGACGGAGGGGTCGGTCCACGGGATCTCGTGCTTGGCCAGCTGGTCGTACTTCTCCGGGCCCGCCTGGGAGAGGTAGACGTTCTCGAACCAGTCGGTGAGCGTCCAGCCGTCGGCGCCCGCGACGGAGACCGGGGTGACACCGGAGGCGGAGATGGTCTCCGCGGTGGTGATGAAGTCCTTCCAGGTCTTCGGCTCACTCGCGCCCGCGTTGTCGAAGGCCGCCGCGTTGTACCAGATCAGGGACTTGTTGGCGGCCTTGAAGTACACGCCGTACTGGGTGCCGTCCACGGCCCCGAGGTCCTGCCAGACCTTGGCGTAGTTCTTCGTCAGCTGGGCCTTCGCCTCGTCGCCGACCGGTTTGGCCCACTTCTTGGCCACCGCCTGCTGAATGGCGCCGACCTGCGGGATCATCGCGACGTCCGGGGGCTGGCCGCCCGCGATCTTCGTACCGAGGAAGTTGACGATCGGGTCCTGGGCCGGGACGAAGGTGACCTTCGCGCCCGTGCGCTTCTCGAACTCGCCCAGCACCTTGGTGAAGTTGGCCTGCTCGGGTCCTGTCCAGACCGCGGCCACGGAGATGTTCTCCCCGTCCAGCTTCGGCAGGGTGACGGTGGAGGCGCTGTCCGCGCTCTTGTCCGTCCCGTCGCCCGACTTCTTCGACCCGCCGCCGTCCCCGCAGCCGGTCAGCGCCAGAGCGCCGACCGCCGTGAAGACGAGTGCGGCCCTGCGTATGGAAAGGGTTGTACGCATTCCTGCCCCGTCTCTTCCGTACGCGCCCGACCTCGTTGTCGTCGCCCGGGCTGCGTCGTCCGTGCGCACAGTCCTACGCCCGGTGCACGGGGCCCGCAATACCGCCGTCGGGGCCAACACGGTGATCGTGATGGCCTCGTGACGTGGCATCAGGCAATGCCGGGTAATGCGGCGGAATGAGGTGAGGAACGGGCGGGCAGGGACAGGAGTGCCAGGTCGGGCGTGCGGCTTCGGGCGGTGGGCGGCCGACGGGGTCAGGGCCTTGGCAGGCTCATCGCCTCACGTCGGGAACGGGGTCAGGTTCTTGTCGGGCCTGCGGCTTCACGTCGGGAACGGGTCGGAGCCTTGTCGGGCCTGCGGCTTCACGTCGGGAACGGGATCAGCGGGGGCAGTCGCTCGGCGTTCACCGAACGGGCCGCGCGCTCCAGGGCGCTGGCCAGCAGCGCCAGGTCCGTCGGCCCGTTGCCCAGCTCGCGGACCGGGCGGCGGGTCGGCGGATCGCCCATCCGCTCCCACTCCAGCGGCACGACGGTGGGCCGCAGCGTCGCCGTACGCGGGATGCGGCCCGTGACGCGGCCCCCCTGGAACGGGGTCACCCGGCCGTCCGGGTGCCCCAACCGCCCCCGGCCCGGGGCCGGTTCGTCCGGGGAGGGCGGCAGGACCGGCGCGTCCAGCACGATGCGCAGCCTCGCCCCCCGGGCCAGCTCGGTGTCCTCCGTGCGGTCCGGGCGCGCCGAGGTGGCCACCAGGTGCACCCCGAGCCGGCCGCCGTCCCGGGCCACGGCCTCCAGCGCCCGCACCACGGAACCGGCGGCGGGGCGGCCGGGGCTGCCGAGCCCCGGAGCGACCAGTGCGTCGAAGTCGTCGGCGAGCACGACCAGGCGCGGCAGGGGCGAGGGGCCCGGGTCCGACGTCCGGGCGGCGACCGGGCGCAGCCGCAGCGTGCCACTGGGCGGGGAGTCCAGGTCGCCCCGGCGCTCGGCGCCGCTCGGCGGGCGCTGGCCCACGACGCGCCGGGACTCCTCCTGCTGGGCCGCCTCCGCGTGCCGGGCGTGCCAGGCGGTGAAGTCCAGCGGGCCGAGCAGCTCGGCCCGGCGCTTCAGCTCGCCGCCCAGGGCCTGCGCGAACTCCCGCATCCGGACCGGGTCGGAGGCGACGAGGTGCGTGAAGACGTGCGGCAGCTCCGTACAGGGGAGCAGCCCCGGTGCCGAGCTGTCGCGCTCCTCGGGCTTCCCGCCGGCGCCGTCGACCAGCAGGATGCCGAGCCGGTCGGGCCGGGCGGCGGAGGCGAGGGAGGCGGCGATGGCGCGCAGCAGCTCGGTACGGCCGCTGCCGGCGGGGCCCTCGATGAGCAGGTGCGGCCCCTCGTCGGCGAGGTCGACGCTGAGGGCACCCCGCGGCCCGGCCCCGAGCACGAGCACGGGCCGCCCGGCGTGGGGGGCGTGCGGTGGGGGCACGGCCTGCGGTGTGTGGCCGAGCTGGGGTGCGTGGCCCACCTGGGCCTCACCGCCCTGTAGGCCGATGCGGGGGTACGGGGTCCGCTCGGAGCCTCGCCCCTCGGCGGAGGGGTAGGGAGTGCGGCCTGAATCCCGGCTGTCCGCGCCCGGGTACGGCGTCCGCCCGGAGCCTTGCCCCTCGGCCGACGGGTACGGCGTACGGCCCGAGTCCCGGCTGTCTCCGCCGGGGTACGGCGCACGTCCTGAGTCCCGGTTCTCCGCGCCCGGGTACGCCGTACGACCCGAGCCCCGGCCTTCCGCCGACGGGTACGCCGTACGCCCCGAGTCCCGGTCGCCCGCCGCCGGGTACGGCGTACGGCCCGAAGCAGGGGTGTCCTGGGAGCGGTGGCCGTCGGGGGTGGCCGTGCGCTGGGGGCCGACGCGGGGGCCCGTGCTCAGGGTGCGGCCCGAGCCGGGGGTCTCCAGGTCCGCCCGGGACGGTGGGACGGTGGCGGGCCGGGGGGCCGAGGCGCCCGGCTGGTGGTCCGCCGTGGAGGCCCAGCGGGCCATCAGCGACGCCGGGGTCGCCCGGGCCAGGCCCAGCTCGTCCAGCAGCCGGGCCGAGGGCGGCAGCGCCGCCGTCGTCGGGCGGCCCGCCAGCGCGGCCGAGCCCTCGTCGCGCAGGGGCGCCAGCGCCCGCCCGAACCGCTCGGCCCAGGCCGCCGAGACCGCGTCCACCGCCGCCACCGTGCCGTGGCCCGCCGCCTGACCGCCCGCCGTACGCAGCAGCCGCAACGCCGTCGCCACATCACCGCTCAGCATCGCGACCGCCCCGCACTCGCGGAAGGCGATGGAGGCCCGGCAGGCGGCGTCGTACGTCGCGGCCACCGGCGAGGTCGGCGAGGCCGCCGGGGTCTCGGCCAGGCAGATCAGGTGGATGCCCGCCGCCGCTCCCGCCCCGGCCAGCCGGGCCGTCGCCTCGCGCAGCGCCGCCGTACCGGGGTCGCCGTCCAGGACGACCACCGTGTGCGGCCCCTTGTGCGCGCGGGCCGCGTCGGCCACCTCGGTGCGGTCCAGGTTCGGCCAGCCGGGACCGAACGGACCCTCGTCGAGGCGGCGGACCAGCTCGGCCGTCCGGGCGGCCGCCTGCTCACGGTCGTACGCGAGGAGGAGCCGGCAGTCCTGCCCGTGCATCGGGCGCAGATGCGGCAGCCACCCCAGCCAGGACCACTCGCGCCGCCGCTCCTCCAGCGAGCGGGAGCGGTCCGTGGAGATGAGCACGATCTCCAGGTCGAAGGGGGAGTGCAGCGCGGCGAGCTGCGCCACCGTGGCGCGGGCCAGCCCCGCCAGCCGGGCGCGCGGCCCGGCGAGACCCAGCGAACCGGCCTCCCGAAGCCCCACCGTCACCGGCACCGACGGCACATCGGCCCGCTCGGTCGTCCCGAGCCGCACCACCAGCGCCTCCGGGTGCCCGTCGTGGCGCTCCCAGAGCCGGGGCCCGGGGCCCAGCGCGGTCAGCAGCACCGCCGCCGGGTCCGGCCAGGTGCCCTCGGGCGCGGACGGCACGGCGGAGAAGGGGGACTGGGGCGAGGTGGGGGAGGCGAGGTGGCCCCCGGCGTCGCCGAAGGAACCGGAGGAGGCGGAGGAGGCGGAGGAGGCGGAGGGCATGGCGTACGGGTCGGGGGCCGGGGACTCCGGGGCGTGGGCGTGACCGGACGGGGAGGCCCCCGACTCCGGCCAGGGGCCCCGGGCCGCCTGCTCGGGCCCCTGGGCCTGCCCGGTCTTCCCGCCGCCCTTGAGCCGCCGGGCCCAGGCACCTATGCCCCCACGCCGAGGCGTCTCGCCCGCACCGAAGGGCTCGCGGCCGCTCGGGCTCGCGCCCGCCGGGCCGAACGGCTCGTGCCCGCCCGGGAACTGCTCCCGGCCGCCATGGGTGCGCTGCTGCGCGGCCGTCCCGGGACCACCGGGACCGGGGCCCTCGGGCTCCTGGCCCTCGTGCCCCGTCGGCCCCTCGGACACCCCCGGCTCCGCGCGCGATCCGTAGGACGACGGGCCCCCGTACGCAGCGACCTGCCCGTGCGGGTCCGGCTCGGCGCGGCTCACCCGCAGGTGGCCCTCGCCGTCCGGGGCCGTCGGCAGTGTCACCGGGCGCGGGCCCGCCGTGAGCCGGAGGGCCGACTCGCCCAGCCGCAGCAGGGCACCGGGCGGGAAGCGGACGGGCCGGTCGCGGACCTCCGTACCGTCCAGAGAGGTGCCGTTCGTGGAGCCCAGGTCGGCGACCGAGACCCGGCCGTCCTCGGCGACCGTCACCGCGCAGTGCAGCCGGGACACGTCCGGGTCGTCCAGCGGGACGTCGGCCTCGGCGGAGCGGCCGATCCGGATCCGGCCGCCGTGCAGCAGATGGACCCCGCCCGCGTCCGGCCCGGCGACCACATGGAGCTGAGCCGGAACCGGGTCGTCCGTCGCCTCGTCCTCACCCGGGACCTGGAGCGAGAGCACCGCCCCGTCCACCAGCGGCGGCTCACCGAGGGCGATGCGCTGGGCGTCCAGCCGCTCCCGCCCGGCGAAGAGGACCACCGCCCCGCCGCCCTGGGAGCCCTCGGCGCCGGAAACGGCCTGGGCCAGGCCGGAGGCGACGGCGGCCAGCGCCGTCCCGGCGGGGGCGGTGACGAGCACGTCGCAGGCGCGCGCCGGGGTCTGGCCGCTGCGCGGCGCGAGGACGGTCAGCCGGATCTGCATCGCCGTCGGCGGTCCCTTCTGCGCGGGGTGCCCGGCAGGGGAAACGCCCTGTGATTCCCCCCGCCCGGCACGGACAGGTCGTCCGTACAGGTCTTCACGGACCCCGGGCTCCCGACCCGTCAGATCCGTGCTTGGAGGCATCCTCGCACCTGCCACTGACAACACGCCCGGCGGTCACCTTTAAATGATCTTGAATGGTCGGCTGTGGGCGCAAAAGTGCCTGCTTGCGTCCGGTTCCCGCCGCCCGGACCTCTGTGATCGGGGCCGCCCGCACCTGTCCGGGCAGGTGTGCGGCACTACTGTTCGACCCTCCGATTCCCGAGCGTCAACCGCACGTGGCAACCATCTGTCCGGTCTATGCGTCTTTCCCCGAAACGCGACCCTCGGAGCCCCTCCTCCACAGGCACCCCGCCCCCTTGTCCGGCGGCATTAGAGTGGGCCGGAACATCGGGCCGGAACACCCGGGGCGGGCCCGGGGGAACCGCAAGCACCACGATCAGCAGGGAGCGCATGACGTGCGGCCGGTAGGCAGCAAGTACCTCCTCGAGGAGCCGCTCGGACGCGGCGCCACGGGCACCGTCTGGCGAGCCCGCCAGCGGGAGACCGCGGGCGCCGAGGCAGCCGTCGCCGGTCAGCCCGGCGAGACCGTGGCGATCAAGGTCCTCAAGGAGGAGCTCGCCAACGACGCCGATGTCGTGATGCGGTTCCTGCGGGAGCGCTCGGTCCTGTTGCGGCTCACGCACCCCAACATCGTGCGCACCCGCGACCTGGTCGTCGAGGGTGATCTCCTCGCCCTGGTGATGGACCTGATCGACGGTCCCGACCTCCACCGCTACCTGCGCGCCAACGGCCCGCTCACCCCGGTCGCCGCCGCCCTGCTCACCGCGCAGATCGCCGACGCGCTCGCCGCCAGCCACGCCGACGGCGTCGTCCACCGCGACCTCAAGCCGGCCAACGTGCTGCTGGACGAGCGCGACGGCGGCATGACCCCGATGCTCACCGACTTCGGCATCGCGCGCCTCGCCGACTCCCCGGGGCTGACCCGGACGCACGAGTTCGTCGGCACCCCCGCCTATGTGGCCCCCGAGTCCGCCGAGGGCCGCCCGCAGACCTCCGCCGTGGACATCTACGGCGCGGGCATCCTGCTGTACGAGCTGGTCACCGGCCGCCCGCCGTTCGCCGGGGGCACCGCCCTCGAAGTCCTGCACCGGCACCTCAGCGAGGAGCCCCGCCGCCCCTCCACCGTCCCCGAGCCGCTCTGGACGGTCATAGAGCGCTGCCTGCGCAAGGACCCCGACCAGCGGCCCAGCGCCGAGAACCTGGCCCGTGGCCTGCGTACGGTCGCCTCGGGCATCGGCGTCCACGCGAACTCGGCGCAGATCGCCGCCGCCGACGGGGTGGGTGCCCTGCTCGCACCGGACCCGGCGCCCACCGCCGTCCCGGAGACGCCCGGCGCCGCCGACCCCACGCAGGTGCTGCCGAGCAACGCGGGCTCGTACGACCCGGCGGCCGCCACCAGCGTGCTCCCGCAGACCGGCGGGCCGGGCGGCCCCGGCTCCCACCAGGGCCACGCCGACCCGACCGCCGTCATGCCGCCCGTGCCGCAGCGCCCCGACGGGCCTCCGCAGCCGGACGGCCCGCACCCCTGGCAGTCGCAGCTCCAGGCGGCCCGCGACCGCAACGAGCAGACCCAGGTGCAGTATCTGGACCCGAGCCAGGACCCGCTGCGCCGCCGCCCCCAGCGCCAGGCGCCCCAGCAGCCTCCCCAGCGCCAGCAGCCGCCGCCGCAGCACCGGCAGCAGCCGCTCCAGCAGCAGTACCCGCAGCAGCAGCCCCAGCAGCACCAGCCGCAGCGCTACCAGGCCCCGCAGCAGCCCCAGCGCCAGCAGTACGCGCCCCCGCAGCCGCAGCAGCCCCAGCAGCCCGCCCCGCGTGAGCCGCGTCCGCCGAGGCAGCGCAGCGCCAACCCGATGCGCATCCCCGGTCTCGGCTGCCTCAAGGGCTGCCTGTTCACCGTGGTGCTGCTGGTCATCGCCGGCTGGCTCATCTGGGAGCTGACCCCGGTCCAGGACTGGGTCGCCCAGGGCAAGGGCTACTGGGAGGCGATCGGCGACGCGATCGGCAAGGTCACCGACTGGGTCTCCAAGCTCGGCGAGGCCACCGGCGACTCCGGGGGCACGGGCGGGGCCTGACGGCCCCCGGCTCTGTCCCTTTGTCGACTTCTCCGGGCCCAATCGGCCCGGAGAAGTGCAGGTTGGCGCCATCCTGGGCACGCACCACCCCGAACGCCGCGTAACTTTGTCGACCGGGGGTCCACCGCCAGCCGCTGAGGGAGCAGTCTTGGCACGGAATATCGGCAGCCGGTACACGGCCCACCAGATCCTGGGGCGCGGCAGCGCCGGCACGGTGTGGCTCGGCGAAGGGCCCGAGGGCCCGGTCGCCATCAAGCTGCTCCGTGAGGACCTCGCGTCCGACCAGGAGCTCGTGGGCCGCTTCGTACAGGAGCGCACCGCCCTGCTCGGACTCGACCACCCCCAGGTGGTCGCCGTCCGGGACCTCGTGGTGGACGGCAACGACCTCGCCCTGGTCATGACCCTCGTACGCGGCACCGACCTGCGCACCCGCCTGGACCGCGAACGCCGCCTCGCCCCCGAGGCCGCCGTCGCGATCATCGCGGACGTCGCCGACGGCCTGGCCGCCGCCCACAAGGCCGGAGTGGTCCACCGGGACGTCAAGCCGGAGAACATCCTCCTCGACATGGAGGGGCCCCTCGGCCCCGGCGGCTCCCACCCCGCCCTGCTCACCGACTTCGGCGTCGCCAAGCTCATCGACACCCCGCGCCGCACCAAGGCCACCAAGATCATCGGCACGCCGGACTACCTGGCCCCCGAGATCGTCGAGGGCCTCCCGCCGCGCGCCGCCGTCGACATCTACGCGCTGGCGACCGTGCTGTACGAGCTGCTCGCCGGGTTCACCCCCTTCGGCGGCGGCCACCCCGGCGCGGTCCTGCGCCGCCACGTCACCGAGACCGTCGTCCCGCTCCCCGGCATCCCCGAGGAGCTGTGGCAGCTCCTGGTCCAGTGCCTGGCCAAGGCCCCGGCCTCCCGGCTCCGCGCCTCCGAGCTGGCCGTACGCCTGAGGGACCTGCTCCCGCTCCTCGCCGGCATCCCGCCCCTGGACGTGGACGAGCCCGGCGGCGACGAGACGGAGCAGCAGCCACCGGCGTACGACGAGCAGCAGTACACGCCCTCCGCCGAGGAGCCGCGCCGCCGCGGGGCGGTCCCGCTGGTGCCCGGCTCGTCCCCGGACTCCAACCGGGACACCCACACGAGCATGCGCGTCCCCGCCCCCGACGAGCTGGCCGGCGGCCCGCTCGGCACCGCCCGCGCCCCGCGCGCCCCCGGAAAGCCGCGCCCCGGCTCCGCCCGTAACAAGGCGGCGGCCGTCCGCAAGCGCCGTATCACCCTGGGGGCGGCGGCCCTGCTGCTCTGCGCGGCCGTCGCGGTGGGCGGCTGGTTCGCCGCGGGCGGCGGCGACGGGGACCCGGCGGGGCCCCAGGACAGCGAGAACTCGGCGCCGGCGATCCCGTAGAAGGCCCGGGGGCGACCCCGTGAGCGGCCTTCAGGAAGCTCTTTCCCCGGACCGGTCCCCGGGGGAGGGCAAGCTTCATCCGCCATGCCGTTACGCTGGACCCGTGGCAGTCGTCGATATTTCCGAAGAGCTGAAGTCCCTCTCCTCGACCATGGGGTCGATCGAGGCCGTCCTGGACCTGGATGCGCTGAGGGCGGACATCGCCGCGCTCGAGGAGCAGGCAGCGGCACCGTCCCTCTGGGACGACCCGGACGCGGCCCAGAAGATCACCAGCAAGCTTTCGCACCTCCAGGCCGAGGTCCGCAAGACCGAGACCCTGCGCGGTCGCATCGACGACCTCGCGGTCCTCTTCGAGCTCGCCGAGGACGAGGGCGACGCCGAGGCGCTCGCCGAGGCCGAGGCCGAGCTGGAGTCGGTGCGCAAGGCGCTGGACGAGATGGAGGTCCGCACCCTCCTGTCCGGCGAGTACGACGCCCGCGAGGCGCTGGTGACCGTCCGCGCCGAGGCCGGTGGCGTGGACGCCGCCGACTTCGCGGAGAAGCTCCAGCGCATGTACCTCCGCTGGGCCGAGCGGCACAACTACAAGACCGAGGTCTACGAGACGGCGTACGCCGAAGAGGCCGGCATCAAGTCGACCACCTTCTCCGTCCAGGTCCCGTACGCCTACGGCACGCTCTCCGTGGAGCAGGGCACCCACCGCCTGGTCCGGATCTCGCCCTTCGACAACCAGGGCCGCCGCCAGACGTCCTTCGCGGGCGTCGAGGTGCTCCCGGTCGTGGAGCAGACCGACCACATCGAGATCGACGAGTCCGAGCTGCGCATCGACGTGTACCGCTCCTCGGGCCCCGGCGGACAGGGCGTCAACACGACGGACTCCGCGGTCCGGCTGACCCACCTGCCGACCGGCATCGTCGTCTCCTGCCAGAACGAGCGCTCGCAGATCCAGAACAAGGCGTCCGCGATGAACGTCCTCCAGGCCAAGCTCCTCGAGCGCCGCCGCCAGGAGGAGCAGGCCAAGATGAACGCGCTCAAGGGCGACGGCGGCAACTCCTGGGGCAACCAGATGCGTTCGTACGTCCTCCACCCGTACCAGATGGTCAAGGACCTGCGTACGGAGTTCGAGATGGGCAACCCCGAAGCGGTCTTCAACGGCGAGATCGACGGCTTCGTCGAGGCGGGCATCCGCTGGCGCAAGCAGCGCGAGAAGTAACCTCCGCCGTACGAGGGTTGGGCCCGGACAGGGAACTGTCCGGGCCCGTTCGCGTCGAGGTACCGCCGTGGCGAGTTGGGGGGAAACTGTGCCCGATGCGTCACAGTCGTGCTGTCGAATGGCCGTCAAGAACCCCTATAAGGTGCGTAGTGCACACAACGACCTTGACGGAATCCTTAACTCTGGCAAGGGTGCTGGAGCAGCATGCGTATGTCTGGGACGGGTGCGAACCGGGGGGCCGGCGGGGTGACCACGATACGAACGTGGCCTCGCCGTAGAGCGATCCCCGCAGGGCTGCCGTGGCCCGCATATGGCTGCTCCACTGACGAGATCAGCTACTGGGGGTAGCAACAGATGACGAAGAAGACGCGCGTTCGCGTCGCGCGGATAACCGCCGGCGCGATCATCGCCGCGGGTGCCTCGCTGACCGCCGCGGGTGCGGCGCAGGCACTGAACGGTCCCGAGGACCAGGTGACCACCCAGGACGAGAACACCGACGGTGGTCTCATCGGGGGCCTCATCGAGGGCAACACCAGCGGCGAGAACCCCATCGGCGGTGCTGACCAGGGTGGTACCTCCGAGGGTGGCGACCAGGGCGGTACGTCCGAGGGTGGCGACCAGGGTGGCACGTCGGAGGGCGGTGACCAGGGCGGTACCTCTGAGGGTGGCGACCAGGGTGGCACGTCGGAGGGCGGTGACCAGGGCGGTACCTCTGAGGGCGGTGACCAGGGTGGCACCTCCGAGGGTGGCGACCAGGGCGGCACGTCCGAGGGTGGCGACCAGGGTGGCACCTCCGAGGGTGGCGACCAGGGCGGCACCTCCGAGGGCGGCAACAACGGCGGCTCCGGTAACAACGGTGGCTCGGGCAACAACGGTGGCTCGGGCAACAACGGTGGCTCGGGCAACAACGGTGGCTCGGGCAACAACGGTGGCTCGGGCAACACGGGCGGCAGCAACGGCGGCTCCGGCAGCGACGGTGGTTCGGGCAACACCGGCGGCTCCGGCGGCGACGACGGCGGCACCGGCACGACCGGTACCACCGGCTCCACCACGGCCGGCTCCACCACGGCCGGCTCCACCACGGTCGGCTCCGGCACCTCCGGTTCCGCGACCGGTGGCGACGAGGCCTGCACCGTCGAGTCCGGCGTCGTCGAGTGCGCCGACAACACGGGCCCCAACAGCGTCGGCAACCAGCCGGTCGAGCAGAGCAAGGGCAAGGAAGAGCTCGCCGAGACCGGTGCGGCCGAGACCACCTTCCTGGTCATCGGTGCCGCGACGATGATCGCCGGCGGCATCGGCTTCCGCATCCTGCCGCGTCTGGTCGGCGGCGGCCGCACGGTCGCCTAGGACCCGCCGAGGATCGCGTACGGGGGCACCTGAGCCCCGTACACGGTCCGGCGACGCACGGAAGGGCCCGGGAGGCAGCACAACGCCTCCCGGGCCCTTCCTGCTGGCTTCGGGTGCTTCACGGGGCCCCAGGGGGCCGTACAGGGCGGGTCAGGCCGTTTGGTGGGCCAGCAGCGCGAGCGCCGCCAGCAGCACGACCATCAGCGCGATCAGCATGGCCGGATTCATCCCGGCCAGCGGACCCTGCTCCTGCTCCTCCAGCATCTGCTGCCGGACAGCACGGCAGACGCGGCAACGCCCCTCGCTCACGGGGGCCGCGCAGTTCGCGCACACCAGTCGGTCATAGGTCATGCGCATTCCTCCTCCCGCGCGGCGGAGCCGCTGACTGCTTCTCTCTCCGCACAACGCTCCGGGAAACGCAACCGTTCCCCCCACCACTGTGCCAGCTCCCGCCGTTTTCGGCGCGGCCCGCCGGACAAGGGAGGGTCCGACCCGATGCGTTCCGGGCGGCGATCCGCCATAAATCGCCCATTGCCGGACGCCGCCTGCACGCGTGAGCCCGGTTCGCGTATGGTCACGCTCACCTACTCCCGGCCGACCGTGGTGCATCCGTGATCCGATTCGACAACGTCTCCAAGACCTACCCGAAGCAGACCCGACCGGCTCTGCGCGATGTCTCGCTGGACATCGAGAAGGGTGAGTTCGTCTTCCTGGTGGGCTCCTCCGGCTCCGGCAAGTCGACCTTCATGCGGCTGATCCTGCGCGAGGAGCGCGCCAGCACGGGCATGGTCCATGTGCTCGGCAAGGACCTCGCGCGGCTCTCCAACTGGAAGGTGCCGCAGATGCGCCGCCAGCTGGGGACGGTCTTCCAGGACTTCCGCCTGCTGCCCAACAAGACCGTCGCGCAGAACGTGGCCTTCGCTCAGGAGGTCATCGGCAAGCCGCGCGGCGAGATCCGCAAGGCCGTGCCCCAGGTCCTCGACCTCGTCGGCCTCGGCGGCAAGGAGGAGCGGATGCCCGGTGAGCTCTCCGGTGGTGAGCAGCAGCGGGTGGCGATCGCCCGGGCCTTCGTCAACCGCCCGATGCTGCTGATCGCGGACGAGCCGACCGGCAACCTCGACCCGCAGACCTCCGTAGGCATCATGAAGCTGCTGGACCGGATCAACCGGACCGGCACCACCGTGATCATGGCGACCCACGACCAGAACATCGTCGACCAGATGCGCAAGCGCGTCATCGAGCTCGAACAGGGCCGTCTCGTCCGTGACCAGGCGCGCGGCGTCTACGGCTACCAGCACTGACCGAGGGGCCCTCGGGCCCCTCGCGCATTTCGAGTATCGAGCACTGAAAGGACGCCATGCGCGCCCAGTTCGTCCTGTCGGAGATCGGCGTCGGTCTCCGTCGCAACCTCACGATGACCTTCGCCGTCGTGGTCTCCGTCGCCCTCTCGCTCGCCCTGTTCGGGGGCGCGCTGCTGATGCGCGAACAGGTCAGCACGATGAAGGACTACTGGTACGACAAGGTCAACGTCTCGATCTTCCTCTGCAACAAGAACGACGCCAAGGACATGCCCAAGTGTGCGAAGGGCGCTGTCACGACGGAGCAGAAGAACCAGATCAAGGCCGACCTGGAGAAGATGGAGGCCGTTCAGAAGCCGGTCCACTTCGAGACGGTCGACGAGGCGTACAAGCACTACCAGGAGCAGTTCGGCGACTCCCCGATGGCGGGCAACATCACGCCCGACCAGATGCAGGAGTCGTTCCGCGTCAAGCTCAAGGACCCGCAGAAGTACAAGGTCGTCGCGACGGCCTTCGCTGGGCGGGACGGGGTGCAGTCCGTCCAGGACCAGCGGTCCATCCTGGACAACCTCTTCGAGCTGATGAACGGCATGAACGTCGTCGCGATCTACGTGATGATCCTCATGCTCGTCATCGCGCTGATCCTGATCGTCAACACCGTGCGCGTCTCCGCGTTCAGCCGGAGACGTGAAACGGGCATCATGCGGCTGGTGGGAGCCTCCGGCTTCTACATCCAGGCCCCCTTCATCATGGAGGCGGCCGTCGCCGGTCTCATCGGCGGTCTGCTGGCCTGCGCGATGCTGCTGGGCGGCCGGTACTTCCTGATCGACGGCGGTCTCGCCCTCCAGGAGAAGCTGAATCTGATCAACTTCATCGGCTGGGACGCGGTCCTCACGAAGCTCCCGCTGGTGCTCGCGATCGGCCTGTTGATGCCGGCCGTCGCCGCTCTCTTCGCGCTGCGCAAGTATCTGAAGGTATGACTTATGCCTCCTGGGGCGCGCGGGCAACTGCCCGTGCGCCCCAGGAGGCTTGTCCTAGACTCGGCGCCATGTCGGGTTGTTCGCACCGCTTCCGGCCCCGCGGCCTCTGCCGCGGGGTGACCCTGACATTGGTCTTCGGGTGCGTCCTCGCCACCGGCGCGGCGACCGGCTCGCTGCCGCAGGACCCCGACCCCCTCCCCGAACTCCCGGCGCGTGCCGTCGCCTCCACCCTGGCCCCGGTCGACCGCGAGGAGATCGAGGACGCGGCGGCGAAGGCCGAGGCCGACGGGAAGTCGGTCAAGGAGGCCGCCGGGGCGGTCGTCAGCCGCAGCGGGGACCGCTGGGGCGCGGTCTACGACGAGCGGGAGTACGAGGAGTTCGAGCAGTCCCTGGACGGCTCGTACCTGGGCGTCGGCCTCTCCGCCCGCCGCACCGAGGGCGGCGGCGTCGCCGTCTCCCGGGTCCAGCCGGGCGGCCCCGCCGCCCGGGCCGGCATCCGCGAGGGCGACCTGCTCCGCACCATCGACGGCCGCCGCGTCGACAAGCACCCCGTCCCCGAGGTGGTCGCCTTACTGCGCGGTGACGGTACGGGGGCCGGGGAAGGCACCCGCGTCGTCCTCGGTCTCGTACGGGAGGGAAAGCCCTCCACGCGGACGCTGGAGCGCGCCCGGCTGACCCCCGACGCGGTCACCGTGAGCCGCCTGGGCACCGGCCCCTCCGCCGCCCTCCTCCTCAAGGTCACCGCGTTCACCAAGGGAGCGGGCGAGGAGGTACGGGACGCGGTCCGCGAGGCGCCCCGGGACGCCGGGATACTCCTGGACCTCCGGGCCAACTCCGGCGGCCTGGTCACCGAGGCCGTCACCGCCGCCTCCGCCTTCCTGGACGGCGGCCTGGTCGCCACGTACGACGTGCGCGGCGAGGAGCAGGCCCTGTACGCCGACCCGGGCGGCGACACCGAGCGGCCCGTGGTGGTCCTGGTGGACGGCGGCACGATGAGCGCGGCCGAGCTGCTGACCGGCGCCCTCCAGGACCGGGGCCGCGCGGTCACCGTCGGCTCGCGCACCTTCGGCAAGGGCTCGGTGCAGATGCCCAGCGAGCTGCCGGGCGGTTCGGTGGCCGAGCTGACCGTGGGCCACTACCGCACACCGGCCGGCCGCAGCGTCGAGGGCAGGGGCATCTCACCCGACCTGGTGGTGCGCGAGAGGGCCCAGCAGCGGGCCGAGACGGTATTGAGTGGCCTCGGGGGTGGGTCGTAGTGCGAAAATGACCGCACTATGGCTAAGGAAAAAGACACCGGGCGCAAGATGATCGCGCAGAACAAGAAGGCGCGGCACGACTACACCATCCTCGACACCTACGAGTGCGGCCTCGTCCTCATGGGCACCGAGGTGAAGTCCCTGCGCATGGGCCGGGCCTCCCTGGTCGACGGCTTCGTCCAGATCGACGACCACGAGGCGTGGCTGCACAACATCCACGTACCGGAGTACGTCCAGGGCACCTGGACCAACCACGCGGCCAAGCGCAAGCGCAAGCTGCTCCTCCACCGGGCCGAGATCGACAAGCTGGCGTCGAAGTCCCAGGAGAGCGGCCACACGATCGTGCCGCTCGCCCTGTACTTCAAGGACGGCCGGGTCAAGGTCGAGATCGCGCTGGCCAAGGGCAAGAAGGAGTACGACAAGCGCCAGACGCTCCGCGAGAAGCAGGACACGAGGGAGACGAACCGCGCGATCTCGGCGGCCCGCCGACGGCAGCGCAGCGCCTGAGGAGCTCCCTGCGGGGGAATACGCTGGCATCGTCCGGCGTTGGTCACGTACGATGGGCCGTGCACCTCAGCGAAGGTGTGCGTTTTGAAAAATCAACATGGGGATGATCGGTTTCGACAGCGGATGTCGAAGCAGGGGAAGCGAGTCGAGGAAGCGGCAATGATCTCGTAAACCATATGTCGCAAACAATAATCGCCAATTCCAAGCGCGATTCCTCCGCCTTCGCCCTCGCTGCCTAATTAGCAGCTGAGCGAAGACTCTGCGGAGTGTCAGCCCGGGGGTGATCCCGACCCGGATCCTGGCATCAACTAGGGATCTAAACTTCTAAGCCCGGCCACGGGGCCTAGAAGGAAATCAAACAGTGGCTGAGCCTGTCGGAGGCTTGTTCGCGTGACCTCCGGGGCCGAGAAAAGCGAAGCGAACTGCACTCGGAGAAGCCCTGGTTCCGCACCGTTGGACGCGGGTTCGATTCCCGCCATCTCCACCACCCCATGTAAACCTCTGCCCCGCGAGTCCGCTCGCGGGGCAGAGGTTTTTTCGCGTCCGGCACCGGACGGCGGTCGGCGCTCACACCGCCGGTGACGGCGGTCCGGCGGGCGCGGCTCCGCACGGCCGCCGCAGATACGTCCCCGTGGCCGCGACCACCAGGGCGAGGGCCGCCGCGCTCATCGGGGCCGCGTAGCCGGAGACCGTCCCCGCGTGCTCCACCAGCCAGCCGCCCGTCGCCGCCCCGGCCGCGACCCCGCCCAGCAGAGCGGTGACCGAGAGCGTCATGCCCTCGTTCAACTGGCCCGGCGGTGTGGCACGTTGAACCAGTGTCATGCCCGTCACCATGGTGGGCGCGGTCGCCGCACCCGCCAGCAGCAGGCAGAGCGCGAGGACGGGCAGGGAGGCCGTGGAGGTGGCGGCCAGCAGTGGCAGCGACATCAGCGCGGTCATGGCGGCCAGGCAGAGCAGCAGCCTGCGGTGGACGTTCCGGGCGGGCCGCAGCGAGCCGTAGACCAGCCCCGCCGCCCCGGACCCCGCCGCCTGGAGCGCCAGGATCGCGCCCCCGGCATGGGCGATGGAGACGACCTCCAGCGAGCCGAACACCGCCCCCGTGGCGAGGAAGACCGCCAGCAGCGCGGGCATGCCCGGTGCGCGGAGCGGGGAGACGGATGTTCGTGTACGAGGGGTGGGCGGCGGTTCCGTCGCGCGCTGGGCGGTGAAGATCAGGACGCCCGTCAGCAGCAGGAACGCCCCCACCAGCGTGCCCGCCTCCAGGAACAGCGCCCCGCAGAGCGTCGCCGCGAGGACCGGGCCCAGCATGAAGCAGAGCTCGTCCGCCGCCTGCTCGAAGGAGTTCGCGGTGTGCAGGGCCGCCGGGTCGCCCCGGTGCAGATGCGCCCAGCGGGCCCGGGACATCCCGCCGGTGTTGGGGGTGGTCGCGGTGGCGGCGTACGCGACGAAGAGCGTCCAGGCCGGGGCGCCGTGGTGCACGCAGAGCACCAGCGTGAGGGAGCCGAGCACGGCGAGGGCGGTCGCGGGCACGGCGATCCGGGCCTGCCCGTGGCGGTCCACCAGCCGGGCGGTGAAGGGCGCGACGAGGGCCGTCGCGGCGAGCCCGGTCGCGGTGACGGCCCCGGCGAGGGCGTACGAGCCCCGGGACCCGGCGATCATGATGACCGCGCTGACGCTGAGCATCCCCATGGGGAGCCGGGCGATCAGGTTGCCCGCGGTGAAGGCCCGGGCGCCGGGGGTGGCGAGGAGGCGGAGGTAGGGGTTGGTGGGCGCGGGCCGCCGTATGTGCTGCCGTCCCGCGCGCGGGGCCGCCACCAACTGGCCTGCGGCGACCGTGAGGAGCGCGGTGGAAGGGGGAGGCGTACGGGCAGCGGGTACGGGCCGGGCGGCGGCGGGTTTCGGCATGGGGCCACCCTCCCCGCGCCCCGCCGCCCCGGTCCAACACTTTCTCCCCGCCCGTTCACGCACCGCCGTTGTGAATCGCAGACCGCCGCGCCGCAGCCCGGCCGCCTCGTGGACCCGCTGCCTCGCAGACCCCCCGCCGCAGCCCTGCCGCGCCGCAGCCCTGGGGCCTACGGCCCGGCCGCGCCGCAGCCCTGGGGCCTACGGCCCGGCCGCGCCGCAGCCCTGGGGCCTACGGCCCGGCCGCCCCGCAGACCTCCCCCGCCCCCGCCCCGTCGCGCCCCCGCGGCCTTGTAGATTCGCCGCGTGCCCACCCCCGACACCGACCCCCGGCTCCTGCGCGCCTTCCTCGCCGTCGCCGAGGAGCTGCACTTCACCCGGGCCGCCGCCCGCCTCTTCGTCGCCCAGCAGGCGCTGAGCCGGGACATCCGGCGGCTGGAGCGCGAGCTCGGCGCGGAGCTGTTCGTCCGCACCACCCGGCAGGTCTCCCTCACCCCGGACGGCGAGCGTCTGCTCCCGTACGCGCGCCGCGTACTCGACGCGCACGCCGAACTGGCCGGGGCCTTCAGCGGCGGGCCCGCCCGGCCGCTGCTGGTCGACCTGAACAGTGACGGCACGACCGCGGCCCGGGTGCTGGAGCGGGCCCGGGAGCTGGCCCCCGAGTGCGAGCTGATGGCGCGGTTCGAGTCCGGGCTGACCTGGGCCGCCTCCGAGATCCTGGCCGGGCGGCTGGACGTCTCCTTCGGCCGGGCCGGAGGGCTCGCCCCCGGGGTGCGCGCCGGGCTCTGCGTACAGCCGGTGCGGTACGAGCCGATGGCGCTGATGCTGCCGGCCGCTCACCCCCTCGCAGGGCGTGCGGCCATCCCGCTGTCCGAGCTGTCCGGTACCACCGTCTACGCGGGGGCGGGCAACGAGCGGACGCGGGAGTGGACGGAGCTCGCGGCGCTGCTGTTCGCCGCGTGGGACGTCGAAATGGCCCCGCCCGTTCCGCTCGCCGTGGGAGTGGCCGAATTTCAGCGGGTCATCGCCAAGGCGGGACACCCGGTACTGGCGGTGACGGGCTTTCCGCCGCTGCCGGGATCCGTGCTGCGGCCGCTGGTCGAACCGGTTCCGCTTTCGCCGTTGATGATGGTCTGGCGCAGGGGCCTGCGGCACCCCGGAGTAGACGCTCTGCGTAGTGCTACTGCCCAGTTGGGTAGGGAGAACGGCTGGCTGGTACCCCCGCCCGGGGCCTGGTTGCCGGAGGGCGATCTGTCACTGATGCGCAACCGTTCCTGATCAACTCCGTTCAAGGGGACTTGGGCGTCAATGTCGTGCGCTACATTCGTCCTCCGGGTGCATGAATGCCAGTTCTGGTTGACGGGGTGGGGCCCGCCCAACAGTAAAGAACCGGTCAATTTTGGCGCCTGTCCGTTGAGTGGGGGATGGGCTACACCTGTGGAAAATTGGCGCGAAGGTGCTCGAAGCGGGCACACGCATGAACCCAACGACGTCACGGTCCAGCTGGACGGCCTCGGACGGCAGCTCGCCGAGCTGCCCGGCGAGCCCGTACCGCCGGGCGGATCCGACGGACCGGTCTTCGTCGACGAGAGCGGCCGCCGCAGCAAGACCTACCGCCGGCTCGGCTGGGTGGTCGCCTCGCTCTGTGCCGCGTACGCCGTGACGCTGGTCTTCGCCGTCCTCGGCGGCAACTCCACCGCCCCCTGGCTGCCGCTCTCCGGTCCCAAGGAGGAGGCGAAGGCCGAGGAGGCCGAGGTGCGCCCCGGGCCGAGCGAGTCCGCCGACCCCGCCGCCGACGAGCCGGCCCCCGCCCCCGGGGCGACCGGCCCGGCCGGGACCCCGGAACCGGACGCCTCCGGCTCCGCCGCCCCCTCGGCCACCTCCGTCACCGTCCCCGCCGGAACCGGCGCCGGCACCCCGTCCGCCTCCGCCTCCGTACAGCCCCCGGGCTCCACCGGCGGCGGCGGTGCCATGAAACCGGCGCCCACCACCCCGTCCGCCAAGCCGACCGTCCCCACCCCGCCGCCGTCACCCGAGCCGGAGCCCACCGCCACCACGAGCGCTCCCGCCGAGTCCCCGGAACCCCCGGTGCAAGAAGAGAGCGCCTTCTAGATGACACACCCCGCCCCGCGGGGCAGGCACGACCGGTCGCAGCGGACCGCGGACAGGCACACCGGAGCCGGAGCGCCCATGAGGCCGCGCACCGCCCGGAGGCGGAACGCGCGCAAGCGGCCCCGGCGCAAGCTCCCCATGCGCTACCTCCTGCCCTTCATGCTGCTGGTCGCCCTGCTCGCCATGCTGATGCTGCGCGGCTATGTGCACAGCGAGATCCTCGCCGACCACCGGGTCCGCCCGCCCGCGCCCACCAGCCAGGTGCCGGACGAGGTCCTCGACGGCGGGCCCGTCATCGACGCCCGCTCCGCCCAGGTGAAGACCCTGTCCATCCCGGACCACCGGGTCGTCCTCACCTTCGACGACGGACCCGACCCGGTCTGGACGCCGAGGGTGCTGGACAAGCTGAAGGAGTACGACGCCCACGGCGTCTTCTTCGTCACCGGCACCATGGCCGCCCGCCACCCCGACCTGGTCCGGCGGATGGTGGAGGACGGCCACGAGATCGGCCTGCACACCTTCAACCACCCGGACCTCTCCTACCAGTCCACCAGCCGCATCGACCGCGAGCTCTCCCAGAACCAGCTGGCCCTGGCGGGCGCGGCCGGGGTGCGCACCTCGCTGTTCCGGCCGCCGTACTCCTCGTTCTCCGACGCCATGGACAACAAGTCGTGGCCGGTCACCAGGTACATCGGCAGCCGCGGCTACCTCACCGTCGTCAACAACACCGACAGCGAGGACTGGAAGCGCCCCGGCGTCGCCGCCATCGTGGAGCGCGCCACCCCGAAGGACGGCAAGGGCGCCATCGTCCTGATGCACGACTCCGGCGGCGACCGCTCGCAGACCGTGGCCGCACTCGACACCCTGCTGCCGGACCTCCAGGAGAAGGGCTACACCTTCACCCGGCTCACCACCGCCCTCGACGCCCCCAGCGCGCACACCCCGGTCACCGGCTTCGCGCTCTGGAAGGGCAAGGCGTTCGTCTCCGCCGTCAGCGTCTCGGAGCGGATCACCAGCGTGCTGGTCGTCGGCCTCGCCGCCATCGGCGTGCTGGTCCTGGCCCGCTTCGGGCTGATGCTGCTGCTCTCCTTCCTGCACGCCCGCAAGGTCCGCCGCAAGGACTTCAGCTGGGGGGAGCCCTTCACCCGCCCGGTCTCCGTCCTGGTGCCCGCGTACAACGAACGCGAGTGCATCGAGGCGACCGTGCGTTCGCTGGCCGTCAGCGAGCACCCCATCGAGATCATCGTCATCGACGACGGGTCCACCGACGGCACCGCCGACCTCGTCGAGGCGATGCGGCTGCCCGGCGTACGGGTGGTGCGCCAGCGGAACGCGGGCAAGCCGGCCGCCCTCAACAACGGCATCCGGCACGCCCGTTACGACATCGTCGTGATGATGGACGGCGACACCGTCTTCGAACCGGCCACCGTCCGCGAGCTGGTCCAGCCCTTCGGCGACCCCCGGGTCGGGGCCGTCGCGGGCAACGCCAAGGTCGGCAACCGCGACTCGCTGATCGGCGCCTGGCAGCACATCGAGTACGTGATGGGCTTCAACCTGGACCGCCGGATGTACGACCTTCTCGGCTGCATGCCCACCATCCCCGGCGCCGTCGGGGCCTTCCGCCGCGACGCCCTGGAGCGGGTCGGCGGGATGAGCGAGGACACCCTCGCCGAGGACACCGACGTCACCATGGCCCTGCACCGGGACGGCTGGCGCGTGGTCTACGCGGAGAACGCCCGCGCCTGGACCGAGGCGCCGGAGTCCGTGCAGCAGCTCTGGTCGCAGCGCTACCGGTGGAGTTACGGCACCATGCAGGCCATCTGGAAGCACCGCCGCGCGGTCGTCGAACGCGGGCCCTCGGGCCGCTTCGGCCGGGTCGGGCTGCCGTTCGTCTCCCTCTTCATGGTCGTCGCCCCGCTGCTGGCGCCCCTGATCGACGTCTTCCTGCTGTACGGGCTGGTCTTCGGCCCGACCGGCAAGACGGTCGCCGCGTGGTTCGGCGTCCTGGTCGTGCAGGCCATCTGTGCGGCGTACGCGTTCCGGCTGGACAAGGAGCGGATGGTCCACCTGATCTCGCTCCCGCTCCAGCAGATCCTCTACCGCCAGCTCATGTACGTCGTGCTGCTCCAGTCCTGGATCACCGCCCTCACCGGCGGCCGGCTGCGCTGGCAGAAGCTGCGGCGTACGGGCGTCGTCGAGGCCCCCGGCGGGGTCTCCGCGCAGCGCCGCGGGGCCGAGGCCGCACCCGAGAGGAGGCCCGTCGGATGAGCGCCGCCACCGTGCCCGCCGGTATCCCCGTGGAGGCCCCCGCCGCCGCGAGGAAGCCCGGCCGGGACCGCTATCTCGACCTGCTCCGGGCCGTCGCCCTGGTCCGCGTGGTGATCTACCACATCTTCGGCTGGGCCTGGCTGACCATCCTCTTCCCCTCCATGGGCGTGATGTTCGCCCTGGCCGGTTCGCTGATGGCCCGTTCGCTGGCCCGCCCCGCCCTCGGCGTCATCCGGGGCCGTATCCGCCGCCTGCTGCCGCCCATGTGGGCGTTCTCGCTCGTCGCCGTACCGATGATGTTCGCGCTGAGCTGGCAGCCGGTGAAGGAGGAGGGGCTGTGGTGGTTCGTCAAGCTGGCCTGGTACGTCTTCCCGGTCGGCGCGCCCCCCTACCCCTGGTCCAGCGGTGACCCGGCCGGTCTGCTGGAGGACACCTGGGCGATCCAGGCGGCGGGCCCCCTCTGGTACATCCGGGCCTACCTCTGGTTCGTCCTCGCCTCGCCCCTGCTGCTGCGGGCGTTCCGCAAGCTGCCCTGGGCGACCCTGCTCGCCCCGCTCGGCCTGACCGCCGTGATCGGCACCGGCCTGGTGACGATCCCCGGCGAGACCGGCAACGCGCTGGGCGACTTCGCGGTGTTCGGCTCCTGCTGGATCCTCGGCTTCGCCCACCACGACGGCCTGTTCAAGGACGTGCCGCGCTACCTCACCATCTCGCTCGCCTCGATCGTCATGGGGTTCGGGCTCTGGTGGGCCTCGGGACACCTCACCGCGGACGGCTGGGACCTCAATGACATCCCGCTCGCCCAGGCGGCCTGGTCGCTCGGCTTCTGCGTGATCCTGCTCCAGTACGCCCCCTCCTGGCAGGAGCTGCCCGGCAGGCTGGCCCGCTTCGACCGCCTGGTCACGCTCGCCAACAACCGGGCCGTGACGATCTACCTCTGGCACAACCTGGTGATACTGGCAACGGTCCCGCTGATAGACCTCCTGTGGAAGATCCCGTACGTGGACGCGCACCTGGGATCGACGGTGGAGGCGACGTACACCCTGCTGATGACCCTGCTCGTCTGGCCGCTGATCGGACTGGTGATCCTCTGCGTGGGCTGGGTGGAGGACGTCGCCGCCAAGCGGCGGCCCCGGCTGTGGCCGGACGGGCGGTCGTAGGGGCTCACCTCACCGGGCCGCCGCCGGATCGTGCTCGGCCTCCACATCACGCTGATCGTGGTGGCCGCGCTCTGTGCCGCGCTGTACATGGACAACCTCCGGCCCGTACGCGACGACACCGGGGCCGCCCGCGAGGCCGCCCGGGACCCGCACACCTGGGCCTGGTCCTCCAGGTCCTTCCAGACCTCCGGCACCGGAACCGCCGCCTTCTGGTCCTTCCTCGCCTTCTACGCCGTGTGCTCCGCGCTGACCTGGGTGGTATACCTTCGCCGCCCCGCACCCGTGCCCACGAAGGCCCAGGTCGGTTACGCAGAGGTGTAGGGAAGCGACCCCCCGGGCCACGGCTGACGTAACGGCCGGGAAATACGGGGGAACCGGGCCTGTCACCGACCGTTGGCAGTCTCGGGCCTCCGTACATCGCGTACCAGCAGGACCACGAGAGCCGGGAACACGCCATGCAGGACGACGACACCACGCACGGCCCCCTCGCGGGCTTCACGGTCGGAGTGACCGCGGCCCGCCGCGCCGAGGAGCTCACCGCCCTGCTCAAGCGGCGCGGCGCCGCCGTCCAGCACGCCCCGGCCCTGCGGATCGTCCCGGTCGCCGACGACGGCGAACTCCTCGAAGCGACCAAGGAGTTGATCGACCACGCCCCGGACGTGGTGGTCGCCACCACGGCGATCGGCTTCCGGGGCTGGGTGGAGGCGGCCGACGGCTGGGGCATCGGAGGCGTGCTCCTGGAGCGGCTTCGCGGGGCCGAACTCCTGGCCCGGGGGCCCAAGGCCAAGGGCGCGGTGAGGGCCGCCGGGCTGACCGAGGCCTGGTCACCCGGGTCCGAATCCATGGCCGAAGTCCTCGAACGGCTCCTCGGCGAAGGCGTCGAGGGCCGCCGTATCGCCCTCCAGCTGCACGGCGAACCGCTCCCCGGTTTCATCGAGTCCCTCCAGGCGGCGGGCGCCGAGGTCGTCGGCGTCCCCGTCTACCGCTGGATGCCCCCGCAGGACATCGCCCCCCTCGACCGGATGCTCGACGCCACCACCGCCCGGGCCCTGGACGCCGTCACCTTCACCAGCGCCCCCGCCGCCGCCTCGTTCCTGGGCCGCGCGGAGGCCCGCGGGCTCCTCCCGGAGATCCTGGGGGCGCTGCGCGACGACGTCCTGGCCGCCTGCGTCGGACCGGTCACCGCCCTCCCGCTCCAGGTCCGGGGCATCCCCACCGTCCAGCCCGAACGCTTCCGCCTGGGCCCCCTCGTCCAGCTGGTCTGCGCCCAACTCCCTGCCACCGCCCGGGTCCTGCCCATCGCCGGCCACCGCGTCGAGATCCGCGGCCACGCCGTGCTCGTCGACGACGAACTGCGCGCGGTCCCGCCCGCGGGCATGGCCCTCCTGCACACCCTGGCCCGCCGCCCCGGCTGGGTGGTGGCCCGCGCCGACCTGCTGCGGGCCCTGCCGGGCAGCGGCACCGACGAGCACGCGGTGGAGACGGCGATGGCCCGGCTGCGCTCCGCGCTGGGCGCACCCCGCCTGATCCAGACCGTCGTCAAACGCGGCTACCGGCTGTCGCTGGACCCGGCGGGGGACACACCGGGTCCCCGCTGAGCGGGGCCCGCCTCGACGGCGCCCGGCGCACATGCAGATGGCCGCCCAGCGGGAACTCCGGCGGCAGCGCGCCCAGCACCTCCGCGAACGCGTAACCGGCCTTCTCCGCCACCCGGCAGGAGGCCACGTTGTCCACCTGGTGCAACAGCTCCGGACGGACCAGCCCTTCGGCCGCGAAGGTGGTGAACGCCCAGTCGGTGAGCGCCTCCAGGGCCCTCGGCGCCACACCCCGGCCGCGTGCCCGCGCCACCGTCCGGTAGCCGACCTCGGCCCGCTCGGAGCCCGGTCCCGGCCGCTTCAACGCGAGGTTGCCGACCAGCTCCCCGCCCCGGCCCGCGTCCGTCACGGCGAAGCTGAACCTGGTCCCCGACTCCCACCCCTCATGCTGCAACTCCAGCCAGCGGGACGCCTCTTCGGGCGTGGACACGGGCAGCCGCACCCACTGCCGCATCACCGGATCGTCGTACGCCGCCAGCAGCGCGGGGGCGTCCTCCGCGCGCCAGGGGCGCAGCAGCAGGGTGTCAGCGCTGAGCGTCAAGGTCCCTTCGTCCGTTCCCCCGTGATCGTTCATGGCCGTCACCGTAGCGGGGGTTACGGGCGGGCCCCGGCGGGGGCACTCTGGGGGGTGGCATCCGACCGGTGACCCCGAGGCGGTGACAGGCGCATGGCAGCGGGCAGGGGCGCGTACGTGTGGCGGTTCGACTCCGGCCGGATCTGTCTCGACCTGGTGGCCACCGGGCCCGGCGGCGGGACGCCCCGCGCCCGGGAACAGCTGGACGGGCCGGGACGGCTCGCCGACTGGCTGACCGCCGCCCGCCTCGTCCCGCCGGGCACCGCCCTGACCGCCCTGGACGCCACCTGGCTGACCCGGTTCCGGGAGCTGCGCACGGACCTGGACCTGCTGGTGTCGGCCCAACTGGACAACGTATGCCAGCAGGTTGGCCACCAGGACCCTCAACTCGCCTCACCCGCCTACGAGAAGGCCCTCGATCGGGTCAACTCCCTGGCCGCCGCGGCCCCGCCGGGCCCGCGCGCGGTGCCGGGCGAGGGCGGTGCGCTGGTACGGACCCTGAGCGCCGAACCCGACTGCGCGGGCCTCCTCGCGGTCGTGGCGCGGGACGCGGTGGACCTGCTCACCGACCCGGTGGCGCGGGGAGCGCTGCGCCGCTGTGCGGGCGCCTCTTGCCACCGGCTCTACCTGGACACCTCGCGCGGAGCCCGGAGGCGATGGTGCTCCGGCGAGGTCTGCGGCAACCGCGAACGGGTCGCCCGGCACCGCCGCCGTACGGCCTCCGCGCCCGCCGCCACGACAGCCGGGGCGCCCGCCACCACGGCGGCGGGCGAGCAGCCCAGGAGGATCTCGGCGAAAGAAATATGAAGCGACGTTGAATGATCCTGCGCCCGCCCCCGTATCCATGCCCGAAGAGCTCCATTCAGGGTCTCGACCAGGAGGTTCGGGTGCGCAAGGATGCGGCCGTGGCCGATGACCGTCCGCACAGGGCTCGACATCGCAGTGAGCCGCCCACGCCTTCCGACGGGATACCCGACGAGGAGCTGATGCGGGCGCTCTACCGCGAACATGCCGGGCCGCTGCTCGCGTATGTCCTCAGACTCGTGGCGGGCGACCGCCAACGGGCCGAGGACGTGGTGCAGGAGACGCTCATCCGTGCCTGGAAGAACGCCGGCCGGCTCAACCGGGCCACCGGCTCCGTCCGCCCCTGGCTGGTGACGGTCGCCCGGCGCATCGTCATCGACGGCCACCGCAGCCGGCAGGCCCGGCCGCGCGAGGTCGATCCGTCGCCGCTGGAGGTCATTCCCGCGGAGGACGAGATCGACAAGGCGCTGTGGCTGATGACGCTCTCGGACGCGCTCGACGATTTGACGCCCGCGCACCGGGAAGCATTGGTCGAGACCTACTTCCGGGGACGTACGGTGAACGAGGCGGCCGAGGTGCTCGGCATACCCAGCGGCACCGTGCGGTCCCGGGTCTTCTACGCACTCCGTTCGATGAAGCTCGCACTCGAAGAGAGGGGGATCACGGCATGAGCGACCAGCAGTGGCAGCCGTTCGGGCCCCGGCCTCCGGGACCCCGTATGCCCACCGGTCCCTCGCACCCCCCGCACACCCCCTATCCCGCGGGTCCTGCACACCCCTCAGGGCCCGCGTACCTCTCCGCCCCCGGGCACCCCGGCAGCCAGGGGTATCCCGGCGGCCCCACCGGCCCCGAGCCGCCCTCCGGCGGGGAGCCCGAGGGCTCCGAGCACGACGCGGCCGCCGCCTACGTCCTGGGCATCCTGGACGACGCGCAGGCGAGCGCCTTCGAGGCCCATCTCGCGGGCTGTGCACGGTGTTCCGCGCATCTCGACGAGTTCGCCGGGATGGAGCCCATGCTCGCGATGCTGGCCGAGGCTCCGGCGGCCGCGCCCGGGGCCCGTCCCGTACCGCACGTTCCCGAGCGGCCGGCGCCCAAGGTGCTGGGCGGGCTGATGGACGAGGTCGCGCACCGGCGGCACCGGCGTACGAAGCGGAGCCGGTATCTCATCGCCGCGGCCGCCGCGCTGATCATCGGCGGGCCGGTCGCCGCCGTCGCCGTCACGGCGGGCGACGACGGCGGCCGCAGCGTCGCCGTGGGCGACCCGCACCCCACCAGCCCGGCCGAGGACGCCTTCTTCCAGCACATGACGGAGAAGGTGTCCGCGACCGACCCCACCACCCGGGTCGGCGCGACGGTCGGGATGGAGGAGAAGGCGTGGGGCACCCACACGGTCCTGGAGCTGAAGAACGTCAAAGGGCCGCAGAAGTGCACGCTCGTCGCCGTCTCCAAGACGGGGGAGGAGGAGGTCGTCACCTCCTGGTCCGTCCCGCAGTGGGGGTACGGCATCGAGGGCTCGGCGCACGAGTCGGCGAAGAACCCGCTGTACGTGCACGGCGGCGCGGCGATGGCCCGTGAGGACATCGACCGGTTCGAGGTACGGACGTTCGACGGGGAGCGGCTGGTGGAGATCGGCGCCTGAGCGGACCCGGCCGCCCGGGCGGACCCCTCCCGCCCGGCCGGCCCGGCCGCCCGGTCTTCCGACGCGCAATCGCAACACGCGTAACGGTGGACGGCAGGTGCGCCCGGGCCCCCCTTCGCATAGGGTTGACGGCTGCCCGATGCACGTCAGAAGGGGGCCTCGGTGGCCGCGCAGGATGCCGCTGTCGATTCGCTGCGGGACCGGGAAATCGGTGTCGAACAGGATCATCTGGACCGCGTTTACCACCGTCTCGAAGAGAAGATCGACGAGGCGGAATTTCTCATGCACGACGCCGTCAAACGCGGGCAGGTCGGCACGCCCGGCGCCCTCGCCGAACGGGACGCCCAGGTCTTCCGGGCGGGCGTCCACCTCAACCGGCTGAACAACGAGTTCGAGGACTTCCTCTTCGGCCGGATCGACCTGCTCCTCGGCAAGGACGGTGAGCGCGGCCCCGACGGCGCCTTCACCTCCGTGGAGCCGGCCGACGACGCCGTACGCCAGGACGCCACCGCCGACATCGCCGAGACGCTCCACATCGGCCGGATCGGCGTCCTGGACTCCGACTACGCGCCGCTGGTGATCGACTGGCGGGCCCCGGCCGCCGCCCCGTTCTACCGCTCCACCCCGAAGGAGCCGGGCCGCGTCGTACGCCGCCGGGTCATCCGCTCCAAGGGCCGCAAGGTCCTCGGGGTCGAGGACGACCTGATGCGCCCGGAGCTGACGGCGTACCTGGACGGCGAGAAGCTGCCGGTGATCGGCGACGGCGCCCTGATGGCCGCCCTCGGCCAGGCCCGCAGCCACACCATGCGGGACATCGTCGCCTCCATCCAGGCCGAACAGGACCTGGTCATCCGGGCCCCCGCCGCCTCCGTCACGGAGGTCACCGGCGGCCCCGGCACCGGCAAGACGGCCGTCGCCCTGCACCGGGCCGCCTACCTCCTCTACCAGGACCGGCGGCGGTACGCGGGCGGCATCCTGATCGTCTCGCCGACGCCGCTCCTGGTCGCGTACACCGAGGGTGTGCTGCCCTCGCTCGGGGAGGAGGGCCAGGTCGCGATCCGTGCGATCGGCTCGCTCTCCGACGAGGCGGCCGGCGTGGAAGGCGCCACCGCCTACGACGAACCGGCCATCGCCCGGATCAAGGGCTCCTCGCGGATGCTCCACGTGCTGCGCAAGGCGGCCCGGGGAGCGCTGGAGGCGCCGAAGCCGCCCAGCAGCGCCGGCCAGCTCTCCTTCGGCGACGAGCCCGCGCAGAGGGACGCGGGAGGCACCCCCACCCGGCTGCGCGTCGTCGCCTTCGGGGCCCGGGTGGAGCTGGAGGCCGACGAGCTCCAGCGCATCCGCAACAACGTGCTCAGCGGCACCGCCCCCGTCAACCTGCTGCGCCCGCGCGCCCGCAAGCTGCTGCTGGACGCCCTGTGGAGCAAGTCCTCCGGGCGCGGCCGCTACACCGACCCGCAGCTGGTGGCCGAGTTGCGGTCCTCCTTCGACGAGGACGTCTCCACCGAGACGCCGTTCCTGGAGTTCCTGGATGCCTGGTGGCCCGAGCTGACCCCGCGTCGGGTGCTGGCCGCCATGGCCGACGAGAAGCGGCTGGCCCGCTGGTCCCGCCGCATCCTCAACCAGGGCGAGGTGCGCCGCCTGGCCCGCTCCCTGAAGCGGCTGGACGCGGACGGCACCGGCCCCCTCTCCGTCCACGACGTGGCGCTCCTGGACGAGCTCCAGGCGCTGCTGGGCACGGTGGTGCGGCCCAAGCGGAAGCGTGAGATGGACCCGCTGGACCAGCTCTCCGGCCTGGAGGAGCTGATGCCGCAGCGCGAGGAGACCCAGTGGGAGCGGGCCGAGCGGCTCGCGGCGGAGCGCACGGAGTACGCGCACGTCATCGTCGACGAGGCGCAGGACCTCACGCCCATGCAGTGGCGGATGGTGGGCCGCCGGGGCCGCCACGCCACCTGGACGATCGTCGGTGACCCGGCGCAGTCCTCCTGGTCCGACCCGGACGAGGCGGCCGCCGCCCGGGACGAGGCGCTCGGCTCCCGCCCGCGCCGCCGCTTCACCCTCACCGTCAACTACCGCAACCCGGCCGAGATCGCGGAGCTGGCCGCCAAGGTGCTGGCGCTCGCCATGCCCGGCATGGAGTCCCCGTCGGCCGTCCGCTCCACCGGGGTGGTGCCGCGCTTCGTGCCGGTCGAGGGCGGCGACCTGGCCGCCACGGTCCGCGAGGAGGCGCGGCGGCTGCTGGCGGAGGTGGACGGCACGGTGGGCGTGGTCGTGGCGATGGACCGCCGCGCCCAGGCCCGCGAGTGGCTCGCCGAGCTGGGGGAGCGGGTGGTGGCGCTGGGCAGCCTGGAGGCCAAGGGGCTGGAGTACGACGCCACGGTGGTCGTCTCACCGGCGGAGATCGCGGACGAGTCCCCGGCCGGGCTGCGGGTGCTGTACGTGGCGCTGACGAGGGCCACGCAGCAGCTCACGGTGGTGTCGGGGGAGCGGGACATGCCGGACGAGGACGGGGTGCCGGACCTGCTGAGGGAGTGACCCGGGCCAGCTGCGGGGGTGATCCGGACGGGCTGGGGGAGCGACCCGGACCTGCCGGGAACCGACGGCGCGAAGTCAACCTGTCGCACGGGAATCACTTCTCCGGGGTCTTTGTTACCGTGGTACTGGCACCGGCTCGATCCAAGCCCCCGGGCCCAACCTTCGTCGCTTCGAGCGACCACTTGCCGCGAGGCGAGCATGGCGGGTCGGTGCCACCCAAGTGAAGAAGACAGACCCGTGTCACCTGATGGTGGCGCGGGTCTGTTTTCGTTTGCGGAGGCGGTTGGGGGTTCCGCCGAACGGGTGACTTCTCGTATGGTGGAAAACACTTTCCGAAAGACGGCACTCATTACCGGCTACCAGTCAGTAGGTGCGACGATCGGGAAGCGTGACCGGAACGAGGGTTCCGGATACGCGGCAATGAAGCTTAAGGAAAGCGAAGGACTCGGCCATGGCAACGGCGCCCAGCGTCTCGTACTCGATGACGGTCAGGCTGGAGGTGCCCGCCAGCGGCACCGCGGTCTCCCAGCTCACCACGGCCGTGGAGTCGTCGGGGGGTTCGGTCACCGGCCTCGACGTGACAGCCTCCGGCCACGAGAAGCTGCGGATCGACGTCACGATCGCGGCCTCCTCCACCTCGCACGCGGACGAGATCGTCGAAGGTCTGCGCGACATCGAGGGCGTCGTGCTGGGCAAGGTCTCCGACCGTACGTTCCTCATGCACCTCGGCGGCAAGATCGAGATGGCGTCCAAGCACCCCATCCGCAACCGTGACGACCTCTCGATGATCTACACGCCCGGCGTCGCCCGGGTCTGCATGGCGATCGCCGAGAACCCCGAGGACGCCCGCCGCCTCACCATCAAGCGCAACTCCGTCGCAGTCGTGACGGACGGCTCCGCGGTGCTCGGCCTCGGCAACATCGGCCCGATGGCCGCACTGCCCGTCATGGAGGGCAAGGCGGCCCTCTTCAAGCGCTTCGCGGGCATCGACGCCTGGCCGATCTGCCTGGACACCCAGGACACCGACGCCATCGTCGAGATCGTCAAGGCGATCGCCCCCGGCTTCGCGGGCATCAACCTGGAGGACATCTCCGCCCCCCGCTGCTTCGAGATCGAGGCCCGGCTGCGCGAGGCCCTGGACATCCCCGTCTTCCACGACGACCAGCACGGCACCGCCATCGTCGTCCTGGCCTCGCTGACCAACGCCCTGCGTGTGGTGGGCAAGAACATCGGGGACGTACGGGTCGTCATGTCCGGTGCCGGAGCGGCCGGTACGGCCATCCTGAAGCTCCTGATCGCCGCCGGTGTCAAGCACGCCGTCGTCGCCGACATCCACGGCGTGGTGCACAGCGGCCGCGAGGACCTGGTCGCCGCCGACCCCGACTCGCCGCTGTGCTGGATCGCCGACAACACCAACCCCGAGGGCGTCACCGGCACCCTCAAGGAGGCCGTCGTCGGCGCGGACGTCTTCATCGGCGTCTCCGCCCCGAACGTCCTGAACGGCGACGACGTCGCGGCGATGGCGGACGGCGCGATCGTGTTCGCGCTCGCGAACCCGGACCCCGAGGTCGACCCGACGGTCGCCCGCGAGACGGCCGCCGTCGTCGCCACCGGACGCTCCGACTTCCCCAACCAGATCAACAACGTGCTGGTCTTCCCGGGTGTCTTCCGCGGTCTGCTGGACGCTCAGTCCCGCACCGTCAACACGGAGATGATGCTCGCCGCCGCCGGAGCCCTCGCCGATGTGGTGGCCGAGGACGAGGTCAACGCGAACTACATCATCCCCTCGGTCTTCAACGACAAGGTCGCCGGCGCGGTCGCCGGAGCCGTCCGCGCGGCCGCCAAGGCCGCCGCGGGCACCGGGGCGGAATCCTCCACCTCCGTCTGACCCCACCCGTTCCCCCCGTTTCGCGGGCCCCTCAAGGGGTACGCGCGGAACACCCCGGGCCGCACCCGCCCGTGCCGTACGGCGCGTCGCGGGTCGCGGCGCCCCAAACGCCCCTTTAGGGTGGGCGGGCAGATGGGCCCCGTAGGGCCCGGCATCCGCTGCGGACCGCTAAGGGAAGCCGACGGAACGTCACCACGAGCAGGCAGTGGCGCTTTTCGTTGACCCTGAAGGGTTCCGGATTGGCTTTCCCGCCGCAGGTGGGGGCAGGATGCGTAATCGGGCGCGAGGGTCTGACATCAGACCCGGGTCCGGGGACTGTCAGAGGGCCCTGGCAGCATCGGCTTCGATCTCACGCCTCACAGGCAAGAAGAACACGGGAGTAACAACATGAACCGCAGTGAGCTGGTGGCCGCCCTGGCCGACCGCGCCGAGGTGACTCGCAAGGACGCCGACGCCGTGCTGGCCGCGCTCGCCGAGACCGTCGGTGAGATCGTCGCCAAGGGCGACGAGAAGGTCACCATCCCCGGCTTCCTGACCTTCGAGCGCACCCACCGTGCCGCTCGCACCGCTCGCAACCCGCAGACCGGCGACCCGATCAACATCCCCGCCGGCTACAGCGTGAAGGTCTCCGCGGGCTCGAAGCTCAAGGAAGCCGCCAAGGGTAAGTAACCCTCCAAGGCGCAATGAGGGCGGCCACCCCCGACCAGGGGTGGCCGCCTTCGCGCATGCCAGGGGCACATGCGCCCCGCTCAGCTCCTCGTACGCCGCCGGGGCCGCCCGGGGTCAGGGATGCATCCGCGCGCCCTTGAGGACCTTGTCCACGGCGTTACGGGGCCCGTACACGGACAGCCCCACCAGATCCAGCGCGTCCCGCCCCACCGCCCGTACCGCCGCCCGGTTGTCCCGGTCGTTCCCCGTACCGAACAGGTCCGAGGTGAACACCGCCACCGTCAGGGACCGGGAGAGCGCCTTGGTGTGCGCGGCGGTCAGCGTCTCCTTCGCCCCCTCGAAGACCAGCACCGGCTGCCGGAGCATCGGCAGGTACGCCGTGGAGTCGGCGTCCTCGTAGGGCTCGCCGATCACCTCGGGCGCCGCCGTCCCCAGGCCGCTGACCAGGAAGGCGGTCACGTTCAGGCGCTGCCAGGTCTCCAGGTCGTCGCGGAGCAGCACCGCGATCTTGGTGTCGAAGCGGACGGGCGCCTCGTCGGTGGCCATGGTTCCGTTCGCCGTCTCGTGCGTGTTTCTCATGGTCCGAGACTGGCCGGTGGCCCCGGGCCGGGTCTTGTACGTTCTGAGCGTGGTGGCACGGCAGGAGGTCTCGGCCTGGCGTCCGGCGGTCCCGGGCGTCGTGGAGGTCTTCCACGCCCGCTTCACCGAGCACGCCTACCCGATGCACGTGCACGAGGCCTGGACGCTCCTGATCGTCGACGACGGGGCCGTCCGCTACGACCTGGACCGCCACGAGCGCGGCACCCCGGGCGGCACGGTGAGCCTGCTGCCGCCGCAGGTCCCGCACAACGGTTCGCCCGCGACCTCCGACGGCTTCCGCAAACGGGTGCTCTACCTGGACATGACGCAGCTGGACGCGCGCTACATCGGCCCCGCCGTGGACACCCCCGACCTCGCCGACCCGCTCCTGCGCACCCGCGTCGCCCGGCTCCACACGGCCCTGGCGGACCCGGGCGACGCCTTCGAGGCGGAGAGCCGCCTGGCGTTCATCGGGGAGCGGCTGAGGGGCCACCTGGGGCCTGTGGAGGCCCCGCAGGGCCCGCCGCCCGGCCCCGGCGTCGCCCGGGACCTGCGTGAGCTCCTGGACGAGCGGCTGGGCGAGGGCATCACCCTGGCGGAGGCGGCCCGGCTGGTCCACGCGCACCCGACCCATCTCGTACGGGCGTTCAGCGCGGCGTACGCGATCGCGCCGCACCAGTACCTGACGGCCCGCCGGGTCGACCGGGCCCGCCGGCTGCTGCTGGACGGGGTGCCGCCCGGCGAGGCGGCCACCGCCGTTGGCTTCCACGACCAGTCCCACCTGACCCGGCACTTCAAGCGGATCGCGGGGACCACGCCGGGGCGGTTCGCGCGGTCCCGGGAAAGCACGGTGCCCCGGACCCTGTGAGGGGCCGAGGCACCGGGTGCGCAGCGCTGTGTGCGGCAGCACTGTGCGGGGTCAGACCAGGGAACCGCCCGGCAGCTCCACCTTCGCGCCGAGCTTCTCCAGCTTGTCCATGAAGTTCTCGTAACCGCGGTTGATCAGGTCGATGCCGTGGACCCGGGAGGTGCCCTGGGCCGCCAGCGCCGCGATCAGGTACGAGAAGCCGCCGCGCAGGTCGGGGATGACCAGATCGGCGCCCTGGAGCTTCGTCGGCCCGGAGACGACCGCCGAGTGCAGGAAGTTGCGCTGGCCGAAGCGGCAGTCGGAGCCGCCCAGGCACTCGCGGTAGAGCTGGATGTGCGCACCCATCTGGTTGAGCGCGGAGGTGAAGCCGAGCCGCGACTCGTACACCGTCTCGTGGACGATGGAGAGCCCCGCGGCCTGCGTCAGCGCCACCACCAGGGGCTGCTGCCAGTCGGTCTGGAAGCCGGGGTGGACGTCCGTCTCCAGCGCGATGGCGTTGAGCGCGCCGCCCGGGTGCCAGAAGCGGATGCCCTCGTCGTCGATCTCGAAGGCGCCGCCGACCCGGCGGAAGGTGTTGAGGAAGGTCATCATCGAACGCTGCTGGGCGCCGCGCACGTAGATGTTGCCCTCGGTCGCCAGCGCCGCAGACGCCCAGGAGGCCGCCTCCAGACGGTCCGGGATCGCCCGGTGGGTGTACCCGTCCAGCTTGTCGACACCGGTGATCCGGATGGTCCGGTCGGTGTCCATGGAGATGATCGCGCCCATCTTCTGCAATACGCAGATGAGGTCCTCGATCTCCGGCTCCACGGCCGCGTTGGACAGCTCGGTGACGCCCTCGGCGAGGACGGCGGTGAGCAGCACCTGCTCGGTGGAGCCCACCGAGGGGTACGGCAGCCGGATCTTGGTGCCGCGCAGCCGCTGCGGGGCCTCCAGGTACTGGCCGTCGGCCCGCTTCTCGATGGTCGCGCCGAACTGGCGGAGCACCTCGAAGTGGAAGTCGATCGGCCGGCCGCCGATGTCGCAGCCGCCCAGGCCCGGGATGAAGGCGTGGCCGAGGCGGTGCAGCAGCGGGCCGCAGAAGAGGATCGGGATGCGCGACGAACCCGCGTGGGCATCGATGTCGGCGACGTTCGCCGACTCGACGTGCGAGGGGTCGAGGATCAGTTCGCCCGGCTCGTCGCCGGGGCGGACGGTGACGCCGTGCAGCTGGAGGAGCCCCCGGACGACCCGTACGTCACGGATGTCGGGAACGTTGCGGAGGCGGCTGGGCCCGCTGCCGAGCAGCGCGGCGACCATTGCCTTCGGCACCAGGTTCTTGGCGCCTCGGACGCGGATCTCGCCCTCCAGCGGGGTGCCGCCGTGGACAAGCAGGACATCGTCTGTGCCGGTCATGTATCTCGCGTTCCGGAGTGGTCGGGCAGGGGGCCAACGAAAAGGGTAATGGCCTCCTACCCCCCTTCCGTAAGGCGAAGGGGGGTGTACGAACGTCATGAATCCGCCACAACACCCTCCGCGCACCCGATCTTGCGGAGGGTCACCGTCCGGATGGCCCCCGGATCCTGCCCGCGCGGTGCGCTCCCCGTGCCTCCGTGCGCCCTGAGCTGCGCTCGCTCTCCTGAGGTGGTCATCACGCACGCCCGGCCCCCGCGGAGGGCGAAGATGCGGGATCATTTCTGCCATGACGGAGGTGTCCTCGCTCACAGGGCGACTGCTCGTGGCCACACCCGCCCTCGCGGACCCGAATTTCGACCGCGCGGTGGTGCTCCTCCTCGACCACGACGAGGAGGGCTCCCTCGGCGTGGTCCTCAACCGCCCGACCCCGGTGGGGGTCGGTGACATCCTCGACTCGTGGGCCGGGCTGACCGGTGAGCCGGACGTCGTCTTCCAGGGCGGCCCGGTCTCCCTCGACTCCGCGCTCGGCGTCGCGGTGATCCCCGGTGACGAGGGGCCGCTCGGCTGGCGCCGGGTCCACGGGGCGATCGGCCTGGTCGATCTGGACACCCCGCCGGAGCTGCTCGGACCGGCCCTGGGGTCGCTGCGGATCTTCGCCGGGTACGCGGGGTGGGGGCCAGGTCAGCTGGAGGGCGAGCTGACCGAGGGCGCCTGGTACGTGGTCGAGTCGGAGCCCGGTGACGTCTCCTCCCCGCGCCCGGAGAACCTCTGGCGCGCGGTGCTCCGCCGCCAGCGCAGCGAGCTGGCGATGATCGCCACGTATCCGGACGACCCTTCACTCAACTGAACCCCCTCTTCTTCAGTACCCTTGGCGGTTATGAGCACTCTTGAGCCCGATCGCGGGGCAGGTACGGGGACCCTCGTAGAGCCGACGCCGCAGGTGTCGAGGGGCGACGGCGACCACGAGCGCTACGCCCATTACGTCCAGAAGGACAAGATCATGGCGAGCGCCCTGGAGGGCACTCCCGTGGTCGCGCTGTGCGGCAAGGTCTGGGTGCCGGGGCGCGACCCCAAGAAGTACCCGGTCTGTCCCATGTGCAAGGAGATCTACGAGTCCATGGGCGCCGGCGGCGACAAGGACAAGGGCAAGGGCGGCAAGGACAAGGGCAAGAAGTAAGGCCCGGGTTCTCCTCAGGTCCACGGCCCCCGGCACGCGCGGTCGACGCGCGTGCCGGGGGCCTTTTGCGTTCCCGGTGACGGATCGTGACCGGTTGTGCTCGCGTTGCACGGGCTGCGTCGGCTGGTCACAGAGTGGTGGAGACCACTTGTCGGGCGCTCGAACCGGACTTACTCTCCTGCCAGTTGTGCAGAACGAAACGCACGTTGCACATGATGCAACGGATGACCGGTAGGGGTTCCCGGATGAAGCTTTCTGCCCGAATTGCCGCCCCGGTTGCGGCGCTTGTGCTGGCGGGCCTCACCGCCACCGCCTGCGCGCCGCAGACCTCCGACACCAGTGCGAAGGGTGACGACAAGAGCGGGACCCTCCGTGTCTGGCTCTTCCAGGAGGTCGGCAACAAGCCCAAGGAGAAGGTCGTCGACGACGCCGTCGCCGCCTTCGAGAAGAGCCACCAGGGCGCGAAGGTCAAGGTCGAGTACATACCCGTCGACACCCGCGCCCAGCGCATCAAGGCCGCCTTCAACGACCCCAGGAGCGCCCCCGACCTCATCGAGTACGGCAACAGCGACACCGCCGGATACGTCAAGGACGGCGGACTCGCGGACGTCACCGAGGAGTTCGGCGCCTGGGAGGAGGCCAAGGACACCGACCCGATCGCCAAGCAGTCCGTCACCGTCGGCGACAAGGTCTACGGCGCCCCCTTCTTCGTCGGCGTCCGCGCCCTCTACTACCGCACCGACGTCTTCAAGGACCTGGGCATCGAACCCCCCAAGTCCCAGGCCGAGCTGATCTCCACCGCCAAGAAGATCCGCAAGGCCAAGCCCGACCTCTACGGCCTCGCGGTCGGCGGCGCCTACACCTACGGCGCGATGCCCTTCATCTGGTCCCACGGCGGCGAGATCGCGGGCGAGAGCGGCGGTACGTACAAGTCGGCCATCAACAGCGAGAAGGCCCGCAAGGGCATCGAGGCCTACACCTCCCTCTTCGGCGACGACAACTGTCCGGCCGCCAAGTGCGCCTCCATGGGCGGCAACGCCACCGTCACCGCCTTCGCCTCCGGCAAGGCCGCCATGGCCATCGGCGGCGACTTCAGCCACGCGGCCGTCGAGACGGGCTCGGTCAAGGGCAAGTACGCGGTCGTCCCGCTGCCCGGCATCGCCCCGAACTCCATCGCCCCCGCCTTCGCGGGCGGCAACAACATCGGCGTACTCAAGAGCAGTTCGCACCGCACCCTCGCCGTCGACCTGATGAAGTCGCTCACCGGCAAGAAGACCCAGGCCGAGATGTTCGACGCGATGGGCTTCCTGCCCACCTACACCGACGTCCTGGACAACGCCGCCAAGAAGCAGCCCTTCGTCGCCCCGTTCGTCCAGACCCTCGGCGCCGGCGCCAAGTTCGTCCCCGCCTCGCCCGCCTGGGGCCAGATCGACGCCTCGCTGGTCCTGCCGACGATGTTCCAGGAGATCGTCTCCGGCCGTAAGGACGTGGCCCAGGCCTCGGACGACGCGGCGAAGAAGATGGACGCGGCCTTCACCGACGCGGGCTGACGATGACCACGCCCACCACCGCACTCAAGACCCCGGCCGCCGCCGCGGCCGGGGCGGGCCCCGGCACCCCCGCCGGCCGCCCGCCCCGGCGCGGCCGCTCCGTGTCCCCCAAGGGGCACTCCGGCTGGACCCCCTGGCTCTATCTGCTGCCCGCCCTCGTCCTGCTCGCCGGGCTGCTGGTCTACCCGATCTACCAGCTCGGCCTGATCTCGTTCCTGGAGTACACCCAGGCCCAGGTCAGCGGCGGCGAACCGACCACCTTCCAGGGGTTCGGCAACTACGCCACCCTCTTCAACGACAGCCAGTTCTGGCAGGTCCTCCTCGCCACCGTCCTCTTCGCCGCCGCCTGCGTCGTCTCCACCCTCTTCGTCGGCTGCGCGCTCGCCGTCCTGCTCACCCGCATCCGCGCCCTGCCCCGGCTCGCGCTGATGATGGCCGCGCTCGGCGCCTGGGCCACCCCCGCGATCACCGGCTCCACGGTCTGGGTCTTCCTCTTCGACCCCGACTTCGGACCGGTCAACAAGGTGCTGGGGCTCGGTGACTTCTCCTGGACGTACGGGCGCTACAGCGCCTTCGCGCTCGTCCTCCTCGAAGTCCTGTGGTGCTCGTTCCCGTTCGTCATGGTCACCGTGTACGCGGGCATCCGGGCCATCCCCACCGAGGTGCTGGAGGCCGCCTCGCTGGACGGCGCCTCCCAGTGGCGGATCTGGCGGACCATCATGGCGCCGATGCTCAAGCCCATCCTGATCGTCGTCACCATCCAGTCGATCATCTGGGACTTCAAGGTCTTCACCCAGATCTACGTCATGACCAACGGCGGCGGCATCGCCGGGCAGAACCTGGTGCTCAACGTGTACGCGTACCAGAAGGCGTTCGCGTCCTCGCAGTACAGCCTCGGCTCTGCGATCGGCGTCGTGATGCTGGTGATCCTGCTGGCCGTCACGCTGGTCTATCTGCGCCTGGTGCGTCGCCAGGGGGAGGAACTGTGAGCATGACGACCGACAGTGCGGTACGCGAGAGCCCTGGACGCGGTGGCGGCGTACGTACGCTGCTGCGCGTCAAGCGGCCCGGCAGGCTGGCCGCCGAGGCCACCGCCCTGGTGATCGCCGTCGCGGTCGCCTTCCCCCTCTACTGGATGGTGCTCTCCGCCTTCAAACCGGCCGGGGAGATCCAGTCGACCACCCCCCGCCCCTGGACCCTCGCCCCCTCCCTCGACTCCTTCCGCCGGGTCTTCGAACAGCAGGACTTCGGCCGCTACTTCCTCAACAGCCTGCTGGTGGCGGGCACCGTCGTCATCGCCTCCGCGCTGATCGCCTTCCTGGCCGCCACCGCCGTGACCCGCTTCCGCTTCAAGTTCCGCACCACGCTGCTCATCATGTTCCTGGTGGCGCAGATGGTGCCGGTGGAGGCGCTGACCATCCCGCTGTTCTTCCTGATGCGGGACTTCGGCCAGCTCAACACGCTCGGCTCGCTGATCCTGCCGCACCTCGCCTTCTCGCTGCCGTTCGCCATCTGGATGCTGCGCGGCTTCGTCAGGGCGGTCCCCGAAGCCCTGGAGGAGGCCGCCTACATCGACGGGGCGAGCCGCACCCGCTTCCTGTGGCAGATCCTCTTCCCGCTGGTCTTCCCGGGCCTCGTGGCGACCAGCGTCTTCTCCTTCATCACCACCTGGAACGACTTCCTGTTCGCGAAGTCGTTCATCATCAGCGACACCTCCCAGTCGACGCTGCCGATGGCGCTGCTGGTCTTCTTCAAGCCGGACGAGAACGACTGGGGCGGGATCATGGCAGCCTCGACGGTGATGACCATTCCCGTCCTCGTCTTCTTCGTACTCGTACAGCGACGCCTCGTCTCCGGACTGGGCGGAGCGGTAAAGGACTGACGTCATGACATCCGATGACACGACGGCTCTCGGCCTGATCCCCGCCCCGCGCAAGGTCAGCTGGGCGGGGTCCGGGCGGGCGTACCGGCCGCTGCACGAGGGGACCGTGCTCAGCGCGGCGCCGGGCACCGAGGGCGTCGCCCGCCTGCTGCGGGCCACGGTCGGCGCGGCCACCGGACTGGAGCTGCCGCCGGGCACCGAGGGCCCCCGCGTGGAGCTCTCGCTGGACCCGGCGCTGGCCCCCGAGGCGTACCGCCTGAGCGTCGACACCGAGGCCGTACGCATCACCGGCGGCAGCCCGGCCGGGCTCCACCACGGGGCGCAGACCTTCCGCCAGCTCCTGGGCCCGGACGCCTTCCGGCGCGCGCCCATCGCCCCGGGGCGCACCTGGGAGGTCCCGGTGGTGGCCGTCGAGGACGAACCGCGCTTCGGCTGGCGCGGCCTGATGCTGGACGTCGCCCGGCACTTCCTGCCCAAGGACGACGTCCTGCGCTACCTCGACCTCCTCGCCGCCCACAAGCTGAACGTCTTCCACTTCCACCTCACCGACGACCAGGGCTGGCGCGTCGAGATCAAGCGCCACCCGCGCCTGACCGAGGTCGGCGCCTGGCGCTCGCGCACCAAGTACGGCCACCGGGCCTCCGAGCTGTGGGACGAGACCCCCTACGGCGGCCACTACACCCAGGACGACATCCGCGAGATCGTCGCCTACGCCGCCGAGCGGCATATCCGCGTCGTCCCCGAGATCGACATCCCGGGCCACGCGCAGGCCGCCATCAGTGCGTACCCCGAGCTGGGCAACACCGACGTCATCGACACCACCACCCTCTCCGTCTGGGACACCTGGGGCATCAGTCCGAACGTACTCGCCCCCACTGACAACACCCTGCGCTTCTACGAGGGCGTCTTCGAGGAGCTCCTGGAGCTCTTCCCCGCCGAGACCTCGCCGTTCATCCACGTCGGCGGCGACGAGTGCCTCAAGGACCAGTGGAAGCAGTCCCCGGCCGCCCAGGCCCGGATCGCCGAACTCGGCCTCAAGGACGAGGACGAGCTCCAGTCCTGGTTCATCCGCCACTTCGACACCTGGCTCACCGGACGCGGCCGCCGCCTCATCGGCTGGGACGAGATCCTCGAAGGCGGCCTCCCCGAGGGCGCCGCGGTCTCCTCCTGGCGTGGTTACGCCGGAGGCATCGCGGCCGCCGAGGCCGGACACGACGTGGTGATGTGCCCGGAGCAGCAGGTGTATCTGGACCACCGTCAGGACGGCGGCCCCGACGAGCCGATGCCCATCGGGTACGTCCGCACCCTGGAGGACGTCTACCGCTTCGAACCCGTTCCGCCGGGGCTGAGCGAGGAGGCGGTCCGTCACATCCTGGGCGCCCAGGCCAACGTGTGGACCGAGGTGATGCAGAACAGGTCACGCGTCGACTACCAGGTCTTCCCGCGCCTCGCCGCCTTCGCCGAGGTCGCCTGGACGCCCCTGCCGGCCCCGGCCGACCGGGACTTCGCCGGTTTCGAGGAGCGCATGGCCGGCCAGTACGCCCGTCTCGACGCCCTCGGCGTCGACTACCGCCGACCGGGCGGCCCGCTGCCGTGGCAGCGGCGGCCCGGCGTCCTCGGCCGCCCGATCGAAGGGGCGCCGCCGGTGGTGTGAGCCCCGGAACCGGCTTACGCCGGGGCGGGGCGGGGCGGGTTCGAGTCGCCCCGAACCCGCCCCGGAACGAACGGAATAAGTCGTACAAGCATCGCTGAAGAGTGGCAATTCACCCTCCACTCCGAAGAGGTGCGAAACCGGATCATCCCCCAGGTCAGGGACGGATCCACCCTTCGCGGACCCTCGCGCCGGTCCCATCGGAAGATGTGCCAGAGTTGCCACGTCCGGCCTGTGAACACGTACCGTACGGCGGAACAGGCGGACCAGCCGGGAGACCGGGAAGGGGCAGCTGGGTTGACCACGCACGCACCGCAGGCGATGCAGTCGGTGACGCTGCCGGCCTCGTTGGACGAGGCCGTGGCGGCGCTGGAAGCCATGCCTGCCGCCGTCCCCGTGGCGGGGGGAACGGACCTGATGGCGGCCGTGAACAAGGGGCTCCTGCGCCCCTCGGGACTGGTCGGCCTCGGCCGGATCAGCGAGCTGCGCGGCTGGCACTACCAGGACGGCCACGCCCTGCTCGGCGCCGGCCTCACCCACGCCCGCATGGGACGGCCCGACTTCGCCGCCCTGATCCCCGCCCTCGCCGCCTCCGCGCGCGCCGCGGGCCCGCCCCAGATCCGCAACGCCGGAACCCTCGGCGGCAACATCGCCACCTCCGCGCCCACCGGCGACGCCCTGCCGGTGCTGGCCGCCCTGGAGGCCGAGCTGGTCGTCGCCGGACCCGGCGGCACGCGCCGCGAGGTCCCGGTCTCGCACCTGCTGGCCGGCCGCGAGATGCTCGCCCCCGCCGAGCTGATCGGCTTCGTCCGCGTACCGCTGCTGCACGCCCCGCAGGTGTTCCTGAAGGCCACCGGCCGCACCGGCCCCGGCCGCGCCACCGCCTCGGTCGCCATCGTGCTGGACCCGGCCCGGCGCGGCGTGCGCTGCGCGGTCGGCGCCATCGCCCCGATGCCGCTGCGCCCGCTGGAGGCGGAGCGCTGGATCGCCTCGCTGATCGACTGGGACGGCGAACGGGGCCTGGCGCCCGACGCGCTGGCGGCCTTCGGCGAGTACGTCGCCGCCGCCTGCATCCCGGACCACGAGCCGCCGGCCGACGGCTCGGAGGCCCCGCCGCTGTCCCCGGCCGTACTCCACCTGCGGCGCACCGTCGCCGCGCTCGCCCGACGCGCACTGGGGAGGGCACTGTCGTGAGCAATGAGGAAACCTCCGACCAGCACGGGCACGGCGACGGCCCCGACCCCCGGTACGGGGGCTGGGAGCCGACGCCGCAGAGCGGTGAGTACGACGCCGACGCCACCGCGTTCGTCCAGCTCCCGCCGGAGGACCTGGCGGCCGCGCCCCTGGCCGCCCCCGGCCACGGTTACGTACCGCCGATGATCGTGCCGCTGACCCCGGCCGCCGGTCTGGACCCGGCCGCGACGGGCAGCTGGGTCGTCCAGACGCAGAGCCAGCAGCAGGCGCAGGCGGAGCGGCGCGCCCAGGAGGAGTCGGTCCCGGGAGCGGTGCACTGGCCGGACCCGAACGAGCAGGGCGGCTACGCGCAGCCGTACCAGAACACCTCGCACTCCACGGCCCAGTGGAACTTCACCGAGGCGATGGGGGAGCAGCCGGGGCAGCCGGGCGCGGGGGAGTACCCGGACCACAACGGGCCCGGGGAGTACCAGGAGCACTCGGGCTCCGGAACGGGTGGTGCGGAGTACCCGGACCACACCGGCCCGGACCACTACGCGGACCACGGGGGCCACGCGGCCCCTGGTGACCACACGGGCCCCGGCGACTACGCGGGTCACACCGGCCCCGGCGACCCCGCGAGCCACCAGGACCACACCGGCCACACCAGCCACACCGGCCACACCGACACCCCCACGCACACCGACACCTCAGGCCACACCGCGCACACGGGTCAGCCCACGCACGTCGGCCACACCGGCCAGTGGACGATCCCGGTCGCGGACGGGGATCTTCCGGACGAGTCGGGCGAATTCCTGGCCTCGGCGGCGGCCTCGCAGCAGTGGTACGCGGACGACACGCGCCCGGCCACGCTCCCCGGCGGCGCCCCCGCCCCCTGGGCCACCCAGCCGCAGCCCGAGGAGTCCCCGGCGCCCGTGCGCCCCGGCCCGGACGAGGAGCACGCGGCGGCCCACCCCGCCGCCGACCCCGGGACGGGTGCGCACCCGCTCGCCGCCGAGGAGGCGGAGGAGCCGGCCGAACCCCTCACCGCAGCGGAACCGGAACCGGAAGCGGAACCCCCGGCCGACACCGCCCCGGAAGCGCCCACCGAGGCCGAGACCGGCCCCCCCTCCGAGGAAACGGCACCAGCCCTCGCCGAGGCGGACGCGGAACAGGCCCCCGAAGCGGAACCCGAGCCGGACCCGGCCCACGACCCCGCGCACGACCCGGCCACCGCCCCCGTCGACGTACCCAGCGAACACCCCGCCGCCTCCTACCTCCTGCACGTCAACGGCGTGGACCGCCCGGTCTCCGACGCCTGGATCGGCGAGTCCCTGCTCTACGTGCTCCGCGAGCGCCTGGGCCTCGCCGGGGCCAAGGACGGCTGCTCGCAGGGCGAGTGCGGGGCGTGCAACGTCCAGGTCGACGGCCGCCTGGTCGCCTCCTGCCTGGTGCCCGCCGCGACGGCCGCGGGCAGCGAGGTCCGTACGGTCGAGGGGCTGGCCGTCGACGGCGAACCCTCCGACGTCCAGCGCGCGCTCTCCGCCTGCGGGGCCGTCCAGTGCGGCTTCTGCATCCCCGGCATGGCGATGACCGTCCACGACCTGCTGGAGGGCAACCACGCCCCCAGCGAGCTGGAGACCCGCCAGGCCCTCTGCGGCAACCTCTGCCGCTGCTCCGGCTACCGGGGCGTACTCGACGCGGTCGCGGACGTCGTCGCGGCCCGCGAGGCGAGCGCGGAGGCGTCCGTCGCCGCCCAGGACGAGGCCCGCATCCCGCACCAGGCCGAGCCCGGCGCCGGCGGCGTACAGCCACAGCACCAGCACCACCCGCACGAGGGAGGCGCGCAGTGATCGGCGCGCGCAGACCCGCGGCCCACGGCAACCGGGCCGACCAGCACCACGCGACACCACAGGTCACCCACCGCCGTCGGCGCGGCGGGGCGAACGACAAGGAGGCGGCGTGAGCGGCGACGCAGCCACCGCGGCCAACGCGACCAGCACCAGCCTGCCCAGGATCGACGCGGCCGGGGGACCGGGCGACGGACCCGGCCAGGAGCCGCCCCTGATGGGCCTGGGCGCCTCGCTGCCGCCCGCCGACGCCCGCGCGAAGACCGAGGGCACCTTCCCCTACGCCGCCGACCTCTGGGCCGAGGGGCTGCTCTGGGCCTCCGTGCTCCGCTCGCCGCACCCGCACGCCCGCATCCTGTCGATCGACACCTCGGCCGCCGCCGCGATGCCCGGGGTGCGCGCGGTCGTCACGCACGAGGACGTCCCCGGGGACAGCAACTACGGCCGCAGCGTCGTCGACCGCCCGGTCTTCGCCTCCGAGCTGGTCCGCCACCACGGTGAGCCGATCGCCGCCGTCGCCGCCGACCACCCGGACACCGCACGGCTGGCGGCCGCCGCCGTCGCCGTCGAGTACGAGGTGCTGGAGCCGGTCACGGACCCGGAGAAGGCGTTCGCGGCGGAGCCCCTGCACCCCGACGGCAACCTGATCCGGCACATCCCCCTGCGGTACGGCGACGCCGAGGCGACCGGCGAGGTCATCGTCGAGGGCCTCTACCGCATCGGCCGCCAGGACCCGGCCCCCATCGGCGCGGAGGCCGGGCTCGCCGTGCCCCGCCCCGACGGCGGCGTCGAGATCTACACCGCCTCCACCGACCCGCACACCGACCGCGATCTGGCCGCCGCCTGCTTCGGCCTGGAGCCGGACCGCGTCAAGGTCGTCGTCACCGGCGTCCCCGGCGCGACCGGCGACCGCGAGGACCCCGGCTTCCAGATCCCGCTGGGCCTGCTCGCCCTGCGCACCGGCTGCCCGGTGAAGCTGGCCGCCACCCGCGAGGAGTCCTTCCTCGGCCACGCCCACCGCCACCCCACCCTCCTGCGCTACCGCCACCACGCGGACGCCGACGGCCGGCTGGTCAAGGTGGAGGCCCAGATCCTGCTGGACGCGGGCGCGTACGCCGACTCCTCCTCGGAGTCGCTGGCCGCCGCCGTGGCCTTCGCCTGCGGCCCGTACGTCGTCCCGCACGCCTTCATCGAGGGCTGGGCGGTCCGCACCAACAACCCGCCCTCCGGCCATGTGCGCGGCGAGGGCGCGATGCAGGTCTGCGCGGCGTACGAGGGCCAGATGGACAAGCTGGCCGCGAAGCTCTCCATCGACCCGGCCGAACTGCGCCTGCGCAACACGCTCTCGACGGGCGACATCCTGCCCACCGGCCAGACGGTGACCTGCCCGGCCCCGGTGGCCGAACTGCTCCGCGCGGTCCGAGACGCCCCCCTGCCCGCCCTCCCCAAGGACACCCCGGAGGACGACTGGCTGCTGCCCGGCGGCCCCGAGGGCGCGGGCGAACCCGGGGCGATCCGCCGGGGCGTGGGCTACGGGGTCGGCATGGTCCACATGCTCGGCGCCGAGGGCGCGGACGAGGTCTCCACGGCCACGGTCCGGGTCCACGACGGCGTGGCCACGGTGATCTGCGCGGCAGTGGAAACAGGCCAGGGCTTCACGACTCTCGCCCGCCAGATCGTCCAGGAGGTCCTGGGCGTGGACGAGGTCCACGTGGCCGCCGTCGACACCGACCAGCCCCCGGCGGGCCCGGCGACGCACGGCCGCCACACCTGGGTCTCGGGCGGGGCGGTGGAGCGGGCGGCGAAGATGGTCCGCACCCAGCTCCTCCAGCCGCTGGCCCACAAGTTCGGCATGTCCACGGAGCTGCTCCAGATCGCCGACGGCAAGATCACCTCGTACGACGGGGTCCTCTCCACCACGGTCATGGAGGCGATGGACGGCAAGGAGCTCTGGGCCACCGCCCAGTGCCGCCCCCACCCCACCGAACCGCTGGACGGCTCCGGCCAGGGCGACGCGTTCGTGGGCCTCGCGTTCTGCGCGGTACGGGCGGTGGTCGACGTAGACATCGAACTCGGGTCGATCCGCGTGGTCGAGATGGCGGTGGCCCAGGACGTGGGCCGCGTCCTGAACCCCGCCCAGCTCAGGACCCGCATCGAGGCAGGCATCACCCAGGGCATCGGCGCGGCCCTCACCGAGAACCTCCGCACCGCGAGAGGTCTGATCCGCCACCCCGACCTGACCGGCTACGCGCTCCCGACCTCGCTGGACGCCCCGGACATCCGTATCGTGAAGCTGGTCGAGGAGCGGGACGTGGTGGCCCCGTTCGGCGCCAAACCGGCCTCGGCCGTCCCCGTGGTGACGGCCCCGGCCGCAGTGGCCTCGGCGGTCCGCTCGGCCACCGGCCGCCCGGTGAACCGCCTGCCGGTACGCCCGCAAGCGGCGGTGGCGGCCACGAAGGGCTGACAGGCGGCGCACGCGCGCCGTTTTCTTGACCAGGGGGGTACCGGACATGATTTCCGAGCCGGAGCTGATAGGGGAGTTCGGACCGGAACACACTCCGGAGGCGGTGGGCGACTTCGACCGGAAGCCCACGTCCGGACGCAGACGCGGACACGGCCTGCTGTGGGCCGCGGCCGGAGCGCTGACAGCCTCCGCGATATGGGCGACGGCTGTCTTCGCGTACGGGGACGGCATCGACCGGAAGGCGGACCCGCACGGCTACCAGCTGGGCGGACGCTCGTGCTCCGCGTTGCAGATGAAAGCATTGACCGCGTCGGTGGGAAAACGGGAAGGCGGCCCCTCGCTCTCCCCGGGACGCATCGAACACCCGGCACTCGACGAGATCCACTGCTTCATGGGAGCCAGCTCCCCGGAGGGCACCGCCGAGGACGACAAGGGATGGTCCACCTTCGCCCAGGTCGAGTTGACGGTCCAGGTGTACAAGAAGACCGACCCCCGGCCCGTGTTCGAAGCCGGCCGGGGACCGTCGGGCGTGGCGGAAGCCGACGCGGAGCGACCGGTGCTGGTGCCCGGCCTCGGGGACCGCGCCTATCTGCTGACCCGGGGACGGGAATCGCGGCTGAGCGTGGTGGAGGGCGCCGCCGTCATCACACTCGACCTCTTCGTCTCGACGAACCACGCGGCACAAGGCGGGGAAGAGTCGGACGGGTCGTCGTCCGACTATGAGTCGGACTCGTACGACGCCGACCTGATCAGTGACATGCGCGATGTGATGAAGGCGCTGAAGACGGCGGCCTGAGCGCCGCCGGGCGCTCAGCAGGTGAAGGGGGAATCTCATGACATTCGACGAGGAATGGTCCGAACTACGCGCGGCAGCAGCCGAACGGACCGCCATGCGCATCAACGGAGTTCCGTCGGAGGGCGGCGGGGGCGGCACACCCGACCTGGTGGTGAACCGGGACGATCTCGGAGCCATCGGGAACGACGCCTATGACCTGAGGACGAGGCTGTCGAAGGAGGGCGACCACGCCCGCCCCGCCACCTTCGACGCGGCGATCGCGCTCACCAACGGCAACTTCGCGAGCGGTGCGGCGGTACTCAAGGTGCACGACCGCTGGCGAGCCCAGATCAAGACGCTGCTGGATTCCTGCGCGCACATCTCGAACCACCTGGACTACACAAAGGCGCAGCACGCCAAGGACGAGGTGAAGGTCGTGGGGGACCTGACGCCGATCTCCAAGCTGACGGAATACCTGAAGTAGGGCGCGGGGGAACGCACATGCTGAAGTACGAGGACATCATCGATGCCCCCGTGGGAAAGCTGAAGGCCGCGGCCGACGACTGGTCGGAAATGGCGGGCAAGCTGGACAAGCTAGCCACCCAGGCCGCCGACGGGATGAAGGTCAGGGCGGAAAAGGCGGACTGGGAGGGGCTCAACGCGGGCGTCACCAAGGCGTTCATCGGCAGGACGGCCAAGGAATTCGCGGACGCGGCGGCCCAGGCCAAGGGCGTGAAGGCGATCCTGGAAGACGGTCACGCGGCCATCAAGAAGGCCAAGGACGACCTGGCCGGGATCCGGGATCACGAAGGACCGGCGGCCGGTATACGGGTCGACGCGAACGGCGAGGTGTTCGCGCGTCAGCCGCTGGAGGACGCGCCTCCCGCGCAGCGCCACGACCCCGACTACCCGCAGTTGGTGCGGCAGGAGAAGGAGAACATCGCCGCCTGGCAGAAGAAGATCGACCTGATCGTGGACAACTGCAACGACGCCGATGTGTCGTTGAAGAACGCCCTGGAAGCGAACGTCACCGACCGCAAGGACTTCAGCGCCCCCAAGTACACGAAGCTGGACCAGGAGGAGGCCGCCAGGGCCGCCGCGCTGGCCGCCAAGGGCCGCGACCTCACCCACACCGAACTCCAGGTGCTCAACGAACTGCTGAGGGACAACAGCAAGTCGGTGGAGTTCTCGAAGAACTTCTACGAGAAGCTCGGCCCGGAGAGGTCCCTGTCCTTCTTCGGGCAGCTCTCGACGGACACGTACAGGGGCATGAAGTTCGACAAGGAGCGGCTCAAGGACGTTCAGGCGCTCCAGAAGAACCTCGGGCTCAACCTGGCCACTGCCTCGTACGACAAGGCGTTCTCGGCGGAGTGGGGGCCGGAGCTGCGCAAGCTGGGGACGCAGCAGATCCCGCTCTCCAAGTACGACACCCCCGGCGACCCGTACGGGTACCAACTGCTCGGCGGGATCATGCGGTACGGGAAGTACGACGCCGAGTTCCTCAATCCGATCGCCGAGCATGTCGCGCAGCTGCACCAGAAGGACCCGTACAGGTTCGCCGACAACAAGCAGGTGCACAGCTTTCTGGGAAGCCCTTTCAACCCTTCGGGCAGGAACGGTTCCGGCTATGACCCGGTCACGGCGATGCTGGAGGCTCTGGGAAACAGCCCGGACGCGGCGAAGCGTTTTTTCACCGACGACCCGACGGCCTACAACGAGGACGGCACGGTCGACAAGGGAGCCACCGCCGATCTCGGCAAGCAGGACGGCGAGGCCATCGACAACTACCTCGACTTCTTCGGAAACGAGAAGTGGGAGTCGTTCCCGGACATGAACTCCACCGACCCGAACAAGCTGGAGGCCACCCGGCAGTACATGCCGGACGCGCTGGGTCATGCGCTGGAGGCGGCGACGCTGGGCTATCCGGCCGGTCATCCGGACGCCGGAGTGGTGCGGGATGCCGACAACGCGGCCGTCATGCGCCAGGTCATGGAGAAGTACAGCGGGGACGCCGGGCTGCTCAAAAAGCAGGAAGGCATGGCCGACAGCCTCGGGATCATGGGGGCTGGCTACATCGACGACATCAATTGGGCCTTGGTCGAGAACGAGCACGACAGTCTCTTCGCACCCGGCAAGAACCTGGAAGGGCACATCGACTTCTCCGACCCCGGCTCCGACCCCGACCCTGACCGCCGCGACGGCCGCAGCATCGCCCGAGGCTTCCTCAGCACTCTCGGTCAGCATCCGGACGCGTACGCGACTGTCTCGGCGGCGGAAGGTGCTTACACCCGCAGCGCGCTGGAAGGGCAGGTCGGCCCGGCCGGAAAGATCGACGAGGGTGCGGTGCGGGCGGCCGTGCAGGTGGGGGCCGAGGTGCAGGGCATGCTGGACCAGTCCAGGGCTGACCAGGTGGAGGCTACGAACCTCAAGACCCATGAGGACTTCGAGAAGGCGGTCGCGAAACGGGCGGGCTGGGTCGAGTTCGGGGCGGTCGCGGGCGTGGCGGCGGGCGTCGCCTTCTTGCCTGCGACAGCGGCCGTAGGCACGGCCGCTGTGCTGATTCCGCTGGCGACCGACACCGCCAGTGGTGCTCTGGAACAGGTGATCGGACAGACGGTTGGCGATATTTCGGACAACTCGGTGGATGAGCACAAGGAGAAGGTGGAGGATCTGAACCGGGCGGAGAAGACCAAGATCCACTCCGCGGGAGAACGCATGGCCGAGGCTCCCATGGAGGAGTTCATGCGGCAGCACGGAGTGGCCTCCGAAAGCAAGTTCGGGCAGGACTTGAAGGTGGCCATGCGCGTCGGCTACGGAGTCGGCAATGCTCGCGAGAATCAGCAGGGCAATGACCCGGAGACCGGCTGAGGCCGACCGAGAACACGGAAGGACGCGGATGGTGATCAACAGCAGGGCTGCACGGGGTGGGTGCCTCGCCGCAGCCGTGGCTGGCTCACTGGTCTTCGGAGCCACCGGCTGCGTGGGAGGGGACGAGGGGGGTGCGAAGCCGAGCGATGCGGCAGTGGCGGGGACGCGGCTCTGCGGTAGCAGCGCGGTGACGGCCGACGCGGCCGAGGCGCTGGAGGTGATCACGGGGTCGTCGCGGTTCGAGGCATCGGCCGAGAAGTCCACCATCGCCCATGCCGCACAGGAACTGAGCGGGGTTTCCGGGGCCCCTGGCACCGTGGACGGGGATGTCTGCCGTATCTACACGCCCGTCGGAACGCCGGAGGTCGAGCTCAGGATCACCTGGCTGCGCTCCGACGGCACCCCTGCGGGCGACCCGGCCCCGAAGTTCACCGTGCTCCCGATGGGGGAACGTGCGCTGACCGCGACGGACGGCGCGGTCATCCGGTTTGCCTGCCGGAGCGCGAAGCTGACCGGTTCCGCACCGGCCCACGTAGACATCGGCGTGGAGCGCGGGGGCATGCCCACGGAGCCCGAGGGTGATCCCGATGAGCTGAAGGACGCCTACGCGACCGTGGCCCACTCCTTCTCCTTGGCCATGGCGAAGGAGCTGGGCTGCGAGAACGACGGAGGGCTGGAGCCTCGACCGTCACTGGACCCGGCGTCCGGGTGAAACAGCACGAAGCGGCGGATGCCCCGCACGATGGGGTGTCCGCCGCTTCGGGCGTTGTCCTTCTGGAGGCCGTGACCGGAATCGAACCGGTGTAACTCGAGTTGCAGTCGAGCCCCTGAGCCTCTCGGGCACACGGCCATGTGTTTGCTGTTGTGTCCTCGACGTTAGGGGGCGCGGGGAGCGGACCACAAGGGTGGCGGCCGGTATGCAATGCGACTGCCATACGCCGTTCACGCCCGGCCCTGCGGCCTACGACCAAGGGACGACCCCGGGCGGGCCCAGGGACAGGGCTCAAACGGCCCCACGCCCCTTACCCTGGGGCCATGACCGCCCCCGAACACCGTGACGGCACCGACGCCGCGCGCCCCGCGCCGACCGATCCGCCGCATGACCATCGCGGGGCCGACCTGCCCCACGACCACCGCGGGGCCCACCTGCCGCACGACCTGCCGGGCGGCCCCACCGACCCGGCCACCGGGCTGCCGGCCGACCTGCCCACCGATCTGAAGACCGGCATACCCGGGGACCTTCGGCCGGGGATGCCGGACGCGCTGCCCGACGATCTGGCCGGGGCGGTCACCGAGGCGGCCGCCGAGGGGGTGCTCGGGCGGACCTACCGGGCGCTGAGCATCGGGATCGTCTCCGTGGTCTTCCTCATCGCGTTCGAGGCGACGGCGGTCGGTACGGCGATGCCGGTCGCCGCGCGGGAGCTGCACGGCATCCCGCTCTACGCGTTCGCCTTCTCCGCGTACTTCACCACCAGCCTCTTCGCCATGGTGCTCTCCGGGCAGTGGGCCGACCGGCGCGGGCCGCTCCAGCCGCTCGCCACCGGGATCACCGCCTTCGGCGCGGGGCTGCTGCTCTCCGGGGCGGCGGGCTCCATGTGGGTCTTCATCGCGGGCCGGGCGGTCCAGGGGCTCGGCGGCGGGCTGGTGATCGTCGCCCTGTACGTGGTCATCGGGCGCGCCTACCCCGAACGCATCCGGCCCGCCATCATGGCCGCCTTCGCCGCGAGCTGGGTGATCCCGTCCGTGGTCGGCCCGCTGGCCGCCGGGACGGTGACCGAGCACCTCGGCTGGCGCTGGGTCTTCGTCGGCATCCCCGTCCTCATCGTGATCCCGCTGGCCCTGGCCCTTCCGCAGATCCGCCGGATGGCCTCGGGCCCGGCGGACCCGGACGCGCCGGCGCAGCCGTACGACCGCCGGCGCATCCGCCTCGCGCTGGGGATCTCGGCGGGGGCCGGGCTGCTCCAGTACGCGGGCCAGGAGCTGAACTGGCTGGCCGTACTCCCGGCCGCCGCGGGCGTCGCGCTGCTGGTGCCCGCCGTACGGGGGCTGCTGCCCACCGGGACCGTACGGGCGGCGCGCGGGCTGCCGTCGGTGATCCTGCTGCGCGGGGTGGCGGCCGGTTCGTTCATCGCCGCGGAGTCCTTCGTACCGCTGATGCTGGTCACCCAGCGCGGCCTGACCCCGACCATGGCGGGCCTCTCCCTGGCGGTGGGCGGGGCGACCTGGGCGCTCGGCTCGTACGTCCAGTCCCGGCCGCGCCTGGAGCCGTACCGGGAGCGGCTGATGGTGAGCGGGATGGTCCTGGTGGCCGCGTCCATCGCCGTCGCCCCCACCGTGCTGATCCCGGCCGTCCCGGTCTGGATCGTCGCCGTGGCCTGGGCCTTCGGCTGCTTCGGCATGGGCATGGTGATCGCCTCCACCAGCGTGCTCCTGCTGAAGCTCTCGGCCCCGGAGGAGGCGGGATCCAACTCCGCCGCCCTCCAGATCTCCGACGGCCTCTCCAACGTCCTGCTCCTGGCCCTCGGCGGCGCCGCCTTCGCGGCACTCGGCGGCAAGGCCCTGGGCGCGGCGGCCCACGGCACGGTGAGCGGGGCGGCCACGGGCTCGCACCCGGCGGCCTTCGCGGCGGTGTTCGTGCCGATGGCGGTGGTCGCGGTGGTGGGGGCGTGGGTGGCTACGCGGGTGGTCGTACGGGAGAAGTGAGCGGTACCACTCTGGCCCCACCCGTTGGTACCGTTCCGGTATGGCTATGAACCTGCGTCTCCGCGACGACCAGACCGAGGCCCTCAAGCAGCGTGCCGAGCAGGAGGGCACCAGCATGCACGCCATACTGCTCCAGGCCGTGGACGACTACCTCGTCAGAACGGCGCAGCAGGCCATCGTCCGCAAGACGGCGAAGGAGCAGGCGGCCAAGTGGGGCGAGCTCATGGAGCGGCTCAAGTGAGCTGCGTCTACCTGAGCTCCGAGGACGTGCTCGTGATCGCCGAGTACGCCTGCGACGACATGCAGATCGTCGTCCGGGACGCCGGTCTGCTGGAGTCGGCGGTCCATCGCCCTTCGGCCGCCATGTTCGGCGAGGAGGCCTATCCCGACCTCATCGACAAGGCGGCGGCGCTCCTCCAGTCACTGGCGAGCAACCGTTCCTTCTTCGACGGAAACAAGAGGACGGCCTGGCTCTCCTGCGTCACCTTCCTCGCCATGAACGGTGTCGACCTGCGCCCGGGCATCGACGCGGCGGAGCGGCTGGTCATCGATGTCGCCACGGGTGAGACGGACGAGATCAAGGTGATCTCCCAGGGGCTGCGGGACCTGGTCGACGGCGAGGTGTGAGCACGGTCTCGTCAGCTCTCGGCGCGGCTCGTTCGTACCGGGTTTCCACCGGGCCCCCGGTAGGGTGGCCCGGTTGTCGTATCGCGGGCCACGTCCTTCGGGCCGGTCCGGCGGCGACAGCGCCCCACGTACCCGAGCGCCCCGAACCGGAGACCGTGACTACTACCACCGCCTCCCACCACCTCTCACCCGCCTTTCCCGGCCGCGCCCCCTGGGGCACCGCCGGCAAGCTGCGAGCCTGGCAGCAGGGGGCCATGGAGAGGTACATCCAGGAGCAGCCGCGCGACTTCCTCGCCGTCGCGACGCCCGGCGCGGGCAAGACCACGTTCGCGCTGACCCTCGCGTCGTGGCTGCTGCACCACCATGTCGTCCAGCAGGTCACCGTGGTCGCCCCGACCGAGCACCTCAAGAAGCAGTGGGCGGAGGCGGCCGCCCGGATAGGGATCAAACTCGACCCGGAGTACAGCGCCGGTCCGCTGAGCAAGGAGTACCACGGCGTCGCCGTGACGTACGCCGGTGTCGGCGTCCGCCCCATGCTGCACCGCAACCGGTGCGAGCAGCGCAAGACCCTGGTCATCCTCGACGAGATCCACCACGCCGGTGACTCCAAGTCCTGGGGCGAGGCCTGCCAGGAGGCGTTCGACCCGGCGACCCGGCGGCTCGCGCTGACCGGTACGCCGTTCCGGTCGGACACCAACCCGATCCCCTTCGTCCAGTACGAGGAGGGCAACGACGGCATCCGCCGCTCCTCCGCCGACTACACCTACGGCTACGGCAACGCGCTCGCCGACGGTGTCGTCCGCCCGGTCATCTTCCTCAGCTACAGCGGCAACATGCGCTGGCGCACCAAGGCCGGGGACGAGATCGCGGCCCGGCTCGGCGAGCCGATGACCAAGGACGCCATCGGCCAGGCCTGGCGCACCGCCCTCTCGCCCACCGGCGAGTGGATCCCCAACGTGCTGGCCGCCGCCGACAAGCGGCTCACCGAGGTCCGCAAGGGCATCCCCGACGCGGGCGGGCTCGTCATCGCGACGGACCAGGACTCGGCGCGCGCGTACGCCAAGATCCTGAAGAAGGTCACCGGCGAGACGCCGACCGTCGTCCTCTCCGACGAGAAGGCCGCCTCGAAGAAGATCGACAAGTTCAGCGCGGACGAGTCCCGCTGGATGGTCGCGGTCCGCATGGTGTCGGAAGGCGTCGACGTGCCGCGCCTCGCCGTCGGCGTGTACGCGACCACCATCTCCACCCCCCTCTTCTTCGCCCAGGCCGTCGGCCGCTTCGTGCGCTCCCGCAGGCGCGGTGAGACGGCCTCCGTCTTCGTACCGACGATCCCGATGCTCCTCGACTTCGCCAACGAGATGGAGGTCGAACGCGACCACGTCCTCGACAAGCCGAAGAAGGGCAGCGACGAGGAGAACCCGTTCGCGGAGGAGGACCAGCTCCTCGCCGACGCCGAGAAGCTGGAGGACGAGGAGACCGAGGACCAACTGCCCTGGGAAGCCCTGGAGTCGGACGCGGTCTTCGACCGGGTGCTGTACGACGGCGCCGAGTTCGGCATGCAGGCCCACCCGGGCAGTGAGGAGGAGCAGGACTACCTCGGTATCCCCGGCCTCCTCGAACCCGACCAGGTGCAGCTCCTCCTCCAGAAGCGCCAGAGCCGCCAGATCGCGCACAGCCGCCAGAAGCCGGCCGAGGAGGCCGACCTCCTGGAGAAGCCCGCCGAGGCGCGGCCCGTCGTCACCCACAAGCAGCTGCTCAGCCTGCGCAAGCAGCTCAACACGATGGTCTCCGCCTACACCCACCAGAGCGGCAAGCCCCACGGTGTGATCCACAACGAGCTGCGCCGCGTCTGCGGCGGCCCCCCGACCGCCGAGGCGACCGCCCACCAGATCCAGCAGCGGATCGCCAAGGTCCAGGAGTGGGCCACCCGTATGACGTGAGCGGGCACTGCGCCCCACCGCCCTCCGTGCGGCTCGTTCCGGTCCTTCCGGGACGGGCCGCACGGCCGTTTCCGGCCACGCTCCACCGCCCGGCCGGAAAAATGTCCACGCTTCAATTCACGGTGAGTTAACGCCAGTTCACATGAGGTACACGAAGGGTCACCAACGCGTCTGTCCTCCTGGACGCGCGTAGATGTTCGCGTTCCGGACGCCACCGCGCTGACCGGCGGTTATGCCGTACGGTCGGGGCCTCGCCCGGGGAAGCGCCCGGATTCTGGACGAGGTCTTCCGCTGAGCGGACTGGCTCGCTACTGTCCCCGCCATATGAACGCCCCGTGGCAGAGCCGCCGCGGAGCGCAGCCGGGGCCTTGGCCAGACCGGCGGCCTCTCCGTGCGTCGCCGCTGGGACCGGCGTCGCAACCCCCGGAGCCGGGCCGTCGTCGCTCACCCGAAGAGGAGAGGGCGTCGTGACAGCGGAGACTTCCCAGACGCTCGACCGAGGACTGCGGGTCCTCAAACTGCTCGCCGATACCGACCACGGTCTGACCGTCACCGAGTTGTCCAACAAACTCGGGGTCAACCGGACCGTCGTCTACCGGCTGCTCGCCACCCTGGAGCAGCACGCCCTGGTCCGGCGTGATCTGGGCGGCCGCGCCCGGGTCGGGCTCGGTGTGCTGCGCCTGGGCCGCCAGGTGCACCCCCTCGTCCGGGAGGCCGCGCTGCCCGCGCTGCGTTCCCTGGCCGAGGACATAGGGGCCACCGCCCACCTCACGCTCGTCGACGGCAGCGACGCCCTCGCGGTCGCCGTCGTGGAGCCCACCTGGACCGACTACCACGTGGCCTACCGGGCGGGCTTCCGGCACCCGCTGGACCGCGGTGCCGCCGGGCGGGCCATCCTCTCCGCCCGCCAGCACACCACGGCCGGGCACCCCGGCTACACCCTCACCCACGGCGAGCTCGAAGCCGGTGCCAGCGGGGCGGCCGCGCCGCTGGTCGGGGTGTCGGGGGTGGAGGGGAGCGTCGGCGTGGTCATGCTCGCCGACGCCGTACCGGAGCGGGTCGGGCCCCGGGTGCTGGACGCCGCCCGGGAAGTGGCGGACGCGCTGCGGTAGCGCCTCGCGCGTCGGCGCCCCCGCGGCCGTGGCACGGCGGGGGCGTACGCCTGGCGCGTGCCCGCTTCCGCGCGGCGGTTAGATTGGACGGGTGCTCACTCGTCTCTCGCGCCCCCGCGCGCTCGCCCTCTGCGCGCTGCCCGTCCTCGCCCTGTTCGGTACGGCGGCCCTCGCGCCGCTGCCGTTCACCCTGGCGCAGCCCGGGGTGACGGCGGACGTGCTCGGCAAGGACCGCGGCAAGCCGGTGATCACCATCACCGGCGCGGAGACCCGGCCCACCGACGGGCAGCTGCGGATGACCACGATCGTCGCCACCGGGCCCAAGGCGGACGTCCGGATCGGCGATGTGGTGGACGGCTGGTTCCGTACGGACCGGGCGGTCATGCCCCGGGACTCCGTCTACCCGACGGGCGGCTCCGAGCAGGAGATCGAGAAGCACAACCTGAACGACATGAAGGAGTCCCAGAACGTCGCCGTCGACGCGGCCCTCAACCAGCTGAAGCGCGAGCCCGGCTCCATCCGGGTCACCGTGGACCTCGGCGACATCGGCGGGCCCAGCGCCGGGCTGTTCCTCTCGCTCGGCATCATCGACAAACTCGACGGCGACGGCAAGGGCGGCGGCCTCACCGGCGGCCGCGTCATCGCCGGTACGGGAACGATCAGCGCGGACGGCAAGGTCGGCGCGGTCGGCGGGGTCTCCATGAAGACCCAGGCCGCCCACCGCGACGGGGCCACCGTCTTCCTCGTCCCCAAGGCCGAGTGCCGCGAGGCGGAGGCCGAGCGGCCCGACGGGCTGCGGCTGATCCCCGTCACCACACTCGGCGGCGCGGTGGACGCGCTCAAGGCGCTGGAGCAGGGCGGGAAGGTGCCGAGCTGCTGACCTCCGGCGGCGGGCCGGGCTCCTGGACCGCTGCCTCCGCCGGTACGGAGCCCTCCTCCCGCGTCGCTTCGTCCGCCGCCGGCCCCTCCACCGCAGGCCCCTCCATCGTCCGCCACGACGGGAACACCAGCGGGCTCAGCGTCGCCAGGAAGTACACCGCGCCCATCGCCAGCAGCGCCCCCGAGGAGCCCGCGCCCTCCACCAGCAGCCCGGCCGCCAGGCCGCCCAGCGGCATCGCGAACTCGCACCCGGCGGTCAGCGCCCCCGAGACCCGGCTGCGCAGCCGGTCCGGGACCCGCTCGTAGATCACCGTCGTCAGGATCGGGTTCAGCACCCCGCCCGCGATCCCGCCCAGCAGCATGGTCACCGCCAGCGGCAGCACCGTCCCGGTCACCCCGGCGACCAGGAACCGGGGGGCGCCGCACAGGATCACGCACACCGTGAACACCGCCCGCCGTGAGAAGCGGTGCCCCACCGCCCCGTACAGCAGCGCCCCCGCCAGCCCGCCCGCCCCGAACAGCGCGGTGAGCAGCCCGATGGCCTTCGCCCCGCCCAGCTCGGCCTCGGCGTGCACGGGGAGCAGGACGGCGTTCCAGCCCTGGTCGGTGCCGTTCATGAACATCACCATCACCACGACCGACAGCAGCAGCCGGTTGCCCAGCAAGTGGCCGTAGCCTTCGCGGAGTTCGGTGCCGTACGTACGCAGCGAGACGGGCGCCTGCGCCGTGCGCGGCTCGGCCGGGCCCACCCCCCGTACCCCGACGGCGATCAGCAGGGCGGAGAGCCCGAACGTCCCCGCGTCCAGCAGGAGTACGGTCTCCGAGCCGGCGAAGGCGATGAGCACCCCGGCCAGCGCCGCGCCGACCATCCTGGCCCCGCGCGAGACCGCGTCGAAGAGGCTGGCGGCGCGGGGGAGTGTGGTGCCCGCGTGCTCGGCGAGGTCGGGGATCAGGACGTACCGGGCGGTGTTGCCCGGGGTGTGGGCGAACCCGTTCAGCGCCATCAGCGCGCAGAGCATCCAGAATTCGAGGGCGCCCACGTGGTGCAGCAGCGGGATCGCTGCGATGGCGAGGCCGCACACCGCGTCCGAGGCGACGGCGACCCGGCGGCGGCCGATCCGGTCGATGAACGGCCCGCCGATCAGTGCGGCGAGGACGATCGGCAGGGTGGCACAGAAGGCGACGACGCCCGCCCGGCCCGCGCTCCCGGTGGTCTCCAGGACGAACCAGGGCACGCCGATCAGGGTGAGCGAAGTCCCGGCGGTGGAGATGGAGTTGGCCGCGAGCGTGGCGGCGAGCGGTGTGCGGTGACGGTGGCGGTGGTGCATGGCCGTGCTTCCCCCCGGAGGCCGTTTGCCAGGCGGTACGGACTGCTAGGCGGTACGGAACGCGTGGCCGCCGGTCGCGGTCGGCCCGCTCCGGGCCAGCCGGAGGCCCACCTCGACCATCGTCCAGCCGATCCGGGTGCGCAGGTGGGCCCGGGGGAGGCGGAACTCCGAGGCCTCGCGCAGGAGTTCGGCGGACCGGTCGGCGTGCAGGGCGAGGTGGATGTCGGCGTGCGTGTCGGCGTGCATGAGTAATTCCCTTCGGGCCGTCGGCTGTTGGGGCGCGCTGATCATTCGGAGGGGCGGGGGAAGGTGTGCAGGTGGGTCCGTACGACCGCCGAGCCCTCGGTGCCCTCCGGGACGCGGTCCCGGAAGCTCTCCACGACCTCGTGGAGCTTCTCGGACAGCTCCCGGGCCAGTTCAGGGGTGAGGCGCAGCTTGAAGTCGCTCATGTCCGAGCTCCGCCGCCACTCCTCCGGCCACTCGCCCATCGTGCCGAGCCAGGTGTTCAGCTCCTGGGCGTGGGTGGTGGCCACCTCGTGCATGACGACGTCGATCGCCCCGCGTACCTCCGGGTCGGCGTGCGAGAGGAAGTCCGCGCTCTCGAACGTCGACCCCTCGTGCACCGCCCGCCACCACCGCTCGCGGCCCTTGCCCAACTCCGGGGCGTCCTCGACCAGTTCGGCATCCGCGAGCTGGCGCAGGTGGTAGCTGGTCGCGCCACTGGACTCGCCCAGCCGCTCGCCGAGCCCGGAGGCGGTGGCGGGGCCGAACTCCCGCAGGGCGTTGAGCAGCCGGATCCGCAGGGGGTGCGCGAGGGTGCGCAGCGTACGGGCGTCGACGTTGTGCATGTTGTGCTTGCCGACGGGGGTGCGCCGGCCGGTCTCGTTCTCCGTCATGGGTCGACCGTAGACTTGCAAAGCAATCTTTGCAAGGGGTTCTTTGCAACGCACTCTTTGTAACTCGCCGCGAGTTCGCCCGGGAACTCGCCGGGGAACTCGCCAGGACCTCCCTGAAGCCTCCCCGAGACCTCCCCCGCTCCCGTCACCCCTCCTCGATGAACCCCTCCGCCACCAGCCACTCCTTCGCCACCTCGTGCGGGTCCTCCCCATCCACGTCCACCTTCGCGTTCAGCGTCTGCGCCACCTCGGTCGTCAGCTTCTTCGCGAGCGGGGCCAGCAGCTCCGCGATCACCGGGTACTTCTCGAAGGTCGCCAGGTGGACGACCGGGGACGCGTTGTAGTTGGGGAAGAAGTTCTTGTCGTCCTCCAGTACGTCCAGGTCCATCGCCTTGATCCGGCCGTCGGTGGTGAACACCTCGCCCAGCAGGCAGGAGTCGGACTCGGAGACCTGCGTGTAGATGATCCCGGCGTCCATCTTCTGGATGTTGCCGGCCGGGATCTTCATCCCGTACCGCTTCTCCATGCCGGGCAGCCCGTCGTCCCGGGAGGCGAACTCGTTCTCCACGCAGATCGTCACCGCGCCCGGGTTCTTCTTCGCGAGGGCCGCCACGTCCGAGAGGGTCTTCAGCTTGTACTTGGCGTTGTTCTTCTTGCTGATGGCCAGGGCGTACGTGTTGTCGAGGGGGGCCGGCGGCAGCCAGACCACCCCGTTGCCCTTGTCCTCGTCGCGGACCGCCTCGTACTGCTCCTGCGGGTCGACGATGGGGTCGGCGTGGCCGAGGAAGGTGATCCAGCCGGTGCCGGTGTAGTCCCACTGGGCGTCGGCGTCGCCGTTGATGATGGCCTCGCGGGCGCTGATGGAGCCCGGCAGGTTCGTACGGTCCAGCACCTCCGCCCCGGCCGCCTTGAAGACCAGGCCGGTCATCTGGCCCAGGATGATGTTCTCGCTGAAGTTCTTCGAGGTCACCGTCAGCGTGGCGCCCTTGAGCGGCTCGCCCTGCCCGACCGACCCGGGCGACACGTCGTCCACCATCGGCGAACCGCTCTTGAGCCCGCAGCCGCTCACCAGCAGCAGCAAGGACGCGGCCGCCAGGACCCGGACACCGTACGTCGTCTTCCTCACCGCTCCTCCAGCCCGCGCGGCGTCAGCGCCAGTTCGGCCAGCGAGGCCAGCCAGTCCACCAGCAGCGCCAGCACCACCGTCAGCACCGAGCCGATGATCAGCACCGGCATCCGCTGCGTCTGGATCCCCGAGGTGATCAGGTCGCCGAGCCCGCCGCCCCCGCCGAACGTGGCCAGCGTCGCCGTACCGACGTTCAGGACCAGGGCCGTACGCACGCCCGCCAGGATCAGCGGCACCGCCAGCGGCAGCTCCACCTTCAGCAGCACGCCCCGCCCGGACATCCCCATCCCGCGCGCCGCCTCGATCATGTTCGGCTCGATCGCCCGCAGGCCCGCCACCGTGTTGGAGAGCACCGGCAGCACCGCGTAGATCACGATGCCGATGATCGCCGTACGCGGCCCGATGCCCAGCCAGATCACCAGCAGGGCCAGCAGGCCGATCGCCGGGGTCGCCTGCCCGATGTTGGCCAGCGCCGTGAACGCCGGGGCCGCCTTCCGCAGCCGCCGCCGGGTCAGCGCGATGCCCAGCGGGATCGCGATGATCAGCACCCAGAAGGTGGAGATCGCCGTCAGCCGCACATGCTGCCACCAGCGCAGCTGCACATTGCCGCCGGAGAGCGAGTTCTCCGCGATCGAGTCCAGGTGGATATTGGTGATCCACACGTACGTGACCACCAGGATGACCGTCAGCACCACCGGCAGGACGACCAGTTTCCGCCAGGTGATCCGGCGCGCCGGGGCGGCCGGGGCGGGGGAGGGGTCGCTCTCCTCGTCGTGGAACGCGTGGCCCTTGACGTCGTGCTCGCCCGGCGGCCGGGTGGGGGTGGCCGGGCCCTTGCCGGAGCCGGACTGGTGGCTGGGGCTCATACTCCGCCGCCACCCCCCTCCAGCTCCTGCTCCGTCTGGTGGACGCGCTGCTCCTCCAGCTCGTGCTGGTGCTCCATGGCGGTCAGCCGGTCGGCCTCCAGCAGCTCCTGCACGTTGTCCATCAGCGTCTTCATGTCCACGACGCCGATGAACTCGCCGCGCCGCCCGGTCACCGCGACCCGGCCCCCGCTGTCGGTCAGCACCGCCTCCAGCGCGTCGTGCAGCGTGGCGTCCCGGGTCACCGTGTCGTGCACCAGCTGCCCGGCCCGCGCCAGCGAACCGCGCGCCCGCATCAGGTCGCCGCGCCGCAGCCACTTGTACGGGCGGTTGCGGCGGTCCAGCATCAGCAGCTCGTTGTGCGGGCCGTTGCGCAGCTTGTTGAAGATCGTCTGGAGCGGGTCCTCGACCGTCACCGTCGGGAAGTCCGCGATGCCCACATCCCGTACGCGGGTGAGGTTGAGCCGCTTGAGGGCCGCGCCCGCCCCGACGAAACCGGAGACGAAGTCGTCCGTCGGGTTGGTGAGGATCGCCTCCGGGGTGTCGAACTGCGCGATGTGCGACCGCTCCCGCAGCACCGCGATCCGGTCGCCGAGCTTGATCGCCTCGTCGAAGTCGTGGGTGACGAACACGATCGTCTTGTGCAGCTCGTGCTGGAGCCGGATCAGCTCGTCCTGGAGGTGGTCGCGGGTGATCGGGTCGACCGCCCCGAACGGCTCGTCCATCAGCAGGACGGGCGGGTCGGCGGCCAGCGCCCGTGCCACGCCCACGCGCTGCTGCTGCCCGCCGGAGAGCTGGCGCGGATAGCGGCCGTGGAACTCGCGCGGGTCCAGGCCCACCAGGTCCAGCATCTCCTCCACCCGGTCCTTCACCCGGGACTTGGACCAGCCGACCATCTTCGGGACCAGCGCGATGTTGTCGGCGACCGTCATGTGCGGGAAGAGGCCGGAGGACTGGATCGCGTACCCGATCTTGCGGCGCAGCTTCACCGGGTCGATGTCGGTGACGTCCTCGTCGCCGATCCTGATCCGGCCGGAGGTGGGTTCGATCAGACGGTTGATCATCTTCAGCGTGGTGGACTTCCCGCAGCCGGACGGGCCGACGAAGATCACCGTCTCGCCGGCCTTGATCTCCATCGAGACGTTGTCGACGGCCGGGTTCGGGTTGCCCGGGTACTTCTTGGTCAGGTTCTCCAGCTGGATGGTGGCCCCGGAGGTGGCGGTGCTCTCCCTCTCCGGAACGGTCTCGGTCTCAGGCACGGATCCCCCTCGGGATGGTCAGCCGCCCCAGCAGGACGTACGCGGCGTCGAAGAGCAGGGCGAGGACGACGATGCCGAGCGTGCCCGCCAGGACCTGGTTGATCGCGTTGGCGCTGCCCAGCGAGGCGATGCCCCGGAAGATCTCGTTGCCGAGGCCGGGCCCGGAGGCGTACGCGGCGATGGCGGCGATCCCCATCAGCATCTGGGTCGAGACCCGGATCCCGGTCAGGATCGGCGGCCAGGCCAGCGGCAGCTCCACCCGGCAGAGCCTGGCCACCCGCGACATCCCGATGCCCGTCGCCGCGTCGACCAGCGCCGGATCGACGCCCCGCAGCCCCACGATGGAGTTCCGGACGATGGGCAGCAGCCCGTACAGCGTCAGCGTGATCACCGTCGGCGCGACACCCAGCCCGACCAGCGGGATCAGCAGACCGATCGCGGCCAGCGAGGGGATGGTGAGGATCGTCGCCGTGGAGGTGATGGCCAGCGAGCCGCCCCAGCCGCTGCGGTAGCTCACCACCCCGATGACCACCCCCAGCACGGTGGCGATGACCATGCACTGGAAGACCGCGCTGACGTGCTGGAACGCGTCCGTGAGGAGCTGCTGGTGGCGGGTGTTCAGATACTCCCAGAAGCTCACACGGCGCTCCTTCGGATCGGTCGGCGTTCGGGCTTCCGGATCTCTGCCTGCCCGGATTCCCCTGGCTCAGTCGGTGTCCTGGGCCGCCTGTTCCACCAGCGGGATGATCCGCAGCGGAACCGGGTTCTCCATGACGATCGCCGTGGAGGCCCGGACGATGCCATCAAATCCGACAACCCGGTCGATCACCCGCTGGAGATCGGCGTTGGACCGGGCCACCAGCCGGCACAGCATGTCGCCGGTGCCGGTGGTGGTGTGCAGCTCCAGCACCTCCGGTACGCCGCCCAAATGGGCCCGTACGTCGGCGCCTTGGCCCTGCTTGATCTCCAGCGTCGCGAACGCGGTGACCGGATAGCCGAGCGCCGCCGGGTCCACGTCCGGGCCGAACCCCCGGATGACGCCATTCGACTGAAGGCGGTCCAGCCGCGCCTGTACGGTCCCGCGCGCCACGCCGAGCCGCCGGGATGCTTCGAGGACGCCGATGCGCGGCTCCCGTGCGAGCAGCACGATGAGCCGGCCGTCCAGATGATCGATCGCCATGAGCCCGCCTCCGGTGGTCACCCTGTACAGATAGTCCGGCCATCATGGCAATCGGCTGCACACATTGACCAGTGAATGCGCGAACTATTGCGCACCTTGCGATGCGGGGAGAGCCTTCGAACATGACTGAGACTCTGCACACCAGCCCTGACACCGCCGCGCAGGCCGACCGCTTCCCGGTCAAGGGAATGGACGCGGTCGTCTTCGCCGTGGGCAACGCCAAGCAGGCCGCGCACTACTACTCGACCGCCTTCGGCATGAAGCTCGTGGCCTACTCCGGACCGGAGAACGGCAGCCGCGAGACCGCGAGTTACGTCCTCACCAACGGCGCCGCCCGCTTCGTCTTCACCTCCGTGATCAAGGCGTCCACCGAGTGGGGCACCTTCCTCGCCGACCATGTCGCCGAGCACGGTGACGGGGTCGTCGACCTCGCCATCGAGGTCCCGGACGCCCGCGCCGCCTACGCGTACGCCGTGGAGCACGGCGCCCGCGGCATCACCGAGCCGCACGAGGTCAAGGACGAGCACGGCACCGTCGTCCTCGCCGCCATCGCCACCTACGGCAAGACCCGCCACACCCTGGTGGAGCGCTCCGGTTACGACGGCCCGTACCTCCCCGGCTTCGCCGCCGCCTCCCCGATCGTGGAGCCGCCGGCCAAGCGGACCTTCCAGGCCATCGACCACTGCGTCGGCAACGTGGAGCTCGGCCGGATGAACGAGTGGGTCGGCTTCTACAACGAGGTCATGGGCTTCACCAACATGAAGGAGTTCGTAGGCGACGACATCGCCACCGAATACTCCGCCCTGATGTCGAAGGTCGTCGCCGACGGCACGCTGAAGGTGAAGTTCCCGATCAACGAGCCGGCGATCGCGAAGAAGAAGTCGCAGATCGACGAGTACCTGGAGTTCTACGGCGGCGCAGGCGTCCAGCACATCGCGCTCGCCACCAACGACATCGTCTCCACGGTCCGTTCGATGCGCGCGGCCGGTGTGCAGTTCCTGGACACCCCCGACTCGTACTACGACACGCTCGGCGAGTGGGCGGGGGAGACCCGGGTGCCGGTCGAGATCCTGCGCGAGCTAAAGATCCTGGTCGACCGCGACGAGGACGGCTACCTGTTGCAGATCTTCACCAAGCCGGTCCAGGACCGCCCGACCGTCTTCTTCGAGATGATCGAACGCCACGGCTCCATGGGCTTCGGCAAGGGCAACTTCAAGGCCCTCTTCGAGGCGATCGAGCGCGAGCAGGAGAAGCGCGGCAACCTCTGAGACCTCCCACATACGCCACCGCGGACCGGGGCAGCACCCCGGACCGCGGTGGCGTATGCCGTTTTCGGCAGCCGTTCCTTTGTCGGAAGCCGTTCTACGGAGACTTCGAGGCGTCGGCCTCCACCGCCGCGGGGCTGCTCGGGGCCGGCTTCGACGGGGCCGGGGCCGTCTTCGAGGGGGCCGGGGACTCCGGCTTGGGGGACTCCCGCTTCGGCTCCGGCTTCGGTTCCCGCTTCGGCTCAGGGGCCGGTGGCGGGGGCGGCGGCTGCATGTCCCCCGGCCCGCCCGACGGCGGCTCACCCAGTGACTCCAGCGCCTCCCGGGCCTTCGGCGCGTCCAGCGGGGAGAACGCCGGGTTGGTGCGGAGCGCCTCCTCCAAGTGGCGGCGGGCCGGACCGTACTGCGCCAGCCGCGCTTCGATCACGCCCAGGTGGTACGCGTACGAGGCGTTCCGCACCCCCGTGTCCACCGCCTGCCGGGCGTACTTCAGCCCCTCCTCCGACGTGCCCGCCCGGTGCAGCGCCCACCCCAGCGCGTCCGCCACCGCCGCACTGCGGTGCTGCTTCCTCCACTGGCCGCGCAGCAGCTCCACCGCCACCGCCGGGTCCCCGTGGTCGCTCTCGTAGCGGGCCCGGACCAGCGACTCGTCGACCCCGGCCGCCTTCGCCTGCTCCAGCAGCTCGCCCAGCTGGTCGTACTGGCTCTGCGCGTCGCCGTCGAGTTCCAGGGACGTGTACAGCTCGCCGAGTTCGAGGGCGTACGCCGGGCGCGGGAGCTTGGCGAGCGCGCTCTGGTACGCGGCCACCGCCTCGTCCGTGCGGTCCAGCGCCGCCAGGGCCCGGGCCTTGCCCGCCAGCGACGCGTGGTGGCCGGAGTCCGTGCGCAGCGCCGCGTCGAACTGCGCCACCGCCTCCTCCGGCTCGCCCCGCTCCCAGGCCAGCTCGCCCAGCCGGTGCAGCGCCTCGGCCTTCTCGGCGGGTGTCGTCGCCCGGTCTGCGGCCTCCCGGGCGGTGGCGAGCGCGTCCTCGCGCCAGCCCTGGCCCCGGTAGAGGTCGGCGGTGCGGGCCAGGGCGGGGACGCCCTTGCGCAGCTCGCCGAACTTCTCGGTCGCCTCGGTCGCCGCCTTGACGTCCCCGAGACCGGTGTAGGCGTCGATGAGGACCGGGTACACGCTCCAGGCCTTCGGGTCCTGCTTCCGTACCGTCTCGCCCCACCGCTTCGCCGCCAGGAAGTCGTGCCGCGCGTTGGCGAGTGCCGCCATCCCCACCCACGCCTCCCCGTTGCCGCGCTCGCCCGGCCGCGCCTCCAGCGACCGCTTCAGCGCCTCCTCCGCGCGCCCGAAGTACGCCGCGTCCGCCGAGCGCCGCCCCCACTCCACGTACGCCGAACCGAGCGTCGCCCACGACGGCGCGTCGGCCGGGTGGGACTCCACCCACTTCTGCCGGTCCCCGACCAGCGCGGTCAGGTCCGAGAGGGAGGCGGGGGAGCCCGCGGTCGCCGCCGCCTCGGCCCGCTCCACCGGACCCGGCTCCTTCGGGACGTCCCGCTTCCCGTCCGGTACGGCCACCAGCGCCCCGGCCAGCAGCACACCCGCCGCCACCGCCCCGAACGCGGCCCGGCGCAGGGTCGTCCGCAGGGTGGGCGGGGGAGGGGGCACGGCGGTGGCGCCTTCGGCGGGCATCGCGTAGGGGTCGTGCGGGGACGGCTCGGGCGGCCGGCGGGACTCGGGATCCTGCTGGGGCATGACATCCATGGCCATCACTGTGCGTCAGTCATACGAGCACACCGCTCCTTGGGGATCGCCCCCGCCGACGGGTTCACACCATTGGCCCCCGGGTGCCACGCTGGAACCATGAGCGATCTTCTCGAACGCCTGCGCACCGGGCTCCCCGCCGAGGCCCTGATCACCGATCCGGACGTCACCGCGTCCTACGCCCACGACATGGCGAGCTTCTGCGCGGCAGGCACCCCGGCCGTCGTCGTGCTCCCGCGCACGGTCGAGCAGGTCCAGCACGTCATGCGCACCGCCACCGAACTGCGCGTCCCGGTCGTCCCGCAGGGCGCCCGCACCGGCCTGTCCGGCGCGGCCAACGCCTCGGACGGCTGCATCGTGCTCTCCCTGGTGCGGATGGACCGGATCCTGGAGATCAGCCCGGTCGACCGGATCGCCGTCGTGGAGCCGGGCGTCATCAACGCGGTGCTGTCACGCGCGGTGAACGAACACGGCCTCTACTACCCGCCGGACCCCTCCAGCTGGGAGACGTGCACCATCGGCGGCAACATCGGCACGGCCTCCGGCGGCCTGTGCTGTGTGAAGTACGGGGTCACCGCCGAGTACGTCCTCGGTCTGGACGTCGTCCTCGCCGACGGGCGGCTCCTGACCACCGGCCGACGTACGGCGAAAGGCGTCGCCGGGTACGACCTCACCCGGCTCTTCGTCGGCTCCGAGGGCAGCCTCGGGATCGTCGTCAAGGCCGTCCTCGCGCTCAGACCGCAGCCGCCGCAGCAGCTCGTCCTCGCCGCCGAGTTCCCCTCGGCAGCCGCCGCCTGTGACGCTGTGTGCCGGATCATGGAGCGCGGTCACACGCCGTCACTCCTCGAACTGATGGACCGGACGACCGTGCGTGCCGTCAACAAGCTGGCCTCCATGGGGCTGCCCGAGACCACCGAGGCGCTCCTCCTCTGCGCCTTCGACACCCCGGACCCGGCGGCCGACCTCGCCGCTGTCGGGGCGCTCTGCACGGCTGCGGGGGCCACCGAAGTGGTCCCGGCGGATAACCCGGCCGAGTCCGAACTCCTCCTCCAGGCCCGCCGGATGTCGCTCACCGCGCTGGAGGCAGTCAAGTCCGCCACGATGATCGACGACGTCTGCGTACCGCGCTCCCGGCTCGGCGAGATGCTCGCGGGCACGGCGGCCATCGCCGAGCGGTACGGCCTCACCATCGGCGTCTGCTCCCACGCGGGCGACGGCAACACCCACCCCGTCGTCTGCTTCGACCACACCGACCCCGACGAGTCCCGCCGGGCCCGCGAGTCCTTCGACGCGATCATGGCGCTCGGTCTGGAGCTGGGCGGGACCATCACCGGCGAACACGGCGTCGGCGTCCTCAAGAAGGAGTGGCTCGCCCGCGAACTGGGCGAGACCGGTATCGAGTTGCAGCGCGGTATCAAGGCCGCCTTCGACCCGCTCGGCCTCCTCAACCCCGGCAAGCTCTTCTGACACCCGCCCTTTACGGGGGCCCTCACGCCTCACCGTCCTGGGACGGCGACTCGTCCGCCGACCACGGGTCGCTCAGCCACAGGTCGTCCGCAGGCAGCGGGGCCAGCAGCTCCGCCAGCGCCTCGTCGATCCCGAGCCGGTCGCTCTCCGTGCCCGGCGGCACCGCGCGCAGCGTGCGCTCCACCCAGGCGGCGACGGCGGCCGAGGGCACCTCCAGGAGGGCGTTGCCGTCGGGGGAGGTGAGGGCCACGCAGATCACGCTGCGGTTGTCGATCTTCGTCGGCCAGATCCGCACGTCCCCGTGCCCGCACGGCCGGAACACCCCTTCCACCAGCAGCTCCCGGGCGAACGTCCAGTGCACGGGCGACTCGGAGCCGATGTGGAAGGCGATGTGCACGGCGTACGGGTCGTCGGTGCGGTACGTCAGCCGGGCGGGGACCGGGATGGACCGCTCGGGGGACAGGACGAGCTTCAGCTCCAGCTCACGTTCCACGATGCTCATCATGAGAATGCACGACCTTCCGGTGCTCATGGGCCGGTCCCGCTGACCGTCCCGCACAAGGAGAGAGCGCCCTCCCCGCCACCTATTACGCGACTTCTCAAAAAAACTTCGATCCGTCGCGAAAGTGGTCCCAAACAGGCGGACCGGCCCGGGGATACGTGGCGGTCTGATAGATGTGGACCCTTGTATTGAGGCCGTCCGCCCGCACTCCGGGGACGGCCTGAGGCCTCGAAGAGATACGGGACCCGCTGATGAGCGCGCCAACTCCGGCACCCGGTGACGACAGCCCACGTGAGGGCTACTACCCCGACCCCTCCATCCCCGGTTACGTCCGGTACTGGAACGGCGCGTCCTGGGTCCCGGGTACGAGCCGGCCCGCGCCCCAGCAGGCCGCGCCGGTGGAGGAGACCGGGCCGATCTTCTTCGACGAGGAGGAGGGGATCGCGGACGGCCCGGGTGGCTCGAACACGTCGGGCGGGTCCGCCGGCGCCGACCGCCGGGAGGCCGGGGCCTCGTCCGAGGCCGGGTCCGTCTGGCAGGCGGACTCCGCGCGCCAGACCGGCTTCGGCGGCGAGCGGGACCACCGGGTCTCCTGGGGCGGCGGCCCGGCACCGGAGCCCGCCGCGCCCCCGGCCGACCCGCGGGCACCCCTCGCGCAGGACCCGACCCGCGGTGCGCTGCCGGGGATGCGGGACAGCGGGAGCGACGGCGGGGCCGCTGCGGAGGCCGGGGCGCGCCCGCCGACGGAGGGCACGGTCACGATCCGCGCGACGGGCCCGCAGCCCGGCGCCGCACAGCCGAACGCCCCGCACCTCGACCCCGTACAGCCGAATGCGGTACGGGGAGGCGCCCCGCACCCCGACCTCGTACAGCCGAATGCGGTACGGGGGAGCGCCCCGCAGTCCGACCTCGTACAGCCGAATGCGGTACGGGGAGGCGCCCCGCACCCCGACCTCGTACAGCCGAGTGCGGTACGGGGGAGCGCCCCGCAGTCCGACCTCGTACAGCCGAATGCCGTACGGGGAAGCGCCCCGCGCCCCGACCCCGTACAGCCGAACGCCGGTACGCCGCAGGGGCCGCAGGCGCTTCCGGCCGCCACCGCTCAGCCCCTTCCGGTGCAGGCCCCCGCCCCCGCACCTCAGGAGGCGCGGCAGGGACCGGTCCAGGCCCCCGCGCCCGCCCCTGTCGCCCCCACGCCGCTCACCCCGGGCCCCGGTGGCGGTTCGGCGTCCTGGGCGCAGCAGGTCCACCAACTGGCCCAGCCCGAACCGCAGCAGCAGCTCCAGCAGGCGCCTCAGCCGACGCCCCACCCCCTGCCCCACCAGCAACAGCAGCCCCCCTTCGCGCAGTCCGGGGCGGCGGCGGACCAGCCCGTCGTGCCCTGGAAGCCCCCGGCGGCCGACGACCCCTTCCAGCAGCTCGTCCGCTCCCAGGCGGCGGCCCGGCCCGCCGGGCTCGGCAAGCGGTTCGCCGCCCGGCTGGTCGACAACCTGGTGCTCGGCGCGGTCGTCGGCGCGGTCGCCATCCCCCTGGGCACCCAGGCGATGGACCACATCGACCGGAAGATCACCGCGGCGAAGCAGACCGGCGAGACCGTCACCGTCTGGCTGCTGGACTCCACCACCGGGACGCTGCTCGGGGCCCTGCTCGCGGCCTTCCTCGTCCTCGGCTTCCTCCTGGAGGCGCTGCCCACCGCCAAGTGGGGCCGCACGCTGGGCAAGAAGCTGTTCGGCCTCGACGTACGGGACATCGAGTCCCATGACGCGCCCACGCTGGGTGCGGCCCTGCGCCGCTGGCTCGTCTACGGGGTGCTGGGGCTCCTGGTCATCGGCGTGGTCAATGTGCTCTGGTGCCTGGTCGACCGGCCCTGGCGCCAGTGCTGGCACGACAAGGCGGCCCGCACGTTCGTGGCGGGCTGAGCGGATGAGCGGGCGGCCTGCGGAGGCCCGCCGTAGACTCGTATGCCGCCCCGCGTCCCCCGAACGCACCTGAGCCGTTGCGGGCCCCGGTGGCACGGGATGCACTGCCCCCATGAGCAACGACCAGCCGACGCCCGGCCAGCCGCCCGAGGACGACGATCCGTTCGTCAAGAAGCCGCAGGAGCCCCCGCCGCCGTCGGACGGTCAGCCGCCGTACGGCCGGCCGCCCTACGGGAGCGCGCCGCCCCCTCCGCCGCCCCCGCCGAACGACCCGTACGGCGGCAGCGGGGGTTTCGGGGCGCCGGACCCCCTGGCCGGGATGCCGCCGCTGGCCGAGCCGGGCAAGCGGATCCTGGCCCGGCTGATCGACTTCCTCATCATCTCGATCCCGCTCTATCTGATCTCGTTGCCGTGGGGCGGGGCGATCGATGTCGACGGGGACGGTGACAACGGGTTCGACGGCGCCTACAGCGGCCACCAGTTCCTGTGGTCGCTGATCGGCCTGGTCGTCTACGTCGCGTACGACACGTACTTCACGCACAAGGACGGCCGGACCCTGGGCAAGCGGCTGCTGAAGCTGCGCGTGGCCATGCTCAACGACGGCCGGGTGCCCGACACCGGCGCGGCGCTGATGCGGGCCGTCGTCCTGTGGGCCCCGGCGCTGCTGTGCTGCCCGTGCCTGTGGTGGCTGATCAACATCGTGCTGATGTTCACGGACAAGCCCTACCGGCAGGCGCTCCAGGACAAGGCGGCCAAGACCGTGGTGGTCGTGGCCAGGTAGGCAGGCCGACAGCCGGGCGGGCACGTCGTCCCGTCCGGCTGCCGAAGGCGCGGATCGCTCAGCGGCGCAGCGAGTGCTGCCGGTTCGCCTGCTGGGACGAGCGGGCGGCCGGCACCCGCTCCCGGGCTCCCAGGGAGTCCAGGACGCGGTGCGTACGGGCGGCGGAGGCGTGGGCGGTGTGGTGCGGGTGCGCCGTCCGGGCCGGGGCGGTCTGCCGGGGCTGGGGCAGGCGTACGGCCACGAGCAGGCCGAGCGCGAGCGCGGTGACGGCGGCGAGGCCCACGCCGATCCCGGACTCCGTACCGGAGAGCAGCAGCAGGGCGAGGGTCGTACAGATGACGGTGGCCGAACCGTAGACGAGCTGTGCGGCAGTCGGACGCGGCATGACGGTTTCCGTCCTCGGGACGTCGGATGGGCGAGCGGTCGGCACATGCACGAGTGCCTTCCGACCCTACGACGGTGGATGCCCGACCGGGACCGGTAGTAAGCGTGACCTAACCCACGGTACCGGTGCACAGGGGGCGCACGGAGTCACGCCTCTCACCAACCGGACGGTGCGGCGCGCCCGTTGGCGGGGATCCTGTCCGTATATCGGGAAAGCGCTCCTGCATAGTGCACTTGGTCTGTTCAAGTCAAGGTCTGTCTTTTCTCTCGCAACTCCGATCGAATGTCGTCACTTGTGACGCGTTTACGCGCGCGGCCCTCTCCATACCCCCCTGGCCGCTGCGCGGACGCCCGGGGAGGACTGCATCAAGTGACCAATCAGAGACGGGCGCTTCGCGCCGCTGCTGTTGTCGTGGCCATGGCCGCGACCGCCGCGACGGCGTCGACTTTCGCCACCGCCCAGGCGCATGACACCACGTCAGGTTCCGCCGCTTCCGCCGCCCACCGCCAGGACCCGGCGCCGGCCAAGGGGCATGTGGAGCACAACCTCGAAGGTCCCTTCAGCGAGCAGCAGGCAGCGCAGCGGGAGGCCGCGCTGGAGCAGGTGCTCGCCGGGGACAAGAAGGTGACGGCCAGGAGCGGTTCCAAGGTCGTCAAGCTCGGCGACAAGAAGTACGTGGAGCTCGGCCGGGAGAAGACCGACAAGATCTTCACCATCCTGCTGGAGTTCGGCGACAAGGTCGACGACACCACGATGTTCGACCCGGACGGCGACGGCCCCAAGCCCCCGGTCAAGAAGTACGGCGGCACGCCCGGCCCGGCGCACAACCAGATCGCCAAGCCGGACCCGAAGAAGGACAACAGCACCGCCTGGAAGGCCGATTACAACCGGGCGCACTTCGAGAAGCTGTACTTCGGCGAGGGCAAGGACGTCCACTCGCTCAAGACCTACTACGAGAAGACCTCCTCGGGCCGCTACTCGGTCGACGGCGCGGTCTCCGACTGGGTGAAGGTCGACTACAACGAGGCCCGTTACGGCTCCAACTACTGCGGCCAGTCCAACTGCGCCAACGTGTGGGACGCGGTCCGCGACGGCGTCAACGCCTGGGTCGCCGACCAGAAGGCCAAGGGCCGCACGGACGCGCAGATCAAGGCGGACCTGGCCGAGTACGACCAGTGGGACCGCTACGACTACGACGGCGACGGCGACTTCAACGAGCCGGACGGCTACATCGACCACTTCCAGATCGTCCACGCGGGCGAGGACGAGTCGGCCGGCGGCGGCGCGCAGGGCGGCGACGCCATCTGGGCGCACCGCTGGTACGCGTACGGCACCAACGCGGGCCTGACCGGCCCGGCCGAGAACAAGGCCGGCGGCGCGCAGATCGGTGACACCGGCATCTGGGTCGGCGACTACACCGTCCAGCCCGAGAACGGCGGCCTGGGCGTCTTCGCCCACGAGTACGCCCACGACCTCGGTCTGCCGGACCTGTACGACACCTCCGGCGGCGGCGAGAACTCGGTCGGCTTCTGGTCCCTGATGTCGGCGGGCTCCTGGCTCGGCACCGGCAAGGGCGAGATCGGCAACCTGCCGGGCGACATGACCTCGTGGGACAAGCTCCAGCTCGGCTGGCTGGACTACGACACGGCCAAGGCGGGCAAGACCTCGCTGCACAAGCTGGGCGTCTCGGAGTACAACACCAAGGACCCGCAGGCGCTCGTCGTCGAACTGCCGGCCAAGTCGGTGACCACCACGGTCGTCAAGCCCGCGCAGGGCACCAAGCAGTGGTGGAGCGACCAGGGCGACAACCTGTCGAACACCCTGACCCGTTCGGTCGACCTGACCGGCAAGTCCTCGGCGAAGCTGGACCTTTCGGGCTGGTACGACATCGAGGCCGACTACGACTTCCTCTACACCGAGGTGTCGGACAACGGCGGCACGAGCTGGACCGCACTCGACGGCACCGCCGACGGCCAGGCCATCCCGCGCGACGCCAGCGACAAGCCGGCCCTGACCGACGTCTCGGGCGCGTACAAGAAGCTCTCCTTCCCGCTGGACGCCTACGCGGGCAAGAAGATCGACCTCCGCTTCCGCTACCAGACCGACGGCGGCGCGGGCGGCAAGGGCTTCGCGGCCGACGAGATCACCATCACGGCCGACGGTGCCGTCCTCTTCTCGGACAACGCCGAGGGCGACGACAACGGCTGGTCGGCCAAGGGCTTCTCGCGGATCGGCGAGTCGTTCGCGAAGGACTACCCGCAGTACTACATCGCGGAGAACCGCCAGTACGTGTCGTACGACGAGACCCTCAAGGTCGGCCCGTACAACTTCGGTTTCGCCACCACCCGTCCGAGCTGGGTGGAGCACTACGCGTACCAGACCGGTCTGCTCGTCTGGCTCTGGGACACCTCCCAGAAGGACAACAACACCTCGGTCCACCCGGGCCAGGGTCTGATCCTGCCGGTCGACTCGCACGCCAAGCCGCTCAAGTGGAAGGACGGCACGGTCGTACGCAACAAGATCCAGCCGTTCGACGCCCCGTTCAGCTGGTACCCGAACAAGGGCTTCACGCTCCACAACGCGGACGTGCCGCTGAAGATCCAGCCCTCGCCGGGCAACCCGGTCTTCGACGACCGCAAGGGCACCTACTGGTACAAGGAGAACCCCACGGGCAGTGTCAAGGTTTCTGACACCAACACCCGCATCTCCATCGTCCTGGAGCCGCTCAACGGCTCCTCGATGACCGTGCTGGTCAGCCCCTCGGGCCGATAATTTCGTAAAACCCCAGGTCAGAGCATGATCGGCCGTCGCCCTCTAGCGGGCGGCGGCCGATCGTGTTTAGGTGCGTCTTGTTCACATCCTTATTGACACGACGTCTCACGGGGGAGTGCGATCCATGGCAGGCGGAGGTTTCTGCAGGTTGCCGAACGGCACGGTGGTGGTGGCCCTCACCCTCACCAGACCGACGGAGGGCATGGCCCACCGCGCCGCTACGGGGGCGGGCCCAGGGGCCCCGGTACGGGTGCTGGTCCACGCGGCGAACCGGGCGCGCGCCCTGACCAGGCTGCGCAATCTGGGGCTGCGGGCGGTGTACCTGCGCGGCAACGACCGGCCGCCCACGCCGGACGAGGTCACGGCGGTGCTGCACCACCCGGACGGCCTGCTGTGGCGGGCGGCGCCCGAGGCGGGCCCGGCCACGCAGCCGGCGCTGGCGCTCCAGACCTGCCAGGAGCTGTGGCACCCGATCAGGGCCCTGCTGGGTCCGGCGGGCCACGCCGGACCGGCCCGCCCGGCGGCGTGAGGCTCCGCGGGCGGCTACAGGGCCTCGGCGACGACCGGCATGCCGGAGAGCTTGACGCCCGCCGTCCGGAGCTCGTCCAGGGCCTTCTCGGTGGTCGCGGGCGAGACCCCGGCGGTCAGGTCCAGCAGCACATGGGTGACGAAGCCCTCACGGGCCGCGTCCAGGGCGGTGGCCCGTACGCAGTGGTCGGTGGCGATACCGACCACGTCGACCTCGGTCACCGACCGGTCGCGCAGCCACTGTGCGAGGCCGGTCCCGTTCTCGTCGGTGCCCTCGAACCCGCTGTACGCGGCCGAGTAGGCGCCCTTGTCGAAGACGGTGTCGATGGCCCCGGAGGCGACGGCGGGCGCGAAGTTCGGGTGGAACCCGACGCCCTCGGTCCCGGCGACACAGTGCACCGGCCAGGAGTCCACGAAGTCCGGGGTCTCGGAGAAGTGGCCCCCGGGGTCGACATGGTGGTCCCGGGTGGCCACCACGTGCCGGTAGCCGGGCTGGGCCTCACCGATGAGATCGGTGATGGCGGCGGCGACATCGGCACCACCCGCCACCGCGAGGCTGCCGCCCTCGCAGAAGTCGTTCTGAACGTCCACGACGATCAATGCGCGGTGCATGGCGGGTGTCCTTAGGTGGGGAGAGAGCGGAGATGTTCAACGTTCACGGGGATGCCAACGAGCGTAGAGACTAGGGCCTGACAATCAACCCCTACCCAAACTCCAGCCCGTGGGGAGCTTGAGGACGGAACCGCCGGGGCGGGGCCCCCGCGCCTGCTGGGCCGCCCGGGCCGCTCGGGCCGTCCGGCGTTTGAGGACGGAACCCTCGGGGTGGAGGCCCCGCGCCTGCTGGGGCCCACCCCAGCCCGTCCGGCGCTTGAGGACGAAGCGGCCCGGCCGGACGCCCCCGGCCCTCACACGTACTCCGTCCCCAGCACCGGCTCGCCCCGCGACAACTGCATCGCCGACATCGGCAACCCGGTCCGAGCCGCGACATGCCGCTCCCGAGCCGCCTCCAGCGGCTCCCGCGCGACCACGGCCCCATCCCGCACCAGCTCCACCAGCAGCTCCCGCCCCGCCAGCTCCTCCGGCACCGCCCCGGTCCCGATCACCTCGGCCTCGGCCACGCCGCCCTCGTCGACCCGGCGCGCCGCCCACTTGCGACCACCCACCGACGACTTCGCGCCCAGCGACTTCTTGGCCACCGGCACCAGCGGAGCATCCGCGCCCGCAGCGCCCGCCCGGGCCACCAGCTTGTAGACCATCGAACACGTAGGGTGCCCGCTCCCGGTGACCAGCTGCGTGCCGACCCCGTACGCATCCACCGGCGCGGCCGCCAGCGAGGCGATCGCGTACTCGTCCAGGTCCGAGGTCACCACGATCTTCGTGCCCGTCGCCCCCAGCTCGTCCAGCTGCTGCCGCACCCGGTGCGCGACCAGCAGCAGGTCCCCGGAGTCGATCCGTACGGCACCCAGCTCGGGCCCGGCGATCTCCACCGCCGCCCGCACCGCCTCGGCCACGTCGTACGTGTCCACCAGCAGCGTCGTGCCCCGCCCCAGCGAGTCCACCTGCGCCCGGAACGCGTCCCGCTCAGTGTCGTGCAGCAGGGTGAAGGCGTGCGCGCTGGTGCCCACGGTCGGAATCCCGTACCGGAACCCGGCCGCCAGGTCGGAGGTCGCGTCGAACCCGCCGACGTACGCCGCACGCGCCGAGGCAACCGCCGACAGCTCGTGCGTCCGCCGCGCCCCCATCTCGATCAGCCGGCGCCCCCCGGCCGCTGCCGACATCCGCGAGGCGGCGGCCGCGATCGCGGAGTCGTGGTTGAGGATCGAGAGGATCACCGTCTCCAGCAGCACGCACTCGGCGAAGGAGCCCTCCACCCGCAGGATCGGCGAGCCCGGGAAGTACACCTCGCCCTCCGGGTAGCCCCAGATGTCGCCGCTGAAGCGGTAGCCCGCCAGCCATTCGAGGGTCGGCTCGTCCACGATGTCCTGCTGGCGCAGGAAGCCGATCATCTCGTCGTCGAAGTGGAAGTTCTCCACCGCGTCCAGCACCCGCCCGGTGCCCGCGACGACCCCGTACCGCCGCCCCTCGGGCAGTCGGCGGGTGAACGCCTCGAAGACGGAGTGCCGGCCGGCGGTGCCCGCCTTGAGGGCCGCCTGCACCATGGTCAGCTCGTACTGGTCGGTGAAGAGCGCGGTCGACGGAACGCCGACCCGTCGCCCGAGGTCCGCTGAGTTCATGGCTGGGATGCTACCCCCTATTCGTCAAAGTGACGAGATGTGGGGTCCGTTTGTGCGCGGGGACCGCCCGAGTGGCAGCATGGGACAGGTGAGCGTTGCTACCCCTGTAGAGATCGAACGTCCTGATTCGGCCGAGGAGACCTTCGCGGTCCCCGAGCCGGACGTCCCGTGGGTGACGCTCGTCCACAACGACCCGGTCAACCTCATGAGCTATGTGACCTATGTCTTCCAGGCCTACTTCGGCTACTCCAAGGACAAGGCGCACAAGCTCATGCTGGACGTGCACCAGAAGGGCCGCGCCGTCGTCTCCAGCGGGAGCCGCGAGGAGATGGAGCGCGACGTCCAGGCCATGCACGGTTACGGGCTGTGGGCCACCCTCACCCAGGACCGCAACTAGCGGCACCGCCGCCGTACGCACCCCTGCCCCGTTCGACCCACCATCGGAGAATCCATGGCCGGCCATTTCGAGGCCACCCCGGGCGGCGGCGCGGCCGTCGCACTCGACGAGGTCGAGATCTCGATCCTGCGCTCCCTCGCCGTGCAGCTGCTCGAACTGATCGGCCCGGGCGACACCCCCGCCGACGGCGAGGACCCGCTCGCCGCACTCTTCGCCGAGGGCCCCAGCAAGCCGCCGTCCGACCCGGCCCTGGCCCGGCTCTTCCCCGACGCGTACGGGGGACCCGACGAGCTCACCGAGAGCGACGGCAAGTCGGAGGAGGAGCTGCGGGAGCTGTCCGCCGAGTTCCGCCGCTTCACCGAGACCGACCTGCGCTCCCGCAAGCGCGAGGACGCCCTCGCCGTCGTCCGGACGCTGGACGCGCTCTCGCCCGCCGACGGCGGCGGAGCCGTACTCACCCTCACCGCCGACGAGTGCCGCTCCTGGCTCGGCTCGCTCAACGACCTGCGGCTCACCATCGGCACCCGGCTGGAGGTCTCCGACGAGGACGAGGGCGAGGACGGGTCGCTCTACCGGCTCCCCGACAGCGACCCGCGCAAGCCGATGGTGATGGCCTATCTCTGGCTCGGCGCACTTCAGGAAACGCTCGTCGAAACACTGATGCCGTAATCGGCGGAAAAGGTGCCGCCCTCCGGGCGCGCCCCCTTCGCTCAACGGACGCTCAGATCCGGGTAACGATCCCCCCAAGTCATAGGCGGCATTCGCTCCGGATGGAGTTTCTTGTCCCCTTTTGCCTGTGGGATGCGCCACAGAATGTCCCGTGGTGTCCTGTGACGGCCGTGATAAATCTTCACGATCGCCCGGGGACGCCACCCCTGTTCCCGGGGTCGCCACAAGTCGGCCGAACGCCGGTGGCACTCCAATCCATATCCGGGGGGATCAGGACCTGATCCGCAGCCTTGACGGCGCGGATCGGCGTGGAGAAAGGCGCACCACACATGACATCGGCACAGGTCGACGAGGGACAGGCCGACCACGGAAGGCCCGGAGCGGAATCCGGGGAGGCCGAGACCGGTGGCGAGGGGTACCAGCGAGGTCTGGGAGCCCGTCAGATCCAGATGATCGCCATCGGCGGAGCCATCGGGACCGGGCTCTTCCTGGGCGCGGGCAAAGCGATCGACCGGGCCGGACCCAGCCTCATCCTGGCCTACGTCCTCGCGGGCCTGGTCATCTTCTTCATCATGCGGGCCCTGGGCGAACTGCTCATGTACCGCCCGGTCTCCGGCTCCTTCTCGGAGTACGCCCGCGAATTCATCGGGCCCTTCTTCGGATTCGTGACCGGCTGGACGTACTGGCTGTTCTGGGTCGTCACCGGAATCACCGAAGTCACCGCCGCCGCCACCTATATGACGTACTGGTGGGACATTCCGCAGTGGCTGTCCGCACTCGTCTTCACCGTCATCCTGTACGGCGCCAATCTGATCTCCGTGAAGCTCTTCGGTGAGCTGGAGTTCTGGTTCTCGATGGTCAAGGTCACCGCGATCGTCGGCATGATCCTCATCTGCGCCGGCGTGCTGACGCTCGGCTTCTCCGACGCCGGTGACACCGCGACCGTCTCCAATCTCTGGAACGACGGCGGGTTCTTCCCGAACGGCATCGGCGGCATGCTGATGACGCTCCAGATCGTCATGTTCGCCTTCCTCGCCGTGGAACTCGTCGGCGTCACCGCCGGGGAGTCCAAGGACCCCAAGACCGTGCTGCCCAAGGCCATCAACACCGTGCCGTGGCGCATCGCCGTCTTCTACGTCGGTGCCCTGATCATGATCCTGTCGGTCGTGCCGTGGTCCACCTTCAAGCCGGGCGTCTCGCCGTTCGTGAAGGCCTTCGAGGAGATGGGGCTCGGCATCGGCGCCGCCATCGTCAACTTCGTCGTCCTGACCGCGGCGCTCTCCTCCTGCAACTCCGGCATGTACTCCACCGGCCGCATGCTCCGCGACCTGGCCATGAACGGACAGGGCCCGCGCGCCTTCACCAAGCTGACGAAGAACGGCCTGCCGCTCACCGGCACCACCTTCTCCGCCGCCCTGATGCTCGTCGGCGTCTGGATCAACTACCAGTGGCCGGGCGAGGCGTTCAACTACGTCGTCTCCTTCGCGACCATCTCCGGCATGTGGGCCTGGATCATGATCCTGTTCAGCCAGATCCGCTACCGCCGCCTCGCCGACCAGGGGGTGCTCCCGCAGTCCTCGTTCAAGGCCCCGGGCGCCCCGTACACCAGCTGGTTCGCGCTCGCCTTCATCGGCATGGTCATCGTGATGATGGCGATCGACAAGGAGGCCAGGATCTCGCTGTACTGCGCCCCGCTCTGGGCGCTCGTCCTCGGCGTCTCCTACCTGGTGCTCAAGTCGCGCGACCCGGAGAACACCGCCTTCGCCAAGCGCTGACCCAGGCTCCGCCGAGCACCCCACCTGCTTGCGCCGAGTACCGACCCCGAGGGCGGGCCCGATCACTCCGGGCCCTGGACCGGCCCTCCTCCCGGGCGCCCCGGCCACTCCCCTTCCCCCCACGGCCCCGGCGTCCACCATGCGGGCCCTCCCGTACCACCCACCGGTACGCGAGGGCCCGCATGCTCAGACCGACCGGCAATCGGGGGCGGCGTCGCGGGGCTGGGCACGCGCTCCCCCAAGCTCTCGGCTTCGCTCGGGCAGGGAGGGGCCCCTCCGGCGTTGTCGTCAATCACCAACGCTCCGCGTTGACTCGATCCTCCGCCTTGCAGCTGCACGCACCCAGCCCCGCTCCTTCTCCCACCCCCCGACTGCCGGTCGGTCTTATCCTGGCGCCATGCTGACCATCACCCAGGCGCTCCACGACCAGATCGTCGCCCACTCCCGCGCCGACCACCCCGACGAGGCGTGCGGCGTGGTGGCGGGCCCGGTCGGAACGGGGCGCCCCGAGCGCTTCATCCCGATGCTCAACGCCGCCCGCTCGCCCACGTTCTACGAGTTCGACTCCGGCGACCTCCTCAAGCTCTACCGCGAGATGGACGACCGCGACGAGGAGCCCGTGATCATCTACCACTCGCACACGGCGACCGAGGCCTACCCCTCCCGCACCGACGTGACGTACGCGAATGAGCCCGGCGCCCACTACGTCCTCGTCTCCACCGCCGACACCGACGGCGCGGGCCCCTTCCAGTTCCGCTCGTACCGCATCGTGGACGGCGAGATCACCGAGGAAGACGTGCAGGTCGTCGAGGCGTACTGAGCACCCGGGCGGATCGCGGAGCCGCCGCACGGGTCTGGCACACTGCACCCCAGACCCGAACACAAGGCAGCAGGAACCAGGAAGCCGGTGCGAATCCGGCACGGTCCCGCCACTGTGACCGGGCCGCCCTCCCGTACGGACGACTCCCCGTGGACGACCCCGTACCGGAGGGCGGGCCCGGAAGCCAGGAACTGGCCCGCCGCCTTTCACGCATCGACCAGGGGACGCGGAAATCCCCCGGAGAGGCCCCGCCATGTCCCGGCGCACCCCCGCGCTCATAGCCGCCGCCGTGCTGCTCCCGCTCGCCCTCACCGCCTGCTCCACCCCGGAGACCTCCACCGGCGCCCAGGGCAGGCCCGAGGCCTCGGCGAAGAGCGACGGCTTCCCGTACACCGTCACCAACTGCGGTGTCACCACCACGTACAAGGCCCCGCCCAAGCGCGTGGTCACCATGAACCAGCACGTCACCGAGATCATGCTCGAACTGGGCCTGGCCAAGTCCCTCGTCGGCACCGCCTATCTCGACGACAAGGTCCTGCCGAAGTACGCGAAGGACTACGCCTCCGTCCCCGTCATCGCCAAGGAGTACCCCTCCTACGAGCAGGTCCTCGCCACCGACCCGGACTTCGTCTACGGCGGTTACGCCAGCGCGTTCGCGGCAGGCGACGGGCGCGGGCGCGAGGCGCTGAAGAAGTCCGGCATCGAGACCCGGCTCAACACCGAGAGCTGCGCCAAGGCCGACACCCCGATGGAGACCCTTTACGAGGAGATCCGCGAGGTCGGCCGCACCTTCGGCGTCACCGACCGCGCCGAGGCCTGGATCAAGCAGGCGAAGGCCGACAACGCGGCGACCGCCGAGAAGCTCAAGGACCTCAAGCCCCTCCCCGTCTTCGTCTACGACAGCGGCGACAAGATCGCGTTCACCGCGGGCGGCAAGGGCATCGGCAACGAGCTGATCAAGCGCGCCGGCGGCACCAACATCTTCGCCGACCTCGACAAGTCCTTCGGCGACGCCTCCTGGGAGAACGTGGTCGCCCGCAAGCCCGAAGCCATCGTGATCTACGACTACGGCTCCACCACCGTCGAACAGAAGAAGAAGCGCCTCCTCACCGACCCGGCCCTCGCCGACGTCCCCGCCATCAAGAACAAGCGCTTCGCGGTCATGCCGCTCTCCGACGCGGTCCTCGGCGTCCGCGTCCCCGCCGCCGTCGAGAAGCTCGCGGCCCAGCTCCACCCGGCGGCCACCACCCCGTGACCTGCCGCACCCCCGCACCGCGGCGGCTGCTCCGCTACACCCTGGTCGTCGGCGTCCTCGCCGCACTCCTCGCAGCCGCCGTGGTCGCCGCCCTCGCCCTCGGCTCCGTCCGCATCCCGCCCGGCCAGGTCATCGACATCCTGACCGGGCGGGCGGAGGCGAGCCCGTTCCGCACGATCGTCCTGGACGTCCGGCTGCCCCGGGTCATCCTCGGCATCGTCGTCGGCGCCGGACTGGCCGTCATCGGCACGGTCCTCCAGGCCCTTGTACGCAACCAGCTCGCCGACCCGTTCCTCCTCGGCGTCTCCTCCGGGGCCTCCACCGGCGCGGTCCTGGTCATCGTCCTCGGCATCGGCGCGACCCTCGCCACCACCGTCACCATCCCCGCCGCCGCCTTCGCCGGAGCGCTGCTCTCGCTGCTCCTCGTCTACACCCTGGCGCGCGGCGGGGGAGGCCTCACCACCAACCGGCTCGTCCTCGCCGGGGTCGCCGTCTCCTACATCCTCTCCGCCCTCACCAGCCTGATCCTGGTCACCTCCGCCCGCGCCGACCACCTCCAGGAAGTCCTCTACTGGACCCTCGGCGGCCTCGGCGCGGCCCGCTGGGACATGCTCGCGCTCCCGACGGTCACCCTGATCGCCGGTACGGCCGTACTCCTCACGCTGGCCCGGCCCCTCGACCTGCTCCTGGTGGGGGAGGAGGGCGCGACCGTGCTCGGCCTGGACACCGCCCGCTTCCGGGCCGCCGTCTTCGTCCTCGCCTCCCTGATGACCGGGGCGCTCGTCGCGTACAGCGGGGCGATCGGCTTCGTCGGCCTGATGGTCCCGCACATGGCCCGGATGGCGGTCGGCGCCTCGCACCGCGCGCTGCTCCCGGTCGTCGCGCTCGGCGGGGCCGTGTTCCTGGTCCTCGCCGACCTGGCCGCCCGGACGCTCGCGGCCCCGCAGGACATCCCGGTGGGCGTGCTCACGGCGCTGACGGGCGGCCCGTTCTTCCTGTGGATGCTGCGCCGCAGGCCGGAGGGGGCGCCCGCGTGACGACCGTACGCACAGCCGAGGGAGCACCCGCATGACGACCGTACGCACTCCCGGGGGAGCCCGCCCGTGACCACCCTGCGCACCGAGGCACTCTCGTACGGGATCGGCGAAGGCCGCCACCTGGTCGACGCGGTCGACCTCACCGCCGCCGACGGCGAGACGGTCGGCCTGGTCGGCCCCAACGGCAGCGGCAAGACCACGCTCCTGCGCTGCGTCTACGGCACCCTGCGCCCCACCCACGGCCGGGTCCTCCTGGACGGCGACGACCTCGCCACCCTCCCCGTGAAGGCCCGCGCCCAGCGCATCGCCACGGTCCCGCAGGACGGCCACGCCGGGTTCGAGCTGACCGTCGGCCAGGTCGTCGCGATGGGCCGCGCCCCGCACAAGCGGTTCTGGGAGGCGGACAACGCGTCCGACACCGCCCTCGTCACCCAGGCCCTCGACCGGGTCGGGATCGCCGCACTCGCCCCCCGTACCTTCGCCTCCCTCTCCGGCGGCGAACGCCAACGCGCCCTGGTCGCCCGCGCCCTGGTCCAGCAGCCCGCGCTCGTCGTCCTGGACGAGCCGACCAACCACCTGGACATCCGCTACCAGCTGGAGATCCTCTCCCTGGTCCGCGAGCTGGGCACCACCAACCTGCTGGCCCTGCACGACCTCAACCTCGCCGCGTACTACTGCGACCGCCTGTACGTCCTCAAGGACGGCCGCGTCGTCGCCTCCGGCACCCCGGAAAAGGTCCTCACGGCGGAGCTGCTGGGCGAGGTGTACGGCGTCGCCGCCGAGGTCAGCACCCACCCGAAGACGGGCGCCCCCACGGTGGTCTACCTCCCGCAGGACCACACCGAGCGGCGCACGTCCGCATAGTGGTCGCTCACCATCCACGATGTGGGATCACACTCGGGTTTCCGGACGGGGAATCGATACGATGCCCGCATGGTTCCCCATGACGTGAGCAACAGGACGCCGGGCACGCTGCTCGTCGCGCGGCTGCACGTCGACCTGTGCAGGCTCAAGAGCGCGATCTGTCCCCCGCCCGCAGCCTGCCCGTGAGCCGCCCGGCCTGAGCCACGGCCCGCGCGCCACCCACCTGCACCACCCCCTGCGCGGGGGAAGAAACGCGCGCCCCACGCCACCTCCCCGCTTTCGACAGGAGCCCACGCCATGGCCATCGAGGTCCGCATCCCGACCATCCTCCGCACCTACACCGACGGCGCGAAGGCCGTCGAAGGCAACGGGGACACCCTCGCCGACCTCTTCGCCGACCTGGAGAGCCGCCACACCGGCATCCGTGAGCGCATCGTCGACGGCGAACAGCTCCGCCGCTTCGTGAACGTCTACCTCAACGACGAGGACGTCCGCTTCCTCGACGGCATCTCCACCAAGCTCAGCGACGGCGACAACGTCACCATCCTCCCGGCCGTCGCCGGCGGCATGCGCTGATGCGGTACGACTCCCCGCTGGCGGCCGTGGGGAACACCCCCCTCGTCCGCCTCCCGCGGCTGTCCCCGTCCGAGGACGTCCGCATCTGGGCCAAGCTGGAGGACCGCAACCCCACCGGCTCCATCAAGGACCGCCCCGCGCTCCACATGGTCGAACAGGCCGAGAAGGACGGCCGGCTCACCCCCGGCTGCACCATCCTGGAGCCCACCAGCGGCAACACCGGCATCTCGCTCGCCATGGCGGCCAAGCTCAAGGGCTACCGCATCGTCTGCGTCATGCCGGAGAACACCTCGCAGGAGCGGCGCGACCTGCTCGCCATGTGGGGCGCCGAGATCATCTCCTCCCCGGCCGCGGGCGGCTCCAACACCGCCGTACGCGTCGCGAAGGAGCTGGCCGCCGAGCACCCGGACTGGGTGATGCTCTACCAGTACGGCAACCCGGACAACGCGGGCGCCCACTACGCCACCACCGGACCGGAGATCCTCACCGACCTCCCGTCCATCACGCACTTCGTGGCGGGCCTCGGCACCACCGGCACCCTGATGGGCGTCGGCCGCTACCTCCGCGAGAACCGCCCCGGCATCCAGATCGTCGCCGCCGAACCGCGCTACGACGACCTGGTCTACGGCCTCCGCAACCTCGACGAGGGCTTCGTCCCCGAGCTCTACGACGCCTCGGTCCTCACCACCCGCTTCTCGGTCGGCTCAGCCGACGCGGTCACCCGCACCCGCGAACTCCTCCAGCAGGAGGGCATCTTCGCGGGCGTCTCCACCGGCGCCGCCCTCCACGCGGCGATCGGCGTGGGCAAGAAGGCGGTCAAGGCGGGGGAGAGCGCGGACATCGTCTTCGTGGTGGCGGACGGCGGCTGGAAGTACCTGTCGACGGGCGTCTACACGGCGGAGACGACGGAGGCGGCAATCGAAACGCTGCAAGGCCAGCTCTGGGCGTAGGGGCCGCAGGCCTTCAGCTGGCCTGGGGCCCCTCCCAGCCGGTCCGGGCGCCACTCAGCCCCTCCTGCGTTTGAGGAGCGGGGTCCGGGGCGGAGCCCCGAAACCCGGCCCCGCCCTCACCCCGCCCCCAACCCCCGCACCCGCTCCCACAGCTCGGGATCCACGGCCCCCACCCGCCGCCGGAACCCGGCCAACGGCACCTCCCGCAGCTCATCCGTCTCCAGGAAGCTCTGCCGCCCCCGCTGATCCCCCACCGTCCCCGCGGGCAGCGCGATCACCCCGGGCCGCTCCTCATGATGCTTGCTGGTGATCTTGGCGACGAGCGCCGTGCGCCCCCGGCCCCGCCCCCGTACCGAGAGCACCAGGCACGGCCGGTCCTTGGACCCGGGCCCGTCCTCGTACGGCACATCGGCCCACCACACCTCACCCGCCCGCGGCGTACGCCCGTCCCCGCGCCCCGCAGGGCCGGAAGGCCCCGACGGCCGTGACGGGGGACGCGTCGACCCCACCGGCTGCCGCGGCCGCCGCGACCGGGGCCCCCGGTCCGAGCGCCCCCGCCCGTCCACCACCGCGGCGACGAGGGCCAGCAGAACTACGGCGACCAGCGCCACCCACCAGAACATGTCCATCCCCCGACCGTACCGGCGGCCGACGGGCGCCCCTCCCGCGCCCGGACGCCGCGCCCGGGCCCCACCGTGGGCGCGCTTCCATCGAACCGGTGACAGAGCAGGTGAGTTCCCCCACAACGGCAGGCGGCAGAGGAGCGACGCGGAGTTTTGCGCCTTACGCTCGACAAACCGCAAAACGTTCCGGCAGGAATTGCACGACCCCTTCCGCACGAACCCTCCCCGTTCCCATGCCTCGGAGGTTCACGCTCCATGAAGCTCACCGTCGTCGGCTGCTCCGGCTCGTTCCCGTCCCCGGGTTCGGCATGCTCGAGCTACCTCGTAGAGGCCGACGGCTTCCGGCTGCTCCTCGACATGGGCAACGGTGCCCTCGGCGAGTTGCAGCGCCACGTCGGTCTCTACGACCTCGACGCGATCTTCCTCAGCCACCTCCACGCCGACCACTACATCGACATGTGCGCGTACTTCGTCGTGCGCTACTACCGCCACGACGGCGCCCGCCCCGTCCCCCTCCCGGTCCACGGCCCCGAGGGCACCGAGCAGCGCCTGACCGCCGCCCATGGCGACACCCCCTCCGACCGGGCGATGAGCGAGGTCTTCGACTTCCGCACGCTCAAGGCCGACACCTTCGAGATCGGCCCCTTCACGGTCCGTACGGAGAAGCTCCGCCACCCCGTCGACACCTTCGGCATCCGGATCGAGCACGGCGGCTCCACCCTCGCCTACTCCGGCGACACGGGGACCTGCGACGCCCTGGAGGAGCTGGCCCGGGACGCGGACCTGTTCCTCTGCGAGGCGTCGTTCGTCGACGGCAAGGAAGACATCCCCGACCTGCACCTCAACGGCCGCGAGGCCGGCGAGGCCGCCGCCCGCGCGGGCGCCCGCCGACTGGTCCTCACCCACATCCCCCCGTGGACGGACGAGAACCGCAACCTCGCCGACGCCCGGGCTGCCTACCCGGGCCCGGTGGAACTGGCCGCGCCGGGAGCGGTGTACGAGTTCTGAGTACGGGTCCGGGTCCGGGTACGACGGAACCCCCGCCTTCCGGGAGGGAAGGCGGGGGTTCCGTGTGTACGGGGCGGGGCTGAGGGCTACTTCGCCTCGGCCTTCTGCAGCTCGGCGAGCTCCTCGTCCGACTCCCGGCCCGGGGTCGGGAGGTTGAACTTGGTGATCGCGAAGCGGAAGACCACGTAGTAGACCACCGCGAAGCAGAGGCCGACCAGGACCAGCAGCCAGGGCTTCGACGCGATGCCGAGGTTCAGCAGGAAGTCGACCAGGCCCGCGGAGAAGCCGAAGCCGTCCTTCATGCCGAGCGCCCAGGTCAGGGCCATCGACACACCGGTCAGCACCGCGTGGATCGCGTACAGCACCGGGGCGATGAACATGAACGTGAACTCGATCGGCTCGGTCACACCGGTGACGAACGAGGTCAGCGCCAGGGAGAACATCATGCCGCCGACGACCTTGCGGCGCTCGGGGCGGGCGCAGTGGACGATCGCGAGGCAGGCCGCCGGGAGGGCGAACATCATGATCGGGAAGAAGCCGGTCATGAACTGTCCGGCGTCCGGGTCACCGGCGAGGAAGCGGGCGATGTCACCGTGGGCGCCGTTGTACTCGCCCGCCTGGAACCAGGGGAAGGAGTTCAGCAGGTGGTGCATGCCGACCGGGATCAGCGCACGGTTGGCGACACCGAAGATGCCCGCGCCGACCGCGCCGGAGCCGACGAGCCACTCACCGAAGTTGTGCAGACCGGCGCCGAGGACCGGCCAGATCAGACCGAAGACGATACCGATGAGCAGACCCGCGAAGGCGGAGAGGATCGGGACCAGGCGGCGGCCGCTGAAGAAGCCCGCCCAGTCGGGCAGCTTCGTCCGGTAGAACTTCTGGTACAGCAGGGCCACGACTATGCCCATCACGACACCGCCGAGGACACCGGCGTTGACGGGGGCGTCGCTCATCACGATCTTGCCGTCGGCCACGCTGGCGACCTGGGGCAGGTTGCTGTCCGTGAAGGTGGCGAGCACCTTCTGGAAGACGAGGTAGCCGGTGACGGCGGCCAGGGCCGTGGAGCCGTCCGACTTCTTCGCGAAGCCGATCGCGATGCCGACGGCGAACAGCAGCGGCATGTTGTCGAGGATCGCGCCGCCGCCCGCGGCCATGTAGCCGGCGAGCTTCGTGATGAAGGTCGGGAACGACTCGCGCCCCAGCATGTCGCCGTTGCCGAGGCGGACCAGGAGCGCGGCGGCCGGCAGCACGGCGACCGGCAACATGAGGCTGCGGCCGATGCGCTGCATGACGGCCATCGCGCCGGCGCCCTTCTTCTTCTCGGCCGCGGGTGCGGTCTCAGCCGTGGTCATCAACATCCTCCATGGTGCACGGTGCCGCCCGGGTCATTGATGCGGGGAGGCGGCGACTCGACAGACGCGGCAGACAGCCGTGGTCTGGACCACTCAGTGGTGTAGACCAGTTTTAGCACGGTGAGGGTTAGATAAGGAACCTGCAATTCCCTGTTGATTCGCGGTAGCAGACCCGGCACGTTCGGTGACATGGCGAAGGCCCTCGGACCAGGTGGTCCGAGGGCCTTGCGTGACCGGGCTGGAACCCGGCCGACCTGCTACTTCGTCAGATCCTTCTCGATCTCCTTCTCGATCTCCTCCGGTTCCCGGCCCGGCGTCTTGAGGTCGAACTTGGTGATCGCGAAGCGGAAGACGATGTAGTAGATCACGGCGAAGCAGACGCCGATCGGGATGATCAGCCACGGTTTCGTATCCAGATGCCAGTTGACGACGTAGTCGATCAACCCCGCCGAGAAGCTGAACCCGGCATGCACCCCCAGCAGCCAGGTGATGCCCATCGAGGCCCCGGTGAGCACCGCGTGCGCGCCGTACAGCAGCGGTGCGACGAACATGAACGAGAACTCGATCGGCTCGGTCACGCCCGTGACGAACGACGTCAGCGCCACCGACACCATGAGACCGCCCACCTCCTTGCGGCGCTCGGGCCGCGCGGTGTGGGTGATGGCCAGGGCCGCGGCGGGCAGGCCGAACATCATGATCGGGAAGAAGCCCGAGGTGAACTGGCCGGCCGAGGGGTCCTCGGCGAAGAACCGGGAGATGTCGCCCTGGACGGTCGCGCCGTCCGCCCCGGTGAACTCGCCCGCCTGGAACCAGAAGAACGTGTTCAGGAACTGGTGCATGCCGATCGGGATCAGCAGCCGGTTCGCGAAGCCGAAGATCGCCGCGCCCCATGAGCCGAGGTCGATCAGCTGCTTGGAGAACCAGGTCAGCCCGTCACCCACCGGCTGCCACAGCAGCCCGAACAGCACGCCCAGGATCACGCAGAGGAACGCCATCAGGATCGGCACCAGGCGCCGGCCGTTGAAGAAGCCGAGCCAGTCCACCAGCTTGGTGCGGTGGTAGCGCTGCCAGACCATCGCGGTCAGCAGGCCGATGAGGATGCCGCCGAGGACGCCGGGGTTCTGCGGCTCGCCGTCGGGCAGCTCGTCGGTGACCGTGCCGTCCATGGGGAAGGCCGTCAGGACACCCCGGTAGACCAGGAAGCCGACGACGGCCGCGAGTGCGGTGGAGCCGTCCGCCTTCTTGGCGAAGCCGATGGCCACACCGATGCAGAAGAGGAGCGGCAGGCCGACCTGGCCGTCGAGGATCGCGGTGCCGCCGTTGAGCAGGACCTTGGAGGTCTTGTCCCAGAAGGCGCCGTGCAGATAGGAGTCGAAGAGGTTCCCGAGGCTGACGAGCAGGCCCGCCGCCGGGAGGACGGCCACCGGGAGCTGGAGGGAGCGGCCGACCTTCTGCAAGCCCTGGACCGGCCCGTTCCACCATTTTGGCTGCGGTGCCGCAGCGGCGCTCGAACTCATCGGCATCCTTCCGGAACAGGCCTCGTTTGGCGGTCGTCGGAAACTGGTGTAGACCAGTTGCGTCACGGTCCGGGGCCCGCCCCGAAGTCAGGGCACCGGTGATCGTTATCTTTGGTGATAGTCCGGTTACCCGCCCGCGAAGTTGGGCCAACCGTGCGTTACCGTGACGAAACGGACCCGCAGCGGGCGGCCCGTCTGCACGCGCAAACCAGGGAGAAGGCATGGCCACCAAGGCTGAGAAGATCGTCGCCGGGCTCGGCGGCATCGAGAACATCGACGAGATCGAAGGCTGCATCACCCGCCTCCGCACCGAGGTCCACAACGCCGACCTGGTGGACGAGGCCGCCCTGAAGGCCGCCGGCGCCCACGGCGTCGTCAAGATGGGCACCGCGATCCAGGTCGTCATCGGCACCGACGCGGACCCCATCGCCGCCGACATCGAAGACATGATGTGACCGTCTGACTGCCGCGCCGGACGCGGTGGGCCCCCTGGGGGCGCACCCCGCAGGCCCCCTGGGGCCCGCACCCCGCAGCCCCCCGGCCCGCACTGGGCCCCTTCCGGTCCGCACCCGCAGGCCCCGCACCCTCACCCGGCGGCGGGGCCTGTGCCGTACGCGAACCCACGCTCCGCCGTCCGGGCCCACCCGCACCCGAACGGAGCCACCCCCGCCAACGGATAAAGTCGGCCCCATGTCTCGCATCGACGGCCGCACCCCCGAACAGCTCCGCCCCGTCACCATCGAACGCGGCTGGAGCAAGCACGCCGAGGGCTCAGTCCTCATCTCCTTCGGCGACACCAAAGTCTTCTGCACCGCCTCCGTCACCGAAGGCGTCCCGCGCTGGCGCAAGGGCAGCGGCGAGGGCTGGGTCACCGCCGAATACTCCATGCTGCCCCGCTCCACCAACACCCGCGGCGACCGCGAGGCCGTCCGCGGCAAGATCGGCGGACGCACCCACGAGATCAGCCGCCTGATCGGCCGCTCGCTGCGCGCGGTCATCGACTACAAGGCCCTCGGCGAGAACACCATCGTCCTGGACTGCGACGTCCTCCAGGCCGACGGCGGCACCCGTACGGCCGCCATCACCGGCGCGTACGTCGCCCTCGCCGACGCCGTCGCCTGGGCCCAGGGCAAGAAGATCGTCAAGGCCGGCCGCAAGCCGCTCACCGACACCGTTGCCGCGATCAGCGTCGGCATCGTCGACGGCACCCCCCTCCTCGACCTCTGCTACGAGGAGGACGTCCGCGCCGAGACCGACATGAACGTCGTCTGCACCGGCGACGGCCGCTTCGTCGAGGTCCAGGGCACCGCCGAGGGCGCCCCCTTCGACCGCAAGGAGCTCGGCTCGCTCCTCGACCTGGCCACGGCGGGCTGCGTGGACCTGGCGGCACTCCAGCGTGACGCACTCGCAACCACGCAGAACGCGTAGCGACTCACCCTCCCCGGGTAAAGAAGCAACCAAATAAGCACCGCACAGCGTCGTTACGAGCACGGGCGCACGGGTCGAACCGTGCGCCCGTCCGCGTACCGATCCCCGGGGAGGGACCGCACCATGGCTTCGCGCCGCCACCAACGCCTCGTACTCGCCACCGCCGCCACCATGCTCACGCTGACCACGGCCGTGGGCTGCGCCGGACTCGACAAGGCCCTCGACTGCGTCCGGACCGCCGACGCCGTGGCCACCAGCGTCGGCAACCTCCAGCGGGCCGTCTCCAGCGCCTCCGGGGACATCACCCAGGCGTCGGAAGCCCTGGACGACATCGACCGCGAGCTCAAGAACCTCGACGGGGCCACGGACAACGCGGACCTCTCCAAGGCGGTGGACGACCTCCAGGCTGGTGTGGCCAACGTCCGCGAGTCCATCGAGAGCGGCGACGCCACCCCCGACATCACCCCGGTGACGAACGCGGCGACGGAGATCGGCAAGGTCTGCACCCCGTAGGGCACACCGCCCGGCCCGGCGATAATCGGTGCATGAAGCGCCTGATCCTCGCCACCCGCAACGCCGGGAAAATCACCGAACTGCACGCCATCCTCGCCGACGCGGGCCTCGACCTGGACCTCGTCGGCGCGGACGCGTACCCCGACATCCCCGACGTCAAGGAGACCGGCGTCACCTTCGCCGAGAACGCGCTCCTCAAGGCCCACGCCCTCGCCCAGGCCACCGGCCTCCCGGCGATCGCCGACGACTCCGGCCTCTGCGTCGACGTCCTCGGCGGCGCCCCCGGCATCTTCTCGGCCCGCTGGTCCGGCACCCACGGCGACGACAGGGCCAACCTGCGCCTGCTCCTGGCCCAGCTCGGCGACATCGCGGACGCCCACCGCGGCGCCTACTTCGCCTGCGCCGCCGCCCTGGCCCTCCCCGACGGCACGGAACGCGTGGTCGAGGGCCGCCTGAACGGCACCCTGCGCCACACCCCGTCCGGCACGAACGGCTTCGGCTACGACCCGATCCTCCAGCCGGAGGGCGAGACCCGCACCTGCGCGGAGCTGACCCCGGCGGAGAAGAACGCGATCAGCCACCGCGGCAAGGCGTTCCGGGCGCTGGTGCCGGTGGTGCGGGAGTTGGCGGGGTAGGGCGGAGACGGAAAGACGGCCTGCGCATCAGTCCTTCGATGCGCAGGCCGTTCTCGGTGCGGCGGAAGGGATTCGAACCCTCAAGCCGTTTCACGGGCCACAGATCCTAAGTCTGCTGTGTCGCCAGTTGCACCACCGCCGCCAGACGCATGTCATCGTACCGGGCGGCTGGCGGCGGTGGCGCGTGAGTTGGCCGGGTCAGAACTTCGGCTCAGGCGCCTGCGCCTGGACCAGTTCCGCCGCCTCTTCGTCCGTCTCCACCGACGGCGGCGAGCCGATCAGGGGCTGTTGGGCGGTCTCCTTCATGCAGGCGACCGCGATCACGCCGATCAGGGCCGCCGCCATCGCGTAGTACGCGGGCATCAGGTTGGAGCCCGACCAGCTGATCAGGGCCGTGATCACCAGCGGGGTCGTGCCGCCGAAGATCGAGGCGGAGAGGTTGTAGCCCACCGACAGGGAGCCGTAGCGGACGTTCGTCGGGAACAGGGCGGGCAGGGCCGCCGACATCGTGCCGAGCATGCAGACCAGGGAGAGGCCCAGCATCAGCATGCCGACCGTGATCGGGAGGATGCCGTCGATCCGGATGAGGAGGAACGCGGGGAGGGAGAGGAAGAGGAAGCCCAGCATGCCGGTCATGAGGAGGGGCTTGCGGCCGAAGCGGTCGGAGAGTTTGCCGACCTGGCTGATGATCGTCATCAGGAACACCATCACCGCCAGCAGGATCAGCAGCCCGTGCGTCTCGCTGTAGCCGAGCTCGTCGGAGAGGTACGTCGGCATGTAGGACAGCAGCATGTAGTCGGTGATGTTCTACGCGCCCACCAGGCAGATGCAGAGGATCAGCGTCGGCCAGTACTGGCGGAAGATCTTCGCCAGGTCCCCCTTGGCCGTGGTCTCCACCCCGTCCGCCGCCTCCGTCGCGTGCGCCGTGCCGCCCTCCAGCTTCTGAAAGGCCGGGGTCTCGTCCAGCCGCAGTCGCAGATAGAGGCCGACCAGGCCCAGCGGGCCCGCGACGAGGAAGGGGATGCGCCAGCCCCAGGACTCCATCTGGGCCGTGTCCAGCATCGCGTACAGGGCCGTCACCAGACCGGCCGCGCACACGTAGCCCGCAAGCGTCCCGAACTCCAGGAAGCTGCCGAAGAAGCCGCGGCGCTTGTCGGGGGCGTACTCCGCGATGAACGTGGACGCGCCCCCGTACTCACCGCCTGTCGAGAAGCCCTGGAGCATCCGGAAGAAGATCAGCAGGACCGCGGCCCACACGCCGATCGTCTGGTGCGAGGGGATCAGCCCGATGGCGAACGTGCCGACCGCCATCAGGATCATCGTCAGCGCCAGGACCTTCTTGCGGCCGATCTTGTCGCCCATCGGGCCGAAGAACATCCCGCCGAGCGGCCGTACGAGGAAGGCCACGGCGAAGGTCGCGAAGGAGGAGAGGAGCTGCGTCGTTTCGTTCCCGGACGGGAAGAACACATGTCCGATGGTGACGGCCAGGTAGGAGTAGATGCCGAAGTCGAACCACTCCATGGCGTTGCCCAGCGAGGCGGCCTTCACCGCGCGCTTCACCGCAGCGTCGTCCGTGACGGTGATGTCCGTACGGCGCAGCCTGGGGTTCTTGCGCTTGCGGACCGCCCGGAAGAGCGTGGGGTGGCGTTTGACCGCTTCGGGGTCGGCCGCCTGGTGGGGGTCGGGGGCCGCCATGGCCGGGTCCTTTCCTCGGAGGGTGTTTCAGGAAAGGCTTCTGCGCAGTCATGGCGGTCGCAAACCGACTTCATGGCCTGATGCGATGTCCCTCACATGATCTCGACATCGTTCCGGGGCAGGAGAGGGGGCCGCACATGGTCCGCCGCCGTACGGGACGGCGTCCGTGCCGCCTCGCCCCGGATGGCCCATCCGGGGCGAGGCGGGGCAGGGAGCGGCCGGGTCAGATGCCCAGGTCCCTGATGATCTTGGCCACGTGGCCGGTCGCCTTGACGTTGTAGAAGGCGTGCTCCACCTTGCCGTCCTCGTCGACGACGACGGTGGAGCGGATGACGCCCGTCACCACTTTGCCGTACAGCTTCTTCTCGCCGAAGGCGCCGTACGCCTCCAGGGTCTCCTTGGACGGGTCGCCGACCAGCGTGACCTTGAGGTTCTCCTGCTCGCGGAACTTCGCGAGCTTCTCCGGCTTGTCGGGGGAGACGCCGATGACGTCGTATCCGGCGCCCGCGAGGAGGTCGAGGTTGTCCGTGAAGTCGCAGGCCTGCTTGGTGCAGCCGGGGGTAAGAGCAGCCGGGTAGAAGTAGACGATGACCTTGCGGCCCTTGTGGTCCGCGAGCGAGACCTCGTTGCCGTCGGCGTCGGGAAGGGTGAAGGCGGGAGCGGGGTCGCCGGGCTTGAGTCGCTCGCTCATGTGGTTCTCCTCGGGTGGTGCACGGGTCGGACGGGACCGAGCGTAATAGGGGTGCCGCCGGGTGCGCGGGGGTTCGAGCTGACAGACTGTCGACGAAGGTTCAGATGAAGGTTTACCGGACACGACCACGGAGGCGGCGCAGTGTCGGATGCCAGGACCCCTGCGCAGATCGAGGCGGACATCATCAGCAGGCGTGAGCAGCTCGCTGTGGTGCTGGACGAGATCGGGGTGCGGGTACACCCGAAGACGATCATCGGCGACGCGAAGGCGAAGGCCGCGCAGTCCGTGGACCGGACGGCCGGCCGCGCGTTCGTCGCGGTGAATCGCTCGGTGTCACAGGTGAAGGCGCAGTTCGTCGCGGAGGACGGTTCGCCGCGGCTGGAGCGGGTGATTCCCGCCGCGCTGCTGGTGGTGGGCGTGGTGGGGCTGGTCACCGTCTCCAAGCGCCGCCGGAAGTGATGGGTCCGTCCGTCCCCCGGTGGGACGTACGGGCCCCTCGGGCGTGCGCCCGGGTGCGGTGACGGTAGGTTGCGGGCGTGAGCGACAAGACCCGGGGCGACGCCCATGACGACGACAAGCTGCCCATCCGCATGCTGCACGACCGTGTCCTCGTGCGGAACGACACCGCCGAGGGCGAGCGGCGCTCCGGCGGCGGCATCCTGATCCCGGCGACGGCCGCGGTGGGCCGGCGGCTCGCCTGGGCCGTGGTCGTCGCGGTCGGCCAGAACGTGCGGACGGTGGAGCCCGGGGACCGGGTGCTGTACGACCCCGAGGACCGTGCCGAGGTCGAGGTGCGGGGGGTGGCGTATGTGCTGATGCGCGAGCGCGACCTGCACGCGGTGGCGGCGGACCGGTTCGAGGGTTCGGTGGATTCGACCGGGCTGTATCTGTAGGCCTCCCCGAGCGTACGAGGGCCTGGTGACCATGGTCACCAGGCCCTCCTGCCGTTCCTTGCTACGGTGGAACCACCCCGACGAGACGCGCCGTACCGGGCAGGCAAAGACGACGCATCCCTGTTCGTACGCGTGTTCGCGTGTTGTCGTCGGAGGTTTTCATGGCCTGGGTTCTGTTGATCGTCGCCGGTCTGCTCGAAGTGGGCTGGTCGATCGGGATGAAGTTCACCGAGGGGTTCACCCGGCTCTGGCCGAGCGTGTTCACCGGTCTCGGGATCGTGGCGAGCATGGTGCTGCTGTCGCACGCCGCGAAGACGCTGCCGATCGGTACGGCGTACGGGGTGTGGGTCGGCATCGGCGCGGCCGGTGCGGCGGTCCTGGGCATGGTCGTGCTGAACGAGCCGGTGACCGCCGCCCGGATCTTCTTCGTCTGTCTGCTGCTGGTCGCCGTGGTGGGGCTGAAGGCGACCTCCGGGCATTAGCCGGGCATCAGAGGGTGTCGGTCAGCCCGGATAGCGGGCGCCGCGGACCCCTTCGATGAAGGTGCCGCCGAGCGTCCCCGTACCGCTGTCGTCGGTGCCTCCGTCCGTACCGCCCTCCGTGCCGGTTCCCGTACCGCCGTCGCCGTCCCCGCCGGTCGCTCCGCCGCCGTCCGCACCTCCTGTCGCGCCCCCGGTGGTTCCGGTGCTGCTGTTGCCGTTGGCCGGCGGGGCGGAGGAGGCGGGGGCGGTGGGGGCCGAGGGGGTGGTGGTGTCGGCCGGGGCGCTGGGGGCGGTGCTGGAGGGGGTGCCGTCCGGCGTGGCCGGGCCGGTGGCGGTGTCGGTCCCGTCCTCGCCCGGCTCCTGCGGTTCGTCGGAGCCGGGGGCCGTTTCGAGGTCGAACTCCTTGGCCGGGGAGGAGCGCAGGGCCGCCTCCGTGTAGGCGGCCCAGGTCTCGGCGGGGGCGCCGCCGCCGTTGACGCGGTCCAGGCCGAGGGCTCCGTACAGCGGGGTCTGGATGCCGGACTCGGGGTTCTGGCCCATCACGGCGACGACGGTCGCGAGGTCGGGGGTGTACCCGGCGAACCAGGCGGCCTTGTCCTCCTCGGCGGTGCCCGTCTTGCCGACGGCGGGGCGGCCGACTGCCTGGGCGGCGGAGCCGGTGCCGCCCTCGACGACGGAGCGGAGGAGGGCGGTGGTGGTGTCGGCGGCCTCGCGGCTGACGGCCTGTTCGGTCTTCCGGTCGGGCAGTTCGACCTCGGTGCCGTCCTTGGTGACCTTGTCGACGAGGGTGTACGGGCCGTGCCGGCCGTGGTTGGCGAGGGTCGCGTACGCCTCGGTGAGGTCCAGGACGCTGGCGGTGGCGGGGCCGAGCGCGATGGAGGGGGAGGCGGTGAGGTCGGGGGTGGCCTTGGGGATGCCGAGGGCGACCGCGGTCTCGCGCACCTTTTCGGGGCCGACGTCCTGCGCCATCTGCGCGTAGACGGAGTTGACGGACTTGTCGGTGGCGGTGCGGACGGTGATCTGCCCGTAGTCGACATCGTCCTCGTTGGCCGGGTCGTAACCGGTGGAGCCCTGGGGGCCCTGGACGGTGCGCTTGTTGGTGCCGTCGTAGTACGTCTCCGGGGTGATGCGCCGGCCGTCCTGGGTGGTGGAGCCGCCCGCGACGGCGGCGGTGAAGACGAACGGCTTGAAGGTGGAGCCGACCTGGTAGTCGCGGCGGGTGGCGTTGTTGACGTACTGCTGGGTGTAGTCGATCCCGCCGTACATCGCGACGACCTCGCCGGTCTCCGGGACGATGGAGGCGCCGCCGACGCGCACGTTCTTGTCGGCCTCGCGGTCGCCGCTCCGCTTCTTCATCACGTTGTCCTTGACCGCCGCGACGAAGGCGTCCTGCTTCTTCTTGTCGAGGGTGGTGGTGATGCGGTGGCCGCCGGTGGCGAGGGTCTCCTCGTCGATGATGCCGTTGCCGGTGAGGTACGCCTCGACGGCCTGCACCAGGTAGCCGCGCTGGCCGGAGAGGCCGGTGGAGGGCTTGGCCTCGCCGGGGACGGGGAACTCGGTCGTGGACCGCTCGCCCGGGTCCAGCCAGCCTTCCTTGACCATGCCGTCCAGGACGTAGGTCCAGCGGTCCAGGGCGGCGGGCTTGTTGCCGGGGTGGGCGACGACGTCGTACTGGCTGGGGGCGTTCAGCAGGGAGGCGAGGTACGCGCCTTCGGCGGTGGTGAGGTCCTCGACGTTCTTGCCGTAGTACGCCTGGGCGGCGGCCTGGATGCCGTAGGCGTTGCGGCCGAAGTAGCTGGTGTTGAGGTAGCCCTCGAAGATCTGGTCCTTGCTCTGTTCGCGGTTGAGCTTGATCGCGATGAAGAACTCCTTGGCCTTGCGGACGACGGTCCGCTCCTGGCCCAGGTAGTAGTTCTTCACGTACTGCTGGGTGATGGTGGAGCCGCCCTGCTTGCCCTTGCCGGTCACGGTGTTCCACCCGGCCCGGAACATGGCCCGTACGTCGACGGCGGGCTGGTGGTAGAAGTCGCGGTCCTCGGCGGCGAGTACGGCGTGCTGGACGTTGGAGGGCACCTGGGAGAGCTTGACCTTCTCCCGGTTCACCTCGCCGTCGCGGGCCAGGACGGTGCCGTCCTTGTAGAAGTAGACGTTGGACTGCGCGTCGGCTCCGGCGTTGGCGGCCGGGATGTCGACGAGCTGGTATCCGGCGAAGAACCCGCCGACGAGGAGGAGGCCGGCCACCAGGACCGACCCGAGGACCATCCGCCAGGTCGGGAAGAGGCGGCGCCAGCCGGTCCGCTTGGGGCGTTTCGTGCGCCCCTTCTTCCCGTTCCCGGATGAGCTCCCCTGCGCGCCCTCGTCGTTCCCGGGGCTCGCGGAGGCGGCTGAAGGGTCCCGGGGGGCCCAGGTCTGGTGCTCGTCGCTCATATCGGTGGGGGCTCCTCGGGTGCGGTCGGTGCTCCCATAGTGCCCGTTTCGCCGGGAAACCCTCGTATCATCCTTCGATCTCCCCCGTTCTCCGCCGTTCTCCGGTCCCGAGACCCCCGGAAAAGCGGTCGCGGCCGTCCGCGTCGGTGGACTAAGGTCGTGCGCTTTGGTGTCCGGAGCCGGAAGCGGCTCGTCCGGACGACCGGTGGCGGCGGGGGAGAGGGGACGGCGTGCGGCTGTACGCAGTGGTGGCGGCGGGCGGGTTCCGGCGCTACGCCACCTACCGGACGGCGACGGCTGCGGGGGTGTTCACCAACACCGTCTTCGGCTTCATCCTGGCGTACACGTACATCGCCCTGTGGGACGCGAGACCGCAGCTCGGCGGGTACGACATGTCCCAGGCGCTGGCGTACGTCTGGATCGGGCAGGGCCTCCTGGCCGCCTGCGCCATGATGGGCGGCGGCTTCGAGGACGAGCTGATGGAGCGGATCCGCACCGGGGACATCGCCGTGGACCTGTACCGCCCGGCCGACCTCCAGCTGTGGTGGCTGGCGGGGGACCTGGGCCGGGCGGCGTTCCAGCTGATGGGGCGCGGGGTGGTGCCGATGCTCGCGGGGGCGCTCGCCTTCGACATCGCGCTCCCCGGCTCGGCGTGGATCTGGCCGGCGTTCCTGCTCTCGGTCCTGCTGGGGATCGTCGTGAGCTTCGCCGTGCGCTTCCTGGTCGCGCTGACGGCGTTCTGGCTGCTGGACGGGGCGGGCGCGACCCAGATGGCCTGGCTGCTGGGGCTGTTCTTCTCCGGGATGCTGCTGCCGCTCCCCCTTTTCCCCGGGCTCCTGGGCGAGGTGGCCCGGGTCCTGCCGTGGTCCTCGCTGCTCCAGATCCCGGCCGATGTGTACCTCGGCAAGTACACGGGGTGGGGGCTGGTGGAGGCGTACGCCTTCCAGGGCGCCTGGGCGGTGGCGCTGCTGCTGGCGGGGCGGCTGCTCCAGAGCGTGGCGACGAGGAGGGTGGTGGTCCAGGGTGGCTGAGACGGTGGCGGTGCGGCCCGAGGGGAGCCGGGAGCCGGGCGGCTTCGCGTACGAGGAGCGGCCCCGGCTGCTGGAGGGGCTGCGCGCGTACGGGCTGATCGTGGCGATGTGGGTGCGCTCCACGATGGCGTACCGGGCCTCGTTCGTCATGACGACGTTCGGGAACCTCGCGGTGACGGCCTTCGACTTCCTCACGATCGTGCTGATGTTCACGCACGTCGACGCGCTGGGCGGCTACACGCTCCCGGAGATCGCCCTGCTGTACGGGGTGTCGGCGACGGCCTTCGGGCTGTGCGACCTGCTGCTGGGGTCGATGGAGCGGCTGGGCCGCCGGGTACGGGACGGCACGCTGGACACCCTGCTCGTACGGCCGGTCCCGGTGCTGGCACAGGTGGCGGCGGACCGGTTCGCGCTGCGCCGGATCGGGCGGATCCTCCAGGGGCTCGCCGTGCTGGGCTACGCGCTGGTGACCCTGGACATCGCGTGGACGCCGCTGAAGGTGGCGATGCTGCCGGTGATGGTGATCAGCGGTGCGGCGGTCTTCGGGGCGGTCTTCGTGTTCGGGGCGGCCTTCCAGTTCGTCGCGCAGGACGCCTCGCAGGTGCAGAGCGCCTTCACGTACGGCGGGGCGACGCTGCTCCAGTACCCGCCGACGATCTTCGCGAAGGACCTGGTGCGCGGGGTGACGTTCGTGGTCCCGCTGGCCTTCGTCAGCTGGCTGCCCACGCTCTATGTGCTGGACCGGGAGTATCCGCTGGACCTCCCGCAGTGGGTGGCGTTCCTGCCGCCGGTGGTGGCGGTGGCGTTCGGGGCGCTGGCCGGGCTCGCGTGGCGGGCGGCGCTGCGGACGTACCGGAGTACGGGCAGTTGAGGGAAGGGGAGTCGGACATGGTGGATACGTCGGTCGGAGCTACGGGGGAGGGCACGGGCACGGGCGGCGACGGCTTCATCGCCCTCGACGGCGTCGAGAAGGTCTTCCAGGTCCGCCGGAAGGCCGGTCTGCTGCGCCGGGAGCGGCACGAGGTCCGGGCCGTGGACGGCATCAGCTTCCAGGTGGCGCGCGGCGAGATGGTCGGCTACATCGGCCCGAACGGGGCGGGGAAGTCGACCACGATCAAGATGCTGACGGGCATCCTCACCCCGAGCGGCGGCAGTCTGCGCGTGGCGGGCATCGACCCGTCCCGGGAACGTACGCGCCTCGCCCACCGCATCGGCGTGGTCTTCGGCCAGCGCACCACCCTCTGGTGGGACCTGCCGCTGCGCGATTCGTACCGGCTGATGCACCGCATGTACCGCATCCCCGACCGCCGTTACCGGGAGAACCTGGACCGCTGCGTCGAACTCCTCGACCTGGGAGAGCTGTTGGAGGTCCCCGTACGCCAACTCTCCCTGGGGCAGCGGATGCGCGGCGACATCGCGGCGGCCCTGCTGCACGATCCCGAGGTGCTCTACCTGGACGAGCCGACGATCGGTCTCGACGTGATCTCGAAGGCCAAAGTGCGCCAGTTCCTCAAGGAGTTGAACGCGGAGCGCGGGACCACGGTCCTGCTGACGACGCACGACCTGACCGACATCGAACAGCTCTGCCGCCGGGTGATGGTGATCGACCACGGCCGTCTGATGTACGACGGTTCGCTCGCCGGTCTCCATGAGGTTGGGGAGAGCGAGCGGATGCTGGTGGTGGACCTGGAGCGCGAACTACCGCCCATCGAGCTGACGTCCGACGCGTCGGGGCCGGGGCTGCGGGCGGTGAAGGTGGAGGGGGTACGCCAGTGGCTGGCCTTCCCCGCCTCGGCGTCGGCCGCCCCGCTGGTGGCGCGGATCGCGGCGGAGTACCCGCTGATGGACCTGTCGGTGCGGGAGCCGGACATCGAGGCCGTGATCGCGAGGATGTACGAGGCCAGGCCCTAGGCCGGACCCGGGTGGGCCGACGCGTACAACTCCTGGGCCTGCACGTCTGTGCCGGGAACGGGTGCGTTCAATAGGGTGCGCGGTATGACAAGTGAACGTCCTGAGATGCGTGCTTCCGATGCTGAACGTGAGCGGATCGCCGAGTTGCTGAGGGAGGCCGTGGCCGAGGGACGGCTGGAGATGGACGAGTTCGAGCAGCGCCTCGAAACGGCCTACAAGGCCCGTACGCACGGGGAGTTGGAGCCGCTCGTCCAGGACCTCCCGGCGCCCGGCACCGCCGTGGCCCCGGTGGGCTCCTCCGCCCCCGCCCCGCTGCGGGGCTCCGCCGCGAACTGGCCCGCGCGGATCGGCGGCACCGCGACCTCCAAGGGCGGGTTCGCGCTCTGGGGCGGCTTCAACCGGAAGGGCCGCTGGACGGTCGGCCGGAAGTTCACCGCGTTCGCGATGTGGGGCGGCGGCGAGATCGACCTGCGCGAGGCGGACTTCGAGGACCGCGAGGTCGTCATCCGCTGCTTCGCCATCATGGGCGGCCTCCATGTGACGGCCCCGCCGGAGCTGAACGTGGACGTCCGGGGCATCGGCATCATGGGCGGCTTCGGCGAGGGCCCGAGCGAGGAGGGCGAGACGGTGCCGGAGGCCCCGCGCGTCACGATCACGGGGCTGGCCCTGATGGGCGGCGTCGGCGTGGAGCGCAAGCGGACGAAGGCGGAGCGCCGCCGCCTGAAGGAGGCCGAGGAGGCGGAGCGGGCGGTCCGCGAGCGGCGACGCCTGGACGGCGGCGACGGGGGAGCGGGCGGCGGCGGCCGCAAGGAGCTGGGCTGAGGGGCGGGGCCCAGGCGGGCCGGGCCGGGCGGAGGAGCTGAGCCGAGGGCCCGGGCGGGACCCTCGCCGTCCCCTACGCGTACGTCACCTCACAGCTCGTCGGAGGCCGGCGTGCGGGCCCGCTCCAGGGACGTCAGGTCCACCCGCTCGCCGAGCGTCCGGTACCCGGCGTCGTTGAAGTGCAGGTGGTCGCCCGAGTCGTACGCGGCGAGCACCCGGTTCGGCGCGGCCGGGTCGCGTACGGCCTCGTCGAAGTCGACGTACGCGTCGAAGACGGAGCCCGACCGGATCTGCTCGTTGACCGCGAGCCGTACCGCGTTGCGCTCGGGCGTCCAGGTGGGGAAGCCCTCGAACGGGGTCAGGGTCGCGCCGACGACCGTCAGCCCCCGGGCCCGCGCCTGGTCGGCGAGGGTGCGCAGACCGGCCACGATGCGCCCGGCGTCGGGCTCCTGCGGGGCCTGCTGCACGTCGTTGATGCCGAGGGCCACGATCACGGTGTGCGCCCCGGCGACCGAGAGCACGTCCCGCTCGAACCGGACGATCCCGGCCTGGCCCGCGGAGCCCTCGGTGAGGAGCCGGTTGCCCGCGATGCCCGCGTTGGCGACCCCGTACCGGCCGCCGAGGCGGTCCGCGAGGACGTCCGTCCAGCGGGAGTTGGCGTCGGTGGTGGAGCCGCTGCCCGCCGTCAGGGAGTCCCCGATGACGACGACGGTGCCGGGGGCGGCCTCGTTGCGGACGTCCACGGCGGTGAGGTAGCGCCACTTGGTGGTGGACCAGGTGGTGCGGCCGTCGGCCAGGGCGGACGTCTGGTGGGTGTTCGGGTGGTAGGTGACCGGGCCGCTCGCGCGCGGGGTGCGGAAGTCGACCCGGAGGTCGGAGTCGGGCGCGACCGGCACCACGACCGGGTCGCTGACGACCCGCCCGCCCGCCGCGATGGTGACGCTGGTGGCGCCGTCGAAGGTCACCGGGCGGGTGTTGACGGTGGCCCGGTCGACGAGGAGCGGGACGGTCCCGAAGAGGTTGGAGAGCGTGATGCGGGCGGCGTCCCCGCCGACGCTGGTGTGCACGACGTTACGGATGGTGCTGCCGGGAAACCCGTTCGCGGCGCCCGGCTCCGCGCCGACGGGCGCGGTGGTCCAGGTGGCGACCCAGTTCCCGGCCGCGTTGGCGGGGGCGACGGGGTTGCGGGCCGCCGCATGCGTCTCGGCCGGCGGGATCGGGGCGGCCCGGGGGCCGGCGAACAGCGTCGTGCCGAGGACGGCGGCGACGGCGAGTACGGCGGTGCCCGCCAGTAGGGCTATGAGCAGGGCGTACCCCTGGCGCCTGGGCATGTGCGGTGTTTCTCCTTGTGATGATCGTGCTGGTTCCATGATGCGGCAGGCCGCGGGGAACTCGACATGCGCCCCGGGAGTAGGGGAAGTAGGGACAATGCGTACGTCGCGGGGGCGGGGCGTACGTGCACGGCTGGAACGGGTGGGACGGGTGGAGCGCATGGGACCGACCGGTTCCGGAGAGCAGGACGCGGTGCAGCAGTCAGGACAGGACCCGGACTCCGGAGGACCGGCGTCCGGAACGGGGACCGAAGCCCGCAAGGCGCTGGGCCCGGGGACGGCGGCGGGCGGTTCCGGCGAGGGGTCAGGGCCCGGGACCCCTTCGGGCCCCGGCGAGGACGCCCCGCCAGTCCCGGGCCCGCTGGCCTCGTTCGCGTACACCGCCGCCGACGAGGAGAAACAACGCGGCGTACGGCGCATGAAGCTCACGGCGACCGGCCTCCTTCTGCTCGTCGCACTGGTCTATGTCCTGGCCACCTGGGCTGAGCACTCAGGTGTGAAGGGCTGGCCGGGCTACGTTGCGGCGGCTGCCGAGGCGGGGATGGTGGGCGCTCTGGCGGACTGGTTCGCCGTGACGGCGCTCTTCCGGCGCCCGCTCGGCCTGCCCATCCCCCACACCGCCATCATTCCCACCAAGAAGGATCAGCTAGGACAGTCCCTCGGTTCCTTCGTCGGCGAAAACTTTCTCTCCGGAGACGTCATTCGTGACCGAATTCACGCTCTGGGGGTCGGCCGGAGGGTCGGCGCCTGGCTTTCGGAGCCGGCCCACGCCGACCGGGTCACCGCCGAGTTGGCGACGGCGCTGCGCGGCGCGCTCACGGTGCTGCGGGACTCCGACGTCCAGGCGGTCGTCGGCGAGGCCATCACCCGGCGGGCGAACGCGGCGGAGGTCGGCCCCGGCCTCGGCAAGATGCTGGAGCGGGTCGTGGAGGACGGCGGCCACCGCAAGGTCGTCGACCTCGTCTGCGTACGGGCGCACGACTGGCTGGTGGAGCACGGCGACTCGGTGATGGACGCGGTGCAGGGCGGGGCGCCGGGCTGGACGCCCCGGTTCGTGGACAAGCGGGTCGGCGAGCGGGTCTACAAGGAGCTGCTGCGGTTCGTCACGGAGATGCGGGACATGCCGGGCCACCCGGCGCGCGCCTCCATCGACACGTTCCTCACCGACTTCGCGGCCGACCTCCAGAGCGACGCCGACACCCGGGCCCGGGTGGAGCGGCTGAAGTCGGAGATCCTGGGCCGGGGCGAGGTGCAGGACGTCATCGCCTCGGCGTGGTCCTCCGTCCGTACGATGATCCTCGCGGCCGCCGAGGACGAGCGCAGCGAACTCCGCCTGCGGGCCCGGGCGTCCCTGATGTCGCTGGGCGCCAAGCTGGCGAGCGACGAGCGGCTCCAGGGCAAGCTGGACGGCTGGCTGGAGGACGCGGCGGTGTACGTGGTCACGACGTACCGGGCCGAGATCACCTCGCTGATCAGCGAGACGGTGGCGAGCTGGGACGCGACCCAGACGTCGAAGAAGATCGAGGCGCACATCGGCCGCGACCTTCAGTTCATCCGCATCAACGGCACGGTGGTCGGCGCACTGGCGGGCCTGGCGATCCACACGGTGTCGCGGGCGCTGGGCGGCTGAGCCGCTTCACGGAGCCGAGGGTTCCGGGTGCGTATCCGTCCTGTCGTACGGATACGCACCCGGCTTACGCGGGGGAGTTGCCCGGTAGTACGGGCGCGGCGCGTCGGGTGTTCAACGCGGTGCGGATTTCTTGGAGAACCCTCAGACGGCGGCGCGCCGGGTGACGGCCCAGGAGGCGGCGGCCACCCCGCCCGCGACGGCGAAGACGGCCGGCCAGGCGCCGGTCTTCTTGGCGAGCGGGTGCGACCCGGCGAAGGCGGCGACGTAGGCGAGGGTCAGCGCGGTGGCCGCACGCGGACCGGCCTGACGGTTCCACTCGTACGCGGCGAGGGACCCGGCGGCGGCGAGCGCGACCCCGCCGAGCGGACGCTTCCCGGTCCACCGGGCGACGCCGTACCCTCCGACGAGCCCGCCCGCCGCCACCGCCGCTGCCGGAACCTTCGCCATCGCCGCCACCATCGCTTCCGTGTCCATGTGCGTGTCCGTGTACGTCGTCCGTCCACGTCTCCGTGTCCCTGCCGAGGCTAACCTCTGCTCCGGCCGCACCGACGGGCGGCCGCTGACGGGGTACGAGGGGGGCATCGCATGGCAACGAGCACGACCACGACGATGATCGAGGTCCCAGAGTTCGCCGAGACCGCGGGTGGGCGCGATGCCCCGCCCGTACGCCTGTACTGCACCGACACCGGCGGCGACGGCCCGCCTCTGCTCCTGCTGCACGGCCTGGCGGGCCACAGCGGTGAATGGGACGCGCCGGCGGCCGGGTTCGCGCCCACGCACCGGGTGGTCGCGTTCGACGCCCGGGGCAGCGGCGCGAGCACACGACGCCCGGGGGACGTCTCGCGGGCGGCCCATGTGCGGGACGCGGTCCAGGTCGCCCGGGCCCTCCGCCTCCCCGCCGGGCGGCTGGTCCTGGTGGGCCAGTCCATGGGCGGGCTCACCGCGCTGCTCACCGCGGCGGCCCACCCGGAGCTGGTGCGCGCCCTGGTCCTGATCGAGGCGGGCCCGGACGGCCCTAGGGCCTGTCGTCAAACTGCCGTCTGCCGTGCGACGCCTGGCACGCACGCTCGCGGCGTTGCCGAAATGGCCAAGTAGCTCCGCTACGAGGCCATTCCGGCGCCTTGCGATCGCACGCACCAGACGCCGCGCGGCCGCCCTTCGGGCGACGACGGCAGTTTGACGACAGGCCCTAGCCCCTCGCTGCCGGAGACCATCGGCGCCTGGCTGGACTCGTGGCCGGTCCCGTTCCCCGACGCGGAGGCGGCGGCCGCGTTCTTCGGCGGGGGAGCGGCGGGCCGCGCCTGGGCGGCGGGCCTCGCCTGGGCGGCGGGCCTCGCCCCGGGTCCCGGGGGCCTGCACCCGCGCGTGGACCGGGACGTCATGGTCGCCACGGTCCAGGAGAACGCCCACCGCGACTTCTGGGACGCGTGGGACGCGGTGCGCTGCCCGGTGCTGGTGGTGCGGGCCGCAAAGGGGATGCTGAAGCAGCAGGAGGCGGACCGCATGGCCGAGCGGCGGCCGGGGACGCGGATCGCCGTGGTGCCCGACGCCGGGCATGACGTACACCTGGACGACCCGGCGGCGGTGTACAGGGAGTTGGCGGCGTTCCTGGCGGAGGTGGGGCCGGTGGGGGCGGGATAAGGTCTGGACCCATCACACAAGGGGGGCCTCATGCCTGTACGTACGACTGCCCGCAGCGGCCTACGCAGAACCACGGCCACCACCGCAACGGGGCTCCGGGCCGCGGCAGTTGTGGTACTGGCGGCGGCCGCCCTGGTCTCCTGCTCCCAGGCGCAGACCGACGACGGCCCCCGCGCGGACTACGCCACGGTGTCGCCGTCCGCCGACCCGGTGGTGAACGCCGACCAGGCCGAGCAGGCGGCGGCCGAGGCGACGGAGGAGCCCACCGGGCCCGCCGAACCGGCCCCCGAGCTCGTACGCGACGCCTTCGCGACGCTCCAGGCCACACTGGGCGAGACCTGTACGCCCGGCGCCGGGGAATGCGCCTACTTCCTCGGGCGGGTGATCCAGGAGCTCACGGAGCTGGACGAGGCGATGCGCGCGGACCCCAAGGGGCCTGGCCACTTCAAGCAGCCGCTCGCGGACATGAAGGTCCTGTTCTCCACGTGGGGCGAGGACCGGCCCACACCGCACCTGGAGAAGCACTTCTCCGAGATCGTCGGGACCCGCGACGGCATCAACACCTGGATGCAGGGCCACCCGGACGACTACCGCTGAGGGGCCGTCCGGGCGGCCTCGCCCCCCTCACCCCTCCCGCAGGCTCGTGATCAGCTCGCGCGGCAGCCCGTGGGTGTCGTGGAGGTAGTGGAAGTCCCCTTCGGTCAGCGGCCCTTGGAAGCGGGCGTGGGCGAGCACCCGCCGCCCGCGCTCCAGGAGCCGGCCGAACCGGTCCTCCTCCTCGCGCAGCACCCGGAGCACATCGCCCGGAGGCGTGTCCTGCCGGAAGTGGTCCAGCGTGTGCCGGACCAGCTCCTCCGGCAGGTCGCCGAAACCGCGTGAGGGGTCGTCCCGCCAGAGCACGGTGAGGACCCGCCGTACCAGCCGGCGCAGCACATAACCCCGCCCCGAGTTGGCCGGGCGCACGCCGTCGCCCAGGACCACGACGGCCGAGCGCAGGTGGTCGCAGACCAGGCGCAGCGAGGGCTCGTCCAGATCCCACAGGGCCGGAACGAGGCGGCGCCAGGGGTCGAAGACATCGCACGCGAAGACGGACGGCTTGCCCTGGAGCAGCGAGGCCAGCCGCTCCAGGCCGAGCCCGGTGTCGACGTTGCGCCGGGGCAGAGGGACGAGGGAGCCGTCGCCGAGGCGGCGGTGGGTCATCGTCACGTGGTTCCACACCTCGACCCAGCGGCCGTCGCGGGTGGGCGTCGACTGCGGCGGGCCGTCACCGCTCCACAGGAAGATCTCGGAGTCGGGTCCGCACGGCCCGACCGTGCCGTCGGTCCTGTTCGGCCACCAGTTGTCCTCCACGGTGGGTTCGACGGGCACACCGAGCCCCTGCCACAGCGCAAGGGAGGCGGTGTCCGGCCCGGTCCGGCCGTCCCCGGCGAAGACGGTGGCGTACAGCAGACGGGGGTCGACGCCCAGCCCCTCGGTGAGCAGCCCGTACGCCCACTCCAAGCTGGCCGGCCCCTCGTAGTCGCCCAGCGACCAGGTGCCGAACATCTCGAAGACGGTCAGGTGCGTGGTGTCCCCGACCTCGTCCAGGTCCGTGGTGCGCAGACAGCGCTGTACGTTGACGAGCCGCCGGCCCAGCGGATGGGGGCGGCCCTCCAGGTACGGCGTGAGCGGGTGCATGCCGGAGGTGGTGAAGAGCACGGGGTCGCCGGGCGGGGGCAGGAGCGTCGATCCGGTGACCCGGCGGTGGCCGCGTTCCTCGTAGAACTCGACGCATGTGCGGACCAGTTGTTCCGTACGCATGGGGTGGCTCCTTCGCATGGCAGCGGGGAGGCACCGGAGAACGGGACCGTCCGGTCACCCGGCCGGGCCCGAGGGCCACGACACCACCGGCGGACCGTTTCCGGTCGCCGGGGGAGGGGGGAAGGTCAGGCGGCGGCAACCGGCGAGCTGGTCGCTCGCGCGGTCGCGGTGGTGCTGAGGCCGGTGACGTTCATGCGGGTGACGATAGTGCCGCCGGGTGCGGCGCGGCACGCGAATTCACGGCCGGGCCCCCGGCCCGGTGCGGCGGGCACCGCCCACCACGAAGAGCGCCAGCAGGGCCAGGGCGGCGCCGGTCCACAGCACACTCGTGGTGCCGATGCCGTCGACGGCGAAGCCGCCGAGGAGCGCGCCGAGCGCGATGGACAGGTTGAACGCGGAGACGTACAGCGAGGTGGCCGCCTCGGTGGCATCCGGCGCGGCGTCGAGGATCCAGGTCTGGAAGGTGACCGGCACCGCGCCGTAACCCAGGCCCCACAGCACGAGGATGGCGCCCGCGGAGAGGGTGCCGGCGCCGACGACCGCGAGCAGGACCATGCCCGAGGTGAGGACCACCGAGATCCCCATGACGCACTGCCGGAGCCGCCGGGCGATGAGGGCCCCGGCGATGAAGTTGCCGCAGATACCGGCGACTCCGAACGTCAGCAGCAGCACACCGATCGACCGGTCGCCGACGCCGTCGCCCTGGAGGACCGGCCGGACGAACGTGTACGCCAGGAAGTGGCCGGTGATGACCAGGAAGGTGAGGGCGATCCCGGTCCGGACCCCGGCGTTGCGTACGAAGACCTTCGGCAGGGCCGAGAACGTGAGGGACTGCCCGGCCGGGATCTTCGGCATGAGGAAGAGCATGCAGGTCAGGGAGGTGATCCCGAGGACACCCACGGCCGCGAACGCCGTACGCCAACTGCTCAGATCCCCCAGGAACGTTCCGGTCGGCACGCCCAGGACGGACGCGGTCTCCACCCCGCCGAAGATGACGGCGGTGGCCCGGGCGACATGCCTGGCCGGGACCAGCCGCAGGGCGATGCCACCCGCGATGGACCAGAAGCCGCCGACGCTGACCCCGATGAGGAACCGGGCGATGAGGACGACGGTGAAGCTGGTGGCGAAGGCGGAGGCGAGGTTGGCCGCGCCCATCAGGCCGATCAGGACCACCAGGACGATACGGCGGTCGATGCGCCCGGTGGCCACGGTGACCACGGGCGCGGAGACGGCGGCGACCAGGCCGGGCACCGTCACCATCAGCCCCGCCGTGCCCTCGGAGACGTCGAGGGCGGTGCCGACGGGGGTGAGCAGGCCCACGGGGAGCAGCTCGGAGGTCATCAGGGAGAAGATGCCCAGGGTCACCGCCAGCACGGCGAGCCACCCCTTGACGGGGGAACGACCGGGGGCGGCACCGGGCAGCCCGGTCTCGACGGTGGTCACGGCGTGATCAGCCCTTCATCGGACGGAGGTCGGTCCACGGACATGGGGCGGGCGGCGGCCGACACGACGGCCACCGCCCGCGGAGGATCGGCCGGCTACTCGGTACCGGGCGTCTTGCGCGTGGTGACGTTCATCCGGTTCCACGCGTTGGTGGTGAAGATGAGCGCGATGAGCTGGGCGAGCTCCTTCTCCTCGAAGTGCCGCGCGGACTCCTCGTACACCTCGTCCGACACCCCCTCGGGCAGGAAGGTGACGGCCTCGGTCAGCGCGAGGGCGGCCCGCTCCTTCTCGGTGAAGAGACTCGACTCCTCCCAAGCGGCGAGCTGGTGGATCCGCTCCTCCGACTCCCCGGCCTTGCGGGCGTCGGAGGTGTGGTAATCGATGCAGTAAGCACAGCGGTTGACCTGCGAGGCGCGGATCTGCACCAGCTCCAGCAGTACGGGGTCGAGCCCTTCGCGGGCGACGGCGTCGAGGGCGAGGACGGCCTTGAAGACCTTGGGGGAGACGGCGGAGAAGTTCATGCGCTGAGGTACCTGGAACGTGGTCATGCAACGACCGTAGGTACGGAAGCGACCTGGGGCAGGGTGCATTTGTACGCCGGAATCATGGGTCAATTCCCTGGACCCGGCAGGCCGGGGCACCGCCCGGCGGGCCTCGTCAAGCCTTCGACGGGCGCGGGCGTGATCGCGGCAGCTCGGCCCTCCGCACCGCCCCGCAGCCCAGCGCGACGACCACCCCGAGGCTCCCGAACGCCCCGCACCCGATGAAGACCGGCGCGGACCCCCACGCCCCGACGGCCGCCCCGACCAACGGGTAGGTCAGCGGCGCCAGGCCCACCGAGGTGAGCATCACGACCGAGGTGACCCGCCCCAGGTAGGCGGGGTCGGCGGCGGTCTGTACGAGGGCGTTGCCCAGGGTGCCGCAGATGCCCATGGCCAGGCCCACGGCGAGGGCCACGGCCACGGCGAGCGGCAGCGTGGGGACCAGGGCGATGCCGGCCGCGCCCGCGCACCCCACGAGCAGCGTCCCCGCCAGGGTCAGCCCGGCCCGGGGGAGCCGTCCGGCGACGGTGAGCAGGACGGCCCCGACGGTGGCCCCGGCCCCGAACCCGCTGATGATCCACCCGTACCCCGAAGGCCCCCAGCCGCGCTCGCCGTTGAGCAGGACCATGCCGACGTTGAGGGGGCCGGTGAGCCCGAGCTCGCAGAGGGCGATGACCGCGATGAGCGGGCCGATGAGAGGGTGGCGGCGGATGTGGCACAGACCGCCGATGAGGTCCTGCCAGGCGGTGCCGGGGGCGGGCGCCGCCTCACCCCGTACGTCTGCCGCATCCTCGGGCTCGGGCTCGGGCACTCCTGGCGGTCGCAGCCGTACGGTCAGCAGGAGCGGCAGCGACACGGCGAACAGCACCCCCGCCACCGCGAACGCGGCCGACGCGCCGCCGAACCCCATGGCCAGGCCGCCGAGGGGCGGGCCGCTGATCTGGCTGACCCGCATCGACAACGTACGCATGCCGGTCACGCGGGCCAGTTGGTCCGGGCCGGTGATGCGGGGCGGGAGGGCCCCGACGGCCGGGACGAACAGCGCGTCGACCACGCCGAACGCGAGGGCCAGCGCCACCAGGATCCACACCGCGGGCGCGGTGACGGCGACCCCGGCCGCCACGGCGAGGATGAGGACGCACCGCACGGCGTCGCTGCCGAGCACGATCCGGCGCACCCCGAACCGGTCGGCCGCCACGCCGCCGCCCAGCATGAGCAGCGCCCGGGGAACCGCTCCGGCGGCCATGACCAGGCCGACCTCGGCGGGCCCGGCGACCTTCTGGGCCGACCAGGCGAGGGCGACGAAGTAGACGCTGTCGCCGATGAGCGAGGCGGTGTATGCGGCGAGCCAGCGCAGGACGTTGGCGTCGCGGTGAGCGGGCCGGGGCGCGGCGGGTCTCTGGGGCAAGGCGGTCTCTGGGGCGGACATGGAGTCTCCTCGGGTGCGGACCGCGCGGATGACCGCGCGGCGAGGCGAGGCTCAGGGCTCAGGGCCGGAACGGGAACCCGTACAGATGCACGGACACGTGCTCGCGCCCCTCGGTCTCGCCCGCCTTCCTGGCGGCCTTGCCGCGCTCCCGCCACCGCCGGGCGACGACCTCCAACTCGGCGCTCATCTCAGCGAGTTCGGTGGACGTCAGGGCCATGAGCCACTCGGAGCTGAAGGCGGCGTCGGTCCACTCCTCGCCCCAGGCGGCGCTCTGTTCGAGGTAGGCGCGGTACTGGGCGGAGCGGTTGTCGAGGAGGCCGCGCAGCACCGAACCGACGGCGGCGGCCCCTTCCGGCGTACCCGTGAAGTCCGCGTCGCGGAAGCCCCACCCCTTCTCGGACGCCACCCGCCACCACCGCTCGCGGCCGTCCGTGCCGTGCCCGCTCGCCTCGGCCACGAAGCCGTGCTCGGCGAGCTTGCGCAGGTGGTAACTGACCAGCGAGGGGGCCTGATCGACCTGTTCGGCGAGTTGGCCGGGGCCCGGCCGCATAGCGCCTGACTGAACGTCATCCCCCGCGCAGGGGCATCGACTTAATCCACGCCGAAAGAAAAGTCGTGTCAGGATTCTTGACCGTGACCGATGCGGCGGGCAAGGTTCCGGGAGAGCGCTCTCCCATCGCAGTTCCATTTCGAGGAGCACCCGCATGCCCGCAGTCGGCATATCCCCAGCGGCCCCGGTGTCCCACGGCACCGGCCGCCGTACCCGCAGACCGAGACCGGTGGCCCGCGGCATCGTCGCCGCGATGGCCACCGCTCTCGCCGCCACCCTTCTCGCCTTCGTCCCCGCCACGAAGGCCGAGGCCGCACCCGTACTGCTCTCCCAGGGCAAGCCGGTCACCGCCTCCAGCGAGGAGAACTACGGCACCCCGGCCGCCGCGGCCGTCGACGGCAACGCCGACACCCGTTGGTCCAGCGCCGCTTCCGACCCGCAGTGGATCCGCGTCGACCTCGGTGCGACGACCCAGATCAGCCAGGTGGTCCTGGACTGGGAGACGGCCTACGGCAAGGGCTACCGCATCGAACTCTCGGCCAACGGCTCCGAGTGGTCGACCGCCTACCAGACCGCCGACGGCGACGGCGGCACGGACACCCTGAACATCAGCGGTGAAGCCCGCTACGTCCGGATGTACGGCACCGCCCGTGGCACCGGATACGGCTTCTCGCTCTGGGAGTTCAAGGTCTACGGCGAGTCCGGCGGCACCGGCGGCCCGCAACTGCCCGGCGGCGGCGACCTCGGCCCGAACGTGCACGTCTTCGACCCTTCCACCCCCAACATCCAGGCCAAGCTGGACGAGGTGTTCGCCCAGCAGGAGGCGTCGCACTTCGGCAACGGCCGGCACCAGTTCCTCTTCAAGCCCGGCACCTACAACAACCTCAACGCCCAGATCGGTTTCTACACCTCGATCTCGGGCCTCGGCCTCAAGCCGGACGACACCACCATCAACGGTGACGTGACCGTCGACGCGGGCTGGTTCGGCGGCAACGCCACGCAGAACTTCTGGCGTTCGGCCGAGAACCTGGCGCTGAACCCGGTCAGCGGCACCAACCGCTGGGCCGTCTCACAGGCCGCCTCCTTCCGCCGCATGCACGTCAAGGGCGGCCTCAACCTCGCCCCCGACGGCTACGGTTGGGCCAGTGGCGGCTACATCGCCGACAGCAAGATCGACGGCCAGGTCGGCAACTACTCGCAGCAGCAGTGGTACACCCGCGAGAGCTCCATCGGCGGCTGGTCCAACTCCGTCTGGAACCAGACCTTCTCGGGCGTCGAGGGCGCACCCGCCACCTCGTTCCCCGAGCCCCGCTACACCACGCTCCAGACGACCCCGATCTCCCGTGAGAAGCCGTTCCTCCACCTGGACGGCAACACGTACAAGGTCTTCGTCCCCGCCAAGCGCACCGACGCCCGGGGCGTCTCCTGGAACGGCACCCCGCAGGGCACGTCGATCGGCCTGGACCAGTTCTACGTCGTCAAGCCCGGCGCCACCGCCGCCACGATCAACCAGGCGCTGGCCCAGGGCCTCAACCTCCTTTTCACGCCCGGCATTTACCACGTCGACCAGACCATCAACGTCAACCGCGCGAACACAGTCGTCCTCGGCCTCGGCCTCGCGACGATCATCCCGGACAACGGCGTCACCGCGATGAAGGTCGCCGACGTCGACGGCGTCAAGCTCGCCGGCTTCCTGATCGACGCCGGTACGGTCAACTCCCCGACCTTGCTGGAGGTCGGCCCGCAGAACTCCTCAGCGGACCACTCCGCCAACCCCACCACCGTCCAGGACGTCTACGTCCGCATCGGCGGCGCGGGCGCCGGCAAGGCCACCACTTCCATCGCCGTCCACAGCGACGACGTGATCATCGACCACACCTGGGTGTGGCGCGCGGACCACGGCGAGGGCGTCGGCTGGGAGACCAACCGGGCCGACTACGGGGTCCGGGTGTACGGCGACGACGTACTCGCCACCGGCCTCTTTGTGGAGCACTTCAACAAGTACGACGTCGAGTGGTACGGCGAGCGCGGCCGGACGATCTTCTACCAGAACGAGAAGGCGTACGACGCGCCCGACCAGGCCGCCATCCAGAACGGCGACACCAAGGGCTTCGCCGCCTACCGGGTCGACGACTCGGTCGACGTACACGAGGGCTGGGGTCTGGGCAGCTACTGCAACTACAACGTCGACCCGACGATCCGCCAGGACCACGGTTTCAAGGCCCCGGTGAAGCCGAACGTGAAGTTCCACAGCCTGCTGGTGGTGTCGCTCGGCGGAATGGGCCACTACAACCACGTCATCAACAACACGGGAGCCTCCACGGTCCCGGCGGGCACGTCGACGGTGCCGTCGACGGTGGTGTCCTTCCCCTGATCGGTTCCCCGAGGTGAATCTCTGCGGTGAACCTCTGACCTGCGGGGGAGGGCTTCCCGGGGCCGGGCCTGACCCCGGCCCCGGGGCAACTCCACCACGGTCAGCGGCTAACTCACCGACCCGCACGGTCACTGGCTAACTCACCGACCTTCAGCGTCACCGGCTCACCTCCTGGCTCTCTCCCCCCGGACGGCCGCCGTCCTCCCCGACGGCGGCCGTCCGCATCCCCTCACTTCTCAGCACTCGCGTCCCCTCACCCCTCAGCACCCGCATCGCCTCACTTCTCAGCACCCGCATCCCCCTCACCCCTTCAGGAGCCGCAATGCCTTCCTTGCCCTCCCTGCCCCACTTCCGCAGACCCGCCCTCCCCACCCTCCCCGCCCTGCCATCCCTCCGCAGGCCCGCGCTCACCCTGACCCTCGCCGCCCTGCTCGCCTCCTCCCTCACCGTCCTCACCGCACCCACCGAGGCGAGGGCCGCCGACCCCCTGATCTCCCAGGGCAAGCCCGCCACCGCCTCCTCGCAGGAGGGCGACGGCTTCTCCGCCGCACAGGCCGTCGACGGCGACCTCACCACCACCCGCTGGGCCAGCCAGTGGTCGGACCCGCAGTGGATCCGGATCGACCTCGGCAAGAGGTCCGACCTGAGCCGCGCCGTACTGACCTGGGAGGGCGCCTACGGGAAGGCGTACGAGATCCAGGTCAGCGACAACGGCACGGACTGGACCACCATCCGCAAGGTCACCGACTCCGACGGCGGCACCGACGACCTGGCCCTCACCGGCTCCGGCCGCTACGTCCGGATGCTCGGCACCACCCGCTCCAGCGGCTACGGCTACTCCCTCTGGGAGTTCCAGGTCTACGGCACCCAGGGCGGCGACACCCCGCCCCCGGCCGGCGGCGCCGTCAAGGTCACGGGCACGCAGGGCGCGTGGCAGCTCACCGTCGGCGGCCAGCCGTACACGGTCAAGGGCCTGACCTGGGGCCCGTCGATGGCGGACGCTCCGCGCTACATGCCCGACCTGAAGTCGATGGGCGTCAACACGGTCCGCACCTGGGGCACGGACGCGAGCACCAAACCGCTCCTCGACGCGGCGGCGGCGAACGGCCTGCGCGTGATGAACGGCTTCTGGCTCCAGCCCGGCGGCGGCCCCGGCAGCGGCGGCTGCGTCAACTACGTCACCGACACCGCGTACAAGTCGACGATGCTCACCGAGATCGCCCGGTGGGTCGAAACGTACAAGAACCACCCCGCGACCCTCATGTGGAACGTCGGCAACGAGTCCGTGCTCGGCCTCCAGAACTGTTACGGCGGCGCGGAGTTGGAGGCACAGCGCAACGCGTACACGACCTTCGTGAACGACGCCGCCAAGCGGATCCACGCCATCGACGCCGACCACCCGGTGACCTCCACCGACGCGTGGACGGGCGCTTGGCCGTACTACAAGCGCAACGCCCCGGACCTCGACCTGTACTCGATGAACGCGTACGGCGACATCTGCGGCGTCCGCAAGGACTGGGTGGACGGCGGCTACACCAAGCCCTACATCATCACCGAGACCGGTCCGGCGGGTGAGTGGGAGGTGCCGGACGACGCCAACGGCGTACCCGACGAGCCCACCGACGTACAGAAGCGCGACGGCTACACCAAGGCCTGGGACTGCACCATGGGCCACCAGGGCGTGGCGCTGGGCGCGACCCTCTTCCACTACGGCCTGGAGCACGACTTCGGCGGGGTGTGGTTCAACCTGATCCCCGACGGCCTGAAGCGGCTGTCGTACTACTCGGTGAAGAAGGCGTTCACGGGCTCCAACAACGGTGACAACCTGCCGCCGGTGATCAGCAACATGACGGTGACGCCGGCCGGATCGGCCCCGGCGGGCGGGGAGTTCACCGTACGGGCGGACATCCGCGACCCCGAGAACGACCCGGTGACGAACAAGATCTTCCTCAGCGGCAACTACGCCAGCGGCGACAAGGGGCTCGTCCCGGCGCGGTTCAGGTCGACGGGCAACGGTACGTTCGCGGTCACCGCGCCCGAGAAGCTCGGGGTGTGGAAGGTCTACATCCAGTCGGAGGACGGCAAGGGCAACGCGGGCATCGAGACGAAGTCGGTCAAGGTCGTCGCCCCGCCGATGACCGGCACCAACGTGGCCCTCGGCAAGCCCACCACGGCCTCCAGCTCGCAGGCGTCGTACGGCGACTGCCCCTGCCCGCCGGAGCGCGCCACCGACGGCCGCCTCGACACCCGTTGGGCCAGCGACTGGAGCGACCCGCAGTGGATAGCGGTCGACCTCGGCGCACGGACACCCCTCCGCACCCTGCAACTGGTGTGGGACCCGGCGTACGCCAAGTCGTACGAGGTCCAGGTCTCGGACGACGGCACGTCCTGGCGTACGGTCCACACCACGACGAACGGCAACGGTGACGTGGACACCATCGCCCTGACCGAAACGGCCCGCCACGTACGGCTCCACCTCACGGCCCGGGGCACGGGCTGGGGCTACTCGCTGCACGAGTTCGGCATCTACAGCTGATCCGGCTCCAGTGATCACCGGGGGCCGTTCCCACATGGAGCGGCCCCCATCCCGTACGCCCATACGTCGGTACGCCGGACAGGGCGCGCGGAGAGGCAGCCGCGGGCTACATCGGCAGAACCCGTACAAACCCGTCGTCGTCACCGGAGCGATCGGAACGGCCGAACGCGGAGAACGCCCGCTCCTCCCGCTGGGCAGCGGCGATCCGCACGCTGCTCCAGTCCAGCGCCTGCCGTGCCTCGTCCTGGGTCCGGTGGGCGGCGGTACGGGCCTCGGCCAGGGCGTCCCCGCGCTCCTGGACGAGGAGGTCGTAGATCGGCGTGGCCGTTGATATCGCTGAAGTGCTCACGAGAGACCCTCCTGCCCGCTCTTCGCCGTTTCACCCGGATCGTGCGCGCCGTCAGAGGGACTTGAGGTGACGAGGCGAACGCATGTGCGCGTGGTGGTGGAGGGTTAGGCCGAGATAGCGTGACGACGGCATCACCCTATGTGCGCGCCCGCGCGCATGGGGCGGCCCCCGGAGGTGCGACAACACCCACCGAGGGCCTTACACCCCCAGTGGACAGGACCCACCAGAAATGCTGCGTCATGCTATCGCGCCCTCTTCGGGCTGGACCAAGGCTCCGCACACCGTCGTACGCTCGCGCCGGATGAACAGCGACGCCAAGATCCTCCTCCTGTACGTCCAGGGCCTCCCCGAATCCGCCACGGAGCGCCCGCTCGGCGAACTGGCCCGGAAGCTGGACATGAAGGGCCGCTCGTACCAGCAGGCCAAGAAGCAACTGGTGGAGCACGGCTACGTCCACGAGTGGCGGTCCCAGGGCGACGGCGGCCGCTGGCTCACGGAGCAGCTCTTCTCGAATACGCCGCTGACGCGGGACGAGGCGAAGGCGGTACGCGCCAGGCTGACGCCGAACGCGGACCGCTTACGGCAGGCCGAACAGCCCTGCCCACCACCGAGTACGCAGTCTCCGACGGTCGGTGAGCCGACTCCTCGGCCGGCCGGTGGCTATGAACCGGAGGAAGAACACCATGTTGAGAACACTCCCCACCCACCCTCCGAACCGGAGCAGCAGACGAAAGCCGCACGCGAACAAACCCCCGCGCAGCAAGTGGAGGAGGAGCCGCCACCCCCACAACTGACGCGGGCGGAACGGGTATTGCTCTCCCTACGCCACTCACGCCGTGAACTGCTCCTGGGGGTGGGCGAGGCGCGCACCCTGGCGGTGGAGGCGGCCAAGTGGCTGGAGCGCGGCCTGTCGGAGTCGGAGCTACGCCACGCCCTCCTGGCCGAACCCCCCGAGGCGGGGGTGCGCTCGGCGTTCGGCTTCCTGCGCCACCGGCTGACCCACAAGTGCCCGGTACCACCGGCCCCCGCCGCGCCCCCGGAGCCACCGCCCCCACCGGTCAAGCCCCTGATCGTCTGCACAGGCACCGAGGACGAGGAAGAGGAGCACCTCTTCCGCCCGCTGGGCGACGAGACGGAGTGCGCGGACTGCCGCCGGGCAACGGCGTACGCGGGCTGGATGGTCGACACGGACACCTACGACTTCCCGCCCGACATGACCTGGCGCCAACGCTTCGTGGCGGTGGCGAAGGCGGACGCGCTACGGGGCAGGACGGCCTGAGGGCGGGAGCGGGTCGAGGGTGACGCGGGCGGCGACGGGCAGGTGGTCGCTGTCGGTGGCAGGCAACGTACGCATGTGACTGACGCGGCCGGACCGGGCCAGGACCTGATCGATCCGGGCCACGGGGAGGGCGGCGGGATAACTGAAGGCGAACCCGCGCTCGGCAACGTTCAACTGCGAGGTCAACGGCTCCAGTCCGCGATCGTCGACGGTGCTGTTGAGGTCCCCCATGAGGATCACGGCCTGCTCCTCCTCGCGCCGGATGAGATCCCCCAGCATCCGGGCGCTTTCATCCCGCGAAGAGGAGGCGAGCCCGCGGGCCCCGACCCGTACGGAGGGCAGATGAGCGACGTAAGCGGCGACATCCCCGTACGGCGTCGCCACGACGGCACGCAGCCCCCGACTCCACCCTGCTTCGAACCCCTGAGGCCGAATATCAACCAACTGATCTTCCCTGATCGGGTACTTGGACCAGAGCCCGACGGTGCCGTGGACGACGTGATGCGGATAGTCGCCCCGGAGAACGTCCTCGTACACGGCCAACGCAGGCGTCACCACCTCCTCCAGCGCAACGAGATCACCCCCGGCCACGAGAAGGGCCCGGGCGGTCCCGGCCGGATCGGGGTTCTCATCACTGACGTTGTGCTGCACAACGACCAACTCCCGCGCCCCGGACTCGGCGCCGGCCCCGGGCAGGAGCAACCCCCCAAAGCCCTGCACCCAGACACCCACGGGCAGCAGCAGAGCCACAAGGGCGACACCGGACCGCCGCACGAGGGCGACGACAAACAACAGGACGACAACGCCCCCGCCCCACGGCAGAAAGGACTCGACCAGACTCCCCACCCGCCCAGGGGAGTTGGGGATCACCCGATGAAGCCCCATGACCCCAGCCACACCAAGGGCGACCCCGGCAACCACCCACTCTCGTCGGCGTGAGTCCGGAAGCGCCCACGTTCTGCCCGTCCGCTTAACCAAGCCTTTTCGTCCTTTCGGCTTTGGTCTTCAGGACGAGCGTTCAGGGAGATTGGTTCGCGACGCAGCTTCGCGCGGTCGGCTGGGGTGCCCGAGGACACGTCCTCGGGCACCCCAGCCGACCCAGTCGCTTCCATGTACTCCCTGCTTCTGCGGCCTGGCTTGTGACGGCCGGCCTGCCCGCGCCCGTCCGTCGTTGCGAGGCGGGTCCGGAGCACGGAACCAGCGTCAGCCCCCGAAGTACCGCGAGAGCAGGATGCCGCCTCCGGCGTAGGCGGCGCCCTTGAGGAGCTGGACTGCCAGCGTCCAGCGGAGGAACCGCATGCGGCGCCGACTCTTCGTCCAGAAGGGCGTGCCGGGGGCAATGCGGTCGACGAGGCGGGCGAGGCGCGGCCCCTTTGCGCGCAAGGGTGCGAGGAGGCCGACGTTGCCGGCGTAACAGCGAAGGCGTGAGGTGGAGGCCTTCAGCTTCCTGGCGGTGGACGCCATGCGGGCCTTATAATTCATAACTGGGAACTCCTTGTTGGCTTCGAATGTGAACAGGGGTGTTTCCCGCAGGGGAGGTCGGACCATGGTTTGGCGACCTTCCGGCCGGCCTTCCCTGCACTCTCGATGAGGGGGCGAGGGGCCCCTGTCATCGAAGCGGGAGCAAAGCTCCGCCAAAGCGTCAGCGCGTGCCAATTATCCCCCTTTTCGATTTCCTTGCTGCTGCTGGATGGTACAGAAAACCGCCTCTTCGAATCTTAACCACATCCGCTGAGGGTGAGGGCAATTCTTACCGGATCCCGCCCGGCGGCCTCTGCGGAGCGGAGGATGATTTCCACCTCCGAATGCATTCGCTTGTCGGCCAGCACCTTGATCGCCCTTCCGGCTTCCCTCTCGCCCCAGGTGGCGCCGAGTTTCCACAGGAGGGAGGCCCGGTCGGCGGGCGGCAGTGCGGCGAGGCGGTCGAGGAAGCCCGACCCGCCGTCGGCGGAGGTGCTGGCGGCGATGGTTCTCGGTGAACTGTTGCGCCGGTCCCCTGTGGCGGCGTCGCTGCCCGTCGGACCGTTGCGCCGGTCCCCCTCGGTGGTCGCCCTCCGACAGCGGCAGCTGCCCTCGCAGCGGCGGCAAGATGACCTGCGTGCTTCCCGGAGGAGTTCTCCGAGCTGTGTGAACTCCCGCCTGAGCGCGACCTCTTCTTCGTGGGCCGACACCCCCTCGGCCGCAAGCGCGGCCATCTCGCTCAAAGCTGCGGGTCGAGGCAGCCTGCGCCCGTTGAGCCAGTGGGAGAGGAGGGAGGGGGAGACGTGCAGCGCCCGCGCCTTCTCGGCCACGGTGGAGCCCGGGCGGAGGCGCGGGATGAGGGTTTTGAGGCGGCAGGCGAACGCCTGCACCTCCACCGTGGCCCACGGCACGCAGGAGGTGCTGATCGATCCAAGTGACGGCATGCCCAAAAGGCCCTCTCGCTAGCCGGGCGTCCCGCAGAGGCCCTGCGGGAACGGGTGATCACCGGGAGCCTAGCGTCCGCAAGGGAGGGTGAGGAGTGGTTCTGTGATTTCCGCTGAATACTTTTGAGGTAATCAGGCCATATGCCTCAAAAGTGGACGCAAGGTGCCAAGGTGCACCTTTTCGCTTCCGAGGCCCTCCTCGGAAGGTTGAGATCACCAAACCGCTGGAATTCTAGTGGGCGGTCGTGCTAGTAATGAATGTCTGAAATCGTCACCAGCGGAATCTCCGCTGTCGGTGACGAAGCGAACGTGACCACTCATTAACACTTAGGAGACACCATGGTGCCGTCCTGGCGGGATGACAGCCTCGGAACGATGAAGCGCGTCGCCCTGTGGCTTGTCGCGGAGGTCGGCGAAGGGGGGACTTTCACGAAGGAGCGGCTGCGTGGGGAGTTCCCCGGGGTGTCACAGGTCGATCGGCGCATGCGGGACCTTCGCGACTTCGGATGGCGTATCGACACAAATCGGGAGGATGCCGGCCTCGACTCACACGAGCAGCGCTTTGTGGAGCGCGGCGATCCCGTCTGGGAGCCTGGCCGTGCTACCCGCAAGACGGGTACGACGGCTATCGGGGCGGGACGGCGGCGCGAGGTGCTGCAGAAGGACGGCCACATGTGCCGCTCCTGCGGCATCACGCCCGGTGAGTTCTACGCCGGCACCTACGAGGGGGCCCAGTTGGACATCGCCCGCCGGGACGTCGTCAAGCCCGATGGCACGAAGGCCAGCGAGCTGATCACCGAATGCAAGCGGTGCCGCATCGGCGGCAAGTCGGTTACGGCAGACTTGGACCGGGTCCTCAAGGAGACCGCCGCTCTGAGTTCCACCGAGCGCGATGTACTGTCCGACTGGGTTGCCAACGACCAGCGCCAGTTCAGCCGCCTGGAGCAGGTTTGGAGCGAGTACCGCTCCCTGCCGGAGGACTCCCGGAGGCGGCTCCGCGCGGAACTGGGCCTCGACTGAGCCCGTGCAAGGCGGCACAGAGCATTCCCGCAGGTATGAGAGCAGAGGCAGGAGCAAGGCGGATATGGCGAAGGACTACGGGCTGCCCCCCGGCGCGGAGGAGAACAGGGCCCTCGTCCGGGCCCGACTAGACGAGATCGCGGCCGGCGGAGGCACTCGTGAGACCTTCACCGTGGAGTGGCGGGGGCAGCCTGAGCACCTGGAAGTGATCCAGATGCCGGTCGGCGACCTCTACTACAACCCCGCGACTCACCGTATCCGTGCGCAGGCCGGCCACGACCCCGAGCGAGCCGCAGCACTCGAGGCGTCCCCCTGGGACACGGACAGCCAGGCCTACCTCGGCCGCCTCCTCCAAGTGGTCCCCGCTGACCCGGCACGGACGGATCCCGAGTTCGACGAGCTGATGGGGAGCCTCAAGGAGTTCGGGCAGAGTGAACCGGGGCTGATCACGCACGAGGGCGTCCTCGTCAACGGCAACACCAGGCGTGCTGCGCTACTGGAGCTGTTCGGCCCTGCGCACGCTATGCGTGTCGCCGTGCTTCCGCCCTCCTGTAGTTGGCAGGATGTCGCGGCCATCGAGCTTTCCCTGCAGCTGCGCAAAGAGCACCGGCGGGACTACTCCTACATCAACCATCTGCTCGCGGTCCAAGAACTGGTCGACTTGGGGACTCCGCTCTCCGTTATCGCCAGCACCTTCCGCACTACTACGGCGCGCTGTCGGCAGGACCAGTGGGTGCTCGCCCTCATCGAGTCTTTGGTGCAGCGCAGCGAGGCGGCGGGGGAGCGTCTCTCCCTTGTCGTTTTCGAGGAGCAGGCCGAGAAGTTCCGCGAACTGCAGCGGGCCTACGCCAAGCAGTACGCCGTCAACCCTGCGAAGGCGGACCTCCTTGTAGAGAACCGCTTGGCCGCGATGCTGCTCGGTTTCGCCAAAACGGATGTCCGTTTTGTCGACCACGATTTCCGGCAGAAGTACCTCTGCAAGACGCTGCCTGCCAGCGAGGCCCCGGCGGCCGCACCGGCCGGGTCGGCGGGTATCGCCATCCCCGGCCTGGGACGCGCAGTGGAGGGGCCTTCAGCTGACCTCAGCGCTGCCAAGGCCTTGACCGACGCCGTCCTGCACGCGAGGGCTGTGGGCGAGCCCGGCAGTTCTGCGTCACCGGAGGTTGCTGCTGAGGCACAGAGGGAGTTCGAGCGGTTGAGGATTGCGTTGGACGAGGCGATTACCGACGCCGGCCGCGACGCACGTATCAAGAAGCGCAAACAGGCTGCTCCCGCCCGCCTCGCTGATGCCGGCCGGAACATCGACCAGTGCATCACCGACCTCGTCATGTCGCGCGCGCGGCGGAGCTTGGACGAGGAGGCGTTCGATGACGCCGTCAGCGACCTGCGGCAGCAGCTGGAGAAGCTCGCCGTTGAGGTGAGGCGGACAGTCCAGGAGCCCGGTGACGGTGTGACGTGGCTTCTTGAAGCGATGGGGAAGGCCGATTGAGTGGGTGACCAGCCCAGCCTGACGATCGGCTTCGACACCACCCGCACCCAGGCGGCACTGCGGACAGTGCCGGAGTGCCGCAGCGCTCTCGGACAGATGATCGCCAGTTTCCCCAGCGGCCGGATGACCGACCGGCTCTCAGCGGCTGTCCCTCTCGACAGCTTCCTCGCCAGCCTCAGCGCCCTCGCGTCGTGGCCGCAGCCCGAGAGCGTCGTCTGGGAGGACGACTTCCGCGCCTTGGTCAGCGAGATGCTCGATACGGCGGAGACGGCGGATCGCCTCCTCAACGGCGCTTCTGAAAAAGACACCGTCACCCCGGAGGCGGTTCTCGAGCTGCTCGGCGACGACTGGACGGCCCCTCTCACGCCGTTCCAGCTCCGGGACATCGCCCGGCTGCTCTCCGTGGGCCACGGGGCCAACTTCAGCGTGCCTGGCGCCGGCAAGACCCGCGTCTCCCTCGCTGTCTTCTCCGCCCTGCGCAAACAGGGGGCAGTGGGCCGCATCCTGGTGGTAAGCCCCAAGTCCGCCTACGAGGCATGGGAGTACGAAGCCCGAGAGTGCTTTTCCACACCCCTCGACGTCCAGATACTCGGCCATTCGGCACCCGCTTCGGCGGATATCCTCCTAGTCAACTACGAGCGCCTGGACCGCGCGCTCACCGGGCTGTCCCAGTGGGTCAAGGCGGCCCCCACCATGCTGATCCTCGACGAGGCCCACCGCATGAAGCTCGGCGGAGCCGGGGTGTACGGGGCCGCCTGCATGGCGCTCGGCCCCCTCAGCCGGATCCGGATGATCCTCAGCGGCACTCCGGCGCCGAACAGCGCCAAAGACCTGGAGAACCTGCTCTCCTTCGTCTGGCCCGGCCATGGCCGGCGCGTGGTCACCCAGGCCGTGGACGGCGGCGACCTCGCCTACGCCAGCCAGGTCTTGCGCCCGCTGTATACGCGTACGACCAAAGAGGAGCTCGGCCTCCCCCCTGTCGAGACCCGGGTCCGCCGCCTCGCCATGCCTCCGCTGCACCGCGAGATCTACGACGCCCTGGTAGGCAGGTTCTCGATCCGGGCAGCGGCTGACAAGGGCTACTTCGAGGACCTCGGCAAGGCAGTGCTGCGCCTGCTGATGGCGGCCACAAGCCCAGCCTTGCTCGTAGGGGGCTCAACCCGCTACGAACCGCTGCACTTCCGAGTACCGCCCCTTGACGTGTCCGAGGGGGACTCGCTGTTTGCCCTCCTGCGCCGACTGCCCGACTACGAGCTCCCCCCCAAGTACCGGGAGACCCTGTCCATCGTCTCCGCCAACGCCGCCGCTGGGCGCAAGACCCTGGTGTGGACCAGTTTCGTCCGCAGCATCACCTCCCTCCAAGCGCTGCTCGCTCCTTTCCACCCGGCCGCTGTGCACGGTGGGACGGCTGACCGGGAGGAGGAGCTGCGGCGTTTCCGGGAGGACCCGGACTGTGCCGTGCTGATCTCCAACCCGGCGACCCTCGGCGAAGGGATCAGCCTCCACCAGGTCTGCCACGACGCCGTCTACGTGGACCGGGACTTCCAGGCTGGCCGGTTCCTCCAGAGCCTCGACCGCATCCACCGCCTCGGCCTCGCGCCGGGGACCGAGACGCGCATTACCGTGCTCGCGTCCGAGGGAAGCGTGGATGACGTGGTTTCCATGAGGTTGGCCGAGAAGCTGGACTTCATGGGCCGCATCCTCGACGACCCCGAGGTGCAGCAGCTGGCCGACCCCGAGGACGAGGCGCCGCTGGCCGCAGGCATGAACGCGGCCGATGTGCAGGCTCTGCTCGAGCACCTCGGTACGCGCTCCCCGCAATGACCCTGGTGGACAGGGCCGCTTCCGCGATCGGGGCACGAAAACCGCAGCTCCCCGGTGGGTGTACCGCGGTTGGCGGACTCCCCGTATTCTCCCCCAGCCGGATAGAGTCCCGCCGTGGACGGTGAAGCAGTAGGAGTGCAGACGACCTTGTGGCTTGTGGACGGGCCCGGTGATCCGGAATTGGACGCCGTCGCCCAGACGGTCCTCGGTGCGGACCGGGACGGCAGCCGCTTCGCCGGCGCCATCCGGCGCAGCATGGACATGCTGTTGGACGGGCAGCACACCGGCCGCTTCCGCTGGGACCAGCTCTACAAGACCGAGAAGGCGCATCTGGGCACCCTCATCGAGATCAATCTCCAGCGTGAGTTCGGCTTCGCTGACGGCGCCAGCATGGACTACTCGATCGCCGGGTCGGACGTCGACTGCAAGTACTCGCAGACCTTGGGCGGGTGGATGATCCCTCCGGAGGCCCTCAACCACCTGCTGCTCGTCGTGTGGGCCAGCGACGAGCAGTCCCGGTGGACGGCCGGACTCGTGCGCGCTCTGCCTGAACGGCTCAACAGCGGGGGCAACCGCGACGCGAAGAAGACCCTCAGCGCGATGGGCCGGGGCGCTGTGCGCTGGCTGTACCGGGACGCGCCCTTACAGGAGAACATGCTGCTGCGGCTCTCTGACGCCGACATCGAAGCGATCTTTTCCCACAAGAGCGGACAGCGCCGGGTGGACGAGCTCTTCCTGCGCGCGCATGGCCGCCGGGTCAGCCGCACGGTCGTTGCTACGGTGGCTATGCAGGAGGACTACATGAAGCGCGTCCGCTACAACGGCGGCTCGCGTTCAAGGCTCCAACCGCGGGGCATCGTGATTCTGGGCCACTACTCGAGCCACGGCCGCATCGCCCGCGCGCTGGGTCTGCCCGTCCCAGGGCCTGGAGAATCTGTGAGTGCCCGCCTCGCGGCCGCCCGCCCGCACCACGCGGGAGCGCCGAGAGTGGAGCTGGACGGCCGGGACTGGGTCTTGGCGAGTCCTGGGGACCCGGAGGAAGCAGTACCGAGACTGCCGGAGATATGAACGATCAAGCAAAGTCAGAGCAGTCGGCGAAGCCGTGGACACCGCCGGAAGGCTCGTGGGCGTCCTCGGCTGCGAACCGCCGGAGCATGCTCGGCAACCGCAGTCGCGACACTGCGCCCGAGCTGCTCCTCCGCTCCCTCGTCCACGCCGTCGGCCTGCGCTACCGGGTGGCGGCCAAGCCCCTCCCCAAGATGCGGCGTACCGCCGACATGGTCTTCCGCCCGGCCAAGGTCGCTGTCTTCATCGACGGCTGCTTCTGGCACGGCTGTCCCGACCACTTCGTCATGCCGAAGACGAACCGGCCGTACTGGGAGGACAAGATCGGCGGGAACGTCCAGCGCGACCGGGAGACGGACCAGCGCCTGGCCGATGCGGGGTGGCTCGTGCTCCGCTTCTGGGAGCACCTCGACCCCGTGGCATGCGCTAAGACCGTTGTCGAGGCGGTGACCGCCCGGCGGCGGGAAGCCGGGGCTCCCGACCGCCCACGGCAGGATCCGTGACCGCCGAACTGCCAGGCATACGGCCGGTCGGCGCTCTCAGCTGATCTTCGCCTGGTTCAGGGAGAACAGCTCATGCCGCTCGTGCTCCTCCTGTCCGGTGAACGCTTTGAATTCTCCGAGGGTGTAGCCCAGGGAGCCGCTGGAGCGCTTGATCCTCTCGATTACGAAGTCCCGCTCCAAGTGGGCGATGTGGCGTTCGACCTCAGGTTCCGACATGCGCTGTCCGGTCTTCTCCAGACGGCCGATGATCTGCTCCACGCCAATGGGGCGCTCCATGCCGCGGAGCAGCTTGTAGACGGGGTCGTGAATGACCTCGGTGGCCTCCACCAGCTTCGTGGGTGTGCCCTCCTGCCGGAGGGCACGGGCGATCGACTCTCCGACCGCCTCGGCGACGGGCGGCGGGAAGGCATTGCCCACCTGGCGGTACCTGCTGGTCTTCTTGCCTGTGAAGACCCACTTGTCTTCGGGCTTCCACCCTTGGATGCGGGCGACCATCTCGACTGTGAGCTTCGGTCCGGGCTTCGCATCGGCAGGCTCCCAGCCCGGCCCGGGCACATCGCCGTCGTTGGCGATTCCGAGCGCGTCCACGCCGAGCTTCGCCCAGGCCGCCTTCGCGCGCGTCGGCCCGAGGTCCGCGCCGCCGTGCTTCTTCGATCCGCCGACGACCGTGGGAGCGATCTGGTCCGCTTTGGCCGCCCAGGCCTCGGCGCCTTCCCAGCCCTTCGCGGCCATCATGCCGTACAGGGCTTCCCCGACGGTCGTGCGCTCTTCCCCATGGGGCTCTGGCCAACTGAAGAATTCGGCGTACTCCGGCAGCATCGCTACGAGCACGAAGCGGGGGCGGAGCTGCGGCACGCCGTAGTCGGCAGCGTGGAGAAGCTTCCACTGCGCGGAGTAGCCCGCGTTCTGCAGGGAATCGAGGACGTTCTGCCGGTAGGCGGCGAAGCGGTTCGCGCTCAGCCCGCGGACGTTCTCCAGGAGGAGTGCCTTCGGCCGAACTCGCTCTGCGAGTTTGACTGCCCACGCGAAGAGGTCTCGCTCATCCGTCGCCCCCAGCTGCTTTCCGGCGATGGTGAAGGGGGGGCAGGGAACGCCTCCAGCGATCAAGTCGACCTCCCGGAAATCGGCCGGTTCCCAGACGCCGGGGTTGGCGACATCGCCGACCTTCACGTCCCACTGCGGCCGGTTCTCCTTCAGAGTGGCGGCGGCCTGCGGGTCGAGTTCGACGGCCAGCGCGTGCTCGAATCCAGCGCGTTCCAGCCCTAGAGCCTGTCCGCCCGCACCCGCGCAGATTTCGACAGCCTGCAGGTCCGCCATGTGTCCTCCATACGTGCGCACTGCCCGCCGCGCGCTCGGTGCACTCGCGGCAGATTGGACTCGAACACGTTAGCGAGTCCATCTCTGGGTGCGAAGATCCCGGCAAGTCCACCGAGGCGGGCATGTACAACTGACCGCGAGTGCGGTCAGCGAGAAAGCACCAGTCTAGATTGCTGGGCGTCGCTGAAAGAGGCTCCTGCTACTGCGGTGCCCCCTGAAGTGGAGGATTACCTCACATTCGGCCTTTCGCCGCGTTGCCCAGGCGAGTCGGGAGGCCCTCTGGGGGAGGCGTTCACCCGCCCCCGTGGCACCCCCCATAAGCCTCCCCCGACCCGCACCAGCAGGCAGCCGTGCGGGACGGGGGCCAGGGGGTGGCTCGGCCTCGGGCGGCGAGGGTGGTGGCGTATTGGGGGAGCAGGCCCGGGCCGGACGGGGAGGCGGCTTCCGAGGCGGCGAAGGCCTCGTACGACGGGACCGTGCCCTTGACGATGCCCAGGTTCGGGGTGCCCGTCGCCTGTAGGTCGCGCAGGGACGCCTCCAGGCGGGACAGGTGGGTCTCCCGGTCCACGTACTCGTCCGTCAACTCCGGGTACGTTGTCAGGAGTTCGCGGAGTTCCTGCTCGGGCCAGTGCAGCACCGCCACCGGGAACGGGCGCGACAGCGCCGTGCGGTACGTGCCCAGCTCCGCGCGCAGGCGGGTGATCTCCGCCTTCAGCTCCACCGGGTCCGAGGAGCCCAGCGACCACACGCGCTTCGGGTCGTGGAGCTCGTCCAGCGGGACCGGGGCCGTGTGCAGCGCGCCGGCCAGCTCGTCCCAGGTGTCGTGGTCCAGGCCCATCAGCCTGCGCACCCGGTGGCGGCCGGTCAGCAGGGACTGCGTCGCGTACGGGACCTCCTCGCCGGGGGCCAGCAGCAGCGTCAGCGCGGTCGAGAAGAAGTCGTGCGCCGACTCCAGCTCGTCGTGCGCCTCCAGAGTCTCGGCGGCGACCTGCCAGGTCGCCGCGTCCAGCGGGCCCGCGGCGCGGATGCCCTCGATGATCGCGCGGGCCTCGGCCTCGTGCCCGTACTCCCAGAGGTTCGACGCCTTCAGGGCCTTGATCAGGTGCGGGTTCTCGACGGTGGACTCGGGGGCGGCCAGCAGGTCGTCGTAGAGCGTGCTCGCGCGGGAACGGTCACCGGCGAGTTCCAGATGGGCCGCGGCCTGGAGGACCAGCGGTTCCTGGTCCTCGGGGTACTGCGCCGCGGTGCGCAGCAGGCGCTCGGCTTCGGTGGTGTGGTCGGCAGGCGTGTCGGGGCGCATGGATCACACGGTACTGCCGGACAGCGGCCGTCGGGAGGAGAGGTCGGAAGCCGGTCCCGGAGTGGGGGCGTCAGCGGGATCCGACGGCGGGGGGTGTCTGCGGGAGGAGTGGAATCCGGTGGTGGGTATGGAGAGTTCCGTACGTTGGTTCTATCGTGCCCGCCGTGCGGAATCGGGGACGGGCACGGAAGCGCGATCGGGGGCCGGCACCCTTACGCGGTGCGGTGTCGGCATCCGTACGTGGTGCGCCATGCGGCGCGATGCCCGCCTCGGTACGTCGTGCCGTGTCCCGGAAGCCGGGCCCGCGGGCCGGTCGCCGACGGCGCGACCTTCTCGCGCGTGGGCTCTGGGGCTTCGCCGAGATGGCCGTCACCTTCGGTCTGCTTCTTCTTCTCCTTGTTGTCCATCAGCTCTGGTGGACCAACCGTGAGGCCCGTCAGGAGGCCGGGCGTACCGTCCAGGCCCTTCAGCGGGAGTGGGGTCCGCCGCCACCGGTGGTCCCGAGCGGCGAGCCGGCCGGCGACCCCGTGGTGCCTCAGCCCCAGCCCTCTTCCTCCTCCGCCGCCGTAGGTTCCGGCACCGCCCGCGGGGCCGAACCGTCGGACACCCCCGCCACCCCCCGCTGGGACCAGGCCTACGCCGTCCTCCGCATCCCCCGTATCGGGCTCACCGCCCCCGTCGCCGAGGGCACCAGCAAAGGCGGCGTCCTCGACCGGGGGTACGTCGGGCACTACACCCGCACCGCCCAGGCCGGGCAGGCCGGGAACTTCGCGCTCGCCGGGCACCGCAACACCCACGGCGAGCCCTTCCGGCGCCTCGACCGGCTGCGGCGTGGTGACCGGATCACCGTCGAGACCCGGGACGCCGTCCACACGTACACCGTCGACAAGAGCCTCGCCCGGACCGCGCCCTCCGACAGCGGGGTCATCGCGCCCGTGCCCCGCTCCGACATCACCACGTCCGTCGGGTACAGCGAGCCCGGCTACTACCTGACCCTCACCACCTGCACCCCCGAGTTCAGCTCCCGCTACCGGCTCGTCGTCTGGGGGAAGCTCACCGCCATGCGTCCCCGGTGAGCCGGAGCCCCGGAGGCGGATGAGCCCGGCCGATCATCGTGTATAACGAAAGGAGTGCCAGGACCCGCCTGCACGGAGCACGGAAGGAGACGCCCCATGCGTGACGCCAACCGGCTGCGCGGCGCCTTCGCCCGGCTCCTCCGGCCCGCCGGCCTGCTGGTCCTGTTCCTCACCGAGATCCTCCTCGCCGAGGGCGGCAGCCTCTCCGCCGCCGTCGCGCTCGCCGCCACCGCCGCGGCCGGCTCCGCGCTCCTCGCCTGCTCCGTCATCAGCGCCCGCTGCGCGCCCCCGGTGCCCCGCACCCGGGTCCGTACGGCGATCAGGGACCGGGAGAAGCGGACCGCCTTCCTGCCCCAGCGCGACCCCGATGCCCGAGGCCGCACCAGGCCCCGAGCCCCCGGGCACGCCCTCCTGACGGCCGCCGCCGCGTAGGGCACTTCCGCACGTCGAACCCGTAGCGCCCCGCACCGGCCGTCGTCCTGCCGCGTACCGCATGCGTACGTCCCACTCCCGGCACGACGAGACCCCCGGAGGGCTCACCCATGTCCGCCTTCATGTCCGCTTTCGCCAGCCTGGTCGGCTCCTTCGCCGATCTGCTCCAGCCGCTGTTCCACGGCGCGTCCACCGCCGCCGCGATCATCCTGTTCACCGCACTCGTCCGGTTCGCCGTCCACCCCCTCTCGCGGGCCGCCGCGCGGGGGCAGAAGGCCCGGACCCGGCTCCAGCCGCAGATCGCCGAGTTGCGGAAGAAGCACGGGAAGAACCCCGAGCGGATGCAGAAGGCGATCATGGAGCTGCACGCCGCCGAGAAGGTCTCGCCGCTCTCCGGCTGCCTGCCGAGTCTGCTCCAGATGCCCGCGTTCTTCCTGCTCTACCACCTGTTCTCCAGCGGCTCCATCGGCGGCGAGCCCAACGCGCTGCTCAGCCACGACCTCCTTGGCGCCCCGCTCGGCGGGCGCTGGCACGACGCCCTCGCGAGCGGTGGGATGTTGGGTGGACAGGGGTGGGTCTACCTGGGGCTCTTCGCGATCGTCGCCGCTGTGGCCACCTTCAACTACGGGCGCACCAAGCGGCAGCTGGCCGCCAATCCGGTGGTCCCCGCCACGGGGCCCGACGGGCAGGCCGTGCCCGGTATGGGGGCGATGGCGAAGATGATGCCGCTGCTCTCGTTCGCCACCCTGATCACCGTCGCCGTCGTGCCCCTGGCCGCCGCCCTCTACGTCATCACCACGACCACCTGGACCGCCCTGGAGCGGGCCTGGCTCTACCGGGACGTGCCCGTGACCGGCGGCGCCATGGCCAAAGCGGCGTAATCGGACCAGGCGAGTGCGCCGGTCCAGTGTGTGAACGAGGTCTTGCGGAGTGATCGCAACTCTTGGAGGATCAGCCAAGCCCTTCGTCGGCCGCAACCCGCCGAGGGGCCCCACCTCGAACAAGAGGAGTTGGACCGTTGAAGCTGCTTCGAGTCGGTACGGCGGGCGCCGAGCGTCCCGCGCTTCTCGACCGCGACGGGACTCTGCGTGATCTGTCGGGGCTCGTACCCGACATCGACGGCGAACTGCTCGCCGACGCCTCCGCCCTCGCCCGGGTACGGGTGGCCGCCGACGCCCCCGGTGTGCTGCCCGCCCTCGACCCGGCGGGGCTGCGCATCGGGCCGCCGCTGGGGCGCATCGGCAAGATCGTGTGCATCGGGCTGAACTACCACGACCACGCCGCCGAGACCGGGGCGGCCATCCCGGACGAGCCGATCCTGTTCTTCAAGGCCCCCGACACCGTCGTCGGGCCCGAGGACACCGTGCTCGTGCCGCGCGGCAGCCGGAAGACGGACTGGGAGGTGGAGCTCGCCGTCGTCATCGGGCGCACCGCCCGCTACCTGGGCTCCGCCGAGGAAGGGCTCGCCCATGTCGCCGGGTACGCCACCGCCCACGACGTCTCGGAGCGCGAGTTCCAGATAGAGCGCGGCGGCACCTGGGACAAGGGCAAGAACTGCGAGACGTTCAACCCGCTGGGCCCCTGGCTCGTCACCGCCGACGAGGTGCCCGACCCGCAGGGCCTGCGGCTACGGCTCTGGGTCAACGGCGAGCTGAAGCAGGACGGCACCACCGCCGAGCAGATCTTCCCGGTGGGGGAGGTCGTCCGCTATCTCAGCCACTTCATGACGCTGTACCCGGGCGATGTGATCAACACCGGTACGCCCGCCGGGGTCGCGATGGGGCAGCCCGAGCCGAAGCCGTACCTCAAGGCGGGGGACGTGGTGGAGCTGGAGGTGGAGGGGCTCGGCCGGCAGCGGCAGGAGCTGAAGGGGGCGTAAGCCTCCCGTGTACGTGAGGGGGCGCCGTCACTCGTGCCGTGACGGCGCCCCCTCCCCGTACATACGTCCCTCAGCCGGTCCCCAGCGTCGCCGCGAACTGCTCCAGCGCCTCGACCACCATCGCGTGGTCCTCCGCCTGCGGCAGCCCCGACACCGTCACCGTGCCGATCACGCCCGCGCCCTCCACCGCGATCGGGAACGAACCGCCGTGCGCCGCGTACGTGTCTGGGTCCAGGCGGGACGACTCCTCGAACGTGGTGCCCTTCGCGCGGAACCGGGTGCCGACCAGGTACGAGCTCTCGCCGTACCGCTCCACCACCTTGCGCTTGCGGTCGATCCACGCGTCGTTGTCCGCGCTGGAGCCGGGCAGCGCCGCGTGGAACAGCTGCTGCGGCCCGCGCCGGATGTCGATCGCCACCGGTGCGTGCCGCTCCCGGGCCAGTGCGACCAGCAGGCTGCCGAGCGCGAACGCGTCGTCGTAACTGAAGTGCGGGAGCGTGAGGCGGCGCTCCTGGGCGATCAGCTCGGAGATCGTGGGGGAGGTGGTGGTCATGCGCGGTGCTCCTTGCCCGAAGCGTGCGGGGCCTCGTCGTGGTGGGGGAGGAGGGTGACGGAGACGCCCTCGCGGGCCGAGCGGCGGGCGGCTTCCAGCACGTCCAGGGCCGCTGCCGCCTGGAGCGCGGTGACCGGGTTCTCGCCCGCGCCGCGCACGGCGGCGGTGACGGCGGCGTAGTACGCGGGGTAGTCGCCGGGCAGCGTACGGACCGGGGTGCCGCCGCCGGTGAGCGGGGACTCGCCGGAACCGATCCGGCCCCACAGCGTCTCGACCTCCTCGCCCCACGGCTCGCCGCCCGTCCCCGGGCGCTTGCCCTCGCGCAGGGCCGCCTCCTGGGGGTCCAGGCCGTACTTCACATAGCCCGCCGTGGAGCCGAGCACGCGGAAGCGGGGGCCGAGCTGGGCCGTGGTGGCGCTGACGTACAGGTGCGAGCGGACCCCGTTCGCGTGCGTGATCGCGATGAACGTGTCGTCGTCGGCGGCCGCGCCCGGACGCCGTACGTCGGACTCGGCGTACACCTGCACCGCCGGGCCGAAGAGCACCAGCGCCTGGTCGACGACATGGCTGCCCAGGTCGTACAGCAGGCCGCCGATCTCCTCCGGGTCGCCCGACTCGCGCCAGCCGCCCTTCGGCTGCGGGCGCCAGCGCTCGAACCGTGACTCGAAGCGCTGCACCTCGCCCAGCTCACCGTCGGCGATCAGCGCGGCGAGGGTGCGGAAGTCGTTGTCCCAGCGGCGGTTCTGGAAGACCGAGAGCAGCAGCCCGCGCTCCTCGGCCAGCGCCGCCAGCTCGCGCGCCTCGGCGGCGGTCCCGGCGATCGGCTTGTCCACGACCACCGGCAGACCGGCCTTGAGGGCGGCCGTCGCGAGGGAGACGTGCGTCTTGTTCGGGGAGGCGATCACGACCAGGTCCAGCTCGTCCGCGCGCTCCCACAGCTCGTCCGGCGAGGCGGCGAACCGGAGGCCCGGGTACGCGGCGCGGGCCTCCGCCCGGCGCTCCTCGTTCGACGTGACGACCGTGTCGAGGACCAGGCCCTCGGTCGCGGCGATCAGCGGGGCGTGGAAGACGGAACCGGCCAGGCCGTAGCCGACGAGGGCGACGCGGAGAGGGGCGTCGGAGGCGTTGGGGGTCATGCATTCCACTTAAGCAACGCTGTTGCCAAAGTGCAAGCGACCGGCACAATGGGGTGGTGAAGGGGAGTGAGTGAGCGTGAACGGGAGTCGGACGAAGACCCAGGCCGGGGTGAACCTGCCGGCGCTGCGCCACCACAACGCGGCCCTGGTCCTGGACCTGCTGCGGGCGGCCGGGGCGGAGGGCATCAGCCGGCTGGAGCTGGCCGAGCGCACCGGCCTCACCCCGCAGGCCGTCAGCAAGATCACCGCCCGGCTGCGGGAGGAGGGGCTGGCCGTCGGCGCGGGCCTGCGCCCCTCCACCGGCGGCAAGCCGCGTACGGTGCTCCGGCTGGTCCCCGACGCCCAGTTCGCCGTCGGCCTCCACCTGGACCGCGACGGCCTCACCGCCGTGCTGGTCGACCTCGCTGGGCGCCCGGTCGCCGTCACCGCCGCGCCCCTCGACTTCGGGGCCCCGGCGGAGAAGGTGCTGGCCGACGCGGCGGATGCCGTACGGGACCTGAGCGCGGCCGAGCCGCACAAGCCGGTGCTGGGCCTTGGCGTCGCCGTACCCGGCCCACTCGACCACCGGGACGGCGTACTGCACCGGGTCACCGGCTTCCCGCAGTGGGACGGCTTCCCCCTGCGCGACGCGCTCGCCGAGCGCACCGGCCTGCCGGTCACCGTCGACAAGGACACGAACGCCGCCGCCCTGGCCTTGGCGCTTTCGCTGAGTGAGCCACCCGGCGACTTCGCCTACCTCCACCTCGGTACGGGGCTCGGCGCCGGGCTCGTCCTGGGCGGCGAGGTGCACCGGGGGGCGCGGACGGGGGCGGGGGAGTTCGGCCACCAGACCCTCCAGCTGGACGGGCCCCTGTGCGGGTGCGGCGGGCGCGGCTGCATCGAGGCGCTGTGCCTGGCCGCCGATGCGCGGGGCGACCGGGCGGAGGCAGCCCGGGTCCTGGGCGCGGGCGCGGCCAACCTGGTCGGGCTCCTCGACATCGACCGGGTGGTCCTGGGCGGGCGGACGGTGGCGGCCGACGAGGACGCGTACGTACGAGGCGTCCGTGCCGTGATCGAGGAGCGGGCCGCGCGGGGCGGGGGCGGGGCGGCCGTCACCGTCTCCGTCGCGGGGGGCGGGGACCGGCCTGTCGCCGAGGGCGCGGCGCAGCTGGTGCTCGCGCCGGTGTTCGGGCGGGTGGGGGAGCGGGGGTAGGGGGCGGGGGGCTTGTGGTGCGGGTGCCGGTGCGTGTGGGTGCTTGTGGTGCGGGTGGGGGTGCTCGTGGTGCGGGCATCAGTGGGTGCGGGCACTCGTGGTGCGGGGTTCCGTCCTCAAACGCCGGACGGGCTGGATGGGGTGCCGGGCGGGCTGGATGGGGTGCCGGGCGGGCTGGATGGGGTGCTGGACGGGCTGGATGGGGTGCCGGGCGGGCTGGATGGGGTGCTGGACGGGCTGGATGGGGTGCCGGACGGGCTGGATCGGGTGCCGGGCGGCGTGAGGTTGGAGGCAGGCGCCATCGGTCGGGTGATCGTATGAGCTGTGTCGGCATGTCGACTCCCTGACTCCGCGCGCGCGTGCTTGCGTCGGAGGTCACAACCGGTGGCCCCCGCCCCGGTCGTTCGCGAGCAGCGAAGGGTGTCCCCATGTCCCCCACCTCCTGCGCGCGGCTGCGTGACGCCCGTGCGGCAGCCGCCCTCGGGCTGGCCGCCGGGATCGCGGTCCCCGCCGCGCTCCTGGCGGGCCCGCAGGCCGCCGCCCACCCGGCCCCGGCCGCCCCCGCCTCCTTAGCCGTCGACGCGGCCGACGCCGATGAGCAGCCCCCCTGCGGTGATCAGGGCGCCAAGGAATTCCCCATCGAGGCCCGGATCCAGGACGCCCCGAGGACGTACGCCTCCGGCGGCGGTTACGGCACCTGGTTCCTCGACCTCACCAACACCACCGACACCGCCTGCGGAGCCCTGCATCCGGTGCTCGTGCTCAACGACGAGGACCGGGAGCTGACCACCGAGCAGATCCAGCTCAAATTCTCCGAGCCCGGCCGCCCCGGCACCGAACACCGTGTGACCTGGGAGACCACCGACCGCCACGAGCAGATCGGGGTCTTCGACGGCGACCCCGGGTCGGACCCCGCCGACAGCTCCGACGGGGGCTTCCCCGGCTTCACGGTCCCCGCCGGCACCACCGTCAGCGTCCGGATCCGGATGGCCTTCGCCTCCGACACCGCGCCCGGCCGGGTCACCGCCCACGCCGCCGTCGTCCAGCGCCACCACCAGGCAAAGGCCAAGGGCGGCGGCCGTGAGGACGGCGACTGGGTGGGGGAGTCGGGGGCGTACCGGTTCGTGATCGTCGACGGGGCCACGGGCGAGTACCCCCGGCCCGAGCGCACCGAGGAGGACAGCGGGACCCGTACGGACGTTCCGGCCGAGCCCCGTCCCCGTACGGACACGTCCTCCTCCACGCCCGCCCCCGCCCCCTCGCCCACCCGCACCCAGGCACCCAGCCCCGCCCCCACCTACGCCGACCCCGGCAAGGAGACCGCCCCGGACCCCAGCGGTCTCCCCCGCCCGGACGGGTCGGCGACTCCCCGGGAGGAGGCGGGCGGCGGCAAGGAGCGGCCCGCGCGTCCGCCCCACTACGTGACCGGGCGCCCGCTCCCCGAACTCGCCCGCACCGGACCGGAGCTGCTGCCCTGGGCCGGAGCCGCCGCCGGGCTCCTCGTACTCTGCGGCGGAGCTCTGGTGCTACAGGGCCGCCGGATGCGCCGGGCGGCAGGCTGACCGCGACCACCACCTCGTAGCTCGCCGTCCACCCGCGCATGCCACCATCGGGCGGTGGACTACCCGAACGACCAGGCACCTGGCGCACCCATCCGCTCCGGCATCCCGGAGCACGGCCGTATCCCCAAGTACTACGCGGTCAAGGCTCAAATCTCGCTGCTGCTGGACGAGTTGGGCGAGGGCGGGCTCCTGCCCACCGAGCGGGACCTCGCCCTGCGCCACGAGGTGTCGCGCGAGACCGTACGGCAGGCGCTGCGCGAACTCCTGCTGGAGGGGCGGCTGCGGAGACAGGGGCGCGGGACCGTCGTCGCCGGGCCCAAGCTGGAGCAGCCGCTCTCGCTCGCCAGCTACACCGAAGGGGTCCGCCGCCAGGGCAGGCGGCCCGGCCGGCATCTGATCGGGCTGGAGCGCTTCCCCTGCCCCGATGCCCTCGCCGCCGAGATCGGAGTGGGCCGGGGCGAACCCGTCTGGCACCTGGAGCGCGTGCTGCTCGCCGACGACGAGCGGGTCGGGCTGGAGAGCACGTACGTCAGTGTGGCCCGACTCCCGCGTCTGGATGTGGAGTTCGACCCCGACTCCTCCTTCTACGCCTACCTCCGCGACCGGCTCGGCATCGCCTTCGGGGACGCCGACGAGCGCATCGAGACCGTGCTCGCCACCCCTCGCGAGGCCCTGCTCATCGGCACCCCGCCCGCCCTGCCGATGCTTCTGCTCCACCGCCTCTCCCGGGACACCGGGGGGCGGCCGCTGGAGCGGGTGCGGACCCTGTTCCGGGGGGACCGGTTCTCCTTCACCACGCGCCTCGGCAGCGGCGGCAATAGCGACAGCTAGCGCTGAGCGCGCGTCTGAAAATCGCCCCTCCGTGAGCCTTTTTCGATAACGGAAACGTAACGGGTCTAGTCCAAGCTTGGGTGGTCGTTCACCATCCCGTTGTCGACCGGATGTGTCCGGGACACCCGACCCGAGGAGCGTGGCCGCCGTGAGAGTCATCGTCGTAGGAGCCGGCGTGGTGGGAACCATGCACGCCTGGCACGCAGTCAGCCGCGGCCACGAGGTCGTACAGATCGAGCGCGAGAGCGAGGCGCGCGGGGCATCGCTCCGCAATTTCGGACAGATTTGGGTCAGCGGCAGAGCCGGTGGCGAGGAGCTGGAGACCGCCCTGCGGGCGCGGGAGCTGTGGGAGGGGATCGGGCGGCGGGTGCCGGGGCTCGGCTTCCGGGCCTGCGGTTCGCTCACCCCGCTGCGGACGGAGGCCGAGGCCGCCGTCGCCGAGGCCGCTGTCGCCCGGGCGGATGCGGCGGCGCGCGGCTACAAGCTGCTCACCGCCGGGGAGGCCCGCGCCCTCAACCCCGCGCTGCGCGGCTCGTTCACCGCCGCCCTGTGGTGCGAGCGCGATGCGGCGGTGGAACCGCGCACCGCCCAACTCGCCCTGAAGGAAGAGCTGCTGGCCTCCGGGCGGTACACCTTCCTCGGCGGCCGTGAGGTCCGCGAGGTCGTCGGGACCGCCTCCGTGCGCGACGACCACGGCGACGTCCACACCGGTGACGCCGTGATCATGGCGACCGGCGCCTGGCTCGGCGGGCTCGTCCGCGAACTGGCCGGCCCCGAGCTGCCCGTCCGCCGCGTCCGCCTCCAGATGATGCAGACCGACCCCCTCGGCGAGCCCCTCACCACCTCGGTGGCCGACGCCGACAGCTTCCGCTACTACCCCGCGTACCGCAGCGAGGCCCTCGACGCCCTCAACGCCCACCAGCCCCAGGACCCGGTCGCCGCCGAGCACCGCATGCAGCTGCTCATGGTGCAGCGGAGCGACGGCGGGCTGACGATCGGGGACACCCACGAGTACGAGCACCCCTTCGCCTTCGACACCGTCGAGGAGCCCTACGAGCACCTCACCCGGGTCGTCGAGGCCTTCCTCGGGCGGCCGCTGCCGCGCATCAGACACCGCTGGGCGGGCGTCTACGCCCAGTGCACCGACACCTCACGCGTCGTCCACCGCCAGCAGGTGCGCGACGGGGTCTGGCTCATCACCGGGCCCGGCGGGCGGGGCATGACCTGCTCGCCCGCCATCGCCGAAACGACCGCCGACCAACTGGGCTGGTGAACACCATGACTTCAGCGACACCCACGACCGACAACCGCCTCACCCTCGTCGTCCTCGACATGGCCGGGACCACCGTCGCCGACGGCGGCCTCGTCGAACAGGCCTTCTCCGCCGCCGCCGAACGCCTCGGTGTGAAGCCGGGGTCGGGGGAGTACGAGCGCCAACTCGCCTACGTACGCGCCACCATGGGCGAGTCCAAGATCTCCGTCTTCCGGCACCTCTTCGGGGACGAGGAGAAGGCGCAGTTCGCCAACACCGCCTTCGAGGAGGCGTACGGGGCGCTCGTCGACGGTGGCCGTATCGCCCCGATCCCCGGTGCGCGGGAGGCCGTTGAGCGTCTCATCGGCGAAGGGCGGACCGTCGTCCTGACCACCGGGTTCGCCCGCACCACCCAGGACGCCATCCTCGCCGCCCTCGGCTGGCAGGACCTCGTCCCCCTCACCCTCTGCCCCGCCGACGCGGGCGGGCGCGGCCGCCCCTACCCGGACATGGTGCTCGCCGCCTTCCTGCGCACCGGTGCGGTGGACGACGTGCGGCGGATCGTGGTGGCCGGGGACACCTCGTACGACATGCTCAGCGGCGTACGCTCCGGCGCCGGGCTCGTCGCGGGCGTCCTCACCGGTGCCCATGACGGCGGTCAGCTGGAGCGGCACGGCGCGACCCATGTCCTCGGGTCGGTCGCCGAGCTGCCGGACCTCATCGCGCGGGCCGAGGCATGAGCGGCGGGGCCCCCACCACGCGCAGCACCGCCCACGCCACCCCGCGCCCCACCGCCGGACCGCCCCCCGCCGCCCCCAGCGGCATCCGGTTCGACGGGGTCAGCGTCGCGTACGGGCGGAACACCGTCCTGGACCGCCTCGACCTCACCGTCGAACCCGGCGAGGTCATGGCCCTCCTCGGGCCCTCCGGCTCCGGGAAGACCACCGCCCTGCGCGCCGTCGCCGGGTTCGTCCGGCCCGCCTCCGGGCGGGTGTTCATCGGCGGGCGGGATGTGACCCAACTGCCCCCGCACCAGCGGGGGATCGGGATGGTGGTCCAGCAGTACGCGCTCTTCCCGCACCTCAAGGTCAAGGACAACGTCGCCTTCGGCCTGAAGGCCCACCGCACGCCCAAGGCCGAGATCGCCGGGCGGGTGGCCGAGGTCCTCGAACTCGTCGGGATGGCCGCGTACGCCACCCGCTACCCCCGGGAACTCTCCGGCGGCCAGCAGCAGCGCGTCGCCATCGCCCGCGCCCTGGCCATCCGCCCCGGCGTCCTCCTCCTCGACGAACCGCTCTCCGCACTCGACGCCCGGCTCCGCTCCGGCATGCTCGCCGAACTCGCCCGGCTGCACCGCGAGTTGCCCGACGTCTCCATCCTGTACGTCACCCACGACCAGGTCGAGGCGCTCACCCTGGCCGACCGGATCGCCGTCATGGACAGCGCCCGGCTCCAGGACTGCGGCACCCCCGAGGAGCTGTACCGGCGGCCCCGTACGGAGTTCACCGCGTCGTTCGTCGGCAACGCCAACCTCCTCCCGGTCACCGTCACCGGACCGGGGCGCGTGGACCTGGCGGGCACCGCCCTCGACGTCCCCACCGAGGCCGCCGCCCAAGGGGCCACCGCCACCCTCTGCGTCCGCCCGCACCTCGTCGGCCTCGGCGCCGGGCCCAACGCGCTCACCGGCACGGTCACCGAGGTCCAGTGGCGCGGCTCCACCCACCGCGTCCACGCCGACATCGGCGGCCACCGCCTCATGGCCGACCTCCGCGAACTCCGCGAGCCCCCGGCCCTCGGCGACCCGGTCACCCTGCACTTCGCGGCGGAGGACGCGGTGCTCCTCCCGGCCGGGACGGCACCGGAGCCCACGGAGGCCCCGAAGAAGGCCCAGGCGGTGGCCAGTGGCTAGCACCACCGCCCCCAGCACCACCGCCGCCGACCGCCGGAAACCCGCAGGCCAGCCCGCCCCCGGCGCGGTATCCACCCGCCTCAAGAAGACACCCGCCTGGGTCTGGGCCCTCCCGCCCGTCCTCGTCCTCGCGCTCGGCTTCCTCTACCCGCTGGCCCTCGTCGTCCGGCAGTCCTTCACCCCCGAGTCCCTGGAAGAAGGCGGCGCCTCCCTCGCCCCCTACACCGAGGTCTTCGCCTCCGCCGCCTTCCGCGAGGCGCTCACCACCACCGTCTGGCTCGCGGTCGGCGCCACCGTCGGCTGCCTGGTCCTCGGCTTCGTCCTCGCCCTGGTCATCGCCTTCGTCCCGTTCCCCGGGGGCAAGGCCGTCGCCCGGTTCATCGACGTCTTCCTCTCCTTCCCGTCCTTCCTCATCACGCTCGCCCTGCTCTTCATCTACGGGTCGGTCGGGATGGCCAACGGCGCCTGGACCGGCGTCACCGGAGCGGCCGAGGGGCCGTTCCACTTCCTGACCACCCCCTGGGGCGTCCTGCTCGCGGAGATCACGTACTTCACGCCCTTCGTGATGCGCCCGCTCCTCGCCGCGTTCTCCCAACTCGACACCGCCCAGCTGGAGGTGGCCTCCTCGCTCGGCGCCGGGCCGCTGCGGATCGTGCGCCAGGTGATCCTGCCCGAGGCGCTCCCCGCGCTCGCGGCGGGCGGCAGCCTCGTCCTCGTGCTCTGCCTCAACGAGTTCGGGATCGTCCTGTTCACCGGGGCGAAAGGGGTCACGACGCTGCCGACGCTCGTCTACAGCAAAGCGATCCTGGAGTCGGACTACCCGGCCGCCTGTGTCGTCGCCGTCGTCAACATCGTTCTCTCCGTGGGCCTTTACAGCCTGTACCGGGTGGTGAGCCGTCGTGCTGGTGCATAGCCGTACGGGCAAGTGGGCCACCTGGTCCGCCTTCGCCCTCCTCTTCGTCCCCCTCTTCGCCCTGCCCCTCCTCGTCATCCTCGCCGCCTCGTTCTCCACCAACTGGTCCGGCGCCCTCCCCTCCGGCCCCACCACCACCCGCTACGCCGCCGCGACCAGCGGCGACTCCCTCCAGGCGCTGACCACCAGCCTGGTGACCGCTCTCTGCGCCAGCGTGCTCGCCCTGGTCCTCGGCGGCTGGGCGGCGCTCGCCGCCAGCTCCCTGGGGCGGCGCGGGAAGCGGTTCCTGGACGCGCTGTTCATGCTGCCGGTCGCCGTGCCGTCCGTGGTCGTCGGCCTCGCCGTCCTCGTCGCCTTCAGCCGGCCGCCGGTGCTCCTCAACGGCACCCGCTGGATCGTGATCATCGCCCACACGGTGCTGGTCACCGCCTTCGCCTACCAGTCCGTCTCGGCCGCCGCCCGGCGCCTGGACCCGATGTACGAGCAGGCCGCGGCCAGCCTCGGCGCGAGCCCCGCCCGCGTCCTGTGGCGGGTCAGGCTGCCGCTCCTGCTGCCCTCGCTCACGGCGGCGGCCGGGCTCTGCTTCGCCCTGTCCATGGGGGAGTTGAGCGCCACGATGATGCTCTACCCGCCGGACTGGACGCCGCTCCCGGTGCAGATCTTCGCCGCCACCGACCGTGGCTCGCTCTTCACCGGCGCCGCCCTCGCCGTGGTCCTGATGGGGACGACGCTCCTCGTCCTGACGGCCGTCTCCCGCATCCGGACCCGCGCCTCCTACCGCTGAACCCCGCGCCCACCCCCGTAACCACCGCTCCAGGAGAAGACATCCCATGCGCACCCATGCCCTCGACCGGTCCCTCGCCGTCCTCGGCGCCCTCTCCCTCGCCGCTTTCACGCTCACCGCCTGCGGCGGCACCTCCGCCGCCTCCGACGAGAAGGTCGTCACCGTCTACAGCGCCGACGGCCTCAAGGGCGAGAACGGCGACGGCTGGTACGACAAGGTCTTCAAGGAGTTCGAGAAGGAGACCGGCATCAAGGTGAAGTACGTGGAGGGCGGCTCCGGCGAGATGGTGCAGCGCACCGTCCGCGAGAAGTCCAACACCCAGGCCGATGTGCTCGTCACCCTGCCGCCCTTCATCCAGCAGGCCGACGCCAAGGGGCTGCTGGCGGCGTACGAGCCGAAGGGCGCCGACCAGGTCGACGCGGCGGACAAGGCGTCCGACGGCAAGTGGACCTCCGTCGTCAACAACTACTTCGGCTTCATCTACAACAAGCAGCGGCTGAAGACCCCGCCCCGCACCTGGGAGGAGCTGCTGGACGCCTCGTACAAGGAGAAGGTGCAGTATTCGACGCCCGGCGTCGCGGGTGACGGTACCGCCGTCCTCATCAAGGCGATGCACGACTTCGGCGGCAAGGAGCCGGCGATGGAGTACCTCAAGCGGCTCCAGACCAACAACGTCGGCCCGTCCGCCTCCACCGGCAAGCTCGCCCCCAAGGTCGACAAGGGTGAACTCCTCGTCGCCAACGGGGACGTCCAGATGAACTACGCCCAGTCCAAGGACATGCCCAACCTCGGCATCTGGTTCCCGGCGAAGGGCGACGGGAAGCCCACCAGCTTCGCCCTCCCGTACGCGGCCGGGCTGCTGGCCAAGGCCCCGCACAGCGAGAACGGCAAGAAGCTGCTGGACTTCCTCCTCTCCGAGCGGGCCCAGCAGGACGTCAGCGCGGTCGGCGGCGGGTTCGCCGCCCGTCAGGACATCGAGGCCACCGACGCCAACGCCAAGGAACTCAAAGGGCTGTTGGAGGGCGTCGAGATCTTCGAGCCGGACTGGTCGGACATCGGCACCAACCTGGACACGTACATCGACGCCTGGAAGTCGGCCACCGGAAGCTGACCGGCCACCTTTCGGCCACGGTCGGCTGCGAAGGTCCATCCCGCACCGCGAAGCTCTGGACCCGGCCCGCTTGTCTCGCAAAAGTAACGGGTCTGGTCCAGAAGGCAGTTCACGACGCAGCTCGCCCCGCCATCCACCCCGTGCCACCGTCCCCCTCTGGAGGATCACGTGTCCCGACCCGTCTCCCGGCGCTCCGTGCTCGCCACCACCGCCGCTGCCGCGTCCGCCGCGGCCGTCGGCTCCCTCGCCACCGCCCACACCGCCCACGCCGCCCCGCCCACGCTCCCGAACGGCACCAGCCAGGACAAGGTCCTCGTCGTCGGCATCGACGGGCTGCGCCACGACGTCATCGCCGCCGCCGGTGCCCCGCACCTCAAAGGCATGATGGCGAACGGCACGTACGGCACCTCCCTGCTGTACGCCAACCCGATGGCCGCCACCTCCTCCGGCCCCGGCTGGTCGACCATCTCCACCGGCGTCTGGCCCGACAAGCACGGCGTGAAGGAGAACTCCTTCGCCGGGAAGAACTACGGGCAGTACCCCGGCTTCCTCGCCCGCCTCGCCCAGGTGCGGCCCCAGCTCTCCACGTACGCCGCCGTCGACTGGAAGCCGCTGGACACCCAGGGCACGGTCACCGCGGGCGCCGACGCCAAGCTCGTCCTGGACGGCGACCGCGACGGCTACACCGGCCACGACGCCACCATCGCCGCCGACTCCGAGTCGATCCTGCGCAACCAGAACCCGGACGTCCTCTTCGTCTACTTCGGGCAGGTCGACATCGTCGGCCACAACCTCGGCGCGGCCAGCGCCCAGTACCGCCAGGCGATCGACACCGTGGACGGCTACCTCGGCCGCCTCCTCGCCGCGATCAAGGCCCGCCCGTCGTACGTCTCCGAGCGGTGGACGGTCATCGTCGCCACCGACCACGGCCACACCAACGCCGGCGGCCACGGCGGCAGCACCATCGAGGAGCGCCGCACCTTCGTCCTCGCCCAGGGACCCGGCATCGCCGCCGGTGCCACGCCCGGCGACACCCGCCTCGTCGATGTCGCCGCCACCGTCTTCAAGCAGCTCGGCATCGTCCCGGACCCCGCCTGGGGCCTGGACGGCAAGCCGATCCAGGAGCGCTCCACCGACCCCTTCGAGGCGCTGTACCCGGCGCTCGCGGGCCGCGTCGACGAGACCGGCATCCCGGCCGGGGTCCTCGGCTGGACCCACACCGCGCCCAGCGGCTGGTCGGTGATCAACGCGGCGATGGGCACCGGGGGAGTGGCCGAGTGGCGCGGCTGGTCCTTCGCGACCGACGAGTTCTGGAGCCGCACCCAGCGCGACCAGTCCCGTGAGCTGAACGTCCGCTCGCGCGGGATCTTCGCGGTGGCCGACTCCGACGAGTGGGACGACAAGGCGTCCTCCGGCCCGTTCGACTCCACGCTCGTCACCCCGGCGTACGCGGTCGGCGGCAAGTCCACCGTGACGCTGGACTTCACCACCCTCTACCGGCAGGAGGGCAGCCAGAGCGCCCGCGTCCTCGCCTCCTGGAACGGCGGCACCCCGACCGCCGTCAAGAGCTACACCTCCGACGTGATCTCCCAGCCGCAGTCGCTGAAGCTGAGCGTCCCGGCCGGGGCGACCAGCGTGAGCTTCCGGTTCCACTACACCGGCGCCAACAACTGGTACTGGGTGATCGACGGGGTAAAGATCACCGCAGGCTAATTATGCTGGGGGTGCCGGGACGGCGTGGTCCGGGCACCCCCAGCGTGCAGTACGTACGGCAGGAGTCCCCGCACATGGCAGACCGCAAGCCGATCACTTCCTGGCTCACCGACATGGACGGCGTCCTCATCCACGAGGGCACCCCGATCCCCGGCGCCGACGCCTTCATCAAGCGGCTGCGGGATTCCGGGCTCCCCTTCCTCGTCCTCACCAACAACTCCATCTACACCGCGCGCGACCTGCACGCCCGGCTCAGCCGCATGGGCCTGGACGTGCCCGTGAAGAACATCTGGACCTCCGCCCTGGCCACCGCCCAGTTCCTGGACGACCAGCGCCCCGGCGGCACGGCGTACGTCATCGGCGAGGCGGGGCTCACCACCGCGCTGCACGACATCGGGTACGTGCTGACCGACCACGCCCCGGACTACGTCGTGCTCGGCGAGACCCGTACGTACAGCTTCGAGGCGCTCACCAAGGCGATCCGGCTGATCAACGCGGGCGCCCGCTTCATCTGCACCAACCCGGACGAGACCGGGCCGTCCGCCGAGGGCCCGCTGCCCGCCACCGGTGCGGTCGCCGCCCTGATCACCAAGGCCACCGGCAAGAAGCCGTACTTCGCGGGCAAGCCCAACCCGCTGATGATGCGGACCGGGCTGAACGCCATCGGCGCCCACTCCGAGACCAGCGCCATGATCGGCGACCGGATGGACACCGATGTGCTGGCGGGCCTGGAGGCGGGGATGCAGACGTTCCTGGTCCTCACCGGTCTGACGGGCGTCGCGGACATCGACCGCTACCCGTTCCGCCCGTCCCACGTCGTCGACTCCATCGCCGACCTGGTCGACCTCATCGACCTGCCGGACCAGGCCGACCGCCCCTGACCCGGCACCGCATCCGACCTGCACGGACCGTATCCGCAGTCGCCCGAATGGAGGACTGCGGATGCGGGCCGGGGGCCCAGGGCCGAACCTTCCCGTAGGAGGTTCACGATGCGTTCCATGCCCATCACGTTCTGTGCCGCAGCGGCGGCCGCGCTCATAGCCCTGCCCGGGTCCGCCGCCCAGGCATCCCCGGCCGCCCGGGCCGGTGACGACGACCGGAGGACCGGCACCGTCTCGGTCACCCCGTCCACGATCGCCCCGGGCGGGCAGGTGGAACTCTGGGTCGACGTCTGCGGCAAGGGCCGTCAGGCCAAGGGCAACTCCGACGCCTTCGTCTCGGAAGCCCACTTCACCCCCGCCGACGAGAAGGGCCTCTTCGCCGAGGCCACCATCCGCTCCGACGCCGAGCCCCGCTCCTACGACGTCTGGGTGACGTGCAAGGACGGCCAGGGCAAGGCGACCGGCACCCTCACCGTCATCCACCACACCCGCCCCTCGCCCGTGGCCCCCGTCAAGGCGGGCGGCGGAGGCACCGCCACCCTCGCCGAGCGGGCCGCCGACTCCCAGGGCCCCGGCACCCGGCACGCGGTGATCGGCCTCGTCCTCGCCGCCGTCGCCTCCGTGGCCGTGGCCCTGCGCACCTCGCGCCGCCGCCGCGACCCGGCCGCGGACTGACATGTCCGCCCCGGACCGCCCGGCAGGCACCGGGCGACTGCTCACCGGAGTGGCCTGGGCCGTGCTCCTGCTCGGCCTCTGGCTCTACGGACATGATGTGGCCGGGGGGATGTCGGCCCCGACCACCGGGGACGTCGCCGCCGTCGGCCGCCCGCTGGGGGCCCCGCTGCCCCCGGCGCACGAACCGGTCGAGGGCGCCGCACCCCGCAGCGTGGAGGTCCCGTCCGTCGGCATCGACGCCCCGGTCGTCCGGCGCGGCCTCGACAGGGACGGGGCCATCGACCCGCCGCCGTACGACCTGCCGCAGACGGCCGGCTGGTACGGCAAGGGCACCGAGCCCGGCGCCGAGGGGGCGGCCCTGCTCGTCGGCCATGTCGACACCGAGACCAGGCCCGCCGTCTTCTACGGGCTCAGCGCGGTGCGGCCGGGCGAGAAGGTGAAGGTCACCAGGGAGGACGGCAGCGTCGCCGAGTTCACCGTGGACGACGTCCAGGTCGTCACCCGGGAGCGCTTCGACGCGAAGAAGGCGTACGGGCCCCGCGTGGGCGGCCGGGCGGAGCTGCGGCTGATCACCTGCGGCGGGACGTACGACCGGAAGTCCCGCTCGTACACGGCGAACGTGGTCGTCTCGGCCTACCTCACGGGGGCGCGGGGCGCGTGAGGGACACCCGGCCCGGCCGGCGCACCCCGCGAGGGGCGCGCCGGCCGGGCCGGCCTCGACCGTGTGCACCGGGCCGCGGGAGTTGCCCGGCGCGGTACGGGAGGACCGTGCGGTACGGGGTCGATCTCTGCCGCCACTGTAGGGGGACGGGTGCCCCGGGGGAGCCGGTTTCGAACAAGATGTCCGGAACCCGGTGCCTCTGTGTGACCGTGGGGAGCGTCGGCACCGCCGCCGGACGGCCCGGACCGCTGTGCCAGGATGGCCGGGACCGGCAGCACAGTGGTGCGACCCGTGAGAACGGTGCAGGCAGTGCACCCAAGGGGGAGTGGATGTACGGCAGTTACACCGGCCGGTCCCGGCCGCGCGGACGTACGGCGGCGGGGCTGAGGACCACCGGCCTCAAGACGACCGGGACCGCCGCGGCCCTCTGCGCCGTGCTCCTCCTGTCCGGCTGCTCCGGCGACGGCGACGGTGACGGCGGCTCGGGCGGTGCTCCCGTCGTCGGCCAGCAGCCCAAGGAGAAGGACCCGTACTGGGTGAACCCGGACGGCACCGCGGCCCGGCAGGTCGCCGCGTACGAGAAGGACGGCGACCAGGAGAAGGCCGACCTGATCCGGAAGATCGCCGAGCAGCCGGTCGGCGAGTGGATCGGCCCCGACGACCCGGAGGGCGAGGCGCGGCGGGTCACCGAGGCGGCCGCGAAGGCCGACCGGTACGCGCTGCTGGTCCTCTACAACATCCCGCACCGCGACTGCGGCCAGTTCTCCAAGGGCGGCGCCGCCGACGCGGGCGCCTACCGGGCCTGGGTGGACGGCGTCGCCAAGGGCATCGGCGACCGGCAGGCGACCGTGATCCTGGAGCCGGACGCCCTGCTCCACCTGGTCGACGGCTGCACGCCCCAGGAGCACCACGACGAGCGGTACGACCTGCTCAAGGGCGCGATCGAACGGCTGAAGAAGCAGCCCGCCACCAAGGTCTACGTGGACGCGGGCAACGCGGGCTGGCAGTCGCCCGAGACCCTGCACGAGCCGCTGTGGCGGGCGGGCATCGAGAAGGCGGACGGCTTCTCGCTCAACGTCTCCAACTTCCGCACCACGGCCGTCAGTACGGAGTTCGGCAGGAAGCTCTCGGCGAAGGTGGGCGACAAGCCCTTCGTCATCGACACCAGCCGCAACGGCAACGGCCCCTACGAGGGCGGCGACCCGGCCGAGACCTGGTGCAACCCGCCCGGCCGCGCGCTGGGCGAGCCCCCCACCACGGAGACCGGCGACGAGAAGGTCGACGCCTACCTGTGGATCAAGCGCCCCGGCGAGTCCGACGGCGACTGCAAGGGCGGCCCGAAGGCGGGCGCCTGGTGGCCGGAGTACGCACTCGGCCTGGCCCGCGCCACGAAGTAGCGAGCGGGCCGCCTCGGGGGAGGCGGCCCGCCGCTCTCACGTACGTACGCCTACGGCACCTCCACCCACGTCCCCTCGGACGGGGTGCCCTTCGCGTCGGTGACGAACAGCATGTACCAGCCCGACGGCACCAGCGCCCGGTTCTTCGGCACGGTGACCGTGATCCCGTCCGCCGACTTCTCCAGCTCCAGCGCGATGGACCGCTGGTCGGTGTCGGTGACATGGGTGACCGCCGAGGGCCGCATCAGCTTCGCCGAGGTGATCTTCGAGGCGTGCTGGGTGGTGAACATGCCGGTCCCGCCGCGCTTGATGCTCTTGGGCCCGGCCGTCAGCTCCGGCCGGGAGCCCCGGTAGAGGTAGGGCGGGGTGTAGATCTCGATGCGCTGCTCGAAGGTGCCGGGCCGGGTGTTGATCTTGTCCATGTAGAGCGGGTCGGAGCCGAAGATCATGACCCGGCCGTCCGGCAGCAGCACGGAGCCCGAGTGGTAGTTGCGGCCCACCGCCGGGTCGGCGACCCGCTTGTACGTGTCGCTCTTCGCGTCGTACAGCCGGGCCTCCAGCACATCGGAGCCGCCCCGGCCCCGGTAGTCGCCCGCGCCACCGGCCACGAGCAGCGAGTCGTCGGGGAGCAGGGAGGCGCTGGGGTAGCGGGTGCCCTTGTCCAGCGAGGCGCCCTCGGTGAACTTCGGGTTCTTCTGCTGGAGGTCGACCAGCCGGGACTTCGGGGTGGACTTGTCCGACTCGCCGACCCCGCCGCCGCCGATCACCATGAACCGCTCGTCCTGGGCCGGGGGCAGCCGTACGGTCGCCGAGGTCTCCATCTGGTCCGCGTCGACGAGACCGGGGACCTCCTGGAAGTCGTTCGTCTTCAGGTCCCAGATGCCGGGGGTGCGGCCCTCGCTCTGGAGGCCGTAGCCGGAGTTGGAGCCGGAGTAGAACAGCTTGCCGTCGTTGAGGAGGAAGAGCGCCGGGTAGGTGGCGAACTTCCGGACGATGCCGCTGGGCGCCCACGACTTCTTCTTCGGGTCGTAGATCTCGGCCTTGCCCACGTCGATCTGGCCGATGTCGTCCAGGCCGGAGACGGCGATGACCTTGCCGTCCTTCAGCGTGGTGAGCGTGGGGTACCAGCGGGCCTTGTCCATCGGGTCGACGGGGATGTACTTCTCCGCCACCGGGTCGAACTCGTAGGCGTCGTTGATGCCCTGGAAGTCCTTCTTGTCCAGTGCCAGCTTCTGCGCGATCCCGTAGACGTTGCGGGTGTCCTCGGTGGACAGGCCCGAGATCCGGTAGTTGTCCTCGGTGCCGGTCTCGTACTTCCGCCCGGACTTCTCGGCCTCCACGTAGATGCGGCCGACGCCCGCCTCGTTGCGCTGGTACTCACCGGTCTTCTTGTCGAAGACCTTGGTGGCCTTCTCCACCAGCAGCGGGTCCTGGGAGATGAAGGTCTTGCCGCTCTCCTTGCCGGTGAACCGGGTGCCGGCGGGCAGCGTGATCGGCTTGCGGGGGTTCTCGTTGCGGACGATCATCAGGCCGCCGGCCTTGGTGACATCGCCGCCGAGCTTCTCGTACCGCTTGGTGCCGCCGGCTATGAGGAGGTTGCCGCCGGGCAGCTGGGTGTGGCCGGCGCAGAACAGGTCCTTGGGGGTGTGGATGTCCTTGAAGGCGTTGGTCTTCGGGTCCCACAGGATCGACCGGAAGCTCTTCGCGTCGAAGTTCTTCTCGTTGTTGCCGGAACCGGCGACGAGCAGCACCTTGCCGGTGCGCAGCAGGGCCGCGTGCACGGCGTTGACGCGGAACTCGGCGGGGATGTCCAGGAAGTCCCAGTGGCCGTTGGCCTCTTTGTAGGACTGCGTGTTGATCGTGTAGTGGTGGTAGCGCTCGGTGGTGAAGCGGTAGAGCCACGGCCCGTTCGCCCCCGCGAGGGCGACCACGGCGACCGTGCCGATCGCGAACCGGCGCGTCCGCAGACCGGAGCGGCGGGCCCGGGCGCCCGAGCGGCGGGAGACCGGTCCGGCGGAACGGCGGGCACCCCGGCCCGATTGGCGTGTCATGACTGGTGTCCCCTCAGGGCGATCTTCATGGTCTGTTCGGAGCTGGGTTCTCCCGGACCCTGCGGCGGTCCGGCCGGCGGCCGCGGCCCGGACGGGCCCGCCCGGCGCCGGCCCCGGCCCTTCTTCTTCTCCGAGCGGATCGTGTGGTGCCAGCCGACGATCGGCGCGAGCGTGATCAGCAGGGCGAGCGAGGCCCACGTCAGCATGGCCGGATGGCTGTTGCCGAAGAAGAACGACGAGACCATCGAGGCGCCGAAGACGAAGACGAAGAACAGGTGGATACGGAAGGTGCCGAAGAGGGTGTCCGGGCTGGAGGAGTCCCCCTTGGGCGTCACCACGAACGAGCTCTTGCGGCGCAGCGCCGCGTCCATCAGCGAGCGCGCGTAGATCGGCGCGGAGAGCGCCGACATCAGCATCCCGGCCAGTCCGCCGGAGCCCTCGGGCTCGTGCGGCGAGACGTTGTGGCGCCGGTTCCAGATGTAGAGGCCGATCTGGAGCGCGGAGGCGTTCCCGTACAGCATCATCCAGACCGCCGGGTCGATCTGGACGCCGGAGGCGCCCATGCCGAGGAACAGGGCGCAGCTGAGGGCCGCGAGGATCCAGTTCATGGCCGACATCGGATAGAAGATGATCATCATCGTGTAGTTGAAGAGCTTGCCCGCGGGCATGGTGCCGAAGCCGCGCCAATACTGCTTGAGGATCGTCTCGTACGTCCCCCGGGACCAGCGCAGCTGCTGCGTGAAGAAGTCCGTCCACGCGGTCGGCCCCTCGCCGACGGCCAGCACGTCCGGGGTGTAGACCGAGCGCCACTTGTTGCCGGTCACCGGGTTGCGGTGGCGGTGGATCTCGAAGCCGGTGGCCATGTCCTCGGTGATCGAGTCGTACAGGCCGCCGATCTGCTTGAGCGCCGAGATGCGTACGGCGTTGCTCGTGCCGACGAACATGGGGGCGCCGTAGCGGTTGCCCGCGCGCTGGATCAAGGCGTGGAAGAGGAACTGCTGGGACTCGGCGGCCTTGGTGACGAACGTGTCGTAGTTGCCGTAGACCTGCGGGCCGATCACGAAGCCGATGTCCGGGTCGCGGAAGTAGCCGAGCATCCGCTCCAGATAGTTCGGCAGCGGGACGTGGTCGGTGTCGACCGAGGCGAAGAAGTCGTAGTCGCCGCCGTGCGCGTCCAGCCAGGCGTTGTAGTTGCCGTGCTTGGTCTTCGCCCGGTGCGGGCCCTTGGCCTGGTTCCAGCGGGCCACGCCCTTGCGGGAGAAGTGGTGGACGCCGAGCCGGGCGCAGACCTCCTTGACCGCCGGGTCGTCGCCCTCGTCCAGCAGCCAGACGTGCATCAGGCCGCGGTGGCGGATGCGGACGGCCGCCTCCAGGGTCTTCGTCACCATGGCCAGCGGTTCCTTGCCGGGGACGAAGGAGGTGAGGAAGGCGACCTTGGTGCCGGACTCCGGCACCACCGGGACCGGGTCCCGGGCGACGAGGGTGGCATGCGCGTTGGAGAGGACGTTCAGCGTACGGAACAGTTCGATCAGGCCGATCGAGACCAGCATGACGATGTCGAGGACCAGCAGCAGGTCGTCGTCGAGGTTCGGATCGCGGTCCGTCCAGTGGCCGGGCTGGACCAGCCAGACGAAGAGGCCGAGCGAGACGAGCGGAGCCGCACCGAGCAGGAGCGCCGCGCGCACGCGGTGCGGCTCCTGGGATATCAGCGAGCGGTAGCGCACCTTGTACGGTTCGCCCGCGGGCGGCTGCGTCAGCGGACCGGCCAGCCGACTGTAGTGCTCGTAGTCGTAGCGCGGCAGCTCCTTCCCGGCCTGCCGGCGCGGTGCGTCGGCCCGGAGCTGCGGGGGTATCCGAAGCTGCGTGGTCCGGGAAGCGTCGTTCTCCTGCCGGTCGCCTGGCGGCGTCGACGTCATGGGTCATCCCCCCGCACGCACGCTGGTGCGTGATTGGTCGGTCACTCGGTGCCCGGCGGTTCCCCGTCCCTCACCGCGCATGCCCGCCGCACGGACCGTGGTCCGCGCGGACAGGGAGAGGCGCATTCCGTTCACGCGATGCCCCTCGGCATCCGTCGGCGGACGGGACCCCCGCCCCGACCTCGCCCTGCGGCGCACAAACGGAACATCACGCTCTGCTCATCCAACTGTACGGATGAGCGGCTCCCTTGGAGCTGAATGCTTCCAGATAGATTGTCCGACCGCACAAGGCTTCGCAAGGTCGGAACAAGCCCCTTTGTCAGCCATGCGTACGATTTGGGAAGCCCTTGTGGCAGGGGCGTGACGAAGTGGTGACGAGCGCCCGGTAGCCGCCCCACTGTTGATCCGTGACGCTCCGCGCTTCTGCTGTCGCTGTGTGTTGACGCCGTGCCGGTGTCGCCGGTCATCAAGCAGGGAATGATCAAGGCCCCCTCACACTCGGTGAGGGGGCCTCGATGGTGCGTGCGCCGTCAGGGACTCGAACCCCGGACCCGCTGATTAAGAGTCAGCTGCTCTAACCAACTGAGCTAACGGCGCCTGCTGACCTGGAGAACTCTACCCGACTCCAGCGAGTGCTCCGGACCATTTACCCGCCGCCACGCCCTGTCAGATGGTCGTTTTTTCCCATTGGTCCGTCAAAATGCCTTATGTCGGGAGAGTTGAGACACTGACGCCCGTCGCAGCTGCGCCCAAAGATCTTGACGAGTGACGAGTGCGGAGGGGAATCGCATGACTGTGCCGGTCTTCGAGGAGTACGAGCCCGCCATCGACTGCACCTGTGCGGGGTGCGCCGTGCAGCGGCGGACCGCCGCGCGGGCGGTCCCGGTGCGGTACGGCGGCCACCCCGCCGCGCACGGTGCCCGCCGGGCCCTGGTCCTGGCCACCGCCGCCGGGGTGGTCCTCTCCTGCGGGGCCGCCGGAGCCGCGGCCGCCGCCGGCCACAGCGCCGGTGTTCCCCGCGCCGACCAGGACCCCGAGCCCCTGCCGGACACCCCGCAGGGCGAGAAGGGCCCGCTGAAGGGGTCCGGCGCCTCCGGGCCGCCCTCCGACAGCGCGGTCCTGCGCAAGACCACCCGGGCCGAGATCATCAACCGGGCCAAGAAGTGGGTCGACGCGAAGGTCCCGTACAGCATGGAGAAATACTGGTCGGACGGGTACCGCCAGGACTGCTCCGGCTATGTGTCGATGGCCTGGAACCTCGGCACCAACGAATGGACCGGCAGCCTGGCGAGCTACGGGACCCGGATCGCCCGCGCCGACCTCCAGCCCGGCGACATGCTCCTCTTCCACAACCCCGCCGACCCCTCCAAGGGCTCCCACGTCACCATCTTCGGCGGCTGGACCGACTACACGCGCACCCACTACATCGCCTACGAGCAGGCGCGCCCGCAGACGCGGAAGCAGTCGACGCCCATGGCGTACTGGAGCAACTCCGACCGCTACGTCGCCTACCGCTACAAGGGCGTCAGCGGCGGCTCGCCCGGCTCGGGCTCCAGCACGGCCTTCCCCGGCGCCGGCCAGTTCGGGCCCGGCGCGAACAACGCCCATGTCACCCGGCTCGGCGAGATGCTGGTCGCGCGTGGCGGAAAACGGTTCTACGCGGTCGGGCCGGGCCCCGTCTGGGGCGAGGCCGACCGGCGGGCCACGCAGGCGTTCCAGCAGGCCCAGGGGTGGAAGGGCAAGGAGGCGGACGGCCTGCCCGGCCCGGACACCTGGCGCCTGCTGACCACGGGAGCGGGCCGTGACATCCCGGCCGCGGTCACGGGCGGCAGCCCGAACACCTCGGTGGCCTTCCCCGGGCGCGGCTATTTCCAGCCGGGTCAGTCCAACAGCCATGTCGACCGGCTCGGCAGACAGTTGGTGAAGAAGGGATACGGCAAGCACTACGTGTCGGGCCCCGACCCGCGCTGGACCGAGGCGGACCGCCGCAACGTCGAGGCGTTCCAGCGCGCCCAGGGCTGGCGCGGCGGCGCGGCCGACGGATACCCGGGGCCGGAGACCTGGCGCCGGCTCTTCGCCTGAGGGCGTGAAGACCTGACGGACCCGATGGACGCGATGGAACCGACGGACTCGACGGACCCGACGGACCCGACGGATGACGGAAAGGAACCGGGAACCGGTGACCCCAGACCAGAACCCCCACCCCCTGACTGACCACGACACCCGCACCCCCGGCGGCGAGACCCCGATGCCCCTGGTGGACGGCGTGGCCCTGCACCAGCCGACGCTGCCCACGCCGCCGCCTCTGTTCCGGCCCAGGGAGGAGGCGCCGGAGACCGAGCCCCCGACAGGGGAGGAGAGGAGGGGGGAGGCGCCGTCGGTGGGGGGCCTGCCAGCAGGGGAGGATTTGCTGGGGGCCCCGGGGGCCCCGGGGGCCTCCGAGGCCTCTGAGGCATCCGAGGGCTCCGAAGGCTCTGAGGCTCTCGGCGATCCGGGCCCGGCGGCGGGCCCGTACCGGGACTCGGCGGTGGGCTCGTACCCGGCGGCGGCCACGGAACCGGCGGCGGGCCCGGACTCGGCGGGCCCGGACCCGTACTCGGTGGTCGGCCCGGACCAGGCAGCGGGCCCGTACCCGGCCCTGGCGACGGCCCCGGACCCGGCGGTGGACCCGCACCCGGCGGCAGCCTCGGACCCGGCCTCGGCGGCGGCCCCGTACCCGGCGGCCTCGGCCCCGGCCCCGGCGGCAGGCGAGACCGCTGCCCCGGAACCCGACCCCGCCCCCACCCCCAAGCCCCCCATCAAGCCGATCCGCCTGGACCACCCGGGCCGGAGCCTTCACCTGGATCAGTTCAGGGCCGACGTACGGGAGGCCCCGGAGGGCCCTGCGCGCCCCGAGAACCCTTCCCGCCCCGAGCCCGACGGGCCGCCTTTCCAGCCCGTCCGGCGTTTGAGGACGGAACCCTCGGCGGAGTGGACCCCGCTCCCGTCGTACGGCGAAGAGGCGGGGCCCCGTCCGGCCCCGGCCCCCGACGCGCAGACGGACAGGGACAAGACGGGCGCCCCCACCCCGGCCCCCGACCCCGGGCCCGACACCCAACTCGACCTCGTCCTCGACCTGGCCCCCGGCGCCCGCGCCACCTCCGCCACCTTCTCCGTACCCGCCCCGCAGCCCCCGCCCCACCCCCGCCGCCACTCCGTCATCGCCAACGAGTCCACCGCCTCCATCCCCGTACACCTGCTCTTCCGTGACGAGCCGGAGCAGCCGGAACCCGCCGCCCTCCCCACCACCGTGGCCCGCCCCGCCACCGGCACCGGCCAGACCGCCACCCCCGCCGACCGCACCCCCCGCCCCCGCTCGCCCCACCCCCGCGTCGCACCCCCCACCCGCCCCGCCCCCCTCGCCGATCCGCGCCTCGCCGAGCGTCCCGGCCCCGCCCTCCCCGGGTACGCCGCCCTGCTCACCGGGGCCGCCGGGCTCCTCGGCGTACTGGCTCTCCTCTGGTGGCGGGGCGCTCTGCCCGCCGCCGCACAGAGCGCCGTGGGCTTGGCCCCCCGCCCGTACGAGGGCATCGGCGCCGGGGTCTGGGCCGGCCTCGCCCTCCTGGTCACCGTGATCGTCCTCGCGCTCGGCGGCCTGGGCCGCGGCCGCGTCGGGTACGCCTGGGTGCTGACGCTCTTCGGCGACTACCGGGGCAGCGTCCGCCGCACCGGCCTGGTCTGGGTCTCGCCCCTGCTGCTGCGCCGCCGCGTCGACGTACGCCTGCGGCACTGGCGCAGCGAGCCGCTCCCCGCCGTCGACGCGAACGGCACCGCCCTGCGCGTCGTCGTCCTGGTGGTCTGGCGGATCCAGGACACCGTGCGCGCCGCCCTCGGGATCGAGGACCACGAGGCGTATCTGAGCGCGCAGGTCGAGTCGGCCATGGCCCGGGTCCTCTCGCAGCTGCCCGCCGACGCCTTCCACGAGGACGCCCCCACCCTCCGGAACGCGGAGGCGGTCGGCGACGCGCTGACCCGGATGCTGAAGGCGGACTGCGAGCCGGTCGGGGTCGAGGTGTACTCGGCGCAGCCGACCGGGATCGAGTACGCCCCCGAGGTCGCGGCGGCGATGCAACGGCGGCGGATCGCCGCCATCGACGCCAAGCACCGGGACAGCGTGCTGACTTCGGTGGTGGACGCGGTCGACGACACCGTCAACCGGCTGACCTCGCGCGGCATCGTCGACCTCGACGACTACGAACGTAAAGCGCTGGTCAAGGACTTGACGGTCGCGTTCTACACCGGCCGCACCGGTGGAGGCGACGGCGCCTGAGCGGATGACCGCCGGCGGAAGGGCTCGGAGAGATCACTCCGGGCCCTTTTCGCGGCTCCGGAATCCGATGCTCATTGGTCTGGACATGTTCATGTGGCGTCAATAATCTAAGACTTGGTCTAGACCGCAGATCCCCACCCAGCACCAAGCGCGCAGCATGTCGAGCAGTGCTCATGGAACCTCCCCCACGTTCTAGAGGAGCGACAGCAATGCGGAAAAAGGCAAGCGCGGCCGTCATCGGCCTGGCGATAGCGGGCGTTTCGGTGCTCGCGACCACCAGTGCCAGCAGCCACGGCTACACGGACTCCCCCATCAGCCGCCAGAAACTCTGCGCCAACGGCACGGTCACCGGCTGCGGCAACATCCAGTGGGAGCCGCAGAGCGTCGAGGGCCCCAAGGGCTTCCCGGCCTCGGGTCCCGCCGACGGCAAGATCTGTGCCGGCGGCAACGGGCAGTTCGCCCAACTCGACGACCCGCGCGGCGGCAACTGGCCCGCCACCCAGGTCACCGGCGGTCAGGGCTACAGCTTCCGCTGGCAGTTCACCGCCCGCCACTCCACCAGCGACTTCCGCTACTACATCACCAAGAACGGCTGGGACTCCACCAAGCCGCTGACCCGGGCCGCGCTCGAATCGCAGCCCTTCATGACCGTGCCCTACGGGAACCAGCAGCCGCCGGCCACGCTGACCCACCAGGGCACGATCCCCACCCAGAAGACCGGCAAGCACATCATCCTCGCCGTCTGGAACGTCGCGGACACCACCAACGCGTTCTACGCCTGCTCGGACGTGAGGTTCTGATCCGCCGCGGGTAGCCCGCAGGGCGCCTGCGCATTTCCGCTGTGGCTCGACACGGCGGCCCTGGGCCGGGGCCGCCGTTGCGGTGGGCGGCTGCTGAACCGGGCCGGAAACAGCACTGTGGGCGGCCTCCGCGAAGGAGACCGCCCACAAGCTCTGTCGTGCGCCGTCAGGGACTCGAACCCCGGACCCGCTGATTAAGAGTCAGCTGCTCTAACCAACTGAGCTAACGGCGCCTGCTGACTCGAAAATAATACCTGGTCCCGAGGGGTGCTGATGACACCCTCCTGCCGGCCGCCGCTACGCGCTCCGGCGGGAGCTCACCACGTCCGGGATCAGCGGGCCGATCCAGGCGGCGAACGGCTCCCACAGCTCGTCCCCGGCGGCCCGGACGATCTCGTTGGGGTCCTCGGCGGCGTCGAGGCCGAGGCTCTCCCGCAGCCAGGTGCGGAACGCCGGGTTCGCCGGGCAGGGGTCCCAGTCCTCGTCCTCCTCGCGCTCGTCGTAGTAGTCGAGGCTGTCCCACCCGCACATCGGGGACCAGCCGGAGGCGACGACGCGCAGCAGCTCGGGCAGGTCGCGGGCCACGACATGGACGCCGCCCTCGTCGCCCAGGAGAAGCACCGGGAGCGTCGCGAGGTCGGCGCGGTCGTCCCGCAGCCAGATCGCGTACGTGGAGCCGGAGCCGTTCGCCTGCGCGAAGGGGCGGATACGGTCGGAGAGCTGGGGGTAGCCGCCGTCGTCCTCGCCGGACGGGAGCAGCTCGAAGCCGGAGGCGTAGAAGTCGTCGACACCGGCGTCGAACTCCCGGAGCCGCTCCAGCAGCGGTATCGGTGGGTGCATGACGGTGACGCTACAGCCTCCAGGGGGCGTCCGCTCCGGTCTCCGCCCTACAGCCGGGGCTCCGGCCCCCGCCCCTACAGCGCCAGCGACAGCAGCACCGGAGCCGCGCGCCGGTTCAGGGTCTCCGCCGCCTCGCGGAGCCGGTGGGCGTCCTCGATCGGCAGGGACAGGGCGAGGCATCCGGCGGTGGACCCGGCCGTCAGCGGGACCGCCGCGCAGACGGTGCCCACCGCGTACTCCTGGAGGTCCAGCACCGGGACCGTCGCGGGCTGGGCGTCCAGCTTGGAGAGGAGGACCTTCTCGCTGGTGATCGTCCGCGAGGTGAGCCGGGCGATCCTGTGCCGGGAGAGGTGGTCGCGCCGCGCCTCGTGGTCCAGCTGGCCGAGCAGGCATTTGCCGACCGCGCTGGCGTGCGCGGAGGAGCGGAAGTCCACCCACTCGTTGACCGCCGGGGTGAGCGGCCCGTCGGCGACCTGGACGACGCTGACCTCGCCGTCCACGTACCGGCTGAGGTAGACGGCGGCGCCGACCGAGTCGCGCAGCTGGTCCAGCGCGTGCTGGAGGCGGCCCTCCAGGGCCTCGCGGCGGGCCGCGCCGGAGCCGAGGAGCAGCAGGGAGGCGCCTATGACGTACGCGCCGTCGCTGACCTGCTCCACATATCCCTCGCGGCGCAGCGTCAGGAGCAGGGACGCGAGGTGGCCGGCGGGCAGCCCCGTCTCCCGGGAGATCTGGGCATCGGTCACACCGTCGCCGTGCTGGGAGACCGACTCGAGCACGCGCAGGGCGTACTGCACCGATGGGAACGGTGCGGTCGGCTCGGGCTTCAACGCCACGGTGTCCCCCTACAAGGTTGTGACCGCAAGCTTCGGGCCCACGATAGCCCCAGGATCCGGCTTTCGGGGTGGCAGTTGACAAGCGAGCAGGGGCGCCCCGGCCCTGTCAGCTGGGGCGCACCCGTACGGCATATGCCAGAGTCATGGTCGATGACCCAACCGCGAGGTCACAGCACCGCGTTGAGGAACTCGCGCGTACGTTCGTGCGACGGATCGGAGAAGATTTTCTCCGGGGTCCCGGCCTCCACGACCCGGCCCGCGTCGAACATCAGCACCTTCTCCGAGACGTCCCGGGCGAAGTTCATCTCGTGGGTCACGCAGAGCATGGTGATGTCGGTGTTCCGGGCGATGTCGCCGAGCAGCTCCAGCACCCCCGCCACCAGCTCCGGGTCGAGGGCGGAGGTCACCTCGTCCAGCAGCAGGATCTCCGGCTCCATCGCCAGCGCCCGGGCGATCGCCACCCGCTGCTGCTGGCCGCCGGAGAGCTGGGAGGGGTGCGCGTCGACCTTGCCGGAGAGCCCCACCAGGTCCAGCAGCTCCCGGGCCCGGGCCTCCGCCTCCTCGCGCTCCTTGCCCAGGACGCTGATCGGCGCCTCGGTGATGTTCTGGAGCACCTTCATGTTGGGGAAGAGGTTGAACTGCTGGAAGACCATCCCGATCTTCTTCCGGGACTCCCGCAGCTGCTTCTCGCCCGCGGGCTTCAGCGTTCCGTCCGGGGCGCGGACGTGGGAGAGCGGGGAGCCGTCGACCCAGATCACCCCGTCGCTGACCTTCTCCAGCGTCATCAGCAGCCGCAGGATCGTGGTCTTGCCCGAGCCGCTGGGCCCGATCAGGGTGACGTGCTCACCACGGTCGACGGTGAAGTCCAGCTGGTCCAGGACCACATGGTCGCCGTAGCGCTTGACCACCTTGTCGAAGCGGACCAGCGGCTCGCCCGTGCTCCCGGCCGACGGAACGGCGTCCTCGGGGGCGGTGTCCGGCGCTCCCCGGTCCGCGGACGCCGTCTTCTGCGAGGGGAGGGGTTCAGTGGCCAAGGCGCTTCTCCAGCTTTCTCATCAGCAGCGACGTGGGGTAGCTCGCGACCAGGAAGATCAGGCCGGCGAGGGTGAAGACCTCGGTGTACGCGAAGTGGTCCGCCCCGTACTTCCGGGCCTCGAAGACCATCTCCTGCACCGTGATCACGGCGAGGAACGGGGTCTCCTTGAACATCGAGATCGCGTAGTTCCCGAGGGCGGGCAGCACATTGCGCACCGCCTGCGGCAGGATCACGGCCTGCCAGGTGCGCCGGGGCGACAGCGACAGCGCGCGGCAGGCCTCCCACTGGCCCTTCGGTACGCCGTCGATCCCGGCCCGGTAGACCTCGGAGGTGTACGCGGCGTAGTGGATGCCCAGCACCGCGATGCCGATGTACAGCGGCTCCACCGTGTTGAACAGGGCGGCCGCGCCGACCAGTTGGACCAGCAGCGGGGTGGAGCGGACGAACTCGGTGACGGCCCGCACCGGGACCGTCACCAACCTGCTGGGCGCGCGTCCGGCCACCGCGACGGCCAGTCCCAGCACGGCCGCCACCAGGGTGCCGAGCACGGTGGCCAGCAGGGTGACCTTGAACCCCTCAAGCAGGAGGGGCAGGGACTCCCGGACGGCGTCCCAGTCGAAGCCGTCGTTCATCGGGTACCTCCCACGGTGGCCGTGGACGCGCTGCGGCTCTTGAACAGGCTCTTCGCGCCGGTGTCCAGGCCGAGCCGGCGCTTGGCGCTCCGCTCCAGCAGGTTCATCAGCATCGTCAGCGCGTAGGCCAGCACGAAGTAGGCGGCCAGCAGGGTCAGATAGGCGGTGAGGGTCTCACCGGTGCGGTCGCGCAGCGTCTGCACCACCGTCATCAGGTCGGCCGCCGAGATCAGCCACAGCAGCGGGGTGCACTTCAGCAGCTGGATCAGCAGATTGGTGAAGGAGGGGATCATCTGCACCCAGGCCTGCGGCAGGATCACCTTCCAAAGCCGCCTGGCCGGACTCAGGTTGAGCGCGATCGCCGCCTCGTACTGTGCGCGCGGTACGGAGTTGATCGCGCCGCGCACCACTTCGGCGCCGTACGCACCGTAGTTGAGGCCGAAGGCAACCACCCCGCAAACCACCGGGTCCAGTTCGTAGCCGGTCAGCAGCGGCATCGCGTAGTAGAGCCAGAACAGCTGGATGTAGAGGGAGGTCCCCCGGAAGAACTCCACCACCACCCGGGAGACCCCACGGGCCAGGAGCAGCCGGCTGCCCGCCATCAGACCGAGCGCGAAGGCCAGCACCCCGGCCATCAGTGCGCCCAGGACCGTGGCCTGGAGCGTCACCCACAGGCCCGAGCGGACCTGGGGGAACTCCTCGGCGAGGAGGGAGAAGAAGTCACTCATGCGTGTGCGTCCGCCCCGTCAGCCCTTGCACAGATCCGCGGTCTTCAGATCGGCGGGCGGGATCTCCGACTCCCCGAACCCGTACTCCTTCAGCAGCTCCACATAGCGGGAGTGGTCCGACACGATCTTCTTCAGCTCGCGGTTGAAGGAGTCCCGCAGGTCCTCGTTGCCCTTGCGGAACACCGCACCGCCCGGCGAGAACTGCGCGTTGCCGTCGATCTGCGGCACGAACGCCTCGGTCACCTCGGTGTCCGGGTTGGTCTTCGCCAGCCAGCGCAGCGAGATGCCGGTGAGCAGGAAGGCGTCCACCCGGCCGCCCTTGACGGCGTCCGCCCCGTCCTGCGGCTTCTGCAACGTCTTGATCTTCCCCTCGGGGATGCCCGCGCCCTTGGCGTAACTGCCCTCCACCGCACCCGACATGACGCCGATCGTGATCCCGGCCTCCTTTGCGGACTCCAGGTCGGTGACCTTCTTCGGGTTGCCCTTCTTCACCATCAGCGCGGTCGGCGAGATGAACTCCGGCTCGGAGAAGATCGCGTTGCCGCAGCGCTCCGGGGTGATCGCCATGCCCGCGCTGACCACGTCGTACTTCCCGGCCTGGAGCCCGGGGATCAGCCCGTCCCACTCGGAGAGCGTCGGCTTCAGCTCGTCCACACCCAGCGCCTTGAAGATCTCCCGGTGGAGGGTCGGGGCCTCGCCCTTGAGCTCCTTGCCCTCCATGTACCCGTAGGGCGCCTCGTTGGCGTACGCCACTCGCACGAAGCCCTGCTTACGGAGCTTGTCGAGGGCGCCCTCGCCGGTGGCGGCACCCGAATCGGTCTTGCTACAGGCGGTCAGGAGCCCGGGTACGACCAGCAGGCCACCCACGGCCGCCGATCGATTGAGGAAGCCCCGGCGGGAAAGGTGAGGAAAGTCAGCCATGGTTCGCGGTCTCCTGGAGGTCGAACAGTCCGGACAGGGTGAGCGCCTGCCCGATCCCGTACGTCTATGCAGGAAGCCGGTCCATGTAATCGAACGGTGGCCGGAGGGTGACCTTCCCGTGGCCTGGCACGGGCGGAGGGTGACGGGTTCGCTGCGGTGAGCTGCCTCCGGAACCTTCTGCCCCTTATGTGCCTTACGCCTCTTCGGAGTTGTCGGTGGACGGGACGTAACCGCGTTCCTTGTCGACCACGTTGGGCAACGGGCTGCCGTCCGCCCACAGTTCGTACATCGCCACGAACTGCTCGCCCAGCCGGTCGCGCCAGCCCACCGTGTCCCCGCTCAGATGCGGCGAGACCAGCAGCCCCGGCACCTCCCACAACGGGCTCTCCCCGCCCAGCGGTTCCTCCCGGAACACATCCAGCGCCGCCCCCGCCAGCCAGCGCCGCTCCAGCGCGTCGACCAGGTCCGCCTCCACCACGCTCGCCCCGCGCCCCACGTTGATGAACCGCGCCGAGGGCTGGAGCAGCCCGAAGAACCGGCTGTCGAACATCCCGTACGTCGACGGGGTCAGCGGCACCGCCGAGATCACCCAGTCCGCCCGCGCCGCCAGCGGGCCCAGGTCCTCGATCCCGTGGATGGTGCGCCGGGCGGTGCGGCCCACCAGCGCCACCTGGACGCCCAGGCCGTGCAGCAGCCGGGTGATCTCCCGCCCGATCGGGCCCGCGCCGACGACCACCGCCCGCGAACCGGCCACCTGCTGCCCCTCCCGGTGGTGCCAGCGCCGCTCCCGCTGGAGGGCGAGGGTGGTGGGCAGATCCTTGGCGAAGGCCAGCACCAGCCCGGCCACGTACTCCGCGATCGGCCGCTCGAAGACGCCCCGAGCATTGGTCAGGACCGTGTCGGAGGCGGCCAGCTCCGGGCAGAGCAGCCGGTCCACCCCCGCGCTCGCCGCATGCACCCAGCCTGGCCGGGACCCCTGACCCGGCCACGCCTCGCGCACCGCGTCCGAGGTGAAGTCCCACACCAGCAGCACATCGGCGTCCGGCAGCCGGGCGGCCAGCCCCGCCGCGTCGGTGCGCAGGACGCGGGCCCGGCCGGTCAGCCGGCCCAGGCGCGGGGACGGGGCGGCGTCGAGGACGAGAACGACGGGTTCCGGCATGGGTGGCTCATCACTCCGCAAGGTCGCAGGTTGCTGTACGGGCACGCCCAACCATGATCTCCGCACGCGCCACGCTCGCAGCCGCTCCCACCCCCGTCAACACGGCCCGCGACCCCCCTCGGCACGGCCCGCGGCGCCTCCCGCCGACCCTCCGCCGCCGCCCCGCCGGGGGAATACTTGACAGGGGCAGGGGCACCCGTGGCTTCCGCGCCCGATGCGCGCCCGACGCGAAGGAAGAAGGGTGAACATGACGACCGTAGGACTTCTCTACCCGGGCCACGCCGCCGAGGACGACTTCCCACGGATCGAGATCACACTCGACACCGACATCAGGCTGCCGCTGTTCTCCACCGAAGCCGCCGAGGACACCTACCGGCGCGGCTCCTTGCTGGAGTCCGGCGCGCCGGACCGGCTCGCCGAGGGCGTCGAGGAGCTGCGGCTCGCGGGCGCGGAGGCACTCGTCTGGGCGAGCCCCGCCGGAAGTTTCGTGTACGGCTGGGCGGGCGCCCACAACCAGATCGCCACCCTCGCCCGGAGCGCGGGCCTGCCCGCCTCCAGCACCGCCTTCGGCTTCGTCCACGCCGTACGGGAGCTGGGCGCCTCCCGGGCCGCGGTCGCCGCCGGATGGCCCGAGGACATCACCGCGCTCTTCGCCGAGTTCCTGGTGGCGGGCGGCGTGGAGGCGGTGGCCTCCGGGAGCGCCGGTGCCGCGTCGGCCGCAGAGATCGCCACGTGGGAGGTGGACCGGGTCAAGGAGCTCGCGCTCGCCGCGGACCACCCGGACGCCGAGGTGCTGCTGCTCCCGGACGCGGCCCTGCACACCGCCGCGTACATCCCGGAGCTGGAGGAGGCGCTCGGCAAGCCGGTCCTCACGGCGAACCAGGTGACCGTCTGGGAGGGCCTGCGGCTGACCGACCGCCGCATCTGGGCCCCGACGCTCGGCACCCTCTTCGCCGCCCGCCGACCGGTGCCGGGTGCGGTGGAGCCGAAGGGGATCGAGGTACGGGAGTAAGGCGCGCCACCCTCTTGACGGTCCTGCCGGAGAGCTCCCGGAATAAGCGGAGCCATCCTCCTGTTGTACGCCTCCGATACGCATAGGCATACGCAGGACGAGCAGCACCGGGAGAGGGCCGACACGTGGACGAGATCCGAGGCGGGAACACGGGCGACGGGACGGACGGCGACGGAATCCGGGGTACGGCCGCAGGCACCGCCCCCGTACCGCTCTCCGTACTCGACCTGGTGACCGTGGGCCAGGGGCGCACCGCGACCCAGGCCCTGCGCACCGGCGTCGAGATCGCCCGGCTCACCGAGAGCCGAGGCTTCCACCGCTACTGGGTCGCCGAGCACCACTCCATGCCCGGGGTCGCCTCGTCCTCCCCGGCCGTGATCCTCGCGCACATCGCCGCCCACACCGACCGCATCCGGCTCGGCTCCGGCGGTGTCATGCTGCCCAACCACGCACCGCTGGTGATCGCCGAGCAGTTCGGCACCCTGGAGGCGATGGCCCCCGGCCGCGTCGACCTGGGCCTCGGCCGGGCCCCCGGCACCGACGGCGCCACGGCCGCCGCCCTGCGCCGCAGCGACCGGCTGAACGAGGGGGCCGATGACTTCCCGCAGCAGCTCATGGAGCTGATCCGGTTCCTGGACGACGACTTCCCCGACGGGCACCCGTACGCCCGCATCCACGCCGTACCGGGCCCGGTCCAGGCGACCGCCCCCGGCGGGGTGCAGTCCGCGCACCGGCCGCCCGTCTGGCTGCTCGGCTCCTCCGGCTTCAGCGCCCGGCTGGCAGGCACGCTCGGCCTGCCGTTCGCCTTCGCGCACCACTTCTCGGCGCAGAACACGATCCCGGCCCTCGACCTGTACCGGGAGTCCTTCCGGCCCTCCGCCGTGCTGGACGCCCCGTACGCCCTGATCGGGGTCTCCGCGCTGGCCGCCGACGACGAGCGCGAGGCACGCCGCCAGGTGCTGACCGGCGCCCTGTCGATGGTCCGGCTGCGCACCGGGCGGCCGGGGCTCATCCCGAGCCCGGAGGAGGCGGCGGCGTACGACTTCTCCCCGATGGAGCGGGAGTTCGTCGACGGCTGGCTCTCCAACGTCATCCACGGCACCCCCGACGAGGTCCGCTCCGGCCTTGACGACCTGGCCAAGCGCACCGGCGCCGACGAGCTGATGATCACCGCCAACGCCCACGGCGGCGACGCGCGGCTGCGCAGCTACGAGCTGATCGCGGACGCGTACGGGCTGCCGAACGAGGTCTAACCCGGGGTCGGCCGGGCCGTGATCAGCGCCGCGATCAGCTCCGGCGCCACGGCCCGCGAGTACAGCCACCCCTGCCCCGTGTCGCAGCCGATCCGGCGCAGCCGCTCCGCCTGCCCGGCCGTCTCCACGCACTCCGCGGTGACGGTCAGGCCCAGGCGGTGCGCCAGCTGCACCATCGCCTCCACGATCGTCTCGTCGGCGGGGCTGGGGTGCGTACCGTCCTCGTACCGGAAGCCCTTCACGAACGCCCCGTCCAGCTTCAGTACGGAGACGGGCAGCCGGCTGAGGTAGGCGAGGTTCGAGTACCCCGTCCCGAAGTCGTCGATGGCGATCCGTACGCCCATGTCGCTCAGCGCCTGAAGGGCTCGCAGCGGGCGGCCCCCGGATCCCATCACCGCCGACTCGGTCAGCTCCAGCTGGAGCAGCCCCGGGGCCAGGCCCGTCTCGTTGAGGATCTGCGCCACGTCGGCCACCAGGTCGGAGTCCCAGACCTGGCGTACGGCGACATTGACGCTGATGAAGAGCGCGGGCTCGTCCGGGTGGTCCAGCTGCCAGCGCCGCGCCTGGCGGCACGCGGTGCGCAGGATCCACCGGCCGAGCTGGACGATGGAGCCGTCCTCCTCGGCGATCCCGACGAACCGATTCGGCGAGAGCACGCCGAACTGCGGGTGGTTCCAGCGCACCAGCGCCTCCACCCCGCGCACCACGCCGTCCGCCATGCCGACCAGTGGCTGGTATTCGAGGGTGAACTCGCCGCGCTCCACGGCGGGCCGGAGCGTGGAGGAGAGCGCCTGGCGGGTCATGCGGTGGGCGTTGCGCTCGGGGTCGAAGAGCGTCCAGCGGGCCCGGCCGTCGGCCTTCGCCCAGTACAGCGTGGTGTCGGCGGCCTGCATCAGACCGGTGGGCGAGGTGCCCGCGACCGGGCGCTCCACCACCCCGATCGAGGCGGAGACCGAGAGCCGGTGCCCGGCCAGGTCGAAGGGGTGCTGGAGGGCGGTCAGGACCGAGCGGGCCAGCTCGGTCAGCGCCTCCGTACCGCCGGAGTCCTCCACCAGGATCGCGAACTCGTCGCCGCCCAGCCGCGCCACCAGCCTGCTGCCGCCCGGGTTGCTGCTCGCGTCGTTCTCGGCGCAGTCGGTGAGCCGCCCGGCGACGGCGGCCAGCAGCCGGTCGCCGATCCGGTGGCCGAGGGTGTCGTTGATGGCCTTGAAGCCGTCCAGGTCCAGATAGCAGAGCCCGATCCGGCCGTGCCGGGGGAGCATCGAGTCGTCCTGGTAGGGCGGGATCTCCAGGGCCACCGAGAGCCGCTCGAAGAACAGCGTCCGGTTGGGCAGCCGGGTCACCGGGTCGTGCATCTGGAGGTGGCGCAGCCGGTCCTGGAGCTCGCGCCGGTCGCTGATGTCCGCCACCGTCAGCAGGACCCGCGCGGGCTCGGCCGCCGATGTGCCCGTCATCGGTACGACGGTGACCTCGGCCCAAAGGGTGCGCCCGTCGGGGTGTTTGAGGCGGCGGGTGCAGCGGAACCGGGAGCGGCGGCCCTGGAGCACCTCGCGGTAGGCGTGCCAGGTGCGGTCGTCGGAGGCCAGGTCGACCAGCTCGCACGCCTGCCGTCCGTCCAGCGCCCGGGACGTCGTGCCCAGGAGCCCGCCGAGGGCGTCGTTGGCCCGGACGACGTGTCCCCTGCCGTCCACGACGGCCATGGGGAGGGTCGCGGCGTTGAAGGCGGCGCGGTGGTCGCGCAGCTCGGTGGCGGCGTCATCCGCCGCCCTCCGGAGAGCGGCTTCCCCGTACGGTGCTGCCGCCCGGTGTGCCGTACGTTCTCCGGCGGCTTCGGCGGCTTCGGCGGCTCCGGCGGGTCCGGCCGTCCGTTCTCCGGCGGGGCCTGCCGTATGACGCTCCGTGACCGGCGTGCCCACGGCTTCCGGGGATGTGCCGGCCGGGGCCCTGGGCCCTTCGGAGGTTCCGCTCACCGCTCGCTCCCGCTGTGAAGGTTGTCGTGAACAGGTGGGGTCGGACAGGGCACCGGGTGGTGAACCCGTGAAGGGGCCCGATCCACGCGGGAAAGCGTGGTGAAGCATAGAGGGTGGCGCGTCGGGCGTTCCAGCTCGCATCCGGCCATGGGGCGACCGAACGGCCGGTCTGCGACGTTCCGCTTTGCCCGACCCTGATCGTTTCTGCGCGGTTCTGTTGCATCGAAGCACCGATACGACCGGTGGTGACGTTCCGTGAAGGTCGGGGGTGCGGTGCCGCCGGGTGCCTACCCTGCGACCCGTGGGGCCCCTGTGACCCGTGTGGGGCAGCACAACAGGGCGCATCGCCATGAACCGGCACAGGGTGGACGAGACGTAACGCGTTCCCACCCGGAGGTCGATGTGCAGCGTGAGCCCGGACCCGGGGGAGCGGAGCGGCTGACGCTGCGCAGTCTTGCGGCCGCCCTGACGTCCCTCCTCGCGCTCGCCGCCACCTCGCTCGCCGCCGGCCCCGCCGCGGCCGCCGTGCACGACGCGACCCCGTGCGCGCTCCCCAGGACATCGGCCCACCACTCACTGGGCCTGGACAGCTGGAACGGGGCCTACCCCCGGCCCGACCGGCGCCTCGACGCGGTCATGATCTTCCTGTCGTTCCCGGACTCGAAGCCCAGGATCAGCCCCGACGTGCTGACCGCCGACCACTTCCCCTCGACCACCCGCTTCTTCGAGCGGGCCAGCTACGGCCGGTTCACCCTGCGCCCGCACCCGCAGCGGGCCTGGACCCAGATGCCGCGCGCCTCCACCTGGTACGGCATAGAGCGCGACTGGGACGCCAAGAGGCGCACCGCCTACCTGCGCGACGCGATCGCCGCCGCCGACCGGGACGTCGACTTCTCGGCGTACGACATCGTCTATCTGGTCGCCGACCCGGACGCCCCGGGCGTCGACTCCGACGCCACGAAGGTCGTCAACTTCGATCGGCCGCTGCGCGCGGACGGTACGGACATCCGGCGCGTGGTCACCGTCTTCGAGCAGCACCCGCCCGACCGCAACGTCCTCGCCCACGAGACCGGGCACGTCTTCGACCTGGCCGATCTCTACCACCGGCCCACCGACGGCAAGGGCGACTGGGACACCTACGTCGGCGACTGGGACGTCATGGGCAGCCAGTTCGGCCTGGCGCCCGACCTCTTCGGCTGGCACAAGTGGAAGCTCGGCTGGCTGGACGGGCCGCAGGTCGTCTGCGTCCAGGGCACGGCCGACCTCACCCTGGAACCGGTCGCCGCCGCCCCCGTGCCCGGCGGGTCGATCGGGACCCGGCTCGCCGTCGTACGGACCGGGGAGGACAGCGTGCTGGCGATCGAGGCGCGCGGCGCCACCGGCAACGACCGGGGGACCTGCACCGAGGGCATCCTGATCTACCGGGTCCGCAGCGGTACGGCCTCCGGCGGCGGCCCGGTCGAGGTGGTGGACACCCACCCGGAGACCGGTTCGTGCTGGGACCGCTCGGTCTACCCGCCGCTCGCCGACGCCCCGCTCACGGAGGGCGAGACCTACACCGTGCCGGGCGAGCGCACCCGCGTGGAGGTCGCCGACCGTACGCCGTCCGGCTCCTGGACGGTCAGGATCACCACCGGCGTCTGACCTGCTCCGGGAGAACACGAAGAAGCCCCCCGCTTCCGCGAGGGGCTTCTTCCGTCGGTGCGCCGTCAGGGACTCGAACCCCGGACCCGCTGATTAAGAGTCAGCTGCTCTAACCAACTGAGCTAACGGCGCCTGCTGACGTCGTAGACATTAGCACCCTGATCCGCCCGAGGAAAAATCGAATGTCCGGCCCCCTCGGACACCGCCGACCGGCCCACCCGGACACAGGCCCAGAGCAGCACATCGGGCCCCGGCAGCCACGGATTGCGGGTGTCGGGCGCCACCAGCCAGCGCGGCCCGGAACCACCGGACGGGCAGGTCAGGGGCGGTACGGTGACGGCGTCGCCGGTGCCGTGACAGAGCAGCGGAGGCACCTCGCCGCGCTGCGTGCGGGAGGTCCCGCCGCCGCCGGATCCCCACTCCTCCCAGGCCAGCAGCGAGGGCAGCCGCTGGGCCGTTCCGGGGGAGGCGAAGAGCAGCATCCGGCCCCGGTGCACGGCGACCGGACCGGTGCCCGGGCCCTCGGCCCACAGGCGCTCCACCATCCGCCGTCCGAACAGCGCGGGCACATTGACGACGTCGAACTGCGAGCCGCAGGGCAGTACCCCGGGCGAGGCCGGGCGCTCCTCCCACTGCGCGAGCGTGGAGCGCGGGTAGGCGGAGGCCCCCGCCAGCCAGGCGGCACCGGCGGCGGTCACCTGCGCGGCCTGCGTTCCGGTCTGGTCCCGCAGCAGGGCGAAGATGTCGACGGCGTGGGGCGCGGCTCCGCCGGCCTGAAGGGTCGTTTCGTCTTTCAGCCAAGCGCTCATGGAGAAAAGGTCTACCGGGAGTGACCGAGCTGATTCCGAGAGTTGCCGAAAACCCGGACAGGACGGGAGGGGAAGGAGTATCTTGCCCGCCCGGAATATGCCACGGGACCTGACCTCCGGCCTGGGGGCCTTTTCTTGGAACGCCCGTACGGGCCGGGCTCAGGCGGTGGAGGACGCGTCCAGCAGGGACCGCCCGAACTCGATCATCTTCTTCGCGTAGTCCTCGGTCCACTCCGCGCGCTCCGCCACATCCGCCGCCGTCAGCCGGTCGAACCGGCGCGGATCGGCGAGCTGCGCCGCCGCCATCGCCTGGAACTCCACCGACCGGTCCGTCGCCGCGCGGAAGGCCTGCGTCAGCTCGGTTGCGCGGGCCAGCAGCTCACGGGGGTCGTCCATCGACTCCAGGTCGAAGAAGTGCTCCGGATCGGCGGCCGCCTGAGACGGCTCGAAGAGCAGCGGCGCGGGGCGCAGCCGCTGCCGTTCGTTCCGCTCGGACTGTGTCATGTGCTGTTCCTTCCTCTGGCGGCCCCGGACGGCCACCCTCCATTGTCCAACCCCGCGCAAGAGGGCCACAGGCCTTTCCGGCCTTACGTCGCCTGGGGCCGCCACCGCACCCGGTGCTCGGCGAGGTGGGCCAGCACCGCGTGGTTGGCCTCCCAGCCGTCGGGGAACTTCACCGTGACGCCCAGCTGGACCGGCTCCGTGGACGGGTGCTCGTCCAGCAGGTCCGCCACCCCCTCCCGGCACACCACGATGCAGGCGTGCCGGTGGCGGGAGGCCAGGACGCACAGGCGGCCCGTCTCCAGGTGGAAGGCGGTCGCGTCGGGGCGGCCCGACAGCGGGTGCAGGACCACCGTGACGTCGAACTCGCGGCCCTGGAGCCGGTTCGCCGTGTCCACCGCCACCCCCGTGACGCCCAGCTCGGCGAGGGCGGCCCGCACCGCCGCCGCCTGGTCGCGGTGGGCCGTGCCGACCGCCACCCGGTCCGCCGTCACCGGAACCGGCTGCTCGGACCGCTCGCTGGTGGCGACACCGCCCCGGTCCAGCAGCCGCCGGACCACCAGCGCCACCGCCCGTACCGCCTCGGGGTCCGTACGCGGGGTGTGCCGGGCCGGCAGCTCCAGCAGCCCCCACCCGGCCTCGGCCGCCTCGTCCAGCACCCGGTCAGGCCCCGAGCCGTCCGAGGCCACCCCGAACGAGAGCTTCCGGTCCCCGTGGTCCGTACCGCTGCGGAACGGTGTGTACGGGTAGAACGCGGCCGACACCAGCGGCGCCGCCGACGCCGGGAGCCGCCAGGAGACCGGCAGCCGGTGCTGCGGCAGCTCCGGATTGTGTGCCAGCAGCGTGGAGACCGCGCTCGCCGACGGGTCGTAGCTCAGCCCCGCCCACTGGTCCGCGCCCACGATCGAGAACGGATCCAGCTGCCCCGGGTCCCCGACGAACAGCGCCCGCTCGAACAGCCCGGCCACGGCCAGCAGCGCGTCCGAGCGCATCTGGTACGCCTCGTCGACGATCGCGTGCCCCCACGGCTCCACGTTCTTCACATGCGCCCACTTGGCGGCCGTCGAGATCACCACGTCCAGCCCGGCCAGATCCGCCGCCTTCGCCGACTTCCGTACGTTGTCGAGGCCGTCCAGCACCTTGTCGTACGGGTCGGAGTCGCTGCTGTGCAGCCGCCCCACCGGCAGCTCCGGGTCCTTCTCCGCCAGCCGCACCACCAGGTCGTCGACCTGGGCGTTGGTCTGCGCGACCACCATCAGCGGATGCCCGGCGGCGGCCAGCTCCAGGGCCGCCCGGACCACCAGGGTCGACTTCCCGGCGCCGGGCGGGGAGTCCACGACGATGCCCCGGGCGCTGCCGCGCAGGGTGTCGTCGAGGATGGCCCGGGTCGCCCGCGCCGCCTCGGCACCGGGGTCGAAGAGGGTCGTCACAGCGGTCCCTCCGGGGTGACGGGGGTCGAGATCACAGCAGGTCCTCCGGGGTCACGGGGTCGGGGTGCTCGGCGCGCGCGGCGGCGTCCGCGCCCGGCGGGCCGCCGTGGGTCCACGGGGTGTCCTCCGGGTCGGGCAGCTTCGGCCCGCCGCGCTGGTCGTGCTCGAACAGGGTCCAGGCGATCCGCTCGCCCGGCTCCGGCAGCGAACCGGGCGCCGGCTCCTTGCCCCGGCCCATCCGGTCCATGATCCGCACCACGATCAGGATCTCGCCGTCGCCTGAGTCCTCGTCCTGCTCGGCCCGTACGAACTCCGCCGTCTGCGGCTTGCCGTCCAGCGAGCGGTACACCTTGGTCCGCTCGCCCAGGTGCGGCCGCTCGTCCGTGCGGAGGGTGACCAGCGGGCGCGGGGAGGGCCGCTTGGACTCCGTGTACGCCATCTCGACCTCGGCCACCTCCGCCACGAACGCCTCGCCCGCCAGCCGCCGCCCGGCCAGCACCAGCGGGTCGTCCAGCGCCTCCTGCGCCTCCAGCTGGGCCTGCGCGGTCTCGCGGGAGGCCAGCTTCTGGGCCGCCGTCACCGCGTCGTCGCGGCGCGGCTGCGGCGGCTCACCGGAGCTGACCCGGTCCCGGTGGGCGGTGAACGACCAGCGGTCCCGGGTCCAGCGGTCCTCGGCCCGGGACCCCTCGGGCAGCTCCCGCAGCAGGTCGAGGCCCTGCCACACCTTGTCCCAGGTCGGCAGCATCACCTTGGCGAGGAGGGAGCGGATCTCGCGCTCGGCGCCGCTCAGCTCGCCGAGCCGCTCGTCGGCCGTCAGCCCGTCCTCGGCCGCCGCCAGCGCCTGCCGGGCCCGGTCGTACTTCTCGATCGCCGGGGCGAGGAGCCGGTTGTCGAAGGCCGGGTCGGTGGCGGGCCCGGCGGGCGGGCACAGCAGCTGCCCGTCCTGGTCGCGGCCCACCTCGGCGCGGAGGGCCGCCTCCGCGCCGGTCATGTCCTGCGGCGGGTCGATCCAGGCGAGCAGCGCCCCGAGGTGCTGGTCCTCCAGGTTGCTCTGGCCGGTCGCCCAGTGCCGGTTCAGCAGGTCCGTGGCGGCGAGGAGCAGCGAGGAGCCGGGGACCCGGGCCCGCTCCCCGTAGTGCGTGAGCCAGCGGCCGAGCAGCGGGACGCGGACCGGGGCCGGGTACGGCGTCTCCGGGTCGTCCTCGGCGGTCCGGCGGAACCGCATGGAGCGGCCGAGCAGCCGGACGAACTCGATGCCCGCCCGGCTCGGCACGATCAGCTGGGGCGCGTCCGTGCACAACTCGACCTCGACCTTGGTCTTCTTGCCGGTCGCCGGGTCGGTCTCGTTGCGCTCGGCGGGCTCCACCACGTCCGCGTACGCCTCGATGTGCGGAAGCACCGCCTCCGCCAGCTCGGCCAGGAACGCGAACCGCAGGTCACGGTCGCGCGGCTGGGCGACGGCAAGGAGCCGGGGCTGATCGCGGTCGGTGCCGACCAGGGCGCCGAGCGGGGCCCCGGCCTCCCCGGCGGTGGTGAGCGGCACGATCACCAGCGGCCGGTCGGTGAGATGGCGGTGGCGGACGGTCGCCAGCGGCTGGGCGCGGCCGGAGTCGACGGCCTCCAGCCGGGCGAGGGTGCTGATCAACGACATGCGGCCGCACCTTCCCGGGCCTGTCCGCCCAAGGCTGCCGCGCCTTCCGGTGCCTCGGTACGCCCCTGGGCTTCGGCGCGCAGGGCTGCCGCGCTCTCCAGGGCGTCGGCGCGCAGGGCGGCGGCCCGGCGCAGCGCCGCCACGGTCGGGTCGGCGGGGTCGCCCTCCTTGCCCGCGGCGGCGGCCAGCACCCCGGCCACCGTGGTCAGCCCGCCCAGCTCCCCGCGCACACTCCGCCCGAGCGTCTCCACGGCGCCCTCGGCCCGGGACCTCGCCCGGCAGTGGAAGGCCAGCTCGCAGGCGGCCAGGCACTCGGGGGCGTAGGCGGCGGTGACGGAGGAGACGGCGGACTCCAGCTCCTGCGGCGAGCACGCCGGGTCGAAGGTCGTCCCCTCGGGCAGGGCCTCCGCGATGTCCTCGATGCGGGTGAGGCGCGTCAGCTGGCGGCGGGTCACGGCACGCTGCTTGCGTACGTCGACGACGGAGGCGGTCGGCAGGTTGGAGAAGTCCTTCGGGCAGACCAGCAGCACCTGATGGCCGACCTCGGCCCCCTCGGTCACCGCCGCGACCCGCTCCAGCGCCAGCACGTACACCGCGGCCTGGCGGGCGGCTGCCCCGACCTTCGCGGCGTCGGCGGAGGCGTCGATCATCGGGAACGACTTGATCTCGACCACCGTCCAGCGGCCGTCGGGGTGCACCACCACCGCGTCCGGCTCCAGATAGGCCGGGGAGCCCGCCACCTCCAGGGCCAGCATCGGGTGGTCCAGCAGCGCCCAGCCGCCCGCCGCCGTCGCCTCGCGCAGGGCGAGCGCGGTCCGGGCGGCCCGGCCCTCGGGACCGGCGGCGCTCAGATCGGGCGTGGCGGCGTCCGGGCCGGGGGCGGGGGCGGGGGAGCCGAGCCGCTCGTACAGCAGGCGCAGCAGCTCCGCCCCGCCGTCGGCCTTGACCTTGGCCTCGAACGCGTTGCCCCGCATGAAGGCGAACTGGGACTGCCCGAACGGGGCGGGGGAGCCGAGCGCCTCGGCCAGCACGCCCTTGTCGACCCCGGCGCCGTCCAGCAGGGCGCGGCGCTTGCAGCCCGGGTTCGCGGCGAGAGCGGCGAGCGCGCGGGCGTCCAGCGGGTGCGGGGCGACGGAGGGGCCGCGCAGCTCAGCGAGCCGCTGCCGGAGCGTCGTCGCCGGCCGCGCCGCCCGAGGCGCTTCCGCCGCTCGGGGCGCCTGCGGTGCCTGGGGTGCCTGCGCGCTGTACGGCGCCGACGGGGTCTGCCGCGCCGTCGGCTGCCGCGTCGGGGGAATCTGCGGAGGAGGTCCGCTGGCCGGGGATTCGCTCACCCGCGGAAGTCTTGCATCCGCCACTGACAATCGGGGACTTCACCGGCTCGGAGGCGGTACGCACGGTGGCGAAGGCGGCCCCCAGCCGCCCCTTCACCCGGTCGGCCAGCCGCATGACCGGCCTGGTCAGCAGGGCTCCGAGCCCCATCACGGCCGCGCCCGCGACCGCGTCCAGGAAATAGTGGTTCGCGGTGCCCATGACCACGATCGTGGTGATCAGGGGATAGGCGATACCGGCGGCCCGCAGCAGGGGGTGGCGGGCGTGGCGCCACAGCAGGACGCCGCACCACAGGGACCAGCCGACGTGCAGGCTCGGCATGGCCGCGTACTGGTTGGTCATCCCGCTCAGCCCGCGCGGGGCGCTCGCGCCGGTGCCCCACCAGCCGTACGCGCTGTACTGCGCCATCGTGTCGACGAAGCCGTGGCTCGCGTCCAGCAGCCTGGGCGGGCAGGTCGGCATCAGCGTGAAGCCGACCAGACCCAGCAGGGTCGAGTTCATCAGCCAGACCCGGGCCGCCCGGTACGCCGCCGACCTGCGCCGGAACATCCAGACCAGGACCGCCGGGGTGACCAGGTAGTGCAGGGATGCGTAGGCGAAGTCGGCGGGTATGCCCAGGGAAGGGGTGCTGGTGAAGAGGCGGTTGAGCGGGTGCTCGGCGTTGAGGTGGAACGCCTGCTCGAACCGGAGGATCGCCAGACCGTTGTCGACCGCCGTCGACACATCGCCGCGCACCAGGAGGCGGCCCATCGAGTACAGCCCGTACACCACCGCGATCAGTGGGAGCTCCGTCCACCAGCGGGGTCGATGACCGGTCGCGGGCAGGGCGGTGGCGTGCGGCATCCGGTGGCTCTCCCCGTGTTCATGCGGCCGACGGTGGGCGTTCAACCGTAAGGCGGCGGTCGCCCGCCACGTCCCCCGGGGGGTCCCCTGGTGGACGGCCCCGTGAGCAGCCTGCCCCGCCGTGGCTCCGGTACCGCGGTGGACGGCTGCTCAGGGAGGGACGTCCCCGCCGCCCCGGAGGTTGCCCTTCCGGGCGGTGCGGGATGATGGAAGGCCCAGCACCACCGTTCCAGGGAGAGCCTTCATGGCACCGCGCATCCTCCTCGCCCGGCATGGCCAGACCCAGTGGTCGGTCCAGGGCAACCACACCGGCAGGACGGACATCCCGCTCCTGGACACCGGCCGCGAGGGCGCGAAACTGCTCGGCGAACGGCTGCACCGGGCGCCGTGGGGCGGCCTGCCCGGCGTCGAGATCCGCACCAGCCCGCTGGTCCGGGCCGCCGAGACCTGCGAGATCGCCGGGTTCGGGGAGCGGGCGGAGCGGTGGGACGCGCTGATGGAGTGGGACTACGGGGCGTACGAGGGGCTGACGCCGACGCAGATCAAGGCGGACCGGCCGGACTGGCTGATCTGGCGCGACGGGGTGCCGGAGGGGGAGTCCCTGGCGGAGGTCACCGCCCGCGCGGACGAGGTGGTCGGCTGGGCGCGGTCGGCCGATCGCGACGTGCTGGTCTTCGCCCACGGCCACATCCTGCGCGCCCTCGCCGCGCGCTGGCTGGGCGAGGACCTGTCCTTCGGCGCCCGCATCCGCCTGGAACCGACGTCGCTGTCGGTACTGGGCTGGGCGTACGGCGAGCCGGCGATGGAACGCTGGAACGACACGGGGCACCTGGAGGCCTGCTAAGCCCGTCCGGCGTTTGAGGACGGAAGCCCGGCCCCGCCCGCTCCCGCAGCCGGAGGGGCCGTCCCTCTCAGCCCGTCCGGCGTTTGAGGACGGAACCGTCGAGCACGTTCCGGGTGCACGGCACGCCTCTCCCGCGCCACGGGATCCAAAGGCCCCCCGCTCACCCGGGCAAGGGTTCCGTCCTCAACGCCGGACGGGCTGGAAATGCCTCCCCGCAACGGGCTGAACCCTCCCAGGCACGGGCTGAAAGCGCCCCCGCAACGGGCTGGATGCGGCCGCCCATCAGGCCGACAGGCACTCCCGGTGGCGGGTCAGGAACGACACCGCCCCGGACCCCCCGCCCGCCCGGGCCTCCAGCACCCGCGCCGCCCCCGCCACCATCCCCCGGATCCGCGAGGACTGGACCCGGTCCAGCAGGTCCAGCACCTGGTGGCCCGTCGACCCCGCCTCCTCCACCCGACCCGCCCGCGCCAGATCCCCCGTCAGCTGCGCCCGGTACAGCGCGAGGTTCCGGGTGAAGTGCGCGTCCTGCAACGTCACCGCCCGCCGCCCGTGCCGCGCCGCCCGCGACCAGTCGCCCAGTGCCGACCAGCACTGCGCCTCCAGCAGCTCCAGCTCCGCCTCCCGGAAGAAGCTCATCCACTCCGGGTCACCCCCGGCCGGCCCCCGCTCGAACGCCGCCCGGGCCCGCCCGATCGCCCGGTCGCACCCCGTACGGTCCCCGAGCCCCGCCCGGCCCCCCGCCTCCCGCAGTGCGAGCAGCGCCAGCAGCCGGGGCGAGCCGAGCGTGCGGGCCGCCCGCTGCCCGGCCTCCGCCGCCCGTACAGCCTCACGCGGCCGCCCCGCGTCCCGGGCCAGGAACGACGTGTTGCAGAACGCGTGCGCCTCGAGCCCCGCGTCTCCCGCCAGCCGCGCCGTCGCCAGCGCCTCCGCGTAGTGCGAGCGCGCGTCGTCGAACCGACCCGAGTCATGGGCCAGCCACCCCACCGAGATGGCCAGCTCACCCGCGCCCGCGTGCAGCCGGTCCGCGGTGGCCCGCCGCGTCGTGGTCCCCGAGTCCAGCAGCTCGTACGCCGCCTTCAACGGCCGCGCCGCCTGCCGGTAGAGCCCGTCCCCGCCGTGCCGGTCGTCCAGCACCCGGATCCGTCGTACCGCCTGCTCCACGGCGTCCACCTCGCTCTCACCGACCCGGCGCTGTGCGGGCAGGGAGATTCGGGCGGCGGCGGAGGCGGGCGCCCCGCCGAGACCCAGGGAAGCGGCGGCCACGGTGGCCGTGCCGCTCATCATGAACACGCGACGCAGCACGTCGCTCTCCTCGTCGGTGTGGTGGGACTCGTCGGGTGCGGGGGGCGGGGCCGGCTCGGGGACGACCCGCGCCCCCCGCCCCCGTACGCTCTCGCGGGCCGAGAACCCCAGGTCGGCCAGGGAGGCCCCGGGGAACATGTGCAGGAAGACCCGTTCGTACGCGTAGTTGGGACAGCGGATCTCCCCGGACTCCACGCGTCCGATGTACCGGGCATCGCACGCGACCTGCTCACCGATCTCCCGCGCCGCCCGGCGGACGGCGGCCGCGAACTCCCCTGCGGAGCGCTGTCCGCGCAGCTGGCGGAAGACGAGGTTGGGAACTGCCCCTGTCGACACCATGGCCGGCCCCTCTCTGGTGCAAGCGGTGCAAGCCGGGTCCTGCTTTCCGGTGTCCCGGCGGAGCAAGAACGTACCTGCTGTGACAGGGAACACACACGGTCATTCCTCGCATATATGCGCATCCCGCCCGCGATCCGCCATGAACTGCCACCCTTTGCGGCGGTGTGGCCCCGTAGCCCTTGACGCTCCGTCGCCGTTGGTCCATGTGGAGACGGAGTGTGGCTCCGTTCGGCGATGAGAGGAGGGGTTCCCTTGCTGCACATCGGCATGGAGACCGGCTCACGGACGACCGCGACGAACCCGACGACGACCACGACCCCCACCAAGACCCCGGCATCCGCACCCGCACCGGCCCCCGCGGAACAGCCCTGCGACCTCGTCACCGTCCCCGCCCGCCAGGGGCTGGAGGCCGTCGACATCCTCCGCCGCGGCCGGGACCACGAGGCCGTCGGCCCGGTCCTGCACAACGGCGCCTGCGACACTCTCGGCTTCCTCGTCCCGCCCGGCACCGCCGACGCCTGGGACGTACCGGGCAGCGCCTGTACGCGGACCGACGGCCGCGGGCTGCGCATCCCCACCACCCCGCCCGCCGCCGGTTCCGGCTGGCTGCTCCCGCCCGCCGAGGACGCCCCGGTCACCGACCCCGCCGTCCTCCGCGCCGCCCTCGACCAGGCGGCCCGCCTGCTGGAAGCGGCCGACGGCTGCAACTGAACCGGCCCATAATGGCCGGACGGGCGGACACCTCCGCCGCTGCCGGTATCCCGGGCCCCCACCAGCAAGGACCAGCGCACGTGGCACGACGAGGAGCGCCGACCGGGGGCAGGAAAGAACGCCGAGGCGCGGGCCGGGGTGAGCGCGAACCCTTCTCCGGGCCCGTCGACAGCGGCCGCGCCGAGCTCATACCCGACCGGGAGCGCCCGGACGCCTGGACGCTGCTGCTGGACGGCGCCCCGCAGTCCCACGTGGACCTCGGCGACCCCGCCCACCTCTCCTTCGCCTACCAGCGCCGGCTCGGCCACGTCATCGACCTGGCCGCGCCCCCGCTCCAGCCCCTCCACGTCCTCCACCTCGGCGGCGGCGCCTTCACCCTCGCCCGGTACGTGGCCGCCACCCGCCCCCGCTCCACCCAGCAGGTCGTGGAGGTCGACGCGGCGCTCGTCCAGCTCGTCCGCGACCGGCTCCCGTTGGACCCGCAGGCCCGGGTCCGGGTCCGGGTGATGGACGCCCGCGAAGGGCTCGGCAAGCTCCCCGACGGCTGGGCGGACCTGGTCATCGCGGACGTCTTCAGCGGCGCCCGCACCCCCGCCCACCTGACCTCCGCCGAATTCCTCACCGACGTACGGCGGGTGCTGAAGCCGGGCGGCCAGTACGCCGCCAACCTCGCCGACGGGCCCCCGCTCGCCCACCTGCGCGGCCAGGTGGCCACCGCCGCCACCGTCTTCCCCGAACTGGCCCTCGCCGCCGACCCCGTGGTCTGGCGCGGCCGCCGCTTCGGCAACGCGGTCCTGCTGGCCTCCGCCCTGCCGCTGGCCGTCGCGGAGTTCACCCGCCGGGTGGCGAGCGACCCGCACCCCGGCCGGGTCGAACACGGGCGGGCGCTCACGGACTTCACCGGCGGCGCGGCGGTCGTCACGGACGCGGCGGCCAAGCCGTCACCGGCGCCCCCGCCGTCCGTCTTCGAGGCGTAGTGAACGGCTCACGGTTCGACGACCTGCACCGTCGGCGGCGTCCCGTTCCAGGTGCAGAACACCGAGTACGTCTTCCCGTCGGCCCCGCCCCCGTCGCTGAAGTCGACCCGGATCCAGGCGTCGTTCGTCCACACCTGCATCGACCAGCCCGGCTCCGGCGTCGCCGAGACCAGCTTCGCCGAGCTCTTGCCCAGCTCGAAGACGACCCGGCCGCCGTCGGTCCGGTACCCCTTCACCTCACCGGAGTTCGCGGCGGGCTTGGGGGAGGCCGGAGGGGGCGCCGGGGTGTTCGACGGCGTACGGGAGGGGCGTGCGGCCGACGGTGAGGGGCTCGCGCTGCTGCTGTCCGCCGAGGGGGAAGAGGGGGAGGGCGACGGCGAGGAGCGGTGCGTCGACGAGACGAGCGGCTCCTCGGTGGACTGCCCGATCCGCTGCGGTGCGCCCGCGCCCACGGAGATCGGCACCGCCCGGGGCGGGTCGTACGCCGTCCCGGTCATGACCGTGTGCACACCCCACCACGACAGCGTGACCGCCGCGCCGGTGGCGAGCGACCACGCGAGCGCGTGTACGAGTCCTCGTTGCATCCGGCACATCCTGCACCACGCACACCTGGGCTGTCCCCCTCCGGTACGTCTCATTCCGTTTTCGTTCCGGCCTTTGCGGAGGATTCCGGCGGGGTGGGACGGGGCGGGGACCCGGCCCGTCCGCATGGCGTACGGTGCCGCCCATGGCAAGTGTGCTCGTGGTCGAGGACGACCAGTTCGTACGTTCCGCCCTCATCCGGCACCTCAGTGAGGCCTCCCACACGGTACGGAGTGTGGGCACCGCGCTCGAAGCGCTGCGCGAGGTCGCCCACTTCCGCTTCGACGTGGTCATCCTCGATCTCGGGCTGCCCGACCTGGACGGCGGCGCGGCGCTGAAGATGCTGCGGTCCATCACCGACGTCCCCGTCATCATCGCCACCGCCCGGGACGACGAGAGCGAAATCGTCCGGCTGCTCAACGACGGAGCCGACGACTACCTGACCAAACCCTTCTCCGTGGAGCACCTCTCCGCCCGCATGGCCGCCGTGCTGCGCCGCTCCCGGGCGGCAGGCGACCAGGCACCGCCGCCCAGGGTGATCCGCGTCGGCGGGCTCGCCATCGACCCGCTGCGCCGCCGCGCCGAGCTGGACGGCGCCGAACTCGACCTGACCCGGCGCGAGTTCGACCTGCTGACCTTCCTGGCCGGGCGCCCCGGCGTCGTCGTCGCCCGCAAGGAGTTGCTGGCCGAGGTCTGGCAGCAGTCGTACGGCGACGACCAGACCATCGACGTCCACCTGTCCTGGCTCCGCCGCAAGCTCGGTGAGACCGCCGCCCGGCCGCGCTATCTGCACACCCTGCGCGGGGTCGGCGTGAAGCTCCAGCCGCCCGCCGACGCCCCGGCCGTGGAGCCGCCCGCATGAGATGGGCCCTGGTCAAGGTGTGCCTGGCCGTCACCGCGATGGTCGTCATCGCCTTCGCCGTACCGCTCGGGCTCGTCATCCGGGAGATGGCCAGCGACCGGGCCTTCTCCGACGCGGAGCGGCAGGCCGCGATGATCGCCCCGGCGCTCTCCATCACCACCGACCGCGAGGAGCTGACCCGGGCGGTCCTCTCCACCGAACCGGGCGACCGGGGGCGGCTCGCCGTCCATGTCCCCGCCCCCGAGAAGGCGGCGGACGGAACCGTGGGCGAGGCGCTGGACATCGGCACCCGGCGGGCGAGCCCCAAGGACGTCGAGACCGTACGCAAGGCGGGCCGCGCCTCCATCACCGAGGTCACCGGCGGATTCGCCCTGCTCCAGCCCACCGCCCTGTCCACCGGAGACATCGCGGTCGTGGAGGTCTTCGTCCCCGAGGGCGAGGTCTCCAACGGGGTCGCCACCGCCTGGCTGATCCTGGCGGGCGTCGGCGTCGCCCTGATCGTCGGCTCGGTGGCGGTCGCGGACCGGCTCGGCGTACGGATGGTCCAGCCCGCCCAGCGCCTCGCGGGCGCCGCCCAGGACCTGGGGGAGGGGCGGCTCGGCACCCGGGTACCCGAGGAGGGCCCCACCGAACTCCGGTCCGCCGCAGTCGCGTTCAACTCCATGGCCGACCAGGTCGTCCAGCTCCTGGCCAACGAGCGCGAGCTCGCCGCCGACCTCTCGCACCGGCTGCGCACCCCGCTCACCGTCCTCCGGCTGAACGCCGCATCGCTCGGCGAGGGCCCGGCGGCCGACCAGACCCGGGCGGCCGTGGAGCAGCTGGAGCACGAGGTCGACACGATCATCCGGACCGCCCGCGAACAGCGCCCGCAGACCCAGGGCGTCCAGACGGGCGCCGGGGCCGGGTGCGACGCCTCCGAGGTGATCCGCGAACGCATGGGCTTCTGGTCGGCGCTGGCGGAGGACGAGGGGCGTGAGGTGCGGCTCGCGGGAGTGGACCGTACGGTACGCATCCCCGTCGCCCGACCCGAACTGGCCGCCGCCCTCGACGCGTTGCTCGGCAACGTCTTCCGCCACACCCCCGAGGGCACCGCCTTCGCCGTCGACGTCCACCACAGCGGCGACGCGGTCATCGTCCTCGTCTCCGACGCGGGCCCCGGCATCGCCGACCCGGCGGCGGCCCTGGCCCGGGGCGCCAGCGGCGGCGCCAAGGCGGGCGCGGTCGGCTCCACCGGCCTCGGCCTGGACATCGTGCGCCGGGTCGCCGAGTCCACCGGCGGCGACCTGCGCATCGGCCGGTCCGTGCTCGGCGGCACGGAGGTCCGGATCTGGATCGGCCTGCACGGCAGCAGCCCGGAGCGCGGACGGCGCGGCCACGGCCGCCGGGTCACCCGCCGGTTCGGCCGCCAGCGCCGCAAGGAGACCCGGACCACGGCCGGTCCCGGAGCCCATCCCGGGGCCCATCATTAATCCGCTCCCATGCGTTCCTTAAGCGCACCCTAAGAACATCAACTCGGGTCCGTAACGCCCTCTTTGCCCGTTCCGCTGCCGCTAGCGTGCTCCTGCACCCCCCCACAGGGACATCCGCAGGACACAGAGGCAGGCAGGGCACGTTGATGGGTTCCAGGACGCACCGCCGCACGGCGGCCACCCGCACCAAGGCGATCGGCGCGGTCGTCGCCGCGGCGGTCGTCGGCGGGACGGTCTTCGCCCTGACCGGTACGGCGCAGGCCGCCGCGATCGGGGCGGCGTACACCCGGACCAGCGACTGGACCAGCGGCTACACGGGCCAGTACGTCGTCACCAACGAGACGGACAGGACCCTCACCGACTGGACCCTCCAGTTCGACCTTCCGGCGGGCACGGAGATCGGCTCGCTCTGGAACGGCGAGCACACGATGCAGGGCAACCGCGTCACCGTGAAGCCCGCGAGCTGGGACAAGGAGCTGGCCCCCGGCAAGTCCGTGACGGTCGGCTTCGTCACCTCCGCCACCGGCACGGCGGGCGACCCCGCCTCCTGCCTCATCAACAACGCCACCTGCTCCGCCGGCGGCCCGGCCCCCACCCCCAGCGGCCGCCCGACGGACACCCCCACGACCGCGCCCACTCCCGCCCCCACGGAGTCGGACCCGGTCCCACCGACCCCCACGCCGGCCCCCACCGCCACCGATCGCCCCGGTGGCGGCGGGGAAACCGGCTCCCGGTTCGCCCCCTACATCGACACCTCGCTCCACCCCGCCTTTGACCTCCTCGACACCGCCACCAAGACCGGGGTGAACGAGTTCCACCTCGCCTTCATCACCTCCGGCGGCAGCTGCGCCCCGCTCTGGGGCGGCGTCACCGGCCTCGGCGACGACCAAGTGGCCAAGCCGATCGGCGCGTTGAGGGCCAAGGGCGGTGACGTCCGGGTCTCCTTCGGCGGCGCGGCCGGTGCCGAACTGGCTCTGAACTGCTCCTCCTCCGCCGAACTCGCCGCCGCCTACGGCAAGGTCGTCGACGCCTACCAGCTCACCAAGGTCGACTTCGACATCGAGGGCGCCGCCCTGCCCGACACGGCCGCCAACACCCGCCGCGCCCAGGCCATCGCCCGGCTCCAGAAGAAGTACCCGGACCTGGACGTCGCGTTCACCCTGCCCGTCATGCCCGAGGGGCTGACCCAGCCCGGCATCGACCTGCTCGCCGACGCCAGGAAGAACGGCGTCCGGGTCGACGCGGTCAACATCATGGCGATGGACTACGGGCCCGCCTACAGCGACGACATGGGCGAGTACGCGATCCAGGCGGCGACCGCGACGCAGGCCCAGATCAAGGGAGTTCTCGGGCTCTCCGAGGCCGCCGCGTGGAAGGCCGTCGCCATCACCCCGATGATCGGCGTGAACGATGTCGTCACCGAGATCTTCACGGTCGAGGACGCCGCACAGGTCGTGAAGTTCGCCCAGGAGAAGGGCGTCGGCCGCCTCGCGATGTGGTCCGGCACCCGCGACAAGGCGTGCCCGGGCGGGCCCAAGCCGGCCGCCGACGCCACGTGCAGTTCGATCGACCAGGAGCCGCTGGCCTTCACGAAGGCGTTCGCGGCCTACCGCTAGGGCCTGTCGTCAAACTGCCGTCTGCCGTGCGGCGTCTGGCACGCACGCTCGCGGCGTTGCCGAAATGGCCAAGTAGCTCCGCTACGAGGCCATTCCGGCGCCTTGCGATCGCACGCACCAGACGCCGCGCGGCCGCCCTTCGGGCGACGACGGCAGTTTGACGACAGGCCCTAGCCCCCACCCGGAAGCCACCACTGCCCCCCACCCGTACGCCCCGGCCGGGCCACCCCACCACCGGCCGGGGCGTGCCCCTTTCCGGGCGCCCGGAGGACGACCTCAAGCGCCGGACGGGCTGGAGGTACCGGCCCGCCACTCCTGCGCGTACTCGTCGAAGATCGCCCGCAGATGGTGCCCGATCTTCAGGTAGTCCAGGTCGTCCAGGTTGGCCAGCGACACCCGCACCGACCACTCCGGACCGTCGAAGCCGCCCCCGTTCAGCAGGACCACCGACGTCTGCTCGGCCAGCCGGAACAGCGGGTCCACCGGCTCGTAGTTCGCCTCCAGGAACTGGGCGAACAGCTTCCCGTGGACGCGTTCCGCCTCCGCCAGCAGGTCCAGTTCGATGTAGTACGCCGCCCGCTTCGGGTCCTCCGAGACCTTCATGTGCACGCCCTCCAGCAGGAGTTCGAGCCGCTGCCGCACGATCGCCCGGATGCGGTGCTTGTACTCCTGGCCCTCGTCCAGCATGTCGAAGAGCGAGAACAGCGCCATCATCACCTGCTGCGGAAGCGAGAGCCCCGCCGTGTGGTTGAGCGCCACCTGCCGGGAGTCGGCCACCATCCGGTCGATGAACCGCATCTTCTCCGGCTCCAACGACAGCGTCCCGTAACGCCTGTTGAGCCGCTCCTTCTGCTCCGGGCCCTGCTCCTTCAGCATCGCGTCGATCACGTTGTCGTCGTGCAGCGCGATCACCCCGAGCCGCCAGCCGGTCGCCCCGTAGTGCTTGGAGTACGAGTAGACGAGCAGCGTGTTGCGCGGCAGGTCGCCGGCGAGCGAGCGGAAGCCCTCCACGAACGTCCCGTACACATCGTCGGTCACGATGATCAGGTTCGGGTTCTGCTCGCCGACGATGGCGGCGATCTGCTCGCTGACCCGTGAAGAGAGCGCCAGCGAGGGCGGGTTGCTCGGATTGACGCAGCAGACCATCTTCACCGACGGGTCCGCCAGCTTGGCGATCTCCTCCTCCGGGTAGCGCCACTGCCGCACCCCGGTCTCGGTGAACAGGTTCGCCTCCACATGGACGACGTCGAACCCGTACGTGTCCAGCTCGGGGATCTCCAGGTACGGGGTGAACACCGGGACCATCAGGGCGATCCGGTCGCCCTTGGCCAGGATTCCGTTCTGCATCAGCGAGTCGAAGATGTAGCACATCGCCGCCGTACCGCCCTCGGTGGCGAACAGGCTCAGCGTCTGCCCCTCCGGCGGCCGGTGGTCGAACATCTCGTCCGCGAGATAGCCGCGCACGATCTCCTCGGTGTGGCGCAGGATCCGGTCCGGCACCGGGTAGTTGTCCCCGATCGAGGAGTCCGCCAGCTCGTGCACGAACGCGTCCCGGTCGAAGCCGAACCGCTTCACCGCCAGGTCCACGGACGCCTTCAGCAACTCGATGCCGGGCAGCTCCGGATGCGTACGGACGAAGCGCTCGAACCGCTCCGCGCACCCGGCCTCCTCCGGCATCCCGCCCAGGTTGTCCGCCGTCCAGACCCGGCGGCACTCCTGGATCGCGAAGTAGCCGAGCGCGTGGTACGCCTCACGGGGGCCGGTGGCGGTCCAATTGGGGTTGCCCCGGCCCGCGTTGAGCATCGCGCGCGTCGTCTTCCCCTTCTGGCCGGGCTTGTCGCTCTGCGCCTCCGTCGCGATCCGGATGAACTTGTCCTTCAGCTCGAAGGGCGAGAGCTGGGCGAAGGACCGGATCTCTTCCCGGCTGAGGCGGGTGGTCTGGGGCATGGCGGTGTCCGCTCCGTGGAGGTCGTCGGTGGTCGGGAGGCCTGGGGTCGCCGTCATGTCAGGCCCCCAGTACGCCGACGAGGATGGGGCCGGTCAGCGGCAGCAGGAAGTTGGAGAGCGTGTACGTGATGGTGTAGCCGAGCAGCGGTACGGAGCTCTGGGCCACCTGGGTGATGGAGGTGATCGCCGGGGTCGAACACTGCTGTCCGGCGATGGCCCCGATCAGCAGCGGCTTCTCGATCTTCAGCAGCTTCCGCCCGACGATCAGGGAGATCGTCGCGGGGACCAGGACCATGGCGATTCCGGCGAACGGCAGCAGCGCCCCGTACTCCTTGAGCAGCGGCCAGGCCTGCGGCCCCGCCGCCAGTCCCGTACAGGCGATGAAGACGGCCAGGCCCATGTCCTTGAGCGTGGTCGCGGCCTGCGGCGGGAAGGCACCGAAGGTCTGCTTGCGGGAGCGGAACCAGCCGAAGACCAGCCCCGAGATGAGGCAGCCGCCGCCCGTGCCGAGCGACATCGGGACGTCCCCGAGCTTGACCACGATCTGGCCGAGCAGGGAGCCGGCGACGATGCCGAAGCCGATGTAGACGAAGTCGGTGGAGTCGTTCCTGACCACCGCGCCGATCTTGGCGACCAGCCTGTTCAGCCCGCCGCGGGCGCCGACCAGGGTGAGGACGTCGCCGCGCTGGAGGACGGTCTCCCCGCTGGCGGGGAGGTGCTGGTCGTTGCGGAGGACGTCGGTGATGTAGACGCCGTCCTGGCGGAACTCCGGGTGGTTCTTCTCCAGCCGGTCGATGGTCGACCCGGCCGTCGCCTTCTCGGTGACGGCGACCTGGCTGGTGGCCAGCGGGGCGTCGAGTCCCGGGACGGCCGGGGTCTCCGGGCCGATCTCCCGGCCCGCCTCGATGATCGCCGAGCGCCGGCCGACGACCTGGACCAGGTCGCTGAGCGTCAGCTCCAGTCCGGGGGAGGGCGTCAGCAGCTTGCTGCCGCGCTTGATCCCCTCGACGGTGATGTGGCCGCCCAGCGCGCGCTCCAGATCGCCGACCGTACGCCCGTCGGCCAGCGTCACCAGGTAGGTGCGGCCGACCGTGCCGGGCAGCGCCTCACGCTCGTCGGACTCCAGTCCGGCCTGGCCGCCGCGCATCTTCTCCCACAGCTCGCGGGAGGCGTCGGCCAGGTTGATGCGGAGCAGCATCGGCATGATCTGGCTGGTGAAGAGGACGATGGTGATCAGGCCGAACAGGTAGCAGACCGTGTAGGCGGTCGCCACGTGCCCCTGGTACTGGGTGATCTGCTCCGAGGTCAGGTCGCTGAGCTTGCCGATCGCCTCGGTGGCCGTCCCCACGACGGCGGACTCGGTGGCCGCCCCCGCCAGGATCCCGGCCGCCGTGCCGACGTCCAGGTCGAAGGCCTTGGCGAGCCCGTAGGCGATCCCGAGGACACAGACCAGTTCGATCAGGCAGAGCGCGAAGAAGCGCAGGCTGGAGCGGTTGAGGTTGGCGAAGAACTGCGGCCCGGCCATATAGCCGAGCGAGAAGATGAACAGCGCGAAGAAGACAGTCTTGACGTCGTCGTCGACGCTGACGTGCCGGGTGCCGATCAGCAGGGAGACGATCAGCGTGCCGCAGATGCCGCCGAGCGTGATCGGGCCGACGCGGAGCTTGCCGACCAGGTAGCCGGCGGCGAGGCAGAAGAAGAGGGCCAGTTCGGGATGGTCGCGCAGTACGCCCATCCCGCGTCACTCACCCGGTCCGGTGCTGGAGACCAGCATGATCAAAGGGGACATAAAGGCGAAATTAACAGGGGTGGTCCCTCCCGGCACCTCGCCCGCTTCCCGCTGCTCCCGTTCACCTCTCGACGGGTGGCCGGGTGCGACGTCCCCGCGTGACGTGGTGGACATCCGGCGGCAACGGATTCGTCTTCAACTCTTGACACTCACCCCCTTGAGGCAGGAACCTTCCGGCATCGGCGCATGGGAGCGCTCCCACACCACGGGGAGGGGATCTCGCGCGCTTCCTTCCGTAGGACTCCCCGGAACAAGGAGCAGTGGAATGCGCATCACCCGCAGCGTTGCCGGTCGACGCCGTAGAACCGCGATCGTGGCCACCACCGGCCTCACGGTCACCGCCCTCCTGCTCACCGGCTGCGGCGGCTCGTCCGACTCCGGCAGCAAGGGCGCCGACGCCGACGGCAACATCACGCTGACCGTGGCCGACTTCGGCCAGTTCGGGTACAAGGAGGCCGGGCTCTTCGAGAAGTACCACGAGCTGAACCCGAAGATCACGGTCAAGGAGGACACCACCGCCGAGGAGAAGAACTACTACCCCAAGCTGCTCCAGCAGCTGAACTCGGGCAGTGGCCTCGCCGACGTCCAGGGCATCGAGGTCGGCCGGATCAAGGAGATCGTCGACACCAAGGCGGACTCCTTCGCCGACCTCTCCAAGGTGATCGACGTCGACGAGTGGGTCTCCTGGAAGGCCAAGCAGGCCACCGCCCCCAGCGGCGCGATGATCGGCGCGGGCACCGACATCGGCCCCATGTCCCTCTGCTACAACCGCGAGCTGTTCGAGAAGGCCGGGCTGCCCACCGACCGCACCGAGGTCGCCAAGCGGACGGCCGGCGGCTGGGAGGACTTCCTCGCACTCGGCGAGGAGTACAAGAAGAAGGCGCCCAAGGGCACGTACTTCATGGACTCCGCCAGCGCCATGTTCAACGCGGTCGTCAGCTCCAGCCCCGAGCAGTACTACGACGCGAGCGGCAAGCCCGTCTACAAGGAGAGCGCCAGCGTCAAGAAGGGCTGGGACCTGGCCGCCGAGGCCGCGTCCAAGAAGCTGACGCAGGGCCTGGCCCAGTTCGAGGACCAGTGGCAGGCGGCCCTGCGCAAGAGCACCGTCGCCACCGTCGTCTGCCCCGCCTGGATGGCCGGCCAGATCTCCACGTACGCCGGTGACGCCAACAAGGGCAAGTGGGACATCACCAGCGCCCCCGGCGCCACCGCCGCCAACTGGGGCGGCTCCTTCCTCGCCGTACCGAAGTCCGGCAAGAACGTCGACGAGGCCGCCAAGCTCGTCAAGTGGCTGACCGCCCCCGAGCAGCAGGCCGCCGTCTTCAAGGCGATCGGCGTCTTCCCGTCCAACCAGGGAGCCTACGAGCTGCCCGACGTGAAGACCGCCACCCTGCCGTACTTCAACAACGCCCCCATCGGCCAGATCTACGCGGACGGGGCGAAGTCCATCCCCGAGGCGGTGCTCGGCCCGAAGGACGGCGTGATCAAGGACTCGATCTCCACGCAGATCAACAACATGGAGCAGCGCGGCACGAAGCCGGACGCGGCCTGGGACGTCGCGGTCCGCACGATCGACAAGGCGATCGGCTGAGCTGAACCGGCCGCACGCCGGGGCGGGCGGGTGACTCCTGCCGCGCCCGCCCGCCCCGGCCGCCCGTCACCGGCCCGCCCACTCCATGACTCAGCCGCCCGCCGGCGCCCCCAGGGAAGGACTCCCGCCCGTGGCAACCTCGACCCCCACCCGGGACGCGTACGCATCCCCGCCCCGCGAACCGCAGAAGGAACCACCGTCCGAGCGGCGGCAGTTGTGGCGCAGTCGGCTGTGGCGGTTCGACGACAAGGCGTCCCCGTACGCGTACATAGCGCCGTTCTTCCTGGTCTTCGGCGCCTTCGGCCTCTACCCGCTCCTCTACACCGGCTGGATCGCCCTGCACCGGGTGGAGATGACCGGCCTGGACACCATGGAGTGGGTGGGCTGGGAGAACTTCGACAAGATCCTGCACGACCCGGAGTTCTGGACCTCGGTCAGCAACACCTTCCTGATCGGCGTCATCTCCACCGTCCCGCAGCTCCTGGTGGCCCTCGGCCTCGCCCACCTCCTCAACTACCGCCTGCGCGCAAGCACGTTCTGGCGCACGATCATCCTGACGCCGTACGCGACCTCGGTCGCCTCGGCCGCCCTCGTCTTCGCACTGGTCTTCCGGGCGGACGGCGGACTGCTCAACTGGACGCTCGGCCTCGTCGGCTTCGACCCGGTCAACTGGGCCAACGGACACTGGACTTCGAAGCTCGCGATCTCGATCATCGTGATCTGGCGCTGGACCGGCTACAACGCGCTGATCTACCTCGCGGCCATGCAGGCGGTCCCCAACGACCTCTACGAAGCGGCCTCGTTGGACGGCGCCTCGCGCTGGCAGCAGTTCCTCAAGGTGACCATCCCCTCGCTGCGGCCGACGATCCTGTTCACGATCGTCATCTCGACCATCGGCTCCATGCAGCTGTTCGGTGAGCCGCTGCTGCTGGAGGGCGGCGCGATGGGCGCCACCGGCGGCAACGAGAACCAGTACGAGACGCTCAGCATCTACCTCTACAACTACGGCTGGAACCTCGGCCATCTCGGTCCGGCCGCCGCCGTCGCCTGGGCGATGCTGGCACTGCTGCTCCTCATCGCAGGCGTCAACTGGCTCATCGGCCGCTACGTCCGCACGTCCGATTCCGCGGTCTGACCGGGAGCGATTCCATGACCATGACCAGCCCCACACCCACCGCCCCCGTGCGGCTCGCGCCGTCCCCGACGGGCGGCCGGCCGGACCGCCCGAGCCGCTTCAGGATGGGCGCGGGCCAGCAGATGAAGGGCGGCCCGTTCGCGTACATCGCGCTCGCCGTCGTCGGCTTCGGCTCGCTGCTGCCGCTGTACTGGACCCTGGTGGCGGCCTCCCGTACCCAGGACGAAGTCCTCGCCTCCACACCGCCGTTCCTCCCGGGCGGCCAGCTCGTGGAGAACGTCCGGACGGCCTGGGAGCAGGCCAACCTCGGCAAGGCGATCGTCAACAGCATCATCGTCTCGTCGTCCATCACGGCCGCGACGCTCTTCTTCTGCACGCTCGCCGGATATGCCTTCGCCAAGATGCGCTTCCGGGGCCGGGGCTGGCTGATGACCGCCGTCATCGCCACGCTCACGATCCCGCCGCAGCTCAGCGTGGTCCCGCTCTTCATGATGATGTCCGGCCTCGGCTGGGGCGGCCAGCTCGAATCGGTGATCTTCCCGACGCTGGTGAGCGCGTTCGGCGTGTTCTTCATGCGCCAGTACCTGATCGAGGCGCTGCCGTACGAGCTGATCGAGGCGGCCAAGATCGACGGGGCGAACAACTTCCGCATCGTGGTGAGCGTGGTGCTGCCGGTGGCCCGCCCCGCGATGATGGTGCTCGGGATGCTCACCTTCGTCCAGGCGTGGAACGACTTCTTCTGGCCCTACCTCGCCCTGAACCAGCAGAACCCCACCCTTCAGGTGGCCCTCGGCCAGCTCAGCGCCTCGTACACCCCCGACCAGTCCATCGTCATGGCGGGCGCGCTGATCAGCACGCTGCCGCTGCTGCTGGTCTTCGTGCTCTTCGGCAAGAAGATCGTCGGCGGGATCATGTCGGGTGCGGTCAAGGGCTGACGCCACGAGCGGTGCGGCCGGCCGGGACCGCACCGCCCCCTCCACCTCATCCCCCTCCTCCACCACCCCTATGGGAGCGCTCCCACATGACAGCAGTACGATCCGAAACAGCTCCGCAGCAGGCAGCCTCCGCCCCCGCCCCCTTCCCGACGGGCTTCATCTGGGGCGCCGCCACGGCCGCGTACCAGGTGGAAGGGGCGGCCGCCGAGAACGGCCGCACCCCCTCCATCTGGGACACCTTCAGCCACACCCCCGGCAAGGTGCAGAACGGCGACACCGGAGACGTGGCCGCCGACCACTTCCACCGCTACCGCGACGACGTCGCCCTGATGAAGCGGCTCGGCCTCAAGGCGTACCGCTTCTCCGTCTCCTGGTCCCGCGTCCAGCCCACCGGCCGGGGCCCCGCCGTCGAACGCGGCCTGGACTTCTACCGCTCGCTCGTCGACGAGCTGCTGGCGGCCGGCATCACGCCCGTCGCCACGCTCTACCACTGGGACCTGCCCCAGGAGCTGGAGGACGCGGGCGGCTGGCCCGAGCGCGCGACGGCCGAACGGTTCGCCGACTACGCGGCCATCATGGCCCGTGCGCTCGGCGACCGGGTCGGGATGTGGACGACGCTCAACGAGCCCTGGTGCACGGCCTTCCTCGGTTACGGCTCCGGGGTCCACGCCCCCGGCCGCACCGAATCGGCCGCCGCACTGCGGGCCGCCCACCACCTCAACCTGGCCCACGGCCGGGCGACCGAGGCGCTGCGCGCCAACCTCCCCGCTGCCGCGCAGACCTCGGTCACCCTCAACCTCCACCAGGTGCGCCCGCTGACCGGCAGTGAGGCGGACGCGGACGCGGCGCGCCGGATCGACGCGGTGGGCAACCGGATCTTCACGGGCCCGATGCTGAAGGGCGCGTACCCGGAAGACCTGCTGACCGACACCGAACGCATCGTGAACTGGCCGGAGTTGATCCACGACGGGGACCTCGCCGCCATCGCCGCCCCCATCGACGTGCTCGGCGTCAACTACTACACGCCCACGATCGTCTCCACGCCCGCCTCCGGCGCCGGTGACACCCGCAACGACGGCCACGGCAACAGCGACCACTCGCCGTGGCCGGGCTCGGAGCACGTCGCGTTCCACCTGGCCGAGGGCAAGCCGCGTACGGCCATGAACTGGTCGGTCGACCCGGACGGCCTCCACGCCCTCCTCATGGACGTCACCCGCGAGAACCCGGGCCTGCCGCTGATGGTCACCGAGAACGGCGCTGCCTTCGAGGACACCGTGGCCGCGGACGGCCAGGTCCACGACCCGGAGCGGATCGCCTATCTGCACGGCCATCTCGCCGCCGTACAGCGGGCGGTGGCCGACGGGGCCGACGTACGCGGCTACTTCCTCTGGTCGCTGATGGACAACTTCGAGTGGGGGTACGGCTATGCGAAGCGGTTCGGCGCGGTGCACATCGACTACGAGACCCAGCTCCGCACCCCCAAGGCGAGCGCGCACTGGTACAGCGAGGTGATCGCACGGCACGGGCTGCCGCCGGAGGCGTGACGCCTCGAAGGCCGTGGGCCCCGGTGGCGGCAGACCGGGGCCCACACCTTCACCCGGTCCTGGGAGCGCTCCCAATACACTGTCCGTACGCTCGTCGGAGTGATCGATCCAGGACTTGGATTGACTGTACGGCTGTGAGAAATTGACCGGGAACGGGGAGGCAGCCATGGCGGCAGCGCGAGTACGGAACGGCGGGCGGCCCACGCTCGAAGAGGTCGCGGCCCGGGCCGGCGTCGGCCGCGGCACCGCCTCCCGGGTCATCAACGGCTCGCCCCGGGTCAGCGAAGCGACCCGCGAGGCGGTCGAGGCGGCCGTCGCCGAACTGGGCTACGTCCCCAACCGCGCCGCCCGCGCCCTCGCCGGCAACCGCACCGACGCCATCGCGCTGGTCGTGCCGGAGCCGGAGACCCGCTTCTTCGCCGAACCGTACTTCTCCGCCATAGTCCGAGGCGTGGGCGCCGCCCTCGCCGACACCGAGATGCAGCTGCTCCTCACCCTCGCGGGCAACGACCGCGAGCGCCGCCGACTCGCCCAGTACCTGACGGCGCACCGGGTCGACGGGGTCCTCCTGGTCGCGGTGCACGCCGACGACCCGCTGCCCGAACTGCTGGAACAGCTGGGCATGCCCTGCGTGATCAGCGGCGCCCGGCACGCGAACGAGCCGCTGGCCTCGGTCGACTCGGACAACTTCGAGGGAGCGCGGGCCGCCGTCGACCACCTGATCTCCCGGGGCCGCCGCTCGGTCGCCACGATCACCGGCCGCCTGGAGGTCTACGGTGCCCAGCGCCGCCTCGACGGCTACCGCGCCGCCCTCGCCGCCGCGGGCCTGCCCCCGGACGAACGCCTCATCGCCCCCGCCGACTTCACCGAGGAGGGCGGCGCCCGGGCGATGCGCGAACTCCTGGCCCGCCGCCCCCACCTGGACGCGGTCTTCGCCGCCTCCGACGTGATGGCGGCCGGCGCCCGCCAGGTCCTGCGCGAGGCGGACCGGCGCATCCCCGAGGACGTGGCCCTGATCGGCTTCGACGACTCGGTGGTCGCCCGCCATATGCACCCGGCCCTCACCAGCGTCCGCCAGCCGATCGAGGAGATGGGCCGCCGGATGGCCCAGCTCCTGCTGGAGGAGATCGCGGGGCGGACGGGGGAGCGGCCGACGGTGGTGCTGCCCACGGAGCTGGTGGTGCGGGACTCCTCGTGACGGCGGCCGTGGCGCGTGAGCGCGGTGGCGGGGCCTCCGGATTTCACAAGTTCTTCACGCGCCCGCGATGTGACGGCTAATGTTCGCTGCGTACGGCGACTGTGTGACGCACCACACACGTCACACAGCGGGCTGCCGGGTGCGTTCCGAGCGGCTGTGCATCCGGGGGGCCTCGTGCACGAGATGGTCAAGGGCGCCAACGTCGGTCTGGCGGCGCTGAGCGAGAACGTCGGCTCGGTGGTGGTCGGCCTGGGCTGGAGCAGCGCTACGGGGGAGGGCGACGCGGACGTCTCCGTCCTCCTCCTCGACGGCGACGGCAAGGTCCGCAGCGACGACGACTTCTGCTTCTACAACAACCCCGTGGCCGGCAGCGGAAGCGTGCAGTTGCTCGGCAAGACACCCACGGCCGACGGCAGCGAGGACCGGATCAGCTTCGATCTGGACGCCGTGCCGCAGGAGATCGACAAGGTGGTCGTCGCCGCCAGCCGCTACGGCGGATCCCGCTTCGGCGAGCTGCACGACCTCCGCCTCACCCTCGCCGACGGCGCGGGCGACAGCCTGGTCCGGTTCGCCGTCGAGGAGGCCGACGAGGTCAGCGCGGTGATCTTCGGCGAGCTCTACCGGCGGTCGGGGGAGTGGAAGTTCCGGGCCGTCGGCCAGGGGTACGCATCGGGGCTCGCCGGGCTGGCGACCGACTACGGCGTGGATATCGACGACGACGCGGCGGAAGAGGCGCCGGAGCAGGGCGAGCATGAGCAGGAGCCCGACGAGGGGCCGCCGGAGACTGACGCGGACGGTGCCACGGGCGCGGGTGCGCCGCCCGCCGCCCCGGAGGTCCGGGTCCCCGGCCAGGCCACCGCCGCCCGCGCGGAAGAGGCGCCCCCGGCTCCGGACCCGCTCACCCCGCCCAAACCCGCACGCCGTCCCCGTACGGCGAAGAAGAAGGTCACCCTCCCCCGTACGACCAGGAAGAGCCTCGCCGACAACGAGTCGTGGCGGTCGGCCCGGCTGTTCCCCGTCTCCGCGCTCAAGAGCGACCGCGAGCGCGAGACCCGGGCCACCTCGGTCGTCCTGTCGGTGATGGCGCAGGTGCCGGAGTTCGGCCGCCGCCTCACCGCCGGGTTCGGCGCCCCGGCCGGCCGGATGGAGACGTACACCGAGGTGACCCTGCCGCACGGGGAGTCGCCCCGGCGCCCGGACGGGGTGGTCCGGGTGGAGCGGGCGGGCAAGCTGTGGACGGCGCTCGTCGAGACCAAGACCAACGGGAACGCGCTCAAGCCCGACCAGGTGCAGGCGTACATGGACATCGCCGCCCGCCGGGGGTACGAGGCCGTGATCACGCTCTCCAACGATGTGGCGCTCGAAGGCAGTCCGCTCGTCGACGTGCGGATCGACGGCCGGCGCAAGCACAAGGTGGCCCTCTGGCACCTGTCCTGGGCCGAGGTCGTGCACCAGGCGCAGATGCTGATCCGCCACGAGGGCGTCGGCAACGCCGCCCACGCCTGGCTGCTCCAGGAGCTGCTGCACTACCTCCAGCACGAGAACTCCGGCTGCCACGGCTTCCAGAACATGGGCGCGGCCTGGGTCCCGGTCCGCCGGGGCATCGACGAGGAGACCCTGTGCCAGGGCGACGCCCGGGCCCTGGAGGTCATCGAGAACTGGGAGCGCCTGGTCCGCCAGGTCTGTCTGCGGCTCGGCGGTGAGCTGGGGCAGAAGGTCCTGCCGGTCCAGCGCACCCGGCGCGGCTCCGATCCGCGCATCCGCCGCACCGAGCTCGCCGACCACCTCTGCGAGCAGGGGCGGCTGAACGCCGAGATCCGGATCGAGGGCACCCCGGGCGTCCTGGCGATCACCGCCGACCTGCGCACCGGCAAGCTCCGTACGTCGATCGAGGTCCCGTCCGCCGAGCCGGGCTACCCCCTCAGCCGGGTCAAGCGGCTGATCCGGCGCCTCTCCGAGGCCCCCGCCGACCTGCACATCGAGACGCTCGTCGAGGGCCAAGGCACCGGGCCGCGCGGCACGCTGGAGCGGCTGCGCCCGGAGCCCGCCGACATCGTCCCCAAAGACGGGGCGCAGATCACCGGCTTCCGGCTCTCCCTCTTCAAGGGCATGGGTACCGGCCGGGGCAGCGCCGAGACCGGTTTCATCCGCAGTGTCGACGAGGCGGTGGACCGCTTCCACGCCCAGGTCGTCGCCCAGGTGGAGGCCCCGGCCGCCCGCCGTACCCGGAGCGAGGCGCCGACCGGCTGACGACGGACCCGGCCCCGTGGACCGGCCCCCGCCTTCGGGCGGGGGCCGGTCCGTCGTGCCGCCAGTGGTATGGACATGACCAAAAGGCAGGACTAGCCTCCGTCTTGGTCTAGACCAAGTGCGACGAGCCGTCGCCGGTCCCGGCCGATGGATCGATCGAACCGCCGATCCACCGATCCGCCGATCCGCCGATCCATCGATCCACTGGTCCATCTGTCCGCAAGCTCCACCCCTCACCTCAGGAGCACCACATGCGCAGAAAGATCACCGCCTTACTCCTCGGCCTCGGCGTCGCCGGGGCCTCCCTGCTGGCCACCTCCGGCAGCGCACAGAGCCACGGCTACACCGATTCGCCCATCAGCCGGCAGCAGCTCTGCGGCAACGGGACCGTCCGCAACTGCGGGCAGATCCAGTGGGAGCCGCCGAGCGTCGAAGGCCCCAAGGGGTTCCCGGCCGGCGGCCCCCGGGACGGGCTGATCTGCGCCGGAGGCAACCAGCGCTTCGCCGAGCTGGACGACCCGCGCGGCGGGGCCTGGCCCGCCTCCGCCGTACGGGCCGGGCAGAGCCACACGTTCCGGTGGCGGATCACCGCCCGGCACGCCACGACCGACTTCCGGTACTACGTCACCAAGGACGGCTACAACCCCGCGAAGCCGCTCACGCGCGCCGATCTGGAGCCGCAGCCGTTCCTCACGGTGCCGTTCGGCGGCCGGCAGCCGGGTGCCACGGTCACCCATGACGGCACCCTGCCGCAGAAGTCGGGCAGGCACCTGATCCTCGGCGTCTGGACCATCGCGGACACCGGCAACGCGTTCTACGCCTGCTCCGACGTCACGTTCTGATCTGACCGGAAGAGCAGAAGCGAAGGCCGGAGGAGCAGGCACGAAGAAGGGCCCCGGTCCGAAGACCGGGGCCCTTCCCTCAGGGTGAGTAACGGGACTTGAACCCGCGACATCCTGGACCACAACCAGGTGCTCTGCCAGCTGAGCTATACCCACCATGTCGCCCGGTCGTTTCCGACCGGCCGAGAAAAAGTGTACAGGGTCCGGGAGGGTGCTCGCGCCCCCGTTTCCCGGGGCCGGTCTGCGGGCGCTCACACGCCCGTGACCAGCGGTTTTCTACGGTGTGGTGCGGACCACGTGGCGCGCCGCGATCTCCTTGGCGCGCTCCGAGTCCGGGCCGGGCTGCGGCACGAAGACCGCCTCCCGGTAGTACCGCAGCTCCGCGATGGAGTCGCGGATGTCCGCCAGCGCCCGGTGGTTGCCGTTCTTCTCCGGGCTGTTGAAATACGCCCGGGGATACCAGCGGCGGGCCAGCTCCTTGATCGAGGACACGTCCACGATGCGGTAGTGGAGGTACCCCTCCAGCTTCTGCATGTCCCGCGCCAGGAAGCCGCGGTCGGTGGAGACCGAGTTTCCGCAGAGCGGGGCCTTGCCCGGCTCCTTCACATGCTCGCGGACGTACGCCAGGACCTGCTCCTCGGCGTCGGCCAGGGTGGTGCCCCCGGCCAGCTCGTCGAGGAGGCCCGAGGCGGTGTGCATCTGCCGCACCACCTCGGGCATGGTCTCCAGGGCCGCGTCCGGCGGGCGGATCACGATGTCCACCCCGTCGCCGAGCACGTTCAACTCCGAGTCGGTGACCAGGGCGGCCACCTCGATGAGTGCGTCGTCCGTCAACGAGAGCCCGGTCATCTCGCAGTCGATCCACACCATGCGGTCGTTCATGCGCCCCACCCTACGGGGCGCTCCGCTGTCCCGGCAGGGCCGGGCGCCCGGGAACGTACGCGTCAGGGACCGGCAGCGAGTGCTCCGAGGAGCCCGCCGACGCCGATACGGGGACCGGAGCACCGGAGGGCGCCGGGGCGCTCCTGCGGCCGGACGGCGAGCCCTGGCTGGGCACGACCGTCTCCAGCACCGTCGCGGCGCTCTCCGCCACCCCCTGCGGACGACGGGCCCGGTAGGCGGCCCGGTACGCGGCGGGGGAGGAGCCGAGCTGGCGGCGGAAGTGCCCGCGCAGCGCGACCGGTGAGCGGAAGCCGCAGCGGCCGGCGACCTCGTCGACCGAGTAGTCGGAGGTCTCCAGCAGCCGCTGTGCCTGGAGCACCCGCTGGGTGATCAGCCACTGGAGCGGTGCGCTCCCCGTGAGCGAGCGGAACCTGCGGTCGAAGGTCCGCCTGCTCATGTAGGCGCGCGCCGCGAGCGTCTCCACGTCGAACTGCTCGTGCAGATGCTCCAGCGCCCAGGCCACGACCTCGGCGAGCGGGTCGGAGCCGATCTCTTCAGGTAAAGACCTGTCCAGGTAGCGCTCCTGCCCGCCGCTGCGCCGCGGCGGCACGACGAGCCTGCGGGCGAGCGCGCCCGCCGCCTCCGTGCCGTGGTCGGTGCGGACTATATGGAGGCAGAGGTCGATACCCGCCGCCGTGCCGGCGGAGGTGAGCACATCGCCGTCGTCCACGAAGAGTTCGCGCGGATCGACGTGCACCGACGGATAGCGCTTGGCCAGCGTCGGCGCGTACATCCAGTGCGTGGTGGCGGGTCGGCCGTCCAGCAGTCCGGCCGCCGCGAGCACGAAGGCTCCCGTGCACAGGCCGACGATGCGGGCGCCCTCCTCATGGGCGCGCCGCAGCGCGTCCAGTGCCTCGGCGGGCGGCGGCGAGGTGATCGACCGCCAGGCGGGCACCACCACGGTGCCTGCCCTGCTGATCGCCTCCAGGCCGTACGGCGTGGTCAGTTCGAGTCCACCCGTCGTGCGCAGCGGTCCGTCCTCGCCGCCGCACACCAGCAGGCGGTAGCGGGGAACTCCCGCGTCCTGCCGGTCGATTCCGAAAACGGAGAGCGGGATGGAGCTCTCGAAGATAGGGCCGCCGCTGAAGAGCAGCACGGCAACGACTTCCCGGCGTCGCCGCCCGGTCAGCTTGCGTGCGGCCTCCGTCGCGGTGGCGGAGTCCTGGCTCATGACGCTAAGCCCCCCTCGGTGTTCGCGTCTCCCTGGTCCTTACGGGCCTGCCGCTCCTGCACGTTTCCCCTCGGTTTCGCACGTTTCCCCAGTCCCCGATTTTCAAGATCGAATCTACTGCGTCGCGTGGCCCCGCCGTGACACCTTCCCCCACCGGCGCTATGTCGATAAGGAAACGTGGCGTGAAGCGTTCGATCACGAAGCGTTTCACCCGCGAAGCGCACAGGGAAGTGCCCTTCGCGAACGTGGCCCGTCCGCGTCGGGTGAAAGCGTACCGCGCGGTCTCTTCCTGCCTGGTGGGTGGTGGGCTGTCCGGCCATTCCGCGAAGGGTTCGGCCAGGATGTGAAGTTGGCTGAAAACAAACGGTTGCGTGCGCGGGTTCCAGTCACGCCGGGCGCACAACTTCCGCCTGACGACCGCCCCGATGCGCTCCCCTCGCCCCCCTCGGTACGTGGCGTGTTCGGGCCGCCGGGGCGGAAGGTGACGGGCCGGAGGGGTGCGGTCGGCCCCTGGGGAGGTGTGAGCCGGATTACCGACCGCCGGGCCACAGGCGCCGAGAATCGGCGATGCCGTCCGGCGGCCCGGCGCGCACCTCTCCCCGGGGGGCCGTAGGGCCGCCCAAGGCCCCGAAAACAGGGCGGTCGCCCTCGTCCGGCCCGCCCGGAGGCCCGTGTACGACACAACCGGCATTGCCATACCGGACCGCCTCGGGCATGCTCCCTCCAACGTCACGCGTGCTTTTGCGGGGGTCTGGGCAGCTGAGGAGTGACGCCGTACCCTTGGGGGTATGGCGTTGGGAAGATGATTCCCGGACAGAGCCACATCACCAGCTGACGCACCTCTCGAAACCGCTCCCTCCTCACGAGGATTCTCTTCGCCGAGACACCGATGGCCGGTCACGAAATCCCTGAACCCAAAGACCGCAAGCAGGTAGCCGACCCCCGGTCGGAGCCGCGGACGGTCGAAGAAGGACGCCATGCGTGCGATCCCGCCTTCCGGCACGGAGTGGTGGTCGGCTTCGACGGCTCCACCTCCAGCGAGCGGGCCCTCGCCTACGCCATCGGCATGGCCGGCAGATCGGGCTCGGGCCTGATCATCGTCCACGTCGCCAACCGGCTCCCGACGACGGTCTGGGCAGGCTGCGAGCCCCCCGTCTTCGTCGACGTCCCCGACCACCGCACCGAGGTCCTCGGCCTGGAGCTGGCCTGCGCGGACTACCTCTCCGACGTCCCCTGGGTGCTGGTGGAGCGCGGCGGCGACATCTGCCACGAGCTGGAGGAGGTCGGCCGCGAGTATTCCGCCGACGCCATCGTCGTCGGCTCCACGCACGGCATCGTCGGCCGCATCTTCGGCTCGGTGGCGGGCCGCCTCGCCCGCCGCGCCCAGCGCCCGGTCGTCGTCATCCCCTGAACAGCTCCTGACGCACGGCCAGAAGGCCCCGCCACGCAACGAGTTGGGCCCCGCACCGTCTCTCGGTACGACGGTGCGGGGCCCAACTCGCTGACGTACTGCCGACTACTCGACCGTGACCGACTTCGCCAGGTTGCGCGGCTTGTCGATGTCCCGGCCCATCGCCAGGGCCGTGTGGTACGCGAAGAGCTGGAGCGGGATGCCCATCAGGATCGGGTCCAGCTCGTTCTCGTTCTTCGGTACGACGATGGTGTGGTCGGCCTTCTCCTGGACCTGGTGCGCCACGGCGAGGATCCGGCCGCTGCGCGCCTTGATCTCCTCCATCGCGGCCCGGTTCTTCTCCAGCAGGTCGTCGTCCGGCACGATCGCCACGGTCGGCATCGCGGGCTCGATCAGCGCGAGCGGGCCGTGCTTCAGCTCGGAGGCCGGGTAGGCCTCGGCGTGGATGTACGAGACCTCCTTGAGCTTCAGCGAGGCCTCACGGGCCACCGGGTAGCCGCGCACCCGGCCGATGAACATCATCGACTTGGCGTCCGCGTACTCCGCCGCCAGCCGCTTGATCTCGTCCTCGCCCGCCAGGATCTCGCTGATCTGCTCCGGGAGCTTCCGCAGCCCGTCGATGATCCGCTTGCCGTCGGCCACCGACAGGTCGCGGATGCGGCCCAGGTGCAGGGCGAGCAGCGCGAAGGCGACCACGGTGTTGGTGAAGCACTTGGTGGAGACCACGCAGACCTCCGGGCCCGCGTGGACGTACGTACCGCCGTCGGCCTCCCGGGCGATCGCGGAGCCGACCACGTTGACCACACCGAGAACGCGGGCGCCCTTGCGCTTCAGCTCCTGCACGGCGGCCAGCACGTCGTACGTCTCACCCGACTGGGAGACCGCCACGTACAGGGTGTCGGGGTCGACGACCGGGTTGCGGTAGCGGAACTCGGAGGCCGGCTCGGCGTCGGCGGGGATACGGGCCAGCTCCTCGATCAGCTGGGCGCCGATCTGGCCCGCGTGGTACGAGGTGCCGCAGCCGAGGATCTTGATCCGGCGCACCCCGCGCGCCTCACGGGCGTCCAGGTTGAGGCCGCCCAGGTGCACGGTGGAGAACCGGTCGTCGATCCGGCCGCGCAGCACGCGGTCCACGGCGTCGGCCTGCTCGGAGATCTCCTTGTGCATGTACGTGTCGTGGCCGCCCATGTCGTACGACTCGGCCTCCCACTCCACGGTGGTCGGCGTGGCCGTCGTGGTCGACCCCTCCGTGGTGTACGTACGGAAGTCGTCGGCCTTCAGGGTGGCCATCTCGCCGTCGTCCAGCGTGACGACCTGGCGGGTGTGGGCGACCAGGGCGGCGACGTCGGAGGCGACGAACATCTCCTTCTCGCCGATGCCGAGGACGACCGGGGAGCCGTTGCGGGCGACCACGATGCGGTCGTTGAAGTCGGCGTGCATGACGGCGATGCCGTACGTGCCCTCGACGTGGCGCAGCGCCTCGCGGACCTTCTCCTCCAGGGTGTCCGCCTGGGCGCGGGCGATCAGGTGGACCAGCACCTCGGTGTCGGTCTCGGAGAGGAAGACGACGCCGTCGGCGGTGAGCTTGGCGCGCAGCTCGGAGGCGTTGTCGACGATCCCGTTGTGGACGACGGCGACCTTGTTCTCCGCGTCCAGGTGCGGGTGGGCGTTCTCGTCGCTGGGGGCGCCGTGGGTGGCCCAGCGGGTGTGCGCGATGCCGGTGGTGCCGGCGAACCGCTTGGGGACCTTGGCCTCCAGCTCACGGACCCGGCCCTTGGCCTTGACCATCTTCAGCGTGCCGGGCTTGCCCGCGGCCGTCTTGCCGGTGATGACGATGCCGGCGGAGTCGTACCCCCGGTACTCCAGCCGCTGCAAGCCTTCCAGCAGCAGCGGTGCAACATCACGCTTTCCGATATATCCGACGATCCCGCACATGGATTCTCTGCCCCTCCTCGACGTACACGTACCTGCCTGCGCTCGGCGCCCCGCACGGGCGCCCGGTGATCCGCCGCAGCGGGATCAGCCGTAGACGATGCGGCGCAGCTGGCGGAGCGAGAGCTCCGGCGGCGCCACGGCGCGGTGCGGCAGCTCGGCCGCGATCCGCTCGAAGATCTCCGTGTTGACCAGGCCGCCGGACTGCAGTTCGCGGTGGCGGCGCCGGACGAAGTCGTCGGTGCTCTCGTCGAAGTACGCCAGCACGTCGAGGATCACCCGGGCGGCCTCGCCGCGCTGGAGCGCGGTGGAGCGTACGAGGTGGTCGATGAGGTCGTCGTGCGACGAGCGGCGTTCAAGCACCCGTCGATATTGCGTGCCGGGACGCACTTACGCAAGAAATCTGCCCGATATCGGGCAGGAGGCACCCGGGAGGGTGCTCGAAACGGTTACATCCGGCTCACGGTCGGCTCACATCCGCCCCCGGCTCGGCTCACATCCGGCTCAGGATCGCCTGCTTCGCCGTGCTGAACTCCTCGTCCGTGAGGACCCCGGCCCGGTGCAGCTCGCCCAGCTCCCGCAGCCGCCGCAGCAGTACGTCGTGGTCGTCGGCGGGCGGTGCGGGCGCGGGCGCCTTGGTGAGGGCCGGGGGCCCGGCGGGCGCGTCCACGGCCGTACGGGCCTGCGGCAGCCGGGCCAGCACCGCCGCCGCGACCACGACCGCCGTGTACTCCTTCTTGGACATCCCCCACAGCTCCAGGGAGTACGGGTCGTACTTCGGCGGCGCCGAGACCGGCCCGTCCACCGGCTCGAACCGCAGATAGCCGTTCTCCAGGCCTATCGCGGGCAGCCAGCGCACCCCCGCGATCCGCGAGAGCGGGAAGACCGCCGGGCCGCTCGCGTTCTTGGACTCCTCGGCCTTCCAGTTCCAGATGAGCCGTACGGTCTCGCCGTCGAAGGACGCCGTGCCGTCGCCGCCTCCGCCGGAGACCGGCAGCGAGGGCCCCGGCAGCAGAAAGCGGTCCACCGGGCCGTCGGGGACCTGTTCGATCAGCAGCGCGTTGCGGACCTCGTCGACGAAATACTCCGCCACCCCCGTGCGGTCCTTCTCCACGGTCAGGACGTACGGGTCGGCGCCGTCCTTGAGGCGCCCGTCGGCGGCCCGCAGCACCGGGCAGGCACCGCCGCGCAGCCGGAGCCGCAGCCGGCCGCCCTTGCGCTCCGGCTCGAACGAGATGCCCGCCAAGGCCTGTACGGGGAAGGCCAGTTCACCCAGCGCCAGCCGGAGCGGATGCGCCTTGCCGCCCGGCACGATGCGCACCGTCTCCCCGTCGAACGTCCACGTTCCGTCGCGCTGGATGATTTCCGCCATGGCCGCGATTCTGCCAGCCGCGCGTAGGGGAGCGGGCCCGGTCCTTGACCCGTACACGGCTCCGCGATACGGATGGTCGGCGTTCGGTTGCCCCGAGATCCACAGGTAGGACCCGTCGAAGGGACAGGCTTGTGCGACAGCGACGTACGACCCGGCAGCAGGCTCCACGCGGCAAGGCCCCACGCTCCCCGGCCCCGGACAGACGCCTCCCCAGGCTCCTCGCCACCCTGCTGATCGTCGTGGCGGCCGCCCTCTCCTCCACCGCCGCGACCTCCTCCGTGGCCGCCGCCTCCGCACCCCGCCCCCTCGGACAGCTGGTGCCCGTCCCCGCGAAGGTGGTGCCGGGCGGCTCCCCGTACGCCATCACCGCCGCGACCCCGATCCGGGTGCCCGGCCACTCCGCCGAGGTGCGGCGGATCGGGACGTACCTGGCGGAGCTGCTGCGCCCCGCCACCGGCTACGCCCTGCCCGTCACCGGCCGGCCGGGCCCCGGCGGCATCCGGCTGGAGCTGGGCGCCCGGGACCGGTCCCTCGGCGAGGAGGGGTACCGGCTGCGCTCCACGCCCGGCGCGCTCACCATCACCGCCCGCGCCCCGGCCGGGCTCTTCCACGGCGTCCAGACCCTGCGCCAGCTCCTCCCGGACCGGGTGGAGGCCGACAGCCGCCGCGCGGGGCCCTGGAAGGTCGCGGGCGGCACCATCACGGACGCGCCGCGCTACGGCTACCGGGGCGCGATGCTGGACGTCTCGCGCCACTTCTTCACCGTCGCCGAGGTCAAGCGGTACATCGACCAGCTCGCCCTCTACAAGGTCAACAAGCTGCACCTGCACCTCTCCGACGACCAGGGCTGGCGCATCGCCATCGACTCCTGGCCCCGGCTCGCCACGTACGGCGGCTCCACCGAGGTCGGCGGCGGGCCGGGCGGGTACTACACCAAGGCGCAGTACCGCGAGATCGTCCGGTACGCCGCCTCCCGCTATCTGGACGTCGTCCCCGAGATCGACCTGCCCGGCCACACCAACGCCGCCCTCGCCTCCTACGCCGAGCTGAACTGCGACGGGACCGCCCCGCCGCTCTACACCGGCACCGAGGTCGGCTTCAGCTCGCTGTGCGTGCCCAAGCCGGTGACGTACGACTTCGTGGACGACGTCCTGCGCGAGGTGGCCGCCCTCACCCCGGGGAAGTACCTCCACATCGGGGGCGACGAGGCGCACGCCACCAGCCATGAGGAGTACGTGGCGTTCATGGCGAAGGCCCAGGCGGTCGTCGGGAAGTACGGCAAGACGGTGATGGGCTGGCACCAGCTGACCGGCGCGGTGCCGGTGAAGGGGGCGGTGGCGCAGTACTGGGGCTACGACCGCACGGGCGCCGCCGAGCGGCAGCAGGTGGCGGACGCGGCGAAGGGCGGCACCCGGCTGGTGCTCTCCCCGGCCGACCGGGTCTACCTCGACATGAAGTACACCAAGGACACGAAGCTGGGCCTCAGTTGGGCCGGGCTGGTAGAGGTGAAGAGGTCGTACGACTGGGATCCGGCGGCCTACCTCGAAGGCGCCCCGCCCGAGGCCGTCCTCGGGGTCGAGGCGCCGGTCTGGACCGAGACGCTGACGAACAGCGCGGAGATCGAGGCGATGGCCTTCCCCCGGCTGCTGGGCGCCGCCGAGATCGGCTGGTCACCGGCGGCGGCCCGCGACTGGGAGACGTACAAGGTGCGCCTGGCCGCGCAAGGGCCCCGGCTCACCGAGCTGGGGATCGGCTTCTACCGCTCCCCGCAGGTGGACTGGGGGCCATGAGGAAAGAGGTGAGCGCCCGGGGGACCGTCCCCGGGCGCTCACCGGCTCGTGCGGACCGCTCAGAACTTGGCGATCGGGTTCTTCAGACGCCCCACCAACTGGAGCGCTCCCGCAGGGTCGTTGAGGTCGACCATCTGCTGGTTGTTGCGCAGCTGGAGGCGGTTGAGGCAGGAGAGCGCGAACTCCGGCTCGAACAGGTCGTACTGGGCGAACTTCTCCGCGAGATACGGCACCGACTTCTGGTACTCGCGTGCGCACTCCGCGACCGTCCGCCAGAAGGTGTCCTCGTCCAGGACCCCTTCGGTGGCGAGCCCCGCGGCCAGGAAGCGGAAGAAGCAGTCGAAGACATCGGTGAAGACCGACAGCAGCTTCATGTCCTCGGGGACCTCGGCCCGGATCCGGTCGACCTTCGGCGGCAGCACCGCGTCCGGGTCCATGACCGCGATCTCCTCGGCGATGTCCTTGAAGATCGTGCGGGTGACGATGCCGTCCTCGACGACCAGGATCACGTTCTCGCCGTGCGGCATGTAGACCAGGTCGTAGGCGTAGAAGCTGTGCAGCACCGGCACCAGGTAGGCGTCCAGGTAGCGCCGCAGCCACACCTGCGGGTCGAGTCCGGACTCCTCGATGAGCGCCCCGGCCACCGAGCGGCCCTCGTGGTCGGTGTGGACCAGGGAGGCCATCGTGGCGACCCGCTCGCCCGGCTCCAGACCCGCCACGGGGCTCTCGCGCCAGAGGGCGGCCAGCATCTTCAGATACGGGGAGCCCTTGGCGGTGGCCGCCTCGTAACTCCGGTGGTGGTAGCCGATCGCGGCCCGCTCCCGGATGATCGAGAACCGGGCGGCGGTCAGCAGGCTGTCGCGTTCGATGAGCCCGGCCAGCCAGTCGTTGATGGCCGGCGTGGCCTCCATGTAGGCGGCGGAGAGGCCGCGCATGAAGCCCATGTTCAGGACGGAGAGGGCCGTCTTGACGTAGTGCTTCTCGGGGTGGTCGGTGTTGAAGAACGTACGGATCGACTGCTGGGCCAGGTAGCCGTCCTCGCCCTCGCCGAGCACCACCAGATGGCGCTCGGCCAGCTCACCGGCGAAGGTCACGGCAAGCTTGTTCCACCACTGCCAGGGGTGGACGGGCAGCAGGAAGTACGCCTCCGGGTCCAGGCCGAGCGAGCGCAGGGTGGCGGCGAACCGCTCCCGGGTCGCCTCGCTCAGCTCGCTCTCGACCAGCGTGTCGTAGTCGAGACCGGCGCCCGCGGTGAAGGTGGCCCGGTCGCGGCGGGCGGCCAGCCACACCAGCCGGATCGGGGAGGCGGCCTCGGGGGCGTACGCACGGTACTCGTCGACCCCGAAACCGAGCCGGCCGTTGTTGGCCACGAAACAGGGGTGACCCTCGGTCATCCCGGTCTCGATGGCCTGGAAACCGGCGGCGACGAGCTGCCGGGAAGTGGCCGGTTCCTTGGTGAGTTTGTAGGCGGTTCCGGCCAGGGTGGAGGAGACCTCCTCCAGGTAGACCGGCAGGATGTCCTCGGTCAGCCCGAGAGCCACCCGCAGTTCGATGAAGAACTCCAGCGCGTCGAGAGGAACTTCGGAGCCGTGCCGGTGGCGCGTGATCGACTCGGCCTCGATCTGCCAGTGGTCCAGCGCGAAGAGGCGTGCGGTGAAACGGTACTCCGTCCCCGCGTCGTCGCTACGGAGGGTGTAGCAGTCCTCGCCGAGCGGAACGGGGGTCAGCAGCCGTTCGTGGCTGAATTCCGCCAGTGCTTTGCGGACCAGCAGTCGGTTTGCGGTGGCCCAGCGGCCCGGGGAGAGGTGGGCGACGCTGTCGGTGAGGGCGGTCGTCATCGGTCGGTTCCTCCGGTTGCTGCTTCGAACTGCTCGCGGGTGCAGGCGCTGAGCAGTGCGTCCTTCTCCGGTTTGGCGATCTCCCGCAGGACCTCGAAGCCGACGGCCTTGTTGAGGGCCTGGACGGCGCTGTTGGTCACATCGGGCTCCACGACGACCCGGCGCACCGACGGGTCGGCGAAGAGGAACTCCATCACGGCGGTGATCACGGCCCGGGTGAAGCCGTGCACCGGGGTGTCGGTCGGCGCGACCAGGAAGTGCATCCCGACATCGCCGGGCTCCGCCTCGTACAGCCCCTTCAACTCGACCTCGGTGGGGTCGTACCTCTCGATCAGGAACGCGGGCTCGCCGTCGTGCAGGCCGATGAACGCGTCGTGGTGCGGGTGGGCGGCGATCGCCATGTACTCCCGCTCCACATCCTGGAGTTTCGCCCCGCCCATCAGCCAGAACGCGGCTTTGGGGTGGGTCACCCAGCTGTGCACCAGCTCGGCGTCGGAGGCGGGGTCCAGCGGACGAACGGTGAACTCGCCCAGTTTTCCGGGGGATTTGTCGCTGTGGGGGCGGCTCATATCGCGAACTCCTGGAAGGCGATGGACTTCTCGACCGGGTAGTGCTCACGGCCGAGCAGCTCGCCGATGATGTACGCGTTGCGGTAGGCGCCCATGCCCAGGTCGGGCGAGGTGATCGAGTGGGTGTGCACCCCGGCGTTCTGGAGGAAGATCCCGCGCCCGGTGGTGTCGATGCTGTAGTTGCGGGCCACGTCGAAGCGGCCCCGGCTGTCGTGGCGCAGCCGGCCCTGGACGGGCGCCAGGAAGGCGGGCGCCTCGTAGCGGTAGCCGGTGGCGAGGATGAGCCCCTCGGTGGTGAGCTCGTACTCCTTGCCCTGCTCCTCCTGGCGCAGCCCCAGGCTGTACGCGCCGCCCTCCTCGTCGTAACGCGCGCTGATCAGCGCCGAGTTGGTGAGCAGCCGGGTCGGGACCGGGCCGGGCAGGTTCTTCTGGTAGAGCAGGTCGAAGATCGCGTCGATCAGCTCCCCGTCGATGCCCTTGAACAGCCCCTTCTGCCCGGTCTCCAGCCGGTAGCGGGTCTCCTCGGGCAGCGCGTGGAAGTAGTCGATGTACTCCGGGGAGGTCATCTCCAGCGTCAGCTTGGTGTACTCCAGCGGGAAGAACCGGGGGGAGCGGGTGACCCAGTTGAGCCGGTAGCCGTACGTGTCGATCTCGGAGAGCAGGTCGTAGTAGATCTCCGCCGCGCTCTGCCCGCTGCCGACCAGGGTGATCGACTTCTTCTTCTGGAGCTCGGCTTTCCCCTCCAGATAACGGGAGTTGTGCAGGAAGTCGCCGCCGAGGCCGTGGCACGCCTCGGGGATGTACGGCGGGGTTCCGGTGCCGAGGACCAGATGGCGGGAGCGCAGGACGGTCCCGGCGGCGGTCGTCACGGTGTAGAGCTCGCTGCCCTCGTCGTACGTCACCGCCTCGACGGTCTCGTTGAACCGGATGCTGCTCAGTTTGGCGGCGGCCCAGCGGCAGTAGTCGTTGTACTCGGTCCGCAGCGGGTAGAAGTTCTCCCGGATGTAGAACGAGTAGAGCCTGCCGCGCTCTTTGAGGTAGTTGAGGAACGAGTACGGCGAGGTCGGGTCGGCCATGGTGACCAGGTCCGACATGAACGGCGTCTGGAGATGCGCCCCTTCGAGGAACATCCCGGAGTGCCACTCGAAGTCCGGCTTGGACTCCAGGAAGACACCGTTCAGTTCGCCGATCGGCTCGGTCAGACAGGCCAGTCCGAGATTGAACGGGCCGAGCCCGATCCCGATGAAGTCGTGGGGGTCAGGAAGCGCGGTCAAGGGAGTCTCCCAGGTACTTCTCGGCGTGGCCGGAGATCAGGTCGAGGACCGCGGCGATGTCGTCCACGGTCGTTTCGGGGTTGAGCAGGGTGAACTTCAGGTACTGGCGGGCGCCGACCTTGGTGCCCGCGACGATCGCCTCGCCGGAGGCGAACAGCGCCTTGCGGGCGTAGAGGTTGGCGCGGTCGATGTCGTCCGGGGAGGTGACACCGGAGGGGATGTAGCGGAAGACGAGCGTGGAGAGCTGCGGCTGGACCACCACGTCGAAGCGCGGGTCGGCGGCGAGCAGCTTCCATCCTTCGGCGGCCAGGTCGCAGACCTCGTCGAACAGCTCGCCGATACCGTCGGCGCCCATCACGCGCAGCGTCATCCACAGCTTGAGCGCGTCGAACCGGCGGGTTGTCTGGAGGGACTTGTCGACCTGGTTGGGTATCCGCTCCTCGGCCATCCGGCGCGGGTTCAGATACTCCGCGTGGTACGTGGCGTGGCGCAGGGTCGCCCGGTCGCGGACCAGGATCGCCGACGAACTCACGGGCTGGAAGAAGGACTTGTGGTAGTCCACGGTGACCGAATCGGCGTGCGCGATGCCTTCGAGGAGCCCGCGCCGCGCGCGTGATGCCAGCAGCCCGCAGCCGTACGCGGCGTCGACGTGCATCCAGGTGGCGAACTGCTCGCAGAGCGCGGCGATCTCGGGCAGCGGGTCGATGGAGCCGAAGTCCGTGGTCCCGGCGGTCGCGACGACGGCCATGGGCACGGAGCCTTCGGCGACGCAACTCTCCAGGGCGTGGGCGAGGGCCACGGCCTGCATGCGCTTGTTGCTGTCGACGGGGATCGCGACGACCGCGTCCGGGCCGAGGCCGAGCAGTTTGGCGGACTTCTGCACGCTGAAGTGGCTGCACTCGGAGGTGAAGATCCGCAACCGGGTGTAGTGCTCGGGCCGGATCTTCGCCTCCTCGCGGGCCAGCAGCAGGGCCTGGAGGTTGGACTGCGTACCGCCGCTGGTGAAGATGCCGTCGGCGGCCGGTCCGAAGCCGATCCGCTCGGTGGTCCAGTCGATCAGCCGGCGCTCTATGAGGGTGCCGCCCGCGCTCTGGTCCCAGGTGTCCAGGGAGGAGTTGACGGCGGAGAGCACCGCCTCGCCGAGGACGGCGGGGATGACGACTGGGCAGTTGAGGTGGCCCAGGTAGCGGGGGTGGTGGAAGTAGACGGCGTCGCGGAGGTAGACCTCGCCGAGCTCGTCTAGGGCGGCGGTGGCGTCGCCCAGCGGCCGGTCGAGGTCGATCGCGTCGACGACGGTGGAGAGCTCGTCGACACCGACCCCGCTGAAGGGACGCTCGGTGGCGGCGAGTTTGGCCGCGACCCGTTCCACTCCTGCGGTGACGGTACGCCGGTAGTGCTCCGCAGTCGTGTTGTTGAGCAGGTGCGAACGCATGAAGGGGTCCTCCCGGGTGAGGGGAACTTCATCGCGTCCCTCCGGGCAGGAAAAAAGGGGGGACGAGGGACGCGATGTCGAAGTGAGGTTAGCCTAACCTAACTCGATCACCGGTTGCCCCCCGCCCCCCGGCGCCCGCGCCTGGGGGGCTACTCCTCGGCCCCGGCCCGCGCGATCGCCTCGGCCCGCAGCTGCTCCTCGCTGAGCCCGCGCCGCCAGTACCCGACGAAGGTGACCCGCTTGCGGTCGAAGCCGCGCTCCTGGACCAGGTGGCGGCGGAGCGCCCGCACCTCGGAGGACTCGCCCGCGATCCAGACGTACGGGGTGCCCTCGGGCAGCTCGGCACCGCGCACGGCCTCCACGGCGGGCAGGGCGCCCTCGCTCCGGACGAGCCAGCTGATCCGGGCCTTGGCGGCGGTGTTGAGGGCCTGCCGGTCCTCCGTCTTCGGCACCTCCAGCCAGACCCGGGCGGGCGTGCCCGGGGGCAGCCACTCCAGGGCGGCGGACGCGGCCGGCAGGGCCGTCTCGTCGGCCCAGATGAGGACCCAGTCGGTGTCCGCCGGCGGCCGGAACCGTACGGAGGTGTTGTCCTCGACGGCGGGCCCCAGCACCTTGAGCCGGTCGCCCGCCGCGGCCGTGAGCGCCCACCGGGAGGCCGGACCGCCGTCACCGTGGAGGGCGAAGTCGATGTCCACCTCGGTGGAGCCGTCGGCCTTCACGCGCTGGGCCCGCACGGTGTACGACCGCATCACCGCCCGTACGTCCTCGGGCAGCGCCCGCCATTTCGGGTACCAGGCCCCGTCCTCACCCTCCGGCACCACGGCCTCGCTCTGCCCCGGGTGCGGCAGGAAGATCGACAGGCTCTGGTCACGCCCCCCGGCCCGGAACCCCTCGGCCCCGGGCCCGCCCAGGGTGATCCGGAGCATGGAGGGGCCGAGCCGCCTGACCCGTAGAACGGTCAGGTCGAAGAACCGGAACGGGGCTACTTGGGGAACGGCGGCAGTCGTCGTCAACGAGGGCTCCTCCGGAACGGGCAGGAGCGACGGGCGGACGGGCCCGGCTCCGGCGAGGGCAGTCCGAAGGAAGGTTAGCCTAACCTTGCTAGGCGGTCACGGTGTCGGGCGGGGCCGGGGGCAGCGCCTCACCCCCGGCCCCGCCCTTGCGGAGCCCCGCCCCCGCCGGTTCTACGCCCCGAAGTCGGCCCGGCAGGCGTCGAGGCCCTCCACGGTGACGTCGACACTGCGGTGCTTCTCCCACCCGGCCCGGTCCAGCCGCAGCCGCTGAAAGGTGGCGGCCTCCCCGCGGACCACCTGGACCTGGAGGCCGTCGGGCTCGTACCCGAGCCGCCGCGAGACGCCGAGCGAACGGGCGTTGTCCGTCCTGGCCTCGGAGACGGCGTACCGGGCGCCGAGCCCCTCGAAGGCCAGATGGAGGGCGGCGGCCCGCATCTCCGTGCCGATGCCCTGCCCCTGGTGGGGGAGGCCGAGCCACGACCCGGTCACCACTTCGCGCCGTACGCCGAACTCCTGGCCCATCACGTCCTGCCGCCCCACGACCTTGCCCTCGTGGAGGACGGCCAGGGAGAGGTGCCACTCCTGGACCGTCCACCCGGCGATGGTGCCCAGCACGTGCTGGTAGGTGGCCCGGCCGACCTCGTCGGGCTCGCCGTCGGTCCACGGTACGAGGAACGGCATCCGGTCCGGGGTGTGCACCCCGCCCGCCCCGACCGAGGCCAGCTCGTCGAGGAGGTCCCCGTCGGGCAGGCGCAGTTCGAGGCGGGGGGTACGGATCCGGAGGCCGTGGAGGGGCCAGTGTCGGTGGTTCATGCAGGGACTTTGCCGGAGGGCAGGTCGGATTGTCGAACGGATTCCGGGGCGGCGCGGGACGGGTCGCCGGGCCCCGCATTCGGCCTTCCGGCCCGGCGGCGCAGCCCGAAGGCGCCGACGGCGGTGGCGGTCAGGGCGGCGGCCAGCGGGACGACGAGCGCCGCCCGGTAGCCGTCGAGGAGGGCGGCCGCCGAAGTCCCGTCGGTGGCCGCGATGTTGACGGCGGCGACGGAGGACAGGCCGAGCGCGGCGCCGAACTGGAAGGAGGTGTGGAGCAGCCCGCCCGCGACGCCCTGTTCGGCCTCCGCGATGCCGTCGGTGGCCGTGATCGTCAGCGGACCGTACGCCAGCGAGAAGGCCACGCCGAGCAGGACCAGGCTCGGGAGCATCGCGAGATAGGCCCAGTCGGCGGTGAGCGGCAGGAACAGCGCGTACGCCAGGGAGGCGAGGAGCAGCCCGCCGAAGATGACGCGTGCGTTGCCGAACCGGGCCACCAGCTTCGGGGTGAGGAGCGGGGACAGGACCGCGTCCAGGCCGATGACGATCAAGGCGAGGCTCGTCCGGAGGGGCGACCAGCCCCGCAGCTCCTGGAGATAGAGCACGGCGATGAACTGGAACCCGAAGAAGCCCGCGGCGAAGAGCAGCCCCGACACATTGGCGCGGACCAGCGGCCCGTTACGGAAGAGGCCCAGGCGTACCAGGGGCGAGGCCGAGCGGCGTTCGATGAGGGCGAACGCGAGGAAGAGCAGGAGCGCGGTACCGATCGTGCCGGTCGTCCAGGCGGCCGAGGCGTGCGTGACCCGCTCCACGCCGAGGACGAGGAGCAGGATCCCGCCGGTGACGGTGACCGCTCCCGCCAGGTCGACGCCCTGCCCGGTGCGGTCAGGGCGCGGCGACTTCGGGACGAGCCGCAGCGCGGCGAGAAGGATGAGGGCGGAGAGGATGACCGGGGCGAAGAACACCCAGCGCCAGTCGACGGCGGAGAGCAGCCCGCCGACGACCAGGCCGATGGAGAAACCGCCCGCCGCGGTGCCGGAGTGGACGAGCAGGGCCTTGTTGCGCTGCGGCCCCTCCGGAAAGCCGGTGGTGATGATCGACAGGCCGGCCGGAGTCATGAAGGCGGCGGAGACACCCGTCACGAACCGGGCGAGGATCAGCATCCACCCTTCGGCGGCCAGCCCGCCGAGTCCGGAGAAGAGCAGGAAGACCACGAGCCAGAGGAGGAACATCCGCCGCCGCTCGAACAGGTCGGCCGCCCGTCCGCCCAGCAGCATGAAGCCGCCGTAGCCGAGGACGTACGCGCTCATCACCCACTGGAGGGTGCCGGTGGAGAGCCCCAGGTCGGCGCGGATCGCGGGCATGGCCACGTTCGGCATGGCCACGTCGATGCCTTCGAGGAAGATCGCCCCGCAGAGCACGAACAGCACGCCCCACGCGCGCCCGGTCATACGGGTGGAGGTGCCGGTGCTCGAAAGGGGTGGTGATGTGGACACGGGGCTTCTCCTGGGGAGGGGAACGGGGAACGGGCAGGGCGAACCACCGCAACGGCGGTTCGTGGAAGGGGGTTTGAGGGAGCAGGTCCTCAATGCATGCGAAAGGAAGCAGAGTTACCGAAGTGCTGGTCGGTTCCCTCTTGTAACCACTCGAAGCATGCGGCACGCTGAGGGACCATGGAAGAAGGCACTTTGAAGTCACCGGGTAACTGCGGCGATACCGGAGTCGAGCAGGACTTCGACATCAGCAACTGGGATGTCCGCGAGGGCTGCGAGGTGCGCCAGATCCTCGACCGCGTCGCGGACAAGTGGTCGCTGCTCGCCATAGCGCACCTGGAGCGCCGGACGCTGCGCTTCTCCGAGCTGCGCCGCCTGATCGACGGCATCAGCCAGCGGATGCTCACGGTGACCCTGCGCCAGCTCGAACGCGACGGCCTGGTGCGGCGTACGGTCTACCCGGTCGTCCCGCCGCGCGTGGAGTACGAGCTCACGCCGATGGGCGCGACCCTGCACGCGACGATCCGGTCCCTGGTCGACTGGACCGAGGGCCACCAGCAGGAGATCGCGAGGGCGCGCGCGGAGTACGACAGCCGCCAGGTCGCGGAGGCGGAGGCCGCCGCCTCCGGGTGACGTCTTCGGGACGGGCGTTGTTGGCCAGGTCTTCCCATCGGGGCCCTCCAGGGGAAAACTGTGCCGAGCACTGTGGTGCCCGCGCCCGGACGGGGGTCGGACAACGTTGTCATTCGTTCAACCGGACCCTCGTTCCCGGGCCGACTCCCCACGCCCCACCTCCCCTCCTCTAACCGCCTGCCCGAGAGGACCGCCCATGCGGGAACCCACCGCCACCGCCCCCGCCGCACGCCCGGCACCGCGCACGAGACGGGCCCGGCTTCGCGCCGTGGCCACGGCCGCGCTCACGTCCGGCGCGCTGGTCGCCGGTCTGACCCCGGCCACGGCCGCCGTCACCGTCACCGTCACCGCCCCGTCTCCGGACGTCACCGCGCGCGCCTCCACGATCAGTGCGTACGACGCCGTGGACCCGTTCATCGGGACGGAGTTGGACCCGAAGCAGAACAAGGGCAACAGCGCGTACGGCAACACCTGGCCGGGAGCCACGACCCCGTTCGGCATGGTCCAGTCCAGCCCGACGACGTACCGCTCCTCGGACGGCGACCAGAAGGGCGGATACGAGTACAGCGCGGACAAGATCCGTGGCTTCGGGATGACCCGGCTCTCCGGCACCGGCTGCGAGGGCCGGTTCAGCGCCTTCGACTTCCCGGTGCTGCCGTACACGGGCCCTCTCGACGGGGGCGCGCTGCCGACCAGCCCCGGCACGAAGATCGACCCGTACTACCTGGACTTCGACCACCGCGACGAGACGGCGGCACCCGGCCACTACACGGTCGGCCTCGGCAACGGCGTGGAGACCGAGCTGACCGCGACCACCCGAACTGCCGTCAACCGGTACGAGTTTCCGGCCCGCAAGGACTCCTCCACGCTGATCCTGGATGTGGCGGGCTCCAACAACCGGGTCTTCGACAGCGAGGTCAGGGTCGAGGGCCGCACGGTCAGCGGCTGGGTCGAGACGGCGTCGGTGTGCGACGAGGGCGGCCGGTACCGGGCCTACTTCTCCTCGACCTTCGACCGCGCGTTCACCTCGTACGGCACCTGGCAGGGCGGCTCGGTCACCCCGGGCGCGGCGACCGCGCGCGGTGGCGAGGCCAAGCACGGCTCGGGGGCGTACCTCGTCTTCCCGAAGGGCGCGACGGTCACCGCGCGGACCGGGCTGAGCTACGTGAGCGTGGCGAACGCGGCCCGCAACGCGGAGGAGGAGACCGGCGGCCGCACCTTCGACCAGGTGCGCAAGGCGACGGCGCAGACGTGGAAGGACGCGCTGTCGACGGTGAAGGCGACCGGCGGCACCAAGTCGGAACGGGTGAAGTTCTACACCGCGCTCTACCACTCCCTCCTCCACCCGAACGTCTCCGACGACGTGAACGGCCAGTACCCCGGCCACGACGGCAAGGTCCGTAAGGTCTCTGCCGGCCGGCACCACTACGTCACGTACGCGGGCTGGGACATGTACCGGGGCCAGGCCCAGCTGATCGCCCTGCTCTTCCCGAAGGTCGGGGACGACATCAACCAGTCGCTGGTGGACCTGGTGAAGCAGACGGGCGCATGGCCCAACTGGCCCCACCTGAACCAGTCGCAGCAGAAGATGAGCGGGGACTCGCTCCAGGTGGTGCTGTCGTCGATCGACGCGTTCGGCAGTGTGGACTACGACCGCAAGGCGGCGCTCGCGTCGATGCGGAAGACGCAGTCGCTCCCCGCCGACACGACGAAGCGGGCGCACGCGCAGCAGTATTTCAGCGCCGGTTTCATCGACAACGGCAAGGGCGACTCGGCCACGTCCAAGACGCTGGAGTACGCGATCGACGACTTCGCCATCGCCCAACTGGCGGGCAGGCTCGGCGAGAAGGCGTCGTACGACCAGTTCATGACGCGGGCGCAGAACTGGCAGAACCTCCTCGACCCGGAGACACAGCGCATCCGCCCGCGCGGCCGCAACGGCTTCGACCGCTCCTTCAACCTCGGTGAGCGCGGCAACCAGTTCGAGCAGGCGACCGGCTACCAGTACGGCTGGATGGTCCCGCAGAACGTCGGAACGCTGATCGAGGAGCGGGGAGGCATCGAACCGGTCACGCGGGACCTGGACGAGCACACCAGGGCCCTGGACGCCGGCGTCTACAACACCACGGGCGCCTACCTCTCCAACCAGCCGAGCTTCTCGATGCCGTACGTCTACAACTGGCTTCGGCAGCCGCACCGCACGTCGGAGGTGCTGCGCCGCGCGACGGACGAGATGTACGGCACGACCCCGTCGGGCCTGCCGGGCAACGACGACCTGGGGTCGCTCAGCTCCTGGTACGTATGGGCGAACCTGGGGATGAACCCCACGGTGTACGGCACGGCGAACCTGGTGCTCAGCTCGCCGATGTTCGACCGGATCGTGATCGACAGCGCGGACAGCGACCGCCGGATCACGGTCAAGGCGGAGGGGGCGGCGTCGGACAGGCCGTATGTGACGGGGCTCAAGGTCAACGGCCGCGCCACGACGAAATCCTGGCTGAACGAGGACTTCGCGCGGGCGGGCGGCGTACTGACGTACACGATGGGCGAGGCCCCGGGGGCATGGGGCACAGGGCCGGCGGACGTACCCCCGTCGTACACCGACGGCTCCGACGCCCGCAACAACATCGGCTCCACCCCCGACGGCCAGGGCAAGCTGGGCTCCCTCGACCTCAGCGACAACTCCCTCTCCCGCGAGAAGCTGACGGCGGCGGGCGCGGCCCCCGGCGCGAAGCTGCCGCTGGGCGACACGGGGATCACGTTCACCTGGCCGAGGACGAAGGAGGGGCAGCCGGACAACTGGATCCCGCACGGCCAGCGCATCGACCTCGGCGGCAAGAACGGCAAGGGGACCAAGGCGACGGGCATCTCCTTCCTCGGCCTGGCGACCAACGGCCCCTCGCAGGGCCTGGCGACGGTGGAGTACGTGGACGGCTCGGCGCAGAATGTCGCGGTGCAGTTCACCGACTGGACGCCCGGCACCAACTACCTCTACGGCAACGTCCCGTTGGTGGTCACGGAGGGCCGCAACAAGGTGAACGGCACGTCGGACACGACGCGCACGGTGGTCTTCGGCACGGTCCCGCAGGTGCTGGACGGGAAGAAGCGCGTGAAGTCGGTGACCCTGCCGCAGGGCACGGACCGGGGCATCATGCACGTCTTCGACGTGGCCCTGACGACCAACCCGGACCTGTAGGCGGCGGGGCTCGGTAAGGGACAGTCCCCCGGGGGGTGCGCCCGTCCGCTTGCGGCCCTGCCGCGTGCGGACGGGCGCACCCCTCTCGCGGATCATTCGACATCCGGGTCCGGGCGGGGGCGGGTCACGCCTCCGCGGTGCCCTGCCAGCCGTTCTCCAGCAGTGCGAAGGCGCGGCGGATGGCTTCGGCGCCGTCCGGGTGTCCGCGGAAGGCGTGCGGTGCTTCGAGGGCGAAGTGGGCCAGCGCGGTGCAGGCGGGGTCGTCGGCGTCGAGGCCGCTCTCCTCCGCGATGGCCGCCGCCAGGTCGGCCGTGTAGTCCATCCATGCGGCCTGCTGGTAGGCGACCAGGGCCGGGGTGCTGTTGACCAGGGCGACGAAGGCCGCGCCGCCGGGCTCGTCATGGGGGCCGCGCAGGCGGTACCGCAGGGCGTGCTCGCACAGGGCGGCCGGGATGGTCCGGCCCTCGGGGCGTTCGCGCACGGCGTCGAGAAGGTGGATGCGCATCTCGTCCTGCCGGTCGAAGACGAGGGCCTCCTTGCCCGAGAAGTGCTTGAAGAGCGTGGTGGTGGACACGTCGGCGGCGTCCGCGATCTCGCGGAGGCTGACCTCGTCGTAACCGCGTTCCAGGAACAGGCGCAGGGCGGCGTCGGCGATGGCCTGGCGGGTGGCCGCCTTCTTGCGCTCGCGGCGCCCCATCGGCGCGGGAGCGGTCTCACTCTCGGCGTGCATACAGGCAACCTACAACACTTGTGGCCCGATTCAAAAAGTTGACTCGTTGCACTTATTGAATCGCTGTGCTTTTCTGGTTCAGCGGCCGCCAGAGGCCTGCCGCCCCTCCCCGCAATCCCGTCCGGCCCCCCCTGCCGGGCCACAGGAACGGAGCACCACCATGCCCACCACACCCACACCCACACCCACACCCCGCATCGCCATCATCGGCGCCGGTCCCGGCGGCCTGACCTGTGCGCGCATCCTCCAGGTCCACGGCATCCCCGCGACCGTCCACGACCGCGCCTCCGGCCCCGACGACCGCAACCAAGGCGGCACCCTGGACCTCCACCCCGATGACGGCCAGCTCGCGCTCGAAGAAGCGGGGCTGATGGAGGAGTTCACGCGTCTCGCCCGCCCCGAGGGCCAGGAGATGCGCCAGTTCCACGCGGCCGACGCCGCGATCCGCTTCCACCGGCGCCCCACCGAGGGCCAGTTCTCCGCCCCCGAGATCGACCGCGGCCAGCTGCGCGACCTTCTGCTGGGCTCCCTCGCCCCCGGCACCGTCCGCTGGAACCACACCCTCAACAGCGTCGAAGGCCCCGCCGACGGCCCCCGCCGGCTCCACTTCGCCGACGGCACCGTCGTCGAAGCCGACCTCGTCATCGGCGCCGACGGTGCCTGGTCCAAGGTCCGACGCGTCCTCTCGGACGCCACGCCTCAGCACATCGGCATCAACTACCTCGAAGCCCGGTTCGACGACGTCGAGACCCGGCACCGCGCCATCGCGGACCTCGTCGGGCAGGGAAGCGCCATGGCGGCCGACGGTGAACGCTGCCTGTTCGCCCAGCGCAACAGCGGCGGCCACATCCGCGTCTACATCATCGTGGCCGACTCCGCAGACTGGCTCGCCCGGGCGGGTCTCACCGGCCAGGACACCGACGGCATCCGCGCCCTGCTCCTCAACCGCTACCGCGACTGGGCGCCGGGCCTCCTCCGCCTGATCGCCGAGAACGACGGCCCGTACATCGACCGCCCCCTCTACGCCCTGCCCGTTCCCCACACCTGGGAGACCAACCCCACCGTCACCCTGCTCGGCGACGCCGCACACCTCATGCCCCCGCTCGGCGTCGGCGTCAACCTCGCCATGCTCGACGCCGCCGAACTCGCCCTCGCCGTCGTCGGCCACGACAGCATCGCCGACGCCATCCGCGCCTACGAGAAGACGATGCTGCCCCGTTCGAACGAGATGCAGACCTTGCTGGACGGCGCCGCCGCCGACCTGCTGGCCGACGAAACCTTCGACCCCGGCCATGCCGGCGCCCGCTGACCGCACGCCCACCCCCGAACGCCGTGTCGCGGCCGCCCCCATGGCCAGCGGACGCGGTGGTCACGCTGGAGCCCGACGGGCTCCAGCCCTACGGGATCAACCTGCTGGTGAACCCGGCCCCGACCAGCCGCTCGTACGCCGCCGCCACCTCGTCCGGGACGGGCTGTTCGATCAAGAAGCCCTGAGCCGGGTGGACGAGCAGCCGTTGCAGGGCACCGACGAGCATGTCGAGGCCCTCCGGTCGTCCCCGATCGGGGCCACGTACTCCTCGAACGTCATCGGACCCGAAGCACTCACGATGCCGACCCCCGGCCACAGCTTGCGGGCCGTGGCGTAAGCGCGCCTCTCCTCGTACGGCTTGCTGACCAGCAGTACGGAGTCCACCTCCACACCGGCCGCGTCGAGGACGGCCGGCCCGGGAGAAGCGGATGTCGGCCACCCCCCAGGTCATGGCTGCCGAGCCCTTTGATGACCGAGCAGGGCGGGGGCGTGGTGGTCGCCGTGAGAGCAGCTCACGGCGACCGGGGCGGTCAGGGCATCAGCAGGTGGTGCGGATCAGCCCGGCAGCCCCAACTCCCGCGCGATCAGCATCCGCTGGACCTCCGACGTCCCCTCGCCGATCTCCAGGATCTTCGAGTCGCGCCACATCCGCGCCACCGGGTACTCGTTCATGAAGCCGTACCCGCCGTGGATCTGCGTCGCCTCGCGGGCGTTGTCCACCGCGACCGTGGAGGAGTACAGCTTCGCGATCGCCGCCTCCTTCTTGAACGGTTCGCCCGCCACTAGACGGGAGGCGGCGTCGCGCCAGCCCACGCGGGCCATGTGGGCGCGCATCTCCATGTCGGCGATCTTGAACTGGATCGCCTGGTTCGCGCCGATCGGCTTGCCGAACGCGTGGCGCTCGGCCGCGTACTTCACCGACTCGTCCACGCAGCCCTGTGCCAGGCCCGTGGCCAGGGCGGAGATCGCGACGCGGCCCTCGTCCAGGATGCGCAGGAACTGGGCGTAGCCCCGGCCCTCCTCACCCAACAGGTTGGCGGCAGGCACGCGGACGTCGGCGAAGGACAGTTCGCGGGTGTCCGAGGCGTTCCAGCCGACCTTGGAGTACGGGGCCGCGACCGTGAAGCCGGGGGTGCCGGAGGGGACGATGATCGCGGAGATCCTCGGGCGGCCGTCCTCCTTGCGGCCGGTCACCGCCGTGACCGTGACCAAATCGGTGATGTCCGTACCCGAGTTGGTGATGAAGCACTTCGAGCCGTTGATCACCCACTCGTTCGTCGCCTCGTCCAGCACCGCCGTCGTCCGTGTACCGCCCGCGTCCGACCCGCCGTCCGGCTCGGTCAGGCCGAACGCGCCCAGCGCCTCGCCCGCACACAGCTTCGGCAGCCACTGCCGCTTCTGCTCCTCCGTGCCGAAGAGATGGAGCGGCATCGCGCCCAGCGAGACCCCGGCCTCCAGGGTGATCGCCACCGACGAGTCGACCCGGGCCAGCTCCTCCAGGGCGATCCCGAGCGCGAGGTAGTCGCCGCCCATGCCGCCGTACTCCTCCGGGAACGGCAGCCCGAACAGGCCCATCCGGCCCATCTCGCGCACGATCTCGTACGGGAATTCATGGCGCTCGTAGAAGTCGCCGATCTTCGGCGCGACCACGTCGTGCGCGAACTCCTCGACCGTGCGGCGCAGTTCCTCGTGCTCGGCGGTCAGCCGGTGGTCCAGGGACATGGGGTCACTCACTCCTTGTGGGAGGGGGAAGAAGGGGGAGGGGTCAGGGCGCGGACCGTGCGGGATGGGCTCGGTCGGCCCAGGTGTTCGGCCAGCCAGACGCTGGTGGCGACCAGGGCGTCCAGGTCGACGCCGGTCTCGATGCCGAGGCCGTCCAGCATCCAGACCAGGTCCTCGGTGGCGAGATTGCCCGTGGCGCTCTTCGCGTACGGGCAGCCGCCCAGGCCGCCCGCCGAGGCGTCCACCGTGCTCACGCCGTGCTGGAGCGCGGCCAGGGTGTTGGACAGCGCCTGGCCGTACGTGTCGTGGAAGTGGACGCCGATCGACGCGGTGGGGACCGCCGCTTCGTTCAGCGCTGTCAGCAGCGCCGTTACGTGGCCCGGCGTCGCCACCCCGATCGTGTCGCCCAGCGACAGCTCGTCGCAGCCCAGGTCCATCAGCGCCTTCGCGACCCTGACCACCTGGGCGATGGGGACCGCGCCCTCCCACGGGTCGCCGAAGCACATCGACAGGTACCCGCGCACGTGCACCTTCTCCGCCTTCGCGCGGGCCACCACCGGTTCGAACATGGCCAGCGATTCGTCGACCGTGCGGTTCAGGTTGCGGGCCGCGAACGTCTCCGTGGCCGAGCCGAACACCGCGATCGACTTGGCCCCGAGCGCCAGCGCCCGGTCCAGGCCGCGTTCGTTCGGTACAAGGACCGGCAGGGATACGTCGCCGATGTCGGCGACCTCGCCCAGGAGCGGGAACAGCTCCTCGGCGTCCGCCAGTTGGGGCACCCACTTCGGGTGCACGAAGCTCGTCGCCTCGATGGTCGTCAGACCCGCCACGGCCAGCCGGCGGATGAACTCCGCCTTCACCGGCGTCGGTACGGTCTCCTTCTCGTTCTGGAGCCCGTCCCGCGCCCCCACTTCGTGGATGCGCACCCGGGCCGGCAGACCGGGCGCCGGGACCTTCATGGGGAGCGTGGTCATGAGTCCTCCCGAGGAGCGACTACCGCCAGGATCTGGTCCATCGCCACCGTCGCGCCCGCCGTGACGTCCAGCTCGGTCACCGTCCCCGCGTGCGGCGCGGAGATCACGTGCTCCATCTTCATCGCCTCCACCACGAGCAGGCTCTGACCTGCCTCGACCTCGTCCCCGACGGCCACCTTCACCACCGTGACCGTCCCCGGCATCGGGGCCGCCAGCGTGTCCGCCCCGCCCCGGCCCGCCCCGCTCAGGGACGCCTCCACCGGGTCGTGGTCCTGGACGTGCCAGGTGTCGCCGTCCCGGCCGAGCCAGTCGCCGGAGCGGTGGAAGTGCCCTACCGCGCCGTCGAGTTCGACCGTGACCCGGTCGGGTGTCACCACGGCCTCCGCCGGAGCCTCGTACGTCACCGGGTCCGCGCCCGACACCCGCAGCGGGAACGCCAGCGGTGCCCGCACACCTCCCGTACGCCATCCGCTCGGCACCGAGAACGGGTCCGTCCACCCCTCCGCGTCCGGCCGGGGCTCCAGCGCCTCCCGCCGCACCGCCGCGGCCGCCGCGTACACCTCGTCCGGAACCCCGTCCGGCACCAGGCCCTCCGCCTCGCGCTCCACCAGCCCCGTGTCCAGGTTGCCCGAGACCACGTCCGGGTGGGCCAGCAGGCGGCGCAGGAAGCCCGCGTTGGTCGGGACGCCCAGGATCACCGTGTCCGCGAGGGCCGCCCGCAGTTTGCGGATGGCGGTCGCGCGGTCGGGGCCGTACGCGATGACCTTCGACAGCATCGGGTCGTACAGGCTGCCCACCGGCACGCCCTCGCTGAGCCCCGAGTCCGTCCGCACCCCGCCGCCCTGCGGCTCGCGCAGCGCCAGCACCGTACCGCCGGAGGGCAGAAAGCCGCGGGAGGGGTCCTCGGCGTAGACGCGGGCCTCGATCGCCCAGCCGTCGAGGCGGATGTCCTGCTGTGCGTACGGGAGTTGCTCGCCCGACGCCACCCGCAGCTGCCACTCCACCAGGTCCAGGCCGGTGATCAGCTCGGTGACCGGGTGCTCCACCTGGAGGCGGGTGTTCATCTCCATGAAGTAGTACGAGGCCGGGTCGTTGCCCGGGACGATGAACTCCACCGTCCCCGCGCCGACATACCCGCAGCTGCGCGCCGCCTGCACGGCCGCCTCGCCCATCGCGGCCCGGGTCTCCTCGTCGAGGAGGACGCTCGGCGCCTCCTCGATGATCTTCTGGTGGCGGCGCTGGAGCGAGCACTCGCGCTCGCCGAGGTGGACCACGTTGCCGTGGGCGTCGGCCAGCACCTGGATCTCGATGTGGCGCGGGCGGTCGATCCACCGCTCCACCAGCAACGTGTCGTCGCCGAAGGAGGACCGGGCCTCGCGCCTCGCCGCCGCGATCTCCTCCGCCAGCACCGCCGCGTCCCGGACCAGCCGCATGCCCTTGCCGCCGCCGCCCGCCGAGGGCTTGAGGAGCACCGGGGTGCCGATCTGCCGTGCTGATTCCTCCAGTTGGGCATCCGTGAGGCCGCTGCCGGAGGAGCCGGGCACGACCGGGACCCCGGCCGCCGCGACCGTCTCCTTGGCCCGGATCTTGTCGCCCATCAGGGAGATCGCGGAGGCGGGCGGGCCGATGAAGACCAGGCCCGCGTCCGTGCATGCCTGCGCGAACTCGGCGTTCTCCGCCAGGAATCCGTAGCCCGGGTGGACCGCCTGCGCTCCTGTGCGGCGGGCCGCTTCGAGGAGCGCCGGCACGTTCAGGTAGCTCTCGGCGGCCGGCGGCGGGCCGATCCGTACCGCCGTGTCCGCCTCCCGTACGTGCCGGGCGTCCGCGTCCGCGTCGCTGAAGACCGCGACCGAGCGCACCCCCAGCTCGCGCAGGGTCCGGATCACCCGGACGGCGATCTCGCCGCGGTTGGCGACCAGCACGGTGTCGAACATCGTCGTCATCTGTTCCTCACATCCGGAAGACGCCGAAGCCGGGACCGGCCGGGTCCTTCTGGGGCAGCGGGGCGTTGGCGCAGGCCGTGAGGGCGAGGCCCAGCACCTGCCGGGTGTCCACGGGGTCGATCACGCCGTCGTCCCAGAGCCGGGCGGTGGCGTAGTACGCGTTGCCCTGGGTCTCGTACTGGGCGCGGATCGGGGCCTTGAACGTCTCCTCGTCCTCGGCGCTCCACTCGTCGCCGAGCTGGTCGCGCTTGACGGTGGCCAGGACGGAGGCCGCCTGCTCGCCGCCCATCACGGAGATCTTGGCGTTCGGCCACATCCACAGGAAGCGCGGCGAGTAGGCCCGGCCGCACATCGAGTAGTTGCCCGCCCCGTACGAACCGCCGACCACGACCGTCAGCTTCGGGACACGGGTGGTGGCGACCGCCGTGACCATCTTCGCGCCGTGCTTGGCGATGCCGCCGTGCTCGTAGTCCTTGCCGACCATGAAGCCGGAGATGTTCTGGAGGAAGACGAGCGGGATGCCGCGCTGGTCGCACAACTCGATGAAGTGCGCGCCCTTCTGGGCCGACTCGGCGAACAGGATGCCGTTGTTCGCGACGATGCCCACCGGGTGGCCGTGGATGCGGGCGAAGCCGGTGATCAGCGTCTGCCCGTACTCCGCCTTGAACTCCTGGAAGCGCGAGCCGTCCACCACCCGGGCGATCACCTCGCGTACGTCGTACGGTGTCCGGGAGTCCACCGGCACCGCCCCGTACAGCCCCGCCGGGTCGGCCTTCGGCTCCTCGGCCGGCTCCACCGACCAGGGGAGCGGGGCGCGGTCCGGGAGGGTCGCCACGATGTTGCGGACGATCCGCAGGGCGTGCGCGTCGTCCTCCGCGAGGTGGTCGGTGACGCCGGAGATCCGGGAGTGGACCTCGCCGCCGCCCAGCTCCTCCGCCGTGACGACCTCGCCGGTCGCGGCCTTCACCAGGGGCGGGCCGCCGAGGAAGATCGTGCCCTGGTTGCGGACGATCACGGCCTCGTCGCTCATCGCCGGGACGTACGCCCCACCCGCCGTGCAGGAGCCCAGCACCGCCGCGATCTGCGGAATCCCGGCCGCCGACATGCGCGCCTGGTTGTAGAAGATCCGCCCGAAGTGGTCCCGGTCGGGGAACACCTCGTCCTGCATCGGGAGGAAGGCGCCGCCCGAGTCGACCAGGTAGAGGCAGGGGAGACGGTTCTCCAGGGCCACTTCCTGCGCGCGCAGATGCTTCTTCACGGTCATCGGGTAGTACGTGCCGCCCTTGACGGTCGCGTCATTGGCGACGATCACGCACTCCCGGCCCGAGACCCGCCCGATCCCCGCGATGACACCGGCGGCCGGGGCCTGGTCCCCGTACATCCCGTTGGCCGCCAGGGGGGCCAGCTCCAGGAACGGCGAACCCGGGTCGAGGAGGGTGTCCACCCGGTCCCGGGGGAGCAGCTTGCCGCGCGCCTCATGGCGGGCCCGCGCCTTCTCACCCCCGCCCAGCCGTGCCGTGGCGAGCCGTGCCGCCAGCTCGTCGGAGAGCGCGTGATGCGCCGCCTCGTTGGCCTGCCAGGCCTCCGAGGCGGGATCGGCCGCGCTCGCCAGGACCGGTGCCTGCTGCATCGTGTCGAGCCCCCTTGCCCGTACCGCGATCATGTCCGTGGTGTTAATGACCGTTAACGCGTTTCCCTCAGGTTAACGAGCGCTAACGACCCTGTCTAGAATGAATCCTCATGAGCACCCATGCCACCGCCCGCGTCGCGGCTCCCACCCGCCGCGAGCAGATCCTGCGGGAGGCCGCACGCCTCTTCGCCGAGCGCGGCTTCCACGGTGTCGGCGTGGACGAGATAGGCGCCGCCGTCGGCATCAGCGGCCCCGGCCTCTACCGCCACTTCCCCGGCAAGGACGCGATGCTCGCCGAGCTGCTGGTGGGCATCAGCGAACGGCTGCTGGAGGGCGGCCGGCTGCGGGTGTCGGAGGACGCGGCCCGGGGCGACGGCTCCCCGGAAGCCCTCCTGGACGCGCTCATCGAGGGCCACATCGACTTCGCCCTCGACGACCGCCCCCTGATCACCCTCCACGACCGCGAGCTGGACCGGCTGCGCGACACGGACCGCAAGCGGGTGCGGCGGCTCCAGCGCGAGTACGTCGAGGTCTGGGTCGGCGTCGTGCGCGCCCTCTACCCGGGCCTGCCCGAGAACGAGGCCCGCCTCACCGTGCACGCCGTCTTCGGCCTGCTGAACTCCACCCCGCACCTGGCCCGCCCGGAGGCCCGCCCCGGCCGCGAGGCCACCGCCGCGCTGCTGCACCGGCTGGCGCGCGGGGCGTTCGCGGCGGCTGTGGACGCCTCTGCGGTGACCGTCCCGGACCGCTCCTGAGCAGGAGTTTCACCCGCTGGGCAACCCCGGCCGCGTCCTTCACGTCTGTCCGATCAGCACGAAGAGAACGATCGGCACGTAGAGAACGATCGGCACGAAGAGAGCACGGGGGAGCCTGACCATGGCCGTCACGCTGGGCGAAGAGATCATGCTGCTGTCGCTGGACGACACGACCGGCGCGGCGAAGGCAGAGTCGGCGGCGCGCTGGGGCGTGGCCGCGGGCATGCTCCTGGAGCTGGTGATGGCGGGCCGCGTCACGGTGAAGGGCGGCCGCGTCGAGGTCTTCGACCCGACCCCGACGGGCGATGCCCTCCTCGACGGCCGACTCGACCGGGTGGCGCGCTGGGTCCACGGGGCCTCCAGCAGCCGCAAGGTGGTCGACTGGCTGAACCGGGAGCACGTCAAGGGCTCGCAGGACGTCGTGGGCAGCCTCTGCGCCCGCGGCCTGGTGGCCGAGGAGCGGCACCGGGCCCTCGGTGTCTTCCCGGTGCGCCGCTACCCGGAGGCCGACGGTTCCGTCGAACGGGAGCTGCGGGCGCGGCTGGCCTCGGTGGTGCTGGACGGGGCCGAGCCGGACGCCCGCACGAGCGCGCTGGTCGCCCTGGTGCACGCCACGGGGATGCACCCGCAGGCCTTCCCCGGCCTGCCGAAGAAGCAGGTGTCCCCGCGCATGGCGGAGATCGCCGACGGCCACTGGGCGGGCGTGAGCGTAAGGGAGGCGATCCGCAACCTCCAGGCCGCGATCACCACGGTCACCGTGGTGACGGTGCTCTCCGTGGTGCCGTAGGACCCGTCCGGCGGGGAGCCGCCCGGAAAAACGTTCGCCCCCTCCCCGGGCGAAAGGCGATACTTCCGGTGCCCGGACAGGGCCGCACCGCGCGACGGTACGGCGCCGGGCCCCCGGCCGACCGTGTCGTACGACCGTCGGCCCGCACGACGGCTCGCGCGGGTCCCCGGGCAACGGGGGAGGGACCCGCGCGTGGCCGGTGGGCCGTACGGCCCGGCGGCCGGGTGCTGCTCGCTTCTCAGACCGCCGTCAGGTGGGTTCGCGCCCAGGCGGCGAACGTGGTCACCGGAATCCCGAGCTCCAGGGCGAGTTCGGGGCGGGCGGGCTGGAGGACGGCGTTGCTCCAGACGTGTCCGGCGCCCCACGTCGGCATGCCCGCCGCGAGCGCCTCGTCGAGGCTCATCGACGGCGCCTCCACCGGAACGCCCCACGCGGTGGACAGCGTGCGGGCGACCTCCTCCATGGTGAGCAGGTCACCGGCGAGCTCCAGCTCCACCTTGTGGAAGCGCTCGGGCTCCTGGACGGCGTGGGCGACGGCCGCGCCGATGTCCTCCGTCGCCACCAGCGCCAGGGTCGTGTCCGGCCGGAGGACCGTCGCCAGGCCGCCCTCCGGCCCGTGGGGCGCCAGCTGGGGCAGGTTGTCCATGAAGAAGGCGGGCTTGATCACCGTCCAGCGGGCGAAGCCCGCCCCGCGCACCTTCTCCAGGATCGCCTGCTTGGTGCTGAAGTAGCCCTCCATGGCCGCCCAGCGGCCTTCCGCCCAGCCCGGGGTCTCCGTGTGCCGTCCGACCCCGCTGGTCGAGGACTGCACGAGCTGGGGTACGCCGGCCGCCCGCGCCGCCTCGATCAGGTGGGTCGCCTGGGCCAGCTCCGCGGCGAAGTCGACCCCGCTCTCGTCCATCGGCGGCATCTGCACCGAGAACACGGCACGGACACCCGCGCAGGCCGGATCCAGCGAGGACCGGTCGGAGAGGTCTGCGGTGACCAGTTCGACGCCCAGCGCCTCGACGGCCTTCGCGCGCGGCGCGTGCGGGTCGCGCACCAGCGCGCGCACCGGCACACCGGCGGCCAGCAGGGCTCGGGCGACCGCCCCGCCCTGGCGTCCGGTGGCGCCGGTGACCAGTACGGGGGCAGAAGGTGATGCCATGGCCGTGTCTCCTCGGGAATCGTCTGCGGGACCGCGAACACAAAACGGCGGGGCCCGCCGTTTCGTCTTCGCTACGATATGGCGGGGCCCACCACTTAGCAAGGAGAGGTCAGGAGAGCACGTGACCGGTCAGCGCTCGGACGCCCGCCGCAACTACAGCCGCATCCTCGCCGTGGCCGAGGCGGAGGTCGCCCGCCACGGTGCCGCCGCCTCCCTCGAACAGGTCGCCCGTACCGCAGGCGTCGGCTCGGCCACCGTGCGCCGCCACTTCCCCAGCCGCCAGGCCCTCCTCGAAGCCGTCTTCCAGGAGCGCATCCAGGCCCTCTGCCGGCGCGCCGAAGAGCTGACCCGGGCCGACGACAGCCGGGCCGCGCTGCTGGAGTGGCTGCACGACCTCGTGGGGTACGCCGTCTCCGCCCGGGGACTTGCCGACGCGCTTACGTACGAGCCCCCGACCGACGCCCCCGCGCAGCACTCCTGCGGTGCCGCGCTCGAAGCCGCGGCCACGCCCCTGCTGCACCGCGCCCTGCGCGACGAGGCGGTCAGGCCGGGCGTCACCTTCCACGACCTGATCACCCTCGCCGTCGGCATCGCCCTGGCCACCGAGCACCACGCCGAACCGGCGATCCAGGCCGACCGCCTCTTCACCCTCACCGTCGAGGGCCTCAGCCCGAGCCGCTGACCGGGGCCGAGCCGCTGGCCGGGCCGTCGACCGGGCCCGGGCCGGACCCGCTGGCCGAGCCGGACCCGTTGACCGGGCCGGAGCCGCTGACCGAGCCGCCCACCGGCCCCGGACCCTTGGTCGAGACCGTCACCCGATCGACCCGCATCGGATGCCCCGGCTCGGTCCCCGGCCCCGCCGTGGCGCCGTCCGCGGCCGGGAGCTCGCCGCCTCCGGCCCGGTCACATCCGGCAGTGCGATCGACGCCTCGATCCGCAGCACTCCGCCGGGCGGCGGTGCGAAGTCGGAACGTACGGTCTCGATCCGCCCGGAACGCCAACGGTCGTCCACCCTCGTGGGCACGATCTCCAGCGCGCCCTTCCCGTCCAGGCGGACGTTGTCCGTCGAGTCGGTCATGGTCTCGATCTCGCCGGTGCCCCACTGCGGGGCCGGGCAGCCGGGGTAGCAGGTCCCGAGGTCGTACTGCCAGTTCGCGGGGGAGGGGCGGCTGCCCGCCGGGCCCTCGAAGTCGTCCCGCAGCAGCTCGGTCCAGCCGTCCGCCCCGGCGGCCGTCGTGGTGGGCAGCGCCCCCGCCTCCGTCAGCAGCCGCTCCAGCCTCGGGGTCAGCACGATGGCCGCCACATCGGTGAGGTGGGCGTCGTCCCGGTAGAGCAGGATGCGCTCCCGTACGGCCGGGCAGGTCGGGCCGTCGCCCGGGCAGAGGACCGGGTTCACGCTGATGGACCGTACGCCCGGCACCGCCCCCGCCGCGATCCTCCGCGCCAGCGGATCGGCCGGAACCGCCTCCGCTCGCTGGAACGCACAGGCGGCCGCATCGTCCGGAGCACCCGAGACACACGCCGGGATGTCCGTCCCGGGTACGGGGGTGTCCTCGATGTACACGATCGGGGCGCCGATCGCCCGCAGCGGCTTCAGGGTCTTCTCCCATGCAGCGGTGAGGAGTTGGCGGTCGGTGGTGTACCGGTTGAGCGAGGCGATCACGATGAGGCGGGGCTTCGGACCCGTACGAAGGCGCTCCAAAACGTCCGCACGCCAGGCGTCGCACTCGCGGTAGGCGCGGCCCAGTTGCGGGCTGTCCACCGCCAACTGCGGAAGCGGGCAACCCTGCTTGACCAACTCCTGGAGCGCCCAGCCGCGTTGGGCGGCCAGTGCCAGCATCGGCGAGAACCACTGCCCCGCGTGCGAGTCGCCGAGGAGCACGATCCGGTCCGGGCTGTCCACCGCGCCGAACAGGCACTCCGGGCTGCGCGTCACCTCCGGGGCGACCTGGCAGTTCCGGTCCGGCGGGAAGTTCTTGCGGGCCTGGACCGGGCTCGGCACCACCGGCCCGTCCCCCGCGGAGGCCCCGAGCAGCGACGGCCCGGAGGCGGCACCCGGCGGCAGCCCCTTGGCGTCGACCGGTGTGGCGGGGCCCATCAGGTGCAGCGTCGCCGTCCCCACCACCAGGGCCAGCGCGACCGGCAGCACGATGGCGGAGACGCCCACCGCCAGCCCGCGGCGCGGGAGTTCGGAGACCGTACGGCTCCGGCGCAGCGGCTGCTCCACCCACCGCATCGTGGCGAGCGCGGGCAGCACGGCGGCCAGGGTGAGCGCGGTCCGCGCCGGCCACCCGAGCGTGCCGAGCTGGGCCTCCGCGAGGACGAGCACCGGCCAGTGCCACAGATACAGGGTGTACGAGAGCCGCCCGACCGCCCGGGGCGCGCGCCCGGCCAGCAGCCGCCCGACCCCGTACGCGCCCTGCACGTTCCGCTCGCCCCGCCCCGGAATCGCCGCGAGGATCACGGCGGCGGTGGCCAGGGTCGGGACGAGCGCCGCGTAACCGGGGTACGGCGTCGAGGCGTCGTACGCCACCACGCACCAGCCGATCGCCACCGCCCCGCCCCAGCCGCACAGCAGCCGCAGCGGACGCGGCCCGCGCAGCAGATGCCACGGCAGCAGCGCGAGCAGCGCGCCCACGCCGAACTGCCAGACGCGCGAAGGTGTTCCGAGGTACGCGAGCGAGACCGAGTGCTCCGTCCAGTGCAGGGACAGCGCGAACGAGCCGACAACCAGCGCCCCGGTGACGAGGGCCACCACCGACCGCACGGCCCGCCCCCGCCGCACCGCACGGGCGGCGAACACGGCCACCACCGCGAGGAGCGGGGCCCAGGCCAGGTAGAACTGCTCCTCCACGGCGAGCGACCAGAAGTGCAGCAGCGGGCTCTGGTCGTGTCCGGCGGCGAGGTAGTCGGCCCGCTGGGAGACGAACCGCCAGTTGGCGAGCGAGAGCGCCGCCGCGAGGACGTCGTACTCCAGGTCCGTGCGGCGCAGCGGTACGGTCAGCCAGGCCCCGGCCACCGCGACCGCCGCGAGCACCACGGCGGCGGAGGGCAGGAGCCGCCGGGCACGCCGGGAGAAGAAGTCGCCGAGCCGGATCCGGCCGGTGCTGATGGCCTCGCGGACCAGGAGGCCGGTGATCAGGTAGCCGGAGATGACGAAGAAGACGTCCACTCCGACGAACCCGCCTGCCAGGCCCGGGATTTCGGCGTGGAAGGCGAGGACCGCGAGGACGGCGACCGCGCGCAGCCCCTCGATGTCGGGCCGGAACGTGGACCGGTGCGGGCTGGGCCCGGACTCACCGCCGGAACGCCGGGCGGGCGGCGCGGGCGGTGGCGTGGACGCTGGTGCGGAGCGCTTCAGGAGCGACCCGGGACGCCGTGGCGGTCCGGCAGTCTTCCGGAGCGGTCCGGGAGCAAGGAGGAAGGGCATGGTGGTTCGGCCTTTCAGCACGGCTCAGCTCGGCTCAGGTCAGCTCGGCCCGGCTCAACCCGACCAGGGGAGCATGGGGTTGACCCATCCCGAGGCGAGCAGACCGGTGAGCAGGAGGACGGCGGAGGCGGCGAGGGTCTCGGGCCAGCGGCGGGGCAGCATGCCGGCGGGGGAGCGCAGGCCCGCCAGGAAGGCCCGGGCGCCCGCACCGCGCGACTTCGGGACGCCCTCGTCCCGCGCCCCCGGCCGCAGTTCGGCCGACAGGTCGCGTATCAACGGCACATTGATCTGGAGCTGCACCAACAGGTAGAGGAACAGCCCCCAGTTGGGCTCCCACCCGTTGCGGGCCACGGCCAGCGCGATCCCGGCCGCCGCGGCCCCGTTCGAGAGGACGAGCCAGACCAGCGAGACGCCCACCACCCGCCGGGCCATCCCGCCCGAACTCCCCTTGCTCCGCACCCCCGTGGGCACCCAGGCGGCGCTGCGCCCCCGCAGGGTGTGCCAGAACGCGGTCGCGGCGGCCACGCTGGTGAGGACGTTGGCCCGGATCACCTCGACCCGCCAGCGGGTCCGGCTGACCCGGGGCAGCAGGACGTGCCAGAGCCAGAGCGGGGCGAGCAGCGGCAGCACGTGCCAGGGCCGGATGTGGTCCGGGTACCAGAACATCATCACCAGCGGCGGCAGCGGCGCGGCGAAGGTGTTCACGGCCGTGGTGAGGTACCCGACGACGCCCTCGTAGAAGCAGAGCCGCATCCGCCAGGGCGCCCGCATCCGCTTCAGTACGGGCGTCCCGAGGAGGTGGAGGTTGCCCATCGCCCACCGGTACTGCTGGTTGACGAAGGAGGTGACCTCGTCGGGCGAGGTGCCCTTGGCGACCAGGACGGGGACGTACTGGGTGCGGAACCCCCGCTCGTGCAGGGCGAGCCCGGTGTACAGGTCCTCGCTGTGGTCGAGGCGGGCGAAGCCGCCCGCCAGGTCGATCGCGCGGCGCCGGTAGACGGCGTTGGAGCCGCAGCAGATGGCCGCGTCGCTGGCGTCCCGGGACGGCTGGATCCAGCGGAAGAACCACTCCTGCGCCGAGCCGGCGGCGCGCTGGATCCACCCCATCGTCTCGTCGGTGTCGAAGCACTGAGGGCTCTGCACGATGCCGACGGCGGGGTCGGCGAGATACGGAACGAGGTGGCGCAGGAAGTCCGGGCGGGGTGCGAAGTCCGCGTCCAGGATCGCGATGAACTCCGAACTGCTCAACGTCAGCGCGTGGTTGAGGTTGCCCGCCTTCTTCAGGTGTCCCCGGTCGGGCCGGACGACGTACGCGTAGCCGTACGAGGCGGCCAGCGCCGCGACCTCGGGCCGGTCGCCGTCGTCCAGGACCCAGACGGTCAGCGCGCCCGGCCAGTCCACGGCGGAGACCGCGCGATAGGCGTTGGCGAGGACCGGGAGAGGTTCGCCGCAGGTCGGCAAGTACAGGTCCACGGTGGGGAGTTCGGCGGGCGCCCAGGCGTGGACGAGGACCTCGTGCGACGCCCGGGTCAGCCGGCGCTGACGCAGGCTGTTCACCGAGGAGAGCGCCAGCGCCACGACATTGAGCCCGAGGATCGCGAGGAACGCCCACAGGGCCGGGGTCCGTAACGCGAAGGCGAACATCGTGGCCGCCGTGAAGACGAAGGCCAGCGAACTGCTCACCAGGACCCAGCGGCGCTGGGGCCCGAAGTACCAGTAGAGCTCGTCGTCGGACGGTGGTTGCGGAAGGTGGTGCACGGTCATGAAGCCCCCCACGGCTGCATATGTACCCGTTTCCATGCCTGTTTCGGCACTCGATCGAGGTGGCCCACCCTAGCGCCAAAGGTATAGACCACTTGCGCGAGACCGCGACAACGGATGGATTGAGACACCGGATTGGCGTGGTTCGATTGGTCCAGACCTCTTGGTGTTCCCATTCGAACCGCCGCCCGGTCCGGACGAGGAAGGACCAGGTCACGCGGGGGTGAACAGTCCCGGAAGAGTTGCGGGGCCGGGGAGGGATCCGTCCGGCGTACGGGACACCAGGCACGCCCCGCACCCCGGACGGCACAATGGGTTCATGCCGATACCCAGCCGCGCCGCCCTCGTCGACCACCTCGTCCGTTCGCGTATCGCGGGGGACGTCGCCACCCCGCGCGACAACAACCTCTCCCACTACCGCAAGCTCGCCAACGGTGACCGCCACTACTGGCTGGGCCTGGAGCTCGGCGACCGCTGGACCGACGAGCAGGACGTGCTCGCGGTGATGGCCGAGCGCTGCGGCGTGAACGACGACCCCGCGCACCGGACCGGCCAGGACACCATCGACCCCGAGCTGACGGTCGACGCGCTGGAGCGGATGGCGGCCCGCCTGCGCAAGGCCGCCGACGGCCGCGAGCGGGTCCTCTTCGCCACCGGCCACCCCGGCGGCCTGCTGGACGTGCACCGGCAGACGGCGGACGCCCTGCGCCGGGCGGGCTGCGAGATCGTCCGCATCCCCTCCGGGCTGGTCGCGGACGAGGGCATGGTCTTCCAGTTCGCCGATGTCGCGATGCTGGAGCGCGGGGCCACCCTCTGGCACACCCACTCCCCGGCCCCGATGGCGGCCATCCTGGACGCCATGGCGCACCTGGGCCGCCCGCTGCCCGACCTCGTCGTCGCGGACCACGGCTGGGCGGGGTGCGCGGGCCAGCGCGGACTGGACGCGATCGGTTACGCGGACTGCAACGACCCGGCCCTCTTCCTCGGCGAGTCGGAGGGCACCCTCCAGGTCACCGTCCCGCTGGACGACCACGTCACCGACCCGCGCTTCTACGACCCGATGACGGACTACCTGCTGCACGCGGCGGGGCTGCTGGAGGACGAGCCCGCGCCGGAGCCCGCCGGGGAGCCCGCAGCGTAGAACCGGGAGCCCGCCGCGTGGAAGCGGGCCGGCCGCGATGAGTCAAGGCGGTGGCGGAGCTGACCCCGCAGGGCGCGAAGGGCCGTAGGACGTCAGAGAGGTCGTTGGAGGTCAGGGGCTGTAGGACGTCACAGAGGTAGGACGTCAGGAGCCGTAGCGCGTCAAGGGGCGCTGCGGCGGCGCCGCTGCTCGCGCCCCGGGGTCGGGTCCAGATACACCCGCCGGACCGACGGGAACCGCTCCCGCAGCTGCGCCTCCGCCTCCTCGCAGGCCCACTCGACCTCCTCGGCGGTCGCCATGTCCCGGAAGTCGACCTTCGCGGCGATCAGGATCTCGGCCGGCCCCTGGATGAGCGTGGTCAGTTCCAGTACGTCGACGATGTGCGGGACCGACTTCAGCTCCTCGCGCACCCCCGCCCGCACCGCCGGGGGCAGCGGCCGCCCGATGAGCAGCTGCGCGTTGGACCGGCCGAGCACCCAGGCCACGTACACCAGCAGCAGGCCGATCAGGCAGGACGCGATCCCGTCCCAGACCCCCGACCCCGTCAGCTGCCCGCCGAGCAGCCCGCCCGCCGCCAGCAGCAGCCCCACAAGGGCCGCCGAGTCCTCCATGACGACGGCCTTCACGGCGGTGTCGGGGGTGTGGCGCAGGTAGTACGTGTCCGGCACCCGCAGCCGTGACGCCTCGCGCCGCACCTGTTTGACGCCGGTGCGCAGCGAGTACCCCTCCAGCAGGAAGGCGACGCCGAGGACGACGTACGAGACGAGAGAGCTGCCCAGCTCCTCGCCCGCGACCAGGGTGTGCACGCCGTCGTAGATCGAGAAGACCGCACCGCCGACGAAGGTGGCGATGGAGGCGAGCATGGCCCAGATGTACCGCTCGGGGCCGTAACCGAGGGGGTGGTCCTCGTCGGCCGGCTTCTCGCTCCGCTTGAGCGCGGTGAGGAGCATGACCTCGGTGACGGTGTCCGCGACCGAGTGGGCGGCCTCGGAGAGCATCGCACTCGACCCGCTGATCAGCCCGGCCACGGCCTTCGCCACGGCGATGCCGAGGTTGGCGAGGGCCGCCACGATCACCGTGAAGGTGGACTCCCCGCCGTCGGCTTCACTCTTGGCTTGCGCGTCACTCATGGAGCTCATGGTGGGGAGTATGTCCGAGATGCCGCTTCAGGCGGGGCTCATCGCGCCGCCCGTCAGCGGGGAACCCGTACGACACCCTCCTGGATGACGGTGATCGCGAGGCGGCCGTCGGCGGTGTAGATCCGGGCCTGGCCCAGGCCGCGCCCGCCGGAGGCCGACGGCGACTCCTGGTCGTACAGCAGCCATTCGTCCGCCCGGAACGGCCGGTGGAACCACATGGCGTGGTCCAGGCTCGCCCCGACCACGTCCCCGACCGCCCAGCCGCCCCGCCCGTGGGCCAGGAGCACCGAGTCCAGCAGCGTCATGTCGGAGACGTACGTGGCCATGCAGACGTGCAGCAGCGGGTCGTCCGCGAGCTTGCCATTGGTCCGGAACCAGACCTGCGAACGCGGCTCGCGCGCCTCGCCCACCGTGCCGAACGGCGGCGCGTCCACATACCGCAGATCGACGGCGGCCCGCGCCTCGATCAGCCGGTCCACCATCCCCGGATCGCTGAAGCGGTCCGCGTACCGGGGCAGCATCTCGGCGGCCGTGGGCAGCGTCTCCGGATCGGGGGAGGCCGGCATGTCCGCCTGGTGCTCCAGCCCTTCCTCGTACGTCTGGAAGGACGCGGAGAGGTGGAAGATCGGCTGCCCGTGCTGCACGGCGACGACCCGGCGGGTGGTGAAGGACTTCCCGTCGCGGATGCGGTCGACGCTGTAGACGATGGGCGCGCCCGGGTCCCCGGCGCGCAGGAAGTACGCGTGCAGGGAGTGGGCGCCCCTGTCCGCCGGGACCGTCCGGCCCGCGGCGACCAGCGCCTGGGCCGCGACCTGCCCGCCGAACACCCGGGGCACGACCGCGCTGCGGCTCGTGCCCCGGAAGATGTCCCTCTCGATCGGCTCCAGGTCGAGGAGATCGAGAAGGGAATCGAGTGCTGCGCTCATGAGGAGAACGTAGTCCTTACGGAACCGGCTTCCGAAGCCCTCACAGCCCCATGGACTTGGCGATGATCGACTTCATGACCTCGCTGGTGCCCCCGTAGATGCGGTTGACGCGGTTGTCCGCGTACAGGCGGGCGATCGGGTACTCGTTCATGAAGCCGTAGCCGCCGTGCAGCTGGAGGCAGCGGTCGATCACGCGGTGCGCGACCTCCGTGCAGAACAGCTTGGCGGAGGCGGCCTCGGCGGCGGTCAGCTCACCGGCGTCCAGGGCCTCCAGCGCGCGGTCGGCGACGGCCTGGGCCGCGTCCACCTCGGCCTGGCAGGCGGCCAGCTCGAACTTGGTGTTCTGGAACGAGGCGACGGTCTTGCCGAAGACCGTGCGCTCCTGGACGTACTCCTTGGCGAACCGGACGGCGGCCGCGGCCTGCGCGTACGCACCGAAGGCGATGCCCCAGCGCTCGGGGGCCAGGTTGGTGCCGAGGTAGCCGAAGCCCTTGTTCTCCTCGCCGAGGAGGTCCTCGGCCGGGACCTTGACGTCGACGAACGCCAGCTCGGCGGTGTCGGAGGTCTTCAGGCCGAGCTTGTCCAGCTTGCGGCCGACCGAGTAGCCCTCGGACTTGGTGTCGACGGCGAAGAGGGAGATGCCGAAGCGGCGGTCGTCCTCGCGCGGGGCGGCGGTACGGGCGCAGACGATGACGCGGTCGGCGTGGACGCCACCGGTGATGAAGGTCTTGGCGCCGTTGAGGACGTAGTGCGTGCCGTCCTCGGAGAGCTTGGCGGTGGTCTTCATGCCCGCGACGTCGGAGCCGGTGCCCGGCTCGGTCATCGCGAGGGCCCACATCTCCTCGCCGGTCGCGAACTTCGGCAGCCAGCGCTTCTTCTGCTCGTCGGTGGCGAGCATCTTGACGTAGGGGAGGCCGAGCAGCGTGTGCACGCCGGAGCCGCCGAAGGAGACACCCGCGCGGGCGGTCTCCTCGTAGATGACGGCCTCGTACTTGTGCGAGTCGATGCCCGCGCCGCCGTACTCCTCGTCCACCTCGATGCCGAAGATGCCCAGCTCACCCAGTTTGAGGTAGAACTCGCGCGGCACCTGGCCCGCGGCGAACCACTCGTCGTACACCGGCACGACCTCGGCGGCGATGAAGGCGCGGATGGTCTCCCGGAACGCCTCGTGGTCCTCGTTGAATACCGTACGGCGCACGGGGTGCCTCCTGATCGGCTGAAGTGTTCGTCGGTGGACGTCTGCGCTCACCGGGCATGGCTAAGCGCTTGCTCATTCCCCTTCGAAGTTACCGGTCGGTCATGGAGCTGTCCAGGGTGATGCTGAGCACGCGTGAGCGGGGCCGGGCGGGCCTCGCTCACGGCCTGGCGGGCGGGCCGGCCGCCGTGCCGGTCATCCCGTACGCCGCTCCGCCCCGTCGTCCGGCGGCCGCTCCGCCGGGCTGTCCTGGTCCGGCGGTTCGGCCCCGGAAACCGGCGGCTCCGCCCGTACGACGGTGAGCGCGGTGCGGATGGCCTCCACGGCCTCCATCAGCCGGGCCCGCGAGGCCGGTGACGCCCGCGCCAGGACGGCTGCCAGCCGCTCCTCCCGCCGGACCCGCAGCCGGTCCAGGTGCGCCCGCCCCTGCGGGGTCAGCCGCAACTCGACCTCGCGGCGGCTGGCCGTGCTGGAGGAGCGCCGTACGAAGCCGACGGCCTCCAGCCGGTCGCACAGCCGGCTCACCGACGACGGCGCGGCCTCCAGCTCCACGCCGAGCTGCCGCAGGTTGATGCCCTCCCGGCGTTCGATCACGTACAGCACCCGCAGCTGCGGCGCGGAGACGGTGACGGGCGAGAACCCGTCGGGGACCCGTGTCCAGTAGACCTCCAGCAGTTCGATGACCCCGCGCATGGCCCTGGCCACATCGCGGAGCCTGAGATCAGGGCCGGATCGCTCTTCGCCCATGCTGGAACACCCTCGGTCGAACTGCGGCCCCGTCCGCGCCTGCGGGCAGGTCTTCCTAGCGTTGACGCCCCAGCGATTCCGAAACCCCTGATTCACCGTGGATCGCGCGGGGGCGCCCGCGCGGGGGCATCGAATTCCCGCGAAATGGATCGAAAAACGCACGAGTTCGCAGACATGGTGCCGAAGGTGCGGGGCACGAGGCTGTCAGCGGTTGCTCAGGAAGTGGGCACGGCGGAATACACACCTCTTTTTAAAGGGTGCGTGGGACGCCGCTAAAAAATTCATTCACGTGCGATCGAAGGAGTTTTTATGAGCGAGAACCTGTGGGGCTACCAGCCGACTGCCGGCCACACCGCCGGCACCGACCTGATCGGTTACAAGGTCGAGGCGACGGACGGCAGCATCGGCAAGGTCGACAAGCACTCCGACGACGTCACCTCCTCGTACCTGGTGGTCGACACCGGCGTATGGATCTTCGGCAAGCACGTCCTGCTCCCGGCGGGCACCGTGAGCCGGATCGACGCCGAGGACCAGAAGGTCTACATCGACCTCACGAAGGACCAGATCAAGGACGCCCCGGAGTTCGACAAGGACAAGCATGTCGGCGACGCGGACTTCCACCGCACGACGGGTGAGTATTACGGCCGCCACCGTCGGGTCTGATCCGACGGTGTGATGCCGGTGGACGAACAGCGGGCGGGGCGGAACGCGGATCATCGCGTTCCGCCCCGCCCGCTGTCTGCGAACGGCTGAGGTCATCGAACGGCTGAGGTCATCACCGCAACGATGAGGCAACCAAGAGGCACCGAAGGGTTTCTTACGTCCCGCGTTCCCTGAACGATCGGAGACACGAGATGAACCCCCAGGCGGCGACGGGCCTTCATGCTGCGAAGAACCTTCATGCTGCGACGAACCTTCATGTTGCGAACGACGGTCGGCAGCGGCCGACAGCGCGCACGGCCTCCGCCCGCCCGTCCCGCTGGGTCCCCGCTGTGGCACTCCTCCTGGCCATGACGACCTCCTGCACCGGCTCCGTACCGGGGAAGGACACGGCCGGGGCCTCGAAGCACGGCGCGGCCGGGCTGGGCGACCGGCTGTTCCCGGCGCTGGGCAACGGCGGCTACGACGTGACGCACTACGGACTGACCCTGCACTACGTGCCCGAGACCAACCACCTGAAGGGCACGGCCGTCATCACCGCACGCGCCACCCAGGACCTGAGCCGCTTCAACCTCGACCTGTCGGGACTACGGGCACGCGGGGCCACGGTGCAGGGCGCGAAGGCCCGGTACACGCGGGAGAAGGACGAACTGCTGGTGACACCGCCCGAGCCGGTCAGGCAGGGCGAGGTCTTCAAGACGGTCGTCACCTACGACGGCACGCCCCGCACGATCGAGGACGACGACGGCAGTGTCGAAGGCTGGATCGAGACCGACGACGGATCGACGGCCCTCGGCCAGCCCTCCGGCTCCATGACCTGGTTCCCGGGCAATCACCACCCCTCGGACAAGGCCACGTACGACATCACGGTCACCGTGCCGAAGGACGAGGACGGCGACCCCTACGACGTGGTCGGCAACGGCGAACTGATCGAGGAGATCGCCGAGGAGGGCAAGGGCGGCGCGGTGACCCGGCGCTGGCGCACCGGGGAGCCCATGGCCAGCTACCTCGCCAACATCTCCGTCGGCCACTTCGAGGTCGACAAGGGCCGGACCGCCGACGGCCTGCCCGTCTACATCGCCACCGACCCCGACGAGTCCGAGAACGCCGCCGACGTCAAGAAGCTGGTCCCCGAGATCGTCGGCTGGGCGGGCGAACGCTTCGGCCCCTACCCCTTCTCCTCCACCGGCGCCACCGTCGACCACCTGCCCGATCTCGGCTACGCCCTGGAGACCCAGACCAAGCCGTACTTCGACAAGGCCCCGGACGAGGCGCTGCTCGTGCACGAGCTGGCGCACCAGTGGTTCGGCAACTCCGTCACCCCGCGCGAGTGGAAGGACATCTGGCTCAACGAGGGCCTGGCCACCTACGCGGAGTGGCTGTGGGAGGAGGCGCACGGCGGCCGGACCACCGGCGAGGTCTTCGAGGAGTTCTACGACGGTACGGACCCCGAGAGCGAGGGCATCTGGGCCTTCCCGCCGGCCGCCCCGCCCAGCGCGGGACGCGTCTCCGACCCACCGGTCTACGGCCGCGGCGCGATGGCCGTACACAAGGTCCGTGAGGCCGTCGGCGACAAGACCTTCTTCGACATCCTGCGCACCTGGACCCGGCAGCACCGGCACGGCAACGCGGACACCGACCAGTTCATCGCCCTGTGCGAGGACAGGTCCGGCAAGGATCTGACGGCCCTCTTCGACACCTGGCTCTTCGAGAAGAGAAAGCCGCCCCGGACACGCTGAGACCACCCCGGGGCGGCACCTCTCCCCCCTTCCGGAGGAGACCCCTACGCGGGCGGGTACACGAGGGTGATCTCGCGGTTCAGGCCGGTCTCGTCGGCGTCCGGGTACAGGGAGACCTCACCGTCGGACCACCGCACCAGGAAGTCGTCCGGGTGACGGTTCTCCGTGTAGTCGCCTGCGCCCAGGAGGGTGGCGTGGGTCCAGAGCCGGTTGGGCTTCTTGACCTGGATCTCGCCGTGGAGGCCGTTCGCCCTGGAAGATCTTCGCGCGCTTCAGCCGTGCGACAACGGCCTTGTCACACTCCGCCGGGCCCGACGGCGGGAACGCCATGCCAAGGACGGCGCGCGCGTACGCCTCGGTCTGGAGGATGCCCGGCAGGAACGACAGGGCGGACTCGCGGATCATCGTCGCCTGCTGTTCGAGATGGCGCGCCGCGCCGAAGTAATCCGCGAGGACTCCGCCGTCCTCGGCGCCAGGCCGGAAACTGGTGAGCACATTGCCCGTGCCCAGGGCCAAATCCAGTCGGCGGGCATCCTCTTCGCTCGGCACGCGGCGCCCGGCTTCGATGTGCGAGATGTGCGAGGGCTGCGAACGCGCCTGCGGCGACGCCTTCCGCAGCCAGGCACGCGCGGCGCAGGTGGATCGGCTGATGAGCAGCCGATCCATGAGTTCCAGGCGTCAACCAGGGGCCGGGCGGGGGCGCAACGGCATTCCGGTAGGGGCGGCCGGGTCAGGCGGGGTCGGGCACGTACCGGGCGCGCATGGCGGGGCTCGCGGCCGGGCCCGCTGTGAAGACGTAGGCGTCGCTGTCGTCCAGGCGCCGGCCGCTGGTGGCGTCGACGACCACGGGTTCGACCTCCTCGCCGGAGGCGGCGTCGACCAGGATCATGCTGCGCTGCTCGGGGGCGAGGCGGGAGTTGCCCCAGGCGGCCAGGGCGACGATCACGGGGCGCAGCGAGCGGCCCAGCTCGGTGAGGACGTACTCGTGCCGTACGGGGTTGGCCTGGTAGGGGCGGCGCTCCAGAAGGCCGTCGTCGACGAGGGTCTTGAGGCGGGTGGTGAGCATGCTGGAGGAGATGCCCAGGTTCTGCTGGAACTGGTCGAAGCGCGTGTAGCCGTCGAACGCGTCGTGCAGGAGCAGCAGCGTCCACCACTCACCGACGTGCTGCACGGTCGTGGACAGCGGGCACTCGCGGTCCTCCAGCCTGATGCGGCTCGCCATGTGGCACTCCCTCCGGTCGCTGCTAAAGTGAAAGTCACTGACTTCTATTTTAGCAGTAACTGGTAGCCGATAGCCGCCGAAGGAGCACAGCCATGAGTGCCGACCCGTCCCAGCACATCGACCCTGCCGACCTCCCCACCACCATCACCCGCTATCTCGCCGCGCACACCGCCCGCGACACCACCGCCGCGCTCACCTCTCTCGCGCCCGATGCCGCCGTGACCGACGAGGGGAAGACCCACCACGGGCACGCCGAGATCGGGCGATGGCTCACGGGCGCCGCGAGCGAGTACACGTACACGACCGAACTCCTCGGGGCACAGCGGACCGACGCGGACCACTGGACCGTCACGCAGCGGCTCGAAGGCGACTTCCCGGGCGGTGTCGTGGACCTGCGCTTCCAGTTCGTCCTCGGCAGCGGCCACGGCCTCATCCAGCAGCTGGTGATCGAGGTCTGAGCCCTGCGCGCGCCGTCAAGGCCGCCCGGGGAGGTGCCTGCGGAGAAGGGGCGCTGCGGCCGGCACGAGCAGGGCGAACGCGGTGAGCCGTTGCAGGCCGGGCTCGGCGGCGAGACTGCTGTGCTGGATGCCGTACACCGCGTACCAGTTGGCGACGAGGTCGGTGATGAGGATCGCGCACACGAGGTCGAGGCCCCGGCGCATCCCGCCGAGCAGAAGGAGGGCGGCGAGCGGATCGAGGACGGACAGGGCGGTCCAGTAGAGGTTGAGCCAGGTCGGCGCCCATGCATAGGGCCGAAGACCGTGCTGCGCGAGGTCGGCAAGATGGGAAGCGGCGCCGACGAGGATGAGGACGGCCGCGATCACACACACCTGGACCACGACCGGGCGGGGAGCATGACGCATCCGACCGGTCATCGACACCTTCTCCGAGAGCCATGCCCGGCGCGGCGGCCGCGATCCCTTCGACCACGACGTACCCCCTCACGGAGCACGAACTAGCCGAGTGACGCAGGCGGCGCCGGCACGGTCGTCATCCGCGCCGACTCCACCCTCTCCGTCACCCATGGTGAAACCGGCCGGTCGGCGGCGTGACCCGCTTCGCCTGAGGTCGGCTCGTTACCCCTTGATGGTGAACTTGCAACCTTTCGGGTTCTTCCCGCCGTCGTTGTCCGCGACCTTCTTGCCGTCGACCTTGATGACACAGGGGGCCTGCTGCAACGAGCCGTCGGCAGCGGTGATCGTGCCCGGCACGGCCGTCACGAGGTACCCCACGCGCTGCTCGGCGGCGGTGAGTTCGACGGTCTCCGTCAGCGTCCACGGGAGCGACTGCTCCTCGAATCCGCTGCCGACCGCCTTGTACATGACCGCGACCTTGCCCGAGCCTCCGACTTCCAGCGTCACCTCGTGCTTACCCTTCTCCGCGGTGGCCCCCTTCGGCGAAGCGCTCTGGGACGAGGGGGCCTTGTCGGCCGCGCTCGCCTCGTCCTTCGACCCGCCGTCGCTTCCGCAACCCGTGAGCAGCATGGCCGCCGCAGCCGCCAGGGCTATCCCCGTAACTGTCTTGCGCATGGCTTCCGTTCCCCGTTTCTCTTGCTCTGTGTGGTGCTCGGTCGGTTCCTCTTCCCATTGGCGAAGGACGAGGAACGCCGAAACGATCTCATCATGAGCCGAGGCGATGGGTTGCACGCGGTGGCACCAGGCTCACCACCCCGTGAGCCAGGCGCGCGACCAGGACGCGCCCGGCCGGCCCGGCGCGGAGGATTTGTGGATGGTTGCGTGCTGAGTGCAGCTCTGGAGAGACCGGAGCAAGGCCCTGGCCGTTATGGGCGGCTGCCTTTCCCCGCTCGCGCCTGCGGGAGGCTCGTGATGTGCAGTAGGGCCGCGACCGAGATCGTCAGCGCGGCCTGCTGTGCTCGGGTTTCGTTCAGGTGGGGAATTCGCCTGGCCAGTCGCGCTCCAAGAGGGCGAGCGGAAGATATTCCGACGTCACCTCGATGGAAAAGGAAGCGTCGTATGCGAGACACTCCATGGCCAGAGGCGCAAGGGCAACCAGGCCGGTGGCTTGGAGAGCGTTGTCCTCCGTACTCCAATATTCCTTGTGCCACTCGATGGATTCGGCCAAGGCCCTGTTGAAGCCTGCATGATCTTCACGTACCAGGTGGTGAAAAATCTTCATAGGCGGGTAAAGGAGTTTAGCCGCTGTCTCCGGGGCGCTGATGTGCGGCCTACGAGGGCCCGTGCCGTCGATCGCCGCTACCAAATTGGCGCCCAGATCAGGCCCTCCGAGCCAGTAGGCCTGAAGCCTTTCCACCCAGGAGTGGACAAAGTCGTCGTAGGGTGCTCCCGACTCCCTGAGAAGGGACACCGGCACGTGGCACAGGGCGGTCAGCCGGTCCTTCTCCCGGCAGATCACCGCAAGGTAGAACGCCGTCAGCCACGACCCCGCGTGTGAGTACTTCTGCGGCCCTGTGGCTTGTAGCACTCGGTCCTTCTCTGCGATGCGGCAGCGGACGTCGCTTTCTGGGCCCATTGCCGTGGCGAATGTCGCCGAACCCACCTGCATGGCGTTGACCCATGCCTGCCAGGTGGGCAGTCGGGAGAACTCGGTGTCCATGAGGCAGCGTGACTTCGCGAGGGTGAGCGTCAGCTGAAAAGCGTCACCCAGTCGGGTGGAGTCGGCCTGAAGGCTCTCGATCAGAGCTTCCGCGCTTTCTGGCAGTACGGAAATTCCTGCCGCTGCGTTCTCCGTAGGGAAGGGTTGCGGGAAATGTTGACTGTCAACGCGCTTCTCCTCGGAAGATCTTGAAGTCCTTCATCCGGGCACCAGCCCACGTGCCTTGATTTTCTGAGGCATGAACCAGAATGTACTGCAATTCCCTACTGTCCATCGCGGTGCGGATCTGCTGGGCACCCTTGGCACCGAGTGGCGAAAAGAGGGCACGTGAATCCATGTCGGACTTCGGACCCTTTGCTTCGACGATGACCAGCCGGCCGTCCTCAGTCCGCCAGAACTGGTCGAACCGGGCGGGCTCCAGTCGGGTCACCCTCGACGTACTCGTTGGCCGCTGCCGCCGCCCCGAGCACCGCCGCCTGGATCCGTTCCGGCGTCGACTTCAACTGGGCCTGCCGCGCCAGCGCGTACTGTCCCAGAGCGGCCGCCACCGGGCCTATCGCCGCCTGCGGCAACGGCGCCTGTCCCGGTGCCACCGGGCCGTGCAACGGTGTACTCGCCGCAGTGGCCAATCCGGCACCCGCATGCCGACGGGTGGCCGGGTCCGCGAGGGCAGTTCGCTCAGTTCTCGTGCGCCATCTCTCGCAGTGAGGCCAAGCCAACGCTGCTGGGCTTGGTCTGATCCAGTGGACCCGTCAACTCGGCCAGCGCTTCGGTTGGGGAGAGGCCTCGATCATGTGCGGAACGCAGACGATCCAGCCACATCAGACCCGCCTCGTACGACTCATCATCCGAGACGTTTCGAGGTTCGAAGCTTGCCGCCTCTTCTGCGTCGGAGGCCCAGAGATATCCGAGCACCCCGCGTGGTCCAAGTACGGGAACGTAAAGGACCGGGCCCTCTGCCGAACGCTTGTAGCCGATGCCCCGAATCCGGGAGCGTGCGTGAACTTTCCGTAGCGATAGGGTACTTCGAAACTGGACCATACGTCAGATGCCGTGCCGTCCCCCACGAGGTAGTTGTCGATACCCGATTCGGTCGGCCTGGCGAAGTAGGTTGGCTCATCGGGGTCGATCTCCGAGTGAAGCGCTTCGGACAGGCTGTGGAGAGCTGCGGACAGCCTTCCGCCTCCGCGTACACTGCTCCAATATCACCTGGGCTGAGTGAGGCTTCAGCCTGTTGGGCCAGCTCGCCCCCAACGCGCGAAGTGAGGGTTGCGGAATCTGTCTCAAGGCGTCCTTGAAATAGATGCCTGTTCGACCTGCCGACCTCGTGGACAGGTACAGAGATGCTCAGGGTACCCACGACGAGTTGGTGCTTCGCCAATACGGGCCAGGCAGCCATTAGGTCATGGAGACAGGCGATGATCCTGTCTTCAGGTTGGACGTCTCGCCCCTATGTCCAGCGCGCGACGGGAGTGCTGGAAATCACGGTGCTGCCTCCGGCCTGTACATGGCCGGGTAGGAACGCATCAGCAGTTGATGCGAGAGCAAATGCGTGTAGACGTCGTCCCAATCGCTGTCCCACTTGACTCTGCGGAGGCGAGTCAGAACATCGAAGCCGATTTGGTCGGATGGGTTATTCATCGTTCTGTTAATTCGTCGCTCCGGGCGTGGCAGGCGTGTCACCGCGGGTGATCGATGCTCTTTACATCACTCCGCGTGGCCGCGATCGAGAAGTTGAATTTCCTGGCTCCTAGGCATCAAATTCTCCCCGCCAGGAGAACTCCAGTAGCGCTTCCGGTAGATAGGGAGACTCGACGTCCACCTGGATGCCCTCCGCCCGGGCGAGGCAGGCGATAGCCAGAGGGGCGACGGAGACTGCGCCTTCGATGCTTTCGAGGCGGTCTGCGTCCGCCGTCCAGTACTCCTTGTGCCGGCTCAGAGCATCGGCCAGCGCCGCGTTGAGGCCTTCCGTGTCACGACGCAGATAGCGGTGGAAGAGCATGATCGGCGGACAGAGCAGCTTGCCCATCGTTTCGGCGTCCACGACGCGCGCGTATTCGGGAGCACTGAGATCGACCGCCCGGACAAGATGGTCGCTGACATCGTCACGGCGGAGCCAGAAACTCTGAAGTGTCTCCACCCAGGCATAGATGTACTCGTCCATCTCGCCGCCGCACTCGCGGAGGAGGGGCAGCGGCACGCGGGCGAGCATGTCGAGGCGGTCCGTTTCCCGGCAGATGACGGCCAGGTAGAAAGCGGAGACCCAAGTGCCTGCGTTCACATGGAACTGCGGGCCGGTTGCCGTGAGCCGCCGATCCTCCTGTCGAATCCGGCAGATGACGGATTCCTCGTCTGCCGCCGCGGCAGCGAAGACCGCTGAATAGACTTGCATGGCCAACAGCCAGGACTCCCAGGTCTCCAGCACTACGGACTCAGGGTCCGAAATGCACCTGATGCGCGCGACATTCAGCGAGGTGCGGAGTGCCGACGCCCTTGCCTTGTCCGAGGTCTCGATCGCCTTCAGCGAATCGTTCAAGGACCCTTCCATCACGTCGACCACCGCAGACATCGCGGCAACCGGGTACTCCGGGCGCGGCACACTCGTGACCACAGATGGTCTCCTCAGCAGACGTCGAAATACTCGATGACCGCACCGGCGCATCTTGACCACTGCCAGCCTTCACCGCCGCGTGCCACAGAGACCCGGTGGAGGGGGCGCGCTACTTTCTGCTCACGGAGTAGCGGACCGCCGGTCCGTCCTTGCAGCGTCTTTGCCCAGCCGGCGGTGAGGGAGTGCGGCCGCCCTGGATCTCGATGATCGGTGCACGGTCGATTTCATTGTGCCCGATGTCGTACAGACTGAGATGAGCGGTCGGCCAGAGCCTGGTCAGCCGTCCCGGCGACGGCGTCCCTGGTGCCCAGTCGTTCCGAACTCCCCGGACGGCATGGGGCCGAGCAGGACGCCACGACCATGACCCTGTACGGGTAGAAGGATCCCCTGTACCAGGAGTGGACCGGCCGACTTGCACCGCTCCTGGAGGAGGTAGACCAGGGCTCATCGTGAGGATGAAGCCGAGGCTCTACCGCTCGTTGTGGATCGACAACAGGCAGAAGTGGGACGATGAATGATCCGAGGTGATGTGAATGTGCGTACACGAAAGTGGGAGCGGCATCGTGCGAGTGGAGCGCCACAGGGTTGGCGAGGCTGCGGTATCCGAGGCCCGTGCGGACTTTTCGCGCCACATCGGTGCGCGGGTACGGACCATGTCCAGAGCGGATCGGATGACGAACCGCGAATGGTGGGAGCTGTCCGAGGAATTCCTCGGGTACCTGGGTGCGTTGTCGGTGGAATGTCCGGGGCTGGAAACTCAGGAAGCGAAGTTCATCCTCGACAACGCCGCCGAGGCCGCCGCCGGTGCCGTGTCGTATGCCGCCTATTACCCGTATGAGTCCTTCAGCGTTTTTCTGAACTATGTGAACTTCGGCATGAGTTACGAAGCCGGGGCGTCCGGAAAGCGAGCGCACATCGGTACGGACGAATGGCTCGGTGCCTTCTGTCTCCTGGTCCTCGTCGGCACTACTGAACGGCACCGCGAAGCCTTGCACTTCGCTCGGCAGTCACCGCAGGCCGGCCGGACGGGCTGTGCCACCGAGGAGCTCGTCAACGGTCTGATGGCCTACGTTCTCGGTGACCTGGGGGATGACGATGCGGACTACCCGCCCTCGACCGAACAGAAGCTCGCCGCGATTGATGCCGCTGTGGCTCGCGTCCATGCCTCAGCTGACAAAACCGGGCAGAGCCGGCCGGCTCGTGGAGACTTCATCGGGCTCCTTGCCGTACGTGCCTTGGCTGCCGGTGACCGAGCACGCTTCGAGGAGGCCTTGACGGCGCTGCTGCTCCGGCACCGGGAGGCCTCGCAGGGCGTTGGGCGGCCCGGCTCGCTGCTGCCGCTCCTCCCGCTCGCCCTGGCTGCTCTTGCCTGTCGCCGTGAGGGCTGGCTGCCGACTGTCGACACCGACTACCTGCCGCACGCGTTGGTCACCGGTTTCGAGGCTCCGGAGCCGTCGAGGTCGCTGCCCGGAGCCGTGGGTCGTGCCGCCATGATCGCTGACCTTGCTTCCGGAGCAGTTCTGAACGAACGGCCGGAGGGTCAGAGATAGTCGGGTCAACCGCCTGCGGAAGCGATCAGGTGGGGAACTCCCCGAGCCAGGTGCGCTGGAGCAGGTGCTTGGGGAGGTAATCGGATTCGACGTCGAGGGGGAATTCGGCGTCGTAGGCGAGGCAGGCGATGGCGAGGGGGCCCAGGGCGATGCTGCCGTCGATGTCCTTGGCGCGGTCCTCGGTCAGGGTCCAGTACGTCTTGTGGAGTTTCAGGGCGTCCGCGAGGGCGGGGGCGAATCCGTCCCGGTCGTTGCGGACGTAGTGGTAGAAGAGGTTGATCGGCGGATAGAGCACGGCCTGGAGGAGGTCTTGGGGGGCGATGCGTGCCACGGCGGGGTCGGAGGCTTCGATCGTGGCGATGAGCTTGTCCGCGAGGTCCGGTCGCCGTAGCCACCAGCTCTGGAGGGTGTCCACCCAGTGGTAGATGTACTCGTCGTAGGAGCCCTCCGGCGAGCGCAGCCGCTCCAGCGGGATTTCGCTGAGCTGCGTCATACGGTCCTGATCACGGCAGATGACGGCCAGCCAGAAGGCGGAGAGCCAGGTACCGGCGTCAGCAGTGGACATCGGTCCGGTCGCCGGGATGGTCCGCAGCTTTCGGTTGATCCGGCATTGGACCGAGCCGTCCTGCGCACCTGTCACCGCGAACAGTGCCGAACCGAGCTGGAGGGCGTTGACCGTGGACTCCCACGTCTCGACCGCCGAGGCCCGCGGGTCTGCCACGCACCTGGCACTCAAAGACAGGCGGGCGGAGCTGAAGGCCGAGTCGATGAGCACCGCAGTCGTCTCAAGGTCATCGATTTCCTCGATCAGGTCTTCGTCAAGACCGTCCGCGAGGCGTTCGGCATCGGGGCCTGCCGACAGATCATGGCGGGCGATAGTTGTGGTCACGGAAGAGTCCCCTTGCTGATGTCGAACCGCCGGTACTGATAGCCAGTATACGTTCCAGAATTCTTTTCGCCCTTGACGACGACGTAGTCCAGCTTTCCGGCCTTGAGGGCTTTTTGCAGATCGCGAACAGTATCGCGTTCACCGCGCTTCTTCATCTCTGCGATGATGTCCAGGAAGTACTCTCTGCTGCCTTGGGAGACCTGCCTACCGTTGGGGAGCTTTCGCCTGCCCAGCTCTGTATCGACGCTGCTTTTCGCTTCGATGACGACAACTCGGCCATCATCGTGTTTCCAGACTTGGTCGAACTGATCATTGCCGCTCTTCGGGCCGAGGAGCGACTGCTTCTCGAAATCTGGGTACCGTTCTGCGATGAAGTGATGCTCTGCCGCCTTCTCGCCGAATTCTTCGGCGGCTTTCCCCATGTGGGTGTGAGATTCCTTGTAGGTTCCCCGGGCTTCAGCCCATTGCGCAGCCGATTGGGGCGTGCCCAACGCTTCGTGAGCGAGCCCTGTCTCACCCTTCCATTTTGCTACGAGATTGTCCCACTGAATGGCGAAGTAGCGCTTCTGTGCAGCTGTGTCAAGAATCTTGAGCCTGGCTTGGCTCGTTACGGTGTCCGCCCCCACCGAAATGTAGTTCGAGTCGAGGAAGTGAGGTTTGGGAGGTGCGGGCGCGTCCTTGGCGCGGCCCCAGGGAGCGTCCTTCGACAGTTGAGCGAGCTGTGGGGGAGTGAATCCGCTCTCGTCATGGACCTCGACTCGCTTGCGAGTCCCGTCACTTCGGTAGTAGCGGTCGAAGTAGCCCGGCTCCTCGTTCGCCCTGTACACCTGGATTTCTTCGATCTGCTCCAGGGTCAGGGAACCGGGCCTCCCGTACGGGTTGGGGCCGTCAAGCATGAAGGTGGGGCGCGGTACGGGCTGGCGTGTCAAGCCCGGCGGCGTAGAAGTGCCGTCGCTGCCACGGGCCGCATCGTCGACCCCGCCGAGGTCGGCACTGTCAGGGTTCCGTGGACCGGGAACACCGCCGTTGTCGGCGCCACCGCTCGGTATCCCGTTGTCTGCGGCTGATCCGCCGGGTATGTCGCGGCCGCCCGTGCCCGTAAGGCCGCCTCCGTCGAGGTTGTTCGCCGGAAGGTGGTCGCCCGGCCCGCCGCCCCGGCCGCCGCCCGGGGTGCTGCCCGGAGTGGCGTTGTCCAGGCTGTTGGTCGGCAGGTTGTCCGGGGCCGAGCCGCCCGGAAGGTGGTTCGCCGTTCCGCCCGGTGTCCTGTCGAAGCCGGGGACGTTGTCGCCCGTGCGGGACACGTCGTCGCCCAGCCGTCCTGTGTCGGCGAAGTCCGAGCCCAGGCGGATGTGGTCGCCGCCGGTGCGGGCGCCCGCGCCTACCAGGGCGGATTCCTCGGCGGGTGTGCGGGGCAGCGGGGTGTCCGCGTCGGTCCTGATCGGGGCGTTGTCGGCCGGGTTGCCGTCGGGGGCGGCTGAGTGGTGCTGCTTGAGGGTGCCGTCCTCCTTGAGGAGGTTGCCCTGGGCGTCGATGTGGACCGCGTTGCCGTCCAGGTCGGTCAGTCTGACCGTGTTCTCGGGGAGCGCGGTGGTGCCCTCGGGGAGTTTGAGAGCGCCCTCCGGGATCGGCAGTGAGCCCGCAGGCGGGGCCATGCCCTCGGGGAGGCGGACCACGCCGTCGCCGAGGTCGACCGCTCCGGCGGGGATGTCCATGCCCTCGGGGAGCCTGACCGCGCCCTTCGGGACCTCGAACGCGCCGTCCGGGACCGCCGCGCCCTCGGGCAGGTGCAGGGTGCCGTCGGCCAGCTTGAAGCCGCCGTCCGGGAGCGTGATCGTGCCCGGGGGGAGGGTGGGGATCTCGATGTTGCCCATGCCCTTGAGCCCGGCCATCACATCGCTGATCTTCGTCAGACCCGCGCCCGCGCCCTTGAAGAGGTACGTCATCGGGTCGATGGCCCGGCCCGCCTTGCCCGCGAACGACAGGGCCTTCGCCGCGAGGGCCGCCTTGCCGCCGCCGGCGACCGCGCCGCCGGTGCCGCCGGTGAAGACGGTGGTCACCACGTTGAAGGTGACCGCCCCCGCCGCGCGCGACGGGTTCTCGCTCCACTGGTCCCAGGCCAGCAGCGCCTTGCCGGTCTCCTTCATCGCGGTGCGCGAGTCCCGCAGCCAGGAGGGGAGCTTGTCCTCCGGTGCCAGCCAGAACGCGGCCGCCAGCGGGGTGGCGGAGATGAGGATGCCCGTGCCCAGCTTGGCCAGGCCCGTCCAGGCCTGCTTCATGGCATCCCAGCCGTCGGTGCCGACCAGAGTGCCCAGGCCCTTGATCGTGCCCCAGACACCGTCGACGACGAGGCCCTTGCCGAAGTCCCAGAGGTGTTCGTGGATGTGGTACCAGGGTGTCGACTCCTTGACCGGGTCGCCCCAGGGCAGGCCCTTGGCGTGCTTCAGGGCCTCGGCGTCGTAGCCGTACATGCCCTTGCCGCCGGAGCCGTCGTCCACCTTGAGCTGCTTGCCGCCCGGCACCAAAGAGATGATCTTGTTGTGGCAGGCGCGTTCGACCGCCTGGAACGCGGCCCAGGTCTCGGCGATCTCGTCACGGCGGTTGTTGTTCTCCTCGACCAGGCCGCCGTCCTCGCGCCACTTGTCGTCGGCGTTGGCTTTGACGAGGAAGGCGCCCGCGTCCCGCTTGAGCCGTTTCAACTTCTCGACCAGGGGATAGGCGTCGTCCGAGTAGGTGCTCAGCGCGCTGGTGATGGTGGCCAGGTCGGACTTGAGCGAGGCCCCGCGGTCGGCGACCGGCTTGGTCGTCGCGAACAGCTGGTCGGCCTCGGGAGCCTTGTAGAAGGCCTGCAGGCCACCGAAGCTGCTGTGGATGTCGGACGCGGCCGAGGAGATCTTCGCCCCGTCCTTGGTCAGCGCGGTCACCTTGGTGTCGAGCAGCGCGAGGTTCCCGGTGAAGACCGGTATGCCCTCCAGGTTGACCGGTTGGTCGTCGCTCATTTGCCGGCCCCCATGTCCTTGAGCAGGTCCAGACGGACCGACTTCGCCGCGTCCTGCGCCTGCTTGGCCGTGTCGAGGTCACCCTCGACGTACTCGTTGGTCGCTGTCGCCGCCCCGAGCACCGCCGCCTGGATCCGCTCTGCCATCGACTTCAACTGCGCCTGCCGCGCCTGCGCGTACTGTCCCAGAGCGGCCGCCACCGGGCCCATCGCCGCCTGCGACAACGGCGCCTGTCCCGGTGCCACCGGGCCGTGCAGCGGTGTACTCGCCGCGGTGCCCGGCACCGCCGTCCCCGCCGCCTGCGCCGCCTCCGAGAGGTCCGTCATGAGCGCGCTGAGCGCCTTCTCCAGATCACCGGCATGCGTACCGACGACCTTCAACTGACCTTGTACGCCCTGCGGTTTGATATCCCACGCCGCCACCGGCGCCCCACCCCCGTACCACCTGGAACAGACCTCGAACAACCCATCACCGGCTCACGCCGGCCGCCGCGTCAGCCGATGCCGTCGACCGCGGCCTTCGCGCGCGCCAGCGTCTGCGAGGCCGTGCCGTCGTTCTTCTCCAGCGTCGTACGCAGCAGCTGGATGATGTTCTTGACCTCCTGCGAGGTCGCGTTCCACCGCAGTTCCTTGCCGTGGTACTCGTCCGCGACGCCGTCGGCCGCGAAATCGTTCATCGCCGCCTTCACCTGCGTGTCCCGCGCCGTGATCACCTGCTCCAGCTGGGCGATCACCAGCTGGATGTTGCCCTGGACCTCCGTCGAGGCACCCGTGTCGTACGAACGCCGGTCCGTGCTGCCCATCAACCATCACTCCCCGTGGTGAAAACCGAAAACCCCGAAATACCCGAAGACCCTGTGCGCGGGCGGGCTCAGCGGCCGCCGAAGCGTGCCGCGTCGAAATTGGCCGACGCCATCTGCGTCTTCGCGTTCTCGCCCTGCTCCTGGTCACCCGAGCCGAACGCCGCGTCCATCCCGGACTGGCCGCCCAGGATTCCGGACAGCGAGGCGTTGAGCGCGGCGGTGATCTCGTCGGAGCGGTTCTTGAAGTCGTCGAAGGCGACCTTCCCCGCTCCGTTGAACTTGCCCTCCAGCGGCTCGGCGGCCGCGATGAGCTGCCGGATCAGCGTCCCCAGGTCCGTACTCGCGCCCTGTGAATGCGAGATCAGCGTGGAAAGGACCGAGGCCCCCATGTCGAACTTCATCGTCTTCCCCCAACACCTCGAACGAACGCATGAGTGTTCGGATTCATGTCTATCAATCCTTGCGTCACGACTGCAATCTGCAATCGGCCAGAGTGGCGTTGTGACCAACCCATGACATCGGCCACCTCGCCCTACGCACCCTTGAGATGGCGCATCAGCCGCTCGTACTCCTGCCAGCCCGACAGGTCCGAAGGGTCGCCCGGCAGCGGGTAGTACAGCGCGGGCCGGGTCCTCGGGCCGAGCGCCACCGGCTGCCGGGCCAGCGGTGTGCGGCGGGCCCGGTCCCCCGGCATCACGCGGACCTCCTCCGCGCCCAGCACGAAGGCCAGCGGAACCCCGGGGCCCTCGAAGTGCGAGGGCACGGCCACATCGCGTCGTGCTTTGCGAAGTTGTACGAGCATCGACTGGAGGCGGTGGCGGGTGGCGAGCGCCTCGGCGGCCGCGGGCAGGGTGTCCAGGGGGAGTTCGTCGTCGCTGCCGTAGCCGAACGCGAGCGTGACGTGCTCCTCCACCCCCGCCTCCGTACGCGTGATCCGTACGGTGGCGATGCCCGGCCGGGCCCGGTTGCCGACCACGACGAACCAGGTCGGTTCCGGCGCCCGTTCGTGCGCGACGTCGGTCAGACGGCGCAGCGACCACGGGAGCGTCGCCGGTTCCGATGTGCCCCAGCCGGCCGGCGGTTCGCCCGTCAGCTCCCGCCAGACCGTCTCCAGCCCGCCGCCCAGCACCAGCCGGTCGTCCGCCGGGTGCACCATGCGGAAGGTCAGGGCGAGTTGGCGCTCGCCGGTGTCGTGGACCTGCTGGAAGGTGGCCGCCACCGGGGTGCGCGGGTCGTCCTCCGTCGCCTCGGGGGAGATGACCGGGGCGAACATGCCGTCCTGCCAGCGCAGTACGGCGCCGGTGAGGCCGTCGTAGTAGCCGTCCCGCTCGTCCTGCACGATCCAGCGCGACGGCCAGCCGCCCAACGTGTCCTGTACGGCGGGGGAGAGCGTGGCGCCCGCCGGGCTCACGATCTGGAGGCCGAGGCCCGCCTCGGCCGCCGCCCGGAAGGCGTCGGAGAGCCACGCCGTCATCGCCACCACCGGGCGGTCCTGGATGACGACCGCGACCCGCTCGGTGAGGACGTCGATCGCGGGCTGCGCGGCGGCGGGCTCCGGCGCCACGCTCACGCCCTCGGTCTTCACCACGGCGAGCGAGCCGGCCGCGTCCGGGGGCCAGGCGGAGCCGCCCACCAGCGAGGCGAGCCGGGTCGCGAACGTGCCCGCGAGCTGTTCCGCCTCCGCGACACCCGTGGTGGCGCGTGCCTCCGTCCACCAGTACGGGACCGGGGGCGCCGTGGCCCCGAGCAGCCGCTCGGCCTCCCCCTCGACGGAGACCAGCAGCGGCGCCTCCACGGAGACGAGCGGCCGGCCCTCGGGGTCGCAGAGCTGGATCACCGCGCCGTCCCCGCGCGTGCCCACCAGCTTGTCCGGGCCGCCGGAGAGCAGGCCCGCCAGTACGGTCCACGGGTCGGGCATCTTGGAGGTGAGGGCGATGACGTCCTTGGTCATGGGGTGGTCGTCCGGTCCTTTGTCGTTCGGGTTCGGTGGTGGACGGTCATGGGGGCGGCGGCGGTGTACGTCATTTCGGCGCGTACACCGTCTGGATCAGGCGGTTCGGCTGGCCCCTGCGGATGAACACGCCCCGGCCAGGCGCCTGTTGGGAGGCGTACACCCCCGGGAACAGCTGGCCCTCGCTGCGGTCGCCCGCCATCAGCAGCGCCGAGGCCCCCGACTCCCGCAGGCCCTGCACCAGCGGCTCGTACATGCCCCGCGACGCACCGGCGACCCGGCGGGTCAGGACGAAGTGGAGGCCGATGTCGACCGCCGAGGGGATGTACGGGAGGAACGCGGCCAGCGGGGACTGTCCGGCGGTCGTGAGGACGTCGTAGTCGTCGACGAGCACCACGATCCGCGGGCCCTTGCCCCAGTTGCCGGGCTCCAGGTCCTCCAGGCGGGCGTTCTCGTCGGGCAGCCGCTTCTCCAGTTCGGTGGCGATGCCCATCGAAAGCCCCATGCACAGCTTGGGGTTGTAGGCATAACCCCCGTTGAACTCCTCCGGGACCGCACCGCGCAGCGAGCGCCGCGGGTCCATCACCGCGAACACCAACTCGTCCTCGCCGTAACGGTCGATGAGGCCGTGCGCGACGGTCCGCAGCAGGTTCGTCTTGCCGCACTCGCTGTCCCCCAGCACCAGCAGGTGCTGGTCGTGCTGGAACAGGTCCAGCAGCACGGGCGCGAGCGCCGACTGGTCGAGTCCGATCGGTACGCGGGTGGGCTCGGCCGCCGGGCCCGGCAGTGACTGGGGCTCCAGGATGTGCGGCAACACCCGTACGGGCTGCGCTACTTCGCCGCTCCAGGTGGCCCGCACCGAGCGAGCCGTACGCTCCAGGACCGCCCCGAGATCCGCCGTGTCGTCGACCCCGTCCGTGCGGGGGAGGGCCACCTGGGCGAAGAGCTTGCCGTCGGTGAGGACGCGGCCGGGCTCGTCTGGTGACAGGGTCTCGGCGAGCTTGCGGTCGATGCTGGACTCGCTGGGGTCGTTCAGCCGCAGTTCGACGCGTGTGCCGAAGTTCGACTGGGTGGCGATCCGTACGTCGTTCCAGCGCAGCATGCCCGCGACCACGTGGATGCCGTAGCCGCCGCCGCGCTTGAGGATGTCGGCGATCGCGTCGTCCAGCTCGTCGAAGTCGTCGCGGAGCGCGCCGAACCCGTCGATGACGAGCAGGATCTCGGCCGATGCCAGCTCGGGCAGCCGGCCGGCCGCGTGCAGGGTGCGCAGCTGCTCGACCGAGTCGATGCCGTGCTCGCGGAAGAGGTCCTCGCGCAGGGCGAGCATGGTGCGGACCTCCTCGACGGTGCGCGCCGCCCGCTCCCGGTCGGCGCGGCCCGCGATACCGCCGACGTGCGGCAGCCCCGACAGCGCCTGGAGGCCGCCGCCGACGAGGTCGAGGCCGTAGACCCCGACCTCGCGTGGAGTGTGGGTCAGGGCGAGGGAGAGGACGAGGGTGCGCAGGAGCGTCGTCTTTCCGGACTGCGGGCCGCCGATCACGGCCGCGTGGCCGCCCGCCACCGTGAGGTCCAGGAACCACTTCCCCTGCCACTGCTTGGCCGGGTCGTCGAGGAGGCCGAGGGGGACGCGCAGGGGCCTGCCCGACGGTCCGGCCCCGGCGAGCCGCATCCCGCGCGGGCCGATGTCCAGCGGACCGGCGACGGTGTCCAGAGCGGTCGCGGTCGGCAGCGGGGGCAGCCAGATGCTCCGTACGGGAGCGGCGGCGCCGGTCAACTGGTCCACCATGACGCCGAGTTCCGTGGGGCCCGTCTCGCGGCGGCGCGAGGCCGGCTCCGGGGCCTGCTGCGCCTCGCCCGGTCCGGCCAGGGTGTTGAACGCCTCGTACGGCAGCGCGAGAGGGCCGGTCTCCTCGGCCTCGGTCCTGCGGACCGGACCGCGGTAACCCCCCGATACGTAACCGGCCTTGAAGCGGGCGTAATGGCTCGTGTCGACCTTCAGATAGCCGAAGCCGGGCAGCGGGGGCAGGTGGAAGGCGTCCGTGGTGTCCAGGACCGTACGGGACTCGTCGGCGGAGAACGTCCGCAGCCCGAGCCGGTAGGAGAGGTAGGTGTCCAGGCCCTTGAGCTTGCCGCCCTCGATGCGCTGGCTGGAGAGCAGGAGGTGGACGCCGATGGACCGGCCGATCCGGCCGATGGAGAGGAACAGGTCGATGAAGTCCGGCTTGGCGGTGAGCAGTTCACCGAACTCGTCGATCACCACGAACAGATGCGGCAGCGGGTCGAGGTCCGGCCGCTTCTCGGCGCGCAGGGCCGCGTAGTCCCCGATGTCGGCGACGTTCCCCGCGTCCTTGAGGGCCTGCTGGCGGCGCTTGACCTCACCGGCCAGGGAGGAGTGGACGCGTTCGACGAGCCCCGCCTGGTTCTCCAGGTTGGTGATGACCCCCGCCACGTGCGGCAGCTCCGCGAACGGCGCGAACGTCGCCCCGCCCTTGTAGTCGACCAGCACCAGCGCCAGGTCCTCCGGCGGATGCGTGGCCACCAGCGCGAGGACCAGCGTCCGCAGCAGCTCCGACTTCCCCGAACCGGTCGCGCCGACGCACAGGCCGTGCGGGCCCATCCCCAGCTCCGAGGACTCCTTGAGGTCCAGCAGCACCGGCTCGTGGGAGTCGCTGATGCCGATCGGTACACGCAGGAAGGCGCGTTCGCCGCGCGGCGACCAGAGCCGGTCCAGGTCGAGGCGGGCCACGTCGTCGATGCCGAGCATCGCCGCGAACTCGACTGGCCCGGAGAGCGGGGCGTCGGCCAGGGACTCGGCGGACAGGCGCAGCGGCGCGAGCATCCGGGCCAGGCCCTCGGCGAACGGGATACCGGCCTCGTCCACCGAGCCGTGCGCCTCCAAGGGCTCGGGGGCTCTGAGGTCCTCGATGACCACGTCGGTGCCGTCGACGGTGATCCGTACGCTGACCTGCCCCGGCTCCTGCACCCGCCGCTCCAGCAGGTGCAGCACGGTGACGCCCATCTCGCTCAGGCCGACGGCGTCGTCCGGGCGCGGCAGGTCGACGGCGTCCTCACCGTGCCCGTCGGTGACGACGAGCAGCCGGGAGTTCATGGACAGCGCGTCCCGTCCGGCCAGACCGCGCCGGACCTCCGCCGCGTACGAGGCCCGGCGGCGCAGCTCCGGGCCGAGCTGCCGGGCGAGCTGAGGGGCGGAGGGCGCGATGCGGCGGGCGGCGACCGGGCCGTCGAACTGCTCGGTGTCGAGTAGATGCGGCAGCCACTTGGCCCACTCCCAGTCGGCCATCCGGTCCCCGGGCGCCGCCAGGGCGATGGCCACGTCGTCGGGGGCGTGCAGCGCGGCGGTCTGGACGAGCAGCGCGCGGGCCACCCGCAGGCAGTCCTCGCGGGGGCCGATCACGCTGACGTTGCCGATCCGGTCCAGCGAGACAGTCAGCGGCAGTTCGGTGCCGTTGCGGAACCGCTTCACCAGCGCCGAGGCCTCGTTGAGCATGAACAGGTCGGGCGGCGTGAGCACCGACGACCCCGGCTCGGCTATCTGTAGATCCCGTACGGGCATCTCGCCCGTGCCGACCCGCACCCGCAGGAAGTCGTCGTCGACCCGGCGCCGCTCCCAGAGACGTGCCGGGTCGCGCACGATGTCGTAGAGGGCGTACGGCGGCGGGTTCAGCACGTCCGCCCGCTCACGCCGCTCGCGCTCCTCGGCCGACAACTCCTCGCGCAGTTCCTCCACATAGGCGAGATAGGCCTCGCGCTGGGTGCGGCGGGTGCGCTGGGCTTTGCCGCGCTGGGAGAAGAGCAGCGCGACGGAACCGATGACGGTGACGACCAGGATGATCGCGCCGAGCGCGGCGAACTGGCTGTTGCGGACGACGGTCATCATCACGACGGACGACATGACCCCGGCGACCGGCAGCAGCGACATCGCGATGTTGCCCGCCTTCCCCTCGGGGAGGTTCGGCGGGGCCTCGATGGTGCGGGGCGCGGGCGCGGCCGGCGGGCGGGTGGTCCGGGCGGGGCGGTGGATCAGTCGGGTGCTCATCGGCTTCGTCCGGCGTTCGCGGTCGGCTCGTGGGTCATGCACGGCATCGGGGTCACCGGCGCTTCTGGGAGAGCTGGAAGACCTCGGCGGCGAGCCGGGCGGCGGCCAGGCGCGTCGGTCGGGCGAGCAGTTCGGTACGGAGGACGCCGCCGGCGGCCAAGTGCCGGTCGTACGGCAGGACATGGACACCGGCGCCGGTGGACCTGAGCTTCTCGGCGGCCGCCTCGACATCGATCCCGGGGCGGGCGACCGTACTGGAGAGGACGACGACGGTGCCGTCGATCATGTGCCGGGGGAGCCCCTGCATCCACTGGAGGACGGCGTACGTGCTCGTGACGCCGTCCAGCGTCGCGGGAGCGGCCAGCACCCGGGCCTGGGACGCGGAGAGCGCCACCCGGGCGACCTCGGCGGGCAGCGTCTCGCAGTCCACGACGGTCACCCCGAAGTAACGGCGCAGCGCCACCATGACCCGTTCGTACGCCGACGTGTCCAGCATCGCCCCGATCTGCCCCTGGCTGCCCGGCAGCAGCCAGGCGTTCTCGGGGAGTTGGACGAGGTAGCCGGTGACGTCCAGCAGCGACATCTGCGGCTCCACGATGTCCGCCAGATCGGCCGTGGTCCAGCGCAGCGCCTCGGCGCCCAGCCGCAGCGGCAGCGAACCGAGCGCCGGGTCCGCCTCGACCAGGAGGACCGGGTCCTGGCGGTAGTGCGCGTACGCCGTGCCGAGCAGGGCGGCCACGGTCGTCTTGCCCGCGCCGCCCCGGATGGAGGTGACGGCGATCTGCCGCCCGGTCGTGACCGGCTGCTGGAGCGTCTCGGCGGTCCGGGTCAGCTCGGCGACCTCGCGCGCCGCCGAGGAGGAGACGATCCGGCGCACCGCCCGGGTGACCCGTACGCCGACCGGCTCACCCCGCTGCGGGCGGCGGGCCGTGCCGCTCAGCGCGCTGTCCACCACGGCCCGCGCATCGGGGGCCGTGGGGCGCCGGGGGCGGGGCGGGGCGGGCATCTGCTGGGGGGTGGGCGGCTGCGCCGGGGCGGGTATTCGTTCCGTTCCGGGGGCATGCGCCGTGTGCGGAGCGGGCGTTCCGGGGGCATGCGCGATGGGTGGAGCGGTTGGTACGGAGGGCGACGGCCCGCCGGTGCCCGCCGCAGGGGGTCCGGACGCGCCCCTCAGATCGCGCAGCACATCGCCCTGCCAGTTGTCCCCGTTCGGCATGTCTGCCCTTCTCCTCCGCCGCGATGCCCCGAGCCGGAGCACCCGCGCATCCCTGTCAGAACTTGTTGAGCAGCTGCCCGTACACGCCGAACACACCGATCGCGAGCGGGAACAGCCCCACCATGCCGATGGACTCGACCAGATCGGCGGTGCGCCGCAGCCGCACCCGTACATGCTCGGGAGGCTCCACCGACAGGGCCAGCAGAGGCAGCAGCGCCGCCGCTCCGAGCAGGAGCACGGGGCCCGAGCCCCCGGACGCCTGTTCCATCCACAGCATCACGAGACGTACGGCGAGGACCGCCGCGGCCGTGAAGAGCGCCACCACCTCGGCCACCAGGGGGAACGCGCGGGCCCTCGACAGCAGGACCACCGCGACCACCGAGGGCAGGAGCACCGTCCACACGGTCGGCTGTGCGGACAGGGTGAGCAGCCAGCCCGCCGCGGTCGCCGACACGGCGGTGACCACGGTCGCGAGGGCGAGGCCGCGGTGGGTGGCGGCCAGCGCGTTGGACACGTCGTGGCGGCTGACCGACACCCCGCCCGACCGCCGGTCGTCGAGTGCGGTCAGCCCGGACGCCATCAGCGCGAGCCGGGGCAGCATGCCGAGCAGCACCACGGAGAGCACGGCCATCACGGCGCCCAGCCGCGCCGGATCCGACTCCACCGCGGCGACGGCCTCCCACGCCGCGGTGACGGCGGCCGTGGCTCCGGCGCCGATGAGGCCACCGCGTCCGAGCGGGGAGAAGAACCCGAGCAGCAGCAGTGCCAAGGTCACTGCCGCCGCCACCGCGGCCAGCCGGGCCGGGCCTGACCAGTCGTAGGCGTCGGCGGCGGTCCAGGCGGTCAGAACACCGAGGCCGCCCGAGACGAACAGCAGCGCGGTCGCCAGCCCGCGGTTGCCCGCGCCGATCCGGGCGCAGAGCGCGCCTCCCACGAGGAGGACAGCGGTGACGGCCGCCAGCGCGCCGGCCAGGGTGTCCAGCGGGAATTCGCGCCGGGCCAGCAGAGCCGCGATCACCGCGAACACCACGGTCGAAGCCCCGGCGGCGACCCTGCGCGCGGCCGGACGCCAGCGCCAGGCCTGTAGATCGAGGGTGTCGGCCACCTGGTCCGTGACGTCGTGGACCACCGGGGCGGGCGGAGCGGCGTGGATCCTGACCAGCCGGAGCACGGCACCGTCGCTGATGCCGGCCGAGGCCAGGGTGCTGTCGTGCGGCAGGGCCGAACCGTCGGAGGTGATCAACTGCCGGGTCAGCGGCCGCGATGCCGCCCGGTCGTCCAGCAACTGGAGTATGTCCGGCAGCAGTTGGCCGATCGGGGTGTCGGACGGCAGCACGATGTCGGCCCGGCGCCGCTCGCCGACCAGGGTCACCCGGCTCAGTTCCGAGCGGGACGTCATTGCTGTGCTCACCACTTACGGAAACCTATCATCGCGATTTTCCGGAATTTCGGGCCAATGGGCCAATAAGGCACTGTGCGCTCTTTCCCATCTCCGATAGGGAATGCGGTGCGGTGATCACCGCTAATGCGGCGACCGCCCGTACTGCTGCGCCTGTCGTTGCTGCTGTTTCTGCTGCTCGGCCTTCTGCTTGTCCAGGGTGTGCTGGAGGAAGGACCACCCCACGCACCCCGCGCAGAGCACGGCCGTGATGGCGATCCCCGCGAATACCTTGCCGAGGCGCTCGTCCGCCGTCCGCCGCGCGCGCTCCACGCCGAACAGCAGGGCGTCCCGCATCCTGCGTCGGCGTACCCCCACCGACTCCAGCAGCTGGCTGTCGTAATCCCTTGCCATGCGATCCCCCTTTGCCACTGCAACATAAGGCATGGCTGAGCGGGCCGTACACCTCAGGGGTCCGTTCCTCGCACCGGGGCCGCTATTCCTGCCGTAGGGCGAACCACAACTCCGTCCGTACGTCCATGTCGTTCAGGTCCATGGCCAGCAACTCCGCGCACCGCCCGATCCGTTGGCGGACCGTGTTGCGGTGGACGGCCAGGGCCACCGCCGTACGGTCCCAGCTGCCGTGCAGGGAGAGCCAGCAGCGCAGGGTCTCGGCCAGGGGCGGGGTGAGCGGGGCCAGGAGGGTGCGGGCGTGGGCGGCTGCCCGGTCGGGTGGGATCAGGGCGGCCAGACCGGTGATGGGGGCGTCCGCCTTCAGCGGGGTGCGGGTCGCCTCCGCGTGGGCCAGGGCGCGGGCGGCCCCGAGGTCGGCGGTGGTGAGGGCCGAGGGCGGGGTGGGGGTGGAGACGCCGAGGGTCCAGCCCGGTTGCGGGGACACGGTGGGGGCTTGCGCGGGCGCCGGGGGCTGCTCTCGGGGCGTCTCCCGAGCGGCCGCCGGGAGCAGCACCCGTACCGTGTCGTCGTCCTCCCGGCCCGCGTCCACCAGGGCCGAGCCCAGTGACGCCCCCAGCGCCCCCGCCGTCAGGGCGTCCGCCTTCATGCCGTCCGTGCGGCGGGCGTGGATCACCGTCCAAGGGGCGCCGGCCTCTTGACCGCCGTCCGCGCCGCCTCCGTCCAGCAGCGGGGCCACCTCGGTGGGCGTCGCGCCGAGCAGCAGCCGTACCAGGGCCGCCGAGCGGGCCGCCGCGTCCGCGCCCTGGTGCGGGGCGGTCAGGAGGGAGAGCAGCACCACCGCGACGCCCGCCACCGTGTGGTCGCCCGCCTCCCGGCGTGAGGTCGCCAGGGTCAGGGCCAGGCCCTCGCCGCCGCCCAGCGCGTACGCCGACAGGTGCGTGGCGCCGAGGGTGTCCGTGGCCGACGCGGGGGAGCCGGGGCGTTCGCGGGCCACCACGCGGGCCAGGCGTGCCAGCGCTGCCGCCGCCTTAGGGGGCGGGCGGCGGCCCGCCGCGTGGACCTCCTCGCCCCGCGCCGTCAGCAGCACCGCCCGGCCGCTCAGCTGCGTGGCGAGCTGGTGGAGGACCGCCGGTACGGGGTCGGGGCGGGCCGCCGCCGTCGCCAGGGCCTGCTGGGCCCGGGTCACCCGCCGCAGCTCCCGGTGCCGGGCCTCCGCCATCAGCCGCCACACCGCCCGCGCGATCGTCGTGAACGGGGTCTCCGGCGGCACCTCCAGCAGCGGCAGCCCGTAACGGTCGCACGCCTCGATCAGGGCCTCCGGGACCGTCTCGTGCACCGGCCGCACCCCGAAACCCAGCGCCGCCGCCCCCGCCTCCACCAGCCGGCCGACGTAGTGGTCCGGGTCCGTCAGCAGCACCCCGGCACTCAGCAGCAGCTCACCGCCGAGGAGGTACGGGTACGGGTCGGCCATCTCCGAGGTGTGCACCCAGAGCAGCTCGGCCTCGGCCGGGCCCGCGATCCGGCGCAGGCCCAGCTCCTCCCGGGCCAGGAGTTCGGCGAGGGGGATCGGCGGGGCGGGGGGACCGGGGGAGTGCGCGGGCGGTGGCGGCATGGATGGTTCGTCCGTTCTCGGCGGTGAGAGTGGAGGAAACGTACACTTCAACGCCGCCTTTCGGCCACCTACCGTCTTCCTCGCACCTGAACCAGCAGCTGAACCAGCGCCTGCACCCGCACTGCATCTGTTGCGCGAGACGGAGGGAAGCCCATGGCTGTCGACTACGCCGTGATCGTCGTCTACCTGGCCGGCATGCTCGCCATGGGCTGGTGGGGCATGCGCCGCGCCAAGTCCAAGAGCGAGTTCCTGGTCGCGGGCCGCCGTCTCGGGCCGGGGATGTACTCCGGCACCATGGCCGCCATCGTCCTCGGCGGCGCGTCCACCATCGGCGGGGTCGGGCTCGGCTACCAGTACGGGCTCTCCGGCGCCTGGATGGTCTTCACCATCGGCCTCGGGCTCCTCGCGCTCTCCATCTTCTTCTCCGCGCGCATCGCCCGGCTGAAGGTCTACACCGTCTCCGAGATGCTGGACCTGCGCTACGGCGGGCGGGCCGGGATCATCTCCGGCGTCGTCATGTGGGCGTACACCCTGATGCTCGCGGTCACCTCGACCATCGCGTACGCCACCATCTTCGACGTCCTCTTCGACGTGAACCGCACGGTCGCCATCGTCCTCGGCGGCACCATCGTCGTCGCGTACTCGACGCTCGGCGGCATGTGGTCGATCACGCTGACGGACATGGTCCAGTTCGTCGTCAAGACCATCGGGGTGCTGCTGCTCCTGCTGCCCATCGCGGTCGTCAAGGCGGGCGGCTTCAGCGAGATGAAGGCGCAGCTGCCCACCGAATACTTCGACCCGCTCGGCATCGGCGGCGAGACGATCTTCACGTACGTCCTGATCTACACCTTCGGCATGCTCATCGGGCAGGACATCTGGCAGCGCGTGTTCACCGCGCGCAGCGACCGCACGGCGCGGTGGGGCGGGACGGTGGCGGGGACGTACTGCCTCGTGTACGCCATCGCCGGAGCCGTCATCGGCACGGCAGCCAAGGTGATGTACCCGGACCTGGCGAGCGCGGACGCCGCCTTCGCGACCATCGTCAAGGACGAGCTGCCGATGGGGGTGCGGGGGCTGGTGCTCGCCGCCGCCCTGGCCGCCGTGATGTCGACGTCGTCCGGTGCGCTGATCGCCTGCGCGACCGTCGCCAACAACGACATCTGGTCGCGGTTGCGGGGGGCCGTGGTGCGGAGCGGGGGCGGTGACGGTGATGAGCCGCATGACGAGGTCAAGGGGAACCGGGCGTTCATCCTGATCATGGGGGTTGCGGTCATCCTGATCGCCATCGTCCTGAACGATGTCGTCGAAGCGCTGACCGTCGCGTACAACCTGCTGGTGGGCGGGCTCCTGGTGCCGATCCTGGGCGGGCTGCTGTGGCGGCGCGGGACGGCGGCGGGCGCGCTGTCGGCGGTGTGCGTGGGAGGTGTCGCGGTGGTCGGGCTGATGGCGTACTACGGGATCCTCGCCAACCAGCCGATCTACTACGGGCTGTTGTCGTCGCTGGCCGTGTACGTCGTCGTCTCGCTGGCCACGCCGCCTACGGACGCGGCTGTGCTGGCGGCTTGGCGCGAGCGGCTGGCGGGGCGCGAATCCAGCCCGTCCGGCGTTTGAGGACGGAACCCTCGCGCCGGACCCGGGCGCTCAAAGATGCCCTCAATCGCCGGGCGGGCTGAGGGTGGCCGGACTTGGTTGGCCGAGCCCAAAGACGCCCTCAATCGCCGGGCGGGCTGGAATGCCCGCACACTTGGCACCGTACGAAACCTGTACGAATCCTGAAACGAAAGGCACACCCCCCCATGAGCAGCAACGAATCGCCGCGCGGCCCCGTCGACTCCTCCCGCGTCCCGCGGTACGCCGGGCCCGCGACGTTCGCCCGGCTGCCCCGGCTCGAGGAGGTCGGGCGCACCGATGTCGCCGTCGTCGGCGTGCCCTTCGACAGCGGGGTCTCCTACCGGCCCGGCGCCCGCTTCGGCGGCAACGCCATCCGTGAGGCCTCCCGGCTGCTGCGCCCCTACAACCCGGCCCAGGACGCGTCCCCGTTCGCCCTCGCGCAGGTCGCGGACGCCGGGGACATCGCGGCGAACCCGTTCAACATCAACGAGGCCGTGGAGACCGTCGAGGCCGCCGCAGACGACCTGCTCAACACCGGCGCCCGCCTGATGACCCTCGGCGGGGACCACACCATCGCCCTGCCCCTCCTGCGCTCCGTCGCCAAGAAGCACGGGCCCGTCGCCCTGCTCCACTTCGACGCGCACCTGGACACCTGGGACACCTACTTCGGCGCCGAGTACACCCACGGCACCCCGTTCCGCCGGGCCGTCGAGGAGGGCATCCTCGACACCTCCGCCCTCTCCCACGTCGGCACCCGCGGCCCGCTCTACGGCAAGCAGGACCTGACCGACGACGAGAAGATGGGCTTCGGCATCGTCACCTCCGCCGACGTCATGCGGCGCGGCGTCGACGAGATCGCCGACCAGCTGCGCCAGCGCATCGGGGACCGGCCGCTCTACATCTCCATCGACATCGACGTCCTCGACCCGGCGCACGCCCCCGGCACCGGCACCCCCGAGGCCGGCGGCCTCACCTCCCGCGAGCTGCTGGAGATCCTCCGTGGCCTCTCCTCCTGCCACCTGGTCTCCGCCGACCTGGTCGAGGTGGCGCCCGCGTACGACCACGCCGAGATCACCTCCGTGGCCGCCTCCCACACCGCGTACGAGCTGACGACGATCATGTCCCGCCAGATCGCGGCGGCGAAGGCACCCAAGGACGCCAAGTGAGCCACGACCACGACGACCGGCCGCAGCTCACCGCCGCGCAGGCCGCCGCCGTACTGAACCCGCCGCCCGGGCGCAACGGCGGTGACCTCGTCGTCGAGTCGCTCCAGGGGCTCGGCGCGACCACCGTCTTCGGTCTGCCCGGTCAGCACGCGCTCGGCATGTTCGACGCGCTGCGCCGTTCCTCGCTGCGGTACGTCGGACTCCGCGTCGAGAACAACGCCGGGTTCGCCGCCGACGCGTACGGCCGGATCACGGGCGAGGTGGCGCCCCTGCTCCTCTCCACCGGGCCCGGTGCTCTCACCTCGCTCGCCGCGCTCCAGGAGGCGGCCGCCGCCTCCGCGCCCGTCCTCGCGATCTCCAGCCAGATCCCCACGGCGGGGCTCGGCGGCGGGCGCCACGGCTATCTGCACGAGCTGCGCGACCAGCAGGCTTCCGTCCGGGACATCGTGAAGTCTGTGCACACCGTGCGGGCGGCGTCCCAGATCCCGTCCGCGATCGCCGCCGCCTGGGAGTCCGCGCTGACCGCCCCGCACGGGCCGGTCTGGGTGGAGATCCCGCAGGACGTGCTGCTGGCCGAGACGACTCTCCCCGTCGTCAGCGCCATGGACGCCACCCCGCGTGAGCTGTACCCGCGCCCCGAGCTGACCATCGCCGCCGCCCATCTGCTGTCGAACGCCGAGCGGCCCGTGATCATCGCGGGCGGCGGAGTCGTACGCTCCGACGCCTCCGGCAAGCTGCGCGCGCTGGCCGAGAAGATCGACGCGCCGGTCGTCACCACCTTCGGCGGCAAGGGCGCCTTCCCCTGGGAGCACCCGCTGTCGCTGCGCTCCTGGCTGGAGGACCGGCACACGACCGACTTCCTGGAGGACGCGGACGTCCTGCTCGTCGTCGGCTCGGGGCTCGGCGAACTCTCCTCGAACTACCACACCTTCCGCCCGCGCGGCCGGGTCATCCAGATCGAGGCGGACGCCGGGAAGCTGGAGTCCAACCACCCCGCGCTCGGCATCCACTCCGATGCCCGCGAGGCGCTGTCCGACCTGCTGGAGGCCGTGGAGCCGCGCGAGGACGCGGGGGCGGCGGAGCGCGTACGTACGGTGCTGGAGAAGGTACGGGCCCGGATCGACGCCCAGGAGCTGACCCTGGAGCAGCGGGTCCTCGACGCCGTACGCGAGGCGCTGCCCGACGGGTCGCCCAGCTTCTGGGACATGACGATCCTGGCCTACTGGGCGTGGTCCGCGTTCGACGCGCGGCGCCCCAACACCATGCACTCGGCCCAGGGCGCGGGCGGCCTCGGCTACGGCTTCCCCGCGGCCATCGGCGCCGCCTCCGCCGACCCGACGACGCCGGTGCTCGCGGTCTCCGGCGACGGCGGGGCGATGTACTCCATCGCGGAGCTGGCCACCGCGCGCCAGTACGACCTGCCGCTGACGTGGCTGATCGTCGACGACGGGGGCTACGGCATCCTGCGCGAGTACATGACGGGCGCCTTCGGCGAGACCACGGGCACCGAGCTGTCCCGCCCGGACTTCGTCGCCCTGGCCGAGTCCTTCGGCGTACCGGCCGTCCGTACGACACCGGAGTCGCTCGCCGCGGACCTGGGCAAGGCGCTGACGGCCCCGGGACCGTCGGTCGTCGTGCTCCCGGCCCTGCTGCGGATGTTCGAGCCGACGCATCTGTAGGTCGCGCATCGGTAGTTCGTGCGTCGGTAGGCCGTGCGTCTGTACGTCGCGCGTCGGTACGTCGCGCGGCCGCAGGGCCCGGGGCAGGCCGCGTGGCTTACAGTGCCCGGCTCCCTCAGCCCGTTGCCGCCGCCCTCTCCGCGCTCGCGTCCGCCTCCGCCTCGGGGGCGGACGCGGACGCGCGTTCCTGGGAGGGCGGCTCCGCGCCTGCCTCCTCCCCGGCCGCCGTGTGCGGGATGAAGGAGACCCGGACCACGTCCTCCGCACCGGGCCGCAGGCTGAAGTCCGCGTCCATCGCCCGGGCGAGCCGGGCCAGCAGGGGCACGGTGGGCATGGAGCCACCGAGCTCCAGCTTCGAGACCTGTGGCTGGGACATGTTCGCGCGTCGCGCCAGCTCGGTCTGGGCCAGCCCCAGCGCCGTACGACGGTCGTAGACCGCCTGGCCGAGATCCCAGGCCAGATCGAGTTCCCTGCGGCGCCGCACGCGCTCCGCGCTCTCGGCGCTGTCCTCACCCTCCGAGATGCTCTCGGCGACCTTCCGGTCCCGGGCAAGCTTCCACTGTGCGTGACTCACCATGTGGCTCTTCCTTTCCAGACGTCGCGTCTAGACATCGCGGATGAATGTGCCGTGGGCGGGCTCGCGCTCCGACTCGCGGATCGCCTTGGCGCGCCTGGCGCGAGCGATCTCCGCCTTCTCGCGCTGCCGTGTCTTGCGGAAGACGGTCAGCAGAACGCCCCGGCGCCCGGGCGCCAGCCAGTACGAAATTCGTACGGCCTCACGATTGCGCCCCATCTCGGACCTGAGCTCCCGCACTCCGTCCCGATGAACCGCGAGTGCGGTTCGTCCAGCGTGGTCGCGCTCCGCGCCGGCCTGCCCGCCGCGTGGGCCGCCCGCTCGTAGTCACTCGCCGACAGATTCGTCAGCCGCGGTCGGACCTCCGGCTCGATCTCGATGATGAAGGGTTCTTTTATATGGAGGAGCGTATATATCCGGCAGTGTATAACCTGCCGAAGCGGGCGGGAAGTCCGCCGCACGAGTGATGGGAGCGCCCCGCGTTGACCCGGCTCCCCGGGCGCCGTTTGTTGCGGAGGGATGAAATCCGCCCCCCGCCGTGTTGGTGCCTTCCGGAAGATCAGGCGCGACAGCCGCGACAGGCAGAACAGATGGATCAGCGGAGAAGAGCCGGGAGGCAACGCGTGACGGGCGCAGAGCAACAGGGGTGGGGCCGACGGCTGACCGGGTACGCGTGGCGGTACCGGCGCAACGTCGTGCTCGCGCTCGGCTCCTCGCTCGCCGGGATGGCCGTCATGGCGCTCGTCCCGCTGATCACCAAGGTGATCATCGACGACGTCGTCACCGACCACACCCGCTCGCTCGCCGTCTGGACCGGCCTCCTCCTCGGCGCCGCCGTCCTCGTCTACATCGCCACCTACATCCGCCGCTACTACGGCGGCCGGCTCGCCCTGGACGTCCAGCACGACCTGCGTACGGACATGTACACAACGATCACCAGGCTGGACGGCAAGCGGCAGGACGAGCTCTCCACCGGGCAGGTCGTCGGCCGCGCCACCAGCGACCTCCAGCTCATCCAGGGGCTGCTGTTCATGCTCCCGATGACCATCGGGAACGTCCTGCTCTTCCTCATGTCTCTGGTGATCATGGCGTGGCTCTCCCTGCCGCTCACCCTCGTCGCCCTCGCCGTGGCCCCCGCCCTCTGGGCCATCGCCCGCCGCTCCCGCAAGCGCCTCTTCCCCTCCACCTGGTACGCCCAGGGCCAGGCCGCCGCCGTCGCCGGGGTCGTCGACGGGGCCGTCTCCGGGGTGCGGGTCGTCAAGGGGTTCGGGCAGGAGGACCAGGAGACGGGCAAGCTCCGCGAGGTCAGCCGGCGGCTCTTCGCCGGGCGGCTGCGCACCATCCGGCTGAACTCCCGCTACACCCCCGCCCTCCAGGCCGTGCCCGCGCTCGGCCAGGTCGCCATGCTCGCGCTCGGCGGCTGGCTGGCGACCCGGGGTGAGATCACGCTCGGCACGTTCGTCGCCTTCTCCACCTACCTCGCCCAGCTCGTCGGCCCGGTCCGGATGCTCGCCATGGTCCTCACCGTCGGCCAGCAGGCCCGCGCCGGTGTGGAGCGTGTCCTGGAGCTGATCGACACCGAGCCCTCCATGCAGGACGGCACCAAGGAGCTGCCCGCCGACGCCCCGGCCGGGATCGAGTTCGACGACGTACGGTTCGGCTACGACGAGGAGCGCCCCGTCCTCGACGGCTTCTCGCTCACCGTCGAACCCGGCGAGACCCTCGCGATCGTCGGCGCCTCAGGCAGCGGCAAGTCCACCGTCTCGCTCCTCGTGCCCCGCTTCTACGACGTCTCCCACGGCGCCGTCCTCATCGGCGGCCACGACGTCCGCGAGCTCACCCAGGCGTCCCTGCGCGCCGCCATCGGGCTCGTCCCCGAGGACAGCTTCCTCTTCTCCGACACCGTCCGCGCCAACATCGCCTACGGCTTCCCCGACGCCACCCAGGACCAGATCGAACAGGCCGCCCGCGCCGCCCAGGCCCACGGGTTCATCACCGAGCTGCCCCACGGGTACGACACCACCGTCGGCGAGCACGGCCTCACCCTCTCCGGCGGCCAGCGCCAGCGCGTCGCCCTCGCCCGCGCCATCCTCACCGACCCCCGGCTCCTCCTCCTCGACGACGCCACCTCCGCCGTCGACGCCCGCGTGGAGCACGAGATCCACGAGGCGCTCAAGCAGGTGATGGAGGGCCGCACCACCCTCCTCATCGCCCACCGCCGCTCCACCCTCCAGCTCGCCGACCGCATCGCGGTCCTCGACGGCGGGAAGCTCGCCGCGATCGGCACCCACGCCGAGCTGGAGCGCACCTCCCCGCTCTACCGCCGCCTGCTCACCGACCCCGACGAGCTGGGCGGTACGTCCCCGGGCCACCGGCCGACGCACGGCGAGGCCGACCCCGACGGCGACCGGGCCCTCCAGCGGGAGCTGGACGCCGAGTTCGACGCCGAGCGCGGCATCACGCCCGAGCTGTGGATCCGCAAGGAGGAGGAGCGGGACTCCTCGGTCGCCGGGATGCCCGCGAGCCCCGAGCTGCTCGCCCAGGTCGAGGCCCTGCCGCCCGCCACGGACACCCCGCAGGTCGACGAGGCGCGGGCCGTGCGGTCCGAGGACTCCTACGGGCTGCGCCGGCTCCTGCGCGGCTTCGGGGCCGCCCTGCTCATCAGCCTCGGGCTCGTCGCCGTCGACGCCGGGATGGGCCTGCTGCTGCCGGTCCTGATCCGGTACGGGATCGACGAGGGCGTCAACCAGGTGGCGATGGGCGCGGTGTGGGCGGCCTCCGGGATCGCCCTGGCCGTCGTGCTCGTCCAGTGGGTCGCCCAGACCGGCGAGATCCGGATGACCGGCCGCACCGGTGAACGGGTCCTCTACTCGCTCCGCCTGAAGATCTTCGCCCAGCTCCAGCGGCTCGGCCTCGACTACTACGAGCGCGAGCTGACCGGCCGGATCATGACCCGGATGACCACCGACGTGGACGCGCTCTCCTCGTTCCTCCAGACCGGCCTGGTCACCGCGTTCGTCTCCGTCGTCACCTTCTTCGGCATCATGGTCGCCCTGCTGGTCCTGGACATCCAGCTCGCCCTGGTCGTCTTCGCGACCCTGCCCGTGCTGATCGTCGGGACCTTCTTCTTCCGCCGCAGCAGCGTCAAGGCGTACGAACTGGCCCGTGAGCGCATCAGCGGGGTCAACGCCGACCTCCAGGAGTCCGTCTCGGGTCTCCGCATCGTCCAGGCCTTCGGCCGCGAGCACGACGGCGCCGCCCGTTACGCCGAGCGGAGCGACAGCTACCGCCAGGCCCGGGTGCGCGGCCAGTGGCTGATCTCGGTCTACTTCCCGTTCGTCCAGCTGCTGGCCTCGATCGCCGCGGCCGCCGTGATCATCGTCGGCGCGGGCCGGGTCGACAACGGCACGCTGACCGTCGGCGCCCTGGTCGCCTACCTCCTCTACATCGAGTTGTTCTTCGCCCCCGTCCAGCAGCTCTCCCAGGTCTTCGACGGCTACCAGCAGGCCACCGTCTCCCTGGGCCGCATCCAGGAGCTGCTGCGCGAGCCCACCTCCACCGCCGACCCGGACGAGCCGCTGGACGTGCTCTCCCTGCGCGGCGAGATCGCCTTCGAGGACGTCTCCTTCGCGTACGGGGACGAGGAGGAGGCCCTCACCAGCGTCGACCTGCGCATCCCGGCGGGCCAGACCGTCGCCTTCGTCGGCGAGACGGGCGCGGGCAAGTCGACCCTGGTCAAGCTGGTCGCCCGGTTCTACGACCCCACCAGCGGGCGCGTCACCGCCGACGGCACGGACCTGCGCCGCCTCGACATGACCGCCTACCGCCACCGCCTCGGCGTCGTCCCCCAGGAGGCGTACCTCTTCCCCGGTACGGTCCGCGACGCCATCGCCTACGGGCTGCCCGACGCCACCGACGCCCGGGTGGAGGCCGCCGCCCGCGCGGTCGGCGCGCACGACATGATCGCCACCCTGGAGGACGGCTACCTCCACGAGGTCGCCGAGCGCGGCCGCAACCTCTCCGCCGGACAGCGCCAGCTCATCGCGCTCGCCCGCGCCGAGCTCGTCGACCCGGACATCCTGCTCCTCGACGAGGCCACCGCCGCCCTGGACCTGGCCAGTGAGGCCCTGGTCAACCAGGCCACCGACCGGCTCACCGGCCGCCGCACCACGCTGGTGGTCGCCCACCGCCTGACCACCGCCGCCCGCGCCGACCGGGTCGTGGTGATGGACCAGGGGCGCGTGGCCGAGGACGGCACGCACGACGAGCTGCTGGCCCGGGACGGGCGGTACGCCCGGCTGTGGCGCACCTTCATAGGGGAGGACATCGGCGAGGGCATAGGGGAGGACGAGCCGGCGGGCGTCTGAGCGGACCCCTGGGAGGTTGCACCGACCCGCCCGTGCAACCTCCCAGGGGTCTGCTGCGTCGTAGGCAGGGACGCTCAGGTGCGTACAGACGTCAGGTGGGGGCAAAAGTGTTCGATACGGCGGCGGGAACCCGGAGACCGCAGCGGCGGTCCCGACGCGAGGGGGTGGCGGCGCGCCTCCTGGTCGTACCGCTGCTGGCCGGTCTCGTGCTCCTCATCGGCGCCCCGGCCACCGCGGCCCAGGCCGCGCCCGGCTGCTCCGGCCGGCCCGCGAAGACCGTCGCGTTCGCGACGGGGGAGCTGCGCGTCTACAAGAGCCGCGCCCACGCGTGTGCCGTCGCCGTCGCCAAGAAGCCGGGCAAACGGCGGGCGATGAGCGTCACGCTCCAGCCGCGCGGCGGCCATGTGGTCAGGGACAGCGGTTCGTTCACGCAGATGGCCGGTCCGGTGACGGTCAACGCCCTCAACCGCTGCGTCCGCGCCACCGGAACGGTCGCCGGGAAGTCGGCCTCCACCGGCTGGATCCTGTGCTGACCGCGCCGTAGGACCCGTAAGGAAAACGCGTGAAGAAACGCGTAAGGGAAACGCGTGAGGAATCAGGACACGCGCAACTGGGTCTGGCGCCCGGTGCGTTGCCCTCGCTAAGTTCACGGCGACTGTTGTGAATCAAGGGGAGGGTGCATGCGCAAGGCGCTCACAGGGGTTCTCTCGCTCGCGGTGCTGATCGGCACGGTGGGAGCGGCGGGAGCCTCGGCCGGTGCGGCCACCGCCGCGGAACCGGACGCGAAGCGGAGCGGTGCCACCGCCGTACGCGGCGGCGAGGCGGGCAACGAGGACATCAAGGACCGCATCCTGGCGATCCCGGGGATGAGCCTGATCGAGGAGAAGCCCTACGCCGGATACCGCTACTTCGTCCTCAACTACACCCAGCCGGTCGACCACCGGCGCCCGTCCAAGGGCACGTTCCAGCAGCGGATCACCGTGCTGCACAAGGACACCGCCCGTCCGACGGTCTTCGCCACCAGCGGCTACAACGTCTCCACCAACCCCAGCCGCAGCGAGCCGACGCAGATCGTCGACGGGAACCAGGTCTCCCTGGAGTACCGGTTCTTCACCCCGTCCCGCCCGGCCCCCGCCGACTGGACCAAACTCGACATCTGGCAGGCGGCCAGCGACCAGCACCGGGTGTTCACGGCGCTCAAGAAGATCTACCCGAAGAAGTGGCTGGCCACCGGCGGCTCCAAGGGCGGTATGACCGCCACGTACTTCGAGCGGTTCTACCCGAAGGACATGGACGGCGTCGTCGCGTACGTGGCGCCCAACGATGTCGTCGACCACGAGGACTCCGCGTACGACCGGTTCTTCCGGAACGTCGGAACCAAGGAGTGCCGCGACAAGCTCCAGGCGGTGCAGCGCGAGGCGCTGATCCGCCGGGCCCCGCTCCAGAAGAAGTTCAAGGAGTACGCCACCGCCAACGGCCTCACCTTCGACACCCTCGGCTCCCTCGACCGGGCCTACGAGGCCGCTGTCATGGACTACATCTGGACGTTCTGGCAGTACAGCCTGCTCGCGGACTGCGCCGAGGTCCCGGCCGACGCCAAGAACGCCACCGACGAGGTGATCTGGGACGCCGTCGACTCGGTCTCCGGCTTCTCGTTCTACTCCGACCAGGACCTGGAGACGTACACCCCGTACTACTACCAGGCGGGCACCCAGCTCGGATCGCCGGACATCAAGCAGCCCTGGCTCGGCAATCTGAGCCGCTACGGCTACCAGGCCCCGCGCAACTTCGTGCCCCGCTCCATCCCGATGACGTTCGACCGGGGCGCGATGCGGGACGTGGACAGCTGGGTCCGGAACAACGCCCACCAGATGCTGTACGTCTACGGGGAGAACGACCCCTGGCGTGCTGAGCCCTTCCACCTGGGGCGCGGTGCCAAGGACAGCTACATCTACACCGTGCCGGACGGCAACCACGGCGCCCGCATCTCCGGCCTGACGGAGGACCAGAAGGCGAAGGCCACCGCCGCGATCCAGCGCTGGGCGGGCGTCGCCCCGGCGGCCGTCCAGGCGGACCCGGGCAAGGCGAAGCCGCTGGCGAAGTTCGACACGAGGCTGGACCAGCTGAACGGCGAGGTGGAGCGCGCGGAGGGCATCCTGCGCCCGTGAGCGACCGCCTGTGCCCGCCGATTCCGTGACAGGAGCCGGCGGGCACAACGCTTTGGCGGCAGCCGCTAGTACGACAGCCCGTGGCCCACCGGGTACAGCACCCGCGCCGGGTCGTCCGCCCGCTGGACCGGGACCGGGAGCCGGCCCTCCGGAGCGGAGCGGCCCGCGATCACCCGGGCGGCGGCGCGGAGTTCGACGTCCGTCCAGGAGTAGGACGCCAGGACCGCGGCCACCCCCCGGCCGGTGAGGTGGGCGGCGTCGTACGGGTTGCGGATCGCGACCGCGACCACCGGGACGCCTGTCGCCACGAGGGCGTCGACGAGGGCGAGTTGGGTGCTGCCCGCCGTGATGTTGTACGTGGCCACGACCACCGCGTCCCTGCCCTGTGCGGCGGCGACCGCTTCGGCGATCTTCGCCTGGTCCGGGGCCGTGCCGGTGGACAACGCCGTGGTGCCGAAGCCCAGTTCGGTGAAGGCGCCCGCCAGCGTGGTGGTCGGCGGGCCCGTCGTACCGGACGGGGAGGCCGGGTCGGCGCCCACCACGAGCAGCCGTCGTCGGCTGCGGCGGGAGAGCGGGAGCAGGGCGCCGGGGTCGGCGAGCAGGGTCGTCGTGCGCTCGGCGATCCGGTCGGCGTCCAGGAGGTGCTTGCGGATGCCGACCGTGCGGTCGACCTCCCGGCCGCTGACGAACGGGTCGCGGAACAGGCCCAGTCTGGTCTTGAGCCGCAGGATCCGCAGGATGGACGCGTCGATCCGGGCCTCGCTGATCTCGCCGCCCCGGACCGCCTCCAGGACAGCGTTCCACGCGACCGAGAGGTTCGGCGGGTTGAGCAGCTGGTCCACCCCCGCCAGCAGCGCGAGGACCGGGACGCGGTCGTCGCCGTACTTCGTGCGTACGCCCTCCATGCCGAGCGAGTCCGTGACCACCACCCCGTCGTAGCCCAGCTCCTCGCGGAGGATGCCGGTGAGGATCGGCCGGGAGAGGGTGGCCGGGTCCTCGGACGGGTCGAGGGCCGGGACCACGATGTGCGCGGTCATGACCGAGTCGATACGGGCCCGGACCGCCGCCCGGAACGGCGGCGCGTCCAGCTCCTCCCACTCCTGCCGGGTGTGTTCGATGACGGGCAGCCCGGTGTGGCTGTCGGTGCTGGTGTCGCCGTGGCCGGGGAAGTGCTTGGCGGTGGCCGCGACCCCGGCGCTCTGATACCCCTTCACCTGCGCCGCGACCAGCTCGGCCACCGACTCGGGGTCGGAGCCGAAGGAGCGTACGCCGATGACCGGGTTGGCCGGATTGACGTTGACGTCGGCGTCGGGCGCGTAGTTCTGGTTGATGCCGAGCGCGGCCAGCTCGGCGCCCGCGATCCAGGCCGCCCGCCGGGTGTCGGAGCGCGAGCCGCCCGCGCCGAGGGCCATCGCGCCCGGCAGCAGGGTGGCGGGCGCGCCGACGCGGCAGACGATGCCGTGTTCCTGGTCGGTGGAGATGAGCAGCGGGATGCGGGAGCGGGTGGTGAGGGCGGCCTGCTGGATGCCGTTGGAGAGGTCGGCGATCTGGTGCGGGTCGCGGGTGTTGTGGGCCCAGGAGAAGTAGATGATCCCGCCGACGTGGTAGGTCGAGACCAGCTCGGCGGCGGTACGGACCCCGATCTCCTTGAGGTTCGCGTCGATGTCGGCCCGGTCGGGGTCGGTGGCGGAGTGCCCGTAGACCCGCATCACGAAGAGCTGGCCGACCTTCTCCTCCAGGCTCATCCCGGCGATGATCCGCCGCAGCCGGCGGTCGGTGGAGGGGTTCGTGGGGTGCGCGGAGGCGGTGGCGGCGAGGGGGAGGACGCCGGTGGCCGCGGCGGCCGTGGCGGCGGCGGTGGCGGTGAGGAGGGTGCGTCGTGAGGTGCGGTGGGGCACGTGAGCTCCTTCCCTGGCTGAAAGAAACTTCCAAGATGATACGGATATAGGGAAAGTAACTTTCGGTCAAGAGGGCGGGAGCGGACCGGGAACGACACGCGCGCGAAGGGGTGGTCCGCCCCGGGCGACCCCCGGTGCTCACTCCAGCCCGGCCGCCGCCCCATGGGCCTGGAGCGCGGAGACCGCCGCCGTGATCGCCGGGCGCCGGGCCGCCTCCGTACGCCACAGCGCGTACAGCCGCCGCTCCGGTACGGGGTCCAGCCGCACCGCCACCACCCCGGCCGGCAGCGTCCCGCGCCCGAGCCGGGGGATCATCGCGACGCCCAGTCCGGCCGCCACCAGGGCGAGTTGGGTGTGGTTCTCCTCGGCCCGGTGCCGGATGTCGGGCTCGTACCCCGCCGTACGCAGCGTCCGGGTCAGCCAGTCGTGGCACACCGTTCCCGGCGGCTGGCAGATCCACCGCTCCCGCGCCAGCTCCTCGCGCCGCACCGCCTCCCGCCCGGCCAGCGGATGGCCCGCCGGGACCAGCAGATCGCACCGGTCCAGGCCGATCACCGCCTGGGCCAGGCCGTCCGGGGCGGGCAGCGGGGCGATGTCCCAGTCATGGGCGACGGCCAGGTCGATGACGCCCTTGGCCACCAGGTCGACCGAGAGGTGCGGGTCCACCTCGTCCAGCCGCACGTCCAGCGCCGGATGGTCCCGGCCCAGCTCCGCCAGCACCCCGGGCAGCAGCCCGCGCGCCGCCGAGGCGAACGCGCCGACGGTCAGCCGGCCCGTCGGCAGCCCCCGGCGCTCCTCCAGCACCGTCTCGGTCCGCTCCACGATGGCCAGCAACTGCCGGGCCGCGTCCACCAGATGGAGCGCCTCCTCGGTCAGTGAGACACCACGGCCCCGCCGCTCCAGCAGGGTGGTCCGGGTCTCCCGCTCCAGCTTGGTGATCTGCTGGGAGACGGCGGACGGGGTGTAGCCCAGCGCGGTGGCGGCGCCCGCGACGGAACCGTGGACAAAGACGGCGTGCAGGGCGCGCAGCCGGGACAGATCGAGCACCGTGACCTCGTGGGGAGGGGAGGGGATTCGTTAGCAGCGCTCAATTCCACCATGAAGAAATCCGCGCTGGTGCTACACGGTCGCCCTGTCCGAAGCTCGGTCCATGCGTCCACTCCACATCGCCCTGGCCGTGCTGATCGCCGCCGTCTGGGGCGTGAACTTCGTCGTGATCGAGGTCGGCCTCGGCCACTTCCCGCCGCTGCTCTTCTCCGCCCTGCGCTTCCTCGCCGCCGCCCTGCCCGCCGTGTTCCTGGTCGGGCGGCCCGGCGTCGCCTGGAAGTGGGTCATCGGGGTGGGGCTCGCGCTCGGGGTGGGGAAGTTCGGGCTGCTGTTCATCGGGATGGACCAGGGGATGCCCGCCGGGCTCTCCTCCCTGGTCCTCCAGGTCCAGGCCGTCTTCACCGCCCTGTTCGCCGCCCTCGCCCTCTCCGAACGCCCCGGCCGGGCACGGGTCGCGGGCATGGCGATCGCGCTGGCGGGCATCGGGGCGGCCGCCGTGGACGAAGGCGCGGGCGGGCCGCTCCTGGCGTTCGTGCTGGTCGTCGCGGCGGCGGCCTGCTGGGGCGTCTCCAATGTGCTGACCCGCCGGGCCGCCCCGCCGGACGCGCTCGCCTTCATGGTCTGGGTCTCCGCCGTGCCCGTCCTGCCGCTGCTCGGCCTCTCCCTCCTCTTCGAGGGCTGGGACCGAGACGCGGCGGCCCTTGCCGCGCTGGACTGGAGCGGGGTGGCGATCATCCTGTTCATCGCCTGGGTCAGCACGGTGTTCGGCTTCGGCGCCTGGGGCTTCCTGCTCCGCCACCACCCGGCCTCGTCCGTGGCCCCGTTCACCCTGCTGGTCCCGGTCTTCGGGATGTCCTCGGCCGCCCTGTTCCTGGGCGAGTCGGTGAGCCCGCCGCGGTGGTGCGCGGCGGTGCTGCTGGTGGGCGGGGTGGCGCTGACGTCGCTGGGAGGAGGGCGGGGGCGGCGTACGACTTCATCGGCGCCCGGAACCGTACGGCTCACCGCTTCGACGCCCCCACCCCCGCGCCCTACCCCTTCGGCGCCCCCAGCCGCAGCAAGTGCTCCCGCCCCGCGCTCAGCAGCCCCGGCAGCTCCGCCGCACCCGGGTGCCAGCGCTTCTCGTACTCCCAGCACACCCACGTCTCCGGGGCCAGCGGCTCCAGGCAGTCGGCCAGCGGCAGCACCCCCGCGCCCAGGGGCAGCGGGGTGAGGTCGTCCGCCGACGCGACGTCCTTCACCTGTACGTAGCCGAGGTGCGGGGCCAGCACCGCGTGGCTCGCGGAGGGCTCCTCGCCGGACAGCCAGGTGTGCAGGACGTCCCAGATGGCGCCGATCCTGGGGTGGCCGACCGTGCCCACGATCCGGGCCACGTCGGCGCCCGCGCGGTGCGTGTCGTGGGTCTCCAGGAGGATGCTCACGCCCATGTCGGCGGCGGCCGGGGCGGCCGAACCCAGGCGGCGGGCGGCCGTCGCGTCGGCGTCCGCCGGGTCCTGGTCGCCGCCGCCGGGGAAGACCCGGACGTACCGCGCGCCCAGGTCCCGGGCCAGCTTCACCAGCTCGGCCAGCTCGGCGGAGACCGCCTCGTCGTCGCCCTCGGACGCCACCTGGACGTACCCGGCCACGGTCAGGATCTCCACCCCGGCCGCCTTGAACGCCTCGACCACATCGGCCCGCTCCAGCGACGAGAGCCCCGGGTGCACGGGCTCCTCGGGGTGGGCGCGCAGCTCCACGCCCCGGTAACCGTGCTCGGCGGCGAGCCGTACGACCTCGGCCACCGGCATCCCCGGCACCCCGAGAGTGGAGAAAGCGAGCTTCACGTGCGTGTCCTTCCATCGTGGCCGCGCGGGAGCGGGTCCGGCGCCTTCCCCCGGCTCCTGCCCGCCGTGCGGGCCCCTATGCGGTGCCCCGCAGCACCTGCTCCAGGCTACCGAGCAGCCGCAGCGCGTCCTCGCGCTCCGCGCCCGCCAGCGCCCGCCCGGGGGAGACCGGCGCCACCGGCTCCGGGGTGACCACCCGCAGGGCCGCCGCCGCCTGGCGGGCGAACATCGCCAGCAGGTCCAGCTCCCGCACGCCGGACCGGGCCTGCGGGGACGCGTCCAGCACCTCCAGGACGCCGAGGACGCGGGCGTCGCTGATCAGCGGGGCCGCCATCAAAGAGTTCGGGACATACGCCGTCGACTCGGCCAGCGAGCGGTCGAAGGACGGGTCGTCGGCCAGGTCGTCCACCACCATCGGCTCGCCCGAGGTCGCCACCCAGCCGGCGATGCCCCGCCCGGCCGGGAACCGGCGGCCCACCAGGAACTCCTGGCCCTCCCCGGAGACCGCCTGGAAGACCAGCTCGTCCGCCTCCTCGTCCAGCAGGAGGACCGAGCTGGCCGCCGCGCCGAAGATGGCCCGGGCCACGTCGACGACCGACTGGAGCAGCTCGCCGCGGGGCGCGTCGGCAGGGGTGAACGGGGAGGCGGTGGGGGCGGATTCAGTCTTCGGAGTCATCGCGGTTGTCTCCTGCCGCTGTTGAGGGACGCGGGTGCGCGGCGGCCGGCTCGTGCCGCACATTGGCCGCCGACAGATAAAGGGCGTTCTTGAGCTGGAAGGCCGTCATCCGGGGGTGGGCCGAGAGGATGCGGGCGCAGAGCCCGGCGACGTACGGCGTGGCGAAGCTGTTCCCGGTGGTGCGGATCGTCCGGCCGCCCAGCCACGGCACGGTGACGTTCTGGCCCGGCCCGAAGAACTCCACGGGCGGGGACGGGTTGTAGAGGTGGAGGTCGGGGTCGTCCTCCTGGTGGCTGCCGACGGAGATCACCGAGGCGAACCGCCAAGGGAAGCTCTCCACCGGGGTGTTGTGGGCCGAGGCGACGATCACCGTACGGGCGAAGTAGGCGCTGTCCGCGAGGGAGTGCAGCTCCTGCGCGAACCGGGTGCGGGTGGTCGACAGGCTCAGGTTCACCACGTCGAAGCGCTGCTCCACCGCCCAGCGCAGCCCCGCCATCAGGATGTCCCCGGTGCCGGAGAACCGCTCGCCCAGCACCCGTACGCTGTGGATCTCGCACTCCGGCGCGGTCCGGCGGATGATGCCCGCGCACGCGGTCCCGTGGCCGCAGGTGTCGCCGGTGGTCGTCGGCTCCACCGTGATCTCGCCGCTCTCCCCGTCCTTGACGACCACCCAGGAGGCGGCCGGTTCGCCGACCAGCGGATGGTCGCGCTCCACCCCCGAGTCCACGACGCAGACGCGTACGCCGCGCCCCAGGGCGGGCCCGGCGGGGTGCCCGCCCGGTGGCCCCGGGTCGCCCAGTACGGGCACGTCCTCGGGGCCGCGCCCGCGCAGGCTCCAGGTGAGGCCCTGCCCGGGCGCGGCCCTCGTCCCGGCTGTCGCCGTGGTCTCCGTGGCGCCCATCGGTCAGCTCCCTTCCCTCGTCGTGCTCGTCGTGGCCATGGCTGTGGGTCCTGTGTGCGTCCTGAGGAAGGCCGCCACCCGGCGGGTTCCCGGCAGGTGCCCCTTGTCCGCGAAGTGCTGCCCGGCGCTCCGGGCCGCCGCCACCGCGTCAGCCGTGCGGCCGAGGGCGGCGAGCGTGCGGGCCCGGTCCAGTTCGGCGGAGGCCTGGACCAGCGGTGAGTCGGTGAGCAGGGAGGCGCGTTGGGCCCTGTCGGCGTGGTGCAGCGCCTCGTCCGGGCGGGCGGTGGCCGCCAGCCGGGCTCGCAGCCCCTCCAGGTCGACGGCGTCCGCGCGGCTCAGCGCCGAGGTGTCACCGATGCCCGCCAGCCACTCCACCGCCCGGTCCTCGCTCCCCGCGTCCAGCTCCAGCCGGGCCGCGTCCAGCGCGAGCGCCGTCCGCATCCCCGCCGCGCCCATCCGCCGGGCCGCCGCGTCGGCCCGAACCAGCAGGGCCAGGGCCTCCGCCTCCCGGCCGAGCAGCGCCTCCACCGTCGCCCGGAACACCGGCAGGAACACCTCCGCCTCCGCGAACCCCAGCGTCCCGGCCAGCCGTTCGGCCTCGGCCAGGCACGCGTACGCCTCGTCGGCCCGGTCCTGGAGCCCGTACAGCACGGCCAGCGGGCAGTTGAGCGTCACCCGGACCGTCGGCCGGCCGGAGCCGTGCGCCGCCAGCAGGGCGCGGCACCGCTCCACCGCGTCGGGCACCGGGACGGGCCCGCGCCAGAGCGAGATCCCGATCGCACCCAGCGCCCCGGCCCGCTCCGGCTCCGCCCCGGCCGCCACCGCGTGCTCCAGGGCCCGGGCGTGGTCGCGCTCCGCCTCCTCGTGGCGGCCCGACTGCTGGAGCTGCTGGGCGAGGCGGAGGTGGGCGCGGGCCCGGCCCACCGCGTCCCCGGCCGCCTCGAAGACCGGCAGCACCGCGCGGGCCGTGGCGGCGGGACCGGGGCGCGCGGCCGGGTCCAGCACCGCCAGCGCCAGGCGGGCGTGCGCGGACTCCACGGGGGCGGTGGTCAAATCCCTTACCGTACGCAGAAGTTCGGCGCCCTCCTCGGTCCGGCCGAGCGCCACCCGTACCTCACCGAGCCCCAGCACCGCGCGCGCCGCGTCCGGCCGCAGCTCCACCGCCCGCTCCAGCAGCCCGTGCGCCCAGTGCAGGTCGGACCGGGCGGCGGCCTGCGCACCGGCCCGGCCCAGCGCGGCGGCGGCGCGGTCCCGCAGCGACCGGGCCCGGTCGTCCAGCAGCCCCAGCTCGGCGCGGTAGCGGTAGGCCCGCTCCAGATGGCCGCCGACCGCGCCGTCCCCGGTCCGCTCCACGCTCGGCAGCTCGGCCGCCCACGCGTGGCGCTCCGCCTTGGCCCGCTTGGAGAGCGAGGCGTAGGCGACCTCGTGGACCAGGCCACTGCTGAAGCGGTACGCGGACGACTCCCCGTCCCCGGAGGGCGCGGGCTCCACCAGCCGCCGCCGGGCCAGCGCGGCGAGCGCCTCGTCTACGCGGCCGGGGTCCTGGGGGGCGGCGGGAAGGGCTGATCCGGGCCGCTCCGCCGTCCGCACCGCCAGCTCCAGCCGCACCAGCTCCGCCGCCGCGAACTCCCGGCCGATCACGGCGGCCAGGTCCACCACCCCGCGCTCGGCCCGGGCCAGCGCCCCGATCCGGGCGCCCAGCAGGGCCTGGAGGGTGGGCGGCAGCTCCCCTTCCGGGGCCGGGGCGGCGGCCCGGTCGTCGATGAGGAGCTGCTCCAGGTAGAGCGGGTTGCCCTCGGAACGGGCCAGGAGCCGGTCGTCGGCCGGGGCGGGGCGGCCGTCGATCCGGGCGAGACCGGCCGCGAGCCGGGCCGCCTCCTCGCGGGGGAGGCCGGTGAGCTGGAGGTGCCCCTGCTTCCCGTCGGCCGGCTCCTCCTCCGGGCGGCCCGCGCAGATGACCAGGGTGCGGGCGGGCCCGGACCCGCCCGTCAGCCGGTCCACCGTCCGGACCAGCAGGGGCGCCGCCGCATGCCAGTCGTCGAGGACCAGGACCACCGGCCGGGTCCGGGCCGTGCGGGTCAGCACGACGGTCAGCGCGGCGCACATGTCCTCGAAGGGCGCGTTGGGCGTGCCGTCGCGCAGCAGGCCCCCGGTGAGCAGGGCCATCGCGTCCTCGACCGCCTCGTCCCCGGGGGCGTGGGCGGGCGGGAGCAGCGAGCGTACGGCGTCGGCGAGGGGAGCCAGCGTGCCGTGGTCCCCGTAGGTGCGGCAGCGGCCCGCCCCGTACGTGAAGGAGCCCGCGCCGCCATGGAGCGCCAGCCACTCCCGTACCAGCCGGGTCTTGCCGATGCCCGCCTCGCCGGTCACCCGCAGCAGAACGGGGCGGTCCTCCCGTACGGACTCCGCCAACGCCCCTGTCAGCGCGCCCAGTTCGGTGGTGCGGCCGACGAACGGGGCGTCGAAGCGGCGCAGCAGCTCGGGGTCGTCCGCACCCAGCGCCAGCAGCCGGTACGCCTCCACGCTCTCGCGCTTGCCCTTGAGCCGGAGCGGGCCCGTGGGCTCGGCCCGCACCGTGGGGCCGGCGGCGAGGAGGGTCTGCGGGCCGATGAAAATCTCGCCCGGGCCCGCGTTCTGCTCAAGGCGGGCGGCGATGTTGACGACCTCGCCGGAGACCAGCGCCTGCCGGGCCGTGGCATCCGAACCGGCCACCACCTGACCGGTGTTGACCCCGACCCTGGTCGTCAGCCGGATGCCGAGCGAGGCGTGCAGCTCCTCGTTGAGGGCGTCCAGCGCCCGGCGCATCCCGAGCGCCGCCGCCAGGGCCCGCCGGGCGTCGTCCTCCCGGACCACCGGCACGCCGAACACGGCCATGACCGCGTCCCCGATGAACTTCTCCGGGGTGCCGCCGCGCGCCACGATCTGCTCGCTCATCGCCTCGAAGTACCGCAGGGTCACCGTGCGCAGCGTCTCCGGGTCCAGCACCCCCGACAGGGCGGTGGAGCCCACGAGATCGCAGAACAGCACAGTCACCGGCTTGCGTTCGTCCTCGGCAGGCGGTGGCGGCACGGGTGCGGGGGCGGCGACGGCCGGACCGGCGCACGGCGTCCCGCAGGACGAGCAGAACCGGGCCGTGGAGGGAAGCTCCTGTCGGCACGAGGGGCAGGTCATGGCGGGTCCTCAACTCTCCTGGTCCAACTCGCCTCGGAAGAAGGGGGCGGTGGCTGATCCGGCCCCGGGGCGCCCGCGCCGGACCCCCGTCCTGGCGCGGACGCCCCTGGCGCCGCTGGGGCCTAGAACAGCGCGCCACCCGCGATCTCGCCGTGGGCCTGGACCTCGGGACCCACCGCGTCCAGCCGGCTCTTGACGTCCAGCAGCAGGGTGAGCTCCTGCGGTGACAGCTCGCCCAGCACCTGGCGCTGCTCCTCGGTGAGGAGGTCCACGGGGAAGCCCGCCTCGTACAACACGGCCTCCGTGGGGCGCTGTTCGGGATCGGTGGGTGGTGGTTGCGGCGGTCCGGTCATGGGGTGACTCCCGTCGGTGAGGTGGGTCCGGCTCCCCGCAGCGACGGCGCCGGTGCGGAGCGCCCGAGCCGGACGAACAGCCGGGTGAGCGCGTCGAGGGAGTGCAGCGCGCTGACCGCGACGGCCGCTTCCTGGTCCCGGGTCAGCGGCAGCCGGTCCAGCAGCGCGTACAGCTCGTCCAGGTGGTCCGTGTCCAGTGCCGCGTGCTCCCGTAAGGTCCGCAGGGCGGCGGCGGGCAGCCCGGTCAGGGCGGCGATGCGGCCGGTCAGCCCGGGGGCGGGCGCGTACCCCTCCAGCACCGCGATGTAGCCGAGCAGGGCCACCGGGTGGTGGTTCTCGATCCAGTAGAACTGCGGGCCGACGAGGGAGGCCACATCCGGCGGCGGCAGCGGACCGAGCGCGTCCCCGGGGTCCGCGCCCGCCGCGACCAGGTCCTCCAGCAGCCAGGCGTCGTGCCCGGTCTCCTCCTGGATGTGCTCCACCAGATAGGCGGCCAGCGGCTCCGACAGCGGATCGCCGGGGGCGTCCGAGGCGCGGCGCAGGGCGAGCTCCATCAGCGGTACGGAGGCCCGGATCACGGCGTGCATGGTGCAGAGGTAGGCCCGGTAGCGCTCCAACAGCCCCTCGGCACGCCACATATGAGCCGTCGCACCCCGGAACTCCGGTTCCAGCAGCAGCAATTTGGTACGCAGGCGCGTTGAGACGGTGGTGGCCGTGGCCGCTGTGCTCGTCCAGATGATGCTCACGGGGCGCTCCCGGTGCTCCGGGCGCCCACCAGTGGCGCGTACGCCGAGCAGCCGTGCCGCCGTACGACCCCCTCCGGCCCGCCCCGCGCACCGCGCCGCGCGGCGGCCAGGTCCAGCAGCGCACCCGCCGGTCCCGCCGCCACCGCACGGGCCCCGGCCGCCACCGCCTCGTCGCCGCCCAGGGCCCGGCACCCGTCGCAGTAGGAGCCCGCGTGGGGTCCGGCGCCGGAGCGGGCGGCCAGATGGGCGGGCCCGACCGTGCGGATCATGCGCAACACCGGGGATTCCAGGGCCCGTCGGCGTACCGTCTCCCAGTCGTCGGAGCCGATGTGCCCGAGGTCCAGATGGGCGGGGGCGGGGCGCCGGTCCACCGTGTCCTGGTTGCAGCAGGCCAGCACCGTACCGTCGAAGGCGACCACCGGCCAGGCGGCCATCGAGCACGGCGCCGCCGCCGACGGGTCGGGGCCGCTGCGCGCGGGCCGGGCCCAGGCGGCGGCCCGGCCGAACGGCCGCACCTCGTTGACCAGCGACGGCACCCGGCCGCCGAACTCCCTGTCGATGGCCCGGGTGATGTCGGCCAGATACGGATCGTCCGCCCCGGTCCCCGTGAGGTGGAAGCTGACGGGGATGCCCGACTCCCGGATGCGGTGCAGCGCCCGGAACACGTCGGCGCGCGCCACCTCCCGCTCGTGGTGGACGTCCAGGCTCGCGGAGAAGTGGTCGACCTGGGCGATCGCGCGCAGGATCGCGGGCGGGATCTCCTGGGAGCGGGCGAAGAACATCCCGCTCAGCACCGCCGTACGCGATCCGGCGCGGCGGGCGAGGAAGCTCAGCTCACCGACGAGCGTGGGCAGGAGCAGCGGCTCGCCGCCCGTCAGCATGACCACGTCCGGGCGGTTCTCGGCGGTGAACGAGTCGACAAAGTGCAGCAGTTGGCCCGCGTCCGGCTCCTCCCGCACGGTCAGGTCCGACCCGGTGGAGCAGTGCCGGCAGCGCAGGGGGCAGCGGCGGGTGAGGCCGAGCAGCAGACCGGCGGCCGGGAAGGGCCGCAGTCCGACGAGTTCGGCGAGTTCCATGCGGGCCGCCTCCTTCGGGGCTGGGGCGCGCCCGTACTCCAGGGGCCGGTGCGCGCCCGCCCAGGCTGCGCCGTACCGGTTCACCGGCGGTCTGCCAACGCTTGGGCGACGGTATGGGCGCAGGTCAGGGAGGGGGCCGGAGAGGGGCGGGCGGGGCCGGGGCGCGGGTCCACGGTCGGCGAGCTGGCCCCATACCGCCGCCATACCGGCGCCGAAGCGTCCTTGAGGCCGGCGCTCCTAACTTTCTCGGCAACGGCAGGCAACGGCCCGCCGCACCGGGGACCGCGGTACGCACCCGACGGATTCCGGGTCCAGCAGTGACGAGTGGACGGAGACCACCATGTCCGAGAACACGAAGCCCGCCGCCGACGAGAACAACGAGAACGAGTCCGCCGAGGTCGAGGCGCACTCCGTGCTGGACCTCCAGGAGACGTCCGTCGACAAGGTCGTCGCGCCGGGCAGCTGCGTCAGCGTGCTCAGCGTCGTCCTGGAGAACTGACCGGGCCGCACCGGGGCGGCGCCACAGGGGCTGAGGCAACTCTCCCCGCCGTGGCGCCCGGCCGGCCGGTGATGTGGGGCGGTTCCGTCACGACGGAGCCGCCCCGCCGTCGATTCCGGGCCGCACACGCCCACCCGAACGGCACCCCAGGAGAAGCCACCCCCCCCAACGCACCACCGCCCCCGCACACCACCGGGAGACCACGATGACCAAGCCGCTACGCGAAAACCGGGACTTCCGGCTGCTCTGGCTGAGCGGCCTCTTCGCGGTCCTCGGCGGGCAGATGACCGCCCTCGCCCTTCCCCTGCTCGTCCTCAAGGAGACCGGCTCCCCGGTGCAGGCCGGCGCCGTCGGCACGGTGTCCGTGGGGGCCGTCCTGATCACCATGCTGCCCGGCGGGGTGATGGCGGACCGCATCGAACGCCGCCGGCTGATGAGGCTGTGCGACGTCGGCAGCCTGACCGTCGTCACCGCCCTGACCATCGCCGTCCTGTACGGGCACGCCCCCATGGTGCTCGTCCTGCTCGTCGCGGCGGCGGGCGCGGTGATCAGCAGCGTCTACGCGCCCGCGGTCTTCGGCCTGATGCGCGCGGTCGTCCCGGCCGACCAGATGGGCACCGCCACCGCACGGCTCCAGGCGCGCACCCAGACGGCCCGGCTGGTCGGGCCGCTCGTCGGGGGCGCGCTCTTCGGCCTCCACCCGGCGCTGCCGTTCGCTGTCGAGGCGCTCGGCCTGCTCGCGTCGACCATCTGCGTGGCTCTCGTACGTACCCGCTCGCGGGCCAGGACGGCGGCGGGCTCGGCGTTCAGCAAGCGCGAACTGACGGCGGGCCTCACCTTCCTGTGGCAGATCCCCTACCTGCGGACGGTCCTGCTCATCTTCGGCCTGGGCATGAACTTCGCGTTCGGGTCCCTCACCTTCATCGCGCTGACCGCGTTCTCCGACGGGGGCCGCTCCGGGATCGGCGGCGGCTTCGTCATCAGCTGTGTCTCCGCCGGGGCCCTGGCCGGGGCGCTGTTCGCACCGAGGATCAGCCCGGCCCGGCACTCCCGGGTGCTGATCGTCGCCACCTGCTGGACCTGTGTCGCGGCCGCCGGGGTGATGGCCTGGCTCAGCCGGCCGGTCGTGGCCGGGCTGATGTGCGCGCTGTGCATGTTCCTGTCGACGGTCGCCAGCATCGGGTTCCTGTCGAAGCTGCTCGTGGTGACCCCGGAGGAGAAGGTGGGCCGGGTGCAGAGCGCGGCCGGGTTCCTGTCCTCCATGGTCCAGCCGTTCGGGCCGCTGGCCGGGGGCGCCCTGCTGATGGCGTTCGGCGCCCGGTGGGCCTTCACCCTGACCGGGTGCGTGCTGGCGGTCTCGGCCCTCGTGGTCACCTTCGCCTCCTCGGCCCGGGCGGAACCGGCCCCGCCGGTCCAGGAACCGCAGCCGGAGCCCGCCGACCCGGTGGAGCCCGAGGCCAAGCACGCCGCCCCCGGAGTCTGACCGGCTTCCGGACCTCCTTCACCGAGAAGAGAGCCCGACCGTGCCTGCCGTCCAGGAAACCCAGCTCTACTGCCTCGCCGACCGTACGTACTACGACACCCCGGACCGGCTGCCCGACGCGGACTCCCGCTACCGCCTCGCCACCGACCCGCCCCCCGCCGGCTGGCGCCGCTCGGCCGTGGGCCTGTGGACCTCCCTGGTGCCCGAGCACGCCCAACTCGCCGAGCAGGGCTGGAAGATCCACGTCTCCACGGTCCCCGGCGAGGCCGAGGCCACCCTGCGCGACACCGCCCGGATCTGCCTGCGCCACGGCGTACCGTTCAAATTCCTGCGCAGCGCACGGGCGTTGTCGCTGATGGCGGACAAGCACATGAACCGCAGCGGCGCGGGCAAGTTCATCGCCGTCTACCCGCCCGACGAGGCCGCCTTCCTGGCCCTGGCCGAGGATCTGTCCACGGCCCTCGCGGGGCGCAGCGGCCCGTACATCCTCAGCGACCTGCGCATCGGCGACGCCCCGGTCTACACGCGCTACGGCGCCTACGTGCCCCGCTGGTGCGACGACGGCGAGGGCGGCCGGGTCCTCGCCCTGCGCGACCCCTCGGGGAGCCTGGTGCCCGACGAGCGCGGGGTGGTCTTCCGTACGCCCTCCTGGGTCGAGGTGCCGCCGTTCCTGCGCCCGCACCTCGCCGCCCGTGCCGCCGCCCGCGACGACACCTTCCCCTACACGGTCACCGAGGCCCTCCAGTTCTCCAACGCGGGCGGGATCTACCTGGCCACCGACCGGGAGACGGGCCGCCGCGTGGTGCTGCGGGAGGCGCGCCCGCACTGCGGCCTCGACGGCGCGGGCGACGACGCCGTCACCCGGCTGCACCGCGAGCACCGGGCGCTGACGGCGCTGGCCGGGCTGGACTGCGTCCCCGAGGTGCACGGCGTACGGACGGTCTGGGAGCACCACTTCCTGATCGAGGAGCACATCGAGGGGAACACCCTCCTGGACGAGATCGTCGCCCGCTTCGCCCTCGTACGCGGGGCGGTGACGGCCGCCGAACTCGCCCCGTACGTCGCCTGGACCGACGCGATGGTGGCCGAACTCTCCCGGGCGCTGGAGGCGGTCCACGCGCGCGGCCTGCGCTTCGGCGATCTGCACCCGTCCAACATCATCGTCCGGCCCGACGGCCGCATCGCCCTCGTCGACTTCGAGTACGCCACCGAGCTGGACGACCAGGACACCCCGCTCGCCGGAGCCCAGGGCCTCCAGGCGCCCCCGGGCACGCCGGGCGCGGAGGCCGACGCGTACGCGCTCTGGGCGACCTGGCTCACCATGCTGATGCCGCTCACGGAGATGGCCGGTCTCGAACGGGCCAAGGCCCTCACGCTGGAGAGCTGGGCCCGTAGGCGGTACGGGCTCTCCGCCGACGCGGGTCCCGCCAGGCCCGCCCTGCTGCACGGCCTGGAGGCCTCACGGCGGCGCGAGGCGGAGGTGGCCGCCCTGTTCGAGCCGGACGTGGACTGGGCGGAGATCCGCACCCGCCTGCTCGCCGGGATCCACGCCGGAGCCACCCCCGAGCGGGCCGACCGGCTCTTCCCGGGCGGGCCCGGCCTCTTCGCCACCGGCGGCACCGACCTCGCCCACGGCGCGGCCGGTGTCCTGTACGCCCTGCACCGCACCGGCGCCCCCGTCCCCGCCGAGTGGACGGACTGGCTCGCCGCCGCCGCGTTCCGCAGGGACCCCGCCGAGGCGGGCGGCCTCTTCGACGGGCTGCCGGGCACCGCCCTGGTGCTCACCCTGCTGGGCCGCGCCGAAGCGGGCCGGGAGCTGTGGGACCGGGCGATGTCCGCCGCACCGCCGCCCGCCTCGGCCGATCTGTTCAGCGGACGCGCGGGACTCGCCCTCGCCGCGCTGCGCCTGGCCCGCGCCACCGGCACCACGGCCCCCGACGCCGGACTGGTGGACGCCGCCCTGCGCACCGCCCGGGACCTGGACCGGCTGGCGCGGGGCGGGTCGGTGGACGGGCTGCGCCTCCCGGAGTCGGCGGGGCTGCTGCGCGGGCTGAGCGGGGCCGCCCTGCTCCACCTGGAACTGCACGCGCTGACCGGCGAGTTGAGGCTGCGCGAGGCGGCCCGCACCGCCCTGGAACGCGAGGCCGGGCACCTCGTCACCATGGACGACGGCACGATCCAGGTCCGGGACGGCCGACGCCATCTGCTCTATCTGAACCAGGGCAGCTCGGGCGTCGCGCTGCTGGCCCAGGCGTACACCGCCCGGCACGAGGACCCCGCGCTGAGCGCCCTGATCCCCGGGGTGCGCGCGGGCTGCGCCATGGAGTTCGTCCGCGAACCGGGGCTGTTCACCGGGCGCGCGGGGCTGGCCGCCGCTGCGGGCCAGTTGTCGCCCGACGGCCGTACGGGGCCCGAGGTCCTGGCCTCCGTACGCAACCTGACCTGGCACCTGGTCGCCGAGGAGGACCGGCTGCTCGTCCCGGGCGCCACCCTGCGGCGCTGCTCCGCCGACCTGGCGACGGGGGCGGCCGGACTGCTGCTGTCCCTGGACTTCCTGTCGCGCGGAACGGGCGGGACGGGCAGGGAGTCCGCTACGGGACTGCTGGAGCTCCTCACTCTGGGGTGAGCGCCCCCTCGCGCTCGCGCGCGTACAGACAGAGCAGCCGCGGCACCTCGTACAGCGCGGCATGGGCGGTGACCTCCCCGGTGGGCGAGGTCACCGCCCCCGCGTCGATCAGCGACTCGACGGTACGGATCGCGGCCCGCTCCCCGCACCCCAGGGCCTCCATCGCCCCGTGCAGGGTGAAGCCGCCCTCCTGTGCGGGCCCGGCCAGCCGCCCCAGCGCCCGCCGGCCGTCCGGCGACAGGTCCTGCCAGCCGGACGCCATCCGCAGCCGTACGGAGACGTCCCCGGCGACCAGTTCGTCCAGGGCCGCCGACGGGTCGCCGAGCCGGTCCGCGTACTCCGCGAGCGGCAGATGGCGCAGCACCGCCAGCCGCATCCCGCTCACCCCCACCGCCAGCGGCAGCGCGCCGCAGGCCCGGACGATCCGCAGGGCCGCCGCCGGGTCGGTCCGCAGCCGCCCGGGCCCGATCAGCTTGCCCAGCAGCTCCAGCGCCTCGCCGTCCGCCAGGGCTCCCAGCGCGATCCGGTGCACGGGGGCGAGCCCTGCCAGCTGCCCGCGCGCGGTGAGCACCACCGAGGACGGGCTTGACCGGGGCAGCAGCCCCCGTACGAAAGCCTCGTCCGGTACGTCGTCGAGGACGATCAGCGCCCGGTGCAGGGACAGCCAGCGCTGCCAGGCGTCCTCCGCGCCCTGCGAGACCGCCGCCGCCGGGCCGCTCTCCGGACCGGCCGGCACCGCCGGGACCGTCGGGACGCGCACCCCGCACAACCGGCCCAGCTCGCCCAGGACTTCGGCCGGGGTACGGGCCGAGCCGTCCTCGCGCCGGACCTGGACGTGGAACCGCCCGTCGGGGAAGCCGTCGCCGAGCAGATGGGCCGCCCGCAGCGCCAGTGCCGACTTGCCGGACCCGGCGGGCCCCGAGACGACCACCACCCCCTCGTCCGGGGAGCCCAACAGGGCCAGCAGATCCCGCAGTTCCTCGCGGCGGCCGGTGAAGTGCCTCGGTGCGGCGGGCAGCGCCGTGCCGTGCGCGGTGTCCCGGTCGCCCGCCGGGGGCCGGGCGGCGCGGCCCCGGCCCAGCATCGCCCGGTACAGGGCCGCCATCGCCGGACTCGGCTCCAGGCCCAACTCCCTTGCCAGCAACTGCCGGTAGTCGTCGTAGACCGCCAGCGCCTCGGCCTGCCGCCCCGACTGGTGCAGCGAGTTCATCCATGCCACCCGCAGCCGCTCCCGCAGCGGGTGGCGCTCCACCAGATCGCGCAGGCCGTCCACCGCGACGGCGGCCCGGCCGAGTTCGATCTCGGTCTCGGCCCAGTCCTCGTACACGGTCAGACAGCGGGCCTCCAGCCGCTCCGCCTCCTCCGCCACCCCGGAGGAGTCCCGCAGGTCGTTCAGCGGCGGCCCCTCCCACAGGTCCAGCGCCTCCCGCAGCAGCCGGGCGGCGCCGCGCAGGTCGCCGCGTTCCCCGGCGGCCCGCCCGGCCCGGGCCAGGGAGCGGAAGCGCAGGGTGTCCAGCTCGCCCTCACCGATGGTGAGCCGGTAGCCGCCGCAGCCGTGGACGACCCGGTCCCGCCCGTCGTCGCCGGTGGAGCCGAGCAGGGCGCGGGCGGCGCTCACGTACACCTGGAGGTTCTTGCGCGCGGTGCGCGGCGGGTCGTCGGGCCACACCGCGTCGGTCAACACATCCACGGGGACAGGGGTGTTGGGGCGGGCGAGCAGGGTGGCCAGGACGAGGCGCTGTTTGCGCGGGCCGAGTGGGAGCGGACGGCCGTCCCGTACGGCGGTGAGCGGGCCGAGGAGCGAGAAGTACACCGCACCGGCGGGGGCCGGACGGGCGGGAGGTCGGATCATCAGCGGGCCTCCGGAAGCGGGGACGGGCGGCAGACTGCCGTACGTACCCCTCGATCCTGGAGCCGTACGCAGACCGGCACATCGGGGGACTGCCCGCATGTTCCGCCCGTACACCCGACCGAAACCGCCCCGTGCCCCCATGTTGTGGGGGCACGGGAGACGCCTCAGGTCGGTTCCACCGCGCACTCCGCCGCGAACTCGCACAGCGCCGAGCGGTCCGCGCGCCCGGTCTTGCTGAGCAGGCTGGCCATGTGCTTCTCCACCGTGCGCGGCGAGATGGAGAGCCGCCGGGCGATCTGCTGGTTGCCGGGCCGCTCCGGGAGCAGCACGAACACCTCGTACTCCCGCGGGGTCACCCCGCTGGTCCGCAGCGACAGCGGGATGCGGTCCCAGCCGCCCCGGTGCTGGGTGACGCTCGCCCCGGCCTGCCGCAGCGCCGCCCGGCACGCGGAGGCGACCGCCTGCGCCCCGACCCCGTAGAAGAACTCCTCGGCCCGCCGCAGCCAGGCGACCGGCTCGCCCCACCCGTCGGCGCGGGCCGCGTCCGCGACCAGGCGCAGCCCGAGATGGCGGGCGACCGGGAAAGGCGTGGAGCGGGCGTCGAAGGCGGCCACCAGGCGGGCGGCCCCGGCCCGGTCGCCGGAACGGCCCAGCAGCACGGCGTCCGCCAGCTCCAGGAACTGTCCGTTCCAAGCCAGTTGGGCGCCGGGCGAGGCGCGTACGGCCTCGTACTCCTCCCGGTCCGCCGCCCCCGCCAGCACCCGCAGGAAGGGGCGCAGCCCGTAACTCCCGCTCAGATAGAAGTAGCTGGGGTGGTCCCGCTCCCAGGCCTGCACCGCGTCCAGCCCCTCCAGGGCCCGTTCCCGGTCCTCCTCCAGGAGGGCGCCGATCGCCTTGCACAGCCCCAACTGGTGCGGCACGAGCAGGGATTGCTCACCACCCGCCCGGCGGAACGCGGCGAGCGCCCGGTCCATGTCCCGCCGCCGCCCCCGGTGCGCGGCCATCGTGGCGGCGGAGAGCAGCAGATAGCGGTGGGCGGAGAGGTTGCCGACCCGGGCGCTGGCCTCCAGCGAACGGTCGATGATCTCCTGCGCCTCGTCCCAACGGGCGCACAGCACCGCGTTCATGGCGAGCAGCCCGTCCACCGTCTGGGTCAGCAGCAGCGCACCCAGCTCCGTGGCCGCGGCCCGCGCCGAGCGCAGCCGGGAGGCGTCCCCGGTCCGCATGAAGGCGTTCGCCCCGAGCCGCACCAGGGCCTCCGCCCGCCAGACGGGCAGACCGTGGTCGGTGGAGAGCGCGAGCATCCGCTCCAGGCAGGCGTCCGCCTCGTCGAACCCCTTCTCGCGCAGCAGCAGCGCCAGCAGCTGCCAGGCCTGGCAGGCCACCACGGGCAGCCCCTCGGCCTCGGCGATCTCCGCGGCCTCGCGGGCGGCCCGCTCGGTCTCCGAGGGGCACCGGTGCTCCTGCCCGGGGAGCAGGGCGAGATGGGCGTCGGCGACGGCGAGCGCGGCCCGGCGGCCGGGCGCCGGCTCATGGCCGAGCAGGGTGCGGGCGGCGTCGATCTGGCGGGCCGCGTCGGCCGCCCGCTCGGCCATCACCGCCACCCAGGCGATCTTGACGTGGACCTCGCCGCGCCGGTCGGCGGCCTCGGTGCGCGCCGGGACCGGCGGCAGCGTCTCGGCCAGCTCCAGGGCGGCGTCCAGGTCGCCGCCCTCGGCCCGGGCGACCGCAAGGGACTCGGCGATGGCGGCCCGGTCGGCGTCGGCGGCCAGGGGGCAGGCCCGCTCCAGCAGCACCACGGCCGAACCGTGGGCCCCTGAGGCGAGCATCCGTCTCCCGGCCTCCGCGAACCGCAGGGCCGCGCCCGAGCGGTTGCCCGCGGCGAGGTGGAGGGAGGCGACGAGCTGCTGCCCGTCCTCGTCGAGGGGGTGGCCGGAGTGCTCCACGGCCCCGGCGGCGCGGCGGGCGAGCGAGGCGCGCTCGGCCGGGGCGAGCGAGGAGATCAGCGCCTCGGCGGTCAGCGAGTGGCGGAAGGCGTACCGGTCGGGGGCGGCGCCGTCGGGGGCGATCACGCCCGCCTCGACGGCGGACCGCAGATGGGTGAAGAGGGCCCGGTCCTCGAAACCGGTGACGGTCTGGAGCACGGAGACGGAGAACTGGCCGCCCAGGGTGGCCGCCGCGAGTAAGAGGTCCCGGACCGGCTCGTCCAGCCGGTCGAGTCTGCGGGTCCAGCTCCGCACGATGCCCGAGGGGACCGGCCCGCCGGGATCGTCGGCCGCCTCCCAGCCGCCCTCCGCCCGGCGCAACTGGCCGGTGTCCAGCAGGTCCGCCAGCAGCACTTCCACCAAGTAGGGGTTGCCGCCCGCGCGTTCGGCGAGGCGCCGGTGCACCTCCGGGGGTATCTCCTCGGGCGCCGCCTCCAGACACGCACCGGTCAGCGCCCGCATCTGCTCGTCGGCGAGCGGTTTCAACTCCCGTACGGTGGCGGCCTGGCGGCGCTCCGCGGAGCGTACGAGGTCGAGGGCGGCCCCCGCCTCCGGGCGCAGCGTCCCCAGGAGCAGGATCGGCAGATCGGCGAGGTTGTCGATGACGTACTCGACCACCGCGACGGTCTCCGTGTCGCTGTCGTGCAGGTCCTCCAGCAGGATCGCGCAGCCGGACTCCCGGCCCAGCACGGACAGCAGCCGCAGCAGCGCCTCCGCCAGCTCCACCACGGTCTCCGGATAGCCGGGCGAGGCCTCCTGGCGCCACTCGGGGACCAACCGGGCCAGCGCGGGGTGGTAGGGGGCCAGCTCGGGGTCGGTCGGGGTGCCGGCGGCCCGGAAGCGCGAGGAGAGGGCTTCCACGAGTGGCCGGAACGGGACGACGAGCCCGGTCGACGTGGCCCGGCCCCGGAGCACGGGCATGTTGAGCCCGTACGCCCGGTAGGCGCACTCACCCACCAGCCGGGATTTGCCGATCCCCGCCTCGCCGAGGAAGAACAAGGCGCGCCCCGAACGCCGTTGCACGGCGTCCAGGGCGCTGCTCAGCAGGCCGATCTCCTCGTCCCGCCCGACGATGACCGGCGAAGTGGCTCGCATGGCCGCAGGCTACTGGAGTCGTAACTCATCCGGCAGTGGCTCAATGCGCCACAATACGGGCCGAGCTGTGGTTAAAGGGGAATCATGGTGGTCCACGGAAGGTCGATGGTGTTGCCGGTCTCGCCCTCCGAGGCGCTGAGGAGTCTGCTGCGCATCCCCAGCCCGCCGCCGATACCGAGGGATATCTGGCCGGCCGGGTGGTCGTAGGCGCCCTCGTGGGCGGAGGTGCCGGATCCCTGCATCGCCGATTCGCTGATGTGCGTCATCTCTGCCTCATTCTCTGCCGAGTGCTGAATTCTGAACGGACTGAACGGTGAACGAAGGGTTTCTGACGGTTGGTCGACAACGGGTGCGGTCAGGAGGTCGGTGCGGATGGAACGGCTGATATCAGCCGCAGGGTGCCGGTCTAGGCGGCCCCCGCGGACGGGTGGAGGAGCAGCGCGGAGCCGATCCGGTCGGGGAACCCCGCCCGCAGCAGTCCGTGCCCGATGCCCGAGAGGCCGGTGAGCAGCCCCGGGTGCGGTACGTGTCCGGGGGTCCCGCAGCGCGGCCCCTCCCGGTCGGCAGCGGCCAGCAGCGTCCCGGCCCGGCGCACCCACGGCGTACGGTCGCCGGTCAGGGCGCTGTGGCCGAGCAGCTCCAGCAGGCCGAGCTCGCCGTGGCAGAGGCTGTCGTCGGCGAGCGGCGCGCAGTCCGCCAGCTCACCGGTCCGCTCCGCCAGCCAGCCGGACAGGTCCGGATCGGTGAGCGCGTCCGGGCTGTCCGCGACGGCGAGGGCCACGCCCGCGGCCCCCTCGCACCAGGCCAGGCCCCCCGTCACCTCGACGGTCGCCCGGCGCAGGGCCCGCAGCCCCGCCGTACGGTACTGCTCACCGCCCCCCGCCGCGGCGAAGCGCAGCAGCGCCCAGCCGATGCCCGCGGCCCCCTCCGCGAAGCCCCCGGCGGCCGGGAGCGGTGCGACGGAGAGACGTTCGGCGCAGCGCTCGGCGCCCCGCCAGGCCTCGGCCCGGCCGGTGGTGCGGTGCACCGCGAGCAGGGAGACCAGCCCGCCGGCCGCACCGCCGCGCACCCCGTACCCGTCCTCGGCGGCGCTCGCCGCGCAGGCCAGCCGGGTCGCCGGACCCGCCAGCTCCAGGACCGTGGCGTCGCCGAGGAGCGAGCCCACCTCGGCCAGGGCGTACGCGATGCCGCCGAGGCCCGCGAAGGCCCCCGAGCCCAGCACCGTGAGGTCGTCGACCCGGCCGTGCAGCGCGTCCAGCAGCCCGGGGACCGGGGCCAGCGCCTCGCGGGCGGCCTCGGCGTACCGCTCGGCGCCGGAGAGGGCGGCCAGCTGGGCGAGGAAGAGCGCGGGACCGGTGTAGCCGCTCGCGAGGTCGGCCGCCATCGGGGCGAGCCGCCAGTAGCGCTCGCCGAGCAGCTCCAGGCCGATCCAGTTGGTGCGGGCCTCGTGCCGGTAGGCGAGCGAGACGAGCTGATCGCCCACCGAGCGTGCGGCGGAAAGCAGTTGCTCCGGCTCGGGGGCCGTCGCGGCCGTCCGGGCCCGCGCTCCGCCCTCCGCCCGGTGCGGCGGTTCGGGGGAGGTGGACACCATGGCGGCCCGGATGATCCGCTCCTGGTCCTGGCGGTCCACCGTGTCCATGGCCCGCACCTTCTCCTCGACCCGGGCCAGCCCGGTGGGTCCCGGCGCGACCGGCACCCCGCGCCCGGTGCCGCTCCACAGGTCGGCGGAGCCGGGCCGGGTGAGGAAGACCGGCACATCGCCGTTCCACAGCTCCTCGATCTCCTCGTCCTCCAGCCCGGGCAGCGCGGGCACGCCCAGGGCGGGGGTGCGCAGCAGGGAGAGGACCTGGTCGCGCTCGGCGGCGTCCCGCATCAGGTCGGGGTGGGTCGACTCGTCCAGCAGCGTGGTGTAGGCCCAGGTCGGCCGGGGCACGACCCGCACCTCGTCCTGTGCGAAGTCGGTCAACAGGCCGCGCTTGCCGAGCAGTTCGTCGCGGTAGTCGCTGATGGCGGTGTAGCCGACGCGGAACCCCTCGCAGAGGGAGTCGGTGTACGCCGACGGGTCGGCCGGAACCCCTTCCAGCCGGGGCCGGTTGGCGGACTCGGTGAACCGCGCGGAGCGCCGTACCAGCCGCATGGTGTCCGTGCCCGCGTCCGCCCAGTCGGCGGTCTCGATCGGGGAGGAGGCAGCCCGGCCGCCGCCGATCGCGGAGACGTCGAGTGCGGCCGAGTCCCCGACCAGCAGCTGCGGCAGCAGCCCGACCCGGTGGACCGAGTCGTGCAGGGCCCGGGCGGCGGGGTCGGCGGAGTGGGCCTGGGTGAGCGGCGGGTGGAAGAGGGTCTCCACATCGACCAGGACCGGGTGCGACCCGCAGGCGATCAGGTTCTCCTGGTGCAGATCGGTGCCGTCCAGCAGGTGGAGCAGGGCCAGCAGCGCGCCCTGGCGCCGGTAGAAGAGATGGGTCTCGGCGGTCGAGGTGCAGGGCCGCTCCTCGACGAACTCCACCCACCCGTAGTCGCCCCGGTCCAGCACCCGCAGCGCCCGCAGCCCCGGTGTCCCGGGCAGCGAACCGAACCACTCCACCAGGGAGTTGAAGTGCCGGTGCGCCGCGAGCGGGCGCGGCTTGTAGACCAGCCGGGTGCCGTCGGTGAACCGCAGCAGCATCACCGAGCGGCCCCCGCGGTGGCTGTCACCCGCACCGGCATCGACCCCGGTCAGCGCCACCGGCCCGCGCCCGGCGCCCTCCGGCCCCGGGTCGCCCAACACGCCGGAGGTGGCCAGCAGTTCGCGGTCGTCGGCGAGCCGGCCGAGCATCTCCGTGAAGGCGTCGGCGGCGGCCAGGCTCGTCCGGGCCAGGATGCGGGCCAGTACGGGATAGGAGGTGAGGAAGGCCGCGAGCCCGTCCCGTCCCGCCGTCCGCCGCAGGAAGTCCCGGAACCGCTCCTCGGGCCCCTCCCCGGCCAGCCGCCCCGCCCGCCGCGCCTTGTGCAGCTCCAGCACGAGCGTCCGGGCCGCGAGCCGGGCCAGCCGCCGGACCAGGTGGGAGCGGAAGTCCTCCAGCACGGGGGCGAGCCCGACGGCGTTCCCGGCCCGTACGGCGTTGTTCGACGGCGAGGTCAGCAGCCGCCCGGCGGCCCGCTCGGCGAAGGGAGCGACGACCAGGGCGAACCCGGTGAGGCCGGGGTACTCCCGTTCGGCGACGACGGCCTGGGGCGGCGCGTCCGCGATGACGGCCCGTACGAAGGCGACCCAGTCGGGCTCGCACAGGGGCGGGTCGCCGACGATGCCGGGGAGCCACCAGGGGTCGGGGTGGGGGTTCGGTGCGGGGGTGGAGCCGGGTGCGGTGCTGCTGCCGGTGCCGCTCGTCCTCGCCGGGACGGTCGCTCCGGCGGCCGGGGAAGAGTCGGCGGCGGACCCGGCAGGCCGGGCGGAGGCGGCGGACGCGGCGGACGCGGCGGACCCGGCGGGCTGGGTGGACCCGTTGGTGCCCGGGAGGGCGGGGCGGGCAGGAGCCCCCGTACCGCCACTGCCGATCAGTTCCTTCTCCACCGCACCTCCCAGGTCGGGAACGGCCCACCGGACCGCTCACGAACCATCCTGGGGCGGGGACTCCCGTGGCGCATGGGGGAGTTGCCCCCATCTTTCGCCCCCGGCCCCCAGAAGGGGCGGGTGCATCCCCCAGAGGGAGGGCCTCACCCCACCCGGGGCGGAGCCGTCGACCCCCGGATCATCAACTCGGCGGCGATGGTGGCGATTCCGCCCGGCGGCGGGTCCTCCTTGCCCATGGCGAGCCGCCCGGCCCGCGCACCCGCCTCGAAGAGCGGCAGCCGTACGGTCGTCAGCGCGGGTACGGCGTCCACCGAGAAGGGCAGGTCGTCGAAGCCCGCCACCGAGATGTCCTGCGGGATGCGCAGCCCCTGGTCCCGTACGGCGGCGCAAGCTCCCAGCGCCACGGTGTCGTTGGCGGCGACGACGGCCGTCACCCCCGGCTCCCGGCGCAGTATTTCGAGGGTCGCCTCGTACCCGGAGCGCCGGTCGTAGGGCCCGTGCACGGTCAGCCGCTCCTCGTCCTCGGGCTCCGTGCCGAGCCCGGCCGCCCGGAGGGCCTCGCGGTGGCCTTCCAGCCGGTGCCGGGTGGTGGTCCGTTCGGGCGGCCCGGCGACGTAACCGATCCTGCGGTGGCCCAGCGAGATCAGGTGCTCGGTCAGCCGCCGTCCGCCGCCCCGGTTGTCGAAGGCGAGCGCGGCGACGAGCGCGTCCCCGTCGGGGAGCGGGGGGCGCCCGCAGAAGACGATCCGGGTGCCGGCGTCCGCCATCTTGGCCAGCTTCGCGGACATGGCGGCCTGGTGGTCCGGGTTCTCCACCGCACCGCCCGTGAGGACGACGGCGGCGGCGCGCTGGCGCTGGAGGAGGGTGAGGTAGGTGAGCTCGCGCTCGGGGGAGCCGCCGGTGTTGCAGATGACGGCCAGCTTCTCGCCGCCCGCCCGCCCGGAGCCGTCCCCGGGCCCGCCGATCTGGGTCTGCGCGGCCCCCGCCATGATCCCGAAGAAGGGGTCGGCGATGTCGTTGACCAGGATGCCGACCAGGTCGGACGTGGCGGCGGCCAGCGAGCTGGCGGGCCCGTTGAGCACGTAGTCCAGGTCGTCCACCGCGCGCAGGACCCGCTCCCGGGTCGAGGCGGCGACCGGGTAGTTGCCGTTCAGCACACGGGAGACGGTGGCCGGGGACACCCGGGCGCGGGCCGCCACGTCCGCCAGGGTGACTGTCATCGCTTTCCTCCGTGAGTCACGTGCGGCGCCCCTCTTGTCCGGCCGCTGTCCGCAGGCTAGCGTCATCTCGTATAGAAAGCGCTTGCTACGGCTGTATGGAGGGAACTTCGTGACACGCAGGACAGTGCGCATCGCCATGAACGGCGTCACAGGTCGCATGGGATACCGGCAGCATCTGGTGCGTTCGATCCTCGCGATCCGCGAGCAGGGCGGCCTCGACCTGGGCGACGGCGAGGTGCTCTGGCCCGAGCCCGTCCTCGTCGGCCGCCGCGCCCACGCCCTGGAGGAGCTGGCCGCCCGGCACGGCCTGACCGAGTGGTCGACGGACCTGGACGCGGTGCTCGCGGACGACACGGTCGACATCTACTTCGACGCCCAGGTCACCTCGGCCCGGGTGGAGGCGATCAAGAAGGCCGTGGCGGCGGGCAAGCACATCTACACCGAGAAGCCCACGGCCACGGACGTCGAGGGCGCCCTCGACCTGGCCCGCCTCGCCCGGGACGCGGGCATCAAGCACGGCGTGGTCCAGGACAAGATCTTCCTGCCGGGCCTGCTGAAGCTGAAGCGCCTGATAGACGGCGGCTTCTTCGGCGAAATCCTCTCCGTCCGGGGGGAGTTCGGCTACTGGGTCTTCGAGGGCGACTGGCAGGAGGCCCAGCGCCCCTCGTGGAACTACCGCGCGGAGGACGGCGGCGGCATCGTCGTGGACATGTTCCCGCACTGGGAGTACGTGCTCCACGAGCTGTTCGGCCAGGTCACCTCCGTAACGGCGCATGTGCAGACGCACGTTCCGCAGCGCTGGGACGAGCACGGCAAGCCGTACGAGGCGACCGCCGACGACGCCGCGTACGGGATCTTCCAGCTGGCGGGCGGGGCGGTCGCGCAGATCAACTCGTCCTGGACGGTCCGGGTCAACCGCGACGAGCTGGTGGAGTTCCAGGTGGACGGCACGCACGGCTCGGCGGTGGCCGGCCTGCGCAACTGCCGTGTACAGCACCGCTCTTCGACCCCCAAGCCGGTCTGGAACCCGGACCTTCCGGTCACGGAGTCGTTCCGCGACCAGTGGCAGGAGATCCCGGACAACCAGGAGTTCGACAACGGCTTCAAGGCGCAGTGGGAGCTGTTCCTGCGCCATGTGGCGCTGGACGAGCCGTACACCTGGGACCTGCTGGCGGGTGCGCGGGGCGTCCAACTCGCCGAGCTGGGGCTGAAGTCGTCGGCGGAGGGCCGCCGCTTCGAGGTGCCGGAGCTGACGCTGTGACGGCTCCGGTGCCGCTGCCGCAGGGCCCGTACACACCGCGTACGACGCCTCTCGCCCTTGCGCCGGGAGGGGCGCCGCTCACCTCCCGTACGGTCTTCTCGGCGGCCCACGTGGTCGCGGACCCGTACGCGGACATCAGCCCGGACGACCCGGCGGCGGTCGACTGGGAGTCCACGCTCGCCTTCCGCCGCCACCTCTGGTCGCACGGCCTGGGTGTGGCGGAGGCGATGGACACGGCGCAGCGCGGGATGGGCCTGGACTGGGCGGGCGCGGCCGAACTGATCCGCCGCTCGGCGGCCGAGGCGAAGGCGATGGGCGGCAGGATCGCCTGCGGCGTGGGCACGGACCAGCTGCCCGCGACGGGCGAGCCGACCCTCGCCGAGGTCAGGTCGGCGTACGAGGAGCAGCTGGCCCTCGCCGAGGAGAACGCCGTACAACCGATCCTGATGGCGTCCCGCGCCCTGGCCCGGGCGGCAGGGGGCCCGGAGGACTACCTGTCCACGTACGCGCACCTCCTGCGCCAGGCCTCGGAGCCGGTGATCCTGCACTGGCTGGGCCCGATGTTCGATCCGGCCCTCGACGGCTACTGGGGCAGCGGCGACCTGGACGAGGCGACGGACACGTTCCTGAAGGTCATCGCCGAACACCCGGACAAGGTCGACGGCATCAAGATCTCCCTCCTGGACGCGGCCCGCGAGATCGACGTCCGGCGCCGCCTCCCGGGCGGGGTGCGGTGCTACACGGGCGACGACTTCAACTACCCGGAGCTGATCGCGGGCGACGAACAGGGCTTCAGCCACGCGCTGTTGGGCATCTTCGACCCGCTGGGCCCGCTGGCGGCACATGCGGTACGGGTGCTGGACACGGGGGACGTGGCAGGCTTCCGCGCCCTCCTGGACCCCACGGTCGAACTCTCCCGCCACCTCTTCCAGCCGCCGACCCGCTTCTACAAGACGGGCGTGGTGTTCCTGGCCTGGCTGGCGGGCCACCAGGACCACTTCACGATGGCGGGCGGATTGCAGTCGGCGCGCTCGCTGCCGCACCTGGCGAAGGCGTACGAACTGGCGGACGGCTTGGGCCTGTTCCCGGACCCGGAGCTGGCGGCCCACCGTATGCGAGCGCTCCTCGCGGTCCACGGAGGAACACGATGAACGAGCACCTGTCCCGCCTCTCGCTCAACCAGGAGACCATCAAGCAGTGGTCGCTGCCCGAGCTGGCGGAGGGCTGCGTCAAGGCGGGCATCGGCCGGGTCGGCCTGTGGCGGGCGCCGATCCAGGCGTACGGCGTCGAGCGCACGGCCAGGCTCCTGGCGGACGCGGGCCTCACGGTCACCAGCCTCTGCCGCGGCGGCTTCCTCACCGCCCTGGACCCGGCGGAGAGGGCCGCAGCCCTGGACGACAACCGCCGGGCGATCGACGAGGCGGCGACCGTCTCCACGGACACCCTGGTCCTGGTCTCCGGCGGCCTCCCGCCCGGCAGCCGGGACCTGCACGGCGCCCGCGAACGAGTGGCGGATGCGCTGGCCGAACTCGCCCCGTACGCGGCGGAGCGCGGCGTACGGCTGGCGATCGAACCGCTGCACCCGATGTTCGCCTCGGACCGCTGCGTGGTCTCAACTCTCGCCCAGGCCCTGGACCTTGCGGAACGCTTCCCGGCCGAGCAGGTGGGGGTGGTCGTCGACACGTACCACGTCTGGTGGGACGACCGGGCCCCCGCCGAGATCGCCCGCGCGGGAGCGGGCGGCCGCATCCACTCCTTCCAGCTGGCCGACTGGATCACCCCGCTCCCGGCGGGCGTGCTGCTGGGCCGGGGCCAACTGGGCGACGGAAGCGTGGACTTCCGCGCGTTCCGCAGGCACGTGGAGGCGGCGGGCTTCGACGGCCCGATCGAGGTGGAGATCTTCAACGAGACGCTGTGGGCCCGGGACGGGGCGGAGGTGCTGGCCGAGGTGGCTGAGCGCTATGGGCAACATGCCTGCTGAGGGCCCCGATCGAGGCCAAAGGTAAAGAGATCGTAAAGGGCTGCAACCTTTGCGTACCCTCCCGGGTCACACATGGCGTCGGGACTTCCGGGGAGGGGTCCGGGGGGAACGGGAAGGCCCGACGGGGGGAAAGCGAGGGGGGTCCGGCCGAGAGGCCGGGCCCCATTCTTGCTTCGCGGCCTCCGGCGAGGGGTGGCGGGCGGGGTGGAGGCTGCCCGGCGTCTCCTCTTCCTTGCCTGTGGAGCGTCCTGAGATGAGTAGCGCTCCGGCGATTCCGGGAGATGAGCCCTGGCGCACGTGGCAGCGCGTGGGTATGGGCGAACGGCATCGAGGAATTCCCGAGTGGGACCGCAGTGGCGTTAGAGGCCTCAGTGGGCCTTCCATCGGCGGGGGTTGTTTGGCCATCAGGGCTTCGGTGGCTGGGTCGGTGGCAGTCGGCGCGGTGCGGCGAGTCTGCTTCATCCTTGTGTTGGATCACATCGGGACGCGCGAGTCAATCGTGATGTAGATCACGGTGGCCTGCCAGGCTTTCGCTGGGTTAACGCCCGGTTTATCTCCGTTGACCTTGCCCCGCCTGTGCGTGTTGTTTGTTTCTGTGAGAAAACTGTGGATGCTTGGCGGGCAGAGTGTGTCGAAGGTGTGTGCCCGAAATAGGTTCAGTGGCAGGGCTGTTGGTGCCCTGCTAGGCATGTCGTTGGCCCTTGGAGCACTACCGTCCACTCTCGGTGAAGCAGAGGCGGTGGAGAGCACTGCCCCCGCCGGAGCGATCACACAGTCGCCCCGGAGCGCTGATACCGGATCTGGTGAGCAGATGCTCTCGGAGGCGGAAGCGCGGGCAAAGGCCGAGCAGAGCGGCAAGTCCACCGAGATCACCGCACTCCGCAGTCAGATGCGCGAAGTATTCGTGACGCCTGAGGGCAATCTGGAGGCGCGTGAATATCTCCGGCCGGTGTGGACCCGGTCCGAGGGCGTCTGGAAGCGTGTCAACACAGACCTGGCAGTTGGCCGTGGGGGGACGATCGTGCCGGTCGCATCCACGGTGGATCTGGAGTTTTCCGCAGGCGGCACCGATACGCCGCTGGTCCGGTTGGAACGCTCCGGCCGCGAATTGAGCTTGTCATGGCCCGGATCGCTGCCGGCCCCACGGCTCGACGGGCCGATTGCCACTTACGAGTCCGTGCTGCCGGACGTCGATCTGCGCATGACTGCCCAGGAGGACGGGTTTACGCAGCTCTTGGTCGTGAGGACAGCGGAGGCCGCGCAGAGTCCTCAACTGGCACAGCTCCGGCTGAAGATGGATACGGAGAAGCTGAACGTCCGGGTGACGCCGGAGAACGGTCTGGAGGCCCTGGACGCAGGGGCCGGGACAGCCGTTTTCGAAGCGTCGAGGCCGATGATGTGGGACTCCAGCCCCGGGTCGGGAACCGCGATCACCGAATCGGCCGGGAAAGCGGCTCTGTCGGGTAAGAGGGCGGCTGACCCGGAGGAGACATTCGAAGGTGCCATGGCAGAGCCCGGCGCTGGAGAGTCGGGGAAACTCGCGCCGGTAGGGGTGGAGGTGCCCGCCGGACAGAAGGAGCTGGTGCTCACCCCTGACAAGGACGTTCTGCGGTCGGACGACACCGTCTATCCCGTGTACATCGACCCGCAGTGGCACACCCCGCCCAGTACGGCTTGGACGATGGCGTCGGCGTACTGGGCATCGTCACCGCAGTGGAAGTTCAACGGTGATCCGGACGCCGGACTCGGATACTGCAACTGGGCCTACTGCGCCCCGCACGACACCAAGCGCCTCTTCTACCAGATTTCGGTGTCCCAGTTCGCGGGCAGGTCGATCCTGTCGGCGGAATTCGTGGTGCGCAACACCTGGTCTGCGTCGTGCTCGGCCCGTGGGGTCGAACTGTGGACGACCAAGGGCATCTCCTCGTCGACCACCTGGAACAGCCAGCAGGCAAGCGGCTTCTGGATCGAGCGACTGGCCTCTGAGTCGTTCGCTCACGGATATACGGGCTGTGCTGCCAAGGACGCCGAGTTCAACGTCAAGGCGGCGGTGCAGCGCGCAGCCAACAGCAAGAGTTCGACGATGACGTTCGGCCTGCGCGCAGCCAATGAGAGCGACGGCTATGCCTGGAAGCGCTTCTCCGACAAGGCCTATCTGCGGGTGCAGTACAACCGGGCGCCGCCGCAGATCAAGATGTCCCAGCTCTCGATGGAGATCGGCGGAACGTGCAAGAGGCCGTCCGCCGCAGCACGCGTACGGACTCTGGGGGTGATCTATGCCACCGGTGTGACCGACCCCGACGGCGACAACGTCAGTGTCGAGTTCGAGGCCCAATGGGACTCCGGCGACGGCAAGGGGACGATCGTTCGGTGGAGGTCGGGCCGGACTACCTCGAAGAAGTCGGGTGCCGACTTCCATATTGGCCTGCCCTCCTCGATACCCCAGAACAAGCAGATCTTCTGGTACGCACGGAGCTATGACGGGGCCCAGTACTCTCCTTGGTCGACTTCCGGTGATCCGACCGGCTGCTACTTCGTCTACGACGCCACCGTGCCCAAGGCGCCCACCATCTCGTCCGGTGACTATCCGGCCTCCGATCCCGAGAACCCCGAAGATCCTTGGCATGACGGTGTGGGCAAGCACGGTACGTTCACGATCAAGGCCGCAGAGAACGACGTGACCAAGTACTGGTTCGGTGTCAACGGCGACCCCACAGCCGCCAACACCATCACGACATCAGGTGGTGCTGCCAAGAGCGTTCTGCTCCTGCCGGCCAAGCCGGGGCTGAGCTTCGTCACAGCCCGGTCGTTCGACCAGGCGGGTAACGGCAGCGAGACCCGCACCTACCGATACCGCGTCAAGGCCGGACAGCCCGAGCGGGCTGTCTGGGAACTCGACGAGGCCGGCGGAGCGAGCCAGGCCGCAGGTTCGTCAGGGGCCCGTATCGCCAAACTGCACGGCGGTGCCACCACCGGAGGCGCCGGTAAGAAGGGCAAGACCCTTCATCTGGACGGCACAAGCGGGTACGCGGCCACCGACATCCCGACAGTCAACACGGCCAACGGCTTCAGTGTGTCCGCGTGGGTCAAGCTCGACAGGATTCCCACGGATGCCGCTGTTGTAGCGGCACAGCCCGGCAACCACTCCCCGGGCTTCGAGCTGTACTACTCCCACGGCTACCAGCGGTGGGTCTTCAACCAGTACACCTCCGACACCCCTGGAGCCCCGATAGCCCGTGCGATGGCTTCGCAGGCCGGCGGTGTCACCGCGAACGCGTGGACTCACCTGGTGGGCGTCTACAGCGGCGGCGACAAGGAGCTGAGGCTGTACGTCAACGGTGCGCTCGTCGGCTCCACGCCGTACACGACTGCGTGGGACGCCCGTCGGGGTCTGCAGATCGGTGCCGCGAACCTGCGAGGCTCTGTGACCAATTACTTCCCTGGAGCCATCGACGAACTGCGCATCTTCGACAAGCCCGTCAGTGCCACCGAGGTGACCCGTTTGTACAACCTGCAGTCCATAGGCAGCGGGCGGACGGCTCGCGCCGTCTTCCCGATGGATGAGGACTCCGGGGCCACCGAGGTTATCGGCCGGGCCGACACCCAACCCCTCGGTCTCGTCGGTGACGCCCGACTCGGAAGCCCCGGTATCGCGGGCAGGGCGCTGGAACTGGACGGCGCGGGTGACTACGCACACACCGCCGCACCGCACGCCGACACCCAGCGCTCCTTCGCAGTCTCGGCTTGGGCGAAACTCGACAGGGTTCCCGCCCAGGCGGCCACTGTGGTCGCACAACTAGGCGCGAATCGACCAGGTTTCGAGCTGTTCTATTCCAAGACGTACAACCGCTGGGGCTTTACCCAGTACTCGGCCGACATACCGGGGGCTCAGCAGATCAGGATTGTGCAGCCTGAGGGCACCATCGTGAGGCCTGGGGAGTGGGCGCATCTGGTGGGTGTTCACGATGCGGTGGAGAAGACGCTCACCTTGTATGTCAACGGTACAAGAGTGGGCAGCGTCCCGCAGACCGCGCCCTGGTACGCGGGCGGCCGGGTCCAGGTCGGCGCCCTGAGCATCGACGGCGGACAACTGATCCAGTTCTTCCCCGGGCAGATCGACGACGTGCGGTTGTACGACCGGCCGGTCTCCGCGGAGGAGGTCCAGCAACTGTTCCGGCAACGCCCCATCGTCAAGGCCCGCTGGAAGTTCGAGACGGCCAGTTCGACGACGCCACCCACCACCCCGGACGCGTCTCCGACGGGAGCGGCCCTGACCCTGCACAACGGGGCCGGGGTGGGATCGGGCTGGGTCGACGGCGGGTTGGAACTCGACGGAGTGGACGACTACGCCGCGACGGTGGGCGCCGTGCCCCCCGTCGATACCTCCGGAAGTTTCACCGTGAGCGCCTTCGCCCAGGCAGCCGCCGTACCGACCAAGCCGGCCGCTCTGATCAGTGCTCCCGGCACCTCCAGGAACGCCTTCGAGGTCCGCTACGTTCCGAGCGCGACACCGCAGACGACCGGAGGCCGCTGGCAGATCACCACCGGCCAGGCCGATTCCACGGCCGCCACCGAAACCGACGTGGCCTACGGGCCGTTCTCCGGGGTCGATGAATGGCACCACCTCGCCTTGGTCTACGACGGATTCGCCCGGGAACTGAGGCTCTACGTCAACGGATCGTTGGAGGAGACGGCATGCGCCGACAGCGACGGCGACGGCGTGGCGGACGATCCCACATGTGAGGAGAGGATCTCCCGTGCCGAGAACGTGATCACGTTCAAGGCCGCTCAAGGGCTTCACATCGGACGCACGAAGACCGGAGTGAACACGTGGGGTGAGTACTGGCCGGGTGCGGTGTCGGACCTGTGGACCTTCCAGGGCGCACTGAGCGAGACCGCCATCGCCCATCTGGCCCAAGGCGTTCCCGGGGCCGAGACCACCGTTCCCGGCAGCGACTGAGCAGTCGGGGGTCCGACGACATGGTCGGACCCTCCCACGCCCTGATCCACCGCAGCGGTACGCGTCTCGTGCTGCCGACTGCTCCGAACTTGCACGACGAAGGATGAGGATGAACGGCAGACAGCGGACGCGAGTCCGTTCCCTGTGGCGCAGGACAGCACTGGCCTCGGCCATGGTCCTGGTGGGAACCCTGCTTCAAGTAGCAACCCTGCCCGTCGCATCGGCAGTCGATCTCGGTACGGGCCGACCCGACCTTCCCGCGTCGGAGAAGCCGGTCGCAGTCTCACCGGTTCCCTACATTCCGCGCGTCGGTGCGCAGCCCGGCGCACCCGTGCGGGCCCCGAAAGCCGTGTGGCCGGAGGCGGGCACGGTGACCGTGGAGGTGCCGAAGAGCGGCTCCTCCGTCGTACGCGCGGGGAAGCTGCCCCTTGCTCTGGGCAACTCCCAGGCATCCGGGTCCGTACGCACCCGGATGTTCGACCGCCAGGCTGCCCGTCTGGCGGGGGCGGACGGACCGATGTTCAGTCTGGAAGCCGCCGGGACGACTGCGTCGAAGACATCCGTCCGCGCCCGTCTCGACTACTCCTCCTTCGCCGGAGCGTTCGGCGGCGGCTACGCCGGCCGGCTCAAGCTGGTCGAACTGCCGGCGTGCGCACTGTCCACGCCGGAGAAGGCCCAGTGCCGTTCCGCCGAACCTGTCGAAACAGTCAACGACACCGAGAAGCAGACCCTCACCGCCCCACGCGTCGCCCTCGCGTCCTCCGGCGCCACGGTCCTGGCAGCCGTCGCGGACGACGCCAGCATGGGCGGCGACTACAAGGCGACTCCGCTCTCCCCCTCCGCGCAGTGGAGCACCAGCCTCAACACCGGTGACTTCTCCTGGTCGTACGCCATGAACGTGCCGGAAGTTCCCGGAGGGCTGGCGCCCAGCGTCGGTCTGTCGTACTCCTCCGGATCCATCGACGGACGCACCGGTAACAGCAACAACCAGGCATCATGGGCCGGGGACGGGTTCGACCTGTGGCCCGGAGCCATCGAGCGCCGCTACAAGTCGTGCGCCGACGACGGGGTCGAGCGTCCAGACGGAGGCAAGCCGGCCGACCTGTGCTGGGCCTACGACAACGCGTTCATCTCTTTCAACGGCAAGGGCGGGGAACTCGTACCGACCGGTGCCGACACCTTCCGGCTGCCTGACGACGACGGCACGAAGGTCCAGCGCCTGAAGGGAACGAGCACGGACGTGCGGGCCAACGGAGCCCGTGACGACGAGTACTGGAAGGTCACCACGCCCGACGGGGTGCAGTACTTCTTCGGGTACAACCGTCTGCCCGGCTGGGCATCCGGCAAAGAGACCACCGACTCCACCTGGACCGCCCCGGTCTTCGGGGACGACACGGGCGAACCCTGCCACGCCTCCGCGTTCGCCAACTCCTGGTGCCAGCAGGGCTGGCGCTGGAACCTGGACTACGTGGTCGACCCGCACGGCAACGCGATCGCCTACTACTACGACCAGGAGTCGAACTCCTACGGCCGCAACCTGGACGAGAAGGCCAACACCCGCTACGTGCGCGGTGGCTCCCTCGACCGTATCGAGTACGGACTGCGCTCCAGCGGCATGTACTCGGCAAAGGCCCTGGCGAAGGTCAACTTCACCAGCGGCAAGCGATGCCTGCCGACGGGCGGAAGCACCTGCCCCGAGGTGGAAACCGATGCCTTGCGCTGGTACGACACCCCCTGGGACCTGAACTGCAACACCGGTGCGACCTGTGATAAGGGCCGGCTCGCGCCCGTATTCTTCACCACCAAGCGGCTGGCCTCCGTCGCCACTCAGGTCCTCAGGAACGGCACCTACGCGGACGTCGACTCGTGGGCGCTGGGCCACCGGTGGGGGATGGCCGACACGGATTACCAGCTGCTGCTGGAGTCCATCCAGCGCACAGGCAAGAGCGCCACCCCGGCCATCACCCTGCCCAAGACCACTTTCGGGTACACCCAGCACGCCAACCGCCTCGACCGGATCAATGACGGCTACGCCCCGTTCATCAAGGAGCGCCTTGCCACGGTCGCGGACGAGGCCGGCGGCCGGATCGACGTCAACTACTCGGCCCCGGTGTGCAACGCGGCAGCGCTACCGACCCCGCAGACCAACACGACCCGGTGCTTCCCCCAGAACATCGGCGCCACGAGCACCGACGACGGCGAACTGCACTGGTTCAACAAGTACGTCACCTCCACCGTCACGCTGACCGACCGGACCGGCCGGGCCCCCGACCAGGTCACGATGTACGACTACCTCGGCGACGCCGCCTGGCACTACGACGACGATGACGGGCTGACCAAGGAGAAAGCCAAGACCTGGTCCCAGTGGCGCGGCTACGGTCACGTCCGCGTCAGGACGGGCGGACAGGGTGGTGCCGCCGCGATGAAGTCCCAGAACGACAGCTACTTCCTGCGCGGCATGAACGGCGACCGTAAGGAGCCCGCCGGCGGCACCAAGGCGGTCACCGTTTCTCTCGGCACCGACGAGGGCGCCCCGCTCACCGACCACGAGGCGGCCGCGGGCTTCGAGTACAAGACGGTGCAATACTCCGGCCCCCAGGGCCACGTCCTCGGCAAGACCGTGAGCCGCCCCTGGTACCACGAGACCGCGAAGAAGGTCCGCTCCTGGGGGGCGGTGACCGCCAACTTCACCGGCACCGCCCAGACCCGGTCCTGGACCTCGCTCGACGGCGGCGCCGGCAGCCGGTGGCGGACCACCACGACCTCCAACACGTACGACACCGTCGCCGGACGCATCACGCAGGTCGACGACCGTGGCGACGACTCCACCGCCACCGACGACAGGTGCACCCGCACCTACTACCCGACGGCGGGCGCGATCCTCTCCCTCCCCGCTCGGGTGGAGGCGGTCTCCAAGGCGTGTCCCACCGTCCCCGCGCGCCCCGCCGATGTCATATCCGACATCCGTACCGCCTACGACGGCCTCGACTACGGAACCGCGCCCACCAAGGGCACCGCCACGGCGACGGGCGTGCTCAAGTCGCACGACGGCACCACCGCCACCTATACCGAGACGGCGGCCACCTATGACGGTTACGGCCGTCAGCTCACCACCAACGACCTCAGCGGCACCGTCACCGTGAAGAACGACGCGGTGACCCGGACGCCGCGCAACGACGGCCTCGTCACCACAACGACCTACACACCTAGCACCGGCTTCCCGGACTCGGCCAAGGTCACCACACCACCGGTCAAGGGCACGGACAGCACCACTGCTCACACGACCACCACCGTCCGCGACCCGTTGCGCGGTATGCACCTGAGCATCACGGACACCAACAACAAGGTCACCGACTTCGCCTACGACGCACTGGGGCGGAAGACCAAGGTCTGGCTCGCCGACCGCCTGACCGGTGAGGTCCCCACCTACGAGTACACCTACACCGTCGCGGAGAACCGGGCCATCGCCGTCGGTACCAAGACCATCGGCAACAACAGCGGTCAGGACACCTCCTACGTCTTCTACGACGGCTTCCTCCGCCCGCGCCAGACGCAGGCACCCGGCCCGGACGGCGGAACGCTGCTCACCGACGTCTTCTATGACGAACGCGGCCTGGCAGAAAAGGAGTTCTTGCCCTACTACGCCACCGGAAAGCCTTCCACCACCCTCGTCACGCCGCAGGACGCCAGCGGGGTGGAGACCCAGAACCGCTACACCTACGACGGACTCGGCCGGCAGACGGAACACCGGCAGATATTCGGCAACGGCGACGGCGGCCAGGTCCTCGGCATCACCCGGAACATCTACGGCGGCGACCGCGTCACCGTCATCCCGCCCGTCGGCGGAACCGCCACCACCACCCTGACCGACGCCCGCGGCCAGACCACGGAACTGCGTCAGCACCATGAGCGCATGGCCGACGCCCCGTTCGATGCCACGAAGTACCACTTCACCCCGACGGGGGCCCTGGCCAAGGCCACCGACCCCGCGGGCAATGAGTGGACCTACAAGTACGATCTCCTCGGGCAGGTCAAGGAGACCAAGGACCCCGACAAGGGCGCCTTCGCGTACTCCTACGACGACCGCGGCCGCCTCATCTCCACGGAGGACGCCCGCAAGACCACCCTCGCCTACACCTACGACGGACTCGGCCGCAGAACCGAGATCCGTTCCGGCTCGTCGAGCGGCCCCCTGAGGGCCACCTGGACGTACGACACCATCAGCGGTGCCAAGGGCCACATCGCCGAATCCACACGGTACGCGGACGACGGCGCGGCCTACGTCAACAAGGTGGTCGCCTACGACAAGCTCTACCGGCCGCTGCGCACCTCGGTGACGATCCCGGCCACCACCGCCAACGCCGGACTCTCCGGCACCCACCTGTCGAGCGCCACCTACAAACCGTCCGGCCTGGTCAGCGGGGTCGGCCTGCCCAAGGCGGGAAGCCTGGCCGCCTCGTCCGTCGTGTACGTCCACGAGGACGCGACGCTGCGGCCGATTGCCGTGGACGGCCGCGAGGGCATCAAGGCCACGACGTCCTACAGCCTGACCGGCAAGCCACTGGGGCATGAACTGTCCAACGCGGGAGGCAAGAGAACCTGGGTGTCCAATGAGTACGAGCCCGGCACCCAGCGGCTGTTGAACACCCGGGTCGAACGCGAGGACATCCCCGGCGTCGACCAGGCGTCCACCTTCCGCTACGACGAAGCCGGCAACGTCCTCTCCGTCTCGGACACATCGCGCGCCGGTACTGACAACCAGTGCTTCACCTACGACCACCTGCGCCGCCTGACGAAGGCATGGACCCAGTCCACCAAGACCTGCGCGGATGCGCCGAGTGCCGCCGTCATCGGCGGCCCCGCCCCGTACTGGTCCTCCTACGGCTACGACAAGATGGGCAACCGCACCGCCGAGACGGAGCACAACATCGCCGGTGACACCACGAAGAACGTCACCAGCACCTACAACTACCCGGCCCCCGGAGCCACCGCGGTCCGCCCGCACGGCTTGACATCCGTCACCCGCACCGGCCCCGGCCTCACCCAGGGCGACTTCTTCACCTACGACAAGACGGGCAATACCGAGACCCGCACCCTGGGCGACGGCACCAGCCAGACGCTCAAGTGGGACGCCGAAGGCAAGCTCGTCAAGGTCACCGAACCGGTCGAGGGCAGCTCACCGAAGGTCACCGAGTACATCTACGATGCCGACGGCAACCGTCTGATCGCCCGCACCCCGACCGAGTCCACCCTCTACCTCGGCAGCACCGAGATCACCGTAGCCAAGGGCACCACCACCCCCAAGGGAACCCGGTACATCGACCTTGGCGGCGGCCACCAAGCCGTCCAGGCCGACAACGGCAAGGTCACCTTCACCACCGCCGACCACCACGGCACCGCACTGCTCTCCATCGACGCCGCCACCCAGCAGCTCAGCCAGCGCCGCTCCCTGCCCTTCGGCGGAACCCGCGGCTCGACGCCGACAACGTGGCCCGGTACAAAGGGTTTCGTCGGCGGCACGATCGACAAGTCCACCGGCCTGACCCAGGTCGGCGCCCGCTCCTACGACTCGGCAACCGGACGCTTCCTTTCGGTCGACCCGATCATGGACCTGACCGATCCCCAGCAGATCAACGGCTACGCCTACGCCAACAACAACCCCCTCACCTTCTCCGACCCCACGGGCCTCTACTGCGACGGATGCAGCCACGGCAACCCCGACTCCGCCTGGGCCCCCGACAAGGGCAACGGACCGGGCTGCACCACTTCCGGCTGCAGCAAGCCGCCGAAAAAGCCGCAGAATCCCCCGAAGCCGAAAAACGAAAAGGGGAAAGGCTCGCAAACCAGCCCTGCGGTGGCGGTCACCGTCAGCCAGAAGAACGGCGAAGTCGCGATCGAGGGCCTCGTCATCCCCAACGCCCGCACATTGGAGGCGCTATACCCCCTGTACCCCGAGGAAAAGCGCGTCGAGGCGTGGGCGGAAGGCAAGTGCTACGCCCAGGACACCAAACTGGCGGCGTTCTGCGGAGCTGCTGAGGCGCTGGGGATCATCGACTACACGCCCAACGGCTTCGACCGATTCGTCTCTGCGCTCATCGTCCCCGACATAGACACGTGGAAGAGTTGCCTCTCGGGTCAGAGTGCTACCGCCTGCGGACTTGCCGCTCTCGACCTGCCCTGGGCCCGCGCCCTGAAGGGCATCAAGGTCCTGAAGGCCGCGAAGAGCTGCAACAGCTTCGTTCCAGGTACCGAAGTCCTTATGGCCGACGGCACGACCAAACCCATCGAGGACGTTCGCATAGGCGACCAGGTTCTGGCCACCGATCCCGAGACCGGTGAGACGTCGGTCAAAACGGTGACGGCGGAGGTCACCGGCACCGGAATGAAGAACTTGGTGACCATCACCCTCGATGTCGAGGGCGAGAAGGCGACCCTCACCGCGACCGAAGGCCATCCGTTCTGGGTCCCCGCCCTCAACGCCTGGATCAACGCCGGTGACCTGACCGCCGGACAGGAACTCCGTACCGCCGACGGCATAACCTTCCGGATCGCGGACATCGAGCACGTGAATCAGCGGGCCGAGGTCCACAACCTCACCATTGCGGACCTGCACACGTACTATGTGCTGGCAGGGAGTACGCCGGTCCTCGTGCACAATTCCGGGCCCTGTGGAATCTCGGCGCGTAACGAGAAGGCTGGTGATATCGGTAATTACACCGATTCACAGAAGACTCGAGATCCAGCGTCGCAGTGGTATCACGAGAAACTGAGCAATAAGGAACTTCTGGACGGGATCAACAACCCTGGCGCAGGAGATGGAATTCTTGTCTCGCGTGATGGCAAGATCTTGGGAGGCCACCACCGCAAGGACGAACTCCTGGCGAGAATCAGGGACGGGCGCATCGACCCAGATATTCGAATCCGCATTGACGTCTATGACGGGGAGTAGTGCCTGATGTCACTGATCCATTCGACCGACCCTGACTTCCGCGTGTGTCAGATCAGCTTCGATACGCTACTCGCGATCCAATTGGAGGCGGAAGAGCGAGGCTGGGCGACTCGGTGGTCCTCAGTTCACGCACTCCGCAGCCAGGTGAAGGAAGGAAGCGTCGTCCTTCAGTCACTGATGCGTGAAGAGAGAGGGGGAGATGTGCGCGCCTACCGATGCCTTCTCCTGTTCTCGACCGTGGAGGACGGACATGCTGGGGGAGTGGCCACGGTCGATCTTGATCCGGCGAGATATGAATCGTTGGAGCGGCTTGACCGAGACCCGGATGTCCGGAAGGCTCTGGCCCGAATGTTTTCCCTTGCGATGGGTGGCGTTTCAATGGTCTCGAAGAAGTAGTGGACTCTCCTGGCCTGCGGGCAGATTCGCGGCAGCGGCGATTGGAATGACGGCTTCTTGACGGTTACTCAGGAGGCTGTCACTCGGAGAGGGAATTCGCGCTCTGCCGAGGTGTGCAGAATTGTGCTAGTTCACGCATCCACGAGATCAGCAATCGCAGAACAATGAACGAAGAAGGGTCTGCCGGAGATAATTCCGGCAGACCCTTCTGGGTGGGTTGACGGCAACGCTGACGGCAACGTCAGCGGACGACTGCTGTCGAGGGCGGATCGTCGGGGTCGTCGTCGGTTGTGCCGAGGGCGTTGCCGAGGGTGTCGATGGCTTGGCGTTGGAGTCGGAGTCTCACGTGGGCGTAGACGCTGGCGGTGACGCCGATATGGGCGTGGCCCAACAGCTCCTTGATGACGACGAGGTCGACGCCCTGTTCCAGGAGTAGGGTCGCGGTCGAGTGGCGGAGGTCGTGGAAGCGGATGCGTCGGAGTCCGGCCCGGTTGAGGAAGCTGCGGAAGCGGCGGGTGAGGTTGGCAGGGTCGAGAGGCCGTCCTGTGGGCGTGGTGAAGACGAGGCTGTTGTCTCTCCATTCCGGCCCTGCGGTCTCGCGCTCCTTGTCCTGCTGCTCCTGGTGCTTCTTGAGGGAGTGGATGCATTCGGTCGGGAGCGCCATACGGCGCTCGGACGCCCGGGTCTTGGTGGGCAGATGCGTGAGGCCGCCGGTGCGAGTGCGCTGGAGCGAGCGCCGGATGCTGGCCGTTCCGGTGGTGAGGTCGAGGTCTTCCCAGTGGAGGCCGAGGAGTTCGCCCTTGCGGAGTCCGGTGCGGAGGGCACGTTCGTACAGCGCATGCAGCCGGTCGGCGCGGGCCGCGTCGAGGAACCGGCGGGCCTCGGCTGCGGTGAGTGGCCGGAAGCGCCTGGGCCGGGGTGCGGTGGTCTTGACGTTCCGGGCGACGTTGCGGGGCAGTTCGTCCTCGCGGACGGCGTGTTCCAGAGCGGACTTGAGGACCGATTGCACGTACGTCACCGTCGAAGGGGACAACTGCTTCTGGCAGCACTCGCCGACCGCGCAGCATGCCTTCCGTTCGGCGTCCAGGCCCTGGGTGCAGCACTGGCAGGTGGTACGGAGCCGGTCGAGGAAGGTGCGGACCTCCTTGGTGGTGAGGCGCTGACGATGGCCAGCAGCTCGGCCTCGAGGCGTTCGCGGGCCTTGCGGTCCGGGTGGCGGGTGTAGTTCGCTACCTCGTCGATCACCACGAGCAGCAGCGGCAGCTCGGGGCTGAAGTCGGTGATGCGGTCGGTGCGGCCGGACCAGAACAGCCGCTCCCGGCGCTGCATTTCCTCGCGCACCCAGCGCAGGATCTCGGTCGGCTCGTCGGGGTGGATGGCGTCGGAGACCTTGTAGGCGGTACGCCACCAGGGCGCGACCGCGCCGAGGTTGGGGTCGATCACGATCAGACGCACGTCCCGCATGAGGGAGGCGTAGGCGAGCAGGGTGTTGACGGTGATCGATTTTCCGGAGCGGGTGAGGCCGGCGATGAGGGCGTGGGCGGAGTAGGCGAGGTTGAGCACGATGGGGGTGCCGTCTTCGTCCCAGCCGAGCAGTATGTCGTCGGTGGAGACGAACTGCCCCAGTCGGCAGACGGGGGAGCCGTCGGGACCGAGGAGTGGTGAGCGGATCACCGCCTCCAGCGGTTCCCGCCGGAAGCCGCGCGCCACGATCACTCCGGGTTTGGGCTGGGTGATCCGGATGCGGCGCATGCCCCAGGCGTCGCACAGGCCCTCGCCAGCGTCCTGCCAGGCGCCCAGCCCGACCTGCGGCAGCGCGTCGGCGGTGACGGTGACGCCGAAGGCATCGGCGCGGGTGCGCAGGCGCGACACCAGCACGCGCGGCTTGGTCGGTTGCTCCTGCGGGCCGTACTGCTGGAGCACGGTCGGGGTGGCGTCCTTGACCGCCAGGCCGAGCATCGGGGCGAGCCGCTTCCAGCCCCACCGCAGCCGCCGCGCCTGCCGCAGGCTGATCCGGGTCTCGGCATCGGCCCGGTACCAGCGGGTGAAGCAGTACCCGGCCCAGCCCAGCAGTCCGAGCGCGCCGAGGCCGACCACGGCCAGGAGAGCGGGTCCGAGGGGGCTGCCGGTCATCATGCGCCCGCCTTGGCGGTGATGGCGTCGGCGCGCAGGGAGATGCCGTGGCGGTCCTTGCCGTTGCTCTCGTTCTCCCAGGCCGAGGCGACCAGGCCGGTGAGGACGACGGGCAGACCGACCTTCAGGCCCTTGCCCAGGCCCGGCTCCGGGACCTTGACGATGATCACTTCGGCGCGGCCGTTGAATGCGAACATCACGTCCACCAGGTGCAGGTGGGCACCGGTGACCCGGTCGATCGCGGGCTGCTGGCCTTCGCGGTCCTTGAAGTGCGGCCGGGACTCGGAGGCCAGGATCACCAGGGCCGGAGTCTGGTCGATGGGCATGGTCTTCACGGAAACCTCCAGGTAGAAGGGGTGCAAGTCACCCGTGTGGGTGATCGCGTGCCGCAACCCTGCATTCATCCCATCCGAAGTCCATCCCTATTGAATTCCATCCGTCGTGGGGTGGTCCATCCATACGGCGGCTACCCTGACCCCGTGAGGCCGCTGAACTGGTGAAACGCGACAGGCAGCGAGTGGCCCGCGGTGGGTGGAATCGGACTGGGACCGGGGATGGACATGGCTGCTGCTGATGAAGCGCGCTTGACGTTCGAGCGCATCGCGGACGACCTCCGGCAGCAGATCCGGGACGGCGAACTGCGGCCCGGCCAGCTCCTGCCGACCCAGAGCCAGCTTATGCAGACCTACAAGTCATCGAGCCTGACCGTGCAGAAGGCGATCCGGCTGCTTAGGAACGAGGGCTGGGTCATCGCCCGCCAGGGGCGCGGCACGTTCGTCACGCGCTCGGCCGACTTCGAGGACGCCTTCGAGAAGGTGGCCGGCGATCTCACACAGCAGATCTACTCCGGCACTCTGGCGCCCGGCTCCCGGCCCGCGACGTCCTGGCGGAGCACTATGCGGTGCCGCTCAACGTGGTCACCAATGCCATCGCCCTGCTGGCCGGTAACTTCCTCCTGCGTTACCCCGGTGAGCTGCCCGGCGACGAGGTCTACGTACGCGACTGGGACGACCACGGCTTCGCCACCCAGCTCTCCCACGGCCGCCTGGTCCGCAAGATCAGAGACGGATCACTGGCCAGGGGCGCCACGGTCACCGGGGACGAGGTGGTTGACACGATCGGCGGCGACCCGGAATCCGCCGACCAGGCCCTGACCTTCCTCGCTCTGGAGGGCAGGATGAAGAAGACCTGCCAGCGCAACGGCTCGATGGCGTATGTCGTCGTGGGGGACGAGTTCGGCACAGAGGTACCGGTCGCGGTGCAGCCGGTGGACGAGTCTGACGAAGCGTCGGCTTCCGCGCCGAACGAGTTCCCGGCGGCGGCCGGAGTAGCGGATCTCGCCCACAAGCTGGAATGCGCCTTGGAGCGCATCGAGGAGCTGGAGGAGCGCTTCGAACGCCTCGAAGGCCGCGACACCAACTGAGGCGGGTGCATGAACGGCAGCGTCCCCGAACGCCGCAGGCTGGCATTCGGAAACGCTCCGCGTGGATCGGTCAGGGCTGGTACCCGTACCCGATGGTGAACCGGGGCGGCAGGCACCACTCCCCGTACTCGATGATTCCCTCCGCGTCCGACCATCGGTGCGCGCCGGCCAGGATCGGGGAGCCGACCGGCAGCCCCAGCGCGCTCGCCTCTCGGGCATCGGCGGGGCGGGCGTGCATGTTGTCGCGGGCGTGGGTGATCGTGCGCTCGGTGGCTTCCAGTACTCGGGCGGACAGTCCGTGGTTGCGGCCCGGGGCGGTGTTCAGCAGGTCCGGCACGAGGGCGGCGAACGGGGCCGGGTACCAGGTCACGGCGAACACGGTCCGGGTCTTGCCCCGTCCCGCCAGCCACTCGCGCCGCACCACCTGATCCCCGGCCTCCAGGTCGAAGATCTCCGCCACATACAGCGGCGGGACGATCAGCTCGGCCGCCGTCACCCGGCTCGTCTCGCCCTCGGCCAGAACGACTTCACCCGCTGGACCCGGGCCAGCCGGTCCCGAGCCGACAGCGTCCAGCGCGGGTCATCGGCGACGTAGGTGCCCCTGGGGGTGGTGCGGATGAAGTTCTCCACCTGGAGAGCCTGCAAGGCGCGGGAGACGGTGGCGGCCGCGGCCTGCCACTGGCCGGCGATCTCCCGGTTCGTCGGCAGCTTGGCGCCTGGCTCAAGCTCTCCCGACAAGATGCGCTCCCGGAAGTGATCCGCGATCTTCGTGAACGTCTTGGGGCTGGGCATAAGGCTTGCCCCTCCGTTGAGTTGACGTGATGTCAGTTAGGGTGCACTAGTGCACTGTGAACCGTAGCGGGAGTGCTTCGGCCACTCGAATACTGAACTAGAGCACCGGCCTGTCAAGGAGTCGGCCATGTGACGTTCGAGAGGTGGCGATGTGCATGACGGAGCCGACCAGGTACTCGACCCCGCCAGTTGAACTCCCCTTGCGCCTGGAGCTGGAGCCGGTACCCGTCGAGGGCTGTGCGGGGTGCGCAGAGCTGGCCAACGTACGAGACCGGGCCCGCACGGTCGGCGACATGACCACCGTCAGCGACTGCAACGTCTACATGCGACGCCACCCGGAGGGCCACCAGTGAGCCCCCGCGCGGTATACCGGCACGTCGTTCACACCATCCGCCACGCGCCCGAAGGCGGCATCACCTACGAGACGTTCTGTGCCACTGCCAACTGCGGAGCCGAATCCGGACCCCATTCCGAGCAGGAAGCCGCACAGGATTGGGCACTCCGCCACACCGGACGCACCGGCCACGACCTCTTCAGACGCGTCTTCACCGACCACGCCAAGGTCACCCGAGCCGAGTAGAACCACCACCGCCAGCCGGAACAGGACCCACACCCCACAGGCCATCGCGCCAGACCAGCAGCCCAGCCGAACGCTCAACCGACAGTCAGGGCATACCGCCGAAGCGGGATGCGTTCAAACTTTTTCTACGTCTTCAAGGCGACCCGCTGACGCGGGTCGCGCGCGGCACGGCCGCCCACCCGGCCCGCTCTCGGCTCCGCCACCGCGGGCCGGCCAGCGACCAGGCCGCGCAGAGACAGCACAGCGGACGACCGGAAGCGCAGGGGAAGCCGGACGCGCCCGCACAGCGAACGCCAGGCCGACGGTGAGGCGACGGCGGGGAGTTGGCCGGGGCGGAGGCCGGAGATGGGGCCGGTCGGCCCCGTGGGCTTTACCCACCTCCCCGGGCTGGGCCCGTGTCGGGCAAGGCCAGGGGGCCACTCGTTCAAATTCCGGGCAGGTCCAAAGCCTGCCCGAGTTGCGGGCCAGCGTACGGCCCCCTGACCATGCCCGACCCCAACCCGGGCAGGACACCGGCCAAAGCCCACTCCACCGCCCTCGCCTGCGTAGCCGTCTGACGGCAACGGCGACGGCAACAGAGGCGCACAGCACGGCACTTCCATGCACACCCATGGACAGGCCGGAATTCGCTGACCAGCGAAAATGCAGGTGACGCCCGCCCGGCGCGCACACGTACTATGTGTTGGCGGGCGAGACGCCGGTACTCGTTCACAACAGCAACTGCATCCATGCTTCAGTCGCCTATCAGGACTGGGCGACGAAGGGTGCCCACATCCACATCGGGAAGAGTGAGGTTCGAGTCTTCCCGAATGATAAGGGTGGAATTGGGGCTGAAGCAATTCGACTGAGAAGCGGAACGGTGAGCCCGAAGGAAGTTCAAAAAGTTCTGAACGAGATTAACTCGAATCCCGCCCTGAGGGCTGACATCGTCGCAAAGGCTACATCTGCTCGCACCAGCATGAATTCCGGGGAATTCGGGATGCAATCCAATCGTGCTGCAGAGATGCATTTCCTTATAAAGAACTTGGAAAAACTCGAATGGGCGCCCTTCAGTTCTTGGCCGAGGTCCTTGAGTCTGGAGCCATCCAAGGGCTCGGACTGGACGCGCGACCTGAAGATTGGGAAGCAGAGCTTGGCTCCGGGTACCTAGACGAAGTACGCAAGGGTCGAATGCGTCGTGACTACGGGCTAGTGGAGCTCTCGTTCTTCAGGAAGGGCGAGATTTGGCAGTGCTTCGAGGTGAGCTTGCAGTTCACAGGCTGGCCAAAGGCATTCCCGGTGTTGTGCCGAGTTCCCTAATTGAGGAATACGGGGAAATGGAGTCGAGGGTTCGGTTCAGTGACCTCCAGGTAAACGTTACTGCCGAAATTCTCCAAGTCGCACAGATTGGTGACCGTGGTCGTCATCTTCATTCCAGATTTTCGGTGATGGAGTCTAGGGCGATCGTGCACGTCTTGGAGGCTGACTCTGGAGAAATCTTGCGGCGGGGTGATATTTGGTCGGTCTCTCTGGTCAGGGATTTCACCGCGCGAGCAGCTCCGATCTAGTGAGGGATCTCAGGAGATCCCAATAGCAAATCTGAAGCCCCGCCAGGTGACACCTGGCGGGGCTCTTGCGTGGTCTGACGGCAGTAAGTGACGGCAACGTCAGCGGACGGCGGTCGCGCAGAGCGGTGGGTCGTCGCCGTCGTCTCGCTGGCCGACCGGCTCAGCCGGGTTGAGGAGGGCGTGGCCGAGGAGGTCGATGGCGTTCTCGCTGGAGGCGGAGTCGGACGTGGGCGTAGGTGGTGGCGGTGACGCCGATGTGGGCGTGGCCAAGGAGACCCGGCCGCGTGCCGGGGGGGGGATCGGACGGCGGATAAATCCATCGACAGCGCCACACGGCGCCCGGCAGAGTGGCCGCCCGTGACGAGCAGCGAACTGTGGACCCGAGCGACCGCCGACCGCTACGACACCGAGGAGGCAGAGAACTCCTCGGCTGCCGCCCTCGCCCCGACCCTCGACTTCCTCGCCGAACTGGCGGGAGACGGCAGGGCTTTGGAGTTCGCCATTGGTACGGGACGGGTGGGCGTGCCCCTCCGGGAACGCGGCGTACCGGTGGTGGGCATCGAACTGTCCGAGCACATGGCGGCGGTGCTGCGCCGCAAGACCGACGAGAGCACGCTCCCGGTGACCATCGGAGACATGGCGACCACGACGGTGCCTGGCGGATTCACCCTGGTCTACCTCGTCTACAACACCATCTCGAACCTGCTCACCCAGGACGAGCAGGTCGAGTGCTTCCGCAACGCCGCACGCCATCTGGAGCCCGGTGGCCGATTCGTCATCGAGTTGGGCGTGCCGCCGCTGCGTTCCCTGCCACCGGGCCAGACGGCGGTGCCGTTCGACGTGTCCGAGCGGCATCTGGGCTTCGACACATTCGACCTGGTCGACCAGATGCTCGTATCCAACCACTTCACCCGCGACGAGGAGAGCGGCCAGTACCGCCGGGCCAACTCCCGTCACCGGTACGCCTGGCCGACGGAGCTGGACCTGATGGCAAGGATCGCCGGCCTCGAACTGGACCGCCGCGTCGCGGACTGGGACGGGTCGCCGTTCACCCAGGACTCCGCCAAGCACATCTCCGTATGGCGCAAGCCGACCTGAGCCCGCCGGCGCCACACCGCAACCAGGCCGCCCCGCACGACTCCCGACGTACACGACAGAACCTTCCGCCGATCGGGGCGACGGTGCGACTGGCCGGGCGCCCCCGGGGTATCCGGCGCACATGGCCCTCATGAAGCGTGTAGCCCTCGCCCCTCGCGCTGTACGGCAGCTGCGGCGCGTCCGATCGGTCTACCTCGGCGGGATGGTGCTCTCCCTGCTGGGCCTGATCATGCAGCTGGACCGCGACGCGGGCGGCAGGCAGACGGAGATCATGGCGGTCCTGCTCGTGGCGTTCGCCGCCCTGTTCGGGCTGACGGTCGTCCAGCTGTGGCGGCACACGCGGACCAGCCACTGCAGTACGGCGAAGAGGCTGACGCCGTCCATGTGACGCGGGCGGCCCGACGCCCCCCTCCACCAGGGATGGTCGCTCCGCTTACCGGAGGCGACGGCTTCTCTCAGCTGACGCACACGTGGCGCTGGGGCAGGTCATGGGTTCCGCGGTGATTCTGGACCCTGGATCGGCAGCGACGCCCCACACCCGGGGCCGCTGCGGACACCGCGGAACGGTCACCCCTGACGGAAGGCGCCCGATGAGCAAGCCGAAACCTGCCCGGACCCCTGATGGCCCCGCCTACGAGGGTCGTCTGCTGCCGCACCCGGACGAAGAGGTGGTCGACCAAGGCCTCGGATTCGACCTCGGCACACTGCACTCGCGCAGGCGAGCGCTGGCCTTCCTGGGAGGGATCGGCGGCATGGCGGCCCTGGCGGCGTGCGGCTCGGGCTCGAAGTCCACGGACGGGTCCGGTACGTCCGCGTCCCCGTCCACGTCGGCATCGACGTCCTCCGGTCTGACCGAGATCCCCGACGAGACCAACGGCCCCTACCCGGCGGACGGGACCAACGGAGTCAACGTCCTGGACAAGGACGGCATCGTCCGTCAGGACATCCGCTCAGGCTTCGGGGACTCGACCGCGACTGCTCAAGGCATCCCCTTCACCTTCGAACTCACGGTGCTGGACATCGTCAACGACGGCGGACCGATGGCCGGTGCCGCGGTCTACGCCTGGCAGTGCGACCGGGACGGCAACTACTCCCTCTACTCCGAGGGGGTCGAGGACGAGAACTACCTGCGGGGGGTGCAGGTGGCGGACAGCGAGGGCCGGGTGAAGTTCATCAGTGTCTTCCCCGCCTGCTACCCGGGCCGCTGGCCCCATGTGCACTTCGAGGTCTACCCCGACCTCGACGCCATCACCGACGCGGACAAGCGCCTGTCCACCTCACAACTGGCGCTCCCCAAGAAGGCATGCGAGACCGTCTACGCCACCGAGGGATACGAGACGTCGGTAGGCAACCTCGCCCAGCTGACCCTGAAGACCGACAACGTCTTCGGGGACGACGGCGGCGTCCACCAGCTCGCCACCACCACCGGCTCACCGAAGTCCGGCTACACGGCGAAGCTGACGGTCCCCATCGACACCAGCACCGAGCCCACGGCCGGTAGCGCACCGGAAGGAGGAGGCGGAGGCCCGGGCGCGGGAGGAGGACAGCCGCCCAGCGGAGCCCCGTCGGGCCCACCTCCCTCGGGGAACCCGTCCGGTCAAGGACCGGCGGCATCCGGCGGCTGACATCCGCTGTACGGGTGAAGGGCGGCCCGACCCCTAGCCACCAGCGGTAACACCACTCCTACGATGGGTGCCCGCGCCGATCCTGGGAGCCACCGTGCCGGACCACATCCCGGACCGCCCGCCGAAAACCCCACCCCCGCCGAAGCGCCCGATCTCCCCGCCACGCCCGGAGACGAGCCTCGCGACCACGGCGCGGGCCGGAATGCTGGTACGGAACCGCCGCGCGGCGAACTGGCAGCTGGAGGCGGCCTCTTGGTCGCCGGGGAAGGCGGCGGCGCATGTGCTCCGCAGGCTGCACGAGTGGGGCTACGACGGGGAAGTTGACGGGGTCGCAGGGCAGTTGACAGAGCTACTGGTGCGCACGGCGGTAGCGGAGGGCGGCAGGAGGGTGTCCGTACACCTCGCGGACCAGGGCGGCCAGGCACTGATCGTCGCGCTGTCGCACCAGTCGGCTCATACGGTCGCGGACACCGGCCTGCTGCCCGAACTAGCCAGACTGGGCGCGGTGTCCTGCGGCACGGACACGGCGGAGGACGGCAGGCGAGCGTGGGCGGTGTTCGCCCTGCAGGGGAGTGTCCCTTGGCGCGGCGGCTCCCGCGAATGTGTCAACGCTTGACGCGATTACGGAAGACCACGAAGTTGAGCGTGACGCTCAGGGCCGCCTCGAAGCGGTCCCCGGTGAACCGGTCCTCCGCGGAACACCTCCGCGTGTACGGGGACCACGTCGTCTACCTCGGCCAGATGGAAGAGACGCAGGGACCACCCCCGCCCACGCGGGGACCACGACGGCGGGCGCGTCGCGCTGGGCTGGCGGTTCGGGACACCCCCGCCCACGCGGGGACCACTCTTCCTGACCTGGGCGTTTATGAGGCCTTTGTAAATCCTTGACCCTCGCGCTCGCTACTCACACCTGCATAGTGACAGAGAGGGCGCTGAAGTAGTTTCGGGGCCTCCGTCCAGTCAGCCCCGCCCCCTCCACTACTCACCCCCGCAGATCCCCCAGCCGCGCAAGGGCATCACGAGCGGTCTCCTGTTCCTCGGCGGCGAGTTGGACCGAGGCCGCCTCCTCCAGCCAGGCCCGAGCCGCCTCCGTCTCTCCCAGCCTCTGCGCGATGTCCCCGCGCAGCACCAGCAGTTGAACCCTCTGTACCGGGGTCGGCTGCTCGTCCTCCAAGTTCAGTACCCGGTCGATGATCTTCGCGGCCCCCGGGTAGTCCTGCTTGGAATCCGCGAACAGGTCCGCCATGTGCAACGCGCGGGCGAATGTCTCCTTCGGTGCGGTGGCCGGCTCTTCGTCGCTCTCGTCGCCGATCACCTGGCCCACCCGGATCGTGTTGCCGGTCGGGTCGGTCGTCAGGAACTGGCGTACCCCGTACGACATACCCTTCAGCGGGCCGATGCGTGGCAGCCCGCGCGTCGGAATGCGCCCGTACGCCGCCTTGAGGCCGGACCGGAAGGCCGCGTGCAGGCCGTCAACGTCATCGGTGAGCACGTAGCAGCTCGAATGCGACGTGCTCGGGTCGTAGTCCTTCATGCCGTACAGCTGGATCTCGACGGCTCCGCGCTCGACCGCCGCATACACGTACGGGCTCTTCTGCAGGTGCGTCGTCTCGAAGCCCAGAGCTGTGTAGAAGTCGACCACGGACTGGATCAGTTCCGTCCGGCAAGGCAGTAGCGGGATGGTCTTCTCGTTCATAGCGCGACTCTAGTCAGGTTTGAGTAGCTGAGCGATGAGCCATGACAGCGGCCCCGTCAGGTCGATGACCGTGACGGAGCCGCTGGTAAGTCGTCGTACGTCAGGCGGAGAGCTCGCCGCCCTTTACGGCGGTGACGAACCGGGTCCAGCCCTGGGCGGAGAACCTCAGCGCGGGGCCGCCCGCCGCCTTGCTGTCGCGTACGGGGACGGTGGCGTAGCCGTGGGCGACCTCAAGGCACTCGCCCTGGTTCCCGCCGCTGTAACTGGACTTGAACCAGCCCGTGAGGGTGGACGCGTCCGCAACGCTCCGCCTACTGCTGACCATGTTCGTGCTCCTCCGCTGCGGCCCGCACGCGGGCCACCGACTCCTGGTGCGACAACGCATCGCCCAGAGCGAGATCGTAGGCCGTACGGCTGAACGCCACCAAGCGCGGATCGTCCATCAAGTTGCCCGTCTGGAAGCCCTCGACGTACGCCACTGGAGCGGAGTCCGCGAAGCTCATCAGCGTTAGCAGGCTCTGCTGGAGGGAGTGGGCCCCCGCTTCGAACGGCAGTACATGTAGTCGTAGCCGTCCCCTCTCCGCCATGTCCGCGATCTTCCGCAACTGCGTGGCCATCACCTGCGGGCCGCCGACCCGGCGTCGCAGCACTGCCTCGTCCAGCAGGGTCCACATGACAGGATTCAGCGGGCCGTCGAGAATGCGGGCGCGCTCTGTTCGAATGACGACGTCCTGGTCAACCTCCTCCCGGCGGTGGTTGGGCCGGTATGCCTGGAACAGAGCCCGTGCGTAATCGTTCGTCTGCAGCAGGCCGGGCACGAGCGTGAGCGCGAACTGCTGGATGAGCACCGCCTGCTGCTCCAACTCCGCCACGGCCGCGAAGTTTTCGTCGTATTTCGTATCCAGGTCCTCCAGCCACCGCTCGAAGAACCCGTCCGTCCCCAGCGCCCGGTCGATCCGTCGTGCGTCGTCCGGGCTCGGCAGTCGCCGCCCCGCCTCGTAATGGCTGATGAGGGTCGGGGAGCAGACCACTTGCTCGGCCAGCGTCTCCTGCGTCATCCCGACGGCCAGGCGTCGGAGACGTAACTCATTGCCGTACTTCTGCCGTGCTGTACGCGGCCGCTCGTTCGCCTTCATGCGCGCCCAACTCCCTGACCTGACCAGCGTGCTGTCATCCCCGACCCCCTGGAAGCGTAGCCACTCACGACCCCACTCTGTGATGGGTTCGCTACGGAAAGAAGCGACGCCCATCCACCGCGAAGACCAGAAAGCAGGCCTCCCATGAAGCACGTCTCCGCCCGGCCCCGAAACTGCTGCCACCCTGCCCGGGCCTTCGCCCCGGCACCGAAAGCGAGGCCGTCGCATGAGGGTGACCGGTGGGAGCGACGCCTCCGTCGCGCGGTTGCTGCCGTGGACGGGGACGGGTGGGAAGCCCTGCTACGTCGTGGGTGACGGCACCGGTTACGTGTCGCGGAAGGCCGACGAGGTGGAGGACCTCCAACTCGACATGGCGTACGAACTGCTCGGGCACGCCGACAGTCTGTTGGCCGAGCCTGCCGTCACCGCGCCCGAGATCCTCTTCCTTGCCCGTCGGCTGACCGAGTCCCTGGAGCAGGTCAAGCGGATCGCGGAGAGCAGGGGGCCCGGCTGGAGGCGGTGCTCCCTCAGGCCTCGACCCCTCCTCCTCAGTCGAACAGCGAGACCAGCCCGTAGATCCAGATCCCGACGAGGACTACCGCGAGGAGCAAGCACCCGATGCCCGACAGGGCGTCGGTCAGCCGACCGCTCTCCCACGCGTCCCCCTTCACCTCCACCAGCCCGTCCCACGTGACCGGCCGGCCCAAGGTGTCCGAGGCGTCCTCCCGTACGGCAGCCAGTTGCTGTGCCGCGAACGGTGTCGGGGCGTCCGATTCCGTGCCCCGCCAGGCCATGGCCCGCATCCGGCGTACGGCGTTGGCGTACCGCTCCTCGAAGGCCGCCGTCTCCTCCGGCGAGCGGTCCTCCTCCAGGTACATCCAGCGGCCGGCCTCCGCCGCATCCCCGTACAGGCGGTAGACCTCGGCCAGGCGGCGGCGGGGTGCGGGCTCGTGCGGGTAGGAGGAGACCAGGCCGCGCAGGCGCTGCCTCGCCACCGGTATGCGTCCGGCGGCGAGGTCCGCGTCCACGCGGGCCAGGGTGTCGTTGAGGGCCATGCGCTCATGATGGGGGCGGGGGAGGGGGCACACGAACAGGTTTTCACCTGGCCGGACGGACCGGGCCGTACTCCGCCTTCGTACCTCGCCAGGGCCTCCCGGCCTGCGAACCGCACTGTCAGCGGCACCCGGTAGCGTCGGACCATGTCCAACATGGCCGTCATCGAAGGGGTCCTGGAGAGGATCACGTACGCCAACGAGGAGAACGGGTACACGGTCGCCCGCGTCGACACCGGGCGCGGGGCCGGGGATCTGCTCACGGTGGTCGGTGCGCTGCTCGGCGCGCAGGTCGGTGAGTCGCTGCGGATGGAGGGCCGTTGGGGCTCGCACTCGCAGTACGGCAAGCAGTTCACCGTCGAGAACTACACCACCGTGCTGCCCGCGACCATCCAGGGCATCCGTCGCTACCTCGGCTCCGGGCTGATCAAGGGCATCGGGCCGGTGATGGCCGACCGGATCACCACCCACTTCGGCGTCGACACCCTCGACATCATCGAGAACGAACCGAAGCGGCTCGTCGAGGTCCCCGGCCTCGGCCCCAAGCGCACGAAGATGATCGCGGCCGCGTGGGAGGAGCAGAAGGCGATCAAGGAGGTCATGGTCTTCCTCCAGGGCGTCGGCGTGTCCACCTCCATCGCCGTGCGCATCTACAAGAAGTACGAGGACGCCTCGATCTCCGTCGTGAAGAACCAGCCCTACCGGCTGGCCGCCGACGTCTGGGGTATCGGGTTCCTCACCGCCGACAAGATCGCCCAGGCGGTCGGCATCCCGCACGACAGCCCCGAGCGGGTCAAGGCCGGTCTTCAGTACGCCCTCTCCCAGTCCTCCGACCAAGGGCACTGCTACCTCCCCGAGGAGCGGCTCATCGCGGACGGGGTCAAGCTCCTCCAGGTCGACACCGGGCTGGTCATCGAGTGCCTGGCCGAGCTGGCCGCCGATCCGGAAGGTGTCGTACGGGAGAAGGTGCCGTCGCCGGAGGGCGGTGAGCCGATCACCGCGGTCTACCTCGTGCCCTTTCATCGGGCCGAGCTGTCTCTCGCCGGGCAGCTGCGGCGGCTCCTGCGGACCGGGGAGGACCGGATGCCCGCCTTCCAGGACGTGGACTGGGAGAAGGCGCTGGCCTGGCTCGCGACGCGTACGGGGGCCTCGCTGGCGCCCGAGCAGGAGGAGGCGGTACGGCTCGCGCTCAGCCGGAAGGTGGCCGTCCTGACCGGTGGGCCCGGCTGCGGGAAGTCGTTCACCGTGCGGTCCATCGTCGAGTTGGCGCGGGCCAAGCGGGCGAAGGTGGTGCTGGCCGCGCCCACGGGGCGGGCCGCCAAGCGGCTGGCCGAGCTGACCGGAGCCGAGGCGTCCACCGTGCACCGGCTGCTCGAACTGAAGCCGGGCGGGGACGCGGCATACGACCGGGAGCGGCCACTCGACGCGGATCTGGTCGTCGTCGACGAGGCGTCCATGCTGGATCTGCTGCTCGCCAACAAGCTTGTGAAGGCCGTGGCACCCGGTGCCCACCTCCTCCTCGTGGGCGATGTCGACCAGCTGCCCTCGGTCGGGGCGGGGGAGGTGCTGAGCGACCTGCTCGCGGAGGGCAGCCCGGTCCCCGCCGTCCGGCTCACCCGGATCTTCCGGCAGGCCCAGCAGTCGGGGGTGGTCACCAACGCCCACCGGATCAACGCGGGGAAGCCCCCGCTCACCGAGGGGCTGAGCGACTTCTTCCTCTTCGTGGAGGACGAGACGGCGGATGCGGGCAAGCTCGCCGTCGATGTGGCGGCCCGCCGCATCCCGGCCAAGTTCGGGCTCAACCCGCGCCGTGACGTGCAGGTCCTCGCTCCGATGCACCGGGGGCCGGCGGGGGCGGGCGAGCTGAACGGGCTGCTCCAGCAGGCCATCACCCCGGGCCGGCCCGACCTCCCCGAGAAGCGGTTCGGCGGCCGGGTCTTCCGGGTCGGCGACAAGGTCACGCAGATCCGCAACAACTACGACAAGGGCGAGAACGGCGTCTTCAACGGCACCGTCGGCGTCGTCACCGCCCTCGACCTCGACGAGCAGAAGCTCACCGTCCGCACCGACGAGGACGAGGAGATCGGCTACGACTTCGACGAGCTGGACGAGCTGGCCCACGCGTACGCCATGACGATCCACCGCTCCCAGGGCAGTGAGTATCCGGCGGTCGTCATCCCCGTCACCAACAGCGCCTGGACGATGCTCCAGCGCAACCTGCTCTACACGGCCGTGACCCGGGCCAAGAAGCTCGTCGTCCTCGTCGGGTCCCGTAAGGCGATCGGCCAGGCTGTCCGCACGGTTTCCGCAGGCAGACGCTGTACGGCGCTGGATTTCCGGCTCCGAGGCGGCTCGGGAGAAGACTTCTCGTGACCCCCGCACAAAAATGATCGATCAAATCGGTGGGAAACATCACGGAGGTCTTCCGGAACCGCAGTCAAGGGGGCAGGATGAGTAAGTTGGCGGCACTCAGTGCCGCCAGTAGGTCCAATGGACGACCCCGAGTGCACTCTCCTGAGCCGAATGGGGGAGGGTGGAGACAGTCAGGGCACCTCGAAGAAGAGGCACTACGTCGGTGAGGGATGACGTGAGCGACAACTCTGTAGTACTGCGGTACGGCGATGACGAGTACACCTACCCGGTGATCGACAGCACCGTCGGCGACAAGGGCTTCGACATCGGGAAGCTCCGGGCCAATACCGGCCTGGTGACGCTGGACAGCGGATACGGCAACACCGCCGCCTATAAATCCGCCATCACGTACCTCGACGGTGAGCAGGGCATTCTGCGCTACCGCGGATACCCGATCGAGCAGCTCGCCGAGCGCTCGTCGTTCCTCGAGGTCGCGTACACGCTGATCAACGGCGACCTTCCCAAGGTCGACGAGCTGGCGACCTTCAAGAACGAGATCACCCAGCACACGCTGCTGCACGAGGACGTCAAGCGGTTCTTCGACGGCTTCCCGCGTGACGCCCACCCGATGGCCATGCTGTCCTCGGTGGTCAGCGCGCTGTCCACGTTCTACCAGGACAGCCACAACCCGTTCGACGAGGAGCAGCGCCACCTCTCGACGATCCGCCTGCTGGCGAAGCTGCCGACGATCGCGGCGTACGCGTACAAGAAGTCGATCGGGCACCCCTTCGTCTACCCGCGCAACGACCTCGGGTACGTCGAGAACTTCCTGCGCATGACCTTCTCGGTCCCCGCCCAGGAATATGAGCTGGACCCGGTCGTCGTCTCGGCGCTGGACAAGCTGCTCATCCTGCACGCGGACCACGAGCAGAACTGTTCGACCTCCACCGTGCGTCTGGTCGGCTCCTCGCAGGCGAACATGTTCGCCTCGATCTCCGCCGGCATCTCGGCGCTCTGGGGTCCCCTGCACGGTGGCGCCAACCAGTCGGTTCTGGAGATGCTCGAAGGCATCCAGGCCAACGGCGGCGATGTCGACTCCTTCATCCGCAAGGTGAAGAACAAGGAGGACGGCGTCCGCCTGATGGGCTTCGGCCACCGGGTGTACAAGTCGTTCGACCCGCGCGCCAAGATCATCAAGGCCGCCGCCCACGACGTGCTGTCCGCGCTCGGCAAGTCCGACGAGCTTCTCGACATCGCGCTCAAGCTGGAGGAGCACGCGCTCTCCGACGACTACTTCGTCTCGCGCAACCTCTACCCCAACGTGGACTTCTACACCGGTCTGATCTACCGGGCCATGGGCTTCCCGACCGAGATGTTCACCGTGCTCTTCGCGCTCGGCCGCCTTCCGGGCTGGATCGCCCAGTGGCACGAGATGATCAAGGAGCCGGGTTCGCGCATCGGCCGCCCGCGCCAGATCTACACCGGCGAGGTCCTCCGCGACTTTGTCCCGGTCGAGGGCCGCTGACTCAGGCCCGGTCTCGTACCGCCCGGTCGAGGGCCATCCGGCGTCCTCGGCCGACCCGCACCACCCCGTAGTGCCCGGCCTCTTCGGCCGACTGCCTTCGCCCCGCGTGCCGCGCTTCGCACAGAGCGCGGTGTCCGGGGCGATTCGGCGTTACGGGGCCAGTGGGCCCATGGGAGGCCTACGAGGACGGGGTCGGAGGCGGGAGGCCGTCCTGGGTGCCCCTGGAGAGCGAGAAACGCCCTGCCGCCGATCCCCCCACGGGTCGACGGTCAGGGCGCTTCCCATATCCCGGAGCGGATTCCCCCCACGGGATCCGGCCGGGCGTCTGAAGGGAGCCGAAGCTCCCGTTGTTGTGCTGTGCTGCGCTCTGCCGGGGTACGTACGCACGGGAGGGCCGCTCAAAGCTCCCCGGTGCACGTGCCCCGGCTCAACGCTTGCCACAGGAGCGTCCCCCAAGACACTCCATCGGACGTCCCCCAAGACATCCTTGGCATCGCACTCTAAGACTCGCGAACCCACCGGATGGTTACCCTGAGAACGGTGTGATCTAAATCTCTTTGTGGAAGTTACGTGAAGGTACGCAACCTAAGGCTGTTCGTGACGACGAACACGGACGAAAACGCCATGGCGGCTCCCGCGATCATTGGGTTGAGCAGGCCACTTGCAGCCAGGGGCAGCGCCGCAACGTTGTACCCGAAGGCCCAGAAGAGGTTGCCCCTGATGGTGGAAAGAGTACGCCTGGAAAGGCGGATTGCGTCAGCAGTCACCTTGAGATCTCCACGAACCAGCGTGAGGTCGCTCGCCTCGATCGCCGCATCCGTCCCGGTACCCATCGCCAGCCCCAGATCTGCCGTGGCCAGAGCCGCCGCGTCGTTGACCCCGTCGCCGACCATCGCGACGCTCCGGCCCTCCGCCTGAAGGCGCTTGACGACGTCCACCTTCTCCTCGGGGAGCACCTCGGCGTGGACCTCGTCGATGCCCACCTCACGGGCCACGGCCTCGGCCACCGCCCGGTTGTCGCCGGTCAGGAGGACGGGCCGCAGCCCCAGGGCCCGTAGCTGGGCCACGGCGGCCGCGCTGCCGTCCTTGACGGCGTCGGCCACCCCGAGCACGCCCCGGGCCTTTCCCTCCCAGGCCACGGCCACCGCCGTACGTCCCTGCTCCTCGGCCTCCGCCAGGGCGGCGGTCAGCTCGGGCGGGAGCGCGATGCCCGCGTCGGCGAGGAGGCGGGGGCGGCCGACGCGGACGGTGTGCCCCTCCACGACGCCTTGGACGCCGAGTCCGGGGATGTTGGCGAAGTCGTCGGGGGTGGGGAGGGGGCCGGGGAGGCGTTCGGCTGCGCCTGCCGCCACGGCCTGCGCGATCGGATGCTCGGAGGAGTGCTCCACCGCGCCCGCCAGCCGCAGCACGTCGTTCTTGTCCGTCCCTTCGGCGGTGTGGACGGTGAGGAGGGTCATCTTGCCGGTGGTGACGGTGCCGGTCTTGTCGAGGACGATGGTGTCGACGCGGCGGGTGGTTTCGAGGACTTCGGGTCCCTTGATGAGGATGCCGAGCTGGGCGCCTCGGCCGGTGCCGACCATGAGGGCGGTGGGGGTGGCGAGGCCGAGGGCGCAGGGGCAGGCGATGATCAGGACCGCGACGGCCGCCGTGAAGGCATCGGTGGGACCGGCGCCGCTGGCCAGCCAGAAGCCCAGGGTGCCGAGCGCGAGCACGATGACGGCGGGCACGAAGACGGCGGAGATGCGGTCCGCGAGGCGCTGGGCGGCGGCCTTGCCGTTCTGGGCGTCCTCCACCAGGCGGGCCATGCGGGCGAGTTGGGTGTCGGAGCCGATCCGGGTCGCCTCGACGACCAGGCGCCCGCCGGCGTTGATCGTGGCGCCCGTGACGGAGTCGCCCGCGCCGACGTCCACCGGCAGCGACTCGCCGGTCAGCATCGAGGCGTCCACGGCCGAGCTGCCCTCGACGACCTTGCCGTCGGTGGCGATCTTCTCCCCGGGGCGGACGACGAAGCGGTCACCGACGACGAGCCGGCCGGCGGGGATGCGTACCTCCGTACCGCCTCTGAGTACGGCGACGTCCTTGGCGCCCAGGTGCATCAGCGCCCGCAGCGCGGCACCGGACTTCCGCTTCGCGCGCGCCTCCAGATAGCGGCCCAGCAGGATGAACGTGATCACCCCGGCCGCGACCTCCAGGTAGATCGTGGAGCTCGCGTCGGCGCGCGAGACGGTGAGGTCGAACCCGTGCCGCATGCCCGGCATCCCCGCGTCGCCGAGGAACAGGGCCCACAGCGACCAGCCGAAGGCGGCGAGGGTGCCCATCGAGACGAGTGTGTCCATGGTGGCGGCACCGTGCCGGAGATTGGTCCAGGTGGCGCGGTGGAAGGGCAGGCCGCCCCAGATGACGACGGGCGCGGCGAGGGTCAGGGAGAGCCACTGCCAGTTGTCGAACTGGAACGCCGGGACCATGGCGAGCAGGACGACGGGGATGCTGAGGACGGCGGAGACGATGAGCCGCTGCCGGAGGGTGGCGAGGGAGGCGGCCTGTTCCGCTTCGGCAGCGTCGGGTGATGCGTCGGGCGGGGTGGGCGCGGGTTCCTGGTCCGCTTCCTGCTCAGGTGCGGGGCGACGGTCGGGCTTGCGTACGGGCTTGTGTACGGGCCCGGGCTCGGGGTTCTGCTCCTGCTCGGGCCCCGGCCCCGGCGCAGGGCCGCGCTCGGGCTCCCGCTCCGGCGCGGGTCCACGCGCGGGCTCCTGCGCGGGTTCCGGTTTCGGGCGGGTGAGGGGGCGGGCCGTGTAGCCGGTCTTCTCGACCGTCGCGACGAGGTCCGACAGTTCCAGGCCCTCCGCGAACGTGACGCGGGCCTTCTCGGTCGCGTAGTTCACCGTCGCGGTGACGCCGTCCATCCGGTTGAGCTTCTTCTCGACGCGGGCGGCGCACGAGGCGCACGTCATCCCGCCGATCATGAGCTCGGCCTCGGAGGCGTTCGCGGCCGGGGTCTCGGCTGCTGCTGTGCTGGCCATGTCCGAACTCCTGGGGAACGCAGGTCGGGCCGTACCTCACCAGTATCTGCTGGTGGGCCCGGCCCGACGGGGAGAAGGTGGTGCGCCGGCGCTCAGGCGGCCCGGCCGACGAGTTCGTAACCGGCCTCGTCGACGGCGGCGCGCACGGCGTCCTCGGCCAGCGGGGCCTTGGAGGAGACGGTGACGCGGCCGGTGGCGGCGACGGCCTCGACGGACGTCACGCCGCCCAGCGCGGAGATCTCCTCCGACACGGCGCCTTCGCAGTGGCCGCAGGTCATGCCCTTCACCTCGTACACCGTGGTGACCGAGTCCGCCGACTCGATCTGTACGTCGGCGGCGCCGCCGTGGCAGGAACCGCTGGGCGAGCAGCAGGAGCCGGTGGACTGGGTGGTGGGCTCGGTCTCGGCGGTCATGGCGTTCTCCTCTTCGGCGTACGAGTGTGGCGCGGGGGGCCACAGGGGTGCCCGGGGCGCCTCGCTGACTCCATACTATACCCCTAGGGGGTATGGGTGAGATCGGGGCGCGCCAGGCGCTGCCGATCGGGGGGGCGCGGTTCTAGGAGGTTCGTCCCTGGGGGTCCGCTCCCAGGGGGTTCGCCCCTAGAGGGTCCGGCCCTCGCGGGCGTGCGGGGCCAGGTGAGGCGAGTCGTCGCCGATCAGAGGGTCCAGGTAGCGGTACATGGCCGCCTTCAGCTCCCGGATGTAGGCCTCGCGCTCCTCGCCCTCCTTGGCCATGATCAGGTCGAGTCCCGCCTTGAACACCATGAAGGCCATCTCGGCGACCCGGTGGACCTGGGGGGCGGGGACCTCCGGGAGGTAGCTGAGGAGGATCTCCTCGACCCGGCTCAGCATGGCGGTGTGCAGGGTGTCGTGCTCCTCGGTGATCCGGCCGGGGATCTCCGAGCCGTGCATCAGCACGAAGAACGCCGGGTTCTCGCAGTTGAACGCGATCAGCGGGTCGAGGACGGCGTCCAGCATCCGGTCGAGGGGCAGTTCGAGGTGGCTCGGGGTGAAGGCCGCCCCGTAGGTGTCGCGCCAGCGGTGGAGCAGCTGGTCGCCGAGCTCTACGGCGATGGCCTCCTTGTTCGGGAAGAACTGGTACAGCGTGCCCGGTGAGACGCCGGCCTCGCGGGCGATGGCGTTGGTGCTGGACGCGGTGTAGCCGCTGGTGCAGAAGACGCTGGCCGCCGCCTGGAGGAGCTGGGCGATACGGGCTTCGCCACGGGCCTGGCGGCGGCGCGGGCGGGGTGCCCCCGAGGTGCCCTCCGGCCCTGCGGTGCCGCCGGCCTCGTCGGTCGCGGGTTTGCTGGCTGCGCCGTCCTCTGCGGCGCCCTTCTTGGCTCTGGCCTCCGGCACGACAATCCCCAGCTTTCCTGATGCGTTTGACAAACGCGAGTGCTCACTCGCATTCTAAGGAAACGCGAGCGATCACTCGTGTTTGCCAGTGTAAGTGGCAACGACTGACCCATGCTGCCCTGCGCCGCCGGGTCTCGGTGAAGGGGACACCGCACCATGTCCGAAGTCAACGGTCCACCCGGTACGGCCGGGCCGTCCGCTCCGCCGGGTCCACCCGCTCGGTCCGGAGCGTCCGCGTCCTCCGGGCCGTCCGCACCATCCGGGCCGTCCCGTTCATCCGGGCGCTCCGGTCCGCAGCCGGTCGGAGGCTGGACCCGGTTCGTCACCGCCAGGCCGCGGCTCGCCCTGCTGGCCGCCCTGGTGATCACCGCCCTCGCCGTGTTCGCCGGGAGCGGGGTGGCCGACCGGATGGGCAGCGGTGGCTGGCAGGCCCCCGACGCCGAGTCGTCCTACGCGACCGAGGCGCTGGAGCGGGAGTTCCCCGCCTCCCAGCCCAACCTGCTCCTCCTGGTGGACAGCGGCGCCGCCTCCGTCGACGATCCGGCGGTGGCAGCCGAGGCCGCACGGCTCACCGAGCGCCTCACCGCCGAGCAGGACATATCCGGAGTCACTTCGTACTGGCAGACCAAGGCGCCGGCCCTGCGCGCCGAGGACGGCCGCGAAGCGCTCATCGCGGCCCGGATAGGGGGCGACGAGACGGAGGCGGGCGAGACGCTCGAACGGATCGCTGCCGACTTCGCCGGGGAGAGCGGCCCGGTGAAGGTCTCGGTCGGCGGACCCGTCGCCGTCCAGCACGAGATGCAGACGATCATCCAGGAGGACCTGCTGCGGGCCGAGCTCATCGCCCTGCCGGTGACGCTCGTCCTGCTCGTCATGGTCTTCGGCAGCGCGATCGCCGCCATGCTGCCGCTCCTCGTCGGCATCGTCGCGATCCTCGGCACCAACGCCGTGCTGCGCGGACTGACCGAGTTCACCGACGTCTCGGTCTTCGCCATGAACCTCACCACGGCCCTCGGCCTCGGACTCGCCATCGACTACGCGCTGTTCATCGTCCGCCGCTTCCGCGAGGAGCTGGACACCGGGGCCGATACCCGGACGGCGGTCGGCACCACGCTGCGCACGGCCGGGCGCACGGTCCTCTTCTCCGCGCTCACCGTCGCCGTCTCCCTGTCGGCGATGCTCGTCTTCCCGCAGTACTTCCTGCGGTCCTTCGCCTACGCCGGGATCGCCGTGGTCCTGCTGGCCGCGGCCGCCGCACTGATCCTGCTGCCCGCCGCGCTCATGCTGCTGGGCCCCCGGGTCAACGCGCTGGACCTGCGCCGACTGCTGCGCCGCGGGAAGCGGACGGAAGCCGCTGCCGGGCAGTCCGGCAGGGGGTGGGCGCGCTTCGCCGGGCTGGTGATGCGCCGGGCGCCGGTCTTCGCCATCGTCACCACGGTGGGGCTCGTCCTCCTCGGACTGCCCTTCCTCGGCGTCAAGTTCGGTACGGCGGACGACCGCCAGCTCCCCGTCGGTGCCGAGTCCCGCGTGGTCCAGGAGCACATACGGGACGGCTTCCCCGGCAGCCCGAGCGGCGGCCTGGAGATGCTGGTCGAGGGGGAGGGGACGCCCGCCGCGTACGCGGCCCTCAAGGACCGGATCGAGAAGGTCCCGGGCGTGCTGCGCGTCGACGGCCCGGTCGCGGCGGACTCGACCGCGTACTTCAGCGTGCTGCCGGACGGCGAGGCGGTCGGGGAGGAGACCCAGCAGCTCGTACGGGACCTGCGCACGATGCCCGCCGACTCCTTCGACACCTCGGTGACGGGCACGGCGGCGGTCCTCGTCGACTCCAAGGACGCCATCGCGGACCGGTTGCCGTGGGCGATCGCCATCATCGTCGTGGTGACGCTGCTCCTGGTCTTCCTGCTCACCGGCAGCGTGCTCATCCCGATCCAGGCGGTCGCGCTCAACGCCCTCAGCCTGACGGCGATGTTCGGTGCGGTGGTCTGGGTCTTCCAGGACGGGAACCTCTCCGGGATCCTCGCCTTCACCAGTACCGGGGACATCGAGACGACCCTGCCCGTCCTGATGTTCTGCGTGGCCTTCGGCCTCTCCATGGACTACGGGGTCTTCCTGCTCTCCCGGATCAAGGAGGAGTACGACCGCACCGGCGACCACGAACGCTCGGTCACCTTCGGACTGTCCCGCACCGGCGGACTGATCACCGCGGCCGCAGTGATCCTCGCGGTCGTGATGGTCGCCATCGGCACCTCACGGGTCACCAACACCAAGATGCTGGGGCTCGGGATCGCCCTCGCCGTCCTGATGGACGCCATGGTGGTCCGCAGCCTGCTGGTCCCCGCGGTGATGAAGCTGACGGGCCGCGCCACCTGGTGGGCGCCCAGGCCGCTGCGCGCCTTCCACCAGAGGTTCGGCATCAGCGAAGGGGAGTCGGCCCCGGCCGGAGCCGGTACGAAGGGTGGGCCCGGCGGCCCGGGAGAGCCCACGGCCGACGGGGAGATACCGGACGAGGCGGCCCGGGACGGGGAGAAGGTCACCACGGGGGCGTAGGCGTACGACGGCTCTGCGGCCGGCCCGGGATCCGCTGGGAAAAGGGCCTCGGGTCGGCCGTGGAGGGCCCCTTGACGGGCCGTGAGGGCCGCGCGGAGGACCTGGCCGCCGGGCGGGAGGGGGTGGGGTCACCCTCCTGGCCATGGACCCGTCAGGAGCCCTCGAAGCGATCGTCAAAACGGCTCTGACCTGGGATTTCTCTCGTCTGACCTATAAAATTGGCGCAGAGGGAAAGGGGGCCGGATGGACCGGAACATCCGCACGACGGACGACGTAATGACGCTCCTGGACGACCTGTTCGCGCCCGAAGCGCACCGCTGGACCGCCGACGCCGGCTCATGGTGGGACGGCTTCTACGGGGACCGCTCGAAGCCGGTGCCCTTCTTCGTCGACAAGCCCGACGAGAACCTCGTCTCGTACGTCGACCGGGGGCTGGTCGCCCCGGGCCGCGCACTCGACCTGGGCTGCGGCCCCGGGCGCAACACGCACGCGCTGGCCTCGCTCGGCTTCGACGTCGACGCGATCGACCTCTCCCCGGCCGCGATCGCCTGGGCCGAGGAGCGCGCGGAGGCCTCGGGGATCAAGGCCCGGTTCCACCGCGGGGACGCCTTCGTCCTGACATCGGGCGGGGCGGCTGGGGCCGACGAGGCGAGTGGGGCGGGTGGGGCGGAGTTGGCCGGGCCGTACGACCTGATCCATGACTCCGGTTGCTTCCACCACCTGCCGCCCCACCGGCGTATCAGCTACCTCGCTCTCCTCGACCGCTGCCTCGCCCCCGGCGGCCACTTCACGCTCACCTGCTTCGCGGCGGGGGAGGGCGGCATGGGCTCCGAGCTGCCGGACGCGGAGCTCTACCGCCGGGGGGACCTGGGCGGCGGACTCGCCTACACCTCCGAGGAGTTGCGCGACATCTTCTCCGGCCTGGAGGAGATCGAACTGCGCCGGATGCGCGACGAGGCGCCCGGATCTCCGGTCTTCGGTGAGTCCTTCCTCTGGGCGGCACTGTTCCGCAAGGCGCCCCGACCGTAGGGGCCGTGTGCCGACGGCCCCGGGTCAGCGGCCCCGGTTGCGGGGGCGGGAGGCGACCCAGGCGCGGACGGTGTCGCCGTACCAGTACGGCTTTCCGTTCTTCACCTGGTCGGGCGGCGGGAGGAGGCCGTGTTTGCGATAGGAGCGGACGGTGTCCGGCTGGACCTGGATGTGGGCGGCAATGTCCTTGTAGGACCAGAGTGTTCTGTCCGTCATCCGTGACACCTCTCTGCGCTGCTCTGTTCTGACCGGTTCTGTCCGCCGGTTCTCTCTGCCGGTTCTGCTCCGGTGATCACGCAGCCTGCGCCCGGTTGAACGACATCGAACGGCAGGCGGGGTGGGGCTGTTGTACGCCTGTGACGGAAAACCCGCGTAACGGAGATATGTGTGGCGAAACGGTTACCGGTGTGACAGAAGGGGTGAGAGCAGCGGCGTGCGCCTCACCGTCCGGCCGATGTCAGACCCGGATGCCACGATGATGGCCATGAGCACTTCCGAACGTCCGATGCCCCCGTTGGTCGCCGACGAGCGCACCTCTCTGGAGAGCTGGCTCGACTTCTACCGCGCCACCCTCGCCCAGAAATGCGCGGAGTTGCCCGAGGAGCGGCTCCGTGAGGCCTCAGCGGCGCCCTCGTCGATCACCTTGCTCGGCCTGGTCCAGCACGCTGCGGCCGTGGAGCGGACCTGGTTCCGGCAGGTCCTCGTACAGGAGGGCGTTCCGCCGCTGTTCGCCCCCGCCGACGAGGGGAGCAGGCACACCGGTGGGTTCGAGCTCGCCGAGGACGCCACGTACGAGAGGGCGGTGGCGGTGTGGGAGGAGGAGGTCCGGCGGGGCCGGGAGAACTGCGCGGGGCGGGGACTCGACGACACCAGCCCCTTCATGGGCGGGGAGGTGACGCTGCGCTGGATCTACACGCACATGATCGCCGAGTACGCGCGCCACTGCGGGCACGCCGACCTGATCCGTGAGCGCATCGACGGGCGTACGGGGGTGTGACCCGGCGGTCAGGGCCGTCCGCAGGAGCGGAGGAACTCGCGGGTGCGGCGCGCGATCGGAAGCGGCTTGTCCGGGTCGCACGGGTACATGTCCTGCTCCACGATCGCGAACAGGTCGACGTCCAGGGCGCGCGCCGCATCCAGGACCGGTTCCAAAGCGGGTACGCCACCGGGCGGTTCGCACATCACGCCCCGTGCCACGGCCGGGCCGAACGGGACCTCGTCCGCCACCACCGCCGCCAGGATCTCGGGGTCGACCTGCTTCAGGTGGAGGTAGCCGATGCGCTCCCCGTACGTCTCGATGAGCTTGACGCTGTCGCCGCCGCAGTAGGCGTAGTGCCCGGTGTCCAGGCAGAGCGACACGAGGGAGGGGTCGGTGGCGTCGAGGAAGCGGTTGACGTTCTCCTCGCTGTCGATGTGGGTGTCCGCGTGCGGGTGGACGACGATGCGGAGCCCGTAGCGGTCCCGGACCTCCCGGCCGAGCCGCTCCGTCTGGGTCGTCAGGTCCCGCCACTGCGCGGGCGTGAGCGTGCGGTCCTCCAGCACCTCGCCGGTCTTGTCGTCGCGCCAGAAGGAGGGGATGACGACGAGGTGTTCGGCGCCCATGGCCCGGGTCAGTTCGGCGATGTCGGCGACATGTGCCCAGGTCCGGTCCCAGACATCGGGCCCGTGGTGCAATCCGGTGAAGACGGTGCCGGCGGATACGGTCAGCCCACGGCTGCGGGTCTCGTCCGTCAGCCGGGCCGGATCGGTGGGGAGATAGCCGTACGGACCGAGTTCGATCCACGCGTACCCGGCCTCGGCCACCTCGTCGAGGAAGCGCTGCCAGGGCACCTGCCGCGGGTCGTCGGGGAACCACACCCCCCACGAGTCGGGAGCCGAGCCGATACGGATGCGGGCCGAAGAGGGTGCGGAGGGGGTCATATCGCCCAGCGTCGTGGCCCGTGCGGACGAGTGTCAAGAGTTCGTCCGAATGTCCGGACAAAATGTTGACAGGGTTCCCGGGAGGGGACTAGACCTGGATCAGCCGGCCACCGGTGGGCAGAGCCGTGGGTCGCGCCGGTGGGTCGAAGGGATGCGCATGCCTGAGCCGTACGACGTGATCACCATGGGGCGGATCGGGGTGGACCTCTACCCCCTGGACATCGGTGTGCCGCTCGCCCGGGTCGAGACGTTCGGCAAGTTCCTCGGCGGCTCCCCGACGAACGTCGCGGTGGCGGCGGCGCGGCTGGGGCGGCGGACGGCGGTGATCACCCGGACCGGCCGGGACGCCTTCGGGGAGTACCTCCACCAGGAGCTGCGGGGCTTCGGGGTGGACGACCGGTGGGTGACGGAGGTCGAGGCGTATCCGACCCCGGTCACCTTCTGCGAGATCTTCCCGCCGGACGACTTCCCCCTCTACTTCTACCGGCAGCCCAAGGCGCCCGATCTGGAGATCCACCCGTCGGAAGTCGACCTGGACGCGGTGCGCGATGCGCGGATCTTCTGGATGACCGGCACCGGGCTGAGCGCCGAGCCCAGCCGCGCCGCGACGCTGACGGCGCTCCGGGCCCGCAGCGAGAGTGCCCGTGGCGGGAGCGCCCGCAGCGACAGTGCCCGCCGTGAGAGTGCCCGTAGCGAGGACCCGGCCCGGGAGCCCCGTACCGCGACCGTGTTCGATCTCGACTGGCGGCCCATGTTCTGGGACGGCGGAGACCACAGCTCCGTGGCGCCCGCCCGCTACCGGGAAGCGCTCGCCCACGCCACCGTCGCCGTCGGCAACATCGATGAGTGCGAGATCGCCACCGGCGAGCGCGAACCGCACGCCGCCGCCCGCGCCCTGCTCGCGGCCGGGGTGGAGCTCGCCGTCGTCAAGCAGGGGCCGAAGGGTGTCCTGGCCGTCCACCGCGACGGCTCCACCGCCGATGTGGAGCCACTGCCGGTGGAGGTCGTCAACGGGCTCGGCGCCGGGGACGCGTTCGGCGGGGCGCTCTGCCACGGGCTGCTGGCCGGCTGGGACATCGCCCGGATCATGCGGTACGCCAACGCCGCCGGGGCCATCGTCGCCTCCCGCATCGCCTGCTCCTCCGCCATGCCCGTCCCGGACGAGGTGGACCGGGCGCTCGCGGAGGGGGCGGTCACGGCGGACCCCACCTACGGGCCCTCCGGAGCGGCCTCATGACCCGTCCCACCCCTGCCACTCCCGCCGCCGCCTCCGTCCGCGACCTGGTCCGGCTCCGCGCCGAGCGCCCCGAAGCGGTGGCCGAAGCCGCCGCGCGACGGAAGCGGCGCCCCCTGCTCCGTACGGCAGACACCGCCACCGCCCGTGAGACCGCGCCCCACCCCGGCCGACTGATGATCATCGCCGCCGACCACCCCGCACGCGGCGCCCTCGCCGTCGGGGACCGGGCACTCGCCATGGCCAACCGGTTCGAACTGCTCGAACGGCTCTGCCTCGCCCTCTCCCGCCCCGGCGTCGACGGCGTCCTCGCCTCCGCCGACGTCCTGGACGACCTGCTCCTCCTCGGCGCCCTGGAGGACAAGGTCGTCATGGGCTCCATGAACCGGGGCGGGCTCGCGGGCGCGGCGTTCGAGCTGGACGACCGGTTCACCGGGCACCGCCCCGAGGACCTGGTCCGCCACGGGTTCGACGCGGGGAAGCTGCTGCTCCGCATCGACCACGAGGACCCCGGCTCCCTCGACACCCTGCACGCCGCCGCCCGCACCATCGACGTGATGGCCGCGCACCGGCTGCCGGTCTTCGTCGAACCGTTCCTCTGCCGCCGCGTCGACGGCCGCCTCCGCAACGACCTGGGCGCCGCCGCCGTCGCCACGTCCATCGCCATCGCGTCGGGCCTGGCCGGGACCTCCGCGTACACCTGGCTCAAGGTCCCCGTCACCGAGGACCCGGACGACATGGCGCAGGTCATGGAGACCTCCACGCTCCCCGCCGTCCTGCTCGGCGGCGAGGTGGGCGGCGACCTGGACGGGGCGTACGGCAAGTGGCGCGAGGCCCTGCGGCTGCCGACCGTACGGGGGCTGGTCGTGGGGCGTTCGCTGCTCTACCCGGTCGACGGGGACGTGGCGGGCGCCGTCGACACGGCCGTATCGCTGCTGTAGCCGGGAGAGGACGGGTAGGGAGTGGGTATGGACACGCACCGGAAGCGCGACGGCGCAGGCCACCACCTGCCCTCCGGCAGTGCGGGGCGCGGCCCGTACGCCCTGGACATCGACCCCGAAATGGCCGGATGGGACCGGTCCCATCTCCGGGTTCTGGAGCTGGAGCCGGGCGGAGTTCATACGCTGGTCACCGGGGAGTGTGAATGGATCATCCTGCCGTTGACCGGTGGCTGTACGGTGCATACGGCAGGGGAAACCTTTGAACTGCTGGGCCGGGAAAGCGTGTTCAGCGGGGTGAGCGACTTCGCCTACGTGCCGCGCGACGACCGAGCGCAGATCGCCTCCGGCGCAGGAGGCCGCTTCGCCCTGGCAGGAGCGAAGTGCGAGCGACGACTCCCCGCTCGCTACGGCCCCGCGCCGGAGGTACCCGTCGAACTGCGCGGCACCGGCACCTGCTCGCGCCAGGTCAACAACTTCGCCGCCGCCGACACCTTCGACTGCGACCGCCTGATCGCCGTCGAGGTCCTGACGCCCGGCGGCAACTGGTCCTCCTACCCGCCCCACAAGCACGACGAGCAGGTGCCGGGCGAGGAGTGCGAGCTGGAGGAGATCTACTACTTCGAGGTGGAGGGCGGCGGCCTCGGCTACCACCGGGTCTCGCCGTCGCGCGAGGGCGGTACGGATGTCCTCGCCGAGGTCGGCAGCGGCGACGCGGTCCTCATCCCCGACGGCTGGCACGGCCCGTCCATCGCCCCGCCCGCCCGCACGCTGTACTACCTGAACGTCATGGCGGGGCCGGGGGAGGAGCGGGCCTGGCTGATCCGCGACCATCCGGACCACGGATGGATCCGCGACACCTGGCGGGACGAGCCGGTGGACGCCAGACTGCCGCTGTACACGGCGCATCCGCAGACGGCCCGCCCGGACACGGCGCATCCGTCGCCCGGCCCGGAGGTAACAGGTTGAGCCCGACGAGTCCCGCGAGCCGCCCCGACTCCCGCAACGCGAGCCGCCCCGACTCCCGTAGCGCGAGCCGCGCCGACGGAGCGAGCCCCGAGAGCCCCACGCGTCCCGCAAGCCGCACCGGCCCCCGCAGCCCCACCCCCACCCGCCGCCTGACCACCGCTCAGGCCCTGGTCGCCTTTCTCTCGCGCCAGTACACCGAGCGCGACGGCCGCCGCCACCGCCTCATCAACGCCACCTGGGGCATCTTCGGCCACGGCAACGTCGCCGGGATCGGCCAGGCGCTCGTGGAGGCGGGCAACGGGAACGGAAAGCGGAACGGCGACCACGACGGCATCCGGACCGCGCCCCGCATGCCCTACCTCCAGGGCCGCAACGAACAGGCCATGGTGCACGCGGCCGTGGGGTACGCGCGCCAGTCCGGCCGGCTCTCCGCGCACGCCGTGACCACCTCCATCGGCCCGGGCGCCACCAACCTCGTCACCGGCGCCGCCCTCGCCACCGTCAACCGCCTCCCCGTGCTCCTCCTCCCCGGCGACACCTTCGCGACCCGGCCCGCCGACCCCGTACTCCAGCAGCTCGAAGTCCCGTACGCGGGCGACGTGTCGGTCAACGACTGCCTGCGCCCCGTCTCGCGCTACTTCGACCGGGTCACCCGCCCGGAAGCGCTGATTCCGGCGGCCCTCCAGGCGATGAGGGTCCTCGCCGACCCCGCCGAGACGGGAGCCGTCACGCTGGCGCTGCCGCAGGACGTGCAGGCGGAGGCGTACGACTGGCCGGAGGAGTTCTTCGCCGAGCGGGTCTGGCGGGTCCGCAGGCCCGCGCCCGACGCGGCCGAACTGGAAGCGGCGGTACGGGCGGTGCGCTCGGCCCGCCGCCCCCTGATCGTCGCGGGCGGCGGGGTCCGCCACAGCGCGGCCGAGGAGACCCTCGCCGCCTTCACCGCCGCCACCCGCATCCCGGTCGCCTCCACCCAGGCGGGCAAGGGGGCCCTGCGCCACGACCACCCGGCCGACGTGGGCGGCATCGGCCACACCGGCACGGCCACCGCCGACGAACTGGCCCGCACCGCCGACCTGGTCATCGGCATCGGCACCCGGTACACGGACTTCACCACCGCATCCGGCACCCTCTTCGAGAACCCGGCCGTCCGCTTCCTCAACCTCAACATCACCGGCTTCGACGCCCACAAGTTGGCCGCCCTCCCTCTCGTCGCCGACGCCCGCACCGGCCTGGAGGCGCTCACCAGCGCGCTCGCCGGACGGGGATACCGCGTCGACCCGGCGTACGAGACGGAGTACACCGGCGCGAAGGAGGCGTGGGAGGAACAGGTCGAGGCGTCCTTCACCACCCCCGACCCCACCGCGCGCCCCACCCAGACCCAGGTCCTCGGCCTCCTCGACACCCTGGTCACCGAGGACGACATCCTCATCAACGCCGCCGGTTCTCTCCCCGGCGACCTGCACAAACTCTGGCGCACCCGCTCCCGCGACCAGTACCACGTGGAGTACGGCTACTCCTGCATGGGCTACGAGATCCCGGCCGCGATCGGTGTCCTCCTCGCCACCGGAAGCCACGAGCGGACCCGTCCCGTCTGGGCCCTGGTCGGCGACGGCACGTACCTGATGAACCCCACCGAGATCGTCACCGCCGTCCAGGAGAACCTGCCGCTGAAACTGCTGATCCTCCAGAACCACGGGTACGCCTCCATCGGCGGCCTCTCCGAGGCGGTCGGCGGCGAGCGCTTCGGTACGGACTACCGCCACCGCGACGCCGACGGCGGCTTCACCGGCCCGCCGCTCCCCGTCGACCTCGCCGCCAACGCGGCCTCCCTCGGCATGCGTGTCCTGCGCGCCACCACCGTCGACGACCTGCGCAAAGCCCTCGCGGAGGCCCGCAGCGCGGAGGGCCCCACTTGTGTCTACGTCGAGACCGAAACGCCCGACACAGTGTCGGGCCCCCCTCCGGCACAGGCGTGGTGGGATGTTCCCGTAGCCGAAACCGCGACCCGACCGGCAGCGGTCGAGGCCCGGGAAGAGTACGACCGGCGGGTCGCCGCCCGACGCCACCACCTGTGAAAACACCCCTGCGCCTGCCTGAAGTCTGAAGGAGTACGTCATGACGAAGACCGTCAACCACTGGATCGGCGGCAAGACAGTGGAGGGCACGTCGGGCCAGTACGGTCCCGTCACGGACCCGGCCACCGGCGCGGTCACCACGCAGGTGGCGCTGGCCTCGGTGGAGGAGGTCGACGCGGCGGTGGCCGCCGCGAAGGCCGCGTACGCCACCTGGGGCACATCCTCCCTCGCCCAGCGCACCGCCGTTCTCTTCCGCTACCGCGCGCTGCTGGACGCCCACCGCGACGACATCGCCGCGCTGATCACCGCCGAGCACGGCAAGGTCCACTCGGACGCGCTGGGCGAGGTGGCCCGTGGTCTGGAGATCGTGGAGCTGGCGTGCGGGATCACCACGCAGCTCAAGGGCGAGCTCTCCACCCAGGTCTCCAACCGGGTCGACGTCTCCTCGATCCGCCAGTCGCTCGGTGTGGTCGCGGGCATCACCCCGTTCAACTTCCCGGCCATGGTGCCGATGTGGATGTTCCCGCTGGCGATCGCGTGCGGCAACACGTTCGTGCTGAAGCCGAGCGAGAAGGACCCGTCGGCCGCCAACCTGCTGGCCGAGCTGGCGGCGGAGGCAGGCCTTCCGGACGGCGTCCTGAACGTCCTGCACGGTGACAAGGTCGCCGTCGACGGCCTGCTCAACCACCCCGACGTGGCAGCCGTCTCCTTCGTCGGCTCCACCCCCATCGCCCGCTACATCCACGCCACGGCCTCCGCCAACGGCAAGCGCGTCCAGGCCCTCGGCGGCGCCAAGAACCACATGCTCGTCCTCCCGGACGCCGACCTGGACGCGGCCGCCGACGCGGCGGTCTCGGCGGCGTACGGCTCCGCCGGTGAGCGCTGCATGGCGATCTCGGCGGTCGTCGCGGTCGGCGCGATCGGTGACGAGCTGGTCGCCAAGATCCGCGAGCGCGCCGAGAAGATCAAGATCGGCCCCGGCAACGACCCCGCCTCCGAGATGGGCCCCCTGATCACCGCCGCCCACCGCGACAAGGTCGCCTCGTACGTCACGGGCGCGGCGGCCCAGGGCGCCGAGGTCGTCCTCGACGGCACGGGCCACACGGTGGAGGGCTTCGAGGACGGCCACTGGATCGGCCTCTCCCTCCTGGACAAGGTCTCCACCGACTCCGACGCGTACAAGGACGAGATCTTCGGCCCGGTCCTGTGCGTGCTCCGCGTGGAGACGTACGAGGACGGCATCGCCCTCATGAACGCCTCGCCGTTCGGCAACGGCACCGCGATCTTCACCCGCGACGGCGGCGCGGCCCGCCGCTTCCAGCTGGAGGTCGAGGCCGGCATGGTCGGCGTCAACGTGCCGATCCCGGTCCCGGTGGGCTACCACTCCTTCGGCGGCTGGAAGGACTCCCTCTTCGGCGACCACCACATCTACGGCAACGACGGCGTGCACTTCTACACCCGCGGCAAGGTGGTCACCACCCGCTGGCCGGACCCGGCGGACGCCCCGGCGGGCGTCGACCTGGGGTTCCCGCGCAACCACTGACGGCGTCCCCGCCCGGCAGGCCCCGTCGCACCTCGGTGGTGGCGGCGGGGCCTGCCGTACGCCGAAAAACCGGATGCCGGCCGGTGAGCGCCTCCCGCATCCTGTGACCCATGAACACCCCGCCCCTCCCGCCCCGTTATGAGATCCGCGCGCTCCACACCGCCACGACGGTCACCGTCTACCAGGCGTACCGGCCCGCCATCGGGCTCCCCGCCGCGCGCGACGGGCGGTTCCCCGCCGAGTGGAAGCGGGACCGCATGACGTGGATCAAGCCCAGCTTCCTGTGGATGATGTACCGCTGCGGATGGGGCACCAAGGAGGGGCAGGAGGTCGTCCTCGCCGTCGAGATCGACCGGAGCGGCCTGGAGTGGGCCCTCTCGCACGCCGAACTCTCCCACTACGTACGCGATGTGCACCCGGACCAGGCCGCCTGGAAGCGCGGCCTGCGCACCGCCCCCGCCCGGGTGCAGTGGGACCCCGAGCGCGACCTGGACCTGAACCCGCTCCCGTACCGCTCCCTCCAGCTCGGGCTGAGCGGCGAGGCGGCCCGGCGGTACGCGGACGAGTGGACCGTCTCCGTACGCGATGTCACCCCGCTCGCCCGCGAGGTGCACGCGGCGGTGCGGGCGGGGGAAAGGGAGAAGGCGGCCGCCCTGCTGCCGGTGGAGACGCCGCTTGATCTGGACGCTCCCCGGCCGGTGCCGGCCGGGCGGTAGGCGGGGTCGTCGCGGTCGTTGCGCGGCCAATGTCCGCAATGGGCTTCGGCCGGGATAAGGCCCGTACCGCATCCGGAGTACGGGGAGGGCGCACCGTACCTCTCAGGGAGGCTGCCCACCTCCCCCTGATGGCACTTCGGCCGGTGGCATCCTCCGTTTAGGGTCGAGGGATGGAGACCCCTACTGTTCGATGGCGGCGCCTGCTGCCCCGTACCCCTGGCCGGTGGGCCGCGGCCGTCGCCGCGCTCGCCGTCCTCGTGGGCGGGGGCACCTGGACCGCCGTCGCCGACGACGGCCCGCCCGCCGTGCAGCGCGAGGACCGGATGCTGCGGCCGGGCGGTGTGGAGATCGACACCTCGTACTTCACCGCCGGAGGTTCCGGTAAGCGGCCCGCCGTGCTCATCGGCCACGGCTTCGGCGGCAGCAAGAACGACGTGCGGGCCCAGGCCGAGAAGCTGGCCGCCGACGGGTACGCCGTGCTGACCTGGTCGGCGCGCGGGTTCGGGAAGTCCGGCGGGGCGATCTCCCTCAACGACCCCGAGGGCGAGGTCAAGGACGTCTCCGGGCTCATCGACTGGCTGGCGGAGCGCCCCGAGGTGGAGCTGGACAAGAAGGGCGACCCCCGGGTCGGGCTCACCGGCGCCTCCTACGGCGGGGCCGTCTCCCTGCTCGCCGCCGGGCACGACCAGCGGGTCGACGCCATCGCGCCCGTGATCACCTACTGGAACCTGGCCGACGCCCTCTTCCCCGACGGGGTCTTCAAGAAGCTCTGGGCCGGGATCTTCGTGACATCCGGCGGCGGCTGCGAGAAGTTCGAGAAGAAGCTCTGCGAGATGTACGAGCGGGTCGCCGTCAGCGGAAAGCCCGACGCCGAAGCGGTGAAGCTGCTCACCGAGCGCTCGCCCTCCGCCGTCGCCGACCGCATCAAGGTGCCCTCGCTCCTCCTCCAGGGCCAGTCCGACTCCCTCTTCCCGCTCGGCCACGCCGACGCCATGCAGAAGGCGATCAGCGCCAACGGCGCGCCCGTCTCCGTCGACTGGATCTCCGGCGGGCACGACGGCGGCGACAACGAGACCGCGCGCGTCGAAGGGCGCGTCGGCTCCTGGTTCGACCGCTACCTGAAGGAGGAGACCGGTACGGACACCGGTCCCGCCTTCCGTGTCACCCGTACCGGAGGCATCGACTCCACCGACGGCGCCGCCCTCAAGCGCGGCGCGAGCAGCGACACCTACCCGGGGCTGCGCAGCGGCGGCCGGGAGATCGCGCTGCGGGCGGGCGGCAGCGCGCCCACCGGAACCGGCCCATCCGCCGGAACCGCTGGGGCCGCCGCAACCGGAACCTCCACCACCGAAACGTTCCGCAACCCCGCCGGCTCCGCCCCGCCCGCCATCTCCGCCGTGCCCGGCGTCGGCGGCGGCCTCTCCCAGCTCTCCTCGCTCGGCGTCGGGCTCTCCCTCGACTTCCCCGGGCAGTTCGGCCGCTTCGAGTCGGCCCCGCTGGCCACCTCCGTACGCGTCACCGGCACCCCCACCGCCCGGGTGACCGTCAAGGCGACCGAGGGCCGGGACGCGGTGCTCTTCGGCAAGGTGTACGACGTGTCGCCGGACGGCAGGCAGCAGGTGCTGCCCTCCCAGCTCGTCACCCCCTACCGGATCACCCCCGACCAGCAGGGCAAGCCGGTGGAGCTGGCGCTGCCCGCCGTGGACCACGAGTTCGACGCCGGGCACCGGATGCGGCTCGTCTTCTCCGCGACCGACCTCGGGTACGCGTCCCCGGCCGAGCCCGCCACGTACACCGTGACCCTCGACGGACCCCTGACCGTCCCCACCGCACCCGCCGTCACCACCGCCGCGGCCACCCTCCCCTGGTGGACCTGGGGCCTCCCGGCCGCCGCCCTCGTCATCGCGGCCGCCCTCCTGCTCACCGCGCGCCGCCGCACCGCGACCCCCGCGCCGGACCCCGAACTCACCGACGTACCGCTCCAGATCACCGGCCTCTCGAAGAAGTACGCGAAGTCCGTCGACCGGTACGCCGTGCGCGAGCTGTCCTTCCGCGTGGAGAAGGGCCAGGTCCTCGGGCTGCTCGGCCCCAACGGCGCGGGCAAGACCACCACCCTGCGCATGCTCATGGGGCTCATCACCCCCGACGAGGGCGAGATCCGCGTCTTCGGGCAGGCCATCCGCCCCGGCGCCCCGGTCCTCTCCCGCGTGGGCGCCTTCGTCGAGGGCGCGGGCTTCCTGCCGCACCTCTCCGGGCGCGCCAACCTCGACCTGTACTGGCAGGCCACCGGCCGCCCCGCCGAGGACGCCCATATCGAGGAGGCCCTGGAGATCGCGGGCCTCGGCGACGCGCTCGCCCGTGCCGTACGGACGTACTCCCAGGGCATGCGGCAGCGGCTCGCCATCGCGCAGGCCATGCTCGGCATGCCGGACCTGCTCATCCTCGACGAGCCGACCAACGGGCTGGACCCGCCGCAGATCCGCGAGATGCGTGACGTGATGATCCGTTACGCGGCCGGGGGCCGGACCGTCATCGTCTCCAGCCACCTCCTCTCCGAGGTGGAGCAGTCCTGCACCCATCTGGTCGTCATGGACCGGGGCCGGCTCGTCCAGGCCGGTCCGGTCGCGGAGATCACCGGCTCCGGCGACATGATCCTGGTGACGACGGCCGAGGAGGTGTCCGAGCCGCTCGCGGAGAAGGTCGCCGCCCTGCCCGGCATCGGCTCCGCCGTCCGCACCGACGACGGGCGCGGGCTCCTCGTCCGCCTCGACGGGGCCACCACCTCCCGCCTCGTCGCCGACCTGGTCCGACTCGACGTCCCGGTCACCGGCGTCGGCCCGCACCGCCGCCTGGAGGACGCCTTCCTCACCCTGATCTCCGGAGGAGCAGCATGAGCGCCCCCGTACAGCCCCCCGAGGCCCGGGTGGAGACCGAGCACCCGGAAGCCGCCGGCTACCGCGCCGGGCGCACGCTCCCCCTCCGCGTCGAGGCCATGCGGCAGCTGCGGCGCCGCCGCACCCTGCTCATGGGCGGAATCCTCGCGGCCCTCCCCTTCATCCTGATCATCGCCTTCGCGATCGGCGGCACACCGGACGGCGAGGGCGGCGGCGGTGGCGGCCGGGGCGGCAACCGGATCAACCTGATGGACGTGGCGACCGAGTCCGCCGCGAACTTCGCCGCCACCTCGCTCTTCGTCTCGGCCGGCTTCCTGCTGGTGGTGCCGGTGGCCCTGTTCTGCGGGGACACCGTCGCCTCCGAGGCGAGCTGGTCCTCGCTGCGCTATCTGCTCGCCGCGCCCGTGCCACGGACCCGGCTGCTCTGGTCCAAGCTCGTCGTCGCGCTGGGCTTCAGCCTCGCCGCGATGGTGCTGCTGCCGGTCGTCGCGCTGGCGGCGGGCACGGCGGCCTACGGGTGGGGGCCGCTGAAACTGCCCACCGGGGGAGCGCTGGCCGCCGGGGACACCGTGCCCCGCCTCGCGCTCGTCGTCGCGTTCATCTTCGTCTCCCAACTCGTCACCGCCGGGCTGGCGTTCTGGCTCTCGACGAAGACGGACGCCCCGCTCGGGGCGGTCGGCGGCGCGGTGGGTCTCACGATCGTCGGCAACGTACTGGACGCCGTCACCGCACTCGGCTCCTGGCGCGACTTCCTGCCCGCGCACTGGCAGTTCGCGTGGGCCGACGCGCTCCAGCCCGAGCTGGAGTGGGGCGGCATGATCAAGGGGGCGGCGATCTCGGTGACGTACGCCCTGATCCTGTTCGCTCTGGCGTTCCGCGGGTTCAGTCGTAAGGACATCGTGTCCTGAACCTGATGTTCCGCGGTTTGCCCGGCCGCACTTGACCCCTGCCCGGCCTCTGTTGCCGCATCGAGATGGTTCCGCAACGCTTTCGTCGACTCCGGTGGGCGGCCCTGTACGTCACATTCACAAGTGTCCGAGACAGGTACGCGGCACCGTGATGACGTGGGGGGTTACGGATGATGGACCAGCGAAGCGGCAAGCGGACGACAAGGGGCAGGGCCGGGGGCAGGACGGGGGCGGCGCTTCTGCTCGCGGGTGGGATGCTGCTCACCGCGTGCGGTGCGGGCGGCTCGTCGGACGGCACCGCCGCTGACAAGCGCTCCGGCGCACGCCCGGCCCAGGGCTCCACCGGCGGGCAGCCCGCGCCCGACGCGGTGGCACCGGACCAGGGCCGGCCGTCCGAGAAGAGCGGCGAGAAGGGGAGGAACGGGGAGCACGGCGAGAACGGTGACACGGCCAAGCCGGACATCGCCGCCCCGGACTACCTCTCCACCTTCGCCCTGGACGTGGACACCGCGAGCTACGGCTATGCGCGCCGCACCCTCGGTGACGGCAGGCTGCCCGACGCGGCGGACGTACGGCCGGAGGAGTTCGTCAACAGCTTCAAGCAGGGGTACGAGCGTCCGAAGGGCAACGGTTTCTCCGTCACGGTCGACGGGGCCCGGATCGGCGCGGGCGCCAAGGGCGGCACCGGCTCCGGGGCCTCCGACTGGTCGCTGCTGCGGGTCGGGCTGGCCACCAAGGCCGCCCCGCCGAGCAGCGAACGGCCGCCCGCATCCCTCACGTTCGTCGTCGACGTCTCCGGCTCCATGGCGGGCGAAGGCCGCCTCGGGCTGGTCAAGAAGTCCCTGGACATCCTCACCGACGAGCTGCGCGACGACGACTCCGTCTCCCTGGTCACCTTCAGCGACGAGGCCGAGACCCGGCTGCCGATGACGCGCCTCAAGGGCCACCGGAACAAGATCCGCGACGCGGTCGACGCGATGGAGCCCGCCCAGTCCACCAACGTGGAGGCGGGGATCGAACGCGGCTACGAGGAGTCGGTCAAGGGCCACCGCAAGGGCGTGAACAACCGGGTGGTGCTGCTCTCCGACGCGCTGGCCAACACCGGCGACACCAGCGCCGACAACATCCTGGAACGGATCGACTCCGCCCGCCGCGAGTACGGCATCGCCCTCTTCGGGGTCGGCGTCGGCAGCGACTACGGCGACGCGTTCATGGAGCGGCTCACCAACCGCGGCGACGGCCACACCACGTACGTCGGCGACGAGGAGCAGGCCCGCAAGGTCTTCGTCGACCAGCTGCCCGCCCACATCGAACTCCGGGCGCGCGACGCCAAGGCCCAGGTCGCCTTCGACCGCAGGACCGTGAAGCAGTTCCGGCTGATCGGTTACGAGAACCGCAAGGTCGCCGACGAGGACTTCCGCGACGACAGCGTCGACGGCGGCGAGGTCGGCCCCGGCCACACGGTGACCGCGCTCTATGCCGTACGGCTGCGCGAGGGCGCGTCCGGCGAGGTGGCCAAGGCGACCGTGCGCTGGCTGGACCCCAAGACGCGCAAGGCGTACGAGGAGAGCAACACGGTCCGGACCGGGGCGATCGCCGGCGAACTCTGGAACGGCGCACCGCAGCGGCTCCAAGTCGCGGCGGTGGCGGCCTACTTCGCGGACACCCTGCGCGGCGGCGACCTGCCCGGCACGCCCGCACTCGGCGAACTGGCCTCCCGGGCGGACAAGCTGGCGGCCCGGACCGACGACGGTTCGGTACGGAAGCTGGCGACGGCGATCGGCCAGGCGCAGGCCCTCAGGGACGGGACCGGACCGGAGGACGGGGGAGACGGCGGCGAGGGGGAGATCGGCTGAGCGCACGGCCGCCGCGACAGCCGACGGCGTTCGCACAGTCATGCGAAATATGGCTGTGCGAACGGCTGTCACCGGTCATGATGTCGGCCATGACCTCACTGTTCCTCGCACTCTCCGTGATCGTCACCGGCCTCTACGCGGGCTTCATGCTGACGTTCCTGATCGCGATCATGCCGGGCCTCGCCGACCTGACGGACGAACAGTTCACGGCGGCGATGCGCCGTTTCAACGAGAAGGTCCCCGGCCCCCTCTTCCTCGTCCTCTTCTTCGGCGTGGTCGCCCTGCCCGCCGCCGCGCTCTTCACCGGACTCGGTCAGCACGACGAGGTGGCGGGCCCCGCGATCGCGGGGGCGCTGCTCTGCGTGGTCGCCGGGCACCTGGTCACGATCGCCGGGAACATCCCGCTCAACAACGCGCTCGCCAGGTCGGAGGGCGGCGACGACAGCGCCGCCCGTAAGGCCTTCGAACCCCGCTGGAACACCTTCCACCAGATCCGCACCGCGTTCGTGCTGGTGGCGTGCGTCCTGCTGGCCGTCGCGCTGTGAAACTGCCGACGCTACGGCTCCGACTCACACGTTGGGCACCTTGAGCCGGTCCCAGCTGGTCTTCCCGGGGATGCCGTCCGCGTCCGTGCCGGTGTAGCCGAGCTTGCGCTGCCAGGCCGCGTACGAGTTCCGGTCGGCGGTCGACCAGGCCGGGCCGGGGCCCACCGTGTACCGGCCGCACCCCTCCGCCACCAGCCGCTTGCCCATCGCCGTCACGATCGGGCTGTTGCGGCCGACCGTGAAGAACGAGGCCCCCGGGAACGGCTCGTACGCCGGCTTCGGAGGCGGCTTGGAGGGCCCGTCCGGCGCACCGCCCAGCCGCTTGCCGATCCTGGTGCGCATCGAGTTCATGGTGAAGCCGCGCGGATCGACCTTGCCCGGCTGCCACTCCAGGTGCCCGATCACCGACCGCGCGCCCCAGCCGTGCGCCCGGCACACGGCGGCCGCCGCCCGTTCGATCGCCAGCAGTTGGGCAGCCGGCCACGGGTCCTTGCCGTCGCCGAGGTTGACGCACTCGAACCCGTAGAAGTACCGGTTGCCGTCGGTGTTGGCCTCGTTGTCCGGCGGCAGGGCCTTCTCCGCGATGACGGCCCGCAGGACATCGTCGTCCCCGAGCCCGGCGTGGTTGGCCCGCCCGTTCCCCACGAGGTGGACGGTCCCGTCCTTGGCGATCACGCCGTGGCAGAGGGGGCCGGGGAGGGCGGAGTGGCCGTTGTAGCAGAGCTCCACCGAGGAGGCGGTGCCCGATGTGACGGTGTGATGGATCATGACGCCGTGCGTCGGGCCCCAGGGCCCCTTGTGATTCCGGTTGTTCGTACGCCAGCTCCTGTGTTCGACGACGTTGAGGCCTTCGTCGCGGAGGGCTTTGAGCAGCTTGTCGGCGGACAGCGGCGTCGCCATCGTGGCGCTCCTTTCCAGGCGGTGCGCAGATTCGCAGGCGTGTTCGGCGGTGGGAGAGCAGGCTCGGATCCCGGACGGCACAACGAAGTTGCGCTCGCCCGAACGGGTTTGCGGAGAAGTGGGGGGCGCCCTGCGACGGGATTCCGCCTACGGGCCGTACAGGATCGATTTGCCCGTTCTTGCGCCGCCCTGAACGTCATCCCGTACCGAACGTTTCGTCGGCCCGCCACCCTTGTGCTGCGGATTCCGCTTAGGGGGGTGGGAGGGGCGGGTGGGGTGGGTGTTCCGGCGTCGGTGCCTTACAGGGGGGGCGTCGCCCCGCTGCGGTACGACGCGGGGCAGCCCAGGTGCCCGGGCTCGGGGAGAAGGCCCGCGGCCGACGGGTCACCCACACCCGTCGGCTGCGGGTTGCTACTGGTGAGGGGAGGCGCGGGGCCGCGGGGCCGGGCCCGACCCCTCAGTCGGCGATGTCGACGCCGTAGCCGCGTACCAGGTCCGCGAGCCCGTGGTCGTACCCCTGTCCGACCGCGCGGAAGCGCCAGACCGGCCCGCGCCGGTAGAACTCGGCCAGGAGCAGCGTGCGTTCCGTGGTGGCGGCGTCGAGGGTGGCCCTGGCCAGCGGTGCCGCTCCGGTGCCGGGGACCGCGGTGACCTGGACCGCGCCGACGTCGCCGAAGGTCGCCTCCCCGTCGACGGCGGCCGCGACGGCGACCTTGCGGGAGGCGGGCGGGAGCGAGGCCAGGTCGACGGCGATCGTCTGCTCCGCCGGGCCGTCGGTGAGCAGCCGCACGGTGCCGGCGGGGTTCTCGGGCACACCGTAGAAGACGAAGTCCTCGTCGAAGGTGACCTGTTCGTCGTCGTCGAGAACGAACGCGACGACGTCGATCTCGCACGCGTCCTGCGGAGCCCAGGCCGCGGTGATGTGCCACAGCGATGCCGGAGCCCCCTGCGGGCCGGGCAGGTCCACGACACCGCCGCGCGGCAGGACGAGGGGGGTCCGCGGGCGCTCCGGGGTCGAGGGCCGACCGGCCTTGGGGGTGGTGCCGGTCCCGGCGGGGGCGTCCTCCGGGGCGGTCAGCCAGTGTTCGTCGTGCACGGGAAGTCCCAGCCCCGGCAGGCGTCGTATCCGGCGATCGGCCTCTCCGCCCGACAGGAGGACGGCATCGGTGACGCTGCGCGAGAGGTTGATGGCGGCGGAACCACCCAACTCGACGACCCGGGTGCGCGCGGCCGAGGCGGCGGGGTGCGTGCCGCCCAGGACGAGGACCCGCCGCCCGGCCAGGGGACGGCGGCCTTCCGGTGCTGCCGCTGGGGCCGGTCGGCCCGGAGCAGGTACGGCCGCTTCCGGTGAGGAGGGTGCGTCCACAGCCGCGAGTGCCGGGCCGTCCGGCGCAGGAGCGGTTGCCCGAGTCTCCGGAGCGGCTCTCCGGGGCTCAGGCACGGCCGCCGGAGCGTTCGCCTCGGGCACGGCCGCCTCGGGCGCAGGGGCGATGGTCTCTGAGCCCCCGGAAGCAGAGGCGCCCGACGAGCGCCTCGTGTCGGCCACCTTCGCCCCTGCCGCCTGGTGCGGTGTGCCAGGGCGTACGTCGTCGAGCAGCCGCAGGAACGTGTGCTCGTCGATCACCGGTACGCCCTCGGCCGCCGCCCGCCGGGTCTTCGCCGAACCTGAGCCCGCCTCGTTGGTGACCAGCGCGCTCGTGTGGCGGCTGACCGAGGACATGACGTTCAGCCCCGCAGCGACCGACCGCGCCACGAGCTCGGTGCGCGAGGTGGCCGTCTCCCCGGTGATGGCGATCTTCATGCCCTGCACGAGCGGGCCGCCCACTTCCGCCCGCCCCGGATTGCGGTACACGCAGGGCGTCTTCGGCGGCTGAGGTGCGAACTGCGTGTCCTGGCGCGGCGGGCAGGCCACCAGAGGAAGGGGCAGATCGAGCCGTGCGGCCTCCCGGAGCGTGGCGCGCAGGATGCCGGCCAGCACACGGGTGTCGTCCAGCGCGTCGTGCGCCCGCGTCTGCTCCACGCCGTAGTGCGCCGCGAGCGTGCCCAGCTTCATGTCGGCGGCGGGCGGGTCCACCTGCCGGTTGAGGGCGAGGGTGCACATCCGCTGGGAGACCGGCAGACGCAGACGGGCCCGGGCGAATTCGTGCGCCAGGAAGTCGTAGTCGAACTGGGCGTTGTGGGCCACCAGGACCCGGCCCTGCAACAGCGCCCCTATCTGCCCCGCCACCTGCCCGAAGGTCGGCGCCCCCAGCAGCCGCTCGGCGGTCAGCCCGTGTACATGGACCGGCCCCGGGTCGCACCCCGGGTTCAGCAGGGTCGAGAACTCCCCGGTCTGCTCCCCGTCCGGACCGATGGTCACCACCGCGACCGACAGCACCCGGTCCCGCCGCGCGATGACCCCGGACGTCTCCACATCCACCAGCGCCCAGTCGAAGGCGTAATCACGCGGGCCGGAAACATCACGGGAGGAGGAGCGCAGGGTCATGCCCGCAAGAATGATCCGGCATGTGCCCACTCCTCAACCGGAATGGCCTTTTTCCTGGATATGCGCAGGAAGCCGAGGAGCCGGGCTCCGTGCCGGATCTTCTCTTACGCCGCCACTACGCCGCTCCCCGCTAACCTGCCCCGACCAGCGAAAAGGCCCCCCGGTGCGGAGGGCCTCACGGTCGTGCGGTCGGTGTGCCCCCGGCAGGACTCGAACCTGCGGCCAAGCGCTTAGAAGGCGCCTGCTCTATCCACTGAGCTACGGGGGCCGGGAGTCCTGATCGGTGGTTCCGTGGCCGTGCCGGGACAAGGATAGGGCTCCGATCGCCTGGACCCGGTTGCTTCACCTGCGTGGCACGATGTGGAGGTTCGGTGAAGCGAACCGATAATCGCAGGTAGGTGCGGATCGTGCACCGCTTTTCGCGCCAAGCGGCCCGGGTGTTGTGCACTCGTTATGCCTGCGCCCCACTCGTCCCTCTTGTCCAGAGTTTGTCCGGAGTCCGTTCTGGTGCTGTCCAGAGGGTGGAACCGCCGCGCAGAGGGGCCTATACGCTTCAAAAAGGCGCCAAAATTGGGCATTCTTCGCATGTGGTGACCATGGACGTACGGCCTCAGCTCATCGACGCACTTTCCGCCCTGCGCGACCGTGTCGCCGCCGTGCGTCTTCCACTCCCGCTGCCGGGGGCCGAACGCGCCCGGCAGACGAGGGTCGAACTCCTCGCACAACTCGACGACTACCTCCTGCCGCGCCTCAAGGATCCCGAGGCCCCGCTGCTCGCCGTGATCGGCGGCTCCACCGGGGCCGGGAAGTCCACGCTGGTCAACTCGCTCGTGGGGTGCCGGGTCAGCGAGGCCGGGGTGCTGCGGCCCACCACCCGTACTCCGGTGCTGGTCTGTCACCCCGACGACCACCACTGGTTCGCCGGCGTACGGGTGCTGCCTCAGCTCACCCGGATCTGGCTGCCGCCGGGGCAGGCCCGGGACCCCGACGGCCTCGACGACCTCGGGGCGGGCGCCGACGACGACGCGAACGTGCTGCGGGTGGAGACCGCCGTCAGCCTGCCCCGCGGGCTCGCGATCCTCGACGCCCCCGACATCGACTCCCTCGTCGTACGCAACCGGGTCCTGGCCGCCGAACTCATCTGCGCCGCCGACGTCTGGGTGATGGTCACCACGGCGTCCCGGTACGCCGACGCGGTGCCCTGGCATCTGCTGCGTACCGCGAAGGAGTACGACGCCGCCCTCGTCACCGTCCTCGACCGGGTGCCCCACCAGGTGATCGGCGAGGTCTCCCGGCAGTACGCCGCGCTCCTGACCCGCGCCGGGCTCGGGGACGTACCCCGCTTCACCATCCCCGAACTCCCCGAGTCCGCGGGCGGCGGCAGCGGACTGCTCCCCACCACCGCCGTCGCCCCGCTGCGCGCCTGGCTCACCCACCGGGCCCAGGACCCCGCGGCCCGGCAGCAGGCGGTGGGGCGTACGGCCTCCGGGCTCATCGAATCGCTCAACGTACGGATGCCCGAGCTGGCGTCGGCCGTGGCAGCGCAGTACGCGGCGTCCGTACGGCTCACCGGCGTGGTCGAGGAGGCGTACGGCAAGGAGGCCGACCGGATCCGGCGCAGGCTCCGGAGCGGGGCCGTCCTCTCCGGGGACGCGCGGACCCGGTGGCGCGGCTACCCCCTCTACAGCGCACCCGGCGAACTCCTCGAAGCCCTGGTGGACAGCCTGATCGCCCTCCTCCAGTGCTCCGTCTCCGCCGCCGACGACCAGATCCGTACGCGGTGGAGCCGCGAGCCCGCCGCCGGGGTCTTCCGGTTCGAGAGCGCCGGGCGGGAAGCCGGGGGATGGGGGCCCGCCGAGGATATCGAGGGCCGGATCGCCGTGGCCGTACGGCGGTGGCGGCGGGTTCTGGAGGAGCTAGCCGAGGAAGAGGTGCGCCAGCTCGAACGCAGCGTGGCACCCGACCCCGAGACCGTCGCCGCCCTCCTCGCGGCGGCCCTGCTCGGCGGACGGCGGGCCCGTACGGCGGGGGAGCAGCTCGCCGAACGCATCGGGGCCCAGGGTGTGCTGCGCCTGCGCGACAAGGGCGGCCAACTGCTGACGACCTATCTGGACCAGGTGCTCGGCGGCGAACGCGACCGCAGGCTCGCCCCGCTGGACGCCCTCGACGTCGCCCCCGAACCGCAGGCCGAACTGATCGCCGCGCTTTCCGTACTGCAGAAGGAGAGGTGGCAGCGATGACTGCCGTCACGGACGAGGACCAGGGCAACGGCACGGCGGCCACCGGCGAGCGGAAGGAGAGGGCTCCGGAGGTTCCGGAGGCTCCGGTCAAGGAGGCCGCCGGACGCTGGGACGACGGGCTCATCGCGCGGCGCGCCGCGGCGGCCGACGCCCGGGGCGGTGATTCCGGCTCCGGTTCCGGCGGCTCCGTGACCGGTGGCTCCGGTTCCGGCTCGGGCGGCTCCGGAACCGGTGATTCCCGTACCGGTGACTCCCGTACGGGTGATGGCTCCGCCGAGTCCACGGGGCGGCCCGCCGACTCCGCTCCCGAGGACGACGACGTACGGCCGCAGGTCGAGGCGTACGGGCCCCCCGGCGGCCCCCTCCCCACCCGCCTCGACGCCCTGCGCGAACTCGTCGGACTCTCCCGCGCCCGCCTCGACCGCGACACCCTCGCCGAGGCGGGACGCGTGCTGGACGAGGCGGCGGCCCGGCAGCGGCTCTCCTCCCGGCACACGGTCGTCGCCATCGCGGGGGCCACCGGGAGCGGCAAATCGACCCTGTTCAACGCCCTCGCCGGGGCCCAGATCTCCGACACCGGGCTGCGCCGCCCCACCACCTCCCAGCCCATCGCGTGCAGCTGGACCGACGGGGCCGCCGGCCTCCTCGACCGCCTCGCCATCCCCGGCCGGCTCCGCCGCAGGCCCCACCCCGGACCCGCCGCCTTCGACGAGGCGCTCCAAGGGCTCGTCCTGGTCGACCTGCCCGACCACGACTCCGCCGCGACCGCCCACCGGGACCAGGTGGACCGGGTGCTGGCGCTGGTCGACGCGGTGATCTGGGTCGTCGACCCGGAGAAGTACGCCGACGCCGCCCTGCACGAGCGCTACCTGCGCCCCCTCGCCGGGCACGCCGAGGTCACCTTCGTCGTCCTCAACCAGATCGACCGGCTGCCCGGCGAGGCCGCCGACCTCGTCCTCGACGACCTGCGCCGCCTCCTCGACGAGGACGGCATGGCGCTCGGCGAGCACGGCGAACCCGGCGCCACCGTCATGTCCCTCTCCGCCCTGACCGGCGACGGGGTGCCCGAACTGCGGGAGATGGTCGGCCGGTTCGTCCAGGACCGCACGGCCGCCACCCGCCGCCTCTCCGCCGACGTGGACGCGGCGGCGGCGCGGCTGCGCCCCGTGTACGTGGCGGAGGGGCGGCCGGGGCTGGGGGAGCGGGCCCGGGAGGAGTTCACCGACCGGCTGGCCGAGGCGGTCGGGGCGGCCGCCGCCGGGCAGGCCGCCGAGCGGGAGTGGCGCCGGAACGCCGGGCGCGCGTGCGGGACGCCGTGGCTGCGGCTGTGGCGCTGGTACGAGTCCCGGGGGCTGCCGGGGAGCCTGGACCGGATGGGCCAGGCGCTCGCCCCGCCCGAGGAGGAGCTGACGGCCCGGCAGCGCGTGGAGCAGGCGGTCCGGATCGTCGCGGACGACGCCTCCGACGGGCTGCCCGCACCCTGGGCGCAGGCGGTGCGGGAGGCGGCGTTCAACGGGGCGAAAGGGCTGCCGGAGGCGCTGGACGAGCTGGCGGCCGCGGGGGGCGGCTCCTCCAAGGACGCGGGGAAGGCGTCGGGTAAGGGTTCGGGCGCTCCGGGGGGTGCCGGCCGGGGTCCGGCCACCGGCCTCGCGCTCGGCGGGCGGCCGGCCAAGCCGCCCCGGCCGAAGTGGTGGCCCGCCGCGGTGCTGGCCCAGGTCTCCATGACACTGCTCCAGGTCTTCGGCGGCCTGTGGCTGCTCGGCCAGATCGTCGGGATCCTGGAGCCGGGGCTCGTCACCCCCGCCCTGATCATGCTGGCCGGAGTCGTCGGCGGGCCACTGGTGGAGTGGTCCTGCGCGGCGGCGATCCGCGGCCCCGCCCGGCGCTACGGGCAGGACGCCGAACGCCGGCTGCGCGAGGCGGCCGCCGGGTGCGGCCGGGCCAGGGTCCTGGACCCGGTCTCGGCGGAGCTGGTGCGGTACCGGGAGGTGCGCGAGCGGTACGCGGCGGTGACGGAGTTTTCCACAACCGGCCAGTAGTCCACAGGCTCCGGCGAGATTCGTTTCCGGCGTCCACCATGAAGTCCGTACACCGGCGAAGTCGGTACATCGGTACACCGGTGAACGGAACAACAGAACGCCTGATCGACGGAACGCCGGAACGAGGGAAACGGGGCGGGAAATGAACGAGACGATGGTGACGCTGGTGGGAAACGCCGCCACGGCGGTGGACTTCCGCGAGACGGCCACAGGGGGAATGGCGCGATTCCGTTTCGCCGTGACCCCGAGGCGCCGGGACCGCGAGACCCAGCTGTGGACGGACGGCCCCACCAGCTTCTACACGGTGTGGGCCTGGCGGACGCTGGCTTCGAACCTGGCCGGTTCGGTCGCAATCGGTGAACCCCTGGTGGTGCACGGCCGGTTGAAGGTGCGCGAGGAGGAACGGGAGGGCGGGCGCAGGACGTTCGTCGACGTCGAGGCGGTCGCGGTCGGCCACGACCTGAGCCGGGGGACCGCCGCATTCCGCCGGGTCGTCCGGACCGAACCGGCGCTGACGGCAGCTGTACGGAGCGGAGCTGACGGAGAGTCGGAAGGCGGTTCCGCCGCGTCACAGGCCCTGGTCGACCGAACTCCCGAAAGGGTCGCTGTGTCCTGAAAGTGCTGGTCGGAGGGGCGGCCCCGGCGATAACGATTCCGATTCGGAATGGTTGGCCGGGGGCAGTACGGGGGACTGTGGTTCGCCCGGTCCTTAGGATTCCCAGAGCTCATGGGTCACTTGAGTCTGCTGGCGGGGCATTCCCCACACGCGCACCACGCGCGAGGGTCTCGCCCGGAGGGGAATTCTGTGTTTTCTGCGTCTTCAGTGTCCGCTTCGCCGTCCGACGCCAAGGCGGTGCACGCCGTCCGCGGCGGAGCAGCGCGCACCGGGGGGACCGGCAGAGCGGCGCACGCCGGGGGGACCGGCAGGGCGGCGCACGTCGGGGAGACCGGGCGGAGAGGGCGCGGGCGCGCCTTCCTCCGGCCGGTGACCGCGCTGCTGCTCTCCGGTCTCGTCGCGGCGGCCACCCTCGCCGGTACGGGTACGGCGGCCGCCGACGACCCGGGCCGCCACCAGGGCGGCGCGGCGGCGGTGCTGGACGGGCTGAAGACCTTCGACAGCGCCGTGCTCCGCCTGCCGGGCGAGAACGGCGCCCCCGACCGGACGCAGGAGCTGCCCGCCGGGCTCTTCGAGATGACCGTGGACGGCGGCGGCAAGCTCAAGACGTACTGCATCGACCTCCACAACCCCACCCAGGACCAGGCGAAGTACCTGGAGACGCCGTGGGCCGAGACCTCCCTCGGCGCCAACAGGAACGCCGGGAAGATCCGGTGGATCCTCCAGCACTCCTACCCCCAGGTCGACGACCTCGCCGCACTGGCCGAGGCGGCGGGCACCGGGCCCCTCACCGAGCGGACCGCCGCCGCGGGCACCCAGGTCGCCATCTGGCGCTACTCGGACGGCGCCGATGTCACCGCGTCGGACAAGCAGGCCGAGAAGCTCGCCGACTGGCTGCACAAGAGCGCACGCAACGTCGCCGAGCCCCGGGCCTCCCTGACGCTGGAGCCCGCCGCGGTCTCCGGCCGGGCGGGGGACCGGCTGGGCCCGGTGACCGTCCGTACGGACGCGGACCAGGTCTCCGTGTCACCCCCGGTGGACGCGGCGGCGAGCGGCATCACGGTGACCGACGAGAAGGGCGCGCCCGTCACCTCGGCCACCGACGGCGCCCGCCTCTACTTCGACGTGCCCAGGGGCTCCACCGACGGCTCCGCGTCCCTGACCGTCCAGACCACCACCTCCGTACCGGTCGGCCGCGCCTTCGCCGGAACCACCCGCACCCAGACCCAGATCCTGGCCGGCTCCAGCGAGTCCACGGTCTCCGCCCGGGCCACCGCCACCTGGGCCGAGACGGGCGCCGCCCCCGCGCTGACCGCCCGCAAGAACTGCGCGGCCGGCGGCGTGGACATCACCGCGGCCAACCAGGGCGACGAGCCCTTCACCTTCGAGCTCGGGGGCTACGAGCACACCGTGGCCGCCGGAGCCACCGAGACGGTGACGATCCCGGTCGCCGAGGACCAGCCGTACGACTTCACCATCACCGGCCCCGGCGGCCTCCGGAAGAACTTCACCGGCGTACTGGACTGCGCCACCAGCGGCAGCGTCATCGCGGCCGAGCAGGACCAGCAGGACCAGCAGGGCGACGAAGACACCGGGGTCGGCCCCCAGAGCGCCCGCCAGTCCGTCCCCGCCTCGACCGGCACCACCACCTCCGGCCTGGAGGGCGACCTGGCCGAGACCGGCGGCTCCAGCACCACCCCGATGATCGCCGCCCTCGCCGTCGGCTTCCTCGTCATCGGCGGCGGCGCCCTGCTCGTCATGCGCCGCAAGGAAGCACAGCAGCACGCTGAGTAGTTGACCGAGTGGCTACGGGTGCGCGGCCGTGAGCAGCGACGGGTGGCCGATCCCCGGACGGGTTTCCGTCCGGGGATGGACGTCAGGCAAGATGGGGTGTATCTGCCCACACCTCTATTGCTGCCGGACGGTTTCTCTTGGCTGAGTTCATCTACACCATGCGCAAGACGCGCAAGGCGCACGGCGACAAGGTGATCCTTGATGACGTCACCTTGAACTTCCTGCCCGGCGCCAAGATCGGTGTCGTGGGGCCCAACGGCGCCGGTAAGTCCACGGTGCTGAAGATCATGGCGGGCCTGGAGCAGCCGTCCAACGGTGACGCGTTCCTGTCGCCGGGGTACAGCGTCGGCATCCTCATGCAGGAGCCGAAGCTGGACGAGGAGAAGACGGTCCTGGAGAACGTCCAGGACGGCGCGGCCGAGATCATGGGCAAGCTCAAGCGCTTCAACGAGGTCGCCGAGCTCATGGCGACCGACTACTCCGACGCGCTGATGGAGGAGATGGGCAAGCTCCAGGAGGACCTGGACCACGCCAACGCGTGGGACCTGGACGCCCAGCTGGAGCAGGCCATGGACGCCCTGGGCTGCCCCCCCGGCGACTGGCCGGTCACCAACCTCTCCGGTGGCGAGAAGCGCCGTGTGGCGCTCTGCAAGCTCCTCATCGAGGCCCCGGACCTGCTCCTCCTCGACGAGCCCACCAACCACCTCGACGCCGAGTCGGTGAACTGGCTGGAGCAGCACCTCTCGAAGTACCCGGGTGCCGTCGTCGCCGTCACCCACGACCGGTACTTCCTGAACAACGTCGCCGAGTGGATCCTCGAACTCGACCGCGGCCGCGCGATCCCCTACGAGGGCAACTACTCCACGTACCTGGACCGCAAGGCCACCCGCCTCAAGGTCGAGGGCCGCAAGGACGAGAAGCGCCAGAAGCGGCTCAAGGAAGAGCTGGAGTGGGTGCGGTCGAACGCCAAGGGGCGCCAGACCAAGTCCAAGGCCCGTCTCGCCCGGTACGAGGAGATGGCGGCCGAGGCCGACAAGATGCGGAAGCTGGACTTCGAGGAGATCCAGATCCCGCCGGGCCCGCGCCTCGGTTCCATCGTCGTCGAGGTCGAGAACCTCTCGAAGGCCTTCGGCGACAAGGTCCTCATCGACGACCTGTCCTTCACGCTGCCCCGTAACGGCATCGTCGGCGTCATCGGCCCCAACGGCGCGGGCAAGACCACGCTGTTCAAGATGATCCAGGGCCTGGAGACGCCGGACAGCGGCTCCATCAAGGTCGGCGACACGGTCAAGATCTCCTACGTCGACCAGTCCCGCGCCAACATCGACCCGAAGAAGACCCTCTGGGCCGTCGTCTCGGACGAGCTGGACTACATCAACGTCGGCCAGGTCGAGATGCCGTCCCGCGCCTACGTCTCCGCGTTCGGCTTCAAGGGCCCGGACCAGCAGAAGCCGGCCGGCGTCCTCTCCGGTGGTGAGCGCAACCGCCTCAACCTGGCGCTGACGCTCAAGGAGGGCGGCAACCTGCTGCTCCTCGACGAGCCCACCAACGACCTCGACGTCGAGACGCTCTCCTCGCTGGAGAACGCCCTCCTGGAGTTCCCGGGCGCCGCAGTGGTCATCTCCCACGACCGGTGGTTCCTGGACCGCGTCGCCACGCACATCCTCGCCTACGAGGGTGACTCCAAGTGGTACTGGTTCGAGGGCAACTTCGAGTCGTACGAGAAGAACAAGGTGGAGCGTCTCGGGGCGGACGCGGCCCGCCCGCACCGCGCCACGTACAAGAAGCTCACGCGAGGCTGATCGTCTTGGCCCGTCACATCTACAGCTGCCCCCTGCGCTGGTCGGACATGGATGCCTTCGGCCACGTGAACAACGTGGTCTTCCTCCGCTACCTGGAGGAGGCGCGCATCGACTTCATGTTCCGGCTGGCGCCGGGGGACGGCTCGCCGTCGTTCTCGGGCGGGTCCGTCGTGGCCCGGCACGAGATCGACTACGTACGGCCGCTGGTGCACCGGCACGAGCCGGTCACCGTCGAGTCGTGGGTCACGAAGATAGGCGCCGCGTCGCTGACGATCGCCTACGAGATCAAGGACCCCGACCAGGTGTACGTACGGGCCTCGACCGTCGTCGTCCCGTACAACCTGGCCGAGGAGCGGCCTCGGCGGATCTCCGCCGAGGAGAAGCTCTTCCTCCAGAAGTACCTGGCAGAGGAGCCCGCCGCGGCATGACGGTGCCTGTGCAGTCGCTGCTGTTCGCCGACGCGAGGGAGGCGGCGGATCTCGCCGCCTTCCTCGGTCGGCTGCTCCACTACGACCGGGCCGCCGCGGTCCGGTTGCAGGCGGGCGGCGGCGACGCACTGGCCGTGTTCGGCCGCCCGCCCTCCTTCGAGGTGCTTGCGATCCGTGCCGCCCGCCTGGCCCGCCCCGAGACGCTGGACGTCACGGTGTCGGCCGGGGAGCTGCTGGAGTCCCTCGATGTCTCCGGGGAGGGCCCGGGGGATGCCTCCGGGGAGGGACCCGGTGAGCGGGGCGGTGCGCTGCCCGCTCCCGTGACCGGGCCGCCCTGGACCGGTGTCCTGCCGCCCCGGGGCCCCTGGCGGGAACAGGCCGGGCTGCCCCGGCCCGACGCCCTGCGCGCCGACCTCGACGCGGCCGTCGCCGAATTCCGTACGCGGGACGAGGCGCTGCCCGAGGAGCTGCGCACCCGCGCCGAACGCGACCGGATCGGCCGGGAGATCTGGTCCCGGCCCGTCGGCGCCACCGAACTGCCGCTGCGCGCGGTCCACGCCGCCCAGTCCCTCGGCTTCCTCCGCGCCGACCCCGGCTTCCCCGTCTCGCTCCTCGCCGCGGGCGGCTGGCTGCGGCTGCGGACCCCGTTCGGCTCGGTCGCCCTGCGCCGCGACCCCGTCGGCGGGCTGGGCTCGCTGGCCCTCACCGTCGACCACCGCTGAACGGAACCGGCCGGACCGCCGCCCGCCCGGGCCGTCTCAGTCGGCCGTGTTGACCATCGAGGCCGCCGCGTACGTCAGGTAGTCCCACAGCTGCTTCTCGTGCTCGGGCGCGAGCCCCAGCTCGTCCAGCGCCACCCGCATATGGGACAGCCACGCGTCATGGGCCGCCCGGTCCACCCGGAACGGGGCATGCCGCATCCGCAGCCTCGGGTGGCCCCGGTGGTCGCTGTAGGTGCGCGGGCCGCCCCAGTACTGCATCAGGAACAGGGCGAAGCGCTCCTCGGCCGGTCCCAGGTCCTCCTCCGGGTACATCGGCCGCAGCAGCTCGTCGCCCGCGACCCCCTCGTAGAAGCGGTGGACCAGGCGCCGGAAGGTCTCCTCGCCACCGACCTGCTCGTAAAAGGTCTGCTCCTGAAGCGTGTCGCGCGGAATCTCTGTCACCCGTCCATGGTCGCAGACGCACCGGCCGAGGTCAGGGGTCCTAGGACCAATGGCCGGGACCCTCCGCGATCCGTGCGCGGTCGCGTGCGGTCGCCTCCGCCGTCCCGCCGCAGGACAGTGGAGACATGGGCGCACACCGGGAAGTCCCGTCCGAGACCGAGGCCGAGACCGATCCTGAGGTCGAGGAGGCGCACCAGGCCCTGGTGCGGGACATCGTCGCGCAGGGCGGGCTCACCGACCCCGCCTGGCGTGCCGCCTTCGAGGAGGTGGAGCGCCACCTCTTCGTGCCGTACTACTACGTGCACGGCAGCCGGGGTTACGAGCGGCTCTGGGGCGAGGACCCCGATCCCGTACGACGTCGGCGCTGGGTGCGCGGAGTGTACGGGGACGAGGCGCTGGCCACCCGGATGCGGGACGGTGAGCTCATCTCGTCCTCCAGCCAGCCCTCGCTGATGGCCCTGATGCTGGACGCCCTCGACGTACGCGACGGGCACACCGTCCTGGAGATCGGCACCGGCCCCGGCTACAACGCGGCGCTGCTCTCCCACCGGCTCGGCGAAGCGGCGGTGACCAGCGTCGATCTCGACCCGGAGATCACGGACGCGGCCCGCAGCCATCTCGCCGCCGCCGGGTACCGCCCGACGGTGATCACCGGCGACGGGGCCCGGGGCTGCCCGCAGCGAGCCCCGTACGACCGGATCATCGCCACCTGCACGCTGCCCGCCGTACCGCCCGCCTGGCCGGAACAGTGCACTCCGGGGGCGCGGATCCTGGCCCCGGTCGCGACCGGGCTCGTCTCGCTGGACGTACGCGCGACGGCGCACGGTCCACGCGCCGAGGGGCACTTCCTGCACACCCCGGCGTACTTCGTGCCCCTGCGCGGGGGCTCACCGCACTCCGAACCGGTCGCGCGCCCCGGCGGAGTACCGAGGCGCGCGATAGGGGACGAGCTGTTCCGGTTCCTGCTGACCCTGACGGCGGGCAGCCTCGACCCGCGCGAGGCCCTCTCCCTCTGGGAGCGCGAGGGGCGCCCGCAGCGGGAGAGGTACGGCGTCACGGTCGCCGACGGCCGGGAGTGGGCGTGGCTGGACGACCCGGAGGGGCCGTATACCTGGCCCCTGGCCGGGTGAGGACCGGAAGCGCCGTTCCTCTCTAGTCCCGGCGGATCGTGATCGTCGTCCAGGCCCCGACATGCACCTGGTCGCCGTCCTGGAGGGGGACGGGGACATACGGCTGGATCGGGTCCTCGGCGCCGTTGAGCGTGGTGCCGTTCGTGGACTTCTGGTCGACCACGGACCACCCGCCGTCGGGCTGCTGCACGAGCACCGCGTGCTGGTGGGAGACGCCCGGGTCCTCCGGCGGCACCGACAGGTCGATGTCCGGGGACTCGCCCGTGCTGTGCCGGCGGCGGCCGATGGTGACCTGGCTCCCGGTGAGCGGCAGGCGCTGCTCGGGGGAGTACGCGGGCAGGTTCAGCCCGGTCGCCTCGGGGCCGCTGCGCTGCATCATCGCCAGGAAGTAGTCACGGTCCGGCGCGATGACGGCGGTCCAGGTGGTGGCGGTGGGCTGCTGCGGCTGTCCTTGGCCGGGGACCTGGCCGTAGCCCTGGTCCTGACCCTGGCTCTGGCCTTGCTGCCCCTGGCTCTGCCGGCCGCCCCGGTCGTAGCCCTGGTCCTGGCCGTAGCCCTGGCTGCCCTGACGCTGGTCGGGGTGGCCGCCCTGCTGACCCTGACCCTGGCCCTGGTACGGGGCCTGCTGCTGGAACGCCTGGGGCGGCTGCTGTGCCTGCGCCTGGGAGGGCGGTGGCAGCACCCAGTCGTCGCCACCGCCACCGCCGTGGGGGGACTGCTGCTGGGGCGGCGCGAACGGCGAGGACTGCTGCGGTTCGAACGGTGAGGGCGCCGACTGCTGCTGGTGTGAGGGAGGCGGTCCCTGCTGCTGGAAGACGGGCGGAGGCGGCGGGCCCTGCTGGAACGCGCTCGGCGGAGGACCGCCCTGACCGCCGCGCTCGTCCTGGCCGCCGTGACCGGACCGGTCGCCGTGACCGGTCTGCTCCGGGGTGAGTGGCTCGGCGGGGCGGTTCATCTGCGAGGGCCGCGAAGCCTGGAACTCGAACGGGTCGTGCTGCTGGGACGGGGGCTGGGCCTGGGGCTGCTGAGGTGCGCCGCCGGGACCGCCGCCGGGGCCACCCTGGCCGCTCTGTCCTCCGGGGCCTCCCTGACCACTCTGGCCGCCTTGTCCACCAGGACCCTGCTGGGCCAGGAAGCCGGGCGGCAGGTTGAGACCGGGCGGCGGGCCGCTGGACGCGCCGGGCTGCGGAGCCAGTGGCGTGTACGAGGTCGCCGTGTTGGTGAGGAAGTTCCAGCGGCACTCCTCGCAGTACGGGGCGCCCGCCTCGCGGGGCGTGCGGCACTGCGGGCAGAGCTCCGCCTGCATCGTCGGCGGACCGCCGTCGTTGCCGGCGGGCGGCGGGTAGCCGTAACCGGGTGCGGGGGGCGGCGGAGGCGGCGGGGGGACGGCGCCGGCGGGGGCGCCCGTTCCGGTCATGCGGTGTCCGCAGACCTCGCACCAGTCCTCTGAACCCGACTGGTGTCCGTTCGGGCAGGTCGGCATGTCGGCGCTTCCCCCTCTCCTCGTCCGGCCCCGGGGGCCGTCATGCTGTCGATCGATCGTGACCGTTCGGCCACCGGTGCTGCTACTTCTTGACGCGAACTGTCTTGGTGGAGCGCGTTTCGAGGGTCATCTCGTCCGCTTCCGCGACCTTCGCTTTCAGTCGCACAGTACCTGTCGCCGCATCGACGACGTCGACCACCTTCGAAAGCAGTTTCGCAGTGTCCTGGTTCCCGGACGCCGATGCCAATTGCACCGCACGGCCCAGTTTCGCCGTCGCACCGTCGAAGTCGCCCGACTTGCGGGCGTCCAGCCCCTGCTGGATGACTTGTGCCAGTTCCGCCTGACCTGTGTAGTGCGCGACCTGCGGATTGATCGAGGTCGAGGCCACCATGTCGTCCGTCCACACCGCCCGTACGAGCCCTTGCGAGAGGACCTGCGGGGCCCCCGCGCCCGAGGGGTCGGGGAGGATCAGCGAGACCCGGGCCGCCAGCATCTCCTGGCCGATCCCGGCCTCGGGGACCAGGACGCAGACGTGGTAGTCGCGGGACTCGTCGCCCCAGGAACCGGTCGGGTAGTCCCCGGCGCGCGGGCCCGCCTCGGTACGCCGGCCGGTCAGGTCCTCGACCGTGGGCGCGACCTGCTTCACGAACCGGATCTCCACCCCGACGGGCGTCCAGAGCCGCAGCGCCACGTCCGCGACCTCCTTGCCCATCGCGTTCTCCATCATCCGCGTGAAGTCGGCGGCCAGGTGCGAGGGGTCCGCGACGATGTCGGCGGTGCCGAGCAGCGCGGAGGCTATGGAGGTGACCTCCTTCACCTCCCAGTCGGTGCCGACGCCCCGGGCGTCACAGGTGAACCGGCCCGCGCACGAGTCCAGCGCGGCCCGCAGGTCCTCGGGCGCCTCGTGCTCGTTGCGGCCGTCGGTCAGCAGGATGCCGTGCCGGATGTCCACGTCGGCGGCGCCCAGCAGCCGGTCGGCCAGCCGCAGCCAGGTGCCGATCGCGGTCCCGCCGCCCGCGCTCAGCCTCCGCAGGGCCTCCTTCGCCTGGGCCTTCGTCTGCGCACCGGCGATCGCGAGCTGTCCGTTGCCCGGGTAGACCTCCTTGGCCACATGCGTACCGGCGACCACCGAGAACCGCGTGCCCTCGCGCAGCGTGTCGATGGCGGCGGCCGTCGCGTCGCGCGCGTTGCGCATCTTGGTGGGCGGGTAGTCCATCGAACCGGAACAGTCGACCATCAGCACCACCGCGGCGCTCGCCCCCTGCCCCGGCCCGGGTCCGTACCCGGGGACGTGTCCGGGTGAGGCCGCCGCGCCGGGCAGCGGGATGCCGCCGGTGGTGCCGCCGCCGGTCGAGGTGACGGTGACGATCGCGTTCACCTCGCGGCCGCCCTCCGGCAGGAACGCGTTCTGGTACACCTCGACGGAGAACTGCGGCACGTTCGACTTCGAGAAGTTGGCCATCTGGTCTGCTCCTTGAGGCTCAAACGGTGGTGCAGGCCGATCCTGCCCCTTGCGGCTCCACGGCGAACGGCAGCAGCGCCACTGTTACGTTGTCGTGGCCCCCGCCGTCGAGTGCGTGCCCGACGAGCACCTGGGCGCCGTGCAGCGGGCGCCGGTGGGCCTCGGGAGGCACGGCGGCGGCCATCTCCTCGGCGGATTCCGCGTAGTTCCACAGGCCGTCCGTGCAGACCACCACCAGGCCGGGGCGGTCCGGCTTGAACGAGGCGGTGTGCGGCTCCAGTTCGTAGGAGTCGGCGCCGAGCCAGCCGGTGATGGCGTGGGCGCGCTCGTCCGCGTACGCCTCGGCCTCGGTCATCAGGCCCGCCGCCACCATCTGCGCGGCCCAGGAGTCGTCCTCGGTGAGCCGGGCGGGCGGGCCCGTGCGGTCGTCCGGCACCCAGTAGACCCGGCTGTCGCCGACCCAGCCGACGACCAGCAGGCCGCCCGCCATGATCGCGCCGACCAGGGTGCAGGCCGGGGCGTTCTGATGGCGGTGGGCCTCGTGCTCGGCTGCTCCCGGCGGATCCTGGGCCAGCGCGTTGACCGCCTCGGAGGCGGCGACGATGGCCTCGTGCATCGCCTGCTGCGGGTGCGTGCCGCGCGGCAGGGACTCCAGCAGCGCCTCGTTGGCGGCGCTCGCGGCGGCGGCCGACGCCTCGTCGGGCCGGCTCGCCGAGGAGACGCCGTCGCAGACGATCGCGACGACGGCGGGCGAACCGTCCGGCAGCGCGGTCGAGGAGACCGCGAAGGAGTCCTCGTTACGGTGGTGGCGCAGGCCCCGGTCGCTGACGGCGGCCACCGAGCCGAGCTCCTGCTCCATGTGGTCGCGCTCGCGGGGCTGGGCGTGCCCGCAGTTCTCGCAGTACCCGTCGGGGTCGACCCGGCCGGACCGGCAGGCGACGCAGACCTTCGTCCCGGCGGCGGGCGTCGGTGTGGGCTCCGCCGTACGGGGATCGGGCGCGGCGAGCGCGAAGTCGCCGGAGCTGTCGGGGGATTCGGCGGGCGGGGACGCGGCGGGCGTGACGGCAGGCCCGGCAGCGGGCGCCCCGGCGGGCTCCTCAGCGGCCTGCCCCGCAGACGCCGCCCGGTCGTCGTGGCGCCCAGGGTCCGCCGCCCGGTCGTCGTGGCGCACCGGTGGCGTCGGGGCCTGCCCGTCGTGGCCCACCGGGGACGTCACCGCCTGCCCGCCCTCGTACGCCGGAGGCGTCGTCGGCAGCGGCGTGCCGCCCGAGTCCGTGCCGGGCAGGTCCGTCGGCCGGTGCACGGGCGCGGGCACGTCTGAGCTGTCCGTCGAGGAAGCGGCGGGCCACTCCACGGCCGCCACCGGCGGCGCAGGTGCGTCGGGCGCGGCGGGCGGCGCGGACGGGGGTGCGGCAGGCGCAGACGGCCCCCCAGTCGGCGCGGCAGCCCCCGGCGCCCCCGCAGGCGGCACCGTGATCGCCATCGTCGGCCGGTCGTCCGGGCGGGCCGGTACGGCCGTGAGGTCGTAGCCGCACGCTCCGCAGAACAGGTCGCCGGACGCCGGGGGTTCCTCGCAGCCGGGGCACCTCGCCAGGGCGGGCTGCTGGTGGCTCTCTGACATCTTCACACCCACGTCCGGGGGCGGAAACGGTTGGCCCGCTCCACCAGTTCGATCCTCTCGTCGCCCCGCTGGGCGAGCCGGGCGAGTATGCGGTACGAGCGTTCCAGGCCCAACCGCAGCCCCCGCTCGTCCAGTTCGGCGTCGAGCAGCTTCCGGGTGCCCGGAGGTCCGGCCGGCGATTTGCCCGGCAGCGGGGCGCCGGGACTACCGGAGAGTACCCAGTCCAGTGCCTTGCCCAGTACCTCGGTCGTCAACTGCTCGCGGCGCACCGGGTCCAGGCCGAACCCGGTCAGCGCCGCCACCTGGACGGCCGCGGCCGTCAGGTCGGTCAGCAGGGGCTCGGCGGGGTCCCGCTCGCGCAGCCGTGCGCGTACGGCTGCGACCCGGGCCGCCGTGTAGTGGATCGACGCCTCCGGCACCGACTCCAGGGTCCGCGCCGCCCCCGCCCGGTCCCCGGCGGCGATCTGCACCCGGGCCAGGCCGAACGCGGCGCTCACGAAGCTCGGGTCGGTCGCCCACACCAGGCGGTAGTACTCGGCGGCGTTGTCCAGCTGGCCCAGCACCTCCGCGCAGATCCCCAGCGCCAGCTTGGGCGCGGGCTCCCCGGGGAACGCGTCGTACACCGCGTCGAAGGAGAGCGCCGCGATCTCGTGGTCCCCGGTCACCAGCGAGGCGATGCCCCGGTACCACACGACCCGCCAGCCGTCCGGGTGCCGGGCCTCCAGCTCGGTCAACGCGGCGGCGGCGGAGTCCTGTTCACGCATCTCCAGCCGGGCCCGCAGCTCCCGCAGCCGGGTCTCCAGCGAGGCGGCGGGCACCATGTGCAGGGCCGCGATCAGCTCGGCGGGGGCGGAGGCCATCAGTCCGGCGAGGAAACCGGCGTTCGGGTCGTTCGCGTCGACCCGGGGGACCGGCAGCGCCAGCGCGGTGCCCCGCGCGTCGAACAGGGCCAGCCGGACGCCCCCGGCGGTCGTCCCGAAGGGTCCGTACGGGCCGGTGGGTCCGGGCCGTGCGGCGGATGCGGCCTCCCGGGGCGCGGGTACAGGGGCGTGCGCGGGGGGCGCGTACGCCGTCGCCGGGTCGCCGCTGCGCGGACCGGCGTACGAACCGGTGCTCGGGGCACTCTGCGGACCGGAAGACGAACCGGCGCCCGCACCGCCCGGCGGGCCGCCCCGCACATGGGTCGCCGCCGCCGTCAGCGGAGCCGCCCCTGCCGGAGACCACGCGCCCGCCCCCGGACCGGACGGCTGCCCGCCCATCGGCAGCGCCCCGGCCACCGCCGACGTCACGGCACCCGGAGCCACCGGAACGCCCTGCCCCGGTACGCCGCCACCCTGCGCCGGAACGGCCGGCAGCGGCCCCGTACCGCCCTTGCGGCGTCCGAAGCGCCCACCGCGCCCCGAGGCGGCCGCCCGGGAGCCCAGCCGGGAGACGTCGTCCACCTGCTCGGCGAACAACTCCGTGTCCGTCACCCGCAGTTCCGTACCGAACAGCGTCGACAGCGCCGGCCTCGGCCGCCCCGTCTGGAGTGCCACGACCTCGCGCAGCACCCCCGTCAGCTGCTCGGCCATCTCGGAGGCGGAGGCGAACCGCCGGGCCGGGTCCGGGTCGGTGGCCCGCACCAGCAGCCGGTAGAAGGACTCGTAGGTGCGGAACACCTCGATGTTGTCGGGGTCCGGGAGCGAGTCCACGAAGATGCTCGTGTACCCCTGGAAGTCGAAGGTGAGGACCGCCAGCGTCCGCGCCACCGTGTAGAGGTCGGAGGCGACCGACGGGCCGACCTCGGCGATCTCGGGGGCCTGGTAGCCGACGGTGCCGTAGATGGCGGACTCGTCGTCGTCCATCCGGCGCACGGCGCCCATGTCGATCAGCTTGAGCTGGTCCTCGGTCTGGATCGCGTTGTCGACCTTGAAGTCGCAGTAGAGCAGGTTGCGGCTGTGCAGATGGCCGAGCGCCTCCAGCGCCTCGATCCCGTACGCACAGGCCTGCTCCACCGGGAGCGGGTCGCGCTTGCCGGACGGGGTGCGGCGCTGGTTGGCGATCTCCTTGAGCGCCTTGCCGCCGACGTACTCCATGACGATGTATCCGTCGAGTGAGCCGGTGCGCTGGTCCAGGTGCTCCACGAAGTTGTAGATGCGGACGATGTTGGCGTGCTCGATCTCGGCGAGGAAGCGGCGCTCGGAGATGGCCGCCGCCATCGCGTCCTGGTCGCCGGTGTCCAGCAGCCCCTTGAGGACCACCCAGCGGTCCGATACGGCCCGGTCCACCGCGAGGTAGACCCAGCCGAGCCCGCCGTGCGCCAGGCAGCCCACCACCTCGTACTGGCCGTGCACGACGTCGCCGCCGGTCAGCTTCGGCACGAAAGAGTAGGGGTGGCCGCACTTGGTGCAGAACCCCTCGGTGCGGCCGGGCCGGTCCCCGCGTGAACGCCCCACCGGGGCACCGCAGTCCGAGCGGGAGCAGAACCGCTTGCGCTCGGGCACCTCCGGGTTCTCCATCACCGCCGTACGCGGGTCGGGCCGGGGCACGTCCGGGACCTCCACCAGGCCGACGCCGAGGCGGCCCCGGGTTGAGGAGGCGGCCGACGAGCCCGAGGAGCGCACCGAGACCGAGCGGGAGGCGAGGGAGCCGGAGAGCGAGCGCGACAGCCGACCCGACACCGAGCGCCGCGAGGTCGACGAACGGGACGAGGTGCGCGCGGAGGCGCGGGAGGAGGAGCGCTGCGAGGAGCTGTTGCGGTTGCTGGAACGGGCGCTGGCCCGGCCGCCGCCCGCGATCCCGGTGGGCGGCGAACTGAGCATGCCGGTCGGCGAGACGACCGGGGCCAGACCGCAGGTGTCGCAGAACAGCTCACCGCCGCCCATGTCCTCGTAGGCGCCCTCGCACGCCGGGCGCTGGCACTGCGTACTCATCGTGTCTCCCCCTGGTCCCCCTGGCCGCCCTGCCCGCCGCCGTCCCGCCGGTCCTCGGGACCCTCGGGCGGGCGCGGTGTCAGCAGCTCGGCCGCCGCCTGCTGGTAGCGCAGCACGTTCTGCTCGGCCACCCGCAGATCGCAGGGCGCGCTCCACAGCATCCGGCGCGCCGCGTCGTACCTCTCGATCAGCAGCGGGTCCTCCGCCAGGCCGTGCCGGGCCACCTTCGCCTTGTACGCGTCGAGTCGGCCGCGCAGCTCGGCGCGGACCGCCAGCGGGGCCGTCACCGAGGTCAGCGACTCCCGGGCGCGCAGCAGCTCCTCCTCGGCCTCCTGCTCCAGCGACTCCAGCAGCGGGGAGAGGCGGTTCCACTGGGCGCGCCTGCGGTACTCGGCGGCGATGTCCAGCCGCTCCTGGAGGGCGGTCGCCGGTCCGCTGACGGCGGGCACCTCGGAGGCGGCGATCTTGGCCAGCACCTCGCCGCGCGCCGCCCGCGCCTCGGTCAGCGTGCGGTCGGCCCGTGAGAGCACGTCCCGCAGCCGCATCAGCCGCGCCTCGGCGTCCTGCCGCACCGCGAGCACCGCCTCGATCTCCCGCCGTACGTCCTCCAGGGCGCGGGCCGCCCGGTCGTAGCGGGAGGTGTCCGGGCGTCCGCCGCCGGGCGCGGCGCTGCCGGGGCCCGGCAGCCAGAACGCCAGCGGGTCGGAGATCACCTGGACGCGCAGCGTGGTGAGCTCCTCGGTGATCTCCTCCAGGTCGTCCCCGGCCGGGTGCTCACCGGGGCGCACCCCGACCGAGTGGGCCAGCGAACGGGTGCGGTGCAGCTCGGCGGCGAGCAGGTCGATCCGGGCGGGCAGCGCCGACCAGACGGAGTCCGAGGCGACGACCATGTCCAGCGACCTGGCGTACAGCTCGTTCATCCGGGCGACCAGCTCCTGGAGCGAGAACCGCTCCGAGAGCCGGGCCTGGCCCGTCACCGATGAGGGCGGCACCGCACCGGAGTTGGCGACGGTGACCGCGTCGCCGCGCAGCAGCTCGGTCAGGGCGGCCAGGTCCTCCCGGTTGGGGTAGCGGCGGCGGGCCCGTATGTCCCGGGCCTCCTCCAGCGCGCCCGCGTAGGCGTCGAAATACCCCCACAGCAGCGTGATCGACTGCTCGGTCGCGGCCCAGCGCTCCCGGGTGACACCGGTCAGCTCGGCGCCCTCCAGGAGGCGGCGGCCCGCATGGTCCTGGAGGGCCAGGAGCGAGGTCTCGATGGCCTCGTGCTCCGCGCCGAGCCGGGCCAGCGCACGGTCCGCCTCGTCCCGGTCCATGACCGGGCCAGGGGGCCTCCCCGCGAAGCTGGGGAAGGATCCCGCGACACCCATAGATCACCTCTCCGCTCTCGCCGCCGGGCCGGTGGGCCCGGACGGGGTCAGTTGCTCCGGTACGGACGCGTCCACTCCGGCACACGTCCCCTCGGGTACGTACGTGGCCCGGCGCGCCGGGTTCACTCGCTGCGGTACTTCGGGGCGGGCGGCTCCGTGATGCCGGGCAGCCCGGCCGCCAGCCACTTGCGGTACGACACCATCCAGGCGCTGTCCTTCCCGCCCGCCCGGTAGTCGACCAGGACCTTGTTGACCCGGGCCACCAGATCGTCGGCCCCCTTCTTCGCCGCGACGCCGTAGAACTCGGTGGTGAACGGCCCCGCCCCCTTGAGGGCCACCGCCGGGTCCTGCGCCGCCTGCCCGGCGCCCAGCGCGTTGTCCGTGAGGACGGCGTCGACCTCGCCGAGCTGAAGGCGGACCAGGCAGTCCAGCTGGTTGGGGACGGTCAGCTGGTCCCGGTCCCGCTCGGTGCCGTCGAACTCGTCCTTGAATATCGCCCCGTACGACTCCTTCTCCAGCGCCTCGTACGCGGTGGTGCCCTCGCCGGAGCAGACCCGCTTGCCCTTCAGCGAAGCGTCGTACCCCGTGATGGGGGAGTCCTTGGGGGCCAGGATCTGCTGCCCGGTCCGGAAGTAGGCGGTGGAGAAGGAGACCTGCTCCAGCCGCTTGCAGTTGATGGTCATCGTCCGCACGATGACGTCGACCCGGTCCCGCTCCAGGGCGGCGATGCGCTGGTTGGTGGGGATGGCCCGGAAGATCACCGCGTTCGGGTCGCCCAGGATGTCCTTGGCCAGCGCCCGTACGAGGTCGATGTCGAACCCCTCCAGCTCACCGCTGTACGGGTTGCGGTAGCCCCAGCGGTAGCTGTTCTGGTCGACGCCGGCGACCAGCTTCCCGCGCGCCTTGATCTTCGCGATGCCCGGCCCGTCCGCCGACGAGGGCGGCAGGCTCGCCTCCGGATCGGTGCACGCCTCGGCCCGCACCGGCGCGGTTGTCGTCACGCCGGTGCCCGATGTCTCCGCTCCGGCGGTCCGCCCGCTGTGCCAGGAGAGCGGCAGCAGGGTCAGCGCGGCGGTGATCACGCACGCCACCGCCATCGCCGTCACCCCGCCCCAGCCGCGCAGCGTGCTGCGCGCGGGGCGGCGCCTCGCCCACATTCTCGACCTGGTCATCGCTGCCCCTCTCACCGGTACTCCGAGAGCCTGCGGTTGACCCCGAGGATCGCGGCGACCGCTCCCAGCACCGCCAGCGCGGCGGCTCCGATCGGCAGGCCCCGCAGGGCCCCTCGCCCGTCCTCGGCGGCCGCGGTGAACTCGCCCTGCTCATGGGCGAGCGCCGTCCGCAGCGCGGTGTCGACCTGCTGGAAGGACTGCCCCGTGGAGTCCTTCGCCCCGATGATCTGCTCCAGCGCGCCGTCGTAGTCGCCCTGGTCGTCCGTGGCGCGCGCCTTGCGGTGGCGCTCCTGCCACTCGGTGACGCCCTTGGCGGCCTTGGCCACCGGGGCGCTGCCGCTCTCGTCGTCCGCCAGCCGCTCGGCCTGCTTCAGCTGCGCCTGGAGGGCCTTCATGCCCGTGGTGTAGTCCGTCTCGTACTGGTCGGCCGAACCGTCGGCGGTCAGCACGGCGCCGCGCGCCACCAGGGTGAGGTTCTCGTTGGCGCGCGCCTTCAGGGAGTTGATCCGCGCGTTGTTGAGCACGTCGAGTGACTCCTGGCCGTGCGCCATCGCCGACCGCAGCTCGGTGCGGGCCACCGTGTGCCCCACCGCCAGCCAGAGCAGCACCACCGACGCGGCGGCCGTCGCCACCAGCAGTCCGTGGTTGAACACCCGGTTGGTGCGGCGGTAGTTGCGGCGCTGCGTCCACACCAGCGCGCCCAGCACGACGAGTCCGGCGGCCAGCGAGAGGAAGGGCCACTGCCGGGCGTCGGCGGCGTCCCGGTCGAGTCGGCCCGTCTCCGCCGCGTACAGCCGCTCGGCGGCCGGCAGCAGCTCCGTGCTCATCTTCTGGTTGGCGTACCGGAGATAGGCGCCGCCCAGCGGCAGCCCCTGCCGGTTGTTGGCGCGGGCCCGCTCGATCAGACCGGTGTAGACGGGCAGCAGCTCGTTGAGGGTGGTGATCTCCTGCCAGGAGCTGGTCGAGGAGTCGGTGTTCGCCGACGCCTTCACCAGCAGCCGGGCCGCTTCCTCGATGTCCTTGCGGTACTGGTCCTGGACGGCCTTCGGCTCCTGCGCCCCCGCGAGGAAGCCGCTGGCCGCCATCGTGTCCGCGTCGGCGAGCGAGCGGTAGATGTTCGCCGCGTCCGCGCTGAGCGGCTGGCTGCGTCCCACCACGTCGTCGGCGGCGGAGGCCCGGTGCGAGATCTCCAGGGCGGTCACCGCCCCGAACGCCACAACCAGCAGCGCCAGCACGGCCCCGATGATCTGGAGGCGGCCGGGCTCGGTCGTCGCCACGGCGCGCAGCCGACGGCTCCGCACGGCCCAGGTGCTCCGCCGTTGTGCGGGCAGGCCGGTGGGCGCGGGCGCCTGATCGGGCGCGCGCCGCGTCTGCGGGCCGCCCTGCGGCAGCTGTGTCACTCGACCTCCCCCTCGGTCACTGACGGTCCCCGGGCCCCGGGCGATCGGGGCCGGTGCCCGGCCAGAAGTATGGCCGCGGGGACGGGCACGCACATCACGAACGCCTGGATCCCGCACCGGTCAACGCATTCGATCAGGGCGGACGCGGCCGATCAAGGCGATCGGCGCAAGGTGCCCCGAAACATCCCCATAAGCGAACCGGCATCGTCGCCGGCCCCTTCGCACCGCTCCGTTCCGCCCCGAGCCTCCCCGACCGTCCAGCCATCCCCACGCGTTCCGGACTCCCCATCAGGTACACGTGTGGGGCGCCCGATCGGTTCCCCGGTCCCTTCCGCGTTCCCCCGAACGAGGGAGGGGCGCCCCACCGCGTCGAACGCGACGGGACGCCCCTCCCTCGTTCGGGCCGTCCGGGAGATCAGGCGTACTGCGCCCGCAGCCGCCGGTGGACCTCCGGCGCCGCCCGCGTGACATCCAGACCCAGCAGCGCCGCCCCCAGCACCGGCGGCTCGGAGACCACCCGCACCGCCGCCTTCGGGGCGCGTACCGCCAGCAGTTCGGCGATCCGGTCGTTCAGCTGCGGATGGCGCGCGGCCAGCACGCTGCCGCCCAGCAGCACCGGCGCCTCCTCCTCCAGCAGCCCGAGCCGGGTGAGCGCCACCGACGCCATCGCCACCACTTCCTCGGCCAGCCGCTCCACCAGCGCGGCGGCCACCGGATCCCCGGCGGCCGCCGTCGCGAACAGCACCGGCGTCAGCTCGTGCCGCCGGGTCAGCGGGACCGCGCCCCGGTGCAGCGCCTCGATCAGCGCGTACATGGAGTCGAGGCCGAAGTGGCCCGGCAGCGCACGGGCCAGCTCGGTCGGCTCACCGCGCCCGTCCTCGGCACGGGCGGCGAACCACAGCGCCTCCTCCGCGAGCCCCGCACCGCCGCCCCAGTCACCGGATATCCGGCCGATCGCGGGGAAGCGGGCGGTCCGCCCGTCCGGCACCATGCCCACGCAGTTGATCCCGGCCCCGCAGACCACCGCGACGCCCCGGGGCTCGTCCACCCCCGCGCGCAGGATCGCGAAGGTGTCGTTGCGCACCTCCACCGACGTGCCCCAGCCGCGGGCCTCCAGCGCCCGGGCCAGCTCGGCTTCCTCGACCGGCAGGTCGGCGTTGGCGAGACAGGCGGATATATGGCCGAACGAGCAGGGCGCGGAAGGCGGTTCAGCACCCATCCGGTCCGGCAGCGCGGCCACCGCCCGTTCCAGGACCGAACCCAGGACGTCGATCGCGGAGTCCACGCCCACCAGCGGCGGCTGGAACCCGCCGCCCCGGGCCGTGGCGAGAACGGTGCCGTCGTCACCGATCAACGCCACATCGGTCTTGCTGTTGCCCGCGTCGACGGCGACGACCGAGACGTTCACGCCCACGCGAGGTGCTCCCGGTTGTGCGCGATCAGCCGGTCGGTGAGCTGCTCGGCGTATTCGTACTGGCCGATCAGCGGGTGGGAGAGCAGCGCCTTGAAGACCCGGTCCCGGCCACCGCGCAGCGCGGCCTCCAGGGCGAGGTCCTCGTACGCCGTCACGTTGGCGATGAGACCGGCGTACAGCGGGTCCAGCGCCGGGACGGCCAGCGGGGTCGCACCGTCGTGGCCGACCCGCGCCTGCACCTCGATGACCGCGTCGTCCGGGAGGAACGGCAGCGTCCCCCTGTTGTACGTGTTCACCACCTGGACCGGCGAACCGCCACCGCCCAGCAGGGAGGCCGCGAGGTCCACGGCCGCCTCCGAGTAGAACGCGCCGCCGCGCTTGGCGAGCAGCTCGGGCTTCTCGTCCAGCGTCGGGTCGCCGTACATCGCCAGCAGCTCCTTCTCCATCGCCGCGACCTCGGCGGCCCGGGACGGCTTGGTCCCCAGCTCCCGTACGACCTCGTCATGGGCGTAGAAGTAGCGCAGGTAGTACGAGGGGACGACGCCGAGCCGGTCCACGAGCTTCCGGTCCATGTGCAGGTCGTCGGCGATCGCGTCGCCGTGCTCGGCCAGCAGCTTCGGCAGCACGTTCTCGCCGTCCGGGCCGCCCAGCCGCACGCCCAGCTCCCAGGTGAGGTGGTTGAGCCCCACATGGTCCAGGTGGACCTCGGAGGGGTTCACCTCCAGCAGCCGGGCGAACTTGCGCTGGAAGCCGATCGCCACGTTGCACAGGCCGACCGCCTTGTGCCCGGCCTGGAGCAGGGCCCGGGTGACGATGCCGACCGGGTTGGTGAAGTCGATGATCCAGGCGTCCGGGTTGGTGCGGCGCACCCGCTCGGCGATGTCCAGGACGACCGGCACGGTCCGCAGCGCCTTGGCGAGACCGCCCGCGCCGGTGGTCTCCTGGCCGATGCAGCCGCACTCCAGCGGCCAGGTCTCGTCCTGGTTGCGCGCGGCCTGTCCGCCGACGCGCAGCTGGAGGAGGACGGCGTCGGCGCCGGCCACACCCGCGTCCAGGTCGGTGGTCGTGGTGATCTTCCCGGCGTGGTCCTGCTTGGCGAAGATCCGCCGCGCCAGGCCGCCGACCAGCTCCAGCCGGTCGGCCGCCGGGTCGACGAGCACCAGCTCCTCGACCGGCAGCGTGTCCCGCAACCGGGCGAAGCCGTCGATCAGTTCAGGGGTGTAGGTGGACCCGCCACCAACTACTGCGAGCTTCATTGTCAGCCCTTTACTCCGGTGAGTGTGACGCCCTCGACGAATGCCTTCTGAGCGAAGAAGAAGACGGCGATCACGGGGGCCATGACCAGAACGGTCGCGGCCATGGTCAGGTTCCAGTCGGTGTGGTGTGCGCCCTTGAAGGATTCCAGGCCGTAACTGAGCGTCCAGGCGGCCGGGTTCTCGGAGGCGTAGATCTGTGGTCCGAAGTAGTCGTTCCAGGCGGCGAAGAACTGGAAGAGCGCGATGGCCGCGATGCCGGGCCTGGCCATCGGCAGGACGACCTTGATCAGCGTACGGAACTCACCGCAGCCGTCCACCTTGGCCGCGTCCAGGTACTCGTTCGGGATGGTCAGAAGAAACTGCCGCAGCAGGAAGATGGAGAACGCGTCACCGAAGGCCATCGGGATGATCAGTGGCCACAGGGTGCCGGAGAGGTCCATCTGCTTCGCCCAGAACAGGTACATGGGGATGATGACGACCTGCGGCGGCAGCATCATCATCGAGATGACGAGCATCAGGGACAGCTTGCGGCCCCGGAAGCGGAACTTCGCCAGCGCGTACGCCACGGGGATCGACGACACGACGGTGAGTACGGTGCCGAGTCCCGCGTACAAGAGGGTGTTGCGCCACCAGACAAGGAAGCCCGGCGTCTCGAAGACCTGTCTGTAGTTGCCCCACTCCCAGGTGTTGGGGGTGAGGTCGCGGGTCAGCGCCTGCTGGTCGTTCATCAGCGAGGTGAGCACCACGAAGACGAACGGCAGCACGAAGAAGAGCGCGGCGGCGATCCCGAGCGAGTGGACGGCTATCCAGTGCAGCAGCGCCTTACGGCGTGCGGTGCGCGCGGCGGGCGTGTGCGGGGCCTTCGCCGGGGCGGCGGGGGCGGGCTTGTCGAGGAGGTGGGTCATGGCTCAGTCACCGGCCTGGATCAGGTTGTTGCGGCCCCGCATGAGCAGCGCGGTGAAAGCCATGGCCAGGGCGAACAGGATGAGGGCGACGACACAGGCGGCGCCGTAGTCGAAGCGCTGGAAGCCGAGGTTGTAGACGAGCTGGGGGAGCGTGAGTGTCGACTTGTCGGGATAGCCGGGTTCGAAGGACTGGCCTGAGCCGCCGATGACCCCGGAGGCGACCTTTCCGGCCACCAGCGGCTGGGTGTAGTACTGCATCGCCTGGATGACGCCCGTCACCACGGCGAACAGCACGATCGGCGCGATGTTCGGCAGGGTCACGAAGCGGAACTTCTGCCAGGCGGAGGCGCCGTCCAGCTCGGCCGCCTCGTACTGCTCGGTCGGCACGTCCAGCAGCGAGGCCATGAAGATGACCATCAGGTCCCCGATGCCCCAGACCGCCAGCATGGTGAGGGCCGGTTTGGACCAGGCAGCGTCGTTGAACCAGCCGGGCGTCGGAAGGCCCAGGTCCCCCAGGATCGCGTTGACCGGCCCGGTGCCGGGGTTGAGCAGGAAGACGAAGGCGAGCGTCGCGGCGACGGGCGGGGCCAGGTACGGCAGGTAGAAGAGCGTCCGGAAGACGCCCGTCCCCGTCTTGATCCTGGTGATCAGCAGCCCGATCCCGAGCCCGAAGACGACCCGGCAGGTGACCATGACGACCACCAGCCAGAGCGTGTTCCACAGGGACGGCCAGAACATCGGGTAGTCCTGGAAGACGTACGTCCAGTTCGTCAGCCCGTTGAAGGCCGGCGCCCCGAACCCGTCGTACTCCGTGAAGGAGAAGTAGACCGTCGAGACCATCGGGTACGCGAAGAAGACCGAGAACCCGATCAGCCACGGCGACATGAAGGCCGCGTTCCGCAACGCCGATCTGCGGCGCTTGGAGCGGAGAGTGTGCGTCGTCATCGTCGGGCTACTTGGCCTTGGCGATGTCGGTGTCGATCTGCTGCGCGGTCTTCTCCAGACCGGCCTGGAGGTCCTTCACCGCGCCCTTCTCGTACTGGTAGCCGAAGTCCTGGATCGTCTGCTGGTACGTGGAGCCGTTGACGGCACCGTCCGGGGTGCTGGACTTCGGGTGCTGGGCGATGTCCAGGAACGTCTTGAAGCGCGGGTCGAACTTCAGGCCGGGCGACTTCAGCGCCTCGAAGGTCGAGGGCACGTTGCGGATGCCGTTGGCGAAGTTGACGACCGCCTCCGTGTCGCTGGTCATGTATTTGACCAGCTCCCAGGCGGCGTTCTGCTTCTTGCTGGCCGGGGCGATGCCCACGATGGTGCCGGAGAGGAAGCCCTTGCCGTAGCTGTCCGCCTCGTCGTCGGCGACGGGCATCGGCGCGACCCCGATCTCGAAGCCGGCCCCGGCGTCCTCGGCCATCCCGAGCCGCCACTCGCCGTCCAGCTGCATGGCCACCTGGCCGGTGTGGAAGGGGTGTTTGGCGCCCCACTCGTCACCGAAGGTGCCGCGGTACTTCTCCAGCTTCGCGTAGCCGCCGAGGTCCTCCACGAGCTTCTTCTGGTACGTGAACATCTCCGCGAACGCCGGGTCCTTGGCGATGTTCGACTTGCCGTTCTCGTCGAAGTACTTGTGGTCCCACGAGGACATGTAGTGGTCGGCGACGGTCTCGTATCCGTGGAAGTTCGGCATGAAGCCGAGCTGCTGGTAGGTGTCGCCCTTCTCGACCGTCAGCTTCTTGGCGACGCTGGCCAGTTCGGACATGGTCTTGGGCGGCGCGGTGATCCCGGCCTTCTTGAAGGCGCCCTTGTTGTAGTAGAGGCCGTAGGCGTCCGTGAGCAGCGGCAGGGCGCACCGCTTGCCCTCGAACTGGGTGTAGTCGAGGAGGACCTTCGGGAACGTCTTCTCCAGGTCGAGGTCCGACTTCTCGATGAACGGCTTGAGGTCGGCGAAGGCGCCCGACGAGCAGAACTTGCCGACGTTGGCGGTGGTGAAGGACGAGACGACGTCCGGCCCGTTCGAACCGCCCGCGCGCAGCGCCTGGTTGAGCTTGTCGTCGTTGATGTTGCCGGAGACCTTCACCGTGATGTTCGGGTGGGCCTTCTCGAACCGGTCGATGTTCTCCTGGACGGCCTTGACCTCGGCGGGCGAGCTCCAGCCGTGCCAGAAGTTGATCGTGGTCTTCGCCTTCGGGTCGTCGGTGGCCCCGGCCTCGGACTGGCCGGTACACGCGGTGGCGAGCACCGATATCGCGGCGACGGCGACAGCGGTGGTGGCGAGACGGCTTGTGCGCATGACAAAGCTCCCAGGGGCGGGGAAGAGAAGCAGACGACAGGGACGGGGGAGGAGACGGGTTCGGCGCGAGGCCAGGGACGGGGAGGGGGCGGACTCAGCGCGAGGTGTCGAACACTTCGTCGCGGGTGTCGGCGAGCGCCCTCTCCAGGGCGCCGCGCAGCACCGGGGTGCGATCGATCTCGCCGAGGACCAGCCGGGGCCGGGAGGCGGCGAGTTCGGCCAGCTCGGACTGGATGAGGGAGCGCAGGATCTCGCCGCCGGCCGCGACCGCACCGCCGGAGAGCACGATCAGCCCGGGGTCCAGGACGGCGGTGACGGAGGCGAGGCCGGTGGCGAGCCGGTGGGCGTACTGGCCGAGCAGCTCGGTCAGCGCCTCGTCCTGCTCGTACGCGGCGGCCGCCCGCTCCAGCAGGGTGGCGGCGGCCTGCGCGTGCGGCTGCTGGGGGGTGTCGATGCCGAGCGCCTTGGCGAGCCGGGGCACCGCCTGGGCGCCCGCCAGCTCCTGGAAGCCGCCGCTGTTGGCCTTGACGACCTGGCGTACGAGGGGGGTCCCGGGCACCGGCAGGAAGCCGACCTCGCCCGCGCCGCCGGTGAAGCCGCGGTGCAGGCGCCCGTTGATGACGAGGGCGGCGCCCAGGCCCTCCTCGTTCCACAGCAGCACGAAGTCCTCGTGGCCGCGGGCCGCACCGAGGCGCTGCTCGGCCACGGCGACCAGGTTGACGTCGTTCTCGTACTCCACCGGCATCGGCAGGGACGCCGCCAGCTCGTCCAGGAGGGTGGGGGAGTGCCAGCCGGGCAGGTGCGAGGCGTACCGCAGCCGCCCGGTGCTCGGGTCGAAGGCGCCCGGGGTGCCGATGACGACCCGGTGGATGTCGGCGCGGGTGAGCCCGGCCTCCTTCACCGCCCCGTCCAGCGCGTCGGCGACCTGCCGCACCACGCTGTCGGCGCGCCGGCCGGGCGTGGCCAGCTCGAACTGCCCGACGCTCGCCCCGGTCACGTCGGCGACGGCGGCGATGATGCGCCGCTCGTTCACATCGAGTCCGGCGACATGGGCGGCGCGCGCGTTCACGGTGTAGAGCTGCGCGTTGGGCCCGGGGCGCCCCTCGCTGGTCCCGGTGGCGACGACCAGCCCGGCCGCCTCCAGCCGGGCCAGGAGCTGGGAGGCGGTGGGCTTGGAGAGGCCGGTCAGCTTGCCGATCCGGGTGCGGGAGAGGGGCCCGTGCTCCAGCAGCAGATCGAGGGCGGCCCGGTCGTTCATGGCCCGCAGCACCCGGGGGGTGCCCGGTGTGGTTCCCGTCATCGTGGATGCCCCGCCCTCGGCGACTCTGTTAGGAAAGTTTCCTATTCTGGGAGGACGGTAAGACGCAGGTCACCGGGGCGTCAATGGGGGACGCCCGTCCGGCAATGAAAGCGTTACCTCGGACGGCGGGACACGCGGACGCCCCCGGCCGCCTTCCTGGGATCCAGGGGCGGTCGGGGGCGTCGCGGCACGGGCCTACTTGTTCAGGTTGGTCTGCGGCGGTATCGGCGTCGCCGCCAGCGACTGCGGGGAGGTGGCCGACGCGTACGCCGACGGGGGCGCCATCGCCGCCGTCGGGTCCGCCGTGGACTCGGCCTCCGTCTGGAGCGGCACCGCGCCGATCATCCGGATGCCCGCGTCGTCCAGCGCCTGCTTGATGCGCCAGCGCAGCTCGCGCTCCACGCCCACCGACTTGCCCGGCATCGTCTTCGCGGTGACCCGCACCGTCATGGAGTCCAGCAGGACCGCGTCCAGGCCGAGCACCTCCACCGGGCCCCACAGCCGCTCCGACCAGGGCTCGTCCTTCGCCATGGCCTCGGCGGCGGTGGAGATCGCCTCGCGGACGTGCTCCAGGCTCTCCGTCGGGCGGACCGTGACGTCGACCCCGGCGGTGGACCAGCCCTGGCTGAGGTTGCCGATCCGCTTCACCTCGCCGTTGCGGACGTACCAGATCTCGCCGTTGTCGCCGCGCAGCTTGGTGACCCGCAGGCCCACCTCGATGACCTCACCGGAGGCCACCCCCGCGTCGATCGTGTCCCCGACCCCGTACTGGTCCTCCAGGATCATGAAGACGCCGGAGAGGAAGTCCGTGACCAGGTTGCGGGCGCCGAAACCGAGCGCCACACCGGCGACACCGGCGGAGGCGAGGAGTGGCGCCAGGTTGATCTTGAAGGCGCCCAGCACCATCAGCGCGGCCGTTCCCAGGATCATGAAGGAGGCCACCGACCGCAGGACCGAGCCGATCGCCTCCGAGCGCTGGCGTCTGCGCTCCGCGTTCACCAGGAGACCGCCCAGGGCCGTGCCCTCCACCGCCTGGGCGCTGCGGTTCATCCGGTCGATCAAGTTGGTCAGGGCGCGCCGGATCAGATAGCGCAGCGTGACCGCGACGGCCACGATCAGCAGAATCCGCAGACCGGTGCTCAGCCAGGTGGACCAGTTCTCCTCGACCCACCCCGCGGCGTTCCCGGCCTGCTCGGCGGCTTCCTCCAGCGAGCCGCCCGGTTCGGGCGACGGGGCTGCGGCCAAGAGGACGGACAGGTGCACGGCGGGGACCTCCAGAGGGACGACGGTTGACCGATAAGACTAACGAAGCCGGGGGAGTGGATCGTTGCCGTCCTCGGGGGAGAGACAGGTCTCACCGGGGATACGTGTGCTGTGGCCGATCGCACAGTGCGCACGGCCGCCCTGGTGAGGCCCCGCTCCGGAGCCGGGCCGGCGCCCGCCGTGGCGGAGGGTGAGAAAAATCCTCCCGGCCCGTTACCCCTACGTGGTGGCGCTTCGACCAGGCATGAGGAGAGACTGAGATCGGATCGTCCCGGCGCGAGCCACGCGCCGCCGGCGTACAAGGAGGCATCCACCGTGCCGCACGTCCTGGTTCTCAACGCGTCGTACGAGCCGCTCGGCGTCGTACCGCTCCGCCGCGCGCTCGTCCTCGTCCTCGAGAACAAGGCCATCTGCCTCGAGGAGACCGGCGCCTTCCTGCACAGTGCCACCCGTGCCGTGCCCGCGCCCAGCGTGGTCCGGCTCAAGCGTTTCGTCCGGGTCCCCTACCGGGGGCCCGTTCCCCTGACGCGCCGGGCGCTGTTCGCCCGGGACGGGGGGCGCTGCATGTACTGCGGGGCCGCCGCGACCAGCGTCGACCACGTGATCCCGCGCAGCCGCGGTGGACAGCACGCGTGGGACAACGTGGTGGCGGCCTGCCGCCGCTGCAACCACGTCAAGGCCGACCGCCACCTGCCCGAGCTCGGCTGGCGGCTGCGCCACCAGCCCGCCCCGCCGACCGGCCTGGCCTGGCGGATCATCGGGACCGGACACCGCGACCCGCGCTGGCTGCCGTACTTGCAACCGTTCGGCGCGGACGACGTGATGGCCCGGATCGACGGCGTCTCCGCCTGAGACCGGGCCCTTTGCCGTCCCCGGGGCGGGCCTGCGGTACGGGTCACTCGCCCTCAGCCGTGGTACGGGTCACTCCGCGACCGTGTGCGCCGGGGCGCGACCGCGTACGCCGGAGGTCACTCCGCGACCGCGTACGCCTCCACCGACCACAGCGAGTAGCCGTACTGCGTCGCCCGCGCGTCGCCCTGCACCCGGATGAACCGGGTGTCCTTCGCGTCCATCCGCACCGACTCGCGCCCGCCCCGGCCCTCCCGGACGGTCGCGGCGGTGCGCCAGTTACGGCCGTCGGCGGAGACCTGTATGCGGTAGCCGGCGGCGTACGCGTCCTGCCAGGACAGCACCACCTGCCCCAGCCGCACCGGCTGCGGGAGCTCGGCCTGCCACCACGCGCCGTCCTCCACCGGTGAGGACCACCGGGTCTCCGGGTCGCCGTCCGAGGCGGCGGATGCGGGGAAGTCCGGGGTCTCGTCGCCGGAGGAGGAGGCCTTGGCCGTACGTGCCAGATCCGGGCCGCCCGTGCGCGGGAAGGCCCGCACGGTCAGCGTGGACTCCTGGCCGCCGAAGGTCAGCGGCACCTCGTACTCACCCGCCGGGGTGTCCGCCGGAACGGTGATGTCCACCGGCACTTCGGTACGGGACCCGCGCGGCACGGTCGTCTGCTTCGGGACCCGCACCTCGATGCCCTTGGGGGCCTTCGCGGTCAGCGCGCCCTTCACTTCGGCCGGACGCCGCCCGGCCAGCCGCGCCGCGACCCGCTGCGGCTCCCCGCCGATCTCCGCGTCCGTCTCGCCGTGCGCCAGGTCGAGTGTGGCGGCGGGCTCGTCCCCGAACCACGGCACCAGGGCGCGCAGCCTCGGGGCGCCCGCCGGGATCGCGGGGGCCGGCGGCAGGCTGGGGCTCAGGTACGACGGGGGCGTGGTCCGGGCCGCCTCGGGCACCGTGACCCGTACGGCGTCGGCGTGCAGCCCCTTCGCGGCGGTCTGGGTCCAGCCGGTCGGGGACAGCTGCCCCAGCGCCCGCCAGCCCTCGCCCGGAACGTGGGCCTCCACGACCGCACCGGCCAGATCGGGCCCGGGCTCGGCGAGCGCCGTCACGGCCTCCACCGGGCGGGCCCGGCCCAGCTGGACCGTGTAGCTGTGGGTGTCCTTGCTGACCCGGCCGCTGGACCGGTCGACCCCGTTCCACCCGTCGGCGGTCTTCTCGGCCCGGTCCAGGAAGGGGTCCAGCACCCCCTTGCCCACAGTGGCCCGGCCCGCCGCGATCTCCTGGCGCAGCGGCTCCAGCGCCAGCTGGGCCCGCCAGGCGGCCGCCCCGTCGCCCGCCGCCTGGGCCTGGAGCAGGTCCACGGCGATCTCACCGGCGCGGCCGTAGCGGGCCAGCTGCTCGGTCCAGGGGCGCACCTCGTCGGCCAGGCGCCCTTCGGCGGGGGTGGCGAGCCGGTCGGGGGCCTGCCGCATCACGGTGAAGGCCGCCCGCAGCTCGCGCGCCGCCCGCTCGCGTACCGGGGCGGCGGCCGCCCGGGACTGCCAGAACGCGGCGAACAGGGGTTGCAGATAGGCGGACTCCTCCGAGCCGAGCACCGAGTCCGCGCTGTTGCCCGCCAGCGCCCGCAGCGCCTCCCGGGCCCCCGCGTCGCCGCCCGCCAGGTCGTCCACGGCCGCCTGCCAGGACTCGTCCGCGCGGTATCCCTTGGGGTTCCACGCGAAGTCGGCGGCGGTGAACAGCGGGATGCGCGAGGCGGACGCCTGCTCCATCGCGTTGGCCAGCAGCGCCGCCGAACCGCTCGCCACCGCCGGGTCCCGGCCGGTGTACGGCCCCAGGAAGATCCGGTCCTGGGCGTAGTCGTTGACCGGGTAGTTGTCCATCGTCACCAGCGGGTGGCGGAACGCGGCGCGCGCCCCGGCCAGCTCACCGCCGGTGATCTTCTTCGGTACGACCCCGACACCCGTCCAGGCCACCTGCACCCGGTCGTCCAGCTCGGCCGCGAGCGCCGTGCGGTAGTCGGTCGCCCCGTCCTGGTAGAACTCCGTCGGCAGCACCGAGAGCGGCGCCGCGTCCGGGTGGCGCTCCTCCAGGTGCCGGGCGACCGCACCCGCCACCTCGGCCTGCGCGCGGGCCGCCGCCTTGGGGCCGCTGCCGAACGTCTCGGCGTCCAGGTCGCAGTGCCACTCGCTGTAGCTGACGTCCTGGAACTGGAGCTGGAAGACCCGCACGCCCAGCGCCCACATCGCGTCGATCTTCTTCGTCAGCGCCCGGACATCCTGGTCGGAGGCCATGCACATGGCCTGCCCAGGCGAGACGGCCCAGCCGAGCGTCACATGCTCGGCCTCGGCCTTCTGCGCCAGCGCCCGGAACTCGGTCCGCTTCTGGGCCGGGTACGGCTCACGCCAGCGGGCCAGCCGGTAGGGGTCGTCGCCCGCCGCGTAGAGGTACCGGTTCTGCTTGGTGCGGCCCATGAAGGCGAGCTGTGCGAGCCGCTCCTCCTGGGTCCAGGGCTGTCCGTAGAACCCCTCGGCCATGCCGCGTACGGCCGTGCCCGGCCAGTCCCGCACCACGACACCGGCCACGGCGCCGCCGCTCACCAGCTGCCGCAGCGTCTGGACCGCATGGAACAGGCCGTCCTCGCCGAGCCCGTCCAGGGCGACGGTGGCGCGCCCGGCGACCTGGCCGGAGGCGATCCGGTAGCCGCCGGCGGGCAGGTCGGCGCGGTCGGGTGCGCGCAGCGCCCGCAGGGCTTCCCCGGCGCCCGGGCCGCCGATCCGGACCAGGGGCCCGCGGCCGGGCAGGGTCTCGTGCAGGGTCGTGACACCGGCCGCCCGCAGCAGGGAGCGGAGCTCCTCCACGGCGTACGGATCGGCGCCCGGCTCGGCGACGACGGTGGCCTCGGTACCGAGCGGCAGGGCGGGTCCGGTGGCCTTGATGCTCTGCGGCCGGGGCCAGACGGCGGGCGGCTGCGCGCTGTCGGCGCGGTCGGGCGCGGTGGCGGGGGGGTTGCCCGGGTCGAGAGGGGCGGCGGTCGCAGCCGGTGCGAAGGGGCTCAGCAGCCCGCCGATCACGGCGACGGCAACGGCCGTGGCCTGCTTCCTGCGCCCGAACCGCACGTCGCGCTCCCTCGAAAAGGCCTGAGTGGGGTCCGAGCCCACCACCCGGGCGCGAGGGTGTCAATGCGCGTGGCTGTTCTGCCGGATTTGCCGGGAATAGTGACACCTTCGCGCCTGGTGGGGCGGGAGTGACGGACGGGAATGGCTGAAAACGGTCCATACCTGCCGTACGGGGGAACGGAATGTGACCCACAGCACGTTGGGCTCGTTGTACCGAGGTGTACGCCGTCACGCCGTCCCAGGTGACGGGTAGGTCACGTCCAGGTCTGCGCATGCGAGGTCTGGGTAGGTCCTCAAGGTCCTGTTCTCCACGGCCAGGAGGCCACCATGCCCGCATCCGCGCAGCTTCTGCTCTCCGCCCTCTCCAAACAGGTACCCGCCCAGGCCGATCCCGCACCTCTCACCAGCGGCCTTCCCCTCGCCGATGTCGCCTTCCTGATCAGCGGGCCGCCGCTCGCCGATATCCCCCTCCAGCTCGGCGAATCCTCGTTCGCCGATGTCGCACCGCTGACCAGCGAGCCCCCGCTCGCCGATGCCACCCCGCTCACGAGCGAGCCTCCGCTCGCCGCCGTCGCCCCTCTGACCAGCGAGCCGACCGCACCCGGCACCGCAGGGGGCATGGAGTTCCCAGGAGTCTGAATGGGCTTGTCCCGGCTCGCCGCACTGCACGGTGTCGCCACCTCCTACTCCCCGTCCCCGGATGTCACGGTGTCCGTCCCCGACGACACGGTCATCGCCGTGCTCGCCGCGCTGGGCGTGGACGCCGGCACTCCGGAGGATGTACGGAGGTCACTCGTCGCCGCGGAGTCCCGCTCGCGCCTGCTGCCGCCCACCGTGGTGGTCTGGGCAGGTGAGCCGCTGCCGCCCGCGCTGACCGCGCTGCCGCCCGGCTCGACCGTCACGGTCGAGCCGGAGCCGGCGGGCGGGCCGCCCGCGCCCGCCACCTCCTGGAAGGTCCCGGAGACCGCCACCTCCAGGAAGGTGCCGGAAGCCGCCTCGTCCTGGAAGGTCCCGGAGGGCGCGGAGGCCGCCCCGGAGACGGCCGGGCCCCCGCCCGGCTGGACCCCGCCCCCGTACGGCGTCCACCGCGTCCACGTCCGTACGCCCGACCACCACGAGGCCACCGCCACCCTGGTCGCCGCCCCGGCCCGGGTCCCGCAGCCGCCCGGGCGCACCCACGGCTTCCTGGTCCAGCTCTACTCCCTGCTCTCCGCCCGCTCCTGGGGCATGGGCGACCTCGGCGACCTGGCCGACCTCGCCGCCTGGGCCGGGCGCACCCTCGGCTCCGGGTTCGTCCAGGTCAACCCGTTGCACGCGGCCGTTCCCGGGAAGCCCACCGACCCCTCCCCGTACCGCCCCTCCTCGCGCCGCTTCCCCGACCCCGTGCACCTGCACGTCGAGTCGATCCCGGAGTACGGCCACGTCCGCGACCGGGCCACCCTGGAGGACCTCCACCAGGACGCCGCCGCGCTCAGCGAGGCCGTCCTCAACAAGGGCGCACTGATCGACCGGGACGCCGTCTGGGAGCTGAAGCGGCAGGCCCTGGAGCTGATCGCCGAGGTGCCCCTCACCCCCGGCCGCCGCGCCGCCTACTGCGACTTCCTCGCCGAGCAGGGCCAGGCGCTGGAGGACCACGCGCTGTGGTGCGCCCTCGCCGAGGTGCACGGGCCCGACTGGCACAGCTGGCCCGAGCCCCTGCGCGACCCGCGCTCCCCGGGGACCGCCCGCGCCCGCTCCGAGCTGCTGGACCGGGTCGACCTGCACTGCCGCCTCGCCTGGCTGACCGCCACCCAGCTCGCCGACGCCCAGCGGGCCGCCGAGGACGCCGGGATGGAGGTCGGGATCGTCCACGACCTGGCCGTCGGCGTGCACCCGGCGGGCGCCGACACCTGGGCCCAGCGGGACGCCTTCGCCCACGGCATGTCCGTCGGCGCGCCCCCGGACGCCTTCAACGCGCGCGGCCAGGACTGGGGGCTGCCGCCCTGGCGCCCCGACGCCCTCGCCGCCACCGGTTACGCCGCCTTCCGGGGCCTGCTGCGCGGCCTGCTGGCCCACGCGGGCGCCCTGCGCATCGACCACGTCATGGGCCTGTTCCGGCTCTGGTGGGTGCCGGAGGGCCGCCCGCCCACCGACGGCACCTATGTCTCGTACGACGCCGAGGCGATGCTCGCCGTCCTCGTCCTGGAGGCCCACCGCGCCGGTGCCGTCGTCGTCGGCGAGGACCTCGGCACCGTGGAGCCCGGCGTCCGCGAGGCGCTCGCCAGGCGCGGGGTGCTCGGCACCTCCGTGCTCTGGTTCGAGCGCGACTGGGACGGCGACGGCCGCCCGCTGGCCCCCGAGAAGTGGCGCCGCGACTGCCTGGCCACCGCCACCACCCACGATCTGCCCTCCACCGCCGCCCGGCTGACCGGCGACCATGTGACGCTCCGCCACCGCCTCGGCCTGCTCACCCGCCCCCTGGAGGAGGAGCTGACCGAGGACGTCACCGGTACGGCGGAGTGGCTGGCCCTCCTCGCCCGGCTGCGGATGCTCCCCGAGGGCGACGGCAACGAGGAGGCGGCCGTCCGCGCGGTCCACCGCTTCCTGCTCGCCACCCCCGCCCGGATGACCGGCGTCTGGCTCCCCGACACCGTGGGCGACCGCCGCCCGCAGAACCTCCCCGGCACCTGGGACCAGTACCCCAACTGGCGGCTGCCCATCGCCGATCCGGAGGGCCACCCCGTCACCCTGGAGGAGATCGCCGCCTCGCCCCGGCTGCACGCTCTGATGGAGGTCCTGCGCCCCGCGAAGGCCCGTACGGCACCCCCGGGCGAGCGCCCCGCCTAGCCGTTCGCTACGTTGGCACCGTGGACAAGAAGAACGGAATGCGCGCCGGCGTCGTTGCGGCCGGGACGACGCTGATGATGCTGCTCATGTCGGCCCCGGCCCTCGCGTACACCCGCGACGACGGTGACGACCCGGGTCCGGGCCTCAGCGCGATGGAGACCATCGGTCTCTACGTCATCGCGCCCATCGCCCTGTTCGCGGTGATCACAGCCCTGGTCATGGTCCTGGACAAGTCCAAGAAGCAGGTCTGACCCGCACCCGTACGAAGGATGCGCCGCCGGTAGGAGCTACCGCGCGGCGCATCCGCACGTCCGGCGCCGGACGACACGGACCGCACCGGACGGCACGGACGGCACGGACGGCACCCGGTAGGTTGCGGCCATGACCGAGTGGGACGTCAAGAAGCTCCGCATCCTGCGCACCCTGCGCGACCGGGGCACGGTGACGGCGACCGCCGAGGCGCTCCTGATGACCCCCTCGGCCGTCTCCCAGCAGCTCACCAACCTGGCCAAGCAGCTCGGCGTGGAGCTTCTGGAACCGCAGGGCCGCCGGGTCCGCCTCACGGACGCCGCCCACCTCGTCCTGCGCCACGCCGAGGCGGTCTTCGCCCAGCTGGAGCGGGCGGACGCCGAACTCACCGGCTATCTGCGCGGCGAGGCGGGCGAGGTGCGGGTCGGTGCGTTCTCCACCGCCGTGCCCGCCCTCGTCGTCCCGGCCGTGCGGCTCCTGCGCGCCGAGGACCGCCCGGGACCCGACGTACGCGTACGGGAGGCCGAGGCGGCGCAGGCGTACGAGCTGCTCACGGCGGGTGAGGTGGATCTGGCGCTCTCGCTGGCCGCCCACGCCCCGACCGCCCGCGACCCCCGCTTCTCGCTCTTCCCGCTGCTGGCCGACCCGCTGGACGTGGCGCTCCCGGCCGCCCACCCGCTGGCCGGTGCACCCGCGCTGCGCCTCGCCGACCTGGCCGCCGACCGCTGGATCTTCGGTGGCTCGGGCCCCTGGTCCGAGATCACCACGGCCGCCTGCGAGGCGGCGGGCTTCGTCCCCGAGCAGGCCCACAGCGCCGCCGGCTGGACCGCGATCCTCGCCCTGGTCGAGGCGGGCATGGGCATCGCGCTCGTCCCCCGGATGGCCTCCCGGGAGCAGCGGCGCGAAGGCGTGGTGATGCGGGTCCTGGAGGCGGACCAGCCGCGCCGCCATGTGGTGGCGGCGGTCCGGCACGGGGCGGAGAGCGGCCCGGCGGTGGCCAGGGTGCTCAAGGCGCTCACGGAGATCGCTGCATCGTTCAGCTGAGCTGAACAGTACCTGCGAAAACTTTCGATGGACCTGATGGGTCGGTCGGCGTGAAGGTAGGGCCATGACCTTCGACGCGAGCGAGACCACATTCCAGAACCCCGACACCGACCCCCACGCCAATGACGCCGCGCCCTACGGCGGCGGCGACCCCTACGCCGACTACCGGGAGGCGGGCGACCTCCCCTTCACCGAGCTGGTCGACCTCGCCGACCGCCGCCTCGGCGCCGGTGTGATCGCCGCCAACGACGAGTTCTTCGCCGAGCGCGAGAACCTCCTCCTGCGCGAGCGCGCCGTCTTCGACCCCGAGCACTTCGGCCACAAGGGCAAGATCATGGACGGCTGGGAGACCCGCCGCCGCCGTGGCGCCGACGCCGAGAACCCCTTCCCGGCCCCCGAGGACCACGACTGGGCGATCGTCCGCCTCGGCGCCCCCGGCATCGTGCGCGGCCTGATCGTGGACACCGCCCACTTCCGCGGCAACTACCCCCAGCGCGTATCGGTGCAGGCCACCGCCGTCGAGGGCGCCCCGAGCCCGGAGGAGCTGCTCGCCGACGACGTGAAGTGGGAGGAGATCCTTCCGCCCACCCCCGTACGCGGCCACGCGGCCAACGCCTTCGAGATCACCGGCGGCCGCCGCTACACCCACCTGCGCCTCTGCCAGCACCCCGACGGCGGCATAGCCCGCCTCCGCGTCCACGGCGAGGTCGTCCCCGACCCGGCCTGGATCGCCGCGCTCGGAACCGTCGACCTGATCTCGGTCCTCAACGGCGGTACGTACGAGGACGCCTCCGACCGCTTCTACTCCTCGCCCACCCAGATCATCCTGCCGGGCACCTCCCGCAAGATGGACGACGGCTGGGAGAACCGCCGCCGCCGGGTCCGCGACACCAACGACTGGGTCCGCTTCCGTCTCCCGGCGCAGGGCGCGGTCCGCGCGGTCGAGATCGACACCGCCTACCTCAAGGGCAACTCCGCCGGCTGGATCGCCCTCCAGGGCCGCAACGGCGACACCGGCGAGTGGTTCGAGATCATCCCGCGCACCCGCCTCCAGCCCGACACCCTCCACCGCTTCGTGCTGCGCGCCCAGGCCGTCGTCACCCACGTCCGCCTCGACGCCTTCCCCGACGGCGGGGTGGCCCGGATGCGGCTGCACGGCGGCTTCACGGAGTCCGGCACGGCCGAACTGACCCGCCGTTACGAGGAGTCCGCCTCGTAGCCGCCCCCTGCCACCGCCCGGCGGACGGCTGCGCTCCTGCGCCCGCCCGCCGGGCGGTCTCCAACGGGCCGGCCGGCTCAGACCCTCCCGTGGCCCACGACCGAGGCCCGCGACGACCCTTCGGGCCGTGGGCCACGGGAGACCCACCGCGTGCGCGGGCGACCGGGCGGACCGGCTAGCCTGCGGGCGTCGAACCCGTCGCCGCACCCTGGGGGAGCCGGATGGCCGAGGTACTGCTCTCCACCGGGCTGGTCCCAGGCTCCGTGACCGTCGTCGTGGTCGTGTCGGAGGACGCGGACCGTCACGAACGCGCCGTGGCCCGGCTCATGTCGTCCGGCTACGAGGGCGACGACTGCCTCCACCTGGTGCGGACGGACGGCTGGGCCGAACGGCGCCTGGACGGCGGGCTGCTGACCGTCGACATCGTCGCGTACCCCGCCCTGGTCGAGGACGCCGGGCCGTTCCCCGCCCGCTCCCTCGCCGACCCGGCGGCCCTGCGGCTGCTGCGCGTGACGGCGCGGGTCGACCCCGCCGCGTACGCCCGGGCCTCGGAGGCCACCCTCGTCCTGGTCGCGCCCGCCGGGACCCCGGCCGAGGCGGCCGTGGCGCTGGTCCGCTCGGGCGAGGACTGGCCCCTCGTACTGGCGCCGCCGCCGTAACGCACGGGGCGCCCCCGCCGCCGCAGCGGAGAGGGCGCCCCCAGAAGCACCGTACGGACTACGCGGTGGCCGCCGCCGCGTCCGCCGCCTGGGCCTTCAGGGCGCGCTCCACGCCCGACCGCGACTCCGACATCAGCCGGCGCAGGGCCGCGCTCGGCTCGGCCGAGGCCAGCCACGCGTCGGTGGCGTCCAGCGTCTCCTGGGAGACCTGGAAGGCCGGGAAGAGGCCGACCGCGATCTGCTGGGCCATCTCGTGGCTGCGCGAGTCCCAGACGTCCTTCACCGCGGCGAAGAACTTCTCGGTGTACGGGGCCAGCAGCTCGCGCTGGTCCGACTGGACGAAGCCGCTGATGACCGCTTCCTGGAGCGCGTTGGGCAGCTTGTCGGACTCCACGACCGAGGCCCACGCCTGCGCCTTGGCCTCCTCCGAGGGCTGCGCCGCCCGGGCCACGGCCGCGTGGCGCTCGCCCGCCGCCGTCCTGTCGCGCTCGTACTCGGCGGCGATCTCCTCCTCGTCCAGCAGCCCGACGGCCGCCAGCCGCTGCACGAACGTCCAGCGCAGCTCGGTGTCGACGGTCAGGCCCTCGATGGACTCCGTACCGTCCAGCAGCGACTGGAGCAGGTCCAGCTGCTGCGGGTTGCGGGCCGTCGCCGCGAACGCGCGGGCCCACGCCAGCTGGTGGTCGCTGCCCGGCTCCGCCGCCCGCAGGTGCGCCAGTGTCGCGTCGGTCCACTGGTTGAGCGCGGCCTCACGGGTCTCCGGCGCCGCGTACAGGTCCAGGGCCAGCTTCAGCTGCCGGTGCAGCGACTGGACGACGCCGATGTCCGACTCCTTGCCGATGCCCGACAGCACCAGCGAGAGGTAGTCGCGGGTCGCCAGCTCGCCGTCGCGGGTCATGTCCCAGGCGGAGGCCCAGCACAGGGCGCGCGGCAGCGACTCGGTGAAGTCGCCCAGGTGCTCGGTGACGACGCGCAGCGACTCCTCGTCCAGGCGGACCTTCGCGTACGAGAGGTCGTCGTCGTTGAGCAGGATGACCGCCGGGCGGGCGGTGTTCTCCGGGAACGGCACGGTGGTGCGCTCGCCGTCGACGTCCAGCTCGATCCGGTTCGTCCGGACGAGCTTGCCGTCCGCGTCCAGGTCGTAGCAGCCGACCGCGATCCGGTGCGGGCGCAGCGTCGGCTCGCCCTTGGCTCCGGCGGGCAGCGCCGGGGCCTCCTGGAGGACGGTGAAGGAGGTGACGTGGCCGTTCTCGTCGGTCTCGATCTCCGGGCGCAGGATGTTGATCCCGGCCGTCTCCAGCCACGCCTTCGACCAGGTCTTCAGGTCACGGCCGGAGGTCTTCTCCAGCGCGCCGAGCAGGTCGGAGAGGCGGGTGTTGCCGAAGGCGTGCGCCTTGAAGTACGCCTGCACGCCCTGGAAGAACGCGTCCTTGCCGACGTACGCGACGAGCTGCTTGAGCACCGAGGCGCCCTTGGCGTACGTGATCCCGTCGAAGTTGACGAGGACGTCGTCCAGGTCCCGGATGTCCGCCATGATCGGGTGCGTGGAGGGCAGCTGGTCCTGCCGGTACGCCCAGGTCTTCATGGAGTTGGCGAACGTGGTCCAGGAGTGCGGCCACTTGGAGCCCTCGGCGTCCGCCTGGCAGGCGATCGAGGTGTAGGTGGCGAACGACTCGTTCAGCCAGAGGTCGTTCCACCACTCCATCGTCACGAGGTCGCCGAACCACATGTGGGCCAGCTCGTGCAGGATCGTCTCGGCCCGCACCTCGTACGCCGCGTCCGTCACCTTGGAGCGGAAGACGTACTGGTCGCGGATGGTGACCGCGCCCGCGTTCTCCATCGCGCCCGCGTTGAACTCCGGCACGAAGAGCTGGTCGTACTTGGCGAACGGGTACGCGTAGTCGAACTTCTCCTGGAACCACGCGAAGCCCTGCCGGGTGACGGCGAAGATGTCCTCCGCGTCCAGGTACTCGGCGAGCGAGGGGCGGCAGTAGATGCCGAGCGGGACGGACTGGCCGTCCTTCTCGTAGCTGCTGTGCACCGAGTGGTACGGGCCGACGATGAGGGCCGTGATGTACGTGGAGATGCGCGGCGTCGGCTCGAACGTCCAGACGTCGTCCTTGGGCTCGGGCGTCGGCGAGTTCGAGATGACCGTCCAGCCGGAAGGGGCCTTCACGGTGAACTGGAACGTGGCCTTCAGGTCCGGCTGCTCGAACGAGGCGAAGACGCGGCGGGCGTCCGGCACCTCGAACTGGGTGTAGAGGTAGGCCTGCTCGTCGACCGGGTCGACGAACCGGTGCAGGCCCTCACCGGTGTTGGTGTACGCGCAGTCCGCGACGACCTTCAGCTCGTTGGCGCCTTCGCGCAGCCCGGCCAGGGCGATCCGCGAGTCGCGGAACACGGCGGCGACGTCCAGCGCCTCACCGTTGAGCACGGCCTCGTGGACGGCCGGGGCGACCAGGTCGATGAAGGTCTGGGCACCGGCCTCCGCGGAGTCGAAGCGCACGGTGGTCACGGACCGGTAGGTGCCGCCCTCCTGCGCTCCGGAGAGGTCGAGATCGATCTCGTACGCGTCCACGGTCAGCAGGCGCGCCCGCTCCTGTGCCTCTTCGCGGGTCAGATTCGTGCCAGGCACGCGGTCATCTCCTAGGTGTGCGACTTGATATGCGGCGTTTCCGTCATCCTTCCACGTGCCGCGCTCTCAGCGCGATGTCCGTTTTCCGCCGGACGCGGACGGCTCCGGGGGAGACGCTCGGACCATGACCGCACACGAACCCCGCCCCAGCACCGGGGACGAGCACCGCCCCGTCACCCGATACGAGGCCCGCCCCATCCCTCCCGCCGCCCTCGCCGAACTCCGCGCGACCGACGACGCGGGCCGCCCCTGCGTCCCGTACACGGAGACGGACAGCGGCTCCCCCTTGCGCTGCTGCCTGCGCGGCAGCGAGCCGGGGGAGCGCATCGCCCTGGTCTCCTACGCCCCGCTGCGCCGCTGGGCGGCCGCGACCGGGGCGGCCCCGGGGGCCTACGACGAGCAGGGACCCGTCTTCATCCACGCCGAGGAGTGCGCGGGCCCGGACCCGGAGCGCCCGGGCTATCCGTTCTCGCGCCCCGGCGCACTCCGCACGGTCCGCCGCTACGACGCGCGCGGGCACATCGTCGGCGGACGGCTCCTGGAGATCCCCGCCGAGGCGGAGAAGGGCTTCGACGCGGCCTTCGACGAGGCGTTCGCGGACCCGGAGGTGGCGCTGGTGCACGTACGGGCGGTGGAGTACGGGTGCCTCCACTTCGAGGTGCGGAGGCCCTGAGAGGGGTACGCGAAAGGGGCGGCCACCGGAGAACCACCGGTGACCGCCCCTTTCCGTACGCGTAAAAGGACCGCCGTTTCCGTACGCGCAAAGAATCACGCCCGTACGACGCGCGTACGCATAAAGGGTCGCGCGTCAGCCCTTCAGCTCGGCCGCCACCAGCTCCGCGATCTGCACGGCGTTCAGCGCCGCGCCCTTGCGGAGGTTGTCGTTGGAGACGAAGAGCGCGAGGCCGTTGTCCACGGTCTCGTCGACCCGGATGCGGCCCACGTAGGAGGCGTCCTTGCCCGCCGCCTGGAGCGGGGTCGGGATCTCCGAGAGCTCCACGCCCTCGGCGTCCTTCAGCAGCTCGTAGGCGCGCTCCACACCGATCGGGCGGGCGAAGCGGGCGTTGATCTGGAGCGAGTGGCCGGAGAAGACCGGGACCCGGACGCAGGTGCCGGAGACCTTCAGTTCCGGGATCTCCAGGATCTTGCGGGACTCGTTGCGGAGCTTCTGCTCCTCGTCCGTCTCGAACGAACCGTCGTCCACGATGGAGCCCGCCAGCGGCAGCACGTTGAACGCGATGGGCCGCTTGTAGACGCCCGGCTCGGGGAAGTCCACGGCCGCGCCGTCGTGGACCAGCTTCTCGGCGTCGGCGACGACCTTGGAGGCCTGGCCGTGCAGCTCGGCGACGCCGGCCACCCCGGAGCCGGAGACGGCCTGGTAGGTGGCGACGGTCAGCGCTTCGAGACCGGCCTCGGCGTGCAGCGGGCGCAGCACGGGCATCGCGGCCATCGTGGTGCAGTTCGGGTTGGCGATGATCCCCTTGGGGCGGATCCGGGCCGCGTGCGGGTTGACCTCGGAGACGACGAGGGGGACCTCGGGGTCCTTGCGCCAGGCGGAGGAGTTGTCGATCACCACGGCGCCCTGGGCGGCGACCTTCTCGGCCAGCGCCTTCGAGGTCGCGCCGCCGGCGGAGAACAGCACGATGTCCAGACCGGTGTAGTCGGCCGTGGAGGCGTCCTCGACGGTGACGGCGGAGCCCTTGAAGTCGATCGTGGAGCCCGCGGACCGGGCGGAGGCGAACAGCCGCAGCTCGTCGACCGGGAAGTCCCGCTCGGCCAGGATCCTGAGCATGACTGTGCCGACCTGACCGGTGGCGCCGACGATTCCGACCTTCACTGGGACTCCTCTGTACGTGTCTGTACGCGAGCTGTGCGTGCGCTGAACGTGTGCGCGGCCCGTTTGGCCGCTCCATGATGCGTATGACCGGGCCCGGCTTGTCCAATCCATTGTCCGACCTGCGGACTCATCGCGCGAGGGCCGCAGATTCCGCATCGGCCGTGTGTGCCAAGGGGAACATCTGCGGTTCCCCTCGGCGGGGTGTGACCATGAACACGTACAGCGGGGCGGGTGCTCGTGGAGAGCGCCCGCCCCGCTGTCTGACCGGTGGAGCCGTTACGGAGTGACCTTCTCGATCACGACGCTGCCGGTGCCCGCGGCGGTGCCGCGCGCGTTGACCAGCTGGACCTCACCGAAGAACTGACGCCCCTCGGGAGCCGCACCGGCGACCACGACCTCGGCGCCGACCTGCGCCGAGGCGCCGTTCGCGAGGTTGTAGGTCTTCGACGCGTCGACCTTCAGGGTGCCGAGCGAGGCCGAGTAGTACACGTCGCGGTAGTCGTACGTGGTCGACCCGGACGGAACCGAGTAGCCCTCGACGATCACCGTGTACGTACCGGCGGCCGGGTTGGCCAGGCTGACCTTCTCCTCCGAGCCGGCGGTGGTGCCGCTGCCGACCTGGGTGGCGCCCCGGAAGACGTACAGGTCGAGGTCGGCGTTGGCGTCCGACGTACCGCCGATGGCGAAGTCCAGCCTCTCGACGCCCGCACCGATGGTGACCGTGGTCTGGCGGGTCTGGCCCGTGGAGATCGACGGCTTGTCGACCTTGGCCGAGCCCAGCGAGCCGCCCTTGAGCTTGCCCTCAAGAGCCGCGGCGCCGTTGGTGACCTTCCAGTTCACCGCGGCCGGGGCGCCGATCTTCGCCTCGGCGATGGTCTGCACCGCCGGGTCGAAGGTGGCGCCGAGCAGCGAGACGTCCAGCTTGAACGGGTTGTCCAGCAGCGGCGACGTACGGCGCGACTCGACCTCGATCTCCCACACGCCGGGGTACGGGTCCTTGTAGGAGCGCACGTCCGGGCGGCAGGTGTTGGCCGGGTTCTCGTAGTTCGGGTAGCAGTTGACCGTGGAGGTCGGGTCGACCGGCGTCCCGTACGGGTGCAGGGCGATGAACCGGGTCTGGCTGCCCGAGCGGAGCGCGCTGAGGGCGACCTCAAGGGTCTTGGCGCCCTCCGGCACGTTGACGAAGTACGAGGTGGTGCTGTTGCGCTGCACCGAACTCGACGACTTGAACGCGTAACCGGGGTGGTTCAGCTCGTTGGCGACGACGACCGTGGACAAGACCTGGTGGTCGATGCCGATGGTCTTGCTGTCGTCCAGCTCCAGGATGGCGCTGTGCACGCCTGCGGTCTTGGCCTTCGCCGTGACCTTGAGCTTCACCGGGACGTCCAGCGGCAGCGAGACGTACTCGGGGCTGCTCAGCTTGAACGTGCCGTCGTTGTTCTTCAACGACAGCTTGTGCTGGACGTTGCGGTCCGGGCCCGTGGTGCGGGTGACGGTGATCTCGTAGACCTTCGTCTCGCCGACCTTGAGGCCGCCCTCACGGTCGTAGAGGCCGGTGCCGAAGCCCGGGTCCTTGAGCGCGAAGTCGATCGCGGTGTCGACCGGGGCCTTCACCTTGTACTCGTGCGCCGGGTTGCCCTTCTTGGTGATGAGCTTCCAGGCGGCGACGATGTCGATCAGACCGGAGCCCTGGGCGTGCGCGGGCACGTCCTTGATGTGGCTCGCCGAGCTGGTCAGCGCGACCCGCAGGTCGGCCGGGGGCAGCTCCAGGTCCTTCTGCTTCGCGGCGGAGAGCAGCAGGGCGGCGGCACCGGCGGCCTGCGGCGAGGCCATCGAGGTGCCCTGGAGCATCGAGTAGCCGGCCGGCAGGGCGTAGCCCGCCTCCTTGACCGGACCGCCCGCGGCCCAGGTCTGGGTGGTGTTGATGGCCGCACCCGGAGCCGAGATGGTCGGCGTGAAGCCGCCGTCCTCACGCGGACCGCGCGAGGAGAAGGGGAGCAGGTCGTACTTCTTGGTGACGTTGGAGCCGTAGTTCGCGGCCCACGTCTCCTTGGAGATCGACGCGCCCACCGAGATGACGTGGTCGGCCAGGGCCGGGTCACCGATGGTGTTGAGGCCCGGGCCGCTGTTGCCGGCCGAGATGACGAGCTGGACGCCGTAGATGTCGATGAGGCGCTTGTAGAGCTCGGCGCGGGCGTTGTTGCCGTCGTTCAGCGGCGGCAGGCCGCCGATCGACATGTTGACGATGTCGACGCCGCGGTTGACGACGAGGTCGATCATGCCCTCGGTCAGCGCGATGTTGGTGCAGCCGCCGGACCAGGTGCAGGCGCGCGAGGAGACGATCTTGGCGCCGGGCGCCGCACCGTTCATCTTGCCGCCGAACAGGCCGTTGGCCGCGGTGATGCCCGCGACGTGCGTGCCGTGCGAGCCCTCGATGACACCGATGTTGACGTAGTCGGCCCTGGCGCCCGCCGAGTTGTAGACCACGTTCTTACGGGTCTCGACGACGAACGGGATGCGCTCGACGATCTCGGTGCGCGGGTCGTCCTCACCGAAGTAGGCGACCTGGAACTTGTCCTTGTACGGCTTGAGCACCGCGTCGTCGGAGAAGTTGGCGTTGTTGTTCAGGTCGACCCGGACGGTGCCGGTGACCGGGTCGTAGAGCACGCCCCAGACATCGGTGGTGTCACCGTCGCGGTTGAGGTCGCCCGCCATGTCGCCACCGGTGGTGGCCGCCTCGGCGAACCGGGCGAACCGGTAGCTGCCCGCGGGCGCCGAGTAGGTCTGGCCGCCGGCGGTGAACGTCGGACCGGTGACGGTCTCGGACATCCGCAGCCAGGTGCCGTCGCCGTCGTTGACCGGGTCGGTCGCGGTGACCCAGTCGACGATCTTGCGCTCGCCGGTGGTGGTCTTCGCCAGCGCCGGGTGGCCGAGGTCGACACCGGAGTCCAGGATCCCGATGGTGATCCCGCGGCCGTCGGCCTTCGGGTTCTTCTCGACGAACTCGACCGCACCCGTCTCGAAGGACGGGTTGTACGGGTTGGCGGCCGGGGTCTTCTTGCCCGGCGCCGGGTAGCTGCCCGTGGCCTTGACCTGCTTGGCCCCGGCGGCCCGGTCGCCCGAGGGCGTCGGGTCGTCCAGCTTGATCTCCTGCTTGAGATCGATGCCGAGCACGGACTTGAGCTTGGACGCCGCCTCGATGGTGGCCTCGGCGGTGCTGGTCGGCACCGTCGCCCGGACGTAGCCGAGCTTGTCGTAGGTCTGGCCGAGCACGGACCCCTTGACGGCGTCCAGCTGCTCGGTGACCTGCTCGGTCGCCCCCGGGGTGGTGGCGATCATCATCGTGATGTTCTTCTCGCCCTTGGCCTCGGCCTTGGCCAGAACTTCGGCGTCAGCCGTGCCGAGCTTGTCGCCCCGGTCGCTCGTGGCGGCCGGTTTGACGGGTGCCGGTGCCGGGTCGTCGACGGCGAACACCGGCGCGGCGCCGGCGGCCGCGAGGGCGGCAGCCAGGCCGGCAGCGGCCGCGATGCGTGCGGCGCGTCTCGTCCCGGATATGGAGCTGGGGGATTCCTTGGTCATCAGCATCCCTGTTAATTGAAAGAGAGAGTCCGGAATTCGGTACCGGATGACCGCTCAGCCTGTCGTAAATGACAGGGCTTTGTGGAGAGTTGACGGAGACGAGACAGGTACATGGCATAGATCCGCCACGGGGGACGATGCGTCACACGGGATGAATGAGGCGAAAGCGCATGCCGGAACCACCTGTTCCGGGCGTGTGGTCCGGACCAGTGGCATCAGGACCGCCCCGGACCCCGTCTCACCGCGGCAGCACCACCAGATACGCGGCCGGCTCCCGGTCGTCCGCCGCCATGAGTGCCGTCCGCACCACCGTGGCCTGCTGATCCATCGCCTCGCGCAGCTTCCGGGGGGTGAGGTGGACGACCGTGACCCCGAGCCGTTCCAGCCGCTCCCGCTTGGCGGCGTACGCGGACCACTGCGGGTCCTCCGGGCGGTCCACGCCCCGGTTCCCGTCCCGCCGCGCCTGACTCGGCGGACCGAACCGGGGCGCCCGGGTGTCCAGCTCCACGGCGACGGCGAGATCCGGCCAGTACGCGTCGACCCCGCCCAGCTCCGGACCGCCCGGCAGCCGCAGCTCCACGTTCCACAGCGGCTCCGGCAGCCCGTGCTCGCGCACCATCGCGTACAGCCGCTCCTCCGCCACCGCCCGCCCCTCCGCCAGCAGGGCATCCACCGCACCCACCACCGCCGGCCGCCCCAGCAGCTTCGCCGCGCTCAGCTCCCGTACCACGGCGGCCGGTTCGCAGTGCCCGGCCCGCACGGCCTCGGTCAGCAGCCGCGTCACGTCCTCCGCCTCGCCCAGGCCCGTCACCGCGTCGGCCACCGCCCGCTCCACCGGGGCCACGGGCACCCCGGCCCTCCGCACCGGTGCGGGCAGCGCGGAGGTCCGCACCACCTCGACGAACCGGGTGGAGCGCAGCCGCCGGGTACGCGGCACCAGGACGTCGATCCGGTGCAGCGCCTCCAGGTCCGGCACCGAGGCGAAGCCGTACAGCGCGAGCGCCGCCAGGCCGGTCACCATCGCCTCGCCGAACCCCTCGTCCGGCTCCGGCGGCGTACGCCGGGCGGAGACCGGCGGGCGGCCCGCGTACAACAGGGCGCCGTGCAACCGCTCCTGGCCGCTGGGCGGGCCCGGGTGCAGCAGGTGGACGCCGGGCAGCAGGTGCTGCCAGGGGCCGCCGGGCAGGCAGTGCGCGGACGTCTGCGCGGCGGAGACGCCATGGGCGCGGAGCTGGGCGGCGGAGAGGACGCGGTGCCTCACGTCCTGGAGGTGGTGCGGGGGACGGGTGAACAGCGGAGAGAAGGGGGACGCGGGAGGCAGCGGGGTGTTCTGGGTCATGGGCGATGGTTTCCCGCCAACCCAGGGTGTCCTAACCCCTGTTACACGTCCGTCGACAATTCCGGACAACGCCGCCCTAAAGTACGGGCGTTCGATGACCGAAAAGGGGCGTCGTGCGGGAAATGGGCAGGGGGCGCACCGGCCGGGTGTACGAGCGCCGATTTCACGCCGCGCACACGCCGGTCCCGCGCGCCCCCTGGGGTGCCGCATCCGACCTTGATCGGCGAGGCACCCCCGGACGGGCGCCTGTCCGACCGGTCGGCGAGGCACCCCGAGACGAACACCCGCCTACGCCCCCCGGCTCACGCCCGCGCGTCGCACTCCTGGCCGCGCAGCACCCGCGCCAGGTCGTCGCGGGCCTCCAGGACCAGCCGGCGCAGCGCCGGAGCGGCCTCCGCGTGTTCGGTCAGCCAGGCGTCGGTCGCCGCGAGGGTCTCCGGGCTGTCCTGGAGCGCGGGGAAGAGCCCCTTCACCACGTGCATGCCGATCTGGATGGACCGCTCCGCCCAGATCCCCTCGATCACCTCGAAGTAGCGGCCCGCGTACGGCGCCAGCAGTTCCCGCTGCGAGGGCTGCTCGAAGCCCGCGATCGTCGCCTCGACCAGGGCGTTGGACAGCTTGTCCGACTCCACGACCGCCGCCCACGCCTGCGCCTTGACCGCTTCCGAGGGGCGCGAGGCCAGGCACCGTACGTGGTGGCGCTTGCCGGACGCCGTGTCGTCGCGGGCCAGTTCGGCGTCGATCGCCGCCTCGTCCGCCGCGCCGTGCGAGGCGAGCGGGGAGAGGAAGGCCCAGCGCAGCTCCTGGTCGATCTCCAGGCCGTCGATGCGTGCTGTGCCGTCCAGCAGCCCGCCCAGCAGCTGGAAGTCCGCCTCGGAGCCCGCGACGGCCGCGAAGAAGCGGGCCCACGTCAGCTGGTGCTGGCTGCCCGGCTCGGCGGCCCGCAGCTCGCGCAGCGCGCCCTCGGCCAGCGCCCGGCCGCCCTCCTCGCGCCAGGCGGGGGCGGCGTAGTTCACCAGCGCCGACTGCGCCCAGGCGTGCAGCATCTGGAGGACGCCGATGTCGCTCTCGCGCCCGGCGTGCGCCAGCACCAGCGCGACGAAGTCGCGGGCGGGCAGCAGCGCGTCCCGGGTGAGGTTCCACAGCGCCGACCAGCACAGGGCGCGGGCCAGCGGGTCGCTGATGGAGCCCAGGTGGTCGCGGAGGGTGGCCAGGGACCCCTCGTCGAAGCGGATCTTGCAGTACGTGAGGTCGTCGTCGTTGACCAGGATCAGATCGGGCTTCTCCGCCCCGGCCAGCTCCTTGACCACCGTGCGCTCCCCGGCCACGTCCACCTCGGCCCGCGCGTACCGCGTCAGCTCACCCTCCGGCGTACGCCGGTACAGGCCGACCGCGACCCGGTGCGGGCGCAGCTCCGGATGGGAGGCGGCGGCCTCCTGTACGACGACGATTTCCGTCAGCTTCCCGGCCGCGTCGTACGTCGCCACGGGCGTCAGCACGTTGACGCCGGCGGTCTGGAGCCACGAGCGCGACCAGGCCGTCATGTCACGCCCCGAGGTCTCCGCGAGCACCGAAAGAAGGTCGCCCAGACGCGTGTTGCCGTACGCGTGACTCTTGAAGTAGCGCCGCGCGCCCTCAAGGAAGGCGTCGCGTCCGACGTACGCCACGAGCTGCTTCAGTACGGAGGCGCCCTTGGCGTACGTGATGCCGTCGAAGTTCAGCTTGGCGTCCTCCAGGTCACGGATGTCGGCCGTGATCGGGTGGGTGGAGGGCAGCTGGTCGGCGCGGTAGGCCCACGCCTTGCGGTTGTTGGCGAAGGTGATCCAGCCGTTGGTGAAGCGGGTCGCCTCCACCATCGAGAAGGAGCCCATGAAGTCCGCGAAGGACTCCTTCAGCCACAGGTCGTCCCACCACTCCATGGTGACGAGGTCGCCGAACCACATGTGCGCCATCTCGTGCAGGATGACGTTGGCGCGCCGCTCGTAGGCGGCCGAGGTGACCTTGCCGCGGAAGATGTACTCCTCGCGGAAGGTGACCATGCCCGGGTTCTCCATCGCCCCGAGGTTGTACTCCGGCACGAACGCCTGGTCGTACTTCCCGAAGGGGTACGGGTAGTCGAAGTTGTCGTGGAAGAAGTCCAGGCCCTGCTTGGTGACCAGGAAGACGTCGTCCGCGTCGAAGTGCTTGGCGAGCCCCTTGCGGCACATCGCGCCGAGCGGGATCTCCAGGGTGGTGCCGTCGTCGAACGTACGGCTGTAGTGGTCGGTCACGTAGTGGTACGGACCGGCGACGACGGCCGTGATGTAGGTGGAGATCGGCTTGGTCTCCGCGAACCGCCACACCCCGCCCTCGTGCGACTCCTCGGCCCCGTTGGACCAGACCCGCCACCCGGCCGGCGCGGTCACCTGGAAGCGGTAGGGGGCCTTGAGGTCCGGCTGTTCGAAGTTGGCGAAGACGCGGCGGGCGTCGGCCGGCTCGTACTGCGTGTAGAGGTAGACCTCGCCGTCCTCCGGGTCGACGAAGCGGTGCATGCCCTCGCCGGTCCTGCTGTACGCGCACCGGGCGTCGACCACGAGGACGTTCTCGCCCTCCAGGAGCCCGTCCAGCGCCACCCGGGCCCCGTCGAAGACAGCGGCGGGGTCGAGGGCCTTTCCATTCAGCGTCACGGCGTCCACGCCCGGCGCGACCAGGTCGGCGAAGGTCGAGGCGCCCGCGACGGCGGAACGGAACCGGATCGTGGTGAGCGAGCGGAACGTACGCGGACCGGAGTCACCATCGCCCCCGCCGTCGCCCCCGTCGGCCCCCTCGGGCCCGTCGACGGCGGAACGCAGGTCGAGTGCGACCTCGTAACCGTCGACGGTCAGCAGCTCGGCCCTCTTCTGGGCCTCGTCGCGGGACAGGTTTTCACCGGGCACGGGCACTCCTTCGTGACGCGCGTCATGTGTCGTGTTCGAACCCATTGATCCTTGCACGCGTCTCCGGCGGCCGGTATCCGGTCAGGCCGTAGTGGCCGGTCCGGGAATGGCAGGCCCTCCGGCGGCGTTCCCGCCCACAGCAGCAACAGGCCTTATCCGAGGAGAGAGATGTCCGAGAACACCACCCCCGCGAACGGCAAGACCCCGGCCGACTTCTGGTTCGACCCGCTCTGCCCGTGGGCGTGGATGACCTCCCGCTGGATCCTGGAGGTCGAGAAGGTCCGCGACATCGAGGTGCGCTGGCACGTGATGAGCCTCGCCGTCCTGAACGAGGACAAGCTGGACGAGCTGCCCCAGGAGTACCGCGACCTCCTGGAGAACAAGGCCTGGGGCCCGGTCCGGGTCGTCATCGCCGCCCGGCAGCTCCACGGCGACGAGGTCGTCGGACCCCTCTACACGGCCCTCGGCACCCGCTTCCACAACAAGGGCGAGGGCCCCACCCGCGAGGCGATCGTCGGCGCCCTGAAGGACGTCGGCCTGCCCGAGGACCTGGTGGAGTACGCCGACAAGGACACGTACGACACCGAGCTCCGCGCCTCCCACAAGGAGGGCATCGACAAGGTCGGCCAGGAGGTCGGCACCCCGGTCGTCGCCGTGCCCGGCGCCGACGGCGAGCAGGTCGCCTTCTTCGGCCCCGTCGTCACCCCCGCCCCCAAGGGCGAGGACGCGGCGAAGCTCTGGGACGGCACGCTGCTGGTCGCCTCCATCCCCGGCTTCTACGAGATCAAGCGGACCCGTACGCAGGGCCCGATCTTCGACTGACGGTCCTTTCCGAAGACCCCTTCCGCAGGGCCTTTTCCAGGGGCCTTTCCGGTGGTCACGGGCCGGGAGCACGCGCGTGCTCCCGGCCCGTTGTCAGTGGTGGACCGTACGGTGAGGACCATGCGAATCTCACCGGAGATGATCACGATCGACTGCCCCGACCCGCAGACGCTGGCCGCCTGGTGGGCCACGGCGCTGGGGGTGGAAGGCACGCAGGACTACGGCGAGTTCGTCATCGTCCCGGCGACCCCGCTGGTCCTCGGCTTCCAGCGGGTTCCCGAGCCCAAGACCGTCAAGAACCGGGTGCACATCGACTTCGCGTCCCCCGGCCGCCCGGCGGAGGTGGAGCGCCTGACGGGGCTCGGCGCGACGGTGATCGGCGAGCACTCGATGCACGGGCTGTTCTGGACGGTCCTGCAAGACCCGCAGGGCAACGAGTTCTGCTTGGCGGACGAGGGCACGCACTGACGCAGGGGCTCAGGGACTCGGGAACCCCCAGGCCCCGAGGGCGCCCGGCCGCACCCCTTGCCGTCCGGTCGAACTCTCGTTCATGATCTGCCCCATGCCGACCGAGAGCCGCCACGACAGCGGTACGGAGCGGAATCCGGGGACTCCGGCGAGTCCGGTCCCGCTCCTCCCGCGCCGGGTGCGGATCGGCTACGGCCTGGGCTCCCTCTGCACCGGGACCTTCGCCACCGTCCCCGGCCTGATCCTGCTCTACTACCTGACCAACGTGCTCGCGGTCTCCCCGGCCCTCGCCGGGGCGGCGGTCTTCCTGCCCAAGGCCTGGGACGTCCTGATCAACCCGCTCGTCGGGGCGCTCTCCGACCGCAGCAGGCTGCGCGGCGGCCCGCGCCGCCCGTTCCTGCTCATCGGCGCCTGCACCCTGCCGCCGCTCTTCGCGCTGATCTTCGCCGCGCCCCCGCTGCGCGGCATGGCGGCCGCCGCGTATGTCGCCGCCCTCTTCCTGCTCGCCGCGACCGCCTATGCGGTCTTCCAGGTCCCGTACGTGACGATGCCCGCCGAGATCACCGAGGACCCGGCCGAACGCCGCCGGGTGCTGAGCTGGCGGGTCGGTTTCCTCGGCGCCGCGATCCTCCTCTCCGGTGCCCTCGCCCCGGCCATCGCCCATGGGGACGGCGGCACTTCGGCGAGCTACCGGCTGATGGGCATCGCGGTCGCCGTCCTGCTCGCGGTCGGCATGTTCGGCGCCTGGTTCACCACCCGGTGGGCCCCCGCCGTGGCCCGCTCCACCGCCGAACCCTCCCTCCGCGCCCAACTGGCCGTGGCCCGCACGAACCGGCCCTTCCTCTTCCTGGCCGGCATGTGGTTCCTCCAGGCCCTGGCGGTCGGCGTGATGCTGGCGGGAGTCCAGTATTTCGCCACGTACACCCTCGGCTCACCGGGCGCGGTGACCCCGCTCTTCGCGTGCCTGATCGGCCCGTTGATCCTGGTCATGCCGGTGTGGACGAGGCTGGCCCGGCTGCGCGGCGCGAAGTACGCGCAGGGCTGCGCCACCGTCCTGTACGTCGCCGGGGCGGTCGCCCTCGCCTTCACCGGCCAGGTGGGCAACGCCCTCGGATACGCGGCCGTCGCGGTCATAGGCATCGCCTACGCGGGCCTCCAACTCCTCCCGCTCACCCTGCTCGCGGACACCCTGGCCGCCGACACCGCCCGTACGGGCAAGCGCCGCGCGGCCACGTTCACCGGCCTGTGGACGGCGGCCGAGACGCTGGCGTTCGCGCTGGGCGCGGGCGTCTTCGCCCTGGTCCTGACGCTGACCGGATTCCGCTCCTCGGACGCCGACCACGAGGTGGCCCAGCCCGCGGCAGCGCTGACCGGCATCACGGCGGGTATGAGCCTGCTGCCCGCACTCCTCGCCGCCGCGAGCCTGTGGCTGCTCCACCACTACCGCGAGGACCCCGTCGACGCCCCGGAGGACACCACCCGTGCAGCCTGACCCCACCGCAAGCGCCCAGGAGACCCCCGCGCTCCCCGCAGGCCGCCCGGCCGCCGAGATCCTCACCGAGCTGAAGGCGCTGCGCACCGCCGACGCCCCCACCCGGGGCGGCCGGACCTTCGCCTACGTCTACGACGCCGGGCGCGAGGGCCTGGACGAACTGGCCGCCGAGGCCTATGCCGCGTACGCCACGGTCAACGGCCTCGACCCCACGGTCTTCCCGAGCGTGGCGCGGCTGGAGAACGACCTGGTGGGAGCGGCGGCGGCCCTCCTCGGCGCGCCGCCCGGGGTCCAGGGCACCTTCACCAGCGGCGGCACCGAATCGATCCTGCTGGCGGTCAAGGCGGCGCGGGACCACGCCCGTTCGACCCGAGGCGTGACCGACCCGCAGCTGGTGCTCCCCTCCACCGCGCACGCCGCGTTCCACAAGGCCGCCGCCTACCTGGGCCTGGAACCGGTGGTGGTCCCGGTGGACCCGGTGACGTACAAGGCGAACCCCACCGCGATGGCCGCCGCGATCACCCCCCGCACCGCCCTGGTGGTCGCCTCGGCCCCTTCGTACGCGCACGGGGTCATCGACCCGGTGGCGAGGATCGCGGAGGCGGCGGCCGAGCACGAGGTGCTGTGCCATGTGGACGCCTGCATCGGCGGCTGGCTGCTCCCGTACCTGCGCCGGGCGGGCCGCACGGTCGAACCGTTCGACTTCTCGCTTCCCGGCGTCACGTCCGTCTCGGTGGACCTGCACAAGTACGGCTACGCCGACAAGGGCGCCTCGGTGGTGCTCCACCGGAACGCCGAACTCCGTCGCCACCAGTACTTCGCCCACGCGGGCTGGCCCGGCTACCCGGTGGTCAACCCGACGGTCCAGGGCACCAAGTCGGCGGGCCTGCTGGCCCAGGCATGGGCGGTGCTCCAGCACATAGGCGAGGACGGCTACACGTCCTTGGCCGCCCGGGTGGCGGAAGCCTCCGACCACCTCATCGAGGGCCTCCGCACCACCCCGGACCTCCACATCCTCGGCGAACCGGAGGCGGGCCTGGTCGCGTTCACGGTCCTCACCCCCGCCACCCCCGACGGGACCACCGGCACCCCCGACCTGAGCCTCCTCCTGCACCTGGCCGACGAGATGCGCGTACGCGGCTGGTACCTCCAGCCCCAGCTCTCCTTCGACGGCCTCCCGCCCAACCTCCACCTCACCCTGACCCCCGCCACGGTCGACCGGGTGGACGCCCTGCTCACGGACCTGCCCGAAGCCCTCACCGAGGCCCGCACCCTCCCCCCGATCACCACCGACCCGGCCCTCACGGACCTGGCGGCGACCCTGGACCCGGATACCCTCACCCCGGAGGACGTGGCGGGCATCCTGGCCTTCGCGGGCCTGGGGGAGAGCGCCGACGGCCCGGCCCGCCTCCCGGACCGCATGGCCCCGGTGCTGTACCTGCTGGACACCCTGCCGGGCCGCCTGAAGGAACGGCTGCTGACGGAGTTCGTGGGGTCGGTGTTCCGGCTGCGTTGAGGGGGCCGGCGGCCGGGCGTCACCTTCGTGCGGACCTCGAACACGGCCAGGTAGGCCGAGTCGGCATGGCCACCGCCGATGGCCGGTGCCGCGACCTCGCGCACAATGTGCCGGGGGCACGCTTGGCAATAAGCCTTTTCCAACCTCACGCTGAAGCGTGGCGAAGGACAGTGGCTGCCTGGACCACGGTGGTGATGCGATGCCACCTGTCGGAGTGGGCGCGCCCCGGTCCGCTGCCCGCACTTTCGATCCTCGCCCGCGTCTCGCACCTCTGGCCGGACGGCGCCACAGTCGCCATGGCTCGCTCCGGAATTCCGGAGCAGGCTCCGCAGGCATGCGCGTGGTGCCCCCTCAACCCGCCTTGCAAGAATGCTTCCTGCACACATGCTTCGATCGGGGATGGGTTCGTTGGTCTGGTTTGCGGAGAGGTTCCTCTGGGACGGGGAGCGTCCTGACTGGACGTGGGTCCCATCGAGGTCCGTGGGACCCATACGGTTCGGTCAGAGCAAGGAGGAAGTCTCAGCCGCTCTGGGCGAGCCGATCACGGGCTGGGGCGAGATGTACGCGCATTGGTACCCCTTCTACGGAGTTGGCATCGACACCTACTATGACCAGGAGTCCCAGACCTTGGCTGCAGTAGCTGTCGATGCCTGCCGGGGCCCCCAGGTCAGCTTCGACGGCACTCCTCTGGTTGGCCGACTGCCCTCGGAACTCGAGCCTTGGCTCGAGGAGACCGCGTCAATACTTGAGGATCCGACTCTGCCCGAGTACGTCGACGGCCTGCGCTTCGGGCCTCGCGGGGAGCCGTATCTCCTCAGTCTGGGATTGATCCTGCGCTGCCAGCAGAACGGTGACCACGCCCGCTGTCGCCCAGTGTTCCTTGCTCCTCACTGGGCGATGCGAGGGCAAGAATGGATCGAGGACTTGATCCCCGATCGGGAGTGGCTGACGTATTGAGCCTCTTCGTGACGGGTGGTTGGGCCGACAGCCCCGGCCGGGGTGAGCGGACTGAAAAGCCGGCTCGGTCCTCAAGTCGGGTAGCCGGGTCCCGGCTACCCGACTGGGAGGCCTACGAACCGTCCTCTCGGGTGGAGCCGTTGTCAGGGCTCGTCGTGTCGGTGTCGTTGCTGTCGTCCTCCGACATGAGCCGCTGGATTTCCCCGTGGACCTGCGACGTGATCAGGTCGCCGAGCGGGTCGGTCACGTGGAAGGAGTGCGGGGCGGGGTGGTGGTCGAAGTACGCGCACAGGGTGACCGTGCGGGTGGCCAGGTTGCGGAGGCGCGCCGGGCACAGGGGCAGGACGGCCAGCCGGTAGACCCGGTGCGCGCCCGTCCCCGTCCACAGCAGCCACAGGTCCTGGTCCACGCCCGGGGTCTCGGCCGCCCAGAGGTACGCCGCGTGCTCGGCGGACTCGTCGTGCTCGCCCAGCTCGCAGAGCAGGAACTCGTCCGGGGCGAGAACATCGGGCGCGTGCTCCGGGCCGCCCTCCATCGTGGCGAGCGCCAGAAGAGCTTCGGCGTACGGGACGGGGGTCACGGCGGTGCATTGCAGCACGGTCTCGCGGTCTCTTCCTTGCAGCGCCGTGGGCAGCACGAAGCCCCGCCCACGGCTTGAGGGGGTAAGGCGAGGGCGGGGCTCGCGGTCGGTCAGAGGGTGTCGCTGGTGGTCACACCGGCAGATCCCACCCCGGCCCGTCCTCACCACCGATCCACACCCGCTGGCCCGCGGCGGAGACCGTGATGCCGAAGTCCTCCTGATGCGGCTCGCCCGCCGCCTGCCAGAGCCGGATCGCGGTCTCCACCCGGTCCCATAGGCGTACGGGACCACGCTGCACGACCGTCCACCCTCCCTCGGGCCCGGGCGACGTCCGCGCCTGGGAACCTGTGGAGACGTCCCGGAGGACCTGCTCCGCCCCGGCCCCCATCCGTTCAGCCTGGGGCACGGCGAGCTGGGCCACCCAACCGCCGGTCCACGTCCCGACCACCGCCGGGTCGATCAGGCTGGGCCGCTTCTCGCCGGGCAGCAGAGCCAGAGTCGGACGAGGCGGCCGGTCGTGCGGGCGGGCGATCATGAAGCTGGTGTATCCGGGCAGGAACCGCCCGATGGCGGTCCCGGGCTCGGTCACGGTGAGGAGCGCGAGCCCGGACGCGTAGCTCCAGCCGGAGAGGGTGACCAGGATCTTCCCGCCCTGCTTCACCTGGTGCAGCCAGGCCATGGGGACGTACCGGGCCGAGCAGGTGGCGATGAGCCGGTCGTACGCGCCACCATCCGGATCTCCCCGCAGCCCGTCCCCGACCACCAGCCGCGGGGCGTACCCGGCCGACGCGAGGGCGGCGGCCGCGGCCCGGCCGGCCTCGGGGTCGTACTCGATGCTGGTGAGCCGGTCGCCGCCGAGGTGGTGCGCACCGAGGGCGGTCGAGTAGCCGGTCCCCGTACCCACCTCCAACACCCGGTGTCCCGCTTCCACTTCGAGCTGCTGCCACATGCGCAGCACCAGGGACGGCAGGGTGGACGACGAGGTCGCGGAGCCCACCAAGGTGCTGTCGCCGCTGACGTCGTCCGCCCTGGTGCGGCCGTCGAGTTGGGTGATGAGCGTTTCGTCGGCGTAGATCCCCTCCAGCCACCCGTCCTCACCCCGGCGCACGGGCCGGTAGCGGGTCGGGACGCTGTCCGGGACCTGCGCGAAGTAGGACCCCACGAACACCTCCCGGGGTACGGCCTCGGCCGCGCCGCGCCATGCCGGGTCGGTGAGTGTGCCGTCCTCGGCCAGTACGTCGGCGAGGGCGGCGCGCAGTTGAGCGGATGTGCTCACGTGTCCGAGCCTTTCTCCAGCTGATCGGCGAGGGTATGGGCGACCGCGTCAGTGATGCCGGACGGCTGCCACGCCCACTGCCCGTTGGGGTTGCACTCAAGGAAGTACCAGGCCCCGTCATGGGTCACGGCGAAGTCGAACGCCCCGTACACACCAGACGGAAGTGGGTGAGATAGGCGTGCACGGAGACCCGCACCGCTTCGGGCACGTCCACCGGCCCGCACCGCATGAGGTTCTGCCGGCGCCGCCAGTCGAGATCGGGGCTGTCGATCCGGGCCCCGAACGCCCGATGGACGACGGCGGTCACTCGCACGTCGAACGCCTTGTCCACGCGGGCCTGGAAGAGGTGGGGGCAGACCGCCACGGCGTCCGTGATCTCCTGCTCACGCACTTCACGCACCCATACGCTGTGGGGTCGGCCGGCCACGCGGTAGGGCGTGTTCCACAGGGGCTTGTAGACGACCCCGTTGCTCTGCCGAGCGGCGAACTCCCGTGCCTCGGAGGCGACATCGGTGACCAACGTGTCCGGTACGAGGAACCCGAACCGCTGCGCGGCCGCGAGCTGAGCGGGCTTGTGCTCGGCCGCACGGTTGGTCCAGGGGTGGTTGACGTAATACGCGCCCGGGAGGGACGCGAGGATGCCCCGGCTCCCCAAGAGGCCTGCTCCGCCGCGAACTTGCGGTCCTGCGCCTCCAGCCCGGGTGGCCCTGCGTACGCCGATGGCCTGCGCACCCAGACGGACCGCACCCGGGCGAGATCGAGATCCCGACTCGGGGTGCGCAGGGCGCTCCGCTGAACGCCCGTGCCGTACGTGGCGGTCAGCGAGGCCCCTGCGTGCAGGTCGGCGCCGGGGTCGAGGCGAACCACGGGCACGCGTCGCGCGGCGAGCAGGCGCAGCACGATGTCCGTGGTCACGTCGGAGAGGTTGGTCAGCACCAGCACCGACCCGCGTCGGCCGTCCATCAGCCGGACTGGTCCTGATCGTAGGACTCCGTGGCGTCGGAGTCGTTGGCTCCGCCCGGACCGGCGCCGTCGCCCGGGGTGGTCTGCGTGGGCGTGAGCCCGCTGGTGCTGGTCCCGTGACCGCCCATCCCGACCATGCGCCCGTCTCCGTCGAGGACCAGGGCCACCTGGGTCTCGGGGTCGAGTACGGGGGTGAGCGGCGGGGTGGTGGGGCCGACCTCGTACGGGCCCATCCGGCCCGTTCCCCAGGGGGCGGGCGTCCGCGTCGTCGTGCTCATCTACGGGTACCTCCGTGCTGGTGGTGGACTGGTTGCTCTGCTGCCGCTCACCTCTCCCGGCGGCGCCCTCAGCCGCCGCACCAGCGCATCCGCCTCGGGCGAGCGCCAGTGGCCCCGCTGCGCGATCGCCGCGCTCAGCCCGGGGAAATGCCGGTCCCGGTACGCGGGGTCGCCCTCGATACGCACCAGCTCGGCGAAGGGGAGGGGCGGGGACGGGGGAGGAGCGTGCGGGCGGCGGGGGCGCCGCCTCACAGGAGCCGCGCTCCGGCGGGCAGTTGGGCCCAGACGGTCTTGCCGGGGTTACGCGGGTGTACGCCCCACCGCTCGGCGAGCGCGTCGACGATGAGCAGGCCCCGGCCGGAGGTCTCGTCGTCGGCGGGCTTACGGAGTTCCGGCATCAGCCACTGGTAGGAGTCGGCGACCTCCAGGATCAGCACGCCATCCCGGCGCCGGAACCCCAACTCGAAGTAGTCGCCGGTGCCCTTGGCGTGGGCGATGACATTGGTGGCCAACTCGCTGGCGATCAGCGACGCGTCGTCCACCAGGCCGCCGAGTTTCCACCCGACCAGGACCGTTCTGACGTGCCGCCGAGCGGCGGGGATGGAGTCCCTGCGGACCCGGAACCTCTTGCTGTCTGTGCGCCCGGACACACGTCCCCCAAGGTCGTGGGCAGGCGGGATCGTGATCACCTGGCGTGCCGGATTCGGCACTCGGTGTGACACGACCACGCTAGAGCGGAACTGGCTGGCTGTACAACCGATTCTCATCGAGAAGTTGCATGTAGCTGCGAGTTGCAACGGCGTGGCATGTAGCCTCCGTTCAGGTGCAGACTGGTCACTCGCGGTATGAGGAGGGGACATGCCCGCAGGTGGACGGCCTACTGTTCGCAGCAGGCGGCTTGGCGCGGCTCTGAGGCGGTATCGGGAGGCGGCCAAGCTCGATCAGCAGCATGCTGCTGATCACATCGTGGGCTCGAAGGCCAAGATCAGCCGTATCGAAGCCGGCCAGGTCTCGGCAAAGCCGGGCGATGTTCGGTTGTTGCTTGAGCTCTACGGCGTGGAAGACCGCGCCGCCTACCAGCAGCTGGAGCAATTGGCCCGTGACTCCAACAAGCGCGGCTGGTGGCTCAACTTCGACTGGATCACCAAGGAAACCGGATTCACGGACTTCATCACGCTGGAAACGGACGCGACCTATATCCGCACCTGGCAACCGCTGTTCATCCCCGGACTTCTTCAGACCGACGACTACCTGCGCACTCTCTTGAGTTCAGGGCTCACTGTGCACTCACCCGAGTCCGTTGAAGAGGTTCTCGCGGTGAGGCGGGTGCGCCGCGGCTTCATCGAGGAAGACGGAGCGAGGTTCGCGACGATCATCTGGGAGCCCGCCCTTACCGCTCCCATGCCATCGGCCAAGGTCCATCGCGAGCAACTGCTCCACATCCTTCACGTCGCCCAGCGGCAGAACGTGCAGGTCCAGGTGCTACCGATGTCCGAGTGGCGTGCTGCGCATCTCTCCTCACACTTCGTCATGTTGAGCTTCGGGCCTGAGCCAGCTCCAGAAGCCGTGGCCTACGACACCACGACGAGCACGGTCCTCGTCGAGGATCTTGAGGAAATGGCCGCACATGCGAGGATCTTCGAAGCGCTGAGCGCGGCAGCCCTGACGCCGGATCAGAGTCTTTCGTTCATCCGGGAGGTCTTGGCGAGCATCCCGGAAAGTGAGAAGGAAGCGGAATGAAGCATCAGCAGATCGTGACCGAATTCAAGAAATCGACCGCCTCACAGGGCGCTGCGCAGGACTGCGTCGAGGTCGCCCACACCGCTGACGGTGGCCGGGCCGTGCGGGACAGCAAGAACCCGGCCGGGGGCTTCAGCTCTTCGGGCCCGGGGACTGGGCCGCCTTCATCGACGGTGTGAAGGGCGGCGCCTTCGGCGGCTGACGGGAATCGGCCGCGCGGCCCGAATCCTGGCTCCGAGAGGCTGTGTTCACCGTCCGGACACCTTCCGGGGGCAGAAATTTCTTCCCCCGGTCATGGCTGGGCGGCCCTTCCGTGCGTACGCGCTCGCAGGTAGGCAGGAGTAAGTCCCGCCGTGCCTCCTGAGAGGCACCGCCATGCACACTCCCGCACGCGGTAGTTCGACCGATGTCAGGGCGGAGCGCGCGGCCCGGGCCCGGCAGGTGGGGGAGAGGGGCCGGAGAGGTTGCAGTCCGGCGTTCCGGGGGTGTTGCACCAGCTTCAGCGGGCCCTGGGCAACGCGGCGGTGGCCCAGTTGGTCGCCCGGGAGCGGGAGGAGCCGGAGGAGCGTGGCGGGGGCGAGGACCGGCCCGTGCAGCGGGCGATGGCCCATCAGGTGCTGCGGTCGCCGGGGCGGCCGATTCAGGGGCCGTTGCGGCGGGAGATGGAGAGCCGGCTCGGCGCGGACTTCTCCGCCGTACGGATTCACGCGGACCCCGTCGCCCAGCGGTCCGCCGCCGAGGTCGGGGCGCGTGCCTACACCTCGGGCGAGCACGTGGTCGTGGGGGACGGCGGGAAGGACAAGCACACCCTCGCCCACGAGCTGACCCATGTCATCCAGCAGTGGAAGGGCCCGGTCTCCGCACCCGTCCAGTGTGTAGAAGCCGGGACAGGAGCCCACAAGCCAGGGACCCACACAGCAACGCCCGCCGCCGGGGCCGTCGCCCAGCGCAAGGGGAACGATCCCCTGGCGCCGGACCTCCCCGCCGAGGAGCCCCGTGCCGAAGGGCTGATGAGCCGGTGGAAGGCGCTCACCCGCACCCAGCCGGACCCTGGCGGCGTCGTCATGGCCGGGGTGCGGGCCGCCGTGGCCGACTACGACAGCGATACGAGACGCGACCCCGTCCACTGCCTGACGAAGCTCATGGAAATCCAGATGAAGATCGCGGAAGCCCGTACGGGGGCGAGCGATGCCGTCCTGGCCTTCCTGCAAAGTGCCAGGCGAGTCGTCGATGCCGAGTTCGACGTGGTTGCGCACCAGTCCGAGCGGGACAACGACCTCCCGGCCCAGGCGCGGGGCCCGTTCCAGGCGATGACTGACACCGGCATGCTGTGGAACCGCACGGAATGGCCCGACAGCGCCCCCGCCTTCGGCATGCAGGGGGCCTCCTACTTCCGCGAGCTGTCGGAGCTGAACCGGGCGGGGATGGCCAAGGAGATCGCCGGGCGGGGCACACAGGGCTGGGTCGCCGGGGTCGGGAGCAGGCTGACGGCCGCGCTGAACCAGAGCGTGCTGTGCCACTACACGTCCGCGCCCCGGGCCGCGCAGATGGTGACCGGGGGACGGATGAAGTCGAAGAGCGAACTGCTCCGGGACGACCCGGACGCGGAGAACAACTCGGAGGCGTACGACAAGCACGGCCTGGCCAACGAGGGCTTCGTCTTCTTCTTCCTGGAGGTGCCGGGGAGCCCGTTCCGCGACACGCGTTTCAGCAACGGCGAGGCGGCCCGTATCGAGATCCGGCTGACCGACTCCCCCCTCATGAGCCAGGGCTGGCTGATGCTCAGCGACTTCGCCCAGCGCGACTACCCGACCGTGCGCGCGAAGCCCCAAGGACCCGGCGCGGACGCAGAGTAAGCTCCCCGCCCGCGAGGCCGACTTCTCGGCCGACTTCTCCTTGCCGGTACGGAGGTTCGACCCCGGCGCGAACAGGGCCGAGTACGACATGGACCAAGGTGTCGCCGAGATGATGGCGGAGCAGGACGCCGAGCGCAGGGGCCAGATCATGTTCGTCATGGCCCAGGTGGCGGCCGACCAGCACAGCGCCATGACCTACGGAACCCCCGGCCCCGAGGCCAAGGCCTACTCCGAGCGGCTGCGTTCCAACACGCTGATGGGGCGCGACATCGTGCCGGGTCTCGTGGAACGGGCCGTTGTGGAGATCCAGCGCCTCTCGGACACCAATCCGCAGCTCGCCGCCGCGCTCAAGGCCACGTCCGGTGCCGACCTGATGCAGTACCTGCTCAAGGATCTTCTGCGCCCGCAGGCGATGCTGCCGAACTCCGTCGACCTCAGCGCCGCCAAGGTGGTCCGCAAGTCCACCCCGCAACCGGCGACCTCCATGGCCTGACCGGCGGCGGTGACGGTGGCGGTGGCGTCAGCGGGACATGGGACACGGGACACCACGCGGGCCCCTCACCCCGCGTCCCGTGCCGCCGCCTCCAGCTCCGCCACCGTGCCCGACATCACCGTACGGATGTGGCGCGTCAGATGGTCCGCCGGCCAGTCCCACCAGGCCACCGCCAGCAGCCGCGCGATGTCCGCCTCCTCGTAACGGGTGCGGAGCAGCCGGGCCGGGTTGCCGCCGACGATGCCGTAGTCCGGGACGTCCGAGACGACCACGGACCGCGAGCTGACGATCGCACCGTGCCCGATGCGGACGCCCGGCATGACGACCGCCTCGTAGCCGATCCACACGTCGTTGCCGATCACCGTGTCGCCCCGGTCGGGCAGGTTCGTCAGCAGGTCGAAGTGGTCGGCCCAGGAGCCGCCGAGCGTCGGGAACGGGAAGGTGGACGGGCCGTCCATCCGGTGGTTGGAGCCGTTCATGAGGAACCGCACCCCCGTGCCCAGCGCGCAGAACTTCCCGATCACCAGGCGCTCCGGCCCGTAGTGGTAGAGCACGTTCCGGGTCTCGAACTCCGCGGCGTGCTCCGGGTCGTCGTAGTACGAGTACGCTCCCACCTCGATCAGCTCCGAGGTGACCAGCGGCTTCAACTGCACCACGCGCGGCTGGCCGGGCATCGGGTGCAGGGCGGTGGGGTCGGCCGGGACGGGGGCAGAACTCATGGACTCGCTTCCGGGGAGGGGGCGCGGGCAGGCGTACGAAGGTCATCGTGGCAGCCTCGCCCGGCTGAGGCGCGGGGATTTCTTACGCCGCAACGACCCCATGAGGCACGGGGATTTCTCACGCCGCACCGGCCCCATGAGGCGCGCGGATTTCTTACGCCGCACCGGCCCCATGAGGCCACGGGGATCTCTCACGCCGCACCGGCCCCGTGGGGCGCGGGGTTCCTCACGCCCCTCCTACGCCACCCCCGCCCCGCACCCCACCCGCATCGGCTCCCCCTGCGACCAGTCCGCCGCCACGCCCCGCATCACCAGGGCGCTGTCCAGCACCGCACTGCCGGGCGGGAAGCGGTCCGGGTCCTCGAAGAACGAGGAGCGTACGGTACGGGGCCGGCCCGCCGTCACCTTCCAGGCGTCCGTGGAGAGTTCGAGGACGTCCAGGTGCGTGCCCCCGGCGTTGGGGGAGAGGCCCCGGCTGCCCAGGCGGAAGAACTCCGACGCCTCCGCCAGGTCCGTGAACAGCCCGCTCCCGCGCAGCTCCTCGGCCGGCTCCACCGTCGCGTCGACCTCCACCTCACCGTCCCGGGTCGCGAAGGCCACCCGTACCGCGTCGGCCTCCTCCCGCACCGTGAAGTCCGCCCGGCCGTGCTCACCGGGGTAGATCCGGCCGCCCGCGAAGGCGTTGAGGCGGGAGGCGGTGTCACGGCGCGGGATGTAGACGCCGCGCTCCACACCGTCCGGGCCGTCCCACTCGACGGAGATCCGGTGCGCCGCGTTCTCGCTGGTCAGCCCGGTCACCGCCGGGGCCCAGCCGGGGCGGACGCCGCCGATCCGGAGCAGGCAGATGCCCGCCACCGCCTGGCCGCGCACCAGTTGGGGCCGCAGCGGCGCGGGCAGCAGGGCCGCCGCGACGTGCGGGTCCACCCGGTAGTTCACCAAAAGGCGGCGTTCGATGGTGCTGGAGAGCCGGGGCCGGATCATGAGGCGTCGCCTTCGGGGGAGGGGCGCCACTTCGTGTGGCGGAGCACGATCTGTTCGGGGCACACCGCGCTCAGGAAGCGCCCCACGCACATGGCGAGGCGCTCCTCGGCGAGCGAGTAGAGGATGCGGTTGGCGTCACGGCGCTCGGTGACGAGCCCGGCCCCTTTGAGGACGCCCAGATGGCGCGAGATGGACGGGGCGCTGATCGAGAACCGGCTCGCGATCTCCCCGGCGGCCAGCTCGCCCCCGCGCAGATCCTCCAGGATCTGGCGCCTGGTGGGGTCGGCCAGCGCGCGGAAGGCGCTCGCCTCGTCATCGGAAGCGGGGGCAAGGCCGGAGGCGGAGGGAGAGGCAGCGCCGGAGGGTGGTTCCATGTCCCATGTTTAGCATATGAGCTAAATGGCTAACAACCCGGTTCAGCGCAGGGGAAAGCCCCCGCGAGTCACGTCCTCGCGGGGGCTCTCCGTCCATCCGCCTGCCGTGGTGAAGGTTGAGAAGACGATCACGAGGCAGGACGTCTGTGGTGCGCCGGCGTCACATCAGGGGGCGAGCAGCAGCACGTCCGCGCGCTCCTTGGCGGCGGCGTAACGCTTGGCCACGTCCTGCCAGTTGACGACCTGCCACATCGCCTCGATGAAGTCGACCTTCTGGTTCTTGTACTGGAGGTAGAAGGCGTGCTCCCAGGCGTCGAAGACCAGGATCGGGACCGAGCCCTGGCCCACGTTGCCCTGGTGGTCGTAGACCTGCTCCACGATGAGCTTGCCGCTGAGGGGCTCGTACGCGAGCACGCCCCAGCCGGAGCCCTGGGTGGTGGCCGAGGCCTTCGTGAGCTGGGACTTGAAGCCCGCGAACGTGCCGAAGGACTCGGTGATCGCGTCGGCGAGGTCGCCCACGCCGTCCGCCGCGAGGGGCTCGCCGCCGCCGTCGCCCGTCATGTTGTGCCAGTAGATCGAGTGCAGGATGTGGCCGGAGAGGTGGAACGCGAGGTTCTTCTGGAGGCCGTTGATGGCTCCCCAGGCCTCCTTGTCGCGGGCCTCCTCCAGCTGCTCCAGGGTGTCGTTCGCGCCCTTGACGTACGCGGCGTGGTGCTTGTCGTGGTGCAGCTCGATGATCTGCGGGTTGATGACCGGTTCGAGCGCCGCGTAGTCGTACGGGAGTTCCGGGAGCGTGTACGTGGCCATGATGCGAGCCCTCCGACTGCTGGGAATGCCGTCCAGTTGTTATTGCAACCTATATGCAAGAGCAGGCTAACAGCAGGAAGGTCCGTGAAGTGATCAGCCCTTCGGCCTAGGACCTGCCGAGGGTCCGGGGCGCGGCGGGCCGGGACATGCGTACGCGGGCCCGTCCGGCTGAACCGGACGGGCCCGCGTCGGTGGGTGCTGACGGCTCAGTGCGTCGGGTCGCCGCCCTTCCGCTCCTCCGGGTCGACACCCGTATGGGCGGACGCGTCCTTCTCGCCGCTGGGGCGCCGGGACCTGCCGCGTCGGCCGGTGCTGTGCATGTCGGAGTCCTTGCCGCGGTCCTCCCCGCGGCTCGTCGCGCTCTCCGTCGTGGTGCCTTCCAGGGAGGCGCGCTTCTCCTCCTCGGTCGGCTTCTTCCGGGGCCTGTCCGACTCGGGGGCGTACGTGTCCGGGTTGAAGGAGCGGTGCGCGCTGGGGTTGGGCCGCTGCGACGTCCCGTCGACATCGGGGGACCAGCCGTGCTGCTCCTCGCCCTTGAACCTGCTCGGCCCCTCGCCGTGCCGGGGCGGTTTCTTCGACATGGTGGGCCTCTCGTTCTCGTCGGGTGTCCTATTATCCTCCCTTTTCTTGTTATAAAGGCGTTCTGTCTTCTCGCCTGCCCCTCTCCCTGTGGGCGCCCATGTTTGGACGCCGCTTCCCGGGGGACCCGGCCAAGCAGCCGGGCGGCTCGGGGCCGGGGCCCGCAGGTGCGCCGCCCGCCCGCCAGCCCCACCGACCAGGAGGACTTGATGGCACCCCCCAACGCCCCCGAAGCGCCGGACGGCCCGGACCGCGGCCGCGACCCGAAGCTGGCCCTGCCGGTCGCGGACGCGGCGGGCTGGGGCCCCCTCGACGTCCGTGCCGTCGACACCGTGCGGCTGCTCGCCGCCGACGCCGTGCAGAAGGCGGGCCACGGCCACCCCGGCACCGCGATGAGCCTGGCCCCGCTGGCGTACCTGCTCTTCCAGCAGGTCATGCGCCACGACCCGGCCGACGACCAGTGGCTCGGCCGCGACCGCTTCGTGCTCTCCTGCGGCCACTCCAGCCTCACCCTCTACATTCAGCTGTACCTGAGCGGTTACGGCATGGAGCTGGAGGACCTGAAGGCGCTGCGCACCTGGGGCTCCTCCACCCCCGGCCACCCGGAGTACCGCCACACCCGGGGCGTCGAGATCACCACCGGGCCGCTCGGCCAGGGGCTCGCCTCCGCCGTCGGCATGGCCATGGCGGCCCGCCGCGAGCGCGGCCTCCTCGACCCCGACGCACCGGCCGGCACCAGCCCCTTCGACCACCACGTGTACGTCGTCGCCTCCGACGGCGACCTCATGGAAGGCGTGACGTCCGAGGCCAGTTCGCTGGCCGGACACCAGGAGCTGGGCAACCTCGTCGTCTTCTACGACTCGAACCACATCTCCATCGAGGACGACACCGACATCGCCTTCAGCGAGGACGTGACCGCCCGCTACGCCGCGTACGGCTGGCACGTCCAGACGGTCGACTTCACCCGCACCGGCGACTACGTGGAGGACGTCGACGCCCTCCTCGCCGCCGTCGAGGCCGCGAAGAACGAGACCGGCCGCCCCTCCCTGATCCTGCTGCGCACGATCATCGGCTGGCCCGCCCCGACCAAGCAGAACACCGGCAAGGCCCACGGCTCCGCGCTCGGCGACGACGAGGTCGCGGCCACCAAGAAGCTGCTCGGCTTCGACCCGGACGCCGACTTCACCGTCGAGGACGACGTACTGAAGCACGTCCGTGCGGTACGGGAGCGGGGCGCCGAGGCCCACCGCGCCTGGGAGCCCTCCTACCAGCGGTGGCGCTCCGACAACCCCGGGCGCGCCGCACTCCTGGACCGGCTGCTGGAGCAGAAGTTCCCCGACGGGTGGACCGACAGCCTGCCCGTCTTCGACGCCGACCCCAAGGGCATCGCCACCCGCAAGGCCTCCGGCGATGTGCTGACCGCACTGGCGCCCGTGCTGCCCGAGCTGTGGGGCGGCTCGGCCGACCTCGCGGGCAGCAACAACACCACCATGGAGGGCGAGCCGTCCTTCGTACCGGAGGGGAAGCAGACGGGCGAGTTCCCGGGCAACCCCTACGGCCGCACGCTCCACTTCGGCATCCGCGAGCACGCCATGGGCGCCGTCCTCAACGGCATCGCGCTCCAGAGCCTCACCCGCCCCTACGGCGGTACGTTCCTGATCTTCAGCGACTACATGCGCCCGGCCGTCCGCCTCGCCGCCCTGATGAAGCTGCCGGTCACCTACGTCTGGACCCACGACTCCATCGGCCTCGGCGAGGACGGCCCCACCCACCAGCCGGTGGAGCAGCTGGCCGCCCTCCGCGCGATCCCCGGCCTCGACGTCGTACGGCCCGCCGACGCCAACGAGACCTCCGTCTGCTGGCGCACCGTCCTGGAGCACCACGACCGCCCCGCCGGCCTCGCCCTCACCCGGCAGCCGCTGCCGGTCCTGGAGCGGGGCGAGGGCGAAGGCGCCTACGCCCCCGCCTCCGGAGCGGCCCGGGGCGGCTACGTCCTCGCCGACAGCCGCAAGGAGACGCCCGACGTCATCCTCATCGGCACCGGCTCCGAGGTCCACATCGCCCTGGAGGCGCGCGAGTTGCTGGCCGCCGAGGGCCATGACGCGCGGGTGGTCTCCCTGCCCTGCCGCGAGTGGTTCGCCGACCAGCCGTACGCGTACCAGGACGAGGTCCTGCCGCCCGCGGTACGGGCCAGGGTCAGCGTCGAGGCGGCCGTCGCCCAGGGCTGGCGGGACGTCGTCGGCGACGCGGGCCGCATGGTCAGCCTGGAGCACTTCGGCGCGTCCGCCCCCTACGAGCGCCTGTACGAGGAGTTCGGCATCACCCCGCGCGCGGTGGCCGACGCCGCCCTGGCGAGCATCCGCGACGCGGCGGGCCCCGTCCGGCCCGGCGGGGAGCGCGCCGGAGCCACTCCGACCGAAGGCGGCACCGCCGACGCCGGCTGAACCCCCACCCGGCACACACCCGTCCACTGTTTCCCGATGACGAAGAGGAGCCCCATGTCCCCCGCACGCACCCCCCGCTACACCGTCCCCGGCCTCGGCGTCGACGAGGGCCGTCAGGTCATCGACCTCCTGACGCTGCGCCTGCACGCGCTCAACGACCTCGCCCTGACGCTCAAGCACATCCACTGGAACGTGGTCGGGCCGCACTTCATCGCCGTCCACGAGATGCTGGACCCGCAGACCGCCGCCGTACGGGACATGGCCGACGCGGCCGCCGAGCGCATCTCCGCCCTCGGCGGCGAGCCGCAGGGCACGCCGGGCGTCCTGGTCAAGGAGCGCACCTGGGACGACTACAGCGTCGGCCGCGCCGATGCCATCGCCCACCTCGGCGCCCTGGACCTGGTCTACACGGGGATCATCGAGGACCACCGCGAGGCGGTCGAGAAGGCCGGCGAACTCGACCCGGTCACCGAGGACCTGCTCATCGAGCACCTGCGGGGGCTGGAGCAGTTCCAGTGGTTCGTCCGCGCCCACCTGGAGAGCAGCTCCGGCACCCTGTCGAACGCCGGCGCCGACACCGAGGAGGCGGCGGCCGCCGCCGCGTCCCCGAAGCGGACGACCGCCAAGCGCACCCCGGCGAAGAAGACCGCGCTGCCCACGCCCGCCAAGAAGACGGCGGGGACGGCGGCCAAGAAGACCGCCAAGAAGACGGCGAGCAAGCGCACCACGCGCTGAGGACCGGCGCCTGGCGCACCACGCGCTGAGAGCCGGCGCTTAACCGCGCAGTTCCTCCCGCGCCTGCACCGCGATGTCCGGGAAGTCCGTCACCACCGCGTCCACGCCCTGCCCGTAGTGGAAGGCGTACTCGGCGAACGCGTCGCCGAAGTCGTTCGGCGCGGTACCCCGGCGGTGGGCGGCCGGGAGGTACTGGTTCTCCGCGCGGAAGGTGTACGCGCCCACCTTCAGGCCCGCCGCGTGCGCGTCCGCGAGGAGCGTGTGCGGCGGGACCAGGGAGGACTTGTCCGGCCCGATCCACTGCGCGTACGACGCGATCTCGCGCAGCCCGGCCGGGCTCATCATGTCCTTATAGGTGACCGCGTGACCATAAGGGCCGCCGCTCGTGCCCAGCGCCTGCCAGAGGGGGAGGCCGAGCCGGGCGGCGGCGAAGCGGTGCAGGCTGGACGGTTCGAAGGACTGGACGACGCACTCCCGGGCGGTCAGCCGGTTGCGGCGGATCACCCGGATCAGCTCCTCCTCCAGCGGCAGCCCGATCGCGCGGAAGTACGTCGGGTGCTTGGTCTCCGGGAAGACCGCGATCCGCCGGCCCGACTCCTTGGACAGCCGCCGGGCCAGGTCGATCACCTCCTGGAAGGTCATCACCCGCCCCCGGCCGTCGAAGACCGTGTTCCGGTTGCGGACCAGCGGCAGCCGCTCCACCGTGCGCAGCGTTTTCAGCTCGCGCAGCGTGAAGTCCTCCGTGAACCAGCCGGTCACCGCCTTGCCGTCCACGGTCCTCGTGGTGCGGCGGTCCGCGAATTCCGGCCGCCCGCCGACATCCGTGGTCCCGCCGATCTCGTTCTCGTGCCGCACGACCAAGACATGGTCCTTCGTCGGTACGAGGTCCGGCTCGATCCAGTCGGCCCCGGCCCGTACGGCACAGGTGTACGAGTCGGCGGTGTGCTCGGGGCGCCAGCCCGCCGCCCCTCGGTGGCCGATCACCAGGGGGCCGGAGGGATGGCGGGGGCCCGGCGCGGGGGCCGACGCGACGGCGGGGGCGGTGGCGGCGGCGGTGGCGGCGGCGGTGACGGCCGCGGTGGCCAGGAGGACCGAACGACGCCTCGGTGCAGCGGACATGACAGCTCCTCAGGTGGCGGAACCACCACGGAAGCGAGGGCGGATGACCTTCCGGCGTACGGAGTCCGACCCTGCCGTGTCCGGTGGCCCACGTGTGTGTTCCCCGGCCGCGCCCAGCACCCGTACCGGAACCGTGAGCTCCGGGCCCCGGACCGGGTCCGTACGCCGCTCCTGGCCATAATGCGCTGGTGAACAGTCCCCCCGTCCCGCTGCCCGCCGAACACATACCCCCCGGCACCGCCGCCTGGCAGACCCCCGACGCCCAGCGCTGGCTCGCCGCCGTGCCCGCCCGGTGGGCTCACCCGCTCTGGGCGGTGCTGGCGCTGCTCGTCCCGATGGTCTGGTACATCGCGGCGTCTCCCCTCACCCCTTGTACGTCCGCCCAGCCGTGCGGCACCGACTGGCCGGGGATCGGGATGACGGTCGTGCTGGTGCTGACCCCGTACTGGGTGTGGCGGCAGCCCCGGCTCGCCCTCGTGGGGCTGGCGGCCGGGCTGGTCGGGTACGCCGGGGACGGCGGCTTCACCGAGTCGTTCGGCGAACCGTACGCGCTGGCCTACCCCCTGGCCGCTGCGTTCACCACCGCCGGGATCGTCCACCGGCTCACCCTCGCCGGGCGGCAGCGGGCCCTGGCCCTGGAGGCGGCCGGGCCGGTCGAACAGCCGCTGCCCGCCGCCGCACGGACGTTCCGCCGGGGCCGGTTCTCCTTCGGTCTGGCCGCACTGATGCTGGCCGTCGCCGGGTTCGGCTACTGGCAGGCCCAGCAGGTCGCCGACGCGTACGAGGAGCGGGCCGCGCGCGCCACACAGCTGACCGGCCGGGTGGTGGCCCAGGAGCAGGACGACGACGGCGACGACATCCTGAAGGTGGAGGCCGACGAGCGGACCCACCGCTTCGAGACGGCCGTCCCCGAGGACTTCCCCGTCGGCAGCCGGGTCGACATCGTGGTGGACGGCGACTGGGCGGCGCTGGTCGCGGAGCCGTACGACGCGTTCGGCTGGGAGGCGCTGGTGGTGGGCGGCACCGCCGCCGCGCTGGCGTTCTTCGCGAACGGCGTGGACGGGCGGACGCGTTCGGCGCGGCTGCGCCGCCGTCCGCTGCCGGTGCTGCGCGTCCTGGTGCGCGAGGACCACGAGGACGGCCGGACCTGGGTGTTCGCGGCCGACGACCCGGAGGCCCTCCGGCCGATCCTGCACTTCCACTCGCTGCACGCCTTCGAGGACGAGGACGAGGAGGCGGACGGCGACGGCGACGACGCGGACGCCGTCGACCTCACCAAGGTCCGGCAGATCCTCTCCGGCGACGACCCGCCCCCGCCGCTGCGGGAGGCCGTCCTGTACGGCGCCCCCTACGCCGGTGCCGAAGTCGCCCTCGCCGCACGCCTCGACGCGGACGAGCCCGAGGTCCTGGTCGAGTGCAGCGTCACCGCCGTGAAGCCGGCCACCCCGGGGCCGGTGAAGCGCGGCCCCAGGCGCCCCGAGCGGAAGAACGCGCAGCGGCCCGTCGAGGAGATCGTCGCCGCCATGACGCCCGGCACGGGCCTGCGGGTGTGGAAGGCGCACGGCTTCTCGCGCGCGGTGGGCCTCGGCCTGCTGGTGGTGCAGGGCGGCGGGATCTGGGCCATGGTCGACGACGGGCCCTCGTGGCACTGGCTGTGGCTGCCGCTGGCCCTGCCCTGGCTGATCTCGGCGGTGGCGACGGCGCTCACCTGGCGGATCACCGCAGACCGCGACGGGCTCTGGGTGACCGGGGCCTGGCGCGTGCGGCGGGTCGCGTGGGACGCGGCCACCGCCGTACGCCACTCCGAGGACACCATCCGCGTCGGCACGGGCAAGGACCACCCCAACGTCGAGTTGTCGCCCACCGGCTGGGCGTGGCTGGAGCGCCGCGTGGGCCGTGAGCCGTACGCGGTGCGCGCCGCCGAGGAGGTGCAGGCGCTGGTGCTCCGCCCGGAGCTGCGGCCCGCCGAGGAGGCGCCGACGGCCCGGCAGGGCATGCCGGTCGGGCCGCCGCTGGTGGCCGTTTCGCTGCTGTGGGGCGCGGCGGTGCTGCTCCTGTGACCACCGCCGCGCCCCGGGCGGCTACGTCCGCTGCGCGGGGATCTCCGCCGCGGCCTCGCCGTCCCGGCGCCGCCGCTGACGTACGACACCGATGACGATCAGCACCGCAGTCAGCGCACCCGTGGCCAGCAGCTGGTCACGGGTGTCCGGCTGGCGCAGCATCAGCAGGAAGATGGCCGCCATGCCCGCGAGCGCCACGATCGTGAGGACCGGGAAGAGCCACATCCGTACGACCAGCTTCTCCGGCGTCTCGCGCTCGGTGCGGCGGCGCAGGATCAGCTGCGAGACGGCGATGAAGATCCACACGACCAGGATCACCGCGCCGATCATGTTCAGCAGCCACGGGAACACGTCGTCCGGCCGCCAGTAGCTGAGCAGCACGCACAGGAAGCCGAACACCGAGGAGAACAGCACCGCGTTGCGCGGCACCCCGGAGGAGATCCGGCCGAGCAGCGCGGGCCCCTGGCCCCGGGCGACCAGGGACCGCGCCATCCGCGAGGCGCCGTAGATGTTGGCGTTCATCGCGGAGAGCAGGGCGATGAGGATGACCACGTTCATGATCTGCGCGGCACCGCCGATGCCCAGGTGGTCCAGCATCGCGTAGAAGGGGCCGACCTCGGCGACCTTCGGGTCGTCCCAGGGGACCAGGGTGACGATGACGGCCATGGAGCCGATGTAGAAGACCGCGATGCGCCACATCGCCGTACGGACCGCCTTCGCCACGCCCTGCACCGGGTTCTCCGACTCGGCGGCGGCGATGGTGACGGTCTCCAGACCGCCGTACGCGAAGACGGAGGCGAGGAGTCCGATGATGAAGCCGTCCATGCCCTTGGGCAGGAAGCCGCCGTCGCCGGTGAGGTTGGTCAGGCCGGGCGCGTCCGTGTCCGGGAGCACGCCGAGGATCGCGAGCAGGCCGAGCACCAGGAACAGGGTGATCGCGATGACCTTCAGGGCGGCGAACCAGAACTCGAACTCACCGAAATTCTTCACGGCCGCCAGGTTCGTCCCCAGGAAGACCACCATGAAGAGGGCGACCCAGGCCCACTCCGGCGTCCCGGGCAGCCAGCCGCTGACGATCTGGGCGGCGCCGATGCCCTCCAGCCCGACGGCCACGCAGAGCAGGAACCAGAAGGACCAGCCCGCGGTGAACCCGGCCCAGGGGCCGATCGCCCGTTCGGCGTGCACGGAGAAGGAGCCGGAGGCCGGGTTGGCGGCGGACATCTCGCCGAGCATGCGCATCACCATCATGACGAGCAGCCCGGAGAGCGCGTACGCGACGACGATCGAGGGCCCGGCGGCGGCGATCCCGGCCCCGGAGCCCACGAAGAGCCCGGCGCCGATGACCCCGCCGAGGGCGATCATCGAGAGGTGGCGCTGTTTGAGACCGTGGGTGAGCGCGGAGTCCGTCGAGGGTCCGGTGGGGGCCGCGGAGTCAGCGGTGGGGGGAGACACGGAGGTCCGAGACATGGACAAGCTCTGTTCGGTAGCTGAGACGGGGGACGAACCCACAGTCTGAACATCCGCACCGCTCACACGGAACGGGTGTCCGCTATACGGGCACGAAGCTCACACAAGGTGCACATCCGCCTACCGGTCGGTAAGAGCCGACCCCATGCGCTCCCGCGCCTACCGGCCGGTGGTAGCCGACCTCTTGCGCTCCCGCCACTGGCGCCCCACCGCCACCAGCAGCACCAGCGCCGTCGCCCCCGCCGACCACAGCACCTGCGGCCGCGCGTCGGCGTCCGTCAGCATCAGCAGCAGCACCCCCAGCAACCCTGCCAGCGTCAGCCAGGTCAGATACGGGAAGCACCACATCCGCAGCGCCAGCGCCCCCGGCGCCTCCCGCTCCAGCCGGGCGCGCAGCCGCAGTTGGGAGGCGGCGATCAGCGCCCAGACGAACAGCAGCACCGCGCCGACCGAGTTGAGCATGTAGAGGAACACGGTGTCCGGCCAGAGCAGATTGAGCAGTACGGAGACGAAGCCGAAGGCCACCGACGCCAGCACCGCCCGCCGGGGAACCCCGCCCGCCTTCCCCGGAGAGCCGCCCGACACCTTCAGCAGCCCGCGCGGCGCCTCCCCGCGCTCCGCCAGCGAGAACACCATCCGCGAGGACCCGTACAGATTGGCGTTGAGCGCCGAGAGCAGCGCCACGAACACCACGATGTTCATGATCTGCCCGGCGGACGGCACCCCGATCGAGTCCAGCACCTTCACATACGGGCTCAGCCCGGCCTGCTGGGCGGTCCACGGCAGCACGGTGACGATGACCAGCATGGAACCGACGTAGAAGAAGAGGATGCGCACCACCGCACTGCGCACCGCCCGCCCCACCGCGCGCGCCGGGTCGTCGGTCTCGGCGGCGGCGATGGTGACGACCTCCAGGCCGCCGAAGGCGAAGACCACGGTCAGCACACCCGCCACGACCCCGCTCCAGCCGTTCGGCAGGAAGCCGCCCTGCCCGGTCAGGTTGGTCATCCCGACCGGGTCGGTGTCCGGGAGCCACCCGAGGACGGCCAGCACCCCGAGCCCCAGGAAGACGACGATCGCGCCGACCTTCAAGGAGGCGAACCAGAACTCGAACTCGCCGAAGTTCTTCACCGCCGTCAGGTTGGCGGCGGTGAACACGACCATGAACAGCAGCACCCACGCCCACGGTTCGACCGCCGGCACCCACCCGTGGGCGATCTGCGCGGCGGCCGTCGCCTCCACGGCGAGGACCACCACCAGCAGGAACCAGTACAGCCAGCCCACGCTGAACCCGGCCCACCGTCCGAGCGTCCGCTCCGCGTGCACGGAGAAGGAGCCGGAGGCGGGCATCGCGGCGGACATCTCGCCGAGCATCCGCATCACCAGCATCGCGAGCGCGCCCGCGATCAGATACGAGACGACGATGGCGGGCCCCGCCACGGCGATCCCGGCACCCGACCCCACGAACAGCCCGGCCCCGATCACCCCGCCGAGCCCGAGCATCGTGAGGTGACGCTGCTTCAGCCCGTGTTCGAGGGGCTCGGCGGGGGTCGCGGGAGCCCCGGACGGGGTGGGGGGAGCCTCGTGCATGGCGTGCGGGTCACTCTCGGATCATTTATGGGGAACCTACAGTCTGCGGCCGAGGTCCCCCTCCCGCCAAAACGGACCACCCACTGCCTCACCTCCGTGACGAGCATCACGCCCAGAGGTGATTGTGCGGCGGCCTTTGTGTGAACCCCACCAACCCGCCAACCACCGCTTTGTGGGCGGCTGATGGTGATCGCTCGTTCACTGCTGGGCTAACGTCGGCAGCAGTCCCACCCCACCTGCCTGGCGGAGCCGTCCCAGCCTGCCTGCCCTCACCCGCGGAGTCCCGATGAGCACTGCTGCCGCCCCCGTCCGTTCCGGAGCGGTCCTCGCCGACCTGCTGCCCGCAGCCCGGCACCGCTACGCCGTCGACGCGGCCCTCGTGCTCGGTGGCGCCGCCCTCACCGGCATCGCGGCCCAGATCGCCGTCCCGGTCCCCGGCTCCCCGGTCCCCGTCACCGGCCAGACCTTCGCCGCGCTCCTCATCGGCACCGCGCTCGGCGCCCGCCGGGGCTTCCTCTCCCTCGCGGTGTACGCGCTCGTCGGCATGGCCGGGATGCCGTGGTTCGCCGAGGGCACCTCGGGCTACGCGATGCCGTCCCTGGGCTACATCCTCGGGATGCTGCTCGCCGCCACCGTCGTCGGCGCCCTCGCCCGCCGGGGCGGTGACCGCTCGGTGCTGCGCACGGCGGGCACCATGGTGGTCGGCTCCGCGATCATCTACGCCGTCGGCGTGCCCTACCTGGCGCTGGCCACCGGCATGTCCCTGAGCGCGGCCGTCGCGGCCGGGCTGACCCCGTTCCTCATCGGCGACGCGCTCAAGGCGGCCCTGGCGATGGGCGCCCTGCCCGCCTCCTGGAAGCTGCTGGGCCGCCGAGGCTGACAGCCCGCTGTCTGAAGACTCAGGCCCCGTAAGGGCCACCGAAGAGGCCCGCCGGATCGTACTGGGAGACCAGACCGGCGAGCCTCTTCGCCGTCTCCGGCTCATGGAAACCGGCGGTACGGTCCCCGCCGCCGAAGGAGAAGTTCAGCGACCGCCCCAGGACGGCCGGCTCCAGCACCCGCCCCACCTCCCCGTACAGCGCGCGCACCGCGCCCACATCCGTACCGTCCAGCGGCGACAGCAGCCGCAGCAGGAACCGGGCGTCGCGGTACGGCACGGCGCTGGGCACCTCCGGCCGCGCGGCCAGCGCCCCGCCCAGGTGGTTGAACTGCACCACGGTCATCATCGGCGCCCGGGGCCCGGCCAGTTCGAAGGCCCGTACGGTCCGCTCCGCGTCCGGCTCGCCGAGCACCGCACTGTCCCCGTAGTACGCGTGCGGGAACGGCGGGTCGCTGTGGATGGTGTGGCTCTCGGTGTACGGCATCTCCCGCAGCGAGTCCGACAGGACGGGGGAGTCCGCCGCCCCGCGTGGACCACCCGCCCCGATCGCCCGCAGCGGCGCCACCAGCCGCTCGCCCTCCGCCACGTCCCCCGTGAAGGCCACCCGCGCGGAGATCACGTACCGGCCGCGCAGTTCCTCGGGCAGCTGGGGCATGGCCGGGTAGACGAGCGCGGCCAGCGACGACGTCACGGTCTCCGGCACGGTCCGCGTCCACTCCAGATAGCCGCGCACCACCTCGCCCGCGCACGCCCCGTCGAAGACGACCGATCCGCCGTACAGCCGCTCCACCGCCGCCAGCCCGATCTCCATACCGGTCACCACCCCCAGTCGGTGCCCGCCCCCGCGCAGCCCCCAGAACAGCTCCGGCTCGCGCTCCGGCGTGACCCGGCGCGCGGTGCCGTCGGCGGTCACCACGTCCAGCGAGCGCACGTGGTCGGCCGCGTACCCGAACTCCCGGGCCAGGATGCCGAGCCCGCCGCCCAGCGTGTAGGAGACGGCGCCCACGGAGGGGGAGGAGCCGTTGAGCGGGGCGAGCCCGTGCGGGGCCGCCGCCTCGATCACCCGGCCCCAGCTCGCGCCCGCGCCGATCCGGGCGGTGCGGCGGGCCGGGTCGATCTCGACGGAGTCCAGGGCGCCGGTGGCGATGAGGACCCCGCCCTCGACGGGGCCGGGGAGGCCGTGGCCGGAGGCGTGCGCGGCGACATGGAGCCCGCGCCCGCCGGCGTACGCCACGGCTTCCCGTACCTCCTCGGGCGTGGCGGCCTCCACCAGCCGGTCGGGCCGGATGGGGAAGCCGGTCTGGAAGGTGGGGGGTTCTGCGGGTCCGGGGTGCCCTGCGGATGCGGAAACCATGAGGGAGGCTCTCCTTCGCTCGCACTTTTCGCGGTACGAAGGAAAGCCTCCCCGATATACGTGACATCTACAGTCACGTATCACTCACGTACGTGTCACTCGGCGGGGGTGACCGCCTTGCGGCTGCGCGCCTCGCGCACCAGCGAGATGCCCACCACCAGCGCCGCGACCAGCAGCGACAGCACGACCTGCTCGCGGGCGGCGTCGTCGGTGAGCATGTAGACCAGGACGAAGGAGATCATCGCGATCGTCGCCCAGGTCAGATACGGGAAGAGCCACATCCGTACGACCAGCTTGCCCGGACTCTCGCGCAGGATGATCCCGCGCATCCGCAGCTGGGTGAAGCAGATGACCAGCCAGACGAAGAGTGCCACCGCACCCGAGGAGTTCAGCAGGAACTGGAACACCGTGTCGGGCCACTGGTAGTTGAAGAACACCGCCACGAAGCCGAAGACGACCGAGGACAGGATCGCCGCCTGCGGCACACCCCGCGTGTTGACCTTGGCGAAGGACTTCGGGGCGTCGCCCCGCTCACCGAGCGAGAACGCCATCCTGGAGGCCGTGTACAGGCCGGAGTTGAGACAGGAGAGCACGGCCGTCAGCACGATGAAGTCCATGACCTGGCCCGCGTGCGGGATGCCGATCGAGTCGAGGGCGGCCACATAGCTGCCCTTCTCCAGGATCGACGGGTCGTTCCACGGCAGCAGCGTCAGCACGACGAAGATGGAGCCCAGGTAGAAGACGGCGATACGCCAGATCACGCTGTTGGTGGCCTTCGACACGGCCCGCTGCGGGTCCGCCGACTCACCGGCCGCCAGGGTCACGATCTCGCTGCCCATGAACGAGAAGACCACCATCAGCACACCGGTGAGGATGGCCCCCGGCCCTTCGGGGAAGAACCCGCCGGAGTCCGTGAGATGGGCCAGCCCCGAGCCGGGGTTGTCCGAACCGGGCAGGAACCCGAAGACGGCGAGCAGACCGACGACCACGAACGCGCCGATCGCCACGACCTTGATCCCGGCGAACCAGAACTCGAACTCGCCGTAACTGCCCACCGAGACCAGGTTGGTGGCGGTCAGCACGACCATCACGATCAGCGCCCAGGCCCACTGCGGGACACCCGGGATCCAGCTCTCCAGGATCTTGGCGCCGGCCGTGGCCTCGACGGCGAGCACCACGACCCAGAAGAACCAGTAGAGCCAGCCGATGGAGAAACCGGCCCAACGGCCCAGCGCCTGGTCGGCGTAGGCGGAGAAGGAGCCGGAGCTGGGGCGGGCGGCGGCCATCTCGCCGAGCATCCGCATCACGAGGACGACCATCAGGCCGACCATCGCGTACGAGAGCAGGATCGCCGGACCGGCGGCCGCGATCCCCGCGCTGGAGCCCACGAAGAGGCCCGCGCCGATCACACCGCCGATCGCGATCATCGAGAGGTGGCGGTTCTTCAGGCCGGCCTGAAGCCCGCCGGAGGAGTCGGGCCGATCCGGCTCACCGGGCTCGTGACCCGGCTCCGCCAGCGTCGTCTGCGACGTCATGGGGGGAAGTCCTAACGTTTCCGTGCATGAGGGTGTGCCCTGCTCCACGTGGGGTGGTGCGGAAGACAAGGCCACGCATTCAAGCCCGGAAGACGGCAGAAACGGAACCCTCTGCTCCGGATGATTTGCCTGATCATTACCCAAGTGGCGTTCGCCACACCGGCCGACCGGGGCGGCACCGCCCCCGACCTGACAGGCTCCGACCCCGCTGACCGCTACCCCGCGAAGTTCGTGCCACACTTCGCACCATGCGCGTGTACCTCGGATCCGACCATGCCGGTTACGAACTCAAGAACCACCTCGTCGAGTGGCTCGGTGCCCACGGGCACGAGGCCGTCGACTGCGGCCCCCACATCTACGACGCCCAGGACGACTATCCGCCGTTCTGCCTCCGTGCCGCCGAGAAGACGGCCGCGGACCCGGACAGCCTCGGCATCGTGATCGGGGGCTCCGGCAACGGCGAGCAGATCGCCGCCAACAAGGTCAAGGGCGTCCGCGCCGCACTGGCCTGGAGCGAGCAGACCGCCGCCCTCGGCCGTGAGCACAACAACGCCAACGTCGTCGCGATCGGCGGCCGGATGCACACGGTGGAGGAGTCCACCAAGTTCGTCGAGATCTTCCTCTCCACGCCGTACTCGAACGAGGAGCGCCACACGCGCCGCATCGAGATGCTCTCGGCGTACGAGGCCACCGGAGAACTCCCCCCGATCCCGGCCCACCACCCGCAGCAGGGCTGACCCCCACGCAACCTGTGCCGCCGGGTCCCGAACCCGGCGGCACGGCCATGCCGTCCACCCTTCGCAGGAACCACAGGAGCAGCCCGCCGTGCCCGAGGGACACACGATCCACCGCCTCGCCCAGGACCACGCCGAGCGGTTCGCGGGCGGACCGGTCCGGGTGAGCAGCCCGCAGGGCAAGTTCTCCGACAGCGCGGCCCTCCTCGACGGGCACACCCTCACCACCACCGACGCCCACGGCAAGCACCTCTTCCTGGGCTTCGGGGACACCGGCTGGGTCCACATCCACCTCGGCCTCTTCGGCAAGCTCGGCTTCGGCACCGCGCCGCCCCCGCCGCCCACCGAGACCGTCCGCCTCCGCCTGGTCAACGCGGCCCACCACGCCGATCTGCGCGGGCCCACCACCTGCGCCCTGATCACCGAGCCCGAGAAGCGCGCGATACACGAGCGCCTCGGCCCGGACCCGCTCCGGGGCGACGAGGACGGCGAGCGCGCCTGGCAGCGGATCTCCCGCAGCCGGACCACCGTCGCCGCCCTCCTGATGGACCAGAAGGTCATCGCGGGCGTCGGCAACGTCTACCGGGCCGAGGTCCTCTTCCGCCACGGCATCGACCCGTACCGCGCGGGCAAGGACCTCACCCGCGCCGAGTGGGACGCCATCTGGGCGGACCTGGTGGAGCTGATGCGTGAGGGCGTGACGAACAACCGGATCGACACCGTCCGCCCCGAGCACCTCCCCGAGGCGATGGGCCGCCCGCCCCGCAAGGACGACCACGGCGGCGAGGTCTACGTCTACCGCCGGGCCGGCCTGCCCTGCCACATCTGCGCGAGCGAGATCCGGACGGCGGACCTCGCCGCCCGCAACCTCTTCTGGTGCCCGCGCTGCCAGGACCCGGGGCTGTCGGGCGCCTGACGCCTCTCCGGCGCCCGGTCCCCGGTCGTCTCAGAAGCTGTGCGGCAGCCACGGCTCCACATGCCACGAGAACGCGGCCGAGGCCTCCTCCACCGCGCCCGGACGCACCTCCCGCACCCGGCCCGCCGCCGCGAGCGAGGTGAACGACACCCCGCCCAGGTAGGCGGCGCCCAGCTCCCGTACCGACAGCTCCAGATCCGGCGCGCGATCCGGCGCACGCCGGCACGAGGCACCGCCCTTCGCGTCCGCCACCAGATGCCAGCGCCCCGCGTTCCACGGGCAGAAGGCGTCCTCCACCTCCAGCACCACATCCACCGGCGTCCGGTACGCCCGGGCCTCCAGCGCCGCCCCCACCTCCACCAGCCGTACGTAGAGCGAGTCCTGCACCCGCGCCTCGCACCGCCGCACATCCGAGACCAGCTGCATCAGCGGCTCGTCCACCGGCCGCCCGCCCGCCGCCACGGCCGACGTCAGGTCGATGCCGAACAGGAACCGCCACAGCGCCGCGTACGACGCCGGGTCCAGCGCCGCCAGATCCCGCAGCACCACCGTCCCCTTGGGCCCCGCCCGGTCCCAGTCCGGCCGCACCCGGAACGTGGCGTACCCCGCCACCTCCCCGTCCCGCTCCGCGAGCACGCACTGCAACGGGGAGGCGCCCGCCCGGTCCTGCTCCGTGTCGATCACCGCGGCCTGCTCCCACTTCGGCTGCCGCACCGGCGTGCCCGGACGCTCGGCGGCGAGCCGCCCGTACACGTCCTCGCAGGCGGGCAGGGCCGCCACCGGGTCCGCGTAGCGCACCCGCACCTCGTCCGTGCCCGGCGGCAGGTCCAGCTGTACGCGGGCGGTGTCGACGTCCAGGCTCAGGGCCCGGGTCGCGGCGCCGTACCCGAAGCGCCCGTAGATCGCCGGCTCCGAAGCGGTCAGCACGGCGAGCGGCTCGCCCCAGGACCGTACGTCGTCCAACTGGCGCCGCATCATCGTCCGCAGCAGCCCCCGCCGCCGGTGCGTCCCGGCCACGCTCACCATCGTCACCCCGGCCGTGGGCACCGCCGCCCCGCCGGGCACGGTCAGCCGGAAGCTGTACGCCCCCGCCGTACCGACGCACGCCTCCCCGTCCCAGAGCCCGATGAACCGGTCGAACTCGACCAGCTCCCGCCAGAGCGCACGCGACTCCGGGGCGGACAGCACACCCCCGAACGCCCGCTCCAGGCAGGGGAACCAGACGTCCCAGTCAGCAGGTCGCAGCACACGGAGTTCAGAAGTCATAGGCCATCCCTACCAGGGCCGGCCGCACCGGACGACCCGATTTCGCGCGCATTGTCACCGGGGTCCCCCTGCACCGGAGGCGTCCGGGTGGATAGGGTCCCGGCAATGGCCCGTCGCGGAGGAGTGGACGACTTCTGGGCCCGGTGGCGCAGATCGATGCACCGGGCCCGCATCGGGCTGCGCAAATCCGGGGTGGACTACTTCCGGGGCGACGGCTCCGACTGGATCGCGATGGCCGGTCTGCTGCTGACCATCCCGGCCATCACCTTCGCCACCATCACCAGCCCGGTCTGGATCGACCCGGCCGCCCTCGCCCTGCCCATCGTCGCGGGCGGCCTCCTGCTGCGCCCCGCCAGCCTGCTCGGTCTGTACGCCACGTCCGCCGCCGCCCTGATCGTGGAGGCGCTCACGCTGGGGCCGTACGCCGACGGGCCGGCCAGAGTCACCCCGGGCACCGTGCTCGTGGTCGCTGCCTGCGGGTTCTTCGGGCTGATCCTCGCCCAGTTCCGGGCCCGGGTCGGCGTGCCCTGGCGGCGCGGCGGCACCATGCTCTTCGACCTGCGCGAACGCATCCGGGTCCAGAGCGCCCTGCCCCGGCTGCCCCAGGGCTGGCACCGCGAGATGGCCCTGCGCCCGGCCGGCGGCCAGTCCTTCTCCGGGGACTTCGTCGTCGCGGCCCGCACCCACGGCGGCCGGACCCTGGAGGTCGTCCTCACCGACGTCTCCGGCAAGGGCATGGACGCGGGCTCCCGGGCCCTGCTGCTCTCCGGCGCCTTCGGCGGCCTGCTCGGATCGCTGCCGCCGCACGGCTTCCTCGCCGCCGCCAACGGCTATCTGCTGCGCCAGGACTGGGACGAGGGGTTCGCCACCTCGATCCATCTGGTGCTGGACCTGGACTCCGGCGACTACGAGATCTTCTCGGCCGGCCATCCGCCCGCCCTGCAACTGCACGCGGGCAGCGGCCAGTGGGAGGAGAAGTCGGGGGAGGGCCCGCTGCTCGGCGTCTACGACGGGGCCGAGTTCGACGCGGTCAAGGGCTCGCTCGCGCCCGGGGACGTACTCATGCTCTTCACGGACGGCCTGGTGGAGGCGTCAGACCGGGACATCGCCGAGGGGATCGACCGGCTGACGGGCGAGGCCGACCGCTATGTCTCCACCGGCTTCGAGGGCGCGGCCTGGCATCTGATCGAGGCCTGCGCCAAGGACGTCAACGACGACCGGGCGCTCCTGCTGCTCTCCCGCAGGGCCTGAGCGGGCCGCGTCGACGGGACGCGCCCCGAGGTGAGGGCCGCGTCAACGGAGAGAGGCCCATCACCCGGAGATGATGATGTGGTGATCATCACCCCCGGGTGACTCCTGGGGACGCCCTCCGTCTCCGTTCAGACAGACACCGGGATCTGTTCCTGATCCTTGTCGCCGTCCTTGCCGCCACCGTCCTTGCCGCGTCCGCCGGGGAGGACCTTGGCCAGCCAGTGGGAACGGCCGGCCGCCAGCGGAGCGAGGACGGCGAGGAGGAGCACGTAACCGGCGATGAAGGGCGAGAGCCGGTTGTCCAGTCCGGCGGCCGCCGCCATCGTGGCCAGGATGAGCGCGAACTCGCCCCGGGCCACCAGCGTGGTGGCGATGTTGGCCGTGGCCTGGGTGCCGAAGCTGTAGATCCTGGCGGCCGCGAGACCCGCGGCCACGTTCATCGCGAGCGTCAGGATGACGGCCGCCAGCACCGGCCAGAAGACGCTCAGGAGGTCGCCCGGGTCGATGGAGAGACCGAAGGCGAAGAAGAAGATGGCGCCGAACGCGTCCCGCAGCGGGTGGACCAGCTTGAGGATGCGCTCGCCGGACGTGGTGGAGCCGAGCATCAGGCCGACCATGAAGGCACCGATCGCGTCGGCGACGCCGAACATCTCGGAGACCCCGGCGACGAAGACCGCGACACCGAGGAAGGAGATGACGAGGAGCTCGTCGTCCTTGGTGTTCATCAGCTTGCCGATGAGCTTCGTCCCGAACCGGGCGGCCAGGGCGAGCAGCAGCAGGAAGCCGAAGGCCTTGCCGCCGTCCACGAGCATCGCCGAGAGGCTGTCCGCACCGGACAGGATCGGCTGGAGGGCCGCGAGGTAGAGGGCGAGGAAGACGTCCTCGACGACGATGATGCCGAGGATCGGCCGGGTCTCCGGATTACCGATGCGCCCCAGGTCCACCAGGATCTTGGTCACGATGGCGGACGAGGATATGCCGAGCACACCGGCGAGGACCAGCGCCTCCGATGTGCCCCAGCCGAGCGCGAAACCGAAGCCGAGACCGGCGCCCACGTTCAGGGCCAGATACGTCCCGCCCGCGATGGCCATCTTGCGGCCACCCGTCTTGAGGTCGTCCATGTGGAACTCGAGCCCGAGGTAGAAGAGCAGGAGGACGAGTCCCAGCGCGGAGAGCATCTCCAGGTCGTGCGGGTTGGAGAGAAGCGTGTAACCGGGGGTGTGGGGGCCGAGGAGGATGCCGGCCAGGATGAACAGGGGGATCGTCGGCAGCCCGATGCGGCCGCCGAGGCGGGCGAGGACGGCAGCGGCCAGGAAGGCGCCGCCCATGGCGAGGAGGGTGTCTGCGTGTCCGATGAGCCTGTTCCTTCGCGGTAGGTCAAGAGGGTGTCAAGAGGGCGTCAACAAACCATCAGTAATTAGTTTACCGAACGATTGACTCTGCAACTATGAAGCCGCCGAATTGTCGGCTTTTGTTCGCCGGGCAAGCGGCGGCCCGCTCCCGGTAACGCCGCAGGCCAGGGCGGGTGTTGAGGCGCCGCCGTAGAGTCGGGCCATGGCTGACGACCCTCTGGACCTGGCCGAGATCGAGGCTCTTGCCCGTGAGGCCCATGCGACACAGACCGACAAGGCGGGCCGCCCGTACACGGAACACCTGGCCGCGGTGGCCGAGGGCGTACGGGTGCGCGGCGGCACCGACCGGCAGATCGCGGCGGCCTGGCTGCACGACGCGGTCGAGGACGGAGCGCTCTCCGCGCGGTGGCTGGCGGAGGCCGCTCTGCCGCAGGAGGTCAAGGACATGGTCCTGGCCGTCACCAAGCGGCCGGGCGAGGAGCTGTCCGCGTACACGGCCCGGATCCTCGCCACCGAGGGCGCGCTGCTCATCAAGGAGGCGGATCTGGCCCACAACGCGGATCCGGCCCGCCTCGCGGTCCTGGACGAGCCGGTGCGTACCCGGCTGACGGCGAAGTATGCGCAGGTGCGGGCGCTGTTGGGGCTGGTCGGCGGGGAACCGCCCTCGGACCGAAAGGATTCGGCCAACCCGGAAACGCAGTGATCCACCCGTGGCCGACGCCACGGGTGGATCGAAAAGCAGGGAGAGCGAGGAGCGGGAGCGGGTTCAGCGCTTCGCGGGATCCTTCCGGAACGCCCACGGCATGTCCGGTTCGGTGGCGAACTTCAGGGCCCGGCCCACCGGCGGCGAGCACATGAGCGTCACCGCGACCGCGGCCACCACCGAGACGACGACCAGGCCGACGGGGTCGGAGAGCCAGGTGTACCGGTCGAACAGGCCCGTGTAGACGGCGCCCTTGATCAGGAAGCCGTGGAGCAGATAGCCGCAGATGGTCCCGGCGCCCAGCGCCGTGAACCACATGTTCCTGCGCGGCACCCAGGCCAGGAAGGCGACGGTCAGCGCCAGTGCGCAGCCGAACAGGGCCAGCGACATCACCGCGCCGGACCACCACGGGGCGTCCATCTCCTGGGCGCTGTTGGCGCGGTAGAGCCAGCCGAGCTGCATGCGCGGGGCGATCCAGTACGCGAACAGCAGGGCGCCCGCGAACAGCGGCAGGGAGAGCAGCCGCACCTCGCGGCGCCGGATCAGCTGGAAGTGCTCGGGCCTCATCAGCAGGCCGAGGACGAAGAACGGCAGGAACTGGAAGACCCGCTGGAGATCCAGGTCGTCGCCGATGTCCGGGGAGATCGAGGCCAGCATGGCGATGGCGAGCGCCACCGGCAGCGGATGGCGCAGTGTGAGCCAGATCGGCGTGGTGACCCGCCAGATGAACAGGGCGATCAGGAACCACGTCAGGAACAGCGGATCGACCAGGGTGATCGAGGTGTCGGGCGAATCGTCCACGTACCGCTTGAAGAGCGAGTAGGCCGTCTCGAACAGAACGTACGGCACGGCGACGCCGGTGATCAGGCGCTTCACCTTCGGGGCGGACATGTCGAACGTCCGGGAGAAATAGCCGGAGATGAGGATGAAGGCCGGCATGTGGAACGTGTACACGATCATGTAGAGCGCCCGGGTGGCCCGGCTGCCGTCCATCACCGGTTCCCAGGCGTGCGCCACCGCGACCAGGACGATGGCCAGATACTTCACATTGTCGAAGTAGGGGTCACGCTTCTTCGCCGCCGCCGGCGGGGCCTCGGCGGGGGCCGGGGCGGTGGGCGTCTGCTCGCGTCTGGGCTCCGGCTCCCGGGTCACCGGGGGGAGCGGGGCCCTTGTGAATACGCTCGGAGCTTGGAACATCTAAGGCACCTTAGACCCGTCGATTGCCTCGCGTAAAACCGCGTCGAGATATCGCGTGTTCCCCTCCATTCGCCTATGAAACTGTCGAACACCGCCCGTTATGACACGCTTGATCCCGCTTAAACAGGGCATATCGGCAAGGGTGTTGGGTGAGTGAATTACCTCGCATCGAACAGCTCGAATTACCTGTGAACGACCTGTGGGGACAGGGAAACGGCCACCGCGACCCGGGCCGGTGAATATGCGGTCGCGCCGATTCGGCGGCGGAAGCGCGAGCCGTCCGGCGTGGCGCCCCGGTGAGCGGGGCAGGATGGCGGGATCCGGTCAGTGCGATCCGTCACCCGGCAGCAGACACCGGGGAGTTGGTGGCACGATGGACGCGACGGGGCGCGCAGTGGTGCACGTTTCCGGGCCGGCAAGGCGGACCGACCGAGGGTGTGATCAGACGTGGCTATTTCACTGTCTATGGTGCTGCTGTTCGCGGTCATCCTGGTGGTGCTGATCCGTGGTGGCTCCATCAAGCCCGGGCCCGCGCTCGTCGCCGTGCTCTTCGGCTTCTTCCTGGCGTCGACCGGCATGGCCCCGTCGATCAACAGGTTCATGAACTCGATAGCCGACACGATCAACCAGATCAGCTTCTGAGGCGGTTCGGCCCCCGGAAGGGGGCGGCCGCGTCCGCCGCGCGGCCCGCGCACACGCAAGAGGCCCGGTCCGACGAGATGTCGGACCGGGCCCAGGCATGGAGCGGGCGACGGGAATCGAACCCGCGTAGCTAGTTTGGAAGACTAGGGCTCTACCATTGAGCTACGCCCGCGAGCACCGCAGGTCCGGGGACCGCGGCACGAAGAGCATCGTAGCGGGTCGGCGCCGGTCTCCGCACACCCGTTGACGCCGGCCCCGGACCACCGGTCCCCGCCCGCCCCGCAAAGCGGCCGACGCACGGCTCCGGTGCATGTACCCTACGTGTCGCACCGACGGGGTGTGGCGCAGCTTGGTAGCGCGTCCGCTTTGGGAGCGGAAGGTCGTCGGTTCGAATCCGGCCACCCCGACCACCGGCAAGATCGCATTGGGGGAGTCCTCCTCCTTGCCGTTACTATGCAGAATGCGTGCCCGTGTGTCTGATGTACCGGGCTCGGTCCGCGAAGCCGCCGTCGGCGGTCGAGCAGAACCCAAAGAAGTCAGCCACCAAGGAGACCGAACCGTGAAGAGCGCCGTGGAGACCCTGAACCCGACCCGGGTTCGGCTCAGCATCGAGGTGCCCTTCGAGGAGCTCAAGGACAGCCTCGACGCGGCGTACAAGAAGATCAACCAGCAGGTCACGGTGAAGGGCTTCCGCAAGGGCAAGATCCCCGCCCGGGTCATCGACCAGCGGTTCGGCCGCGGTGCTGTGCTGGAGGAGGCCGTCAACGACGCCCTCCCGAAGTTCTACACCGAGGCGGTCAACGAGGGTGAGCTGAACGTCCTCGGCCAGCCCGAGGTCGACATCACCGAGCTGAAGGACGGCGAGCTGCTGGCCTTCACCGCCGAGGTTGACGTACGCCCCGAGATCGAGATCCCGGACTACTCCGGCATCGAGGTCACCGTCGACGCCCTCGAGGTCACCGACGAAGAGGTCGAGAAGGCCGTGGAGCAGCTGCGCGAGCGCTTCGCCTCCACCAACCCGGTCGAGCGCGCCGCCGCCGACGGCGACGTCGTCACGATCGACCTGGAGGCCAAGGTCGACGGCGAGGTCCTGGAGGACGGCGTGGCCGCGGGTGTCTCGTACACCATCGGTTCCGGCGAGCTCCTCGACGGCATCGACGAGGCCGTGACCGGCCTGGAGGCCGGTGGCGAGGCCACCTTCACCTCCGAGCTGAAGGGCGGCTCCGCCGAGGGCAAGGCCGCGGAGGTCACCGTCAAGGTCACCGCCGTCGCCGCCCGTGAGCTCCCCGAGCTGGACGACGACTTCGCCCAGATGGCCAGCGAGTTCGACACGCTGGAGGAGCTGAAGGCCGACAGCCGCAAGCGCCTGGAGACCACCAAGCAGTACGACCAGGCCACCCAGGCCCAGGAGCGGGTCCTGGAGGAGCTGCTGAAGCTCGCCGAGGTCCCGATCCCGGAGAAGCTGCTCGCGGACGAGGTCCAGACCCGCAAGCACAACCTGGAGCACCACCAGCTCGGTCAGATGGGCCTCGACCTCGAGAAGTACCTCGAGATCCAGGGCAAGACCCTGGAGGAGTTCGAGAACGAGACCTCCGAGCAGGCCGTCAAGGGCATCAAGACCCAGTTCATCCTGGACGAGCTCGTCAACAAGGAGAAGCTGAACGTCAACCAGGAGGAGCTCACCGAGCACCTCATGCGGCGTGCCGCCTCCTCCGGCATGAGCCCCGACCAGTTCGCCCAGGCCGTCGTCGAAGGCGGCCAGGTGCCGATGCTCGTCGGCGAGGTCGCCCGCGGCAAGGCGCTCGCCGTCGTCGTCGAGGCCGCCAAGGTCGTCGACACCAACGGTGAGGTCGTCGACCTCGAGGACGACGAGGACGAGACCACGGAGACGGCCGAGGCCGCCACCGAGGACAAGGCCGAGGAGAAGAACGAGGCCTGAGCCTCGCCCTGATCCACGCCGGTCCCACGCCGATCGGCAACGACGGGCCCCGGACGCACCACACGCGTCCGGGGCCCGTCGCCGTATCCCTCGCATCGCTGTGCGGCCCCGGAACCCCTGTGCCCACTGCGGACCTTGCGCTCCCAGCGAACAGTTGCGGAACCGGGATGGCGTTGTCCCACCTGCGCGTTAGGGTCCATGAAGAGGAAGGGTGGGGGAGTCCCCCACCCGCCCGGTACGAAGACGCTGAGACGGCCGGAGCCGTCAGAGACGAGCAGGTGGATACGTGACGAATCTGATGCCCTACGCCGCCGGAGAGCCGTCCCTCGGTGGAGGCCTCGGTGACCAGGTCTACAGCCGACTGCTCGGCGAGCGCATCATCTTCCTCGGTCAGCAGGTCGACGATGACATCGCCAACAAGATCACCGCACAGCTCCTGCTCCTTGCCGCCGACCCGGACAAGGACATCTACCTCTACATCAACAGCCCCGGTGGTTCGGTGACGGCCGGCATGGCGGTCTACGACACCATGCAGTACATCCCGAACGACGTGGTCACCATCGGGATGGGCATGGCGGCCTCGATGGGCCAGTTCCTGCTCACCGGCGGCGCCGCGGGCAAGCGCTTCGCGCTCCCGAACACCGACATCCTCATGCACCAGGGTTCGGCCGGTATCGGCGGAACGGCCTCGGACATCAAGATCCAGGCGCAGTACCTGCTCCGTACCAAGACGCGCATGGCCGAGATCACGGCCCGCCACTCCGGCCAGACCGTCGAGACGATCATCCGCGACGGCGACCGCGACCGCTGGTACACGGCGGAGGAGGCCAAGGACTACGGCCTCATCGACGAGATCATCACGGTCGCGTCGGGCATCCCGGGCGGCGGCGGCACGGGTGCCTGATCCGGTCCCCACCGGACCGTCGGCACCACACCCGCACCCCCTTCTCGTACGCCGAGACCTCCAGCCCCAGAACGCCACCAGGATGGTGAACACCCACATGAACAACTTCCCCGGCGCCTCCGCGAGCGGCCTCTACACCGGCCCGCAGGTGGACAACCGCTACGTCGTCCCGCGCTTCGTGGAGCGCACCTCGCAGGGTGTGCGTGAGTACGACCCGTACGCGAAGCTCTTCGAGGAGCGCGTGATCTTCCTCGGCGTCCAGATCGACGACGCCTCGGCCAACGACGTCATGGCGCAGCTGCTCTGCCTGGAGTCGATGGACCCGGACCGAGACATCTCGATCTACATCAACAGCCCCGGCGGCTCGTTCACCGCGCTCACCGCGATCTACGACACGATGCAGTTCGTGAAGCCGGACATCCAGACGGTCTGCATGGGCCAGGCCGCCTCCGCCGCCGCCGTCCTGCTGGCCGCCGGCACCCCGGGCAAGCGCATGGCGCTCCCGCACGCCCGCGTCCTCATCCACCAGCCGTCCTCGCAGACGGGCCGCGAGCAGCTCTCCGACCTGGAGATCGCGGCCAACGAGATCCTCCGGATGCGTACGCAGCTGGAGCAGATGCTGGCCCGCCACTCGACGACCCCGCTGGAGAAGATCAGCGAGGACATCGAGCGTGACAAGATCCTCACGGCCGAGGACGCCCTGGCGTACGGGCTCGTCGACCAGATCGTGTCCACCCGCAAGACGACCGCGGGGGCATCGGTCTGACGTCGGTCTTTCCCCTTGGCACATTCCGTTCGCACGGTCTCGGCCGTGTGAACCGTGCCAAGGGGGGCCCGAACGGGGGCCCAGGCAAGGTACCGTCGGATAGAGGCACCAGGAGCCGCTGAACCAGGCGGCCTCCCAGGCGAAGGGGAAGCACCTCGTGGCACGCATCGGTGATGGCGGCGACCTGCTCAAGTGCTCGTTCTGTGGCAAGAGCCAGAAGCAGGTGAAGAAGCTCATCGCGGGACCCGGTGTGTACATCTGCGACGAGTGCATCGATCTCTGCAACGAGATCATCGAGGAGGAGCTCGCGGAGACGAGCGAGGTCCGCTGGGAAGAGCTTCCCAAGCCTCGTGAGATCTACGAGTTCCTGGAGGGGTACGTCGTCGGGCAGGAGCCCGCGAAGAAGGCCCTCTCGGTCGCGGTGTACAACCACTACAAGCGGGTCCAGGCCGGGGAGAACGGCGGCGGAGCCAATCGCGAGGACGCGATCGAGCTGGCCAAGTCGAACATCCTGCTGCTGGGTCCCACGGGCTCCGGCAAGACGCTGCTCGCGCAGACGCTGGCCCGGATGCTCAACGTCCCGTTCGCCATCGCGGACGCCACCGCGCTGACGGAGGCCGGCTATGTCGGCGAGGACGTCGAGAACATCCTGCTGAAGCTGATCCAGGCGGCCGACTACGACGTCAAGAAGGCCGAGACCGGGATCATCTACATCGACGAGATCGACAAGGTCGCCCGCAAGAGCGAGAACCCGTCGATCACCCGCGATGTCTCCGGCGAGGGCGTCCAGCAGGCCCTGCTGAAGATCCTGGAGGGCACCACCGCCTCCGTGCCGCCGCAGGGCGGGCGCAAGCACCCGCACCAGGAGTTCATCCAGATCGACACGACGAACGTGCTGTTCATCGTGGGCGGCGCCTTCTCCGGTCTGGAGAAGATCATCGAGTCCCGGGCCGGCGCCAAGGGCATCGGGTTCGGCGCCACGATCCGCTCCAAGCTGGAGATCCAGGCGAGCGACCAGTTCCAGGAGGTCATGCCGGAGGACCTGGTGAAGTTCGGGATGATCCCCGAGTTCATCGGCCGCCTCCCCGTGCTGACCTCGGTCCACAACCTGGACCGCGAGGCGCTGCTCCAGATCCTCATCGAGCCGCGCAACGCTCTGGTCAAGCAGTACCAGCGCCTCTTCGAACTCGACGGCGTGGAGCTGGAGTTCGAGCGCGAGGCGCTGGAGGCCATCGCCGACCAGGCGATCCTGCGCCAGACCGGAGCGCGCGGCCTGCGCGCCATCATGGAGGAAGTCCTCCAGTCCGTGATGTACGAGGTCCCGTCCCGCAAGGACGTCGCCCGCGTCGTCATCACCCCGGACGTCGTCCGCGACCACGTCAACCCGACGCTGGTCCCGCGCGAGCCGCGCACGATCGGCAAGAACGACGGCGGGCGCCACGAGAAGTCCGCGTAGCGGCACGGAAGTTATGTACGCCGAAGGGGCGCCGACCGGTCAACCGGTGGGCGCCCCTTCGGGGTTGAGCGTGTATGCGGTGCGTCAGATCTTGGTGCGCGAGGTGTTGTAGAGCTTGGCGGCGAGGGCGGCGACGTCCTCCTGGGGGATGCCCTTGCCGGTCAGGGCGCCGCCGATGTCCACGGCGAGGACCATTCCGACGGTGCTGTAGTCGGCCCAGATGCAGACCGGGGTGATGACTTCCTTCGGCCCCTTCTGGAGAGTGCCGTCGGCCTTGTCGTTGACCGTCTTGAGGTCCTGGCACCGCATCAGGGCGCCGTCGAAACCGGCCGGCTTGACGTCCTTGGGGCTGCCGATGAGCGAGACCTTGGCGCCGTTGCTGCTCTCGCCCATCTTCTTCTCGGCGTCGCTGAAGGAGTTGTTGATGACTTTGGCCGGGTCCTCGACCTGGCCCCAGTACCCCTGGAGCAGGAGCATCTTCTGGGTGAGCGGGTTCTCCTTCGAACCGCTCTGGTACTGCGCGCCGGCCTGCTGCGGATCCTTGACGCCCGCGGCCTCGGCGTCCTCCTTCGACTTCCCCGTGAGCGGGCCGGAGCGGTCCGGCTTGGACGGGTCCTTCGCGTAGTCGTCCACCGAGGCGGCCGGGGTCAGCTTGTAGCCCCTCGTGGAGTCGGCCACATCACTGTTGCTCGCCCCGCCCGCGAAGTACCACACCCCCGCCCCGATGACCGCAAGCGCCAGCACGGACGCCCCCACGATCAGCCCGGTCTTCTTCTTCTGCGGCTGCTGCGGCGGGTACGGCGGCTGCCCCCCGTACGCCGGCTGCCCGCCGTACGGAGGGGTGGGCGGCTGCTGCCCGTACGGCCCCGGCTGCTGGGGCTGCGGGTAGCCGTAGCCGGGCTGGCCCGGGGGAGGGGTGCCGTAACCGGGCTGGCCCTGCGGCGGGGCCCCGTACGGGCCGGGCTGCTGCGGCGGGACGCCCTGAGGGGCCTGCTGGGGGTAGCCGTAGCCGGGCCGGCCCTGGGGCGGGCCCTGCGGCGGCGGGCCGCCGTACGGCCCGGGCTGCTGTCCGTACGGTCCGGGCTGGCCCTGCGGCGGCTGCCCGCCGTACGGGCCCGGCTGGTTGTAGCTCATTGCGGTGTCCCCTCCGAAACTTTTATGCGTTGCGGACATCCTGACGGAAGCCGCCCTGACATGGGCCATCGGCCCGGACACCGTTACTGAACCAATCCGTTTCAGTGCAGAGCTGTGACGGCCCTAAACTGTCCCCCGTGACCGAGAACTCATCGCAGCAGCCAGCCAGCAACCCCGAACTGCCGACCTCGTACGCGCCGGCCGATGTAGAGGGGAAGCTGTACGAGCGCTGGGTAGAGCGTGGTTACTTCGAAGCCGACGAGCACAGTGGCAAGCCGCCCTACAGCATCGTCATCCCGCCGCCGAACGTCACCGGCTCCCTTCACCTGGGCCACGCCTTCGAGCACACCCTGATCGACGCCCTCGTCCGCCGGAAGCGGATGCAGGGGTTCGAGGCGCTCTACCAGCCGGGTATGGACCACGCCGGCATCGCCACCCAGAACGTGGTGGAGCGCGAGCTCGGCAAGGAGGGCAAGTCCCGCCACGACCTGGGCCGTGAGGCCTTCGTCGAGCGCGTCTGGCAGTGGAAGAACGAGTCCGGCGGCCAGATCTCCGGCCAGATGCGCCGCCTCGGCGAGGGCGTCGCCTGGTCCCGTGAGCGCTTCACCATGGACGAGGGCCTCTCCAAGGCCGTCCAGACCGTCTTCAAGCAGATGTACGACGACGGGCTGATCTACCGCGCCGAGCGCATCATCAACTGGTGCCCGCGCTGTCTCACCGCGATCTCCGACATCGAGGTCGAGTACCAGGAGGACGACGGCGAGCTCGTCTCCATGACGTACGGGGAGGGCGACGAGACCATCGTCGTCGCCACGACCCGCGCCGAGACGATGCTCGGTGACACCGCCGTCGCCGTCCACCCCGACGACGAGCGCTACAAGCACCTGGTCGGCAAGCAGATCAAGCTGCCGCTGACCGACCGTACGATCCCGGTCGTCGCCGACCACCACGTCGACCCGGAGTTCGGCACCGGCGCCGTCAAGGTGACCCCCGCGCACGACCCGAACGACTTCGAGATCGGCAACCGCCACGACCTGCCGTTCATCACCGTCCTCGACGAGCGCGCGGTCATCACGGCCCCCGGCCCCTTCGAGGGCCTGGACCGGCTGGAGGCCCGTTCCGCCATCGTCGCCGCCCTGCGCGCCGAGGGCCGGATCGTCGCCGAGAAGCGGCCGTACGTCCACTCCGTCGGCCACTGCTCGCGCTGCAAGACCACCATCGAGCCGCGCCTCTCCCTCCAGTGGTGGGTCAAGGTCGCCCCGCTCGCCGAGGCCGCCGGTGACGCGGTCCGCGACGGCAAGGTCAAGATCCACCCGCAGGAGATGGAGAAGCGGTACTTCGACTGGGTCGACAACCTCCACGACTGGTGCATCTCGCGCCAGCTCTGGTGGGGCCACCGCATCCCCGTCTGGTACGGCCCGAACGGCGAGGTCGTCTGCGTCGGACCGGACGACGAGGCGCCCACCGGCGAGGGCTGGACCCAGGACAGCGACGTCCTGGACACCTGGTTCTCCTCGGGCCTGTGGCCCTTCTCCACCCTCGGCTGGCCCGAACGGACCGACAGCCTCGCGAAGTTCTACCCGAACTCCGTCCTGGTCACCGGCTACGACATCCTCTTCTTCTGGGTCGCCCGGATGATGATGTTCGGCCTGTACGTCAACGACGGCGTCCCGCCGTTCGGGACCATCGTCCTGCACGGCATGGTCCGCGACGAGCACGGCAAGAAGATGTCGAAGTCCTTCGGCAACGTGGTCAACCCGCTGGACTGGATGGACAAGTACGGCTCCGACGCCCTGCGCTTCACCCTCGCGCGCGGCGCCAACCCCGGCACCGATGTCCCGATCGGTGAGGACTGGGTCCAGGGCTCGGCGAAGTTCTCCAACAAGATCTGGAACGCCACCCGCTTCGCCCTGATGAACGGCGCCACGATCGAGGGCGAGCTGCCCCCGGTCGAGGAGATGTCGGTCACCGACCGCTGGATCCTCTCCCGTCTCAACAAGACGGTCGCGGACGTCGACGCGTTCTACGACGACTTCCAGTTCGCCAAGATCAGTGAGGCGCTGCGCCACTTCGCCTGGGACGAGGTCTTCGACTGGTACGTGGAGCTCTCCAAGACCACGTTCTTCGCGGGCGGCCGACCGGCCGAGGTCTCGGGCCGGGTCCTCGGCGAGGTCCTGGACGTGATGCTGCGGCTGCTGCACCCGATCGTCCCGTTCGTCACGGAGGCGCTGTGGACCGCGCTCACCGGGCGCGAGTCGATCGTCATCGCCGAGTGGCCGGGCGACTCCGGCTTCCGCGACGACGCGGCCGAGAAGGAGATCGAGCTCGTCCAGCAGGTCGTCACCGAGGTCCGCCGCTTCCGCAACGACCAGGGCCTCCAGCCCGGCCAGAAGGTCCCGGCCGAGCTGACCCTGACCGGCACGGCGCTGGCTCCGCACGAGGCGGCCATCCGCCAGCTGCTGCGGCTCCAGCCCGCCGGCGACGGCTTCCACGCCACCGCCTCCCTCCCCGTCGCCGGGGCCACCGTCGCGCTGGACCTCTCCGGCACCATCGACGTCCCGGCCGAGCGCAAGCGGCTCACCAAGGACCTGGAGGCGGCGCAGAAGGAGAAGGCGCAGGCCACCGGGAAGCTCGGCAACGAGGCGTTCCTCGCCAAGGCGCCGGACAACGTGGTCGACAAGATCCGTGGCCGGCTCTCCAAGGCCGAGGCCGACATCGAGCGGATCTCCGCCCAGCTGGCGGCCCTCCCCGCGAGCTGATAGCTGTACGGCGAAGCCCCCGCACCCCGACCGACCGGGGATGCGGGGGCTTCCCCGTACCACCGCTCCGCACTCCGCCGGGCGCTGCGTGCGATGCCGGGGCCCATCCGTAGACTGGGCCCCGTGAGTGAGCCCCGCCCTTCAGACCGGCACGACGCGTCCGAGCCCGACGACACCTTCGAGGAGATCGTCGGCGAAGAGACCCAGCGCGACCCCGACCTGGCGGTGATCGAAGCCGGGAGCCGCACCCTGCGCACCTACGCGGGTTCCCCCCAGGCCGACGCGGTCCCCGCCCGACCCACCGACCCCGAGACCGACAAGGCGCTGCGCGCGGTGGAGCAGGAGCTCGCCGGACGCTGGGGCGAGACCAAGCTGGAGCCCTCCGTCACGCGCATCGCCGCCCTGATGGACGTCCTCGGCGAGCCGCAGCGCGCCTACCCCTCGATCCACATCACGGGGACCAACGGCAAGACCTCCACGGCCCGCATGATCGAGGCCCTGCTCAACGCGTTCGAGCTGCGCACCGGCCGCTACACCTCGCCGCACGTCCAGTCGATCACCGAGCGGATCAGCCTCGACGGCTCGCCGATCGACCCCGAGCGGTTCATCGAGACGTACGAGGACGTCAAGCCGTACGTCGAGATGGTCGACGCCCAGCAGCCCTACCGGCTCTCCTTCTTCGAGGTGCTCACCGGCATGGCGTACGCGGCCTTCGCCGACGCGCCCGTCGACGTGGCGGTCGTCGAGGTCGGCATGGGCGGCACCTGGGACGCCACCAACGTCATCGACTCCACGGTCGCCGTCGTCACCCCGATCTCCCTGGACCACACCGACCGCCTGGGCAACACGCCCGCCGAGATCGCCGGGGAGAAGGCCGGTGTCATCAAGGAGGGCGCCACGGTCATCCTGGCGCAGCAGCCGGTGGACGCCGCGCAGGTGATGCTGAAGAAGGCCGTCGAGGTGGACGCCACCGTGGCCCGCGAGGGCATGGAGTTCGGCGTCGCCTCCCGCGAGGTCGCCGTCGGCGGCCAGCTGCTGACGCTGCGCGGACTCGGTGGTGCGGCCACCGAGTACACAGAGATCTTCCTGCCGCTGTACGGGGCCCACCAGGCGCACAACGCGGCCGTCGCGCTCGCCGCCGTCGAGGCGTTCTTCGGGATCGGCGCCGAGCAGGCCCGCTCCCTCGACATCGACGCGATCCGCAAGGCGTTCGCCGCCGTGGTCTCGCCCGGCCGTCTGGAGGTCGTGCGCTCCAGCCCGACCGTCGTCCTGGACGCCGCGCACAACCCGGCGGGGGCCCGGGCCGCGGCGGACGGGATCTCGGAGGCGTTCAGCTTCTCCCGGCTGATCGGGGTGGTCGGCACCAGCGGCGACAAGGACGTGCGCGGGCTCCTGGAGGCTTTCGAGCCGATCTTCGCCGAGGTCGTCGTCACGCAGAACTCCACCGACCGCGCGCTGGACGTGGACGAGCTGGCCGCCATCGCCGTCGAGGTCTTCGGCGACGACCGGGTCCAGGTCGAACCGCGTCTCGACGACGCGCTGGAGGCGGCGATCACGCTGGCCGAGGAGGACGACGAGTACGCGGGCGCCGGGGTCCTGGTGACCGGATCGGTGATCACGGTCGGCGAGGCCCGGCTGCTTCTGGGAAGGGGCTGAGTCAGGGATGCGTACGCTCTGCGCCTCGACGCTGCTCGGTGAGTTCTTCGTGATCGGCTTCGCCGGACTCGTCGCGATGAAGCTGGACGACGTCTCCCAGGCCGCGGTCTGGACCGTCTGCGGGGTGGGCATGGTGCTCTCCCTGCTGCTCTGCGGGATGCTCACCCGCCCCGGTGGCGTCCAGCTCGGCTGGGCGCTCCAGGTCGCGCTGGTCCTCAGCGGCTTCGTGGTCCCGATGATGTTCATCCTCGGCCTGGTCTTCGGCGGGCTGTGGTGGGCCTCCATCCACTACGGCCGCAAGATCGACGAGGTCAAGGCCCGCTGGGCGGACCAGCAGGGCCAGCAGGACCGGCAGGAGGCCGGCGGGGCCACGGCCTGATGTGACGGCAGGTGCCCGGGGTGCGAGGGTGACCCTGAGTGAACCCGGGCGCAGACCCTGTCCCGTACCCCTGTAATCTCGCCTCACCGCACCCGTAGTGTCTGCAAGGAGCCGCACATGACCCAGCGCACCCTCGTCCTGCTCAAGCCCGACGCGGTCCGCCGCGGCCTGATCGGCGAGATCGTCGGCCGGATCGAGCGCAAGGCGGACTGGCGGATCACCGCGCTGGAGCTGCGCACCCTGGACCACGACACGCTGGAGCAGCACTACGGCGAGCACAAGGGCCGTCCGTTCTACGAGCCGCTCATGGAGTTCATGGCCTCCGGCCCCGTCGTCGCCCTGGTGGCCGAAGGTGAGCGGGTCATCGAGGGCATCCGCGCCCTGGCCGGCCCCACCGACCCGATCGCCGCCGCGCCCGGGTCGATCCGCGGTGACTTCGGCACGATCACCCGGGAGAACCTCATCCACGCCTCGGACTCGCAGGAGTCCGCAGAGCGAGAACTGAAGCTTTTCTTTCCGGGACTTTCCTGACCCGATCGGCCAAACAGCGCTGCCTGCCTGGGGCGACCGAAGTAATTCGGTCGCCCTTCGGCATAGGGTTCGGGTTCGCGGGAACGCATCCCTCCGACGTAACGTCACCATGGGTAGGACGGGCACCCGTTCCGCCCACACCGGCGAAGGACCCTCGCGCTGTGTCCGTGCATACGGCACTACGATGGAAGCTTCCACGCCCGCAGCGCCAACCTCGCCTACCAGAACAAGCCATCTTCGCTACCTGGGAAGGCCCGACGCATCCTCATGGGGAACAAGGGGAACTCAATGTCGTTCATCGGCCGTGACATGGCTATCGACCTCGGGACTGCCAACACGCTGGTGTACGTCAGGGGGGCGCGGCATCGTTCTGAACGAGCCGTCCGTCGTGGCCATCAACACCAACACCGGCGGAATCCTGGCGGTCGGCTCCGAGGCCAAGAAGATGATCGGGCGCACGCCCGGCAACATCGTTGCCGTGCGGCCCCTGAAGGACGGCGTGATCGCCGACTTCGAGATCACGGAGCGCATGCTCCGCTACTTCATCCTCAAGATCCACAAGCGCCGCTACCTGGCCCGCCCCCGGGTCGTCGTCTGCGTGCCCTCCGGCATCACCGGGGTGGAGCGCCGCGCCGTCATCGAGGCATCGACGCAGGCCGGCGCGCGCCAGGTGCACATCATCGAGGAGCCCATGGCCGCGGCCATCGGCTCCGGCCTGCCGGTCCACGAGGCCACCGGCAACATGGTCGTCGACATCGGTGGCGGCACCACCGAGGTCGCGGTGATCTCGCTCGGCGGGATCGTCACCGCCCAGTCGATCCGGACCGCCGGTGACGAGCTGGACAACGCGATCATCCAGCACATCAAGAAGGAGTATTCGCTCCTCCTCGGTGAGCGGACCGCCGAACAGATCAAGATCACGATCGGTTCGGCGTACGACATGGACAAGGACGAGCACACCGAGATCCGCGGCCGCGACCTGGTCTCCGGGCTGCCCAAGACGGTCGTCATCTCGGCCGCCGAGGTCCGCAAGGCGATCGAGGAGCCGGTCAACGCGATCGTCGACGCGGTGAAGACGACCCTCGACAAGTGCCCGCCCGAGCTCTCCGGCGACATCATGGACCGCGGCATCGTCCTCACGGGCGGCGGCGCACTGCTCCGCGGCCTGGACGAGCGGCTCCGCCGCGAGACGGGCATGCCGATCCACATCGCCGAGGACCCGCTGGACTCCGTGGCGCTCGGCTCCGGCAAGTGCGTCGAGGAGTTCGAGGCGCTCCAGCAGGTGCTGGACGCCCAGCCCCGCCGGTAGGACAGACACGACACCACCCGATCCGGCGCGCGGACGCTGCGGCTCCGCCCGCCGGATCGTTGATATAGATCGTTGCTGTACAGGTACGGCAGCACACGGGTGCTGACGTCACGACAGCCACGTACACACAGGCACGAACATTCCGACGAGGAAGGCACGGCCGCCGCACGTGAGGGACACACGAGAGAGCCGGCTGCTCCTGGTGCTGCTGATCGCCATCGCATTCGCCCTGATCACGGTGGATATCCGAGGCGGCGAAGGCTCACCGGTCGACGGCGCACGGCATGCCGCGGCCACGGTCTTCGGACCCGTGGAGAACGGCGTCGCGGCGGCGGTCGACCCGGTGGGCAACGCCATAGGGGCGGTACGGGACTCCGGCAAACGGCACGACCGGATCTCTGCCCTGGAGCAGGAGAACGCCGCGCTGAAGGCCAAGCTCGGCAGCGACGACCGCACCAACAGCCGCGTCCGCCAGCTGGACGCCATGCTGAAGAACGCGGGCGCCGGACAGTACGGCATCAAGGGCGCCGAGGTCATCGCCATAGGGGCGGCCCAGGGCTTCTCCTGGACGATCACCATCGACGCCGGGGCGAACGACGGCATCCGCCGCGACATGACCGTGCTCAACGGTGAGGGGCTGGTCGGGCGGGTCACCACCGTCGGCCCCAGCACCTCCACGGTCCTGCTCGCCAACGACCCGGACTTCACCGTCGGCACCCGGATGGAGAAGACCGACGAGCTCGGCTTCGCCACCGGCCAGGGCTCGCGCCCGCTCTCGGTCCAGTTCCTCAACGGCAAGGCCAAGGTGAAGGCGGGCGACCGGCTCGTCACCTTCGGCTCCAGCAAGGACAAGCCCTTCGTGCCCGGGGTCCCCGTCGGCGAGGTCGTCCGCGTCGACCCCTCGGGCGGCGCGCTCACCCGGACCGTCTATGTGAAGCCGTACGTCGGGTTCACCAAACTCGACATCGTCGGCGTCGTCGTCCAGGCCCCGCGCTCCGACCCCCGCGACGCCGTCCTGCCCAAGCAGCCCGTCAAGACGAAGCCCAAGCCGACCCCCACGGTCACCGTCACCGTCCAGCCCAACGGCGACCTCGTCGACGGCTCGGGCAAGGTCGTCGGCAACATCAACGAGAAGCCGGGGGACGGTGAAGCCGCCGGCGACCAGCAGGGCAACGGCCAACCCGACAACGCGGCAAACGACCAGGAGTAGAGCTGATCCCTATGCGCCTCAACCGGACTCTGCTCTCCACCGCCCTGGTCGTCGTCGCCCTCGTCGTCCAGGTCTCCGTCCTCGCCCGCCTCCAGCTCCCCGGCGCCGTCCCCGACCTGCTGCTCCTCACCGTCCTCGGACTCGCCTTCGTGTACGGGCCGGTCAGCGGCTCCCTCATCGGCTTCGGCGCGGGCCTCCTCGCCGACCTCGCACCCCCCGCCGACCACGCCGCCGGACGCTACGCCCTGGTGCTCTGCGTCATCGGCTACCTCGCGGGCCTCGCCCGGCCGGAGAACGGGCAGCTCAAGTCGGCCTTCGCCCCGATGGCCGTGGTGGTCGCCGCCGCGCTCGGGTCGACCCTGATGTACGCGGGCGTCGGCGCCCTCGTCGGCGACACGGCCGCCCGCCACGTGGGCCTGGGCAGCCTGCTGCTCACCGCCCTCGTCTACGACCTGCTGCTGGCGCCCTTCACCGTGCCGCTGATCATGGCGCTGGCCAGACGCACCGAGAACGACCCGCTCTCCGAGGCGTCCGGCGGCTCCAACGACGTCGCCGCGGGCTGGCTCGCCTCGGGTACCGGGCTGCGCATCGGCAACCAGCGCGGCGGCCTGCGCATGAAGGCCGCCCGCAGCCGCGCCGCCCGCGCGGGCCGCATCAAGGGGGTCAAGCGACTGTGAAGCCGTACGCGACGAAGGACACCGGGGGCACCGCGTGAGGCCGCATCTCCCGGGGGACGGCCCCCGTACCCCCAGCCGGACCACCACCGGGGGCACCCAGTGAGCAACATTCCCGAGACCGGACGGACCCAGCGGGTCCAGATCCGGCTCATCGTCATCCAGGTCCTCGTCTTCTCCCTGCTGCTCACCCTCGGCGGCCGCCTCTGGTACCTCCAGATCCGCAACGGCGACGAGTACACCGCCGAAGCGGCCGGCAACGGCGTACAGCAGGTCGTCCAGCCCGCCGTGCGCGGGTCGATCCTCGACGCGCGCGGCGTACCGCTCGCCGACAACGAGACCCGGCTCGTCGTCTCCGCGAGCCGCACCGAGCTGCTGAAGATGAAGGACGACGGCGTCGGCGTCCTCACCCGGCTCGCCGAGGTCCTGGACATGAAGCCCCAGGACGTGCGGGACAAGGTCCGCCTCTGCGACGCCAAGACCCCCCAGCCCTGCTGGAACGGCTCGCCCTACCAGCCGATCCCGGTCACCGACGAGGCCACCACCCAGCAGGCCCTCCAGATCCGCGAGCGCGCCGAGGACTTCCCCGGCATCACCGCCGAACCCACCGCCGTACGCCGCTACGCCGCACCCGGCAAGGCGAAGACCGCGCAGGTCCTCGGCTATCTGTCGCCCGTCACCGACGAGGAGATCCAGAAGGCGAAGGACGGCCCCTCGCCGTATCTGCGCTCGGACCAGGTCGGCCGCTCGGGCCTGGAGCGGACGTACGACAAGGAGCTGCGCGGCAAGGCGGGCGTCACCCGCTACGAGGTCGACAACCTCGGCCGCGTCATGGGCGAGGCGGAGAACGACCCGGCGGTGCCCGGCTCCAACCTCGTCACCAGCCTCGACGCCCGGGTCCAGGCGGTCGCCGAGTACGAGCTGGCGCAGGCGATGAAGACCGTCCGCCAGGAGACCGACAAGATCACCGGCCGCAAGTACGAGGCCGACTCCGGCGCCGTCGTCGTCATGGAGTCCAAGACCGGCCGGATCGTCTCGATGGCCTCCCAGCCCGACTACGACCCCAACGACTGGGTCGGCGGCATCTCCGGCAAGCAGTACGCCAAGCTCACCAGCAAGAAGTCCAACTACCCGCTGCTCAACCGGGGCATCCAGGGCCAGGCGCCCGCCGGCTCCATCTTCAAGGTGGTCTCCGCGAGCGCCGCCGTGCGCGGCGGCCACGCCTTCGACGACCGCTACGAGTGCAGCAGCTCCTACAGCCTCGGCAGCCAGACCTTCGCCAACTTCGAGTCCCAGGGGCACGGCCCCATCACCCTCGGGGACGCGCTCAAGTATTCGTGCAACACCGTCTTCTACCGCCTCGGCCACGAGGAGTGGGTCAAGGACGGCGGCATAAAGCCGAAGAAGGACGCCAAGAACTGGTTCTACACGACCGCCCGTGACTTCGGCCTCGGCGCCGAGACCGGCATCGACCTGCCCAACGAGGTCAAGGGCCGCATCCCGGACCGCAAGTGGAAGCAGGACTTCTGGAAGGCGAACAAGGACGCCTGGTGCAAGGAGGGCAAGAAGGGCGGCACGTACGTGCAGCAGATCGCGTACGAGAGCTGCCTGGAGGGCAACCAGCTCAAGGCCTACGACAGCATCAACTACGCCATCGGCCAGGGTGACGTCCTCGTCACCCCCATCCAGATGGCCACCGCCTACGCCGCCATCAGCAACGGCGGCACCCTGCACGCGCCCACCGTCGGCAAGGCCGTGATCAGCCCGGACGGCAAGTCGGTCCAGGAGATCAAGCCCAGGACCACCGGCAAGCTGCCCGTCAACGCCCAGACCATCAAGGACCTCGACAAGGGGCTGCGTTCGGTCGTGGAGCCCGGCGGCACCGCCGCCTGGCGGTTCGGCGGCTGGCCGCAGGACAAGATCCCGATGCGCGCCAAGACCGGCACCGCGCAGGTCTACGGCAAGCAGACCACCTCGTGGTTCGCCACCTACACCGACGACTTCACCATCGTCATGACGATCTCCCAGGGCGGCACCGGCTCCGGCGCCTCCGGGCCCGCCGTCCGCAAGATCTACGACGCGCTCTACGGCCTCGACGCCGAGGGCAACCAGGATGTGAAGAAGGCCCTGCTGCCCAAGCCCCAGAGGGCGCTGCCGAAGGTCCAGCCCGACGGATCGATCCACGCCCCGAAGATCAAGCCGTACAACCCCGTCCCGACGCAGCCCGAAGGCCAGGAGGCCGACCCCGAGAACCTGATCCCGCAGCCCCCGGGCCAGCCGGGACTCACCGGATCACCGGCGATGACCGGGAGGCGGCCCTGATGGCAGGTGGATTCTCCGTCTCCCGGTACGCCCCCGAGCGGGGCTCCTGGGCCAAGCTGACCGCCCGCGACTCCCTCGCGCGGCGGCTGGACTGGCCGCTGCTGGGAGCCGCGCTCGCGCTCTCCTTCCTCGGCTCGCTGCTCGTGTGGTCCGCGACCCGCAACCGCGACCACCTCACCCAGGGCGACCCGTACTTCTTCCTCCTCCGGCACGCCCTCAACACCGGCATCGGCCTGGCCCTGATGATCGGCACGATCTGGCTCGGCCACCGCACCCTGCGCGGGGCCGTCCCGGTCCTCTACGGCATCTCGGTGCTGCTGGTCCTCGCCGTCCTCACCCCGCTCGGCACCACCGTCAACGGCGCCCACGCGTGGATCAAGCTCCCGGCCGGATTCTCGATCCAGCCCTCCGAGTTCACCAAGATCACCATCATCCTCGGGATGGCGATGCTGCTCGCCGCCCGCGTCGACGCGGGCGACCAGGCCCACCCCGACCACCGGACCGTCGCCAAGGCGCTCGGCATCGCGGCCGTCCCGATGGCCGTCGTCATGCTGATGCCGGACCTCGGCTCGGTGATGGTGATGGCCGTCATCGTCCTCGGCGTCCTGCTGGCCTCCGGCGCCTCCAACCGCTGGGTCTTCGGCCTGCTCGGCGCGGGGGCGGCGGGAGCCGTCTCGGTCTGGCAGCTCGGGCTGCTGGACGACTACCAGATCGCCCGCTTCGCCGCCTTCGCCAACCCGGCACTCGACCCGGCCGGCGTCGGCTACAACACCAACCAGGCCCGGATCGCGATCGGCTCCGGCGGCCTCTTCGGCACCGGGCTCTTCCAGGGCACCCAGACCACCGGCCAGTTCGTCCCCGAGCAGCAGACGGACTTCGTCTTCACGGTCGCCGGTGAGGAGCTGGGCTTCCTCGGCGCCGGGCTGATCATCGCCCTGCTCGGTGTCGTCCTGTGGCGAGCCTGCCGGATCGCCCGCGAGACGACCGAGCTGTACGGCACGGTCGTCGCCGCCGGAATCATCGCCTGGTTCGCCTTCCAGTCCTTCGAGAACATCGGCATGACGCTCGGCATCATGCCGGTGGCCGGTCTGCCGCTGCCCTTCGTCTCCTACGGAGGGTCCTCGATGTTCGCCGTCTGGGTCGCCATCGGGCTGTTGCAGTCGATCAGGGTGCAGCGGCCGATGTCTGCCTGAACCCGATGGGGGTAGGTGTCCGTATATGGCGGACACCAAGCGCGAGATCGAGCGGAAGTACGAAGCCACCGACGCCACCCGGCTGCCCGACCTGAGCCGGGTGGCCGGGGTCGGCCGGGTCGTCGAGCGCGGCGTCACGGAGCTGGACGCCGTCTACCACGACACCGCCGACCTCCGCCTCGCCGCCGGCTCCCTCACCCTGCGCCGCAGGACCGGCGGGGCCGACGAGGGCTGGCACCTGAAGTTCCCCGTCGCCACCGGCATCCGAGACGAACTCCACGAACCGCTGGCCGACACCCTGCCGCGCTCCTTCGCGGCCCTGCTCCGCTCGCGCCTCCGCCACAGCGAACCGGCCCCCGTCGTCCGCCTGCTCACCTCCCGTGACGTCCAGCACCTCACGGACGACGACGGCACCCTCCTCGCCGAGGTCAGCGTCGACACCGTCTGCGCCGAACGGCTGGCGGGGGAGGGGACCGGGGCCACCACCACCTGGACCGAGATCGAGGTGGAGCTGGCCGACGACGGCGACCCCGCCTTCCTGGACGCGGTCGAGAAGCGGCTCCGCAAGGCCGGGGTGCGCCCCTCGGGGTCGTCGTCGAAGCTGGCCAGGGCGCTGGCGGAGACGGCTCCCGTACGCGAGGAGAAGAGGCGGACGGAGGAGGACCCGCACACCGCGGGCGACCACGTCCTCGCCTACGTACGCAAGCAGATCGACACGATCGTCCGCCTCGACCCCGCCGTCCGCCGCGACCTGCCCGACTCCGTGCACAAGATGCGCGTGGCGACCCGCAGGTTGCGCAGCGCCTTCAAGACGTACCGCAAGATCCTGGACCGCGGGGTCACCGATCCCATCGGCGCCGAGCTCAAGTGGCTCGCCGGTGAACTGGGCGTCGACCGCGACCAGGAGGTCCTCGACAAGCGCCTCGGCGACCGCACCGAGGCCCTCCCCGCCACCCTGGTCCTCGGCCCGGTCCGCGGCCGCCTCCAGGTCTGGTCGGCCGCCCGCCGCACCGGATCGCGCCGCAGGATCATCGACGTACTGGACGGGAAGCGGTATCTCGCCCTCCTCGACACCCTGGACGCGCTCAGCGCCGACCCGCCTCTTCGCCCCGCCGCCTCCCGGGCCCCCCAGAAGGCCCTGCCGCGCGCGGTGCTCAAGGACTACGAGAAGCTCGCGCGCCGCATGGACCACGCCCTGGAGCACCCGCCGGGCCCCGAGCGGGACACCGCGATGCACGAGGCCCGCAAGGCCGCCAAGCGCGCCCGGTACGCGGGCGACGCGGCCAAGCCCGCCCTAGGAAAGCCCGCCAAGCGGTTCGCCAAGCGGGTGAAGGCCGTGCAGTCCCTCCTCGGCGACCACCAGGACAGCGTGGTGGCCCGCGAGGCCCTGCGCACCCTCGCGATCCAGTCCCACGAGGCCGGGGAGACCACGTTCACCTGGGGACTTCTGTACGGGCACGAGGAGGCCACCGCCGAGGCCCGGGAGCGCGAGCTGCCCGAGGTGTGGGCCCGCGCCTCCGACCCCGTACTCCGGGCGGATCTGAAGCACTGAGCCGCGCGGTACGCTGGATGGTCACCCCAGCCGGCTCACGAAGGTTCGCGAGATGTCTGCCGCATCGGTCTTCCCACAGCTCGAAGCTCTGCTCCCGCATGTGCAGAAGCCCATCCAGTACGTCGGCGGTGAGCTGAACTCCACCGTCAAGGACTGGGAGAGCTGCGACGTCCGCTGGACCCTGATGTACCCCGACGCCTACGAGGTCGGGCTGCCCAACCAGGGCGTCATGATCCTCTACGAGGTGCTGAACGAGCGCGAGGGCGTCCTCGCCGAGCGCACGTACAGCGTCTGGCCCGACCTCGAAGAGCTGATGCGCGAGCACGACGTGCCGCAGTTCACCGTGGACAGCCACCGCCCCGTCGGCGCCTTCGACGTCTTCGGGCTGAGCTTCTCCACCGAGCTCGGCTACACCAACATGCTCACCGCCCTGGACCTGGCGGGCATCCCGCTGGAGGCCAAGGACCGCACGGTGGACCACCCGATCGTCCTCGCGGGCGGCCACGCGGCCTTCAACCCCGAGCCGATCGCGGAGTTCATCGACTGCGCGGTCATCGGCGACGGCGAGCAGGCCGTCCTGGAGATCACCGAGATCATCCGGGCCTGGAAGGCCGAGGGCCGCCCCGGCGGCCGCGACGAGGTGCTCTTCCGGCTCTCGAAGACCGGTGGCGTCTACGTCCCGCGTTTCTACGACGTCGAGTACCTCCCCGACGGCCGCATCGGCCGCGTCGTGCCCAACCGGTCCGGCGTGCCGTGGCGCGTCTCCAAGCACACCGTCATGGACCTCGACGAGTGGCCCTACCCCAAGCAGCCCCTCGTCCCGCTCGCGGAGACCGTGCACGAGCGGATGTCCGTGGAGATCTTCCGCGGCTGCACCCGCGGCTGCCGTTTCTGCCAGGCCGGCATGATCACGCGCCCCGTGCGGGAGCGAAGCATCACCGGCATCGGCGAAATGGTCGACAAGGGCCTCAAGGCGACCGGCTTCGAAGAGGTCGGCCTGCTCTCCCTCTCCTCCGCGGACCACAGCGAGATCGGCGACATCGCCAAGGGTCTCGCCGACCGCTACACCGACGACAAGGTGGGCCTCTCGCTGCCCTCCACCCGCGTCGACGCGTTCAACGTGGACCTGGCCAACGAGTTGACCCGCAACGGCCGCCGCTCCGGTCTCACCTTCGCTCCCGAGGGCGGCTCCGAGCGGATGCGCAAGGTCATCAACAAGATGGTCTCGGAGGAGGACCTGATCCGGACGGTGGCCACCGCCTACGGCAACGGCTGGCGCCAGGTGAAGCTGTACTTCATGTGCGGCCTGCCGACCGAGACCGACGAGGACGTCCTCCAGATCGGTGACATGGCGGTCAACGTCATCGCCAAGGGCCGCGAGGTCTCCGGCCAGAACGACATCCGCTGCACCGTCTCCATCGGCGGCTTCGTGCCCAAGCCGCACACGCCCTTCCAGTGGGCCCCGCAGCTGAGCGCCGAGGACACCGACGCCCGGCTGAAGAAGCTCCGGGACAAGATCCGCGGCGACAAGAAGTACGGCCGCTCCATCGGCTTCCGCTACCACGACGGCAAGCCCGGCATCGTCGAGGGCCTGCTCTCGCGCGGCGACCGGCGCGTCGGCTCCGTCATCCGCGCGGTCTACGAGTCCGGCGGCCGCTTCGACGGCTGGCGCGAGCACTTCAGCTACGACCTCTGGATGACCTGCGCCGAGAAGACGCTGCCCGACTTCGGGGTCGACGTCGACTGGTATACCACCCGCGAGCGCACCTACGAGGAGGTCCTGCCCTGGGACCACCTCGACTCCGGCCTGGACAAGGACTGGCTCTGGGAGGACTGGCAGGACGCACTCGACGAGACCGAGGTCGAGGACTGCCGCTGGACCCCCTGCTTCGACTGCGGCGTCTGCCCGCAGCTGGACCTGGACATCCAGATCGGCCCGACGGGCAAGAAGCTGCTCCCGCTGAGCGTGGTGAACAAGTAGCGCGTCGCTGACACTCCGTAGGCCCGGTCCGGCAACCCCGGAGCGGGCCTACGCGTCATTGAGGGCATGGACGCCAGCGAGCACCAGGACATGGACCGGTACGAGCCCGACACCGCCCTGACCAGGCTGATCAGGATCCCCGTGCGCATCGTGGTGCTGGTCGTGGTCCTGCCCGTCCGCATGGTCTGGGACCTGCTGGCCGCAGGCTGGCACGCCTTCGACCGGACCCTGCTCCGCCCGCTGGGCCGGGGCCTGGCCTGGCTGGCCGACACCCTGCTCCTGACCCCGTTGGCCTGGCTGTTCACCAAGGTCCTCACCCCGCTGGCCCTGGCCGTCACCTGGCTCGCGACGGCCGTGTTCATCTGGCCGTGGATCGGCCTGTGGCGGTACGTGGTCGTCCCGGTGGCGAAGTACGGGGTCGCGGTGCCGGTGGGGTGGCTGTACGCGAACCTCCTCACCCCGCTCGGCCACGGTGCGGCCCGGCTGTGCGGGAAGGCGGGCCAGGGCGTCGCCTGGCTGGTCACCACGCTGGTCGTCGCTCCTGCGGGGGGCCTGTGGCGGCATGTGCTCGTCCCGGCGGCGCGGTACGGCGTGGTCGTGCCGCTGGTGTGGCTGTACGGGGCCGTCCTCACCCCGGTCGGCCGGGGAACGGCCTGGGTGCTGGACCGGGTGTGGCGGGGCACGGCGTGGGTGTCCGAGATCGTCTGGCGGGGCACCGCCTGGGTCTCCGGGAAGGTCTGGCAGGGCGCGGCCTGGTTCTTCCGCGGGGTCTGGACGGGCCTCGCCGCCATCGGGCACGGGCTCTGGGCCGCCGTCATCTGGCTGGTCCTGACGCTGCTCGTGGCCCCCGCCTCCTGGCTGTACCGCCGCGTCCTCGCCCCGGTCGGCCGGGAGATCGCGGAGGCCGCCGAGGTCGCCTGGCGGATCGCCGGGTACCTCTCCCGGGCGGTGGGCCGGGGCATCGCCTGGCTGTTCCGGCACCTGGTCGGCGTACCGGTGGCCTGGGCCTACCGCACGGTGTGCACCCCGGTCGGCCACTTCGTACGGGACGCCCTCTGGGCCCCCGCCCGGCGCGCCGCCGCCGAGGCGGGCCGCGCCGCCCGTTCCGCCCTCGCCACCGCCCGCGAAACCGTGCGGCAGGCGCGCCGCGACGCCTGGCGCGCACTGGTCGGCGGAACGGCCGGCGCGCGGTCCGGGGAACCGCTGGGGGTGCCTGCGCGTACTCTGGGTAGTACAACGACTGTCCCCAGCGCGGCGCAGGCGTCCGAGACCTCCCTGCTGAGCGAGAAACTCGTCAAGCAGGGGTGAGCCGGAGCGGCACCCCGGGGACCACCCCGTATTTCGTGGGCGGCGCTCCACCGCGCCCGCCCCGCACCGAGGAGAAGAACCACTGGGCAAGCGACAGCCCGAAGGCCCGCCGCCCGCACCGGCAGTGCAGCGCATCCGTTTGCGCTACACCAAGCGCGGCCGCCTCCGGTTCACCAGTCACCGCGACTTCCAGCGGGCCTTCGAGCGGGCACTGCGCCGCTCCGAGGTGCCGATGGCGTACTCGGCGGGCTTCACCCCGCACCCCAAGGTCTCCTACGCCAATGCCGCCCCCACCGGCACGGGCAGCGAGGCCGAGTTCCTGGAGATCGCCCTCACCGAGGCGCGCGACCCCGACCTCCTGCGCGAGCTGCTGGACAGCTCGCTGCCGGACGGTCTCGACATCACCGACGCGGTGGAGGCCCGGACCTCGGGCCTGGCCGAGCGGCTGACCGCCTCCGTCTGGGAGCTGCGCCTGGACGGCGTCGACCCCGACGAGGCGCGCAGAGCCGTCGACGCGTTCAACGCCGCCGAGAGCGTCGAGGTCCAGCGCAAGGCGAAGAACGGCATCCGCACCTTCGACGCCCGCTCCGCCGTCGCCGACCTCCAGGCCCTCGATCCCCCGGCTGATAGGCCGGGGGACAAGCCCTGTGCGATACTGCGGCTGGTTGTTCGGCACGTGACACCTGCCGTGCGACCCGACGACGTCCTGTCCGGTCTCCGCGCTGTGGCCGACCTGGCGCCGCCGGTCCCCGCAGCGGTGACCCGGCTGGCGCAGGGGCTCTTCGACGAGGAGTCCGGCACGGTGACCGACCCGCTCGCGCCCGACCGCGAGGCCGCCCCGACCGCACATCCCGCGGTCGCAGCAGCCGTCGCGACGGCGCCGGAAGGTGCAGGTTCCGCGTAAGGCGGTCGTTGTAGCGCAGCCCTCCGACTCGGGAGCCACCTGGGTCGGGCCGCGCACTGACCCATAAGACTTTCGCCAGGCCGTCCGCAACACCGCGGACGGAACCGGCGAGCCAGACATCAGCTCCCGTGCGGCGCCCGCGCCCCGGACGAGCGGTCTCGCACCACTGCGGACCGTGCCGGACCGGAAACAGACGCGGCGCCCGGGAGCGCGACGGGAGAACCGCCCGCATGCCTCAGCCGAACGAACCCGCTTCCAACGGGAACAACGAAGAGAACACCCCCGGCGACAAGCTGCCGCCGCGCCGCAGGCGCCGCGCCGCTTCCCGCCCGGCCGGCCCGCCCGGCGCGGCCGTGACCCCGGCCGCCGAGACCGCCGTGGTGGAGACGCAGGCCCCCGTGGCCGAGGAGACGGCCCCCGAGCCGGCTCCCGAGACCGCACCCCCCGCCCGTACGCGCCGCCGTGCCGTGCGCAAGGCGACCGCGCCCGCAGGCGCTCCGGAGACCGCCGAGGTGGTCGCCGAGGTCGTCGAGACCCCCGCTCCGGTGGCCGAGGCGCCGGTCGCGGAGTCTGCCCAGCCCGCCGAGGAGGCCCCGGCGCCGCGTACCCGCCGCCGCGCGGTCCGCAAGGCGACCGCTCCGGCCGGTGCCCCGCAGGCCGCCGAGGTCGTGGAGGTCGTCGAGACCCCGGCCGAGCCCCTCACGGAGGAGACCGAGGAGGAAGAGGAGCCCGCGGCCGAGGTCGCCCCGGAGCCCGCCGCCCCGCGCCGCCGCCGTGCCTCCCGCAAGGCCACCTCGCCCGCCGGTGCCCCGCAGGCCACCGAGGCCGCTGTCGTGGTCGAACCGGTCGCGCCCGCCGAGCCCGTGGCCGAGGCTGTCGTGGCCGAGGCCGTTGAGCCCGCCGCGCCCGCCGCCGAGGCCCCGCGTGGCCGTACCCGCCGCCGTGCTTCCGCCCCGGCCGGTGCCCCGCAGGCCGCCGCGCCGGAAGCCGCCACGGACGCGGTGGACGAGCCCGCGCCCGCCGTTGAAGCCCAGCCCGCCGAGGAGGCCCCGGCGCCGCGCAGCCGCCGCCGTGCCTCCCGTAAGGCCACCGCGCCCGCCGGCGCCCCCCAGGCCGGTGAGACGGCCGAGCCGGTCGCTTCCGCCTCCGCCTCCGTCGAGGAGACCGTGGAGGCCGTCGAGGCCGCCGAGAGCCTGCCCGCCGCCGTGGCCGAGGAGCTCGCCGCCGAGGTGGAGGAGGTCGAGGAGGCCGCGCCGCGCGGACGCCAGCGCCGCCGGGCCACCGCTGCCGCGGGCCGCCCCGAGTTCACCGCCAGGACCGAGGAGCCGACCCGCAAGGGCCGCCGCGCCGCGCGCCCCGCCGTCGCCGTGTTCCAGGCCCCGGTCTTCGCCGAGCCGATGTTCCAGACCCCGGAGACGGCGGCCGCCGCCGCTGCCGCGGCCGGTTCCTCCTCCGCGTACGACGAGGTCGACGAGGCCCAGGAGCCGACCGCCGAGACCGCACAGGCCCCCGCGCCCGCCGAGGCCGCACCGCAGGGCGGCTCGCGCCGCCGTCGCCGACGCCGTGGTGAGGCAGCCGAGGCCGAGCAGGCCGCCGCGCCCGCCGCCCCGGTGGAGGCCCCCGCCGAGCAGCAGCCCGCCGAGGAGGCCCCCGAGGCCGAGGCGGACGAGCACGAGGGCGAGGACACCGACGAGTACGGCGACCGACCCTCGCGCCGCCGCCGTCGCGGTGGCCGCCGTCGCCGTCGTGGCGAGGCCGGCGACACGGACGAGGCCGAGCAGCACGCCGACGAGGCGCCCGCCCCGTCCCGCTCCGAGGACACCCGCGCCGAGGCCGAGCAGGCCCAAGCCCAGGACACCGACGAGGAGGAGGACGAGGACAACGACTCCTCGGCCTCCGGTTCGAGCAGCAGCCGGCGTCGCCGCCGTCGCCGTCGCCGCAGCGGTGAGGGCGCGGCCGAGGCCGACAACGGCACGGACGACCCGGAGCGTACGGTCGTCAAGGTCCGCGAGCCCCGCAAGAAGGAGGCCGAGCGCGAGCCCGGCACCGGCTTCGACGAGGTCCAGTCCATCAAGGGCTCCACCCGCATGGAGGCGAAGAAGCAGCGCCGCCGTGAGGGCCGCGAGCAGGGCCGCCGCCGCGTCCCGATCATCACCGAGGCGGAGTTCCTCGCACGCCGCGAGGCCGTGGAGCGTGTGATGGTCGTCCGCCAGAGCGGCGAGCGCACCCAGATCGGCGTCCTCGAGGACAACGTGCTCGTGGAGCACTACGTCAACAAGGAGCAGGCCACCAGCTACGTCGGCAACGTCTACCTGGGCAAGGTGCAGAACGTCCTGCCCTCCATGGAGGCCGCGTTCGTCGACATCGGCAAGGGCCGCAACGCCGTCCTGTACGCCGGTGAGGTCAACTTCGAGGCGCTCGGCATGGCCCACGGACCGCGCCGTATCGAGACCGCGCTCAAGTCCGGCCAGTCGGTCCTGGTCCAGGTGACCAAGGACCCGATCGGCCACAAGGGCGCCCGCCTCACCAGCCAGGTCTCGCTGCCCGGCCGCTACCTCGTCTATGTGCCCGAGGGCTCCATGACCGGGATCAGCCGCAAGCTGCCCGACACCGAGCGCTCCCGCCTCAAGACCATCCTCAAGAAGATCGTCCCCGAGGACGCGGGCGTCATCGTGCGCACCGCCGCCGAGGGCGCGAGCGAGGACGAGCTGCGCCGTGACGTCGAGAGGCTCCAGGGGCAGTGGGAGGAGATCCAGAAGAAGGCGAAGGGCACCAGCGGCTCCAACGCGCCGACGCTGCTCTACGGCGAGCCGGACATGACCGTCCGGGTCGTCCGCGACATCTTCAACGAGGACTTCTCCAAGGTCATCGTCAGCGGTGACGACGCGTGGGAGACCATCCACGGTTACGTCTCGCATGTGGCGCCCGACCTCACCGAGCGGCTCTCCCGCTGGACCTCCGAGGTCGACGTCTTCGCGACGTACCGCATCGACGAGCAGCTGATGAAGGCGCTGGACCGCAAGGTCTACCTGCCCAGCGGCGGTTCGCTGGTGATCGACAAGACCGAGGCGATGGTCGTCGTCGACGTCAACACCGGCAAGTTCACCGGCCAGGGCGGCAACCTGGAGGAGACCGTCACCAGGAACAACCTGGAGGCGGCCGAGGAGATCGTGCGCCAGCTGCGGCTGCGCGACCTCGGCGGCATCGTCGTCGTCGACTTCATCGACATGGTGCTGGAGTCCAACCGGGACCTCGTGCTGCGGCGTCTGCTGGAGTGCCTGGGCCGCGACCGCACCAAGCACCAGGTCGCCGAGGTCACCTCGCTCGGCCTGGTCCAGATGACCCGCAAGCGGGTGGGCCAGGGTCTGCTGGAGTCCTTCTCCGAGACCTGCGTCCACTGCAACGGGCGCGGTGTGATCGTCCACATGGAGCAGCCGACGTCCACCGGTGGCGGCGGCGGTTCCAAGAAGTCCAAGAAGCGCCGTGGCGGCGCGGGACAGGACCACGAGCACGGTCACGAGCAGGACCACGGCCACGAGGACCACGCGGCCGAGCCCGTCGAGACCGAGTCCGAGGCCGAGCTGGCCGCCGAGGTCGCCGCCCCGGTGTCCCTGGCGGACCTGGAGCCGGCCGCCGACGAGGAGTTCTACAGCAGCCCGGCCGAGGCCGAGGCGGCCGCCGGGCGTGGCCGTGGCCGCCGCCGGGCGTCCCGCAAGGCGTCGGCCCCGGCCGGTGCCCCGAGGACCGAGGCCCCCGCCCCGGTGGCCGAGGCGCCCGCTCCCGCCGCCGAGCCGGAGCCGGTCGCACCGGTGGTCGACACGCCCGAGCCGGAGGCTCCCGCCGTGACTCCGGTCACCCAGGAGGCCCCCGAGGCGGCCGAGGCCGCACCGCAGGGCCGTACGCGTCGTCGCGCCACCCGTAAGGCGTCCGCCCCGGCGGGTTCGCCGAAGTCGGCCGAGCCGGCGGAGCCGGTCCAGCCGGCCGAGCCCGGCACCGACCCGGTCGCCGTGGAGGACCCGGTCGTCGAGGCGCCCGCCGAGCCCGCCCCCGTACAGGAGGCTCCTGAGGCGGAGGCCCCCAAGGAGGCCGCACCGCCGAGGGCCCGTCGCCGGGTGACCCGTAAGGTCACCGCTCCGGCGGGTTCGCCCACCGGTTCCGAGGAGGCGGCCGTCGTGGTCGTGGAGTCGGCGTCCGAGGCGAAGGCCCCGGAAGCCACCGCCCCGGAGACCGAGGCCGCCGCGTCCGACGAAGCGGCCCCGGCGAAGAAGACGGCCCGCAAGGCCGCCGCCAAGAAGGCTCCGGCGAAGAAGGCGGTGGCCAAGAAGACGGCCGCCAAGAAGACCGCCGCGAAGAAGACGACGGCGAAGACGACCGCGAAGAAGGCGACGAAGAAGACCGTCGCCGCCGAGCAGTCGTCGCCTTCCGTGACCGCTTCGGCCTCGTCCACCGACGGTGAATCGTCGGCCGGATGACGTACCTGACACCGAATCCGTAATCGGTCGTTCATTGTCCGTGGCCCGCTCCGATACATTCGGGGCGGGCCACGGGCTTTGTTTCAGAACTGATGCAGTGACCGGTTAACGGGCCCGAAATGGGATGAGAAATCCCTGATAATGTGACGGCGGTTGCTGGGCTGTCAGGATTCTTCACAGAAAACTACAACCGGTGACCGGCCCGGTGAACGACAGGCCGGACCAGATTCCTCGGCAGGGCGTCGGCATCGCGCCGGTGGGGTTTCGCGCGGCCTCGTAAGACGTCCCGCACCCCAAGAGCTCTGCCCTGTAACGAGCTCTTGCGGTGTTCAAGGAGGACGTCCATGACGAGCATCAACGAGCAGCCGATCCCTGCTGCCCGTCCGGTCATCGGGGAAGACGAGATCGAGGCCGCCGTACGCGTGCTGCGCAGCGGCCGGGTCGTGCAGGGGCCCGAGGTCGCGGCCTTCGAGGAGGGCTTCTCCCGGCTGGTCGACGGCAGGCACTGCGTCGCCGTCAACTCCGGTACCTCGGCCCTGCATCTGCTGCTCCTGGCGCTGGGGATCGGCCCCGGCGACGAGGTGATCGTCCCCTCGTTCTCCTTCGCGGCCTCCGCCAACGCGGTCCGCCTGGTCGGCGCCGACGCGGTCTTCGCCGACATCGAGCCGGGCAGCTTCGGCCTCGACCCGGCAGCCGTCGAAGCCGCGATCACCCCGCGCACCGCCGCGATCATGCCGGTCCACCTCTACGGCCACCCCGCCGCGATGGACAAGCTCATGCCGATCGCCGAGAAGCACCGTCTCGCCGTGGTCGAGGACGCCTGCCAGGCCCACACGGCGGCGCTGAACGGCACCCCGGTCGGCGCGTTCGGCGCGGGCGGCACGTTCAGCTTCTACCCGACCAAGAACATGCACTCCCTGGAGGGCGGCATGGTCTCCACGGCCGACGCCGAACTCGCCCGTACGCTGCGCCTCCTGCGCAACCAGGGCATGGAGCAGCGGTACGCCAACGAGATCGTCGGCGCCAACATGCGGATGACCGACGTGAACGCGGCCGTCGGCCGTGTCCAGCTCGCCAAGGTCGAGGGCTGGACCGAGCAGCGCCGCGCCAACGCCGCCTACCTCGACGCCAACATCACCGCCCCGAGCGTCACCCTGCCGCCGGTCGCCGAGGGCGCCCGGCACATCTACCACCAGTACACCGTGCGGATCCGGGGCGACCGGGACGCCGCGATGGCCAAGCTCACCGAGGCGGGCATCGGCAACGCGGTCTACTACCCGACCCCGATCCACCGCCTCAAGCCCTACTGGGAGCCGGACCAGAAGGCGGGCCGCACCTGGGACCTGCCCGAGACCGAGAAGGCGGCCGCCGAGGTCGTCTCGCTCCCCGTCCACCCCTCGCTCACCCAGAACGACCTGGAGCGCATCGTGACCGCCGTGAACTCCCTGGGGGAGAACCTGTGAGCGCCGTACTGAAGGCCGGGCTCATCGGCCTCGGCTCCATGGGCCGCCACCACGCCCGCATCCTCGCCGGACTGGAGGGCGTGGAGCTGGTCGGCGTCGTCGACCCGATGGGCGACAAGAACGGCTGGGCGCAGGGTGCCCCCGTGCTGTCCACCGTCGAGGAACTCATCGGCCTGGGCATCGACTACGCCGTCGTCGCCTGCCCCACCGGCCTACACGAGGAGGTCGGCCTCCAGCTCGCCGACGCCGGTGTCTGCGCCCTGATCGAGAAGCCGCTCGCGGACACCGTCGAGGGCGCCCGCCGCCTCGTCGAGGCGTTCGAGTCCCGCGACCTGGTCGCGGGCGTCGGCCACATCGAACGCTGCAACCCGGCCCTGCTCTCGCTCCGCGCCCGCCTGGAGGCCGGCGAGCTGGGCGACGTCTACCAGGTCGTCACCCGCCGCCAGGGCCCCTTCCCGCACCGCATCGCCGATGTCGGCGTGGTCAAGGACCTCGCCACCCACGACATCGACCTGACGGGCTGGGTCACCGGCCGGACGTACACCTCGATCGCCGCCCACACCGTCTCCAAGTCGGGCCGCCCGCACGAGGACATGGTCTCCGCCGTCGGCCAGCTCTCCGACGGCACGATGGTCAACCACCTGGTCAACTGGCTGAGCCCGCTCAAGGAGCGGTTCACCTCGGTCACCGGCGAGCGCGGCTGCTTCATCGCCGACACCCTCACCGCCGACCTCACCTTCCACTCCAACGCCGCGGTCACCACCGAGTGGGAGGCGCTGCGCGCCTTCCGCGGGGTCTCCGAGGGCGACATGATCCGTTACGCCATCCCCAAGCGCGAGCCGTTGCTTGTCGAGCACGAGCTCTTCCGCGACGCTGTACAGGGCAAGCCCGCCGACATCTGCACCTTGCGCCAGGGGCTGCGGACGGTCGAGGTGGCCGCCGCGGTCATCGAGTCGGCGACCCGGGGCGTGACCGTACGGCCCGAAGCCATCAGCACCACCCCCTGAGACTCGGCACGACAGGCCGGTTGCCCGGCGACACGGTGTGCCGCTGACGTTCCGGGCGGGGGGCTTCGCAGGCCCCCCGCCCGGACCCGCCTGCTTTCACTGGAGGAAGCACGTAATGGAATCCCCTGCCCGCCGCCCGCGGCTCGCAGTGATCGTCGCGAATGGTGTCGCGGGCGACTCCCGGGTGCAGAAGACGGCTGTCGCCGCGGCCCGGGACGGTTGGGACGTCACCCTGATAGGGCGGAGCGCCACCAAGCGGGTCGTGCGCTCCAGGATGGGCCCGATCGACGTGATCAAGGTGCCCGTCACCAATGAGTTCAAGCGCTCGGTGAACGGGCGCAGGGCCCGTCCGCTGCGCGGCTCGGTGACGCAGTTCGGTATCCGGGACCAGAACGAGCTGAACCGGTACCAGGCCTCCTACCGCGCATGGGTCCGCCAGAAGTCCGCGGAGTCGGCCTGGGCGAAGGGGCCCCGGAAGGCGTCCCTGAAGACCGTGCTGCGGGCCCGCCGCGCCCTCCACCAGCTGCGCGTGCGCGCGTTCAACTGGGAGGAACGGCGCAACGAGACGCCCAAGGATCCCGCTCCGGTCCGTGACTGGGCCCGTGACTGGCCACAGCTCGTCGACATCGACCTGGCCTTCGGCCCGGTGCTGGAGAAGCTCAAGCCGGACGTCATCCACGCCAACGACGCCACCACCATCGTCACCGCCGCCCGCAGCGCGGCCCGGCTGCGTGCGGCCGGAAACCGCTGTGTCTGGATCTACGACGCGCACGAGTACGTCCGGGGTGTCGAATGGCCCAACCGCCGCCAGGCCTACGCCTTCCCGGCGGCCGAGGACGAGTTCATCGGGCGCGCCGACGCGGTCGTCACGGTCTCCAGCCAGCTCGCCGAACTCCTCACCACCGACCACAAGCTCGCCCGCCCCCCCGTGGTGGTGGGCAACTCACCGGTGCGTGAGGTGATCGGCTCCGGCCGCTCCGGGCTGTCGGTCCGCGAGTCCTGCGGCCTGGACCCCGACGTGCCGCTGATGGTCTATTCCGGCTGGCTCGGTCCCGAGCGCGGGGTGGACGCCGTCATCGACGGGCTCCCCGAGCTGCCCGGCGTACACCTGGCGATCGTCTCCAGCCGGGTCACCCCGCTGCTGGAGGAGCTGCTGGAGACGGCGCGGTCGCTCGGCGTGCGGGATCGCATCCACCTCGTGCCGTACGTGCTCCAGCACGAGGTCGCCGACTACCTCTCTTCCGCCGACGTGGGCCTCACCCCGTTCCGCCGGGTGCCCAACTGCGAGGTCTCACTGCCCACCAAGGTGGCCGAGTACCTGCAGGCCGGGCTCCCGCTGGTCACCAGCGACGTGCGGGTCATCAAGGCCTACGTCGAGGAGAAGGGGCTCGGTACGGTCTTCACCTGGGACGACCCGAAGACCTTCGTGGCCGCCGCCCGGGACGCGCTGAGCAGGCGCCGGGAGCTGGCCGGGCACATCACCGAGGACGTGCTCAAAGACCTCTCCTGGGAGCAGCAGAGCGCCGCCCTGCTGGAGCTCTACCGTTCGCTGTCGAAGAAGACGCCGCCCGGCCCGCGCACGGACGTGCCGTGGACCGTGCAGGAGACCCCCGGGCTCAACCGCCCGGTGAAGACCTCGGGCGAGGGCACCGAGCCGACCTGGCGGAAGCTGGGGCCGACCCGGATCAAGCTCGGTCTCGGCCCGGCCAACTACGCCGGGCAGGGCGCCGCGTTCGCCCAGGCGCTCACCCAGGCCAACCCGGACGTCTCGGTCGAAGTCGTCATGAACCAGCTTCCCCAGTCGTTCGACTACCCCGCCGACGTCTACGTCGACGCCGCGAGCCTCGCCGAACTCGACGTACAGCTGGAGCAGGTCAAGCGGGTTATCGGCCGCTACACCCATGTGCTGGTCGACGCGTTCCAGCCGCTCTTCGGCCAGCTCAACGGCAACTCGATCCAGGGTGACCTCGCCGCGCTGCGCAAGGCCCGGATCAAGGTGGCCCTGCTGGCCCACGGCAGCGAGATCCGGGACCCGGCCCGCCACCTGGAGCGCCACGAGTTCTCCCTCTTCCGCGACGCCCCCGAGGGAATAGCGGAGAAGCTCCAGACGAAGGCCCGCAACAATCTCAAGATCGCCGAGAGAAGCGGACTGCCGCTCTTCGTCACCACGCCCGACCTGCTGGAGGACCTGCCGACCGCGCAGTGGGCGCCCTTGGTGGTCGACGTGGCCTCCTGGTCCGACGACCGGCCGGTGATGGAGCGGGAGCGGCCCATCGTGCTGCACGCTCCCTCCAAGCGGTGGACCAAGGGCACCGACCGGATCATGCCGGTGCTGACGGAGCTCCACGACAAGGGAGTGATCGACTTCCGGCTCGCCGAGGGGGTCCCCTGGAGCGAGATGCAGGAGCTGGTCAAGTCGGCGGACCTGGTCCTGGACCAGTTCACCACCGGCAGTTACGGCACCTTCGCGGTGGAGGCGATGGCGGCGGGCAAACCTGTGGTCGGCTACATCAGTGAAACGGTGAGGACGGCCACACAGGGCCAGCTGCCCATCGTCAACGCCACCCCCGACACCCTCCGTGAGGTGCTGGGCGCCCTGCTGGAGGACCGGGAGGGCACAGCCGCGATCGGGCGGGCGTCGGTCGAGTTCGCCCACACCTACCATGACGGAGCCTGGACCGCCCAGGTGCTGGGTGGATTCCTGAAGTGAACGGTCCAGAAAGGCTGTTGATGGAAGCGCAGGACATGTCGGACGGCGGGTCCCGCCGGGGCCGGGTCGTCATGCTGGTCGACAACAAGGTCGACGGTGACTCCCGGGTGCAGAAGGCCGCGGAGTCCATGGCCGCGGCCGGCTGGGACGTCACCCTGCTCGGCTTGGTGCGCAGCGGCAACGGGCGCAGCTGGAAGCTCGGCGACGCGCAGGTGCGGCTGCTGCCGCTGAAGACCCCCCTGGCCAAGCGGCACGCCGAGCGGCACCGCTCCCCGTTGCGCCGGCCGCTGGCGTACCCGCCGGGCCCCCTCGGGGCCTACCGGCGGCAGTGGGTGAAGGCGTGGCGCGCGGACGTCATGACCCGGCGTGCGGCACTCAAGGTCGCCCCGCAGGCTGTGGGCTCCCCGCTGTTCCGCAAGTCCGAGAAGGCCCGTCTGGTCGTCGCCGGACCGGTCTCCCGGATCGTGCAGCGATGGGTCGCCTTCCGCTCGAACCAGACGGCCGAGGCCCAGCGCGCCGGGCGTGCGCTGCACGGCCCGCTGGACCGTGCGTTCACCGCGTTCTGGAAGGCGGCCAAGGGCAAGCGGGCCTGGCGCCGACTCGAACCCGTCCTGTGGGACTACGAGCTGACGTACGGCAAGGAGATCGACGCCCTCAAGCCCGACCTCATCCACGCCAACGACTTCCGCATGCTCGGCGTGGGCGCCCGCGCCGCGATACGAGCGAGGGCCAAGGGACGCCAGGTCAAGCTGGTGTGGGACGCCCACGAGTTCCTGCCCGGCGTGCGCCCCTGGGAGGACAACGCCCACTGGATCCCGGGCAACACGGCACACGAGAGCGAGTACGCCCCCTTCGCCGACGCCGTCGTCACGGTCTCCGAAGGGCTCGGTGACCTCCTGCGCGAGCGGCACGGGCTCACGGAGCGGCCCACCGTCGTCCTCAACGCACCGGACCGCCCCGTCGAGGTGCGCGAGGGCGAGGAGAACGATCCCGTTCCCGACCTCCGTGAGCTGTGCGGCATCGGCCCCGATGTCCCGCTGGCCGTCTACAGCGGATCGCCCGGCCCGCAGCGCGGTCTGGGCGACATGGTCGAGGCGCTGCCCGCGCTGGACGGGGTGCACATGGCGCTGGTCGTCCCCCGGCCCGCGGCCGCGTACATCAAGGGGCTTCAGGCGAGGGCCGAGGAACTCGGCGCGGGCGACCGGCTGCACGTCGTGCCCTACGTCCCGCACTGGCAGGTGGTCCGCTTCCTGTCGGCCGCGAACGTGGGCTGCATCCCGATCCACCACTGGCCGAACCACGAGATTGCCCTGATCACCAAGTTCTTCGAGTACTCGCACGCCCGGCTGCCCCTGGTGGTCAGCGATGTGAAGACCATGTCCGAGGTCGTCCGCACCACCGGGCAGGGCGAGGTCTGCGTCGCCGAGGACGTCCCGGACCTGGCCCGCGCGATCAAGCAGGTCCTCGCCGACCCGGACCGCTACACCGCGGCCTACGACAGGCCGGGGATGCTGGACACCTGGACCTGGGAGGCCCAGGCAGAGGTGCTGGACGGCCTGTACACGCGACTGCTTTCCGATGTGAAGAAGGCGGGCCCCCGAGGATGAGTGCCACCCCCGACGTCAGCGTCGTCGTCGCGGTCTACAACACGATGCCCTACCTGACGGAGTGCCTGAATTCCCTGGTCCGGCAGAGCATCGGGCTGGACCGGCTGGAGGTCGTGGCGGTCGACGACGGGTCGACGGACGACAGCGGTGCCGAACTCGACCGGTTCGCCGAGCGCTACCCCGGCGTCGTCAAGGTCCTCCACCAGGAGAACTCCGGTGGCCCGGCCGCGCCGAGCAACCGTGCCCTGGAGGTCGCGACCGGCCGGTTCGTGTACTTCATCGGCTCCGACGACTACCTGGGCGACGAGGCCTTGGAACGGATGGTCTCCTACGCCGACGAGCACGACTCGGATGTCGTCGTCGGCAAGATGGTGGGCACCAACGGCCGCTACGTCCACCAGAAGCTCTACGCGGAGACCTCCCCCGACATCAGCCTGTACGCGTCGAGTCTGCCGTTCACGCTGGCCAACACCAAGCTGTTCCGCCGTGAACTGGTGGAGAAGCACCAGCTGCGGTTCCCGGAGGACATGCCGGTCGGCAGCGACCAGCCCTTCACCATCGAGGCGTGCGTCCGGGCCCGCAGGATCTCGGTGCTGGGCGACTACACGTACTACTACGCGGTCAAGCGCGGCGACGCGAGCAACATCACCTACCGGGCGAACCACCTGGCCCGGCTCCGGTGCACCGCCAAGATCATGGACCACACGGCCGGGCTCATCGAGGCCGGACCGCAGCGCGACGCCGTCTTCAAGCGCCACTTCGAGTGGGAGCTGTCCAAGCTGCTGCTCGAGGACTTCCCCGTCCTCCCCGTCGAAACGCGGCGGGAGGTCTGCGAGGGTCTGGCCGCTCTGCTGGACGCCTACTTCACCGACGGCCTGCGCGAAGCGACCGGAGTGAAGAGACGGGTCCGCTTCGGCCTCGCCCGGCGCGGTGCCGTCGACGAACTCACCCGCGCCATCGCGGACGAGACGGCCCACGGGGCGCCGCCCTTCCTCCTGGAGGGCAAGCGGGCCTTCGCGCTCTACCCGGGCTTCCGGGACCCGGCGGTCGGCCTCGACGACCACTGGTACGAGGCGCGGGAATCGGTCGCGGGCAGGCTCGCGAACGGTACGAAGCTGGAGTCGGCGGAGTGGGAGCAGAACGGCGGGGAGCTCACCCTCGCCCTGAAGCTGCGCCTCGGGATCACCGGTGACACCTCGTCGGCCGTCGTCGCCCTCGCCCAGGGCGCCCTGCCGAAGACCGCCGACAAGCCCGGCGCCCGCAAGCTGCCGAAGGACGCCCTGCGCCCGAAGGCGGTCGGCGAGTTCACCAGGGAGCCCGCCGGGGACGGCACGGGGACCCTGCTGAGCGCCCGCATCCCCGTCGGGTCCGTCCGGGCCAAGCGCGGCGTACGCGTCTACGCCGACGTCGCGGGCGCCACGTACGAGATCCCCGTCCGCACCGAGGGCCTGCCGATGCCGCTGGCCCGCCGGTGGGGGAGCGCCACTCCCCACCGGGTCGCGGCGAGCCCCAACACCAAGGGGCGGCTCGTGATCACCACTGCTCCCCTGTGGGAACCGAAGCTCGGCGTGGGCGCACGGCTGCGCCGAGCGCTGTCCAGGTCGAAGAGGAAGTAACCCCGATGAACATCTGTGTAGTCGCGCTCGGCAAGATCGGGCTTCCGCTCGCCGTGCAGTTCGCCGCCAAGGGCCACAAGGTCATCGGCGCGGACGTCAACGAGAAGGTCGTGGAGCTGGTCAACGCGGCCACCGAGCCGTTCCCCGGCGAGCACGACCTCGACGTCAAGCTCAAGGAGACGGTCGGCGCCGGCCTGCTCTCCGCGACGACGGACACCACGGCCGCGGTCGCCGCGTCCGACGCCGTCGTGGTCGTCGTCCCGCTCTTCGTGGATGCCGAGGGCACCCCGGACTTCGGCTGGATGGACGCCGCTACCAAGGCCATCGCGGCGGGCCTGAAGCCCGGCACCCTGGTCAGCTACGAGACCACGCTGCCCGTCGGCACGACCCGTACGCGCTGGGCGCCGATGCTGGCCGAGGGCTCCGGCCTCACCCCGGGCGAGGACTTCCACCTGGTCTTCTCCCCGGAGCGCGTCCTGACCGGCCGGGTCTTCGCCGACCTGCGCCGCTACCCCAAGCTCGTCGGCGGCATCGACGAGGCGTCCGCCGCGGCGGGCGTCGCGTTCTACGAGGCCGTCCTCGACTTCGACGAGCGCGAGGACCTGCCCCGCGCCAACGGCGTCTGGGACCTCGGCACGGCGGAGGCCTCCGAGCTGGCGAAGCTCGCCGAGACCACCTACCGCGATGTCAACATCGGCCTGGCCAACCAGTTCGCCCGGTTCGCCGACCGGAACGACATCGACATCAAGAAGGTCATCGAGGCCTGCAACAGCCAGCCCTACAGCCACATCCACCAGCCCGGCATCGCCGTCGGCGGCCACTGCATCCCGATCTACCCGCGGATGTACCTGTGGAACGACCCCGAGGCGACCGTCGTCCGCTCGGCCCGCGAGGCCAACGCCGCGATGCCCGCGTACGCCGTCGACCTGCTGGCCGCCGCCTACGGCGACCTGGACGGCGTCGGGGTCCTGGTGCTGGGCGCCGCCTACCGCGGCGGCGTCAAGGAGACCGCGTTCTCCGGCGTCTTCGGCGTCGTCCAGGCCCTGAAGGCGCGCGGCGCGGTGCCGTTCGTCTCGGACCCCATGTACACCCCGGAGGAGCTGACCGCGCTGGGCCTCGTCCCGCACGACAGCCACCAGGCCGTCACGGCGGCGATCCTCCAGGCCGACCACGCCGAGTACCGCGAGCTCGCCGCCGCCGACCTGCCGGACGTCCGCGTCCTGGTCGACGGCCGCCGCACCACGGACCCGGCGAAGTGGGCGGGCGTACGCCGCGTCGTCATCGGCGGCTGACACCGCCCGGCAGCACCGAGCCCCCCGGCGTCGTACAGTCGGGGGCTCGGTGCTGTTGTGAGCAGGGTGTCAGCGCCCGGTCCGGCCGGGCCCCGGCAGGCTCGTCGCCGTCCCTCGCTCGGCCCGGTCCCGGGCCTCCCGCGCCAGCCGGGTCCGCAGCCACCGCTGGGACGGCTTCTCGACCAGGCGGTGGAGCAGCCAGGCAGCCAGGACCATCAGCGCGACGGTGAGCACCAGGGTCGGCCAGGCGCCCAGCTTCCCGTACAGGGTGCGGATCACCGCCCAGCCGAGCTCCTCGTGCAGGAGGTAGAGCGGGTAGACCAGAGCCCCGGCGGTGGCGAACCAGCTCCACCCGACGCGGTCCAGCTTGTGCAGGGCGACCGCCAGCACCAGCAGGTAGAAGAAGGTGACCAGCGCCAGCGCGATGTACGGGTCGCGGTCCATGCCCCGGTCGTGCCGGAGGCCGTCGGCGTGCTGGACCAGATCGCTCTGCATCACCAGCCAGCCGGCGGCCAGCAGCCCCCACAGCTGGAGGTCGGGCCCGAAGCGGTACATCAGGTACATCGCGATCCCGCTGACGAACAGCGCGGTGTTCAGCGGCTGCGCGAAGATCCCGAGGATCGGCACCTGGTTCCCCGGCTGCTGCACGAGCACGCTCGCCAGGAGCCAGAGCCAGCAGAAGATCGAGACGCGCCGGTAGTCGAGGCCCCGCCAGATTACCAGCAGGAAGATCAGGTAGAACGTGAGCTCCACCCACAGGGTCCAGTAGGCGCCCACCAGATGCTGCGCGGAGAGCGGGACCTGGAGCATCGTCAGGTTCGTCAGCGACTCACTGACACTGGGTCCGGTGCGGGCCCCGTCGGGCAGCGCCCGCCAGGCCACGAAAGCGGCCAGCGCCGAGAACCAGTAGGCAGGGAAGAGCCGCAGGAAGCGGGCTTGGACGAACTGGCCGGGGCTGCGGTCCCACGCCGACAGGCAGATGACGAAGCCGCTGATCAGGAAGAAGAGCTGGACCCCGTACGAACCGTACGAGGTCACGGGGAACAGCCAGGGGAACAGCTCGCGGGGGTTCACCCCCCAGTTGGCGCCGGTCGCCGCGTCCACGCCGGTGTAGTGGAAGGCGAGGACGCTCAGCGCGGCCACCACGCGGAGGGCGTCCAAGGCGTACAGGCGCGGCGCGGCGGCCGGACCGGGGGCCGGCCGCCCGGTTTCTTCCGGCGCGGCCGATCCGGCGGCAACCTGGACCTCGGTCTGGCTCATCGGGCCTCGCTCGGCTCGCTCGGAAAGGCACCAGACTAAGGCACCCGCCGGCAAGGCCCGGGCAATCCGTGGCGCGAACGAAGGTCCGGCGGCCCGTACCCCTCTTCCCGAGGACTTACGCCGGGCGCTCCACGAGAACCCCGTCCTTCTCCTCGTACACAGTCCCGCTCTGCGGGCACTCCCACCCACCAGGCTCACCTTCCCGCGCCACCAGACGCACGCCGCTGCGGCCCACCCAGCCGATCTGCCGGGCCGGTACGCCGACGACCAGGGCGAAGTCCGGGACGTCCTTGGTCACCACGGCACCCGCCGCGACCATCGCCCACCGGCCGATCCGCACCGGCGCGACACAGACCGACCGCGCACCGAGCGAGGCGCCCTCGGCGACCTTGACGCCCACAGCCTCCCAGTCACCGCCGCGCTTCTGCTTGCCGTCGGGGTCCACCGAGCGCGGGTTGTGGTCGTTGGTGAGGACCACGGCCGGGCCGACGAAGACGCCGTCACCGAGTTCGGCGGGCTCGTAGACGAGGGCGTAGTTCTGCAGCTTGACGTTGTCGCCGATACGGACGCCGGTACCGACATACGCACCACGGCCGACGACGCAGCCCTTGCCGAGCTTGGCTCCCTCACGGATCTGCGCCAGCTCCCAGACGCTGCTGCCCGCTCCGATCTCGGCGGTCTCGTCGACCTGGGCGGTGGGCTGGACCCTGTAGTTCACGGCATGCCTTCCGGGGGGAGGGGGAATTCGTCAAGAGAGGCCAGAGTATCCACCTTGAAAGACTTCCCCTTCCCGGTGCCGCTGGCTCCGGGTGAACGGGATCGGAGCTAGAGCCTTGGCAGGCAGGGTCCGCGGGTACAAGGATCTGCAAGTTGGTCGGGCACGCTGGGACGATGCCGTGGGCACAGGCTGACATTGAGTCCTATATGGGCCCGGGGTGGACCGTGACGCGGGTGCAGGGATCGGGGTGCCGTCGACGAAATCGCCCTTGCCAGGGCCGATAGCTCCTTGTTATGCCCAGACCGCCGGGACGTCCAAACCCTGCACCGTATCTGCGCGAACATCTCGCTCTTCGTGAGATGGGTGGATCCAGGAGAAATGCTTACGTCTCACCGGCGACCACACCGACCTGTTGCCCCTGCCGAATTAGGATAAAGTAGGGTTTGCGGTGTTTAGTTGGGTGGGATTCCGTGCAGATTTATCCTGCATGGTGGTTGATCTTTGCTGTGTAGACTCCAGGGTGGCCAAACGGGCCGCGAAGTCTACTGGGGGATGTATGTTCTCGTATCGAGTGGCCCGAGGGGCCGTCGTTGCTGGTGTCGTGGCCATAGCCTCACTGCTGACGGTCGGTCCAGCCGCCGCCATGCCCTTCTGGCAGAAGTGGGTACCAACGTCGGATTACACCTGTGGTCCCACCACGCATCACTGGAAATCTGTCAACGTGATCTTTCAGACATGCATCATCCGTGGGAGCGGAAGAAACATGCAGCCTGTAATGCTGGTCAGAAACAACGCCAGTGTGGATATTGAAATCTACGGACGAGTCCACGCCGGCTGGAGCCCGAATGAATTTGCCTACTGTCATGACAGCAATCTTTCTGCAGGTGCACTCACTGCTTGTTACGGACGGACCTCTTCGGGCAAGGTCGGAAACAACTATGGCTGGGGGGAGCTTTACATGAATGGCGTGAACGGAAATCCCAGTGAGACCCTCAAGGCCAATTACTGGATTCCTGGGTAACTTCAGCTCGGCTGGGCCGGTCGTTGCTGCGGCGTGCCCTCGCATCGCTGGTGGAGCGCGGGGGAGTGGGGTGCTTCGCCGAGGTGTGCCGCCTGCCCTACCCCGGTTTGACCCCCACACCCCCGCCCCGTAACCTTGACCCTCGGTGTGTTTCCGTACGCACCTACCCCTGAGCACATCCCTCCCGGTAACGGTCGGTGTTCGCGCCGTCCGCCAGGAGAGGCCGCTCATCCTTCCGGATCGGTGCGGGCTTCGGCCCGTGCGAGCGGCTGGCATCAGGGGATCCGTTCCGAGCGAGAGAGAGATCCGCGTGTACGCCATCGTGCGCAGCGGTGGTCGCCAGCACAAGGTTGCTGTCGGCGACATCGTTGAGGTTGACAAGATTTCCACTGCCAAGGTTGGCGACACGGTCGAGCTCTCGACCCTGCTCGTTGTCGACGGTGACGCGGTCACCAGCGACCCGTGGGTGCTGGACGGCATCAAGGTCACGGCTGAGATCGTGGACCACCACAAGGGCGCGAAGATCGACATCCTTCGCTACAAGAACAAGACCGGCTACCGCCGTCGCCAGGGTCACCGCCAGCAGTACACGGCGATCAAGGTCACCGGTATCCCCGCGGCTGCGAAGTAAGGGACTGAGAACACATGGCACACAAGAAGGGCGCATCGTCCACTCGGAACGGGCGCGATTCCAATGCTCAGCGGCTCGGCGTGAAGCGCTTCGGCGGTCAGGCCGTCAACGCCGGTGAGATCCTGGTCCGCCAGCGTGGCACCCACTTCCACCCGGGCACGGGTGTCGGCCGTGGCGGCGACGACACGCTGTTCGCGCTGACCGCCGGTGCGGTGGAGTTCGGTACGCACCGTGGCCGCAAGGTCGTGAACATCGTTCCGCTCGCCGTCTGATCTTTTCGACGCGCGCAGAACGGCACACAGCACCTTCCGAGGGCGGATCTCAGCTTTCCCGGCAACCGGGGAAGCGGGTCCGCCCTCGGCGTGTTACGACAGAGACAATTCCGTATTTTCCTGCTGTACCTGGAGGCACCAACCATGACCACCTTCGTGGACCGCGTCGAGCTGCATGCCGCCGCGGGTAACGGAGGCCACGGCTGCGCCTCCGTACACCGTGAGAAGTTCAAGCCGCTGGGCGGCCCCGACGGGGGCAACGGCGGACGCGGCGGCGATGTGATCCTCGTCGTCGAGCAGTCCGTGACCACGCTGCTGGACTACCACCACAGCCCCCACCGCAAGGCCACCAACGGCCAGCCCGGCGCCGGTGACAACCGTTCCGGCAAGGACGGCCAGGACCTGGTCCTGCCCGTCCCCGACGGCACCGTCGTCCTCGACAAGGCCGGCAACGTGCTCGCCGACCTCGTCGGCCAGGGCACCACCTTCGTCGCCGGCCAGGGCGGCCGCGGCGGCCTCGGCAACGCGGCGCTCGCCTCCGCCCGCCGCAAGGCCCCCGGCTTCGCGCTGCTCGGCGAGCCCGGGGAGAGCCGGGACATCGTCCTGGAGCTCAAGACCGTCGCCGACGTGGCCCTCGTCGGCTACCCGAGCGCGGGCAAGTCCTCGCTGATCTCGGTGCTCTCCGCGGCCAAGCCGAAGATCGCGGACTACCCGTTCACCACGCTCGTCCCCAACCTCGGCGTCGTCACCGCCGGCTCCACCGTCTACACCATCGCCGACGTCCCCGGCCTCATCCCCGGCGCCAGCCAGGGCAAGGGCCTCGGCCTGGAGTTCCTGCGCCACGTGGAGCGCTGCTCGGTGCTCGTGCACGTCCTGGACACCGCGACGCTGGAGTCCGACCGCGACCCCGTCTCCGACCTCGACATGATCGAGGAGGAGCTGCGGCTCTACGGCGGCCTGGACGACCGGCCCCGCATCGTCGCCCTGAACAAGATCGACATCCCGGACGGCCAGGACCTGGCCGACATGATCCGCCCCGACCTGGAGGCCCGCGGCTACCGCGTCTTCGAGGTCTCCGCGATCGCGCACAAGGGCCTCAACGAGCTCTCCTACGCCCTCGGCGGGATCATCGCCGAGGCGCGTGCCGCAAAGCCGAAGGAGGAGGCGACCCGCATCGTCATCCGCCCCAAGGCCGTCGACGACGCGGGCTTCACCGTCACCCTGGACGACGAGGGCATCTACCGCGTACGCGGCGAGAAGCCCGAGCGCTGGGTGCGCCAGACCGACTTCAACAACGACGAGGCCGTCGGCTACCTCGCGGACCGGCTCAACCGCCTCGGCGTCGAGGACGCCCTGATGAAGGCGGGTGCCCGGGCCGGCGACGGTGTGGCCATCGGACCCGAGGAGAACGCGGTCGTCTTCGACTGGGAGCCGACCGTGACGGCCGGCGCCGAGATGCTCGGCCGCCGTGGCGAGGACCACCGCCTGGAGGAGCCGCGCCCCGCCGCGCAGCGCCGCCGGGACCGCGACGCCGAGCGCGACGACGCGGAGAAGGAGTACGACGAGTTCGACCCGTTCTAGGCCCTGCCGGGCGAGGCCGCTTCAGGCCACCGGACGGCTCGGTTCCATGTGGAGCCGGGCCGTCCGGTAGCCTCGCCCCCGGATACCGGGTGGTCCGGCCGCTGTCGCGGTCACACCGGGTGGCCGGGCCGCGGGATGTGCCGATTGCGCAACACCTCTGTGGGGTCGATCACCCCGCGTACCGGCCCCGCACCATCCAACCTCCCTGGCCAGAGGGTGAACTGCGGGTTTCCGCGGGACGAGCGGCGGACGACGTCCACCTTGCGAGACGGTCACGGAGAGTGCGACCATCACACTGTTCCCCCGTCATAGCAAGGTAGGTCGTCTGTGTCTGTGCCGCACGAAGCCAAGCCCCGGACCACAGCGGTCGTGCTCGCCGGTGGAACCGGCCAGCGCGTGGGACTGTCGATCCCCAAGCAGCTGCTGAAGATCGCCGGCAAGGCAGTCATCGAGCACACGCTGACCATCTTCGAGAACGCCGAGGACATCGACGACGTCATCGTGCTGATGGCGCCGGGTTTCGTGCCCGACGTCGAGAAGATCGTCGCCAAGGCCGGACTGACCAAGGTCACCCGCATCATCGAGGGCGGCAACACCCGCAACGAGACCACCGAGCGTGCCATCGCGGCCCTCGGCGAGGGCCTGGCCGAGGGCGAGGACCGCAACGTCCTCTTCCATGACGCGGTCCGCCCCCTGCTGTCACAGCGTGTGATCAAGGACTGTGTCGACGCCCTCGACCGCTACGACGCCGTCGACGTCGCCATCCCGTCCGCGGACACGATCATCGTGACCCGCACCCACGGCGGCGACGGGGAGTTCATCACCGAGGTCCCCGACCGCTCCCGGCTGCGCCGCGGCCAGACCCCGCAGGCGTTCAAGCTCTCCACGATCCGCAAGGCGTACAGGATCGCGGCGGGGGACCCCAACTTCCAGGCGACCGACGACTGTTCGGTGGTCCTCAAGTACCTCCCCGACGTGCCGATCTACGTGGTCGCGGGCGATGAGTACAACATGAAGGTCACCCAGCCGGTCGACGTCTTCATCACCGACAAGCTCTTCCAGCTCGCCTCCACCGCCGCTCCGCGCCAGGCCGACGAGGCCGCCTACCGGGAGCTGCTCTCCGGCAAGACCCTCGTCGTCTTCGGCGGTTCGTACGGGATCGGCGCCGACATCGCGACGCTGGCCGAGAGCTACGGCGCGAGCGTCTACGCTCTGGGCCGCTCCACCACCGGCACCCACGTGGAGAACCCCGAGCACGTCGAGGAGGCGCTCTCCAAGGCGTACGCCGAGACCGGGCGCATCGACTACGTCATCAACACCGCGGGCGTCCTGCGCATCGGCAAGCTGGCCGAGACGGACAACGCGACCATCCAGGAAGCGCTGAACGTCAACTACCTGGCCCCCGTCCAGATCGCGCGCGCCTCCTACAAGTACCTCGCAGAGACCCAGGGCCAGTTGCTGCTCTACACCTCCAGCAGCTACACCCGCGGCCGCGCCGAGTACAGCCTCTACTCCTCCACCAAGGCCGCGATGGTCAACCTGACCCAGGCGCTCGCCGACGAGTGGGCGGGCGAGGGGATCCGGGTCAACTGCGTCAACCCGGAGCGGACCGCGACGCCGATGCGCACCAAGGCGTTCGGCCAGGAGCCCGAGGGCTCGCTGCTCTCCTCGGAGGCCGTGGCGCGCACCTCGCTGGACGTGCTGCTCTCCGCGCTGACCGGTCACGTCATCGACGTACGGCAGCAGGACCCGACGGCCGGAGCCTCCGCGTCCTCCGGTTTCGAGCAGGCGCTGGCCTCCGTACTGGACCGTCAAGAAGATGTGTAATAATTCTTGACAATTGTGCTTATTCGGGCCTCTGTTATCGCTTAGCGCGATCGCAGAGGCCCGTATGCGTGAAGCCGCACCTTCACATTTCCCTCAATAGGTGAATCAAACCGGCACCCCCCTGGAGCAGGTTCTTCGTGATTTCGACAGCCATTCGCCTGGCCCGCGTGGGCAGCAGGTCAGAACTGGCGGCAGCGTTGTTGATGGGGCTGGGATATCCCTGCGTCATGCTCGCCGCGCTCATTCCGAACGTCTGGTTCTTCGCGGCGGCCACGGCTGTCACGTATGCCGCGGACTGGTATCTGCATCAGCGGGGGAGCTATCTGATCAACCGGCTCAGCAAGGTGCGGGCCGGGCTGCCGATCCGCTTCCTGCTGCGCCAGCTGATGCTCATCCTGCTGCTGGCCCGGCTGGACCTCGCCGAGGAGCCGCTGTTCTACACGGCGGTCGCCACCTTCCTGCTCTTCTACGGGCTTCAGGCCCCGCACGGCGCCCTGACGACCCTGATCCGGCTCCGCCGCACCATGCCGGTCGTCACCCGCAACGTGGACCTGCACGCCGTACGCATCCCCGACGCCCCGCCGGGTGCGCTGCTGCGCCGCTCCGCCGAGAAGATGCTGCACCTCGACATCCCCGCGATGGTCGGCATCCTGATCGCCGCCGGGACCCGCGAGTACGCCGTCGGCTACGTCGGCGCCGCCCTCACCCTGGTGCTCGCGCTGGCCTACCTCGCGGCGCTCCTCCCGTACGTACGCCGCGGCGCTCTCGTACCCCCGGCCGCCGCCGTGCTCAAGGCCGTCGACACCTGGCTGCGTGAGTACCAGCCGACCGTGGTGCTCTACTTCTCCGGCTCCAACGAGTCCGCCTACCAGGGCAACATGTGGCTGGAGACCATGGCCCGGGTCGAGGGCCGGCCGCTGATCGTCATGCGGGAGCGCGGTCTCGTCCCGCAGCTGGCCGAGACCTCCGTCCCGGTGATCTGCGTCCCGGCGGGCACGCATCTGATGAACCTGGACCTCTCCACCGTCCGGGTCTGCCTGTATCCGGCCAACGTCGGCAAGAACATCCACATCCTGCGCGTGCCGACCATGAAGCACGTCTTCATCGGCCACGGCGACAGCGACAAGCTCGCCAGCGTCAACCCGTACTCCAAGGTGTACGACGAGGTCTGGACGGCCGGCCGGGCCGGCCGCGACCGCTACGCGCTGGCCGACGTGGGCGTCCGGGACGAGGACATCGTCGAGGTCGGCCGCCCGCAGCTGGAGCCCATCAAGAGCTGGACGGGCACGGTCAAGAACCCCATCCCGACCGTGCTGTACGCCCCCACCTGGGAGGGCTGGGACGACAACCCCGGCAACACCTCCCTGCTGCTCGCGGGCGAGAACATCGTGCGCCGGCTGCTCGCCGCCGACGACCCGGTCCGGATCATCTACAAGCCGCACCCCTTCACCGGCATCCGCAGCGGCAAGGCCAAGGCGGTCGACGCCCGCATCCGCGGCATGCTGGGCAAGGCGGCCACCGAGCGGGCCGCCGAGCCCCGGTGGGCCAAGGAGGCCGAGCGGGCGGCCGCCGCCCACAGCGCGGCCAAGGCCGAGCTGGTACGGATCGACGCCCGCCTCGCGGAGCTCGGGGCCGTGGGCCGCTCCGGCGGGGACGAGGCGGAGGAGTCGCGGGTCTCGCTCGCCGACCCCGCCCGCGAGGCCGAGGCCGCGCAGCTGCGGGCCGCCTGGAACGACGCCTACTGGCGCTCCTTCGGCTGGTGGGAGCACCGTACGGTGACGGGCGCGCAGCCCAAGCTGTACGACTGCTTCAACGAGTCCGACGCCATGGTTTCGGACATCTCCAGCGTGGTCTCCGACTTCATCGCGAGCGGCAAGCCGTACGCGGTCACCGACTCCGCGGGGCTCGGCGCCGAGGAGTTCAAGCGGCAGAACACCGCCGTACGGGCCGCGGTCATCCTCTCCAACAGCGCCGAGGAACTCGACGAGCTGCTGGCCGCCGTCGCGGACCCGGCGGCCGACACACTGGCCGGGGCGCGCCGGGAGCTGAAGACGTACCTCCTGGGCCCGGACGAGCCGACCTCCATGGAGCAGTTCAACGCCGCCGTACGGGCGCTCGCCGCCAAGGCCGAGGCCCGCAACGCAGGTGTCGCCCAGCGGATCGGCGACCAGGCCGTGTCCGTACCGGACCGTGAGGCGGCCTCCAGCGGCGTCGGTACGGGCGAGTCGGAGGCGCTGGCCGACGCCGGTGCCGACGCGGACCCGGACGCGGTGGGGGAGACCGAGGCGGAGACCGCGGTCACCGAGGGGACCTCGGCGGCGCGCTGACAGACGGACAAGGCGCGCTGACGGACGTACAAGGCGCGCCGGCAGACGTACAGGACGCGCTGACAGACGCACAACCGGCCAGTAGGCGCACATCTGATCGAACTGGCTGAAAATGAGGCAACCCAGACGGCGACCCGTACGTCTCTCCTCAGGGAGGGATGTACGGGTCGTTCGGCGTGTCGATGCACAAAAAAGTGCAGAGTCGGGCAATCCGCCCTCTTTCGTGATCAAATCGACAGGTGCACAGGGACGACATGCCCAGGACGAACCACGAGCCCGATGTCAGTGTGATCATCGGAGCGTATGAAGCGATGCCCTACCTGGTCCGGTGCCTGGAGTCCGTGGAGGCACAGACGATCGGCGCCGGACGCCTGGAGATCGTCGCGATCGACGACGGTTCCACGGACGGCACGGGCGAGTACCTGGAAGAGTTCGCCGCCCGTACGGCGATCCCCACGCGCGTCGTCCGGCAGGCCAATTCCGGCGGCCCCAGCGGCCCGCGGAACACTGGCCTGGAGCTCGCCCGCGGCCGGTACGTCTTCTTCCTCGACGCCGACGACTACTTCGGCGAGGAGGCCCTGGAGCGCATGGTCGCCATGGGGGACCGGGCGGGCACGGACGTGATCCTCGGAAAGATCGTCGGCGTCAACCGCGGTGCCGCGAAGTCGATGTGGAAAGAGACCGTGGAGCGCGCCGACCTCTACACGTCCAACATCAAATTCACGCTGAGCGCCCAGAAGCTGTTCCGGCGCGACCTCCTCGTACGGCTCGGCATGCGCTTCGACGAGAAGCTCAAGACCGGCGAGGACGCCCTGTTCACCATGGAGGCGTATCTGCGCGGCAACGGCGTCTCCGTCGTCGCCGACTACACCTGCTACTACCTGGTGGGCCGCGAGGACCGCAACCAGATGACCAAGAAGGGCAGCTACACCCGCCGCTTCGACTCCGCCCGCGCCCTCATGGGGCTCATCGCCGACCTGGTGCCCGCCGGACCCCGCCGCGATTCCCTGATGGTGCGCCCGTTCGTCATCACGCTGCTGCCCCAGTTCGGACCCGGACTGGTGAAACAGTCCGACGCCGTCCGCAAGAAGAAGATGGCGCTCGCCGCCCCCCTGATGGACGCCCACTGGACACCGGAGCTGGGCCGCCGGCTCAAGGTCCACGAGCGGCTGCGGCTCACCGCCCTCGCCGAAGGACGACTCGACCTCCTCCTCGACATCGCGGCCTTCCTCCGCGACAAGAAGGAGCCCGAGGTGGTCCGCCGGGGCGGCCGGACCTTCCTGGCCTACCCGCACTTCGAGGAGGCGGGCAAGGGCTCCGTACTCCCCGAGCGCGCCTACGAGGTGGCCGTCACCGAATGGGTCGGCGGCAAGCGCATCGACCCGCCGCACCCGAAGCCGCACGTGTCCTTCGCCCGGCGCGTGGTCCGCAAGGCCCGCCGTACGGTACTGAGCGCCCTGCGGGCCCCGCGCGCGCACCGCGTCTGACGCCGGGCCACCACGCGGACCTGCGGACCCGCCCCCGCGAGGGCCCGGGGCGGGTCGATCCTGTGATTGGTGTCACGCCATACTGGGGTGCAACCATGAGACCGTTGTAGACGTCTCATTTACGCCCCGTCTTCCAGGGGTTCATCATCTGCACGTCCCCCCGGAAAGGCCCTCCCCCCGTGGCGTCCCTCGAAGCGATCCCCGAAGAGCTCAGCCGGCTCATGAAGTACTTCCCGGAGACCCCGGCCGAGGAGCGCCCCGCCTTCCACAGTGCGGCCAAGGACTTCCTGGACAGGGCCGCCCCCAAGATCGTCCGGCAGTTCTCGCCGATGGCCCGGGTCAAGTGGCACCTGGCGGCCAGCGGGCGCGGCGAGGAGCTGGCGGACCTGCTTCACTACGAGCGGGAGAACCCGGGCGCCTTCTCCGTCAAGGGTCTGCGGCGGGCCCGCATCGAGCTGCCCGGCATCGAGAGCTCCTCGCTGCCGTCCTCGGTGCGCAACTTCAACCGCAGCGAACTCCCCGTACGCGGAAAGCTCCTGGACCTCGTCTGGGAGGACGGCAAGCTCGTCGTCAAGGGGTACGCCTACATCCCCAACGTCCCCTCGGCCACCGGCAAGCGCTCCCTGCGCGTCGCCGTGCTCCGCCGTCAGGGCAGCCGCTCCACCCTCCCGCTGCGCCTGCGCACGGTCGAGGAGCCCCGCGCCACCACCGAGGCCAAGGGCGCCCTGCACAACTACGACTGGTCCGGCTTCGAGATCGGCATCGACCCGGGCCGGCTCCGCGTCCGCGGCCAGTGGCAGTCCGGCACCTGGCGCCTGGGCATCGGCATCCCGCGCCCCGGCGGCATGTCCGTGGGCAGCATCACCAAGAACAACGCAGGCGCGGCCGGACACAGCTACACCCGCTCCCTCGACGACGGCGTCCGGCTCGTCGCCGGCTTCGACCGCAACCGGCTCAAACTCACCGTGGACGTCGTCCCCGCCGAGATCGACTCCCAGGAAGCGGACGGCGACACCCTCACCGTCACCCTCCGCTCCCGGGTCACGGCCCCCGCGGGCAAGTTCCCCACCGCGCTGCGCCTCGACCACGAGCCGAGCGGCTACGCCACCGACCTGCCCCTCCAGCAGAACGGCACCGGCGACGACGGCTGGCTCCGCCACACCGCGAAGCTGCCGCTGGCCGACCTCCCCGTCGACGGCATCACCCCCGGCAAGTCCCGCAAGTACCGCGCGCTCATCGTCTTCGCCGACGGCACCACCCGCCGCGCCACCAACGGCGAGAACCTGAACACCGGCGTCCACCCGCTGCCCGACGGGCGCGAGTTGGCGATCCTCACCGACGGCGCCGGGAACTTCACCCCGCAGCTGCGCACCGTCCAGCCGGTCGTCGACGGCGTCGAGTGGACCGCCGACGGCGAGCTGCTGCTCTCCGGCGCCTACACCGGCCCGGCCGAACAGATGAAGATGGTCCTGCGCCACACCGGCCGCAACGAGGACCGCCCGCTGCCCGTCGACTTCGCCGACGGCCGCTTCACCGCCCGCCTGCGCCCCGACACCATGCCCACCTACGAGGGCACCGTGCCGCTGCGCGCCGGCCGCTGGATGCCGCGCCTGCGCCTGCGCACCGAGTGGGACCACACCCGCGACCTCCCCGTCACGCTCCGCCCCGACCTCGTCTCGATGCTGCCGCTCTCCCACCGGGGCGAGCACCGCACGTACACCGTGGAGCGCCTCGACTTCGACCGCATCTTCATCGAGTCCGGCCCGGTCCTCGGCCCCGAGCTGCGCGGCGCCTACCGCCAGCGCCTCATGCGCGACGTCTACACCCCCGAGCAGCGCAAGCTGCCGCTGCGCGAGGCCGTGCTCTACAACAGCTTCGGCGGCAAGCAGTTCTCCGACTCGCCGCGCGCGGTCTACGAGGAGCTCAAGCGCCGGGGCACCGACGTGGAGCACATCGCGATGGTCCACGACCAGCAGGTCGTCCTGCCGCCCGGCGTGCGCGGCGTGGAGTGGGGCAGCACCGAGTGGTACGAGGCACTGGCCCGCAGCCGGTACGTCGTCACCAACGGCGGCATCCGCGAGTGGTTCGTCCGCCGCGAGGGCCAGGTCGTCGTCCAGACCTGGCACGGCACCCCGCTCAAGCGCATCGGCGCCGACCTGCTCGGCACCCCCAAGGCGAACCTGGCCTACATCGCCAGCCTCCCGCAGCGCTCACGCCAGTACAGCCTGTTCATCACGCCGAACGCCTTCACCACCCCCATCATGACCAACTCCTTCCGCCTCCAGTGCGAGGTGCTGGAGGCGGGCTACCCGCGCAACGACGTCTTCCACGCCCCCGACCGCGTCAAGCGCGCCGCGGCCGTACGGGAGAAGCTCGGCATCCCCGCGGACAAGAAGGTCGTGCTGTACGCGCCCACCTGGCGCGACGACCAGCGCTACGGCGGCCGCCGCTTCAAGCTGGACAACCAGATCGACGTCGAGGCCGCCCGGCGCGAGCTCGGCGAGGACCACGTGCTGCTCTACCGCAAGCACCACAAGGTCCTCGACTCCATCCCCGGTGCCGGACAGGGCTTCGTCCACGACGTCACGTACTACCCGGACATCGCCGACCTGTACCTGATCGCCGACGTGCTGATCACGGACTACTCCTCGGTGCTGTTCGACTTCGCCCACTCCGGGCGGCCGATGCTCTTCTTCACGTACGACCTGGAGCACTACCGCGACACCCTGCGCGGCTTCTACTTCGACTTCACCTCCCGCGCCCCCGGACCGCTGATCAAGACCTCCGAGGACCTGGTCGCCGCGATCCGGAACATCGACGAGGTGAGCGAGGAGTACAAGGAGAAGTACGCCCAGTTCCGGGTCGACTTCTGCGAGCCCTCCGACGGGCGCGCCGCCGCCCGCGTCGTGGACCGGATGCTCGCCATCAAGGACGAGCAGCAGCGCTGATCCACCCCGGCCGCTCCCACGGCTGTCCACCGGGCGAACCGGCGGGCAGCGGGGGCGGCCGCTCGCGTACTGTGCTGTGCCGGGGGCGGCACGTACGCCCCGCAGGACACCGGGGCGATCCAGAGCGAGGAAGCACGTGGCAGAGCAGAGGCCGTCGGACCGTACGTCGTCGGGCCGCGGGCCTGAAGTGACCGGCGCCCGCAGGATCGTCGTCAAGGTCGGCTCCTCCTCGCTCACCACCGCCTCCGGCGGCCTCGACGCCGACCGGGTCGACGCCCTCGTCGACGTCCTGGCCAAGGTCAGGGACGGCGGCGAACGCGAGGTCGTCCTCGTCTCCAGCGGTGCCATCGCCGCCGGGCTCGCCCCCCTCGGCCTGGTCCGCAGGCCCAAGGACCTCGCCCGCCAGCAGGCCGCAGCCAGCGTCGGCCAGGGCCTCCTGGTGGCCCGTTACACCGCCTCCTTCGCGCGGTACGGCGTCCGCGTCGGCCAGGTGCTCCTCACCGCCGACGACACCAGCCGCCGCGCCCACTACCGCAACGCCTACAGCACCCTGGACCAGCTCCTGGAGATGGGCGCCGTCCCCGTCGTCAACGAGAACGACACCGTCGCCACCGCCGAGATCCGCTTCGGCGACAACGACCGGCTCGCCGCCCTCGTCGCCCACCTCGTCCACGCCGACCTCCTCGTCCTCCTCTCCGACGTCGACGGCCTCTACGACGGCCCGCCCGGCACCCCCGGCGCCTCCCGCATCGCCGAGGTCACCGGCCCCGAGGACCTGGCAGGCGTCACCATCGGCAGCGCGGGCAAGGCGGGTGTGGGCACCGGAGGCATGGTCACCAAGGTCGAGGCCGCCAACATCGCCACCGCCGCCGGGGTCCCCGTCGTCCTCACCTCCGCCAGCCGGGCCGCCGACGCGCTCGCGGGCCGCGACACCGGTACGTACTTCCACCGCACCGGCCGCCGCTCCGCCGACCGGCTCCTCTGGCTCGCCCACGCCTCCACCCCGCAGGGCGCGCTCACCCTGGACGACGGCGCCGTACGGGCCGTGGTGGAGCGCCGCACCTCGCTGCTGCCCGCCGGGATCTCCGCCGTCGAGGGCGAGTTCAGCGCCGGCGACCCGGTGGAGCTGCGCGACCTGCGGGGCAACCCCGTCGCCCGCGGGCTCGTCAACTTCGACGCGAAGGAGATCCCCCAGCTGCTCGGCCGCTCCACCCGCGATCTCGCCCGTGAACTGGGCCCCGCCTACGAGCGTGAGGTCGTACACAGGGACGATCTGGTCATTCTCACGCCCCGCCTCACCCCCTGAAACGGCTGAAAGTCCCGCCATCGGGCAGGGACCTTTACCAAAACCGCCCCAGACCAGGCCGTGGACTGGTCCACTTTGTAGCGGGGAAACAGGGGTCCGCACAGCAACACATCACAGGAGGCCGCCGGTGAGACGAGCGCGCCCGGGGGCGTCGCCCCGAGGCACGGGCAGCCGCGCCCTGACGAGTGTCGGAGCGGGGGCTGATTTCGACCGGAACCCGCCCCTGGGAGGCACCGCCGAACAGGAGCCGGTGACGGCGAAGCAGGAAGAGCGCCCGCAGTCGAAACTGTGGCACATCACCCTCAGCGTCTCGGGGACCGAGACCCCGCTGGCGGAGGTCAGACGCGGCCTGGAACAGCTGGCGCACGACCACCCCTTCCTGCTGACCAGCCGTTACGCCAACGACCACGCGGAGATCCGCTACTGGGAAGAGGCCCGCGACCTGCACGACGCGGCCGCCGTCGCGCTGCGGCTGTGGGGCGAGCACCGCTCCACCGCCCAGCTCCCGCCGTGGAAGATCGTCGGCCTCGAAGTCATCGACCGCGAGACGTACCACCAGCGCATCGCCGAGGGGTACGGGCCGCCGCCCGCCGCCCCCGTGGGCGTACACCCCTACTGAAAGGCCCCAGGTGGGGCGTCCGCCCCTCGGGTCGGCCGTCTCGCATCACGGGATACGTGCCGTATGCCCGCAGAGTGCGCATTACTCTGCGGGCATGACCACGCTCTCGCCCTACGACAACCTGTCCCCGGTCGCGCAGACCGCCTACCGGGCCCGCGCCGCCGCCGCAGATATCGCGCCACTTCCGCGCGCTGCCAAGGACGACGCGCTGCTGGCCATCGCCGACGCCCTCGAAGTACGGACCGCCGAGATCGTCGAGGCCAACGCGCAGGACGTGGAGCGGGCCCGCGAGGCCGGTACGAGCGAGGGCATCATCGACCGGCTCACCCTCACCCCGGAGCGGATCCGCGCCATCGCCGCCGACGTACGGGACGTGGCCGCGCTGCCCGACCCGGTCGGCGAGGTGGTGCGCGGCTCCACGCTGCCCAACGGCATCGACCTCCGCCAGGTCCGCGTCCCCCTCGGCGTGGTCGGCATCATCTACGAGGCCCGCCCCAACGTCACCGTGGACGCCGCCGCCCTCTGCCTGAAGTCCGGCAACGCGGTCCTGCTGCGCGGCTCCTCCTCCGCCTACGCCTCCAACACCGCCCTGGTCCGGGTCCTGCGCGACGCGGTCGGCGGCTCGGGCCTCCCCGCTGACGCGGTGCAGCTCGTCCCGGGCGAGAGCCGCGACTCCGTACGGGAGCTGATGCGGGCCCGCGGCCTGGTCGACGTCCTCATCCCGCGCGGCGGCGCCTCCCTGATCCGTACGGTCGTCGAGGAGTCCACGGTCCCCGTCATCGAGACCGGCACCGGCAACTGCCATGTCTACGTCGACGCCGAGACGGACCTGACCATGGCCGTGGACATCCTGATCAACTCCAAGGCCCAGCGCCCCAGCGTCTGCAACTCCGCCGAGACCCTCCTCGTCCACAAGGACGTCGCCGACACCTTCCTGCCGCTCGCCCTGGACGCCCTGGCCGAGGCCGGGGTGACCGTCCACGGCGACGAGCAGGTCCTCGCCCACGCCGAGTCCACCAAGGCCACCGTGGTCGCGGCGACGACGGAGGACTGGGAGACCGAGTACCTCTCGTACGACATCGCGGCGGCGGTCGTCGACTCGCTGGACGCGGCGGTGGCGCACATCCGGCTCTGGTCCTCCGGGCACACCGAGGCGATCGTGACCACCTCGCAGGCGGCCGCCCGCCGCTTCACCCAGCTGGTCGATTCGACCACGGTCGCCGTCAACGCCTCCACGCGCTTCACGGACGGCGGACAGTTCGGCTTCGGCGCCGAGATCGGTATCTCCACCCAGAAGCTGCACGCGCGCGGCCCGATGGGGCTGCCGGAGCTGACCTCGACGAAGTACATCGTCACCGGCGACGGCCACACCCGGTAGCCGCACCCGCACCCGCACCTGCACCGCGCCTGCGCCTGGACCTGCGTCTGCGCCTGTGCCTGCGTCTGCGCCTGGATTTGCACCTGCCCGTCCGCACCTGCCCGTCCGCACCTGCCCGTCTGCTCCTGACCGGGCCCTGACCCGCCCCGGCGTACGCCTGCGGGTCAGGGCCCGGCCGGATGTTCCCCTCCCGCCCGCCGGGCGACTTTCCGGAGCACCTGCCCAAAAGGGCCCGGCACGGCTACGCTGAATCCGTGCCGGACGACGTGGGGGGCAAGCCGTTCCCGGACGGCGGAGAGCCCGACGACGACCGCGGGGGCGCGGACAAGGACTTCGCCTCCGTGGTGTTCGACGAGGACTTCGTCCGGGCCGCCACCGTCCATGAACCCTCCGCCGTGGAGCGGCTCCTCGCCGCCGCCGAGGCCCGTGCGCAGGCCGACGCCGCCCGGGCCCGCCGCAGCCGCCGCCCCACGGACGGCGAGTACGGCTCGTACGGGCGCTCCAGGGCCCACCACGACCCGCAGGACCTCGACTACGACCCCGACGACGGCGACGATGCCGAACCGGGCCTCTACGGGCAGGGCGGCTACCGGGGCTCCGCCCGTTGGCACCGTCCGGTCGCCTGGCTGCTGGCCCTGGTGATGGGCGTCGGGATGGTCGCCCTCGCCTTCTCCGCCGTCTACCGGGGCGCCTCGGCCAACCGCCAGGACCCGGTGGCGCCCGTGACCAGCGGCGTCGACCAGCCCGGAGCGATCCCGCCGGCCGTCGTGGACGAGTCCGGAGCGCTCCCGCCCGCCGTGGTGGACCGCTCCCGCCCGACGGTCTCCGCCACGCCCTCCGCCCCCTGAGCCGCCCCGCGCCCGTCCCCGCACCGGGCGGCCGGCCGGACCGTCACCCGTACGGCGGTGCCGTGGCCACCACTTCGGCCCCCTCCCAGCGTTTACGTACGCGCCGATCGACCTACTCTGAAGATGTGACCCCTCGCTTCCCGGGGGGCTTCTCGCTGCCGGGCGCCCGGCAGCCGAAGCAGACCGTTGCGCACCGAGCAGACCCGGTGGTGCGGAGATGCGGGAGAGACGTCATGACAGGCCGCTCAGAACCGCCGAACGGCCCGCCCGAGAACCCCGAGGGCGGCGAGGACGAGTACCGCTCTCTCGTCTTCGACGAATCGTTCATCCGCAGCGCCCGCATGCAGGAGTTCTCGGCCCAGGAACGGATGGGCGAGCACGCCCGCGCCGTACGGACCCTGCCGGAGCCGGTGCCCCCGGCCGGCCACGGCTCCAAGGCCGCCATCGTGCTGGTCGTCCTCATCGCCCTGGCCTTCGCCACGGCCGTCTACATCGGCTTCCGCAACCCCTATCCGCAGCCCGTCACCCGACGGGCCGAACCGCTGCGGACCACCGTCGTCCCCCTCGCCCCACGCGGAGCCGTACCCGCCGGATCACCCGAGCGGCTCTACCGGGCCGCCCCGCTCTCCGGCTTCCGGACCGGCGCGGAGGGCATCAACTTCCCTTCCGTACGGCGCACGCAGAACTTCTCCGACAGCCAGATCACCACCGCCCTCGCCACCGTCAAGGACTACCTGGTGGAGTCCTCGCTCAACCCGGACGTCCTCACCGGCCAGGTCCGCCGGCCCGTCGAACAGCTCCTGGACCCCGACCAGCGGGGCCAGTTCGAACGGTCGATGAGCACCCCCGCCGACGACGGGCTCCACGCCGCCACCGGCTGGCTCGTGCGCTTCGACCCGGCCCAGGTGGAGCTCGCGGACCCGAACGTGCGCGTCCAGGGCACCCTCGCGTACGCGGAGGACGGCGCGGGCACCCTGGAGGTCGTCTCGGACCACACCTTCACCTACGCCCTGCGCCCGGCGACAAGTCCCCGCAAGGAGGATGGCGCCTCCCTCTTCACCGTCCGGCGCGAGCTGCACTTCCGCTTCGACCGGGAGGACCTGCGGCTGCACCGGCTGGAGCTGCGCACCGCCCACGTACAGGCCGGGCCGCAGTCCTGCTCGTCCGGCGCGGCGGGGACGCTGCGCCCGCTCCTGGCGGGGGAGCGGGCGGACCACCGGGGCCCCGCGGCCACCGACCCGTACGCCGGGGGCCGGCCCGCCGCGGCGCTCTGCGGGACCCTGGCGCCGCTGGAAGCAGCCCCCGCCGCCCCCGCCGCCGCCCCTACGCCTTCCGGGGCCCCTCCTCAGGCCCCTCAGGCCCCTCATGCCCCTCAGTCCCTCCGGGAGTACCGCCCCCGTCCGTAGCGGAGGTGCCCGCGCCGCCCTTGGCGGCCCCGGCCCCTCCGGTGAACTTGTCGCGCAGCTTGCCGCCCAGGTCCCCGGCGCCCCCGGCGATGTCCCCGACCAGCTTCATCAGCGGGTCCTTGCTGGTGCGCACCGTGTCCGCGTAGTGCGAGGCCGACTCCCGGAACGAATCCGTCACCGAGGCGTCCTTGTCCTCGTCGCGCCGGGGGTAGTGGCCGTCCATGATCCGCTGGAAGTCCCGGGTCTCCGACCACTTCTTCAGCTCGGCGGCCCGCACCGTGGTGAAGGGGTGCGTCCGGGGCAGCACATTGAGGATCTTGAGGACCGAGTCCCGCAGATCCCCGCCCTTCTCGTACTCGTCGGCCTGGGCGAGGAAGGCGTCCACATTCATCTCGTGGAGGTGGTTGCCACCGGCGATCTTCATCAGACCGCGCATCGAAGCCTGGATGTCCTGGCCCACCAGCAGCCCGGCCCGGTCGGCGGAGAGCTCCGACTTGCGGAACCACTCGCGCAGCGCCGTCACGATCGCCATGATCGCCACATTGCCCAGCGGGATCCAGGCGACCTTCACGGCCAGGTTGGTCAGGAACAGCAGGATCGTCCGGTACACCGAGTGACCGGAGAGCGCGTGGCCCACCTCGTGGCCCACCACCGCCCGCATCTCCTCCTCGTCCAGGAGCTCCACCAGGCCGGTGGTGACCACGATGATCGGCTCGTCCATCCCGATGCACATGGCGTTGGGCTGCGGGTCCTGCTTGACGTACATCGGCGGGACCTTCTCCAGGTCCAGGATGTAACAGGCGTCGCGCAGCATGTCGTTGAGGTGGGCGAACTGGGCCTCGCTCACCCGGACGGAGTCGGAGAGGAAGAGCAGCCGCAGACTACGCTCCGGGAGCAGCCCGCTGAGCGCCTTGAACACGGTGTCGAAGCCGGTGAGCCTGCGCAGGGCCACCAGGGCCGAGCGGTCCGCCGGGTGCTCGTAGGCCCGGGAGGAGATCCCGGGAAACCGCCTGCGCGCCCTGCTCGGCACGTTCTCGTGACTGGTGTCGGTCATGGATGGCCCCCTGTTCGTACGAGACGTTGCTCGTCCCCCGGACAAAAACCAGCGTATGCGCTGGCGCTACGGTGTGCGGGGGGCTGTGGATAACTATGAGGAGCGCCCGAAATGCCGCACACCGCCGTACTGCTCGCCGCCGTCTCCGACCAGCAGGGTCCGGGGACCACTCTCCGGATCGTGCTGCTGGCCTCGATCGTCGGAGCGGTGCTGCTCGCCTGGTTCCTGCTGCGTGGATACCGCGACAACGGTGACAACGACTGAGTCGGCGTGAGCGTGCCCGGGGGCCCCGCATACGATGTGCCCGACGTCTTCCTTCCGATTCACGATCGATAGGTCCTGCCGAAGATGAGCCTCACGAGCACCTCGCACCAGCTGGTCACTCTCGCCTCCGGAGGCGAGGGCGGCGGCAACCATGAAAGCCTCAACCCCTACGTCGTCGGCGCCGGCGCCTTCATCGCGCTGATGTTCCTGCTCTGGGTCACCACCCGCTTCAACCGCGACCGCTGAGACAGAGGCGTACAGCTGTGCCAGTAGGCTCTGCACGCATGGGAGAGCAGGAAGTGCCTACCGGCCCCGGCAAACGCCGCATCGGCGTCATGGGCGGGACATTCGACCCGATCCATCATGGACACCTGGTGGCGGCCAGTGAAGTGGCCGCCCAGTTCCATCTCGACGAGGTCGTGTTCGTCCCGACCGGGCAGCCGTGGCAGAAGAGCCACAAGAAGGTCTCCCCGGCCGAGGACCGCTATCTGATGACGGTCATCGCCACCGCGTCCAACCCGCAGTTCTCGGTCAGCCGCAGTGACATCGACCGTGGCGGACCGACGTACACCATCGATACGCTGCGGGACCTGCGCGAGGTCCACGGCGACGCGGACCTCTTCTTCATCACCGGCGCCGACGCGCTCTCCCAGATCCTCACCTGGCGTGACGCGGAGGAGCTGTTCTCGCTCTCCCACTTCATCGGTGTGACCCGGCCGGGTCACGTGCTCACGGACGACGGTCTCCCCGAGGGCGGCGTCTCCCTCGTGGAGGTGCCCGCGCTGGCGATCTCGTCCACGGACTGCCGTGAGAGGGTCGCGCAGGGGGAGCCGGTCTGGTACCTGGTGCCGGACGGCGTGGTCCGCTACATCGACAAGCGCCAGCTGTACCGCGGCGACTGAGCCACGGAGAGGGGCACCGGTGAACGACCGACAGAACCCGTACGACCACGACCCGTACTACCAGCAGCCGCAGATCATCGGCTACGACGAGTACGGGCAGCCGGTGTACCAGCAGCAGGGCGGGCAGCAGTACGACCCCTACGCCACCCAGCAGGGCCAGGGGCAGGGGCAGAACCAGGCCCAGGACACGGGGTACGGATACGACCCGTACGGCCAGACCCAGCAGCCCCAGGCCTATGACCCTTACGCGGGGCAGCAGCAGGACCAGGGCGGCCAAGGCGCCGACCAGGGCTACGGCCAGGGCACCGACCAGGGCTACGGGCAGGGCCAGGGACAGGCGCAGAGCCAGGGTTACGGCTACGGGGGCTACACCGACTACGGCTACGCCACCGGGCAGCAGCCCGCCGCCGTCGACACCGATCAGTGGAACATCCCGCAGCAGGGCACCGCCCCCGCACCCGAACAGGCGCCGCAGCAGACCCCCCGGCAGGCCCCGCAGCCCCCGCGCGAGCAGGCCCCCGAGCCGGAGCCGGCGGCTGATGCGGACCCGGCCGTCCCCGGGCAGCGCGCCCCCGCTCCGGACTACCGCACCGAGCAGTTCTCGTTCATCGAGGAGCCCGACGAGGACTCCGAAGACGTCATCGACTGGCTGAAGTTCACCGAGAGCCGCAGCGAGCGGCGCGAGGAAGCACGGCGCAAGGGCCGCAACCGGATCATCGCCCTGATCGTCGTCGCCGCGCTCGTGGTCGTCGGCGGCGTCGGGTACCTCTGGTCCGCCGACATGCTCCCCGGCCTCTCCGGCCCGGAGGAGAAGAAGTCCGTCGCCGTCGGCGCGCAGCAGCGCGATGTGATCGTCGTACACCTGCACAACACCAAGAAGGGCGGCACGTCGACAGCCCTGCTCGTCGACAACGCCACCACGAAGCAGGGCACCACCATCCTGCTGCCGAACACCCTCGCCGTCGCCGGTGATGACGGGTCCACCACCACGCTGGGCAAGTCCGTCGACGACGACGGCAGGACCGGCACCCGGGAGTCGATCGAAACCCTCCTGGGCACCAAGATCAGCGGCACCTGGCGGCTGGACACCCCGTACCTGGAGATCCTGGTCGAGCAGGTCGGCAACATCGAGATGGACACCGACATCGATGTGCCCGACGCCAAGAAGGGCGCCGCGCCCTTGGTGAAGAAGGGGGAGGCGCAGACGCTCAGCGGCCCGATGGCCGTCGCGTACGCCACCTACCTCGCACCCGGGGAGGCCGAGGCCAAGCAGCTGGCGCGGTTCGGCGAGGTCATGCGCGCGGTGCTGCGCAAGATCTCGGAGGACCCCAAGGCGGCGACCGTCACCGTGGAGACGCTGGCGCAGGTCCTGGACCCGTCGCTGCCGGAGAAGGACCTCGGGGCCTCGCTCGCCAAGCTGGCCTCGCGGGCCAAGGTCGGCGACTACAAGACGGCGATGCTGCCGGTCCAGGACGACGGCACCCTCACCGACGCGGCCACCCGCAGCGTCGTCAAGGACATCCTCGGCGGCACGGTGAAGGCTCCGGAGGAGGGCGCGCCCCTGAGGGTCGCCGTCCGCAACGCCACCGGGAACGCACGCGCCGGGGAGTCCGCCCGGATCACGCTGGTCAACGGCGGCTACGCGTTCGTGGACAGCGGCAAGGCCGACGTGGAGGCCGAGTCCGTCGTGATCTACCGGAGCGCCGAGGACAAGGAGAAGGCCTCGGAGGTCGCCAAGACGCTGGGGCTGTCCGCCGGTGCCGTGAAGAAGGGCGAGCCGGCCGCCAACGCGGACGTGTCCGCGGTGCTCGGCCAGAACTACAAGACGAAGTAGCCGGGGCGAGAGCTGGCAGGATTAAGTAGCCGGGGCCGTACGACCGGCTGTTCAGCGGCGTATTTCGTCGGCGGGAGGGGTTGTCGGCGGTCCGTGAGACCCTAGAGGTTGCATCCGACCGCCGACGAAAGCCTGCATGTGACCGCCACGGACCGCTCCATCGAGCTCATCAACGCCGCCGCTCAGGCGGCCGCCGACCGGCTCGCGCACGACATCATCGCCTACGACGTCAGCGATGTGCTGTCGATCACCGACGCCTTCCTGCTGGCCTCGGCCCCCAACGACCGTCAGGTCAAGTCGATCGTCGACGAGATCGAGGAGAAGCTCCAGAAGGAGCTCGGCGCCAAGCCGGTGCGCCGTGAGGGCGACCGCGACGCCCGCTGGATCCTCCTCGACTACGTCGACATCGTCATCCACGTCCAGCACAGCGAGGAGCGCGTCTTCTACGCGCTGGAGCGCCTGTGGAAGGACTGCCCGGAGATTGCCCTCCCCGAGGACGCGATCAGGACCCGTGGCAAGGCCGAGGAGCACGCACAGCTCAACGGCAGCACGGAAGGTGACCAGAGCTGAACGGCAGTCGCAGCGGCAGGGGCCGCAGGATCGTCCTCTGGCGTCACGGCCAGACCGCGTGGAACCTGGAGCGCCGCTTCCAGGGCTCCACGGACATCGAGCTGACCGAGGAGGGCGTCGGGCAGGCCCGTCGGGCCGCCCGGCTGCTCGCCTCGCTGAAGCCCGATGCCGTCGTCGCCTCCGATCTCCGGCGGGCGGCGGCCACGGCCGCCGAGCTCGCGGCCGTCACCGGCCTCACGGTGGCCCATGACGCCGCGCTCCGTGAGACGTACGCGGGCGCCTGGCAGGGGCTGACGCATGTGGAGATCGTGGAGCGGTACGGCGAGCAGTACGCGGCGTGGAAGCGCGGCGAGCCCGTGCGCAGGGGCGGCGGCGAGCTGGAGACCGAGGTCGCCGACCGGGCCGCACCGGTCGTCCTGGAGCACGCCGAGAAGCTGCCCGCCGACGGCACCCTCGTCGTGGTCAGCCACGGCGGCACGATCAGGACGACGATCGGCCGTCTCCTCGGCCTGGAGGCGCACCACTGGGAAGGGCTCGGCGGGCTCACCAACTGCTGCTGGTCCGTCCTGGGCGAGGGCGCGCGCGGCTGGCGCCTGCTGGAGCACAACGCCGGCACCCTGCCGGAACCGGTGCTCGGCGACGACGACTAGGGCCCCTCGGACCCCGCTCGCGGGGCCGTCCCGCAGGCCGTCTCCGGGCGTCCACGGCCGGATTTCACTTTCCGGCAGGTCACAGGCTAAAGTTCTTCTTGTTCGCAGCGCGGAAACGCAGGGAAACACAGCGGACAGCGGGGCTATAGCTCAGTTGGTAGAGCGCCTGCATGGCATGCAGGAGGTCAGGAGTTCAATTCTCCTTAGCTCCACAATCAGGATCCCGTCCCCGTCTGGGGGCGGGATCTTCTGCATAGGGCGTGAAGCGGGCTGACCCCCTTGCGGGGTCATGGCAGAATCGGAGCGCCGGAGGGGGCGACGGACCGATCGGGAGGGAGCGCGATGCCTGCGAGTCGCGAACGCGTCCCCGACCTGCCCCTTGTCGCCACCTCGTCCCCCGGCCCCGTAACGTCCGAAGATCGATCCCGGCTCGGCTGTCCGTCCTGCGGTTCGTCCCACGTGGCCCAAGTCCTGGGCGACAACGGAGGGGTCTCCTACGTGTGTACGGCCTGCGGCCACAGCTGGAGCTGACTGATGGGTGCACACAGGCGTAAGTGCGACTGGTGCGGCAGCGGTACGCCCATTGTCAGGGACATGGACCCGATCAACTCCGAATACCAGTACTGGTGCGAGGAATGTGCCCGGGCGCTGATCATAAAAGGCGACCCCATCGAGACCTACCGGGAGCTCGAGGGGGAGCCGATCTACGGGCGGCTCCTGGAGGAGCACTGCACCCTCAAGCGCTTCTACTCCTTCGCCACGGCGTGATCCTCCGGGCCTCTGACCTGCGACGGACGGTTCAACGTCCGGGATAATTCGGGCATATGAGTGCATAGCGGAAACGATTTGGTGAAGCACCGGGGAGACCGTGTAATGTTCTCGATGTCGCCAAGGGGAACCGGGCGGCAAGCAGCAAGGGGCTATAGCTCAGTTGGTAGAGCGCCTGCATGGCATGCAGGAGGTCAGGAGTTCAATTCTCCTTAGCTCCACAAGTTCCACATGAAGAAGCGGGCCACCCGGATCGGGTGGCCCGCTTCTTCCGTCGTGGTGCCCGGTCAGCCGCGTCCGCTGCCCAGGGCCCGCCGGTTGACGGCGGGCAGCGCGGGCCGCTGCTCGGCGGCCGGCTGCTCCATGCGGAGCGCCAGCGCGGGGCAGCGCCGTACGGCCCGCTGGGCGCGTCCGCGCAGATGCATCGGGACCGAGGCGTCCGCCACCGCCGGATAGCCGTCGGGGCCCAGTCTGATGAGCTCGGGGACGATGTCCGCGCAGAGGCCGTGGCCCTGGCAGAGCGTCCAGTCCACCGCCAGCTTCTCGCCGCTCGGAATCGACTCCTCCACGTCCTGGTAGCCGGAGGAGGGCAGCGGCAGCACACCGAGCGTCTCGCGGCCGCAGCCGCCGTCCAGGACATGGGCGGCGAGGTCGTCGGTGAACGCCGACAGCGTCGACATGTAGAACCGCGCCGAACCGTCCGGGTGCTTGCACGCCCCCCGGCCCTTCACGGCCTGGGCCACCTCACGCAGGGCCTCCAGCGCGGCGGGCCCGCCGCCGTTCAGCACATCAGAGAGACCGCCCGCCGCGGCGGGGAGCCCCAGCTTGCACGGGCCGCACTGCCCGGCGGTCTCGGCGGCCAGCCAGTTCGCGATCCGCAGGGACTCGCCGAGCGGGCAGGTCTCCGGACCGATCGGCAGGATCGCGCCCGCGCCGAGCGCGCCGCCGACGTTGGCCAGGGACTCGCGGGAGATGACCGCGTTGTGGGAGGCGACCGCGTCGATCCAGTTGCCGTGGTAGCCGCCCGTCAGGACCCCCTGGGGCAGCGGCGGCGCTCCGGCCAGCTGGAGGATGTACCGCAGCGGCACCCCGGTCGGCACCTCGATGACCATGGGCCGCGTCACGGCACCGGAGACGGTGAGCAGGACGGTGCCCGGTTCGCCCGGCAGTCCGGTGTGCCCGTAGCGGCGGGGGCCGATCCGCGCGGCGACGGCGAGCTGGGCGTACGTCTCCGCGTTGGACAGCAGGGTCGGGGCACCGCCGACCCCGGTCTCCGCCGCCCGCTCGCGCCGGCCCGGGGGCATGGCGGGGCCGCCGTTGGCCGCGCGGATCACCGAGGACGCCTCGCCGGAGACCATCCGCTCCGGGGTGCGCACCACCCGGGCGCGCAGCTGCTGGCCGCGCCGGTCGGAGAGGCCGCGCTCGGCCAGGGCCGCGCGTACGGAGACCTCGGTGGAGTTACGGGTGACGGCGACGACCAGCGTGCGCGCGCCGAGCGCCTCGGCGGCCAGCAGGGCGCCGTCCAGGATCAGGTGCGGGGCGCGGTTGAGCAGGACGGTGTCCTTGCGGCAGGCGGGCTCGCCCTCGCTCCCGTTGATCACGACGACGGGGCGCACCCCGCGCCGGATGGACGCCTTCGCCACCGCCCGCATCTTCTTCCCGAACGGGAACCCTGCGCCGCCCCGCCCGCGCAGGGATATCGCCTCGGCCAGTTCCGCCAGCCGCTCGCCGGTCATCGGTTCGAGAGGCCCGTGCACCTTCAGGTGCATGGCGAGGTCGAGCCGCTCCACCAGGTCGAAGCCGGTGGTCAGTTGAGGCAGGCCGACGACGCGGACCTCGGGAACATCGGGGAGGGGGTCGTTCACGGTCGGTCTCCTGCGGGTGCGTGCCACGGTTCGCCGGCCGGGGGCGCGGAGAACGGTCCGGCCGGCGGCTCGGCGCCGGTGCCGGTGGTGGGCGTGTTGTAAGTGGCTGTGTCGAAGGGGTCGGCCGCGGGGGCGGCCTTGTACGGGGACTCGTAGGTGGGTGCGTAAGCGGATTCGCGGGTGGCTCCGTACGAGGCTCCGGGCGTGGCCTCGTACGCGGCTTCATAGGAAGCGGCTTCGTACGTGGCTTCGTAGGAAGGGGAGGGGGCGCTGGGGCTCGGGGCGCTACCGGTCGTGGCGTCGCCATAAGAAGGCGTCGCGTCAGCTGTGCCGTACGAGGGTGTGCTGTAAGGAGGCGTGGTGTGGAGCGGTGACGCGTACAGGGGTGGTTCCTGCGGGGGCGCGTAGGTGTGCTCGGCTCCCTGGGGGCGGTGATGGGCCTGTGCGGGCGGTGCGGGGGACGGGGCGGGCCATCTGGCACCCGGTGGGCGTGCGGAGTTGCCGGCCTGCGAGACGGCCCGGTACCCGGCCGATATTCCCGGCCCGCCTGTCACCCCGATCCCGGGCCCGCCTGTCACCCCGATGCCCGGCCCGCCCGTCGGCCCGATGCCCGGCCCGCTCGTCGGACCGTCGGCGAGCCGGTCGGAGCTGCGCGGCGGCGGTTCGTACGCCGGGGGCTGGACCCCGTACAGCAATTCGGTCGGCGCCTCGTGCGGGGAGTGCGTTCCGTGCGTGGAGAGCGGGTCGGGCAGGGGGCGGGTCTCGTCCAGTGAGTGGAGCGATCCGGACAGCGGTACGGGCGGGGGCACCGGCGGAGGCAGCGGCGCCGACAGGGTGCGCGGGCGCACCGGAGTGCCCCGCACCTCCCGGTCCGGCTCGCTCCACCCTGCCGGGTCTCCCGAGGGCGGCTCGCGGCCAGGCCCGCGCTCCGTACCCGGCCGCGAGGACCCGCGCAGCACCGGGTCCGGCGCGTCGAAGTCCGCCTCCGGGCTCATCAAGGCGCTGATCCGGTCGGTGATCCGGCGCTTCGTCGGGCCGGGCAGCAGCCGCAGGCACAGGGCGCCCGCGACGGCGGTGAGGCAGAGGCTGTACATCACGACGACCCAGGTGGCGGGCGCCCGGCCCGCGTACAGGCCGTGGATCAGCGCGGCACACCAGGCCGGATAGGCCAAGGCGTGCAGGGCCCGCCACCGCCCCGCGATCCCGCCCGCCTCCCGGGGGGAGCCCAGCGACTGCCCCAGCCGGGTGGCCGTGGCGGAGGGCTGGGCGAACGCGCTGCGCATCGCGCCGGTCGCGGCCGTGACGACCATCAGCAGTCCGGCTAGCGAGCCGAAGCCGATCAGCCCCGCCGTGCCCGTGACTCCGAGGCCGAAGGGTATGAGGGCGCCGATCAAGGACACGTGGCCGAGGGCGATCTTCACGGTGCCGTGCAGCAGCAGGAAGCCGAGCGCGGCGATGGCCGTGGCGCGGTGGATGCCCTGGCAGACGATTCGCTGCCGGGTCGAGAGGAACAGCCGGTCGGTGGCCAGCAGGCCCCAGGCGACGGCAGCGCTGAGCGACACCAGCGACAGGACGCCGGTGGTGAAATCGAGGGTGGCGCGGAAGCCGTCGCTCCCTGCGACGGCGAGCAGGGGGACGAAAACCAGGGCGGTGACAGTCAGGCCGCCCTGTACAGGCCGACTCATTCCGGGGCTCATGGTGGGGGATACGCGGATCTTGCGATGAGGGTTCATGGGGGCGACTCCGAATAGTTCGGCAAAGCGGTCCCGTTGCCGCATGCTAGGGCGCCCCATACCAACCAATACGGGCTTTGCTCGGTTGCCCCGATAGAAGTCGGTACGCCGAGTAACATCCGCTTCCCGGCCGTTCCCGCAGCCAGGCGAGTCGCCCCAGGACTCCGCGGAAAGCCCACCGGAAGCCCGCCGAACACACACCGCGCGCCCACGGGAACATCACGCGTCAACTACTGAGGGCGACGAATGAGCAGGTAGGGATCGGCCCCCGGAGCAGCTGGGAACCGGCTCGCGGAGCCGATGGGGGCCGGCCCCTGCGCACGCTGTCCGCCCACCGGTCGCTCCCCGCTCCCTTCCGGGCACGTGCGGTACCCTGACGCCATGCGTGCCGTACGCCTTCTGCTTAGCGAGCCGCGCTGAACAGTCCCGACCGGTGAGAACGCCTGGTCGGAGTCAGCGCGGCGTCCCCTCCTGTGCGAGGGGATTTTTCGTTTCCCGGCAGATGACGATCGATGGAGCTTTGAGGATCATGAGCGAGACGAATTCCGCAGCCGAGACGGCCGCGCCGCACCGCTACACGGCGGCGATGGCCGCCGACATCGAGGCACGCTGGCAGGACTTCTGGGACGCGGAGGGGACGTACGAGGCACCGAACCCCACCGGTGACCTGGCGGGCGACCCGGAGCTGGCCGCCAAGCCGAAGAAGTTCATCATGGACATGTTCCCGTACCCCTCGGGTGCGGGGCTGCACGTCGGACACCCGCTGGGCTACATCGCCACCGATGTCTACGCCCGCCACCAGCGGATGACCGGCCACAACGTGCTGCACACCCTGGGCTTCGACGCGTTCGGCCTGCCCGCCGAGCAGTACGCGGTCCAGACGGGCACCCACCCGCGGGTCTCCACCGAGGCCAACATGGAGAACATGAAGGTCCAGCTGCGCCGGCTGGGTCTGGGCCACGACAACCGCCGCTCGTTCGCGACGATCGAGGCCGACTATTACAAGTGGACGCAGTGGATCTTCCTGCAGATCTTCAACTCCTGGTACGACACCGAGGCCGACCGGGCCCGCCCGATCGGCGAGTTGGTGGAGCAGTTCGAGAGCGGCACCCGGGCGACCCCCGACGGCCGTGAGTGGAGCGCGCTGAGCGCCGCCGAACGCGCCGACCTGCTGGGCCGGTACCGCCTGGCGTACGCCTCCGACGCGCCCGTCAACTGGGCGCCCGGCCTGGGCACCGTGCTGGCCAACGAGGAGGTCACCGCCGACGGCCGTTCCGAGCGCGGCAACTTCCCCGTCTTCAAGGCCAAGCTGCGCCAGTGGAACATGCGCATCACCGCCTACGCCGACCGGCTGCTGAACGACCTGGACGGGCTGGACTGGCCCGAGGCCATCAAGCTCCAGCAGCGCAACTGGATCGGCCGCTCCGAGGGCGCCCGCGTCGAGTTCCCGGTCGACACCGCCGGTGGCATCACCGTCTTCACCACCCGTCAGGACACCCTGTTCGGCGCCACCTACATGGTGCTGGCGCCCGAGCACGACCTGGTGGAGCGGATCATCCCGGCCGCCTGGCCCGAGGGAACGCACCCGGTGTGGACCGGTGGCCACGCCAGCCCGGCCGAGGCCGTCACCGCGTACCGCAAGCAGGCCGCCGCCAAGTCCGACGTGGAGCGGCAGGCCGAGGCCAAGGACAAGACCGGTGTCTTCACCGGCGCGTACGCGACCAACCCGGTCAGCGGCGAGAAGGTCCCCGTCTTCATCGCGGACTACGTCCTGATGGGGTACGGCACCGGCGCGATCATGGCCGTACCGGCGCACGACGCGCGCGACTTCGCCTTCGCGCGCGCCTTCGAGCTGCCGATGCGCTGTGTCGTCCAGCCCTCGGACGACCGCGGCACCGACCCCGCCACCTGGGACGACGCCTTCAGCTCGTACGACGCGAAGCTGGTCAACTCCGCCAACGACGAGATCTCGTTGGACGGCCTGGGCGTCGTCGAGGCCAAGGCGAAGATCACCGACTGGCTCCAGGAGCACGGTGTCGGTGAGGGCACCGTCAACTTCCGGCTGCGCGACTGGCTGTTCAGCCGCCAGCGCTACTGGGGCGAGCCCTTCCCGATCGTGTACGACGAGGAGGGCATCGCCCACCCGCTGCCCGAGTCGATGCTGCCGCTGGAGCTGCCGGAGGTCGAGGACTACTCGCCGCGCACCTTCGATCCGGAGGACGCCGACACCCAGCCCGAGACCCCGCTGTCGCGCAACGCGGACTGGGTCAACGTGACGCTGGACCTGGGCGACGGCCCGAAGAAGTACCGCCGCGAGACCAACACCATGCCCAACTGGGCCGGTTCCTGCTGGTACGAGCTGCGCTACCTGGACCCGACCAACGACCGGCAGCTGGTCGACCCGGCGATCGAGCAGTACTGGATGGGCCCGCGCGAGGGCCAGCCCACCGGCGGTGTCGACCTGTACGTCGGCGGTGCCGAGCACGCCGTGCTGCACCTGCTGTACGCGCGGTTCTGGTCCAAGGTGCTGCACGACCTGGGCCACATCTCGTCCGCCGAGCCGTTCCACAAGCTGTACAACCAGGGCATGATCCAGGCCTTCGTCTACCGCGACGCCCGGGGCATCGCCGTCCCCGCCGCCGAGGTGGAGGAGCGCGACGGCGCCTTCTACCACGAGGGCGAAAAGGTCAGCCGCGTCCTGGGGAAGATGGGCAAGTCCCTGAAGAACGCGGTCACGCCGGACGAGATCTGCGCCGAGTACGGTGCGGACACCCTGCGTCTGTACGAGATGGCGATGGGCCCGCTGGATGTGTCGCGCCCCTGGGACACGCGTGCCGTGGTCGGCCAGTACCGGCTGCTGCAACGGCTGTGGCGCAACGTGGTCGACGAGGAGACCGGTGAGGTCACCGTCGTCGACACCGAGCCCGGTGAGGACACCCTGAGGGCCCTGCACAAGGCCATCGACGGGGTCGGCCAGGATCTGGAGGGGATGCGGTTCAACACCGCCATCGCCAAGATCACCGAGCTGAACAACCACCTGACGAAGGCGGGCGGCCCGCTGCCGCGGTCCGTGGCCGAGCGGCTGGTCCTGCTGATCGCCCCGCTGGCCCCGCACATCGCGGAGGAGCTGTGGCGCCGGCTGGGCCACACCGACTCCGTCGTCCACCAGGACTTCCCGGTGGCCGACCCGGCGTACGTCGTCGACGAGACCGTCACCTGCGTCGTCCAGATCAAGGGCAAGGTCCGGGCCCGCCTGGAGATCTCGCCCTCCATCACGGACGAGGAGCTGGAGGCGCTGGCCCTGGCGGACGAGGCGGTCGTCGCGGCGCTGGGCGGCGCCGGGATCCGCAAGGTGATCGTGCGGGCGCCGAAGCTGGTGAACATCGTCCCCGCGTGACGGCCGCTGTATGTAGGCGCTGTACGTAGTTAGGGCCATCCCCTACGGGCAGGTTGGGGGTTCCGATGGAACCCTCGGCCTGCCCGTTCCGTTTACGGTGGAGGGGAGCGACCGCTACCGGCAGCCGCATCGAGACACCGAGGGGCATTCATGGAAGCCGCGATCACGATCTTGGCGCTGCTCTTCGTCGCGTTCATCGCCTTGGGCGTCTATGTGACCGTGAAAGCCGTCGGTGCGGCCAAGCGGGGCGTGGACCGCACGATCACCCAGGCCCGTCGCACGGTGGAGGACACCACGCTCCGGGCCAAGAGCTTCGGCCAGCCCGGCGTCACGGGTGAGCTGGCACAGCTCCGGCTCGCCCTGCGCACCTCGATGCGCGCCACCCAGGACGCCTTGCACGCCGGTGTGGCGGAGGACTCCTCGCTCGCCGAGTCGGTGGGCCTCTTCCGGCGGCTGAGCGCCCACGGCCTGGAGCTGGACGACGAGCTGAAGCGGCTGGAGCGTGAGCCGGACCGGGCGACGGTCGCCGGTCTGCTGCCGCAGCTGCGCGAGCGGACGCAGCGGATCACGCACTCGGCGGACTCACTGCGCTGGGCGGCCCGGGACCGGGCGCGCCAGTTCGCCGACGACGACCTGGACGCGCTGAACGCGCAGATCGACATCGAGGCGGGAGCCCTGCGGCACTGGACCACGGAGGAGCAGTCCGGGACCTCGCAGGGGCGGTCGGGTGCCGGGGCGGCGCGGGGACGCGACGCCGGGGTGGAGTGGCCCGAGCCGGCCGCCGCCGGGGCCAGCAGCAGTACGGCGGACGAGTCCTGGGGCGGACCGGCCCGCGAGGAGGCCCCGCAGGCGATCACGGCACCGGACCCGCACCTGCGGACGAGGTACCCGTGGCAGAAGTCGGCAAGGCCGGAGACCACCAACTGAGGGTGGGGCCGGGCGAAGGCGTCCGGCCGAACGGGGCTGTCCGGTGCCGGTCGGGCTTTTGGGCGGGTGCGGCGGTGGCCGGTGCGGGTGCGGGTGCCGGTGCCAGTGGCGGTGGCCAATGGCGGTGGCCAATGGCGGTGGCTAATGGTGACAGGACGCGTTCCGAAGTGACCAGGAATGATCACAGAGCCGGGGCCGGGCTCCCGCACTCCGACCTCGGCGGGTAACCTCCGGCTCATGTCCCGCCATGTCGCTATCGTCACTGATTCAACGGCCTACCTGCCGCGCCGGACGATGGAACGGCACGGCATCACCGCGGTGCCGCTGACCGTCGTCCTGGGCGATCAGGCGCTGGAGGAGGGCACGGAGATCTCGGCCCGCTCGCTCGCCCTGGCCCTGCAGAAACGCCACTCCGTGACCACCTCCCGCCCCAGCCCCGAGGTCTTCGCCGCGACCTACCGGGCGGCGGCCGAGGGCGGAGCCGACGCGGTGGTCTCCCTGCACCTGTCGGCGGAGTTCTCGGGCACGTACGACGCCGCGCTGCTCGCGGCGAAGGACGCCCCGATCCCGGTACGTGTCGTGGACACCGGCATGGTCGCCATGGCCCTGGGCTTCTGCGCGCTCGCGGCCGCGGAGAGCGCGGAGGCGGGCAGCGGCCTGGACGAGGTCGTGGCGGCGGCGGAGAAGCGGGCCGCCGGAACATCCGCTTATTTCTATGTCGACACGTTGGACTACCTCCGCCGGGGAGGCCGCATCGGCACGGCCCAGGCGCTGCTGGGCTCCGCGCTCGCGGTGAAGCCGATCCTCCAACTCGACGGCGGCCGGATCGAGATGCTGGAGAAGGTGCGCACGGCGTCCAAGGCCATCGCCCGCCTGGAGGAGATCGTCGCCGAGCGGGCCGGTGAGGCGGCGGTGGACATCGCCGTCCACCACCTAGCCGCGCCGGAGCGGGCGGAGCGCCTGGCCGAGCGGCTGCGGGAGCGGGTTCCGGGCCTGGCCGACCTCCACGTCAGCGAGGTGGGCGCGGTGATCGGGGCGCACACGGGACCGGGGCTGCTCGGCGTGGTGATCTCGCCGCGTTGACGGCGCGGGTGCCCTCGTACGAGTGACGGGGATATCCACAACTGGCCGGTTGTCCACAGGAATCGGGGCTGTTCAGCAGGTTCGGGCGGTTGTGCCTAACGTCGTGAGGCATGGCCCTTCGAACCTCTCGGGTGTCGATGCCCGACGCCCCGTCCGCTGCCCCTGTCGCTGACCACTCGTCCGCCGCTCCACCTCCCGTCGCTTCTCCACCTCTGATCCCGGCTCCCCTCCCGCCTCCGGTCCCGCATGCGGCGTCGGCTTCCGGCGGTGAGGCTGCCGGGGTGGCGGCCGCTGCCGAGCGTGCTCCGGCGGCGGGGCGCCGGGTGCGGCACGGACCCGGCGGCCGTCCGAGCGGCCGGGCCGGGGTACGTCCCGGTGCTCGGCCGGGTGCCCGTCATGGCAGGCAGGGGTCCGCGCGAGGCCGTGCCGCCCTTGCCGCGGCGGCCGCGAGACGCCGGGCGGACGCGCTGATGGCGGGTGGGACGGGCCCGGGCGTGGTTGCTGAGCCGAGCGTGGGTGTGGGTCTTGCGCCAGAGCCGGGCCCGGGTGTGGTCCTTGAGCCCGGCCCGACCCTGAAGACGTACCCCCTGCCCGACGACCGGGCGGGGGAGGCCGCCCAGGCGCCTGTGCGTGGGTGGGCGGGGAACGTCGTGTCGGGGCTCTGGGACCGGGTGCCGCTGTGGGTGCGGCTCAGGTGGGGGCTGGCGCCACGGACGCTCGCGGCACTGGCCTTGGTGCTGCTGGTGGCCGTAGGCCTCGCCGCCTTCCACTTCTGGTCCGTGCGTCCGCAAGGGGTGCGTGCACCCGAGACGGTGGAGGCAGGGGCTGCGACGGCGGCCGAGGATCCGTTACGGGCCGGAGGCGCGGACCCGGCGCCCCGGCCGGTCGCGGGCGCACCGCCTACCCCTCCGCCCGAACCGGCGGGGGAGATCGTGGTGGATGTCAGCGGCAAGGTGCACCGGCCGGGCGTCCGGAGCCTTCCAGCCGGTTCGCGGGTGGCTGACGCGCTCCGGGCGGCGGGCGGTGTGCGTGCCGGGGTCGATGTCTCGGGGCTCAACCGGGCGCGCGTACTCGTGGACGGCGAACAGGTCGCGGTGGGGGTGCCCCAGGCCCCGGCCGCCCTCGGCACGACCGGCGGCACGACCGGCGGGGCGACCGGTGCGGCGGCGGGCGTACCGGGGGCGTCCGGCCCGGCGGCCCTGATGAGCCTGAGCACGGCGACCAAGGAGCAGCTCGAAACCCTGCCGGGGGTCGGGCCGGTGCTGGCGCAGCACATCATCGATCACCGCACGGAGAACGGCGGATTCCGGTCCGTCGACGAGCTCCGGCAGGTCAACGGCATCGGCGACCGCCGGTTCGCCGACCTCCGACCGCTCGTGCAGCCATGAGCAGCCCGGAGGCAGGCGTGGCCGACCGGGACACGGTCACCGCAACGAGCGGTGAGCCGGGGGCGGTTCCGGCGCGGGAGGACAGGCCCACGGATCTGCGGCTCGTCCCGCCGGCTCTGGCGGTCTGGGCGGCCGCGGCTCTGGCGCTCGGGCTGCCGGGGCGCTGGGTGACCGTAGGGGCGGGGGTCTGTGCCGTAGCGGCGATCGTGCTCCTGGCAGCTGCGTCAGCGAGGGGCAGGCGGACCGTCGCGGTGGGAGCCGTGCTGCTCTGCGCGGCGGCGGGCGGCGCCACGGCCGGACTGCACGGCGCCGATGTGCGGCGCGGGCCCGTCCCCGGGCTGGCCCAGGAGCATGCGCGGATCGACGCCGAGGTGCGGCTCACCTCCGACCCCCGGCCGACCCGCCCCGGCGTGCGAGGCAGCCACAGCACCCCGGCCACGCTCCTGATCGGCGCGGACATCACCGAGGTGGCCGCACCGGGCGGCCCCCGCACCCGGGTCCGTACGCCCGTGCTCCTCATGGTCTCGCCCGGAGACGACCGGGCGAGGTGGCAGGATCTCCTGCCCTCCACCCGGCTCCGCGTCGGCGGCCGCCTCTCACCCCCTGCCCACCAGGGCGAACGCCTGGCCGCCGTCCTGCGCGTGGACACCGAAGGGCCACCCCGGATCACCGGACCCCCGACCGTCGTCCAGCGCGTGGCGGGGGAGCTGCGCTTCGGGCTGCGGGAGGCGACGGACGGCCTCGACGCGGACGCGCGGGCGCTGCTGCCGGGGCTGGTGGTCGGAGACACCTCCAGGGTCTCGCCGGAACTCCACGACGCCTTCAAGGCCACCGACCTGACACACCTGTTGGCGGTGTCAGGAGCCAACCTGTCGATCCTTCTCTTCCTTCTCATCGGCCCACCCGGCTCGGCGCTGAACAGTGAAAGGCGAGGCCTGGCACCCAAGTTGGGGATCTCCCTACGGGGGACCGCGCTGCTTGGCGGCGCGCTTACGCTCGCGTTCATCGTCGTCTGCCGTCCCGAGCCGAGCGTTCTGCGCGCGGCGGCCTGCGGCCTGATCACCCTTCTCGCCATCGGGACCGGCCGCCGCAGATCCCTGATCCCCGCCCTGGCGGCGGCCGTTGTGCTCCTGGTGCTGTACGACCCCTGGCTGGCCCGGAGCTACGGGTTCCTGCTGTCCGTCCTGGCCACCGGTGCCCTGCTGACGCTCGCGCCACGGTGGAGTGCGGCGCTGCAACGGCAGGGGATGCCGGTCCGGTTCGCCGAGGTGCTGGCGGCCGCCGCTGCGGCGCAGGCGGTGTGCGCGCCCGTGGTGGTGGTTCTGGCCTCACGGGTGAGCCTGGTGGCGATTCCGTGCAACCTGCTGGCGGAGTTCGCGGTGGCGCCCGCGACGGTGCTGGGGTTCGCGGCGCTGGCCGTGGCGCCGGTCGCCCCGCCGGTGGCCGAACTGCTGGCCCGGGTCGCGGGGTGGCCGGCCGGGTGGATCGCCTCGGTGGCCCGTACGGGGGCGGACCTGCCCGGTGCGGAGGCCCCGTGGCCCGGAGGCTGGGCCGGTGCCGCTCTCCTGGCTCTCCTCACACTCCTGGCCGTGCTGCTCGCCCCTCGGCTGGTACGTCACCCCTGGCTCTGCGCGGCCGCCGCGCTGCTCCTGGTCCTGGTGGTGCTGCGGCCCGTCCCGCTGACCCGGATCGTGACGGGGTGGCCGCCGCCGGACTGGGCGTTCGCGCTGTGCGACGTGGGGCAGGGCGATGCGATGGTGCTGGCCGCCGGGGAGGGCACGGGGGTGGTCGTCGACGCCGGACCCGATCCCCGCTCGGTGGACCGCTGTCTGCGCGATCTCGGTGTCACCCGGGTGCCGCTCGTGATCCTGACCCATTTCCACGCCGACCATGTCCGGGGGCTGCCCGGCGTGCTGCGGGGCAGGGCCGTGGGCGCGGTGCAGACGACGAGCCTCGACGAGCCGCCCGAGCAGGCCGCGTTCGTCCGGCGTACGGCGGCAGCGGCCCAGGTCGCGACGGTGCGGGCGGTACCCGGTGAGCGGCGTCGGGCGGGGCCGCTGGAGTGGCGGGTCCTCTGGCCGCGCGACGGGCCCGGGGGAGCCGGTGCGGTGAAGGGGGCGGGCGGGCCGAACGACTCCAGCGTGACCCTGCACGTACGGGCCGGGGGCGGCCTGACGCTGCTGCTCCTGGGCGACCTCGAACCACCGGCCCAGCAGGGGTTGCTGCACAGCCCGGCGGGGCTGCCGCGGGTGGATGTCCTCAAGGTGGCCCACCACGGCTCGGCCTTCCAGGACGCGGGGCTGCTGGACAGCGTACGGCCGAGGCTCGCGCTCATCTCCTGCGGCGCGGACAACCCGTACGGCCACCCCTCGCCCCGGACCGTGGACGCGCTCAGGGCCGCCGGGGCACGGGTCCTGCGCACCGACACCGACGGGGCCATCGCGGTGACGGGCACGGGCAAGGAGCTGCGGGCGGTGGGCCGTTCAGGAGGGGAGGAGTGACCGGTCGGTGGTGGAGACGACGGAGGGGAGGGGAGGGGCGACCGAGGGCGGTGGCGGGGGCGACGGAGGGGAGGGATGGCCAGTCGGTGGCGGAGGTGACGGAGGGGGGACCGGCCGGTGGCGGGGGGCGAGGGAGGAGGGCCGGACCGGCCAGGTGCCGGAGGGCATCAGGTCGCGGCCGGGCTGCTCGTTCGCCTACGGCTTCTCCAGCCACCCTTCGTACTCCGCCGCGAACTCGTCCAGCGCGGCCTGGTCCAGGCGGCCGGCCGGGTCCTCCACGACCACCAGCCACTGGGCGTCCTCGGCGTCGTCCTCGCCGGCCAGGGCGTCCCGTACGAGCTGGGGCTCCTCGGCGATCCCGAAGCGGTCCGCCAGCTCCCCGGCCACCTCTTCAGCGGCGTCGCGGTCCGGCAGCACCAGTACATGTCTCACATCGCTCACCCGGTCATTCTCCGGTACGGGCATGTGTGCCCCACACCCTGGGGCGGCCGGGCTGTCAGTGGGTCATGGGATGCTGGATCGCGATGGCCACCAGGAAGAATCCCACCGACGACCCGCTCGCCCCCCTCACCCTCGCCGTGGGCCAGGAGGACCTCCTCCTGGACCGTGCGGTGCAGCAGGTGGTGGCGGCGGCCCGCGCTGCCGACGCCGATACGGATGTCCGTGATCTGGCGTCCGACCAGTTGCAGCCCGGCACGCTCGCCGAGCTCACCAGCCCCTCGCTCTTCGCCGAGCGTAAGGTCGTGATCGTGCGGAACGCGCAGGATCTCGCGGCCGACACGGTCAAGGACGTCAAGGCGTATCTCGGGGCGCCGGTCGAGGAGATCACGCTCGTCCTGCTGCACGCGGGCGGGGCCAAGGGCAAGGGGCTCCTGGACGCGGCGCGCAAGGCGGGTGCCCGGGAGGTCGCCTGCCCGAAGACCACCAAGCCGGCCGAGCGGCTCTCCTTCGTACGGTCGGAGTTCCGGACCCACGGGCGGTCCGCGACGCCGGAGGCGTGCCAGGCGCTGGTCGACTCCATCGGCAGCGATCTGCGGGAGCTGGCCAGTGCGGTGTCGCAGCTGATCGCGGATGTCGAGGGGACGATCGACGAGGCGGTCGTCGGGCGCTACTACACGGGGCGGGCCGAGGCTTCGTCGTTCACCGTCGCCGACCGGGCCGTCGAGGGGCGGGCGGCGGAGGCGCTGGAGGCGCTGCGGTGGTCGCTGTCGACCGGGGTCGCGCCCGTGCTGATCACCAGTGCGCTGGCGCAGGGGGTGCGGGCGATCGGGAAGCTGTCCTCCGCGCGGGGCGGGCGGCCGGCCGATCTCGCTCGCGAGCTGGGGATGCCGCCGTGGAAGATCGACCGGGTGCGGCAGCAGATGCGGGGGTGGACGCCGGACGGGGTGGCTCTGGCCCTGCGGGCCGTGGCGGCTGCGGATGCGGGGGTGAAGGGTGGGGGGGATGACCCTGAGTACGCCTTGGAGAAGGCCGTGGTCGCGGTGGCGCGGGCCGCGAGGTCGGGGCGGTAGCTGTTCCGCCTCCCGGGTTCGCCGCCGGGTGCGGGGCCCTGGTATGACCGGTTCCGTCCTCAAGCGCCGGACGGGCTGGGAAGTGCCCCGGGCTTCGGCTGGGGATGGCCCGGGTGGGCTGGAGCCGTCCGTGTTCCCCGTGGGGTGCGGGCCCTCGTGCGTGCACCGGTTCCGTCCTCAAGCGCCGGACGGGCTGGAAGTGCCCCGGGCTTCGGCTGGGGATGGCCCGGGTGGGCTGGAGCCGTCCGTGTTCCCCGTGGGGTGCGGGCCCTCGTGCGTGCACCGGTTCCGTCCTCAAGCGCCGGACGGGCTGGAAGTGCCCCGGGCTTCGGCTGGGGATGGCCCGGACGGGCTGGAAACGTCCCCCAGCCCCGGCTAGGGAGATGCCCGGACGGGGGCGCAAGGGGGCATACACGCGGAAGCCCCGGAGCGCTGATCTGGGGAGATCGGCGGCCGGGGCTTCCGGGTCACGCTCTTGGTGCGCCGCACCCGCGTGGCGAACGCAGGTTCGGTGTGCGGCGCGGGGTGCCGGTCAGGGGCGGGAGAGAGGGCCCGTCGAGTCCGTTCCGGCGTTCACATCAGTGAGCTTCGGGAAGAAGCTCAGGCCTGCAGGGCGGCAACCTTGGACGCCAGCGCCGACTTCTTGTTGGCGGCGGCGTTCTTGTGGATGACACCCTTCGAGACAGCCTTGTCGAGCTGACGGGAGGCGTCGCGGACGGCCGTGGTGGCCTTCTCGACGTCACCGGCAGCGGCGGCCTCGCGGGCCTTGCGGATCGCGGTCTTGAGCGACGACTTGACGGCCTTGTTGCGCAGGCGCGCCTTCTCGTTGGTCTTGTTCCGCTTGATCTGGGACTTGATGTTCGCCACGAATAGAGCCTTTTCAGGTTCGTTGGATCTTCCAGGTGAGCCGCGCCGCTCGTGAGAGCCACGAGGCACAGCTGTCCACGGTAGCAGTCACCATCCGACCGGCCCAAACCGGTCTCTGTCCCGCAGGCGTGGGACGATGGAGCCTACGTATCGATCCGACCGACGATCCGACCGACCCGACATCGACCCGAGACACGGCGTTCGGCGTCTCAAGAATCAGGACCCTGCGTGCCCGCGACTCCTTCCAACGTGCCCGAGCCGAGCCGTACCGACCCGGCGCTGATCCGCAATTTCTGCATCATCGCGCACATCGACCACGGCAAGTCGACCCTTGCCGACCGGATGCTTCAGCTGACCGGAGTGGTCGACCAGCGGCAGATGCGTGCTCAGTACCTCGACCGGATGGACATCGAGCGCGAGCGCGGCATCACCATCAAGTCCCAGGCGGTCCGACTGCCCTGGGCGCCCGACACGGGTGAGGACACGGGCACCACCCACATCCTCAACATGATCGACACCCCGGGCCACGTGGACTTCACCTACGAGGTCTCCCGTTCGCTCGCGGCCTGCGAGGGCACGGTCCTGCTGGTCGACGCCGCGCAGGGCATCGAGGCCCAGACGCTGGCCAACCTCTATCTCGCGATGGAGAACGACCTCACCATCGTCCCGGTGCTCAACAAGATCGACCTCCCGGCCGCTCAGCCGGAGAAGTTCTCCGAGGAGCTGGCCAACCTCATCGGCTGCCAGCCCGAGGACGTGCTGAAGGTCTCCGCCAAGACCGGCATCGGCGTGGACGCGCTCCTCGACCGGGTCGTCCGTGACGTACCGGCCCCGGTCGGTGACGCGGACGCCGCCGCACGCGCGATGATCTTCGACTCGGTCTACGACCCGTACCGCGGTGTCGTCACCTACGTCCGTGTCGTCGACGGACAGCTCAACAAGCGCGAGCGCATCAAGATGATGTCGACCGGCGCCACCCACGAGCTGCTGGAGATCGGGGTGTCCTCCCCGGAGATGACCCCGGCCGACGGCATCGGTGTGGGCGAGGTCGGCTACATCATCACCGGCGTGAAGGACGTCCGGCAGTCCAAGGTCGGTGACACGATCACCTCCCTGAACAAGGGGGCGACCGAGGCGCTGGGCGGCTACAAGGACCCGAAGCCGATGGTCTTCTCGGGGCTCTACCCGCTGGACGGCTCGGACTACCCGGACCTGCGCGAGGCGCTGGACAAGCTCCAGCTCAACGACGCCGCCCTCGTCTACGAGCCGGAGACCTCCGCCGCGCTCGGCTTCGGCTTCCGCGTCGGCTTCCTCGGCCTGCTCCACCTGGACGTGGTCCGTGAGCGGCTGGAGCGCGAGTTCGGCCTCGACCTGATCGCGACCGCCCCCAACGTGGTCTACCGGGTCGAGATGGAGGACGGCACCGAGCACGTCGTCACCAACCCGAGCGAGTTCCCCGAGGGCAAGATCGACAAGGTGCACGAGCCGGTCGTCCGCGCCACGGTGCTGGCCCCCAGCGAGTTCATCGGCGCGATCATGGAGCTCTGCCAGAACCGGCGCGGCACCCTGCTCGGCATGGACTACCTCTCCGAGGACCGCGTCGAGATCCGCTACACGCTGCCCCTCGCCGAGATCGTCTTCGACTTCTTCGACCAGCTGAAGTCCAAGACCCGCGGTTACGCCTCCCTCGACTACGAGCCCACCGGCGAGCAGTCGGCCCAGCTCGTCAAGGTCGACATCCTGCTCCACGGCGACAAGGTGGACGCGTTCTCCGCGGTCACCCACAAGGACAAGGCGTACGCGTACGGCGTCCGGCTCGTCGCCAAGCTCCAGAAGCTCATCCCCCGGCAGAACTTCGAGGTGCCGATCCAGGCCGCCATCGGCGCCCGGGTCATCGCCCGCGAGACGGTCCGCGCCATCCGCAAGGACGTCCTCGCCAAGTGCTACGGCGGTGACATCTCCCGTAAGCGGAAGCTGCTGGAGAAGCAGAAGGAGGGCAAGAAGCGGATGAAGATGGTCGGCAACGTGGAGGTTCCGCAGGACGCCTTCATCTCGGTGCTGTCGACCGACGAGTCCGCCGGGGAGAGCAAGGGCAAGAAGTAGCCCCGCCGCGACCCGGTCCCACCCGCCCGGGCGACGAACGGCCCGAAGGGCCCTCACACCGCAGTAACGTGCGATGTGAGGGCCCTTTCGTTATGAAAGCGGCGGCCCGTTGCCTCTTACGCGGCGGACGCGTGCGCTCTACTCTGATCACGCATCGATGGTTACTCGCCAGTTAAACAAGCCGAACAAGCAGGTTGCGCAGCAGGACAGCAGCACAGGACAGCGGCGCTCAGTTGCAGTAGTCGCAGTATCAAAGAAGCCGGTCGTAGCAATGCCGCAGGCCCGGAGGACGTCGTGAGCGACACACAGACCTTGATCGATAACCGGCCGCCCTCCGTGGCGGCCCTCTTCATCGACCGCGTGGCGGCGACCCCGGACGGGGAGGCGTACCGCTACCCGGTCCCGTCGGCCTCGGGCGAGGGTCCCGACGACTGGAAGTCGCTGACCTGGGGCCAGGCCGCCGAGCGGGTCTACGCGATCGCCGCCGGCCTGATCGCGCTCGGCGTGCGGCCGGAGGAGCGGGTCGCCCTCTCCTCCGCCACCCGGGTCGAGTGGGTCCTCATCGACCTCGGCGTGATGTGCGCGGGCGCCGCGACCACCACGGTCTACCCCTCGACGAACGCCGAGGAGTCCGCGTTCATCCTGGCCGACTCCGAGAGCCGCATCCTCATCGCGGAGGACGCCGAGCAGCTGGCCAAGGCCCGTGAGCGCCGCGCCGAGCTGCCCGACCTCGCCCATGTCGTCGTCATCGACCCGGCCGGTGTGGAGCCCGCCGAGGGCGACCCCGAGGGCTGGATCATCACCCTCGCCGACCTGGAGGCGCAGGGCAAGGAGCTCCTCGCCAAGACCCCGGACGCGGTCACCGAGCGGGTCTCCGCCATCACGGCCGACCAGCTCGCCACCCTCATCTACACCTCGGGCACCACCGGCCGCCCCAAGGGCGTACGGCTGCCGCACGACAACTGGTCGTACATGGCCAAGGCCACCGTGGCGACCGGCCTGATCACCGCCGAGGACGTGCAGTACCTCTGGCTGCCGCTCGCCCACGTCTTCGGCAAGGTCCTCACCTCGGGCCAGATCGAGGTCGGCCACGTCACCGCGATCGACGGCCGCATCGACAAGATCATCGAGAACCTGCCGGTCGTCCAGCCGACCTACATGGCGGCCGTGCCCCGGATCTTCGAGAAGGTCTACAACGGGGTCGCCTCCAAGGCCCGCGCGGGCGGCGGCGCCAAGTACAAGATCTTCCAGTGGGCGGCCGGGGTGGCCCGCGAGTACGCCAAGGTCTCCCAGGACAACTTCCGCCGCACCGGCAAGGCGTCCGTACCCTTCGCGCTCGGCGCCAAGCACAAGGTCGCCGACGCGCTCGTCTTCTCCAAGATCCGCGACGCCTTCGGCGGCCGGCTGCGCGCCTGCATCTCCGGCTCCGCAGCCCTCGCCCCCGACATCGGCTACTTCTTCGCGGGCGCCGGCGTCCACATCCTGGAGGGCTACGGGCTCACCGAGACCAGCGCCGCCTCCTTCGTCAACCCGGGCGAGGCCTACCGCACCGGCACCGTCGGCAAGCCGCTCCCCGGCACCGAGGTGCGCATCGCGGACGACGGCGAGATCCTGCTGCGCGGCCCCGGCGTCATGCAGGGCTACCACAAGCTGCCCGACAAGACCGAAGAGGTCCTGGAGTCGGACGGCTGGATCCACACCGGTGACATCGGCGAGCTGTCGGCCGACGGCTACCTGCGCATCACCGACCGCAAGAAGGACCTGATCAAGACGTCGGGCGGCAAGTACGTCGCCCCGGCCGAGGTCGAGGGCCAGTTCAAGGCGGTCTGCCCGTTCGTCTCCAACATCCTGGTGCACGGCGCGGACCGTAACTTCTGCACCGCGCTCATCGCCCTCGACGGCCCCACCATCCTGAACTGGGCCGCCGAGAACGGCCTGGAGGGCAAGGAGTACGCGGACGTCGTCGCCGCCCCGCAGACCGTGGAGCTGATCGACGGGTACGTACAGCGCCTCAACGAGGGCCTCCAGCGCTGGCAGACCATCAAGAAGTTCCGCCTCCTGCCGCGTGACCTGGACGTGGAGCACGGCGAGCTGACCCCGAGCCTCAAGCTGAAGCGGCCGGTCGTGGAGCGGGAGTACCAGGGGCTGATCGACGAGATGTACGCGGGATCGCGCGAGGCGTAGCGCGAGCCGCCGCCGTTCCCGAGGGGGCGGCGTACGCGGGCGGGGCGGCGGGACACCCAGGTGTCCGGCCGCCCCGTTCGCCGTGCGTGCCCTGCCGTACGCGTCCTGCCGTGAATGTCCGGCCGTGCGCCCCGCCTGCCGTGCCCGGCCGTGCGTGCCCTGCCGCGAGCGTCCCCGCCGTACGTCTCCTGCCCTGACCGAGCGCGCTAGCTTCCGGCACCGCGATCGGGGGCGCTCATGTCCCCCGTCGCGGGAGTGCCGTCGGCGAGGCCGTAGCGCAGGTACACCGTGCCCTTCGGACCGGCTGCCGGAGGCGCGAGGAGCGTGAGGTTGGTGGGCACCTCGCCCCCGTCGAACACCTTCTTCCCGACGCCGAGCACGATGGGGTGCAGCCAGAGGTCGAGACGGTCGAAGAGCTTCTCGCGCAGGAGGGTCTGTACGAGGTTCAGGCTCCCGACCACCTTCACGTGTTCGTGCCGGTCACGGATCTCGCGCACCGAGGCGGCCAGGTCCGGGCCGAGTCGCGTGGACCCGGCCCACGAGAGGTCGGGCCTGCCGCGGGAGGCCACGTACTTCGGGACGCCGTTGAAGAGCGTGGCGATCTCGTTGTCCTCGCCGCCCTCCTGGTGCGGCCAGTAGGCGGCGAAGATGTCGTACGTCCGCCGGCCGAGCAGGAGGGCGTCCGTGCCCTCGTACGCGTCACCGACCTGCGCCCCGGTGACCTGGTCCAGCAACGGCGCCTGCCAGCCGCCGAACGGGAACCCCGCCGGGTCCTCGTCCGGCCCGCCGGGCGCCTGCCCGACGAGGTCCAGGGTCGCGAACATCTCGATGTGGATGAGGCCCATGGTCTGCTCCTGATGAGTCGGTCGTCTCTCCAGGGGCAGACCCGTGGACGCCCGCGGGCTCATCGCCGCGACGGAACCCGGTTTCGCTCCCGGTTGATCCCACCTCTGCTTGCGTTCGAATGTGCTCGATTTTCTGCCCACTTCGGTAACTCGGCGCTTATGGGCGCGTCCGGTCTGTCACTCTGTCGGAGTCGTCGGACCCGTAGGAGCCGCACCGTGGCACCCATCCCCTTGCAGCGGGACACCGTGCAGCGCCCCGGCACCGCCCGTGCCGGGTACGCGCACGGCCCGCGCCTGGCCAGCCGTACCAGCCTGCCCGGCATACCCCTCGCCCCGTCCGCCGCCCGCCGGTTCGTGCGGGCGGCGCTCGCGGAGTGGACCGGGCTCGGGGTGCCCGCCGCCGTGGGCTTCAGCGACCGGCTCGCCGACGACGCGGTGACCGTCACCAACGAGCTGGTCACCAACGCCGTCGTGCACGCCGGGACCACGGTCGACCTGGTCCTCCGGCTGGAGGAGGAGGGCGGCGACGAGCCCTCGGCCGCCCTCGTCCTGGAGGTCACCGACCACCACCCGGCCCGCCCGGTGGGCGCCGACGAGCCGGGGGCCGCCGGAGACCCCGCGCCCGCGCACGCCCCCGCCGCTACGACCACCGAGCCACCCACCGAGGCCCGAACCGCTCCCGCCGCCCCCACCGAGGCCCGAACCGCCCCCACCGACCCCGCCCCTCTCCCCGACCCCGCCGAGTACGGCCGGGGTCTCCAGCTCGTCGCCACCCTCGCCGAGTCCTGGGGTATCACCTACCGCACCGGCCTCAAGACCGTCTGGGCCCGCCTCCCCGTCGACGACTGGAGCGCCCCGCCCGCCCCGCCCGACCAGGACACCCTCCGGCGCGGTCTGCGCGCCGCAGAGATCCTCGCCCCCGCCGCCCGGCGCACCGAGCGCGATGACGCCGTCTGGGACAGCCGGGGCGCCCCCGCCTTCCTCGCCGAGGCGTCCGACCTGCTCGCCGGGCAACTCGACGAGGATCTGGTGGCCGCCATAGCGGGCCAGCTGCTGGTGCCGCGCCTCGCCGACTGGTGCGCGATCTGGCTGGAGGCCGAGAGCGGGGGACCGGGGGCCGAACCCCGGCTCGCCCGGGTCTGGCACAGCGACGAGAGCGGTACGGAGCCCCTGCGCACCGCCCTGGAGCGCGAACCCCTCCGCCTCCCGCCCGGCGCCGGCTCCGGGCCGGTCTCCGTCCCCGTGCCCTGGCCGGCCCCGCCCACGGACGAGCCCCCGCAGCCCGGTGGCCGCGACGGTGCCGCGCTCGCCTTCCGGATCACGGCGGCCGGCCGGGCGCTCGGCACCGTCCTCGTCGGCCGGGAGGGCGTCGCCCAGGTGCCCGAGGCCGTCGCCTCGCTCATCGAGGACTTCGTACGCCGTCTCGGCCTCGCCGTCGGCGCCGCCCGCGCCTACACCCGGCAGGCCACCATCAGCCGCATCCTCCAGCGCGGCCTGCTCCCCAGCAAGGTCGCGGAGATCCCCGGCGTCACCAGCGCCCTCGTATACGAACCGAGCGACGACGGCGTGGTCGGAGGTGACTTCTACGACATCTTCCCCTGCCCCGGCGACCGCTGGTGCTTCGTCCTCGGCGACGTCCAGGGCTCAGGGCCCGAGGCCGCCGTCGTCACCGGCCTCGCCCGCCCCTGGCTCCGTCTGCTCTCCCGGGAGGGCTTCGGCGTCGGCGAGGTGCTGGACCGGCTCAACCGGCTGCTCCTGGACGACGCCATGGAGGCCGCCGAGGCCGCCGCGCTGATGGTCGCCGCCGCCGGGGGCCAGCAGCTCCACGACGGCTCGCAGTCGCGCTTCCTCTCCCTGCTCTACGGGGAGGTCGTGCCGCTCCCCGGTGGAGGTGTCCGCTGCACGGTGGCCAGCGCCGGGCACCCGCTGCCGCTGCTGCTGCGCCCCGACGGCTCCGTACGCCCGGCGGCCGAGCCGCAGGTGCTGCTGGGGGTCGTCGAGGACGTGGCGTACGAGAGCCAGGTCTTCGACCTCGCGCCCGGGGACACCCTGCTCTGCGTCACGGACGGGGTGACCGAGCGGCGGTCGGGCCCGCTGATGTTCGACGACGGGGACGGGCTGGCCCGGGTGCTCGCCGGGTGCGCGGGGCTGCCCGCCGAGGCGACGGCCGAGCGGATCAGACGGGCCGTCCACGAGTTCGCCGAGCAGCCCCCGGACGACGACGTGGCCCTGCTGGTGCTGCACGCGGACTGAAGCACGTCGGGATGCTGCACGCGGACTGAGGTACGTCGGGGTGCTGGACGCGGACCGGAGCACATCGGCGAAAAGCGGCCCGGTCCGGGAAACGTCCGGGGCGAGCGACAATGGTCGGTATGCCTTCCGTACTGCCCGATGGTGAGCCCGTGCCCGACGACGGGGCGCTGCCCCGCCACGCCCTGGAAGGCGCAGCCGACCGCCCGCTCGGCTTCTACCTGCACGTCCCGTACTGCGCCACCCGCTGCGGCTACTGCGACTTCAACACCTACACCGCCACCGAGCTGCGCGGCTCCGGCGGCGCCCTGGCCTCCCGCGACAACTACGCCGCCCACCTGATCGAGGAGGTCCGCCAGGCCCGCAAGGTCCTCGGCGACGACCCGCGCCCGGTCCGTACGGTCTTCGTCGGCGGCGGCACCCCCACGCTCCTGCCCGCTGCCGATCTCGTACGGATGCTGGCATCGATCAAGGAGGAGTTCGGGCTCGCGGAGGACGCGGAGATCACCACCGAGGCGAACCCGGAGTCCGTCGACCCGGCCTACCTCTCCGCCCTGCGCGAGGGCGGCTTCAACCGGGTCTCCTTCGGGATGCAGAGCGCCAAGCAGCACGTCCTGAAGATCCTGGACCGCACGCACACCCCCGGCCGCCCCGAGGCCTGCGTCGCCGAGGCCCGGGCGGCGGGCTTCGACCACGTCAACCTGGACCTGATCTACGGCACCCCCGGCGAGTCCGACGACGACTGGCGGGCCACCCTGGACGCGGCGATCGGCGCGGGCCCCGACCACATCTCCGCGTACGCGCTCATCGTCGAGGAGGGCACCCAGCTCGCCCGCCGCATCCGGCGCGGCGAGATCCCCATGACCGACGACGACGCGCACGCCGACCGCTACCTGATCGCGGACGAGGCCTTCGCGGCGGCCGGTTTCGACTGGTACGAGGTCTCCAACTGGGCCACCACCGAGGCCGGCCGCTGCCTCCACAACGAGCTGTACTGGCGCGGCGCCGACTGGTGGGGCGCGGGCCCCGGCGCCCACAGCCACGTCGGCGGGGTCCGCTGGTGGAACGTGAAGCACCCGGGCGCGTACGCTCAGGCGCTCTCCGAGGGCCGCTCACCCGGCGCGGGCCGGGAGGTCCTCGCCGAGGAGGACCGCCGGGTGGAGCGCATCCTGCTGGAGCTCCGGCTCCGCGAGGGCTGCCCGCTCACCCTCCTGAAACCCGACGGCCTCGCCGCCTCCCGCCGCGCCCTCACCGACGGGCTGCTGGAGCCCGTTCCGTACGAGGAGGGCCGCGCGGTCCTCACCCTGCGCGGGCGGCTCCTGGCCGACGCGGTGGTGCGGGACCTGGTGGACTGAGCCCGGGGGCCGGGCTCGCCCCCGTAACGTCACTCGGGCAGCGTCACGAAGTCGATCAACTCCTCGACCCTGCCCAGCAGTTGGGGCTCCAGGTCCTTGTAGCTGCGGACCTTGGACAGGATGTGCTGCCAGGCCGCCCCGGTGTTCTCCGGCCAGCCCAGCGCCCGGCACACCCCCGTCTTCCAGTCCTGGCCCCGAGGCACCACCGGCCACGCCTCGATCCCCACCGACGACGGCTTCACCGCCTCCCACACGTCGATGTACGGGTGGCCCACCACCAGCACATGCGGGTCCGAGACCTGCGCCGCGATCCGGGACTCCTTGGAACCGGCCACCAGGTGGTCCACCAGCACCCCGAGCCGGGCGTCCGGCCCCGGGGAGAACTCGCCCACGATGGCCGGGAGGTCGTCGATGCCCTCCAGGTACTCCACGACCACGCCCTCGATGCGCAGGTCGTCGCCCCACACCCGCTCCACCAGCTCCGCGTCGTGCCGGCCCTCCACATAGATCCGCCCCGCCCGCGCCACCCGGGCCCGCGCACCGGGCACCGCCACCGAACCGGAGGCCGTACGGGTGGGGCGCACCGGACCGCCGGGGCCCGGGCGGACCAGCGTGACCACCTTGCCCTCCAGCAGGAAGGCGCGCGGTTCCATCGGGAAGACCCGCTGCTTGCCGAAGCGGTCCTCCAGGGTCACCGTCGGACCCTGGGCCGTCTTCTCGCAGCGGATCACCGCCCCGCAGAAACCGGTGGCGACCTCCTCCACGACCAGATCGGGTTCGGCGGGGACCTCGGGCACGGGGGCGGACCTCTTCCACGGCGGGGTCAGGTCCGGCTGATAGCTGCGCATGCGCAGACGATAATCCTCACCCCGCCCCGAACCGCTCCGCCAGCGCCGCCCGCTGCGCCCGGACGAACGCCGCGTCCACCACCGCCCCGTGCCCCGGTACGTACACCGCGCCCTCGCCGCCCAGTTCGAGCAGCCGGTCCAGGGCGGCCGGCCAGCGGGAGGGGATCGCGTCCCGGCCCGCCTGCGGGTCGCCCGACTCCTCCACCAGGTCCCCGCAGAGCACCACCGGGGGCTCGCCCTCCGTGCCCGGGACCAGCACCGCGAGGTCGTGGCCGCTGTGCCCCGGGCCCACGTTGGCGAGCAGCACCTGACGGCCGCCGCCCAGGTCGAGGGTCCACTCGCCGGTCACCTCGTGGTGCGGCACCACCAGCGTGTCCACCGACCGGTGCGCCTCCTCCTCCGCGAGACCGTGGCGCACGGCCGACCCGGTCAGCTCGTCCGCCGAGCGCCGCAGCAGGGCGGCGATGCCCACCGCCCCGTACACCTGCGCCCCGGCGAACGCCGCCGTACCCAGCACATGGTCGAAGTGCGGGTGGCTCAGTGCGATATGCGTCACCCTCCGGCCGAGCAGCGCCTCGGCCTGCCTCCGCAACTCGACGCCCTCGCGCAGGGTCGACCCGGTGTCGTACAGCAGCACGCTCTCCGCCCCGGCCACCAGCGCGACCGTGGCGTCCCAGCCCGGCAGGCGGCGCCGCCCGATACCGCGGCCCAACCGCTCCCAGCCGAAGTCTTCCCAAGAGACGTCCATGGGGCGACGCTATCGGGGCCACCTGCGCGGTCCGGCGGCGGCGTGGCCGGTCGCCCTTGCCCAGGCCCCACCCCACCCCCGTACACTGACCGGTGGGTAGCTGGCACTCATACGCACCGAGTGCCAGACGGATACCGGAAGTCAGACACCGGAGAACGACAGCTGGAGGTGTGCGCCATGCTCAGCGAACGCAGACTCGAAGTGCTGCGCGCCATCGTCCAGGACTACGTCGGCACCGAGGAGCCCGTCGGCTCCAAGGCCCTCACGGAGCGGCACCAGCTGGGCGTCTCCCCGGCCACCGTCCGCAACGACATGGCGGTGCTGGAGGACGAGGGCTTCATCGCGCAGCCGCACACGAGCGCGGGACGCATCCCCACCGACAAGGGGTACCGCCTCTTCGTCGACAAGCTCGCCGGCGTCAAGCCGCTCTCCTCGCCCGAGCGCCGCGCCATCCAGAACTTCCTCGACGGCGCGGTCGACCTGGACGACGTGGTCGGCCGGACCGTACGGCTGCTCGCGCAGCTGACCCGGCAGGTCGCGGTCGTGCAGTACCCCTCGCTGACCCGCTCCACGGTCCGGCACGTGGAGCTGCTCTCGCTGGCCCCCGCCCGGCTGATGCTGGTCCTGATCACGGACACCGGCCGGGTCGAACAGCGTATGATCGACTGCCCCGCGCCCTTCGGCGAGGCATCCCTCGCGGATCTGCGGGCCCGGCTCAACAGCCGGGTCGTCGGACGCCGCTTCGCGGATGTCCCGCGGCTGGTGCGGGAGCTGCCGGAATCCTTCGACAGCGAGGACCGGGGAACGGTCTCCACGGTCCTTTCCACCCTCCTCGAAACCCTGGTCGAGGAGACGGAGGAGCGGCTGATGATCGGCGGCACCTCCAACCTCACCCGCTTCGGGCACGACTTCCCTGTGATGATCCGGCCGGTGCTGGAAGCACTGGAGGAGCAGGTCGTCCTGCTGAAGCTGCTCGGTGAGGCCACGGACTCAGCCATGACCGTGCGGATCGGGCACGAGAACGCCCACGAGGGCCTCACGTCCACGTCCGTCGTCGCGGTCGGCTACGGTTCGGGCGACGAGGCAGTCGCCAAACTCGGCGTGGTCGGACCGACCCGCATGGACTACCCCGGAACGATGGGAGCGGTACGCGCAGTGGCACGTTACGTCGGACAGATCCTGGCGGAGTCGTAAGTGGCCACGGACTACTACGCCGTACTCGGCGTGCGCCGCGACGCATCTCAGGACGAGATCAAGAAGGCATTCCGTCGGCTCGCACGCGAGCTGCACCCGGATGTCAACCCGGATCCGAAGACCCAGGAGCGGTTCAAGGAGATCAACGCCGCTTACGAGGTGCTCTCGGACCCGCAGAAGAAGCAGGTCTACGACCTCGGCGGCGACCCGCTCTCCGCCAACGGCGGGGGCGGCGGCGCGGGCGGTTTCGGAGCCGGCGGCTTCGGCAACTTCTCCGACATCATGGACGCGTTCTTCGGAACGGCCTCGCAGCGCGGGCCCCGCTCGCGCACCCGGCGCGGCCAGGACGCCATGATCCGCCTGGAGATCGACCTCGCCGAGGCGGCCTTCGGCACCACCAAGGACATCCAGGTCGACACGGCGGTCGTCTGCAACACGTGCAGCGGCGAGGGCGCGGCCCCCGGCACCTCCGCCCAGACCTGCGACATGTGCCGCGGCCGTGGCGAGGTCTCGCAGGTCACCCGGTCCTTCCTGGGCCAGGTCATGACCTCGCGGCCCTGCCCGCAGTGCCAGGGCTTCGGTACGGTCGTGCCGACGCCGTGCCCGGAGTGCGCCGGTGACGGCCGTATCCGCTCGCGCCGCACGCTCACCGTCAAGATCCCGGCGGGCGTCGACAACGGCACCCGCATCCAGCTCGCCGGTGAGGGCGAGGTCGGCCCCGGCGGCGGCCCGCCCGGCGACCTGTACGTCGAGATCCACGAGCTGCCGCACGCCGTCTTCCAGCGGCGCGGCGACGACCTGCACTGCACCGTCACCATCCCGATGACGGCGGCCGCCCTCGGGACGAAGTGTCCGCTGGAGACCCTGGACGGCGTCGAGGAGATCGACATCCGGCCCGGCACCCAGTCCGGCCAGTCCGTCCCCCTGCACGGGCGGGGCATCACCCACCTGCGCGGCGGCGGCCGGGGCGACCTCATCGTGCACGTCGAGGTCATGACCCCCTCCAAACTCGACGCGGAGCAGGAGCGGCTCCTGCGGGAGCTCTCCAAGCTGCGCGGCGAGGAGCGGCCCCTGGGTCAGTTTCAGCCAGGTCAGCAGGGCCTCTTCTCCCGGCTGAAGGACGCCTTCAACGGCCGCTGAACCCTTTTCCGCCTTTCACCGCACCGCCCACCGGTTACCCGCCGGTGGGCGGTGCGGCGTTCTGCGGGAGATCCGGTCACGCCGGACGCTGGCTGATTCGGCCCTGTGCGGCGGACGTGGCACGATGCGGTCATGTCCTCCGCGTTGACCGATCTCTGCCGGTATCCGATCGTGCAGGCCCCCATGGCGGGCGGCGCTTCCGGACCTCAGCTCGCCGCGGCCGTCGCCGAGGCGGGCGGGCTCGGGTTCCTCGCCGCCGGGTACAAGACGGCGGACGGCATGTACAACGAGATCAAACAGCTGCGCCGGCTCACCGGCGGCCCCTTCGGCGTCAACCTCTTCATGCCGCAGCCCGCCCTCGGCGACCCCAGCGCCGTCGAGGTCTACCGCCACCAGCTGGCCGGTGAGGCCGCCTGGTACGAGACCCCGCTCGGCGACCCCGACAGCAGCGGCGACGACGGGTACGAGGCGAAGGTCGCCATCCTGCTGGAGGACCCCGTCCCGGTGGTCTCCTTCACCTTCGGCTGTCCCACCCGCGACACGCTGGACGCCTTCGCCAAGGCGGGGACGTACACCATCGTGACGGTCACCTCCGCCGAGGAGGCCCAGGGCGCCCAGTGGGCGGGCGCCGACGCCGTCTGCGTCCAGGGCGTCGAGGCGGGCGGCCACCAGTCCACCCATCGCGACGACCCGCAGGCCGACCACACCGGCACCGGGCTGCTCACCCTCGTCACCCAGGTCCGCGAGACGGTGCAGATCCCCATCGTCGCCACCGGCGGTCTGATGCGCGGCTCCCAGATCGCCGCCGTCCTCGCGGCGGGCGCGGACGCCGCCCAGCTCGGCACCGCCTTCCTGATCTGCCCCGAGTCCGGCGCCCACCTGCTCCACAAGCAGGCCCTGACCAACCCGCTCTTCGTCCGCACCGAGCTGACCCGCGCCTTCTCCGGGCGGCCCGCGCGCGGACTGGTCAACCGGTTCATCCGCGAACACGGCCCGTACGCCCCCGCCGCCTACCCCCAGGTCCACTACCTGACCACCGGGCTGCGCCAGGCCGCGGCGAAGGCGGGGGATGCCCAGGGCATGGCCCTGTGGGCGGGGCAGGGCCACCGGATGGCCCGCGAACTGCCCGTCGGCGAGCTGATCGAACTGCTCGCCGACGAACTGGAGGCCGCCCGTACGGCCCTGAGCATGAGGAGTCCCCGGTGACGGCACCGGTCTTCGTCGTCGAACGGATGCCCACCGGACCGGAGTTCGTCCTGGACGGCCCCGAAGGACGGCACGCCGTCTCGGTCAAGCGGCTGGAGCCCGGCGAGGCCGTCGTCCTCACCGACGGGCTGGGCCACTGGGCGGAGGGCGTCGTCCGGGCGGCCGAGGGCAAGGACCGGCTGACCGTCGGTGTCGAAGGCGTCCACGAGGAGCCGGAGCCGGCGCCCCGGATCACCGTCGTCCAGGCGCTCCCCAAGGGCGACCGGGGCGAACTCGCCGTCGAGACCATGACCGAGACCGGCGTCGACGCGATCGTGCCCTGGCAGGCCGCCCGCTGCATCACCCAGTGGAAGGGCGAGCGCGGCGCCAAGGCCCTGACGAAGTGGCGCAGCACGGCACGGGAGGCGGGCAAGCAGTCCCGCCGCGTCCGCTTCCCCGAGGTGGCCGAGGCCCTGACGACCAAGCAGGTCGCCGCCCTCCTGGCCGGTGCCGACTTCGCCGGGGTCCTGCACGAGGACCGCGACCACGACAGCACCCCCCTCGCCACCGCCGAACTCCCCGCCACCGGCACGATCGTGCTCGTCGTCGGCCCCGAGGGCGGCGTCTCCCCTCAGGAGCTGGCCGCCTTCGCCGAGGCGGGCGCCCGCCCGTACCGGCTGGGCCGCAGCGTGCTGCGTACGTCAACGGCGGGGACGGCCGCGACGGCGCTGCTCCTCGGCCGCACCGGTCGCTGGGGCTGAACGGCCCCCACGGACCGGCGATAACATGCCCGTGTACTGATCACCAGCGAACGAGGAGGCCCGGCCCTATGGCGGGAGAGCCGCAGACCGACTGCCTGTTCTGCAAGATCGTCTCGGGGGACATCCCGGCGACCATCGTCCGCGAGAGCGACACGACCGTCGCCTTCCGCGACATCAACCCGCAGGCCCCGACCCACGTCCTGGTCATCCCCAAGGTCCACTACCCGGACGCCGCCTCGCTGGCCGCCGCCGAACCGCAGATCGCCGCCGACGTGCTGCGCGAGGCCGGAGCGGTCGCCGCCGACGAGAAGGTGGACTCGACCGGCTACCGGATCATCCTCAACACCGGCTCGGGCGCGGGCCAGACCGTCTTCCACGCGCACGCCCACGTCCTGGGCGGCCGCGGCCTCCAGTGGCCGCCCGGATAACACCCGCACCGCAGGAGCGTTTCCCCATGTCCGTACGCGAGCTGGTGGTGCTCGGCACCGCCAGCCAGGTCCCCACCCGGCACCGCAACCACAACGGCTATCTGCTGCGCTGGGACGGCCAGGGCATCCTCTTCGATCCCGGCGAGGGCACCCAGCGCCAGATGCTCCGGGCGGGGGTCGCCGCGCACGACATCGACCGGATCTGCGTCACCCACTTCCACGGCGACCACTCCCTCGGGCTCGCCGGAGTGATCCAGCGCATCAACCTGGACCAGGTTCCGCACCCCGTCACCGCCCACTACCCGGCGAGCGGGCAGCACTTCTTCGACCGGCTGCGGTACGCCACCGCCTACCGCGAGACCGTCCGGCTGACCGAGACCCCGGTCGCCGGAGTCGGCGGGGTCCTCGCCGCGACGGACTCGTACACGCTGGACAGCCACAAGCTCTCGCACCCCGTCGAGTCGTACGGCTACCGCCTCACCGAGCCCGACAGCCGCCGCATGCTGCCCGCCCTCCTCAAGGAGCACGGCATCAGCGGGCCGGACGTCGGCCGCCTCCAGCGGGAGGGCGTCCTCGGCGGCGTCACCCTGGAGCAGGTCTCCGAGCACCGGCGCGGGCAGCGGTTCGCGTTCGTCATGGACACCCGGCTCTGCGACGGGGTGTACGCGCTCGCCGAGGGGTGCGACATGCTCGTCATCGAGTCCACCTTCCTGGACGAGGACGAGAAGCTCGCCACCGACCACGGCCATCTGACCGCAGGCCAGGCCGCCCGGGTGGCGAAGGATTCCGGCGTACGCCACCTGGTGCTGACCCACTTCTCGCAGCGCTACAGCGACCCCGAACTCTTCGAGACCCAGGCCCGCGCCGCCGGGTTCGACGGCGAACTCACCGTGGCGCAGGACCTGATCAGAGTCCCGCTGCCGCCCAGGCACCACCACTGACCCCACCCAGCACCACCGTTTGCGAGACACCGTGCACCTCCCCAAGGCAGAACTCCACCTCCACATCGAAGGCACCCTCGAACCCGAGCTGGCCTTCGCGCTCGCCGAACGCAACGGGGTGACCCTGCCGTACGCCACCACCGACGAGCTGCGCCAGGCCTACCGGTTCGAGGACCTCCAGTCCTTCCTGGACCTCTACTACGCGCTCATGGCCGTGCTGCGGACGGATGAGGACTTCACCGAACTCGCCGACGCCTACCTCGCCCGAGCCGCCGCCCAGGGCGTGAGGCACGCGGAGATCTTCTTCGACCCGCAGGCCCACACCGCCCGTGGCGTCCCCATCGGCACGGTCATCGAAGGGCTGAGCCGCGCGCTGGAGCGCAGCGAGGAGACCCACGGCATCTCCACCCAGCTCATCCTGTGCTTCCTGCGCGACCTCTCCGCCGAAGCCGCCCTCGGCACCCTGGACGCGGCCCGCCCCTACCTCCACCGGATCAGCGCGATCGGCCTGGACTCCGCCGAGGTCGGCCACCCGCCCGCCAAGTTCCGTGCGGTGTACGAGGAGGCCACCGCGCTCGGCCTGCGCAAGGTGGCCCACGCGGGGGAGGAGGGGCCGCCGTCCTACATCGTGGAGGCCCTGGACGTCCTCGGCGTGGAGCGGATCGACCACGGGCTGCGGTGTATGGAGGACCCGGAGCTGGTGGCGCGGCTGGTCGCGGACCGGGTGCCGCTGACGCTCTGCCCGCTCTCCAACGTGCGGCTGCGCACTGTGGACACGCTCAAGGACCACCCGCTGCCGGAGATGGTGGCCGCCGGGCTGCTCTGCACGGTCAACTCCGACGACCCCGCCTACTTCGGCGGGTACGCGGGCGACAACTTCGACGCCGTACGGGACGCCCTCGCCCTGGACCCGGAGCAGCTGCGCACCCTGGCCCGGAACTCCTTCGAGGCGGCCTTCCTCGACCACGACGAGGAGCGCCGGGCGCGCTACCTGTCCGAGGTCGAGGCGTACGCGTTCGACTGACCGGGCCCGCCGTCCGGACCGGCCGTCCGGATCGCGCTGCGCACCAGCCGCCTGCGCCGTACGCGGAGTTCGGTGACGGCCTGCTCCGGTGAGCCGAGCTTCGGCACCGCGCCGGAGAGGCTGCCGGTGGTGGCGGCCAGCAGCGCGGCCGGGGCCCCACCACGGCGGCGGACCGAGCCGGGCACCAGCGGACGGCCACCGGTGTGCAGGGCCACGGCGGTCACGGGCGCGGCGACCAGCAGGGTGGCCGCGCCCAGGATCAGCCCCATCGCCGGGTAACCGGCCTCCTCGGAGAGCACGCTGCCCAGGAGCGGGCCGCAGGCCACACCCACGGAGGAGGCCGAGCCCGCCAGGACCGCCCAGCGGCCGCGTACGTCCAGGGAGGCGGCCAGCCCGATCAGGTAGGAGAGGACCACCGGGTAGACGGTGTTCCACAGGATCTCGCCGGTCGCGAACGAGCCGAGGTCCCGGGCCGAGGAGCTGACCACGATGCTCCCCGCGATCACCACGGTCCCCAGCCCGATCGGCACCGCCCGGCCCACCCGGGCGCCGAGCACGCCTGCGCCCATGACGCCCAGCAGCCCCGCGCCGAGTGCGGCGGCGAACACCGCGCCGACGGTCACCTCGGTCAGCCCCGCCTGGACCACGCCGATGCGGCTGCTGACGCCCCAGAGCGCGTTCTGCGCCATGGACCAGACGAGCATGCCGCCCGCCAGGACGAGACCGGAGCGGCGGTGCGGCAGGCGGCCGGTGATGCGGGAGGTGGACTCCTCGGGTGCGGTGGGGCCGTTCAGCCGGGTGGTCGCGGGCCAGACGAGCAGGGCGACCAGGGCGATGGCGGCGAACGGCAGCCGGTGGCCGCCGCCGAGGTGCGGGATCGTCAGATAGAGGGCGCCCGCCGTGGCGGAGACGGTGAGCAGGCCGAGCGAGGACGTCCGGTGCGGGTCGCGCCGCGCGGCGATCCCGGCCGCCGCGGCCGCCGTCGCCGCACCCGAGCCGAAGCCGCCGACCACCACGGAGGCCACCACCAGCGGCACGGACCCGGCCAGCGCCGCGCAGCCGTACCCCACGGCGGCCAGCACCAGTCCGGCCCGGGCCGGGGTACGGGCCCCGTACCTCTCGACCCGGCCCGCCAGCGTGAACCCGGCACTCGCCGAGCTGAGCAACAGCGCACTGCCGACCAGGCCCGCCTGAGCGGGGGTCAGCCCGAGATGGACGCTGAGGCGGCCGACGATGGTGGGGAGCAGGTAGGAGGCGAGGTAGCCGGCGGTGAACACGGCAACCAAGGGCCACGCGGCACGGCGCGACGACATGGGCGTTCCTGAAGACATGCCTGAGCAGGCAGGGGGGAGGGGGAGGTGACGCGGGCGCGCCCGAGAAGGGCAGCGCGAAGCAAGCGGGGCAATGCGAAAATGCGGGGGGTACGGCGAGATACGCGGGGATACGGGGAGGTACGGCGAGATAAGCGGAAGTGCGGCTCTCGTCGGACAACGTCCCCGAAGGTGCTCGCGGGGCAATTTGTATCAAGCGCTCCCGGCCGACCGAAAGCCGCCCCGATGTGATCTGGGTCACTTATGCGTTTATGCACTCGGAGCCCGGGTAGCAGCGCATGTTTATGCAGGTCAGGATGGCATGCCGGCCCTGCCGCGATCGGCGGGGGAGGCCCCGCCCCTGACCTCGAATCCGGCAGACTGGCCGGATCTCACACTGTCCAGATCTGCCGCACGGCCGGGGAGCGCACGGTGAGCACTGACACTTCAGGGATCGACCCGCTGCTGGCGCTGCGCGCCCCGCAGGACCCCGCCTGCGACGTCTTCCTGACGGGGACGGTCTTCCTCGACATCATCTTCACCGGCCTCGACAGCGCCCCCGTGCGCGGCACCGAGTCCTGGGCCCGCGGGATGGGCTCCAGCCCCGGCGGCGTCGCCAACATGGCCACCGCGCTCGCCCGGCTCGGCCTGCACACCTCGCTGGCCGCCGCCTTCGGCGACGACCACTACGGCGAATACTGCTGGGACGCCCTGGAACAGGGCGAGGGCATCGACCTGTCGATGTCGCGCACCGTCCCCGGCTGGCACTCCCCGGTCACCGTCTCCATGGCGTACGAGGGCGAGCGCACGATGGTCTCCCACGGCCACGAGGCCCCGGCGCCTTCGGCCGCCCCGGGCCAGGCCACCACGGATCAGGCCGCCACCGCCTCGGGCCAGGCCACCACGGACCAGGCCACCGCCGTCCCGGGCAAGGCCACCACGGACCAGGCCACCGCCGTCCCGGGCCAGACGGGCACGGCCGACGCCCCTCCCGTGGACACCCCCGCGAACACCGCCCCGAACCCCGCCTTCCCCCAGTGCCCCCCGCGCGCCCGCGCCGCCATCGCCTCGCTCGTCCCCGGCCGCAGCGAACCCTGGGTGGCCACCGCCGCCCGGCACGGCGCGCTGATCTTCGCCGACGTCGGCTGGGACGAGACCGGCCGCTGGGACCTGGACGCGCTGCCCGACCTGGCGCACTGCGAGGCGTTCCTGCCCAACGCGGAGGAGGCGATGCGCTACACCCGTACCGACTGTCCGCGCGCCGCCGCCCACGCGCTGGCCGAACGCGTCCCGCTCGCCGTGGTCACCCTGGGCGCCGAGGGCGCGTACGCCGTCGACGGCCGCACCGGCACCGGCGCCCAGGTGCCCGCCATCGAGGTGGAGGCCCTCGACCCGACCGGCGCGGGGGACGTGTTCGTGGCCGGGTTCGTCACCGGCACCCTCGCGGGCTGGCCGCTCGCCGACCGGCTCGCCTTCGCCGGGCTGACCGCCGCCCTCTCGGTCCAGGAGTTCGGCGGCTCGCTCTCCGCGCCCGGCTGGGCCGAGATCGCCGCCTGGTGGCAGCGGATCCGCACCTGCGAGAGCCAGGACCCCGCCGCGCTGGAGCGGTACGCGTTCCTGGAGGAGCTGCTCCCCGCCACGGCCCGCGCCTGGCCGCTGCGGCGCGCGGTCCCCACGATCGGCTTCCGGCAGTGAGCGGGACGCGTCGTACACACGGGCGGTAAAAGCACTCTGCGTTGTCACTGCCAGGTCGTAGGCTGGGTAATCCAGAGGTTGTCGAGCAGCGAGAACCCTGCAACGGGAGGTATGCGCAGGCCCGAGGGCCGGCCCATGACTCAGACACCCACACAGCCGCAGGCGCGTGCCCAGATCCGGATCCCGGCCGCACACCCCATGGTGATGCTCCTCGGATCGGGTGACTCGCTGTTGCGCGTGATCGAAGAGGCCTTCCCGGCGGCCGACATCCATGTCCGGGGCAACGAGATCAGCGCCACGGGCGAGGCGGCCGACGTCGCCCTCATCCAGCGCCTGTTCGACGAGATGATGCTCGTGCTCCGCACCGGAGCGCCGATGACGGAGGACGCAGTGGAACGGTCGATCGCCATGCTCAGGGCGGCCGGCACCGGCGAGGGAGACCCCCAGGGCGAGACACCCGCCGAGGTGCTCACCCAGAACATCCTCTCCAACCGCGGCCGCACCATCCGCCCCAAGACGCTCAACCAGAAGCGGTACGTCGACGCGATCGACGAGCACACGATCGTCTTCGGGATCGGTCCCGCGGGCACCGGCAAGACCTACCTGGCCATGGCCAAGGCGGTCCAGGCGCTCCAGTCCAAGCAGGTCAGCCGGATCATCCTGACCCGCCCCGCCGTCGAGGCGGGGGAGCGGCTCGGCTTCCTCCCGGGCACGCTCTTCGACAAGATCGACCCGTATCTGCGCCCGCTCTACGACGCCCTGCACGACATGCTGGACCCCGACTCGATCCCGCGCCTGATGGCGGCGGGCACGATCGAGGTGGCGCCGCTGGCTTATATGCGGGGCCGGACCCTGAATGACGCGTTCATCATCCTCGACGAGGCGCAGAACACCAGCGCCGAGCAGATGAAGATGTTCCTCACCCGCCTCGGCTTCGACTCCAAGATCGTCATCACCGGTGACATCACCCAGGTCGACCTGCCGAGCGGGACCAAGAGCGGGCTGCGGCAGGTCCAGGAGATCCTGGAGGGCCTGGACGACGTGCACTTCTCCCGTCTCACCTCCCAGGATGTCGTCCGGCACAAGCTCGTCGGCCGTATCGTCGACGCGTACGAGAAGTACGACAGCCGAAACGGTCAGCAGGACGGTCAGGCGGACGGCCGCGAAGACGGCCGACGCGACCGCCGAAAAGGGAAGTAGTCGCAGCGCACCATGTCGATCGACGTCAACAACGAGTCCGGAACCGAGGTCGACGAGCAGGCGATCCTCGACATCGCCCGCTACGCACTGGCCCGGATGCGGATCCACCCGCTGTCCGAGCTCTCGGTGATCGTGGTGGACACCGACGCCATGGAGCAGCTGCACATCCAGTGGATGGACCTCCCCGGTCCGACCGATGTCATGTCCTTCCCGATGGACGAGCTGCGTCCGCCGGCCAAGGACGAGGAGGAGCCCCCGCAGGGGCTCCTCGGTGACATCGTGCTCTGCCCGGAGGTCGCGAAGAGGCAGGGCGAAGAGGCGCCGACGCAGCACTCCATGGACGAGGAGCTCCAGCTCCTGACCGTCCACGGAGTGCTGCACCTGCTGGGGTACGACCACGAGGAGCCGGACGAGAAGGCCGAGATGTTCGGCCTCCAGGCCGCCATCGTGGACGGCTGGCGCGGTGAGCAGGGGCTCACCGGAGCGTCCCCCGCCCCCACCGTCTCGTGATCGCGCCCCTGATCACCGGCGCCGTCCTGCTGGTCGTCGTCGGCTGGCTGGCCGCCTGCGCCGAGGCGGGCATCGCCCGTACGTCGAGTTTCCGGGCGGACGAGGCGGTCCGGGCCGGGCGGCGCGGCAGCGCGAAGCTGGCGCAGGTCGCCGCCGACCCGGTGCGCTATCTCAACGTCGCCCTGCTGGTGCGGGTCGCCTGCGAGGTGTCGGCCGGGGTGCTCGTCACCTACGTCTGCCTCCAGAAGTTCCCGGAGACCTGGGAGGCGCTGGCCTTCGCGATGGGCGTGATGGTCCTCGTCAGCTATGTCGCCGTCGGGGTCTCGCCGCGCACCATCGGCCGCCAGCACCCGCTGAACACGGCGACGGCCTCGGCGTACGTCCTGCTGCCGCTGGCCCGGATCATGGGCCCGATCCCGCAGCTGCTGATCCTCATCGGCAACGCGTTCACCCCCGGCAAGGGGTTCCGCAAGGGCCCGTTCGCCAGCGAGGCCGAGCTGCGGGCCATGGTCGATCTCGCCGAGGCGGAGTCGCTGATCGAGGACGACGAGCGCCGCATGGTGCACTCGGTCTTCGAGCTGGGCGACACCCTGGTGCGCGAGGTGATGGTGCCCCGCACCGACCTGGTCTCCATCGAGCGCTACAAGACGATCCGTCAGGCCCTCACCCTCGCCCTGCGCTCCGGCTTCTCCCGGATCCCGGTCACCGGCGAGAACGAGGACGACATCGTCGGGATCGTCTACCTCAAGGACCTGGTCCGCAAGACCCACATCAACCGCGAGTCCGAGGCCGACCCGGTCTCCACCGCGATGCGCCCCGCCGCCTTCGTCCCCGACACCAAGAACGCCGGGGACCTGCTGCGCGAGATGCAGCGGGACCGCAGCCATGTCGCCGTCGTCATCGACGAGTACGGCGGCACGGCGGGCATCGTCACGATCGAGGACATCCTGGAGGAGATCGTCGGCGAGATCACCGACGAGTACGACCGCGAGCTGCCGCCCGTCCAGGAGCTGGAGAACGGCTGCTACCGGGTGACCGCCCGCCTCGACATCGGGGACCTCGGCGACCTCTTCGGACTCGACGAGTACGACGACGAGGACGTCGAGACCGTCGGCGGACTGCTCGCCAAGGCGCTCGGCCGGGTCCCGATCGCCGGTGCGTCGGCCGTCGTCGACCTGCCCGACAGCCGCAAGCTCCGGCTCACCGCCGAGTCCCCGGCCGGCCGCCGGAACAAGATCGTCACGGTGCTGGTGGAGCCCCAGGAGAAGGAAGCGGAGACGGAGGCGGTATGACGCCCGAGCGGCTGCGCGCCTTCTGCCTGGAGTTCAACGCGAGCGTGGAGGAGTTCCCCTTCGGCCCGGAGACCTCGGTCTTCAAGGTGCTCGGCAAGCTGTTCGCGCTCACCACGCTGGACGCCCGGCCGCTGACGGTCAACCTCAAGTGCGACCCGGACGAGGCGATCCGCCTGCGCGAGGAGTACCCGGCGGCCGTCGCGCCCGGCTGGCACATGAACAAGCGCCACTGGAACACGGTGACCGTCTCCGGCGTCCCGGACAAGCTGCTGCGCGAGCTGATCGAGGACTCCTACGACCTGGTCGTCGCCGGCCTCCCGAAGGCGGAGCGGCTCCGGCTGGACCGGCCGTAGGACGTACGCGTACGAGAGGGGCCGGGGCGCTTGGTCCCGGCCACCCGGCCGCTTCGTATGCTCGTGCCATGACCGACACCACCAACGCCGCCGGCCTCGACGCCGAGGACCGCAAGATCGTCACCCTGGCGCGCAGCGCCCGCGCCCGCAACGGGGTGGCCGAGGGCGCCGCCGTACGCGACGAGACGGGACGTACGTATGTGGCGGGCACCGTGGAGCTGGAGTCGCTGAAGCTGAGCGCCCTGCGGACCGCCGTCGCGATGGCCGTCGCCAGCGGCGCCACCTCGCTGGAGGCCGCCGCCGTGGTCTCCGCCGCCGAGACCCCGGCCGACGAGGACCGTGCCGCCGTACGGGACCTGGGCGGGCCGGAGACCCCGGTGTTCCTCGCGGGCCCGGACGGCACGCTGCGGCTGCGGGTCACGGCGGGCTGACGGGACGGGTCCGGGGGACGATTCCGTACGGCCTCGCGGCGCGCGCCGCGGCCGGACCCTTCCGGCGTGCCCCCGGCGTGCCTTCCGGCGCCTTCGCAGGGCCCTTCCGCCCGCCCCTCCGGCCCGCCCGGGCGGACCGCTGTACGGGAGCGCCGCCGCGATCGGGGAGAATGGTCGCCATGAGCGCTCGCCCGAACCAAGAATCCGCTGCCCCGCAAGCGGAGACCACCTCCCCCCACCGGGCCGGCTTCGCCTGCTTCGTGGGCCGCCCCAACGCGGGCAAGTCCACCCTCACGAACGCTCTGGTCGGTCAGAAGGTGGCGATCACCTCCAACCGCCCCCAGACCACCCGGCACACCGTGCGCGGCATCGTGCACCGTGACGACGCGCAGCTGATCCTGGTCGACACCCCCGGCCTCCACAAGCCGCGCACGCTCCTCGGCGAGCGGCTGAACGACGTGGTGCGCACCACCTGGGCCGAGGTCGACGTCATCGGCTTCTGCCTGCCCGCCGACCAGAAGCTGGGTCCGGGCGACAAGTACATCGTGAAGGAGCTCGCGGGGATCAAGAAAACCCCCAAGATCGCCATCATCACCAAGACCGACCTGGTCGAGTCGAAGGCGCTGGCCGAACAGCTCCTCGCCGTCTCCGCCCTCGCCGACGAGCTGGGCTTCGAGTGGGCCGAGATCATCCCGGTCTCGGCGGTCGAGAAGGAACAAGCGGCGGGACGCAGTCCCTCGGACAAGGGCGGCGGTGGGCGAGGGGCAGGCCAGGTGAGCCTGCTCGCCGACCTCATCGCCCCGCTGCTCCCGGAGAGCCCGCCGCTCTACCCGGAGGGCGACCTCACCGACGAGCCGGAGATGGTCATGGTCGCGGAGCTGATCCGCGAGGCCGCGCTGGAGGGCGTACGCGACGAGCTGCCGCACTCCATCGCCGTCGTGGTCGAGGAGATGCTGCCGCGCACGGACCGTCCGGCGGACAAGCCGCTGCTGGACATCCACGCCAACGTCTACATCGAACGCCCCAGCCAGAAGGGCATCATCATCGGCCCGAAGGGCAAGCGGCTGAAGGAAGTCGGCACGAAGTCGCGCAAGCACATCGAGGCGCTGCTCGGCACGCCCGTCTTCCTGGACCTGCATGTGAAGGTCGCCAAGGACTGGCAGCGCGACCCGAAGCAGCTGCGGAAGCTGGGCTTCTAGCCGCGCCCGGACAAGTGCGCCGGTCTCACGCGCCCTCCTTGAGGACGCGTGAGACCAGCGTGCGCTGGGCCCCGGTCAGATCGGGGTCAGCGCAGTACACGGTGCGGTCCCCGACCGTGATCCGGTAGCGGAACCCGTCCGGCACCCCGGACGGCGGCGCGTCCGGGGTGGTGGCGAGGACCTCCTCGGCGAGCGACTCCCACTCCACCGCGTCCTGACTGCCGTCGGTGTCGACCTCGTGGTGGCGGGAGATGCCGGCGAAGCCGCCGGTGCGGGTGACCTGAATACGCATGGGGTCCTGTCTGGCCGGGGGCGGTCGAACGCTGGGGGCCTGCCTCGTGGGCCTGCCCGCCTACGCGATGAGCCTGCCCTCCTCCGTGGTGGCCACGCCCCCTACTCCGTCTCCACCCCCACCTCGGACCAGGCCTTCAGCACGGCCTCCTTCTCGCCGCGCTCCCCGAAGCGGTCGCCGGCCGCCGCGACCGTCAGCCTGGCGAACTCCGCGAAGTCCGCGGTGGCCGTCAGCACGCCGCCGGTCAGCACGTCGAACCAGATCTGCCCGGCCCGCTCCCAGGCGTTGCCGCCCAGTGCGGTGGCCAGGAGGTAGAAGGCGCGGTTGGGGATGCCGGAGTTGATGTGGACCCCGCCGTTGTCCTCCTCCGTCTCGACGTAGTCCTCCATCGACGCGGGCTGCGGGTCCTTGCCGAGCACATCGTCGTCGTACGCCGTGCCCGGGGCCTTCATCGACCGCAGGGCGTCCCCGCTGACGCGCGGGGCCAGCAGCCCGGCGCCGATCAGCCAGTCGGCCTGCTCGGCGCTCTGGCCGAGCGAGAACTGCTTGACCAGAGCGCCGAAGACGTCGGAGACGGACTCGTTGAGCGCGCCCGACTGGCCTTCGTAGCGCAGGTTGGCGGTGTACTGGGTGAGGCCGTGGGCCAGTTCGTGGGCGATGACGTCGATGGCGTAGGTGAAGTCGAGGAAGATCTCTCCGTCACCGTCGCCGAAGACCATCTGCTCGCCGTCGAAGAACGCGTTGTTGTACTCGTGGCCGTAGTGGACGGAGCCGATGAGCGGCAGGCCCTTGCCGTCGATCGAACTGCGGCCGTAGGCGGAGAGCAGCAGTTCGAAGGTGGCGCCGAGTCCGGCGTACGCGCGGTTGACGCTGGCGTCCGAGGTGGGCTTGTCGCCCTCGTCGCGGACCTTGGTGCCCGGCAGGGATGTGCCGTTCTCGCAGTCGTACAGGGTGCGGTGGGGCTTGGTGGGGACCGCGCCCGCCGTGGGGGTGGCGGGCGCGGCGGCGAGGGCCGTCAGCCGACGGCGGTTGCGGCGGAGGCCGTCGGCCTCCAGGGTGCGGCGGGCCGGATCGGCGAGCCGGGCGTCGCCGGAGTGCGACAGCTTGTCGAGGACGTGGGGCGGCACGATGGTGCAGAAGACGGGGTGGGGCCCGTCACCGTTGGTTCGAGGGTGCATGAAACGACTGTGGCACTCCGTCACCGCACTGTCACCGGTTGCGACGATGATTGACGAAATGGAGTGATGAGTCATCGTTTTCCCCTCATCGATGCCCGGTCCCGCATACTGATACGGACCGACACCCCGGGCCACCCTCGGCTAGGCTCGTCGCATCATGCGTTTCGGGCTGCTTCTCCTTAGCTGCCGCGGCGAGGGTCTGTAGTCGTAGGCCGACCCCCTCCCCGCGGAGTCTGGTGTTGCCACGACACCGTCGGCCGACCCCATGTCGGACCCCGAGGAGCCTTACGTCATGACCGCCGTGAACCCCGCGAGCAACGCTGTGGGCCGCCCCACCCCCATCACCAACGCGACGCAGCTCCAGAAGCCGTCCGGGATGCCGGTCCACAAGTACCGCGGTTACGAGGCCGTGGACATCGCCGACCGCACCTGGCCGGACAACCGGATCACCGTGGCGCCCCGCTGGCTGTCCACCGATCTGCGCGACGGCAACCAGGCGCTGATCGACCCGATGTCGCCGGCCCGCAAGCGCGAGATGTTCGACCTGCTCGTACGCATGGGCTACAAGGAGATCGAGGTCGGCTTCCCGTCCTCCGGCGAGACCGACTTCGCCTTCGTCCGCTCCATCATCGAAGAGGGCGCGATCCCCGAGGACGTGACGATCTCCGTCCTGACGCAGGCCCGCGAGGAGCTGATCGAGAGGACCGTGGAGTCGCTGGTCGGCGCCCGCCGGGCCACCGTCCACCTGTACAACGCCACCGCCCCCACCTTCCGCCGCGTCGTCTTCAGGGGCTCGCGCGAGCAGGTCAAGCAGATCGCGGTGGACGGTACGCGGCTGGTCATGGAGTACGCCGAGAAGATCCTGGGCCCCGAGACGGTCTTCGGCTACCAGTACAGCCCGGAGATCTTCACCGACACCGAGCTGGACTTCGCCCTGGAGGTCTGCGAGGCGGTCTGTGACGTCTGGCAGCCCGAGGAGGGCCGCGAGATCATCCTGAACCTGCCCGCCACCGTGGAGCGCTCCACGCCCTCCACCCACGCGGACCGCTTCGAGTGGATGTCGCGCAACCTGACCCGCCGCGAGCACATCTGCCTGTCGGTCCACCCGCACAACGACCGGGGTACGGCGGTGGCGGCGGCCGAGCTGGCGATCATGGCCGGTGCCGACCGCATCGAGGGCTGCCTGTTCGGCCAGGGCGAGCGCACCGGCAACGTCGACCTGGTCACCCTGGGGATGAACCTGTTCTCGCAGGGCGTGGACCCGCAGATCGACTTCTCGCAGATCGACGAGATCCGCCGCACCAGCGAATACTGCAACCAGATGGAGATCCACCCGCGCCACCCGTACGCGGGCGACCTGGTCTACACCGCCTTCTCCGGCTCCCACCAGGACGCCATCAAGAAGGGGTTCGACGCGATGGAGAAGGACGCGGCGGCCCAGGGGAGGACGGTCGACGAGATCGAGTGGGCCGTGCCGTACCTGCCGATCGACCCGAAGGACGTCGGCCGCTCCTACGAGGCCGTCATCCGCGTCAACTCGCAGTCCGGCAAGGGCGGTATCGCGTACGTCCTGAAGAACGACCACAAGCTGGACCTGCCGCGCCGGATGCAGATCGAGTTCTCCCGGATCATTCAGGCCAAGACCGACGCCGAGGGCGGCGAGGTCACCCCGACGCAGATCTGGTCCACCTTCCAGGACGAGTACCTCCCGAACGCCGGGAACGCCTGGGGCCGCATCCAGCTCCGCTCCGGCCAGACCACGACCGACACCGACGGCACGGACACCCTGACCGTCGAGGCCACCGTCGACGGCGTGGACACCGTCCTGACCGGATCGGGCAACGGCCCGATCTCCGCGTTCTTCGAAGCGCTCCAGGCCACCGGCATCGACGCCCGGCTGCTGGACTACAGCGAGCACACGATGAGCGAGGGGGCCAGCGCCCAGGCCGCCTCGTACATCGAGTGCGCGATCGACGGCAAGGTGCTGTGGGGCATCGGCATCGACGCCAACACCACCCGCGCCTCGCTCAAGGCGGTCGTCTCGGCGGTCAACCGCGCCTCGCGCTGATCCGGCCGGACGCCCCCGTCGTACGGAGGTCCGCTTCGACCCCGTACGGCAGCAGTCCCGGAACCCCGACCGTCCGCTCCGGGCGGTCGGGGTTCGGCCATATTCCGAGGGTTGTGGCCTCCGGGCTACTGACGCCGCATCGTGGATGTGGCTAACATCACGTCCAACACACGGCAATGTTGCCGGAGCGTTACGGAGGTGTGCGACGTGCGGTCAGCCAAAGGACAACGCGCTCTGAGGCCGGTCTTCTGCGGCATCCGCACGGTCTGGGACGCCGTCGGCGACGGCGCTTTCTTCTGCCCCGGCTGCGGCGGCGACCGCAACTACCGCCGCCTGACCGGCCGCCGACGGCTCACCGTCCTCGGCATCCCGCTGGCCCGCCGGGGCGAGACCGGGCCCGTCGTGGAGTGCGCCGCCTGCCGCGCCCGCTTCGCCCCTGACGCCCTGGACCACCCCACCACCACCCGGTTCTCCTCGATGCTCCGGGAGGCCGTCCACACCGTCACCCTGGCCGTCCTCGCGGCCGGCGGGACCACCTCCCGTACGGTCCTGGACACCGCCGTCGGGGTCGTACGGGACGCCGGACTCGACGACTGCACCCAGGAGCAGCTGTACACCGTGGTGGAGGTGCTCGCCGCCGACACCGGCTACGGCTCCGGGTCCGACCCGGCGGCCGAGGCGTGCGGCCCGACCCTCGCCATCGAACTCCACGAGGTCCTGGCCCCGCTCGCCCCGCACCTGGCCACCGCCGGCCGCGAGTCGGTCCTCCTCCAGGGCGCCAGGATCGCGCTCGCCGACGGCCCCTACAGCCCGGCCGAGCGCGAGGTCCTGACGACGGTGGGCGGTGCCCTGAAGCTCCCGTCCGACGACACCGCCCGCCTGCTCGCCGCAGCGGCCCGCACGCCCTCCTAGGGGCTCCTGAAGGCGAACGGCCGTCCGGGTGTGCGCGACAATGGCCCCATGAGCTTGTTCCGGGACGACGGCGTCGTGCTGCGTACGCAGAAACTGGGCGAGGCCGACCGGATCATCACGATCCTGACCCGGGGCCACGGCCGGGTCCGCGCTGTCGCCCGGGGGGTGCGCCGCACCAAGTCCAAGTTCGGCGCCCGCCTGGAGCCCTTCTCCCACGTCGACGTGCAGTTCTTCGCCCGGGGCAGCGAGCTGATCGGCCGGGGCCTGCCGCTCTGCACCCAGAGCGAGACCATCGCCCCGTACGGCGGCGGGATCGTCGCCGACTACGCCCGCTACACGGCGGGCACCGCGATGCTGGAGACCGCCGAGCGGTTCACCGACCACGAGGGCGAACCGGCCGTCCAGCAGTATCTGCTCCTCGTCGGCGGCCTGCGCACCCTCGCCCGGGGCGAGCACGCGCCCCATCTGATCCTGGACGCGTTCCTGCTGCGCTCGCTCGCGGTGAACGGGTACGCGCCGAGCTTCGAGGACTGCGCCAAGTGCGGAATGCCGGGTCCCAACCGGTTCTTCTCCGTCGCGGCGGGGGGCGTCATATGCGGTGACTGCCGGGTCCCCGGCAGCGTCGTACCCTCGGCACAGGCACTCGAACTGCTGAGCGCGCTGCTCAGCGGCGACTGGGCGACGGCGGACGCGTGCGAGGCGCGTCATGTCAGGGAGGGGAGCGGGCTGGTGTCCGCCTATCTGCACTGGCATCTGGAGCGCGGCCTGCGCTCGCTGCGGTACGTGGAGAAGTGACGCGGGCCCTGAAGCACGTCAAGCGGCGACGCGGTTCGTAAAGAAGTGACACAGGGAGACTGAGAACCTCATGGCAGTACGCGGGATCCTCGGCGGCCGTAACCGGCGCACGTACAAGACCCCCGAGCCGCACCCCTCGGGCGCGACGCCTCCGAAGATCCCCGGCGAGCTGGTGCCCCAGCACGTCGCCGTCGTGATGGACGGCAACGGCCGCTGGGCCAAGGAGCGGGGTCTGCCCCGCACCGAGGGCCACAAGGTCGGTGAGGGCGTCGTCATGGACGTCCTCAAGGGGTGCATCGAGATGGGCGTCAAGAACCTCTCGCTCTACGCCTTCTCCACGGAGAACTGGAAGCGCTCGCCGGACGAGGTGAAGTTCCTGATGAACTTCAACCGCGACGTGATCCGCCGCCGCCGCGACGAGATGGACGAGCTCGGCATCCGGATCCGCTGGGTGGGCCGCATGCCCAAGCTGTGGAAGTCGGTCGTCCAGGAGCTCCAGGTCGCCCAGGAGCAGACCAAGGACAACGACAAGATGACGCTGTACTTCTGCGTCAACTACGGCGGCCGCGCCGAGATCGCGGACGCCGCGCAGCGCCTCGCGCAGGACGTGGCGGCCGGGAAGCTGGACCCGTCCAAGGTCAACGAGAAGACGTTCCAGAAGTACATCTACTACCCGGACATGCCGGACGTGGACCTCTTCGTGCGCCCCAGCGGCGAGCAGCGCACCTCGAACTACCTGATCTGGCAGAGCGCGTACGCCGAGATGGTCTTCCAGGACGTTCTGTGGCCGGATTTCGACCGCCGGGACCTGTGGCGGGCCTGCCTGGAGTACGCCCAGCGCGACCGCCGCTTCGGCGGGGCGGAGGCGGTGGAGGCCGGCGGGAAGTGACGTGGAAGGAGGGCGGTCCGGTACACGTACCGGACCGCCCTCCTCCTACGTTCGCGCGTTTACTTCTTGCTCGCGGCGCACTCCGCACAGGTGCCGAAGATCTCGACGGTGTGCGCGACGTTCACATAGCCGTGCTGGGCGGCGATCATCTCGGCCCACTGTTCGACCGCGGGCCCTTCGACCTCCACCGCCTTGCCGCAGAGCCGGCAGACCAGGTGGTGGTGATGGTCACCGGTGGAGCACCGCCGGTAGACGGCCTCGCCCTCGGTGGTGCGCAGGACGTCGACCTCACCCGCGTCCGCGAGGGACTGGAGGGTCCGGTAGACCGTGGTCAGGCCCACGGAGTCGCCGCGGTGCTTGAGAACGTCGTGCAGCTCCTGGGCGCTGCGGAACTCGTCCACCTCGTCGAGGGCCGCCGCCACCGCCGCCCGCTGCCGGGTGGACCGGCCGCGTACCGGCGCTGCGTTCGTGCCACTGATCGGCGCCGTGGCCACAGGTGCCTCCTCGTGTCGCCCGTACATGTGTCGGGCCATTGTGCCAGCCCGCCCGGGCGCCGCACTCAAACGCGCACGTCACCCGAGGACCGGCGGGCCGCCGGTACCTCCAGGGTGCACTCGGCCCCCTTCGCCTCGCTCGCCCGGGCCCGCCGTTTCGCCAGCGGGGCGGCGAGCGCGGTCAGCGCGACGAACACCGCGATGGCCAGCAGCACGATGGTCGCGCCCGGCGGGACGTCCTGGTAGTACGAGGTCACCGTGCCGGTCAGGGTCACCGCCGTGCCGATCACCACGGAAAGCACGAACGTCACCTTGAAGGACTTGGTGATCTGCTGCGCGGCCGCCACCGGCACCACCATCAGCGCGCTGACCAGCAGCAGCCCGACGACCCGCATCGCGACGGTCACCGTCACGGCCGCCGTGACCGCGACCAGCAGGTTCAGCACCCGCACCGGCAGCCCGGTCACCCGGGCGAACTCCTCGTCCTGGCTGACCGCGAACAGCTGCCGCCGCAGCCCCACGGTGACCAGCACCACGAAGGCCGCCAGCACGCAGATCGCGATGACGTCGGAATCGGAGACGGTGGAGAGCGAGCCGAAGAGGTACGAGGTCAGGTTGGCGTTCGACCCCGTGTCGGAGAGGTTGATCAGCATCACGCCGCCCGCCATGCCCCCGTAGAAGAGCATCGCCAGGGCGAGGTCGCCGCGCGTGTGCCCGTACCAGCGGATCAGCTCCATGACGACCGCACCGGCCACCGCGACGGCGGTGGCCATCCAGACGGGGCTGGTGGAGAGCAGGAAGCCGAGGCCGACGCCGGTCATCGCGATGTGCCCGATGCCGTCGCCCATCAGGGCCTGGCGGCGCTGCACCAGGTAGATGCCGATGGCGGGCGCGGTGATGCCGACCAGGACGGCCGCGACGAGCGCCCGCTGCATGAAGGGAGGGTTCAGGAATTCGAGGAACATCAGGTCAGCAGTCCCGTCCGTACGGGCTCGGCGGCCGCGTGGGGGTGTACGTGGTCGTGGCCGGGCAGCGCGTGCTGGCCGAGCGCCTCGGGCGGCGGCCCGTCGTGCGTCACGCAGCCGTCGCGCAGGACCACGGCCCGGTCGATCAGCGGCTCCAGCGGGCCCAGCTCGTGCAGCACGAGGAGCACGGAGGTGTTCAGGGCCACCTGCTCGCGCAGGGTCGCCGCCAGGATCTCCTGGCTGGCCAGGTCCACCCCGGCCATCGGCTCGTCCATGATCAGCAGCTCCGGCTCGGCGGCCAGGGCGCGGGCGATCAGGACCCGCTGGTGCTGCCCGCCCGACAGGGCGCTCACGGAGTCCTTGGCGCGGTCGGACAGGCCCACCAACGCGATGGCCCGGTCCACGGCCGCCCGGTCCGCCTTCCCGGGCCACCGCAGCCGCGTACGGGCCAGCCGGCCCGAGGCGACGACCTCGCGGATGGTGGCGGGCACCCCGCCTGCGGCCGTGGTGCGCTGGGGCACGTAACCGATCCGGCCCCACTGGCGGAAGCGCCGCAGCTCGGTGCCGAACAGTTCGACGGAGCCGCCGGTGAGCGGGACCTGGCCGATGGCGGACCGTACGGCGGTGGACTTGCCGGACCCGTTGGCGCCGAGCAGGGCGACGACCTCGCCGCGGCGCACGGTCAGGTCCACCCCGCGCAGCACGGGACGCGCCCCGAGGGTGGCCGTGGCGCCACGCAGGCTGACGACGGCCTCGCGGGCGCCCGCAGGGCCGCCAGGGGTGCCCGCGGGCACAGGCCCGCGGGTGGTGCCCGCAGGGCCGCCAGTGGTGCTCTCACGCTCCGGCATGAGCGCCTCCGATCCGAACTTCACAAGTGGTGCGGGTCACTTCGCGCCGAGTGCCTTCTGCAACGCGGCGAGGTTGGACTCCATGACCTCGATGTAGTCAGCGCCCTTGGACTTCTTCGTGATTCCCTCCAGCGGGTCCAGGACGTCCGTCTTGAGACCGGTGTCCTTCGCGAGGGTCTTCGCCGTCCTGTCGCTGGCGAGCGTCTCGAAGAAGACCGTGGTGGCCTTCTCCTTCTCCGCGACGGTGTGGAGCTCCTGGATCCGGGCGGGGGTCGGCTCGGCCTCGGGGTCGATGCCCGCGATGCCCTGCTGGGTGAGCCCGTAGCGCTCGGCGAGGTAGCCGAAGGCGGAGTGGGTGGTGATGAAGGTCTTGGTGGCGGTGTTCTTCAGCCCGGCCTCGTACGCCGTGTTCAGCTTGTCCAGCTCGCCGACGAGGGCCTCGGTGTTCTTCTTGTAGTCGGCGGCGTGGTCGGGGTCGGCCTTCTCCAGGGACTTCCCGACACCCTTGGCGACCTCGGCGTACTTCACCGGGTCCAGCCAGATGTGGGGGTCGGCGCCGCCGTCCTCGCCGTGGTTGTGGCCGTCGCCCTCTTCGTGGGCCTCTTCCTCGTGGCCGTGCTCGTCCCCGTGCTCGTCCTCGTGCTCATGGTCGTGGCCGCTGACCTCGGCGCCGTGGTTCTCCAGCGTGGTGAGGGTCGCGGCGTCGACGGTGTTCTTCACACCGGACTGCTTGATCGCGTCGTCCACGGCGGGCTGGACGCCCTTGAGGTACAGCACGTAGTCGGACTCGCTGATGGAGCCGATCTGGCGGGGGGTGAGCTCCAGGTCGTGCGGCTCCACGCCCGGCTTGGTGAGGCTGGTGACGGCGACGTGCTCGCCGCCGATCCGCTCGGCCAGGAACTGCATCGGGTAGAACGACGCGGTCACCTTGAGCTTGTCGCCGTTGCCTCCGTCCGCTGCGTCGGAGGTGGAGCAGGCGGAGAGAGCGGTCAGACCGAGGACGACTGCTCCGGCGACGGCGGTGGTGGGTATGAGGCGGCGTACGTTCATGACAGTCATTTTCAACAAAAGTGGAAACGATTGTCAACAAGGCTGATGAGATGCCCGGAAGATCACATAGCGGCTGCCGGGCGGCTCCTCGCGCCCGCACCGATTTGATCCAGGGGGTGCGCGCGCCGGTAACCTGAATCATTCGCCGTTCGTCATCGTCGTATGAAGAGAGCACCGTGGCCGCCGACAAGATCGACACCATCGTCAGCCTGAGCAAGCGCCGTGGCTTCGTCTACCCCTCCAGTGAGATCTACGGTGGCCAGCGCGCCGCCTGGGACTACGGGCCGCTGGGCGTCGAGATGAAGGAGAACCTGAAGCGCCAGTGGTGGCGCTACATGGTCACTTCGCGCGAGGACGTGGTCGGTCTCGACTCGTCGGTCATCCTGGCCCCGGACGTCTGGGTCGCCTCGGGCCATGTCGCCACCTTCTCGGACCCGCTGACCGAGTGCACCTCCTGTCACAAGCGCTACCGCGCCGACCACCTGGAGGAGGCGTACGAGGAGAAGCACGGCAAGCCGCCGGTCAACGGCCTCGCCGACCTCAACTGCCCCAACTGCGGCAACAAGGGCACCTTCACGGAGCCCAAGGAGTTCTCGGGCCTGCTCTCCACCCACCTCGGCCCCACCCAGGACTCCGGCTCCATCGCCTACCTGCGCCCCGAGACCGCCCAGGGCATCTTCACCAACTTCGGCCAGGTGCAGCAGACCTCGCGCAAGAAGCCGCCGTTCGGCATCGCGCAGGTCGGCAAGTCCTTCCGGAACGAGATCACTCCGGGCAACTTCATCTTCCGGACCCGTGAGTTCGAGCAGATGGAGATGGAGTTCTTCGTCAAGCCGGGCGAGGACGAGGAGTGGCAGCAGTACTGGATGGACCAGCGCTGGAACTGGTACACGGACCTCGGCATGCGCGAGGAGAACATGCGCTGGTTCGAGCACCCGAAGGAGAAGCTCTCCCACTACTCCAAGCGCACCGCGGACATCGAGTACCGCTTCCGCTTCGGCGGCAGCGAGTGGGGCGAGCTGGAGGGCGTGGCCAACCGCACCGACTACGACCTCAAGGCCCACTCCAAGGCCTCGGGCACCGACCTCCAGTTCTACGACCAGGAGGCCGGCGAGCGCTGGACGCCGTACGTCATCGAGCCCGCGGCCGGTGTCGGCCGCGCGATGCTGGCGTTCCTGCTGGACGCCTACATCGAGGACGAGGCGCCCAACGCCAAGGGCGTCATGGAGAAGCGCACCGTGATGCGCCTCGACCCGCGCCTGGCGCCGGTCAAGGTCGCGGTCCTGCCGCTCTCCCGCAACCCGCAGCTCTCGCCGAAGGCCAAGGGCCTGGCGACGGACCTGCGCAAGAACTGGAACATCGAGTTCGACGACGCGGGCGCCATCGGCCGCCGCTACCGCCGCCAGGACGAGATCGGCACCCCGTTCTGCGTGACCGTCGACTTCGACACCCTGGACGACAACGCGGTGACCGTGCGCGAGCGCGACACGATGAAGCAGGAGCGCGTCTCCCTGGACCAGATCCAGGCCTACCTCGGCGCCCGCCTGGTCGGCTGCTGACGCTCCCGTACGCCTCTGTAGGCGCGTGAGGCCCCCGGTTCCGGGTACGGAACCGGGGGCTTCGTCGTACAGTCCACCGGAGCCCCCGCCGCCGTCCCGGGAGGTACGCGATGCCGTCGATCACCACCAGCAAGGTCACCAGATGGGACCAGCACGGCCGTGAACACGTCGTGCAGGTACGGAAGTCGGGCATGTCGCGCGAGCTGACGTGCTCCACCTGCGGCTGGCGCCGCTCCGCGCAGTTCCTGCCCTGGCTGAAGGCCCAGGAGCACCTGACCGAGGCCCACCAGGCGACGGTCGACCCGACCGCCTGAAAATCTGGTGCGGGGTGCTCCGGCAGCGGGGTACCGTTCCGGCATGTCTTCGTTCTTCCAGATCTACGAGTGAGAGCGCGGCGGGGGTCCGACCACCCGCCGCCCACCGGACCGGCGGATCGACCGGATCGATCTCGATCACCCGATCACTTCCTTCCTCACTTCTCACCACGAACGGGAGAACGCCGTGGCCAAGAGCCGCAACAACCTTCTCGGCGTCGGCGGACAGCGCAAGAAGCTGTCCCGCGCCGAACAGCAGGGCGCGGGTTCCGCGCGAGGGGCCGACCGCAAGGCGGCCGAGGACAAGAAGCAGGAGCTCGTACGCAAGATGCGCGAGCGCGCCGAGGCCCAGGCGGCCACGACGGCCGCCGAGCCGGGCGGGCAGGACACGCCGCCCGCGCAGAGCTGACGCCTGAGCGGTAGTTCGTACGAAGGTGGGCCCGGATCACGGATGATCCGGGCCCACCGCCGTACGGGCCGCCGCGCGCTTGAGCGCCCCGTCACTCGTACCGGTACTTCAGCGAGTCCGCCTCCACCTGTTCGATGTCGGCGATCGTCAGCTCCGGCATCCGCAGCTGGGCCAGTGTGACCTCGGCCGAGGTCGGCTGGGCGTCCGCGGGCAGCCACTGCTCCGGCTTCCAAGCCCCGCTGCGCAGAAGGGACTTGGGGCAGTGGGGGTAGACCTCCTCGATCCCGACCACCAGCGCACTGGCCGGCGGCTTGCCCACGGCGGTCAGCTGGGAGAGCAGCTCCGGCCGGGTGGAGACGCAGGCCCGGCCGTTCACCCGGAGCGTGGTCGTGCGCCCGGGGATGAGGAACAGCAGCCCGGCCCGTCCGGTGGCGATGACGTTCTGCAAGGTGTCGAGGCGCTTGTTGCCGGTCGCGTCCGGTATCGCCACCGTCCGCGCGTCCAGGACGGAGACGAACCCGGCGGGGCCGCCGCGCGGGGAGACGTCGCAGTTGCCCTCGGCGTCCGCGCTGGCGACCAGGACCAGCGACGAGCAGCCGATCAACCGCTGCGTCTGCTCGGTGAGTTCGGTCATCTGCTTGCGTACGGCCGCGGCGCCGGGAAGCTCGTACGCCTGGCGCAGCGCCTCCTGGTCGCGCATGGCGTCGTGGCGGAGCGAGTCGAAGGCGCTGCCGGTAAGGGATGTCGTCATACGTGTGACCCTAACGAGCCGTCCGGTGATCGAGGCGGACCCCTGCCTCCGGCCACCGGCGGCACGCCTTCGGCGCCGGTCTGTACGGAGCGCTGGGCATCGCCCCCGAGGACCACACGGTCCGCGCGGCCCACGACGCGGAGTGCCTGGGCTTCTACGGGGTGCCGCAGGCCGACCAACGCGGAGTGGGCGTCGTGGGGATCTCTTTCGGTTGCGCCGATGGCCAAGATCCACTTTCGCGACAGGGTCTAGCCGGTCGTGCCGTCAAGCATCTCGCGCAGGATGTCCAGATGGCCGTTGTGGCGGGCCGTCTCCTCGGTGAGGTGGAGGAGGATCCAGCGCAGGTCGACGTGGAGGCCGTCGCGGATGGTTCCCACGGCCCGCTCGTCCAGGTCGTGTGCGGCGACCAGTTCGCGGTAGCGGGCGCTCTGTTCCGCGTACTCCTCCAGCAGCTGCGTGAGCGGGAAGCCGACGGCGACGCGCATCTCGCGGTCGGGGTCCTCGTCCGTCATGGGGGACCGGTCCTCCTCGCCGAGGAAGACCACCTCGAACCAGTAGTTCTCGACCCAGCGGAGGTGGTTGATCACTCCGCTCATGGTCATCAGCGGTGAGCCCGGCAGGAGCGCCTTGCGTTCGTTCTCCGGGGAGACGCCGGCGCACTTGGCGCGGGCGGTCTCCCGCGCGTAGTCGAGAAACGTGGTGAGCTGGGTGCGATCGTCCCACGCGGGCGGTGTGTCATCGATTCCGGTCATCGCGCGAAGCGTCCCCGATCACCGCGCCCGCTGTCGAAGTTTTTACCGCCGGACCCCGGCCTAACCCGCCCCGCCCCCTTCCCTGCGCTCGGGGAACAGATGGGGGTGCTGCTCCGCGAGGACCCGCATGATCGCTTCGTCGGTGGGGTCGGTGACCTCCCAGCTGTGCCCGGACGGGTGCCGGGCGAAGAGTCCGCACGCCTCGCCACGGGAGTCGAGGGCGGTACACCAGGGGAGGGGCACCAGTTCGGTGCGTTCGGTGTTCCACCGCGCCCAGACGGCGCCGCCGTGCCGACCGCCCTCCTCCCACAGCATCGCCGCGTGATCGGTGTCCTCGTGGTCCTGGTGGTTTTCGTGGCCCTGGTGTTCCTCGCCGAGTTCGCAGAGGAGGTGTCCGGGTTCGGGGCGGTGTCCGGGGATCGACAGGGCGATCACGTGGTCCGGGGGCGGGAGCAACACAACGGCGGTGCACTGGTTCATGGTTGGGGCCGCTCTCGGGGATCGTCGTTCACGTCGCCGGAGGTGACCGGTCCGGCGAGCAGGTCGCCGAGCGGGTCGGTCACGTCCCAGGAGTGGGGTGCGGTGTGGCGGTCGAAGAACGCGCACTGCAACACGGAGTCGGTGGCGAAGGTGCGGAGTACGGCGGGGCACCAGGGCACGGCCGCGATCCGGTGGACGCGGTCGGTGCCGCTGCCGGTCCAGAAGAACCAGAGGGCGGGCCGGTGGGGCGCCTCGGCCGGTGAGAGGAGTGCGGCGTGCTCGGTGTGGGTGTCGTGTTCTGCGAGTTCGCACAGGAGGTGGTGGTCCGGGGTGAAGACGCTTGGCGGGTCGTCGGGCCCGCCGTCCATGGTGACGAGGGCGGTCAGCACGTCGCTGAGGGGAGCCCGGGTCACGGCGGTGCATTGCAGCACGTCGGTCTCTTCCGTGGAGGGCCTACAGATGGTCGGCCAGGCGGCCGCGCCACCCGGCGAGGGTCAGGCTGAGCCCGACCGCCGGGTCGACGACGGTGAGCAGCAGGGGGAATCCGGCTTCGAGGGCCCGTATCGCGTCGTCCTGGCGGGGGCCGTCGGTGGCCCAGAACCGCAGCCTTTCGGGTGCGTCGGAGCCGTGGAAGCGGACGGGCCGTACGTCGCCGGGTGAGGCGTCCCGTACGGCACTTCCGTGTCCGTCGGCGAGGCGGAGGGCCTGTCTGCGGAGCCAGAGGAGGGCGAGCCGCCGGTTGCGTACGGTGACTCCGCCGAGCGAGGCGAACCGCTGCCCGACGGTCACGGTGATCTCGGCGGCGTAACTCGCGCGCCTCACGCGGCACGCTCGTGGTCGCCGTGCCGGATCAGGGCCTTGAGCCGTTCGGTCGCCGCCTCGATCTCCTCCACCATGGCGGTGCGGGCCGCGAACCGGTCGTGGAGCGCCGCGTCCAACTCGGCGCAGAACAGGGCCCGGTAGGCGGGGTCGGACTCGATGCGTACGAGTTCGGCGAAGGGGGTTTCCCGAACGGCCGGGCGCCGGGTGAGCGCCCACATGAGCCGGGGGAGCCGGAGCCGCAGATGTACCTCTGCGGCCCCCAGGGCGAGGGCGAGCCGAACCCGTGACCGGGCGAGGGGCCTGCTCACAGCACCTCACCCCGACTGCGGGCGTTGGCCCGCGCGGTACGGGCGCGGAGCAGCTCTATGGGAAGCGCGGGGCGTACGTGCCGGGGCTCCACCTCCCACTCGCGCCCGCCGCCGACGGGGCGCAGGGACCAGTAGAGGCCGGCGACCCCTCGGAACTCGCCGACGCGGTTGCTGCGGCTGGTGTCGGCCAGGAGGGTGCCGGGGGCGGGCAGGTCAGGGGGTGGTTCCTCGGGAATCGGACGAGCGTTCACGCCGTACATCATTCGCGCCTCTCTGTAGCTGAACGGCTACCGGGGCGATTCAGAGTGACCTACCGTGAAGAACCCTTCAACTGACTGAAGTTGAAGGAAGGGACAGGGGGCGCGGCATGGCCAACATCAAGCAACTGAACCCCGAGAGCAGCCCGCAGGCTGCCTTCGGTGCCCGTATCCGGCGATACCGGGAGGAGCGGGGGTGGAGCCAGGATGTGCTGGCCCCGAAGATCGGGTACTCCAGTCAGCACATTTCGGCCGTGGAAACTGTTCGCAAACCGCCGACTCTGCGGTTTTCGAGGAAGTCTGACCAGGCATTTGGTACGACAGGCACGGCGGATTCCTTCGAGCGCGAGTGGGCCGAAATGCGCAACGGCTCGCTGCTGGAGGGCTTCCCGGAGTACGTGGGGTACGAGGGCCGGGCAGTGGAGATCAGGTTGTTCGATGTCGGTCTCGTTCCTGGGCTGTTGCAGACGCCGGACTACGCTCGGGCTGTGGCCTACGGGCACGTGGAACGAGGCTCCATCACCTACGAACAGGCAGACGAGCGAGTCGCGTTCCTGGAACAGCGGCAGGCGGCCCTGGTGCGCTCGCAGCCGCCGATGATGTTCGTCGTCATGGACGAGAGCTGCCTCCATCAGGCGGTCGGCGGTCCGGAGGTCATGAACGCTCAGCTCCGACGGCTGGAGGAGATGTCCGCGCGGCCCAACTGGATCATCCAGGTGGCGCCGTTCAGCCTCGGCGAGCGCAGGGCGTTCTACCTGCCGGTCAACCTGCTGACCATGGCCGACCGGTCCATCGTCGCGTACGCCGAATCGCAGGCGCAGGGCTACGTCGAGCGTGAAACATCGGTAGTGGCACCCATGTTCACGACCTACCATCAACTTCAGGGCGAGGCGCTGTCGAAGACGGCGTCTGTGGCCAAGATCAGCAAGCTGCGAAAGGGCACCCCGTGAAGACCGAATCCCCCCGTTGGTTCAAGTCCTCGTACAGCGACAACGGCGGCAACTGCATCGAGGTGGCCGCCAACCTCGTCGCCTCGCGGGGCATCGTCCCGGTTCGCGACTCCAAGGACGTGGATGGCCCGGTCCTCGACGTCCGTACCGCCGCCTTCTCCGCGTTCGTCGCGGGCGTGCAGGCCGGGAAGTTCGACGCCGCCTGACCCCTGCCGGTCCAGCGCCGCCCCACCGTGCCGAGCATGGTGGGGCGTTCTGCTGTCCGGGGAGGACCGGAGTCCCGCCGAACCCCTGACTTTCGGAGGTCGGAAATGGACCCGTCCCGCCGTAGCGTGCTGGGGGTTGCCCTGTTCTCGGTCGTGCTCACCGTGCCAGACCGGCCGGAGGCAGTGGGCCCGTATGGAAGCCGTGCAGCGCGGAGTCCGTACGCGCATCGGCTGCTCCGACGTGCACACGGTCGCCGCGATGACTGAGCAACTCTCGGCGATGGACGACCGGTTCGGAGTTCGCACTGCCCGCCCGCTCGCCGCTGCGTTTCTGGTGAACACGGCCGTGCCGTTCCTGCGGACCAGCGGGCCGGAGGACGTACGCGAGGCGAAGATGTCGGCGGCGTCGGACCTCTGCTGCCTCACGGGTCACATGGCGGTCGACGAAGGACCGCACGGGCTCGCGCGGCGCCAGTGCCTTCGGGCGCTGGAGTTGGCCGGAGCGTCGGAGGATCACCTGACGTTCTGCACCACGCTCCGAGGGGTGAGCGTGCAGGCTGTGGCCCTGGGACAAGGGCCGGTGGCCCTGCGTCTCCCGGATGCCGCAGCGGCGGCGTCGCGGAATCCAGCGACTGGCGTACGAGCAGTGGGGGTCCGGACGCTCTGTCTGGGAGGCCGAATTCGGAACCGGGACCAGGTGGAGGTGCGCGAAGGTGCTGCCTCCGAGAACGTGACGAGGACGCTCGGCCTGGAGGAGGGGGAGAGCGCGTGCATCAGGAGCCGGAGATTCGTACTGGACGGCAAGCCGGTGCTGCTGGCGACCTCGTACCTCCCCGCCTCCCTGGTCGCGGGCTCGGCCATCACCCAGCGGGACACCGGTCCGGGAGGCCCTCTGGCGCCCGCCTCGCCGGGTCGTCCATGGTGGGGCTTCCTGCTACGGAAGGGGCACCCCGTGAAGACCGAATCTCCCCGTTGGTTCACGTCCTCGTACAGCGCGAACGGCGGCAACTGCGTCGAGGTGGCCGCCAACCTCGCCGCCTCCCGCGGCATCGTCCCGGTCCGTGACTCCAAGCGCGTGGACGGCCCGGTCATCGACGTTTCCGCCGGCGCGTTCAGCGCGTTCGTGGCGGGCGTACAGGACGGGAAGCTCGGCACCGTCTGACCGTTGCCGGTCCAGCGACGCCCCACCGTGCGCGGCATGGTGGGGCGTCCTGCTGTCCGGGTACCACCAGCGTTCCGCCACGCCCCGGAGGGCGGCTCCCGACGGTGCCGCGCTCGCCGGGTACGTCGGGAAGTCCGTTCCGGTTGGGGAGGTTCTCGTGGTCCCGGCGGCTGACCGTCCCGGTGGGGCTAACGTCATGCGCGGGTCCAGTGCTTGTTGAGCGGTGACACCGCTCGGCGGACCAGGGCCTGCTCCTCCGTACGTGTTCCGCACCCAGAACCGACGACGCAAGGGGAATCGATTCCATGACGGTCACAGCAGCACGCCGCACCATGTCACCGCGTCGCTCCGCCGCCCGCGCGGCGGCCGTGGCGGTCCTGTCCGCCGCCGCGCTCCTCGGCAGCGGTCTCACGGCCCAGGCCGCCGCACCCGCCCGGACGACGGGCGGGGCCGTGGAGCTCGCGCCGGCCGGTGTGCTCGCCACCCAGTGCTACTACAGGGTCAACGCCAGCGGCGGCCTGCTGATCCGCAGCGGTCCCGGCACCAGTTACTCGGTCGTCGGGTCCTACGCCAACGGCGCCACGATCCTCGCGGAGGTGTCCACCACCAACGGCTTCCGCAAGGTGGGTACCAACCGCTGGGTCTCCGCGGCCTACACCGCCCGTGTCGGCGGCCTTCCCTGCGAGTCCTGACAGGGGGACCCGCGCCGAGGACATCGTTTCCCCGGCCATTCGACGGGCCGTCGTCCGCCGGAAATCCCTCCGGCGGCCCGCTTGTCTTCCGGGCTGCGACCAGGGGGCGGCGCTGACCTGAAACCGGGGTGGAGCGAGACCTTTCGCTCCACCCCGGAAGTCGCTCCGTACGTCTGCCGGAGCGGCGCGCGGAGGGCTCTTGCCCCGAGGGTCCGCCCCGAAGACTCCTGCGGAACACCTCCCGCGATTGGTCCAGACCAAATAGGGTGTGGCTGGCTTTCTCCCCGATCGCCCCTCCCTCCCGCCCGAGGAGACACCGGTGTTCACCAGACGTGCCGCGCTCGCCGTCGCCCTCGCAGCCCTCGGCTCCGGCGCCCTGCCGACCGCCACCGCCGCCGCTCACCCTCGCTCCCCGGCCACCGCGCCCGTCGCCGTACTGCCGCGTCCCACCGGCCGGCACTCCGTCTCCACCCGGTCCCTGCCGCTCACCGACTTCGGGCGCCCGGACCCGTTCGCCTCGCGGCCCGGGCCGCGCAAGCTCATGGTCCAGCTCTGGTACCCCACCGGCTCCCCGGCTCCCGCGCCCCACCCCCGTAACCCCGCCGTCCCCTACACCGACCCGGGCACCGCCGCAGCACTGGAGGCCGACTGGGGGATGCGGCCGGGTGTGCTCAAGGGGGTCGGGACCCACGCACGGGCAGGAGGCCGACCCGCCCCCGGGACCCGGTCCGCCGTGGTGCTGAGCCACGGGCGCGGCGCCTCGCGCATCCTCACCAGCGGTCTGGCCGAGGAACTCGCCTCCCACGGGCACCTCGTCGCCGCCGTCGACCACACCTACGACGCCGCCGCCGTCCGCTTCCCCGACGGCCGCCTGGTGCTCGGCGCCCTGCCGGCCGAACCGGACGACTGGGACGCCCAGGACCGGCTGGAGGTCGCCGTGCGCGCCGCCGACCTGCGCTGTGTCGCCGATGCGCTGGGCCGTCGCCGCCGCCCTCTCGCCGGGGTCGCCGTCCACCGCATCGGGCTGCTCGGCCACTCCCTGGGCGGGGCCGCCGCTGCCGAGGCCATGCGGACCGACCGGCGCTTCGTCGCGGGGCTGGACCTGGACGGCGGCCTGTTCGGCACCACCGTGCCCGAGACCGGACTCGACCGGCCCTTCCTGCTGCTCACCTCCTCGCCGGACCACGAGACATGGGCGAAGTGGCGGGCCCACCACCGCAGTTGGGGCCGACACCTGCACCTCGCGGGCGGCGGTCACCTCTCGGCCACCGACGTACCCGCACTCGCGGACGCCGCCGGGCTCCGGGAGCGGTGGCCCGAGCCGCTGTTCAGCGACTACCTCGGCACGATCGCCCCGCACCGCGCCGCGACAGTCACCCGCGCCTGCACCACCGCGTTCTTCGACCGGTTCCTGCTGGGACTCCACCGCCCGCTTCTGGACGCGCCCGGCCACCGCCACCCCGAGCTCCGGTTCCTCTGGACGCGGGGGACCTGAACCGGCCGGGAGCCGACGCAGGGGCACAGGGCGAGGGGTTTCTTGGCCGTATGCGGTGGGCGGGTCAGACTGTGGGCGGCCTCCCACCCGCCCTCGGGCCTCCCGCACCCCTCCCCGTCAGGAAACGCCGTGTCCCACACCTCCGCCGACCCTCGGGAAATCAGCCCCGCCCCGCGCACCGGCTCCCACCGGTTCTCCCCGGTGATCAGCCGCATCGCCGAGGAGATGGCCGCCCTGACCGACCACGGCACCCCGGCCGACTACATACCGATGCTCGCCGGTGCCGACCCCCGGCGGTTCGGCATGGCCGTCGCGGAGCCGGACGGGACCGTCTACGGGGTCGGCGACTGGCAGCAGCCGTTCTCGACGCAGTCCATCTCCAAGGTCTTCGCCCTGGCCCTGGCGCTCTCCCTGGACGGCGAGCAGCTCTGGCGGGGCGTGGGCCGCGAACCCTCGGGCAACCCCTTCAACTCCCTGGTGCAGCTGGAGTACGAGAACGGTATCCCCCGTAACCCGTTCATCAACGCCGGTGCCCTGGTGGTGACCGACCGGCTCCAGGCCCTGACCGGGGACGCGGCGGGCCAGGTGCGGGAGCTGCTGCGCGCGGAGAGCGGCAACCCCGCCATCGACTTCATGCCGGAGGTCGCCGCCTCCGAAGCGGCCTTCGGGGACCGCAACGCCGCGCTCGCCCACTTCATGGCCTCCTACGGCAACATCACGCTCCCGGTCCCCACCCTGCTCGCCGCCTACTTCCGCCAGTGCTCCATCGAGGCCTCGTGCGCGGACCTGGCCCTCGCCTCGGGGTTCCTGGCCCGGCACGGCGTCCGGACCGACGGCTCCGCGCTGCTGACCCGCAGCCAGGCCAAGCAGGTCAACGCGGTCATGCTCACCTGCGGGACGTACGACGCGGCAGGCGAGTTCGCCTACCGGGTGGGGCTGCCGGGCAAGAGCGGCGTCGGCGGCGGGATCATCGCCATCGTGCCCGGGGTGTGCACCCTGTGCGTCTGGAGCCCGGGCCTCGACAGGCGCGGCAACTCGGTCGCGGGCGTCTCGGCCCTCGACCGCTTCACCACACTCACCGGGCTGTCCGTCTTCTGACGCGCCTTCTGCCGTGCTGCCGGCGCCTACCTGGTCCAGAACTGGCGCGGTGCGAAGCCCTTCCACCGTAGCCAGCGCTCCGTACAGACGGTCCGCTCGGCCTCGATCACGACTTCAAGGCGACGAGACGGTACCGCGGGTCCGGGCGGGGCGTGTCCTGGTCCGGTAGGGCGGCGAGGCGACGGCGTACACCGGCCACCTGGTCCGGGGGCGCGTGGGTGCACCAGGAGACGTAGCCCGCGTCGATCGCCTCGCGCCACCTGCGGGGGCTGCGGCCCTGCCCGATGCCGGGGAACACCGTCCGGCCGGCCACCGCCGGTCCCCGCTCCGTCGCCCAACGGAGCACCCGGGGGGAGCTGTCGGGCACCTGGGGTGCGTACCGGTGCCGTAGGTCCGCCGTCACTCGGGCGATGTCGCTGTCCTCGGCGAAGTATCCGTCGTTCTTGTCGACGGTGGTGATCAGCACCCCGCCCGGCCGCAGCACCCTGGCCGCCTCGGTCAGCACCGCTTCCGGGTCCGGCAGCAGATGCAGCAGCCAGACGGTCACGACGGCGTCCACCGCGTCCGCCGCGGCCCGGGCTCTCGGTTCGCCGCCTCGGGACGCGTCGTAGTGCCGGGCCTCGTCGTCGTAGCTGAGCATCCCTCCTCTGTCCCGGCGCTTGCCGGGCGCCGCCGGTGGCCGCCGGGCTCCTCCCACCGCGGACCGTCGCGGTTTTGAACCGCCCTCCGGGGGCACCCGGCCGCCATGGAAACCAACGGCCCCACCGAAGAAGCGACGGTGACCCAGGGGGACGAGCACCATGTCCTCCTCAGCGCGGACACCAACGGCGACGGGAAGCCCGACGTGTGGATGACGGACACGACCGGTGACGGCGTCGCGGATCTCTACCAGTTCGACACCACCGGTGACGGGAAGATCGACGTGACGGTGGTCGAAGGGGCGGAGGAGCCCGGCACCGACCGGCTCGTGGTCGAGGGCGACGGCGGCCACCCCCAGGAGGCCTAGGCCGCACAGCGGGCGGAAGCTGAACGGCGGGTGCCGCTCTCGCCGTGCTCTGCCCCTCCCGCCCAACCTGACGGCCCGTCTTCTCCCGTACTCAGCAGGCCACTTGAGCGTGCCGGGCCCATACCGGGGCAGCAGTCGGATGAAGCGACCGGCAAGATGCCCGGCCTCGGGCCGGGGGAGAGTGAGGAGACGTACCCGTGAGCGAAGTGTGGGGGTTCGGAGAAGGCAGCGGCTATGCCGCGGATCTGCCGCTGGCGGGTTTCGACGTCGAGGCCGCCGACGGTGTCATAGGGCATGTGGAACGCCAGGACGACACACCCGGTATGCAGCACCTGGTGGTCGACACCGGGGTCTGGAAGTTTGGCCGGAGCGTGCTGATCCCGGCCGGTGCGGTGACCGCCGTCGACGCCGAGGCGCGGACGGTGAAGGTCGCGCCGTCCCGGGACGAGATCAAGGCGGCCCCGCGGTTCACCACCGACAGCGAGACGACCGACCACGGCTATCTCTCCGAGGTCGGCGCGTACTACCTCTCCCTGCGCGACTGAGAGGTCCCTGCGTGCCCGAGGCTTCCTGCGCGTCTGAGCGCGGAGGGCGGGGATGACAACACGAAGCGGTGCGGCCCCCGGTGGCGGGGAGGGCCGCACCGCTGTCGTCGTACGGTGACGGCGGGCCTCAGAGCCTCTCGATCCAGATGGTGCGGAACCTCGGGTTCTCACCGGGGTCTCCGTGGTCCTGCAACATGATGTGACCCGGTGCGGGGCCCTCCGGGCGGCCCGCACCCGTGGGACCGGCGATGGCCACGTCGTCGTGGACCAGCTCGCCGTTCCACCGCAGCGTCACCCGGGCGTCCTCCGTCTTCCTGCCGTCGCTGTCGAAGCGAGCGGCCCGGAACTCGATGTCGTAGCTCTGCCAGGTGCCGGGCGGGGTCGCCGCGTTGACGTCCGGGGCCTTGCGCAGATAGATCGCCCCGGCATCGTCCTTGGCGGGTACGTCGACCCCGAAGGACTCCAGCACCTGGAGCTCGTAGCGCTCCTGGATGTAGACCCCGCTGTTGCCCCGGGCCTGCCCGGTGACGTCCGGCGGGTAGTCCGGCTGGTACCACTCGGCGTGCATCCGGAAGTCGCCGAACTTCTCCTTCGTCCGGATGTCCCCGCCGAGCGACTCCATGGAGCCGTCCGCCACCGGCCACCTCGCCGGACCGCCGTCCTTCGACTCCCAGGCGCCGAGGTCCGAGCCGTCGAAGAGAGTGGTGCGCTCCGTCGGGGTGACGGTCAGGTTGTCGAGGTTCACATGGCCGTCGTCCTCGGGCTCGTACGCGTAGGTGATCGTGTTGGCACCCTTGCGCAGCGGCACCGACTCGACGTGCGTCGCCCAGGTGTTCCAGGTGACGGTGGAGTCCAGCCAGATCTGCTGCCGCCGCTCACCGTTGACGTAAAGGGTCATCGACCGCGGCTTCGGCTCGGGGTCGGCGTTCTGCCCGTTCGCGTAGCGCAGCGCCAGATCGTGCTTCCCCTCCTTGCCGGCCCGTACGGCGAAGGTGGTGCGGGAGCCCGGCTCCCAGTTGTTGTCGACGAAGCCCGTGCCGGAGTACCCGGAGTGGTTGTCGTTGAACTTGGTGCCACCGGCCAGCGAGGCGGACTCCGCCTCGTACACCGGCGGCGCCTTCGAGCCGTCGGGCAGCGTGTTGAGGCTGTACCACGCCTCGGTGCTCCACAGCTCCTCGCCGCTCGTAGCCGCGAACGGGCGCGGTGACCGCACATGCACCACGTGGCCGGGGCGCAGGCCGTCCATCTTCAGCGTCACGGTCCTCCGGTCCCCGGAGAGCGTCGCCGAGGTGACGTCGAGGGTCTTCTCGTCGGCCTTCGGGCCGCCGTACCTCGGGGTGGCCACGTAACGCCACTGCTGCGCCTGGTACTTGGCCGCCAGATCCTCGGCGGTCTCCTCCGACAGCGGCTGCGTGTATTCGATCTCGAAGCCGCCCTCCACCGCGCGCATGGCCCGCATGTCGAAGGCCTGGTCACCGGTGAGCGACAGCTTCTGGAGGCCGAACTTGAGCTTGCCCTCCTGGCCCCAGTTCCCCGAGTCGCCGATGCCACCGGCGTAGATCGCCCCGTCCGGTCCGAGACTGATCCGGTTGACCCCGGCCTCCAGGCCCTGCGTCATGCGGAACACCGCGCCCTGGTACTCGCCGCCGACCTTCTCCAGGTACGCCCGCTGGAGGCCGCCGTAGGTCACGTCGCCGAACACCATCTGCCCGGCGAAGGGCCCTTCGGGCAGGAGGAGGGGATTGCTCGGAGAGTTGGAGATCTCACCGTGCGGCAGCCACAGCACGGGCTCGGTCACCGGCTGGTCGTCGTGGACGCCGTCCGGGTTCGTGTGGTGGTTGTAGAAGGCGCCCTGCTCGATCCGGACCAGCTTCGACGTCGGCACGTACGCGCCCTGGTTGTCGGTGGCGAAGATCTCGCCCTCGGGGCCCCAGCCGAGGCCGTTCGGCGTGCGCAGCCCCCCGGCCACGTAGGACACCTCGCCGGTCTCCTTGTCGATCTTCAGGGTGGAGCCGCGGTCGGGCACGTTCTGCGGGTCCTGGGTCGCGCCGCCGGGGACCATGGCGATGCCCGTGCTGACGTAGAAGTTCCCCTTCTCGTACAGCAGCCCGAACGCGAACTCGTGGTAGTTGCCGCCGAACGGCCAGGTCGCGATCTTGCGGTACTCGTCGGTGACCTCGTCACCGTCCTCGTCGACCAGCGCGGTCAGGCCGTCCTTCTCGGAGACGTAGAGGGTGCCGTCCACGTACTTGAGGCCCATCGGTTCCAGCAGGTTCTCGGCGACCAGCTTCGTGGTGACCTTCGACGGGTCGGTGGCACCGGTGACGTTGTCGAGAAGGTGGACCTGCCCCAGCCGGCTCTCCCGGCTGCCGCCCCAGGTGCTGACGGCCAGTCGGCCGTCGGGCAGCCAGTCCATGCCGGTGACCTGCGGTTCGAAACCGGCGGGCCGCAGGTCGGTCAGCGTGTAGTCGGGGTGGACCCCGGCCAGCGGCAGGCCGTCGCCCGGTGACTCGTCGATGCCTTCGCAGAGCTTGCGGCCCGGCGAGGTGACCCGGGTGACGTCGGCGTCGGTGCTCAGCACCGAGGTGGGCACGACGGAGAACGCGCTCGCTCCGGGGGGCCGCCACTCCAGCAGGAGGCGCTGGTCGTACTCGCCGTCCCAGTGGTCGATCCGCAGGGCGTGGTGACCCTCGGTCAGCTCGGCCGAGCCCTCCTTGGGCCGGGCGCCGTGCTTGCCCCCGTTGTCGATGATCTCCGCACCGTCGATGATCAGCCGGGACCCGTCGTCGCTGGTGATGCGGAAGTCATGCTTCCCGGCCGACTCGACGTCGAGGTACGCGGTGACCTCGGTGACGAACTTCCCGTCCATGCCGAAGTCCTCGGCGGTGGTCCAGTCGATCGTCGGCTTCAACTCGTCGACGTTGGGCGTCTGTCCGGGCTTGAGCGTGCAGAAGTCCTCCAGAACCATCTGTACGTCGAACACCCGCATGGTCACGCCCGGTTCCTGCGGCGGTAGGTCGGGGGGCTGAGCGGCTGCCTGGCCCGGGGCGAGGGACACGAGCAACAGGGCGGAGACGAGTACGGCCAAACGCCGCATGGGCCTTCCTCCTTGAGGACGGAGGCAGCCGGCTGTCCGGTGGCCGACGGGCTGCCGTTCACAGTGAAGGGCAGCCCCGACGGAAAAGGCAACAGGTGGGTAAGCGCTTTCTGTTTTATCGTTGCAAAGATGATGAAGGTGATGGGGATTCGATCATCAGCAGGTGCGTCGGGGCAGTCCCGTCCGAGGTGAAGCGGTGCTGGGCAGGCGGACAGAAAGCGCTGTCCTTCCAATCCGCTTCCGTCACGCTCACGCCACCGTGCGCGGCAGCCGCAGGCTCAGCCCGGTCGTCAGCGCCACCGCCGCCAGCTGCACCAGCAGGGTCACGACCAGCGCGTCCCGCATGCCCAGGCCCGGCACCAGCGCCAGGAACAGGGTGCCGAGCGTGGCCACCCCCAGAGCCAGCGCCGCCTGCTGCGTCGTCGTCATCACGCCGCCGCCCACCCCGGCCTTCTCCGGCGGTACGTCGGAGAGCACGATCCGGAAGAGTACGGGGAGTTGGAGACCCTGGCCGAGGCCGGCGACGGCCACCCCGGGCAGCAGACCCCACAGGCCGAGCCCCTGCCACTCGTAGCGCACCGTGAGCACCAGCACCACCACGCCCACCGCCTGGATCAGCCCGCCCGCCGTGACGACCCGGGTGCCGTAGCGGCGGATCAGGCGGGGACCGGCGAGCGAGGCCCCGAAGAACGCCAGCGCCATCGGGGCGAGCGAGAGGCCGGCCGCCGCCGGGCCCATCCGCAACCCCTGCTGGAGCGCCACCGCGATCACGAACATGAAACCGCCGAACCCGATCGAGAACGGCACCACCAGCGCCAGCCCCCGCCGCAGCGAGTCCAGCCGCAGCAGGCTCGGCGGCACCAGCGGTACGCGGCCCAGCCGGTCGGCCCGCCGCTCCACCCGGTAGAAGGCGTACGCGGAGAAGGGGAACAGCCCCAGCGACACCCAGGTCCACAGCGGCCACCCCGCCGCCCGCCCCTCCGTGAGCGGGGCCAGCAACGTCACCAGGGACAGCGCCAGGAGTAGCGTTCCGGGTACGTCGACGGGGGCGGGGCGCTCCGACCGGGTCTCCGGCACCGCGCGGACGGCCAGGACCAGGCCCACCACCGCCACCGGCACGTTCACCAGGAACACCGACCGCCAGCCCGCGCTCTCGCCGAACACCGAGGACATCGGGGCTGCGGCGATCAGCACCCCGCCCAGGATCTGGCCCGCGACCATGGAAAGCCCGGCCGTCGCCCCGTACAGGCTCATCGCCCGGGCCCGGCGCCGGCCCCGCGTCGCCGCCTGGATCGTGGCCAGCACCTGCGGCAGCATCAGCGCGGCGGCGGCGCCCTGGGCCACCCGGGCGCCGACCAGCGTCCAGGCGTCGGGGGCGAGCCCGCAGGCCAGCGAGGTGATCCCGAAGGCCGCCATCCCGATCAGGAACAGCCGGCGGCGGCCCATCATGTCGCCGAGCCGGCCGCCGAGGACGAGGAGGACGGCGTACGCGAGGCCGTACCCCGCGACGACGAGTTCGAGCAGGGCCGGGCCCGCGTTCAGATCGCGGTCGATCGTGGGCAGGGCCACGTTGACGATGAAGAAGTCGATGAGCGGGAGCGCGGCGCCCAGCAGCACGGTGAACAGGCCCAGTGTGCCGAGCGCGGGGGAGGGGTGGTCGTGGTGGCGGACGGGGGCCGTCGTCCGGGCCGCCGTACCGAGGGATGTGTGTACGGATGATTCACTCACGCTGTCGACTGTGCCGCCCATCCCAGCCTGGTACCAGAGTCTGTTTATCCTGGTACCAGCGCTACCTGGCAACAGGCCGGGAGACCCGGCACGCTGGAGGCATGACGACCATGGCAGCCGAGTCCCTGCTCGCACCGGACAGCACGCGGACCGCGTCCGGGAGCGGTGCCGCGTCCGCCGCCGAGATCCGGCGGCACGAGCTGGCCGCCTTCCTGCGCAGCCGCCGCGAGCGCATCACGCCCGAGCAGGTCGGTCTCGTACGCGGCCGTCGGCGCCGTACGCCCGGGCTGCGCCGCGAGGAGGTCGCCCAGCTCTCGGCCGTCGGCGTCACCTGGTACACCTGGCTGGAACAGGCCCGGGACATCCAGGTCTCCGCCCAGGTGCTGGACGCCCTCGCCCGCGCGCTGCTCCTGGACCCCAGCGAACGCGCCCACCTCTTCGCGCTCGCCGCCGCCCCCGACCCGGCCCCCGGCACGGAGTGCCCCACGGTCACCCCGGCGCTGCGGACCATGCTGGAGCAGCTGGACCCCATTCCGGCCTGCGTCCAGAACAGCCGGTACGACGTCCTCGCGTACAACCGCACCTACTCCCGGCTGCTCTGCGACCTGGACGCGCTGCCGCCCGAGGACCGCAACTGCCTGCTGCTCGCCTTCACCCACGACGACTGGCGGGCCTCGATCGTCGACCTGCCCGAGGTCACGCGGATGATGGCCGCCAAGTTCCGCGCCTCGATGGCCGGGCACCTGGCCGAGCCCGCCTGGAAGGCGCTGCTGCACCGGCTGGAGACGCGGTCGCCGGAGTTCCGGGAGGTGTGGGGGCGCCACGAGGTGGTCGACCAGCGGGGGAGGACCAAGTACATCCGCAACGCGCGCGTGGGGCTGCTGCACGTGGAGCACACCAACCTCTGGCTCGGCCCGGCGAGCGGGCCGCGCCTGGTCAGCTATCCGCCGGTGGACGAGGAGACCCGCACCCGGCTGGAACGGCTGCACCGGATCGCCCTCGCCGCGGGCTAGAGCTAGCGCCGTCTGGGACTCGTACGGCTGGGGTTTGGGCCGCCCCGGGACTCGTGCGGCTACAACTCGCCCCGCCCCGAACTCGTACGCCCAGAACCTGCCCCGCCCCGAACTCGTACGCCTAGAACTTGTCCAGCCACACCACGATCCCCGTGTGGCCGCTCAGCACCGCCGCCGTCCCCGCCCGCACGGCGGCCGCGCACCGGGGGCCGGTGAAGGAGGCGGGGTCGTACGTCGAGGACGCGCCGAGGCCCTCCCCGCGGAACGACGCCCCCGACCAGTCCACCGCCGTCACGTTCTCGGTGGGTTCGGCGAGTTCCGCCCCCACGATCAGGAACTGCTGGGCGAGATGGCTCGGGGTGACGGTCGCCAGGGGGTCGATCAGGTCGTTGCCCGCGCTGATGACGAGGTCCGGGCGCATGTCCATCGCCCTGACCACGGCGGGGAGAAGGTCGGCGGGGCCGGACGCGGTCACGGTCCGCAGGGCCACGTCCTCGTCCTCCGCCCACTCCTCCACCGCCGTCACCAGCGTCTTCGTCGGCCGGTCGCCGCCCGCCGTGAGCAGGACGACGCGCATGCCGGGCGAGGGGCGGACCCCCGCCCACGAGCCGGGGCGGGGCGTGACCGTCGACTCGGGCGCCGGTGACGCCTTCGTACCGATGAACTCCGCGCCCAGGGCACCGACGGCGGACGGGCTGGGGCGCGGCTTCGACCAGTCGTCACCCGAAGAGCATCCGGTGAGCAGGGCGGCGGCCACCACCAGAGCGGCGGCGGCCAGGGGCTGGCGGTGCAAGGCGATCGTCCTCCGGGAAGGGAGCCGCGGCGGGGCGGGTCACTCCATCCTGCTCCTGAGTCCCCGGCGATCTCCATCGCTCCGCCCGGCATCGAACGTTTGTTTCTCCACACTTCGTTGAGCCGTCGTCACCGGTTCATCCGCGACCAGGACGGTGCACGGGCAACCTCAAGGAGCCCCATGTCGCCTCGTGTCCGCCGACCGCTGCTCGCACTCGCCGCAGCGGTCCTCGTCCTTCTCGGCCTGGTCCGGCCCGCCGCCGCCCATGGCTTCACCTCCACCGTGTACGCGCACGTCACCTCCGTAGGCGACAGTTCGCTGAGGACCGAACTGAAACTGGAGTACGACCTTCTCGTCGTCTCGGCCGCCGACGCCGGGTCGAACGACCCGCTCTTCCGCACCGGAACCGACGCGTTCGAAGCCGGGGACGCCGACGCCCAGGCCGCGGCCCTGAACGCCCACCGCACCACAGCCGTCGGCTACGTCACCGAACGCCTCGCGGTCACCGCGGGCGGCGCCGCCTGCGAACCCGCCCCCGCCGGAACGTTCCGGATGGGCGAGGAGGAGGGCGTGCCCTACGCGCTGCTGGCCCTCGACTGGGCCTGCCCCGAACAGCACACCCCGGGGCAGTACGAGATCCGCAGCGGACTCTTCCCCGACTCCGAGGGCTATGTCACCGGTACGAAGACCATCGCGACCTACGCCGTCGACGGCCGCACGGGAAGCGCCGCACTCGACGCCGGCCACCCGTCCTTCTCGATCGGCCAGTCCTGGCCGGAGCGCTTCTGGGGATTCTTCCGGCTCGGCGCCGAGCATCTGCTGACCGGGACCGACCACATCCTCTTCCTGCTCGCCCTCATCGCGGGATCCCGGCGGACCCGCGAAGTCGTCCTCGCCGCCACCGCTTTCACCCTGGCCCACTCCGTGACGTTCATGCTGGCCGCACTGGGGCTGGTCGACGTCCCGGCGGACCTGGTGGAGCCCGTCATCGCGCTGTCCATCGCCGTGGTCGCCGGCTGGCACCTCTGGCGGATCCGCGGGCGCGGCACCGACGCCACGGAGCTCCGGGCGAGGGAGGGGAACGCGGGGCTCCGCGCACCGGAGGGGGACCGGGGCGGGCTGGACCGCGCAGGCTGGATCCGGCTCGGCGTCGTCTTCGGCTTCGGCCTGGTGCACGGTCTCGGCTTCGCCGACGCGCTCGGCATCGAGGCGGCCTGGTCGTGGACGCTGCTGTGGTCGCTGCTGGTCTTCAACATCGGCATCGAAGCGGTCCAACTCGCCGTCATCGCTGTGCTGTTCCCCCTCCTCCTGCTGCTGCGGCGCCGCTCGGAGCGGGCCGCCCTGTGGGCCACCGGCGCGCTGTCGGCCGGGGTCGCCGTCATGGGGCTCATCTGGTTCGTGCAGCGGGTGACGGAATCGTAGAAGCCGCAGGCGGCACTGGTGTTCAGCCCCGACCGGGCTCACATTCGGGCGGCGTTCACCTGGCTCCGAGATCGTGGCGTCCTTCCCACGCATGTGTATGGCACACATGCACCGTTCCTCCACAGAAGAATCGACACTTCATGAGATCGAACTCTTCCCGGCCGGCCCGAGGGTCCGCGCGGCACCGGATGGCCACCGCCACCACCGCCGCGTTCCTCGGACTGACCCTCGCCCTCTCCGGCGGACAGGTCACGCCCGCCGCCGCGGCCGAGTCCTCCACCCTCACCGGCATCGTCCTGGGCGTCGGCGCCAACGAGACCCAGCGCACCGTCAGCTGGTACTCCTCCGCCGACACCGCCCAGAAGGTCCAGCTCGCCCCCACCGCGCAGCTCTCCGGGGGCGCGTTCCCCGCCGACTCCGCGACCTTCGACGCCCTGGGCGCCAAGAACATCCCCGGCAGCGGCGGCTACAACCACCGCGCCACCCTCACCGGGCTCAAGGAGAACACGGCCTACTCCTACCGGGTCGGCTCCGAGGGCAACTGGTCCCCGGCGTACTCCTTCGCGACGCAGGACTTCGAGGGCGAGTACGACTTCCTCTTCCTCGGCGACCCGCAGATCGGCTCCTCCGGCGACCTGGCACAGGACCAGGCCGGCTGGCAGGCCACGCTGGACGTGGCCACCAAGGCCAACCCGAAGGCCGAGATCCTGGTCTCCGGCGGCGACCAGGTCGAGAAGGCCGGCAACGAGGCCGAGTGGAACGCCTTCCTCGCGCCCGACCAGCTGCGCCAGTACCCGTGGGCGGCCACCATCGGCAACCACGACGTCGGCAGCAAGGCGTACGACCAGCACTTCGCGACGCCGAACACGGACCGCTCCGCCGCGCTGTACGCCAACGGCAACCCGGCCTCCGACACCTCCGGCGGCAACTACTGGTACATCTACAAGGATGTGCTGTTCATCGACCTCAACAGCAACAGCTACGCCACCTCCCAGGGCGGCGGGGGCGACGAGGCGCACACCAAGTACGTCACCGACGTCATCGACCAGCACGGTTCCGAGGCCAAGTGGAAGGTGCTGGTCTACCACCACTCGATCTACTCCCCGGCCGCGCACGCCAAGGACAAGGACAACAAGGTCCGCCGGGTCGACTTCCCGACGACCTTCTCCAAGCTGGGCGTCGACATGGTCCTCCAGGGCCATGACCACAGCTACTCCCGCAGCTACCTCATCAAGAACGGGCAGAAGGCCGACCCGAAGGAGCAGCCCGGCGCGGCCGACGTCTACCCCGGCCCCGGCGGCGTCCTCTACGTCACGGCCAACTCGGCCTCCGGCTCGAAGTATTACGACATCACCGCGCCCGACTCCAGCGGCACCAGCGGCGAGGGCAACGGCGCCGACCCGCTGAACCCGGGCAGCTACTGGTACAACTCGGTCCAGAACCAGGAGCACGTCCGCAGCTACGTCAAGGTCCAGGTCCGCAACGACAAGCTCGTCGTGGAGAACATCCGCAGCGGCACCTGCGCGGCCCCCAACTCCCAGGTCTCCAAGGGCGACTGGTGCAAGAACACCACCGCAGCCCAGCCCGTCGGCTCCGTCGTCGACAAGGTGAGCGTCCACCCGTACAACGGTGACGGCCAGTCCCTCCAGGTCAACGTGCCGAAGCCTGCTCCGGGCGAGTTCGGCTGGACCATCGACGGCTACAACGGCCTGGTGGACCTCGGGACCGCCAAGGAGGAGAACGGCGACCACTTCACCGCCTCCGGCAAGATCAACCCCATCCTCGTCTCGGACACCCGCCGCTCGCTCTCCCCGTGGGCCGTCTCGGCCGACGTGAGCCAGTTCAAGGACGCCCAGAAGACGTTCGCGGGCTCCTACCTCGGCTGGACGCCGTACGTCCTCGACGAGGGCGCGGGCGCCAAGGCCGGTGCGCCGGTCCCCTCCGGCTACGACGGCAAGGGTGAGGGCCTGGCGGTCTCCCGCGGCCTCGGCTCCGCTCCCCAGGGGCACGCCCGCGGCACGGCCAAGCTGGGCGCCGACCTCGATCTGAAGATCCCGGACTCCGTCCAGAAGGGCGGCTACCGCGCGACCCTCACGATCACCGCGCTGAGCAGCTGACCCTCCCCGCTCCACCGGTGTGGCAGGCCCCGGTCCGCCGGAGCCTGCCACACCCCCGTTCCGAGAGAGACCCCAGATGTACGCACCGGCACCCCTTCCCCGTACCGCCCCCACCTCCCTCGCCGCGTCCCTTCTCCGCGCCGTGGCCCTCGCCCTGCTCGGGGCCCTGGCGTTCACCTGCGCGTCCACCGGACCGGCCCGGGCGGCGGAGGGCGAGGTCACCTGGACGGTACGGACGGCGTCGAACGGCTTCGGGGACGACCGGCCGAGCTTCAGCCACAGCGTCAACCCGGGCGGTGAGATCGAGGACGCCATGGTCGTCGCCAACCACGGCACCGAGCCTCTGCGACTGGCGGTCTACGCGGCCGACGGCTACACCACCGGGAAGGGACAACTGGACCTCCTCACCCGGGAGAAGAAGTCCTCCTCCGTGGGCGCCTGGGTCCACACCGAGAACAGCAGCGTGGTGATCGCCCCCGGCAAGAGCGCCGAGATCCCGTTCACGGTCAAGATCCCGCGCAACGCCACCCCCGGTGACCACGTGGGCGGCATCCTGACCTCGCTCAAGCAGCCCGGCGACGCCGAGGGCATCGCGGTCGACCGCCGCCTCGGCATCCGGATCAAGCTGCGCGTCAGCGGAGCCCTGAAGCCCACCCTGGCCATCGAGGACGCGCACGTCGCCTACGACGGCTCCGCCAACCCCTTCGGCCGGGGCGACGCCACGGTGACCTACACCCTCCACAACACCGGCAACGTCCTGCTCTCCGGCGCCCAGAAGGCCACCCTCACGGGCCCGTTCGGGATGCTGAGCACCGACGCCCCGGCCATCGCGGCACCGCCGGAGCTGCTGCCCGGCGAGCGGTGGAAGGTCACGGTCCCCGTCCACGACGTCACCCCGGCGTTCCGCCTCACCGCCGATGTCACCGTCACCCCGCTCATCACCGACGCCGCCGGCTCCACCACCCCTCGCGACCCGGTCCGGGCCACGGCCACCGGCTGGGCCGTCCCCTGGGCCCTGCTCCTGCTCGTGCTCCTCGTCCTGGCCGCGGCCACGGCGGCGTACGTCCTCATCCGCCGCGCCCGCGCCCGGCGCGGCCGCCAGGAGGACCGGCGGGTACGGGAAGCCGTGGAGCAGGCCCTGCGCGAGAAGGCGGGCCGACCGGCCTGACCGGAACGGCCGCACCACATCGCCGCGATCGCCGGGCCGCCGTGTCAGCGGGGAACTTCGGGGCACCCGAGGAACAGGCCGGTCCACATCGGGATCGGGTCTCGGAGCGACCGTCCCGAAGGAGTGGCAGATGACTACGCAGTACGGCAACCAGCCGACCGGTCAGCAGCACCCCGGCGCGCCTCGGCGCGGGGCGAGCGGCAACGTGTTCAGCATCATCGCGATCGTCCTCGGCGTGATCGGGTTCATCGTCCTGCCGATCGTCTTCGCCCTGGCCGGCCTCGTGATGGCCATCATCGCCAAGACCGTCCGGCACGAGCGGCTCGCCACGGTCGCCATCGTCGTGAGCGCCGTCGGACTGGTGGGCGGCATGGTCTTGGGCGCGATCTTCGCCAACATGTGAACGAGCTGAACGACGCGGAGGAGCCCGAGGCGGACAGCGCCTCGGGCTCCTGGTGTGCTCGGCCTCAGGAGGCCGTCCGGGTGCGGGGAGTGGCAGGGTGGTGCCCATGTCCAGCGACCGCCTCATGCGCATCCACAGCCCCGAGTTCCAGGCCATGGCCGACCGGGTCCTCCGCGTCACCGAGCTGACCTCCCGGCTGAACGTCCTGCCGTTCGAGGACGAGGAGGGCAAGGCAGCCCTGTTCGCGCAGATCCTCGGCAGGCCGCTGCCGCCGAGGGTCACGGTCCACCCGCCCTTCTTCACGGACCACGGCCTCCATCTCGACCTGGCCGAGCGGGTGTTCATCAACCAGAACTGCACGTTCCTGGACTACGCGGGAATCCGGCTGGACGAGCGCGTGATGGTCGGCCCGAAGGCCACGTTCATCACGAGCGGCCACCCGGTGGACCCGGAGGAGCGCCGCCACTACCTCACGGGCGGGCCCATCCACGTCGAGGAGAACGCCTGGATCGGCGCCGGCGCCACGATCCTGCCCGGGGTCACCATCGGCAAGGACGCGGTGATCGCGGCGGGCGCGGTGGTGGCCGAGGACGTCCCGGCGGCAACCTTGGTGACCGGCCCGAAGGCCACGGTGAACCGCCGGTGGTGAGGGGCCTCCAGGCTCGGGGGACGCCGCCCTCGGCGCTTCCGTACGGGCCGGGCACTGTGCGGCACCGGACCTGAGGCGATCACTCCTCCGGTGATCGCAACGACGCCTCAGGGGCGGTGGGGCCGGACGTACTCCACGCGGACCGTGCCCGGCGCGTACGGCAACTGCTGCTTACCGGTGAGCAGGGCGTCGGCGGAGGTGTCGTTCAGGAGGTAGCGCCGGAAGAAGGCGGTCGTGTAGGCGGTGGTGATGCGGCGTTGGGCCGCCTCGTCCAGCCCGCGGTGTTCCTGCTCCTTGCCGTCCTGGGAGAGGCAGTGTCCGGGGCGCCCGGGGACGGCGTCGTTCTTCGCGCCGACCTGTCCGCTGCGCGGGGACCACTGGGTGTTGACGTAGTTGTGGTTGCCGCCGGTCAGGGTGATGCCGTGCAGAGGTGCCCGGTTCTTCGTCCTGTTCCAGTCGATGTACCTGCCGGTGTTGACCTGGTCGCAGGTGCCCCACAGGACGGCGAGCGGAACCTTGGTGACAGGTTCGTTGTCCCAGGTCGCGGTGGGGGCGAGGCCGAGAGCGGCCTTCACCTTGACGCCCTTGGGCCAGGAGGCGTGCCGGCCGTCGGAAGCGTGCTGCATCACCCCGCCGCCGCCCATGGAGTGGCCGAGGGTGCCGACCCGGCCGAGGTCCACACGGCCGGTGAACTCCGCACGGCTCACCTTGCCAGTCCGCGTGTCCTTGAGCTTGCCCTTCAAAGGCCCTTTCCCCAGGGAGAGTTGCCGCCACAGCTCCAAGTGCTTGTCGATCAGGGCGGCGCGGGCCTCGTACACCGAGGGGGCTTGGCCGCCGCTGGTCGCGTTGATTCCGTTGGCGCCCATGGAGACGACGACGAAGCCCTGCCGGGCGAGGGTCCTGGCCAGGTAGTCGTAGCCGGAACTGCTGGGCAGGGGAGCGACTTTGCCCCGGCAGGGCCAGGACCACAGGGGGTCGGCCGCCTTCTCCACGAGCCTCTGCCGGCGTGCCACCTCCGCCTCGTCACCGGCCTTCTCGGCTTCGGCCAGCGCCTTCTCCGCGGCTTTCAGCCGGGCCTGCGCCTTGGCGTCCGCGCAGGTGTGCCACAGGCCGTGCTGCATCACGATCAGGGGGTGCTCACCGCGTCCGAGATCCTTCGGATAGTGGACGACGGCGGCGAGTTCGGTACGGCCCTTGTAAGGAGCGGGCGGGGTGAAGGCCCGTTGGCCGAGGTCGTACCGGACCTCGCCCACCTTCCGGGCTGCCGGACGGGCCGTCTCCTGACCGGGCCGGGGGCTGGGAGCTGCTTCTCCTGCCGATGCCGCCAGGGGCGCGACCGCTGCCGCCGCGACCGCCGCCACGGCGGCGATCCCGGCGGTGCGGGCTCTGCGGCCGGGCTTCGCGGAGAAGAGCGGCCTGCGGTGTTTCACCGTCATTCGGTGTCCTGCCTTTCGGGTCGTCTCCGGTCGTCGCGGGCGGGTCGGCACATGGCCGGCACGCCGTCCCGGACGCCTGAGGCTCGCCATTGTCGTCATCGCATGTCAGCGACCTGTCAGGACGCTGTCGGAAGGTTGTCCGCTCTCCTGGCCGCCGCTCGTCCGCCAGGGCCAGGCGCCGGTCGTGCTGGTGGACGGCCGCAAGGTCCTGGTCCTGGACCGGCTCGGTGAACGCCTGTTGCCGTACCCGAGCTGCCCGCCCGGTGGTGCGTGGGTGCCCGGCGCGGATGCTCAGCGGCGGCGTCGGACGCCTCGTCCTCGCAGCCTGGTCCTGGCGGTCCATACGGCCGCTGCCATGAGGAGAACGCCTGCTGCCCCGATGCCGAGAGGCAGCAGACGGCCATGTCCTTCGCCGCTCCGGGGCACCGCCTGGGGTGTGCGCGGTTCGTCCGCGGCGCGGGTGGCGGGTGATCCGGTCGGTTCGGACGGCGGCGTGGCACTGCGGCCGGCCGGGGGGACCGGAGGTGCGGATGCGCCGGACTTCCGGAAGGCGTCGTCGACGAAGGCCAGCACCTGGTCGTGCAGGCGTGCCCCGGCAGTGCCGTCCTCCATCATGTCGACGCCGTGCACATGGCTGTCGAGGACGTGGATCTGCTTGTCCTTCGCGCCGGACGCCTTGTGCAGGGCCCGTACTTCGTCGACGAAGGTCTGGTCGCCCGTGGCGGCGGCGAAGAAGGAGGGCACCGTCACCTCGGCCAGGCCCGGGAGCGGGTTCATCGCCGGGAGTGCGCGGGGCGAGGACAGGATGAGCAGGCCGACGAGGCCGGGGATCCCGGGGGCGGCGGTCGCGGTCGCGGTACCGCCCATGGAGGCTCCGCCCGCGAGGATGTGTGTCGCGCCCCGGTCCCTGAGCTGCTGGACCGCGGCTCGGACGTCCCGGTCGAAGTGCAGGTTGTCGGCCCTGCCGCCGCGCTCGGAAGCCCCGCCGCGCACATTGCGCTGGTCGTAGACGATGACCTGGTGGCCGGTGGCGGCGAGCTCCTTCGCGAACGCCAGCCAGCTGCATATGTTCCAGCCGTTCTCGTGCGAGAGGACCACGCCCCGCGGCCCGCTGCCCAGAACGAGACCGGACAGCCGGACGCCGTCCGCAGCCGTGAAGCTGACCGCCTTGCCGTGCAGCCGCTTCGGTACGCACGCGTTGACGGGAACCTCCTTCCGCGACGGGCTCTGCTTCAGGAGGGCGGGGCCGACCGGGTGTGTCCACCGCTGGGGAGCGGACTGCGCTGCCGCGGAGGCCGGAGTGCCGGGCAGGGCGAGCGGGCCGGCCAGACCGAGCAACAGGGTCAGCGAGAGGGCACCGGGCGCGCGGCGGGCCCGGCGGGCGGAAGGAGCGATGGTCATGGCTCCTTGGTAGTCGAGTCGTGTCAGGGAGTCGTCAGGGTCCTGCCTGATTCCGGTAGGGAGGACGTCAGCAGCAGGGGCATAGCGGGAGGAACCGGATAGGTAGTGGTTTCTTCTGACTTACGATCGTCACCATGCGTGCACACATCCTGGTCGCCGAGGACGACCGAAAACAGGCCGAGCTGCTGACCCGCTATCTGGAGCGCGAGGGGCACACCGTCCGGACCGTCCATGACGGCCGGGAGGCACTCGACCAGGTCCGCCGGCGGGAGCCCGACCTCGCCGTCCTCGACTGGATGATGCCGCGGGTCGACGGGCTGGACGTGCTGCGCGTCCTGCGCGCCGAGGACCGTGAGCTGCCGGTCCTGCTGCTGACCGCCCGGTCGACCGAGGACGATCTGCTGCTCGGCCTCGACCTCGGTGCGGACGACTACATCACCAAGCCGTACAGCCCGCGGGAGCTCGTGGCCCGCGTACGTACGCTGCTGCGCCGAACGGCACGGGGCGGTCCGTCGCCCGCCGACGAGAGCGACCTGCGCGTGGGAGCGCTGCGGGTCAGCCCCGAGCGGCACGAGGTCACGGTGAACGACCGCCCCGTCGAGTGCACGCCCGGAGAGTTCCGGCTGCTCGCCGCGATGGCCGCCCGGCCGGGGCAGGTCTTCACCCGGGACCGGCTCCTCGACGTGCTGGACGGCTTCGGCCACTACACCACCTCCCGCGCGGTGGACATGCACATCATGAACCTGCGCAGAAAGACCGAGGACGACCCCCGCAGCCCACGTCGGCTGGTCACCGTCTTCGGGGTCGGCTACAAACTCCTGCCGCCTGACGGCACCGAGCAGCCCGGCAAGGCCGCGTCGGCGCGTCCGGTCGAAGAACAGGCATCGGCCCGTCCGATCGGAGCACAGGACGGGGAAACCAGCGGTGAGAGCGTTGCGGGAGCCACGCGTGCCGAATCCTGAACCGTCCGGCCGAGTGCCCCTGCACAGGAGGCTGCTGTTCCGGCTGTTCCTGGTCTCCGCCGTGGTCGGGGCGTGCAGCGTGGCGGCCACGGCCTGGCTGACCGCGCGGACGGCGACCGGGGCGATCGAGAGGGAGCAGGGGCAGATCGCCGCCGACGACGCCCGGATCCGCGACCGGCTCCTGGGGTACGCGGCCACGCACACATCCTGGGACGGCGCCGGCCCCGACGTGCGCCGCCTGTCCGAGGAGACCGGCCGGCACATCGTCCTGGCCTCACTCGACCAACAGCTCCTCGCCGACTCCGCGCCGCACACCTCCCCTCCTCCCGCACGATCGGCGGCCGTGCTGGACCCGCTCGCCCTCGACACCGCCCCCCTCGACGCGGCCTCGCCCGGCACACACGGCACCGGGGACCGGATCGACCCCCGCGCGGTGGGGCCCTACCGCCTTACCGAGGCCGAACGCACCCGTCTGGCCCGCTACGCCGAACAAGAAGTGGCGTGCCTGGAGAAGAACGGGATCAAGGCCGCCGTCGACACCGCCCCCAACGGCCGCCCCACCATCCGTCACCTCGGCCGCTCCACCACCCCCGGCCCGGCCCCCCTGTGCGAACGGGTCCTGGAACGGACCACGACCGACACGGAACGCAGGGCCCTGGACCAGCTGGACACCCTCGTGGCCGCGTGCCTGCGCGGGACCGGCATCTCCGGCATCCGCGTCGGCCCCGACTTCTCCTGGTCCACGACGGCGACCGGCACGACGGCGGCGAACAGCGACGACATCACCTCCTGCGTCGCGCAGAGCCGCCGCGAACAGCTCAGGGCCCACGTCGCCCCACCCGCCAGACTGTCCCTGGGGCCGACCACCGGAGCCGAACGCACCGCCTTCGGCCTCTCCTCCCGCAGCACCGCCGAAGTCGCCGGCCTGGCGGCCCTGGTGTTCGCCCTCTCCATGGGCGCCGCACTCCTCGCCGCCTCGCCGGTGGTCCGGCCACTGCGCCGCCTGACCCGCGCGGCCCAGCAGCTGAAGACCGCCGACAGCGGCGCGCCCGTACCCGTCCGCGGCCACGACGAGATCGGCAGGCTGACCGCGGCCTTCAACGACCTCTCCGAACACCGTGCGCGGCTGGAGAGCCAGCGCAAGGCCATGATCAGCGACATCGCCCACGAACTGCGTACGCCGCTCAGCAACATCCGCGGGTGGCTGGAAGCAGCCCAGGACGGCGTCGCCACGGCGGACGCCGCGTACATCGACTCCCTCCACGACGAGGCCCTTCTGCTCCAGCACGTCATCGACGACCTGCGCGACCTCGCCGCCCTGGACGACGGCCGGCTCACCCTCCACACCGAGCCGACCCTCCTACGCCCTCTCCTCGACCAGGTCGCCGCGGGCCACCAGGCCCGCGCGCAGGCCGAGCGGATCACCCTCGTCGTCGACGCGGACGAGGACCTGTGGCTCGACGCCGACCCCGCACGGCTGCGCCAGGCGGTCGGCAACCTCGTGACCAACGCGATCCGGCACACACCCGTGGGCGGCACGGTCACCCTCACCGGTCACCCCGCCGACCAGGATGAGACAGCTCCCGGCACCGGCGCGGGCGTCCGCATCGAGGTGCGCGACACCGGCCCCGGGATCGCGGAGGACGGCCTGCCGCACGTCTTCGACCGCTTCTGGCGCGCGGACAAGTCCCGCACCCGGCAGTCCGGCGGCAGCGGACTCGGCCTCGCCATCGTGCGCGACCTCACCGAGCTGCACGGCGGCTCGGTGAGCGCGACCAGCGAACCAGGACACGGCGCCCTGTTCGGACTGTGGCTGCCCAGCAGGGACGAAAGCCGGAACCGGGCATAGCCCGAAGGGACGGCGCCTACGGGGCCGGAGGGTTCCGGTGAATTGTTTTCCCGCCAGAGCGACAACCGTCACAACCACGTTGCCTGCTGGCGTCATGAGTAATTTCCAGGGAGTGGCGGGGGCCCGAACTCAACGTCTCACGGCCCCCACTGTCCTTGGTGTGATGAAGCGGCCGGTGTCGGGGGCGTAGTGGCGGGCCGCGAAGTGGTAGAGGCCGGTGGGACCCCGGCAGCCGCCTGGCGAAATATGGATACGATATGCGCGGAAATCAGCCCCACTCGCTGCGGAATGCATATGAATCCAAGGCTATGGGGCTTATCTCTGCAAGGCCTGCAAACTCATCCGAAATGGAGAATCGGCAACGCCGTCCACGTCTGTTGCGATCAGGCCCGTCCGCCCTTCCCCCTCTGGATGAAAAAATACCCCACCATCGAGATGCATGCGATAATCGCCAGGAGTCCCCACCCTCCGCTATTTCCCGAGATAATCAGAAAGATCGAAAAGGCTACACCCAGAACTGCAAAAACGGCCGCAATCTGCACATACCGCTTGACGGCAGCCCGCTGCTCCATCGTCCATCCGACATGCGGCTCCGACATGCTGAATCCCTTTCCGTTGCCGGGCGGGAGAGGGGACCCTCTCCCGCCCGGAACTTTATCTATCCGCTGACAGCGGTAGATGCTATTTTTCCTGCGCTCAGTCCGGTGGGGTCCTGTCAGCCGCCGACGAAGCGGTAGGGCTGGAAGGCCCGTTCACTCGTCGTAGCGCGCAGCGCACCGCGCGAGCTGTGTGCATACAGCTATCCGGCTTGGCTCTGAAATGAGGTCTGTAGCCTCACTTTTTCAGAATTGACCGAGCTTTGTAGAGCACTAGGCCGATGGCGATCGCTCCGCCGGCGATCATTGCCGCAGTGCGAAGTCCCGGGTGTGCGTCACCCGCGATGACACTCACAACTACCGAGGCGACCAGGAACAGCACCGCCACGGGCACATAGAATGGTGGGGCGCCTTGCTCGGCCATATCTTCTCCCCTTGTCCGTCAGCAGTTCTCTGAGAAACCGCAGCCGACTGCCACAGCCAGCCCCGTCTGAGCCCCGACAAGCCCCACGGCAGTGAGGACTGTCAGAGACGCTCCGCCTGTGGGGATAGCGGCAGCCAAACCGACGACGGCGATCGTGGTGTTGATGGTGTCCATGACCGACCACAGCCCGGTGGGGTCGATGCGGTTGACCGGGTCGCCTTCGGCGTAGAGGTAGGGGTTCTTTTCCTGGCCGGAGGGGTCGGGGGTGGTGAAGCGGCCGATGTTGGGGTCGTAGTAGCGGGCCGCGAAGTGGTAGAGGCCGGTGGGGTCCTGGTAGCCGCCGGCGAAGCGGTAGGGCTGGGGGACCTGTTCGCTCGTGGTGGCGCGTTGGACGCCGCGCGGGCTGTAGGCGTACGTGTTGACCTTCGTGCCCGCCTCGTCGGCCAGGGCGACGACCGAGCCGAGTGCGTCGGTCAGGTAGTAGTGGTTCTTGCCCCCGCGGGTCATGGAGTTCAGCGTGCCCCCGGGTTCGCGGTTGAATCCGGTGTCCACTCCGGCCGTTGAGGTGGCGGAGAGGCCCAGCGGCCCGTTGTGGAAGAACGTGTCACCGAGCTTGATGCGTTCGGACTGGTCGGTGGAGCCGTACTGGCCCGCGTACGTCTTCCCGCCGGTCGTGATCGACGTCATCTGGGAGTGGTCGGTCCACTTGATGCCGGTGCGGGTGGTCTCGGGGGTGGAGGCGGCGGCGGTCTCGTTGCCGATCTGATCGTAGGACCAGTTGGCGGTTGAGCCGTCCTTCGCGGTGATCTGCTGGGCGTCGTTGATCGTGTACGTGGTGCCGCGCGGGCAGCCCTTGTCGACACCCTGGGAGGTCAGGTTCCCGGCGAGGTCATAGCAGTACTGCCAGGAGGCGTTGAGCGTGGAGCCCTTGTTCTCCGCCGCGTACGAGAAGCGGCCCGCGCTGTCGTACTCGTAGCTCGTCCTCGTCCCCGCGACCGCGTCCGTCGTGGTGCGGATCTTGCCGCCGTCGGTCGCGCCGCCGGTTCCGTAGCCGTAGGTGTAGGCCAGGTCGACCAGGGTGCCCTTGGGGCTGGTGGCCTTGATCTTCTCCGGGCGGCCGGACTTGTCCGGGGTGACCGTGTGCACCGTGTTGCCGGGGTACGTGGTCTTCGTGCGGACGTCGTTCTTGTTGTACTCGTACTTCGTGACCTTGCCCTGGGGGTCCTTCAGCTCGGCGAGCTTGTTGACCTTGTTCCAGGTGTAGTCGGTCAGGCCGGCCGGGTCCTGGTAGGTGTCGACGTTACCCGCCGGGGTGTAGGCCAGGACCGTCTGCGAGCCGTTCTGCAAGGTGCGGACCGTCTCGCGGGAGAGCGGGTCGAAGGCGTACTTGATCACGCCCGCGCCGTCCGAGCGCTGGACGAGGTTGCCGTCGCCGTCGTACTCGTAGATGACGGCCTGGTAGTTGGAGGAGTCGGCCTTCTTGACCCGGTCCCGGTGGTCGTAGGTGTAGACGACCGTGACGCCGCGGGCGTCCTCCACCGTCTCGGGGCGGCCCAGTGCGTCGTAGGTGTACGTGGTCGTGCCCAGCGGGGCCGGGGCCTTGACCGTCGTCAGGTTGCCCTTGGCGTCGTAGGTGAAGCTGGTGGCGACCGACTTGGACGCGGTCATCTTCGTGGTGACCTTGCAGACCTGGCCCTCGAAGCCGCCGCAGGTGGGGGTGGCGGGGTTGCGGTCGAAGGACTGGTTGCCGCCGCCCGTGCCCTGGACGGCGACGGACTTGGTGTTGCCCGCCGTGTCGTAGGTGTAGTTGGTCTTCTCGTTGTCCGCCGTCGTCATGCTGCCGGGCAGGTCCGTGCCGGCGATCGTCTGGTAGCCCGTGACGATCGCGGTCGCCCCGGTGGGGAGGGTGGAGCCGGTCGGGTTGTTGCGGGAGTCCCAGCCGTACTTCGTGACATTGCCCGGGGTGCTGCCCACGCCCAGGGCGTCGGTCGCCGTGTCGATGTTGTGGTTCGCGTCATACGTCCTGGAACGCGTCTGCCCCAGCGCGTCGGTGACCTTCGTGACCCGTCCGTCCGCGTCGTGCTCGTACTTCGTGGACTGCTGCTCCGGGTCGGTGACCGCCGTCGTACCGGCGGTGTCGTGCGAGGTGGCGGAGTGGGCGTAGGTCCAGGTCGGGCCGGTGTGGCCGGAGCCGTTCAGCTCGGTGGCCCGGAGCATCGAGGTGACGCGGTTCTCACCGTCGTAGGTGAAGACCGTCACCCGGCCGTCGGGGGTGGTGATCTTCGTGAGGCGGTTCGAGGAGTCGTAGCCGAAGAGCGTGGACTTGCCCTCGGTGTCCGTCGTCTTCGCCAGGTCACCGGCCGCGTTGAGGTCGAAGACAGCGGTACGGCCCGTGTGGTCCTTGGCCTGCCACTGGTTCGGGTACGTCTTGACCAGGTCCACCCACCGCCCGGAGCGGCTCTCCGTGATCTTGAAACCCTTGTGTTCCGCGCCCTCGTCGTGCTGGGTGACGGTGATGGCGCCCTTGTTGCGGTCGGTGACCTTCGTCAGCGTGCCGTACTGGTCGTAGGTGTCCTTGGAGCCGGACTTGCGGTCGGTCAGCGTGTACGTGCCGTCCGCGTTCTTCTTCAGGTCCTTGGAGTACCCCTTCGGCGTGGTGAAGGTGCCGTCGGTGTTCTTCGTGAAGGACGCCGCGTCCCCGGTGGCGCCGAAGAGCACCACTTCGTTCGCGTACAGGTCGAGGTAGCGCTCGTACTCCTGCCACCACCGCTGCGAGACCTTCCCCCACGGGGCGTCCAGCGAGTTGTACGTACGTGCCAGCCGCAGCTTCTGGCCGACCCCCGCGACCTCGAAGTCGGTCGCGGCGAGCATCAGGTTGCCGTTCGACAGGTCGATCCTCGCCACCAGCGAGTCCGTGACCCGGACGTCGGAGATCTGGTGCCAGGGCACCGCCCCCTGTCCGCGCGGCACCCAACTGCGTACACCGACCGACGAACGCGCCGTGGACGGCGACCCGCTGTCACCGGCCCCGGCCCGCTCCTTCTGCGCGGCTTGCCAAGCGGCCTCCGCCGCTGACGGAGCGGATGGCTCCTCGTTGCCCGGGGGCCTGTTGGTGCCGACCTTGACCGGTGGTACGGGCTCCGGATCGGCCTTCTTGCCCCAGACCGAGACCGCTGCCGGGGCCGGAGCGGGGTCCTCGCCCGGCGCGGCCAGCGCCGGCAGCGCGGAGGCCCCCAGCGCGGCCACCACCAAAGCCGCCGTCAGGGCGGTTCTGTGAGATGTACGAGATGTACGGGCACGCCGAAACGGCGTGCCGGAAGCACGCGAAACCATGCGATCCCCCCGCGGGATTCGTGGACGCGGTGACCGTTGCGATCACCGGAGCGGCACACGCTGCCACGCGGTCTTCACGCGACACGAACAATTTCTCGACGGGAAACGCGTAAACGGGGCAGAACAAGCCGACTTCGGTGTCCGGTTCATCCCTGAACGGGGTCGCGCCCGGCATCTCTTTCCATGTGGCAACTGTTTCGGCATCAATGAAACGGGGCCGAAAACCGACCACGCGCACGACCGTTTCTCGCGTTCGAACGCATGAGCAATCAAGGTCGGGCGGAGCAGCAGAGGCGAGAGCGCAAGGTGAGAGCGCGTGGTGGGACGGGGGATCATGGAACAGGGCGGATCGAAGGTGAGACCCGGGTGTCGCAGAACCGACCGCGCCGCCCGTTTGGCCCGGACCTCTCTCTGCTGGGCGCATGCCATCGCCATGGCCCTCACCGCGGCCGAGCTCGTGTTCCGGCCGCCGGCCGCGTGGTGGCCCACCGTGTGGATGGCCCCCTGGGTGCTGACCGGTGTGCTGCTCGTCGCGTGGGCGCTCCTGCGGGCCGCCCAGAAGCCCCGGCTCCGGCACATCGACCGGCCCGACTGCTGCGACGGACCCGGTGGCAGCGACGACTGCGACGACCCGCCCGGAGACCATGCCGAGGGCTACGGCCGCGCCGCGTGACCACGACCCCCGGACGCCACGGCGGCCACCCCTCCGGCGTACGCGACAATGGAGCAATGACCACGCTCGCCCCCGCCCTCCCGCAGCTCCGTATCGGCCCGCACACCGTGCAGCCGCCGGTGGTGCTCGCGCCCATGGCCGGTATCACCAACGCCCCGTTCCGGACGCTGTGCCGGGAGTTCTCCGGGGGCAAGGGGCTCTTCGTCAGCGAGATGATCACCACGCGGGCGCTGGTGGAGCGCAACGAGAAGACCATGCAGCTCATCCACTTCGACGCGACCGAGACCCCGCGGTCGATCCAGCTGTACGGAGTGGACCCGGTCACCGTCGGCAAGGCCGTCCGCATGATCGTCGACGAGAACCTGGCCGACCACATCGACCTCAACTTCGGCTGCCCCGTCCCCAAGGTCACCCGCAAGGGCGGCGGCTCCGCGCTGCCGTACAAGCGGCCCCTGCTGCGGGCCATCCTCAAGGAGGCCGTCACCGGCGCCGGGGACCTCCCCGTCACCATCAAGATGCGCAAGGGCATCGACGACGACCACCTCACCTTCCTGGACGCGGGGCGTATCGCCGTCGAGGAGGGCGTGACCGCCGTTGCCCTGCACGGCAGGACCACCGCCCAGCACTACGGCGGCACCGCCGACTGGGACGCGATCGCCCGGCTCAAGGAGCACGTCCCCGAGATTCCCGTCCTCGGCAACGGGGACATCTGGTGCGCCGATGACGCCCTGCGGATGATGCGCGAGACCGGGTGCGACGGTGTCGTCGTCGGGCGCGGATGCCTGGGGCGGCCCTGGCTCTTCGCCGATCTCGTGAACGCCATGGAGGGCAGCGCGACCCGGCACGCGCCCACCCTGCGCGAGGTGGCGGACGTCATGGTGCGGCACGCGACGCTGCTGGGGGAGTGGATCGGCGACGAGGCCCGTGGCGTCATCGACTTCCGTAAGCACGTGGCCTGGTACCTCAAGGGCTTCGCGGTCGGCTCCGAGATGCGCAAGAAGCTGGCCATCACCTCCTCGCTGGAGGAGCTGGCCGGTCAGCTGCACGAGCTGGACCTCGACCAGCCCTGGCCGGACGGCGCCGACGGGCCGCGCGGGCGCACCTCGGGCAACAACCGGGTCGTCCTGCCGGACGGCTGGCTCAAGGACCCGTACGACTGCGCCGGTGTCAGCGCCGACGCGGAGCTGGACACCTCCGGCGGCTGAGCCGGTACGCGTACGGGAGAGCTCAGCCCGCACGCGGCAGGGCTCAGCCCCGCACGTCCGGCCCCGCCCTGCGCTCCAGCGGCGCCGCCCCCGCCGAGTTCATCACGTTGAAGACCACGCTGCCCGCCCGGTAGCGGTCGTCCGTCCACTCGATGGCCCGGCCCGCCGCCGTGTACGTCAGGTGGCGCTGGCGCAGCAGCGGGCTGGCCCGGCGGACCTGGAGCAGGCGCGCGTCCTCGCTGCCCGCCGCGACCGCGTCGATCAGGTGCTCGCCGTGGTGCGCGACGATGTCCGCCCGCTCCGCGATGCTGTCCATGATCGAGACGCAGTCCTCCGGCAGCGCCAGGACGGCCGGGGCCACCCAGTCCGCGTACACCGTCCGCTCCACCATCACCGGCTCCCCGTCCAGCCACCGCAGCCGCAGGACGTACAGGACCTCGCTGCCCGGCTCCGCGTCCATGCGCTCGGCCTCCTCGTCGGTGGCGGGCCGCACGGTGCGGGTCAGGATGCGGCTGGCCACCTCGCACCCCATGGCCTGCGCCCACTGCGCGAAGCTGTTGAGCTGCTGGAAGCTCTGGCGTCGCTCCTGGCGCAGGACGACCCGGCGCGCCCCTTGGCGGGAGCCGATCAGGCCCTCCGACGCGAGCAGCGCCACCGCCTGGCGGACCGTGCCGCGCGAGACCTCCCAGCGGGCGGAGAGGTCGCTCTCGGACGGCAGCCGGGAGCCGAGCGGGTAGGTGCCGGTGCGGATGGCGTGCCGCAGCGACTCGGCGATCTCCCGGTAGCGCGTAGCGCCCACACGTCCCCCTCGGCCGTCCATGCGCAGGATGCGCTGTGTACAGGTCCGCTCTTCGGTGACGGTCCTGCCGCTCACTCTAGCGTCGTCGCAGCCCGTTTCGATGCGAGGTCGTTATCTACCAGAACCCCTGGATAGTGCGCTTTTCTCTTCCCGCCCTCTTGCGGCGGTAGACATGGGACGTTAACTTCCCGGACACCTGGCCCGGGCGAACTGGTGCCAGCTTGTATGAACAAGTGGCCCTCACGCTTCGCTTCTGGGAGACCTACCGTGCGCAGAGCTCGACCCCGTCCCCGTATTCGTGCCAACAGCCGTGCCGTTGCCGCCCTCGCCCTCTCCACCGCCGCCCTCACCGCCCTCACCGCCTGCGGTGCCGCGCCCGAGGAGAAGGCCGAGACCGGCGCGAACGGGGTGAAGTCCACCGAGGCCACCTCGGCCGCCGACTTCGGCGGGCTGGAGAAGCTGGTCGCGGCCGCCGAGAAGGAGGGCGAGCTCAATGTGATCGCGCTGCCGCCGGACTGGGCCAACTACGGTGAGATCATCAAGAGCTTCCAGGCCAAGTACAAGGTCAAGATCAAGAGCGAGAACCCCGACGGCTCCAGCTCCGACGAGATAGCCGCCGTCAAGTCCCGCAAGGGCCAGAAGCGTGCCCCCGACGTCCTCGACCTCGGTATCGCCTTCGCCCGCAGCGGCGCCTCCGAGAACCTCTTCGCCCCGTACAAGGTCGAGTCCTGGGACAAGATCCCCGACAGCCAGAAGGACGCGGACGGCCGCTGGTACAACGACTACGGCGGTTACGTCTCCATCGGCTGCGACGCCGCCCGTATCAAGACCTGCCCCGAGACCTTCGCGGACCTGCTGAAGCCCGAGTACAAGGGCAAGGTCGCCCTCAACGGCAACCCGACCAAGTCCGGCTCCGCGTTCGGCGGCGTGTACGCGGCGTCCCTGGCCAACAAGGGCTCGTTCGGGGACATCCAGCCCGGCATCGACTTCTTCGGCAAGCTGAAGAAGAGCGGCAACTTCATCCCCGTCGAGTCCACCCCGGCCACCGTCGAAAAGGGCGAGACGCCGATCAGCATCGACTGGGACTACCTGAACGCCGGGTACGCCGACCAGTTCAAGGGCAAGGGCGTCGACTGGAAGGTCTCCGTGCCCTCCGACGGCGTCTACGCCCAGTTCTACTCGCAGGCCATCAACAAGGACGCCCCGCACCCCGCGGCCGCCCGCCTGTGGATGGAGTACCTGTACAGCGCCGAGGGCCAGAACCTCTGGCTGAAGGGGTACGCCCGCCCGGTGCTGCTGCCCGCCATGACCGAGGACGGCACGGCCGACAAGACCTTCGTCACCAAGCTCCCCAAGGTCGAGGGCACCCCGTCCTTCCCGAGCTCCGAGGAACTCGACAAGGCCAACGCCACGCTCTCCGAGAACTGGGACAAGGCCGTCTCCTGATGACCCCTTCCCACCCGACCGCCGCCCCGGGACCCGGGGCGGCCGCTGTGAAGGCCGGTGGCCGTACGCGCCGCCGCCGGCCGCCCCGCGCCTGGCTCGGGGCCCTCCCGCTGCTCGTCTTCGCCGGACTCTGCTTCGGACTGCCCGCCGGCGCCCTGCTGTACGGGGCGATCACCCGTACCGACGCGGTCTCCGGCACCACCGAGTTCACCGGCGAGCACCTGACGCGCTCGCTCCAGGGCCCCTACCTCACCTCGCTCACCGGCAGCGTCCAGCTCTCCGCCCTGACCGCGGCCATCGCCACCGTCTTCGGCGTGCTGATCGCCCAGGCCGTCGTCACCTCCCGGCGCGGCTCGCTGCGCGGGGCCGTGCTCACCGCCTCCGGCGTCCTCGCCAACTTCGGCGGCATCCCGCTGGCCTTCGCCTTCGTCGCCACCCTCGGCATCTCCGGTGTGGTCACGCAGCTCGGCCACCTGGACGCGCTCGGCTGGAACCTCTACTCCTTCACCGGACTCACCGTCATCTACCTCTACTTCCTCATCCCGCTCATGGTGATCGTCGTCGTCCCGGCGCTGGACGGGCTGCGCCCCCAGTGGCGCGAGGCCGCCCGCAACAACGGCGCCACCGCCTGGCAGTTCTGGCGGTACGTCGGACTGCCGGTGCTGGCACCCTCGCTGCTCGGCGGGTTCGTCCTCCTCTTCGGCAGCGCCTTCGCCGCGCACGCCACGGCCGCCGCCCTCGTCGGCGGCTCCGTACCGCTGGTCACCCTGAAGATCGCCGACGCGCTCTCCGGGAACGTCCTGGTCGGCCAGGAGAACGTGGCCCTGGCGCTGAGCCTCGACATGATCGTGATCGCCGGACTGGTGATGGCGGTCTATCTGCCCCTCCAGCGACGGAGCTCCCGATGGCTGCACTGACCACCGCCGCCCCCGAGGCCTCCGTCCCGGCGCCCGCGCCGGTGAAGGCCCGCCGCACGCGCCCCCGCTACTGGCGCGGAGCCGTACTGGCCGTCGCCGGGCTCTACTTCGTCACCCCGCTGCTCTCCTCGTTCGTCTTCACGGTTCACGTACCGAACCAGGGCCTCACCTTCGAGGCGTACAGCGGCATCCTGTCGGCCGACGGCTTCACCGAGAGCCTGTTCCTCTCGCTCTCCCTCGCCGCCGCCACGATCGCGCTCGCCCTGCTGCTCGTCGTCCCCGCGCTCGTCGCGGTGCGGCTCGGGCCGCCCCGGCTGCGGGCCGTCGTCGAGATCGTCTGCATGATGCCGCTGGTGGTGCCGCCGATCGCCCTGGTCACCGGGATCGCCACCGTGCTGCGCTGGGGGCCCGACCACTTCTCGCGCACCCCGCTCTACCAGACCTTCCTGGCCGTGCAGAACGAGTCGTTCCCGGTGGTGCTGGTCCTCGCCTACACCGTGCTGGCGCTGCCGTTCGTGCACCGCTCGCTGGACGCGGGGCTCCGTGCCGTCGACGTACCCACGCTGGTGGAGGCGGCCCGCAACTGCGGGGCCGGCCGGTTGCAGGTGATCGTGAGCGTCATCCTGCCCAACCTGCGCTCCTCGCTCGCCGGGGCCTCCTTCCTCACCCTGGCGCTGGTGCTCGGCGAGTACACCGTCGCCTCGCTGCTGGGGTTCCGGCCCTTCGCGGTGTGGATCGTCACCGTCTCCGGCGCCGAGGCCCGGATGTCGGTCGCCGTCTCGCTGCTCTCCCTGCTCATCACCTGGGCCCTGCTGCTCATCCTCTCGCGCGCCGGAACCGGGTCCTCCGCCTCGGCCACCGCGATCCCGGCCGGTCCGGCCACGGTGACCCCGGCCGTCGACACCCAGAGCGGAACCGGACCCGCCGCCCCCACCTCCGTACCCGGCAAGGAGTAGCCACCCATGTCAGCCCTGCCCACCGCCGCCCCCCGCCCCGAGCCGGCCGAAGCCGCCGCGCGGGAAGGACGGGACGTCACCGGAGCCCGGGTGGAGTTCCGCTCCCTGCGCCGGGCGTTCGGCCCCACCGTGGCCCTCGACGGCCTCGACCTCACCGCCGAACCCGGCGAACTCCTCGCACTGCTGGGCCCCTCCGGCTGCGGCAAGACCACCGCGCTGCGGGTCCTCGCCGGGTTCGAGCAGCCCGACTCGGGCGAGGTCCTGGTCGACGGCGAGGACATCACCCCGGTCCCCGCCAACCGGCGCGACGCCGGGATGGTCTTCCAGTCCTACAGCCTCTTCCCGCACCTCAACGCCCGCGACAACGTCGCCTTCGGCCCCCGGATGAAGGGCGTGGCCACCGCCGAACGTCACGCCACCGCCAACGAACTCCTCGAACTCGTCGGCCTCCCCGCCCACGGCGACCGCTTCCCGCACCAGATGTCCGGCGGCCAGCAGCAGCGCGTCGCCCTGGCCCGCGCGCTCGCCCTGCGCCCCCGGGTCCTGCTCCTGGACGAGCCGCTCTCGGCACTCGATGCCAAGGTCCGGCTCACCCTGCGCGAGGAGATCCGCCGCCTCCAGCTGGCGCTCGGGATCACCACCATCTTCGTCACCCACGACCAGGAGGAAGCCCTCTCCATGGCCGACCGGGTCGCCGTCCTCAACGCGGGCCGCCTGGAGCAGTGCGCGCCCCCGGCCGAGCTGTACGAGCGCCCCGCCACGCCCTTCGTCGCCGAGTTCGTCGGCACCATGAACCGGGTGCCGGGGCAGCTGACCGGCGACGGTTCGGTGGCCGTCGCGGGTGCCACCCTCCCGGTCGACGGGGACATCCCGGCGGGCCGGGGGCCGGTCGACGTCCTCATCCGGCCCGAGAACATCGGTGTCACGGCCGACGCGGACGGTACGGCCACGGTCGTCTCCGCCTCCTTCCTCGGCTCGGTCACCCGGGTCCTCCTCGACCTGCCCGACGGCGCCGCGATCAAGGCCGACCTGCCGTCGCGGGACGCCACGGAGCTGGCTCCCGGGGTACGGGCCCGGGTCACCCCGGTCCGCCGCCCGGTGCTGGTCGTGCCCGTACGGGAGACGGCTGCGGAAGCCGCGACCTCCGGCGACAAGGTGGACGCGTGAGGACGACCGCCCCCGCCGCCGTCCTCTTCGACATGGACGGCACCCTCGTCGACACCGAGGTGCTCTGGTGGGAGACGGCCCGCGAGGTCGCCGCAGGCCTCGGCCACCGGCTGAGCGACGCGGACGGCCCGGAGGTCGTCGGCCGGGCCGTCGCCGACACCGCCGCTCATCTGATCGAGGTGACCGGCGGCGACTCCTCCGCGCTCGCCGACACGGCCGCCGAGCTGACCGACTCCTTCTTCCGGAAGGTCGACGCGGGCGCCCCGCTGCGCCCCGGGGCCGCCGCCCTGCTCGCCTCCCTCGAAGGCGCCGGGGTGCCGTTCGCCCTGGTCAGCGCCTCGCCCAGGAGTGTCGTGGACGCGGTGGTGGCCGGGGCGCTGGCCGGGGTGGACTTCGCCTTCACGCTCTCGGCCGACGACACCGTACGGACCAAGCCGCATCCGGACCCGTACCGGGCCGCGGCCGAGCGGTTCGCGGCCGACCCCGCCGCCTGTGTGGCGGTGGAGGACTCCCCGGACGGCACCGCCTCCGCCGATGCCGCCGGGTGCGCGGTGCTGGTGGTTCCGTCGCTGCTCCCGGTCGCCCCAGGGCGGGGTCGGACGTTCGCCCGTAGCCTGGAAGAGGTGGACCTCGCGGTGCTGAGTGACTGCCTGGGACGTCCCTGAGGCGTCCGAATCCTGAAATTCAGGGTCCGAAACCAGCGTGATTCGCGCCACCCTTGATCGGGGGTGCGCTCAGATGAGCGTTATGGCGGTGGCTGCACTTCTGGAAGACCTGGCACTCAGTGCCACGTAACAGCCTTCGAGAAGTGTACTCAGGTGCGGAATGGTCCGCTCATATGAGAGCTGAGGGTCAAGAAATGGCCATGCTGCCTTCAGGAGCTGAACGGAGAGCCGCAGCCCGCCCGCCGGTGAGTTTCTTTAGATCTGCTGGCGGACGGGTGGTTGCGGCCGCATGACGACCAAGTGGACGTACCCATACACCTTAGATCTGGGTATGTTCCTGGCCGTCAGGGCAGCCACCGCGTCCTCGAGGAGTCGAGACCCGTGTCGGAAAACAAAGATCCCCAGAAGTTCGTCTACGACTTCACCGAGGGCAACAAGGATCTGAAGGATCTTCTGGGCGGCAAGGGTGCCAACCTCGCCGAGATGACCAACCTCGGGTTGCCCGTCCCTCCGGGCTTCACCATCACCACCGAGGCGTGCAAGGTCTACCTGGAGAGCGGGCAGGCACCGAAGGCGCTGCGCGACGAGGTGAGTGCGCACCTCGCCGCGCTGGAGACCCAGATGGGCAAGCAGCTCGGCCAGGCCGACGACCCGCTGCTGGTCTCCGTCCGCTCCGGCGCCAAGTTCTCCATGCCCGGCATGATGGACACGGTCCTCAACATCGGCCTCTCCGACGCCTCGGTGGCCGGCCTCGCCACCCAGTCCGGTGACGAGCGCTTCGCCTGGGACTCCTACCGGCGCCTCATCCAGATGTTCGGCAAGACCGTCCTGGGTGTCGACGGCGACCTCTTCGAGGAGGCCTTGGAGGACGCCAAGTCGGCCAAGAAGGTCACGGTCGACACGGACCTGGCCGCGGCCGACCTGAAGAAGCTCGTCAAGCAGTTCAAGAAGATCGTCCAGGACCAGGCCGGACGCGAGTTCCCGCAGAACGCCCGGGAGCAGATGGACCTGGCCATAAACGCGGTCTTCGACTCGTGGAACACCGACCGCGCCAAGCTCTACCGCCGCCAGGAGCGCATCCCCGGCGACCTCGGCACAGCGGTCAACGTCTGTTCGATGGTCTTCGGCAACCTCGGCCCCGACTCCGGTACGGGCGTCGCCTTCACCCGCGACCCGGCCAGCGGCCACCAGGGCGTCTACGGCGACTACCTCCAGAACGCGCAGGGCGAGGACGTCGTCGCCGGTATCCGCAACACGGTGCCGCTCGCCGACCTGGAGTCGATCGACAAGAAGTCGTACGACCAGCTCATGCAGATCATGGAGACCCTGGAGAACCACTACAAGGATCTCTGCGACATCGAGTTCACCATCGAGCGCGGCCAGCTCTGGATGCTCCAGACCCGGGTCGGCAAGCGCACCGCCGGTGCCGCCTTCCGGATCGCCACCCAGCTCGTCGACCAGGGCCTGATCGACGAGGCCGAGGCCCTCCAGCGCGTCAACGGCGCCCAGCTCGCCCAGCTGATGTTCCCGCGCTTCGACGACGAGGCGAAGACCCAGCTGCTCGGCCGGGGCATCGCCGCCTCGCCGGGTGCCGCCGTCGGCAAGGCCGTCTTCGACTCGTACACCGCGATCAAGTGGTCCCGCTCCGGCGAGAAGGTCATCCTGATCCGCCGCGAGACCAACCCCGACGACCTCGAAGGCATGATCGCCGCCGAGGGCATCCTGACCTCGCGCGGCGGCAAGACCTCGCACGCGGCGGTCGTGGCGCGCGGCATGGGCAAGACCTGTGTCTGCGGCGCCGAGGAGCTGGAGGTCGACACCAAGCGCCGCCGGATGACGGTGGGCGGCAAGGTGATCGAGGAGGGCGACCTCGTCTCGATCGACGGCTCCACCGGCAAGGTCTACCTGGGCGAGGTACCCGTCGTACCGTCGCCGGTCGTCGAATACTTCGAGGGCCGGATGCACGCGGGCGCCGACGACGCCGACGAGCTGGTCGCCGCCGTGCACCGGATCATGGCGTACGCGGACCGGGTGCGCCGGCTGCGGGTGCGGGCCAACGCGGACAACGCCGAGGACGCGCTGCGGGCCCGCCGCTTCGGCGCCCAGGGCATCGGGCTCTGCCGCACCGAGCACATGTTCCTCGGTGAGCGCCGCGAGATGGTCGAGAAGCTGATCCTGGCGGACACCGACGACGAACGCGAGAGCGCGCTCGCCGCCCTCCTCCCGCTCCAGAAGGCCGACTTCATCGAGTTGTTCGAGTCGATGGACGGGCTGCCCGTCACCGTACGGCTCCTCGACCCGCCGCTCCACGAGTTCCTGCCCGACATCACCGAGCTGTCGGTACGTGTCGCGCTCGCGGAGTCCCGCAAGGACGCCAACGAGAACGACCTGCGCCTCCTCCAGGCGGTGCACAAGCTGCACGAGCAGAACCCGATGCTGGGTCTGCGCGGGGTGCGCCTGGGTCTCGTCATCCCCGGCCTGTTCGCCATGCAGGTACGGGCCATCGCCGAGGCCGCCGCCCAGCGCAAGAACGCCAAGGGCGACCCGCGCCCCGAGATCATGATCCCGCTCGTCGGTACGGTCCAGGAGCTGGAGATCGTCCGCGAGGAGGCCGACCGGGTCATCGCCGAGGTCCAGGCGGCCACCGGCACCGACCTGAAGCTGACCATCGGCACGATGATCGAACTGCCGCGCGCCGCGCTGACGGCGGGCCAGATCGCCGAGGCCGCCCAGTTCTTCTCGTTCGGCACCAACGACCTGACCCAGACGGTGTGGGGCTTCTCCCGCGACGACGTGGAGGCCTCGTTCTTCACCGCGTACCTGGAGAAGGGCATCTTCGGGGTCTCCCCGTTCGAGACGATCGACAAGGACGGCGTCGGCTCGCTCGTACGCAGCGCCGTGGAGGCCGGCCGGGCCACCCGCCCGGACCTCAAGCTCGGTGTCTGCGGCGAGCACGGCGGTGACCCGGAGTCGGTGCACTTCTTCCACGAGGTGGGCCTGGACTACGTCTCCTGCTCGCCGTTCCGCATCCCGGTGGCCCGGCTCGAAGCGGGCCGGGCGGCGGCGCAGTCGCGCGGGAGTGACAGCCGCTGATGCGGTACGTATGACCAACTCCGGTGATTTCCAAGGGAATTGGGCCGAGTCCCTCACCGTCCCGCCACCCTCGTGAGATCTCCGGAACGCCGAGAAGCGGCGGCACCCTGTGCGGGGGTGCCGCCGCTTCGCCTTGCCTGCGGAATATGTGGTGGCCATCGCCCGGGAGCGGAACCGGAGGAGAGGCGAGGCGGAACCGGAGTCGGGGCCGGAGCGGAATGCGCGCTACCGATGTGTCCTGGCACACATTGCTTCGTTTAATGCGCAAAGAAGTGTGGGTAGCCATCCGGTGGACCGGGGTGCGGTCCATGGATCCCCACCCATGGACCGCACCCGGCTTACCCCCGTCGGGTACGGAGCCGCACCGTCGCCCGCCGCCGCCGAACACACAAAGCCCCCCACGGCCTTCACGTGCTCATCCGGCGGGCACCGGATGCGTACCCGACGTCGTACAGCTTTTCGGGTGAAGCGGAACGGGGCGAGACGTTTCACTTCTGGCCGAAACCCCGTGGTGACCTCCTGTGACGGTCCGCATACCCTTCGGTGGGGGCAATTGCGGATGCAACAGGTGGGGGAGCGGTGCTGCGTATCCATGTGTCCAGGCTGGACCTTTCGCGGGTGCGGATGGCCACGAGACCGGACGCGTTGTGGGAAACGATTCTCAGTTTTCACCGGCTGAGGGACCGGCGGGCTTCGACGGTGTTCGGGAAATGGCGGACCGAAACACGGGCTCGGTTGAATGGTGAAGCACAACTGCTGGCGGCGGTCGTCCCGCCCCGCGGCTATTTCCCGGATTTCCTGACGCCCTCGCAGGAAGGCGCCGAGCCTTTCGGACTCGACGTCGGAATGGAGGCCCTGCGCGACACCCCCGCCGACCGCATCCGCCGCGAGCTGGACCTGATGGCGGCCGGACGGCGGCGGCAGCGGGGCGTACGGGGACCCGGCGGCCCCGACGCGGGCGCAGGGCGGATCACGGCCGCTCTGCCCGCCGCGCTCTCCGAGGGCCGCGCCGAGCCGCTGGCCCGGCTCATCAGCGCCCTGCGCAGCTACCACGACGCCGCCGTGGAGCCGTACTGGCCGCACATCCGCGCCTCCATCGAGGCCGACCGGGCGGTGCGGGGCCGCGCGCTCCTGGACGGCGGGGCCGACGGGCTGCTGGCCACCCTCCCGCCGATGATCCGGTGGCGGGCACCCGTGCTGGAGGCGGACTACCCGGTCGACCGCGACCTCTATCTCGACGGGCGCGGGCTGCTGCTCCAGCCCTCGTTCTTCTGCCGGGGCACCCCCGTCGTCTACCGCGACCCGTCGCTCCCGCCCGTCCTCGTCTACCCGGTCACCCACCCCGGCGCCCCGGAGTTCGCCGAGCCCGGACCCTGGCTCGGCCGCCTCGTCGGCCACACCCGCTCCGCCGTCCTCCAGTCCATAGGCAACGGCTGCACGACCAGCGAACTGGCCCGCCGGGCCGGGGTGTCGCTCGCCTCCGCGAGCCAGCACGCCTCCGTCCTGCGCGAAGCGGGCCTGGTCCTGACCCTGCGCCACGGCAGCTCGGTGCTTCACACGCTGACCCCGCTGGGCGGCTCGCTGCTCCGGGGCGGTGCCCCGCTCGCGCTGTCCTGAGTGCGGGGCCGCCCGGCACCGGTGAGAACTTGTTCGCGGTACGGCGATGAGTTCCGGGCGGCCCCGCCGTCTACCTCTTCGAAAGCGCCGGACGGACCACTGCGGCGCACGACGGAACGCAGGAAGAGGAAACGACCATGGCTCAGATGATTTTCGTGAATCTGCCGGTGAAGGACCTGGAGACCACGAGGGGTTTCTTCGAGAAGCTCGGCTATGCCATCAATCCGCAGTTCAGCGACGACAAGACCGCGTGTGTGGTCATCAGCGACACGATCTTCGTCATGCTGCTGACGGAGCCGCGCTTCAAGGAGTTCACCAAGAAGGATGTCGCGGACGCGTCGAAGACGACCGAGGTCATCCTCGCCCTGAGCGCCGACAGCCGCGAGAAGGTCGACGAACTCGCCGACGCGGCGCTGGCGGCCGGCGGGTTCCCGGCGGGCGAGACGCAGGACCTGGGCTTCATGTACGGCCGCTCGTTCCAGGACCCCGACCACCACATCTGGGAGGTCATCTGGATGGACCCGGCCGCCGCCGAGGGCGAGGGCTGAGCCGGAAGGCGTGCGCCGGGGCCGGCGGGGGAGCCCCGGCGCACACCGGACGTCAGCTGCGGAACGGGCCCGTCACCTCGTACGTGATGCCACCGGACGAGCTGCCGCTGGTGCCGCGCTGCGAGGAGAAGTAGAGCCGCCTGCCGTCCGGGGAGAACGCCGGACCGGTGATCTCCGAACCGGACTGGCCGGTGATCCGCAGGAACGGGGCCACCGTATCGTTCGGCGTGATCAGGCAGATCTCCATGTTTCCGCCGTCCTCCGCCACGTACAGATCGCCGGAGCCGGCCCGGGTGACGTTGTCGACCCCGGTGAGCGGGGCCGAGCCGCCCGTCACCAGCGAGGCGTCGTACGTCAGGGAGATCGACGAGGTGTTCGCGTTGTACGCCCACACCCGGTTGTCGCCCTTGGTGGTGAACCAGCAGGTGCCCGCCGCGTAGAAGCAGCCCTCGCCGCCGTTGAAGACCTTGGCGCCGGAGACCTGGTGGCGGGTCTGGGTCGAGGAGGCGGCCGGGTCCGGAACGTTGGCCCAGGTCACCGGGCCCGAGGTGGCCGTACCCGCCACCAGGACCTGGAGCGTGCCGCTGGACAGGTTGCCCCAGGTGGTGGGGCGGAAGCGGTAGAAACGGCCGTCGGTCTCGTCCTCGGTGAGGTAGATGTAGCCGTGGTCGGGGTCCGCCGCTGCCGCCTCGTGCTTGAACCGGCCGAGCGCGGGCCGCTGCACGGCCGCGTTCACGCCCCACGGGTCGGTCTCGTAGACGTACCCCCGGGTGACCTCCTCGCAGGAGAGCCAGGTGTTCCACGGGGTGGAGCCGCCCGCGCAGTTGTTGTTCGTCCCCGACAGGATGCGGTACGCGGACGTCACCGTGCCCGAGGAGTTGAACCGCACGGCGCTCGCCCCGCCGCCGCTGCCCGAGGAGACCTCGGCGTTGGAGACGTAGATCCAGCCCGAGCCGTCGGCGTAGGTCGCCCCGCCGTCGGGGGCGCTGTGCCACCGGTACGACGTGCCCGACACGGTCTGCCCCGACCGGGCGATGATGCGGCTGGTGAAGCCGCTCGGCAGCTGGATGCCGTTGCCGTTGGCCGCCTGTAGCGCGCCGTACGGGCCGGGGGCCGGCTGGGCGGGTGCGGCGGAGGCGGCGCCGCGCCACAGGGTGCCGCCGAAGGCCGCCGCCGAGGTGCCGACCACCGCCGTGCGCAAGAAGGTCCGACGTTCCACGATCACTCCACGGATGAGTGAGGGCCCGCCGCTCCGGACGGACCGGCGGGTCGCGCGTCAGGACTGTAGGAGTACGCAGTTGACGGGGCGTCAATTCCGGGTGAACGGCAGGGGGATGGGGATGGGCCGCCCGGTCGCCCGACCCGGGTGCGGGCCGGCCGGTCGTGCGGCCTCGTCCGGGCCGACCGGTCGTGCGGCCCGCACCGGGACCGGCCCGCACGGGTCACTCCACCCGCACCGCGTACACCGGCACCGAGACCTCCTCGTCGTCCAGGCGCATCCCCGTCGCCAGGTCGAAGCGCTGCTTCGGCAGGGGCGAGGCCACGAACGGCCGCCCGCCCGCCGAGCCGAGCAGCCCGCGGGAGAGGACGTACGCCCCGGTGAACGGGTCCCGGTTGCCGATCGCGCGCACCACCCCCGACCGGTCCCTGAACAGGGCGGCCGGACCGCCGTCCGGCAGCAGCACCGCGACGCCGCGCCCGGGCTCAGCCGGTCCAGGCCGCAGGCGGTGAGCCAGCCATGACGACCCGGGCCCCCGGCGGCCGGGGTCAGCCCGCGCGCGGCCAGGGACTCCAGGAACGGCCGGCCGACCATGCCGTGCCCGACGAGGACGAAGACAGGGGCGGGGGTCGGGGGTGGGGGCGGTCGGGATGGTGGTGGCGTCCCGCATCTCAGTGGCCTCCGTCGTCGGCGAGCAGGGGGGAGCGGATGGAGTAAGGGGAGCGGACGGAGCATGGGCGGGGGGTGGAGCAGGGGCGTGGGCCGAGCGTGGGCGGCGGGTGTTACCCGGCCGCATCCCGCCGGTTTCCCGGGCGGAACCGTGCGCTCAGCGCGCGGCGGGGGCGCCTGTGATGACCACGGGCGGCGCGGAGGCGGCCTCTGCGCACACACCACCGGCGGGCGGGAGGCGGCCTCTTGAGGACCACCGGTAGACGGCCCGTGGTGCGGACAACGGCCGTCGTGAGAACCGCCGGCGGGCGCCCGTCGTACGGGCCACGGACCCCGTGGGAACCACCGCCGACCCGCCCCTTAGTGTCAAGAACATGCCCGACATCACCCTCACCACCCTGGTCCTCCTCTGCCTGGCCGCGGCCGCCGCAGGCTGGATCGACGCGGTGGTGGGCGGCGGCGGGCTGCTGCTCCTGCCCGCCCTGCTGCTCGGCCTGCCGAACGTGCCGGCCGCCCATGTCCTCGGCACCAACAAGGCCGTCGCGATCGTCGGCACCTCGGGCGCCGCGATCACCTATGCGCGGAGGGCCCCGGTACAGGTGGGGCTGGCGGTACGGGTGGGGCTGATGGCGCTCACCGGGTCGATGGCCGGGGCGTTCTTCGCCGCCGGGATCAGCAGCGAGGTGCTACGCCCGGTGATCATGGTGGCGCTGCTCGGGGTCGCCGCCTTCGTCCTGCTGCGCCCGTCGTTCGGCACGGCGGCGGCGGGCGACACCGACGCCCGCCCGGTCACCCGGGCCCGGATCGTCACCGCGATCGTGCTGGTCGGCGGCGGGATCGGCTTCTACGACGGCCTGTTCGGGCCGGGCACCGGCACCTTCCTGGTCCTGGCCCTCACCGCCGTGCTCCACCTGGACCTGGTGACCGCCTCCGCCACCGCCAAGATCGTCAACGTGTGCACGAACGCGGGGGCGCTGGCGATGTTCGCGTACCAGGGCACGGTCCTGTGGCAGCTGGCCGCCCTGATGGCCCTCTTCAACCTGGCGGGCGCGATGGCGGGGGCGCGGATGGCGCTGAGCCGGGGGAGCGGCTTCGTCCGGGCGGTGCTGCTGACGGTGGTGTTCTCGCTGGTGGCGAAGTTGGGCTACGACCAGTGGACGGCGTAGGAACGTGCCTCGGGCTCACCGCACATCGGTGAGATGGGCGTAGGCCACCACATTGCCCTGGTAGCCGGTCTCCTTGGAGAACCCGCCGCCGCAGGTGATCAGGCGTAGCGAGGCGTGCGGGGAGTCGCCGTAGACGCGCTGGTCGGGGAAGTCCTTGTTCTCGTACACCTCGATGGCGTCGATCGAGAAGACGGCGGTGCGCCCGTCCTCGCGGACGACCTCGACGCGGGTGCCCTTGGTGAGGGCGCCGAGCGCGTAGAAGACGGAGGGCCCCTCGGCGTTGTCGACATGCCCGGCGACGATGGCGGTGCCCTTGGCGCCGGGCGGGACGCCGTCGGCGTACCAGCCCGCGAGGTTGCGGTTCTCGTCCGGCGGGACGTCCAGGCTGCCGTCGGCCCCGAGCCCCAGCCGCATCATCGGCGCGTCCACCTCGATGCTCGGGATGCGGATGCGGACCGGGTCGGAGGGGTGCAGCGGTTCGGCGACCGGGGAGCCGGGCTGGAGCTGGGGCCCGGCGGCGAAGGCCTGGGCGCTGGAGGGCTGCGGCGGGATCAGCTGGTCGCCGGAGCCGTTCTGGACGAGCCAGACACCGCACAGCACGGCGATGCCCACCAGCCAGCCCCTGGCTTTCTGCGCGCTCTGGGACACGTCGTCGTCCTCGTAAGCCTGGTGAGTCTCGGATCGGGGGCGATGCATCGGTGCCGATGGATCGAGGGTGATGGATCGGTGCCGATGGATCGCGGGCCATGGAGCGAAGGCGGGCCGGGCGCGCTCGGGGACGCGCCCGGCCCGGTCGGTGCGAGGGCGCGGCAGGGCTCCCTCGGTGTCCGTGAGCCCGTGAGCCCGTGAGCCTGTGGGGCCGTGGACCCGTGAGCCCATGAGCCCGTGGGCTCAGCTGCCCTCGGTGGACTCGGTCCGGCGGCGCAGCAGCCACAGACCGCCGACGGCCGCCATGCCGATCACGCCGACGCCGAGGGCGACCTGCGTGGAGTTCGGCTCCACGCTGCCGCCGACCCCGGTCCGCACATGGCCGGACGGGCGGTCGTGGTCGGGCCTGTCGTGCTTGCCGCCGCCGATCACCTTGAGGTCCCCGACGGCGTCCTTGCCGTTGTCGCAGGAGACGACGATCTCGTAGACGCCGGGCCGGGTGTCGTGCGGCACGGTGAACTGGCCGACGAGCACCTCCTTGTGCGTCCCCTTGCGGACCTCGAAGTCCCCGGCGTCCAGGGAGTTCGCGTCACCGATGCCCGAGCCCTTGGGGCCGCAGGCGGTGGTGTTCACGGTGACCTTGGCGCCGGGGGGAGCGGTCGCGGGGGTGATCTCCAGCCGGCCGAAGTCATCGCCTGCGTACGCGGACGGGGCGGCGGTGAGACCGAGCGCTATGACGGTGACCGCGGCGGTGGCGGTACCGGTCACGAGGCGGGCAGGACTGCGCATGGGGATCCTCCGGGCAGACGGCGCGAGCGGTTGTGTCCTGCCCCTGACCTAACGGGCGGTCGCCGCCGCATGCCTTCTGACGCCAGGTCAGCTTTCACCCGTACGGACCGGCGCGGCACCCTTGCCGCTGGAGATCACCGCAGGTCACGGCGGTGCGGCTGGGCCGTTCGGTCCGTACTGCCGGGCCGGGTGCCGATCGGGTGAGCCGTGAAAGAGAAATGTGACTCAGATCACATGTATGGCTTTCCGGGGTCCGGGCACACGAGAAGACATCCCCCCCACGGGACGGATCCCCGCCCCCCACGGCACCCGCCCTCACCGGCCTCCCCCCCCGGCCGGTGGGGGCGGTGTCGGATCCGGCGGGACAAGGTCAACCAGCGTCCGTCGCACTCCAGGAGATCGCCGGCGGACGCACCCGCGCGCACAACGGCTGCCCCTTGGTGTCGGTCAGCCCCAGCCTCCCGGTGAGATGCCCGGAGCGCGCGGCGGCTTCGAGAACCTCGGGTTCGATGTCGCTGAACATCAGCTTGGCACGCCGGAACATGCTGAAGAGCCCGGCCTCGTCCACGGTCCCCCAGGACAGATAGACGAACCGCCCGCCGAGCCGGTTCTGGATGTACGGCCCCGAGACCTCGACCCCGTCCGCCGTCTCCTTCGCCGTGCACTCCAGGGTCCAGGAGGCGGTCGGGGCGTCCCCGGGGTGCAGACCGAGCAGCTCGTCGGGCCGGTCCTTGCGCTGGATGCCGACGTGGATGTTCTCGACCCCGGGAAAGTCGGAGTCCGGCCCGCAACTGCGGCCGGGGAGCGCTGAGGCCTCGATATGGATCTGCATGCTCCCCATGGTCCGTCACGGCGCCGGAGCGGAGGCGCCACGGTCGGTTTTCAGCCAGGGTCGCCTACCGGCCCGGGCCGAAGCCGCCTGCTCAAGCCCAGGTCCGAAGCCGCCTACCGGCCCAGATCAGAGGAGTTCGGCTGACGCACCCCCGTAAACAGTCTCCAGCAGCCTCATCACCCCCTCCATCTCCTTCTCACCGCTCCCGAACTCCACCGCATCGATCCGCCGCACCGACGCGATCCCCTGCGAGTTGCAGATGAACGCGCCCCGGAACGCGCCCAGCCCGTCCAGCGTCACCGTCCGCCGGACCGACGGCTCCCCGCCCGCTGCGAGGCCGCGTTCCAGCAGCGCCATGGTGATGCCCAGGAGCGCGGGGGCGTCCGGCCACACCACCGAAGTCCCGTCCCAGAAGCCGATGTTGGTGATGGCCCCCTCGGTCACCACCCCGCCCGGCGCGGTCAGCAGGGCCTCGTCGAACCCGGCCCGCGCGGCGAGCATCCCGTAGTACGTCTGCCCGAACTCGCCCGGCCGCTTGATGTGCGGCACGGCCCGGGCGTACGGCACCGACATCAGGCTCCGGGCCCCGGGCGCCATCGTGGCGGCCTCGCGGACGGTGACCATGACCCGCGTACGGCTCTCCCCGGGCGGCAGGAACCCCTGCACCCGCACGGAGGCATCCCGCAGCCCGGCCCGGTCCAGGGCGCACCGGATCAACTCCCGCACCAAGCCGCCGTCCAGCGGCAGTTGGAACAGCTCCCGGTTCGCCGCGTCCAGCCGTTCGAGGTGCAGCCCGAGCCCCCGCACCGCCCGGTCCCGGACCTGGAGGGCCGTGAAGTGCCCGAACCCGAAGAGGGCGGGGACGCGGAGGTCGTCCTCGGTGGCGGGGTGGCCGTCCATCTCGACGTGGGGGAGGGGGAAGGGGGCTGCGCTCGTCATGGGCCAACCGTAGAGCGCGACTTCCTCCGGCGGCGACTTGACCTCAACCAAGCTTGAGGCTGAAAGCTCGGCACCATGGACACCACATCCGCACCCACGACATCCCCCGCCCCCCTCAAGGTCGCCGTCATCCTCGGCAGCAACCGGGAAGGCCGCTTCGGGCCGGTCATCGCCGACTGGTTCCTCGACCGGGCCGCCCGGTACGACGGCATCGAGACCGAGCTCGTCGACGTCGTCACCGCCCGCCTCCCCGACGCACTCTCCTTCAGCCCGTCGCCCGAGGACGCCGCCCGGGTCGCGGCGGTCTCAACGCAACTGGCGGCGGCCGACGCGTTCGTCGTGCTCACCCCCGAGTACAACCACTCCTTCCCCGCCCCGCTGAAGAACCTCATCGACTGGCACCGCGCCGAGTGGCAGGCGAAACCCGTCGGCTTCGTCTCGTACGGCGGCAGGTCCGGCGGGTTGCGGGCCGTCGAACAGCTCCGCCAGGTCTTCGCCGAGATGCATACGGTCTCCGTCCGCGACACCGTCTCCTTCCACAACGCGGGCGCCCTCTTCGACGACGAGGGGAACCACCGGGACCCGGCGGACGTCGACGCGGCGGCCAAGGCGCTCCTGGACCAGCTGGTCTGGTGGGGCAACGCCCTGCGCGACGCGCGAAACCGGCATCCGTACAGCGCCTGACCCCCTCCGGGCCGACAATCGGTGCACGGGCGGGAGCAGCCCGCCGTCCGGGCGGGAGCCCGCCGTACTCCGAGGAGACCGACGATGACAGCGCCGCCAGCATGGCTGACCGTACTGACCACGACCGACAGCGAGGAGAAGGCCCACGAGCTGGCCCAGGGGGCGGTGGAGGCCCGGCTGGCAGCCTGTGCGCAGATCTCCGCGCCCGTCACCTCGGTCTACCGGTGGCAGAACGCCATCGAGTCGTCCGAGGAGTGGCAGGTGCTGTTCAAGACGGCCGCCGAGCGCTACGAGGAGCTGGAGGAGTACCTCCAGACGGCACACGACTACGACACCCCCGAGATCATCGCCATCCCGGTCATCCGGGGCAGCGCCCGCTACCTCGGCTGGGTCACGGCGGAGACGGCCCCCGCAGCCGCCCTGTGACGGCGGCCATGAGCACCCTGGACCCCGGCTGCCCGCCCACCGGTGAGCTGCCGTTCTTCGTGTACGGCACGCTGCTCCCCGGCGAACCCAACCACGACCTGTTCCTCCGGGGCCGTACGTCGGGGGAGCGGGCGGCCGTCCTGCCCCGGGCCCTGCTGTACGACGGGCCCGGATACCCGTACGCCATCGACGGCCACGGCCGCGTCCACGGCACCCTGCTCACCGCCGCGCCAGGGGTGTACGGCGAGCTGCTCGGGCTCCTGGACCACCTGGAGGAGTACCTCGGGCCCGGCCACCCGCGCAATCTCTACGAGCGGGTCGTCCGCGAGGTGGAGCTGCCGGGGGAGAGGCAAGCGGAGGAAGGGGCGCCGGAGGACGAGCCTTCGGTGACCCGGGCCTGGGTCTACCTCGCCGCTGCCGCCGTCACCCGGTCGCTCCGTACCGGCGGCAGCGTCATCGCCGAGGGGCGGTGGACCACCGGCCGGCCTCCCGGCGGACCGGGCACACCATGAACCCCGGCGCGCCGAGTCCCGTTGACCGCCCGCACCCTGAACCCCGGCACGCCGAGGCCCACCGGCCGACCGCACCCCGAACCCCGGCCGGACCGCCGAAGCCCGCTGACTGGAGGCGCGGGTCACGGCGTTGCCGACGCCAGCGCCTCCGTCACGCCCGCCTCCTGCGGCCCCAGGAAGTGCGGGTCGGGGCGGAGCAGGGCGTCCAGGGCGGCCTTCCCCGACGCGGCCAGCTCCCGGGCACCGCCGTAGTACCAGGTCGCGTCCCGGGGCTCGTCGACCCCGACCCCGTACGCATCGATTCCCGCGGAGCGGCACAGCGTGGTCGCCCGGTGGATGTGGAAACCCTGGCTCACCAGCACCGCCCGGTCGACCCCGAATATCTTCTTGGCCCGCACGCATGAGTCCCAGCTGTCGAACCCGGCGTAGTCGCTGACGATCCGGTCGTCGGGCACCCCGCGCTCGGTGAGATACGTGCGCATCGCGTCCGGCTCGTCGTACTCCACCCGGCTGTTGTCGCCGGTGACCAGGACGACCTTCACCTTCCCCGTCCGGTACAGCTCGGCCGCCGCGTCCAGGCGGTGGGCGAGATACGGGGTCGGCCGGCCCTTCCAGAGCCCGGCGCCGAACACCATGGCGACCTCCCGGGCCGGGGCGTCCGCCGTGGTCCCCACCCGTGTGTCGGCGCCCATCCGCATCCAGGTCGCGGGCAGCAGCGCCAGCACGCAGAGAGCCATCAGGCCCTGCACGGCGAGCCGTCGGCCCCGGCGGGAGCGCGGCAGCCGGAGCGCGCAGAGCCGGGGCAGCCGCAGCCACCCCCAGGGTCTGTGCTTCTTCGCCCCGGCCTCCGACGCCCCTTTCACCGCACCCTCCGACGCCCCCTTCACCGCATCCCCCGAAGCCTCCGACGCCGCCCGCGCCTCTCGGCCCCCTCGGATCCATCGCATCCCTCGCACGGGAGCCCCCCTCCTGTCCGTACCGTCCGTCGTCCGGTCCCACCTCACCTGACGAGCGAAACGTCCGAAAGGTTCGCCGAACGGCAGAAACGGGTGCAGGCCCCCGCCCCGCACACCGGCCACCCCCCGACCGTGAGGGGGTGGAAAACCTCCGTGACCCTCGCGCAACGGCCCGGCAACCTCCGCCCGGCACCATCGGTCCATGACGGAGCCGTCCACGCAGCAGCCCCGCCGGTCACCGCTTCCGCCCACCGACACCCACAGCGGCGGCCGCTCCACCGTGCCCCTCGACACCACCGCGCAGCTCCTCACCCGCGTCACCGCCCAGCTCTCCACCCAGCTCAGCCTCGTCTCCCGGAACGGAACCCGCAGGCCCATGCCCCGCACCCGGCCACCCGCCCCGCTCCGGCTGCCCACCGCCCCGCCCACTCTCGTCGTCGTCGCCCACGGCAGCCGCGACCCGCAGGCCCTGCGGACCGTCCTCGCGCTCCTGGACCGGGTCCGCGACCTGCGCCCCGGCCTCGACGTCCGCCTCGGCCACATCGAGTTGAACCGGCCGCTGCTCCCCGACACCCTGGACGGCCTGCGCGGGGCCGACGCCGTCCTCGTACCGCTGCTCCTGGGGCGCGGCCACCACGTCAAGCACGACCTGCCCGCCGCAGCGGCCGCCGCCCCCGCCGTACGCACCCGGATCGCCGCCCCCCTCGGGCCGCACCCGCTGCTGGTGGAGGCGGTGTACGGGCGGCTCGTGGAGGCGGGCTGGGACCCCGCCGACCAGGGGAGCCACCGGACCGCCGTGGTCCTCGCCGCCGCCGGGTCCCGCGACCCCGACTCCGCCCAGGACACCCGTCGTACGGCCCGGATGCTCGCCGAGCGGCTCGGCGGGGTGCCCGTCGTCCCGGCGTACTCCTCCGCCACGACCCCCACCGTCCCCGCCGCGCTGCGCGCCCTGGCCGCCCGGGGCCGGCACCGTACCTTCGTCGCCTCGTACTTCACCGCCCCCGGCCGCTTCGCGAGCGCCGCCGCGAGCGCCGCGCCGGGCACCGCCGCCCTTCCGCTCGGCGCCCACCCGGCGATGGCCCGCCTCCTCCTCCACCGCTACGACCAGGCACTGTCCGCCACCGCACCCTCCGAGATGGTGAGCTTGCTCGCTTCCGCCTGACTCCCCGGCCCGCTCACGGCACGTTGTCCGTCCCGGTCGCTACTGTCGGGACCATGGACGGCACACAGGGCGCACGCGGGGCAGATCAGACACACGGCACATCAGGCACACCAGCCGCACACAGTGAGCGGGGCACCGGGAGCAGCTACGGACCGACCGACACCGAGCGCTTCGACACCGAGGAGGACAAGCGCCCCGGCCGCACCGCCTTCCAGCGCGACCGGGCCCGGGTGCTGCACTCCGCCGCGCTGCGCCGGCTCGCGGGCAAGACCCAGGTGGTCACGCCCGGCACGCGTTCGCTCGTCTGGGACGCCAGCCCCCGCACCCGGCTCACCCACTCCCTGGAGTGCGCGCAGGTCGGCCGTGAGCTGGGCGCCGTCCTCGGCTGCGACCCGGACCTGGTGGAGACGGCCTGCCTCTCCCACGACATGGGCCACCCCCCGTTCGGCCACAACGGCGAACAGGCGCTCAACGACTTCGCATCCGACTGCGGCGGCTTCGAGGGCAACGCCCAGTCGCTGCGGCTGCTGACCCGCCTGGAGCCCAAGCGGTTCGTCCGCGACCCGCGCACCGGCGAGCTGGTCAGCGTCGGCCTCAATCTGACCCGGGCAGCCCTGGACGCCGCCACCAAGTACCCCTGGCCGCGCGGCGCGCACCCCACCGACCCGCACTCGGTGAAGTTCGGGGTGTACGCGGACGACCTGCCGGTCTTCGAGTGGGCGCGGAAGGGGGCACCCGAGGACCGCACCTGCTTCGAGGCCCAGGTGATGGACTGGTCCGACGACGTGGCGTACTCGGTGCACGACTTCGAGGACGGGCTGCACGCCGGGCACATCGACCCCAACTGCCTCTATGCCGAGCCGGAGCGCGAGGAGATCTTCGCCGTCGCCATCGGTCGCTACGTCCCCGTGGACACCGACCCGCAGGAGCTGTCCGAGGCGCTGGACCGGCTGATCGACCAGGAGTGGTGGCCGCACGGGTACGACGGCTCCGCCGTGGCCCAGGCCCGGCTGAAGGACGCCACCAGCCAGCTCATCGGCCGCTTCTGCACCGAGGCCGAGACCGCCACCCGCGAGGTCTACGGGCCTGGCCGCCTCACCCGGTACGGGGCGGAGCTCGTCGTTCCGCGCACGGTCCGCAACGAGTGCGCGGTGCTCAAGGCGGTCGCCGACCGTTACGTGATGCAGCGCGCCGAGCAGGAGACCCTCCGCGCCGACCAGCGCATCGTCATCGCCGAACTGGCCGCCGCCCTCACCGCCCGCGCCCCCGAGGGCCTGGAGCCGCACTTCCGGGCCCTGTTCGACCAGGCGCCCGACGACCACACCCGCAAGCGCGTCCTGGTCGACCAGATCGCGGCCCTCACCGACGCCTCCGCACGATCCCTGCACGCCGCACTCACCGCGCGCCGCGGCTGAGGGGCAGACTGGAGAGGACCGGAGAAATGACCACTGGGTGTGACCTCTCCCGGGCACACCCTCTTTCGCCATCACGCTGCGTGCGGGACGCTCGCAGCCGGGGGCGCCGCGCAGCACAGCACTGAGGAGGCATCAAGTGGTCGACGCACATCGGACATTCGTCATCGTCGGAGCGGGACTCGCAGGGGCGAAGGCGGCCGAGACGCTCCGCGCGGAAGGGTTCACCGGCCGGGTGATCCTCATCGGGGACGAGCGCGACCACCCCTATGAGCGGCCACCGCTCTCCAAGGGCTACCTCGGCGGCAAGGAGGAACGCGAGAGCGTCTTCGTCCACGAGACCGCCTGGTACGCGGGCGCCGACATCGAACTGCACCTCGGCCAGCCCGTCACGGCCCTCGACCGGTACGCGAAGACCGTGCAGCTCGGCGACAACACCGTCATCCGCTACGACAAGCTGCTGCTCGCCACCGGCTCCGAACCGCGCCGCCTCGACGTCCCCGGCACCGACCTGGTGGGCGTCCACCACCTGCGCCGCCTCGCCCACGCCGACCGGCTGCGCAACGTCCTGGCCGCCCTCGGCCGCGACAACGGCCACCTGGTGATCGCCGGAGGCGGCTGGATCGGCCTGGAGGTCGCCGCCGCCGCCCGGGGGTACGGGGCCGAGGTCACCGTCGTCGAGTCGGAGGCCACCCCGCTGCACCAGGTCGTCGGCCCCGAACTGGGCCAGATCTTCACCGAACTGCACAGCTCGCACGGCGTCCGCTTCCACTTCGGCGTCCGCCTCACCGAGATCGTCGGCCAGGACGGCATGGTGCTGGCCGCCCGCACCGACGACGGCGAGGAGCACCCCGCCCACGACGTCCTCGCCGCGATCGGCGCCGCCCCGCGCTCCGCCCTCGCCGAGGCCGCGGGCCTGGAGATGGCCGACCGGGCGCACGGCGGCGGCATCGCCGTGGACGCCTCGCTGCGCACCTCCGACCCGCACATCTACGCCGCCGGGGACGTCGCCGCCGCCGCCCACCCGCTGCTCAACACCCGGCTGCGCGTCGAACACTGGGCCAACGCCCTCAACAGCGGACCGGCCGCCGCCCGCGCCATGCTCGGCCAGGACGTGACGTACGACCGCGTGCCGTACTTCTTCTCCGACCAGTACGACCTGGGCCTCGAATACTCCGGCTGGGCGCCGCCCGGCTCCTACGACGAGGTGATCATCCGGGGGGACGCGGGGAAGCGGGAGTTCATCGCGTTCTGGCTCAAGGACCGCCGCGTCCTGGCCGGGATGAACGTCAACGTGTGGGACGTGACGGAGACCATCCAGGAGCTGATCCGGGCCGGCCAGCAGCACGACCCGGAGGCCCTGGCCGATCCGTCGGTGGAGCTGGCGTCCCTGCTCTGACCACCGCCCGGGGCGCGGGGACGGGCGACCGCGCCCCGGGAAGCACCGCTTTGCGAGCCGGGCATACGGTGTTGCGCATGGAGCACAGCACCGACGAGCTGGACGGGCTCGTACGCAAACGCATCCGCGCCCTGCGGGTGGCCCAGGGCTGGTCCCTGGAGGAGCTGGCCGGCCGGGCGAACCTCAGCCAGTCCTCGCTCAGCCGCATCGAGAACGGGCAGCGGCGGCTCGCCCTCGACCAGCTCGTCACGCTGGCCCGGGCCCTGGACACCACCCTCGACCAGCTGGTGGAGACCGCCTCCGACGACGTCGTCATCAGCCCGATGATCGACGGCGCCCACGGGCTGATGCGCTGGCCCGTGAAGGGCGACCCCGGCATGACCGTCGTACGGCAGCGGATGACCGAGCCGCCGCCGGACAACCCCGCCCGGATGCGCGCGCACCCCGGCCGGGAGTGGCTGGTCGTCCTCTCCGGCACCGCGGTCCTCATGCTGGGCCACCGCCGCTTCCGGGTGGAGACCAACCAGGCCGCCGAGTTCCCCACGATGCTGCCGCACGCGATCGGCGCCGAGGGCGGCCCCTGCGAGATCCTCGGGATCTTCGACCGCGACGCCCGCCGCGGCCATCTGCGCGACAACCGGAGCACGGGGAAGGACTGCGCACCGGACCTGCCGCACACGACGTGACGGTCTGGCCGTCCGCGTACGGGATGAGACGCCCCTCCGCGTACGTGCTCCGCTTGCGCGCCCGGCATCGGCAGCGGCCACCTTCTTGCCGATACCGGGAGAGGCCGTGCTCTTCCGGCATGGCCGCCCTAGCGTGGGATCCATGACGCACGCACCTACCCACAGCCACGCCCACTCCCACGACCACCACGGCGAGGCGGAGATCCTCGACCTCGACGCCCAGGTCCTCGCCGAACACCTCACCGCCCTCACCGAGTGGCTCCCCGTCCAGGCGCAGCCCCGCCGGATCGTCGACCTCGGCTGCGGTACGGGAACGGGCACCTTCGCCCTCCTCGACCGCTTCCCCGAGGCGCACATCACCGCCGTTGACACCTCCGCCGCCCACCTCCAGCGCCTGCGGGAGAAGGCGTGCGCCCGGGGCGCGGAGGGGCGCGTACGGACCGTGCAGGCCGACCTCGACGCCGCCGACTGGCCCGATCTCGGCACCCCGGACCTGGTCTGGGCGTCAGCCTCGATGCACCACATGGCTGACCCCGGCCGGGCCCTGCGCCAGGTCCACGACCTGCTCGCCCCCGGCGGGCTGTTCGCCGTGGTGGAGCTGTCCGGCTTCCCCCGCTTCCTGCCCGCCGACGCCCCCGAGGAGCGGCCCGGCCTGGAGGAGCGCTGCCACGAGGCGAGCGACCGCTTCCACGCCGAACACGTACCCCACCGCGGCGCCGACTGGGGCCCGAAACTGACGGAGGCCGGATTCACCGTTGAGGCGGAGCGGGCCATCACCGTGAACACCGCCGACACCGACCCCTCCCGCAGCGAGGCCGTCGGCGCCTACGCCCTCGGCAGCCTCCGCCGCCTGCGCCACAGCGTGGCCGACGCGCTCGCCCCCGAAGACCTCGCCGCCCTCGACCGGCTCCTCGACACCGGGGGCCCCGGCTCCCTCCTGCGCCGCGACGACCTCGCCGTACGCACCGAACGCACCGTCTGGGCCGCCCGCCGCACCGGCTGACCCCGCACCGGCCGGGGCAGAGCCCTGCGGGCGTCGGGTTGTCCTTGCCCACCCGTAGACTTCATCCGTGGCCGGCAGGATCAATGACGACGACGTGAAGGCGGTACGGGACGCGGTCCCGATCGACTCCGTCGTGTCCGAATACCTCCAACTGCGCAGCGCGGGCGGCGGAAACCTCAAGGGACTCTGCCCCTTCCACGACGAGAAGTCCCCCTCCTTCCAGGTCAGCCCGGGCAAGGGCCTGTTCCACTGCTTCGGCTGCCAGGAGGGCGGCGACACCATCGCGTTCGTGATGAAGATCGACCACCTCTCCTTCTCGGAGACGGTCGAGCGCCTCGCCGCCAAGGCGGGCATCACCCTGCGGTACGAGGAGGGCGGCTACAACCCCTCCCACCAGCGCGGCGAGCGCATCCGGCTGATCGAGGCCCACCAGGCCGCCGCCGACTTCTACGTCCGCGCGCTGGAGAGCCCCGAGGCCGAGATCGGCCGGAAGTTCCTCGCCGAGCGCGGCTTCGACCAGGACGCCGCGACCCACTTCCGGGTCGGCTACAGCCCGGCAGGCTGGGACCACCTCACCCGCTATCTGCGCGGCAAGGGCTTCAGCGACAAGGAGCTGATCACCTCCGGCCTCTCCCAGGACGGCCGCCGCGGCCCCATCGACCGCTTCCGCGGCCGGCTGATGTGGCCGATCAGCGACACCGCCGGGGAGATCGTCGGCTTCGGCGCCCGCAAGCTCCGCGACGACGACAACGGCCCGAAGTACCTGAATACCCCCGAGACCCCGATCTACAAGAAGTCCCAGGTGCTGTACGGCATCGACCTGGCCAAGAAGGACATCGCCAAGGCCAGCCGTGCCGTCGTCGTCGAGGGCTACACCGACGTCATGGCCTGCCATCTCGCCGGGGTCACCACCGCCATCGCCACCTGCGGCACCGCCTTCGGCAACGACCACATCAAGATCCTGCGCCGCCTCCTCATGGACAACGGCAGCGCCCGCGTGATCTTCACCTTCGACGGCGACTCGGCCGGCCAGAAGGCGGCTCTGCGCGCCTTCGAGGACGACCAGAAGTTCGCCGCCGAGACCTACATCGCCATCGCCCCGGACAACATGGACCCGTGCGACCTGCGCCTGGCCAAGGGCGACGACGCCGTACGGGACCTGGTGGAGCCGCGCACCCCGCTCTTCGAGTTCGCGCTGCGCCAGATCGTCGGCCGCTACGACCTGGAGACCCCGGCGGGCCGCGCGGCCGCCCTCGACGAGGCCGCAGCCGTCGTCGCCAAGATCAAGACCAGCAGTGTGCAGCGCGAGGTCGCCGTCCAGCTCGCCGGGCTCGTCGGCATCCTCGACCAGGAGTTCGTCGTCCACCGCGTCGCCCAGCTCGCCCGCTGGGCCCGCGACAAGGGCGGCGACGGCCGGGGCGACGCACGCGGCGGCCGGGGACCGGGCGGCCCCCAGGACCGGCGCGGCGGCGCACCCCAGCAGGCCGCCGTCCAGGCCCCCGCCGCCCCCTCCGGCCCCGCGCTGAACCTCCGCAGCCCCGCCCACCGCACCGAGCGCGAGCTGCTCAAGCTCGCCCTCCAGAAGCCCGCCCTGGTCTCCCCGGCCTTCGACGCGTACGGCGTGGACGAGTTCACCGCCCCGCCCTACGCGGCGGTCCGCCAGTGCATCGCGGAGGCGGGCGGCGCCGAGCGGGGCCTCGGCGACGACCGCGAGTATCTGGTCGCCGTCATGGATGCGGCCCCCAACAACACCGTGCGCTCCCTCGTCACCGAGCTGGCCGTCGAGGTCTTCATGGGCAGGACGATCGACGAGACGTACGCAGGCATGCAGCTCGTCCACGTCCGGCTGCGCGCCGTCGACCGCCGCATCAACGAGGTGCAGGGCAGCCTCGCCCGCCTCGGCAGCAACGTGGCCCCCGACGACCTGGCGGCCGCGCAGAACGAGGTCTGGGTCCTCCAGCAGTACGCACAGTCCCTGCGGGCCAAGGGCGCCGACGCGCTCTGAGCGCCGAGCACACAGGGGCCGATGGAGCCGGGAGCAGTAACCGGCCGGTGACCGACCGGAATCAGAAAGTCCCCGCACGCCCCTCGTGGCAACCCTGTGCCGTGCCCCACACTGGGGCTGCCAGAGTCATCCGGCAGCGATCACCTGGAGGTCGCCCCCGTGCAGACCCGGACCGTGACGACCACGACCGAGCACATGTCGGCGATTCCCGTGCAGAACCGGGCCGTCCACCACCCGGAGAACCGCTCGGAGGACCCCCCGGAGACCGCGGCCCACCCGCGAGCGAGCGCAGCCGAGGCCGTCATGGAGGAAGCGGAGCACGTCCCCGAGCCCCGTGAGGCGCGGAGCCGGGCGGACAGCGGCGGGCCCACCTCCGACCTGTTCCGGCAGTATCTGCGGGAGATCGGCCGCATCCCGCTGCTCACCGCCGCCGAGGAGGTGGAGCTGGCCCGCCGCGTGGAGGCCGGACTCTTCGCCGAGGAGCGCCTCTCCAGCCACCCGGACCTGGACTCCCGGCTCGCCGGTGACCTGGACCGGCTCGTGGTCATGGGCCGCACCGCCAAGCGCCGGCTCATCGAGGCCAACCTCCGCCTGGTCGTCTCCGTCGCCAAGCGGTACGTGGGGCGGGGCCTCACCATGCTGGACCTGGTCCAGGAGGGGAACCTCGGGCTGATCCGGGCGGTGGAGAAGTTCGACTACGCCCGGGGCTACAAGTTCTCGACGTACGCGACCTGGTGGATCCGCCAGGCGATGTCCCGCGCCCTGGCCGACCAGGCCCGCACCATCCGCGTCCCCGTCCACGTCGTGGAGCTGATCAACCGCGTGGTCCGCGTCCAGCGCCGGATGCTCCAGGAGCGGGGGTACGAGCCGACCGCAGAAGAGGTCGCGGCCCAACTCGACCTGACCCCGGAGCGCGTCACCGAAGTGCTGCGCCTGGCCCAGGAGCCCGTCTCCCTCCACGCCCCCGTCGGCGAGGAGGACGACGTCTCCTTCGGCGACCTCATCGAGGACGGCGACGCCGCCTCACCCGTGGAGTCCGCCGCCTTCCTGCTGCTGCGCGAACACCTGGAGGCGGTCCTCTCCACCCTCGGCGAACGCGAACGCAAGGTCGTCCAGCTCCGCTACGGCCTGGACGACGGGCGGCCCCGCACCCTGGAGGAGATCGGCCGGATCTTCGGCGTGACACGCGAACGCATCCGCCAGATCGAGTCCAAGACCCTCAGCAGGCTGCGGGACCACGCCTTCGCCGACCAGCTCCGCGGCTACCTCGACTGACCCCGGGTCGGCGCCCCCGCCTCAGTCCACCTCCGCCAGCGCCTCCGCGAACTGAGCGGCGTACAACCTGGCATACGCGCCCCCGGCCGCCAACAGCTCGTCGTGCGTGCCCTGTTCCACGATCGACCCGTTCTCCATCACCAGGATCACGTCGGCGTCCCGGATCGTGGAGAGCCGGTGCGCGATCACGAACGACGTACGCCCATGGGCCAGACGCGCCATCGCCTTCTGGATCAGCACCTCGGTCCGGGTGTCCACCGAGCTTGTCGCCTCGTCCAGGACCAGGATCACCGGGTCGGAGAGGAACGCCCGCGCGATGGTGATCAGCTGCTTCTCGCCCGCGCTGACCCCGGAACCCTCGTCGTCGATCACCGAGTCGTACCCGTCGGGCAGCGTCCGGATGAAGCGGTCCGCGTGCGCCGCCCGGGCCGCCTCCTCGATCTCTTCCCGGGTGACCGCGCGCGCAGCGCCGTACGCGATGTTCTCCGCTATGGAACCGCCGAACAGCCAGGTGTCCTGGAGCACCATCCCGATCCGCGACCGCAGATCGTCCCGGGACATCTTCGCCACATCGACCCCGTCGAGAGCGATCCGCCCGCCGGTCACCTCGTAGAACCGCATCAGCAGATTGACCAGCGTGGTCTTGCCCGCGCCGGTCGGGCCGACGATCGCGACCGTCTGCCCCGGCTCCACGCTCAGCGACAGATCCTCGATGAGCGGCTTCTCCGGCTCGTAGCGGAAGGACACCTTCTCCAGCGAGACCCGTCCCGTGAGCTCCTCCGGACGCTCGCCGTCCACCGGGTCCGCGCCCTGCTCCTCGGCGTCCAGCAGCTCGAAGACCCGCTCGGCCGACGCGATCCCGGACTGCACCAGGTTCGCCATCGAGGCCACCTGCGTCAGCGGCATCGAGAACTGCCGCGAATACTGGATGAACGCCTGTACGTCACCGATCGACAGGGTGCCCGAGGCGACCCGCAGACCACCGACGACGGCCACCAGCACATAGTTCAGGTTCGAGATGAACATCATCAGCGGCTGCATGATCCCGCTGGCGAACTGCGCCTTGAACCCGGCCTCGTACAGCGCGTCGTTCTGCTCGGCGAAGTCCTTCGCCGACTCCTCCTGCCTCCCGAAGACCTTCACCAGGTTGTGCCCGGTGTACATCTCCTCGATATGGGCGTTGAGCTTCCCCGTCACCCGCCACTGCTGCACGAACTGCGGCTGCGACAGCTTGCCGACCCGCGTCGCCACGACCACCGAGAGCGGGATCGTCACCAGCGCGACCAGCGCCAGCAGCGGCGAGATCCAGACCATCATGATCAGTACGCCGATGATGGTCAGCAGGGAGTTGATGAGCTGGCCCATCGTCTGCTGGAGCGTCTGCGAGATGTTGTCGATGTCGTTGGTGGCCCGGCTGAGCACCTCACCGCGCTTGGCCCGGTCGAAGTACGACAGCGGCAGCCGCGCCAGCTTCGTCTGGAGGTCCTCCCGCAGCTGGAAGACGATCCGGTTGATCACCCGGATCGACAGCCGCGTGGAGACCAGCATCAGCAGCCCGGCGCCGACATAGACCACCAGGACCGCCAGCAGCACGCTGCCCACCGCACCGAAGTCGATGCCCTGGCCCGGGGTGAAGTCCACCCCCGAGAGCATGTCGGCCATCGAACCGCTGCCCTCCGCCCGCAGCCCCTCGATCGCCTCCGCCTTGGTGGTGCCCTCCCGCATCTGCCGGCCGACCACCCCGGCGAAGATCAGGTCGGTCGCCTTCCCGAGGATCTTCGGCCCGGCCACCGACAGCGCCACGCTGACGGTCACCGCGCCCAGCATCAGATACAGCGAGGCCTTCTCCTGGCCGAACCGCCTCAGCAGCCGCTTGCTGGACCCCTTGAAATCCATGGACCGCTCGGTGGGCGCGCCCCCGGCCATCATCCGTCCGCCCGGACCGGCCATTACGCGGCCTCCGCTTCCGTCAGCTGGGAGAGCACGATCTCCCGGTACGTTTCATTGCCGTCCATCAGCTCGTGATGGGTACCGCTGCCCACGACCCGCCCCTCGTCCAGCACCAGGATCCGGTCGGCGTCGCGGATGGTGGAGACCCGCTGCGCGACGATCACCACGGTCGCCCCGGCCGTCTCATGGGCCAGCGCCGCCCGCAGCGCGGCGTCGGTCGCGTAGTCCAGCGCCGAGAACGAGTCGTCGAAGAGATAGATCTCCGGCCGCTGCACCAGCGTCCGGGCGATGGAGAGCCGCTGCCGCTGACCGCCCGAGACATTGGTGCCGCCCTGCGCGATCGGCGCGTCGAGTCCGTGCTCCAAGCCCTCCACGAACCCCTTGGCCTGCGCCACCTCCAGCGCGTGCCACAGCTCCTCGTCGGTGGCGTCCGGATTCCCGTACCGCAGGTTCGTCGCGACCGTCCCCGAGAAGAGGTACGGCTTCTGCGGCACCAGGCTCACCGTCTTCGCCAGCAGCACCGGATCCAGCGTCCGCACGTCCTCGCCGTCGACCAGCACCTCGCCGTCCGTCACATCGAACAGCCGGGGTACGAGGCCGAGCAGCGTGGACTTCCCGCTCCCCGTCGACCCGATGATCGCGGTGGTCTCACCGGGCCGGGCCACCAGATCCACGGCCCGCAGGACCGGCTCCTCGGCACCCGGGTAACGGAACTCCGCGCCCCGCACCTCCAGATGCCCGTGCCGGCGCAGTTCGGTGACGGGCGCGGTGGGCGGTACGACGCTCGAATCGGTGTCCAGCACCTCCTGGATGCGCTCGGCGCACACCTCGGCGCGCGGCACCATCATGAACATGAAGGTGGCCATCATCACGGCCATCACGATCTGCATCAGATAGGCGAGGAACGCGGTCAGCGCACCGATCTGCATTCCGCCGCTGTCGATGCGGTGCGCGCCGAACCACACCACGGCGACGGACGACAGGTTGACCACCGTCATCACCGTCGGGAACATCAGCGCCATCAGCCGCCCGGTCGCCAGCGACACATCGGTCAGCTCGGTGTTGGCGCCCCGGAACCGCTTCTCCTCGTACCCGTCGCGGACGAACGCCCGGATCACCCGGTTGCCGGTGATCTGCTCGCGCAGTACCCGGTTCACCGTGTCCAGCCGCTCCTGCATCGTCCGGAACAGCGGCCGCATCTTCGTCACGATGATGCTCACCGAGATCCCGAGCACCGGCACCACCGCGAGCAGCACAGCGGAGAGTGGGACGTCCTGGCCGAGCGCCATGACGATGCCGCCGACACACATGATCGGCGCCGACACCATGAGCGTGAACGTCATCAGCACCAGCATCTGGATCTGCTGGACGTCATTGGTGGTCCGGGTGATCAGCGAGGGCGCCCCGAACCGCCCGAGCTCCCGGGCCGAGAACGACTGCACCCGGTCGAAGACCGCGCCCCGCACATCCCGCCCGAGCGCCGACGCGGTCCGGGCCCCGTAGAAGACGGCCCCCACGTTGCAGAGCACCTGGAGCACACTGACGGCGATCATGAGACCGCCGAACTCCAGGATGTAGCCGGTATCGCCCTGCACGACACCGTTGTCGATGATGTCCGCGTTGAGGCTGGGCAGATACAGGGTGGCGCAGGTCTGGAGCAGCTGGAGGAGGACCAGCAGCGCGATGGGTTTCTTGTACGGGCCCAGATGGGCCCGCAGGAGTTTTATGAGCACGCGTGTCTCTCGGAGTCGGCGGAGGGCAGAGGCCGACTCAGTTTCGCGTACGCCGTACTCGGAGGGCGAACCGTTTTCCCCAAACTCCGGTCAAGGCTGGGGGACCGGTCCGAAGCCGAAGCGCGCGTACGGGCGGGCGCGCGCGGGTGTGCACGCGCGCCACCAGTGCAGGGGGCCTCCTACTGGCCGCCACCGAACGCGCCGGGATGGATCTGATCCCGAGTGGCCCCGTACTGCTGACGCACCGCCCGCCCGACCGCCAGCTCCTCGCCCGGCTCCAGCACCTGGGCGGCCGCGCCCTGCCAGGCCGGGGGAGTGCGCGGGTCGAGGGTGCCCTGCGAGACCCCGAGCGCCCAGGCCGCCTGCCGGGCCGCGCCGAGCGCCGCGTACTGGGCGGGCTGCGGTACGACGACCTGCGTACCGAACACCGCCGGAGCCAGCGCCTGTACGGCGGGCAGCTCGGCGGCGGCACCGAGCAGGAACACCCGGCGCACCTCCACCCCCCGCCCGCGCAGCACGTCCAGGGCGTCGGCCAGCGAGCAGAGCATCCCCTCGAACGCGGCCCGCGCCAGGTGCTCCGGCTTCATCGACTCGCGCCGCATCCCGCTGAGGGTGCCGGCGGTGTGCGGGAGCTGCGGGGTGCGCTCGCCCTCCAGATACGGCAGCAGTACGAGCCCGGAGGCGCCGGGCGTGGACTTCAGGGCGAGGGCCGACAGCTCCTCCAGCCCGTCCAGGCCGAGCATCTCGGTGGTCCCGCGCAACGCCCGTACGGCGTTGGAGACATGGACCACCGGCAGGTGCATCCCGGTGGCGTCGGCGAAGGAGGTGATCATCCCGTGCGGGTCGGCGAGCGCCTCGTGGTGCACCGCCATCACGGACCCGGAGGCCCCCAGCGAGACCACCGCGTCGCCCACCGCGACCCCGAGCCCGAAGGCCGCGGCCATGGTCTCGCCGGTCCCGGCGGAGATCAGGAGCCCCTCGGGCGTGGTCCCGGCGGACTCGGCGGGCCCGAGCACCTCGGGCAGGGCGGCGGGGTGCCCGAGGGCCAGCTCCACCAGGTCGGGCCGGTAGGCGGCGGACCCGGCCGACCAGTAACCGGTCCCTGATGCGGCGCCCCGGTCCGTGGTCCGCCGGGCGGGCCGCCCGAGGAGCTGCCACACGAGCCAGTCGTGCGGCTGCATGACGGCGGCGACCCGCTGGGCGTTCTCCGGCTCGGTCCGCGCCAGCCACCGCAGCTTCGCCACGGGCTGCGAGGCCTGCGGTACGGCCCCGACCGCCTCGGCCCAGGCCTGCCGGCCCCCCAGCGCGTCGACGAGATCGGCCGCGGCCACCTGGGCCCGCCGGTCGTTGCCGAGGAGGGCGGGACGTACGAGATTGCCCTGCCGGTCCAGCGGTACGAGCCCGTGCTGCTGGGCCGAGACACCGATGGCCTGCACACCTTCGAGCAGCCCGCCGGAGGCCGCCTCACCGAGGGAGAGCAGCCAGGCCTGCGGATCGACCTCGGTGGCCTTGGCCTCGACCGGGTGGGCGGCGTACCCCTCCCGGAGCACGGCGCCCGAGTCCGCGTCGCAGACGACGATGTGAGTGAAGGCGGAAGAACTGTCCAGCCCCGCGACTATGCCCATACGCAGATTCTGCCGCACCGCGGGACTTTCCCGTAACAGCCGCCCACCACCCGACCTCAGGTGTTGGTGGTCCCCCAGTCGTCCTCGGCGCCACCGTTCTGGCTGCTGCGGTCCTTGAGCGACCGGACGCGCTCGGCGACGGAGGCGGGCACCTTGTCCCCCACCTTGTCGCTGACCGAGTGGTACGCCTTGCCGGCGATGTCCCGGCCGCTGTGCGCGGCACTCTCGGCGGCGTTGCGCACGGCGGGGTTCTCCGTGAACTGCCGGGCCGACTTCTTCAACTGCTCGTAACGCTCGCGCCCGGCTCGCGTGCCGAGCACGTAACCGAGGGCCACTCCGGCGATGAACGTGAGCCGGTACCGCATGGCTGCCACCCTTCCTACGCTTGGTGCGACGTGTGCAGCCCGCCTACCCGCGAGCACCCGAGATCACCCCGGGCGATACCGATTGGCGGAGCACCCCCCTGCTTGCGCTAATGTATGTGTCGCAGCGAACGCGCGCCGCCCGGCAGCCGCCAGGCAGGTACGATTTCGAAGCAACGCAGCAATCCCCTGTAGCTCAATTGGCAGAGCAGCCGGCTGTTAACCGGCAGGTTACTGGTTCGAGTCCAGTCGGGGGAGCGCGATCCCCTGTAGCTCAATTGGCAGAGCATTCGGCTGTTAACCGGAGGGTTACTGGTTCGAGTCCAGTCGGGGGAGCGGAACGGAAGAGGGCCCTTCGGGGTCCTCTTTCGCGTGCCCGGCCGGTGCCGCTCCGGGGCGCCGGCCGGGCCCCGGAACGACTCTTTCGGGTGTCCTTGATCTCTCCTGCAACCGGGCAGCACGCAGCGCCGTCCTCAAGATCAGGCGAAGTCGACCATCCGAAGCGAGAGATCGTATGACCGGCTATGCTGCGGCAGACGGTGCGCACACTTGTACGCGCCACGCCGAGACGGGGCGGTAGCTCAGCCGGTTAGAGCAGCGGACTCATAATCCGTCGGCCGTGGGTTCGAGTCCCACCCGCCCCACCGAGCGTCCCCAGGCAGAATCGTTCTGGCCTGGGGATACGCGTTCTGTGGTTCGGTCTCCCCGGCCTGTCTCGTGCGAACGACGTGTGAGCCCATGGTGGCCAGCTGGACGTCATGTTTCGTGAGGTTTGGGGGACGCGGCTTCCATCACCCACGGCATGCCCATCAGGCGGCAACGGCCTTCTTCTTGCTCTTGGTGCTCTTGTTCGGTGCCTTGGGCGCGAGCTGGGCAATGCGTTGGTGTGTGACGCCGAGCATGCGACCGGCCTCGGCCTGCGTCAGCCCGAGGCCGGCGAGTGTCTGGGCTGCTCGTGTCATCGCCACGCGGCGGCGCTTCTCCGCCTCTTGTACGGCAGCGTCGGCTTCTTCGGTCTCCTGCACGACCTCGAACATCGCCGGGTCGGCCGGGACGAGGTCGACGGTGTAGGCGGCTTGATCGTCCTCGGTCTCCAGAACGAGACTGACCAGCTCCCGCGCGTTCTCGTGGGCCTCGGTCCAGGTGAGGTCCTGTGTGACGTTCTGCTCTCCTTCAGGAAGGCCGTCGATGCTCACGACCCAGAAGCGTCCCTGACGCTCTGCTGTTGCCTTGTGGGTGGTCATTCAGCGCGCCCCTTTTTCGCTCAGTTCGATCGTGTGGAGACGGTAGGCCCTGACGGCCGAGAGGGCGTACGCCCTCTCGGCCGTCAGGGTGATCGATGCGGCTGCGCGATGCGCCCCAGGCCCCCAGGGAGCGGCGACGGAAGACCATGGCGATAACCATCCGTCCGCTTGGCGGGCCCGTCCTGCCCCGTGCGGATACGTCCATGCCGGGGCACTGGCGACTGCCCTCAGGTACCGCTGCGCTGGTGCTCGGGCAGCTCCTCGTACCGCTCGCGCGGGGCCTTTCCTCGAACCTGCGGTGGGGTGGCATTGCCACTCGGCCCTGGCGGATCTCCGTGCCGTCGACGGATCGGGTGCCGTTGAGAGGGGATGCCACCCTCGGGGTGCACATAGTCCTGTGCCGGCTGCCCGCTGCAAGTCTCCGCTCCACGTGGCCGGTCAGGGGAGAGGGGCCGGCGGAACCGCCGTGGCGTGTGCCCAGGCTGCGTCGAACTGGCGTAGAGCGGCGTCGTAGAGAATACCGGGTGCTCGGGCGTACAGACATGGGGAGTTTCTGCCGTGTGCTGACGCACTGTAGAAAGTGAGGTAGGCAGCTCGGTCCGTGGCGATCACTCGGCAGTTGTTCGGCAGATTGAAGGTGCGTAGCTCAATTCCGTCTCGTGCCTGCGCCACCCTGGACAAGTAGTCGATGTTCGTCCGGACTTGGCCTCTGAGGAATTCAGAGGTGAAGCCTGGGTCGAAGCGAGATACTTCCTGGGAGCGCCGATCCAGCCAAGACTCTCTCCGGGATCCGGGGTCCGGTAACAGAATCTGGACGGACTGCGGGGCAGGCTCAGCCGACCACAGGGGGGAGAAGACCTCTCGGGTGAGCACATTTCCTCGTCCTGCCAGGACTTTGACCCAGCGGGCTCGTCGTAAATCGCGAGCGAGGTCCCGCTCGGTCGTGGCCTGGTGGGCGTATACGCGGCCGAGTCCGGTCTTCGTGTACCGGGAGCAGGCGGCTACCAGCCACCACATGGGACGGGCGCCCCGCAGCAAGCCGAGAACGAGGAGGATGGTGCTGGCTGCCAGCGAGCCGAGAATCCCTATCAGAAACTCGTTCATGTGGAGCCCTCTTCCGGTGTCGGGGCGCATTCGGCAGGGGCATCGATGGCCTCAGGACAGGAAGGGCAGCATGAGCCGCAGAACATGGGCGGCGTTTCTGGCTGCGAGCTCGTGGTGTGCGTGCCCCTTTTCCTCGTCGGCGTTGTCGGAAACGCCACGGATGACAATCCACCCCGGGTTCATGGCGTCGTGGATGGAGTTCTCCTGCCAGTACTGGCTCAGGCCGCCCGCCTCCATGTCTACCGCCAGTACCTTTTCGTTGTAATCCGCGAGATACCGGCGGATGTCGCTGTTCCGGTCGGCTACGACTGCTTCACCGGAGCCGATCAGCCCCGGATGCACCTCGTACTCCTGTGAGGATCGCGAGGCGAGCTGACCGTGAATGCGGGCGGGGCTGCCGTACTCGGCGAAGAAGGCGTTCACGGCGTGCACCACCGGGGCGGGGGCCTGCCGGTGTTCGCCACGCCTTCGGACGTCGCCGAGCGGATTGACCTTGCGGTTCTCGTAGTAGACGACCTCCGTGGAGACGATGACGTTCCCGATGCGCGCATAGTCGTCGTGGATACCTCCTCCCACACCGACGAGCGCCCACAGGCGTGGCCTGTAGAGGCGTCGCAGATTCTCCAAAGCGGCCATGGTGGACCGTTGTCCCTGGCTCTGGGTCTGAGTAGCGACGATGCGGACGGTTGAGTCCGGCGTGGAGTGTTCGCCACGGTAGAAGTAGAGGCCGCCTAGTTCCTTGTGCCGCTCAAGTTTCAACTCGTCGCACAACGAGCGCAGTTCCTCACTGAGGATGGTGACGATTCCGATGTCCCACCTGCCCTGATTCGGCGGCTCTGCGGAGTTGGTCGCCGGTGCGCCGATTCGTTCTTCGGGAGGTGCCGCGATGACTCGTGCATGGTCGCCCACTGCGTTGTTACTGATGGTGTTGCCGTTTCCGTGAGAGCTGATTCCTCGGTTGGTGTTCACGGTTTTCCTCCATTGTCGGGGGTGTCGGTACCCTGGGCAGAGGTCGTCGGTGCGCCTACTTGGGCGGAATCACCTACAGCGTTGTTGCTGATGGTGTTGTTGTCGCCGAAGTTGAAGATCCCGCTATTGATGATCTTGAGTGCCCGATTGTTGAACTCTGACGCGTCCACTTCCTTGGTCAGCAGGAAATCGCCTGCTGCGCGAAGTAGACGTTGTTCGATCGTCTTCATTCGGCCAAGAATGTCGGTCTTCTCCAACTGCACTTTGGACCATGCCTGGGCCGACTGCTCCCGGATGCTCACGCGGCTGCCGACGAGGACGTTGCGTATGGGCGCGGACGTAAGGTCCGGTGGGAGGGCTGCGGCTTTGATCAGAGCGCGCAGATACAGGACGATCCGCCACGATTGCTGGACCTGCCGAGGGAGAGTGGACAGCTCGCGGAACGCGGACCAGATGACCGCGATGAGGCCGTGCTGGCCGAACTCGGCTGTTCGTTGGAAGGACCTGGGCGTGTGAGCGAGTACGCATGCCGCCGTAGAAATGATGAGAGTCCGGCCCCGTACGCTGACGTGGAGCAGGACGGTCGCTACGTACTCCGCACCCTCCAGTGGTGTCGTGACCTCGAGAAAATGGTGGCCCCTCGACCCTGGCGTGTTGATGATTTCCCGCAGATCCACGTCGGTGAGCTTCTGAGGCAGCAAGGAACGATCGGTTGCCACGTCGGTCTCGGACACGTAGACACGATCGGTGACCTGGGCCGGCAGGCGCACGTCGTGGCTGTCGGTGTTCAGGAGATGCACAGCGTTGCGAAGGTGGTCGACGAGCTCGTGTGCCTGGAACGGGGGGACGGGGTGCTCTCGTTCGTGCAGGGGCGCGTCATCGTCCTCGACAGGACGCAGAAGTTGGACACTCATCGGCGGATTCCACTGGTAGACGATCTCCCCGGCGCCGATGAAGGGTGACTCCTCCCCGAAGAGGGTGAAGACAGTCAGATCGTCGTCGGTTGTTTCCTCGTCCTGGCTGTGGCGGGGGCGGCGGTAGACCGTGTGCACGTCTCTCTGCTGTACGTCCGCCACTTGCTGTCGGGGGGACAATCGGCGGGGGCGCAGGGCCGGTGCCCGATGGATCCGGTTGAGTTGCAACTGACGTAACGCCCCTATGGTGAGGCACACGAGGGCGATGCCCGACCCCAGGTGGAGGGCCGTAGTGGCCTGGTCGGGGTGGGTGAGTCCGATGGCGACGCAGGTTGCCACCAGGCCGAGCGCAATGCCTCCGATGCGCTGTAGTGCCTGAGACTTCTCCGATCTTCGTCGCGGAAGGATCCGTTGGAGAAGGCGTCGGTGACGATGCTGCAGGTTCTTGCCGCGGCGCCTGGCCTCTCGGCCGCTGCGGGGTTCGCGGTCGCCCCGGTGGATGAGCAGGGCCAGGCGGAGCAGCCAGAGGAGCGCGAGACCGCATGCCACGAGGATGCTCGCGGGCAAGGCACCTGCGCATGCCGGCGCGATCACGCATCCCAGCAGTGTGACCCGCAAGCCGGCTGTAAGGGCGGCGGCCCGCCACGCGTGGCGCATGACGGGGACTATGTCGAAGCCGTAGGACGGGGCGACTCTGCGGTGTGGTGATGTGCAGACCTTGTCGATCACAAGGTCGCGGAAGCGTTCGTCCACGTATGGGCCCGCGCATAAGTGGCGTGTCGCGGCTGTGAGTTCGCCGCCGTATGCCTTCGCTGGTGGTACGGGGGGAGTGCGCATGCCCTGCCCTCGCCTCCTATGTTTAAGGTCTGTGTGACCATAAGTGGCGACGGTGTTTAAGTCAATGTGACCTTTAGGGGTTCTCGTGGATGAGTGGCTGAAAGACTCCGATGAGGTCGAGGCCTCGTGGGTGACGGTGGACCTGGCGATTTTCACACTGCGGGAAGATCGCCTGGTGGTGCTCCTGATCGATCGGGGGGTGGAGCCCTTCCGCGGTCGGCCTGCACTTCCCGGCGGGTATGTCCAGAAGGGCGAGACCTTGCGAGAGGGGGCGCTGCGTGAGCTGAGGGAGGAAGCCGGCATCGACGGCCGGCTGCTGCACCTGGAACAGTTGGGTGCTTACGGTGATCCGGGTCGGGACCCGAGAGGTCGAGTGGTGACCGTCGCATACCTGGCCCTAGGGCCCGACCTGCCCGTTCCGGTGGGTGGCACTGATGCGGAACACGCCTACTGGGCGCCTGTGGAGGAGCTGGACCGGGACCGGACCAGGTTGGCGTTCGATCATTTCGAGATCCTGGCCGAGGCCCTGGAGGAGGTCCGGTCCCAACTTGAGCACACCCCTGTTGCCACAGCTTTCTGCGCCTCGGAGTTCACCCTGAGCGAGTTGCGAACGGTCTACGAAGTCGTCTGGGGGCAGGCGTTGGATCCGAGCAACTTTCGGCGCAAGGTGCTGAAGACGCCGGGATTCGTGGAAGCCACGGGCAAGCAGCGGACGCCCTCGACGGGGCGCCCCGCCGCGCTCTACCGCAAAGGTGGCGCCTGGGTGTTGAGCCCGCCGTTGCTGCGCGCCGGTGGGCAGCCTTCTTAGCTGGCTGATTCCGGCCTGCTGATCCGCCCCTCCGAGGCATGACCGCCGGTGCCCCCGGCTCCGGCCGCTTGCAGCGGTCAGTACGCCGTGGCTCCAGCAATGAGGCGGGTTGCGTGCCTGCTGCGCGGCGGGGATCTGCCCCCCATGGCCTGAGGAGTGAGCCGACGCGCGAGGAGGCCTCGTTGCCGGCCTGCCACTCGGTTCGCCCCGGATGCCGGGGACGTTCACGATCCCCGTCGCCACATAGCTGGATCCGTCGAACTCCGGACACAAGTGCCGGCCGCAGCCGATGATGAGCCTCATCACGCAACGCCCTGGGGGGACCATGCACATCCGCACCACCGCCGCACTCATCGTGGTCGGCCTGCTCGCCACACTCGCCGCCTGCGCCGAGGACGACACCGCGGCCAAAGCCAGTGCCCCGCCGACACTGACCGAAGAACAGCACGCCGGCGCCCGTGCCGCCGCAGGCATCCCGGCCGAGCCCAGCATTACTGCCCGCGACAAGTACCTCGAGGCCCTGAATGGCATCGACCGGCGCATCGTGGACGGCAAGGACGACAAGGCCGTGAGTCGAGGCCTCAATCAGTGCAGCTCCATCAAGTCGTTCGGAGGCAACAGGGAGAAACTGGTGGAACTGGCCCTCGGCCGCTTCACCATCGACACACGTCTCCCGGAGATCGCCACTCCAGAGATCGGCGGCAAGATTCTTGACGCCGTCCACAAGAACCTCTGCCCCGACTTCTGACTCGTTCATGGACGAGACGCCGAAGACCTATCCATGTTGTGCCATCCCGCTGTTCCTGCTGCTGATCCTCGTCATCGTCGGCAGCTGCGCCGGAGGTTCGGACGACGCTGAGGACACGCCACCGCCGACCGTCCCAACCATCAGAGACCCCGGGTACAGCGACAGCCTCTGCGAAGGCGACGACTACCTCATATACGACGACTGTCGCTGACCCATCCACACACAGGCCCGGCCGCGCACACTGCGAGGCCGGGCCTCGGCACACCAGGGCAGGCCTCAGACTCCTCGACCGCGTCGGTGTAGTCGGTGTTGAGACTCTTCATGGCCGCCTGGTCGTCTCCCCCGGAGTTGAGGGCCTGGACCACCGTGCAGAGGTCCCGCTCCGGGCGGCCCGACGGCCTGCAGGGAAAGGTGGTCCAGCCGACAGGGGCCGTCCCGGTGTGAACGAAGCGGCCGTCCTCCGGCATCGTCCCGTTGTCCGTGTCGGCGTACCCCGGCGCCCGTTGCAGCAGACCGTTCCGCCGTTCGGCTTCGAGGTGGACGATGAGATGGAGTCGCTGCGGGGAAGCGCGATCTTCACCAGCGCGGGGTCCGGCGATCCCGCACGGCGACGTGGGCACGGTGTAGGCCTTCCTGGGCGGTTGGTCGCCGGAGCACGCCGACGCCGATACCCGTGCCGATGCCGTCCCCCCCCCCGGACAGCCCGTCGCACGCGCGAGGGCGGCGCCCGAGTGGCGCCGCCCTCGCGTGGTTCAGGGGGGTGGGGGATCAGGCGAAGCTCTTGACCGCCTCGTCCTCGTCGTCGTACACGTCGAAGACCGTGATCAGCTGGGTGATCGCGAGGATGTCGGTGATCTTCGAGGGCAGGTTCACCAGCTTGAGCTTTCCGCCCCGGTTGGTGACCGACGTGTAGATGGAGACGAGCTCGCCGATGCCCGAGCTGTCGATCGCGGTGACGCCCCCGAAGTCGAGGAGCAGCTTCTTCGAACCGATTTCGAGCTCTTCCTGCACGGCGTTGCGCAGTGCCACGTCGCCCACCCCGATGGTGACCTTTCCGGATACGGCGAGGATGGTGACGTCGTCGACGGGACGGCGGGTGATCTGAGCCATGAGTGCCTGCCTCTATGTGGTGGTGCGGAAGACCAGGACCACGTCGGTTCCCGGTGGGTCGTCGCGGTGCGCGACGGTGTAGCTGTCCGTGAGGTGGTCGATCAGGACGAGGCCGCGGCCGGAGGGGGTCAGGTTGAGCTCTCCGGTGGGTGGGGGAGGCGTGAAGCCGGTGCCCTCGTCGCCTACCGTGATGCGCACCCGGTTCTCCTGGGTCTCCCAGTCGAGGCGGACGCGCTTGTCGGGGTGCTCCTGGTTGCCGTGCAGGACGGCGTTGGCCGCCGCTTCTCTGACGGCCAGGCAGATCCTGTACCGGTCGTCCTCGCCGAGCCCGCAGCTCCGGGCGATCGTGTCCGCCCAGGCGTCGGCCTCGTCGATGTGCCCTACGTCGGACGGCAGCTCCACCGCGTTCCCACCCATGTGCGCCCTCCGCCCGGTGCTCGGTCGGCAACCTCGGCGAGGCTATGCGGGGCCCTGGCGCGGATTCCGGGGATATCTCACCGTTCACACGGATGGGCCGGCCATTTCCGGACATGGCCCCTATGCGCTGTCCGGGTGGTGGGCCGCCCGGATGGCCCGGGAAGAGGCGTGGCTACCATCCTCTGTGACCGAAACGAGCGAACCACCTGTACACCGCACCCGCATATTCGCCGACCTCACCCCGCTGCGGTCCTCGCCCGACTACCGGCGGCTCTGGTTCGGGAACACCGTGTCCTGGATCGGGCAGGGGATGACGGCCCTCGCCGTCTCGCTCCAGGTCTACGACATCACCGGGTCCGCGTTCTCCGTGGGGCTCATCGGGTTCTGTTCGCTCGTGCCGCTCGTCGTGTTCGGGCTCTACGGCGGGGCCGTCGCCGACACCGTCGACCGGCGCAAGCTCGGCCTCTTCAGCGCCTCGGGGTCCTTCTCCCTGGCCCTCGTCCTGATGGCCGCCACCTTCGCCGGCGTCGAGAACGTCGGCCTGCTGTACGCCATCGTCGCCCTCCAGGCCGTCTGCTTCGCCCTCAACGCACCCGCCCGCTCCTCGATGATCGCCCGGCTGCTGCCGCCCGAACAGCTGCCCGCCGCCAACGCGTTGAGCTCCATGACCAGTACGACGGGCGCCCTCGTCGGGCCGATGCTGGGCGGGCTGATCGTCGGCTGGTGGGGGTACCGCGCCGCGTACACCGTCGACGCCCTCACCTTCACCGCCTCCCTCTACGCGATGTGGCGGCTGCCCTCGATGCTGCCCGACCGGGAGGAAGGGGCGGGCAAACGGGCCTCCGTCCTGGACGGGCTGCGGTTCCTGGTGGGCCGGCCCAACCTCCGTATGACCTTCCTGACCGACCTGTGCGCGATGGTCCTCGCCCACCCCCGGGCGCTCTTCCCGGTCGTCGCGATTCTCTGGTACGGAGGTGACGCCCGGACCACCGGCATGCTCGTCGCCGCCCCCGCGCTCGGGGCGCTCCTCGGCGGGGTCTTCTCCGGCTGGCTCGGCCGCATCCGGCTGCACGGCCTCGCCGTCCTGCTGGCCGTCGGCAGCTGGGGCGCCGCCATCGCCGTCTTCGGGCTCACCCGGCACCTCTGGCTCGGGCTGCTCTTCCTCGCCCTCGCCGGGTGCGCCGACACCGTGTCCATGGTCTTCCGCAACACCATGCTCCAGGCGGCCGTCCCCGACGAGATGCGCGGCCGGCTCCAGGGCGTCTTCATCGTCGTCGTCGCGGGCGGGCCGCGGCTCGGCGACTTCCTGGCCGGCTCGGTCGCCGACCTCACCTCGCCCGCCGTGGCCGTCGTCGGCGGCGGCACCGCCTGTGTCGTCGCCGTCTCCCTGCTCGCCCTGAAGTGGCGCGGCTTCGCCCGCTACGACGCCCGGGACCCGCAGCCGTAGCGTACGAACCGCGCCATCAGGCCGACTTACGGCGCCGTCAGGCCGCGTACCCGCCGTCCACCGCCAGCGAGGTGCCGGTGATCCACCGGGCGTCCGGGCCCGCCAGGAAGGCCACGGCCCCCGCGATGTCGGCACCGCTGCCCATGACCTTCGCGGCCGTCCTCAGGCGCTCCGCCTCCGCCACCTCCGTACCCTCCGGGTTCATGTCGCTGACCGTGGGGCCGGGGTCCACGATGTTCGCCGTGATCCCCTTGGGCGCCAGGTCGTGAGCGACGCCCTTGGTGAAGCCGGTCAGCGCCGACTTGCTCATCGCGTACAGCGTCACGTTCGGCACGGGCACGCGGGTGGCCCAGCAGCTCCCGATGCTGATGACGCGGCCGCCCTGCCCCATGTGGGGGACGGCGGCCTGGGTGGCGAGGAAGACGGCCCGCACGTGGACGGCGAGCATGCGGTCGATCTCCGCGAGGGTCACGTCCTCGATCGGGCCGTGCGAGAAGATCCCGGCGTTGTTCACCAGGATGTCCAGGCGCCCGAACGTGCCCGCCGCCTCCTCGACCGAGCGCACGACGGCCTCCGGGTCCGCGCTGTCCGCCTGGATGGCCAGGGCCTTGCGCCCCAACGCCTCGACCCCCGCCACGACTTCCTTCGCCTCGTCGGCCGCGCTCACGTACGTCAGCGCCACATCGGCTCCCTCCTCGGCCAGGCGGAGGGCGATCGCGGCACCTATGCCGCGGCTTCCTCCGGTCACCAGCGCCACCTTGCCCGCTAACTGAGACATGTTGTTCCTTCCGCTCCCGCGTTGAGCTATTTTTAGGTCGGACGATCCAGAAATACTAAACAGGTGGGGCGGGCACGAGGCAACCCCCTTTGGAGGAGGCGGAGATGAGCGGACGAGGGCGGCCGCGTGCGTTCGACCGGGGAGCGGCGCTGCGCGGTGCGATGGAGACGTTCTGGGAGTACGGGTACGAGGGCGCCAAGCTCACCGATCTGACGGCCGCCATGGGCATCAACTCCGCCAGCCTCTACAACACCTTCGGCTCGAAGGAGGAGTTGTTCCGGGAGGCTGTAGCCCTCTACGGCGCCACCGCGGGGTCGTCGACCGGCCGCGCCCTGCGCGAGGAGCCGACGGCACGGGGTGCCGTCGAGGCCATGCTGCGCGGCAACATCGCCATCTTCGCCGACCCGGGCACCCCCAGCGGCTGCATGATCGTCCTAGCCGCCACCAACTGCTCCCAGCAGAACCGAGAGGTCGCCGAGCATCTGGCCGGGTGTCGCAGGGCGGCGGTCGCGGAGCTGGAGGTGCGGTTGGAACGGGCGGTCCAGGAAGGGGAGTTGGGGATCGACACCGACGTCCGCTCCGTCGCCGCCTTCTACGCGACCATCCTCCACGGACTCTCCGTCGAGGCGCGCGACGGCGTCCCCCTGGAGCGCCTCACCTCCACCGTGGACCAGGCCGTCGCCCTCTGGGACACCCTGGTGCGGAAGCCGACGCCCACGTCAGGATGAGTGTGGCTGTGCGCCCTGCGCTTCCTACGTCACGATGGAGCGGGCGATGCCCAGTTCCACCAAGTCCTGCGGCCGCAGGCGGAGCTGGTCGGCGGTGGCGCCCGTCTCCTCCGGAGGCCGCTTGAGGATCGCCGCCGCCAGCTCGGGGGCGATGACGGAGAAGTAACTGTCCGCCGTGACATGGGTGTTGCCCGGAGCCGCGAGGGCCAGCGCACCGCCCGAGCCGCCCTCGCCGATCACCAGCGTCGTCACCGGGACCCGGGCCGCCGCGATCGCCGCGAAGGTGTCCGCGATGGCCGCGCCCGCGCCCGCCCGCTCCGCCTCGGCGTCGTTGGCGGCGCCCGGGGTGTCGACCAGGGTGAGGACGGGGACGCCGAGCCGGTCCGCGAGCCGGATCGTACGGGCCGCCGCCCGGTACCCGGCCGGGCGGGTCGGGGTCCCGCACTGGGCGACGTACGCGACCGGCTGCCCGTCCGCGCGCAGCCCGAAGCCGGTCAGCAACCCGGGATCGCTGCCGCCGCACCGGTCCCCGCGGAGGGGGAGCCGTACGGCGAAGTAGTCGGCCAGATACGCCTCCGCGCGCGGCCGTTGCGCGGAACGGGCCCGCTCCACCGCCTCCCGGCCGGTCGTCGGCAGCCCGGAGGCGGTGGACGCCTGGGCCCGGGGGAGGGGCGCGGCGGCGGGCCCGTCCCCGCCCGGCGTTCCCCCGCCCCCGCCCGGTGCCCGGCCGTCCGTGCCTGGTGCCCGGCCGTCCGTGCCTGGTGTCCCGCCGCCTGTGCCTGGTGCCCGGCCGTCCCCGCCCGGCGTCCCGCCGCCCATGCCTGCCGTCCCGCCACCCCCGCCCGGCGTTCCCCCGCCCCCGCCCGGCGCCCCCAGCGCCCGCAGCCACAGCCCCACCGTGTCCCGTAGCTCCCCAGCCGGGATCACCGTGTCCACCTGGCCCGCCGCGAACTGGCCCTCGGCGCCGTACGCGTACGGGTCCGCGTCCGGCGGGCGTACCCGGGATCCGGCGAACCCGATCTGGGCGCCCGGCAGGGCCAGCACCACATCCGCGCCCGCTCCCACCGTGGCCCAGCCGCCGCCGGTCGTGGGGTCGCGGACCACCGCGATCTGCGGGAGCCCCGCCGCCCGCAGCCGGGTGGAGGCGGCCGCCACCCGCTGGAGCTGGGTGAGCGCGACCATGCCCTCCTGCATCCGGCTGCCACCCGTGGCGACGAGCGCGACCAGCGGGAGGCGCCGGGAGAGTGCCAGTCCGTACGCGGCTTCCAGGCGGTCGCCCGTCAGCTGGCCCAACGAGCCGCCCAGGAAGCCGAATTCGAAGGCGAGGAGGACGCATGCGCGGTCGCCGACGACCCCGGTCCCGTACACGACCGACTCGTCCTCGCCCGTGCGCTCCGCCGCCCGCTCCCGTGCCGCGTCGTACCCCGCCCAGCCGAGCGGACCATCCGGCGGCAGCGTGCGCGGCGGCGGGCGGTGCTCGGTGAAGCCGGCCGTGCCGGTGAGCAGCGCGATCGCCTCGCGGGCCGTCATGCGCGAGGACGGGTCAGCGGACATGGAGCGACCTCTTCATGATCTTGCCCAGGTCGTTACGGGGCAGCGCGTCCAGGAAGTGCACCGTGCGCGGGCGCTTGTGCGGGGCCAGCTGGGCCGCCACATGGTCAGCCAACTCTTCGGCCAGGGGTGGAGAGTCCGGGTCGGACGCGACCACCCAGGCCACGACCCGCTCACCGAGGTCCGGGTCCTCCTCCCCGGTCACGGCCGCCTCCCGGACTCCGGGGTGGCCGAGGAGCACGTTCTCGATCTCGCCCGCGCCGATCTTGTAGCCGCCGCTCTTGATGAGGTCGGTGGCCTTGCGCCCGACGATCCGTACGTATCCGTCACCGTCCACCGTGCCGACATCGCCCGTACGGAACCAGCCGTCGGCCGTGTGCGCGGCGGCGGTGGCGTCGGGCCGGTTCAGATAGCCGGTGAAGAGGTTCGGGCCCCGCACCTGGATCTCGCCGATCGCCTCCGTCCCCTCCAGTACCGTGCCGTCCTCCTCCACCAGGCGCAGCTCCACCCCCGCGAGCGGCGGGCCGACCGTGCCCGGGCGCGGAACGCCGTCCGCCCGGATCCCCGTGTTCATCAGGGTCTCCGTCATCCCGTACCGTTCGATCACCCGCCGCCCGGTCGCCGCCGCGATGCGCTCGTGGTCGTGCACGGGGAGCGCCGCCGAACCGGAGACCAGCAGCCGCGCCCCGGCCAGAGCCCCGGCGAGAGCGTCCCGCTCGGCACCGCCCGCCGGCGCGTCCAGCACCTCCGCCAGCCGGTGGTACATCGTCGGTACGCCGAACAGCATCGTGCCCCCGGACCCCAGCTCCCGGGCCACCCCCTCGGTGGAGAACTTCCCCAGGTGGCGCAGGGAACCGCCCCGGCGCAACGGGCCGAGCACGCCCAGGATCAGCCCGTGGACGTGGAACAGCGGCAGCGCGTGGACCAGGACGTCGTCGCCGGTCCACCCCCAGGCGTCCTCCAGCGCGTCCAGCGACGCGGCGATCGCCCGGCGGGGCAGGACGGCCCCCTTGGGCGGGCCGGTGGTGCCGGAGGTGTAGACGATCAGGGCGGGGGACTCGGGCGCTTCCTCGGCCGGCGCGTCTCCCTCCGTATGCTCAGGTGCCCGCGCGTCGACCGTCACCCGGCGCAGTTTCTCCAGCGCCGGGGGCAGCGCGTCGTCCGGGCCCGCCAGTACGGCGGTGGGCTCGCTGTCGGCCAGGATGTGCGCCAACTCGCGTTCGCCCGTACGGGGGTTGAGGGGCACGGCCGGGACTCCGGCCCGGAGTGCCGCCACCACCGCGATCACCGTCTCCGGTGTCGGGGCGGCCCAGACGGCGACCCGGCCCGCGTCCGCCATCCGGGCGGCGAGGGCGGTGGAGGCGGCGGCCAGTTCGCCGTAGGTCAGGGAGAGGTCGCCGAAGCGGACGGCCTCCCGGGAGGCTGCCGGGCCGGTCGGGGACTGGAGCGCGGGAAGAAGGGGGGTCACGCCGGGAAGCCTAGGGGCTCGGTGCGGGCCTCGCCGGGAGCCGGATGCCGATGAGGGCAGCGTCACCATCGGGCGGGGGCGGCCGCCGCCGGGGACCGGCCGTCCAGGGGCCGCCCGGCGCACCCCCGCCACATCGCTGCACAGAGCACCGAACCGTAATTTTGACACGACCTTGACAAATTAATTTTGCGTTGCCAGCATGCAAAAAGCCTGCCCCACAAGGGCGTTGGAGCGCTCTCCGAAAGTAAAAAGCCGCCTGCGCCCCGGGCTCCTGCACGTCGCAAAGCGCGACAGCGCCTTGCCTGACAGACCCCACGTACCGTCAGGAAGGAACACCCGCACCCATGTCACCCGCACCCCCACGCTGGTCCAGATACGCCACCGCGCTCGCCGCCCTGCTGGCCACCGCCCTGGCCGTCCCCACCGCCACGGCCGCCGACCCCGACGCCCCCGCCCCACGCGCCGCGGCCGACATCCCCGCCGCCGACTACCAGCAGGTCCAGCTGGCCGTCGGGCCCGCCGAGCTGGGCGAGGCCATGTCCCTCGCCGTGCTGCCCGACCGGTCCGTCCTGCACACCGCCCGCGACGGCACGCTCCGCCTCACCGACGCGGCCGGGGCGACGAGGACGGCGGGGAAACTCGACGTCTACACGCATGACGAGGAAGGCCTCCAAGGCGTCGCCGTCGACCCGGACTTCGCGGTCAACCGGTACGTCTACCTCTACTACTCGCCCGCCCTGGACACCCCGCCCGGCGACGCCCCCACCACCGGGTCCGCCGCCGATTTCGAAGCGTGGAAGGGGCACCTCAACCTCTCCCGCTTCGTGCTCAAGGCCGACGGAACGCTGGACACCGCCAGCGAGAAGGTCGTCCTCGAAGTCGAGAGCGACCGGGGCCAGTGCTGCCACGTCGGCGGGGACATCGACTTCGACGCCGCCGGGAATCTGTATCTGACCACCGGTGACGACACCAACCCCTTCGAGTCCAGCGGCTACGCGCCCATCGACGAACGCACCGACCGCAACCCGCAGTTCGACGCCCAGCGCTCCTCCGGCAACACCGACGACCTGCGCGGCAAGCTCCTGCGGATCAAGCCGACGGCCGACGGCGGCTACACCGTCCCGGCGGGCAACCTCTTCGCCCCCGGCACCGCGAACACCCGCCCCGAGATCTACGCGATGGGCTTCCGCAACCCGTTCCGGATGTCCGTCGACCAGAAGACCGGGGCCGTCTACATCGGCGACTACGGGCCCGACGCCGGAACCACCGACCCGGACCGGGGCCCCAGCGGCCAGGTCGAGTTCAACCGCGTCACCGAGCCCGGCAACTTCGGCTGGCCGTACTGCACCGGCACCAACACGCCGACGGAGACGTACGGCGAGTACACCTTCCCCAGCGGCCCCGCCGGAGCCGAGTACGACTGCGCCGGCGGCCCGGCCAACAACTCCTTCCGCAACACCGGCCTCGCCACCCTGCCCCCGGCCCAGCCCGCCTGGATCCGGTACGCCGGTGACGCGGGCTCCCCGCCGGAGTTCGGCGGCGGCTCGGAGTCCCCGATGGCCGGACCCGTATACAACTTCGATCCGGACCTCGACTCGGCCGTGAAGCTCCCGGCCTCCCTCGACGGCCGGTTCTTCGCCACCGAGTACGGCCGCCAGTGGATCAAGCCCGTGGAGGTGCGGGCCGACGGGTCGCCGGGCACCATCGACACCTTCCCGTGGACCGGCACCCAGGTGATGGACTCCGCGTTCGGACCCGACGGGGCGCTGTACGTCCTCGACTACGGGACCGGCGCGGGCAACCAGGCCCTCTACCGCATCGAGTACCTCGCGGGCAGCAACCGCTCCCCGGTCGCCCGGGCCGCCGCCGACAGGACCTCCGGGCCCACGCCCCTCGCGGTCTCCTTCTCCTCGGCCGGAAGCAACGACCCCGAGGGCGGAAACCTCACCTACGCCTGGGACTTCGGCGACGGAGCCACCTCCACCGACGCCGACCCGAGCCACACCTACACCACCGCCGGGACCTACACCCCGACCCTCACCGTCACCGACCCCGAAGGGCTCACCGGCACCGCGAGCCTGGTCGTGACGGCGGGCAACACCGCGCCCACGGTCACCCTCGACACCCCGGCGGACGGCACCCTGTTCTCCTTCGGCGACTCCGTCCCGTTCACCGTGACCGTCAGCGACCCCGAGGACGGCACGGTCGACTGCTCCAAGGTCAAGGTCACCTACCTCCTCGGCCATGACAGCCACCGCCACCAGATCACCTCGAAGAACGGCTGCTCCGGCACCATCGACGTCCCCGTCGACGGCGAGCACGACAGCGCGGCCAACATCTACGGGGTCTTCGACGCCGAGTACACCGACGCGGGCGGGCTGACCACCCACAGCGACTCCATCCTCCAGCCCCGCCACCGCCAGGGCGAGCACTTCTCCGCCCAGTCCGGCATCGAGATCGCCCCGCACGGGCCCGCCGAGGGCGGCGCCACCGTCGGCTACACCGACGACGGCGACTGGATCTCCTTCGAGCCGTACGTCCTGGCCAACGCCACCTCCGTCACCGCACGGGTCGCCTCGGGCGGCGCGGGCGGCACCCTGGAGCTGCGGGCGGGCTCACCCACCGGCACCCTCCTGTCCACGCTCACCGTCGACCCGACCGGCGGCTGGGAGGACTTCGTCGATGTCTCGGCGGACGTGGGCAACGCCCCCGCCGGGCCCATCGAACTCTTCCTCGTCTTCAAGGGCCCGACGGGTCAGGGCAGCCTCTTCGACCTGGACGCGTTCACGTTCAGTACCCGGCCGACGGAGGTGGAAGGCCGATGAGGACACCCCGCATCCGCCGCCTGGCCTGCGCCGTCGCCCTCGCCCTGGGGGCCGCGTTCCTCTCCCCGGGCGCCCCCAGCGCGGCAGCGGCCGCCGATCCGTACCAGGTCCTGGTCTTCTCCAAGACCGCCGGGTTCCGCCACGACTCCATCCCGGCGGGCATCACCGCCATCCAACAGCTGGGCGCGGCCAACGACTTCACCGTCACCGCCACCGAGGACGCGACCGCCTTCACCCCGCAGAACCTTGCCGAGTACGAGGCCGTCGTCTTCCTCTCCACCACCGGCGACATCCTGGACGACACCCAGCAGAACGCCCTCAAGGGGTACGTCGACGGCGGCGGCGGCTTCGTCGGCGTCCACGCGGCGGCCGACACCGAGTACGACTGGCCGGAGTACGAGGACCTGGTGGGCGCCTGGTTCAAGAGCCACCCGGCGATCCAGGAGGCCCGCCTCACCACCGAGGACCACGTCCACCCGGCCACCGCCCACCTGGACGACACCTGGACGCGGACCGACGAGTGGTACAACTACCGCTCCAACCCGCGCGAGAACGTCCACGTACTCCAGTCGCTGGACGAATCCAGCTACAGCGGCGGCGAGATGGACGGCGACCACCCCATCACCTGGTGCCACCCGCAGCAGGACGGCCGCTCCTTCTACACCGGGCTCGGCCACACCATCGAGTCCTTCGCCGACCCGGACTTCCGCCAACTCCTCCTGGGCGGCATCCAGTACGCGGCCGGAGCCGTCGAGGCCGACTGCGGTGACGGCAGTCCCGGCCCTGGCCCCGGCCCGGGCGGGGACAGCGCCGAGGCGGAGGCGTACACCTCCTCCTCCGGCGTCCAGATCGCCCCGCACGCGGCGGCCAGCGGCGGCGCCACCCTCGGCTACATCGACGACGGCGACTGGGCGGGCTACGCCACCCTCGACCCGGCCGGGGCCACCGCCTTCACCGCCACCGTCTCCTCGGCCGGCGCGGGCGGCACCATCGAGGTCCGCGCAGGCTCCGCCACCGGGCAGCTCCTCGGCTCGGTGGACGTGGCCCCGACCGGCGGCTGGGACACCTTCACCGAGGTCACCACCGCCCTGACGGCCGCCGCACCGGGCGCGGGCCCGCTGTTCCTGCGGTTCACCGGGGGAGCGGGCGCCCTCTTCGACGTCGACCGCCTCACCCTCACCCGCGCCCCGGCCACCGAGGCCGGCGGCTCGTCCAACGTCCACCTCTTCTACTACCCCTGGTACGGCACCCCGGAAGGCCCGGCGGGGAGCTGGCGCCACTGGCAGCAGGGCGGCCGCACCCCGCCCGACTCCATCGGCGCCGACCTCTACCCCAAGCTCGGCCCCTACGACTCCGGCGACATCGCCGGGGCGGTGGACCAGCACATGGAGTGGGTCCAGCGGTCCGGCGCGGGCGTCATCGTCTACAGCTGGTGGGGGCAAGGGGGTTACGAGGACTCGCTCGCCGGTGACGTCCTGGACGCCGCCGCCCGCCACGGCATCGAGGTCGCCTGGCACATAGAGCCGTACAGCGGCCGTACCGCCGCTTCCGTCGTCGACGACATCGCCTACCTGGAAGGGAAGTTCGGCGACCATCCGGCGTTCTACCGGGACGCGGCACACGGCGACCGCAACGCCTACTACATCTTCGAGAGCCTGAAGATCCAGGACTGGTCGGCGCTGGACGCCGTCAAGGACACCGCCATCGTCCTCGCCCAGACCACCGACACCACCAAGGTCGGCCACTTCGGCGGGATCTACACCTACGACGGCATCGCGGGCGCCACCGCCCCCGGCTGGAAGCAGGCGGGCGACTACGCCAAGGCCAACGGCCTCGTCTGGGCCCCCTCGGTCGCCCCCGGCTACATCGACGACCGGGCCGTCCCCGGCAACACCACCCCCACCCTGGGCCGCGAGGACGGCGCCTCCTACGACCTGGAGTGGAACAACGCACTGGACCCGGCCATCGGCGGCGACCCCACCTGGGTCTCCGTCACCTCGTTCAACGAGTGGCACGAGGGCAGCTCCATCGAACCGGCCTCCTCCACCCCGCCCCCGGGCCACGGCTACGAGACCTTCGAGGGGGCCTACGGCAAGACCGGGGAGGCCGCCGAGACGGCGTACCTGGACCGGACCGCGTACTGGGCGGACCGGTTCGAACAGCAGCGCCGCCAGCCCAGGTAGTCCTACCCGGGCCCACACACGAACGGCCGCGTTCCGGCGGGAACGCGGCCGTTCTCCTGCCCCCGTACGCCTCACCCGTCGCGCTGGATGTTCCGCATCCGCCCGTACGCGTACACGCACCCGGCCAGCGCCAGGTCCGACAGGAGCATGAACCCGATCGCGTACGAGTCCTTGGCGCTGTAGATCGCCCCCATCACCAGCGGCGGTACGAAGCCGCCGAGCCCGCCCATCGCGCCGACGATGCCCGTCACACTGCCCACCTTCGGCTGCGGGGTCACCTGCGAGACCAGGGCGAAGACGCTGCCGCTCGCCGTGCCGAGTCCGGCCGCCATGGCCAGCAGAGCGATCGTGCCGACCGGGTTCAGCGGCGGCTCGAAGGCCTGGACGACCGCCATCAGGGCCGCCAGCAGCAGCGCGCCCGAGGTCACCGGCGCCGGGTGGATCCGGTCCGAGAGCCAGCCGCCGATCGGCCGGAACACCACCGTGACCAGCGCGAACCCGGCCGCCTTGGTACCCGCCTCGGTCGGTGACATCTCGTACCAGGTCTTCAGGTACGTCGGCAGATAGACCCCGAACGCCACGATCCCGCCGAAGCCGATCGCGTACAGCGCCGACAGCTCCCAGGTCACCCGCAGCTTCCCGGCGTCGCCCAGCCGGTGCACCAACGTGTCCGTGGGCACTTTCCGGTCGGGGTGGTCGCTGACCAGGACGGCGGCGAGCAGCGCGTACACGACCAGCGCGCCCGCGACCACGAGGAACGGCAGGTTGTCGCCGTGCTTGGCGATGCGCGGGGTGAAGTACCCGGAGAGCGCCACCCCGCCCATGCCCATCCCGAACACGCCGAGCGCGAACCCCCGCTTGGCGGGCGGGAACCACGAGTTGACCAGCGGGACACCGATCGCGAAGGTCGTCCCGCCGAGCCCCAGCAGGAAGCCGACCGCGATCATCGCCCCGTACGAGTTCTTCGCCGGGATCAGCAGCAGCACCGGCACGATCGTCAGCGCCGACACCAGCGGGAACATCAGCTTCGCGCCGTACTTGTCCGTCAGCGCGCCCACCGGGATCCGGCCGAGCGACCCGACGAGCACCGGCACGGCCACCAGGAACGACTGCTGGAACGAGCTGAGTCCCAGCCGGTCCTTGTAGTCCCCGGACATCGGCGCGATCAGGTTCCACGCCCAGAAGGTGAGGGCGAAGCCGATCGTGGCCATGACGAGATTGCGGTACGCGGCCGGGGAGGGCGCGGCGGCCGCCGGAGCGGGGGCGTCCGGAGGCTCGGGGGACTGTTTGACAGCGGTGTTCACACGGCAAGTCAAGGGCGCGGGGGAGCGCACGGCCCGCCGGGCTGCGCCGACCGGGCGACGGTGCGTGTCCTCGTCCGGTACGCGCTCTCCTCGGCCGATATCGCCGCAAGCTGGGACAATCGTGGTATGGATCGGCTGGACAGGGAAATCCTCAGCATTCTCCAGGAGGACGCGCGGATCTCGTACCGGGATCTGGGCGTACGCGTGGGGCTCAGCGCCAACGCGGCGGGCGACCGGGTCCGCCGTATGCGCAAGGACGGGGTGATCCGCGGCTTCACCGTCATCGTCGACCCGGCCGCCGACACCCGTTCGGGCCTGGTCGTCTTCATCGATGTGACGCTGCGCCTCGACACGACGAACGAGGAGTTCGAACGTTCGGTGCTGATGCTGCCCGGGATCACGGAGGTGGTGCATGTGACCGGCGGCCACGACTATCTGATCCGCGCCACGGCGGCCGACCCGGTGGCGCTGGACTCGCTGCTGCGGAGGCTGAAACGCGAGGCGGGCGTGGCCCACTCCACCACCCGGATCGCGCTGCGGGCGGCCCCGAAGCACTGACGGCCGGCGCTCAGGCCGGTCCGGCGGGCCTCACAGCGGCGCCTGCCAGGTCACCGTCGTCGACCGGCCGCCCTCCTCGTCCCGCCCGTCGTCCGCCACCACGAGACGCACCGCGCTCCGCCCGTCCGGCAGCCGCACCGTCGCGTCCACCGCCACATCGATCGCCGAGACGCCGGGCCTGCGGTGGGCGGCGGCCAGCGCCCCGCGCAGCGCGGCCAGCAGCTCCCGGCCCGCCTCCTCGCCCACCAGCGCGTCCACCGCCCCCGTGAAGTGCACCGACGGCGGAAAGCCCAGCAGCGCCGCCGCGCCCCCGGTCTCCCGCAGGACCCGGCCCCGGAAGGTGCTCGGGGCCTCGGCGGGCGGCTGCTGGAGGGCGAAGATCGCGGTGCGGACCTCCTGGATGGTGGAGTCCAGCTCGTCCACGGCCCGGCCGAGCAGCTCACCTGCCCCCTCCTCGTCCACCCTCTCGCCCGTGGCCCGCCGCCGCGTCGACTCCAGCATCATCTCGGTCGCGAAGAGCCGCTGGACCACCAGATCGTGCAGGTCACGGGCGATCCGGTCGCGGTCCTCGTACACCGCCAGCTGCTCCCGGTCCGCCTGCGCGTCGGCCATCACCAGCGCCAGGGCGGCCTGCGAGGCGAACTGGGTCGCGAGCAGCCGGTCGACCGCCGTGTACGGGGGTGCGCCGCGCCGCCGGGGCAGGGCGAGGGTGCCGATGAGCCGGCCGCCGCTCTGTAGCGGCAGCATCATGCTGGGCCCGAACCGGGACCGTACGTCGGTGGTCATCCGGGGGTCGGTGGCGGAGTCGTCGATGAAGACCGGTTCGCCGCCCAGGAGCTGGACCAGGACGGGGGAGCCCGGCGCGATGGTCGTGCCGACGATGCCCGCCGGGTCGTCGAGGGTGGAGGCGGTCACGATCTCCATCCCGCCCGCCTCGGTCGGCTGGAGGATCACCCCGGCCGAGGCCCCGGCGAGCACCCGGGCGCGTTCGGCCACGGTCATCAGGGCGTCGGCCGCGTCGGTCCCGGTCAGCAGGGCCGTGGTGACGGCGGCCGCCCCCTCGATCCACCGCTCGCGCTGCCGGGCGCTCTCGTAGAGCCGGGCGTTGCCGATCGCGATGCCCGCCTGGGAGGCGAGGACGTGCAGCAGGGCCCGGTCCGTCTCGCTGAAGGGGCCCGAACTCTTCTCGGTGAGGCAGAGGTGGCCGAAGAGTTCGGTGTGCACCTGGATCGGGGCGATGAGGAAGGCCCGCTCCGGCAGCCCGTCCGGCTCCCGGCCGCCGCCCTCGTACGGGAGCCCGGCCCGGCTCTCCGGGAGGAGGCGGCCGATGCGCTGCCGCTCCGCCTCGGTCATCCCGGTCGTGTAGAGCGCCTCGGTCCGGTCCTGGTCGGGCTCCAGCACGCCGAGCGCCCCGCAGCGGGCCCCGGTCAGCGCGGTCGCGGTGTCCACGATCTGCTGGAGGGTGGCCCGGAGCCCGAGGTCGCTGCCGATGCTGAGGACGGCCTCCAGCAGGAGCGGCAGCCGGTCGACGGGGGACAACGACCCTAGCTCGCCAGTGGGTTGAGGGTCATCGGCTGGATCTTGCCGTCCAGCATCGCGCCCAGGCCGAGCACCGAGCACACGTCCGGGCGGTCGGCGATGTGCACCGGCATGCCGGTCGCGTCGCGGAGCATCTCGTCGAGGCCCGGCAGCAGCGCGCTACCGCCCACCATCATGATCCCGCGGTCCGCGAGGTCGGCCACCAGATCGGGCGGGCACTCGCGGAGCACCTTGCCGACCCCGTCGAGTACGGCGGTGAGCGGGGTGTGGATGGCCTGCCGTACGGCGGCGGTGTCGACCTGTACCGAGCGGGCCAGGCCGGTCGCCACGTCCCGGCCGTGGATCTCGGTCAGGGCGGGCCCGGTGAGCTGGAGGCCGTTGCCGTGCAGCGCCAGCTGGAGCGGGCGCACGGACTGGCTCGGCAGCATCAGCTCGTGGTGCTGGCGCAGGTGCTGGATGACCGCTTCGTCGATGGCGTTGCCGCCGACGGGGATGCGGACGGCCGTCACGATGGAGCCGAGCGAGAGCACGGCGATCTGCGTGGTGGCCGCGCCGCACACCATGATCATGGTGGCGGTCGGCTGCTCCACCGGCAGCCCGCAGCCGACGGCCGCCGCGATCAGCGTGTCCACCAGCTCGACCCGCCGGGCGCCGAGCCCGACGAGGGTCTCCACCGTGGCGCGCTGGGCCAGCGGGTCGGCCTCGTGCGGGGTGCAGGCGGCGGCCCGCAGCCGCGGCTTGCGGCGCAGCTGGCGGCGGAGCTTGTCGCCGAGGAGGTGGCGCAGCATCCGCTGGGCCATCTCGATGTCGACGACGGTCCCGCCGGAGACCGGGCGGACCACCCGGATGTACTCGGGGGTGCGGCCGGTCATCTGCTCGGCGAGGACGCCGACCGCGATGAGCGATCCGGTACGGGTGTTGACTGCGGCGACGCTCGGTTCGTCGACGACGAGCCCGAGCCCCTTGACGTACACACGGGTCCTCGCGGCCCCGAGATCGACGGCGATGTGGCAACGCTGCAACTGCTCAAGGCTGACGGTCACGGCAGGTTCTCCCGAGAGCGCGGATGGGGGTACCGGCGGGAGCCGGCCTCTCATCGCATCGTCGCGTTCCCGGCCGGGTCGCGCGCGCTGGGATGCGCCGTACGAGGGGAGGAAGCTGACGCCGTGCCAGGACCCCGGGGCCTTATGGGCCTCACCCGGGCAGCAGTCGCTGGAACAGCCCCCAGGTGAACTCGGCGACGTACGGCTCGCCGCTGTCCGGGTCGGTGAGGGCCAGCGCCCACCGGGTCGGCGCGCTGCCCTCCATCGGCCGCGCCGGGGGGAACGCCCGGGCCACCTCGTCCACGGTGCACGACCAGGGCTCCAGAGAAGGTACGGAGGCGAGCTCGGGGCCCGCCGCCCCCGGGGCCCGGACCAGCCACTCGTTCCACACGGCCCCGCCCGGCCCGGCCATCACCTCGAACCGGAGGTCCGGCCAGAGCGGCACCGGCCAGAGCAGCGCCTCGCACTCCAGGTCGCCCACCCGCCGCTTCAGCGTCAGCTCCGGCTCACCGAGCACCGAGCGGTAGCGCCGCAGCGACCCGCGCCCCCGGGGCGCGCGGACCATCGCCTGCCAGCGGCGGTTGGCCTCTCGCATATCGGCGAGCGAGGCGCTCATCTCCTGCCGGGCGTCCTCGACGAGACCGGGCTGGTGGTCGGCCATCCTGCGGAGCAGGACGAGCTGGAACTCGCGGGGGCCGAAGGGGGTGGGAGCGGTCATGCCGCCCATCTTCCCGCAGGTCAGGCGTATCGGACCGGCTGTTCGCGGAATCCGCCGTTCCTCACAGGATCCTCACCTGGTCCGCTTCCTCCGTTGAACTGTGCACGTCTAATCTGCGGGCGCCATGGATTACTGCCACCCGTGCCGACGGCATCTCAACGGAGCCCTGGCCTGCGCCGGGTGCGGAACTCCCGCCGAGGCACTGGGCCCCTTCGCGGTGCCCGCGCCGACGCCCGCGGGCCAGGCGCAGGACGCCCCCGAGGGAGCCGCCGCGCCCGCCCCCGCCACCCGTTCCCGCCGGCGTGCGCGGGGCAGCCACCGCAGACGCGGCCGTACGGCGCTGCTCGCGGTGGGCGGTCTGGTCCTGGCGGCGGGTGCGCTGAGCCTGGCGGAGCTGGCCATGGAGCCGGGCGGCCGGGACGACACCGCCGCCGACTTCGTACAGGACGCACCGCGCGGCCCCGGCGAGACCGTGCCGGACTCCGCGTCCGGCGGTGGTGCGCCGCAGGATCCGGGCCCGGTCACCTCCGGCCTGGGCAAGCCCGTGGACCCGTCGCCGTCGGGCAGCTCCCCGGCGTCCGGCCCCTCCGACTCGCCCACCCCCGACGCCTCCGCCGCGCCCACGACGTCCTCGGCCCCGGACCCGGACGAGGCGACCGCCTCACCCGGCTCCACCCCGGACCCCTCCGACAGCCCGCCCGCCGACCCGCCGGGCCCGGGCGAGCCGGAGGAGCCGCCGACGGCACCGGCGCCCCCGCCGCCGGACGGCCCGACCGAGGCCCCGACGCCCACGCCGACACCGTCGCCGACCTGCACGCCGTTCCTCTGGTGGTGCCGGTAGGGGCGGCGCTTACGCCTCGCCCAGCATCCGCCGCAGCAGATCCCGTAGCACCGTCCGCTCCGCCTCCGACAGCTCGGCCAGCGGCTCGCGGGCGAAGTTCAGCGAGTCCCGCAGCTGCCGGGCCGTCCGCACGCCCGTCTCCGTCGCGGCGGCCACCTTCACGCGGCGGTCGACCGGGTCGGGCCGGCGTTCGACCAGGCCGCGGGTCTCCAGGCGGTCGACGATGCCGGTCACGTTCGACGGCTCGCACTTCAGCTTGACGGCGATCTTCCGCATCGGGGTGGGCTCCAGCGCGAGCAGCCCGAGGACCCGCGCCTGTGCCCCGGTGAGGGAGTGCTCGGCGGCGGCCCGGTCGTACTCCTCGTGGTAGCGCGCCACGACGGTGCCGATGAGGTCGACGACCTCAAGGGTCAGGGGGTCTGTGCGGGTGGCCATGGAGACCAGCGTACCGATTTACTTGACAATATGAAATATTCAGGTGCACGGTTGTTTCATGTCATGAAGCTTTTCCGTAAGGCTTCCCCCGTAGGACATTGAGGAGAACCCGAGCCCATGTCTGCTGCACTTCCCACGTCCAGCCGCGAATGGCACCTCGTCGCCCGCCCCCACGGCTGGCCCAAGGCCGAGGACTTCGCGCTGCGTGAGGCCGCCGTGGCCGCTCCGGCCGAAGGCCGCATCCTCGTCCGCAACAAGTTCTTCTCGGTCGACCCGTACATGCGCGGCCGGATGAACGACGTGAAGTCGTACACCCCGCCCTTCAAGCTGGACCACCCCATGGACGGCGGCGCGGTCGGCGAGGTCATCGCCTCGAACGCCGAGGGCTTCGCCGTCGGCGACCACGTCCTGCACGGCCTCGGCTGGCGCGAGATCGCCGATGTGCCCGCCAAGCACGCGGTGAAGGTCGACCCCGACCTCGCCCCGCTCTCCGCCTACCTCGGCGTGCTCGGCATGACCGGACTCACCGCCTACGCGGGCCTGTTCGACGTCGCCTCCTTCAAGGAGGGCGACGCGGTCTTCGTCTCCGGCGCCGCCGGTGCCGTCGGCAGCCAGGTCGGCCAGCTCGCCAAGCTCAAGGGCGCCTCCCGGGTCATCGGCTCCGCCGGCTCCGACGAGAAGGTCAAGCTCCTCACCGAGGAGTACGGCTTCGACGCCGCCTTCAACTACAAGAACGGGCCGGTCCGCGACCAGCTCAAGGAAGCCGCCCCCGACGGCATCGACGTCTACTTCGACAACGTCGGCGGCGACCACCTCGAAGCCGCGATCGGCGCGCTCAACGTGCACGGCCGCGCCACCATCTGCGGCATGATCGCCCAGTACAACGCGACCGAGCCGACCCCCGGCCCGCGCAACATGGCGCTGATCATCGGCAAGCGGCTGCGCCTCCAGGGCATGCTCGTCGGCGACCACGCCGACCTCCAGCCGAAGTTCGTCGAGGAGGTCGCCGGCTGGCTGGCCTCCGGCGAGCTGAAGTACCGCGAGACCAAGGTCGAGGGCATCGAGAACGGCTACGACGCGTTTGTCGGCCTCCTGCGCGGTGAGAACACCGGGAAGATGATCGTTTCGCTCGTCTGACCCGCCCCCGGCCCGCCCCGGTCACGCGTTAGGCTCACCCCAGGCCGTCGCGATCGTGGGCGCGAGTCGCGGCGCACCAACAGGAGGAATCCTCACATCATGACCATCCAGAAGATCGACGTCGCGTACACCGCTGTCGCCACCGCCGAGAACGGCCGCGACGGCCGCGTCTCCTCGGACGACGGCCAGCTGGACGTCGTCGTCAACCCGCCGAAGGCCCTCGGCGGCAGCGGCGCGGGCACCAACCCCGAGCAGCTCTTCGCGGCCGGGTACAGCGCCTGCTTCCAGGGCGCGCTGGGCGTCGTCGCCCGCCAGGAGAAGGCCGACATCTCCGGCTCCACGGTCACCGCCTCGGTCTCCATCGGCAAGACCGAGGCCGGCGGCTTCGGCCTGGAGGTCGCCATCAGCGCGACCATCCCCAACGTCGACGCCGCCACCGCCCAGTCGCTCATCGAGAAGGCCCACCAGGTCTGCCCGTACTCGAACGCGACCCGCGGCAACATCAAGGTCGAGCTCTCCGTCGCCTGACGGCCCCGCCTCGGCACGAGGACCGCACCCCGCTCCGGGGTGCGGTCCTCGCCGTTTTCCGTACTGCTTCCGTACGCCAGTACGCTGACGCCCATGAACGATCTCGGGGCGGGCTTCGGCTACTTGGTGAAGGGGCAGCGCTGGGTCCTCGGGCACGGCCGCTGGTTCGGCTTCGGGCTGCTGCCCGGACTCATCACCCTCGTCGTGTACGCCGGTGCCCTGGTGGGACTCGGCTACGGCGCCGACGACCTCGCCGCCTGGGCCACCCCGTTCGCCGACGACTGGTCCTCGCCCTGGCTCGGCCTGCTCCGCACCACGCTGACCGCGTTCGTCTTCGTCTTCGGCCTCTTCCTCGCGGTCATCACCTTCACCGCCGTCACCCTGCTGGTCGGCCAGCCGTTCTACGAGTCGCTCTCCGAGGAGGTCGAACGGAGCGAGGGCGGCGAGGTCCACGAGTCCGGGCTGCCGCTCTGGCGCGAACTGTGGATCTCCGCCCGGGACTCCGTACGCATCCTGCTGCGCGTCGCCCTCTTCGGGATCGCCCTCTTCGCCTGCGGCTTCATCCCGGTCGTCGGCCAGACCGTCGTCCCCGCGATCGGCCTCTGCGTCTCCGGCTTCTTCCTGGCGGAGGAGCTGACCGGGGTGGCGCTCCAGCGCCGGGGGCTGGTCCTGAAGAAGCGCCTGGGCCTGCTGCGCGGCCGCCGGCTGCTGGTGCTCGGCTTCGGCGTCCCGCTCGCCGCCTCGTTCCTGGTCCCGTTCGTCGCGGTGTTCCTGATGCCGGGAGCGGTCGCCGGGGCCACCCTCCTCGCCCGCGACCTGGTCGACCCGGCAGGCAGCGGCGACGCGGCCGCCCCGAAGGAGCGGGCCGCGTGACCGGGCTGCCGACGGTCGCCGCCATCACCGTCCTCGCGGCGGGCGTCCTGGCCCATGTCACGTCTCGGTTCTGGCCGGCCTCGGCGTCACCCTGGGCCTGACGCCCTGAGGCTTACGGGGCCTCCGGTCCGTCCGCGCCCCGGAGCAGCCCCAGGAAGTCCCCGAACGCCCCCGGCATGTCCACCGCATCCGGGTCCAGCAGCCACTGGTACTGCAACCCGTCCATCACCGCCACCAGCAGCACCGCCGCCCGCTCCGGGGTCAGCCCGCCCGGCAGCGTGTCGCCGTACTCGGCGCGCAGGGTGGCGGCCATGCCCGCCCGGACCTGGGTGTAGCGGCGGGTGAAGAACTCGCGGGCCGGGTGGTCCTCCGTCACGCTCTCGCCGAGCAGCGCCGAGAAGGTCTGCACGATCACCGGCCGCATCGCGTTGTACTCCACCAGCGAGCCCAGCAGCTCCAGCCGCCAGGCCCCGTCCTCGCCGCCGCCCCCGCCGGTGTCCCACCGGTCCCGGTCCTCCAGCACCGCCACCAGCAGCGCTTCCTTCGTCGGGAAGTAGTGCAGCAGCCCCTGCTGGGTCAGGCCCACCCGCTCGGCCACCGCCCCCAGCGTCGCACCCCGGTAGCCGCGCTCGGCGATCACTTCGAGGGTGGCCCGCAGGATCTCGGCCCGCCGCTCCTCGCTCCTGGCCCGTGCCATCGCCGGCCCCTTCCCTGCCGCCCGGTCCCACACCGGTCACGCTCACCAGAACCGTACGTCTTCACCGGACCCGCCACCGATGGCGTAACGAACACGTAACGAAAACTACCGTGCTACCGGTAAGCGCGTCACCATGGAGGTGTCCACCGGACTCGACCAGGAGGTACGGCCGTGGCAGCCGCGTCCAGCACCAGCAACCCCAAGGCCCTCCGCCGGGAGGCCGTCGACGCGGCCCTCGCCGCCCTCGGCCTCGACGACAAGGCGCGCCTCCTGGCCGGCCAGGACCTGTGGTCGCTGCCCGCCCTGCCCGCGATCGGCCTGCGCTCCCTGGTGATGTCGGACGGCCCGATCGGCGTCCGAGGCGTCCGCTGGACCGCCGCCGACCCCTCGATCGCCCTGCCCTCACCCACCGCCCTCGCCGCCGCCTGGGACCCGGAGCTGGCCCGCCGCGCGGGGCGGCTGCTCGCCCAGGAGGCCCGCCGCAAGGGCGTCCACGTGCTGCTCGCCCCCACGGTCAACCTGCACCGCACCCCGCTCGGCGGCCGCCACTTCGAGGCGTACAGCGAGGACCCTTACCTCACCGGCGAGATCGGCACCGGTTACGTCCGGGGCGTCCAGGACGGCGGCGTCGGCACCACCGTCAAGCACTTCGTGGCCAACGACGCCGAGACCGACCGCTTCACCGTGAACAACGTGGTCGCCCCGCGCCCCCTGCGCGAGCTGTACCTCGCCCCCTTCGAGCGGATCGTCAGGAACGCCCACCCCTGGGGCATCATGGCCGCCTACAACCAGGTCAACGGCTCCACGATGACCGAGCACCGCTACCTCCAGAACGCCGTGCTGCGCGGCGAATGGGGCTTCGACGGCTTCATCGTCTCCGACTGGCTCGCCGCCCGGACCACCGTCGGCGCCATCACCGGCGGCCTGGACGCCGCGATGCCCGGCCCGCGCACGGTCTACGGCGAGGCGCTGGCCGACGCCGTCCGAGCGGGCGAGGTGGACGAGAAGATCGTCGACATCGCCGTACGGAACATCCTGCTGCTCGCCGCCCGCACCGGCGCCCTGGAGCCGGCCCCGCCCGTGGTGCCCGCCGCCGACCTCCCCGCACCCGTGGACGGCGAGGCGCTGGCCCGCGAGATCGCCCGCCGCTCCTTCGTCCTCGTACGCAACGAGGTACGCGACGGGGCCGCCGCCCTCCCGCTCGCCCCCGGCACCACCGTCGCCCTCTCCGGCGCACTGGCCCGGGACGCCCGGGTGCTCGGCGGCGGCTCGGCCCTGGTCTTCCCCGACCATGTGGTCTCCCCGCTGGACGGGCTGACCGCCGCCCTTCCCGAGGGCGCGCTGACGTACGCGGTCGGCGCCGACCCCAGCGACGAACTGGCCATCGCGGAAGCCGGGTTCGACCTCACCGCCGTCTGCCGTGACGCGGAGGGGACCGTCCTCGCCACCGTCCCGCTGCCCAGCGGCCAGATCCAGTGGATCGGCGCCGACCTGCCCGACGGCGTCACCCACGACACCCTGGACACCGTCGAGATCACCGGCACCTTCACCCCCCGCGAGAGCGGCGAGCACACCTTCGGCACCCGGGGCACCGGCTCCTTCGCCCTCACCGTCGACGACCGCCCCCTCTTCGAGGGCACCCAGGACCGCGCCCCCGGCACCGACCCGCTCGGCGCCTTCTTCAACGAGCCCGTCGAACGCGGCCGCCTCCCCCTCACCGCGCACACCCCCGTCCGGGTCTCCCTCAACCACCGCCCCGGCCCCGGAACCGGCCACCCCCTCAAGGGCGCCGCCTTCTCGCTCGTCCACCTCGCCCCGCTCCGCGACCCGGACGAGCTGATCGCCGAAGCCGTCGAGGCGGCCCGCACGGCGGACACCGCGATCGTGGTCGTCGGCACCACCGAACGCGTCGAGTCCGAGGGCTTCGACCGCACCGACCTCAAGCTCCCCGGCCACCAGGACGCCCTGGTCCACGCGGTCGCCGCCGCCAACCCCCGTACGGTCGTCGTCGTCAACTCCGGCTCCCCGGTGGAGCTGCCCTGGCGCGACGAGGTGGCCGCGGTCCTGCTGACCTGGTTCCCCGGCCAGGAGGCGGGCCACGCGCTCGCCGACGTCCTGTGCGGGGAGGAGGAGCCCGGCGGTCGCCTCCCCACCACCTGGCCGGTCACCCTGGCCGACGTCCCGGTCTCCGCCACCACCCCCACGGGCGGCGAACTCCCGTACAGCGAAGGCGTCTTCATCGGCTACCGCGCCTGGGAGAAGGCGGGCACGACCCCCGCGTACGCCTTCGGACACGGCCTCGGCTACACCACCTGGGAGTACGACACCGTCACGGCCACCCCCGAGTCGGTCACCGTCCACGTCCGCAACACCGGCCCCCGCCCCGGCAGCGACACCGTCCAGATCTACCTGGCGCCGGAAACGGTTTCCGGCGCCCCCGAGCGCCCGGCCCGCTGGCTCGCCGGCTTCGCCCGGGTCACCGCGGCCCCCGGCGAGAGCGTGGAGGTCACGGTCCCCGTCGAGACGCGCGCGTACCAGGTCTGGGACGAGGAGGCGTACGGCTGGCGGACGGTCCCCGGCACGTACGAGGTCCAGGCCGCCCGCTCCCTGGCGGACATCCGGGCGACCACGACGGTGGAGGTCACCGGGGATCAGTCGAAGTAGGACTCCAGCGTCCCGCGCCGCCGCACGTCCAGCGTCGCGCAGTGGAAGGAGCCGCCGAACGGCGCGTAGTGCATCAGGTCGCAGGGGATCGGCTCGAACCCCCACCGTTCGAGCGCCCGCAGCATCCCGGTGTGGTGGCGCTCCGCGATGACCCGCGTCTCGTCGACCATGAGGATGTTCATGCTCAGCCACTTGCCGCACATCGAGGTGGTCCGGAGCACAAGGTCCTTGACCGGCTCCGGCTCGGGGGCGACCAGGATGTCCCAGGAGTCCAGGACGGCGGGCAGCCGGTCGACATCGATGTAGTCGGGGTTGACCAGCGCCTTGCCGGGCGCCAGCACGAGGAACGTGGTGTCGATGTGCATGGGCGTACGGCAGCGGCTCTCGATCTCGTGGATGCGGTAGCCGGGGCCGAGGTGGCGGCGCAGCCACTCGATGCCCATGGCGTTGGTGACGTTGGAGCGCGTCACGAACAGATCGCGCCCGGCCCGGACGAAGTCGGCGGCGTCGAAGACCGGCTCGAACTCGGTGAGGATGTACCGCATGGGCTCATCGGCCCGGGGCGTACGGAAGTCCTTCTCGAAGAGTTCGTCCGTCAGCTGCGGTTTCGGCGCGGCCGTCCAGCGGGCCCCGCGCCGGAAGTAGTCCTTGAGGATCCGGCGGTAGGAGTGCGTCTCGAAGTACCGGCACGGCCACGCCATCGGGGTCTCGATGATCTCGTCGCCGATCACCAGCATGCTGTCGCGCGGGCAGGTGTTGCAGAAGCCCCGCGAGGACCAGTCGGGGGTGGCGAACCGCTTCCGGTGGTCGAACGCGTCCGGGCGGGTGACGGTGATCCCGAGCGACTGGAGCAGCGAGACGAACCCGTCCAGCTCCTCCTGGGCCGGTTCGATCAGCCGGCGCGGGTATTTGCAGCCCGCCGCCAGTCCCTGGAGGCGAGCGGCCCATGGCGGGATGTTGCAGGAGACCACCGGATGGCTGGAAGGGATCGTCGCGTCGTCCAGCCGCCCGACGATGATCTCCTCCAACGGGTCCCACTCGTTGTGGGAACTGACCGGCGAGATGAGCGGGGCGGTGTCCTCGGCGGCCGGAATGCGGGGCCTCCGCTCCACTGTCGTCATGATCAACCACCCTCGGTCGCCGACGGGCACATCACGCTACCCATGGTGAACGGGGAGAGCGGGTTCGCGCCACCGGTAGGGCCCGCCCGGGCGTCAGCGGACCGAGAACGCGTACTCCGTACGGGAGGTGAACTCCTCGCCGGGCCGCAGCACGGTGCTGGGGAACTCCGGCCGGTTCGGGGAGTCCGGGAAGTGCTGGGTCTCCAGCGCGATCCCGGCACACGGCACGAACGGCCGCCCGTCGAAGTGGTCGGCCGTGTAGAGCTGGAGCCCCGGCTCGGTGGTCCGCACGGTCAGCACCCGCCCGGACCCGGCGTCGTACAGCTCGGCGGCGAAACGTTCCGCGCCCGCCTCCCCGTCCCCGTCCAGCACGAAGTTCTGGTCGTACCCGGCCTCCACCGCCCGCCCCTGCCGGAAGTCGAACCGGGTCCCCGCCACCGGTGCGAACTCCCCGGTCGGCACCGCGTCCGCGCCCACCGGCGTGATGTGCCCGGCCGCGATCCGCAGCTCCTGCCCCAGCGCGCTCCCACTCAGCGCTCCCGCCAGGTTCCAGTACAGATGGGAGGTCGGGTTGAGCACGGTCGGCGCGTCGGTCACCGCCCGGTAGCCGATCCGCAGCACCCCGCCCGGCCCCAGGGTGTACGTCACCGAGAAGTCGACCCGCCCCGGATAGCCCTCCTCACCGTCCTCGGCCACCAGGGACAGCCGCACCCCGCCCGGGACCGGCTCCGCCTCCCACACCCGCTTGTCGAAGCCCCGCACCCCGCCGTGCAGATGGACGCGGCCCTCGTTGGGCGTCAGGCGGTACGTCCGGCCGTCCAGCACGAAGGAGGCGCCCCCGATCCGGTTCGCGTACCGCCCGACCACCGCACCGAAATAGGGCGCCGGGAACTCCTCGTACCCCGCCACCTCCGGCAGCCCCAGCGCCACGGCTCCCCGCACACCGTCGCGCCCCGGCACCTCCACGGACTGCACGATCGCGCCGTACGTCAGCACGCGGACGCGGACCGCGTCCCGCTCCAGCGTCCACCGGCGTACGGGCGAACCGTCCGCGAGGGTGCCGAAGTCTTCCGCGTACGTGGATGTCGTCGTCCCCATGCTCATAGGGCTGGACCCTACGCGGGGGGTTCGGCGGCCGTGATGTTGCGGTAGGCGATCTCCGCCAGCCGGGCCTGGCCGTCGCGGCTGGGGTGGAACCAGTCCCACTGGCTGAGCTGCGCCCCGGTGAAGCGGAAGCCGAAGACCGCGCCGCCGTCGTACCGGCAGTGCCGGTCCTTCGCGCAGACGTCCCGCAGCACCTCGTTGTACGCCACCACCCGGTCCTGCACCGCGTCCCGCCGCGCCACGGCCGCGGGCCCCAGGTCGTCCGCGTCCGCCAGCATCGACCGGCAGATGCCGAGGCTCCAGATCTTCTTGCCGGTCTCGTTGAGCCGCCCGGTCGACCAGAGCCGCTTCAGGTCCGGCACGCTGGACACGTACACCTGCGCCTTGGGCGCCCCGGCCCGCAGCTGCCCCATCGCCGTCTCGAACGACGCCCGGAAGTCCGCCACGGGCGTCATCAGCCGCACCGAGTCCCGGCAGGCGTCGTTGGCGCCCATCATCACCGTGACCAGCTCCGGCCGCTCCTTCGCCGCCAGCGCCATCTGCTCCGGCAGCTGCACCATCCGGGCCCCCGACACCGCGTGGTTCCAGCTCCGGTCCGCCGCCTTCTTCTCACCCAGCAGCCGGACGGCCAGGCTCCGCACCAGCCGGTCGCTCCCGGTCGCCCAGGAGACCTCGGGGCAGTCCGCCAGCACCGAGCAGGCGTCGAAGCCCCGGGTGATGGAGTCCCCGACCGCCGCGACGGACCCCGGGTTCGGGTTCCAGCCGGAGGCGGGGGAGGGCGACGGCGAGGCGGAAGGTGAGGAGGAGGCGGTGGCGGGCGCGTTCTGTGACACGCCGTCACCCGAGCCCTCACCGCTGCATCCGGCCAGCGCGGCGACACCGACGAACGAGAGCGCCGTCAGCGCGGCCCCGGCGGTACGCATTCGAGGGCGTGTCGCACGCTCCGGCATCTGTGGTTCCCCTCCGGTCCAAGCCCTGGTCTATGCCTCTGGTCATGCCCCCGGCAAGCCCATGATCCCCAGGTCGTGGGCGTGCGCGCCCTGCCGGGTGAAAGCCGGCGAATCAGGGGGCCCGGACCGACGGTACGTCACACGGACGGCCCCCGCGCACGGTAGCTTTTCCCCGTCGAACCAGTGGCACCGCTCGCGCCCCCGCCACGGCGGGTGGCTCCGGTACATTACGTCACGTCACACACTGTCCCTTTTCAGGAGATTAACTCCCGATGCTGTTTACTGATGACAACCTCGGGATCCGGCCGAAAAGAGGCGGTGCGGGCGCGAGGCCGCTGGGGAAGGCGTACCTCGTCCCACACGGGAGGTTCCGGTGACGACACGTGGAGTCCTGTACGTTCACTCCGCACCGCGCGCGCTGTGCCCACATGTCGAATGGGCAGTGGCGGGCGTCCTCGGTGTGCGGGTCCAGCTGGACTGGATCAGACAGCCGGCCGCGCCCGGCACCTGGCGGTCCGAATTCTCCTGGAAGGGCCGCGCCGGCACCGCGTCGCAGCTCGCCTCCGCGCTGCGCGGCTGGGACATGCTGCGCTTCGAGGTGACCGCCGAGCCGTGCCCCACCGCCGAGGGCGAGCGCTACAGCTCCACCCCCGGCCTCGGCATCTTCCACGCCGTCACCGGCATGCACGGTGACATCCTGATCCCCGAGGACCGCCTGCGCGCGGCCCTGGCCCGCTCCACGCGCGGCGAGAGCGACCTGGAGGCGGAGATCGCCTCCCTGCTCGGCAAGCCGTGGGACGACGAGCTGGAGTCCTTCCGCCACGCGGGCGAGGGCGCGCCGGTCCGCTGGCTGCACCAGGTGGTGTAGGCCCTTCCGTTTCCCCTCTTCACCTCTCCGGTGATCGAGGAGCGGGGTCCGGGGCAGCGCCCCGAAACGCACGGAAGCCCGCTCCCCAGAACACCGGGAAGCGGGCTTCACCCGTAAAGCGCAGGGTCACACGGACCGGAACGCCAGCACCACGTTGTGCCCACCGAACCCGAACGAGTTGTTGATCGCCGCGATCGGCCCCTCGGGCAGCACCCGGGGCTCACCGCGCACGATGTCCGCGTCGATCGCCTCGTCGAGGTCGTCGACGTTGATGGTCGGCGGAGCGGTCCGGTGGTGCAGCGCGAGCACGGTCGCGACCGTCTCGATACCGCCCGCGCCACCCAGCAGATGACCCGTCATCGACTTCGTCGCCGAGATCGCGACATGGTCCAGGTCGTCGCCCAGGACCTTCCGCAGCGCCTTGATCTCCGCGATGTCACCCTGCGGCGTCGACGTGGCGTGCGCGTTGAGGTGGACCACCTCGGACGGCTTGAGGTCGCTGGAGTCCAGCAGGTTCTGCATGGCGGCCGCGATGCCCCGGCCGGTCGGCTCGGGCTGCGCGATGTGGTGGGCGTCGGCCGACAGGCCCTGGCCCAGCACCTCGCAGTAGACCTTGGCGCCCCGCTTGGCGGCGTGCTCGGCCGACTCCAGGATGACGACGCCCGCGCCCTCGCCGAGGACGAAGCCGTCACGGGCCGTGTCGTACGGGCGCGAGGCCTTCTCCGGCTCGTCGTTGCTCTTGGACATCGCCATCATGTTGGCGAAGGCCGCGATCGGCAGTGGGTGGATCGCCGCCTCCGTGCCGCCCGCGACGACCACGTCGGCTCGGCCGGTGCGGATCATCTCGACGGCGTACCCGATGGCCTCGGCGCCGGACGCGCAGGCGGAGACCGGCGTGTGCACACCGGCCTGGGCGTTGACCTCCAGGCCGACGTTGGCCGCCGGGCCGTTGGGCATGAGCATGGGAACGGTGTGCGGGGAGACGCGGCGTACGCCCTTCTCCTTCAGCACGTCGTACTGGTCGAGCAGGGTGATCACGCCGCCGATGCCGGAGGCGATGACCGAGCCGAGCCGCTCGGGGGCGATGGACCCGTCCTCGCCGGCCTTGGCGGTGAAGCCCGCGTCCGCCCAGGCCTCGCGGGCCGCGATCAGCGCGAACTGCGCCGAGCGGTCCAGCTTCCGGGCGAGCGGGCGGGGCAGTACGTCGTTCGGGTCGACGGCCGCGAGGGCGGCGATCCGGACGGGCAGTTCGGCGAAGCGCTCGCCTTCGAGAGGCTTGACGCCGGACCGGCCGGCCATCAGACCTTCCCAGGTCGATGCGGAGTCGCCACCCAGCGGAGTGGTTGCGCCGATACCGGTGACGACCACGGTGCGATTGGTCGAGTTCACTGGAAAATCTTCTCCACGTGTAGAGGGTCGTGAATCAGCGGCGCCACCGCCGGGTGGCGACACAGCCGGGCTGGGATCAGCCCTGGTGCTTCAGGATGTAGTCGGCAGCGTCGCCGACCGTCTTGAGGTTCTTGACGTCCTCGTCGGGGATCTTGACGTCGAAGCGCTCCTCGGCGGCGACGACGACCTCGACCATGGACAGCGAGTCGACGTCCAGGTCGTCGGTGAAGGACTTGTCCAGCTGGACGTCCTCGACCGGGATACCGGCGATCTCGTTGACGATCTCGGCGAGACCGGTGACGATCTCTTCCTGCGTGGCGGCCATCTTGGCGCTCCTTCGGTGGGTTTCTTCAGGGGTCGTGCATACGGACCGAAAGGTCCGGTGTGCCTAGGGGAGGGTAACGACCGTCGCGGCGTAGACGAGACCCGCCCCGAAGCCGATGACGAGCGCGGTGTCGCCGCTCTTCGCCTGACCGGTCGCCAGGAGCCGCTCCATCGCGAGCGGGATCGAGGCGGCGGACGTGTTGCCGGTGGACTCGATGTCACGGGCGACCGTGACGTGTTCCGGCAGCTTGAGGGTCTTCACCATCGAGTCGATGATCCGCATGTTGGCCTGGTGCGGGATGAAGACGTCCAGGTCTTCGGGGGAGACCCCGGCCGCGTCCAGCGCCTGCTGGGCGACCTTCGCCATCTCGTAGACGGCCCAGCGGAAGACCGCCTGGCCCTCCTGGGTGATGGCCGGGAACTTGATCTCGCCCTTGGAGTCGAGAGGCAGCTTGGAGACGTCGCCGATGTGCAGGTCGTTCCAGGACACCGTCTGCTTGATGGTCTCGGACTTGTCGCCCTCGGAGCCCCACACGGTCGGGCCGATGGCCGGCTCCTGGGAGGGGCCGACGACGACCGCGCCCGCGCCGTCACCGAACAGGAAGGCCGTCGCGCGGTCCTCCAGGTCGGTCAGGTCGCTGAGCCGCTCCACGCCGATGACGAGGACGTACTCCGCCGAACCCTCGACGATCATGCCCTTGGCCAGGGTCAGGCCGTAGCCGAAGCCCGCGCAGCCGGCCGAGATGTCGAAGGCGGCCGGCTTGCCCGCGCCGATCTTGTGGGCGATCTCGGTGGCGACGGCCGGGGTCTGCTTGAAGTGCGAGACGGTCGAGACGACGACCGCGCCGATCTGCTCGGGCGCGATGCCCGCGTCGGCGATGGCCTTGCCGGACGCCTCGATCGACATCGCCGCCACGGTCTCCTCCTCGGAGGCCCAGTGGCGGGTGACGATGCCGGAGCGGGAGCGGATCCACTCGTCGGAGGAGTCGATCGTCTCGAGGATCACCTCGTTGGGCACGACCCGGGTCGGGCGGTAGCCGCCGACCCCGAGGATGCGCGCGTACGGGGCGCCCTTGCTGGGCTTGATCTTCGACATGCTCTCGGGCTCCTTAGGCGCCTGCGTGCTCGGAGATGAGCGCGCGGGCGGCGTCGAGGTCGTCGGGGGTCTTGAGCGCGAGCGTCTTCACACCGGGCAGCGCCCGCTTGGCGAGCCCGGTGAGGGTGCCCCCGGGGCTCAACTCGACCAGCGCGGTCACGCCGAGCTCCTGGAAGGTCTCCATGCACAGGTCCCAGCGGACCGGGTTGGCGACCTGGCCGACCAGCCGGGCGATGACCTCGGTGCCGGTGGCGACCGTGTGGCCGTCGGCGTTGGACACGTACCGCACGGTCGGGTCGGTGACCGTGAGGTCCCCGACGGCCGCGCGCAGCTTCTCCACGGCCGGGGCCATGTGGTGCGTGTGGAACGCGCCGGCCACCTTCAGCGCGACGACCCGGCGTACGCCCTCGGGCTTGTCGGCCTCCAGGGCGGCGATCTGGGCCGCGGTGCCGGCGGCGACGATCTGGCCGCCCCCGTTGACGTTGGCGGGGGTCAGGCCGAGCTTCTCCAGGTGCGGGACCGTCACGGCGGGGTCGCCGCCGAGCAGGGCCGCCATACCGGTCTCGGTGACCGCGGCGGCCTCGGCCATGCCGAGCCCGCGGGTACGGACGAAGCGGAGCGCCGCCTCGTCGTCGATGACACCGGCGATCGCGGCGGCGGTGATCTCACCGACGCTGTGACCCGCGACGACATCGGGGGAGACCGCGTCCAGGGCGGCGGCCGAGAGCAGGCCCGCGGCGACCAGGAGCGGCTGGGCGACGGCCGTGTCGCGGATCTCGTCCGCGTCGGCCTTAGTGCCGTAGTGGGCAAGGTCGAGCCCGATGGCGTCGGACCAGGCCGCGATGCGGTCGGCGGCACCGGGGAGGTCGAGCCAGGGAGTCAGGAAGCCGGGCGTCTGAGCGCCTTGGCCGGGAGCGACGAGTACGAGCACCCTCACACTCTCTCTTGTGGACGGCTCGGAACGCCCGTGGGGACAGGGACGAAGAACCGTCAGGGGAATTGTTGGAGTCCGACAAAAGTCTAGGACTGAGGATCCGCCGCGGCCAAGCGCCCCAGGATGAGGGCGATCCGGAGGGTGAACGCGGAGCGCACATCGGAGGGTGACCAGCCGGTGACGTCGGTCACACGTCGTAGCCGGTAGCGCACGGTGTTGGGGTGGACGAAAAGCATCCGTGCGGCCCCCTCCAGACTGCTCGCCTGTTCGAGATAGACACTCAGCGTTTCCAGAAGCGCCGAACCGGCTTCTTCCAGCGGTCTGTAGATCTCCTCCACCAACTGGTCCCGCGCGGCAGGGTCCCCGGCCATCGCGCGCTCGGGCAGGAGATCGTCCGCGAGCACCGGGCGGGGCGCGTCCTGCCATGCCAGGCAGGCCTTCAGCCCGGCCGCCGCGGCCTGCGCGGACCGGGTGGCCGCCAGCAGGTCCGGCACCACGGGCCCGGCGACGACCGGCCCGGCCGCGTACGGCCCGATCAGGCCCTTGGCGACCTGGAGCGGGTTGTCGCTGCCGCCCGCGATGACGACGAGCCGGTTGCCGAGGACCCCGGTGAGGACCTGGAGCTTCGCGTGCCGGGCGGCCCGCCGGATCGCCTCCACGGTCAGCTCGCTGTCCCCGTCGGGCGCGGTGCCGAGGATGACGCAGACGTGCTCGGGTGAGTTCCACCCGAGCGCGGCGGCCCGGGAGACGGCCCCTTCGTCGGCCTCCCCGGACAGCACCGCGTTGACGACCAGCGACTCCAGACGCGCGTCCCACGCCCCCCGGGCCTCGGCGGCCTGGGCGTAGACCTGGGCGGTGGCGAAGGCGATCTCCCGCGCGTAGACGAGCAGCGCCTCCCGCAGCACGGACTCGTCGCCGGGCGCGGCCACCTCCTCGATCGCGGCCTCCATGACCTCGATCGTGGTCCGCACCATCTCGACGGTCTGCCGCAGCGTGATCGCCCGGGTCAGCTCGCGCGGGGCGGTGCCGAACACATCGGTCGAGATGGCCTGCGGGGTCTCCGGATGCCGGAACCACTCGGTGAACGCCGCGATACCGGCCTGGGCGACCAGGCCGATCCAGGACCGGTTCTCCGGGGGCATCGCCCGGTACCACGGCAGCGATTCGTCCATGCGGGCAATCGCGTTCGCGGCCAGCCGGCCGGATGACTGCTCCAGCCGTTTCAGGGTCGCGGCATGCAGGTGGGCGTCGTGGGCGGCGGAATGCTCAGGATCGGGTCGGGGCACGAGGACAAGACTGCCTTATCGGGCCGGTGGATCGGTGGGGTGGGGCGATGGTCTTGCCTACCGGTCGGTACGGGGGTGTGCGGGGCGGTCGGGTACGGGAGCTTCCGGCCCGCTGCGTACGGGTGCACCGACCCGATCCGTACGGGAGCACCCGGCCCGGTGGCCGCCGCTCCCTGAAAGGGGGCCACCGGGCTACCGTGGCCAGGTGATTTCCGTACACCGGTCCGATGACCGCTACCGGGGCGGCGACCCGGACGCCGGTATCGAGACCCGGCACGCCCTCTCCTTCGGCCCCTTCTACGACCCCGACAACCTCCGCTTCGGCCCGATCCTGGCCTGCAACGAGGAACACCTGGCAGCGGGCGCCGGATTCGACGAGCACCCGCACAGCCATACGGAGATCGTCACCTGGGTGGTGGAGGGCGAGCTGACCCACCGCGACTCGGCCGGCCACTCCACCGTCGTACGGGCCGGGGACGTCGCCCACCTCAGCGCCGCCGCCGGAGTCCGCCACGTCGAACGCAACGACGGCGAGCGGCCGTTGACCTTCCTCCAGATGTGGCTGGCCCCCCTGGAGTCCGGCGGCGAACCCTCGTACACGGTCGTCCCCGGCATCGCCGACTCGACCCCGTACGCCCTGCCGCAGGCCGGCGCGATGCTGCACGCGCGCCGCCTGACCGAGGGCGAGCGCACGGCGCTGCCGGACGCGGTGCGCCTGTATGTGCATGTGGTACGGGGCCGAGTCGCCCTGGAGGGTGAGGAGTTGGGCCCCGGTGACGCGGCCCGGATCACGGGTGCGGAAGGGTTGGAGGCGGCCGCGGTGGCGGAGGCGGCGGAGCTGCTGGTGTGGGAGCTGCGCTGACCCGTCGGGCCGCACCCTCAGCGGTGTGACCCAGATGTCAGGGCTCGGTGCCCCGTCATGACGTGCTGTATGGGTGTCTACACCCATCTTTCATGAAGATCATCGACACATTGCAATGGTTATGTAAAGGTCCCCGGCGGGGGTGAGACCTTCTCATGCCCTTTGTGAAGGAGTCGGCATGACGCACCCACCGCGAAGACACATACAGGCGGAAGCGGGGGGTGTCGACGAACCCCCCATGACCCGGGTGTCACCGATGCGGCGTCTGCGTCCGGTTGCGGTGGCGGTGTCCCTGCTGATGGCGGTCGAGGCCGCGGTCGTGGTGTCGACGTCCGGTCAGGCGGTCGCGCTGCCCGGGGAAGCGGTGCCGAAGGTGGCCGAGGCCGCCGGGGCGGCGAAGGAACTCGGTCCGGCCACCGCCGACTCGGAGTCGGCCGCCCGGTTGAAGGCCCGGATGCAGGACCGGCGGATCGAGGTGCTCGGGGCACGTACCGAGACGTCGACGGTGTACGTGAACCCCAACGGCACGGTGACCGAGGAGGCTTACGCCGGTCCCGTCCGGTTCGAGGACGACAGAGGCCAGTGGCAGACGGTCGACCCGTCGCTGAGGGAGGCTCCGGACGGCTCGCTGGAGGCGGTCGGGCATCCGCACGACCTCAAGGTGGGCGGCAGGCATGCCGCGCCCAAGGGCTCGAAGGGCCAGGCCGGCAAGGCTGGTGGAGTGTCGGTGCCGCTGGTCTCCCTGGAGGACGGCACGGGCCGCAGCATGGAGCTGGGCTGGTTCGGCGCGCTGCCCGCGCCGGTCGTCGAGGGCGAGGAGGACACCATCGCCCGGTACAAGGACGCGCTTCCGGCGACGGACCTGCTGATCGAGTCGACACGTACCGGTTTCGAGCAGTTCCTTGAGCTCAAGAACCGTTCCGCCGTGGACGCCAACGGGGAGGTGTCCTACAGCCTGACGGCGAAGGGGCTGACCGCGAAGGCGAGCAAGGACGGTTCGGTCACCTTCACCGATGCCAAGGGCGGGGTGGCCGGTGTGCTGCCCTCGCCGGTGATGTGGGACGCGCGCGTCGACGAGCGCTCCGGGGAGCACACCCACCGGGCGAAGGTGGGCGTGAAGGTGGCCCAGGACGGCGACACGGTCACCCTGACCATGACGCCCGACGCGGGATTCCTGGCCGCGAAGGACACCGAGTTCCCGGTCACGGTCGACCCGGCGATCAACATCGGGGCGACCTTCGACACGTTCGTCCAGCAGGGGTACGGCACCGACCAGTCGGCGGCCACCGAGCTGAAGATCGGCAACAACGGCTCGGGGCAGATCGCCCGGTCGTTCCTGTCGTTCCCGATGAAGAACATCACGGGCAAGCAGATCACCGCGGCCAAGCTGAACCTGTACTCCTTCCACTCGTGGTCCTGCACGCCCAAGGGCTGGGACGTATGGACCGCGGGCCAGGCCGGCACGGGGACGCGCTGGACGAACCAGCCCTCCTGGGGCTCCAAGCAGGCCACCAGCACCCAGACCAAGGGCTTCTCCAGCGCGTGCAACGACGGCTGGGTCAACGCCGATGTGACGGCCATGGTCAAGTCCTGGGCAGCCAACGGTAACGGCTCCAACCACCTGGGGCTGCGCGCCGCGGACGAGGGCGACCCGTACGGCTGGAAGCGCTTCAACTCCGGTAACGCCGCCTCCAGGACGCCGTACCTCTCGGTCACCTACAACTCGATCCCGGGTGTCCCGACGCTGGTCGCCCCCGCCCATCAGGCCGCCACGAACGACACGACACCGACGCTGTCGGCGAAGGCGATCGACGGGGACGGCGGCCAGGTCCGGCTGGACCACGAGGTGTGGCTGAACAACGGCACCGCGGCGCTGCGCACCGGCTCCACCGCCAACGTGGCCTCCGGAGCCCCGGGCACCTGGACGCCGGCCGCACTGCCGGAGGGCGTCTACAAGTGGCGTTCGCGGGCGGGCGACGGTTCGGCCAACAGCGCCTGGTCCGCCTTCCGTACGCTGACTGTGGACACCAAGGCACCCGCCGTCTCGAAGATCGCGTCCGGTGACTTCCCGGCCGGGCAGTGGTCCGGCACCCCGGACGGCAAGGGCGACTTCACCGGCGCCTTCACCCTGACACCGCCTGCCACGGACGTCCGGAGCGTGCAGTGGAAGATCGACTCGGGCGCGTGGCAGGAGACCGCCACCACAGGCGCCGCCGTGACCGTCAGGCCGGTCTTCCGCGCGGGCAAGCACACCCTGACCGCGCGCACCAAGGACGCGGCGGGCAACGTCTCCGCACAGAGCACGCACATCTTCTACGCCGGGTCCGGTGCCGCGCTGCTGGCTCCTGGGGACGGTGACCGCCCGGCTCGCCGCAGCGAGTTGTCGGCGCAGGGCAAGACGACCGACACCGGGGTCCGCTTCCAGTACCGCCGCGGTGAGACGGACACCTGGAAGGACGTTCCGGTCGCCCATGTGCGCCGCAAGGGCGACGGCTCCACTCCGACCGCCTGGCCCGCCGGTGTCACCGCAGGCCTGTCCGAGGCGCTGACCTGGAACGTCACCGACACGCTCACCGAGGACGGAGCGGTCGAGGTACGTGCGCTGTTCACCGACGGCACCCTCACCGACGCCTCCCCGGCCAACGGCATCACCGTGGACCGCAACGCAGGCCAGGCCCCCAGCGAGGAGGCCGGCCCCGGCACGGTCAACCTGCTCACCGGTGACTTCGGCCTGTCGGCCACCGACGCCTCCGGGTTCGACCTGTCGGCCACGCGTTCCTTCTCCTCCCGCCGCCCGGCGGCCGGATCCCAGCAGGATGGCCAGGCAGCCATCTTCGGCCCGCAGTGGACCGGCGGAACCGTCGCCGAACTCACCGAGAGCGACTGGGTCTCCCTGCGCCGCACGTCGGCGTCCTCCGTCGCCCTCGTGGACGTGGACGGGGACGAGGTCTGGTTCACCGCCGCTCCGGGCGGCACCTGGAAGGCGGAGACCGGGGCCGAGGCCTTGGCCCTGACCGGCTCGCTGACCGACTCGTTCACGCTGAAGGAGTCCGACGGTGCCGCCTCGGTGTTCACCAAGGTGGACCCCGCCGCCACCACCTGGCAGCTGAGCCACACCTCCCTCCCCACGGGCAACTCCACCACCACGGTGATCTCGGAGAAGACCACCGTGGCCGGGAAAATCCTGGCCCGGCCCAAGTACGTGATCGCCCCCACCTCGGCCGCCACCGCGACGACGTGCGCGGGCACGCCGTCCACCAAGGGCTGCCGGATCATGGAGTACCAGTACGCCACGGCGACCACCGCCACGGGCTCCACGCTCGGTGACGTCACCGGGCAGGTGAACCGCATCCGCCTGTGGACCACCGTTCCGGGCGCGGCGACCGCGACGGCGACCGTGGTCTCCCAGTACGCGTACGACGCCTCGGGGCGCCTGCGCGAACAGTGGGACCCGCGGATCTCGCCCGCGCTGAAGACGGCCTACACCTACGACGCCGTCGGCCGTGTCACGACGCTGACGCCTTCCGGCGAGCTGCCGTGGACGTTCCGGTACGGCAAGGCCGGGGCCAGCAGCGTGGCCGGCGAGGGCATGCTCCTGGAGGTTTCCCGGCCGACGCTGAAGGCCGGCAGCCGCGACGAGCAGGACGGGGGCAAGGCGGCCACCTCGATCGTCTACGACGTGCCGCTGTCCGGTGCGAAGGCACCGCACCAGATGCGGCCCGCGGATGTCTCCGCCTGGAGTCAGGAGGAAGCTCCCTCGGACGCCACCGCCGTCTTCCCCGCCGACCAGGTTCCGGCTTCCCACGACGGCGGTGCCCTGAGCGCCACCGACTACAGGAAGGCCACCATCACCTACGCGGACGTCTCCGGGCGTGAGGTCAACTCCGGGCTGCCCGGGCTGCACCTGACCACCACCCAGTACGACCGGTTCGGCAACACCGTCTTCCAACTGGACGCCACCAACCGTGAACTCGCCCTGGGCAGCGAGGCCTACCAGGTCAACACCCAGAGCGAACTGGGAATCCTCTCCGACTCACCGGCCGAGCGCGCCCGCAAGCTGTCCACCGTGTCGGTGTACTCGGACGACGGCAAGCGGAAGCTGGAGGAGTCCGGACCGCTGCACCTGGTCACCCTGACCAAGCAGCTCGCCGGTGACTCCGACAGCCCGGACGTGCCGACCGGTACCCAGGTCGCGGCCCGTACCCGCACCGTCAACCGCTACGACGAGGGGCGTCCTGCCGACGCCACCGTCACCGATCAGGTCACCACCACGCTCGTGGGCGCCCAGGTCGACGGCTACCCGGCGGACGGGGACGTGCGGACCTCCACCACCGCCTACGACTGGGCCAAGGGCCTGCCCACCAGAGCGGTCACCGACCCGGCCGGCCTCAAGCTGACCCGTACCACCGAGTACGACACCCAGGGTCGGATCGTGAAGGTCGCCCTCCCCAAGTCCACCGGAACCGACGCGGGTGCCACGGTGACCCGCTACTGGTCCGCGACCGGCACCGGCGCGTGCGCCGGACGGCCGGAGTGGGCCGACCTGGCCTGCTCCACCGGCCCCGCCGGGAAGATTACCGGAGGGGGTGGCAACCCGGACGAACTGCCGCTCAGGACCACCGAGTACGACCGATGGGGCAACCCCACCAAGGTGACGGAGGTGGCCAACGGGCTGACCCGCACCACGACCACCACCTACGACGCGGCCGGACGCTCGCTCACGGTCCACACCACCGGCGGCCAGGGGACCGCGACTCCCGCGCAGACCACCACCTACGCCCCGGAGAGCGGCGCCGTGGCCACCGTCTCCGACGGCACCACGACCATCCGCCACACCTACGACGTACTCGGCCGCACCATCGCGTACGACGACGGTGCCGGGAACGTCACCCGCACCCAGTACGACCTGCGCGACCGCAAGATCCGTGTCGCCGACTCCGTACCGTCCGAAAGCACGTACACCTACGACAACCCGGCGGGCCTGCCGACCCGGGTGCGCGACTCGGTGATGGGCACCATCGGTGAGGTCACCGGCTTCTACGACTCCGACGGCCGCCTCTACAAGCAGAAGCTGCCGTGGAACATGGACGTCGAGTTCAACTACGACCCCACCGGCACCGAGACCTCCCGCTACTGGCACTGGGAGTCCGGCTGGACCGTCCAGGGAGAGGCGGCCGAGTATTCGATTCATGACCAGGTCGTCGCCCACACCGGCTACACCGGCGGTGGTTCCTCCATGGAGTACACCTACGACGCGGCGGCCCGCCTCACCAAGACCGACGGCTGGCAGGCCGGCGCCACCAGCCACCGCGCGTACACCTTCGACAACAACACCAACCGCACGTCCCTGACGACCACGGTGGACGACGTCGACAGCGGCGCCCCTGAGGTCACGACCGTCAACTCCGCCTACGACAGCGCCGACCGGCTCATCGCGCCCGGCACCGTCTACGACGCCTTCGGCCGTACCACCCAGCAGGCCGGCGGCGCCCAGAACGCCTACTACGCCAACGACCTGGTCCGCCAGATCACTGCCGACGGCGATCGCGCCACCTGGATGCTGGACGCGGCCGGACGCCTTGCCTCCTGGAAGACCGAGGCGCAGGCAGAGGACGGCACCTGGGGTGCTGCTGTCACCACCACTGCCCACTACGGAGGCACCGATGACAGCCCCGACTGGACCAGCGAGCCGGGAGGCAGGATCAGCCGCAACGTGGAGGACCTCGCCGGCAATCTGATCGCGACCACCAGCGCCACCGGGGACGTCGCTCTGACACTCACCAACCTGCACGGTGACGTCACGACCCTGATCCCTCTGGTCAGCGGCACGACCCCGGTGGTCAACGCCTATGACGAGTACGGCACCCTGCGGCCCGGTACCGACCCCGCCCGATACGGCTGGCTCGGCGGCAAGCAGCGCTCCGCCGAGACTCCCAGCGGCGTCGTCCTCATGGGCGTTCGCCTCTACGACCCCACCATCGGCCGGTTCCTCTCCGTCGACCCGGTCTACGGCGGCAACGCCAACGCGTACGACTACACCTTCGCGGATCCGCTCAACCAGTACGACCTCGACGGAAAGTGGGCCCTGGTGAAGAATCAGTGGAACCGGGCCAGGAACAAGGCGACGCGCATCGGGCGCAATCCGAACTGGCGCTCTGTGTACCACTCGGGGAAGTTCGCCATCAGCGCGGGAGCGCTCATCCACCCCGTAGGCCGTGTCAGGACTGTCAGGGGACTCTGGAGAGCCGCGCGCAGTCCGAAGAAGACCTTCAAGCGATGTGGCGGCTCGGCCGGCAACTTCTGGACCTGCGCGGGGGCGGGGTGGGGCGTTCAAACCGTGAAGAACGACTTCAGGAACTGGAACAACAATCGAAAATTCCGGAACGCGTGGAACGATTCGCTGACGCACACAGGGCGTCGTTCGGTCTGCCGTAAGTACACAGGAAAGAACAGCTGCCGGTAGGCCGACGGCCAGGAGGCTTATATGGGCAAGTACAAGATTTCCCCCCTCGTCTTCTTCATCCCTTTCATGCTGGCGAGCGGATTCGCACACCTTCGGGCCGGCGGCTGGACCACTCTGTGGGGTGTCTGTGAGGTCGCTCTCGGCGTCTTGGGAATCCTCGTCACCGTCAAGGGAGTCAGAGACATCAGGAGGAAAAGAGAGGGGGAAAGCCGGTGAGCGGTGGTCCGACCGCGGCCAAGAGGCGGGCATTCGCCGAGACGCCCGCATTCGTCGTGCTGCTGGGTATCTCCGGTATCTGGGGAGCGGCGAGTTCTGGATATCCGGTCTACACCCGGGTGTTCGGAGGGGTGATGGGAGCGCTGTGTGCGGCGTTCCTGGTCGGCGAGTTTGTCAAACGGCGGCGGAAGCGGGCGGCCGCGGAAGGCGGTGACAGCGAGGCCTGATGCCTGAAAAGCAGCAGCGGCGGTACGGAGGATGACTCGCCTCCGTACCGCCGCCGCTGTTGCTCGGTGAACGCGACGCCTCAGCGCAGCCCGTCCACGAACGCCTGCCAGGCGGGGGCGCCGATGGTGATGGCGGGGCCGGTGGGCTTCTTGCTGTCCCGGACGGGGACGGAGCCGCAGGGGGCGGCGGCCATCTCGACGCAGTCGCCGCCGTTAGGGCCGCTGTACGGGGACTTGCGCCACTCTGCGCCTGTGAGGTCATGGCCGGTTCCCATAGCGTTCCTCCATCACACGAGTGATCGTCGTTGCCGAATCCTCGGGGGAGAGGGCTGTGGCTTGCAGCCGAGCGCAGCCGACCGAACTTTCCTTGATCACGGACGGGTTGGCCGTCATATGGCCCTGGTCGTAGCTCTCCGCGTAGAAGCAGGTCCGGGTCGTCGTCGAACCGGAGGAGGGTGAACGACCCCAGCATGGCCGGGTACTGGCCAGCAGTGAACGGCAGTACCTGGATGTTGACCCACGGGTTGTCCCGGAACTCCAACAGCCGGGCCAGTTGTTCGCGCATCACGTCCGGCCCGCCGACCTCCTGGTGCAGTACGGCCTCGCTCAGGATGACCCACAGCACGGGCGGGTCCTCCCGTTCCAGGACCCGCTGGCGTTCCAGCCGGGCCGCCACCATCTCGTCCACCTGGTGCGGGTGCTCCATGCCGATCAGGGCTCGCGCGTACGCCTCCGTCTGCAACAGCCCATAGGCCACATGCGATTGGAACGTGGAGATGTACGTCGCCTTCGCCTCCATGTCCGCGTACGGACGAAACCAGCTCGGCAGTTGGCTTCGCAGGACCAGGCTCACCAGCCGGGAGAAATGCCCGTCCATGCGGAGAGCCTGGTCCAACGCCTCGGCGAACTCGCGGGTCGGGATCTTCTTCGTCGTCTCGATCTGGCCGATCAGCGAGCCCGTGCAGTAGAGCATCGCGCCCAACCGAGCCTGTTTCAGGCCGAGTGCCTCGCGTACGCGGCGCAGTTCCGCGCCGAAGTGGTCGAGCGGGGAAGCGCTCGGGTCGAGCGTCTGGATGTTGGCCGCAGCGCGGACCTCCGGTGGGCAACGCCTTACGGCCGAATTGATCCAGGGGAACCCGTCTACCGCGCCGACCTCGCCATGGGGGAGCACTCCGCCCGCCATCTGCGCCGCATCATGCGGATCTACCTCACCAGTTGGGACCCTGCTCGAACTCGCCCCGGCGGCGGAGCTCGCGCTCACCGAGCTGATCGCCAATGTGGTGCGGCATGCGCCCGGGCGCCGCTGCCAGACCTTCATCTTCCGGCTGCCGACCGGGGACGGCGTACGCGTGGAGGTCGCGGACAACAGCCCGGCGATCCCGCTCGCGATCAAGCGCGACGAACTCGACGACGGCGGGCGAGGGCTGATTCTGGTCAATGCCGTCACCGACGACGGGGGCGTGGTGAAGCGCTGGGACGGCACGGGGAAGACCGTGTGGTTCGAGTGCGTCGACCGGAAGAAGGCGACGGGCGACCGCGCCCGGTTCAGCCCGCGACCTCCGACAGGACCGCGTCCGTGAACGGGGTCCACGCCTCCGACGCCCACGGCCCGAAGGCCCGGTCCGTCAGCGCCACGCAGGCGACCCCGGCCACCGGGTCGATCCACAGGAACGTTCCCGACTGGCCGAAGTGGCCGAAGGTCGCCGGGGAGGAGGAAGCGCCCGTCCAGTGCGGGGACTTGGAGTCGCGGATCTCGAAGCCGAGGCCCCAGTCGTTCGGGCTCTGGTGGCCGTAGCCCGGCAGGACGCCCTTGAGGCCCGGGTGGACGACGCTCTGGGCTTCCAGGACCGTACGGGGGTCGAGGAGGCGGGGGGCCTGGACCTCGGCGGCGAAGCGGACCAGGTCGTCCACCGTGGAGACGCCGTCGCGGGCGGGGGAGCCGTCCAGACTGGTGGACGTCATGGCCAGCGGCTCCAGGACCGCCTGGCGCAGGTACTCCGCGAACGGGATGCCGGACGCCTTCGCGATGTGGTCGCCCAGCACCTCGAAGCCCGCGTTGGAGTAGAGGCGGCGCTCGCCGGGCGGGGCCGTCACCCGGTGCTCGTCGAAGGCGAGGCCGCTGGTGTGGGCCAGGAGGTGGCGGACCGTGGACCCCTCGGGTCCGGCCGGTTCGTCCAGCTCCACGGCCCCCTCCTCGTACGCCACCAGCGCCGCGTAGGCCGCGAGCGGCTTGGTGACCGAGGCGAGGGGGAAGCGGTGGGCGGTCGGGCCGTGCGTGCCGAGGACGGTGCCGTCCGCCCGTACGACGGCGGCCGCCGCGGTCGGGACGGGCCAGGTGTCGATGATCCGCAAGCTCTCCATGGACCCGAGCCTAACGTTCACCGCAGCGGCTCCCGCACCGCGTCCGAAAGGTGACGAAGTCGCCAACTCCCGCCGCCCCGGCCGACTACTGTGCGGAGGCGAAGCGCTGCGGACCGCAGCCGTACGAGGAGGCTTCCGTGTCAACTGTGTCATCGGCCTACGGCCCCCAGCACGCTCCCGCCGGCGATGTGGGCGCGGCACTCATGCTGATCGACTCCCGGCTCCGGAGCATCCACGCGGGCAACGCGGAGGCCGACGCCGAGCAGCAGGAGTTGATGGCGCAGTTCACCGAGTCGCTGGGTCCCGACGGGGCCGAGGACCTGCTGGACGGCGTCTGCACGCTGATCTACATGTTCATGACCTGGCTGCGGAAGGCCCACGAGGACCACGACAAGGACGTCATCGAGTACGTGGTCCCGACCCTGGTGGCCTCGATGCGCATGATGCCCAAGAGCATCCGCCCGGAGGCCGTCCCCACCATGGCGGGCCTGGTCATCGCCGCGGGCACCGGCCTGAGCCCCAGCCTCTGGCGCAAGCAGTACGGCGACTGGACGCACGCGGAGATGACTCCCCTGGAGGCCACCGCCTTCCTGCTCGCCGAGCACATCAACCGCATCGCCGACGACCCCGACTTCGCCACCCGGGTGATCACCGACGCGCTGTCCAGGGCGGAGGACGAACTCTGACGTCCGGCTCCCGCCGATTCCTGCCCCTGTTTCCTGTCGGCTTCGCTTGCTTCGAGTGCACTCCAAGGATTTAGCGTGGAGGGCATGACGGTGATCGACGGAACCTCCCGGAGCACTCCCGCGACCGCGACCAGCAGGCCACGACAGCCGCAGCCCTCCTCGGGGGTGCACGCCTGTACGGCTCTCCCCAAGCCGCACCCCCGGCCCGCGGGCAAGGACAGCTACACGATCAGCGAGGTCGTCGCCTTCACCGGGCTCACCGCGCACACCCTGCGCTGGTACGAACGGATCGGGCTGATGCCCCACGTCGACCGCTCGCACACCGGCCAGCGCCGCTTCTCCAACCGTGACCTGGACTGGCTGGTCTTCGTCGGCAAGCTGCGGCTGACCGGGATGCCCGTCGCCGACATGGTGCGGTACGCGGAGCTGCTGCGCGAGGGCGAGTCCACCTTCGAGGCACGCCAGGAGCTGCTGGAGTCGACCCGCCGCGATGTGATCACCCGGATCGCGGAGCTCCACGACACCCTCGCCGTCCTCGACCACAAGATCGAGTTCTACGCGGGCGCCCGCACGGCGCCGGAGAGGCACAGCGCCTGATGACTGACAACGACAGCAAGACCATCGCCACCGTCGAGCTGGGCGGAGAGGGCGGCCCGGAGGTCGGCGTCCAAGGCCTCGGCTGCATGGGCATGAGCGAGTTCTACGGCGACACCGACGAGCTCTCCGCCCGGGACACCCTCGACGCCGCACTGGAGGCGGGTGTCACGCTCTTCGACACCGCCGACGCCTACGGGCGCGGGGCCAACGAGGAGTTCCTCGCCCCCTTCGTCGGCGCCCACCGCGACGAGATCACCCTCGCCACCAAGTTCGCGCTGGTCCGCTCCGACGACCCCGGCTACCGGGCTGTGAGCAACGACCCCGCCTACATCCGCACCTCCGTCGAAGCGAGCCTCCGTCGGCTGAACACCGACGTCATCGACCTCTACTACATGCACCGCCACGACCCGGCCGTCCCGTTCGCCGAGTCGATCGGCGCGATGGCGGAGCTGATCCAGCAGGGCAAGATCAAGCAGATCGGGCTGAGCGAGGTGACCGGCCCCGAGCTCCGCGAGGCGTACGCCGTGCACCCGATCGCCGCCCTCCAGTCGGAGTGGTCCCTCTTCAGCCGGGACGTCGAGAAGAGCGCGCTCGGCGCCGCGGTGGAGCTCGGCGTCACGCTCGTGCCGTACTCGCCGCTCGGCCGTGGCTTCCTCACCGGGTCCTTCACCGACGCGGGCAAGGACCTGTCCGAGGGCGACTTCCGTAAGCACCAGCCCCGCTTCACCGGTGACAACGCCCGTACCAACGCGGCCCTGTTGGAGCCGGTCCACAAGATCGCCGCCGCTCGCGGGGTGACGGCCGCACAGGTGGCCCTCGCCTGGGTGCAGCAGCGGGCCCAGGTGCACGGCCTGACGGTGGTCCCGATCCCCGGCACCCGTAAGCGCAGCCGCCTCCTGGAGAACGTCGCGGCGACCCGGCTGACGCTGACGGCGGACGAACTGGCCCTGCTGGAGCCGATCGCGGCCCAGGTGGCAGGAGACCGCTACCCGGACATGAGCTCCACCTCGGCGGCGCGGGAGTAGGTGCGGCTCGGGGGCGGCGAGGGGGCCGCGATGGCCGGCTACGTGGTCATCGCGTGGTTCATGAAGTTCATCACGACCAAGGGCCCGGCTCATCATGGCCAAGGGCCCGGCCCCCTCACGCCAGCCCCAGCGCGAACACCGCGAACCCTGCCGCCAGCACCCCCGCCAGCGCGCGGCGGGCGTTCGCGGCGCGGGTGCCCGTCTGCCACGGGGCGTCGAAGCGGCGGGTGTACCGGGCTATCAGCACCAGCAGCCCGGCGAACACCGGCAGCCACGCGATCCGGGCCGGCACCCAGCCCAACGAGTCCGGCCCGGTCGTCAGCCCCGCCACCGCCGCCGTGCCCCCGTCCAGCAGTGAGGCCGGAACGGCGGCGGCCAGCATCGCGCTCTGGTGCCAGCACAGGATGGTCATCGCCGACAGGTTGACCACGACGACCGGCGCCCACAGCAGCGGCCTGCGCAACGCCCGCCCCAGCCGGTCCCGCAGCAGGATCGCCGCCCCGCTCTGGGTCGCCGCCAGCGCCACCACCAGCAGTGACGGCGGGTGGGAGTTGGTCCGCACCTCGCCCGGCACCCCGACCATCGACGCCGGGTAGTGGAAGGCCAGCAGCAGTACCGCGAAGAGCACCCCGCCCCCGACCAGCAGCAGCCGCGCACCCCGCTTCCCTATTCGCCCCTCGCCCCACGAGACGCCGAGCTGATAGGCGAAGAGCCACCCCGGCAGGATGTTGAGCACGCTCAGCCAGGACGGCATCCCCTCGGCGAACGGCCCGTACCGCAGGAAGTCCACCACCGCGACCGACCCCAGCAGCGGCAGCGCCGCCCATCCGCCGAGCTTCCGCGCCAGGCGTATGCAGAGCGGGGTGAGCGCGGTGACCAGGGTGTACACCCCGACGAACCAGAGCGGCTGGATCACCAGCGTCGACCCCGTACGCAGGGTGTCGCCCGGCACGCCGAGCCAGGACAGCACGGCCAGCAGCACCGCCCACACGGCGGTCACCCCGAGCACCGGCCTGCCGAGCCGGACCAGCCGCCCGCGCAGCCAGGCGGCCGTGGTCGATGGGCGGCGGTGGTAGGAGAGGACCGAGGCGTATCCGCCGACCAGGAAGAAGATCCCCAGCATCTGGAGCACCCAGCTGAGCGGGGCGAACGCGCCGAACGTCGAGAGCGGGCTCGCGTTGTGCAGCCCGTCCGCGTCGAGACGGAAGCCGCCGAGCATCCAGTGCCCGAGCGGCACGGCGAGCAGCGCGAGCGCGCGCAGGCCGTCGACGGCCCGGTCCCGGTGGGCGGGGGTGGCGGCCTCGACGCGGGCGGCGAGCTGGTGTGCACGGGCGCGGGCAGGAGTGTGCGTGCGGGTGGTGTGTGCACGTGTACCGGTGTGCGTACGGGTCTTCATCGGGACACACCTCCCACCGACGTTCCCCGTGCGATCGCCGCGAAGGCCCGGAGCGAGTCCGTGCCCGGGGCGAAGTAGCCGGTGTGGCCCCGGGCTTCGTCGGCCGGTATGCGACGGGCCCCGAACGTCGGGTCCGTGGGGTCGGGGCCGTGGCCGAGCCCGGCGAACCGCACGCTCGGCACATCGTCGATCCAGTCGGTCGGGTCCTTCGCCGCCCACACCGTCGCCCGGGTCCGCAGTCCGTCCACGTCGTCGGCCCGCATCCCGGGGGAGCCGAGGACCACCAGGTCGGTGGCGGGCAGGCGGTGCGCGGCGAGCCCGCAGACGACGGAGCCGTAACTGTGGCAGAAGACGGCAGGCTCGGGCAGCCCGTCGGCGACCAGCCCCTCCACGAACCGGGTCAGCCGCCCCGCGCCCGCCTCCGCGAGCCGCCCGGTCGCGGCGTCGATGCCGACGCCGACGGGAGTGGTGTACCCGGTCCACGCGATGACGGCGGTGTCCGAACCCGCCTCCGCATACAGGGACTTGGCCATACCGGCGGGCGTTCCATGGGTGTCGCCCTCGCGGTCGAAGGTCCCCGCGTCGTTGTCGGAGCCGGGCACCACCACGGAGACCCGGCGCGCCGAGCGCAGCTCCCCGAAGACCTCGGCGACCTGGCCGCGCCCGCGCGGGTCGAACGCGATGATCCGGCGGCCGGGGGCGGCGAGCGAGCGGTAGCGGGGGTCGTCGGAGGCGGCCAGGGCGAGGGAGTTGGCGCGGTAACGCAGCTCAAGGGGGGCGCCGTCGAGGTTGCCGACGACGGACGGGTGGCGGAGGAGCAGCAGTTGTTGTTCGTCCGTGCTCAAACCGTCGAAGAACGCCGCGACTTCCGTGGGAGTCGCGCGTGCCGGATCGGGCAGCTCCGACCCCAGCACCCGGTCCGCCCGCCACGACGTGCTGCCCGGCGGCGGCCCGGTGAGCGCCTGCTGCGCATCCCCCGAAACCCACCCCGCACTCCCCGTCACCACGCTCGTAGCCAGTGCGAACGCGACCATGGTCCGCGCGTATCGGCGCATCGTGCCCTCCCTCTCCGCTGCCGCACCGACCGGCGCGACCGAGAGGAAGGTAGGAAGAAGGTGGGTGAGGGGGCGTCACACCGGGGGGCCAACTGCGGGGTGCTACTGGGGTAGGGGGTGGGGGAGAGGGCTCCGAACCGAGAACGCTCCGAACCGAGAACGGCTCCGAACGGACGAGGCGAGCGCGACCCCGAGCCCGAGGTCAGGCCCCCGAGTCCCCCGGCGTCACCAGCCCCGACTCGTACGCGAAGATCACCGCTTGCGCCCGGTCCCGCAGGTCCAGCTTGGCCAGCACCCGCCCGATGTGCGTCTTCACGGTCTGCTCGGCCAGCACCAGCCGCCCCGCGATCTCCTGGTTCGACAGCCCCCGGGCGATCAGCTCCAGCACCTCCGTCTCGCGCGGGGTCAACCCGTTCAGCCGCAGGGCCTGGCCGCCGCGCGTCGCCCCCGAGGGCCGCTGCGCCGCGAAGTCCGCGATCAGCCGCCGCGTCACCGAGGGCGCCAGCAGCGCGTCGCCCGCCGCCACCACCCGTACCGCCGCGATCAGATCGGCGGGCGGGGCGTCCTTCAGCAGGAACCCGGAGGCCCCGGCGCGGAGCGCCTCGTACACGTAGTCGTCCACGTCGAACGTGGTCAGCATCAGCACCTTCGGCCGGTGCACCACCCCGATCGGCGGGTTCAACAGCTCGCGGGCGGCGGCCAGTCCGTCCATCTCCGGCATCCGCACATCCATCAGGACCACATCCGGGTGCTGATGGCGGCTGACCTCCACGCCCTGCCGGCCGTCCGCCGCCTCGCCGACCACGTCGATGTCGCTCTGCGCCGACAGCAGCGCCGCGAACCCCGCCCGCACCATGGCCTGGTCGTCGACGATGATCACGCGGATGGTCACAGGTCCTCCGGAGGCAGGGGAACGGGTGGTGCGGCGGGCGGCGCGGTGGCCGGGGGCAGCGGCATCCGGGCCGCGACCCGGAACCCGCCGTCGGGCAGCGGACCGGTGTCCAGCGTGCCGCCGGTCAACCGTACGCGCTCGCGCATCCCGACCAGCCCGTGCCCGGTCCCGCTCGTCTCCAGCGGCGAACTGCGGCTGGCAGCGGGCCCGTTGACGACGAGCACGAGGAGGTGGCCGTTGTCCGGCGCGACGAGGACACGGGTGCGGGCCCCCGGCGCGTGCCGCACGACATTGGCCAGGGCCTCCTGCACGATCCGGTACGCCGACAGATCCACCGCCGGGGGCACCTCGCCCCGCCCGGAGCTCAGCTCCTTGCTGAGCGCCAGCTCCGCAGGCAGTCCCGCCCGCACGGTCGCCTCCACCAGCTGCTGGAGCCGGTCCAGGCCGGGCTGCGGCGCCCGGTCGCCCTCCGCCCCCTCGCTGCGCAGCACCGACAGCAGCCGCCGCATCTCGCCCAGCGACTCCCGCGCCGCCGCCGCGATGGCCGCGAACTCCTCCTCGGCGGCCTTCGGCAGCCCGCTGATCCGGTACGGAGCCGAGTCCGCCTGCACGGTGATCACCGACATGTGGTGGGCGACCACGTCGTGCAGCTCGCGCGCGATCCGGGTCCGCTCCTCCAGCAGCGTGCGCTGGGCCCGCTCGGCCTCGCTGATCGTCTCCTGCTCGGCGAGCCGGCGCTGGGCCACACCCCGCTCCCGTACCGCCCCGCCGATCACCAGCACCACCCCGCCGAGGATGGTCAGGAGCAGGGCGCTGCCACTGCTGCGGTCCGGAGCGATCAGGTGCAGCACGGCTCCGGCGGCGCCCGTCACCGCCCAGACGGCGATCACGGTCCGCCGGGTCTCCCGCAGCCCGAGCGTCAGCAGCAGGAACAGATAGGCGACGATCACCGGCGGGGTCCACGGCCAGCCGTCGTGCGGACCGGCGGGCCGCGCCAGCAGCACCAGCGCACCCAGGACGTCGGCGGGGAAGATGATCCACCACGCCTGGAGGGGCCGGTGGGCCAGCATCAGCAGCGGTGCCGCCTGGGCCACGCCGAGCGCCCCCGCCAGCGCGCCGGGCACGCCGTACTGCATGGTCAGGTTGGTGATGGTGACCGGGACGAAGGTCGCGACCAGCGCGAGGACCACGACGTACGGAAGGAGCCGCTGCCACGGTTTGGGAGCGTGGGCCAGCAACGGTGTGGACGGATGGGACGCGTGGGACAGCCCGAGGGCGAGCTCGCGCAGATTGCGGCGGGCGGCGCTCAGCAGGCCGTCGGCGGGCGGCTGGGGCCCGGCGGGGGAAGTGGACATGGCCGGGCCAGCCTAGGAGGGCGACCGCCGCCGAGGCGTCATACCGGAGTGCCGAACGCCCGCCCGCTTCCTGATACCCCAGTACGGGGTGTCAGGGGGAGGAGATCTCAGGAATGCGGGTTTCACAGCTCCGCGAGCAGCTGCGCCTTCTTCGCGCTGTACTCGTCGTCCGTCACCAGCCCCGCCTGATGCAGTTCGCCGAGGTGATGTATCCGCTCGGCGATGTCGGCGGGGTCGCGCCGCCCGGCGTTGACCAGGACCGGGGCGGGGACGGCCGGTGCGCTCTGGGTCCGGCGTACGGATTCCAGTACGGCGGCGGCGAAGGGCAGCGACTCGTGCACCGGCCCGTAGCCGAGGCCGAAAAGCACCGCCGCCGGATCCTGGTCCGCCGGGGCGCGGCTCACGGTGGCCGGGGCGCCGTCCACGGCGACGCCCGCCGTATCGAGACCAGGGGTGACAGGGCCGTGCAGGTCGCCGAGGCTGCCGCCCGTGCGGTGGTCCGCCGGGGCGGCCGCGCGGGGCAGCAGGCGGAGATAGCCGTCCAGGCCCTCGGGGGAGCGCCACTCAATTCCGGCCAGTTCGCTCACGCGGTACGTCTGGTCGCCGGCCTTCCACTTCGCGCTGGAGGCCCCCGTCCAGAACCACCGGAAGGAGACCCGCTCGCCGTCGAAGGAGGCCCGCCCGTCGTACGCCTTGAACTGCATCGGCGCCTCCGGGGCGGCGACCAGGAAGCGGTCGGCGGGCTCGTCGGACGCGGGGCCCAGACAGGACCGCAGCTCGTCCGCGTAATACTCCGCGAGCAGCTCACGCTCCGCCGGAAGCACCAGGCGGTAGGGGTCGCACCCCTCCTTCAGCTGCCCCGCGGCAGCCTCCCAGAGCGGGTCGGCACCCGGTCTCGGGACGACACGCAGCACCACCGTGTCCCGCTTGCCCGGGGTCAGCGTCACCGACGACATCGCAGCGTGCGGGATGCGGCGCTCCCGCAGGCTTTGCAGGAGCTTCGGTGTGCGGATACCCCGTTCGAAGCGGATGAGCACGGAGTCGGCGTCGAACTCCCAGGTGGCATGAATTCCGGCCAGCACATCACCCATGTGCCTCATCGTATGCGGCACAGGCTCGCACGTCCCCCCTCGGCGTAAGTCGCAATTAATCGGCTTGTCACGCTGCTCTACGCGCGTCAGCCCTCCCGTTCACCGGAAATACCACTGTGGCAAGCGCCATCGGCCGTTGCGCAGCTGACCGATCCATATGCGCCGACGCCGATCGCGGCGAAGTTGCCGAGGCTCTCGGTGCCGGGTTCGAAGTAGCCGCTGTGGCCCGAGGCCCCGGCCGCCGAGACCAGCCGGGCGCCGAAGGCCGGGTCGACCGGGTCGGCGCCGTGGCCGATGCCGCCGAACTCCAGGTGCGGTACGTCCCGGATCCAGTCGTCCCGGTCGCGCATCGCCCAGATCCGGGCGTCGGTGTCCAGCCGTGCGGCGTTCTCCGCCCGCATGCCGGGGGATCCGGCGACCGCGATGTCGGCCACCCGGTCGGGGGCCTGGTCGGCGGCCACCCCGCACACCACGGAGCCGTAACTGTGGCAGAACAGCGAGACCGTGGAGGTCCCGGGCAACGCCCCCACCAGCGCGTTCAGCCGCAGGGCCCCCTCCGCAGCGAGCCCGCCGAGCGCCGCGTCCATGCCGAGACCGGCCGGGGCGGTGTAGTCGGCCCAGGCGATGACGGCGGTACGGGTCCCCGGGGAGGCCGCGCGCTCCGCCCCGTACAGGGACTTCGCCATGCCGACGGGCGCGGAGTTGACGCGGCGGCTCCGCTCCAGCGTGAGGAGGTTGGTGTCGACGCCCGGGACGACCACGGAGACCCGGGAGGCCCGGTCGAGGTCGCCGAACACCTCGGCGGCACGGCCCCGCCCGGACGGGTCGAAGGCCAGGATCTGGCGGTCCCCGGCGAGCAGCGACCGGAAGCGGGCCACCCGCTGGGCCGCCTCGCCCCGGCCGGCCGCCGAGAGCCCCTCGTCGTACGTCCGCCGCTTCTCCACGGCCGCCGCCTGCTTCAGAGCCAGCCGGTTGGCGTGGTAGCGCAGGGTGACCGGCACCCCGTTCAGATTCCCCACGACCGAGGGGTACTTGTCGGCCAGCGCGATCTGCTGTCCCGAGGTGAGCGTGGCGAAGAAGTGGGCCATCCGATAGGCCGGAGCCCCGACGTCCGGCAGTGAACGGCTCGCTATCCGGTCCCGCGCCCAGGAGGCGAGGGCCAGCTCACGCTCCCCGTCGGCGTGGTGGTCCCGTACGGCGGACCAGCCCGTCGTCGCCAGCATCACGAACACGACCGCCACGGCGAGCAGCGCGCGCCACGCGGTCAGGGTGGGGGAGGAGTCGAAAGAAGTCACTGCGCCACACCCTAGGAGACGTGTGTGCAGGACCGTGATCCAGGTGAGGGACATCACCCGGCTGCTGAGGATTCAACCGAATTTCTTCACACAGGGTCATGTCCGGCCGCTGTCCGTCTGCTACGGCCGGTCACCGTGTTGGCGCCAGTCGCCCGCCAGCGCCGGGACGAGCTGGTCCAGATACTCCTCCGTGAGGTCGCGCAGCGCCTCCACGCTCGAATCGTGCCCCTGGCCCCACAGCTGGCCGGTCACCCGCATCACCCCGGAGAAGGCGGCGACGGCCACCCGTGGCCTGGGGTCCCTCGTGACGTCGAGGCCCTCGCGCTCCGCGATCAGCTGGGCGATCTGGTTCTCCAGGGCGACCCCGCGCCGCATATGGGCGGCGAGCAGGGAGGGGGTCGACTCGATCATCTGGTACGTGCGCATATGGAGGTCGACCGTGATGACCTCCTCGATCGCCTCGCCGATGCTGTTCCAGGCGGAGAGGACGGCCCGGCGCATCGCCTCGAACGGGGCTTCGCCGGGCGGGCGGCCGCGCAGCTCCGCGATGAAGCGGGACTCGACCATCTCCTGTACCGCGAACGTGATGTCCTCCTTGCTCGCGAAGTAGCGGAAGAAGGTGCGCTGCGAGACGTCGACCGCCTCGACGATCTCGTCGACGGTGGTCTGTTCGTACCCCTGGGTGGTGAAGAGTTCGAGGGCGGCGCGCAACAGGGCGTCACGGGTGCGCTGTTTCTTGCGCTCCCGTAGTCCGGGCCGGGTCGCGGCTCTCTGCCCGTGGGTCACGTACCGGTCCTCTTTTCCCTCGTTTGTCCAGGTCAGCTTACCTGTGAGCTACGCGACAGCTACTGTCTCGTGAATGCGTTTGTCAACTGTCAGCGGCTGTCACTAGTCTCCGCGTATGACTAGTCAGACCACCGTCGAGAAGGCGCCGCGGGACCCGGAAGACGGCCCCGTACCCGCTGCGGCCAAGGGGCTTCGCGGCCACCCCTGGCTGACCCTGTTCGCCGTCGCCATCGGCGTGATGATGGTCGCGCTCGACGGCACGATCGTCGCCATCGCGAACCCCGCGATCCAGCGGGACCTCGGCGCCACGCTCGCCGACGTCCAGTGGATCACCAACGGCTATCTGCTCGCCCTGGCCGTCGCCCTGATCACCGCGGGCAAGCTCGGTGACCGCTTCGGCCACCGCCAGACCTTCCTGATCGGCATCGCGGGCTTCGCCGCCTCCTCCGCCGCGATCGGCTTCTCCAAGGAGATCGGCCTGGTCGTCCTTTTCCGTGTGCTCCAGGGCCTCTTCGGCGCCCTGCTGATGCCTGCCGCGCTCGGCCTGCTGCGGGCCACCTTCCCCGCCGAGAAGCTGAACATGGCCATCGGCATCTGGGGCATGGTCATCGGCGCGTCCACCGCGGGCGGCCCCATCGTCGGCGGTCTGCTCGTGGAGCACGTCAGCTGGCAGTCGGTCTTCTTCATCAATGTGCCCGTCGGCGTCATCGCGCTCGTCTTCGGCCTGGTGATCCTCAAGGACCACCGCGCCGCCAACGCGCCGCGCTCCTTCGACATCCTGGGCATCGTGCTGCTCTCGGGCGCGATGTTCTCCCTCATCTGGGGCATCATCAAGGCCGGTGAGTCCTGGGGCTGGGGCGGCGCCTGGACCTGGTTCTTCCTCGGCCTCGCGATCGCCCTCTTCCTCGCCTTCGGCCTCTGGCAGACCCGGGTACGCGAGCCGCTCGTCCCGCTGGCGATGTTCCGCTCCATCCCGTTGACGGCCGGCGCCATCCTCATGGTGCTGATGGCGTTCGCCTTCATGGGCGGCCTCTTCTTCGTGACGTTCTTCCTCCAGGGCGTCCACGGCCTCAGCCCCGTCGACAGCGGACTGCACCTGCTGCCGCTGACGGCCATGATGATCGTCTCCTCTCCAATCGCCGGGCTGCTGATCACCAAGTTCGGCCCCCGCGTCCCGCTGGTCGGCGGCATGGTCTGCACCGCCACCGCGATGTTCGGCATGACGACGCTCAGCGAGTCCACCAGCACCTTCGCGATGTCCCTCTGGTTCGCCCTGCTCGGCTGCGGTCTCGCCCCGGTCATGGTCGGCGCCACCGAGGTCATCGTCGGCAACGCGCCCCTGGAGCTCTCCGGCGTGGCCGGCGGCCTCCAGCAGGCCGCCATGCAGGTCGGTGGCGCTCTCGGCACCGCCGTCCTCGGCGCGGTCATGTCCTCCAAGGTCAGCGCGGAGTTCGCGGGCAACTGGACCGACGCGGGCCTGCCCGGCACACCCGACCCGGGGCTGGAGAAGGCCGCCGAGTTCGGCATGGTCCCGGTCGACGCGCTCTCCCAGGCGCCCGGCATGACGCCCGAGGTCGTCGCCACCATCGGCAAGGTCATCCACGACACGTTCATGTCCGGCATGGGCCTCGCCTTCACCGTCGCGGGCTGCGTCGCCGTCGTCGCGGCCTTCGTCGCCACCCTCACCAAGCGCGGTGCGAACGCCGAGGCGGGCGCCGGAGTCGGCCACATCTGACCCCGGCCCAGGCCCCGGGCATGGGGACATCCGTCAACACAGCGCACGTCACAGCCCCGCCGAATCCTTTCGGCGGGGCTGTCGCCTATCAGGGTGGCGTGGGCCGTCCTCCTCTTCCCCGGGCCCCGCCGCGCCGGTCAGGGTGGTCGGGACAGCGCAGCGCGCCACGACATGGCGCGGCGCACGACCACGGGGGTTGATCCACCATGCGTACGACCATGCGCAAGAACCGCACGACCGCTCTCGCCGCAGGCCTGGCCGTCACCGCACTCACCGCGTTCATCCCGCAGGCGCTCGCCCAGGACCGTTCCCGGGAGAGCGTGAACCCGGCCTCGGACGTCCGGCTCGGCACCTGCGAGGCGGGGCGGCTCTGCCTCTGGAAGAAGCCCGACTTCGCCGGCGCCCGCCAGACGTACGAGCTCTCCACCGTCGACATCGAGAGCTGCACCCCGCTCCCCAAGGGCGGCGACGCCCAGTCCCTCGCCAACCGCACCGGGCGGCCTGTCACCACCTACCAGTCGGCCGAATGCCGGGAGACGGGCGAGTTCGAGACGTACCCGGGCGGCGGGACCTGGCTGCCCCGCTCCCCGTACCAGGTGCGGGCCTTCAAGATCTGGGAGAACTAGAAGCCTGGGTGTGCCGAAGGGCGGCGACGCACCCGCGTCACCGCCCCTCGGACCCGTACAGCAGCTCTACGGCTACGCGTCGCCGCCCGCCGCGCCCGGATCGGCCGCGGCCACGTCCAGGAGGTCGTAGCGGTCCAGCGCCGTCTTCAGGGCCGACCGGTCGATCTTCCCCTCCTTCGCGAGCTCGGTGAGCACCGCGAGGACGATCGACTGCGCGTCGATGTGGAAGAACCGGCGGGCCGCACCACGGGTGTCGGCGAAGCCGAAGCCGTCCGCGCCCAGCGACTGGTACGCACCGGGCACCCAGCGCGCGATCTGGTCCGGCACCGAACGCATCCAGTCCGAGACCGCCACGAACGGGCCCTCGGCCCCTTCGAGCTTCTTCGTCACGTACGGGACGCGCTGCTCCTCCTCCGGGTGGAGCAGGTTGTACCGCTCCACGTCCACGGCCTCGCGCCGCAGCTCGTTCCAGGAGGTGGCCGACCAGACGTCCGCCTTGACGTTCCACTCCTCGGCGAGGATCTTCTGCGCCTCGACGGCCCACGGGACCGCCACACCGGACGCCAGGATCTGCGCCGGGATCTCGCCCGCCTCGCCCTGCTTGAAGCGGTAGACACCCTTGAGGATGCCGTCCACGTCGACGTTCTCGGGCTCGGCCGGGTGCTGGATCGGCTCGTTGTAGACGGTGAGGTAGTAGAAGACGTCCTCGTTGGCCTCGCCGTACATCCGGCGGAGCCCGTCCTGCATGATGTGCGCGATCTCGTACCCGAAGGCCGGGTCGTAGGCGACACAGCCCGGGTTGGTCGAGGCGAGCAGCTGCGAGTGGCCGTCCGCGTGCTGGAGCCCCTCACCGGTCAGCGTCGTACGCCCGGCGGTCGCGCCCAGCACGAAACCGCGCGAGAGCTGGTCGGCCATCTGCCAGAACTGGTCACCGGTGCGCTGGAACCCGAACATCGAGTAGAAGACGTACACCGGGATCAGCGGCTCGCCGTGCGTCGCGTACGCCGAACCGGCGGCGATCAGCGAGGCGGTACAGCCCGCCTCGGAGATGCCGTCGTGCAGCATCTGGCCCGTCGGCGACTCCTTGTACGCGAGCAGCAGATCGCGGTCCACCGCCTCGTACTGCTGGCCAAGCGGGTTGTAGATCTTCGCGCTCGGGAAGAACGCGTCCATGCCGAACGTGCGGTACTCGTCGGGGGCGATCAGCACGAACCGCTTGCCGATCTCCTTGTCCCGCATGAGGTCCTTCAGGATGCGGACGAACGCCATGGTGGTGGCGATCGACTGCGTACCCGAACCCTTCTTCGCAGCCGCGTACGTCTTCTCCTCGGGCTGCGGCAGGGGCTTCGCACGCACCACCCGGGTCGGCACATAGCCGCCCAGACTGTTGCGGCGGTCGTGCATGTACTGGATCTCCTCCGAGTCGCGGCCCGGGTGGTAGTAGGGCGGGTAGCCCTCGTCCAGCTGCTTGTCGGTGATCGGGATGTGCAGCCGGTCGCGGAACCGCTTGAGGTCCTCGACCGTGAGCTTCTTCATCTGGTGGGTCGCGTTGCGGCCCTCGAAGTTCGGCCCCAGCGTCCAGCCCTTGACCGTCTGCGCGAGGATCACGGTCGGCTGGCCCTTGTGCGCCTTGGCCGCCGCGTAGGCCGCGTAGACCTTCTTGTGGTCGTGCCCGCCGCGCCCCAGGTGCAGGATCTGCTGGTCGGTCATGTCCTTGACCATGTCGCGCAGCCGCGGGTCGTCACCGAAGAAGTGCTCGCGGATGTACGAGCCGGTCTCGGTGGCGTACGTCTGGAACTGGCCGTCCGGCGTGGTGTTCAGCTTGTTGACCAGGATGCCCGTGCGGTCCTGCGCCAGCAGCGGGTCCCAGGAGCGGTCCCAGACCAGTTTGATGACGTTCCAGCCGGCGCCCCGGAACTGCGACTCCAGCTCCTGGATGATCTTGCCGTTGCCGCGGACCGGGCCGTCCAGCCGCTGGAGGTTGCAGTTGACGACGAAGGTCAGGTTGTCCAGGCCCTCACGGGCGGCGATGGAGAGCTGCCCCAGCGACTCCGGCTCGTCCATCTCGCCGTCGCCCAGATAGGCCCACACATGCGACTTGGAGGTGTCGGCGATGCCGCGCGCCTCCATGTAGCGGTTCATCCGCGCCTGGTAGATCGCGCCGAGCGGGCCGAGGCCCATCGAGACGGTCGGGAACTCCCAGAAGTCCGGCATCAGCCGCGGGTGCGGGTAGCTGGAGAGCCCGTTGGGCGCCTTCGACTTCTCCTGGCGGAAGGCGTCCAGCTGGGCCTCGCTCAGCCGGTCCAGCAGGAACGCCCGGGCGTAGATCCCGGGGGACGCGTGCCCCTGGAAGAAGATCTGGTCGCCGCCGTCGCCCTGGTCCTTGCCGCGGAAGAAGTGGTTGAAGCCCACGTCGTACAGCGAGGCTGAGGAGGCGAAGGTGGCGATGTGGCCGCCGACACCGATCCCGGGGCGCTGCGCCCGCGAGACCATCACGGCCGCGTTCCAGCGGGTCGCGTTGAGGACCTTGCGCTCGATCTCCTCGTCGCCGGGGAAGAACGGCTCGTCCTTCGTGGCGATCGTGTTCACGTAGTCCGTGCTGCGCATCTCCGGCACCGCGACACGCTTCTCACGCGCGCGTTCGATGAGCCGGAGCATCAGGTAGCGGGCCCGCTCACGGCCTCGCTCGTCGACGGCGGCGTCGAGGGAGTCGAGCCATTCCTGGGTCTCCTCCGGATCAAAATCCGGGACCTGGCTCGGAAGGCCGCCAATGATGATCGGGTTGCGATCGGATCCGGAAGCCACACTGTTCCTTCGCTGTTCGGTGGTGCTCTGCGGGGTCTGTTACGGGGAACGTACCCCCGGGACAACTGTGTGCGCGCCGCCTCCATCGTGCTACCGCGAGGGCCCGAACGTCATCTCTACCGTGGGGTAACCCCGAGGTTCCGAAATTTCTCCGGCGGGGCACGAGTATGGGCAGTACGCGGCGGGGTACGGGCAAACCGCAACCTTACGCCCAAGCCGTCCAAGCGTTCCCAAAGGCCGTTCGAATCCGATTGGCGGAGCGAAACGGCATAAGCTGAGGAAGGACGTAAACGGATGGGGTGACCTTGCGGAACCCCGGAGGGACCGGCCCAGGCCCCGGGAGAGAGCTGCCGGAGCCTGCGGTGACGTGGCAGGGAACGTCACCGTTTAGGCGGTCTCGTACGCCGGGTACTTGCGCGATTCGCCGGGCCCGTGTGGACTACGGCCTACGCCCCGCGCACGCGCGTGGCTGCAGCATTTTCCGAAGACATGATCAGGAGGCAACCCGTGAGCGCGACCGCGGACCACGCGGAGGAGCGGACCAACCCGGCGACACGCCTGGGGTTCGAGCCCGGACAGGTGGTCCAGGAGATCGGCTACGACGACGACGTCGAGCTGGAGCTCCGTGAGGGCATTGAGGCCATTACCGGCCAGGAACTCGTCGACGAGGAGTATGACGATGTCGCAGACGTCGTCGTCCTCTGGTTCCGCGACGAGGACGGCGACCTTACGGACGCGCTGGTGGATGCCATTGGTCTGCTCGAGGACGGCGGTACGGTCTGGCTGATGACGCCGAAGACCGGCCGTGACGGCTACGTCGAACCGAGCGACATCAATGAGGCTGCCCAGACGGCCGGTCTCGCCCAGACCAAGAGCATCAGCGCGGGCAAGGACTGGACGGGCAGCCGTCTGGTCACCCCCAAGGGGGCCAAGGCCAAGCGCTGAACCACTCGCTACACCACCCGGGGCCCCCGATGGCGCTTACGCGCTGCCGGGGGCCTTCGTACGTGCTCCGCCGGCCGTGCGTAGGGTGGGAGTCACCCGGACGGCCGGACCCACCCGTACGAGTACGGAGAGGTGCGGAGGCGGGCCGGGGAAGTGAGAAGCGGCGGAAGGGATACCTGTTCCATGGCGATCGAGGTCGGCACCGAGGCCCCCGATTTTGAACTCAAGGACAACCACGGGCGGACCGTCCGGCTCTCGGACTTCCGGGGCGAGAAGAACGTGGTGCTGCTCTTCTACCCGTTCGCCTTCACCGGCGTCTGCACGGGTGAGCTGTGCGCGCTCCGCGACGAGCTGCCCCGCTTCGAGAACGACGACACCCAGTTGCTCGCCGTCTCCAACGACTCCATCCACACCCTGCGCGTCTTCGCCGAGCAGGAGGGCCTGGAGTATCCGCTGCTCTCCGACTTCTGGCCGCACGGGCAGGCCTCGCGCGCCTACGGGGTCTTCGACGAGGACAAGGGCTGCGCGGTGCGCGGCACCTTCATCATCGACAAGGCCGGCACCGTCCGCTGGAGCGTCGTCAACGGCCTGCCGGACGCGCGTGACCTGAACGACTACGTCAAGGCGCTCGAAGCGCTCTGAGACGATCTCCTGGTGGCGCCCCGCCAAAAGCCTGTTTTGGCCGGGAACCGGTCACTAGGATCCAATCGTTGATCCGATGCCAACGAACGACGGGGACGCTGGTGTCTGCCGGCCCCTGAGAAAACTACTGGAGGACTCGTGGGAGTCAGCCTCAGCAAGGGCGGCAACGTCTCGCTGACCAAGGCCGCGCCCAACCTGACCGCGGTCATCGTCGGTCTGGGCTGGGACGCCCGCACCACCACCGGCGGCGACTTCGACCTCGACGCCAGCGCGCTGCTGACGAACGTCGAGGGCAAGGTCGCGGCGGACGGCAATTTCGTCTTCTTCAACAACCTGAAGAGCCCCGACGGCTCCGTCGAGCACACCGGGGACAACACCACCGGTGAGGGCGAGGGCGACGACGAGGTCATCAAGGTGAACCTCGCCGGTGTCCCGGCCGACGTCGACAAGATCGTCTTCCCGGTCTCGATCTACGAGGCCGAGACCCGTCAGCAGAGCTTCGGCCAGGTCCGCAACGCGTACATCCGCGTGGTGAACCAGGCCGACAACAGCGAGCTCGCCCGCTACGACCTGAGCGAGGACGCCTCGACGGAGACCGCGATGGTCTTCGGCGAGCTCTACCGCAACGGTGCGGAGTGGAAGTTCCGCGCCATCGGCCAGGGCTACGCCTCGGGCCTGCGCGGCATCGCGCAGGACTTCGGCGTCAACGTCTGAGGACACGCAGGACCGGGCGCGTCGGCCTCCGGGGCCGTCCCGTCCCAGCACGACCGGGGGCGGCGACGTCCGAGGGCGTCACGCCCAGCACGACCGGGCGCACGCAGCGCCCGCGCACCACTCGTCCGGCGCCGCATCCTGTGCGGCGCCGGACGCGCTCAACCGGGCGCTTTCGGACGCCCGAGCACGGGCGCCCGAAAGCGCCCGGCAGCGTTTCCACGACTCGGGGAGGACACACATGGGCGTCACGCTCGCCAAGGGAGGCAATGTCTCCCTCTCCAAGGTCGCACCCAACCTCACCCAGGTGCTGGTCGGGCTCGGCTGGGACGCACGCTCCACCACCGGAGCCGATTTCGACCTCGACGCCAGCGCGCTGCTGTGCCAGTCGGGCCGGGTGCTCGGTGACGAGTGGTTCGTCTTCTACAACAATCTCACCAGTCCCGACGGCTCCGTGGAGCACACCGGTGACAACCTGACGGGTGAGGGCGAGGGCGACGACGAGTCGGTCATCGTCCGACTCGACCAGGTCCCCGCCCACTGCGACAAGATCGTCTTTCCGGTCTCCATCCATGAGGCGGAGAACCGGGGCCAGGCGTTCGGCCAGGTCAGCAACGCCTTCATCCGGGTGGTCAACCAGGCCGACGGCCAGGAGCTGGCGCGCTACGACCTCAGTGAGGACGCCTCCACGGAGACCGCGATGATCTTCGGCGAGCTCTACCGCTACCAGGGCGAGTGGAAATTCCGTGCAGTAGGCCAGGGGTACGCGTCGGGGCTGCGCGGCATCGCTCTAGACTTCGGCGTCAACGTTTCGTAACGCCGCGCACGGCGCGGGGAGCCCCGTACACACCGGGGGAGATCCTCACATAACACGATGGGGTAGCAGTGGTTCTGAAAACCTTCGGCTGGTCGTTCGCGGTCACCGCGCTCGGCCTGGTCGCAGCCTTCTTCTACGGGGGGTGGCAAGCCTTCGGTATCGTCGCGATCCTGACGATCCTGGAGATCTCGCTCTCCTTCGACAACGCGGTGATCAACGCCGGAATCCTGAAGAAGATGAATGCCTTCTGGCAGAAAATCTTCCTCACCGTCGGCATCCTCATCGCCGTGTTCGGTATGCGGCTGGTGTTCCCCGTCGTGATCGTGGCCGTGAGCGCCCAGCTCGGGCCCATCGAGGCCATCGACCTCTCCTTCAACGACCCCGACAGGTACAAGGAACTGGTGACGGACGCCCATCCGGCGATCGCCGCCTTCGGTGGCATGTTCCTGTTGATGATCTTCCTCGACTTCATCTTCGAGGACCGTGACATCCAGTGGCTCCGCTGGATCGAGCGCCCGCTCGCCAAGCTCGGCAAGGTCGACATGCTGTCGGTCTGCGTCGCGCTCGTCGTGCTGCTGATCACCGCCCTGACCTTCGCGACCCAGGCCCACCAGCACGGTGGCGCGCACGTGGACAAGGCGTCGACCGTCATGCTCTCGGGGATCGCGGGTCTGATCACCTACCTCGTCGTCGGCGGGCTCTCCGGATTCTTCGAGGGCAAGCTCGAAGAGGAGGAGGAGCGCGAGCACGAGGCCGAGGAAGAGGCCAGGAAGAAGGGCAAGCCCGTCACCGGGGTCGCCCTGGCCGGAAAGGCCGCGTTCTTCCTCTTCCTCTACCTGGAAGTCCTGGACGCCTCCTTCTCGTTCGACGGCGTCATCGGCGCCTTCGCCATCACCAACGAGATCGTGCTGATGGCCCTCGGCCTCGGTATCGGCGCCATGTACGTCCGTTCGCTCACCGTCTACCTGGTCCGCCAGGGCACGCTGGACGACTACGTCTACCTGGAGCACGGCGCGCACTACGCGATCGGCGCGCTCTCGGTCATCCTGCTGGTCACCATCCGGTACGAGATCAACGAGATCATCACCGGCCTGATCGGCGTCGTCCTCATCGCCCTCTCCTTCTGGTCCTCGGTCCGCCGCAACCGGGCCATCGCCGCGTCGGGCGGAGGCGACGGGGACACCGGAGGAAGTCCGGGTTCCAAGGCCGAAGTCCACTCCGGGGTGTGACCCGGTAGGGATTGAGGAACGCTCTCTGCGGGGCGGCCCACACGGCGACGGCTCTCCGGGACTCTCCCGGACCCGGCCCGGCGGCCGCCCCGCAGTGGTGTGCGGGCCCGTGACAGCGGGCGACAGGGCGACAGCGCGAACAGGTGGGGGTTGGGATGGGATTCTTCGACGGCCTGTGGCCGGGGCGCGCGGCACAGTTCGACTCGGGCAACGGCACATCGAGTGCCATCGTGCTGTCGAAACGCAATGCCACGGTCTCGCTCAGCAAACAGGGCGCCCTCTCGGGCAACCTCAGGGTCAATCTGTCCTGGCGGATGCGCACCTCGGACATCGAGGGCCGCTCGCGCCAGAGCGGCCGGCTGCGGCGCCCCCTCAAGCTCTTCCAGCCGGAGGTGGTCCAGGCGCACACCCAGGGCGTCGTCAACGTCGACCTGGACCTCGGCTGCATGTACGAGCTGACGGACGGTACCAAGGGGGTCGTGCAGCCCCTGGGCAACCTGCTCGGCGATCTGAACGGCCCGCCCTACATCAGGCTCAGCGGGGACGACCGCTTCGGCGCTCCTTCGGGGGAGACGGTGTACGTCAACCTCGACCAGCGCGACCAGTTCAAGCGGCTGCTGTTCTTCGTCTACATCTACGACCGGACGCCCGCGTTCGACCGTACGCACGCCAAGATCACTCTCTACCCGGGCAACGGGCCCCGGGTCGAGATCGAACTGGACGAGCGCGCGCCGCAGGCCCGTTCCTGTGCGGTGTTCACCATGGAGAACATCAAGGACGAGCTGATCGTGCGGCGCGAGGTGAAGTTCGTCTACGGATTCCAGTCCGAGCTGGACCGGCTCTACGGCTACGGCATGCAGTGGGGGCGGGGCTACAAGTCCCGGACCTGAGCGCCCGGGTTCCGGACCGCTGCGGTCGTGGCTCAGGCCGTCAGGACCACCGGAACTTCCAGGACCACCGGGACCCTCAGGACCGGGTCAGGCTTCAGGACCGGATGAACTGCGGGCCCTGCGGAGGCAGGACGAAGTGCGGGTCGGGCGCGTGGGCGGCGGCCGCCGCGGGCTGCGGATAGCCGTACGCGGGCGGCGCACCGGCCCCCTGCGGATAGCCGTACGCGGGCTGCGGCGCGGGTGCGGCGGGCACCGGAGGTACGGCCGGGGGCGCGACGGGCGGCGGGTAGCCGTAGGCGGGCTGCCGGTGCAGGACCGTGGCCTGGGAGTCGGGGCCCGGCGCGGAAGCGGCGTGGGCGGGCGCGGCGGCATCAGGGGCGGCGTGCGCGGGCTCGGTGACGGCGTGCGCGGGCGCCTGTGCGGCCGCGGCCGGCTCCTCCGCCGTACCCCCGTTTCCGTTCCCGGCCCCGTCCCCGGACTCCGAATCGTCGACGGAGATCCCGAAGGCGGTGGCGAGACCGATCAGCCCGGTCGGATAGCCCTGGCCGACCGCCCGGAACTTCCACCCCTCACCGCGCCGGTAGAGCTCCCCGCAGATGATCGCGGTCTCCTCCCCGGTCTCCGGCCGCACATCGAAGACGGCCAGCGGCTCCCCGTCGGCGAACGCGGCATCGAAGAGGAGTATCCGCAGGTCCGGCACCTGCTGGAAGGCGTCGCCGTCGGACGAGGCGGCGATGACCACCTGGTCCACCGATGCGTCGAGGCCGCCGAGATCCGCCTCGATCGTGTCCGTGAGCCCCTCGGCGACACTGCGCTTCGGCAGCCGCCGGACCAGGCCGGAGGGGTGGCGCGGCTGGTTGTAGAAGACGAAGTCCTCGTCGGACCGCACACGGCCGGAGGAACCGAGCAGCAGGGCGGAGGCGTCCACATCGGGAACGCCGGCGCCCGGGGTCCAGCGCAGCACGGCCCGTACGGCCACGGCGTCGACCGGGACGTTCGAGCCCTTCAGCATCGTGTGCGTCATGGGCGTCATCCTGCCTGCTGGCAGCACGGGCGGACAACGCGGGGGCGGCAAAGACCTGGCCTGTCGCGTCTGTGCCGGGCCGGAGAGGGGGAAGGAGGAGGGCCGAACGGTAGCGCGAGAAGTGGCCTGGTGAAGGGTGGGTAACCGGAAATTCATGTACATCGGGAACTGTTGACACTCGTCCGTACGTACTATTACCGGCCATACGTTGTCCGGCCCGTCAGGCAGTTCGGGGGAAACTCATGCGTCACTTCGGGTATATGTCGCCCGCTGCCCGGGAGGGCCTGTTCTTCCGGGAGCCGTGTGAGTTCGACGCGGCCTCGCCCGCGAGCCTGCTCTCCGTCGCCCTGGGCGCCACGCTCTACTCCCCGGCGACCCGGACCACCCTGGCCGACGACGTGCTGAAGCAGGCCAGGCGCGGCGTCGTCTCCATGGTGCTGTGCCTGGAGGATTCGATCGACGACGCCGAGGTGGTCGGCGCCGAGGCCAACCTGGTCAGGCAGTTCGCGGCACTCGCGGAACGGGAGGCGGCGGGCGCCGCGCTGCCGCTCCTGTTCGTCCGGGTCCGCGAACCGGGCCAGATCACCGACCTGGTCCAACGGCTCGGCGCCTCGGTCCGGACATTGTCCGGTTTTGTACTTCCCAAATTCACCGAAGAGCGCGGGTCCCTCTTTCTGGAGGCCCTGGCGGAGGCCGAAGCGGCCTCCGGGCAACGGCTGTTCGCCATGCCCGTCCTCGAATCGCCCGAGCTGCTCCATCTGGAGACGCGCGGTGAGGTCCTCCAGGGAATCGCGCGCTCCGTCGACAAGTACCGGGACCGGGTGCTCGCCCTGCGGCTCGGCGTCACCGACTTCTGCTCGGCCTACGGACTGCGCCGCGCGCCCGACATGACGGCGTACGACGTCCAGATCGTCGGCTCCGTCATCGCCGACGTGGTCAACGTGCTGGGCCGGGCCGACAACACCGGCTTCACGATCACCGGCCCGGTGTGGGAGTACTTCCGCCGCCAGGAGCGCATGTTCAAGCCCCAGCTGCGCCGCAGCCCCTTCCTGGAGGGCAGCGCCGAGGAGCTGCGTACGGCACTGATCGAACACGACCTGGACGGCCTGCTGCGGGAGATCGAACTCGACCGGGCCAACGGCCTGCTCGGCAAGACCTGCATCCACCCGTCGCATGTGGCACCCGTCCACGCACTGTCCGTGGTCAGCCACGAGGAGTTCACCGACGCGCAGGACATCCTGCGGCCCGAGCGCGGGGGCGGCGGGGTGCTGCGCTCGGCGTATACGAACAAGATGAACGAAGTGAAGCCCCACCGGGCCTGGGCCGAGCGCACGCTCCGGCGGGCCGAGGTCTTCGGGGTGGCGAGCGAGGACGTCGGCTTCGTGGACCTCCTGGCCGCCGGCCTGACGAAGTGAGCGCGCGCAGGTGAGTGAACAAGGTGAGCGCGCGTCGGTGAACGGGCGAAGTGAGCGCGTATCGATGAGCGGGCGCGCGAGGAGAGAAGAGGCCGTGGACGTGGTGTGGTCGGGCGACTGGGTGGCCGAGCGGCTGGGAGTGGCCCTGGAGGGCGACGGGGAGCTCCAGCAGCTGCTGGGCCTCGCCCTGCGGCGTAACCCCAAGCGGGCCCACCTGCTCGTCTCCAACGTGCTGGGCAAGCATGTGCCCCAGAAGCCCTCCGTCGTGTACGGAGTCGGGTACGGGCTCGGCGAGCGCGTACGGGCGCTCCTCGGCGAGCAGGACGCCCGCCGCGCGGTCGTCCTCGGGTACGCGGAGACGGCCACCGGCCTCGGCCACGCCGTCGCGGACGGCCTGCGGGACGCCCCGTACCTCCACTCCACCCGGCGGCCCGTCGCGGGCGTCGCGCAGGCGGGCGGCTTCGAGGAGGCCCACTCGCACGCCACCTCGCACCTGCTGCTGCCGGAGGACCCGGAGCTGCTGGCGGGGGGAGCGGAGGCGTCCACTCTCGTGCTGGTCGACGACGAGTTCTCCACCGGCAACACCGTGCTCAACACCATCCGCGCGCTCCACGAAACGCACCCGCGCGAGCGGTACGTCATCGTCGCGCTGGTCGACATGCGCTCGGCGGACGACCGCGACCGGCTGACCGCCTTCGCCGCCGAGATCGGCGCCCGCGTCGACCTGGTGACCCGCTCCTCGGGCACGGTCACACTCCCCGAAGGCGTACTGGAACGGGGTCAGGCCCTGGTCGCGGCCCAGGAGGCGGAGCAGGCGGACCAAGCCGACGAGGCCGTCGACGAAGGTGCCGCCCCCGTCACCCGGGTCGGCCTGGACTGGCCGGCGGAGGTCCCCGACGGCGGCCGGCACGGCTTCACCCCGGCGCACCGGGCGGCGCTCGAAGCGGCGCTCCCGGGCATGGCGGAGCGGATCGCGGACGCGCTGGACAGCAACGTCCGCCGGGTGCTCGTCCTCGGCTTCGAAGAGCTGATGTACGCGCCGCTGCGCCTGGGCACCGCCCTGGAGGCGGTGCTCGGAGCCGACGCCGAGGTCCGCTACTCCACCACCACCCGCTCGCCCGTCCTCGCCGTCGACGACCCCGGCTACGCGATACGCACCCGCCTGGTCTTCCCGGCCCACGACGACCCGGCGGACGGGTCCGGCGACCGGTACGCGTACAACGTGGCGGGAGCGGGGTTCGACGCGGTGGTCGCCGTCGTCGACTCCATCGCCGACACCCCCGAACTCCACGCCCCCGACGGACTGCTGGCCCGCCTGGCGGCCCACACCGGCCAGGTCCTCCTCGCGGTCGTCCCCTCGTACACCCCCGCACCCGTTCCCCACCGGCAGGAGCCCGCCGTGCTGCCCGAGCCCCTCCGAGGCCCCGACTTCTCCAGTTACGCCCCCGAGGACGTCGGCTGGCTGCTCCAGGACCTCTCGGACACCGAGCTGGAGGCGCCCACCGAGGAGCGCGAAGAGGCGATCCAGAGCGGCGGCGCGCACTACGCGGAGTCGCTGCCCGTGGAGTACCAGCCGAGCGCCGAGTACCAGGCCCTGTTCACGGCCGCGCTGGACGCCTCCGCCGCGCGCATCGCCCGCGCGGTGGGCACCGTCACCGAGACGGTCCTCGCCGAACGCGGCCCGCGCCCGGTCCTCGTCTCGCTCGCCCGCGCCGGAACGCCCGTCGGGGTGCTGATGCGCCACTGGGCCCGCCACCGGCACGGCCTGGACCTGCCGCACTACGCCATCTCCATCGTCCGGGGCCGGGGCATCGACGCCACCGCCCTGCGCTGGCTCGCCGCCCACCACGACCCGGCCGACGTGGTGTTCGTCGACGGCTGGACGGGGAAGGGCGCGATCACCCGCGAACTGGCGGCGGCCATCGCCGAGTTCGAGGCATCGGGCGGACCTGCCGGCTTCGACCCGGAGATCGCGGTGCTCGCCGACCCGGGCGGCTGCGTCCGTACGTACGGCACCCGCGAGGACTTCCTGATCCCCTCGGCCTGCCTCAACTCCACGGTCTCCGGCCTCATTTCCCGTACGGTGCTCCGCGCCGACCTCGTCGGCCCCGACGACTTCCACGGCGGGAAGTTCTACCGCGAGCTGGCGGACTCCGACGTCTCCGGCGACTTCCTGGCCGCGGTCGGGGCGCGCTTCGACGAGGTGGCGGAACAGGTGGAGGCGGAGACCAAGGAGTTGCTCGCCGCCGACCGGGCCCCGACCTGGGAGGGCTGGGCCGCCGTGGAGCGGATCAGCGAGGAGTACGGCATCCACGACGTCAACCTGGTCAAGCCGGGCGTCGGCGAGACCACCCGGGTCCTGCTCCGCCGGGTCCCCTGGAAGATCCTCGCCAAGCGCGGCGCGGGCGCGGACCTGACCCACATCCGGCTGCTGGCCGAACAGCGCGGCGTCCCGGTGGAGGAGGTCGACGACCTCCCGTACAGCTGTGTCGGTCTGATCCACCCCCGCTTCACCCGGGGCGCGACGGGCGCGGACGGCAGGGCGGTGCAGGGCGCATGAGCACCGCTTCACCGACGGCCTCGCCGGTCACGCTGGTGGCGAGCGACCTCGACCGCACGCTCATCTACTCGGCGGCCGCACTGGACCTGTCGATGCCGGACGCGGAGGCGCCCCGGCTCCTCTGCGTCGAGGTGTACGGCCACAAGCCCCTCTCGTACATGACGGAGACGGCCGCCGCCCTCCTCACCGAGGTGGCCGGCTCCACGGTCTTCGTCCCCACCACCACCCGCACCCGCGAGCAGTACCACCGCATCCACCTCCCCGGCCCCGCCCCCCGGTACGCGATCTGCGCCAACGGCGGGCACATCCTGGTCGACGGGGTATCCGACCGGGACTGGCAGCAGCAGGTCGAGGCGCGCATCGCGGACGAGTGCGCCCCCCTCACCGAGATCCGCGCCCACCTCGCGACCAACGCCGACCCGGCCTGGCTCCTCAAGGAGCGGGTCGCCGAGAACCTCTTCGCCTACCTGGTCGTCGAACGCTCCCTGCTCCCCGAGGAGTGGGTGAAGGAGCTGGCGGTCTGGGCGCAGGAGCGCGGCTGGACGGTCTCGCTCCAGGGCCGCAAGATCTACGCCGTCCCCGTGCCGCTCACCAAGAGCGCCGCGATGAACGAGGTGGCCCGCCGCTCCGGCGCCACCCGCACCCTCGCCGCCGGGGACTCCCTCCTCGACGCGGACCTGCTGCTCGCCGCCGACCTCGGCTGGCGCCCCGGCCACGGCGAACTGGCCGAGAACGACTGGCGGGCCCCGCACGTCGTGGCGCTGGAGGAGCGGGGCGGGGCGGCGGGGGAGGAGATCCTGCGCCGGTTCCTGGCGGCTTCGGCTGCCTGAGTGCGGCTGCGTGAATTCGGCTGCGCGAGGGGACGGGCTGGGGAAGGCTGGGAGCATGACCAAGGGCAACGAGACCACGATCACTCCCGAGCTGTACGCGTACATGCTGGCCCACAACCCGCCGCTGGACCCGGTCCAGCGGGGGCTGGTGGAGACCACGTACGCGAAGTTCCCCGACCACGCGGGCATGGTGTCGGCCGAGGAGCAGGCCCCGCTGCTCGCCTTCCTCGTCCGGCTGGTGGGGGCCCGGCACGTGGTGGAGGTCGGCACGTTCACCGGGTTCAGCGCGCTGGCGATGGCCCAGGCGCTGCCCGCCGACGGAACGCTGATCGCCTGCGACATCTCGGAGGAGTGGACGGCGTACGGCCGTGAGGCGTGGGAGAAGGCGGGCGTCGCGGACCGGATCGACCTGCGCATCGCCCCGGCCCTGGACACCCTGCGCGCGATGCCCGCCGAGCCGCACATCGACTTCGCCTACCTGGACGCGGACAAGGGCGGCTACATCGGGTACTGGGAGGAGCTGGTGCCCCGGATGCGGCAGGGCGGCGTGATCGCCGTGGACAACGTGCTCTTCCACGGCGGTGTCACGGATCCGCAGGCGACCGGGTCGGCGGCGGCGATCAAGGAGTTCAACGACCATGTGAGCGCCGACGCCCGGATGGACAGCGTGCTGCTGGCGGTGGCGGACGGACTGACGCTCGCGCGCAAGAAGTAGCGCGCGAGCCTTTCACTGACCGCGCTCTGCTTACGCGCTCCGCCTACGTGGCCGTGGGCTCAGCCGCAGCAACCGCCGCCGCAGCAGCCTCCGCCCCCACCGCCGGACGGTGCGGGTGCGGACGCGGCGGCGCCGCCCACGGCCACGGCGGAGAGCAGCTTGACGGTGTCGTCGTGACCGGCGGGGCAGGAGGCCGGGTCCGAGGACTGGGCCATGGGACGGCTGAGTTCGAACGTGTCTCCGCAGGTACGGCAGCGGAATTCATAGCGAGGCATGGCCTCAGGCTAGAGCCATCGCGGCCCGGCGGCTACGGCCACCTGAGCAGCGGGGCTCGGGCCAGGGGGAACAGCGTGCCCGCGACCATCCAGGGCAGCGGGCCGCGACCACGTGGGACAGCGCGGCTCCGACTGCCTGGGGCAGCAGGCCGCGACCACGTGGGGCGGCGCGGCTCCGGCCGCGTAGGACAGCGGGCCGCGACCACGGTAGGGCAGCTGAGGCTCCGGCCACCGGGGCAGCGCGGCTCCGGCTACCTGGGGCAGTGGGCCGCGACCACGGCAGGGCAGCTGCTGCTCCGGCCGCCTGGCAGGCCGTGGACTCAGGTCCGGGACTCAGGCGCCGCTGCCGCGTTCCTCGCGGATGTCGGAGACGACCCGGGCGGCGGTCTGCCGTACGGCCTCGGTCTCGGTCAGGAAGTGCCAGTAGTCGGGGTGGCGGCCCTCCAGACCGGCGATGGCGCGGTCCAGCCGCGCCACGGAGTCGTCCAGCGGCCGGGCGTGCCGGGGATCGGGCGTGTGGCGGCCGGCCATGGCGAGGCGCTGTGCGTCCCGTACGGCGAACCGGGTCCGCTCGATCTCCTGCTGCGGGTCCTTCGCCACGGCGTCCAGCCGTTGCAGCCGGTCCCCGGCGGCGGAGACGGCCTCGTCCACCGCGTTGAGCAGGGCGCGGACCGTGGAGAGCCGCGACGTGGCATCCGCCCAGCGCTGCTCGTCCCGGGCCTTCGCCGCCTCCGCGAGCTTCACCTCGGCCTGCCGCACGTTGACGGCGGCCTGCTCCGGCACCTGCTGGAGGTCCTGCCAGCAGGCGGCCGAGAAGCGCCGCCGCAGCTCGCTGAGGACCGGCTCCACCGAGCCCGCCCGCGTCGTCAGGGCCTGGGCGCGGGTCCGCAGCGACACCAGCCGCCGGTCGATCTCGGCGGCCCGCTCCGGCAGCCGCTCCGCCTCCGTCCGCAGGGCCTCCGCATCGCGCAGGACCACGTCGGCCCGCTGGAGGGTCTCGGCGACGCCGTGCTTTCCCGCGCCCTGGTTCAGCTTGGTCAGCTCCGGGGCGAGGGCGGCGAGCCGGGCCGCCAGCTCATCGGCGCGCAGCCCCGCCGCCCGTACGGCATCGAGTGCGTTGCTCGCCCCGAGCAGCGCCTGCCGGGCCCGCTCCACGGCGGGGGCCAGCCGGGCGAGCTGGGTCTCCGCACTGCCCAGCAACGTCCCGAGCCCCTGCCCGAACCGGTCCAGCTCGCCCTTGACCCGTACGAGATCGTCCTTGGCCCGGGTCAGCTCGGTGCGGGCGCTGGCGGCGACGGAGGGCTCCAGATCGTCCCGGTCCAGATCATGGCTGTCGACGGCGGTGATGTAGGCGTGGCTGACCTCGTCGATCCGCCGCCCCAGCGCGGCGAAGTCCTCGGCCGCCTTGCGGCCGCGCGGGGAGTTGTCGACGGCGTTGATCGTCTCGATGGAGATCTTGAGGTCACGCTGGGCGGTGTCCAGCTCGTAGAAGGCTTCGGCGGCCGCGTCCCTTGCTGCCTGGGCCTCGGCCCGCTGGCTCTCCCCACGCCCGCCGAACCACCGCCGCGTACCGCCCCCGGCGAAGGCGGCGGGCAGCGTGGCGGCGAGCAGGGGCACGGGCAGCAGCGCGAGGGCCAGAACGTCCCGGAACCCCCGGCCCGCCTGCCGCCTGCCCCGGGCCTGCCGCTCGCCCCCGCCTCGTTCGCCCTGTCCGTCCCGGGCACCGGAAACGCTCTCGACGGCGGAACTCCCACCCGCTCCTGCTTCTGGCCGCGTGTGTGTCGCCGTCACATCCCTCTCCCGTGCTGTTCCGCCCCTGCCGGTACATTCTCCCACCAGGTAAGGACGAACACACGGGCCCGTTAGTTCGCGGTTCGAACCTTCACTTCCCCGTTGTCGCTGCGGGCCTTCACCACATGGGTGCTGGCGTCGCTCCGCGGCACCCCGATGCTGACGCTCCCGTTGTCGGCGCTCGCGTTCACGGCGTACTCTTGTCCGCCCTGCGGCAGATCGATGACGATGCTCCCGTTGTCGCTGACGGTGTTCACCAGATCGGGCACGCCGCTGAACCCCAGCCGGATCTCCCCGTTGTCCGCGCGGGCCACCACGGACTTGGTGTCTATCCGCTCGGCGAGGACGGACCCGTTGTCGCTCTTGAGGTCCAGCGGCCCGCCCGAATCCCGGACGACGATGTCGCCGTTGTCGGCGGAGAGCCGCAGCGGGGTGTCGAACCCGGCCGCGCTGACCCGGCCGTTGCCCGCGTCGGCCTTCACGGTCACGCCGCGGGGCACCTTCACCTCATGGCGCGCGGCACAGTTGTTGATCATGGCGTCGCACTTCACCCGGAGCGTCAGGGTGTCGTTCTCCATCTTCCAGACGGGATCGGGCCCGCTCCCCAGCACGACCCACCCGTCGACCTGCCGCGCGACCTCGACCTCGTCCACATCGGCCGGCACGAGGGTCACGGTCGAGTCCTCGGCGTCGATGGTCAGCGTCTTCCCCGCCAACGCGAACGACTTGCGCTCCACGGGCGCGTCATCGACATCGGCGCTGCCGCACCCGGTGAGACCGAGAGCGAGCAGCGCGGCCCCGCTCCCCACGGCGAGCACCCGGCCGGGGGCCCTGCGGCGCTTGCGGGTCGGTGCGCTGGTACGGATGTCCACGATGATCGGTCCCCCAGGAAATACAGCCGGACGGTGCCACCGGTCGTCGCTGCCGGTGTACCGCAAACCGTATGCACCGGGGCGGGGGCAGGGGCATCCGGACGGCTACCGTCTCCGGGGTGGGGTTAACCCCCGCCTCGCCCCGGCGCTCGCGGGCCCGGGCCGCCCCGATCGGTTCCTCATCGGGTTCCCCAGCGGTTCCCGATCCGGTTTATGACCAGGGGGTCCGGCCCATGTACGCTGTTGCCTCATCCACGGGTGCGTAGCTCAGGGGTAGAGCGCTGCTCTTACAAAGCAGATGTCGGCGGTTCGAAACCGTCCGCGCCCACCAGCACAAAGACCCCCAGCCGATCATGGCTGGGGGTCTTTGACATCCACCTCTGACATCAACGGGCGCGGTCACCCACGGTCGGGCCGCTGCCGCCTCAGCATGCGGTCGAGGTGACTCACGGCCTCGCGCTGCGTGTCCTGGACGACGTGGGCATAGATGTTCATCGTCACTGCGATCTGACTGTGCCCGAGGATCTCCATCACGACGCGGGGAGCGACCCCGGCGGCGGTCAGCAGGGTCGCGCAGCCGTGGCGGGCATCGTGCAGCCGGATCACACGAAGCCCTGCGGTCCCGGCGACCCGGGTGAACGAGCGGTACAGGTTGCGCGGCTCAATCGGCCGGCCGGATCGCGTGGTGAAGACGTAGCCCGTCTCCTCCCACTGATCACCGGCAGCCTCCCGCAGGGCCGCTTGCCGCAGACGTTCCCAGCGGAGCGGAGCGACGCACAGGGCAGGCAGGGGAAGCGTCTGCTTCCTGCGGCGTCCCTTGGGATCGTCCTCGTACGCCTCACTGCGGACACGCTGCCGCTGAGTGCGGACCCGGATCTCCCGCTTGTCGAGGTCCACGTTCTCCCATCGAAGGCCGACGATCTCCCCACGGCGGAAGCCGAGCGCGATGGCGAGGACGAAGGCCGCGTAGAGCGGGTCCTTCCGGGCGGCGGTGAGGAAGGTCAAGGTCTCGTCGAGCGACCAGGGGGAGAGGTCTCGCGCTTCTGCCGAGGGCGGTTCCACGAGGGTCGCCACGTTCCGCATGACGAGTTCCTCCCGGCAGGCAGCCGTCAACGCTGTACGCAGGACGCGGTGGGACTCCTTGGCGGTCGCTGCGGTGGTCTGCTGCTCCAGCCGGACCAGGAAGCGCCGGACGTCAGCGACGCTCAACGATTCGAGGCGCTTCGAGCCGAGCATGGGCACGAGGTAGAGGCGGATGTGCGTCTCGTACTTCGCGTAGGTCGTGCGCTTGCGGCGCGGCTTGATGATGTTCTCCAGCCAGTAGGGCAGCCACTCGGCGAGCTTGGCCGACCGCGTGGGCACGGGTACTCCCTGGTCCACCTTGGCGAGCAGGTCACGGCGCTTGGCATCGCATTCGGCCCAGGTCTTGCCGTAGGCGAACTTGCGGGCGCGGGTACCGTCCGGCTGGAGGACGTAGACCGCGGCTTGATAGCGGCCGTCCTTGCGCTTGGTGATGGTGCCCGCGCCGTTGGGGTTGCGCTTGCGCTGGGGAGGCATCAGGCGGCTTCCTCGATCTCGTTGACGATGAAGTCCCGTACGGCGTCGGCGGGGATGCGGCGGGACCGGCCGATGGTGATGGAGGTCAGTCGGCGGGAGCGGATCAGGTCGTAGACGGTGGAGCGTCCGAGCTTCAGCCGCGCCATGACCTCGGGCACGGTGAGGAGTTCGGCGGTGGCGGTGGTCACGGTGCGGCTCCTTCCAGAGCGAGTTGGTCTTGCAGCTCGGCGCGGTGTTCGCGGGCGGTTTCGCGGTTGTGTTGGATGTCGCGGTGGATGTTGGCGGCGAGCCAGGATTCGCCGGGGGTGTGGCCGTTGCCGGCGTAGGCCCAGTGCGCGAGAGTGAGCGTGGTGGCCTCCGGATGGTCGTCCGGGTCGGGGAGGCCGAGGGCGGCGCGTTGTTCGGCGGCGCGGTAGTCGGCGCGGACCTGCCGGAGGGCCCCGAGGGTCGTGGAGTAGGCCCGGGACTTGGTGGAGAAGTGGCCCCGGAAGCCGAGCATGTGGGCCCAGTCGCGGAGCTTGCGTTCCGGGTAGGCGTGGTGCAGGTCGAGGCACGCCTCGATCAGCCGCCGGGGGTGCTCGGGCACGTCGAGGAGGACGAGCGCTTCTTTGTTGCCGACCCGGTGGTCGACGGTCCCGGTGGTCTCGGCCGCCTTGGTGGCGTATTTGGCGACGTAGGAGGCGACGGCCTGTTCGGTGAGGTCCTCACCGTTGCCGAACGCCCCGATGGGCTGCACATCGAGCTGCGTGCCCCACCGCAGCGTCCACCCCTGGGTGATCCCCGCTTCCGGAACGGCCGGCACAACCACTTCGACCCGTGCGGCGGCGGCGCGGATCGCGTCGTCTAGCAGATCGAGGGTGGCCCAGGCCGGGGGCGAGGTGTCCGGCCCCTCGGGTCCGTCGAAGCGGATGACCGCGTGGAAGTGGACGGCTCCGCGCTTCTGGTACTCCGCGACCTTCCCGAAGGACACCTTGGACTGTTCGCGGGCGGCTTTCTGGGTGAGTCCGGCGCGGCGGGCGATTTCGCGGCGGAGGTAGATCGTGAAGTAGCGCCAGAGGTCGGATGCGTGGTTGTTCCACAGCACCGCCCCCGCGTAGTCGTACGTCTCCGGGTCGAGCGGCGTGCCCAGCTCCGGGGCGTCCTCGGTGTGGCGGGTGCCGCAGCGGCAGGTGCGGTTGCCGGGCCGGTTGTGGACCGGGCCGAAGGAGGGGGCTGTCAGGGTGGCGAAGACGCGGGGGTGGTCGCGGATGGTGGTGGGGGTGCCTTTGTCGGGGTCGCCGGTGAGTCCGGCGCGGATGAGGCGGTAGGTGTCGCCTGCGTAGGTCCAGGCGCAGGCGGGGCAGCGGGTGGCGCGGCGGTTGCCGCAGGCGATCCGCAACCGTCCACCCGGTTCGGTGTCGGTGGAGTAGTGGTGCAGCAGGGTGCCGGTTGCCCGGTCGATGGTCTTGCTGGCGCCGGTGAGGTGGATGGGCTGGGAGCAGCCTCCGGTGCGGCGGAGTTGTTCGGTGAGGCGGTCGAAGCCGGGAGACCCGACTACCCGGAGCAGATCGCCCAGGGTGGCCGGGTCCAGGCCCGCCATGGTGGCGGTGTCGCTCACGCGGCCACCTCCAGGGCGGTGGGGGTGAGCACGCTGGTGAGGACGGTGGTGGCCAGGAGCGGGGGAACGGCGTTGCCGACCTGCTCGAACTGCTTGGTCTTGGTTCCCTGGAAGGGGTAGCCGGGCGGGAAGCTCTGGAGTGCGGCGGCTTCGGTGACCGTGATCCGTACGGATTCGGGTGTGTCGGGGCTGCGTGTCCAGGTGATGCGGGCGGAGTTGTGGCCGAAGGCGACGGTCGGGGCGGGCTCGTGGATGCCCCGGACGGTGGCGTTGGGCTGGTTGCCGTTGCGCAGGGCCCACGCGCCCCGTTCCTGCTCTGCCAGGAGTGCGTTGCGGGCTGCGGTGGGGAAGGGTTCGGGACCGCCGCTTTTGCCGCCGCCGGCGGTGACGGTGGGGGCGGTGCGGTCTGTTGCTCCCCAGCCGAGGGCATCGGCCATCGAGACCCAGGGAAGCCGTCCGGGGCCGAAGAGGCTTTCGGGTTCGGCGGTGCGGGCGTGGGTGGCTTCGGGCGGGGTGACGGTGTGGTGGCGGGAGGCCAGGAGGAAGGCGCGGCGGCGGGTCTGGGGGACTCCGTAGTCGGCGGCGTTGAGGATTCCGGCCCAGGTGGAGTATCCGGCGGTCCGCAGGAGTGCGGCGGTGTGGCGGAAGAGGGGCAGGGCTGCCGGGACTTCCTCCAGGGCGACCCATTGCGGGTGGAGGTCCAGCGCGTAGCGCAGGGGTTCGGCGACCAGGAGCGATCGGGGGTCCGAGCACCTGGCCCGGAGGAGGTGGCGGGTGTCCTTTCCTCGGGCGAGGTCGTCCAGGGCCTGGTGGCACAGGTCCATGTCGTCGTGTCCCGCACCGAGGCCGGCCGCGCTGAACGGCTGGCACGGGGCCGACCCGATCAGTCCGGCAATCTTCCCGGCCAGCGGCGCGGTGGGGTAGGCGGCGACATCGGTACGGATTGTGAGGTGACCGGCCGCCTGGCGGGTGGCACAGGCGGCTGCGTCGATCTCCAGCCCGATGTCCCGGACCCCCAGGGCGCGTAATCCCTGGGACCAGCCACCCGGACCGGCGAACAAGTCCAGCACGTGAGCTGAAACGGTACTCATCGGCGTGCACCCCCGTTGCGGTGGGCCGGGCCGTGGTTCGCGGTGTAGCCCTCGACCAGGGCCTTGACCTGGCTGTCCCCGGTGGCGGTGGCCGAGGCCCCGCAGTGGCAGACGGCCGAGCCGGTCGCCGGGGCGTTCGGGGAAGGCTTGCTGACGTGGAGGCCGGGGCGGTCCGGGGTGGGGGTCAGGTCGGCCATGGCGCTCACGCCCCGATCCGCGTGTGGGCGCGGGCGCGGGCGGGGGCGGTGTGGCCGGTGCCGTGGCAGGCGGGGCAGTTCGCGGTGATGGTCTGGCGCTGCCCGTCGGGGGTGCGGGTGCCGGTGGTGATGGTGACGGTGGGGAAGCCGTCGCAGTGGCCGCAGATCGGTCGGGGCAGGGTGTGCTGGGGCATGATGGGATCTCCCTTTCGGGTCCGTTGGATCTGGAAGTGGTGGGCACCCGGGGCGGCGGAAACTTGGCGGTGGAAGCCGCCCCGGGGGCTGTCAGCGGTTGTTCGGGCGGTTGAGCAGCGAGCGCAGGACCACGGCGCACACGGCGACCGAGGCGGCGGTGATCGCGGTCGCCAGGAGCATTGAGACCAGGACCGTCCCGACGACGAGGACCAAGGCGGTCCCGCCGGCGGCGGCGACGAGCAGCGAGCCCGGGGCGAACCGAACAGCCTGACCAGCGGGCGGAGCAGCCGGAACCGGGGCCGGGGTGGTCGGGGTGTGGTGGCAGGTGCAGGCCGGAGGGTGCACGAGGCCGGTGAGCGGCGGGACCAGGGACGTGCCGGGGGTGGGTGCGGTGTCCGGGGGCGGAATCTTCGGGGTGAACACGGGCGGAGCCTCCTGTCAGGGGTTGCAGCGGTGGGTGCGGGCGGCCAGTTCGGCGGCGGCGCGGCCGTCGTAGTCCGCGGAGAAGTCACAGCGGGGCGCGGTGCAGGCTGCGACGTGCTTGGTGCGTCCCCGGCCGTCGTAGTAGGTGCCGACCTGAACGGGACCGAAGCGGACCACGTTCGTGAAGCGATTCGGACGCGGCATGACCAGAACCTCCATATGGGTTAGGCGAGTTGGGCGGCAATGGCGTCAGCGAGGGGCGCGGGGACGCCGAGGCGGGCGCGCAGGGTGTCCGAGTCGATCCGGGCACCGGTCGTGGCGTGGTGGGCGTCGGAGAGCTTCCGGGCGTGGTCGAGCAGCGCTGGCGGAACAGCCGCCGGGGCAGGAGCCGGAACAGGCACCGGGGCGGGGTCGGCGGCCGGTGCCGACGGGAGTTCCGGAGCCGGTTCGGGAGCCCGTTCCACCGTCACCTCCGGGACCGGCTCAGCGGCCGGAGCAGCCAGCGGTGCGGCAGTCGGCGCGGGGTCCGGTTCGGCGGGCGCGGTGGTGGGGGCGTGGACGAGGAGGGTGCCGCCGAGGAAGGCGAGGGCGGGCCAGCCAGCGACGAGGATGCGCAACCAGGCCGGGACGTCGTTGAGGTCGAGGAGCCCGGCGGTGGCGACGTTCGCGCCGAGGGACGCGGCCAGGGCGATGACGAACCACGCCCAGGCGGCCCGGTTGTCGGCGGTGGCACGCATGCGACGCCAGGCCGCGACCAGCAGGAGGTCGACGCTGACGGGGTAGGCCCAGGCTTTCCAGCCATCCTGCCCAGCCGCCTCCGCCAGATCGTGCAGGTGCGCGAAGGACAGGGCACCGGCGATCACAGCTTGGATGAGTACGGCGTCGATTCGGATGCGGGACACAGGGGTTCACCTCCTTTCAGGGGTGGGGCCGGTGCCAGGCGGGGAACAGGGCCGCCGCCCGGCACCGGGGCTCGGGGGTGGTCAGGCGTCGGGGGCGAGGCCGGAGCCGAGGCAGTTGAGGCAGAGGCCGTCCTGCTGGCCGACCGGGCGGCGCTTGCGACCGACGCGGACCGTGGCGGCGACCATCCCGGACCCGTCGCACGGCGAGCAGACAACCGGGGCGGGCGGGGTGTTCTTCGAGGGCTTGGTGGTGGTCCGTTTGGTGGCCATGGCGGTGGTTCCTTCCGGTTCCGGGCATGGGCGGGGTAAGGACCCGGCGCGAAGCAGTCACGCCAACTGGACTTGCAGGAAGGGGTGTTAGCTGGTTGCCGGGCTGGGCTTGAGGAGCGGGGAGCCCGGGGCCGGGGCGGCAGAAACGGTCGGCCGGAAGGGTGCCAGAGCGGCGAGGTGCGGGGTGAGGTGCGCGAACTCGGCGCAGACCGCGACGGCTTCGGCTGGGGTCATGGCGGGGGTGCGGATGCGGGACCAGCCGCCGGAGGAGTCGCCGGCCACCGCGACGCCGGGGCGGTCCGGGGGGATGGTGGTGGCGGCGAAGACGGCTTCGGGGGCGATGTCGCCGAGTGCCATTTCGGCGGTCTGCTTGTCGTTGACCCGGTGCACCACACGCCCGGTGAGCTGTGCGCGCAGGGCGGTCGCGCCCTTGCCGAGGTCGGAGCCGAAACGCTGTCCGCAGACCTCCAGGAAGATCCCGACCGCGCGGGCCATCTGCGCGAGCCGGATCATCCGCATCACCATCCGGTCCCGCCGCTCCTCGTCCTTCTTCGCGGCGACGAGGAACAGCTCAGCGACCTCGTCGACCAGGACGACCAGCGGCACCGGCCGCACCTTCGTCGGCAGGCCCCACAGGTCCGAGACACCATGAGAGCTGAGGATGTCGAAGCGTTCCTCCATCTCGCCCACGAGGGCTTCCAGCAGGCCGTCAGCCTCGTCCGGGGTGATCGCGAGGGCGGAGAGGCGGGGTGCGTAGCCGCGCTGTTCGACACCCCGTTTGCAGTCGATGCCGACCAGGCCGACCGGGAGCTTGGCCAGGCCGGAGATGAGGTTGCGCTGATACATCGACTTGCCCGACTGGTTCGCACCGACCGTCAGGGCGTGCGGGACCTTCTGGTAGTCCCGGACGAACGCCGTACCGTCCTCCCGCAGCGCCACCGGCACGACCAGCGGACCGGCGGTGGTGTTGCGCGGGAGCCGGCGGGGCATCTTCACGCGACGCAGGACGTCGTAGCCGGTCATCCGCAGTTCCACGAACCCGGGCTTCACCTCGACCACATGGACGGAGTGGACGCCCCAGGCGTGGCGGAGCCGTTCGGAGGCGGCGGACACGTCAGCCGGTTCCAGACCGGCGGGAAGGCGAAGCGTCGCCCGCATGCCCGTGGTGGAGTAGCGGACGCGGCGAACCTGCGGGGGAACGGGCTGGACTTCCTGGCGGGCGACGTTGCGGACCATGAACGCCCGCAGGCGGGACGGCTGGACCGTCAGCCCGCACACATCCATCGTCGCCCGGTACGTGACCGAGAAGCGGACCCGGGCGACCGGGGCGCCGACCAGCGACCAGAACACCCGAGGGGAGCGGGCCTTCGCGTAGCCGAGGCCACCGGCGGCCGATAAGGCCCCCGCAACCTCGATCACCGTGGACAGGTCCGACATGATCAGGCCCCCAGCGGCGTCACAGCGACCGCGCGGAACGAAATGCCGTGCCGGGTCTGGCCGTTGAAGGTGTTCTCCCAGTCCCGGGCCTTGAGGCCGACGACCGTGACCGGGGTGCCGGGGGCCAGGTTCTCCGGGACGCCCGTGTTCGGCACGGTCACCTGGTAGAGGTTGCCCTCTCCCTCGTCCGCGACCAGCAGGCCCACCGTCGCGAGCGGGGCACCGGTCTCCCGGTCGATCGCGATCTCACCGGTCTGCTTGCTCACGAGCTTCGGCGTCGGAGGCGTCGCCACGAACACGACAGCGGTCGAAACGTCGATCTTGAAGGACGGCATCTGATACTCCCTGGATTGAGTGGAGCAGCCCAAAGAGGGCCCTCAACGTTCGCTGTCCTGGGACTGCGAACCGCTAAGCAAGACTATGGACCGCAGTCCTGGGACTGTCAACAGTCCTGGGACTGTGTTTGACTTAGCTCCGACGAGAGGAGTTCGGGATGACGCCCAAGTGGCGAGAGCTGGCAGACAAGCTGGCTGATCAGATCAAGGCAGGTGAGTACGGTCCGGGCGCGCAGCTCCCGCATATTCGGGACTTGGTTGACGCCGGCGAGGGCTCTAAGTCCACGGTTCACGCCGCCTATAAGGCTCTTGAAGCCGAAGGTCTGGTCACGTCATCCCGAGGACACGGCACGGTGGTACGCCAGCAGGTACCGCTCAAGCGGTTGGGTATCGCCCGGTACGACAAGGCCAAGTGGCGCGACGGTGACGAGGTGGCGTTCATCGCGGACCGCGTGGCATCCGGACGCACCTATCGGCGCAATGAACAGACGCAGACGGTGAGTCTTGTTGAGGCCCCGCCTTCCGTGGCGGCAGCACACGGCCTCTCGGAGGGAGCGGAGGTCTACGCCCGAGCCCGGTTGGTGAAGGAGGGGGAGCAGCCGACGCACACCTTGACCAGTTACTACCGGCCTGAGCATGTCGAAGGCACCCGCTTGGTCGATCCGACGCCTGGCCCGGCCGGCCGGGGCGGTGGGTTCCGTGTGCTCTACGACGCGGGGTACGAGATCGACCACATGAAGGAAGAGATCTTCGCCCGCGCTGCTACCTCAGGCGAGGTGAAGATCTTGCAACTACCGCCGGGCGAACCCGTTGTCGAGCTGCATCGAACCACCTACACCGCCGATGGCACGGTGGTGGAGTTCGCCATCGGTGTACACGCAGCTTCGCGCTTCGCCTGGGAATACGACTTCAAGGTTCCGGACTCAGCGAGGGAAGCGGAAGCGGAGTGATGATCTCAGAGCAGGTGTGGGGCGATACGCGGGTCCTGTGGGACTACCACCAGATGGGGCACGCGCTTCGTCCGTGCTCGGTGGCGATCGGGCTGGGCAGCCACGACCTAGGTGTGGCAGACACAGCGGTGGCCGCGTACCACAAGGGCACAGTTCCACTGCTCTTGTTCACCGGAGCGAGCAGCCCCACGACTCGGGAGCGCATGCCGCGCGGCGAAGCGGTCCACTACAGGGAAAGAGCCCTGGAGCTGGGTGTTCCCGCATCTGCCGTGCTCGTTGAGCCGAAAGCGCGCAACACCGGCGAGAACATTCGCTTCTCTAAGGCTGTGCTCGAAGAGGCCCGGGTCGAGGTGTCGAGCGTTCTGTTGATCAGCAAGCCGTACGAGGAAAGGCGTGCGTACGCCACGGCGCGCAAGCTCTGGCCCGAGGTCGAGATCGTCAGCGCGTCGTCTCCAATGTCGCTGAGCCAGTACGTGGACTCGATCGGGGACGCCCGTCTGGTGATTGACATGCTTGTGGGCGCACTCCAGCGGTTGCTCATCTATCCGGCCCAGGGGTTCATGATTCACGAGCCGGTCCCGGGCGATGTGCTGGAAGCTTATGAGCGCCTGTGTCTAGCAGGGTTCACGAGCCGACTCCTCCCTTCTGACTGACGCGGCCCCATCAGGAGTCATGCTGGAGGCCGTTCCGTCAGACTGCGTCAGTCCAGGAACGCTGATCGCGAGCCACGGCATACACAGCGTCGACTTGTTCCGGACTCAAAACACCAGTCAGAGGGCTCAGTGCGGACAGTTCTCGATTCTCGATGGCCCGCACGTCTTGCAATGAGGGTTGCACGGTAAGTTTGGCTGGCTTGACGAAGACAAGCACGGGGGCCACTTCGACTGCGAACCCGCACCCGCGATGGAGCACCTTCTTGACGACGGCTGCCTCACGCCGACTGCTACGAGGGTAGGGCCGACCCTTCCCGTGATTGATCCGGGCGACATGGTCACCGACCCATACGGTCTTGCCACGGTGGTGCTTCGTGTTGATCGAGAAGACTCCGCCAGGCCCAATGAGCAGATGATCGATATCCCATGTTGGGGACAGCGGTATGGAGTGAAGTGTGCGCCAGCCGTGCCGGCGGAGTCGTGTCAGCTCGCGACTGACTATGCGTTCGCCACGTAGTCCCGTCCTCCAGGATGCATTCTCGGGGCGACGCAACGCCCACGCGAGAGAGCGTTGGATCAGGCTCGGGCAATCTGCCCTGATCTTGTCTCTCAACGCCTGGCCAGGACGACGTGAAGCTAGGTCGTAGTCGGAGGGTGGGGGAGTCCGCAGCGTCGATGCAGCACCACTAGCCGAAGCGGCCGACCGGATCATGTACGGGGTCAAGGCTTCCAAGATCTGCTGTCGCAGCATCTCGTCAACGACCTCAATGTGTCCCGTGCGCCTGTCGAACCACGCAACAGCTTTGCCATCGGGTGCGTTCACGTAGAGCCGATCCAGACCGTGCCGCTTCCACTCCGACACCCGTAACGCAACCATGCTCGCCCCCACCGATCAGGTACACCAGGCCCCCATAGGAGCAGGAGCGAACCCAACGCCACAAGGTCGCCTAGCTGTCGAGCCATGCAGGGTTGTTACAGGTTTCTCTACCTCATCAAGGCACCCGGCTGCGCTCCGCTCCGCCGGGCGCGCTTCCCGGCTCTGGCTGCGCCCGCGCTCCTGCCTTCGGCCCGCTCGGCGCTGCCGCCGCCGACGCGCGCCCACAACTGGATAGGCCCGGGGGCATGAGTCGAGAACCGAGCCCGCGCTTCAAGAGGATGCCTCCGGCGGGGGCGCTCAGACTCCGGGATGGACGGGGCGCCGTTCGCGAGTGCCGGCCGGAGCGGGGCGAGCGTCGTGGTGGCTCCCATCCCGACCACCTTCGACCCAGGCAGAGCCGAGCAGTCGCGGCCCAGGGCGTCAAGGTCGTTCGTACAGTGGCGCGCTCCACCTTGACGCCCTGAACCACGACCGCTCCACGACGTGTGGGTCGAAGGCGGACGGGATGGGAGCCGGGATGGGCCTTGGTGGCGCGTCACTTGACGGGGACTCAGCGGCGGGTGGCGCACTGGTTTGCTTGATCAAAAAGCGTCTACCTTTTCGAAAGGTTCGAAAAACTTCGTGCAGCAAGCGTGATATAGTTCCATGCTGCGTAGCGCATTATCTCCTTAATTTTCCAGTGGATGGGAAAAGCTGTGGACACCAGGCTGGCTGAGATCAAAAAGGCCCTAGGGGAGCCGTATTACGAGGCTTCGGATACTCTTCTGTATCACGGTGACAGCCTGGATCTCCTGAAATCAATTCCCTCTCAGATCTTCGATCTCACCGTGACCAGCCCTCCCTACAACATCGGCAAAGAGTACGAAAATGTACTGACCGTTGATGGTTATGTTTCATGGTGTGAAGCGTGGATGACGCATGTACACGAGGTTACTCGCGAGGGCGGGGCATTTTGGCTTAATGTAGGGTATATTCCGGTGCCTGGCCAGGGGAAAGCTGTTCCAATTCCCTACCTCCTGTGGAATAAGAGCCCTTTCTACATGATCCAGGAAGTTGTTTGGAATTACGGTGCCGGAGTCGCTTCGCGGAAGTCTTTCTCTCCTCGGAATGAAAAGTTCCTCTGGTATGTAAGAGACCCCGAGAACTACTATTTCGATCTTGACTCTGTGCGAGACCCGAACGTCAAGTATCCTAATCAAAAGAAGAACGGGAAACTTAAGTGCAATCCACTGGGAAAGAATCCCACCGACGTGTGGCAGTTCCCGAAGGTTACGTCGGGGGCTAAGCGTTCGAGCGTCGAGCGCACCGCGCACCCGGCCCAATTTCCCGTTGCTGTAATTGAGCGCATTATTAAGGCCTGCAGCCCGTCGGATGGTCTAGTGTTCGACCCATTTCTTGGCTCGGGGACAACGGCAGTTGTAGCTCGCGCGCAAGGCCGCTGTAGTGTAGGCATTGAAATGCGAGAAGACTACCTCGATATTGCAGCGAGTCGACTAGAGTCGGGCGCTCCTTCTCTCTTCTAATAAGTAAGCCCCCAACTCGAATTAACGAGTTGGGGGCGCGGCTTAAATCTCCCGAGGGTATATCGTGAGAAGCTGATTGTTAGCTACAACGGCGGGCAGTGACGATTGCTGCCCTGTCTGGGATCTTTGAGCTACCCAATCCGTGTGGTCCAGCCACCCGTAGCGAATCAGCCTAATGCGGGGTAGTCTCCCGCGTGCATCGCTCCACTTTTCGAAATTGACAGCCACGTAGTAGCCATCCTTGGCCTTTTTTCCTCTTCCCGGATTATCGACGCCGAAACTACGGTTTCCGAAAATTTGATCCTTATGGGACGAGGTTTTGATTTCAATAGAAAAACTCTGATCTGGTACGTAGACGAGATCCTTTTCGCTTGAGTCCAAGTCGGCCCGCCAGCCAGGATCGCCCTTGGCGAGTTCAAGAGGGATAAGCGCGTGAAGGAAGAATCCCATGATTTGTGGCGTCGGCTCAATTTCTCGGCCGATGTGAAATCCACTTCCTAGCCGTGACTCAAAGATGGAGTCCCACGATGAGAGCACTGCGTTGACGAGGGTCTCACCACTGAGTGGCTGCGCCGCGAGGAGACTCCGCGTTACGTCCGACCAATCAGCAATCTCTACCCCAAAATATGGCGAATCGGGCAATTTCGTGCGCATGGCTGCGCTGCCGGCTCGTCGGCCGCTTCTGGCTTCACGTACCCACGTGGGGAACTCTGCGTCGATCACGCCGCCAGGGAACCACAATCTCGGCCCCGTTGACCCCTGAATCGCAAAGCGGTGCTCAGGTTTGCGAGCCTAGGTCGTAGGTCAGTCTTGGTGCCGCAGGTGCTCCTGACATCGACAATTGACATCAACCGCAGCAGACTTCAGCGCACGGGCACGGCCTGTCATAGATCGCAACTGCTCAGAGTTTCCTCCAGTTGCATCCCCCAGCCACTCGCGTGTTCGAACTTACAAAGCAGATGTCGGCGGTTCGAAACCGTCCGCGCCCACCGTGTGAAGTGCCAAGGCCCCGACCGTCACGGTCGGGGCCTTCGCATGTGCGCGGCGGACTCCCACCGCCTCTTTTCCCGTCCGCCGGGCCGCCGTGGTGAGCGAGTGCCCGGGTGGGGCGCACACTGGGGGCATGGCCCTACCCAGAACGCATCACTGCTCGGCCTGTTCGGACGGCTCCGCAACCGACGTAACCCTTCACGAGGACCTGGTGATCGGGGCGCCGCTGTCCATGGAGGAGCTGACCGACGCGCAGCGTCTCGACCGGTTCGCGCTCAAGTACGCCCACGACGGCTGCCAGGTCAGAGAGGTCCGGCAGGTCCCGCACGACACCCTCAGTGGTTACGCGTGGTCCGTCCGCTTCAGCGAGCGTCCGTAGCGACCGTCGGCGAGGACCTTGGGGGACGGCCGTAGGGGTGTGGCCCGGAATGGCCGCTCCCGGTCCGGCGTTGTGGAGTCGATGACCGAGAACACCGGCGATGATCCGTACGTACCGCCCGAGCACCGGGCGGTACGGCGACGGCTCATGGCCGATCACGCGGACACGAGCGAGCGGATGGCGGCGCTGAGCCGTGACTTCGAGGCCATCGTCGAGGCGAACGCCCTGGTGGCCGTCGACGACGAGCATGACCCCGAGGGGTCCAGTACGGCTTTCGAGCGGGCCCATGTCGCCGCCCTGCTGGCGCAGGCGCGTGAGCACCTGGCCGAGCTGGACCTGGCCGTGGACCGGCTGGAGAACGGGGACTACGGGCGCTGCGAGGTGTGCGGAGAGCCCATTCCGGCCGCTCGCCTGGAGGTGCGGCCGGCGGCCACGACCTGTGTCGGCTGCGCGGGCGCGGAGCGTCGCATGTGAGGGTTGCGGTCGGCAGGACGGGTGCCGTCCGTCGGGCGGAAGACGGAACGGGGAGGGGCACGATCATGGGGCAGACCCTTGCGGAGATCCTGGACGGGGCGGCGCGCGGCCGGTTTCCGGCGCCCGACGGGAGCACCACCGTGGTGGAGGCGCCGAGCGGGCGGGACAGCGGCGTGATCGCCTTCACCGCGCACTCGGTGGTGTTCACCGACGAGGACCCCGCGTGGGTCCGCGCGACCCTGGCGTCCCTCGACTGCGATGCGCTGGCGGCCACGATGCACCCGGGCTTCCTGCACGCGTTCGTGGAGCGGACCGGACGGACCACCGACACGATCGACCTCCTCACGGTCGCGCCCGCTCTGCCCGGTGAACCTCCGCTGGAGCTGCGGGAGGTCACCGATCCGGTTCACCCCCGGGTGGTGAGCGCGCGCAGGAGGCGTGACGGGGTGCGGATGTGGGCGGTCGACGGCGGGGTGCTGGTCCTGGGGCGTGGCGTGGCCGGGCGCTGGGAAGTGGCCGTCGAACTGGACGAGGACGCCCGGCACCGGGGCCTCGGCCGCGCCCTGGCCACCGCCGCTCGCCATCTGGTGCCCGACGGCGAGCCCCTCTGGTCCCAGCAGGCCGCGGGCAACGCGCGCAGCATCAGGGCGTTCCAGGCCGCCGGGTTCCGGCCGGTGGGCTCGGAGGCGTTGCTGGTCGGCCGGTAGGGGCGCGCCTCCGGGCCCCCGACCGGTCTCCTCCCGGGATGCGCTCCCGCGACCCCCAAGGCACCGTGGAGACATGGCCGCGCATCCACCTGTGATCGTCCACCCGCCCTCCGCCACCGGAGCGCGGCGGGTGACCGTGCACGGGCAGATCGTGGGGCTGGCGCACGGGCGGGGCGAGGTGGCCGCGCTGCTGCGGGCCGCGGGGTTCGCCCCCGGGCCGGACGAGGCCGTCGAGTTGGACCGGCCGGGGCTGATCGAATGGCGCGGCGGTGACCTCGACACCTGGAGCCCGGCCGTGAACCCGTGAAGCACCTGGGTGCGGTCCCGTGAGGCGTCACCCGAACGGGTGCGTCCAAGTGGCTGGCCGGACCGGCCGCAGGGAACGTCGGAGCTGATCTGCACGCACCATCAGCGCAGGTCAGGACCGCAGGCGCCCGCGTCTGCCCCGGCCAAGGAGTCCGCATGTCCCAGTCCAGTACACCGACGCCCGGCACCTCCCGCCCCGCCGCGTCCTCCTCGGACAGTGGCTCCGTCAACCCGTGGGCCGGCGGCGGAACGCTGTTCGCCGGTTTCCTGCTCCTCGTCGACGGTGTCCTCGGGGTGATCAAGGGGGTCGCGGGCATCGCCACCAACGATGTGTACGCGGCGGTCGACGACTACGTCTTCAAGTTCAACGTCACCACATGGGGGTGGATCCACCTCATCCTCGGCGTCGTCCTGATCTTCGTCGGCTGGGGCATCCTCAAGGGCGCCACCTGGGCCCGGGCCGTGGGCATCGCCCTCGTCGCCCTGAACCTGATCGCCAACTTCATGTGGCTGCCGTACACGCCGATCTGGGCCATCGTCACCATCGCCATCGACATCTTCATCATCTGGGCCCTGTGCACCGACCGCTCCGAGCCGGTGGTCTGACGTGGCCGACAGCACCGGGACGGGGACCGACAGCACCGGCACGGAGCCCGACGGCACCAGGACGGATCTCGTGGACCTCGCCGCCGAGGCGTACATCTACGGATACCCCCTGGTCTACGACCTCTCCATGGTCGGAACCTCGCTCCACCAGGGGTTCGGAGGGATGGCGGCCACCCCCTTCAACCGGTTCGCCCACTCCGAGCACCTCGCCGACCACCGTACGGAGTTCGTCTCCGTCAACAACGACACCGTCTACTCCATCGCCCAACTCGACCTGTCCGGCGGGCCGCTGCGCCTCCATGTCCCCGACACCGGCGGCGCGTACCACGTGCTCCAGTTCATCGACGCCTGGACGAACAACTTCGCGTACGTCGGCCGACGGGCCACCGGTACCGGCGAGGGCGAGTGGCTGATCGTGCCGCCCGGCTGGGCGGGCAGCGTCCCCGACGGCGTACGCGGGGTCATCGACGCGCCCACCTCCGTGGTGACCGTCGCCGGGCGCAACGCCTGTGACGGCCCCGACGACCTGCCGCGCGTCCGGGCGCTCCAGGAGCGGCTCACCCTCACCCCTCTCGACGGCAGGCCCCACCGCACCGGGCTGCCCGCGCCCGAGCCCGGCGTACCGGAGGAGCTGCGCTTCTTCGAGGAGCTGCGGGTGTGGATGGCCGATTTCCCGCCGTCCGCGGCCGACCAGGCGTACCAGGACCGGTTCCAGCCGCTCGGGCTGCTGGAGGAGGGCCCCTCGCCGTACGTCACCGCCGACCCGGCCCTCGTCGACGCGCTGGTCAAGGGGCAGGAGCGGGGGCGCGCCCGGGTCGAGGGGGTCAGCCGCGCCGGGACGGGCGGCGGGGGCGGGAAGCCGGGGAGCTGGGCCGCGAACCCGCATCTCTTCGACTACAACCTGGACCACTTCGGCGTGGGCACGGTCGACTCGCCCCGGTGGAAGGCCGCCGACCGGGAGGGCTCCTACCTCGGCCGCGCGGTGGCGGCCCGGGTCGCGCTGTGGGGGAACCACGGGTACGAGGCGGTGTACGCGCAGACCTTCCAGGACAGCGAGGGGCGGCAGCTGAACGGGGCGCACTCCTACGTCCTGCGCTTCCCGGAGCCGCCGCCCGTCGAGTCGTTCTGGTCGGTGACGATGTACGGCACCCCGGACTACTACCTCGTCGAGAACCCGGCCGGCCGGTACTCGATCGGGGACCGTACGCCCGGTCTCGTCCACGCGGACGACGGCTCGCTCACCCTGTACCTCTCCCACGACCGGCCCGCCGACCCCGCCCGGGCGGCGAACTGGCTCCCCGCCCCCGCCGGGGACTTCCGGCCCATGCTGCGGCTGTACACACCGGGGGCCGCCGTCCTCGACGGGAGTTACGAGATCCCCGTCATCGTGCGGGACGGCTGACGGGCCGGGGGCGGGCACCGGTCGTCAGGCGGGACGGTGGGGGGCGACGCCGGGCCGTTGTCAGTGGTGCGGTCCACACTGGAGACATGTGCCGCAGCATCAAGACCCTTCGACCGCCCGCCCTCCCCGAAGAGGCCACCGAGGAGGACATGAGGGCCGCAGCCCTTCAGTACGTACGGAAGGTGTCCGGCTTCCGCGCGCCCGCCGCGCACAACCGGGAGGTGTTCGACCGTGCCGTCGACGAGATCACCGAGGCCACGATGAAGCTGCTGGACGGCCTGGAGATACGGGGAGCGGCCGCCCGGAGCACCGTCGAGAGCTGAGCCCGCACGGTGAACGGCCCGGGGAGGAGGACGGCTCGGGGAGCGGACCGCCGGACAGCCGGGAACGGCTCAGGGGGAGACCGGCGCCGGGGACGTGACGGGTGATGTGACCGGTGCGGGGCCGTTCGGCTGGCTGGGGACGTTGCCGGGCGCGATGCCGGAGACGGCGTCGTGGGCGGAATCCTGGCGGGCCGTCCGGGACTTGGCGGCCGGGGTGGGCACGGCTGCCGGTGCGGAGGAGTTCTGGAGCGCCTCCGCCGTGGCCGCCGCCTTCCGCGCGGCGGCCGGGCGCTTCACGACGAACGCGGCCAGCGCGCCCGCCATGAACAGGGCCAGCACCGAGACGGCCGTCCCGAACCAGGTCGACCCGAGCCACCGGCCCCCGAAGTAGCCGAGCCCCACGCTGTAACCCGCCCAGGCCAGGCCCGCCAGGGCCGACCACGGCAGGAAGTCCCGCACCCTGCGGTGGGCGGCGCCCGCCCCGATGGAGACCACCGACCGGCCGGCGGGGGCGAACCGGGCGATGACGACGAGCGCCCCACCGCCCCGGCTCAGCGCCGCGCCGAGACGTTCCTGCGCCTTGGTGAGACGGCGTGAGCGCGCGATCGCCCGGTCCAGCCGGTCGCCACCGCGCCAGGCCAGGCGGTACGCGACGAGGTCGCCGAGCACCGAGGCGGTGGCCGCACAGAGGATGAGGACGACGAGGGAGGGCACTTCACCGGACGGGTTGCCGGCGCCGTTGACGCCGGTGGAGCCGGCGGCGGCCGCGGTGGCGGCGGTGATCACGAGGACACCACTGGGCAGCAGGGGGAGGAAGACGTCCAGCAGCACCGAGACGGCGACCACCACGTAGATCCATGGGCTGCTGGTCAGTGCGGCCACACTCTCAAGCACCCGTCGACTCCCCGATCGTGTCAACGCCGCGACGTCGCAGGGGAGCGGCATGGGCGGCAGGTTCAGCTGTACAGCGTACGCGTGAGGGCTCCGCGCAGATCGCCCAGGGTCGGGTGATGTTGTGCGGGTCATGTACACCTCGCGGGCGGTACGGGCGTTAGGCAGGCCGCAACGACCGGCACGAGCGAGGAGCGGCAGCGCATGGCAGCAGCACAGGTGGGCCCGGACGCGGAGACGGCAGCGGCGGCGGAGGTGGCCGGGGCGGAGCGGGCGTCCCGCGCGCCCGGGACCGTACGGAGGAGGGTGCTGGTGGGGGCGGCGGCCCTGGTGATGCTCACCGGCGGTGTCTCCCTCGCCCATGGCGCGGCGGACGAGTCGGGCGGCGCGCCCGCTCCGGACGGCGGAGGCCACGCGGCCCACAGCACCGGCGCCGGAGAGGCGAGCGGCGCCGAAGAGGCAGGCATGGTCGGCGGCGCCTCGCGGAGCGGCGGGTTCTGGATGCGGGCCGACGGGGTGTTCTCGCCGCCCGGCTCCTTCGTCCCGTCCGACGCGCTGACGTACGACACCGCGCTCGTGCCGGCGTCCGCGCGGATCGAGATCACGCAGTTCGCCGACCGGACCAGCCACCGCGTCGGCACCCGGCTGCGCGGCCTCGTCCCGAACCGTGCGTACGGGATGCACGTGCACACCTCGCCCTGTGCGGCCGATCCCGCGTCGGCGGGGCCGCACTACCAGCACCGCACCTCGGCCACCGCAGACCCGCTCAACGAGGTGTGGCTGGACTTCCGCACCGACGGCAAGGGCAACGGCGAGGCGGAGGCCCGGCACGAATGGGGGTTCCGGGACGGCGGTGCCCGGTCGGTGATCGTCCACGACGCCCAGGGGGGTGCGGGGAAGCGGGTGGCCTGCTTCACGGTGCCGTTCGCGTCCTAGCCGTACTCCCGTACCGAGGCGCGCCCTGGCCGTACTCCCGTACCGAGGTGCGTCCTGGGCGTGGTCCCGCACCGGGGCGCGGGAGTACGGCGGTGCCCCGCCCCTTCGCGACCGTCGCGCGGGGAGCGGGGCACCGTACCGTCCGGGTCCCGGCTACCGGGTCGGCACCGGTGGGGGTGTGCCGGGCCCGGAGCGCCGGGTGTGCCGGCCGATCCCGGGCGTACCCGGGTGTCAGACCGAGACGGCCGTGGCGGGCTCGCGGCGGGACTCCTCGGCGGGGACGCGCTCGGTGCCCGACCCGAAGAACCGGTCCAGGGCCACGGCGCCCGGGCCGGTGAAGACCAGCAGCAGGAACGCCCAGCAGAAGAGGGCCGAGGCCTCGCCGCCGTTGCCGACCGGGGTGAGCGCCTCGGGCTGGTGGACCACGAAGTACGCGTAGGCCATCGACCCGGAGGCGAGGAAGGCGGCGATACGGGTGCCGAGGCCGAGGGCGACCAGGGTGCCGCAGACCAGCTGGATCAGGGCCGCGTACCAGCCCGGCCAGGCTCCGACCTCCGGCTCACGGCCGCCGAAGATGCCGAAGATGCTGGAGGCGCCGTGGATGGCGAAGATCAGGCCGATGACGAAGCGGAAGAGGCCGAGCGCATAGGGCTGGGCCCCGTTCAGGCGACTGGACATGGGGGGTGGGCTCCTTCGGTCTGGGTGGGGACGTGAACCGACTGAGCGCCTCAGGTTAGGGAAACCTCACCATTACTTGCAAGTTCAACATTCTGGCGCCTGGCTGAAAACTGACTACGACTCCTGGGTGAGTGAACGCTCAAGAACACTCACCAGCTGGTTGTCGCCGCCGATCGACTTGGCCTGGACCAATGCCAGCGCAGAGTTCCGGCCATGCAGCGTCAACGTCATGAGCTGGTTGCCGAACCAGGGGCCGCCCGCCCTGCTCCAGGTGACCGGTGACGGTTCCGTACGCCCGTGGCGGGTCAGCAGTCGGCCGATGCGCCGGCCCGCCCTGCTCCAGCCGAACCGGAATCCCATCCGGATGGACCGGGGGACCGAGTTGTGCACGGGGGAACACGTCAGCTGGAGAACGCGGGCCTCCGGGGCGCCGCCGGGGGTGGCGTCGGGCCAGTGCGGCTCGGCGATGTAGGCGTGGTGCACGTCCCCGGACAGCACACATACCGTCGCCGGGGCGTCCGGCCCGCTCCCGGCGCGGCGGAGCAACTCCGTGAACCGGCCGAAGGATTCGGGGAACGCGGCCCAGTGCTCCAGATCGGCCGCCCGGCGCACCTTCTCGCCGAAGCGCGCCCAGCGCCCGCCGCGAACTCCCGCGCACAGGGCCGCGTTCCAGGTCTCCACATCGTGGACGAGCGGCGGCAGCAGCCACGGCAACGAGCTGCCGATCAGCAGATGGTCGTACGCGGAGGGGTCCTCCAGCACCTTCTCCCGGAGCCAGCGGGCCTCGCCGTCGTCCAGCATCGCCCGCCGCCCCTCGGCCAGGACGCGGGCCGCCCGGGTGTCCACCATGAGCAGTTGTACTCGGCCGAAAATGCGCTGGTAGCTCCAGCGGGTCCGGGCCGGATCGGCGTCGGTCTCCGCGGCGAAGCGGCGCAGGGTCTCGGTGCCGTCGGGAGCGGCCCGCACCGCGGCGTACAGGGGATCTTCCGCCAGCTCGGCCGGGGAGAGGTTGCCCAGGTGCTGGTAGACCCAGTACGACATCAGTCCGCTGACGATCCGCTCGTGCCACCAGGGCGTGGCGCGCATCCGCTCCTGCCAGGCGGCGCTGGTGTTCCAGTCGTCGATGACGTCGTGGTCGTCGAAGATGGCGCAGCTCGGCACGGTGGAGAGCAGCCAGCGCACCTCGGGGTCGCGCCACGATTCGTCGTACAGGCAGGTGTACTCCTCGTAGTCCGCGACCTCCGCGCCCGGCGGCTCCCGCAGATCGCGCCGGGCCGCCAGCCTCCGCCGCGTCGCCGCCGACGTCTCGTCCGCGTACACCTGGTCGCCGAGCAGGAGGAGGACATCGGGGCGCTCGGCGGCCGGGTCGGCGGCGAGATGGGCGGCCAGGGTGACCAGCGCGTCCGGGCCCGCCGGGTCGTGCCCGTCGCCGGGGGCGGCGGCCCAGCGGCACGAGCCGAACGAGATCCGGACCCCGGGCCCCTCCGCCGCGGCCGGCCCGACCGGGGGCGTGGTGATGGTGCTCGGCGGGAGGCGGGAGTTCTCGGGCGGCCACACCCGCCGCTCCCCGATCACCACCTCGTACGCTGTCGTGGTGCCGGGCGTCAGCCCCTCCACGACCACCAGCGCGTAGTGGTGCCCGCCCACCGAGAAGGTCGGGGACACCCCCGAGGCGCCGTCCGCGCACCGGACCTCCACGGTGCACGGACGGCTCGCCTCGACCCAGACGGTCGCGGTGGACCCCGACTCCCAGTCGACGTACCGCAGCAGTGGCCCCAGACGCAGTCCGGCCATGTCGTGCCCTCCTCGCGCCTATGTCACGGACGGGCTCCGTAACGTACAGAACGAAGGGGGAGGGTGCACGCGTTCCGGGGGGTCATGGCTGGTGGGCGTCTCTCAGCAGCCGTTCAGGGCTGTTTGCAGGGCGCTCTTCTCGGCCGAGTCCACGCTCAGGCCGTAGTAGTGCTTCACGTGCACCCAGGCGCGGATGTAGGTGCACTTGTACGCCGCGCGCGGGGGCAGCCACTTGGCCGGGTCCTTGTCGCCCTTGGCCTGGTTGACGTTGTCGGTGACCGCGATGAGCTGGGGGCGGGTCAGGTCGTTGGCGAAGGACTGGCGCCGGGCGTTGGTCCAGCTGCTCGCACCGGAGCGCCAGGCCTCGGCGAGCGGGACCATGTGGTCGATGTCGACGTCGGACGCGGCGCTCCAGGTGGCGCCGTCGTACTGCGAGTACCAGCTGCCGCTGACGGCGGCGCAGGAGGCGTCCTGCTGGACGTTGGTGCCGTCGCGCTTGAGGACCACCTCGCGGGTGTTGCAGGTGCCCGACTGGGTGATCCAGTGCGGGAACTTGTCGCGGCTGTAGCCGCTGGACGAGCCCTCGGCGCTGACCGTGAGCTGGCCGAGGTAGGTACGGGCCGTCGCCGCGCTGACCGGGGTGGGGAGGGCGGCCTGGGCGGTCGGGGCGGTGAGCAGGACGGAGGTGGCGGCGAGGGTGGCGGTCGCGGCGGCGACGGCCGAGCGACGCGCGTAGATACCGAACATGCGAACTCCCTTTGTGTGGGGGGTGCTTGGGCGGGCGGCATGTGAAGCCCGGCCAGCGTGTCGGCGCCAGGTTTCTGGGGGGTGGGCACCAGGTAACAGGGTGACGACATGTTCACGTCACATCAAGAGGTGTGACGGGGCGTGTGGGAGTGAACCGACGGCCCGGCGTGTGAAGGGAGTTGCGCGCACAGGCGGCGGTCGGGGTGTTTGCGGTGTGGTGCCGTGGCCGGCCGGAGGGGTGGCGGGCGGATCTATCGTTGCCTCGTGCTGCTTCCGGTCACGCCGGCCCTCGGGGTCGTCCTCGTCGTCCTGTTGGCCCTCGCCGCCGCCGTCGCCGCGTGGGCCCGGCTGGGCCACTCGCGCGAGATCCTGGTGGCCGGGGTGCGGGCCACGGCCCAACTCGCCGCCGTTTCCCTGCTCATCGGCTGGGTGGCCCGACGGATCGGACCGCTGCTCGGATTCCTGGTGCTGATGTTCGCCGTGGCCGCCTGGACGGCGGGGCGCCGCATCACCCGTAACCGCACCTGGTGGTGGGCGGCCGTGCCGATCGCGGCGGGCGCCTTCCCGGTGATCGGGCTGCTGCTGGTGACGGGGCTCGTGCCGGTCCGGGGGCTGGTGCTCATCCCGGTGGCGGGCATCCTCATCGGCGGGGCGCTCACCGCGACCGTGCTCGGTGGGCGGCGCGCGCTGGACGAACTCGCCACCCGTTACGGGGAGGTGGAGGCGGGCATGGCCCTCGGGCTGCCCGACCGGGACGCCCGGCTGGAGATCGTGCGGCCCGCGGCCGCGGACGCGCTGCTGCCGGGGCTGGACCAGACGCGGACGGTGGGACTCGTCACGTTGCCGGGGGCGTTCGTGGGCATGCTGCTGGGCGGCGCCTCACCGGTGGAGGCGGGTGCCGTGCAGCTCTTCGTCCTGGTGGCGTTGATCGCGGTGCAGGTGGTGGCCGTCGCGGTGGTGCTGGAGCTGGTGGCGCGGGGGTGGCTGCACCGGGGGTGAGTGCGGTGTCCCGGGGGCTCGGGCCGGGGGAGTGGGCAGCGGTGCCCGAAAGGCTCGGCCGCTGACCGCGAGGCTCAGGCCGCGCTGATGTGCAGGCGGATCGTGCCGTCGCCGGCCGCCTCCACCCGTACCTGCGTCAGGTCCTCGACGTGCGCGTCCGGCGACAGGGCCGCCGCGCGCGGGCCGACGCCCACCACGCGCATCCCGGCCGCCCGGCCCGCCGCGATGCCCGCCTCGGAGTCCTCGAACACGATGCAGTCGGCCGGGTCGAAGCCCAGCTCCGCCGCGCCCTTGAGGAAGCCTTCCGGGTCCGGCTTGCTGGCGCCGACCTGCTCGGCGGTGACGCGGACGGCGGGCATCGGCAGTGCGGCCGCCCCCATCCGGGCCGTCGCCAGCGCGCTGTCGGCCGAGGTCACCAGGGCGTGCGGGAGGTCGGCGATCGCGGCCATGAACGCGGCGGCGCCACCGATCGGGACCACGCCGTCGACATCGGCGGTCTCCTCGGCGAGCATCACGCGGTTGTCCGCGTAGTTCTCCTCGACGGGGCGGTCCGGGAGCAGGACGGCCATCGTGGCGTAGCCCTGGCGGCCGTGGACCACCTTGAGGGCGGCCTCGGGGTCCAGTCCGTGCTTCAGGGCCCACCGGCGCCAGCAGCGCTCCACCACCGCGTCGGAGTTCACGAGGGTGCCGTCCATGTCCAGAAGGAGGGCGCTTGTGGTGAGGACGGTGGCCGACATCGGCTGGCTCCAGGGCGCGGGGGATGGTCGTGCGGTACAAGAGCAGCCCCGCCCGCCGGTCAGGGAGTGCGGGCGGGAGCTACTTTGTTCCACGAAGATACAAAAACCTGGGGCGGAAAGCCAATCCCGCAGGTCCGGCCCTGCCCGGGGGCCCGTACGGCCGGTCAGTCGCGCCCCTGCCCGGTCGTCTCCGCCTCCAGCGCGCGCCGGGTGTTCGGCCCGTACACACCGGCCGGGTCGCCCTGGATCGCCTTGTACGACTGGTAGATCCGTACGGCGTTCTCCACCCGGTCGTTGAAGTTCCCGTCCGCGTCGCCGTGGTAGAGCCACACCTCCTTGAGCCGGTTCTGCAACACGGCCACCTGTGGGCCCTGGTCGCCCCGCCGCAGCGAGGAGGGGGCCAGCTCCGCGGGCGGCGCGGCGGACGGCGGGACCTCGCCGCCGGTCGCCGACGCGGACGGGGCGCCGGGGGTCGGCGCCGCCGGGGCGGAGGCGGCCGGACTCGGCTCGGCGCTCTCCGAGGGGGTGGGCGATGCGGACGGGGACGCGGAGGCCGAGGGGGTGGGCGAGGCCGATGCCGTACGGGAGGGAGCGGCCGAGGGGGAGGGGGACGGGGCGACGGAGGCCGCCGCCGGTTCGTCCGCGGTGTCCGGGGCGCTCGTGGTCGCCTCCGGCAACGCCTCGTCCTGGCTCCCGTCCCGGTCGAAGAGCCCCCCGGCGAAGGCCGCCGTGCCGACCACCGCCGCCACGGCCGCCCCCACGGCCAGCGCCGCGAAGGGGCGCCTGCGGCGCGGCTGCACGGGGTCGGGGGCGGCGGCCCCGGGGGCGCCCGGGCCCGCGTCGGCACCCCCGGCCCCGGGGGCGCCCGAGGCCGCCCCGAAGACCGGCCCCGCGCCGAAAGCCGCGCCCTGGGCCGCGGTGCGCCGCCTGCTCTCGTCGGCCGCCGGGGGAGCGCCGACGGCGGACGATGGGGCCGCACCCGCGCCCGTACGGGAGTCAGCTCCCGCGCCCACCCCCGTACGGGAACCGTCCCCCGCGCCCGTACGGGAGTCAGCTCCCGCGCCCACCCCCGTACGGGAACCGTCCCCCGCGCCCGTACGGGAGTCAGCCCCCGCACCCACGCCCGTACGGGAATCCGCGCCGGAGCCGTCAACCGGCCCCGACCCCGTAACCGTGCCCGCCCCCGGCCCCCCGCCCAGGTGCAGCGGCATCGTGGCGGCCGCGTCGTCCGCCGTCTCCCGCGCGGGCCCACCGGCATCGGCACCGGCATCGGCACCGGCACCGCCACCGGTACCGCCACCGGCATCCCCGCCCCCAGGCGCGGCACCGTCCCCCAGCGTCACGTACGGCCTGATCCGCAGTGGGTCGAAGTCCTCCGCCGCCGCCATCTCCGCCGAGCGGGCGGCGCGCAGCTCGTCCCCCGTGAGCGGTGTCGCGCCCGTGTCCGTACCGCACCGGCAGGGCACCCGGTGCTCCGTGCCGGGCTCGCCTGCCGTCCGTCTGCCGCACTCCGGGCATGCGTGTCCGGTCATCGTGGGTCCCCTCCCCTTGAACTGCCTGCGATTATGCAGCCCGCTCCGGCGAAGCCCAATGCCCCGCCGGTGCCCGACAGGCCATAACAGGGCGGAACGGCCAGGATGGGGGTGTAGTGGATCAGCGCGGATCGAGGAGACGCCCATGGCCCAGCAGTTGAGCCCGCCCATGGTGCCCGGCGAGGGGCAGTCCCGCCGGACCGTCCTGGTGGCGATCGGCGCACTGCTCCTCGGCATGCTGCTCGCGGCACTCGATCAGACCATCGTCTCCACGGCGCTGCCCACGATCGTCAGCGAACTCGGCGGCCTCGACCACCTCTCCTGGGTGGTCACCGCCTATCTGCTCGCGGCGACGGCGGCGACACCGCTCTGGGGAAAGCTCGGCGACCAGTACGGCCGCAAGAAGCTCTTCCAGACCGCGATCGTCATCTTCCTGATCGGCTCCGCCCTCTGCGGCATGGCCCAGAACATGCCCCAGCTCATCGGCTTCCGCGCTCTCCAGGGCCTCGGCGGCGGCGGGCTCATGGTGCTCTCGATGGCGATCGTCGGAGACATCGTCACGCCGCGCGAACGCGGCAAGTACCAGGGCCTGTTCGGCGCGGTCTTCGGGGTGACGAGCGTGCTCGGGCCGCTGCTCGGCGGGTTCTTCACCGAGACCCTCAGCTGGCGCTGGGTCTTCTACATCAACCTGCCGATCGGCGTCGTCGCGCTGCTCGTCATCGCGGCCGTGCTGCACATCCCGGTCCACCGCGAGAAGCACACCATCGACTACCTCGGCACCTTCCTCATCGCCTCCGTCGCCACCTGTCTGATCCTCGTGGCGTCCCTCGGCGGCACCACCTGGGACTGGGGATCGGTGCAGATCATCGCGCTGGCGGTGCTCGCCGTGGTGCTGCTGGTCGCGTTCGTCGCCGTGGAGCGGCGGGCGGCGGAACCGGTGCTGCCCCTGAAGCTCTTCCGGATCAGGACCTTCAGCCTCGTCGCCGTGATCAGCTTCATCGTCGGCTTCGCGATGTTCGGCGCGATGACCTACCTGCCCACGTTCCTCCAGGTGGTCCACGGCATCACACCGACCATGTCCGGTGTGCACATGCTGCCGATGGTCTTCGGCATGCTGATCACCTCGACCGGCTCCGGGCAGATCGTCAGCCGCACCGGCCGCTGGAAGGTCTTCCCCCTCGCGGGCACCGCCCTCACCGCCATCGGCCTGCTCCTGCTCCACCGGCTGGACCCGGCCAGCTCCACCTGGGTGATGAGCGTCTTCTTCTTCGTCTTCGGCGCCGGGCTCGGCCTGGTCATGCAGGTGCTCGTCCTCGTCGTGCAGAACGCCGTCTCCTACCGGGACCTCGGCGTCGCCACCTCCGGAGCGACGTTCTTCCGCTCCATCGGCGCCTCGTTCGGCGTGGCCATCTTCGGCACCGTCTTCACCAACCGGCTCACCGGCCAACTCGACAGCGCCCTCGCGGGCCGGCCCCTGCCGCAGGGCGTCGACGCCGACCGGCTGGCCGCCGACCCCCGGTCCATCCAGATGCTCCCGGCCGACCTGCGCCCCTCGATCCTCGACGCGTACTCCACCTCCATCACGGACGTCTTCCTGTACGCGGCACCCGTCGTCCTCATCGCCTTCGTGCTGGCCTGGTTCCTCCGGGAGGACAAGCTCCGCGGCTCGGTCACCGCCCCCGACACCAGCCAGACGCTCGCCTCGAACCCGGTGGAGCGCTCCTCGTACGACGAGTGCGCCCGCGCACTCTCGGTGCTCGCCACCCGGGAGGGGCGCCGCGAGATCTACGAGAAGATCACCGCGCGCGCCGGGTACGACCTGCTGCCCGCCGCGAGCTGGCTGCTGCTGCGGATCAAGCGGCACGGCACCGTCGAACCCGCCCGGCTCGCCGAGGTGGCCCCCGTACCGCTACGGGTGATCACCGAGGCGGCCCGGCAGGTGGAGGAGCGCGGACTGGCCCGCCGCGAGGGGCTCCAGATGATCCTCACCGACGCGGGGGCCGAGGCCGTCGTCCGGCTCTCCCAGGCCCGGGAGGACTCCCTCGCCGAACTGCTGGGGGACTGGTGGGGGCCCGAGCGCCCCACCGACCTGGTCAAGCTCGTCGCCGAGCTGACCGCCGAGGTCAGCGGGTCCAGCAAGGAACGCCCGCACATGCCCGCGCCGCCCCGCGACCACGCGGCGGACCGGCACCACGACATCGACCACCCGGACCACCGGGGGCACAGGGACCACCGGAGCCGTGGGGACGACCCGGACCACCGGCCCTGACCGACTCGGGCCGCGCTCCGGGAGTCACAGCTCCTTCGCGAACCACACCTCCGCGTACGGGCTGCGCCGGTGGAAGGCCGGCACCTCCGCGTAGCCGTGCTTCGCATACAGCCCGCGCGCCTCGACCAGGTCGAGACGGGTGTCCAGCCGGAGCAGCCGCACCCCGAGCGCCCGCGCCTCCTCCTCGATCGCGGCAAGCAGCAGCCCGCCGCCGCCCGTGGACCGGAACGCCGGCCGTACGTACACCCGCGTCAGCTCCGCCGAACCCGGCGCCGCCTCCTCCGTCAGCACCAGCCCGGCGCAGCTCGCGGCCTTGCCCTCGTGGCGGCCGACGACGAACCGACCGGTCGGCGGCGCCAGCAGCTCGGCGCCGTCGTCGGCGAGCCCCTCCGCTATCTCCGCCTCCGTGGCGGGCCGCTGCCAGTAGCGGCTCGCGACCTCGTCGTAGTAGTCGCGGCGCAGCGCGGTGGCGTCGGGGGAGTCGAATCGTTCGGCGGCCACGGTCCAGGTCATGTGGGGCATTCTTGCTCCCTCACGTCCGAAGGACGACGTGATTTATCCGCAGGGGGCAGCCATGAACCGACCCGTCACCGACGCCACGACGAGGGCCCGGGCCGTCCAGCACCTCGCCGACCGCTGGATACGCGACGCCCTGGCCACCGGGAAGCAGGCCGACGGCGGCAGCTTCGTCTGCTCGCCCGCCGGGCTGTGGCTGGCGCTCGCCGCCGTGGCCGCGGGGGCGCGCGGCGGGACCGCCCGGGAGCTGCGGGCGCTGCTCGGTACGGCGGACCGGGAGGCGGCGCCCGCCGTGACGGCGGCGGCCCGAGAGCTGGCGCTGACCGGTGCGCTGGGGGTGGCGACCCGGGTGTGGAGCCGGGTGCCGGTGAGCGACGCGTACCGCGAGGGGCTGCCTGACGTCCGGTTCGACGACGTGCTGGACCCGGCCGCCGCCGACGCCTGGGTGCGCGAGGCCACGGGCGGGCTGATCGAAGCGCTGCCGCTGGAGGTCACCGACGAGACCCTGCTCGCCCTCGTCAACGTCCTGGCGCTGAAGGCCCGCTGGGAGAAGCCGTTCGAGGGCCGGCTGACCCGCGACCGGCCGTTCACCGACGCGTCCGGGACGACCCGCCCGGCGGCGACCATGACGAAGGCGGTGCCGCTCACCGATGCCTGGGCGGTGGACGGCACGTACGTCGTCGAACTGCCCTGCACCGGAGGGGAGGGCGGCGGGGACGGCGCCCGGGTCAGGTTCGTCCTCGGGGAGCCGGGCGCGGGCGCCGGCCGGGTGCTGCCCGCCGGATGGGCGGACCGGAGCACCGGGGTCCGGCCGGAGGCGGACCTGGTGACCATCGCCCTGCCGCGCCTCACCCTCCGTACGCGCATCGACGTCACCGGACAGCTGCCCGCCCTCGGGATCCGGCTGGCCACCTCCGGCGCGGCGGACTTCTCCGGACTCTCGCCCGAGCCGCTCACCCTCTCCGCCGTGGTCCAGGAGGCCGTGCTGAAGGTCGCCGAGGAGGGGGTGGAGGCCGCGGCGGTGACGGTGGTCGCGACACGGGCCGCGGGTGCGGCCCCGCCGCTGCGGCGGCTCCTGCACCTCGCCTTCGACCGTCCGTTCGGCATCGTCGTGCTGCCCGCCGACGGCGAGGTCCCGCTCTTCGCGGCCTGGCAGGCGGACATCCCCTCCGACCTGCCGGAACGCTGACAGATCCCTGCGGACCGACCCCGAACCGGCCCCGGCCCGGCATTCTTCCGGACGAAAGCATGATGACAGTCAGGCAAAGAGGGGGTTGATTGTGTCTACCTCGTAGGGCAATGCGAGGCTTCATCCGGCACTGCCCCGAGTCGAAGGGGCGGGGCATGGAACGGTGGGAGGGTCGGCGCAGCGTGGCAAATGCGGATCACAGTGTGCGCGGTGACGCGGTGGCGGATGCGGTGGCGGACGCGGAGACGAGGACCGGGCTGACCCGGGCCCTGCTCTGGCTGGTCGTGGCCGTGCTGGCGGTACGGCAGATGGCGGTGGTGCTACGGCAGCCGCCCGGGGAACGGCTCACCGATCTGGAGACCTGGATCGGGGAGAACGGGGTCCTCCATGTGTCCGGCTCGCTGTACGAGAGCGGCCGGTTCACCGGGACGCCCTTCGCCGGTCTGGTGCTCAAGCCGCTCACCGCCTCGGCCGAGGCAGCCCTCGGCATCGCGTGGACCTTCGGCTCCCTGCTCCTCGTGGCCGCCCTCGGAGTCGTCGCCGCCCGGGCCCTGCCCGCACCCGTCGGCCGGCGTACGTCGCTGCTCGCGGTCCCCGTCGCGATCACCCTGCTCATGCTGTCGCTGCCGGTCCGCAACACCCTCCACCTCGGCCAGACCAGCATCCTGCCGGTCCTCCTGGTGCTGCTGGCCTGCTTCGCCGCCCGGGACCACCGGCTGCGAGGCGTGCTCGTCGGCCTCGCGGCCGCCCTGCAACCGGCGCTCCTGCTCTTCGCCGCGCTGTTCTGGCTGACCGGGAAGCGCCGGGCCTCGGCGGTCTCCCTGGCCACCTTCGCCTTCTGCACGGCCGCCGCCTGGGCCGCGGTGCCGAAGGACTCATGGGCGTACTGGGTGCACCATGCCGCGGGCGCCGGGCTCGGTGAGCGGCCGGACAGCCTCGCCAATCAGTCCCTGCACGGCGCGCTGCTCCGGCTCGGCTTCGAGGGACCGGCGGAGATCGCCCTGTTCCTCGTCCTCGCCGCCGCGGTCACCGTCATCGGCGTACGCCGCGCGGTCCGCTACGCCCAGGACGGGCAGCTGCTCCTCGCCGTCGCCGTGACCGGGTGCGTCGTCGTGGCCGTCTCGCCGACCGCCTGGCAGCACCAGCTCCTGTGGGTGCTCCTGGCCGTCGTCGGCAAGGTCGGCAGACGCGCCTCCGACCGGCTGGTCTGGCCCGCCGTCGTGGTGCTCGTCGTCACGCTCCCCGCCAAGATGCTGCTCCCCAACGTCGGCCTGGTCATCCCCGTACGGGACAACGTGCTGCTCCTCGTGGCGCTCGGCGCGGCCTGCTTCGCCCCGTTCCTGCTGCGCACCTCGCCGTACTGGCAGCGGCCGGTCCCCACCGACTACGCGCAACCGGTCGCCGCCCGCTTCAGACGCGTCCCGCTCCTGCCCTTCTGGCGCCGGGTGCTCCACCGCCCCAACCTCCTGCTGGAGCTCCTGCTCATCCGCGTCGTCTACTCCGCGTACGCACAGGTCCGCCTCGCCGCCACCGCCGGCCGCCCGCTCGCCGAGGAGCACGGCCGGCAGATCCACGCCATCGAGCAGTGGCTGCACATCGACATAGAGCTGTGGGTCAACCACACGGTCGTGCAGATCACCTGGCTGCGGGAGTTCTTCGACTACTACTACCTGACCTTCCACTTCATCGTCCCGCTGACGATCCTCGGGGTGCTGTACGCGCGCCGCCCCGCCGACTACCGCTGGGTCCGCTCCTCCATCGGCTTCGCCACCGTGCTGGCGCTCGTCGGCTTCTGGCTCTACCCGCTGGCCCCGCCCCGGCTCATGCCCGGGCTCGGCTTCATCGACACCGTCCACGGGGTGCAGGACTTCGCGAAGCCCGACTACGGGACGCTGACCACGGTCACCAACCAGTACGCGGCGATGCCGTCCCTGCACTTCGGCTGGTCCCTGTGGTGCGGGGTGGTCATCGTGATGCTGGCCCCGAAGCTGTGGATGAAGGCGCTCGGCCTGCTCCACCCGCTCTTCACCATCGCGGCGATCGTGGCGACCGCCAACCACTGGGTGCTGGACGCGGCCGGCGGGGCGCTGGTCGTCTCGCTGGGCTTCGGGCTGACGTATCTGCTGTCGGGCCCGCGGAAGTTGGTGACCGGGGAGAAGAAGACGGCTGCGGAACCGGCGGGGCAGGCGGCGGAACCCGCACCCGAACCCGAACCCGTACGCGCTGAGGCGGTCGGCAAGTAACGGACGGCCCGAAGGGGTGCCGGGACCACGTCGTACACCGTCCCGGCACCCCTTCGGCATGGATCGCCGCGTCCTTACATGGTCCGCCCGCCGCGCCCGCCCCGCCACTCGGGCGGCCGGTGTCACGAAACGGCGGACGCACTCACCTGAAGCTGCTTGATCCCGTTCAGCCAGGCCGAGCGCAGCCGCCGCGGGTCCTCCAGCAGCCGCAGATCGGGCAGCACATCGGCGATCGCGTTGAAGATCAGGTCGATCTCCATCACGGCCAGCGACTTGCCGAGGCAGAAGTGCGGGCCACCGCCCCCGAAGCCGAGGTGCGGGTTGGGGTCGCGGGTGATGTCGAAGGCCTCCGGGGCGTCGAAGACCTCGGGGTCGTTGTTGGCCGAGGAGTAGAACAGCCCGACCCGCTCGCCCTTACGGATGCGCTGACCGCCCAGCTCCAGATCCTGGGTGGCGGTCCGCTGGAAGGAGACCACGGGGGTCGCCCAGCGCACGATCTCCTCGGCCGTCGTCTTCGGGCGCTCCCTCTTGTAGAGCTCCCACTGCTCGGGGTGGGTGAGGAAGGCGTGCATGCCGTGGCTGATCGCGTTACGGGTGGTCTCGTTGCCGGCCACCGCGAGCAGGATCACGAAGAACCCGAACTCGTCGGAGGACAGGTTGCCTTCGCCCTCCGCCGCCACCAGCTGGCTCACGATGTCCTGGGCCGGGCACTCCTTGCGGGCCGCCGCCAGGTTCATCGAGTACGCCACGATCTCCATCGCCGCCTCGGCGCCTACCTCCTCGGTGATCGCGTACTCGGGATCGTCGTACGCGGCCATCTTGTTGGACCAGTCGAAGATCTTGGACCGGTCCTCCTGCGGTACGCCGATGAGTTCGGCGATCGCCTGGAGCGGCAGCTCCACCGCGATGTTCGTGACGAAGTCGAACGATCCGTCGGCCCCGGCCGCCGTCGCGTGAGCGGTCTCCACGATGGAGCGGGCCCGCGCCCGGAGCGCCTGCTCCAGGGAGCGCACCGCGCGCGGGGTGAAGCCGCGCTGGACGATCTGGCGGACCCGGGTGTGTTCGGGCGGGTCCATGTTGAGCATGATGAGTTTCTGGACCTCGATCTGGTCGCGGCTGATCGTCTCGTTGAAGCGGATGACCGCGGTGTTGGTGTTCGAGGAGAACAACTCAGGATGCGTGGAAACGTACTTGACGTCCGCGTGGCGGGTGACGGCCCAGTACCCCTCGTCGCCGAAGCCGGAGATGTTGGCGGGCTGGGTGCACCACCACACCGGTGCGGTCTGCCGCATCAGCGCGAACTCCGGGTGCGGGACCCGGGCTTGGAGGAGGTCGGGGTCGGTGAAGTCGAACCCGTCGGGCAGATGGGGGCAGCGCATGGGCACCTCTCCACTCCGAGCCTGTGTCTGATCCGGGCCTGTGTCTGACGGTCCATCAGAATCTGTCCGCAAGGTAGTAACGAGTTCTACAAGTCGCAAGGGTCCTGGCCGGATCCGTTCCCCGCCGGGGCCGCGCGCAGTCGACACCGCGGAAGTGGGGGCGTGCGCAAGGGGTGTACGCGTTCGGTGCGCGCCCCTTGCGCAGCCGGTCCCGCGTCATGAGACTGCTTGCAGAACTAGAACGCGTACTAGTTCCTTCCGTGGGCGCCGGGACGCCCCGACGGAAGTGCGAGGAGAGGACGAGCTCATGGCCGCGGAACCCGTCATCGTCGAAGCCGTACGCACCCCGATCGGCAAGCGTGGAGGCGCGCTCGCCAACCTGCACCCCGCCTACCTGCTGGGCGAGACCTACCGTGAACTTCTCGGCCGCACCGGCATCCAGGCCGACTGCGTCGAACAGATCGTCGGCGGCACCGTCACCCACGCCGGGGAGCAGTCCATGAACCCGGCCCGCAACGCCTGGCTGGCCGTCGGCCTGCCGTACGAGACCGCCGCGACCACCGTGGACTGCCAGTGCGGCTCCTCGCAGCAGGCCTCGCACATGGTCGCCAACATGGTCGCCGCCGGAGTCATCGACGTGGGCATCAGCTGCGGCGTCGAGGCGATGTCGCGGGTGCCGCTGGGCAGCGGCTCCAAACACGGGCCGGGCAAGCCCTGGCCCGACGAGTGGAACGTGGACCTGCCCAACCAGTTCGAGGCCGCCGAGCGCATCGCCCGCAAACGCGGCCTCACCCGCGAGCGGGTCGACGCGCTCGGCCTCCTCTCGCAGCAGCGGGCGGCCGCCGCCTGGGCCGAGGAGCGCTTCAAGCGTGAGACGTACGCCGTCCAGGTCCCCACCACCGAGGAGGAGCAGGCGGCCGGCCAGGGCATGTGGCGGCTCGTCGACCGGGACGAGGGGCTGCGGGACACCTCCATGGAGGCGCTCGCAGGCCTGAAGGCGGTCATGCCGAAGGCCGTCCACACGGCAGGCAACTCCTCCCAGATATCCGACGGGGCCGCCGCCATCCTCTGGTCCTCGAAGCGGATGGCCCGCGCCCTGAAGCTCAAGCCCAGGGCCCGGATCGTGGCCCAGGCCCTCGTCGGCTCCGACCCGCACTTCCACCTGGACGGACCGATCGACGCCACCCGGGCGGTGCTCGGCAAGGCGGGTATGTCGCTGAAGGACATCGACGTCGTCGAGATCAACGAGGCGTTCGCGTCGGTGGTGCTGAGCTGGGCCCAGGAGTTCGAGGCGGACCTCGACGGCCTGGAGAAGGTCAACGTCAACGGCGGCGCGATCGCGCTAGGCCACCCGGTCGGGGCGACGGGCGCCCGCCTGATCACGACGGCCCTGCACGAACTGGAACGCCGGGACAAGGAGTTCGCGCTCATCACGATGTGCGCGGGCGGGGCGCTGGCCACGGGGACGATCATCCAGCGGCTCTAGTGGCGAGCCCGGCCAGGGGCCCATGGGCCAGGAGCCCCGGAGCCCAGGGGGCCGAGGGCCGGGAGCACAGGAGCCCAGGGGGCCGTTCACCCCGCGGGTCTCCAGGATCTACGGCTCCTCGAACCCCACCCGCGCGTCGAACGCCGCCCGCCGGGTCGCCCGGCGCAGCGCCTTCAGCAGCGTCGGGCCGATCGTCAGCGTCAGGACGACCGTGAGCGCCGCCCGCCCCAGGTCCCACCCCAGCGAGGTCGCCGCGCAGTAGGCGAGGAACCGCACCAAGTTCTCGTGGAGCGGATCGCCCGCGACGAACGAGATGCCCGAGCCCAGCCCCGGGATGATCGTCCACCCGTACAGATTCATGATCGTGCCGTACGCGAACGCCGCCACGGACCCGTAGACCGCGAGCATCGCCAACTCGGCCCGGCCGCGCAGCCGGTCCGCGCCCGGCAGCAGCCCCGCGCCCATCGTGAACCAGCCCATCGACAGCATCTGGAACGGCATCCACGGCCCCACCCCGCCCGTGAGCAGGGCGGACGCGAACATCGTCACCGAGCCGAGCACGAAGCCGAAGCCGGGCCCCAGCACCCGCCCGCTCAGCACCATCAGGAAGAACATCGGCTCCAGGCCCGCCGTCCCCGCCCCCAGCGGGCGCAGCGCGGCCCCGACCGCCGCCAGCACGCCGAGCATCGCGACGGCCTTGGCGTCCATCCCGGACTCCGAGATCGTCGCCACCACCACCGCGACCAGCAACGGCAGCAGCGCCGCGAACAGCCACGGCGCGTCCTGGGCGTGCGCGAGCCCGGACCCGGCACCGGCGAGCAGCGGCCACCCGAAGGCGACCACCCCGACCGCACTCACCAGCACCAGCGCGGCCACCGACTTCGGCCCGAGCCGCACGGGCCGGGGAGCCCGCACCCGCTCCCGTACCGCCGTCGCGTCGCTCATCGCCCCGCCCTCCGCCGCATGGGCCGGGCAGCCCGCACCCTCTCCGTAACCCTCACGCGCCCGCCTCCAGGGCGCCGCGCACCTGGGAGACGGTCAGCCACTCCTGCGGCGCCAGGATCTTCGCGGTCTGCGGGGCGAAGGCGGGGGAGGAGACCACCACGCGCCCGGTCGGGCCGTCCGCGACGACCTCCCCGTCGGCGAGGATCACCACCCGGTGGGCCAGCTCCGCCGCCAGCTCCACATCGTGCGTGGCCAGGACGATGGCATGCCCCTCGGCCGCCAGCGACCGCAGGACGCCGACGAGCCGCCCCTTCGCCGCGTAGTCCAGCCCCCGGGTCGGCTCGTCCAGGAGCAGCAGCGGCGGGCGGGCGGTGAGCACCAGCGCGAGCGCCAGGGCGAGCCGCTGCCCCTCGGAGAGGTCGCGCGGATGCGTGCCGTCCTCGACGCCCGGGAGCAGCTCGGTGACCAGCGCCCGGCAGGTGCCCTCATCCGCGCCCGCGTCCCGGTCGGCGGCGGCGCACTCGGCGGCCACCGTGTCCGCGTACAGCAGGTCGCGCGGCTCCTGCGGGACGAGGCCGACACGGCGGATCATGGCGCGCGGATCGGTACGGGCGGGGGCCAGGCCTCCGACGCGTACGGAACCCGAGGTGGGCTCCACCATGCCGACGAGCGCGCTGAGCAGGGTGGACTTCCCGGCCCCGTTACGGCCCATCAGCGCCACGGTCTCGCCCGGGGCGACGGTGAGCGTGACCCGCCGCAACGCCTCGATCCGCCCGCGCCGCACGCTGAGGGATTCGACGCGGGTGACGGGGTCGGCGGGACCGGGTGCTTCCACGGCTTTCGTACGGCCCAGCAGCCGGGCGAGACGCCCAAGGCGCTGACCACTCGGTACGGGCGGGCCCGCGACGGACACGTCGGCAGCAAGCTCCGACGGCGCGGACGGCTTCGACGGGGTGGACAGTTCCGACGGGGTGGGCATCTCCGACGGCGCGGGCGGCGAGGCCGATGCCAGCCGGGCCCGCAGGCCGCCCGCCCCGCGCCGGGCGTCCCGTACCGAGAGCGGCAGCGGGTCCCAGCCCGCCAGCAGCCCCAGCTCGGCGACCGGTGGCCGGACCGGCGAGACGGCCATGATGTCGGCGGGCGCACCCATCATCGGGGCGGCGCCCGGCGCGGGCAGCAGGACGACCTGGTCCGCGTACTGCACCACCCGCTCCAGCCGGTGCTCGGCCATCAGCACGGTCGTCCCGAGATCGTGGACCAGCCGTTGCAGCACGGCGAGGACCTCCTCGGCCGCCGCCGGGTCCAACGCGGACGTCGGCTCGTCGAGGACCAGCACCTTGGGGTGCGGGGTCAGCACCGAACCGATCGCCACCCGCTGCTGCTGGCCGCCCGAGAGCGTCGCGATCGGCCGGTCCCGCAGCTCGGCCAGCCCCAGCAGATCCAGCGTCTCCTCCACGCGTCGGCGCATCACATCAGGCGCCAGGCCCAACGACTCCATGCCGTAGGCGAGTTCGTCCTCGACCGTGTCCGTGACGAAGTGGGCCTGCGGGTCCTGCCCCACCGTGCCCACCAGATCGGCCAGTTCACGCGGCTTGTGGGTGCGGGTGTCCCGCCCGTCCACCGTGACCCGGCCGCTCAGCACCCCGCCCGTGAAGTGCGGCACGAGCCCCGAGACCGTCCCCAGCAGTGTCGACTTGCCGACCCCCGACGGCCCGACCAGCAGCACCAACTCCCCTTCCGGCACCGCGAGATCGACGCCGGAGAGCGTGGGCCGGTCCGTCCCGTCGTACCGCACGGAGACCTGCTCGAACCTGATCACGCCTGCTCCTTGCTGCGACGGTCGTGTTCTTCGAAGCCCGGGGCCGACGACGGCGGTACGGGGGCGACCAGCGCGGGCAGCAGCCCGACCAGTACGGCCGCCGCGGGCCAGAGCGGCAGCACGGGCGCGGTCAGCGGTACGACGCCGGGGTGCAGCGCCTCCGGATCGACCGAGCCCGCCCAGATCATCGCGGCCGCCACCACCGCACCCGACCCCGCCACCAGCCAGGCCCGTACGCCCCACCGGTCGGGCCGGTAGCGGGTGCGCACCGAGCGCCGCCCGCCCAGCCGCAGCCCCGCCATCGCCGCGACGAGCCCCGCCAGCAGAACGGGCAGCCCGTACACGGCCCCTTGCGCGGCGAGCAGCCCGTACGTCCCGGCGCACACCCCGAGCAGCCCGCCGAGGGTGAGCACGTTGGTGGTGTGGCGGACGGCGGGCGGGACCTGGGCGGTACGCCCGTACCCCCGCGCGTCCATCGACGCTGCGACCGCCACCGACCGCTCCAACGCCCCTTCCAGCACCGGCAGTCCGATCTGCGCGATCGCCTTGACGCCACCGGTCGGCCGCCCCCGCAGCCGCCGCGCGGTCCGCAGCCGGACCACATCGGCGACCATGTTCGGGGCGAACGTCATCGCGACGACGACGGCGACCCCGACCTCGTACAGCGCACCCGGCAGGGACTTCAGCAGCCGGGCCGGGTTGGCGAGCGAGTTCGCGGCTCCGACGCAGATCAGCAGGGTGGCCAGCTTCATCCCGTCGTAGAGCGAGAAGACCAGCTGCTCCGCCGTGACCCGGCCGCCGATCCGCACCCCCTGCGCCCAGTCGGGCATCGGCACCTCGGGGAGCGTCAGCACGGTGTGCGAGCCCGGGATCTGCGAGCCGAGGAAGACGGAGAAGACCAGGCGCAGGGCCACGACGAAGAGCCCGAGCTTGATGAACGCCCCGTAGGAGCGGGCCCAGGGCGCGTCCGTACGCCGGGCCGCCACCACATAGCCCGCCACCCCGACCAGCAGGCCGAGCAGCAGGGGGTTGGTGGTCCGGGAGGCGGCGGTGGCCAGCCCCAGCGCCCACAGCCACCACGCCCCGGCGGGCAGCGCGTTGGAGCGGCCCGCCTCGGGCGCGTGCAGGGCACGGCGGAGCAGCCGGGCCGTCCCCGGGGCGTACGTCATCGGCGCCGGCGGGCCTGGAACACGGCGGCGACGCCGAGGAGCAGGACGGCACCGATACCGAGGAGGAGACCGGCCGAGGGCCCGCCGCTGCCGCCGTCATCCGCTGCCGGGGCCGAGGAGGGGGAGGAGGCGTCGGTCGGCTTCACGCCGCCGTCCTTCTTGCTGCCGTCCCCCGACACCTGCTCGCCGCAGCCCGTCTTCGGGTAGCCCGAGATCGCGCAGATCATCGCGCTGCTGTCGTACCGCAGCGGCTTCGCCACCGAGGCGAGCGCCTCCGCGCTGCTGGCGTCCGGCGCGACCTGGGCACAGGCGGTGCGCAGCGCGGGCGGCTCCTCCCCGTCCGGGGCGTCCTCCGCCGTACCCGGGTCGATCACCAGGGCCACCCGCTTGGCGCCGTCCTTCGCCGGGGTGGACGCGCAGACCGCCCCGAAGTCGGGGGCGTGGCGCGGCCGGTGGGCGTCGGCGGAGTCCTCGCTCACGGCGAACCGGAAGCCCTGGACCGTACCGTCGTCGGGGCGCACGAGGGACGGCCCCTGGGTGGCGTACGCCCAGCTCTTGCCGTCGCCCTGCCAGAAGGACCAGTAGCGGTACCCGGCGGCCTCGGCGGCGCCCGCCCCGAGCAGGACGGCCGAGGCGGCGAGCAGGGTGGTGAGGAGAGCGGCGATCGGGGCCCGGAGCAGTGCTCCGGACCGCGCACGCCGCTCACCGACGGCTCCCGTACGGGCCACGGTCGCAACCGCCTCCGTACGCGGTACGCCGCCTCCCGACGACGTACGCATCACGGCTGCTGCTTCTTCCGGCGCATGCTCAGCAGGAAGCCGATGCCCGCGCCGAAGAGCAGACCGATGCCGACCAGCCACCACAGGCCGAGCCCGCCGTCGTCGCTCTCGGTGCCGCTGGAGGGCTGCGGACCGCTCGGCGTCGGGGAGGGGACGGCGGTCGCCGCGGGGGCGGGGCCGGTCGCGTTGAGCTGCTTGACCAGGTCGACCCCGCCGAAGCTGCGGGCGTCGGTGCCCGTGGCGTGCGCGGCGAAGATCAGCTGCGCGGTGGCGGCGGGCCCGCCCTGCTGCGCCCAGGTCTTGGAGTTCTTCTCCAGCCACGCCACCGAGGCGGCGGCCTTGTCCTTGTGCCCGGAGGCGGCGAGGGAGACGACGGCGTCCGCCGTGTTGCCGAAGTCGGGCTGCGGCTCGCTCTCCTCGGCGCCCGGCATCGGGGGCTGTTCAAGATAGGGGGAGGCGGCCAGGGTCGCGGCGAGGTAGTGGGCGCCGTTCTGCGCGCTCTGCTCGGCGGTGAGTCCGTCGCCCTTGGTGCAGACCGGGTCCTTCACCGCGTTGGCGTTGCCGACGGCCATGCCCTTGCCGAGCAGCCCGAGCACGGCGGCGGCCGAGGCGTCGGTGTTGGCGACGAGCTCGCCCTTCTTGCCGGGCTGGTAGGCGAAGGCGCCGCCGTCCTTCTTCCCGCACGGGATGGCGAGGGCCTGGAGCGCGGTGTACGGGGTCTTGCCGTCGGCGGTGGTGAGCTCGCCGATCGGGACGCCCGTACGGGCGAGGGCGCCGATCACGACGGCCGTGGAGTTGGCGTCGCTGGGGCTGCCCGGGTTGTACCCCCAGCCGCCGTCCTCGTTCTGGACGGACTTCAGCCAGTCGGCCCCGTTGTCGGCGGCGTCACGGTGCTGGCCCAGCTCCACGATGGCCTGGACGGCGGCGGCCGTGGCGTTGGTGTCCATCACGGTCGAGGCGTCGCACGGCACGGAGGCGTCGGGCCGGAACGAGGTGAACGCGCCGCTGTCGCACTGCTGCTCCACCAGCCAGTCCACGGACTGCTTCGACGGCGTGACGAGCTCGATCTTCTGCGCGAGGAAGGCCAGCGACTGCCGCCACACCCCGTCGTACGTGGGGTCCGTCGTCCCGTAGAGCCCGAGCGGCAGCTGGGCCGAGGGGGACGGGCTCGGTGCGGCGACCGCGACGGGGGAGACCGCGACGGGTGCGGCCGCGCCCAGAAGAACGGCGGTGGTCGCGAGCGCGGCTGCGCTGCGGCGTACGGTCATGACGGGCTGTGCCTCTCCTGCGGGGGCCGGCGCTCCCGGGCGCACGAGGGCACCGGGCTCCGGCCCCGTATACCTCGACGGTGCCGGCCACCGGGGTTCCGGTGACCCTGGGCCACCGGGTTCCCGATGGCCCTGGGGCCCGTGGTCACACTGCCCCTGGCCGCTCACGCTCCGCGGACAGGGCGCTCCGGCTGCCGCCGCGCGGACGGCTCGGACGGTTCACGGCCGGGGCCGGTTCGCACCGGCTTCCCCCTGTACGGGCATGATGACGACCTGCCCACTCTACCGGGCCGTAGCACTCGGGCCGGGGGCGGCAGACCGCTCGCGTCGTCCGGAGGGAGCAGCGCGCGGACACTCCCTGCGCGCTGCGTCGCGATGTACGTGACCGGGTACGGGTCACACCGCGATGTACGTGACCGGGTCGCTGCCGGCCACGGCCTCCGCGCGCCCGAGTTTCACCAGCCGCCGCAGATGCGACTCGGCCTCCGAGACGGCGATGGACCGCGAACCGTGCGGGATCTGCTCCCAGGGCCGGTTCCACTCCATCCGCTCGGCCAGCTGCCACGGGGTGAGCGGCGTGGAGAGCAGGGCAAGCAGCCCGGTGAGCCGCTCCTCGTGGTGGTCCAGCAGCTCCTGTACGCGCCCGCCCGCATCGGTGAACGCGTGCTGGTGGGCGGGGAGCACCTCGGCCACCCCGAGCCGCCCGATCCGCTCCAGGGAGGCGAGGTAGTCGCCGAGCGGATCGGTGACGGCGGTGTCGTCCGGGTCCTCGTACAGCCCGATGTGCGGGCTGATCCCGGGCAGCAGATGGTCCCCGGAGAACAGCCGCCCGTGCCCCGGCAGGTTCGCCGGATGCCGCTCCTCCAGATGGAGGCAGACGTGGCCCGGGGTGTGGCCGGGGGTCCAGACGGCCCGCAGCCGCCGCCCGGCGAGGGGGAGGAGTTCGCCGGGCACGATCTCCCGGTCCGGCAGGGCGGCGCGCAGCCCGGGCAGGGTCCGCAGCCGGCCGCTGGTGCGGGCGGCGATCAGCGGGGCGAGGTGGTCACCGGGGGCGCCGACGGCGGCGAGCTTGCGGGTGAGGTAGCCGAGCCAGGTGCCGGGTTCGGCCTCCCGGGTACGCCGGACGATCGCGGTGTCCGCCTCGTGCATCGCGATCCAGGCCCCGGACGCCTCGCGGACCTGGCCGGAGAGGCCGTGGTGGTCGGGGTGGTGGTGGGTGATGACGACGCCGTGGATGTCGGTGACGGAGATGGAGAGGGCGGTGAGCCCGGCGACGAGCGTGTCCCAGGAGGCGGGGTCGTCCCAGCCGGTGTCGATGAGGACGGGGCCCCGGTCGGTGTCGAGGAGGTGGACCAGGGTGTGGCCGAGGGGGTTGTCCGGGATGGGGACCTTGATGCTGTGGACGCCCCCGCCGTGGTCGGCCACTCGGGCCACCTGCGTCACCTGAGTCATGGGCTCCCCATCTCTGCTCGGCGGGCGGCGCGAACTGCCTCCACTCTAACGAGAACTCGTTCCATTGGTAGCCCAGGCCAACCAAATCGACGCTTCCTGGGTACGGTCCACGCCGTGGACTCCTGGAACAGGAACTGGTATCAGTTCTGACGAGCAGTCAGTTACGGTGCACGGGTTCGCTTCGCGGGAGGCAACGGCCATGACGGAACGTACGGATCTGGTGGAACACGGACAGCTGTTCATCGGCGGCGAGTTCACCGATCCGCTCGGCACCGAGGTCATCGAGGTGATCTCCCCGCACACCGAACAGGTCATCGGCCGCGTACCGCACGCCTCCGAGGCCGACGTGGACCGCGCGGTCGCCGCGGCCCGCCGCGCCTTCGACGAGGGCCCGTGGCCCCGGATGACGCTGGACGAGCGGATCGCGGTGATCACCCGGATCAAGGACGCCTTCGCCGTGCGGCACGAGGAGTTCGCGCGCCTGATCAGCGCCCAGAACGGCACCCCGTACAGCGCGAGCGTGATGGTGCAGGCGCTGGCCGCGATGATGGTCTGGGACTCGGCGATCACGGTGGCGCGCACGTTCCCGTACGAGGAGCGCCGCGACGGAGTGCTGGGCCCTCTCCTGGTCCGCCGCGAACCGGTCGGGGTGGTGGCGGCGGTCGTCCCGTGGAACGTCCCGCAGTTCACGGCGGCAGCGAAACTGGCCCCCGCCTTGCTGGCAGGCTGCACGGCAGTCCTGAAGGTCTCCCCGGAAACCCCCCTGGACGCCTACCTCCTGGCGGAGATAGCGGCGGAGGCGGGCCTGCCGCCCGGGGTCCTCTCCATCCTCCCGGCGGACCGGGAGGTGAGCGAGTACCTGGTGGGCCACCCGGGCATCGACAAGGTCTCCTTCACGGGCTCGGTAGCCGCCGGCCGCCGCGTGATGGAGGTGGCCTCCCGCAACCTGACCCGCGTCACCCTCGAACTCGGCGGCAAGTCGGCGGCGGTGATCCTCCCCGACGCGGACCTGGAGGCGGCGGTGGCGGGCATCGTCCCCTTCGCCTGGATGATCAACGGCCAGGCGTGCGTGGCCCAGACGCGCATCCTGGCCCCGCGCTCCCGCTACGACGAGACAGCGGAGGCGTTCGCGGCAGCGGCGGGCGCCTTGCGGGTGGGCGACCCCTTGGACCCGACCACCGAACTGGGCCCCTTGGTGGCACAACGCCAACAGCAACGCTCGCTCGACTACATCAAGTTGGGCCAGGAGGAAGGCGCCAAGATCCTCACGGGCGGCAGCCGCCCCGCCTCCCAGGAACGCGGCTGGTACGTAGAACCCACCCTCTTCGGCTCGGTCGACAACTCCATGCGCATCGCCCGCGAGGAGATCTTCGGCCCGGTGATCTGCCTGATCCCGTACGGAGACGAGGCCGAGGCCGTCCGCATAGCCGACGACTCCCCGTACGGCCTCAGTGGCAGCGTCTGGACGGCGGACACGGAACGCGGCATCGACGTGGCCCGCCGCGTCCGCACGGGCACGTACAGCGTGAACACCTTCAGTCTCGACATGCTCGGCCCGTTCGGCGGCTACAAGAACTCCGGCCTGGGCCGCGAGTTCGGCCCTGAGGGCTACGGTGAGTTCTTCGAGCACAAGATGATCCACCTCCCCGCCGGCTACCGGGAGGCATGATGGGCGACCGCTGGCACGTGGAGGTCGACCGCTCCGTCTGCATCGGCTCCGGCATGTGCGTCAACCACGCCCCGGACGCCTTCCACCTGGACACGGCCCGCCAGTCCCACCCCCTGGCCGAGGACCGCGACGCCGCGGAGCAGATCCTCGCGGCGGCGGAGGGCTGCCCGGTCGAGGCGATCACGCTGACGCTGGCGGGGTCGGGGGAGGCGGTGTTTCCGCCGGAGGAGTAGGAGGCCAAGGGGTTTCGGACGGGCGCCAGTGCCAGATCAGGTGTACGCGAGATCGCCGCCAAGGCCGACAAAATCCAGAATATTCTTTCGGGCCTGCTCGCCTTCCAGTGGAACCCCTCCGTCACTGAGGGTTCGGAAGATTTCCGGATAGCTCTCCGAATTGCAGAAGAGTACGAATCCGGATTTCGGGTGACCATTGAGAGGGATCAGCGGGATCAGGTTGTTCGCGACGCATGATCTCACGTAGAGAGATACGATCTCCCTACGCTGAAGTTCCAGCTCCACACTGTTTTGAAAGTCCCTGGAGAGGGAGAAATGATGAGCCATCAATTGCGCTGTGGACAACCATGAATCTCGTGACTCCTCATAATCTCCGAGCGCTATGGCGAAGCCGGTACTCCGTACACGGAGGGCGTCGATCAGGTGCTCAGCCTCGGATTCACCATTGGTCAGTGCTCGGTATCTCTCCTCGAAGAATGGCATTCCCTGGAAAAGTTTGCGAGCAATCCGTTTCGTCGATCGGAGCATGAGGGTGTTGTTGTCACCTGACTCTTCTTGATCGCTCTGCTCCGGGCAGCACCTTGCTGACCACGTGAAAATGCTCCTCTGCGTGAGGCGCGGTAGCAGTTCAGCCCAGACCTCCTTCTCGCTCAAGGGATCACAAAAGATCCAAATAGCCCCCGTGTTCTCGAAATCTCCCTCCAGTGAGGAGACGAATGATCCAACACTCTGGGAATCCCAGAAGGCCTGCCCCGATGCCGTCCATCGAACTGATTCGCGAAGGTTTTCGCCAGTCATTTTCCTACTCGCCTTTCATGCCGTACTTCGAGTTCATGTCTCCGTAGTAAATGTGTTCACCTCTGGGGCCATGGTAGTGCGGCAGTGCCCATTGCTCCTTGTCCTTGAAGTAGTGACCGTTTGCGTGATGGTGAAATTCGATTTCTCGCCCGCGAGAGTCGATCCCGGTGATTACCTCCCAGGGCTCGTTCTTGGGCCCCGTCAAGTTTGGGTTCTTTCCCCAGGTCGGGGTGCGCTCCAGCCATGAGGGATCCTCGATCTCATACCGTTTCATAACTTCCCTCAGTGCATCATCGTGACTGGGGAAGTGGACATCTCCGCGAGCGGCATCCAACGGAACATGATTCTCGGGGCCGCCGATTGGGCAAGGCCCCAATCCGAGTGGATCCGACCAGGCGAGCGGGTTGTAGACGTACGTTGACGGATTGGGGGCCGGCAGCAACCCTAGAGGATCCGGAGTGAGGTATCGGGCGGTTTCGGGGTCGTAATGTCGGTAAAAGTTGTGATGAAGTCCGGTCTCCGGGTCAAAGTACTGTCCGGGAAAGCGGAGCGGAATGTAGGCGGTGTTGCCGGTAGCCCACGCAGTGGTGCCCCATAGTGTGCGTCGGGTGTGCCAGGCTGTAGCGCCTGACTCGTCGACAAGTTCGGTCGGAGCACCGACCAGGTCAGTGACAATCGCGAAGAACCGGTCCTCGACCGAATCTTGTGACTCGCAAGGCGACAGCACTCGCTCCGTCTGAGTGAGAGGTCGCAGGCCGGCATAGTCCCAGGTGAGGGCGATCGGGTTGGTGAAATCCGCAGCCTTTGTGACCTGCTCGCACAACAGAGTCCCGTCCCAAGTGAACTGGACTTCTTCTGCGATCGCGTCGCCGTCGGTCAGCCGCTGCTTGGCGATCCGGCGACCAAGAGGGTCATAGAGATAGCGCCAATGGCTGCCGTCCGGTGTTCTGGCCGATGTCAGATGATCTTCGGCATCCCATGTGAAACGCCAGGTGTCCGGCGCGCGGGACGGGCGTGGCTTCTGGCGCATGGTGATGCGGCCGACGGCATCGTGTTCATAGCGGACGTGACCGGCGCGGTCGATGCGTGTGCCCGTGTAAAGGCGCTCCCCTACTGCTTCCCGACCAGGGTGGGATGTCGGCCATGAAGCGAGAGTCTGGTTACCGGCTTCATCGTAGGAGTAGGTCTCGGTCCAGCTTTCACCGCTGACCCGGGTCACCCTGCCGACGATGTCAAGGTCGAAGTGACGGGGACCAGTCATTGAATCCTGGATGTCGGTCAGATGGCCGTCGGCCCGATACGTATAGGCGCGGAATCGCGTGGGCCGCTCGGGCGTCGACACCTGCTCGTCGGTGATGCGGCTTACCATGTCGAAGCCACGGCTGACGCTGACTTCCTCCCCCAGCTGCTGAAGGGTCTGACGCCCTGCGGCGTCGTAGAAGAAGTTCACGGTTCGGCCAGAGCTTGTCAGCGCGGTTCGTTGGCCGACGGCATCGTATGACCAAGTGCTTTCGGCGCCAGAAGGGGTCGTACGGGAGGTATTTCTTCCAAGGGCATCGTGCCGGTAAGTGAGAGTGCGACCATTGACGGTCTCGGACCTGAGCCGCCCCTCGTGGTCGCGCAATCGGGTGAGCTCGGCATCGGGGCCCACTGCGCGGGCAAGTTCATCAAAAATATCGTATTCGAAAGTTGTGACCGATCCGTCTGCGTCTTTGCGGACCAATTGCCCGAGTGCATTGTGTTCGTACCAAACGGTTTGCCCCATGTTGTTGGTGCGAGTGAGCAGACGCCCTGCATCATCGTAGCTGTATGAGATGGTGTGACCGTTGAAGTCCGTTTCCGAGGCCAGTTTCCCCCTGGAATCATAGGCATAGGTCCACTTCAGGCCTTGAGGATTGACTACCTCCGTCAATTGAAGGTTGGAGTCGTATGCATACTGAAAACGAGATTCGTCGGGTCCGATTCTGCAGAGAGGCATGTCGAAGTCGGTGTACTCGAAACGACTGACTGCCCCTATGGCGTCGGTGTAGGTGAGACAATTGCCTTCGCCGTCATAAGTCCACGATTCTTCTGTTCCATCGGGACGGATCCGCGACAGCAGCCGACCTTCGACCGTCCATCGGCAATAGGTTGTATTGCCCAAGGCGTCTATGACAACAACGGGGCGTCCGAATGCGTCGCGCTCACAGCGGGTCGTCGTTCCGAGCGGCGTCGTGATCTCGACCGGTAGCCCAGCCGGGTCATTCCGCACGACTGTGGTGTTGCCAAGCGCGTCGACAACGGAGACGACGTGGCCTGCTTCGTCGTATGTGAAGAGGTTGATCGTGCTCGAACCGCGGGAAACTGCTACCCGGTTTCCGCGCTGGTCATAGGTCTGATGAACCACCCTTCCATCCGTCCCCGCGACTTTCGCTGGGAGGCCGAGCCTGTTGTATTCAGCGGTGGACCGCCGGCCGTCGGGGCGGATGGTGACCGTTGCTCGGCCGGATTCATCGTATTCGTAACGGCTGACATGCCCCAAGGGGCTGGTCCGCGACAGCAGCAGACCGAACCTGTCGTATTCAGAACGAGTGATCGCACCCAACGCGTCGATCTCGGCGACGATCTGTGCACGCGCATTGATGACAAAACGCCGTGTATGGCCCAGGCCATTGGTCATGGACGTCATACGCAGCCCTGATTCAGGGTCTGTGCCATCCCAGGTGAAATGAGCTTCAAGGCGACCGCTCGCGCCGCACTGGTAGACGCAGCGGTCGAGGTCGTCGTAGACGTACTCGTACCGGCTGCCGTTGGTGTCCGTCCACGCGGTGATGCGGCCCAGGTCGTCGCAGTCGAAGCGCAGAGGCCGGCCGGAGGAGTTGGTGACCGTCGTGAGGTGGCCGTCCGTGTAGCCGTAGCGCAGGATTTCCTGGTCGGTTCCGTCCGGTGCGGCGCCCGCCAAATGCAGGGCGGTGACCCGGCCTTCGGCCGTAGTGAGCTTCAGGTGGTATCCGCCGTGATGGACGATGGACGTCGGCGCGCCCGCCTCGTCGTACTCGAAAGTGATCCAACGCCCGTTACGGTCATCGATCTGGACCAGGAGCGCCAGATCGGCGTTCCGGTCGGCGAAACGCAGGATTCGGCCGGTATCCGGGTCGGTGATGGTGTAGCCGTCGGCCGCTCGGTCGAGAGGCCAGCGTCGGCCGTGCGTGGGCATGACGGGAACACCGGGCGCGGGGTGCGGATAGGCCAGCAGGCTTCCTTGGTCGCAGCTGAACACGACGCCTTCCGCGTCGATCTCCAGCCGTTGATCGATGGTGCTCGACCAGCCAGTGCCGAACCACCGGCCATTCCGGTAGGAGGAGTCGAATACGCGCGAGAATATGAGGGGCAAGGATCCCGGAAGTGTGATGTCCGTCTGCGGCATGAGCATGCGCCCGGTCGCGACGTCGATCGGATCGCCCTCGCACTCGACTTGGCTGCACTTCTTGCTGTTGGAATCGGGCGCCTTCTCATGCCCTTCCCGCGCGGGCCCCGGCGGCTTCGGCGGCCCCTCATGCCCCGCCCCCTTCCGGAGCCCCGCCCGCAGGCCGCCCTTCAGTGTTCCGGCACCCTTCGTTCCTACCGCCTCAGGGAGCAGGCGCCCGACGAATTCCCCCGGGTCGCTCTTCGCCGCATCCCACGCGTCCTTGAGAGCCCGGTCGGGGTTGGCGGCGGTCCTGGCGAGCCCGGAGAGCGTCATGTTGACGCCCTTGTACATCTCCGCCGGGTGGGTCAGGTTGTACGGGTCGATCGGGTTCGTCTGGCGGAGGAAGCCCACCAGGCCGCCCGTGCCCTTCAGGATGCCCCCGCCGAGATGAGCGATCTCGACCCCCTGGGAAAGGCCGTGGTCGTACAGCTCGTCCTTGAACCGGTCCCGGCCCGTCGGCTCCTTCGGGGCGTGCGCCATCGCCGCTGTGACCGCGCTCTTGGCCCGCTCGCCGGCCTCGTTCCGGGACCTCCGGGCGTCCTCCAGATCGTCCTGGGCCCGCTTCCGCTTGGACACCCCCGGGTCCGAGAAGGTGCCGGGATGGGGGAGAGGCTGGTCGCTGGTGCGGGCCGCGTTGTACGCGTCGACCTTCTTGTTGAACGCCGAGACCGCCTTCTCGGAGTCCTGCGTGCCCTCCTTGTACAGCGCGATCGCCGCTCGTGCCTTGCCCTGGGCGCTCGTGACGGCCGACGCGTACGTCTCCAGCGCCTTCGCCGCGTCCTCGAACGCGTCCGCCGCGCGCAGCCAGTCGGTGGGCAGGGCCTGGAACTTCGACCGGAAGGTGTCGGCCGCCTCCCCGCGCCAGTGACCGGAGTCCAGCTTCTTCAGCCCGCCGCCGACGAGGCCGAAGGCCTTCTGGAAGTCCCGCAGGTTCTTCACCGCCGCGGTGATCTTCTCCGGCTTCCCGTGGATCAGCTCATCGGCCTCCTCGCTCTGCCCGAGCTGCTTCTCCCCGACTTCCGCCCCGAGCGAGGACGCGGTCGCATCGCCCCAGTCCTCGACCTTGTCGGCCCAATCGTGCGCCCCGACCCTTTCCAGTCCGGCGCCGATCTTGTCCGTCGCCTTGTCGACGCCCTCGCCCAGGAGCTCCTTGCCCTTGTCCAGGCCCCGTACGGTCCCGTCGACGACCTTGTCGAACGCCCCACCCAAGTCCACCATCAGCGACTCTCCCCCCAGCGAGGCTCCTCGGCCTGTGCCACGGTCTCCGGGGAGGGCTTGAGGTGCTCCTTGCCCCACGCGTCGATCTCTTCACGCTGCGCCTCGTCGACACCCGAGGCGTCCAGCAGCGCGTCCCCCACGTCGTAACCGGTGTCCTTCCACTGCTGCTTCACCTCGCTGTGCGCGTCCTTGAAGGAATCCACGCCCCAGTCCGGATTGTCGAAGGCCCGCTGGGTGCTGATCGTGTCCCAGCTCATGTCCTTGACCTCGTCCTCCGACAGATACGGGTTCCCGTTTGCGGAGTTCACCACGATCTTGAGCGAGTCCTTGACGTACCGCTCCTGCTCCGCGAACGAGCCCGCCGACAGACCGAGCCCCGCAGCGAGGTCGTTGCCCCGCTGGGACAGTGTCCGCACCCCCCACTCCCACCGCTTGCAGAACGTCTCGAACTCCGACGTCAGACCGCCGTGCCCCAACTCCAGCCCGGACAGGGCGAGATCCGAGAAACCCCGCCCCGCCGACGCCCTGCCGATGGAGCCGAGGTCCTTCAACTCGGCGTGTGCCAGATCGATGCCCTTCGCTATCTGCGCCAGAGCCGCCGCCGACACATCCAGATCCGCGCTGTCCCCGCTCATCCCGTCTCCCCCAGATCGACCGCCACATGGTCGGGCACGATGCCCGCGACCGGCGGGAACAGCACGCCGTCCGTGCTCCCCGCATCCAGTGCGACTCCCGCCGGGCCCGACAGCATCGGCACCATCACGTCCAGCAGGCGCGCACCGAGGATCGTGCGGTACGTCCACTCCCGTGCGCCGTCCCCCTGTGCGAGCGCGAACCGGGCCAGCGCCTCTTCGTCCGAGAACGCACAGATCCACCGGACGCCGTTTTGGTCCGCCGTCCACAGACTCCCGTGTTCGTCGAACGGCACCAGCACCGCCGTACGACGGAACTCGCCCAGCAGTCTCGCGAACTCGCGCCGCGCGACCGACAGCTGATCCGCTGGATTCTCGGAAGGCGCCGGTTCGGATGCCCGTGGCGTGTCGGCCTCCCGCCCTTCGGATACGGTCCAGTCGGCCAGATCGGCGAGCCTGGACCGGCGGCCGGGCTCAGGTATGTCGTCCCCGTGGTCAGTCACGTACGGGATGGTGTCATGGCGTTCTTCACGGCAGCAATGTGGAAAGCGGTCAGGTCGCCCCCGGAGCGCAAACGACCGCTCCCCTCCGGCGGGGTGGTCATTCCGCCGGAGGGGAGCAGGGTGGGTGGTGCTCAGGGGGCCGGTTCGGTCACCGGGAATGCCCGAGGGGTCAGACGACCTTGAGGGTCTTGGGCCAGCCCTTGGCCGAGGACTTGGCGAACAGGGACTTGATGTGGGCCGGCTTCAGCTTGATGCAGGCCAGGGACTTGTAGTCGCCGTTGCCGTCCCAGCGCCACGGGGAGTCCTTGCCCTTCTTCGGGCCCTGCTTGCCGTTCTTCTGCATCTCGCTGTGGATGAAGAGTTCCGTGCGCTTGGTGCCGTTGCTGCACTTCTTGTCCTGCAACTTGATGACGTAGCCCTTGATCGCGCTCCCGTTGAAGTTCTTCTTGTGGAACTCGATCTTGTACGAGCCGTTGGGGAGCCAACCCGCGTTCGGCTTGCAGGCGTTCGTCGAACCGTTGCCCGAGCCGGCCCGCCAGGTGGCGACGGGCTTCTTCTTGCCCGCTGTCATCAGGTGCAGCTTGGAGTTGCTCGGGTTCTTCTTGTTCTTGACGAACTTGAGGTACTGCTTCGGCTTCGCCTGCTTCTTGCCCGCCGCCGCGAACGCCGGTGCCGCTTCGGCCGGCTGGGCGGCGGCCGGCTGGGCGGTGGCCACGGACATGCCGGTGCTCAGGAGTACCACGGCCAGGGCGGCCGGTGCGAAGCGGGTGCGGAGGGTCTGATTGGTCATGGTCATGGAGCAAGTCCCCGTTCTTCTCTGGCTGGTGGAGTGGGGAGTCTCGGCTCCGCCACTCGCTGGGCCAGACCTTGCCCGTCCCGTCGGCCCGGCGTCCACACGGATCGGGGTGATGGGAAAAGGTGGGACGGCCACCTCTCTGAGCTGGCGATATACCGTCATCCATGAAGCTGTGGGGGGACGTCCCAGGGGTGGGACGGGATGTCCCGCGCGGGGTAGCCGGGTGGGGGCGACCGAGGCGGCACAGGCTGCATAACGCCGCATAGGCGTAATTATCAGCCTTCTTTGCGTGGCTGCGTGTGGCAGTGGAATATTCTGAGCAGCCCCTCCAGGGGAGGAAGCGGGGCGAAGTCCTACTGGTACGTGGTGGGTTGCCGGTGCCGGTGATGTTGCAGGGCAGGAAAGAGGGGAAGCGCTATGCCGCGGGGGCGGGAGCTGCCGGAGTCCTTGAGCGGGTCGGCCGCCGAGCTGGTCGTGGAGCTGCGGACGGTGAAGAGCCGCAGCGGGCTGACCCTGGTGGCGCTGGAGCGGAAGACGGCGTACAGCAAGTCCTCCTGGGAGCGGTATCTGAACGGCCGCAGCCTTCCTTCGGCGGACGCGGTACGGGCGTTGTGCACCGTGGCGGGGTGCGACCCGGTGCCGTTGCTCGCCCTGCGTGAAGTGGCGGCTGCGGATGCGGCCGCGCGGAAGGAGCGGGGCGAGAGTGAGGAGGGGGTGGGGCAGGGCGTCGTATCGCGTACGGCTGGTGCGGTGCCCGACCCAGACCCGAACCCGGATCCAGACCCGAACCCCAACCCCAACCCCGACCCTGTGCCCCGTACCGCTGACGCCCCCGGTCCCTGGTGGCGGCGGTGGCCCGCGCTCGTCGTTCTGGGGGCCGGGGTCGCCGTCGGAGGTGGGGTGCTGGTCGCCGAGCCGTGGCAGTCGGAGAGCAGGGCCGCCGCCCCGCGGTCCCCGTTCACCAGCGCCCACGACGGGCCTTACGTCTGGGGGCGCGAGACCTCCTACCCCTGCCGCATCCAGCAGCACGGCGGCCGTACCTACGCCGGGCACAGTGGTACGCACCGCACCGTCCTCGCCCACAACTCCACCAGCTGGGACGTCGTCGAGGCCCAGTGCCTGTTGCGTGAGGCGGGCTTCGACCCGGGGGCCGTCGACGGGGTCTACGGCCCCAACACCGAGCAGGCCGTCAAGCGGTTGCAGGCCAAGGCGGGCATCGAGGACGACGGGCTGGTCGGGCCCGACACCTGGAAGGTGTTACGCGGATGAGCCTCCCGCCCCTGGAGCGGACCGCCGAGGAGAGCGCCTGCGCCGAGGCCCTGCGGGTCCTCCGGTCGCGAAGCGGGCTCTCGCTGAAGGAGCTCGCGGCCCAGACCCCGTACAGCAAGTCGTCCTGGGAGCGTTACCTCAACGGGAAGGCCCACCCGCCGCGCGCCGCGGTCGTGGCCCTGTGCCGCCTCGCCCGGCAGTCTCCCGCGCGGCCGCTGGCCCTGTGGGAGCGTGCCGAGACGGCGAGGAACCGGCCCCCGCGCCCGGTCGCGGCTGTAACTGTAGCTGTGCCTGAGCGCTTACCCGCACCCGCGCCCCTGTCCGCACCCGCACCCGTATCCGTACCCGAAGAGATTCCCGTACGCGAAGAACCCCGGCGTCCCGCCCTCCGTCACGCGCGCACCGCCGCCGTCCTCGCCGCCGCACTCCTGTGCACCGCCTGGCTGGTCGTGGCAGGCCCCTGGCGGTCGGAGAGCGCCGATGCCCCGGCCGATGCCCCGGTCTCCTCCGAGCCCGAGTTCGCCTGTCACGGGGAGCCGTGTACGGGGCGGGACGTCATCGCCACCCGGTGCGGCATGCACCCGGCCACGGTCAGCACCCACCGGCCCCTCCCCGGCCTCCGCATCGACCTGCGGTACGAAGTCGGGTGCGGCGCCGGGTGGGTGCGGGTCTGGGGGCAGCGCATCGGGGACGTCTTCACCGTCTCGGCGGCGGGCGGGGAGCCGCAGACGGTCACCGTGCCGGACAAGTACGCGACCGGGGTGCGCCTCCACACGCCCATGGTCGCCACGGACAGCCCGGAGGCCCTGCGCGTCTGCGTCAGCCTCGCCCCGGACGGGCCCCGGAAGTGCTATCCCGCCGCGTCGGCAGCAACTGGCTGACGAGCATCAGGAGCACCCCGCCGAGCAGCAGGGCGTTCCCGCCGAGGAAGCGGGCCTCCCAGGAAAGGCCCGGCAGGGCCCCGAAGTACATGAGGCTCTGGAGGACGAGGGAGGCCCCCATGAGCAGGGCGCCGCATCCGTATAGTCGGGGCCTCGTGACGTGGCGGCGTGCTGTGGGCACGATCCACCCTGTCCGGAGCGCTGCCGATCCCATGGCGATCAGCAGCAGCCCCAGGAGCAGGTTTGTCCCCACTACCCAGGCCATGGGGCCGCTTCGCTCTCCTGGGTCAGGTCGATCAGGCGGCAGACCGTCTCGATGTCGATCTTGACCTGGGCGATCGACGCCCGGCCCGACAGCCAGGTGATCAGTGCCGAGTGCCAGGTGTGTTCGATGACCCGGACCGCCGAGAGCTGCTCCGGGGTCGGGTGTTCCAGGCCCATCGCGTCCAGGATGATCGCCGTCGTGAGGCGGGAGACCGTGTCCACCTCGGGGCTCACGCTGCGGTCCGCGAAGGTGAGGGCGCGGACCATGGCGTCCGCCAGGTGCGGTTCGCGCTGGAGGGCGCGGAAGGCGCGCATCAGGGTCTCGGCGACCCGCTGGGCCGCGTCGTCCCCGGCCGGGGGGCGCTTGCGGAGCGTGGTGTGCATGTGCTGGAGCTGGTCCTGCATGGTGGCGACCAGCAGGTGGATCTTGGAGGGGAAGTAGCGGTAGAGGGTGCCCAGGGCGACCCCGGCCGCCTCCGCCACCTCACGCATCTGCACCGCCTCGAACCCGCCGCGGCTGGCGAGCTGCGCGCTGGCGTGCAGGATGCGGCGGCGGCGGGCCTCCTGCCGCTCGGTGAGCGGCGGCGTCGCGCGGTCCGTCGGCGGATGCGCTGCCGGTCTGGCGTCCGCGGTCATGCTGTCACCATCCGCCGTCCATACGCGGTCATGCTGTCCCCGATCCGCGATCCGTGCGTGGTCATGCCGTCCCCGTTCACGATCTCCGTGATCCGCGATCCACGGTTCGATCCGCGACCCCGGTCCGATCCGCGACCCCCGGTTCGTTCCCTGCGTTCCGCACCGGGCGCGCACAGCATGCCAGGGCGTCCGCCGTGGCGCGAATCACCTGATCCGGACCTCACACCGACGCTACCTGCCGGTAGATTCGATGCACGTCGAACGATCAAGTCTGAAACTTGTTCTAGATTAGCGCTACCGGTTACGCTCCGGCGAACACGCAGTCAGAAGGGGGCCGAGTGTGACCGCTGAGGCCATAGAGACGGGCCCCCGCACGGGCGACAGCAGCTCCTCCGCCGGGGCCGGCGACCGGCCGCTGCGCATCGCGCTCCTCACGTACAAGGGCAACCCGTTCTGCGGCGGCCAGGGTGTGTACGTCCGCCACCTCGGGCGTGAGCTCGCGCGGCTGGGCCACAGCGTCGAGGTCATCGGCGCGCAGCCCTACCCCGTGCTGGACGAGGGCGTTCCGCTCACCGAGCTCCCCAGCCTCGACCTCTACCGGCAGCCCGACCCGTTCCGTACGCCGAAGTGGGGCGAGTACCGGAACTGGGTCGACCTCGCCGAGGTCGCCACCATGTGGACCGGCGGCTTCCCCGAACCGCTCACCTTCAGCCTCCGCGCCCGCCGCCATCTCCTGGCCCGGCGCGGCGAGTTCGACGTCGTCCACGACAACCAGACCCTCGGCTACGGGCTCCTCGGCGACCTCGGGGCCCCGCTCGTGACGACGATCCACCACCCCATCACCGTGGACCGCAGACTCGACCTGGCGGCCGCCGCCGGCCGCCGTAGGCGCGCCTCCGTACGCCGCTGGTACGCCTTCACCCGGATGCAGAAGCGGGTCGCCCGCAAGCTGGACACCGTCCTCACCGTCTCAGGCTCCTCCCGCGACGAGATCGTCGAGGACCTCGGCGTACGCGCGGACCGGATCAGCGTCGTCCACATCGGCGCCGACACCGACCTGTGGTCGCCCGACCCCTCCGTCGCCGAGGTGCCCGGCCGCATCGTCACCACCTCCAGCGCCGACGTCCCCCTCAAGGGCCTGATCCACCTCGTCGACGCGCTCGCCAAGCTCCGTACGGAGAACCCCGCCGCCCACCTCGTGGTGGTCGGCAAGCGCGCCGAGGACGGGCCGGTCGCCCGGGCCATAGAGCGGCACGGGCTCACCGACGCCGTCGAGTTCGTCAAGGGCATCAGCGACGCCGAGCTGGTCGACCTCGTGCGCAGCGCCCAGGTCTCCTGTGTGCCTTCGCTGTACGAAGGGTTCTCGCTGCCCGCCGCCGAGGCCATGGCCACCGGCACCCCCCTCGTCGCCACCACCGGCGGCGCGATCCCCGAGGTCTCCGGCCGCGACGGGGAGACCTGCCTCGCCGTGTCACCCGGTGATCCGGACGCGCTGGCCGGGGCGCTCGCCCGGCTGCTCGCCGATCCGGAGCTGCGTGTCCGGCTCGGCGCGGCGGGCCGGGAGCGGGTGCTGGCCAACTTCACCTGGGCCCGGGCGGCCGCCGGAACGGCCGAGCTGTACCGTCAGGCGATCGCCGTGCGCGGAGCCCGCCGGTGACCGCACCGTATCCGCCGGTGGCAGCGTCGTACCCGCCGGTGACGGCGATCCCGTTCACCGGCACCCGTAACCCGCTTTCCTGAACCCGTAACTCCGACCTCGAAGGCAGGCCCTCGTGCTGACCGTCGACTTCACCCGCTTCCCGCTCGCCGCAGGCGACCGAGTGCTCGACCTGGGCTGCGGTGCCGGCCGGCATGCCTTCGAGTGTTACCGGCGCGGCGCGCAGGTGGTGGCCCTCGACCAGAACGCCGAGGAGATCCGCGAGGTCGCCAAGTGGTTCGCCGCCATGAAGGAGGCCGGGGAGGCCCCCGAGGGCGCCACCGCCACCGCGATGGAGGGCGACGCTCTCAACCTGCCCTTCCCCGACGACTCCTTCGACGTCGTGATCATCTCCGAGGTCATGGAGCACATCCCGGACGACAAGGGCGTCCTCGCCGAGATGGTCCGGGTCCTCAAGCCGGGCGGCCGGATCGCCATCACCGTCCCGCGCTACGGCCCCGAGAAGATCTGCTGGACCCTCTCCGACGCGTACCACGAGGTCGAGGGCGGCCACATCCGCATCTACAAGGCCGACCAGCTTCTCGCCCGCATCCGCGAGGCCGGACTCAAGCCGTACGGCACCCACCACGCCCACGCCCTGCACTCGCCCTACTGGTGGCTGAAGTGCGCGTTCGGCGTCGACAACGACAAGGCGCTGCCGGTGCGGGCGTACCACAAGCTGCTCGTCTGGGACATCATGAAGAAGCCGCTCGCCACCCGGGTCGCCGAGCAGCTGCTCAACCCGGTCGTCGGCAAGAGCTTCGTCGCGTACGCCACCAAGCCGCACCTTCCGAAGGCCGAGGCGTGAGCACTCCCGAACAGACCGAGCACCTTGTCCTTCCCGGGGTCCTGACCGCCGCCGAGGCCGCCGAGACCGTGACCGCGCTCCTCGCCGTCCAGCGCGAGGACGGGGCGCTGCCCTGGTTCCGGGGCCACCACCTCGACCCGTGGGACCACACCGAGGCCGCCATGGCGCTGGACGCGGCGGGCGAACACGAGGCGGCCGAGCGCGCCTACGACTGGCTGGCCCGCCACCAGAACGGCGACGGCTCCTGGTACGCCGCCTACCACGACGGTGACCCGCAGCAGCCGACCGACCTCAACCGCGAGACCAACTTCTGCGCGTACGTGGCCGTCGGCGTCTGGCACCACTATCTCGCCACCGGGGACGACGCGTTCGTCGACCGGATGTGGCCCACGGTCTTCGCGGCGATCGAGTTCGTGCTCCAACTCCAGCAGCCCGGCGGCCAGATCGGCTGGAAGAGGGAGGCGGACGGCACGGCGGTGAACGACGCGCTGCTGACCGGTTCGTCCTCCGTCCACCAGGCGCTGCGCTGTGCGCTCGCCATCGCGGAGCGGCGCGAAGAGCCGCAGCCCGACTGGGAGTTGGCGACCGGGGCACTGGCCCACGCGATCCGCAACCACCCCGAGCGCTTCCTCGACAAGAACCGCTACTCGATGGACTGGTACTACCCGGTCCTCGGCGGCGCCGTCACCGGGGCCGAGGCCACCGCCCGCATCCAGGAGGGCTGGGACCGCTTCGTCGTCCCCGGCCTCGGGGTGCGCTGTGTGCTGCCCAACCCCTGGGTCACCGGCGGCGAGAGCTGCGAACTCGCCCTCGCCCTCTGGGTGACGGGGGAGTCCGACCGTGCCCTGGAGATCCTCCAGTCGATCCAGCACCTGCGCGCCGAGGGCGGGCTGTACTGGACGGGGTACGTCTTCGAGGGCAACAAGGCCTTCTGGCCCGAGGAGCTCACCACCTGGACGGCGGGCTCCCTGCTGCTGGCGGTGGCCGCACTCGGGGGGGACGAGGCGACCACCGCGGTCTTCTCCGGGGAGCGGCTGCCGGTCGGCCTGGAGCCGGACTGCTGCCGGTAGGCGCTGACCGTTCGTGCGGCCGGTCCGCCGTCAGCGGCGGATCCGGCCCGCGATCGCGTGCCCGATGAACAGGTAGACCACGGCCGCGAGACCGTAACCGGCCACCACCCGCGCCCATGCCGCGTCGAACGTGAACAGGTCGTACGACCAGCCCGCCAGCCACGTGGCCGCGTCGTGCACCCACTGCACGAAGTCGTTGCCCCGGTTGGCGTCCAGCAGGTACATCAGGATCCAGAGAATGATGATGAAGGCCAGGATGTCGGCCACGACGGCGATGATCCTCGCCGCTGAACTGCTGCCTGAAGAACGGGTTCTGTAGGACATGGGGTCCTGGTTACCGCTTTACCCTGAGTGAAACCCGAATGGCGGTACCGGGTGGCGGGCCGTGCGGGGCCGGGCGAGTCTGGCCGGGAGTGCCGAGCGCCGTCACTCACCGTGATGCGCCCCGCCGGGAGGCCGCCGTGACCCGTTCCGTACCGCTCCGCCGGCTGCTGGTGGCGCTGCTGCTGTCGTGCGCCGTGCTGGTCTCCGCCACCGCGTGCGGCGACTCCGGGGACTCGGGCAGCGCGACCGGCACCGCGGCGAGCGCCTCCGCCTCCGCGTCCGCCTCCGTCAGCCCGTCCGCCTCCACCGAGAAGCAGCGGCTGGCCAAGACCCGGTTCGTGGCCAACGCGGGGCTCGCGGCCGGGGCGACGTACCAGTGGATCGTGAAGCCGTACCGGGCCGGGACCTTCAAGAAGGGGGCCGAGGGGCGCCGCTTCGCCCTCGTCAAGGCGGGGCTCGCGGGCGGGTTCGCGTACAACCGGCTCAAGGCGGCCGCGGAGAACGCCAAGGGCGACCCGTTGCTGTCGAAGGCCGTCGCCCCGCTGACCGCCGGGATCGAGTCGCTCCAGGGGATGGCCACCAAGCTCCGCAACGGTGAGGCGGGCGAGGGCGACATCGGGGCGTTCGAGAGCGTCATCGACAGCATCAAGAGCGCCGGGAAGGGCGCGGGCGCCGAGGTGAAGGACAAGGTCCCCTCGACCTCGCAGCTGACCGGATAGCGATTGCCCGGTGGCTGTTCCGGCGCGGCCGGATATTGGGGTGATCGGCTTCCGCGGCCCGGTTAGGGTCCCCGGCATGACGCTTCTTCCGTACGACCGCTACTGCGACGAGATCCTCGCCCAGACCGACGCCCTGCGCGCGACGCTCAAGGGCGCGGACCTCACCGCCACCGTCCCCACCTGCCCCGACTGGAACCTGCGGCAGCTCGCCGTGCATGTCGGCGGCGCCCACCGCTGGGTCGGCGAGATCGTGCGCGGGCGGGCCGCCGAGGACGTACCGGAGGAGAAGGTGCCGGGGGCCGCGGGGCCCGGGACCGACGACCCGGCCGCGCTGGACGCCTGGCTCGCCGAGGGGGCGGCCGTGACCGTCGAGGCGTTGCGAGAGGCGGGGCCGGACGCCGAGGTGTGGACCTGGGCGTGGGAGCGGCGTACGGCGTTCTGGGCGCGGCGCATGACGCACGAGACGGTGGTGCACCGGGCGGACGCGGCGCTCGCCGCGCGGGTCCCGTACACGGTCGACCCCGAGGTGGCCGCCGACACCATCGACGAGTGGCTGCGGATCGTCTCCTTCGCCCAGGAGGGCGGCGACCCGGAGGCGGCCGAACTGCGCGGCGGCGGGCGCTCGTTGCACCTGCACGCCACGGACGTACCGGGTGCGGAGTGGCTCATCGAGTTCGGCGAGGACCGCTTCACCTGGCGGCACGCGCACGAGAAGGCGACGGTCGCGCTGCGCGGCTCGCTGACCGACCTGATGCTCGTCTTCAACCGCCGCCTGGAGCCGGTGAGTCAGCGGGTGGAGGTGCTCGGCGACGCGGAGCTGCTGGATTTCTGGCTGGACCGGTCGTCGTTCGGGTGAGCCTGTCCGTCGGGCGGTGAGCGCGTCCGGCAGGCGGTGAGCGTGTCCGTCGGGCGGTGATCCCGTCCGTCGGGCCGTGATCCCGTCCGTCGGGCGGTGGGCACGTCGGTCAGGTGGGTGGGCCCGCTCGTCAGGTCGCGAGCACGTCGGGCAGGTGGTGGCCCCGCTCGTCATGTCGCGAGCCGGCCCGTCAGCTGCTGAGTCCGTCCGTCAGCCGCTGAGCCCGTCCGTCAGTTGTTCAGTTCCGCCAGGACCCGCAGCGTGTGCGGGTCCGGGGCGGTGACCAGCAGGTCCGTCACCGGGCCCTTGCGCCACTCCGCCAGCTTCTCCGCGATCCGGGCGCGCGGGCCGATCAGGGAGATCTCGTCGGCGAAGGTGTCCGGGACCGCGTGCACCGCCTCCTCCTTGCGGCCCTGGAGGAAGAGGTCCTGGATGCGCCGGGCCTCCTCCTCGAACCCCATCCGCCCCATCAGGTCCGCGTGGAAGTTGCGGGCGGCGTGGCCCATCCCGCCGATGTAGAAGCCGAGCATCGCCTTCACCGGCAGCAGCCCCTCCGCCACGTCGTCGCAGACGTGCGCGCGGGCCATCGGCGCGATCATGAAGTCCTCGCGGAGGCCGGCGAGCGAGGCCTCGTACACGTCCGTGCGGTGCGGGGACCAGTACAGCGGCAGCCAGCCGTCCGCGATCTCCACCGTCTGCGCGATGTTCTTCGGGCCCTCCGCGCCCAGCAGGACGGGGAGCGAGGACCGCAGCGGGTGCGTGATGGGCTTGAGCGGTTTGCCGAGGCCGGTGGCGTCCGGGCCGCTGTACGGGTGGGAGTGGAAGCGGCCCGCCACCTCCACCGGGCCCTGCCGGGCCAGCACCTGGCGGATCACCTCGACGTACTCGCGGGTCGCGGTGAGGGGGCTCTTCGGGAACGGGCGGCCGTACCACCCCTCCACCACCTGCGGCCCGGACAGGCCGAGGCCGAGCAGCAGCCGGCCGCCCGAGAGGTGGTCCAGGGTCAGCGCGTGCATGGCCGTGGCCGTCGGCGTACGGGCCGCCATCTGCGCGATCCCCGTACCCAGCCGGATCCGCGAGGTGTGGGCCGCGATCCAGGTCAGCGGGGTGAACGCGTCCGAGCCCCACGCCTCCGCCGTCCACACCGAACCGTAGCCGAGCCGCTCCGCCTCCTGGGCGAGGGCGAGATGGCCGGGGTCCGGGCCGCGGCCCCAGTATCCGAGTGCCAGTCCGAGCCGCATTCCGTTGCCTCCGGCCGTAAGTGACGAACCGTCAGATGATGGCGGTGCGGGACGGACTGTACGACAACGGCCCCCCGCCCGGAAGGGCGAGGGGCCGCAGGCGTCACGCGTACGGGATCAGCCGCGCTGGATGCCCGTCGTGTCCTGGAGCACACCGCGACGGCCGTCCTGCGTCTGGGCGATGAGGCCCTGGCCGCGCTGCTCCACCGCGAGGTACCAGGTGCCCGGCGCCAGCTCGGCGATCGGGTTCGGCGCGCCGTCCTCGCCGTACAGCGGGCGGGCCACCGGAACGGCGAACCAGAACGGGGTGAAGTCGCCCGCCGGAGCCGCGCCGTCCTGCGGGGCGGACTGCTGGGCCTGGGCGGCCTGCGCCTGGGCCTGCGCCGGGTCGGCCTGACCCGGCTGACCCTGCTGGCCACCGGGGTAGCCGTACCCCTGGCTCGGCTGGGCACCGTAAGGCTGCTGCTGGGCGCCCGGGTAGCCGTAGCCCTGGCCCGGCTGGCCACCGTACGGAGGCTGCACACCCTGCGGCGGCTTCGGGGCGCCGACGATCGGCGCCTTGAGCGCGGGGACCAGCGGACCGGCGATCGCACCCGCGGCGAGCACGATGGTCGCCAGCAGGCCGAGGATCAGCCCGGCGCCGGCGTCGCTGATGTCGATGGTCGTCCAGAAGGCGGTCCACAGCGCGAAGACGGTGAGCGCGACCCCGAACTGGCCGATGTCCAGCCCCGCGACCTTGCGGCCGGGCGTCAGACGGCCGACGACCACCAGAGCCGCAGCGATGATGCCCGCCAGGAAGATGCTCATCAGGAGCCCGAGCGAGTCCCAGGCGTTAGGGCTGTTGTACCGGGAGCAGTCCACACCGGAGGGGCAGTTGAAACCGGAGAGGTCGAGGAAAGAGGCGATGAACAGCACGACCGCTGCTCCGATCACCACGCCGTCGCCTCGAGTGAGGGAGCGGATATTCACGTGAAGGTCCTTAGTCGGTCGTCTCGTCGGGGCGGTCGTCGCTGCCGCCTGGTCGGCGGGCACGGCATGAAGCTCGGGGGTGGCTCCCCATCGTACGGATGAATCTATCGTCTGACCGGGCGGGTTGCGCCCGTGCCCGCTTCCTGAACAGTTATCCCCCCAATATCCCCGCAGACCCCCCCTTCCCCGTCGGCCCCTTCCCCGCCGGGCAGGCCTACCCCTTCAGGTGGTCGGCGATGCCGTCCGCCATCCCCTGGGCCGCCTTCTGGCGCCACCCCGCGTCGGTGAGCAGGGCCGCGTCCTTCGGGTCACGCATATTGCCGCATTCCACGAAGACTTTGGGCACGGTCGACAGATTCAGTCCGCCGAGATCATCACGGGTGTCCAGTCCGGTCCCGCCGCCGATGTAATTGGAAGGCGCGCTTCCGGTCGTGCGGACGAAATTTCCGGCGATACGGGCTCCGAGATCGGCCGAACTCTTCACGATCTTCGAGGTGTCCGCCCCGCCGCCCTTCACCGCCGCGGGGAGGATCACATGGAAGCCCCGGTTGCCCACCGCCGAGCCGTCCGCGTGCACCGAGACCACCGCGTCGGCCTTCGCCTCGTTGCCGATCCGGGCCCGCTCGTCGATGCAGGGCCCGAAGGGGCGGTCGTCGTCGTGCGTCAGCAGGACCCGGGCCCCCTGCGCCTGAAGCAGGTCCCTGAGCCGGTGCGACACATCGAGGGTGAACAGGGCCTCCGCGTAACCGGCGTTCGTGGACGTACCGGTCGTATCGCACTCCTTGTGGCCCGTGCCGATGTCGACCTGTTCGTTGATCTCCGCGGTGTGCTCGCGGTTACGGGGGTTGTGGCCCGGGTCGATCACCACGGTCCGGCCCGTCAGGGGGCCCTGGGGGAGCGGTGCGGTGGGGGAGGGGGACGCCTTCGTGGTGGGCGTCGCGGAAACGGAACCGGAAGGGGAACTGGAACCGGAAGGGGAACCGGAAGCCTCCGAGCCCTTCCCGTCCGTCGTGTCCGGGGAGCCACCGCATCCGGTGGCGGTCGTCAGGCAGAGCGCGGCCAGTGCGGCGGCCACGAGGAGCGGCCGGGCGCGGCGGGTGGGGGGAACGCTGTCGTCGTACGGCACGCGGCGATGCTATCCGTACGGGGGTGGCGCGCCCGGGTACGCCTCAGACCCCCGCGCCCGTGCGCCGCAGCACACGCAGCGAGTCCGTCACGGAGACCTCGGTGAACGCGCCCGAGGCCAGCGCCCGCCGGTACACCCGGTACGGGGCCTGCCCGCCGTCGGCCGGGTCGGGGAACACATCGTGGATCACCAGGAGGCCGCCCTCGGCGACATGCGGGGCCCAGCCCTCGTAATCGGCGTTCGCGTGCTCGTCGGTGTGCCCGCCGTCGATGAAGACCAGGCCCAGCGGCCCGGCCCATACCGCGGCGACCTGCGGGGAGCGGCCGACTAGTGCCACCACGTGCTCCTCCAGCCCGGCCCGGTGCAGGGTGCGGCGGAACGTCGGCAGGGTGTCCATCAGCCCGACCTCCGGGTCCACCACGCTCGGGTCGTGGTACTCCCAGCCCGGCTGCTGCTCCTCGCTGCCCCGGTGGTGGTCCACGGTGAGCGCGCCGACCCCGGCCGTCCGGGCCGCGTCGGCCAGCAGGATCGTGGAGCGCCCGCAGTAGGTGCCCACCTCCAGCAGGGGCAGGCCCAGCGCCCCGGCCTCGGTGGCGGCCGCGTAGAGGGCGAGCCCCTCGTGGACCGGCATGAAGCCCTTGGCGGCCTCGAACGCGGCGAGCACTTCCGGAGCGGGAGCGGGCGCGGTCACGGGGGTCCTCCAGGTGGGGCGGGTCTGCGTACGACGGCGGGTCTGCTTACGACGGCGCTCCATCGTGCCGTACGGTCCGGCCCGCGCTTTCGGCGGGGGCGGGAGCAGGCACCGGGTCCGCGCTGCTCGCCAGCAGCACCGGGTGCCCCGACGGCCGCTGCGAGGGCAGGAACGCCGCCAGCACCAGACCCACCAGCACCGCCCCCGTGGCGATCAGGAACGAGATCCGGAACCCCTCCATCGACGGCACCTGCACCGAGCCCATCGTCACCGAGGTGTTGGCCAGCACCATGCCGATGACCGCACTCGACACCGACGTACCGATGGACCGCATCAGGGTGTTGAGGCCGTTGGCCGCACCGGTCTCCGACGGGTCGACCGCCCCGATGATCAGGGCGGGCAGCGAGGAGTAGGCGAGCCCGATCCCGGCGCCGAGGACGACGGCGATGAGCACGGTCTGCCAGGGGGCGCTGAGCAGCCCGAGCCCGGCCCCGTAACCGACCGCGATGACCAGCATGCCGAGCATCAGTGTGGTCTTGGGGCCCCGGCGGGCCGAGATCCGGGCGTAGAGCGGGGCGACGAACATCATCGTCACGCCCAGCGGGGCCACGCAGAGCCCGGCGACCACCATGGACTGGCCGAGGCCGTAACCGGTGGAGGCGGGGAGCTGGAGCAGTTGCGGCAGGACCAGGGAGACCGCGTAGAAGGCGACCCCGACCATGATCGAGGCGAGGTTGGTGAGCAGCACCTCGCGGCGGGCGGTGGTGCGCAGGTCGACCAGGGGCGCCGGGGTGCGCAGTTCGAACAGGCCCCATGCCACCAGGACCGTGACGGACGCGGTGAGCAGCCCGAGGGTGGGGGCCGAGGACCAGCCCCAGTCGCCGCCCTTGGTGACCGGCAGGAGAAGGAGGACCAGGCCGAGCGAGAGCCCGAGGGCGCCGGTGAAGTCGAAGGTGCCGGGTGCGCGCAGCGGCGGCTCGGGGACCAGGGTGTACGTGAGCACCATCGCGAGCACGCCGAGCCCGGCCGAGCCGAGGAAGAGCGCGTGCCAGTCGGCGTGCTGGGCGACCAGTGCGGCGGCGGGCAGCGCGAGGCCGCCGCCCACCCCGATCGACGAGCTCATCAGGGCCATCGCGGAGCCGAGCTTCTCGCGCGGCAGCTCGTCGCGCATGATCCCGATGCCGAGCGGGATGGCGCCCATGGCGAAGCCCTGGAGCGCGCGCCCGGTGATCATCACGACCAGTTCGTCGGTGGACGCGCAGATCAGCGAGCCGATCACCATGACGGCGAGCGAGGCGAGCAGCATCCGGCGCTTGCCGTAGAGGTCGCCGAGCCGGCCCATGATCGGGGTCGAGACGGCGCCCGCGAGCAGGGTCGCCGTCATCACCCAGGTGGCGTTGGCCGGGTCGGTGCTCAGCAGGACCGGCAGGTCCTTGATGACCGGGACGAGCAGGGTCTGCATGACCGCGACGGTGATCCCCGCGAAGGCGAGGACGGGCACGATGGGGCCGGAGCGCGTCTTCGGCGGCTCGGGGAGCTCCCCTGTGTGCCGTGTCTGTTTCGTACGTCGCATCCTTGGGGCCTCCGGGCAGCCTCGACCACCCGGGCTCCCCCCAAGTGTGTGCATGGTGAACGCTTTCGGGCCGGGGCCTATTCCGGCTCGGGACCGCCGGTCTGCTGACCCTCCGTCAGCTCTTCCGTCGGATTGGAACGTGTTCTACTCTTGCGCCGTTCCAGTGGCTGCGACCGGCGAGGTTCCGCATGCGCATCGGCACGGGTATCGGCATCACCGAAGAACACCGCGCGCTGGCGCACTCCGTACGGGGGTGGCTGGCGCGGGACGTCCCGCCCGGCGAGGTGCGCAAGCTCCTCGACGCGGGGAGCCCGGCCGTCCCGGGGGTGCGCCCCGCGTACTGGGAGGCGCTCGCCGGGCAGGGGCTGACCGGAATCCATCTGCCCGAGGAGTACGGGGGCGGGGGCGGCGGCCTCCTGGACCTCGCCGTGGTCCTGGAGGAGGCCGCTTACGGGTCGCTGCCGGGGCCGTACCTCGCGACCGCGCTGGTGGGGGCGGCGGTGCGGCGGGCGCCCGGGACCGGTGGCCTGCTCCGGGCCCTCGCCGCCGGGGACCGGACCGCCGCCGTCGCCCTCACCCCCGGCACCCTCACCGCCACCCCGGCCGAGGGCGGCCACCGCCTCGACGGGACCGCCCCGCCCGTCCTCTCCGGCGAGGCGGCCGACCTGCTGCTCCTGCCCGCCGCCGACCCGTCCGGCGGCGGTGAGCGCTGGTTCCTGGTGGACGCCGGGGCCGACGGGCTCGCCGTGCGGCCGCACCGCAGCGTCGACCCGACCCGGCCGACGGCGGAGGTGCGGGCCGACGCCGTCCTCGTACCGGCGCACCGGGCCCTGCCCCTGGACTCCGCGCTCGTCCGCGACCTGGCCGCCGTCCTCCTCGCCGCCGACGCCTGCGGGACGGCCGCCCGCAGCCTGGACACGGCCGTCGAACACGCCACCGTACGCGAGCAGTTCGGGCGGCCCATCGGGGCGTTCCAGGCGGTCAAGCACCTCTGCGCCGACATGCTCGTCCGCCTCGAACAGGCCCGCGCCCTCACCTGGGACGCGGCCCGCGCCGCCGAGGAGGAGGCGGATGGCTCAGGGAGCCGTGCCGCCGACGAGGAGACCGCCGCTTCAGGAGGCGGCGACGTGCGCGCGCTCACCGCCGCCCTCGCCGCCGCCACCGCGCCGGAGGCCGCGTACAGCTGCGCCAAGGACGCCATCCAGATCCTCGGCGGCATCGGCTTCACCTGGGAGCACGACGCCCACCTCTCCTTACGCCGGGCCGTCCTCGCCCGCCAGCTCCTCGGTACCGCCGACACCCACCGGCTGCGCGCCGCCCGCCTCGCCGAGGCAGGGGCCCGCCGTGAACTCGCCCTGGAACTCCCGCCCGAGGCCGCCCGCCACCGCGCCGAAGCCCGCCCCCACCTCGCCGCCGCCCGGGGCCTGCCACCCCACGAGGCCCGCCGCGCCCTCGCCGCCACCGGCTACGCGGCCCCGCACCTGCCACCCCCGTACGGACTGGGTGCGGGCCCCGTACAACAGCTCGCCATCCAGCAGGAGTTGCGGGAACAGTCCATCCGGCTCAGCGACCTCTCCATCGCCACCTGGGTCGTGCCCTCGCTCATCGCGTACGGGACCGAGGCGCAGCGCGAGCGCTATCTGCCGGCCACCCTGCGCGGCGACCTCCAGTGGTGCCAGCTCTTCTCCGAACCCGGCGCCGGATCCGACCTGGCAGCGCTGCGCACCCGTGCCGTACGGACCGGCGAGGGGTGGCGGATCACCGGGCAGAAGGTCTGGACGAGCGCCGCCCGCACCGCCGACCACGGCATCCTGCTCGCCCGCACGGACCCGGACGCGCCCAGGCACCGGGGGCTGACCTACTTCCTGGTCGACATGAAGAACGCCGAAGGCGTCGACATCCGCCCGCTGAAGGAGATCACCGGCGAATCCCTCTTCAACGAGGTCTACTTCGACGACGTGCTCCTCCCCGCCGACGCCGTCGTCGGCGAGATCGGCGGCGGCTGGCGCGTCGCCCGCAACACGCTCGGCAACGAACGCGTCCACATGGCCGACCAGATGACCTTCGACAGCGGTCTTGAGGCTCTGATCGCGCGCTCCGACGGACTCGACGACGCGACCCGGGCGCGTATCGGAGCCCTCGCCGCCGAGGCCCACGCCCTCGCGTGCATCGGGCTGCGCACCACGCTCCAGCAGGTCTCCGGCCTCGAACCGGGCGCCGGGGCCTCGGTGCGCAAGCTCGTCCAGACCGTCCACCAGCAGAAGGTCGCCGAACTCACCCTCGAACTCCTCGGCCCGGCAGGCGCGGTGGACGAACCGGAGGCGGGGGAGCGGGCCCTGCACGGCTTCCTGATGTCCCGCTGCCTCACCATCGCGGGCGGCACCACCCAGATCCAGCTCAACGTCGTCGCCGAGCGGATTCTCGGCCTCCCCCGGGACCGAACCACGGGAACGTAGAAGAGGAGTCGGAAGATGAAGGCGTACATCGTCGGCGTCGGCATGACGAAGTTCGAGAAGCCCGAGACCCGCGACTGGAGTTACGGCGACATGGTCCGCGAGGCGGGCACCGCCGCGCTGGAGGACGCGGGCGTCCGCTACGACCAGGTCGAACAGGCCCCCGTCGGCTACTGCTTCCAGCCCTCCACCGCCGGACAGCGGGCCGTCTACGAGCTGGGGCTCACCGGCATCCCCGTCTACAACGTCAACAACAACTGCGCCACCGGCTCCACCGCCCTCATGCTGGCCCGGCAGTTCGTCGAGGGCGGCACCAGCGACTGCGTCCTCGCCGTCGGCTTCGAGAAGATGGCGCGCGGCTCGCTGGGCGGGGGCACGGAAGGCGGCGGCGACTTCGCCTCCTCGCCCGTCGCCCGGCACTACGGGATCATGGCCGCCGCCCACGGCTTCGAGATGTCGCCGCCCACCGCGCAGATCTTCGGCAACGCGGCCCGCGAGCACATGCGGCGGTACGGGACCACGCCCGCGCAGCTCGCGGCGGTCGGGGCCAAGAACCACCGGCACTCGGTGCACAACCCGTACGCCCAGTTCCAGGACCCGTACACGGTGGAGGAGGTCCTCGCCGCCCGTACCGTCCACGACCCCCTCACCAAGCTCCAGTGCTCACCCACCTCCGACGGGGCGGCGGCGGCCGTGGTGGCCTCCGAGCGGTTCGTCGAGGCGCAGGGCCTGGGGGAGCGGGCCGTGGAGATCGCCGCCCAGGCCATGACCACCGACACCGAGGCCTCCTTCGCCTCCGGCACCTGCATCGACGCGGTCGGCACCCCGATGTCCCGGGCCGCCGCCCGGCAGGTCTACGAGAGCTCCGGCCTCGGCCCCGGCGACCTCGACGTGATCGAACTGCACGACTGCTTCTCCATCAACGAGCTCCTCACCTACGAGGCGCTCGGCCTCTGCGGCGAGGGGGAGTCGGGCAAGCTCGTGGAGTCGGGGGCGACCACGTACGGCGGGCGGTGGGTGGTGAACCCGTCGGGCGGGCTGATCTCCAAGGGGCACCCGCTGGGCGCGACCGGGATCGCCCAGGCCGCCGAGCTGACGTGGCAGCTGCGCGGCGAGGCGGGCCCGCGCCAGGTCCCGGGCGCCCGCACCGGCCTCGCCCACAACATCGGGCTGGGCGGGGCGGCGGTGGTGACGCTGCTGCGGAAGTGAGGCGCCCGGGAGCCAGGGCTGCGGCGGTGAGGCACCCGGGGACCAGGACCTCCGTCGCAGTACCCCCGCAGTACCCCGGCCCCGGGATCTCCGACGAATACCCGATGTACGGGGCATCCGGCACCTGCGACCATGACCGGCATGGCAGACGTCCCGGCCCCCGCGCCCACCCGTACCTCCCGCTCCCGCATACCCACCGGCGCGTGGGCCGTCGTGCTCGCCGCCTGCACCGGCCAGTTCCTCGTCGTCCTCGACGTCTCCGTGGTCAACGTGGCGCTGCCCTCCATGCGCGCCGACCTCGGGCTGAGCCACGGCGCGCTCCAGTGGGTCGTCAACGCCTACTCGATCGCGTTCGCCGGGTTCATGCTGCTGGGCGGGCGGGCCGCCGACATCTACGGGCGCAAGCGGATGTTCCTCGTCGGGCTGGGCGTCTTCACCGCCGCCTCCCTCGCGGGCGGCCTCGCGCTGGAGGGCTGGCAGCTCCTCGCCGCCCGGGCCGCGCAAGGCCTCGGGGCCGCCGTCCTGGCCCCCGCCACGCTCACCATCCTCACCGCCGCCGTGCCCGAGGGGCCTGCCCGGACCAAGGCGATAGCGACCTGGATGGCGGTCGGCGCGGGCGGCGGCGCGGCCGGCGGGCTCATCGGCGGGGTCCTCACCGACGCCCTCTCCTGGCGCTGGGTCCTCCTCATCAACGTGCCCGTCGGCGCCCTCGTCCTGGTCGCCGCCGCCCTGTGGATCACCGAGGGCCGGGCGGGCGACCGCCGCCGCATCGACCTGCTGGGCGCCGTCCTCGTCACCGCGGGCCTGGCCACCGTCGCGTACGGCATCGTCCAGACCGAGGCCGTCGGCTGGACGGCCGCCGCCACCCTCGTACCGCTGCTCTCGGGGGCGGTGCTGCTGGCCGCGTTCGTCCTGGTCGAGGCGCGGACGGCGGTCCCGCTGATCCCGCTGCGGGTGTTCGGCGCACGGGCCGTCTCCTCGGCCAACGTGTCGATGTTCCTCATGGGGTCGGCGACCTTCTCCATGTGGTACTTCATGACCGTCTACGCCCAGAACGTGCTGGGCTACACGCCGTTGCAGGCCGGGCTCGCCCTGATGCCGACCTCGGCCGCCGTCATCATCGGCTCCAAGATCGCGCCCCGGATCATGGCGCGTACGGGGGCCAAGAGCCTCGCCGTCGCCGGGGTGCTGATCACCGCCGCCGGGTTCGGCTGGCAGTCCACCATGGGCGTCGACGGCTCCTACCTCACCGCGATCATGTTCCCCGGCATCCTGATGATGGCCGGTGCCGGACTCGCCTCCACCCCGCTGGCCACCCTCGCCACCTCCGGCGCGGCCACCGGGGACGCCGGACTCGTCTCCGGCCTGGTCAACACCTCCCGCACCATGGGCGGCGCGCTCGGCCTCGCGGTGCTCTCCACGGTCGCCGCCGCCCGCACGGCGGGTTCCGTCGACGCGGCCGAGGTCACCGCCGGGTACGCGACGGCCTTCCGTACGGCGTGCGGGGTGCTGCTCCTCGGGGTCGTGGTGATGCTGGTGTGGCTGCCCAACCACCGGCCGCCCCGCGTACGGGAGGAGCAGGCGGCCGAGGTGAAGGCGCAGGAGCGGGTCTGACCAACCGCGTGCGGGAGCAGCGCATCTGACGTGGCGTCAGCGGTCTTCCCAACTTCCGGGGGCTGCGTTATACATGGGCCATCGGCTAGAACGCGTTCTAGAACGGCGCGCCCTGCCGGTCCCCGCGCGGCCTCGGTGCGGTCGGCGGTGCGGACAGCCGCACCGAGGTCTCCACCGTCGGTCTCCCACCGTCAAGGAGCGGCTTCGCCATGCCCATCGATGCCCCAGCGGCCCTCGCCGCCGACCCCCGCCGAGCCGAGATCGCCTGGAACCACAAGGACGTCCAGCTCTACCACCTGGGCCTGGGCGCGGGGATCCCCGCCACCGACCCCGACGAGCTGCGCTACACCCTGGAGTCCCGGCTCCAGGTGCTGCCGAGCTTCGCCACCGTCGCGGGCGCCGGAACCGCCGCGTTCGGCGGGATGGGCGCGGCCGGGATCGACGTGGACCTCGCCGCCGTCCTGCACGGCGCCCAGTCCGTACGCGTGCACCGGCCGATCCCCGTCACCGGGCGGGCCGTACAGACCTCGAAGGTCGCGGCGGTGTACGACAAGGGCAAGGCCGCCGTCATCGTGCTGCGGACCGAGGCGAGCGACGACGACGGTCCGCTCTGGACCAACGACGCCCAGATCTTCGTACGGGGAGAGGGCGGCTTCGGCGGTGAACGCGGCCCCTCCGACCGGCTCACCGTCCCCGACCGGGCCCCCGACCGCACGGTGGAGCGCCCGATCCGCGAGGACCAGGCGCTGCTCTACCGGCTCTCCGGGGACTGGAACCCGCTCCACGCGGACCCGGCCTTCGCCAAGCAGGCCGGGTTCGACCGGCCGATCCTGCACGGGCTGTGCACGTACGGCATGACCCTGAAGGCCGTCACCGACACCCTGCTGGACGGCGACGTCTCCCGTATCACCGCCTACCGCACCCGCTTCGCCGGAGTGGTCTTCCCCGGCGAGACCCTCCGCATCCGGATGTGGACGGGGGAGGGCAACCGGGTCCAGGTGACGGTCACCGCCGCCGAGCGGGACGACGCCCCGGTCCTCGCGGACACGCTCGTCGAACACTCCTGAACGCATCAACGCCCTGCCGTGGCAGTCGATCTGAGGGGAGCCCCACCCATGCGCGCAGCCGTACTGCACGAGATAGGCCAGGAGAAGCTGGAAGTCCTCGACGACGTCGAGGCGGTGGGGTTCGGCCCCGGAAAGGTCAAGCTCCGCATCCGGGCCACCGGGCTCTGCCACTCCGACGTCTCCGCGATGAGCGGCATCCTCCCGCAGCCCGCCCCCTTCATCCCCGGCCACGAGGGCGCGGGCGAGGTCGTCGACGTCGGTGACGGCGTGAGCGGCCTCAGCGCCGGCGACCGGGTCCTCGTCTGCTGGCTGCCCGCCTGCGGGGCCTGTCCGTCCTGCAAGCGCGGCCAGACCCAGCTCTGCCTCGCGGGCTTCATGAACGCGGGCACCCCCAACTTCAAGCGCCCCGGCGGCGATGTCTTCGGCTTCGCGGGCACCGGCACCTTCACCGAGGAGGTCGTCGTCGGCGCGGGCTGCGCGGTGCCGATCCCCGACGACGTACCGTTCGAGATCGCCGCCCTCATCGGCTGCGGGGTCACCACCGGCCTCGGCGCGGCCATCAACACGGCGAAGGTGGAGGCGGGTTCGTCGGTCGCGGTCATCGGCTGCGGCGGCGTCGGCATCTCCACCATCCAGGGCGCCCGCGTCCAGGGCGCCGCCCAGATCCTCGCCGTCGACCCAGTTGCCTCCCGCCGCGAGGCCGCCCTCCGCTTCGGCGCCACCGAGGCCGTCGCACCCGGTGAACTGGCCGACGCGCAGCAGCGCATCACCGGCGGTGAGGGCTTCGACTACGTCTTCGAGGTCGTCGGCAAGTCCGCCACCGCCCGCACCGCCTACGAGCACACCCGGCGCGGCGGCACCCTCTGCGTCGTCGGCGCCGGGGCGATGGACGACCACTTCCAGGTCAACATGTTCGAGCTGTTCTTCGACGAGAAGCGCATCCTCCCCTCGATGTACGGCGGTGGGGACGTGCTCCGCTCCTACGAACGGGCCATCGCGCTCTGGCGGGCGGGCCGGATCGACCTGGAGTCGATGATCACCCACCGGGTCCGGCTGGAGGAGGTCAACGACGCCCTGGACCAGATGCGGACCGGTGAGTCGCTGCGTACCTGCATCGAACTCTGAACCCCGCCCGCATCGAAGGAAGCCGAGGACTGTCATGTCACTTCCCCTCCCGCTGGACGGGCTGTCCGCGATCGTCACCGGCGCCGGCCGGGGCCTCGGCCGCGCCGAGGCGCTCGAACTGGCCCGGCTCGGCGCGGCCGTCGTCGTCAACGACTACGGGCAGCCCGGCCGCGACGGCTCGGGCGAGGCGTCGGCCGCGCCCGCCGAGGAGGTCGCCGCCGAGATCCGCGCGGCGGGCGGCCGGGCGACCGCCCACCTCGGAGACGTGTCCGACCATGAACAGGCCCGCGTACTGGTGGAGTTGGCGGTCTCCACCTACGGAAAGCTGGACATCCTGGTCAACAACGCGGGCATCCTGCGCGACCGGATGATCTTCTCGATGAGCGAGGACGAGTGGGACGCGGTCATCCGCGTCCACCTCAAGGGCCACTTCAACACCACGCACTTCGCCGCCGCCCACTGGCGCTCCCGCTCCAAGGAGGCGGGCAGCCCGGTGTACGGGCGGATCGTCAACACCTCGTCGGAGGCGTACCTCGCGGGCTCCGCCGGGCAGCCCAACTACGCGGCGGCCAAAGGCGGCATCGTGGGGCTCACCACCTCCACCGCACTCGCCCTCGCCAAGTACGGCGTCACCGCCAACGCCATCTGCCCGCGCGCCCGGACCCGGATGACCGAGGACGTGTTCGCGGGCTTCCAGGAACCGGCCGACGGCACCCTCGACGCACTGGCCCCCGAGCATGTCTCCCCGCTCGTCGGCTATCTCGCCTCACCCGCCGCCGCCGGGGTCAACGGGCAGCTGCTCGTCGTCCACGGGGGCATGGTCGCGATCGTCGAACGGCCCAGGGTGGCGGCCAAGTTCGACGCGGCGAAGGAGACGTTCACCTTCGCCGAGCTGGACGAGCTGATCACCCCGTACTACGCGGACCGGCCGCGCGGCGAGACGTTCGCGGCGGCCGAAGTGCTGGGCCTCAAGCGGGAGTAGGCGCGGCAAGGGGGCCGGTACAGCCGTGCTCGCTGTACCGGCCCCCTTGCCGCGCTGCCGCTCAGGCCGCCCGGGATTCCTCCTGGGCGGGCCGGCGGTGGCGCCCGTGCGGCTGCACCGAGGTGTTCTCCATCGACGCACCCCCTCGGTGCTTTCCGGAACCGCCGGTCCCGGCCCCCTCCGCGTCGCCCCCCGGCGTACGCGGCATGGTCGTGTCGGTGCGGGTTTCAGACATGTGGGAAGTCACCCCGTTGTGATCGCTTACCTGTGTCGCACGTACGTGTACGTGTGTCGCGTGTTCGTCTCCGCGGGCCCCGCATGCGCGCCGTCCGACGCGGTCACCGTCGGCGTCCGCCCGGTACGGCTGCGTAGCCCAGGCACCGAGTTTAGTCAGGCGACGCCGCCCGGTGCAGAGGCGCCTGCCCCAACGGAACCGGCTTACACACGACAGGAGGGGTGACGGCCCCGGACGGTTCCGTTCCGCCTGTTCCAGCCGTCTCCGGAGGCGGTTCCTCGTCGCCCGGCGCCTCGTACAGCGCCACACCGCAGGGCGTCGAGGCGTTCGCGTACGGCAGGTGCAGCACTCCGTCCCGGCTCCAGTAACCGGCCCCCGCCGACCAGCCCTCCGGCGCCGCGAACTGGTGCAGCCGCCGCCCCTGCGGACGCCAGATCCCCACCCAGCTCCCGGCCGCCCCGTCGATCCGCAGCGCGACGGCGCAGCTCTCCGGCATCAGCATCTGCCCCGGCTGGACGGCGAACGGTGTCACCGCCACATCCGCCGGCCGCAGGCACTCCGGGAAGCGCACCGGCAGGCAGCTGCCGAGGACGCCCCAGCCGAGCCGGTCGTGGCCCGGCGCGTTCGAGCGGAGCAGGAGCAGGCCGCTGTCCGCGTCGGCCAGCAGCAGCCGGTCGTCGCTCTCCGGGGTGATCTGGAGCAGCGGGGTCACCTCACCGTTCCGCTCCAGGTCCACGGCGACCGCCTTGACCGGCCCGCCGCCCGGCAGCTGCCGGTCCAGGGCCAGCATCCGGCCCGCCCGGTCCAGCCAGACCCCGCCCGAGCAGTGCCCGGGGACCTCCGCGACCAGCTCCGGCCCGAAGGCGCCGCCGGCCACCAGCCACAGCAGCGAGGAGTGGTCGCCGGGGGAGAGGGCGTACACGCTGGTGCCGTCCGGTGAGGGCGGCAGCAGCTCCATCCCGTCGCACTCGACCGCGCCGAGGGCCAGCTCGCCGGTGGCGGGCCCGGTCGGGTAGAGCAGCGAGAACATCTGGCGCTCCGCCACCTGCCGCCGGATCAGCACCCGCCCGTCGGCGAGCGGGACCACCTGGGCGTCGGGCTCCTCGGGCTGGTTGAGCGGCAGCGGTACGGCGTAGGGCTCGGGCCCGTCCAGCGTCCAGCGCTCCGGGTACCAGGCCCGCTGCCCACCGGGCGCACCGGGCGCCGCCGTCAGCCGGGCCCCGTACGCACCGTCCGCGGTGAGCGTGAAGGCCCCGGGGGCGCGGGGGGCGCTCCAAGGCGCGGCGGACGCGGCGGAACTGGCGGAACCGGCGGACGCGGCCGGAACCGTCCCGCCGCTCGGAGCCGCCCCGGCCGGTCGCTTCGGCTCGCCCGGAATCATCCCGGCCGGTTCTCCAGGCTCGGCCGGGACCGCCCCGACGGGTTCCTCCGGCTCGCCGGACTCTTCAGGACCGGGGTCCGCCGTCGTGGCGGCCCCGGCGGTTCCGCCCTCGATGGCACAGGCAGTCATGGACTCGTCACCTCCGGCTACGAAAGCTAGTTTTCGCACGTCCAGCCGGACAACACGTGCCACCTCACTTCACACATAAGGGTGGCGATGCCCGGATTCTCCTGAGGTGGAGGGGGTGGGTGTGCTGGCGAGGGTGGCCGCGCCTAGGGTTAGGCCGCCCTAACCCAACAGGCGTGCCCCACGCACGTACGCGCAGCAGCAGGAGCAAGTGATGTCCCTTCGGCCCCGCGGTACCGCCGCAGTCGCCCTGGCGGTCGCCGCCGCCCTCTCCCTCTCGGCCTGCGGGAGCGGCGACGGCGGGGACGCGGACGGGAAGGGTGCGGGCGGTGACAAGAAGGCGGCCGTCGCCACCGGTGGCAAGGACTTCGCGGACGCGGCGAAGAAGACGGCGGCGTACGGCACCGAGGTCGAGCCCGGTGAGTTCCCCCGCACCGTCACCCACGCCATGGGGAAGACCGAGATCGAGGCGGCCCCGAAGCGCGTGGTCGTCCTCGACGTCGGGGAGTTCGACAACGTTGTTTCGCTCGGCCTGAAGCCCGTCGGCTACGCGCCCAGCGAGGGCGACGCGGCCATCCCCTCGTACCTGGAGAAGGGCGCGGGAAGCCCGAAGAGCGTCGGCACGATCAACAGCCTCAACCTGGAGGCGATCGCGGGTCTCAAGCCCGACCTGATCCTCGGCAGCCAGCTGCGCGCGGCCGACAAGTACGACGAGCTGTCCAAGATCGCCCCGACCGTGTTCTCCATCCGCCCGGGCTTCACCTGGAAGGAGAACTACCTCCTCAACGCGGCCGCCCTGGACCGCACCGAGCGGGCCCACTCGGCACTGGCCGCGTACCAGGCGAAGGCGGAGAAGCTCGGTGAGGACATCGGTGCCGACAAGCCGACCGTCTCGATGGTCCGCTACATGCCCGACCGCCTGCGCCTCTACGCCAGGGCGTCGTTCATCGGCACGATCCTGGAGGACGTCGGCCTGCCCCGCCCGAAGAACCAGCAGATCGACGACCTCGCCACCGAGATCAGCCCGGAGCGGATCGACGAGGCGGACGCCGACTGGATCTTCACCGGCGTCTACGGCGACGCGAAGGCGACCCAGCGCGACACCGCCCAGTCCAACCCGCTGTGGAAGAAGCTGGACGCGGTCAAGGAGGGCCGGGCCAAGGACGTCTCCGACGAGACCTGGTACCTGGGCCTCGGCGTCACCGCCGCCGGCCTGGTCCTCGACGACCTCCGCGCGGACCTGGTGAAGTGACGAAGAGGGCAGGTGAAGTAACGATTCGTGTCCGGCCGCCGGTCCAGGCGTACAGGTCCGGCGGCCCGGGGCATCGGACCACGCCGGACAGGTAGCCTTTCCCCCGTGCCCCGTCTGTCTGAAGTCATCGCCGCCCTCGACGCCCTCTGGCCCCCCGAGCGGGCCGAGGGATGGGACGCGGTCGGCACGGTCTGCGGCGACCCGGACGCCGAGGTCGACCGGGTGCTGTTCGCGGTCGACCCCGTCCACGCGATCGCCGACGAGGCCCTGAAGCTCGGCGCCCAGCTGATCGTCACCCACCACCCGCTCTATCTGCGCGGGACGACGACGGTCGCCGCCGACACCTTCAAGGGCAAGGTCGTCCACACCCTCATCAAGCACGGCATCGCGCTCCACGTCGCGCACACCAACGCCGACACCGCCGACCCCGGTGTCTCCGACGCCCTCGCCGGCGCCCTGGACCTGCGCGTCACCGGGCCCCTCGTACCGGACCCCACCGACCCCCACGGGCGGCGCGGACTGGGCCGGATCTGCGAGCTCGACCACCCCGAGACCCTGGCCGCCTTCGCCGCCCGGGCCGCCGCCCGGCTCCCCGCCACCGCGCAGGGCATCCGGCTGGCCGGCGACCCGGAGGCGCTCGTGCGCACCGTCGCCGTCAGCGGCGGCTCCGGCGACAGCCTCTTCGACGCCGTACGCGCCGCAGGCGTCGATGCCTTCCTCACCGCCGACCTGCGCCACCACCCGGCGTCCGAGGCCGTGCAGCACTCGCCGCTCGGCCTGGTCGACGCCGCGCACTGGGCCACCGAGTGGCCCTGGTGCGAGCAGGCGGCCGCGCAACTCGACGCGCTTTCCGACCGCCACGGATGGGACCTGCGGGTCCACGTCTCGACGCAGGTCACCGACCCCTGGACCACCCACCATTCCTCTGGAGCCCCCAACTGAACGCCGCGCCCGCCGACCAGATCCGACTCCTCGACGTCCAGGCCCTCGACGTACGTCTCTCCCAGCTCTCCCACAAGAGCAACTCGCTGCCGGAGCACGCCGAGATCGAGCAGCTCAGCAGCGACCTCGCCCAGCTGCGTGACCTGCTGGTCGCCTCCACCACCGAGGAGAGCGACACCACCCGCGAGCAGACCAAGGCCGAGCAGGACGTCGACCAGGTGCGCCAGCGCGCCGTCCGCGACCAGCAGCGGCTGGACTCCGGCGCGGTCTCCTCGCCCAAGGACCTGGAGAGCCTCCAGCGCGAGCTCACCTCGCTCGCCAAGCGCCAGGGAGACCTGGAGGACGTCGTCCTGGAGATCATGGAGCGCCGCGAGGCCGCCCAGGAGCGGGTCGCCGAGCTGACCCAGCGGGTCGCCGCCGTCCAGGCCAAGGTCGACGACGCCACCGCCCGCCGGGACGCCGCCACCGCCGAACTGGACGCCGAGATCGCCACGGTGACCAAGGACCGCCAGGTCGTCGCCGAGGTCATCCCCGCCGACCTGATGAAGCTGTACGACAAGCTCCGCGCCCAGCAGGGCGGCGTCGGCGCCGCCCGGCTCTACCAGCGCCGCTGCGAGGGCTGCCGCCTGGAGCTGAACATCACCGAGGTCAACGACGTGAAGTCCGCGTCCCCCGACACGGTGCTGCGCTGCGAGAACTGCCACCGCATCCTGGTCCGCACCTCGGAGTCGGGCCTGTAATGAGCGCTGTCCGCCGACTGGTGGTGGAGGCCGACGGCGGCTCCCGGGGCAACCCGGGGCCCGCCGGTTACGGTGCGGTCGTCATCGACGCGGCCACCGGCGAGACCCTCGCCGAGGCCGCCGAGTACATCGGCGTCGCGACCAACAACGTCGCCGAGTACCGGGGCCTGATCGCCGGTCTGACGGCCGCGAAGGCGCTGTTCCCGGACGAGGCCTTGGACGTCCGCGTCCGGATGGACTCCAAGCTGGTGGTGGAGCAGATGTCGGGGCGCTGGAAGATCAAGCACCCCGACATGAAGCCGCTGGCGGCCCGGGCCGCCGCTCTCCTGCCGCCGTCCTCCGTGACGTACGAGTGGATCCCGCGCGCGCAGAACAAGCACGCGGACCGGCTCGCCAACGAGGCGATGGACGCGGGCCGCGACGGCCGCCAGTGGGAGGCGTCGGCCTCCACGGCCGAGCTGGACGCGCCCGCGCGCACCCCGCTGCCCGACCGGGGCCCGCCCGGCGACGCGGCGGCGGGCGCGGCGAAGGCCCGGGCGGCGCTGGCGGCGGCGCGGGGCGGGTCGGACGCCGGGACGCTGTTCGAGGTCGACACTCCGGCAGAACCTCAGCCCACGGACGCCACCGCCGTCGCCGAGGCGCCCGATGCCACCGCTGTCGGAGAGGCGGCCGACGCCACGGGCGTCACAGCGGCTCCGCAGGTCGGCTGGGCCGCCGCCCCCGACCTCGGCGCGCCCGCCACCTTCGTCCTGCTGCGGCACGGCGAGACGCTGCTCACCCCCGAGAAGCGGTTCTCCGGCAGCGGCGGCACCGACCCCGAACTCTCGGCCGCCGGCCGCGACCAGGCCGCCCGGGCCGCCGCGCACTTCGCCGCGCTCGGCACGGTCCAGGAGATCGTCAGCTCACCGCTGCGCCGCTGCCGCGAGACGGCGGCGGCCGTCGCCGACCGCCTCGGCCTGGACGTCCGCATCGAGGACGGCCTGCGCGAGACGGACTTCGGCGCGTGGGAGGGGCTGACCTTCGGTGAGGTACGTGAGCGGTACGGGGACGACCTGACCGCCTGGCTCGCAGACCCGGGGACCGCGCCGACGGGCGGCGGCGAGAGCTTCGCCGCGGTCGCCGAGCGGGTCGCGGCCGCCCGGGACCGGCTGACCGCCCGGTACGCGGGCCGCACGGTCGTGCTCGTCACCCACGTGACCCCGATCAAGACGCTGGTCCGGCTGGCGCTGGAGGCTCCGGCGCAGGCGATGTTCCGGATGGAGCTGTCGGCGGCCTCGATCTCGACCGTCGCGTACTACGGGGACGGCAACGCCTCCGTACGCCTGCTGAACGACACCTCGCACCTGCGCTAGCGGGAACGAAGACCTGGCATGGACTGGCCGACCGGGCTGCTCGGGTTCGCCGCCGGGCTGCTGATCTCGGTGGCGACCGCCCCGGTCGGGGTGTCGGGCGCGGTGTTCCTGCTGCCGGTCCAGGTCAGCGTGCTCGGGGTGCCGAGCCCCGCGGTCACCCCGACCAACCTGCTCTACAACGTGGTCGCGGGCCCCGGGGCTCTGCTGCGCCACCACAGGAGCGGCGGGCTGCGCGGCCCCCTGACCCGGCTGCTGGTCCTCGGCACCGTTCCCGGGGTCGTCGTCGGCGCGGTGATCCGGGTCTTCGCGGTGCCGGGTCCCTCGGTGTTCCGGCTGCTGATCACGGTGCTGCTGCTCCCGCTGGGCGGCTGGCTCTGCCTGCGTACGCTGCACCGCGCCGCGCGCACGGTCCCCGCCCGGGAGCCCTCTTCCCGGGCCATCACCCGCCTCGCCATGGCCGTCGGTGTCGCCGGGGGCATCTACGGGATCGGCGGCGGCTCGCTGCTCGGCCCGATCCTGGTCGGGCGCGGGATGCCGGTCGCGAAGGTGGCCCCGGCCGCGCTGGCCGCCACCTTCGTGACCTCGGTCGTGGGCGCGGGGACGTACGCCCTGCTCTCCCTCACCACGACCGGCGACATCGCCCCGTACTGGTCGCTCGGTCTGGCCTGCGGCCTGGGCGGACTGTGTGGGGGGTACCTGGGCGCGCGTCTCCAGCCTCGTATGCCGGAGACGGCGTTGCGGCTGCTGCTGGGGGTGCTGGCACTGGGCATCGGCGGGCTGTACGCGGTACAGACAGTGAGCTGAGGGCTTTACGACCCGAGCGCGGCCGCCTCCGCCGCCAGCCGGGCCACCCGGTCCCAGTCCTTCGCCGCGATCGCGTCGCCCGGCACCATCCAACTGCCGCCCACGCACGCGACGTTCGGCAGGGCGAGGTACGAGGGCGCGGAGGTGAGCGAGATGCCGCCGGTCGGGCAGAAGCGGGCCTGGGGGAGCGGGGCGGAGAGCGCCTTGAGATAGGCGGTGCCGCCCGCGGCCTCGGCCGGGAAGAACTTCATGTCGCTCACCCCGTGCTCCAGCAGGGCCACCACCTCGGAGGTGGTCGACACGCCGGGCAGGAACGGCACCCCGGACTCCTTCATCGCCTCCAGCAGCGCGTCCGTCCACCCCGGGCTGACCAGGAACCTGGCCCCCGCGTCGACGGTGTCCCGCACGTGCTGCGGCGAGATGACCGTGCCCGCGCCGACGACCGCGCCCGGCACCTCGGCGGCGATGGCCCGGATCGACTCCAGCGCGGCCGCTGTCCGCAGGGTCACCTCTATCGCCGGGAGCCCGCCCGCCACCAGCGCCCGCGCCAGCGGCACCGCGTCGGCCGCGTCGTGCAGGACGACGACGGGGATGACGGGGGCGAGATCCAGTACGGAGGTGGCGGAGGGCGCGGCGGGCGGCGGCGAGGAGGAGGTCATGGGACCCATCCTGCCGCGCCGCCAGCGATATCTGCAACGCCCGTTGCGCAGGGTGCAACGAGGCTAGTGGATCTCCGTCACCACCACATCGAGTGACCACGGCCGCCCGGCCCGCGCAGGGGCCTCGGCCTCGACCACGTACCCGAGGTCCCGCAGCGCATCCACCAGCCGCTCCGGGTCCTTCGGCCGCGCCCCCGCCATCAGCAGGTCCCGCACCATCCGCCCCTTGGTCGCCTTGTTGAAGTGGCTGACGACGGACCGCTTCTCCACCCCGTCCACGATCTGCGACTGGAGCACCCGCACACTCGCCGTACGCGCGGCCACCTCGCCCTTCGGCTTCCAGGCCGCCGCATAGGCGGAGGACCGCAGGTCCAGGACGAGCCCGTCCCCGGCGGCCTCGGGCATGACGGCCTCCATGGGCTTACGCCAGTACGCGCCGAGCGCTCCGAGGCCGGGGAGCTTCACGCCCATCGAACAGCGGTACGGCGGAATCCGGTCGCCGATCCGCACCGCGCCCCAGAGCCCGGAGAAGACCAGCAGCGACTTCGCGGCGCGGCGACGGGCGTCGGCGTCCAGGGAGGCCAGGTCGAGGGCGTCGTACAGGACCCCCGTGTACAGCTCCCCGGCCGGCCGGGTCCCGGCGGTCCGCAGCTCGGCGTTCTTCCCGACCTCGCCCCGCAGACCCACGCTCAGCCCGAGCACCTCACGGGCCTTCTCCTCGTCCGCCTGGCAGAGGCCGACCAGCTCCTCCAGGACCGCCGCCCGGGCCTCGGCGAGCCCCGGCAGCGACAGCGACTCCGGCTTCAGGGGAGCCCCGCGCCCCGAGGCGGCCTTTCCTTCGGAGGGCGGCAACAGCACGAGCACGGCGGTTCTCCTTCGTACGCACGACGAGCGGCCCCGGCGGGCATGCGGGCACTCCGGGTCCTCGGCAAGGGTACGGGGGCGGGGCGGGGGTTCCCGTACGGTGCCGGGGAGGGGCTGGGGTCGTACGGTGCCGGGGCGGGGCCGGGGCGTACGGTGCCGGGGGCGCGCCACTCGTACGGCGCCGGGGGCGGGCGCCGGAGGGGCCGTTGCTCGCACGGCGCCGAGGGCGTGCGCAGGCTGTACGGTGCCGGAGGGGTGGCTGCTCGCACGGCGCCGAGGGCGTGTGCAGGCTGTACGGCGCCGCCGGGCCCTAGCTGTCCGCACGGCGACCGGTACGGGCCCGCCCCCGGATGCCGCCCGCCCCCTCCCGGCCTACGCTCGGTCCATGCCCCGCCGCCACCTGCGTATGACCGGCGCCGCCGACTGCTCGCTCGGGGCCGCCCTGCGCGCCCTGCGCACCGAACTCGGCCTCCTCGCCGGCTTCCCGGCCGAGGTGCTGGCCGAGGCGGCGGAGGCGGTGCGGGAGCCGGAGCTGTCGGCCCACGAGGACGCCACGGACCTGCCCTTCCTCACCATCGACCCGGCCGCCTCCACGGACCTGGACCAGGCGATGCACCTGGAGCGCCGCCACCACGGCTACCGGGTGCACTACGCCATCGCGGACGTCGCCGCCTTCGTCCGTCCGGGCGGCGCACTCGACGCCGAGGCCCACCGCCGGGTCACCACCCTCTACTTCCCCGACGGCCGGATCCCCCTCCACCCCACCGTCCTCTCCGAGGGCGCCGCCAGCCTCCTTCCCGGCGCCACCCGCCCCGCCGCGCTCTGGCGGATCGACCTGGACAGCGACGGCCGTACGGTCGCCACCGACGTACGCCGGGCCCTGGTCCGCAGCCGCGCGAAACTCGACTACGCGGGCGTCCAACGGCAGATCGACACGGGCACGGCCGAAGAACCGCTCGCCCTGCTCCGGGACATCGGACGGCTCCGCGAGGAGCAGGAACTCGCGCGCGGCGGCATCTCGCTGAACGTTCCCGAGCAGGAGATCACCGAGCACGACGGCTCCTACGGCCTCGCCTACCGAGCCCCGCTCCCCGCCGAGGACTGGAACGCCCAGGTCTCCCTGCTCACCGGCATGGCCGCCGCCCACCTGATGGCCGAGACGGGCACCGGCATCCTCCGCACCCTGCCGATCGCCCCGGACGGAGCCGTCGCCCGGCTGCGGCGCTCCGCCCACGCCCTGCGCATCGACTGGCCGCACCACGTCCCGTACGCCGAGGTCGTCCGCTCCCTCGACCCGACCAAGGGCAACCACGCGGCGTTCCTCCAGGAGTGCACCACCCTGCTGCGCGGCGCCGGCTACACCGCCTTCGACCACGGCGAACTCCCCGACCCCGCCGTCCACGCGGCCGTCGCCGACCTCTACACGCACTGCACGGCACCGCTGCGCCGCCTGGTCGACCGGTACGCCTCCGAGCTCTGCCTGGCGGCCACCGCCGGGAAGGAGCCCCCGGAGTGGGTACGGGAGGCGCTCCCCGCGCTCCCGAAGGAGATGGCCGAGGGAACGCGCCGCGCGGGCGCCGTGGAGCGGGCCTGCGTCGACCTGGTCGAGGCGGTGCTGCTGGAGGACCGGGTGGGCGAGCTCTTCGACGCGTACGTCGTCGACATCCAGGAGCGGAACCCCACCGTCGGCACGGTCCACCTCCGGGACCCGGCGATCGTGGGCCGGATCGAGGGCGGCACGGCCGCGCTCCCGCTGGGGGAGCGGCTACGGGTCCGGCTCACGCAGGCAGGTCCGGCGGCGAAGACGGTGCTGTTCGCTCCGGCGTGAGCGGGGGAGGCACCGGCCCGCGCGTGAGCGCGGCGACGGCCGTCCGTGGATCGTCCGCGTGGAACCGGAGCGTACGGGCGCTCCCGCGCCGCCCCAGCGGGCGTACGAACTCCACCGGCTCCGTCAGCTCCACGGTCACCGTCGTCTGACTCCCCACCGCCAGATCGACCACCCCGTCCCCGCCGACCCGCACGAGCCCGCCGCCGTCCGGAAAGCGCCGCTCCACCCGGGCGGAGGCGACGAGGGCGGCGGGCACCCGCAGATCGAACAGGGCGCCGTAGCGCAGCCGCAGCGAACCGTCGGCCCCCACCACATGCGGCCGGGTCACGCAGGTCGCGTGCAGGGCGACGATGAGCACCGTCCCGTACACGCCCACCACGAGCAGGATCAGGTGGACCAGCGGCCAGGGGATCACCAGGGCCAGCACCACGGTCTCCAGGACGGAGGCGAAGAGGAACGCCCACATCGTCCCGGTCTGCGGTTCCGTGTAGGGGACGGGCAGCGCCCCTTCCGGCAGCCGGTGGCGACGGCGTACGACCCACAGCCCGAGACTGTGCACCGCCCGGAACTCGTGGACCACCAACCGCCGCACGACCACCGGCACCACCCGCTCCACCACGGCCCGCAGCCCTGCCCGCTTCTCGGTACTCACGAAGTCTCCCCTCGGGTTCGGCGCATCCGCTCGCCCATCGCCTCCATCACCCGGCGCACCACCTCGCGCTGCGCGGGCGGATAGTCGTCCAGCAGCGCCCGCCCGACCCCCGTAGCCAGCGACGCGCCCTCCGGGATCACCGCAAGGACCTCATCCGGTACGGCGGCGGCGAGATCGGCGGCCAGCGGCGCGATCCGGGGATCGTCCTCCCCGGCCCCGGCCAGCTCGTCCAGCCGCTCGTACAGAGCCGTGACACCGGGGTTCTCGGCCAGCGGTCGCAGCGCCGCGAACACCTCGGACCCGCCCGCACCCCCCGCCGCATCCAGCAACGCCAGATGCTCGCGGTCCTTGGCGGCCGCCGGGGACGCGGTGGCGGGCGCACTCTCCAGCAGCGCGGCCAGGGCGGGGGAGAGCGGCCCGTCCGAGGTGAGCGGCGCCTCCAGCAGCGCGGCCAGCACCCGCCGCCGCTCCCGGATCTCCCGCTCCTGCCGGGCCAGATCCGCGTCCAGCTCCCCCAGCACCTCGACCAGCTCCCGCCCCGCGTCATCCGCCAGCACGTCCCGCACCTCGTCGAGGGCGAGCCCGATCTCGGTCAGCCGCCGGATCCGGGCCAGCAGCACGGCATCGCGGACGGTGTACGCCCGGTACCCGTTGGCCCGCCGGGCGGGCTCGGGCAGCAGCCCGATGTGGTGGTAGTGCCGGATCGCCCGGGAGGTGACTCCGACGAGCGCGGCGATCTCTCCGATACGCATGCGGCCAGTAGAAACCCTGCCGCTGCGGCAAGGTCAAGTGTCACCTTCGGCCTGGAGGCGGGCGATTGACCGGGGACCGACCAGCGCTGAGCGGGGCTGACCGGGACTTCGGCTGAGCTGCCGGTACGGCCCGGTAGGATGGCGGATACGGCAGACGAGTCGGCCGGACGGCCGCGTGGGGATCCTCGGATCCCCCCGAGGAACGTCCGGGCTCCACAGGGCAGGGTGGTGGCTAACGGCCACCCGGGGTGACCCGCGGGACAGTGCCACAGAAAACAGACCGCCCGGGGCCTCGGCCCCGGGTAAGGGTGAAACGGTGGTGTAAGAGACCACCAGCGCCTGAGGTGACTCAGGCGGCTAGGTAAACCCCACCCGGAGCAAGGTCAAGAGGGGTCGTTCCAGCGATGGGACGGCCCTGCGTGAACGTTCGAGGGCTGCTCGTCCGAGTTCACGGGTAGACCGCACGAGGCCGGCAGCAATGCCGGTCCTAGATGGATGGCCGTCTCCCCGGCCGCCGCGAGGCGACCGGGCGACAGAACCCGGCGTAGAGGCCGGCTCGTTCTGCCGTAGGGGCCTCTGAACAGCGGATTCGCTGTTCAGAGGCTCTTTTTGACGAATGGGTGGCCCCTGGTGAACCCGGCGATGCGGTCAGGCGATGTTCTCGTAGGGGTCGCGGATCGTGTGACGGGCGGCGGCCGTGGCCAGAACGTCCTGCGGGTAGCGGGGGCCGGGTACGTAGTGGCGGCCTTTGGTATTGCCGACGGGGGTCAGGAGGTCCCTGCGCATCAGGTGCTGCATATCGCGCTGGGCCTGTTGTTCGCTGATCCCTTCCGCCTTCTCGTAGCGGGAGCGGCGCACCCGGCCGGTCACGGCGACCTCGTGCAACGCGGTGATCTGACGCTCGGTGGCGCCGAGTGCGTCCCGTTGCTCATCCAGCTGGATCCAGCACCTGTTGGAGCGATCCACGCGGTGCTGCACACGCTGGGTCTGCTCGTGATAGGCACGCAGGTTGAACCGTATCCACGCTGACGTGTCCCGCTTCGGGCTGTAGACGGGACCGCCGACCTCGCGCAGCACCCTGTAGTAGTCCCAGGTGTGACCGGGCATGCCCAGCCAGGCCTCGATGGAGGAGAACTCGGGGGCGAGGACACCTTCTCGGGCGATCAGGAGGGTCTGCAAGGAGCGGGACATGCGGCCGTTGCCATCGGCCCACGGGTGGATCTTGACGAGGTTGAAGTGGGCCATCGCGGCGCGGACGAGTGGGTCGGAGTCGAGGTCGCCGGTGTTGAGCCAGTCGACCAACTCGCCCATCAGGGCGGCCACGTCGTCTTCGTGGGGGCCCTCGTACTCGGTTGCATGGGGGTCGCCGGCGGCGGTGATGAAGACCGGGCCGCGCCGCCACTGCCCGGCAGGCTTGTGCGTGTGGTGGTGCCCCTGCAACATCCAGTGCAGTGCGTTGAGCAGGCCCTTGCTGTACTCGAAATCGCGGACGTCGTGCAGTGACTGGATGTAGGTCATGACCTGCTGATAGGCGACGGTCTCCGCGCGGTTCGCCTCGGTGACGTCCACCTTCTCCTGTGCGTCGTCCATGAGGTCGGCGACATCGCGGGCATCGACTTCGTAGCCCTCGATGGTGTTGGACGCTGCGATGGCCGATGCGGTCAGATGGCGGCGCAGATCGAGAGTCCACTTGGTGGGAGCTTGCTGTACGGCGTGGCGCAGGGCGCTACGCATGTCGGCGACCTCGGCCAGGATGTGGTGGTCGGTGGTGGAGAGCCTGGGCGTTTCGTACAGCATGACGCAATGATACCCACAGGGTGTCATCCTGTCGAAGCTGTGCCTGAGTGGCGCTTCTCTTCAGGGGTTCCTGCGTGAGGTGTGGGCCGAGAGGGCGCTGTCACCGAGAAACCGGCCGTCTCGTAGGTTCACCTGATGACCTACGACATCATGCTGGTGCGCATACCGGCGGACTCGACGCTCCACGAGGCGGTGGATCGTCTCAACGCCGGCTTCGACCCGGACGCCGACCTGCCCCTGCTCCGGCTGACCGACGCGCAGCGGGCCGCATGGGACCGGATCCTGGACCGGGTCTCGGGGGAGGTCGGGGCGGTCGGGTCGGCGGAGTACCTGTACAGCCTGACGTTCGAGACGGTCGGCCCGCCGGGACGCGTGCAGTTCGACTACTGCGGGGACACCGCCGGTATCGAGGTCGCCTACCGCTACTCGGGGGCGGACGCGTCGGCCGTGATGGAAGTGGCCTATCGCATCGCCCGCATCGCGGAGGAGGAGAGCGGTCTGACCGGCTACGACTTCGAGGTGGACCAGCCCACCCGGACCGGCGACCCGGCCAAGGCCGCCGCCCGGCTGAGCGGTGTCTCCGACTGGGCGCAGCATCACCTGAGCTAGGGGTGCCGTCGGATCCGCGACGGGGCGCGGGCTACGTGGTGGTGGGCGGGTCCGTCGGCCAGCGGTCCGTCAGCTCCTCCGCGTACACCTGCGAGAGCGGCTGCGGGCCCACGTACTGCTGGCAGTTGCACTGGCCGACCTCGTAGCGCAGCGGCTTCTTGTTCTCGTCCCAGGCCGTCGGCACCTCTACCTGCTCATGGCAGCGGCCCTGCTTGTCGTGCTTGGCGAGGTGGTGGGTGCAGCCGCACACCGGCTCCGGCGACTTGTGTGCGGCCTCCAGTGCGAGGCGCTCCTGCTTCGCCGCCTCCAGCAGTTCCAGTTTCCGTTCGTGCCGGTTGCGCAGGGCGGTGCGGGCGGTGTCGGCCGCCCAGGCGAAGCCACCGGTCCAGAAAAGGATCAGAATCCACCAGATCCAGTGCATCGCGATCTTCCTCCCCGTGTGCCCCCTGGCCTCCCGGCGCACGGTATTTCACCTGCGCCCCGGCCCCCGGCATGATCTGCTGCCCGTAACCATTGTTCCCCACCTGTACGGGCGAGGACATAGCGGCCCGAGACCGGGAGTCGCACCGCGGTCCGGGTCGCCGAGCAGGAGGAGGGCGAGCCGGACGTCCTCCACCGCTGGAGCCCGGCGTAGCAGCGGGTCAGATGACCGGCGGGCGGCCCAGCTTCGTCATCCGCCATACCGTCGACCACCGCATCGGGCGCCGCTCGCCGCACGGGGTGCGCACGCCCTCCGCGAAGCCGCCCGCCCAGGCGCGCAGGCCCTTCGCGTCGCGGGTGCGGGCCAGGGTGAGCAGGGTCCAGGTGGAGAGGTAGGCCGGGATCAGGGGGAGGGGCAGGTTGCGGCGGGCGAGCCAGACGCGGTTGCGGGCCGTCATCCGGTAGTAGACCGCGTGCCGGGCCGGGCTCGTCTTCGGGTGCTGGAGCAGCAGCTCGGGGTCGTACTCCACCTTCCAGCCCGCGTCCAGCGCCCGCCAGGCGAGGTCCGTCTCCTCGTGCGTGAAGAAGAACTCGGCCGGCCACAGGCCCGTCTGCTCCAGCATCTTCATCGAGAACGCGTGGCCGCCGCCGAGGAAGGCCGTCACCGGGCCGCCCCGCATCGGGTCGCCCGCCCGCAGGCGCGGTACGTGGCGGCGCTGCGTCTCGCCGGTCTCGTCGGCGATCCGGAAGCCGACGATGCCGAGCCGGTCGTCGGCGGCGAAGTGGTCCCGGACCCGGCGGAAGACGTCCTTGTCGACCAGGAGCCCGTCGTCGTCCAGTTCGATCACCACGTCCACGTCACCGATCTCGGCGAGCCTGCGCAGCCCCTCGTTCCGGCCGCCCGGGCAGCCCAGGTTCTCGGGCAGCTCAATGGTGGTCACCCCGCCGTCGAGGTCCTCCAGCCCGGGGGTGGCGGTGTAGTCGGGGAGCTCCGTCCCGTTGCCGATGATCACGAGGCGGGTGGGCCGGACGTCCTGCATCGCCACCGACGCCAGCAGCGCCTCGACCGCCTGCGGGCGGTCCCCCATGGTCACGATGGATACGCCGATGCGTGGTGCGGACAAGTTCGGTACTCCTGGAGCTCGGCTGCCGTGCGGCTGCTGGTCGGCAGCGGTGCCCGCGATCGTAACGCCTCGGTGTTCAGTCCGTGGTTACCGCCCGGCCATCCACCGGTCCGTCGCTGTTCAGCAGCCCGTACACGGCCATGTCGCGCCGCTCGTCCCCCACCTGCTGCCAGCCGCGCAGCAGCCCCTCGCGCCGGAAGCCGACGTCCTCGGCGATCCGTGCGGACGCGGTGTTCCACGGCTCGATGAAGAGCTGGAGGCGGGGGACGCCCAGGTCGTGCAGGGCCCACTCCGTCACCGTACGCAGGGCGGCGCGGGTGACCCCCTGGCCGCGGCCGGCGGCGACCATCCAGTAGCCGATCGAGGCCCGGCCCTCCGGCAGCTCCCGCAGCCAGAGCCCGATGGAGCCCACCGGGCGCCGGTCCCGGGAGCGGACGATGGCGAACGGGTACCCGGCACCCGTGGCCGCCCGCTCCCACTGCCTGCGGACGAACGCCTCGGCGGCCCTGTCCGAGTAGCGGGACGGGATCGTCGTGATGAGCGGGATGTACGGGTCCTGCGCGGCCTCGCGGACCAGGGGCAGGTCGCTCATCTCCCAGGGGCGCAGCCCGAAGTCCGGGCCCGCGGACATGCTGGGGACGGTCAGCGGCCGGGGGCCGGGCGGGGCGGGTGGGTCGGCGTCCGGCTCGGGGTCTGTCTGCGTGTTTGCCTGTGACTGTGCCTGCGCGTTCGTCTGCGTCTGCGCGTTCGCCTCTGAGTGCCCGTCGGTGCCGGAGTCGGGGCCGGGGCCGGGGCCGGGGCTCGCGTCGGGCCTGGGCCTGGGCCCTGACGTGGGCTCGGGCTGTGACCCGGAAAAGGACAGGGGCGGGGGATCGGTGTCGGGTTCGGGCCGGGGGTCAGGCTCGGGGGCAGCCATGCCCGTATCCTCTCGCTGTCGGACCGCTTCCGCCCCCCGACCCGCCCTGCGGCTCCTGGATGGGGGAGCCTCATCCCGCGCTCAGCGTCCGGTCCGGGGCCCGGGCCCGGCTCCGCTGCCGTCCCGCAAGAAGCGTCCCGCGAGCAGCGCGCCCGCCAGGACCAGCGCCGCGTTCACGAGGATCGCCGTGGAGACGCCGGACAGGACCGCGTCCGGGCCGGTCAGGCCGCCCATCCGGGCGGTGACGACCGTGCTCATCACCGGGATGCCGAGGGCGATGCCCACCTGCTGGGTCATCGTCGCCAGTCCGGTCGCCCGGCCCTGCTCCTCGTCCGGCAGGCCCGACGTGGCCGTGACCATGAAGCCGACGATCATCAGCATGTTGCCCACGCCTCCGACGAAGGTTGCCGTCAGCAGCAGCCAGATCCAGGCACCGGAGGTGCCGAGTGCCACCAGCGAGAGGGTGGCGGCGGCCTGCACGGCCCCGCCGGTCACGATCGCGCGCCGGTTGCCGAACCGGCCCACCGCTCGTCCGCCGAGGACCCCGCCGACGACCGTGCCCAAGCCGAGGACGCCGAAGGCGAGGCCGGTGGCGAGCGGGGAGTAGCCGAGGACTTCCTGGAGGTAGAGGGTGAGCAGGAAGACCAGCGAGGTCTCCGTCACGAAGGCGATCAGCCCGGCCGCGTTGCCCCAGACCACGCTGCGCCGCTTCAGGATGTGGACCGGGACGAGCGGGGCCGCCGCCCGCCGTTCGATGCGGACGAAGGCCGTCAGGAGCGCGGCGCCGGCGGCCAGGGAAGCCAGCGTGGTGGGGGTGGTCCAGCCGGCCTCGCCGGCCTGGGTGAGTCCGAGGACGAGCAGCAGCAGCCCGCCGGTGACGGTGACCGCGCCGGGCACGTCCAGCTTCGGGCGCAACCCCGGCCGGGAATCGGTGATCACGGACGGGGCCAGGACCACGACCAGGGCCGCGACCGGTACGTTGATGAAGAAGGCCCAGCGCCAGGAGAGCAGGTCCGTCAGGAGGCCCCCGAGGATCGCCCCGGCGGTGAACCCGGCCGACATCAGGGCCCCGTTGAGCCCCAGCGCCCGTTCCCGCAGCGGCCCCTCCCGGAACGCGGTGGTCAGCAGCGCGAGTCCGGCCGGGGTGACCGCCGCGGTGGCCAGGCCTTGCAGGACCCGTGCGGTGAGCAGGATCTCGGGGGAGGCGGCGAGGCCGCCGAGCGCGGAGGAGAGGCCCAGGACGGCCATGCCGCCGATGAACAGGTTCTTCCGGCCGACGAGGTCGGCGACGCGGCCGAAGAGCAGGGTGAACCCGGCGGCGGCGAGCGCGAAGGACGTGGCGATCCACTGGAGGTGGGCGAGGGAGAAGCCGAGCCCCTCCCCGACGACCGGCAGTGCCACGTTCAGGATCGAGAAGTCCACCGCGATCATGAACTGGGAGCCGAGCAGCAGCGCCAGGACGAGTCGCTGGCGACGCGTCATACGCGTGCCGGACGCCGGGGGTGAGAGGGGGGTGGGTGCCGGAGAGGTATCTGGTGAGGACATGGCAGGGGTGCCTTCCTGAGCACAGGCGGGGTCATGGACGGGAAGCAGCCATGGGCGGTGTCATGGACGGGACCATGGGCGGGAGCCATGGAGGGGACGCCATGGACGGGGCCATGGGCGAGGAGCGCGGACGCCGAGCATGGACGCCGAGCACCGACGCACTAACGGTTCTGTAGTTCCGTTAAGGTGGCGTCACCGTAACAGGAAGAGCGAACTAATGGAACTGGAGACCCGTTATGGCGTCTGTGCCTGCACCTGTACCCGCCTCCGAAGGTGCTGACGGCTCCCCCGGCGCCGACTGCGGGGAGCCGGGCACCGTCCGCCCCGGCGGCCGGACCGCCCGGGTGCGGGAAGCGGTGCTGCGGGCGGCCGGGGACGCACTGGCCGAGCACGGCTTCGGCGGGCTCGACCTGGCCGAGGTCGCCCGCCGCGCCGAGGTCGGCAAGACGACCGTCTACCGGCGCTGGTCCACCCCCGCCGGACTGGTGGCCGATCTGCTCGCGGACATGGCCGAGCAGTCGCTGCCCCGCACGGACACCGGGTCGCTGGCCGGGGATCTGCGGGCCAACGCCCGCCTCGTCGTCCGGACGCTGACGGACCCCCGCCAAGGGCCCCTCTTCGCGGCCGTGATCGCCGCCGCCGCCGGCGACCCGAAGACCGCCGAAGCCCTTCACCGCTTCTACGCGGTACGCATCGGGGAGTGGTCCGGCTGTGTGGAGGCGGCCGTCGCACGCGGTGAAGTGTCAGAGGGTACGGACCCGAGGGAGGTGGTCGCGGCCGTGTCGGCGCCCCTGTACTACCGGCTGCTCGCCAGCGGTGCCCCGCTGGACGAGGCCGCCGCCGACCGCGCGGCCGGAGCGGCGGTCGCCGCCGCCCGGGCCGGAGTCTTCGTGCGGTGAGGGGCGGGTGCGGGGCCCATGCCCTGGACCGGCTCGGCGGTGTCCGAAGGGGCGTCGATAAAGTGCTGGAATGATATTCAGCAAGGCCGGGTTCGGGGGAGCGGTCGCGGACTTCGAGGCCGCGGTGGTGGCCCAGGACGCGAAACGGTCCGGCAAGGCGTTCGTCCGGTTGCAGGAGACCTTCGGGCAGGCCAAGGAGACGGAGCTGCTGAACGGCGGCCCGCGCCTCGCCGCCGTACTGGAACAGGTCCCGCCCGGCCCTCGTGCCGTCGTCGCCGTCCTCGTCGGGGCCTGCGTGGAGCGCGGGGCGGACGCCGAGCGGTGCGCCCCGGGCGTACGGGCCGGGCTGCGGGCGGCACTTGAGGGGGCCGCCGCGTTCGCCGAGGCGTGGGCGGCGACCGGCGGCGGCGCGTTCCCCGTGCCGGACGCCGGTGAGCCGGGTGAGGAGATCGTCGGGAGGACCGGGTTCGACGCGGCGGTCGGCTGGTGGACGCTGCGGCAGTGGGAGATGGCGGCCGTCGCGCTGCTGAACCACCGTGCCGTACGCGCCGGGGTCGGCGGCGGCGACCGGGAGGAGCTGCTGCGGCTGCTCGCCACCGTGGAAGAGGCGTCAGGCCAACAGTTCCGGTCCCTCGGCTACGCCCTCCAGGTCCTGGACGACGAACCCCTCATCGCCCTCCACCGCACGAGCGGCACCGGCTACGCCCTGCGCTTCTTCGGCATCGGCGACAACTTCCAGCTGCACACCCTGCTCGCCGACGCCCTCATAGGCGGTGGCCATGTGGCGGGCTACGCCCCCTCGCCGCAGGAGGCCGCCGTCTGCCGGGAGACCCCGGGGCAGGTGGACACCGTCGGCTCCTTCGACCTGACCGCGCCGGACGGTGCGCGGATCTGGAACGAGGGCAACCCCGCCGAGATCCCTGTCGTCGACGGCGTACGCCTGCTGGTGCTGGACGAGCCGTCCTACCGGCGGTCCTGGCCCGCGGGCCGCTTCTTCCCGGGCATGCGCGGTGACGTCATCCTGGAACGCGCCCTCGAACCGGAGGAGGCCGAGCGCTGGTTCGCCCACGTCGCCCCGGCCAAGGAGCTCACCGGCTGACCCCGCCGCCCTGCCCGGTCCTCAAGGAGCTCACCGGCCGGCCCCGGCGCCGCCCCCGGTCCGCAAAGGAACTCACCCGTTCCGTACGACTCGGCCGGTCAGCCGATCCTGGTTCCCGTCCCGCTGACCCTGACCCGGCCGTCCCCGGCGCGCAGCTCCACCGTGAGGGTGCCGGGGCGGCCCATGTCCGCGCCCTGGTGGAGGGTGAGCGCGGCCGTGTCCGGGACGAGCCCCAGTTCCCGTACGTACGCGCCGAACGCGGCCGCCGCCGCTCCGGTCGCCGGGTCCTCGACCACCCCGCCCACCGGGAACGGGTCCCGGACGTGGAAGACCTCCGGCGCCTCGCGCCACACCAGTTGCAGCGTCGTCAGGTCGAGTCGGCGCATCAGCGCTTCCAGCCGGGCGAAGTCGTACGCCAGCTCCGCCAGCCGCTCACGGGTCGCGGCGGCCAGCACCAGGTGCCGGGCGCCCGCGTAGGCGATCCGGGGCGGCAGGGCGGGGTCCAGATCGGCGGCCGGCCAGTCCAGGGCCGCCAGCGCCTCCGCGAGGTCCGCCGCGTCGACCTCCGTGACGTACGGGACCACGCTGGTCAGGGTGGCCCGCAGCTCGCCGCCCTCCCGGACCACGGTGACCGGCACCTGACCCGCGGCCGTGGCGAACTCCAGCGCGCCCGGCCCGTCCCGCTCGGCCAGCGCGATGGCCGTGGCGACCGTGGCGTGGCCGCAGAACGGCACCTCGGCCTTGGGGCTGAAGTAGCGGATCGTGTACGCGCCTTCGCCGGTCCGCTCCGTCAGGAACGCCGTCTCGCTGTAGCCCAGCTCCGCCGCGACGGCGAGCATCCGCTCCTCGTCCAGCCCCGACGCGTCCAGGACGACCCCGGCCGGGTTTCCGCCCTCGGGGTCGGCGGAGAAGGCGGTGTAGCGCAGGACCTCGGGGCCGTGGCCGTGATCACGTGTCATGGAGCGTCCAACCCCGGCGCCGCCCCCGCCATTCCCGCCCGGCTCCTCGCCGTAAGGCTGCCGCAGTCCCCCCGAACCGCGGCAGCCCCATCGGCACGGTGACCGTCAGTGGCAGTTCTTGATGCCCTTGTTCGCCGCGGTCGACTTCCCCCAGGAGCAGGAGTCCTGGAGCTTGCCGTTGGGCTTGATCAGCCGGGCCTTGTCGCCGGTGTTGTTCCAGACGTACGAGCCCCGGTTCCAGTGCACGGTGCCCGAGACGTTCTTGCCCTTGCCGGTGCGGAGCTTGACGGTCTTGCCCGCGCCGATGGTGTAGCTGCCGAAGGTGTAGGTGTAGCCGGTGTTGTCCTTCACCGTGTAGCCCTTGAGCTGGACCTTCTTCTTGCCGTTGTTGTGGATGTTCACCCACTCGGCGTTCAGGGACTTCTGCGACCGGTCGTCCTTGCCGGGGCCGTCGTACTGGATGGTGCCGAAGTGCAGCCCGCCCTGGTGGGCGGCCGCCGAGGCCGGTGCTGCCGTGGCGAGGAGCGAGCCGGCCAGTGCGGTGGCGGCGGCCAGGGCGATCGGCGCAGCGGTGCGTATGCGCATGCGGTGTTCCTTCTGTGTCGTTCTGGTGAAGGCGTGACGAGATGCGATCATACGGTCAGTACGCGCTTGCTCACCCCGGAGTGAGGAAATCCGCAAAATCGGTCGCCTGGCGCCAAGTTCGGACAGGAACGGTCACACCCGAAGCGTCGCTTGGTGGTACCGCCTCAGCCCCGCCCCACGTACGGCATGTTCGTCGCCATCACCGTCAGGAACGGGATGTTCGCCTCCAGCGGCAGCTCCGCCATGTGCACCACGGTCCGCGCCACATCGGCCGCCGCCATCACCGGCTCCACCGCCAGCTCCCCGTTCGCCTGGAGGATGCCGGTCCGCATCCGCTCGGTCATCTCGGTCGCCGCGTTGCCGATGTCGATCTGGCCGCAGGCGATCCGGTACGGCCGCCCGTCCAGCGACAGCGACTTCGTCAGCCCGGTGATCGCGTGCTTGGTCGCCGTGTAGGCGACCGAGTCCGGGCGCGGCGCGTGGGCGGAGATGGAGCCGTTGTTGATGATCCGGCCGCCCTGCGGGTCCTGCTCCTTCATCAGCCGGTACGCCGCCTGCGCGCAGAGGAACGCCCCCGTCAGGTTCACGTCCACCACCGCCCGCCAGTCCGCCGCCGCGAGGTCCTCCAGCGGTACGCCGCCGGGGCCGAAGGTGCCCGCGTTGTTGAACAGCAGGTCCAGCCGGCCGAACCGCTCCCGTACGGCGGCGAAGAGCGCGGCCACCTCGTCCTCGTCGGTCACGTCCGTGGTGACGCACAGCGCCTCCGGGGCCCCGGAGGCGGCGGCCGTCTCCGCCAGCGGCTCCGCCCGCCGCCCCGCCAGGGCGAGCGACCACCCCGCACTCGCGAGGGCGAGCGCGACGGCCCGCCCGATTCCCGAACCGGCACCCGTGACAACAGCGACTCGTCGATCAGTGTCCATGGCCCGGCAGCGTACGGGAGAGGCCGGTGCAGGGGGCACGCGGTGCTCATCGACCCGCCATGCGGATGTTGTGCACGCGACAACGGCGCGTCGCGCGTCGGCGGTGGCCTGGATTCCGACAGCATCCGGCAGCATCCGGCAAGCGAGGGGCATATGACAGCCGCACAGAACTTCATGGCGCCCGGCCAGGGTGTCCGATCCGCTCAGAACGTCCGCGCCACTGAAACCGCCATCCCCACCACCCGGTTATCCCGTCCGGGAGGTCTCGACCGCCGCCGTCTGCTCACCGGGGCGGGAGCCGTCGCCGCGCTCGCCTTCTCGATGAACCTGCCCGCCGCCGGCACGGCCAGCGCCGCCGAGCTGGACGCCCGCAGGATCACCGAGAACCCCTTCACCCTCGGCGTCGCCTCCGGTGACCCGCTCCCCGGGTCCGTCCTCATCTGGACCCGGCTCGCCCCCCGCCCGTACGAGCCCGCGGGCGGGCTCCCGGCGGCCCGCGTCCAGGTGAGCTGGGAGCTCGCCCACGACGAGGCCTTCCGCCGCATCGTGCGGCGCGGCTCGGTCACCGCCCACGCGGAGTTCGCCCACAGCGTCCGCGCCGACGTCCAGGGCCTCGACTCCGGCCGCGCCTACTACTACCGCTTCCGCACCGGCAGCTGGACCAGCCCGACCGGCCGCACCCGCACCGCCCCCGCCGCCGGGACCCGTAACAGCTCCCTCACCCTGGCCGCCGTCTCCTGCCAGGCGTACCACGACGGGTACTTCACCGCCCACCGCCACCTCGCCGCCGAGGACGTCGACGTGGTCTTCCACCTCGGGGACTACCTCTACGAGTACGCCGTCAACGCCACCGGCGGCGCCCGCAACTACACCGACCGCAGCCTCCCCGCGCACTACAACCGCGAGACCATGACCCTGGAGGACTACCGGCTGCGCTACGCCCTCTACAAGTCCGACCCGGACCTGCGCGCCGCCCACGCCGCCCACCCCTTCGTCGTCACCTGGGACGACCACGAGACCGAGAACAACTACGCGGGCGACATCCCCGAGAACGACGTGCCGCCGGAGGAGTTCCTGCTGCGCCGGGCCGCCGCGTACCGCGCGTACTGGGAGAACCAGCCCCTGCGCACCCCGCAGCGCCCCACCGGCCCCGACATGCGGCTCTACCGCCGCCTCACCTTCGGGCGGCTCGCCCAGTTCGACATCCTCGACACCCGCCAGTACCGCAGCGACCAGGCGTACGGGGACGGCTGGCGCACCCCCGGCCCGGAGTCCGAGGACCCCGCGCGCACGATGACCGGGGCCGCCCAGGAACGCTGGCTGATCGACGGCTGGCGCGCCTCCGGCGCCACCTGGAACGTCGTCCCGCAGCAGGTCACCTTCGCTCAGCGACGGGACGTCCCCACCACCGCCTACAAGCTCTCCATGGACGCCTGGGACGGCTACACGGCCTCCCGGCAGCGGGTGCTGGCCGGGGCCGAGTCCGCCGGGGTGCAGAACCTGATGGTCCTCACCGGTGACGTGCACGTCAGTTACGCCTTCGACCTGAAGAAGGACTTCGACGACCCGTCTTCCCGGACCGTCGGCACGGAGATCGTCACCACGTCGATCTCCAGCGGCAAGGACGGCGCGGAGCGGCCCGCCAACTGGCAGAACCAGACCCGCGCCAACCCGCACATGAAGCACTACAACGGGCGGCGCGGCTACGCGGTGGTCACCCTCACGGAGAAGGAGGCCCGCGCCGACTTCCGTACGGTGTCGGCCGTCACCACCCCCGGAGCGCCGGTCACCACCGCCGCCTCCTTCGTCACCGAGGCGGGGAACCCTGGGCTCAAGCCCGCGTAACGGCAGCCGTAGAGGCAGCCGTAGAGGCAGGTCAGCTGTCCGCCGGGTAGCGGACGCCGATGCGGTCCCGTACCGCGTCGAGCGTCCGCATCACCGCGAGCGTGCCCTCCAGCGGTACGAGCGGGGACTCCGTCTCACCCGCCCGGACCGCGCGCGCCACCTCGGCCGCCTCGTACTGCATGCCCGACAGGCCCTGCGGCCCGGGCCCCGAGGTGACCGTCTCCGGCTCCCTGCCCGGGCGGTGCAGCACGAAGTGGTCCGGGTGGAAGAAGTCGCGCGGGAGGTCGATCCGGCCCTCCGTGCCGATGACGGTGGCCGCCGTCGGGTGGTGGCCCACGATGGAGCAGGAGAGCAGCGCGGTGGCGCCCGACTCCCAGCCCAGCAGCATCCCCGTGTTCAGGTCGACGCCCTCGGGGGAGAGCAGCGCGTCGGCCTGGACGCGGTCCGGCTCGCCCAGCAGCAGGTGCGCGAAGGAGACCGGGTAGACGCCGAGGTCCAGCAGAGCGCCGCCGCCGAGGTCCGGGTCGCGCAGCCGGTGGCCGGGGGCGAAGTCGCCCGCGAAGCCGAAGTCCGCCTGTACGGTACGGATCTCGCCGATCGCCCCGTCCCGCACCAGCTCGGTCAGCCGGCGGACCACCGGGTTGAGGTAGGTCCACATGGCCTCCATCAGGAAGAGGTCATGGTCCCGGGCGAGCGCCACCAGCTCCCGCGCCTCCCGGCTGTTGAGCGTGAACGCCTTCTCGCACAGCACATGCTTTCCGGCCTTCAGCGCGAGCGCCGTAGCCGCGTGGTGCGCCGAGTGCGGGGTGGCCACGTACACCACGTCCACCGCGTCGTCGGCGACCAGCTCCGCCCAGCTCCCGTAGGCCCGGGCGATCCCGTGGCGCTCGGCGAAGGCCCGCGCCGACGCCTCCGTACGCGAGGCGACGGCCACCACCTCGGCGTCGGGCAGCGCCTGTACGTCCGCCGTGAAGGTCGCGGCGATACCGCCCGTCGCCAGAACACCCCAGCGCACCGTCCCGCCCATGCCCGCCACCCCAACCAGCCCGAAATAGGTATCGACCACTGCGGCCGAGCTGAGAGCATAGATGCGGATTCAACGATGTGGAGACGAGAATGCCGGACAGCGGCGGCAGCCGGGCCCAGCGAGAACACATACCCACCTCCGGGACCGGTCCCGGAACCGACAGCGCGCCGCTCCCCCCGCACGGGGACGCCGGCGCCCTCTCCGTCGACCCGGGCGCCCCGCAGGTCACCGCCCCGGCCGGCCTTCCGACGGCCCCTGGAAGCCCAGGCGCCCCACAGGCGGCCGGTCTCACCGCCCCCGCCGCCAAGGCGGCCCGGCGCACCGGGTTCCTGGTCACCATGGTCCTCGGCGGGCTCACCGCCCTGCCGCCGCTCTCCATGGACATGTACCTCCCGGCGCTCCCGGCCGTCACCGACTCCCTCTCCGCCCCCGCCGCCACCATCCAGCTCACGCTGACCGCGTGCCTGGCCGGGATGGCGCTCGGCCAGCTGGTCGTCGGACCGATGAGCGACCGGTGGGGCCGCCGCAGGCCGCTGCTCCTCGGCATGGTCGTCTACGTCATCGCCACCGCGATCTGCGCCCTCGCCCCCTCCGCCGAACTCCTCATCGGCTTCCGCCTCCTCCAGGGGCTCGCGGGCGCGGCGGGCATCGTGATCGCCCGGGCGGTGGTGCGCGACCTCTACGACGGCGTGGAGATGGCCCGGTTCTTCTCCACCCTGATGCTGATCTCCGGGGTCGCCCCGATCATCGCCCCGCTGATCGGCGGGCAGGTCATGCGCTTCACCGACTGGCGCGGCATCTTCGTCGTCCTGACCGGCGTCGGCATCGTGCTCACCCTCGTCGTCTGGAAGTGGCTGCACGAGACCCTGCCGCCCGGCAGCCGCCACACCGGCGGCGTCGGCGAGGCCCTGCGCACGATGCGCGGACTGCTCGCGGACCGGGTCTTCACCGGCTACATGATCACCGGCGGGCTCGCCTTCGCCGTCCTGTTCGCGTACATCTCCGCCTCCCCCTTCGTCGTTCAGGAGATCTACGGGGCCTCCCCGCAGACCTTCAGCCTGCTGTTCGGCCTCAACTCGATCGGCCTGATCGCCGTCGGCCAGATCAACGGCAAGCTGCTGGTGGGCCGGATCAGCCTGGACAAGGTGCTCGGCTTCGGCCTCGCCGTCATCGTGCTGGCGGCGGTGGCGCTGCTGCTGATGACCACGGGCGTGTTCGGCGAGGTGGGGCTCCTGCCCATCGCGGCCGGGCTCTTCGTGCTGATGTCGGCGATGGGTGTCGCGATGCCCAACACCAACGCCCAGGCCCTGATGCGCACCAAGCACGCGGCAGGCTCGGCCTCCGCGCTGCTCGGCACGTCCTCGTTCCTGATCGGGGCGATCGCCTCGCCGCTGGTCGGGATCGCGGGGGAGGACACGGCCGTCCCGATGGCGGTCGTGCAGGTGGTGTGCGCGGTGGCGGCGGTGGGCTGCTTCCTGGGGCTGTGCAGGCCGTGGCAGCGGATGGGTCAGGGAACTCTCTAGGCGCTTCCCGGGGCTCAGCCGGTACGCGGATACCCGCTTTTCTGGGGTCAGCCGGTACGCGGATACCCGCTTTCCTGGGCTCAGTCGGTACGCGGATACCCGATCAGATGCGTCCGCTCCTGCCGGTCCGTCCAGCGGAACACCCCGACCCCCGTCGTCTCCATCCCCGGCAGCAGGGCGTTGCGCGACAGCTGCTCGGTCGTCCAGTTCGCGAGATCCACCGCGACCGGCAGCCCGCCCCCGGAGAGCGCCTCCGAGGCGTCGCGCGCGTTCTCGGCCCCGTACGCGATGCCGTCGTCCGTCACCGTGGCCAGCGTCAGATGGCTGGAGCCGTCCGCCGCCTCGAAGCAGTGGCCCTGGGCCGCCGCCAGGTCGAAGGCCAGGTTCCCGGCGATCAGGTGGTCGCCCGAGGGGGAGAGGACCGCCTGCGGGTAGCGGCCGGGCTTTATGGCGGGCCGGTGGCACTCCACCGAGACCAGCGGCTTGCCGGTCGCCGCGTCGTGCACCGTCCACAGCTCATGGGTGGCCGCCCGCTCGGACTTCTTCGCCAGGGCCCACTTCGCCAGCACCCGGTCCGCCGTCACCGACGTCACCACGCCGCTGCCCTTGTCGGTGCCCTTGGGCGCCACGTTCCGGCTGAACCAGCCGCCGCGCACCCAGAACTCCCGCGCCCCGCCGACGAGCAGCCCGGCCGCCGTCTGCCCGTACACCTCGGTGAGCTGCTTGCAGGCCGGGCAGCCCTTGGGGTACTTCAGCTCGTCCGCGCTCAGTTCGGAGACCGTGCCGGTGACCGGGTCGACCAGGGTGCTGTTGGCCTTGCCGTCGCTGATCACGATCTCCGGGCCGCTCGTGATGACGTTCGGGGCGCCGGACCACGGCACCTCGACGCGGTGCCGGGAGCCGTCCGTCACGTCGTACACGTCGAGGGAGACGAAGGTGGACGCCGGGGTCATCCCGTCGCCGACCTTCCCGTACGACCAGGTCACGAAGAACTGCCGGTCGTCGGCGGTGACCGTGGCGAGCCTCGGGTAGTGCAGCGGGTCCGGCGGCCGCCAGGCCTGACCGCGCCAGCCCAGCTTCCCGGTGGCGGTGTCGACGGTGCGCAGGCGGTAGCGGTTGCCGTTCAGCCGCTCCAGGTAGGCGAGTCGGCCCGTGGCGTGGGAGACGGCGACCTCGGGGGAGGAGCCGATGATCTCCCAGCCCCGGTCGGTGGTGTACTCCGGCGGAACGGTGAGCCGGGTCACCGCTCCCGCGCTCGGCATCACCCGCTTCGCCGGGGTGGGGGAGGCGCCTTTGCCGCTCGGGCTGTCCGGGCTGCCGCCGCAGGTCGCCAGAAGGAGGAGCAGGGCGAGGAAGACCACCCCGCCGACCAGGGCCAGCCGCACGACCTTCTGTCTCATGGCTCCCCCGATGGACCGAACCCGGTCTCGTGCCGTGCGCCGCGCGCCTCGTCCCGCTTCCCGATCTCGCGCGGGCCAGCGTAGCAATCACCTTCCGACCGCGTGGAGTTCGCGGAAAACCTGTTCCGGACCGGTTACGCGGACCTCACCGCGGGGACCCCGTACCCTCTCCGGCCCCGGCCAAGCGGAATGCGCCCGAGGGTTCCCCCTCCGCCTACAATTCGGCGGTGAACGCCACCCTCCCCACCGCCCAGTCCCTGCGCGCGGCACTGGCCGGTCTCCTCGACGGGCTGCCGCCGAAGCAGGCCACGCAGGCCGTCGACCGGCTGATCGCCAGCTACCGCGGGGAGACCCCGACCAACGCCCCGATCCTGCGGGACCGCTCCGACGTCGTCGCGTACGCCGCGTACCGGATGCCCGCCACCTTCGAGGCCGTACGCTCCGCCCTCGACGCCCTCGTGGAGGCCGCGCCGGACTGGTCACCCGCCACCCACACGGATGTCGGCGGCGGCACGGGAGCGGCGAGCTGGGCGGTGGCCGGGGCCTGGGAGGGGGCGGCGACGACCGTCCTGGACTGGGCCGAGCCCGCCCTCGCGCTCGGCCGCGAACTGGCCGAGGCGTCCGGGGTGCCGGGGCTGCGGGAGGCGCGCTGGGAGCGGGCCCGGATCGGTGCGGCGCTGGAGCTGGCCCCGGCGGACCTGGTCACCGTCAGCTACGTACTCAAGGAGCTGACCGCGCAGGCCAGGACCGAGCTGGTCGACGCGGCGGCAGCGGCCGGGCAGGCCGTCGTCATCGTGGAGCCGGGCACCCCCGACGGCTACGCGCGGATCATCGAGGCCCGGGGCCGGCTGATCGCCGCCGGGCTGAGCATCGCCGCCCCCTGCCCGCACGACGAGGCCTGCCCGATCGCCCCCGGCACCGACTGGTGCCATTTCTCGGCCCGGGTCAGCCGCTCCTCGCTGCACCGCCAGGTCAAGGGCGGCTCGCTCAGCCACGAGGACGAGAAGTTCAGCTACGTCGTCGCCACCCGCTTCCCCGCCACCCCGGCCCCCGCCCGCATCACCCGCAGGCCCCAGATCCGCAAGGGCCAGGTCCTGCTGGAGCTCTGCACCCGCGACGAGGGCCTGTCCCGCTCCACGGTCACCAAGCGCCACGGCGAGCTGTACCGGGCGGCCAGGGACATCGCCTGGGGCGACCCCTGGCCGCCGGAGGGCAGCGGCTGACCGCGGACGGACCTCTCAGCCCATCGGCCACAGGTGAGTCACACGGCGGTTTCTGCCGAGATCTTCAGGCGTTCCGTCCCGGAGGCGGAATCGACATGATCCGTCACTTTCCACCCCGCGGCCTCAAGAATGCTGCGCAGGGCGGGGTGCATGGCCTGCCGGGCGGCGGAGCCGAGCGCCACGGCCCGAGGGTCCGGTCCCTCGGGCCGTGTGACCTGCTGGACCAAGGCAGGGCTGGACATCCAGTGGACGTACACACCCGCTGAATCGTCGCTGTACGGATCATGGGAGACGACTGCTCCGGATGCGCCTGCGCCGAGCAGGCCGACATAGACCGCCGGCATCCCCGCATACCGCAGAACGTCGCACACGGCGAGAGCGATGTGCATGAGCCGGATCTCCTCAGAAGGCGTACATCTTCCAGGGGCTCCACCGAGGTCATCGTCGCTCGTTCCCTTCTCCATATTTCCTCCCCGCTCGATCTTTCTGTCCATCGTCAATTTTCCGTTCGCATGGGCGGAAGTCCGCGTCGTGCACGCGCTTGGTTGATCCACTGACCGAGTGTTTCCGTCCATATCTGGTTCATGAATTTTCCGTCGGGGGTCGACGGGTCGGCGTAGGGCATGGAGAACGATATGTTCGCACCCTTGGAGCGAGGATCGGATGCCAGTGCAGGCGTACACCGCTTGGGGCAGGGTTCGCGTTCCGTATACAGATCGACGACCTTGTCCTTGGCATCGAGCTGGCTGAGTATGTGCTCTTCGGCATGACGGGTGTCGCTGCTGAACCCGTGTACCAGCCGTGGCTTGCCGTCAGGGCCCTTGACCCGCGCGACGGCGATATTGCGACTGGCTGCCCAGAAGCCGGCGTCCAGACGTGCTTGGAATGCTTCCGTGGCCAAATCGCCGCTGTCGTAGCCGATTTTGCAGAGCTTGGCCAGGATCGGCTCCGCTGCCAGGGCGAACCCCACGGAACGGGCACCGGTGGTGGGGCGAACGGTTACGGCGTTTCGGTTTCCGGCCTGGACCCAGGTGCCACTGCCGGTTCGGATCCATGAGTTCTGTGCGAGCGTGCCGACAACCGTCTGCTGTCGGCTGCCCGGCGACCGGACGGACCGCGCTTCCACAGCCGCGAGGGGATCCGTCCCGCTTGCCTTGGCACCCGCTCCTGCCGTGGCCGCGCCGATGTGCCGGACACTCGACTTCTTGCCCGTCCCCTTCGTGCCATCCGCCAGGCAGGAGGTGGCTGCCTGGATCTTCTCCAGCGCCTCCTCGTATTTCTTCAGGTGCTTGCGCGCCTCTCCTGCCCTGTCGAGGAACGTGTTGATACCCGCGATGGCTTTCGCGATCTTCGGCAGCTTGCTGGTGACCTTGAGTGCCTTGGCAGGCCCGAGGTTCTGGACAACGGCCCAGAGGCAGGTGGGGATGTCAGGATCGTCGATGCACGCTTTGATGTCCTCGAAGAAGAGTTCGACCAGTAGCTCGGCTCCGTTCTCCATCAGGTAGTCGAGGAGATTCCCGCCTGCCACGGCCAGCGCTTCTTGGTACGCCTCTGAGGAGAGCCCTGCCTCCGCGAGTGCCTTCTTCATCTGGTCGTCGCGGACGGGGTCTGCCTGCCGTTCCTTGGCGGCCTCGGCCCTTTCCTTGCGCTCCTGCTCGCGCTGGTACTCCTCGGCCCGCTTCGCCGCCGCGTCCGCCTCCTCGGCGTGTGAAGCGGCGTTCTTGGCCGCCTTCTCCGCCGACTTGGCGTGCTCCTCTGCGGAGGAGGCCAGTTTGGCGGCGTCGGCGGCGTCCTTGTCCGCCTGCGCCGCCGCGGTCTGCGCAGTGGCCGCTTCCTTCTCCGCGAACGTCGCGGCGCTGTTGGCGGCCGCCGCCTGATTCTCCGCGTCGGTCGCGGCGCCACGGGCCCGCTTCGCCTCGGCCTCGGCCTGTGCGGCGGCGGTACGTGCCGCCGCCGCGTTCTTGAACGCCTGGTCGGCGGCCGCGCGAGCCTGCTTTGCGTCGGCCTGTGCCTGGGCGTCGGCCTCGTCGGCACGCGCGGCGGCGGCCCTGGCCTTGACACCGTCCTCCGCCGCGGCCGCGGCAGACTTCATCGCGGCCACTGACGAGCGCGCTGCGTCCGCGGAGGAACGCGCCGCCGCGGCAGCCGCCTTGAACGCCGGGGCGACCTGGGCGTTCGCCCGCGCCGCCGCCGCTTCGGCGGCGTCGGCCGCCTTGGCCGCGTCGGCGGCCTTGGCCTCCGCCGAGGCGAGCTGTTCCTTGCCGACGACGAGTGCCGCGGCCGCGACCGCCGCCGCGAAGTCCGCGTCGACGTCCTTGCCCGCGAAGGGCGCGGTGAGCCTGATCGCCGTGTCGGCGGGGTCGGCGATGGCTGCCGCCGTCGTACGGGCCGCTGCCGCGGCGTCGCTCGCCACCCCTGCCTGGACCCGGGCCATGGCGGCCTCCTGGGTCGCCCCGTCGGCCTCCTCACGGGTGCGGTTGGCCGCCTGGAGCGACTGGTTGGCCTGGATCGCGGAGAGCCCCGCCAGCCGCGACGCCTCGTGCGCGGCGGTGCCCGCCCGCGCCTCTTGCGCGGTCGCCTCGGCCGCCTTGGCGTTGGCCCGCTGCGTCGCCGCCCGGGTGCGGGCCGCCTCCGTCTCCGCCTTGTTCGCCGCCGCGTCCGCGCGGAACGCCGCCGCTTCGGCCTTGTTCGCCGCCGCGTCGGCCTTCGCGGCGTGTGCGGTGGCCTCGGTGGCCGCCGCCCTCGCCCGTGCGGCCGCCCCGGCCGACTCGATCGCCGCCTTGCGCGACCGTACGGACGCACCGGTCGCCGCGTCGGCGGCGCTGCGCGCCTGGCCGGCCGCCGTCCCGGCCGCGTTCGCCGCGCCCCGGGCCTCGGTGGCCGCCGCCCGTGCGGTGTCCGCGTGCTCGCCGCCCCGGGCGGCCGCGGCCAGCGCCTCCATGGCGCGGGCCCGGGCGTCCTCGGTGCGGTGCAGCCGCTCCGCCTCGACGGCCTTGTTCCGCGCCTGGCGCGCCCGGGATTCCTCGCCCCGGGCCTTCTCGTCAGCCTCGGACGCGATGCCCTCCTGGGTCGCCGCCCGGGCGCGCAGCCCTGCCGCGGTGGCGGCGGCGGCCTGCGCCTCGGCCCGCTTCGCGGAGGCGGTGCGCTGCTCCGCCTCGGCCCGCGCCCGTGCCGCATCGGCCTTGTCCCGCTCCTGCTCGGCACGGATCCGCGCGGCCTCCGCCAGGGCGCGCTCCTGCTCTGCGATGACCCGCTGCGCGGCCGCGACCTTCGCCTGACGCTGTGCCTCCACCCGCGCCTCGCGGGTCTTCTGGGCGTGTGCCCAGGCCGACTTCTCGGCCTTCTCCGCGTCGATCCGGGCCTGCCGGCTCTTGGCGGCGGCGGCCTCGGCGATCTTCGCCTGCTTGGCGACGGCCGTCGCCAGACCGGCCGCGGCCTTGGCGTGCTGCTCGGCGTTGGCCCGCCAGCTCCTGGCCTGCTGCTCGTGCAGCTGGGCCTGGTTCTGGGAGTTGAGCCCCGCCGCGTTGGCCGCGCTGGCGTCGACGGCATGCCGGGCGGTGGAAGCGGCCTTGAACGCTGCCTCGGCCGCCGCCGCGATGCCCGCGGCGACGTCCGACCACTGGGTGCCGTGCGGCAGCCCGGTCTCCATCAGCACGTCCGCCTGGACCTTGGCCCGGGCGGCGGCCACCTGCGACTGCCGGGACGCGTCCTCGGCGATGCCGAGCTGGCGGACGACCTCGGCCTTGACGGGGCCGTAGTCGGAGAGGCTCTTCCCGGCACGGTCGGCGGCGAGCATCCGGTCGGCCTCCCGCGAGGCCGCCGCCGCGGCGTTCATCGCGTTCGACGCGGTCTTCAACGCCTTGACGGCATCGCCGTGCGCGGCGATCAGCTTGGTCCGCGCCCCCGCCGCGCGCGCGGCGTTCTCGGCCAGCTTCCGCAGCCGCTCGGCCGCCTCCAGCGCTTCCTTCTGCGCCCTCTCATGGGCCGCCCGGTCGTCCGCGTCCTGCTGTGCGGCCAGGAGATAGCCCTTCTCCAGGTACTGGGCGATCACCTGGTTGTCGCCGGTGGCCAGCGCCTCCGCCGCGGTCCGCTTCACCTCCGGGCCGCCGACCGCGACGAGCATCTCCACCCGCTTGCGGTTCTCCGCCGCGCGCTGCTGCTCGTTCTGCTCCGTCGCCCTGTCCCGCTGCCGGGCGATCTCGGCCCCGAACGCCAGGAAATCGGCGCGATCCCGCGCCGTCCCCTTCAGGACCCGCTCGACCTCCGCGTTGAAGTGAGGACCGCCCGTGCCCCGCAGCGCCTCGATCTTCTGCCGGTTGGTGACATCCGTGCCGTCCCGCTTGTCCTTGGCACGCTGCCGCGCCTCGGCCTCGCCGCGCTCCAGGAACTCCCGGATCGCCTGGGGGTCCGTGCTCTCCAGCGCCTTCCTGGCCGCCTCCCGGACTTCCTCCTCGTCATCGAACTCCGCGAAGTCCTCGACCAGTTGGCGGTCCTGGTCCGCGCTGATCCGATCGAGCGCGGTGCGTACGGGCGGTGCCGGGGGCGGCGGCAGCTGTGCCAGGGCCGAGAGCAGCCGGGCCCGGTCGGCCGGGCCGTTCGCGTACGTACGCTCCTCGGCGGAGGCCTGTCCCGCCAGACCGCCCAGGAGCGCCACGGCCAGTGCCGCGCACACCGCCTTCCGTACCGCGCCGGGCACCCGGGCCCGCGGCGTGTTTCTTCCGGCCCTTGGCCAGAATCCGTCTATCACTGGATAAACCTCTCGATAAAGGGGAGAAAAGACCCCTGCCCTCGGTGGACGGGCAGGGGTGACACACCGGGCGAGCAGACGTGCTCGCCCGGTGGAGGTACGTGACCGCCGGGCGGACGGCGGCCACGTACGGGAATCAGCTCTTCACACGGGTCGCGCTCTCGCGGGCCCGGTCGGCCATGTCCTTCCAGAACGAGGCCGCCTCGCTCGCCTCGGCCTGTTCCGCGGCCCAGTCGCCCTGACGTGCCTCCGCCGGGGCGGTGATGTTCTTCCAGACGGAGTCCGCGCTCTCCCTGGACAACTGGGCGACGGTCCGCCAGCTCTCCGCCTGGGCGCGGGCCGCGGCCTGCTCCGCGAGCCAGGCCGTGCGGGCGCTCTCCGCGTGCTCGGCCACCGCCCGCCAGGTCCGTTCGGCCTCGGCCCGGGCGCGTGCCGCGTCCGCCCCGGTCAGCAACTCCCGCTCGGCTTCGGCGGCCTGGGCGATCAGCCGGGTCAGCAGATGATGACGGCGTACTTCCGCGTCCGCGACCCGCAGCCGGTAGGCCTCCAGGTCCAGGGCCGCGCCGTTCGCCCAGCCGTAGCCGAAGAACTCCGCGACGTCCGCGTCGGTGGAGCCGGGGCGAACCGCCCACCCGGCCGCCGCCCGGACGTGCTCGCCCGGGTCGTTCACGGCCATCGCCCGGACGAACTCCCGGTCCTTCGCGGCGATCTCCTGCCGGTGCCGGCCGTCCGCCTCCCGGGCCGCCCGGTCGCGCTTCTGCGCCTCGGCGTACCCGGTTCTCACGAAGGCGGCCCGGTCGGCGTCGCTGCCCTTCAGGGCCCGCTCGGCGGCGGCCCGCACCTCCGGTGAGAAGCCCACGGTGTGGGTGCGTACGACCTGCTCACAGTACGCGCGGTTGCGCGAACGGGCGTCGCGCAACCGCTGCTTGGCCGCGTCGTAACCGCCGCCGGGCATCAGCCACTCCTCGATCGCGGCGTCCCCGCGCGTACTGCGCAGGGCGTTCCACGCCGAGGTGCGGATCTCGGCCGGCAGGTTCGACTTGGCCAGCCGCAGCACCCGGTCCCGGGCCGCGTCGGCCGCCGACGCGGTGATGGCGGAGAGCGCGTCGGCGGGGCCGTCGGCCACGGCGGAGCGGGGAGCGACGACGACCGGCGGGGCGGCGGCCTGGGCCGCCTGGGCCGTGGCCGTGCCGGAGGCCAGTGCGGTGGCGGCGACGGCGGTGGCGAGGGCCGCCCTGATACGCCGGGACATCATCGGAACCTTTCGTACGGAGCGAGGAGAGACCGGGAGGACAGGGGTCAGCTCTCCAGCGGCGGCGCGATCTTCCACGTCGATTCCCGGTGGCCCTTCTCAGTGCCGTAGTCCTGGCTGACGTAGAGAGCCTGGCCCATGTCCCGCAGCAAGCGGGCCGGTGACCCGACTCCCCACTGGAAGGTCGTGCCCGAGCCGGCCTGGCCCTTGACCGGGCACCATGTGGCGGTCTCGCGGAACGCCGCGCTGCGGTCGTCGAGGGCGATGTTGACCTTGAGGCTCTGCCGGTCGGCCTTGAGGTAGTGGCCGGGGCTGCGCACCGACTCCAGGGAGTAGCAGCCGGCCCGGCCCGCGAGCGCGGGCACGATGACCCAGGTGGCATCCTGGCGGTCGGCCTGCTTGCTCGTGGCGCTCAACGGGGCGTTGACGACCTTGCCGCCGTCCGCGGACGTGTGGCGGACGTACTGGCCGGCCAGCTTGGGGTCCCAGGGCTGGATCGACTGGCGCCGCGCCCGGTAGAGGTTGTCCTCCTTGAGGAACTCCGCGACGGCGTCGTCCGTGCCGGCCAACGCCTTCTTGGCGGCGGCGACGAGGTTGGGGTTCACCCCGCCGTTCGTGGCGGCGGCCTGGATCCGAAGGGCCAGCTTGCGGTTGGCCTCCGCGAGCTTCTTGCGCCGGTTCTCGTCGTCTCGTTTGAAGGCGGCGTCGGCACCGGAGTGGATGTACCACGTCCAGACCTGCGGGAAGGGACTCTGCACCACGCGCTGCGCCTCGGCGTACAGCTCAGAGCCGCGCAGGTCCGCGGGGGCCACGCGGAGCAGCTCACGGATGAAGTTGTCGTCGCTCAGCGCGAACTGCGCCTCGGTGGGCGTGATCCGGAACAGGGCCGCCGCGTTGGCGCGGGCGGCGCGCTCCTTCTTGAGCTCGGCCTCCTTGCGGTCCCGCTCCTCCAACTCCTTCAGCTCCCTGGCCACATCCTTCTTGTGGGCCTCACGGGCACCGTTGACGATGAACTCCCGCCAGTCGTCGGGTTCACCGGCCAGCGCGGCCAGCGCGGCGGCCCGCACCTCGGGGCCGGACGCGGAGTGCCGGGCGACGGCCCGGACGAAGTTGTCGTCGCTCAGCGCCAGCAGTTCGGGCGTGCTGGGAATCCCGACGGCCAGCAGCGCCTGGGACTTGGCCAGCTTCGCCGCCCGCTCGGCCTCGGCACGGTCGCGCTCCCGCTGCTGGTCCAGCCGGTACGCCTCGTGGACGCCCGTCACGATGAACGCCACGTGATCCTCGGCCAGTGTGCTGGCCATGGCCTCCTCGGCGGCCGTACGCACAGCTTCGAGCGGTTCCCCCGCGTCCCGGGCCTTCTGCCACAGGGCGTGGACGAAGTCGTAGTCACTGAGCAGCAGGACGTCCGGGGCCGGATCGAGGCGAACCACGGCCGAGGCCTCGACGCGCTGCGTGTCGGTGGTTCCGACCCCCGCGGCCCTGGCCGCGATATCCGGTGCCGAGGGGGCCGCGGCCGCGCTGCCCGGTGCGAGGGTACCGGTGACGGCAGCCAGTGTGGTTGCCGTCACGATGCCGCGGGTGAGGACGGTTCGCATCCGTGCGGAAGTTCTGTGTCCGGTGTTCATGCTGATTCGAGTCACTCCTCTGCCGCCGCGAAGGGCAGCGCTGAATGGATGCGAAACAGAGGGGAGGCGAAAAGGCCCGTGGGGAAAGAGATTTTGGGCAGGGAAAGCCCCGACCGGTGCAATGCGATAGGCGGCGCCGATCGTCCGCATCCTCGTCGACCGAGCCGGGTCAAGGCCGGGACGAGGTTCCTTCCCAGAGGATCCGGCTGGTCAGAGCCGGAACGCTCGCGGGCGTTCGCCGCAGGTCATGGCGGCGGTCATGAACGACGTGGCGGTGTCCGCACATACGGGTTCATGGTTACGGTCCCCCCGATTCCACTTCACATGAAGAACTCCGGCGCATGCGCGGTTCGGTGGAGTGGAAGTCACTCCACCGATCCCCTCCGGCATGCTTGCCGGTCAAACTGGTCACCGAACCTTAACCGCAGATCGCTGGAATGGCCAACGTGTGGATCAAGGAGGATCACGTCAATACAATGGATTCCGCCCGCATGTGACGCGGCGTCCGCGAATGGGCGCCGTTCCTCAGAGGAATACGGCGTCCATTCGCGGCGGGAAAAGTAACCGAGAGAGCTTCCTCGGCCGGGGCGCTCGCGCCTAACCCCGCAGCTCCTGCGTGCAGCACTTCACGCTGCCGCCGCCCTTGAGCAGCTCGCCCAGGTCCATCGGGACCGGCTCGAAGCCCCGGTCCCGCAGGGGGTCGAGGAGGCCCGTCGCCGCCTGGGGGAGCAGGACGTGGCGGCCGTCGCTCACCGAGTTGAGGCCGAACGCCGCCGCGTCCGCCTCCCGGGCCAGCAGCGCGTCCGGGAAGAGGCGGCGGAGCACGGCCCGGCTGCCGGGGGAGAAGGCGTCCGGGTAGTACATGATCTCGTCGGCCGCCGCGTCCAGCACGCACAGCGCCGTGTCCAGGTGGTAGTAGCGCGGGTCCACCAGGTCCAGGCCGATGACCGGCAGGCCGAAGAACTCCTGGGCCTCGTCGTGCGAGAGCGGGCTGGAGCGGAAGCCGCGGCCGGCCAGGAGGTAGGAGGCGGTGACCGCGAAGTCGCCCTCGCCCTCGTTGACGTGGTCCGGCTCCCGGATGTCGGTGAAGCCGTTGTCCCGGAACCACTCGCGGTGGGCCTCGGCCTCCTCGTACCGCTCCCGGTAGGCGAACAGGGCGCCGAGCACCCGTCCGCCGATCACCGTGGCGCCGTTGGCCGCGAAGACCATGTCCGGCAGGTCCGGGCGGGGGGTGAGCAGTTCCACGGTGTGGCCGAGGGAGCGGTAGCGGTCGCGCAGGTCCTCCCACTGGGTCTGGGCCAGCGGCAGGTCGACGGGTTTGGACGGGTCCATCCACGGGTTGATGGAGTAGGTCACCCGGAAGTGCGTCGGGGCGCACATCAGGTAGCGACGAGGGGTGGCGTCACGGTTCAACTGGGGCTCCTCGCGAACGGCGGCCGGGGCTGCGGAACGGTGGGATGCGCACGGTCTGTGCGTGAGCCCATGGTGCGCCGTGCGGGCGGGATCCGCAGTGGACCGATCGGGTGGTTGACCGGATCGTCCTACCGCGGCCATCTTCCGGCCGCCCGCGTAGAGGCACCCCGCGCGCGGGGTGCCCGCCCGTGTAGAGGACGCCGGCGCGTGGGATGCCCGCCCGCGCAGAGGCCGCCCGCGCGTGGGATGCCCGCCCGCGCTGAGAACTCCCGCGCGCGGGATGCGGAGTGCGGGATGTCGGCAAGACGATACGTATCGGCTTGTCCGGCGCTAGATTGGCCGCATGGCACCCCACAAGGCCCCCGACTCCAGCCGTCGCAGCGACCGCTCCCGCCGGGCCATCTACGACGCGGCCCTCGCCCTCGTCGGCGAGAGCGGCTACCGGCGTACGACGATCGAGGGTATCGCCGCCCGTGCCGGGGTCGGCAAGCAGACGATCTACCGCTGGTGGCCCTCCAAGGCGGCCGTCCTGATGGAGGCCTTCCTGGACCTGGCCGCCCGGGCCGCCGAGGAGGCCGCCCCGGAGGGCGGCGCGGCCGGGTACGGCATCCCCGACACCGGAGACCTGGCCGCCGACCTCAAGCTCGTCCTGCGCGCCACCGTCGACGAGCTGAACGACCCCCTGATGGAGGCCCCCACCCGGGCGCTGACCGCCGAGGGCATCGTCGACGCGAAACTGGGCGCCGAATTCGTCGAGAAGCTCCTGGACCCGCAGCTCGCGTTGTATGTCACACGGCTGGAGGCCGCCCGGGAGGCCGGGCAGCTCAGGGCCGACGCCGATCCGCGGATCGCCCTGGAGCTCCTGATCGCGCCACTCACCCACCGCTGGCTGCTGCGGACCCTCCCGCTCACCCATGCGTACGCCGACGCGATCGTCGACCACGCCCTCGGCGGGCTGACCCCGCGACCTTGATCCTTATCCGTTATGTGGTGACATCGGGCGTGATGGTGCTCACTCGGTGCAGTGGTACACGGCCCCGCTGGTGAACTCTGGCCACCTCAACCGCAGGATGGTGCGACCATGGACAGGCAACGCTGAGGTGAAATGCTGAGGTGAGGGGATAGATGGGCGCCGATTCCGGCCGTTTCCGCGGCACAGAGAGCAGGATCTCCCAGTGGCTGCGGCGACGTCCCAAATCACCGGGGGCCGAAGCCGACGGCACGGCCCGGGTGGAGCTGCTCCTGGCGGTCGCCGACGCGGGCATGCCCATCGCCCCCGCCGCCCACCCCCTCGGCTACCGATGTTCGTGCGAACGCATCGGCTGTCCCACCCCCGCCCGGCACCCCATCTCCTTCGCCTGGCAGACGCAGTCGACCACCGACCGCGCCCAGATCGAGCGCTGGGCCCGCAGCCAGCCCTTGGCCAACTTCATCACCGCGACCGGCATGATCCACGACGTGCTGGACGTCCCACTCACCGCCGGCCGCAGCGCCCTGGAGCGGCTTCTCGCGGCGGGCATCGACGTCGGCCCGGTCGCCCAGTCCGGCGAGGACCGGATGCTCTTCTTCACCGCCACCCGCGGCACCCCCGAGGACGAGGACGAGTGGTGGCCCTGCGAGCTGGACTGCCACCCCGAGACCATGGACGCCCACCCGGGCCTGCGCTGGCACTGCCGCGGCAGCTACGTCCTCCTGCCGCCCGCCCGGCTCCCCGGTGAAGTGGACGTCCACTGGGTGCGCGGCCCCGAGCACGAGCTGCCCGACCCGCTGACGCTGCTGGAGACGCTCACCGACGCCTGCGCGCGATACGCGGGCAGCGCCGAGCAGAGCGAGCTGGACCACGACTCGATCGCCTGGCCGCTGAGCCGCTGAGGTTACGGGGAGGGGCACGAGGCCCCTTCCCCTCTACTCGCCCTTCGCCGCCACCAGGCCCGGCAGCCGGTTCAGCAGCCGCACCCGTCCGGCGGAGGCCGAGGAGCCCTCCCCCCGGGCGGGCACGTGGACCAGCTGGCTGGAGATCCGCTCCTTGGTGAGGCTGTTGGTGACCTCGCCGGTCATCAGCGCCTTCACATCCGCGTTGACCTCCGGCTTCAGCCCCTCCGCCGTGACCTGCCGCTCGAAGTGCTTGCTGCTGAAGAAGACCAGCGCCCCGCCGTCCTCGGTGCGCAGCCCGAGCGGCCCGAACGCGCCGCCGGACAGCGGCTGGTCGATGTACTGGAAGGAGAACCCGGGCCGCCGGGTGGTGCGGCGCGCCTCGCGCCACCCCGAGGTCGCGGTGCCCGGGGCGAACACATCCGGGGTGCCCCGCTGTAGATACTGGGTGTACGCGGTGCTCAAGTCGGCCGGGGAGACGGTCAGTTCACTGCTCTGCGGTTCGACCGGCGTGGCGAACCCGTCCTTGTCCAGGGTGAATTCCGGCACCTGGGAGGTCGGGAGGACCGCGAGATAGGACGCCTTCCACAGCGCGTCGGGGCCGCTCCGTTCGAACGCCACCAGCCAGCGGTTGTCCAGCTTCCCGCCGTCCTGGTCCCGGTTGGAGTCGGTGTCCGCCAGGAACCAGCGCGGCCAGCCCGCCTTCTTCGGGATGATGTAGGTGACGTCCGTCAACTCCAGCGGCTTGTGCGCCTTGTTGCCGTCCGGGCTGTACGTCTGCCGCGCCTTCAGCCCGGCCTGGTTGATCGCGCCGAGCGACCCCGCCACCCGGTCCGCGTCCAGCGCCGGATCGTACGCCTTGTCCGCCGCGTTGTAGGCGTCGGTGAAGTCCCTCAGCGCCTGGGCGGCCTCGGACTCCGTCGCCCCCGGCAGCACTTCCAGCTCACCGTGGACCGTCACACAGCCGCTCGCCGTCACGCACAGCACCGTCACCGTCGCGAGCCCCGTGGTCAGTCGACGCAGCCTAGGGCCTGTCGTCGAACTGCCGTCTGCCGTGCGACGCCTGGCACGCGCTCGCCCAAGCTCTCGGCTTCGCCCGAGCAGGGAGGGGCCCCCTCCCGCGTGGTCGTCGATCACCATGGCTCCGCCATGCCTCAATCCTCCGCCTTGCGGCTGCACGCACCGGACCCCGCTCCCTGATCCGGCCTGATCCACACGAAAGACCCTGGTCATCCGTTGCTTCTGCGCCTTCTGCATCCGTCGCCCGCCCTGACCGTCGAAACCCTACCGGGGCGCCGAGCGCCGTGCGGGCACGGACCGGCTACAGCGTCCACACCGTGACCTGGCGGCCCCAGGGCCGGGGTTGGGGCTCAGTGGCGTACGGGAACGACCAGCGGTGCCCCCGTGCGCGGATGCGGGAACACCTCCACCGGCTGCCGGTACACCTCGCCCAGCAGCTCGTCGCTGAAGATCTCCCCGGGCGGGCCCACCTCCGCGATCCGTCCCTCGTGCAGCACGGCGACCCGGTCCGCGTACGCCGCAGCAAGACCCAGATCGTGCAGGACCACCACCACCGCGTCCCCGGCGGCGGCCCGTTCCCGGCAGATCCGCAGCACCAGCTCCTGGTGGCGCAGGTCCAGGGCGGCCGTCGGCTCGTCCAGCAGCATCAGCGGGGCCCGCTGCGCCAGCACCCGGGCCAGCGCCACCCGGGCCTTCTCGCCGCCCGACAGCGCGGAGAAGGGCCGTCCGGCGAACCGCGTCACCTCGGTGGCCGCCATCGCCGCCGCCACCGCCGTGTCGTCCTCGTCCTCCAGCTCCGTACCGGCCCAGGGCGCCCGCCCCATCCGTACGACGTCCTCCACCGGGAACGGGAAGGAGAGCACGGCGGACTGCGGCAGCACCGAACGGCGCAGGGCCAGTTCGGGCGCGGTCCAGGCGGTGGCCGGGCGGCCGCCGATCAGCACCTCGCCGCTCCCCGGCGCCAGATCGGCGGCGAGCGCGGCCAGGAGCGTCGACTTGCCGGCCCCGTTGGGACCGACCAGCGCGACCACCTCGCCCGCGTGCGCGGTGATGTCGACCGAGTCCAGCACCTGCCGGCCGCCCAGCCGGACCGAGAGCCCGGCGGCCTCGACGGCGGGGGAGCCGGGGGCGACGGGCGAGGGCAGCTCCCGGGTGCGTACCGCGAACAGGTCTCTCAGCGTCCTCATGCCCAACCACCTTGCTTACGACGGGTCCTGCGCAGCAGCCAGAAGAAGAACGGGCTGCCGAAGAGCGCGGTCAGCACCCCGAGCGGCAGCTCGGCGGGGGCGGCCACGGTCCGGGCCGCGAGGTCGCCCGCCACCAGCACCAGGGCGCCGCCCAGGGCGCTGCCGGGGACGAGGAAGCGGTGGCCGGGGCCGTTCGCCATCCGCAGCAGGTGCGGCACGAGCAGCCCGACGAACGAGATGATCCCGGCCACGGCGACCGCGGCGGCCGTCAGCAGCGCCACGACCAGGACCAGCGTGATCCGCAGCCGCTCCACGTCCACGCCGAGGTGGCGGGCGGGGCGTTCACCGAGGGCCAGCAGGTCCAGCTTGCGGGCGTAGAACGGGGCGATGAGCAGACCGGCCAGCGCGCACGGCAGGACGGCCAGCACCTTGGGCCAGGTCGCCTGGGAGAGCGAACCGAGCTGCCAGAAGGTGATCTGGGTGATCTGCGCGTTGTCCGCGAAGAAGATGAACAGCCCGATCAGCGCACCCGCGAAGGCGTTGACGGCGATACCGGTGAGGATCAGCGTCACCACCTCGGTCCGGCCGCCCGAGCGCGAGAGCGTATAGACGAGCAGCACGGTGGCGAGACCGGCGATGAACGCGAAGACCGTGATGGTCCAGTTGCCGAAGAACGTCAGCCCCAGCGCGATCGAGGCGACCGCGCCGACCGCCGCGCCCGCCGAGATCCCGATGACGCCGGGCTCGGCCAGCGGGTTGCCGAACACGCCCTGCATCAGGGCGCCCGCGCAGCCGAGCGAGGCGCCGACGAGGAGGGCGAGGACGACGCGGGGGAGCCGGACGTTCCACAGGACGCTCTCGCCGACCCGGTCCAGCGGCTGGCCGCCGAGCCCCATCCGGTGCTGGAACGAGGAGAGGACGTCCCCGATGGGGATGGAGTACGCGCCGATCGCGGCGGAGAGCAGACACCCGGCGAGCAGGGCGAGCGAGAGCCCCACGGTGAGCACGAACGCCTTGCTGCGGGGGGACTTGGGGGCGGCGGCCTTCAGATCGGCCGCACCGGAGGGGTCCTCCTTGGAGAGCGGCTCCCCGGTGCGTTCCTCGTACGACGTCGTCACCGGCCCTTGCCACCCTCCGGGTACAGCTGCTCCACGATCTCGGCGAGCACCCGGTCGGTGCGCGGGCCGTAGTTCAGCAGCACGCCGTCGTCGACCGAGACGACCCGGCGGTCCATCCCGGCGGGCGTCTCCGCGATGCCGGGGATCTTCACCAGGCCGTCCATGCCGCCCACCGAGTCGAGGCCCTTGCTCATCAGGAGGATCGCGTCGGGCGCGGCCTTGGCGAGCGCCTCGCTGGTGATGGCGGTGAAGTCCTTGTTCAGCCCGGACGCCTTGCCCGCGTCGACCGCGCCCGCCGCCTCCAGCAGCGAACTCGCCCCGGACTCCGCGCCGCCCAGCAGATAGACGGAGGCCGAACCGCGCAGATAGAGGAAGGCCACCCGGGGCTTCTTGCCGTCCGCGTGGTCCGGGATGGTCTTCTGCACGGCCGCGATACGCGACTCGGTGCGCTCCTTCAGCTCGGTGCCGGCGGCCGGTACGCCGAGCGCCTCGGCGACCGTGTCGATCCGGCGGCCGACATCGGCGAGCCCCTTGGCGGGCTCCACGACGACCAAGGGGATGCCCGCGTCGCGGATCTGGTCGATCGCCTCGCTCGGCCCGGTCGTGGTGTCGGCGAGGACGACGGTCGGCTTCAGCGAGAGGACGCTCTCCGCCGAGACGTCGTGGGCACGGGTCACCACCGGGAGCTTCTCGGCCTGTTCGAAGGTGGCGGTGATGTCCCGGGCGACGACCTGCTTCCCGAAGCCGAGGGTGAAGACGATCTCGCTCAGCGATCCGGTCAGCGGCACGATCCGGTCGGTGGAGGCGACCGTGACCTTCTTGCCGTCCGCCGAGTCCACCGTCACCGGCAGCTTCGGGGCGGGCGCGGCGGCCAGCGGCTCCACCCGGTCCGCGTCGGCGGAGCTCTTGGCGCCCTTCGGCCCCGCCGATGCGGAATCGTTGCCTCCGCCGCAGCCCGTCAGAAGCAGGGCGAGGGCCATCGCGGCAGTGAGGGCGGCGCCCGCCCGGCCGCGGACCGGCCGACGGCCGAAGGGCCGCCTGGTGTCCGAGCCCTGAGGGGCGAAGTCCTGCGTGATGCGCACTGGGCACCGTCCTGTCGTTCTGCGGCGTGCGATGGGTGGTGAGGGGTGGTTGATTCGGATGTGACGGATGTGTCAGTTGTGTGGAGGTGGCGGAGGGGTTCCGGCAGGGGCTGCGAATACCTTAGGTTAGCCTTACCTGCACATCCAGCCCTCGGAGGGGTCCCTCATGCTGTCGTCCAGATCCGCCCGCGCGCTCGCCGTCGCGCTCCTCGCGGTGCTGCTGGGGGCCATGCTCCCCGCCGCCACCGCGCAAGCGGCCAGCCGCACGGTGCAGGGCGGACGGCTGGACTGGGGCATCAAGTCCTCCTTCCAGAGTTACGTCACCGGCCCTATCGCCCAGGGCAGTTGGAGCCTGACCGGCGGCGCCGCCACGGTCGGCGGCAGCCAGTTCCGCTTCCACTCCGCCAACGGCTCCTACGACCCGGCGACCGGCGCCTTCAGCTCCGGCTTCTCCGGCGGGGTGCACTTCACCGGCCACAAGAAGGCCGACGGGACCAACGAGCTGGACCTCGTCATCAGCCGCCCCACCGTCAGGATCAACGGCGGCAGCGGCACGCTCTTCGCCGACATGGTCAGCAAGGAGCGGGGGACCGGCAAGGTCACCAACCGCTCCCAGGTGCCGCTCGCCACGCTCGGCCTCGGCGGGATCAACATGAAGGGCGGCTCCACCCCCATCGCCCTCACCAACGTCCCCACCACGCTGACCGCGCAGGGCGCTTCCGCCTTCGCCGGCTACTACACCGCCGGTACGCCCCTCGACCCGATCAGCCTCTCCGTGGACACCAAGGGCGCCCCGGCCGAGCCGAAGCCGTCCCCGTCCGAGAAGAAGAAGGACGAGGACGCCGAGAAGGACAAGGCGAAGAAGAAGGCCGAGCAGGAGAAGGCGGGCCGCTTCGAGGACGCCGCCGTCGACTGGGGCGTCCGCCGCACCTTCCGCGAGTACGTCACCGGCTCCATCGGCCAGGGCAAGTGGACGCTCGCCGACGGCGCCCAGGACGGCGGGGCACTCTTCCGCTTCCCGCAGGGCAAGGGCACGTACGACGCGAAGAAGCAGACGCTGGACGCCGACTTCGGCGGCAGCATCCACTTCACCGGCGCCCATGACCTCGACCTGAAGTTCTCCGGTGTCACGGTCGCCGTGGCCAAGGGCGAGGGCACCCTCTCCGCCGACGTCACCAGCGCGGGCACCACCCGCAAGGACGTCCCCCTGATCACCTTCGCCGCCAAGGACTTCGCGCCCGAGGGCGGCCTCGCCGTCCTCACCGAGGTGCCCGCCACCCTCACCGAGGACGGGGCCAAGGCCTTCGGCTCCATGTACAAGGCGGGCACCGAGATGGACCCGGTCTCGCTCGCCGTCGCCGTCGACGCCAAGGCCCAGCTGCCCGCGCTGCCCGACCTCGGCAGCGAGCCCACGGCCGCCGCCGAGCCCACCGCGAAGCCCTCGGCCGAGCCCTCCGCCGAACCGGTCGCCGCCGCCTCCGACTCGGGCCCGGGCGCCGGAACGTACGCCGCGATCGGCGGCGGGGTGCTGCTGCTCGCCGCAGCCGGAGCGTTCTTCGCGCTGCGCCGCCGAAAGGCCTCCGGTATCGACGCCGCCTCCACGGGCTCCGACGCCCCCCAGACCTCCTGACGCCCCCCATGAGCGCCTTATGGTTCCTCATCCCCTCCCCCCACGCCTCCCTTCCTCCCCCCGTTGTCCTAGGAGACCCACCGACATGGCAGCAAACCGCCGCCCCATAGCCCTGGCAGCAGCCGTCGCCACGGCCGCCGCCCTGGGCGCCACCTTCGCCCTCCCCGCCTTCGCGGCCGACAACGCGCCCGCCGGCCGTGCGGCCGCGGCCGACGCCCCGGCGGCGATCCAGCTGGAGTCGGGCACCCTGGACTGGGGTGTCCGGGCGTCCTTCCGCGCGATGATCGACCGCATGGGCGGCACCGCCACCCTCGCCGACGGCGCCACCAAGAACGCGGACGGAACGTACAAGTTCCCCTTGGTGCAGGGTGAGTACGACCTCGGCACCCACAGCGTCACGACCGGCTTCAAGGGCAGCGTCCACTACGAGGCCCACGGCGGCGTCCTCGACATCAAGCTGGCCGACTTCAAGGTCGTCACCGCCGGCAAGAGCGGCAAGATCACCGTCGACGTCACCACCAAGTCCCCGGGCAAGGACGCGGTCGTCAGCGACGACCTGGAGATGGCCAAGCTGGACCTCACCGACGTCGCGCCCTCGAACGGCGCCGCCGGCATGACGTTCGCGGACATCCCCGCCACCTTCACCAAGGAGGGCGCCGCGGTCTTCGGCACCGCCTACAAGGAGGGTGACGTCATCGACCCGGCCACCCTGACGGTCAAGCCGGCCACCCCGACCACGCCGCCCACCACGCCGCCGCCCACCACGGCGCCTCCGACCACGCCCCCGACCACCCCGCCGGTCACGCCCCCGGTCGACCCGAAGCCGACCGGGACGGCCAAGCCGACCCCCACCGAGAGCGCCAAGCCGGTCAGCGGCCCGGTCGTCGACGGCACCCTGGACTGGGGTCTCAAGAAGTCCTTCCGCTCGTACGTCGTCGGCCCGATCGCCCACGGCAAGATCGAGACGAGCGACGGCGCCACCGCCAACGCCGACGGCTACCGCTTCACCAAGGCCACCGGCACCCTCGACGCCGACAAGAACACGCTCAACGCCCAGTTCAAGGGCAAGGTGCGCTTCCTCGGCCACGAGACCAACGGCGACTACGAGCTGGACCTCTCCCTCAGCAACCTGAAGGTCGACGTCCAGGGCACCACCGGCAAGCTCCTCGCCGACGTCTCCACCAAGGACCGCGCCTCCGGCAAGGTCAACACCTACACCGGGCTGGCCTTCGCCGACCTGAAGGTGCCCGCCGGCGCGCTCGCCGCCAAGGAAGGCGTCGTCACCCTCAAGGGCATCCCGGCGACGCTCACCGAGGACGGCTCCAAGGCCTTCAGCGGCATGTACCAGAAGGGTGAGGAGCTGGACGCCCTGAACGCCGCCGTCTCCCTCGACAAGGACGCCACGCTGCCTCCGGGCGGTTCGACGGGCGGCTCGTCGGGCTCCACCGGAGGCTCCGGCTCCACCGGCGGCTCGGGCTCCACGGGCGGCTCCACCGCGGGTGGTTCCACCACCGGCGGCGGCACGGTCGGCGGCTCCACCGGCGGTTCCGTCGGCGGCTCCGGCGCCCTGGCCTCCACCGGCTCCGACGTCCCGACCGGTGCCCTGATCGGCGCCTCCGGCCTCGTCGTGGCGGCCGGTGCCGGTGTCATGATCGCGGCGCGCCGCCGTCGTAACGCCACCGCCTGATCCACCCCGCACCACCCGCAGGGCCGTACCGGAAGGTACGGCCCTGCGGTCGTCGCAGGCCTCTCAACCCCCGCCCAGGCGCCGGGTGATGCTTGAATGCGCACGTGAACCACTACGACGTACCCCGGGGCATCGACGTCCTGCGGGTGTTCTGCGGACCCGACGGACGCCACGGCAACGCCCTCGGCGTCGTACGGGACGGACGCAGCCACCCCGACGAGGCCTCCCGGCAACGGCTGACCCGCCAACTGGGCTTCAGCGAGACCGTGTTCGTCGACGACCCGGAGCGCGGCCGGGTGGACATCCATACCCCCGGGCTGCGGCTGCCGTTCGCCGGGCACCCGCTCGTCGGCACCGCCTGGCTGCTGGACCTGGAGATCCTGGAACTGGCCGTCGGGGACGTGTTCGCCCGCCAGGACGGGGAGTTCACCTGGATCACCGCACGCCCCGAGTGGGCCCCGCCGCGCCTGTTCCAGCAGTACGCCGCGGCGGACGAGGTCGAGGCGCTGACGGGGCCGCCGCCCGGAGAGGGTTGGCTCTACGTCTGGGCCTGGGAGGACGAGGCCGCCGGGCGGGTGCGCGCGCGGGCCTTCCCGAGGCGCGGCGAGGGCATCGTCGAGGACGAGGCGACGGGCGCCGCGGCCATGCTGCTCAGCGCGCACCTCGGCCGGGCTCTGAACATCACACAAGGACGCGGCTCCCAGATCCTCACTGCACCCGCGCCGGACGGCACGGTGGAGGTGGGGGGCCGCGTCCTGATGGCCGCCCGGGCTCAACCCCGGGCGGCCGCAAGCGATATGACCGTCACTACGCGCTGAGCGGGAACACCTCGCCCAGCTCCCGGAAGACCGCGGTGTTCAGCGCGAAGGCGCGCTTGCACTCCTCGACGATCCGCTGCTTCTCCAGGTCGTCCGCGTTCACGCCGTCCAGCAGCTCGCGGTAGGACCGCTTGAAGGCGGCGGGGTTGGTGATCTCCTCGAAGACGTAGAACCGCACGCCGTCGCCCTTGCGCTCGAAGCCCCAGGTCTTCTCCGCCTTGTCGCGGATGATCTGTCCGCCCGAGAGGTCGCCGAGGTAGCGGGTGTAGTGGTGCGCGATATAACCGGCGGGCCAGGTGCGCGCGCACTCGGTGACCCGGGCGGCATACGCGGCGGTCGCGGGCAGCGGCTCCAGACCCTCGCGCCAGTTCTCCCCGCGCAGGTGGGCCAGGTCGCGCTCCAGCTCGGTGGAGCGCATCAGCTCGGGCTGTATGAAGGGCCCGGCCACCGGGTCGTTCCGCAGGGCCTCCGCGCCTTCCTCCAGCGCCCGGTAGACGAACCACAGCTGCTCGGTGTAGCGCGTGTACGCGTCGACACCCAGCCGCCCGCCGAGCAGGTCACCCATGAAGGTCGAGGTCTCGGCCTCGGTGTGCTGTTCGTGCGACGCGGTGCGGATGAGCGTCGAGAAGGGAGTGACGGTGGCGGTTGCGTCCAAGGCGGGCCTCCGGGGCCGAGGGGGACGGGAAGTCCAGAAACAGACGGAAATATCGGCAGGCGGCCGCCGCGACGCTGCGGCGGCGCGTGCCGGTACGCCGATCCTCCTACTTAGGTTTACCTAAGTCAACTGGTTCCCGACTGCTTGTCGGTAAAAAAATACGCGACAAGAGGTGGGGTGGCCCCTTGTGGGTGTTTTGTCCTGGTTACGGCAGGGTGAGGATCTCCGCGCCGGTCTCCGTGACCACCAGCGTCTCCTCGAACTGGGCGGTCCGCTTGCGGTCCTTCGTCACCACGGTCCAGCCGTCCTCCCACATGTCGTACTCGTGGGTGCCCAGCGTCAGCATCGGTTCGATGGTGAACGTCATGCCCGGCTGCATCACGGTGGTCGCATGGGGGCTGTCGTAGTGCGGGATGATCAGGCCGGAGTGGAACGAGGAGTTGATCCCGTGCCCGGTGAAGTCGCGCACGACCCCGTACCCGAACCGCTTCGCGTACGACTCGATGACCCGGCCGATGACGTTGATCTGCCGCCCCGGCTTGACCGCCTTGATGGCCCGGTTCAGCGACTCCCGGGTCCGCTCCACGAGCAGCCGGGACTCCTCGTCGACGTCACCGCAGAGGTAGGTGGCGTTGTTGTCGCCGTGCACCCCGTTGATGTACGCGGTGACGTCCAGGTTCACGATGTCCCCGTCGCGCAGCACGGTGGAGTCGGGGATGCCGTGGCAGATGACCTCGTTGAGCGAGCTGCACAGCGACTTCGGGAAGCCCCGGTAGCCGAGGGTGGAGGGGTACGCGCCGTGGTCGATCATGAACTCGTGCGCGACCCGGTCGAGTTCGTCCGTGGTGACGCCCGGCGCGATGTGCTTGGCGGCCTCCTCCATCGCCTGCGCGGCGATGCGGCCCGCGATGCGCATCCGCTCCACGGTGTCGGCGTCCTGGATCTCCGGGCCGGTGTACGGCGTCGGGGCCGGCTTCCCCACGTACTCGGGACGCCGGATGTTTCCGGGTACGGAACGGACGGGAGTGATCTCCCCTGGTACGAGAAGCGACTGGCCAGACATGCCAGCGAGTCTAACCAGCGCCCTCGGGGCACCATGGCGATAAGGAAAGGAGCCGACGATGGCCCTGTTCAAGAAGCGCACGGTCGGCAAACCGGGCGAATGGTACTACTGCCTGGAGCACAAGAAGGTCGAGGAGGGCCCGGAGTGCCCTGCCCAGAACCGGTTCGGCCCCTACACCTCCCGCGAGGCGGCCCAGCACGCGATGGACACGGCCCGCGACCGGAACCTGGAGTGGGACACGGACCCGAAGTGGCACGACGAGGACAAGGGCAAACCAGGCCCCTCCGGCGCTTGAGGAGCGGGGCCCGGTGCGGAGTCCCGGAGGCCCGGCCACCCGGCCGGGCCCGGGTCACCCCTCCACCCGGGCCTCCCGCCTGCGCACCGCGTCCTCATCCGTCTCGGAGTCGTACCGCACCAGCTTCGGCAGCGCGGCCGTCAGCAGCGCCACCGACGCCACGCACGCCACCCCGCCCGTCCAGATCGCCGACCGGGTCCCGGTCCACCCCGCCATCGCCCCGGCCCGCACCTGCCCCAGCTGCGGACCCACGCTGTACGAGAGCACCTCGATGCCCGCCAGCCGCCCCCGCAGCTCCTCCGGAATGGTCTGGTTCCAGATGGTGGAGCGCCCCAGCCCGCTGAGCATGTCGCCCGCCCCGGCCACGCCCAGGCAGAGCAGCACCACCCACACGCTGGAGAACCAGCCCGCCGCCGCGATCGCCAGCCCCCACACCGCCGCCCCGAACACCACGAACAGCCCGTGCCTGCGCACCCGGGACGTCCAGCCGCTGGTCAGCCCGAGCGCCAGCGAACCGACCGAGCCCGCCGCGTACATCAGCCCCAGCGACCACTCCGCGTCCAGCTCGTCCGCCAGGAACGGGAAGATCGTGTTCGGGAAGGCGAAGAACATCGCCGCCAGGTCGATCGCGTACGTCCCCAGCAGCACCGGCCGGCTCCAGGCGTACCGGGCCCCCTCCACGATCCCGCGCAGCGACGGCTTCGCCGCCTCCTTGGCGGGCGGCGCGGGGGAGAGCCGCAGGCAGAGCACGACGGAGACGGCGAACGTGCAGACCGTCACCGCGTACGCCGTGCCGTGACCGGCGTACGCCACCACCAGGCCGGCCAGCGCCGGGCCCGCGATCGCCCCGATCTGCCAGCGCAGCGAGTTCAGGGCGGCCGCCGCCGTCTGCTGGGCGTGGGGCACGATCCGGGCCATCAGGGAGTCCAGCGCGGGCCGTTGGAGCCCGGCCAGGGCGGCGACCCCGCCGGCGACGACGTACAGCGGCCACAGCAGCGGCTCCGGCAGGAGCGCGTTCACCAGCAGGATCGCGGCGAGCACCCCGAGCCCCGCCTCGGTGAGCAGGATGACCCGGCGCCGGTCCACCGCGTCGGCGAGCGCCCCGCCGTACAGCCCGAAGACCACCAGCGGCACCAGCTCCACCGCCCCCATCGCCCCGACCGCGAGCGGCGAGCCGGTGAGGTGCTTGATCTGGAGCGGCAGCGCGATGAGCGCCATGAAGCTGCCGAAGTACGTGATCAGCCCCTGGATCCACAGCAGCCGGAAGTCCGGCGAGGAGTGCCACGGGGCCAGGTCCGGCAGCAGGGCGCGGAGCCGGGACGAGGGAGGGGGCGGGGTGGCAGGGGGAGCTTCGGTCACGAGGGGCCATGATCGGTACTCCGGGGCGCTCCGGGCAAACCGATTTCCCACCGGACCCCGACGGCCCTCCGCACCACCGCCCCGACGGCCCCCTCACCACCGCCCCGGCGGCGGCTCCGTCAGCCGGTCCGCGAGACGGGAGAGCCGGTCCCGAAACGTCCGGCCGCCGCGCGCCACCGGCCTGCTGTTCTCCCCGGCCGCCGCGCTCACCAGGTGCTGCACGATGTCCAGGTCCACCTCGTCGTCCCCGCCGACCACCAGCGACTCGTGGGCCAGCCCGCCGACCTCCGGGTCACCGCCGCCCAGGGCGAGCACCCGCGCCCCGGCCCGCCGCGCGTCGTGCACCCGCTCCAGCAGCCCGCCGTCCGGCCGCTCCGGCGCGACCAGCAGCACGGTCTGACCCCGCCCGGCCGCCTCGATCCGGCCCAGCCCCACCGCCAGATGCGCGGGATCGCCCGGCTCCACCCGGTGCCGCACCAGGGTGGGCGTCAGCTCCGGCAGCCCGGACCAGGTGGACTCGTCGGCCAGGTGGGCGGCCAGATGCCACGGCTCGTACGCCTCGGTCCCCACCAGCAGCAGCCCGCCGCCCCTCGGTACGAGGGACGAGCGCAGCGCCAGCGCGAACCGGCGGGCCGAGGCGGGCCACGGGGTCCCGGCCAGTACGTCACGGAGCAGGGCGACACGTACGGCATCCATGGCCCGGCATCCTGCCCCCGCACCCCGCCCGGCGGCCTCCGCACGCCTCCCCGTCACCCGAACGGAGGACCGTACGGCGGTTGGGCGGTGGCCGGAGGGCGGGGGAGCCCACGAGGCCCCGGGACGGGATTCCGGGCCCTACCTGGCAGTAGGGTCGGCCCATGACTACACAGGACAGCGGCAGCGCGCCCAAGCCCCCCGCCAAGGACCCCTGGGACCTCCCCGACGTCTCCGCCCTGAGCGTCGGCGTACTCGGCGGGACCGGCCCCCAGGGGCGCGGCCTCGCCTACCGGCTCGCCCGCGCCGGACAGCGGGTCACCCTCGGCTCCCGGGACGCCGGACGCGCGGCCGAGGCGGCCGCCGAGCTCGGCCACGGTGTCGAGGGCACGGACAACGCGGAGTGCGCCCGGCGCAGCGACATCGTGATCGTCGCCGTGCCGTGGGACGGCCACGCCAAGACCCTGGAGTCCCTGCGCGAGGAGCTGGCGGGCAAGCTCGTCATCGACTGCGTCAACCCGCTCGGCTTCGACAAGAAGGGCGCCTACGCCCTCAAGCCGGAGGAGGGCAGCGCCGCCGAGCAGGCCGCCGCCCTGCTGCCGGACTCCCGCGTCACCGCCGCCTTCCACCACCTCTCGGCGGTGCTGCTCCAGGACGAGTCCATCGAGGAGATCGACACCGACGTCCTGGTGCTGGGCGAGGCGCGGGCCGACACGGACATCGTGCAGGCGCTGGCGGGCCGCATCCCGGGGATGCGCGGCATCTTCGCGGGCCGGCTCCGCAACGCCCACCAGGTCGAGTCCCTGGTCGCGAACCTGATCTCGGTCAACCGCCGCTACAAGGCCCACGCCGGACTCCGCACCACCGACGTCTGAGCCACCCGCTCCCGCTCGCCGACCCGGGGGCCCGGGCCAGAGGCGGGGCACAACGGGGCATGGGGGACACTGGACGGGACCGCGACCGTTCCCCGACAGGAGCCGACCCCCATGCCCCGCCTCGCTCTCTACGCCCTCGTCGTCTGCGTCCTCGCCGTCACAGCGGCCGTGGTCTCCTTCGTCCAGGGCAGCCTGCTCGGGATCGTCTGGGTGCTGATCGCGGGGCTCTCCTCCAACATGGTCTGGTTCTACGTGCGCAAGCAGCGCATGGAAGCCGCCGCCGAGGCCCGCTGAACCCTCCCCGGCCCTCCCCGCACCACCCCTCGTGGCCCCTGAGCCGTTCGGGTCGAGGGCCGTCCCTCGTGGGCGCGCCCCGGAGACCGGACGCCGCCCGGGGCCGACCATGTGACGGCCTCGCCACGGCCGTGGCCAGGCCGACCGAGGGAGGACCGCGTGGCAGACGCGAGGGACGACGGGTACGGATCCGGATCGACCGCACGGACGGGCGACGGGGGCCGGGGCTTCCTGGGGGAGGTGCGCGACGCCGTCTCCACCCGGTCGGCGCTCGTCATGCTCGGGGTGCTCCTGCTCCAACTGGGCTTCGCCCTCTCCTACATGGGCGCCTTCCACGCGCCCAAGCCGCACCAGGTGCCGATCACCGTCGTCGCGCCGCCCGCCGTCGGGAAGGACCTGGTCGCCCGCCTCGACGCGCTCCCCGGCGACCCGCTCCACGTCACCGCCGTCGCGAGCCGCGCCGAGGCACGGGCCCGGCTGCTGGACCGGAGCACCGACGCCGCCCTGGTCATGGACCCGGCCGGGCGCACCGACACCCTGATCGTCGCCTCGGCGGGCGGTCCGTCGGCCACCACGGCGGCCACGGAGATCCTCCAGGAGGTCGCACGGGCGGAGAACCGCACGATCGTCGTACGGGACATCCGCCCGCCCGCCGCCGGTGACTCGCGGGGCCTGTCGTCCTTCTACCTGGTCCTCAGCTGGACCATCGGCGGCTACCTCGCCGCCTCGGCCCTGAACATGGCGGCCGGCTCCAAGAAGCCCACCCTGCGCCGCACCCTGGTCCGGCTGGCGGCGATGCTCCCGTACGGCTTCGTCTCGGGCATCGGCGGCGCGATCATCGTGGGCCCGGTGCTGAACTGCCTGCCGGGCGCGTTCTGGGAGCTGGCCGGGATCGGGACCCTGGTGGTGTTCGCCTCCGGGGCGGTGGGCGTCGCCCTCCAGTCGGTGGCGGGGACGGTCGGCCTGGGCCTCACCATCCTGATCTTCACGATCCTGGGCAACCCCAGCTCCGGCGGGGTCTACCCGTCCTCGCTGCTGCCGCCGTTCTGGGCCGCGATCGGCCAGGCGCTGCCACCGGGGGCCGGGACGACCGTGGTGCGCAACACCGTCTACTTCGACGGCAACGCCACCACCGGCGCCCTGTGGATCCTCGGCGCCTGGGCGTTCGGCGGTGTCGCCGTGGCGATCCTCGCCGCGGCCCTGCGCGAGGGCCGGCGGCGCCGAGGACCCCGTACGGAGCCCGCGTCCGCCGCCGTGTGAGGACGGACGGGCCGCGCGGTCGTCACACCGCGCACACCGGGTTCTGCTCGCCGAAGAACGCCCGCCAGAAGCGGTAGAGGTCGTAGCCGCAGTACCGCTGGAGGTCGTCCACGCCCAGCACGCCCAGCAGCGTGTCGATCCCGTCGAAGAAGGCGATGTTCACCCCGGGGATCCACAGGATGGCGAAGACCGCGATGAGCCCGAACGGCGCGATCGGCTCCACCTGGCGGCGGATCCTGTACGACAGCCAGGGCTCGATCACGCCGTAGCCGTCCAGCCCCGGGATCGGCAGGGAGTTCAGGATCGCGGCCGTCACCTGGAGCATCGCCAGGAACGCCAGCGCGTACTGGAAGGAGAGCGGGACCCCGTCCAGCGCGTCCAGCCAGAAGGGGGCCGTGCACACGATCGCGAACGCCACGTTCGTCAGCGGGCCCGCCGCCGAGATCAGGCTGTGCTTCCAGCGGCCGTGGATCCGGGCCCTCTCGATGTAGACCGCGCCGCCGGGCAGGCCGATCCCGCCCAGGACCACGAAGAGGACCGGCAGCACGACGCTGAGCAGGGCGTGCGTGTACTTCAGCGGGTTGAGCGTCAGATAGCCCTTCGCCCCCACCGACAGGTCCCCGCTGTGCAGCGCGGTGCGGGCGTGGGCGTACTCGTGGAGGCAGAGCGAGACGATCCAGGCCCCGGTGACGAAGAGGAAGACCGCGAAGCCGGTGGCGCCCGCGAACCCCGTCCAGACGGCCCAGCCCGCGACGGCGGTGACGGCGGCGATCCCGAGGAAGACCGGACTGATCCTCCGGTCCCCGCGGGTGGCTGCGGTGGTCATCGGCACACAACTCCTGGGGGTGGGGGGAACGGCGGCCACATCGTACGTACGCCGATGAGCACGCCGGTACGGCGGGAACAGCGACACCGTACGCACGCCGGTACGGCGGGAACGACGGCGCCCCGGTCAGGAGTTCCACCCGGTCGCCCCCGTCACCGCGCCCGTCGATGACAATGGGCCCGTGCGCTACTGCATCCTCGGCACCACCCGGGCACTCCGCGACGACGGTACGGCCGTCGCCCTCGGCGGGGCGCGGCTGCGCGCCCTGCTCACCGTCCTCGCCCAGCACCCCGGACGGACCGTGCCCGCCGGGGTCCTCGTGGACGAGGTGTGGGACGGCGACCCGCCCGCCGACGCGGCCGGCGCGCTCCAGGCGCTGGTCGGGCGGCTGCGGCGGGCGCTGGGCCGGAGCGCCGTCGAGTCGGTGGAGAGCGGCTACCGGCTCGCCGCCGAGCCGGACGCCGTGGACCTGCACCGGTTCGAGCGGCTGGCGGGGGAGGGGAGCCGGGCCCTGGAGCAGGGCGACGCGGAGAAAGCCGTCACCGTCCTGGACGAGGCCCTCGCGCTCTGGGGCGGGCCGCCGCTGGACGACCTGCCCGACCGTACGGCGCCCGCCGCCCGCCTGGAGTCCCGCCGACTCGCCGCCCGGCGGGCCCGGCTGGAGGCGCTGCGCCTCCTCGGGCGGGCGGACGAGGCCCTGTGGGAGCTGACCGCGCTCTGCGCCGCCCACCCGCTGGACGAACCCCTCCAGGCCCTGCGCATCAGGGCCCTGCGGGACGCCGGGCGCACGGCCGAGGCGCTGGCGGCGTACGACGAGGTGCGCACCGTACTCTCCGAACGCCTCGGCACCGACCCCGGCCCCGAACTGCGCGGCCTGTACGCCGAACTCCTCCACCAGGGACCGGCCGCGCCCGCTCCCCAGGAGCCGCCCGCCGCCCCGAAGCCCCGGCCCGCCCACGGCAACCTCCGGGCCCGGCTCACCAGCTTCGTCGGCCGGGACGGCGACATCGCGGCCCTGCGCGAGGACCTCGCCCACGCCCGGCTCGTCACCCTCCTCGGCCCCGGCGGCGCGGGCAAGACGCGGCTGTCCCAGGAGACCGCGGAGGCGGCCGCCGACGCCTGGCCCGACGGCGTCTGGCTGGCGGAGCTGGCCCCCGTCGACGACCCGGACGCCGTGCCCGAGGCGGTCCTGAGCGCGCTCGGCGCCCGCGAGACCGTGCTGCGGGGGGCCGGTGCCGAGGAGCTGCGGGCCGTCGACCGCACCGGCGACGACCCCCTCGTACGCCTCACCGAGCACTGCGCCCCGCGCCGGATGCTGCTGCTCCTGGACAACTGCGAGCACGTCGTCGGGGCGGCGGCCGCCCTCACCGACCACCTCCTCACCCACTGCCCGCAGCTCACGGTCCTCGCCACCAGCCGCGAACCCCTCGGCGTACCGGGCGAGTTCGTCCGCCCTGTCGACCCGCTGCCCGACCCGATGGCGCTGCGCCTGCTCGCCGAGCGCGGGGCGGCGGCCCGGCCCGGGTTCCGTACCGACGCCGACGAGGAGACCGCGGCCGCCTGCGCCGAGATCTGCCGCCGCCTCGACGGGCTGCCGCTCGCCATCGAACTGGCCGCCGCCCGGCTGCGGATGCTCACCCCGCGCCAGATCGCCGACCGGCTGGACGACCGCTTCCGCCTCCTCACCAACGGCAGCCGCACCGTGCTGCCCCGCCAGCAGACGCTGCGCGCGGTCGTCGACTGGTCCTGGGAGCTGCTGGACGCAGGAGAACGGGCCGTGCTGCGCCGCCTGGCCGTCTTCGCCGGAGGCTGCCCCCTCACCGCCGCCGAGGAGGTCTGCGCCCTGCCCGGGCCGGACGGGAGCGTCGCCGTGGACTCCCTCGACATCGCGGGCCTGCTCGGCTCGCTGGTCGACAAGTCCCTCGTCGTGGCGGCGCCCGGCGACGACGGCCGGATGCGCTACCGGCTGCTGGAGACGGTCGGGGAGTACGCCGCCGAGCGCCTGGACGAGGCCGCCGAGCGGGATGCGGTCGCCCGCCGCCACCTGGTCCACTTCCGGGAGCTGGCCCGGATCACCGGCCCGAAGGTGCGCGGCGCCGGACAGCGGGACGCCATCGCGCTCTTCCAGCGCGAGTACGAGAACCTGCGCACCGCGTTCCGCCACGCCGTCGCCGTACGGGACGAGCACGAGGCGCTGTGCATGGTGCTGTCGATGTCCTGGTACTGGATGCTGCGCGACCTGCGCGCGGACGCCCGGCAGTGGGGCGAGGCCGCCTCATCGCTGGGCCCCGACCCCTTCGCCCCGCCCGGTGTCCGGGCCCCCTCGCTGCTGGAGCGGGCCACCGACCGGCCGCCGCCGATGGACGGCGAACAGCTCGCGGAGGCGCGGCGCGGGGTGGCGCTGATCCAGCTGGCCGGTGTGGACAACGCGATCAGCGAATGGTCGACCCCCGAGGGCAAGGAGCGCCTGAGGATCATCGCCGAGACCTACAGGCCCGGGCAGCCGCAGACCTGCCGCATGCCCGGAACACTGTGGATGTTCGCGATCCTGCTCGGCGGCGACATGGACCGGGTCTACGAACTGCTGGACGCCACGGTCGAGACCTGCCGGACGCTCGGGTACGAGTGGGAGCTCGGCTCGGCCCTCCACACCCGCGCCAACTTCCGGGCCAACGACCCCGCGCAGGTGGGCGAGGCACGCGCCGACGCCGACGAGAGCCTGGAGATCTACACCCGGCTCGGCGACGACTGGGGCGCCGCTGAAGCGCTCTCCTCGCGTGGCGAGACCGACGAGCGGGCCGGTGACTTCGCCGCGGCGCTGAAGGACTACGGGGCGGCCGTGGCGTACGCGCAGAAGATCGGCGCCCAGAGCCAGGTGGCGCTGCTGCGCGCCCGGTACGCCGGGGCCCTCATCGAACTCGGCCGCCTCCCGGAGGCCGAGGCCATCCTGCGCGAAATCACCGAGAACGGGCGGCAGTCGGGCCATGAGGCGACCCCGATGGCCCGGATGCACCTGGGATACGTCCTCGGGCTCCAGGGGCGGGTGGACGAGGCCCGCAGGGAGACGAACCTGGTCCACGAGGACTTCAGGTCGCGCGATGCCGCCATCTTCGGCGGCTTCGTCTACGGCGTGCTGGCCTGGCTGGACAACCTCGACGGCGCGTACGCCTCCGCCCTGTCCAACGCGCTGACCGCGCTGGACAGTTCGCGGGACCGGCTGTCGATGATGGTGGCCCCGCAGCTGCCGTCGTCCCATCTGACGGCCGCCGCCCGCGCGCTCGCCGGCCTCGACGCCCCCGGGGCCGCCGAGGCCGGCGCCCGGCTGCTGGCACTCCAGGCGGCCCTCCTGCCGAAGGGGCACGTGCCGAGCATGGTGGAGCGCCGCAACCTGGCCCAGGCCGAGGAGGCCGTCCGGGCGCGCCTCGACGACGCGGTGTTCACGGCGGCGTACGAACAGGGCGGCGGCCTCACCCTCGATGAGGCCACCGCCCTGGCGGAGGCGTACCGCTGACACCACGGGCGTCCCGGCCGCTCAGGCCTTCTTGCGGAACTTGGACACCGCCAGCGGAGCCATCACCAGCGTGATGCCCGCGGCCCAGGCCAGCGTCGTCCAGACGGAGGAGGCGACCGGACCGCCCATCATCAGACCCCGCACCGCGTCCGCCAGATTGGACAGCGGGTTGTAGTCGGTGAAGGTCTGGAGCCAGCCCGGCATGGTCTGCGGCGGGGCGAAGATGGACGAGCCGAACTGCAACGGCATCAGCACCAGCATCCCCATTCCCTGGACGGCCTGGGCCGTCTTCATGGACAGCCCGAGCACGATGAAGATCCACATGATGGCGGCGCCGAACACCGCCGCCAGCGCGACGGCCTCCAGCAGCCCGAGCACGGACGTCCCCAGCGTCATACCGAGGGCGAAGCCCATCGCGAGCAGGATGACGATGGCGACCATCATCCGGCCCAGCTCCACCACGATCTTGGCGATGAGCACCGAGGAGCGGGCGATCGGCATCGTCCGGAACCGGTCCATGACCCCCTTGCGGAAGTCGTCGTTGACCCCGGTGCCGACGGCCATGGCGATGTTCATGCCCATCATCGCCATCAGTCCCGGGACCAGGTAGTTCAGATAGTCCTGCCGGTCGCCGCCGAGGCTGCCGCCGACCGAGCCGCCGAAGACGTACACGAACAGCAGCGTGAAGATGACCGGCATCAGAAGGACGTCGAACATCGACTCCGGGTCCTTCTTGATCTGGAGCAGATTGCGGCGGGCCAGGGCCCCGATGTGCCGCAGGTTGGCCCGCAGCCCGATCCGGCCCTCCTCGGCCGCCCGCGCCTTCGTGGGGGCGGTGCCCGCGGGCCCGGCGGGTGCGGGGGTCAGGGTGGTGGTGCTCATGCGGCGACCTCCTGGGGAGCGGCGTCGGTGAGGGGAGCGGCCTTGTCGCCGGTGATCGCGAGGAAGACCTCGTCCAGGCTGGGCAGCGCGGTGGCGACATGGGCCAGGGAGAAGCCCCGTACGCCCAGCAGCCCGATGACGGCGGTCAGCTGCTCGTCGCTGAGGATGGGGACGTACAGCAGCCCCTCGTCCGGTACGGCCTGCGCCCCGGCGACCCCGTCGAGTCCGGCCTCCCGGATCGCCTGGGCCATCGCGGCCAGCTCCGCCGGGTCCGAGGGCCGGATGTGCAGGGTGCGGCCGCCGACCTTGGCCTTCAGCTCGTCGACCCCGCCCCGGGCGATGATCTTCCCCTTGTCGATGACCGTCAGCTCCTTGGCGAGCTGCTCGGCCTCTTCCATGTACTGGGTGGTCAGCAGGACGGTGGCGCCCTCGGCGACCATCCGCTGCACCTCGTCCCAGACCTCGTTACGGGTCCGGGGGTCGAGGCCGGTCGTCGGCTCGTCCAGGTACAGCACGGACGGGCTGCCGATCATCGAGGCGGCCAGGTCGAGGCGGCGGCGCATCCCGCCGCTGTACTCCATGCAGGCCCGCTTGGCGGCCTCGGTGAGCGAGAACCGCTCGAGGAGCTCGTCCGCCCGGGCCCGCGCCTGCTTGCGGGGCAGATCGAGGAGCCGCCCGATCATGTAGAGGTTCTCCCAGCCGGAGAGCTTCTCGTCGACCGAGGCGTACTGCCCGGTCAGGCCTATCCGGCGGCGCAGCTCGCGCGGCTGCTTCACCACGTCGAAGCCCGCGACGACCGCGTGTCCGGCGTCGGGGGTGATCAGCGTGGAGAGGCAGCGTACGAGGGTGGTCTTGCCGGCGCCGTTGGGGCCGAGCACGCCGAGGACGGTGCCTTCGCGGACGTCGAGGTCCACGCCGTCCAGTGCCTTGGTCTCGCCGTAGTGCTTGACCAGCCCCCGTACCTCGACGGCGTTCGTGCCGCTCCTGGGGTTCGTGTCGATGCGTTCCATGTCCACCATGGGACCACCGCCCGCCGACAGCTCACCGACAGCCGGCCGACACGGGCCGGCACCCGCTCCCGGACGCGCGACAGCCCGCCGATGGGGGATGTCGGCGGGCTGTCGGTGGTGCGGGAAATGGCTGATGGGGCCCCGGGGCCGGTGGATCAGTGGAAGGTGTGCTCCGGCGCGGGGAACGTACCGCCCACGACCTCCTCGGCGAACTCCTTCGCCGCGTCCCCGAGCACCTGGCGCAGGTTCGCGTACTGCTTGGTGAAGCGCGGCACCTTGCCGCCGGTCAGCCCGACCATGTCGGTGTAGACGAGCACCTGCGCGTCGGTGGCCGCACCGGCGCCGATACCGACGGTCGGGATGTGCAGGGTGCGGGTGACCTCGGCGGCCAGCTCCTCGGGTACGAGCTCCAGCACGACGGCGAACGCGCCCGCGTCCTGGACCGCCTTGGCGTCGCGCAGCAGCTGGTGCGCCGCCTCCTCGCCGCGGCCCTGCACCCGGTAGCCCATGGCGTTGACGGACTGCGGGGTCAGGCCGATGTGGGCCATGACCGGGATGCCCGCCTCGACCAGCAGCCGGATCTGCTCGTGGGACCGCTCGCCGCCCTCCAGCTTGACCGCGCCGACACCGGACTCCTTGATCAGCCGGGTGGCGTTGCGGAGCGCCTGGACGGGGCCTTCCTGGTACGAGCCGAAGGGCAGGTCGGCCACGATGAGGGCGCGCCTGGTGCCGCGTACGACGGCGGCGGAGAGCATGGCGATCTCGTCCATCGTGACGGGCACGGTGGTCTCGTAGCCGAGGTGGACGTTGCCCATCGAGTCCCCGACGAGCATGACGGGGATGCCCGCCTCGTCGAAGACGGACGCGGTCATCGCGTCGTAGGCGGTGAGCATGGGCCACTTCTCGCCGCGCTCGGTGGCGGCGGCGATGTCGTGGACGGTGATGCGGCGGGTGGACTTCCCTCCGTACAGCGCCTTGCTGCTGTCGGGGGAGGCACCTGCGGGGGAGGGCGCGGCCGGGGCCGACGGGTTCTGTGCAGACGGATTCTGTGCAGCCGGAAGTGACATGGCTGGTGAACTCCTTCGTCATCTCGAGGCGCCCTGACGGCGTCCCCGGATCCCTTCCATGGTGGCATCCCGCCCGGGCAAACGGGAAGTGGGCCCGCACGACCCCGGCCGTCCGGCTCCCGTTGGGCAAAGTTTTAACAATACGAGACGGTCTCGTATCGAAACGAGGTTAGGCTCGTCCCCATGTCCGCACCCTCCCCCTCCGCGCCCGCCGCCGAGCCCCGCATACCCGAGGCGGTCCACCGCCGCCGCTGGTGGATCCTCACCGTCCTCATGTTCAGCCTGCTCATCGTGGTGCTGGACAACTCGATCCTCAACGTCGCGGTCAAGACGATCGCCAGCCCCGCGCCCACCGGCATCGGCGCCACCCAGAGCGAGCTGGAGTGGGCGATCAACTCCTACACGCTCGTCTTCGCCGGGCTCCTGTTCACCGCCGGGCTCCTGGGCGACCGCATCGGCCGCAAGAAGGTCCTCCTCTTCGGCATCCTCGTCTTCGGCATCGGCTCCGCCCTGGCCGCGATGTCCGCGTCGCCCGGCGAACTCATCACCTGGCGAGCCCTGATGGGCTTCGGCGCGGCCTTCGTGATGCCCGCCACCCTCGCGGTCCTGATGAACGTCTTCGAGCGCGACGAGCAGCCCAAGGCCATCGGCATCTGGGCCGGCAGCGTCGGCCTCGGCATCGCGATCGGCCCGATCACCGGCGGACTGCTCCTGGAGCACTTCTGGTGGGGTTCGATCTTCCTGGTGAACGTCCCCGTGGTCGTGCTCGCCCTCATCGCCATGGTGATCCTGGTCCCCGACTCCCGTGACCCGAAGCCCGGCAAGGTCGACCCGCTGGGCGTCGCGCTCTCCATCGTCGGCCTGGTCCTGCTGGTCTACGGGATCATCCGGGGCGGCGAGCTCGCCGACTTCACGGACACCACCGTGCTGCTCCCCATCGTCGGCGGACTGCTGGTGCTGGCCGGATTCGTCTGGCACGAGAAGCGCAGCAGCCACCCGGCGATCGACATCACGTACTTCAGGAAGCCCGCGTTCTCCGCCGCCGTCGCCGCCATAGCGCTGGTCTTCTTCGCGCTGATGGGCGTGACGTTCTTCTCCGCCTTCTACCTCCAGAGCGTGCGCGGCTACAGCGCCCTCCAGTCGGGCCTGCTGATCCTTCCGCTCGCCGCCGCCCAGATGATCTTCGCGCCCCGGGCCCGGCTGGTCGTGGACCGCTTCGGCGCCCGCGCGGTCTGCACGGTGGGCATGCTGCTGGTCGCGGCCGGACTGGCCTGCTTCGCCCTGTTCGACGCCGGTACGCCGGTGTGGGTGCTGTGCCTCGTCTTCTTCGTCCAGGGCACCGGGATGGCGCACATCATGCCGCCGGTCACCGTCGCCGTGATGCAGGCGCTGCCCCGCGAGAAGGCCGGTTCCGGATCGGCTATCAACAACACCTTCCGCCAGGTCGGCGGCGCGCTCGGGATCGCGGTCCTCGGCTCGGTGCTCTCCACGGTCTACCGGGGTGACATCGAGGGCCACCTCGGCGCGGTCCCGGCCGGGGCCAGGGCGGTGGCGGGCGAGTCCATCGAGGCCACGCTCGGGGTCGCCGCGAAGCTCGGCCCGGTGGCCGGAAAGCCGCTGGTCGCCGCCGCCAACGACGCCTTCATCAGCGCCATGCACGTCACCGCGCTCGGTTCGGCGGCCGTCGCCCTGATCGGCGCGCTCGTGGTCGGCCTGTACCTGCCGGGCCGGCCCCCCGTGGTGACGGAGGAGCCGGAGACCCGCTCCACGAAGGAGCCGGTGGGCCGCTGACGGACCGACCCGGAGGGCCGCGGCCTCCCGTCCCCTCCGGGTCGGCGAGAATCGGGGCGAGGGTCGGACGACGGCAGGGCGAGAGGCGGCTTCAGGTGCGGGACCAGAACGACGGCGAGCGGGACAGCGCTCGGTCCGGCGAGGAGGACCGGCACGGTGCGGCGGATGGCGGCGCGGCGGATGACGCGGACGTCGGCGCTGCGGATGGCGGCGCGGCGCAAGGCAGTGCGGCTGAAAGCGGCGCGGGCGTCGGTGCGGCGGAGAGCGGCGCGGGGCGAGGTCGCGCGGACATCGGCGCTGCACAAGGCGGCGCTGCACAAGGCGGCGCGGACGACGGCGCGACGGCGAGCGGCGCTGACACCGGCGCGGCCCACGGTGGTGCCGACCGCTGCCCGGCGGACCCCTGCGCCGCGCCGGGCGACGGGGCGGCCGACCCGGAGCCCCGCCGCGGCCGCCCCCGCTCCGCCGCCGCCGAACGCGCGATCCTGGACGCCGTCATCGCCCTCCTGGAGGCCGGCGAACCCCTGGCCGGCCTCTCCATCGAACGCATCGCCCGTACGGCGGGCGTCGGCAAGGCCACGATCTACCGCCGCTGGACGGGAAAGGAAGAGCTCTTCGTCGACGTCGTACGGGACATGGAACCCGTCGACCCGCCCGTCTCCGGCACCGAAGGCCTCGCCGACCTGCGCATCATGCTGGAGTCCCTGCGCACCCGGGGCCTCGCCCAGCGCTCCTCGGTGCTGCTGCACAACATCTTCGCCCAGATGAAGAGCCACCCCAAGCTCTGGGACGAGTACTTCGGCACGGTGATCGCCCCCCGCCGCGCCGCCGTACTGGCGGCCGTACGCCGGGCCGTCGCCGCCGGAGAGCTGCGCGACGACCTCGACGTGGAGCTGATCGACGACCTCTTCGTCGGCGCGGTGCTCGTCCGTACCGTCCACCGCCCCGACGCCCCCCTCCCCGACGACCTCGTCGACCGCATCATCACGACGCTGCTCCAGGGCCTGGCCCCGGCGGCGGCCGCGTCCTCGGCGGGGCGCGCCTGACGCGCCGGAGCCGGGCCGAGTGTGATCGTTCTGTCACAAGCCCCCACCGGCCGGGCCCGGACCGGAACCTCCCGTCCCGCTCCGCTCGTCCTGCTCACGGAGAGCCGTCGGCGGCAAGAGAGAAGTCGACGGCGGGAAAGACGCCACCCATCACCTAGGGTCGAGGGGCGCGGCGATGTGTACGGCAAGGCAGTGAGGACGACGCGATGGTGCAGGCGTACGGGGCGGACACGGGCAACGGCAGCGCGGAGCGGCCGCAGCCCGAAGGAAACCGCTTCCGGAGCCTGCTGAACAGAGCGGCCCGGGACCGGGGGATCTGGCGGCGCGGGATCGTGCTGGCCCTCTGCTCGGTGGTGCTGACCCTGGTGATGGTCGTCCACGCGCGGATCCCGAACCGGGTCGGCAACCTCGGCAGCCTCATCGAGACGTTCCTGCCGTGGATAGCGCTGTTCATCCCCCTCCTGCTGCTTCTGGCCCTGCTGCGGCGCTCCGCCACCGCGCTGATCGCCCTGCTGCTCCCCGCCGTGGTCTGGCTCAACATGTTCGGCGGCCTGATCACCGACAAGTCCGGCACCGGCGGCGACCTCACCGTCGCCACCCACAACGTCAACGCCGGCAACCCCGACCCCGCGGGCACCGCCCAGCAGGTCGCGGGCTCCGGCGCCGATGTGGTGGCCCTCCAGGAGCTGCCGGGCGGGGCGGTGTCCACGTACGAGAAGTCGCTGGCCGCCCGCTACCCGTACCACTCGGTCCAGGGCACCGTCGGCCTGTGGAGCAAGTACCCGCTCAGCAACACCAGGCCGGTCGACATCAAGATGGGCTGGACCCGGGCCATGCGCTCCACGGTCAAGGCGCCGCAGGGCGAGGTCGCGGTGTACGTCGCCCACCTCCCGTCGGTCCGGGTCAAGCTGCACGCCGGGTTCACCGCCAACCAGCGCGACAACAGCGCCGACGCCCTCGGCGAGGCCATCGCCGACGAACCGGTCAAGCGCGTCGTCCTGCTCGGCGACCTCAACGGCACGATGAACGACCGCTCGCTGAACGCGGTCACCTCCCAGATGCGCTCCACCCAGGGCGCGGCGGGCGACGGCTTCGGCTTCAGCTGGCCCGCCTCGTTCCCGATGGCCCGGATCGACCAGATCATGGTCAAGGGCGTGGAGCCGAAGTCCTCGTGGACCCTGGCGGCGACGGACAGCGACCACCTGCCGATAGCGGCCCGAGTGGAGCTGTGACAGCGATCAGGCAACCGGCCGTTCACCTCCCGGCATAAAACGTCTGCGACAATTTGTTCCAGTCGCATACATAAAGAAGACTGAGCCGTCGCCTCGGCATGGATGCCGAGGCGACGGTTCTTCGTTCTGCTGCCCCCCGCCCCGAGATTGCGAAGGTTTCCCATGCCCCTGGCCCTGCTCGCCCTGGCCGTGAGCGCCTTCGGCATAGGCACGACCGAGTTCGTCATGATGGGCCTGCTGCCCAACGTGGCGGACGACCTCGGAACCTCCGTGCCGACCGCCGGCTACCTCGTATCGGCGTACGCGATCGGCGTCGTCCTGGGTGCACCGCTGCTCACCGGTCTCGGCTCCCGCGTCCCGCGCAAGAAGATGCTGCTGCTCCTGATGGCGCTGTTCACCGTCGGCAACCTCGCCTCGGCGCTCGCCCCCGACTTCGGCTGGCTGCTCGCGGGCCGCGTCCTCGCCGGGCTCCCGCACGGCGCGTTCTTCGGCGTCGGAGCGGTCGTGGCCGCCCGGCTGGTCGCCGAGGGCCGGCAGGCGCGGGCGGTGGCGACGATGTTCCTCGGCCTGACGGTCGCCAACATCGTCGGCGTACCCGCCGCGACCCTGCTCGGCCAGCACCTCGGCTGGCGGGCCACCTTCCTGGTCGTCGCGGTGATCGGCCTGACCGCGATGGCGGCCCTGGCCCGCCTGGTGCCCACGATTCCGGTCGAGGCCCACCAGGACGTACGCCGCGAACTCCGCGCCCTCGGCAACCGTCAGGTGCTCCTCGGCCTGCTCACGGCGGTCTTCGGCTTCGCCGGGGTCTTCGCCGTGTACTCGTATCTCTCGGCGATGACCACGGAGGCGATGGGCTTCGGCGAGTCCTCGGTCACCATCGTCCTGGCCCTCTTCGGCATCGGCATGACCCTGGGCGCCCTGGCGGCGGGTCCCCTCACGGACCGCGCCCTGCGCCCGACCTTGTACGGCTCGCTCGGCGCGCTGGCGGTGGTCCTGGTGGCGTTCCCGTTCACGGTGCACGTGCAGTGGGCGGCGCTGGTGATGGTGGTGCTGCTGGGCGGCGTCGGCTTCATGACGACGACCCCGCTCCAGATGCTGGTCATGAACAAGGCGAAGGACGCCCCGACCCTGGCCTCCGCCTCCAACCACTCGGCCTTCAACCTGGCCAACGCGGGCGGCGCCTGGCTGGGCGGCGTGGCGATCGCGGCCGGCTGGGGCTGGACGTCCCCGGCGTTCGTGGGCGCGGTCCTGGCGGTGCTGGGCCTGGCGATAGCGGCAACGGCGGGCTACCTGGACAGGGGCCAGGGAAAGGCGTCGAGGGTGGTGGCGTCCCACCAAGCCCGTCCGGCGTTCGAGGACGGAACCGTTGCGCCGGATGAGCCCGGGGTCAGGTAGGCCCCGGGCTGGTCGGCCTATCCCAGCCCGACCGGCACGGCTTCCAGCCCGACCGGCACCCCTTCCAGCCCGTCCGGCGTTTGAGGACGGAAGCCTTACGCCGGATGAGCCCGCAGCCGCATAGACCCCGGGCCCGTCGGCCCATCCCAGCCCGTCCGGCGCTTGAGGACAAAGGCGGCCACCGGACGCCCCCGGTGACCGCCCCCCGCTAAGACGACTCGCGCCACCGATTCGTGATCGGCAACCGCCGATCCTTCCCGAACCCCTTCGGCGAAATCTTCGTCCCCGGCGGATACTGCCGCCGCTTGTACTCGGCGGTATCCACCATCCGCAACGTCTTCGCCACCAGCCCCGCCTCGAACCCGGCCGCCACGATGGCATCGAGACCCTGATCCCGGTCCACGTACAGCTCCAGGATCGCGTCCAGCACGTCGTAGTCCGGCAGCGAGTCCGTGTCGACCTGCCCCGGCCGCAGCTCCGCACTCGGCGGCTTGGTGATCGAGGCCTCGGGGATCGGCGGCGTCTGCCCCCGCTCCTCCGCCGCCCGGTTGCGCCACTTCGCCAGCCGGAACACCGACGACTTGTACACGTCCTTGATCGGCCCGTACGCGCCCACCGCGTCCCCGTACAGCGTCGAGTAACCGACCGCCAGCTCCGACTTGTTGCCGGGCGCCAGCACGATCTGCCCCTCCTGGTTGGAGATGGCCATCAGCGTCGTACCGCGCAGCCGCGCCTGGAGGTTCTCCTCCGCCAGCCCGGTGAGCCCCAGCGACGCCATGTACGCGTCGAACATCGGCGCGATCGGCACCGTACGGAAGTTGAGCCCGGTCCGCCGCGCCAGCTCGGCCGCGTCGCCCTTGGAGTGGTCCGAGGAGTACTTGGACGGCATGGACACGCCGTACACGTTCTGCGCCCCCACCGCATCGCACGCGATGGCCGCGCACAGCGCCGAGTCGATGCCCCCGGAGAGCCCGAGCAGCACACTGCTGAAACCGTTCTTCGCAGCGTACGCACGCAGCCCCACGACCAGCGCCGAGTAGACCTCCTCGTCGTCGTCCAGCCGTTCCGCGTACCCGCCCGCGAGCTCCGGCTCGTACGCGTCGACCGGCCGGTCGGACAGCACCACATGGTCGATGCGCAGCCCGTCGTCCACGACCCCCGAGGGCGCCACGGCCGCCGCGGCGGGCAGCTCCAGATCGAGGATCACGCTGCCCTCGGAGAACTGCGGGGCGCGGGCGATGACCTCGCCCTCCTTGTCGACGACGATCGAGTCCCCGTCGAAGACCAGCTCGTCCTGCCCGCCGATCATCGCCAGGTACGCGGTCGTGCAGCCGGCCTCCTGGGCCCGCTTGCGGACCAGGTCGAGGCGCGTGTCGTCCTTGTCCCGCTCGTACGGCGAGGCGTTGATCGACAGCAGCAGCCCGGCCCCGGCCGACCGGGCGGCCGGGACGCGCCCGCCGTCCTGCCAGAGGTCCTCGCAGATCGCGAGGGCCACATCGATGCCGTGGACCCGTACGACGGGCATCGAGTCGCCCGGCACGAAGTACCGGAACTCGTCGAACACCCCGTAGTTCGGCAGGTGGTGCTTGGCGAAGTTGAGCGCGATACCGCCCCGGTGCAGCACAGCCGCCGCGTTACGCGGGGACCCGGCGGGCTGCCCGTACCGCGCGGCGGCGTGCTCGGAGCGGTCGAGGTAGCCGACGACGACCGGCAGCTCGCCGAAGCCCTCCGCGTCGAGGCGGGCGGCCAGCGCGCGCAGCGCCTGCCGTGAGGCCTCGACGAAGGACGACCGCAGGGCCAGGTCCTCGACGGGGTATCCGGTCAGCACCATCTCGGGGAACGCCACGAGGTGGGCGCCCTGCTCGGCGGCGTGCCGGGTCCAGTGGACGATCGCCTCGGAGTTGCCGGCGAGGTCGCCGACGGTCGAGTCGATCTGATTCAGTGCGAGGCGTAGTTGAGGCACGTCCGCCAGTGTAATCGTCTTTCTGACGCGATGTCCCGGCGGCCCGGGCAAAATCTGCCCGGGCCCACCGAAACCGCAGGTGGGAGCAGCTACCAGCCCCGACCCGCTGGGGCCCTGGGGCTCAGATCCGGTACCCGAGGACCGTCATCATCCCGGCCTCCGCGTGATAGACGTTGTGGCAGTGGACCATCCACAGCCCCGGGTTGTCGGCGTCGAACTCCACGGTCAGCGACCGGTGCGGCAGGACGATCGCGGTGTCCTTACGGGCCCCGGCGGCGTTCCCGCCCAGCGCGAACGTGTGCCCGTGCAGATGTAGCGGGTGCCACATGGCCGTCCCGTTGTCGAAGACGACCCGCACCCGCTCGCCCGCCTCCACCGGCCGCCGCTGCTCCGCGTCGTACGGCTGCCCGTCGAAGGCCCAGTCGTAGTCGGCCATCCCACCGGTGAGCCGCATCCGGATGGTCCGGTCCGGCGCACGCCCGGCCAACGCCACCGACGGATCCGGCACCAGCCGCCCCGCCTCCACCAGCTCCCCGTCCAGTTCCCCGGGCCGTACGGAGGCGCCGGGCGCCGCACCGCTCCCGGTCCGCAGCACGGCGAGGGCGGCCGCCTCCTTCCCCTCCGCCAGGGCGACGAGCGGGAAGGCCCCGTCCCCGGCGGTCACGAGGACGTCGTACCGCTCGCCCATCCCCAGCAGCAGCGCGTCCCCCTGGGCGTGCCGGACGGGGAAGCCGTCGGTGTGGGTGACGGTCAGCCGGTGCCCGCCGAGCGCGACCCGGAAGGCGGTGTCGCCCCCGGCGTTGATGATCCGCAGCCGGATACGGTCACCGGCCCGCGCCCGGAACACCTCCGGATCGTCCGCCACCCGCCCGTTGACCAGGTAGTACGGATAGGCGACATCACCGGCATCCCCACCGAGCAGCTCACTGCGCGCGCCCATCATCATCCGCGACGGCCCACCACCGTCCGGATCGTCCTCACCGGAACCGGAACCGGACATGGAGTGCGCGCCATGATCCATCCCGCCGCCGTCCGCCATCCCCCCGGACAGCTCCTTCAGCACGGCATCGGGCGTCGACCCCGCCACCCCGTCCACCCAGTCGTCGAGGACGACGACCCACTCCTTGTCGTACGCCAACGGCTCCTTCGGGTCCTCCACGATCAGCGGCGCGTACAGCCCCCGGTCCTGCTGGACGCCGGAGTGCGGGTGGAACCAGTACGTCCCCGGATGCGGGACCGCGAACCGGTACCGGAAGTCGGCCCCCGGCGCGACGTTCCGCTGGGTGAGCCCGGGAACCCCGTCCATGTCGTTGCGCAGGGCGAGGCCGTGCCAGTGCATCGAGGTGGGTTGCGGAAGGTGGTTGGCCAGGGTGAGGTCGAGGGTGTCCCCGGCGCTCACCCGCACCTCACGCCCGGGCAGCCGGTCCCCGTAGGCCCAGGAGGCGACGGTGGTGGAGCCGCCCAGATCGAGCCGGGTACGGGTGGCGGTGAGGGAGACCTTGCGTACGGGGCCGGAGCCGCGCGCCTTCTCGGCCGCCGCGACCTCCTTGCCGCCGGGGGAGACGTACGTACCGGAGTCCTGGGCGCCACCGGGGGCGTGGGAGCCGCCGTGGCCGCTGCCGCCGTCGGAGCAGGCGGCGAGGGCTCCCGTACCGGCGACGGCGAGAGCGGCGCCGAGTACGGCGCGTCGGGTGGGTCGGTGCATGGGCATGCTGAAGACACCTCTGGAGTGCTGTGGTTCGGGTGAAGGGGCGGAGGTGAGACGCCCACTCCTAAATACGCAGCACCGAGACGCTGGCGAGCACCGATATCGGGGGCGGCGGATTGGGCCGCAGCACCCGCAGAAGTCCCGCACCCACCGGCGTACCGAGGGGCCGCCCGTCCGCGCGCAGCCCGAGCAGCCAGGCACCGACGAGGGCGAGCCCCCAGGCGCCGAGGACGGCGAGGCAGACGGAGAGCGGATCCATGCCGCTCATGGGGGAGTGGTCGGGGGAGGGGTGCGAGGAATGCGCCGCATCGGAGGCGGCTTCAGCCATGGGCACGGCCGCGGGCGCCGAAGGCGAGGAGGGGGCATGCTCAGCCGGATGCCCGACGGTATGCATGGTGACGATGCCGAAGAGCAGCGCGGCGAGCAGCAGGAGCTGCCCGTACATCACGCTCCCGCTCCGGACCCCGCCGACCGTGCCAGCCATGCCGCCCACCCTACCCCCGGTGGGTATACGGACGAACGGCGGCCCGGCACCCCAGGGGCACCGGGCCACTCACGGACATCGGCTTTCTCAGCTGCGGGAGTAGACCTTCTCCGCCCAGGCCGCGATCTGCTCCTCCGTGAGGTGCTGCGCGAGATCGGCCTCACTGATCATGCCGACGAGCTTCTTGTTCTCGACGACGGGGAGCCGGCGGATGCGGTGGTTCTGCATCTCCTCCAGGACCGCGTTCACATCGGCGTCCGCCTCGATCCAGCGGGGCGTGCCCTGGGCGAGGTCGCCCGCGGTCACCTTCGACGGGTCGTGGCCCTTGGCCACACAGCCGACGACGATGTCCCGGTCGGTGATGATGCCGACCATCCGGTCCGAGTCACCGTTGGCGGAGACGGGCAGCGCGCCCACGTTGTGCTCACGCATCAGCTGCGCCGCACGGTCGAGGGTCTCGTGGGCGGGGATCCAGCGGGCCCCGCTGTGCATGATGTCTTTGGCGGTCGTCATGGGGGATTTCCTCCTGCGTGCCGATGGCACTGCCGTACGGCCCCGAGCGCAACCCATCGTCATCGGCCCGCCCGCCCCGCGCGACCGCAATCACCCGTTCGGGTGCGCCGGTACGGGGCCGAGGGCTGACGCGGACCCTGATCAGGTACGGGGCTTCGCCCCACGCGCGGCCAGCATGTCGCGCATGAGCCCCAACTCCGACTGCTGCCCTTCCACCATGCCCCGGGCGAGCCGCTTCTCCGCCTCCACGGCACAGAGCGACGCGCACGCCCCGGCCATGGAGACGCCGCCCTTGTGGTGATCGGTCATCAACTGGAGGAAGAAGACCTCGGCCTGCTTCCCGTTGAGGCCCCCGAGCCGCTTGAGCTCGTCCTTGGTGGCCATCCCCGGCATGAGCCCGCCGCCACCGCCGCCCCCATGCCCGGCCACATGACCGCCGTGCCCGTCCTCATCCCCCATCCACGCCATGGGCCCGGCTCCATCCGGGGCGGCCTTGGGCAGCTCCCACAGGTCGAGCCAGCCGAGCAGCATGCCGCGCTGGTTGGCCTGGGTGTTGGCGATGTCGTAGGCGAGACGGCGTACGTCCTCGTCGTCCGTACGGTCGCGGACGATGAAGGACATCTCCACGGCCTGCTGGTGGTGGACGGCCATGTCCCGGGCGAACCCGGCATCGGCGGAATCGACGGCGGGAACACCGCTCTCCCCGTCCCCGCGCGCGGAGGCGAAGGCGGCGGCCCCGGCGAGGACCAGAGCGAGAACCACGGCACCCCCGGCCACCCACCGCACACGACGGGTCCGGCCCCGCCCCTCGCTGTCGGCGGTCACTGAGGCACCGTCTCCAGCCCGCCGGTGCAGGGGGCGCCGGGCTCGGGGGTCTGCGGCCCCTGGACGTACTGCGCGAGGAACTGGTCCACGCGCCGGTCGTCGGCACTGTCCACCGTGACCTGCTTGCCCCAGGCGCTGAGCACGATGGCGCCTTCCTGGTCGGCGTACGGGCTCATGAGGGTGAACGGGGTGCTCCGGACCCGCTCGGCGAGCTCGGCCACCTCCCCATCGGCGGCCTTGGTGCTGTACGTGACCCAGACGGCGCCGTGCTCCAGGGAGTGGACCGCGTTGACGTTCGGGACGGCCTTTTCGTATACGTCGCCGTCGCAGTTGAGCCAGGACGGATGGTGGTCGCCGCCGACGGGAGGCGTCATCGGATAGTCCACGTCGCCGGCGGAGTGGTTGCGTCCGAGCTCAGCGGCATCCCAGGACTTGAGCCCCGCGATGGCCCCACCGGTACCGCCGCTGTCTCTGCCGGACGGCTTGTCGTCCTGCCCGGAGGAACCGCTGCTCCGGTTCTCCTTGGCCTCGGACGTCTCCAGCACCATGTACGTACCGAAGACGGCCAGACCGGCCACGACGGCGCCGCTGAGCCCTATGGCGATGGCCCGGTTACGGGCGGACCGGGCACCGTCGGAGGGCTGCTGGGGCGGGGTGGCGTACAGGGGATCGCTGGGGCCGAAACTCATGGCGTCGAGTCCTTCTGCGAAGGGGCGGGAGGGGGGAAGGCCGGTCCGGCGGCCGACGCGCGCAGGCGGGCGGGAGAGCCGCCACGGCCCCCGCACGCCACGGTCGCCGATCGTAGTGGGTGGCCGAGTGCTCTCTCTCACACCGTGTGCGTAATCTGGGGGAAATCCCGGGTCGCGATACTGAAGTGTCCCCCTACCCCGGGCGGTGGTGCACGGACCGTCTGAACTGCAAGGATGTGGCAATGGACAAGCAGCAGGAATTCGTCCTCAGGACCCTTGAGGAGCGCGACATCCGCTTCGTGCGGCTGTGGTTCACCGACGTCCTCGGGTTCCTCAAGTCCGTCGCCGTGGCCCCGGCCGAGCTGGAGCAGGCCTTCGACGAGGGCATCGGCTTCGACGGCTCGGCGATCGAGGGCTTCGCCCGGGTGTACGAATCGGACATGATCGCCAAGCCGGACCCGGGCACCTTCCAGATCCTGCCCTGGCGCGCGGAGGCCCCCGGCACCGCGCGGATGTTCTGCGACATCCTGATGCCGGACGGCTCCCCGTCCTTCGCGGACCCGCGCTACGTGCTGAAGCGCATCCTGGCGAAGACGTCGGACCTCGGCTTCACGTTCTACACGCACCCCGAGATCGAGTTCTTCCTCCTGAAGAACAAGCCGGTCGACGGCACCCGCCCGACCCCGGCGGACAGCTCGGGCTACTTCGACCACACCCCGCAGAACGTGGGCATGGACTTCCGCCGCCAGGCAATCACGATGCTCGAATCGATGGGCATCTCGGTCGAGTTCAGCCACCACGAGGGCGCCCCCGGCCAGCAGGAGATCGACCTCCGTTACGCGGACGCGCTCTCCACGGCGGACAACATCATGACGTTCCGTCTGGTGATGAAGCAGGTGGCGCTGGAGCAGGGCGTGCAGGCCACGTTCATGCCCAAGCCCTTCTCGGAGTACCCGGGTTCGGGCATGCACACCCACCTCTCCCTCTTCGAGGGCGACCGCAACGCGTTCTACGAGTCGGGCGCGGAGTACCAGCTCTCCAAGGTGGGCCGCTCCTTCATCGCGGGCCTTCTGACGCACGCGGCGGAGATCTCCGCCGTCACCAACCAGTGGGTCAACTCCTACAAGCGCATCTGGGGCGGCTCCTCCCGCGCCGCCGGAGCGGGCGGCGAGGCCCCCTCGTACATCTGCTGGGGCCACAACAACCGCTCCGCCCTGATCCGCGTCCCGATGTACAAGCCCGGCAAGACCGGCTCGGCCCGCGTCGAGGTCCGCTCCATCGACTCCGGCGCCAACCCGTACCTCACCTACGCGGTCCTCCTCGCCGCAGGCCTCAAGGGCATCGAGGAGGGCTACGAACTCCCGGCCGGCGCCGACGACGACGTCTGGGCCCTCTCCGACGCGGAACGCCGAGCCATGGGCATCGAACCGCTCCCGCAGAACCTGGGCGAGGCGATCTCCCTGATGGAGAAGAGCGAACTGGTCGCCGAAACGCTGGGCGAGCACGTCTTCGACTTCTTCCTCCGCAACAAGAAGCAGGAGTGGGAGGAGTACCGCAGCGAGGTCACGGCCTTCGAGCTGAAGAACCTGCTGCCGGTGCTGTAGGAGACCGGCCGGCGGCGCAGAGCTCGCATGAACGGCTTCGGGCCCCGACGGTATGCGCCGTCGGGGCCCGAAGCCGTTGAGGCGAGAGCCAGGGCCCGGGTCGACACGGCGGTGCCTCCGGTGGGGGCATACGCGTACCCGGTCGTCTGTCCTGGCGCTCGTGACGTTGCGCGGACCGTCGGCTGTAGGCTGCGCCGGTAGCCGCGACCACCCGAGGAACGTCATGGAGTGCTCACCAACGACACTCAACCGTCTGGGGAACAGCGGCCTCGGAGCCGTTCCGGCGGTTGCCGGCATCGCGTACGCGGTGCAAGCCGACCGCGGCGTGCTGCGGCTCGCGGCAGGTCTGGCCGTGATCGCGTTCTCCGTGCTGGCAGTGCGGGGATACCGGCTCGGTGTGACGTGTGAGCACTCACGGATGATGGTCCGTGGCTATCTGCGCACGCGGGTGATCGACCGGGAGCGCATCTCGGAGATTACGGACTTTCCCGCAGTGAGGTGGACGGCTCGCACCGGACGTCAGCGATGGACCCCGCTCATGGCGCTCAGGACGAGTCCCGGCGAATTCTCTTCAATCCGCCGTCATAAGGAACGTGCTGTCGGCGGGCTGCGACGGTGGGCACGGCGAGGGCACGGCTGACGAGGTCGTGCCAAGAGCGCCAGGTCGCGGCGCACGGGCTTGGTGAGCGAGACGCCCCCCCCGCCGCTGCGGTCGTGGGCGCAGGAGTGGGCCGACGACATCGCCGGATGTTCCCGGAGGAGGCCTCACCCGAAGGGTGGTGGACGGGGCCCGCGCCCGTCGTGAGCCGGAGCGGATCCGAGGCGCGCTACACCGGGGGTGTTCCTGGTGGTGAAGGTGCCGGTGGTGGGTTGGGGAGCGGTGGGCCCGGGTCGGGTGGGGGCGGGCCCGGGTTGCCTCGGTGTTTGCCATCCGGCCGGACCTTGCGGGCCGGCAGGCCGTAGATCCCGAACGGCGGGAACAGGTCCACGCGGCGCGGGTAGTCGCCCGCCGCGCACTCCTCGCAGAGCAGGTCACGGCCGGTCTCCGTGTGGCGGGCCGCCGTGACCGGGGCGGTCCAGCAGGCCTCGCAGGTGCGGACGTCCGTCGGGGACAGGGCGATCATCGGTGCCTCCCGGGCGGGGCCAGGAGTAAGGCGTGAGGGGCGGGCGTGCGCATGTGGTGCCTCCGTCTCTCTGGGGGAGTGGGCGAGCTGTGCCGGTCGGCAGGGGGCGCCCTTATGCGCGCGTCTCGCGCCAGGTGCGGACGAGCTTGGCCGCGGTGGAGCAGACCGCTCCGGCTCGGCAGGTTCCGCACGTCGTCGTGTGGGCGAGCAGGTCGCGGTAGGCCGCGTCGGGGAAATCGGTCGTGGTCACGGTCGCCTCTCTGCTGATCTCGGCCCAGACGAATTCGGCGGTGCGGGTGAGGGTGTGCCCGAAGTGGTCGGCCGTGGCCAGGGCGGCGAGTACCGCCGTGTGCTCGGCCTCGGTGAGTTCGGTGGGGAGGTCCGCTTCGACGCGGATGCCGGCCTCGGTGTCGGCTACGCGCGGCTCGGTGCCGATGGCGGCGGTGAGCATGCCGGTCAGTGCCGCTGCCCGCGCTTGTGCTGAGCGCACACTTCTCCCCTGGTGAAGTCGATGTCACTCCATGTAATGCTGAGTGCTCAGCTTCAACCTGATGGGTTAGCTTTGTCAATATCGAGCCCTGAACGCCGCACCCTCACGGAGCCGCCGAAATGCCTCGCGATACCCCGTACTTGCAGGTGGCCGACAAGATCCGTACCCGGGTGCTGTCGGGTGAATGGGCCGTCGGTGACAAGCTGCCGTCCCGCGCCCGGTTCGCCGAGGAGTACGGCGTCGGCCACTCCGTCGCCCAGCGGGCCATGGAACGTCTGATCATCGAGGGCATCCTCGAAGGCCGTGCCGGTTCCGGTACGTACGTCCGCAAAGCCCGCCAGCGCCTCAGGATGGTCCGCTCACGCCTCCGTCAGGAGCGGACCGGCTCCCCGTTCCGCGCCGGCCTGAAGGACCACGGCGGCGATGGCACCTGGGAGTGCAACAGCCGGGCGCGGGTTCCCGCCACGGAGGACATCGCCGCCCGGCTGGCGATCGAGCCCGGCGACCTCTGCGTCATGACCCACTACGAGTTCCTCGCGGACGGTCAGCCGGCGCAACTCGCCACGAGCTGGGAGCCGATGGCCATCACCGGCGGTACGGAGGTGCTGCTCCCGGAGATGGGGCCGCGGGGCAAGATCGGCGTGGTCGCCCGTATGCGCTCCATCAACGTGAACATCTCCACCGCCCTCGAAATGCCACGACCGGCCCGCGCCACGCGCGAGCAGGCCAACTTCCTCAACATCTCCGTGGGCGACCTGGTCACACAACTGGAGCGCATCTACTTCGACTCGGAGGGCCGTCCGGTCGAGACCGCCGACATCATCGTCCCGGACATCCGCTGGGAGATCGCGTACGAGATCGACGTCGACGACTCCCGGTTCTGAGTACGGCCTGGTCCTGAGGGCGGCTTCCGCGCAACGGTGCGGTGAGCCGCCTTCGGGCCGTCAGGCCGTGATGACCGACGGGCCCGTGAAGTCGGTGGCCAGCGTGTCCATCAGAATCTCGTCGCAGACCGTTCCGAGCCAGTAGCCCGCCTCCCGCAGGGTTCCGGCGGTCCGGAAGCCGGCTTTCTCGTAGGCACGCCGCCCTGCCTTGTTGGGGGCCAGGACCTTCAGCCAGACCATGCGCAGGTTGGTGATGTGGAACGCGTAGTCCAACACCAGCCGGGTGGCGGCCGTGCCCAGGCCGCGTCCGCGTGCCTCGGGGGCCAGCATCACGACGTACTCCGCCGTGCGGACGGACGGGTCGGGCAGCAGCGTCGCCACCCCGGCCGGGACCGGGACGCCGGTGGCGAGGTCGTGCACCGTGAAGCGGATGTTGTCCCCGCGCAGTTGATGGGCCATGCCCTCCGTGCGCGCCTCCAGGGACTCCGGCTGCTGGCGTCCGTAGCCGACCAGGAGCGCGGGGTCCTGCTCCCAGCGCCAGTACGTCTCCACCAGGTCCGCCCGGTAGGGGCCGAGCGCGCAGGTTTCTGTGCCGAGCCAGAGGATGGGGTCGGAGTCAGAGGTGGTGCTGATGGCGGGCTCCGAAGGGGAGAGGAGGCGGTCAGAGTTTTACCCGAACCCCCGCCCCATCTCGTCCAGCACCTCGTCGATCACCGCCGCCGGCTCCCGGGCCAGGTCCTCCTCGATCCACATCCGCATCGCGATCCTGAGCGAGGCCAGGAACCCCGCCGCCAGCACGATCGGGCGGACCGGGGCCGAGGTCGGGCCCGGGCGGGCGGCCACCGCTTCGGCCAGGTCGCGTTCCAGGGCCGCGTGGTTGGCCAACTGGCGGGCCAGGAGGGAGGGGTGGCGCATCGCCAGGCGGGTGCGGACCGCCCAGTCGCGCTCCGGAGGAGCCACGCGTTCCGAGAACTGCGCCACCGCCGCGCGCAGGGCCGGCCAGGCCGGTTCGTCGGCGGGGCGGTCCCGGACCGTGCGGACCAGGGCCCTGATCTGCTGCTCCTCGCCGTAGAGGAGAGCGTCCTCCTTGTTGGTGAAGTAGTTCGAGAACGTCCGGCGGGAGATCCCGGCCGCGTCCGCCACCGCCTCGACCGTCACATGGTCGAAGCCGTGCTCCACGGTCAGGCGCAGGGTCGCCTCGTGCACGGCCTGCCGGGTGGCTTCCTTCTTGCGCTCCCGGAGTCCCGGTCCCGCGGTGCTGCTGTCCATGGGGGCATTATCCCCCGGGGTTCGGATTGTTGCTCAGTGGGCAAAATTGCTCAGTGTGCATGTATGGTGAAGCCTTATCCCCTACGTACGAACCTTCCGGAGGTTGCGCGTGAGCGCAGCACACACCACCGCCGCCCCGGCCGGGGCCCCCGCCCCCGCCCCCGCACCGATGGACCACCGGCACGTCCTGCGGGCCCTCAGCGGGCTGCTCATCGTGCTGTTCGTCGCCATGATCAGCACCACCGTGGTCTCGGTCGCGCTCCCGCAGATCATCGGGTCCCTCGACGGCACCCAGTCGCAGTACACCTGGGTCGTCACCGCGACGCTGCTGGCCTCCACCGCCTCCACCCCGATCTGGGGCAAGCTCGCCGACCTCTTCAGCAAGAAGCTGCTGCTCCAGATAGCCATCGGGCTCTTCGTCGTCTCGTCGATCGCCTGCGGCTTCGCTCAGTCCACCGAGCAGCTCATCGCCTTCCGCGCCGTCCAGGGGCTCGGCATGGGGGCGCTCCAGGTCCTCGTCCAGGTGATCATCGCCGCGATGATCAGCCCCAAGGAGCGCGGCCGCTACAACGGTTACCTCGGTGGCGTCATGGCCGTCGCCACCGTCGGCGGGCCGCTGCTCGGCGGGTTCATCACCGACGCCTCCTGGCTCGGCTGGCGCTGGTGCTTCTTCATCGCCGTGCCCTTCACGCTGCTCGCCTCCGTGATGCTCGCCCGCACCCTGCACCTCGCCGAGGTCCGCCGCTCCGACACCAAGGTCGACTACCTCGGCGCCTCGCTCATCGCCGCCGGGGTCAGCCTCCTGCTCCTCTGGGTCACCTTCGTCGGCGGCGACTTCGACTGGATCTCCTGGCAGACCGGCCTCATGGTCGGCGGGAGCGTGCTCATCCTCGGCGCGGCCGTCTTCGTCGAGGCCAGGGTCAAGGAGCCCGTCGTCCCCCTGCACGTCGTCCGGCGCCGCGACCCCGCCCTCGCCATCGTCGCGAGCCTCGCGGTCGGCATGGCGATGTTCGGCGGCGCGGTCTTCCTCGGCCAGTACTTCCAGATTGGGCGCGGCTACTCGCCGACCGAGGCCGGGCTGCTCACCATCCCGCTCATGGCGGGCGTGCTCGTCTCCTCCACCGTCGCCGGACGCCTCGTCTCCAAGACCGGCAAGGTCAAGCCGTACATCGTCACCGGTGTCGTCATCCTCGCCCTCGGCTTCCTCGGGCTCTCCTTCATCGACCACGAAACGCCCCTCGTCGCCGTGGCGTTGGGGATGCTCGGGGTCGGTGTGGGTGTCGGTATGTCGATGCAGAACCTGGTGCTCGTCCTCCAGAACACCGTGCCCCTCAGCGAGATCGGCGCGGCCAGCGGGGCCATCACCTTCTTCCGCTCCCTCGGCGGCACCATGGGCGTCTCCGTCCTCGGCGCGGTCCTCGCCCACCAGGTCGCGAACAAGATCGCCCACGGGCTGGCGGAGCTGGGCATCGACCCGGCCGCCTCCGGCTCCGGCGGATCCACCCTGAACGTCGCCGCCATGCCGCCGCAAATCCAGGAGGTCGTCCGGGCCGCCTACGGGGACGCCACCGGGCACATCTTCCTCATCTCGGCCTGCATCGCGGTCGTCGGTGTCATCGCTTCGCTGTTCCTCACACCGACCAAGCTGCGTGACAGCGTCGACCTGTAGACGGCCGGACGACAGCCCGCGCCCCCGTGGCGCGGGCTGTTGTAGTGTTACGACCCCCCGTGCACCGGTACGGGGACGGACCGGGGAGGTGAGACCCATTACCGCTGGATCAGGCCGGGTGCTCACCTCGCACGATCGCGTCGCACGACCGGTAACGGTGTAGGACGGCCGGACGGTTCGGACCGATCGCGAGCGCCCATCGGATTTCCCGGAAGGCGTTCCCCCGCATGTCGGTTCACCCCTTGAGTTCCTTCTCCGCCACCGTCGCCACCCTGCGTCGCGCCGGTTGCGTCTTCGCCGAGGACGAGGCCTCCCTCCTCCATGAGGCCGCCGCGTCCCCGGACCACCTCGCCTCGCTCGTCGAGGACCGTGTCGCCGGGCTTCCGCTCGAACATGTCCTGGGCTGGGCCGAGTTCTGCGGCCGGCGCCTGGCCGTGGACGCCGGGGTCTTCGTACCCCGTCGGCGTACCGAGTTCCTGGTGGCGCAGGCCGCCGCCCTCGCCCCGGAGCGGGCCGTCGTCGTCGACCTCTGCTGCGGTTCGGGTGCGCTCGGCGTCGCCCTCGCCGCCGAAGCGGCCGCCGCCCGGGGCCGGGTCGACCTGCACGCCTGTGACGTCGAACCCGCCGCCGTACGCTGCGCCCGGCGCAACGTCGGCGGTCTCGGGCAGGTCTACGAGGGCGACCTGTTCGAGCCCCTGCCCGCCGGTCTGCGCGGTCGCGTCGACGTACTGCTGGCCAACGTTCCGTACGTTCCGACCGCCGATGTCGCGTTGCTCCCCGCCGAGGCCCGCGTCCATGAACCCCGGGTCGCCCTCGACGGCGGCGGCGACGGCCTCGACGTCATGCGCCGGGTCGCCGCCGAGGCGCCCGAGTGGCTCGCCCCGGGCGGCAGCCTGCTGGTGGAGGCCAGTGAGCGGCAGCGGGACGCGGCGGTGGAGGTCCTGCGCGGCGCCGGGCTGGTGGTGCGCGTGGTGGTCTCCGAGGAGCTGTACGCCACCGTCGTCATCGGTACGGCAGGGGCGCGGATCACGTGAAGCGGTAGCGCGTCTGGCTGTACGGCTCCCCCTTGCCGAAGCCGAACACCGTACGGGGGCGGACCGCGAACACGTGCGCCTGGCCCGCCTCCGGCTGGACGAAGCTGCCGTCCTCGACGTCGAAGTGCCAGTCGGCGCCGTACTTCGCCTCCCACTCCCGGGCCAGCGCCGTCAGCCGCCCGTGGTCCGTCACCCGGTCCGCCCGGCCCTCGACCACCACGTCGAAGCCCGCGTCGAGGGCGTTGGCGCCCGTCGTCAGGACCACCTCGGGGTTGCCCGCCAGGTTGCGCGCCTTGCGTTCCGCCGGGCCCGTACAGAAGTGGAGGGCGCCCTGCGACCAGACGCCGATGAGCGGGGTGACATGGGGGCGGCCGTCGGGGCGGGCCGTGGAGAGCCAGTACAGCGGGGCGTCGGTGAGCACGGCGGCCGTCTCCGGCCAGGGGCGGGCGGTCGCTCCCTCGCTGCTGTAGCGGGCGTCCAGCTCGGTGGCCGGGGGCTGGTCCGTCGTGGTCATGGTTCCTCCGAGGTGGCGTGAAGGGGGTGCTGTCAGGTGCTTTCCCTGTGGGTGGACTCCGCCGCCGCCCCGAATTCATCGGCACAGGACTAGGCTCGGAGAGCTGTGACGCGGCGAGGGCGCGGCCGAGCAGTTACGCAGATGAGCAGTTACGCAGATCGGTTCGGGCGGCGGGAGAGCGTGCAATGACGACGGTGCCGGGGCGCAGGAGCAGCACGTTCACCCGACTGCTGCGGCACGGATTCACCGACCCGTCCGCCGCCGAGCAGCTCCTGGAGCTGGACGACCTCGCCTCCGTACGGTCCGATCCCGTCCTCCTGGAGGCGCTCGGCGCCACCGCCGACCCCGATCTGGCCCTGCGCGGCCTCGTCCGGCTCGTGGAGGCCGAGGCGGAGGGCGAGCGTCAGGTGCTGCTGGACACCCTCGTCACCGCCAAGCCCCTGCGCGACCGGCTCCTCGGGGTCCTCGGCGCCTCCGAGGCGCTCGGCGACCATCTGGCCCGGCACCCGCGCGACTGGCAGGCGCTCGTCACGTACGAGGCGGCCGACCTGCACCCCGGGGTCGCCGAGTTCGAGCGCGGGCTCGCCGAGGCCGTCGACCCGGACTCGCTCCGCGTCGCCTACCGCCGCTGCCTGCTCACCCTCGCCGCCCGCGACGTCTGCGGGACCACCGACCTCGCCCAGACCGCCGCCGAACTGGCCGATCTCGCCACCGCCACCCTCCGTGCCGCCCTCGCCGTCGCCCGCACGGCGGCCCCCGAGGACGCGGCGCAGTGCCGGCTCGCCGTCGTCGCGATGGGCAAGTGCGGCGGGCACGAGCTGAACTACGTCTCCGACGTCGACGTGATCTTCGTGGCCGAGGCGCGCGACGGGGTCGACGAGAACAAGGCCATGCAGGCGGCCACCCGGCTCGCCGCCCACATGATGCGGATCTGCTCCGAGAACACCGCCGAGGGCACCATCTGGGAGGTCGACGCCAACCTCCGCCCCGAGGGCCGCAACGGGCCCCTCGTGCGCACCCTCACCTCCCACCTCGCCTACTACCAGCGGTGGGCGAAGACCTGGGAGTTCCAGGCGCTGCTGAAGGCGCGCGCGGTCGCCGGCGACCCGGAGCTGGGCGCGGAGTACGTCGACGCCGTATCCCCGCTCGTCTGGCAGGCCGCCGACCGGGAGAACTTCGTCCCCGACGTGCAGAAGATGCGCCGCCGCGTCGTCGACAACATCCCCGCCGACCGGATCGAGAGGGAGCTGAAGCTCGGGCCCGGCGGGCTGCGGGACGTCGAATTCGCCGTGCAGCTCCTCCAGTTGGTGCACGGGCGCAGTGATGCCTCGCTGCACAGCGGGACCACGCTGGAGGCCCTGCGGGCGCTCGCCGAAGGCGGGTACGTGGGGCGCGCGGACGCGGCCCAGCTGGACGAGGCGTACCGCTTCCTGCGCTCCATGGAGCACCGCATCCAGCTCTACCGGCTGCGCCGCACCCACCTGGTCCCCGAGGACGAGGCGGACCTGCGGCGGCTCGGGCGGTCGCTCGGGATGCGGACCGACCCGGTCGCCGAGCTGAACAAGGCGTGGCGGCGGCACGCCTCGGTGGTGCGGCGGCTGCACGAGAAGATCTTCTACCGGCCGCTGCTGGACGCCGTGGCGCAGCTGGCCCCCGCCGAGTCCCGGCTCAGCCCGAAGGCCGCCGCGATCCGGCTGGAGGCGCTCGGTTACGCGGACCCCGGCGCGGCCCTGCGCCACCTGGAGGCCCTCTCCTCCGGGGTCTCCCGCAAGGCGGCGATCCAGCGCACGCTGCTGCCGGTGCTGCTCGGCTGGTTCGCGGACTCCGCCGACCCGGACGCCGGGCTCCTCGGCTTCCGCAAGGTGTCCGACGCGCTGGGCAAGACCCCGTGGTACCTGCGGCTCCTGCGCGACGAGGGGGCGGCGGCGGAGAACCTCGCCCGGGTCCTCTCCGCCGGGCGCCTCGCCCCCGACCTGCTGCTGCGGGCCCCGGAGGCGGTGGCGATCCTGGGCGACCCGGAGGGGTTGAAGCCGCGCACCCGGGAGCACCTGGAGCAGGAAGTGCTGGCCGCGGTGGGGCGCGCGGGGGACGCCGAGTCGGCGGTCGCGGTGGTGCGCGGGGTGCGGCGGCGGGAGCTGTTCCGTACGACGGCCGCCGACATCATCGGCTCCTACGGCACCGAGGACAGCCCGGCCGAGCAGGACCACGGGGCCCTCGTCGACCGGGTCGGCTCCGCCGTCACCGACCTCAACGCCGCCACCATCGCGGGTGCGCTGCGGGCCGCCGTACGCGAGCGGTGGGGCGACACCCTGCCGACCCGGTTCGCCGTCATCGGCATGGGCCGCTTCGGCGGGCACGAGCTGAGTTACGGCTCCGACGCCGATGTCCTCTTCGTGCACCGGCCGCGCGAGGGCGTGAGCGACGAGGAGGCGGCGCGGGCGGCCAACGCGGTGGTGGGGGAGATGCGGAGACTGCTGCAACTGCCCACCGCCGACCCGCCGTTGCTCATCGATGCCGACCTGCGGCCCGAGGGCAAGACCGGGCCGATGGTGCGGACGCTGAAGTCGTACGAGGCGTACTACCGGCGCTGGTCGCTGGTCTGGGAGAGCCAGGCGCTGCTGCGGGCCGAACACATGGCGGGCGACGCGGAGTTGGGGGCCGAGTTCCTTGAGCTGGTGGACCCGTTGCGGTATCCGATGGAGGGGCTCGGTGAGGACGCCGTACGCGAGATTCGCCGGCTGAAGGCCCGGATGGAGTCCGAGCGGATGCCGCGCGGCGCGGACCCCACGCTCCACGCGAAGCTGGGGCGGGGCGGGCTGAGCGATGTCGAGTGGACCGTGCAGCTGATGCAGATGCAGCACGGGTGGGCGGAGCCGGGGCTGCGGACGACGCGTACGCGCGAGGCGCTGGCGGCGGCGTGCGCGGCGGGGCTGATCCCGGGTGAGGACGCGGAGATGCTGGACGAGGCGTGGGTGCTGGCGACGCGGGTCCGGAACGCGGTGATGCTGGTGCGGGGGCGGGCGGGGGACACGTTTCCGTCCGACCCTCGGGAGATGACGGCCGTGGGGCGGTACCTGGGGTACGAGCCGGGGCATGTCGGGGACATGTTGGACGACTACCGGCGGATTACGCGGCGGGCTCGGGCGGTGGTGGAGGAGCGGTTCTACGGGGCGGTGGTGTAGGGCCGTCCTCGCGGGGCGCCGCCCCCGGGCCCCGGTCGGGGCGCTGCCCCGGGCCCCGCTCCTCAAGCGCCGGAGGGGCTGGATTTCGGGCCTCCGCCGGGGGCAGGCGCCCACGTGCGCGGGCGGAAAAGATGTCCTCAAGCGCCGGACGGGCTGGTTGTGGTGCGGGTGAGGGTCGGGGGAGGTGTCCTCAAGCGCCGGACCGGCTGAAGTGGCGGCAGTGTTCCACGAACGCCCCCAGCGCCAGCTCGAACGCCGCGTCCGCCCGGGACGGAGGCGTTGCCGCCAAGGCCTGCGCCAGGTTTGCCGTCCCCGGGGAGTCCTCGGGCAGCTCCCACATCGTCTCCGGGGCCGCCAGGTCCAGGGCTGAGCCCAGGACCAGGTTCTCCAGGGCCGTGATCACCGTCATCACCTCGGCCATCGGGAAGCCCACCTCCAGGAGCAGCCGTACCGCGTGCTCGTACTGCTCCAGCACCTTCGGGGCCCGTACCGGTGACGTCATGAGCAGCGGGATCGCGTGCGGGTGGGCGGCGAAGGCGGCCCGGTAGGAGCGGGCCCAGGCGGTCAGGGCCGTGTCCCAGGGGCGCAGGTCCAGCGTGGCCGTGTCGATGGAAGCGCTGACACGTTCGCGTACCAGCTCCACGACCCCCGCCCGGCCGTCCACATGGTGGTACACCGAACCCGTCTGCACCCCCAGCCTCCGGGCCACCTGCGGGACGCTGAACTCGCCCTGCTCGTCGATGAGTTCGAGTGCCGTGGCGCCGATGCGCTCCCGGTCGAGCAGCGGTGTGCGCGGCCGTCCCATGTGTGCGTCTCCTGATCTGCGTCGGCGAAAGGTCTTCCCCGATGACCTGTGGTGAGGCTACATTCCCCAAAACCGAAAGCCTTTAGGTTTATCCGTGGCCCGGGTGAAACCGGGGCACGGGGCCGCCGCCCGCTCGCCGCAGAAGGGCCCTCCTCAACATGTCTGCGCCCACCCTCAGGAAAGGCACACTCGGCACCGCCGACATCGCCTTCTTCGTCATCTCCGCCGCCGCCCCGCTCACCGTCATGGCAGGCGTCGCCCCCATCGCCCTCCTGCTCGGCGGCATCGGCGCCCCCGTCGGGTACCTGGTCGCCGGGGTCACCCTCGCGATCTTCGCCGTCGGGTTCACCACGATGAGCCGCCACGTCCGCAGCGCCGGGGCCTTCTACGCGTACATCACGCGCGGGCTCGGCAAGCCCCTCGGGATCGCCGCCGCCCTCATCGCCATGCTCGGCTACAACGGCATGGAGATCGGCGTCTACGGGCTCCTCGGCTCCGCCACCGCCGACACCGCCCACGCCCTGTGGGGCCTCGACGTGCCCTGGCTGCCCGTCTCCCTCCTCGGGCTGGTGCTCATCTGGTACGGCGGCTTCCGCTCCATCGACTTCGGCGCCAAGGTGCTCGGCGTCCTGCTCCTCGCCGAGACCGGGATCCTCGTCCTGCTCGCGGGGGGCGTCCTCCTCGATGGAGGCGCCTCGGGGCTCTCCCTGGCCTCCTTCTCCGCCGGCAACGTCTTCGTGCCCGGCATGGCCGCCGTCCTGGCCTGCGCCTTCGCCGCCTTCACCGGGTTCGAGTCCACCGTCATCTACCGCCGCGAGGCCCGGCACCCGGAACGGACCGTCCCCCGCGCCACCTACATCGCCGTCGCCTTCCTCGGCCTCTTCTACGCCTTCATCGTCTGGACCGTCATCCAGGCGTTCGGGGACGACAAGGTGATCCAGGCCGCCGCCCACAATCCCGGCGGGCTCTTCTTCTCCGCCATCACCACCTACGTCGGGCCCTGGGCCGCCGACCTGATGCACATCCTCATCGTCACCAGCGTCCTCGCCTCGCTGCTCGCCTTCCACAACGCGATCAACCGGTACGGGCTCGCCCTCGCCGAGGAAGGCGTCCTGCCCCCGCTCCTCGGCCGCGTCCACCCGCGCCACCGCTCCCCGTACGTCGCCGGGGCCGCGCAGACCGTGCTCGGGGCCCTCGTCGTCATCGGGTTCGCCGCCGCCGGGGCCGACCCGTACGCGCAGCTCCTGCTCTGGGTCAACACCCCGGGCATGATCGGGCTCATGGTCCTCCAACTGCTCGCCGCACTGGCTGTGTTCCTGTTCTTCCGGCGCGTCCCGCACCAGGAGGGCGTGCTGCGGACCGTCGTCGCCCCGCTGGTGGCGGCCGTGCTGCTGACCGGGGCCATCGGGCTCGTCTCGTACAACGTGGACCTGTTCACCGGCGCCTCGACCGGCGTGAACGTCCTCCTCGTCGCGCTCGTGCCCGGCGTCTTCCTGCTCGGGCTCCTCCTCGCCCGCCGTCTCCGGCGCCTCCGGCCCGAGGTGTACGCCGCCTTCGCCGCCGAGCCGCCTGAGGACCCGGCCGAACCTTCAAAGCCCCTCTCCGCCTCCGTAACCCTCTGACGACCACCCAAGGAGCCATCACCGTGCCCGCAGCCGACCTCCTCATCACCGGAGCCCGCGTCCGCACCCTCGATCCGGGACGGCCCGAAGCCACCGCCGTCGCCGTCAAGGGCGGGACGATCATCGGGGTCGGGGACGCCGACGAGCTACGTGAGCTGCGCGGACCCGGTACCGAGCACCTCGACCTCGCCGGTGCCACCCTCACCCCCGGGTTGACCGACGCCCACAGCCACCCCGTGTGGGGGCTGGAGATGGCCACCGGCACCGACCTCACCGCCGTCCGCGACCTCGACCAGCTCAGGGCCGCCCTCGCCGCCGCCCCGCGCACCGAGGGGTGGGTGATCGGGTGGGGGCTGGACCACAACGCCTTCGGCGACCTCCCCGTCAGCCACAGCCACATCGAGGACGCCCTCGGTGGTGCGCCCGCCTTCCTCCGTCTCTACGACGGGCACTCCGCCCTCGCCTCGGCCGCCGCCCTCCAGCGGGCGGGCATCACCGGGCCCCGTACCTTCGCCCAGCGGTCCGAGGTCGTCTGCGACCGGGACGGGCGGCCCACCGGGCACCTCGTGGAGCACGCCGCCATGGACCTCCTCGCCCCGTTCCTGCCCCGGCCCTCCCTGGCCGAGCGCCGCGCCGGGCTGGTGGAGCTGCTCTCCGCGATGGCCGCCACCGGGCTGACCGGGGCGCATGTGATGGACCTGGGGGACGGTTCCGTGCCCGGGTTCCTGGCCGCCGTGGAGGAGGACACCGACCTGCCCGTACGGCTCCGGCTCGCACCCTGGTGCATGCCGGGCGCGGACAAGGAGGCGCTGGAGGAGCTGGTACGTCTCCAGAGCGAGGCCGGGCGGCTGTGGCGGGTCGGCGGGGTCAAGTTCTTCATGGACGGGACCGTCGAGGGCGGCACCGCCTGGCTGGAGGAGGCCGACTGCCACGGCCAGGGCACCGAGGCGTTCTGGCCGGACCCGGCCGCGTACACCGAAGCGGTCACCCATCTCCACCGCGCCGGCGTCCGCACCGCCACCCACGCCATCGGGGACGCGGCCGTGCGGCACGTCCTGGACACCGTGGAAGGGCTGGGGGAGAGCGGCCGGCTCCGCCACCGGATCGAACACATCGAGTCGATCCCGCACGAGATGGCCGAGCGGTTCGTCCGGCTCGGGGTGATCGCCTCCATGCAGCCCACCCACACCGCGTACACCCGCGCCGACCACACCGACGCCTGGTCCCGGCGGCTCGGCGGCGAGCGCGCCGCCCGCGCCTGGCGCTGCCGTGACCTGCGCGACGCGGGGGCCTACCTGGCGCTGGGCTCGGACTGGCCGATCGCCCACTTCGACGTACGGCAGGTGCTGGCCACCGCACGGCTGCGGCGGCTTCCGGGGGCGTACGACACCGAGCCCGTCGCCCCGGAACAGGCGCTGACCGGGCTGATGGCCCTGGAGGGCTGCACCTCGCACGCGGCCGTCGCGGCGGGGGAGCAGGAGGTGGCGGGGCGGATCGCGCCCGGCTTCCGGGCCGACCTGACCGCCTTCGGGGTGGACCCGGTGGAGGCCCCGGCGGACGAGCTGGGGGAGGCGCCGGTCCGGCTCACGGTCACGGGCGGCCGGATCGTGCACCGCAGCTGAGACGCGGAAACAGTGGTGCGGGCGGACATCGCGTCCGCCCGCACCACTGTGTGCCTACGGTCTCCGTGCCCCCGCCGTCTCCGGCTCGGGCTCCGGCTCCGCCGCCGGTCGTGGCAGCCGGGCCGCCGCCCGCACCCCCGTCAGCCGGCCGCTCCGCTTCCCCGGCACCCACTTCGGCAGGTGCTGCGGCAGCGAGCCGTACCAGGCGCGGGAGACCGCGTAGCCGAAGGCGAGGCAGGCCATGCCGCCCACCGCGTCCAGCCAGAAGTGGTTGGCGGTGGCCACGATGACGACCAGGGTGAGCGTCGGGTAGAGCAGGCCCAGGATGCGGGCCCAGGGCGCCGAGGCCAGGGCGAATATCGTCAGGCCGCACCAGAGGGACCAGCCGATGTGCATCGACGGCATCGCCGCGTACTGGTTCGACATGTTCTTGAAGTTGCCCGAGGCCATGGAGCCCCAGGTCTCGTGCACGAGCACGGTGTCGATGAAGTCGGCGCCGTTCATCAGGCGGGGTGGCGCCAGCGGATACAGGTAGTAGCCGAGCAGGGCCACCGCCGTCGTCGCGAAGAGGACGAGGCGGGTCGCCGCGTACCGGCCGGGGTGGCGGCGGAAGAGCCAGACGAGGACGCCGATGGTCACGATGAAGTGCAGGGTCGCGTAGTAGTAGTTCATCGACACGATCAGCCATGTCACGGAATTGACCGCGTGATTGACCGTTTCCTCGAAGGCGAGGCCCAGGGACTTCTCCGCCGACCAGATCCAGTCCGCGTTCTTCAGGGCCTGGGTCTTCTGCTCCGGCACGGCGTTGCGCACGAGCGAGTACAGCCAGTAACTGACCGCGATGAGCAGGATCTCGAACCAGAGCCGGGGGCGGCGGGGCGATCGCAGGGATCGGAAGCGGTCCGACCAGCCGGTCTTCCCGTCTTCCTGCGCTGTCACGTCCGTCTCACCCATAGGCAGAGAGTCTTCCATAGAGATTCCCCTGCCTTCGATCATCCTCCGGTCGGGTTCCGGTCGCACATTCTGCACCTCAAGGACGAGGGTGGGACCCTGTGCCACCTACGGGACCCGTACCGGGACCGGCGGCCGTCGTCCCGCGCACCACCAGCTCCGGCATGAAGACGAACTCGCTGTGCGGAGCCGGGGTTCCGCCGATCTCCTCCAGCAGCGTGCGCACCGCGGCCTGGCCCATCGCCGTCACCGGCTGCCGGATGGTGGTCAGCGGGGGATCGGTGAACGCTATGAGCGGCGAGTCGTCGTAGCCGACCACGGAGAGGTCCCGGGGGACTTCGCGGGAGAGCCTGCGGGCCGCCCGGATCGCCCCGAGCGCCATCATGTCGCTCGCGCAGACGACCGCCGTGCAGCCGCGCTCCATCAGGGCGGAGGCGGCGGCCTGGCCGCCCTCCAGTGTGTACAGGGAGTGCTGGATCAGCTCCTCGACCTCGTCCGGGGCCAGGCCCAGCTGCTCCTGCATCGTGGCGTGGAAGCCCTCGATCTTGCGGAGCACCGGCACGAAGCGCTTGGGGCCGACCGCGAGGCCGATCCGGGTGTGGCCGAGCGCCACCAGGTGGGTCACCGCCAGCCGCATCGCCGCCCGGTCGTCGGGCGAGATGAAGGGGGCCTGCACCTTGGCGGAGAAGCCGTTGACCAGGACGAAGGGGACACCCTGCCCGCGCAGTTGCTCGTAGCGCTGCATGTCGGCCGAGGTGTCGGCGTGCAGCCCGGAGACGAAGATGATGCCCGAGACGCCCCGGTCCACCAGCATTTCGGTGAGTTCGTCCTCGGTGGAGCCGCCGGGGGTCTGGGTGGCGAGGACCGGGGTGTACCCCTGCCGGGTCAGCGCCTGGCCGATGACCTGGGCCAGCGCCGGGAAGATCGGGTTCTCCAGCTCGGGGGTGATCAGTCCGACCAGGCCCGCGCTGCGCCGGCGCAGCCGTACGGGGCGTTCGTAGCCCAGGACGTCGAGGGCCGCGAGAACGGATTCGCGGGTGGTCGCCGCGACCCCGGGCTTGCCGTTCAGGACTCGGCTGACCGTCGCTTCGCTGACCCCCGCCTGAGTTGCGATATCGGCAAGCCGTGCGGTCATGTCAGTGGACTGTACCGGCCAGGTGTCGGATTGCCCACTGTGCGTCGTACGGGCGCGCGCACCCCCGTACCGGCCCCGTCCGGGCCCTGCGCCCCGGCAAGGTCTTGCAAGCTCTTGCGGTCTTCCGCTGCGGGCTGCGGTCGGATCGTCGCACTGCGGATATGCCGTACGTGGCCTGGCCCTGCCAGGGGTCCGCCGGTTCCGTCAAGGGGCTTGACGGCAACCTTGAGGACACGCGAATGTAACGATCAACAGGGCTTGCAGAAATCTTCCGCAAGGTCTTTCGGTGGTCTTTCATCCTTGTTACGTTCACGTCGACCCGGCGCCGCGACGGAGCGGTACGGCAGTTGAAGGAGTTCAGATGCGACGTGGCATAACGGCCACCGCCCTGGTCGCGGCCCTGGCGCTCGCGGCGACCGCCTGCGGTAGCGGCGACAAGTCCGACGGCGGCAAGAGCTCGGGTGAGCTCTCCGGCACCGTGACCTGGTGGGACACCTCCAGCGTCGGCAGCGAGGACAAGGTCTTCAAGAAACTGGCCGAAGGCTTCGAGAAGAAGCACCCGAAGGTCGACGTCAAGTACGTCAGCGTCCCCTTCGGTGACGCGCAGAACAAGTTCAAGAACGCGGCCCAGGCCGGCAGCTCCGCCCCCGACGTGATCCGCTCCGAGGTCGCCTGGACGCCGGACTTCGCCTCCCTCGGCTACCTGGCCCCGCTGGACGGCACCCCCGCCCTGAAGAACCAGGACGACTTCCTGCCGCAGGCCGTCGCGTCCACCAGGTTCGAGGACAAGACCTTCGCGGTTCCGCAGGTCATCGACTCCATGGGCATCTTCTACAACAAGAAGCTGATGGAGAAGGCGGGCGTGGAGCCGCCCGCCAACCTGGAAGAGCTGAAGGCCTCCGCCAAGAAGATCAAGGACAAGACCGGCAAGACCGGCCTCTACCTGCGCGGCGACGACCCGTACTTCTTCCTCTCCTTCCTCTACGGCGAGGGCGGCGACCTGGTCGACGCCGAGACCAAGACCGTCACCGTGGACAAGCCCGAGGGCGTCAAGGCGTTCAAGGCGGTCAAGGCCCTGGTCGACGACGGCACCGCGAAGACGGATGCCTCGGACGGCTGGGAGAACATGATGCAGGCGTTCAAGAACGGCGACGTCGCGATGATGATCAACGGCCCCTGGGCCGTCGCCGACACGCTGACCGGCAAGGAGTTCACGGACAAGGACAACCTGGGCATCGCCACGGTCCCGGCCGGCTCCGCCGCCCACGGCGCCCCGCAGGGCGGCCACAACCTCGCGGTCTACGCCGGTTCGAAGAACCTGGAGGCCTCCTACGCCTTCGTCGAGTACATGACCTCCGTGGAGTCCCAGGCCACCACCGCCGGTGAGCTGAACCTCCTGCCGACGCGCACCTCCGCGTACGCCAAGAAGGAGGCCGTCAACAGCGAGATCGTCGGCTTCTTCAAGCCGGTCGTCGAGACCGCCGTGGAGCGCCCCTGGATCCCCGAGGGCGGCAGCCTCTTCGCCCCGCTCGGCATCGAGTACACCAAGGTCCTCACCGGCCAGACCACGCCGGAGAAGGCCGCGAAGACCACCGGCGACGCGTACCGCAAGCTCCTGAAGGACTGGAAGTAACAGGAAGGTTGGCCGACTGATGGCTGTCCACACCAGCCAGTCGGTGGTGAAGGCCGCGGGCGATGACGTCGCCCGCGGCCGGAGCCGCGGTACTGGCACCCCACCACCGGCCCCCGGCCGTTTCCGGCGCGGCCTGTCGACCCACTGGTACGCCTGGACCATGGTCGCCCCGGTCGTCGTCGTGATCAGCGTGATCATCGGCTACCCGCTGCTGCGCGGGATCTACCTGTCGATGACCGACGCCAACGAGCGCAACGTCGCCCGCACGATCGGCGTCAACGAACTGCCCGCCACCTACAAGTTCGTCGGTGCCGACAACTACATCGACGCGCTGACCGGCTCGCAGTTCCTCGGCACGCTCGGCTGGACGCTGGTGTGGACGGTCTCCTGCGTGAGCATCACGTTCGCGCTCGGCATGGCGCTCGCCAACATCCTCAACCGCCGTATCGCCGGCCGTTCCGCCTACCGCATGGCCCTGATCCTGCCCTGGGCCATCCCCGGCTTCGTCTCGGTCTTCGCCTGGCGCTTCCTCTACAACGAGGAGCGCGGCCTGCTCAACACCGTCCTCGGCGGTGTCGGCATCGACGGCATCCCGTGGCTGAACGACCCGACCTGGGCCAAGTTCGCGGTCATCGCCGTCAACGTCTGGCTCGGCGTCCCCTTCATGATGGTCGCCCTGCTCGGCGGATTGCAGTCCATCCCCTCGGAGCAGTACGAGGCCGCCGAGATGGACGGGGCCACCGCCTGGCAGCGGTTCCGCCACATCACGCTGCCCGGCCTGCGCCCGGTCTCCACCACGGTGATCCTGCTCTCCACCATCTGGACCTTCAACATGTTCCCGGTGATCTTCCTGCTGACCCGCGGCGGACCCGGTGAGGCCACCCAGATCCTCGTCACCCAGGCGTACAAGTTCTCCTTCGAGATCAGCCCGCGCGACTTCGCGCAGTCCTCCACCTGGGGCGTGCTGATCCTCGTACTCCTGATGCTCTTCGCCGTGGTCTACCGGCGAGTCCTGCGCTCCCAGGGAGACAACTGGTGACCACCGTTACCGACACCTCCGCACGCCGCACCGGGCGCAAGGTCCGCCTCCGCGGCGACCGTTCGCCGCTCGCCTCGGTCGCGCTGCACCTCACCCTGATCGTCACCTCGGTGATCGCGGTCTTCCCGGTGCTGTGGGTCCTGCTGACCTCGCTCAAGCCCGCCAAGTACGCGACCACCACGGACTTCTTCCGCGAGACCACGTTCGTCAACTACACGAACCTGATCCGCGACACCGAGTTCCTCACCTGGTTCGCCAACTCCGCGATCATCGCCGGGCTCTCCACCGTCATCGGTGTCTTCGTCGCCGCCACCACCGGCTACGCGGTGAGCCGCTTCCGCTTCCCCGGCAAGCGCGGGCTGATGTGGACCCTGCTGATCACCCAGATGTTCCCGGTCGCCGTCCTCATCGTGCCGATCTACAACATCATGGCGAGCCTGGGCCTGCTCAACCAGCCCGCCGGTCTCGTCATCACCTACCTCACCATCTCGGTGCCGTTCTGCGCCTGGATGATGAAGGGCTTCTTCGACACCATCCCGCGCGAGATCGACGAGTCGGGCCAGGTCGACGGCCTCACCCCGTTCGGCACCTTCTGGCGCCTGATCCTGCCGCTCGCCAAGCCGGGCCTCGCGGTCACCGCGTTCTACTCCTTCATCACCGCCTGGGGCGAGGTGGCGTACGCCTCCGCCTTCCTGGTCGGTGACGAGAACCTGACGCTCGCCGGCGGACTCCAGAAGTTCGTCAACCAGTACGGCGCCCAGTGGGGCCCCATGACGGCGGCCTCCGTGCTCATCGCCATCCCGGCCGCCCTGGTCTTCCTGTTCGCACAGAAGCACCTGGTCACCGGCATGTCCGCCGGAGCCGTCAAGGGCTGAGAGACCCCTCCTGGACCACCAGAACCCGCACGCATCACCGCAGTTGTCACGGCGGCGCCGGAAACCCCGACCCGGCCACCGGCGCCGCTCCCCACCCAGACACCCCAGGGACGACATGACCCAGCACCTCGCTGCCCCCTCCACCGGCACGTCCGACGACGCCCCGGGCCACCGCACCGGCTGGTGGCAGGACGCGGTGATCTACCAGGTCTATCCGCGGAGCTTCGCCGACGGCAACGGCGACGGCATGGGCGACCTCGCCGGCGTCACCGCCCGCCTGCCCTACCTGCGGGACCTCGGTGTCGACGCGGTGTGGCTCTCCCCCTTCTACGCCTCCCCGCAGGCCGACGCCGGGTACGACGTCGCCGACTACCGGGCCATCGACCCGATGTTCGGCACCCTGCTGGACGCCGACGCCCTGATCCGCGAGGCGCACGGCCTGGGCCTGCGCATCATCGTCGACCTGGTCCCCAACCACTCCTCCGACCAGCACGAGTGGTTCAAGCGCGCCCTGGCCGAGGGCCCCGGCTCCGCCCTGCGCGAGCGCTACCACTTCCGCCCCGGCAAGGGGGCGAACGGCGAACTCCCGCCCAACGACTGGGAGTCCATCTTCGGCGGCCCCGCCTGGACCCGCACGGTGAACCCGGACGGCACCCCCGGCGACTGGTACCTCCACCTCTTCGCCCCCGAGCAGCCCGACTTCAACTGGGAACACCCGGCCGTCGCCGACGAGTTCCGCTCCATCCTGCGCTTCTGGCTGGACATGGGCGTCGACGGCTTCCGGGTCGATGTCGCCCACGGTCTCGTCAAGGCGGAGGGCCTGCCCGACCTCGGCTCGCACGACCAGCTCAAGCTGCTCGGCAACGACGTGATGCCCTTCTTCGACCAGGACGGCGTGCACGAGATCTACCGCAGCTGGCGCACCATCCTCGACGAGTACCCCGGCGAGAGGATCGCCGTCGCCGAGGCGTGGACCCCGACCGTGGAGCGCACCGCCAACTACGTGCGCCCCGACGAGATGCACCAGGCGTTCAACTTCCAGTACCTGGCGACCGCCTGGGACGCGGAGGAGCTGCGCAAGGTCATCGACACCTCCCTCGACGCCATGCGCCCGGTCGGCGCCCCCACCACCTGGGTGCTCTCCAACCACGACGTCACCCGGCACGCCACCCGCTTCGCCAACCCGGCGGGCCTGGGCACCCAGATCCGTACCCCCGGCGACCGCGAACTCGGCCTGCGCCGGGCCCGCGCCGCCACCCTCCTGATGCTCGCCCTCCCCGGCTCCGCCTACGTCTACCAGGGCGAGGAGCTGGGCCTGCCCGACGTCACCGACCTGCCCGACGAGGCCCGCCAGGACCCCTCGTTCTTCCGCGCCGATGGCCAGGACGGCTTCCGCGACGGCTGCCGCGTCCCGATCCCGTGGAACCGCGAGGGCACGTCGTACGGGTTCGGCGAAGGCGGCAGCTGGCTCCCGCAGCCCGCCGGCTGGGGCGAGCTGTCCGTGGAGGCGCAGACCGGCGTGGAGGGCTCCACGCTGGAGCTGTACCGGGCCGCGATCGCCGCCCGCCGCGACCACCCGGGCCTCGGCGCGGGCACGGACGTGGAGTGGCTGGACGGCCCGGAGGGCGTCCTCGTCCTCGCCCGCCCCGGCTTCGTCTGCACCGTCAACACCACCGGCGCCCCGGTCCGCGTCACCGCCCGCGGCCGGGTGCTCCTCGCCAGCTCCCCGGTCACCGTGGACGGGGCCGAGGCCGTGCTCCCCGCCGACACCACGGTGTGGTGGACGGTGTGACACTGCCCGCACCCAGGACCACGGCCGCGCCCCGCCTCTCCGACATCGCCGGCCAGGCGGCGGTCAGCGAGGCGACGGTCAGCCGGGTCCTGAACGGGAAGCAGGGCGTCGCGGACACCACGCGTCAGCGGGTGCTCGCGGCCCTCGACATCCTGGGCTACGAACGGCCCGTACGGCTGCGGCAGCGCAGCGCCGGACTGATCGGCCTGGTGACACCCGAACTCACCAACCCGATCTTCCCGGCGTTCGCGCAGTCCGTGGAGCAGGTGCTCGCCGGGCACGGCTACACGCCCGTGCTCTGCACCCAACTCCCGGGCGGGGCAACCGAGGACGAGCTGGTCGAACAGCTCGTGGAGCGCGGCGTCGGCGGCATCGTCTTCCTCTCCGGGCTGCACGCCGACACCTCGGCCGACCCGGCACGGTACGCCGCGCTCACCGAGCGCGGTGTGCCGTTCGTCCTGATCAACGGCTACAACGAGCGCATCAGCGCCCCGTTCGTCTCGCCCGATGACAACGCTGCCGTACGGATGGCCGTCGGCCACCTCGCCGACCTCGGCCACCGCCGGGTCGGCCTGGCCATCGGCCCGCAGCGGTACGTTCCCTCGCGGCGCAAGCGGGACGGGTTCGTGGAGGCGGCGATCTCGCTGCTCGGAATGGACCGGGCGGAGGCCGAAGGGCTCGTCTGCTCCACCCTGTTCAGCGTCGAGGGCGGCCAGGTGGCGGCGGGCGCCCTGCTGGACGCGGGGTGCACCGGCATCGTCTGCGGCAGCGACCTGATGGCCCTGGGCGTCGTGCGGACGGCCCGGGGGAGGGGACTCGACGTACCGCGTGACGTCTCGGTCGTCGGCTTCGACGACTCGCAGCTCATCGCCTTCACCGACCCGCCGCTGACGACGGTGCGCCAGCCCGTGCAGGCGATGGCGGCGGCCGCGGTGGGGGCCCTGCTGGAGGAGATCGGCGGGAGCCCGGTGCAGCGCACCGAGTACGTCTTCCAGCCGGAGCTGGTCGTACGGGGTTCGACGGCGGCGGTACGGAGCGGCTGACCCGAAGACGGCTGACCGGGACACCGGGGACACGTCCAGGCACCTCCCGGAAGACCTCCAAAGGCGGGTTCCGAGCGGAGTGCGTGCTTGCTGGGATCGAGGTTCGCCAGGACCTGGACGAAGTCGTGTAGGCCTGGCTGGACAGCAGGCAGGCCGACAAGCCCGCAGGTTGACGTGCTGGCACGTCAGCGGCAGGTCCACGGCTCACGGTGCCCTGTAGCGGGCGGCTCAGGTACTCAGGGCGCGATTCGTATCAAGGGGTACGGACCACTGCACCGGAGCTGAACCACTGCACGAGGGCGGCTGCGAGGTGGACGCCGGCCCGCGCGGCCTCCAGTGTCTCGGGCACGGTCGGGGTCTGCTTGCCGTGCCGGGAAGTCTGTCCGTCCCACAGTGCACGCATCATCGCTTCCATTGGGGCGATCGGGTCCCCGCTCGGGGGAGTGGAGATGGCCGTGGTGAACTTCGCTCGTGCGTTCCCGACCTCGCCCAGCATGGTGCCGAGAGTGGCCCGGCCGTGGTTTGGCTGGATGACCGAGTGCGCCGCGCATTCGACGGCCTTGATCGCCTCGCTGTACGCCCGCACCGGATCCGGGTGGAGCCCGTACGCAGCTCGCCAGGCGGTGGACAGGTGCTCGGCCGCTGACCCGGCGGTGGGTTCGGCCTCCGCATCGGAGACGGCTTGGCTCACCGCTTCGCGGACGCCTGGAGTGATGCGTTCCTCCAGGCCGTCACCTTGGTTGTTGACCTGGTAAGCAGATCCGGCCATGTCCAACAGCCGCGCCAATGGTCGGTCGTCATCTCGGCCATCCCAACCATGCTCATCCGCATAGCCGAGGATGGTGTCTACGATGTCGAGGAGTTCCCAGCCATCAGTGGCGACGAGTCTGCTGCGTGCGCTCTGGTTCGGCGGCACGCCAATACGCATCTGTAGACAGATCGCGGTGGCGTCGGGGTCGTAGTCGGTGAAGTTGGTCCCCACCCAGTGGCGCAAGGGCCCCAGGAGGTGCTCCGGGACGCCGTCGTACGGAGTCTCCTCGACGGCCTTGGAGATTCCGAGTCGTACGGAGAAGCGGGGGCGGGGTGCGGTTGTCATGCCCGAGAGGGTATCGGTGAACCGGCTTGGACAAGATGCGATATCCGAGGCAGTAAAACGGACATAACCCTTGGCCTCGTCGGCGGCGGCTGCGTCCCGATCGCGCTGGCGGGCAACGATAGGCACAGTGGCGACACGTACAGGAGAGGCGTCCAGGAGTCGGCCCAGGAAGGGCCGGCGGGGAGTTGTGCGACTCCTGGACGCCTCTCTTGTCGTGACCGGCCCGGCCGGCCGGGCGCGTGGAGTCCGGGACCGCGAGCGGTCCCGGAACCCTCGGCCGACCGGACCGGAGTCGGATGAAACGTAACAGGCCCGCAATATCTTGCGAAAGACCTTGCAGCAAGAAACCGCGAAGAAAACTGGCTTGTTTCGTGGATGTGAGCGGGGGATGTCCAAAGGGTTGACCAGTCCCTGACGGGCTCGTACGGTCTGGTCCGCGGCAAGGTTTGCATTCTTGCAGCAAGAACCTTCAGGAGCCTTGAGGGCATGGCGCGTTGCCGGCTGAGGCTGCACCGTCACCCGCGTTTCCCCCACCCCCGCAGGAGGAAAGACATGGCACGCAGACCCCTGTCTGCCGCGCTCGCCCTCGTGGCCGGCGCCGCTGCCGCCCTTGTCATCCCCACCGGATTCGGCGCCGCGCCCGCGCGGGCCGCCGCTCCGGGCGACAAGGACGTCACCGCCGTGCTGTTCGAGTGGAAGTTCGCCTCCATAGCCAAGGCCTGCACGGACACCCTCGGTCCGGCGGGCTACGGCTACGTCCAGGTCTCACCGCCCCAGGAGCACATCCAGGGCGGCCAGTGGTGGACGTCGTACCAGCCCGTCAGCTACAAGATCACCGGTCGTCTCGGTGACCGGGCCGCCTTCTCCGCCATGGTCAACACGTGTCACTCGGCCGGGGTCAAGGTCGTCGTGGACTCCGTCATCAACCACATGTCGGCAGGCAGCGGCACCGGCACCGGCGGCTCGTCGTACACCAAGTACGACTACCCGGGGCTCTACTCGGTCAACGACCTCAACCACTGCCAGACGCCCATCACCAACTACAACGACCGCGCCAACGTCCAGAACTGCGAACTCGTCGGCCTCGCCGACCTGGACACGGGCGAGGAGTACGTACGCGGCAAGATCGCCGGCTACCTCAACGACCTGCTCTCCCTCGGGGTCGACGGCTTCCGGATCGACGCGGCCAAGCACATGCCCGCCGCCGACCTCGCCAACATCAAGTCCCGGCTGACCAACCCGAACGCCTACTGGAAGCAGGAGGCGATCTACGGGGCGGGCGAGGCCGTCTCGCCCTCCGAGTACCTCGGCACCGGGGACGTCCAGGAGTTCCGGTACGCGCGCAGCCTCAAGCAGGTCTTCCTCAACGAGAACCTCGCCAACCTGAAGAACTTCGGCGAGGGCTGGGGCTTCATGGAGTCCGGCAAGTCGGCCGTCTTCGTCGACAACCACGACACCGAGCGCGGCGGCGACACCCTCAGCTACAAGAACGGCTCCGCCTACACCCTGGCCAACGTCTTCATGCTGGCCTGGCCCTACGGCTCCCCGGACGTCCACTCCGGCTACGAGTTCAGCGACCACGACGCCGGACCTCCCAACAACGGTCAGGTGAACGCCTGTTACGCCGACGGCTGGAAGTGCCAGCACGACTGGCGCGAGGTCTCCTCCATGGTCGGCTTCCGCAACGCGGCCCGCGGCCAGGCCGTCACCAACTGGTGGGACAACGGGGGCGACCAGATCGCCTTCGGCCGGGGGAACAAGGCGTACGTGGCCATCAACCACGAGTCCTCCCCGCTGACCCGGACCTTCCAGACCTCCCTGCCCGCCGGTGACTACTGCGACGTGCAGAGCGGCCGGGGCGTCACGGTGAACGGCTCCGGCCAGTTCACCGCCACGCTCGGCGCCGGTACGGCCGTGGCCCTGCACGCCAATGCCCGTACGTGCTCCGGTGGCGGCGGCTCCAACCCGGGCCCCGGCAACGGCCAGTCCGGCGCCTCCTTCGGCGTCAACGCCACCACCCAGCTCGGCCAGAACATCTACGTCACCGGCGACCAGGCCGCCCTCGGCAACTGGAACCCGGCGGCCGCCCTGAAACTCGACCCGGCCACGTACCCCGTCTGGAAGCTGGACGTGAGTCTGCCCGCCGGGACGTCCTTCGCGTACAAGTACCTCCGCAAGGACGGACAGGGCAACGTCACCTGGGAGAGCGGCGCCAACCGCACCGCCACCGTCCCGTCCTCCGGAAAGGTCACGCTGACCGCCGACGTCTGGCGCAGCTGACCCGTAACTCCCCGTGGGCCGGAGGCGTGCTGCCTCCGGCCCACGGCCAACCCTCCTGACACCAGCCGAGGAGCACCCCTCTCGTGTCCAGAACCACCCTCAGACGAGGGGTCGTTGCCGCGCTCTGCGTGGCGCTGCTGCCCGTCGTCCCGGCGGCCACCGCCGCCGCATCGCCCCGACCACCCGCACCGCCCTCCGACGCCCGGCTGGCGCGCGAGTCGGCCCGGCACGACCTCACCCGTGAGCAGTTCTACTTCGTGCTGCCGGACCGCTTCGCCAACGGCTCCACCGCCAACGACCGGGGCGGGCTGAAGGGTTCACGCCTGGAGCACGGCTTCGACCCCGCCGACAAGGGGTTCTACCAGGGCGGCGACCTCAAGGGCCTCACCCAGAAGCTGGACTACATCAAGGGCCTCGGCACCACCGCGATCTGGCTCGCCCCGATCTTCAAGAACCGGCCCGTCCAGGGCACCGGCCAGGACGCCTCGGCCGGCTACCACGGTTACTGGATCACCGACTTCACCCAGGTCGACCCGCACTTCGGCACCAACGCCGACCTGGAGAAGCTGATCGACAAGGCCCACGCCAAGGGCATGAAGGTCTTCTTCGACGTCATCACCAACCACACCGCCGACACCGTCGACTACGCGGAGAAGGCCTACGGCTACAAGCCCAAGGGTGCCTTCCCCTACCTCGACAAGGGCGGCCGCCCCTTCGACGACCGGGACGGCATCAAGAAGGTCGACCAGGACTCCTTCCCGTACACCCCGGTCCAGGCGCCCGGCACGGAGAAGAAGGTCCCGTCCTGGCTCAACGACCCGACGATGTACCACAACCGGGGCGACTCGACGTGGGCCGGCGAGTCCAACGAGTACGGCGACTTCTCCGGCCTCGACGACCTGTGGACCGAGCGTCCCGAGGTCGTGAAGGGGATGCAGAAGATCTACGAGAAGTGGGTCCGCGACTTCCGCATAGATGGGTTCCGCATCGACACCGTCAAACACGTCGACCTGGACTTCTGGACCCAGTGGGCCACCGCGCTGGACGCGTACGCCGCCAAGCAGGGGCGGAAGAACTTCTTCATGTTCGGTGAGGTCTACTCCGCCGACCCGGCGATCACCTCGCCGTACGTCACGCGGGGGCAGCTGGACTCGACGCTGGACTTCCCCTTCCAGGAGGCCGCCCGGCAGTTCGCCTCCCAGGGCGCCCCGGCCGACCGGCTCGCCTCGGTGTACGGCGACGACTACCGCTACACCACGGACAAGGCCAACGCCTACGAGCAGGTCACCTTCCTCGGCAACCACGACATGGGCCGCATCGGGACCTTCCTCAAGCAGGACAACCCCAAGGCCGATGACGCGGAGCTGCTGAAGCGGGCCCGGCTCGCCAACGAGCTGATGTTCCTCGGCCGGGGCAACCCGGTGATCTACTACGGCGACGAGCAGGGCTTCACCGGCGCGGGCGGCGACAAGGACGCCCGCCAGACCCTCTTCGCCTCGAAGACCGCCGACTACCTGGACGACGACCAGCTCGACACCGACCGCACCCACGCCTCGGACGCGTACGACACCAAGCACCCCATCTACCGCTCCATCGCCGGGCTTTCGAAGCTCACCAAGGAGCACCCGGCGCTGCGGGACGGGGTGCAGCGCGAGCGGTACGCGGAAGGGTCGGTGTACGCCACCTCGCGCATCGAGACCAAGCGGCCGTACGAGTACCTGGTGGCCTCCAACAACGCCACCACGCCGAAGAAGGTCCAGCTGGCGGTGGAGTCGGCGGGGGTCGACTTCCGTACGATCTACGGTGGTTCCGGCACCGTCCGCAGCGGTGCGGACACGAAGGTGACCGTCACCGTGCCCGCCCTCTCCAGCATCGTGCTGCGGGCGGAGAAGCCGCTCGGCGCACCCGCCGCCAAGCCCGCCATCACCCTGAAGGCCCCGGCCGCCGGAGCCACCGGCACCGTCGAGATCGCCGCCGATGTGGACGGCGGACAGCTCAACCGGGTCGTCTTCGCCGCCCAGGTGGGCAACGGGAAGTGGCAGACGCTCGGTTCGGCCGACCACGCCCCGTACAAGGTCACGCAGTATCTTGACGAGACCGTCAAGGCCGGAACGCCCCTGCGCTACAAGGCCGTTGCCGTCGACCGGACGGGCCGCACCTCCAGCGCTCTCGCCACGACCACCGCCGGGCAGACCCCGCCGGTGCCGAAGCCCGTCGCCGTCGAGCGTGACCGGGCCGTCGTGCACTACCAGCGCGCGGACGGCGACTACGAGGGATGGCAGCTCAAGTCCGGTGACAAGAGCGCCGAGTTCATCGGGTGGGACGCGTACGGCGCGTTCGCCTGGATCGACCTGGAGAAGGGCACGGACTCCGTCCCGTACACCGTCGAGAAGAACGGCACGGCGGACGGGCCGCAGCGGAGCATCGACCTCGGGGTGACCGGGCAGGTCTGGATCCAGCAGGGCAAGGACGAGCAGGCGGTCGAAGCCCCGGAGGCGCCGCCGCAGGACACGACGAAAGCCGTCCTCAACTACCACCGGTCCGACGGGAATTACGACGGCTGGGGGTTGCACACCTGGACCGGCGCCAAGGAGCCCACCGACTGGGCCAAGCCGCTGATGCCGGTGAAGAAGGACGCGTACGGAGTCACCTTCGAGGTGCCGCTCGTCGAAGGGGCCACCTCGCTCAGCTACATCCTGCACAAGGGTGACGAGAAGGACCTCCCCAGCGACCAGTCCCTCGACCTCGCCACGTACGGCCACGAGGTCTGGATGATCGGCGGCAAGCCCGGCTATCTGCTTCCGCAGGTCGGCGGGGGCGCGGCCCCCGATCTGACCAAGGCCGAGGCGCAGTGGATCGACGCGGACACCGTCGTCTGGAAGGTGAAGACGACCGACGCCACCAGCCAGCAGCTCGTGTACGCCAAGAAGGGCGGCATCTCCGTCGTGGACGGGGCGCTCTCCGACGAGGGCCAGTGGCTGCGGCTCAACCAGGCCGCGCTCAGCGACGCGCAGAAGGCCAAGTTCCCGCACCTGAAGGAGTATCCGGCCTTCACCGTCGACCCCCGCGACCGGGACCGCGTCCGTGAGTCCCTGCGTGGTCAGCTCATCGCCACGCAGCGGGCCGCGAATGGCGCGTTGCTCGCCGCAACCGGCGTACAGACGGCGGGCATCCTGGACGACCTGTACGGGAAGAAGGCGGCCGACGCGTCCCTCGGCCCGGTCTTCCGTGGCGGCACGCCCACGCTCTCCGTGTGGGCCCCGACCGCCCAGGCCGTGGCCCTCGAACTCGACGGCCGTACACACCCGATGAAGCGCGACGACCGCACCGGCGTCTGGTCGGTCACCGGCAAGAAGGACTGGCAGGGCAAGCCCTACCGGTACGCCGTCACCGTCTGGGCGCCCACCGTCCAGAAACTGGTCACCAACAAGGTCACCGACCCCTACTCCACCGCCCTGACCGCCGACTCCGCCCGCAGCCTCGTCGTCGACCTCACCGACCCGAAGCTGGCGCCGCGCGGCTGGTCCGGCCTGAAGAAGCCCGCCGCCACCCCGCTGCGGGACGCCCAGATCCAGGAGCTGCACGTCCGGGACTTCTCCATCACGGACCGCACGGCGACCCACCCCGGTGAGTACCTGGCCTTCACCGACACCCGGTCCAAGGGCATGCGGCACCTGAAGAAGCTCGCGGACTCCGGCGCCAGCTACGTCCACCTGCTGCCCGTCTTCGACATCGGGACCATCCCCGAGAAGAAGAAGGACCAGGCCAAGCCCGCGTGCGACCTGCACGTCTACGCCCCCGACTCCGAGGAGCAGCAGGCCTGCGTGAGCAAGGCCGCCGCCAAGGACGGGTTCAACTGGGGCTACGACCCGTTCCACTACACCGTCCCCGAAGGCTCGTACGCCTCCGACCCCGACGGCACCAAGCGCACGGTCGAGTTCCGGCAGATGGTCCAGGGCCTCAACCAGGCCGGGCTGCGCACGGTCATGGACGTCGTCTACAACCACACCGTCGCCTCCGGCCAGGACGACAAGTCGGTCCTCGACCGCATCGTGCCCGGCTACTACCAGCGGCTCCTGGAGGACGGCACCGTCGCCACCTCCACCTGCTGCGCCAACACCGCGCCCGAGAACACCATGATGGGCAAGCTCGTCGTCGACTCCATCGTCACCTGGGCGAAGGAGTACAAGGTCGACGGCTTCCGCTTCGACCTGATGGGCCACCACCCCAAGGAGAACATCCTGGAGGTCCGCAAGGCGCTGGACCGGCTCACGCCCGCCAAGGACGGCGTCGACGGGAAGAAGATCATCCTGTACGGGGAGGGCTGGAACTTCGGCGAGATCGCCGACGACGCCCGCTTCGTCCAGGCCACCCAGAAGAACATGGCCGGCACCGGCATCGCCACCTTCTCCGACCGGGCCCGTGACGCCGTGCGCGGCGGCGGCCCCTTCGACGAGGACCCCGGCGTCCAGGGCTTCGCCACCGGCCTCTACACCGACCCCAACTCCTCACCCGCCAACGGCAGCCGCGTCGAGCAGAAGGCCCGGCTGCTGCACTACCAGGACCTGATCAAGGTCGGCCTCACCGGCAACCTCGCCGACTACACCTTCACCGACACCTCCGGGCGTACGGTCAAGGGCTCGGACGTCGACTACAACGGGGCGCCCGCCGGATACGCGGCCGTCCCCGGTGACGCGCTGGCCTACTCCGACGCCCACGACAACGAAACCCTCTTCGACACCCTCGCCTTCAAGCTCCCGGCGGGGACGAGTGCCGCCGAGCGGGCCAGGGCCCAGGTGGTCGCGATGGGCGCCTCCGTCCTGTCGCAGGGCCCCTCGCTCTCCCAGGCGGGCTCGGACCTGCTGCGCTCCAAGTCGCTGGACCGCAACTCCTACGACAGCGGCGACTGGTTCAACGCCCTGCACTGGGACTGCCGCGACGGCAACGGCTTCGGCCGGGGCCTGCCGCCCGCCGCCGACAACCAGGACAAGTGGTCGTACGCCAAGCCGCTGCTGACGGCCTCCGCCACGATCGCCCCCCAGTGCGCCCAGATCGACGGCGCCTCGGCCGCCTACCGCGACCTGCTCACCATCCGTACGACCGAGAAGGAGTTCTCCCTCACCACCACCGGGCAGGTGCAGTCCGCCCTGTCCTTCCCGCTCTCCGGCAAGGACGAGACCCCCGGCGTGATCACCATGCGCCTGGGCAAGCTCGCCGTCGTCCTCAACGCCACCCCGGACACCGCCACCCAGCGGCTCGCCGCCCCGGCGGGGAAGTCGTACGCCCTGCACCCGGTCCAGGCCAAGGGTGCGGATCTTACGGTCAAACGAGCCAGGTACGACGCGAAATCAGCCAGTTTCACCGTACCGGGACGCACGGTGGCGGTCTTCGTCCTGCGCTGACAGCCACCGGCACTACGGTGACGGCAGACGTCGGCGAAGGAGCCGCGCAAGCCGTCCTGGTCCACCCGGCCGGTCCCGCCCCCTCTGCCCGGGGGCGGGACCGGCCCGGTTCGTGCGGCAGGAGTTCCGCCCGGCGCGGTCGGCTCACCGGCGCCCTCTGCCCCAGCGTGCCGGACGGTGATGATGACCAAGGTGGGATTCCTTCCCGAGGAGACGAGCAGCTTCGTCGGGAGGCGGGCCGAACTGGCCCGGCTGGACACCGCGTTGACCACGCGGCGGATGACCACCCTGATCGGTCCCGGCGGTGTCGGCAAGACCCGGCTCGCCGTCCGGGCGGCCCGCGCGGCCGCCGACCGCTACCCGGACGGCGCCTGGTGGGCCGACCTCTCCCCGCTCTACGACGACGCGCTCCTGCTCCCCACCGTCTCCGACGCGGTCGGGCTCGCCGACCACACCCTGCGGATGCCCGTCGAGGCGCTCTGCGAATGGCTCAGCGACAAGCGCCTCCTGCTCGTCCTGGACTCCGCCGAGCACCTGCGCGCCCCCTGCTCCCATCTGCTGGCCGAGCTGCTCACCACCTCGCCCGGCCTGACCGTCCTGGTCACCAGCAGGCAGCCGCTCGCCACCCGGGGCGAGCACGTCGTCCGCATCCAGCCGCTCCCCGTCGACGGCGCCCCCGACGCGCTCCAGCTCTTCGAGGACCGGCTGCGCGCGGGCGACCCGCACGCGGGGCTGGACGCGCCGGGCGACCGGGCGGCCGCCGCCGACATCTGCCGCCGCCTCGAAGGCATCCCGCTCGCCATCGAACTGGCCGCCGCGGGCATCGGCCGCCACACCGTGGCCCAGCTCGCCACCCGTATCGGGACCCGCTTCGACGCCCCGGTCGACGCCGAGGACCTCACCGCATCGCGCCTCGACCTCCTCGCCGACGACTCCCTCTGGCCCCGCCGCCACCGCACCCTGCGCACGACGATCGGCTGGAGCCACGAGCTGTGCACCCCGCTGGAGCGGCTGCTGTGGGCACGGCTCACCCTGCTGCGTACGGACTTCGACGAGGAGGTCGCGCGCGAGGTGTGCACCGGGGGGCCGCTCACCCCGGACGAGGTGGACCGGGCGCTGCAAGGGCTCGTCGCCCAGTCCGTCGTGCAGTGGGACGGCACCCGCTACCGGATGCTGGACACCCTGCGCGAGTACGGCCGCATGTGGCTCACCGAGCTGGGCGAGGAGCGGGCCGCCGCCGACCGGCACGCCGCCTGCTTCCTCGGCCTCGCCCGCCGCGCCCACGACGGCTGGACCGGCCCCGACCAGGTCTCCTGGTACCACAGGGTCGCCGACGCCCACCTGGACCTGTGCGCCGCCCTGGACCACCTGCTCGCCCACGATGTGGCGGGGGCCCAGGAGATGGCGGGCCGGGTCGGCTTCTTCTGGGCCTGCTGCGGCCATCTGTCGGAGGCCCGAGGTTACGCCCAACGGGCCCTGGAATCGGGCCCGGTGGAGGGCACGCACCGGACCCGGTTGCAGTGGGTGCTCGGGGTCGCGGCCCTGCTCCAGGGGGACTTCGCGACCGCCGAGAAGTACGGGGCGCTCTGCACGGCCATCGCGCTCCACGACCGGGACGACGAGGGGATGCTCGGCGCCACCTACCTCTCGGGGCTCACCCAGCTGATGAACGGTGAGCCCGCGGCGGCGCTGGAGGCGGCGGAACGGGTGCTGCGGATGACGGAGACGGCTCCTTCGGACGGGGGGTCCGCTGAACAGCGGGTCACGGCAGCCTCCGAGGCCGGTGGGGGCACTGTCCCGGTGGAGTCCGCCCACCGGCTGCGCTGCCGCCTCGTCACCGTCTTCGCGCTCACCGCGCTGGGCCGGCTCACCGAGTCGGGGCGGGCGGCCGCCGCGCTGCGGAGGGCCTGCGAGCGGGGCGGTGAGCACTGGACCCGCTCCTACGCGGACTACCAGCTCGCCCTGATCGCCCTGCTCCAGGGCCGCCCGGAGGCCTCCGCCACGCACGCCCGGGCCATGCTCGCGGGCAAGCACCGGCTCCGCGACAGCTTCGGCATCGCGCTGGGCCTGGACATCCTGGCCGCCGCGATCGCCGCCCAGGGTGCGGGGGCCCAGGCCGCCCGGGTGTACGGCACGGGGCACGCGTACTGGCGGATGGTCGGCCACCCCCAGCGCGGTACGCCGGAGCTGGGCGCGGTCCGCGAGACCTGCGAGCTCCAGGCGCGGGCGGCGGTGGGCGACGAGGCGTACCAGCGCGCCTTCGAACGCGGCCAGGCGGACAACGCGGAGGTCGGCCTGGCGGCGGCGCTACAGAGCGAGCTCCAGCTCTAGGAGGCCCGGGAGTGCGCCCCGGGGGAGTGATGTGGAAGGACGGATTCTGACGGCGGACTACCCCGACCCGTGCATCGTGAGTTAGGTTAGGCATACCTAAGTGACCGCTTGGGTTTCCTGACCGCCTCTGGAGAACTCGGATGCGTCCTTTCAGCGCCCGTGCCACGCAGCCGACCCGCGCCGAGCGCGTCCGGTCGATCCTCGTCGTCGCCCACTCGATGACGGTGGTGAGCGACGGGGTGCAGACCGAAGTCCGCCGCCTGGACGGCACGGGGGCGATGGGCCACATCCACCTGCACGCCCCCGCCGAGGGCGGCCACGCCCCGGCCGGGCAGCGGGTCCCGGCGCGCCTGGAGTTCACGGACATCGCCCCCACTCCCGTACGCGACCGGCTCCGCGCCCGGGTCACGGTGACCGGTCTGCTGGCCGCCCCGTACAGCACGGACACCGAGGCCTCCACCTGCATGGAGTTCGGCCAGGCGGTCCTGGAGGACGCCGAGGGCCGTACGTTCGTCACGCTGGAGGAGCTGGAGCGGACGGAGACGGACCCGGTCGCCGCGTGCGAGGCGGGCATGCTGACGCACCTGGTCGACGACCACAGCGAACTCGTGCCCCTGCTGCTGCGCCTGGTCCGCCCGCACCCGGACCGGGGGATGGTGCGGGCCGTACCGCTGGCGATGGACCGCTACGGGGTGACGCTGCGCCTGGAGTACCCGCGCAGCCACCGGGACGTGCGGCTGCCGTTCCCCAAGCCGGTGACCGACATCGACCAGGCGGGCCCGCAGATCCACGCCCTGCTGGCCGCCGCCCGCCGCGTCTCCCACCGCAACGGCCTTCCGGCGTAGGGGCGTTGTCGGGCCAGGGCTTTCGTCCCGCGCGGCAACGGCCCCTGGCCCAGGGGCTTCGCGCGCCAACGGCCCGTCGGCTCAGGGGCTTTCGTCCCGTGGCAGCCGCTGTGCCGGGACGGCCGGTACGGCGGGGGCGAGGGCGGAGAGCCGGGCCAGCAGGTCCCCGAACGGCCCTTCCGTAGGCTCCTGGGAGAGCACCCGCAGCACGATGCCCGCCATCTCCTGGTCGTACGCGGCGCTGACGGCCGCCAGCGCGGCGAAGTCGTGGACGAGCTGGATCTCCAGCTCCTCGCGCGGGATGCGCCGCCCGTCCAGCCAGATCAGGGCGGTCGACTCGGCCAGCGAGACCCAGGAGCGGACCACCAACTCCAGCCGGGCGGGCGGGTCTTCCACCCCCAGATGCGTGATGATCTGCTCGTACGCGGCCTGCCGCACCCCGTCGATCATGGCGTTGGCCGTGGACGAGCCGACGGCCGGACCGCCGCGCATCAGCGCCGAGAAGCCCGGCCCGTGCTCGTCGACGAAGTCGAAGAACCGCCCCATCACCCGCAACAGCCTTGCACCCAGCGGCCCTTCGGGCGGCTCCAGGAAACGGGCGGCCAGCTCGTCGGCCGCCCGGCGCAGCGCCGCCTCGTACAGGCTCTGCTTCCCCGGGAAGTAGTGGTAGACCAGCGGCCGTGAGATGCCCGCGGCGGCGGCGATCTCGTCGATCGACACATCCTCGGGGGAGCGCCGGCTGAACAAGTCCAGCGCGACGCCGATCAGTTGCTGCCTGCGCTCGTCGACGCCCATCCTGCGCCGTACCCCGGTCGTCATCCGGACAGCCTAACCGGGGCGCGGCCGCGTGGCCTCTACAGGTCCAGGACGAGCCGCGCTCCCCGGCAGCGCGAGACGCAGATCAGCATCGAATCGGCGCGCTCGTCGTCGGTCAGCAGCTCGTCGCGGTGGTCGATCTCACCTTCCAGGACGCGCTGTTGGCAGGTCCCGCAGAAGCCCTGCTCGCAGGAGTACGAGACATGGGGCAGCTCCTCACGGACGGCGGCCAGCACCGACTGCCCGGCGGCGACCTGCACGGTCCGCCCGCTGCGGTGCAGCTCCACCTCGAAGGCACCGGAGTCCGCCGCGCCCACCGCGTCGGCGCTCGCCGGGGAGAACCGCTCCAGATGCAGGGTGCAGCCCTCGGGGAGCGCGGCGGTGACGGCGTCCATGAGGGGCTCGGGGCCACAGCAGTAGACGGCCGTACCAGGGGCGATGCCCGCCAGCACTGCACCGGTGTCCGGATGCCCCGCTTCGTCCTGCGCGACCACGGTCACCCGCCCACCCTCGGCGCCGAGCTTCTCGATCTCGTCCAGGAACGGCATCGAGGCCCGGGACCGACCCCCGTACAGCAGACGCCAGTCGGCCCCCCGTGCGGCCAGCGAGCGCAGCATCGGCAGGATCGGGGTGATCCCGATCCCGCCCGCGACGAAGACGTACGCTTCCGCCTCCACCAGCGGGAACCGGTTGCGCGGCCCGCGCACCTCGATCTCCGCCCCCTCCTGGAGCTGCTCGTGCACCTCACGGGACCCGCCCCGCCCGCCCTCCACCAGCCGGGTCGCGACCGTATAGGTACCCGGGTCGTCCGGATCACCGCAGAGCGAGTACTGCCGCACGAGCCCGGAGGGCAGCACGAGATCCAGATGGGCCCCCGGCTGCCAGCGAGGCAACGCGGCCCCCTCCAGCCGTAGTTGTACGACGCCATCGGCGACGGCGACACGCTCGGTGATGAGCAGCCGCCGGATGCTGGTCGCCCGCCGCTGCGAGTGACCGGAGATCGGCTCCGCCAGCGCGGGCATCGGCCACAGCGGGGACCGGGCGATCCGGCGGCGGAGCGCCCGCCGGGTGAGCAGGGCGGTACCGGCGACGAGGGCGACGGTGCGCAGACGGGGCAGGGCCATGGGTCAGGACGTTCCCGTCGTACGGGCCTCGGCGGCGAGCGCCGCGGGCGAGTGGGCGAGGTAGTCGACGGCCTGGGCCGTGCTGCCCTCCTGGGAGGGGTGGTACGAGCGGCTGAGGTAGCTGGGTATGGACCGCAGGATCGCGCCGGTGCTGGGCAGCGTCCCTTCCTTCCCGCTGGTGTGGAACGCCTTGAACGAGGCCTTGCCGTCCAGCAGACTCGGATCGTTCTCCATGAAGAACCGGGTCCCGCGCTGCCAGAGGAAGACCAGCGCCGAGAAGGCCGCCGCCCACGTCCGCACCCGCCTGCGGTAGCCGCCGTCGACATGCATGAACACCTCGAACGCCACCGACCGGTGCTCCACCTCCTCCGCCCCGTGCCAGCGCAGCAGGTCCAGCATGGTCGGATCGGCGCCCTTGCGGTCCAGCGCCTCGGCGTTGAGGATCCAGTCGCCGAGGAAGGCCGTGTAGTGCTCGATCGCCGCGATCATGGCCACCCGCTCCATCAGCCACCACTGCGACGGCCGCCCCGGCGGCAGCGTCCGGTCCCCGAGCAGCTTCTCGAAGAACCAGTCGACCTGCGCGGTGTACGGGGTCGGGTCCAGCCCCAACTCCCGCAGATGCGGCAGCACATCGTCATGGGCCTGCGAGTGCACGGCCTCCTGCCCGATGAACCCGATGACGTCCTCGCGGAGTTGCTCGTCATGGATGTACGGGAGGACCTGCCGGTACACATGGATGAACCACCGCTCCCCGGCCGGAAGCAGCAGGTGGAGCACGTTGATGGTGTGCGTGGTGAACGGGTCGCCCGGCACCCAGTGCAAGGGGGTCTTCTCCCAGGCGAAGGAGACCTTGCGGGCCTTGAGGGGCGTCCGCTCGGACGCGACCGCCGCTGGCTGCGTGTTAGACATGGTGTCAATGTACTGACGGGTACCCGGGGGGACCAGAGGCGTGCAGGGATTTCCCGCCCGCCGTGCGGGAGGCGGCTCGGCCATGATGGAGGGATGACGACGAACTCAGCCCGCGCCCGCTCGTTCGACGCGGTGGCCGCCTCCTATGCCGCCCACCGGCCCTCCTACCCGCCCGCCCTGCTGGACGCGGTCGAGGAGCTCTCCGGCCGCCCCCTGGCCGGAGCCCGGGTCGCGGACGTGGGGGCCGGGACCGGGATCGCCACCGCCCTGCTGGACGGCCGGGGCGCCAGGGTCACGGCGGTGGAGCCCGGTGACGGAATGGCCGGGCAGCTCCGCCGGGGGCTGCCGCACGTGCCCGTGGTGCGGGGTGACGGCAATCGACTCCCGCTGCGGACCGGGTCGCTGGACCTGATCACGTACGCCCAGTCCTGGCACTGGACCGACCCCGCCCGCTCGGTCCCCGAGGCGCGTCGCGTGCTGCGGCCGGGCGGGGCGCTCGCCCTGTGGTGGAACGACTCCGACCCGCGCGTGGCGTGGATCGGCGACCAGAAGCGACGGGTGCTGGACGCCTTCGGCGAGGGGCAGGAGGACCAGCACGTGGCGGCGTACGACCCCGACGCCCGGCTTCGGGCCGAGCTCCCCGCCGGGGTCGACTTCCGCACCCGGCAGGTGGAGTGGAGCCGGGAGGTGTCCCTCGACGTCCACCTCGCCAACCTCGCCAGCCATTCCATCTTCCTGGTCGCGGACCGGGCGGTGGCGGAGCCTGTGTTGGAGCGGGAACGCGAGCTTCTGGCTGCCGCGTTCCCCGGCGGCACGGTCCGGGAGGCCTATGTGACGAGCCTGGCCGTCACCCGTACCTGAGGCCGGTTTTGGGTGCAGGATGGGCCGATGGCGACAGAACCGGAATGGCGACGCGGAGCCGGCACCCGGGCCGCTGGCACCCTCCTGGCAGCACTGCTGCTCCTGAGCGGGTGCACCGCGGACGGCAAACAGAACACGGCCGACGGCGCCGGGAACGACCGTCCCTCGGCGCCGCCGACCGCGACGGGAACCCTGGAGCAGCTGGCCGAGAAGGCCGGCTGCGAACCCAACGTACAGACCGACGCCCAGGAGCTCCGGCAGGCCAACTGCAAGACGTCGACCGGGCGTTATGTGCTGACCACCTTCGCCACCGACCGCGGCCAGCGCGAGTGGATCAACGAGGCGAAGGACTACGGCGGTTCGTACCTCGTCGGCCGGCGCTGGGTCGCCGTCGGTGACGCGAAGGTGGTCGCGGTGCTGCGCGGCCGGCTCGGGGGGACGGTGGAGACCGCCTCGCCGCACCACTCGGGGGAGAGCGGTGGTGGGGGGAGCGAGGAAGGGCACTCCGGTCACCACGGGAGCTGACCGCGCAGGTCGAGGGGGACGGGCGTCACGGGGGCCGGTGCCGGTGCCGAATCACCGGCACCGGCCCTCTCGGTGCCGCAGGTGCCGGATCAGCGGCACCTGCGCCCGTCGTTGATGCACCGCACCATCTTCTTCATCAGCTGCTTGTCGAAGACGTTGATGAAGTCGCCGTGGTCGGTGATCGGCTTGTGGAGCTGCTCGGGGAAGGAGTCGACGGCGAACCCCGGCCCCGGCGGCACGTCGTACACGATCCGCTGGACGAGCTGCGGCACCGCCCGGAACCCGCTCGGGCAACGGCCGTTGGGCTGCGCGAACGCCACATGGGTGCGGTGGTTGGCACTGTCGGTGTTCTGCCCGTCCCAGCAGTTCTGGAAGGCGAACGTACGCACCACCTGACTGCCCTCGGGACAGATCGGGTACTTGTCCTTCAGCTGGCGGTCCTCGAAGCCGGTGCAGCTCCAGGAGGCGTTGGCGTTGGCGTCGCCGTTGGTGAACGCCTTCGCGTCCCCGGTGATGATCCGCAGGAAGCGCGGCATGGCCGTGACCCTGCCGACGGGGGAGCCGACGAACTTCAGGGTCACCTGGGACGGCGTCTGGATCTCGCCGACGTTCTGGTCCTTGCCGCCGCCGTCGTCGTTCACGTCGGCCGCGTTCTGCCCGTTCTGGAGGCGCAGCACGGGCCAGTAATAGGTCGACCGGTCGCCCTGGTTGCGGCAGGTGGTGGCGCCGTTCGCCAGATCGTCGTCGCTGGCGAAGGCGTCGTTGGCCTGGTTGCCGATGTAGTCGTGCATATGGTGCGCGCCGTTGCTCACGCCGGGCGCGACGATGACGTTGTCCGGGTTGAACTTCCCGTTCTCGTTACGGCCGCAGTCGGTGGTGAAGGTGCCCCGGGAGGCGCCGCGGCGCTGGCGGGGGCGCTGGACATTGGGCTGGACGGACTGGATGTCGACAAAATCGGACGGCTCGGGACCGTTGCCGCCCTGGCCCTGGCCTGGACCCTGACCGCCGTCGCCCGGTTGCTGGCCGTCGCCTTGGCCTTGGTTGCCACCCTGGCCCTGGTTGTCGCCTTGGCCCTGGTCATCGCCCTGGCCTTGATTCTGGCCCTGGTCCTGCCCTTGGCCGTTGTCCTGGCCGCCGTCGCCATTGCCGCCGTTGCCGCCGCCGCCCGTGTCGCCCGGGTTGCCGGAGGCGCTGTCGTCGGCGCGCAGGCTGCACGCGGCGAGACCTTCGATCCCCTGGGGCCGCTCTCCGACGCGCCCGATCGCGATGCCGATGCGGTCGAGACTCGCCGTCCGCTTGTTCCGCAACGGGCCGAGCACGGCGTTCTCGGCGAGCCCGGGATCCTGGGATATCTGCTCCTTCCGGTCGGCGAACTGGCGGTAGGCATCGGTGATCTGGGTATCCATCGCGGCGAGTTCGCGGTCGACCTCGGGGCGTGCCCGCTCGGGCACGTCGGGCAGTTCGTTACCGGCATCGGGACAGTCGATGGTGGACATCTGGCGACCCGCGTTCTGGGTCCGGGTGTCGGGCGCCGAACCGGACGGCCCTTCCCCCGCAGAGGCGTAGACATTGACCGCCACCAGCCCGCCCCCGCCCAGGATCAGGGCGGCGGAGGCGGCTATGGCCCGGTTGGCCAGGCTGGAGCGTTTCTTGCGGGACGTACGGGGTGTACGTGCTGTGCGTCGCATGGGACTCCTCTGCTTCGAGGGAGAAGCGTGACGTCCCATACGCGCGGACCCGGCGCCCTGTTCAGCCTCCCGGCCGATTCGTACGAAGCTCCAGCGGGAAAGCGCCCCGAATGCCCAACTGCCGTGCGAACAAGGTCAATGCGGCACCAACCGGCGCTCACCCCCGGTCCAGATAAGCAAGCACCGCCAGCACACGGCGGTTGTCGTCGTCCGAGGGCGGCAGGCCGAGCTTGCCGAAGATGTTCGACGTGTGCTTGGCGATCGCCCGTTCCGTGATCACCAGCTGAGCGGCGATCGCCGTGTTGGACCGGCCCTGGGCCACCAGCTCCATCACCTCCCGCTCGCGCGGGGTGAGGCCGCCCATCGGCTCGTCCTGCGAACGGCGCGACAGGAGCTGCGAGATCACCTGCGGGTCCATCGCTGTGCCGCCCGCCGCCACCCGTCGTACGGCGTCGATGAACTGGTCGGCGTCGAAGACCCGGTCCTTGAGCAGATAGCCGATGCCCCCGTTCCCGTCGGCCAGCAACTCCCGGGCGTACAGCTGCTCCACGTGCTGCGAGAGCACCAGCACCGGCAGTCCCGGCCGCGCCCGCCGGGCGGCCAGGGCGCATTGCAGGCCCTCGTCCGTGTGGGACGGTGGGAGCCGGACGTCGACGACCGCGACGTCCGGCTCCGACTCGGCCAGCGCCTTGGTCAGTTCGGGCCCGGTCTCCACCGCTGCGGCGATCTCGAACCCGTACGCCTCCAGCATGCGCACCAGCCCGTCGCGCAGCAGGAAGAGGTCTTCGGCTAGGACAACACGCAAGGCAGCTCCATGGTGACCATGGTGGGACCGCCCGCGGGGCTGCTGACGGCCAGGACGCCGTCGAATGTACCGAGCCGCCGTTCGACTCCGCTCAGCCCGGAGCCCGATCCGATCCGCGCACCGCCCCCGCCGTTGTCCGTCACGGAGATCCGGAGCATCCCGTCGCCGTGGTGCAGGTCCACCCAGATCCGGTCGCCCCCGGAGTGCTTCACCGCATTGGTCAGGACCTCGCTCACCGCGAAGTACGCCGCCGACTCCACCGCCGCCTCCGCCCGCCCCGGCAGCTCCACCGTCACCTCCGTGGCGACCGGCAGCCGCAGGGCCAGCGCCTTGACCGCGTCGCCCAGCCCCCGCTCGGCGAGGACCGGCGGGTGGATGCCCCGGACCAGGTCGCGCAGCTCGGTCAGCGCCTCCGCCGACGACTCCCGGGCCATCGCCAGCATCTTCTTCGCCTGCGCCGGGTCCTTCTCGATGAGCGCCTCGATCGTGCCCAGGTTCATCCCCATCGCGACCAGCCGCGCCTGCGCCCCGTCGTGCAGGTCCCTCTCGATGCGCCGCAGCTCGGAGGCGGCGGTGTCCACCGCCTCGTGCCGGGTCTCGGTGAGCCGGTCCACGCGCTGCGCCAGCGTCTGCTCCGGGGTGGGCGCCAGCAGCGGGCGGGCGATCACGAAGTGCAGCCGTAGCAGCGGCGCCGCGGCCTTCAGACCGACGGCGAGGACCACAGCCCCGAGCGCCAGTGCGGCCAGCCCCGTCGCCTGGCTGTCCACGGGCACGAACCCGTACCAGTACGGGCTGCCGTCCTGGAACACGCGCCACAGCCCCGCCGCCAGAACCAGCCCCTCGACCGGGTAGATCAGCAGAGCGGCGGCGAGTATCGCCACGACCGGGCCGACCGTCATGTCGACCAGCAGCCACTGGAGGTCCCGCCAGGTCGCCGGGTCCTTGAGCAGCAGCGTGGTCCGCTCCACCTGCCCGGTGACCCCCCGGCGCAGGTCCGGGGGGAACGGGCGGTACGGGACCGGAATCCGTACACCGGACCAGTCGGCCGCCCACAGCCGCCGCTGGTTCGCGTGGCGGCGCACCCCCTCCAGCACCAGCGGCGTGGTGAACACCCCGATGCCCAGCAGGATGAAGGTGATCGAGAGCACCGCGAGGACGAACAGGATGATGGAGACCGCCAGCCCGTAGACCGACAGGACGAGCCCTCGTCCCGCCGCCAGCATCGGCGGCCGTACCCGTGTCGCGAGTGCGTTCATGGTGCTCCCTCTCCCCTCACGGGACCCGAGCCGGCCCCCGTTCCGCTGCAAGTCTCGCCTCCGACCGCCCCGCGGCGGCAGCCGGTACGCCACCCACCCGGGGGTGTGGCTGGCACCACCCCCGACCCTCGTGCCGGCCCCTCGCGACCGGGGGGTCCGGCGGCTGGGGCGGACGGGCCCCCGGTTCCTAGATTCGAAGCGTTCCGACGGACGTACGTACGCGTCCGGCACTCATCTCTGGCATATCGAACATCTCTGTTATCTCTGACAATTTCTGGCATTTCTGGGGGCGACATCGCATGAAGCGCAACCGCGCGAGGCACAACCTCGCGGCACGCATCGGTGTGTGGAGCACACACCACCGCAAGACGGCCGTTCTCGGCTGGTTGCTCTTCGTCTTGCTCGCCGCGGGCATCGGCGGCGCGGCCGGCATGGTCGAGATGTCCGACGCGGAGAACGGGGCCGGCGACTCCGCCCGCGCCGAGCAGATCCTCCAGGACGCCGGTCTCGCCAAGCCCGCCGGCGAACTGGTCATGGTCTCCGCCCCCGCCCCCGGCGACTGGAAGGCGGCTGCCACAGCACTGACCGATGCCGTACGGGCGACCGGCGAGGTGCAGGACCTGGCCGCGCCCCTCCCCTCCGAGGACGGCAAGGACGCCCTGATCACCTTCGCGATGCGCGGCGACGCACGGACCGCCCCCGACCGGGTCCAGCCGGTGCTGGACGCCGTGGCGGCCGTGGCGAAGGACCACCCGGGCGTCGAGGTCCACCAGTTCGGCGAGGCCAGCGCGGGCAAGTGGCTGGGCGACCTGCTGGCCGACGACTTCCGGCGGGCCGAGTTCACCGCCGTACCGCTCGCCCTCGGCATCCTGCTCGTCGCCTTCGGCGCCGCCGTCGCCGCCCTCCTCCCGGTCGGCCTCGCCCTCACCGCGTGCCTGGCAGCCTTCGGCCTGCTCTCCCTCGCCAGCCACCAACTGCACCTGTTCCAGACGACGTACTCCGTGATGTTCCTGATGGGCTTCGCCGTCGGCGTCGACTACTGCCTCTTCTACCTGCGCCGCGAACGCGACGAGCGGGCGGCGGGCCGGGACGCCGAGACCGCCCTGCGGATCGCCGCCGCCACCAGCGGCCGGGCGGTGCTCGTCTCCGGGCTGACCGTGATGGTCGCGATGGGCGGCATGTTCCTCTCCGGGCTCCTGCTGTTCAAGGGCTTCGCCCTCGCCACGATCATCGTCGTCTTCATCGCCATGCTCGGCTCGGTGACCGTCCTGCCCGCGCTGCTCTCCTGGCTCGGCGACCGCGTCGACGCGGGCCGCATCCCGTTCCTCAACCGCCGCGCCCGCCACACCTCCCCGGGCAGCGGCCGCATCGTGGGCCGGGTCCTCGGCCCCGTCCTCGCCCGCCCCCGCCTCTTCGCCGTCGCCGCCACCGTCCTCCTCCTCGGCCTGGCCGCTCCCGCGCTCGGCATGAAGACCGAAACCCTGGGCCTGGAGGAGCAGTTCGGCTCCGACTCACAGCTCTCCGTCGCCCACCGCACCATCACCGGGAGCTTCCCCGGCGGCCCGGCCCCCGCCCTGGTCGTCGTCGAGGCGGCCGACATCACGGCCCCGGACATCGGCAAGGCCTTCGCGGGCTTCGAGAACGTCACCGTCCACCGCGCCGCCAACGTCGCCGAGATCGAGGTCCCCCTCCCGGACGGCACCGCCGGCCTCACCGAACTGCGCGAGCGGCGGCTGCCCGCCGCCTTCGACGGGACGGGAGCGCGGGCGTACGTCACCGGGGAGACCGCCGGGTCCGTCGACTTCAACGACCAGCTGCGGCGCGGCATCGCCCCGGTCTTCGCGTTCATCACCGCGGTGACGTTCCTGCTGATGCTGTTCTGCTTCCGGTCGTACGTCATCGCCGTCACCTCCATCGTCCTCAACCTGCTCTCCGTGGCCGCCGCCTACGGGGTGATGACCGCCGTCTTCCAGCGCGGCTGGGGCGCCTCGCTGATCGGTTCGGAGGGGGTCGGCGCGATCGAGGCGTGGATGCCGCTCTTCGTCCTGGTGGTCCTGTTCGGCCTCTCCATGGACTACCACGTGTTCGTGGTCTCCCGGATCCGTGAGGCCCGAGGCGAGGGCCTGGACAACCGGGCGGCGATCGCCACCGGCATCCGCCGCACGGCCGGGGCGGTCACCGGGGCGGCCGCGATCATGGTGGCGGTCTTCGCGGTGTTCGGGACGCTCTCCATGCAGGACATGCAGCAGATGGGCGTCGGCCTCGCCGTGGCGGTGCTGCTGGACGCCACCGTCGTGCGGATGGTGCTGCTGCCCTCCGTGATGCTGCTCCTCGGCGAGCGCAACTGGCGTACGCCGAAGGGCCTTTCCCGGCTGCCGAGCCTGGAGGGCGACGAGCCGGCCCCGCGCGTGGACGCCACCCCCGTACGTCAGAAGGTGTGACACACGGGGGCGGCCCCGGGCCACGGTGCGGAACCGTGGTCCGGGGCCGCCGGACGTGCGGGGCGATCGGGCCGGTCAGGGCGTGTACTTGTACCCCACCCGGCGGACCGTCTGGATCGAACGCCGGTGCTCCGCACCGAGCTTGCGGCGCAGCCGGGCGACATGGACGTCGACGGTGCGCCCGTCGCCCACGTGCCCGTACCCCCACACCGTCGTCACCAGCTGGTCGCGGGTGTGCACCCGGTGCGGGTGCGCCACCAGGTGGGCCAGCAGCTCGAACTCCAGGTACGTGAGGTCGAGGGTGACCCCGTCGACGGAGGCCGTACGCCGCGTCGAGTCGATCCGGACCGGGCCGGGCGACGGCGCCTCCTCGACCGGCTCCGGCGCCAACTGCTGGCCGAAGGGCGCGCGGCCCTGCCGGTCGGGCTGGCGGGTGTGCTGGGAGGCCTGCTGGGAGGCGGCGACCGCACCGGCGAGCGCGGGCTGCTGGTCGGCCGGGACGAGCACCAGGTAACCGATCATCGGCGGCTGGCCCGGCAGGGCGGGAAGCGTGTGCTGGGGAGCGGGCAGCCAGGTCGCGCCCGGCGGCAGGAAGTCGGCCACGTCGGAGAGCCGGGCGACCTCGTCACGGTCGACGGCGCGCAGGCGGTGCCGGTTGGGGGAGAGGGAGCGGGCGGTGGGGTTGGCCGCAGCGGGCGCCGGGGAGGCTGCGGTGGCAGCGGAAGCGGCGGAGAAAGTACGAGTGTTCGCCATGGAGGGTCAGCTCTTTCGCGCGAGGAGTCGTCGAGGACGGACTTACGTCGTGCGCGCGGACCGAAGGCCGGGGTGAGCGGCTTTAGAGGGCCTGCGCGTTCCACGCGCGGCAACACACCCGGTCGAAATCATGGTGCTGACGGGAAGGCCAGAACGGCTCGAGGTCGCTGCGACCCGACGCGATGTACTGGAAGCTGGCCATGGCTCCATTGAAGCAGACATTGCGGCAATGCATCAGACTCCTCTCACCCGTCGATACGGACTCTTGGCGTTACCTTCCTCACGCTGCGCTTTTTCTTGCTCACTTTTCCTTCCTCCGGTCTCGAACGAGCGGGGAACGAGTAAGGGAACGAGTGGGGAAAGGACAAGGGGAGGGGCCCGCCGGCGAACCGGCGGGCCCCTCCCCGTATGCGTCCTGGTGCCGGGATCAGACCTGGTCGGCCTTCTCCAGCGCGGTGCAGCAGGTGTCGACGATCAGCCGCGTGACGACGTACGGGTCGACGTTGGCGTTGGGACGGCGGTCCTCGATGTAGCCCTTCTGGTCCTGCTCCACCTGCCAGGGGATACGGACCGAGGCGCCGCGGTTGGAGACGCCGTAGCTGTACTCGTTCCACGGGGCGGTCTCGTGCAGGCCGGTGAGCCGGTCGTCGATGCCCGCGCCGTAGTTCTTCACGTGGTCCAGCGGCTTGGAGCCCTCACCCAGCGACTCGCAGGCGGTGATGATCGCCTCGTACCCCTCGCGCATCGCCCTGGTGGAGAAGTTGGTGTGCGCGCCCGCGCCGTTCCAGTCGCCCTTGACCGGCTTCGGGTCCAGCGTCGCGGAGACGTTGAAGTCCTCGGCGGTGCGGTAGAGCAGCCAACGGGCCACCCACAGCTGGTCGGAGACGTCCAGCGGGGAGAGCGGGCCCACCTGGAACTCCCACTGACCGGGCATGACCTCGGCGTTGATGCCGGAGATCCCGAGCCCGGCGGCCAGGCAGTTGTCGAGGTGCTTCTCCACGATCTGGCGGCCGAAGATCTCGTCCGCGCCGACCCCGCAGTAGTAGCCGCCCTGCGCGGCCGGGAAGCCGCCCTCGGGGAAGCCGAGCGGCCGGTGGCCGTCGAAGAACGTGTACTCCTGCTCGATGCCGAAGATCGGGGCCTGGCCCGCGAACTGCTCGGCGACCGGACGCAGCGCGGCCCGGGTGTTGGACTCGTGCGGCGTCATGTCGATGTTGAAGACCTCGCACAGCACGAGGACGTCGTCGCCGCCGCGGATCGGGTCCGGACAGGTGAAGACGGGCTTCAGCACGCGGTCGGAGGCGTGGCCCTCGGCCTGGTTGGTGCTGGAACCGTCGAATCCCCAGATCGGGAGATCCGCCACGTCGCCCGACGGCGTGCCGTCCATGATCTTCGTCTTGGAGCGAAGCTTGGCGGTCGGCTCGGTGCCGTCTATCCAGATGTACTCAGCCTTGAACGTCACGGACGCCATCCTTTGCGGGTGCAGCGGTCTATGCCGCGCAGCTTGGCAAGGTGCGATTTCCCGTCCGTTGCCCGAGTGTGAACCCCGTGTTACCGAGGCTTCCTGCGTTAAAAGGGCGCCTTGTCGGGACTCGTCCCGCAAGGGTTTGCACTGTAGGTACGCGTCCCGCAGAGGTTCACCCTGTAGGTACGCGTCATACGTTGCCCTTGAGGAGCTCCGAGAACCCGGCGGCGCGGATCCGCCGCACCAGCTCCTCCCGGCTTGACCCCAGCGTCGCGGCCGCCCGGGACAGCTCCCACTCCGCGCCCGCGAGGACGTGCAGCAGATAGCCGCGCCGGATCTGGGCGTCGGAGAGCCGGAACGTCTTGAGGTAGGCGACCTGTCCCTTGTGGTCGGTGATCGTCTCCCCGATGTGCTGACCGCCGCCGTCCCGGACGAACGGCGGCAGGAACCGCCACAGCGTGAACGACCCCATCCGGTACACCCGGTCGAACCCGTACGAGGAGTCCAGCAGCTCCCGCGCGAACAGCGCCTCGTGCGCCTCCTCCCACGCCCGCTCCTGCCCGCGCGCCGCCGCCCGGAGATCGGCGAGCGTACGGATGTGCGCCCCGTCCCCGAGGCGTGCCCCGAACTCCGCGACCGGGGCCCCGTACAGCGCGTACTGGTGCACCAGTTCCCCGTACAGGTCCTCCACCAGCGAGGCGTGCAGCAGCCGGTAGTCCTCCGGGTGCGGCACCACGAAGGCGGCGGCGAGCGCGTCGGCGACGTACACCATCACCCCGCACTGGTCCGGGTGGATCTCGAAGATCCGCAGCGCGTCCCCGAGCCCCCGCACCGACCACCCGAGGTACGCGTCCTCCGCGCGCGGCGACAGCCCGTCGCGCAGCGCCCGCCGCGACCACTCCTCCCAGGCGGTCGACGGTCCGCCGAAGTGCAGTGCGAGGTAGCCCTCCAGAGCCAGGTGGAGCGGCAGGAACCGGAGCCGGTCGCCGGGGCGGCGCTTGGCCATGCGGTGGAGGGGCGGGCGCGGCAGCCGAAGGGTACGGGGCGCGTCCGGCCCGCCGAACTGGGTGCCGTACGCGGCCGACTGCCCGCCCTGCCCTTCGGCGCCCTCCCCGTCCCCGGACCAGTCGGCGACCAGCCCGTGCGGGATGTAGGAGACGTACCGCGTACGGGGCCCGACCTCGACGGCCCCCGCCCCGAGCCGCTCGTACACCTCCCGGTGCAGCCGGAGCCCGTCCACCGGGGCCTCACGCACCAGCGGTACGAGCCGGACGCCGCCCCACACCTGCGAGGGCCGGGTGGTGAGCCCGGTCAGCTCCAGCCGGTTCACGAGACTGCCTCCTCCTCTTCCTGCTTTTCCTGTCGGTGGCCCTCTCCCAGGAAGAGGGCCACGCGCCGGTCCAGATACGCGTGCAGCTCCGCCGCCCCGGTCCGGCCTTCCGCGAACCGGGCGATCTCCACCAGCGCGGGCAGATCCTCCGCGTCCCGGATCCCGGCCGTCGGAACCCCCGCCGCGAGCCGCCGCACATCGAAACCGCCCGCGTCGTATACGGGGTTGACGTGCACCACCGCCGTCCGCCGCCCCGGATCCAGCCGCGAGCGCCACACCCGCAGCACCTCGCCCGCCAGCCCCGCCGGGGCGTTGTCCCAGCCGTCCGAAACGATCACCAGCCGGTCCGGGGCCGCACCACCCTGCCCGGGCTCCAGCGCGTCCAGGACCCGCATCCCCAGCGGGGTCGGCCCCCACGGACGTACGAGCAGGGCATCGCCCCGGCCCGAGGTCCACAGCCCCCGGTACGCGCCCGGCGCGGCGAGCACCTCCAGCAGGTGATGGCAGGCCAGGGCCACGGCGAGCGGCCGGCGCCGCTTCTGCCCCGACCCGGACGAGGAGAAGCTGTCGTCCAGCACCGCGTGCACCCGGCCCCAGCTCCCGGCGTGCCGGCCCGCGGCCCGGCGGGCGGCGGTGCGCAGGGCACCGGTCAGCTCGGTACGGCGGGCGACCCGTTCCTCGAAGGGGAGCGCGAGGACGTACAGGGCCAGCCGGGTCAGCGGCATCACGGTCAGATCGACGTCCGGTCGGCGGTCGCCCACCGCCCGCTGCTCCAGGGTCCGCAGCCGCTCCAGCCGGGTCATCCGGGGCGCGGCCCGCTTCAGGAACGCCTCGCGCTTCATCCCGTGCCGGGCCGCGAACCCCTCCGCCACGGTGAACGGCAGCTCGGCCACGGCCCCCTGCTCGTAGTGCGCGCGCCGCCACGCGTCCAGCAGCGGGTGCTCGTACCGCGGCAGCTTCCCCGGCCGGAACAGGAACGCCCCGACCTCCGCCCCGGCCCCTTCGGCGCAGCGCAGATGGATGTGCCGGGCGGCCGTCTTCACCCCGCTGCGGTACTTCACCGCGTCGTGCCCCAGGTCCGGCCGGGCCGCCAGCCAGTTCCGCATGATCGCCCGGGTACGCCGGTTGTTGATCCCGGCCCGGCGCACCTCGCCGAAGAGCCGGTAGACCCGCTGCGGAGGCAGCAGCGCCAGCCGGGCGGCGATGAGCCGGCCCTCGGTGCGCCGCTCATCGGCGCTCGCCTCACCGGCGGTCTCCAGGAGGCCGAGCACGATACGGGCGGCGTTGTGGTCGTTGATGTCGAGGGCCAGCGAAGCGGCGTACACACGGCGGTAATTGACCCGGACGTACGTATGCAGGAAGTCCAGCGAGAGTTGCTGATCGAGGGCGCCCGAACGGAACTCGCGCTGTCCGGTCGCGGTGATCGCCGCATTCGCGAAGAGCAGGACGTCTTCGGCGGCGACGAGATCGGCAAGGGTCTCGCGGAGATCGGCAAGGGGCTCGGGCGGCGTGTTCATGGACTTCCCCCGGTGAGGACTGCGGATGCCGGCCGGGGAATGGAGGCGCGAACAACGAAATCATCGCTTCACAGGCAAGTCTCGGAAGTCGCAGCCGAAGTCCCGCGGCCGGCCCCGAAAACGTAACGGCCCACGCCCGCCCCGCGCCACCACATTCCGCCGCCCTGGGTCCGGGCACCCCCACACCCGGCACTCGCCCCCGGCACCAGGCACTCCGGCCCCCGCACCGGGCACACTGACCCCCATGACGACACCCGCCGACACCACCAGCCCCAACAGCTCCACCAGCCCCACCCCCACCCCCCTGCGCATCGGCCTCCTCGGTACCGGCCCCTGGGCGCGCAACACGCAGGCCCCAGCGCTCGCCGCCCACCCCGGCGTCGAGTTGAGCGGGGTGTGGGGCCGGCGCGCCGAGGCGGCGGAGGCCCTGGCCGCCGCCCACGGGACCCGGGCGTACACGGGGGAGGCCGGGATCGACGAGCTCCTGGAGACGAGCGACGCGGTGGCCTTCGCGCTGCCGCCGGACATCCAGGCGCCGCTCGCGGTCCGGGCGGCGGAGGCGGGCTGTCACCTCCTGATGGACAAGCCGGTCGCCACGACGGTGGAGGGGGCCCGCGCGGTCGCGGAGGCGGCGGCGAAGGCAGGGGTGGCCTCCGTCGTCTTCTGCACGCTCCGCTTCGCGCCCGAGACCGCCGCGTGGATCGCCGAACAGGCGGCGGTGGACGGCTGGTTCACCGCCCGCGCCCAGTGGCTCGGCTCGCTCTACGCCGAGGGGTCCACCAGCGAGTACGCGGACTCCCCGTGGCGGCGCGAGAAGGGCGGCCTGTGGGACGTCGGCCCGCACGCGCTGTCGGTGCTGATCCCGGTGCTGGGGGAGGTCACCGAGCTGACCGCCGCGCGCGGCCCCGCCGACACCACGCACCTGATCCTGCGCCACACCTCCGGCGCCTCCAGCACGGTGACCCTCGGCCTGAGCGCCCCGCCGGCCGCGGCGGGCATGGACATCGAGGTGCGGGGCGAGCACGGGACGGCCGCGATCCCGGGCTGGGACGGCGCGGAGGCGGCGTTCCGGGGAGCGGTGGACGCGCTGTCCGAAGCGGTACGTACGGGGGTGCCGCACCCCTGCGACGCCCGCTTCGGCCTCCGGCTGACGGAGCTGCTGGCGGAGGCGGAGAGCCAGGCGGCGACCGCCCGGTGACCGGGGGCTCGGCCGGGCCCGGATGACGGCACGAGCGATCGGTGGCCGGGGGCTCGGCCGGGCGCGAGCGACGGCACGAGCGATCGGTGGCCGGGGGCTCGGCCGGGCGCGAGCGGTGGGCACGAGCGTACGGTGACCGGGGGCTGGGCCGGGCGCGTGCGATGGGCACGGGCGGCCGGTGACCGGGGCTCGGCCCGGCGCGGGCGACGGCACGAGCGGCCTGACCGGCCCGGTCCGGTGCGGGCGGCGACCGCCCGGCACCCGGGATGGCTCACCCCGGCGGCGGAAGGGCCCGGCACAGGGCCTCCAACGCCTCCGGGTAGGCGTGTTCGGCGGGGGTGGCGTACCCCACGACGAGCCCGTCCCGCTCGCCCTCCGCCCGCGCTGCCCGCTCCGCCCCCGGATGCCGGTAGTCGGCGAGCCCCTCCACCGCGAGCCCCTGCCAGGCCGCCGCCCGCACCACCGACCGCTCGGTGCCGGGCGGCAGCTCCACCACCGCGTGCAGCCCCGCCGCGATCCCGGTGACCCGGACGTGCGGCGCCCGCTGCTCCAGCGCCGCCACCAACTGGTCCCGGCGCCGCCGGTGGCGCTGCCGCATCCGGCGTACATGACGGTCGTACGCCCCCGAGTCGACGAAGTCCGCGAGCGTGAGCTGATCGGTGGCGCCGGAGAACTGCTCGCGCTCGCCCTTCGTCGCGACGACAGGCGCCACCAGCCGCTCGGGCAGCACCATCCAGCCGATCCGCAGGGCGGGGGAGAGGCTCTTGCTCACCGACCCCAGCAGCACCACATGCTCGGGATCGAGTCCTTGAACGGCCCCCACGGGCTGCCGGTCGTAGCGGAACTCCCCGTCGTAGTCGTCCTCCACGACGAGCCCGCCCGTGGACCGCGCCCAGTCGACCACCGCCGCCCGCCGCGCCGGGTGCAGGGGCCCGCCGGTCGGGAACTGGTGGGCGGGCGTGAGGAGTACGGCCCGGTCGTGGCGGGTCAGCTCATCGACCCGGGCCCCGTCCCGGTCGACACCCACCGGCCGGGTGCCGACACCGTGCGAGGCGAGCAGCTCGCGGTGGAACGGCAGCCCGTACGCCTCCGCCGCCCACGGGCCGCCCACCACCTCCGCCAGGAGCCGCAGCCCGTGCGCGGCGCCCGAGCAGAGGACGATGCGCTCCGGGGAGGCCCGCACCCCGCGCACCCGGGCCAGATAGCCGGCCAGCGCCTGCCGCAGCTCGGGCCGCCCGTGCGGATCGCCGGGCCCGAACGCGTCGTTGGGGGCGGCGGTGAGCGCCCGCCGGGCGGAGGCCAGCCAGGCGGTGCGCGGGAAAGCGGCGGGGTCCGGCTGCCCCTGGACCAGGTCGTGGACGGGGCGGGAGGGGCGTTCCGGGGTGCGGGGGCGGTGGGCCGGAGTGACGGGCGCGGCGCGCTCGGCGACCCGGGTGCCGGAGCCCTGGCGGGCGGCGAGCCAGCCCTCCGCGACCAGCTCCGCGTAGGCGTCGGCGACGGTGTTACGGGCGAGCCCGAGGTCGGCGGCGAGCGAACGGTACGGCGGCAGCCGCGTACCCGGGGAGAGCCGCCCGCTGCGCACGGCCTCGCGGAGGGCGCCCATCAGGACGGCCCGGCGGTTCCCCGTACCGGAGAGCTCCAACGGCAGATCACTGCCCAGGATCTCCGCCGAATTGACCCACGATTCAGCCATCGGAATGCACCCCACAACCGGTCGCCTGCGCCCATAGATTCGTACCCATGACGACGACGGAGATCAAGCCGCAGAACCGCACCGCCACCCCCGCCCCCACCGCCCGGCTCAATTTCGCGAAGGCCGCCCCGAGGGTGTTCCGGGCGGTGATCGGCCTGGACGCGGCGGCCCGCGAGGACCTGGACCCCACGCTGGTGGAGCTGGTCCAGATCCGCTCCTCGCACCTGAACCACTGCGCGTACTGCCTCCACATGCACACGACGGACGCGCGGAAGGCGGGGGAGAGCGAGGAGCGGCTGCACATGGTGGCGGTCTGGCGGGAGGCGCCCCACTTCTTCACGGAACGGGAACAGGCGGCCCTGGCCCTGACGGACGCGGTCACGCGAATCGGTGACGCCGGGGTCCCGGACGCGATCTACGCCAGAGCGGCGGACCACTTCGCCGAGCAGGAACTGGCCCAGCTCCTCGCCCTGATCCTCACGATCAACACCTGGAACCGCATAGCCCTCGCCACGGCGAAGCGAGCGGGCACGGACGAACGCTGAAAACCGGTCTTACCGCCCCAAAGCATCCCGCACGGCTTCCTCACTCCGCGCCACAACAGCCGTACCGTCATCGGCGGTGATGATGGGCCGCTGGATCAGCTTGGGGTGCTCGGACAGGGCGGTGACCCACCGCTCCCGCGAACCGGCGTCCCGCGGCCACTCCTTGAGCCCGAGCTCCTTGGCCACCGCCTCCTGCGTCCGCGTGATGTCCCACGGCTCAAGGCCGAGCCGGTCGAGAACGGCCCGGATCTCCTCGGGCGAGGGCACGTCCTCCAGGTAGCGCCGGACGGTGTAGTCGGCCCCTTCGGCGTCCAGCAGACTGACCGCGCTACGGCACTTGGAACAGGCCGGATTGATCCAGATCTCCATGGGGCCAAGGTTACGCGAGGGACTGCCGAAAACGCCTCTGGCCAGGGGCGATTGTCAGTGGGGGGCAGTAAAATGGAGGGAGTTCGTGAGGGTTCCACCACCCTGCCAGGAGGATGCCGATGGCCGTTGCCGCAGCCACGACCGAGCCGCTCGACCGACAGCTCCCGATGCCCTTCCACCCGCCGCTTCCCACCCCGCCGACGAAGAAGCGCCTGCCCGCGGGCCGCCCCCGCGAGTGGTACGTGTCGCACAACCGCCGCCTCAAGGCCATGCGCCTCGCGATCGCCCTGCTGGACAGCGGGGTCTACCAGCCGGCCAGCGCCGGAAACCACAAGATACGGACCACCGCCGAACGCCTGGGCATGCACCCGCCGTCCGACACCACCTGCCGCATGGTCCGCGCCCTGATCCGCTACGGCCGCTGACAGCGCTGTGCCCCCGGTTCCGAACGGTCCGGGGGGCACAGTCATGCCTACGCGCCCGCCGGGGCCACCCCGGCTGCCTGGGCTGCCGCCTGGCGGGCCGGAGGGCGCGGTCGCCCGAAAAGGCGCCGAACACGGTGCCGGTCGCCTCTACTGTGACCGGATGACGACCGAGGCGACCACGCCGAACAACGGACCCGGACATGGACCCGGGGGAGCGCGATGAGCGACCTGTGGACCGGCGAGCGGATACGCCTCCGAGGCATCGAACCCGCCGACTGGGAGGGCTTCCCCGCCCTGGCCCTGCACACCGTGGACACCCGCAACGCCGACGTGGTCGACCCTCCGCGCTCCGACGAGAGCTTCCGCGCCTGGGCCACCGAACGCGCCGCCCGCACCCCGAACCCCGCCGCGTACCACCTGGTCATCGAGACCCGCTTCGAGCACGCCTTCAACGACGCTTCCCTGGCCCTGTACCGCAGCCTCGGCTTCACGGAGGAGGGCCGCCTGCGCCAACACGAGTTCTTCGCGGGCGCCCACCACGACGTGGTCCTGCTGGGCATCACGGCGGACGAGTGGTGGGCAGGACGGGCGCGGCCTTCGTTGCGGTGAGGGTGGGCCGGCTTCCGGTCGCCCGAGGCCTGCACGAGCGAGGGCCGCCACCCCCGGAAGGAGGTGGCGGCCCTCGGTGCCTCAGGCATCAGGAGTCAGGCGCTCAGCGAGCGCGACCCGCGGCTTAGATGTCGAAGTACAGCTCGAACTCGTGCGGGTGCGGGCGCAGCTGGATCGGGGCGATCTCGTTCGTGCGCTTGTAGTCGATCCACGTCTCGATCAGGTCGGACGTGAAGACGCCGCCCGCCTGGAGGTATTCGTTGTCCGCCTCCAGGGCCTCCAGCACGGCCGGGAGGGACGTCGGGACCTGCTGGACGTTGGCGTGCTCCTCGGGAGCCAGCTCGTAGAGGTCCTTGTCGATCGGCTCGGCCGGCTCGATCTTGTTCTTGACGCCGTCCAGGCCCGCCATCAGCAGCGCGGAGAACGCGAGGTACGGGTTGGAGGACGGGTCCGGGGCGCGGAACTCGACGCGCTTGGCCTTCGGGTTCGAGCCGGTGATCGGGATGCGCATCGCGGCGGAGCGGTTGCGCTGCGAGTACACCATGTTGACCGGGGCCTCGAAGCCGGGGACCAGGCGGTGGTACGAGTTCACCGTCGGGTTGGTGAACGCCAGCAGCGACGGGGCGTGCTTCAGGATGCCGCCGATGTAGTAGCGCGCCATGTCCGACAGGCCGGCGTAACCCTGCTCGTCGTAGAAGAGCGGCGTGCCGCCCTGCCACAGCGACTGGTGCACGTGCATGCCCGAGCCGTTGTCGCCGAAGATCGGCTTCGGCATGAAGGTCGCGGTCTTGCCGTTGCGCCAGGCGACGTTCTTCACGATGTACTTGAAGAGCATCAGGTCGTCGGCCGCGGCGAGCAGCGTGTTGAACTTGTAGTTGATCTCGGCCTGGCCGGCGGTGCCGACCTCGTGGTGCTGGCGCTCGACCTGGAGGCCGTTCTTGTCCAGCTCCAGGGAGATCTCGGCACGCAGGTCGGCGAAGTGGTCCACCGGCGGGACCGGGAAGTAGCCGCCCTTGTAGCGGACCTTGTAGCCGCGGTTGTTCTCCTCCGACCCGGTGTTCCAGGCGCCGGCCTCGGAGTCGATGTGGTAGAAGCTCTCGTTCGCCGACGTCTGGAAACGGACGTTGTCGAAGACGTAGAACTCGGCCTCCGGGCCGAAGTACGCGGTGTCCGCGAAGCCGGTCGAGGCGAGGTAGGCCTCGGCCTTCTTGGCGATGTTGCGCGGGTCACGGCTGTACTGCTCGCCCGTGATCGGGTCGTGGATGAAGAAGTTGATGTTGACGGTCTTGTCGCGGCGGAAGGGGTCCACCCGAGCCGTCGACAGGTCCGCGCGCAGCGCCATGTCGGACTCGTGGATCGCCTGGAAACCGCGGATCGACGAGCCGTCGAAGGCGAGTTCCTCGGCCGGGTCGAAGGTCGCTGCCGGGATCGTGAAGTGCTGCATCACCCCGGGCAGGTCGCAGAACCGGACATCGATGAACTTGACGTCGTTGTCCGCTACGTACTTCTGCACTTCGTCGGCGTTCTGGAACATCCAACTCCTCCTACTCCCGGCCCGGGAGGGACGGGGTTGTAGCTCGTGGTGCGGCCAGTGCGGTGGCACACGCTGGACCCGACCATAGGCAGGCGTGATTTCTCAAGCATGACCCATTTGTTTCGCCCAAGTTAACCGGGGCGAGGGTGGGCGGCATCTCAGCGGCTGTCTCCGCGCGGCTGTTTCCGTGCCCCGCCCGGTCGGGCCCAAACCTGGGCGCAGTACCGTGGACGGGTGGACAACAGGCAAGCAATCGGATCGTGGCTCTCGGGGCCCCGCGCGGCCGCCGAAGAGATGGGTGCCGACTTCGGCTACCGCGGCAAGCGGCTCGGGCTGCCCGAGGAGGGGCCGGGGGCCATCGCCCCGCTCGGCCGCCGTTTCGGCGCCATCTTCATCGACTGGTCGGTCTGCATGGTGATCGCATACGGGCTGCTCGCTCGCGGTGACCAGCAGGCGGCGGGGAACTGGGCGCTCGGCGTCTTCCTCCTCATGAGCGCCCTCACCGTCGGCACCATCGGCTGCACCCCCGGCAAGCGCCTCCTCGGGCTGCGCGTGGTCTCCGAGGACGGCGGCCGCCTCGGCTTCGGGCGCGTTCTCGTACGTACCGTCCTGCTCCTGCTCGTCATTCCCGCCCTCGTCTGGGACCGCGACGGGCGCGGCCTCCACGACCGCCTCGGCCGCGCCGTACAGGTTCGGATGTAGACGCCCGTACACCCGCAGAACGCGGCGGCCCCGGACCATTCCTCGGTCCGGGGCCGTCCTGCGTACGCGTGCTCAGCGCATCTTTCCGCCGCGCGGCATCCGCATGCCCTTCGGCATCGGGCCCTTCGGCAGCGGCATGTTGCTCATCAGGTCGCCCATCGCGCGCAGCCGGTCGTTGGTGGTGGTCACCTGGGGGCCGGTCAGGACGCGGGGGAGCTTCAGCATCTTGGTGCGGACCTTCTTCAGGGGCACCTGGCCCTCGCCGTTGCCGACGATGATGTCGTGGACCGGGACGTCCACCACGATGCGGGCCATCTTCTTCTTCTCGGCCGCCAGGAGGCCCTTCACCCGGTTCGGGTTGCCCTCGGCGACCAGGACGATGCCGGCCTTGCCGACGGACCGGTGCACGACATCCTGGCTGCGGTTCATCGCCACAGCGGGGGTCGTGGTCCAGCCGCGTCCGATCCGGTCCAGGACGGCGGCCGCCGCACCGGGCTGGCCCTCCATCTGCCCGAAGGCCGCTCGTTCGGCACGTCGTCCGAAGATGATCGCCATCGCGAGGACGGCCAGGACGAAGCCCAGGATGCCCAGGTAGACCGGGTGGCCGATCACGAAGCCGATGCCGAGGAGGACACCGAACGTGGCGATTCCCACGCCCGCGACGATGAACCCGATCTTGCTGTCGGACCGCCTGGTCATCTTGTAGGTCAGGGCGATCTGCTTGAGCCGCCCTGCGTTCTCGGCGCTGTCCGCGCCTTCGGTTTTTGCCTTCCTCGCCATGTACCGAAGTTTACGTGGCGTGGAAGCGACCTAGGAACGGTGGTCGGCCACCGCGTCCGGCACGTAAGGGGACTCCACCCGGTCCTTGGCCCGGCGGCGGTCCTCCAGGACGGCCGTCCAGGCGTTGCGGCGGGCGGTGCGCTGGCCGCTGCTCAGCAGCAGCGACTCGACGGCGCGCAGGGCGGTGGTGACGGACGGAATGGCGTGGGCGCGGACCGGTGCGGCCTGCATGGTGTTCCCCCTCGGAGTGAATGCGCCACCCGGGGCGCGGACTGAGTACGGGAAGCAGTGACGGCGGCGGCCGTGGGAGCTGCCGCTGCACGTGTACCTAGGGTCACTGCTTGGTGTTACCAGTGCGTGACCGGGCGGTCAAACACCAATGAACCCTTCATTCCGGTGCTCCGCACGCCGAAGCGGCCCATCCGCGCCCCTCACCTGCGGGGAGCGCACGAGCCGCTTCGTTCCTGCGGTTACTGCTCGGTAGTCCGGGTGAGCGGACTCACACGGTTGCTCACACGGCCTGGGCGGCCGGCACGCTTCCGGTGGCCGCGCCACGGGCCTCCATCGCCTGCTGGAAGAGACGGCCCGCGCGGTACGAGGAACGCACCAGCGGCCCCGACATCACGCCGGAGTAGCCGATCGCGTCGGCCTCGTCCTTCAGCTCCACGAACTCCATCGGCTTCACCCAGCGTTCCACCGGGTGGTGGCGCACGGTGGGCCGCAGGTACTGCGTAATCGTGATGAGCTCGCAACCCGCGTCGTACAGGTCCTGGAGCGCCTCGCTGACCTCTTCACGGGTCTCGCCCATGCCGAGGATCAGGTTCGACTTGGTCACCAGACCGGCCTCGCGGGCCCGCGTGATGACTTCCAGGGACCGCTCGTAGCGGAAGCCGGGGCGGATGCGCTTGAAGATGCGCGGCACCGTCTCCACGTTGTGCGCGAGCACCTCGGGGCGCGAGGAGAAGACCTCGGCGAGCTGCTCGGGCTCGGCGTTGAAGTCGGGGATCAGCAGCTCGACCTTGGTCGCGCCCGCCTCCCGCTCCGCCGTCAGCGTGTGGATCTGGCGGACGGTCTCGGCGTACAGCCAGGATCCGCCGTCCTCCAGGTCGTCGCGGGCGACGCCGGTGATGGTGGCGTAGTTCAGGTCCATCTTGACGACGGACTCGCCGACCCGGCGGGGCTCGTCACGGTCCAGCGCCTGCGGCTTGCCCGTGTCGATCTGGCAGAAGTCGCAGCGCCGCGTGCACTGGTCGCCGCCGATGAGGAAGGTGGCCTCGCGGTCCTCCCAGCACTCGAAGATGTTGGGGCAGCCCGCCTCCTGGCAGACCGTGTGCAGCCCCTCGCCCTTCACGAGATTTTGCAGCTGCTTGTACTCGGGGCCCATCTTCGCCCGCGTTTTGATCCACTCGGGCTTGCGCTCGATGGGGGTCTGGCTGTTTCGGACCTCCAGGCGCAGCATCTTGCGCCCGTCGGGTGCGACAGCGGACACTCCGGCTCCCCTTTGCTTTCTGCTGCGTGGGATTCGCATGGGATTCTTCGGCGAACACCAGGGTACGCCCGTAAATCAAACGGCCTTACGTCTGGCCAACCTGCGGCCGACGGGGCCTATTCCCCGGCCGGTGACGGTGGTCGGGGCTACTGGCCGGTACTACGCCGGGGCCGCGGCCTTCGGCTGCTCGGCCGACTGCTCGGCCGGCCGGTCGATGGTGCGGGGCGCCAGCTCCGCGTTCTCCAGGATGTCCCGCAGGTGCTTCTCGGCGACCGGCAGCACCTCCTCGATGGTGATCTCGCGGCCCAGCTCGTTCGAGAGGGACGTCACCCCCGCGTCACGGATGCCGCACGGCACGATCTTGTCGAACCAGGTGTTGTCCGGGTTCACGTTGAGCGCGAAGCCGTGCATCGTCACACCCTTGGCGACCCGGATCCCGATCGCGGCCAGCTTGCGGTCCTCGCGGCGCTGGCCCGCGTTGGACGGGGCGTACTCCGGGCCGTTGAGCCGCGGGTCGAACTCCTCGTCCTGGAGTCTGGGGTCGAAGTCCAGCGAGAGCCCGCCGAGCGCCTGGCGCTGTTCGACCGGGTCGCCGAGCACCCAGACACCGCTGCGGCCCTCGACCCGCGAGGTCTCCACCCCGAAGTCGGCGGCCGTACGGATCAGCGCGTCCTCCAGGCGGCGGACGTGCGCGACGACGTCGACCGGGCGCGGCAGCTTCTGGATCGGGTAGCCGACGAGCTGCCCCGGGCCGTGCCAGGTGATCTTTCCGCCCCGGTCCACATCGATGACCGGGGTGCCGTCCAGCGGTCGCTCGCTGTCGGCGGTACGACGGCCCGCCGTGTAGACGGGCGGGTGCTCCAGGAGCAGACAGGTGTCCGGCACCAGGTCCTCGAACCGGGCCGCGTGCACCTCGCGCTGCTTCTGCCAGGCCTCCGTGTACTCGACGGCCTCGTCACCGAAGCCCAGACGGACGAACCGCAGCTCGCTCACGACAGATGCCTCCCTACGTCGGGCGCCGTGTGCCCGAAGGGGTGTCCCCGGGATGACGGCACCCTGCACTGATCGCGCCCGCAACCACTGTACGACCGTCACCCGGCCGGCCCACCGGCAGGTGGATGAGGTGCTTCCCGACGTGAGGGAGGTCCGGTCCCTTCTGTCAGCTCTGTCCACAATCCTCACACGATCGGATGAACGTGGAGCAAAGGGTGTCTCCGACCGCCCCGGCGGACGCTAAATTCGCGCCGTTCCCCAGGGGCTGCCCGGGCCCCCGAAGGCAGGAGACCGTACAGCTGATGTCGGAACGACCCCCGCAGCGCACGCCCAACCGCCGCCTCGCCTCTCTCATCGCGGAAGCCGGGTTCTCCCACGCGGGCCTCGCCCGCCGGGTCGATCAGCTCGGCCTCGAACACGGACTGGACCTGCGGTACGACAAGACCTCGGTCACCCGCTGGCTGCGGGGACAGCAGCCCCGTGGCACCACCCCCGCCCTGATCGCCGAGGTCTTCACCCGGCGCCTCGGCCGCCGGCTCTCGGCCCAGGACCTGGGTCTCGACGCCTGCGCACCCGTCTACGCGGGGCTGGAGTTCGCGGCCACCCCCGCCGAGGCCGTCGACATCGTGAGCGGCCTGTGGCGCAAGGACTCGGGTACGCACACCGAGCTGCGCAAGATCGCCTTCACCCCCGCCGGTCTCGTCGTCCCCAGCCGCGACTGGCTGATCGGCCGCGCCGACGAGTGGGTGGCCCGCGACGGCGGGGCGGCCCAGCCGCCCGCCCCGCACCGCAGGGGAGGTGCCGGGGCCGCCGGTGGAGCCCCGGCACCGGGCCGTACGGAGTCGCCGGGCCTGGGACGTACGGCCGAGGCACCCGGCATGGGCCGCACGGAGGCGTCAGGCCCGGGCCGTACGGACGCTTCAGGGCTGAGTCGTACGGACGGGGGGCTGCGCACCGATCTCCGCGGCCTGCCCCGGCCCGGCGGACCTGTGCGGCCCGTCGGTCGGCCCGCTCCTTCCGTCGGCCACCACGCCCCGGCCGGTGGCCAGCCGCCCGGGGCGGACCCGTCCGGAACGGCCCAGCCCGGTCCCGGCGGCCGACCAGGGGTGGGGCCCCTGCCCGGGCCTCTGCCCGGCTCCGGAGCCGCTTCCGGTACGGGTACGGGTACGGAGTCGCTCCCCGTGGTCCCGCGACAGCGGCAGACCGAGCGCGGGCCCGGCCTGCGGGTGGGCCACGGTGACGTCGCGGCGCTGCGGTCGGTCGGTGAGCTCTTCCGCACCCTCGACCACACCTACGGCGGCGGCCACGCCCGCCAGGCCCTCGTGCGGTATCTGGAGCACGAGGCCGAGCCGATGCTCCGCGGGAGTTACGGCGAGACCACCGGGCGCCGCCTCTTCGCCGCGGTCGCCGACCTGACCCGGCTGGCCGGGTGGACCTCGTTCGACATCGCCGCCCACGGCCTGGCCCAGCGGTACTTCGTCCAGGCCCTGCGGCTCGCCCAGGCCGCCGGGGACCGCGGCTACGGGGCGTACGTCCTGATCACCATGAGCCGCCAGGCCGTCCACCTCGGCCACGGCAGGGAGGCCGTCCAGCTCGCCCGCGTCTCCCAGCAGGGCATCGGCTCCTCCGCCCCGCCCCTCGTCCAGGCACTGCTGCACTCGGTCGAGGCGCGCGGCCACGGCATCCTCGGCGAGGCGCGGGCCTGCACCGCCGCGCTGACCCGGGCGGAGCACGCCCTGGAGATCGCGCGCCCCGGGGACGAGGCGCCGCCGTGGGCCCGCCCCTTCGACGAGGCCCAGCTCGCCCATGAGCTAGGCCACTGTCACCGCGACCTCCAGCAGTACCGGGCCGCCGCCCAGCACGCGGAGCGCTCGCTCCAGCTCCGTGCCCCGGCGTACGCCCGTAGCCGGCTGTTCTGCCGGGTGGTGCTGGCCTCCGCCCGGCTGGGCCTCGGCGAGCTGGAGCAGGCGTGCCAGCTGGGGGCCGAGGCCGCCCAGCAGGCCTCGGAGATGCGCTCGGTCCGGGCCGCCGAGTACGTACGCGCTTTCGAGCGCAGCCTGGAGCCGTACCGGGACGCCGCGCCCGTACGCGGTTACCGCGACCGGGTGGCGGCGCTGGGCTGACACCACGCGGGCTCTGCCTTCCGGCCCCCAGCTTCCGGCTGGCCGGGAAGGCGGAAGGCCGGAACCCGGAAGCCGGAAGGCCGGAACCCGGAAGCCGGGGCTGCCGGAAGCCGGAGAGGCCGGAAGGCGAGCCCGCGTACGCCCGTGCGTTGCTACGCCGCTTCCGGCAGCCCCACGCCCCCCAGGTGCGCCGGAGCCACCCCCAGGTCCGTCAGGATCGCCTCGGCCGCCCGGCGCCCCGAGTGCAGCGCCCCCTGGACCGAGCTGGTGTCGCGGTGGTCGCCGCACACGTACAGCCCGGCCAGCACCCGCACCGGCCGGCGCGGGTCGTGCGGGGCCTCCATCGCGGGCACCGCCTCCGGGTCGTGGTGGGCGGCCAGCAGCTCCCAGCCGTCCGTCGGGGTCCCGTACAGCGACGCCAGATGCGTCCGTACGGAACGGTCCAGGTCCGGCGGCGGCGTCCCGAGCACCGTCGACGTGATCAGCGTCCGGCCCTCCGGCGCGCGCGAGGGGTCGACCTCGCTCATCACCGCCGTGTACGCCACCGGCCCCGACCGGTCACCGTCCAGCACCAGCGACCTGCCGGTCGGCGGCGGCGCGGGCGCGGTGTGGTGAAGGACCGTCACCGGGCGGAAGGCGGGCACCCGCAGCCCGGGCAGCAGCTCGGCCGCCGCCCCCGCACCGGTGGCCAACAGCAGGGAGCGGCACCCCAGTTCGCCATGTTCCTTGGTGCGTACGGTGGTGATGTCGGCGGCCGTGACATGCACCCCGGTCCGTACCGTGCCCGGCGGCAGCGCGGCCGCCAGCAGATCCGGCAGCGTCCCCGAACCGCCCGCCGGGACGCAGAGCCCGCCCCGCGCGTAGTCCCGCAGGACCAGATCCGCGCACCGGCTGGACGTGGTGAGGCCGGGGTCGCCGAGCAGCGCGGAGAGCAGCGGACGAAGGACGCCGTCCACCGTACGGGCGGGCATCTGGCCCGCCCTCAACGCGGCGAGCGCCGTCCGCTCGGGGCGGGCCAGGAGCCGGGCCGTCGGGGTGGCGGCCAGCCGGGAGAGCGCCGCGCCGAGCCGGGCCCGGTCGATCGCCTCGGAGACGGTGGCGCTGCTCCTGAGGCCGGAGGTCCTGAGTCCTGTGCCTATGAGGCCGGTCCCTTTGAGTCCTGTGCCTATGAGCCCGGTCCCCTTGAAGCCTGTGCCTTTGGCGCCGAGGCTGCCCCGGGAGACGACGCGCAGGTGGTCCTCGTATCCGCCCGGCGAGCCCTGGGGGGCGCTCGACCGGGTGCGTACGGCTCTGAGTGCGCCCCTCGCGCTCCGTATGTCGGCGGTCCGGTGGCGGCGGCCCTCGCTGTGCACCAGCACCCCGGGCGCGAACTCCCGCAGCTCCGGGGCGCCGAGCCCCGGGATGGCGGTCAGCTCCGGCCAGGAGGTGCAGAGCAGGGGGCCGAGCTGGTCGAGACGGAAGCCGTCCACCTCATGGGTGGCCAGCCGGCCGCCCACGGTGGAGGCCGCCTCCAGAACACTGACGCCGACTCCGGCGCCGGTCAGCAGATGGGCCGCTGAGAGGCCGGCGATCCCGGCCCCGATGATGATCACGTCCGCATGGTGTGCCGTGCTGCGCACAAGCCCCTCCCCGAGTCGGTGCGACTGGTGGGGGGCTCTTGCCCCCAACAGGTCCCCGGAATGCCGGAGTTCGCATCGAGGTTAGGAGGATGGCTGATAGTGGGTCAGACGCGCGTGGCCGGGAGCACCGGGGCACGGGGTCGCACACGGGGCCGCCGTGTCGGGGTGCGGCTCGGCTCGGGGCCGCGCGTCTCCCCGCGTCACGCTCAGCGCAGGGCCGCGCGGATCGCCGCGTCGATGCCGGGGAACGCGAACGAGAAGCCGGAGTCCAGCAGCCGGCCGGGGATCACCCGCTGGCTGCCCAGCACATCCCCGGCGAACTCCCCGAGCGCGACCCGCAGGGCGGGCGCGGGGGCGGTGAAGAGGGTCGGGCGGCGCAGCACCCGGCCCATCGCGGCGGTCACCTCGGCGTTGGTCACCGGGTCGGGGCCGGTCAGGTTCACCGGGCCGGTCAGCGACTCGGTGTCCAGGATGTGGCGCAGGGCGGCGACATGGTCGTGCAGGGCGATGAAGCTCCAATACTGGCGGCCGTTGCCCATCCGACCGCCGAGCCCCGCCTTGAACAGGGGGAACAGCCGCCCCCACGCCCCGCCCTCACGGGCCACCACCAGCCCGGTGCGGGCGTGCACCGTGCGGATGCCCCGCTCCTCGGCGGCGGCCGTCGCGGCCTCCCACTCCTCGCAGACGGAGGGCAGGAAGCCGGCCCCGGGCGGCGCGCTCTCGTCCACGGCACGGTCGCCCGTATCGCCGTAGAAGCCGATGGCCGAGCCGGAGAGCAGCACCTTCGGCGGGGTGTCGAGTGAGGCGACGGCCTCGGCGATCGCGGCTGTGCCCAGCACCCGGCTGTCGCGGATCTCCCGCTTGTACTCGTCGGTCCAGCGGTGGTCGCCGACCCCGGCCCCGGCGAGGTGGACGACCGCGTCGCAGCCCACGAGCCCGGCCACGTCCACGTAACCCCGCTTGGGGTCCCACGCGACCTCGTCCCCGGACCTGGCGGGCCGCCGCACCAGGCGGGCCACCTCGTGCCCGTCGGCACGCAGCGAGCGCACGAGCGCCGCTCCGATGAGTCCGGACGATCCAGTGACGGCGATACGGGAGGTCGGCATGGTGCCATCCTGCCCCACGGACTGGGGGAAACACGGCAGTGGATACGGGGGAAAACACCATGGAGTGCGAAGAACCCGGCATGGGACAGTGACGTCATGTCCGCAACCACCACCCTCCACTCCGTCTCCGTCCGCCCCGCCCTGCCGGCCGACGAGGAAGCCCTCGGGGCACTGGACCGGTCCACCTGGTCGACGCTGCACGCGGTCGTCCCGCAGCCCCGGCCCCCGTACGACCCGTTCTTCGACGAGCGCCACCGTCCCGAGGACCTCTTGGTGGCCGAGGCCGCGACGGAGGGCGAGGCCGAGCCCGGATCCGGTTCCGGGGCTGCGGCCGAGGCCGGTGCGACGCGCATCGCCGGGTACATACGCCTGGTCCCGCCCACGCCCCTCGCCTGCAACGCCCATGTGCGCCAGATACAGGGCCTCGCCGTGGCGGCCTGGGCGCGCGGGGCCGGGGTCGGGCGGACCCTGCTGCGGGCCGCGTGCGCCGAGGCGCGGCGGCAGGGGGCCAACCGGATCACGCTGCGGGTGCTCGGGCACAACACCCCCGCCCGGGCGCTCTACGCCTCCGAGGGGTTCGCCGTGGAAGGGGTGCTGAGCGGGGAGTTCTTCCTGCACGGGCGCTATGTCGACGATGTGCTGATGGGCCGCTCGCTGGCGCCCTGATCCGCGTCGGCCCGCTCAGCGGGGGGCGAAGCGGTCCCAGAGCTCCGGGTAGCGGGCCGCCAGCGCCTCGTCGTCCTCGAAGTCGACCGGGGAGCCCGGCGGCTCGGTGGGCTGCGGCGGCAGGCCCAGGTCGGGTGCGACCACGCCCGTGAGCTGCTCGTACGCCTCGTCGGCCGCGTAGCCCAGCTCCTCACCGTCCCCGTCGATCTCCTCGTCGAACTCCTCCAGCAGCTCCGCCAGGTCGTCCGGGTCGTGCAGCGCGCCCTCGAAGACCTCCCGGCCCTGGCCGATCAGCCAGCACCGGAAGTAGTCGAAGGCGTCGTCGCTCGCCCCGCCGAGCAGCACGGCGGCCGCGCCCCACAGGTCCCAGCGGTAGGCGCGGTTGTAGCGGGCCTCGAAGTGCCGGGCGAAGTCCAGCACGGAATCGGGGTCGAGTTGTACCAGCCGTTCCACGAGCAGGTCGGCCTGCTCCTCGGGGTCGCCCTCGGCTCCCTCGCGGCTGCTGTCGATGATCTCCCAGAATTCCGTCTCGTCCATCACGGGTCCAGCATCCAGCCTGCCGGGACCCCCCGCACGCCCAGACGGCGAAAAGAAGCCTTTCAGCGATATAGATCACTCAGGCGTTCGACCGTCTCGGCGAACCGGCTCCGCAACTCCTCCGGTGCCACGACCTCCAACTCGGGACCCAGCGAAAGGAGCTGGCTGTATGCCACGTCCAGTGACTCCACGGGCAGGACGACCGTGCGCCACCCGTCCGGACCGGCCGGAGGGGCCTCGGAGAGGGCCGTGGCGGCGGCCGCCCGGTCGCCCGCGTGCGCGAGCTGCCGGGCACCGCTCTCGGACACCCGTACGGTCACCTCGGTACGGAGGAGGGACCGGGCGAACTCGGCGGCCCGCTCCTCCCAGAACGCGGGCAGGTCGAAGCTCTCGTCCCGGTCGAAGCGCTCGTCGCACGGCTCCACGGAGGTGAACCGGTCGATCCGGTAGACCCGGAAGTCGTCCCCCGCCCTGGCGCAGAGGTACCAGACCCCGGCCTTGAGGACGAGGCCGTACGGAGCGAGCTCCCGCGCCACCTCCGTACCCTCGCGTCCGTGCTCGCGGCCTCCGCCTCTGCGGTAGCGGGCCCGGAGCAGGCGGTCGTCCCAGACGGCGTCGGCGACGGCGGGCAGGAGGTCCGGGGGCTCCGGCTCGTGGTACCAGGACGGGGCGTCCAGGTGGAAGCGCTGGGCGGCGGAGGCGGAGGCGTCGCGTACGGAGGGCAGCAGTGCGGCCGAGACCTTGAGCCGGGCCGCCGACGCCGCGTCCTCCAGGCCCATCTCGCGCAGCGCCGAGGGCAGCCCGGAGAGGAAGAGGGCCTCCGCCTCGTTCCGGGCGAGGCCGGTCAGCCGGGTGCGGTAGCCGCCGATGAGCCGGTAGCCGCCCGCCCGGCCGCGTTCCGCGTACACCGGGACGCCCGCCTCGGAGAGCGCCTGCGCGTCGCGGGTGACCGTACGCTCCGACACCTCCAGCTCGGCCGCCAGCTCTGCGGCGGTCATGGCGGGGCGGGACTGGAGCAGCAGCACCATCTTGATCAGCCGGGCAGCACGCATGCGCCCATTGTGGCGGCAGCGAAAACCCCCGGCCGCCTGGACCGAGCCCCCGGCCGCCCGGGCCCAGCCCCCGGCCGCCGCCTGCGCCGAACCCCTGACCCCACACGCCGAAACCCCCGGTCGCCGAGGCGGGCGCGTTGTCGGACGCGTCTGCCCCGGCGGCCGGGGGTCAGGTCAGGGTGGTGGATCAGAGGCCGTACCGCTCCCGGGCCTCCTTGACCGCCGAGGCCGGGACCTCGCCGCGCTTGGCGAGCTGGGCCAGCGACGCCACCACGATCGACTGGGTGTCGACCCCGAAGTGGCGGCGGGCCGCCTCGCGGGTGTCGGAGAGGCCGAAGCCGTCCGTGCCGAGCGAGGACCAGTCCTGCTCCACCCACTGGCTGATCTGGTCCGGCACCTGGCGCATCCAGTCGCTGACCGCGAGCACCGGGCCCGGCGCACCGGAGAGCGCCTGGGTCACGTACGGCACCTGCACCTCACCGCGGAGGAGCGCCTCGTCGGCCTCCAGCGCGTCGCGGCGCAGCTCGCCCCACGAGGTGGCCGACCAGACGTCGGCCGTGACACCCCAGTCGGCGGCCAGCAGCTCCTGGGCCTCCAGGGCCCAGTGGATCGCCGTGCCGGAGGCCAGCAGCTGGAGGCGCGGCGCGTCCGCCTTGGCGGGCGTGCCCTCCTTGAAGCGGTACAGGCCCTTGACGATGCCCTCCTCGACGCCCTCGGGCATCGTGGGCTGGGGCTTCGGCTCGTTGTAGACCGTCAGGTAGTAGAAGACGTTCTCGGCCTCGGGGCCGTACATCCGGCGCAGACCGTCCTTGACGATCACCGCGACCTCGTACGCGAACGCCGGGTCGTAGTTGAGCGAGGCCGGGTTGGTGGCCGCGATCAGGTGCGAGTGGCCGTCCGCGTGCTGGAGGCCCTCACCCGTCAGGGTCGTACGACCGGCCGTGGCGCCGACGATGAAGCCCTTGCCGAGCTGGTCGGCGAGCTGCCACATCTGGTCGCCGGTCCGCTGCCAGCCGAACATCGAGTAGAAGATGTAGAACGGGATCATCGTCTCGCCGTGCGTCGCGTACGACGTGGCGGCGGCGATGAAGTCGGCCATGGCCCCAGCCTCGGTGATCCCCTCGTTGAGGATCTGGCCGTCCTTGGCCTCCTTGTAGTACATCAGCTGGTCGCGGTCGACCGGCTCGTACGTCTGGCCCAGCGGCGAGTAGATGCCGGCCGAGGGGAAGAGGGACTCCATACCGAAGGTGCGGGCCTCGTCCGGGACGATCGGGACCCAGCGTTTGCCGGTCTCCTTGTCCCGCATCAGGTCCTTCACCAGGCGGACGAAGGCCATGGTGGTGGCCATCTCCTGCTTGCCGGACCCCTTGTAGAGGGCCTTGAACGCGCGCTCCTCGGGCTGCGGCAGCGGAGCGGAGGCGTGCATCCGGCGGGCCGGGGCGGGACCGCCGAGCGCGGCGCGGCGCTCCTGGAGGTAGCGGACCTCGGGGGAGTCGGCGCCCGGGTGGCCGTAGGGGACCAGGCCGTCCTCGAAGGCGCTGTCGGGGATCGGGAGGCCGAGCAGCTCGCGCATGCCCTTGAACTCGTCGATCGACAGCTTCTTCATCTGGTGGTTGGCGTTCTTGGACTCGAAGCCCTTGCCGAGCGTGTAGCCCTTGACCGTCTGGGCCAGGATCACGGTCGGCGCGCCCTTGTGCTCCACGGCCGCCTTGTACGCCGCGTACACTTTGCGGGCCTCGTGGCCGCCGCGCGAGGTGTAGAAACACTCGGCGATCTTCGCGTCGGTGAGCAGCTTCGCCAGCTCCACGAGGGCGGGCTCGGCGCCGAAGAAGTGCTCGCGGATGTAGGCGACGTCACGGGTGGCGTACGTCTGGAACTGCGCGTCCGGGACCTCCCGCAGGCGGCGCAGCAGCGCGCCCGTGGTGTCCAGCTGGAACAGCTCGTCCCAGGCGTTGCCCCAGAGCGTCTTGACGACGTTCCAGCCGGCCCCGCGGAACTGCGCCTCCAGCTCCTGGACCACGCGGAAGTTGGCGCGGACCGGACCGTCGAGGCGCTGGAGGTTGCAGTTGATGACGAAGGTCAGGTTGTCCAGCTGCTCCCGGGCCGCCAGCGCGAGGGCCGCGGTCGACTCGGGCTCGTCCATCTCGCCGTCGCCCAGGAAGGCCCAGACGTGCGAGTTGGCGGTGTCCTTGATGGAGCGGTTGGTCAGATAGCGGTTGAAGCGCGCCTGGTAGATCGCCGAGAGCGGGCCGAGGCCCATCGACACGGTGGGGAACTCCCACAGCCAGGGCAGCCGCCGCGGGTGCGGGTAGGAGGGCAGGCCCTCGCCACCGGACTCCTGGCGGAAGTTGTCCAGCTGCTGTTCGCTGAGGCGGCCGTCGAGGAAGGCGCGGGCGTAGATGCCGGGGGAGGCGTGGCCCTGGATGTAGAGCTGGTCGCCGGAGCCGTCCCCCTCCTTGCCGCGGAAGAAGTGGTTGAAGCCGGTCTCGTAGAGCCAGGCCGCCGAGGCGAAGGTGGCGATGTGGCCGCCCACCCCGTACCGGGCGCCACGGGTCACCATCGCGGCCGCGTTCCAGCGGTTCCACGCGGTGATCCTCGACTCCATCTCCAGGTCGCCGTCGAACGCGGGCTCGGCGGCGGTCGGGATGGAGTTGACGTAATCGGTCTCCAGCAGCTTGGGCAGCGCGAGACCGGCACCCTCGGCGTGCTGGAGCGAGCGGCGCATCAGGTACGCGGCGCGGTGCGGGCCGGCGGCCTTGGTGACGGCGTCCAGGGAGGCCGCCCATTCGGCGGTCTCCTCGGGGTCACGGTCCGGGAGCTGGTCGAGCTCGCTCGGAAGCTTTCCTACGGGGTCGGTCATGATCGCCGCCTTCCGGAGAGGAGGGGGGTGGAGAAGGCCCTGGCTGGCAGGACAGGGCGATGGGGCCGGTGGGCCCGCGAAGTGAACTGTAAGGCGCTGATCGATGATCGATCAAAGGATTGAAGGCAAAACTTCTCGATACGAAGAAAAGTGGCATGCGGTGCCTCGAAACGGGGCACGGAGTGACGCGAAAAAGCGCGCAAAAGGGGTGCTGACCTGCACGGACGAGCAGGCCGCACGCCAAATGATCCAGTGGCTCAGGCCCGTGGCGCGCAGCCCAGCACATGTGCCTTCACCAAGGCGCCGATCTGCGGGTCCCCGGCGAGGAACGCGTCGATGAGCGCCTGGTGCTCCTCCGCGTACGACTTCTGGACCGTGCCCAGCCAGCGGATGGAGAGGGCCGTGAACACCTCGATGCCGAGCCCCTCCCAGGTGTGCAGCAGCACCGCGTTCCCGGCGGCCCGGACCATCTCCCGGTGGAAGCCCACCGTGTGCCGCACCTGCGCCTCGCCGTCGGCCAGCCGGTCCGCCTCGTACAGCGCCGCCACGTGCGGGGCCAGCGCCGAGCAGTCCTGGCCGAGCAGCGGGGCCGCCAGCTCGGCGGCGATCTGCTCCAGACCGGCCCGTACCGGGTAGCTCTCCTCCAGGTCGGCGGCCGTCAGATTGCGGACCCGCACGCCCTTGTTGGGGGCCGACTCGATCAGCCGCAGGGTCTCCAGCTCGCGCAGCGCCTCCCGTACGGGCGTCTGGCTGACCTCCAGCTCCGTGGCGATCCGGCGCTCCACGATCCGCTCGCCCGGCTTCCAGCGCCCGCTGACGATCCCCTCCACGATGTGCTCGCGGATCTGTTCGCGCAGCGAGTGGACGACGGGCGGGGTCATGAGGTGCTCCTTCGGGGGCAGACCGGTGGTGCCTACATCATCACGGTGGCGGTCGCTGCCCGTGGTGTTTAGACAATACGGCGGCGCCCCCGCCCGGAAGAGTTCCGGACGGGGGCGCCGCTGGTGAGGCTGGTTACAGCCGGAGCGTTCAGAGGCCGAGCTCGACCTCGAACTCACCGGCCTCCAGGATCGCCTTGACCGACGTCAGGTAACGGGCGGCGTCCGCGCCGTCCACCAGGCGGTGGTCGTAGGAGAGCGCGAGGTACGTCATGTCGCGCACCGCGATGGTCTCGCCGAGGTCCGGGTGGTCGATGACCACCGGGCGGCGGACCGTGGCGCCGATGCCCAGGATGGCTGCCTGGTTCGGCGGCACGATGACGGTGTCGAACAGCGCACCGCGCGAACCGGTGTTGCTGATGGTGAAGGTGGCACCGGACATGTCGTCCGGGGTCAGGCCGCCACCGCGGGCCTTGCCGGCCAGCTCGGCGGTCTTCTTGGAGATGCCGGCGATGTTCAGGTCGCCCGCACCCTTGATGACCGGGGTCATCAGACCCTTCTCGGCGTCCACGGCGATGCCGATGTTCTCCGAGTCGAAGTACGTGATGGTGCCCTCGTCCTCGTTGATCCGGGCGTTGATGACCGGGTGGGCCTTCAGCGCCTGGGCCGCCGCCTTCACGAAGAACGGCATCGGGGACAGCTTGACGCCCTCACGGGCGGCGAACGCGGCCTTCGCCTGGTTGCGCAGCTTCATCAGCTTGGTGATGTCGACCTCGACGACCGAGGTCAGCTGGGCCTGCGAGTGCAGCGCCTTCATCATGTTGTCGCCGATGACCTTGCGCATGCGGGTCATCTTGACCGTCTGACCGCGCAGCGGGGAGGCCTCCAGCTTCGGCGCGGCCTTGGCGGCGGCATGGCCTCCGGCAGTCGCGGCGGGTGCCGGGGCAGCGGCGGCGGCCTTGGCGGCCTCCGCGGCGGCGACGACGTCCTGCTTGCGGATACGGCCACCGACGCCGGTGCCCTTGACCGAGCTCAGGTCCACGTTGTTCTCGGACGCGAGCTTGCGGACCAGCGGCGTGACGTACGCGCCGTCGTCACCGGTGGGCGCGGCGGCCGGGGCGGCGGCCGGTGCCGGGGCGGCGGGGGCGGGCTGCGCCGGGGCCGGAGCCGCCGGGGCCGGAGCCGCCGGAGCCGGGGCGGCCGGTGCCGGGGCGGGAGCCGCGGGGGCCTCCTGCTTCGGCGCCTCGGCCTTGGGGGCCTCGGCCTTCGGAGCCTCCTGCTGGGGAGCCTCCTGCTTCGGGGCCTCCGCCTTGGGCGCCTCGGCCTTCGGGGCCTCCTGCTTCGGGGCGGCGCCCGGAGCACCGATGACGGCGAGCTTGGCGCCGACCTCGGCGGTCTCGTCCTCGCCGACCACGATCTCCAGCAGCACACCGGCGACCGGGGCGGGGATCTCGGTGTCGACCTTGTCCGTGGAGACCTCGAGCAGGGGCTCGTCCTCCGCGACCTCCTCGCCGACCTCCTTCAGCCAGCGGGTGACGGTGCCCTCGGTGACGCTCTCGCCGAGCGCCGGGAGGGTGACGTCGGTGCCCTCGGCGGACGAACCGCCGGTGGCGGCCTCGGCGGTCGGGGCCTCGGCCGGAGCCTCGGTCTCGGTCGACGGGGCGGTGGGTGCCTCTTCGGCGGCCGGGGCCGGGGTGGCGGCCGGCTCGGTGGACTCGGCCTGGGCCGGAGCCTCGGCCTCGGCCGGTGCGCCGGAGCCGTCGTCGATGACGGCCAGCTCGGCGCCGACCTCGACGGTCTCGTCCTCGGCGACCTTGATGGACGACAGAACGCCGGACGCGGGGGCCGGGATCTCGGTGTCGACCTTGTCGGTCGAGACCTCGAGCAACGGCTCGTCGGCCTCGACGCGCTCGCCCTCGGCCTTCAGCCAACGGGTGACAGTGCCCTCGGTGACGCTCTCGCCGAGCGCCGGAAGGGTTACGGAAACCGACATGGTTTCAGTTGCTCCTTACGAAAATGCGGAAGTGGTCGGTCGTCGCGCCCGGGACCGGGGGATCAGTCGTGCGAGTGGAGGGGCTTGCCGGCCAGCGCCAGGTGAGCCTCGCCCATCGCCTCGTTCTGCGTCGGGTGGGCGTGGATGAGCTGGGCGACCTCGGACGGCAGCGCCTCCCAGTTGTAGATCAGCTGGGCTTCGCCGACCTGCTCGCCCATGCGGTCGCCCACCATGTGGACGCCGACCACGGCACCGTCCTTGACCTGGACGAGCTTGATCTCGCCCGCGGTCTTCAGGATCTTGCTCTTGCCGTTGCCCGCGAGGTTGTACTTGAGGGCGACGACCTTGTCCGCGCCGTAGATCTCCTTGGCCTTGGCCTCGGTGATACCCACGGAGGCGACCTCGGGGTGGCAGTACGTCACCTTCGGCACGCCGTCGTAGTCGATCGGGACGGTCTTGAGACCGGCGAGACGCTCCGCCACCAGGATGCCCTCGGCGAAGCCGACGTGGGCGAGCTGGAGGGTCGGGACGAGGTCGCCCACGGCCGAGATCGTCGGCACGTTGGTCTGCATGTACTCGTCGACCAGGACATAGCCGCGGTCCATCGCGACCCCGGCCTCCTCGTAGCCCAGGCCCTGCGAGACCGGGCCGCGGCCGATCGCGACGAGCAGCAGCTCCGCCTCGAAGGTCTTGCCGTCGGCGAGGGTGACGCGGACGCCGTCCTGCGTGTACTCGGCCTTCTCGAAGAACGTACCGAGGTTGAACTTGATGCCGCGCTTGCGGAACGCGCGCTCAAGAAGCTTCGAGCTGTTCTCGTCCTCGACCGGGACGAGGTGCTTCAGGCCCTCGACGATGGTGATCTCGGTGCCGAAGGACTTCCACGCCGAGGCGAACTCGACGCCGATGACGCCGCCGCCCAGCACGATCGCCGACTTCGGGACGCGGTCCATCTTCAGCGCGTGGTCCGAGGAGATGATCCGGTTGCCGTCGATCTCCAGGCCCGGCAGCGACTTCGGCACGGAGCCGGTCGCCAGCAGCACGTGGCGGCCCTGGATGCGCTGGCCGTTCACGTCGACGGAGGTGGGGGAGGAGAGCTTGCCCTCACCCTCGATGTAGTGGACCTTGCGCGAGGCGATGAGACCCTGGAGACCCTTGTACAGGCCCGAGATCACCTCGTCCTTGAACTTGTTGACGGCCTCCATGTCGATGCCCTCGAAGGTCGCCTTCACGCCGAACTGGGCCGACTCACGGGCCTGGTCCGCGATCTCGCCCGCGTGCAGCAGCGCCTTCGTGGGGATGCAGCCGTTGTGCAGGCAGGTGCCGCCGACCTTGCCCTTCTCGATCAGGGCGACGTCCAGGCCCAGCTGCGCTCCGCGCAGGGCCGCGGCGTACCCGCCACTGCCACCGCCGAGGATCACTAGGTCGAAAACGGTGCTGGCGTCGTTCGCCACGTCACGTCCTCCATGCATGTGCGCCGTACGCCGGGCCCCGTCGCTGGGGTGTGACCGGCCGGTCGGCTGGTGTTCGGCCGCTTTGTCTTCGGCCCTGTGGTGGGGGCCCTGTCCTGCCGAGAACCCATCTTCGCACTTGTCGACGGTGGGCGGGACGCGGGGCCCGGGTCCGGGACGGATGATCGTCCGTTCCGGAGGGTTACTGCTGCGTAGATACCTACGGATTCGGCCGGTGTTCGTCGAGAGCGAAACCCGGTCTCCTCCTTACCGGTTCCGCCCGGACAACACGTACGGCCCCGGACCTATGCCCGGGGCCGTACGGATCGGTCACTCAGCCCAGGTCGCCGTCGGCGGTGCGCTCGGCGAGGCGCACCAGGGTGCGGACGGCGGAGCCGGTGCCGCCCTTGGGCGTGTAGCCGTAGGGAGCGCCCTCGTGGAAGGCCGGGCCCGCGATGTCCAGGTGGGCCCAGGCGATGCCTTCGCCCACGAACTCCTTGAGGAAGAGGCCGGCCACCAGGCCGCCGCCCATGCGCTCGCCCATGTTGGCGATGTCGGCGGTGGGGGAGTCCATGCCCTTGCGCAGGTCGGCGGGGAGCGGCATCGGCCAGGAGGCCTCGCCGACCTCCTCGGCGATCTCGTGGATCGACGTACGGAAGGCGTCGTCGTTGGCCATGATCCCGAAGGTGCGGTTGCCCAGCGCCAGCACCATCGCGCCGGTCAGGGTCGCCACGTCGACGATCGCGTCGGGCTTCTCCTCCGAGGCGCGGGTGAGCGCGTCGCCCAGGACGAGCCGGCCCTCGGCGTCGGTGTTGAGGACCTCGACGGTCTTGCCGCTGTACATGCGCAGCACGTCACCGGGGCGGGTGGCGTTGCCGGAGGGCATGTTCTCGGCGAGCGCCAGCCAGCCGGTGACGTTGACCTTCAGGCCGAGGCGGGCGGCCGCGACGACGGCGGCGAACACGGCGGCGGCGCCGCTCATGTCGCACTTCATCGTCTCGTTGTGGCCGGCCGGCTTGAGCGAGATGCCGCCCGAGTCGTAGGTGATGCCCTTGCCGACGAGGGCCAGGGTCTTCTCCGCCTTCGGGTGGGTGTAGGCGAGCTTCACCAGGCGCGGGCCGTTGGCGGAGCCCTGGCCGACACCGAGGATGCCGCCGAAGCCGCCCTTGACGAGGGCCTTCTCGTCCAGGACCTGGACCTTGATGCCGTGCTCCTTGCCCGCGGCGGTGGCCACGGCGGCGAAGGACTCGGGGTAGAGGTCGTTGGGCGGGGTGTTGATCAGGTCGCGGGCGCGGTTGATCTCCTCGGCCAGCGCGAGGGCGCGCTCGACGGCCGCCTTGTACGCCTTGTCGCGCGGCTTGGCGCCGACCAGGGTGATCTCGGCGAGCGGGAGCTTGGGGCCGCTGTCCTTGGCCTTGGCGTCCTTGGGGGCGAGCTTGTTCTCGCCGCCCTGGTAGGCGGTGAAGGCGTAGGCGCCGAGCAGGGCGCCCTCGGCGACGGCCGCGGCGTCCTCGACGGAGCCGGCGGGCAGCGCGAAGCCGGCCTTCTTGAAGCCGGACAGCGCACGGGCGGCGGTACCGGCCGCGCGGCGCAGCGCCTCCGCGTCGTACGCGTCCTCCTTGTCCGGGACCGGACCGAGGCCGACCGCGATGACGACCGGGACCTTGAGGCCGGACGGCGCGGGCAGCTTGGTCAGTTCGCCCTCGGCACCCACGGCCCCCAGGGTCGCGAGAACGGTGGCGAGCTTTCCGTCGAACGCCTTGTCCACGGCCTCGGCGCCGGGCGCGAGGACCAGGTTCCCCGACTTGGACGCAGCGCCCTTCGCGACGCCGACGACGAGTGCGTCGGCGCGCAGCGTCGCGGCACCGGCAGTGCTGAGAGTGAGAGCAGTCACGGTGGTGAAATCTCGCTTCCGTTGAGTTCGAGTTCGGTCGAGGGGTGGGCCGACCGTGCCCGGCGCATCGTAGACGCCTCCGCAACGCACCGGGAACGAGCCTACGCGCGCGGTTCGCCGGGGGTTACGGCGGCGGGCCGTTCCGGACCGGTAAGGCGGTCGGTTCCGGCGGTACGAGGCAGGGTCCCGACCGGTCGTACGGAGGTCAGGGGCCGAGCGCCAGCACCACCAGGGCCGCCGTCGCCGCCGTCTCCGCCACCCCGCCGAACACGTCCCCGGTCACCCCGCCGAACCGCCGCACGCAGTGGCGCAGCAGCACCTCGGCGGCGGCCAGGGCGCCCAGCACGGCGAGCGCGTGGTGCACCGCCCCGTACCCGCCGAACACCGCACCCGCCGCCGCGCACACCGCCACCGCCACGCCCGCCACAAGCACCGCCCGCCCCACCGGGACCGTGGCCGCCACCACCGCGCCGAGCCCCTCCGGCCGGGCCGCCGGGACGCCCTGACGGGACGCCAGGGTGAGCGCGAGCCGGGCGGCGACCGCCGCGACGAGCGCCCCGAGCGCCCCGTGCGCCCACCCCTGCCCGTACAGCTCGAAGAGGACCGCGACCTGGGCCAGCAGTACCAGGAGCAGGGTGATGACACCGAACGGCCCAATGTCGGACTGCTTCATGATCCGCAGCGCGTCCTCGGCCGGCTTCCCGCTGCCCAGCCCGTCCGCCGTGTCGGCGAGGCCGTCCAGATGCAGCCCCCGGGTGAGGGCGGCGGGCACCGCGACCGAGGCGACCGCCGCGAGCAGCGGCCCCGATCCGGCCAGCAGCGACAGCGTGCCGAGCGCGGCGGCGAGCAGGCCGACGACGAACCCGGCGAGGGGGGCGCAGACCATGCCGGCCCTGGCGGTTTCGCGGTCCCAGCGGGTCACGCGGACGGGCAGCACGGTGAGGGTGCCGAAGGCGAAGCGCAGGCCGTGGCTGTTCAGGGAGGTCACCGCGGGCAGGTTAGCCGCTCCCGTGCGCGGATAGATTGGCGGAAACGTCGGAAAAGCCGCAGAACTGGGTGTATCGGGAGTGGGTGGCATGGGCAACTGGTGGCACACCAACATCGCCGAACCGGGCAAGCTCCCGCTGCTCCTCGCGCTGGCCGCCTTCGTCCTCACCTTCGCGATCACCCGCACGATCACGCGGATGATCCGCGCGGGGAAGGGCCCGTTCCGCAACATCACCCCGGGCGGCATCCACATCCACCACGTGGTGCCCGGGGTCGTGCTGACGGTGGTCGGCGGCTTCGGCGCGGTGGCCGCCGGGCGGCACGGCGTGGCCGCCGGGATCTGCGCGGTGATCTTCGGGGTCGGGGCCGGGCTGGTGCTGGACGAGTTCGCGCTGATCCTGCATCTGGACGATGTGTACTGGACCGAGGAGGGCCGCCAGAGCGTGGAGGTGGTCGTGCTGACGGCCTCGCTGGTGGCACTGGTCCTGGCGGGGTTCTCACCGCTCGGCGTGGATGACGTGAGCGACGAGGAGCAGCAGAGCAGGCTCGGCGTCATCACCTCGTACGCCATCAACTTCTGCTTCGTCCTGGTCGCGCTGTTCAAGGGCAAGACCCGGATGGCCGTGCTCGGCACCCTCGTCCCGTTCGTCGCGCTGATCGGCGCGCTCCGGCTGGCCCGCCCCACCTCGCCGTGGGCCAAGCGGTTCTACCGCGACCGCCATCGGGCCCGCTCCAAGGCGGTGCTGCGCGCCTACCACCACGATGTGCGGTGGGCGGGGCCCCGCCGGAAGTTTCAGGACCTCATCGGCGGCGCCCCCGACCGGGTCCCGCTGCCGCCCGCCCGCAAGCCCTGACCGCCGTCCGTCCGCCGCCGCCCGAGCCACTCCCGTACGGCACAGACCACCAGGACGGCGGCGATGGACGCCAGATGTTCCCGGCCCGCCAGGTTGTCCTTGACCAGGACCTCCACCATCATCGCGACCACCACCAGCACCCCGGTGAACCAGGCCCGGTAGGCGTGGCAGACGTACACCGCGAGCCCCACCACCGCCGCCGAGGGCCCGGTGTCCACCACCTGCGCGTCCGAGGCCGGCAGCCCCAGGAACGCGTCCGGGCCGAGGGCGATCCCGGCCCGGGCGTACAGGGTCCCCGCCAGCGTGGCCACGTACGCGATCGCGAGGGTGCGCCACCGCCCCAGGCACACCTCCGCGATGCCGAACACCAGCAGGATCTGCGCCAGCGCACCCCACACCGGCAGGTCGAGGGCGGGGACGAAGAGGGACAGCGGGGTACGCAGCAGAGCCAGCCACACCGGGTCCTCGGCCCGCACCGCCCCCAGGTTCTGCACCGGGCCGTAACCCCACGCCTGGTTCTGGACCAGCTGGACGGCCGCGGTCAGCGCCACCGCGGTGAGGGTCAGCGCGAGCGCCCGTACGCCGTGGTCGTGGAGCCTCGTCCGTACGGTGGTGGCGAGCGGGCCCCACTCCCGCCGCGCGGCCCGGCGCAGCGCCGGGAAGCGGCTCATCTAGGGGCGCCGAGACGCGCGCGGTGCAGCCACTTCGGCAGCCCCGGCGCTTCCAGGAACCCTTCGGCGCGGCCCGCCGCGATGGAGATGCGCGCCAGGTCGGCGCTCTTCTCGAACAACATGAAACGTGGCTCCCAGATCGGTCGGTACTTGGCGTTCGCCCGGTAGAGCGACTCGATCTGCCACCAGCGCGAGAAGAAGCTCAGCAGCGCACGCCACAGCCTCAGCACCGGTCCCGCGCCGAGCCGCGATCCCCTCTCGAAGACGGAGCGGAACATGGCGAAGTTGAGCGAGACCTGAGTGATCCCGATCTCGCCGGAGCGCTGGAGGAGCTGGATGACCATGAACTCCATCAGGCCGTTCTCCGCCTCGCGGTCACGGCGCATCAGGTCCAGGGAGAGGCCGTGGGGGCCCCAGGGGACGAAGCTGAGGACCGCGCGGAGTTCGCCGGGTTCGGCGGCGGTGTCCGTCTGCCCCTTGGCGTCCGGCTTCCCTCGGGGGTCCGCCTTCCCTTGGGCGTCAGCCTTCCCGGCCTCGCCCCCGTTCCGGCACTCCAGCATCACGCACTGTCCGTCCGCCGGGTCGCCGAGGCGGCCGAGCGCCATGGAGAAGCCGCGCTCGGTCTCCCCGTCGCGCCAGTCGTCCGCGCGCCGGACCAGCTCGGCCATCTCGCCCTCGGGGATGTCCGCGTGGCGCCGGATCGTCACCTCGTAACCGGCGCGCTTGACCCGGTTGTAGGCCTGGCGGACCCCGCGCATCGCCCGCCCGTCCAGGGTGAAGTCCGCCGTCTCCACGATCGCCTCGTCACCCAGCTCCAGCGCGTCCATCCCGTGCCGGGCGTAGACCGTGCCCGCCTCCTCGCTCGCGCCCATCACGGCGGGGATCCAGCCGTGCTCGCGGGCCTCGGCGAGCCACGGTTCGATCGCGCCCGGCCAGGCCTCCGGGTCGCCGATCGGGTCGCCGGAGGCCAGCGAGACCCCGCTGACCACGCGGTAGACCACGGCCGCCTTCCCGGTCGGGGACCACACGGCGCTCTTCTCGCGGCGCAGCGCGAAGTAGCCGAGCGAGTCCCGGTCGCCGTGCTTGTCCAGCAGGGCGCGCAGCTTCGCCTCGTCCTCGGGGGAGAGCGGGTCGACGGCCCGGCGGGAGCGGAACGCGGCGTACACGACGGCGATCAGCAGCAGCGTGGAGAGGATGTTGATGACGACGTTGACCCACCCCGGGGTGGTGATCCCGGGGAAGCGTGAGTCGTCGGCGGCCACCGAGATCAGCCGCAGGGCGCCGTAGCGCCAGCGGTCCAGGAAGGTGGAGCGGTACTCGTCGTGGGCGGTGTTGGCGACGGTGACCAGGGCCGTCGCGATGAGCGAGGTGACCAGCAGCCCCACCACGGCGACCAGGGCCGCCAGCTTGGGGTTGGAGCGGTCGCCCTTGGCGTAGAACTCCCGCCGCCCCAGCAGCAGGGCCACGACGAAGGCGGCCGTCAGCCCCAGCGAGACCCAGTTCTGGGCGTGCTGCCGGATCTCCGCGAAGAAGAACGCGAGGACCAGCGCGACCAGGACCAGTCCGCCCAGGACCATGTTCACGATCCACGCGGCCCGCTTGCGCCGCCGCATGGTGACCGCCAGGAACAGGGCGATCACCCCGGAGGAGAACCCGGCCGTGAGCAGGTACGGCGTGAAGTAGTTCTCGGTGTTGTGGCGGCGCAGGTCCTGGCCGAGGGTGACCCAGACGGCGCTCAGGAAATTGATGAACGAGACGATGCGCAGGTACCAGATGGCGAACGCCGCGCTGCGCCGGGACCGGGCGGTGCTGCGCCGGGCTGCCTCTTCGGCCGATCGAACCTCTCCCATGAGAGGTGATCATATGGCGCATTACGGACATAGGGGCGGTGGGGGCCGCCCGGGGGCGGGGGGTGCGGGCCGGCTCGTGCGCCCGCACCGCCCCCGGCCGCTCAGGTGGCGTCCAGTGCCTTCACGTCGTCCTCGGCGGGGGTCTCCTCGTCGTGGTCCTCGTCCTCCGCCACCGGCGTACGCTCCGGCAGCTCGGCGGCGAACGCGGCCGCCGCCTGCACCAGCGGCAGGGCCAGCAGCGCCCCCGTGCCCTCGCCCACCGTGACCCCGTGGTCCAGCAGCGGGGTCAGCGCCATCCGGTCCAGCGCCTTCGACTGCGCGGGCTCCCCGCTGACCTGCCCGGCCAGCCACCAGTCCGGCGCCCGGAACGCCGCCCGCTGCGCCACCAGCGCACAGGCCGCCGCGACGACCCCGTCCAGGATCACCGGCATCCGGCGCACCGCCGACTGGAGCAGGAACCCGGTCATCGCCGCCAGATCCGCCCCGCCCACCGTGGCCAGCAGCTCCAGCTGGTCGCCGAGCACCGGCCGGGCCCGGCGCAGCGCGTCCCGGATCGCGGCGCACTTGCGCATCCAGGCCAGGTCGTCGATGCCGGCACCGCCGCGCCCGGTCACCACGGAGGCGTCCGTACCGCAGAGGGCGGCGATGAGGGTGGCGGCGGCCGTGGTCCCGCCGACGCTCAGGTCGCCCAGCACCACCAGATCGGTGCCGGAGTCGGCCTCCTCGTCGGCGATGGCCATGCCCAGGCGGACGGCCTGCTCGGCCTCCTCGGCGGTCAGGGCGTCCTCGATGTCGATGCGCCCCGATCCCCGCCGCACCCGGTGGCGTACGACGGACTCGGGCAGCAGCTCCGGGTCGCAGTCGACCCCGGCGTCCACGATCCGCAGCGGCACCGAGAAGCGCCGGGCCAGCACCGCCACCGGGCTCGCCCCGTCGAGGGCGGCCCGCACCAGCTCATGGGTGGTGCCCGCCGCGCGCCCCGAAACGCCCAGCTCCGCAACCCCGTGGTCACCGGCGAAGAGCACCACGCGCGGCTGCGCGACGGCCCTGACCGGTACGGACTGCTGCGCGGAGCTGAGCCACTCGCCCAGCTCGTCCAGCCGGCCCAGGGCCCCCGGCGGGACGATCAGCCGCTCCCGCCGTTCCTCGGCGTCGCGCCGTACACCCCCGTCGGGGCGTTCGATCAGGTCGGAGAAGTCGTCCAGGTTCACGGAGGTCTGCCTCGCGGGTCGTCACGTCGGTTTCCGGTCCGGGCACCCGGCGGCGGGCCCCTGCCGGGAACAGTACCGGTCGGCCCGCAGGAGCCGGGGCCCCGCGTACGGACGCCTCCTCACCCCGCGACGCCCGGCCCCGGCTCACCTCCTCACCCCGCGGCACCCCGCCCCGGCCGACCTCCTCACCCGGCAACGCCCCGCCTGATCTCCTCACCCGGCGGCACCCCGTCCCGGCCGACCTCCTCAGCCCACGACACCCCACCCGGCCGACCTCATCACCCCGGCGAGACCCCGCCCCGGCCGGCCTCCTCACCCCCGCAACACCACCCCCTGCCCCGCCACCACCAGCAGCACCTCCTCGCACTCGGCCGCCACCGCCGCGTTCAGCCGCCCCAGCTCGTCCCGGAACCGCCGTCCCGCCGGGGTCGCCGGGACCACCCCCGCACCCACCTCGTTGGTCACCAGCACCACCTGGCGCCGGGTCGCGCGGACCGCCGCCACCAGCTCCGCGACCCGCGCCCGCAACGCCTCCTGGCCGCCGTGCCGCCACCGCACGTCCTCCCAGGCCTCCACCCGGTCCATCGCGTCGGTCAGCCACAGCGACAGGCAGTCCACCAGCAGCGGCGGCCCGTCCGCGCCCAGCAGCTCCGCCACCTCGCAGGTCTCCTCGGTCCGCCACGCGCCCGGCCTGCGCTCCCGGTGCAGCCCCACCCGCGCCGCCCACTCCGGGTCCCCCTCGCGCCGCCCGCCGGTCGCCACGTACACCACCTCGGGGAACGTCTCAAGACGCCGCTCAGCCTCCAGCGACTTCCCCGAGCGGGCGCCCCCCGTCACCAGCACCCGGCGCGGCACGTCCGGCACCACCGGGTACTCGCCCACCACCAGCGTCGTCCCGTCCGGCACCGCCCGCGCCCCGGCCGCCGCGAGGCGCCGGTCCAGCGCCGCACCCGGCGGGGCGTCGTGGTCCAGATGGACCGCGATCACCTCGGTGGCCGGGCCGACCGCGCCGACCGCCCGCAGCCGCGCCACCGCGTCGGGGCGCCCGACCACATCGCAGACGACCAGGTCGTACGGCTTCTCCGGCCGCCCGTCGAGACCGGCGGGCGCGGCCCCCGGCGGCAGGTAGAGCAGCCGCTCGCCCTCCGGGGAGCCCACCTCGTAACCGGTCCCCGGCGCGTCCATCGGCACCGCCCGCACCCGGTGCCCGCTGATCAGCGTCAGCACCTGGCCGTCCGGCACCCGTCCGGCCGGCGGCAGGGTGGGCGGCAGCTCCACGGCGGGCCCGTCGTGCGGATGGGTCAGCAGCACCTGGCGCACCGCGCCCAGCGAACGGCCCGCGCGGGCCGCGGCGAACACCGCTCCCGGGGTCAGGTCGAGGAGCAGCGCGTCGTCGACCAGCAGGGCGGTCGCGGCGCGCGCCCACGGGCCGCGGGCCGTCGCGCAGGCGGCGCAGGGGCAGGAGGGGCGCGGCAGCCCGTCGGGGGCTCCGGTGCCGAGCAGAGTCAGTTCCACACCTTGATCCTCCCGTGTCCCCCCGCGAGGTGCGCGCCCGGCTAGGCTTCGGGCAGCAACGCGACCCAGGAGGCGGACATGGCGTGGACGTGGCGGTTCGAGAAGTCCGACGGTACGGAGACGGAGCCGGCGTTGCAGCCGGAGGAGTTCACCACCCAGGGCGACGCGGAGTCCTGGATCGGTGAGTTCTGGAAGGAGCTCCTGGAGGGCGGTGCCGCCCAGGTGACGCTCTTCGAGGACTCGACCAAGATCTACGGCCCGATGAGCCTTCAGGCCGACGGCGCCTGAGGACTGTGCGGAGGGGCGGTACGGGGGCTCCCGTACCGCCCCTCCCGTATGCGGGTCTCAGATCTCCCCGAGCGTGACCTCGGCCGTCCGGCTGTCGCCGTCCCGCGTGTACGTCACGGTCGCCTCGTCGCCCGGCTTGCCGCCCGCCAGCGCCTCGGAGAGCGAGGTGATGGTGGTGACGGCGGTGTCGCCGATCTTCGTGATGATGTCCCCGGGCCGCAGCCCCGCCTCGTCCGCCGCCCCGCCCCGCTCCACGCTCACCAGCGCCACCCCGGCCGGCCGGTAGGAGTCGTCGACGACCGTACGGCCGGTGATGTTCAGCGCGGCCCGGCCCGAGTCGGTGACCCGGCCGTCCTTGATGATCTGGTCGGCGACCGTCCGCACCATCGAGACGGGGATCGCGAAGCCGATGCCCGGCGCCGCGCTGTCGCCCATCTGCGGGTCGGTCGCCGCGAGGGTCGGGATGCCGATCACCTCGCTGTTCAGGTTGACCAGCGCCCCGCCGCTGTTGCCCGGGTTGATCGCCGCCGAGGTCTGCACCATGTTGGCGATCGTCGCGCCCGTGCCACCGCCCGCCCGGCTCTCGCTGACGGTCCGGCCGAGCGCCGAGACGATGCCCTGGGTGACGCTGCTGGAGAGGCCGAGCGGCGAGCCCATCGCCATCACGATCTGCCCCACCTCGACCTTCTCCGCGTCGCCGAACTTCGCGGCCCTCAGCCCGTCGGGCACATCGTCCAGCTTGATGACCGCCAGGTCCTGCTCCGGGTAGGAGGAGACCAGCGAGGCGTTCAGCACCGCCTCCCCGGTGGCGACGGTGACCTTGAACTTCTTCTCGTCGCCGATCACATGGGCATTGGTGACGATATGGCCCTTGTCGTCGTAGACGATCCCGGAACCGAGGCTGTTCGACGCGTCGATCTGCACCACCGAGGGCAGCACATCGTTGATGACCGCCTGGTAGGCGCTTTGCAGATCGTCGGTGTCACGGGTCGCGGAGCCCTGGGCCGTGGCGGAGGGGCTGGCCTCCGGCGCGGGGGCCGCCGCCGGGTTCGTGCCGGAGCAGCCGGCCGCCAGGGCGAGCGCGCAGACACCCGCGGACAGGGGGAGCAGCAGGCGCCGCACGGAGCGGTGGGAGGGGGATGCGTCCATATCCGGAGTCTGGTGGACCCGCCCTTTCGGGTGCCTGTGCTGATGGGCCGAACGAGGGACCGCCCCCGCCCGCCTGCTAGCCGCGCACTCCGCACAGGTGGAGCAGCGCCGCGACACCCCGGTACGGGTCGGTCCGCCCGGCCCGGTCCTCCAGGGCCAGCACCCGCTCCAGCTCGTCGGCGGGCAGCTCGGTGCCGTCGGCCGTGTTGTCGGTGAAGACCCGCACGCCGTACCAGGCGTGCAGCGGGGCGGCGATCCCCGCCAGGGTGGCCCGCAGCGCTTCGAGGCGGTCGGCCCGCACGGTGAGGCCGAGGTCGTTCGTGTACGTCGCGGAGTCGAAGGCCTCCAGAGCCGCGCCGAAGTCGCCGCCGAGCCCGGGGCGCATCGCCAGGGCGTCCGCGTTCCGTACGAGCAGCGAGAGCAGTCCGCCCGGCGCCAGCATCCGGGCCAGCCCGGCGAGCATCGGGTCGGGCTCCTCGACGTACATCAGGACCCCGTGGCAGAGCACCACGTCGAAGCTGCCCGGCAGGAAGTGCACACCGGTCTCCCGGCCGTCCCCCTCGATCAGCTTCATCCGCTCCCGGATGCCCTCGGGCTCGGTCGCCAGGGCCTCGCGGGCCGCGCGCAGCAGCTCGGCGTCCGACTCCAGACCGGTCACCGAGTGACCGGCCCGCGCCAGACGCAGCGCCTGCACCCCCCGGCCCATGCCGACGTCCAGGATGCGCAGCCGCTGGCCGACCGGGAACCGCCCGGCTATCTGCTCGTCCAGCTGCCGGGCGACCAGCTCCTGGCGGACGGTCTCGCGTACGCCGCCGGGGGCGCGCACTGCGTCCGGGCCCGCCGGAGAGACGCCGGTGGAGCCGGAGGTCTCCGTGCTCAGGGCCGCTCTCCGCGCTTGACCTGCGGCTTCGGGAGCCGCAGACGACGCATCTGGAGCGTGCGCATCAGACCGTAGGCGACGGCTCCGCGCTTGGGGGTGTCCGGGAAACGCTCCCGCAGCTGCTTCTTCAGGCGGATCGACAGACTGATCGAGTCCAGCACGATCAGGATGATCACACCCATCCAGAGCATCAGCGAGATGGTCTGGATGTTCTGCACCTGGATCACGCTGAGGATCAGGATGACCACGGCGAGCGGCAGGAACCACTCGGCGACGCAGAAGCGCGAGTCCACGAAGTCACGGACGAAGCGCCGCACCGGGCCCTTGTCGCGGACCGGGAGGTAGCGCTCGTCGCCCGACGCGAGCGCCTCACGCTGGCGGGCCAGGTCGGCGCGGCGCGCTTCGCGCTGGCGCTTCACGGCCGCCTTGCGGTCGGTCGGCGCGCTGGACGCGGCGCGTCGGCGCTGCGTCTGGGCCTCGCTGCGCTTGGGGGTGGGGCGACCCTTGGGAGCCTGCGGGTCGCGGGGCTGCTTGGAGAGGTCCGCCGTCACCTTGTCGGTGGGGGCCTTCTCTGTCTTGGCACGGCTACGGAACACAAAACCCAAGGGTACGGGGTCGGGATACGGGCTCGTGGACCCGGGCGGGAACGATCCGGCAACGGACGGCGTCCCTGTAAGCACCCCGACAGGGGCAGAAGGGGCGTTTACCACGGGTTTCCCTGACCGTCGTCTACACCCTGGGCGGGAGCGGCGGCAGGGGGCAGTCGTCCTTGGGGAGGAGCACATCGGGACTCGAACAGTGCGGTAATAGAGGCAGGACCCGTACTGTGGGTTCTATCGGGAGTGCTGGAGCTCAGTCCGTCAGAAGGGGGCGCGCGAAGCCCATGAGCGGTGTCATGAAGCGTATGGGGATGCTTTTCCGCGCGAAGGCAAACAAGGCCCTTGACCGGGCCGAGGATCCGCGCGAGACCCTGGATTACTCGTACCAGAAGCAGCTGGAGCTGCTTCAGAAGGTGCGCCGCGGCGTCGCGGACGTCGCGACGTCCCGCAAGCGGCTGGAGTTGCAGCTGAACCAGTTGCAGGGCCAGTCGTCCAAGCTGGAGGACCAGGGCCGCAAGGCGCTGGCGCTCGGCCGTGAGGACCTGGCGCGCGAGGCGCTGTCCCGGCGCGCCGCCCTCCAGCAGCAGGTCACCGACCTGGAGACGCAGCACACCACGCTGCAGGGCGAGGAGGAGAAGCTCACCCTCGCGGCCCAGCGGCTCCAGGCCAAGGTGGATGCCTTCCGCACCAAGAAGGAGACCATCAAGGCCACCTACACGGCGGCCCAGGCGCAGACCCGGATCGGCGAGGCCTTCTCCGGCATCTCCGAGGAGATGGGCGACGTCGGCCTGGCGATCCAGCGGGCCGAGGACAAGACGCAGCAGCTCCAGGCGCGGGCCGGCGCCATCGACGAGCTGCTCGCCTCCGGTGCCCTGGACGACCCGACCGGCACGGCGAAGGACGACATCGCCGCCGAGCTGGACCGGATCTCCGGCGGTTCGGACGTGGAGCTGGAGCTGCAACGCATGAAGGCCGAGCTGGCCGGCGGCTCCTCGTCCTCGCAGCAGGCGATCGAGGGCGGTGCCCAGGACGGCACACAGCAGTCGCAGCAGTCCCCGCACAAGTTCGACAAGCAGTAGTGAGGGCGGCGTCATGATCGTACGGATCATGGGGGAGGGCCAGGTCAAGCTGGCCGACAGTCACTTCGCGGAGCTGAACGAGCTGGACGATCTCCTGCTCAAGGAGATGGACAGCGGGGACGGCCCCGGCTTCCGCACCACGCTCCACGCACTCCTCGACAAGGTGCGTGAGCTCGGCACTCCGCTCCCCGACGACTCCCTGGAGCCGTCGGAGCTGATCCTGCCGGCGCCCGACGCGACCCTCGAAGAGGTGCGCGCCATGCTCAGCGACGACGGGCTCATCCCGAACTAGACGTACCTGCTCCACCAGCACTCACGCAGCTGTGCCCCGCGTCCGGCCCGCCCGGTGCGGGGCACAGTGCTGTACACGCCCGCCCCCGGCGTACGGTTCCGTGGTCGTATCGGCACCCCGCGGAGACGGATCCGTGGGCGGCACGCCGTACCGTTGCTGGACGTGACCACCCTTCCCTCCGGGTTCGCGCGCGCCCGCCGCTGGCTGCGGGACCACCCCCTCGCGTTCGACGCCACCCTGGCGTTCTGTGTCCTCGTGGCGATGATCTGCGGCTCGTTCGCGGACCCGGGCAAGGGGCACGGGCCGACGTTCGGGACCCGCACCCCCGGGGCGTTCAGCGTGCTGCTGATGGTGCTGGCGGCCTCGGCCCTCGTCCTGCGCCGACGCCACCCCATGGCGGTCCTCGCGGTGACCGGGGTGTTCACGGCCACCGAGTACATCTTCACGGACCCGCCGGCCCCGGTCGTGATGAGCACCGTCATCGCGCTCTACACCGTCGCCTCGCGCACCGACCGCCCCACCACCTGGCGGGTCGGCCTGCTGACCATGGGGATCCTGACGGTCGCCGCGATGGCCTTCGGCTCCACGCCCTGGTACAGCCAGGAGAACCTCGGCGTCTTCGCCTGGACCGGGATGGCGTCGGCCGCCGGGGACGCCGTACGCAGCCGCCGCGCCTTCGTCGACGCGATCCGGGAGCGCGCGGAGCGGGCCGAGCGCACCCGCGAGGAGGAGGCCCGCCGCCGCGTCGCCGAGGAGCGGCTGCGGATCGCCCGGGACCTCCACGACGTCGTCGCCCACCACATCGCCCTGGTCAACGTGCAGGCCGGGGTCGCCGCCCACGTCATGGACAAGCGCCCCGACCAGGCCAAGGAGGCGCTCGCCCACGTACGGGATGCCAGCCGCTCGGCGCTCAACGAACTCCGGGTCACCGTCGGGCTGCTGCGCCAGTCCGGCGACCCCGAGGCGCCCACCGAACCGGCCCCCGGCCTCGCGGTCCTGGACGGGCTGGTGGACACCTTCCGCAACGCCGGGCTCCCCGTAGAGGTGGCCGGCGCCGACCGGGGCCCGAAGCTCCCCGCCGCCGTCGACCTGGCCGCGTACCGGGTCATCCAGGAGGCGCTGACCAACGTACGCAAACACGCGGGCGCCGGAGCGAGGGCCGAGGTGAGCGTCGTACGGGTCGGAGCCACCGCCGAGATCACGGTCCTGGACAACGGCCGGGGGAGCGCGGCCGGTCGCCCGGGCCCGGGCAGCGGCGGCCACCCGGCGGACGGCACCGGCGCCCCGGACGGCACCGGCACCGGCAACAGCACCGACGCCCAAGGCGCCCCCGACGGCGGCGGCCACGGTCTCCTCGGCATGCGCGAACGCGTCACCGCCCTCGGCGGCGCCCTCACGGCGGGACCTCGCTACGGGGGCGGGTTCCGGGTCCATGCGATCCTGCCCATCGAGGCCCGCACGGGTGAACCGGAACCGCCAGGACCGGCGGCCACGACGGGGGAGCGCCGATGACCCAGTCCGCAACCACCTCCGAGCCGCCCATCAAGGTGCTGCTCGCGGACGACCAGGCCCTGCTGCGCAGCGCGTTCCGGGTGCTGGTGGACTCCGAACCCGACATGGAGGTCGTCGGCGAGGCGGCCGACGGCGCGCAGGCCGTGGAGCTGGCCCGCGCGACCGGCGCCGACGTGGTGCTGATGGACATCCGGATGCCGGGCACGGACGGGCTCGCCGCCACCCGCATGATCAGCGCCGACCCGGCGCTGGCCGCGGTGCGGGTGGTCATGCTCACCACGTTCGAGGTCGACGAGTACGTGGTCCAGGCCCTGCGCGCCGGAGCCTCCGGCTTCCTCGGCAAGGGCGCCGAGCCGGAGGAGCTGCTCAGCGCGATCCGGATCGCGGCGGCGGGCGAGGCGCTGCTCTCCCCGGCGGCGACCAAGGGGCTCATCGCCACCTTCCTGGCGCAGGGCGGGAGTTCGGGGGAGGGGCCGGACAGCGCGGAGTACGGGGAGCGGCTGGCCGCGCTCACCGTGCGCGAGCGGGAGGTGCTCGTCCTGGTGGCGGGCGGCCACTCCAACGACCGGATCGCCGAGCGGCTCCAGGTCAGCCCGCTCACCGTCAAGACCCATGTGAACCGGGCGATGGCCAAGGTCGCGGCCCGGGACCGGGCCCAACTGGTCGTCATCGCGTACGAGTCGGGCCTGGTACGCCCCCGGGTGGAGTGAGGCGGAGCCGCAGGGCGCGGAGGGTGGAGAGACGGCGTACTCCACCTGCGGTATGCGCGGCATAAGAAAGCAGCCCGGGGACCGACGTCCGGGCGATCCGGGTCGGAGATCGTATAAGCGGGCGGGCTTGTCCCCCGCGCGGACCCCCGGAACGGACCCCATCACGGGCCCCGGACCCCAGGTCCCCGCTCTCCCGCCCGTCCGTCTCGCACGCCACAGAAGAGAGACCCACCCATGTCCTGGCTGTCCAGATTCAGCCTCGCGCAGCGGGCCCTGATCGGGCTGATCTCGGTCGTCGCGCTCGTCTTCGGCGCGATTGCGATCCCGCAGCTCAAGCAACAGCTGCTGCCCACCATCGAACTCCCGATGGTCTCGGTGCTCGCCCCCTACCCGGGTGCGTCCCCCGATGTGGTGGAGAAGCAGGTCGTCGAACCCCTGGAGAACTCCCTCAAGGCCGTCGACGGCGTCGAGGGCATCACCTCCACCGCCAGCGAGGGCAACGCCCTCATCATGGCGACCTTCGACTTCGGCGACGAGGGCACCAAGCAGCTCGTCGCCGACATCCAGCAGGCGGTGAACCGGGCCCGCGCCCAGCTGCCCCCGACGGTCGACCCGCAGGTCATCGCCGGTTCCACGGACGACATCCCGACCGTGGTCCTCGCCGTCACCTCCGACAAGGACCAGCAGGCGCTCGCCGACCAGCTGGACCGCACGGTCGTCCCCGCCCTCCAGGACATCGACGGCGTCGGCCAGGTCACGGTGGACGGCGTCCAGGAGCTCCAGGTCTCCGTCGTCCCCGACGACAGGAAGCTCGCCGCGGCCGGCCTGAACGCGGGCACGCTCGCCCAGGCCCTCCAGGCGGGCGGCGCCACGCTCCCGGCCGGCTCCTTCTCCGAGGCCGGCAAGAACCGCACCATCCAGGTCGGCGGCGGCTACACCTCGCTGAAGCAGATCGAGGACCTCCAGGTCGTCGCCAAGGACCCGGCGGGCGGTTCGGACGCACCGGCCGGGCCGGTCCGGCTCGGTGACGTCGCCGAGGTGAAGCAGGAGCCGTCCACCGCGGTCTCCATCACCCGGACCAACGGCCGGCCCAGCCTCGCCGTGATGGCCACGATGGACAAGGACGGCAGCGCCGTCGCCATCTCCGACGCCGTCCAGGACAAGCTTCCCGACCTCCGTAAGGACCTCGGCGCGGGTGCCGAGCTGACCGTCGTCTCCGACCAGGGCCCGGCCGTCTCCAAGTCGATCTCCGGTCTCACCACCGAGGGCGCGCTCGGCCTGGTCTTCGCCGTCCTGGTGATCCTGGTCTTCCTCGCCTCGATCCGCTCCACCCTGGTCACCGCGGTCTCCATCCCGCTCTCGGTGGTCCTCGCGCTGATCGTGCTGTGGACCCGCGACCTGTCGCTGAACATGCTGACGCTCGGCGCGCTGACCATCGCGATCGGCCGGGTCGTCGACGACTCGATCGTGGTCCTGGAGAACATCAAGCGGCACCTCGGCTACGGCGAGGAGCGCCACGAGGCGATCATCACCGCGGTCAAGGAGGTGGCCGGAGCGGTCACCTCCGCCACGCTCACCACCGTCGCCGTCTTCCTGCCCATCGGTCTGGTCGGCGGCATGGTCGGCCAGCTCTTCGGCTCGTTCTCGCTGACCGTCACCGCCGCGCTCCTGGCCTCGCTGCTGGTCTCGCTCACGGTGGTCCCGGTCCTCTCCTACTGGTTCCTGCGCGCCCCCAAGGGCACCCCCGAGGACGCGGCGGAGGCCCGGCGCCTCGCGGAGGAGAAGGAGGCGGCGAGCAAGCTCCAGCGCCTGTACGTCCCCGTCCTGCGCTTCGCGACCCGCCGCCGGGTCACCAGCCTGGTCATCGCCGTCGCCGTGCTCATCGCCACCTTCGGCATGCTCCCCCTCCTCAAGACCAACTTCTTCGACGCGGGCGAGCAGGAAGTCCTCACCGTCAAGCAGAAGCTGGAACCCGGCACCAGCCTCCAGGCCGCCGACGAGGCGGCCCGCAAGGTCGAGAAGGTCCTCACCGACGACAAGGGCGTCAAGGACTACCAGGTCACCGTCGGCTCCTCCGGCTTCATGGCGGCCTTCGGCGGCGGTACGGGCTCCAACCAGGCGTCCTACCAGGTCACGCTGAAGGACGCGGCGGACTACGAGGACGCCCAGGACCGCATCTCCGAAGCCCTCGGCAAGCTGGACGGCATCGGCGACACCACCATCGCGGCGGGCGACGGCTTCGGCTCCCAGGACCTCAGCGTCGTGGTCAAGGCGTCCGACGCCGAGGTCCTGAAGAAGGCGGCGGAAGCGGTCCGTACGGAGGTCGCCACGATCAAGGACGTCACCGACGTCCAGAGCGACCTGGCGCAGAGCGTCCCGCGCATCTCCGTCACGGCCGACGAGAAGGCGGCCGCCGCCGGATTCGACTCCACAACCCTGGGCGGCATCGTCGCCGGAGCCGTACGCGGCACTCCGGCCGGCACCGCGATGCTGGACGACACCGAGCGCGACGTCGTCATCAGGTCCGCCCGCCCGACGGCCACCATGGCCGAACTGAAGGCCCTGCCGCTCGGCCCGGTCAAGCTCGGCGACATCGCCACGGTGGAGCTGGTCCCCGGCCCGGTCTCGATGACCCGCATCGACGGCCAGCGGGCGGCGACCATCACCGCCAAGCCCGTCGGCGACAACACCGGCGCGATCAGCACCACCCTCGCCTCGAAGATCGACGCGCTGGACCTCCCCGAGGGCGCCACCGCCACCATCGGCGGCGTCACCGAGGACCAGAACGAGGCCTTCGCCAAGCTCGGCCTCGCCATGCTGGCGGCCATCGCGATCGTCTTCATGCTGCTGGTGGCCACCTTCCGGTCGCTCATCCAGCCGCTGATCCTGCTGGTCTCGGTCCCGTTCGCGGCGACCGGCGCCATCGGCCTCCTGCTCATCACGGGCACCCCGCTGGGCGTCCCCGCGATGATCGGCATGCTGATGCTCATCGGCATCGTGGTCACCAACGCGATCGTGCTGATCGACCTGATCAACCAGTACCGCTCGCGCGGCCTCGGCATCGTCGAAGCCGTCATCGAGGGCGGCCGCCACCGCTTCCGCCCGATCCTGATGACGGCGCTCGCGACCATCTTCGCCCTGCTCCCGATGGCGCTCGGCGTCACCGGCGAGGGCGGCTTCATCTCGCAGCCGCTGGGCGTCGTGGTGATCGGCGGCCTGATCAGCTCCACGCTGCTGACGCTGCTGCTCGTCCCGACGCTGTACGCGATCGTCGAACTCCGCAAGGAGCGCCGCGCCGACAAGAAGGCCGCCAAGCGCGCGGCCAAGGCGGGCGTCCCGGCGCAGCCGGAGCCGGAGGAGACGAAGGAGGCCGAGCCCGCGAAGGCCTGACGGCAAGGGGAAGGGGCCCGTCCCACGCACGCACGCGCGTGGGACGGGCCCCTTCGGGTTCCCGGCCTACGTGACCGAGGAGACGAACGCGCTCCAGGCGGCGGCCCGGAGGACGGGCGCGGGTCCGGTGGGGTTCTTGCTGTCGCGTACGGGGAAGTCGTCGCTGACCTGGACGCATTCGCCGCCGGTGGAGTTGCTGGCGGAATCCGTGGTGGGGGAGCGGGAGCTGCGGTTCGCCGGCGCCCGGCCCGCCGAGTCGCTGGGGGACACCCTGCGGATCGCGGCGAGCCGGGGCGGGCGGCTGGAGGGCGCCGGCTGAACGGTGAGCGGGGTCAGGCGTCCCCGCCGAGGGCCCGGATGATCCGGCGCAGCGTCTCACCGTGCCGCTCGGGGTGGCGGACGCCGACGGCGACGGTCTCCTTCAGCAGGCGGATACGGGTCTCCTCGTCGGACATGTGCCGGAGCGCGGCCAGGTCGTCGGGGTCGAAGCCCTCGCTCTCGCCCGAGAGCACCAGGGCCACCTGGGCATGGGTGAGGGAGGAGAGGCGGTCGCCGAAGACCTGGCCCTCGATGCCTCCGCCGTGCATCAGCGCGTTGCCGTCGCCGGCCTCCAACGACCGGTCCACGTAAGCCTGGAGGGCCTCCCGGTCCGCCACCAGGCGGTATGCCGCGTCCAGGCCCTCCGCGCGGCCGATGTCGAGCATGGCGACGTGGGCCAGCGGGGTGTCCTCCGGCGGCGTCACGGTCAGGAGGCGCGGGTGCTCCTCCAGGTAGGCGCGGGACTCCGTCCAGTCCGCGCACTCCAGCCACTCCGCCAGCTGCTCCGACAGGATCAGCGGATCGTAGGCGGCGGTCACCCCGTGCACGAGTACGGCGTCGCGGAGCGCGGCGTGCCGCCCTGCGCCCTGCGGGTCCAGGACCGCCAGCTCGTCCAGGGCCGTCGCCGCCGCCTCGCCGCTCAGCACCTCCGCGTTCTCGGACCAGAAGTCCCGTGACCGGGGCCAGTTGGGCGCGAACATCCAGGCGCTGACCAGCTCCAGGGTCTCCGGCCGCAGCGCGAGCCAGTCCGGCACGGGCGTGAAGGTCTCCTCCTCCCACGCCGTGCGCACCGCCGCCGTGTCACCGTACGAACGCAGCGCCTGCCGGGCCCGTACGGTCACGGTGTCCGCGCCCCCGCCGCCCTCCGCTTCACGGTCCAGCCACGCCACCAGTTCGGTCATCCCGTTCCCGGGCCACGGCTCGGGGCAGCGCAGCAGGAAGATGTCCCGCTCCACGCGCAGGCGCCGGGCGGTCGCCGGGTCGGCCTCCTCGAACTCCTTGACGGTCTCCTCGAACTCGTCGATGGCCGCCATATGCTCACCGGTCCGCGCCAGCGCCCGGGCCAGGTCGTCCAGCGCCGAGACCAGGGCGGTGACCGAGGCGGCGCAGGCGCCCGGCCCCTCCTCCAGCGCCAGGGCCCGGTGGAGCGCCACCGCCTCCCAGAACGCCTCCACCGCCCCCTCGGTGTCACCGTTCAGCTCCACGTACGTACCGAGCACCTGGAGGCAGTCGGCCAGCTCCGGCAGGAAGGCGTCCCCCAGCCCCCGCCACAGGTCGACGGCCTCCCGCACCGGCGGCAGCGCACCCACCGGGTCCCCGGTGGAGGCCAGGCACCGGGCCAGGGTGAGCAGGGCGGCGGCGAGGCCGGGTCGGTCCTGTGCGGCCGACTCGCGGTGGAGGGCCACGGCCTCCTCCGCCGCCCGCCGGCCCTCCGCCGGGTCGCCCGCCTTGCTGAGGTGACCGGCGAGGCCGTCGAGTGCCGTGGCCAGCTCCGGGCGGAAGGCGTCCGGCCGCCGACCGGTGAGTTCGCGGAGGACGCCGCACGCCTCCTGGGCCGCCTCGACCGCCCCTGACACGTCGCTCACCGCCGCCCGGTGGCCGCCCAGCGCGTGAAGGGCGGCGGCGAGCCTGGGCCGGAACGCCTCCGGGTCCTCGGCGGCGAGGCTCCGGAGATGGCCGACCGCCTCCTCGGCCCGGGGCACCGCTTCCACCGGCTCTCCGGCGGCCGCCAGATGCCGGGCGTAGTTCAGCAGGTACTCCACGAGCGCCGGTACGGACGCGTCGGGGTGCTTCTCCTCCACCAGCTCCCGCTCCAGCCGTACGGCCTGCTTCCCGAACGGCACGGGGGTCGTCCGGTCCCCGGTGTCGGCGATCCGGTCACCCAGGGCGTTCATGGCCTCGGCCAGCTCGGACTGGTAGCGGTCCGGGCGCTTCATGCCGAGGTCGGCGTACAGCTTCGCGGCCTCCTTCGCCGGGGGCAGGGCGGCGGTGTGGTCGCCGATGGCGGAGATCCGGTCCGAGAGCCGGCGCAGGGCCCCGGCCAGCGTGGGTACGAAGCCGTCCTCGGGGTTCTCGCTGAGCAACCGGTAGATCTCGACCGCCTCCCGGGCCGGAGCCACCGCCCCTTCCCGGTCCCCGGCCTCGGCACGGAGCGCGGAGAGGGCGCCCAGCGCGGCCGCCAGCCCGGGCCGGCCGGCGGCGGGGTCGCCCTCGGCCGCGGCACGCCGACTCCGTACCTCCTCCTCGGCCTGAGGGAGGCCGCCCGGGCCGGTCGTCTCCGTCTGCGCACGGCTGCCCGGATCGGCAGCTACCGCCCGCGCGTCGGGACCCCCCGCCCCCCGCGCCTCGTCGCCCGCACCCGTCCCACGGTCCTCGTAACTCATGCCCGCCCCACCGCTCTCGCCGTTCCATCAGGTCAGTCCCGCGCGCGCCACGGCCCGCTGCGGTGAGTAGCAGCGTAGTTACGGGGAGGTGGGGCCGGGTGCCGTATGGAGAAGATTCAGCCTGCGCGCGGAAGGGGGCGGAAAGGGGCGGAAAGGGGCGTCCGGCAGCGAAAAGCCCCGGTACGCCGACCTGCGGCGTACCGGGGCCTCCGGGGCTTCCGGCAGTGGATACGGCTCCCGGTTACGGCAGCGCCAGCATCCGCTCCAGGGCGAGCTTCGCGTACTTCTCCGTCTCCGGGTCGACCTCGATCCGGTTGACCAGCTTGCCCTCGGCCAGCGACTCCAGCGTCCAGACCAGGTGCGGCAGGTCGATCCGGTTCATCGTGGAGCAGAAGCAGACCGTCTTGTCGAGGAAGACGATCTCCTTGTCCTCGGAGGCGAAACGGTTCGCCAGGCGGCGGACCAGGTTCAGCTCCGTACCGATGGCCCACTTCGAGCCGGCCGGGGCCGCCTCCAGGGCCTTGATGATGTACTCCGTCGAACCGACGTAGTCCGCCGCCGCCACGACCTCGTGCTTGCACTCCGGGTGCACCAGCACGTTGACGCCGGGGATGCGGGCCCGGACGTCCTCGACCGACTCGACCGAGAAGCGGCCGTGGACCGAGCAGTGGCCGCGCCACAGGATCATCTTCGCGTCCCGCAGCTGCTCGGCGGTGAGGCCGCCGTTCGGCTTGTGCGGGTTGTACAGGACGCAGTCCTCCAGGCTCATCCCCATGTCCCGCACGGCGGTATTGCGGCCCAGGTGCTGGTCGGGGAGGAAGAGGATCTTCTCGCCCTGCTCGAAGGCCCACTCCAGGGCCCGTTTCGCGTTGGACGAGGTGCAGATCGTGCCGCCGTGCTTGCCGGTGAAGGCCTTGATGTCGGCGGAGGAGTTCATGTACGAGACGGGGACCACCTGGTCGGCGACCCCGGCCTCCGTCAGCACGTCCCAGCACTCGGCGACCTGCTCGGCGGTGGCCATGTCGGCCATCGAACAGCCCGCCGCCAGGTCCGGCAGCACGACCGCCTGGGCGTCCGTGGTGAGGATGTCGGCGGACTCGGCCATGAAGTGCACACCGCAGAAGACGATGTACTCCGCCTCCGGGCGCGCGGCCGCGTCACGGGCGAGCTTGAAGGAGTCGCCGGTCACGTCCGCGAACTGGATGACCTCGTCGCGCTGGTAGTGGTGGCCGAGGACGAAGACCTTGTCCCCGAGCTTCTCCTTCGCCGCGCGGGCGCGCGCGACCAGGTCCGGGTCGGAGGGGGAGGGGAGGTCGCCGGGGCATTCGACGCCTCGCTCGCTCCTCGGGTCGGCCTCGCGGCCGAGCAGCAGCAGCGCGAGGGGTGTCGGCTGTACGTCCAGGGGCTGGGCCGTGGTCACGTCACGCACCCTTTCTTCTCTGCGTTCTGCTCTGCGCTTCTGCGAACGCGCCTTTTCGTCTATTTGACGCTATCTATCATAGCTCCTTCGTGTCACTTTGACGATGCCGATAGCGTCGATGTGACGCATCCCCCGGGCGGCCGGGTGTGCGAGCATGAAAAGGAACAGACAAGCGCTTGGCCCGGAATGAATCCGCGGCTGAGACGGTTGAACCGTCGGCAAGCAGTCCGTACAACCCGGGAGAGAAGCAGATGTCCGTATCGGACGAGACCACCACCGTGAGCGACGGCATCCTCCTGTCCGACGCCGCCGCAGCCAAGGTCAAGGGCCTGCTGGAGCAGGAAGGCCGCGAGGACCTGGCGCTGCGCGTCGCCGTCCAGCCCGGCGGTTGCTCGGGCCTGCGCTATCAGCTCTTCTTCGACGAGCGTTCGCTCGACGGCGATGTCGTCAAGGACTTCGACGGTGTCAAGGTCGTCACCGACCGCATGAGCGCCCCGTACCTGGGCGGCGCCTCCATCGACTTCGTCGACACCATCGAGAAGCAGGGCTTCACGATCGACAACCCGAACGCCACCGGCTCCTGCGCCTGCGGCGACTCGTTCAGCTGAGCGCTGCGAGAACACGCACGTACGAGGGCGGCCCCGGGAATCACTCCCGGGGCCGCCCTCGTAGGTTCACCCCACGCTCAGCTGCGCGGCACCGTCGCTCCGCTCTCCGCGTCGATCACCGTCCGGTCGCCCAGCGGCTCCTTCAGCGTCACGGTCCGCTTCAGCTCCTTGGCGATCATGATGCAGGCGCCGTCCTTCTGCTTCTTCTCCGCGATGGTGATCCGCACCTGCCCCGGGCTCTCCTCGGCGCTCGCCGTGTAGGTGGAGCAGACCCCGCCCCAGAAGGTGACCTCCAGGGTCCGGCCGTCGGCCGCGTACGAGGTCGCCTTGCGGTCGCCCGAGGGCGTCGGCTCCGTGGGCTTCTCGACGAACTCCGGCGCCACCGCGATCTGCGTGACCGTGCTCTCCGGCCCGCCCGGCGCCTGCCGGACGTGGAACAGCCAGGACGGTACGAGGGTCTGCCGGCCGTCGACGTACTGGAGGGCCAGGCCGAACACCGCGTCCTCGACCGTCTGCGTGACCGGCGCCCGCTTGCCGTTCGACGGCACGCACTGGAGGTCCGTGGGCTTGGGCTCACCCTCCAGCGGTACGGGGGTGGCGCAGCCGCCGATGTCCTTGCCCCCGTCCCCCTTGGCCCTGCTCGCCTCGTTGAGCTGCTTGAGCGCCTCCTCGGCCCCGACCACCGGGTAGGTGTCGCCCTTCTCCAGCGCCTTCAGCTGCCCGCTGCCCCCGGCCACCTTGCCGTCCGGGCCGATCTGCACCCCGGTCGACCAGCCGTACGTCGGCAGCCCGTCCACCTTGGGATCCGCGTTCACCACGCGTACGTCGCCCATGAGCTGGCCCGCGTTCAGCGCCGCGTCGTCCTGGCCGACGGCCTTGAGCACCGGCACCGCGGCGGCCTTCGCGGCCTTCTCGCTCACCGGCTGCCCGTCGGCCTCCGGCGGGCTCTGGTTCGCGCACATCTTCCCCGGCTCGCAGGGCTTCGTCGGGGTGGTGCGGGCGAACGTCCAGGTGCCCGGGGCCTGCTTGGTGACCTTCAGGAGCGCACCGGGCCCGTCCTCGTCACCCACCACCCAGGACGCGTCCACGGTCCGCGGGGTCCCCGGGATGCCGAGCGCCTTCGCCAGCCGGGCGACCTCCGCCGAGGCGACCGTGCCCGTGGCGCGGTGGACCGCCGCCTTGTCCGGACCGTCGGGGAGCTGGCCCGCCGCCCGGTAGACCACGGGCGGACCGTTCGGGTCCGGTTCACCGGGGGCGATGCCCGGGGGCGGGGTGCTCGGGTCGCCGGGCGTGGCCTCCCGGCCCGCCTCGGCGGCGTCCAGGGCCAGCACGGGGGCCTTGACGCGGGAGGCGCTGCCACCGCTGTCCGCCGCGCCGTCGCCGGAGGCGGTGGCGGCCCAGTAGGCGCCGCCGCCCCCGGCCAGCAGCACCGCTGCCGCCACCGAGGCCACCGCGAGCGGCGGACGCCGCCGCCGGGGGCCGGTCACGTCGTTGTCGGGTCGCTCGGTGCTCACCGGATCGCTCCTTCGACTGCGTTGCCGTCGCGTTCACTACCGCGTGCCCCCGGACGGGGACACCGGTGGGACGGAGCGGAGGAGGATGCGGTTCCCGTACGACGGCGAACCGGGCGTGGGGCCCGTACAGTTCCGGCCGAAAAGAGTGCCGAAGTGGTCAGTCCCCGTACTCGGACATCGCGTCGATCAGCCGCGCCGACGCGGGCGGCACCGTCACCCCGTGGATCAGCGACGGCTTCACCGGCGCGGTGACGGTCTTCACGGGGGCGGCCCAGTGCGGAGCCATGCGCGCACAGTCCCCGCGCAACTCGGCCAGGCTCACTTCGGACTCTCGCGATGCGGTGTGGTTCGACATATCCGCACCGTAACCACGGTCACGCTCAGGTAGAAAGCCCTACTATCGGGTAGTTTTCCCTTTTCCCGCCCGGAGAGCTCACCCGGTAGCGTGAACTGTCACGCCGTCCCGGAGGGCGCACCTCGGCCCTTCGCCTTCCGCAGGAGAAGCCTCCCCGTGCGTATCGCAGTCACCGGCTCCATCGCCACCGATCACCTCATGACCTTCCCCGGCCGCTTCGCCGACCAGCTGGTCGCGGATCAGCTGCACACGGTCTCCCTCTCCTTCCTGGTCGACAACCTCGATGTGCGCCGGGGCGGTGTCGCCGCCAACATCTGCTTCGGCATGGGGCTGCTCGGCACCAAGCCGATCCTCGTGGGCGCCGCGGGCTCCGACTTCGACGAGTACCGCGCCTGGCTGGACCGGCACGGTGTGGAGACCGGCTCGGTCCGGATCTCCGAGGTGCTGCACACCGCCCGCTTCGTCTGCACCACCGACGCCGACCACAACCAGATCGGCTCCTTCTACACGGGCGCGATGAGCGAGGCCCGCCTCATCGAGCTGAAGAGCGTCGCGGACCGCGTCGGCGGCCTCGACCTCGTCTCGATCGGCGCGGACGACCCGGAGGCGATGCTCCGCCACACCGAGGAGTGCCGCTCGCGGAAGATCCCCTTCGCCGCGGACTTCTCGCAGCAGATCGCGCGGATGAACGGCGAGGAGATCCGCATCCTGCTGGAGGGCGCCACCTACCTCTTCTCCAACGAGTACGAGAAGGGGCTCATCGAGTCCAAGACCGGCTGGAGCGACGAGGAGATCCTGTCCAAGGTCGGCCACCGGGTGACCACGCTCGGCTCGCGCGGTGTGCGCATCGAGAAGGCCGGCGAGCCCGTCATCGAGGTCGGCTGCCCCGAGGAGGACACCAAGGCCGACCCGACCGGCGTCGGCGACGCCTTCCGGGCCGGGTTCCTCTCCGGTCTCGCCTGGGGCGTCGGCCTGGAGCGCGCCGCCCAGGTCGGCTGCATGCTCGCCACCCTGGTCATCGAGACGGTCGGCACCCAGGAGTACACCCTGCGCCGCACCCACTTCATGGACCGCTTCACCAAGGCGTACGGCCACGACGCCGCCGCCGAGGTCCAGCAGCACCTGGCGTGATCAGCTGAGCCGGCGGACCACATAGGCCGAGCCGCGGTCCGCCGGCTCCTCGCCCACGTACTCCTGCTCCCGCATCTCGCACCAGGCGGGGATGTCCAGCCGCGCCGCCTCGTCGTCGGCGAGCACCGTCACCGTGGCGCCCACCGGTACCTCCCCGATCACCTTTGCGAGCTCGATCACCGGGATCGGGCAGCGCCGGCCGAGCGCGTCCACCACCAGGGAGGCGGCGGGCGCGGGGGAGGGCGGCGAGGAGACCGGGGCGCCGAGCCGCTCCCGTACCTCCGCGACCACCCCGGGCACCACCTCCAGGAACCGCTCCACATCGGCCTCCGCCGTGCCCGGCGGCAGCGACACCCGGACGTTCCCCTCCGACAGCACGCCCATCGCCTTGAGCACATGGCTCGGCTCCAGCGTGCTGCTTGTGCAGGACGAACCGGACGATACGGAGAAACCGTGCCGGTCCAGTTCGTGCAGCAGAGTCTCCCCGTCGACATAGAGACAGGAGAAGGTGACCAGATGCGGCAGCCGCCGCTCCGGATCACCGACCACCTCCACATCGCCCACCCGCTCGGCCACGACCGACCGGATCCGGCCGACCAGCGCCCGCAGCCGCACCGCCTCGGCCGCCGCCTCCTCCCGTACCGCACGGAGCGAGGCCGCCGCCGCCACGATCGCCGGCAGGTTCTCGAACCCCGGCGCCCGGCCCGACTCCCGCTCCCCGGCCGGGCCTTGCGGGGCGAACCGCACCCCCTTGCGTACCGCCAGCAGCCCCACCCCGGCCGGCCCGCCCCACTTGTGCGCGCTCGCCGTCAGCAGCGACCAGCCGCCCGCCACCGGACCCCACCCCAGCGACTGCGCGGCGTCCACCAGCAGCGGCACTCCCGCCTCGGCGCAGAGCGCGGCCACCTCGGCCACCGGCTGTTCGGTCCCCACCTCGTGGTTGGCCGACTGGAGGCAGGCCAGCGCGGTGTCGGGTCGCAGCGCTCCGGCGTACGCCGCCGGGTCCACCGCCCCCGACCGCCCCACCGGCACCTCGGTGAAGGAGCCGCCCGCCGCCTCGTGGGCCGCCGCCGAATGGAGCACCGAGGAGTGTTCGACCGCCGAGAGGGCCAGATGGCGGCCGACACGCCGACGCCCCGAAAGAGCTCCGGCAATTCCGGCGTGGACGGCGGTGGTCCCCGAAGAGGTGAAGACCAGCTCGTCCGGACGGCAGCCGACGGCGTCCGCGGCGGCCTCCCGGGCGGCGTCCAGCAGCAGCCGGGCGCGCCGCCCCTCGCGGTACAGGCGGGCGGGGTCGGCCCAGCCCTCGTCCAGCGCGGCAAGCAGCGCCTGGCGTGCGACGGGGTGCAGGGGGGCGGCGGAGGCGGCGTCGAAGTAGGGCACGCCGCCACGCTAGCCCGCACCGCTCCCCGCCCCGGCGCCCGCCTGCCCGCACGGGCCGGGAGAGAGGCCGTCAGATGGGCGCCGGAGGCCCGGATTCCACCCCTTCGGGGAGTCGGGCGGCGCGTTGGGCACCCTCCCCGCGCGACCCCAAATAGCGTCCAGTAGGGTTTGGTCCGCATAAACATCCAAACCCCTGCCCGCGACAGGGACGGCGACCGACCAGAGAGACGGGCGCGCCGACCGTGCGGGCGAGACTCTCGGGAAGGCGCTACGTGAGTCCCAACGGCTCCGACCGCTCGTCGCGGCGCCCGATGCGGCGGAAGCTGCCGCAGGTGCTGACTGCGGGCCTGGTCCTGGCGACGGCCTCCGGTTGTTCATACAACTGGGAGGATTTTCCCCGCCTCGGTATGCCCACCCCGGTAACGGAAGAGGCCCCTCGGATCCTCTCCCTCTGGCAAGGCTCGTGGGCGGCAGCGCTCGTCACGGGTGTCCTTGTCTGGGGGCTGATCCTCTGGAGCGTCATCTTCCACCGGCGTAGCCGGACCAAGGTGGAGGTACCTCCGCAGACCAGGTACAACATGCCCATCGAGGCGTTGTACACAGTGGTTCCCCTCATCATCGTCTCGGTGCTCTTCTACTTCACCGCGCGTGATGAGTCGAAGCTCCTCGAGCTCTCCGACAAGCCGGCCCACACGGTCAACGTGGTCGGCTACCAGTGGAGCTGGGGCTTCAACTACATCGAGAAGGTGGAAGGCCAGCCCGCTGCGGGCGGCGAGGTTCCCAAGGAGCTCGCGGCCATCCCCGAAAAGTTCCAGAAGGACTTCCCCGCGGACGCCACCGGCGTCTACGACGCGGGCATCCCCGGGACGCGCAACCCCCAGAACGGCAACCCGGGCCCGACCCTGTGGCTGCCGAAGGGGGAGAAGGTCCGCTTCGTCCTCACTTCGCGTGACGTCATCCACTCCTTCTGGGTGGTGCCGTTCCTCATGAAGCAGGACGTCATCCCGGGCCACACCAACGTCTTCGAGGTGACTCCCAACCGGGAGGGCACCTTCATGGGCAAGTGCGCCGAGCTCTGCGGCGTCGACCACTCCCGGATGCTCTTCAACGTCAAGGTCGTCTCCCCGGAGCGGTACCAGCAGCACCTCAAGGAGCTGGCTGAGAAGGGTCAGACGGGCTACATGCCGGCAGGCATCGAGCAGACCGACCCGGCCAGGAATTCGGAGAAGAAGCAACTGTGAGCATCCTCAACGAACCTCAGGGTGCGGCACCGGCAGACGACTCGTACGAGGACGAGCTGCCCGTGCGCCGCAAGGAGCCGGGAAACGTCGTCATCAAGTGGCTGACCACCACTGACCACAAGACGATCGGCTCGCTCTACCTGGTCACGTCGTTCGCCTTCTTCATCATCGGCGGACTCATGGCGCTCTTCATGCGCGCCGAGCTCGCTCGTCCCGGCACGCAGATCATGTCGAACGAGCAGTTCAACCAGGCGTTCACGATGCACGGCACGATCATGCTGCTGATGTTCGCGACGCCGCTGTTCGCCGGATTCGCGAACTGGATCATGCCGCTCCAGATCGGCGCGCCCGATGTGGCGTTCCCGCGGCTGAACATGTTCGCGTACTGGCTGTACCTCTTCGGCTCGCTCATCGCGGTGGCCGGCTTCCTCACCCCGCAGGGCGCAGCCGACTTCGGCTGGTTCGCCTACGCGCCGCTGAACGACGCCGTCCGCTCGCCGGGCATCGGCGCCGACATGTGGATCATGGGTCTGGCCTTCTCCGGCTTCGGCACGATCCTCGGCTCGGTCAACTTCATCACCACGATCATCTGCATGCGCGCCCCCGGCATGACGATGTTCCGCATGCCGATCTTCACCTGGAACGTCCTGCTGACCGGTGTCCTGGTCCTGCTGGCCTTCCCCGTTCTCGCCGCCGCGCTCTTCGCGCTGGAGGCGGATCGGAAATTCGGTGCGCATATCTTCGACTCCGCCAACGGCGGCGCGTTGCTGTGGCAACACCTCTTCTGGTTCTTCGGACACCCAGAGGTGTACATCATCGCCCTGCCGTTCTTCGGAATCATTTCCGAGGTCATCCCGGTATTCAGCCGCAAGCCGATGTTCGGCTACATCGGCCTGATCGCCGCGACGATCGCCATCGCCGGCCTTTCGGTGACGGTGTGGGCGCACCACATGTATGTGACGGGCGGCGTGCTGTTGCCGTTCTTCTCCTTCATGACGTTCCTCATCGCGGTGCCGACGGGTGTGAAGTTCTTCAACTGGATCGGCACCATGTGGAAGGGCTCGTTGTCCTTCGAGACACCGATGCTCTGGGCCGTCGGCTTCCTGATCACCTTCACCTTCGGTGGTCTGACCGGCGTCATCCTGGCCTCGCCGCCGATGGACTTCCACGTCTCCGACTCGTACTTCGTCGTCGCGCACTTCCACTACGTCATCTTCGGCACCGTGGTCTTCGCGATGTTCTCCGGATTCCACTTCTGGTGGCCGAAGTTCACCGGCAAGATGCTGGACGAGCGGCTCGGGAAGATCACCTTCTGGACGCTGTTCGTCGGCTTCCACGGCACGTTCCTGGTGCAGCACTGGCTCGGTGCCGAGGGAATGCCGCGTCGCTACGCGGACTACCTCGCCGCCGACGGCTTCACCGCGCTGAACACGATCTCCACGATCGCGTCCTTCGTGCTCGGCCTGTCGATGCTCCCGTTCTTCTACAACGTCTGGAAGACCGCGAAGTACGGCAAGAAGGTCGAGGTCGACGACCCCTGGGGTTACGGCCGTTCGCTGGAGTGGGCGACCTCCTGCCCGCCCCCGCGGCACAACTTCCTCACCCTGCCGCGGATCCGTTCCGAATCCCCGGCGTTCGACCTGCACCACCCGGAGATCGCGGCGCTCGAACAGCTTGAGCACCACTCCGAGTCGGACAAGGCCCTCGCCGGCGGCAAGGAGGCAGGCAAGTGAAGATCCAGGGACAGATGTTCATCTGGCTGAGCGTCTTCATCCTCGGCATGGCCGTCGTGTACGGCGTGTGGTCGAAGGAGCCGGTCGGCACCACGGCGCTCTTCCTGGCCTTCGGGCTCTCGGTCATGATCGGCTTCTACCTGGCCTTCACGGCCAACCGGGTCGACGCCATGGCCCAGGACAACAAGGAGGCGGACGTCGCCGACGAGGCGGGCGAGCTGGGGTTCTTCTCCCCGCACAGCTGGCAGCCGCTCTCCCTGGCCGTCGGTGGCGCCTTCGCCTTCCTGGGCGTCGTCTTCGGCTGGTGGCTGCTGTACTTCTCGGCCCCGCTGCTCCTGATCGGCCTCTTCGGCTGGGTCTTCGAGTACTACCGGGGTGAGAACCGCACCCAGTGACCCGTTCTCCAGGGTGCCAAGAGTGACACCGCACTACCCCACGAGGGGCTCGCGTCGCAAGCAAGCGACGCGGGCCCCTCGCTCGTTCGGAGTCATTGAACGCGCTGGATCGGATGAATCTTCTTAGCGTGGCTTCATGAACCACACGCCGCGCATCCGCACCGTAGTGAGCTGCACTCTGCTGGTCGTGACCCTTGGCGCGGGTGCGACCGCCTGTGGCGAGCCCGACGGACACCCGCTGTCGACGAAGCCGTACGACGCCGGGGACCAGGTCTCCTTCAACGGTCCCTCCAAGAACCAGAAGGCCGACCCCGACAAGCCGCTCGAAGTCACCGTCAAGGGTGACGACGGCCGCATCACCGACGTCAGCGCCGTCGACACCGGCGGCCGCCACCTGGCGGGCGAGCTCTCCGCCGACGGCCGGAGGTGGCGCTCCACGGCCCCGCTGGCCGCCGGCACCGGATACACCGTCAGGGTCTCCACCGAGAACGGGGACGGCGCTCCCGGCACCCGTACGCTCTCCTTCGACACCTCCGCGCCCAAGAAGCTGCTGAAGGTCGCCTTCGGCCCGGAGGCGGGCACCTACGGCGTCGGACAGCCCATCACGGCGGAACTCAGCGCTCCGGTCACCGACAAGGCCTCCAGGGCCACCGTGGAGCGCGCCCTGAAGGTCCGCTCCACCCCGGCCGCCACCGGCTCCTGGTACTGGGTCGACGACAAGAAGCTGCACTACCGGCCCCAGGAGTTCTGGCCCACCAACGCCACCATCGAGGTCCGCTCCAACCTGGCCGGCATCAAGGTGACCAACGCCCTGTACGGGGCCGAGGCCAAGCCCCTGAAGATCACCACCGGCGACCGGATCGAAGCCCTCACCGACGCCTCGACCCACACCATGACGGTCCTGCGCAACGGAGAAGTGATCAACACCATTCCGGTCACCACCGGCAAGCCCGGCTTCTCCACCCGCAACGGCATCAAGGTGGTCCTCGCCAAGGAGCAGTTCGTCCGGATGCGCGGGGAGAGCATCGGCATCGCGGCCGGCTCCTCGGAGTCGTACGACCTGCCCGTCTACTGGGCCACCCGGGTGACCTGGAGCGGCGAGTACGTCCACGCCGCGCCCTGGTCCGTCGGCTCCCAGGGCAGCGCCAACGTCAGCCACGGCTGCACCGGGATGTCCACCGGCAACGCCGAGTGGTTCTTCGACACCGTGCGCCAGGGCGACATCGTCAAGGTCGTCGGCAGCGCGGGGGAGACCATGACCCCGTTCGACAACGGGTTCGGTGACTGGAACCTCTCCTGGGAGAAGTGGCAGAAGGGCAGCGCCCTCAACGAAGGCGTGCCGGACAGCCCGCAGACGCTCCAGGCGGCCCGGCTGCGCCCCCATGTCTGACCGGACACAACAGGAGCGCCCCGCACCGCGGGGCGCTCCTGGCGGGCCTGAGGGGCCCTCTCAGGCCTCCACGGCGAGCCGGGCGCGCAGCAGTGCCGCCAGCGCGTCGGCGAACTCCACCGGGTCCACCGGCAGCGTCACAGCGGCCTCCGCCCGGCTCCAGGTGGCCAGCCAGGCGTCCTGGGGTCGGCCGATCAGCAGGAGGACCGGGGGGCAGTGGAAGATCTCGTCCTTGATCTGACGGCAGACGCCCATGCCGCCGATGGGAGCCGTCTCGCCGTCCAGGACGCAGACGTCGATCCCGCCGCCGTCCAGCGCAGCCAGCACGGCCGGAAGCGTCGCGCACTCCAGGAACTTCACCGGTGGCACGTCGGCGGCAGGCCTGCGACCGGCTGCCAGCTTCACCTGCTCGCGGATGTTGGCGTCGTCGCTGTAGACCAGGACCGTGGCGGTCGCCTGCATTGTTCCTCCGTGACATCTGTGTCTTCGGGGCTCTCGGGGCATGAACCGATGCGCGGATCGTACTCCGACCGACCGGCCGTCAGCACCGGTAAGGACACCGATTCGATGGGCCGTTCGGGCAGGACACACGCCACTGACACACCGAACGGCACCCCCCGGAGTGAGGGCGGGATAAGCGACCGACATAATGTCGGTCGTGGCGACAGCAACGACAGTAGAAACCGGGCACGCGCACCCGTCGGTCAATCGGCCGAACCTCACCAGCGTCGGAACCATCATCTGGTTGAGTTCCGAGCTGATGTTCTTCGCGGCCCTCTTCGCGATGTACTTCACCCTGCGATCGGTGATGGGACCCGAGTACTGGAAGGAGATGGCCGGTCATCTGAACTTCCCGTTCTCGGCCACGAACACCACGATCCTGGTGCTTTCCTCACTCACCTGCCAGCTCGGCGTGTTCGCCGCCGAGCGGGGCGATGTGAAGAAGCTCCGCACCTGGTTCATCGTGACGTTCGTGATGGGTTCGATCTTCATCGGCGGCCAGGTCCTGGAGTACACCGAGCTGGTCAAGGACGCGGGGCTCTCCCTCTCGTCCGACCCGTACGGCTCGGTGTTCTACCTGACCACCGGCTTCCACGGTCTGCACGTGACGGGCGGTCTCATCGCCTTCCTGCTGGTTCTCGGCAGGACGTACGCGGCCAAGAGGTTCACCCATGACCAGGCCACCGCGGCCATCGTCGTGTCCTACTACTGGCACTTCGTGGACGTGGTGTGGATCGGTCTGTTCGCAACGATCTACATGATCAAGTAACCGGGGCTCGCACCCGCCCACCATCGACGCAGAAGATCCTGACACCGGGGTAATCCGTGAAAAAGCTCTCCGCACGACGACGCCATCCGCTGGCGGCGGTCGTCGTACTACTCCTCGCGCTGGCGGCTACCGGGGGGCTGTACGCCGCGTTTGCGCCTGCGGGCAAGGCGCAGGCCGATGAAACCGCCCAGTCCCTCGCCATCGACGAGGGCAAGAAGCTCTACACCGTAGGCTGCGCCAGCTGCCACGGAACCGGCGGTCAGGGCACCACCGACGGGCCGTCCCTCGTGGGCGTGGGCTCCGCCGCCGTCGACTTCCAGGTCGGTACGGGCCGTATGCCCGCGCAGCAGCCGGGCGCCCAGGTACCGAAGAAGAAGGTCATCTACACCCAGGCGGAGATCGACCAGCTCGCGGCGTACGTCGCGTCGCTCGGCGCCGGTCCCATCACGCCGACCGACAAGCAGGTCGACCCGGCCGGTGCGGACGTCGCCAAGGGTGGCGAACTGTTCCGCAACAACTGCGCCCAGTGCCACAACTTCACGGGCAAGGGCGGCGCCCTCACCAAGGGCAAGTACGCCCCGGACCTCGAAGGCGTGAGCCCGAAGCACATCTACGAGGCCATGCAGACCGGCCCGCAGAGCATGCCCTCCTTCCCCGACACGACGATGCCGGAGCAGGAGAAGAAGGACATCATCGCGTACATCAAGTCCGTGAACGGTGACGAGACGGCGAGCCCCGGTGGCCTCTCCCTCGGCGGTCTGGGCCCGGTCAGCGAAGGCCTCTTCGCCTGGATCTTCGGGCTCGGCGCCCTCGTCGCAACCGCCGTCTGGGTCGCGGCCCACACCGCTAAGGCCAAGAAGTCATGAGTAGCCAACAGATTCCAGAAGACAACCTGCCCGTCGTGCAGGAGACCGCGCACGGCGCGGTGGAGGGTACGGACGACCCGTTCGCCGACCCGGGGCTGCCGGCCCACAAGCCGCGCATCCAGGACCTCGACGAACGCGCCGCGAACCGCTCCGAGCGGGCCGTCGCCTTCATGTTCACCCTTTCGATGCTGTCGACGGTGGGCTTCATCGCCTCCTACGTCATCTTCCCGGTGGACAAGATCGTCTACATCTGGCCCTTCGGCCATGTGAGCGCGCTCAACTTCTCCCTGGGACTGACGCTCGGCTTCGCGCTCTTCTTCATCGGCGCGGGTGCCGTCCACTGGGCGCGCACCCTGATGTCCGACGTCGAGGTTCCGGCCGAACGCCACCCGATCGAGGCGCCCCCCGAGGTCAAGGCCCAGGTCCTCGCCGACTTCAAGGCCGGTGCCGAGGAGTCCGCGATCGGCCGTCGCAAGCTGATCCGCACCACCCTCTTCGGCGCGCTGGCCCTGGTGCCGCTCTCCGGTGTGGTGCTGCTGCGCGACCTCGGTCCGCTCCCGGAGAAGAAGCTCCGCACCACGATGTGGGCCAAGGGCAAGCTGCTCGTCAACATGAACACGATGCAGCCGCTGCGCCCCGAGCACGTCGCCGTGGGCTCGCTCACCTTCGCCATGCCCGAGGGCCTGGAGGAGGACGCGCACGACTTCCAGTCGCAGATCGCCAAGGCCGCCCTGATGATCGTCCGCATCGAGCCGGACGACATCAAGGACAAGCGCCAGCGCGACTGGGCCCACGAGGGCATCGTCGCCTTCTCCAAGATCTGCACCCACGTCGGCTGCCCCATCAGCCTGTACGAGCAGCAGACACACCACGTGCTCTGCCCGTGCCACCAGTCCACCTTCGACCTCTCCGACGGCGCCCGCGTCATCTTCGGTCCGGCCGGCCACCCCCTTCCGCAGCTGCGGATCGGTGTGAACAGCGAGGGCAACCTCGAGGCGCTCGGTGACTTCGACGAGCCCGTCGGCCCTTCCTTCTGGGAGCGCGGATGAGTACTGCGACAACCAACCCGCCCGCCGACCAGGCGGGACAGCGCAAGGCACCCGCGGGCGAGCGGGTCGCCGACTGGGCGGACGGCCGGCTGGGCATCTACGGCCTGGCCAAGGCCAACATGCGCAAGATCTTCCCGGACCACTGGTCCTTCATGCTCGGTGAGGTCGCGCTCTACAGCTTCATCATCATCATCCTCACGGGTGTGTATCTGACGCTGTTCTTCCAGCCGAGCATGAACGAGGTCGTCTACCACGGCCCGTACGAGCCCATGCAGGGCATCCGCATGTCGGAGGCGTACGCCTCCACGCTGAAGATCAGCTTCGAGGTCCGCGGCGGTCTGCTCGTCCGGCAGATCCACCACTGGGCCGCGCTGATCTTCCTGGCCGGCATGTTCGTGCACATGATGCGCGTCTTCTTCACGGGCGCCTTCCGCAAGCCGCGCGAGATCAACTGGCTCTTCGGCTTCCTGCTGTTCGTGCTGGGCATGTTCACCGGCTTCACCGGCTACTCCCTCCCGGACGACCTGCTCTCCGGTACGGGTGTCCGCTTCACCCAGGGCGCGATCCTGTCCGTGCCGATCGTCGGTACGTACATCTCGATGTTCCTGTTCGGCGGCGAGTTCCCCGGCCACGACTTCGTGGCCCGGTTCTACTCGATCCACATCCTGCTGCTGCCGGGCATCATGCTCGGGCTGCTGGTGGCCCACCTGATCCTGGTCTTCTACCACAAGCACACGCAGTTCGCGGGTCCCGGCAAGACGAACAAGAACGTCGTCGGCATGCCGCTGCTGCCGGTCTACATGGCGAAGGCCGGAGGCTTCTTCTTCCTGGTCTTCGGCATCATCGCCATCATCTCGGCGATCGCCACGATCAACCCGATCTGGGCGCTCGGCCCGTACCGCCCGGACCAGGTGTCCACCGGCGCCCAGCCCGACTGGTACATGGGCTTCGCCGAGGGTCTGGTCCGTGTCATGCCGGGCTGGGAGATCGTCTTCTGGGGCCACACGCTCAACCTGGGCGTGTTCATCCCGCTGGTCCTCTTCGGGCTGGTGCTCTCGCTGCCCGCGGTGTACCCGTTCATCGAGTCCTGGATCACCGGGGACAAGCGCGAGCACCACATCCTGGACCGCCCGCGCAACGCCCCGACCCGTACGGCGCTCGGCGTCGCCTGGATCACGGCGTACTTCATCGGCCTCGTCGGCGGTGGCAACGACCTGTGGGCCACGCACTTCCATCTGTCGCTGAACGCCATCTCGTGGTTCGTCCGGATCTTCTTCTTCGCCGGACCGGTCATCGCGTTCATCGTCACGAAGCGGATCTGCCTGGGCCTCCAGCGCCGCGACCGGGACAAGGTGCTGCACGGTCGCGAGACCGGCATCATCAAGCGCCTGCCGCACGGTGAGTTCGTCGAGATCCACGAGCCGCTCTCCCCGGGGCAGCTGCACACGCTCACCGCGCACGAGCAGTACAAGCCGGTCGAACTCGGCCCCGAGGTCGACGAGAACGGCGTCAAGCGCAAGATCTCCCCGGTCCAGAAGCTGCGCGCCAAGCTCAGCAAGGGCTACTACGGCGAGAACAACCAGATCGCCAAGCCCACCGCGGAGGAGTACAAGGAGATCACCGAGGGCCACGGCCACCACTGATCACCTGACCTGATCGCCACAGCGGGAGCCCCGTCCATTCGATGGACGGGGCTCTTCGCGGTCCCGGTGGCTGGATAGGGTGGAGCCGGACTCTTTACCGGCTGTGGACCCCCTGGAGCGGACCATGAACGTTGTGACCCCGAGCGGCGGCGACAGCGTGGCGGACCGTTCCTGGCCCGGCCTGCTGAACCCCCTGCTGCGCGGCGAGAACCTCTCATCGGAGGAGACCGCCTGGGCGATGGACCGCATCATGAGCGGCGAGGCGACCGACGCGCAGATCGCCGGCTTCGCGGTCGCGCTGCGGGCCAAGGGCGAGACCGTCGAGGAGGTCACCGGCCTGGTGCGCGCGATGTACGCGCACGCCAACACCATCCACGTACCCGGCCGCACCGTCGACATCGTCGGCACCGGCGGCGACCTCGCCAAGACGGTCAACATCTCGACCATGTCCGCGATCGTCATCGCCGGGACCGGCGCCAAGGTCGTCAAGCACGGAAACCGGGCCGCCTCATCGGCGAGCGGCTCCTCCGACGTACTGGAGAAGCTCGGCGTCAACCTGGAGCTGACCCCGCAACGGGTGGTCGAGGTCGCCGAGGCCGCGGGCATCACCTTCTGCTTCGCCGTCAAGTTCCACCCCGCCCTGCGGTACGCCGCCAAGGCCCGCCGGGAGCTGGGCGCGCAGACCACGTTCAACATCCTGGGCCCCCTCACCAACCCGGCCCAGGTGCGCTCCCAGGCCATCGGGGTGGCTGACGCCCGGATGGCGCCCATCGTCGCGGGCGTCCTCGCGGAGCGGGGCAACTCGGCGCTCGTCTTCCGCGGCGACGACGGCCTCGACGAGCTGACCACCACCGCCACCTCGCGGGTCTGGGTGGTCCGGGACGGCACGGTCCGCGAGGAGCCCTTCGACCCGCGCGACGTCGGCCTCCCGCTGGTCCCCGTCGAGGCGCTGCGCGGCGCCGACGCCTCGTACAACGCCGATGTGGCCCGCCGCCTGCTGGACGGCGAGGGCGGCGCGGTACGGGAGGCGGTGCTGCTCAACTCGGCGGCGGCGCTGGTCGCCCTCGACCCGGGCCCCGGCACGCTGACCGAGCAGATCGCGGCGAAGATCGCGGTGGCGGCCGAGGCCATCGACTCCGGGGCCGCCAAGCGCGCGCTGGAGCGGTGGGTCGCGGCCAGCAACGCCTGACGGTAGCCACGGTGTGACGTAGGGCGCAGTCCGGATGCCGGACTGCGCCCTTGCGCGTGCGCATACATATGGCAAGATGCTGCGCAGGTCATGAGTGACAGCGACTACGGCCCCGGCCCGCTGTCCGGCAACCCTCCGTCCGTGGCGGGGTGCCCCGGGTGAAGACCAGGCCGTAGGCAGCGAGGTCTGCGGCAAGCGCGGGCCCCTCGGCGTCCAGTGGACGTCAGCCCCCGGGGTCCTGGTCCCTAGGGAGCCTCTTGTGAGCAAGCGAATGCGTTAGGGCTCGTCCCAGGGCTTCTCATGTCCTGGGCTGAACGCCCTCCTTCAGCGCACCTTCTTCTCCTTCCTTCTCCGCGCCGTCGCGTATCCGCAGGCGCGTTGATTTCGCCTGCCTTTTACGGGAGTTCGCCATGTCTGTCTCCACCGCTGCCATCGACCCGTCGGTTTGTGCCCCGCTGCCCGTTTTGGGGCAGGATGTCACTGTTCCGCTCGTCACCGGCGGTGAAGTCACCTACGCCGCACTCGACTACGCCGCCAGCGCCCCGGCCCTCCAGCGGGTCTGGGACGACGTCGCCGCGTACGCCCCGTACTACGGCAGCGTCCACCGCGGTGCCGGATACCTCTCGCAGCTCTCCACCGACCTCTTCGAGAACAGCCGCCGCACGGTCGCGGAGTTCCTCGGCTGCCGCGCCGAGGACCAGGTCGTCTTCACCCGCTCCACCACCGACTCCCTCAACCTGCTGGCCGCCGCGATCCCCGCGAACTGCCAGGTGTTCGTGTACGAGACCGAGCACCACGCCTCGCTGCTGCCCTGGCGCGACGCCCAGGTCACCTACCTCAACGCGCCCCGCACGCCGGGCCAGGCGGTGGAGACCCTGGAGCGGGCCCTCGCCGACCGCGACCCCTACGGCCCCGCCCTCGTCTGCGTCACCGGCGCCTCCAACGTGACCGGTGAGCTGTGGCCGGTGAAGGAGCTGGCCGCCGCCGCCCACGCGCACGGCGCCCGGATCGTCCTCGACGCCGCCCAGCTCGCCCCGCACCACCCCGTCGACATCGCCGAACTGGACGTCGACTGGGTCGCGTTCTCCGGCCACAAGCTGTACGCGCCCTTCGGCTCCGGGGTCCTCGCCGGCCGCGCCGACTGGCTCCAGGCGGCCGAGCCGTACCTCGCCGGCGGCGGAGCCTCCCGCAAGGTCGCCCGGCGCGCCGACGGCGGCGTGGACGTCGACTGGCACACCACCGCCGCCCGCCACGAGGCCGGTTCGCCCAACGTCATCGGGGTCTACTCCATCGCCTCCGCCTGCAAGGCCCTCACCGAGGCGGGCTTCGACAACCTGGTCGCCCGGGAACAGGAGCTGGTGAGCCGGGTACGCGAAGGGCTCGCCGAGGTCCCCGAGGTCCAGGTGCTGTCGCTCTTCGGCGACGACGCGCCCCGGGTCGGCGTCATCTCCTTCGTGGTGCGCGGCTGGAACAGCTCGCACTTCGCCGCCGCGCTCTCCGCCGAATACGGCATCGGCGTCCGCGACGGCCTCTTCTGCGCCCATCCGCTGGTCCGCACCCTCCTCGGCAGCGACCCGCAGGACCCGGGCGAGTGCGGCGCCCCCGAGGCCGAGCCGGGCGAGCGCTCGCTCAACGCCATCCGCGTCAGCTTCGGGGCCGGTACGCCGGACGAGCACATCGACCGGTTCCTGCGCGCGGTCACCGAGCTGGTCCGCGAGGGCGCCCAGTGGAAGTACCGCACCGAGGACGGCCGTTGCGTCCCGGACCGGGGCGAGGCCGCACAGATCTGAGGCTGGCAAACACTTCGGCCGGGGACAGGCAGCGCGCCTGTCCCCGGCCGAAAAGCTACGTCCTACGCGTCCAGGCCGATGGCGAACGCCGCTTCCAGGTCGTGCTGGGAGTACGTACGGAACGCCACATGCGTGTCGGTGCCCTCGACGCCCGGGATCTTGCTGATCCGGCCGGGGATGACATCGGCGAGGTCGTCGTGGCGGGCGACCCGGACCATGGCGATCAGGTCGTAGGTGCCGGTGACGGAGAAGACCTCGCTGACGCTGTCCAGCGCGGCGATGGCCTCGGCGATCTCCGGAATCCGGTCCACGCTGGTCTTGATGAGCACGATCGCGGTGATCACGGCTGGCTGTCTCCCTCGGTGGCCGTGGCTGGAACCTTCACTCTAGTCCTTCGCCCGTAGCGTCCCCAGGCGTAGAGGAACCCGGCCGCGAACCCCGCCACATGCGCCAGATACGCCACCCCCGGCCCCGCGTCCGCCGCCTGGGCCGCCGCCCACTGGAGCCCGAACCAGAAGACCAGCACGATCCAGGCGGGGAACCGCAGCGGCAGGAAGAAGAGGAACGGGAACAGGCTGGTCACCCGGGCCTTGGGGAACAGGTAAAGGAAGGCCCCGAGCACCGCCGAGATCGCGCCCGACGCGCCGACCAGGGTCTGCTCGGAGTCCGCGTGCACCGCCGCGTAGCAGACCAGCGCCAGGTAGCCGCACCCCACGTAGAAGAGGGCGAACCGCACCCGGCCCATCCGCTCCTCGGCCATCGCCCCGAACACGTACAGGAAGAGCAGGTTGCCCAGCAGGTGCAGCCAGCTGCCGTGGACGAACAGCGCGGTGAACGGGGTGGCCAGGGCGCGCGGCGAGCCCTCCCACAGCTCGGCCGGGATCACCCCCCACCGCTCGAAGTACCCGGCCTGCGCGGCGAGCAGCGCGTCCTGGCTGCCGTAGGCGGCGCCGCCGAACCCGGAGAGCGGGCTGATCAGGAAGATCGTGCAGCACAGGGCGATCAGCCCGTACGTCACCGGCGCCCCGCCCGCCGTGCTGCCCCGGATCCTCCTGGTCGTGGCCCGCCAGTCGATCCGCCGCACGTCGATCATGTACAGAGCATGACGTACCGGGGGAGATCGGGACGGAGCGCCTCGCCGTGCCGATGCCTATACGCGAGGCCGTAGGGTTACGCCAGGACTTCCGCAGTTCGACGGCGCACCGCGAGATCCTTGACGTAGGACAGGAAGCGACGCGGCGGCACGCCCGGCGCGCGCTGTCGGAGACGACGAAAGAGGACGCAACGATGACGACGGTTCCCCTGCCGACCGACGGGACCCGCTGGCGCTGCACCCTGTGCGGCAATCTCACGCGCTTCGACGTGACGCGGTCCTCCAAGGTCGTGGAGTACGTGCACCTCGACCTGGCCGGTGAGTCCAGTGTCGAGGAGCGGGAGGTGGTCAGTGAGACCATCGAGTCGGTCCGCTGTCGTTGGTGCAACGCGGTGGACCAGATCGAACTGGTGGACAGGCCGGGTGCCGCCTCCTGAGGGAGCGCACCGACAGACATATCTATGGGGTGACGGACGGTGGATCAGCCGACCAGCGGCGCCGAACCGGCCGATGCGGCCGACGGCGGTGCCGAGGCGCTCGACCGCCCGCTGCCCGAAGGCGTACGGCGGCGGGTCATCGCCCTGGTCGCGGACGCCTTCGGCGGGCTGACCGTCGCCGAACTGCCCGCCCAGTTGCGGCAGTATGCCCGGTTCACCCCGACTCGGCGGGCCAAGTTCGCCGGGAACGCGATGGCCGCCGCCCTGGAGAGCGAGCCGCTCTTCCGGCAGCGCATCGGTGAGCGGCTGAGCCAGGCCCAGCCGGAGCTGGCCGGTGCGCTGGAGGCCGGTTCGCCGCCCGCCGCCGCCGACCCCGTCGATGTGGCCGCGGCCGCCTATGTGCTGCGCCCGGTGGGCTGGGTCAAGCTGGTCGAGGCGGCCGGCGAGGAGGTCCAGCGGGCCGACGCGGAGCGGGTGGACGAGGAGACCCGGCGCGAACTGGTCCAGCTGCGCGAGGAGCTGGAGCGGGCCCGCGCCCACACCCGCAGCGAGACCGAGCGGCTCCGCGCCGAGCTGGACGCTGCCCGCAAGGAGTCCGAGTCCCTCCAGCGCAAGCTGCGCTCCGCGCTGAGCGAGGTGAAGCGCGGCGAGGCCGCCCTGCGCCGCAGCGCCGCCGAGGCCGATGCCCAGCGCGCCGAGGCCGCCGCACAGCTCTCCGCCGCAGAGAGCGAGTCGCGCCGGCTCAAGCACCGGCTCGGCGAGGCGGAGGCGGCCGTGGAGGCGGGCCGCCGGGCCTCCCGCGAGGGGCGGTCGATGGAGGACATGCGGCTGCGGCTGCTCCTGGACACCGTGCTGGACGCGGCCTCCGGGCTCCGGCGTGAGCTGGCCCTGCCGCCGGTGACGGCGCGCCCGGCCGACAGCGTGGACGCGGTGGAGCCGGGCCGGATGTCGCCCAAGGACATTGCCGCCAGGGCGCTTTCCGATACGGACCCGGCGCTGCTGGACCAGCTCCTCGCGCTGCCGCAGGCGCATCTCATCGTGGACGGCTACAACGTCACCAAGACCGGCTATCCCCAGATGCCGCTGGAGAAGCAGCGGTTGCGGCTGCTGGGCGGCCTCTCGGTGCTCGCCGCGCAGACCGGCGCCGAGATGACCTGCGTCTTCGACGGCGCCGAACTGGCCGCCCCGGTGCTGCTCGCGCCGCCGCGCGGGGTGCGGGTGCTCTTCAGCAAGGCGGGGGTCACCGCGGACGAGCTGATCCGTCAACTGGCCCGCGCGGAACCGCCGGGACGGCCCGTGGTGGTGGTCTCCACCGACCGCGAGGTCGCGGACGGGGTGGCCAAGGCCGGCGCCAGACCCGTCGCGTCCGTCTTGCTCCTGAAGCGCCTTTCGCGCGTCTAGGCACAGATGTGCGACATGTGTGGCATGCCGGTTTTTTGGGAACGTACCGTCAAGTCGCCACTACACGTGGTGGAGTGAGAGTAAAGAAGTGCCTGATGTGACAAGAAAAATCCTGTGAGGATTTGAACTGATCACAAGAGGGTCACTAGGGTCAGGCCTCGAACCTTCGCACGGTTGATCACCCATCCGGGGTGGCAGCGAAGGAACCGCCTAGTCCGTCATGTGCACGGAGCCGGGGATCCCATCCCCCACAAGCCCGGTAGGCGGCTCGAGGAAGAAGGAGCTCGCCTTCGTGGCGTCCCACCGTCGTCCCAAGCAGCCGAGCCGCACCCGCGTGACCGTGCTCACCGCGACCGCCGCTGCGGCCGTGGCCCTGACCTCCCAGGCCGCCCACGCCGACCCCAAGCCGACCAAGAACGAGGTCAAGGCGAAGGTCGACAAGCTCTACCACGAGGCCGAGGCCGCCACCGAGAAGTACAACGGGGCCAAGGAGCAGCAGGACAAGCTCAAGAAGCAGGTCGACGCGCTCCAGGACAAGGTCGCCCGCGGCCAGGACGAGCTCAACGACCTGCGCGGCGAGCTGGGTTCGATCGCCACCGCGCAGTACCGCTCCGGCGGCATCGACCCCTCGGTCGCCCTCTTCCTCGCCTCGGACCCGGACAGCTTCCTCGACCAGGCCTCCGCACTCGACCAGCTGACGGTCAAGCAGACGGAGTCCCTGCAGAAGATCCAGGCCAAGCAGCGCACCCTCGCCCAGCAGCGCAAGGAAGCCCAGGACAAGCTCGGCGACCTCGCCGACGTCCGCAAGCAGCTCGGCGAGAACAAGAAGAAGTACCAGGCCAAGCTGGCCGACGCGCAGCGGCTGCTCAACAGCCTGACCGCCGCCGAGCGGGCGAAGATCGCCCAGGAGGAAGAGGCGAAGGACCGCGCCAGCCGCGCCACCAGCGAGCGCGTCCAGCTCGGCAACGAGGCCCCCGCCTCCAACCGTGGCGCCGCCGCCCTCTCCGCCGCCGCCACCCAGCTCGGCAAGCCGTACGTCTCCGGCGGCTCGGGCCCCAACTCCTACGACTGCTCCGGGCTGACCCAGTGGGCCTTCGCCCAGGCCGGTGTCAACATCAGCCGGACCACGTACACCCAGCAGAACGACGGAGTGAAGATCGGCCGGGGTCAGCTCAAGCCGGGCGACCTGGTCTTCTTCAACGGCCTGTCGCACGTCGGCTTCTACGCCGGCAACAACCAGATCCTGCACGCCCCGAAGCCGGGCACCGTCGTCCGCTACGAGTCGATGGACTACATGGGCACCTTCCAGTTCGGCGTCCGCATCTGACGCCACGCCCGCCCGGAGCGACGCCCGAACGAGGGAATCGCCCCACCCCACGCTGACGCCCTGCCCCGCCCGGAGACCGAGGTCACCGGCGGGGCAGCGCTGTTCGACGCCCCTTCCGCCACCGGCGAGGTCTTTGGCCGCCCGGTAGTCGTCCGATTACTGTCTGGCTGCTGTGCGGCTCCCGCCCATCGGTCCGCCCGTCCCGGGCGGCAGGGCGCCGCGCGTTCCTGCGTCAACTGCGTCAGCGGAAGGAAGTGCGGCTTCCTGTGGTGTCCCATCGCCGTCCCACCCAGTCCGGCCTCCATCGGGGCGTCCGCGCCACGGTCGTCACGGCGGCCGCCGCCACCGCGGCCGCGACCCTGACCGGAGCCCCGGCGAGCGCCGACCCGAAGGACACCCGCGAGAGCGCCAAGGCGGCCGTCGACCGGCTCTACGGCGAGGCCGAGAAGGCCACCGAGCTCTACAACGAGGCCGGCGAGCGGGTGGAGCGGCTGCGCGGCGAGGCGGACCGCGCCCAGGACGCCACCGCCCGCGGCCAGGAGGCCATCAACCGGATGCGCAACTCCCTGGGCGCGATGGCGGGCGCCCAGTACCGCACCGGCTCCATCGACCCGGCGCTCGCCCTGCTGCTCTCCTCCGACCCGGACACCTACCTGGAGCGGGCCGCCGCCCTCGACCGGGCCGGCGTCCGCCAGGCGCTCACCCTGGACAAGCTCCGCCGCGCCCAGCGAGGCGTCGCCCAGACCCGCGCCGAGGCCAACCGCGCCCTCGCCGAGCTGGAGCGCAACCGGGCCGCCGTCACCCGCCACAAGAGATCCGTCGAGGCCAAGCTCCGCCAGGCCCGGCAGCTGCTGAACTCCCTGCCCGCCGAGGACCGCGCCTCCTTCGACCGGGTCTCCCGCTCCGGCCGCGACGGCGCCCCCGACCTCTCCGGCGTCGCCCCCGGCTCGGCCCGCGCGATGTCCGCCGTGGCCGCCGTACGCCAGGCGCTCGGCAAGCCGTACGTGTGGGGCGCCAACGGGCCCTCCGGATTCGACTGTTCCGGCCTCATGCAGTGGGCCTACGCCCAGGCCGGGGTGAGCCTGCCCCGCACCTCGCAGGCCCAGCGGTACGCGGGCCGCATGGTCCCCCTCTCCCAGGCCCAGCCCGGCGACCTGGTCGCCTACCGCGCCGACGCCAGCCACATCGCCATGTACGTGGGCAACGGCCAGGTCATCCACGCCCCCTACCCGGGCGCCGCGATCCGCTACGACCCCGTCGGGATGATGCCCGTCTCCTCAGTCACCCGGATCTGACCACCGCCCGGATCCGGCCGCCGGGCCGACCGCCCGCCCGGAACTGACCGTACGATCGGCAGGGTGGCCGTACGAGGACGTGGTGCGCGAGGGAGACGCCCTCGGCGGTGTCGGCGTGCGGCGGGCCTGGTGCTCGCCGCCCTGCTCACCGCCTCCGCCTGCGTGGCCCCGGCCGGCCACCGGGACGCCGCCGCCTCCCTCACCGTCCGCGAGATCGACGCCACCCTGGAGCGCCGCGCCGCCGCCCTCCTCGCCCGGGACCCGGTGGGCTACCTCGACACCCTCGCCCCCGACGCCGCGAAGCTGCGGGCCGCCCAGCGCACGGAACTGGCCAACCTCGCCGACGTACCCCTGAAGTCGTGGACGTACGAGGTGAAGGGCATCACCGAGGAGGACGGCGACTGGGCCACCGCCGAGGTGGAGCTGCGCTACCGGATCGCCGGGTACGACACCGCGCCCGTCACCACCCGCCGCACCCTGGAGCTGATGCGGGACGGCGAGCGGTGGTACGTCAGCGCCGACCGGCCCGCGAAGGGCGCATCCGACCAGCTCTGGCACCAGGGGGAGGTGGAGGTGGTCCGGGGCGCCCACAGCCTCGTCCTGGGCGTCGGAAGGCCGCAGGAGGAGCTGCGCCAGGTCGCCGACACCGTGGACCTCGCCGTACCGGCCGTCTCCGACGCCTGGCCGCAGTCCTGGGCGCGCCGGGTGGTCGTCCTCGTCCCGGACTCCGTGGAGTCCATGGCGGGGCTGCTGGGCTCCACGGAGTCCAGCTACCGGGGGATCGCCGCCGTCACCACCGGCGACGCGGGCACCACCGGGAAGCGGCCCGCCCTCGCGGACCGGGTGATCGTCAACCCGCAGGCGTACGCCTCACTCGGCAGCTTCGGCCAGCGGGTCGTCCTGACCCATGAGACGACCCATGTCGCCACCCGGACCAGCACCTCCGCGTCCACCCCCGTCTGGCTCTCCGAGGGCTTCGCCGACTGGGCCGCCTACCGGGGCGAGGACCGCACCCCCGACCTCGTCGCCCCCGAGCTGACGGGCGCGGTCCGGGCCGGTGACGTACCCGCCGAACTCCCCGTCGACAAGGACTTCGGTTTCGACGGCGACCCGGCCGAGCTGGCACGGGCCTACGAGAGCGCCTGGATGGCCTGCGAGCTGATCGCGGAGCGGTGGGGCAAGGAGAAGCTCACCGCCTTCTACGCGGCCGTGGGGGCCCATCCAGGGCGGGACGGGGCGGTGGAGCAGGCGCTGGGCTCGGTCCTCGACACGACGCCCGAGCAGTTCACCGCCGACTGGCGCGACTACCTGAGCACCCGGCTCGGCTGATCCCCGCGGGCCGGGGCCGCCCCGGACCGCGCCCCGGGCACCGTCTCCCGCCACAGCCGCCGCGCGGCCAGCAGCGAGGCGGCCACCAGCAGCCCGTTCCGTACGAACAGGAGCGCCACGCCCCACGCGTCGCTCGCCACCACCTCGGCGAAGTACAGGGGGAACTCCAGCACCGTCACCCCGGCCGCCACCAGCACCAGCACGGCGGGCCGCACCATCCCGCCGCCCCGGAACGCCAGGTAGACCGCAGCCAGTCCGACCAGCCACACCACGTACTGCGGGCTGATCACCCGGCTCGTCGTGGTGAAGAGCAGCACCGCCGTGAACGCGGCCTGCGCCGGGGTGTGGGCGGCGAACGTCCGGGCCCGCAGCCGCCACACCAGCAGCCAGCCCAGCGCGAGCGCGGCCAGCCCCAGCGCCAGCGTGGAGACCAGCTCCACCTGCGGGCCGAGGAACTCCATGGAGCCGTAGTGCAGCTCCACCCGCCCCTCCCAGCCGACGTGCCGGGCGAGGTGGAAGTAGAGCGCCCCCAGCGACTCGATCTCCAGGCCCCGGTCCCGCTGGAAGGCCAGGAACGCGTACGCCCCCGGCATCCACAGCGCGAAGCCCGCACCGAGACCGGCCGCCGTCAGCGCCGCCGCCGACCAGGCCGCCCGGGTCGGCCGCCCCCGCCGGACCCCCACCAGCACCAGCGCCGGCCACACCTTCAGCAGCGCCCCGAACGCGGCCAGCACCCCCAGCACCTTCGGGTGGCGCACCCCCGCCAGCAGCGCCGCCACCGCGACCGCCGTCACCATCAGGTCGTAGCGGGCGTACACGGTCGGCCCCAGCAGCGGCACCCCCACCACCCACACCCACGCCCCCGCCGCCCTCATCCCCGGCCGCCGCCCCGCGTACAGCAGCAGCCCGAACACGAGGGCGTCGCAGAGCAGCACGAGGGCGTAGAAGGCGCTCGCGTACTCCCAGAAGGGCAGCAGGGCGGGGGAGAGGATCGCGAGGGCGGCGCCGGGCGGGTACTGCCAGGTGACGTCGTCCAGGGGGTAGGTGCCGGTGAGCAGCGTCTCGTGCCAGCCCCGGTAGATCACCGACACGTCCACCGTGACATCCAGGCCGCCCATGCTGAGCACCCCGAACACACAGAGCAGCAGCGCCGCCCGGGTCAGCGCCCAGACCGCGCACGGCAGGAGTCCGTACGGCAGCGGCCGTACGCCGGTGGGTGTCCGTCGTCCCGTCATCCGGGTGCTCGTCCCGTCATCGCCGCCCTCATCGTCCGGGGCCCTCCCGATCGCCGTGTCGGCGGCCCATGATGCCGGGGGGTGAGGGCGTGGGCCGTGAAGCGCGGCCGTTCGGTACTGTCAGCCGCGATGGACAAGACCCTGATCGTGACCAACGACTTCCCGCCCCGCCCCGGCGGCATCCAGGCGTTCCTGCACAACATGGCGCTGCGCCTGGACCCCGACCGGGTCGTCGTCTACGCCTCCACCTGGAAGCGCGGCGAGGAGGGTGCGGCGGCCACCGCCGCCTTCGACGCCGAGCAGCCCTTCACCGTGGTCCGCGACCGGACGACGATGCTGCTGCCGACCCCGCGCGTCACCCGCCGGGCCACCGACCTGCTGCGCGAACACGGCTGCACCTCCGTCTGGTTCGGCGCCGCCGCCCCGCTCGGCCTGATGGCCCCGGCGCTGCGCCGCGCGGGCGCGAGGCGGCTGGTGGCCACCACCCATGGCCACGAGGCCGGGTGGGCCCAGCTGCCCGCCTCCCGGCAGCTGCTGCGGCGGATCGGGGAAGGCACGGACACGATCACCTATCTGGGCGAGTACACCCGCTCCCGGATCGCCGCCGCCCTCACCCCGGAGGCGGCCGCCCGCATGGTGCAACTGCCGCCGGGCGTCGACGAGAAGACCTTCCACCCGGCCTCCGGCGGGGACCGGGTCCGCGCCCGCCTCGGGCTCTCGGACCGCCCGGTCGTCGTCTGCGTCTCGCGCCTGGTCCCGCGCAAGGGCCAGGACACGCTGATCCTGGCCATGCCCGCGATCCTGGCGCAGATCCCGGACGCGGTGCTGCTGATCGTCGGCGGCGGCCCGTACGCCAAGGACCTGAAGCGGCTCGCGGTGGAGACCGGGGTGCAGGACTCGGTGCGGTTCACCGGGCCCGTGCCGTGGGCGGAGCTGCCCGCGCACTACGGGGCCGGGGACGTCTTCGCCATGCCGTGCCGGACCCGGCGGGGCGGGCTGGACGTGGAGGGGCTCGGGATCGTCTACCTGGAGGCGTCCGCGACCGGGCTGCCGGTGGTGGCCGGGGACTCGGGCGGCGCGCCGGACGCGGTGCTGGACGGCGAGACCGGGTGGGTGGTGCGCGGCGGCAGCGCCGAGGAGTCGGCGGACCGGATCGTGACGCTGCTCGGCGACCCGGAGCTGCGGCAGCGCATGGGGGAGCGGGGCCGCGCCTGGGTCGAGGAGAAGTGGCGCTGGGACCTGCTGGCGGAGAAGCTCAAGACGCTGTTGTGAGTACGGAGAAGGGGCCCGCGCCTGGTCGAAAAGCGCGGGCCCCTTCGTACACGTAACACCGCTCAGGCGCGGTAGATCGACTCCACCTCGTCCGCGAAGTCCTTCGCCACCACGTTCCGCTTCAGCTTCAGCGACGGTGTGATGTGGCCCGCCTCCTCGGTGAACTGGGCGGGCAGGATCCGGAACTTGCGTACGGACTCGGCCTTGGAGACCGCCGCGTTGCCGTCGTCCACCGCCCGCTGCACCTCGGCCAGCAGCTCCGCGTCCTCGCGCAGCGACAGGGCCGTCGAACCGGTCGGCTTGCCGTGCTCCTCGGCCCAGCGGCTCAGGAACTCCTCGTCCAACGTGACCAGCGCGCCGACGAACGGGCGGCCGTCGCCGACCACCATGCACTCGGCGACCAGGGCGTGGGCGCGGATGCGGTCCTCGATCACCGCCGGGGCGACGTTCTTGCCGCCCGCCGTGACGATGATCTCCTTCTTGCGGCCGGTGATCGCGAGGTAGCCGTCCTCGTCGAGGGTGCCGATGTCGCCCGTGTGGAACCAGCCGTCGGCCAGCGCCTCGGCGGAGGCCGACTCGTTCTTCCAGTACCCGGTGAACAGGTGCTCGCCGTGGAGCAGCACCTCACCGTCGTCCGCGATCCGGACCACCGAGCCGGGCAGCGGCTGGCCGACCGTGCCGATCTTCTGCCGGTCCCACGGGTTGAACGCGGTTGCCGCACAGGTCTCGGTCAGGCCGTAGCCCTCCAGGACCGTGAAGCCGATGCCCCGGTAGAAGTGGCCGAGCCGCTCGCCCAGCGGAGCACCGCCGGAGATCGCGAACTCGCCCTTGCCGCCCAGGACCGCGCGCAGCTTGCCGAAGACCAGCTTGTCGAAGAGCTTGTGCTTGAGCTTCAGCCCCAGCGAGGGGCCCTGCGGGGTGGACAGCGCCCGGCTGTAGGCGATCGCCGTGTCGGCGGCCCGGTCGAAGATCTTGCCCTTGCCGTCCGCCTGCGCCTTGGCGCGGGCCGCGTTGTAGACCTTCTCGAAGACCCGGGGGACACCCAGGATCAGCGTCGGCCGGAACGAGGCCAGCTCGTCGGTGAGGTTCTTGATGTCGGGGACGCAGCCGAGCTTGATCGGGGCCATCACCGAGGCCACCTCGACCAGCCGGCCGAAGACGTGCGCGGCGGGCAGGAACAGCAGCACCGAGCACTCGCCCGTACGGAACAGCGGCTTCAGCCGCTCCACCACGTTGCCGCACTCCGCGAAGAAGCTGCGGTGGGTGAGCACACAGCCCTTGGGGCGGCCCGTGGTGCCGGAGGTGTAGACGATGGTCGCCGGGTCGTCCGCCTTGGCGCTGACCATGCGCATGTCCATGGTCTCGTCGGAGACCTCGGCACCCGCCTCGCCCAGCGCCTCGACCGCGCCCGCGTCGATCTGCCACACGTGCTCCAGCTCCGGCAGCGTGTCCCGCACCGAGGCCACCGAGGCCGCGTGCGCGTCGCTCTCCACGAGCACCGCCACCGCACCGGAGTCACCCAGGATCCACTGGACCTGCTCGGCGGAGCTGGTCTCGTACACCGGCACGGTCACCGCGCCCGCGCTCCAGATCGCGAAGTCCAGCAGCACCCACTCGAAGCGGGTGCGCGACATCAGGGCGACCCGGTCGCCGGGCTGCACGCCCGAGGCGATCAGACCTTTGGCGGCGGCTCTCACCTCGGCCAGGAACTGGGTGGCGCTGACATCGGTCCAGGCACCGGCCACCTTGCGGCTCATCACCGCGACTTCGGGATGCTGAGCGGCGTTGCGGCGGATGAGATCCGTCAGATTGCCGTCCGTCGGGACCTCGTACAGGGCCGGAAGGCTGAACTCGCGCAAGACTGCTGCTCCTCATCGGGCTCCGGTGCCACGGCTCTGTGTGACGCACCGGCTGCGGTCCAAGAATGGCGGGTGCTCAGTGGAGGTGAGCACGACTGGACTGCCCGGACGTTACCCACCGGTACCAGGTTCCCGATAGGGGGTTCCGGCCAGATGTCTTATGCATCACACATATAAATGGCCCTTACCGCGCACAGTAGTCCACCGGCGCGACGACTCGGAAGTAACCGCAGGTCCGGCCGGTCTACCCCGGCGCGGGCGGGCGCTTTAGGGTGATCCGCATGCGAGGCAGCGAAGCGGACGGGCCGACGGCGGGCGCACGGCGCTCCACCCGGATCCACGTGGTCAGCGATGTGCACGGCAACACCGAGGCCCTGGCCCGTGCCGGGGACGGCGCCGACGCCCTCATCTGCCTCGGTGACCTGGTGCTCTTCCTCGACTACGCCGACCACTCGCGCGGCATCTTCCCCGATCTGTTCGGCAAGGAGAACGCCACCCGCATCGTCGCGCTGCGCACCGCCCGCCGCTACGAGGAGGCCCGCGCCTTCGGCCGTGAGCTGTGGGCGGGCCGCGACCGCAACACCGAGATCATCGGCGCGGTACGCAAGCAGTACGCCGAACTCTTCGCCGCCTTCCCCACCCCGACGTACGCCACCTACGGCAACGTCGACGTCCCCCGCCTGTGGCCCGAGTACGCCCACCCCGGCACCACCGTGCTGGACGGGGAGCGGGTCGAGATCGGCGGCCGGGTCTTCGGGTTCGTCGGCGGCGGCCTCAAGACCCCGATGAACACCCCGTACGAGATCAGCGACGAGGAGTACGCCGCCAAGGTCGAGGCGCTCGGCCCGGTCGACGTGCTCTGCTCGCACATCCCGCCCGAGGTCCCCGAGCTGACGTACGACACCGTCGCCCGCCGCTTCGAACGCGGCTCCACCGCCCTGCTGGAGGCCATCCGCACCACCCGCCCCCGGTACGCGCTTTTCGGCCATGTTCACCAGCCGTTGGTCCGCCGGATGCGCATAGGCGACACCGAGTGCGTCAACGTCGGCCACTTCGCCTCCACCGGGACGCCCTGGGCGCTGACCTGGTGACCGGAAGCCCCCGGGCCGTGGACGGGAGCGCGGCGGGCACGCGATAGCCTGCACAGCGGCAGGCTTCTGCCGAACGCGACCGGTTACACCGCACTGGAGGGCCACGGCGATGGCTGAACACACCAGCTCGAGCATCACGATCGAGGCGGCACCGGCCGACGTCATGGCGGTGATCGCCGACTTCGCCCGCTACCCGGAGTGGACCGGCGAGGTCAAGGAGGCCGAGGTGCTGGCCGTGAACGACCAGGGCCGCGCCGAGCAGGTCCGCCTCGTCCTGGACGCCGGAGCCATCAAGGACGACCACGTCCTGAAGTACACCTGGCTCGGCGACAAGGAAGTCAGCTGGACCCTCGTCAAGTCCCAGATGCTGCGCTCCCTGGACGGCACCTACGCCCTCGCGTCGATGGCCGGCGGGGTGCGCACCGAGGTCACCTACAAGCTCGCCGTCGACGTCAAGATCCCGCTCCTGGGCATGATCAAGCGCAAGGCCGAGAAGGTCATCATCGACCGCGCGCTGGCCGGCCTGAAGAAGCGCGTCGAATCCATCCCGCAGGGCTGAGAGCGATGCGTACGGTCCTGGTCACCGGCCCCGGCGGCGCAGGCCGTACCACCCTCGCCGCGGCGAGTGCCCTGACCGCCGCCGCGCACGGCCGCCGCACCCTCCTGGTCTCCGCCGAGCCCATACCCGGCTTCCCCGAGGGCCCGGAACCCACCGAGGTCACCGACCGCCTCGATCACGCCCGGATCGACTCCGGCGCCCACTTCCGCGCCGAACTCACCGAACTCCAGCAGCGCGCGTCCGGCGTCCTGGACCTGGTCGGCGCCGGGCGCCTGGACGGCGAGGAGCTGACCGAACTCCCCGGCTCCCCGCAGCTCGCCCTCCTGCACACCCTGCACCGCGCCGCCGCCGGCGACTGGTCCACCGGCGGCTACGACACCCTCGTCGTCGACCTCCCGCCGCTTGACCAAGCCCTCGCCCTGCTGGCCCTGCCCGAGCAGCTCCGCCGCTATCTGCGCCGCCTGCTCCCCGCCGAACGCCAGGCCGCCCGCGCCCTGCGCCCCGTCCTCGCCCAGCTCGCCGGGGTCCCGATGCCCGCGCAGTGGCTGTACGAGGCCGCCGCCCGCAAGGATGCCGAGCTGGCCGCCGTACAAGCCCTGCTGGAAGACAGCTCCACCACCCTGCGCCTGGTCGCCGAGCCCGGGCCCGCCGCCGAGGACGCCCTGCGCACCGCCCGCACCGGCCTCGCCCTCTACGGGCTCCGCGCCGACCTGCTGGTGGCCAACCGGGTGCTGCCGCGCCACTCCTCCGACCCCTGGTTCGCCGATCTCGCCGCCGGGCAGGAGAAGTGCCTGGGCCACTGGCACGAGGAGTGGGCCCCTGGTGTCCCGGTCCACGAGGCCGCCCACCTCGGCCGCGACCCCCGGTCCGCCGACGACCTGGCCGCGCTCGCCGTCCCCGCGCCGGACGAGCGTGAGTCCGGCCGCGCCGACGACCCCTGGTGGATCGAGGAGGAGCCGGGCGAGGAGGGCCGCCCGTCCGTGCTGGCCTGGTGCCTGCCGCTGCCCGGCGCGGCCAAGGAGGACCTGCGCCTGGTCCGGCGGGGCGAGGAACTGCTCCTGACCGTGGGCCCGTTCCACCGGATCGTCCGGGTCGCCTCGGCCCTGCGCCGCTGCACCGTCTCCGGCGCGGCCCTGACCGACGGCGTCCTGCGGGTCCGCTTCACCCCGGACCCGGCGCTCTGGCCGCGCACTTCCTGACCCCGTACGTCCCGGTTCCTGAACGGGCCGCAGCCATTCGGGTAACGTCGGTAGTACGAGTCACGAGCCCCGCCGGCCGCCCGTCGGCGGCCGGCACCCGCGTCGCAGGAGTCCGCCATGAGTGAAGCCACCGATCGTCCCGTCGACGGCGACGCGTGGGCCGACGCCTGCGCCGAGGACCTCGCGGCGGAGAAGGCCCGCCGCCGCGCCGAGTACGGACCGCAGCCCGGCTCAGCCGCCGAGGAGCTGCGCAAGCTCGTCGACGCGGTCGCCGACAAGGTCTCCTCGCTCCAGTCGCCGCTGCTCGGCGTCGCCGCCCAGGGCGCGGTCCAGCAGGCCATCCGCCAGGCGAAGTCCGTCGTGGAGCCGGTCATCGAGCGCAACCCGCAGGTCTTCGACCACCTCGCCGCCGCGGGCAGCGAGCTGCTGGCCGCCTACCGCTCGGCGGTGGAGGGCCAGGAGAGCCGCTGGACCCGCACGGCCGCCGACCGCGCCGAGGCCGCTCCCACGGAGAAGGCCGCCGACGACCCGTCCGACCCCCGTGACGAAGGCCGCGGCGAAGGCCCCTCCGGCACCGAACGCATCGACCTGGACTGACCGGACGCACCCCCCGGCACCCCGCCCCACATCGGCCGGGACCGACCGGTCCCGGCCAGGCCGGGCGCTGCCTCGGGTACGGTTGCCCCTAGCGGGGCTCGACCGAAACTGAGGGATTCATGGGACTCACCATCGGCGTCGATATCGGCGGCACGAAGATCGCGGCTGGAGTGGTCGACGAAGAGGGCCGGATCCTCTCGACGTTCAAGGTGGCGACGCCCCCGACGGCCGAAGGCATCGTCGACGCGATCTGCGCGGCGGTGGCCGGGGCGAGCGAGGGCCACGAGGTGGAGGCCGTCGGCATCGGCGCCGCCGGTTACGTCGACGACAAGCGCGCCACCGTGCTGTTCGCGCCCAACATCAACTGGCGCCACGAACCGCTCAAGGACAAGGTCGAACAGCGCGTCGGCCTGCCCGTCGTCGTCGAGAACGACGCCAACGCGGCCGCCTGGGGCGAGTACCGCTTCGGCGCCGGCCAGGGCCACGACGACGTCATCTGCATCACGCTCGGCACCGGCCTCGGCGGCGGCATCATCATCGGCAACAAGCTGCGCCGCGGACGCTTCGGCGTGGCCGCCGAGTTCGGCCACATCCGGGTCGTCCCGGACGGTCTGCTCTGCGGCTGCGGCAGCCAGGGCTGCTGGGAGCAGTACGCCTCCGGCCGCGCGCTCGTGCGGTACGCCAAGCAGCGCGCCAACGCCACCCCCGAGAACGCCGCCATACTGCTGGGCCTCGGCGACGGCACGGTGGACGGCATCGAGGGCAAGCACATCAGCGAGGCCGCCCGCCAGGGCGACCCGGTGGCCATCGACTCGTTCCGTGAGCTGGCCCGCTGGGCCGGCGCCGGACTGGCCGACCTCGCCTCGCTGTTCGACCCGTCCGCGTTCATCGTCGGCGGCGGCGTCTCGGACGAGGGCGAGCTGGTCCTCGACCCGATCCGCAAGTCGTTCCGGCGCTGGCTGATCGGCGGCGAGTGGCGCCCGCACGCCCAGGTGCTCGCCGCCCAACTCGGCGGCAAGGCAGGGCTCGTGGGGGCGGCCGACCTGGCCCGCCAGGGCTAGGGGGCGCCCGGCGGCTCATGACCGGGGTCACGGCGCCTGGCACGGCACCTCGCGGCGTTGCCGAAACGCCCGAATCGCTCCGCGACGAGGACGCTCCGGCGCCTTGCGACGCACCGCACCGGACGCCGCGCCCTGTCCGGCCCTGATCCACCGGACACCCCCAGCCCGACCCCGTACGACGCACAAGGCGCCCGTCGCCGCCCTCCGGGGCAGCGGCGGGCGTCCGCCGTATCGTGGCCCGCATGGTCCTGACGCCCCTGCCCGACTCCCGTACAGAGCCGGACGGTTCAGCCGTGATCCGGGTGCTGAGCTACAACGTCCGCTCCCTGCACGACGACACCGAGGCCCTGGCCCGGGTCATCCGCGCCTGCGCCCCCGACCTCGTCCTCGTCCAGGAGGCGCCGCGCTTCTTCCGCTGGCGCAAGGCGGCCGCCAGGCTGGCCAGGAGCAGCGGACTCGTGGTCCTCGGCGGAGGTGCCACCGCCGCCGGACCGCTGCTGCTCTGTTCGCTGCGGGCGGCCGTCGAGAGCACCGAGGACGTCCTGCTGCCGCTCACCCCGGGCCTGCACCGCAGGGGCTTCGCCACCGCCGTCGTACGGATCGGCGGGGTCCGGCTCGGTGTGCTGAGCTGCCATCTGAGCCTCCAGCGCGACGAACGCCTCGCCCAGGCCGGCCTGCTCCTTGAGCAACTGGCCTCCATGGGCGTCCAGCACGCCGTGGCGGGCGGCGACCTCAACGACGTACCCACCGGGAAGGCCTTCCAGCACCTGGCCGGTCACCTCCAGGACTGCCGGGCCGTCGCCCCCTGGGGCGGCGAGCTCACCTTCACCCCCGACGACCCCCGTAAACGCATCGACGCGGTCTTCGCGACGCCGGGCATCGAGGTGCTGGGCTGCGGGGTCCCGGACGGGCTTCCCGGGGTGAGCGGGGAAGACCTGAGGGCGGCCACGGACCATCTGCCGGTCCTGGCCGCCCTCGGAGTCCCCGCCGGGTGATGCGTCACACGACCGCGCCGCGCCCCGGGTCGCCGTAGGTGTCGTCATCGTCGTCGTGCGGCATCCGGGCCACCAGGGTGACGAAGCCGCCCAGGAAGCCGCCGACGCAGATCGTGGTGAGCCACCACGTCATGTGCCACTGGAGCAGCACCGCCAGCAGCATCAGGACCGGCCCGCCGATCACCGCGAGCCAGGCGAACTTCGCCGTGGTGTCGGCCTCCGGCAGCGGCGGCGGCTCCGGGGGCACGAAGTGGCCCTCCTCGCCGTCGTCCGGCACGTCGATGCCGTCGTCCTTGGACTCGGGCAGCTCGTAGTCGCGGGGACCGGCCACACCGGGCGCGAAGACCACGGAGCTGCCGAGCGGCTTCTTCTCCGGCGGCTTCGGGGGCGTCTTGCCCGACCCCTTGTCCGCCGGGTCACCGGCCCGGCCGCTGTCCGGCCCCACCACGTTGCGCTGGTCGTCCTCCAGCAGGGCGAGGTCCTCGACCGACTTGAACGGCTTGGCGCCCGGCGGGTCCGGCGGCTCCTCCCCGTACCCCGCGACGATCGCGGCCCAGGCCGCGTCCTCGTCGATCGCCCGCTCCTCGTCGGCCCTCTTCTCGGGCCCCGTGCCCTCCGCTCCCTCCGCGCCTTCCGGAACGGCGGCCTTCGCCGCCTCCGGGACGGCCGCGCTCTCCGTGGGGCGCGGTTCGCGCTCCTCGTCGCTGCCTGTGCGTTCCGCGTCGTGCTCAGCCACCGGACGTGCTCCCCTTCATCCCGACGTTCGGTGCGAGACGGCCGATGAACCGGTAGCTCTCATCGAAGATCCGCTCCGCATCATGGTCCAACGTCGCCACGTGGTAGCTCTGTTCCAACAGGATCTCCGTGACGTCCGTGGAGGAGATCCGGCTCAGGATCCGCACGCTGTCCGCGGGCGGTACGACATGGTCCTGCGGGCTGTGCAGCAGCACCACCGGCTGGGTCACCTGGGGCAGCTCTCCGTCAACCAGCTTGAAGAACTTCCGCACCGAGTGGGCGGCGTGCAGCGGCACCTTGTCGTAGCCCACCTCGTGCGAGCCGGGGAGCGCGATGTCGTCGGCCAGCCCCTTCGTCGTACGCACCAGGTGGCGAGCGATCGGCAGCGCGTACGCCGAGAGGCCGTGCACCTTGTTGGCCGGGTTGACCAGCACCAGACCGCTGACCGCGTCCCCGTGCCTGGCCGCCAGCCGCAGGGACAGCGCACCGCCCATGGAGAGGCCGAAGACGAAGACCCGCTCGCACTTCTCGCGCAGCACCCGCAGCTCGCGGTCCACCTCCGCGTACCAGTCCTGCCAGCCGGTGACCGCCATGTCCTCCCAGCGGGTGCCGTGGCCCGGCAGCAGCGGCAGGGAGACGGTGAGCCCGCGCTCGGCGAGGAAGTCGGCCCAGGGGCGCAGGGACTGCGGCGAGCCGGTGAAGCCATGACAGAGGAGGACGCCGACCTCTCCGCCCTCGTGGCGGAACGGCTCGGCTCCAGGGAGGACCGGCACCGGGGTCTCCTGTTCGTGAGGTGGGGCGGGGGCGGGGCGCACCGGGGGGAGTGCTTGACGGATGACTTCACCGTACGCGACCGGACCGACACCGACCAGGGCCGTCACGGACCCCGCGTACGCCCCGGGATACGGACCCCGCGTACGCCCCGGGATAAGGTCTGAGCCACAGCACACAGGAGGCAGAGCAGTTGATCTACGGCGCAATGAAGTTCTCCATCGGCGGCTCCTTGAAGCTCGCCTTCCGGCCGTGGGTGGAGGGCCTGGAGAACATCCCCGAGCGGGGGCCGGCGATCCTCGCGAGCAACCATCTCTCCTTCTCCGACTCGTTCTTCCTCCCCGCCGTCCTGGACCGCAAGGTCACGTTCATCGCCAAGGCCGAGTACTTCACGGCCCCCGGGGTGAAGGGCAAGCTCACCGCCGCCTTCTTCAAGGGCGTCGGCCAGCTCCCCGTGGACCGTTCCGGAGCCCGTGGCGCCGGTGAGGCAGCCATCAAGGCGGGCATCCAGGTCGTCGAGAGCGGCGGCCTCTTCGGCATCTACCCCGAGGGCACCCGCTCGCCCGACGGCCGCCTCTACCGCGGCAAGCCCGGCGGCCTGGCCCGCGTCGCGCTGGCCACCGGCGCCCCCGTCATCCCGGTCGCGATGATCGACACCGAGAAGATCCAGCCGCCCGGCCAGGTGATGCCCAAGCTGATGCGCCCCGGTATCAAGATCGGCAAGCCGCTGGACTTCAGCCGCTACCAGGGCATGGACGGCGACCGCTTCATCCTGCGCTCGGTGACCGACGAGGTCATGTACGAGATCATGAAGCTCTCCGGCCAGGAGTACGTGGACATCTACGCCACCGCCGCCAAGCGCCAGATTGCCGACGAGGCGAAGGCCAAGGCGGAGGAGGCCAAGCGGGAGCGGAAGCAGGCACAGGCGGCGGCCGACGAGAACGGAACGGAACGGTCCGGCGCGTAGGAGCGTCATGGACCGTCGGGGGGTGGGGCCAGATGGCCAAGCGTGAGCGGGTCGTACGGATGTCGGTCGAGCAGCCGCTGTGGCGTGCGCTGACGGGCTACCGCGTACTGACGATGGTCTACGCGGTGCTGCTCGCGGTCTTCGGGAAGGACCACCTCGGCCGGGAGAGGTTCGAGCGGCCCTGGGTGGCCTTCGCCTACCTCGCGTTCCTCGCCGTGTGGACGCTCGCCACCCTGCCCAAGGTCCGCTCGGCGGCGAGCTGCACCAAACGCTTCCTCGGCGCCGACCTCGTCGTCGCGCTGACCGGGATCATGCTCACCCCGGTCGCCGACATCCACTCCCAGACCTTCGACGGCCCGACGCTCCCCTCGATCTGGACGGCCGGAGCGGTCCTCGCCTTCGCGATCAAGGGCGGCTGGCGGTGGGCGGCCTTCGCCTCCACCTTCGTCGCCATCGCCAACATCATCCAGCGCGGCGACCCCAGCCGGGACACCTTCCACAACGTCCTGCTGGTCTGGGTCGCCTCCATCGCCATCGGGTACGTCGTCGAGGTCGCCCGCGCCAGTGAACGCACCCTGGCCCGCGCCCTGGAGATCGAGGCGGCGACCCGGGAACGCGAGCGGCTGGCCCGCGACATCCACGACAGCGTCCTCCAGGTCCTGGCCATGGTGCAGCGCCGGGGCACCGCGATCGGCGGCGAGGCGGCCGAGCTGGGCCGGATGGCCGGGGAGCAGGAGGTCGCCCTGCGGACCCTGGTCTCCAGCGGCCTGGTCCCGCCCACCCGGGTCTCCGAGGACGCCGCCGAGGGCGCGGTCGTCCGCACGGTCGACGTGGACGAGGAGAGCCCGGACGGCGGGGCCACCTGCGACCTGCGCGCCCTGCTCACCCCGTACGCCGGCTCCCGCACCAGCCTCGCGGAGCCCGGCGCCCCCGTGGTCCTCCCGGCGGAGGCCGCCCGCGAGCTGGCCGCCGCCGTCAGCGCCGCCCTGGACAATGTGCGGGTGCACGCCGGGGCGGAGGCCCAGGCGTGGATCCTGGTCGAGGACGAGCCCGGCGAGGTCATCGTCACCGTCCGGGACGACGGCCCCGGCATCCCGGAGGGCCGTCTCGCCCAGGCGGAGGGGGAGGGGCGGATGGGGGTCGCGCTCTCCATCCGCGGCCGGCTGCGCGATCTCGGCGGTACGGCCGAGGTGATCTCGGTGCCGGGGCAGGGCACCGAGGTCGAGTTGAAGGTTCCGAAAGCACAGGTTTCCCGGGGGAAGGCAGGATCGGCCCGATGAGCACGCAGAACGCACCGCAGGACGCACCGAAGCAGGACGGTACGGAGGCCGCGGACCGGCCGATCAAGGTCATGGTGGTCGACGACCACCCCATGTGGCGCGACGCCGTCGCCCGCGACCTCGCCGAGTCCGGCTTCGACGTCGTCGCGACCGCCGGGGACGGCCCGCAGGCGGTCCGCCGGGCCAAGGCCGCCAACCCCGACGTCCTGGTCCTCGACCTGAACCTGCCCGGTATGCCCGGCGTCCAGGTCTGCAAGGAGCTGGTCCCCTCCCACCCCGGCCTGCGCGTCCTGGTCCTCTCCGCCAGCGGCGAGCACGCCGACGTCCTGGAGGCGGTCAAGTCCGGTGCCACCGGCTATCTGCTGAAGTCCGCCTCCACCCAGGAGCTGACCGACGCCGTCCGCTCCACCGCCGACGGCGACCCGGTCTTCACCCCGGGCCTCGCGGGCCTGGTCCTCGGCGAGTACCGCAGGCTCGCCTCCGACCCCGTACCCGCCGCGTCGAACGAGCCCAAGGCCCCGCAGCTCACCGACCGGGAGACCGAGGTGCTGCGCCTGGTCGCCAAGGGGCTCTCGTACAAGCAGATCGCCGAACGCCTGGTCATCTCGCACCGCACCGTCCAGAACCATGTGCAGAACACCCTGGGCAAGCTCCAGCTGCACAACCGGGTGGAGCTCGTGCGGTACGCGATCGAACGCGGCCTCGACGACGTCTGATCCGGCCCCGGGGCCGGATCAGTGGCCGGGACCTGTGGCCGGGAGGGCAGGGCCGTCCGGCCCCTGCGCGCCCGGGGGCGGAGCCGTATATTCGCGCTATGGAGATCCTGGCGTTCGGCGTGCAGTCAGATGAGAAGCCCCTGATCGAGAAGGCCTTCGCGGGGCTGCACGACGTCCGCTGCCTGGACGTCTTCCTGAACCGGGACACCGCCCCCATCGCCGCCGGGTACGAGATCATCTCCACCAGCGTCAACGCCGACCTCGACGCCAAGGTCCTCCAGACCCTGGCCACCGGCGGCACGCAGATGATCGCCCAGCGCTCCACCGGCTTCAACAACATCGACCTGGACGTGGCCGAGCGGCTCGCCCTGCGCGTCGCCCGGGTCTCGTACTACTCGCCGTACTCGGTCGCCGAATTCGCCTGGACCCTGGCCATGGCGGTCAACCGGCGCGTCATCCGGGCCGCGGGCCGCACCCGCGACTTCGACTTCCGCCTCGACGGGCTGCTCGGCCGCGACATGCACGGGCGGACCGTCGGTGTGGTCGGCACCGGCAAGATCGGCGAGGCGTTCACCCGGATCGCCCACGGCTTCGGGATGAAGCTGCTCGGCTGGGACGTCGTGGAGAACCCGGCCTGCCTGGAGCTGGGCATGGAGTACGTGGAAAAGGAGCGGCTCTTCGCCGAGGCCGACCTCATCAGCCTCCACGTCCCGCTGCTCCCCGCCACCCAGCACATCATCAACGAGGCCGCCCTGAAGTCGATGAAGGACGACGCGATCCTCGTCAACTCCAGCCGCGGCGGCCTCATCGACACCGCCGCCCTGGTCACCGAGTTGCGCGCGGGCCGCTTCCTCGGCGTCGGACTCGACGTGTACGAGGCGGAGGCCGGGCTCTTCTTCCTGGACAAGTCACTGGAGGGCGTCGACGACGACACCCTGGCCCGGCTCGTCACCTTCCCCAACGTGATCGTCACCTCGCACCAGGCGTACTACACCGAGGACGCGGTGGGCCAGATCATCGACGCGACGGTACGGAACGTCACCGACTACCTGGCCGGACGGCACAGCGAGAACGTCCTGGTCCCGCCGCCGCCCACGCGCTAGGCAGTGTCTTCAAATGATCATCGCTGGTGGATCATGGTGTCGTGATACGTCGCCATGAACTGTCCGATGCTGAGTGGGAGTTCGTCCGGCCGTTGCTGCCCGTGTCGTTGCGGGGGCGGAAGCGGCTGGACGACCGCAGGGTCCTGAACGGGATCGTGTGGAAGTTCCGGACCGGGACGGCCTGGCGGGACGTGCCCGAGCGCTATGGTCCGTGGGCCACGCTGCATACCCGTTTCCGCAGGTGGGCGGCGGACGGAACGTTCGACCGAATGCTGCGGGCCGCCCAGGCGGAAGCGGACGCGGCGGGCGACATCGAGTGGCTGGTGTCGGTCGATTCCACGATCGTCCGGGCCCACCAGCATGGGGCGGGGGCTCGAAAAGGGGGCTCCGCGACCCGGCCCTCGGGCGGTCCAGGGGCGGCCTGACCAGCAAGATTCATCTTGCCTGTGACGGCAGAGGCCGTCCGCTCGGCTTCGTCGTCACGGGCGGCAACACCAACGACTGCACCCGGTTCACCGCCGTGATGGAAGCGATCCGGGTGCCCCGGATCGGACCGGGGCGACCCCGCACCCGGCCCGATCACGTCCTGGGCGACAAGGGCTACAGCTCGAAAGCGATCCGCGCCTGGCTTCGCCGCCGCGGCATCCCTCACACGATTCCCGAGCGTGCCGACCAGGTCGGCAACCGGGCCAGGCGGGGCAGTCGCGGTGGCCGCCCGCCGGCCTTCGACCGCGAGGCCTACAAGCACCGCAACGTCGTGGAACGGTGCTTCAACCGCCTGAAGCAGTGGCGCGGCATCGCCACCCGCTACGACAAAACCGCCCAGTCCTACGAAGCGGCCGTCACGCTCGCGTCACTCCTGATGTGGGCGTGACATTTGACGACAGGACCTAGGGGCGGGCGGCGGCGGGAAGCGGAAGGGCTCAGCTCAGCACCGGCAGCCCCGCCAGCAGCTCCGTCACGATCGCCGCACCCCGCACGGTCAGCACCGACTCCGGGTGGAACTGCACCGCCGCGAAGCCGGGCCCCCGCAGCGCGTGCAGCTCACCGCTCTCCTCGTCCCGGCTCACCCCGATCCCGTGCGCGGCCAGCTCGGCGGCGGCCGGTCCGTCGCACCGGGCAGTGAAGCTGTTGTAGAAGCCGACCGTCTCCGGCCGCCCGAACAGTTCGATCCTGGTCTGCGCGCCTTGGTACGGCACCGCCTTGCGCACGATCTCCAGCCCCAGTTCGGCCGCGATCAGCTCATGGCCGAGGCAGACGCCGAGCAGCCCGTACCGGTGCTCCCGCACCAGCTCGGCCGTCAGCTCCCGCAGCAGCCGCATCTTCGGGTCCGCGAGATCGCCCGGATTCCCGGGGCCGGGGCCCAGCACGACCGGCCCCGCGTGCGCCCGCACCACCTCACGCAGCCCCGGCTCGTCGAACCGGCGCACCGAGACCTCCAGCCCGGACGAGCGCAGCAGATGGGCCAGCATCGCGGTGAACGTGTCCTCGCCGTCCACCACCAGCGCGTGCCCGGCCAGCTCCCGGGTGCGCTCCCGCATCCGCAGCCAGAACGGGGCGAGAGAGCCCCGCCGGTCGTCCAGCGCCGCCTGCACCCGGGGGTCGGCGGCCAGCAGCGGACGGTCCGCCTCCGCCTCCGGCCGCCCCGGTCGTACCCCGAGCGCCGCCAGCACCCCGGCCGCCTTGGCGTGGGTCTCGGCGACCTCGCTCTCCGGGTCCGAGTGGCGTACGAGGGTGGCGCCGACCGGCACCTTCAGCGAACCGGCGGGGCCGATGTCGGCGGTCCGGATCAGGATCGGGGAGTCCAGCGTCTGCGCCCCGTTGGCGTCCCGCCCCAGCAGGGCCAGCGCGCCCGCGTAGTAGCCGCGCCCGCCCTGCTCGTACCGTTCGATCACCCGGCAGGCGTTCTGCACCGGGGAGCCGGTGACGGTGGCCGCGAACATGGTCTCGCGCAGGACGTCCCGTACATCCAGCGAGGAACGGCCCCGCAGCTCGTACTCGGTATGGGCGAGGTGGGCCATCTCCTTGAGCCGGGGCCCCACCACCACCCCGCCCATGTCGCCGACCGTGCACATCATCTTCAGCTCCTCGTCGACCACCATGGACAGCTCCTCGCTCTCCTTGCGGTCCCCGAGGAAGGCGAGCAGGCTAGTCGCGCTCGGCCCCTCGGCCGGGTAGCGGTAGGTCCCGCTGATCGGGTTCATCACAACGGTCCCGCCGGACATCCGTACGTGGACCTCGGGACTGGCCCCCACCAGCGTCCTGCCCCCGGTGTGGACGACGAAGGTCCAGTACGCGCCCCGCTCACCCGCCAGCAGCCGCCGGAACAGCGCCAGCGCGTCCGCCCGCCCGAACCCCGGGATCTCACCCCGGAACGTCCGCCGGATCACGAAGTTCGCGCCCTCGCCCTGCCCGATCTCGTCCCGGATCACCCGCCGCACGATCTCCGCGTACTCCCCGTCCGCCACATCGAAGCCCCGGTCCTCCACCACCACGTCATGGGCGGGCAGCGCGGCCAGCACCTCCGCCAGCTCCAGCTCGTGGCTCTCGTCCGCGACCAGCACGCTCAGCGGCGTCCCGTCGTCCCGTACGTCGAAGCCGCGCTCGGCGATCTGCCGGAACGGCACCAGGGCCAGCGCGGGCGCCGCGCCCACCGGCAGATCGGCCAGCCGTTCCACCTCCCGCACCGGGCCGATCAGCACCTCCACGTGATCGTGGTCACGGCCGGGCGTACGCCTGCGCAGCAGGGCGAAGGGCGGGGCGTCCTCGGCCAGCAGCCGGCGGACGAGGTCAAAGGCGGTGCGGGACATGGGAGCGGGTTCCTTCCGGACGGACCGTACGAGGGCCTCGTACGGGATTCACGGGGGAGAGGAACGGCTCCGCAACGCAGGAAAGGCCGCCCCTCGGGCGGCCTTCGCGAAGTGTGTCAGCGCGATGATTCAGCGGGCCGCCGGATGAGCGGTCCACCACCAGTTCTGGATCGAGATCTGGATCTGTTGCGTCGACATGCTCAGACCCTAGCGGACGTGCCGGGCATCGGAGCGGGTGTCTCAACTATTGAGCGCTCGGATGGACGCCTCCCGCGACCCCGTAATGTTGTCCACGTGACCGTGAACGCCAATACCTCCGTCGCCGGTGGCAACACCTGGCGAGACCTTCCCGCGGCGCAGCAGCCCGAGTACCCCGACTCCGAGGCCCTGCGCGATGTACTCGCGGACCTCGCGTCGTATCCGCCGCTCGTCTTCGCGGGCGAGTGCGACCAGCTGCGCGCCCGCCTGGGAGCCGTCGCCAAGGGCGAGGCGTTCCTGCTCCAGGGCGGCGACTGCGCCGAGGCCTTCGACGCCGTGTCCGCCGAGCACATCCGGGCCAAGCTGAAGACGCTGCTCCAGATGAGCGCCGTGCTGACCTACGCGGCCTCCGTGCCCGTGGTGAAGGTCGGCCGCATCGCGGGCCAGTACAGCAAGCCGCGCTCCAAGTCGACCGAGACCCGCGACGGCGTGACCCTGCCGACCTACCGGGGCGACTCGGTGAACGGCTTCGCCTTCACCGAAGAGGCCCGGATCCCGGACCCGGCGCGGCTCAAGCAGATGTACCACGCGTCCTCCTCCACGCTGAACCTGGTCCGCGCCTTCACCACCGGCGGTTACGCCGACCTGCGCCAGGTGCACGCCTGGAACCAGGACTTCGTGAAGTCGTCCCCCGCGGGCCAGCGCTACGAGGCCCTGGCCCGCGAGATCGACAACGCGCTCAACTTCATGAAGGCGTGCGGCACCGACCCGGCCGAGTTCAAGGCGGTCGAGTTCTACGCCTCGCACGAGGCGCTGCTGCTGGACTACGAGACGGCGCTGACCCGCACCGACTCGCGCACCGGCGAGCTGTACGACACCTCCGGCCACATGGTCTGGATCGGTGAGCGCACCCGGCAGATGGACGGCGCGCACATCGAGTTCGCCTCCAAGGTCCGCAACCCGATCGGCATCAAGCTCGGCCCGACGACCACCGTCGACGAGGCCCTCGGCTACGTCGACCGCCTGGACCCCGAGCGCGAGCCCGGCCGGCTGACCTTCATCGTCCGCATGGGCGCCGACAAGGTCCGCGACAAGCTCCCCGAGCTGGTCGAGAAGGTCACCGCGTCCGGCGCCACCGTGGCGTGGGTGACCGACCCGATGCACGGCAACACCTTCGAGGCCGCCTCCGGCCACAAGACGCGCCGCTTCGACGACGTCCTGGACGAGGTCAAGGGCTTCTTCGAGGTCCACAAGGGGCTGGGCACCCACCCGGGCGGCATCCACGTGGAGCTGACCGGCGACGACGTCACCGAGTGCGTGGGCGGCGGCCACGAGATCTTCGTGGACGACCTGCACCAGCGCTACGAGACGGCCTGCGACCCCCGGCTCAACCGCAGCCAGTCCCTCGACCTGGCCTTCCTCGTCGCCGAGATGTACCGCGACCAGTAGGAATCCCTGGCGGGTATTCCCGCCGGACGCACCTGTGGGGCACGGATCCATGTGATCCGTGCCCCACAGTGCGTCTCCGGACTTTTGCGCGCCTCGCCGGACGGGTAAGGTTAGGTTAGCCTCACCGACGAAGACGGGGACGGCATCAGCGACCGGCCCGCAGGGAGGTGAACCGCATGTACGTCTGCTCCTGCTTCGGCATCACCGAGGCGCAGGTCAAGAAGCATGCGGACGCCGGGGCGTGCACCCCGCGCCAGATCGCCTCGGCCTGCAAGGCCGGCACCGACTGCGGCGGCTGCGTCCGGCGGATCCAGGCCCTGCTGGGGCGCGACTGCTCGCGCCGCGACCTCGTGGGCCGGCAGCGGGAGCCCGTCGCGGCGCCCGTCACCCACCCGGTCCCCGCAGCGGCATCCGTCACACACCCGGTCACCGCGCCGGTCGCGACCCCGGTCACGGCGGGGGTCGCCCTCTCCGCGGTCCGGGACGTCCAGCTCTCCGACGCCGCCTGACCCGCCTCGCGTAACGCGGCGGCTCTCAGCTCTCCGGCTGTTCGATCAGCTGTGCGATGTACAGCGGCTCACCGAGCTTCTCCACCAGCTCCAGCTGGGTGTCGAGGTAGTCGATGTGGTGCTCCTCGTCCTCCAGGATCGACTCGAAGATGTTCGCCGAGGTGATGTCCCCCTTGGCGCGCATCACCTCGATCCCGCGCTTGAGGCGGTCGATCGCCTCCACCTCGACCTGGCGGTCCGCCTGGAACATCTCGGTGACCGTCTGGCCCACCCGGACGTGGAAGAGCCGCTGGTAGTTGGGCAGCCCGTCCAGGAACAGGATCCGGTCCGTGAGGATCTCGGCGTGCTTCATCTCGTCGAAGGACTCGGCCCGGGTGTACTTGGCGAGCTTGGTCCAGCCGAAGTTCTCCTGCATCTTCGCGTGCAGGAAGTACTGGTTGATAGCGGTCAGTTCGGCAGTCAGCTGTTCATTGAGGAACTCAAGGACCTCGGGGTCGCCCTGCATCGCAGAGGCTCCTTCCAAGCGTGATCGACAAGGTGGCCGCATCCTCGCACCGCACTCACCGGCCGTCCAGTAAGTGCACGCTTAGTACGAGTTGACCCCATGGGGGTCTGCCCTGGTCATGACCACCCCTGCCTGTCTGTCACCATGGAGGCATGGGTCAGCCGGAAAGCCGGGAATACCGCGAATCAGAGCAGTCGGAGCTTCCACCGGGACAGCGACTGCAACGCGGATGGCCGGTCACCCACTACGGGCCCGTTCCCAAGTTCAAGCCGGAGCGCTGGGAGTTCCGGGTCTTCGGCGCCACCGCCGACGGCGACAAGCACTGCTGGAACCACCAGGACTTCTCGGCGCTCCCGTTCTCCTCCGTCGTCGCCGATCTGCACTGCGTGACGAAGTTCAGCATGATCGGCGCCGAATGGGGCGGAGTCCTCGCCCGTACGGTGCTGGACCTGGCACCGCCCGCGCCCGACGCCACCCATGTGATGGTCTGGGCCGAGTACGGCTTCTCCTCGAACCTGCGCCTGGACGACTTCGCCGCCGAACGCACCCTCTTCGCCACCCACAAGGACGGCGAACTCCTCACCGCCGAGCACGGCTTCCCGCTTCGCCTCGTCGTCCCGCACCTGTACGCCTGGAAGGGCCCGAAATGGGTCCGGGGCATCGAGTACATGACGGCCGACCGGCGCGGGTTCTGGGAGGAGCGGGGGTACCACAACATCGGCGACCCCTGGAGCGAGCAGCGCTACTCCTACCAGGAGGAGCCCGGGGACGGCCCGGAGCTCTAGCGGGTACCCCGCAGCTCCTTCAGGCGGGCCACGTCCGCCGCGTGCCCCTCCTTGCCGCCGGGCGTCTCGATGATCAGCGGTACGCCCTCGGTCGCCGGGTGCGCGAACAGCTCCCGGAAGGGCTCCGCACCGATGTGACCGGCGCCGATGTTCTCGTGCCGGTCCTTGTGGGCGCCCACCACGTCCTTGGAGTCGTTGGCGTGGATCAGCTTCAGCCGCCCCTCACCGACCGTCTCCACCAGCAGGTCGAGTGTCTGCCGCATCCCCGAGGGGCCGGCCAGATCGTGGCCCGCCGCGTAGATGTGGCAGGTGTCCAGGCAGATGCCCAGCTTGGGGTGGGCGTCCAGCGCCTCGAAGTACGGCCCGAAGTCCCACGTACGGGAGCAGAGCGAGGAGCCCTGGCCCGCCGTGGACTCCAGCAGCAGATACGGATCGTCGTCGTGGGTCAGCTCGTCCAGCAGCGGCCGCATGTGCTCCCGCACCTGGGCCAGCGCCTCGGAGCGGGGCCGCCCGCCGGTCGCCGAGCCGGTGTGCACCACCACGCCCAGCGCGCCGATCTCCCGGGCCCGGCGCAGCGAGTGGCGCAGGGAGTCCACGGACTTCTCGACCGTCGCCTCGGTGTGCGAGCCGAAGTTGATCAGATACGGGGCGTGGACGTACGCCGGTATCGACGCGGCCGCGCACTCCGACCGGAACAGCTCGTCCTGCGCCGGGTTCCCGGCGGGCGTCGCCCAGCCGCGCGGATTGGCGACGAAGACCTGCACGGCCTCGGCCGCCAGCTCCCGGGCGTAGGAGAGGCCGACCTTGGCGAGACCGCCGGCCACCGGGACGTGTCCGCCTACAGGGTTACGCATATATCGCTACCGGCTTCCGCATGTGGTCCTAGAACCCCTTGGTCCTGATGGTGATGGTGGAGCCCTCGGGGGCCTGCTCGCCGCCGTCCACGGACTGGCTCGCGATCGTGTTGCTGAAGGAGAGGAACGGCCGGTCGACCTTCACCTCGAAGCCCGCCTCCTCCAGGGTGGCCCGGGCCTCGTCGACGTCCCGGCCGGTGACGTCGGGGACGTCCAGCATCCGGGGGCCCTTGGAGACGGTCAGTTCGATGGTGTCGCCCTCGGCCGCCTCGGCGCCCGCGCCGGGGGACTGCTCGGCGATGTCCCCGTCGGCCTCGGAGGAGTGGACCCGGCCGGGCAGCACCTCCACCTTCAGCCCCTCCTCCGCCAGCTCCGCCGTGGCGTCCTCGACCGAGAGGCCGGTGACGTCCGGGACATCGACGGGGCTGCCCTTGCTGACGACCAGGGCCACGGCCGTGTCGGGGTTCCGGTCGGTGCCCGCGCGGGGGTCCGTACGGATCACGTCGCCGCGCGCCACGTCCTCGCTGAACTCCTTGGTCACCATGCCGGGGGCCAGGCCCACCTTCTTCAGGGAGCGCCGGGCGTCCGCGAGGGAGGAGCCCGCGACATCGGGGACCCGGACGATCTCCGGTCCGCGCGAGACGACGAGCTTCACCGAGCCGTTGCCCCGGATCCGGTCGCCGGAGGCGGGATCGCTGCCGACCACCGAGCCCCGCTCCACCGTGTCGCTGAAGACCCGCTCCACGCCCTTCAGCCCGAGACCCTCGTCGGCGAGCCGCTGCTCCGCCACCTTCTGGGTCTGGCCGAGCAGCGAGGGGACCTGGGTGAACTGGCCGGAGTTGATGTACCAGACGCCCGCACCGACGCCGAGCGTCAGCAGGACGGCGGTGATGATCGTGATCAGCTTGCGGTGGGGTCCGCCGAACGGGCCGCGCCGGGCGGCCCGGCGCCGGGGCGGGGCGACCGGAGGCGGCATCTCCAGACGGCTGGTGCGGTGCATGCCGCCCCCGTCCCCCTCGCCGTTCACCGGAAGGGCCCGGGGGATCACGCTCGTACGGTCCTGTGCGCCGTCATGGGTGTCCGACAGGGCCTGCGGCGGTACGGCGTCCAGCTCGGCCTCGGTCAGCGCGGCGCGGGCCTCCCGGGCCTCGGCCAGCAGCAGCACCGCGTCGTGCGGGCGCACCTCGGGGTTGCGGGCGGTGGCGCTCGCCACCAGGCTGTCCAGCGCGACGGGGAGCCCCGGTACGACGGCGGACGGGGCCGGGACGTCGGTGTTGAGGTGCTGGTAGATGACCTGGGCGGCGTTCTCCCCGGTGTGCGGCTTGGCGCCGGTCAGCATCTCGTACAGCACGACCCCGCAGGCGTACACATCACTGCGGGTGTCGGCGGTGCCGTGTTCGATCTGCTCGGGCGCCAGATACGACACCGTGCCCAGCAGCGAACCGGTGGTGTCGGTGGCCGTGCCGACCGCCCTGACCAGGCCGAAGTCGGCGACCTTGACCCGGCCGTCGTCCCCTATCAGGACGTTCTCCGGCTTCATGTCGCGGTGCACGAACCCCGCCCGGTGCGCGGCGCCGAGCGCGGCGAGGACCGGCTCCAGGATGTCCAGCGCGGCCCGGGGCTGGAGGGCGCCCCGCTCGCGCAGGACGTCGCGCAGGGTGCAGCCCGCCACGTACTCCATCGCGAGGTAGACGTACGCGCCCTGGGCGCCCTGGTCGAAGACCGCGACGACGTTGGGGTGGGCGAGCCGGGCCACCGACTTGGCCTCGCGGATGAACCGCTCCACGAAGGCGGCGTCGACGGCGAGCGCCGGGTGCATCACCTTGAGGGCGAGCACCCGGTCCAGACGGGTGTCCACGGCCCGGTAGACCGTGGCCATCCCGCCGACGGCGATGCGCGCCTCAATGCGATACCGGCCGTCGAGAAGCTGCCCGACGAGAGGGTCCTGGAGGGTCGTGTCCACCCCGAGAGTCTACGAGCCGCCACCGACACCCCGGACGGGCCGGGGCTCTCCCGGGGCCGTTCCCTTACCGATCCGTGACAAGGGCACGTCCCAGGTGGGGGGCGCGGGAGACCCTCAGAACGCCGGCCGCTCCGGATCCAGCGCCGCCCGCCCCTCCACCGGCGAGGACGCCTCGGCGAAGTGGCGGCGCGGGATGCGGCCCGCCCGGTACGCCAGCCGCCCGCCGTCCACCGCGTGCCGCATCGCCGCCGCCATCAGCTCCGGCTCCTGCGCCCGCGTCACCGCCGAGGCGAGCATCACCGCCGCGCATCCCAGCTCCATCGCCAGCGCCGCGTCCGACGCGGTCCCGGCCCCCGCGTCCAGGATCACCGGCACCCCGGCCCGCTCCACGATCAGCTCGAAGTTGTGCGGGTTGCGGATGCCGAGCCCGGAGCCGATGGGGGAGCCGAGCGGCATGATCGCCGCGCACCCCATGTCCTCCAGCTTCCGGGCCAGGACCGGGTCGTCGTTGGTGTACGGCAGCACGGTGAACCCGTCGTCGACCAGGACCTCCGCCGCGTCCAGCAGTTCGATCGGGTCGGGCAGCAGCGTCCGCTCGTCGGCCACCACCTCCAGCTTGACCCAGTCGGTGCCCAGCGCCTCCCGGGCCAGCCGCGCGGTCAGCACCGCCTCACCGGCCGTGAAGCAGCCCGCCGTGTTCGGCAGCACCTGGATGGAGAGCCGCTCCAGCACGGAGAGGACCGAGCCCTGCACGGTCGGGTCGAGGCGGCGCATCGCGACCGTCGTCAGCTCGGTGCCGGAGGCGATCAGGGCGCGCTCCAGGATCTCCAGGCTCGGCGCCCCGCCGGTACCCATGATCAGCCGGGAGCCGAAGGCGGCGGGTCCCAGGGTGAAGACGTCGTCGGACACCGTCAGCCTCCCTGGACGGCGGTCAGGACCTCGATGCGGTCGCCCTCGCCGAGCGTGGTGTCGGCCCACCGGCCGCGTGGCACGACGCACTCGTTGACGGCGGCCGCGACCCCGGAGGGCGCGGTGGTCAGGGCGGCGACGAGCCGGTCCAGCGCGGTGCCCGCGTCGAGGGTGCGCGGCTCCCCGTTGACCGAGACGGATACCTGAGGGGTCATGCGGACTGCTCCTGGAGTACGGGGGTGGCGGCGGCGGACGTGAACCGGCCCGGGGCGAAGGGGCGGGCCACCTCGGGCAGCTCGCCGGTGGTCAGCGCTTCGGCCATCGCGTCGCCGGTGACGGGCGTCAGCAGGACGCCGTTGCGGTGGTGGCCGGTGGCGAGGAGGAGACCGGGCAGGGCGGTCGGGCCGAGCAGCGGGGCGTTGTCGGGGGATGCGGGGCGCAGTCCGGCCCGGGTCTCGGTGAGCGGCAGCTCGGTGATGCCGGGGACGAGTTCGTGGGCGTCGCGCAGCAGCTCGTAGACCCCGCCGGCGGTGACCGTGGTGTCCCAGCCCATCTCCTCGCTGGTGGCGCCGACGACCAGCTCGCCGTTCTCGCGCGGTACGAGGTAGAGGTGGCCGCCCCGGACGACGGCGCGCACGGTCCGGCTGAGGAAGGGGGCGTACGCCGGGGGCACGGTGAGCCGCAGGACCTGCCCCTTGACCGGGCGGACCGGTGGCAGGACCTCCTCGGGCACCCCCGCGAGCCGCCCGCTGAGACTGCCCGCCGCCAGGACGACCTGGTCGGCCCCGGCCTCCGTACCGTCACCGAGCACCGCCCCGGCCGCCCGGCCCCCGGCGACGGTGAGCCGCTCGGCGGGAGCCCTGCGGAACACCACCCCCGCCCGCTCGCACGCGGCCAGCAGCGCCGCCGCGAGCCGGCGCGGATCCACCTGGTGGTCACCGTCCACCCGCAGCCCGCCCCGTACACCCGGCGCGAGCATCGGCTCCAGGCGGCGGCATTCCCGCCCGCTCAGCCAGACCGACTCAAGACCTGAGCGCTCCTGGAGGGCGTGCAGCTCCCGCAGATGCGCCCGGTCGTCGGAGTCCAGCGCGACGGCCAGCGTGCCGCAGGTACGGAAACCGGTTTCCCGGCCGCTCGCCGCCTCCAGCTCCGCGACGAACTCCGGATAGCGGGCGGCGGAGGCGAGGTTGAGGCCGAGCAGCATCTCCTCGCCGTAGTGCAGTTCGGTGACGGCGGCCAGCATGCCCGCCGCGACCTGGGCGGCCCCGCCGCCCGGACCGGGGTCGGCCACGGTGACGCCCAGCCCGCGCTGGGCCGCCCGCCACGCGGTGACCAGGCCGATGATGCCGCCCCCGATGACGAGGACATCGGATCCTGAGCTTCCCCCCGGAATTCCGGAGGTCTTCCCCGAGACGCGCATGGGTGTCCAGCCCCTCCCTTCGCCGGCATGACCCGGATCAGGTTCGTACGGTCGGAGGCGCTCCAGCCTCCCTCTCAGCCCGGTGCGTCCGGGCTCCCGCGAGTGTTCTACCGTGACCAGCCTAGACCCACCCGCCCACAGCACGGTCAAGGGAGCAGCCACCGTGGCCCGTTCACTCGACGGTCTCGTCCTCTCACCCGTCGCCGACCAGGCCCCGGGCCAGGTCGGCACCCGTACCCGCTTCACGTACCACGAGCAGGACGGCACGGTCTGGGCCGAGTACGCGGGCGGTGACGTGGTCCGCGGCCATCTCGTCGGCACCCGCGAGGGGGACGCCCTCGACTTCCGCTACGTCCAGCTCAAGCGGGACGGAACGACCTCTTCCGGACACTGCCTCTCCACCGTCACCGAACTCCCGGACGGCCGGGTGCGGCTGGACGAGCGCTGGGCGTGGGAGTCGCAGGAGGGCAGCGGGACGAGCGTGGTGGAGGAAGTCACCATCTGATCCGTAGTCAGATGAATAGACTGGTACACGTGAGCGAGCAGACGGAACACCACGCGGCGCGGCAGCGCACACGGAACGTCGTGATCGTCGGGGCGGGCATGGCGGGTGTGCAGACCGCCGTCGCCCTGCGGGAAGCCGGCTTCACCGGCCCCGTCACCCTGATCGGCGCCGAACCCCACCAGCCCTACGACCGGCCGCCGCTGTCCAAGGCGGTGCTGCTGGGCAAGGCCGAGGACTCCGCCTTCGACATCGACTTCGAGGCGCTGGAGATCACGCTGCGCCTCGGCCTGGACGTCACCGCCCTGCGCGCCGCCGACCACGTCCTGGACACGGCGGACGGCCCCGTCCCCTACGACGTCCTGGTCCTGGCGACCGGTGCCGAGCCCATCGCCCTGCCCGGCACCGAAGGCGTCCCCGGCGTCCATCTGCTGCGCACCCTCGACGACGCCGCCCGGCTGCGGCCCGTCCTGGAGCGGCAGCACGACGTGGTCGTCGTCGGGGCGGGGTGGATCGGCGCCGAGTTCGCCACCGCCGCCCGCGCCGCCGGGTGCACGGTCACCGTCGTCGAGGCCGCCGCCCGTCCGCTGGCCGGCACCCTGCCCGCCGAGGTCGCCGCCCCGATGGCCGACTGGTACGCGGAGAGCGGCGCCGAACTCCTCACCGACGCCCGGGTGGAGCGCGTCGAGGAGGGCGCGGTGGTCCTCGCGGACGGCCGGAGGCTGCCCGCCGGGGCCGTGGTCGTCGGCATCGGCGCCCGCCCCGCCACCGGCTGGCTCGCCGGCTCCGGGATCGAACGCGGCCCGGACGGCTCGGTCACCGCCGACAGCGCCCTGCGCACCTCCCTGCCCGATGTGTACGCCGTCGGGGACTGCGCCTCCTTCCCGTCCGCCCGCTACGGCGAGCGCCTGCTGATCCACCACTGGGACAACGCCCTCCAGGGCCCGCGCACCGCCGCCGCCGCGATCCTCGCCGCGGAGAGCGGTGCGCCGCTGCCGGTCCACGACCCCGTCCCGTACTTCTGGTCCGAGCAGTTCGGCCGCTTCGTGCAGTACGCAGGCCACCACGCCCACGCCGACACCCTGATCTGGCGCGGCGACGGCGCCGAGGCCACCTGGTCGGTGTGCTGGCTGAAGGGCGGGGCCCTGGTCGCCGTCCTCGCGGTGGGCCGCCCGCGCGACCTCGCCCAGGGCCGCAAGCTCATCGAATCCGGGGCCGCCCTCGACCCCGACCGGGTCGCCGACCCCGCCGTACCGCTGAAGTCCACGGCCCTGTGACCACCCGGGCCGACCCCCGTACGGTCGGCCCGGCTACCGGCTGTCGGTCCTGGATGGCACGCTTGTCCTTGTGACCGAGATCGACGCAAAGACCGATGCACTCGTCCCCGCCTGGCTCCACCTCCCCGACATCGCGGAAAAGCTCGATGTCGAGGTGACGCGTGTCCGGCAGCTGGTCAAGGAAGGCCAGCTCATCGCCGTACGCCGTGGTGAGAACCGGACGCTTCAGGTGCCTGCCGCCTTCATCGACGGCGACAAGGTGGTCAAGGGCCTCTCCGGCACCCTGACCCTCCTGAGGGACGACGGCTACTCCGACGAAGAGATGCTGGAGTGGCTCTTCACTCCCGACCCGACCCTGCCCGGCACCCCCGCACAGGCGCTGAGCGAGAATCGCGGTACGGAGGTGAAGCGCCGCGCGCAGGCGCTCGCCGTCTGACCGACACGACAGGAAGCGGCGTACGGGCCCCGCGTGCAGCGCGCGGCCCGTGCCCCGCCCCGACCACGGGGGGACTCCACCATGCCCACGCCTCGCGAGCAGCTGTCCGACGCCCGGCTCTATCTGTGCACGGATGCCCGTAAGGCGCAGGGTGACCTCCCCGCCTTCCTGGACGCCGTGCTCGCCGGCGGTGTCGACATCGTCCAGCTCCGGGACAAGGGCATGGAGGCCGCCGAGGAGCTGGAGCACCTCGCCGTCTTCGCCGACGCCTGCCGCCGCCACGGCAAGCTCCTCGCCGTCAACGACCGGGCCGACGTCGCCCACGCCATCGGCGCCGACGTCCTCCACCTGGGCCAGGGCGACCTTCCGGTGCCGGCCGCCCGCGCGATCATCGGTGCCGACCGGCTGATCGGCCGCTCCACGCACGCCGAGTCCGAGGTCGACGCCGCCGTCGCCCAGGACGGCGTGGACTACTTCTGCACCGGCCCCTGCTGGCCCACCCCCACCAAGCCCGGCCGCCACGCCCCCGGCCTCGGCCTCGTGCGGTACGCCGCCTCCCTGGAGCAGCCCCGCCCCTGGTTCGCGATCGGCGGGATCGACGCGGGGAACCTGGACGAGGTGCTGGAGGCGGGCGCCCGGCGCATCGTGGTCGTCCGGGCGATCACCGCGGCGGACGACCCGGCGGCCGCCACCGCCGAGCTGGCGAAGAGGGTCCGGGCGCACGCCCTCTGAGCAGCTCTTTCGCCCTCTCCGGGGCGCCGCTGTCCCAAGGGGTGGACGGCAAACCGGCAAAACGAGACAATCTCGGCTGCTCTGGTTGGGGAGGTGTCCGCCCCCTGGTTAACCTCGCCATATGGCCCTTGGGACAGCTTCCACCAGGACGGACCACGCACGCACGGTGCGTGACCTTCTCGCGACCGGCAAGACCTCGTACTCCTTCGAGTTCTGGGCGCCCAAGACCGAGAAGGGCGAGCGCAACCTCTGGAACGCGCTGCGCCGGATCGAGTCAGTGCGCCCGAGCTTCGTCTCGGTGACCTACGGGGCCGGCGGCTCCACCCGGTCCGGGACCGTGCGCGCGACCCAGCAGATCGCCGCCGACTCCACGCTCACCCCGGTCGCCCACCTCACCGCCGTCAGCCACTCGGTCGCCGAGCTGCGCAACATGATCGGCCAGTACGCCGACGCCGGGATCAGGAACATCCTCGCGGTCCGCGGCGACCCGCCCGGCGACCCGATGGGGGAGTGGGTGGAGCACCCGCAGGGCGTGAAGTACGCGGCCGACCTCGTCCGCCTCATCAAGGAGTCCGGCGACTTCTGCGTCGGCGTCGCCGCGTTCCCCGAGATGCACCCGCGCTCCACCGACTGGGAGACGGACATCGGCCACTTCGTCGACAAGTGCCGGGCCGGGGCCGACTACGCGATCACCCAGATGTTCTTCCGCCCGGAGGACTACCTCCGGATGCGTGACCGGGTGGTCGCGGCCGGTTGCGATACGCCGGTGATCCCCGAGGTCATGCCGCTCACCAGTGTGAAGCAACTGGAAAGATTCTCCCAGCTCAGCAACGCGACCGTCCCGGAGCCGCTGAAAGAGCGGATCCTCGCGGTCAAGGACGATCCGGCCGCTGTACGCTCCATCGGTATCGAGTTCGCAACGGAGTTCTGCGCGAAACTGCTGTCCGAGGGTGTGCCCGGGCTGCACTTCATCACGCTCAACAACTCGACGGCAACGCTCGAAATCTACGAGAATCTCGGACTGCACAAGCAGTCGTGACCGGCCGTACCCGCCCCCGAGCGGCTGCGGCCGCAGGAGGGGGCGGGCGTGGGCTGGACGGTCCTCTACATCGCATTCGGCTTGGTGGCGCTGTGGCTGCTGGGTGAGGTGCTGCTGCAATACAAGGCACGGCTGCGCTGGCGGCTCCTCGCCTTCGGCGGCTTCCTCGGCGTGGTCATGGGCGTCCTGCTCGCCTCCGTCCCGGTCATCGTCGTCGGCACCCTCGCCTTCGCCACCGGCCAGACCTATGTGACGCTCTCCTTCCGGCGCGGCTTCTCCACCGGCTGGGCCATAGGCGGCAGTCCGGGCGAGAGCCGCCGTCGCAAGGGCGCCGAGCGCGCGGCCGCCAAGGAGCCCACCCTTGAGGTCTCCGACCTGGAGGTCTCGGACCCCGCCGCCGAGCCGGGCTTCGACTCCTTCGGCCACGGCTCCGGTGCTCCGGCCGCCGCGTCCGACGCCACCTCGGTGTACGAGCCGCAGCCGCTGCCCGACGACACCGGCCAGTACGGCGTGTACAGCGACCCCGGCTACGCGGCGAACAGCCCCGGGGACCAGGGCCAGCACGGGTACGAGCCGCACCCCGCGGCCCAGCCGCAGTTCGCCGCGTACGACCCGTACACCGGCTACGACCCGCAGCAGGCCCAGGACACCTACACGGGACCGTACGACTACGGGACCGGCCAGCAGAGCTACGCCGCCTACTCCGACCCGTACATCGGCACCACCAACGGGTCGGCCCCCTACGCCGGTTACGACGCCTACGGCAACGGCGGCAACGGCTACGACAGCCAGGGCGGCCAGCAGAGTTACGCCGACCCCTACGCGCAGAGCTACGACACGGACCCGTACACCACGGACACCCCGCCCGGGGGCGTCTGGGTCCCGCAGCAGCGCGACGCCGAGCAGTACCCCCCGATGCCTCCCGAGCAGCCCGCCCCGTACGGCCAGGGCAACGGCAACGGCAACGACACCGGCCAGAACGAGCAGTACCGCTACTGAGGCCCGCTGACCCCCGCGGCTCGTCAGGCCCTCCTGTGAGCCGCGGAAGTCGTCACCGAGGGCTCCGGAAGTCCTGGCTGCCGGCTGCGGAAGCCGTCACCGCGAGCCCCCGGAAGTCCTCACCGCGAGCCCCGGAATCCGTCGCCCTCCACCACGAGCCCGGCCACCAGCGTCCCCGACATCCCGGCGTGCGCCAGCCCGCCGCCCGGGTGCGACCAGCCGCCCGCCAGATACAGCCCCGGCAGCCGGGTGAGGTTGCCGGGGTGCAGATACGCGCCCTGCGCACCGGCCAGCGCGGGCGGCGGCACCGCACCGCCCTCGGCCCCGGTTTCCGCCTCGGTCTCCGCAGGCGTACGGACCTCCGTGTGCAGGATCCGCTCCCGCAGCCCGGGCACGGCCGCCTCGGCCCGCTCCACCAGCACGTCCGCGAACCGCCGCCGCACCTCCGGGTCCGTCCACTCCACCGGGCCCTGCGGGGCCACCACCGCGCTCAGCGTCACCGCCTCGTGCGCACCGTCCGGGCGGGTCGCCGGGTCGTCGGGGCGCAGCACCGTCACCGTTGGGTGCGCCGCGACCCGGCCGCCGAACACCGCCTCCTGCTCCGCCGCCCCGTCCGCGCTGTGCACCACGGTCCGGTGCACCGCGTCCGCCTCCCGGCCCCCGCGCAGCGACAACAGCACCATGAACCGCCCCGGCACCGAGCCGCCCCGGACCGTCACATCGTCCGCGCCCCACACCTGCTGACCCGGCACCAGATCCGCGTGCGGCCGGACCCCCAGCACCACCCGGTCCGCCTCGGCCACCTCACCGCCCGTCAGCTCCACGCCCGCCGCCCGGCCGTCCTTCTCGACGACCCGGACCACCTCCGCCCCGAAGGCGAACTCCACCCGCCGGGCCACACACCGCTCGTACACCGCCCGGGCCAGCTCCCGCATCCCGCCCATCACGTACCAGCTGCCGAAGGTCTGCTCCATGTACGGCAGCAGCGCGGCGCTGGCGGGGGCGGTGCGCGGGTCGAGGCCGTACGCGAGCGCGTACCCGTCCAGCAGGGCGGCGAGCCGGGTGTCCGCCAGCTCCCAGGCGCCGATCTCCGCCACGGTGGCCGCCTGCCGGGTGCGCAGCAGCCGCCGCTGCCTCAGGGCGGGATACGGGTCGCGGCCCAGCACCCGGTGGTCCGCCCGCAGCGGCTCCTCCAGCAGCGGCCGCCGCGACCGGTCCCAGGCGTCCCGGGCCCGCTCCAGGAACCCGGTCCACCGCTCCCCGGCACCCGCGCCGAGCGCCGCGTCCAGGGCGGAGGCCACCCCGGCCCGGGAGGCGTTGGGCAGGGAGACCGCCGTGCCGTCGGCGAAGAGGTGCCGGCTCGCCGGGTCGACCTGGGTCAGCGTGACGCACTGCTCCAGGGACTCCTTGCCGGTCTTGACGAAGAGGTCCCGCTGGACGGCGGGCAGATGCAGCAGCCCGGGCCCGGTGTCGAAGACGAAGCCCTCGTGCTCATGGCGGCCGAGCGAGCCCCCGTAGCTCGCGGACCGCTCGTACACCGTCACCTTGTCGCCCGCGACGGCGAGCCGGGCGGCCGCCGCCATGGCGCCCGTCCCGGCGCCGATCACCGCAATTCGTGCCATGCCGGTGACTTTATCGACCGCCACCGACAGCTCAGCCGGGAGGCCAGGGCCCACCCGAGTCGGCCAGGTGCTTCTCCTCGCGGCGCTGGGCCCGGCGGCGCAGGAAGCGGCGGATCCGCGAGGTCAGGAAGACCACGAGGACGATCCCGAGGACCAGCAGAACCCCGGCGATGATGGCCGCCGCCACCGGGTTGAATATGGCGAACGTGACGACCCCGGCGACCCCGAGGTCCTCGGCGATGCTCATCCCGATGTTGCTGAAGGGCTCCGGGGAGGTGTTGACCGCCATCCGCGTGCCGGCCTTCACCAGATGGCTCATCAGCGCCGTCGACCCGCCGATCGCCCCGGCCGCCAGCTCCGGCAGCGAACCGCTCTCCCCGGCGAGGAGGGCGGCGATCACCGCACCCGCCACCGGACGGATCACGGTGTGCGCGGTGTCCCAGACCGAGTCCACGTACGGGATCTTGTCGGCCACCACCTCGCAGAGGAAGAGCACACCGGCCACGATCAGCACATCGGTGCGCTGCAACGCGTCGGGCACCTCGTCGGAGACGCCGGTCGCGCCGAACAGGCCGAGCAGCAGGACCACCGCATAGGCGTTGATCCCGCTCGCCCAGCCACTTGTGAACACCAGAGGGATTACGGACACGCAGGAGATCGTAACGACCCGGTCCGACAACGGGCTGGGGTCGGGTGCGCAGCCCTGAGTACCCGTACTCAGAGAGTGAGATGAGTAGGTGAGCGGATAGGCCCGGACCTGCGCGGACGGAAGAGTGGTGACCACGGAAGGGGCGCGGCGCCCGGACCGCCGGCACGGGGCGGCGGAACGGCGCGGCCCCTGACGGAACGGGGGTGCACGACGTCAGGACCCGGGGGCCACGGGGGAACACACGGGGTCACGGGGAACGGGTCCGACGGATGCACGGAAGACGCCGGTCCGGTGGAGTTCGCAGGGGGATGCGAACTCCGGCGGCCGGCGTCTTCGTGTTCTCCCGGAGCCCGGGCCCTCAGTGCCCGCTGACCCGCCCGTGCAGCAGCAGGGACAGCGCCGAGTGGACCTCGTCGATCGACCGCTCCGGCTGGAACGCCTGCCAGTCCAGCGCCGCCACCAGCACCATCCCGACCAGGGCCGCGGCCGTCAGCGGGATGTCGATCTCCTCGCTCAGCTCACCGCTGCGCACCGCCTCGCGCAGCACGTCCTCCACCACCGCGACAGCCTCCTGCCGCACCACCAGCAGCGTGGACTGCCAGGCGCGGTTGGTGCGCCAGAGCTCGGCCACGTACAGCTGGGTGAAGGCCGGGTAGCGGTCGATGAAGGCGAGGCCGGCCCGGATCATCGCGTCCAGTGCCTCGACCCGGGTGCCGCCGCGCTCCTCCGACTCCTCGGCGGCGGCCCGCAGCGAGGCCGTCAGCAGCCCGACGCCGTGCCGGAGCAGCTCCTCGAACAGTTCGGTCTTGCTCTTGAAGTTGTAATAGACCGTGCCCTTGGCGACCCCGGCCCGCTCGGCGATCTCGTCGACGGTGGTCGCCGAGAAGCCCTTCTCGGCGATGAGGGTCACCGCCGCCTCGTAGAGCCTCTGCCGGGTGGCCTGGCGGCGCGTGGTGCCACTGCTTTCCATGAGGCCGATTCTCCCAGCTTCCGGGGCGCTCACAGGCTCAGCTCCGGGTGCAGCCGGCTCAGGCTCCACACCTGCTTGCGGCGGGCGGTGAACGCGGTCAGGGCGAGGGCGCCGACGGTGAAGGCTCCCAGCACCGCGCAGCCCAGCCAGACCGGGCCGAGGGGACCGCCGGTGATGAGCCTGCGCAGCCCCTCGACGACGTACGTCATGGGCAGGTACGGGTGGATCGCGCCGAAGAAGCCGGGGCTGGTCTGGACGGGGTACGTGCCCCCGGCCGAGGTCAGCTGGAGCATCAGCACGACCAGCACCAGGATGCGTCCCGCCGCGCCGAAGCAGGCGTTCAGCCACTGCACGATCGCACCGAAGCAGCAGGTCACCAGCGCCAGGAAGGCGATCGTCCCGGCGGAGCGCTCCATCTCCAGGCCCAGGCCCCAGTGCAGGACGGCCATCAGGGCGCCGACCTGGAGGAGGCCGATCGCGGCGACCGGGAGCCATCCGGCGAGGGCGATCCGCCAGGCGGAGGCACCGGTGGACAGCGCCCGCCTGTTGAGCGGCTGGATGATCATGTACGCCACCATCGCGCCGACCCAGAGGGAGAGCGGGATGAAGTACGGGGCGAAACCGGTGCCGTAATTGGGTGCCGCGTGAAGGGACTTGGAGGCCAGTTTCACCGGGTCGGCCATGACGTCGGTACGGGCGTCACGGTCCTTCTTGTCGTAGTCCGGGATCTTCTCCACGCCGTCGTTGAGTCCCTGGGCGAGCTCGGCCGAGCCGTCGCCGAGCCGGAACAGCCCGCCGTCCAGGTTCTCCGCGCCCGTCTTGAGCTTGCCCATGCCGGTGTCCAGGTCGGCGGAGCCGGTACGGGCGCTGCCGAGGCCGGTGTGCAGGTCCGCCGCGCCCTTGGCGACCTTCTGGGCGCCGGTGTTGAGGGCGTTGACGTCCTTGACCGCCTGCTCCAGGTCGTTGTCCAGGGCCGGTGCGCGCTTGGACAGCGCCTCGGCCTGCTTCTGGAAGGCGGCCAGGTGGGTGTTGAGCTTCTTCAGATCGCCGTTCTGGTTGGTGACCAGGGTGTTCACATCGGCGGCGATCTTCGCGACGTCGACGGCCGTGGTCTTGGCGCGCTCCAGCGGCGGGCAGACCGCGGCGTCGGGCTCTTCGGCCTCCACACACTGGGTCCGGTGGATCTCCGTCAGGTCGTCGGCCGCCTTCTTGGCCTCGACCGCGGCGGTGGGCGCGCTCTTCACGAGCACGTCGAGGTTGTGCCGTACGGCCTGGGAGGTGTCGGCGACCAGCCGGGCGGTGTCCCCGATGGACTTCCCGTTGTCCTTGAAGAAGGGGCGGACATCTCCGGCGATCTTGTTGACCTTGTCGGCCAGCGCCTGGGTGCCGCCGGCCACCTGCCGCGAGCCGGAGGCGAGTTCGCCCGCCCCGCTGTCCAGCTTGCCGATCCCGTCGGAGAGCCGCTTGCTGCCCGCCTTGGAGTCCTTGAGGCCGTCCGCGAGCTCCTTGGAGCCCTTCTTCGCCTTCGATATGCCGCCCTTGAGCTCGTCGGCGCCCTTGGCCGCGTCGGCGGTCTTGTCGTGCAGATCGGAGAAGTTGACGAAGATGCGGTCCAGGAAGCCCCGCGAGGCGTTGGTGGAGGCGGCGTTGCGCACCTCGCCGAAGACCGTCTTGGAGATCTGCCCGACGATGTAGTTGTTTGCGTCGTTCGTCCGCACCTGGAGCGCGCCCGTCTCGGGGGAGTCCCCGCCGCTGGACGCGATCTTCTTGCTGAAGTCGGCCGGCATCGTCAGCGAGAGGTAGTACGTCCCGTCCTCGACGCCCTTGTCCGCCTCCGCGGAGCTCACCTCATGCCACGCGAACACCTTGGAGTCGAGGAGCTTGTCGCTGATCTCGTCCCCCGCGTTGAGCCGCTTGCCGTCGTTCGTGGCCCCCTTGTCGTTGTTGACCAGGGCGACGGGCAGCTTGTCGAGGTTCCCGTACGGGTCCCAGAACGAGAACAGGTACAGGGCGCCGTAGAGCAGCGGCAGGAGCAGCAGCGCGACCAGCGCGGCGGCCGGCAACTTCCCCCTGCGGAACCGCCTCAGCTCAAGCGCGGCCAGTTTCGGCGAACGCATCGGCCGTCTCCTCTTCGGTGGTGGGTGCGGTCGGGGCCTCGTCGGCGGCGGGCGTGGTGCGGACGATCCGGGCGTCCTCGGGGGCTTCGCTGCACACGGCGAGCACGGTGGTGCCGGAGTCGGCGATCGAGCGCAGCGTCAGCCAGGCCTCGGCGCGTTCGGCGGGGGAGAGCTTGAGGTCGGCGTCGTCCAGGGCCAGCACCCTCGGGGTGCCGATCATCGCCAGGGCGACGGAGAGCCGCAGCGCCTCCAGCCGCTCCAGATCCCGTACGGAGGTCCGTTCGGCCTTGGGCAGGGTCGCGGGGTCCAGCCCCGCGGCCTCCAGCGCCGCGTCGATCCGGGCCCGGGCGGTGGCCCGGCGCTCGGCGCGCGGGCGCAGCAGGGTGCGCAGCGAGGCCCCGTAACGGCCCTGGAGCAGGGCCCGTTCGCGCAGGTGCTCGGCGACGGTGAAGGCGGGGTCCAGCTCGCTGACGCCGGGCACCGGGCCCAAGGCCGCGATCCGGCGGACGGCGGCCGCCTTGCGGGGCAGTGCGAGTCCGCCCACTTCGGCGCTGCCCTCGGTGGCACGCATACGACCGGTCAGAGCGAGCAGAAGGCAGGTACGGCCGGAGCCGGACGGCCCCTCGACCGCGACGAGCGACCCCGGCGGAGCGCTGAACCCCACGTGGCGGAAGACCCAGCCGCGCGGCCCCTTGAGTCCGAAGTCCTCGGCGCCGACCGCGGCGCCGTGCGGGCTCTCCACAGACCCTCCCCTGATTCGTCCGTGATCCGGTCGCCACTCTTTTGAACTGACCGGTCAGTGCAAAAAGTTAGCCCGAACTCGCGCTCGAAGCAAAACGGCAGGTCAGGCAAGGGTTCTGACCGATTGTCAGTGGGGCCCGCCACCATGGACACATACGGCCATGGAGCCGTCACACGACGACAGGAGGTTCGTCATGGCCAGCTCGTCCGCAGCCGCCGCCCCGCGGCGCCGCGCAGGCAGCCCTGCCCCCTCACTGACCGGTCCCGCCGACGATGTGCACCCCGTGCTGCGCCGCACCACGGCACCGCCCGCCGCCCTCGACCTGCTCGCCAAGGCCCGCACCGGCCTGGACGAGGCCGCCGTGCTCCACGAACCGAACGAGCGCTACGCCACCGCCCACCTCGCGGCCCTGCGCACGGCGGCCGCCGTGCTGGCCGCCCGTGGCCGCCCCGAGACGAACAAGCGCGACCGCGACCGCATCCGGAGCGTCTGGGAGGTCCTCCCGGAGGCAGCCCCGGAGCTGACCGACTGGAGCGACCTCTTCGCCGCAGGGGCGCCCCGCCGGGCCCGTGCGGAGGCCGGCATGCCCGGCGCCGCCGACGACCGGGACGCGGACGACCTGCTCCGCGACGCCGCCCAGTTCCTGCGCCTGGTGGAGCGGCTGCTGGTCCTCCAGCCGGTGCTCCCGCAGCCGAGGACGGGGAGGCAGGCCACGGGGTGAGACGGGCCGGTGCCGGATGACCGGGACGGCGGTGCGAGGCAATAGGGTGGTCAACGCTCACATCACCACCTGCACTGTTCACGCTCCGCCGTCCCAGGCGGCACCGTGCCGAGGAGTCATCTGCCGTGTCGGACCAGCTGCGCCCCCGCGCCTCCCTCCGTACCGCCGTGGTCTGGGAGGTCCTGAAGGACGCTCTGGACCGTCAGGTCAAGGCGGCCGGCCGGGACGCCCTGGATGTTCTGGACACCGGCGGCGGCACCGGCAACTTCGCGGTGCCCGCCGCCCGGCTCGGCCACCGCGTCACCGTCGTCGACCCCAGCCCCAACGCGCTCTTCGCGCTGGAGCGCCGCGCCGCCGAGGCCGGGGTCGCCGACCGCGTCCGGGGCGTCCAGGGCGACATCCTCGGCCTGTTCGACGTCGTGGAGCGCGGCGGCTTCGACGCGGTGCTCTGCCACGGCGTCCTGGAGTACGTCGACGACCCCGCCGAGGGCGTACGGAACGCGGTCGCGGCCCTGCGCCCCTCCGGCGCCCTCAGCCTGCTCGCCGCGGGCCTGGGCGGGGCCGTCCTGGCCCGCGCGCTGGCCGGCCACTTCACCGAGGCCCGGCAGGCGCTCGCCGACCCGGCGGGCCGCTGGGGCGAGGGCGACCCGGTGCCCCGCCGCTTCACCGCCGAGCAGCTCACCGAGCTGGTCTCCGGGGCCGGCCTGGAGGTCGGCGCCGTGCACGGCGTGCGGGTCTTCGCCGACCTCGTACCGGGCGTTCTGGTGGACACCGAGCCCGGCGCCATGGACGCGCTCCTCAAGCTCGAAGCCGCCGTCGCCGAGCTGCCCGCCTTCCACTCCGTCGCGACCCAGCTGCACGTTCTCGGCGAGAAGCGCCCCTGAACCAGCCCCGCGGACCGGCCCCCGGGAGCACCCGCGCGGGCCGGTACGGGGCTGATCAGCAACGAAGCTGCACACGGAGTGGGACGCGGGACCCCCGTAGCGGGCAGGAGCCCCGTATGATCGGGTGACACCATCCGGCATGACGGATCGGTCGTCGGGGAATCTACGCCTCAGCAGCCGAGCCGACATAGCGGTCCGGACTGGCTGAACGCTAGAGGGCGGGTTTCACGGGGGCGAATCCCTGCCTATCCTGGAAGGGCCGCATACCGGTCGCCCCCGCGGCCGACGACGAGGAGGATCCCGTGCCGCTCTCGGAGCACGAGCAGCGCATGCTCGAGCAGATGGAGCGAGCGCTGTACGCCGAAGATCCCAAGTTCGCGACAGCGCTCGAGGGAACCGGGCTGCGTACGTACACCCGGAAAAGGGTCTACCAGGCGGTCGCTGGCTTCCTGGTGGGTATCGCGCTCCTCATGGCCGGAATGGTCGCCCAGCAGATCTGGATCAGCGTGGTGGGGTTCCTCGTCATGCTCGGCTGTGCCGTGCTCGCGGTCACCGGATGGCGCAAGGCGCCCAAGCCCGGTGAACAACAGCAGGCCGCCGCGGACAGCGGGGACAGCGGCTCGCGCCGCCGACCGAGACAACGCCGGTCGATGATGAACCGCATCGAGCAGCGGTGGCAGCGCCGCCGCGACGAACAGGGCCAGTAGGACTCCTGTCCCAGGCCCGGCCCCGGAGCACATCACGGGGCAGGGCCTGCCGGGCACGACGCAGGACCTATGCACCTACGGGTGAGGGGCGGCCGCATTTCTGCGGCCGCCCCTCACCCGTTCCACCACGTAGGCCTCCCGGCCCGCGCCTCAGCCGTGCTGGCGTGACAGCCTGCGCCACCGGGCCGTCCAGCGGCCGCGCCCCGGACGGTCCGTCCACCGCTGGACGAGCGAGGTCCACCGGTCCGAGACCGCCCACACCACCCGGACGGCCGAGCGGGGTGCGAGCCTCGCCCGCAGCCGTGCGCCCCGGCCCGCGTTCGCCTCCAGGCCCGCCCGTACCGTCAGCGCGTCCTCGGTCAGACCGGCTGCGGGGCGCGGCTCGGGGGCGTACAGCACCTGTTCCACCGCGCCCGCGATCCGGTGCACGGCCTCGGCCGCCATGATGTCGAGACCGCCCAGCCGCACGATCCGGGCCGCCGCCTTCCGGGGCGTCAGCGACTCGTCCGGCGCGATGCCGTAGTCCCAGGCGCAGTCGGTGATCTCCTGCCAGGCGGCCAGGGCCCTGGCCGCCGCGTCCGCGGGCGTACGCCCCCCGGAACCGAGCCGCCGGTTTCTCGCCCGGATCCGCCAGAGCAGCGGCAGCAGAGGAAGCAGCAGGACCAGGAGCGCCCCGAGGACCACCAGCAGGACCGTCCCGGCCGGGGTGCCCCGGTCGGTCGGGGCCGTCGCGCCGGGTGCGGCGGAGAGGCCGCACTCACCCTGTCGGCGCATCTGCGGCGAGCAGCTTTCCGGGGCGGACGGGACCGCGGACGGGGCGGCGGTCGCGTCGGCCGACGGCTGCGCCGGATCGCTCGCGCCACCCGTGGGGGTCTCCGGCAGGGTGTACGCCGGGGCCGACCCCCGGCTCGGGGTCGGCTCGAACCGGGTCCACCCGACGCCCTCGAAGTACAGCTCGGGCCAGGCGTGCGCGTCGCGCAGTCCGACCGAGTACGAGCCGTCCCCCTTGAGGGTGCCCGGGGTGAACCCCACCGCCACCCGGGACGGGATGTCCAGGGTCCGGGCCATCGCGGCCATCGTGAAGGAGAAGTGGATGCAGAACCCCTCCTTGTCACGGAGGAACCGCGCTATGGCCGAGGAGCCCGTCCCCGAACTGACCGAGGTGCTGTACCTGAAGCCGCCCTCGGAGGCGAACCAGCTCTGGAGCTTCACGGCCCGCTCGTAGGCGTTGGCCGAGCCCTCGGTGATCTTCTCGGCCTCCTCGGCCACCACGTTCGGCAGCGAGTCGGGGACCTGGGTGTACTCGCTGCGCAGCCCCTGCGGCGGCGATCCGGCCGCCGCCAGCTGGGCCGCGGTCGGCTGCACGATCAGGCTGGAGACCTCGTACTGCGCGCCGCCGGTGTTCTGCCCCTTGTCGCCGATGAGCGTGCGGCCCTCCGGCTCGTACCGCCAGCGGCCGCCGATCGCCACCTCGCTCGCCGGATAGGGGAGCGGCAGATAGTTCTGCTGGTAGGAGGGCGAGGTCGAGATGTTCGTCCGGATCTCGGTGACGTCGACGTCCCGGCCCAGACCGGTGGGCTGCGGGAGGCGGTCCGGCACATCCGTCAGACGGCGGGTCGAGGAGCGCCACTCGCTGCCGTTGAACTCGTCCAGGGCGATGATCCGCAGATAGAGGTCGCGCGGGTCCTGGGCGTTGGTGCGGTACGTCATCACCTCCCGGTCCTCCGGCTGGTTGAGGTTGTCCTTGAGGGAGACCAGCGGGTTCACCGCGGTGATGGTGCCGCCACCGCTGCCCTTGCCGCTCCCGCCGCCCCGGCCGCCCAGCAGACCGCTGTCCAGGGCGGGCAGGGCGAGGGGGACCACCAAAGCGATGCCCAGCGCCAGCACACCGATGCGCCGCCCGGTGCGGACCGGTGCGGACGTACCGCCGCCCCGGCCGGACAGGCCGTCCGACAGCCCTCCCGGCGACCGGCTCGCACCGCCGAAGACGCGCCCCCACTGGGAGAGCCGGTCGCGGCCCTCGGCCAGCAGGAGGAACAGATAGCCGCAGGCCGCCAGCAGGAACCAGAGCCACCCCGTCCCGCCGTCGCCCAGTCCGGCGGCGACCGAGTACAGGGCGAGCAGCGGCAGTCCGGCCGGGGCCGCGCTGCGGAAGGTCACCGCCAGGGCGTCCACCGCCAGCCCGATCAGCACCACCCCGCCGACCACCATCAGCCGGATGCCGTCCGTCATCGGGGCCGGGACGGCGTACGTACCGATGTCCTCGCCGCCCGCCACCAGCAGCTCACCGAGGCGCATGACGGCCTGCGGGCCCGGGACCACACCGAACAGGGCCTGGTCCCGCGCGAAGACCACGGTCAGCAGCAGCAGGGTCACCAGCGCCTGGGCGGCGATCGTCAGCGACCGGGCCAGCGGGACCCGGCGGGCGAGCGCGCCCACCCCGCCCTGGACCCCGAGCAGCAGCGCCGCCTGGAGGAGCCAGCCGGCCCCCTCCACCAGCGGGAGCAGCGCCCCCGACGCCAGGAGTGTCGCGGCGAAGGCGCAGAGCGCCAGCCGGGTCCGCCCGCTCATGACCATCCCCCCGGGAAGCCTGTCGAACCGCCGTTCCCGGCGGACTGGGTGTCGGTGCGCATCTGGCCCGCCAGCTGCCACAGTGCGGGCAGCTCGGCCCCGGGCTCCACGGGCACCACGATCCAGCCGGCCTCGCGCAGCCGGCGCACCCGCTCCTCGGCCCGGGCGGCCGTCGGGATCACCGAGAGCTCGGCGCCGCCGGACCAGCGGGCGCTGTCCAGGACGAAGGCGACCGCCGCCCCGGTGCGCTGCCGCATCCGGGCCGCCACCGAGGTCTGCTCCTCGTCGAGATCGCCGAAGAACGCGATCAGCAGCCCCTCGTTGCCGCCGCGCAGCACGTCGTGGGCGCGGGAGAGGCCGCCGCCGTCGGAGTGGCCGACGACCGCGAGGGTGTCCAGCATCAGGCCCGCCGAGTCGGCGGACTCCTGGGTCGACCCCGCGAAGCCGTCGGACCCCTCCCCGGGCACCGCGTTCCCGTCGTCCGTGAGCAGCCGTACGGCGAAGCCGCGCTCCAGCATGTGCACCAGGGCGGAGGCCGCCCCCGAGACGGCCCACTCGAACGCCGAGTCGGGCCCGGCACCCACGTACCCGACCTGCCGGGTGTCCAGCAGCACCGTGCAGCGGGCCCGCTGGGGCTGTTCCTCACGGCGGACCATCAGCTCGCCGTAGCGGGCGGTGGAGCGCCAGTGGACCCGGCGCAGATCGTCGCCGTGCCGGTAGCCGCGCGGGATGATGTCGTCCTCACCGGCCAGCGCGAGCGAACGCTGCCGCCCGTCGCCGTACCCCGACGCCTCGCCCGCCAGCCTCAGGGTGGGCAGCGCCACCGTGCGCGGGATGACCACGAGGGTGTCGTACGCGCTGAAGGAACGGGTCAGCTCGCACATCCCGAACGGGTCGCTGAGCCGCAGCTGCAACGGGCCCAGCGGATAGCGGCCGCGCAGGTCGGAGCGGACCCGGTAGGACACCTCACGCCGGCCGCCCGCCTCCACCCGGTCCAGCACGAACCGGGGCCGGGGCCCCAGCACGTACGGCACACGGTCCTGGAGCATCAGCAGCCCCGTGGGGAGCCGGGACACATTGTCCATCCGCAGATGCACCCGGGCCTCCGAGCCCGTGGGCACCCGGGACGGCGTCAGCCGCCGGGTACCCGTCACCCGGTAGCGGGTGCGGTAGAGCACGACCACGCAGACCAGGGGCAGCACGGCCAGCAGCAGCCCGACGCGCAGCAGGTCCGCCTGGCCCAGGACGTAGGCGCAGACGGCGGCGGCCACCCCGGCGGCGAGGAAGGACCGCCCCCGGGTGGTGAGCCCGCCGAAGGCCGCGCGCAGACCGCCCTTGCTGGAGCCGTCCTGCACGGCGCCGGGCTCGCCGGCCGTCATCACAGCCGCCGGGTGCCGGGCGGCTGCTGGCCGTACAGCGGGCGGCCCGGCTCGTGCGCGCCCTGCGCCGGGGGCACGGGGCCACCCGGAGAGGTCGGGACCGGGGTGCGCTGGATGATCTCCAGCACCACCTGTTCCGCCGTGCGGCGGTTCAGCTGGGCCTGCGCGGTGGGCAGCAGCCGGTGGGCGAGCACGGGCGCGGCCAGCGCCTGGACGTCGTCCGGCAGGGCGTAGTCGCGGCCGCTGAGCGCCGCCGAGGCCTTCGCGGCGCGCAGCAGGTGCAGCGTGGCGCGGGGCGAGGCCCCGAGTCTGAGGTCCGGGTGGCTGCGGGTGGCCCCGACCAGCTCCACCGCGTACCGCCGCACGGCGTCGGCGACGTGCACCGTACGGACCGCGTCGATCAGCTTCACGATGTCGTGGGCGTGCGCCACCGGCTGGAGGTCGTCCAGCGGGGAGAGGCCCCCGTGCACGTCCAGCATCTGGAGCTCGGCCTCCGGGCTCGGATAGCCGATGGAGACCCGGGCCATGAAGCGGTCGCGCTGGGCCTCGGGCAGCGGGTAGGTGCCCTCCATCTCCACCGGGTTCTGGGTGGCCACCACCATGAAGGGGTCGGGCAGCTCGTACGTCTTGCCGTCGATGGTGACCTGGCGCTCCTCCATCGACTCCAGCAGCGCCGACTGCGTCTTCGGCGAGGCGCGGTTGATCTCGTCGCCGATCACGATCTGCGCGAAGATCGCGCCGGGCTTGAACTCGAAGTCGCGCCGCTGCTGGTCGAAGATCGACACACCGGTGATGTCCGACGGCAGCAGGTCCGGCGTGAACTGGATGCGCCGCACCGAACAGTCGATGGACCGCGCCAGCGCCTTGGCCAGCATCGTCTTGCCGACCCCGGGCACATCCTCGATGAGGAGGTGCCCCTCGGCGAGCAGCACGGTCAGCGAAAGCCGTACGACCTCAGGCTTGCCCTCGATCACACCCTCCACCGACCTGCGCACCCGCTCCGCTGTGGTGGTCAGATCTGTGAGGCTCGCTCGATCGTCATAGGTCGTCACCCGGCCCTCCTCGGCCCTTTTTGCGCATGGACCGGTGTGCGTACCCGCCCGGCCCACCCCGAAATACGGACACTCCTCCGGAAGGCCCGGTGGAGGTCACCCACGCATTCTTGTTGCCGTTACCGCTTCGTGTCACTCGCCTGTGGATAAGTGGGTGCGAAATGTCAGTCTCTGCCGTGTTTCGCCGGGTGGGCCGGGCGGGCGGATGGTCAGGCGGGCTGGATCTCGCGGAGGAGACCGGTGGTCACGTCGAAGACGAAACCGCGGATGTCGTCGGTGTGCAGGAGGAACGGCGAGGTCCGCACCCGCTGCATCGACTGGCGTACGTCCTGGTCGGCGTCCGTGTAGGCCTCCACCGCCCAGACCGGCCGCTGGCCGACCTCGCGCTCCAGGTCCTGCCGGAACTCCTCGGTGATGGACTCCAGGCCGCAGCCCGTGTGGTGGATGAGGACGATGCTGCGGGTGCCGAGCGCCCGCTGGCTGATGGTGAGCGAGCGGATGACGTCGTCGGTGACGACCCCGCCGGCGTTGCGGATGGTGTGGCAGTCGCCGAGTTCGAGACCCAGCGCGGCGTGGAGGTCGAGACGGGCGTCCATGCAGGCGACGATGGCGACCTGGAGGACCGGGCGGGCGTCCATGCCCGGGTCGCGGAAGTCCTTCGCGTACGTGGAGTTCGCCTGGACCAGCTGATCGGTGACCTGGCCCCCCTCGCGGACCGCCGCGGCGGAGGACGTCACGGACTCGGCGGGGGAGTGAGCAGAAGTCGACATGGCTACGACGTTAGCCTTCCCACCTGGCCCGGGTGGGCTGTGAGAGCGGACAAAGAACGTCAACGCGCCTTGTTGTGAGCTAACCCACAAGCACCAGGAAACGCGCCCGTTCGGGTGGCGTTGCCGCTTCCGGACGGGTGGCACGACTCGCTGCCCGGTTCGTTGATCGCGAATCGATCGAATGGCAGGGTGGACTAAAGTAACGCGAAGTCACCACCCTGAATCCGCACCACCCGCACTCCGCACACCCTGCACCTCCTGCATATTCCGTTTTTCCCCCGTGATGTGCGGCGTACGTGCGGCCCGGCCCTCTCCCGCTCTCGGTCGGCCGACGCCCCTTCCCCGGCGCCGGCGGACCTCCCCTTCAGAGCGGGCGGGGACCAGGACGTACGTACCGGCCGCGCGGGACAGAGCCTGAGAGGGCGCATTGAGCCAGACCCGACACGTCCCGGTGATGCTCCAGAGGTGTCTGGACCTGTTGGCCCCGGCTCTTCAGGACCCGGCCCACCCGGAGCCCGTGGTCGTCGACTGCACCCTCGGCCTCGGCGGCCACAGCGAGGCGCTCCTCGAAGCGTTCCCCACCGCCCGGCTGATCGCCCTGGACCGGGACAAGGAGGCACTGCGGCTCTCCGGTGAGCGGCTCGCCCGCTTCGGCGACCGCGCCACCCTCGTCCACGCCGTCTACGACGAACTCCCCGACGTACTCGCCCGGCTCGGCGTCCCCAAGGTGCGGGGCGTCCTCTTCGACCTCGGCGTCTCCTCCATGCAGCTGGACGAGGCCGACTGCGGCTTCGCGTACGCCCAGGACGCCCCCCTCGACATGCGGATGGACCAGTCCACCGGCATCGGCGCCGCCGAGGTGCTCAACACCTACCCGCCCGGCGAACTCGTGCGGATCCTGCGCGCGTACGGCGAGGAGAAGCAGGCCAAGCGGATCGTCTCCGCCGTCGTGCGCGAGCGCGAGAAGGAGCCGTTCAGCAACAGCGCCCGGCTCGTCGAGCTGATCCGCGACTCCCTGCCGCAGGCCGCCAAGCGCACCGGCGGCAACCCGGCCAAGCGGACCTTCCAGGCCCTGCGCATCGAGGTCAACGGCGAGCTCGGCGTCCTGGAGCGGGCCATCCCGGCGGCCGTCGCGAGCCTCGCGGTCGGCGGCCGGATCGCCGTGCTGTCCTACCACTCGCTGGAGGACCGGCTGGTCAAGCAGGTCTTCGCGGCCGGCGCCGCCAACACCGCGCCCCCCGGCCTGCCCGTGGTCCCCGAGCGCTACCAGCCCCGCCTCAAGCTCCTGACCCGCGGCGCCGAGCTGCCCACCGAGGAGGAGGTCGCCGAGAACCGGCGCGCCGCCCCCGCCCGGTTCCGCGGTGCCCAGCGCATCCGGGAGGACGAGCGATGAGCACCACGGGGGGCGCGCGGTGAGCAGGCCGGCCGCACCGCTGAAGGGGCGGGCCGGACGGCTCGCCCGGCTGATGCCGTCCGCGTCGCCCAGCAGCGCGGCCCGCACCCCCTTCGTGCTGCTGGTCGTGCTCCTCCTGGGCGGCGGGCTCATCACCCTGCTCCTGCTGAACTCCGCGCTCAACGAAGGATCGTTCAGGCTCAGCAAGCTCAAGCGGGACACCACCGAGCTCACCGACGAGCAGCAGGCCCTCCAGCGCGACGTCGACAGCTACTCCCAGCCCGACGCCCTGGAGCGCCGCGCCCGGGAACTGGGCATGGTCCCCGGCGGCAGCCCCGCCTTCCTCAACCCGGACGGCACGGTCCGCGGAGTCCCCACGAAGGCCACCGCCCCGCCGCCCAGCCCCAGCCCCACCCCGAGCCCCGAGGCGACACCCGAAGGCGGTGCGCAGGCCGAAAGCGCGGACCCCACGGCCCCCACCGACCCCGCCGCCCCCTCCGGCTCCGCGAGCCCCTCACCGGGCGCATCCGCCGCGCCGGGAGCCCAGGGAGCCCCCGAGGCCCAGGGAGCCCCGGCGACCCCCGGCGCCCAGGCCGACACCGCCCCCACCGAGCCCGAGGCCCAAGGCGCCCCCGCCTCGGAGAACACCCCGGCGACCCCGCCCCCGACCACCCCCGGCAGGTGACGCAGTGCCGCCCAAGGAACCGCCGCGCCGCCGCGTACCCGGCCCGGCACGCCCCCGCAGCGGGGCCGACGGCCGCTCCGGCGCACGCCCCCCGGCCCGCCGCCCCCGCCCCGCCCCCGGCCGCACCACCGCACGCGGGCGCGCGCCCCGGACCTTGCGGCTGGGCAGCCCGCGCCCCCGGCTGCGGCTGGTCAGCCTCGGGCTGACGCTGGTCATGCTGCTCTTCGTGGCCCGGCTCCTCCAGGTCCAGGCCGTCGACGCCACGGCGTACGCGGCCAAGGCCGAGAAGAACCGCTACCTGGAGTACACGGTCGCCGCCGAGCGCGGGGAGATCACCGACCGCAGGGGCGTCGCGCTGGCCACCAGCGTGGACGCGCACAACATCACGGCCGACCCGAAGATGTTCACACCCGAGGACAGCAAGGCCCCCGACGCGCCCCAGCAGGCCGCCGCCCTGCTCGCGCCCATCCTCGGCAAGGACGTCGACGAGCTGGTCAAGAAGCTCTCGGCCCCCAAGAGCCGCTACACCGTGCTCGCGTACCGCCAGACCCCCCAGGTCTGGAAGCAGATCAAGGACCTCAAGGCCGTCTTCGCCGAGAAGGCCGCCGAGGACAAGCTGAACGGCGGCACGGGCGCCAACGTCCTGGCCGGGGTCCTCCAGGAGCCCACCACCAAGCGGGTCTACCCCAACGGGGACCTCGCCGCCGGGATACTGGGATTCGTCAGCGCCGACGGCAAGGGCGGCGGCGGCATCGAATCGCAGCTGGACAAGGAGCTCGCGGGCGAGGACGGCAAGATCCGCTACGCCCAGTCCGGCGGCCGCCGCGTCCCCACCGCGGGCAGCAGCGAGATCCCGGCCGTGCCCGGCTCCGACATCGAGCTGACCATCGACCGCGACATCCAGTGGGCCGCCCAGAAGGCCATCAGCGACCAGGTCGCCCAGTCCAAGGCCGACCGCGGCTACGTCATCGTGCAGAACACCCGGACCGGCGAGCTGCTGGCCATGGCCAACGCGCCCGGCTACGACCCCAACGACCTCTCCCAGGCCACCTCGGCGTCGCTCGGCAACGCGGCCCTCCAGGACGTGTACGAGCCCGGCTCCACCAGCAAGGTCATGTCGATGGCCGCCGTACTGGAGGAGAAGGCCGCCACGCCCGGCACCCATGTCACCGTCCCCAACCGGCTGCACCGAGGCGACCGGCTCTTCAAGGACGACGTCGACCACCCCACCTGGTACCTCACGCTCAACGGGGTCCTCGCCAAGTCCAGCAACATCGGCACCATCCTGGCGACCGGTCAGCTGGGCAAGACCCAGGCGGAGTCCAACCAGGTCCTCTACTCCTACCTGCGCAAGTTCGGCCTCGGCGCCAAGACCGGGCTCGGCTACCCCGGCGAGTCGCCCGGCCTGCTGGCCCACCCCAAGGACTGGTCGACCTCGCAGCAGTACACGATCCCCTTCGGCCAGGGCCTCTCGCTCAACGCCGTCCAGGCCGCCTCGGTCTACTCCACCATCGCCAACGGCGGTGTCCGGATCGCCCCCACCCTCGTACGCGGAACGAAGGGTGCCGACGGCCGCTTCACCGCCGCCGAGGCCCCCGAGGAGACCCGGGTGGTCAGCGAGAAGACCGCCAAGACCCTGGCGACCATGCTCGAATCCGTCGTCGACGACCAGGAGGGCACCGGCACCAAGGCCGCCATCCCCGGCTACCGGGTCGCGGGCAAGACCGGCACCGCCAACCGGGTCGACCCGGTCCGCGGCGTCTACAAGGGGTACACCGCCTCCTTCGCCGGCTTCGCCCCGGCCGACGATCCGCAGATCACCGTCTACTGCGCGATCCAGAACCCCACCAAGGGAAGCTACTTCGGCGGCCAGATCTGCGGCCCGATCTACAAGCAGGTCATGGAGTTCGCACTCAAGACGCTCCAGACCCCACCGTCCGGCAGCAAGCCGCCCCGGCTGCCGGTGTCCTTCAAACCCGGCGAGTGAACACGGGGATGCGCGAGCATCTCCTCCAAGGGAACCCTCAGTGACAACCATCACCCCCGATCCCGGGAACCGGAACGAGAACTTCCCGGGACCCGGTCCCTCGCTTCGCGAGAGCCCGCACCGGCCCGGTACGCTCACCGCCGTGCCCCACGCTGATCAGTCCCAAACCTCTCAGAAGGACGCGCCTGTGACCTACCCGGGAGCGCCCCGACCGGACCGGCTCCGGCCCACCCCCCTCGGCGAGCTGGCCGCCCGGCTCGGCGTCGACGCGACGGGAGCCGGTGACGTCACCGGCATCACCCACGACTCGCGGGCTGTGCGCCCCGGAGACGTGTACGCGGCCCTGCCCGGCGCCCGGTTCCACGGCGCCGACTTCGCGGCCCAGGCCGCGGGCCTCGGTGCCGCCGCCGTCCTCACCGACCCGACGGGCGCCGAACGCGCCGCCGCGACCGGCCTGCCGGTCCTCGTCGTCGAGGACCCGCGCGCCGTCATGGGCGAGCTGGCCGCCGACATCTACGGGCGGCCCGGCATCGGCCTCCTCCAGATCGGCATCACCGGAACCTCCGGCAAGACCACCACCGCGTACCTCGTCGAAGGCGGACTGCGCGCGGCGGGCCGGCCCACCGGGCTCATCGGCACCGTCGAGATGCGCATCGGCGACGAGCGCATCAAGTCCGAGCGCACCACCCCCGAAGCCACCGACCTCCAGGCCCTCTTCGCCGTCATGCGCGAACGCGGCGTCGAGGCCGTCGCGATGGAGGTCTCCAGCCACGCCCTGGTGCTCGGCCGGGTCGACGGCTGCGTCTTCGACGTCGCCGTCTTCAACAACCTCAGCCCGGAGCACATGGAGTTCCACTCCGGCATGGAGGACTACTTCCAGGCCAAGGCGCAGCTCTTCACCCCCGAGCGCAGCCACCGCGGCGTGGTGAACTTCGACGACGAGTACGGCCGCAGGCTCATCACCGAGTCCGGCGTCCCCGTCACCACCTTCTCCGCCGAGGGCCACCCGGACGCCGACTGGCACGCCGAGGACGTCCAGGTAGGCCCGCAGGACAGCACGTTCACCGCCGTCGGCCCCAAGGGCGAGCGGATCACCGCCCGCGCCCCGCTGCCCGGCCCGTTCAACGTCGCCAACACCCTGGCCGCGATCGTCACCCTGGCCGTCGCGGGCGTCGACCCGCAGACCGCCGCCGACGGCATCGCCGCCGTCCCCGGGGTCCCGGGCCGCCTGGAGCGGGTGGACGCCGGACAGCCGTACCTCGCCGTCGTCGACTACGCGCACAAGACCGACGCCGTCGAGTCCGTGCTGCGCTCCCTTCAGAAGGTCACCGAGGGCCGGGTGCACATCGTCCTCGGCTGCGGCGGCGAACGCGACACCACCAAACGCGGCCCGATGGGCGCCGCCGCGGCCCGCCTCTCCGACACCGCCGTACTGACCTCCGACAACCCCCGCTCCGAGGACCCCCTCGCGATCCTCGCCGCGATGCTCTCCGGCGCCGCCGAGGTCCCCGTCCACGAACGCGGCGACGTCCTGGTCGACGCCGACCGCGCCTCGGCCATCGCCGCCGCCGTCGCCCGCGCCGAACCGGGCGACACCGTCCTCGTCGCCGGCAAGGGCCACGAGCAGGGCCAGGACATCCACGGGGTCGTACGCCCCTTCGACGACCGCAAGGTCCTGCACGACGCCATCGAGCGGTCCCTGGGGCGCACCGGCGCCGCGGACCGTGCCCCTCACCACGAGAACAACAGTCAGGGATGACCAAGTGATCACCCTTTCCCTCGCCGAGATCGCCGAAATCGTCGGCGGGCAGCCGCACGACATACCGGACCCGGCAGTCACCGTCACCGGACCCGTCGTCATCGACTCCCGCGAGGTCGCGCCCGGCAGCCTGTTCGCCGCGTTCGCCGGCGAACGCGTGGACGGCCACGACTACGCGCAGCGCGCCGTCGAGGCGGGCGCGGCAGCCGTCCTGGCCGCCCGTCCCGTCGGCGTTCCGGCGATCGTCGTGGACGACGTCGTCGGCGCGCTCGGCGCGCTGGCCCGTACCGTCGTCGAACGCCTCGGCACCACCGTCGTCGCGCTCACCGGCTCCGCGGGCAAGACGTCCACCAAGGACCTGATCGCGCAGCTCCTCCAGCGCAAGGCCCCCACGGTCTGGACGCCGGGCTCCCTCAACAACGAGATCGGCCTGCCGCTCACCGCCCTGAGCGCCACTTCCGAGACCCAGCACCTGGTCCTGGAGATGGGCGCCCGCGGCATCGGGCACATCCACTACCTCGCCGACCTCACCCCGCCCCGCATCGGCCTGGTCCTCAACGTGGGCTCCGCCCACCTCGGGGAGTTCGGCAGCCGCGAGGCGATCGCCCAGGCCAAGGGCGAGCTGGTCGAGGTGCTCCCCGAGGACGGCTGCGCCGTGCTCAACGCCGACGACCACCTCGTACGCGCGATGGCTTCGCGCACCAAGGCCCGGGTCCTGCTCTTCGGAGAAGCCCCGGAAGCGGACGTACGGGGCGAGAAGGTCCGGATGACCCCCGACGGGCGGCCCGCGTTCGAGCTCCACACACCCACCGGGTGCAGCGACGTGACCTTGCGCCTGTACGGTGAGCACCACGTGTCGAACGCGCTCGCCGCGGCCGCCGTCGCCCATGAGTTGGGCATGTCCGTGACCGAGATCGCCGAGGCGCTCTCGGAGGCGGGCACCCTCTCCCGCTGGCGCATGGAGGTCACCGAGCGTCCGGACGGTGTGACGGTCGTCAACGACGCCTACAACGCGAACCCCGAATCCATGAGAGCCGCACTGCGTGCGCTGGCTGCCATGGGCCAGGCCCGAGCGGCCGACGGGGGGCGCACCTGGGCGGTGCTCGGTCAGATGGCCGAGCTCGGTGACGCGTCGCTCGCCGAGCACGACGCGGTCGGACGGCTCGCCGTCCGGCTCAACGTCAGCAAGCTCGTCGCTGTCGGGGGGAGAGAAGCCTCCTGGCTGCAACTGGGCGCATATAACGAGGGTTCGTGGGGTGAGGAGTCGGTGCACGTGTCCGACGCACAGGCGGCCGTCGACCTGCTGCGCAGTGAACTGCGCCCGGGAGACGTCGTGCTGGTGAAGGCGTCCCGGTCGGTCGGCCTGGAGAAGGTCGCCCAGGCACTGCTGGAGAACTCGACCGAGGGCGAGGTCGCCGGCCGATGAGGCAGATCCTCTTCGCGGGGGCCATCGGGCTCTTCCTGACCCTGGTCGGGACCCCGCTGCTGATCAAGCTGCTGGCCCGCAAGGGATACGGGCAGTTCATCCGGGACGACGGCCCGCGCACGCACGGCAGCAAGAAGGGCACGCCCACGATGGGCGGCATCGCCTTCATCCTGGCGACGATCATCGCGTACTTCCTCGCGAAGGTGATCACCGGCGAGGACATCCGGTACTCCGGCGTCCTCGTGCTGTTCCTGATGGCCGGGATGGGCCTCGTCGGCTTCCTCGACGACTACATCAAGATCGTCAAGCAGCGTTCGCTGGGCCTGCGGGCCAAGGCGAAGATGGCCGGGCAGCTGATCGTCGGCATCGCCTTCGCGGTGCTCTCGCTCCAGTTCGCCGACTCCCGGGGCAACACCCCCGCCTCCACCCGGCTCTCCTTCGTGGAGGACTTCGGCTGGTCGATCGGCCCGGTGCTGTTCTGCGTCTGGGCGCTGTTCATGATCCTCGCCATGTCCAACGGCGTGAACCTCACGGACGGCCTGGACGGACTGGCCACCGGCGCCTCGGTGATGGTCTTCGGCGCCTACACCTTCATCGGCCTCTGGCAGTTCCAGGAGTCCTGCGCCAACGCGGCCAACCTGACCAACCCCAGCGCCTGTTTCGAGGTACGCGACCCACTCGACCTCGCCGTCGTCGCCTCGGCCCTGATGGGCGCCTGTTTCGGCTTCCTGTGGTGGAACACCTCGCCCGCCAAGATCTTCATGGGCGACACCGGCTCGCTCGCCCTCGGCGGCGCCCTCGCGGGCCTGGCGATCCTGTCCCGGACCGAGTTCCTGCTCGCCATCCTCGGCGGCCTCTTCGTGATGATCACCATGTCCGTGGTCATCCAGGTCGGTTCGTTCAAGATGACCGGCAAGCGGGTCTTCCGGATGGCACCGCTCCAGCACCACTTCGAACTCAAGGGGTGGTCCGAGGTCCTTGTGGTGGTCCGGTTCTGGATCATTCAGGGCATGTGCGTGATCGTCGGCCTCGGCCTCTTCTACGCGGGATGGGCAGCCAAGAAGTGAGCACCGTGGACTGGCAGGGCAAGCACGTCACCGTCGCAGGACTCGGTGTCAGCGGCATCCCCGCGGCCCGCGCCCTGCACGAGCGCGGCGCGCTCGTCACCGTCGTCAACGACGGCGACGACGAGCGCGCCCGCGCGCAGGCGGCCGAACTGGAGGCGCTCGGCATCACCGTGCGCCTCGGCGACGGCGCCACCCTGCCGCCGTCCACGGAACTCGTCGTCACCGCCCCCGGCTGGCAGCCGGACAAGCCGCTCTTCCTGGCTGCCGCCGAGGCGGGCGTCGACATCTGGGGCGACGTCGAACTCGCCTGGCGGCTGCGCGGGACCAACGGCCGCAAGGCCGCGCCCTGGCTCGCCGTCACCGGCACCAACGGCAAGACCACCACCGTACGGATGCTGGCCTCGATCCTCGAAGCGGCCGGCCTGCGCACCGCGGCGGTCGGCAACATCGGCGTATCGCTGCTGGACGCGGTGCTCGGCGAGCAGGAGTACGACGTCCTGGCCGTCGAACTCTCCAGCTACCAGCTGCACTGGGCGCCCTCCCTGCGCGCCCACTCCGCCGCCGTCCTCAACCTCGCCCCGGACCACCTCGACTGGCACGGCTCCATGGAGGCGTACGCCGCCGACAAGGGCCGGGTCTACGAGGGCAACACGGTCGCCTGCGTCTACAACGCGGCCGACCCCGCCACCGAGGAGCTGGTCCGCGAGGCCGACGTCGAGGAGGGCTGCCGGGCCATCGGCTTCACCCTGGGCACCCCCGGTCCCTCGCAGCTCGGCGTGGTCGACGGCATCCTCGTCGACCGGGCCTTCGTGAAGAACCGCCAGAAGCAGGCCCAGGAGCTGGCCGAGGTCTCCGACGTCAACCCGCCGGCGCCGCACAACATCGCCAACGCGCTGGCCGCCGCCGCCCTCGCCCGCGCCTTCGGCGTGGAACCGGCCGCCGTCCGCGACGGGCTGCGCGACTTCCGCCCCGACGCCCACCGCATCGAACACGTCGCGGACATCGCCGAAGTCGCCTACGTCGACGACTCCAAGGCCACCAACACCCACGCCACCGAGGCCTCGCTGGCCGCCTACGACTCCATCGTCTGGATCGCGGGCGGCCTCGCCAAGGGCGCCACCTTCGACGAGCTGGTCACCGGCGCGGCGAAGCGGCTGCGCGGGGTCGTGCTGATGGGCGCCGACCGCGCGCTGATCCACGAAGCCCTGACGCGACACGCCCCCGAAGTCCCGGTGGTCGACCTCGACCGGACCGACACTGGGGCGATGTCCGAGGCGGTGGAGCACGCCGCCCGGCTCGCGCGGCCGGGCGATACGGTACTGCTGGCCCCGGCCTGCGCCTCGATGGACATGTTCACCAACTACAACAAGCGGGGCGAGGCGTTCGCGGACGCGGTCCGCGCACGCGCCGAGACGAGCGCCTGACCGACCGGGCTCCGCGCCGGGGCCGCGCCCCCGGGCACGAGCAGTGGAGGGGACAGCGACAATGCCGGCCGAGAAGAGCTCCGCCGTACGCAGCCGCCGGCCGGCGCCGCCCCGTGGCGCGGGACGCGGCTCCCCGGTCCCCCGCACCCCGCGCGGCGGAGGCGCGCGGCGCCTCTACGAGCAGGCACGCCGGGCCTGGGACCGGCCCCTGACCGCCTACTACGTGATCCTGGGCTCCAGCCTCCTGATCACCGTCCTGGGCCTGGTGATGGTCTACTCCGCCTCGATGATCAAGGCGTTGAGCATCGACAAGTCCTCGACGTACTTCTTCGGCAAGCAGTTCGTCGCCGCCGTCATCGGGGGCGCGCTCATGCTGATCGCCTCCCGGATGCCGGTGAAGCTCCACCGCGCGCTGGCCTACCCGATGCTGATGATCACGGTCTTCCTGATGGTCCTGGTCCAGGTGCCGGGGATAGGGATGTCGGTCAACGGCAACCAGAACTGGCTCTACCTGGGCGGCCCGTTCCAGATCCAGCCCAGCGAGTTCGGCAAGCTCGCGCTCATCCTCTGGGGCGCCGACCTGCTCGCCCGCAAGCAGGACAAGCGGTTGCTGACGCAGTGGAAGCACATGCTCGTCCCGCTCGTCCCGGTCGCCTTCATGCTGCTCGGGCTGATCATGCTGGGCGGCGACATGGGGACCGCGATCATTCTCACGGCGATCCTCTTCGGCCTGCTCTGGCTGGCCGGCGCCCCCACCCGGCTCTTCGCCGGGGTGCTCGGATTCGCCGCCGTCATCGCGTTCCTGCTGATCTGGACCAGCCCCAACCGGATGTCCCGGCTCTCCTGCATGGGCATCGTCGGCGAACCCGACCCGGACGGCGGCTGCTGGCAGGCCGCCCACGGAATCTACGCTCTGGCCTCCGGCGGATGGTTCGGTTCCGGGCTGGGTGCGAGTGTGGAAAAATGGGGTCAACTCCCGGAACCCCACACCGACTTCATCTTCGCGATCACCGGTGAGGAACTGGGGTTGGCAGGGACGCTGTCCGTGCTCGCCCTGTTCGCGGCTCTAGGCTATGCGGGTATCCGCGTGGCCGGACGCACGGAGGACCCCTTCGTCAGGTATGCCGCGGGAGGCGTGACCACCTGGATCATGGCCCAGGCCGTGATCAACATCGGTGCGGTGCTCGGCCTGTTGCCGATCGCCGGTGTCCCGCTCCCGCTGTTCTCCTACGGAGGGTCCGCCCTGCTGCCGACGATGTTCGCGGTCGGGCTCATGATCGCCTTCGCGCGGGACGATCCCGCCGCGAGGGCGGCCCTGGCCATGCGGAGGCCCGGGGTGAGATGGAAGACGATGAGACGGCGCGTCAAGAAGCGTTCGTCCGGAGAGCGGTGAATTTCGGTGCATGTCGTACTCGCCGGCGGGGGGACCGCCGGACACATCGAGCCCGCGCTTGCCCTCGCAGACGCCCTGCGCAGGCAGGACCCGACCGTGGGAATCACTGCCCTCGGCACGGAACGCGGCCTGGAGACCAGGCTCGTACCCGAGCGGGGGTACGAGCTCGCCCTCATCCCTGCCGTGCCGCTGCCCCGTAAGCCCACCCCCGAGCTGATCACCGTCCCGGGCCGGCTGCGCGGCACGATCAAGGCCGCCGAGCAGGTCCTGGAGCGCACCAAGGCGGACTGCGTGGTCGGCTTCGGCGGCTACGTCGCGCTGCCCGGCTACCTCGCCGCCAAGCGCGTCGGCGTCCCGATCGTGGTCCACGAGGCCAACGCCCGCCCGGGCCTCGCCAACAAGATCGGCTCCCGGTACGCCCACGGGGTCGCCGTCTCCACGCCGGACAGCAAGCTGCGCGGCGCCCGCTACATCGGCATCCCGCTGCGCCGCACCATCGCCACCCTGGACCGCGCCCGGGTCCGCCCGGAGGCCCGCGCCTCCTTCGGCCTCGACCCCAACCTGCCCACGCTGCTGGTCTCCGGCGGCTCGCAGGGCGCGCGCCACCTCAACGAGGTGGTCCAGCGGGTCGCGCCGCTGCTCCAGCGCTCCGGGATCCAGATCCTCCATGTGGTCGGTCCGAAGAACGAATTGCCGCGCATCGACAACATGCCCGGGATGCCGCCCTACATCCCGGTACCGTACGTGGACCGGATGGACCTCGCGTACGCCGCGGCCGACATGATGCTCTGCCGCGCGGGCGCGATGACCGTCGCCGAACTCTCCGCCGTCGGGCTCCCCGCCGCCTACGTCCCGCTGCCCATCGGCAACGGCGAACAGCGGCTGAACGCCCAGCCGGTGGTCAACGCCGGCGGCGGCCTGCTGGTGGACGACGCGGCGCTGACCCCGGAGTGGGTGCAGGGCAACGTCCTGCCGGTGCTCTCGGACCCCCACCGGCTGTACGAAATGTCCCGTGCCGCCGCCGAGTTCGGCCGGCGCGACGCCGACGACCTGCTCGTCGGCATGGTGTACGAAGCGATCGCCGCACGCCACTAGGCGTGCGGCGCGAGGCGGTGCGGACCCGGGGCGGGCGCCCCGGGTCCGGCGAAGGAGCGAGCGTGGCCGGACCGACGACCGCCCAGCGCGGCGCAACGGGGCGTGCGGACACCCCCGCCCGCCCGCCGCACATCGGCCCCGAGGAGCGCCGGATCAGCCGCCGTACGCTGCTGATCCTGATCGGTGTCGCGGCGGCCCTGCTCACCGCTTTCATCATCTGGGTGCTCTACGGCTCCTCCTGGCTCCGCGTCGAACGCGTCTCCACCACCGGCGTCGAGGTGCTGACCCGGCAGGAAGTGGAAGCGGTTGCCGCCGCGCCGATCGGAGCCCCGCTGATCTCCGTGGACACCGGGGCCATCGAAGCCCGGTTGCGCCAGAAGTTGCCTCGTATCGACTCGGTGGATGTCGTACGGTCCTGGCCGCACCGCATCAGCCTTAAGGTGACCGAACGCAAGCCGGTCCTGCTGGTCGAAAAGGGTGCGAAGTTCGTCGAAGTGGACGGTAGGGGCTTCCGGTTCGCCACGGTGGACCGGGCTCCCAAGGGCGTACCCCTGCTGGAGCTGAAGCCGGAACGGTCGGCGAGCCTGCGCCGGTTCGGCAGTGACCGTCTGTTGCAGGAAGCGGTTCAGGTCGCGGGTGAACTCCCCAAGGGGGTCGCCAAGGACACCGAGGCCGTACGGATCACCTCGTACGACGCGGTTTCCTTGCGGCTCACACGGGATCGGCTGGTGATCTGGGGCAGTAGTGAGGACGGGCCCGAGAAGGCGCGTGTTCTCACCGCTCTCATGAAGGCGGAGCCCAAAGCGGGACAGTTCGACGTGAGTGCCCCCAGCGCCCCTGCGGTATCGGGGAGTTGACGTGCATTTGTGCTGGCCAGCACCCTGGTTGGTCAGCGCTACGGGTGATCACATAGGGTGAAAAGAAAAACGGGAGGTTCGGCGTGTTCGTTGAACGTGCGCCACTTGTCGACTTAGTGTCCTGTTCGGAAGAGTCCAGGAAGCAGACACACTGGTAACCCTAAAGTTGAACGTTAGGGTTTGGGTCGGCGTTCGGACCGTCCCCATCGACATCAGTCGTCGCCGCGGGTCCTCCGCAGAGCGACGACACGTAACTCGAGGCGAGAGGCCTTCGACGTGGCAGCACCGCAGAACTACCTCGCAGTCATCAAGGTCATCGGTGTCGGCGGCGGTGGTGTCAATGCCATCAACCGAATGATCGAGGTCGGTCTCAAGGGCGTCGAGTTCATCGCGATCAACACGGATGCACAAGCCCTGTTGATGAGCGACGCCGACGTCAAGCTCGACGTCGGCCGCGAACTCACCCGGGGCCTCGGCGCCGGGGCGAACCCGGCCGTCGGTCGTAAGGCGGCAGAGGACCACCGTGAGGAGATCGAGGAGGTCCTCAAGGGGGCCGACATGGTCTTCGTCACCGCCGGAGAAGGCGGCGGCACCGGCACCGGCGGCGCACCCGTCGTCGCCAACATCGCGCGCTCGCTCGGCGCCCTGACGATCGGTGTGGTCACCCGCCCGTTCACCTTCGAGGGCCGGCGACGCGCGAATCAGGCGGAGGACGGCATCGCCGAACTCCGCGAAGAGGTCGACACCCTCATCGTCATCCCCAACGACCGCCTGCTGTCCATCTCGGACCGTCAGGTCAGCGTCCTCGACGCCTTCAAGTCGGCCGACCAGGTCCTGCTCTCTGGTGTCCAGGGCATCACCGACCTGATCACCACCCCGGGCCTGATCAACCTCGACTTCGCCGACGTCAAGTCGGTCATGTCCGAGGCCGGATCGGCGCTCATGGGCATCGGCTCGGCGCGCGGCGACGACCGCGCGGTCGCGGCGGCGGAGATGGCGATCTCCTCGCCGCTCCTGGAGGCGTCCATCGACGGCGCCCGGGGCGTCCTGCTCTCCATCTCCGGCGGCAGCGACCTCGGTCTCTTCGAGATCAACGAGGCCGCCCAGCTGGTGAGCGAGGCGGCCCACCCCGAGGCCAACATCATCTTCGGCGCCGTCATCGACGACGCCCTGGGTGACGAGGTGCGGGTCACCGTGATCGCGGCCGGGTTCGACGGCGGACAGCCGCCGACCCGCCGGGAGAGCGCCCTCGGCGGCAACACGAACAAGAGGGAGGAGCCGGCCGCTCCGGCCAGGCCCTCCGCGGAGTCCGCGCGCCCGGCCGGCGGACTCGGCTCCGTACCTCCGCGCGAGGAGAGCCCGGCCCCGGCCGAGCCCGCCCCCGCGTCGGCTTCGAGCGAGAGCCCGCTGTCGCAGGTCTCTCCGCCGCACGTCCCGCCGGCCCGTCCCTACCAGGACACCCAGGCCGAAGAGCTGGACGTACCGGACTTCTTGAAGTGATAGGTCACCACCAGGCGGAACCCGTCACGGGCAGCGCTCACTTCGCCTTCACCGACCGGTGGGGCGGGGTGAGCGCCGCTCCGTACGGTGAGCTCAACCTCGGCGGCGCGGTCGGTGACGACCCCGCCGCCGTCGGCGCGAACCGCGAGCGCGCGGCCCGCCGGCTCGGCCTCGACCCGGCCTCGGTCGTCTGGATGAACCAGGTGCACGGCCGGGACGTGGCGGTGGTCGACGGACCCTGGGGCACGGACGCGGAGATCCCGGCCGTGGACGCGCTGGTGACCACGCGGCGCGGACTCGCGCTCGCGGTCCTCACCGCCGACTGCACCCCCGTCCTCCTCGCCGACCCGGTCGCCGGAGTCGTCGGGGCGGCGCACGCCGGGCGGCCGGGGCTGGTCGCCGGAGTCGTCCCCGCGGTGGTCGAGGCCATGACCGCGCTGGGCGCACGCCCCTCCCGGATCACCGCGCACACCGGACCGGCCGTCTGCGGACGGTGCTACGAAGTGCCGGAGGCGATGCGCGCCGAGGTCGCCGCGGCCGTCCCCGGCACCTGGGCCGAGACCAGCTGGGGGACCCCGGCGGTCGACGTCACCGGCGGAGTCCACGCCCAGCTCACCGCTCTCGGCGTGAGTGACCTGCACCGTTCGCCGGTCTGCACCCGTGAATCGGGCGACCACTTCTCGTACCGCCGCGACCGCACCACCGGGCGGCTCGCCGGATATGTCTGGTTGGACGGATAGGGCATGACGGACCGTAAGGCTCAACTCGCGGCGAATCTCGCACAGGTGGAGGAAAGGATCACCTCCGCCTGCGCCGCGGCCGGCCGCAAGCGCGAGGAGGTGACCCTGATCGTGGTCACCAAGACCTACCCCGCGAGCGATGTGCGGATTCTGCACGAACTGGGAGTGCGTCATGTCGCGGAGAATCGTGACCAGGACGCGGCACCGAAAGCCACCGCTTGTGCGGATCTGTCCCTGACATGGCACTTTGTCGGACAATTGCAGACGAACAAGGTTCGTTCTGTGACGAGTTATGCCGATGTCGTGCAGTCGGTGGACCGGATCAAGCTGGTCACGGCCCTCTCGGCCGCGGCGGTCCGCGCGGAGCGCGAGCTCGGCTGTCTGATCCAGGTCGCCCTGGACGCGGAGAGCGGCGAGCGCGGTGAGCGCGGCGGGGTCGCGCCGGACGGGATCGAGGAGTTGGCGGCCGCGGTCGACGCGGCCGAGGGTCTGCGGCTGGACGGCCTGATGACCGTGGCGCCGCTGGCCGGACCGTTTGCCGGCAGGCAACGGGCCGCGTTCGACCGGCTGATGGAATTCGCCACCCGCCTGCGCACCGGTCATCCGGCTGCGAACATGGTCTCCGCAGGTATGAGTGCGGACCTCGAGGACGCGGTGGCGGCCGGAGCGACACATGTACGCGTCGGTACGGCGGTACTCGGAGTCCGACCCGGGCTCGGGTAACGTCGCGAAGCAAGTCGGACCACAGCAGAAAATATGGTCATTCCCCAGTACAACGGGGCGGACCACAGTGGATCGCGGGCACTTGGTGACGAATGCCGATCCACCACAGAGCGGAGGACTCGGAGCATGGCCGGCGCGATGCGCAAGATGGCGGTCTACCTCGGCCTCGTGGAGGACGATGGGTACGACGGTCCGGGGTTCGACCCCGACGACGAATTCGAACCTGAGCCGGAGCCCGAGCGGCGACGGCATCAGCCCCCGCACCAGGTGGAACGCGAGCGCGAGCGGGAGCGCGAAAGGGACGAACCGGTACGAGTGGTGCAACCGCCCGCCCAGCGCGAGCCGGTTCAGCTCCCCGCGGAAAGCGGGCGACCCGCCCGAATCGCCCCCGTGGCATCCATCACACCTGAACGTCCGAACATGGAGAAGAACGCACCGGTGATCATGCCCAAGGTCGTGTCCGAGCGGGAGCCGTACCGCATCACCACGCTGCACCCCAGGACCTACAACGAGGCCCGTACCATCGGGGAACACTTCCGTGAGGGCACTCCGGTGATCATGAATCTCACGGAGATGGACGATACGGACGCGAAGCGACTTGTCGACTTTGCCGCAGGACTCGTCTTCGGGCTCCATGGCAGCATTGAACGCGTGACGCAGAAGGTGTTCCTGTTGTCGCCTGCTAACGTCGATGTCACGGCGGAGGACAAGGCCCGCATCGCAGAGGGCGGATTCTTCAACCAGAGCTGAGAACACGACACCGGGAACAACCCGGCCGCGAGGCCGGTACCGGCCGAGAGGCCGGAGCTACGAGAGCCAGGGGAGAGGGAAGCGCGAGACATGGGCGTCGCACTGGATGTGGTCTATATCGCGCTGATGTGTTTCCTCATCGTGCTGATCTTCCGGCTGGTCATGGACTACGTCTTCCAGTTCGCACGTTCATGGCAACCCGGCAAGGCGATGGTGGTCGTACTTGAGGCCACCTACACTGTCACCGATCCACCGCTCAAGCTTCTGCGGCGGTTCATTCCGCCGCTGCGTCTCGGGGGCGTGGCACTCGACCTGTCCTTCTTCGTTCTGATGATCATCGTCTACATCCTGATCAGCGTTGTGGTCAGGTTGTGAGCGATACGGTCTTGCCGACTGCCGACGACTACGTAGAGGTGAAGAAGAGATGCCGTTGACCCCCGAGGACGTGCGGAACAAGCAGTTCACGACCGTCCGCCTCCGAGAAGGCTATGACGAGGACGAGGTCGATGCCTTTCTCGACGAGGTCGAATCGGAGCTGACCCGTCTGCTCCGTGAGAACGAGGACCTGCGCGCCAAGCTGGCCGCCGCGACGCGTGCCGCCGCGCAGAACCAGCAGCAACAGCAGCAGCAGGGTATGCGCAAGCCCCCGGAGCAGCAGGACCGCCCGGGTGCACCCGTCCCCGCCGCCATATCTGGACCGCCGCAGCAGCAGCAGCCCCCGCAGATGGGTCCGCCCCAGCTGCCCGGTGGAGCTCCGCAGCTGCCTGCCGGCCCCAGCGGTCACGGCCCCCAGGGCGGCCACGGCGGCCCGCAGGGTCCGCACGGCCCCGGCCCGATGCAGGGCGGTCCCATGGGTGGCCCGATGGGCGGCCCCATGGGTCAGCACCCCCAGCAGCAGCAGATGCAGCAGATGCAGCAGCCGCAGATGCAGCAGCAGGGGCAGGGCCCCGGTGGCGACAGCGCCGCCCGTGTCCTCTCGCTCGCCCAGCAGACCGCCGACCAGGCGATCGCGGAGGCCCGTTCCGAGGCCAACAAGATCGTCGGCGAGGCGCGCAGCCGTGCCGAGGGTCTGGAGCGCGACGCCCGTGCCAAGGCCGACGCCCTGGAGCGGGACGCGCAGGAGAAGCACCGCGTGGCGATGGGCTCGCTGGAGTCGGCCCGCGCGACGCTGGAGCGCAAGGTCGAGGACCTGCGCGGCTTCGAGCGCGAGTACCGCACGCGGCTGAAGTCCTACCTGGAGAGCCAGCTGCGTCAGCTGGAGACCCAGTCGGACGACTCGCTCGCCCCGCCGCGGACTCCGGCGACCGCCTCGCTGCCGCCGTCCCCCTCGCTGGCTCCGGCCGGTGCGGGTGCGATGGGTCACTCCATGGGCAGCTCCAACCACGGTGGCCACGGCGGCCAGCAGATGGGTGGCGGTCAGTCCATGGGCGGTGCGCCGTCCTACGGTGGGCAGCAGCAGATGTCGCCCGCGATGACGCAGCCGATGGCGCCGGTTCGGCCTCAGGCGCCGCAGCCGATGCAGCAGGCGCCGTCGCCGATGCGTGGGTTTCTGATCGACGAGGACGACAACTGAGCGGATCGCGCTCGCTGAGCGCGTAGCCGTCGGCAGTCAAAGGGCCGGGCCCCGGGGAAACCCCGGGGCCCGGCCCTTTGACGTGGGCGCCGCGCCGTTGTTGCCGGGTGCGGGTGGGGGCGCCTGCGGCGGGCCGTTCCCCTACCCGCCCCTTCCCGAAACCGGGGCGCTGCCCCGGACCCCGCTCCTCAAGCGCCGGAGGGGCTATCTGTAGCCTCGCCGGCGCTTGAGGAGCGGGGTCCGGGGGCGGAGCCCCTGAGGTGGGTACGGCGGAGGGCCCGGCCGGAGCGTGTCCGGCCGGGCCCTCCGTCCTACGGACCTACTGCTTGCGCAGGCGGAACACCAGCTCCAGGCCCTCGTCCTCGAACGGCGCGCCGTACGTGTCGTCCGCCTCGCCCTCCGCGTACTCCACCGCCAGCACCTCGTCCGCGATCAGCGGCTTGTGCTCCGTGAGGGCCTCCACCGTGGCCGGGGACGTCGAGGTCCAGCGGACGGCGATGCGGTCCGCCACGTCCAGGCCGCTGTTCTTGCGGGCCTCCTGGATCAGGCGGATCGCGTCACGGGCCAGGCCCGCGCGGCGCAGCTCCGGGGTGATCTCCAGGTCCAGCGCCACCGTCGCACCCGCGTCCGATGCGACCGACCAGCCCTCGCGCGGGGTCTCCGTGATGATGACCTCATCGGGGGTGAGGGTGATCTGCTCGCCCTCCACCTCCACCGACGCCGTGCCCTCGCGCAGGGCCAGGGAGAGCGCCGCCGCGTCCGCGTTCGCCACCGCCTTGGCCACCGCCTGCACGCCCTTGCCGAACCGCTTGCCCAGCGCCCGGAAGTTGGCCTTCGCCGTCGTGTCGACCAGCGAGCCGCCGACCTCCGAGAGCGTGGCCAGCGATGTGACGTTCAGCTCCTCCGTGATCTGCGCCCGCAGGTCCGGAGCGAGCGACTCGAAGCCCGCCGCCGCCACCAGCGCCCGCGACAGCGGCTGGCGCGTCTTCACGCCCGACTCCGCGCGCGTGGCCCGGCCCAGCTCCACCAGGCGGCGCACCAGCGCCATCTGGGTCGAGAGCGTCGGGTCGATCGCCGCCAGGTCCGCCTTCGGCCACGAGGACAGGTGCACCGACTCCGGGGCGTCCGGCGTGACCGGTACCACCAGGTCCTGCCAGACGCGCTCGGTGATGAACGGGGTCAGCGGCGCCATCAGCCGGGTCACCGTCTCGACCACCTCGTGCAGCGTGCGCAGTGCCGCCTTGTCGCCCTGCCAGAAGCGGCGGCGCGAGCGGCGTACGTACCAGTTGGAGAGGTCGTCCACGAACGCCGAGAGCAGCTTGCCGGCGCGCTGGGTGTCGTACCCCTCCATCGCGACCGTCATCTGGTCGACCAGCGCGTTGAGTTCGCTCAGCAGCCAGCGGTCCAGGACCGTGCGGTCCGCCGGGGCCGGGTCGGCCGCCGACGGGGCCCAGCCCGACGTGCGCGCGTACAGGGCCTGGAACGCGACCGTGTTCCAGTACGTCAGCAGCGTCTTGCGGACGACCTCCTGGATCGTGCCGTGGCCCACCCGCCGTGCCGCCCACGGGGAGCCGCCCGCCGCCATGAACCACCGCACCGCGTCCGCCCCGTGCTGGTCCATCAGCGGGATCGGCTGGAGGATGTTGCCCAGGTGCTTGGACATCTTGCGGCCGTCCTCGGCGAGGATGTGGCCCAGGCAGACCACGTTCTCGTACGAGGACTTGTCGAAGACCAGCGTGCCGACCGCCATCAGCGTGTAGAACCAGCCGCGGGTCTGGTCGATGGCCTCCGAGATGAACTGCGCCGGGTAGCGGCTCTCGAAGATCTCCTTGTTCTTGTACGGGTAGCCCCACTGCGCGAACGGCATCGAACCCGAGTCGTACCAGGCGTCGATGACCTCCGGGACCCGGTACGCCTCCAGCTGGCAGTTCTCGTGCGTGCAGGTGAAGGTGACCTCGTCGATGAACGGGCGGTGGGGGTCCAGGGACGACTGGTCGGTGCCTGTCAGTTCCGTCAGTTCCGCCCGTGAGCCCACGCAGCTCAGATGGTTGTCCTCGCAGCGCCAGACCGGCAGCGGCGTGCCCCAGTAGCGGTTACGGGAGAGCGCCCAGTCCACGTTGTTGTTCAGCCAGTCGCCGAAGCGGCCGTTCTTGACCGAGTCCGGGAACCAGTTGGTCTTCTCGTTCTCCTGGAGGAGGCGGTCCTTGATGGCCGTCGTCCTGATGTACCAGGACGGCTGCGCGTAGTAGAGCAGCGCCGTGTGGCAGCGCCAGCAGTGCGGGTAGCTGTGCTCGTACGGGACGTGGCGGAAGAGCTTGCCCCGCGCGTCCAGGTCCGCGGTGAGCGCCTCGTCGGCCTTCTTGAAGAAGACGCCGCCGACCAGCGGGAGGTCTTCCTCGAAGGTGCCGTCGGGGCGCACCGGGTTGACCACCGGGAGGCCGTACGCACGGCAGACCAGGAGGTCGTCGGCGCCGAAGGCGGGGGACTGGTGGACCAGACCCGTACCGTCCTCGGTCGTGACGTACTCCGCGTTGACCACGTAGTGCGCCTCGGCCGGGAAGTCGACCAGCGTGAAGGGGCGCTCGTAGGTCCAGCGCTCCATCTCCGCGCCGGTGAACGACTGGCCGGTCACCTCCCAGCCCTCGCCGAGGGCCTTCTCCAGGAGGGGTTCGGCGACGACGAGCTTCTCCTCGCCGTTCGTCGCGACGACGTAGCGGACCTCGGGGTGCGCGGCGACCGCCGTGTTGGAGACCAGCGTCCACGGCGTGGTCGTCCAGACCAGGAGCGCCGCCTCGCCGGCCAGCGGGCCGGAGGTGAGGGGGAAGCGGACGAAGACCGAGGGGTCGACGACCGTCTCGTACCCCTGGGCCAGCTCGTGGTCGGAGAGGCCCGTGCCGCAGCGCGGGCACCAGGGGGCGACGCGGTGGTCCTGGACCAGCAGGTCCTTGTTGAAGATCTCCTTCAGCGACCACCACACGGAGTCGACGTACTCCGGGTCCATCGTGCGGTACGCGTCGTCCAGGTCGACCCAGTAGCCCATACGCGTCGTGAGCTCGGCGAACGCGTCGGTGTGGCGGGTCACCGACTCCCGGCACTTGGCGTTGAACTCGGCGATGCCGAACGCCTCGATGTCCTTCTTGCCGTTGAAGCCCAGTTCCTTCTCCACCGCGAGTTCGACCGGCAGGCCGTGGCAGTCCCAGCCGGCCTTGCGGCCCACGTGGTAGCCCTGCATGGTGCGGAAGCGGGGGAAGACGTCCTTGAAGACGCGGGCCTCGATGTGGTGGGCGCCGGGCATGCCGTTGGCGGTGGGCGGGCCCTCGTAGAAGACCCACTCGGGGCGGCCCTCGGACTGGTCGAGGCTCTTCTCGAACACCTTGTTCTCTTGCCAGAAGTCGAGAACGGCGTGTTCCAGCGCGGGCAGGTCGACCTGGGCGGGTACCTGGCGGTACTGCGGCGATGTCATGTGCGGCTTCCTCCGGCGGACGTATTCCACTTCCGTCGGAGGGACGAGAGCGTCTCGGCTCCCGCGGTACCACCCTCCTTGGCCCCGGGCGTGCCCGTGGCCCCCTCATTGGGGTCGCGATGCCGGGTCTAGTGGCCTCGGTGTCCGTGGGGCGGAACCCACGGTCCGAGGCGTTCTTCCGGCGGCTCCGGGGTGATCTTCACGACGCGCTCGCCCCCGGGCTCCCACCGTCCCCGGGTCGCTGCTGGCTGCGTACGGCGCTACTCGTCCCATCCATGCCTTTCGCTGGGCCCAGTGTACGGGCCCGTACGGCTGACGGCCGACCGGTTTAACCCGGGGCCCGGGCGTGACCCGAATGGCCAGTCGGGGGCGTACGGAGTCGGCTGCGCGGTGCGGGGGCCTGCGGGGGCTGGATTACCGGGCGGGGAGCTGGGAACAACGGATGCAGGCGCGCCACGACCGGGTACGGGGAGGGGCGAAAGGGCGGCGTGCCCCGTTGCCGCGGGGCTGGGGTCGATTTATCGTCCCAGCACGATTCGCGTGCAAGATCACAATATGTGAAGGGGCCGCGGCCATGGTGGCGAAGAAGACGGCGGAAGAGACCGCGGCCGGGCAGAAGGCCGACGGGAAGCCACCGGCCGACGGGACGTCCGAGGACGGGACGGCAGAGGAGAAGGCGCCCGCGGGAAAGGCGGCCGGCAAGAAGGCGGTCGGCAGGAAAACGGCCGCCAAGAAGACCGCTGCGAAGAAAGCGCCTGCCAAGAAGACCGCGGCGAAGAAAACAGCCGCCAAGAAGAGCACCACGAGCACCAAGAAGAGCGCCGCGAAGAAGAGCGCGGCCAAGAAGGCTTCGAAGACGGCCGCAGAGACGGCCACGGGGGCGGCTGCGGCCGCCGAGGAGACGGGAGCCCACACGGTGGTAGCCAAGAAGAGCGCGAGTCGCCCCGCAGCCGGTACGGACGAGGCGGCCGTGCCGCCCGCCCGGGCCGCCGCCGCGACCGCTCCCGGCGAGCTGGCGGTACGGCCCGGGGAGGACCCCTGGACGCCCGAGGAGGTCACCGAGGCGCGCACCCTGCTGACCAGCGAGATCGTACGGCTGCGGAGCGAGCTGGAGGCCTCCGGCGCGGCGCTGGCCGGGCTGATGCGGGACTCCGGCGACGGCGCGGGTGACGACGAGGCCGACACGGGCACCAAGAACATCACGCGGGAACACGAGCTGTCGCTGGCCGCCAACGCCCAGGAGATGCTGGAGCAGACCGAGCGGGCCCTCGCGCGGCTGGAGGCGGGGACCTACGGGCTCTGCGAGATCTGCGGCAAGCCGATCGGCAAGGCGCGGATGCAGGCGTTCCCCCGCGCCACCCTCTGCGTCGAGGACAAGCAGAAGCAGGAGCGGCGCGGCTGACCCGTACAGGTGTGTCGTACCCTCGTCCTCAGTCAGGCACCTAGGTTGAGGGACTCACGTGGCAGAGGCGGAGCGCATCATCGGTACGCCGGACAATCCCGAGACCGAGCACCCGGACGAAGGCGGCTCCACGGCCGCCGACGCCGCGGTGAACGCGGGCCGGGGCAAGCGCAAGATCCTGGTGCTCATCGGCGTCTCCGTCGTCGCCTACCTGCTGGACCTGGTCAGCAAGCTGATCGTGGTCGCCAAGCTGGAGCACCAGCCGCCGATCGACATCATCGGCGACTGGCTGCAATTCCGGGCGCTGCGCAACCCGGGGGCCGCCTTCGGGTTCGGCGAGGCGTTCACGGTGATCTTCACGGTCATCGCGGCCGGTGTGATCGTGGTCGTGATCCGGCTGGCCCGCAAGCTCTACAGCCTGCCGTGGGCCATCGCCCTGGGGCTGCTCCTGGGCGGTGCGCTCGGCAACCTCACCGACCGGATCTTCCGGGCGCCCGGCGTGTTCGAAGGGGCGGTGGTCGACTTCATCGCCCCCAAGCACTTCGCCGTCTTCAACCTCGCCGACTCCGCCATCGTCTGCGGCGGCATCCTCATCGTCATCCTCTCCTTCAAGGGCCTGGACCCCGACGGCACTGTCCACAAGGACTGACCGGGCGGCGCGGGCACCGGCGGGCGCAAGGCATACTCGACAGGTGAGTACGCACCCCGAGATCCGCACCCTGCCCGTACCGGACGGCCTGGAAGGCGAGCGTGTCGACGCCGCCATCTCCAGGATGTTCGGTTTCTCCCGCACCAAGGCCGCCGAGCTGGCCGCTGCCGGGAAGGTCCAGGTGGACGGTTCGGTGGCCGGCAAGTCCGAGCGTGTGCACGGCGGCGCCTGGCTGGAGGTCGAGATGCCGGGAGCGCCCGCCCCGGTCCAGATCGTCGCCGAGCCCGTCGAGGGCATGGAGATCGTCCACGACGACGACGACATCGTGGTCATCATGAAGCCGGTCGGCGTCGCGGCCCACCCCAGCCCCGGCTGGACCGGCACCACCGTCATCGGCGGCCTCGCCGCCGCCGGGTACCGCATCTCCACGTCCGGCGCCGCCGAGCGCCAGGGCATCGTGCACCGCCTCGACGTCGGCACCTCCGGCCTGATGGTCGTCGCCAAGTCCGAGCGCGCCTACACGCTGCTGAAGGCCCAGTTCCGCGACCGGGTCGTCGACAAGAAGTACCACGCGCTCGTGCAGGGCCACCCGGACCCGATGAGCGGCACCATCGACGCCCCCATCGGGCGCCACCCCAACCACGACTACAAGTGGGCCGTCACCGCCGAGGGCAAGCCGTCGGTGACCCACTACGACCTCATCGAGGCGTACCGCGCCGCCAGCCTCCTGGACATCAAGCTGGAGACCGGCCGCACCCACCAGATCCGGGTCCACATGTCCGCCCACCGCCACCCCTGCGTCGGCGACCTGACGTACGGCGCCGACCCGACCCTGGCCAAGCGGCTCGGGCTGACCCGGCAGTGGCTGCACGCCGTGCGCCTGGGCTTCGAGCACCCGAGCGACGGCAGCTGGGTGGAGTTCTCCAGCACCTACCCCGCCGATCTCCAGCACGCCCTCGACACCATCGCCGCGGAGAGCCAGTGACCGCCGTACCACCCGCGTACACCACCCGCAGGGCCGTCGAGGAGAGCGACCTGGCGGCCTGCTTCCAGGTGCGCAAGGAAGTCTTCGTCGGCGAGCAGAACGTGCCCGAGGAGATCGAGTACGACGCCTACGACCCGACCGCCGTGCACGTCCTGGCCGTCGCGGCCGACGGCACCGCCCTCGGCACGGGACGGCTGCTGTACGGCGAGATCGCGGCCGGGAAGACCGGCGGCGACCTCACCGTCGGTTCGCTCGGCCGGCTCGCGGTGACCCAGCGGGCGCGCGGCCTCGGCGTCGGCGCCGCCCTGGTGCGCGCCATCGAGGAGGAGGCGGCCCTGCTCGGCCTGGCCGCCGTCGACCTGCACGCCCAGACCCACGCCCTCGGCTTCTACGAACGGCTCGGATACGTCGCGTACGGCCCCGAGTTCCCGGACGCGGGCATTGCCCACCGGGCGATGCGACGCGCACTGCCCCAGGCCCGGGGCTGACTTCGTCCGCGGGGGGTCTCGTCCTCCCCGTGAACCGTGCGTGGCAGGGTGGAGGCCCCGCCCGGCCGTCGACCCGGCCGGGCTCCTGACGGCCGCTCATCCGGCCGGACCCGCAGGCACGGCCGGCCGTGACCTGTGCCTCGGCCCGGCGTGAGAGGTACGGAACCGTACGCTCCGGAAGGCATCTCCCGTGGATCAAATGGCCCTGCTGCTCCTGCTGCTGCTCGGAGCCGTGGTCACGGTGCCGCTCGGCGCCCGCCTGGGGCTGCCGGCACCGGTCCTGATGACGCTGGCCGGGGTCGCGATGGCGTTCGCGCCCTTCGTGCCGAACGTCAGCATCCCGCCCGAGATCATCCTCCCGGCCCTGCTGCCGCCGCTGCTCTACGCCTCCGTGCAGCGCACCTCCTGGCGCCAGTTCGCCGCCAACAAACGGCCGATCTTCCTGCTGGCCGTCGCCCTGGTCTTCGTCACCACGGCTGCCGTCGCCGCGGTCGCCAACTCGATCGTGCCGGGGCTGCCGATCGCCGCCGCCGTCGCGCTGGGCGCGCTCGTCGCCCCGCCCGACCCGGTCGCCGCGACCGCCGTGGCCGGCTCGGTCGGACTGCCGCGCCGACTGGTGTCGATCCTGGAGGGCGAGGGGCTCTTCAACGACGTCACCGCGATCGTGCTCTACCACGTGGCCATCGCCGCGGCGGTGAGCGGCAGCTTCTCGGTGCCCGAGGCCTTCGGGCTGCTGATCCTCTCCGCCGTGGTCGCGATCGCCGTCGGCCTCGCGCTCGGCTGGCTCACCATCAAGCTGATGGGGCTCCTCGGCGACGCCACCCTCCAGGTCGGCCTGAGCCTCCTGGTGCCCTTCGTCGCCTACGTCCTCGCCGAGGAGCTGATGGGCTCCGGCGTGCTCGCCGTCCTGACCATCGCGCTCTACCTCGCCGAGCACACCGCCGACGCCGACGACGTGCTCGGGCGGCTCACCGGACGTACCTTCTGGGAGATCGTCGACACCCTGGTCACCGGTGTGGCCTTCGGGCTGATCGGCCTGGAGCTGCACAGTGTGTTCGGCACCTCCGACGGCCGCGAATTCCAGATGCTCGGCTGGGGGCTCGCGATCGTCGGGGTCGTCGTCGGCGTACGGCTGGCGTGGCTGCTGCCCGCCACCTGGCTCGCCAAACGGCTGCACACCCGGCGGGACGTCAGCGAGGAGATCCCGACCAGCTGGCGGGAGACCGTCGTCATGTGGTGGGCCGGGATGCGCGGGGTGGCCTCCGTCGCGCTGGCGCTGGCGATCCCGCTGGAGACGGACGACGGGCAGCCCTTCCCCGGCCGCGACGAGATCATCTTCGTCGCCTTCTGCGTGATCATGGTCACCCTCGTCTTCCAGGGGCTCACCCTGCCCTGGCTGGTCCGCAAGCTCAGGGTCCGCGCCGACTCCGACGCGGAGGAGGCCCTGGAGCGGGACCTCGCCCTGCGCGCCGCCAAGGCCGCCAAGCACCGGCTCAAGGAGATCCAGGAGGTCGAGGAGTTCCCGGACGAGGTCATGGAGCGGCTCCAGCGGGCCGCGTACGACATCGGGGCCCGGATCAACCCGGAGATCGTCGACGAGGAGCGGCGCGAGGCGTACGCGAAGCGGGCCGAGCGGTTCCAGGCGGTCAGCCGGGTCCAGCGCGAGATGATGTCGGCCGCCCGCCACGAGGTCCTCTCGGCCCGCAACGAGGCCGGCTCCGACCCGGAGGTCGTGGACCGGGTGCTGCGCTACCTGGACGTGCGCTCCCTGCGCTGAGGCTCCGGGTCCCGTACGGGGGCGGCCGCGGCCGCCCCCTGCGTACGGCCGCCCCTCAGCCCCGCCCCGTCCGGGGCGCCTTGGATTCGTCCAGGTCGCGGGAGGGGCCGGAACCGTTGCGGCCGGGCCGGGGCCGCGCCCCCGTCAGCTCCGCCCACTGCTCGCCCGGCGGCAGCGCGGCGGGGGAGCTGGCGATACGCGGCAGCGCGTACGGGTGGTGGTCGCGGAGCCAGCCGATCAGCTGCTCGCGCACCGCGCACCGCACCGTCCAGATGTCGTCCGCGTCCTTCGCCGTGACCACCGCCCGCACCTGGATCGTGGTCGGGGTCGTGTCGGTGACGGCGAGGGACCAGTCCCGGCCGTCCCAGGCGGCGATGTCACCGAGGATGTCCCGCAGCTTCTTGCGCATCGCGGCCACCGGAGCCGCGTGGTCCAGGTGGAAGAAGACCGTGCCGGTCATCTGGACCCCGCCGCGCGACCAGTTCTCGAACGGCTTGCCGGTGAAGTACGAGACCGGCATCGTGATCCGCCGCTCGTCCCACGTCCGTACCGCCAGGAAGGTCAGCGTGATCTCCTCGACCGTGCCCCACTCGCCGTCCACCACCACCGTGTCGCCGATCCGGACCATGTCCCCGAACGCGATCTGGAGCCCCGCGAAGAGGTTGCCGAGGGTCGACTGGGCGGCCACACCGGCGACGATGCCGACCACCCCGGCCGAGGCCAGCATCGAGGTGCCGACCGCGCGCATCGCCGGGAGCGTCAGCATCATCGCGGCGAGGGCGACGACCGTCACCACCGCTATCACCACCCGCTGGATCAGCGTCACCTGCGTACGGACCCGGCGCACCCGGGCCGGATCGCGGGTGGACGTGGCGTACCGCGCGTAACTGGACTCGACGACCGTCGCGGCGACCCGCACCACCAGCCACGCCGTGGCGCCGATCAGCACGAGCGAGAGGACCTGGCCGATCCCGGCCCGGTGCTCCCACACCCAGGCGATGCCCGACTGGCGGTAACTGCCGCGCAGCAGCGCGGTGATGATCACCACTTGCAGCGGTGGCCGGCAGCGCCGCAGCAGACCCCACAGCGGGGTCTCGTGGTGGCGGCTGTCGGCCCTGCGCAGCAGCCGGTCGACCAGCCAGCCGATCAGCAGGGTGATCACCACGGATCCGCCGAAGACGATCAGCGGGCGCAGCACGTTCTCCATCGTCCGGTCCTCCAAGCATTGAGGCGCAACTGGCACCATGGGCCTCATGAACATCATGCTTTTCCACTCGACCTACGGGCTCACGCCCGCAGTGCACGCCGCGGCCGCACGTCTGAGGGACGCCGGCCACGAGGTGCGCGTGCCCGATCTGTTCGAGGGGCACACCTTTGACACGGTGGAGGAAGGCATGGCCTTCAAGGAGGAGGTCGGCAAGGAGGAGCTGCTGAAGCGCGCCGTGCTGGCCGCCGCGCCCTACTCCGACCAGGGGCTCGTCTACGCCGGTTTCTCCCTGGGGGCGGCGACCGCGCAGACCCTGGCGCTCGGCGACGCGAAGGCGCGCGGGCTGCTGCTCTTCCACGGCACCTCGGACATCGCCGAGAACGCGACGGTGGACGAGCTCCCCGTCCAGCTGCACGTCGCGGACCCGGACCCCTTCGAGTCCCACGACTGGCTGAACAGCTGGTACCTCCAGATGCAGCGCACCGGCGCGGACGTGGAGATCTACCGCTACCCCGGGGCCGGCCACCTGTTCACCGACCCCGATCTCCACGACTTCGACCAGGCGGCCGCCGAGCAGACCTGGAAAGTAGCGCTCGGCTTCCTGGCCACGCTGTAGGGCGGCTCAGCGCACCGGCCGGTCCACCCGCTCCACCCGCTGCGTGCCCCGGCGCGTCCGGTAGGAGCGGGACCAGGCCGACGCGGCGTCCTTGGCCGTCTTGTCGGAGAGCACGTAGTAGTCCATCTGCGAGCGCTCGGCGGTGACGTCCAGGACGCCGTAGCCGTGCGAGTCCATGTCCACCCACTTCACATGGCGGTTGGCGGTGCGGACGGCCGCCGCCGCGGCCAGCGACACGGTCTGCGGCGCGACCCGCAGGATGTCGTCCAGGTTGTCCGAGGTCACCGACGTGACGACGAACTCTGTCGCCGCCGAGGGCGACAGCGGGTACGTCGCCGCCTTCACCGGCACCTCACTGGCCCAGGCCATGTGCACGTCGCCGGTCAGGAACACCGTGTCGGTGATCCCCCGGTCCCGCAGATGCCCGATCAGCTCCTTGCGGTCGTCGGTATACCCGTCCCACTGGTCGACGCTCACCGCCAGCCCCTCCTTCGGCAGCCCCAGCAGCCCGGTGAGCGGCCCCAGCAGATGGGCGGGGAGGGCCCCGAAGGCGACCGGCGAGATCATCACCGACGTCCCCACCAGCTTCCACACCGCGTCCGACCCGGCCAGACCCGCCTTCAGCCAGTCCAGCTGCGCCCGGCCGGTGATCGTCCGCTCCGGGTCGTCCACCGCCCCGTTGCCGATGGACGCCTGCTGGGAACGGAAGCTCCGCAGGTCCAGCAGGTGCAGGTCGGCCAGCCGCCCGAACCGCAGCCGCCGGTAGACCGTCCCCTCGGTGGAGGCGCGGACCGGCATCCACTCGAAGTACGCCTGCTTGGCCGCCGCCACCCGCTGCTCCCACACCCCCTCCGTCCCCGGGGTGTGGTTCTGCGCCCCGCCCGACCAGGCGTCGTTGGCGAACTCGTGGTCGTCCCAGATCGCGATGACCGGATGCGCGGCGTGCAGCGCCTGGAGGTCGGTGTCGGTCTTGTAGGTGCCGTGCCTGAGGCGGTAGTCGGCCAGGTTCAGGATCTCGTGGGCGGGCCGGTGCTCGCGCAGGGCCGCGCCCTGGGTCGGGTAGCCGCCGGTCGCGTACTCGTACAGGTAGTCGCCCAGGTGCAGCACCGCGTCCAGGTCGTTATGGGCGGCGAGATGGCGGTACGCGGAGAACCAGCCCGCCTCCCAGTTGGCGCAGGACACCACACCGAAGCGGAGGCCGGCCACGCTCGCCCCGGTGGCGGGCGCGGTGCGGGTACGGCCGACGGGGGAGCGGACCTCGGCGCCCTCGCCGCCCGCCGTGAACCGGAAGTGGTACGAGGTGGCCGGCCGCAGTCCGCGGACGTCGGCCTTCACCGTGTGGTCGGAGGCGGCCGAGGCGAGCGTCGTCCCGCTCGCGGCTATCGCGGTGAACTCCCGGTCCTCCGCGATCTCCCAGCGCACCGGCGTATCCGCCCCGCGCCCCGAACCGGGCTCCGCGCCGGGCTCAGGGGTGACGCGGGTCCACAGCAGGACCCCGTCGGGCAGCGGGTCACCGGAGGCGACGCCGTGGAGGAAGGCGGGGGCCGCCGCCTGGGAGTCGGCGGTGGCGGAGGTGGTGGTCGCGGCGGAGAGTACGGGGACGGCGGCGGCGGTCGCGGCGGCGGCCCGGACGACCGTGCGGCGGCTCGGCGAGGGTACGTGTCGACTGGTCACGGCCGATCACCCTACTGGCGCGTACAGCGAACGGGCGGGCGAACAGAGGAAGTTCGCCCGCCCGTCGGGAAACGGTCGCCGGGAGGTGGCCCGCCGGCCGGGGGAGCACCCGGAGAGGGCCGGACGGACGGCCGGGAACCGCCCGGACCCGGTCGCGCCGCCCGGCAGCCTCCGAGGCCTTACGCCTTCAGCGCCTTGTCCACCGCCGCAGTGAAGTCGGCCGCCGTCATCGGGGCGTTGTCGCTGCCCTCGGCCGTGACCTTCTTGCCGTCCATCTTCAGCGTCGGCGTGCCCTTGACGTCGCTCTTGTTGAACGCGGCGGACATCTTCATCGCCCAGGCGTCGTACGTACCGTCCTCGACGTCCTTCTGGAAGGCCTTGTTCCCCTTCAGGGCGTCCACCGAGTCGGCGACCTCGATGAGGTAGCTGTCCTTGGCGAACTTGTCCTCGCTCTCCTGCGGGTGGTACTTCGCGGAGTACAGCGCGGCCTTGTAGTCCAGGAACGCCTCGGGGCTCACGTTCAGCGCGGCGCCCAGCGCGCTCAGGGCGTTCTTGGAGCCCTCACCGTTGTCGGTGTTGTCGATGAAGGTCGCACCGACGTACTTGACCTTGTACTTGCCGGCCTCGACATCCTTCGCGAGGGTCTCGCCGACGCCCTGCTCGAACGTGGCGCAGACCGGGCAGCGGGAGTCCTCGTACAGCTCCAGGGTCTTCTTGGCGTCGGACTTGCCGATCACCACCGTGGTGCCGTCCTCGCCCGAGGTGTTCTTCGGCGCGGTGACGTTCTTCGCGTCGGCGGCCGCCTCCCAGGCGTCCGGCTTGTTCAGCTGCATCACGCCGTAGCTGATGCCGCCGACGACGGCGAGGGCCGCGACGACCGAGACGGCCACGATCAGCTGCTTGCGGGTGCGGTCCTTCTTGGCCTGACGCTCGCGCTCGGCGCGCAGCCGCTCACGGGCCGCTGCCTTGTTCTGCTGGGTGTTGCGCTTGCTCATGGTGGTGTTCTCCGTGCATGTGTGGGGAGTGGAAGGGTGCTGCTCGGCGTCCGGCCGTCCTGCCCTCAGGCAGCGGCGGCGTACGCGGTGAGCGGCGGCCCCCTCCGTCCCACGGAGTGCACGAGGAAGCGGGCCGGGGAGAGCGGGAGCACGCGCCCGGCGGCGCGGGGGAGACGGGCGGCGGACCGGATCGTCCCGCGCACCACGGCGACCGCGGTGAGCAGCGGCCGGAACGCCACCAGGGCCGCCGTGCGCAGCAGCCCCGCCAGCGCCGCCTCTCCGCGCCGCAGCCAGGCGGCCGCGAGCAGCCCGAGGGCCACATGGGCGGCGAGCAGCAGCCACGGCACGGCCGGACCGGGCTGCGCCAGCAGGGCCGCCGCGCGGTCGCCCGCACCGGTCACCCCGGCCAGCGGGGTGCCCACCGTGCCGACGCCCGCGAGGTGCGCCCCCCTCGCCCCGACCTCGCCGCCCCCGCAGAGCACGTCGAAGCCGACCGAGCGCAGGGGACCCGCGATGGGCCCGCCGGCCGCCCCGTAACAGAGGTGCTGGCCGGTGGTGAAGAGCGTGTCGGCCGCCAGCTCCAGCGGGACCAGGAGCCCCGCGATGGCGCCGAAGCCGCGCTCCCGGCCGGCCAGGGCGTACGCCACGGCGAAGACGGCCGCCGCGAGGAGCGCGACGGCGGTCAGCGGCAGCGGGACCCCGGAGAGCAGCACATGGGACGCCGTGGACAGGGTGACGACGAGCGCGGCGAAAAGCGCCGCGCGCACCACCCTGAGCTGCGTACCTGAGATGTCCATCGCCGGAAAGTGTGTCATGTGCGGAGGTAAGCGGACCTTAAAAGAAGCTGAGAGTCACAGCACGGCCGGATCCGGGCGGGCCTACAGGCCCGGGATCTTCCCGTTGCGGAAGAGGTCCACGAAGATCTGGTGGTCCGCGCGGGCCCGGGCCCCGTAACTGTGGGCGAAGTCGACCAGCAGCTCGCCGAACCCCTCCTCGTCGGCCGCGATGGCCGCGTCGATCGCCCGCTCCGTGGAGAAGGGCACCAGCGAGTGGCCGCTCTCGTCGTCCGCCGCCGCGTGCATGGTGGCCGTCGCCCGGCCCAGATCGGCGACGACCGCCGCGATCTCCTCCACCTCGTCGATCTCGGACCAGTCCAGATCGACCGCGTACGGCGACACCTCGGCGACCAGCTGGCCCGCCCCGTCCAGCTCGGTCCAGCCCAGCCACGGGTCAGCGTGCGCCTGGAGCGCCCGCTGCGAGATCACCGTGCGGTGACCCTCGTGCTGGAAGTAGTCCCGCACGGCGGCGTCCGTGATGTGGTGCGAGACCGCCGGGGTCTGCGCCTGCTTGAGGTAGATCACCACATCGTTCTCCAGGGCGTCGCTGTTGCCCTCCAGGAGGATGTTGTACGAGGGCAGCCCGGCCGATCCGATGCCGATGCCCCGGCGGCCCACCACGTCCTTGACCCGGTAGGAGTCGGGGCGGGTCAGACTCGACTCCGGCAGCGTCTCCAGATAGCCGTCGAACGCGGCCAGCACCTTGTACCGCGTAGCGGCGTCCAGGTCGATCGCGCCGCCGCCGTCCGCGAAGCGGCGCTCGAAGTCCCGGATCACCGTCATCGAGTCCAGCAGCGAGAAGCGGGTCAGCGAGCGGGCGGCGCGCAGCGCGTCCAGCAGCGGCCCCTCGGCGGTGTCCAGCGTGAAGGGCGGCACCTCGTCGTTCTTCGCGCCCGTCGCCAGCGCGTGGATCCGCTCCCGGTAGGCGGCGGCGAAGACCCGGACCAGGTCGGTGATCTGCTCGTCGGCCAGCGCCTTGGCGTACCCGATGAGCGCCACGGAGGCGGCGAACCGCTTCAGGTCCCAGGTGAAGGGGCCCACGTACGCCTCGTCGAAGTCGTTGACGTTGAAGACGAGGCGGCCGTTGGCGTCCATGTAGGTGCCGAAATTCTCCGCGTGCAGATCACCGTGGATCCAGACCCGGCCCGTGCGCTCGTCCAGATACGGGCCGCCGCGCTGCTCCCGCTCCAGGTCGCTGTAGAACAGGCAGGCCGTGCCCCGGTAGAAGGCGAAGGCCGAGCCCGCCATCTTGCGGAACTTGACCCGGAAGGCGGCCGGATCGGCGGCCAGCAGCTCCCCGAAGGCGGTGTCGAAAACGGCGAGAATCTGCTCCCCGCGCTGCGCTGCGCCGGTCTGCGTTTCCGACATTTCTTGCTGCCTCCTGCTGTCGTTGGCGTGGCTGGCCGGGACCGGGTCCGCCCCACTGCGAGCGTGACTGAGTGCATGACAAAACGGACGCCCGTCCCGCCCTCTCCAACGCTCGGCGATCGCGGGTAGTGCCCGCCGTCCGGGTCCGTCACGTCGTAGACTTCCACGCTGTCCCCCCGTCCGTCATCGCCCGACTTCCCGGAGGCCCGACGCCGTGACCAAGCCGCCCTTCACGCACCTGCACGTTCACACCCAGTACTCGCTGCTGGACGGTGCGGCGCGGCTCAAGGACATGTTCGAGGCGTGCAACGAGATGGGCATGTCGCACATCGCGATGACCGACCACGGCAACCTGCACGGGGCCTACGACTTCTTCCACTCGGCGACCAAGGCGGGCGTCACACCGATCATCGGCATCGAGGCGTACGTCGCCCCCGAGTCGCGTAAACACAAGCGCAAGGTGCAGTGGGGACAGCCGCACCAGAAGCGTGACGATGTGTCCGGATCCGGTGGGTACACCCACAAGACGATCTGGGCGGCGAACAAGACCGGGCTGCACAACCTCTTCCGGCTCTCCTCCGACGCGTACGCCGAGGGCTGGCTCCAGAAGTGGCCCCGGATGGACAAGGAGACCATCTCCCAGTGGTCCGAGGGGCTCATCGCCTCCACCGGCTGCCCCTCCGGCGAGGTGCAGACCCGGCTGCGGCTCGGCCAGTTCGACGAGGCGGTGCAGGCGGCCTCCGACTACAAGGACATCTTCGGCGAGGGCCGGTACTTCCTGGAGCTGATGGACCACGGCATCGAGATCGAACGCCGGGTCCGCGACGGGCTGCTGGAGATCGGCAAGAAGCTGGACATCCCGCCGCTGGTCACCAACGACTCCCACTACACGTACGCGCACGAGGCCACCGCCCACGACGCCCTGCTCTGCATCCAGACCGGCAAGAACCTCTCCGACCCGGACCGCTTCCGCTTCGACGGCACCGGCTACTACCTGAAGACGACGGACGAGATGTACGCCGTCGACTCCTCCGACGCCTGGCAGCAGGGGTGCGCCAACACCCTGCTGGTCGCCCAGCAGATCGACACCACCGGCATGTTCGAGGCGAAGAACCTCATGCCGAAGTTCGAGATCCCGGACGGCTTCACGGAGATCACCTGGTTCCAGGAGGAAGTGCGCCGGGGCATGCAGCGCCGCTTCCCGAACGGGGTCCCCGACGACCGGCAGAAGCAGGTCGAGTACGAGATGGACATCATCATCCAGATGGGGTTCCCGGGGTACTTCCTGGTCGTCGCCGACTTCATCATGTGGGCCAAGAACAACGGCATCGCGGTGGGCCCCGGCCGCGGTTCGGCGGCCGGTTCGATCGTGTCGTACGCGATGGGCATCACCGACCTCGACCCGATCGAGCACGGGCTGATCTTCGAGCGGTTCCTCAACCCCGAGCGCGTCTCCATGCCCGATGTCGACATCGACTTCGACGAGCGTAGGCGCGTCGAGGTGATCCGGTACGTGACCGAGAAGTACGGCGCCGACAAGGTCGCCATGATCGGCACGTACGGCAAGATCAAGGCGAAGAACGCCATCAAGGACTCGGCCCGGGTGCTGGGCTACCCGTACGCCATGGGCGACCGCCTCACCAAGGCGATGCCCGCCGACGTCCTCGGCAAGGGCATCGACCTCAACGGCATCACCGACCCCAAGCACCCGCGCTACAGCGAGGCGGGCGAGATCCGGGGGATGTACGAGAGCGAGCCGGACGTCAAGAAGGTCATCGACACCGCGAAGGGTGTCGAGGGCCTGGTGAGGCAGATGGGCGTGCACGCCGCCGGCGTCATCATGTCCAGCGAGCCGATCGTCGACCACGCACCGGTCTGGGTCCGGCACACCGACGGCGTCACCATCACGCAGTGGGACTACCCGCAGTGCGAGTCGCTCGGCCTGCTGAAGATGGACTTCCTCGGCCTGCGCAACCTGACGATCATGGACGACGCCATCAAGATGGTGAAGTCCAACAAGGGCATCGACCTGGAGATGCTCGCCCTGCCGCTGGACGACCCCAAGACGTACGAACTGCTCTGCCGCGGTGACACGCTCGGCGTCTTCCAGTTCGACGGCGGGCCCATGCGTTCCCTGCTCCGCCAGATGCAGCCCGACAACTTCGAGGACATCTCCGCCGTCTCGGCCCTCTACCGGCCGGGCCCGATGGGCATGAACTCGCACACGAACTACGCGGAGCGCAAGAACGGCCGCCAGGAGATCACCCCGATCCACCCGGAGCTGGAGGAGCCCCTCAAGGAGGTCCTCGGCCTCACCTACGGCCTGATCGTCTACCAGGAGCAGGTCCAGAAGGCCGCCCAGATCGTCGCCGGGTACTCGCTCGGCGAGGCCGACATCCTGCGCCGCGTGATGGGCAAGAAGAAGCCCGAGGAGCTGGCGAAGAACTTCGTCCTCTTCGAGAAGGGCGCCAAGGAGAAGGGCTTCTCCGACGCGGCGATCAAGGCCCTGTGGGACGTCCTGGTCCCGTTCGCCGGGTACGCGTTCAACAAGGCGCACTCCTCGGCGTACGGCCTGGTCACCTACTGGACCGCCTACCTCAAGGCGAACTACCCCGCCGAGTACATGGCCGCCCTGCTGACCTCGGTCAAGGACGACAAGGACAAGTCCGCGGTCTACCTCAACGAGTGCCGCCGCATGGGCATCAAGGTGCTGCCGCCCAACGTCAACGAGTCGCTGTCCAACTTCGCCGCCCAGGGCGACGACGTGATCCTCTTCGGCCTGACCGCCATCCGCAACGTCGGCCAGAACGTCGTGGACTCGATCATCCGCTCCCGCAAGGCCAAGGGGAAGTACAGCTCCTTCCCCGACTTCCTCGACAAGGTCGAGGCGGTCGTCTGCAACAAGCGCACCGTCGAATCGCTGATCAAGGCCGGCGCCTTCGACGAGATGGGCCACACCCGCAAGGGCCTCGTCGCCCACCACGAGCCGATGATCGACAACGTGGTGCAGGTCAAGCGCAAGGAGGCCGAGGGGCAGTTCGACCTCTTCGGCGGGATGGGCGAGGAGGAGAGCGACGAGCCGGGCTTCGGGCTGGACGTGGAGTTCTCCGACGTCGAGTGGGAGAAGTCCTACCTGCTCGCCCAGGAGCGGGAGATGCTCGGCCTGTACGTCTCCGACCACCCGCTCTTCGGCCTGGAGCACGTGCTCTCCGACAAGGCCGACGCCTCGATCTCCCAGCTCATGGGCGGCGACTACAGCGACGGATCGATCGTCACCGTCGGCGGCATCATCTCCGGCCTCCAGCGCAAGATGACCAAGCAGGGCAACGCCTGGGCCATCGCCACCGTGGAGGACCTGGCGGGCTCCATCGAGTGCATGTTCTTCCCCGCCACCTACCAGCTGGTCTCCACCCAGCTCGTCGAGGACACCGTCGTCTTCGTCAAGGGCCGCCTCGACAAGCGCGAGGACGTGCCCCGGCTGGTCGCCATGGAGATGCAGGTCCCCGACATCTCCAACGCCGGGACCAACGCGCCCGTCGTCCTCACCATCCCCACCGTGAAGATCACCCCGCCGATGGTCACCCGGCTCGGCGAGGTGCTCAGCCACCACCGGGGCGACACCGAGGTGCGCATCAAGCTCCAAGGCCCCCGCAAGACCACCGTCCTGCGCCTGGACCGCCACCGGGTCAAGGCCGACTCGGCCCTCTTCGGCGATCTGAAGGTGCTGCTCGGCCCGTCCTGCCTGGCCGGCTGAGCCCGGGGGCTTCGAACGGCGTACGAAGACGAGAGGGGCGTCCCGCACCGTGCGGGACGCCCCTCTCGTGCATGACCGCGAGCGGCCGACGCGTCAGTTGTGACCGAAGCGCCGCTGGTGCTTGCGCGCCACGTCGGACGGGCTGCCCTGGGACTGCGACTGCGGCTGGGCCTGCGACTCGAACGCCGTCGACTTGGCCTGCTCGGCGCTACGCTCCGACGCGGACGCGCGATCGTGCTGGCTGCCCTGCTTGCGGTTCTTGTTCTTGGCCATGGTGAATGCCTCCTGTGGGGAATCCTGGGGGGCCAGGACCATCGTCAGACTCACATAGCGCCGCAAACCGTGCATGTTGGATCATTACCGTGCGTAGCGGTATCCGCAGCGAGGGTCGTTCCGGCTCTGATCCCCAGACCTTTTCCAGCCCTTTCCCGATTCGCCACGCCGATGATCGAGTTCCGGCCGTTAACCCCTGCACGGTCGGGCAGACTCGAAAGAAACCCTGGGTAAGCGGACCCGGTCATCGAGGGGCGGGCCGCTGAACCGTTCCCGAATTCCTGGAAGAGGGTGGAACGCGTGGACCGTTGCGTCGTCCTGGTGGACGCCGGCTACTTGCTGGGCGCAGCCGCGAGTCTGCTGGCCGGAGAGCCCGCCCGTTCCCGCATCACCGTCGACCACGCGGCCCTCATCCAGGGGCTGCGCGAGCGCGCCGAGGCCGATACGCAGCAGCCGCTGCTGCGGATCTACTGGTTCGACGGCGCCCCCGACCGGGTGCCCCAGCCCGAGCACCGCAGGCTCCGGGTGATGCCCCGGGTGACCGTGCGGCTGGGAGCCCTGACCCGCAGCGACGGACGCTGGGCGCAGAAGGGCGTGGACGCCGCCATGCACGCCGAACTGACCGAGCTGGCCCGGAACCGGGCCTGTTCGGATGTGGTCCTGGTGACCGGCGACGGCGATCTGCTGCCCGGCCTGATGTCCGCCAAGGAGCACGGGGTCGCCGTCCACCTGTGGGCCGTCCAGGCCGCCGACGGCGACTACAACCAGTCCGAGGACCTCGTCGCCGAGGCGGACGAACGCCGCGTCCTGGACCGGGCCTGGATCACCAAGGCCGTCCGCGCCAAGGACACCGGCGGCAACTGCGCCCCGCCGCCCGCCCCGCGCCCCGAGATCGCCGCCATCCTCTCCGCCCCGCTGCCCGAGGCCGCCCTCGCCGCCTCCGCCGAGCGGGCCTCCGAGGCGGCGCAGGCAGCCCAGGCCGCCGCCGCCCGCAACGGCCCCGCCGCACCCGCCGAGCCCGGCCCCTCCGAGCCCGAGCCCGCCCCCGGCCACAAGACCGTCCCCACCCCCAAGGACCTCGCCGCCCTCCGCGCCCACGCCACCCACCCCGACCGGACGGCCGCCCAGAACGCGGCCCCGGCCAACGCCACCCTGCGCTGGTCCTCCGACAAGGGCTGGGTGGAGCGCTCAGGCCCCCTCGGCGAACCGGCCGAGACCGCCTCCCTGCCGACCCTCGCCCAGCTCACCAGCGCCGAACAGCGCTGGGCCGACCGGGAGGAGGACATCACCACCGTCGGCGGCGACCCCTTCGAGGTCGGCCAGGTCTTCGCCCGCCGCTGGATGGAACGCCTCCCGGAGACCGTCCACCTCCAGAAGCTCTCCACCATGTACCCCCGCATCCCGCACCGCATCGACGGCGAACTCCTGCGGTACGCGGCCCGCTTCGGCCTCCTCGCCCACAAGGACGACCAGATCGACGAGCACGACCGCTACGCGATCCGGGCCGGGTTCTGGCGCGAGATCGACGTGCGCGCGGCGGCGGAGCACGTGCCCGCGGGGGAGTAGGGGCGTACGAGGGCGCGAACAGGGGTGTACGGAGGCTCCGCGACGCGGGGTGGCCCCGGGCGCAAACCGGGGCGTGTGACCCCGTACCCTCGTACCTCGTGAGTACGGGCACAGCACAGGCGCAGAGCGACACCGGCACCGTGTGCGCGGTGCGTGACCTCGTCAAGACCTATCCCGCCGTCCGGGGCCGCCGCGGCGCGCCCGCCACCCCCGAGGTGCGGGCCACCGACGGGATCAGCCTCGACGTCGAACGCGGCGAGATCTTCGGACTGCTCGGCCCCAACGGCGCCGGCAAGTCCACCCTGGTCCGCCAGCTCACCGGGCTGATGCGCCCCGACTCCGGCTCCGTCGAGGTCCTCGGCCACGACCTCGTACGCCACCCCGAGCGGGCCTCCCGGCTGATCGGCTACCTCGGGCAGGAGTCCACCGCCCTCGACGAGCTGACCGTCTCCCTGGCCGCCGAGACCACCGGACGGCTGCGCGGCCTCCACCTCCGCGAGGCGCGCGCCGAACGCGACGCCGTACTGGAGGAGCTCGGCCTCACCGAGCTGGCCGGGCGGCCCCTGAAGAAGCTCTCCGGCGGTCAGCGCAGGCTCGCCTGCTTCGCCGCCACGCTCGTCGGGGACCGGCCCGTGCTGGTCCTGGACGAGCCCACGACCGGCATGGATCCGGTGGCCCGGCGGGCCGTCTGGGCCGCCGTCGACCGCCGCCGGGCCGAGCGCGGCGCCACCGTCCTGCTCGTCACCCACAACGTCATCGAGGCCGAGACCGTCCTCGACCGGGTCGCCGTCCTGGAGCGCGGCCGGGTCATCGCCTGCGACACCCCCTCCGGGCTCAAGGAGAAGGTCGCGGGCGAGGTCCGCGTCGAGTTGATGTGGCGTGAGCGGGCCCCGCTGGACGTCCCGGAGGTCGCGGCGCTGCGCCCGTCCGCCCAGGAGTCCGGGCGGCGCTGGGTGCTGCGGCTCAGCCCCGACGAGGCCCGGGCCGCGGTCGCCGCGGTGACGGGCGGCGCGGCCTTCGCCGCCCTCGACGATTTCACCCTGGCCACACCCAGCCTGGAAGATGTGTACCTGGCGCTCGGGGGAGACGCGGCCAATGCGAGCAAGGGGCTGGTGAAGGCGTGAGGATCCGGGGACGCGGGGCGCGGACGCTGAACGGCGTACAGGCGCCGTACGTATTGCGGTACGTGGTGGCGGGCGCGGTGGATGTACTGGACGGGTGTAAGGGGAGCGGCCTCAGGTGACGAGCATCATTCCGGCCCGGACCGCACCGTCGCGGCCCCGGCCCCTGCCCCGCCCCTCCGGCCCCGGCTCCGCCGCGCGGACCGTGCCCGCCCCGCTCGCGCCGCGCGCCCGGCTGCTGCCCTCGCTGGCCGCCGTCTACCGCGCCCAGCTCTCCCGGGCGCGGGTCGCCCGGATCCCGCTGCTCTTCGTGGCGACCTTCCAGTCCGTCGGGATCATGGTCCTGATGCGCGGTGTCGTCGACGGCGGGTCCGAGGCGCGTGCGGTGGTCGCCGGCTCCAGCGTGCTGGTCGTGGCGTTCGTCGCGCTCAATCTGCTCGCCCAGTACTTCGGCCAGCTGCGGGCGGGCGGCGGACTCGACCACTACGCCACGCTGCCGGTGCCGCCCGCCGCCGTGGTGCTGGGGGCGGCGGCCGCGTACGCCTCGTTCACCGTGCCCGGCACGGTCTTCACGGCGATCACCGGGAGCGTGCTCTTCCAGCTCCCGATGACCCATCTGTGGGTCCTGGTCGCCGTCATCCCGCTCTCCGGCGCCGCACTGGCCGGTCTGGGCGCGGCCCTCGGGCTGCTCGCCCCGCGCCAGGAGCTGGCCACCCTGCTGGGGCAGCTCGGCATGTCCGCCGCCCTGCTGCTCGGGGTGCTGCCGGCCGACCGGCTGCCGGAGCCGGTGGGGTGGGCGCGTGATCTGCTGCCCTCGACGTACGGGGTCGAGGCGCTGGCCCGCTCCTTCGACGCCTCGCCGGACTGGGGCATGATCGGCTTCTTCCTCGCCGTCTGCGCGGTGGTGGGGGTGCTGTCGCTGGCGGTGGCCACGTGGGCGTACCGGCGGGCGGCCGTACGGTAGGTGGCGCCGCTGGTGTGCCCCGTACGCACGGGTGCGGCATCCGGTGAGGCGCCGCACAGGGTGGCCTGGCACGATGGCACGGTGACCGCACCTCTGACGCCGCCTCACCAGCCGGACCCCCACGATCCGTGGCAGTCCCCGCCCTCGGGATCCCACCTCGCGCCCGCCTTCGGCTCGCCCGACGACCCGGACACGGCGACGGAGCTCCGTCAGACCGGGGTGGTCGTCGTCCTCGTGGCGCTCGCCGGGATCGCGCTCGGGCTGCTGTGGCTGTGGCTGGCCCCCCGGGTCCCCCTGGTCTCCGACGGCAGCGCCGTCTTCCTGGAGAACAGCGAGGGCGAGGAGGCGATCGGGGCGGACGGAACGTTTGTCCTGCTGGCGGCCGGGTTCGGCGTGCTGTCGGCGGCGGCCGTCTTCTGGCGGCTGCGGCGGGGCGGTGTCTTCGTCGTGGTGGGCCTGGCGCTGGGCGGAGTGCTCGGCTCGCTGCTGGCCTGGCGGGTCGGGGTCTGGCTGGGCCCCTCCTCCGACGTGGTGGCCCGGGCGCGGGAGGCCGGCAAGGGGGTCGTCTTCGACGCGCCGCTGGAGCTGCACGCGGTGGCGGTGGCGGTGCTGGTGTGGCCGTTCGTGGCGCTGGCCCTGCATCTGCTGCTGACGGCGGCGTTCGGGCCTCGGGACCCTGAGCCGGAGTGGTCGGGGGCGGGGTGGTCGTCGTACTACGGGGGGCCGGGGGCGGAGGGGCCGACGGCTGGGCCCGCTGGGCCGCCTGTGCCCCCGCCGCCGGGCGGGGGTTCGGGGGCGTCGTGAACGTGCGGGTGGGGCGCCCGCGGCGGGCTGTTCCCCTACCCGCCCCTTCCCGAAACCGGGGCTGCGCCCCGGGCCCCGCTTCGTCCTCAAGCGCCGGACGGGCTACAGACAGCCCCGCCGGCGTTTGAGGCGCGGGGGCAGCGCCCCCGGGTGGGCCTAGAGGCGCCCGATCTCCGCGAACACCGCCCCCGTCAGCCTCGCCAGGTCCTCCGCCGACAGCTCCACCTCCAGGCCCCGGCGCCCCGCCGACACGCAGATCGTCGGGTGCGACCGGGCCGACGCGTCCAGCACCGTACGCAGGCGTTTGCGCTGGCCCAGGGGGGAGATGCCGCCGCGTACGTAGCCCGTGGTGCGTTCCGCCGCCGCCGGGTCCGCCATCGTGGCGCGTTTGCCGCCCACCGCCGCGGCCAGGGCCTTGAGGTCCAGGGAGCCGGCCACCGGGACGACCGCGACCGTCAGTTCGCCGTCGACCTCCGCGACCAGGGTCTTGAAGACCCGGTCGGCGGAGACGCCCAGGGCCTCGGCGGCCTCCTCGCCGTAGGAGGGAGCCGCCGGGTCGTGGTCGTAGGCGTGGACCGTGAAGGCGGTGCCCGCCTGGGTCAGGGCGACCGTGGCGGGGGTGCCGCCCGACTGTTTCTTCGGCTTCTTCGCCACGGGAAGGGGTCCTTGTTCAGTTGGGGTGCGTCGGGGCGCGGGTCAGGTCCGGCGCGGGGAGCGAGGGCAGGTGGCGGATGACCGCCGTTTCCCGGCGCAGCAGCGTCAGCTCCTCGCGCAGGCGGGTCGCGGTGTCCGGGGCCTGGAGGAGGCGCTGCTTGGTGGGGATGTCCAGGACGGTGGCCGCCGCGACCAGGTAGGAGACGACGGAGGGGTCGTCGGGCAGCTCGGAGCCGGTGGCGAGGGAGCGTTCGGTCGCTCCCGCCAGACGCTTCTGGTAGGAGCGGAACGCCCGCAGGACGCCCTCGGCGAGGGCTCCGGCCTCGTCGGCCTCGTCCTCGGCGGGCGGCTCCTCGGTCACCTCCTCGACCTCGGCGCTCAGGTACGGGCCGCTCGCGTCGATTGAGAGCAGCCTGACCCGGGTGGTGCCGGTGGCCAGGACCTCGAAGCTGCCGTCGGGGCGTTCGCGGATGGTCGCCGCGTCGGCGATGCAGCCGACCCGGTGGAAGGTCTGGATGGGGTCGGGGCCGAAGCCCTCGGCGGGGGCGCGCTCGGCGGGGGGTGCGGAGGCGACGGGGTCCGGCATGCCGGTGCCCGTCACCGCGGTCTCGCGGCCGTCGCGGATGGCGACCACGACGAAGCGGCGAGGTTCGTCCTCGTCGCTCTTCAGCAGCTCCCGCATCATGGCGCGATAACGCTCCTCGAAGACGTTGAGCGGCAGCACGAGGCCGGGGAACAGCACCGCGTTGAGCGGGAAAAGGGGAAGACGGGCGGTGGTCACAACGCTCAAGCGTAATGGCCGCGCGGACGTCCGCGGTCGGCCCGGTTCCGCAGGGGGGTCACGGAGGCCACCTGGAGCCGTGCGCCGTCCCGTGCGTCGAGGAACCGGCCCAGCGCGTCGTCGGAGACCGAGGACCACGGGAACGACGTCGCGTGCTGCCCGATCAGCGTGAACTGCTCCAGCGCCTCGGCCCAGCGCCCACGGGCGAGGAGTACGTACGCGAGGAGGTTGCGGACCTCGGCGGGCCACGGGTCGCCGGGCCGGTAGGCGGCCGAGAGCCGGATGGCCGCGTCGGCGGCCGCGTCGATCCGCTCCTCCAGTACGGAGGTGGTCCGGCCCGCCGCCTGGGTGTCCAGGAGGAGCGCGAAGGCCGCCCGGACCGGCAGGGCCTGCACCAGGGAGTCCGGTACGGCGTCCTCGGCGGCCCGCTCGGCGAAGTCGAAGCACTCGCGGTGCGAGCCGTACCAGGCGGCCGAGAGGTAGCGCAGCGCCGCCACATGGCAGCCGTAGTGGTGCGCGGAGCGCCGTATCGCCTGTTCCCACAGCGACTCGAAGGCGGTGTGCGTGGCGTGGGTGCCGCGCGCGTGGTCCAGGGCGAGCCGCCAGGGCACCGGGTCGCGCGGGTCCGCCTCGGCGGCGGCGGTGATCAGCGGGCCGACCTCGTGGAGCCGCTCCGCGCGGGCGGGCGACTCCCAGGCCAGGCGGACCGCGAGCTCCGCCTTGACCAGCAGGGCGTCGGGGTCGCGCGGGGCGGCGGCCAGCCAGTCGGTGAGCCAGCCGTCCCGGTGGCGGGCGAAGGTGACGAGCCGGCCGAGGTAGCGGTCCCGGTTCTCCCAGTCGGCGGCGTCACGGGTGGTGGACAGGAGCTTGGCGGCCGGTTCGGGGTCGCCGAGGGCAGCGGCCACCAGCGCCGGGGAGAGCCGCTCGTCGGGGGCGTCGAGCAGCACGGCGTCATCCGCGGGCAGTCCGGCGGACAGCGGAGGGCTGTGCCGGATCATGCGCGCGGTACTGAGCAGAGCGCGAAGGAAGGCCATGGTGCAGACCATTGAAAAGCGCTGGTGAGGGCCGCGCCAGGGGTGCGCTGTGAAGCTTCTGTGCCGAGTGGATGGGTTGTATCAGGCCGGGTCAAGAAAGGGCAAAGGAAATGTCCGGCGGTGGCTTGAACATGACCCTCCGGGCACCTCGTCACCGTCACCCCAGCCGTCCCGCACATCCCTCGGACCCGCCGGTCCCGGCCGCTTCCACCCTCTTCGAGCTGCCCTTTCGGTCAGCCCCTGCGCAGCAGCCGGGAGGCGCCGGCGGCCACCGTCGTGGCCAATATCCACCCCACGAGCACCAGAGCGGCCGCCGCCCACTGCCAGCCGCCCTCCATCCGCCAGTAACCGTCCTGGCCGAGGTTGATCACCGGGATCAGGAGGTCCAGCGCGTAGAGCGCCGGATTCCACAGCGGCGACTCGCCGTCCTTGATCGACGCCGGGTCGTACTGCGAGAAGGCCGCCGTGCCCGCCGCCCACAGCACCGCCATCCACACCGCCGCCCGCCCTGGCCGGTACCCGTACGCCACCGTCCAGTCCTGGAGGAACCCCCAGGCCTTCGCGGCGGGCGGCAGCGTCTCCCGGCGGCGGCGCTGCTTGGCCAGCAGCACCTCCCGCGCGTCCGCGTCCTCACCGCTGCCGCGCAGCACCGTCGCCAGGCGCTCGTACGGCTCGGGCACATACTCCGGGGTCGCCGCCAGCACCCACTCCAGCCGCCGCGAGAGCGGGAAGTGGCCGTAGGGGACGAGGTTCTCGTAGACGAAACCGCCCATCGCCAGGCCGCCGGGCCCCGGCCAGCTGGTGGAGAGGTCGATCAGGGTCACCACCTTCGCCCCGTTCAGTACGACCCGGCCCTCCTCCGGCCGCTCCGCGTTGAACCGCAGCTCCGGCGTGACGATCCTGCGCAGCGACAGCTCCTCCTGCCGGGTCATCGAGAACCGGGCCTTGTGCAGGTCCACCGCGTCCCCGAACCGCCCGTCGTCCAGCCGCACCCCGCCCTTGCACTCGAAGATCTGCGACCGGGTCCCGCGCGCCGGAGTCGGGGCGTAGACCACGCCGTACGGGGGAGTCGTGCCCTGGTTCCCGGTGTCGACGCTCACCCACGCCTCGGTCATGTAGAGCGTGCGCTCCACCGTCAGCTGCGGCGCGTTCAGCGCGCGCCGGTCCTCCGCCGCCCGCAGATGGCTGCCGCGCAGACTCAGCGAACCGCCCACCTTCGCCCCGCGCAGGCTCAGCTCCCCGTGCGTCTCGATCATCTCGGCCTGAAGGTCCTGGGCGACCGACATACCGTCCCCGACGAACGCCCTGCCGTGCCGGTCGGGCCCCACGCTGAGCTGGTTGATCAGCAGGTCCGTGCCGATCTGGGCGTCGGTGAGCCGGATGCCCCGGTCGATCCGGCAGCGCGGCAGATGCAGATCGCCCTCCGTGTGCAGCCGGGCCGCCTCCAGCCGGGGCAGCAGACAGCCCACCATCCGCAACGTCGTGAAGTGGCACTCCGGCAGCACCACCTCCTGCTCGAAACGGCACCCCGTCAGCTCCACGTACGGCGAGACCCGGCCGCCCGCCAGGTCCAGCTTCCCGGTGATCCGCACCCCCCGGAGCTTGAGCGCCGGCACCCGGCCCGGCCGCGCGGGCGGCCCGCTCAGCAGCAGCCGCGCCACCGTCCGCGCCCCGACACTCCGCTCGGGTCCCCAGTTGTGCGGGGCGAACGGATCGTTGCGGCTGGAGTCGTAGGTGCGTAAGTCGTACGTCGTCCCGTTGCGGAAGGACTGCCACATGCCCAGCTCCGCTGCGCTGAGTCCGTCCGGGATATCGCCTTCGTGCGGCTCGGTCACGGCCGCTCCCTCCGTGCACACATGCTGTAGTGCTGTTCTTCCCTCTGCGTGACGCCGTGAAAGCTATCGGTCAGCAGTGACAAGGGGGCATGGCCCGAGATGGCTGAGACATGTATCAGCCAGTGATACGGGCGACCGGCGCTCCTGAGCGGTCTGCGAGAATTGCGGTGTGATCTCTCGAATCGACTTGCGCGGTGACACCCTCCCCGAGGGTGCCGCCCTGCGTGACCTGCTGCCCCGTGCCGAGTTCGACGTGGAAGCCGCCCTGGAGACGGTGCGGCCCATCTGCGAGGACGTACGCCATCGTGGCTCGGCGGCAGTGATCGAGTGGGGGGAGAAGTTCGACGGTGTCCGGATCGCATCGGTCCGGGTGCCCGCCGAGGCGCTGACGAAGGCCCTGGACGAGCTGGACCCGGCCGTCCGCGCGGCCCTGGAGGAGTCGATCCGCCGCGCCCGCCTCGTCCACCGCGAGCAGCGCCGCACCACGCACACCACCCAGGTCGTCCCCGGCGGCACCGTCACCGAGAAGTGGGTCCCGGTCGAACGCGTGGGGCTCTACGTCCCCGGCGGCCGCTCGGTCTACCCCTCCTCCGTCGTGATGAACGTCGTCCCGGCCCAGGAGGCGGGCGTCGAGGGCATCGCCGTGGCCTCCCCGCCGCAGAAGGACTTCGACGGGCTGCCGCACCCCACGATCCTCGCCGCCTGCGCCCTGCTCGGCGTGGACGAGGTGTACGCGGCGGGCGGTGCCCAGGCCGTCGCGATGTTCGCGTACGGCACCGAGGACTGCCTCCCGGTCAACCTGGTCACCGGCCCCGGCAACATCTATGTCGCCGCCGCCAAGCGCCTCCTCAAGGGCCGCATCGGCATCGACGCCGAGGCCGGGCCCACCGAGATCGCGATCCTCGCCGACGCCACCGCCGACCCGGTGCACGTCGCCGCCGACCTGATCAGCCAGGCCGAGCACGACCCGATGGCCGCCGCCGTCCTGGTCACCGACTCCGAGGAGCTGGCCGCCGCCACCGAGGCGGAGCTCGCCCCGCAGGTCGCCGCGACCAAGCACATCAAGGACCGCATCGAACCCGCCCTTGCCGGGCGCCAGTCCGCGATCGTCCTGGTCTCGTCCATCGAGGACGGCCTCAAGGTCGTCGACGCGTACGGCGCCGAGCACCTGGAGATCCAGACCGCCGAGGCCGCCGCCGTCGCCGACCGGGTCCGCAACGCCGGAGCGATCTTCGTCGGCCCCTGGGCCCCCGTCTCGCTCGGCGACTACTGCGCCGGCTCCAACCACGTCCTGCCCACCGGCGGCTGCGCCTGCCACTCCTCGGGCCTCTCCGTGCAGTCCTTCCTGCGCGGCATCCACATCGTCGACTACACCCGCGACGCGCTCGCCGAGGTCACCCACCATGTCGTGACCCTCGCCGAGGCGGAGGACCTCCCCGCCCACGGCGCAGCGCTCAAGGCACGGTTCGGATGGAAGGTCCCCCAGCAGTGACGAACGGCAGCACCACCCCCCGTGACGCAGGGACCGCCGGGAGCAAGGCGCTCAACCCCTGGGACGAGCTCCCCATCCGCGACGAGCTGCGCGGCCAGTCCCCGTACGGCGCACCCCAACTCGACGTCCCCGTACGCCTCAACACCAACGAGAACCCCTACCCGCTCCCCGAAGCCCTGGTCGACCGCATCGCCGAGCGGGTCCGCGAGGCCGCCCGCGGTCTCAACCGCTACCCCGACCGGGACGCCGTGGAGCTCCGCACCGAGCTGGCCCGCTACCTCACCCGCACCGCCGGGCACGAGGTGACAGCAGCACACGTGTGGGCGGCCAACGGCTCCAACGAGGTTCTCCAGCAGCTGCTCCAGACCTTCGGCGGCCCCGGGCGCACCGCGATCGGCTTCGAACCCTCGTACTCGATGCACGCCCTGATCTCCCGGGGCACCGGCACCGGCTGGATCTCCGGCCCGCGCAACGACGACTTCACCATCGACGTCGAGGCCGCCCGCGCCGCCATCGCCGAGCACCGCCCCGAGGTCGTCTTCATCACCTCGCCCAACAACCCCACCGGCACCGCCGTGGACGCCGACACCGTCCTCGCGCTGTACGACGCCGCCCAGGCCGCCGGGCCCTCGATCGTCGTCGTCGACGAGGCGTACGGCGAGTTCAGCCACCACCCCTCGCTGCTCCCGCTGATCGAGGGCCGCCGCGAGCTGATCGTCTCCCGGACCATGTCCAAGGCGTTCGGCGCGGCCGGACTGCGCCTGGGCTACCTCGCCGCCGACCCCGCCGTGGTCGACGCCGTCCAGCTGGTGCGGCTGCCGTACCACCTCTCCTCGATCACCCAGGCCACCGCGCTCGCCGCCCTGGAGCACACCGATACGCTGCTCGGGTACGTCGCGCAGCTCAAGAGCGAGCGCGACCGGCTGGTGGCCGAGCTGCGCGCCACCGGCTACGAGGTCACCGAGTCGGACGCCAACTTCGTCCAGTTCGGCCGCTTCGACGACAGCCACGCCGTCTGGCAGCAGATCCTCGACCGGGGCGTCCTGGTCCGGGACAACGGCGTACCGGGATGGCTGCGGGTCACCGCGGGAACCCCGGCAGAGAACGACGCGTTCCTCGATGCGGTACGCGAACTCAAGAAGGAGCACGACGCATGAGCCCCCGCGTAGGCCGCGTGGAACGCACCACGAAGGAAACGTCCGTGCTGGTCGAGATCAACCTCGACGGCACCGGAAAGGTCGATGTCGCCACCGGGGTCGGCTTCTACGACCACATGCTGGACCAGCTCGGCCGGCACGGCCTCTTCGACCTCACGGTCAAGACCGAGGGCGACCTGCACATCGACAGCCACCACACCATCGAGGACACCGCGCTCGCGCTCGGTGCCGCCTTCAAGCAGGCCCTCGGCGACAAGGTCGGCATCTACCGCTTCGGCAACTGCACCGTCCCGCTGGACGAGTCGCTCGCCCAGGTCACCGTCGACCTCTCCGGCCGCCCCTACCTCGTGCACACCGAGCCCGAGAAGATGGCGCCGATGATCGGCGAGTACGACACGACGATGACCCGGCACATCCTGGAGTCCTTCGTCGCCCAGGCGCAGATCGCCCTGCACGTCCACGTGCCGTACGGGCGCAACGCCCACCACATCGTGGAGTGCCAGTTCAAGGCGCTCGCCCGCGCCCTGCGGTACGCCTGTGAGCACGACCCGCGCGCCGCCGGCATCCTGCCCTCCACGAAGGGCGCGCTGTGACCGGCCTCAACACCATCCTGATCGTCGTCGGCCTCTTCCTGGCCGGCGGCGTCTACTCCTTCGCCAAGCAGGGGATGCCCAAGGGCGTCATCGTGCTGCTGTCGATCGGCTCCGTGATGTGCCTGGTGGCGGGCATCCTGCGGATCCAGGGCCTGTGGGACTGAGGACAGGTACGCCATGAGTGAGAACAACAAGAAGGTCGTCGTCTTCGACTACGGCTTCGGCAACGTCCGCTCCGCCGAGCGCGCCCTCGCCCACGTCGGCGCGGACGTCGAGATCACCCGCGACTACGACCGCGCGATGAACGCCGACGGGCTCCTCGTCCCCGGCGTCGGCGCCTTCTCCGCCTGCATGGACGGGCTGAAGCGGGCCCGCGGCGACTGGATCATCGGCCGCAGGCTCTCCGGCGGCCGCCCCGTGATGGGCATCTGCGTCGGGATGCAGATCCTGTTCGAGCGCGGCATCGAGCACGGCGTGGAGACCGAGGGCCTGGACGAGTGGCCCGGTACGGTCGGGCCCCTGAAGGCCGACGTCGTCCCGCACATGGGGTGGAACACCGTGGACGCCCCCGAGGACTCCCGGCTCTTCGCGGGCCTGGACCCCGAGGCCCGCTTCTACTTCGTGCACTCCTACGCGGCGCACGACTGGTCCCTCGAAGTCACCAACGCCAAGATCCGTGCCCCCAAGGTCACCTGGGCCACGCACGGCGAACGGTTCGTGGCCGCCGTCGAGAACGGCGCGCTGTGGGCCACCCAGTTCCACCCCGAGAAGTCCGGCGATGCCGGCGCCCAGCTGCTGACCAACTGGATCGAGACGCTGTAATGCCGAAGCTTGAACTGCTCCCCGCCGTCGACGTCCGCGACGGCCAGGCCGTCCGCCTCGTGCACGGCGAGTCCGGCTCCGAGACCTCCTACGGCTCCCCGCTGGAGGCCGCCCTCGCCTGGCAGAGCGCCGGTGCCGAGTGGCTGCACCTCGTCGACCTGGACGCCGCCTTCGGCACCGGTGACAACCGGGACCTGATCGCCGAGGTCGCCGGGGCCATGGACATCAAGGTGGAGCTCTCCGGCGGCATCCGGGACGACGCCTCGCTGGAGGCCGCCCTCGCCACCGGCTGCCGCCGCGTCAACCTCGGCACCGCCGCCCTGGAGACCCCGGAGTGGGTCGCCAAGGTCATCGCCGAGCACGGCGACAAGATCGCCGTCGGCCTCGACGTGCGGGGCACCACCCTGCGCGGCCGCGGCTGGACCCGTGACGGCGGCGACCTCTACGAGACGCTCGCCCGCCTCGACGCCGAGGGCTGCGCGCGGTACGTCGTCACCGACATCGCCAAGGACGGCACCCTCCAGGGCCCGAACCTGGGCCTGCTCCGGGACGTCTGCGCCGTCACCGACCGCCCGATCGTCGCCTCCGGCGGCGTCTCCTCGCTCGCCGACCTCCGCGCGATCTCCCTCCTCGTCCCCGAAGGCGTCGAGGGCGCCATCGTCGGCAAGGCGCTGTACGCGAAGGAGTTCACGCTGGAAGAGGCGCTCAAGGCGGTCGCCGCATGACGGAGCCCACGGCTTCGGCCTCCGTACGCCGGATCTCCACCGGCGCCCCCTGGGAGGACAAGTTCGGCTACTCCCGTGCGGTCGAACTCCCCAACGGCCTCGTCCTGGTGGCCGGCTGCACCTCCGTGGTGAACGGCCAGATCTCCGCGGGCTCCCCCTACGAGCAGGCCATCACCTCCTTCGACGTCGCCTTCGCGGCGCTGGAGCAGGTCGGCCTCACCCGTGAGGACGTCGTCCGCACCCGGATGTACATCACCCACGCCCGGGACGTGGACGACATCGGCCGCGCCCACAAGGAGCTGTTCGACGCCGTACGCCCCGCCGCCTCCATGATCATCGTGTCCGGGTTCGTCGACCCGAGCCTGGTCGTCGAAGTCGAGGTCGAGGCCTACCGAGGAGGCGCGAAGTGACTCTCGCCGTACGCGTCATCCCCTGCCTGGACGTCGACAACGGCCGGGTCGTCAAGGGCGTCAACTTCCAGAACCTGCGGGACGCGGGCGACCCCGTCGAGATGGCCAAGCTGTACGACGCCGAGGGCGCCGACGAACTGACCTTCCTCGACATCACCGCCTCCAGCGGCGACCGCGAGACCACGTACGACGTGGTCCGCCGCACCGCCGAGCAGGTCTTCATCCCGCTCACCGTCGGCGGCGGCGTCCGCACCCCCGACGACGTGGACAAGCTGCTGCGCGCCGGGGCGGACAAGGTCGGCGTCAACACCGCCGCCATCGCCCGCCCCGACCTCATCCGCGAGATCGCCGAGCGCTTCGGCCGCCAGGTCCTGGTGCTCTCCGTCGACGCCCGCCGCACCCCGGAGGGCACCTTCGAGGTCACCACCCACGGCGGCCGCAAGGGCACCGGCATCGACGCCGTCGAGTGGGCCCACCGGGCCGCCGAGCTGGGCGCGGGCGAGATCCTGCTCAACTCGATGGACGCGGACGGCACCAAGGACGGCTACGACACGGAGATGATCGAGGCGGTCCGCAAGCACGTCACCGTCCCCGTCATCGCCTCCGGCGGCGCGGGCCGCCTCGCGGACTTCGCCCCGGCGATCGAGGCGGGCGCGGACGCGGTGCTCGCCGCGTCGGTGTTCCACTTCGGCGACCTGCGGATCTCCCAGGTCAAGGACGCGCTGCGGGAAGCGGGTCACCCGGTCCGCTGAGGCAGGTGACCTCTTCCGGCGGTATCACCGGTGCGCCAAGACCGGTGATACCGCCGATGCGTGTGTACGGGCCGCACCGTGAGAGTGGCGACCGCCGACGAACGACGACGGCAGCCACGCGGTGCACCCGACAGCCCCCGGACGACGGGCTCGTGGGCCTCGCGTGGTGTGGTTCCCGCCACCACCGAGAGGAATCCCCCCGTGCAGCAGCACCTCCTCCCCTCACGCCAGCACCCCCCGCGCCCGAGCCGCTCCCGTACGCTGACGGGCCTGCTGGCCTCCGCCGCGGCCACCGCCGGTCTCCTGCTGACCGCCCTGGCACCCGGCGCCCAGGCCGTCGCCGCCAACCCCTACGAGCGCGGCCCGGCCCCCACCAACGCCTCCATCGAGGCGAGCCGCGGCTCGTACGCCACCTCCCAGACCTCCGTCTCCTCGCTCGTCGCGAGCGGATTCGGCGGCGGCACGATCTACTACCCGACCTCCACCGCCGACGGCACCTTCGGCGCGGTCGTCATCTCGCCCGGCTTCACCGCCTACCAGTCCTCCATCGCCTGGCTCGGGCCGCGCCTGGCCTCGCAGGGCTTCGTGGTCTTCACCATCGACACCAACACCACCCTCGACCAGCCCGACAGCAGAGGCCGCCAACTCCTCTCCGCGCTGGACTACCTGACCCAGCGCAGCTCGGTACGGACCCGGGTCGACGCGACCCGGCTCGGTGTGATGGGCCACTCGATGGGCGGCGGTGGCTCCCTCGAAGCCGCCAAGAGCCGTACGTCGCTGAAGGCGGCGATCCCGCTGACCGGCTGGAACACCGACAAGACGTGGCCCGAACTGCGTACGCCCACCCTGGTGGTGGGGGCGGACGGCGACACGGTCGCCCCGGTCGCCACGCACTCGAAGCCGTTCTACGAGTCGCTGCCCGGCTCGCTGGACAAGGCGTATCTGGAGCTGCGCGGCGCCTCGCACTTCACGCCGAACTCGTCCGACACCACGATCGCGAAGTACAGCCTTTCGTGGCTGAAGCGCTTCATCGACAACGACACCCGCTACGAGCAGTTCCTCTGCCCGATCCCACGGCCGAGCCTGACCATCGCGGAGTACCGGGGCAACTGCCCGCACACCTTGTAGAACCGGCGTAGCCGGCGCGGAACCGGCCCTCCGGCGGCTCCGGCACTGTGCCCGCGCACAGCGCCGGAGCCGTCCGGCTAGGAGCCCGCACCGCCCCGGCCGGGCCGCCGGACGCGCACCTTCCGCCTCCGCCCGCACGGTCCTACCGTGCCGAACGTGACCTCATCGACGACCGTCCACAGTCCGCTCCGGCTGTACGGCCGCAGCGGTGAACTCGCCATCCTGGAGGGCCTGCTGGCCCGGCTCCGGCAGGGCGACGGCGGCGCCCTCGTCCTGGCGGCACCGCCCGGACTCGGCCGCACGGCGCTGCTGCGCGAGGCGGCCGCCGCGCACCGCCCCCGGGGCCCGGTGCTGTACGCCACCGCCGCCCCCGCCGAACGCGCCCTGCCCCACAGCGGACTGCACGCCCTGCTCTGCTCGGCCCCTCTCACCCGGCCCACCCCGGAGTCGCTGCTCGCCCGCCTGCGCGAACTGGGCGCCGCCCGCCCGCTGCTGGTCTGCGCCGACGACGCCCACGCCTGGGACCCGGCCTCCCGCACCGCCCTCGGCTTCGCGGCCCGCAGACTCGGCGCGGACAGCCGTGTCGCCGTCCTGATCACGGCAGACGACGGCCCCGCCTTCACCGGCCTGCCCACACTCCGCCTCGGCCCGTTGGACGAGAACGCGTCGTCAGCGCTGCTGGACCGGCTTACGGGGGGTGGGGAGGGGGGCGTCCGGGGTGCGGGGGTTTCCGGTGGTGTGGAAGGCCCCGGTCGTGGTGGGGGGTTCGCCGGTGGTAGGGCGGGCCTTGTCCGGGGTGCGGGGGTTTCCGGTGGTGTGGAAGGCCCCGGTCGTGGTGGGGGGTTCGCCGGTGGTACGGAGGGCCTTGCCCGGGGTGCGGGGATGCCCGACGGCGTGGAGGTCCCCGGTCGTCCCCCGCAACGACTTTCCGGCGTTACGGGGGGACTCGACCCGGTCGTCCGCGCCGAGCTCCTCCGGGAGGCGGCCGGCAACCCCCGCCTCCTCACCGGGCTCACCGCCCGCCTCACCCCGGACCAGCTCGCCGGGCGGACCCCGCTGCCCTGCCCGTTGCCCGGCGCAGAGGGCGTGCTGGCCGCGCACGCGGACCGCCTCGACGGGCTCCCGGCGCACACCCGGGCGCTGCTCCTGCTGGCGGCCGCAGCCCAGGAGCACGAGCCCGCCGGCGCGGGGGCGGACGCCTTGCTCCTGCTGCGCGCCGGCACCCGGACCGGGCTGCCCCGGGACTTCCTGGACGGCGTCCTGTTCGGTTCGGCCGCCACCCAGGGGTTCCTCCAACGGGCGGGCAGCCGGGTCCACTTCAGCCACCCGCTGTTCGCCCGCGCGGTCCTGCACCACGCCCCACCCGCCCACCGCCGCGCCACCCACGAGCTGCTGGCGGCCCTGCTGGCGGAGACCGGCGACCGGACCACCGCCCCTGCCGCGTCGGCGTCTTCCGGTGGCCGCCCTGCCTCGCCGGGGGCGCCGGTGCGCTCCGGCGACGGGCCCGACCCGATGATGCACTCCGGCGCCCGCACCGCCTCGTCAACCCGGTCGGCGCACTCCGGCGCCCGCACCGGCTCGCCGGACGCGACGGCGCACCCCGGCGACCGCCCGGCCCCGTCGCCCACCCCGGCGGCCGCTGCCGGTGGCCGGGCCGCCGCGTCGGCGCTGTCGTCGCCGCCTCCCGGCGACCGCCCCGCCCCGCTCGCCTCCCTCGTCCAGCTGGCCTGTGCCGCCCCCGGCCCGGACATGGGGCTCGCCGCCCGGCTGGAGGCCGCCGCGACCGCCCCGTACCCGCATGCCGAGCGTTCCTCGGCCCTGGCCCGCGCCGCCGCGCTCACCACCGATCAGCCCCTGCGCTCGGCCCGGTTCGCCGCGGCGGCCGAGCAGGCGGCCCTCGCCGGGGACCCGGGACGGGCCCGCGCCCTGCTGGCCCGCACCGGGGCGGCGGGGGAGCAGGCCGCCGCGCCCCGCCACGGGCTCGCCCCCTACGTCCACGGCCTGCTCGCCCTGCGTTCCGGGCCCGCAGCCGATGCCCACGCGGCCCTCCTCGCCGCGGCCGCGCTCCTCGGGCCGTACGACCCCGGGCGGGCCCTCGACGCCCTCCTCGGTGCGGCCGAGGCGGCCTGGGTGATGGGGGACGCGGCCTGTTACCTGGAGGCCATGGGCCGCATCGACCCGGCCCCGTACGACCGTGCGTTCGCCGCCTACCGGGCCGGGATGTGCGCGGTGCTCGCCGGAAGCGCCGAGGCGGGGCATGCGCTGCTCCGCCAGTGCCTGCACCCGGCGGACCCCGCAGACCCGGCGGACCCAGCGGAACCGGTGAGCCGAGCCGCCCCCGCAACCGCCCCCGCCGCCCTCCTCCGTGCCGGGGTTGCCGCCCTCGTCCTCGGGGAGGTCGCCACCGCCTGCCGGACCGGGGCGCGGGCGCTCGCCGCCGTACGGACCAGTGGGCCCGACGCGCTGCTGCCGCAGGCCCTGGAGCACCTGGCCTACGCCGAGCTGCGGGCCGGGCTCCACGCGGGGGCCCGCGCCCATGCCCTGGAGGGGCTGCACGCCGCACGCCGTACCGGGCAGCCCAACAGCGCCGTCCACCTCCACGCCGCCCTGGCCCTCGCCGCCTCCGTGGAGGGGCCCGCCGAGGCCTGCGCCGCCCACTGCGACGCCGCGCTCGCCGGGGCCGGGCCGCACGGGCTGGCCCAGCCCGCGACCCTCGCCACCTGGGCCAGGGCGCGGGCCGACCTCGCCGCCGGACGCTCCGATGAGGCGGCCGCCCGGCTCGGCCCGCTGGTGCGCCCCGGCCCCCGGCAGGGCCACTTCGCCGCCCGGATGCTCGCCGTGCCCTGCTACATCGAGGCCGCCGTCCTCGCGGGACGGGCAGCCGCGGAGGCCGGCGAACTCCGCGCCGCCGTCGCCGAGTTCGCCGGGTGGACCGCCCGCACCGCCGACCCGCAGGCCCCCGCCCAACTCGCCCGCTGCCAGGCCCTGCTGGCCACCGCCGACGAGGCCGACGCCCGGTACGCGCAGGCCCTGGCCCACCACGAACGGGCGGGCGGCGACTTCGAACGGGCCCGCACCCAGCTCCTGTACGGGCAGTGGCTCCGCCGCCGACGGCGTACCCGCGAGGCCCGCACCCCGCTGCGCGACGCCCTCGTCGCCTTCCAGCGCTGCTCGGCCCGCGCCTGGGCGGAGCGGGCGGCCGGCGAGTTACGGGCGGCGGGGGAGCACGGCCCGTCGGTGCGGCCCGCGACGGACGGGGCGCTCGCCGCGCTCACCCCGCAGCAGCAGCGCATCGCCCGCTGCGTCGCCGAAGGGGCCACCAACCGCGAGGTCGCGCTCCGCCTCTCGCTCAGCCCGCGCACGGTCGACCACCACCTCCGCAACGTCTTCGCCGCCCTCGGCATCCGCTCCCGCACCGAGCTGGCCCGCCTGCTGGGCCCCTGAGCCCCGTCCCCGATGGCCGCGGGGTTGCGAGACCGTGATGACAAAGTTCCGCGCAGACCCCTAGGTACCGACCGGGCGGTATGCCATTCTGCGGGCGTCAGGATCATTCGGCTGTGCTCGTGCCCTGCCGGGCCGGGTGCTCCGAGCCGGCCGATCGCGCAGCCGGCCGATTCCCGGTGGAGGCCGCCATGCCACAGGTCGTACGTTCGCGGATCGCGGTGCTTCAGGGCACCCACCCCGTGTCGCCGTTGCCCCAGCGCCTGCGTTCCCTGGCCGACCGCGAAGCCGTCGAGGTGCTGCACCGGGCCGCCCGGGTCCTCGTGGCCTCGCTCCCGGTCCTCACCGACCGGCTCGTCGACGCCCTGTACGAACAGGAACCCGGCTACCGGGCGGCGATCGACTCCGACCGGGCCGAGGTCTGGCAGGAGGTCCACCACTCGCTGCGGCACAACGTCGGCTCGCTGATCCAGCCCCGGGAGTACCGCGAGGCCGCCCATCGCACCTCCCGCCGGATCGGCGAGATCCGCGCCGAACAGGGCGTCCCCCTCGACGCCGTCCTGCACGCCTTCCGGATGGGCGGCGCGATGGTCTGGCAGGACCTGGTGGACGAGACGGCCCGCCGCGACCCCGACGACGTACGGCTGCTCGTCCATGTCGCCGCCGATGTGTGGAACTTCGTCGACGAGCACTGCCGCATCGTCGGCGACGCCTACCGGCAGGCCGAGCGGCGGCTCTCCTGGCGGCGCGAGAACCAGCAGCGGCTGATGATCGCGGCGCTGCTGGACGGGACCGCGCGCATCGCGGACCTCTGCGAGGCGGCGGCCATGCTGGGACTGCCGGAGCAGGGACGGTACGCCGTACTCGCGGTGGCCTCCGCCCCGCGCGGACCCCAGCAGCCGGGCCCCGCCCGGCTATCCCTGAACCTGCCGACGGCCGCGCTGTCCCCGGGCGAGGCGCCGGACACCGCTCCGGACACCGCTCCGGGCCAGGCCCCGGACGGGCGGGCGGGATCGGACGGTCGGAACGGACCGGACGGGCACTTGCGCACCGCCCGGGGCCCGGGACGGGACGGCCGCCCGCACGCGATTCCGAGTCCGGCAGCGACCGGCCGCCCGCACGCGACCCCGAGTCCGGCAGCCACCGGGCGCCCGCAAGAGGTCCCGACCCCGGCACCGGACGGGCGCCCGCACCCGGCCCCCACCCCCGCCCCCCTCTGGCACACCGGCCCCGACGCCGAGTTCGCGATCCTCCGGCTCACCGGCGAAACGGGCGACCCCGACGAGCTGCGCGCCATCGCCGCGGCCCTGGGCGCCCCCGCCGGCACCCGGGCCGGGATCGGCTCGCCCGTGGACGGGCTGGCCGCGCTCGGGGACGCCCGGCGGCTGGCGGAGACCGCGCTGCGCGCCTGCCCGGCCTCCGGGGGCACGGTCCTGCTGGACGAGCACCTCCCGGACGCCCTCGTCGTCTCCTCCCCGGCCCTCGGCTCCGCCCTCGCCGACCGGGTGCTGGGCCCGCTGGACCGGCTGGACCCCTCGGACCGGGACGTCATCGTGGAGACCCTGACGGCCTGGCTGGACGCGGACGGCTCGGCGCAGCGGGCGGGCGCGCGGCTCTACTGCCACCGCAACACCGTCCTCAACCGGCTGCGCCGCTTCGAACAGCTCACCGGCCGCTGTCTGACCCGCCCCCGGGACGCCGTCGAGGTCTCCCTCGCCCTGGCGGCCCGGCGGCTCCTCGGGTCGTAGGGCCTACATCCCCAGCGCGGCCCGGTGCAGCCGGTCCACCGCGTCCTTCTCGCCCTCCACCTGCACATCCGCCGCGTCCTGCCGGCCGAACGCGAACAGCAGCAGCTCCGAGGGCTCCCCGGTCACCGTCACCACCGGGGCGCCCTTGTGGGCCACCGCCGTCCGGCCGTCCGGGCGGCGCAGCACCAGCCCCACCGGGGACTTGCGCCCCAGCACCCGGGAGGTCTTCTCGACGTTGGACCAGAGCACATCGGCGAAGACCGGGTCCAGCTCGCGCCGCGACCAGTCCGGCTGGGCCCGGCGTACGTCCTCCGTGTGGACGAAGAACTCCACCGTGTTCGCCGCCTCGTCGATCTGCTTGAGGGACATCGGCGAGAACCGGGGCGGTCCCGTACGGATCAGCTGGATCAGCTCCTCGTACGGCTTCGCCGCGAACTCGCCCTGCACCCGCTCCAGCCGGTTCTTCAGGGCGGAGATCACCAGCCCGCCCGCCGCGTCGGCGCGGCGCTCACGGACCACCACATGGGCGGCCAGATCACGGGTCTTCCAGCCTTCGCACAGGGTCGGTGCCTCGGGACCGGCCGCTTCCAACAGATCGGCGAGCAGAAGACGTTCACGCTTCGCATGGGTCGACATGCCCGCCAGCGTACGACCGTCACCCGGGGTCCGCCCAGTGGACGTCCGCCCGGGAAGCCCCCGCCACCACGGCACAATGGGCCCATGACCAGCAGCACGCCCGGCCCCACACCCCCCGCCAGCAGCCTCGACCCCGCCATCGCCGCGCGCCTCAAGCGCGGCGCCGACGGCCTGGTCCCGGCCATCGCCCAGCAGTACGACACCGGCGAGGTGCTGATGCTCGGCTGGATGGACGACGAGGCGCTGCACCGCACCCTCACCACCGGCCGCTGCACCTACTGGTCGCGCAGCCGCCAGGAGTACTGGGTCAAGGGCGACACCTCCGGCCACATCCAGCGGGTGAAGTCCGTCGCCCTGGACTGCGACGCCGACACCGTGCTGGTCAAGGTCGACCAGACGGGCGCCGCCTGCCACACCGGCGACCGCACCTGCTTCGACGCCGACGTCCTCACCCTCATCGACAGCTAAGGTCCGGCCATGGATCTCGACACCTTCCGCAAGCTGGCCGTCGACCGGCGCGTCGTCCCCGTCAGCCGCCGCCTCCTCGCGGACGGCGACACCCCGGTCGGCCTCTACCGCAAGCTCGCCGCCGAGCGCCCCGGCACCTTCCTGCTGGAGTCCGCGGAGAACGGCCGCACCTGGTCGCGCTACTCCTTCATCGGCGTACGCAGCGACGCCACCCTCACCGCCCGCGACGGCGCGGCCCACTGGCTCGGCACCCCGCCCGTCGGCGTCCCCGTCGGCGGCGACCCGCTGGACGCCCTGCGCGCCACCGTCGAGACCCTCCACACCCCCCGCGACCTGGTGAGCGACGCGGGGCTGCCGCCCTTCACCGGCGGCATGGTCGGCTACCTCGGCTACGACGTCGTCCGCCGCCTGGAGAAGATCGGCGAGCACGGCGGCGACGACCTGAAGCTCCCCGAGCTGACCATGCTCCTCACCTCGGACCTCGCCGTCCTCGACCACCAGAACGGCACGGTCCTGCTGATCGCCAACGCGATCAACCACAACGACCTCTCCACCGGCGTCGACGAGGCGTACGCGGACGCCGTCGCCCGCCTCGACGCCATGGAGCAGGACCTGCGCCGCCCGGTCGAGAACGCCCCGGCCGTCCTGCCCCCGTCCGAGCTGCCCCCGTACACCGCGCTCTGGGGCGGCGAGGCCTACCAGGAGGCCGTCGAGGACATCAAGGAGCGCATCCGGGCGGGCGAGGCCTTCCAGGTCGTCCCCTCCCAGCGCTTCGAGACCCCGTGCACCGCGAGCGCCCTGGACGTCTACCGGGTGCTGCGGGCCACCAACCCGTCCCCGTACATGTACCTCTTCCGCTTCGACGGGTTCGACGTCGTCGGCTCCAGCCCCGAGGCCCTGGTCAAGGTCGAGGACGGACGGGCCATGGTCCACCCGATCGCCGGGACCCGGCACCGCGGCGCCACCCCGCAGGAGGACCAGGCGCTCGCCGAGGAGCTGCTCGCCGACCCCAAGGAGCGCGCCGAGCACCTGATGCTCGTCGACCTCGGCCGCAACGACCTGGGCCGCGTCTGCGAACCGGGCAGCGTGGAGGTCGTCGACTTCATGTCGATCGAGCGGTACTCCCACGTCATGCACATCGTCTCCACCGTCACCGGCCGCGTCACCGAGGACCGCACCGCCTTCGACGTCCTCACCGCCTGCTTCCCCGCCGGCACCCTCTCCGGCGCCCCCAAGCCGCGCGCCATGCAGATCATCGAGGAGCTGGAGCCGAGCCGACGCGGACTGTACGGGGGCTGCGTCGGCTACCTCGACTTCGCCGGGGACTCCGACACCGCCATCGCCATCCGCACCGCGCTGCTGCGCGACGGTACGGCGTACGTGCAGGCGGGCGCCGGGGTCGTCGCGGACTCGGACCCGGTGGCGGAGGACACCGAGTGCCGCAACAAGGCCGCCGCCGTCCTGCGCGCCGTCCATACGGCCAACCGGCTCCACGACCGCTGACGCCGTAAGGGATAGTGGACGACGTGAGTGCTGTCCCCGTACCCCAGCCCCGTGCCCGAACCGCCGACGACGCACCCGACGCGTCTTCCGGAGCCGCGCCCGACTCCTCGGGCAGCCGCCGGTCGCTCGCCCTCGCGCTGCTCCTGGGTGCGGCCGGTGCGACCGTCGTCCTCCTGGCCTCCGGCCAGATCTGGGCCGAGGGCCGGGCGGCCACCGGCGGCGGCGCCCTGCCGCTGACCGCCGACGGCCAGGACATCACCGGGGCCCCGGCCGCCCTGGCGATCGTCGGCCTGGCCGCCCTCGTCGCCGTCTTCGCCGTCCGCGGCGCGGGCCGCCGTATCGTCGCCGCCCTCCTCGCCCTCAGCGGCCTCGGTGCCGCGCTCAGCGCCTGGGCGGGCGCCTCCGACAGCACGGCCCTCGACGAGGAGGCCGCCCGCACCACCGGTGACGCGGCGGCCACCATCGACGCCCTCACCCACACCGCCTGGCCCTATGTCACCGCCGCCGGGGGCGTGCTGATCCTGCTCGCCGGGCTGCTCGCCCTCCGTTTCGGCAACCGCTGGCCCACGATGTCGGGCCGGTACGAGCGCGACGGCACCCCGCGCCCCCGCAAGGCGCCCCGCACCGCCCCGGACCCGGACCGGCCCGAGGAGCTGTGGAAGGCGCTGGACCGGGGCGAGGACCCGACGGGCTAGACACTCCCGAGGGGTGACCCCCCGCTCACCTCCGGTGGCCCCGTGCGGGACAATGGAGGCGAGCCGTCCCCCGAGCGACAGCTACAGCGACACCCACTGCGCAACATCAACGAGGAGCAACTCATGGCGGGCACGAGCCACGGACACACCCCGGCCGCCTGGACCGGTGTCATCATCTCCTTCATCGGCTTCTGCGTCGCAGGCGTCTTCATGGTCGCGGCCAACCCGCTCGGCTTCTGGGCCGGTATCGCCGTCATCTTCGCCGGTGGCATCGTCGGTTACGCCATGAAGCTGGCCGGTCTCGGCATGCCGAAGGAGTCCTCCGAGCTGGCGGAGGCCCGGGCGCGCGCCGGAGAGGCGCAGGTCTCCCACTGACCCGCGCGGCCGACACGCAGCGAGGCGCAGCCCCGGGTGGGCTGCGCCTTTCCGTATGACCGGGGACAATCACCGGGTGGACGCCACCCCGACCCCGAACCCGAACCGTGAAGCCGAGCCCGAGGGCGTCGGCCCCTGGAACATGCCCCTGACGGTCTGCCCGACCCCGGACATGGCCCGGCCCACCACTTCAGCCCACCCTGTGTCCGTGGACGAGACCCTCGCCACTCCAGCCCGCCCGGCCTCGGGGGACGAGCTCCTGGCCACTCCAGCCCGTCCGGGCTCCGGGGACGAGACCCTCGCCACTCCAGCCCGTCCGGCGTTCGAGGACGGAACCCTTGCGGGGGTGGGCCCGGAGTTCACAGGCCCCTCGGGCGAGGAACCCTCGCAGGTAGCGGCCCCCCAAGGCCCCGGTTCCGTCCTCGAACGCCGGACGGGCTGGGTAGGGGCGCACGACCCCGTCCGCAAGCCCTCGCCGGGTCGGCTGAGGCGCCTCGCCACCCCCCTCGGCATCCTCGCCACCGTCACCGCCGCCTTCGCCTACGTCGGCACCGTCGACCCCAACGAGCCCGGCCACTACCCCGTCTGCCCCCTGCTCAAGATCACCGGCGCCTTCTGCCCCGGCTGCGGCGGCCTCCGCAGCGCCCACGCCTTCATCCACGGCGACCTCGGCGCCGCGTTCTCCTCCAACGCGCTCGCCACCACCGGCTACTTCCTCTTCGCCGCCGTCTGGGTCCTGTGGCTGGTCCGGGCCTGGCGCGGACAGCCGCTGCGGATCGCGCTTGCCCCCGCCTGGTGGTGGGGCATCGGCGCCCTGCTCCTGATCTTCACCGTGGTCCGGAATCTGCCGTTCGGCTCGGCGCTGGCGCCCTGAATGCCCAGGTAGTGGGACGCGGCGTGGCCGGATGCGGGCCCCGGGGCCTCCTGCGGATACCATCGGTATGGCTGATCCTGTTCACCGTCAACCGTTCCGGAAGGGGGCCGCTCGCGTGAGTGTGCTCGACGAGATCATCGACGGCGTTCGCGCCGACCTCGCGGAGCGGCAGGCGCGCGTCAGCCTCGACGAGCTGAAGGAGCGCGCGGCGCGTGCTCCCCAGGCGAAGGACGGAGTCGCCGCCCTGCGCGGCGAGGGCGTCACCGTCATCTGCGAGGTCAAGCGCTCGTCCCCGTCCAAGGGGGCCCTTGCCGCCATCGCGGACCCCGCCGCGCTCGCCGCGGACTACGAGGCCGGTGGCGCGTCCGTCATCTCGGTCCTCACCGAGGAGCGCCGCTTCGGCGGTTCGCTCGCCGACCTGGAGGCCGTCCGCGCCAAGGTCGACACCCCGATCCTGCGCAAGGACTTCATCGTCACCTCGTACCAGCTGTGGGAGGCCCGGGCGTACGGCGCCGACCTCGCCCTGCTGATCGTCGCCGCCCTCGACCAGGAGGCCCTGGTCTCCCTGATCGAGAGGGCCGAGTCGATCGGGCTCACCCCGATCGTCGAGGCGCACGACGAGGAGGAGGCGGAGCGCGCCGTGGACGCCGGAGCGAAGATCATCGGTGTCAACGCGCGCAACCTGAAGGACCTCAAGGTCGACCGCTCCACCTTCGAGCGCGTCGCCCCCGAGATCCCCGACCACATCGTCAAGGTCGCCGAGTCCGGCGTCCGGGGCCCGCACGACCTGATCGCGTACGCCAACGCCGGCGCCGACGCCGTCCTGGTCGGCGAGTCCCTGGTCACCGGCCGCGACCCGCGCGCCGCCGTCGCCGACCTGGTGGCCGCCGGCGCCCACCCGGCCCTCCGCCACGGCCGCGGCTGACCCGGGAGCCCCACGACCATGACCGACCGTCCCGCGCCCCGCACCCGGCCAGGCCTGCGCCCCGCCGGGGCCCCGGCCCGGGATCCGCACGCCCCGCTGGCGCGCGGGTGCAGGCCGCGAGGCTGCCGCGCCCCCGCCCGGCGCGTGCACGGACGGCGGGTGCGGTACGTGATCGGTGACGAGCCCGGCCAGGTGAACGGGATGCGATGGCGCCCGGGGTCCGCGCAGTAGCGAGCCCCGGCCGACGTACCGCAGTACCCACCCCCGTACGTACGACCGCACCACCCGACCGCACGCCGGTCCCGGTGGCGCTCGCTGCTCCGCGCATACGGTGAACCCACCCGTTGCCATGCATGCCGAGGAGCACGTCGCATGACGTCCGAATTCTTCATCCCGGACCCCGAGGGTCTGATCCCCAGCGCCGAGGGCTACTTCGGCGCGTACGGCGGCAAGTTCATCCCGGAGGCGCTCGTCGCCGCCGTGGACGAGGTCGCCGTCGAGTACGACAAGGCCAAGTCCGACCCGGCCTTCGCCGCCGAGCTCAACGAGCTGATGGTCAACTACACCGGCCGCCCCAGCGCGCTGACCGAGGTCCCGCGCTTCGCCGAACACGCGGGCGGCGCCCGGGTCTTCCTCAAGCGCGAGGACCTGAACCACACCGGCTCGCACAAGATCAACAACGTGCTGGGCCAGGCGCTGCTCACCAAGCGCATGGGCAAGACACGGGTCATCGCCGAGACCGGAGCCGGTCAGCACGGGGTCGCCACCGCGACCGCCTGCGCCCTCTTCGGCCTCGACTGCACCATCTACATGGGCGAGATCGACACCGAGCGCCAGGCGCTCAACGTGGCCCGGATGCGGATGCTCGGCGCCGAGGTCGTCGCCGTGAAGTCCGGCTCGCGGACCCTGAAGGACGCCATCAACGAGGCGTTCCGCGACTGGGTCGCCAACGTGGACCGTACGCACTACCTCTTCGGTACGGTCGCGGGTCCGCACCCCTTCCCCGCGATGGTCCGCGACTTCCACCGCGTCATCGGCGTCGAGGCCCGCCGCCAGCTCCTGGAGCGCACCGGCCGCCTCCCCGACGCGGCGGTCGCCTGTGTCGGCGGCGGCTCCAACGCCATCGGCCTCTTCCACGCCTTCATCCCGGACGCCGAGGTCCGCCTGGTCGGCTGCGAACCCGCCGGGCACGGCGTGGAGACCGGCGAGCACGCGGCGACCCTGACGGCCGGGGAGCCGGGCATCCTGCACGGGTCGCGCTCCTACGTCCTCCAGGACGACGAGGGCCAGATCACCGAGCCGTACTCCATCTCCGCCGGTCTGGACTACCCGGGCATCGGCCCCGAGCACTCCTACCTCAAGGACATCGGGCGCGGCGAGTACCGCGCGGTCACCGACGACGCCGCCATGCAGGCCCTGCGCCTGCTCTCCCGCACCGAGGGGATCATCCCGGCCATCGAGAGCGCCCACGCGCTCGCCGGTGCGCTGGACCTCGGCAAGGAGCTGGGCAAGGACGGGCTGATCCTCGTCAACCTCTCCGGCCGCGGCGACAAGGACATGGACACCGCCGCCCGCTACTTCGGGCTGTACGACACCGACGCCGCCGTCGAGGCGGACACCGACAGCGACCGTGCCGAGATCGAGGGGGACGCCAAGTGAGCGGCAACATCCAGCTGTTGAGCACCACCCTCGCCGCCGCCAGGGCGGAGGACCGGGCCGCGCTCATCGCCTACCTCCCGGCCGGCTTCCCGACCGTCGACGGCGGCATCGAGGCGGTCAAGGCCGTCGTCGCGGGCGGCGCCGACATCGTGGAGGTCGGGCTCCCGCACAGCGACCCGGTCCTCGACGGACCGGTCATCCAGACCGCCGACGACATCGCCCTGCGCGGCGGGGTCAAGATCGCCGACGTGATGCGTACGGTCCGCGAAGCGTACGAGGCCACCGGGGTCCCGATCCTGGTCATGACGTACTGGAACCCCATCGACCGCTACGGCGTGGAGCGCTTCACCGCCGAGCTGGCCGAGGCGGGCGGCGCCGGGTGCATCCTGCCCGACCTGCCGGTCCAGGAGTCGGCGCTGTGGCGCGAGCACGCCGAGAAGCACGGTCTCGCCACCGTGTTCGTCGTCGCCCCCAGCAGTCAGGACGCCCGTCTCGCCACCATCACGGCGGCGGGCAGCGGCTTCGTCTACGCCGCCTCCCTGATGGGCGTCACCGGCACCCGCGCCTCGGTCGGCGCCCAGGCCCAGGAGCTGGTGGGCCGCACCCGCGCCACCACCGACCTGCCGGTCTGCGTCGGCCTCGGGGTCTCCAACGCCGAGCAGGCCGCCGAGGTCGCCGGGTTCGCCGATGGCGTCATCGTCGGCTCGGCCTTCGTCAAGGCGATCCTGGACGCCCCCGACGAGGCCGCCGGTCTCGACGCCGTCCGCTCGCTGGCGGGGGAGCTGGCCCAGGGCGTCCGAAAGCGCTGACAGTCCGGCGCGTTCGAAAGCGGTGACCCTCGAAGTCACCTGAATGGGTGGAATATGGACCGGGGAGGCGCGTACGTGCCTCCCCGGTTCGTTGCTGCGGGTGTGAGCGACAAGATTCCTGAGGGAAACCGAAGTGCGCGTGAGCGCCTGGCCCAGCAGCGCGAGCGGGAAAAGGGCCGCGAGAAGCGCCGCCGTACGCTGATCGTCTCCTCCGCCGTGGTCGGCGTCCTGGCGCTGGCCGCCGTGGTCGGCCTGATCGCGGCCAACGTGGGCAAGGACGGCGGCAGCGACAGCGCCTCCGGCCCCGCCATCACCCCGTCGGGGGCGACCGGCGAGGACTCCCTGACCCTCCCGGTCGGCGCATCCGACGCCCCGTCCACGCTCACGATCTGGGAGGACTTCCGCTGCCCGGTCTGCGCCCAGTTCGAGAACGCCTTCCGGGACACCATCACGGAGCTGGTCGAGGCGGGCCGGCTCAAGGTGGACTACCACCTGGCCACGATCATCGACGGCAACCTCGGCGGCAAGGGCTCGCTGCGCGCCGCCAACGCCGCCGCCTGCGCCCAGGACGTCGGCAAGTTCGCCCCGTACCACGACGTGCTCTTCCGCAACCAGCCCCCCGAGCCCGACGACGCCTTCGCCAAGAACAGCCGGCTGATCGAGTTGGCCGGTGAGGTCGAAGGCCTCGACACACCGGGCTTCCGCACGTGTGTGGAGAGCGGCGAGCACGACAGCTGGGTCCAGAAGTCCGACACCGCGTTCCGCGAGGGCGGCTTCCAGGGCACCCCGACCGCCCTCCTCAACGGCGAGTCGATCTTCCCGAAGAAGGGCGACGAGCAGATCTCCGTGGAGAACCTGAAGAAGTGGGTCGCCGAGGCCAACAAGGGCAAGAAGCCCGGCACCGCCACCCCGTCCGCGCCCGCTTCCTGAGGGACCGGGCGGGGCCCCGCAAGGGGGCGGGCACACGGGTCCATGACAGGGCCCTCGTTATCCAGACGTTGCCGGGTGGCTTGCCGTACCCACCGCCCGGCAAGGTAGCGTCGACCCCGTCATGAATCTTGCCTCCATTCCCAGCCCGTCGACCGGCGTGATCGAGCTCGGCCCGATCCCGCTCCGCGGCTACGCGTTCTGCATCATCATCGGTGTCTTCGTCGCCGTCTGGATCGGCAACAAGCGCTGGGTCGCCCGTGGCGGCAAAGCCGGCACCGTCGCCGACATCGCCGTCTGGGCCGTGCCCTTCGGCCTCGTCGGCGGCCGGCTCTACCACGTGATCACCGACTACCAGCTCTACTTCAGCGACGGCCAGAACTGGGTCGACGCCTTCAAGATCTGGGAGGGCGGCCTCGGCATCTGGGGCGCCATCGCCCTCGGCGCGGTCGGCGCGTGGATCGGCTGCCGCCGCCGGGGCATCCCGCTGCCCGCCTGGGCGGACGCGCTGGCCCCCGGTATCGCCATCGCCCAGGCCATCGGCCGCTGGGGCAACTGGTTCAACCAGGAGCTGTACGGCAAGCCGACCGACCTCCCCTGGGCGCTGGAGATCAGCGAGGGCCCGAACCGGCTCGCCGGGACGTACCACCCGACCTTCCTCTACGAGTCGCTGTGGTGCATCGGCGTCGCGCTGCTGGTCATCTGGGCCGACCGCCGCTTCCGGCTCGGCCACGGACGGGCGTTCGCGCTGTACGTCGCCGCCTACTGCGCCGGACGCGGCTGGATCGAGTACATGCGGGTCGACGAGGCCCACCACGTCCTCGGCCTGCGCCTGAACGTGTGGACCGCGATCGTCGTCTTCGTCCTCGCCGTCACCTACATCGTGCTCTCCGCGAAGCTCCGCCCGGGCCGCGAGGAGATCGTGGAGCCGGACCGCGAGGCGGAGGCCGCCGCGAAGAAGGACGAGGCCAAGGACGCGGACGCCCCCGAGGCCTCCGGCGACCTGCTGAAGAAGGACACGGACCCGGCGGAGACCGAGGCCCCGGCCGGGGACCCCGCCCCCGAGGCCGCCGACAAGAGCTGACCTCGCGCGTCGCACTGCCCCCGATCGCCGGGCGGACCTGGGAAACCTCAGGACCGCCCGGCGATCGCCAGTGTGCGGCGCGCCGCCGCGACCACCGCCGCGTCCACGAACCGCCCGTCCGGCAGCGCCAGCGCCCCCGCCTCCACCGCCGACGCCGCGACGATCTCCTCCGCCTCCTCGATCTCCCGGGCCGACGGCCGGAACGCCCTCTCGATCACCTCCAGCTGACGCGGATGGATCGCCGCCCGGCCCAGCAGCCCGAGCCCCCGCCCCCGTACGCACGAGGCCCACAGCCCGTCCAGGTCCCGCACGTCCGGGAAGACCGACTGCGCGGGCGGCGGCAGCGCGGCCGCCCGGGCCGCCACCACGAGCCGGCTGCGCGACCAGTCCAGCCCGCTGTCGTCCCGTACGCCGAGATCCGCGCGCAGATCCGCCTCGCCCAGCGCGATGCCCCGGACGGCGGGATCGGCCGAGGCGATCGAGTACGCGTGCTCCATGGCGAGCGCCGACTCCAGCAGCGGATAGAGCGGTACGCCGGGGGCGACCGCCGCCACATGGTGCACGGAGACCGCGTGCGTGATCTTCGGCAGCCGGAGACCGGCGAGGCCCGGCAGCGCCATCAGCGCCCGGATGTCGTCCTCGCCGTGCACCCGGACATGGACCGGTACGGCGTCGGGAGCGGCCGTCACCGGGTCGGCGAGGAGTTCGGCGGTGGCGGCGCGCGCGTACTCCTTGCGGTCGGGGGCGACCGCGTCCTCCAGGTCGACGATGACCACGTCCGCCCCGCAGCCGAGCGCCTTGGCCACCACCTCCGGCCGGTCCCCGGGGACGTACAGCCAGGTCAGCGGGGGTCGGCCGAGCGGCGGAGGAGGGCCCTCCGGGGCCGGCGGGCCCGGGATCGGGCGGCCGGTCACAGCGCCCCCTGGTCGTGCAGCGCCGCGATGCGGTTCTCCGAGAGGCCGAGTCCGGCGAGGATCTCCTCGGTGTCCGCGCCGGGCGGGCGGCCCGCCCAGCGGATGGCGCCCGGGGTCTGCGAGAGCCGGAAGAGGACGTTCTGCATCCGCAGCGGCCCCAGCTCCGGGTCGTCGACCTCGGCGATCGTGCCCAGCGCCCGGTACTGCGGGTCCTCCATCACCTCCCGTACGTCATGGATCGGCGCCACGGCCGCCTCCGCCTTCTCGAAGCCGTTCAGCACCTCCTCGCGGCTGTGGCGGGAGATCCAGTGGCCGACCGCCCCGTCCAGCTCCTCGGTGTGCTCGGCCCGGGTGGTGCCCGACCCGAACCACGGCTCCTCGATCAGCTCGGGGCGGCCCACCAGCCGCATCACCCGCTCGGCCACCGACTGGGCGGAGGTGGAGACCGCGACCCAGTGGCCGTCGGCGGTGCGGTAGGTGTTGCGCGGGGCGTTGTTGCGGGAGCGGTTGCCGGTGCGCGGCTGGACGTAGCCGAGCTGGTCGTACCAGAGCGGCTGCGGTCCCAGCACGGTGAGGATCGGTTCGATGATCGCCAGGTCCACCACCTGCCCCTCGCCCGTCTTCTCGCGCCCGGCGAGCGCGGCCATCACCGCGTACGCCGTCGCCAGCGCCGCGATGGAGTCCGCCAGCCCGAACGGCGGCAGTGTCGGCGGCCCGTCCGGCTCCCCGGTGATCGCCGCGAACCCGCTCATCGCCTCGGCCAGCGTGCCGAACCCGGGCCGGTGCGCGTACGGGCCGAACTGCCCGAAGCCGGTGACCCGGGCCAGCACCAGGCGCGGGTTGACGGCGTGCAGCTCGTCCGGTCCGAGCCCCCACCGCTCCAGGGTCCCGGGCCGGAAGTTCTCCACGATCACGTCGGTCTCGGCGGCCAGCTGGAGCAGCACGTCCCGGCCACCCGGGGCGGACAGGTCCAGCGTCAGGGTGCGCTTGTTGCGGCCGAGCAGCTTCCACCACAGGCCGACCCCGTCCTTGGCGGGCCCGTGCCCGCGCGAGGGGTCCGGCTTACGGGGGTGCTCCACCTTGATCACATCGGCGCCGAAGTCCCCGAGCATGGTGGCCGCGAGCGGTCCGGCGAAGAGGGTGGCGAGGTCGATGACCTTCAGCCCGGCCAGGGGCCCTGCGGATGTCGTACTCATGCTGCCTCGATCTCGCTCCGGTACGGCATGGACGTGGACGCGCCCGGTTTCTGGACGCAGAGCGCGGCGGCCGAGGAGGCGAAGGCCAGCGCCTTGGCCACCGGCCTCCCCTCACCGAGCGCCACCGCCAGCGCCCCGACGAAGGTGTCCCCGGCCCCGGTCGTGTCGACGGCCCGCACCTCGGGGGCCTCGAACAGCACCGGCTCGCCGCCCCGGGCCGCGTACAGACTGCCCCGCGCACCGAGCGTGATGATCACCTCGGGCACCTGCCGCAACAGGATCTGCGCGGCCGCGTGCGGTTCGGCCTGCCCGGAGAGTTCGGCGGCCTCGTGCTCGTTGGGGACCAACAGGTCGATGTGGTCCAGGAGTTCATCGGGCAGCGGCTGTACGGGGGAGGGGGTGAGGATGGTCCGTACGCCCTGGGACCTGGCCGCGCGGGCGCCCTCCACGACGGCGGAGAGCGGGAGTTCGAGCTGCATCAGCAGCAGGTCGGCGGCGGCGATCGCCGCGATCTCGCCGGGGCCGAGCGCGGTGACGACGCCGTTGGCGCCGGGGATCACCACGATCGCGTTGGACCCGGAGTCGTCCACCACGATGTGCGCGGTGCCGCTCGGTCCCTCGGCGGTGTGGAGCAAGTCCGTGTCGACCCCGGCGTGTTCGAGGCCGTCGCGGAGCTGGGCGCCGTACGCGTCGTCGCCGACCGCGCCGATCATCGTCACCTCCCCGCCCGCGCGGGCGGCGGCGACCGCCTGGTTGGCGCCCTTGCCGCCGGGGACCGTCCGGAACTCCCGGCCGGTGACGGTTTCCCCGCGCTCGGGGGCGCGGGCGGTGTAGGCGACGAGGTCCATGTTGGTGCTGCCGAGCACCGCGATTCGGGTCATGGGCGCAGAGCCTCCTGGTGGGTCAGTGCGGCGAGGGTGTCGAAACCGGTCCGGTCGTAGCCGGGTACGGAGGTGGCGAGGCGGTTCTTCAGGGGGGCCGTCCAGTGGTCGGGCAGGGCGTCCGGGGCACCCGCCAGCAGCCCGGCGAGCGAACCGGCGGTGGCCCCGTTGGAGTCGGTGTCCCAGCCGCCGGAGACCGCGAGGCCGATGGACCGGGTGAAGTCGCCGTCGGCGTGGGTGAGGGCGGCGGCGAGCAGCGCGGCGTTGGGCAGCACGTGTACCCAGTGGTGGGTGTCGGCATACGCGGCGTGCAGCCGGTCCACCACGGTGTCGAAATCCCCTTCCGTACGCGCCGTTTCGATGCCGAGCCGGACCGCCCGCGCGTACCGCGAGTGCGGCGGCACGACCCGCAGCCCGGCGGCCAGGCAGCCGTGCACTTCGCTCTCGCCGCCCGCCGCCACCGCGAGCGCGGCCGCCGTGAACATCGCGCCGTAGACCCCGTTGGCGGTGTGGGTCAGGACCGCGTCGCGATGGGCCTGGGCGGCGGCTCCGGCCGGGTCGCCGGGGTGGGTCCAGCCGTGGACGTCGGCCCGGATCTGGGCACCGATCCACTCGCGGTACGGGTTGCGGTAGCGGGCGGTCCACGGGGGTTCGACGCCCGCGAGAAGATTGCCGTACGCGATCCGCTCGGCGGTGAAGGTGCGGCCCGCCGGGAGTTCGTCCAGCCAGAGCCGGGCCAGGTCGGCGGTGGTGAAGGAGCGCCCGTGCCGCTGGAGCAACAGCAGGGTGAGAAGCGGGTAGTTGAGGTCGTCGTCCTCGGGCATGCCGTCGATGTTCTCGGCGAGCGAGGTGGGGGCCGAGCGGCGGTTCCAGGGGTGTGCGGCGAGGAGTTCCGGGGGGACGCCGCGCCCGGTGAACCAGGTGGTGAGGGGCCAGTTGCCGGTGGCGCGGGCGAGGGCGCGGATGCCGTGAAGGGGCAGCTTCTCCACCGGCTTCCCGAGCAGACAGCCCGCCGCCCGCCCGAGCCAGGCGGCGTGCAGCCGGGCGGGGGTGATGGTGGGTGTCGATTCCCGGCGGGCGGTGGGTGTCGGGCCTGGGCGGGTGACGGGCAGCCCGTTCTGGTCGGTGACTGGTGTACGGCCCTGGCCGGTGACAGGCAGACCGAGGGCCTGGTCGGTGAGGGGCGTACGGTGCTGGCCGGTGGCCGGCAGCCCGCCCCGGTCGGCGACGGGCGGTGCGTCCTGGCCGGTGACGGGCGCCCGGCCCGGGCCAGTGACCGGCAGCCCGTTCTGGTCGGTGAGGGGCGTACGGTCCTGGCCGGTGACCGGCAGCCCGGTCTGGCCGGTGACGTGCGTACGGTTCCCGTCGGCGGGCGGGGCCTCGGGCGGGCCGGGCCAGTGGGGGCAGGCGGCCATGATGTCCGCCAGCTCGGTGGGCTCGTCGGCGGCCAACGGGGACTCCAGCAGGGCGAGTTCGTCGAGGAGCTGCCCGGCCAGTGCGCGCAGGCGCGGCGGTGCGGGGGGCTCGGAGGCGCCCGCGCGGTCCGGGGCGGGGGAGCCCCCGGCCGCGTACCACCGCTCCTCGATCGCCCGGGCGTCCCGCCCGTCCTGCGCGGCCTGCCGAAGCTCGTGCCCGACCAGGTCCTCGGGCTGCACCCAGGTGAGGCGGAGGTGGGGGTCCTGGGGCGGTTGGACGTGCGGGGCGTCGGGCTGTGCGTAGGGGTGTCCGGGCTGAGCCTCGGGCGGGTGGACGCTCACCGCGTACCGGCCAGCGCCGCGAACGCCTCCTCGTGGGACCGGCGGCGCTCCACGTCCCGGGCGAAGACCTCCCGGGCCACCTGCGCCAGGGTCCGGGCCGGGGCCTCCAGGTCCAGCCGGCTCGCCTCCGCCACAGTCTCCGCCCAGTCGGCCGGCACCTCACCGCCCAGCGCGCCCGCGATCGCGCCGCTCATCGTGGCGATGGAGTCGCAGTCCCGCCCGTAGTTGACCGAACCGAGCACCGTACGCCGGTAGTCGCCGCCTCCGACCAGCAACATGCCCAGCGCGACGGGCAGTTCCTCGATGGCGTGCAGCCGGGATGGGCGGCGGGCGCCGAGCGAGGGGGAGCGGTAGTCGGGGCCGACGGTGTCGAACGGTTCAACTGCCGCCCGCAGCGGGGCGAGCGCGGCCTCGAAGTCGTCGTGGCGCGCGGCCACTTCGCAGACGGCCTCGATCGCGGACCGGGTGCCGTCCTTGGCCAGGGTGAGTGCGGCGTCGACCACCGTGTCCGGCGTCGCGCCCGGGCGGCAGGCGGCGGCGACAGCGGCTGCGAAGACCCCGGCGGCCTCCCGCCCGTACGAGGACTGGTGGGGCGCGGCCACCTCCAGCGCCTCGGCGTACGCGGCCTCCGGATGGCCCGCGTTGACCAGCCCGACCGGGGCCATGTACATCGCGGCCCCGCAGTTGACGATGTTGCCCGCACCGGCCTCGCGCGGGTCGACGTGCCCGTAGTGCAGCCGGGCCACGAGCCACTTCTCCGCCAGGAAGATCCGCTGGAGCGGCAGCGCCTCGGCCTCCAGCTCGGGGATCCAGCGGGGGGAGAGGAGGTCCGGTACGAGGTGGTCGGCGACGGCGTACGCGTCGAGGTGGCCGCGGACCCGGTCGTAGACCCGGACCAGGGCGTGGGTCATCAGGGTGTCGTCGGTGACGTGCCCGTCGCCCTTGTGGTACGGGGCGATGGGGCGGGCGGTACGCCAGTTCTCGCCGTGCCAGGGGCCGACGATCCCGGTCACCCGGCCGCCGTGGCGCTCGGCGATCTGCTCGGGTGTCCAGCCCTCGACCGGGCCGCCGAGGGCGTCCCCGACGGCCGCGCCGACGAGGGCCCGGGTGATGCGGTCATCGAGGCCGGGAGGGGAGTGCGGTGTCGAGGGGGCGGGGACGGGCTCGGCTGCCGTGGCCGTTGTGGGCGTCATGTCGGAATTGTCCACCCGGGGCGGCCGGTTCCGTGGCTGCCAGCAGCCCGGCGAGTTCGATCAGGTCCAGGCCCGCGAGCCGGGGCAGCGCACATCCGGCGAGCGTCCGGCACGCCTCGCGCCAGCCCGCCGGTACGGCGGCGACCGAGCCGATCGCCCCGGTCAGCGCCCCGGCCAGGGCGGGCGCGGAGTCCGCGACCCGGGAGAGGCAGGCGGCGGCCGGGAGCGCCTGGGCGATCTCGCCCCGGGCGGCGGTGGTGAGGGCCAGGGCGACGGGTACGGTCTCGGCGGCGGCGATCCCGTAGCTGTAGACGTGGTCCACGATCTGGTGTTCCAGGACCGGGACCAGGGCGAACGCCCCGGCGGGCTCGTCGGCGAACTCCCGGGCGAGGCGGACCGCGTGCGCGGCGTTGCGGGCGATCTCGGTGCCCTCGGGGAGCTGGGCGAGGGCGGCGTTCACCACGGTGTCGACGTCCGCCCCGGCCAGCGCCACGGCGATCGCGGCGGCCATGGCCCGCGCCCCGTGCACCCCGTCGCCGTCCTGGGTGTAGCGGGCGTCGAACTCCGCGAGCGCCGCCGCCTCCTCGGGGTCGCCCGGGTGGACGACGGCGAGGACGGCGGCCCGTACGCAGGCGGCGTCGTCGAAGTAGTGCGGGTTGTCGTGCCCGGTGGCGGGCGGCCGCAGCCCGGCGGCCAGGTTGCCGAGCCCGGCCCGTACCGAGATCCGGGCCCGCAGCGGGAGCACCGCCGCCTCCACCTCGGGGGCCCGGGCACTGGCGGCGGCGACGGTGGCGGCGAGCGCGTTCCAGGCCCGGTCCACCGCGTCCCGCATCCGGCGGCCCGGGGAGAGGCCGTCCGCGTCGTCGGCCGCCGCCAGCACCGTACGCCCGGCGAACGCGGCCCACTCGGCGTCGTCGGACGGGCCGAGCCGCAGGGGCTCGGGCGGCTGGTTGAGGGCGATGGGGACGGGGAGCGTGGTCGTGGCGTTCTGCTCGGCGAAGGTGTCCAGCTCCCGGGTGAGCCGCCGGGTCCACTCGGGCATCCGGGCCGCCCGGTGCCGCGCGGCGGGCCACCCGGCGGCGTCCCCGGAGGCGAGGCCGAGGAGGAGGCCCTCGATCCGGGCGCGCCGGGAGGGGGCGGCGTCTTTGGCGGCGGCGGTCCCGGTGGTGGCGGGCAGCTCCGTCGTCGTCATCGCCGCTCCTCCCGTACGGGCTCGAAGGAAGCGGCCACCGACGCCATGTCCCGTACGGCGGAAGGCTCCCGCCCACCGCCCCGGCCCGCGCTCTCCACCGCCTCCGCGCCCTCCACCGCCTCCGCACTTTCCACCGCCTCCGTGCCCTCCGGTGTCAGCAGGTCCGCGATGTCCAGCACGTGGTACCCCCGCATCGAGGGCAGGCAGCTGCCCCGCACCGGGCCGATCGCCGCCGCCCACTCCGGCGGGATCGCGCCCGCCCCGTGCAGCGCCCCGGCCAGGGACCCCGCCACCGCCGCCGTCGTATCCGCGTCGCGGCCCATGTTCACGGCCGTCAGCACCGCCGTACGGAAGTCGCCCCGCGCCGCCGTGAACGCCCCGAACGCCAGGCCCACCGCCTCCGGTGCCAGGTCTGTCCACGGGTAGCCGCCGATCACCACCGCCGAGCGCACCGCCCGCTCCATCGTGAGCCGGTCCGGGTACGGGCGCTGGGCCGCCGCCACCGCGCGGCGCAGCGAGCGGGCCGTCCAGGAGTCCATCGGGACCACCGACAGCGCCGCCGCGATCACCGAGGCGAGGCCCGCGCCGACCATGGCCGCCGCCACCCCGGCCGCCACCGCCTGGCCCCCGTAGATCCCCTCGCCCTCGTGGCTGACCCGGCCGTCCACCGCCACCAGCCGGGCCGCCTCGGCGGGGCGCCCCGCCGCGAACACCCCGAAGGGGGCCGCGCGCATCGCGAGGCCGTCGCTCCAGGCGTGCCGGTGCTGGGCCGAGATCGGTGCGGCGAGGCCCCGGCGCAGGTTCTCCAGGGTGCCGCGCTCGCTGAACCCGGCGCCCCGGAACGGCCCCTCGTCCAGATCGGCGATCCAGTGGTGCCAGGCCCGCTCCACTTGGGAGACGGTGAGCGCGGAGCCGTGCCGGGCCAGCAGCAGCCCGGAGAAGATCGCGTACTCCGTGTCGTCGGTGCCCGCCGGGTCCTCGCTCACGAACCCTTCGATCCGGCCCCAGCGGCGGCGGATCTCCGAGGGCCGCAGATTCTCCGCCGGTGCTCCGAGCGCGTCCCCGACCGCGAGACCCAGCAGCGCACCCCTGGCCCGTTCCTTGCCGACGGCCGTGTCCATGGCGTCGCCCTCCGCTCGTCCGGCGAGTCCGATTCGGGTCCATCTCCGGGCCCTGTCCGCATATGTGCCACGCGGGGCGCGGCCGGAGGTCGTACGGCCGCAGAAAGGGACCACTCGGATGACCCGCCAGGAAAGCTGAGCCTGGCCTTTATTCGCAGGTCAGAGGGGTGGTAAGTCAGGCCTGCCTTGCTGGCGGAGGTCGCCCGTCCGGCGTACCTTGGACTTTGTCGAAAGTTGTACAGGCAACCACTTGGTGGGGGTGACAGCCCGCCGGGGGAGCAAGGGGAGACGCACACCGTGGCCATCATCGAGACCGACGCCGTCCTGCACGAGGCGCACCGGGACAACCACACCCACCGGGATGTGAACGGCGGCTGGCTGCGCCCCGCCGTCTTCGGTGCCATGGACGGTCTGGTCTCCAACCTCGCCCTGATGACCGGTGTCGCGGGCGGTGCGGTCTCCCAGCAGACCATCATCATCACCGGGCTCGCGGGCCTGGCCGCCGGTGCGTTCTCCATGGCGGCCGGCGAGTACACCTCCGTCGCCTCGCAGCGCGAGCTGGTCGAGGCGGAGCTGGCCGTGGAGCGGCGGGAGCTGCGTAAGCACCCCAAGGACGAGATGGCCGAGCTTGCCGCGCTCTACGAGGCCCGGGGCGTCGACGCCCCGCTGGCCGGCGAGGTGGCCCGGCAGCTCTCGCGCGACCCGGAGCAGGCGCTGGAGATCCACGCCCGCGAGGAGCTGGGTGTCGACCCGAACGACCTGCCGTCCCCTCTGGTGGCCGCAGTCTCCTCCTTCGGCGCCTTCGCCCTCGGTGCTCTGCTGCCCGTCCTGCCCTACCTCCTCGGCGCGAACGCCCTGTGGCCCTCGGTGCTCCTCGCGCTGGCCGGCCTCTTCGGCTGCGGTGCGGTGGTGGCCCGGGTGACGGCCCGCAGCTGGTGGTTCAGCGGACTGCGTCAGCTCGCCCTCGGTGGCGCGGCGGCGGCCCTGACGTACGGACTCGGCACCCTCTTCGGTGTGGCGGTCGGCTGACGGAGAGATGTGTCCGGGGTAGGGCTTACGGCGTAACGAACCCGCCCTAACGGCTTAACCCCGGGGCAACCCGTGTGACGTACGTCTTGGCACCGCCCTCTGGGCGGGAGCCGCCCGGCGGCCGTAAAATGAGACTCTATGCAGGGCTACACATAAGTAGCCGTTACTCGGTGGTTTCGTTTCCTTTGCCGCCGGGCATGAGCCGTAGGCACCGCAGGCAACGACGCCTGCTCTCTGCGGGTCTCCCCGGGCGCCGATCGTTCCGACAGCGACCCACCTCCTGGTCAACCGGTCACCTCTGGTCACCCAGTCACTTCCGGTCACCACGGTGTCCGTATGTTGGAACAAGCCTTCCGCTTCTTGAGAAGCGCCCCATCATGTAACCTGCACGAAATTTCGCAGAGGGCCAACGTCGTCCCTCGGCACCGCAAATGCCACGACGACGACGGGAGAGCCGATGCGTATCGACGCCTGGTCGCCCATGGACGGTCGCCCCGCCCAGCAGGGGATGTACGACCCCCGTAACGAGCACGACGCCTGTGGCGTCGGGTTCGTGGCCACTCTGACCGGTGTGGCCAGCCATGAGCTGGTCGAGCAGGCGCTGACCGTACTGCGCAACCTCGAACACCGCGGCGCCACCGGCTCCGAGCCCGACTCCGGCGACGGCGCCGGCATCCTCTGCCAGGTCCCGGACGCCTTCCTGCGCGCGGAGACCCCTTTCGAGCTTCCCGAGGCGGGTTCGTACGCCGTCGGTATCGCTTTCCTCCCCGCCGACGGCTCCACCGAGGCCGTCCGCACGATCGAGGAGATCGCCACCCAGGAGGGCCTCACCGTCCTCGGCTGGCGCGACGTCCCGGTCACCCCCGCACTTCTCGGCAACGGCGCCCGCGCCACCATGCCCACCTTCCGCCAGGTCTTCGTCGCCGACGGCGAGTCCACCGGCATCGTCCTGGACCGCAAGGCGTTCGTCCTGCGCAAGCGTGCCGAGCGTGAGGCCGGGGTGTACTTCCCCTCGCTCTCCGCCCGCACCATCGTCTACAAGGGCATGCTCACCACCGGGCAGCTGGAGCCGTTCTTCCCGGACCTCTCCGACCGCCGCTTCGCCTCCACGGTCGCGCTGGTCCACTCCCGCTTCTCCACCAACACCTTCCCGAGCTGGCCGCTGGCCCACCCGTACCGCTTCGTCGCGCACAACGGCGAGATCAACACGGTCAAGGGCAACCGCAACTGGATGAAGGCCCGCGAGTCCCAGCTCGCCTCCAGCCTCTTCGGCTCCGAGCAGCTGGACCGGATCTTCCCCGTCTGCACCCCGGACGCCTCCGACTCGGCCTCCTTCGACGAGGTCCTGGAGCTGCTCCACCTCGGCGGGCGCTCGCTGCCGCACTCGGTGCTGATGATGGTCCCCGAGGCGTGGGAGAACCACGACTCGATGGACCCGGCCCGCCGCGCCTTCTACCAGTACCACGCCACGATGATGGAGCCCTGGGACGGCCCGGCCTGCGTCACCTTCACCGACGGCGTCCAGGTCGGCGCGGTCCTCGACCGCAACGGTCTGCGCCCCGGCCGCTACTGGGTCACCGACGACGGCCTCGTCGTGCTCTCCTCCGAGGTCGGCGTCCTGGACATCGACCCGGCCAAGGTCGTCCGCAAGGGCCGCCTCCAGCCCGGCAAGATGTTCCTCGTCGACACCGCCGAGCACCGCATCATCGAGGACGACGAGATCAAGGCGTCCCTCGCCGCCGAGCAGCCGTACCAGGAGTGGCTCCAGACCGGCGAGATCGAGCTGAGCGACCTGCCCGAGCGCGAGCACATCGTGCACACCCACGCCTCGGTCACCCGCCGCCAGCAGACCTTCGGCTACACCGAGGAAGAGCTGCGCGTCATCCTCGCGCCGATGGCCCGCACCGCCGGAGAGCCGCTCGGCTCCATGGGCACCGACTCGCCGATCGCCGCGCTCTCCGAGCGCCCCCGGCTGCTCTTCGACTACTTCACCCAGCTCTTCGCCCAGGTCACCAACCCGCCGCTGGACGCCATCCGCGAGGAGCTCGTCACCTCGCTGCGCTCCTCGCTCGGCCCCCAGGGCAACATCCTGGAGCCGACCGCCGCGGCCTGCCGCAGCGTCACGCTCCCGTTCCCGGTGATCGACAACGACGAGCTGGCCAAGCTGATACACATCAACGCCGACGGCGACATGCCGGGCATGAAGGCCGCCACCCTGGCCGGTCTCTACCGGGTCGGCGGCGGTGGTGACGCCCTGGCCGCCCGGATCGAGGAGATCTGCACCGAGGTCGACGCCGCCATCGAGGACGGCGCCCGCCTCATCGTCCTCTCCGACCGGCACTCCGACGCCGAGCACGCCCCGATCCCCTCGCTGCTGCTCACCTCCGCCGTCCACCACCACCTCATCCGCACCAAGCAGCGCACCCAGGTGGGCCTGCTGGTCGAGGCCGGGGACGTCCGCGAGGTCCACCACGTCGCGCTGCTGATCGGTTACGGCGCCGCCGCCGTCAACCCGTACCTCGCGATGGAGTCCGTCGAGGACCTCGTCCGCGCGGGGACGTTCATCGAGGGCATCGAAGCCGAGCAGGCCATCCGGAACCTGATCTACGCGCTCGGCAAGGGCGTCCTCAAGGTCATGTCCAAGATGGGCATCTCCACCGTCGCCTCCTACCGCGGCGCCCAGGTCTTCGAAGCCGTCGGCCTGGACGAGGACTTCGTCGCGACGTACTTCAACGGCACCGCCACCAAGATCGGCGGCGCCGGTCTGGAGGTCATCGCCAAGGAGGTCGCCGCCCGGCACACCAAGGCGTACCCCGCCTCCGGCATCGCGGCATCCCACCGCGCGCTGGAGATCGGCGGCGAGTACCAGTGGCGCCGCGAGGGCGAGCCGCACCTCTTCGACCCGGAGACGGTCTTCCGCCTCCAGCACGCCACCCGCAACCGGCGCTACGACATCTTCAAGCAGTACACGGACCGGGTGAACGAGCAGTCCGAGCGCCTCATGACGCTCCGCGGCCTCTTCGGCTTCACCTCCGACCGGGCCCCGATCTCCCTCGACGAGGTGGAGCCCGCATCCGAGATCGTCAAGCGGTTCTCCACCGGCGCCATGTCGTACGGCTCCATCTCCCGCGAGGCCCACGAGACCCTCGCCATCGCGATGAACCAGCTCGGCGGCAAGTCCAACACCGGCGAGGGCGGCGAGGACGCCGACCGCCTCTACGACCCGGCGCGCCGCTCCTCCATCAAGCAGGTCGCCTCCGGCCGCTTCGGTGTGACCAGCGAATACCTGGTCAACGCGGACGACATCCAGATCAAGATGGCCCAGGGTGCCAAGCCCGGCGAGGGCGGCCAGCTGCCCGGCCACAAGGTCTACCCGTGGGTCGCCAAGACGCGGCACTCGACGCCGGGCGTCGGCCTCATCTCGCCGCCGCCGCACCACGACATCTACTCCATCGAAGACCTCGCGCAGCTGATCCACGACCTGAAGAACGCCAACCCGCAGGCCCGCATCCACGTGAAGCTGGTCTCCGAGGTCGGCGTCGGCACGGTCGCCGCCGGTGTCTCCAAGGCGCACGCGGACGTCGTCCTCATCTCCGGCCACGACGGCGGAACGGGCGCCTCCCCGCTCACCTCCCTCAAGCACGCGGGCGGCCCCTGGGAGCTGGGTCTCGCCGAGACCCAGCAGACGCTGCTCCTCAACGGCCTGCGCGACCGCATCGTCGTGCAGACCGACGGCCAGCTCAAGACCGGCCGTGACGTCGTCATCGCCGCACTCCTCGGCGCCGAGGAGTTCGGTTTCGCGACCGCGCCGCTCGTCGTCTCCGGCTGCGTCATGATGCGCGTCTGCCACCTGGACACCTGCCCGGTCGGCATCGCCACCCAGAACCCGGTGCTCCGCGACCGGTTCTCCGGCAAGGCCGAGTACGTCGTCAACTTCTTCGAGTTCATCGCCGAAGAGGTCCGCGAGATCCTCGCCGAGCTGGGCTTCCGCACCATCGAGGAGGCCGTCGGCCACGCCGAACTCCTCGACAAGGACCGGGCGATCACCCACTGGAAGGCGCAGGGCCTCGACCTGACCCCGCTCTTCCACGTGCCCGAGCTGCCCGAGGGCGCGGTCCGCCACCGGATCGTGGAGCAGGACCACGGTCTGACCAAGGCACTCGACAACCAGCTGATCAAGCTGGCCGCCGACGCGCTGGGCGCCGAGTCCCCCGAGGCCGCGCAGCCGGTCCGGGCCCAGGTCGCCATCCGCAACATCAACCGCACGGTCGGCACCATGCTCGGCCACGAGGTGACCAAGAAGTTCGGCGGTGCGGGCCTGCCCGAGAACACCATCGACATCACCTTCACCGGCTCGGCCGGCCAGTCCTTCGGCGCCTTCCTCCCGCGCGGGGTCACCCTGCGCCTGGAGGGCGACGCCAACGACTACGTCGGCAAGGGCCTCTCCGGCGGCCGCGTGATCGTCCGCCCCGACCGGGGCGCCGACCACCTCGCCGAGTACAGCACCATCGCGGGCAACACCATCGGCTACGGCGCCACCGGCGGCGAGCTGTTCCTGCGCGGCCGCACCGGCGAACGCTTCTGCGTCCGCAACTCCGGCGCCCTCGTCGTCTCCGAAGGCGTCGGCGACCACGGCTGCGAGTACATGACCGGCGGCCACGCGGTCGTCCTCGGCGAGACCGGACGCAACTTCGCCGCCGGTATGTCGGGCGGTGTCGCGTACGTCATCGACCTGAACCGCGACAACGTCAACGTGGGCAACCTCGGCGCCGTCGAGGAGCTCACCGAGACCGACCGGCAGTGGCTGCACGACGTCGTGCGCCGCCACCAGGAGGAGACCGGCTCCACCGTCGCGGAGAAGCTCCTCGCCGAGTGGGACACCGCGGTGACCCGCTTCAGCAAGATCATCCCGTCCACGTACAAGGCAGTGCTCGCCGCCAAGGACGCCGCTGAGCTCGCCGGTCTCTCCGAGCAGGAGACCACCGAGAAGATGATGGAGGCGGCGACCAATGGCTGACCCCAAGGGCTTCCTGACCACCGGACGCGAGGTCGCCAAGACCCGCCCCGTGGCCGAGCGCGTCAAGGACTGGAACGAGGTCTACGTTCCGGGCTCGCTGCTCCCGATCATCAGCAAGCAGGCCGGCCGCTGCATGGACTGCGGCATCCCGTTCTGCCACAACGGCTGCCCGCTCGGAAACCTCATCCCCGAGTGGAACGACTACGCCTACCGCGAGGACTGGACCGCCGCATCCGAGCGGCTGCACGCCACGAACAACTTCCCGGAGTTCACCGGGCGGCTCTGCCCGGCCCCCTGCGAGTCGGCGTGCGTCCTCGGCATCAACCAGCCCGCCGTCACCATCAAGAACGTCGAAGTCTCCATCATCGACAAGGCGTGGGACAGCGGCGACGTCACCCCGCAGCCGCCCGAGCGGCTCTCCGGCAAGACCGTCGCGGTCATCGGCTCGGGCCCGGCGGGACTCGCCGCCGCCCAGCAGCTGACCCGGGCCGGCCACACCGTCGCCGTCTACGAGCGCGCGGACCGCATCGGGGGGCTCCTCCGCTACGGCATCCCCGAGTTCAAGATGGAGAAGTCGCACATCAACCGCCGCATCGAGCAGATGCGCCTGGAAGGCACCAAGTTCCGTACGGAGGTGGAGATCGGCAAGGACATCGACGCCGCCAAGCTCCGCCGCCGCTACGACGCGGTCGTCATCGCGGCCGGTGCCACCGTCTCCCGCGACCTGCCGGTCCCCGGCCGTGAGCTGGGCGGTATCCACTTCGCGATGGAGTACCTGCCGCTCGCCAACAAGGTGCAGGAGGGCGACCTCACGGTCTCCCCGATCCACGCGGGCGGCAAGCACGTCGTCGTCATCGGCGGCGGCGACACCGGCGCCGACTGCGTGGGCACCGCCCACCGCCAGGGCGCGGCCTCCGTCACCCAGCTGGAGATCATGCCGAAGCCGGGCGAGGAGCGGAACGCCAACCAGCCGTGGCCGACCTTCCCCATGCTCTACAAGGTCACCTCCGCGCACGAGGAGGGCGGCGAGCGGGTCTACTCCGTCTCCACCACCCACTTCGAGGGCGACGAGGACGGGAACGTCGCCGCCCTCCACCTGGTCGAGGTCGAGTTCAAGGGCGGTAAGCTGGAGCAGAAGCCCGGCACGGAGCGGCGCATCCCCGCGCAGCTCGTCACCCTCGCCATGGGCTTCACCGGAACCGACCAGTCCAACGGTCTGGTCCAGCAGTTCGGCCTGGAACTCGACGAGCGTGGCAACGTCGCCCGCGACGAGAACTACGCGACCAACGTCGACGGCGTCTATGTCGCCGGTGACGCGGGACGCGGCCAGTCGCTGATCGTCTGGGCGATCGCCGAGGGCCGCTCCGCCGCCCGCGGTGTGGACCGCTTCCTGACCGGGACCAGCGCGCTGCCGGCCCCGATCCGCCCGACGGACCGCTCCCTGCTGGTCTGAGCACCACCCGGGTTCCCCCTGGGCCACGCGGCCCGGGGGTGAGCCCCCAGAAACGTCCCGTACAACGGCGTACGGAACTGAACGCGGCGCCCGCCTGTCCCCGACCGGACTCAGTGGGCGCCGTGGCGCGTCCGGGGCCGGGCCGTCCGACCGGCTCAGCCCGTCAGCTCAGCCGGTCAGCGCCGAGGTCTGCACCGCCACCGCCACCGCGAACAGCCCCACCAGCACCACCCCGCCCGCGAGCTGCATCGGCCAGGTCCGCAGCTTCGCGGGCGCGTAGGCGAGTCCGTACGTCACCAGCGCCCCGGTCAGCAGCCCGCCCAGGTGCCCCTGCCATGAGGTGAACAGGGCCGAGAGCACCATCCAGACCAGGAACCCGGCCATGAACCGGTTGACCGCCGCCATGTCCCGGCCGAGCCGCCGGTTGATCACCCAGTACGAGGCGGCCAGCCCGAACACCGCACCGGAGGCGCCGACGGTGGAGGTGTCCGGCGCCAGCAGGTACACGACGACGGAACCGCCCACCGCCGACAGCAGGTACAGCGCCAGATAGCGGGCCCGGCCGAGCTGCCCCTCCACCACCCGGCCGATGTTCCACAGCGCGAACATGTTGAACAGCAGGTGCATCACCCCGAACGAGGCGTCCGGCGGCAGATGGAGGAAGGCCCCGGTCACCAGCCGGTACCACTCGCCGTCCGCGATGCCCGTCAGCTCGTACCCGACGTACGTCTCGCCCCGGTAGTAGTACCGCTCCCCGCCCGGCCCGGTCAGCGCGGCACCGAGCACCGCGAACCGGTCCACGATCCCGGGCCGCACCACCTCGCCGAGGTAGGCCAGGATGTTCAGCGCCATCAGGACGTACGTCACCACCGGAGCCGTCGCCCCGGAGACCGCACCGCCGAACACGGTCCGGGCCCTCCGCACCGAGCGCTGCCCCTCCTTCATGCACTCCGGGCAGTGGTGGCCCACCGCGGCCTCGCGCATGCAGTCCGGGCAGATGGCGCGCTCGCAGCGGGTGCAGCGGACATACGTCTCGTGCGACGGATGGCGGTAACACGTGGTGGCGGCGGCCTCCATGACCGGCTCCTTCACTGGGGGTGCGCTGCGGGGCCGGTGTGGGCGGCGGCGATCAAGATAGCGAACCGGTGCGGGCGACTCCGGAGCCGGGGGCTCCGCCGTGGCGGACGGCAGTGTGACGACAGGCCCTAAGCTCTAGGTCCGCAGAGCACGGACCGCACAAGGGGGGCGCCATGCACGGCGTGGACACGGCGGCCGCCACCGGCCCGGCCATCAGCCTGGAAAAGGTACGGGAGACGGCGCCCGGCCTCGTCAGCCTCTACAAGAGCGCCGGAGTCTCGCTGGAGAAGCACGGACTGAACGGCCGGCGGGCGGCCGTCTATCTCGTCCTCGACCACTCCGGCTCCATGAGGGACTACTACAAGGACGGCACCGTCCAGGCGCTGGCCGACCGGGTGCTGGGCCTCTCGGCCCACCTCGACGACGACGGCCGGGTGCCCGTCGTCTTCTTCTCCACCGGCATCGACGGGTTCGGGGAGGCCGGGCTGAGCGACCACCACGGGATCATCGACAAGATCGTGGCGAACCTCGGGCACATGGGCCGCACGAACTACCACGTCGCCATGGACGAGGTCATCGACCACTATCTCGACAGTGGCGCCACCGAACCCGCCCTGGTCGTCTTCCAGACGGACGGCGGGCCCACCAGCAAGCTCGCCGCCGAGCGCTACCTCTGCAAGGCCGCGAAGCTCCCGCTGTTCTGGCAGTTCGTCGGCTTCGGCGACACCCGCAGCACCCAGTTCGACTTCCTGCGCAAGCTGGACGAGCTGGCCGTACCCGCCGAGCGGGCCGTCGACAACGCCGGGTACTTCCACGCGGGCCCCGACCCCCGGAAGGTCCCGGACGCCGAACTGTACGACCGGCTGGTCGCCGAATTCCCGTCCTGGCTGGCCGCCGCCGAGGCCAAGGGGATCGTCCGATGACCGCCCGCGTCCTGCGCGCCGCCGACCGTACGCCGGTCCCCTGGAAGAACGGCGGCGGCCTCACCCGCGAGGTCGCCACCTCCCCCGGAGAGGGCGAGGGGTTCGACTGGCGGGTGAGCCTCGCCGACGTCACCGCCGACGGGCCCTTCTCCGACTTCCCCGGGGTCGACCGCACCCTGACCGTCGTCGAGGGCGCGGGCATGGACCTCCTCGTCGGCGGCGAACACCACATCGTCGACGAGCCGCTGTGGCCGCACGACTTCCCGGGTGACCGGCCCACCGAGGGCTTCCTGCTGGCCGGAGCGGTGGTCAACCTCAACGTCATGTACCGCAGGGGGCGTACGCGGGCGGAGACCGCCGTCGTCTGCGGCACCGTCCGGCTCATGGCACCCCCGGGCGGCGCGGTGCTGGCCCTCTCCCTCGACGACGGGGCCGTACTCGACGGGACGGACATCCGACTCGACCGCTACGACGCGGTGCTGGCCGAGGGCGGATCGCCCGGGGTGCTGCGGACGATGGGCCAGGCGGTGGTCATCACGTTCTCGGACGTGTGAGCGGCCGGAGGCGGTCGGCGATACCGGACAGAAGGTGTCGGGTATCGGGTGTTCGATGGCGGCCATGACGTCTTCCTCACCCCTGTCCTGGGGCGCCTTCGCCGCCGCCGAGCCCGTCTTCGCCGACACCGTGCGCCGGCGCTTCCAGCTCTACAAGCACCACGTCCTCGCCACCGTGCGCGCGGACGGCTCGCCCCGCGTCACCGGGCTGGAGGCCGACTTCCGCTTCGGTGAGCTGCTGCTCGGCATGATGCCGGACTCCCGCAAGGCCCTGGACCTGCGCCGCGACCCGCGCTTCGCGCTCCACGCCAACCCGGGGCCCGACGCCGAGATGAACGACGGCGACGTCCGCGTCAGCGGCCGGGCCGTGGAGATCACCGACGCGGAGTTCCTCGCCCGCTTCGTCGAGGACGCCGCCCCGCCGGAGCCCTTCCACCTCTTCCGGGCCGAGCTGACGGAGGCGGTCCGCACCGGCCTGGACGGCGACTCCCTGGTCATCGAGTCCTGGCGGCCCGGACAGCCGCTGCGCACGGTACGCCGGAAGTGACGGCGTACCGGCGGTAGAGCCGCTCGGGGCCTGCGGGGTCGGCCCCGCCAGCACCCGTGCCTGCGGGGTTCACCCCTCGAGCACCCGCGCCCGGCAGGCCGACGGCGTTCCCCACGCGTCCCGCAGCGGCCGGGCCCGGCGCAGCCACCACGCCAGGTCCAGCTCCTGCGTGTACCCCACCGCGCCGTGCAGGTGCAGCGCGGTGCGGGCCGCCGCGTACCCCGCCTCGCCCGCCGCCACCTTCGCCGCCGCGACCGCGGCCCCGGCCCCGGGCGCCCCCTCGGCCAGCTCCACCGCCGCCCCGTACAGCAGCGGGCGCGCGAACTCCAGGCCGAGCAGGGTGTCCGCGAGGCGGTGCTTGACGGCCTGGAAGGAGCCGACGGGCACCCCGAACTGGGTGCGCTGCTTCACGTACGCCACCGTCGCCCGCAGCAACTCCTCGCCGCAGCCGAGCGCTTGGGCCGCCGTCGCGAAGGTGGCCCAAGTGCCTGCCGCCCCGGCCGCCTCGCGCACCCTGGGCCCGGCCGCCGGTACCTCGCCGCCCGCCTCGGGCCGGAACAGCCGCCGCGCCGGGTCCGTCGAGACCGTCAGCGCACCCGGGCCCGGCGCGAGCCGCAGCTCGTCCCCGGTCACCGTGAAGACCGCGTTCGCCACGTCCGCGTCCAGCGCGTACGGCCCGTACCCCTCCAGGACCAGCGACACCACCGCCGTACCCGACGCGATCCTCGGCAGCCACTCCATGGCGACCGGGCCGCCCACCGCACCCAGCAGCACCCCCGCCGCCACGCTCTCCACCACCGGCCCCGGCACCCCGTGACGGCCCAGCTCCACGCATGCCACGGCCGTCTCCACCGGGAGCGGGCCGACACCCCCGTACGCCTCCGGGACCGCCAGGGCGAACACCCCCGCCTCCGCCAGCCGCCGCCACAGGGCCAGCCCCGGTCCGTGGTCCCCGGCGGCCCACGCCCGTACGACCGCAGGCGTGTCGGCCACCGTCAGCAGCGCGTCCAGCGAGCGGGCGAACTCCCGCTGCTCGTCGTCGAGGAGGAAGGGCATCAGCGCCGCCCCTTCGGCAGGCCGAGCAGCCGCTCGGCGATGATGTCGCGCTGGATCTCGTTCGTCCCCGCGTAGATGGGGCCCGCCAGCGCGAAGACGTACCCCTCCGCCCAGGCGCCGGCCGCCGCCTCCGCGTCCGGGCCGAGCAGGTCGAGGGCCGTCTCGTGCAGCGCGATGTCGTACTCCGACCAGAACACCTTGTTCAGGCTGGACTCCGCCCCCAGCGCCGCCCCCGCCGCGAACCGGGCCGCCGAGGCGGCCGTGAACAGCCGGTACGCCCGCGCCCCGATCACCGCGTCCGCCACCCTGCCCCGCACCGCTGTGTCCCCCGGGTCGCCCGTCTCCCGCCACAGTGCCGTCAGCCGGTCGGCGGCGGCCAGGAAGCGGCCGGGGGAGCGGAGGGTGAGGCCGCGCTCGTTGCCGGTGGCCGCCATGGCGATGCGCCAGCCCTGGCCGGGCTCCCCGATGACGTCCTCGTCCGGTACGAAGACCTCGTCGAGGAAGATCTCGGCGAAGGCGGGCTTCCCGTCCAGCCGCCCGATAGGACGGACCGTGACCCCGGGGGTGCGCAGGCCGAACATCAGGTACGTCAGCCCCTGGTGCGGCTTCGCGGCCCCCGGGTCCGTACGGAATATCCCGAAGGCCCGGTCCGCGAAAGCTGCCCGCGACGACCAGGTCTTCTGCCCCGACAGCAGCCAGCCGCCCGCCGTCCGCACCGCTCGCGACCGCAGCGCCGCCAGGTCCGAACCGGCCTCCGGCTCCGACCAGGCCTGCGCCCAGATCACCTCGCCGCCCGCCATCGGGGGCAGCACGCGGGCCCGCTGCTCGGCGGTGCCGTGGTCGAAGAGGGTCGGGGCGAGGAGGCTGATCCCGTTCTGCGAGACCCGGCCGGGGGCGCCCGCCGCCCAATACTCCTCCTCGAACGCCAGCCACCCGAAGAGGTCCGCGCCCCGGCCCCCGTACTCCTCCGGCCAGGCGACCGCCGACCACCGGCCCTCGTACAGCTCGGCCTCCCACTCCCGGTGCGCGGCGAACCCCTCGGCCGTCTCCAGGGAGGGGAGCGGCCGGGCGGGCACATGGGCGCGCAGCCACGCCCGCGCCTCGGCCCGCAGTGCCTCGGTCCGTGCTGTCTGCGCGAGATCCATGGGGGGCCTGCCTTCCATGAGGTCGGCACTGTCGCCGAGGCCGTTCCCTAACAAGTGTTTGGTAGGTTAACGTATGGCCCCAGCACCGTCGAGGAGCAAGGGGATGGGCCGATGGGCGCACCACCGGACTACCTGCCGGGCCACGGACTGCTGACCGGCCGCACCGCCGTCGTCACCGCCGCCGCCGGGGCCGGGATCGGCGGCGCCACCGCCCGCCGCTTCCTGGAGGAGGGCGCCCGCGTCGTCATCGGCGACGCCCACACACGGCGGCTGAAGGAGAGTGCGCAGGCCCTCGCCGAGGAGTTCGGCGCCGACCGCGTCACCGCCCTGACCTGCGACGTCACCGACGAGGACCAGGTGCGGGCCCTCTTCGCCCACGCCGAAGCCACCCATGGCCGCCTCGACATCGTCGTCAACAACGCGGGGCTCGGCGGCACCGCCGAACTCGCCGAGATGACCGACGACCAGTGGACGAAGATCCTCGACGTCACCCTGAACGGCACCTTCCGCTGCACCCGCGCCGCCCTGCGCTCCCTCAAGGCCGCCGGGACCGGGGGAGTGGTCGTCAACAACGCCTCCGTCGTCGGCTGGCGCGCCCAGCGCGGCCAGGCCCACTACGCCGCCGCCAAGGCCGGTGTCATGGCCCTCACCCGCTGCGCCGCGCTCGAAGCCGCCGACTACGGCGTACGCGTCAACGCCGTCGCCCCCAGCCTCGCCATGCACCCCCACCTGGCCAAGGTCACCTCGGCCGAGCTGCTCGCCGAGCTGACGGAGAAGGAGGCGTTCGGCCGGTACGCCGAGCCCTGGGAGGTCGCCAACGTCATCGTCTTCCTGGCGAGCGGCTACTCGTCCTACATGACCGGCGAGGTCGTCGCCGTCAGCAGCCAGCATGCGTGAACGCGGCGGTGGCGGGCGGACAATGGACCGGTGCCTACCAAGAAGAAGCCCCAGGTGACCCCCACCCCCGAACGGCGCCGCGAACTCCTCGCCACCGCCGCCGAGGTCTTCGCCGCCCAGGGATACAACGCCACCACCGTCCGCCGCATCGCGGACGAGGCGGGGATGCTCGCCGGCAGCCTCTACTACCACTTCGATTCCAAGGAATCGATGATCGACGAGATCCTCTCCACCTTCCTCGACGAGCTCTGGCAGGGGTATGACGCCGTCCTGGCGGCCGGGCTCGGCCCGCGCGAGACCATCGAGGCACTGGTCACCGAGTCCTTCCGGGAGATCGACCGGCACCGCCCCGCCGTCGCGATCTACCAGAAGGAGTCCAAGCACCTCGCCACCCAGCCGCGCTTCGCCTACCTCACCGACTCGCAGGCGAAGTTCGAGAAGGTCTGGCTCTCCACCCTGGAACGCGGCGTCGCCGCAGGCACCTTCCGCGACGACCTGGACATCCGCCTGACCTACCGCTTCGTCCGCGACACCGTCTGGGTCGCGGCCTCCTGGTACCGGCCCGGCGGACACCACAGCCCCGAAGAGATCGCCCGCCAGTACCTGTCGATGGTGCTGGACGGAATTGCCCTGCGCACCTAGGGAGTGTCGGACGGCCCCCTAGCCACCTCTCGATGACCGAGGAGCAGCAGCCATGGCCGAGGCCTACATCGTCGAAGCGGTACGGACACCCGTCGGACGGCGCAGGGGCGGCCTCGGGGCCGTCCACCCCGCCGATCTCGGCGCCCATGTGCTGCGGGAGCTGATCGCCCGCGCGGGCGTCGACCCGGCGGCCGTGGAGGACGTCGTCTTCGGCTGCCTGGACACCGTCGGGCCGCAGGCCGGGGACATCGCCCGTACGTCATGGCTGGCCGCCGGGCTGCCCGAGGAGGTGCCGGGCGTCACCATCGACCGGCAGTGCGGCTCCTCGCAGCAGGCCGTCCACTTCGCGGCCCAGGGCGTCCTCTCCGGCACCCAGGACCTCGTCGTGGCGGGCGGCACGCAGAACATGACCCAGATCCCCATCGCCTTCGCCTCCCGCCAGGCCGCCGAACCGCTCGGCCTCACGGAGGGCCCGTACGCGGGCAGCGAGGGCTGGCGCGCCCGGTACGGCGACGCGCCCGTCAACCAGTTTTACGGCGCCCAGCTCATCGCGGAGAAGTGGGACATCAGCCGCCGGGACATGGAGGAGTTCGCCCTCACCTCCCACCGCCGCGCCGTCCGCGCCATCGACGAGGGGCGCTTCGCCCGCGAGACCGTCGCGTACGGGGACGTCACCACGGACGAGGGGCCGCGCCGCGACACGACTCTGGAGAAGATGGCCGTACTGAGCCCCGTCCTGCCCGGTGGCACGATCACCGCCGCCTGCTCCTCGCAGGTCTCCGACGGGGCCGCCGCCCTGCTCATCGCCTCCGAGCGGGCCGTGGCCGAACACGGCCTCACCCCGCGCGCCCGGATCCACCACCTCTCCGTACGGGGCGAGGACCCGATCCGCATGCTCTCCGCGCCGATCCCCGCCACGGCGTACGCCCTCAAGAAGACCGGCCTCACCATCGACGCCATCGACCTCGTCGAGATCAACGAGGCCTTCGCCCCGGTCGTCCTCGCCTGGCTGAAGGAGACCGGCGCGGACCCGGAACGCGTCAACGTCAACGGCGGGGCGATCGCCCTGGGCCATCCTCTCGGCGCGACCGGCGCCAAGCTGATGACCACGCTCCTGCACGAACTGGAACGCACCGGGGGCCGCTACGGGCTCCAGACCATGTGCGAGGGCGGCGGACAGGCCAACGTCACCATCGTCGAACGCCTCTGACCAGCCTCCGGCGTCTTCGAGGTCCGCGTGGCGTGATCCACCACGCGGAGGGAGGACGTGCTACGGTGTTCCCGTTGCAGTTTTGGTACCCATGAACTTTATGTGCGCCTGACGGGAATGCTTCCTCAGGCGCTTTATTGTTTTCCGGCTTTCTCCGGGTGGGGCTCAATGCGGCGACTTGGAATCCGTAAAGTGCGGATTCTCGGCACTGCACCTATTTAGGAGAATGACATGGCTACTGGAACCGTGAAGTGGTTCAACTCGGAAAAGGGCTTCGGCTTCATCGAGCAGGACGGCGGCGGCGCCGACGTCTTCGCCCACTACTCCAACATCGCCACCCAGGGCTTCCGTGAGCTCCAGGAGGGCCAGAAGGTCTCCTTCGACGTCACGCAGGGCCAGAAGGGCCCGCAGGCGGAGAACATCGTCCCGGCCTAATTGCCGCGACGCGTACCTCTCTGACCGGGGCCCGCACCGTGAAGGTGCGGGCCCCGGTTTGTGCTGTTCGAGCGACAACCCGTTTTGTGCGCGCATCCTGGGGGCGCACAACAAGCGGTAGGACAAGCACATCGGCAGTGATCCGAATCCGTAGTTGCCCAGGAATCCCCCAGGAGGGCAATTCCGTATGACTCGCTTCGAACGCCAGGACCGCACCCCCCGCTCCCGCCCGGCCCGTGGCCGCGGCCAGGGTGCGACCGCGCAGGCCCCCTCGGGCAACCGGGGCGGCGGCGCCCGTGGCAAGGCTCCGGCCCGCCGCCGGGCCACCCCGCCGCAGGGCGAGTTCGCCCTGCCGGAGATGGTGACCCCCGCACTGCCGGCCGTCGAGGCCTTCGCGGACCTCGACATGCCCGCCGCGCTGCTGAAGACCCTTGCCGCGCAGGGCGTCACCGAGCCGTTCCCGATCCAGGGCGCGACCCTGCCGAACTCGCTGGCCGGCCGGGACATCCTCGGCCGTGGCCGCACCGGCTCCGGCAAGACCCTCGCCTTCGGCCTGGCCCTGCTCGCCCGCACCGCCGGGCGCCGCAGCGAGCCGCGCGCCCCGCTGGCCATGGTCCTCGTCCCCACCCGTGAGCTGGCCCAGCAGGTCACCGACGCGCTGACCCCGTACGCCACCGCCGTGAACCTGCGGATGGCCACCGTCGTCGGCGGCATGTCCATCACCAAGCAGTCCGCCACCCTGCGGCGCGGCGCCGAGGTGCTCGTCGCCACCCCGGGCCGGCTCAAGGACCTCATCGAGCGCGGCGACTGCCGGCTGGACGAGGTCGCCATCACCGTCCTCGACGAGGCCGACCAGATGGCCGACATGGGCTTCATGCCGCAGGTCGTCGCCCTGCTCAAGCAGGTCGAGGCGGACGGGCAGCGGATGCTGTTCTCCGCGACCCTGGACAAGAACATCGACCGCCTCGTCAAGATGTTCCTCACCGACCCGGTCGTCCACTCCGTCGACCCGTCCGCCGGTGCGGTCACCACGATGGAGCACCACGTGCTCCACGTCCTGGACGAGACGGACAAGAAGGCCGTCGCCACGAAGATCGCCGCCCGTGAGGGCCGCGTGATCATGTTCGTGGACACCAAGCGCGCCGCCGACCGCTTCGCCAAGCGGCTGCTCGCCAGCGGTGTACGGGCGGCCGCCCTGCACGGCGGGCGCTCCCAGCCGCAGCGGAACCGGACCCTGGACCAGTTCAAGAACGGCCAGGTCACCGCGCTCGTCGCGACGAACGTGGCGGCCCGTGGCATCCACGTCGACGACCTCGACCTGGTCGTCAACGTGGACCCGCCCACCGACCACAAGGACTACCTCCACCGGGGCGGCCGTACGGCCCGCGCCGGTGAGTCCGGCAGCGTCGTCACGCTGGTGCTGCCCGAGGAGAAGCGGGAGATGACCCGGCTGATGCAGGACGCGGGCATCGCGCCGCGCACCACGCGGGTCACCTCCAGCGACGAGGAGCTGTCCCGGATCACGGGGGCACGTGAGCCGTCGGGCGTCGCGATCGTGGTCGAGGTCCCGCAGCCGACTCCGCCGAAGCAGCGGACGCGGTCGGGCGGTTCGGGTTCGGCCGGCTCCGGCGGGGGCGCGGTGCGCTCCGGGAGCCGGGGGCGGGGCCGGCGTGGGGCCGGGTCCGGTGCGGGTGCCGGTGGCGCGTCTGGTGGTGCGGGCCGCTCGGGTGGCGCGGCTGCGCGTTCTGCCGCTCCTGCGCGGCGGCGCCGGGCCGCGTAGGGCGGCCAATTCCAGCCCGTCCGGCGATTTGAGCCGGGCGTACATCCGGCCGTCCGGTGATGGAGGGCCGGACCACCTTCAGCCGTCGGGCGATGGAGGGCCGGACCACCTTCAGCCGTCCGGCGATTGAGGACCGGGGTCCGGGGCAGAGCCCCGAAAGCCCCGGACCGGGGTTGTCCTCAAACGCCGGACGGGCTGGATGCGTTGGGCCTGTCCTCAAGCGCCGGACGGGCTGGAGATGGCGTCGGGCGGGCCGGATTCGGCGGCGGGTCGGCTGGGTTCGGTGCCCAGCGCCGCCAGGGTCCGCTCCGCCTCCGCCATGATCCGGGCCACCAGCTCCCCCACGCTCGGCAAATCCTCGATCAGGGCCGCCACCTGGCCCGACGCCATGATGCCGACATCCGCGCGGCCCTCCACCATCGCCGCCCTCAGCAGCATCGGCGTGTTCGCCGCCAGCAGCACCTGGCTCCAGGTCAGCTCCTTGCCGTGCCGCAGCGCCAGCCCGTCCCGCACCATCGCGGGCCAGCTCAGGCCGGAGACCCGGCGGAAGCCGGACGCCCGCCGCAGTGCGCGGTACAGCGAACGCAGCCGCCCCGCCCCCTCCAGCTCCGCCACCATCTCCGTACGGAGCATCCGGTGCGGGAGCCCGTCCACGGCCCTCGTCAGGGTGATGTCCCTGACCCCGGCCGCCAGATACCGCGCCTTCACCGCGTCCGGCACCGTCGAGTCCGAGGTCAGCAGGAACCTGGTCCCCATCGCGACGCCCGCCGCCCCGTACGCCAGCGCCGCCACCAGCCCCCGCCCGTCGTGGAAGCCGCCCGCCGCGATCACCGGGATGTCCACCGCGTCCACCACCTGGGGCAGCAGCACCGTCGTCGCCACGTCCCCCGTGTGACCGCCGCCCTCGCCGCCCTGCACGATCACCGCGTCCGCGCCCCACGCCGCGACCTTCTCCGCATGGCGCCGGGCCCCCACCGACGGGACGACCACCACGCCCGCGTCCTTCAGCTCCGCGATGAGCTCCTTCGACGGGGCGAGCGCGAACGACGCCACCCGTACCCCCTCCTCGACGATGATCCGCACCCGCTCCCGCGCATCCCCGGCGTCCGCCCGCAGGTTCACCCCGAACGGGGCGTCCGTCCGCGACCTCACCTCCCGTACGGCGGACCGCAGTTGGCCCGGCGTCATCGTCGCCGAGGCCAGGATGCCGAGCGCCCCGGCCCGCGCGGTCGCGATGACCAGGCGGGGGCCGGAGACCCATCCCATCCCCGTCTGCACGATCGGGTGCCGGACCCCGACAAGGTCCGTGAGCGCCGTACGCATCAGGGCCGCACCTCGCGGTCACGGGTGCCCGACGGGTCGATGACCTCGCGGATCAGGGCGAGTTCGGCGGGGGAGGGGGCGCGCGTGTACGGGACGTCGGCGGGGACGGTCAGGGCGAAGCCCGTCGCCTCGCGCACCTGGTCCACCGTGACGCCCGGGTGGAGCGAGGCCAGCCGCATCGAACGGTCCGGGGTCGCGAAGTCGAAGACCCCGAGATCGCTGACGACCCGGGGGATGCGGTGGAAGCGCGTCGCCGAGGGGCCCGCCGCCTCGGCCCGGTCGTGACCGACCCCGCAGACCATGTCGACCCGTTCGACGAAGACCCGGGGCGAGTGCCGGGGAATCCAGTAACTCACCGGGTTGTTCAGGGTGTTGACCGGTGCTCCGCGCACTCCCAGGAGCTGGCGGGAGGGCTGTTCCCAGTCGCCGATGCAGGAAATGTTCTGGTTGCCGAACCGGTCGATCTGGCTCGCGCCCATCATCACGTGCCGCCGGCCGCCGGTGACCAGGGTGAGGTGCCTGCGGTAGGGGAGCCAGCCCTCCGCCTCGCCGTCCGGGCCGGCGATCGTCGCCTCGCCGTCCGTGAGGAGCAGCTCGGGGGCGAAGGTCAGCCGGGCCAGCCGCGCGCCTACGGAGGGAACCGCCCCCATCGGGCTGGCCAGTACCTCGCCGTCGCCGCGCCAGGCCTCCGCGCAGGCGATCACACAGTATTCGGCACGGGTCGCGGCAACAGCGCCGGGCGGCTTCACTCCTGCTCCTCGTGCCAGGTGCGGACCGCCTGCTGGTAGCCCTTCTCGTCGCCGTCCGGAGGCAGGAAGCGCGCGCTGAACTCGGCCCAGGCCGCAGGATCCGCCGCAGCGGCCGCGTACGCCTTCTGGAACGGCTCGTCGCGCGGGTGGTCGGGGACGCACGAGGTGAAGTGCGCACCGCCCGGGGTCTCGACGACTCCCGTTACGGAGTGCCGCTGGACGAGGAGGGTTTGGGGTGCCGCGCCGGACTCACCCGTCAGCTCCGCCGTCTCCACCAGGCGTTCGCAGGAGACGTACGCCTCGTCCGCCGCCTCGCAGAACAGATCGTCGAAGTACGGGTCGGGGCCCAGGTATTGGCCGTTGCCCAGCCGGTCCGCCCGGTTCAGGTGGACCAGCGCCGCGTCCATGCGCAGGGCCGGCGCCGCGACGAACTCCTCGCCGTCCTCGTACGGTGAAGTCACCGTGCGCAGCTCGGGGTTGACCCGCATCACGTCCGAGCCGAGCCCCGCCCGCACCGGCAGGAACGGCAGCCGGTTGGCTGCGGCGTGCAGCCCCCACATGAACATCGCCTCGTCGATCTCCGTCAGCGCGAACGCCCCGCGCTGCCGGGCCGCCCGGTAGTGCGGCTCCAGCGGGATGGAGTCGAGGGTCACGAACGCCGTCACCAGGCGGGCGATCCGGCCGGCGGCGGCGAGCAGTCCGATGTCCGGGCCGCCGTAGGAGACCACCGTCAGATCGGTGACGGGCGAGCGTAGCAACGCCCTTACCAGAGCCATGGGTTTGCGACGCGACCCCCAGCCGCCGATGCCGATCGTCATGCCGCTGTGCAGCCGGGCGACGACCTCCTCGGGCGTCATCGTCTTGTCGCGCGCGGCGGACACCGTACTCACGTTTCAGCCTCCTTGCCGAAGGTGGAGCGGACCCGGTCGGCGGTCCCCGCCAGGCTCGCCTCGAAGGTGAAGCCCTGCTCGAAGCGGTAGCTGCGCCGTACGTCGACGGGGTCGATGCCGTTGAGCGCGGCCTTGGCCAGCCGCAGCAGGTGGCCGTCCTTGCTCGCGATCTCCGTCGCCAACTCCACTGCGCTGTGCAGCAGTTCGTCCGGCGGCACGACCCGCCAGACCGAACCGTGGGTCAGTAGCTCGGCCGCTGTCACCGTGCGCGAGGTGTAGTACAGCGTCCGCATCAGATGCTGCGGGACCAGCCGGGACAGATGCGTCGCCGCCCCGAGCGCGCCCCGGTCCAGCTCCGGCAGGCCGAAGACGGCGTCCTCGCTCGCCACGATCGCGTCGGCGTTCCCGACGAGGCCGATGCCGCCGCCGAGGCAGAACCCCTGCACCGCCGCGACCACCGGGACCTCGCACGCGTACACGGCCTCGAACGCCTCCGCGCAGCCCCGGTTGACGCCGATCAGGGCCGCGTTCCCCGGGTCGCGCTGCAACTCCTTGATGTCGACACCGGCGTTGAAGCCCCGCCCGGCGGCGGCCAGGACGACGCACCGCACCTCCGGGTCGCGGCCCGCCGCCCGGACGGCGTCGGCCAGGTCGTACCAGCCCTGCACAGGAAGCGCGTTGACCGGTGGCCGGTCGACGGTGACGACGCGGATGCCGTCGGCGGGAGATGCGGTGGAGACAGTCATCGGAGGATCAGCTACCTTTCCACCAAACATTTGTTAGGTGGACGGTAGCAGTCGCACCTCCGCCCGCCAACCAGGCCGACTCGTACGGGAGATGAGATGACGCCACCCACCACCGGACGGCTCTGCGCCGGCCGGGTCGTCGCCGTCACCGGCGCCGGACGCGGCCTCGGCCGGGCCCACGCGCTCGCCTTCGCCGCCGAAGGGGCGGCGGTTGTGGTCAACGACCTGGGCGTCGGGCCCGGCGGCGACGGCAGCTCGGCCGGGCCCGCCCGCCGGGTCGTCGAGGAGATCGTGGCCGGGGGCGGGGAAGCGGTCGTCCACGACGGTGACATCGCCACCACCGAGGGCGCCGCCTCCCTGGTCACCACCGCCCTGGACGCCTTCGGCCGCCTCGACACCCTGGTCAACAACGCGGGCTTCCTGCGCGACCGGATGCTCGTCAACCTGGACGAGGACGACTGGGACGCCGTGATGCGCGTCCACCTCAAGGGCCACTTCCTGCCCCTGAAACACGCCGCCGCGCACTGGCGGTCCGAGGCCAAGGCGGGCCGCCCGCCCGTCGCCCGGGTGATCAACACCAGCTCCGGCGCCGGCCTCCTCGGCAGCGTCGGCCAGGGCAACTACGCGGCCGCCAAAGCCGGGATCGTCGCCCTCACCCTGGTCGCGGCCGCCGAACTGGGCCGGTACGGAGTCCAGGTCAACGCCCTCGCCCCGGCCGCCCGGACCCGGATGACCGAGCAGACCTTCGCCGCGACGATGGCGGCCCCGGGGGAGGGGAAGTTCGACGCGATGGCCCCCGAGAACGTCTCGCCCCTCGTCGTCTGGCTCGGTTCCGCTTCGAGCGACGGGGTGACCGGCCGCGTCTTCGAGGCCGAGGCGGGCCGCATCACCGTCATGGAGGGCTGGCGCCCCGGCCCCACCGACGACCGGGGCGCCCGCAGGTCCCCGGCCGAGGCGGGGAAGGCGGTCCGCCGGCTGCTGGCGGACGCGGAGGTCCCGCAGCGGGTGTACGGGGCGTCGTAGGCGGTTCCGTACGGCGGTCCTGTACGGAGGTCCCGTACGCCAGTCCCGTACGCCAAGTCCCGTACGCCGGTCCCGTACGACGCGCGGACTAGGTCCTGTCGTCAAATGTCACGCCCACATCAGGAGTGACGCGAGCGTGACGGCCGCTTCGTAGGACTGGGCGGTTTTGTCGTAGCGGGTGGCGATGCCGCGCCACTGCTTCAGGCGGTTGAAGCACCGTTCCACGACGTTGCGGTGCTTGTAGGCCTCGCGGTCGAAGGCCGGCGGGCGGCCACCGCGACTGCCCCGCCTGGCCCGGTTGCCGACCTGGTCGGCACGCTCGGGAATCGTGTGAGGGATGCCGCGGCGGCGAAGCCAGGCGCGGATCGCTTTCGAGCTGTAGCCCTTGTCGCCCAGGACGTGATCGGGCCGGGTGCGGGGTCGCCCCGGTCCGATCCGGGGCACCCGGATCGCTTCCATCACGGCGGTGAACCGGGTGCAGTCGTTGGTGTTGCCGCCCGTGACGACGAAGCCGAGCGGACGGCCTCTGCCGTCACAGGCAAGATGAATCTTGCTGGTCAGGCCGCCCCTGGACCGCCCGAGGGCCGGGTCGCGGAGCCCCCTTTTCGAGCCCCCGCCCCATGCTGGTGGGCCCGGACGATCGTGGAATCGACCGACACCAGCCACTCGATGTCGCCCGCCGCGTCCGCTTTCGCCTGGGCGGCCCGCAGCATTCGGTCGAACGTTCCGTCCGCCGCCCACCTGCGGAAACGGGTATGCAGCGTGGCCCACGGACCATAGCGCTCGGGCACGTCCCGCCAGGCCGTCCCGGTCCGGAACTTCCACACGATCCCGTTCAGGACCCTGCGGTCGTCCAGCCGCTTCCGCCCCCGCAACGACACGGGCAGCAACGGCCGGACGAACTCCCACTCAGCATCGGACAGTTCATGGCGACGTATCACGACACCATGATCCACCAGCGATGATCATTTGAAGACACTGCCTAAGCGCTGCGGGGAAACCCGCTTGCGGAGACGCCCGGGCGCCCGGTATCCAGCACAGGACACCCGAGGCCGTATCCAGCAGGACACCCGAGGAGCGCACGATGACGCGGCACGGCCCCCTGAACGAGTTCTGCTGGATGGACCTCAAGACACGTGACCCCTCCGGCACCGCCGCCTTCTTCTCCTCGGTGCTGGGCTGGGACTTCGCCGTGGACGAGAACGACTGGCGCAAGGCCGTCAGCTTCTCCACCGGGGACCACCGCATCGGCGGCGTGAGCGACCTCGCCCGGCCCGTCTACCCGCCGGGCACGCCCGCCCATATCGCCTACTACCTGGCGGTCGACGACGTGGACCACCGTACGGCCGTGGCGGCGGCGCACGGGGCTCAGGTCCTCGTACCGCCCTTCGACGCGGGCGACCAGGGGCGGATCGCCACCCTGATCGACCCGGTGGGCGCCGCCGTCTCCCTCTGGCGGCCGTCCGGGTTCGCGGGGTGGCCGGTGTCGCCCCCGGACGGGGCCGGGGCCGTACCCCATCACGCGGTCCTGGCCTGCGAAGACCCCGAGCGCGCCCGGCACTTCTACGCCGCGGTGACCGGCGCTCCGCCCGCCCGGGCCGCGTTCCTCGAAGCGTCCACCGCCACCGCGCCGCAGTGGGAGCTGGTCCTCGCCGTGGGCGATCCGGACGGTGTCGCCGCCCGGGCCCGTGACCACGGCGGGGAGTTCGTGACCACCGCCGAAGGCCTGAAGCGGCTGCGGAGTCCGGAGGGCCTGGCCTTCCGCGTCCGGACGCCGGAGGCAGCCCCGGCCTTCCTGGAGACCGACCGGCTCGTCCTGCGCCCGTTCACGGAGGCCGAGGCCCCCGGCCTGCTCGTCCTCGACAGCGATCCCGAGGTCATGCGGTACCTCAACGGCGGCCGCCCCACCACCGCCGAGGCCATCCGGGAGCGGACCCTGCCGAGGCTCCTCCACGACCACCCGTGCACCGGGACACGCGGGTTCTGGGCCGCCGAGGAGAGGGCCACCGGCACCTTCCTCGGCTGGTTCGAACTCCGGCCCGTCGACGACCACGACCGCACCGTCGTCGAACTCGGCTACCGGCTCAACAGGGCCTCCTGGGGCCGTGGTTACGCCACCGAGGGCGCGCGGGCCCTCGTGGACAAGGGGTTCACCGACCTCGGGGCCGAGCGCGTCACCGCCAACACCATGGCCGTCAACGCGGGCTCCCGGCGGGTGATGGAGAAGGCGGGGCTGACCTTCCTCCGCGCCTACACCGAGGAGTGGCCGGACGCCATCGAGGGCTCGGAACACGGGGAGGTGGAGTACGAACTCACCCGGGCGGTATGGGAGAAGCGCCGGGCGTAGGAGTGCGTCCTCACCCCTGCGGAACGGAAGGCGTGCCCGCCGCAGCCTCCCGGAGCAGCGCCGCGATCTCCGCGTGTCCCGTGTGCCGGTCCACCCCCGCCATCGGCTCCCCGTCCCGCAGCAGCTCCACGGTCACCGTCTCCTCGCCGTCGACCAGGTCCCGCCGGACCACCGCGTCGAGGCCGGGGCCGTACGTCTCCTCCAACTGCCGCAGCAGCTCCTGCTCCTGGTCGAGACCGGCCAGCCGCCGCGCCTCGGCCAGCGCCACCCCGGCCACCGCCTCCTGCCCCGGCGCTCCCGCCCCGTGCTCCAGCAGCGCCCGCACCGTCCGCAGCGAGCCGCGCTGCGCCGCCAGGACCAGCATCGGTTCGCCCTGCGGGCCGGGCAGCAACGGGTCCGCGCCCCCGGCGAGCAGCACCTCCACCGTCGGGGCGTGGCCGAGACCCACCGCCCAGCGCAGCGCCGTGAACCCGAACTCCTCGCGCAGATCCGGCTGCGCCCCGGCGGCCAGCAGCGCCTTCACCACCTCGGTGTGCCCGCCGCACGCGGCCCCGCACAGCGGCAGGTCGCCCGCCTCGGGGCCGCTGGCCCGGTTGGGATCGGCGCCCGCCGCGAGCAGCAGCCGTACCGCTTCCGGCAGGTCCTGGACCGCTGCCAGATAGAGCGCCGTCGTGCCCTCCTCGTCACTCGCCTCGGCCTGCGCACCCGCGCGCAGCGCCCGTACGACAGCGTTCTCATCCTCGTACAGCGCATCGAACAGGCTTGGTTCGTCCCTGATCGGCTCGTTCGTCATGCTTCGACCCTACGGTGGCCGGAATGACACTCAGGTGTCGCACTCCAGTCGCGTACGACACAGCCCGCACCGCGCGACGGTCCGGCCCCGGACGGGGAGCCGGATGCGCTGGTGGCAGGTGGGGCAGGGGAAGGAGACCCGCAGCCCCTCGCGGCCGGACTCGAAGGCGTACGGAACACTCGGGTCCGCGCCCGTTCCGGGGTGGTCCTGGGCGTACCGCCGGTCCTTGGCGTACCGTCGCCGGCCCGCCCACCCGGCCGCCGTCAGCGGAGGCCGGCGCAGATCGTGCAGCGCCTGCGCCCGCCCCTTGGTGTACGCCGTGTACGCCTGCGGGCTGGTGAACCAGGGGGAGGGGTCCTCGTCGAAGACCAGCGCCCGCTTGGCCAGGACGTAGCCGAACTCCTCCGGCGTCAGATAGCCCAGCTTCTGCCGGGACAGGGCGTCCTCCCGGAACGCGTCCAGCAGCAGCCAGCCCGCGCCGAGATAGGCGGTCACCGTGTCGGTGAGGATCTCGTTGTCCCGGGTGCCGGGGAACTCCAGGTCCAGCCGGTGCAACAGGACATGGGTGATCTCGTGGGCGAGCGCCGCGCCGATGTCCCTGCGGTGGGTGCGGAACCGGTCGTTCAGTTCGATGAAGTATTCGGGGCCCGCGGTCAGTTCCACGCTCGCCGCGTGCTCCATCGTGCGGAAGCCGACGATCATGCGGGCGTCGGGCAGATGGAGGTGCTGGACCAGCGCCCGGGCCACCCGCTGGGCGCCGAGGTGGAGGTCGTCCGCGTCGGAGAAGGCGGCGTCGGCGGGGACCAGGCTGGTGCCGTAGGTGTGGACGCCGTCCGGGGAGAGCCGCCGGTACAGCGCGGTGATCGCGGACCGGACCGTGTCCAGATGCGGAAAGCCGTGGACGACCGGTGCGCCCGGACTGCCGTTGCTCACGCCCGTACCCCCATCAGCTCCGGTCCGCTCCGGCCGAGGACCCCCGCCTTGGGCCGGTCTCCACTGTAGGCCGGGCGCCGCAAGAGCGGTGCCCGGCCGGGCGGGTGGGGCTGTCAGCAGTTCGCCGCGTCGGCTTCGTCGGGGGTGACGGCTTCGCGCTGGGCGGTCTGCGCGACGCGGGAGAGCAGGGTGCGCAGCTGCGCCGAGTCCTGGGCGTCGAGGTCGGTGAGCAGGCGGTCCTCGGCGGCGGCGAGGCTGCGCCGCACCTGGTCGAGGCGGGTGCGGCCGGTGTCGGTGATCAGGACCTGGCGTGCGCGGCGGTCGCGCGGGTCGGGACGGCGGGTGACCAGCTCGTGGGCTTCGAGGTCGTCCAGCAGGTAGGTCATCACGGTCCGGTCGAGGCTGACCTCTCGGGCCAGGGCCAGCTGGGTCGGGGGCTCGCCGCCGGCGAGGGCGACCAGGACGAGGTAGCCGCGGGCTCCGCCGGGCAGATCGGCGACGGATTCGGTGGCGACGCGGCGGAACGCGGCGGAGACCATACGGATCGCCCAGCCCAGGTCGGTGTCGAGAGCCGGATCAGCGCTCCCGCCGCTCGGCTTCTTCTCGGACATGGATGCGCTCACCCGCGCAGGCTACCACCATGCGCTTACGGCAAGATGTTCTTGCGAGCAGAACATCTGGGGGGCATAGTGAATTGGGCAAGCCCGCCACGGACGCGATTCCGCCCGGCGCGGGATCGGCACCCACAGCAGGGAAGACGACGATGGCCAGCACCATCAGCACCACCACCAGCACCGCTCTGCGGGGCCGTACCGCTCTCGTGACCGGGGCGACCTCCGGGATCGGCAAGGCCGTCGCACAGAACCTCGCCCGCCAGGGCGCCGAGGTCGTGCTGCACGGACGGAACCAGGGCCGGGGCGAGGCCCTCGTCAAGGAGATCGCGGCCGAGGGCGGCACCGCCCGCTTCATCGCCGCCGACCTCGCCGACGCCGAGGACACGCTTCGCCTGGCCGCCGAGGCGGGCGCCGTGGACATCCTGGTGAGCAACGCGGGCCTGTACGAGTTCGCCCCGACCGCGGCGACCGACGCGGCAAGCTTCGACCGGCACATCGCGGTCAACACCCGCGCCCCGTTCCTCCTGGTCGGCGCCCTGGCCCCGGGCATGGCCGGGCGCGGGCACGGTGCGATCGTGCTGGTCGGCTCCAGCGCGGCCCGCCTGCCCGCCCCCATCGGTGCCGCCTACGGCGCCTCGAAGGCCGGCGCGGAGATCCTCACCCGCTACTGGGCCACCGAGTTCGGCCCCGCCGGCGTACGCGTCAACACCGTCTCCCCGGGCCCCGTGCACACCGAGGGCACCCGGACGATGCTCGGCGAGCACGTCGGCGCCCTGGACGCCACCAACGCCCGCGGCCGCGCCGGAGACCCCGCCGAGATCGCCGAGATCGTCTCCTTCCTGGCCGGTCCGGCCAGCTCGTACGTCAACGGCGCTGTCCTGTACGCCGACGGCGGCGAGCGCAGCACCCTGCCGGCCTGAGCGCCAGGGGAGCCACGCCATGGAGATCTTCGTCATCGGCGCCACCGGTTTCGTCGGCGGCCACCTCGTCCGCCACCTCGCGGCCGAAGGCCACACCGTCACCGGCCTGGCCCGCACCGGTGCGGCGGCCACCGCCCTCCGGGCCCGGGGTATCACTCCGGTCGCCGCCGACCTGGACGTGCGCCGCCCCGCCGCCGTCGCGGCGGCCCTGCGCGCGGACGCGGTCGTCTACGCCGCCCGGCCCGCCCCGGAGCAGGAGAGCGCCACCGCCGAGGAGCTGGTCCGCGCGCTCGCCGGTACGGGCAGGACGTTCGTCTTCCTGTCCGGCAGCGGGGTGCTGATGCAGCGCACCGAGGGCGCCTGGAGCCCCGGCGTCTTCGCCGAACACGACCCCTTCACCCCCGAGCCGCTGGCCGCGTACCGCAAGGCGGCCGAGGACACCGTCCTGGCCGCCGCAGGGGAGGGTGTGCGGTCGATGGTCGTCCGCCCCGGTCTGATCTGGGGCCCCGGCGACCACGGCCACGTGCCGATGGTCCACCGGTCCGTCGCCACGACCGGGGCGGCCGTCTATGTCGGGCCGGGGCTCAACACCTACGGCCACGTCCACATCGACGATGTGACGCGCCTGTTCACCCTCGCCCTGGCCGGCGGACGCGCCGGCGGGCTCTACCACGCGGTGGCCGGCGAGATCCCCAACCGCTGGATCGCGGAACGCGTCGCCGCCGACCTCGGGGTGAGGACGCGCAGCCTCACTCCCGGGGAAGCCGCCGGGGTGTGGGGCGAGTTCGGCGCCCTCGTCATGGCCGCGTCCAGCCGCATCCGCGCCGTCGCCTCCCGGCAGGAACTGGGCTGGCGTCCTGAGCACACCGACATGCTCACCATGATCGGCGAGCCGCGGCTGCGCGCGCTCGCCACGCCCGGAGCGTGAGCCCTGAGCAGGTGAGGCAGAGGGAACGCCGCCCGGCCCCGACCGGTCGCGGCGGCGCTTTCCGTACCTCACCTGCCCACCCGCGGACTTGGCCGAAAAGTGCGCCTTGTGGCAGCGGTGACCACATCCCGATAATCGGATGGCCTTGACGGGTTCATGACCAGCACGCCGTGTCGTCGTCCCGTCGTGGTTCCCACCGCAACCCCCCACGAAAGAAGGCAGTCCGTGAAGCAGCTCCTGCGTGCGCTGAAGAGATGTTCCGTCGTCGTCGCGACCGTCGCGATCGCCGTCGTCGGCCTCCAGCCCGTCACCGCCTCGGCCGCCCCCAACCCCGTCGTCGGCGGAACCCGCGCCGCCCAGGGCGAGTTCCCCTTCATGGTCCGGCTCTCCATGGGCTGCGGCGGCGCCCTCTACGCCAAGGACATCGTCCTCACCGCCGCCCACTGCGTGAACGGCTCGGGCAACAACACCTCCATCACCGCCACCGGCGGCGTCGTCGACCTCCAGTCGCCCAACGCCGTCACGGTCCGCTCCACCAAGGTCCTGCGCGCCCCCGGCTACAACGGCGCGGGCAAGGACTGGGCGCTCATCAAGCTCGCCCAGCCCATCAACCAGCCCACCCTCAAGATCGCCACCACCACCGCCTACAACCAGGGCACCTTCACCGTCGCCGGCTGGGGCGCCAACCGCGAGGGCGGCAGCCAGCAGCGCTACCTGCTCAAGGCCAACGTCCCGTTCGTCTCCGACGCCGCCTGCCGCGCCGCCTACGGCAACGAGCTGATCGCCAACGAGGAGATCTGCGCCGGCTACCCCGACACCGGCGGCATCGACACCTGCCAGGGTGACTCCGGCGGCCCGATGTTCCGCAAGGACAACGCCAACGAGTGGGTCCAGGTCGGCATCGTCAGCTGGGGTTACGGCTGCGCCCGGCCCGGCTACCCCGGCGTCTACACCGAGGTCTCGACCTTCGCCTCCGCCATCGCCTCGGCGGCCGCCACACTCTGACGCCGCTGACTGATCACGGCTGAACCACCCCGGGAGCGCCCGACCGTACGGGCGCTCCCGGACCGGGCTCGGGGGTGCCGGTACGGACGGGCGCCCCCGGGGACCCAACTACGAGGCTCCCGACCGTACGGGCACCCCCGGACCCAGCTCCACCCACGCCTCGCCCGCACCCTCCAGCTCCAGCACCCACACCTCGTTGACGCCCTTGCGGAGCACCGGCCCCGGCACGTACAGCGTCTCCTGCGGGCCCGCCGACCAGTACCGGCCCAGGCAGAAGCCGTTCACCCAGACGAAGCCCCGCGTCCAGCCCGGCAGTCGCAGCCCCGCGTGATCGACACCCTCCGTCGCCTCGACGGTGAACGCCCCCCGGAACAGCCCCGTCCGGTCCGCGAGCGCACCCGGAGGCACCGGCCCGAACGGCACCCCCGCCACCGCTCCCGCCTCCTCGAAGGCGTCCAGCCGCAGCCCCCGGGCCCGTACACCGTGCAGATACTGCCGCTCGTGCAGCACCCCGCCCGTGATCCCCTTCGGCTCACCCAGGCGCGGCCCGTAGTTGACCCGGCCCAGCGACTCCACCCACAGCTCCACCTCCGCCGGACCCGCCACCGGCTCCGGCAGCGTGGCGCTCTCCTCGGTCAGCACGCCCGCCCGCACCCCGTCCACGTACACGACCGCCCGGTCCCGCAGCCCGGCGGCGGTCAGCGGGTACGGGATGCGCGGCCCCGGCACCGCCACCCGGTAGCGCACCAGCCCCCGGCCGACCCCCAGCTCCTCGAAGGTCGGCGCGACCCCGGACTCCGGGCCCTCCGGATCACCGAGTGTCTCCAGTACGTCACCGAGTCCGGCCCACCCGTCCAGTTCCACCCGCACCGGCCCGGCCAGCCCCTTCGGCTCCGGCGGCAGCGCGGGCAACGGGCCCTCCGCGTACTCCGCAAGCACCTTCCGGAACAGGTGGAACTTCTCCGTGGCCCGCCCGTACTCGTCGACCGGCGCGTCGTAGTCGTACGACGTCACCGTCGGCTGGAACTCCCCGTCCTGCACCGGACCGCCCCGGTTCGCCCCCGCCCACCCCGCGAAGTTCGTGCCGCCGTGCGCCATGTAGACGTTCACCGACGCCCCGCACTCCAGGATCTCCCGCAGCGCCTCGGCCGCCTGCTCCGCGTCCCGTACGACGGGTTCGGCCCCCCAGTGGTCGAACCAGCCGCACCAGAACTCCATGCACATCAGCGGCCCCTTGGGCTGATGGCGGCGCAGCACCTCGAAGGCCCCCCGCGCCCCCGAGCCGAAGTTCGCCGTCGCCAGCAGGCCGGGCACGGAACCGCCCGTCAGCATGTGGTCCTCAGGACCGTCCGACGTGAACAGCGGAACGCTCACCCCGCACTCCCGCAACAGCCCCGCCAGCCACTCCAGATACACCGCGTCGCTGCCGTAACTCCCGTACTCGTTCTCCGCCTGCACGAGGATCACCGGACCACCCCGGTCCACCTGGCGCTCCACCACCTGCGGCAGCAGCTCCCGGAACCACCGCTCCACCACCGCCCGGTACCCCGCGTCCCGCGTCCGCACCCGCCGCCCGAACCGGCCCGTCACCCACACGGGCAGCCCGCCGTTCTCCCACTCGGCACAGATGTACGGACCCGGGCGCACGATCGCCCACAGCCCGGCCTCCTCCACCGCGTCCAGGAACCGGCCGAGCGCCCCCACATCCCGGTAGGTGCCCTCGCGCTCCTCGTGCAGATTCCACGGGACGTACGTCTCGACGCAGTTCAGCCCCATGGCCGCCAGCATCGCCAGCCGGTGGCCCCACTGCTCCTCGTGCACCCGGAAGTAGTGCAGGGCGCCCGACAGCAGCCGTACGGGCTTCCCGTCGATCCGGAAGTGGTCGTCCCCCACGGTGAAGTCGGACATCGTGTGCGTACGCTCCTGTGCTCGGCCCGCCCGGCGGCCCCCGGGCGGATTGGTCCGACCACTTTCACCCCTGGCGCACGCCCGGTCCATGGACAAAGATCGCTGCTGATTGGACGCAACGGACGCAACGGTTCCACGGACCCTGGGAGGGGAAGGCCGCGATGTACCACACCTGGATGCGCTTCTTCACCCCCAGCCCGCTCCACCACCGCCTCGGCCTCGTCTGCCTCGGCGTCGGCCTCCAGCACGGCGCACTGCCCACCGTCGGCCCCCGCACCCTCGACCACCACGTCGCCGTGATCGTCAACTCCGGCACCGGCTGGTTCGCCGGCCCCGACGGGCGCCGCACCCCCGTCACCGGGCCCACCCTGATCTGGCTCACCCCCGGCACCCCGCACCACTACGGCGCCGACCCCGGCACCGGCTGGGACGAGAGCTTCGTCGACTTCACCGGCCCCGCCACCTCCACCTACACCGAGCTCGGCTGCATCGAACCCGACCGCCCCCTCGTCCCGCTCTCCGACACCGCCGGCCCCCGCGCCGCCGTCGGCCGCATCGTGCGCGCCGCCCGCCGCGGCAACCCCCTGCTGGAGGTCGAGACCGCGGCCGCCGTCCACGAACTCCTCGTCTCCCTGCGCCGCGCCCGCGCCGACCTCGGCCCCGACGGCGACCCCGTCCTCCAGGCCCTCGCCCGCGACGCCTACCAGCCGCTCACCGTCGCCGAACACGCCGCCAAGCACGGCATGACCCCCGCCGAACTCCGCACCGCCGTACGGCGCGGCGCCGGATGCAGCCCCAAGGACTACCTGCTCACCATCCGCCTCGGCCGGGCCAAGGAACTCCTCGCCGCCACCGACCTCCCGGTCGCCGCCGTCGCCCGCCGCGTCGGCTACGACGACCCCGCCTACTTCTCCCGCCTCTTCGCCCGCCGCGTCGGCACCGCCCCCGTCCGCTTCCGCGAACAGCAGGGCCGAAGCGTGCCCGGCGGCTGGAGCGACCAGGTGCCCGACCCGGACGACCCGCCGATGATCGGGCCGTGAGGAGGGGCGTCTAAGCTCGCTGACCATGAGTACGAGCGAAACCGGCGCGACCGCCCCGATCGACGCGACCGTCCAGGCCGAGCTGAACCGGCTGCGCGAGTCCATCGACAACATCGACGCCGCCGTCGTCCACATGCTCGCCGAGCGCTTCAAGGCCACCCAGCAGGTCGGCCGCCTCAAGGCCGACCACCAGCTGCCGCCCGCCGACCCGGCCCGCGAGACCCGCCAGATCACCCGGCTGCGGCAGCTCGCACAGAGCGCCAACCTGGACCCGGCGTTCGCCGAGAAGCTGCTGAACTTCATCATCGCCGAGGTCATCCGCCACCACGAGCGCATCGCGGAGGAGGCGGGGAACGGGAGCGCTACGGCCGCCGAGGGCTGACCGGCGGCCGGGGGAGCCGGACCCCGAGCGCCCCGGCCCTCCTCCCGTACAGCCCCGCCCCGGCCACCGCCCCCAGCACCGGCCCCGCCACGTACACCCACAGTCGCCCGACCTCCCCCGACAGCAGCGCCGGGCCGAACTGCCGGGCCGGGTTGGCCGAACCGCCGCTCAGCGGACCGAGCACCGCGATCACGAGGGCGGTGACCAGACCGACGGCGTACGGGAGGAGTCTCCGGCCCACCGGACGCGCCAGGAGCCGGGCGAGCAGCAGCGTCGACCCGGCCAGCACCACCGCCTCGGCCGCCACCACGGCCCCCTCACCCCACCCCGGACCGGGCCGCACCACCGCGTGACCGACCGGCGGCCGGGAGACCACGGGCCCCCACACCGCCCCCGCCAGCCACGTCCCCGCCACCGAGCCGGCCGACTGCGCGACGACGTACGGCACCACCTCCCGCCCCGGGAACACCCCGAGCCGCCACAGGGCGACGGTGACGGCCGGATTCAGCTGCCCGCCCGACCACCGCCCCGGCGCGGAGAGCATCAGCACGGCGAGCAGCACGCCGACCCCCGCCCCGAGCAGGGCGAACGCCACCCCGCCGCCTCCGTACCCGTCCGGCGCGAACAGCCACCGCACCCCGCTCACGACGGCCAGGAGCAGCAGCGCCGTCAGCCCGAACTCGCAGACCGTACGGCGCAGCAGGCCGGGGGAGGGGGCAGGAACCAGGTCAGGTACGCGGGCGGCGGTATCGCGCGCAGGCGTGAGCGTCATGAGGACGTCCTCGGTACTCGGTGTGCCGCGCCGAGGAGATGGTAAGCGGCCACATCCCCCCGGGGGTATCCCCCTGTGTCACCTGCCCCCTGGGGTATCCCCCTGCGCGACCTGCCCCCCCCGGGCCCTCTACGCCGCCTGCCCCAGGGGGCATACGCCCCGCCCCCGGCCCGCCCGTACGCCCAGCGAGAACCCCCCTGCGCCCGCCCCGCGCCGTACGGCAGCATGGCCCCCATGTCCGTACTGACGCGCGACGAAGCGCAGACCCGAGCCCAGATCATCGACGTGGAGCGGTACACGATCGCCCTCGACCTCACCACCGGCGAGGAGACCTTCGACTCCCGGACCGCCATCCGGTTCACCGCCCGCGCCGCCGGCGACACCTTCGTCGAGGTCAGGCCCGCCACCCTGCGCTCCATCGCCCTGGACGGACAGCCCCTGGACCCCGCCCTCCTCGACGGGAACCGCTACCCCCTCACCGGCCTCACCCCCGGCGTCCACGAACTCCACGTGGACGCCGCGATGAGCTATTCGCGCACCGGCGAGGGCATGCACCGCTTCACCGACCCCGCCGACGGCGAGACGTACCTCTACACCCAGCTCTTCATGGAGGACGTCCAGCGCGTCTTCGCCGCCTTCGACCAGCCCGACCTCAAGTCCGTCTTCGCCATCGAGGTCACCGCCCCCGAAGGCTGGACCGTCCTCGGCAACGGCGTCGCCGAACACACCGGCGGCGGGCGCTGGACCATCGCGCCCACCCCCCTCATCTCCACCTACCTCGTCGCCGTCGCCGCGGGCCCCTGGCACTCAATCACCACCGAGCACGCCGGACTGCCCTTCGGCCTCCACTGCCGGCGCTCCCTCGCGCCCTACCTGGACGCCGACGCGGACGAGATCCTTGGCATCACCCGGGCCTGCTTCGACCGGTACCACGAGAAGTTCGACGAGCCCTACCCGTTCGACTCGTACGACCAGGCCTTCGTCCCCGAGTTCAACGCGGGCGCCATGGAGAACCCCGGACTCGTCACCTTCCGCGACGAGTTCATCTATCGCTCCGCCGTCACCGACACCGAGCGCCAGACCCGCGCCATGGTCGTCTCCCACGAGATGGCCCACATGTGGTTCGGCGACCTCGTCACCCTCAGCTGGTGGGACGACATCTGGCTGAACGAGTCCTTCGCCGAGTACATGGGCTACCAGACCCTCACCGAAGCCACCAGGTTCACCGACACCTGGGTCGAGTTCGGGGTCGCCCGCAAGGGCTGGGGCTACGACGCCGACCAGCGCCCCTCCACCCACCCCGTCGCCCCCGACCCCGAGGCCGTGCCCGACACCGCCTCCGCGCTCCTCAACTTCGACGGCATCAGCTACGCCAAGGGCGCCTCCGCCCTCCGCCAACTCGTCGCCTGGCTCGGGGAGAAGGACTTCCTCGCCGGGATCAACACCCACTTCGCCCGGCACAAGTTCGCCAACGCGACCCTCGCCGACTTCATCGACAACCTCGCCTCCGCCACCGACCGCGACGTCCACGCCTGGGCCGAGCAGTGGCTGCGCACCTCCGGCGTCGACACCCTCACCGCCGACGTCCACGAGCCCACCGCGCCCACCGGAGCCGGACAGTCCTGGGCGCTCGCCGTGGAGCGCGACGGCAGCCGCCCCCACCGCATCACCGTCTCCACCTTCGACCACGCCCTCAACACCCAGGCGGGCCCCGGCCACCTCGCCCCCCGCGACCGCTTCGAACTCGACATCCCCGGCGACGGCACCCCCACCGTCCGCACCGGCCGCCGCCCCGCCCTCGTCGTCCTCAACGACGGCGACCTCACCTACGCCAAGATCCGCCTCGACGCCGCCTCCTGGGACACCGCCCTCACCCACCTCTCCGCGATCCCCGACGCCCTGACCCGGGCCGTCATCTGGAACGCGGCCCGCGACATGGTCCGCGACGGCGAGCTGGACCCCGCGCGCTACCTCACCGCCGCCCGCACCCACCTCCCGTACGAGAGCGACCTCGCCCTCGTCCAGGGCGTCCTGGCCTTCGCGGGCAGCCAGATCGCCGACCGTTACGCCACCCCGGGGACCCGGCCGGCCGCGCTCGCCACCCTCTCCAGCCTCTGCCGCGACCTGATCCGCCGCACGGAGGACGGCTCCCACCCGGGCCTGCGCCTCACCGCCGTACGCCACTTCATCGACGCCGCCACCCAGCCCGACACCCTCCAGAGCTGGCTCACCGAAGGCACCGTCCACGGCGGACCCGAACTCGACCCCGAGCTGCGCTGGCGCATCCTCACCCGCCTCGCCGTCCTCGGCGCCACCGACGAGGCGGCCATCGACGCCGAACTCGCCGCCGACCCCAGCGCCGCCGGGCGCGAAGGCGCCGCCCGCTGCCGGGCCGCCCTGCCCACCCCGGAGGCCAAGGCCGCCGCCTGGCAGGCCATGTTCGGCGACGACACCCTGTCCAACTACCTGTTCACCGCCACCGCCCAGGGCTTCTGGCAGCCCGGCCAGGACGAGCTGCTCAGCGCGTACGTCGACCGCTTCTACCCCGACGCCACCGCACTCGCCGCCCGCCGGGGCCCGGCCATCGCGGAGGCCGCCGGACGGTACGCCTTCCCCGCGTACGCCGTCGACACCGAGAGCCTTGCCACCGGCACCCGCGCCCTCAAGGACCCGGCTCTCATCCCGGCCCTGCGCCGCAAGCTGGTCGACCAGCTGGACGATCTGCGCCGGGCCCTGGCCGTACGGACGACGGAGCACTGAGCCGACGGACGGGACGGGGGTGGGGGGCCGGCGGGCGCACGGCAGCAGCCGTCATGTATCCGCCGGCCTCTCACCCACCGGGGCCGCCGCCCGCAGCCGTCACGTGTCCGCCGGGCCCTCACCCACCAGGTCCGCCGACAGCCGTCACCTACCCGCCGGCCCTTCACCGGCCGCCGGACCGGTCGCCCGCAGATCCGCCAGCAGCTCCGCCTGACCCGTCAGCACCTCGGTCAGGATCGTCCGGGCCACCCGCAGCAGCTCCGCCACCTCCGGGGCGGCCAGCGTGTAGTACACGGCCGACCCCTCCCGCCGCGCCACCACCAGGCCCGCCCGGCGCAACACCGCCAACTGCTGGGAGAGATGGGCGGCCTCGACCCCCACCTCGGCCAGCATCTCCGAGACCGCGTGCTCACGGTCGCTGAGCAGTTCGAGCACCCGGATCCGCACCGGATGCCCCAGCGTCTTGAAGAACTCGGCCTTCAGCCGGTACAGCGGCGTACTCACCTACGGAACCCCGATCCGTACCCCGGCAACCCGTCGCGGCGCGGTGCGCCAGATCTCTTCTCCATGGGTTCATCCTCGCGCCTTCGCACCGCGAGGATGAACCGGGGGACCGGACGGGTCAGGCCTTCTTCAGGAACTCGGTCTTCAGCACGAGCCCCTTCACCTTCTTCGTGTTGCACTCGATCTCCCCCGCACGGCCGGTGAGCCGGATGTTCTTCACCAGCGTGCCGCGCTTGAGCGTCTCCGAGGTCCCCTTCACCTTCAGGTCCTTGACCGTGGTCACGGAGTCACCGTCCGCCAGCACGGTTCCGTTGCTGTCCTTCACGACGATGTCGCTCATGGTGCGTTCCTGCCTTTCCCACACCCGTGCAGCTCTTGCAGCGGGAATCCTGAAGTCACCGGTCACGGGGCGCGCCCGTCCGCTGGAGGGGGAGCGTGACCCAGATGCTCTTGCCGCCCTCGTCCGCGTCGCCCCGCACCACCGCGCTGCCGCCCAGCTCCAACGTCAGCTCCACCACCGTGGCCAGCCCGCGCCCGGCACCGGCCACGGCGGAGGTGTAGAGCGCGGGACGGTACGGGTGCCGGTCATGGACGCCGAACGCGAACGCGTCCGGGCCGCCCGCGAAGATCACCGTCACATTCGGCGAGAGCACCGCCGCGTGCCGCACACTGTTGGCCACCAGCTCGCTCAGGATCAGCAACGCGGGCCCCGTACACGGCTCCTGCGGGCCCACCCCCCACTCGGCCAGCACCTGTTCCGTCGTCTCCCGCGCGATCCGCACCGCCGAGCCCATCGTGGGCAGCGTCAGCACATGGCGGTACGGCAACGAGTCATGGGGCCTGATCACCGGGCGGCCTCCTCGGCACCGGCCACCGACGCACGGGTCACCGAGGCCCCGGCCTTCGACGCTCCCGCCTTCGTCAGGCCGTGGCCAGGGGCCAGCACCCCCGCCTCCCGCAACCGGTCGCGCGCCCCCCGCGATCGCCTCCGGCGTCGTCGCGTACTCCCGGCCCTCCCGCCGCAACAGCTCCAGCGCCCCCACCGACTCCAGCGCCTGCCGCTGCCCGGGGCGGATGCCCGAGGCCAGCACCGCGATGCCCCGCCGGTTCAGCTGGTGCACCGCGTCCTTCAGCATCAGCGCACCCGAGGCATCCACCGTCGTCACCCGTGACATCCGCAGGATCACCACCCGCACGTCCGCGACCTCCGACAGCGTCAGCAGGAAGCGGTGCGCCCCGGCGAAGAACAACGGGCCGTCGATCCGGTACGCCACGATGTGCTCGGCCAGCAGCGCATGCTCCTCCTCGCTGTGCGCACCCGGCGCCTCCGCCCCCGTACCCTCGTCCTCCCGCAGGTCCACCCGGTCCATCCGCGCCTCGCCCGCCACCGCCCGCAACGCCAGCGCCCCCGCCACCACCAGCCCGATCACCACCGCCAGCACCAGATCCAGCACCAGCGTCGCGGTGGCCGTCAGCACCAGCACCACCGCGTCCGAACGGGTCGCCCGGGCCATCGCCCGCAACGCCCCCACCTCCACCATCCGCACCGCCGTCGCCAGCAGCACCCCGGCCAGCGCGGCGAGCGGGATCCGCGAGACCAGCGGCGCCGCCGCGAACACGATCACCGCCAGCACCGCCGCATGCGCCAGCGCCGCGAGCCGGGAAGAGGCACCGGTACGGACATTGACCGCCGTACGGGCGATCGCCGCCGTGGCGGGCACCCCGCCGAACAGCGGGGCCGCCAGATTGGCGATGCCCTGCCCGAACAGCTCCCGGTCCGGGTCGTGCTTCTGCCCCACCGTCATCCCGTCCGCCACCGTCGCCGACAGCAGCGACTCCAGCGCCGCCAGGGCCGCCACCGCGACCGCCGGTGCCACCAGCGACCCCAGCGCCGACACCTCCAGGAAGCCCAGCGACGGCGCGGGCAGCCCGGCCGGCAGCGCCCCGATCGGCTCGGCGTCCAGACGGAACACCGACACCGCCACGGTCGCCAGCGCCACCGCGACCACCGAGAACGGGACCGTGGGGAACCGCCGCGCGCCCAGCAGCATCACCCCGGCCACCCCCACGGCGATGGCGAGAGCCGTCACATCCGGATGCGCGGCGAACTCCTGCACCGCCCGCCAGGCGACCACCAGCACCTTGTCGCCCTCGGGCACCGCCACGCCCAGCGCGTTCGGGACCTGCTGGAGGGCGATGACCCCCGCGATGCCGAACGTGAACCCCTCCACCACCGGCGCGGGGACGTACCGCATGGACCGCCCCGCCCGCAGCAGCGCCAGCCCGATGAGCAGCGCCCCCGCCATCAGCCCCACGGTCAGCACCCCGCCCGGGCCGTGCTCGGCGACGATCGGCACCAGGACCACCGTCATCGCCCCGGTCGGCCCCGACACCTGGAGGTTCGACCCGCCGAACACCGCCGCCAGCGCCCCGGCGACCACCGCCGTCGCGAGCCCGGCCTCGGCACCGAGCCCCGAGGAGACCCCGAAGCCGAGCGCGAGCGGCAGCGCGACGATCGCCACGGTGAGCCCGGCGAGCAGATCACGGCGGGGGTTACGGGTCATGGCCGCGAAGTCCGCCCGTACGGGCAGCAGCGCCCGCACCCGGCCCCACGGCGACACCTGCGTGGACACCGCCGTCACCGCGAGGACACCTCGGCCTCCCGCAGCTCGGCCAGCAGCCCGTCCCGGCCCACCAGCATCTCGGTCAGGATGCGCCGGGCCGCCCGCATCAGCTCGGCGACATCACCACCGGCCAGCTCGTACACCACGGTCGAACCCTCCCGGGTCGCGGTCACGATCCCGGACCGGCGCAACACCGCCAGCTGCTGCGACAGGGACGACGGCTCCACCTCTATCGCCGCCAGCAGGTCCCGTACGGGGAGCGGACCGTCCTGGAGCAGCTCAAGGACCCTGATGCGGACCGGATGCCCGAGCATCCGGAAGAACTCGGCCTTCGCCTGGTACAGGGGGACCGCCATCGCTCCGTGCTCTCCTCCGCCGTACGCCACCACCGCGGGCGGGGAGCCGAGCGGGGGCCGTGCCGCACGGGTGACGGCGGGACGGCCCCCACAGCATGTAGTGAATTGCAGAATTTTGCAATTGGTTGATCGGCTAACTCCCGCCGACGTGCCGGTCCCCGCGCCCCGCCCTCGTCACACCCCGCGCCCAGCCCTCGCCGCGCCCGCCGCACCCGGCCCCGTCACACGCGCCGCGCCCGTCACACCCGCCCCTCCAGGACCACCCGTACACCCGTCCCGGAACCGCACAGCCTTACCACCAAAACCCCCGGCAAATGGCCCACACCGGCCACCAGTACCCCTTTCGAGTTCAGATCGTTGACCTCTTCGGCCGCGCCGCCCGAAACCCGGGACAAGCTGGCATGTCCACCCCCGCCCTCCCGAAGGACCACCCCACCCATGCCCACCCCACCCCTCGCCGGAGGCACCGCAGGCCCCGCCGCACTGCGCCCCCTCATCGACACCGTGCTCACCGCACTCCACGACGGCGCGGCCCTCCGGGACGGCCCCCTCCCCGCCGGCGGACCCGACACCGTCACCCCCCGCACCCGCACCGCCACCCACCCCCTCATCCCCGACCACGGCACCGGCGCCCACCACGCCCTCCGCGCCCTCGTCACCGCCCTCACCGAAGGCGCCGCCGACCCCGCCCACCCCCACTGCGCCGCCCACCTCCACACCCCGCCCCTCGCCCTCGCGGCCGCCGCCGACCTCGCCGCCAGCGCCCTCAACCCCTCCATGGACTCCTGGGACCAGGCCCCCGCCGCCTCCGCCCTCGAAGCCGACCTCACCACCGCACTCGCCGCCGAGATCTACCCCCACGCCCCCTCACCCGACGCCGTCATCACCACCGGCGGCACCGAGGCCAACCAACTCGCCCTCCTCCTCGCCCGCGAACGCCACGGCCCCGTCCAGACCGTCTGCGCCACCAACACCCACCACAGCGTCGCCCGCGCCGCCTGGCTCCTCGGCCTCCCCGAACCCGTCACCGTCCCCGCCCCCACCGGCACCCTCGACCCCGCCGCCCTCGACGAAGCCCTCACCCGCCTCGACCGCCCCCTCCTCGTCGTCGCCACCGCCGGAACCACCGACACCGGCCAGATCGACCCCCTCGACACCATCGCCGACCTCTGCGCCACCCACGGCGCCGAACTCCACATCGACGCCGCCTACGGCGGACCCCTCCTCTTCAGCCCCACCCACCGCACCCTCCTCCACGGCCTCGACCGCGCCCAGAGCATCACCCTCGACCTGCACAAACTCGGCTGGCAACCCGCATCCGCCGGCCTCTTCGCCGTCCCCGAACGCCACCACCTCACCCCCCTCCACCACCACGCCCCCTACCTCAACGCCGACGACGACACCGAAGCCGGCCTCCCCGACCTCCTCGGCCGCTCCCTGCGCACCACCCGCCGCCCCGACGCCCTCAAGATCGCCGTCACCCTCCAGGCCCTCGGCCGCACCGGACTCGCCGACCTCATCGACCGCACCGTCGCCACCGCCCACCACCTCGCCGACCTCATCACCGACACCCCCGCCCTCGACCTCTACGACCGTCCCACCATCTCCACCGTCCTCTTCCGCCCCACCGGAGCCGACGACCACACCGTCGCCACCCTCCGCCGCACCCTCCTCAACCGAGGCCACGCCGTCCTCGGCCGCGCCCACGCCGCCGGCCGCCTCTGGCTCAAGGCCACCCTCCTCAACCCCCACACCACCCCCCAGGACCTCCAGGCCCTCATCGACCTGGTCACCGCCACCACCACCGGCCTGGCGGTCACCACCACCCCCACCCCCCGCACGGAAGGCGACACCCCGCGATGACCGACCGGCCCGCCCCCGCACCCGACCGCCCCCACGACCTCGTCGGCATCGGCATCGGCCCCTTCAACCTCTCCCTCGCCGCCCTCGCCCACAACATCCCGGCCGCCCCCGACGACCCCCGCCCCCTCGCCGCGACCTTCTACGAACAACGCCCCGCCTTCCACTGGCACCCCGGCCTCCTCCTCGACGGCGCCAGCCTCCAAGTCCCCTTCCTCGCCGACCTCGTCACCCTCGCCGACCCCTCCAGCCCCTGGAGCTTCCTCAACTACCTCCGCACCCGCGACCGCCTCTTCCCCTTCTACTTCGCCGAGCGCTTCCACATCCAACGAGCCGAATACGACGCCTACTGCCGCTGGGTCAGCGAACAACTCCCCGGACTCCACTTCGGCCACCAGGTCGACGCCGTCCGCTGGAACACCGAACGCGCCCTCTTCGAAGTCGACTTCACCCAACTCGACCCCGACGGCGAAGCCGAAGCCCTCGGCCGCGCCTACGCCCGCCACATCGCCCTCGGCATCGGCACCGAACCCTTCGTCCCCGAACCCCTGCGCCCCCTCGCCGAAGCCCCGTCCGTCCCCGTACTCCACTCCGCCGACTACCTCCGCCACCGCGAACGCCTCCTCGCCGCCGACCACATCACCGTCATCGGCTCAGGGCAGTCCGGCGCCGAAGTCTTCCTCGACCTCCTGCGCGCCCGCCCCGAAGGCGCCGAGAAGATCCACTGGCTCGCCCGCACCCAGGCCTTCGCGCCCATGGAATATTCCAAGCTCGGCCTGGAGCACTTCACGCCCGACTACAGCCGCTACTTCCACGCGCTCCCCGAAACCGCCCGCGACGAACTCGTCCCCCGCCAATGGCAGCTCCACAAAGGCATCGACGCCGACACCATCGCCGCCATCCACGACGAGCTCTACCGCCGCACCCTCCACGGCGGCTGGCCCGACGCCACCCTGACCCCCGGCGTCCACGTCCGCACCGCAGGCCGCCTCGCCAACACCCGCGTCGAACTCCACCTCGAACACACCCAGCAAGGCACCCGCTCCCGCCTCACCACCGACGCCGTCATCCTCGCCACCGGCTATCGCGAACGCCCCCTCGACGCCCTCCTCGGCGGCCTCGACCCCTACCTCCGCCGCGACGCCTCCCACCGCCCCCGCATCGACGACCAGTACCGCCTGATCCTCGACCGCACGGTCACCGGACACGTCTACGTACAGAACGCCGAACGCCACACCCACGGCGTCGGCGCCCCCGACCTCGGCCTCGCCGCCTGGCGCAGCGCCACCATCCTCAACAACCTCACCGGCACCACCCCCTACCCCCTCCCCGAACGCACCGCCTTCACCACCTTCGGCCTCACCACCGACCACCCCCGCGTCCCCGCCCAGGCCCCCGCCCTCATCCCCCTCAGCCAGTCCGTCTAGCCGCCGGACACAGAACGGCCCGGGACCCCACCGAAGGAGCCCCGGGCCGGACGAACAGGGTTACGGGAACACCGGCGTCCCCTCACGCGTCAGCCGCCACCCCACCGAAGCGAACGCCGCCGGATCCACCGACCCCTTCTCCTGCACCCAGGCGATGATCGTGTTCCGGATCTCGTCCGAATTCGCCCACAGCTGCTTCGCCCCCGGCACATGCGGGAAATTACCCCCACCGCTCGCCCGGTAGTTGTTCACCGCGAACACGAACCGCGCCGCCGGATCCACCGGCTTCCCCTCGAAGGACAGCCCCACGATCCGCGACCCCACCGGCTTGGCGATATCGATGTCGTACGCCACCCCCGACACCGCGTCATAGTTGTAATCCGGAATCCCGTCCGCATTCGTCAGCTTCGCCGTGTCCACCGGACCACCCGCCGGCGTCTGCACGTAATACCGCGCCGAATACTCCAGGTACTCCTTCAGCTGCGCCCCCGTCAGCAGCCGCGCCTCCAGCGTGTTCTCGAACGGATACAGCCCCGCCGCGTCCTTGATCGTCACATCACCGGCCGGAATCCCCGCCGTACGGGAGAAACACGACGCCTGCGACAGCACCGGCAGCTCCCCGTACTCCCCACCCGCCAGAGCCGCCGCCACCGTCTCCGTCTGCACCTGGTTGATCAGATCGATGATCGGCTCGTCCTTCCACGGCGCGTCCGCCGTCGACATCGCCACCACCGACGTACCGATCACCTGGTTCACATACGCCACCACCTTCCGGTGCTCGCTCCGCAACAGCGAGACCACCTTCCGGTCCTCCGCCACCGTATTCGAATTCAGCACCTGCGAACCGGCCTTCTCGACCGCCCAGCGCCCCTTCTCCCACACCAGATCGAAATCGAAAACCGTCAGCCGCTGCCCCCACTTCGCCGGCTCCGAAAGAACGACCCGCTTCCCCGTCGCCTTGTTCGTGACGAAGTGCTCGGCGATCTCCACATGCGCGTGCCCCACCAGAATCGCGTCGATCCCCGGCACCTGCTCCGCCACCAGACCCGCCGCGTTCTCCACGTACGGCAACTGATCCCCGTACGACGACGTCCCCGACGAACCCGAATGCGCCGACACGATCACCACATCGGCACCCATCGAACGCAGCTTCGGCACCCACTTCGCCGCCTGCTCCTCCAGCCCCGGGAACACCATCTTCCCGCCCACATTCACCTTGTCCCAGATCGCGATCCCCGGATTCGTCAACCCGAGAACGGCCACCCGCACATCACGCCCGAACGGCGTCCGCAACCGCTTGATGACGTACGGGGCGAACGCCGGCCGCAACGTCTTCGCATCCAGTGCGTTCGCCCCCAGCAGCGGAAAATCACACTGCTCCTCGAACTTCCGCAGCACCGGAATCCCGTAATTGAACTCGTGATTCCCCAGCGCCGCCGCGTCATAGCCGATCGAGTTCATCGCCCGCGCCATCGGATGCACCGGACCACGCCGCGCCGTGATCGGATCGACCTTCGCGTAGTAGTACGACAACTGCGTGCCCTGGATCGTGTCACCCGCGTCGATCAGCAGAGTGTTCCGGCGCCCCTTCTCCCGGCGCACCTGATCCACCAGCGTCGAGATCTTCGCCAGACCGACGTCGTTGTGGGCCGCGTCGTCGTACTCCTTGTCGGTGAAGTAGTCCCAGTTGAAGACGTTCCCGTGCAGATCCGTGGTGCCCATCACCGTGAACGAGTACCGCTTCCCAGGCCGCCCATGACCGTGCCCATGGCCATGCCCGCGGCCGTGCGCCTCCGCCGTACCCGCCGCCCCCACGACCGCACCGCCCGCCAACGCCACCCCCGCACCGGCGGCAGCCGAACGGCCCAGAAACGTCCTGCGGTCCACGGGGTTCAACGACATCGCTCACTCACTCCTCGTTCAGTACGGGCAACGCGCGTAGATTCTGACCCGCCCCCCGTTCCACGCAACACCCCACGCAGGTTTCGATCCGATGACCACCCCACACACCTCCTCCACACCCACCCCCCGTGCCACAGTGAACGCATGACCGAAACCCCCACCCCCCAGCCCGCACCCGCCGCCCACCACCCCTACGGCACCCCCGACACCCCCCACGTCACCGTCCGCGGCGAAGCCCACCTCGAAGTCGACCCCGAAATCGCCCACATCACCGTCACCGTCACCGCCCGCTCCACCGACCGCCGCACCACCCTCGACGTCCTCACCCGCCGCAACACCACCACCCTCGACCTCATCAAGAGCTACGGCGACACCATCGAAAAACTCGAGACCGGCACCCTCTCCATCAACCCCGAACTCACCCGCCACGGCCGCGCCGAACGCGTCCGCTCCTACCACGGCCACATCCAACTCACCCTCACCGTCAACGACTTCACCACCCTCGGCGAACTCACCGCCCGCCTCGCCGACCAGGAACTCACCCGCGTCGACGGCCCCTGGTGGTCCCTGCGCCCCACCTCACCCCACCACGCCACCGCACGCCGCCAAGCCGTTCGCGAAGCCCTCCAGCGCGCCCGCGAATACGCCGAAGCCCTCGACACCCGCCTCGGCGCCCTCCTCGAACTCAGCGACACCGGCACCCACCACAGCCCCCTCGGCCGCGCCGCCTTCGCCGAATCCATGCCCTACGCCGCGGCCGCGGGAGGAGCGGAACCCGACGCCGCCCCCATCGACCTCGAACCCGTACGCCAGAACATCGACGCCCAGGTCGAAGCCTCGTTCACCCTCATCCCGCCGGCCCTCGGATAAACGCTCATCGGAGCGGACCGCCGCACAATTCAACACTTGTCAATAACCCTTCACCCAAAGGTTGTTGAGGTGTCATGCCGAGCCAAATACCTACCCGTAGGTAAGGTTTAGGCTCGAACCATGCGCCGAGCGAAAATCGTTTGTACCCTGGGACCGGCAACCGACACATACGACCAGATCAAGGCCTTGGTCGAAGCGGGAATGGACATCGCCCGCTTCAACCTCAGCCATGGCTCCTACGCCGAACACGAGCAGCGATACCACCACGTACGCAAAGCCGCCGAAGAGACCGGCCGCAGCGTCGGCATCCTCGCCGACCTTCAAGGCCCGAAGATCCGCCTCGGACGCTTCCGCGAAGGCCCCGTACTCCTTGAACGCGGCGACACCTTCACCATCACCGTCGAACCCCTGGAGAACGAGGGCAACGGCGACATCTGCGGCACCACCTACGACGGCCTCGCCGCCGACGTCACCACCGGCGAACGCATCCTCGTCGACGACGGCCGCGTCACCCTCGAAGTCACCGACGTCGACGGCCCCCGCGTCCACACCACCGTCATCGAAGGCGGCATGGTCTCCGACAACAAGGGCCTCAACCTCCCCGGCGTCGCCGTCTCCGTCCCCGCCCTCTCCGAGAAGGACATCGACGACCTCCGCTGGGCCCTGCGCACCGGCGCCGACCTCATCGCCCTCTCCTTCGTCCGCACCGGACGCGACATCGACGACGTCCACCGCATCATGGACGAGGAAGGCCGCCGCCTCCCCGTCATCGCCAAGGTCGAGAAGCCCCAGGCCGTCGAGAACATCGACGACATCGTCGCCGCCTTCGACGGCATCATGGTCGCCCGCGGCGACCTCGGCGTCGAAATGCCCCTGGAGCAGGTCCCGATCGTCCAGAAGCGCGCCATCAAGCTCGCCAAGCGCAACGCCAAACCCGTCATCGTCGCCACCCAGATGCTGGACTCGATGATCGACAACTCCCGCCCCACCCGCGCCGAAGCCTCCGACGTCGCCAACGCGATCATCGACGGCACCGACGCGGTGATGCTCTCCGGCGAGACCAGCGTCGGCAAGTACCCCATCGAGACCGTGCGCACCATGTCCCGCATCGTCGAAGCCGCCGAGGAAGACATCCTCGCCAAGGGGCTCCCGCCCCTCACCGAACGCAACAAGCCCCGCACCCAGGGCGGCGCGGTCGCCCGGGCCGCCGCCGAGATGGGCGACTTCCTCGGCGCCAAGTTCCTCGTCGCCTTCACCCAGAGCGGCGACACGGTCAAGCGCCTCTCCCGCTACCGCTCACCCATCCCGCTCCTCGCCTTCACCCCCGACGAAGCGACCCGCGCCCAGCTCAACCTCACCTGGGGCGTCGAGACCTTCCTCGGCCCGAAGGTCGACTCCACGGACGCGATGGTGGCCCAGGTCGACGAGGAACTCCTGCGCATCGGCCGCTGCGCGAAGGGCGACATCGTGGTGATCACCGCCGGCTCCCCGCCCGGCGTAGCAGGCTCCACCAACCTGGTCCGCGTCCACCACATCGGCGAGGACGACAGCCCGAAGTAGGGCGGCTCAGTATTTCGGCCCGACGTGCGCATCCATGAGGGCGACGGATGCCCGTCGGGCTACGGAGATGTTGAGGGGTTTGCTGCCGCGCGCGAGGGTGGTCCACTCGACACCCACGGCGGTGAGGGTGTCGCTGAAGAGCTTGCGGATGTCGTCGGACTTGTTGGTGAAGAAGTACCGGGGGTATTCGTAGCGCTTGCGTTCGCCGCGAACCATGCGCGTGGCCCAGTTGGTGATGCGGCAGCCATCGGAGTGGATGAGCCCGCGGATGAATTCCCAGGGGTGGGCGTCCTTGTTGTGTGGGCGCGAGATCCGGATGGCTTCGGCGCAGGCGTCGATGAGGCCCGGCCAGGCGTCGGCGCACGCGATTCGCAGCGAGTACACGCCACGCTTCGCTGCGCTGATGCAGCCGTCCCCGAGGTAGAGCCCCAGTAAGTAGGCATACGAGGAGGAGTGCTCGATCGCCGTGGGCTCTTCGGCACACCTCGGGCATGACCTGCTCCGGTGCTTGTCGACCGGTTCGAGGCGCGTCTGCCAGGAGCGGATCGCTGCGCGCGACATGCCGGTCTGCTTGCTCACGGAATTGAGGCTGCGGCCCTGCGCGACCAGAGCCAGAACTCGCTCGCGCGTCTTCACGTCGTACATGGCGGTGAGTCTTGTCGCGCAGATGGTGATCCGGTGCGGAATGGAACGCCAGTACCCGGATCAAGTGAACTTCGATCACCGGCGTTGCGCCTTGGAATCGAAGGAAAAGTGCCCCAGGTGGGATTCGAACCCACACTGTCCGCTGTTTGAGAGCGGCCTCTCTAACCAGTTGGAGTACTGGGGCCTTAGAAAGGAAGGGTCATTGCTGCCCTGCGCGTCACTACCTTACAGGAGCTAGGTAGGCTCGTGGCAGCAGTATCTGCCCCATATCAAGGAGCCCCGTGACCACCCCCGAGTCGCCCCAGCCCGTAGACGCCGTCGACGACGACAAGTCGCACGTCCCGCCGCTGACGACCCGCGTCGTCATCGCCGAGGACGAGGCCCTCATCCGCCTCGACCTCAAGGAGATGCTGGAGGAGGAGGGCTACTCCGTCGTCGGTGAGGCGGGCGACGGGCAGCAGGCCGTCGAGTTGGCCCGGGAGCACAAGCCGGACCTGGTGATCCTCGATGTGAAGATGCCGGTCCTCGACGGGATCTCCGCCGCCGAGAAGATCGCCGAGGAGTCCATCGCGCCCGTCCTCATGCTCACCGCCTTCTCGCAGCGCGACCTGGTCGAGCGGGCCCGGGACGCCGGGGCGATGGCGTACCTCGTGAAGCCGTTCAGCAAGAGCGACGTCGTGCCGGCCATCGAGATGGCCGTCTCCCGGTTCGCGGAGCTGAAGGCGCTGGAGAGCGAGATCGCGGACCTCTCCCAGCGGCTGGAGACGCGGAAGCTGGTGGACCGGGCGAAGAGCATCCTCCAGACGGATTACGGGCTCTCCGAGCCGGCCGCGTTCCGGTGGATCCAGAAGACGTCGATGGACCGCCGGATGTCGATGCAGCAGCTGGCGGAGGCGCTGATCGCGGACGCCGAGGAGAAGAAGAAGGCGGCCGAGTAGCCCCGTACGAACGCGCAGGAGAGAGGCCCGCACCCGGGACCGGGTGCGGGCCTCTCGCGTACGGGGAAGGCCTCAGTCCTCGCCCAGGTACGCCTTGCGGACCGAGTCGTCGTGCAGCAGGTCCTCGCCGGTGCCGGAAAGGACGATGCTGCCGACCTCCATCACGTGCGCGTGGTTGGCGAGCGAGAGCGCCGCCTGGGCGTTCTGCTCCACGAGCAGGATGGTGGTGCCCTGGGCACGCAGTTCGGTGATGGTCGCCATGATCTTCTGCATCATGATGGGGGAGAGGCCCATGGAGGGCTCGTCCAGCATGAGCAGCTTCGGCTGGGACATCAGGGCCCTGCCCATGGCGAGCATCTGCTGCTCGCCGCCGGAGAGGGTTCCGGAGGCCTGCTTCCGGCGTTCCCCGAGGATGGGGAAGAGGTCGTAGGCGCGCTGGATGTCCTTGTTGATCCCGTCGCTGTCCTTGCGGAGGAACGCGCCGAGGCGCAGGTTGTCCTCGATGGACATGCGGGGGAAGATGTGGCGGCCCTCGGGGGAGTGGGCGAGTCCGAGGGAGACGACCTGGTGGGCCGGGACCTTGCGGAGGGACTTGCCGTTGAACTTGATCTGGCCGGCGAGCGGCTTGATCAGTCCGGAGAGGGTGCGCAGCGTCGTCGTCTTGCCGGCGCCGTTGGTGCCGATGAGGGTGACGACTTCGCCTTCTTCGACCTTGAACGAGATTCCCTTGACGGCCTCGATCTTGCCGTAGGCGACGCGCAGGTCCTCGACTTCGAGAAGTGCGGTCATCGGTCGTTCTCCTTGCTGGTGCTCTCGCCGGGGGCGGCCGGGGCGTCCTCGGTGGTGGCCTCGGCCGCGGGGGCGGGGGCTTCCGGGGCGGTGGCCCCGGTGGTCTCCGTTGCGGCGGCGGCTTCGGCGGCTTCGACCTCGGCGACTTCGGCGGCGCCCGGGTCGCCCTCGAAGGGTTCGCCGAGGTAGGCGGCGACGACGCGGTCGTCGCCCTGGACCTCGGCGGCGGTGCCTTCGACCAGTTTCTCGCCCTGGACGAGGCAGGCGACGCGGTCGCAGAGGTTGAAGATGAAGCGCATGTCGTGCTCGATGACGAGGACGGCGATGCCCTTGTCGCGGATGGCGAAGATGAGTTCTTCGGCCGCGCGGGTCTCCTGCGGGTTCATGCCTGCGGTGGGCTCGTCGAGGAGGAGGAGTCCGGGCTCGCTGGCGAGCGCGCGGGCGATCTCCAGCTTGCGCTGTTCACCGTAGGGGAGGTTGCGGGAGAGGTGTTCGGCCTTGTGGTCGAGGCCGACGAACTCCAGCAGTTCCATGGCCCGGGCCTTGGATTCGGCCTCGGCGCGGTGGAAGCCGGGGCCGCGGAGGAGGGCGGACCAGAGGCCTTCCCTGGTGCGGGTGTGGCGTCCGACGAGGACGTTCTCCAGGACGGTCATGTTGGAGAAGAGCCGGATGTTCTGGAAGGTGCGGGCGATGCCGGTCGCCGTGATCTTGAAGGATTTGGCGGGGAGGACGTTGCCCTTGTAGCGGACTTCGCCCTCGGTGGGGATGTAGAGGCCGGTGAGGCAGTTGAAGAAGGTGGTCTTGCCGGCGCCGTTGGGGCCGATGAGGCCGACGATCTCGCCGGAGTTGACGGTGAGGTCGACGGAGCGGACGGCGGTGAGGCCGCCGAACCGCATCGTGACGCCGCGGGCGTCGAGGACAGTTTCGCCGGGTGCGCTCACGGCTGTGGCCTCGGCGGTGGTGGTGTCGGTGGTCATCGTCAGGCCCCTGCCTTGGTGAGAGTGGCGGGCGCTTCGTCCTTCTCGTGGAATTCGAGCTGTCGGCGGCGGTTGGCGATGAGGCCCTCGGGGCGGAAGCGCATCAGCAGGACCAGCGCGAGCCCGAAGGCGAAGAGCTGGTAGTCGCTCATGAACTGGAGCTTGGCGGGGATGAGGAAGAGCAGTGCGCCGCCGACGAGCGGGCCGCTGATCGTTCCCATGCCGCCGAGGACGACCGCTGCGAGGAGGAAGGCCGAGTTGGGCGGGACGGCGTGGGCGAACTGGTACTGCTCGGGGGTCACGGTGTAGGTGACGTGTGCCTGTACGGCTCCGGCGAGGCCGGCGAGGGTGGCGCCGAGGGCGAAGGCGATGAGCTTGGTGCGGAAGCCGTTGATGCCCATGGCTTCCGCTGCGGTCTCGTCCTCGCGGATGGCGACCCAGGCGCGGCCGATGCGGGATTCGGCGCTGCGGCGGAAGACCACGACCACGATGAGCGTGACGAGCAGCATCAGGAAGAAGTAGTTCGCGAAGCGGCCGATGGTGAATCCGGCGATGGAGTGGGTGGCGCCGAAGTCGAAGCCGAAGATGGAGAGGTTCGGGATCGAGGAGATGCCGTTGGAGCCGTTGGTGACGTCGGGGCCGGAGGTGCCGTCGAGGTTGAGGACGGCGATGCGGAAGATCTCTCCGAAGCCGAGGGTCACGATGGCGAGGTAGTCGCCGCGCAGTCGCAGGGTGGGGGCGCCGATGAGGACGCCGAAGACCATGGATGCGGTGGCGCCGACGAGGATGGCCTGCCAGAACGGCAGCTGGATGCCGAGCGGGGAGGTCGGAGAGCCGGAGACCAGGGCGGCGGCGTAGGCGCCGACGCCGAGGAAGGCGACGTAGCCGAGGTCGAGGAGGCCGGCGAGGCCGACGACGATGTTCAGGCCGAGGGCGACGGTGGCGAAGATGAGGATGTTGACGCCGATGGTCGCGTACTGGTCGTCGGACTGGGTGAACGGGAAGGCCGCGGCGGCGACGAAGGCGCCGACGAGGGTCACGTTGCGGTGGCGTGCGGTGAGGGTGGAGACCCGCTGGATGAGGCCGGCTTTCTGGATCGCCGCGAAGCCGAAGCCGGCGGTGATGAGGAAGCCGATGAAGAGCTCGTCGTACTCGGTGGTGATGCCGTAGGTGAAGACGGCGAGGCCGAGGGCGAGGACGACCGCGACGATCAGGATCTCGATGTACGAGGGGAGGGTCTTCGCGGGCTGGGCGGTGCCGGTGGCGAGGGTCGCCTTGTAGGTGGCCCAGCGGTTGCTGAAGCGGTGCTTGAACTGCTCGAAGGCGCTGTCCTCGGGGTCGGCCGGGTGGTTCTCGGGCCGCTCGTAGGGCAGGGAGCGGGCGCCGAGCCAGCCGATGAGGGTGGCGGCCAGGGCGACGTAGGCGCCGGGTTCGAGGTTGACCGCGCCGCCGAGCTTGGTGCTGATGGCGCCCATGGTGAACCAGGCGGTGGCGAAGGCCGCGTAGGCGGCGAGCCGGATCGCGGGGTCGGCGCCCTGGGGGGTGAGCCAGCCCAGGCCCTTGATCCCGTAGGAGGAGAGGCCGAAGAGGGCGAGGAGGGCGCCGCTGACGAGGACGAGCCACTGGAGGCCGCCGGGGTAGCCGTAGACCGTGAGGTCGCCGGGGAAGGCGGAGGTCCAGGTCCAGGCGAGGAAGGCGGAGACGACGGTGAGTGCTCCGCCGGCCGTGGCGGTGGCGCGGGCGATGTGCGGCGGGAGGGTGAGGGTGCCGCCGGTGGTGGGTGCGGTCGGTGCGGGTGCGGTGACCGTGCTGGTGGTCTGTGTGGTGGTCATGGTGGTCACGCCCTGTCCGCGACGCGCTCGCCCATGATGCCCTGGGGCCGGAAGAGGAGCACGAGGATGAGGAGTACGAACGCCCAGGCGTTGGCCCAGGACTGGCCGCCGAGCTGTTCGAGGCCGGGGACTTCGGCGATGTAGGCGGCGGCCATGGTCTCGGCGACGCCGAGGGTGAGGCCGCCGATCATGGCGCCGTAGATGTTGCCGATGCCGCCGAGGACGGCTGCGGTGAAGGCCTTGAGGCCGAGCAGGAAGCCCATGCGGAACTGGACCTCGCCGTACTTGAGGCCGTAGGCGACGGCTCCGATGGCGGCGAAGGTGGCGCCGAGGGCGAACGCGACCACGATGATGCGGTCGGTGTTGATGCCCATGAGCTTGGCGGTGTCGGGGTCCTGCGCGGTGGCCTGCATGCCGCGGCCGGTGCGGGTCTTGATGACGAAGTAGCCGAGGACGGCCATCGACACGGGGGCGGCGATGAGCAGGAAGACGTCACCGGTCTGGATGGTGACGGGGCCGAGCTCGAAGGGTCCGCCGGGGATTTCGGGGAAGGTGCGGGCGGACTTGGCGCCCGGGTACCAGGCCCATACGGCTTGCTGGAGGGCGAGCGAGAGGCCGATGGCGGTGATGAGGGGTGCGAGGCGTGGTCCGCCGCGGAGCGGTCGGTAGGCGAATCGTTCCGCTCCGACCGCGATGGTGGTGGCGACGACGATCGCGCCGATGAGCATGAGGGGGAGTGCGAGCAGCACGCTGGTGCCGCTGGGGAGTATGAGCCAGACCGTGAGGGCCCCGAAGCCGCCGGTCATGAAGATCTCGCCGTGGGCGAAGTTGATGAGCTGGACAATGCCATAGACCATCGTGTAGCCGATGGCGACGAGCCCGTACATCGATCCGAGTAGCAGGCCGTTGACCAGCTGTTGCGGCAGTTCGTTCACCGCGGGTCCTCCGTGTCTTTCGCCGGATATAGAGCAGCGCGGGGCGCCTGGTGTGCGGTGCCCCGCGCTGCCGGTGGTAGGTCGGGCTGGTGGGTGTCAGCTGGTCAGTTCGCCGGACTTGACCGCGGCCCAGGCGCCGTCCTTGTACTCGTAGACGGTGAGCTGCTTGTTGGTGGTGTCGCCGTACTCGTCGAACGAGACCTTGCCGGTCACGCCGTCGAAGTCGACCTTGCCGACGGCCTCGGCGACCTGGGCGCGGGCGTCGCTCGGGAGCTTGCCGTCGTTGGCCTCGACGACGGCCTTGACGGCCTCGATGATCGACCAGGCGGCGTCGTAGGAGTAGCCGCCGTAAGCCTCGAAGGGCTCCTTGTAGCCGGCCTTCTCGTAGTTCGCGACGAAGTCCTTGGCGGAGGGCAGGGTCTCGATCGGCGCGCCGACCGAGGTGGCGAGGTCGCCCACGCCTTCGGCGCCGGAGAGCTTGATGTACTCGCCGCTGTAGATGCCGTCGCCGCCGACGAGCGGGATCTTGGCGCCGGCCTTCTTGATCTGCTTGCTGAGGGGGCCGGCCGCAGGGTACTCGCCGCCGTAGTAGACGACGTCGGCGCCGGAGCTCTTGACCTTGGTGGCGACCGAGGAGAAGTCCTTGGTCTCGGGGTCGATGTGCTCGGTGCCGGCGATGGTGCCGCCGAGCTTCTCGAACTCGGCCTTGAAGGTGCCGGCGAGGCCGGCGCCGTAGGTCTTCTTGTCGTCGATGACGAAGACCTTCTTCTTCTTGGCGTCGTTGAAGAGGTACTGCGCCGCGAAGGGGCCCTGGACGGCGTCGGTGGTCGAGGTGCGGAAGTAGGAGGCGAAGGGGCGCTCCTTGGTTCCCTCGTTCCACTTCTGGCCCTGGGTGAGGGAGGGCGAGGTGTTGGCCGGGGAGACCTGGGCGAGCTTGGCGTCGGCCAGGACCTTCTGCATGGACTCGCCGACGGACGAGTTCAGCGGGCCGACGGTGCCGAGGACCTTCTTGTTGGCGACGAACTTGCTCGCGTTCTGCTGGCCGGACGACGGCTGGGCCTGGTCGTCGAGGGCCTGGATCTCGAAGGTGACGCCTTCGACGTACTTCTTGGCGTTGGCCTGCTTGACGGCGAGGTCGGCGGAGTTCTTGATGCCGAGGCCGAGGGCGGAGAGGTCGCCGGTGAGCGGGGCGTCGAGGCCGATGACGACGGTCGTGGTGCCACCGTCGCCGCCGCCGCTGTTGTTGCTGTCGTCGCGCGAACCGCAGGCGGTGAGGGTGAGTGCTCCGGTGGTGAGCACGGCAGTGAGTATGAGCAAAGAACGGTGTCGCACGAAAAGTCCTTTCCCTGGCGCGGCCTCCTCTGCTTGAGGTGCCGTGTCGGTCGCCGGGCGTACTGAGGTGGTGCGAGGGGGCTGTGCAGCAGACGTGCCCGGCGGCGCGGTGACTGGCGGTGACTCTAAGCGCAGCTGGGGGCGTCCGGGACGGGTCGGCGACGGATGTGACGCTCTTGTTATGCCGTTGAGCAAGGCTTGAGGTTCCTGGGTGTGGATGTGTGGCTTTGGCACGGAGTGCGGAATGACCACATGCTGAGAACGCGCAGCTCTGCTAAGGGGCTTGGGGTGATCTTGGTGCTGACGCGGGGTGGGGGTGGCGTCGGGCGTGCCGGAGTGCCCCGGGGGCCTCGGGCCGGGGTGGGCGGCTGGTTCTCACATTTCGTGGTTGTTACGCAGTGTTACAACGGCGAAGGTGCGTTCGAGTCCACTGAGGCCAATGTGGCTGCTGAGTGGCTCATGGAACGTGGTTCGGCGTCAAGGGTGTTGACCGAGTGTGGTGATCAACGGTGCTGGTTTTGGTGGGGATATGGCGCTGCCCGGTCGGAATGCGAGGTGCGATTCCGGCCGGGCAGGGGGGCCTTGCGGCGGTGGTACGGGGGTGATGGGGGGTGTTGTCGGGGTGCGGGTGTCAGCCGGCGTCGGGGCGGGGGGCGTCGCGGAGGAGGCAGGTGAGGCGGGCGGTGCAGACCCGCTTGTCCTGTTCGTCGGTGATGACGATCTCGTACGTGGCGGTCGACCTGCCCCGGTGTACGGGGGTGGCGACGCCGGTGACGAGGCCGCTGCGGGCGCCTCGGTGGTGGGTGCAGTTCAGGTCGACGCCGACGGCGATCTTGCTCGCGCCGCCGTGGAGCATGGAGCCGATGGAGCCGAGGGTCTCGGCGAGGACGGCGGAGGCGCCGCCGTGCAGGAGGCCGTAGGGCTGGGTGTTCCCTTCGACGGGCATGGTGCCGACGACGCGGTCGGCGGCGGCCTCGACGATGGTCACGCCCATGCGTTCGCCGAGGTGGCCGGCGGAGAAGAGGGCGGGCAGGTCGATGCCGAGTGCCGCGTACTCGTCGATGACTTCCTGCGGGAAGAGGGGTGCGGTCTGCTCGCCCATGGGTCCGGCTCCGATCGTCTGCGCTGGTTCATTGCTGTGTGCACTGTTCTTACCAGACGGCTGAGCGAACGCTTAGGGAGTGGCGGTTTTCAGTCTTCCCCAGGAGCCTCGGAGTCGCTCCGGGGGTTCTCGAAGCGGATGACGACGGACTTGCTGGCCGGGGTGTTGCTGGTGTCCGCGGTGGAGCCCAGCGGGACCAGGACGTTGGTCTCGGGGTAGTAGGCGGCGGCGCAGCCGCGGGCGGTGGGGTAGTGGACGACGCGGAAGCCTTCCGCGCGGCGCTCCACGCCGTCCTTCCACTCGCTGACGAGGTCGGTGTAGGAGCCGTCGGCAAGGCCGAGGGCGGCCGCGTCGTCGGGGTTGACCATGACGATGCGGCGGCCGTTCTTGATGCCCCGGTAGCGGTCGTTCAGGCCGTAGATGGTGGTGTTGTACTGGTCGTGGGAGCGCAGGGTCTGCAACAGGAGCCTGCCTTCGGGGAGTTCGGGGAACTCGACGGGGGCGGCGGTGAAGTTGGCGCGGCCGGTGGCGGTGGGGAAGCGGCGCTCGTCGCGGGGGGCGTGGGGGAGGGTGAAGCCGCCGGGGCGGGCGATGCGGGTGTTGAAGTCCTCGAAGCCCACGACGACTCGGGAGATGCGGTCGCGGATGGTGGCGTAGTCCCGCTCGAACTCCTCCCACGGTGTACGGGAGTTGGCGCCGAGCACCGCCCGTGCGAGGCGGGCGACGATCGCCGGTTCCGAGAGCAGGTGGGGGCCGGCGGGGGTGAGGTTGCCTCGGGAGGCGTGGACCATGCCCATGGAGTCCTCGACGGTGACGAACTGCTTGCCGCCCGCCTGGACGTCCTTGTCGGTGCGGCCGAGCGTCGGCAGGATCAGCGCGCGGGTGCCGGTGACGGCGTGGGAGCGGTTGAGCTTGGTCGACACGTGGACGGTGAGGCGGGCGCGGCGCATCGCGGCCTCGGTGACGGCGGTGTCGGGGGTCGCGGCGACGAAGTTGCCGCCCATCGCGAAGAAGACCTTGGCCTCGCCGTCGCGCAGGGCCTGGATGGAGCGCACCACGTCGTAGCCGTGGTGGCGGGGCGAGGTGATGCCGAACTCCTTGTCGAGGGCGTCGAGGAAGGCCGGTGCGGGCCGTTCGAAGATGCCCATGGTGCGGTCGCCCTGGACGTTGGAGTGGCCGCGCACCGGGCAGACACCGGCGCCGGGGCGGCCGATGTTCCCGCGCAGGAGAAGGAAGTTGACGACTTCCCGGATGGTGGGAACGGAGTGCTTGTGCTGGGTGAGGCCCATCGCCCAGCAGACGATGGTGCGCTGCGAGGCGAGGACGAGGGCGAGGGCCTCTTCGATCTCGGCGCGGGTGAGGCCGGTGGCGGTGAGGGTCTCGTCCCAGTCGGCTGCTTCGGCGGCCTTGGCGAACTCCTCGTAACCGTGGGTGTGTTCGGTGACGAACGCGGTGTCGACGGCGCCCTCGGTGGCCAGGATCAGCTTGTTGAGGAGGCGGAAGAGGGCCTGGTCGCCGCCGATGCGGATCTGGAGGAACAGGTCGTTGAGCGGGGTGCCCTTGAGCATGCCGTGCGGGGTCTGCGGGTTCTTGAACCGCTCCATGCCCGCTTCGGGGAGCGGGTTCACCGAGATGATCTTCGCCCCGGCGTTCTTCGCCTTCTCCAGGGCGGAGAGCATCCGGGGGTGGTTGGTGCCGGGGTTCTGCCCGGCGACGATGATCAGGTCGGCCTGGTGGATGTCCTCCAGGGAGACGCTGCCCTTGCCGATGCCGATGGTCTCGTTGAGCGCCGAGCCGGACGACTCGTGGCACATGTTGGAGCAGTCGGGGAGGTTGTTGGTGCCGAACTCGCGGGCGAAGAGCTGGAGGAGGAACGCGGCCTCGTTGCTGGTGCGCCCCGAGGTGTAGAAGAGGGCCTCGTCGGGGGAGTCGAGTGCGGTCAGCTCCTCGGCGATGATCGCGAAGGCGCGCTCCCAGGTGATGGCCTCGTACCGGTCGGCGCCCTCGGGGAGGTACACCGGCTCAGTGATCCGGCCCTGCTGGCCGAGCCAGTAGCCGCTGCGTTCGGCGAGGTCGGCGACGGGGTGCGCGGCGAAGAAGCCGGGGGTGACGCGGCGCAGCGTCGCCTCCTCGGCGACGGCCTTGGCCCCGTTCTCGCAGAATTCGGCGGTGTGCCGCTTGTCGCCCTCGGGCCAGGCGCAGCCGGGGCAGTCGAACCCGTTCTTCTGGTTGACCTTGAGGAGGGTCTGCGCGGTGCGGCGCACGCCCATCTGCTGTTGCGCGATGCGCAGGGAGTGGGCGACGGCGGGCAGCCCGGCGGCGGCGTGCGGGGCCGCCTCGACCTGTGGGGCGTCCTGGACCGGGTCACCGGTGGGCGGCTTGCTGGCCATGATGCTGCTCCCCTTCGAGCGCTTCTTCGGCGGTCGTGTGTCCTCACCATCGATCCTGTCACGGTCGCGCAAGGCCGTGCCCGGTCCGGATTGTCAGTGGGCCGTGGCAGGATCGGGGGCGTGGCTGAGACGGCATCGAAGAAGACGGCAGACAACCGACCGCGCCTGCTCCTCATGGACGGGCACTCCCTGGCGTACCGGGCGTTCTTCGCCCTGCCCGCGGAGAATTTCACGACGGCGGTGGGGCAGCCGACGAATGCCGTGTACGGCTTCATGTCGATGCTGGCGAACACCCTGCGTGACGAGGCGCCCACGCACTTCGCGGTGGCGTTCGACGTGTCCCGCAAGACGTGGCGTGCCCAGGAGTTCCCGGAGTACAAGGCGAACCGCTCCAAGACCCCCGACGAGTTCAAGGGGCAGGTGGAGCTGATCGGCGAGCTGCTGGACGCGATGCACGCGGACCGGTTCGCGGTCGACGGCTTCGAGGCGGACGACGTCATCGCGACGCTGGCGACCCAGGCCGAGGCGGCCGGGTTCGAGGTGCTGATCGTCACCGGCGACCGGGACTCCTTCCAGCTGATCACGGAGAACGTGACCGTGCTGTACCCCACCAAGGGGGTCTCCGAGCTGACCCGGTTCACCCCGGAGAAGGTTTTCGAGAAGTACGGGCTCACCCCGCAGCAGTATCCGGACTTCGCGGCCCTGCGCGGCGACCCGTCGGACAACCTGCCGGGCATTCCGGGGGTCGGTGAGAAGACGGCCGCGAAGTGGATCAACCAGTTCGGTTCGTTCGCCGAGCTGGTGGAGCGGGCCGAGGAGGTCAAGGGCAAGGCCGGGCAGAATTTCCGGGACCACCTGGACGCGGTGAAGATGAACCGGGTGCTGACCGAGATGGTCCGGGACGTGGAGCTGCCGAAGTCCCCGGCCGAGCTGGAGCGCGCCCCGTACGACCGCACGGCGGTCACCGGTGTCCTGGACATACTGGAGATCCGCAACCCGAGCCTGCGCGAGCGCCTTCTCGCCGTCGACCCGGGTGCGGCGGAGGCCGAGCCGCCCGCGCCCGCCGCCGGTATCGAGTTGGACGGAGCCGTGCTCGGCTCCGGTGAGGTCGCCCCGTGGCTGGAGGCGCACGGTGCGCAGCCGCTCGGCGTGATGACCGTGGACACCTGGTCGCTCGGCGCCGGTACGGTCACCGAGGTCGCGCTCGCCGCCGCCGACGGGGCCGCCGCCTGGCTGGATCCGGCGCAGCTGGAGGAGGCCGACGAGCGGGCGTTCGCCGCGTGGGTGGCGGACCCGGAGCGGCCGAAGGTCCTGCACAACGCGAAGAACGTGATGCGGGTCTTCCCTGAGATGGGCTGGCAGCTCGAAGGCGTCACCATGGACACCGCGCTCGCCGCGTATCTGGTGAAGCCGGGCCGCCGCTCCTTCGCCCTGGACGCGCTGGCCGTGGAGTATCTGGGCCGCGAGCTGGCCCCGGCCGCCGCCTCCGACGGGCAGCTGGCCTTCGGCGCGGACGACCGGGCCGAGCAGGACGCCCTGATGGCGCAGGCCCGCGCGGTGCTGGACCTGGGCGACGCGTTCACCGCCCGGCTGAAGGAGGTGGGCGCGGCCGAGCTGCTCCATGACATGGAGCTGCCGACCTCGATCCTTCTGGCCCGGCTGGAGCGGCACGGCATCGCCGCGGACCGGGCCCATCTGGAAGGCATGGAGCAGCAGTTCGCGGGGACCGTGCAGCAGGCGGTGAAGGAGGCGCACGCGGCGGTGGGCCGGGAGTTCAATCTCGGGTCGCCCAAGCAGCTCCAGGAGATCCTCTTCGGTGAGCTGGGCCTGCCGAAGACGAAGAAGACCAAGACCGGATACACGACGGACGCGGACGCGCTGGCCTGGCTGGCCGCGCAGACCGAGCACGAGCTGCCCGTCCTGATGCTGCGCCACCGCGAGCAGGCGAAGCTCCGGGTCACTGTCGAGGGCCTGATCAAGACGATCGCCGCCGACGGCCGCATCCACACCACGTTCAACCAGACGGTGGCGGCGACCGGCCGGCTCTCCTCCACCGACCCGAACCTCCAGAACATCCCCGTCCGCACCGACGAGGGCCGGGCGATCCGCCGCGGCTTCGTCGTCGGCGAGGGCTTCGAGACGCTGATGACGGCGGACTACAGCCAGATCGAACTGCGGGTGATGGCCCACCTCTCCGAGGACGCCGGTCTCATCGAGGCGTTCACCTCCGGCGAGGACCTGCACACCACGGTCGCCTCCCAGGTCTTCGGCGTGGAGAAGGGCGCCGTCGACCCGGAGATGCGCCGCAAGATCAAGGCCATGTCGTACGGCCTGGCCTACGGTCTCTCCGCGTTCGGCCTCTCCCAGCAGCTGAACATCGACCCCGCCGAGGCGCGGGTGCTGATGGACACCTACTTCGAGCGGTTCGGCGGCGTACGGGACTATCTCCACCGGGTCGTCGAGGAGGCGCGGGCCACCGGCTACACCGAGACCATCCTCGGCCGCCGCCGCTACCTCCCCGACCTGAACAGCGACAACCGCCAGCGCCGCGAGGCCGCCGAGCGGATGGCGCTCAACGCCCCGATCCAGGGCACCGCCGCCGACATCGTGAAGGTGGCGATGCTGCGGGTGGACAAGGCGCTGCGGGAGGCGGAGCTGACCTCGCGGATGCTGCTCCAGGTCCACGACGAAATCGTGCTGGAGATCGCCGAGGGCGAGCGGAAGCAGGTGGAGCAGATCCTGCGCCACGAGATGGCGGGCGCCGTGGAGCTGCGCGCCCCGCTGGACGTCTCGGTCGGCGTCGGCAAGGACTGGGAGTCGGCGGCCCACTGAGCCTCGGGAAGCCGAAGGGCCCGGAACCGCATCGCGGTTCCGGGCCCTTTCCTGCGAGGCCCTGCCCGGCCGGTGGGCGCTGCCGGTCACTTCCGGCCGCTGGAGGCTTCCGTACGGGACTTCAGGCCGCGGTGGACGCCCCTGCCGGGGATTCGTCCGCCACGGGTGCCTGCTCCGGCCTGTCCTCCTCCGGCCGCCGCTTCCGCAGCAGCCGCATCCACACCCCGTACAGCAGCAGACCGCCCGCCAGCCCGGCGCCCGCGCCGAAGCAGGCCGTCGGGATGATGTCGAGGGGGTTCTCGATCCGCCCGAAGTGCGTGTAGAAGCGCACACACCGGTGGGCGATGCCCACCACCACGCAGGCGGCCAGCAGCCCGAGCGCGCCCCACCGTTCACCCCGGCCGAGCGCCGGGAGCGCCTCCGGCAGCGGGTTCGCGGCCGCGCGCCGCAGCCCGGTGGCGACGAACCGGACCAGCACCGCCAGGGCCGCCGCCGAACTGCCGTACTGCGCGAACTGGTAGAGCGGGAAGCCCCCGACGCTCCGGTTCAGGACGGGCAGCAACTCCGTGCCCCACCGGCTGTGGTGGGTGAACGCGTCCCACACCACATGCGTGGCCGCCCCGAGCGCGGCCGACCCCACGAACACCAGCCAGGCGTGCGGCCCGAACGACTCCCGGGTCCACCGCTGCCCCCGTACGAAGGCGTGGACGCGGCCCCGTACGCGTACCGGAACCAGCGCCACCAGCGGCTCCCGCAGCGCCGCCCACACCGCCACCAGCGCGGCGGCGATCAGCACGTTCACGGTGACCACGCCGAGGAACGTGTGCGTGAAGTCGCCGAACCGCATGGCCCCGGGGATCACCGTGTCCGCGAAGTAGGTGACGTCGGGCGCGAACGAACCGGCGACGAGGGCAGAGGGGAACAGCCCCCAGCGGGCGGTCCCGTTCCGGCGGACCGCCGGGAGCACGGCGGCGGCATGGCTGAGCGTGAACGGCATGGCGGCAAGTATGCGCGACCGCCGTCCACGGCACCCCAGGGCACCCTCCGTTGCCCTCCCGGACACCGTCCACGCGGGAACGTGAAAAAACAGTAAGAAGCGGTCAGGGTGCGGTGCCGAGGCGCCACAAGGTGCCGTAGGGTCGCTTGAGTCCCGCGCTGGGGAGCGCGATCAGCCTTCGAGGGGGAGGGACCGGAACGTATGGCAGCGCACATTCGCCGACGGCTGCGCAAGGGGGCCACGACCACCGCGGTGGCGGCGGCCGCCGTGGCGGCGCTCGCGGCGTCGCAGGCACCCGCGGCCCCGCTGGCCGAAGGGTCCACGGGCGGCGACCAGCAGTCCGCCGGCGGTGAGTCGGGCGGCCCGGAGGACAGTGCCGCCACCGGCAACTCGCCGTACTACACCGACCTTCCGCCCCTCGTCACGCCCGACAGGCCCGGTTCGTCCAGCAACCTCCCGGCCGCCACCGGCAGCGCGGAAGCGGGCATTCCGGCCTCCGTCCTGGCCGCGTACAAGCAGGCCGAGCAGTCCGTCGCCGCCACCGACCCGGCCTGCCGGCTGCCCTGGCAGCTCCTCGCCGCGATCGGCAAGGTCGAGTCCGGCCAGGCCCGCGGCGGCCAGGTCGACGCGAACGGCACCACCCTCTCCCCGATCCTCGGCCCGGCCCTCAACGGCCAGGGCTTCGCGCTCATCAAGGACACCGACGGCGGGGCGTACGACGGCGACGCCGTCCACGACCGCGCGGTCGGCCCGATGCAGTTCATCCCGTCCACCTGGGCCGTCTGGGGCCAGGACGCCAACGGTGACGGCCGCAAGGACCCCAACAACATCTACGACGCGGCGCTCGCCGCCGGCCGCTACCTCTGCGCGGGCGGCCGCAACCTCGCCGTCGCCGCCGACCTCGACCGGGCGGTGCTGAGCTACAACCGGTCGACGGAGTACCTGCGTACGGTCCGCTCCTGGTTCTCGTACTACCAGCGCGGCACGCACGAGGTGCCCGACGGCGGCGGCGTCCTCCCCACCGCGCCCAGCACCCCGACGCCGAGCCCGACCCCGACCCCCGTCGGGACGCCGAGCACGAAGCCGTCCCCGTCGCCCTCCAAGCCCGGCACCACGAAGCCGAGCCCGAGCCCCTCCAAGCCCGGCGGCGGCACCACCAGCCCGACCCCGACGCCGCCTCCCACCCCGACCCCGCCCCCGAAGCCGACCCCGTCCCCGGCCGACACCCTCGGCTCCCTGGAGAACGCCGGCACCGGCCCCCTCACCGCCACCGCCGGCTCCACGTTCGACGAGCGGGTCTCCGTCCGCGCCCGCAACGCCCTCGGCGCACCGATGGCCCAGCTGCCCGTCACCTTCACCGTCACCGGGACCACCGGCGCCCTCTTCGACGGCGGCAGGAAGACGGTCACGGTCATCACCAAGGCCGACGGCACCGCCACCGCACCCGCGCTCAAGGCGGGCGAGAAGACCGGCGACTTCACGGTGACCGCCACCGCGGGCACCACCCGGCCGCGCACCCTGACCTACAAGGCGAGCGTCACCGCCCGCCAGGCCGACAAGCTCCAACGGACCGACGACAAGGCGCTCGTCGCCGCACCCGGCGAGAAGTTCGCCGACGCCGTCACCGTCAAGGCCACCTACAAGGGCGCTGCCGCCGCCGGGGTGGCCGTCACCGCCACCATGGTCAAGGACAGCCTGGGGCTCATCGACAACGACAAGGGCCCGTACTTCAAGGGCGCGGACGGCAAGCCGCTGCGCACCCTGACCCTCACCACGGACGCCGACGGCCTGCTCCAGCTCCCGGAGATCTTCGCCGACGAGAACCCGGGCACCTACAAGCTGCGGCTCACCACCGAGGGCGGCGCCCCGATCGTCATCGAACTCACCGTCCAGGCCCCGGAGGAGACGGAAACCCCCGAAGCCTGACCCACCGCTCCACCGACAGCCCCCGCGCCCGCCCGGCGCGGGGGCTGTCGTCCGTGTTCTCATCTCGCGTCCCGGTTGCTACGGTGCCCCACCCCTGACGAACCATCAGATCACCGCCCCGGGAGGCCGAGCATGCGTGCCCTCGTCGCCGCCGCCATCGGACTGGCCGCCGCCCTCGCGCTCGTGTTCACGATCTCCGCCGTCGGCTCACCGCCGGGCGAGACCTCGCCCAAACCCCTGCTCACCACCGTCCCGGGCCCCGAGCAGTAGCCCGGCAAGGGAGAGGTCCACCACCATGCGCCGCCGAGCCGGTCTCGTCCTCCTGGCCTTCGCCGTCTTCTTCGCCGCCCTGTCCCCGCTGCTGCGCTGGTACGCCTTCCCCCGCCTGGCGAAGGTCCCGCCGAACCAGTACCAGGAAGTCGTCCTGGAGGCGAGGCCCGCCACCCTCCTCGACTACACGACCCTCAAGGCGAAGGAGGTCGAGAAGGTCACCATCGTCCAGACGCTCAAGGGCAACGTGGAGGAGTCCGAGAAGATCGAACGCAGCGCCGGGCGGGACGTCGTCGTCTGGGACGCGCTCTCCTACATCGAGGGCCCCGACGGCGAAATGGTCTCCGAGATCCCCGAGCGCTACATCTTCGACGCCCACACCCAGGCCCCCGTCAACGCCACCGGTGAGATGGTCGACGGCGACCCGGTCCGCCGCGAGGGCATCGAGTTCAAGTGGCCCTTCCTCACGGAGAAACGGGACTACGCCTACTTCGACGCCCAGACCCGCACTACCGCCCCCATCCACTACAAGGGGACCCGCACCTTCCGCGGCCTGGAGGTCTACTACTTCGAGCAGACCATCCCGTGGACCAAGGTCCCGATGCCGAAGAAGATGCCCATCGAGGGCGTCACCGCCGAGCAGATCGCGCAGACCGGCATCACCCGCTGGTACACCACCAAGCGCATGTTCTGGGTCGAACCCGTCACCGGAGCCCCGGTCAACGGCGAGGAGATCCACGAGGAGGAACTGCGCAACGCCAAGAAGATGGGCATGTCCGAGGACACCGTCACCGCGTTCTCCGGCCATGTGAAGATGCGCGAGGACTACATCGTGGACACCGTCGACCTGGTGAAATCCCAGCGCGTCCTGGTCCTCCTCCTCACTTCCTACCTGCCCTGGGGCTTCCTGGGCCTCGGTATCGGCCTGCTCGCGCTGGCGCTGTGGCTGGAGGCGCGGTCGCGGCGGCCGTCGGATGCTAGGAGCCCTGCCGCTTGAGCCTGGCCGAGGTGTACCGCGTCGCCTGTACGGTCGTGGGGTCCTCCGGCCACGGGTGCTTCGGGTAGCGGCCGCGCAGCTCCGCCCGTACGGCCTTGTAGCCGTCCTGCCAGAACGAGGCCAGGTCCGCCGTGACGGCCGCCGGGCGCCCGGCGGGGGAGAGCAGGTGGACCAGGACCGGCACCCCGGCCACCCGGGGCGTCTCGCCCAGCCCGAACAACTCCTGGAGTTTCACCGCGAGTACGGGCTGCTCGCCGCCGTACTCGACGCGGATACGGGAGCCGCTCGGCACCTCGATCCGCTCGGGCGCCAGCTCGTCCAGCCGCACCGCCTCGCCCGTCGCCCACGGCAGCAGCCGGCGCAGCGCCTGCCCCGCGTCGATCCGGCCCAGGTCGGAGCGGCGCCGGGCCCGTGACAGCTCCGGCTCCAGCCAGGCGCCCGGCTCCGCGAGCAGCGCCTCGTCCGACACGTCGGGCCACGGCGTGCCCACCACCCGGTGCAGGAACGCCAGCCGCTGCCGGAACTGCTCACTGTCCCGGGTCCACCGCAGCAGCCCGAGCCCCTCCCGCCGCAGCCCCTCCACCAGGGCCCCGCGCACCAGCTCCGGATCCGGCTGCTTCAGCGGGCGTACGGCCAGCTCCACCGCCCCCACCCGGTCCACCGACCGGGCCACCACCTCGCCGTCCACCCAGCGGACCTCCTCGCCCCGCACCCGTAGATGCCCGGCGGCCAGGAGGGCGGTGGACTCGTCGACCACCGCCGCCAGCCGCACCCGGGCCGAGGCCGCGTGGGAGGGCCGGTCCGCGACGGCGACGGCGAGCCAGGGCGCGCTGCGCAGCCGCGACCCGTCCCGCAGCTCCGCGCCCGTACCCGACACCATGAGAAAGGCCCCGTCGCCCCGGGCCCGCGCCACCCGCTCGGGGAACGCCAGGGCGGCGACGAGCCCGACGACGGCGTCATCGGAGCCGCCTTTCCCGGGCCCGGAGCCGGAGCCACCGCCTGTGGTGGGCCCGGAACCGGAGCCGCCGGTTCCCCGAGGCGCGCCCCCGGAGCCCGAGCCACCGCCTGTGGTGGGCCCGGAACCGGAGCCGCCGGTTCCCCGAGGCGCGCCCCCGGAGCCCGAGCCACCGCCCGTGGCGCCCCCGGAACCGGAGCCACCGGCTCCCCGGGGCGCGCCCCCGGACTCCGAGCCCACCGACGACGACAGCCGCCGTACCTCCTGCTTCCAGCGCCCCGCGTACCCGTCCTGCCCCCGGCGGGCGGTCCGCAGCGCTGCCGCGAGATCGTCCCCGTACTCCCTCGGCGGCTCCTCGCTCAGCAGCGCCACCACCTCCGCGGCCCGCCGCGCCCCGGCCTCCCGGGCGCCGTCCAGCAGGGCGCGGGCGAGCCGGGGGTGCAGCCCGAGCCGGGACATCCGTACGCCCCGGTCGGTGACCCTGCCCGTCCCGTCCACCGCGCCGATCGCCTCCAGCACCTCGCGGGCGGCGCCCATGGCCCCGGCGGGCGGCGGGTCCAGCAGGGCGAGCGAGGAGGCGTCCGGGTCGCCCCAGCACGCCGCCTGGAGCGCGAACGCCGCAAGGTCGGCCACCTTGATCTCGGGGGAGGGGAAGCGCGCGAGCCGCCCGTCCTCGGCCTGCTCCCAGCACCGGTACACCGCCCCGGGCGCCTCCCGCCCGGCCCGGCCCGCTCGCTGCCGACCGGCCGCCTGGGAGGCCCGTACGGTCGTCAGGGCGCTCAGGCCCCGGGCATGGTCGGTACGGGGCTCCCGGGCGAGGCCCGAGTCGACGACCACCCGCACGCCCGGCACCGTCAGCGACGACTCCGCCACCGAGGTCGCCAGGACCACCCGCCGCCCACCCGAGGACCCGGCGAGCACCGCGTCCTGCGCGGCGGCCGGGGCGCGCCCATGGACCTGGAGCACCTCCGCGTCCACCCCGGCGAGCTGTCCGGCCACCCGCGCGATCTCCCCGACGCCGGGCAGGAAGCAGAGGACGTCCCCCTCCCGCTCCGCGAGCGCCCGCCGCAGGGTCGCGGCCACATGCGTCAGCAGCGCGGGATCGACGCGCATCCCGTGCGGCGGCTTCACCGGCCGGGCGGGCGGCGCCCAGACCACCTCCACCGGGTACGAGACACCCTCGGCCTCGATCACCGGCGCATCGCCCAGCAGCCGCGCCCACCCCTCCGCGTCCGTCGTCGCGGAGGCCGCCACCAGCCGCAGATCGGGCCGGATCGCCTCCCGTACGTCCAGGAGGAAGGCGGCCACCGTGTCCGCGTCGAGGTGGCGCTCATGGCACTCGTCGATGATCACCACGTCGACCCCGGCCAGCTCCTGGTCGCGCTGGAGCCGCTGGAGCAGCACCCCGGTGGTCACGACCTCCACCACCGTCTCCCGCCCGACCACGCGCTCCCCGCGCACGGTGAAGCCGATCCGGCCGCCCGGCTGCTCGCCCAGCAGCCAGGCCATCCGCCGCGCCGCCGCCCGTGCGGCGATCCGGCGCGGCTCGGCGACCACGACCCGGCGCACCGGCCCGTCCCCGGTCAGCCCGGCCAGGACCAGCGGCACGAGGGTCGTCTTGCCGGTGCCGGGCGGGGCGCACAGGACGGCGACGCCCCGGTCGTCGAGGGCGCGCCGCAGGGCGGGGACGGCGGTGCGGACGGGGAGGCGGTCCAGGGCTTCGGTGCGGATCACGGTCCCAGTGTCGTACGGGCGTTTCCCCGGGCCGGACGTCGGCCCGGGGAAACGCCCGTACGCGAAGGAGATCAGTCCCGCCCGCCCACCAAGGGCCTCAGTCCCGCTCGCACACGAAGATCGCCGTCCCCGGGATCAGGTTGCCGCGCAGCGGGGACCAGCCTCCCCACTCCTGGTCGTTCCAGGCGGGCCATTCCGGTTCGACGAGGTCGACCAGGCGGAACCCGCCCGCCACCACGTCCCGTACCCGGTCGCCGAGGGTGCGATGGTGTTCCACATAGACGGCGTTGCCCTGCTCGTCCTGTTCCACATAGGGGACGCGGTCGAAGTAGGAGGCGGCGACGGAGAGGCCCTCGGGCCCCGGCTCGTCCGGGAACGCCCAGCGGATCGGGTGCGTCACGGAGAAGACCCAGCGCCCGCCGGGCCGCAGCACCCGGTGCACCTCGCGGAAGACCTGAACGGGGTCGGCGACGAAGGGCACCGCCCCGTACGCGGAGCAGGCCAGGTCGAAGGAGGCGTCCCGGAAGGGCAGCCGGCCCGCGTCCGCCTCGACGAGCGGGATGCCCTCGCCGATGCGCAGGGCGTGCTGGAGCTGGCGGTGGGAGAGGTCGAGGGCGACCGGGCGGGCGCCCTGCCCGGCCAGCCAGCGCGAGCACTGCGCGGCCCCGGCGCCGATCTCCAGGACGTCGAGGCCCTTGAGGGAGGCGGCGGGCCCCAGCAGGGCGGCCTCCGCCTCGTCCAGCCCTTCGGGGCCCCAGACGAAGCGGTCGTCGCCCAGGAAGCCGCCGTGGTCGCTCTGGTACTCGTCGGCGTTCCGGTCCCACCATCCCCGGCTGGCCCGGCTGCTCTCGGCCTCGTCCGCCGCCCGGCGGGTGGCTTCGGGTTCTGCGGGTTCCTCTGTGTAGGTCCCGTGGATCTCTTGGCTCATCGTGCCCGTCGTTGTAGTTTGCCTTCACTCGCCGCACGCGGTACGTACCAGGGGTAGGTGCCGGGAGACGGACGCGTGTGCGCGACGCCTTGCCGCACTGCCGTATTGTGTTCGGGTCGAATCGGCCCGAACGCGCCTCGGAGAACAGGAGTTGCTCCGGTACAGGGCCGTTGAGGGGCCGTCGCGTCCCCGGTCCGCGCCTGCGCGCATTGACCCTGTCCGGCTGCCCCCGTATGCTACAAGTTGCGCTGCGAGCCTGCGCGCCTCAGACCTAGCAGGCCGCGCTCGCGTCTGTTGCATGTCCCCTCGGTTGTCGAGGCGTCTCTCCGGAAACGGATTGCGCGCTTTCCAGGCTGTCCGGCTTCTGCAGAGGCGATACGGGCTTTCGGCGTAGCAGTACCTACGACTCTCTGTCCGTACCGGAGCCCTTTCCCACATGACGAGCAGCACCGAGACCACCGCCACCACTCCGCAGGTTGCGGTCAACGACATCGGCGACGCGGACGCGTTCCTCGCGGCGATCGACGAGACGATCAAGTACTTCAACGACGGCGACATCGTTGACGGTGTCATCGTCAAGGTTGACCGGGACGAGGTTCTCCTCGACATCGGTTACAAGACCGAAGGTGTCATCCCGAGCCGCGAGCTCTCGATCAAGCACGACGTCGACCCCAACGAGGTCGTCAAGGTCGGCGACGAGATCGAGGCCCTGGTTCTCCAGAAGGAGGACAAGGAAGGCCGCCTGATCCTCTCGAAGAAGCGCGCTCAGTACGAGCGTGCCTGGGGCACCATCGAGAAGATCAAGGAAGAAGACGGCATCGTCACCGGTACCGTCATCGAGGTCGTCAAGGGTGGTCTCATCCTCGACATCGGCCTCCGCGGCTTCCTCCCGGCGTCGCTCGTCGAGATGCGTCGTGTCCGCGACCTCCAGCCCTACGTGGGCAAGGAGCTCGAGGCGAAGATCATCGAGCTGGACAAGAACCGCAACAACGTGGTCCTGTCCCGCCGCGCCTGGCTCGAGCAGACCCAGTCCGAGGTTCGCCAGACGTTCCTCACCACCCTCCAGAAGGGTCAGGTCCGCTCCGGCGTCGTCTCCTCGATCGTCAACTTCGGTGCCTTCGTGGACCTGGGTGGCGTCGACGGTCTCGTGCACGTCTCCGAGCTCTCCTGGAAGCACATCGACCACCCCTCCGAGGTTGTCGAGGTCGGCCAGGAAGTCACCGTCGAGGTCCTCGACGTCGACATGGACCGCGAGCGCGTCTCCCTGTCGCTCAAGGCGACGCAGGAAGACCCGTGGCAGCAGTTCGCCCGGACGCACCAGATCGGTCAGGTCGTCCCGGGTAAGGTCACGAAGCTCGTTCCGTTCGGTGCGTTCGTCCGCGTCGACGAGGGCATCGAGGGTCTGGTCCACATCTCCGAGCTGGCCGAGCGCCACGTGGAGATCCCGGAGCAGGTCGTCCAGGTCAACGACGAGATCTTCGTCAAGGTCATCGACATCGACCTCGAGCGCCGCCGCATCAGCCTCTCGCTGAAGCAGGCCAACGAGTCCTTCGGTGGCGACCCGGCCTCGGTCGAGTTCGACCCGACGCTGTACGGCATGGCCGCGTCGTACGACGACCAGGGCAACTACATCTACCCCGAGGGCTTCGACCCCGAGACCAACGACTGGCTCGAGGGCTTCGAGGCGCAGCGCGAGGTCTGGGAGACCCAGTACGCCGAGGCGCAGCAGCGCTTCGAGCAGCACCAGGCCCAGGTCATCAAGTCCCGCGAGGCCGACGAGGCCGCCGCTGCCGAGGGTGCTGCCGCCCCGGCCGGCGCCGCTCCGGCCGCCTCGGGTGGCTCCGGTGGCGGTTCGTACTCCTCGGAGTCGGCGGACAACTCCGGCGCCCTGGCGTCGGACGAGGCCCTCGCCGCCCTGCGCGAGAAGCTGGCGGGCGGCCAGAGCTGACGCTCCGGACCCCGACGGCTCATCGGCTGCGGTGAAGCTGTAGAGCACTGAGTGAGGCCCGTTCCCTTCGGGGGGCGGGCCTCATGCGCGTATCCGGGTGCTGATCAGGGCGTCACGGCGATGTTGGTCAGCCCCCTGCCTCCGGTGACGGTGTTGCCGGCGTACACCGTGGTGGGGCAGGTGGCGCTGTTGTTGGTGACGTTGACGGCGAGCTGCCGGTCGCCGGTGGCGCCGGACAGGTTCGAGGTGTTGTTCCGGAAGACGGTGCCGCAGCCCCAGCCGCTCTGCTGGGTGTGGGTCTCGTAGCCGTTGTTGGTGGTACGGGAGCCCCTGTTGCCCTCCACCAGGACGTTGTTGCCCTTCACGTCGACCCAGGAGTCGTCGTAGTTGGCGCCGGTGAGCCCGTTGCCGTCGAAGGTGTTGCCGATGATCCTGGCCCCGGTGGTGCCTTCCTTGATGTCGACGTTCTCGCCGCGGACATCCGGCCCGATCGTGTTGTTGAGGATCTGCGCGTTGTCGCTGCGGTCGGAGAGGTCGTTGGCCGTGCCGACGTACACGCCCTCGCCCATGCCGCGCCCGTTCTGCCCGGTGTCGTAGATGCGGGAGTTCTTCAGTACGCCGTCCCGCGAGGACATGCGGAAGTGGACGCCCTCCATGTCGAGGTCGTGGACGGTCACCGAGTCGATGACGACGCCGTTCGCCGCGTCGGCCATGATGCCCTTCTGGCCGCCCTTGACCGTGACGCCCTGGACCGTCCAGTACGAGGCGCCGTTCAGGTGCAGCCCGTAGCCGCCGCCCGCCGTCAGGACGGCTCCGCTGGAGCCGGTGAGGGTGATCCGGGCGCCCGGGGTGCCGGGCCGGGTGGCCTTGAAGTTCCCGGTGTACGTGCCGTCGGCGAGCCGGATCGTGTCGCCGGGGGAGACGGTGGTGAGCGCCGACTTCAGCTGGGCGGCGGTGGACACGTCGATCACGGCCGCCGCGCCGGCGGGGGCGGCGGCCAGGGTGAGGCCACCGGTGGCGAGGGCGGCGGCGAGCAGGGCGGTGAGGGGGATGCGGGGGCGCATGGGGGGAGGCCTTCCCGTCGGAGGGGGCCAGGGCGTTCCCCGTACATTCCTGTACGTGAATGGGGGATGCATCCCTGAACGTGTTGCCCAGTGACGGTAGGGACGGCCGCCGGGCGCGTCAAGGTCTGGACCAATAACTGACGCGCCGTGAAGCCCCGTTGCCGGAAAGTGCGGTCCCGGGGAATGCTCATGGAGCCGGCCGCGTTCTTCCCAAGGAACACGAGGAGGAGCGGTAACCGTGCCTGATCCGCAGAGTTTGTACGAATGGGAGCCGAAGGGCCTGGCCGTCGTCGACATGGCGCTGGCCCAGGAGTCGGCCGGCCTGGTCATGCTCTACCACTTCGACGGATACATCGACGCGGGCGAGACCGGCGAGCAGATCGTCGACGGCCTGCTCGAAACGCTGCCCCACCAGGTCGTCGCCCGCTTCGACCACGACCGGCTCGTCGACTACCGCGCCCGGCGCCCCCTGCTGACCTTCCGGCGCGACCGCTGGACGTCCTTCGAGGCCCCGACCCTGGAGGTCCGGGTCGTCCAGGACGCCACCGGAGCGCCCTTCCTGCTGCTGTCGGGACCGGAGCCGGACGTGGAGTGGGAGCGGTTCGCCGCCGCCGTGGAGCAGATCGTCGAACGCCTCGGCGTACGGCTCGCGGTCAACTTCCACGGCATCCCCATGGGCGTCCCGCACACCCGGCCCGTCGGCATCACCCCGCACGGCAACCGCACCGACCTGATGCCGGGCCATCGCAGCCCCTTCGACGAGGCCCAGGTCCCAGGCTCGGCGGAGTCCCTCGTCGAGTACCGGCTGATGGAGTCCGGCCACGACGTCCTCGGGGTCGCCACCCACGTCCCGCACTACGTCGCCCGGTCCGCCTACCCCGACGCGGCGCTGACCGCGCTGGAGGCGATCACCGCCGCGACCGGCCTGGTCCTGCCCGCCCTCGCGCACTCCCTGCGCACCGAGGCGCACCGCACCCAGACCGAGATCGACCGGCAGATCGGCCAGGGCGACGAGGAGTTGGTCTCGCTCGTCGAGGGCCTCGAGCACCAGTACGACGCGGTCGCCGGCTCCGAGACCCGGGGCAACCTCGTCGCCGAGCCGGTCGACCTGCCGTCCGCCGACGAGATCGGCCGCGAGTTCGAGCGCTTCCTCGCCGAGCGGGAGGGCGACGGCTGACCCGCCGGGCCACCGAGCGGGAGGGCGACGGCGGGGCCGCGCCGAGAGCCGACCGGGGGACGGCGACGGCCGAGCCGCACCGAGGGGGCCGAGCCGGAGGGTGGTGGCCGGGCGCCCCGGCCGGACCCGTAGGCTGCGGCCCATGCTGAAAGTGGGCCTGACCGGCGGGATCGGCGCCGGCAAGAGCGAAGTGTCGCGGCGACTCGTCGCGTACGGTGCCGTGCTGATCGACTCCGACCGGATCGCGCGCGAGGTCGTGGAGCCCGGCACCCCTGGGCTGGCCGCCGTGGTCGAGGAGTTCGGGCCGGACGTCCTGGCCGCCGACGGCACCCTGGACCGCCCGGCGCTCGGCGCCATCGTCTTCGCCGACCCGGACCGCCGTGCCGCGCTCAACGCGATCGTCCACCCTCTGGTCGGCGCCCGCGCCGCCGAGCTGGAACGGGAGGCGGGTACGGACGCCGTCGTCATCCACGACGTACCGCTGCTGGCCGAGAACGGCCTCGCCCCCTTCTACGACCTGGTCGTCGTCGTGGACGCGTCCCCCGAGACCCAGCTCCACCGGCTGGTGAACGTACGCGGCATGACCGAGGCCGACGCCCGCGCCAGGATGGCCGCCCAGGCCACCCGCGAGGAGCGCCTCGCCGTCGCCGACCTGACCGTCGACAACGACGGGCCGCTGGAGGCGCTGGAACCGCAGGTCCGCGGGGTGTGGGAGGAGCTGCTGCGCAGGGCGGCGGCCACCCGCTGAACCGCGCCGGAATACCCGCACAGAGGTGGACGTTGGAAACGCGGGACCGAAGGGAAGGATGTGGCCGTGCCCGAGAGCAACCCGGAAACCCATGTCATCGACTTCCGTGCGGCCGAGCAACTGCTGGACGCCCGGGACCCCCGGGGCGCGGTCAAACTCCTCGACTCGGTGATCGCCGCCCACCCGGAGAACACCGCCGCCCGGCTGCTGCGGGCTCGCGCCTTCTTCGCCGCTGCCCAACTGCGCCCGGCCGAGCTGGAGTTCGAGCTGGTGCTGGAGCGTGAGCCGGACAACGCGTTCGCCCACTACGCCCTGGCCCGCACCTTCGAGCGGGCGGGCCGCCCGGAACAGGCCATGCGCCACTTCCGGCTCGCGGCGGCGCTGGACCCGAAGCCGGAGTACCTGAAAGCGGCCAGGTTCGACGCGGGGGACTGAACGCCGGAGGCGGCCTCCAGCCCCTCACGGCGGTTTCGTACGGTCCTGCGGGTCCGGCCTGCGCCACCGGGGGCGCCCGCCCCGGTCGGGTTCGTACGGGGGCACGTCCCGGCCCGGCTGGAAGTGCGCGCCCTGGCGCATCCGGTACGTGACCACGCAGAGGTCCAGGAGTGTGAGGGCCAGCAGCACCGCGCAGGCCACCGCCCACCCCGGCCGCCCCACCAGGGAGAACGCCACCAGACCGAAGAGCGCCCAGAGCGTCCCCCACAGGCTCAGCCAGAGCCGCATCCGCAGCGGACTGCGGGCGGTCGCGGGCTCACTGCCGGTACGCATGACGATCACCTCACCCTCCAGCATGTACCCGTGGGGGCCGTCGCGGGAACCGCGACCGGAGGGCGGCTCGTTGGTCGTTCATGGGTGAATCACCGGTACGCGAGGGGTATGCGGGGACGGGCCCGGGAGCCATCACTCCGGACGGGTGCGCCGTGGAGCTCTACCGGCGGCTGGCCGTCGGCGACGAGCCCGATGTGATCGCGTCGGTGGCCCCCGCCGGTGCGAGCATTCTCGAACTGGGCTGCGGGGCGGGCCGGGTGACGCACCCCCTCGTCGACCGGGGCTTCACCGTGACGGCGGTGGACGAGTCGGCCCAGATGCTGGCGCAGATCGTCGGCGCGCGCACGGTCCGCAGCCCCATCGAGACGCTGGACCTCGGCGAGGAGCGCTTCGACGTCGTGCTGCTCGGCTCGTTCCTGGTCCACGCGGGCGAGCACCGGGTGCGGGGCGGCATGCTCCGCGTCTGCCGCAAGCAGGTGAAGGACGACGGGATCGTCCTCATCCAGCGCGAGGGCGTCGCCCACCGCTCCGAGCTGCCGTGGGAGCGGGTCGACGCGTCCGGCTGCCGCATCCGTATCGTCTCCGCGGAGCCGGTGGGGGACGGGGTGCGCTCGGTGCGCGCGGAGTACGACTTCGGTGACGCCCGGTGGACGCAGACGTTCCTGTCGCGGGAGCTGTCCGAGGAGCAGCTCGCCGGACACCTGGCGGCGGCGGGCCTGGCGGTGGACCGCACCCTCACCGACGACGGCACCTGGCTGCTGGCCCGCCCCGCGCACTCAACGGCGTAACGGGGCGCTGTGGTCTCCGCGCACGGGCCGCCACTGTCTCTCCGGCTCGCTCAGTGCACGAAGGTGTAGCTGCGCCACGGCGGGCCGCTCTCGGCGGCCACGTCGCTGAACCGGGTCGCCACATAGGCCGTCCCACGGCCGGTGCAGTCCCGGGTGGGGTAGAGGACGATGTCGACCAGCGTGCCGTTCTCGATCTCGCGGGCTCCGTCGGGGGCCAGCCGGTGGCAGCCGCGTACCGACGGGCTGTTCACCTGCACCACCGCCTCACGGTCGGTGTGGTACGTCACCGGGCCGACGGCGGTACGGCCGAGGCCGGAGCAGCCCGAGGCGGTGAGGGCGAGGAGCGAGGCGGCGGCGACGGCGCCGAGACGGCGTCGGCGGCGGGGATCGGGCGCGGTCACGGACATGGGCGGGTCCTCGTCTGCTCGTCCGGTGCTCGTCCGGCTCTCATCGGGTACGCCTCCCGGCCCTCATCGGCGCGCCGGGGCAGACGTGCTGGCGCTGGCCACCCTGCCCGCTCCGCACCGCCCCGGCATTTCGTGCGCGGCCGACCGGGCGAGCGGCAGGCCGTTCAGCTCCTCGCCCGCCCGTCACGGGGCGTAACCGGTGCCGGACCGGTCCCGAGCGCCCCGCATACCGCTCTGAGCTGCGGTGACGCGGCCGGGGGAGGGGTTGTCAGACCTCCCGCCTAGACTCGCAGAGTCAGCATGAACCGTGCCGGCCGGATCAGTGGAACAGGTGGGAGGGGGTGGCCGGAATGGCAGCACAAGAGGCTCGGGACGCACACGACCCGCGCGGTGGCGCGTCGCACACCGCGGACGTCGGCCGCCTGCTGCGCTGCGCCGCGGTCTTCCTGCCCGGCCCGGTCCCGCGCGACGGCCACATCGCCTTCTGGGACCCGCACGCGGTCGCCGACGCGGCCACGCGGGACGGGTCCTCCTTCGCCTACGCGGACGACGCCTACGCCGACGACCGGGCCCCGGCCGACACCGTGCCGTACAGCGCGTCCCAGCTCACCGTCGTCCGGCCGGACGGGCCCCCGGGCCGGGGCAAGCCCGGGGTCCGGAGCGTCGAGGTGCCCGCCGCGCTGCTCCCCGTGGCCGACGCGCTCCCCGTCCTCGTCCGCGCCCGGCACCAGGCGTCCGCCCACCCCGCCACCCGCTGCTGGGGCGCGGCCGCGCTCCACGCGCTCCACCTGGTCGCGCGCGGCAGGCTGCTGCCCGGACTCACGGCGGACGGCCACGACGCCTGGCGGGCGGGCCCGCGCGACGCCGAGGACGTCGCGCATCTGCGGGCCACCGCCGCCGCGATGCCCGTCGAGGGGTACGCGACACCGCTCCCGGAGCAGGCCCCGCCCCGGCTCCCCGACCCGGAGGCGCTGATCGGGTCCTTCCTGGACGCCGTCGCCGACACGCTCCCGCGCACCCCCGCCGCCGCCTTCGCGATGGGCGCGCCCTTCGCCGCCCGGGAGCCGCAGCACCTGCCGCACGCCGCCACCTGGGCCGTCGAGGTGGCCTCAGGCCTGGACGCGGGGGTACGGGTCTCCCTCCGCCTGGACCTCTCCGCCTACGAGCTGTTCGACACCGCCGACACCTACGCCGTCACGGCCGCCGGGGAGGACGCCGACCAGAACGGTTCGGAGCGCCCGGCGCACCCGGGCCGCGCGGCGCACCCGGACGATCCGGCGGTCCGCCACGCCGCCGCGGCCGTCGTGCAGGTGCACAGCCTCGCCGACCCGACGTATGTGGTCGACGCGGCCGCCCTCTGGCACGGCGCGGCGGGTGAGCCGTTCGGGCCGCGCGCCCGGGTCGACGCGGTGCTGGCGCTGCGCCGGGCCGCCCGGGTCTGGGCCCCGCTGGAACGGCTGCTGGACCAGCCCGCCCCCGATGTGCTCGCGATCACCGAGGACGAGCTGTACGAGCTGCTGAGCGACGCGGGGGCCCGGCTGGCGGCCGCCGGGGTCGAGGTGCACTGGCCCCGCGAGCTGGCCCGCTCGCTCACCGCCGCCGCCGTCGTGCGGCCCGCACCCGGATCGGCCACCGACGGCACCTCGTTCTTCGACGCCGAGCAGCTGTTCGCCTTCAACTGGCAGCTCTCCCTGGGCGACGAGCGGCTGACCGAAGCGGAGATGGACACCCTCGCCGAGGCCCACCGCCCGGTGGTGCGGCTGCGCGACCAGTGGGTGGTCGTCGACCCCGCCCTCGTACGGAAGGCGCGCAAGCGGGAGCTGGGGCTGCTGGACCCGGTGGACGCGCTGGCCGTCGCCCTCACCGGGTCCGCCGAGGTGGACGGGGAGCAGGTCGAGGCCGTCCCCGCCGGAGCCCTCGCCGCACTCCGTACGCGGATCCTCGCCGACGACACCCCCATCGCCCCGCCGCCCGGCCTCGACGCGACCCTGCGCGACTACCAACTGCGCGGCCTGGCCTGGCTGGACCGGATGACCTCGCTCGGGCTCGGCGGCTGCCTCGCCGACGACATGGGCCTCGGCAAGACGATCACCCTGATCGCCCTCCACCTGCACCGCGCGCAGCAGGCCCCCACCCTGGTCGTCTGCCCCGCCTCCCTCCTCGGCAACTGGCACCGGGAGATCAACCGCTTCGCCCCCGGCGTCCCGGTCCGCCGCTTCCACGGCACCGACCGGACCCTGGGCGAGCCGGACGGGGGCTTCGTCCTCACCACGTACGGCACCATGCGCTCCAGCGCGCCCCAACTCGCCGCGCACACCTGGGGTCTGGTCGTCGCCGACGAGGCGCAGCACGTCAAGAACCCGCACTCCTCCACCGCGAAGGCCCTGCGCACCATCCCCGCCCCGGCCAGGGTCGCCCTGACCGGCACCCCCGTGGAGAACAACCTCTCTGAGCTCTGGGCCCTCCTCGACTGGACGACCCCCGGACTGCTCGGCCCGCTCAAGGCGTTCCGGGCCCGGCACGCCCGGATCGTGGAGAACACCGGCACGGCCGCGGGCCTGGGCAACGAGGAGGCCGTCGAGCGGCTCGCCCGGCTGGTCCGCCCCTTCCTGCTCCGCCGCAAGAAGTCCGATCCCGGCATCGCCCCCGAGCTGCCGCCCAAGACGGAGACCGACCACCCCGTCTCCCTCACCCGGGAGCAGGCCACGCTCTACGAGGCGGCCGTGCGCGAGACGATGGCGCAGATCGAAGGGGCCGAGGGCATCGCCCGGCGCGGGCTGGTGATGAAGCTGCTGGCCGCGCTCAAGCAGATCTGCAACCACCCGGCGCAGTATCTGAAGGAGGAGCCCACCCGGCTCACCGGCCGCTCCGGCAAGCTCGCCCTGCTGGACGAGCTGCTGGACACGATCCTCTCCGAGGACAGCTCGGTCCTGATCTTCACCCAGTACGTGACGATGGCCAAGCTCCTCTCCGCGCACCTGGCCTCCCGGGCCATCCCCTCGCAGCTCCTCCACGGCGGTACGCCGGTGCCCGAGCGGGAGCGGATGGTGGACCGCTTCCAGTCCGCCGAGGTCCCCGTCTTCCTGCTCTCCCTCAAGGCCGCCGGGACCGGGCTGAACCTCACCCGGGCCGCCCATGTCATCCACTACGACCGCTGGTGGAACCCGGCCGTGGAGGAGCAGGCCACCGACCGGGCGTACCGCATCGGCCAGACCCAGCCCGTGCAGGTCCACCGCCTCATCGCCGAGGGCACGGTGGAGGACCGGATCGCCGAGCTGCTGGAGTCCAAGCGCGCCCTCGCCGACGCGGTCCTCTCCACGGGCGAGACCGCCCTCACCGAGCTGAGCGACCGCGATCTCGCCGACCTCGTCTCGCTGCGGAGGCCCGCATGAGCCCGCACATGAGCCCCCGGTCGACACCCGGTTCGCCGTCCCGTCCGGCACCCGGTCCGGCCTCGCGCCCCGCCCCGCGTTCGGCCCCCCGCGCCCGCCCCGGTCCCGACGATCTGCGGCGCACCTTCGAAGCGGTGCCCGCCCGCACCTCGCAGGAGGGCGAGCCCTTCGCCGACAGCTGGTGGGGCCGCGCCTGGGTGGCCGCGCTGGAGTCGCTGTCGATGGACGGGGCCCGGCTCGCCCGCGGCCGCGCGTACGCCGACGAGGGCAAGGTCGCCGCGATCACCGTCACCCCCGGCCGCGTGGTCGCCTATGTGCACGGCAGCCGCGCCCGCCCCTACCGCGCCGAGCTGCGGCTGCGCACCTTCGCCGACACCGGCTGGGACACCCTCCTCGACGCGGTCGCCGCCCACCCCGGCCATCTCTCCGCCCTGCTGGCGAAGGAGATGCCGCACTCCCTGGCCGACACCGCGCGGGAGGCGGACGTCCGGCTGCTGCCCGGCGACGACCTGGACCCGAGCTGTACGTGCCCCGACCACGGCCGGCCCTGCAAGCATGTCGCCGCCCTCTGCTACCAGACCGCACGGCTGCTGGACAGCGACCCGTTCGTCCTGCTGCTGATGCGGGGCCGGGGCGAGCGCGAGCTGCTGGACGAGCTGGGCCGCCGCAACGCCGTCCACACCGCCCGCGAGCGCCCCGCCGCCCCCGCTGTCCCGTCGGTCCCGGCGGCGGAAGCCCTCGCGGACCGCTACCTGCCGCCGCTCCCGGCGCCCCTCCCCGTACCGCCGTATCCGGGCCAGCCGCCGTCCTACCCGGACCTGCCGGGTGCGCGCGATCCGCTGGGCCTGGACCACCTCGCCACCGACGCCGCCACCCGCGCCCACGCCCTGCTGACGACGGGCCGCGATCCGCTCGCCGGGCTCACCCCCTGGCAGGACGCGGTCCGGATCGCCGCCTCCCGCCCGACCGCCGGGCTCACCGCCACCACCCGCGCGCTCTACCGCGAGCTGGCCCACGCCACCGGCCGCAACACCACCGACCTGGCCCGTGCGGTGGCGGCCTGGCGGCAGGGCGGCGCCGAGGGGCTCACGGTCCTGGAGACGCCCTGGGACCCTCCGGCGGGACCTTTCGACCGGGCCAGGCCCCTGCTGGCCGCCGCCGACTTCCCGCGCTTCACGCCCTGGCGCAACCACCTCACCCACCCGGCCGGCACGTTCCAGCTCCGCTTCGGCCACGACGCCCGCTGGTACGGCTACGAGTCCGACCCCGGCGCCGACGACTGGTGGCCCCGCGCCACCCCGGACCCCGACCCGGTCGCCGCGCTCGAAGCCCTGCTGGCCGGCGACACGGACACGGCGGCCCTTGACGAAACCGACCCGTCGTACGTCCGGTGACATCCGGAGACGCCCGGTGACACCTGCGTACGGTAAAACCCTTGGCCACAGCCCAGTTGGCGCTGTTAGCGTCCTCGACGTGGCGAAACTCAATCAGATCATCGCAGTGGAGAAGGGCGTCAAGTCCAAGGCGCACCAGGACCTGACGGCAGCACACCACGGCCTCCAGAAGGCCGGACTGCTGGCCGGTATCTCCCGGACCTACCAGCCCAAGGACGAGGAGGGCGAGCAGCTTCCGCCCGAGTCGACGCTGGTCCAGGTCAAGGCCGAGGACGTGCTGCGGGACACCGCCGCCACGCTCACCCGGCTCTTCGATGTGACCGCCACGAAGGACTGGGCGAACTGCTCGGCCCGGGCCGATGTGAAGGTCGACGGCCGGGTGCTGGTGGCCGAGGTGCCGGTGTCGTATCTGCTCTTCCTGGAGAAGCAGCTGACCGACCTCAACACCTTCATCCGCAAGCTGCCGGTGCTGGACGCCGCCGAGGCCTGGGTGCAGGACCCGTCCACCGACTCCTGGAAGACCGAGCCGGTCCGGACCCTCCGTACGAAGAAGGTGCCCCGCAACCATGTGAAGGCGGAGGCCACCGAGAAGCACCCGGCGCAGGTCGAGGTGTACTACGAGGACATCCCGATCGGTTACTGGACGACGGTCAAGTTCTCCGGGGCGCTGCCCGCGCGACGCGTCAACGAGCTGCTGGACCGGGTCGAGAAGCTCCAGCAGGCCGTGAAGTTCGCCCGCGAGGAGGCCAACGGCGTCGAGGTCACCGACCAGCGGGTGGGTGATGCGGTATTCGGTTACCTCTTCGGGTGACCGGCCTCGGTCATCTCTTCGGGTGACCGACCATGGATTCCCCGGCCGCCGATCAAGGGGGCCGGGGTGCGCGAGGAGCGCAAGCTGAAACTGAAGCTTGTCGTGAAGGCGCGGTTCCAGTGGAGGTTCGACTCCTCCCTCCGGCACGGGCCGGAGTAGCCCAAGCAGGCAGAGGCAGACCGCCGTCAATCTCAGACTCTTGCTCCAGACTCAGCATTCGCCGCCGATCGCCGGATCGAACGGGCCCGGGCCCGCGCGCGTCGAGATGCCGGTTCAAGTCCGGCCCGCAGAGCTCCGATCTGCGGTGGTCCAAAGGCAGGACGCGACGACATCATGACTGACCCGGACCCTTAAACGTGCCGGCGTGCAAGATGGGTGGCACTCTCAGGGCCCGGAGGCCGGCTACGCCTCCGGGCCCGCTCCCGTTTCCGGGACCGGCGGGCCCGTTCCGGTTCCCGGCCGACCCGCCGCTCCCGCTCCCGCTCCCGCTTCCGGAGGTTCCGGTTCCGAGGGCGGGTGCGTCACACCAGCGAGACGCCCCGCCCCGCGAAGAAGCGCTCGAACTCCGTCAGCGGCAGCACGGCCGACCGCGTCCCGGCATCCGTCCCCGACGGGTTGTGGAAGTGCAGACCGGACCCGTCGGCCGTCCGTGCCGTCACCAGCACCAGATGTCCGCCCCGCCCCGGAGCAGGCAGCTCCGGATGCCGGATCCCGTAGTGGACGGAGGCCAGCACCGTCCGGCCCGCGTCCAGCAGTGCGGGGATCCCGTCCACCTCCAGGTGCCGGTGGACCGTGGCCTCGCGCCCGTACACCTCGCTGACGTACTCCGCGAAGGGCGCGTAGACCAGGCCCCGGATCACCCCGTCCACGTCCTCCGTGTACGCCCCGTACTTCAGCGCCCCGTCCCGCAGTTCGAACAGCGAGGGCGCGTCGGAGCCCAGCGCCATGCGCAGGCAGGTCATACCGCACAGATGACCCGCCCAGCGCGCGTACTCCTCGCGCGAACCCGCCCCCGACTCCGCCCAGCCCGGGTCCTCGACCGGATCCAGCCCGCCCTCTACGATCGCCCCCACCAGCTCCGGCGTGGCGAACTGGGTGTGGACGGGGACGGAGCAGAGGGCACAGGTCACTGGCGGTATCCGTTCAGGAAGCGGCCGATGCGGCTGATCGCCGCGTCGAGGTCGTCGGCGTACGGGAGGGTCAGGATGCGGAAGTGGTCCGGGCGCGGCCAGCTGAAGCCCGTGCCCTGCACCACCTGGATCTTCTCCCGCAACAGCAGGTCCAGCACGAACTTCTCGTCGTCGACGATCGGGTGCACCTTCGGATCGATGCGCGGGAACGCGTACAGCGCGCCCTTCGGCTTCACGCACGAGACCCCGGGGATCTCGTTCAGCCGCTCCCAGGCACGGTCCCGCTGCTCGTGCAGCCTGCCGCCCGGCGCCACCAGCTCCCGGATGGACTGCCGCCCGCCGAGCGCGGCCTGAATGGCGTACTGGGCAGGGGCGTTGGGGCACAGCCGCATGGAGGCCAGCATGGTGAGGCCCTCCAGATAGTTGCGGGCGTGCTGCTGCGGACCGGAGACCACCATCCAGCCGGAGCGGAAGCCTGCCACCCGGTACGTCTTCGAGAGCCCGCTGAAGGTGAGGCAGACCAGGTCGGGGGCGAGGACGGCGGCGCTGTGGTGCTCGGCCCCGTCGTACAGGATCTGGTCGTAGATCTCGTCGGCGAAGACCATCAGCCCGTGCCGGCGCGCGAGATCGAGGATGCCCTCCAGGATCTCGCGCGGATAGACCGCGCCGGTGGGGTTGTTCGGGTTGATGATCACGACGGCCTTGGTCCGGTCGGTGATCTTGGCGGCCATGTCGGCGAGATCCGGGTTCCAGTCGGATTCCTCGTCGCAGATGTAGTGCACGGCCTTGCCGCCCGCGAGCGTGGTGACCGCCGTCCAGAGCGGGAAGTCCGGAGCGGGGATCAGCACCTCGTCGCCGTCCTCCAGCAGCGCCTGCACGGCCATGGAGATCAGCTCGGAGACCCCGTTGCCGAGGAAGATGTCGTCGACACCGACCTCGGTGAGCCCCATGGCCTGGTAGCGCTGGGCCACCGCCCGCCGGGCGGAGAGGATGCCGCGCGAATCGGTGTAGCCGTGCGCCTGGGGCAGCATCCGGATCATGTCCTGGACGATCTCCTCCGGCGCCTCGAAGCCGAAGAGCGCCGGGTTGCCCGTGTTGAGCCGGAGCACGCTGTGGCCCGCCTCCTCCAGGGCGTTGGCGTGCTCGATGACCGGCCCCCGGATCTCGTAACAGACCTCGTTGAGCTTGCTGGACTGCCGGAACTCCATGCGGTGCCTCCCCGAGCCGAACTGCGATACTTGGTTTTACCAAGTGAGAGCTTGGAAAGTCCAACAACATGTCTAGACTGCGTCGCATGCCACGTCAGCAGCCCGCCGCATCACGCCCCGTCAGACGCCGGAGCTACGACCAGTTCTGCGCCTCCGCCCGCGCCCTCGACTCCGTCGGCGACCGGTGGACGCTGCTGATCGTCCGCGAACTGCTCGCCGGACCCCGCCGCTACACCGACCTCCACGCCGACCTCCCGGGCGTCTCCACCGACGTCCTGGCCTCCCGCCTCAAGGACATGGAGCAGGGCGGCCTCGCCGTACGCCGCAGACTCCCGCCGCCCGCCGCCGCCTCGGTCTACGAGCTGACCGAGCGCGGCCACGGCCTGCTGCCGGTCCTCACCGCCCTCGCCGAGTGGGGAGCCCCGGCGCTCACCGAACGCCGCCCGACCGACGCCGTACGGGCCCACTGGTTCGCCCTGCCGCTGCTGCCCGCACTGACGGGGCTGACGCAGGAGGGCGTCCTCGAAGTGCGTCTGGACGAGGGGGAGTTCCATGTCCGTACGGGAGGGGGCGCGGCGATGGGGGCCGAGGGCGAGCCGTACGGGTTCGGCCCGGCGCCCCGGCCCGACGCCCGCATCACCCTCGACGCCGAACTCTGCCTGGAGCTGGGACGCGGCGGCGTGACCCTCGCGGAGGCGGTCAAGGACGGGCGGATCGAGGTGACGGGGGAAGGACCGCTCGCCACCGAGCTGCGGGGCGAGTGAGGCGCCGGTCGTCACCTCCACAGGGCGCGTCTCCCGGGATGGATGATGGAGGCGTGCGACTCGAAGCGATCACCTGGGAACGGCTGGCCGGCGAGCTGGCCCGGCACAGCGACGGCCTGACCGCCGCCGACGGAGCCCCCTGGCTCACCCTCGGCATCGACGGCGCCCCGGCCGCCCGCACCGGTGACCTGGCCGAACGCCTCGCCGATGAGCTGAGGCTGCGCGGCCGGTCGGTGCTCGTGGTCCCCACCGAGGGGTTCCTGCGCCCGGCGAGCCTGCGCTTCGAGTACGGGAAGGAGGACCCGGACTCGTACGTCGACAGCTGGTTCGACACGGGCGCGCTCTGGCGCGAGGTGTTCGGGCCACTGGAGGCGGGCGGCTCCGGGCGGGTGCTGCCCGATCTGTGGGACCCGGTCACCGACCGGGCGACGCGTACGCCGTACCACCCGCTGCCGGAGGGCGGGGTGGTGATCGTGCACGGGCCGCTGCTGCTGGGCCACTGGTTCCCGTTCGCGCTGAGCGTCCATGTGCGGCTCTCGCCGGGGGCGTTGCGGCGGCGCACGGCGGAGGGGGAGCGGTGGACGCTGCCCGCTTTCGCCCGGTACGAAGAGGAGGTGGCGCCCGCCGAGCAGGCGGACGTGGTCGTGCGCGCGGACGACCCGCTCCATCCGGCGTGGTCGGTGCTGGGCGGCTTCTAGGGGAGGGGCGGGCGGCCGCCCACCGTGGCCACCGCCTCGGCCCCGGTCCGGCAGCCCTCCGCCGCTGCGGCCTCGTCGTCCGCCCCGGCCAGCAGGGCCGCGAGGTACCCGCCGGTGAACGCGTCACCCGCGCCCGTCGAGTCGACCGGGTCGCGGACCGCCCGGGCACGGACCTGGCCCGTCACCGCACCCCCGGCGGCCAGCACCGCACCCCGGTCGCCGAGGGTGAGGGCGACCCGGGGAAACGCCCGGCTCAACTCGGCGGCCGCGTCAGCTGGTTCGCGCAGGCCCGTCAGCAGCCGGGCCTCGTCCGCGTTCGGCAGCAGCAGCTCGGCCCCCTCGGCGAACTCCAGGAACCGTTTCGGCCCCAGCTCCGCCAGGAACCCCGCCGACGCCGGATCCACGCTCACCGGAATGCCCCGTTCCCGGGCCGTCCGCAGGGCGAGCCGCGCCGTGGCGCGGCTGGTCGCGGCGAACAGGAGGTAGCCGGAGAGGTGCAGCCACCCCACGCCGTCCAGCATCGAGGGCGCGAAGTCCTCGGGGGCGAGCCGCAGCACGGCCCCGCTGTCGGTGAGGAACGTCCGCTCGGCGGCGGCGTCCACCAGGGAGATGACGGTCGCGGTCGCCACCTCCTCGTCCACCGCCAACAGTGCCCGCACCCCCGCCCGCTCCAGCGCGTCCCGGTGCCACTCGGCGGACTCGGCCCCGGCCCGGGCGAGCAGCGCCGCCTCCCGGCACCCCGAACGCACCGCCCAGCACGCCACGTTGGCGCCCGCGCCGCCCGGCACGCTCCGGATCCGGGCGGCGGTGTCCGTGCCGTGGACGAGCGGGGAGCCGTGGAGCGCCACGATGTCGGTGACCACGTCCCCGACCACGAGGAGCCCGCGCCCTCGCGCCGGGCCCGCCCCGGACACCGTACGGCCGTCGCCGCCGTACGCCGCCGGGTCGGCGCCGTTCACCGTACGGCTGCCACTGCGGCGATCCGTGCCGCGAGCCGCACGTTCCCGCGTACCGCCGCGAGGTTCGCCTCCAGCGACGCGCCCTCGGTCCGCCGCATCAGCTGGTCCAGCAGGAACGGGGTGACACCCTGCCCGGTGATCCCGCGCTCCCGGCACGCGTCGAGGGCCTCCGCGAGCACCCGGTCGTGCAGCGCGGGGTCCAACTGGTCCTGTTCCGGTACGGGATTGGCGACGATCAGCGCGGCTTCCGGGCCGCCCAGCGCCTCCTTCGCCCGCACCGCCTCGACCACCTCCTCCGGGCTGTTGACGGTCCAGTCGACCGGCTGGCCGGAGCTGCGCAGATAGAAGCCGGGGAAGTGGTCGGTGCCGTAACCGAGGATGCCCACCCCCAGGGTCTCCAGGCGCTGGAGCGTCGCCGGGACGTCGAGGATCGACTTCACGCCCGCGCAGACCACCGTGATCCCGGTGCGGGCGAGCAGCCGCAGATCGGCCGACTCGTCCTGGCTGTCGGCCCACTCCCGGTGTACGCCGCCGAGTCCGCCGGTGGCGAAGAAGCGCAGGCCCGCCCGAGCCGCCAGGAACGCGGTCGCGGAGACCGTCGTCGCTCCGCTCGCCCTGAGCGCGAGTGCGGGGGCGAGATCGCGGTGGCCCAGCTTCCGGACCGCCGGATCCCCGGCCACCCGCTCCAACTGGTCCTTCTCCAGCCCCACATGGGCCTGCCCGTCCAGGACGGCGATGGTGGCCGGGACCGCGCCGGCGGACCGGACGATCCCTTCCAGCTCGGTGGCCACCCGGAGGTTGCGGGGGCGCGGCAGCCCGTGCGCGATGATCGTCGACTCCAGGGCCACGACGGGGACCCCGCCCGCCAGGGCCGCGCGTACCTCGGTGGAGAGGACCGGCTCGTAGGAGGTGTCGGTGTTCTGTGGCATGCCCCCATCCCTGTCGCGGTCAGGAGGGCCGCAAACCACGGGAGGACGGGTTCCGGCCGGTCCTGGTGACGGGACGGCCGGAAGTGGTCGCTAGGGTGACCGCCCATGACGACAAATGACCAGGCCCCCGCCTCCTTCGCCGTGCACATCCCGGACGCCGACCTCGAACCGGAGCCCCTCGATCCGGCACAGATCGTCTCGGGCGAGCCCGTGGTGACGGGCAAGGTGCTGTGGGAGTCCCCCGACGGCAAGCAGGTGCGCGGGATCTGGCAGATCACCCCGGGCGTGGTCACCGACACCGAGGCGAACGAGCTGTTCGTGGTCGTCAGCGGGCGGGCCACCGTGGCGGTGGAGGGCGGCGCGACCCTGGAGATCGGGCCCGGGGACGCCTGTGTCCTGCGCGAGGGCGACCGGACGACCTGGACGGTCCACGAGACGCTCCGCAAGGCGTACCACATCAGCCTCTGAGGCTTGTGGGGCCTGCGGGACCCATGAGGTCTCAGAGGCTCGCGGGGCCTGTGGGGTCGGGCCTGCCGGGCCTGCGGGGTCTGGGGGGCCTGCATGGCCCGACGGCGTCAGGCTCCGGCGGCGGACGGCTTCATGCTCCGCCGCATCGCCAGCGCGGCCACCGGCAGCAACAGGGCGGCACCGATCGCGTTCAGTGGGCCGTACCCCCACTGGGCGACGATCACCCCGGCCGTCGCTCCGCCGATGCCCGCCGCCGCGTTCATGGTGAGGTCCGACAGGCCCTGCACCGCCGCCCGGGCGTCCTGCGGCACGGAGTCGGTGAGCAGCGCCGAACCGGCGATCATCCCCGCCGACCAGCCGAGGCCCAGCACGAACAGGCCCAGGGCGGTCTGGCCGTGCCGGGGCCCCGCGGTGCCCGCGAGCAGCGCGGCGCAGCTCAGCAGACCGACCGCGAGGCCGATCACGGAGAGCCGGCCGAAGCGGTCGGCCAGCCACCCCATCACCGGTGAGAACGCGTACATGCCCGCGATATGGCCGCTGATGACCAGCCCGATCAGCTGAAGACCGGCGCCGTGGCCGCCCAGATGGACCGGGGTCATGACCATGATCGACACCATCGCGGTGTGCGACACGGTGACGGTCCCCAGGGCCAGCTTGGCCATCGGCGACTCCCGTACGGCCGCGACCCCGGCGCGCAGCGACCGCTTCCGCCCGCTATGGGCGCCCTGCGGCGCCAGCGCACGCGCCGTGAGCAGCGGGTCCGGGCGCAGCAGGACGGCCACGATCACCCCGGCGAGCAGGAAGGCGACCGCGGACCAGAGGTAGGGGCCCGCGGTCTCGGGCACCGGGCTCCCGCGGAAGAGGCGGCCCGCCGGGGCCGCGATGTTGGGGCCCACCACGGAGCCGATGGTGGTGGCCCAGACGACGGTGGAGATCGCCCGGCCCCGCCGCTCCGGCCCGACCAGGTCGGCCGCCGCGAACCGGGCCTGGAGGTTGGCGGAGGACCCGGCGCCGAACGCGGCCATCCCGAGCAGCAACAGCGGGAAGCTGCGCGCCACCGTGCCGAGGACCACCAGGGCGCCGCCGAGCGCGCCGATCAGATAGGCGAGCACCAGGCCGGGGCGTCGGCCGCGCGAGGTCATCAGGGCGGCCAGCGGCAGCGACAGCAGCGCCGTACCGGCGACGGACGCGGTCGGGGCCAGCCCGGACAGGGCCTCGGAGCCGGTCACCTCGGTGGCCAGCATCGGGGCCAGGGCGATGCCTATGGCGACACCGAGGCCGCCGAGTATCTGGCTGACGACGAGCACGGCCGACGTGCGGCGCTGGAGCCCGGGCAGCGCGGCCGCCGTGACGGGGGGCGCGGCGGAGCGGGGGAGGGATGGTGTCACCGGCGCAGTGTGCCATCAGATGAACGGGGTGTTGCACCCGTACGGGTGAACCGGCCGCCGAAGCGTCCGGGAATCGCACCGGCTGCCGGTCACCGGCCGGAACAGGCGCCGGTCACCCTCCGGAGCAGGTGCCGGTAGCCGTCGGAACCCCCGCAGCTCACCCGCTGGAGCAGCCGTCGGCCACCCTCCGGAGCACCAGCCGCCGGTCGCCCGCCGGAACACGCCGGTCATCCGCCGGTCCCCCCCGCCGGAACGGTCGGCGGGCAGGCGCCGGCAGAGCTGCCGGAGGCCCCTCGACCGCCGCCGGACACGGCGCCCCCGGGACCGGACGTGGCGCCCCTAGAACAGCGGCTGCGGAAGCACCCCCTCCAGTGCCAGCAGCTGCCGCTTCGTCTCCAGCCCGCCCCCGAACCCGCCCAGGCCGCCGTCGCTCTCCACCACCCGGTGGCAGGGCACCACCACCGGCAGCGGGTTGGACCCCATGGCGGCCCCCACCGCCTGCGCCCCCTCCGGCCGGCCGACCCGCGCGGCCAGCTCCCCGTACCCGACGACCGTCCCGTAGGGCACCCCGGACTCCAGCTCGCGGAGCACCTCGCGGTGGAAGCCGGCCGTCAGCGACCAGTCCAGCTCCAGGCCGAAGTCCTGCCGCTCACCCGCGAAGTACGCCGCGAGCCTGCGTATCGGCTCGGCGAGCCGCGCCGAGCCGGGCGCCTCCACCGGCTCCGCGCCCAGCCGGTTCCGCAGCTGGGCGAGCGCCGCGTCCCGCACGTCGGGCCGGGCGTGGAAGGCCACGCTCACCAGACCGGCGGAGGTCGCGGCGAGCAGCAGCGGCCCGATGGCGCTCTCCACGACGGACCACTCGACGACCGGCTCTCCACCGGCCCCGTAGCTGTTCATGCCGTCCACGGTACGACCGGCCACTGACAACGACGGGCCCGTCGGCGGCAACCGACGGGCCGGCCCCTGCCTCCGCCGCGTCAGCGCGTGGCGTCGCGCACCACGTCGGGGTAGTTGGTGATGATGCCGTCGACGCCGTACGCGCGGGCCTTCGCCGCGTTGGCCGCGTCGTTGACCGTCCAGGTGTTCACCCGCAGCGGCTTGCCGTGCGGGCCCTTGAGCCGCTGCACGGCCGCCACGTAGTCGGCGCCGATCGTGGCGTACGAGGGGTTGATCTGGTCGGTGAACGCCGCGTACGAGGGGAGGTCGGCCACCGCCGGGGTGCCCAGGAAGCCGGTGGTGATGTCCGGGCGCAGGGCGTGCACCTGCTTGACGCTGTCGGCGCCGAAGCTCTGGATGACCAGCCGGTCCCGTACGTGCGTCCGGTCCAGCCACCCGGCCTGGCCGAGCACGCGCAGGATGTCCTTCTCGATGCCCGGGTAGGCCGCCGGGCTCTTGATCTCCAGGAGCAGCTTCTGCCGGTTGCGCTCCAGGCGGTCCACGAACTGGGTGAGCGTCGGCACCCGGGCCCCCGCGAACTGCTTCCCGAACCAGCTGCCCGCGTCCAGCTTCGCCACCTCGGCGGCGGTGAAGTCCTTGACCGCCCACGGCGCACGGCCGGGGAAGACCTCCTCGACGTTCGTCGTGCGCTTCAGGTCGGTGTCGTGCAGCACGACGAGCACGCCGTCCTTGGTGCGCTGGACATCGTTCTCCACCCAGTCGACGGAGAGCGCCTTCGCGGCATCCACGGCGGCGAGCGTGTTCTCCGGTGCGTAGCCCGACGCGCCCCGGTGGGCCACGACGACGGGGCCCGCCGACCGGTCCGGGGTCCAGGCGGTCGTCTCCTGCGGCTGGGCGGCGGGCAGCAGCAGGGCGCCGGCGCCGAGTACGGCCGCGGCGGCGGTGGAGGCGGTTGCGGTGCGTACGAACACGGGGACTCCTCGTATCGGAGTGTGCGGACACGACGAGACTGGCAGCGGTCCACCAACACCGGGCGGGGCGGCGATGGCCGCGGAATGAACGGAATCCGCGCCACCGGAGTGGCCCGGGATACACGCCGGGGGGCCGGGAGCACCGTCCCGTGCCGATAAAATGTGTTCTTTACATATGCCTGTCGGACCCTGGGGGATCCCCCTCGAACCCGGGCTTTCTCGAAGGGCGTGCAGGCGTGCAGGGAACGGTTGAAGGATTCACCCATGGCCCGGTGATCCCGGTCCTGGCTTTCCTCGTGGCCTGCCTGGGGGCCGCTCTCGGACTCCGCTTCACCGTCAGGTCTCCCCGCACGGCACGCTCCTTCAGGACCGGCCGGCTGGCGCTCGGTGCGCTGTCCATCGGCTCAGGGATCTGGACCATGCACTACGTGGCGATGACGGGCTTCACCGTCGTGGAGGCACCGCTCTCCCACGACAAACCCCATGTCATCGCCGGTCTGGCCGTGGCCGTCGTGATGGCCGGCGTCGGCCTCTTCATTGTCGGGTACCGGGGCGCGACCCGCATGGCGTTGATCACCGGCGGCGCCCTCACCGGCCTCGGCATCGCCTCCACGCACTACCTGGGGATGGCGGGCATCCGCTTCGGGGGGCACTTCACCTACGAGACCCCCCTCGTCGTCCTCTCGGTCCTGATCGCCGCGACCGCCGCCACGGCCGCGCTCCGGGCCGCCCTCTCCCCCCGTGCCCTCCTCTCGGGGCTGGGCGCGGGCGCCATGATGGCCGTCGCGGTGACCGGGATGCACTACACCGGGATGGCCGCGCTCGGTGTGCACCTGCACCCCTCCGCGCCCGGAGCCACCTCCGGCCACCTCCCTCCGGACTGATCGCTTCCGCCGCCCCCCCCGGCCGCCGGACGGCCCGCGCGGCGCCGATCCGAGGCCGTTGTCAGTGGGTGGCCGTACGGTGGTTGCATGCGGCCCGTTTCCAAGATCGAACGTTCGGTGGCGCCCTTCGAGGTCGTCAGTCCCTACCAGCCCAGCGGCGACCAGCCGGCGGCCATCGCCGAACTGGAGCGGCGCATCCGCGCAGGTGAGAAGGATGTCGTCCTGCTCGGCGCGACCGGCACCGGCAAGTCGGCGACCACCGCCTGGATGATCGAGAAGCTGCAACGCCCCACCCTGGTGATGGCGCCGAACAAGACGCTCGCCGCCCAGCTGGCCAACGAGTTCCGCGAACTCCTGCCGAACAACGCGGTGGAGTATTTCGTCTCGTACTACGACTACTACCAGCCCGAGGCGTACGTCCCGCAGTCGGACACCTACATCGAGAAGGACTCCTCCATCAACGAGGAGGTGGAGCGGCTGCGCCATTCGGCGACGAACTCGCTGCTCACCCGGCGCGACGTCGTCGTGGTCGCCTCCGTCTCCTGCATCTACGGCCTCGGTACGCCCCAGGAGTACGTGGACCGCATGGTCCAGCTCAAGGTCGGCGAGGAGACCGACCGCGACCAGCTGCTGCGCCGGTTCGTGGAGATGCAGTACACGCGCAACGACCTCGCGTTCACCCGCGGCACCTTCCGGGTCCGGGGCGACACCATCGAGATCTTCCCGGTCTACGAGGAGCTCGCCGTCCGCATCGAGATGTTCGGCGACGAGATCGAGGCCCTCTCCACCCTGCACCCGCTGACCGGCGAGGTGATCAGCGAGGACCAGTCGCTGTACGTCTTCCCCGCCAGCCACTATGTGGCCGGGCCCGAGCGGCTGGAGCGGGCCGTCCGGGGCATCGAGGAGGAGCTCCAGGAGCGCCTGTCCGAGCTGGAGAAGCAGGGCAAGATGCTGGAGGCCCAGCGGCTGCGGATGCGCACCACGTACGACATCGAGATGCTCCGCCAGATCGGCAGCTGCTCCGGCGTCGAGAACTACTCGATGCACTTCGACGAGCGCGCCCCCGGCACCGCGCCCAACACCCTCCTCGACTACTTCCCCGAGGACTTCCTGCTCGTCCTGGACGAGTCCCACGTCACCGTGCCGCAGATCGGCGCGATGTACGAGGGCGACGCCTCCCGCAAGCGGACCCTCGTCGACCACGGCTTCCGGCTGCCGTCCGCGATGGACAACCGCCCGCTGAAGTGGGAGGAGTTCCTGAAGCGGATCGACCAGACGGTCTACCTCTCCGCCACCCCGGGGAAGTACGAGCTCTCGCGCGGCGACGGCTTCGTGGAGCAGATCATCCGCCCCACCGGCCTGGTCGACCCCGAGATCGTCGTCAAGCCCACCGAGGGCCAGATCGACGACCTGGTGCACGAGATCCGCAAGCGCACCGAGCGCGACGAGCGGGTCCTGGTCACCACCCTCACCAAGAAGATGTCGGAGGACCTCACCGACTACTTCCTGGAGCTCGGCATCCAGGTCAGGTATCTGCACAGCGACGTCGACACCCTGCGCCGCATCGAGTTGCTGCGCGAGCTGCGCTCCGGTGAGTACGACGTCCTGGTCGGCATCAACCTGCTCCGTGAGGGCCTCGACCTCCCCGAGGTCTCCCTCGTGGCCATCCTCGACGCCGACAAGCAGGGCTTCCTGCGCTCGGGCACCTCGCTCATCCAGACCATCGGACGCGCCGCGCGAAACGTCTCCGGCCAGGTCCATATGTACGCGGACAAGGTGACCCCGGCGATGGCGCAGGCCATCGACGAGACCAACCGCCGCCGTGAGAAGCAGATCGCCTACAACACCGAGCGCGGCCTCGACCCGCAGCCGCTGCGCAAGAAGATCAACGACATCGTCGCGACCATCGCCCGCGAGGAGATCGACACCGAGCAGCTCCTCGGCACCGGCTACCGCCAGGGCAAGGAGGCCAAGACCCCCGTGCCTACCCTCGGGGTGAAGGCGGCCAAGGGGGGCGCGAAGGGCCGGGGAGCGTCGCCCGGCGCGGTCGTCAGCGACCGCCCCGCGACCGAACTGGCCGGAATCATCGAGGAGATGACCGACCGGATGCGCGCTGCCGCCGCCGACCTTCAGTTCGAGGTGGCCGCCCGGCTGCGCGACGAGGTGGGCGAGTTGAAGAAGGAGCTGCGCCAGATGAAGGAGGCGGGCCTCGCCTGAGGCCCGGCACACCGGGCGAGCCGCGATCGCCGCGCGCCCGGTGTGTTGCAAGACCGACACAAAAAGGGACCGAGCCTGCTGCCGCGCCCGGGGGAATGCGTAGGGTGCGGAGAAACCGCACACGGACGGTTGCGGGGCAATGCCGAGAGGGGACAGCGCGTGACGGTCAACATGACCAAGGGTCAGGCCATCAGCCTGCAGAAGAGCGACGGGGGGACCCTGACCGCGGTACGGATGGGGCTCGGCTGGCAGGCGGCTCCGCGCCGCGGTCTGTTCGGCTCGCGCACCCGGGAGATCGACCTGGACGCCTCGGCGGTGCTCTTCGCCGACAAGCAGCCGGTCGACGTCGTCTTCTTCCGGCACCTCGTCAGCGACGACGGCTCGGTCAAGCACACCGGGGACAACCTGGTCGGCGGCGCCGGCTCGGGCGGCGACGACGAGGCGATCCTCGTCGATCTCCAGCGCGTCCCGGTCCACATCGACCAGATCGTCTTCACGGTGAACTCCTTCACCGGCCAGACGTTCCAGGAGGTCCAGAACGCCTTCTGCCGCATCGTCGACGAGACCAACGGCCAGGAGCTCGCCCGGTACACGCTGGACGGCGGCGGCCAGTACACCGCCCAGATCATGGCGAAGGTGCACCGCTCGGGCGCCGGATGGCAGATGACGGCCCTCGGGAACCCGGCCAACGGCCGCACCTTCCAGGACCTGATGCCGTCCATCCTTCCGCACCTGTAGGCGGACCGGACCGGAACAGACCGGCACCGGCACGTGCAGCTCCCGGAGGCACCCGCTTCCGGGAGCTGCACCGCGCGGCGCCGACGCAGTACACATCGTCGAGGGGGCAGCGCAATGACGGCCGAACTGGTCCGGGGGCAGAACCACGTCCTGCCCCGGACCCGTCTGGAGATCCGGGTGTCGGCGGGCTCACCCGTCGTGGCCGGTGCCACCCTCGCCGACGAGAACGGCGTGGTGCGCGGCGCCGGGTGGATCGCCCACCCCGGCTCGCCGCAGCTGCCCGGCCTCGAAGTCTCCCGCCAGGCCGCGGCCGCCCACCGCCTCGCCGTCGACCTGGAAGCCGTACCCGCCGAGGCGCACCGGGTCACCGTGCTCCTCGCCCTCCCGGTGGGCGTCGGCGGCCCGGCCAGATTCGGCGCCACCGCCGCCCCCTTCGTCGCCGTCACCGGACTCGACGGCACCGAGATCGCCACCTTCACGCTCACCGGCCTCGACACCGAGACGGCGGTCAGCGCCCTGGAGCTCTACCGCCGCCAGGGCGCCTGGAAGGTCCGGGCCGTCGGACAGGGGTACGCGGCCGGCCTGGCCGAGATGCTCGCCGACCAGGGCCTGGCTCAGGCGGCCGAGCTGGCCGCGTCCATCCAGGAGGCGGTCTCCCGGTCCCTGGCCCGCTCGGTGGCCCCGCCGCCGCCCCGGACCCCCGAAGGCGACCGCGTACGACAGGCTTCCGGAACGCCGGACCGGCCCGCGCCGCCCGCGGACCCCTCAGCCGCGCATCCCCCGACCGCGCCCCAGGCTGCCGCGACCCCCGCGCACCCGCCGACCGGCACCGGAACGAACCCCGCAGCGGGCCCCGGTACCGGCACCGCCCCCGGCGGCCCCATCAACTACGCGCACCCGCGCCGTCAGCACGCCGCCCCGCCGACGCCGCCTCCCACTCCGCCCCCGGCCCAGCCGGGGCAGCCCCCGCAACCGGTCGCCGGGGACGCCACCGGCTGGTCGATGGACGAGCGGCTCTACAACCAGATCTGGGGCATGTTCGAGGACCTGGCCCGGGCCGCCGCTGCCTACCGCAGCGCCGTGGACTTCGCCGAGTCCCGGATGGAGCAGGAGGTGGACCGGTCGCTCTCCGACCCGCGCAACCGGATCGGCGGCGCGGGCGACCGCGCCCGCGAGGAGGCCCGCGCCAAACGCGACGAGCTGACCGCCCGGGCCCGTGAGGTCCTCGACCGCGACCTCGCCCAGCTGGCCGCCGAGACCGCCGTCGTCGAACCCGCGCTCCCCGCCGCGTACGCCGGTTGGGACAACCCCGTCTGGCACGCCCACCGCATCCCGATGGAGCTGCCGATGGCCCTGCGTCTGGGCGACCTCCATCTGCCCGAGCGTCCCGGCCTGCGCATCCCGCTGCTGGTCCGGCTGCCGCTGGAGCGGGGGATATGGGTCGACAGCGGGCGTACGGGCTCCGAGGCCGCCGCCCTCATGGACAGCGACCGGCTGCGCCGCCTCGCGATGGAGACCGCCGTCCTGCACGCGGCCCGGCTGCTCGCGGTCTACCCGCCCGGCGAGTTCTCGGTCCATGTCATCGACCCGGCGGGTGCGGCTGCCGGGCCGCTGGCGCCGCTGGTCGAGGCGGGCGTCCTCGCCGGTCCGCCGGCCGCCGGGCCCCAGGGCGTGGCCTCGGTCCTCGCCCACCTCACCCGCCGCGTGGACCTGGTGCAGATGGCGGTGCGCGCCGGTGCGGCCGACTCGCTCCCGCCCGACCTGGACACCGGCGAGCAGCTCCTGGTGGTCAACGACTTCCCGCACGGCTTCGACGACCGGGCCGTCACCCAGCTCCGCTACCTCGCCGACGAGGGCCCAGCGGTCGGCGTGCATCTGCTGATGGTCGCGGACCGCGAAGATGCGAATGCGTACGGACCGGTCCTCGACCCCCTGTGGCGCTCGCTGCTGCGGATCACACCGGTCGCCGACAGTCACCTCGCCGACCCCTGGGTCGGTCACGCCTGGACATATGAGCCGCCGGTGACACCACCGGGCAGCCAGGTCCTGGAGCAGGTCCTCGCGGCGGTCGCGGCCGCCCGGAAAGCTGCGGGCCGCTGAGCTGCGTACCCAATCTGACCTGCACTTTTGGTGAACTCTTTACTGTTTTCTTTACCTTTCCTTGGTGATGCCTGTACTGTTCGGTGCACGGAGGGGAGTACTCCTTACGCGACGTTCCCGTCAGTACGGACCGTGACCGGTCCCGGGGCGTCGGCCCGGCGCGCATCCCGTGTGCCAGGGTGGAAGAGACCTCCGGCAGCGACGACGCTGATCAGTAGCCGTAGCGAACTGCCGGAGGCGCAGTGGACGTTTCATGGACCCTTTGGGCCCTGACCATCTTTGGGCTGTCAGCCCTGATCGCCGTCGACTTCTTCATCGGGCGCAAGCCCCATGACGTGTCGACCAAGGAAGCCGGGATCTGGACGGTCGTCTGGATCGCGCTGGCCGTCCTCTTCGGACTCGGCCTGCTGGTGTTCGGCAACAGCCAGGCGTCCGGCGAGTTCTTCGCCGGATTCATCACCGAGAAGTCGCTGAGCGTCGACAACCTCTTCGTCTTCGTCCTGATCATGGCGAAGTTCTCGGTGCCCTCGCACCTCCAGCAGCGGGTGCTGCTCATCGGTGTGCTGATCGCCCTGGTGCTCCGGGCGATCTTCATCGCCGCCGGTGCCGCCGTGATCGCGAACTTCTCGTGGGTGTTCTACATCTTCGGCGCGTTCCTGATCTACACCGCCTGGAAGCTCATCCAGGAGGCGCGGGCCGGCGAGGAGGAAGAGGAGTTCGAGGAGAACCGCCTCCTCAAGTCCATCGAGAAGCGCTTCGGGGTCTCCGACCAGTACCACGGCACGAAGCTCTTCATCCAGAAGCACGGCAAGCGCGTCATGACCCCGCTGATGGTGGTCATGCTCGCCATCGGCACCACCGACGTGCTCTTCGCGCTGGACTCGATCCCGGCGATCTTCGGCCTCACCCAGGACCCGTACATCGTCTTCACGGCCAACGCGTTCGCGCTGATGGGCCTGCGCCAGCTGTACTTCCTCATCGGCGGTCTGCTGAAGAAGCTGGTCCACCTCAGCTACGGCCTGTCGGTGATCCTCGGCTTCATCGGCGTCAAGCTGGTGCTGCACGCCCTGCACGAGTCCGGGGTGCACGTGCCCGAGATCTCGATCCCGTTCTCCCTCACCGTCATCTGCGGCGTCCTGGTGGTCACCACGATCACCAGCCTGATCGCCAACAAGAAGCAGGAGGAGGCCGAGGCGGCCGCCAAGGCCAAGTCCCTCGACGCGGCCGACGAGGAGACCGAGAGCGTCAGCAGCTGACCCCGGGCCGCCCGGGGCGGCACGAGGAGTTCACCGGCAGCGGCCGGGGCGGAACGGCGCGAGCCGTCCACCCCGGCCGCTGTTCAGTCAATGGCCGAGGCCCAGACGGTCGTGGGCCGCGCCGGCGAAGGGCGGCCGGCGTCCATCGAGGTCCAGAACGACGCGTGCCGCCTCCGGCACGGTGAAGGTCATGCCGGGACCCTGGTCTGCGGGTCTGACACTGCCCGCAGCACAAGGGTCCCCGTCGGCTACCAGCCCCGCGCCCGCCACTCCGGCAGATGCGGGCGCTCGTCGCCGAGGGTCGTGTCGTTGCCGTGGCCCGGGTAGACCCAGGTCTCGTCCGGCAGCTGGTCGAACAGTTTCGTCTCGACGTCGTGCAGCAGGCTCGCGAACGCCTCGGGGTCCTTGTGCGTGTTGCCGACCCCGCCGGGGAAGAGGCAGTCCCCGGTGAACAGGTGCGGGGCCCCGTGCGGGTCGTCGTAGACCAGTGCGATGGAGCCGGGCGTGTGGCCGACCAGGTGGCGGGCGGTCAGCTCCACCCGGCCCACGGTGACCGTGTCGCCGTCCTCGACGAGCACGTCCGTGGCGACCGGGATGCCCTCGGCGTCGTAGCGGCCCGCGTACGTACGGGCGCCGGTGGCCGCCACCACCTCGGCCAGCGCCTGCCAGTGGTCGCCGTGCCGGTGGGTGGTGACCACGGAGGCGATGGAGTCGTCACCGATCAGTGCCAGCAGGGTCGCGGGCTCGGCCGCCGCGTCGATCAGGAGCTGCTCGCCGGTGGCCCGGCAGCGCAGCAGATAGGCGTTGTTGTTCATCGCGCCGACGGCGACCTTGGAGATCATCAGATCCGTCAGTTCGTGCACGCTCGCCGGTCCGCCGACCTTCACCGCTCCGCTGTACGTCATACGGCTCACCCTAATCCGTCCCGGCGGGGCCCGGACGGTGTCCCGGGCCCCGGTGGAAGGCGTCTACAGCGGGGGCAGCGGCGGCAGCGCGCCCCCGGTCACTTCCAGGGCCGAGCCGTCGCGGCGGCCGGCCAGCCAGCCGAGGAGATCGGCCGCCGTACCCCGTACCTCCACGGCCGGGCCGTCCGCCCCGCCGCCCGTGGTCCAGGCGCGGCCGTCCTCGGCGGTCACCGTGGTGCCGGGAACGTCCGGGTGGCCGCTGAAGCGGTCGGTGAGGAAGACGATCTCCCGCTCCGTGAACCCCTCCGGCAGGTCCTCCAGCTCGTAGCCGACGTCCAGGTCGACATGGTGGATCTCCACCTCGATCAGCCGGCGGAAGGGGACCCGGGAGGCGGAATCCGTCACACCGTTGCGCAGGGTGACCGTACGGGACCAGTCGGCCGGTTCGTCGGCCACCGCCTGCAAACGGTCCGCGCTCTCCCGGAAGTCGGCCAGCTGTTCGGCCAGGGGGCGGGAGGCGCCGTTCTCGATGTCGGCGTCCCGGGTTTCGCTGCTCGCGTACATCGGCAGACCCCGGAGAACATTTCCGAGCGCGTCGGCGTTACGTGACAAGTGGGTCAGGACATGGCCCCGACTCCATCCGGGCAGCCGTGACGGCTGGGCGAGTGCGGCGTTGTCCCACTTACCCGCTTCGCTGAGCAGCCGATCGGTCGCTTCGCGTACAGCTCCCAGGTCGTGCGCATGATCCATCATGCGGCCGAGCCTAGCTCCGCCACCCATTCGGGTGAAGGTGTCCCAGCGCGACCGTAAATCGAATGTGCGTGCTATACGCTCGGAGGAGACAAAGCTTCCCACATCGCTGTGGCGCCCCCCATAACCTGGAACGGGGGCTGAGTTCCCCCCGTTTCTCTCTAGAAAGGTGCGGACCGGCGTGGCCGACCGTCTCATCGTCCGTGGCGCGCGCGAGCACAACCTGAAGAACGTCTCGCTCGATCTCCCCCGTGACTCCCTCATCGTCTTCACCGGGCTCTCCGGGTCGGGCAAGTCGTCCCTCGCGTTCGACACGATCTTCGCCGAGGGCCAGCGGCGCTATGTGGAGTCCCTCTCCTCGTACGCCCGGCAGTTCCTCGGCCAGATGGACAAGCCGGACGTCGACTTCATCGAGGGCCTCTCGCCCGCCGTCTCCATCGACCAGAAGTCGACCTCGCGCAACCCGCGCTCCACGGTCGGCACCATCACGGAGGTCTACGACTACCTCCGGCTGCTCTTCGCCCGGATCGGCAAGCCGCACTGCCCCGAGTGCGGGCGCCCCATCGCCCGCCAGTCGCCGCAGGCCATCGTGGACAAGGTCCTCGGCCTGCCCGAGGGCAGCCGGTTCCAGGTGCTCTCGCCGTTGGTGCGCGAGCGCAAGGGCGAGTTCGTCGACCTCTTCGCCGACCTCCAGACCAAGGGGTACAGCCGCGCGAGGGTCGACGGCACCACCATCCAGCTCTCCGAGCCGCCCACGCTCAAGAAGCAGGAGAAGCACACCATCGAGGTGGTCATCGACCGCCTCACCGTCAAGGAGAGCGCCAAGCGCCGCCTCACCGACTCGGTGGAGACCGCCCTCGGCCTCTCCGGCGGCATGGTCGTCCTCGACTTCGTCGACCTCCCCGAGGACGACCCCGAGCGCGAGCGGATGTATTCCGAGCACCTCTACTGCGCGTACGACGACCTCTCCTTCGAGGAGCTGGAGCCGCGCTCCTTCTCCTTCAACTCGCCTTTCGGCGCCTGCCCCGACTGCACGGGCATCGGTACGCGCATGGAGGTCGACCCGGAGCTGATCGTCCCGGACGAGGAGAAGTCCCTCGACGAGGGGGCCATCCACCCCTGGTCGCACGGGCACACCAAGGAGTATTTCGGTCGGCTGATCGGCGCGCTCTCCAAGGCGCTCGGCTTCCGCACGGACATCCCCTGGGCCGGACTGCCGCAGCGCGCCAAGAAGGCCCTGCTGTACGGCCACAAGATCCAGACCGAGGTCCGCTACCGCAACCGGTACGGGCGCGAGCGCGCCTACACCACCCCCGCCTTCGAAGGCGCGGTCCAGTTCGTCAAGCGGCGCCACACCGAGGCCGAGAGCGACTCCAGCCGGGAGCGGTTCGAGGGCTACATGCGCGAGGTGCCCTGCCCCACCTGTGAGGGCACCCGGCTCAAGCCGATCGTCCTCGCGGTGACGGTGATGGAGCGGTCCATCGCCGAGGTCTCCGCGATGTCGATCAGCGAGTGCGCCGAGTTCCTCGGCCGCCTCAAGCTGAACGCCCGCGACAAGAAGATCGCCGAGCGGGTGCTCAAGGAGGTCAACGAGCGGCTGAAGTTCCTGGTCGACGTCGGCCTGGACTACCTCTCGCTCAACCGCGCGGCCGGCACGCTCTCCGGCGGCGAGGCCCAGCGCATCCGGCTCGCCACCCAGATCGGCTCCGGCCTGGTCGGCGTGCTGTACGTCCTGGACGAGCCGTCCATCGGCCTGCACCAGCGCGACAACCACCGGCTGATCGAGACCCTGGTCCGGCTCCGCGACATGGGCAACACGCTCATCGTGGTGGAGCACGACGAGGACACGATCAAGGTCGCCGACTGGGTCGTGGACATCGGCCCCGGCGCCGGTGAGCACGGCGGCAAGGTCGTCCACTCCGGCTCGCTCAAGGAGCTGCTGTCCAACAAGGAGTCGATCACCGGGCAGTATCTGTCCGGCAAGCGGGCCATCCCGACGCCGGACGTCCGCCGCCCGGTCGACCCCTCCCGCAGCCTCACGGTGCACGGCGCCCGGGAGAACAACCTCCACGACATCGACGTCTCCTTCCCGCTCGGCGTGCTCACCGCCGTCACCGGCGTCTCCGGGTCCGGGAAGTCGACCCTGGTCAACGACATCCTCTACACCCACCTGGCCCGTGAGCTGAACGGCGCCAAGTCGGTCCCCGGCCGCCACACCCGCGTCGACGGTGACGACCTCGTCGACAAGGTGGTCCACGTCGACCAGTCGCCGATCGGCCGGACCCCCCGGTCCAACCCGGCGACGTACACCGGGGTCTTCGACCACGTCCGCAGGCTGTTCGCGGAGACGATGGAGGCGAAGGTGCGCGGCTATCTGCCGGGCCGCTTCTCCTTCAACGTCAAGGGCGGCCGCTGCGAGAACTGCTCCGGCGACGGCACGATCAAGATCGAGATGAACTTCCTGCCCGACGTGTACGTCCCGTGCGAGGTCTGCCACGGTGCGCGCTACAACCGGGAGACCCTGGAGGTCCACTACAAGGGCAAGTCCATCGCCGAGGTGCTGGACATGCCGATCGAGGAGGGCCTGGAGTTCTTCGAGGCCGTCCCGGCGATCGCCCGCCACCTCCGTACGCTCAACGACGTCGGCCTCGGCTACGTCCGGCTCGGGCAGTCCGCGCCGACCCTCTCCGGCGGTGAGGCGCAGCGCGTCAAGCTGGCGAGCGAGCTCCAGAAGCGCTCCACCGGCCGCACGGTCTACGTCCTGGACGAGCCGACCACCGGTCTCCACTTCGAGGACATCAGCAAGCTGATCACGGTCCTCTCCGGTCTGGTCGACAAGGGCAACTCGGTGATCGTCATCGAGCACAACCTGGACGTCATCAAGACCGCCGACTGGGTCATCGACATGGGCCCCGAGGGCGGCAACGGCGGCGGTCTGGTGGTCGCCGAGGGGACGCCCGAGCAGGTCGCCTCGGTCCCCGCCAGCCACACCGGGAAGTTCCTCCAGGGGATCCTGGACGCGGACCGGATCAGCGAGGCCGCGGTGCCCTCGGGCCGTGGGACGGCCCGTAGGACGGCCGCGAAGAAGACCACCGCGGCGAAGAAGACCGCGGCGGCCGCTACGAAGCGGGCCACGGCGACGGCCGCCACCAGGAAGGCGACCGCCACCAAGGCCACGGCGACCAAGGCCACGGCCAAGAAGGCGACGGCGAAGAAGGCCACCGCCACCAAGGCCACCGCGAAGAAGGCGACGCGCGCCCGCAAGGCGTGAGGTGAGCCGATGGCTGTGGCCCCCTCCTGGACGGGAGGGGGCCACAACCATGACCGGGAGGGGCTCAGCCTTGACCGGGAGGGGACCAGGGACCAGCCATGACCGGCAGGGGCCGCCGCCATGACCGGCAGGGGCCCGGCCGGGACCGGGCCCGGCCGCAAGCCGTCCGTTCCCCGCCGGTATCGTCGGTTCCGTCACCTGCGGGAAGCAGACGGCCGCAACCTCGCCGCCGCCCTGCCCGCCCGGCGACACCGCCCCACCCCGAACAACGATCCGTGGAGTCCGCATGCCCGGCCTGCCCGCCGCCCGCCGTACCGTGCTGAAGGGCGCCGCGCTCGCCGGTGCCGCCGGGCTGGGAGCGGCCGCCTGCTCCACCGAGTCCAAGCTCGGCCACGCCAAGTCGCCCACCCCCACCGCGCCCGTCGCCCTCGGCGAGGCCTCGGCGGTGCCCGTCGGCGGCGCCAAGCTCTACCGCGAGCAGCGCCTCGTCGTGAGCTGTCCGGCGAAGGGCGAGTACAAGGCGTTCAGCGCCCAGTGCACCCACGGCGGCTGCGTCCTGACCAAGATCGAGGGCACCGAGGGCCACTGCGCCTGCCACGGCAGCCGCTTCGACACGACCACCGGCGAGGTCGTCCAGGGCCCGGCCACCGTGCCGCTGCCCGCCGTCCCGGTCACCGCCGAGGGCGGACAGCTCGTCGCGGGCCCGGACGCCTGACACGGCCCCCCGGCCTGGACGTCTGACGCCCTCGCCAGGCCGGGACGCTGGCACCGCCCCCCGGCCCGGACGCCTGACGCCCCCGCCCGGCCCGGACGCTGACCCCATCCGGTAACCCCGTAACCCGTAGCCACGCGACCCGTAACGCGGACCAGGCGGTCACTCCCAGTCCCAGTCGATGCCCACGAGCCCCGGCCGCACCCCCTCCTCCACCACGTGCACCGTCCGGTGCAGGCCGGTCAGCGTGAGGTCCCGGCGGGCCGCGCGCGCCGCACCGGCCGAGGACTGCTCGAACCGGCGGCACCGCACCGGCAGCGCCCCCTCGTCGAAGCCGACCTGGAGCACGTACTGCCCGCCGCCGAAGGTGAAGCCGCGCACGTACTCGTCGCTGGGGCCGCCCGTACCGTCCTCGAAGCCGTAGCCGAAGACGTACGTCTCGCCCGACCGCAGCCGGGTGTCGAAGAGCAGCTCCGCCACCAGCACCCCCGCCTCCGCGTCCCAGCGCACCCGCCCGGTCCGGCAGTTCTCCCCGGGCCGCACCGCGATCCGCGCCGGGTCGCACCCCGTATCGCCCCGGTGGATCGCCAGATAGCGGTCGACGCCGTCCCGGTGCGCCCGTACGACATGGAGCGAGGTGCGGCCCGCCAGCTCGCGGCGGGCCCCGATCCGTACCCGCTCCTGGTGGTCCACGGTGTGCAGCCCGCCGTCCACCGGTGACTCCATCGCCGCCAGCAGCCGCTCCACCGCCCCCGAGGACTCCAGCAGCGAGCGGTACGAGCGTGCCGCCGGGCGCTCCCCGTCGCCGCCGGGACCGTCGCCCCGCAGCAGCCGCAGCAGCGAGTCGTCCGGCAGCGCGAGTACGTCCTCCAGAGCGCGGACCGCCCGCAGCGACTCCGGGCGGCGGGGTCGGCGTACGCCCTGCTGCCAGTAACTCAGGCTGGTCACCCCGAGCTTGACGCCCCGGTGCGCCAGATGGTGCTGCACCCGGTGCAGCGGCAGCCCGCGCACCGAGAGGGCGGTGCGCAGGGCGAGATGGAAGGGGCCGGTGTGCAGGACTTGCGTCAGTTCGGTCTCGGTCTGCCGCATGGCGGGCCTCCGGTGAACATTCACGTGGGGGAGAGGGGACACCGTCCCCGGGGGATGCGGGGGAGCAGGTGAAGGGGCTGCGCCGTTCACACGGGCGTCGCGCCGTTCACACCGTGATGTCACTCCGCATTGAAGCGTGTTGACCTGCTCCGGACAACGGTCGATGCTCCTCATCAGCGTCCGGACGCGCTCCTCCGATCCCCACCCCCCGCCTTGGGAGGAACGCCATGCGCAACCGAAGAATCCGGCCCCGAAGGCTCTCGTTCACGGCCCTTCTGGCCGCCGCCCTCCTCGCCGTCCCCGCGGCCACCGCCACCGCGGCCCAGTCCCCGTCCGCATCGCAGGACGGCGTCACCGTCGCCGCCGCCCAGCGCCTCAACATCACCATGCAGGCCCAGCAGAAGAGCAACTGGTGCTGGGCGGCCGGCGGCAACACCATCGCCGCCTGGTTCGGCCGCAGCTACTCCCAGAACCAGTTCTGCAACGCCGCCTTCAACCGCTCGCAGAACACCGAGTGCCCCAACTCGCAGGCCACCCTCGGCAATGTCCAGACCGGCCTGTCCTGGACCGGCGTCCGGCCCGGCAGTTACGTCACCGGATGGCTGCGCTACCCGACCGTCCAGAGTGAGATAGCCGCCCAGCGGCCCATCGAGACCCGCATCCAGTGGTCGTCCGGCGGCGGCCACATGCACGTCATCTACGGCTACGACGACGCCAACAGCTGGGTCTACTGGGGCGACCCGTGGCCCTCCAGCGACCGCTACAACTGGGCCTCGCACTCCTGGTACGTCAACAACAACCAGTTCTCCTGGACCCACTCGCTCTACCGGATCGGGGCGTGAGGACATGACCGCGACCACCCGGCGCCTCGCCGTCGCCACCGCACTCGCCGCCACCGCCCTGCTCGCCGCCGCGCCCGTGGCCTCCGCCGACGAGGCGCCCGCCCCGCCCAAGCTGACCGCCGCCACCCAGGAAGCCGCCCACGAGGCCGCCTCCGCACCGGAGACCCTGGGCACGCTGTCCCGGTTCTTCGCCCGGGAGGGAGCGGTGGCGCGTACGGCGGCCGCCCCGCGCATCGAGGCGAAGACCGTCCCCGTACGCACGCTCTCCGCCGAGTTCGTCGCCGGGAAGCCGGGGGCCGCGCCGAGCACCCTGGACTACCTCGCCGCCACCGCCGTCTCCTCCGACGGCCAGAAGGCCTCCCTGTGGACCGTCCCCGGGGGAGGCGCGGGCGGGAAGTGGCAGGTGGTGAACATCGCCACCGGCGACGACGAGGCCCGCTACACCGCGCTGGGGGCCCGCAAGCTCCCCGGCGGCACGGTGTTCCGGGAACCGCAGATCGACGCCTGGTACGTCCACGACGCCTCCCGGGTCCTTCCGCTGGACGAGGACGCGACGGCGGCCGTGGGCGCGAAGGGCACCACCCTGAACGCCTACCGGACCCGGGTGAAGGAGGCGTACGGCGACAAGCTGCCCGGCTCCGGCTACGCGAAGTCCGGCAAGGCGGGGGGTTACGGCCCCGAGGCGGCGGCCGCCCCCGGTGCCGCCGAGGCCCCCGCACCGGGCCCCGCGCTCGCCGACGCGGCGGGCACCGGCACCCCGGACACCGCCCTGACCACCGTCTCCACGATGGCCGGAGCGGGGGCCCTGCTCGCCCTGGCCCTCGGCGGCGCCACCGCCGTACGCCACCGGATCCGCACCCGGCAGAACCCCGCGCCGGACGCCTGAGCGGAGCGCTCCGGGGCCGTCGGCACCACCGGCGCCCCGGAGCGCACCGGTCACCCGGAGGACGACGTACTGTCACACCCCGCAAGTAGGGTGTGAGACATGGCAGACCCCTCCAGCTACCGCCCCAGCCCGGGGCAGATCCCCGACTCCCCGGGGGTCTACAAGTTCCGCGACGAGCACCGCCGGGTGATCTACGTCGGGAAGGCCAAGAACCTCCGCCAGCGCGTGGCCAACTACTTCCAGGACCTGGCCAATCTCCACCCGCGTACGCGATCGATGGTCACGACCGCCGCCTCCGTCGAGTGGACGGTCGTCTCCACCGAGGTCGAGGCGCTCCAGCTGGAGTACACCTGGATCAAGGAGTTCGACCCCCGGTTCAACGTCAAGTACCGGGACGACAAGAGCTATCCCTATCTGGCCGTCACGCTGAACGAGGAGTTCCCCCGCGTCCAGGTGATGCGCGGCGCGAAGAAGAAGGGCGTGCGCTACTTCGGTCCGTACGGGCACGCCTGGGCGATCCGCGAGACCGTCGACCTGATGCTCCGCGTCTTCCCCGTCCGCACCTGCTCCGCCGGGGTCTTCAAGAACGCCGCCCGCACCGGCCGCCCCTGCCTGCTCGGCTACATCGACAAGTGCTCGGCCCCCTGCGTCGGCCGGGTCACCCCCGAGGAACACCGGGAGCTGGCCGAGGACTTCTGCGACTTCATGGCCGGGCGCACGGGCACCTACATCCGCCGCCTGGAGAAGGACATGACGCAGGCGGCCGAGGAGATGGAGTACGAGCGCGCCGCCCGCCTCCGGGACGACGCGGAGGCCCTCAAGCGGGCCATGGAGAAGAGCGCCGTCGTCCTCGCGGACGCCACCGACGCCGACCTGATCGCCGTCGCCGAGGACGAGCTGGAGGCGGCCCTCCAGATCTTCCACGTGCGCGGCGGCCGGGTCCGCGGCCAGCGCGGCTGGGTCACCGACAAGGTCGAGGCGGTCGACACCTCCGGCCTCGTCGAACACGCCCTCCAGCAGCTGTACGGGGAGGAGCGCGGCGACGCCGTCCCCAAGGAGGTCCTGGTCCCCGCCCTGCCCGAGGACACCGAAGCGGTCTCCCAGTGGCTCGCCGAGCGCCGGGGCTCCCAGGTCAGCCTGCGCATCCCGCAGCGCGGCGACAAGAAGGACCTCATGGCGACGGTCCAGCGCAACGCGCAGCAGGCGCTCGGCCTGCACAAGACCAAGCGCGCCTCCGACCTGACCACCCGCTCCCGCGCCCTGGAGGAGATCGCGGAGGCGCTCGGCCTGGACACGGCCCCGCTGCGCATCGAGTGCTACGACATCTCCCACCTCCAGGGGGACGACGTGGTGGCCTCCATGGTGGTCTTCGAGGACGGCCTCGCCCGCAAGAGTGAGTACCGCCGCTTCCAGATCAAGGGCTTCGAGGGCCAGGACGATGTCCGGTCGATGCACGAGGTGATCGGCCGCCGCTTCAAGCGCTACCTCCAGGAGAAGGAGCGCACGGGGGAGTGGGAGCAGGCGCCGCAGGCGGCCGGGGAGACGCCGGCGACCGGCGAAGCCCTCCCGGGAGCCGCCTCCGCGCCCACCGGCCAGACCTCCGCCGACCCCGCCCTCGGGATCACCGGCCCGGCCCCCGCCGATCCACTCACCGGCCCGGCCCCCACCGGCCCCGTCCCCGCTCCAACGCTCACCCCCGCCTCCCCGGTCGACGAGATCGACCCCCGGGAGGACGACGGACGGCCCAAGCGGTTCGCCTACCCGCCGCAGCTCGTCGTGGTCGACGGCGGACAGCCCCAGGTCGCCGCCGCCAAGCGCGCCCTGGACGAGCTGGGCATCGACGACATCGCCGTCTGCGGCTTGGCCAAGCGGCTGGAGGAGGTCTGGCTCCCCGATGACGACGACCCCGTCGTCCTGCCCCGCTCCAGCGAGGGCCTCTACCTCCTCCAGCGCGTCCGCGACGAGGCCCACCGCTTCGCCATCACCTACCAGCGCGCCAAGCGGGCCAAGCGCATCCGCTCCAGCCCCCTGGACGATGTGGCGGGCCTGGGCGAGACCCGCAAGCAGGCCCTGATCAAGCATTTCGGCTCCGTGAAGAAGCTCCGGCAGGCGACAATCGAAGAGATCTGCGAGGTCCCCGGCATAGGGCGCAGGACGGCCGAAGCGGTGGCGGCTGCCCTCGCCTCGGCCGCTCCCGCGACCCCTGCCGTGAACACGGCCACAGGAGAGATCATGGAAGAGGACGACGGGGGCACGTCATGACCGAGCACACCGGCCGGGCCGCCCACCAGGGCCTCGGCGCGCGCCCCGACGACCAGCAGCACGAACGAACAGACCGAGCAGACGGAGCAGACGTGAGTACGAACACCACGAACGAGACGGGCGAGGCAGTGGCGCCGGCCATCCCCGAGCTGGTGATCATCTCCGGCATGTCCGGCGCCGGACGCAGCACCGCCGCCAAGTGTCTGGAGGACCTCGGCTGGTTCGTCGTCGACAACCTGCCGCCCGCGCTGATCCCCACCATGGTGGAGCTGGGCGCCCGCTCCCAGGGCAACGTGGCGCGGATCGCCGTCGTCGTCGACGTACGCGGCCGCCGCTTCTTCGACAACCTCCGCGAATCCCTCGCCGACCTGGAGGCCAAGCACGTCACCCGGCGGATCGTCTTCCTGGAGTCCTCCGACGATGCCCTGGTGCGCCGCTTCGAGTCCGTCCGCCGCCCGCACCCCCTCCAGGGCGACGGCCGCATCGTCGACGGCATCGCCGCCGAGCGCGACCTGCTGCGCGAGCTGCGCGGCGACGCCGACCTGGTCATCGACACCTCCAGCCTCAACGTGCACGAGCTGCGGGCCAAGATGGACGCCCAGTTCGCGGGCGAGTCGGAGCCGGAGCTGCGCGCCACGGTGATGTCCTTCGGCTACAAGTACGGCCTGCCCGTCGACGCCGACCTGGTCGTCGACTGCCGCTTCCTGCCCAACCCGCACTGGGTCCCGGAGCTGCGCCCCTTCACCGGCCTCAACGAGGAGGTCTCCGGTTACGTCTTCGACCAGCCCGGGGCCAAGGAGTTCCTCAACCAGTACACGGAGCTGCTCCAGCTGATCGCCGCGGGCTACCGCCGCGAGGGCAAGCGGTACGTGACCATCGCCGTGGGCTGCACGGGCGGCAAGCACCGCTCCGTCGCCATGTCGGAGAAGCTCTCGGCCCGCCTCGCCGCCGAAGGCATCGAGACCGTCCTCGTCCACCGGGACATGGGGCGAGAGTGACCGGTCGCAATCTGCGGATGCGGCGGCTGAGCCGTGCCACATCGGCGCTCTCCGGCCGCAAACGCGGTGGACAGCCCAAGGTTGTCGCGCTCGGCGGCGGCATGGGCCTCTCGGCGTCCCTGGCGGCGCTGCGCCGGATCACCGGCGACCTCACGGCCGTGGTCACCGTCGCCGACGACGGCGGCTCCAGCGGCCGACTGCGCGAGGAGCTGGGCGTCCTGCCGCCCGGGGACCTGCGCAAGGCGCTCGCCGCGCTCTGCGGCGACGACGACTGGGGCCGCACCTGGTCCCGGGTCGTCCAGCACCGCTTCGAGTCCAAGGGTGACCTGCACGGACACGCGGTCGGCAATCTGCTGATCGTGGCCCTGTGGGAGCAGCTCGGCGACCATGTCCAGGCCCTGGACCTGGTCGGCAAGCTGCTGGGCGCGAACGGCCGGGTGCTGCCCATGTCCGCCGTGCCTTTGGAGCTCCAGGCGCTGGTCAAGGGGCATGACCCCGAGCTGCCCGACGCGATCGTCACCGTCCGCGGCCAGGCCACCGTCGCGCTCACCCCGGGCGAGGTGCAGTCCGTGCACGTCGTCCCGCCCGACCCGCCGGCCGTCCCGGAAGCCGTCGAGGCGGTCCTCGACGCGGACTGGGTGGTGCTCGGTCCGGGCTCCTGGTTCTCCTCGGTGATCCCGCACCTGCTGGTGCCGGAACTCCTCGACGCACTCGTCACCACGAAGGCCCGCAAGGTCCTGTCGTTGAATCTCGCACCACAGCCCGGTGAAACCGAGGGGTTCTCACCGCAGCGTCATTTGGAGGTTTTGGGACGACACGCCCCTAAACTCGCCTTGGACGTGGTGCTGGCCGACGAGGCAGCCGTGCCCGACCGCGAATCCCTCGCCGATGCCGCACAACGGCTCGGAGCCGCGGTCGAGCTGGCGCCGGTGGCATCGCCCGACGGCGTTCCGGTCCATGATCAGGAGCTGTTGGCCGCCGCGTACGACCGTATTTTTCGGATGCATGGAAGGATCGGCCCATGGCGATGACGCCAGCGGTGAAGGACGAAATCTCTCGGCTTCCCGTCACCCGGACCTGCTGCAGGAAGGCAGAGGTCTCGGCGATTCTTCGGTTCGCGGGCGGGCTGCACCTGGTGAGCGGCCGCATTGTGATCGAGGCGGAGCTGGACACCGCGATGGCGGCGCGCCGGCTCAAGCGCGACATCCTCGAGATCTTCGGGCACAGCTCGGAGCTGATCGTGATGGCCCCCGGCGGGCTGCGGCGCGGCTCGCGCTATGTCGTACGGGTGGTGGCGGGCGGCGACCAGCTGGCCCGCCAGACGGGTCTGGTGGACGGCCGCGGCCGCCCCATCCGCGGGCTGCCCCCGCAGGTGGTCTCGGGGGCCACCTGCGACGCCGAGGCCGCCTGGCGCGGGGCGTTCCTCGCGCACGGCTCGCTCACCGAGCCCGGCCGCTCCTCCTCGCTGGAGGTCACCTGCCCAGGACCGGAGGCGGCCCTCGCCCTGGTCGGCGCGGCCCGCAGGCTCTCCATCGCCGCCAAGGCCCGCGAGGTGCGGGGCGTGGACCGGGTCGTCGTCCGCGACGGCGACGCCATCGGCGCCCTGCTCACCCGGCTCGGCGCCCATGAGTCGGTGCTGGCCTGGGAGGAGCGCCGGATGCGGCGCGAGGTCCGCGCCACGGCCAACCGCCTCGCCAACTTCGACGACGCCAACCTGCGCCGCTCGGCCCGCGCGGCGGTCGCCGCCGGGGCCCGGGTGGGGCGCGCGCTGGAGATCCTCGGCGAGGAGGTCCCCGAGCACCTCGCGGCGGCCGGCCGGCTGCGCATGGAGCACAAGCAGGCCTCGCTGGAGGAGCTGGGAGCGCTCGCCGACCCGCCGCTGACCAAGGACGCCGTCGCCGGCCGGATCCGCCGTCTGCTGGCCATGGCCGACAAGCGCGCCCAGGATCTCGGCATCCCCGGCACGGAGGCCACGCTCAGCGAGGAGCTGGCGGACGGCCTGGTCGGTTGACCCGGCCACCGACAGCCGGCCGACTCGGCCACCGACAGCCGGCTGAGCCCGCCACCGACAGCCGGCCGACTCGGCCGCGAACACAGGACGTTGGTCCCCGGCCGCAGGGACCAAGGTCCTGAAGCCTGAACGGAGGCCCGTGACCCTACTGGGGAGTACGGGCCTCCCGGCGTGTTCGGGTGGCGCGTACGGCCCCTCTCGATGTCACCCCGGGGCCCTTGGAGGGGTAGGGTCGGAGGCGGTCGGGGACATCCCTATACAACTCGCCGGCGTCGAAAACCGGCGTACCTATACGAGGAGATCGGTTCGTGACGATCCGCGTAGGCATCAACGGCTTTGGCCGCATCGGTCGTAACTACTTCCGCGCGCTGCTGGAGCAGGGTGCGGACATCGAGATCGTGGCTGTCAACGACCTGGGTGACACTGCGACCACGGCCCACCTGCTGAAGTACGACACCATCCTGGGTCGTCTCAAGGCAGAGGTCAGCCACACCGCCGACACCATCACGGTCGACGGCCACACCATCAAGGTGCTCTCCGAGCGCAACCCGGCCGACATCCCCTGGGGTGAGCTGGGCGTCGACATCGTCATCGAGTCGACCGGCATCTTCACCAAGAAGGCCGACGCGGAGAAGCACATCGCCGGTGGCGCCAAGAAGGTCCTCATCTCGGCTCCGGCCAAGGACGAGGACATCACCATCGTGATGGGCGTCAACCAGGACAAGTACGACGCGGCCAACCACCACGTCATCTCCAACGCCTCCTGCACCACCAACTGTGTGGCGCCGATGGCCAAGGTTCTCGACGAGAACTTCGGCATCGTCAAGGGCCTGATGACGACGGTCCACGCGTACACCAACGACCAGCGCATCCTGGACTTCCCGCACTCGGACCTGCGCCGCGCCCGCGCCGCCGCCGAGAACATCATCCCGACCACGACCGGTGCCGCCAAGGCCACCGCCCTGGTCCTCCCGCAGCTCAAGGGCAAGCTCGACGGCATCGCGATGCGCGTCCCGGTCCCGACCGGTTCCGCCACCGACCTCGTCGTCACCCTCGACCGCGAGGTCACCAAGGACGAGGTCAACGCCGCGTTCAAGAAGGCCGCCGACGACGGCGACCTCAAGGGCTTCCTGACGTACACCGAGGACCCGATCGTCTCCTCGGACATCGTCGGCGACCCGTCGTCCTGCACCTTCGACTCCTCCCTGACCATGGTCCAGGAGGGGAACACGGTGAAGATCCTCGGCTGGTACGACAACGAGTGGGGCTACTCCAACCGCCTCGTCGACCTCACGGTCTTCGTCGGCGAGCAGCTCTGACCCTCGGGTCGGCAGGCACAACGATGTGAGTAAGGGGCTCGGCCGGCGCAACGACGCGCCGGCCGGGCCTCTTAGCATGTTCATCCGTCCTTGCAAGGAGTAACGGAAGACCAGATGAAGACGATCGACGAACTTCTCACCGAAGGGGTCGCCGGCAGGCGGGTATTCGTCCGCGCCGACCTCAACGTGCCGCTGGACGGCACCACCATCACCGACGACGGCCGTATCCGCGCCGTCGTACCGACGGTCGCCAAGCTCGCCGAGGCCGGCGCGCGGGTCGTCGTCGCCTCGCACCTGGGCCGCCCCAAGGGCGCCCCGGACCCGGCGTTCTCGCTGGCGCCCGCCGCCGCCCGCCTCGGTGAACTCCTCGGTGCCGACGTCGCCTTCGCGACCGACACCGTCGGCGACTCGGCCCGCGCCACCGTCGCGGGCCTGGAGGACGGCCAGGTCGCCGTCGTCGAGAACCTCCGCTTCAACGCCGGGGAGACCGCCAAGGACGACGCCGAGCGCGGCGCCTTCGCCGACCGGCTCGCCGAGCTCGCCGACGTGTACGTGGGCGACGGCTTCGGTGCCGTACACCGCAAGCACGCCTCCGTCTTCGACCTCCCGGCGCGGCTGCCGCACTACGCGGGCTACCTCATCGCCACCGAGGTCGGGGTGCTGAAGAAGCTCACCACCGACGTCAAGCGGCCGTACGCCGTCGTCCTCGGCGGCGCCAAGGTCTCCGACAAGCTCGGCGTCATCGACCACCTGCTGGAGCGGGCCGACCGCATCCTCATCGGCGGCGGCATGGCGTACACCTTCCTCAAGGCCCAGGGCCACGAGGTCGGCAGCTCGCTGCTCCAGGAGGACCAGATCCCCGCCGTACAGGAGTACCTGCGGCGCGCGGAGGAGAAGGGCGTGGAGTTCGTCCTCCCGGTCGACGTCGTCGTCGCCCCCGCCTTCCCCGACCTGAAGACCAAGGCCCCGGCCGACGCCTCCACCGTCGCCGCCGACGCCATCCCGGCCGGTCAGATGGGTCTGGACAACGGGCCGGAGACCAACAAGCTCTACGCATCGAAGCTCGCCGACGCGGCCACCGTCTTCTGGAACGGCCCGATGGGCGTCTTCGAGCACCCCGACTTCGCCGACGGCACCCGCGCGGTCGCCCAGGCGCTCGTCGACTCCCCGGCCTTCAGCGTCGTCGGCGGTGGCGACTCCGCCGCGGCCGTCCGCATCCTGGGCTTCGACGAGAATGCTTTCGGACATATTTCGACCGGTGGCGGCGCCAGCCTCGAATACCTCGAGGGCAAGACGCTTCCCGGCCTCGCCGCACTGGAGGACTGAACCTCAATGACCACCCGCACCCCGCTGATGGCGGGCAACTGGAAGATGAACCTCAACCACCTCGAGGCCATCGCCCACGTCCAGAAGCTCTCCTTCGCCCTGACCGACAAGGACTACGACGCCGTCGAGGTCGCCGTCCTGCCGCCCTTCACCGACCTGCGCTCCGTGCAGACCCTGGTGGACGGCGACAAGCTGAAGATCAAGTACGGCGCCCAGGACATCTCGGCGCACGAGTCCGGTGCCTACACCGGTGAGATCTCCGGCGCCATGCTCGCCAAGCTGCGCTGCACCTACGTGGCCGTCGGCCACAGCGAGCGCCGCCAGTACCACGGCGAGAGCGACGAGATCTGCAACGCCAAGGTGAAGGCCGCCTACCAGCACGGCCTGACCCCGATCCTCTGCGTCGGCGAGGGCCTGGACATCCGCAAGGCCGGTGACCAGGTCTCCTACACGCTCGCGCAGCTGGACGGCGGCCTGAAGGACATCCCGGCCGAGCAGGCCGAGTCCGTCGTCATCGCCTACGAGCCGGTCTGGGCCATCGGGACCGGCGAGGTCGCCACCCCCGAGGACGCCCAGGAGGTCTGCGGTGCGATCCGCCGCCGGCTGGCCGAGCTGTACTCGCAGGAGCTGGCCGACGCCGTCCGCATCCAGTACGGCGGCTCGGTGAAGTCCGGCAACGTGGCGGCCATCATGGCGCAGCCCGACGTGGACGGCGCCCTGATCGGCGGCGCCGCGCTGGACGCCGACGAGTTCGTCAAGATCGTCCGCTTCCGCGACCAGTGAGTATGCGGTAGCGCGGATCCGTCGTACCCTTGCGGGGGCCGTGAGGGTCACCACCCTCCGGCCCCCGCTGTACGTACAGGCAGTAGTCGAGAATTCCGGAAAGTAGGGACCAGCCGTGGTTATGGCGTTCCAGATCGCTCTGATCGTCTTCAGCCTGCTGCTGATGCTGCTGGTGCTCATGCACAAGGGCAAGGGCGGCGGCCTCTCCGACATGTTCGGTGGCGGAATGCAGTCCTCCGTCGGCGGCTCCTCCGTGGCCGAACGTAACCTCGACCGCATCACCGTCGTGGTCGGTCTGGTCTGGTTCGCGTGTGTCGTCGTCCTCGGCCTGCTGGTCAAGCTGGGTGACTGACCCGTCGTCCGCGATTCCCGGTGAGGGTGTAACTCCTTTCACTGGACGCGCGTTGGGCCTTACGTAGACTGGGGCATCCTCGAGCACCATCACGCAGGGAGTTACGACCGTGGCAAGTGGCAACGCGATCCGGGGAAGCCGGGTCGGAGCGGGGCCGATGGGTGAGGCCGAGCGGGGCGAGTCCGCGCCGCGCCTCCGCATCTCCTTCTGGTGCTCGAACGGGCACGAGACGCAGCCGAGCTTCGCCCATGACGCGCAGGTGCCGGACACCTGGGACTGCCCGCGCTGCGGCTTCCCGGCCGGCCAGGACAAGGACAGCCCCCCGGACCCGCCCCGCACCGAGCCGTACAAGACGCACCTCGCGTACGTACGCGAGCGGCGCAGCGACGAGGACGGCGAGGCCATCCTCGCCGAGGCCCTGGCCAAGCTCCGCGGCGAGATCTAGCCACTCCCCGGTCCGTACAGCTCCACGCACCACCCCAGTCGTTCACCGGCCGGACACCCACGGGTGTCCGGCCGGACTGCTTTGCCTCGTCCTGGCTCGCGTCCGCGTCACCCGCGTCCTCGATCAATTAGGTTGGAGGGGCAGCGGGGATGCTGACGTACAAGAAGAAGTGGGCTGATATCCGGGATGAACGCAGCAAGCCGAACCAAGCTCAACCAGACCCCCGAGTGGACGGCTCTCGCCAAGCACCGTGAGGGGTTCGGCGCGACCCAGCTGCGCGAACTCTTCGCGCAGCAGCCGGACCGGGGCACCGCCTACACCCTCCGGGTCGGCGACCTCCACCTCGACTACTCCAAGCACCTGGTCACCGACGAGACGCTGCGCCTGCTGCGCGAGCTCGCCGCCGCGACCGGGGTCGCCGAGCTGCGGGACGCGATGTTCCGCGGCGAGAAGATCAACACCACCGAGGACCGCGCCGTCCTGCACACCGCGCTCCGCGCCCCGCGCGACGCGGTGATCGAGGTCGACGGCGAGAACGTCGTGCCCGCCGTGCACGCCGTCCTGGACAAGATGGCCGCCTTCGCCGAGAAGGTCAGGGCGGGGGAGTGGACCGGTCACACCGGCAAGCCCATCAAGAACGTCGTGAACATCGGCATCGGCGGCTCCGACCTCGGCCCCGCCATGGCGCATGAGGTGCTGCGCTCCTTCACGGACCGCTCGCTCACCGTCCGGTTCGTCTCCAACGTCGACGGCGCCGACCTCCACGAGGCGGTCCGCGACCTGGACCCGGCCGAGACGCTGTTCATCGTCGCCTCGAAGACGTTCACCACGATCGAGACGATCACCAACGCCACCTCCGCCCGCGACTGGCTCCTCACCGAGCTGCGGGCCGGTCAGGACGCCGTGGCCCAGCACTTCGTGGCGCTGTCGACCAACGCGGAGAAGGTCGACGAGTTCGGCATCGACACGGCCAACATGTTCGAGTTCTGGGACTGGGTCGGCGGCCGCTACTCCTACGACTCCGCGATCGGCCTCTCGCTGATGATCGCCATCGGCCCGGACCGGTTCCGCGAGATGCTGGACGGCTTCCACCTGGTCGACGAGCACTTCCGCACCGCCCCCGCCGAGGAGAACGCCCCGCTCCTGCTCGGCCTGCTCGGCGTCTGGTACGGCAACTTCTTCGACGCCCAGTCGCACGCGGTGCTGCCCTACAGCCACTACCTGTCCAAGTTCACCGCGTACCTCCAGCAGCTGGACATGGAGTCCAACGGCAAGTCCGTCGACCGCCAGGGCGACCGCGTCGACTGGCAGACCGGCCCGGTCGTCTGGGGCACGCCCGGCACCAACGGGCAGCACGCCTACTACCAGCTGATCCACCAGGGCACCAAGATGATCCCGGCGGACTTCATCGGCTTCGCCGCCCCGGTCCACGACCTGCTGCCCGGCCTGATCGCCCAGCACGACCTGCTGATGGCCAACTTCTTCGCCCAGACCCAGGCGCTCGCCTTCGGCAAGACGCCCGACGAGGTCCGCGCGGAGGGCGTGCCCGAGGAGCTGGTCCCGCACAAGACGTTCCAGGGCAACCACCCGACGACGACGATCCTCGCCGACAAGCTGACCCCCTCGGTCCTCGGCCAGCTCATCGCGCTCTACGAGCACAAGGTCTTCGTCCAGGGCGCCATCTGGGACATCGACTCCTTCGACCAGTGGGGCGTCGAACTCGGCAAGGTCCTCGCCAAGAAGATCGAGCCCGTCCTGACCGGCGAGGCCTCCACCGGGGAGCTGGACAGCTCCACCGCCGCCCTGGTCACCGCCTACCGCACGCTGCGGGGGCGCTGAGCCCATGCCGGTGGGGGAGGGGGCGGCGGAGATACGGCTGCGGCCGCCGCGCAACACGCTGAACGAGCGGGTGGTGGGCTGGTGGCGGGTCCAGTGGCTGCTGATGACGGCGGTCCCGGTCGTCCCGCTGGCCGTGCTGGGCGCGCTGATCGACTCCGCCCGCTTCTGGCTCCTGCTGCCCGCCGTGGTGTTCGCCGCGGCGGGCGGTGGGGCCGCCGTCCTCCTCCCGCTCTGGTGGTTCCGCACGCACCGCTGGGAGGTCACCGAGGACGCGGTCTACGTACGCACCGGGTTCTTCTGGCAGGAGTGGCGGATCGCGCCGATGTCCCGCATCCAGACCGTGGACACCGTGCGCGGCCCGCTGGAACAGCTCTACCGGCTGGCCACCGTCACGGTCACGACCGCATCCTCCAAGGGCGCGGTACGGATCGAGGGCCTGGACCACGAGGTCGCCGCCGAACTGGCCGAACGGCTCACCCGCATCACCCGTAACACCCCCGGCGACGCCACATGAGCACCCCGCACACCCCGTACGCCCCCGAGGACGACTGGCGCCGCCTCGACCCCCGTACGGTCTGGGTCACCGCCCTCGTCGTCGCGGGCGTCGTCGCCGGTGCCGCCCTCCCGGCCACCCTCGGGCTCGCCAACTGGCTCGGGCTCCCCGGCGCGGTGCTCTGGGTGCTCGCCGCGGCCGTCCTGGTCATCGGGGTCGCGGCGGGCGCCGACCGGGTCCGCTGGCACCGCACCCGCTACCGCATCGGCGAGGAGCGCGTCGAACTCCACACCGGCCTCCTCCTCGTCAAGCGCCGCTCCCTGGCCCGCGAGCGCATCCGCACCGTCGACCTCACCGCCAACCCGCTGCTCCGCCTCCTCGGCCTGGTCACCGTCAGGATCGGCACCGGCGAGCAGGGCAACGACTCCACCCTGGAGCTGGACCCGGTCACCCGCGCCGAGGGCGAACGGCTCCGCCGACTCCTGCTGGAACGCGCCACGACCACACCCCCTGGCTCCCACCGCGACGGCGAACTGGCCTCCCTCGACCCGCGCTGGATCCGCTACGCACCGGTCTCCTTCCTCGCCCCCATGCTCGGCGGCGCGGCCGTCGGGGCCGTGATGCAGATCAGCGAGTGGGTGGGGGCGCAGGGCGAGGTCATCGCCTGGGTCGGCGACCGCTTCCAGGAGACCCCGCTCCTCTGGGTCATCGTGATACTCGTCGGGGCCGCCCTGGCCGCGGGTGTCGTCGGGGCGCTCGGCCTCTGGATCGAGATGTGGTGGAACTACCGCCTGGAACGCGAGCCCGGCGGCACCATCCGGGTCCGGCGCGGGCTGTTCACCTCCCGGTCCATCTCCGTCGAGGAGGCCCGGCTGCGCGGCGTCGACCTCGTCGAACCCCTCGGCGTACGGCTGCTCGGCGCCGCCCGGCTGGACGCCATCACCACCGGTCTGGCCAAGGACAGCGAGTCCAGGAACGCCGACCACAACACGGTCCTCCCGGCAGTCCCGCGCCCGCTGGCCGACTCCGTCGCCGCCGCGATACTGCGGGAGGAGGCCACCCCGACCGGCGCCCCGCTGACCCGCCACCCCCGCGCCGCCCGTGGCCGCCGGCTGCGCTGGGCCCTGGCAGCCGCCCTCGCCCCGATCCTGCTGCTCACCGTCCTCGGGGCGCTGCTCACCCCCGTACTCCTGTGGATCGCGCTCGGCTGCGCGGTGGTGTCCCTGCCGCTCGCGGTGGCGCTGGCGCTGGACGCGTACCGCAACCTCGGCCACGCGCTCTCCGGCCGCTACCTGGTGACCCGCTCCGGCACCCTGCGCCGCTCCACCGCCGCGCTGGAGCGGGCCGGGGTGATCGGCTGGACCGTCAAGCAGTCGTACTTCCAGCGGCGGGCGGGGCTGATCAGCGTCACGGCCACGACAGCCGCCGGAGGGGGCGCGTACACGGCGTACGACACCGACGCGTCCGAGGGGCTCACCTTCGCCGCCGAGGCCGTCCCGGGGCTGCTGGAGCCCTTCCTCGAGCGGAATGTGCGCCCCGGCCCGTGAGGGAACGCATGGGAGCGGGGACGTACGCCCCGGCCCGTGACCGACGGCACAACCGGCCGCCTGGGCAGCCGGACCGCTGTCGGCGACCGGCACCTCCGAACTCTGCCTCTCCATAGCCGGTTACCACCCGGCCACCCTCGCCCCGCTCCAGGACGGCCACGGGGTGCACGACTACTGGATGTTCGAGGGGCTACGCACCTCCGGCAACCGCGACCTGCACGTCACCGCCAAGAACTGCGACGACCACGTCGCCCTCTCCATGGCGGCGAGCAGCCTCAACGTCCTGAGCCTGCACGGCTGTACGTCGGCGCAGGCGGGCACCGTCCCGCAGGCCGTGGTGGTCGGCGGGCTCAACACCCGCTTCAAGACCCTGCTCAAGGCGGAGTTCGACAAGGTGGGCATCGCCTGGCGGGACGGGAACGAGCTGCCCGACCTGGCCGGGGTCAATCCCACCAACCCCGTCAACCGCACCATGCTGTCCAAGGGCGGTCAGCTGGAGCTCACCACGGAGCTGCGCGCCGCCATGTTCACCAACAACACCCGGGCGGGCCGGGCCGGCTCCACGACCGCGGTCTTCGACCGCTTCACCGCAGCCTGCCGGGCCGCGATCACCAAGCTGGAGCAGGGGACCGATCAGGTCATCCTCTGATGTACGGGGTCCGAGCCGCCGTGCGTCGTGTGACGCCGAAAGTCCTCAGCCGCCGTGCGTCGTGTCGATGACGCAGAAGCGGTTGCCCTCGGGGTCGGCGAGGACCACGAAATCCGGGTCCGGCGGGTAGAGCTCCCAGGCGACCCGCTCGGCGCCCAGCGCGATCAGCCGCTCCACCTCGGCCTCCTGCGTGTCGGAGTAGAGGTCGAGGTGGACCCGGGGGACCTCCTGGACGGGGGAGGTGGAGCGGCCCAGTGACAGCCCGACGCCGGGCCCCTCGACCGGGACCAGCACCACCCAGTCGTCCGTCCCCGGCTCACGCTCGGTGTAGGTGAGCGCGGCCTTCCAGAAGGCGGCGGCCCTTCGTACGTCGCTCGCGCCCATCACCACGGTTCCGATATGCACCATGGGGCGAGCTTTTCACGCACCAGGCCCGGCCCGCTGAGAAAAAGCGGGCCGGGCCTGGTGGCCGAAAAGGCGGAAAAGCTCAGGCGGAAGCCGGTGGATACAGCTCGCGCGGCAGCTGCGAAGCCGCCGCCGCGTCCAGCAGCCACAGCGTCCGGCTGCGGCCGTACGCGCCCGCCGCCGGGGCCTGGATCTCCCCGGCCCCGGACAGCGCGATGGCCGCCGCCTCCGCCTTGTCCTCGCCCGCCGCCAGCAGCCACACCTCACGCGCCGCGCGGATCGCGGGGAGCGTGAGCGAGACCCGGACCGGCGGCGGCTTGGGAGCTCCGTGCACACCGACGACGGTGCGCTCGGTCTCCCGTACCGCCGGCAGCTCCGGGAAGAGCGAGGCGACATGCGTGTCCGGGCCGACGCCCAGCATCAGCACGTCGAACGACGGCACCCGGCCGTGGTCCTCCGGCCCCGCGGCGGCGGCCAGTTCGGCCGCGTACGCCGCTGCCGCCTCGTCCACGTCCTTGCCGTACGGGCCGTCGGACGCGGGCATCGCGTGCACCCGGGCCGGGTCGAGGGGCACCGCGTCCAGCAGCGCCTCACGTGCCTGGGTGATGTTCCGCTCGGGGTCGCCATCGGGCAGGAACCGCTCGTCGCCCCACCACAGGTCCAGCCGCGCCCAGTCGACGGCGTCCCGGGCGGGCGCGGCGGCGAGTGCGGCCAGCAGGCCGTTGCCGTTGCGCCCGCCGGTCAGCACCACCGAGGCGTGGCTCCGGGCGGCCTGGGCGTCCACGATCCGCGTGATCAGCCGGGCCGCCGCGGCCTGTGCCATCAGCTCCTTGTCGCGGTGCACGACCAGCTGAGGAGGCGTCACTTGGCGGCCGCCTTCTTGGCCGGGGCCTTCTTCGCGGCGGGGGCCTTCTGCCCGTCCTCGGCCGGCTTCTCAGCCGGAACCGCCTTGGCCTCGCCGCCCGCGTGGAGCTTCTCCACCCCGAACTTCACCGCGGACTCATAGGTGTTGTCCGGGTCCAGCCGGCGCAGCTCCTCCGCCAGCAGCTCGGCGGTGTCCCGGCGCTTCAGCGCCACCGCGCGGTCCGGCTGGCCCTGCATGGAGAGCGTGGCCAGCGAGCCGTCGGCCCGGTCCAGGACGATGACGCCGTTCTTCGTCTCCATCCGGACGGCGGTCAGCCCGGGGCCGTCGGAGAGCGTGCGCTCCACCGGGACGCCGAGCCGGTCGGCGAGCCACATCGCGAGCAGTTCGCAGCTCGGGTTGTCGCTCTCGCCCTCGACGGTGGCGCCGATGACCTGCGCGGGCTGCTGGTCCAGCGCCGCGGCCAGCATGGAGCGCCACGGCGTGATCCGGGTCCAGGCCAGGTCGGTGTCGCCGGGGCTGTACGTCGCCGCCCGCACCGCCAGCTCGTCCAGCGGACGCTCGGCGGAGTAGGTGTCGGTGATGCGGCGCTGGGCGAGCGCGCCCAGCGGGTCCTTCGCCGCGTCGGCGGGTGCGCCCTCGGGCCACCACACCACGACCGGGGCGTCCGGCAGCAGCAGGGGGAGGACCACCGACTGGGCGTGGTTGGCCAGTTCGCCGTGGAGGCGCAGCACCACGGTCTCGCCGGTGCCCGCGTCGGAACCGACCCGGACCTCCGCGTCGAGGCGGGCGTCGCGGCGGGCGCGCGGCGAGCGGCTGACCCGCTTGATCACCGCGATGATCCGCGAGGGGTGCTCGCGGGAGGCGTCACCGGCGGACTTGAGCGCGTCGTACGCGTTCTCCTCGTCGGTGACGATGACCAGCGTGAGCACCATGCCGATGGCGGGGGTGCCGATGGCCCGGCGGGCCGAGACCAGCGCCTGGTTGATCTTGCTGGATGTGGTTTCCGTGAGATCGATCTTCATGGCCGCCTCCAGCTCCGTCCGTCACGTGCGAGCATCTCGTCGGCCTCGGCCGGACCCCAGGTGCCGGCCGCGTACTTCGCGGGCTTGCCGTGCTTGTCCCAGTACGCCTCGATCGGGTCGAGGATGGTCCAGGAGAGTTCGACCTCCTGGTGGCGCGGGAACAGGTTGGCGTCGCCGAGCAGCACGTCCAGCAGGAGCCGCTCGTACGCCTCCGGGCTGGACTCCGTGAAGGACTCGCCGTACGCGAAGTCCATCGTGACGTCCCGGACCTCCATCGAGGTGCCGGGCACCTTGGAGCCGAAGCGCACGGTGACGCCCTCGTCCGGCTGGACCCGGATGACCAGGGCGTTGCCGCCGAGCTCCTCCGTGGCACCGGACTCGAAGGGCAGGTAGGGCGCGCGCTTGAAGACGACCGCGATCTCCGTGACCCGGCGGCCGAGCCGCTTTCCGGTACGGAGGTAGAACGGCACGCCCGCCCAGCGGCGGTTGTTGATCGTCAGCTTGATCGCCGCGTAGGTGTCGGTCGTCGACTTGGGGTCGATGCCCTCCTCCTCGCAGTAGCCGAGGACCTCCTGGCCGCCCTGCCAGGCGTGCTCGTACTGGGCGCGCACCGTGTGCAGACCGAGGTCCTCCGGCAGCTCCACGGCGGTGAGCACCTTGAGCTTCTCGGCGACCAGGGCCTTGGGGTGGAAGGAGCCGGGCTCCTCCATCGCGGTCAGCGCCAGCAGCTGGAGCAGGTGGTTCTGGATGACGTCACGGGCGGCGCCGATGCCGTCGTAGTAGCCGGCCCGGCCGCCGATGCCGATGTCCTCGGCCATCGTGATCTGTACGTGGTCGACGTAGGACCGGTTCCAGATCGGCTCGAACATCGTGTTGGCGAACCGCAGCGCCAGGATGTTCTGGACCGTCTCCTTGCCCAGGTAGTGGTCGATCCGGAAGACCTCGTTGGGCGGGAAGACGTCGTGCACGAGCTGGTTGAGCTCCTGCGCGCTGGCCAGGTCGTGGCCGAAGGGCTTCTCGATGACGGCACGCCGCCAGGAGCCTTCCTTCTGGTCGGCCAGGCCGTGCTTCTTGAGCTGCTGGACGACCTTGGGGAAGAACTTCGGCGGCACGGAGAGGTAGAAGGCGAAGTTGCCGCCCGTCCCCTGTGCCTTGTCGAGTTCCTGGATGGTCGACTTCAGCGTCTCGAAGGCCTCGTCGTCGTCGAAGTTGCCCTGGACGAAGCGCATCCCCTGGATGAGCTGCTGCCAGACCTCCTCGCGGAACGGCGTACGGGCGTGCTCCTTGACGGCGTCGTGGACGACCTGCGCGAAGTCCTCGTCCTCCCAGTCGCGGCGCGCGAAGCCGATGAGCGAGAAGCCCGGTGGCAGCAGGCCGCGGTTGGCCAGGTCGTAGACAGCAGGCATCAGCTTTTTACGGGACAAATCGCCCGTGACGCCAAAGATGACCAGGCCCGACGGCCCCGCGATACGCGGGAGCCGTCGGTCCTGTGCGTCACGGAGCGGGTTGGCTCCGGGAACAGCAGACAAAGTGGTCAGCCCTCCGAGGGGGCGAGGCGCGAGAGCTCCGCCTCGGTCGACTTGAGCAGGTCGTTCCAGGACGCCTCGAACTTCTCGACGCCCTCGTCCTCCAGCACCTGCACGACATCGTCGTACGAGATGCCGAGCTTCTTGATCGCGTCGAGGTCGGCGCGGGCCTGGTCGTAGCCGCCGGCGACGGTGTTGCCGGTGATCTCGCCGTGGTCGGCCACGGCCTCCAGGGTCGCCTCCGGCATGGTGTTCACCGTGTTGGGGGCGACGAGGTCGTCGACGTACAGGGTGTCCTTGAGGGACGGGTCCTTGACACCGGTGGAGGCCCACAGCGGACGCTGCTTGTTGGCCTGCGCCTTGTCCAGCGGGGCCCAGCGGTCGCTCGCGAAGACCTCCTCGTACGCCTCGTAGGCCAGGCGCGCGTTGGCCAGGGCGGACTTGCCCTTGGCGGCCTTCGCCTCGTCGGAGCCGATGGCGTCCAGGCGCTTGTCGATCTCGGTGTCCACACGGGACACGAAGAAGGACGCCACCGAGTGGATCTTGGAGAGGTCCAGGCCTGCGGCCTTCGCCTTCTCCAGGCCCGCCAGGTAGGCGTCCATGACCGCGCGGTAGCGCTCCAGCGAGAAGATCAGCGTCACGTTGACGCTGATGCCCCGGCCGATGGTCTCGGTGATCGCCGGGAGGCCGGCCTTGGTCGCCGGGATCTTGATGAGCGTGTTCGGCCGGTCCACCAGCCACGCCAGCTGCTTGGCCTCGGCGACGGTGGCCACCGTGTTGTGCGCCAGGCGCGGGTCGACCTCGATGGAGACCCGGCCGTCCTGGCCGCCGGTCGCGTCGAAGACCGGACGCAGGATGTCGGCGGCGTCGCGGACGTCCGCCGTCGTGATCATGCGGAGCGCTTCCTCGACGGTGACCTTGCGGGCGGCGAGGTCGGTGAGCTGCTGCTCGTAACCGTCGCCCGAGGAGATCGCCTTCTGGAAGATCGACGGGTTGGTCGTGACGCCGACGACATGGCTCTGGTCGATCAGCTCGGCCAGGTTGCCGGACGTAATCCGCTTGCGCGACAGGTCGTCGAGCCAGATCGCCACGCCCTCGTCGGAGAGGCGCTTGAGTGCGTCTGTCATGGGTTGCATCTCCTACTAGTCGTATATAAGGCGTCAGCGCGCGGCGGCGGCGAGGGATTCCCGCGCGGCGGCGGCCACGTTCTCGGCGGTGAAGCCGAACTCGCGGAAGAGGACCTTCGCGTCGGCCGAGGCACCGAAGTGCTCCAGCGAGACGATCCGGCCGGCGTCACCGACGTACCGGTACCAGGTCAGGCCGATGCCCGCCTCCACGGCGACCCGCGCCTTGACCGACGGCGGGAGCACGCTCTCCTTGTAACCCTGATCCTGCTCCTCGAACCACTCGACCGACGGCATCGAGACCACCCGGGTCGGCACACCGGCCGCCTGGAGCTGCTCGCGCGCCTCGACGGCGACGTGGACCTCGGAGCCGGTCGCGATGAGCAGCACCTGCGGCTCTGTGTTCTGCCCGGAGGGCCCTTCGGCCTCGAAGAGGACGTAACCGCCCTTGGCCGCGTTCTCGTTGGCCTCGTACGTCGGCACGCCCTGGCGGGTCAGTGCCAGACCGTGCGGGGCGCCCTCGCCGAACACCTTGGTGTAGCGGCGCAGGATCTCGCGCCAGGCGATGGACGTCTCGTTGGCGTCGGCCGGGCGCACGATGTTCAGGCCCGGGATGGCGCGCAGCGCGGCCAGGTGCTCCACCGGCTGGTGGGTCGGGCCGTCCTCGCCGAGGCCGATCGAGTCGTGCGTCCACACGTACGTCACCGGCAGGTGCATCAGCGCGGAGAGCCGCACCGCGTTGCGCATGTAGTCGGAGAAGACCAGGAAGGTGCCGCCGTAGATGCGGGTGTTGCCGTGGAGCGCGATGCCGTTCATCGCGGCGGCCATCGCGTGCTCGCGGATCCCGAAGTGGATCGTGCGGCCGTACGGGTCGGCCTCCGGCAGCGGGTTGCCCACCGGCAGGAACGACGACATCTTGTCGATCGTGGTGTTGTTCGAGCCGGCCAGGTCGGCGGAGCCGCCCCACAGCTCGGGCACGACCTCGCCCAGCGCCTGGAGCACCTTGCCGGAGGCGGCGCGGGTGGCCAGGGACTTGCCGGCCTCGAAGACCGGGAGCTTCTCCTCCCAGCCCGCGGGCAGCTCACCCGCGGCGATCCGGTCGAAGTCGGCGGCGCGCTCCGGGTTGGCGGTGCGCCAGGCGGCGAACGCCTTGTCCCAATCGGCACGGGCCTCGCGGCCGCGGTCCAGGGCCTCACGGGTGTGGCCGATGACCTCGTCGGAGACCTCGAAGGTCTGCTCCGGGTCGAAGCCCAGGACCCGCTTGGTCGCCGCGATCTCCTCGTCGCCGAGCGCCGAGCCGTGCGCGGCCTCGGTGTTCTGGGCGTTGGGGGCGGGCCAGGCGATGATGGAGCGGGCCGCGATGAACGAGGGGCGCTCGGTCTCGGCCTTGGCCGCCTGGAGCGCCGCGTACAGGCCCGCCGGGTCCAGGTCGCCGTTGGGCAGCTGGTCGACGCGCTGGACGTGCCAGCCGTACGCCTCGTACCGCTTCAGGGTGTCCTCGGAGACCGCGGTCTCCGTGTCGCCCTCGATGGAGATGTGGTTGTCGTCCCAGAGGAGGACCAGGTTGCCCAGCTTCTGGTGCCCGGCCAGCGAGGACGCCTCGGCCGAGATGCCCTCCTGGAGGCAGCCGTCACCGGCGATGACCCAGACCGTGTGGTCGAACGGGGAGGTGCCGGGGGCCGCCTCGGGGTCGAAGAGGCCGCGCTCGTAGCGGGCGGCCATGGCCATTCCCACCGCGTTGGCGACACCCTGGCCCAGCGGACCGGTCGTCGTCTCGACACCCGTCGTGTGGCCGTACTCCGGGTGGCCCGGGGTCTTCGAGCCCCAGGTCCGGAACGCCTTCAGGTCGTCCAGCTCCAGGCCGTAACCGGCGAGGTAGAGCTGGATGTAGAGCGTCAGGCTGGAGTGGCCCGCCGACAGGACGAACCGGTCGCGGCCGGTCCACTCCGCGTCCGCGGGGTCGTGCCGCATGACTTTCTGGAACAGGGTGTACGCGGCGGGAGCCAGGCTCATGGCCGTACCCGGGTGGCCGTTTCCGACTTTCTGTACGGCGTCCGCGGCGAGGACGCGGGCGGTGTCCACGGCCCGCTGGTCCAAATCGGTCCACTGGAGGTCTGAGGTGGTCGGCTTGATGCTCACCCTGAGTCAGGGCTCCTCTCCACTGTTCGTAAGCCGGTGACCGTTACCGCACCGGACGCTGCCGAGCCTACCCCCGCCGCGGGGCACACTTTCCGAGCACTTTCCAGGGTGCGGGCGACCTGCGCACTTCGCCTCCCGGCGGACGCGCCCCGTACATCGCACAGTCACCCTCAACACGACCCCACCCCCGCGAAGGGCGGTGTATCCCCAACGTCTAGAGTGGTCGAGTTCGCGCAAGTCTTCACAAGGGCCTTTCGGCCCGGAGCTTGCTGGGATTTCTCTGTCAGGGGTGTGCGTGACGGCCGTCGAGTCCCGACCCGCAGGGGTCGCCTTGACTCCCAGCCCAGGGGGCCATCGCCCGTACGGGGCCCGTGTCAAGGCATTCGTGGCGCTTACCAAGCCACGGATCATCGAGCTGTTGCTCATCACCACCGTTCCGGTGATGTTCCTCGCCGCCCAGGGCGTACCCGACCTGTGGCTGGTGCTCGCCACCACGCTGGGGGGTTACCTCTCGGCGGGCGGCGCCAACGCGCTGAACATGTACATCGACCGCGACATCGACGCGCTGATGGACCGCACGTCGCAGCGTCCGCTGGTCACCGGCATGGTCAGCCCCCGCGAGTGCCTCGCCTTCGGCATCGGCCTCGCGGTGATCTCCACGCTCTGGTTCGGACTGCTCGTCAACTGGCTGTCCGCCGGGCTCGCTCTCGGGGCGCTGCTCTTCTACGTCGTCGTCTACACGATGCTGCTGAAGCGCCGCACCTCGCAGAACATCATCTGGGGCGGCATCGCCGGCTGCATGCCGGTGCTCATCGGCTGGTCCTCGGTGACGAACTCCCTCTCCTGGGCCGCCGTCATCCTCTTCGCCGTCATCTTCTTCTGGACGCCGCCGCACTACTGGCCGCTCTCCATGAAGGTGAAGGAGGACTACGCCCGGGTCGGCGTCCCGATGCTCCCGGTCATCGCCACCAACCAGGTGGTGGCCCGGCAGATCGTCATCTACAGCTGGGTCATGGTCGGCGTCTCGCTGCTGCTCACCCCGCTGGGCTACACCGGCTGGTTCTATCTGTCGGTGGCGCTGCTGGCGGGCGGCTTCTGGCTCTGGGAGGCCCACGGGCTCCAGAACCGGTCGAAGGCCGGGGTGACGGGCGCCAAGCTCAAGGAGATGCGGCTGTTCCACTGGTCCATCACCTATGTCTCGCTGCTCTTCCTGGCCGTCGCGGTGGACCCCTTCCTCCGCTAGGGAAGTCCGGCCCCCGGCCTCTACGGGCGGGTCACGTGGCACAAGCCACGTGACCCGCCCGTCGCCGTTCCCCCTACCCGTCGGTAGCATCCTGTCCATGGCAGAGACGGCAGCAGACACGGAGCAGACCTCGCGGACGGACGCCAGGAAGGCGGCCCGGGCGGAGCGCAAGGCGGCGAAGCTGGCCCGCGAGATCGGGGCCTTCGCCAAGGAGCACGGCGGTGCCGAGGGGCAGCTCGCCTACATCGGCCAGGCGGGCGCCCGCATCGTCCTGGTGGGCCAGGACGGCGCCTGGGGCGACCTGGTGGCCCCGACGTACGCGGTGGCCGAGAGCGCGGCGGAGAAGTCCGGCATCACGATGCACGAGGAGTTCGACGGCGACTTCGCCCTCAAGGTCCGCACGGGCCCCTACGAGTGGTCGCGGATGGCCGGCATCCAGATCGGCGGCCCGTCCAACGACAGCTGAGCGGATACGGAGAAGGGGCGGCGGGCCTGTGCCCGCCGCCCCTTCTCCGTACGGCCGTTCAGAGAGCCTGCGCCGACTCCCGCTGCTCGGCGGAGGCGGACGGGCCCGGCAGCGGAGCCGGTACGTCGTCGCCGCGCTCGCGCATGCTCATCACCAGGCGGATCACGGCGATCCACATGATGGCCGAGCCGAACATGTGGATGCCGACCAGGATCTCGGGGACGTCGCTGAAGTACTGGACGTACCCGATCGCGCCCTGGGCGAGCAGCACGACGAGCAGATCGCGGGCGCGGGCCCGGGTGTCGGCGGGGGCGTCGACCACCCGCAGGGCCAGCCACATCGCGATGGCCAGCGCGCAGACCACCCAGGCGGCGATGGCGTGCACATGGGCGGCGGCCGACCAGTCCCACGGCATACGCGGTACGTCGCTGCTGTCGCCCGCGTGCTTGCCGGAACCGGTCACCGAGGTGCCCAGCACGATGAGGACCACGGTGGTCGCCAGGATCGCCCAGGAGAGGCGGCGTACCGGCAGGGGAGCGCGGGGCCGCGCGGGGCCGTCGCCCTCGCCGATCCTCACCCAGGTGATCACGGTGACGGCGAGCAGCGCGTTGGCGAGCAGGAAGTGCCCGGCCACCGTCCACGGGTTGAGCCCCGCCCAGACGGTGATGCCGCCGAGGACGGCGTTGCCCAGCACGATCCAGAACTGCGACCAGGCAAGCCGGGTCACCTTGCGGCGGCGCGGCTTGGCGGAGCGGGTGGCGACGATGGTCCAGCCGACGGCCGCCGACAGGACGTACGTCAGCATCCGGTTGCCGAACTCGATCGCGCCGTGCAGCCCCTGCTCGGGCGTCGCGAACAGGCTGTCGTCGGTGCACTTGGGCCAGGTGTCGCAGCCGAGGCCCGAACCGGTCAGCCGGACGGCACCGCCGGTCACGATGATGAAGACGCTCATCATCACGGCGGAGAGCGCGGCACGCTTCACCACGGTGGTGGACGGCGTCCAGCGCTTGGCGATGGCAGAGATGGGGGTTTCCACGCGGACCATCGTAGGACGAGGCTTGTGCATGTTTTCACGAGGGGTGGGTTCGTGGCGGCTTGCCCGTGAAAGTCCCCGGTCGGCCTACTCCCAGCGGAAGAACTTCGCCGCCGCGCCCAGTCCCAGCACCGCCCAGACCGCCAGGATCCCGGCCTGGCCCCACGGCATCGACGCGCCGTGCTGGAGGACGTCCCGCAGCCCCTCCGAGAGCGCCGAGATGGGCAGCAGCCCCAGCACCGACTGCACCGCGTCCGGGAACTTGTCCAGCGGCACGATGACCCCGCCGCCGACCAGCAGCAGCAGGAAGACCAGGTTGGCGGCGGCGAGCGTCGCCTCGGCCTTCAGCGTCCCGGCCATCAGCAGCCCGAGCCCGGAGAACGCGGCGGTCCCCAGCACCAGGAGCAGCAGCACGGAGAGCGGGTTGCCCTGCGGCGACCAGCCGAGCGTGAAGGCGATCGCGGTCAGCAGCAGCACCTGGAGCACCTCGGTGACCAGCACCGACAGCGTCTTCGCCGTCATCAGCGCCCAGCGCGGCAGCGGGGAGGCCCCGAGCCGCTTGAGGACCCCGTAGCGGCGCTCGAAGCCGGTGGCGATGGCCTGGCCGGTGAAGGCCGTCGACATCACGGCCAGCGCGAGGATGCCCGGCGCCAGGAAGTCGACCGACGCGCCCGAGCCGGTGTCCACGATGTCGACCGCGCTGAACAGCACGAGCAGCAGCGTCGGGATGATCACCGTCAGCAGCAGCTGCTCGCCGTTGCGCAGCAGCATCCGGGTCTCCAGCGCGGTCTGCGCGGCGATCATCCGGGGGAGCGGGGCGGCGCCGGGGCGCGGGGTGTACGTACCGGCGCTCATGCGCGCAGCTCCTTGCCGGTCAGTTCGAGGAAGACGTCCTCCAGGGTGTGCCGCTCCACCGAGATGCCCTCGGGCATCACCCCGTGCTGGGCGCACCAGGAGGTGACGGTGGCCAGCAGCTGCGGGTCGATGGCACCGGTGATGCGGTACGTCCCCGGGACCGGCTCGGCGGCCTCGGAGCCGTCGGGCAGCGCCTTGACGAGGGAGCCGAGGTCGAGTCCCGTACGTCCGGTGAAGCGCAGGGTGTTCTCGGCGCCGCCCCGGCAGAGCTGCTCGGGGGAGCCCTGGGCGATGACCCGGCCCGCGTCGATGATCGCGACGTCGTCGGCGAGCGCCTCGGCCTCGTCCATGAAGTGGGTGGTCAGCACCACGGAGACCCCGTCGGCGCGCAGCTCGCGCACCAGGTCCCAGGTGGAGCGGCGGGCCTGCGGGTCCAGCCCGGCGGTCGGCTCGTCCAGGAAGACCAGCTCGGGTCGGCCGACGACCGCGAGGGCCAGGGCGAGGCGCTGCTGCTGGCCGCCGGAGAGCCGGCGGTAGGTGGTGCGGCCGCAGGAGCCGAGGCCGAGGCGTTCGATCAGGGCGTCCACGTCCAGCGGGTGGGCGTGCAGCCTGGCCATGTGGCGGAGCATCTCGTCGGCGCGGGCGCCGGAGTAGACACCGCCGGACTGGAGCATGACCCCGATCCGGGGGCGCAGCCGCTCGGCGTCGGTGACCGGGTCGAGTCCGAGGACGCGTACGGTGCCGGAGTCGGGTCGGCGGTACCCCTCGCAGGTCTCGACCGTGGTGGTCTTCCCGGCGCCGTTCGGGCCCAGGACGGCCGTCACCGCGCCCGACGCCACGACCAGATCGAGGCCGTCCACCGCGGTCTTCGTGCCGTACCGCTTCACCAGGCCGTTGACCTGTACGACGGGCTCGTTCTCCATGGCGCGTAAGTCTAGGCAGCGCCTCGCGCGGGCCCTCCCGCGGGGCCAGATTAGGTAACCCTAAGTGACGAACCACACCGTAGATCGTTCCGGACCGTGGTTGTCATGGCCGAATGAATTACGCAACAATGGTGTTGTGAAATACGACGGTGGGTCTCCCCAGGAGGAACTCGCGACCGGTGAGCGCTCCACGCGCAACCGGGTCGCGCGCTCCATCCTGGACCACGGTCCGTCCACCGCCGCCGATCTGGCCAAGCGCGTCGGCCTCACCCAGGCCGCCGTCCGCCGCCACCTGGACGCACTCGTCTCCGACGGTGTCGTCGAAGCCCGTGAACAGCGGGTCTACGGGGCGCGGACCCGCGGCAGGCCCGCCAAGGTGTTCGCCCTGACGGACTGCGGCCGGGACGCCTTCGACCAGTCCTACGACAAGCTGGCCGCGGACGCCCTGCGCTTCATCGCCGAGTCCGGCGGGGACGAGGCGGTCACCGCCTTCGCCCGTGCCCGGATGGCGGCGATGGGCGAGGCGTACCGCGCCGCGGTCGAGGCCGCGGAGCCCTCGGAGCGCACGGAGGCCCTCGCCAGGGCCCTGAGCGCCGACGGGTACGCTGCTACGGCGCGAAGCGCGCCGGGCCCCCAGCAGGGCGAGCAGCTGTGCCAGCACCACTGCCCGGTGGCGCATGTCGCCGAGCAGTTCCCACAGCTGTGCGAGGCGGAGACGGAATTCTTCTCCAGCCTCCTCGGGACCCATGTGCAGCGTCTGGCCACCCTCGCCCACGGCGACGGCGTGTGCACGACATACGTGCCGCGCAGCGGCCAGACAGCACCCCCACAGACCACCCATTCAGCATCTGCAAGCACGGCCGGGAGGAACCCCGCATGACGCTCCCCACGGAGACTGCCCACCCTGAGCTCGAGGGCCTGGGTACGTACGAATTCGGCTGGGCCGACTCCGACGCGGCAGGCGCGGCGGCGAAGCGCGGCCTGTCCGAGGCTGTCGTCCGCGACATCTCGGAGAAGAAGAACGAGCCGGAGTGGATGCTGAAGCTGCGGCTCAAGGGCCTCAAGCTCTTCGGCAAGAAGCCCATGCCGAACTGGGGCTCCGACCTGTCGGGCATCGACTTCGACAACATCAAGTACTTCGTGCGGTCCACGGAGAAGCAGGCGGCCTCCTGGGAGGACTTGCCCGAGGACATCAAGAACACCTACGACAAGCTCGGCATCCCCGAGGCGGAGAAGCAGCGCCTCGTCGCCGGTGTCGCCGCGCAGTACGAGTCCGAGGTCGTCTACCACCAGATCAACGAGGAGCTGGAGGCGCAGGGTGTCATCTTCATGGACACCGACACCGCGCTGAAGGAGCACCCGGAGCTCTTCAAGGAGTACTTCGGCACCGTCATCCCCGTCGGTGACAACAAGTTCGCCTCGCTGAACTCGGCCGTGTGGTCCGGCGGCTCGTTCATCTACGTGCCCAAGGGCGTCCACGTCGAGATCCCGCTCCAGGCCTACTTCCGTATCAACACGGAGAACATGGGCCAGTTCGAGCGGACGCTGATCATCGTCGACGAGGACGCCTACGTCCACTACGTCGAGGGCTGCACCGCCCCGATCTACTCCTCGGACTCGCTGCACAGCGCCGTGGTCGAGATCATCGTGAAGAAGGGCGGCCGCTGCCGCTACACGACGATCCAGAACTGGTCGAACAACGTCTACAACCTGGTCACCAAGCGGGCCGTGGCCTACGAGGGCGCGACCATGGAGTGGGTCGACGGCAACATCGGCTCCAAGGTCACCATGAAGTACCCGGCCGTCTACCTGATGGGCGAGCACGCCAAGGGCGAGACGCTCTCCATCGCCTTCGCGGGCGAGGGCCAGCACCAGGACGCCGGCGCCAAGATGGTCCACATGGCGCCGAACACCTCCTCGAACATCGTCTCCAAGTCGGTGGCGCGAGGCGGCGGCCGTACGTCCTACCGCGGTCTGATCGAGATCGGCGAGGGCGCGCCGGGCGCGAAGTCCAACGTGCTCTGCGACGCTCTCCTCGTCGACACGATCTCCCGCTCGGACACCTACCCCTACGTCGATGTCCGCGAGGACGACGTGTCGATGGGCCACGAGGCGACCGTCTCCAAGGTCTCCGAGGACCAGCTCTTCTACCTCATGAGCCGCGGACTCACCGAGTTCGAGGCCATGGCGATGATCGTGCGCGGCTTCGTGGAGCCGATCGCGAAGGAGCTGCCCATGGAGTACGCCCTGGAGCTCAACCGGCTGATCGAGCTGCAGATGGAGGGTTCGGTCGGCTAGGTCCTCGCACCCGAGGACGACACGGGGCGGTCGCACGCGGCCGCCCCGGCCCCCTACCGAACCACCCCCTTCTTGACTGAGAAAGCGAGCACTACGACAGCCATGGCTGAGGCTCAGAACTCCCCCACTCTCGGCTCCGCTCGAGCGGGGGGACCCCCTCCGGTGGGCTCCACCACCGCCGGCTCCATCGCGGTGGCCGCCGAGTCGACCGTCGCCACGCGCATGAGCGCGCCCCCGTCCTTCGACGTCGCGGACTTCCCCGTCCCGCACGGTCGCGAGGAGGAGTGGCGCTTCACCCCGCTGGAGCGGCTGCGCGGGCTGCACGACGGCACCGCCGTCGCGAACGGCGGCGGCGTGAAGGTCGCGATCGAGGCGCCCGAGGGCGTCACCGTCGAGACCGTCGGCCGCGACGACGCACGGCTCGGCAAGGCCGGTACGCCGGTGGACCGGGTCGCCGCCCAGGCGTACAGCTCCTTCGAGCAGGCCTCGGTCGTCACCGTCGCCAAGGAGGCCGTGCTCACCGAGCCGGTCCGGATCACCGTGCACGGTGAGGGCGGCACCGCCTACGGCCACCAGCTCATCGAGTTGAAGCCCTTCGCCGAGGCCGTCGTCGTCATCGACCACACCGGTGACGCGGTGCTCGCCGCCAACGTCGACTACGTGCTGGGCGACGGCGCCAAGCTGACCGTCGTCTCCGTCCAGGACTGGGACGACACGGCCGTCCACGTCGGCCAGCACAACGCGCTGGTCGGCCGTGACGCCTCCTTCAAGTCGATCGTCGTCACCTTCGGCGGCGACCTCGTCCGCCTGCACCCGCGGGTCGCCTACGCGGCGCCCGGCGGCGAGGCGGAGCTCTTCGGTCTGTACTTCACCGACAAGGGCCAGCACCAGGAGCACCGCCTCCTGGTCGACCACAACACCCCGCACTGCAAGTCCAACGCGGTGTACAAGGGCGCGCTCCAGGGCGAGGGAGCCCACGCCGTCTGGATCGGGGACGTCCTCATCCAGGCCGCGGCCGAGGGCACCGACACCTACGAGATGAACCGGAACCTCGTCCTCACCGACGGCGCCCGGGTCGACTCCGTACCCAACCTGGAGATCGAGACCGGCGAGATCGTCGGCGCCGGCCACGCCTCGGCGACCGGCCGCTTCGACGACGAGCAGCTCTTCTACCTCCAGTCCCGCGGCATCCCGGCCGAGGAGGCCCGCCGCCTGGTCGTGCGCGGCTTCTTCGCCGAGCTGGTCCAGCAGATCGGCCTGCCGGACGTGGAAGCACGGCTCCTCGACAAGATCGAGGCCGAGCTGAAGGCGTCCGTCTGATGTCCTTCGTCAAAGCCTGTGCGCTGAGTGAGCTGGAGGACGACACCCCCAAGAGGGTGGAACTCGACGGCACACCGGTCTCCGTCGTCCGCACCGAGGGCGAGGTGTTCGCGATCAACGACATCTGCTCGCACGCGAACGTGTCGCTCTCGGAGGGCGAGGTGGAGGACTGCGCGATCGAGTGCTGGCTGCACGGATCGTCGTTCGACCTCCGCACCGGCAAGCCGTCCGGCCTTCCCGCGACGCGCCCCGTCCCCGTATACCCCGTAAAGATCGAAGGGGACGATGTGCTCGTCTCCGTCACCCAGGAGTCCTGAGTCACCCATGGCAACGCTTGAAATCCGCGACCTGCACGTCTCCGTCGAGGCCGACAACGCCACGAAGGAGATCCTCAAGGGCGTCGACCTGACCGTGAAGCAGGGCGAGACCCACGCCATCATGGGCCCCAACGGGTCCGGCAAGTCCACCCTCGCGTACTCGCTCGCGGGTCACCCCAAGTACACGATCACGAGTGGCACGGTCACCCTGGACGGCGAGGACGTCCTGGAGATGTCCGTCGACGAGCGCGCCCGCGCCGGCCTCTTCCTGGCCATGCAGTACCCCGTCGAGATCCCCGGTGTCTCGGTCTCCAACTTCCTGCGCACCTCCGCCACCGCCGTCCGCGGCGAGGCCCCCAAGCTGCGTACGTGGGTCAAGGAGGTCAAGGAGACGATGGCCGGGCTCCAGATGGACCCCGCCTTCGCCGAGCGCAACGTCAACGAGGGCTTCTCCGGCGGTGAGAAGAAGCGCCACGAGATCCTCCAGCTGGAGCTCCTCAAGCCGAAGATCGCAGTCCTGGACGAGACCGACTCCGGTCTGGACGTCGACGCGCTCAAGACCGTCTCCGAGGGCGTCAACCGGGTCCGCGCGACCGGCGAGGTCGGCACGCTGCTGATCACGCACTACACCCGGATCCTGAAGTACATCCAGCCCGACTTCGTGCACGTGTTCGCCAACGGCCGGATCGCGGCCTCCGGCGGTGCCGAGCTGGCCGACCAGCTGGAGAACGAGGGCTACGAGGCATACACGAAGGGTGGCGCTTCCGCGTGACTGACGCCCGACAGGGGCTCACCGGCCTCCTCGACACCGAGGCGATCCGCAAGGACTTCCCGATCCTGGACCGCACGGTCCACGACGGCAAGAAGATCCTCTACCTGGACTCCGCGGCGACCTCGCAGAAGCCGCGCCAGGTCCTCGACGCGCTCAACACGTACTACGAGCGCCACAATGCGAACGTGCACCGAGGCGTCTACACGATCGCCGAGGAGGCCACCGCGCTGTACGAAGGCGCCCGTGACAAGGTCGCGGCCTTCATCAACGCGCCGAGCCGCGACGAGGTGATCTTCACCAAGAACGCCTCGGAGTCGCTCAACCTCGTGGCCAACATGCTCGGCTGGGCGGACGAGCCCTACCGGGTGGACCGCGACACCGAGATCGTCACCACGGAGATGGAGCACCACTCCAACATCGTGCCGTGGCAGCTGCTCTCGCAGCGCACCGGCGCGAAGCTGAAGTGGTTCGGCATCACCGACGACGGCCGACTCGACCTGTCGAACATCGACGAGATCATCACCGAGAAGACGAAGATCGTCTCCTTCACGCTGGTCTCCAACATCCTGGGCACCGTCAACCCGGTGGAGCAGATCATCCGCCGCGCCCAGCAGGTCGGCGCGCTGGTCTGCATCGACGCCTCGCAGGCCGCCCCGCACATGGTGCTGGACGTGCAGGCGCTCCAGGCCGACTTCGTGGCCTTCACCGGCCACAAGATGGTCGGCCCGACCGGCATCGGCGTGCTCTGGGGACGGCAGGAGCTCCTGGAGGACCTGCCGCCGTTCCTGGGCGGCGGCGAGATGATCGAGACCGTGTCGATGCACTCGTCCACCTACGCCCCGGCGCCGCACAAGTTCGAGGCCGGTACGCCTCCGATCGCCCAGGCCGTCGGCCTCGGCGCGGCCGTGGACTACCTCTCCTCGATCGGCATGGAGAACATCCACCAGCACGAGAAGGCGATCACCCAGTACGCGGTGAAGCGCCTGCTGGAGGTCCCGGACCTGCGGATCATCGGTCCGGCGACGGCCGAGGACCGCGGGGCCACGATCTCCTTCACGCTCGGCGACATCCACCCGCACGACGTGGGCCAGGTCCTCGACGAGATGGGCATCTGCGTCCGGGTCGGCCACCACTGCGCCCGCCCGGTCTGCCTGAGGTACGGAATTCCCGCGACGACGCGAGCGTCGTTCTATCTGTACTCCACGCCCGCCGAGGTCGACGCACTGGTGGACGGGCTGGAGCACGTCCGGAACTTCTTCGGCTGAGGGTGTAACGGTGAAGCTTGATTCCATGTACCAGGAAGTGATCCTGGACCACTACAAGCACCCCCACGGGCGCGGCCTGCGGGACGGCGACGCCGAGGTGCACCACGTCAACCCGACGTGCGGCGACGAGATCACGCTCCGGGTGAAGTACGACGGCGAGACCATCGCCGACGTGAGCTACGAGGGCCAGGGCTGCTCCATCAGCCAGGCCTCCGCCTCCGTGCTGAACGAGCTGCTCGTCGGCAAGGAGCTGCCCGAGGCGCAGAAGATCCAGGCCGCCTTCCTGGAGCTGATGCAGTCCAAGGGCCAGCTGGAGCCGGACGAGGCGATGGAGGAGGTGCTGGAGGACGCCGTCGCGTTCGCCGGCGTCTCCAAGTACCCCGCCCGGGTCAAGTGCGCGCTGCTGAGCTGGATGGCGTGGAAGGACGCGACGGCCAAGGCGCTGTCCGAAGGGAAGACCGCATGAGCGAGAACGAGACCGCGACCATGAAGCCGGCCTCTGAGGAGGAGGTCCGCGAGGCGCTGTACGACGTCGTCGACCCCGAGCTGGGCATCGACGTCGTCAACCTGGGCCTGATCTACGGCATCCACGTCGACGACGCCAACATCGCCACCCTCGACATGACCCTGACGTCCGCGGCCTGCCCGCTGACCGACGTCATCGAGGACCAGGCGAAGTCCGCCACGGACGGCATCGTCAACGAGCTCCGGATCAACTGGGTCTGGATGCCGCCGTGGGGCCCGGACAAGATCACGGACGACGGGCGCGAGCAGCTGCGCGCGCTGGGGTTCAACGTCTGATCCGAGCGCCGGGCACGCTGATACGCCCCGCCGGAAGAACGAGCGAACGGCCATGCCCGCCAGGCACACTGGCGGGCATGGCCGTATCCATGTACCACCTCGCCGTAGACGCCCACGACCTGCCGCTCCTGGCCCGCTTCTGGAGCGCGGTGCTGGACTGGAAGATCCTCTTCGAGGACGAGGAGGAGATCGTCATCGGCGCCCACGAGACCGCGCTGCCGGGCATGTGCTTCCTCCCCGTGCCGGAGGGGAAGACCGTCAAGAACCGGCTGCACATCGACCTGGCCCCCGACGACCAGGACGCCGAGGTGGAGCGCATCCTCGCGCTCGGCGCCCGGCGGCTGGACATCGGGCAGGGGCCGGAGGCCACCTGGGTGGTGCTGGCCGATCCCGAGGGCAACGAGTTCTGCGTGCTGCGCCCGAAGCGGACGCTGACGGACTGAGCCCGGGCCTTACGCGGGGGTGGCCGGCGGCGGTCCGTACTGCTCGGGCACGGTCCGGGCCGCCGCCTCCGCCAGGACCGGGCCCAGGTTCTCGTTGCGCATCCGCAGGTCCACGTACAGCAGTCCGGTCACCAGCGGCGGGAAGATCGACGAGAAGAGCTGGCTCACCAGCCCGCTGAGCATGGACAGCACCACGAAGCCGCCGAACAGGGCGATGATCTGGCCGCCGCTCGGTTCGCCCATCGTGTCCGTGCTGTCCAGGGAGCCGGGGATCATGCCGAGCGCCTGGAACGGCATCTGGATCATGTAGCCGACCATGGTCGCCAGCCCGAAGGCGAGCAGCCCGATGCCGAGGACCCGCCACCAGCTGCCGCGGACCAGCTGCGCCGAGCGGCGCAGGGCCGCGACCGGCCGCTGTGCCTCGAAGACCACGATCGTCGGGGCCAGCGAGAACTTCACCCAGAGCCAGATCGCGACCGGGGCGAGCACCAGCCAGCCGAGAAGGCCGAACAGGAACAGCGGCCAAGCCGTGTCCGAGTCGCCCAGCGAGACGGCGTGGACGATGGTGGCGACCATGGTGACCATGATGACCAGGAAGGGGACGGCCACGGCCAGGGCCAGCAGGAACACCGTGCCGATCATGGCCCAGACCCGCGACCAGGCGCGCTTCCAGACGGTGCCGAAGGTGATCGGGCGGCCCAGGACGGCCTCCTGGAGGACCACCGGGACCGCCGCCTGGACGACGGCCGACGCCAGCAGGTAGGCGATCAGGCCGAGGACCATCAGGACGCCGAACGCGATGCCCAGCGGGACCAGTTGTGCCGTGTCCGGTTCGCCGGGCCCCGTCAGGTCCTCCCAGTTGGCCGCCACGGTCGAGAAGGCGATGACCAGTCCGACGCCCATGACGGCCGTGGCCGCCCCGAAGAGCGCCAGGGCCGTCCCGACCAGCGGTTTCCAGTAGCCGCCGATCGTCGCGAAGGCGCCGCTGAGCATGTCCGAGACCCTCAGCGGCGCCAGGGGTATCACCCCCGGCTTGGGCGGCGCCGCCCATCCGCCGTTCCAGCCACCCGGTCCCTGCGCTCCCCCGTGGAAGGGTCCCCCGCCGTGGGGCGCGCCCCCGTGGAAGGGTCCCCCGCCGTGGGGCGCGCCCCCGTACGGGCCACCGCCCCACCCTGCATCCTGCGCCACTGTCTCTCCGCTCAATATCGTCGGCCCGTACCGCCGGGCCGTTGCGTCGGTCGGCACACCGTAGCGCCCCCGACGTGGGCCGATGATATGTACAGCTGTACGCAACGATGTGTACAGTCGTCCACATGGGATACGCATACGGACTGCTGGCCGCGGCGATCGCGGCGGAGGTGGCCGGGACGACGGCCATGAAGTACAGCGAGGGCTTCACCCGCCTCTGGCCCTCGCTCGGCACGGCGGTGGGCTATCTCATCGCCTTCACCCTGCTCGCCCAGACCCTCAAGACGCTCTCCGTGGGCACCGCGTACGCGATCTGGGCCGGTGTGGGCACGGCGGCCGTTGCCCTCATCGGCATCCTGTTCCTGGGGGAGTCCAGCAGCCTGGTCAAGATCGCGGGGGTGGCCCTGATCGTCGCCGGGGTCGTCGTGCTCAACCTGGGAGGGGCGCACTGATGGCCCGCCGGTACGACCCCGACCGGCGGACGCGGATCATCGACGCGGCGCTGCGCGTGATAGCGGCCGACGGCATAGCGGGACTCAGCCACCGCACGGTGGCCGCCGAGGCGGATGTGCCGCTCGGGTCGACCACGTACCACTTCGGCTCGCTGGACGAGCTGCTGACGGCCGCCCTGCGCCGGTCCAACGAGACCTTCGCCCAGGCGCTGCGCGACAGTGCCGCCTTCACCGGGGAGCCCTCCGCCCGGGGCGCCGACGCCGGACTCGCCGACGACCTGACCCGGGTGCTGGGGGAGTGCTTCGCGGGGGAGCGGGGCGCGATCGAGTTGGAGTACGAGCTGTACCTCGCGGCCCTGCGCCGCCCGGCCCTGCGCCCCGTCGCCGCCGAGTGGACCGAGTCGGCGGTCGAGGTGCTGTCCGCACGCACCGACCCGGCCACCGCGCGCGCCCTCGTCGCGCTCATGGACGGTGTGTGCCTCCAGGTGATGCTGACCGGCTCCGCCTTCGACGCGGCCTACACCCGCGAGATGCTGGCCCGGGTGGTGGAGGGGCGGGGCTGAGGGGGTGCGCACCGCTCGCGGCGGGCGCCGGGGGAGCGGTGCCGGCGGGCGCGGCGGCTGCCCGGGCCGGGGGAGTGGATGCGCACCGAGGAGAACGGGCCGGAAGCTGAGACCGGTTCGCCCGAGCGGGCCCCGGCCGGTTAGGTTTCTGTCCATGACCGACACGACTTCCCAGGCCACTTCCCGTACCACCGGCGCCGTCGCCGCCGGCCTCGCCACCGTCGCCGGTGACGGCACCGTCCTCGACACCTGGTTCCCCGCTCCCGAGCTCAAGCCCGAGCCCGGCCCGGCCGGTACGCAGCGGCTGACCCCGGACGAGGCCGTCAACCGCCTCGGTGAGGGTGCCGCCAAGGCCATCGGTGTGGACGCCCGGCGCGGGGTCGAGGTCGTCGCCGTCTCCACGGTCATCTCCTCACTGGAGGACAAGCCGCTGGACGCGCACGACGCGTACCTGCGCCTGCACCTGCTCTCGCACCGGCTCGTCCAGCCGCACGGCCAGAACCTCGACGGCCTCTTCGGCCTGCTGGCCAACGTCGCCTGGACCTCGCTCGGCCCGGTCGCCGTCGACGACCTGGAGCGGGTCCGCCTCAACGCCCGCGCCGAGGGGCTGCACCTCCAGGTGACCTCGGTCGACAAGTTCCCGCGCATGACGGACTACGTGGCCCCCAAGGGCGTACGCATCGCCGACGCCGACCGGGTCCGGCTCGGCGCGCACCTCGCCGCCGGGACCACCGTCATGCACGAGGGCTTCGTCAACTTCAACGCGGGCACGCTCGGCACATCCATGGTCGAGGGCCGCATCTCCGCGGGCGTCGTCGTCGGCGACGGCTCCGACATCGGCGGCGGCGCCTCCACCATGGGCACGCTCTCCGGCGGTGGCAACGTCCGCATCGTCATCGGCGAGCGCTGCCTGGTAGGCGCGGAGGCCGGTGTCGGCATCGCGCTCGGCGACGAGTGCGTGGTGGAGGCCGGGCTGTACGTCACGGCCGGCACCCGCGTCACGCTGCCGGACGGCCAGGTCGTCAAGGCCCGCGAGCTCTCCGGCGCCTCCAACATCCTCTTCCGCCGCAACTCGGTCACCGGCACGGTCGAGGCCCGCCCGAACAACGCGGTGTGGGGCGGACTGAACGAGGTCCTGCACGCCCACAACTAGCCTCAGGCCGCGAGGAGTTCCTCGTACGCCGCCCGCAGCCCGTCGACCGCCTCGCGGCCGGCGGGCTGTAGCGGTTCCCGGACCGGGCCCGCGTCCAGCAGGGCCTTCGCGGTGACGGTGCCGGGCAGGCCGCCCGCCATCATCAGCTCGGCGAGGCGGACCGTCAGCCCGTTGAGCCGGGCCGCCTCGTCGGTGCGCCCCGCGTCGAACGCGTCCAGTGGCGCCCGCATCTGGCGCGGCGCCACGTTGGCGACGGTGCTGACATAGCCCGCGCCGCCCAGCGCGTACAGCGGGAGGTTCAGCTCCTCGCACCCCGAGTAGTACGCCAGCGAGGTCCGTGCCAGCACCTTCGTGGAGCCGAGCAGGTCGTACGCGCAGTCCTTGACCGCGACGATCCGCGGGTGGTCCGCGAGCCGCAGCAGGGTCTCCGGCGCGATCCGGACGCCGGTGCGGCCGGGGATGTCGTACAGCATCAGCGGTACGCCGGTGGCTTCGGCGATCCGCAGGAAGTACGTCTCCACGGCGGCCTGCGGTGGCCGGCTGTAGTACGGCGGCACCACCAACAGCCCGTCCGCGCCCACCTCTTCGGCCTCCCGCGCGAGCCGCACCGCGTGCGTGGTGTCCGCGCTGCCCACGCCGGAGAGCAGCGGCACCCCGGCACCGACCTCCGCCCGGACCGCCCGCAGCAGATCCGACTTCTCCGCGTCCGACGTGGTGGGCGACTCCCCGGTGGTGCCGCTGAGCACCAGCCCGTCGCACCCCTCGGCCACCAGGTGCGCGGCGTGGGCGCGGGCGGCGTCGAGGTCCAGCGCCCCGGTGGCGGTGAACGGCGTGATCATGGCGCAGAGCGTGCGGCCGAAGGGGCGGGGCGCGGTGGCAGTCATGCCCGAAGTGTCGGCCGTCCGACCGTGAAGGTCTACTTAGATCTGCTTCTCCGGACCGGGAAGAGATGCTGAACAGTGCCCTGGGGCGCCCGCCTGCTGACATGATCGAACACGCGGACGGTGCACGGCCGGGGGCCGCGACGAGGGCGGGCGAGGGGCGGAAGAGATGGGTGAGCGGGTGCGGGGCCGGACGCGGGCGTGGCGAGCGGCCCCGGCGGCGGTCCTGCTGACGCTGCTGACCGGCTGTTCGGGCTTCCTCGTCCCGGCAGGTGAGGGCGAACCCACCCCCACCCCCACCCCGTCCACCCACGCCGCACCGCCGCCCGCGCCCTCCGCCACGCCGCCGGTCGCCGACGTACCGGCTCAGGGCCCGGACCCGTCCCCCACCCCCATCGGGGACTGCCCCGCCTCCGGGGCCGTGGTGACCATGGGGGAGGTGCAGGCCCTGCTGATGAGCCGCGCGGCCGTCCTCACCCTGACCAACTGCGGCTCGAAGCCCTACCGGGTCGACGGCTACCCCTCGGTCCAGGCGCTCGGCGAGGAGGGCGAGCGCCTCCCGGTGAAGGTCAACCCGGCGGGCTCGAAGTTCGGCCGCGACCAGGGCCCCGAGGCGCTCACCCTGAAGCCGGGCGCCACTGTGAAGTCGATGCTCGCCTGGGTCTCCACCCAGGAGGGCGGCGAACTCATCATGGCCGACGCCCTGGAGCTGGCCGCCGCCCCCGACGCCGGGGCGCGGGTCCACCCGCTGGAGGGCCACGACATCCGGTACATGGACGAGCTGAACATCACGGCCTGGCGGGCGGAACTGCCCGAGTGACCGGCGGGGCCCGGCCCTTCACCCGTCGCCCACCGGCACGGTGTGGGTGACCCAGGCCGTGCCGGGCGGCCCCTCCGGCGCCACGTGCAGCAGGAACGAGGCGGGCTCACCGGTGTAGCCGGGCAGTCCCTCCCGCCGCACCAGCCCGCTCTGCCGGTACGTGCTCGGCGCGACGCCCACCGTGCTGCCCGCGAAGGGAGCCGTGACCGGGCGGTGCACATGGCCCGCCAGCACCCGGACGACCCGGGGGTGCGCGGCGACCACCTCGGCCAGCGCGGGGCCGTCCGCCAGCCGCATCGCGTCCAGGAAGGGGATGCCGACCGGGACCGGGGGGTGGTGCAGGCACACGACGGCCGGTACGCCGGGGCGCCGGGCGAGGACCCGGTCCAGCCAGGACAACTGCTCGGGCCCCAGACGCCCGCCGGGCGAACCGGACACCTTCGAGTCCAGCACCGCGACGGTGAGCGCCTGATGCTCCACCTCGTACGTCGTCGTCGTGCCCCCGCCGAGGAAGCGCGTCCCGCCGAACGCCTCCACGAGCACCTCCGGCGCATCGTGATTCCCCGTCACCAGGTGCAGCGGCAGCGGGAACCCGCCGACCGCCTCGCCCACCGCCGCGTACTCCTCGGGCTCCCCGCGCTCGGTGAGGTCGCCGGTGATCACGACGCACTCCGGGTGCGGGTCCAGGGCGAGCACGCGGCGCAGTGCGGCGCGCAGCCCTGCCGCCGGGGCCTGCGCCGAGGGGCCGGTGGTGAGGTGGGGGTCGCTCAGGTGCGCCACGGAGAGGGTCATGCCCCGGCCCCTTCCCCGGGCCTCCCGCCGGGTCACGCGGTCTCGCCGAAGGCGAACGGGGGAGCAGGGGCGGCGGGAGACCCTTGACCCCAACCGGACTTGAGGTGTGACGGTGGTGGCACGGCGCACCGACCGGCGCGCGTGAGAGGGGAGCACCACCATGACCGTGCGGTTCACCGACCGCCCCGACCCGGCCCGTACCGACGCGGGGATCGCCAAGGCCAGCACCTGGGACGTCGGTACGCCGGAGCGGCAGCGGCAGGCCGTCGACGCCATCCGGAAAGCGTGGGAGAGCCGGGGGTGGCCCCACCCCGGGCTGCTCTCGTACAGCGTGTACACGGGCGAGGACGGCCGGACGCTGCTGCACTACTCGCAGTGGGCCGACGAGCGGGCCTACCAGGACTTCGTACGGGAGGGCCGCGACGCCCGCAACGCCGACATCGACGCCGCCGTGCCCGGCATCGAACGCCTCGCCCTGCACACGTACGAGCTGTACCGCTCCGCGCTCCAGGCCGAGGGCGACACTCGCGAGCCCGGGTGCGTCGTGATCGTGGACGTGGAGTTCGCAGGGCCCGACCCGGCGCGGCAACGCGACTGGATCGACGCCGTGTTCGAGGCCCTCGGCAACGAGAACCGGACGCTCGAAGGAGGTGTCGCCGCGCACTTCCACGTCAGCACCGACGGCACCCGGGTCCTCAACTACGCGGAATGGGAGAGCGCCGAACACCACATCGCGGCACTCGCCGCACCCGGTGAGGGGATCGGCTCCCCGTCGCCGCTGTGGGAACGCGTCCAGAAGTACCCGGGCATGACCGGCGGCGGCGTCAACCGCTACACGCCCGCCCTCGGCATGCGGGCCGGGTGACGCCCCGGCGCTGCGGCGGAGTTGCCGGCGTACCCCCGGTGAACGGTGGTGGCCGGTGGCCCGAACCGGGTGGCATGCGGCGAATTGCGTCTAGGCTTGAGCGGCTGAACCGCGTACGCACTCCGTACGCCCCCGAGCACGCACCGAGGAGAACCCCCGATGTCCGCAGAGCGCCCCACCCTGCCGCCGGTCCGGCTGCACTCCGAGGCCGAACTGGCGCGGGACGCGCTCGCCGCACCGCTGTTCGTCCGCGCCGTCCGGCTCGCCCGCTGGGCGGGGCCCGACGCGCGGGTCGGCGCCGGCGGCGAGCTGGTGGAGGCGCAGCTGCCCGCGGCCGCCGAGCACCTGGGCCTGACCGCCGACGAGGACGGTGCCGCGTACGCCAGCGAGGCCTGGCGACTCGCCGTGGACACCGGGCTCCTCGACGTCACGGACCCCGAGGAGGGCGAGCTCCCGGACGGCTCGGAGGACGCAGGCGACTCGGGCGCCCCGAGCGCCTCGGAGGCCGAGGGCACCGTCACCGCGGGCGAGAACCTGGCGCTGCTCACCACCGGCTCCCCGCAGGACATCCTCGGGATCTGGCTCGACGGCCTCGACGCCGTGCACGCCGACGCCACCGCGCCCGTCCTGGACGACTTCGCGGACCTCGTCGGCGAGGACGGCTCCATCGACTTCGACGCCCTCGACTGGGACCCGGAGGCGGAGGCGGAGTTCCTCGACGGGGTCCTCGGCAACCTCTACCTGCTCACCCTCGCCGAGAACGGCGCGGGCGAGGGCCCGGTGCCGCTGCCCGCCCTCGCCGCGTCGATGATCGTCCCCGACGACATGGGCGAGCCCACCGACGACATCCTGGAGCAGGTCTCGGAGGCGATGATGCGCCTCGACGACCAGTTCCGGCTCCTCGAACCCATCGGGATCGTCGAATACCAGCCGGTCGACGAGGCGTTGATGGTCGAGGAGGGCGACGCGGCGGACCCGGCGGCCGTGGCCGACGAGGAGGACGTCACCCGGTACGGGATGGTCAAGCTGACCCCCCTCGGCCTGTACGGCGTCCGGGCCCGGATGCTGGAGGCCGGGGTCGACGCCCCCGCCGTCGGCGACCTCGCCGACAAGGGCGCCGACGCCCTCCTCGACGGCATCGCGTACTACCCGGAGGCCGCCGCCCGCGCCGAGATCCAGCTCTGGCTGGCCGGGCGCGGCACCGAAGGAGCGGTCCCGGCCGCCGCCGAGCTGCTCGCGGCCGCACGCGGCACGGACGAGGGCGCCCCGCTGCGCCGCCTCCACTGCCAGCAGGCCCTCGCCCTCGCCGGCGAGGCGGCCGAACCGGCCGTACGCGCGGTCCTCGGCGACCAGGAACTCGGCGGCCTGGCCCGCGTCTGGCTCGCGGAGCACGGCGCGTCCGACGTCCCGCCCCCGCCGGAAGCGATGATCTTCTGGCTGGCCATCGACACGATCGCCGCCCAACTGGACGCCGACGGCGAACTCGACGAGCTCCAAGGCCTGATCGAGGGCCTCTCCGCCCAGCACAGCGGCTTCTTCGACGAGGTCTGGCGCGTCGACCACCCGGCCACCGCCGACGTGCTGGAGGCCATGGGCCGCCTGCACAGCGACAAGAAGGCGGCGAAGGACGCCCGAAAGGCCGCGTTCAAGGCCCGGTCGCGGGCGGGGGGCTGAGGGGCGTAGCCCGGGTGGGGACGTCTGCTCTTACAAAGCAGGTGTCCTTGCTTCCCGCGCCCACTCCCCGCTCGCGAAATTCCCTCGCGTGGGCGGACACCGGTCCCTAAGGTCATGGACATGCACCTCCCGGTGCGAAGGCCGCGGCTCCTTCCTGTAACGAAATACGCCGCAGCCACTGTTGATCTCGGGAGGCGCGAGCGCCGGGGTGCCCGGTGCGCAGATGACGGATACTTCCTTGATCTGGCGGTTGCGGGTTCGAGTCCCGTCCGGCTCCGGCCGGTAGCTCAAGTGGGCAGAGCACCAGAATGTTCTCCGTCGTCGACCCCGGGCCGTTCGCCGGCCCCGATCTCGGGCACCCCGTTCCGCCGCCGCGCCCTCCCCCAGGAACCAGGAAATCAGGAATTCGGGGGGATTCTCATGGCTCGCTTCAACCGGCGCGTCGCCCAGCTCCGGTCCGCCCTTTCGGGGCCCGCCTCGCCCGTCGCCACCACCGGTGTGCTCGCGGCCAACCACCAGGGCGGTACCGGGCGGGTGCGGGATGCGCGGTCCGAGCTCTTCCTGCTCGCTGTCGCCAACTTCGTGGCGCAGGAGACCTTCTACGAGGGCGGCGAGGAGCGCGACAACCGGTTCGCCGCACTCGTGCGCCGCCTTGCCGTCGAGGACCCCGCCTGGACCGCGGGGCTGCTCCACTGGCTGCGCCGCGACGGGCAGCTGCGGACCGCCTCGCTGGTCGGCGGCGCGGAGTACGTGAAGGCGCGGCTGGACGCGGGGTGCACCGAGGGGCCGGCGAACCGGCGGGTCATCGACTCCGTACTGCTGCGCGCCGACGAGCCGGGCGAGCTGCTCGGCTACTGGACCTCCCGTTACGGGCGCGCCCTGCCCAAGCCCGTCAAGCGGGGCATCGCCGATGCCGTACGCCGCCTCTACACCGGCCGGGCGCTGCTGAAGTACGACACCGCCTCCAAGGGCTACCGCTTCGGTGACGTCCTCAACCTGGTGCACGCCGCGCCGGACCCGGCCAAGCCGTGGCAGGGCGAGCTGTTCCGGTACGCGCTGGACCGCAGGCACCGGCCCGAGAGCGCCGTGCCGCCCGTCGGCGACCGCGCCCTGACCGCGCACCGGGCCCTCATGGAGCTGCCGGCCGCCGAGCGTCGCGCGGTCGTCACCGGGCCCGGCGGCGCCGAGCGGCTGGCCGAGGCCGGGATGACCTGGGAGGCGCTGGCGGGCTGGTTGCAGGGGCCGATGGACGCCGAGGCGTGGGAGGCGGTCATTCCGTCCATGGGGACGATGGCGCTCGTCCGCAACCTCCGGAACTTCGACGAGGCCGGGGTCAGCGACGCGGTCGCGGCCGGGGCGGCGGCGCGGATCTGCGACCCGGAGGCCGTCGCCGCGTCCCGGCAGCTCCCCTTCCGCTACCTGGCCGCCTACCGCCACGCGCCCTCGCTCCGCTGGGCGTACCCGCTGGAGCAGGCGCTCGGCCACTCCCTGAGCCAGGTCCCGGCGCTGCCCGGGCGCACCCTGGTCCTGGTCGACCGCTCCGGCTCCATGTGGTCGCCGCTCTCCGAGCGCTCCCAGCTGAACCGGGCCGACGCCGCCGCCGTCTTCGGGGCCGCCCTCGCGCTGCGCGCCGCCGACGCGGACCTGGTGGAGTTCGGCACGACCAGCGCGCCGGTGGCGTACCGCACGGGCGAATCGGTGCTCAAGGTCCTGGACCGCTTCGGCAACCTGGGCGGCACCGACACCGTGCGGGCGGTGGAGCGCCACTACCGGGGCCACGACCGGGTGCTGATCGTCACCGACGAGCAGGCCTCGTACACCTTCCGTGGCGATGTCACGCGGGGGGTTCCGGACACGGTGCCCGTCTACACCTGGAACCTGGCCGGATACCGGCTCGGCCACGCCCCGTCCGGCGGCCGAAACCGCCACACGTTCGGGGGGCTTTCCGACGCCGCGTTCCGCATGGTTCCGCTGCTGGAGGCGGGGGTAAGCGCTGACTGGCCCTGGTGAGCGCGGGTCACGAATCCGGCACTTCTGGGACCCGGGCGGCAAACGGGCATGGCGTCGGGCCTTCACAGGGCGCATACTCGACTTAATGAAACAGTCAGCCGGATCCCGGCGTCACCTGCCTTCCAGTCCCTTCAACCGCCCGGCCCAGGAGGCCCCACCGGTCGAATGCTTCGATGTGGGCGACAGGGTGTCGCACGACCAGTTCGGGCTCGGCAGAATCCTCGCTGTCGAGGGCGACAACGACGCAGTCCTCATCGATTTCTCGGGGCGACAGGGGAGGATCCTGAGCCCGTACTCCAAGCTGACCAAGCTCTGAGACACCGGACGAGCACGAGCAGCGTCCGCGTTCTCCGGATCCGGGGCACCTGAACCACTTCAGGTGCCCCGGACGCCGTTGCGGCCCTCGGGCCCGGGGGCTACAGGGCCTGGGCGGCGGGCTTGACCATGCCGCGCACGGTGCGTGACTTCACGAACTCGCCCATGGCCGTCATCTCCCACTCACCGCTGAACTGCTTGATGAGCTTGGCCATGATGACGCCGGTCTGCGGCTCCGCGCCGGTCAGGTCGAACCGGACCAGCTCCTCGTCGGTGCGCGCGTCGATCAGGCGGCAGTAGGCCTTCGCCACCTCGTTGAACTTCTGGCCGGTGAACGAGTTCACCGTGAAGACCAGGCCCGTCGCCTCGGCCGGGATGCGGCCCAGGTCCACGACGATCGTCTCGTCGTCGCCCGCGCCCTCCCCCGTGAGGTTGTCGCCGGAGTGCTTGATCGCCCCGTTGAGGATGGAGAGCTTGCCGAAGTAGCAGCTGTCCAGGTGGTTGCGGTTGGGGCCGTAGGCGATGACGGAGGCGTCCAGGTCGATGTCCTTGCCCCGGAACGCGGGCTCCCAGCCGAGCCCCATCTTGACCTGGGAGAGGAGCGGGGCGCCTCCCTTGACCAGCGAGACGGTCTGGTTCTTCTGGAGGTTCACCCGGCCCTTGTCGAGGTTGATCTTCCCGGCGCCCAGGGGCGGGGCGGCGGGCGGTGCCGGGGGAGCGGCGGGGGCCGGCGGGGCGATCCGCGGGTCGACCGGAGCGGCCGCCGGAGCCACCGGGGCGGCCGCGGCCGGGGCCGGCGGGGCGGCCGGCTCCTCGACCGAGACGCCGAAGTCCGTGGCGATGCCGGCCAGCCCGTTCGCATAACCCTGGCCGACCGCGCGGGCCTTCCAGGCGCCGTTGCGCCGGTAGACCTCGATGACCACGAGCGCCGTCTCACTGCCCAGCTGGGGCGGGGTGAACGTGGCCAGCGCGGTGCCGTCGTCGGCGTTGCGCACGGTGGCGGTGGGCTCGATGCCCTGGAAGGTCTGTCCCGCGGCGTCGGGGCTCGCGGTGACCACGATCTTCTCGATGCCGGGCGGGACCGCGGTGGTGTCCACCACGATGGCGTCGGGTGCGGAGCCCCCGCCGGCGCGGTAGGTCACACCGGGGCCCGAGGGCTGGTTGTAGAAGATGAAGTCGTCGTCGGAGCGCACCTTGCCGTCGGCGGTGAGCAGCAGGCCCGAGACGTCCAGCCGCACCGGGGCGGCGACGTCCACCGCCACGCGGACGGCGGAGAGAGGGATGTTCGAGCCGGGGGTCATTGCGGTCATGCACGGGGTAACGAACGACCCTGCTTTGCCGTTCCCTTACCTTTCCGGCCACCCGGCAGACCCCTCTCCGGCACGCCCTTCGGCAGGGTCTCAGGCAGGCCGTGTCCGTAGCCGTCGCGAGGCTCTCGGCGGCGCTCGCGCCGAGGGGCGCGGGCGCCTTGACCGGCCTTCAGGGCTGCCCTAGCGTTGCGTTGTTCATGAATATGGACGCGGATCAGAGTTGTGTACGCTGGAATCTGCTCAGGGAGCGCCCGTGACCTCAGCCCCCCTCGCCGCCCGGCTCACCGAAGCCGCCGGGCCGCTCTTCTTCCCCGTGACCGCCTTCGGGCCCGACGGCACCGTCGACCTCGACGTCTTCCGGGCCCATGTGCGCACCGGGATCGACGCGGGCGCGGCCGCGGTCTTCGCCTGCTGCGGCACGGGCGAGTTCCACGCGCTGACGCGGGAGGAGTTCCGCCTCGTGGTCACCGCCGCCGTCGAGGAGACGGCCGGACAGGTGCCCGTCGTCGCGGGCGCCGGATACGGCACGGCCCTCGCGATCGAGTACGCACGGACCGCCGAGGAGGCCGGCGCCGACGGGCTCCTCGCCCTGCCCCCGTACCTCGTCGTCGCCGACCAGGAGGGGCTGCTGAACCATTACGCGGCGCTCGCGGCGGCCACGGGCCTGGAGACGATCGTCTACCAGCGCGACAACGCGGTCTTCACCCCCGGGACGGTCGTCGCCCTCGCCCGGACGCCCGGGGTCATCGGGCTCAAGGACGGTTACGGCGACCTCGACCTGATGCAGCGCATCGTCAGCGCGGTCCGCAGCCGGCTGCCCGGGGACGCCTTCCTCTACTTCAACGGGCTGCCCACCGCCGAACTCACCGGCCCCGCCTACCGGGGCATCGGCGTCACCCTCTACTCCTCCGCCGTCTTCGCCTTCGCCCCGGACATCGCCCTCGCCTTCCACCGGGCCCTCGCCTCCGGTGACGACGCCCTGGCCGACGGGTTGATCGACCACTTCTACCGGCCGTTCGTCGAACTGCGCGCCAAGGGCCACGGTTACGCCGTCTCCCTGGTCAAGGCGGGCGTCCGGCTCCAGGGCCTGGACGTCGGCGAGGTACGCACCCCGCTCACCGAACCGCCCGCCGCCCACGTCAAGGACCTCATCGAGATCATCGCGAGCGGCCGCGCCCTGCTGGCCGAGCGCGTCTCCGGAAGCGGCCAGGCGTGAAGGCGGGCGCCTTCCTCTACCCGTGGGACGTTGTCGGGGACCCGGCCGCCGCCTCCCGTATCGCTGACCTCGGCGTCCAGCAGGTCACCCTCGCCTCCGCCTACCACTCCACCCGCGCCCTGACCCCCCGCCACCCCGCCCACCGCATCGTCACCGCCGGACACGCGGCCGTCCTCTACCCGCCGGACCCGGACCGCTGGGCGGGCCTCGCCCTCACCCCGTACCGGCAGAGCTGGGTGGCGGGCGAGGACCCGTACGGGGAGGCGGCCGAGGCGCTGGCCGCCACCGGTCTCGAGGTGCACAGCTGGGTCGTCCTCGCGCACAACTCCCGCCTCGGCGCCGAGCGCCCGGACAGCTCGGTCGTCAACGCCTACGGGGACCGCTATCCCTGGGCCCCCTGCATCGCCCGCCCCGCCGTCCGCGCCTACCTCGTCGACCTGGCCGCCGAGGCCGCCGCCCGGCCCGGCGCGCGCGGCACCGAGCTGGAGTCCTGCGGCTGGTACGGCTTCGCCCACCTCCACGCCCACGACAAGGTCACCGGCGTCGGCCTCGGCGACTCGGCGCAGTACCTGATGTCGCTCTGCTTCTGTACGGAGTGCCGCCAGGGGTACGGGGAGGCCGGCGCCGACCCGGACGAGCTGGCCGCCGCCGTCCGCCGCGCCTTGGAACCGGCCTGGTCCGGCAGCGGCTCCACGGAGTCCGGCCGGTCCGGCATCGCCGAGCTGCTGGGCCCCGGCCTCGCGGACGCCACCTGGCGCTGGCGCGGCCGCGTCGCCCGTACGTTCCAGGAAGCCGCCGTCGCCGCCGTACGGGCCGCCGCCCCGCCGGGCTTCCAGGTACTGCTCCACGCCGACCCCGCCCCGTACCGCACCGGAGCCGACGCCGGTGTCGACCCCGATCACATCCTGGCCGTGGCGGACGGTGTGGTGCTGCCCTGCACGGGACCCGACGCCGTACGGGAGGCGGTCCTCGGGCCGTTCGCGGGCCGCGCCGGAGTGCGCGCGGCCAACTTCGGCGTGGTCACCGGGATGGGCGGCAGCCCGGCCACCCTGGAGCGGGACGCGGCCCACGCCGCCTCGCTCGGCGCGGACCAACTGCGCCTCTACCACGCGGGCCTGGCCTCCGGACCGGACCTGGCAGCCGTGGCCGGGGCGCTGTCACGGATCGGGTGAGGCGGAGGGGGCGGGCGGATGTCCTAGGGCCTGTTGCGGAAGTGGACCGCTGGGCAGTTGAGCCCTCTGGATCGGTACAGTCGCGTGCATGCTGAAGCCACTACTGCGTGCAGTTGATGCGGGCGGCCGTACCGTGGACGACCCGACCGAGGAGGCCCTGCACGACCTGTTGGCCGAGATGAGCCTGTCGCACCGGTTTGTAATCCTGGACAGACTCGATCTGGAGCCTGCGGATCAGCATTACATTCAGGTGTACCTGAACGATGACCTCAGCTACCGGGTCGAGTACCGCGAAGGCAGTGCGGAGGAGCACTACCAGGCCCATGTTCCCAGGGTCCATGAAGTGTTCGGCCCGGAAGAGTCGACCGCCAAGGTGATGATGGACTGGGCTCACGATCGACAGGGATGGCGCGAGGCGTTGCCGTGGACCCCGATGCCTTTTCGGTGAAGGATCACAGCCACTCGTTGATCTCCGCGACCAGGACTGTCGCCTCGTAGCGGACAGCGAGCTTGTCGTACCGCGTGGCGACAGCGCGGTTCCTCTTGGGGCGGTTGATCCCGCACTCGACCGCGTGGCGCTCGCGGTAGTCGAGCGGGTCGAAGCGCGGCGGCCGGCCGCCGCGGGAACCGGGCCTTCGGCGGTTGCGGGCCTGGTCGGCCTTGTCCGGGATGGTGCAGCGAATCCCGCGCCGGCGCAGGTAAGCCCGGTTCCTGCGGGAGGTGTACGCCTTGTCGGCCCGCACGCTGTCGGGGCGGACGCGAGGCCGTCCCGGACCGATGCGGGGCACGCGGACCTTGTCCAACACCGCCTCGAACTGCGGTGAATCCCCGCGCTGCCCGGCCGTCACCACGATCGACACGGGCTTCTGCCCCTGCTCGACCGCCAGGTGCAGCTTGGTCGTGAACCGGCCACGCGACCGTCCCAGCCCGTGATCGACTGGCTCGGTGGAAGTACCACCAGGCGGCTCCATCTGCAGGCCGCCCTGCTTACAGGCCCCGGCTGCATACTGATGAGCGCGGCACACTGTGGAGTCGACGCTCAGGTCCCACGTGATCGCCCCTTCCGCATCGGCCAGGGACTGGAGACGGGTGAAAAGCCGGTGCCAGGTGCCGTTGCGCTGCCACCGGCGGAAGAGGTCGTAGACCCGGCTCCACGGTCCGTACTCGGCGGGCACGTCCCGCCACGGAACGCCGGTCCGGACCCGGAACCGTATGCCGTCGATCAGCTGCCGCCGAGGCCAGACGGGCGGCCGCCCCAACCTGGCACCCTTCGGCGACAGCGGCTCCAGCACCGCCCACCGCTCGCCCGTGAGGTCTCCCCGACCCATGAACCGTGATCATCCACAGCCCAAGATCCACTTTCGATACAGGCCATAGGTCCTACGAGTCCGTCGCGCGGTGTGCCTCCGCGCGCTCCACGAAGATCCGGTGCAGGTCGCGGGCGGCCCGGGTGACCGAGCCCGAGCGGCTGCGCTGCACCACCAGGAGCACCTTGGTCGTGTCGTCCTTCAGCGGGCGGCAGGTGATCGTGCCGGTGCGCTCCAGCGGGTCCCCGATCACGCTGTAGTCCGGGAGCACGGTGACGCCCAGGCCCTCCGCCACCATCAGCTTGCCCATCTCCGCGCCGTCGGCGGAGTACGAGAACGAGGGCACCCGGCCCTTCAGCAGCCGGTGGGTGAAGCGGTGCATCAGATAGCCGGCCCGCATCACGATCAGCGGCTCGCGCAGCAGGTCGTCCACCCCGACCGACTCCAGTGCCGCCAGCGGGCTGTCGGGGCGCAGGCAGACGACCGGGCGGCCCCGGAGCAGTTCGGTGGTGTGCAGGTCGGGGGCGAGGTCGTCGCCCTCCAGGTAGTTCACCAGGCCGAGGTCGACACCGCCCTCCAGCAGGGAGCGGTGGATCACCGACTGCTGGGCGGCGATCACCTCCACCTCGGTGGCCGAGTGCAGCGCGTGGAACTCCCGGATCGCCGGTACGAGGAGGGGGACCGTCGCCGCGAACACCGTGCCGAGCCGGACCGTACGGCTGGTGCGGTGCTGCTCGTCGGCGGCCCGGCGCAGCCGGTCGACCGCGTCCAGCACCCCGATGATGTGCGGCAGCAGCTCGCGCCCCGCGTCACTGATCGTCGCCCCCGACCGCTTCCGGTCCAGCACGGCCACCCCGAGCTCGCGCTCCAGATTCCGTACGGTCTCGCTCAACGCGGGCTGGGACAGGTGCAGTTCCTCCGCCGCCCGGCGCAGCGACCCCAGCCGGGTGACGGCCTCGATGTACTCCAGCTGTTCGATCCGCACGGCGGCCCATCCCTCCGGTCAGGCTTCGGTGGAAGGGAAACCCTATCGCTCCCTCGCGGATGCCTTCTCGACCTGGAGCGTTCCGGCGCCCTACTCTGGAACCCGAAGGCGTCCCCGAACTCACCGGGTGTCCGCCGCGGAACGCGAAAGGAGAGGGATGTGCGCCGCTTGACCCGTCGCCGCCACATCGACCTCGGCCGCGTTTCCAGCGCCTTCTGTTGTCGCGAAGTCTGAGGAGAGCCTCCCTCCTTCGCGCCCCCGGGTACGCCGTGCACCTCCGCGTACGCCGTCGCGCCCGTGCGGTGACCGCCGCAGCCGGAACGCTCTGCTCCTCCCGCGCCCCTCGCCCCTGATCGGGTTTCTCGATCACCGGGCCCACTCCGCCGCGCCCAGCCCTCCGGGAGAACCCCATGCCCACTCCGTCCTCCGCCGACCCGGTCCGCTTCGCGTACTGGGTGCCCAACGTCAGTGGCGGCCTCGTCACCAGCACGATCGAGCAGCGCACCGACTGGGGGTACGACTACAACCGCGAACTCGCCGTCCTGGCCGAGAACAACGGCTTCGACTACGCCCTGAGCCAGGTCCGCTACATGGCCAGCTACGGCGCCGAGTACCAGCACGAGTCCACCTCCTTCAGCCTCGCCCTGCTGCTCGCCACCCAGCGGCTGAAGGTCATCGCCGCCGTCCACCCCGGCCTCTGGCACCCCGGTGTCCTCGCCAAACTGGGTGCCACCGCCGACCACCTGAGCAACGGGCGGTTCGCCGTCAACGTGGTCAGCGGCTGGTTCAAGGACGAGTTCACCGCGCTCGGCGAACCCTGGCTGGAGCACGACGAGCGCTACCGCCGCTCCGAGGAGTTCATCCGGGCCCTGCGCGCAGTCTGGACCGAGGACCACGCCGAACTCGCCGGGGACTTCTACCGCATCCGGGACTTCACCCTGAAGCCCAAGCCGATCGCCTCACCGCACCGCCCGCACCCGGAGATCTTCCAGGGCGGCAACTCCACCGCCGCCCGGAAGATGGCCGGCCGCGTCTCCGACTGGTACTTCTCCAACGGCAAGGACTTCGACGGCGTCACCGAGCAGATCGAGGACGTCCGGGCCGCCGCCGAGAGCGCCGGACGCACCCCGCCCCGCTTCGGCCTCAACGGCTTCCTCATCGCCCGCGACACCGAGGCCGAGGCCCGCGACACCCTGCGCGAGATCGTCGCCAAGGCCGACACGGAGGCCGTCCACGGCTTCGGCTCGGCCGTCAAGCAGGCCGGAAACTCCACCGCCGACGGCAAGGGCATGTGGCAGGACTCCTCCTTCGAGGACCTCGTCCAGTACAACGACGGCTTCCGTACGGGGCTCATCGGCACCCCGGAACAGATCGCGGAGCGCATCGTCGCCTACAAGCGCCTCGGCGTCGACCTGCTGCTCCTCGGCTTCCTCCACTACCACGAGGAGGTCGAGAACTTCGGCAAGAAGGTGCTGCCGCTGGTCCGCGAGCTGGAGGCCGACGCCCGTTAGCTCCGCCCCCGCCCGGCACTTCCGACCGCCCCCTCCCAGAAACGAGGCTCCCATGGCCACCGTCCTGTCGGTCTCCGGCAGCCCCTCCGCCACCTCCCGCACCGCCCGGCTGCTGCGCCACCTCGACGCCGACCTGAGCGCCCAGGGCCACGAGGTGATACCCCTCGACGTCCGTACGCTGCCCGCCCAGGCCCTCCTCGGCGCCGACTTCGCCCACCCCGAGATCGTCCGTGCCACCGAACTCTTCGCCCGCGCCGACGGCATCGTCATCGGCACGCCCGTCTACAAGGCCGCCTACTCCGGGCTGCTCAAGACGCTCCTGGACCTGCTGCCCCAGTACGCGCTGACCGGCAAGACCGTCCTCCCGCTCGCCACCGGCGGCACCACCGCCCATGTCCTCGCCCTCGACTACGCGCTGCGGCCGGTGCTCTCCTCGATGGGCGCCGCGCACATCGTCCCGGGCTGGTTCGTGCTGGACCGGCACATCACGGCGGGCGAGGACGGATCGGTCGTCCTCGACCCCGCCTCCGCCGCACCCCTCGACCAGGTCGTCGCCCAGTTCGCCGCCGCCCTGGACCGGACCGCCCCCGTCCCCGCCACCCGCTGACCCCGACCCGTACCCCTTTGGAGGCTGGCCCCGTGACCGCGCCGACCCGACGACCACCCCTCACCGCGCGGGTGATCCGCGACGACGCCGAGGCGCTGCGCACCGCCGCCGAACTCGCCGAGGAGTTCCGCCCGGGCGCCTCCGGCCGGGACGCCCGGCGCGAGCTGCCCCGCGCCGAACTCGACCGGCTCACCGCCACCGGCCTCCTCGCCATCACCGTCCCGGCCGGGCACGGCGGGGCCGATGTCTCCGCCGCCACCCTCGCGGAGGTCTTCCGGCTGCTCGCCTCCGCCGACGCGAGCCTCGCGCAGATCCCGCAGAGCCACTTCGCGTACGTCAACGTCCTGCGCCAGCAGGGGAGTCCGGAGCAGCAGGCGTTCTTCTTCGCCGAGGTGCTGGCCGGCCGCCGCTTCGGCAACGCCCAGTCCGAGGCCGGGACCAAGCACCTCCAGGACATCCGGACGCGGCTGGTGGCCGCCGACGACGGCTCGTACCTCCTGACCGGTGTGAAGAACTACTCCACAGGCGCCCTCTTCGCCGACTGGATCCCCGTCCTGGCCCGCGCCGAGGACGACCTGCTCCACGTCGCGTACGTCCCGGCCGACGCCCCCGGCCTCACGGTGACCGACGACTGGGACGGCATGGGGCAGCGTACGACCGCGAGCGGCACGGTCGAACTGGCGGATGTCGCGGTCCCCGCCGCCCACGTCGTCCCGCACCACCTCACCTTCACCGGACCCCAACTCCACGGCGCAATAGCCCAGTTGCTGCATACGGCCATCGATGCGGGGATCGCGGCGGGCGCGTTGGCGGAGGCGGCGGAATTCGTACGGACGCGGAGCCGGCCCTGGTTCGAGAGCGGGTACGACAGCGCCGCCGAGGATCCTCTCCTCATCCAGCGCTTCGGTGAACTCGCCGTCCGCCACCGCGCCGCCGATGCCCTGCTCGCCGCCGCCGCGCGGGCCGTGGACGAGGCACGGGCCGACCTGGACGACGACAGCGCGGCCGAGGCCTCGATCGCGGTCGCGGCGGCGAAGGCGTACGCCGGGAGCGCGGCGCTGGAGATCGCGGACGCGCTCTTCGAGGTCTCCGGGACGCGCGCCGCCCTCGACAGCCTCAATCTGCACCGCCACTGGCGCGACGCCCGCACGCACACCCTGCACGACCCGGCGCGCTGGAAGATCCAGCACATCGGGCGGTACGTCCTCAACGGCACCCGCCCGCCCCGCCACGGCCTGCTCTGAACCACCATCCCCCTGCGGCTTCCTTCGGAGAAACGATGTCCCTCACCTTCCACTGGTTCCTGCCCACCAACGGCGACAGCCGCCATGTCGTCGGCGGCGGCCACGGCACCCCGGTCACGGCGGCGGGCGGCGACCGGCCGCCGACGGTCCGCTACCTCGCCCAGATCGCCCGCGCCGCCGAGGACGTCGGCTTCACCGGAGTGCTCACGCCGACGGGCGCCTGGTGCGAGGACGCCTGGCTGACCACCGCGATGGTCAGCCAGCACACCGAGCGGCTGAAGTTCCTCGTCGCCTTCCGCCCCGGCTTCGTCTCGCCGACGCTGGCCGCCCAGATGGCCTCCACCTACCAGCGGCAGACGGGCGGGCGGCTGCTGCTCAACGTCGTCACCGGCGGCGAGAGCCACGAGCAGCGCGCGTACGGGGACTTCCTCGACAAGGACGCCCGGTACGCCCGCACCGGCGAATTCCTGGAGATCGTCCGGCAGTTGTGGGACGGCAAGACCGTCGACCTGGAGGGCGAACACCTGCACGTGGAGCAGGCGCGGCTCACCCAGCTCCCCGACCCCGTCCCCGAGGTCTACTTCGGCGGCTCCTCCCCGGCCGCCGGACGCGTCGCCGCCCGCCACTCGGACGTCTACCTCACCTGGGGCGAACCCCCGGCCCAGGTCGCGGAGAAGATCGCCTGGATCCGGGGGCTCGCCGCCGAGGAGGGCCGTACCGTACGGTTCGGCATCCGACTGCACGTGATCACCCGGGACACCTCGCAGGCGGCGTGGGCCGAGGCGGACCGGCTGCTCGCGGGCTTCGACCCGGAGACTGTCCGGTCGGTCCAGGAGGGGCTGCGGCGCAGCGAGTCCGAGGGGCAGCGGCGGATGCTGGAGCTGCACGGCGGCGGCCGGGACGGCCTGGAGATCCACCCCAACCTGTGGGCGGGCATCGGCCTCGTCCGGGGCGGCGCGGGCACCGCCCTGGTCGGCAGCCACGAGGAGGTGGCCGAGCGCATCAGGGAGTACCACGCGCTGGGCATCGACGAGTTCGTGCTCTCCGGCTACCCGCACCTGGAGGAGGCGTACTGGTTCGGCGAGGGCGTCCTGCCCCGGCTGGCCGAGGCGGGCCTGTGGACCCACCCGGCGGGCCCGGCCCGGGCAGGCGGCACGACGGAGATCCCGTTCGCGGGCGGGGCGCGGTAAGGGCTGGTCGGCTGTACGGGGGTGGGGCGCGGCCGGCTGCGGGCCGGGCCCCGGGGCGCGGTGACGGCCGGGGGCGGGCCTGAGCGGGGTCGGCCGGGTGCGGTGACGGGTGGGCGGCTGTACGGGGGTGGGCGCGGTCAGCCGTGGGGCCGGGCCCCGGGGCGCGGTGACGGCCGGGCGGCCGTACGGGGGCGGCGCGCGTCAGCCGTCGGTGCGGCGGGCCACCAACCGCCGTACCTCCTCCGCCAGTTCCGCCGCCGAGGTGGTCAGCACCATGTGGTCCGCCTCCGGCAGCACCACATGGCGGCCGTGCGGCGACTGCCGGGCCCGGTACGCGTGCGAGACCGTGGCCCGCTCCCGTACGGCCTTCGGCATGCCCGCCGATGTCCGGCCCGCCGACACCACCGTCACCGGCAGCCCCGCCGGCCCCGGCGGGTTCTCCAGGAGCGCCCGCAGGTCGCCCGCCGCGTCCTCCAGCTCCCGGCCCCGGGTGCGGGTCATGGCGACGGTGTACCCCTCGGCCCGCATGTCGGCGGCGGCGTCGGGCGGGAGGGCGGCGGTGAGGGAGCGGTAGGCGCGGCCCAGCAGCCCCAGCCGGGCCATCAGCACCGTCGCCAGCTGCCCGACCCGCTCGGCCCGTCGCATCGAGGGCCGGAACAGCAGGTCGCACGCCTCGTCGGAGGGGTCCACGAGCACCAGCCCCGCCACCCGCGCGGGCCGAGCGGCGGCGGCCAGCCGCACCAGGGGGCCGCCCCAGCTGTGGCCGACCAAAACATAGGGGCCCTCGGGGCCCAGGTGGTCCAGCAGATCGCCCAGGTCGTCGGCGAGGGCGGGCAGCCGTCGCGAGACCCCGGCCGGAGCGGCGGGGCTGCGGCCGAGACCGCTGCGGTCGTACACCACGGTCGGCGCGACATCGGCGAGCGCGGCCTGCACGGGGGCCCAGTACGAGCGTCCGGCGGCGAGCCCGCCCTCGAAGACCACCGTGGGCACGGCCCCCGCTCCGGCCGGGCCCGCCAGCCGCTGGTAGTACAGCTCCCGCCCGTCGCGGGTGCGCGCGATTCCCGGCTCGCCCTGGCTGTGGGCGGGTGCGGTGGCTCCACCGCGCCCCGTGCCGTGCTCCGTCGGACCCATTCCCGCGCCTCCCGCACACACTCGGTCGTGGGCGCACAGCCGGGCGCCAAGTAAGGCAAGGTTAACCTAAGTTGAACCGGTTCGAGGTCCGTACCTCCCCCGCAAGGCGTAACACGGCGAAAACCTGAACTCCCTTCTCCGACGGAACAATCCAGCTACCCATCACCACCGGATGTCCGTCACCGAGGAGCGCCATGCCCGACCGACCCCCGACCGCCACCCCGGACGAGCCGACCGTGTCCGAGGCCACCCCCAGTGCGGTGGACCGCTTCTTCGCCATCACCGCCCGGGGCTCCACCTTCGCGCGCGAGATACGCGGCGGGTTCGCCACCTTCTTCACGATGGCCTACATCCTGGTGCTCAACCCGATCATCCTCGGCTCGGCCGAGGACAAGTTCGGCGCCCAGCTCTCCGGCCCCCAACTGGTCACCGCCACCGCCCTGGTGGCCGCCGTGATGACCGTCATCATGGGCGTCGGCGGCAACCTCCCGCTCGCGCTCGCCGCCGGACTCGGCCTCAACGCCGTGGTCGCGTACCAGATCGCCCCGCTGATGAGCTGGCCCGACGCCATGGGCCTGATCGTCCTCGAAGGGCTGCTGATCTGCGCCCTGGTCGTCACCGGCCTCCGCGAGGCGGTCATGCACGCCATCCCGCCCGCCCTCAAGCAGGCGATCAGCGTCGGCATCGGCCTGTTCATCGCGTTCATCGGCTTCGTCGACGCCGGATTCGCCACCCGCATCCCCGGCGAGACCGGCTCCGTCCCCGTCCAGCTCGGCGCCACCGGCCACCTGGCCGGCTGGCCCGTCCTCGTCTTCTGCCTCGGGGTGCTGCTCACCCTCGCCCTGCTGGCGCGCAAGGTCCGGGGCGCGCTGCTCATCAGCATCGTCACCATGACCGCCCTCGCGATCGTCATCAACGAGATCGCGGACATCGCCCCGGAGGCCTGGGGGCTGACCGTCCCGGCCGTGCCCGCCGACATCGTCGCCGCCCCCGACTTCGGGCTGCTCGGCGCCTTCAGCCTCTTCGGCGCGTTCCAGCAGGTCGGGGTCCTCACCATCGTCCTGCTCGTCTTCACCCTGATCCTCAGCGACTTCTTCGACACGATGGGCACCGTCGTCGGCGTCTCCAGCGAGGCGGGGCTGCTGGACGAGGACGGCAAGGTGCCGAACCTCGGCCGGGTACTGCTCATCGACGGCGCCGCCGCCGTCGCCGGAGGGGCGGCCTCCGCCTCCTCCAGCACCTCCTACATCGAGTCCGCCGCCGGGGTCGGCGAGGGCGCCAGGACCGGGTTCGCCTCCCTGGTCACGGGCGGCCTCTTCGCCGTCGCCCTCTTCCTCACCCCGCTCGCCACGGTCGTCCCCGCCCAGGCCGCCGCGCCCGCGCTGGTCGCGGTGGGCTTCCTGCTGATGGCGCAGGTGCGGCACATCGACTGGGAGAGGTACGAGATCGCCATCCCGGCATTCCTGACGATCGTGGTGATGCCGTTCACGTACTCGATCACCAACGGCATCGGCGCCGGCTTCCTCGCGTACGTCGTCATCCAGACCGCCCTGGGCCGGGCCCGGCAGATCCACTGGCTGCTCTGGGGCTCCTCGGCGCTGTTCGCGCTCTACTTCGCGATCGACCCGATCGAGCAGCTGCTCGGCGTGAGGTAGCGACGCCGGACGGGAGGGGGCCGGGACCGAGGGGGCGGGGCCGATTCGTACGATCATCGGCGCCCGCCCCCCGTGGTCCCGTCCCCCCCCCGCGGCTCACCGCTCCAGCGCCGCCTTCATCATCTTCTGCGCGATCGGCGCTGCCAGGCCGTTGCCGCTGACCTCGGAGCGCGCCGAGCCGGAGTCCTCGACGATCACGGCGACGGCGACCTCCTTGCCGCTGCTGTCGTCCTTGGCGTACGAGGTGAACCAGGCGTACGGGGTATTGCTGTTGTCCACGCCGTTCTGCGCGGTCCCTGTCTTTCCGCCGACCTCGGCCCCGGCGATCCTCGCGTTGGTGCCGGTGCCCTCCTCGACGACGGTCACCATCGCGCTGCGCAGCTGCTCGGCGGTGGACTCCTTCACGACCCGCTCCGTCTTCCCGTCCTCGGTCTCCTCCAGCGTGGAGCCGTCCCCGTCGGTCACCGACGAGACCATGTGCGGGGCGGCGAGCTCACCGCCGTTGGCGAGGGCCGCGGTGACCATCGCCATCTGGAGCGGGGTCGCGGTGACCTCGAACTGGCCGATGCCCGTCAGCGCGGTCTGCGCCTTGTCCATGCCGGTCGGGTAGACGCTCTCGGCGGCCCGCACGGGGACGTCCAGCTTCTTGGTGTCGAAGCCGAACGCGTCGGCCATCTCCTTCACCTTGTCCTGGCCGAGGTCGGCGGCCACCTTGGCGAAGACGTTGTTGCAGGAGTAACGCAGCGCGGTGCGCAGGGTCGCGTTCTCGCAGGGGGCGGAGGCGTTCTCGTTGCGCAGGACCGTACGGGTGCCGGGGAGGGTGTACGGGTCGGGGCTGTCGGTCGCCTCGTCGACGGAGCCGTAGAGACCGTTCTCCAGCGCCGCCGCCGCGACCACCAGCTTGAACGTGGAACCCGGCGCCAGCGGCTGCCGCAGCGCCCGGTTGACCAGCGGTTTCTCCTTGTCGTCCAGCAGCTTCTTCCAGGCGTCGCCGTTGTCCGTACCGCTGATGTCGGAGGGGTCGTACGAGGGCGTGGAGACCATGCCCAGGATGCGGCCGCTCTTCGGGTCGATGGCCACGGCCGCGCCCTTGTCGTCGCCGAGCGCCTCGTACGCCGCCTTCTGGACGCCCGGGTCGATCGTGGTGAGGACGTTGCCCGGGGCGGCCTGCTTGCCGGTGATCAGGTCGGCCGGGTTCTTCAGGCGGTTGTCCGTGCCGTCCAGGACACCGCTGTAGATGCCTTCGAGCTGGGTCGCCCCGTACGCCTGCGAGCTGTAGCCCGTCACGGCCGCGTAGAGCTCGCCCTGCGTGTAGGTCCTCTTGTACCGGAGGTCGCCGCCACTGGTCCCCTTCGATCCGGTGACCGGCGAACCGGCCACGATGATGTCCCCGAGCGGCTGCGCGTACTGCGCGATGGTGTTCCGCCGGTTGTGCTCGTCGTCTGCGAGCGCCTTGGCCTGGTAGCCCTGCACCCAGGTCGCCCGCACCAGCAGGGCGAGCACCATGAGCAGGCAGAAGACCGAAGCGCGCCTGATTGTCTTGTTCATCCCGCTGGAGGGACGAGCGGGGGCGTTCCGCCCGTTCCCGGTTGTGCCGCTTCTCACCGATTTCTCACGCGGCCCACAAGGCTGTGACGCCTGGGCCGGGGGCCGGGCGGACTTACAGCCTCCGCGTGGCCAGCGTGAGCCGGTCGCGGGCGTCCAGCAGGGCGTCCTTAACCGTCTGTTCGTGGCCGGGGGTGAGGCGGGCTACCGGGACCGAGCAGCTGATCGCGTCGCGGGCGGGCGTGCGGTAGGGGATGGCCACGCCGAAGCAGCGCAGGCCGAGGGTGTTCTCCTCGCGGTCCACCGCGTAGCCCTGCTCGCGGACCAGGTGCAGCTCCTCGATGAGCTTCTCGCGGTCGGTGATGGTGTGTTCGGTCAGCGCGGGGAGCGTCTCGGGGAGCAGCTTGCGGACCTGCTCGTCGCTGTGGGTGGCCAGCAGGGCCTTGCCGAGCGAGGTGGAGTGGGCGGGCAGCCGGCGGCCGACACGGGTGAAGGGGCGCAGATAGTGCTGGGACTGGCGGGTGGCGAGGTAGACCACGTTCGTGCCGTCGAGGCGGGCCAGGTGGATGGTCTCCGTGGTGTCGTCGGAGAGCCGGTCCAGGGTGGGGCGGGCGGCGGCCACGACCTCGTCGCCGTCGATGTAGGAGGTGCCCACCAGCAGGGCCCGCACCCCGATCCCGTACCGCGTGCCCGTCGCGTCCGTCTCCACCCAGCCGAGCTCCACCAGGGTGCGCAGCAGCATGTAGAGGCTGGACTTCGGGTAGCCCACGGCCTCCTGGACGGCGGCGAGCGAGTGCATGCCGGGGCGGCCCGCGAAGTATTCGAGCAGCTCCACCGTCCGTACCGCGGACTTGACCTGTGCCCCACCGGACTCGGCGACCGACATCGCCCCACGCTCCTTCTTCGGCTGCTTCGGCCTTGGGCTCCGGGCCCGGAAAGCTCGCCACCATGGATTGCCAACACGGAAGGCCCGGAAATAGAGTCCGAGCACATTCACGATCGGGAACTCTGTTCAGAATACCGAACGCTTCTGGGTGGTGTTCCAGGACTGAGGGGAATCACGGTGAGCGCAGCACCAGTCTGGAGTGTCGACCCCCGAAGCGGGAACCCGCGCGAACAGGTCGCCGTGGAAGCTACCGCCGAGGAGGTCGACCGTGCGGTCCGGGCGGCCCACGCCGTACGCGACGCCCTGGCCGACCGCACGGCACGCGCCGCGTTCCTGCGTACGGCGGCGGAGCTGCTGGAGGGATCCGGCGCGCACATCATCGAGGCCGCCGACGCGGAGACCGCCCTCGGCCCGTCCCGGCTCACCGGGGAACTCGCCCGCACAGCAGCCCAGTTGAGGGCCTTCGCGGAGGTCGTCGACGAGGGCGCCTACCTCGACATCCGCATCGACCACGAGGACGGCTCCCGCACCCCGCCCTGGCCCGACCTGCGCCGCTGGAAGATCCCGCTCGGGGTCGTCGCCGTCTACGCGGCGAGCAACTTCCCGCTCGCCTTCTCCGTCCCCGGCGGCGACACCGCCAGCGCCCTCGCTGCGGGCTGCCCGGTCGTCATCAAGGCGCACCCCGGCCACCCGGCCACCTCCGAGCTCTGCGCCTCGGTGCTCCGCCGCGCCGCCGCCCGCACCGGGCTGCCCGAGGACGTGGTGACCCTGGTCCACGGCTTCGACGCGGGTGTGGAACTGGTCCGCCACCCGCTGGTCGGCGCGGCGGGCTTCACCGGTTCCGTACGCGGCGGCCGCGCCCTGTTCGACGCGGCGGCCGCCCGCCCCACCCCCATCCCCTTCCACGGCGAACTCGGCTCGCTCAACCCGGTCGTGGTCACCGAGGCGGCCGCCGCCGGGCGTTCCCCGGAGATCGGCACGGGGCTCGGCGCCTCCATGACCCTGGGCGTCGGCCAGTTCTGCACCAAGCCCGGCTTCGTCCTCGTCCCGGACGGCGACGCGGGCGACCGGCTGGTCGAGGCCCTCACCGAGACGGTCAGTTCCGCAGGCTCCGGCGTGATGCTGGACCACCGGATGCGGGACGCCTTCCTCGCCGGTGTACGCGAACGGGCCGCACTCCCCGACGTCGAAACCCCCGTCACCCCCGGTGCGGCCGGCGAACACACCGTCTCGGCCGGATTCCTGACCGTCCCGGCCGCCCACCTCACCGCCGAGGGCCCGCACGACGCGCTCCTGGAGGAGTGCTTCGGCCCGGTCACCGTGATCGCGCGCTACGGATCCGAGGACGAGGCCGCCGCCGTACTCGCCCGGCTCCCCGGCAACCTCACCGCCACCCTCCAGACCGCGACGGAGGGCGACGACCCGGCGGCGGCCGGGCTCCTCACCGCCCTCACCCCGCTCGCCGGGCGCATCCTGGTCAACGGCTGGCCGACCGGCGTCGCCGTCGCCCCCGCCCAGCACCACGGCGGCCCCTACCCCGCCACCACCTCCCCCTCAACCTCGGTCGGCGCGACGGCCATCGAACGCTGGCTGCGCCCGGTGACGTACCAGAGCACCCCCGACCCCCTCCTCCCACCGGAACTCCGCGAGGCCAACCCCCTGTCCCTGCCCCGCCGCGTGGACGGCCGCCCCGCATGACCCCGCACGGGGGACGGTCGCCGAGCACGCCCCTTCCACCTGGACCCACGCCGAACATGACCCCGCACCTGGACGGATGCCCCGCATGACCCGCACCTGGACCCGGACTCCGACCGTGACCCCGCACCTGGACGGACTCCGGCCATGACCCTCCACCTGGACGGACTCCCCTTCGCCCTGGAACCCTCGGGCCCCGACGGCCGCTGGACCCACGCCGACTCCGTCCTGACCGGCCGCGCGGGCCCCGGCCAGGACCTCTTCGTGCCGCCGTCCGGCACCTCCCTCGACCCGGCCTCCGACGCGCCACGCCTGCTCGGGGCGGTGGGGGACGGCGACTTCCGGCTCCTCGCCCGCGTCCGCCCCGGGCTGGCCGCGGCGGGTGACGCCGGGGCGCTGTATCTCCATGTCGGGGACCGGGACTGGGCCAAGCTCTGCCTGGAGCACTCCTCCGGCCTGGCGACCGTGTGCAGCGTCGTGACCCGGGGCCACTCCGACGACGCCAACGCGTTCGTGGTGGAGGCGGGCGTCTGCTGGCTCCGCCTCAGCCGCATCGGCAACGCCTACGCCTTCCACGCCTCCGCCGACGGCGAGACCTGGACCTTCGTCCGCGTCTTCACCCTGGGCACGGCCGAGCAGCGCGCCGCCGCCCGGGCAGGCTTCCTGGTGCAGTCTCCGACCGGCGAGGGCTGCGGGGCGGTCTTCGACCGGATCGCGTTCCTGGCCGGGGGAGTGGAGGACCTGCGCGACGGGCGGTGACGGACAACTCGGAGAGAGAACGTCGGAGAGAGAACGGGGGGCCGGCCTGTGTCGGCGACGCTGAAATTCGACCAGCGGGCGATAGCCGTGGTGGAGCTGCTGGGAACGACGACGGAGTGCGACGACTTCGAGCAGGCGCTGCGGGAGAGAAGGTGGCCGATCCTCCAGAAGGAGGGCGGGCCCTCCACGGCGCTGACCGCACGCACGACCCGCTATCTGCTGGAGTGCCGCTTCCCCGGCAGCCGGGTCAACGCCCGGCGCGGAGCACGGGAGCGCATCGAGGTGGTGGGGGACGAGTTGCAGCTCGATCTCAACGTGGAGGTCACCGACCTCGTGGTCAGGGACCCCGAGGACCGGCCGGTCTGGTTCGCCTACGAGCGCCCGGCGGCCGATGATCCTCCGGTGAGCCCTCCGACGCGTCGGGCGCGGTGGCAGAGGCGGGTCCGGCGGTGGTGCGCGGAGCGGCTCGCGCCCTACCGGACGGGGCGTCATATCTCCGCCCTGTCCCGCTCGCGCGCCGAGGAGCTCGCCACGCGTACGCTGCCGGGCTCGGTCATCCCCTCGCCGCGCGTGACGGTGCGCCGGCCCATGGCGACTCCGGACCCGGACCCCGGGGCCGTGATCGGGAGGCGGCGGGGAGAGGCCCGCGACATCGTCAAGCTCTGCCACGCGGCGGCGGCCCTCATGATCACCTCGTCGCTGATCGCCCGCCTCTGGCCGCAGGGCCTTGCGGCCTGGTGGGTGCTGGGCGTGATGGCGGTGACGGCCCTGGGGCTGGCCGCCCACTGGCTGACCCGGATCCTGCCCGGCAAGCCCGGGGCCGCCCTGGGAGCGACCCTGGCGCTCGGCGTGGTCATGGCCGCCGTCGGGACCAAGATCGAATCCTCCGGGGGGCCCGGTGCGCCCCCGGGAGCCCTGGGCCTGGTGCTCGTCGCCTCCGGCTATGTGGTCTTCACAGGGATCCGCCTGCTGGTACGCCAGTGGAGCTGGCGCGTCGTCGCCCCCTGGCTGCTTCCCGCGGTGCTGCCGCTCGCCCTGGGGTTCTTCCCCTCCCTGGGCCTGGGGCTCCACGCGCTCTATCTGGACGCTTTCGGCCTGAACCTCGAGGACGTGGAGATTCCGAGGCTCTGGCAGCTCATCGCCACGGTCAGGCTGGGGCTCGCGGTCAACCTCTGGCTGATCGCCCTGGCCGGGCTCGGCTATATGCAGCATCTCCACTGGTGCGTACGCGACCGATGGGTCGGCTACACCCTCCTCGGCTTCTTCGCGGTGGTGTTGCTGCTGAACGGCGCCTGGAACTTCGGGCTCCAGACAGCCGCCCGTGCCGGGGCCGGTGCGGTGCAGGCGGCGGCATCGGGAAAGGCCGTGGACGCGTACTTCGGCATCGCCCCGCAGTGGGTGTGCGTGCGGCCCATCGGCCCCGCCGATGACATCCATGTCGACGGAGGGGAGTTCCACCCCTCCCGCCCGTATCTGAAGATCGGTGACGCGTCCGGGACCGCGGTGCTCTGGGACCCCGCCGATAAGGGCGCGCTCAAGATGCCCATGGACAAGCTCCGCATCATCCCGGTGGACGAGCCTTCGAAGAGCTGCGCCCTCTCTTCGTGAATCGCTCCGGCAAGGACGGGCGGCCCCGGGAATCACCAGGTCAGCTCCGGTGTTCGACCGAGAGGTCCGTCCTGCGCGGCGGCCTCCGTACCCCGTCCGCGACCCCTGGAGAGAAGAAGAGTCATGCGCGTCGAGATCTGGTCCGATATCGCTTGTCCCTGGTGCTACATCGGCAAGGCCCGCTTCGAGAAGGGGCTCGCCGAGTTCGCCCACCGGGACCAGGTCGAGGTCGTGCACCGCTCCTTCGAACTCGACCCCGGGCGGGCCAAGGGCCAGACCGAGCAGGTCATCGACATGCTGGCCGCCAAGTACGGGCGGACCCGTGAGGAGGCCGCCGGCATGGAGGCCAACGTCGCGGCCAACGCGCAGGCCGAGGGGCTCGGTTACCGCACCGAGGGGCGGGACCACGGCAACACCTTCGACATCCACCGGCTGCTGCACCTGGCCAAGGCCCGCGGCCGCCAGGACGAGCTGCTGACCCTCGCCTACCGGGCCAACTTCGCCGAGGAGCGGTCCGTCTTCGACGACGAGGTGCTGCTCGCCCTCGCCGTGGAGGCCGGACTCGACGCCGACGAGGCGCGTGCGGTGCTCGCCGACCCCGAGGCGTACGCCGAGGAGGTCCGGGCCGATGAGCGCGAGGCGTCCGAGCTGGGTGCCGACGCGGTGCCGTTCTTCGTCCTCGACCGGCGGTACGGGATCTCCGGCGGCCAGCCATCGGAGGTCTTCGTCCAGGCGCTGGAGCAGGCGTGGAAGGACCGCCCGGCCACCGCGCTGACCACCGTCGGCGGTGACGCGGCGGCCTGTGACACGGATGGCGCGTGCGAGGTTCCGAAGGGCTGAGCCCCGCCCTGGCTATAAGGGTTTCTTGGGTGCGCCCTGCGGATTTCGGCAATTGACTATGAGTCGCGGGGGCTCCAGGCTGGGCGCATGACGATCTCTCCGCTCAGCCAGGTGGCCGCCGCCGAGTTCGCGCCCGAGGTCACGTACCTCAACACCTCCAGCTGGGGACTGCTGCCCCGCCGCACCATCGCCGCCGTCAAGGCCCTTGCCGACGAGAACGCCGCAGGCCGCCGGATCGGCGCGGGCAGCTTCGACGCGGTGGAGGCGGCCCGGGCCGGCTTCGCCCGGCTCGCCGGGGTCCGGCCGGAGCGGGTCGCCACCGGCAGCTCGGTCACCGTCCATGTCGGGCTGATCGCCGCCTCGCTCCCGGCGGGCGCCGAAGTCCTCGCGCCCGAGGGGGAGTTCGCCTCCGTCGTCAGCCCGTTCGCGCTCCGGGGCGATCTGCGCATGCGGTACGTCCCGCTCGCGGACCTCGCCGATGCCGTACGGCCCGCCACCGCGCTCGTCGCCTTCTCCTCGGTCCAGTCGGCCGACGGCCGGGTCGCCGACCTCGCCGCCGTCCGCGCGGCGGCCGCCGCCCACGGCGCCCGGACGCTGCTGGACGCCACCCAGTCGGCGGGCTGGTTCCCGCTGGACGCCGGGGCGTACGACTACACCGTCACAGGCGGCTTCAAGTACCTGCTCTGCCCCCGGGGTACGTCGTTCCTCACCGTGACCGAGGAGGCGCAGGCCACCCTGCCCAACCTCTTCGCCGGGTGGGTCGCCGCCGGTGCGCCCTGGACGAGCAACTACGGCCCGCTGGAGCGCGTCGCGCCCGGTGCGCGCGGGTTCGACGAGCCGCCCGCCTTCCTCTCGTACCACGGGGCGGAGCACTCCCTCGCGCTGCTCGCGGAGATCGGCACCGACGCGCTGTACGCGCACGCCACCTCGCTCGCCGCCCGGCTGCGCTCAGGGCTGGTGGAGCTGGGCCACAAGGTGGTGCCGGGGGAGTCGGCGATCGTCTCCGTGCCGGGGCTGGACGGCCGCCACGACGAGCTCACCCGGGCCGGGATCGCGGTCTCGGCCCCGGCCGGGAACCTGCGGATCTCCTGCCACCTCTACAACACGGAGGCGGATGTCGACCGGGTGCTGGACGTGCTGGGCTGATGGGCTCCCGGCCGGCTCGGCGGCCTCTCAGCCCCGTTCCGGGCACCCCTCCGTCTCCTGGCAGAGGTTCGCCTCCACCTTCGCCAGCAGCCGCGTCAGCTCCGTACGCTCATCGCTCGCCAGCCCCGCGAGCGTGTGCTCCTCCAGGCTGCCCCACGCGTCCCGCACCGCCGTGTGCAGCGCGCAGCTCTCGTCCGTCGCCTCGACCAGCACGGCCCGCCGGTCGTCCGGGTCGGGGCGGCGGCGCACATGGCCGGTCTGTTCGAGGCGCTGGAGCATCTTGGTGACCGTGGACGGGTCCAGGTCCAGGGTCTTGATCAGCTCGGCCTGGCGGACCGGCCCCGAGTCCCACAGGTGCATCATCAGCAGCTCCTGGCCCGGGTAGAGCCCCAGCCCCTTCAGCAGCTTCCCTGCCGCGATCCGGTGCAGCCGGGCGACCCGGGAGACGGCATGGCTCACGGGGCCGCTGAGCGCTGCTCCGGGCAGCGCGTCGGTACAGGCGGCTTCCGCGGTGCCGGCGGGGGCGGTGTTCATGTCGGGGCTCCTCGGTGCTGCTCAGGTGGGGCTTCGATGATGCCCGGCAGTCCTTTCCCCCACTTTACCTTGGTCGGCCAATTAATGAGCTACAGTGGCGGTCGGTGTCAATGATTGGCCGACCACATACTCCGTCGATCGGTCGACCACATACTTTTTGGGAGCCCTTATGACCACCGCCTTCGACCCGATCGACCTGTCCGGCACCCCGCTGGCCAACCGCATCGTGATGGCCCCGATGACCCGGAGCCGGGCGGGCGAGGGCGGTACGGCCACCGAGCTCACGGCCGCCTACTACGCCCAGCGCGCCTCGGCGGGGCTCGTCATCACCGAGGGCATCCAGCCCTCCGTCGTCGGCCAGGGCTACCCCTTCACGCCGGGGCTGCACAGTGCCGAGCAGGTCGCCTCCTGGCGCAAGGTCACCGACGCGGTCCACGCCGAGGGCGGCCGCATCTTCGCCCAGATCATGCACGCGGGCCGCATCGGCCACCCGGTCCTGCTCCCCGACGGCCTCATCCCGGTCGCCCCCTCCCCGGTCAAGGCCGAGGGGCAGGTCTACACCGCCGAGGGCCCCAAGGACTTCGTGGTGCCGCACGAGCTGACCGACGCCGAGATCCGGCAGACCATCGCCGACTTCGTCTCCGCCTCCCGCAACGCCATCGAGGCCGGGTTCGACGGTGTGGAGCTGCACGGCGCCAACGGCTACCTCATCCACCAGTTCCTCGCGCCCAACACCAACCTGCGCACCGACGAGTGGGGCGGCTCGGAGACCGGCCGCATCCGGTTCGCCGTGGAGGTCGTCAAGGCGGTCGCCGCCGAGATCGGTGCCGCGCGCACCGGGCTGCGCATCTCGCCCTCGAACGTCTACAACGACATCGACGAGCCCGCCCCGGACGCCGTCTACACCGCGCTGGTCCAGGAGATCGAACCCCTCGGCCTCGCCTACCTGCACATCCTGGAGGGCGCCCCGATCCGCGAGCTGACCCTCGCCCTGCGCAAGGCGTTCAGCGGCACCGTCCTCATCAACGTGCACTCCGACGGGCCGACCGGGCCGGACGACCACACCGTGATCGACGACGGGATCGCCGACCTGATCTCGTACGGCGTGCTCTTCCTCGCCAACCCGGACCTCCCCGCCCGGCTCAAGGCCGGGGGCCCCTTCAACACCCCCGACCCGTCGTCCTTCTTCGGCGGCGACGCCAAGGGGTACACCGACTACCCGGCGCTGGACGCCGTCAAGTAGCGGGGCAGACGGGCCGGTTCACGCCGAGTCCCGGCGTACCAGCTCGGTGGGGAGGATGACCGCGGCCGGGTCCTCCCCGCCGATCTGCGCCAGCAGCACCCGTACCATCTCGGCGCTGATCCGGTCCCACGGCTGCCGGATCGTCGTCAGGGCCGGGCGGGAGGCGACGGCTGCGGGGGAGTCGTCGAACCCGCCCACCGCGACGTCCTCGGGCACCCGCCGCCCCGCCCGCTCCAGCGCCGCCAGCACCCCCTGTGCCATCAGGTCCGACGCGACGAACACCGCGTCCAGGTCCGGCGCCCGCTCCAGCAGCGCGGCGGCGGCCGCCTCACCGCCCGCCCGGCTGTAGTCGCCCGGGGCGATCAGCGCCTCGTCGGCGGGCAGCCCGCACTCCGCCAGCGTCTCCCGGTACCCGGCCAGGCGCTCCACCCCGCCAGGGGTGTCCAGCGGACCGCTGACCGTGGCGATCCGGCGCCGCCCGGACTCGTACAAGAAGCGCACCATGTCCCGCGCGCCGTCCCGGTCGTCCGCCGCCACATAACTCACCTTCGAGCCCTGCCCGATCGGCTTGCCGCAGGCCACCAGCGGGATCCCCGCCTCGTGCAGCTGGGCGGCGACCGGGTCGCCGGAGTGGCTGGAGACCAGCAGCACCCCGTCCACATGGCCGGCGATGTAGCGCATGTTGCGGCGCCGCTCGGCCTCCGTGCCCGCGATCATCAGCAGCAGCGGGATGTCGTGCGCGGCCAGGGCCGACGTGCAGCCCCGCAGCAGAACGTTGAAGTTCGGGTCCTCGAAGAACCGCTCCTGCGGCTCGGTCAGCAGGAACGCCACCGAGTCGGAGCGGCCGGTGATCAGGGACCGGGCGTGCCGGTTCACCGTGTAACCGGTCCTGCGGATCGCGGAGTTGACCGCTTCGAGCGCGGCGGGGCTGACGTTGTGGCCGCCGTTGAGGACCCGGGAGACCGTGCCCCGGGAGACCCCCGCCTCCCGTGCCACGTCATGGATGGTCGGCGGCCGGCGGCGGCCCGCGCCGGTCTGTTCAGTGCGGCTCATGGTGCATGATCTTTCATCATTCGGGGCCCTGACGTTGAGGAGCGGTCAGGACTTTACGGCTCCGGAGAGCAGATCGAGGCTCCAGAAGCGCTGGATGACCAGGAACAGGGCGATCAGCGGAACGATGGCGAGCAGGGCGCCCGTGATCACCAGGGTGTAGAGGGCGGGCGTGGTCGCGCCCTGCTGGAGCAGCGTGTAGAGGCCGAGCGTGACGGGGAACTTCTCGTCGTCGCCGAGCATGATGTACGGCAGCAGGAAGTTGTTCCAGATCGCCACGAACTGGAACAGGAAGACCGTCACCAGCCCGGGCAGCATCATCGGCAGCGCGATCGTCCGGAAGATCCGCCACTCCCCGCCGCCGTCCATCCGCCCCGCCTCGACGACATCGCCGGGCACGGCGGCAGCCGCGTAGATCCGGGCGAGGTAGACGCCGTACGGGGAGAGGATCACCGGGAGGAGGACCGAGAGGTACGAGTCCGTGAGGTCCGCCTCGGCCAGCAGCAGGTACTGCGGCACCGCGAGGATCACCGGCGGCATCAGCACCCCGGCCAGCAGGATGTTGAAGACGGACTCGCGGCCCCGGAAGCGGTACATCGCCAGCGCGTACCCGGAGACGGCGGAGACGGCCGTCGAGAGCAGCGCGCCGACGCCCGCGTAGAACGCCGAGTTGGCCATCCACCGCCAGTAGACGCCCTCACGGTACGCGGTCAGGTCGCCCACGTTGTCGGCGAAGCCGGTGCCGGGCAGGAAGGTGAAGGTGGTGAACAGCTCGCTGCCCGACTTGGTGGAGGCGACCAGCACCCAGGCGACGGGCAGCAGGCAGTAGAGCGCGCCGAGGAGCAGCGCGGCGGTCGGCAGCAGCGGGAAGCGGCGGGGGCCGGTGGGGGCGTGGGCCGGACGCGCGGGCGCCCGGGCCGGGGGCGGGGCCGTCGGCAGGACGGGGGCGCTCATGGTCATGCTCCCTGCTTCGTACGGGAGTTGGCCGCCCGGAGGAAGCCGAAGGACAGGGCCAGCGTGGCGGCGGCGATGATGACCGCCTGGGCGGCGGCCGCATGGATGTCGTTGTTGACGAACGCGTCCTGGTAGACCTTCATCAGCGGACTCCACGTGGTGGAGAGGGAGTTGGTCAGCGGCTTCAGGGTGGTCGGCTCGCTGAACACCTGGAGCGTGGCGATGATCGAGAAGAAGAAGGTCAGCACCAGCGAGGGCGCCACCATCGGGATCTTGATCCGGACCGCGATCTGCCAGGGCGAGCAGCCGTCCAGCCGGGCCGCCTCGAAGACCTCGGCCGGGATCGCCCGCAGCGCGGTGTAGATCACGATCATGTTGAAGCCGGTGCCGCCCCAGACGGCGATGTTGGCCAGGGCCAGGTAGAGCGGGCCGCCGTCCAGGAGGTCGGGCTGCGGCAGCCCCGCCAGGTCCAGCAGGTAGTGGAAGGGGCTGACCGTCGGCAGATAGAGGAAGCCCCACATCAGGGCGGCGACCACGCCCGGAACGGCGTACGGCAGGAAGATCGCCAGCCGGGTGAAGCCGCGCAGCCGGACCCGGTCGCTGTCCAGCAGCAGCGCGAAGAGGAGGGCGAGCCCGAGCATCACGGGGACGACGATCGCCCCGTACCCCAGGATGCGCAGCGCCCCGTGGAGCAGCTCGGAATCGGTGAGCGCGTCGGTGTAGTTGGCGAGCCCGGCCCACACCTCCTCCCGCGCGCCCCGGCCGAGCCCCAGCCCCTTGACCTCGGTGCGGCGCAGGCTCAGCAGCAGGGCGTAGCCGATGGGCAGGGCGAAGAAGAGCAGGAAGAGCAGGGCGGCGGGGACCAGGAAGACGTACGGGGCGCTCCTGGCCCCGTACGCCTTCGCGCGGCGCGGACGGGTCACCCGGAGGCGGCGCGGGCGTGTCACCCGGAGACGACGCGGACGGGTCACTCGGAGACGGCGTGGGTGGGTCACTCGGAGACTCCGAAGCCCTGCTTCTTCAGGTCGGTGACCGTGGCGTCCTGCATCGCGGTCAGGGCGCTGCCGAAGTCGCCCTTCCGCTTGGCGGCCGAGGCGAAGTGGTCCTTGAAGGCGGTGTACGCGACGTTGACGTTCGGGCCCCAGGCGGCCGGGGCGGTGCCCGCGGCGATCTTCGCGGCCTCGGTGTAGAAGCCGGGCTGGCCGGCGAAGTAGTCGGGGGCCTGCGCCAGGGCGCCGCCGGTCTGGGCGGCGGTCGCGGCCGGATAGATCCCGCTCTCCCTGACCAGGGCGGCGACCGCCTCCGGGTCGGTGTTCAGCCAGGTGGCGAAGGCGGCGGCGGCCTTCTTGTGCCGCGAGTCGTTGGTGACGGCGGTGGAGGAGCCGCCCCAGCTGCCGGTGACGTTCTGCCCGGCGGTCCACTGGGGGAGGGGCGCCATGGCCCACTTGCCCTTGGTGTCGGGGGCGGCCGTGGTGAGCGTGCCGGGCGCCCAGACCGCGCTGACCCAGGCGATCTGCGTACCGGTGTTGAGCGCCTTGTTCCAGGCGGGGGTGTACATGGGCTGGTTGTCGATCGCGCCCTCCTTCACCAGGGAGCCCCAGAAGTCGGCGACCTTGCGGGTGGCCGGGTCGTCGATGGCGACCTTCCACTTCTCGCCGCCGGTGGTCCACCACTGGGCCCCGGCCTGCTGGGCGAGGCCCGCGAAGAGCCCGGCGTCGTTGGAGGAGAAGGTGGTCAGCGCCTTGTCGGGGGCCTTCTTCTTCAGCGCGCGGGCGGTCTCGGCGAACGCGTCCCAGGTGTCCGGCACGGTCAGGCCGTACTCCGCGAAGAGGTCCTTGCGGTAGTAGAACATCAGCGGGCCCGAGTCCTGCGGCAGCGCGTACAGGGCGTCCGAACCGAGCGTCGCCTGCTGCCAGATCCCCTCCGCGAACTGCCCCTTCGCGCCGCCCGCCTCCTTCGAGATGTCGGCCAGTACGTCGTTGGAGACCAGGGTCGGCAGTGCCTGGTACTCCGCCTGCACCAGGTCGGGGGCCTTGTGCGCCTTGGCCGCCGTGATGATCTTGGTGACCAGGTCGTCGCCGGACGCCTGCTTCTTCACCGTGACCTTGATCCCGGCCTCCTTGCCCTCGCCCTCGTTCCAGAGGTCCGCGACCTTGTCCAGGCCGGGCGCCCAGGCCCAGTAGGTGAGCGAGACGGGGTTCTCGGCCGACGGGCCGTCCGCGCTGTCACCGTCCGGCGAACCGCAGCCGGAGAGCAGGGCGGTGGCGGTGAGCACGGCTGCCGTGGACGCCGCGACGATGCGGTACTTCATGGGTTCTCCCCTGACGAGAGGCGCGGGTGAGGCGCGGGGTGCAGCGCCGGGATGCGCTGTGAGCGTTCACAGTAGAGAAACCGAACCGACACTTGTCAATGGTTGTTGCTCTGCGGTTATGTTGGGCCAGCGCCGCCGAGAGGGGGTGTGCACGTTCCCAGAAGTAGCCCAGAAGTTGACCCAGGAGCCCCCATGCCCCACCCCGCTCCCGCCCTGCCTCCCACGGCCCCGCACGGGCTGCGCCGCCTCGCCTTCGGCGGGGACTACAACCCCGAGCAGTGGCCCGAGGAGGTCTGGCACGAGGACATGGCCCTGATGGCCGAGGCCGGGGTGACCATGGTCAGCGTCGGGATCTTCTCCTGGGCCCTGCTCGAACCCGCCCCCGGCGCCTACGACTTCGGCTGGCTGGACCGGCTCCTGGACCTCCTCCACGAGCACGGCATCCGGGCCGACCTCGGCACCCCCACCGTCGCCCCGCCCGCCTGGTTCTACCGGGCCCACCCCGAGGCGCTGCCGGTCGGCCGGGACGGTGTCCGGTACGCCTTCGGGTCGCGCGGCGCGATCTGCCACAGCTCGGCCGCTTACCGGGAGGCCGCCGCCGCCATCACCGAACAGCTCGCCCGGCGCTACGGCAGCCACCCGGCCCTCGCGCTCTGGCACGTCCACAACGAGTACGGCGTCCCCGTCAGCGCCTGCTACTGCGACAGCTGCGCCGCCCACTTCCGCCGCTGGCTCACCGCCCGCCACGGCACGGTCGAGGCGGTCAACGAGGCCTGGGGCACGGCGTTCTGGGGCCAGCGGTACGGCAGCCTCGACGAGATCGACCCGCCCCGCACCACCCCGACCGTCGGCAACCCCGCCCAGCAGCTGGACTACGCCCGCTTCGCCGACGACACCATGCGGGAGAACTTCCGCGCCGAGCGGGACATCCTGCACCGGCTCGCCCCGGGCATCCCCGTCACCACCAACTTCATGACCGCGCTCAGCCAGTGCGAGTCCGTGGACTACTGGGCCTGGGGCCGCGAGGTCGACCTGGTCAGCAACGACCACTACCTGATCACCGACGGCCGCCGCACCCACGTCAACCTCGCCATGGCCGCCGACCTCACCCGCTCGGTCGCGGGCGGCGCCCCCTGGCTGCTCCTGGAGCACTCCACCTCGGGGGTCAACTGGCAGCCCCGCAACCCCGCCAAGCGCCCCGGCGAGATGGCCCGCAACAGCCTCGCCCACGTGGCCAGGGGATCGGACGGTGCGATGTTCTTCCAGTGGCGGCAGTCCCGGCGCGGCGCCGAGAAGTTCCACTCGGCGATGGTGCCGCACGCCGGGACGGACTCCCGGATCTGGCGCGAGGTCACCCGCCTCGGCGCCGACCTCGGCCTGCTGGACGGGATCCGGGGGACCCGGACCGTCGCGGACGCCGCCATGGTCTGGGACTGGCAGTCCTGGTGGGCGCAGTCCCTGGAGTGGCGCCCCAGCCAGGAGCACGACGCCCGGGAGCGCGCCGACACCTTCTACGAGGCCCTGTACGACCGCCACCTCACCGTCGACTTCGCCCACCCCGAGGCCGACCTCTCCGGCTACCCGCTGGTGGTCGTCCCGGCCCTCTACCTCGCCTCCGAGGAGACCGGGAGCAACCTGCGCCGGTACGTCGAGGGCGGCGGCACCCTCGTCGTCTCGTACTTCTCCGGGATCGTCGACGCCGACGACGCCGTCCACCCCGGCCCGTACCCGGGCGTCCTGCGCGACGTACTCGGCCTGACCGTCGAGGAGTTCGCCCCGCTCCCCGAGGGCGGCACGGTCCGCCTGACCACCCCCGGCGGCCCTGACCTCACCGGCGACCTCTGGTCGGACGTCGTGATCCCGCGCGGGGCCGAGACGATCTGGTCGTACGCCGACGGCATCCCGGCCGGCCGGCCCGCCGTCACCCGGCACCGGCTGGGGGAGGGCAGCGCCTGGTACGTCTCCACCCGGCTCGGCGGCCCCGACCTGGACGCGGTCCTGGAGCGGGCCTGCGCCGACGCCCGCATCGCGCCCCGCACCGGGCTGCCGCACGACGTGGAGGTGGTCCGCCGCACCGGCTCCACCGGCACGTACCTCTTCGCCCTCAACCACACCGAGACCGACGCCAAGGTGGTGCTGGACACCCCCGGCACCGAACTCCTCACCGCCGAACCCGCCACGGGCCACCTCGCCGTACCGGCGGGGGCGGTCCGCGTCGTACGGCTGGACAGCTGACCCCGGAAGCCCCCCGCACAGTCGAAGGGACATCGACCATGTACGGAACTGCGCACCGCCGTCACCCCCGTCGCGGCAGAGCCGCCGCCGCGACACTCCTCGCCGCCCTGCTGCTGGCCGCACTCCCCGCACCCAGCGCCCATGCCGCCACCACCCCCGCCAACCCCGGCTTCGAGTCCGGCACCACGGGCTGGTCCACCTACTCGCCCACCGGCCAGACCGCCGCCTCCTTCACCGAGCCGGGCGGCCACACCGGCGCGACCCGGCTCAGCCACTGGTCGGCCTCGGCCTACCGCGTGGAGACCTACCAGTACCTCACCGGCCTCACCGACGGCACGTACACCCTGAGCGCGCGGGTCCGCTCCAGCGGCGGGCAGAACGCCGCGTACATCGCCCTGCGCAACTGCGGTACGGCCGAGCAGCGCACCGACCTGCCCGCCACCGCGAACGGCGCCTGGATCCGCGTCGTCACCTCGGTACGGGTCACCGGCGGCGGCTGCACCATCAGCCTCAACTCCGACGCGGGCGCGGGCCAGTGGGCCAACTTCGACGACATCACCTTCACCCCGGGCACCACCGGCCTGGCGGTCAAGGGCGGCGACCTCTCCACGCTCCCGAAGAACGAGGCGTACGGGGCCCGTTACCGCGACGCGAGCGGCGCGACCGGTGACGCGATGAGCATCCTGGGCGCCGCCGGCATGAACTACGTCCGCCTCAAGGTGTGGGTGAACCCGGCCGACGGCTACAACGACAAGGCCCACGTCCTGGCCATGGCCAAGCGCGCCAAGGCCCTCGGGATGAAGACCCTGATCGACTTCCACTACTCCGACCGCTGGGCCGACCCGGGGCACCAGACCAAGCCCGCCGCCTGGGCGGGCCACGGCTACGAGCAGCTGAAGCGGGACGTCCACGACCACACGTACGACGTGCTGAACGCCCTCAAGGCGCAGGGCACCACCGCCGACATGGTCCAGATCGGCAACGAGACCAACGCCGGGATGCTCTGGCCCGAGGGCTCCACCGCCAACTGGCCGCAGCTGGCCGGTCTGCTCACCGCGGGCGCGAACGCGGCGAAGTCCGTCTCCTCCGGTACGCGGGTGGCGCTGCACCTCGCCGAGGGCGGCGACAACGGCGGGACCCGCTGGTGGTTCGACAACGCGGTGGCCCAGCGCGTCCCGTTCGACGTCGTGGCGCTCTCGTACTACGGCTACTGGCACGGCCCGCTCTCCGCCCTCCAGACCAACCTGGACGACACCGCCGCCCGCTACGGCAAGCCGGTCCTGGTCGCCGAGACCGCGTACGCGCACACCCTGGCCAACGGCGACGGGCTGGAGAACAACATCGCCACCGCCTCCCAGCTCGCCCCGGGCTACCCGGCCACCCCCGCCGGGCAGGCCGCCAACCTGCGGGACGTCATGAACGTGGTGGAGGCCGTCCCGAACGGGCGCGGCCTGGGCGTCGTCTACTGGGAGCCGTCCTGGACCGCCGTGCGCGGCAGCGGCTGGGACCCGCAGGACCCGGCCTCCGGCAACGCGTGGGAGAACCAGGCCCTGTTCGGCTACGACACCACGCTGCTGCCCGCCGCCCGCTGGTTCTCCCACCGCTGAGGGGGGTTCTACCGGGGCTCCCCGTTCCACCGCCACGCGGTGCGGCGCGGGTGGTCCGGCAGTTCGGCGCGGCCGGTGGCCCAGAGCAGGACGGTCCACCGGTCGCCGCCCGCCGGGGCGTCGGGGAAGAGCCGGGCCAGCACCCGGTCGCAGAGGCCGGCGGGCGGCGCCCACTCCAGGCCCAGGCCCTCCGCCAGGTCATGGGTGTGCACCAGGGTCTCCACCACGCCCATCGCGGCGAAGCCCTCCGGGTCGGAGACCCCGTAGGTGTGGTACGAACGCACCTCGGGCGGGGTCGTCCGCGCCATCGAGGCCAGCAGCGCACCGCTCGCCTCCAGGGTCGCCAGCAGCCCGGCGGGCCCGGCCGTCCGGTCGGCGAAGACCGCGTTGGCCGGGCCGCCCTGCCGGTCGGCGGCCCACCGGTAGGGCACCTCGCCGTCCAGCGGGGGCGTACGCGGGCCCAACTGGACGGCGTACGCGAAGAGATCGTCGCTCAGGTGCTCCACCGTCTCCCAGCACGTCCACTCCAGCGTCCCGGCGGGCTGGTCCCAGCCCTCCGCCGGGGCTCCGGCCAGCGTGTCCACCGCGAGCCGGACGGCGGCCGTCACATCGTCGGCCGTCACCGGCAGCCGGGTCCCGCTCAGCGCGGCCCGCTCGGCGGCGGAACACTCCACGCAGAACTCGTTGCCCTCGGGGTCCGCCAGCGTCGCCCACCCCCGCCCGTCCGGTTTCCGGTGGTCGCCCACCAGCGTGGCGCCGAGCGTGAGGAGCCGCTCCACCTCCTCGTCCCGGGTGCGGTCCTGCGGCTGGACGTCCAGGTGGAGCCGGTTCTTGGCGGTCTTGGCGTCGGGCCCCTGCACGAAGAGGATCGCCGCGCCCGGGGTCTCCAGCAGCGCCTCCGGGTCGCCGGGGAAGTCGTCGGCGGCGAGCGGGGCGCCGAGCACCTGGGACCAGAAGGTGCCGAGCGCATGGGCGTCGGAACAGTCGACGGTGATGTGCCGTACGTGAGAAGTCATGGCCGCCACCCTGGCCGGTGGCCGGTGGCGGGGTCCAGCGAGTTACGCGCCAAGGGCCCGGGACGGCGTACCGTCCCGGGCCCTTCACACTTGTGTGTGCCGCTACTTCACCGGGGTGAAGTCCCGCGCCCCGATGAACTCGGGGCGGCGGATCGGCGCCGCGAACGGCTCCTGCGCCTCGTTCTCCACGCTGTTGAAGACGATGAAGACGTTGGAGCGCGCGTACGGGGTGATGTTGTCGCCCGAACCGTGCATGGCGTTGCAGTCGAACCAGGTCGCCGAACCGGCCTTGCCCGTGAAGAGCTTGATGCCGTGGCGGTCGGCCATCTTCGTCAGCGCCTCGTCGGACGGGGTGCCGGCGTCCTGCATCTGGAGCGACTTCTTGTAGTTGTCCTTCGGCGTCTCGCCCGCACAGCCGAGGAACGACTTGTGCGAACCGGGCATGATCATCAGCCCGCCGTTGGTGTCGAAGTTCTCGGTGAGCGCGATCGACACGGAGACGGTCCGCATGTTCGGCAGCCCGTCCTCGGCGTGCCACGTCTCGAAGTCCGAGTGCCAGTAGAAGCCCGAGGCGCCGAAGCCCGGCTTCACATTGATACGGGACTGGTGGACGTACACGTCCGAGCCCAGGATCTGGCGGGCGCGGCCCACCACCCGCTCGTCGCGGACCAGCCCGGCGAAGACCTCGCTGATCTTGTGGACCTCGAAGACGGACCGCACGTTCTGCGACTGCTTCTCCACGATGGAGCGCTCGTCGGCCCGGATCAGCGGGTCGGCGACCAGCCGGTCCAGCTCCGCCCGGTAGACGGCGACCTCGTCGGGGGTGATGAGCTGGTCGACGGTGAGGAAGCCGTCGTGCTCGTATCCCTGGAGATCCTTGGCGGCGATCGGGCCCGGTGCGCCCGGCGCGGACCAGATGACCGGGTCCTGGCGGGGAGTGGTCATCTCGGCGGCGCCGCGCGAGGGGTACAGATCGGCGCGTACTTCGGTGGTCATACGGTTCAGGCCTCCTCGGTCAGCAGTGGGTAGACACCGTTCTCGTCATGGTCCTCCCGTCCGGTGACGGGAGGGTTGAAGACGCACACGCAGCGGAAGTCGGTCTTGGGCCGCAGGGTGTGCCGCTCATGCCCGTCCAGCAGGTACATCGTGCCGGGGGAGATCCAGTGGGTCTCGCCGGTCTCGTCGTTGGTGAGCTCGGCCTCGCCCTCGGTGCACAGGACCGCCTCGATGTGGTTCGCGTACCACATGGAGGTCTCGGTGCCCGCGTAGAGCACGGTCTCGTGGAGCGAGAAGCCCACCTTCTCCTTGGCGAGCACGATGCGCTTGCTCTCCCAGGTGCCGGACGCGGCCTTCACATGCCGGTCGGTGTTCTCGATGTCCTTGAACGATCGGACGATCACGGTGAGCAGTGCCTTTCTCTCGAATGCCGCCCCGGGCCCCATGAGGCCCGGGGCTTTACTTCTCGCCTGCCCCGGACTCGCCGGGTCAGGCCGTCTCGCGGACGCAGCGGGCCAGCGTGCGCAGGCCCTCGTCCAGCTCGTCGGGGGTGACGGTCAGCGGCGGCAGCAGCTTGACGACCTCGCTCTGCGGGCCGGAGGTCTCCAGCAGGAGCCCCAGCTCGAAGGCGCGGGCGCAGACCGCGGAGGCGCGCGCCGGGTCCTGGAACTCCATGCCCCAGACCAGACCGCGGCCGCGGAACTGCGCGGTCGGCTCCTCGGCGCAGATGGCCAGCAGCGCCTGCTCCACCTGCTCGCCGCGGGCCAGGGTCTGCTTCTCCATCTGACCGTCGGCCCAGTACGCCTGGAGTGCGGCGGCGGCCGTCACGAAGGCCGGGTTGTTGCCGCGGAAGGTGCCGTTGTGCTCGCCCGGCTCCCAGATGTCCAGCTCCGGCTTGAACAGGCACAGCGACATGGGCAGGCCGTAACCGCTGATGGACTTCGACAGCGTGACGATGTCCGGGACGATGCCGGCCTCCTCGAAGGAGAAGAAGCCGCCGGTACGGCCGCAGCCCATCTGGATGTCGTCGACGATCAGCAGCATGTCCTGGCGGTGGCACAGCTCCTGGAGCGCGCGCAGCCACTCGGCGCGGGCCACGTTGATGCCGCCCTCGCCCTGGACCGTCTCCACGATCACGGCGGCGGGCTTGTTCAGCCCGGAGCCCTGGTCCTCGAGGAGCCGCTCGAACCACAGGAAGTCCGGGACGGTGCCGTCGAAGTAGTTGTCGAACGGCATCGGCGTGCCGTGCACCAGCGGGATGCCGGCGCCGGCCCGCTTGAACGCGTTGCCGGTGACGGCGAGCGAGCCCAGCGACATGCCGTGGAAGGCGTTGGTGAACGAGACGACCGACTCGCGGCCCTTGACCTTGCGGGCCAGCTTCAGGGCCGACTCGACGGCGTTGGTGCCCGTCGGGCCGGGGAACATGACCTTGTACGGGAGGTCGCGCGGGCGCAGGATGACGTTCTGGAACGTCTCCAGGAAGGCGCGCTTGGCGGTGGTCGCCATGTCCAGGCCGTGGGTGATGCCGTCGCGCTCGATGTAGTCGATCAGCGCTCGTTTCAGCACCGGGTTGTTGTGGCCGTAGTTGAGCGAGCCGGCCCCGGCGAAGAAGTCCAGGTAGGTGTGGCCGTCCTCGTCGGTCAGCCGGGCGCCCTGGGCCCGGTCGAACACGGCGGGCCAGCCGCGGCAGTAGCTACGGACCTCCGACTCCAGGGTCTCGAAGACGCTCAGTGCGGGCGGGGTGATGGTCACAGCGGATCTCCTGCGTGAGGGGGTGTGACGGGCGATGTGGTCGGTGCTCCCTGCCGCACGGAGGCGGCCGGGACCGCGCCGGATGGTCGGCCGGCGCGAAAAGTCGTGGGGGACCGGACGTACGGGTCAGGTACGCCGGGCCGTGAACGGGTGGCTCACGGGGCTGCTCGGATGGGTCGGGCGCCTCAGCCGGCGAACGGGCCTATCCGGTACAGGACCTCCGGCAGGTGCGTCCCCTCGGGGAACAGCCCCCCGTCGAAGAGGACCTCCTGCTCCAGGGCTACGTCGTGCCGCTGGGCGTAGGACGTGAACAGCCGGTCGGACGCGGTGTTGTCCGGGGTGATCGTCGTCTCGACACAGGAGAGCCCCTGGTCGGCGGCGACCCGGGCGGTCAGCGCGTCCAGCAGGGTGGCGGCCAGTCCCTTGCCGCGATGTGCCTGGTCGACGGCCACCTGCCAGACGACGAGGGTCTCGGGGCGGTCGGGCCGGATGTAGCCGGTGACGAAGGCGATCGGCTCGCCCTCCTCGTCACGGGCGACGACGGACGTCGCGGCGAAGTCACGACACCACAGCAGGTAGCTGTACGAGGAGTTCAGGTCCAGGACCTGGGAGTCGCGGGCGATGCGCCAGATCGCGGCTCCGTCCTCCACTCGCGGCGTGTCGATACTCAGGAATTCGCTTCGGGCACGGGCAAAATCTGCTGGTGCGGCGGTCATGCGAATTGAATTTACCCAGCAAATTTCTAAATTGCATCGAGGCAGAGGGTTGGGTGGAGCGCCTCCATGTGTTATCAGGCGTGCGCGAGATCCGCCCGAATCCGGGTACGATTTCGCACTCTTTGTCCCGAATTTTTCGGGCATAACGCCGCTCGTGTGGAGTCGGTCACAGGGTTGTAACTCCTCTGAGACGTGTCCGAATCATGAAGTTCGAGCCCCGAAAAAACTTCCGCGTTTAGCGGGAGGGAAAGCGGGCAGAAGAATGCGGGGAGCTGCTTTCGATAAAGCAGCTCCCCGCATTATGAATATCAGAGGCCCGGAGAGGTTTCCGTCACCGCGCGACGGGCAGCCTCGAAGTCGACCTGCCGGCCCGTAGCGGCCAGCGCCGCCCCCAGAGCCGCGAGCGAGGACAGCACCGCGTTCCGCGTCGCATCCGCACCGTAATGATTGACCCGGATCATCTCCTTGGAGAGCGCCCCGCCGCCCGCGACGAGCGGCAGCGTGTGCTCCAGCTCCAGTGCCCGCGCGACCAGCGCCGAGGCGTCGGTCCCCGCCGGGACGCGCAGCGTCGTGGCCACCGGAGCGGCGTCCCGCGCCTCGTGGACGTACGGCTCCAGACCGCCGCCCAGCGCCACCGCGCCCACCCGGGTCGCCGCCGCGGCCGCGGCATGGCGGGCCATCACGTCGTCCAGGCCGTCCTCCTCGATCCGCTCCAGGCACGCCTCCAGACCCAGCATCTCCAGCTGCGCCGGAGCGTGCGGCAGCGCCTTGCGGCCCGCGTCGATCCAGCGCTCCTTCCAGTCCAGCAGCGAGAGGTACGAGCGGCGCGGGGCGGCCGGGTTGGCGGCGATCCGCTCCCAGGCCCGCCCGCTCACCGAGACCGCCGACACCCCGGCCGGGCCGCCCATCGCCTTCTGCGCGCCGATCACGCACAGGTCCACGCCCCAGGCGTCCGGCAGCAGCGGCTCGGCGGCCACCGAGGCGACCGCGTCCAGCATGAACAGCGCCCCGTGCGCCCGGACCACCTCACCGATCTCCGCGACCGGGTTGGTGTTGCCGGTCGCCGCCTCCGCGTGCACCAGGGAGACGAAGCCGATCTCCGGGTGCTCGGCGAGCGCCTCGGCGACCTGGGCGGCCGTCACGGCGGTGTGGAAGGGCACGGTGAGGTCGACGACCTGGGCGCCGCAGTCCCGCAGCCAGTTGCCGAAGGTCTGCCCGTACGGGCCCGTGACCACGTTCAGCGCGGTCGAACCGGGCCGGGCGCCGCCGCGGATGCAGCCCTCCAGCGGCAGCAGCGCCTCGCCCTGCGTGATGACGACGTCCTGCTCGGTGGCGAGGAGCGCGGCCACCCGCCTCTCGATGGCCGCGAAGTGCGCGGCGGTCAGCGGGGGGAGGTCGAGGAAGGGGTGCGTCACGGTGGGGCTCTCTTCGGGTTCGGTCGGCGGTCGACAGGCTCCAGCAGCCTACCGAGGGCCTCGTACAGTGCCGCCTATGAGTGATCAGGTGAGCGGTCGGGACGGGCAGCGGGTGCTGCGGGTGAAGGGTCGGGTCCTCGTCGGCCCGGACGAGGTGCGCGAGGAACTGTGGGCCGTCGACGGGCGGATCACCTACGAGCGGCCGCCGGGCGCGGACCGCGCGGAGACGGTCACGGGCTGGGCGCTGCCCGGCCTCGTCGACGCGCACTGCCATGTGGGCCTGGACCGGCACGGCCCGGTCGACGCGGCGACCGCCGAGAAGCAGGCGCTCACCGACCGGGAGGCCGGGACCCTGCTCATCCGGGACGCCGGATCGCCCTCCGACACCCGCTGGATCGACGACCGCGAGGACCTGCCGAAGATCATCAGGGCCGGCCGCCACATCGCCAGGACCCGCCGCTACATCCGCAACTACGCCCATGAGATCGAGCCCGGCGACCTCGTCGCGTACGTCGCCCGGGAGGCCCGGCGCGGCGACGGCTGGGTCAAGCTGGTGGGGGACTGGATCGACCGGGACGCGGGCGACCTGACCGCCTGCTGGCCGCGCGGCGAGGTCGAGGCGGCCATCGCGGAGGCGCACCGGCTGGGCGCCCGGGTCACCGCGCACTGCTTCGCCGAGGCCGCGCTGCGGGACCTGGTCGAGGCGGGCATCGACTGCATCGAACACGCCACCGGCCTCACCGAGGAGACGATCCCGCTCTTCGCCGAGCGCGGCGTCGCGATCGTCCCGACGCTGGTCAACATCGCCACGTTCCCCGACCTCGCGGCGGGCGGCGAGGCCAAGTTCCCCCGCTGGTCGGCCCATATGCGGCAGCTGTACGAGCGCCGCTACGACACCGTGCGCGCGGCGTACGACGCGGGCGTCCCGGTCTACGTCGGCACCGACGCGGGCGGTTCGCTGGCGCACGGCCTGGTCGCGGGCGAGGTCGCCGAACTGGTGAAGGCGGGCATCCCGCCGCTGGAGGCCCTCTCCGCCACCGCGTGGGGAGCCAGGAGCTGGCTGGGGCGGCCGGGGCTGGAGGAAGGGGCTCCGGCGGATTTGGTCGTGTACGACGAGGACCCGCGCGCGGATGTCCGGGTGCTGGGCGGGCCGCGCCACATCGTGCTGAACGGGCGGGTCATCGGCTGAGGTTGTGCCGGGTTGACGGGCAGTGACGGATGCGGCCCCCGGCTCGTTGAGCTACCTCCGCTCGCCGATGCGCCTCGGCGGACACGGTGTGAAACGGGTGACGGAGTGAGGCGGGAGGGAACGCGCGTGCCGAAAGATTCGAATATACGCGCGAAAACCCCCCTTTGGGGTGAACTCACGTCAGGTGTCCGCCAGTTCACCCTCAGTGCGTAAAGATTCACGGAGTCGAGGCCACCGGCACAGGCGATGTCCCCCATTGGACTGTGCCGGTGGCTCCATGTCTCTTGTGGGGGTTCCACCATCTTGAACAGCAACACCTTCCGTCTCGCTGCCCTGGCGGTCGCCACCGCTCCCGTCGCCCTGTTTGTCGCCGTCCCCGCGCAGGCAGCCCCGGCGACGCCCGCCACCGGCGGCGAGGGCAAGGCGAGCGCGGTCGTGCTCCGTACCGGACTCGACGTCTCGCTCCTCAACAAGTCCGTCCAGGTGCCCCTCAAGGTCACGCTCAACGAGGTGCAGGCGCCGGCCAGCGCCGAGAAGACCGCGCTCTCGGTGAACCTGGACGGTGTCGAGGGCGGAAAGCCGGTCAGCATCCTGCGCGCCGACGTGGCCACCGCCAACGCCACCGTGGACGAGCACAAGGCCGAGGGCTACACCAACCTGGCCAAGGCCCGGGTCCATGTGCCCGGACTGCCCCTGCTCTCGCTCATCGAGGTCGAGAAGGTGACCTCCAAGGCGCTCTGCGAGACCGGCAAGCAGCCCGTCGCCGAATCGAACGTGCTCGGCCACGTCAAGGTGCTCGGCAAGAAGGTGACGCTCTCCGCGGGCGGCCCGACCCGGGTGGTGGTGCCGGGCGTCGGCGAGGTGAGCCTCGACCTGTCGAAGACCGAGACCACCTCGCGTACGGCCGCAGCGACGGCACTCCAGCTGAAGGTCTCGGTCAACCCGCTCAATCTCAACGTGGCCGAGGTGAACGGCGAGGTCACCCTGGCCGAGGCGACCTGCGAGACCCCGAAGGGGCCCAAGACGCCCGAGGAGCCGGGCGGCAGCAACGGCGGGTCGACGGGGGGCGACACGGGCGGCAGTTCCACGGGCGGCTCCGGCGGTTCCACCGGCGGCGGTGACACCGGCGGCTCCAGCGGCGGTGACTCGGGCGGTTCGGACGGCGGTTCCACCGGCGGTGACCAGGGCGATGGCGGCTCCGATGTGAAGCCGCAGACCGGCTCCGACTCCGGCAAGGCCCCCACCACGGCCAACCTCGCCGAGACCGGCGGCAGCTCCTCCACCCCGTACCTCGCGGGCGGCGCGGCCCTGCTGCTGGCGATCGGCGCGGGCGCCACGGTGATCGCACGGCGGCGGAGCGGCGGCAGCCAGGCCTGATCCGCGCGCGGAGACGGGACCGTGGGGCGGCGTCCGTACGACGGAACGCCGCCCCACGGGCCGGGCCCAGGGCCTGTCGCCGGCCGTTCGGCGACAGGCCCAGGGTCTCCCTCAGCGCCCCGTTCGCGCGGGCAGCGCCTGGACCGCCTGGTCCAAGGCCTGGAGGAAGCGGTTGGTCGTCGCCCGGTCGCGGACGGCCAGCCGCAGCCACTGCGGCCCCAGCCCCGGGAACGTATCGCCGCGCCGGGCCGCGAAACCCAGCAGCCGCAGCCGCTCCCGGATCTCCGCCGCCCGCTCCAGCCGCACCAGCACGAACGGGCCCCGCGCCTCCTCGACCGCCCGCACCTCGCTGAACTCCGCGAGCCCGGCCAGCAAATGGGCCCGGTCCACGGTGATCCGGTCCGCCGCCTCGGCCGCCTCCACCAGCGCCCTCGGCTCCATGCACGCCTGGGCCGCCGCCAGCGCCGGGGACGACACCGGCCACAGCGGCTGCGCCTCGGCCAGCAGCGCGATGGTCTCCGGGTCGGCCAGGACGTAACCGATCCTCAGCCCGGCCAGCCCCCACGTCTTGGTGAGGCTGCGCAGCACGACCAGACCCGGGATGTCCGTCCGCCCGCACAGCGCCTCGCGCTCGCCCGGCACCACGTCCATGAACGCCTCGTCGACCACCAGCGTCCGCCCCGGTCTGGCCAGCCGCTCCAGCAGGGCCGCCGGGTGCAGCACGGACGTCGGGTTGGTCGGATTGCCGACCACCACCAGGTCCGCCTCGTCGGGGACCGCCGCCGGATCCAGCCGGAAGCCGTCCTCCTCCCGCAGCAGCACTCGCCGCACCCCGTGCCCGGCCGCCCGCAGGGCCGCCTCCGGCTCGGTGAACTGGGGATGCACGACCACCGGGCACCGGGCCGGGAGCGCCCGGGCGATCAGGACGAACGCCTCGGCGGCACCGGCCGTCAACAGGACGCGTTCCACCGGCAGTCCGTGCCGCTCGGCGACCGCCTCCCGGGCCGGGGTGCCGTCGGGGTAGGCGGCCAGCGAGACCAGGGACGCGGCTATCCGCTGGCGCAGCCACTCCGGTGGGGTGTGGGTGCGGACGTTCACGGCGAGATCGGTCAGATTCTCGCCGCGCACCTCCGCGTCGCCGTGGTGCCGCAGGTCGGGCCCGGCGCTCTCGATGTTCTGTGTGGGGGGTGTCATGGCTGCCATGGTGAACGGGCGGGCGCCTTCCGTCACGAGTGGGGTGGAAGTTTTCTCGCCGGAAACAGGGAATGGCGTGCGGACGGCCGGAATCCGGCGTGCCACCGCACAGGTCGCGAGCCCCTTGCCGACGGACTTCCCCACCACCAGCTCGTCCGCCTCGATCAGCGCCGCCGCCTCCGCGACCGACGGCGTGCCCACCGCCCCGGCCGCCGCGCCCGACGGGTTGGGCACGCGCACGGCCGCCAGAGCCGCCGCCGGATACGTCCGCACCGGCACCCCGAGCCGGGCGGCCGCCCCCACGATCCCCGGCTCGTCCGCCTTCGCGTCGACGGTCGCCACCTCCACCACATCGCCGGTACGCAGCCCCGCCCCGTGCAGGGTCTCCTCGATCAGGCCGTACACCTCGCCGAGCGGCGCTCCCCGGCGGGCACCCACCCCGACGACCAGGTTCCGCGCGCCGGGCTCGGGTGTGGGGGTCGTCATGGCGGAGCCTGCCTCTCAGATCAAGCGGTGGGGGGAGCTGTTCCGTATACGGTCACGGATCCGGCCGTCACACGGTTCGTCGTACGGTGCGTCGCATGGCCCGTCGCACGGTGCGTCGTTCGGGCGGGTGAGGCCGCCACGGGTGGGGACACGGGTAAGGGCAGGGGTAAGGACACCCTGAGATGCGGGCGACGGGGTCGATCGACTAGCAAGAGCCCATGGCGGTGTTCGTCGCGCTCGGCGCGTTCCTGATGACTCTGGCCGGCGGCTGGGTCGCGCAACGCGTCACGGACCGCCGCCATCTGGTGCTCGGCTTCGCGGGCGGGCTGATGCTCGGCGTGGTCGGCCTGGACCTGCTGCCGGAGGCGATGGAGGCCGCGGGGACCCCGGTGTTCGGGGTGCCCGCCGCCCTGCTGCTCTTCGTCGGCGGCTTCCTGGTGGCCCATCTGGTCGAGGGGCTGCTCGCCGTACGCCAGGTGGCACACGGGGCGAGCGGTGAACGCGTACCGCAGGTGGGGCTCACGGCGGCCGCCGCGATGGTCGGCCACAGCCTGATGGACGGCATCGCGCTCGGCGCCGCCTTCCAGGTCAGCGGAGCCATGGGCGTGGCCGTCGCGCTGGCGGTGATCAGTCATGACTTCGCCGACGGATTCAACACGTACACCCTCACCAGTCTTTACGGGAACGCCCGCCGCAGGGCGCTCCTGATGCTGTTCGCGGCCGCCGTGGCACCGGTCGTGGGCGCCGCGACGACGCTGCTGTTCACCCTTCCGGAGGAACTGCTCGGCGGCTATCTCGGTTTCTTCGGCGGCGCCCTGCTCTACCTGGCCGCCGCGGAGATTCTTCCCGAGGCGCACCACACCCATCCCGCCCGCTCCACCCTTCTCTGCACCATCGGGGGCGTGGGCTTCATCTGGCTGGTGGTCGGCATCGCGGAGTGAGCCGCATGTGCGCCCGCGTGCGCCCTTGTACGCCTCACCGCACCCGGCAGTGCTCCACGAACCGGTGGGCCACCTCGGGGGAGGCCGCCCAGTGGGTGTGCAGATAGCTGGCGTGCACGCCCCGCTGGACGTACCCCTCCACCCGCCGTTCCGGCTGGTGCATGCCCCAGGCGGGCGTGGCCCCCGCCCCCGGCTCCAGCACCGTCCGGTGGAACTCATGGCCCCGCATCCGGGTCCCGGCGACCGCCAGCGCACTGTCCGAGACCGCCACCGCCTGCCGGTACCCGAGCGTGAGCCGCTCCGACATCCGGGCCTCCGCGTCCAGCACCCCGCACATCGGCTTCCCGTCCAGCTCCCGCGCCAGATAGAGCAGCCCCGCACACTCGGCCGCCACCGGGGCGCCGCTCAGGGCCAGTTCGGTGACCGCCCGGCGCAGCGGCTCGTTGGCCGACAGCTCGGGGGCGTACATTTCCGGGAACCCGCCGCCGATGACGAGCCCCGCTGTGCCCACCGGCAGCTTCTCGTCCCGCAGCGGGTCGAAGACCACGACCTCCGCACCGGCCGCCGTCAGCAGTTCGGCGTGTTCCGCGTACGCGAAGGTGAACGCCGCACCGCCGGCCACGGCGACGACGGGCTTCTCAGCTCCGGGCGTCGGGGCGTACGCCGGTTCCCACGGCGCGTCCGGCAGCGCGGGCGCCGTCCGCGCCAGCGCCATCAGCGCGTCCAGGTCGCACCCGGCGAGCACCCGCTCGCCCATGGCCCGTACGGCCTCCACCGCATCGCCCTGCCGCTCGGCCACCGGCACCAGCCCCAGGTGGCGCGAGGGCGTGGCCACCTGAGGCGCCCGGCGCAGCACACCGAGCACCGGAAGCCCCGACTCGTCCAGCGCGTCCCGCAACAGCGCCTCGTGCCGGTCGGAGGCCACCTTGTTCAGGATCACCCCGCCGATCCGCACCTCCGGGTCCCAGGAGGCGAACCCGTGCACCAGGGCAGCCACCGACCGGGACTGCGAGGAGGCGTCGACCACCAGCACCACGGGCGCCCTGAGCAGCTTCGCCACCTGTGCGGTGGACGCCAGCTCCCCTTGGCCCGAGGCACCGTCGTACAGCCCCATCACCCCCTCGACCACGGCGAGGTCGCACCCCGCCGACCCGTGCGCGAAGAGCGGGGCGATGAGATCCGTCCCGCACATGTACGCGTCGAGGTTGCGGCCGGGGCGGCCCGTCGCCAGCGAGTGGTACCCGGGATCTATGTAGTCCGGGCCCACCTTGTGCGGCGAGACGGCGAGCCCGCGCGCGGCGAAGGCGGCCATCAGGCCGGTGGCGACGGTGGTCTTGCCGCTGCCGGAGGCCGGAGCGGCGATGACCAGGCGGGGCGTACTCACCACTCGATGCCCCTCTGGCCCTTCTGCCCCGCGTCCATCGGGTGCTTGACCTTCGACATGTCGGTCACCAGGTCGGCCGCCTCGATGAGCGCGTCCGGCGCGTTGCGGCCGGTGATCACCACGTGCTGGGTGCCGGGCCGGTTCCGCATGACCTCGACGACCTCGTCGGTGTCGATCCAGCCCCAGTGCAGCGGGTAGGCGAACTCGTCCAGCACATACAGCTTGTACGTCTCCGCCGCCAGGTCGCGCTTGACCTGCTCCCAGCCCTCGCGGGCCTTCTCCTCGTTGTCCAGCTGGCCGTCGCGCTGGACCCAGGACCAGCCCTCGCCCATCTTGTGCCAGTCGACCGTGCCGCCCTCGCCGCTCGCGCCCAGCACCTTCAGCGCGTTCTCCTCGCCGACCTTCCACTTCGCCGACTTCACGAACTGGAACACCCCGATCGGCCACCCCTGGTTCCAGGCCCGCAGCGCGAGCCCGAACGCGGCCGTCGACTTGCCCTTCCCGATGCCCGTGTGGACGAACAGGAGCGGGCGGTTGCGCCGCTGACGGGTGGTGAGCCCGTCGTCCGGCACCGATGTCGGCTGTCCCTGCGGCATTAAGCGGCCCTCCCGGCTGCGGTGACGTCCTTGACGAGCCCGGCGATCGAGTCGGCCCGCAGTTCGTCGAGTGTGACGGCGGTGCCTCCCAGTTCCCGGGCGAGTTCCCCGGCGAGACCGAGGCGTACGTACCCCGACTCGCAGTCCACGACGACCGAGGCGGTCCCCTCGGCCTGGTGCAGCCGCGCTGCCCGCCCCGCGAGCGCCACCGGCTCCGGACCGCCGGTCGCCCGGCCGTCCGTGACGACGACGAGCAGCGGCCGCCGCGACGGATCGCGCAGCCGCTCCACCCGCAGCACGTCATGGGCCTTCAGCAGCCCGGCGGACAGCGGGGTGCGGCCACCGGTCGGCAGCGACTCCAGCCGGGCTGCGGCCGCGTCCACGGACGAGGTCGGCGGCAGCGCCACCTCGGCGTCCTTGCCCCGGAAGGTGACCAGGCCGACCTTGTCCCGCCGCTGGTAGGCGTCCAGCAGCAGCGACAGCACGGCCCCCTTGACCGCGCTCATCCGCTGCCGGGCCGCCATCGACCCGGAGGCGTCCACGACGAACAGCACGAGGTTGCCCTCACGCCCCTCCCGGGTCGCCTGCCGCAGATCGTCCCGCCGCACCACGAGCCCGCGCCCGGACCGCCCGCGCGCCCGCTGGTGGGGGGCGGCGGCCTGCACGGTCGCGGCCAGGTGCAGCTTGGTCAGAGCCCCCTGTGGTCGGGCCGCTCCTGTGGTCCGACCATGGGCTGTACGGGCCCGGGAACGCCGCCCGGCAGCGCCTTCCCCCAGCCCCGGCACGCTGAGCATCTTCGTACGGAACGGCTCGGCGGCCGCCACCGGCTGCTGCTCGGCCCCGGCGGAGCGGCCGGGCGCGTCGGGGGAGCCTTCGGGGGCCTGGGACGGCGTGTCGCCGCCTTCGGAGGCCTGCGGCGGGGTGCGGTCGCCGTCGGCCTGGGGCGGTACGCCACCGCCTCCACCACCGTCGCCACCGCCGTCCGGGCCGGGGTCAGGATCGTCGTCGCCCGGGTCGCTGTCCTGCTGCGGGCCCGCCTCGTCCAGGGTCTGATCCAGCTTGTCCTCGTCCAGACCCGGCGCGTCGAACGGGTTGCGGCGCCGCCGGTGGGGGAGCGCCAGAAGGGCGGCCTGCCGTACGTCGTCGGCGGTGACCTCCTCACGCCCGGCCCAGGCGGCGAGCGCGGTCGCGGTACGGGCCATCACGATGTCGGCCCGCATCCCGTCGACCTCGAACGCGGCGCAGGTCGCGGCGATCTGCCGCAGCACGCCGTCACCGAGCACGACGCGGGGGAGCAGGGCACGCGCGGCGGCGATGCGCTCCCGGAGCGCCGTCTCCTCCTCGGCCCAGCGAGCCGCGAACCCCTCGGGATCGTCGTCGTACGCGAGCCGGCGCCGTACGACCTCCACCCGCTCGTCGGTGTCCCGGGAGGCGGCCACCTCGACGGTCAGCCCGAACCGGTCCAGCAACTGCGGCCGCAGCTCGCCCTCTTCCGGGTTCATCGTCCCGACCAGCAGGAACCGTGCCGCATGCCGTACGGAGACGCCTTCGCGCTCCACGTACGAGGCACCCATGGCGGCCGCGTCCAGCAGCAGGTCCACCAGGTGGTCGTGGAGGAGGTTGACCTCGTCGACGTACAGGATCCCGCGGTGCGCGTCGGCCAGCAACCCCGGCTCGAACGCCTTCACGCCCTCGGAGAGCGCCCGTTCGATGTCCAGCGCCCCCACGAGCCGGTCCTCGGACGCGCCGACGGGCAGCTCCACGGTCCGCGCCGGCCGCGACACACCGGCGGCCTCGGCGTGGGGCCCGTCGGGACACGCGGGATCGGGGGAGACCGGATCACAGGAGAACCGGCACCCCGGTACGACGGAGACCTCGGGCATGAGGGCGGCCAAGGCGCGGACGGCGGTGGACTTGGCGGTCCCCTTCTCGCCCCGCACGAGCACACCACCGACGGCCGGACTGACCGCGTTCAACAACAACCCGAGCCGCAGGTCGTCCTGCCCGACGATCGCGGTGAAGGGATACGGCGTACTCACTTGGCCTCCTCGTCGACGTCAACAACAGCAATTCCAAGCCCGTGGGACGTTCGGGCCTCTCCCAGCGGCTCCGGGGAAGCAGAATCAAGCCCCTCCGGCGATTGAGGAGCGGGGCCCGGGGCAGCGCCCCGGCTCTCCGCCGCACCAGCGCCCGTCCCCGCACCCGCCCCCAACACCGGCGCCCCCGGCGGCACGAACGGCAACCCCCCAGGCGCACCCCCCTCGATCAACCGCCACAACGCATCCGTGTCCGCGTGCTCCTCCACCAGATCCCCCAGCCGATCCAGCTGCTCCTCCCGCAACACCCCGAACCGCGTGTCCGGCGCAGGCACGAACCGCCGCCCGGCCCCCCGGGCCACCTCCTCCAGGAACCGCCGCCGGAACCCATCGCTCTCCAGCGACCCGTGCCAGTGCGTCCCCCAGACCGACCCCACCCGGCACCCGTCCAGGAACGGCTCCCCGCCCCGCACATCGGCGACCCCGTGGTGGATCTCGTACCCCTCCACCGGCTCCCCGAGGGCCCAACCCACCGGCCGCGCCAGCGTCTTGGCCCGGTCGAAGCGCACCCGCACCGGCAGCAGGCCCAGCCCGTCCACGACCCCCGCCCGCGACTCCACCTCGTCCTCGATCCGCTCACCGAGCACCTGGAACCCGCCGCAGATCCCCAGCACCGGCCGCCCCTCACGCGCCCGCCGCACCAGCGCCTCCGCGAGCCCCCGCTCCCGCAGCCAGGCCAGCGCTTTCACCGTGCCGCGCGTCCCGGGCACGACGACCAGGTCCGCGTCGGCCAGCTCATCGGGCCGGTCCACGAACCGCACGACGACGCCCGGTTCGGCGGCCAGCGCGTCCACGTCCGTGAAGTTCGACATCAACGGCACCGCGCAGACGGCGACCCGCAGCACGTCATCCCCATGGGGCGGCGCCACGACCGACTCCCGTACCGCACCCCGCAGGGAGACCCGCAGGCCGTCCTCCTCGTCGATACCGAGCCCATGGGTGAACGGCAGCACCCCGTACGTCCGCCGTCCGGTGAGCCCGTACAGCATGTCCAGCCCCGGTTCCAGCAGCGAGACGTCACCCCGGAACTTGTTCACCAGGTACCCCGCGACCAGCGCCTGGTCCTCCGCGCTCAGCAGCGCCGTCGTCCCGAAGAAGGAGGCGAAGACCCCGCCCCGGTCGATGTCCCCGACCACCAGCACGGGGAAGCGGGCCGCCCGCGCGATCCCCATGTTCACGATGTCGGTCCGCCGCAGGTTGATCTCCGCAGGGGACCCCGCCCCTTCGCAGATCACCGCGTCGTACGTCGACCGCAGCTGCTCCAGACAGTCGGTGACCGTCCCGAGCAGCGCCTCCTGCCGGCCCCCGTGGTAGCCCCGGGCGCTCATCTCGCCCACCGGCTTGCCCATCAGCACGACCTGGCTGGACCGGTCGCTGCCCGGCTTCAGCAGCACCGGGTTCATCAGCGCGGTCGGCTCCACCCGGGCGGCCTGCGCCTGCATGGCCTGCGCGCGGCCGATCTCCGCGCCCTCGCGGGTGACGAAGGAGTTGAGGGACATGTTCTGCGCCTTGAACGGCGCGACCTTCACGCCCCGGCGCACCAGCCACCGGCAGATCCCCGCTGTGACGACGCTCTTGCCCGCGTCCGATGTGGTCCCCGCGACCAGCAGCCCACCGCTCATGCCCGTCCCCGCTTCCGTCCCATGACTGTTCGCCCCGCGACCACGCGCCCCGCGACCGTCCGCCCCACCACAGACACCCCGAGGGCCAGCACACTCACGCGCCGCGACAGCCGCACCGCGCGTTCGATGTCGGCGCTCCGCACGTCCCGCCCGGACGCCCCGTTCAGGACCGGCCGGTGTTCGACGCGCCCCGCGTACGCCAGCGTCCCGCCGAGCCGTACGCCGAGCGCCCCCGCGAACGCGGCCTCCACCGGCCCGGCGTTCGGGCTCGGATGGCGCCCCGCGTCCGCCTTCCAGGCGCGTACGGCCTCCGAGGGCCGCCCGCCCGCCACGACAGCCAGCGCGGCCGTCAACCGGGCGCCGGGCCACCCCGCGAGGTCGTCCAGACGGGCCGAGGCCCAGCCGTAACGGCGGTAACGGGGCGACTTGTGGCCGACCATCGCGTCGAGGGTGTTCACGGCCCGGAAGCCGACGAGCCCCGGCACCCCGCCGATGGCGCCCCACACCAGCGCGCCGACGACGGCGTCCGAGGTGTTCTCCGCGACCGACTCCACCACGGCGCGGGCGATCTGCGGCCCGTCCAGGGAGTGCGGATCGCGCCCGCACAGATGCGGCAGCCGCTCCCGGGCCACCTCCAGGTCCCCGGCGGCCAGCGCGCCCCCGATGGCACGGGCCTCCCGGCCCAGCGACGTACCGCCGACGACCGACCACGTGGTGGCGGCCGTCAGCGCGACGGCGAGCGCGGGGCGTCCCTGTACGGCACGGGCGGCCAGTGCGGCGGCCCCCACGGCGCCTCCGGCGCACAGCAGGGTGTGCAGTGCGCCCCGGCCCCGGTCGTCACGCCACAGCAGGGACTCCACCCGCGCGGCTGCCCGGCCGAAACCGGCCACGGGGTGGCCCCGCCGAGGGTCGCCGAGGGCCGCGTCGGCGATCAGCCCGGCGGTGGCGCCGTACGCGAAGACACGATCGGCACGCACGGTTCAGGCCGCCGCGGGCAGAGGCGTTCCGGCATGAAGAGGTACGGGAAGAGGCACAGGGTGCGGCGCACGGCGGCCGGGCATGGCTTATGTCCTCACTCAGGGTCCGCGCCCTGGTTCGACGTGACCGGCGACAAGAGTCTCCTGGCTTCCCGGATCCGCAGTTCCCCCGGCCTTCCAGCCCTCGTGCGGAGGGCCGTGACATCCGGTGTGGGGGAGTGCTCCCCGGTGACAGTGGCGGGACCGCGCCGGATTCGCACCGGCTTCCTCTTCTGTCGCCGTAAATGGCTCCGGCAGTCCACCACGCTGCGAGAACGGCCGTCAACTTGCTGTTGACCTGCGGAGGTCCAGTGTGCGCAGACGCACATCGGGCCGGACACACGGTGGTGTGTCCGGCCCGAAGGAGTGCGGTGGGGCGCGTCAGGCGACGATCAGATAGATCCCGTACGCGACCGCCGCCGCGCACGCCGCGAAGCAGGCGTACGCGCCGGTGCGCGCCAGTGCGGCCGAACCGCCGGAGGCGCCGCCGGCGGCCGTGGCCGACAGCTTGGAGAGGGCGACGATGCCCAGGGTGAAGACGCCGACCAGCGCGACGGTGACCACGAGACTGACACCGAAGACGGAGGCGAGAGCTGCCCAGTCGATTTTCATACGGATCTGTCCTTACACCGTCGCCGCGGGGCGGGCTGTGTCGTCGGGCGCCGAGGCCGGGGCCGGGATGGTGGTCGAGAGGTCGGCGGCCGGACCGCCGATGGGCGGCGGCGCGACCGCGGCCATGGCGGTGGTGACGACACCCTGGGGCTCGTCGTCCACCGTGACCTCGGTGTCGTTGACGTTGGTGTGGTCCACCGGCTGGCGGCGCGAGGCCACCCAGATGGCGAAGGAGCCGCCGACCAGCAGGATCGCGGTGGTGGTGATGCCCCACGGGCCTTGCTTGGTGAGGAACTCGGCGCCCGCGCCGACCAGGCCCGCGGCCGGGAGCGTCAGGCCCCAGGCGACGAACATCCGGGTGGCGGTGGACCAGCGGACCACGCCGCCCTTGCGGCCGAGGCCCGCGCCCATCACGGCACCCGAGCAGGACTGGGTGGTGGAGAGCGAGAAGCCGAGGTGCGAGGAGGCCAGGATGACCGTGGCCGCGCTGGTCTGGGCGGCGAAGCCCTGCGGCGGCTGGAGGTCGGTGAGGCCCTTGCCCATGGTGCGGATGATGCGCCAGCCGCCGAGGTAGGTGCCGAGCGCGATGGCGACACCGGCGGAGACGATGACCCACATCGGCGGGTTGGAGCCGGGGGCGAGGACGCCGCCGGTGACCAAAGCGAGGGTGATGATGCCCATCGTCTTCTGGGCGTCGTTGGTGCCGTGGGCGAGCGAGACGAGACCGGCCGAGGCGATCTGTCCGGCCCGGTAGCCCTTGGCCGTCGACTTGAGCTGGTTCTCGTCGGTGACGTTCCGGTTGATCCGGTACGTCAGCTTCGTGGCCAGCATCGCGGCGAGACCGGCGACCAGCGGGGCGGCGATCGCGGGGAGCAGCACCTTGGTGACGACGGTGCCGCCGTTGATCGAGGACCAGCCGGCCGACATGACTGCCGCACCGATCAGACCGCCGAACAGGGCGTGGGAGGAGCTGGAGGGCAGGCCGACCAGCCAGGTCAGCAGGTTCCACAGGATGGCGCCGACGAGCGCCGCGAAGATGACCTCGGTTCTGAGGCCGTTCTCGTTGACGATCCCGCCGGAGATCGTCTTGGCGACCTCCACTGACAGGAACGCGCCGATGAGGTTGAGAACGGCGGACATGGCCACCGCTGTCTTGGGCTTCAGTGCGCCGGTCGAGATGGTCGTTGCCATCGCGTTGGCGGTGTCGTGGAAACCGTTCGTGAAATCGAACACGAGAGCTGTCACGACCACAATCGCGAGCAGCAGCGTGATGTGTTCCATTTACCCAGGCAATCGTTCGACGTCAGTGGCTCGTGGACCGTAGGCAACCTGGGTGAACGGAAGATGAACTGGGCGGGGCGCTGTGGTGACTCGAATCGGAGTGCGGTGATTCCGCTTGTGTGCGGGTGAGGTTGCGGGACGCGGGTGGGGCACGGGCTGGTCTGCCCTTTGCTCCTCGTTGGCGAAGTTTTTGACGGTCACATCCGGCCCCGGAAGAGATCCCCGTCACGTGGGGGACGACGTTCCGGTTTCCGGCCACCGCCCCTACGCTCGCCCCATGAGCGAGCAGCAGCCGGAATCCGTCGCCCTGGCCTGGCGGGACGTGGTCGCGACCGCCCGCCGGAGCGCCGCCGAAGGCCTGGTCGTCGGCACCTCCGGCAATGTGTCGGCCCGCGTCGGAGACCTGGTCCTGGTGACCCCCAGCGGCGTGCCCTACGACCGGCTCGGACCCGGGGACGCCGTCGGCGTCGGCCTGGACGGCCGCCAGGTCCTCGGCGAGCTGAAGCCGACCAGCGAACTCCCCCTCCACCTCGCCGTCTACGGGGAGACCGACGCCGCCGCCGTGGTCCACACCCACGCGGTGCACGCCACCGCCGTCTCCACCCTCGTCACCGAGGTGCCGCTCGTGCACTACGCGGCCGCCATCCTCGGCGGCCCCGTCCGCACCGCTCCCTACGCCCGCTACGGCACCCCCGAGCTGGCCGCATCCATGCTCACCGCCCTCCAGGACCGCACCGGCTGCCTGCTGGCCAACCACGGCACCGTCACCTACGGCGCCACCCTCGACCAGGCCTATGAACGCACCGCCCAACTGGAGTGGCTCTGCCGCCTCTGGCTCACCGCGAGCGCGCTGCCGGGCCGCACCCCGGCCCTGCTCAGCGAAGCCCAGCTGGCCGAGGTGACCGAGGCGCTCAAGGGGTACGGGCAGCCCGGCTGACCCGGCGCACCGCCCGCCCCGCCGCACCGGACGGCCCCCGCCCACTGGCATCGCGCCGCCCGCCCCACGACACTGAAGCGGTGCGCCCGGCAACTGCGACGGCAACGGCCGTCACCACGATCCTCGGCGCCGGAGCGGCAGCGGTCGCGGCCGGCCGGTACGCCAGCGACGCCGCCCTCAAGGCGGCGCCCGGACGACCCCTCCCCACCGACCGCAGACTCACCGTGCACGCCACGGCGATCCGGCAGGTCACCCTGACCCGCTCCCTCACCGCGCTGCGCCCCGGTACGTACGGCATCGAGGGCCCCGGCGTCCACGCCGTGGTCGGCCCCGTCGTCGAGGGGGCCGAGTCCACCGCCGACACCGTCGTGCGCACCCTGGAGCAGATCACCCACGGCGTCCTGGAGCCGGGCGACAAGGTCCGCCTCACCCCCGAGCTGTACCGCGGGGACCCGGGCAGCGCCCTCGGCCTGGAGTACCGGGAGGTCGAGATCCCCGGCGAGCTCGGCGGACTGCCCGCCTGGTGGGTCCCCGGCGACCGCGACACCTGGGTCATCACCGCGCACGGCCTCGGCACCACCCGCGCGCACCCCATGAACCTGATGGGCTTCCTGAGCGGCCAGCAGCTCCCCGTGCTGGACATCGCCTACCGGGGCGACGCCGGAGCCCCCCGCCCCGCCGACGGCCTCGGCCACCTCGGCGCCTCCGAGTGGCGCGACCTGGACGCCGCGATGCGCTTCGCCGTCCGCTACGGCGCCCGGAACGTGATCCTGTACGGCTGGTCCACCGGCGCCTCCACGGCCCTGCACGCCGCCGTGAACTCCCCGCTCCGCGAGCGCGTCGGCGGCCTCGTCCTGGACTCCCCGGTCCTGGACTGGACGACCACCCTGCGCGCCCTGGCCGCCGCCCGCGGAGTCCCCGCCGCCCTGCTGCCGCTGGCCGTCCGCGCAGCCCAGGGCCGGACCGGGATGACCACGGCACCGCTCCTCGACGCCTCCCTGGCCGACGCGCTGCCCGCCCCGACGCTGATCCTGCACGGCCCGGACGACACGATCGCCCCCTGGGGCCCCTCCGAGGCGCTCGCCGCCCGCCGGCCGGACCTGGTCAGCCTCCACGCCGTACAGCAGGCTCCGCATGCGTCGATGTGGAACGCCGATCCCGCCCGCTACGAAGAGGCCCTCAGGCGCTTCCTCACGCCCCTGATGTGAGGTGATGCGGGGATCGGTCCCTTTGGTCACCGGCCCCGGGAAACCGCGCGGCGACCGGGGAAACGCCTTCCGTTTGGGCTTTCGGGCCGTCAGAGGCAAGACTGCTCCCGTGACGTCCCGTACCCCGCGCGACTCCAGGCTGCGACTTGTCCGCCCGCGACCCCTTGCCACCGCCCGCAAGGCGGTGTCCACCCGGCGCACCAGGCCGGCCCCCCGGCCCCCCGAGGGCACCCCGCCCCGCCCCGAACTGGCCCGCCAGGCCAGGGCGGTCCTCGCCGACGCCGTACGCATTGCCCACTGGGCGGCCGGCGCCCCCGGCAGCGCCGCACCGCTCGCCACCCAGGCCCTCGAACGGGCCGCGACGGCCCTGGAGCTCTCCCCGGCCCAGGTCCGTGCGGGCTGGGACCGGGCCCGGCTGGCCGGCCTCATCGAACTGCACGGCGACACCGCCCGCCCCGGCTGGCGTCTGCGCGCCTGGGACCGGGACGACTCGGCGGTGCTGCGCGGCTGGGTCGCGCTCTTCGACGCCTGGTCGCTCGTCCACGCCTCGCCCGAGGGCATCGAGGCCGGAGCGGTCGCCGAGGCCGTCGAGGCCGTGCCCCAGGTGCTCTCCCTCCTCCAGCTCTCCGCGGGCCCCGTCGCCGTACCCGCGCTCCTCGACCTCCTCGCCCAGCGCATCGCCGAGCTCCAGGAGGAGCGCTGCGAGGTGCCGTACGGGGCGGGCAGAGCGGGAGGCCCGAGTGACCCGGCCGCCGAGCAGCGCCCGGCCGCCCCGGCACCGGAGCGGAGCGCCGACCTCGACGCCCTGCTCCTCGACTGGGCCCTTGAAGGCCTCGCCGCCGTCGGCGCGCTGACCCTCGGCAACGGGCACGCCACCCTCACCCCGCTCGGCAACTGGGCGGTCTGGGTCAAGCTGGAACAGATCTGCGTCGCCGCCCAGAGCCCGGCCGGGAACATCGAACAGTCCGCCGCCGACATGCTCCTCGGCTGCGCCCGGCTCACCCCCGGACCGGCCCGCGACGAATACCGCGCCTGGCTCGCCGCCCGTACGGTCGGCAGCGCCGTCGCCGAACTGCTCGCCGTCGCCCGGGGCGAGGACGCGCTGCTGCGCGGCCTGGCCTTCGAGGCGCTGCGGGTCGTCGGCGCCCCCGCCGAACCCGAGGTCCGCGCGGTGGTCACCCACCCGTCGCTGCGGCCCTACGCGCTGCTCTGGCTCGCCGAGTACGAGGGGGCCGACCCGGACGACGCGCAGGAGATCCTCAGCCGCGAGGAGGCCACCTGGCTCTGGGTCGACACCGCGGCCGCCGTCGCCGACCACGGCGAGACCGGCCTGCTGGTGCGCCACCTCGACTCCGCCGTCCAGGGCACCGTGCCGGCCCTCCTCGACGAGGTCAGGGCCGTCGGCCACCCGCGCACGGTCCAGGTCCTGGTCGCCCTGGCCGCCGCCCACCCAGACCCGGCCCTGGCCAAGGCGGTCCGCCGGGCCGCGTTCCAGGTCCACACCGGCGGAGCCTGAGCCCACCGCCGCCGGGGTCCGCCGCACTCAGCCGGCGGACCCCGGCGCGTACGTCCCGAAGCTCCATACGTTGCCCTCGGCGTCCCGCGCCATGTAGTCCCGCGAGCCGTAGTCCTGGTCCGTCGGCTCCATCAGGATCTCCACGCCGAAGGCCCGGGCCCGGGCGAAGTGCTCGTCCACCTCGTCCACCACCACGTACACCCCCGCCGGGCCCGCGCCCGCCATCGCCCGGGCGAAGACTCCCTCACCGCCCCTGGAGCCGAGCATCACCCTTCCGTTGCCGCAGGACAGCTCGGCATGCACCACGCTGCCGTTCTCGCCCTCGTAGACCGCCTCCTCGGTGAAGCCGAAGCCCTGCGTCAGCGTCCTGAGCGCGGCCTTCGCGTCGTCGTACAGAAGTGTGGGATACACCGTCGGAACACCCTGCGGCGCGCCTGCCATCGCACTCACCTCTCCTGGCATCCGTACAACCGAGCCACTTGCTGTGATCTGCGTCTCAGTCTTCCACCAGGCACTGACAATGCCCTCCCGAAGGCGCTCCGGCCGCTCAGGCGAAGGTGTTGCACTGCCCCATGTCGCCGCTGCGGAACCCGGTGGAGAACCACTGCTGGCGCTGCGCGGACGAGCCGTGCGTCCAGGACTCCGGGGTCACCCGGCCCTGGAACCGCTCCTGGATCCGGTCGTCCCCGACCGCCGCCGCCGCGTCCAGGCCGTCCCGGATGTCCGCCCGGGTCAGCTCCGTGATCAGCGGCCGGCCCGTCGACTCGTCCGGCGTCGTCGTCGCGTGGTGCGCCCAGACCCCGGCGTAGCAGTCGGCCTGGAGCTCCACCTTCACCGCGTTGCTGTCGGCGCCCTGCCGCCCGTCCTGCGACCGGCTCAGGGTGCCCATCTGGTTCTGCACATGGTGGCCGTACTCGTGCGCCACCACGTACGCCTGGGCGAACGGCCCGCCGCTGGAGCCGAACTTCGTCCGCAGCTCGTCGAAGAAGCCCAGGTCCAGATAGACCTTCCGGTCACCCGGGCAGTAGAAGGGCCCCACCGCCGAGGTCGCGGCCCCGCACGCCGTGGAGACCCGCTCGCTGAACAGGACCGTCGGCGCGGCCCCGTAACTGCCGCCCCGCCGCTGGAACTCCTGGCGCCAGAAGTCCTGCACGCTGTTGACCACCGCCACCGTCCGGCAGTCGTCCCGGCTGTTGGCGTCCTGTCCCTTCAGGCAGCTCTCCTGCACCTGCGCCGCCGACGAGGAGGCCGGACCGGGCTCCGTATCGCCGGAGGAGAGGCCCAGCTGATCGGGGCCCACACCGAAGAGCAGCCCCAGGATCAGGGCGATCACGCCCACGATGCCGCCGCCCACGGTGGCCCGCCCGCCCGGGATCCGGCTGCCCCGCACGTCCTGGACCTCGGATGTGTCCAGATCGGCGTCATCGTCGAACTGCACGGGCGCACCTCCGTCGGGCTCGGGCGGGGACCGGGGTGGCACCCTGCGCCGAGTATCGGACGGTTACCCCCGACGGGCACGCGGAAAAGCAGTTGCACACCGCCAGTAGAATGGGGCCATGGCCATTCTCCTTGCGCATTAGCGGCGTCGAGAGACCTCCGCCCTCGTCCCTCCGCCGTCCAACCTGCCCTGGAGTTTTTCCGTGATCACCGCTTCCGGCATCGAGCTGCGCGCCGGCGCCCGCATCCTCATCGAGTCCGCCTCCTTCCGTATCGCCAAGGGCGACCGCATCGGCCTGGTCGGCCGCAACGGGGCGGGCAAGACCACCCTCACCAAGTGCCTCGCGGGCGAGGGCACCCCCGCCGGCGGCACCATCACCCGCTCCGGCGAGGTCGGCTACCTCCCGCAGGACCCGCGCACCGGCGACCTCGACATCCTCGCCCGCGACCGAATCCTCTCCGCCCGGGGCCTCGACGAGATCCTGCGCAAGATGCGCGAGAACGAGGAGCGGATGTCGAACGGCAAGGGCGCCACCCGCGAGAAGGCGATGAAGAAGTACGAGCGCCTGGAGACGGAGTTCCTCACCAAGGGCGGGTACGCCGCCGAGGCCGAGGCCGCCACCATCGCCGCCGCGCTCAGCCTGCCCGACCGGGTGCTCGGCCAGCCCCTGCACACGCTCTCCGGCGGTCAGCGCCGCCGCGTCGAGTTGGCCCGGATCCTCTTCTCGGACGCCGACACCCTGCTCCTCGACGAGCCCACCAACCACCTGGACGCCGACTCCATCGTCTGGCTGCGCGAGTACCTGAAGTCCTACCGCGGCGGCTTCGTCGTGATCTCCCACGACGTCGAACTCGTCGAGACCGTCGTCAACAAGGTCTTCTACCTCGACGCCAACCGCTCCCAGATCGACGTCTACAACATGGGCTGGAAGCTCTACCAGCAGCAGCGCGAGGCCGACGAGAAGCGCCGCAAGCGCGAGCGCCAGAACGCCGAGAAGAAGGCCGCGACCCTCAACGCGCAGGCCGACAAGATGCGCGCCAAGGCCACCAAGACCGTCGCCGCCCAGAACATGGCCAAGCGCGCCGACCGGCTGCTCTCGGGCCTGGAGGCCGTACGCGTCTCCGACAAGGTCGCCAAGCTGCGCTTCCCCGACCCCTCGCCCTGCGGCAAGACCCCGCTGATGGCGGAGGGCCTCTCCAAGTCGTACGGATCGCTGGAGATCTTCACCGACGTCGACCTCGCCATCGACAAGGGCTCCCGCGTCGTCATCCTCGGCCTCAACGGCGCCGGCAAGACGACGCTGCTGCGCCTGCTCGGCGGCGCCGAAAAGCCCGACACCGGCCAGGTCATCGAGGGCCACGGCCTCAAGCTCGGCTACTACGCCCAGGAGCACGAGACCCTCGACCCGGAGCGCACGGTCCTGGAGAACATGCGCTCCGCCGCGCCCGACCTCGACCTCGTCGCGGTCCGCAAGACGCTGGGCTCGTTCCTCTTCTCCGGCGACGACGTCGACAAGCCCGCCGGGGTGCTCTCCGGCGGCGAGAAGACCCGGCTCGCGCTGGCGACCCTGGTCGTCTCCTCCGCCAACGTGCTCCTCCTCGACGAGCCGACGAACAACCTCGACCCCGCCAGCCGCGAGGAGATCCTCGGCGCGCTGCGCACCTACAAGGGCGCCGTCGTCCTCGTCACCCACGACGAGGGCGCGGTCGAGGCGCTCCAGCCGGAGCGCATCATCCTGCTCCCGGACGGCGTCGAGGACCTCTGGGGTGCCGACTACCGGGACCTCGTCGCCCTCGCCTGATCCCTCTTCGCGGGCAGGTCCGGAGGGGGCCGACGCCCCTTCCGGACGGATGCCCGATCCCCTCCGGATAGATCATTCGGCCTACGCGTGATCCACCATCTGCGTGAGGACGTCTCGTACCCCGGTGGTGCGCCTGGCGCTCACCCGCCGCGCGCCCCTTTCCGGGGCCTCACCCCCCGTACGGCCCTGACCTGCCGGTTCTCTCGCCGGTAGGCGCCGTATGCCCTCATGACCCGCCGGAATACGGGATTCCGTTCGTGTCCGGAGGCTCTCCGGTCCGGAATCCCGTCGCACCGACCTTGCCGAATGGGTGGCCAGGAAGCGCGGGAGGGGTGATCATGAGAGTCCAGAGCGCACTTCCCATAGAGGAGGCACGGGTGGCCGAGACTCTGAAGAAGGGCAGCCGGGTGACCGGCGCCGCGCGTGACAAGCTCGCGGCAGACCTGAAGAAGAAGTACGACTCCGGTGCGAGCATCAGGGCGCTGGCCGAGGAAACCGGCCGCTCCTACGGGTTCGTCCACCGGATGCTCAGTGAGTCCGGAGTGACGCTGCGAGGTCGCGGCGGAGCCACACGAGGCAAGAAGGCCGCTTCGGCCTGAGTGCCCCTTGAGGCATCGAGGGCTCATCGGAATTCGGGGTGGCCACCCGGCTGACCGTGAGGTCGTCCGGGTGGTTACTGTTCAGTCACTTAGTTTCTGAGTGCTGACCGCACCCGATCCGGAGGCGCCCCATGACCTCGCTCGACCCTGTTCTCGACAAGGACGGCGTACGGCTCACCGTCGAAGACGCGGTTGCCACGGTGACGCTCACCAACCCGGCCAAGCGCAACGCCCAGTCTCCCGCTCTGTGGCGGGCGTTGACCGAGGCCGGACGGGTGCTGCCCGGCGATGTCCGCGTCGTGGTGCTCCGCGGCGAGGGCAAGTCCTTCTCCGCGGGCCTCGACAGGCAGGCGTTCACCCCCGAGGGGTTCGACGGCGAGCCGTCCTTCCTCGACATGGCGCGCGGCCCGGAGGCCGAACTCGACGCGACCATCGCCGAGTACCAGGAAGCGTTCACCTGGTGGCGCCGTAACGACCTCGTGTCGATCGCCACCGTCCAGGGCCACGCCATCGGCGCCGGCTTCCAGCTCGCCCTCGCCTGCGATCTGCGGATCGTCGCCGAGGACGTGCAGTTCGCCATGCGCGAGACCAGCCTCGGCCTCGTCCCCGACCTCACGGGCACCCACCCCCTGGTGAACCTCGTGGGGTACGCCCGCGCGCTCGAGATCTGCGCCACCGGCCGGTTCGTCCACGCCGAGGAGGCCGAGCGCACCGGCCTCGCCAACCTCGTGGTCCCCGCCGACCAGCTGGACGCGGCCGCCCGAGACCTGGCCGCCGCACTGCTCTCCGCCCCCCGCGACGCCGTCGTGGAGACCAAGGCCCTGCTGAGCGGCGCGGTTTCGCGTACGTACGAGGAACAGCGCACCGCCGAGCGCGCCGCCCAGGGCCGCAGGCTGCGCGACCTGGCGGGCATCACCGACTAGGCCCGCCGGGCATCACCGACCAGAACCCGGCGGGCATCGCCGGCCAGGCGCGTCACCGCCGGGCATCACCGACCAGGACCCGCCGGGCGTCGCCGATCAGGGGGTGCCGTCCGGCGCCGCCACCACGTCGGTGACCAGCACCGACACCGGCAGCCCGTCCGCCGCGGCCGCCGACACCGCCGTGCGCACCGACCGGGCCACATCCAGGGCCCGGCGGTCGCCGGCCGTCGCCACCTCGACCCGGATGTGGTCCTCGGCGGTGTGCACCGCCGGGCCCATGACCCGGGTCAGCGAGACGACACCCGGCACCGCGGCGGCGGCCTCCGCCACCGGCCCCTCGGCCTCCGCGACCGGCACCGACGAGGAGGGCGCGTCGGGCTCCGTCACCTGATCGGCCGCACCGTCCTCGATCAATGCCGTCACCCGCAGGTCCACCTCCGCGACCTCCAGCCCGAGCCGGGTCGCGGCCGCCGCGACGAGCGCCGCGCGCAGGTCGGCCGCCGCGTCGGGCAGCGGGCGGTCGCCCGCCGCCCGGAACTCCGCCTCGATGCTCACCGGCCCGCGCGGCAACGCGCTCGGCGGCGCGGGCGGCACGGCCGGGCCCGCCTGCGCCGGGGCGCCCGGCTCCGTATCCGTGTCCAGGGCCGCCCGGGCCGGCCCGATCCGCAGGCTCCCCAGCACCGCGCCCTCCACGGCCGCCCCGCGCAGCACCGAGGCCGCCGCCGTCTCCGCGATCCAGGCGCCGTCCACGGCACCACCCAAGGGGAGCAATCTGCCGAGGCCCAGGCGTTGCCGTACCGCAGCTGTCCATCCGTCGGCCCTCTGCGGGCTCCGCTCCGTCGTCATCGCCCCAGCCTGCCCCATCCACGGCGCGGGACCGGGCAAGCGCACTTAACGTGGGCAAAGGAAGTCCCCACCCCGCCCCGAAAGGAAGAGCGGCGATGACTGAGACACCCCAGCGCAACAGCCCCGACAGCGGTTCGGGCAAGTCCCCCCTGAGCAAGCGCGGCGGAGGCGATCCCGGCACCCGCGGCCGCACCACCATCGCCGACGGCGTCGTCGAGAAGATCGCCGGAATGGCCGCACGCGATGTGGTCGGCGTCCACGCCATGGGCAGCGGCCTGTCCCGCACCTTCGGCGCGGTCCGCGACCGGGTCCCCGGCGGCGGCAAGTCCGTCACCCGCGGTGTGAAGGCCGAGGTCGGCGAGTCCCAGGCCGCCCTCGACCTGGAGATCGTCGTCGAGTACGGCGTGGCCATCTCCGACGTGGCGCGCGAGGTGCGCCAGAACGTCGTCGCGGCGGTGGAGCGCATGACCAGTCTCGAAGTCGTCGAGGTCAACATCGCGGTCAGCGACGTCAAGCTGCCCGACGAGGACGACGACGAGGACGACGACCAGCAGCAGCGCGTCCAGTAGGTTCCGGCTTCCCCGCCGCAAGGCAGTTGAGGAGAGACGATGAGCATGGCAGCGGTCGGCCTGGTGGCCGGCATGGCGCTGGGATTCGCCGGGTATTTCGGCGGGTTCGGAGCCTTCGTACTGGTGGCCGCTCTGGGAGCGATCGGCTTCATCGCCGGCCGCTTCCTGGACGGTGACCTGGAACCCGGCGACTTCTTCCGGAGTCGCGAGCGCGGCGACCGGCGACGGTGACGGCGGTGACCGGGCGGGTCGCCGCCGCCGAGCGGGGCGAGACCCGGATCGCCGACCGGGTCGTCGCCAAGATCGCCGCGCAGGCGGCGAAGGAAGCCGTCGACGAGCCGCCCCAGGACGGCGCCTCCCCGCGCGCCACGGTCACCGTCCACCGTGACGCGGCCCGCGTGCGGGTCAGTCTGGAGCTCGGCTACCCCTGCGACATCGGCCGCCAGTGCGGTGCCGTACGGAGCAGGGTCGCCCAGCGGGTCAAGGCGCTCGCGGGCATGGAGGTGCCCGAAGTGGCCGTCCAGGTCGAACGGCTGCACCCGGCGGCCGGCGGAGCACAGGGGAGGATCCGATGACCGAACCCGGCGAACCCACCGGCTCCACCCGGCGGATGCCGACGGTGGACCAGGCCGACGGCGGGACACACGCGCCCGAACCCGGCACGCCCTCCGCCCCCGACCGGGTCCCCACCCTGGAACAGGGCGGCGGCGGCCGGGCCGGCCGCTTCTGGTCCGCACGCCGCGTCCCGGCCGCGCTGCTGGCCCTGGTGCTCCTGGGCGCCGCCGGGCTGCTGCTCTACGACATCGCCGCCGTCCGGGCCGGACACTCGGCCATGCAGTGGCGGCGCTCCCTGGCCGACGGCCTCGCCGAACGGCACCTCGACGATGTCGCGGTGCTCATCGGGGCGGGGATCGCCGCGCTGGTCGGCCTCTGGCTGCTCCTGCTCGCCCTCACCCCCGGGCTGCGCGATCTGCTGCCGATGCGCCGCGACCGTGCCGACGTACGCGCCGGACTCGACCGCACGGCCGCCGCACTGGTCCTGCGGGACCGGGCCGTGGAGGTGCCCGGGGTGCAGTCCGTCCGGGTCCGGATGGGGCGGCGCAAGGCGAAGGTGCGGGCCCTCTCGCACTTCCGGGCACTCGACGACGTACGCGAAGACCTGGACACCGTGCTGGCCAAGGCCGTCGGCGAACTGGGCCTGGCGAAGCCGCCCGGCGTCTCCGTCCAGGTGCACCGACCGGCGAAGAAGGGATGAGCGGCATGCGCTCCACCGTCAACCGGGTCCTGCTGACCCTGGCCGGGCTCCTGCTGATCGCCGTGGGCGGCGCGGTGCTCGCCGTCGGCCTCGGCGCCTCCCTGCCGTCCTGGTGGCCCTGGGACGGCAAGAACGATGTGCTGCTCAGCACCGCCGACCGGGGCCGCTGGCGCGACGAGGGCTGGTGGTGGCCGACCGTGATCGCGGTCCTCGCCGTGCTGGTCGTCCTCGCCCTGTGGTGGCTCCTGGCCCAGCTCCGGCGCGGCCGCCTCTCCGACGTCCTGGTCGACAGCGGCGACGGCGAGGGCGCGCAGGTGCGGGGCAAGGCGCTGGAGGGCGTGCTCGCCGACGAGGCGGGCGAGGTCGACGGGGTGGCCCGCGCCCAGGCGGCCCTGACCGGCCGCCGGACCGCGCCGCAGGCCCGGATCCGGCTGCTGATGGAGCCGCACGCCGCCCCCGGGCAGGCGCTGAACACGGTGGCCGACGGGGCGCTGGCCCACGCCCGCGAGTCGGCCGGCCTGGACGCGCTCCCGGCCGAGGTGCGGCTGCGGGCCGTCAAGCACCGCGCGGAACGGGTGTCCTGACGGCCCGTGGGCGTACGGGGCGGAGGGCAGCGGTTCAGAACCCGCGCCGCGACCCGCCGTCGACCGGCACCATGATCCCCGTCAGATACGAGGCGGCGGGGGAGAGCAGGAAGGCCGCGGTCTTCCCGAACTCCTCCGGCGTCCCGTAGCGACGCAGCGGGATCCGCGCCTCGTTGGCCGTACGGGCCGCCTCGGCGTCGCCCGACAGCGCGTCCAGCTCGCGGACCCGGTCGGTGTCGATCCGGGCGGGCAGCACCCCGACGACCCGGATGCCGCGCGGCCCCAGCTCGTCGGCGAGCGACTTCGCGAAACCGGCGAGGCCGGGGCGCAGCCCGTTGGAGATGGTCAGCCCGCCGATCGGCTCGTGCACCGAACCGGAGAGCACGAAGCCGATGACGCCGCCCTCGCCCAGCGCGGCGGCGACCGTCCGGGCGAGCCGGACCGCTCCGAGGAACACCGTCTCGAACGCCGTCTGCCACTGGTCGTCGGTGTTGTCGGCGACGAAGCCGGGCGCGGGCCCGCCGACGCTGATGAGTACGCCGTCGAGTCGGCCGAACCGCTCCTTGGCCGTGTCCACCAGCCGCTGGGCGGCGGACGGGTCGGCGTTGTCGGCGGCGAGGCCGACGGCGTCCGGCCCCAGCTCGGCGGCGGCCTCCTCGGCGCCCTTCTCGTCCCGGCCGGTGATGATCACCTTCGCCCCGTCGGCGGCCAGGGCGCGCGCCGTGGCGTTGCCGAGGCCCCGGGTCGCGCCGGTGACGATGTACACGCGGTCCTTCAGTCCAAGATCCATGGCCCTATCCTGCCGGGTCCACCCCGGCGAGGTCGACAGCGGAGTTGACCAGTCCGATGTGGCTGAACGCCTGGGGGAAGTTGCCCAGCTGCCGGCCGGCCGCGACGTCGTACTCCTCGGCCAGCAGCCCCACGTCGCTGCGGAGTTCCAGCAGATGCTCGAACAGCTCCCGCGCCTCGTCGTGGCGGCCGATCCGCTGCAACGCGTCCACCAGCCAGAACGAGCAGGCGAGGAACGCCCCCTCGTCGCCGGGCAGCCCGTCGACGGAGACGCCCTCGGTGCTGTAGCGGCGGACCAGCCCGTCGCTGCCCAGCTCCTCGCGGACCGCGTCGACCGTGCCGATGACCCGGGGATCGTCGGGCGGCAGGAACCCGGTCCGTACGATCAGCAGCGTCGAGGCGTCCAGCTCCTTGGACCCGTAGGACTGGGTGAAGGTGTTCCGTACGGGGTCGTACCCCTTCTCGCAGACCTCGGCGTGCACGGCGTCCCGCATCGCCCGCCAGCGGTCCGCGTCGCCGGGCAGCTCGGGGTTCTCCTCCAGCGAGCACACCGCCCGGTCGGCGGCGACCCACGCCATCACCTTGGAGTGCACGAAGTGGCGCCGGGCGCCGCGGATCTCCCACAGCCCCTCGTCCGGCTCCCGCCACGACGACTCCAGGAAGCCGAGCAGGCTGAGCTGGAGGTTCCAGGCGTGCGGCTTGTCGTCCAGACCGGCGACCTTGGCGAGCCGGAGCGCGTCGATGACCTCCCCGTACACATCCAGCTGGCGCTGGCGCACCGCCGCGTTGCCGGTGCGCACCGGGCGGGAGTTCTCGTACCCGGCGAGCCAGGGCAGCTCCATCTCGGGGAGCCGGCGCTCGCCCGCGAGCCCGTACATGATCTGGAGGTCCGCCGGGTCCCCGGCCACGGCCCGCAGCAGCCAGTCGCGCCAGGCCGCCGCCTCCTCCAGATAGCCGGCCGACACCATCGCCCCGAGGGTGAGCGTCGCGTCCCGCAGCCAGCAGAAGCGGTAGTCCCAGTTCCGTACGCCGCCGATCTCCTCCGGCAACGAGGTGGTCGGGGCCGCCACGATGCCGCCCGTCGGGGCGTACGTCAGCGCCTTCAGGACGATCAGCGAGCGCAGGACGGCCTCGCGGTACGGGCCCTCGTACGTACACCGCTCGGTCCACTTCGCCCAGTCGTGCAGCGTGTGCTTCAGTGCTTTGTGCGGGTCGATCAGCTTGGGCCGCGGCGAGTGCGAGGGGTGCCAGGTCAGGACGAACGCCACGCTCTCGCCCTCGGTGACGGTGAACGAGGAGCAGGTGCTGAACTGCTGGCCCCACGTCTTGACCGGCGGTTCGCTGCGCAGCCAGACGGAGTCGGGCCCGGCGACCGCGACCCGGTGGCCGTGCGACCGGCGCACCCAGGGCACCACGGAGCCGAAGTCGAAGCGCAGCCGCAGTACGGAGCTCATGTCGACGGTGCCGCTGACGCCCTCGACGATCCGCATCACATCGGGCGACCTGTCGCGCTGCGGCATGAAGTCGATGACCTTGACCGTGCCGGTCCGGGTCTCCCAGAACGTCTCCAGCACCAGCGAATCACCCGCGTAGCCGCGCCGGGTGCAGGTGTCGGAGGGCCCGGCGCCCTGCGGGGCGATGCGCCAGTGGCCGTTCTCCTCGTCGCCGAGCAGGGCCGCGAAACAGGCGCCGGAGTCGAAGCGGGGCAGGCAGAGCCAGTCGATCGAACCGTTCCTGCCGACGAGTGCGGCGGTCTGGAGATCGCCGATCAGGGCGTAGTCCTCGATGCGTGGGGTCACGCTCTGGCGTCTTCCCGAACCGGACCCTCGTCAACCAGCCGTTCTGTGTGCCGGAACTCTCAGAGCCCAGGGCCTCTCAGGCGCTCGCGGGTGCGGGCTGCTCGGAGACCTCGCCGGCCGGTTCGCCCTTCGCGGCGGCCTCCTCGCGGTCGCGCTTCTCCCGCCGTACGAGGATGATCCAGCCGACCGGAACGGCGGCGACGAACAGCCACCACTGGACGGCGTACGCCATGTGCGGGCCGATGGAGCTGTCGTCGGGGTCGGCGATCTGCTCGGGCAGCCCGCCCGCGGACTCGGGGGCGGTCTGTTCGATGTATCCGCCGAGGACCTCGCGGGAGAGCAGATGCGCCTGCTGCTCGCTGTTGATGAGCATGACCTGCCGGTCCGGCAGCCCCGCCAGGTCCTTGATGCCGCTGCTGCCGGTCGTCTCGTCGGCCTTGAGCCGCCCGGTGACGGTCACTTCGCCCCGGGGGGCGGGCGGCACGTCCGGGTACTCCGTCTGGTTCGGCGCGGCGGGGACCCAGCCCCGGTTGACCAGGACGGTGCCCCCGTCCCGCAGGTCCAGCGGGGTCAGCACATGGACGCCGATCCGGTCGTCCTCCGACGTACGCCGGCGGACCACGACCTCGTGCTCCGTGTCGAATGTGCCCGTCGCGGTCACCGCCCGCCAGTAGTCGGCGCGCGGGACGGTGTGCCCCGGGGAGGTGAGATCGGTGACCGGAGCCGGATCGGCCTTCAGGTTCCGCGAGATCAGCTCGTTCTGCGCGACCCGGTGCTGATGGCGGTGGAACTGCCAGAACCCCAGCTCGACCATGGTCGGCATCAGTACGAGAGCCAGCAGGGTGAGGATCACCCACTGCCGGGTCAACAGGAAGCGGTACACCCCATGACCGTACAACCGGGGACATGGGGTGCGGCACTCAGGGGTACTGCCGGGGAGGCCCGGCAAGGGGATGATCCGTCACACTTTGTCCACGATGCCCGCCTTCCCCTCGGCGCGGGCGCAGTGGGCGCCGCAGTACCAGTGCCCGTCCGCCTCGACGCCCTGCCCGATCACCTGGACCCGGCAGTGCTCGCAGATCGGCGCCATGCGGTGGATGGCGCAGGAGAAGCAGTCGAAGACGTGCACCGCGCCCTGTGCGTGCACCTCGAAGGACATGCCGTAGTCGTTTCCGCAAACCTCACAACGTGCCATGCGCCACAGGGTGGGACGCCCGGCGGCGACGGGCGAGCGGACGCCGGGCGAGTCGCGCCCGGTTCACTCCGATGACGGTGGCGGCGCCTGGTGCGGGAGGACGGCCCCGTCGGCGGGCGCCACATCGCGCAGCAGGTGCGTGAAGGCGCTCTCCTCCAGGATCGGCGTGCCGAACGCCTTCGCCTTCTGCGTCTTCGACGTCGCCGCGTCCGGGTCGTTGGTCACCAGCAGACTGGTCAGCCGCGACACACTGGTCGCCACATGCAGCCCCGCCTCCACCGCCCGGTCCTCCAGCAGCTCCCGGTCGATCGAGGTGTCCCCGGAGAACGCCACCCGCATCCCCTGCTGGAGCGGCTTCTCCTTCTCGTACCGCCCCGGATTGGGATACGGGCAGGCCGGCCGCTTGCGCGAGGGCCGCCAGCTGTTCGGCTGCCGGAAGGGCTGATACCCGACGCGCGGGGCGACGGGGGAGTCCGACCACTCGGTCAGCGGCCGGCACTCCAGCAACGGCAGCCGCACCCCGCCCCGCGCCGCCGCGTGCAGACTCGGCCGGAACGCCTCGGCCAGCACCCGGGCGTCGTCCAGGGCGTGGTGCGCGTGCTGCTGTACGACGCCGAAGTGGGCGGCGAGCGAGGCCAGCTTGTGGTTGGGCAGCGGCAGCCGCAGCTCCTTGGCGAGCGCGATCGTGCAGAGCCGCTGCTCCACCGGGGCGATCACCGAGGCCCGCGCGTACTCCCGGGCGATCATCGACCAGTCGAACGCCGCGTTGTGCGCGACGAGCACCCGGTCCGCGAGCCGCGCCGACAACTCGGCGGCGACCTCCGGGAAGAGCGGCGCGCCCTCCAGCACGTCGCTCGTCAGCCCGTGGATCCAGACGGGACCGGGGTCCCGCTCCGGGTTCACCAGCGTGTACCAGTGGTCCTCGACATTGCCCAGGGCGTCCAGCCGGTAGACGGCGGCAGACACTATCCGGTCGTCCCGGGCGAGGCCGGTGGTCTCCACGTCGACGACCGCGTACCCCTGGGGGTAGGCGGTCGGCCATGGCGCGGCTGTCTGGCGGTCGTCGAGCATGGTCACAGAGAATACGGGCCGGGACTGACAGGGCCCTATTCGGGCGGCTCCGGGGGGTGGGTCAGGGGAGGCGGATGAGGCGTTCCGGGGGGAAGAGTTCGAGGCCGGTGGCGTGGGTGCCGTGGGGCAGGTGGATGGTCAGGTCCTCGCAAGCTGCGAGGGGGCTGAGGTCGAAGGGGCGGCCGCTTCCGTAGAGAGTGAGAGAGACGAGGTGAGGCATCTCGGCGAGGGGGGAGACGTCCAAGTGCTGGCTCTGCGGCACCAGGAGGAGCTCACGTAGTGCGGTGAGGGGGGCTACCAGTCGCAAGTCGAGGTCGGGTATCCCGTAGATGTTCAGCCGCTCCAGGTGGTGCAGCGACGTCATAGTGTTGAGCTGCTGGAGCTGGGACAGGCCGTAGAGGCTCAACGCTCGCAGACTCGTCCAGCGGTCCAGGCCTTCCAGGCTCAGCTGCCGGGACTGCTGGGGCAGGACGAGTTCGGTCACCTGCTCACATATGGGCAGTCCGCCGAAGGTCGCCGTGGGAAAGGGATGGCAGAGCACGAGGAAGCGGAGGTCAGGCATCTCCGTGAGCGGCGCCGGATCGAGTGACGGATGCAGGTCTACGAGAGACAGCCACTCCAGCCCGGGCCGGGCAAGTGGCGCGATGCACCGGATCTGCGGGCAACTGCTCAGACCGATCTCGTGCAGGCGGGGCATGGCGGCGAGTGAACTCACGTCCTCGATCAGGCTGTTCCGGTAAAGGAAGACCCGCTCCAGATCCGGTCGTGAGGTGATCTCGGACAGGCCGCGGTCGCCGACAACCGTCACGTTGAGCAGACCCGGGATGTGGCGCAGGGCGGCCAACTGAGCTTCGGTCTCCGCTCGCACGGGGACGCTACGCCAGGTCAGAGGCGCGAGAACCTCCCGCGCGTAGGCATCCGCGTCGAACCGTTGCCAAGCCGTGCAGAGCTCGTTCGCGACCACATGACTCTGGTCCGCTCGGATCTGCTTCACCAGCTCGTACGCCGCCTCGCTGCCCACCGCCGCGGCCGTCTGCACAACCGTGGCCGTCTCCCGCTCGCTCAACCCGTCCACCATCGACGACAGCAGCTCCACCGCCAGATCGCCCACCTTGGCCAGCTCGCGAACGTTCTCCTCTCCGTCCGGCGGCAACAGCCCCGCCGTCCGCCTCTCCACTTCCTCCCGCACCCCAGGATCCAGCTCCGGCGCATGGGCCAGGCTCCCCGCCGCCAGCAGCACCAGCCGGTGCGTGTGCTCCGGCTCCCTGTCCGCCCGGTCCAGCAAGGACGTCAGCAGCATCGCCCGCTCGTCCGGCCGCGCGTGCCCCACCGCCATCTGGACCACGTCGTCCCACTGGTCCTCGTGGGCATGGCCGACCAGGACGCCGAAGTCGCGGGCCTCGACCGCGGCCTTCGCACCCAGGTAGTCCTGGAAGGTGCGATGCACGAACCCCACCGCGCCCGTGGCCGGTTCGCGGAGGAGACCGCTGCGGTTCAACAGATGCGCGAAGACCTGCTCGGGGGCGCCCCGGACCTGGGACATGGCCCGCAGCCAGTCGGTGAGCAGGGCCACCGCTTCTTCCTGCCGCGCCTCGACCAGGCCGTTCCGGATCAGCCAGTACGCCAGCCGCTGGAGCAGAGCTGTCTGCTCCTCCCGGGTCAGGTCGACGCCCTCCACCCCGACGATCTCGCGCTCGGTGTCGCGCCGTACCAGCAACATGTCCAGCGCCGCGTCGTACAGCTCCTTGCGGGCCCTCGGCAACTGCATCCGGCGGTCCCGGTTCAGCGCGCAGAGCAGGGCGCACATCAGCGGGTTCGTCGCGAGCAGCCCCAAGTCCCGACGGGTGCCGACCGCACGGCGGAGCGCGTTCTCGTACGTGTCCAGCTCGGCGCGCTCCTCATCGGACCGGCACTCCGCGCGGGCCGCCCGGTGCCAGTGGCCGACGAAGGCGCGGACGTCCTCCTGACCCATCGCCAGCAGCGTGTGCGGCTCAAAGCCGGAGCCGGAGAGCCAGCCCTCCGGGACCGCCGAGGGACGAGTCGTCACCACGTATCTGGCCAGGGGGTAGGCCGCGATCAGATCCTTCAGCCAGCGCTCGGTGCGCTTGCGCAGCCGGTCCGGCACCTCGTCGACCCCGTCGACCAGCACCAGCGCCCGGCCCTTCTGCATCAGCCGGTCCGCCCAGCCGGCCGGGGCCGAGCCGTGCAGCGGAACCCCGGCCGCTCGCAGGAACTCCTCAGGGGCGGGCAGTACATCGAGGGCTGTGAAGGCGCGTAGGCGCAGGACAAACGGAACGCACCGGTTCCAGTCGGCCAGCTCACTCCCGAACGTCTGCCGCGCAGCATTCAGAGCCAGCCACTGCACCAGCGTGCTCTTGCCGGAACCAGCCGGGCCCCGCAGTAACAGCCGGTCCCGCTCGCCGAGGGCTTGTTCGATCCTGACCGTGGTCCGGACCGGCTGGTCCAGACCGTACCGGTCGGTGATCCCGTAATCCCCGCTGACCTCAAGACCGATGTACGCCGTCTCCAGCGGCCATCCGCCCGCCGACCTTCCGAGCGTCAGCCCGAACAGCTCCACCCGGCTGTTGGTCGTCGCGATGAACTCCGCGTACCGCACCTCGAACTCGAGGTCCGCCGCGTCCGTGCGCAGGCCGACCCGGTCCCGTACGTCCTTCACCAGCGCCCGCGTCCGCCCCGCCGCCCGGATCTGCTCCACCGCCGCCCGCGCCGCGAACGACGGGTGGGCTGTCAGCTGTTCCACCAGATGCGCGCAGCAGCGGCCGAGCAGGTCCTCGTACAGACCGCAGGCGCGCGCTGAGAGCCCGGGGGCGGGCGCAGACAGCTCCGCCCGCAGCCGCTCCGGGTCCAGCTCCACCGCGAACAGCCGCCCGGCTTCCAGTTCGCTCGCCGCCACGAACGTGTCCTGTACGGAGGCGACCGCGGCCAGCCGCTCGTGCTCGGGCAGATCCCCGTACGACTCGGACATGCGCCCCGCCAGCACCTTCGCCAGCCGGTCCGGCTTCGGTGGGCGGGGGAGCGGGCGGACCGGGTCCGGGACCAGGCCCGCGCCGGGTCGGGGCGTCAACAACGTCTTGGTGGCCGAGCCGAGCACCGTCGTGGCCAGCCGAATCAGGGCAACTTCCGTACCGGACACGTGCGTTCCTCCCCCTCGGCGACACGCGTGCCGCAAATCCTACGGCCGGTCCATTGGCAGAAGGTGCCAAAGTCTGCTGACAAGGCGTCTCGCATACTTGTGGGTAACAACGTCTAGCCCTCGCCGACCGGCGGCCCTACGGTGCTCGCATGGAGCCGAACCTGCCCGATGTCGTGCTGTGGTCGATACCGGCCTTCGTGCTGCTCACCGTGATCGAGATGGTCAGCTACCGCTTCCACCCGGACGAGGACGCCGCCGGGTACGACACCAAGGACGCCGCCACCAGCCTCACGATGGGGCTCGGCAGCCTCGGGTTCGACCTGCTGTGGAAGATCCCCATCCTCGCCATCTACATGGGCGTCTACGAGCTGACGCCGCTGCGGGTGCCCGTGCTGTGGTGGACCGTCCTGCTGATGCTCCTGGCCCAGGACTTCTTCTACTACTGGTCCCACCGCGGCCACCACGTCATCCGGATCCTCTGGGCCTGCCATGTGGTGCACCACTCCAGCCGGAAGTTCAACCTCACCACCGCGCTGCGCCAGCCCTGGACCTCGGCCACCGTCTGGCCCTTCTACCTGCCGCTGATCGCCTGCGGTGTCCACCCGGCGGCGCTCGCCTTCTGCCAGTCGGCCAACCTCGTCTACCAGTTCTGGGTCCACACCGAGCGGGTCGGCAAGCTCCCGCGCCCCTTCGAGTACGTCCTCAACACGCCCTCCCACCACCGCGTCCACCACGCCTCGCAGGGCAGCTACCTGGACCGCAACTACGGCGGCATCCTGATCATCTGGGACCGGATGTTCGGCTCCTTCGCGGCCGAGACCGAGCGGCCCGTCTACGGGCTCACCAAGAACATCGCCACCCACAACCCGCTGCGCGTCGCCACCCACGAGTACGCCGCCATCGCCCGGGACATCCGGGCGGCACGGAGCTGGAGCGAGCGCGCCGGGCGGGTCTTCCGGGGACCGGGGTGGCAGCCCGCCCCGAAGGCGGGGGCGCTCACCACGGGCGCCGCCGGAGCCGCCGGAGCCGTCGTGCCCGGGCCCGCTCCCGTACGCGCCGACGCCCCCGTACCCGCTGCGGCCCCGGCTCCGGAACCCACCCGATGAGCGCCACCGCGTCCCGCCCCGCCAGGCCGGAGACGGCAGGGCCCGGGCGGTTCGCCCGGCCCCTCCTCGGTGCCTTCCTGCTCGCCGCCGCCGTCGACCTCGCCGGGCTCCTCGCCGGACTCGACACCGTCCACCTGGTCGCCAAACCGCTCCTGATGCCGCTGCTCGCCGGGTACGCCGCCGTCCGGGGCGGGCCCCGGCTGCTCATCGCCGCCCTGCTGTTCGGGTGGGGCGGTGATGCGTTCCTGCTCGCCGACAACGACCTGGCGTTCCTCCTCGGGATGGGCTCCTTCGCCGTCGGCCATGTCTGCTACCTGACGCTGTTCGGGCGGGGGCGGGCCGCCCCGGGACCGGCGCGTGGCTCGCCGGCCACGGCGGTCGCGTACGCCGTCGTGCTCGTCGTCTTCCTCGTCCTGATCTGGCCCGGCCTCCCGGCGGAGCTGCGCGCCCCGCTGGCCGGGTACAGCCTGCTGCTCACCGCGATGGCGTGGCGGGCCGGCGTCCTCGGCCGGTACGCGGCGGCCGGCGGGGCGCTCTTCCTGCTCTCCGACGCCCTCATCGCCACCGGCATCGCCGACTGGTCGCAGCTGCCCGCCCCCGACTTCTGGGTGATGCTCACCTACATCGCCGCACAGTCCCTGCTCGCCCTCGGAGCCCTCGCGGCAGGGGCGGGGGAGCGGTCGGACACTCCCTAGGGCGGGGCAGCACGAACCCGGCGTACCGTGACCGGGGTATCAGCACCTGAGACCGGCAAGGACCTCCCCGTATGCGCGCCACAGTAATCCACGCTCCCCACGACATCCGGGTCGAGGAGGTGCCGGACCCGGCGGTCCGGCGGCCCACCGACGCGGTGGTGCGGGTCCTCAAGGCCTGCATCTGCGGCAGCGACCTGTGGGCGTACCGGGGCGAGGCCGCCCGGCAGCCCGGCCAGCGCATCGGGCACGAGTTTCTCGGAGTCGTCGAGGAGACCGGCGCCGGGGTCGACGGCTTCGCCGTCGGGGACCTCGTCGTCGCCCCGTTCGTCTGGTCCGACGGCACCTGCTCCTACTGCGCCGAAGGCCTCACCACCTCCTGCCCCGAGGGCGGCTTCTGGGGCTCGGTCGGCTCGGACGGCGGGCAGGGCGAGGCCGTCCGCGTCCCGTACGCCGACGGCACCCTGGTCAGGCTCCCCGCCGACGCCGCCTCCGACGGCCGGCTCCTCACCGCCCTGCTGGCCCTCTCCGACGTCCTGGGCACCGGCCACCACGCCGCCGTGGGCGCGGGCGTCACCCAGGGCTCCACCGTCGCGGTCGTCGGGGACGGCGCGGTCGGGCTGTGCGGGGTACTGGCCGCCAAGCGGCTCGGCGCCGAGCGCATCATCGCGCTGGGCCGGCACACCGCGCGCACCGACATCGCCCGCCGCTTCGGCGCGACCGACGTGGTCGCCGAGCGGGGCGAGGCCGCCCTCGCCGCCGTACGGGAGCTGACCCGCGGCGAAGGCGCCCACAGCGTCATCGAGGCGGTCGGCACCGAGCAGTCGATGCGCACCGCGCTGGACATCGTCCGCGACGGCGGCTCCATCGGCTACGTCGGCGTCCCGCACGGCAGCGCCTCCGGCGTGGACCTCGGCGTGATGTTCGGCCGGAACATCGCCCTGCGCGGCGGTGTCGCCCCCGTGCGGACGTACATCCCCGAGCTGCTCCCCGACGTGCTGGACGGCACGATCGACCCCTCGCCCGTCTTCGACCTGTCGATCGGCCTCGACGAGGTGCCCGCGGGCTACGAGGCGATGGACGCGCGGACCGCGCTGAAGGTGCTCATCACGCCGTAGCGCCCAACTCACCTTCGTGCTCAGGGCACATGGCACATGGCACATCGGACATCGCGCATCGCACATGGCGAGGGCCCGGGGAGAACGTCCCCGGGCCCTCGCTCATCGTTCGGTCATCCGCCTACCAGCGGACCGCGTCCAGCGCGTCCACCACTCCGGCCCCGTAGAAGCCGTTGTAGAGCTTGGTGCCCTCGCAGACCGCGTCGACGGTGCCGTCGCCGTCGATGTCGTACGGCGCGCCGCACGCCTTCGCGTCCGCCTGGAGGACCAGCAGCGCCTTCACCGCGGCCGGTGAGGCGTAGGGGTGGCGGGACTTGATCAGGGCCACGACGCCCGCGACGTGCGGGGACGCCATCGACGTACCGGCCTTGTAGCCGAACCTGCCGCCCGGCAGCGTCGAGAGGATCAGCCCGTTGACGGCCGGCGGCTCGGGGGTCTGGTAGATCGTCGAGTCACCGCCGGGGGCCGCGACATCGATGACGCCCTTGCCGTAGTTCGAGTACGAGGACTTCAGGCCCTTGGCGCCCGTCGCGGAGACGGTCACGACGCCCGGCAGCATGGTCGGGATGTCGGGGCAGACCCGCGGGTCGATCGTCCGGGTGACCGGGTCGGTGTCGTTCGGGCTGGTCCGGTCCTCGATCGTGCGGGACGACAGGTCGTGGCGGGCGTTGCCCGCGGCGGCGACGTTGACCGTGCCCTTGCGCTCGGCGTACTTGACGGCGCGGGTCAGGGACTCGACCAGGGCTCCCTGGTCCGGGTCGTTCTTGCAGGCGAACAGCCACGGGTCGGTGTAGTAGCTGTTGTTGGTCACGTCGACGCCGTGCTCGGCCGCCCAGAGGAAGCCGCAGACGACGGCCTCGGTGTAGAAGTAGCCGTCCGGTACGGAGACCTTGATGCCGGAGACCTTCACGCCCGGCGCCACACCGGTGACCCCGAAGCCGTTCTTCGCGGCGGCGATGGTGCCCGCCACATGCGTGCCGTGGTCGCTCTCGCCCGCCGCCGGTCGCCAGGAACCGGCGGTGGTGTCCGGAGCGCCCGTGACACAGTTGACGGAGGCGGCCCGGTCGAAGTTGGGCGCCAGGTCCGGGTGGGTGTCGTCCACGCCCGTGTCGATGACGGCGACCGTCACCTTCTTCGAGCCGAGCGACTTCTGGTGCGCCTTGTCCGCCTTGATCGCGGGCAGCGACCACTGCAACGGCTCCAGCGGGTCCTCGTCCGCCGTCGCCTGTGCGGCCGCGGCCTTCGCCTGGGCCTCGGTCAGCGGCTGCGCTATGGCACCGACGTCCTTGGTGGCCTGCGGCACGATCGGGTTGGTCCGGGTCGCCCCCGCCGACTGCACACCCCGTACGCGGCGGATCGTTTCGCCGAAGGCCGGGTTCTGCGAGTGGGCGACGATCACGCCGATCTGGTCGTACGAGATGACGACGGTGCCGCCGGCCTGCCTGACGGCCTTCTCCACCTGCTGGACGGCGCTGCGGCCGCTGCCGGTGTTGACGACGTAACTCAGCTTCGGCCCGTCGGTGCGCGGGGTCGCGGTGGCCGGTGCGCCGGTGGGCGCCGCCGTGGCCGTCGCCGCCGGCAGGAAGCCGAGCGAGGCGACGAGCGCGAGTCCGACGGGCAGCGCGAGCGCGCGGGTCCGTCTCGATGCCAGATGAGCCATGGGTTCTCCACATCATCCGTGCCGGTCGACCGGACACCTGGCGCGTTCGGTCGCGTACATGACGAGTGAAGCTATCGCTGATCTTCCTCGCGCATCAACGATTTGGGGCAAGTGAGTTCGAAGAGTGCACCTGCGCGGCCGAATGTGTACGGACGACTTCGGGCCACCGGGACGGAGGGGCTTCCGGTCACCGGGATGAGGCCGAGAAGGCGAAAGATCCGGTGAACCGCTTCGTCGCGCCCTCCGTGCCGTTGTCCAGGAGGCACATCACCGTCCCCCGGTATCGAGGCCTCCCTATGACACCCACCGTCCCCCAGATCACCGCACCCGCGTCGCGAGGAGATTCCGTGGCTACCGATGCACCGCCGCCCGAGGGCCCTGTCGACACCGGCCCGGCCCAGCCCACCACCGAGGCGTACAACGCGGTGCAGGCGAGTGCCGAGTTCGCCGACCTGCGCCGCTCGTTCCGTTCCTTCGCCTTCCCGCTCACCGTCGCCTTCGTGACCTGGTACCTGCTCTACGTCCTGCTCTGCAACTACGCGGGCAGCTTCATGGCCACCAAGGTCGTCGGCAACATCAACGTGGCGCTCGTCCTCGGCCTCGCCCAGTTCGCCACCACCTTCCTCATCGCCGTGCTCTACTCCCGGCACGCCGCCACCAAGCTCGACCCGAAGGCCGAAGCGATCAAGTCCCGTATGGAGGCCGACGTATGAGCGCCGCCCACACCCTCTATCCGAGCGTCCAGCTCGCCGCCGACGGGGCGAGCGAGCACCGGCCGCTGATCATCACCCTCTTCGCGGCCTTCGTCGTCGCGACCCTCTTCATCACCGTGTGGGCGGGCCGCCAGACCAAGAGCGCCGCCGACTTCTACGCGGGCGGCCGCCAGTTCACCGGATTCCAGAACGGGCTCGCGGTCTCCGGCGACTACATGTCCGCCGCGTCCTTCCTCGGCATCGCGGGCGCCATCGCCCTCTTCGGCTACGACGGCTTCCTCTACTCCATCGGCTTCCTCGTCGCCTGGCTCGTCGCCCTGCTCCTGGTCGCCGAACCGCTGCGCAACTCCGGCCGCTACACCATGGGCGACGTCCTCGCCTACCGGATGCGCCAGCGCCCCGTGCGTACCGCCGCCGGTACGTCCACCATCGTCGTCTCGATCTTCTACCTGCTGGCCCAGATGGCCGGTGCGGGCGTCCTCGTCTCGCTGCTGCTCGGCATCACCAGCGACTTCGGGAAGATCGTCATCGTCGCCCTGGTCGGCGTGCTGATGATCCTGTACGTCACCATCGGCGGCATGAAGGGCACCACCTGGGTGCAGATGGTCAAGGCCGTCCTGCTCATCGCGGGCACCCTGCTCATCACCTTCCTGATCCTGCTGAAGTTCAACTTCAACATCTCCGACCTGCTCGGCACCGCCGCCAGCAACAGCGGCAAGGGCGCCGCCTTCCTGGAGCCCGGCTTGAAGTACGGCGCCACCGGCGTCTCGAAGCTGGACTTCATCTCCCTCGGCATCGCCCTGGTCCTCGGCACCGCCGGCCTGCCGCACATCCTGATCCGCTTCTACACCGTGCCCACCGCCAAGGCCGCCCGTAAGTCCGTGAACTGGGCGATCGGCATCATCGGCGCCTTCTACCTGATGACGATCGTGCTCGGCTTCGGCGCCGCCGCCATCCTCAACCCCGACGACATCGTCGCCTCGAACAAGGCGGGCAACACGGCGGCGCCACTCGCGGCCCTGGAGATCGGTGGCGGGGCCGGGTCCACCGGCGGCGCCATCCTGCTCGCGGTGATCTCCGCCGTCGCCTTCGCGACCATCCTCGCCGTCGTCGCCGGGCTCACCCTCGCCTCCTCCTCGTCGTTCGCGCACGACATCTACGCCAACGTGATCCGCAAGGGGAAGGCCACCGAGAAGGAGGAGGTCCGCGCCGCCCGCTGGGCCACCGTCGCCATCGGCGTCGTCTCCATCGCGCTGGGCGCGCTCGCCCGCGACCTCAACGTGGCCGGTCTGGTCGCCCTCGCCTTCGCGGTCGCCGCCTCCGCCAACCTGCCGACGATCCTCTACAGCCTCTTCTGGAAGCGCTTCACCACCCAGGGGGCCCTCTGGTCCATCTACGGCGGCCTCTCCTCCTCCGTCCTGCTGGTGCTCTTCTCGCCGGTCGTCTCCTCGAAGCCGACCTCGATGTTCCCGGGCGTCGACTTCGCCTGGTTCCCCCTGGAGAACCCCGGCCTGATCTCGATCCCGCTCGGCTTCCTGCTCGGCTGGCTCGGCTCGGTGATCGGCAAGGAGAAGCCCGACACCGACAAGTACGCCGAGCTGGAGGTCAAGTCCCTCACCGGCACCGGAGCGCACTGAGAGAAGGAGTTCACCGAGCCGTTCGGTGCATCACCCACCCCCTGGTCCGGGCCGCGTCGTAGAGTCCTACGACGCGGCCCGGCCGCACCTCGTGGCAAACGGGCCCCTGCGATGTCAGCCGTCTCACGTAGGCTCGGAGGAGTCAGCAACCACGACACCGAAGGGGGGAGGAGAGCCACCGTGCTCATCGACACCTATGACAGGGTCGCCACCGACCTGCGCGTGTCACTGACCGACAAGTGCAATCTGCGGTGCACCTACTGCATGCCGGAAGAGGGCTTGCAGTGGCTCGGCAAGAGCGAGCTGCTCTCCGACGACGAGATCGTGCGCCTGATCCGCATCGCGGTCACCACGCTCGGCATCACCGAGGTCCGCTTCACCGGCGGGGAGCCCCTGCTCCGCCCCGGCCTCGTCTCCATCGTGGAGCAGTGCGCCGCGCTCACCCCGCGCCCCCGCATGTCGCTCACGACCAACGGCATCGGGCTCAAGCGGACCGCCGCCGCCCTCAAGGCCGCAGGCCTCGACCGGGTCAACGTCTCGCTGGACACCCTGCGCCCCGACGTCTTCAAGACCCTCACCCGCCGCGACCGCCACAAGGACGTCCTGGACGGCCTCGAAGCCGCCCGCGAGGCCGGCCTCACCCCGGTGAAGGTCAACTCCGTCCTGATGCCGGGACTCAACGACGACGAGGCCCCCGAGCTGCTGGCCTGGGCCGTCGCCAACGCGTACGAGCTCCGCTTCATCGAGCAGATGCCCCTGGACGCCCAGCACGGCTGGAAGCGCGACGGCATGATCACCGCGGGTGACATCCTCGACTCGCTGCGCACCCGCTTCACCCTCACCCCCGAGGGCGAGGAGACCCGCGGCTCCGCCCCCGCCGAGCGCTGGACCGTCGACGGCGGCCCGCACCGCGTCGGCGTGATCGCCTCGGTCACCCGCCCGTTCTGCCGCGCCTGCGACCGCACCCGGCTCACCGCCGACGGCCAGGTCCGCACCTGCCTCTTCGCCCGCGAGGAGACCGACCTGCGCTCCGCCCTCCGCTCGGACGCGCCGGACGCGGAGATCGCCCGGCTCTGGAAGGTCGCCATGTGGGGCAAGAAGGCGGGTTCCGGGCTGGACGACCCGTCCTTCCTCCAGCCCGACCGCCCGATGTCGGCGATCGGCGGCTGACGGCAGCTCCTAAGCCCCGGACTCCCAGTCGGCGAGCGCCACGACATCCTTGAGGAAGCCTCGTACGCCCAGGAACTGCGAGAGGTGCTCCCGGTGCTCCTCGCAGGCCAGCCAGGTCTTGCGCCGGTCGGGGGTGTGCAGCTTGGGGTTGTTCCAGGCGAGCACCCAGACCGCGTCGGCCCGGCACCCCTTGGCGGAACAGATCGGGGCACCTGCGGCGCTCTCGGCGGATGTCTCGGGGAAGATCACGGGACCCAGCCTAAGTCAGGTGCTGCGCACACCGAACAGCACACCGAACAGCACATCGAACGGGCGCATCCCCGGCCGGAGAAACGGCGACGCCGGGCAGCCACGGGGGGAGCTGCCCGGCGTCGGTCCATCGCTCCGACGGGGGATGCGGAGCGCCCTCGAAGTATGTCACGGGCACCGGGGTGCGGTGCACCGGAACGTCATGATTGATCTGAGCTTTTCCTGAGCTTCGCGGGACACGCGGGCTCAGCTGTGCTCCTGTGACGGCGGCACCCGCCCGGACCGCCCGTCGGGACCCGCGGAGTCGGTGGAAGCGGCGGCCGGAGCGGCCTCCACGGCGGGGCGCACCGGTGCGGTGAGATACGTCGACGGCAGTGAAGGGGCGTTCTCCCGGCCCGCGTTGGCGATGACCACCGCCACGTACGGCAGCAGCACCCCCAGAGCGAGCGCCACGATGGCGACATGCCGCTCCACGTTCCACAGCACCGCGGCCAGGACCACCGAGACCGTACGTACGGACATCGAGATCACATAGCGCCGCTGCCTGCCGCGCACATCGTCGGCCAGCCCCTGACGGGCCCCCGTGATCCGGAAGACCTGTACCTCGTCGCTCTTCCGCAGCATGTGTTCCACCACCAGATCTCTGTGCCGGACGCTCCCGGACCGGGCCGCATCCACGGTACGCCGAGCCCTCGCCGTACCGAAGACCGGGGCGGCGCCCCCACCCCCGCCGGACGGCCCCCCACCCGTACGGCCCCGCCCGGAGTGCGGCCCGCGTCCGGCCGTCCAAGACTGGCCGGACGCGCACTCCGCGCCGCACGAGGAGGCGAAAATGAGCTGGTTGTGGGCAATCATCGTGGGCTTGGTGCTCGGTGTGATCGCACGGGCGATCCTGCCGGGCAAACAGGACATCCCACTCTGGCTGACGGTCGTGTTCGGCATTCTCGGCTCCATCCTCGGTAATGCCGTGGCCGGCTGGATCGGCGTCGAGGACACCAAGGGCATCGACTGGATCCGCCATCTGCTCCAGTTGATCGGTGCCGTGGTCGTCGTCGGTGTCGGGGACAAGGTCTGGCAGTCCGTCCGGGGCAGCAGGAACAGAGCCTGACCCGGGGCCGTACAGCACAGCGCCGCGGCCGGACACGCGAGGAAACGCGTGTCCGGCCGCGGCGTCGTCCAGTGGTACGCCGGGTGTGTCAGCCGGCCGGGACGACCTCCACGGCCGCCAGGTTCTTCTTGCCCCGGCGCAGCACCAGCCAGCGCCCGTGCAGCAGCTCCCCGGCGGCCGGTGCGACCTCACCGTCGGCGACCTTCACGTTGTTCACGTACGCGCCGCCCTCCTTGACCGTGCGCCGGGCACCCGACTTGCTCGGCGCGAGGCCGACCTCCACCAGGAGGTCCACCAGCGGGCCCAGCTCGGAGACCCGGGCGTGCGGCACCTCGGAGAGGGCCGCACTCAGCGTCGCCTCGTCCAGCTCGGCCAGATCACCCTGCCCGAACAGCGCCTTCGACGCCGCGATGACCGCCGCGCACTGCGCACCGCCGTGCACCAGCGTGGTCAGCTCCTCGGCCAGCGCCCGCTGCGCCGAACGCGCCTGCGGCCGCTCCTCGGTCAGCTGCTCCAGCTCCTCCAGCTCCGCACGGCTCTTGAAGCTGAGGATGCGCATGTACCGCGAGATGTCCCGGTCGTCCACGTTCAGCCAGAACTGGTAGAACGCGTACGGCGTGGTCATCTCCGGGTCCAGCCAGACGGCACCGCTCTCGGACTTGCCGAACTTGGTCCCGTCCGCCTTCACCATCAGCGGCGTCGCCAGCGCGTGCACGGTGGCACCCGGCTCCAGCCGGTGGATCAGGTCGATGCCCGCGGTGAGGTTGCCCCACTGGTCGCTGCCGCCCTGCTGGAGGACACAGCCGTAGCGGCGGTACAGCTCCAGGAAGTCCATCCCCTGGAGCAGCTGGTAGCTGAACTCCGTGTAGCTGATGCCCTCCTGCGACTCCAGCCGGCGCGCGACCGAGTCCTTGGTGAGCATCTTGTTGACCCGGAAGTGCTTGCCGATGTCCCGCAGGAACTCGATCGCGGACATCCCCGCGGTCCAGTCCAGGTTGTTGACCATCGTCGCCGCGTTCGGGCCCTCGAAGGTGAGGAAGGGCTCGATCTGCTCCCGCAGCCGCTGCACCCAGGCCGCGACGGTCTCCGGGTCGTTCAGCGTGCGCTCGGCGGTCGGGCGCGGGTCACCGATCTGACCGGTGGCCCCGCCGACCAGGGCGAGCGGGCGGTGACCCGCCTGCTGGAGCCGGCGCACGGTGAGGACCTGCACGAGGTGCCCCACGTGCAGGCTCGCGGCGGTCGGGTCGAAGCCGCAATAGAAGGTGACGGGACCGTCCGCGAGAGCCTTGCGCAATGCGTCCTCGTCAGTGGACTGGGCGAACAGCCCGCGCCACTTCAGCTCGTCGACGATGTCCGTCACGGTTCCGGTGCTCCTTGCAGGTGTAGGGGTTTAAGAGTCAGTCTAGGCGGGTCACACCCCCTGGCTGACCGAGCTCATGTTGAAGTCCGGGATGCGCAGCGCGGGCATCGCGGCCCGGGTGAACCAGTCGCCCCACTCGCGCGGCAGCGTCTTCTCCGTACGGCCCGCCTCCGAGGCCCGCGACAGCAGGTCCACCGGCGACTCGTTGAACCGGAAGTTGTTCACCTCGCCGACCACCTCGCCGTCCTCCACCAGATAGACGCCGTCCCGGGTCAGCCCGGTCAGCAGCAGCGTCGCCGGGTCCACCTCCCTGATGTACCAGAGGCAGGTCAGCAGCAGCGCCCGCCCGGTCGTCGCGGCCACCATCTCCTCCAGCGACCGCTCACCGCCCCCGTCCAGCACCAGGTTGTCGATGGCCGGGGCGACCGGCAGCCCGGTGAGGGCGGCGGTGTGCCGGGTCGTCGTCAGCCGCTCCAGCTTTCCGTCCCGCACCCAGTCCGTCGGGGCCAGCGGCAGCCCGTTGTCGAAGACGGAAGCGCTGTCGCCGGAGGAGTGGGCGATCACGAACGGCGCCGACTCCAGACCCGGCGCGTGCGGGTCGCTGCGCAGGGTCAGCGGGAGCGGGGCCAGCGTCTCGCCGAGCCGCGTGCCGCCGCCCGGCTGGGAGAACACCGTCCGGCCCTCCACGGCGTCCCGCGCGGTGGACGACCAGAGCTGGTAGATCAGCAGGTCCGCCACGGCGGTCGGCGGCAGCAGCGTCTCGTACCGCCCGGCGGGCAGGTCGATCCGCCGCTCCGCCCAGCGCAGCCGCTGCGCCAGCTCGGCGTCCATCGCCGCCGGGTCGACGTCCTTGAAGTCCCGCGTCGACCGGCCCGCCCACGCGGAACGGGTCCGGTCGGGGGACTTGGCGTTCAGCTCCAGCGTCCCGGTCGGCTGGTCGTGGCGGAGCCGCAGCCCCGTCGACGTACCCAGGTAGGTGGAGGTCAGCTCGTGGTTCGCGAACCCGTACAGCTCGCGGCCACCCGAGCGGGCCCGGGCGAAGGCGTCGCCGAGGGCCGGGGCGAAGTCGGCGAAGACCTCGGAGCCGGTCTCGGCCGGTGCGTCCGTGAAGTCGGGGGAGGAGGGCACCCCGCCGACCAGCGGCTGCGCGTCCTCGGCGGGACCCGCGCCCCGGGCGGCGGCCTCGGCGGCCCGCACCAGCGGCTCCAGGTCGTCGGCGGTCACGGCGGACCGGGAGACGACGCCGGAGGCGGTGCCCTTGGCCCCGTCGACGGTCGCGATGACGGTGAGGGTCCGGCCCCGGGTCACCCCGTTCGTGGTGAGCGCGTTGCCCGCCCAGCGCAGATTGGCGGAGGAGTGCTCGTCGGCGATGACCACCAGACCGTCCGCGGTGGACAGCTCCAGGGCCTTCTCGACGATCTCGTACGGCTTGCTGACGCGGCTCATCGTCCGGCCTCCTGCGTCGTGTTGAGACTGTGCCTGCCCGGGGGACGACCCCCGGACCCCCAGCCGGTTCCGTGGTCGCCGCTCATCGTCCGGCCTCCTGCGTCGTGTTGAGGATGTTCACGCCTCGGAAGAGGGCGGAGGGGCAGCCGTGGGAGACCGCCGCGACCTGGCCCGGCTGGGCCTTGCCGCAGTTGAACGCGCCGCCGAGCACGTACGTCTGCGGGCCGCCGACCTTCTCCATGGAGCCCCAGAAGTCCGTCGTCGTCGCCTGGTACGCCACATCGCGCAGCTGCCCGGCGAGCCTGCCGTTCTCGATGCGGAAGAACCGCTGTCCGGTGAACTGGAAGTTGTAGCGCTGCATGTCGATCGACCAGGACCGGTCGCCGACCACGTAGATCCCGCGCTCCACCCCGCCGATCAGGTCCTCCGTCGACAGCCCGCCCGGGTCCGGCCGCAACGACACATTTGCCATGCGCTGTACGGGGACATGGCCCGGCGAGTCCGCGAACGCGCACCCGTTGGAGCGGCCGAGCCCCGTGAGCTTCGCGATCCGGCGGTCCAGCTGGTAGCCGACCAGGGTGCCGTCCTTGACCAGGTCCCAGGACTGCGCCTCGACGCCCTCGTCGTCGTACCCGATGGTCGCCAGGCCGTGCTCGGCGGTGCGGTCACCGGTCACGTTCATGACGGGGGAGCCGTACGTCAGCTTGCCCAGCTGGTCGAAGGTGGCGAACGACGTGCCCGCGTACGCCGCCTCGTAACCGAGCGCCCGGTCCAGCTCGGTGGCGTGGCCGATCGACTCATGGATGGTCAGCCAGAGGTTCGACGGGTCGACGACCAGGTCGTACGCCCCCGCCTCGACGCTCGGCGCCCGCATCTTCTCCGCCAGCAGCCCGGGAATCTGCTCCAGCTCGGCGTCCCAGTCCCAGCCGGTCCCGGTCAGGTACTCCCAGCCGCGCCCGGCCGGCGGGGCGACGGTGCGCATGGAGTCGAACTCACCGGTCGCGGAGTCCACCGCCACGGCCGTGAACTGCGGCTGGATGCGCACCCGCTGCTGCGTGGTGACGGTCCCGGCCGTGTCCGCGTAGAACTTGTTCTCGTGCACGGTCATCAGGGACGCGTCCACATGCGCCACCCCGTCCGCGCCCAGCAGCCGCCCGCTCCACTCGGCGAGCAGCGCCGCCTTCTCCTCGTCCGGTACGGAGAACGGGTCGACGTCGTACGCCGAGACCCAGGTCCGCTCCCCGTGCACCGGCTCGTCCGCCAGCTCCACCCGCTCGTCGGAGCCCGCCGCCGCGATCACCTTCGCCGACAGCTTGGCCATCGCCACGGCCTGCGAGGCCACCTTCGCCGCCGCGTCCATCGTCAGATCGACGCCCGAGGCGAACCCCCAGGCCCCGCCGTGGACCACCCGTACCGCGTACCCGAGGTCCGTACTGTCCGAGGCCCCGGCGGGCCGCGCGTCCCGCAGCCGCCAGGACGCGCTGCGCACCCGCTCCAGCCGGAAGTCGGCATGCGTGGCGCCCAGCGCCCGCGCCCGTGCGAGCGCCGCGTCGGCCAGCGCGCGCAACGGCAGGGCCAGGAATGACTGATCTACCTCGTGGGGCACAGGGAATTCCCTTCTCGATACACGACGGCAGTGAACCACGCGGAAGGCGGGGACAGCCGGGCATATCGCGGACACGTGTGCCCGGCACGCAACCGTGCGAACTGTAGGAACCCCACAGCACCCCGGACAAGCCACTGTCAGGGCCCGATTCCTCGATCGGCGCACGGTACCGATAGGTTTTCGACGTACCAGACCGCCATGGACTGCGCACCACACCGCCAAGGAAAGGGTGATCCGTTGAGCCGCTCGGTTCTCGTCACCGGAGGAAACCGGGGCATCGGCCTCGCCATCGCCCGCGCCTTCGCCGACAACGGCGACCAGGTAGCGATCACCTACCGCTCCGGCGAGCCGCCCCAGGCCCTCACCGAGGCCGGTGTCCTCGCGGTCCGCTGCGACATCACCGACGCCGAGCAGGTGGAGCAGGCCTACAAGGAGATCGAGGAGAAGCACGGTCCCGTGGAGGTGCTGGTCGCCAACGCCGGTATCACCAAGGACCAGTTGCTGATGCGGATGTCCGAGGAGGACTTCACCTCCGTCGTCGACACCAACCTCACCGGCACCTTCCGGGTCGTCAAGCGTGCCAACCGCGGCATGCTGCGCGCCAAGAAGGGCCGCGTCGTCCTGATCTCCTCCGTCGTCGGCCTCCTCGGCTCGGCGGGCCAGGCGAACTACGCCGCCTCCAAGGCCGGACTCGTCGGGTTCGCCCGGTCGCTGGCCCGTGAGCTGGGCTCGCGGAACATCACCTTCAACGTCGTCGCCCCCGGTTTTGTCGACACCGACATGACCCAGGCGCTCACCGAGGAGCAGCGCAAGGGCATCGTGTCCCAGGTGCCGCTGGGCCGCTACGCGCAGCCCGACGAGATCGCCGCCGCCGTGCGCTTCCTCGCCTCCGACGACGCGTCGTACATCACTGGAGCCGTCATCCCCGTTGACGGCGGATTGGGCATGGGTCACTGATCACCATGAGCGGAATTCTCGACGGCAAGCGCATCCTCATCACCGGGGTGCTGATGGAGTCGTCCATCGCGTTCCACGCCGCGAAGGTGGCCCAGGAGCAGGGTGCCGAGGTCATCCTCACGGCCTTCCCCCGCCCCACCCTGACCGAGCGCATCGCCAAGAAGCTGCCGAAGCCGGCCAAGGTCATCGAGTTGGACGTGACCGACCAGGAGCACCTGGACCGGCTGGAGGGCCTGGTCCGCGAGGAGCTCGGTTCGCTGGACGGTGTCGTCCACTCCATCGGCTTCGCGCCGCAGGACGCGCTCGGCGGCAACTTCCTCAACACCCCGTTCGAGTCCGTCGCCACCGCGATGCACGTCTCGGCGTTCTCCCTGAAGTCGCTGGCCATGGCGTGCAAGCCGCTGATGAGCGAGGGCGGGTCGATCGTCGGCCTCACCTTCGACGCCCAGTACGCCTGGCCGCAGTACGACTGGATGGGCCCGGCCAAGGCCGCGCTGGAGGCCACCTCCCGCTACCTCGCCCGTGACCTGGGCAAGGACGGGCTGCGCTGCAACCTGATCTCCGCCGGGCCGATCGGCTCCATGGCCGCCAAGTCCATCCCGGGCTTCTCGGAGCTGGCCGACGTCTGGAACCACCGCGCCCCGCTCGCCTGGGACATGTCCGACCCGGAGCCGGCCGGCCGCGGCATCGTGGCGCTGCTCTCGGACTTCTTCCCGCGGACGACGGGCGAGATCATCCACGTCGACAGCGGCGTGCACATGATGGGCGCCTGACCGCGCTCCACCTCCGCGAGACGGCCCCCGGCCGCGTACCTCCTCCTGGTTCTTCGAGGCGGTACGCGGCCGGGGGCCGTTCACCGTCCGTGGCCGCCCATCGCTCCTCCGGTCGAAAAGTCGGCCGATCCACCGCAGAATGTGGAGGAACCGGACTTCTGGTCAGGCTGCGGGAGGGAGATCGCTGTGCGCCCCACGCGTCGCCGCACCCGTCTCCTGCTGGCCGCGACGGCGGCCGTCGCCGCACTCGCCGTACCCCTGGGGGTCCATGCGGCCAGTGGCGCCGACTCCGGTACGGCGGTGGCGCCCCCGGAGCCCGAACCGGCCGGCTCCGAGTGCCGTACGACGATCGAGGGCTCGCGGGTCGTCGCGTACTGCCACAACCCCTACCCCTCCACCGACCTGGTCCAGCTCCACACCGAGTGCGTCCGCTGGTGGGACGTCGACGCGGACGGCGAGGCGGTGGCGGTGGCGCCGGGGCGGACCGTACGGCTGGAGGACCGCTGCTGGAAGGAGATCGCGACGGCCTGGGTCAGCCACCGGCCCGCGCCGCTGTGAGGGCCCTGGGGCAGACACCGGACGGCGCCGGACCGAGGGAGTCCGCGGGCTAGACCCGGTCCGCCAGGCAGTTCAACGCGTGGCTCGCCGCTTCGGCCGCCGCCGTCTCCGCGTCCCCCGCCCGGATCGCCTCTACCAGTCGCGCGTGATCCATATGGTTCTCCGGGCGCAGCTCGGGTCCCACGTCACCCCGTAGGTAGTCGCGCAGCAGATCCCCGAGGTCCGCGTAGAGCTCGGTGAGGACGTCGTTGTGCGAGGCCGCGACCACCGCCAGGTGCAGGGTCGCGTCGGCCGCGACGAACGCCTCCGCGTCCCCCGAGGCCCACGCCTCCTCTCGCCGCGCCATCAGGGTGTCGAGTTGCCGCAGATCGCGCTCGGTACGGCGTACGGCGGCCAGCCGGGCGGCCGACGACTCCAGCGTGGAGCGCAGCTCCGCGATGTGGCGCGGGTCGGCGGCGGCGAAGCGGCGGTGCATCACCCCGGCCAGCTCGCTCGTGGCGATCACATACGTGCCCGAGCCCTGCCGGATGTCCAGCAGCCCGTTGTGCGCCAGGGCCCGCACCGCCTCGCGCACGGTGTTACGGGCCACGCCGAGCTGTTCGACCAGCTCCGGCTCGGTCGGGATCCGCGAACCGACCGGCCACTCGCCCGAGGTGATCTGGTTGCGCAGCTGCGCGATCACCTGGTCGGCGAGGGCCGAACGCCGTGGAGACGTGAGCGTCATGGTGCTCCTTGCTCGTGAGCCGTGAGGTCGGGTTCCGGAGGATTCTCCCAGGGGAACCGGCGGGCCCGCGGGATTGGACAACCAATCATCCCATGATTCTATGATGGCCTCATGCCGGACGACGAGACCCAGACCCAGACCCTGAACCGCGGCGGCGCCGCGCGCACCCCAGCCGGCCCGCCGGCTCCGCACCTCCCCGGAGCCGCCGAGGCCCCGGCCCCCTGGCTGCTGCGCCTGATCGCCGTCGGGCTCGTCCTGGCCGCCCTCAACCTCCGCCCCGCCATCACCAGCCTCGGCGCCCTCCTCGAAGAGGTCCGCGAAGGGCTGCACATGAGCGGCAGCGTGGCGGGCGTGCTCACCTCCGTACCGCCGCTCTGCTTCGCGGTCTTCGGGGTCATGGCACCCCGCCTCGCCCGCCGCTTCGGCGCGGGCGCCGTCGTCTGCGCGGGCATGGCCGCCATCGCGGCGGGCCTGGTGATCCGCCCGTACATCGGCTCCACCGCCGGGTTCCTGGCCGCCAGCGCACTGGCCCTGATGGGCATCGCCGTCAGCAACATCCTGATGCCGGTGATCGTCAAGCGCTGGTTCCCCGACCGCGTCGGCACCATGACCGGCCTCTACTCCATGGCCCTGGCCCTCGGCACCGCGCTGGCCGCCGCCGTCACCGTGCCCCTCACCAGCGCGATGGGCGGCAGCTGGCAGTCCGGGCTCGCCGTCTGGGCCGTGCTCGCGGCCCTCGCGGTGCTGCCCTGGATCGTCCTCGTACGGGACCGGACCCCGGCGCCGGGAACGCCCGTTCCCGGATCGGCCGCCGCGCGCCCCGCCGACGCCCCGGCGCTCCGGATCACCCGCAGCCGGACCGCCTGGGGGCTCGCCTGCTTCTTCGGGCTCCAGGCGACCGCCGCGTACATCACCATGGGGTGGATGCCGCAGATCTTCCGCGACGCCGGGGTCTCGGCCGGTACGGCGGGCGTCCTGCTCGCGGTCACCATGGCGATGGGCGTCCCGCTCGCCTTCGTCATCCCCCGGGTCGCCGGGCGGCTCAAGCAGCAGGGCCCCATCGTCGTCGTCCTCGGCCTGTGCGGGCTGATCGGTTACGGCGGCCTCTACCTGGCCCCCGCCGCCGGAGCGTGGGTCTGGGCGGTGCTGCTCGGCGTGGCCAACTGCGCCTTCCCGCTCGCCCTCACCATGATCGGCATGCGCTCGCGGACCGGGGCGGGCGTGGTCCGGCTCTCCGCCTTCGCCCAGTCCACCGGCTACCTGCTCTCGATCCCGGGCCCGCTCCTCGTCGGCGTGCTCTACCAGCACAGCGGCGGCTGGGGGCTGCCGATCGCCCTGATGGCGGGCCTGATGATCCCGCAGATGGTGGCCGGAGTGCTGGCAGGGCGGGACCGGACCGTCGAGGACGAGTGCTGAGATGCGAGACTGGCCCCATGCCAGTGCTCGATCCGCAGCCCAAGAACGGTCAGAAGAAGCTCCTCCTCGTCTTCGGGGCGATGCTTCTCGTCACGGTGGTCATCGGTGTGATCGCCACGATCGCCTCCCCCTGACGCCCGGCGGCCCCGCCCATGGTGGTGCCGGCCCCCCCTGTCCCCTAGGGGGCCAGGGTCAGGGTGAAGTGGGTGGATCACCGGATGGGACCGGCCCGGTCCGTTCCGTAGGTTCTTCGGTGACGAACCGAACACCCACGGAGGCGGACATGCCGGTCCCTGCGCACCCCAGGCCCCATCGACCGGCTTCCTCCCGCCGACCGGCGGTCTCCCGCCCGTCGGCCGCCGACCGTGTGGAGATACGGCTGCCCTGGTGGGCCGTGGCGCTCCCGGCCCTCGCGTTCGCCGCCCTGCTGCTCATGATCATGAGCCCGGGGCAGGCGCAGGCCGCCACCGCCGACCCCGCACTCGGACAGCTGATCGAGCGCGCCCTCCACCTGCTCGCCCCCTGATCCACGCGTCGCGGCGAACACACCCCGGACCAGCACGTCAACCTTCCGGATGAGCCCGTCAACACCCTGCGCCAGAGGCCGCGTTTCATGCGAAGCTGAGGTGTATGAGCGTCGAGACACCCCGCAGGATCGTCCTTCTCAGGCATGCCAAGGCGGAATGGTCGCAGTCCTCCGATCATGAGCGCCCCCTGGCCGAGCGCGGCCGCAAGGACGCGCCCGTGGCCGGCCGCAGGCTCGCCGACTCCGGCATCGACTTCGATCTGGCCCTGTGCTCCAGCGCCGTCCGGACCCGGGAGACCTGGAAACTGGCGGTCCACGAATTCGCCCAGCGCCCCCGGACCGTCTATGAGGAGAGGCTGTACGAGGCCTCTCTCGGCGAGCTGATCGCCCTCTTCAACGAGACCCCGGACGAGGTCCGCAACCTTCTGGTCATCGGCCACAACCCGGGCATGCACGGAGCCGCCGACGCCCTCTCCGGCTCCGCCGAGGGCGACACCCTGGCCCGGATGACCCGGGACGGCTTCCCGACGGCGTCCTACGCCGTGGTGGAGTTCCCCGGCTCCTGGAAGAGCGTGGAGCACGGCGCGGGCAGGCTCACCGAATACTGGACGCCGAACGACTGAGCGGCGCCCTCGCCGACGTACGGCTGCACATGTGAACGCGCAGGGCCCCGGCACACCACCCGTGCCGGGGCCCTCTTCCGTACGCCTTAAAGACCGGCGGCCGCGCCGCCCGCCGCCGAGCTGTCAGTCCACGAGGCCGTCCGCCGCCTCGACCTCTTCGCGGGTGATGCCGAGCAGATAGAGCACGGTGTCCAGGAACGGCACGTTCACCGCCGTGTGCGCCGCCTCGCGGACCACGGGCTTGGCGTTGAAGGCGACCCCGAGCCCCGCCGTGTTCAGCATGTCGAGGTCGTTGGCCCCGTCGCCGATGGCCACCGTCTGCGCCAGCGGCACCCCCGCCTGCTCGGCGAAGCTCCGCAGCAGCCGGGCCTTGCCCGCCCGGTCCACCACATCGCCGACGACCCGCCCGGTGAACTTGCCGTCCACCACCTCCAGGGTGTTGGCGGAGGCGAAATCGAGGCCGAGCCGTTCCTTCAGGTCGTCCGTGACCTGGGTGAAACCGCCGGAGACGACGCCCACCTGGTACCCGAGGCGCTTCAGCGTACGGATCAGGGTGCGGGCCCCGGGCGTGAGCCGCACCTCGGCGCGCACCTTGTCCACCACCGAGGCGTCCAGCCCCGCCAGCAGCGCGACCCGGGCGTGCAGCGACTGCTCGAAGTCCAGCTCGCCGCGCATCGCCTGCTCGGTGACCTCGGCGACCTTGTCCTCACAGCCCGCGTGGGCCGCGAAGAGTTCGATCACCTCGTCCTGGATGAGCGTGGAGTCCACGTCCATGACGACCAGCCGCTGCGCCCGCCGGCTCAGCCCGGCCGAGACCACCGCGACGTCCACGCCGATCTCGGCGGCCTCGGTCGCCAGCGCGGTCCGCAGCTCCGCGGTCTCCGTCCCCGACACCGCGAACTCGACGGCGGTGACAGGGTACTTCGCCAGCCGGAAGATGCGGTCGATGTTCCCGCCGGTCGAGGTGATCGTGGCCGCTATGGCGGCGGTCGACTCCGCGGTGAGCGGGTGCCCCAGCACGGTCACATGGGAACGGCCGTAACCACGCGGCCGGTTGTCACCCGTGCCCGAGATGATCTCGGCCTGGAGCTTCAGGGATTCGGCCCAGCTGTGCACGGTCGCCCGCAGGTCGCCCTCGGTCGTGCCGCCCGCGGTGGGCGAGGTGACCAGGGCGCAGAGCACGATGCGGCCCCGGGTGACGACCTGCTCGATGTCCACCACGTCGACGGAGTAGGCGGCGAGGGTGTCGAACAGCCCGGCGGTGATGCCGGGGCGGTCCTTGCCGAAGATCTTGACGAGAAGGGTGGGTGTGTTGTCCACGAGAGGAGGGGACTCCTCGCTGTCCCGGGCGGACTCGCCGCCGGTCCGAGAGGGCTCGGGGAGCTCGGGGGAGGGGGGAGGCTGAGGTGGCTGAGATGCGCTCATGGTGCTCCCACCGTATCGGTCCCGCCCCCACGCCCGGCCGTCCGTCCCGAGTGGCGGACGGAGGGCGCGGGGGCCTTCCGTCCGACTGTCCCCTTTATTACGGGATGGCACCGCTTCTCCGCTTCGGTGCCCCTCTTCACCGGCCCGACTTTCGGATAAGGGACTGCTCCTGGAATAGTTCCCCACGATGTTCAGCATCCCTAGACTCCCTGCGACGGGGGTAACACGGGGGACAACTAGTGGGGCGCGGAGTGCCGGAACTCGTACTGGAATTGAATGGCAGCACCTGGACGCTCGATCCGTCCAGGCCGTACACCCTGGGGCGTGACCCGCAGGGGGACCTGACGATCGACGACGCCAGAGTCTCGTGGCGGCATGCCACGATCAGCTGGGGCGGCCGGAGTTGGTTCATCGAGGACCACGGCTCCACCAACGGCACGTATGTGCAGGGACAGCGGATCCAGCGGACGGAGATCGGGCCCGGCTCCGCCGTGCGCCTGGGCAACGCCACCGACGGCCCGCGACTGAATCTCTCCGCCGCCGGTGCCCACCAGGCCCCCGCGCAGCAGCACCAGCAGCCGCAGCAGCATGCGCAGGCGGGCGGCGCCTGGCCCGGACAGCAGGCACCCGCCCACCACCAGGCCCCGCCCCACCAGGCACCCGCGCACCACCAGGCCCCGCCCCACCAGGCACCCGCGCACCACCAGGCCCCGCCCCAGCAGGCGTGGCAGCAGCAGGCACCGGAGGCCCCGCAGCAGGCCCCGTACCAGCAGGTTCCGCACCAGCAGGGCCCCGGCCAGCCGGCCGCCCCGGCCCATGGCGGCGGACCGGCCCACGGCGGAGCCGCGGGGGCGCCGCCCGTCTACGGCGACCGCAGCCCGACCACATTCCACCAGCTGGCGCTCGGCCGGGTCATGCGCATCGGCCGTGCCCTGGAGAACGAGCTGGTCGTCTCCGACCTCCAGGTCTCCCGCAACCACGCCGAGTTCCACGCGACGCCCGACGGCCGGTTCGAGATCCGCGACCTCGGCTCGCACAACGGCACGTACGTCAACGGTCTGCCGCTCCAGAAGTCCGGCTCGGCGCTCCTGGGCCCGAACGACATCGTCGGCGTCGGCCACTCGACGTTCCGCCTGGTCGGCGACCGGCTGGAAGAGTTCGTCGACACCGGCCAGGTCTCCTTCTCCGCCCGCCACCTCACGGTGACGGTCGACGGCGGCAAGCAGATCCTCAAGGACGTCTCCTTCGGCGTCCCGGAGAAGTCGCTGATCGCGGTCATCGGCCCCTCCGGCTCGGGCAAGTCCACCCTGCTCAAGGCGCTCACCGGCTACCGGCCCGCCGACGAGGGCGACGTCCTCTACGACAACCGGAACCTCTACAAGCAGTTCGCCGAGCTGCGCCAGCGCATCGGTCTGGTCCCGCAGGACGACATCCTGCACAAGGAGCTGACCGTCACCAAGGCCCTCAAGTACGCGGCCAGGCTCCGCTTCCCCGCGGACACCACCGAGGCCGAGCGCCAGGCCCGGATCACCGAGGTCCTCGCCGAGCTCAAGCTGGACATCCACAAGGACAAGAAGATCACCTCGCTCTCCGGCGGCCAGCGCAAGCGCGTCTCGGTCGCCCTGGAGCTGCTGACCAAGCCGTCGCTGATCTTCCTGGACGAGCCGACCTCCGGCCTCGACCCGGGCATGGACCGCGATGTCATGCAGCTGCTGCGCGGCCTCGCCGACGACGGCCGCACCGTGCTCGTCGTCACGCACTCCGTGGCCGAGCTGGCCATCTGCGACAAGCTGCTCGTGATGGCGCCGGGCGGCGCCGTCGCGTACTTCGGGCCGCCGGAGGAGGCGCTGAACTTCTTCGGCTACAGCTCCTGGGCCGACGTCTTCTCGGCCTTCGAGAACTACCGCGACTACGACTGGGCGGGCCGCTGGCGCGGTTCGCAGCACTACCAGATGTACGCCGCCGACATCGACGCCGTCGCCGCGCAGTCCGTCCACATGCCGCCGCCCCAGCAGATGCGGCCCCCGAAGCCGCAGAGCTGGGGGACGCAGCTGTGGACCCTGGTGCGCAGATACACCTCCGTCATCGCCTCCGACAAGGCCTTCCTCGGCCTGATGGTGGCGCTGCCCGCGGTGATCGGTGTGCTGGCCGCGGTCATCCCGGCGGACTTCGGACTGGCCCCGCCCACCCCGCCGGCCCAGTTCAACGGGAAGGCCGGGATGATCCTGCTGATCCTCGCGGTCGGCATCTGCCTGGCCGGGTCGGCCAGCTCCGTACGAGAACTGATCAAGGAACGCGTCATCTACGAACGGGAACGGGCCACCGGCCTCTCCCGCTCGGCCTATCTGGTGTCCAAGGTGATCGTGCTCGGCGTGATCACCGCGTTCCAGAGCGTCATCCTCTGCGGTATCTGCTTCGCCGCCCGTGAGCTGCCGGCCGAGGGGCTGTTCATGCCTCCGGCCGTCGAGATCTGCATCTCCATCGTGGCGCTCGGGTTCACCTCGATGATGTTCGGCCTGATGATCTCCGCGCTGGTCAAGACGTCCGAGATGACCATGCCGCTGCTGGTCATGTTCGCGATCGTCCAGCTGGTGTTCACCGGTGTCCTCTTCCAGGTGTACGGGACCCCCGGCCTGGAGCAGCTCACCTGGCTGATGCCGTCCCGCTGGGGCGTGGCTGCGGCGGGCACCACGCTGGACCTGGCCAACCTGATGCCGCCGTGGGACCCGGCGAACCCGACCGACCTGGACCCGCTCTGGGAGGCCTCGGCGGCCCAGTGGGGGATCAACATCTTCGTGCTGCTGGTGCTCGGCCTCGTCTGCGCCTTCGCGGTCGCCCGGCTGCTGCGCCGCCACGAGCCCGAGGTCATGCGCAAGTAGTCCATGTACGGAACTCTCGTACGGAACGACGCCGAGGCCGGCACCCCAGGGGGTGCCGGCCTCCGGCATGTGTACGGCTGTGCTCAGCGCCTGTCCGGCCTGGCTCAGTACGCGCTGTTGACGTTGTCCATGGAGCCGTAGCGGTCGGCCGCGTAGTTGCAGGCGGCGACGATGTTGGCGACCGGGTCGTACAGGTCCTTCTTGGTGCCCTTGACGTGGTACCGGTCGAAGGTCGGCTGGATCACCTGGAGCAGACCCTTGGAGGGGATGCCGTTGCGGGCGTTGATGTCCCAGTTGTTGATCGCCCAGCGGTTGCCGCTGGACTCCCGGATGATGTTGCGGTGGATGCCCTCGTAGGACCCGGGGATGCCTTCCTTCTTCATGATCGACATCGCCTCGCGGATCCAGCCGTCCAGGTTGTTGGCGTAGACGGGCTTGCGAGCGGTGGAGCGGTTGGCGGCCTCGGTGCCGCGCTTCTTGGCGTCGGCCTTGGCCTTGGCGGCCTTCTCGGCCTTCTCCTTCGCGTCCGCGGCGGCCTTGGCCTTCGCGGCCTTCGCCTTGGCCTCGGCGGCCGCCTTCGCCTTGGCGGCATCGGCGGCCTTCACGAGCTGCTCGGCGGTGGAGTGCTGCGCGATAAGGCTGTCCTGCACGGTCTTGGCCTGTGCGGAGCCGCCGGTGAAGGCGACGGGGGCGGCAGCGCCGGCTGCCTGCGGGGCAACCTCGGCTTCGCCGTTCGACGGGACGAGCGAGAAGGTCAGGGAGGCGACGGCCAGGGCCGACACACCGGCCACGGAGATCTTCTGGACCTTGTTCAGACGACGGACACGGCTGGGGATGCGAGTCGCAGACATGTAGGGCTACCTCTTCGAATGCTCAGGTGTCCTCACGGAGGACGAGACCGGAGGCGGCGATGCGCACCTCCGTCGGGGACGAGAGCAATTCTTAGCGGCAGCAAAATCTCGTGGCAAAGGTGTGACGTACGAAGCCGGGTAGTGGAAGAGGGTCCTGTTCGTCCGAAATAACCCCCGCTCATGCCCACCCAAATCGCCCTTTTGGGTCCACTAGGGACGTTCGTAAGTGACGTGCGCCCTATGCCCGGGCTCACATCGGCGACGTAACAGGCTCACCGCTCGTTGCTGAAGCAATCCGGAGTGTTACGTTCCTCATCCGGCAGGATGAGGTGGACGTCCCCGAACTCATGCCAGAGGTAGCGCCGCTCCAGCGCCGCCTCGTACCCACGGCGCAGCGCCTCACGCCCCGCCACCGCCTCCAGCATCAGCAGGTGCGAGGCCTCCGGCTCGTGCAGCCCGGTCAGCAGCCCGTCCACCACCCGCACGCCCCGGCGCGGCGTCACCACCAGGTCCGTCCAGCCCGCCACCGGCCGCACCACCCCGTCCGCGTCCGCGTCCGCCGCCGACTCCAGCGCCCGTACCGCCGTCGTACCCACCGCGACCACCCGGCCGCCCGCCGCCCGCGCCGCGTTCACCAGCCACGCCGTGGTGGACGGCACCGCGAAGCGCTCCGGGTACGGCGGCTCGTGCGCCTCCGCCGACGCCACCCCCGTATGCAGGGACAGCGGGGCGAACTGGACCCCGCGGCTCACCAGCTCCGCCACCAGGGCGGCGGTGAAGGGCCGGGCCGCGCTCGGCATCTCCGCCGAACCGCTCCCGTCGGGCGCCTGGACCGCGAACACCGTCTGGTACGCCGAGAGCGGCTGGTCCCGCTCCGTGTACGCGTACCGGATCGGCCGCCCGTACCGCCGCAACAGCTCCGGCACCCGGTCCGGCACCCGCGCCCACCACAGCCGCGCCCCCACCGCAGGGCCCAGCGGCTCCTCCAGCACCAGCTCCCGCCCGCCCGGCAGCCGCACCACCGCACCGGCGGGCCCGCCCGGGCGCGGCGCGGTGGCCCCCGAGGCGCCGGGCGCCCGCAGCTCCACCGCCCACCGCCCGTCCTCACCCCGCGTCGAGAAGTGCACGACGACCCGGTCGCCGCCCACCCGCCCGTTCACCGCGGCCGGCAACGTCGCCGACGTGTTCACCACCAGCACGTCCCCGGCCCGCAGCCGCCCCGTCAGCTCCCGGAACGCATGGTGCGACACGGCCGTCCCCCGGCTCACCAGCAGCCGTACGTCATCACGCCCCGACCCCCGCTGCTCGGCCGGCACCCGCGCCGAGAGCTCCACGGGCACCCGCAAGGCCTCCAGCGGCGAAGCGCCCGCAGGCCCCCGCCTCGCCGCCCCCACCGCCGTCACCGCGCACCCCCGTCCGCCGTCACCGGCCCCTCCAGCAGCGCCGGAGCGGCGAACCGCCCGCTGGCAGGCCGCTCACGCACCAGCCGCAGGAACGCGGGCGCCACGCTCCCGGGCGTGGGCCGGGGCTCGTCGTCGTCCGGCACGGCGGCGGCGTACAGATCGGTCGCCATGTCCCCCGGGTCGACCGCCCACACCCGCAGCCCCGGCTCCTCCACGCCCAGCACCGCCGCCAGCTGGTCCAGCGCCGCCTTCGAAGCCCCGTAACCGCCCCACGTCTCGTACGGCTCCGCCGCCGCGTCCGAGCTGACCAGCACCACCGCGCCCGCGGCCGACTCCCGCAGCAGCGGCAGTGCCTCCTGTACGAGGCCGAGCGCGGCCACCACATTGGTCTCCAGCGCCTGCCGCAACCCCTCCAGCGGCTGCGCCTCCAGCCGGACCAGCGGTTCGGCGCCCAGCACGCTCGCGTTGCCCACCAGCAGATCGAGTCCGCCCAGCTCCCCGGCGGCCGCGACCAGCTCCGCCCGGTGCGCCGCGTCCGTGACATCCCCCGGCACGGCCGCCACCCGCGTCCCGTACCGCTCCCTCACCTCCTGCGCCGCCGCCTCCAGCACCCCGGCGGCCCTGGCGTCCAGCACCAGATCCCACCCCTGCCGGGCCAGTGCCTCGGCGAGGGCGCGCCCCAGCCCCTTCGAACCACCCGTGATCAACGCGACCGGCATCGTGACCGTCTCCTCGCAGTACGTCGGCGTCCACCGGGGGCGTCCCCGGCGACTCCAACGTAGGAAGCCCTGATCACCCGGCGCCTCGCCCAGGAGCCGCACCCGCGCCCGGCACTTCGACCTAGGACCCGGGAGGTCCTAGGACCTGGGGCCCGGTACGGGCCGCGAGCGGCCTAGGCCTCCCGCCCTCCGGCAGCCGTCCTCGGCCCGATACGGCCCCCGCACCCCCGCCGGTACGGTGATCCCATGAGTCATCGCCCACCGTCGGCCCTCGCCGCGGTGAGTGCCGCGCTGCTCGCCATGAGCCGGCACCTCGAAGTAGGGGACGTCCTCAAGACGATCGTCGCCTCCGCCCGTGAGCTGCTGGACGCCCAGTACGCGGCCCTCGGCGTCCCGGACGACCACGGCGGCTTCGCCCAGTTCGTGGTCGACGGGGTGAGCGAGGAGCAGTGGAAGGCCATCGGCCCGCTGCCCCGGCAGCACGGCATCCTCGCCGCGATGCTGAACCAGGCGAAGCCGGAGCGGCTCGCGGACGTCCGCAAGGACCCCCGCTTCGAGGGCTGGCCCGAGGCGCACCCCGACATGTCCGACTTCCTCGGCCTGCCCATCACGGACGGCGACGAGATCATCGGCGCGCTCTTCCTCGCCAACAAGATGTGCCCCAAGCCCGACGGCGGCTGCGGCTTCACCGCCGAGGACGAGGAGCTGCTCTCGATCCTCGCCCAGCACGCCGCGATCGCCCTCACCAACGCCCGTCTCTACGAGCGCAGCCGCGAGCTGACCATCGCCGAGGAGCGCTCCCGCCTCGCCCACGAGCTGCACGACGCGGTCAGCCAGAAGCTGTTCTCGCTGCGGCTCACCGCCCAGGCCGCCGCCGCGCTGGTCGACCGCGACCCGGCCCGTGCCAAGGGGGAGCTCCAGCAGGTCGCCGTCCTCGCCGCCGAAGCGGTCGACGAGCTGCGGGCCGCCGTCGTGGAGCTGCGCCCGGCCGCCTTGGACGAGGACGGCCTGATCGCCACCCTCCGTACCCAGATCCAGGTCCTGGACCGGGCCCACGCGGCGGCGGTCACCTTCGGGAGCAGCGGTGTACGGGCTCTGCCCGCCGCCCAGGAGGAGGCGCTGCTCCGGGTCGCCCAGGAGGCCCTGCACAACGCCCTGCGCCACTCCGGCGCGGAGCACGTCGACGTCACCCTGACCCGGCGCTCGGCCGCGACCGTCCTGCTCATCACCGACGACGGCATCGGGTTCGACCCCGACGCCGTCCGCCGGGCCGGCCGCCATCTGGGGCTCGTCTCCATGCGGCACCGGGCCAAGAGCGTCGGCGGCCGGCTCACCGTTGTTTCGGAGCCCGGAAAGGGCGCCACGATCGAGATGGAGGTCCCCGGTGGCTGACAAGATCATCAGGGTGCTGCTGGTCGACGACCACCAGGTGGTCCGCCGCGGACTGCGCACCTTTCTGGAGATCCAGGACGACATAGAAGTGGTCGGCGAGGCGTCCGACGGCGCGGAGGGCGTGACCCGCACCGAGGAGCTCCGGCCCGACGTCGTGCTCATGGACATCAAGATGCCCGGCACCGACGGCATCGAGGCGCTGCGCAGGCTCCGCCAACTCGACAACCCGGCCAAGATCCTCATCGTCACCAGCTTCACCGAACAGCGCACGGTGGTCCCGGCCCTGCGCGCCGGAGCCTCCGGTTACGTCTACAAGGACGTCGATCCGGACGCCCTGGCCGGCGCCATCCGCTCGGTCCACGCCGGACACGTCCTGCTCCAGCCGGAGGTCGCCGGCGCACTCCTCGCCCAGGACGACGCGGGCAGTGGTACGGGCCGGGGGAGCACCCTGACCGAGCGCGAGCGCGAGGTGCTCGGCCTCATCGCCGACGGCCGCTCCAACCGGGAGATCGCCCGCGCCCTCGTCCTCTCCGAGAAGACGGTCAAGACCCATGTGTCGAACATCCTGATGAAACTCGACCTGGCGGACCGCACGCAGGCGGCGCTGTGGGCGGTACGGAACGGGGCCGCGGGCTGAGACCCGCGCCGACCCGGGCTGAGATTCATACTGTCGGGTGGATGTCACCCGAACGGCGCATCCTTCTCGGCCTCCCCGCGTTCTCCAGGGCACGCTGCGGCGGCTTGCCGCAGCCTCTCTAGGAGGATCCTGAAGTGAAGAACCTGAAGAAGGCCGCCGCCGTCACCATGATCGCCGGTGGGCTCATCGCCGCCGGTGCGGGCGCGGCCTCCGCGACCGGCCACAGCGGCGCCGACGCCCACGGCGTGGCCGTCGGCTCCCCGGGCGTCGCCAGCGGCAACCTGGCCCAGGTCCCGGTCCACATCCCGGTGAACGTGGTCGGCAACACGGTCAACGTGATCGGCCTGCTCAACCCGGCCTTCGGCAACCTCGGCCTGAACCACTGACGCCAGCCTCAAGAGCCGGCCCGCCCCCACGTTCGACGGGGGCGGCCCGGCTTCCCGGCGCACCAGCGGGCCGGCCCCCCTCCCCAGCCCCCGAGCCCGCCCACACCTCTTCCGGCCCGCCCGCACCCCTCCCCAGTCCGTCCGGCCCCTCCCAGCCCGTCCGGCGTTTGAGGACGGAACCCTCACGGCGGGGCGCCCGAGGCAGGCAAGTCCCTCGCCCGGTGAACGCCAGGCCCGCCCGCACCCCTTCCCAGCCCGTCCGGCGCTTGAGGACGGAACCCTCACGGCGGGGCCCCGCACCAGAACAGGCCCCCGCCCAGGGGCACCACCCCCAGCCCGTCCGGCGCCTGAGGACAAAGGCCCGCGAGCCTACCGCGCAACCTCCCCGCCCTCCACATACGCGTTGTAGGCAGCGACAACCGCCCGCCGAGCCACCCGCTCCACCGGCCGCAACGCCGCCCCCCGAGCCGCGATCTCCGACGCGCTCACCGCACCCCCGTGCCCGTTCTCGTACGCCACCGAGACCAGCAGCCCCACCCGCTGCGCCAGCTCCAGCACCCGCACCGCCCGCGGCGGATACCCGGGCGCCAGCACATCGCGCCCCCGGCCCCTCTCCGCCCGCGCCCGGTACGCGTCCACCGCCGCCTCCGCCACCGGCCCTGAACCGGCCACATCCAGCCGGGCCAGCGCCGCCGTCGCATCCCGCAACGCCTCCGCCAGCTCCCGCTCCGCCTCGCCCAGCGACGGCACGTCCGCCGGCGGCGCCTCCCGTACCGGCAGCACCCGCCACACCACCTCGACGTGCAGGTCCCCCTCCGGCCCCACCTCGCTCACCTCGGGCACCAGCCCGTACGGCAACCCCGAGACGACCACCGCCTCCTCCGCCTCCAGCGCCCGCGCGTTGAAGTCGGGCGGACCGGACAGCCCCAGCGGATGCCCCGGCACCGGCAGCGCGACCCGGAAACCCGTCGCCCCCAGCGCCCGCAGCCGCCCGAGCGCCAGCGTGAGCCCGACCGGCCCCGCCTCACCCGGCACTCCCTCGACGCGGTGCACCGCGTCCTCCCCGACCATCGCGACAGCCGCGTCGTCCGGCGAGACGAGTCCCGCCAGAAGCGCGTTCCCCCAGGCGGCCAACAACCCTGAACGTGGTTCCACAAGCATGGAGACAGCCTAGAGAACGGCCCGGGAACCTGACGGGGACGGACCGGGACCGGACCTCACGGCCGGACCACTCGCGCGGTGGCGTAGGTTTTCTCCTGGGACTGTGCCCACAGGCACGCGACGATCTCGACGAGACTGCATGGGGAGACAACGCGCTCATGAGCGATGTACTGGAGCTGGTGGACGTATCCGTGGTCCGCGACGGACGCGCTCTGGTGGACGACGTCTCCTGGTCGGTCAAGGAGGGGGAGCGCTGGGTCATCCTGGGCCCCAACGGCGCCGGCAAGACGACGCTCCTCAACCTCGCGTCCAGCTACCTCTTCCCGAGCAAGGGAACGGCCACCATCCTCGGCGAGCGGCTGGGCGGCGTCGGCACCGACGTCTTCGAGCTCCGCCCCCGGATCGGCATGGCGGGCGTGGCGATGGCCGACAAGCTGCCCAAGAAGCAGACCGTCCTCCAGACGGTGCTCACCGCCGCGTACGGCATGACCGCCACCTGGCACGAGAACTACGAGGCCGTCGACGAGGAGCGCGCCCGCGCCTTCCTGGACCGCCTCGGCATGACCGAGTACCTGGACCGCAAGTTCGGCACGCTCTCCGAAGGAGAGCGCAAGCGCACGCTGATCGCCCGCGCGATGATGACCGACCCCGAGCTGCTGCTCCTCGACGAGCCCGCCGCCGGTCTCGACCTCGGCGGCCGCGAGGACCTGGTCCGCCGCCTCGGCCGGCTCGCCCGCGACCCGTACGCCCCCTCCATGATCATGGTCACCCACCATGTCGAGGAGATCGCGCCCGGCTTCACCCACGTCCTGATGATCCGGCAGGGCAAGATCCTGGCGGCCGGACCCATGGAGACCGAGCTCAGCTCCCGCAACCTCTCGCTCTGCTTCGGCCTGCCGCTGATCGTCGAGCACACGGGCGACCGCTACACCGCCCACGGCCTGCCGCTCTCCTGACCGGCCCCTGGGGCGGCCTCCGGGGTAATCCCGGGGGCGCGTACCGCAGTTGACGAGAGTCGACCACCCTGCGCCCTGTCGGTGACGCACCGACAGTCCTACGATGACCATGTGGACATCGACGCGTGGGTGTGGTGGCTGATCGTCGCGGCGGGGCTGGGCATCCCCCTCGTCCTGACCGCGATGCCCGAGTTGGGGATGTTCGCCGTCGGCGCGCTGGCCGCTTCGGTCGTCGCCGCCCTCGGCGGCGGCATCGTGGCCCAGGTGCTGGTCTTCGTCGCGGTCTCGGTGGCGCTGATCGCCGTCGTCCGCCCGATCGCCGCCAGACACCGGGCCGGGCAGACGGGGCACGCCAGCGGTATCGACGCCCTGAAGGGCCGTCAGGCAGTCGTGCTGGAACAGGTCAGCGCCGCCGGCGGCCGTATCAAGCTCGCCGGCGAGGTCTGGTCGGCGCGCTCACTGGACGAGGAACAGGTCTACGAACCGGGCCGCCAGGTCGATGTCGTGGACATCGACGGAGCGACAGCCGTCGTCATGTGAGCGAACCGTGCACGAGCCGGGCCGAGTTCTGCGAGACTCCAAGTCGATCATGTCGATCATCATGAGATCCATCGGCAACCGAAGGGCACGAGAGACACGATGCAACCGATCATCATCGTCCTGATCATTCTGGTGGTGCTCGTCTTCATCGCCCTGATCAAGACGATCCAGGTCATCCCGCAGGCCAGCGCCGCCATCGTGGAGCGCTTCGGACGCTACACGCGCACCCTGAACGCGGGTCTGAACATCGTCGTCCCGTTCATCGACTCGATCCGCAACCGGATCGACCTCCGCGAACAGGTCGTGCCCTTCCCCCCGCAGCCGGTGATCACCCAGGACAACCTGGTCGTCAACATCGACACCGTCATCTACTACCAGGTGACCGACGCCCGCGCCGCGACCTACGAAGTCGCCAGCTACATCCAGGCGATCGAACAGCTCACCGTCACCACCCTCCGCAACATCATCGGCGGCATGGACCTGGAGCGCACCCTCACCTCCCGCGAGGAGATCAACGCGGCCCTGCGCGGCGTCCTCGACGAGGCCACCGGCAAGTGGGGCATCCGCGTCAACCGGGTCGAGCTCAAGGCCATCGAACCGCCCACCTCCATCCAGGACTCGATGGAGAAGCAGATGCGCGCCGACCGCGACAAGCGCGCCGCGATCCTCACCGCCGAAGGCATCCGGCAGTCCCAGATCCTCACCGCCGAAGGTGAGAAGCAGTCCGCGATCCTGCGTGCCGAGGGTGAGTCGAAGGCAGCGGCCCTCAGGGCCGAGGGTGAGGCCCAGGCCGTCCGCACGGTCTTCGAGGCCATCCACGCGGGGGACCCGGACCAGAAGCTGCTCTCCTACCAGTACCTCCAGATGCTCCCGAAGATCGCCGAGGGCGACGCCAACAAGCTCTGGATCGTGCCCAGCGAGATCGGTGACGCCCTCAAGGGCCTCAGCGGAGCCTTCGGCAACCTCGGCGGCGGCGCCCCCGGATTCAACACCGGCGGCAACGGCAGCGACGGAGGCAACGCCGGTGACGGCGGCAACGGAGGAGGTGCCGGCGTGGTCAACCCCCGTGGCTCCGCCGTCGAACGACGCGAAGAACCCCCCGTCTACTGACGCGCAACCCCTTCGTGCATGATCAGTGAGGCCCCTCGACCTTCATGGCGGGGAGGCATCACTGACCATCGAAGGAGATGGCCTTGTCCATCTGGGAAATACTCGCCGTCTTCGCGGCGGGCGTCGGTGCGGGCACGATCAACACGATCGTCGGCTCGGGCACCTTGATCACCTTCCCCGTCCTGCTCGCCACCGGCCTCCCGCCGGTCACCGCCACCGTCTCCAACGCACTCGGCCTCATCCCCGGCTCCATCAGCGGAGCCATCGGCTACCGCAAGGAACTGGCCGGCCAGCGCCGACGCATCCTGAAACTCTCCGTCGGAGCCGCCGTCGGCGGCCTCACCGGCGCCACACTCCTGCTCGCGCTGCCCTCCACCGCGTTCGAGACGATCGTCCCGGTCCTGGTCGCCATGGCCCTCGTCCTGGTGATCCTGCAACCACGCATCAGCAAAGCCGTCCAGCGCCGCCGTGAACGCACCGGCGTCGCGGCCCGCCCCGACGGCGGCCCGCTCCTGTTCACCGGCCTGACCCTCGCCAGCGTCTACGGGGGCTACTTCACGGCCGCCCAGGGGATCATCTACCTCTCCCTGATGGGGATGCTGGTCGACGACACGCTCCAGCGCCTCAACGCCGTCAAGAACGTCCTGGCCGCCGTGGTCAACGGCATCGCCGCGATCTTCTTCCTCTTCGTCGCCGACTTCGACTGGACGGCGGTCGTCCTGATCGCGGTCGGCTCGGCCATCGGCGGCCAGATAGGCGCCAAGGTGGGCCGCCGCCTCAGCCCCACCCTGCTGCGCGCCCTGATCGTCGTCGTCGGCACCGCGGCCATCGTCCAGCTGCTGCTCCGCTGACACACGTGGACCCGCCCCCTCACAGGGGCGGGCCCACGCATACACCACCGGACGTACGCCGATTACGTCACGCCTCTACGCGGCCGCGGCGGCCCGGTCCAGCCACTCGGGCAGCTCCGCCCGGTCACCGGCCCCCATCGCCAGCAGCATCGCCTCGGCGGGGGAGGGGACGAACGGCTGCTTCAGCAGCGGCATCCCCGCCTGCTCCGGCGTCCGGGCCGCCTTGCGGTGGTTGTCCTCGGCGCAGGAGGCCACCGTGTTCAGCCAGGTGTCCTGACCGCCCTGGGCCCGCGGCACCACATGGTCGACGGTGGACGCCCGCCGCCCGCAGTAGGCGCACCGGTGCTGGTCCCGTATCAGCACACCCCTCCTGGACCACGGAGCCTGTCTTCGGAACGGCACCCGTACGTACCGGCAGAGCCTGATCACCCGGGGCACCGGAATGTCCACGGCGGCACCACGCATACGGAGCTCGGGATGCGACTGCTCCACGACGGCCTTGTCCGTCAGGATCAGGACCACCGCACGGTTGAGCGTCACTGTCGACAGCGGCTCGAAGCTCGCGTTGAGAACCAGCGTGTCACGCATCCTGCCCACCTCCCGTGTGCCGCCCGCCCCCTGGCAGGCCCGGATCAACTCTGGCTGGGCAGGCCGCGATGGACAACGCAATAAAAAATGCCCTGCTCTGATCTCTCCAAGACCAGAGCAGGGCAAACAACAGGCGAACTAATCGGCGGCGGGAGCCTCGTACTCACCGATCAGCTGAGCACGCCCCAGCGTGTGGAAGCGCAGGTTGAACCCGACCACCGCGGGCGAGGAGTCACTGTCGATCCCGAGCTTCGCGGTGTCCACCGCGTACACGGTGAACACATAGCGGTGGTTCTCCCCGGCGGGCGGCGCGGCCCCGCCGAACTCCTTCGACCCGTAGTCGTTACGGACCTGGACGGCCCCTTCGGGCAGCCCCTCGAACGCACCGCTGCCCGCACCCGCCGGCAGCTCGGTCACCGACGCCGGGATGTCGAAGACCACCCAGTGCCAGAACCCGCTCCCCGTAGGGGCGTCCGGGTCGAAACACGTCACGGCGAAGCTCTCGGTCTCCGCCGGGAAGCCCTCCCACCGCAGATGCGGCGATGTGTTCCCGGACGCAAGCACCTGAGCATCACCCAGCACGGCACCCGGCGCGAGATCCTTGCTCGTCACGGTGAACGCGGGGACCTCCGGATGGAAGTCGTGCGGCAGCGGGGCCCTCTTCGGCTCGGTCACGTCTCGTACCTCTCCTGATCGGCTCATCTGCTGCGAGCGGCGCACCGGCCGCCCGCCGACAGGTCCCGGGCGGGTTTTTCTCCCCACCCGGCCCCCTCCGACCCTAAAGCCACTAGAGCCAGTTGCGCTGTCCGCCGACCTGGGCCAGCCACTGATTGAGGTACGCCGCCCAGTCGGTCTGGTGGAAGTCGTTGAGCCCGACCTTGAACGCCCGGTAGGAGTCGCTGCTCTCGCTGAACAGTCCGCCCTTCTTGTCCATCTCCAGGACCACGTCCATCTCGCGGTCGTCCGCGACGAACGTCAGCTCGACCTGGTTCAGCCCCCGGTACTGCGCCGGCGGTACGAACTCGATCTCCTGGTAGAAGGGCAGCCGCTGACGCGAACCACGGATGTGGCCGCGCTCCATGTCCGCGCTGCGGAAGCGGAACCCCAGCTGCCCGAAGGCGTCCAGAATGGCCTGCTGCGCCGGCAGCGGGTGCACATTGACCGGGTCCAGGTCACCGGAGTCCACGGCGCGGGCGATCTCCAGCTCGGTGAAGACCCCGATGTCCATGCCGCGCAGATGCTGACCGGCGAACATCGTGACCGGCGTCTCCCAGGGGATCTCCAGACCGAACGGCACCACGTGCACCGCCCCCGCCTGCACCTCGAAGGCCCCGCCGAGCCGCACCTTGGCGAACTCGATGTTCTGCTTGGTCTCCTGGTCACCGCTCTCGACCTCGACCCGCGCCCGCAGGCCGACGGAGAGCCCCTCGATCTGCTGGGGCACCGACCCGCCCTGGATCCGCACCTCACCCTGAACGACCCCGCCGGGGACGACGTTCACCTCGGTGAGCTCGGTCTCCACCGACGCACCTCCGGCACCCAGACTCGCGAGCAGCCGCTTGAAGCCCATGTTCACTCCTTCTTGGTCCTGACCCCTAGATACGCGCCATGACCGTAGCCGGTTCCCGCGTCCGCCTTCCCAGTACCCTCGGACGGCATGACCAAGGGCTTCGACCGCACACCACTGACGCGCGACTTCTTCGACCGATCCGTCCTGGACGTCGCCCCCGACCTCCTGGGCCGCACCCTCGTCCGCCACAGCGACGAGGGCACGATCGAGGTACGTCTCACCGAGGTGGAGGCGTACGCCGGTGAGGTCGACCCCGGCTCACACGCCTTCCGCGGCCGCACGGCCCGCAACAGCGTGATGTTCGGCCCGCCCGGTCATACGTACGTCTACTTCACGTACGGGATGTGGCACTGCCTCAACCTGGTCTGCGGCCCCGAGGGCCACGCGAGCGGAGTGCTCCTCCGGGCCGGGGAGATCAACGTGGGTGCCGGCCTGGCCCGCGTACGGCGGGTCTCGGCCCGCAATGACAAGGAACTGGCCAAAGGCCCGGCCCGCCTCGCCACCGCCCTGAACGTCGACCGGACGCTCAACGGCAGCGACCTCTTCGCCGGCCCCACCCCCGCACTGTCCGTACTGCACGGCACCCCGCCCCCGCCTGACCAGGTACGCAGCGGCCCCCGCACCGGAGTCGGCGGCGACGGCGCGCACCAGCCGTGGCGCTTCTGGATCGAGAGCGACCCCACGGTGAGCCCGTACCGCGCCCACGCTCCCCGTCGCCGCCGGGCGAAGTGACGGACCATGAGCGACTTGACGCGCCCAGGGCGGACGCCTAATGTAGTCCGAGCCACTTGACACGGGTACAGCTGTCGGCACGGTCCATCGGACCCGACCGGGCAGCCCGAAGAGGCCAAACCACTACCTACGACTCACCCTGGCGGGTGTGAATTCGGTGTGCCCGTAATTCACTCGACAACCTCGATTATGAGCTGCCAAGGGAATGGGCTAACGTAGTGAACACGCCGAAAGGCAGGGCCCTCCACAGGCCACCGGAAATCAAATTCGGACCGGAAACGGAACGAAAAAGAGTCTGGTAAAGTTGGAACCGCCGGAAAGGGAAAACGCGAAAGCGAAGAACCTGGAAAGCGAAACTGCTTGACCCGCTTCGACCGGGAATCGGACACGAAAGAGTCTGATAGAGTCGGAAACGCAAGACAAGAAAGAAACGAAGGGAAGCGCCCGGAGGGCCCCGGTGAAACGGGACCGAAGGAAGCGTCCGTTCCTTGAGAACTCAACAGCGTGCCAAAAGTCAACGCCAGATATGTTGATACCCCGGCCTGCACCTGGTGCAGGTTGGTGGTTCCTTTGAAAGTCCTGCACCGGGTCGCTTCGGCGGCACACGGGCAGGCAATTACACAGCGAGGACGCTGTGAACAACGGGTCTTATTCCGACCGGTTGTTCCGCTCTCGTGTGTGTGCACCCGATTACGGGTAAACATTCACGGAGAGTTTGATCCTGGCTCAGGACGAACGCTGGCGGCGTGCTTAACACATGCAAGTCGAACGATGAAGCCTTTCGGGGTGGATTAGTGGCGAACGGGTGAGTAACACGTGGGCAATCTGCCCTTCACTCTGGGACAAGCCCTGGAAACGGGGTCTAATACCGGATAACACTCTGTCCCGCATGGGACGGGGTTAAAAGCTCCGGCGGTGAAGGATGAGCCCGCGGCCTATCAGCTTGTTGGTGGGGTAATGGCCTACCAAGGCGACGACGGGTAGCCGGCCTGAGAGGGCGACCGGCCACACTGGGACTGAGACACGGCCCAGACTCCTACGGGAGGCAGCAGTGGGGAATATTGCACAATGGGCGAAAGCCTGATGCAGCGACGCCGCGTGAGGGATGACGGCCTTCGGGTTGTAAACCTCTTTCAGCAGGGAAGAAGCGAAAGTGACGGTACCTGCAGAAGAAGCGCCGGCTAACTACGTGCCAGCAGCCGCGGTAATACGTAGGGCGCAAGCGTTGTCCGGAATTATTGGGCGTAAAGAGCTCGTAGGCGGCTTGTCACGTCGGATGTGAAAGCCCGGGGCTTAACCCCGGGTCTGCATTCGATACGGGCTAGCTAGAGTGTGGTAGGGGAGATCGGAATTCCTGGTGTAGCGGTGAAATGCGCAGATATCAGGAGGAACACCGGTGGCGAAGGCGGATCTCTGGGCCATTACTGACGCTGAGGAGCGAAAGCGTGGGGAGCGAACAGGATTAGATACCCTGGTAGTCCACGCCGTAAACGTTGGGAACTAGGTGTTGGCGACATTCCACGTCGTCGGTGCCGCAGCTAACGCATTAAGTTCCCCGCCTGGGGAGTACGGCCGCAAGGCTAAAACTCAAAGGAATTGACGGGGGCCCGCACAAGCAGCGGAGCATGTGGCTTAATTCGACGCAACGCGAAGAACCTTACCAAGGCTTGACATATACCGGAAAGCATCAGAGATGGTGCCCCCCTTGTGGTCGGTATACAGGTGGTGCATGGCTGTCGTCAGCTCGTGTCGTGAGATGTTGGGTTAAGTCCCGCAACGAGCGCAACCCTTGTTCTGTGTTGCCAGCATGCCCTTCGGGGTGATGGGGACTCACAGGAGACTGCCGGGGTCAACTCGGAGGAAGGTGGGGACGACGTCAAGTCATCATGCCCCTTATGTCTTGGGCTGCACACGTGCTACAATGGCCGGTACAATGAGCTGCGATGCCGCGAGGCGGAGCGAATCTCAAAAAGCCGGTCTCAGTTCGGATTGGGGTCTGCAACTCGACCCCATGAAGTCGGAGTTGCTAGTAATCGCAGATCAGCATTGCTGCGGTGAATACGTTCCCGGGCCTTGTACACACCGCCCGTCACGTCACGAAAGTCGGTAACACCCGAAGCCGGTGGCCCAACCCCTTGTGGGAGGGAGCTGTCGAAGGTGGGACTGGCGATTGGGACGAAGTCGTAACAAGGTAGCCGTACCGGAAGGTGCGGCTGGATCACCTCCTTTCTAAGGAGCATCTAGATCCCCTTCGGGGATCCAGAGCCACTACGTCGGCAAATGTTCGACGGTGGTCAGCTCATGGGTGGAACGTTGACTATTCGACACGACAGGTTGGTTGTCACTAGTACTGCTTCGGCGTGGAACGTGGGGATGGATCGGTCGGGTCGGGCACGCTGTTGGGTATCTGAAGGTACGGCCGTAGAGGTCGCCTTCGATCCGGCCCCAGTGAACTCGTCCTCAGGGATGGGGTGGTGGGTGGCTGGTCGTTGCTTGAGAACTGCACAGTGGACGCGAGCATCTGTGGCCAAGTTTTTAAGGGCGCACGGTGGATGCCTTGGCACCAGGAACCGATGAAGGACGTGGGAGGCCACGATAGTCCCCGGGGAGCTGTCAACCAAGCTTTGATCCGGGGGTTTCCGAATGGGGAAACCCGGCAGTCGTCATGGGCTGTCACCCGCTGCTGAACACATAGGCAGTGTGGAGGGAACGAGGGGAAGTGAAACATCTCAGTACCCTCAGGAAGAGAAAACAACCGTGATTCCGGGAGTAGTGGCGAGCGAAACTGGATGAGGCCAAACCGTATGCGTGTGATACCCGGCAGGGGTTGCGCATACGGGGTTGTGGGAGTTCTCTTGATCAATCTGCCGATTGGTCGGCAAGTCAGAAACCGTTGATGTAGGCGAAGGACATGCGAAAGGTCCGGCGTAGAGGGTAAGACCCCCGTAGCTGAAACATCAACGGCTTGCTTGAGAACCACCCAAGTAGCACGGGGCCCGAGAAATCCCGTGTGAATCTGGCGGGACCACCCGCTAAGCCTAAATATTCCCTGGTGACCGATAGCGGATAGTACCGTGAGGGAATGGTGAAAAGTACCGCGGGAGCGGAGTGAAATAGTACCTGAAACCGTGTGCCTACAAGCCGTGGGAGCGTCGCTGGCAGCACTTGTGCTGTCAGTCGTGACTGCGTGCCTTTTGAAGAATGAGCCTGCGAGTTAGCGGTGTGTAGCGAGGTTAACCCGTGTGGGGAAGCCGTAGCGAAAGCGAGTCCGAACAGGGCGTTTGAGTTGCACGCTCTAGACCCGAAGCGGAGTGATCTAGCCATGGGCAGGTTGAAGCGGAGGTAAGACTTCGTGGAGGACCGAACCCACCAGGGTTGAAAACCTGGGGGATGACCTGTGGTTAGGGGTGAAAGGCCAATCAAACTCCGTGATAGCTGGTTCTCCCCGAAATGCATTTAGGTGCAGCGTCGTGTGTTTCTTGCCGGAGGTAGAGCACTGGATAGGCGATGGGCCCTACCGGGTTACTGACCTTAGCCAAACTCCGAATGCCGGTAAGTGAGAGCGCGGCAGTGAGACTGTGGGGGATAAGCTCCATGGTCGAGAGGGAAACAGCCCAGAGCATCGACTAAGGCCCCTAAGCGTACGCTAAGTGGGAAAGGATGTGGAGTCGCAGAGACAACCAGGAGGTTGGCTTAGAAGCAGCCACCCTTGAAAGAGTGCGTAATAGCTCACTGGTCAAGTGATTCCGCGCCGACAATGTAGCGGGGCTCAAGCGTACCGCCGAAGTCGTGTCATTCCAGCATGTACCCCCAACGGGGGCTGGGATGGGTAGGGGAGCGTCGTGTGCCGGGTGAAGCAGCCGCGGAAGCGAGTTGTGGACGGTTCACGAGTGAGAATGCAGGCATGAGTAGCGATACACACGTGAGAAACGTGTGCGCCGATTGACTAAGGGTTCCTGGGTCAAGCTGATCTGCCCAGGGTAAGTCGGGACCTAAGGCGAGGCCGACAGGCGTAGTCGATGGACAACCGGTTGATATTCCGGTACCCGCTTTGAAACGCCCAGTACTGAATCAGGCGATGCTAAGTCCGTGAAGCCGGCCCGATCTCTTCGGAGTTGAGGGTAGTGGTGGAGCCGATGAACCAGACTTGTAGTAGGTAAGCGATGGGGTGACGCAGGAAGGTAGTCCAGCCCGGGCGGTGGTTGTCCCGGGGTAAGGGTGTAGGACGCACGGTAGGTAAATCCGTCGTGCATGAAGTCTGAGACCTGATGCCGAGCCGATTGTGGTGAAGTGGATGATCCTATGCTGTCGAGAAAAGCCTCTAGCGAGTTTCATGGCGGCCCGTACCCTAAACCGACTCAGGTGGTCAGGTAGAGAATACCGAGGCGTTCGGGTGAACTATGGTTAAGGAACTCGGCAAAATGCCCCCGTAACTTCGGGAGAAGGGGGGCCATCACTGGTGATAGCACTTGCTGCTTGAGCTGGGGGTGGCCGCAGAGACCAGCGAGAAGCGACTGTTTACTAAAAACACAGGTCCGTGCGAAGCCGTAAGGCGATGTATACGGACTGACGCCTGCCCGGTGCTGGAACGTTAAGGGGACCGGTTAGTGCACTTTCGGGTGTGCGAAGCTGAGAACTTAAGCGCCAGTAAACGGCGGTGGTAACTATAACCATCCTAAGGTAGCGAAATTCCTTGTCGGGTAAGTTCCGACCTGCACGAATGGCGTAACGACTTCTCGACTGTCTCAACCATAGGCCCGGTGAAATTGCACTACGAGTAAAGATGCTCGTTTCGCGCAGCAGGACGGAAAGACCCCGGGACCTTTACTATAGTTTGATATTGGTGTTCGGTTCGGCTTGTGTAGGATAGGTGGGAGACTGTGAAGCGGCCACGCCAGTGGTTGTGGAGTCGTCGTTGAAATACCACTCTGGTCGTGCTGGATGTCTAACCTGGGTCCGTGATCCGGATCAGGGACAGTGTCTGATGGGTAGTTTAACTGGGGCGGTTGCCTCCTAAAGAGTAACGGAGGCGCCCAAAGGTTCCCTCAGCCTGGTTGGCAATCAGGTGTTGAGTGTAAGTGCACAAGGGAGCTTGACTGTGAGACCGACGGGTCGAGCAGGGACGAAAGTCGGGACTAGTGATCCGGCAGTGGCTTGTGGAAGCGCTGTCGCTCAACGGATAAAAGGTACCCCGGGGATAACAGGCTGATCTTCCCCAAGAGTCCATATCGACGGGATGGTTTGGCACCTCGATGTCGGCTCGTCGCATCCTGGGGCTGGAGTCGGTCCCAAGGGTTGGGCTGTTCGCCCATTAAAGCGGTACGCGAGCTGGGTTTAGAACGTCGTGAGACAGTTCGGTCCCTATCCGCTGTGCGCGTAGGAATATTGAGAAGGGCTGTCCCTAGTACGAGAGGACCGGGACGGACGAACCTCTGGTGTGCCAGTTGTCCTGCCAAGGGCATGGCTGGTTGGCTACGTTCGGAAAGGATAACCGCTGAAAGCATCTAAGCGGGAAGCCTGCTTCGAGATGAGTATTCCCACCCTCTTGAGGGGTTAAGGCTCCCAGTAGACGACTGGGTTGATAGGCCAGATGTGGAAGCCCGGTAACGGGTGGAGCTGACTGGTACTAATAGGCCGAGGGCTTGTCCTCAGTTGCTCGCGTCCACTGTGTTGTTCCCGGGTTGCGAACAGTTATCGCACCGGTTGAACAGTTTCACTACTTAATTGAAGAGTGTGCTTGTTCGCTAGAACCCGATAGGGTTTCGGTGGTCATTGCGTTAGGGAAACGCCCGGTTACATTCCGAACCCGGAAGCTAAGCCTTTCAGCGCCGATGGTACTGCAGGGGGGACCCTGTGGGAGAGTAGGACGCCGCCGAACAATCTTTCAAGGACCCCTGGTCCCAGCGTTCACCGCTGGGACCAGGGGTCCTTTTGTTTTTGTCGAAGCGCGTCGGACCGTCGGCTGCGCGAGAATGTCTGTGGTACCCGAAGACAGGAGTCACACCCATGTCCACCAACTCTCCCGACGATCGTCCGGAGCGCGAGCCGCGTCGCCGGGACGGTGGTGACCGGGGCGGTTACCGCGGTGGTCGTGACGACCGGTCCGGTTCCGCAGGGCCTCGCCGCGACAACGACCGTGGCCCGCGCCGTGACGACAGCCGGCCGACCGGTGGTGGCACCGGTGGCGGCTTCCGCCGTGACGACCGGGACCGCGACCGGGATCGTGGGCCGCGCCGTGACGACAACCGGGGCGGTAGTTCCGGTGGTGGCTTCCGCCGTGATGACAGCCGTGGGGGCAACTCCGGGGGCGGTTTCCGTCGCGACGACAACCGCGGTGGTGGCTCCGGCGGTGGGTTCCGCCGTGACGACAACCGGGGCGGCGGTTCCGGTGGTGGTTTCCGGCGCGACGACAACCGTGGCGGCGGCTCTGGCGGCGGTTTCCGCCGCGATGACGACCGTGGTGGCCGGCCCTCCGGTGGCGGGTTCGAGCGTCGTGACGACCGCCCCCGTGGCCCGCGTCGCGACGACGACCGACCCAGCGGCGGCGGGTTCCCCCGTGACGACCGTGGCGGCAAGGCCGGCGGCGGTTTCCGGCGCGATGACAACCGCGGTGGTGGCTCCGGCGGCGGCTTCCGCCGTGATGATCGCGGAGGCCGGCCCACCGGTGGTGGGTTCGAGCGTCGTGATGACCGGCCGCGTGGCCCGCGTCGCGATGACGACCGTCCCAGTGGTGGGGGTTTCCGGCGTGACGACAACCGTGGCGGCAACACCGGTGGTGGCTTCCGCCGGGAAGACCGCGACCGTGGCGGCAACGCCGGTGGCGGGTTCCGTCGGGATGACAACCGTGGTGGTGGCTCTGGCGGCGGTTTCCGGCGTGACGACGATCGTGGTGGCCGGCCCTCCGGTGGTGGGTTCGAGCGTCGTGATGACCGGCCGCGTGGCCCGCGCCGCGATGATGACCGTCCCAGTGGTGGGGGCTTCCGGCGTGACGACAACCGTGGCGGCAACACCGGTGGTGGCGGGTTCCGCCGCGATGACCGGGACCGTGACCGGGATCGTGGGCCGCGTCGTGATGACGACCGTGGTGGTTACCGCGGTGGTCAGCAGCGTGACGACAGCCGTGGTGGCCGCCCGAGCGGCGGCTTCGAGCGTCGTGATGACCGGCCCCGTGGCCCGCGTCGTGATGATGACCGTCCCAGTGGTGGGGGCTTCCGGCGTGACGACAACCGTGGCGGCGGCTCCGGCGGCGGCTTCCGCCGGGACGACCGCGACCGTGGCGGGGACCGCGGTGGTTACCGTGGCGGGCAGCGTGACGACCGTGGCGGGTTCCGTGGCCGGGACGACCGGGACCGTGACAGGGACCGCGAGCCGATCAAGCGGCTGCCCATCCCCGACGACGTCACCGGTGACGAGATCGACAAGGACGTGCGCCAGGAGCTCATGAGCCTGCCGAAGACCCTTGCCGAGGATGTCGCGCGCAACCTCGTCATGGTGGCCCGGCTGATCGACGAGGACCCGGAGGAGGCGTACGCGTACGCCCGTATCGCCCTGCGGCTGGCCTCGCGCGTCGCCGCTGTGCGTGAGGCGGCCGGGTTCGCCGCCTACGCGACGCAGAAGTACGCGGAGGCGCTCGCCGAGTTCCGGGCGTCCCGGCGGATGACCGGGTCCGTGGACCTGTGGCCCGTCATGGCGGACTGCGAGCGCGGCCTCGGCCGGCCCGAGCGGGCGATGGCCATGGCCGGTGAGCCCGAGGTGCAGAAGCTGGACAAGGCCGGCCAGGTCGAGATGCGGCTCGTGGCCGCCGGGGCGCGTCGGGACATGGGGCAGATCGATGCCGCCATCGTCACGTTGCAGAGCCCCGAGCTCGCCTCCAACTCCATCCAGCCGTGGACGCCGCGTCTGCGCTACGCGTACGCGGACGCGCTGCTGGAAGCCGGACGCGAGGACGAGGCCCGTGAGTGGTTCGGCAAGGCCCTGGAGGCCGACAAGGACGGATCGACCGACGCGTCGGACCGGCTGGCCGAGCTGGACGGGGTCGAGTTCGTCGACGCCCTGGGTGACGACGAGGTCGTGGAGACCGTCGAGTCCGTCGAAGCCGTCGGAACGGTCCCGTCTGCCGAGGGCGATGACGAGGACGACGAGCGTGGCGATGAGGCGGTCAAGGCCTAGCCGCTGAGCCTGGGCCTGAAGCTGGGCTGAGTAGGCGCGAGGCTGAGAGAAGGGGCGGTACTCCCTCGGGAGTGCCGCCCCTTTCCCGTATGCCCGTCGGACTCGTCAGTCGATGGTCAGGCTCCGCATGACCAGCCCCGTCGCCGGCTTCGGGCCGAAGGACGTCGACTTGCGGGGCATGGTGACGCCCTGCCTGGCCAGGTCCCGGACGACTTCCTCGCGTACCGGATGCATGAGCACCGCCGTGGCGCCCAGGCGTTCGGCCTGTTCGACGGCGGCCTCCGTGTCGTGGATGTAGCCGATGTGCTCGGGGGCGTCGGGGATGCGCCAGACGTCGTCGAGGAGCACCGAGTGGAGGACCGTCGCGTCCAGGGTGCGCCATGCCTCGGGGCGGTCCGTCCGGATCGTGCGGGCCAGCAGGGCCGGGTCCGGGCGGTCCACCAGGTGGAAGTGGCCGTCGCCTGCGAGGAGGAACGCGTTGCCCTCCGCCGCCGCCCCGGCCAGGGCGTCGAGGGCGCGGGGGAGCGGGCCCTCGACCGTACGGACCCGGAAGAGGCCCGTGAGTCCTTCGAGCGCCCGGGCCACCGGCAGGCCGCGCAGCAGCCGGTGGATCGCGCGGACCTGGAGCGGGTGGCGGGCTGTGTCGACGAGGAGGACGAGGCCGAAGTCCCAGGGGCCCGGTGCGGTCTGTTCCCGCTGGAGCCGGAGGTAGGTCGCCCAGCGGTGGTGGCCGTCGGCGATCAGGGCCTGGTGGCGGGCCAGATCTGTCTCGATCGCGGTGCGGTCGGCCGGGTCGGTGACGGCCCAGAGGCGGTGGTGGAACCCGTCCTCCGTCGTGGTGGAGAGCAGCGGGGTGCGCTCCACCGTGCGCTCGATGACCGCTGCGGCACCTTCCTCGGCCCCGTCGCTGCGGTAGGTCAGCAGCAGGGGTTCCAGGTGGGCCTGCATCGTGCGCATCAGCTCCGCGCGGTCCGCGACGATGTCGTCCATGACGTCCTCGTGCGGCAGCACGATCCCGTCGGCGGCGGGGGAGAGGGCCAGGGCGCCGATCAGGCCGCGCTGGAGGATCTCGTCGTTGCGCTGCTCGTAGACGTACAGCGTGGGTGCCGGGTCCGGGGCGATCACGCCTTCGGCGAGCCAGCGCTCCAGCGTCCTGGCCGCCTGCCGGTGCCGGTCCTCGGCGGTGTCCGCCTGGGGGAGGATGAGGCGCACGATGTTGTGCGGGTCCGCCGATTCCAGGTGGTGCAGACCGTCCGGCCTGACGACCACGTCGTACGGGGGCGAGGTCACCGCGGCCAGGCTGCCGACCCGCTCGGGGACGTAACGCAGTCCGCGGAACGGGATCAGCCGCAGCCCCTGCTCGTCGGGACCTGAAGTGTTCATTTGAGCATCGTATGTGTGCATGGGGCATGCGCGATGATCGGGGGAGAGACGTGGATGAGGAGCAGAGTCATATGAGCCAGAGCCAGAGCCAGCAGCACGACAGGAACCGGCCCGCCGGGAGCAGTGCGGCGCTGAGCGAGGCGTACGACACGGCCCTCCTCGACCTGGACGGGGTGGTGTACGCGGGCGGCGAGGCGATCGTGCACGCCGTGGAGTCGCTGTCCACCGCGCGGGACGGCGGGATGCACCTCGCGTACGTCACCAACAACGCGCTGCGTACGCCGGACGCGGTGGCGGAGCACCTGACGGAGCTGGGGTTGCCAGCCGAGGCCGCCGATGTGATCACCTCGGCGCAGGCGGTCGCCCGGCTGATGGCCGACCAGCTGCCCGCCGGTTCCCGGGTCCTGGTGGTCGGCGGCGAGGGGCTGCGGGTCGCTCTGCGGGAGCGCGGGCTGGTGCCGGTGGAGTCGGCGGACGACGACCCGGTGGCCGTGGTCCAGGGGTACGGCGGGCCGGAGCTGGCGTGGGGGCGGTTCGCCGAGGCGAGTTACGCCGTCGCGCGCGGGCTGCCGTGGTACGCCTCCAACACCGACCTGACCATTCCGGGCGCCCGGGGCATCGCGCCCGGCAACGGTGCCGCCGTGGAGGTCGTACGGATCGCCACCGGCGCCGAACCCCAGGTCGCGGGCAAGCCGTTGCCGCCGATGCACCGGGAGACCGTGCTGCGGACCGGGGCGGAGCGGCCGCTCGTCGTGGGGGACCGGCTGGACACGGACATCGAGGGCGCGTTCAACGGGGGCGTGGACTCGCTGCTCGTGCTGACCGGGGTGACGGACGCCGCCCAGCTGCTCGCCGCGGAGCCGAAGCACCGGCCGACGTATGTGGACCGGGATCTGCGGGGGCTGCTGACCGGGCAGCCCGAGGTCACTTCACAGGGGGCGGAGGGCCCGTTCCGCTGCGGTGGGTGGACCGCGGTCGTACGTGACGGGGAGCGGCTGGTCCTGGAGGGCGAGGGCGATCCACTCGACGGGCTGCGGGCGCTCTGCGGCGCCGCGTGGACCTTCGCCGGGGACGGGGCGTTCGGGCTGGACACGGGGAAGGCCGTCGCCGCGCTCGGGCTGTGACCGGTCCCTCCCGTAGGCCCCGGGCAAGGGGTGCCAGAAGGAAGATAGGCTAACCTAACTTGGTGGTGGTCGGGGGTCTTTCCGGCCCTGATCCGCCGGACACCCCCTGCCTCCGGGAGTACGACCATGCAGCGCCTCACCGCAGAATCGGTGACCCTCGGCTACGACCAGCGGGTCATCGCCGAGGATCTCTCGGTCGAGATACCCGACAACTCCTTCACGGTGATCGTCGGCCCCAACGCCTGTGGCAAGTCGACCCTGTTGCGCTCGCTCGCCCGGATGCTGAAGCCGAGCCGGGGGCAGGTGCTGCTGGACGGGCAGACCATCCACCAGCTGCCCGCGAAGAAGGTCGCGCGCACGCTGGGGCTGCTGCCGCAGTCCTCCATCGCGCCCGACGGCATCACCGTCGCCGACCTCGTCGCCCGGGGCCGCTACCCCCACCAGGGGCTGCTGCGGCAGTGGTCGCCGGAGGACGAGCGGGTGGTCCAGGAGTCCATGGAGTCGACCGGGGTGGCCGCGCTGGCCGAGCGGTACGTCGACGAGCTCTCCGGCGGTCAGCGGCAGCGGGTCTGGATCGCCATGGCCCTGGCCCAGCAGACGCCGCTGCTGCTGCTGGACGAGCCGACGACGTACCTCGACATCCAGCACCAGATCGACGTCCTCGACCTGTGTGCGGAGCTGCACGAGACGCAGGGGCGCACGCTGGTCGCCGTACTCCATGATCTGAACCATGCCGCGCGGTACGCCACGCACCTCATCGCGATGCGGGACGGGGAGATCGTCGCGGAGGGGGCGCCCTCGGATGTGGTGGACGCGGAGCTGGTGGAGCGGGTGTTCGGGATGCGGTGCCAGGTGATCGATGACCCTGAGACCGGGACGCCGCTGGTGGTGCCCGCGGCTCGGAAGGCGCGGAAGGTCGCTGCCTGAGGGGGCGCCCCGGTGGGCGCTTCGTCCTCAATCGCCGGACGGGCTTTGATTGGTGCGGCCGGACGCGACTGGGAAGACAGGCGCTACAGCAGTGATCTCAGCTTCAGCAGGTCCCGGAAGCCCGCCTCCAGGCGTACGCGGCCCGATGCCCACGCCTTCGCGAAGTTCAGGTCGCCGTCGACCAGGGCGACCAGGTCGTCGCCCGTCATCGCCAGCCGGATCTCGGCCTTCTCGCGGGGCGGGCCCTCCACCGTGTCCCGGACCTGGATCCGGCCATCGGCCAGGCGGCCGGTGAACGTGATGTCGAGGTCCTTGATGTGACAGCTCAGCGAGCGGTCGAGTGCGGCGGCGCTGCGTACGTCGCCGTCGGCCGTCGCGAGGTTGTCGGAGAGTTTGTCGAGTGCGCTGCGGCACTCCGCCATGGTCGCCATCGTCCTCGACGGTACACCGGCCCGTCGCGGTAGCGTTTCGGCATGAGCGACTGGACGCCGGAGGCGGGAACCCCGCCCGTGAGCACGCCCGAGGAGCCGGACCTGCCGCAGGACGGGCCCGTGGCCGACGCGCCCTCCTCCGAGCCCGCCGAGCCCGCGCCCCTGGGCGTGGAGCGCACCCCCACCGGCCGGGCCGAGGTCGATGCCCTGCTGGAGCGGCTGGCCGACGCGGACCACCTCCCGGCGGACGGGCACACCGAGGTGTACGAGGATGTACACCGTGGGCTCAAGGACGCGCTGACCTCGCTGGACGCCCGTCCGGCCGCCGCACCCGGTCCGTCCAGGCCCGGACCCACACCCGCGTACGACAACACGCACGACCACAGGAGCTGAACCGAACGTGGCAGGAGTGGCACGTCGCCGCCTCGACGCCGAGCTGGTACGCCGCAAGCTCGCCCGATCGCGCGAGCACGCGAGTCAGCTGATCGCCGCGGGGCGGGTCACCGTCGGCCGGACCACCGCGACCAAACCCGCCACCCAGGTCGAGACGGCCGCCGCGATCGTCGTCACCAAGGACGACGACGACCCCGACTACGTCTCGCGCGGCGGCCACAAGCTGGCCGGGGCCCTCGCCGCCTTCGTACCGCTCGGTCTTGCCGTGGAAGGGCGGCGGGCGCTGGACGCGGGCGCCTCGACCGGCGGGTTCACCGATGTGCTGCTGCGGGCCGGCGCCCGGCAGGTCGTCGCCGTCGACGTGGGGTACGGGCAGCTCGCCTGGTCGCTCCAGTCCGATGAACGCGTCGTCGTCAAGGACCGTACCAACGTGCGGGAGTTGACCTTGGAGGCCATCGACGGAGAGGCGGTCGACCTGGTGGTGGGGGATCTGTCCTTCATTCCGCTCGGGCTCGTGCTGCCCGCCCTCGCCCGGTGCGCGGCCCCTGATGCGGACCTGGTCCTGATGGTCAAGCCGCAGTTCGAGGTGGGCAAGGAGCGGCTCGGTAGCGGCGGGGTGGTGCGGAGCGAGGAGCTGCGTGCCGAAGCGGTACGTGAAGTGGCGCGCCGGGCCTGGGGACTCGGGCTCGGCGTGCGCGGGGTGACGGCCAGTCCGCTGCCCGGACCTTCGGGGAACGTCGAATACTTTCTGTGGCTGCGGGCCGGCGCACCTGAGCTGGATCCCGCGGATGTCGACCGTGCAGTGGCGGAGGGGCCCCGTTGACGACGAATGTGACGACGAATGCGGCACGAACAGTCTTTCTTTTGGCGCACACCGGCCGTCCGGCGGCGATCCGCAGCGCGGAGCTCGTCGTGCAGGGGCTGCTGCGCAACGGGCTCGGCGTACGGGTCCTGGCGACCGAGGCGGCCGATCTGCCGCTCCCGGACGCCGTGGAGACGGTCACCGACACCAGCCCCGCCGCCGTGGACGGCTGCGAGCTGCTGATCGTCCTCGGGGGTGACGGGACGCTGCTGCGCGGCGCGGAGTTCTCCCGCGCCTCCGGCGTACCGATGCTCGGCGTCAACCTCGGGCGCGTCGGCTTCCTCGCCGAGGCCGAGCGCGACGACCTCGACAAGGTGGTCTCGCGGGTCGTCACCCGTGACTACGACGTCGAGGAGCGCATGACGATCGATGTCATCGTGCACAGCAACGGTGACATCGTCCACACCGACTGGGCGCTCAACGAGGCGGCCGTGCAGAAGGTGTCGCCCGAGCGGATGCTCGAAGTGGTCCTGGAGATCGACGGCCGGCCGGTCACCGGGTTCGGCTGCGACGGGATCGTCTGTGCGACCCCGACCGGTTCGACGGCGTACGCCTTCTCGGCGGGCGGGCCCGTCGTCTGGCCCGAGGTGGAGGCGCTGCTGATGGTCCCGATCAGCGCGCACGCCCTGTTCGCCAAGCCTCTGGTGACCTCGCCCACCTCGGTCCTCGCCGTCGAGGTCCAGCCGCACACCCCGCACGGGGTGCTGTGGTGCGACGGGCGCCGGACCGTGGAGCTGCCCGCCGGTGCGCGGGTCGAGGTGCGGCGCGGGGCGGTGCCCGTACGGCTGGCGCGGCTGCACCAGGCCTCGTTCACGGACCGGCTGGTGGCGAAGTTCGCGCTGCCCGTCTCGGGGTGGCGGGGAGCGCCCCACTGACCGGCCGGGAGGTCTTCGACGGCCCCCGCGACCCAGGAAACGCTCAGGAGAGTGAATCCGGGAGCGGGGGCCGTCGCGCGTCCGCCTCGGAACCTCGTAAGGTCATGTCCGTGTTGGAGGAGATGCGGATACGGTCGCTCGGAGTCATCGACGACGCGGTGGTGGAGCTGTCACCCGGTTTCACCGCGGTGACGGGTGAGACCGGCGCGGGCAAGACCATGGTCGTCACGAGCCTCGGGCTGCTGCTCGGCGGGCGCGCGGACCCCGCCCTCGTACGGGTCGGGGCCAAGGCCGCGGTCGTCGAGGGCAGGATTACGGTGTCCGAGGGCGACGCGGCGGCGCTGCGGGCCGAGGAGGCCGGGGCGGAACTCGACGACGGTGCGCTGCTCATCAGCCGTACCGTTTCGGCGGAAGGGCGCTCACGGGCCCATCTCGGCGGCAGATCCGTGCCGGTGGGGGTCCTCACCGAGCTGGCGGACGAGCTGGTCGCCGTGCACGGGCAGACCGACCAGCAGGGCCTGCTCAAGCCCGCGCGGCAGCGGCAGGCGCTGGACCGGTACGCCGGGGACGGTGTGGAGGTCCCGCACGCCAAGTACGCGGCGGCCTACCGGCGGCTGCGCGCCGTGGCGGCCGAGCTGGAGGAGCTGACCACCCGGGCCCGGGAGCGGGCCCAGGAGGCGGATCTGCTGCGCTTCGGGCTGAACGAGGTCGCCGCCGTGGAGCCGTTGCCGGGGGAGGACACCGAGCTGGCCGCCGAGGCGGAGCGGCTGGGGCACGCGGAGGCCCTCGCCTCCGCCGCCTCCCTGGCGCACACCGCGCTGGCGGGCAACCCCGAGGACCCCGAGGGTGTCGACGCCACCACCGTGGTCGCCGCCGCCGGGCAGGCGCTGGACGGGGTCCGGGCCCATGACCCGGCACTGGCCGCGCTGGCCGACCGGATCGGCGAAATCTCGATCCTGATCGCCGATGTGTCGGGGGAGTTGGCCGGGTACGCCGACCAGCTGGAGGCCGATCCGCTGCGGCTGGCCGCCGTGGAGGAGCGCCGGGCCGCCCTCACCACCCTGACCCGTAAGTACGGCGAGGACATCGCGGCCGTGCTCGCCTGGGCGCAGGAGGGCGCGGGCCGGCTCACCGAGCTGGAGGGCGACGACGAGCGGATCGGCGAGCTGACGGCCGAGCGGGACGCGTTGCGCGCCGAACTCTCCGTGCTCGGACAGGCGTTGACCGACGCCCGTACGGAGGCCGCCGCCCGGTTCGCCGAGGCGGTGACCGAGGAGCTGGCCTCGCTCGCCATGCCGCACGCCCGGGTCTCCTTCGCCATCCGGCAGACCGAGGCGGCCGACGAGGCGTCCGGCATCGACATCGGCGGGCGGAGCGTCGTCTACGGCCCTTCGGGCGCGGACGAGGTCGAACTGCTGCTCGCCCCGCACCCCGGGGCCCAGCCCCGGCCGATCGCCAAGGGTGCTTCGGGCGGTGAGCTGTCCCGGGTGATGCTCGCGGTGGAGGTCGTCTTCGCGGGCTCCGACCCGGTGCCCACGTACCTCTTCGACGAGGTCGACGCGGGCGTCGGCGGCAAGGCGGCGGTCGAGGTCGGGCGGCGCCTGGCCAAGCTCGCCCGGTCCGCGCAGGTGGTGGTCGTGACGCACCTGCCGCAGGTGGCGGCCTTCGCCGACCGGCAGCTGCTGGTCGAGAAGACCGTGGACGGCTCGGTGACCCGCAGTGGGGTCACGGTCCTGGAGGGCGAGGACCGGGTCCGGGAGCTGTCCCGGATGCTGGCGGGCCAGGAGGACTCCGAGACGGCCCGCGCCCATGCGGAAGAGCTGCTGGCGACGGCGCGCAAGGACGGTTGACGAGGCAGGTGTACGGGGCCGGGCGGGGGTCTCCCGTCCGGCCCCGTACGCGCATCCAGGCTTCCTCCATGGGTACGAACGTGAGCAGGGCCGTCGTTGTCGCAGGTCTCGTCGGTGCGGGCGGGTACGCGGTGCTCAGCCGCCGTACGGACTCCGCGTGGCTGCGGACCAATCACGCGGGCCGGACCGTCACCCTGTACGCCGGACCCGCGGCCGTCCTCGGAGGAGCCGCCGGGATCGCCGCCGCCCCGGGGCCGGCCCGCGCGCGTGCGGCCGGGGTGCTCGCCGTGCTGGCCGCCGGGGGCTGCGGGGCGTACGACGACCTGGTGGGCGCCGATGACCCGCGCCGGGGGTTCCGGGCCCATCTCAGGGCCCTGCGCGGAGGCGAGGTGACCAGCGGGGCGGTGAAGCTCTTCGGGATCGGGGCGGCGGGGGTGCTTGCCGGGGTGCTGATCGAGGGGCGGGTGGTGGACGGGGTGCTGACCGGTGTGGTGATCGCCGGTACCGCCCATCTGGTGAACCTGGTCGATGTGGGGCCGGGGGCGGCCGTGGGTTTTGTGGTGCTGCTGGGGGCGGTGGCCGGGATGCCGGGGGCCGCCGCCGCTGCGGTGCTCGCCCCGGCCGACCTGGGGGAGCGCACCATGCTCGGGGACACCGGGGCCCATGGGCTCGGGGCCGCGCTGGGGGTTGCCCTGGCCCGAAGCGGTGGACGCCACGGCGGCCGTACGGGGCGTGCCGCCCTGGCCGCCGGGCTCGTGGCGGCCGCGGCGAACGGGGAGCGGGTCAGCGCGCTCGCCCGACGCGCTTCGGGGGTACTGCGGCGTGTGGCGGGGGTTCGGCGCTGAGGTGTGCGGCGCTGCCAGTTCAGCGTGACGGAGCCCTGGGGGCCGGCTGAGCGCGGTGCTGGCTCGGGGCGGGTGAGCCGAGCGACGGGCACCCGGGAACGCCGGTGATGGCAACTCCGCGCCTCAGGATTCACCCGTGAGGGTGGTGCCGTCCGGTCGGTTGTCGCCGCGCGCCCGGCAGCAACGTTCCGGCAGTGCCGTAACGCGCGTACGGACTGGCATCCTTGACGCTGTACTTACCGCCGACTCGGGGACCCCGGGGAGCCAATCAACGTGTCACAGCTGCGTACGGTCCAAGTCCTGGGCGGCGGCAGTGCGGGCAGCAGCGCGCACGTCAGTTCGCTGGCCGCGGGGCTGGTGGCGCGCGGGGTGCAGGTCACCGTCTGCGCCCCGCCCGCGGTGGACCACGCCTACGACTTCACGGCGACCGGGGCCCGCTTCCTGCCGGTGCCCCGGCGCAGCGACCCGGCCGCCGTCGCCGCGCTCCGGGCCGCCTGCGCGGGGGCCGACGTGGTCCACGCCCACGGGCTGCACGCCGCCGCCCGCACCGCCCTCGCCCTGAGCGGGCGGACCGTGCCGCTGGTGATGACCTGGCACACCCGCCGGTACGCCGAGGGCGCCCGCCGCCAGATCCTGCACCTGCTGGAGCGAAGAGCCGTACGGGCGGCGGCCGTTGTCCTCGCCCCCTCCTCCGATCTGGTGGACCGGGCGCGGACCCGAGGGGCCCGGGACGCGCGGCTCGCCCCGGCCGCCGCCCCCGTACCGCGCTCGGCCGGGAGCCTGCACGACGGCAAGGCGCGGGCCGAACTGGGCGCGGTGGAGCGGCCGTTGCTGATGGCCGTCGGCAGCCTGGTGCCGCACCACGGCTTCGGCACCCTGCTGGACGCCGCCCGGATCTGGCGCGGACTCGACCCCGTACCCCTGCTGGTCATCGCGGGGGAGGGGCGTGAGAGGTCCGCCCTGCAACAGCGCATCCGGGACGAGGAGTTGCCCGTACGGCTGATCGGATGCCGGGACGATGTCGGTGAGTTGATCGCCGCCGCCGACCTGGCCGTGCTGCCCAGCCGCTGGGAGGGCCGCTCCCTGCTGGCCCAGGAGGCGTTGCGGCAGGGGGTCCCGCTGGTGGCGACCGAGGTCGGCGGTGTGCCCGAACTGGTCGGTGAGGCCGCCGAACTGGTGCCGTTCGGCAACGCGGAGGCGCTCGCCCGTACGGTCGCCCGGCTGCTGGGCGACCCCGAGCGGTGCGCGCGGCTGGCCGAGGCCGGGCGGGAGCAGGCGGCGGGCTGGCCCACCGAGGACGACACCATCGCCCATGTGCTCAGCGTGTACGACGAGTTGGCGCAGCCGTCCCCGCGCGGCCGCTGACCTACGTCGTGTGGCGGCGGGCCCGCAGCGCCAGGCTCAACGCCAGCACCGTCTGCGGGTCGTCCAGGTCCGTGCCGAGCAGCTCACCGATCCGGGCCAGCCGGTTGTAGAGCGTCTGGCGGTTGAGGTGCAGCTCGCGCGCGGTCTCCGCCTTGCGGCCCGCGTGCGCCAGATACGCCTGGAGCGTCGGGAGCAGCGGCGGGCGCGAGGTGCGGTCGTGCTCGCGCAGCGGACCGATCGCCCGGTTCACGAACGCCGCCAGGTCCGGGTGGTCCCGCAGCCGCCACAGCAGCAGGTCGATGTCGAGTCGCCGCGCGTCGTACCAGGGCCGGTCGTCCAGGCCCTGCGCCGCCGTCGCGGTCTCCGAGGCATGCCGCAGCCCGGCGCCCGCCGCCGCCCAGCCGCCCGCGACACCGACCACGACCACCGGCGGCTGCGAACCGGCGCGGTCGAGGCCGGCCCGCCCCACGCCCGCCCGCAGCGCCGCCGCCACCCGGTCCGCGACCGCCGTGCGCTCGCCCTCCGACCGCAGCCCGAGCAGCAGCGGCACCCGCCCCTCCACAGGCCGTACGCCCAGCAGCACCGGTACGCCGACCGAGGCCAGCTCCTCCAGCACCGCGCGGGCCAGCAGCGCCCAGTTGCCCGACGGGGACAGCTCGGGCGCCAGCCGCATCACGACCGGGAGCAGCGGGGTGTCCCCGGGCCGGAAGCCGAGCACCCGGGCCTGGGCCGGGGCGTCCTCCGGGGTGATCCGGCCCTCCGCGAGATCGGTGAGGAAGTCGCCCCGGCCCCGGGCCGCCAGCTCCTCCTCCTGCCGGGCCTGCATCAGGACCACCGCGAGCAGCCCCGCCGCCCGCTCGGCCGCCATCCGGTGCACGGTCGCCAGTGGTCCCGAGACGGCCAGCAGCACCAGCCGGGCCCGTACGGCACCGGTCTCCGGACCGCCGCCCGGCACATCCACCAGGACCGCGCCCACCGGCGGGGACTCCCGGGCCGCCCGGTCGCCGCGCATGCCCTCCCAGACCTGGAGCGGATCCGCGCCCACCGGACCGGTGCCCGTGGACGCCGCGTACAGCAGCTGCCCGTCCGGCGTCTCCAGGAAGACCGGGTTGGCGGTGAAGTCGGCGAGGATGCCGAGGACCTGCGGCACCCCGCCGCCGTCCAGCAGCGCCCGGGTGGCGCGCCGGTGCACCTCCTCCGCCTGCTGGAGCAGGGCGTAGTGCCCGTTGACGATCTCGGTGTGCACCTCCTCGGTCACCGCGACGAACGGCACCTCCCGGTGGAGCTGCACCAGCGGCAGACCCGCCGCGCGGGCCGCGTCCACGATGGAAGCGGGCAGCCTGCTGAAGCGCGGGCCCAGCTCCACCACCAGGGCCGCGATGCCCCGGTCGGCCAGGCGGCGGACGAACGCGCGCTGCTCGGCGGGACGGGTGCCGAGGCCCAGACCGGTGGTGAGGAGCAGCTCGCCGCCCTTGAGGAGCGAGGCGATGTTCGGCACCTCGCCCGCGTGCACCCAGCGCACGGTGCGGCTCAGCCGGTCCGCGCCGGCCACCACCTCCGGGAGGCCCGCACGCAGCCCCGGCAGCTCCAGTGCCCGCTGCACGGTGATTCCGCTGTGGCTCTCCACGTACCCGGCCCGCTTTCCCCTTGTTGTTCCACGCCCGTACCCCGGGCGGTCGTCCTGTTCAGGACGCTACCGCCCGGGGCGCGGGGTGCGCATGGCAGGGGAGGCGTGGGGACCGGGGGTCAGGCAGCCGTGGAGGCTCCGGACGGGATGCCGAAGGACGGGTCCGGCACCTCCTCGGGGGAGATCAGCGTGGAGGAGCGGCCGTCGACGCCCACCGGCACGTCCCCGTCGATGGTGACGCGGCGCAGCTTGCGCTCGTGGGCGTCGGAGTCGTCGACGCCGTAGTGCTGGGTGGCGCGGTTGTCCCAGATCGCCACGTCGCCCACCTGCCACTGCCAGCGCACGGTGTTCTCCGGGCGCTCGATGTGCGACTGGAACAGCTCCAGGAGCGTACGGGAGTCGCGGCCCGTGAGGCCCGCGATCCGCTGCACGAAGTTGCCCAGCAGCAGGGTGCGCTCCCCGGTCTCGGGGTGGACGCGCACCACCGGGTGCTCGGTGAGGAACTTCGTCGAGGTGAACACCTCCTTGTACTGCTTCAGCGCCTCGGGCAGGGCCTGCGGACGCAGCGCCGCGTAGTCGTAGTCGTTGGAGTGGACCGCGCGCAGCGAGTCGGCCAGGACCCGCAGCGGCTCGGGGAGCCCGTCGTACGCGGTGGCGGTGTTGGCCCACAGGGTGTTGCCGCCGTACGGCGGGATGGTCACGGCGCGCAGGATGGAGAAGGCCGGGTAGGCGGGGACGAAGGTGACGTCGGTGTGCCACTGGTTGGCCCGGCCGCCGTGGTCGGAGTCGATGCCGAGGGAGTAACGGCCGTCGGCGGACGGCACGGTGGGGTGGGCGACCGGGGTGCCGAGCAGTTTGCCGAACGCCTCGTGGCTCTCCTCGTCCAGGTGGTCCTGGCCGCGGAAGAAGACGACCTTGTTGGCGAGGAGGGCCGCCCGGATTCCGGCGACGGTCTCGGGGGAGAGGTCCCCGCCGAGGCGGACGCCGGAGATGACGGCGCCGAGGCGGCCGCCGACCTTCTGGACGGTGAGGGCGGAGGTGGTGGTTGCCGAGGACATGGCGGGGGTCCTTTCGGAGCTTTCACGGGGGCGGGGCTTTACGGGCGGAGCTTGTGCGGGCCTGCGGAGCCAAGACCATCCATTGATTAATCTTGGAGCGAAATTAATTCGGGCGGACGTCGGCCCCCGCTGGAGAACCAGGGGTGAAGCGGGAGCCGGTGAGGAGGAGGCGGAGCGGTGCGGCCGGAGAGGCGTGACCGGTCAGGCGGCGGTACAGCGGCCGGGACACCCGTGCGCTGCTGCGGTGCGGCCGGTGTGGGCGGGCCGCGCGCCGGAAACGGCCGTCGCGAACATGCCCCGGAGAATTCCAGCGCCCCTCCGCGTACGTCAAGCACCCGCCCATGCCCCGGAAGGCGTCCGACGGTGGTTGAATCGGCGCTTGCACACGGCCCGGCCGCTCTCCGGCAACGCACCGTCAAACCGCCTCTGAGCAGCGGTTTTCCCGGCGAGCCCGGACAGGTCGGCCACCCCGCCCGACCGCCGGGCGCGGGACCCGGCGCGATTTCATGCCGCCGTAACGTTGCGAGTGCCCCCGTGGCGCAGGACCGAAGGAAGGCCCCATGACTGCCGCCCCCCAGCTCCCTCGGAAGCTCCCTCGGACGACCGGACAGCCCGAGCGGACCACCGCCCCGTCCGCCCGGACCACCGGCGACGGCCGGCGCGAGGCCAACGCCGCGACGGTGCTGCGCGCGGTGCTGGACCACGGGCCCGTCGCCCGCAGGTCGATCGCCCAGCTCTCCGGCCTCAGCCCCGCCGCCGTATCGCGCCAGTGCGTCGACCTCGTCCGCCTCGGCCTCGTCCGCGAGCTGCCCGAACGGGTGGAGAGCCACGGCGTCGGCAGACCCCAGATCCCGGTGGACCTGCACACCGGGGAGAGCGGTGCGCCGGTGGCGGGCGGGGTCCACATCGGGGTGCCCGGTTCGACGTTCGGCCTGCTGGATCTACGGGGCCGGCTGCTGGCCCGCCGCACCTTCCCGCACGACGGGATCGCCCCCGGGGACCTCTCGCGCGAAGTCGTCGCCGGGCTGCGGGACTTCCTCGCCGACACCACCGGGGACCACCACCTCCTGGGGGTCGGCGCCGCGCTCGGCGGGTGGGTGGACCCCGCGCTCGGGACGGCCGTCCGGCACGACACGCTCGGCTGGCACCAGCGGCCGCTCGCCGCCGAACTCTCCCGGGGCCTGGGCGGGATCGACGTACGCATCGACAACCACGCCCGCGCCATCGCCCAGTCCGAGATCCTCTTCGGCCGGCCCGCCGCCCGCCGCAGCCTGGTCCACCTCTTCATCGGCAACGTGGTCGACGCGGCCCTCGGCATCGCCGGGGTGGTCCACCAGGGGCCCGGTTCCGGCGCGGGGGACGTCGCCCATCTGCCCGTACCGGACTCCACGGTCACCTGCCCGTGCGGGCGGACCGGCTGCCTGGAGGCGACGGCCTCCAACATGGCCGTCGCCCGGACCGCCGAGCGGCGCGGGATCGTGCCCGAGGCCGATGTGTTCCTGCTGGTGGACGCGGCGGCGGCCGGGGACCGGCGGGCGGACCGGCTGCTGCGCGAGCGGGCCCGTGCGGTGGGCCGGGCGACCGCCCTGCTCCTGGACGTCCTCAACCCCGACCTGGTCGTGGTCACCGAGCACTCCAGCATCCTCAACCCCGAGTACCTGGAGGAGATCAGGGGCGCCGCCGTGGACCTCTCCCATGTCTGCGGGGACCCCGAACGGATCGTCAGTCCGCATGCCGGAATGACCGTCCTGCCTGTCGCCGGTGGCACGATCGCGCTGAATCCCCTGTTCAGGAGCCCTTTGGCGGCCTCCCAGCGGTAGCGGCGCGTATGGGGCAGGAGGTGATTTCGTACCAGGATCCGGACAGACCAGGTTGACCGCCCGGCGAAGCCACTGTCATATTGCTCCCGTGAACCCGGACATGCGCCTCATCTCCCGCAGGCACGTCGACCTCTGTCGACAGGCCAGCGCGGTCTGTGCTGTCCGCGGCTGACCCGGACCCCTCCCCGCTCCACGGACCCGTTCCGCTGAGCTGTTCCACGGACCCGGTCCGGTGCCCGGCGCCGCTCCACGCTGCCCGGTGCTGATCCCGCGCCTCACGTGTCACCTCTCGCGGTCGACCCGCTCCTGATCCGTACGGCCTGACGCCGTACGTCCGTACACGCACAGCTCCGCACGCCCCTGGCTCCGTACACCCGTGCTCCGCGCGCCGGTGGCGCCCACACCTCCGTTCAATTGCTCCCGCAGCGGAATCAATTGGCGCCGCCGCGCGCACCGCCCGCACCGCCCGCACCGACTTCGGCCCACCCCACCGTCCCTCACCGTCACAGGCAGGCTTCGATGACCGAGCTGTACCCCTCCCCGTCCCCGTCCACCGGACTCTCCCGGCGCTCCACCCTGCTCGCCGGCGGCGGTGCCCTGCTGCTCGGACTGGGGCTGACGGGCTGCCGCTCGGCGGTCTCCGAGAGCTCGTCCGCTCCCCAGGAGACCGGTGGCAAGCCCCGGCGCGGCTCCACCCTCAACCTCGCCGTCAACTCCGACTTCGTCCCGGCCCTGCTCTTCGCGCAGAGCGGCCAGTCCCTCCAGCAGCGGCTGATCTACAACACCCTGACCCGGTACGACGACGACCTCACGCCCAAGCCGGAGCTGGCCACCTCGTGGACGTACGCGAAGGACGGGCGCAGCATCACGCTGAAGCTGCGCGACGACGTCACCTTCCACGACGGCCGCCCCTTCACCGCCGACGACGTGATCTTCGCGGTGAAGAACCTCCAGAACCCCGTGCGCGCCGCCCAGTTGCGCGGTACGGCCGCCGCGGTCGACGGGTTCGAGAAGCGCGGCGACCACGAGCTGGTGCTCAAGCTCGCGCATCCGGTCAACAACCTGTTCGACCTCTTCGAGTTCATGATCATCACCGATGAGAAGACGGTCGAGGACGCCGTCACCGGCAAGAAGCTCATCGGCACCGGCCCGTTCAGGCTGAAGAAGTGGAGCCCCGGCTCCGGGCTGAGCCTGACCCGCAACGACAGCTACTGGCTGCCGGACCGCCCCTACCTCGACGGGGTCGAACTGCGGGTGATACCCCAGGCCGACGCGCTGATCTCGTCCCTGCGCTCCGGCCAGTCCCAGCTCTCCTTCCACGTACCCGGCAAGAGCCTGAGCGTCATCAAGAGCGACCCCAAACTGAAGATCACCAACTACGACACCGGGGCGGGCGCCTCCTACCTCGGCGTCAACACCACCGTCGCCCCGCTGAACGACAAGACCGTCCGCCAGGCCCTCGCCTGGGCCATCGACCGCGACCGGCTCCTCGCGCAGACCCTCGGGGGTTACGGTCTCGCCTCCGCCGCTCCGTGGCCCAAGTCCTCGCCCGCCTTCAGCGAGGCCCACCGCACCCACTACAACCACAACCCCGGCAAGGCCCGTGAGCTGCTGAAGTCCGCCGGGCACAGCAAGCTCTCCTTCCCCCTGCTGCACATCGGGCTGCCCGGCGAGACGGCCGTCGCCGAGTCCATCCAGTACGACCTCAAGCAGATCGGCGTCCACACCACCCTGGAGCCGACCGACGGGGCCACCGCGCAGAAGAAGCTGATCTCGCAGGAGATGCCGGCGCTGTGGTCCATGAGCCATGGCTTCGCCCAGGTCCAGCCCTCCACGCTCGCGGTGAGCGCGTACCCGTTCAACGAGGCCAAGAACACCTCCAAGTACCGCTCGGCCGCCTACACGAAGGTCGTCCAGGAAGCCTGGACGAAGCCCGGGACGGGCGCCGCCGAGGCCAACGCCCTGCACGAGCAGATCTCCGGGATCCTCCTCGACGAGGCGTTCATCATCGACCTCGTCGTACGCGGCCAGGTCCAGGTCAACGCCGACCGGCTGCACGGCGTCGCCCTGAACAAGTTCTCGTATCTCAACCTCGACGACGCCTACCTGGTGTGACATGCGCGGCTACCTGCTGAGGCGGCTGCCCTCCGCCCTCCTCGTCCTGTTCGGGGCCTCGTTCCTCATCTTCGCCATCCTCCGGCTCGTCCCCGGCGACCCGGCGACCTCGCTGGCCGGGCCCGACGCGGACGCGGCGACCGTCGCCGCGATCCGTGAACGGCTCGGCCTGGACGCGCCGTTGCTCACCCAGTACGCGCACTGGATCGGCTCCCTGGTCACCGGCGACCTCGGACCCTCGTACGCGATCGGCGGCCAGGTCTCCGACCTGATCGGTGACGGGCTCGGCGCCACCGCCGAACTCACCGCGGCCGCCCTGCTGTTCGTCATCGTGCTCGGCAGCGCCTTCGGCATCCTCGGCGCCACCTCGCGCAGCGGCTGGGTCCGCAGCGCGATCCGGGTGACGACGACCGCCGCCCTCGCCGGGCCGCCCTTCGTCAGCGGCGTCCTGCTGGTGCTGCTGTTCGCCGTCGTCCTCGGGGTGCTGCCGCCGGGCGGACGGGTGTCGTTCCTCGGCGCCCCCGACCTGGCCGCGCAGTACCTGCTGCTGCCCGCGCTCTGCCTCGCCCTCCCGAGCGCCGCCGTCCTCGGCCGCTACCTCAAGGACGGGATCGAACGCGCGCTGGCCGAGGACTACATCCGCACCGCCACCGCCGCCGGGGTCGCCCCGCGCCGGCTGCTGTGGCGCCACGCCCTGCCCAACGCCCTCCCGCCCGTCGTCACGCTGCTCGGCATGCAGACCGGGCACCTGCTCGGCGGGGCCGTGCTCGTCGAGGCGATCTTCGCCTGGCCGGGGCTCGGCCAGCTCGCCGAACAGGGCCTCAGCCGCCGTGACTACCCGGTCGTCCAGGACCTGCTGCTCCTCCTGGTCGCCGTCTTCGTCGTCGTCCAGCTGCTCACCGACCTCGTCTACGCCTGGCTGGACCCCCGGATCAGGTGGGAGTGACACCGCCATGACCTCGACCCCCGACCTCGCCCCGGCCGACCCGCCGGTCCCGGGCACCGCCCCGGACCTCCCGGGCTCTCCGGTGGCCCTGCGGAAACCCGTACAGACCCAGCGGAAGGGCAGCCCCCGCAAGACCTCCCGCCACCCCTATCGCGCCGCTCTCTCCACCGCCCGCGCCCGCACCGGCCTCGTCCTGGTCGGCGCGGTCGTCCTCGCCGGCCTGCTGGCCCCGCTGCTCGCCGGGCACGGCCCCACCGACCAGAGCGGCCTGAGCCTGGCGGCCGTCGGTACCCCCGGGCACCCGCTCGGCACCGACGACCTGGGCCGCGACCTGCTCAGCCGGGTGCTGTACGGCATCCGCGCCGACCTCGGGATCATCGCGATCGCCGTCCCCGTCGGCGCGGCCCTCGGCTGCCTCTTCGCCCTGGCGGCGGCCGCGCACCCGGTCCTCGACACCCTCGTCCAGCGGATCTTCGACCTCATCCTGGCCTTCCCGGGGCTGATCCTGGCGCTCGCCGTGACCGCGATCCTCGGCCCCGGCCGGCTCCCCGTCGTCCTGGTCATCGCACTCGCCGAGATCCCGGCGTTCGGGCGGCTGCTGCGCGGCGGGATCCTCGTCCAGCGGGAGCGCGAGTACGTCACCGCCGCCCGGGTCGGGGGCAGTTCGGGCCCCCGGGTGCTGGTCCGGCACATCCTGCCCAACGCCGCCGACCCGCTCGTCGTGCAGGTCGCCGTCTCGCTGACCGTCGCCGTCTTCATCGAGGGCGCGATGAGCTTCCTCGGGGTGGGCGTCCGGCCGCCGGAGCCCACGCTCGGCTCGGTCCTGAGCCAGTCCATGCCCTATCTCGCCCAGGCCCCGCACTTCGCCGCCGGGCCGCTGATCACCGTGACCGCGCTCGTCCTCGGGCTCTCGTTCATCGCCGAGGCGCTCAACCGGGAGGTACGCCGATGACCGCCCAGCCGCATGCCGTGCAGCCCACGACCGCCCACGAACTGCTCGAAGCGCCGGGGGCCTCCCACGACCTGCTCGAAGTCCGGGACCTGGGAGTCGAGTTCACCGCCCCCGACGGCTCCATCCTGCGCGCGGTGCGCGGGGTCTCCTTCACCCTGCGCCGGGGCGAGACGCTCGCCGTCGTCGGGGAGTCCGGCTCCGGCAAGTCCACCACCGCCCTCGCGCTGACCCGGATGCTGCCCGGCACCGGGCGCGTCTCCACCGGGTCGGTGCTGCTGGACGGCCAGGACCTCGCCACCGCGAGCGAACAGGAGCTGCGGGCGGTGCGCGGTGCCCGGATCGGCATGATCTTCCAGGACCCGATGACGGCCCTGAACCCGGTCCTCACCGTCGGCCGCCACCTGGACGAGGTGCTGCGGGCCCACGGGCCCCGGGAACAGCACGGCCGCCGCCGCGACCGGGCCGCGCGCCGGGCCCGCGCGGTCGAACTCCTCGACCGGGTCGGCATCCCCGAGCCCCACCGCCGTATCGACGACCACCCGCACCAGTTCTCCGGCGGCCAGCGCCAGCGCATCCTGATCGCCATGGCACTCGCCGGGGAGCCGGACATCCTGCTCGCCGACGAACCGACGACCGCCCTCGACGCCACCGTCCAGGAACAGATCCTCACCCTCCTGGCCGACCTCAACCGCGAGACGGGCACCGCCCTCGTCCTCATCACCCACAACATGGGCGTCGTCGCCCGCTCCTGCGCCCGCGTCCTCGTCATGTACGGCGGCACGGTTGTCGAGGACGGCCCGACCGCCGAAGTGCTCACCCGCCCCCGCCACCCGTACACCGCCGGTCTCCTGGCCGCCGTCCCCCGCCTCTCCGCCCCCTCCGGCACCCGTCTCACCGGCATCCCCGGCTCCCCGCCCGACCTCACCCTCCTCGGGGACGGCTGCGCCTTCGCCGCCCGCTGCACGCTGGTGGAGGACCGCTGCCGTACGGGGGTGCCCCCGCTGGTCGGGCTGACCGACGGCGTACGGGCGGCCTGCCTCCCCGCCGCCGGGCGCACCGAACCCCTGCCCGCGCCCGCCCCGCCCGCCCGGATCGACCGGCCCGCACCCGGGGCCGTGGTCCTGGCGGCGGACGGGCTGCGCAAGACGTACAGGCGGCGGGGCGTACGCGGACGCGGGTTCACCGCCCTCGACGGGGTCTCCCTGACGCTGGCCGAGGGCGAGACCCTGGGCATCGTGGGGGAGTCCGGCTCCGGCAAGTCCACGCTCGCCCGGGTCCTCGCCCACGCCCACCCCTCCGACGGCGGCACGCTCCACCTGCGCGGCCAGGACATCACCCGGCCCGCCCGGCGCGAGCTGCACGCGGTGCGCCGGCAGATCCAGATGGTGTTCCAGGACCCCTACGCCTCGCTCAACCCCCGGATGACCGTCGGCCAGATCGTCGCGGAACCGCTCATCGCCTTCGGCCTGGGCGACCGGGACGAGCGGGAGGCCCGGGTCGCGGAGCTGCTCACCCTCGCCGGACTCGACCCGGCCGTCGCGGACCGGCACCCGCGCTCCTTCTCCGGCGGCCAGCGCCAGCGCATCGGGATCGCCCGCGCGCTCGCCCCCGGCCCGTCCGTCCTCATCTGCGACGAACCCGTCTCCGCGCTCGACGTCTCCGTCCAGGCCCAGATCGTCGGCCTGCTCACCGACCTCCAGCGCGATCTGGGCCTGGCCCTGGTCTTCATCGCCCACGACCTCGCCGTCGTCCGGCAGGTCAGCCACCGCATCGCGGTCATGTACCGGGGCCGGATCGTGGAGACCGGCAGCGCCGACGACGTCTGCGAGCACCCCCAGGACCCGTACACCCGGGCCCTGTTGGCGGCGGCACCGGAGCCCGTCCCCGTAACGCCCGTGCTCCGGAAGGCCGAGGTGCCGGTATGAGCGCGTGCTGCACCCCGGGACGCGCCTGTACGGGAGCGTCCACGGCGGTCCTGCCCCTTCCGGCCGTACGCCGGCCGGCGGCGCGAACCACCACGGCGACGATGGCCGAACTCCCCGGCGGCACCTTCACGATGGGCGACGCCTTCGACGAGGGCTGTCTCGCCGACCGGGAGGGGCCGGTCCGGGACGTCACCGTGGCCCCCTTCGCCATCGACACCACCGCCGTCACCAACGCCGCGTGGGCGGCCTTCGCGGAGGCCACCGGCTACCGCACCGACGCCGAGCGCTACGGCAGCAGTTACGTCTTCCACCTCCTGCTCCACCCCGAGGCCGCCGAGCGCCACGTCCTCGGCCGGGTGCCCGGCGCCCCCTGGTGGCTCGGCGTCACCGGCGCGTCCTGGGCGGCGCCGGAAGGGCCGGGCTCGGACGTCGCGGACCGTGCGGACCACCCGGTCGTCCACATCTCGTACGGTGACGCCCTCGCCTACTGCGACTGGACCGGGACCCGGCTGCCCACCGAGGCGGAGTGGGAGTACGCGGCACGCGGCGGCCTGGAAGGGGCCCGCTATCCGTGGGGCGACGACTTCACCCCCGGCGGCCGGGAGATGTGCAACACCTGGCTCGGCCGCTTCCCGCACCGTTCGGACCGCCCCGGCGGGCGTACGGGCACTGTGCCCGTCACCGCGTACGAACCGAACGGCTACGGGCTCCACAACACCTCCGGCAACGTCTGGGAGTGGTGCGCCGACGCCTTCGGGCCCGGCGAACGCGTCATCAGAGGCGGCTCCTACCTCTGCCACGCCTCGTACTGCAACCGCTACCGGGTCGCCGCCCGCTCCCACAACACCCCCGACTCCTCGACCGGCCACGGCGGCTTCCGCCGCGCCCGCGACCTGGAGCCGGACGACGCCGCGGAAGGACGGAACACCGCGTGAAGGCCGTCATGGTCATGTTCGACAGCCTCAACCGGCACCTGCTGCCCCCGTACGGTGCCGACTGGACCCACGCCCCCAACTTCCGCCGCCTGGCGGACCGTACGGTCACCTACGACACCTGTTACGCGGGGTCCATGCCCTGCATGCCGGCCCGTCGCGAACTCCACACCGGGCGCCACAACTTCCTGCACCGGGGCTGGGGCCCGCTGGAGCCCTTCGACGACTCGATGCCCGAGATCCTGAAGCGGCACGGCGTCTACACCCACCTCGTCAGCGACCACCAGCACTACTGGGAGGACGGCGGGGCGACCTACCACGGGCGCTACAACTCCTGGGAGTTCTTCCGGGGGCAGGAGGGCGACGCCTGGAAGGGGCAGGTCGCCGACCCGGCGATCCCCGACAGCCCCCGCGCCACCCGCAACGACCTCTGGCGCCAGGACTGGGTCAACCGGCAGTACCTGGACACCGAGGCGAAGCAGCCGCAGACCCTCACCTTCGACGCCGGTCTGGAGTTCCTGCGGACGAACCACACCGAGGACAACTGGTTCGTCCAGATCGAGACGTTCGACCCGCACGAACCCTTCTTCACCCAGGACCACTACAAGGAGCTCTACCCGCACGATTACGAAGGACCGCACTTCGACTGGCCCGACTACAACCGGGTCACCGAGACCAAGGAGCAGGAGCAGCACGCCCGTTACGAGTACGCGGCGCTGCTCTCCATGTGCGACCACTCCCTCGGCCGGGTCCTCGACGCGATGGACGAGCACGGGCTGTGGGACGACACGCTGCTGATCGTCTGCACCGACCACGGCTATCTGCTGGGCGAGAAGGGGTGGTGGGCCAAGGTCGTCACGCCCTGGTACAACGAGCTGGTCCACACCCCGCTCTTCGTCCACGACCCGCGCCGCCCCGACCGCGCCGGGACCCGGGACGCGGCGCTCGTGCAGACCATCGACCTGGCCCCGACCCTGCTGGACTTCTTCGGCGCGGAACTCCCGCCGGACATGCAGGGCCGCCCGTTGAGCGAGACCACCGATGCTCAACAGCCGCGCGAATCAGCCCTTTTCGGCATGTTCGGCGGCCACGTCAACATCACCGACGGCCGGTACGTCTACATGCGGGCCTGCCACGACGACACCAACCAGCCGCTGTACGAGCACACGCTGATGCCCACCCGCATCCGGGGCCGCTTCACCCCCGAGGAGCTGACCGGGCTCACCCTGGCCGACCCGTTCCCCTTCACCAAGGGCGTGCCCACCCTCCGTATCCCCGCCCATCCCTCACCCCTCCTGGGCCCGCAGCGCTTCGGCACGCTCCTCTTCGACCTGGCGGCCGACCCGCTCCAGGAGAAGCCGATCAGCGACACCGCCGTCGAGTCGCGGATGGCCCGGCTCCTGGTGGAACGCCTGCGCGCCAACGACGCCCCCGCCGATCAGTACACCCGCCTCGGACTCCCGTACGACCCCGAGGACATCACCGAAACCCACCTGCTGGTCGACGCCCAGCGCGAGCGGTCCGAGGCGGGACGCCAACCAGCCGCACGATCCGACGAGTTCACCGAGGGCGCGCTCAACCTCCGTACCCCACTGGCGGAACTCCTGGCCGAACCGGCAGCCGCCGACGCGGTCCGCCGGATCGTCCCCGGCCTCCTCGACACCGAGCTGCTCACCGTCCGGGGCGGCTCCACCCTGCTCCAGATCGCCGCCTTCACCGGCCACCCCGGACGCGCACAACTCACGGCGCTCGCCGACGAACTGGCCCGCCTGTTCCCCGCACCAGACCACCGCCCCAGCCATGACGGAGAGCCCAGCCGATGACCACCGACCCCACCCGCCGTGACCCCTACGACGGCTTCCCCGGCCGGATCGGCCGCACCTTCGCCGAGTCCGAGCCGTCCTGGCCGCAGCGCCGGAAGCCCGGCGAGAAGGCGCCCAACATCGTGGTCGTCCTCGTCGACGACATGGGGTACAGCGACATCGGCCCGTTCGGCTCCGAGATCGCCACGCCGACCCTCGACACGCTGGCCGACCAGGGCGTCCGGCTCTCCAACTACCACACCATGCCGCTCTGCTCCCCGGCCCGAGCGGCCCTGCTCACCGGCCTCAACCCGCACCGCGTCGGCTACTCCATGGTCGCCAACTCCGACCCGGGCTTTCCCGGTTACGGCATGGAGATCGCCGAAGACATCCCCACCCTCGCCGAACTGCTCCACGACACGGGTTACGCCACCTACGCCGTCGGCAAGTGGCACCTGGTCCGCGACTCCGCCTCCAACGCCGCCGACGACCGGGACAACTGGCCGCTGAACAAGGGCTTCGACCAGTATTACGGCGTCCTCGAAGGCCTCACCAGCCTCTTCCACCCGCACCAACTGGTCCGCGACAACAGCCCGCTGGACATCGACGAGTTCGCGGACGACTACTACTACACCGACGACATCACCGACCAGGCGATCTCCATGGTGAAGTCGCTTCGCGCCCACGACCCCGACAAGCCGTTCTTCCTCTATCTCGCCCACAACGCCGTCCACGGCCCGTTGCAGGCCAAGGCCGAGGACATCGCCCGCCACCAGGGCCGCTACGACGACGGCTGGGACGTCCTGCGCGAGCGCCGCTTCGCCGCCCAGCTCGCCGCAGGCCTCCTCCCGCCCGGCACCGAACTGCCCGACCGCAACAGCGAGGCCGGACTCGACGTCCCCGCCTGGGACAGCCTTGACCAGGAGCAACAGAGGCTCTACGCCCGGTACATGGAGGTGTACGCGGCGCTCGTCGACAACATCGACCAGAATCTGGCCCGGCTCACCGACACCCTCGAAGCGCTCGGCGAACTCGACAACACCATCATCGTCTTCACCTCCGACAACGGCGGCACCGGCGAAGGCGGCCTCGAAGGCACCCGCTCCTACTTCAGCCGCTTCGTCCACCACCCCGCCCTCCCCGGCGACTGGACCCCCGACGTCGACCGCGACCCAGAACTCATCGGCGGCCCGCGCAGCCTGGTCCACTACCCGCGCGGCTGGGGCATGGCCTCCAACACCCCCTTCCGGCTCTACAAGGGCCACACGTACGCCGGCGGGGTCCGCGTCCCGTTCGTCCTGTCCTGGCCCAGGGGCGCCCGCGAAGGGCTTCTCACCCCCGGGGTGCGCACCCAGTACCAGTACGTCACCGACATCGCCCCCACCCTGCTCCGGCTGGCCGGCCTGGAGCGCCCGGCCGAGCGGCGCGGGACCACCCTCCAGGAGCCGGACGGCATCAGCTTCACCCCCGTACTCGCCGACCCCGACCACGCCTCCACCCACCCCGAGCAGTATTGCGAGATGACCGGCAACCGCAGCTACTACCGCGACGGCCACAAGCTCGTCACCCTCCACCGCCCGGGCACCCCCTACGACGACTCCGAGTGGGCGCTCTACGACATCCGCACCGACCCCACCGAGATCCACGACCTCGCTGCCGAACGCCCCGACCTGGTCAAGGAGTTGTCCGAGGCCTGGGAGGCGGCCGCCTGGCGCAACGGGGTCTTCCCGCTCCCCGACGGCAGCGGCGCCCTCGCTCGCCGCAACCCCGCCGAACAACGCCTGACCCGCCCCCTGACCCTGCTGCCCGGCACACCCGAGCTGGAGCGCTACCGCTCCTCCCGGCTGGTCTCCCTGCGCTCCTTCGAGATCACCGTCGCCGTCGACGAGACGGGGGAGGGGGTGCTCGTCTCCCACGGCGACCAGGGCGGCGGCTACAGCCTGTACGTCGAGGACGGGCGACTGCACCTCGCGTACAACGAGTACGGCGTCCTCCACGAGACCGACGCGGGCCCGCTCACGCGGGGTGAGCACGTCATCGTCCTCGCCGCCACGGCCGAGAAGGGGCTGCGCTGGTCGTTCACGGTCAGCGTCGACGGCGAGGCGCGGGCCACCCCGCCCAGCGTCCACCAGCTCATCGGCATGGCCCCGTTCCAGGGCATCAGCGTCGGCATCGACCGCAAGTCCCCGGTCTCCTGGCCGCTGTTCGAACGCCACCGCTCGTTCCGCTACGGCGGCGTCCTGCGCTCGGTGACCTACACCCCCGGCGAACCGGGCCCCGACTCACCGGAAGCGGTCGCCGCCGCACTCAAGCAGGCGGCAGCGGCCTTCGAGTGAGACAGCCCGCAACGCACGGTGGCCGCCCCCGAGGAAACCGGGGGCGGCCACCGTCAGGACGGACCGGGCCTCAGCCCACGTACGCCCCGCTCGCCGTCAGCCGCAGCGCCGTGTCGATCAGCGGGACGTGGCTGAACGCCTGCGGGAAGTTGCCCACCTGGCGCTGGAGGTTGGAGTCCCACTCCTCGGCCAGCAGGCCCAGGTCGTTGCGGAGCGCCAGCAGCTTCTCGAACAGCTGGCGCGCCTCGTCGACCCGGCCGATCATCGCGAGGTCGTCGGCCATCCAGAACGAGCAGGCCAGGAACGCGCCCTCGTCGCCCGCCAGACCGTCGACGCCCGCCTCGTCGCCCTCGGTGGGGTAGCGCAGGATGAAGCCGTCCTCCGTGGACAGCTCCCGCTGGATCGCCTCGATCGTGCCGATGACCCGCTTGTCGTCCGGCGGCAGGAAGCCCATCTGCGGGATGAGCAGCAGGGAGGCGTCCAGCTCCTTCGACCCGTAGGACTGGGTGAAGGTGTTGCGCTCCTTGTCGTAGCCGCGCTCGCAGACGTCCCGGTGGATGTCGTCGCGGAGCTCGTACCACCGCTCCAGCGGGCCTTCGACGTCCCCGGACTCGACCAGCTTGATCGTCCGGTCGACCGCTACCCACGCCATCACCTTGGAGTGCACGAAGTGGCGGCGCGGACCCCGCACCTCCCAGATGCCCTCGTCCGGCTCCTCCCAGTGCTTCTCCAGATACTCGATCAGCTTGAGCTGGAGGCCCATCGCGTAGTCGTTGCGGGTCAGGCCGGTCATGTGCGCCAGGTGCAGCGCCTCGGTGACCTCGCCGTACACGTCCAGCTGGAGCTGGTTGGCGGCGCCGTTGCCGACGCGGACCGGGCCGGAGTTCTCGTAACCGGGCAGCCAGTCCAGCTCCGCCTCGCCGAGCTCGCGCTCGCCGGCGATGCCGTACATGATCTGGAGGTTCTCCGGGTCGCCCGCAACCGCCCGCAGCAGCCACTCACGCCAGGCGCGGGCCTCTTCGCGGTAGCCGGTGCGCAGCAGCGAGGAGAGGGTGATCGCGGCGTCCCGCAGCCAGGTGTAGCGGTAGTCCCAGTTCCGTACGCCCCCGATCTCCTCGGGGAGCGAGGTGGTCGGGGCCGCGACGATGCCGCCGGTCGGGGCGTACGTGAGGGCCTTGAGCGTAATCAGGGAGCGGACGACCGCCTCCCGGTAGGGCCCGTGGTACGTACACTGATCGACCCATTCGCGCCAGAACAGCTCCGTCGCCTCCAGCGACCCCTCCGGGTCGGGAAGCGCGGGCGGCTCGCGGTGCGAGGGCTGCCAGCTGATCGTGAAGGCCACCCGGTCGCCGGGGCCGACGGTGAAGTCGGAGTAGGTGGTCAGGTTCTTGCCGTAGGTGTCCGCCTCGGTGTCCAGCCAGACCGAGTCCGGCCCGGCGACGGCGACCGTACGGCTGTCCACCTTGTGCACCCACGGCGTCACCCGGCCGTAGCTGAACCGCATGCGCAGCTCCGAGCGCATCGGCACCCGGCCGCTGACGCCCTCCACGATCCGGATGAGCTGCGGTGCCCCGTCTCGCGGTGGCATGAAATCGGTCACCCGTACGGTGCCGCGCGGTGTGTCCCACTCCGATTCCAGGATGAGGGAGTCACCGCGATAGCGGCGCCGGTCCGCGGTGAGCGGCTCGGCCCCTTCCGGCCTCGCGGGACCCAGACGCCAGAAGCCGTGCTCCTCGGTGCCCAGCAGTCCCGCGAAGACGGCATGGGAATCGAAGCGGGGAAGGCACAGCCAGTCCGCCGTGCCGTCCCGGCAGACCAGGGCAGCGGTCTGCATGTCTCCGATGAGTGCGTAATCCTCGATGCGCCCGGCCACGTGCGTCTCCAGTCGAACGGCCATGTCGCCCCGTCCGGGGCGCTTACTGGGGTCTAGGGGGTCATAGGGTCTTTCACCCTGGAGGAACCGACGAGTTCCTGTACCGGTAGCGGGCCAAACGGTGCCGCCGCCCGGCCGTCTCGGCAGCGAGTGTCCGAGCAGGATACGACGCGGTACGAAGATCCGCGCGACGGTCCCCGCAACATCTCTGAGCTGATCGGGTGGGACGTGAAACGACTGGGGTGATGGTGTGACGCCCCTGTGCAGGGTGTGGCCGGAAGCAGCCTCCCCCCGTCGCTGTTACCCTGGTAGCCCGTGGACCGGTGGTCGTTCGCGACAGCGGACGAGGCCCCCGAACCGCAGCGACGGCGCCCCCGGAATCCCCGGTTCGGCGGCCGGTACGCACCTCACAACCGCGACCACGGGAGCCCCCTTTGGCTATGCAGCCCACATCCACGACGACCAAGCACATCTTCGTCACCGGGGGTGTCGCCTCCTCCCTCGGCAAGGGTCTGACTGCCTCCAGCCTGGGTGCCCTGCTCAAGGCACGTGGCCTGCGGGTCACCATGCAGAAGCTCGACCCCTACCTCAACGTCGACCCCGGCACGATGAACCCCTTCCAGCACGGTGAGGTGTTCGTCACCAACGACGGCGCCGAGACCGACCTGGACATCGGCCACTACGAGCGCTTCCTCGACGTGGACCTCGACGGCTCCGCCAACGTGACGACCGGCCAGGTCTACTCGCAGGTCATCGCCAAGGAGCGGCGCGGCGAGTATCTGGGCGACACCGTCCAGGTCATCCCGCACATCACCAACGAGATCAAGCACCGCATCCGCCGCATGGCCACCGACGACGTGGACGTCGTCATCACCGAGGTCGGCGGCACGGTCGGCGACATCGAGTCGCTGCCGTTCCTGGAGACCGTCCGCCAGGTCCGCCACGAGGTCGGCCGGGACAACGTCTTCGTCGTGCACATCTCGCTGCTGCCCTACATCGGCCCCTCCGGCGAGCTGAAGACCAAGCCGACCCAGCACTCGGTCGCCGCCCTGCGCAACATCGGTATTCAGCCGGATGCGATCGTGCTCCGCGCCGACCGTGAGGTCCCGACCTCCATCAAGCGCAAGATCTCGCTGATGTGCGACGTCGACGAGGCCGCGGTGGTCGCCGCGATCGACGCCAAGTCGATCTACGACATCCCCAAGGTGCTGCACACCGAGGGCCTGGACGCCTACGTCGTCCGCAAGCTGGACCTGCCCTTCCGGGACGTCGACTGGACCACCTGGGACGACCTGCTGGACCGCGTCCACAACCCCGGCCACGAGGTCACCGTCGCCCTGGTCGGCAAGTACATCGACCTGCCCGACGCCTACCTCTCGGTCATCGAGGCCATCCGCGCCGGCGGCTTCGCCAACAAGGCCCGGGTCACCATCAAGTGGGTCACCTCCGACGACTGCCGCACCGCCGCCGGTGCCGCCGAGCACCTGGGCGACGTCGACGCGATCTGCATCCCCGGCGGCTTCGGCGAGCGCGGTGTCGACGGCAAGGTCGGCGCCATCCGCTACGCCCGCGAGAACAAGGTCCCGCTCCTGGGCCTCTGCCTGGGCCTCCAGTGCATCGTGATCGAGGCGGCCCGCTCGCTGGCCGAGATCCCCGACGCCAACTCCACCGAGTTCGACGCCGCCACCTCCCACCCGGTCATCTCGACCATGGAGGAGCAGCTCGCCTACGTCGAGGGCGCGGGCGACCTCGGCGGCACCATGCGGCTCGGCCTCTACCCGGCCAAGCTCGCCGAGGGCTCCCTCGTGCGCGAGGCGTACGCCGGTGAGCCCTACGTCGAGGAGCGCCACCGCCACCGCTACGAGGTCAACAACGCCTACCGCGGTGAGCTGGAGAAGAAGGCCGGTCTGGTCTTCTCCGGCACCTCCCCGGACAACAAGCTCGTCGAGTACGTCGAGTACCCGCGCGAGGTCCACCCCTACCTGGTCGCCACCCAGGCCCACCCCGAGCTGCGCTCCCGCCCGACCCGCCCGCACCCGCTCTTCGCCGGTCTGGTGAAGGCGGCCGTCGCGCGCAAGGTCGGCGCGGGCGAGTAGTCCCGAGGCATTACGGTTGACCGGGGTACGGATCCTTGACGGATGCGTGCCCCGGTTTCTCGTTTTGTACGTGGTACGTGGGAGGACGCAGTGGGTATCCAGGACAGGCCCGAGGAGTGGCAGGTCACCGCGACCACCACCCCCTTCACCGGCAACAAGACCAGCGTCCGCACCGACCAGGTGGTCATGCCCGACGGCACCGTCCACGGCCGTGACTACCAGGTGCACCCCGGCTCCGTCGCGGTCCTCGCGATCGACGAGGACGACCAGGTGCTCGTCGTACGCCAGTACCGCCACCCGGTCCGCCAGCGGCTCTGGGAGATCCCCGCCGGGCTGCTGGACATCCCCGGCGAGAACCCCCTGCATGCCGCCCAGCGCGAGCTGTACGAGGAGGCGCACGTCAAGGCCGAGGAGTGGCGGGTGCTGACCGACGTCTACACCACGCCCGGCGGCTGCGACGAGGCCGTACGGATCTTCCTCGCCCGGGGCCTCTCCGACGCGGAGGGCGAGCGGTTCGCGGTCTCCGAGGAGGAGGCCGACATGGAGCAGGCCCGTATCCCGCTGCCCGAGCTGGTGCGTTCGGTGATCGCGGGGGACCTGCACAACAACTGCCTGGTCGTCGGGGTGCTCGCGCTCACCGCCGTCCGCGCGGGCGACGGCGTCGACTCGCTCCGCCCCGCCGAGGCGCCCTGGCCGGCCCGCCCGTTCGAGGTCTGACGGCTCGTCTGCTTCCTCGGTCCCCCCTCCGGTCGGACGGTCGTAAGAAATGGCGATCGTAAGAAATGCTGATCCGATCGGGGGATGTTCTCCCGGGCTCCGCCCCGCTCCGCAGTGATCCACACCACCGCTGAACTACGCTCGAAAGGCCCCGCCGGAGTTCCGGCGGGCACCGCGTGGAGCGAAGTGGAGCGTGGCCCGTGACCGATCAGGCGGTGGACACCAGCGGCCCGGCCGGGACCGCGGGGACCGAGGAGCCGTCCGGCGCCGCCCCGCCCCGATTCTTCGGCCGGGAACGGGAGTTGAAGGCCCTGCGGGCGGACATCGAACGCGCGGGCCTGGACACCCTGGCCGGGCGCAAGACCCCCCGCGCCCGGGTCCTCCTCATCGCGGGCCGCCCCGGCTCCGGCCGCAGCGCCCTCGCCGCCGAACTCGCGGGCGCCCTCACCGGTACGGGCACGGCCCCCGCCGACGCCTCGGGACCCGAAACCGGAACGGGCGCGCTGCCCTGGGCCGTTCCCGGTACGGGCTCCGGCGACTACCCCGACGGGGTGCTCCGGGTCGGCCTCACCGAACCCGGCGGCGAACCCGCCCCCACCGAACGCACCGCGGGCGAGATCCTCGGGCTGCTCGGCGTCGCCGTCCCGCCCGGCGCCGACCAGGACGAACTCTCCGAGATGGTCCGCGAGGCCCTCGCCGTACGCCGTGTCGTCCTGCTCCTCGACGACGCGGCCGACGCCGAACAGGTCGACCCGCTGCTCCCGGAGAACCCGGACTGCCTGGTCGTCGCCACCGCCACCGGCCCGCTGACCGGAATCCCGGACGTGCGGCCCTGCACCATCGGCGGGCTGGAGGCGGGCGCCGCCGTCCAGCAGCTGGCCCGCGCCATCGGCCAGGTCCGCATCACCGTCGACCCGCGCACCGCCGAGACCCTGGCCGAGGAGTGCGGGGGACAGCCCGCCGCGCTCGCCCTGATCGGCGGCTGGCTCGCCGCCCACCCCATGGCCTCCGTCGCCGACGTCACCAAGCAGCTCCACGAACTCCCCGACGCCGGTGACCAGCAGCCCACCGGCGCGCGTCCGCTGGCCCGCGCCTTCCGGCTCGTCCACGACTCCCTGCCGTCGGCCGCCGCCCGGATACTGCGCCTGCTCGCCCTCGCCCCCGCCGGGCTCGCCGACGCCCACACCGCCTCCGCGCTGGCCGGCTGCTCGGTCTCGGCCGCCGAGAAGACCCTGGACGACTTCGTACGGCTCGGGCTGCTGCGGACCGACGGCGCCGCGCACCCGCAGTACGGGGTGCCCGGCTGCCTCGCCCCGATGCTGCGCGCCCTCCTGGAGGACCGGGACCGGCCCGCCGAGATCCAGCTCGCCCGCGCCCGGATGCTGGAGCGGACCGTACGGAGGCTCCAGGCCTGCCGCGCGGTCACCGAACCGGAAGGCTCCACCGCCCACCGCAAGCTCGCCGGGCTGCCCCGCTCCCTGCGCTTCCCCAGCGCCGAGGAGGCGGGCGTCTGGCTCCTGCTGCGCCAGCCCGCCCTGCTCGCCTCGGCCCGGCTGGCGGTGGCCGACGGCGAGCTGGACACCCTGGCCCGCCGCCTCGTCGCCTCCCTGGTGCGGGCGCTGGCGGTGCACCGGGGCACCGAGGCCGCCGCCCCCGAGCTGTACGGGCTGCACGGCCTGGTCCTGGACGTGGCCGAACGCCGCAACCTGCCCCGCGAGCAGGCGGCGGCCCTGCTCAACCTCGCCGACCTGGACGCCCGCACCGGCCGCACCCGGGACGCCCTGACCCGCTACCGGGCCGCGCTGGACGCCGGACGGGCCGCCGCTGATCTGTACGCGACGGGCCGCGCGATGGAATCCGTAGGCAGTACGTACGCCGAGCTGGGCGACTACCACCGGGCCTCCGACTGGTACGGCCGCGCGCTCGCCCAGCGCCTCACCCAGGGGGAGCGGGCGGACGAGGCACGTCTCTACGGACGGCTCGGCGCCGTCCACAGCTACGCCGGGCGCTACGGCGAGGCCCTGCGGAACTGGCGGGCCGCCGCGGCGGGCCACCGCAGGCTCGGCGACCTGGCGGCCCAGGCGCGGGCGCTCAGCGAGGCGGCCCGGGTGCAGGAGTACGCGGGGCGGCCGCAGGAGGCGCTGCACACCTGCCGGGAGGCGGCCGAGCTGGCCCGTCGCGCCGATGACGTGCGGCTTCAGGCGGCGCTCCAGCTGCGGCTGGCCGACACCCTGGACCGGCTCGGCGACCCGGCGGCGGCCCGGCTGCACCGGGCGGCTGCCGACAGATTGCTGGGCGAGGAGGGTTCTGCCTACGAAATCCGCAGTGCTTCGACAGAAAGTTAATGCTTTGTAAGGCTAGACAGCGCGAAGTCCTTCATTAGACTGGCTCTGCCGCGTTCCTCCGTGGCGTCTCCATTTATGCTGTATATGTCCGGGTCTGTTCTGTCGTGCCCGGATTACCCTCCGAGCCAAGGACCGTGATCGACGTGAAGGTCGGCATCCCCCGCGAAGTCAAGAACAACGAGTTCCGGGTGGCGATCACCCCCGCCGGAGTGCATGAGCTCGTCCGCCACGGCCACCAGGTCGTCATCGAGAAGGACGCCGGCCTCGGCTCGTCCATCCCGGACCAGGAGTACGTCGCCGCCGGCGCGCAGATCCTGGACACCGCCGACGAGGTCTGGGCCACCGCCGACCTGCTGCTCAAGGTCAAGGAGCCGGTCGCCGAGGAGTACCACCGCCTCCGCAAGGACCAGACCCTCTTCACCTACCTGCACCTCGCCGCCTCCCGCGAGTGCACCGACGCACTGCTGGCCTCCGGCACCACCGCCATCGCCTACGAGACGGTCGAGACCGCGAACCGCGCGCTCCCGCTGCTCGCCCCGATGTCCGAGGTCGCGGGCCGTCTCGCCCCGCAGGTCGGCGCGTACCACCTGATGCGCTCGGTCGGCGGCCGCGGTGTCCTCCCCGGCGGCGTCCCCGGCACCCACGCCGGCCGCGCCGTCGTCATCGGCGGCGGTGTCTCCGGCTGGAACGCCACGCAGATCGCCGTGGGCCTCGGCTTCCACGTCACGCTGCTGGACCGCGACATCAACAAGCTGCGCGAGGCCGACAAGATCTTCGGCACCAAGGTGCAGACCGTCGTCTCCAACGCCTTCGAGCTGGAGAAGGCCGTCGTCGAGGCCGACCTCGTCATCGGCGCCGTGCTGATCCCCGGAGCCAAGGCCCCGAAGCTGGTCACCAACGAGCTCGTCGCCAAGATGAAGCCCGGAAGTGTACTTGTCGACATTGCGATCGACCAGGGCGGCTGCTTCGAGGACTCGCACCCGACCACCCACGCCGAGCCGACCTTCCAGGTCCACGAATCGGTCTTCTACTGCGTCGCCAACATGCCCGGCGCGGTCCCGAACACCTCCACGTACGCGCTCACCAACGCCACGCTGCCGTACATCGTGGAGCTGGCGAACCGCGGCTGGGCCGACGCCCTGCGTCGCGACGCCGCGCTGGCCAAGGGCCTCAACACCCATGAGGGCCAGGTCGTTTACCGCGAGGTGGCCGAGGCGCACGGCCTCCCGCACGTCGAGTTGAGCACGCTGCTCGGCTGACGGGTCAACACCTCCCGTCAACATCGCGCGTCCGGCCGGACCTTGCCGAGCAAGGTCCGGCCGGAGGTGTATCGGGCCCTGTGAGGCCCTTGTGCAACTCGCCTCGAACGTAACCCTTTACCCGTTTCGTGCAGCGGCGAAATGTGCGGCTTGGTCGCTGTGCACCCTTGACATCGAGGTGTTCGATTGCCGACACATCGGGCCGGGTCCGGCGGATTGTGTTGCTGCGGACCGGTGACACGCCATAGAGTCGCCAATCGTCGGCATGGTGCCACGCTGACCTATCGATAAGTTTCCTGGTCACGTCCAAGGAGGTAAGACGACTTGTGAATGAGTCGACAATTACTCCCGGGGGTGGTCAACCAGGGATGCCTGCACGGGGTCTGAGCCCGATCGGGCTCGAAGCTGTCGGCTCCGTCGCTGTCCGCACCTTCGCCACCCAACAGCACATGACGACAGCCCCCCAGATGATGGACGGCCTACACGTGAACGCCACGGCCGGCAACGAGAGTGGCCGGAACACCGACCGCTTCGCCGACTTCGCCGAGGTGCCCGAGGGGCACTTCTACGACCCCGACGCCGAGTACGAGCCCGATCCGGAGTACGCGGCCACGCTCGCGCCCGACGCCGCGCGCCAGCGCCGCGAGCGCATCGGCCCGACCGGACGGCCCCTGCCGTACTTCCCGATCCCGGGCCCCCTGACCGACCACGGCCCCGCGAAGATCATCGCGATGTGCAACCAGAAGGGCGGCGTCGGCAAGACCACGTCGACCATCAACCTGGGTGCCGCGCTCGCCGAGTACGGACGCCGCGTCCTCCTCGTCGACTTCGACCCGCAGGGCGCCCTCTCGGTCGGCCTCGGGGTCAACCCGATGGAACTCGACCTGACCGTCTACAACCTGCTCATGGAGCGGGGCATGGCGGCCGACGAGGTCCTGCTGAAGACCGCCGTCCCCAACATGGACCTGCTGCCGAGCAACATCGACCTCTCGGCCGCCGAGGTGCAGCTCGTCAGCGAGGTGGCCCGCGAGTCCACGCTCCAGCGCGCCCTGAAGCCGCTGATGGCCGACTACGACTACATCGTGATCGACTGTCAGCCCTCGCTCGGCCTGCTCACCGTGAACGCACTGACGGCCGCTCACAAGGTCATAGTGCCGCTGGAGTGCGAGTTCTTCGCGCTGCGCGGGGTGGCGCTGCTCACCGAGACCATCGAGAAGGTCCAGGAGCGGCTCAACCCCGAGCTGGAACTCGACGGCATCCTCGCCACCATGTACGACTCCCGTACGGTGCACAGCCGCGAGGTCCTGGCCCGCGTCGTCGAGGCCTTCGACGAGCACGTCTACCACACGGTCATCGGGCGCACGGTCCGCTTCCCGGAGACCACGGTCGCCGGTGAGCCCATCACCACGTACGCCTCCAACTCGGTCGGTGCCGCCGCCTATCGCCAGCTCGCCAGGGAGGTGCTCGCCCGGTGTCACGCCGAGTGAGTCTGCCGGGGGCCGACGAACTGTTCCGTACGACCGGGGGAGGGATGGGCCTCCAGTCCTCCTCCCCGGCGGACCGGCGACGCAAGGCGAACGGCGAGCCACGGGTGCCCGCACCGGCGGGGGAGAGCGACCCCTCGGGCCAGGGCGGCGCTCCCGCCGAGGGCCGCGAGGAGCACGCCTCCGCCGATGCCGAGGACGCGCGCGGCCGAGGCGGTGAGGGCGACCGCCAGGCCGCCGCTGCCGCCCCCGCCCCGTCGTCCGGCGACCGGTCGGCCTCCGCGGCCCCGGCGGAGCAGTCCCCGGCCGTCCAGCAGCAGCGCAGGCGCGGCGGCGGACGCGGTGCCAACCGGCGCCCCAGCGGACGCGAGCGCCACGACGAGAAGATCACGGTCTACGTCTCCGCCGAGGAGCTGATGGACCTCGAACACGCCCGGCTCGTCCTGCGCGGCGAGCACGGCCTCGCCGTCGACCGCGGCCGCATCGTCCGTGAGGCGGTGGCGGTGGTCCTCGCCGACCTGGAGTCCCGGGGCGACGCGAGCATCCTCGTACGGCGGCTGCGCGGCCGCTGACCGGCGCCGCGCCGGTAGCCTGCCGGATGGGACCCGCCGACCGGCGGGGCCCGTCCGCGCCCCCGCCCCACCCCTGGACCACCATGCCCCCGCCCCACGACCCCGCCGCCCCGCGCCGCCGTGCCCTGGGCCGGGGACCGGGGGCGGCGGCGCCGCCCGTGGAGCCCGTGGAGACGCCTGCGGGGGCCGTGGATGCCCCTGCGGAGGCGGAGGAGGCGGCTCCGGAGCCCGTGGAGGCGCCGGAAGCCGTTCCCGTACAGGAAGCGCCGGAAAGCGCGCCGGAGGCCGCACAAGCCGGGCCTGAGCCCGTACGGGAGCCGGAGGCCCCGCCCGGGCCCGAGGTCGCAGAAACGGATCCGGAGCCCGCAGAAGCTCCGGAAGCATCCGACGACAAGCGCTTCACCGTCCGGCTGGTGAACTTCGAGGGCCCCTTCGACCTGCTCCTCCAGCTGATCTCGCGGCACAAGCTGGACGTGACCGAGGTCGCGCTCTCGAAGGTCACCGACGAGTTCATGGCGTACATCCGCGCCATGGGCCCGGACTGGGACCTCGACCAGACCACCGAGTTCCTCGTGGTCGCCGCCACCCTGCTGGACCTCAAGGCCGCCCGGCTGCTGCCCGCCGCCGAGGTGGAGGACGAGGCGGACCTGGCGCTCCTGGAGGCGCGGGACCTGCTCTTCGCGCGGCTGCTCCAGTACCGCGCGTACAAGCAGATCGCGGACATCTTCAGCGGCCGCCTGGAGTCCGAGGCCCGCCGCCACCCCCGTACCGTCGGCCTGGAGGACCACCACGCGGAGCTGCTGCCCGAGGTGGTCATCAGCATCGGGCCCGAGGGGTTCGCCAAGCTCGCGGTCAAGGCGATGCAGCCGAAGCCGAAGCCCCAGGTGTACGTCGACCACATCCACGCCCCGCTGGTCAGCGTGCGGGAGCAGGCGGGCATCGTGGTGGAGCGGCTGCGCGAGGCCGGGGCGGCGATGAGCTTCCGGGTGCTCACCGAGGACGCCCCGGACACCCTCACCGTGGTCGCCCGCTTCCTGGCCCTGCTGGAGCTGTACCGGGAGAAGGCCGTCACCCTGGACCAGGACGAGGCGCTCGGCGACCTGATGGTGGCCTGGTGCGGCGGGGCGGACGCGGAGCCGGTGGTGACGGACGAGTTCGACCAGGAGCTGAACGGGGCGGGCGAGCAGGAGGAGGACGTACGGGAATGAGCGAGCAGCCGATCCGGGCGGAGGGCGGGAGCGCCGTCGCCTCACTCGACCTGAAGCCCGCCCTGGAGGCGGTCCTCATGGTGGTCGACGAGCCCGCCACCGTCGACCACCTCGCCAAGGTGCTCCAGCGGCCCCGCAGAGCCGTGGCGGACGCGCTGCGGGAGCTGGCCGACGAGTACACCGTGCAGCGCCGGGGCTTCGACCTGCGGCTGGTGGCGGGCGGCTGGCGGTTCTACACCCGCCCCGAGTACGCGGCGGCCGTCGAGGGCTTCGTCCTGGACGGCCAGCACGCCCGGCTGACCCAGGCCGCGCTGGAGACCCTGGCGGTGGTCGCCTACCGGCAGCCGGTGAGCCGTTCGCGGGTCTCGGCGGTGCGCGGAGTCAACTGCGACGGCGTCATGCGGACCCTCCTCCAGAGGGGCTTGGTGGCCGAGGCGGGCGCGGAACCCGAAACAGGTGCGATCCTGTACAGGACGACGAACTACTTTCTGGAGCGAATGGGCCTGCGCGGCCTGGACGAGCTCCCGGAACTCGCGCCCTTCCTCCCCGAGGCGGACGCGATCGAGGCTGAGACGCTAGAGGGTGTGCCGTCGTTCGATCCGGACGCACCGGACACCCCGGATACTCACGCAGACGACAAGACGGAATTTTGATGCGAAGCAGTGGCAGGAACAGCGGAAGCGGCGGCAGCGGCCGGAGCGGCGGCGGCGCGGGCAGTGGCGGCCGCAGCGGCGGCGGCTCCTTCCGCCAGGGCCAGGGCGGCGGTGGCCAGGGCGGTCGCCCCGGCGGCCAGGGCGGCGGCGGACGCGGCGGCAGCGGCCAGGGCGGGCGGCCCGGAGCCTCGGGCGGCCGTCCCGGCGGTCAGGGCGGACGGCCCACCGGCCAGGGCGGACGCGGCGGCAGCCAGGGCGGTCGTCCCGGCGGTCAGGGCGGGCGCTCCCAGGACGGGCGTCCCGGCTACCAGGGCGGCGGCCGTGACGAGGAGCAGCGCCCCCGCCGTCCCCGCCCCGAGGAGCGCCGCTACGACGTCGGCAACGACGCCCCCGGCGCCCGGTCCGAGCAGGACGGCCCCCGCAAGGGCCGCGGCTCGGCGGCCCGCGGCGGCGCCAAGGGCGGCCCGAAGTCGGCACAGGGCGGCTCCGGCCGCACCGGCGGTTTCCGCCGTGCCGCACCCTCGCGCCCGCGTGAGCTGGACGCCAAGATCGAACAGCGCAACCGCGACCGGTACGCGAACAAGCCCGAGATCAACCTCCCCAAGACCCACCCGGGCGCCGAGCAGGAGGGCGAGCGGCTGCAAAAGGTGCTCGCCCGGGCCGGCATGGGCTCGCGCCGCGCGTGCGAGGAGCTGATCGAACAGTCCCGGGTCGAGGTCAACGGCGAGATCGTCGTGGAGCAGGGCATGCGGGTCGACGTCCACCAGGACGAGATCAAGGTCGACGGCCTGACCGTCGCCGCGCAGTCCTACCTCTTCTTCGCGCTGAACAAGCCCGCGGGCGTCGTCTCCTCGATGGAGGACCCGGACGGCCGCCAGTGCCTCGGCGACTACGTGACCAACCGCGAGACGCGGCTGTTCCACGTCGGCCGTCTCGACACCGAGACGGAGGGCATCATCATGCTCACCAACCACGGTGAGCTGGCCCACCGCCTCACGCACCCCAAGTACGGCGTGAAGAAGACCTACCTGGCCGCCATCCAGGGCCCCCTGCCGCGCGACCTCGGCAAGCGGCTCAAGGACGGCATCCAGCTGGAGGACGGCTACGCCCGTGCCGACCACTTCCGCGTCGTCGAGAACACCGGCAAGAACTACCTGGTCGAGGTGACCCTCCACGAGGGCCGCAAGCACATCGTGCGCCGGATGCTGGCCGAGGCCGGCTTCCCGGTGGAGCGCCTCGTGCGGACGTCCTTCGGGCCGATCCCGCTGGGCGACCAGAAGTCCGGCTGGCTGCGCCGCCTCACCAACACCGAGGTCGGCATGCTGATGCGCGAGGTCGGTCTCTGACAGCGCTCCGCAAGGCCCGCGGCCGGTTCCGTTCGGAAAGTTCGAACGGAACCGGCCGCGGGCCTTTTGCTGCCCCCGCCCACCCTTTATAGTCAGAGTGACTATTAAAGAGGAGGCGGGCCCGTGAGCCTCGCGGACATACTCGATCCCCTCCAGCAGCCCCTGGTGACCGTCCTGGACACCCCGGTCAGCTGGACCGAGGTGCTGGGATTCGGCAGCGGGGCGCTCTGCGTGTGGCTCGTGGCCCGCCAGCACATCGCCAACTGGCCGATCGGCATCGCCAACAACGTCTTCTTCATCCTGCTGTTCGCCCAGGCCGGCCTGTACGCCGACGCGGGCCTCCAGATCGTCTTCATCACCCTCGCCGCGTACGGCTGGTGGACCTGGACCCACGGGGGTGGACCAGGCTCCTCCGTCCTGCCGGTGCGCAGAACGACCCGCACCGAATGGACCGGGCTGCTCGCGGCGGGGGTGGTGGGGACCGCCGGGCTCACCCTGCTGCTCACCCGGGCCACCGACTCCACCGTCCCGTTCTGGGACGCCCTGACGACCTCGCTGTCGCTGATGGCGACGTACGGGCAGTGCCGGAAGCGGCTGGAGTCCTGGTGGCTGTGGATCGCGGCCGACCTGGTCTACATCCCGCTCTACGCGCACAAGGGGCTGTATCTGACCTCGCTGCTGTACGCCGGGTTCCTCGCGCTCTGCCTGGTCGGGCTGCGCAGCTGGCACCGCGACCTGACCGCCCGCAACGCCCGCCCGCTGGAGGTGGCCACGGCATGAAGGCTTACGAACACGGCCTGGTGCTGGGCAAGTTCTACCCGCCGCACGCGGGCCACCACCACCTCGTCCGGTCCGCCCAGGACCGCTGCGAACGGCTGACCGTGCTGGTCTGCGCCGCCTCCGTGGAGTCCGTGCCGCTCGCGGACCGGGTGGCCTGGATGCGCGAGGTGCACCCGGACGTCACGGTGGTCGGCGCGGTCGACGACACGCACATGGACGTGACCGACCCGGCGGTCTGGGACGCCCACATGGCCGTCTTCACCGCCGCCGTGCCCGAGCGGGTCGACGCGGTCTTCACCTCGGAGGCGTACGGGGAGGAGCTCGGCCGCCGCTTCGGTGCCGCGTCCGTCCTCGTCGACCCCGACCGCACCCTCTTCCCGGTCTCCGGCACCGCCGTGCGCAAGGACCCGGTCGGCTGCTGGGACTTCCTCCGGGCGCCGGTCCGGGCCGCCCTCGCCCGCCGGGTCGTCGTCCTCGGCGCCGAGTCCACCGGCACCACCACCCTGGCGCGGGCCCTCACCGACCGCTACCGGGGCCGGGGCGGGGTCTGGGCGCGGACGGGGTACGTCGCGGAGTACGGGCGCGAGTACAGCGAGCAGAAGCTCGCCGCCCTGCGGGAGCGGTGGCCCGGGGCCGCCTGGGAGGACGTCACCTTCACCACCGACGACTTCCCGCTCATCGCGCGGACCCAGAACGAGCGGGAGGAAGCCGCCGCCCGCACCGGCTCCCCGGTCCTCTTCTGCGACACGGACTCCTTCGCCACCACCGTCTGGCACGAGCGGTACGTCGGCGGGCGCAACCCGCTCGTCGAGGAGATCGCGGACCGGACCGCCCACCACCTCTGGCTGCTCACCGACCACGAGGGCGTCGCCTTCGAGGACGACGGGCTGCGCGACGGCGAAGAGCTGCGGCCCTGGATGACCGACCGCTTCCGCGCCGAACTCACCCGCACGGGACGCCGGTTCATCGAGATCACCGGCCCGCCCGAGGCCCGTCTCGCCGCCGCCGTCACCGCCGTGGACGAACTCCTCGCCACCGGCTGGGACTTCGCCGCCCCGCTCCCGGAGAAGCGATGAGCACCGGCGTACCGGAAGGGTACGACCCGCACGCCTTCCCGCCCTTCGCGGTCACCGTCGACCTCGCGGTCTTCACCGTCCGGGCCGCGGCGCTCCACGTCCTGCTGGTGGAACGCGGCCAGGAACCGTTCCGGGGGCGCTGGGCGCTGCCGGGCGGCTTCGTCCTGCCCCGCGAGTCCGCCGACGAGGCCGCCCGCCGCGAGCTGGCCGAGGAGACCGGCCTTGGCCCCGACGCCGTGGGCACCCTCCACCTGGAGCAGCTGCGCACCTACACCGACCCGGACCGCGACCCGAGGATGCGGGTCGTCTCGGTCGCGTACGCCGCACTCCTGCCCGACCTGCCCGAACCGCGCGGCGGCGGCGACGCGGCGAGCGCGCGGTGGTGGGACGTGGGCTCCACCGGTCCGCTCGCCTTCGACCACGACCGCATCGTGGCCGACGCCCGCGACCGGATCGGCGCCAAGCTCGAATACACCTGCCTGGCCACGGAGTTCTGCCCGGCCGAGTTCACGCTCGGCGAGCTTCAGCAGGTGTACGAGACGGTGTGGGGCGTCGAGTTGGACCGCCCCAACTTCCGGCGCAAGGTCCTGAACGTGCCGGGCTTCGTCCAGCCGGTGGACGGCCCGCCGCGCCGCACGGGAGGCCGGGGCAAACCGGCCGCGCTGTACCGGGCGGGCGGCACGGCGACCCTGCACCCGCCCCTGCTGCGCCCGCAGCCGTAGCCCTCGGAAAGACTCCCACCTCTCTCGCGCCCGGAAGGACGAACGCCATGACCACAGCCACCCGAAGAATCACCAAGCAGGCGGCCACCGGCTCACTGACCGGGCTCGCGCTCGGTGACGCGCTGGGCTTCCCCACCGAGTTCGACGACGTGCCCGCCATCCTCGCCAAGTGCGGCCCCTGGCGGCACATGGAGCTGCCGACGCCCGCCATCGTCACCGACGACACCCAGATGACGATCGCGCTCGGCCGGGGAATCCGTACCGCCATGGACAGCGGGCTGCTCACCCCGGAGCGCCTGGTGGACCCGGTACGGCGGGAGTTCATCGCCTGGTACCACTCGCCGGAGAACAACCGGGCCCCCGGCAACACCTGCCTCACCGCCTGCCGCATGCTCGAATCCACCCGCGTCTGGCAGGAGGCGAGCCAGACCCGCTCCAAGGGGTGCGGCGCCAACATGCGGGTCGCGCCGATCGGCCTCGTCCCCGGCCTCAGCGACGAGCAGCGCGCCGGAGCCGCCCAGCTCCAGGCCGCCCTCACCCACGGCCACCCCACCGCGCTGGCCGCCTCCGACCTCACCGCCCGCGCGGTCCACCTGCTCGCCCAGGGCGCCGAACCGCTCGGCCTGATCGGCCAGTTGCGCAGCTACGCCTACGACAACACCGGCCGCTACCACGCCCGCTGGCTCGGCGACCTGTGGCGGTACGCGGGGGACACCTCGCCCGAGGCGTTCATCAGCCGCGGCTGGGACGAGTGCCAGGTGGCCCTGGCCGCCCTCCAGGAGGCGCTGCGCACCCCGTCCCCGGAGACCGACCCGTGCGAGCGGACCGGCGACGGCTGGATCGCCGAGGAGGCCCTCGCCACGGCCCTGCACTGCTTCCTGCTCTTCCCCGAGGACCCGCTCACCGCCCTGCGCCGGGCCGCCTGCACCCGGGGCGACTCCGACTCCATCGCCTGCCTGGCAGGCGCGTTCGCCGGCGCCCACCTGGGCGCGGGGGCCTGGCCCCAGGAGTGGTCGGAGCGCATCGAGTACCGCAGCGACCTGCTCTCCCTGGCGGCGCTCTGGGACGCCTGAGCCGACAGGATCCCCGACGCCCGGCCCCTAGGCCGACGCCGCCCGGACCCGTACCAGGAAGTCCTCCACCGCCGCCCGGTCCGGCCCGGGCGGCAGCGGGGACGAGGTCACCGCCTCGTCGTTCTCCTCCGCCAGGCGGTTCATCCGGCGCTCCACCTCCGGCCAGGGCACCTCGCCCCGCTTCACCGCCAGCAGCTCATCGCGGGCGTCGCCGACACCGATGTGCAGCTCGCCGGTACGCAGGAGGTCCCGGCTGCTCGCCAGGAGCCGCAGCAGGTGCATGGCGTGCTTCCAGCGCGGCGCCCCGAACTGCCGTACGTCCGCCTCCAGCTTCCTCCGCTGGCCCAGCGCGTAGCGGACGAACGTGGTGTGGGCCAGGCGGGAGAGGAACGCCCCGCGCAGCGCCACCAGTTCGCGGCCGGTGCCGTCCACGTACTCCACCAGCGGGGAGTGCAGGCACTCCAGCACATTCGGGTTGGCCCGCAGTGCCAGCTCGCAGAAGCGCTCCAGCTCCCACGAGAACTGCTCGGGGGCGGGGCCCTCGATGTGCGTCGGGGGCTTGTCGAGGCGCCAGAACAGCGGGGTGGGGGCGACGAACACACCCCGCCGGTCCGTGTCGCTGTCCTCCGTCGCCAGACCGAAGGCGCGTGAGCCCATCACGCACGCGTAGACCGTGTGGTCGCGTACGAGGGATTCGTCGGCGGGAGTGATCATGGCCGAGAGCGTACGGGGACGGCGGGCGCCCCGCTCCCGGGTTTTCGGCCCCTCGCCCCCGGGGTGCCGCCCCGCCCTCAGCCCAGCCGGATCGACCCGCCCGCGACGGTGATCTGTTCGGCCGGCAGCGGGCGGGTCGCCGGGCCGGTCTCGACCGCCGCGTCCGTGATGGAGAACTTGGAGCCGTGGCACGGGCAGTTGATGGTGCCGTCGCTGACCGTCGAGACGAGGCACTGGGCGTGCGTGCAGACGGCGGAGAAGGCCTTGAACTCGCCCTCCTCCGGCTGCGTCACCACCACCTTCTGCTCCTTGAAGATCGTGCCGCCGCCGACCGGGATGTCGTCCGTCGAGGCGAGTTCCTCCCCGCCGCCGGGCGAGGCGTCGGGGGAGGTCCCGGGCGATGCGGCGTCCGAGGCCGTACCCGTCGGCGTACCACTCGCGTCTCCGCCGCCGCTCTCGTCGCCGGAGGATCCGCAGCCGGTCACCAGCGCGGCGGCGCCCGCCGCACCCGCGGTCAGAACAGTCCTTCGCCGTGTGTTCGCGTTCATGGGCTCTCCAGTTGTCGTGGGGTGATCCGTGCTCGCCATCGTGGTGCCGGGGAGCGCGCAGGTGAAGCAACCGGGCGGGCCCAGGACACTTCCTGTACAGTCGTCCAGGAAATCGCCCCTGGGAGGCCGACCCCATGCACATCACCGCTCAGGTCCTGGTCGCGCTCGTCGCGCTGATCCACGCCTACTTCCTCGTCCTGGAGATGTTCCTCTGGGACACCGACCGCGGCCGCAATGCCTTCGGCACGACCCCCGCCTTCTCCCGGGAGAGCGCCACCCTCGCCGCCAACCAGGGCCTCTACAACGGCTTCATGGCCGCCGGTCTGGTCTGGGGACTCGTCGCCGCCGACCCCGTCGCCTTCCAGGCGCAGGTCTTCTTCCTGAGCTGCCTGATCGTCGCCGGGGTCTACGGGGCCGCCACCGTGAGCCGGAAGATCCTCTACGTCCAGGCCGTGCCGGCCGCGCTCGCCCTCGGCGCCGTCCTGCTCGCCGGGTGAGCCTCCGTTGACGCCCGCGGTGACCGACGGCAGCGCCGACCCCCGTACCGCACGCACCCGGGCCAAGCTCCGCGCCGCCCTGCTCGCCGCCTGCGAGCACCGGCCACTCGAACAGGTCAGCGTCGCGCAGGTGGTCCGGGGTGCCGGGGTCGGGCGCGCCACCTTCTACCTCCACTACGACGACCTGCACGCCCTCGCGGTGGACGCCTGCGCCGAGGTCGTCACCGAGGCGGTCGACGCCCTGCACGCCTGGGACGGCGCACCGCCCGGCCCCGACGCGCCCCCGGCCCCGCTCGCCGCCCTCCTCGCCTCCGTCCACGCCCGGGCGCCCGTCTACCGCAGCCTGCTCCGCGAGGGCGGCGGCGGGCCGCTCGGTGAGCTGCTCCACCGGGAGCTGCGGCAGCGCAGCCTCGACGAGCTGCGCGCCCGCCGCCCGGGGGAGACCGGACACGACCTCACCGCGAGCGCCGTCGCCGGGATCTTCACCGGGGTCCTCGCCGACTGGGTGCACGGGCGGGTCGCCGCCGACCCCGGGCAGCTCGCCGGCCGGATCTGGCGCATGCTCCTCGCGGTCCACGCCACCGCCCGTCTCAACCGGAGAGCGCGGTGACCGGGCCCGGCACGTCCCCTCTAGGGTGATCGGGAGCAGCGCTGACGTGAACGAACAAGGAGTACGACGTGGCGGTACGAGCGGTCCGAGGCGCCGTCCAGCTGGAGCGGGACGAGGCCGGACACATGGACGAGCGGGTCGGTGAGCTGCTCACGGCCGTCCTGGAACGCAACGGGCTGGTCGCCGACGACCTGATCAGCATCTGGTTCACCGCCACCCCGGACCTGCACAGCGACTTCCCGGCCGCCGCCGCGCGCGGCCTCGGGGTCGTCGACGTACCCCTGATCTGCGCCCAGGAGCTGGACATCGAGGGCGCCATGCCCCGCGTCGTCCGCCTCCTCGCCCACGTCGAGACCTACCTCCCGCGCGCCGAGATCAGCCACGTCTACCTCGGTGCCACCGCCGCCCTGCGCAAGGACATCGCCCAGTGAGAACCGCCCTCGTCATCGGAACCGGGCTCGTCGGCACCTCCGCCGCCCTCGCGCTCTCCGGCCGCTCCGTCCACGTCCACCTCGTCGACCACGACCCCGAGTCGGCCCGCACAGCCGCTGCCCTCGGCGCCGGTACGGACGAGCCGCCCGCAGGCCCGGTCGACCTCGCGGTCATCGCCGTACCGCCCGCCCACACCGCCACCGTCCTCGCCCGCGCCATGCGCGACGGGGTGGCGCGCGGCTACCTGGACGTCGCCAGCGTCAAGGGCGGGCCCCGCCGTGAGCTGGAGGCGATGGGCCTCGACCTCACCCCGTACATCGGTACGCACCCGATGGCGGGCAAGGAGCGCTCGGGGCCGCTCGCCGCCACCGGCGACCTCTTCGAGGGGCGCCCCTGGGTCCTCACCCCGACCAGGGACACCGACACCGAGGTCCTCAACCTCGCGCTGGAGCTGGTGGCACTCTGCCGGGCCGTCCCGGTGGTCATGGACGCCGATGCCCACGACCGGGCCGTCGCCCTCGTCTCGCATACCCCGCAGCTGATCTCCTCCATGGTCGCCGCACGCCTTGAGGAGGCCGACGAGAGTGCCGTACGCCTCTGCGGCCAGGGCATCCGCGATGTGACCCGGATCGCCGCATCCGACCCCCGGATGTGGGTGGAGATCCTCTCCGCCAACCCCGGACCCGTCGCCGACGTCCTCGCCGGGGTCGCCGCCGACCTGGAGGAGACCGTGACCGCGCTGCGCGGCCTGCACTCCGCCGACGAGGAGAAGCGGCGCGCGGGCACCGACGCCATCGAGGACGTCCTGCGCCGGGGCAACGCGGGCCGCGTCCGGGTCCCCGGCAAGCACGGCGCCGCCCCCGCCGCGTACGAGACCGTGGCCGTCCTCATCGGCGACAAGCCGGGCGAGCTGGCCGCGATCTTCGCCGACGCAGGCCGGGCCGGGGTCAACATCGAGGACGTACGCATCGAACACGCCACCGGGCAGCAGGCGGGCCTGGTCCAGATCATGGTGGAGCCGAGCTCGGTCCCCGTGCTGAGCGCCGCCCTCACCGAGCGCGGCTGGTCGGTCCGCAGCTGAGGCCGGTGGGGGAGAGGCGGCCGGGGGCCCGGCCGCCTCCGCCGTACGGGGTACAAGGGCGCGCCCGGCACTCGGTAACCTGGTACGAGGCCGCCCGCAGGCCCGTCCGTCCCCACCCCGTGTACCAGGAAGGTGTCCACCGCCGTGGAAACCGCAAGCTCCGCAGTGATCGTCGCCATCGACGGGCCCTCCGGCACCGGCAAGTCGAGCACTTCCAAGGCCGTCGCCGCCAAGCTCGGCCTGAGCTACCTGGACACCGGCGCGCAGTACCGGGCCATCACCTGGTGGATGCTGAACAACGGCATCGACGTGACCAGCCCCGCCGAGATCGCCACCGCCGCCGCCAAGCCCGTGATCGTCTCCGGCACCGACCCGACCGGACCGACGATCACCGTCGACGGCGAGGACGCCTCGGGCCCGATCCGCACCCAGGAGGTCACCTCCAAGGTCAGCGCCGTCAGCGCGGTCCCCGAGGTGCGCACGATCATCACCGAGCTCCAGCGCACCATCGCCGCGGGCGCCGAGGGCGGCATCGTCGTCGAGGGCCGGGACATCGGCACCACCGTGCTGCCCGACGCCGACATCAAGATCTTCCTCACCGCCTCCCCGGAAGCCCGCGCCGCCCGCCGCAGCGGTGAGGTCAAGGGCTCCGACCTGGCGGCCACCCGCGAGGCCCTGATCAAGCGGGACGCCGCCGACTCCGGCCGGAAGACCTCCCCCCTCGCCAAGGCGGACGACGCCGTCGAGGTGGACACCACCGAGCTGACCCTCCAGCAGGTCATCGAGTGCGTCGTCACCCTCGTCGAGGAGAAGCGGACCGCCGCGTGAGCGACGCCACGGGGGCGCCCACCCTGCGCGGAGCGGCGGTCGGGCGGCGGATCGGCATCGGCCTGATGTACGGGCTGTGGAAGCCGCGGGTGCTCGGCGCGTGGCGCGTGCCCGCCGCCGGACCCGTCATACTCGCGGTGAACCACTCCCACAACATCGACGGACCGATGCTGATGGGGACCGCACCCCGGCCGGTGCACTTCCTGATCAAGAAGGAGGCGTTCGTCGGCCCCCTCGACCCGTTCCTGCACGGGATCGGCCAGATCGAGGTGGACCGTACGACCGTCGACCGCACCGCCATCAGCCACGCGCTCGGTGTGCTGGCGGACGGCGGGGCGCTCGGGATCTTCCCGGAGGGCACCCGGGGCGAGGGCGACTTCGCCTCGCTGCGGGCCGGACTCGCGTACTTCGCGGTACGGGGCGGGGCGCCCATCGTCCCCGTCGCCGTCCTGGGAAGCACCGAGCGGCGCGGGCGGTTGATACGAGGGCTGCCCCCGCTGCGCAGCCGGGTCGACGTCGTCTTCGGTGACGCGTTCGACGCGAGCGCCGGTGACGGGCGGCGCACCCGCAAGGCGCTGGACGAGGCGACGCTGCGGATCCAGGCGAAGCTCACCGCCCACCTGGAAAGCGCCAAGCGCCTCACCGGGCGATAGGCGAGACTTGACCTGACTTGAGTAGTGGACCGCGGTGATCGTGGTCCATCGATGATGATGCAAAGAGGAACGGACTTCATGAACGACCAGATTCACTCCGACGGCTCGGACCACGAGCACGGAGAACTTGGCGATGCCGAGTACGCGGAGTTCATGGAGCTCGCCGCGCAGGAGGGCTTCGACCCCGAAGAGGTCGAGGGCGCCCTCGGCGAGGCCGGTCACGGCCCGCTTCCCGTGCTCGCCGTCGTCGGCCGCCCCAATGTCGGCAAGTCGACGCTGGTGAACCGGATCATCGGCCGCCGTGAGGCCGTCGTGCAGGACAAGCCCGGCGTCACCCGCGACCGCGTCAGCTACGAGGCCGAGTGGGCGGGCCGCCGCTTCAAGGTCATGGACACCGGCGGCTGGGAGCAGGACGTGCTGGGGCTTGACGCCTCCGTCGCCGCCCAGGCGGAGTACGCCATCGAGACGGCCGACGCCGTCGTCTTCGTGGTCGACGCGACCGTCGGCGCCACCGACACCGACGAGGCCGTCGTCAAGCTGCTGCGCCGCGCGGGCAAGCCCGTCGTGCTCTGCGCCAACAAGGTCGACGGCCAGAGCGGCGAGGCGGACGCCACCGCCCTGTGGTCGCTCGGCCTCGGCGAGCCCTACCCGGTCTCCTCGCTGCACGGCCGCGGCACCGGCGACATGCTGGACGCGGTCCTCGAAGCCCTCCCGGACGCCCCGGAGCAGAAGTTCGGCACCACGCTCGGCGGTCCCCGCCGCATCGCGCTGATCGGCCGCCCGAACGTCGGCAAGTCCTCCCTGCTGAACAAGGTCGCGGGCGAGGACCGGGTCGTCGTCAACGAGCAGGCCGGCACCACCCGCGACCCGGTCGACGAGCTGATCAAGCTCGGCGGCATCACCTGGAAGTTCATCGACACGGCCGGTATCCGCCGCCGCGTCCACCTCCAGGAAGGCGCGGACTACTACGCCTCGCTCCGTACGGCGGCCGCCGTGGAGAAGGCGGAGGTCGCCGTCGTCCTGATCGACTCCAGCGAGTCCATCAGCGTCCAGGACCAGCGGATCATCACCATGGCCGTGGATGCCGGGCGCGCGCTCGTCGTGGCGTTCAACAAGTGGGACACCCTCGACGAGGAGCGCCGCTACTACCTGGAGCGCGAGATCGAGACGGAGCTCGCGCAGATCTCCTGGGCGCCCCGCGTCAATGTCTCGGCCCTCACCGGCCGGCACATGGAGAAGCTCGTCCCGGCGATCGAGACCGCGATCGAGGGCTGGGAGACCCGCGTCCCCACCGGCCGGCTCAACGCCTTCCTCGGTGAGATCGTCGCCTCCCACCCGCACCCGATCCGCGGTGGCAAGCAGCCGCGCATCCTGTTCGGCACCCAGGCGGGCACCAAGCCGCCGCGGTTCGTGCTCTTCGCCTCCGGCTTCCTGGAGCACGGCTACCGCCGCTTCGTGGAGCGCCGTCTGCGGGAGGAGTTCGGCTTCGAGGGCACCCCGATCCACATCTCGGTCCGCGTCCGCGAGAAGCGCGGCCGCAACAAGTAGCACGTCGCGGGTACGAGAGTGGCCCGGCACCCACATGGGTGCCGGGCCACTCTCGTACCCGCTCTCAGGACTCCCGGGAGCCCGGCGGAAGCGCCGCCGGCCGGGGGCGTCCGGCGTGCCGGCCCACCCGCTGCCAGGACCCGAGGGTCCCGGTGGTGTGCTGGCTCTGGGCGCTGCCGGTCCCGCTGTGCCGGCCCTGAGCGGCCGGGGAGGGGTGGCCGCTCAGCGGCGCCCGGGTGGCGAAGAGCCCGGCGCCGAAGGCCGGGAAGCGGAGGTTCTCCTCACCGCTCCGGTCACCCGGCAGCGCCCGGAACGAGCGCCGGTACTCGGAGTACAGCGCGTCGTAGATCGGGGTGGCGGACGTGCCCACCGATGGCTCCTGCGAGGGACGCATGGCAGGAATCTGGCTCTGGTGCTGGCGGGAGGGGTCGTATGAGTGCACGTAGGTGCCAACGACCTCGTCGCCCGTCGGATGCGGCCCCGCCGGAGAAAACGCTGTTCGGCGGGGGTGCCCGGACGGGGCGGACATGATCAGGTCCCGGCCAGCGGCATGGACGCGGCGACCAGGACCCCGTTGACCGCGGCCTTCTCCAGGGCGTCCCGGAGCAGGTCCTCGCGCGGCTGCTGGCCGATGGTCCCGGCCGGGGCGGCGAAGACGAGGACCGTCTGCGACTTGTTGACCGCGGCCCGCCAGCCGTCGGTCACCTGGAGCGGCTGATGGGCCTGCCACCAGGCGACCGGGTTGCCGCCGCCGGAGCCCGGCTGGAGCACGGCGTGCAGCTGGCCCACGGCGAGCAGCACGGACCAGCCGGGCAGCGGCGCCGGGAGCGCGGTCAGGTCGGGGGCCGGGTGGAAGCCCTGCTCCAGCAGCAGCTGGAGGAACTCGTCGCCCCCGCTGCCGTCGGTGCCGGGCCGGGCGACCGGTCCGGTCGGTTCGACGACCAGGGCCGGGCGGACATCGTCCTCGATGAGAACGAGACCGCTGGTGATGCCGAGGACGGCCTGTTCGGGCATGCGCCCCTCCGTATTCTGCTGCTCGCTGCCGGTGATACTGCGCACCGCGCCCTGGAGCTGGTCCTCCGCGACCTTGACGACCTGCGAGGGGATGCACGTCGCGTGGGCGAACGCGAGCACGGCGGTCTCGTCCCCGATGAACAGCACCGTGCTGGTGCGCTCCTGGTCGGAGTCGCCGGGGGTGCGGCAGGAGGTGCAGTCGTAGCTGCCGGGAGTGTCGTCGCCGACGAGCAGCCGGTCGGCTTCGTCGTCGCCGATCTCGGCGCGTACGTCCTGGCTGACGTCGAGCATGCGCGGCACGGGTGGCTCCTCGAACTCGGTACGTGGGCCGGGGGGTTCCCGGCTCATGAAGAGACAACGCGGGATCCGTGGCCGGGGTCACGCACCGGCGGGGACGGAAGTGCAGACCAGGTCGACACATCGCTACGTCGAGGAGTCGACTTCCGCGTCCCGGGAACCGGTGTGGAGCGGGCGTGCGTATTCCCGGGAAGTTTTTGCCCGGACGCAGGCAACCTCCCCGCTTTCTTTCACGTCAAGCACCGAGGAAAGCGTCGCCGAATCGGGTGGCGGGCAGGCGTCCGGGGAGTGGACCGGCCGCCCCCGTGACATGCCCGGGCCGACGGGCGCCGGCGGTGAACCGGATCCAGGTATTCCAGGAACGTGCTGGTCAGCCAGGGTTCAGGGGAGGCGGCCGGTCCACCGGAAATCGCGACGGATTCCGCAGCGGAATCCGGCCGGAAACCAGCCGGATTCCGGGCACATCCGGGGTGGTGAATCGCCGGGACGTACAGTCGGAAGAGACCGGCCAGACCAGGGGGAAACAGCGGCGCCATGCATATTTCATTTCTTCTGCACAATGCGTACGGCATCGGGGGGACGATCCGCACGACCTTCACGCTCGCCCGTACGCTCGCCGAGCAGCACGACGTCGAGATCGTGTCCGTCTTCCGGCACCGCGACACCCCCGTGCTCGGCGCGCCCGAGGGCGTGACGATGAGCCACCTCGTCGACCTGCGGAAGAAGAGCGCGACGTACGAGGGCGACGCGGCCGAACACGCCCGGCCCGCGGTGGTGTTCCCGCGCGGCGACAGCCGGCACAGGCAGTACAGCCGGCTCACCGACGCCCGGATCGCCGCCCACCTCCAGGGACTCGAAGCCGATGTCGTCGTCGGCACCCGCCCCGGTCTGAACGTCCACATCAGCCGGCAGACCCGCCGGGGCCCGGTGCGCGTCGGGCAGGAGCACCTCACCCTCGACAACCACGGCTACCGGCTGCGGCGCGAGATCGCCCACCGCTACACCCTCCTCGACGCCCTCACCACCGTCACCCGCGCCGACGCCGAGGACTACCGCAGCCGGATGAAGCTGCCGGGCGTACGGATCGAGGCCATCCCCAACGCCGTTCCCGAGCCCGCCTGTCCGCCCGCGGGCGGTGACCTGAAGTGGGTCGTCGCGGCGGGCCGGCTGCACCGGGTCAAGCGGTACGACCTGCTCCTGCGGGCCTTCGCCCAGGTCTCCGCGGCCCGCCCCGACTGGCGGCTGCGGATCTACGGCGGCGGGGACGCCTCCGGCAACGAGGAGGCGTCGCTGCGGGCGCTCATCGACCAACTCGACCTGCACAACCATGTGTTCCTGATGGGCTCGGTCAACCCGCTGGAGGCCGAGTGGCCCAAGGGGTCGATCGCCGCCGTCACTTCGGACCGCGAGTCCTTCGGTATGACCATCGTCGAGGCGATGCGCGGCGGACTCCCCGTCGTGGCCACCGACTGCCCGCACGGACCTGCCGAGATCGTCGAGGACGGCACCGACGGCCGCCTCGTCCCGGTGGGAGACTCCGACGCGATCGCCGCCGCGCTGCTCCAGCTGATCGAGGACGACGGGCTGCGCCACCGGATGGGCCGCGCCGCGCTCTCCGCATCCGAGCGCTTCGACCCGGCGCGGATCGCGGAGCGCCACGAGAGCCTGTACGCCGAACTCGTGGCCCGCGGCGCCCAGGGCCGGGGCCGCAGCCCCCTGCGCACCGCTCTGCACCGCACCCGGGGCACCGTACTCGACGGGGCGTACGCCCTCCGCTACAAGGCCGCCGACGTGCTCCGCAAGGGGAAGACCGCATGACCGCCACCGCCACCACCGTACGGGCCGACTGCGCCGCCGATCCGGCCGGAACGCTCACCTTCGACCTGGCCCCCGTCGCCGCCCCCGAGGCCGTGCTCCTGCTGCGGCGCCGGGGAGCGGCGGGAACCACGGTCCGGCTCCCGCTCAGCCGCACCGCCCCCGGCCGGCTGCGGGCGGTGCTGGAGCCCTCCACCGAACTGCCCGAGGGGCGCTGGGACGCCTATGTCGAGGAGCCCGGCTCCGAACGCACCCTGACCGTGGAGCCCGGGCTGCGGGACCTGCGCGCCCTGGTCGACCGCACCCCCGCCACCGGCACCGCCACCGTCAGCTCCCGGGTGCCCTACCCCACCCTCGACGGCCGCCTCGCGGTGCGCTGCTGGCTCCGTGCCCCGCACGCCGAGGCCGGGGCCGTCCGTGTCGGCCCGTCCGGGATGAGTACCGAGGGCGTGCTGTACGGGGTCGCGGCGGGGGAGGGGGCCGTGGTCGAGGCCCGGCTGCCGGGGGAGCCCGCCCGGGTCCACCGCGTGCCGCTCACCGCCGCCGGGGAGCCGGGCGGCGCCTTCTCCTTCACCCTCCCCTACGCCCCGCTGGCCACCGGCCCCGTGGAGGGCGAGAAGCTCTGGCAGCTGTGGCTCGTCCCCTCGGCGGGCGCGGACCCGGTCAGGATCTCGCGCATCCTCGACGACGTCTGGTCCCGGAACAGGTCCTTCGTCTACCCGGGCCGCCCGGCGGCCGACGGTGTCCGGGCCACCCCCTGCTACACCGCCGAGAACGACCTCTGCGTACGCCTCTCGCCCCGGCCCGCCAAGGACTGAGCCGCTTGCGGACGGGAGCTGTCCGCAAGCCCTGGCAGACTCGTCCCCATGTTGGAGACCTCGGCACGGCTGCTCCGCCTGCTCTCACTGCTCCAGGCCCACCGGGACTGGTCCGGCGCCGACCTGGCCGAACGGCTCGGCGTCACCCCGCGCACCGTACGCCGGGACGTCGACAAGCTGCGCGAGCTCGGCTACCCGGTGAACGCCAGCCCCGGCACCGGCGGCGGCTACCAGCTCGGTGCCGGGGCCGAGCTGCCGCCGCTCCTGCTGGACGACGAGGAGGCCGTCGCGGTCGCCGTGGGGCTGCGGACGGCGGCCGGCCACGGCATCGAGGGCATCGGCGAGACCTCCGTACGTGCGCTGGCCAAGCTGGAGCAGGTGCTGCCCAACCGGCTGCGGCGCCGGGTGAGCGCGCTCGGCGCCTTCACCGTGCCGATGCTGCGCGGGGCGGACACCTCCACCGTCGACCCGGCCCTCCTCACCGAGCTGGCCGGAGCCTGCCGGGACAGCGAGCGGCTCCGCTTCTCCTACCGCTCCCACGGAGGCGCGGACTCCCGCCGGACCGTGGAACCGCACCGGCTCGTCTGCACCGAGCACCGCTGGTACCTGGTCGCCTGGGACGTGGACCGGGAGGACTGGCGGACGTTCCGGGTGGACCGGATCACCCCGACCCCGCCGCACGGCCCCCGTTTCACACCCCGGCCCCCGCCCGCCGAGGACCTGGCCGCCTATGTCTCCCAGGGCGTCTCGGTCTCCGCCTACGCGGCCCGGGCGGTGGTTCTGCTGAAGGCTCCGGTGGAAGAGGCGGCCCGGCGCATCCCGCCCTCCGCCGGGGTCCTGGAGCCCGTCGACGAGGGGACCTGCCGGCTCACCGCCGGGGCGCCCGACCTGGACGTCCTGGTGATCCACGTGCTGCTCATGGGGATCGACTTCGAGGTGGTGGAGCCGCCCGAACTCGTCGAGGTGATGGTCCGGGCCAGGGACCGGCTCGACCGGGCGCTCGCCGGGGAGAAAACGTGAGGGAATATAAGAGAGGTATAAGGAAGCATGAAATTCAGGTGCTCCGGCCATTCGGGTGACGGGCCGCCTGACGGTAAAAGCAGCAGGTCACCGCATGTGTTTCCGGAGGCCGGCCACCGTCCCCGCCGTGCGCAGCTCCGAGGGTGGCCCGGCTATTTCGCGCCCTCATTCCGGCCGGGCCGTTCGAGTGAATAAGCGGGGATATATGTGTGTGGGGATCCTGTGACACAAGCGTGACCGCGACGGCACGCGGGGATGCAGGGGGCGGCCCCGGGGTCCGGCCTTCCGTCCTGGTCCGCGGCCGCCTACGGTGAGGGGTATGGCCTCTGAACCGACCACTCCCGCACAGCCGGACGATGCCCCCGAGACGTACGTCGGCCTCGGCGCCGACACCGCCGAACAGCTGGCGAGAAGCCGCGGCTGGGACACGGTCCGGGCGGTGCCGCCGGGCACCTTCCTGACGATGGAGTTCCGTTCCGGACGCATCAACTTCCAGGTCGAGGACGCCACGGTGACCCGCTGCTGGGTGGGCTGACCCCCGCTCCCGTCGTACGGGGAAGGCCCCGGCCACCACATGGTGGCCGGGGCCTTCCCCGTACGAAGTGCGTTCCTAGCCGCCCGTCATCGGACGCGCCGGGCTCGCGGTGCCCCGGGGGCCGTGGTCCGGGTGCGTGGGCGGGCGGCGGGTGCCCGCCGGGGCCACCGGCGGCCGCTCCGGGCAGACGGTGGGCACGGTGTGCGCCCGCGCCCTGGCCCCGGTCGCCACATGCGCGGCGGGAGCGCCCGCACCGGCCGCCAGGGCCGTCCCCTCGGCGGCGATCGCCTGGGGGAGGAGCACCGGCTGCGGCACGACCTCGTGGGTGGGCACGGGACGGCCCGCCCGGCGCCGCGCGCGCCACCGCTCGCGGACGTCGAAGATGTAGCTCTCCGTCCTGGCGATCAGCGGCTCGAACCAGGGCAGCGCCAGCAGGATGAGCAGCCCCGCCGCCCAGCCCAGCACCACATCGCTGAGCCAGTGCGTGCCGATGTAGACGGTGGTAAGGCCGACGCCCAGCGAGACCGTGGCGGAGACCGCCGACAGATAGCGCCTGGCCCTGGGCGTGGTGGCCAGATAGGCGAGGATTCCCCAGGTCACGACGGCGTTCGCGGTGTGGCCGGAGGGAAATATATCGCCGCCGGCGAACATCTCGGCCGAGCCGATCTGCGTCGCGTAGTGCGGGCCGAGCCGCCCCAGGCCCAGCTTGACCGCGCCCACCGTCACGTTGAGCAGCAGCAGCGAGGTGCCGAGGACCAGCAGCGGCCGCAGCGTGTGCTGACGCCAGGAGCGCCAGCCCAGCCAGCAGGCGACCATCACCGCCGTCGGTCCGCGCTGGCCGAGCACGACGTAGTAGTCGAGGAAGGCGTGCATTTCGGGCCACTGCTGGTAGGGCCGGAACAGCATGACCTTCCAGTCCAGGGCCACCAGCCAGGATGTCACGAGCACGGCGAAGACGATGGCGAGATAGAACGCCAACGTCCCGCCGAAGAGGGCGATGCGGTGACGGCTCATCCGCGGTGCCACTATCTTCGGCGGTTCCGGCTCCCGGTCCAGGCGGGCAAAGATGTCGGTACGCACCCAATCGACGTTACAGCGAGTGAGTGTGTGTGCAGGCCAATCCGGCCGCTTTGTGATGACGATGTGATGTGGACTTTGTCTCAGGACGGTGACTTTTTCCGGGCGCGGAGAAGAATCTCCGTGATCTTGCGGGCCATTTCCCCGGGGTTCCGTTCGGAAACATGTTTGATCTTCCGGCCAATTTCGTACACAGGAATCCGCGGGAATTGATCCGGCCGTTCGGGGGAGGCGCACACCGCCCGGCCCGGCTCCCGCGGGGCCCCGGAGGAGGGGCGCGAGTGGCGTACGCCACACTGTGTGGCGGACCGGCGTATGAGGTGGGCCACGTGTCACCAGGCCGAACTCGCGTACGCTGACGGCGCACTCGCCCGTCGATGCCGGGCCCCGGGAGACACGTCAGACCACGTCCCCGCCGGTCCACCGAGCGCGAGGAACCCATCGGGAGGTACGTAGATGTCCGGGACGACCACGGCCGGAGTCCGGCTGCGCCGAGCCGCCGACGGCGCCAACCGCTGGGTCGTCCTCGTCGTCCTCTGCCTCAGCCTGCTGGTGGTCGCCCTCGACGCGACCGTGCTCCATGTCGCCGTCCCCTCGCTCACCGAGGACCTGCGCCCGAGCGCCACCGGACTCCTGTGGATCGTCGACGCCTACCCCCTCGTCTGCGCCTCGCTGCTCATCCTCTTCGGCACGCTGGGTGACCGGATCGGCCGACGGCGGGTGCTGCTCATCGGCTACGCGCTGTTCGGCGTCGCCTCCCTGCTCGCCGCGACCGCCGACACACCCGCCGTGCTCATCGCGGCCCGCGCCCTGCTCGGCGTCGGCGGCGCGATGATCATGCCCGCCACCCTGTCGATCCTGCGCCAGGTCTTCCCCGACCGGCGCGAGCGCGCCATGGCCATCGGGGTGTGGACCGCGGTCGCCGCGGTCGGCGCCGCCACCGGCCCCGTCGTCGGCGGCTTCCTGGTCGAACACTTCTGGTGGGGCTCGGTCTTCCTGATCAACATCCCGCTGATGGCGGTCATCCTGCCGCTCGGCCGCTGGCTCCTGCCGGAGTCGCGCGGCGCCGAGGACGGCCCGTGGGACGTGCTGGGCGCGCTGACCGCCGCCGCCGGGGTGCTCGGAGTCGTCCTCGGCGTCAAGCGCCTGGGCGGCGGCGCGGGCCTCCTGGACCCCATCTCGCTGGGCCCGCTGGCCCTCGGTGCCGCGCTCCTGATCCTCTTCGTACGCCGCCAGAGGCGCCGTACACACCCGCTGATCGACATCTCCATGTTCGCGCGCCCGGCCTTCTCCACGGCCGTCGGCTGCATCGTGCTCGCCATGCTGGCCCTGGTCGGCCTCCAGCTGATCGCCGTCCAGTACCTCCAGCTGGTGCTGGGCCTCAGCCCGCTGGAGACCGGGCTGCGGCTGCTCCCGCTGACCTTCGCCGCGATGGCGGCGGGCGCCACCGGCTCGTACACCCTGCGCCGGGTGGGCCCCCGGAAGATGGTCGGCTGGGGCTTCGTCCTGACGGCCTCCTCCGTGCTGCTGCTCACCTCGATGGGCCACCACGACCGGCCCGTCCTGCTGACCGGCGCCTTCGTCCTGCTCGGCTTCGGGCTCCAGACGACGCTCTTCGGGGCGTACGAGTCGATGCTCAGCGACGCCCCCGCCGAACGGGCGGGCGGGGCCGCGGCGATAGGGGAGACCTCCTACCAGCTCGGCGCGGGCCTGGGCATCGCCCTCCTCGGCAGCGTCATGAACGCCGCGTACGCCCCCGGCCTCGCCTCCCTGCGGGAGAAGGGCGTGCCCGCCCGCGCGGGCGTGGAGGCCTCCCACTCGCTGGGCGAGGCCTACCAGGTGGCCGGGCAGCTCGGCGGCCCGACGGGGGAGCTGCTCCGCTCCACGGCCCGGCACGCCTTCGTCGGCGGGCTGCACGTCACGCTCTTCGTCAGCGCGGGCCTGCTGCTGCTCGGCGCGCTCGCCGCACTGCGCCTGCCGAGGGCGATGGACTGCCCGCCGAAGGACCTCTGCCCGCTGGGCGACCGCCCGGACTCCGAGCCCGTGGCCTCCGAGCACCTCGCCGCCGAGCCCAAGGCCGTCGACCGCGCGGCCGCCGCGCCCCAGGCCCCCGTCGCCGCCCCGGACCGCCCGGCCGCCCCGCGCCTGAGGCTCCCCGCGCGGCGCGAACCGGCCGAGGCGACCGGCTCTGGACGAGCGGCACGCTGAGCCGTAACGTCTCCACGACGCCCTGACTACCACTGCTAGTTTTCGGAGGGCCGCGGCCGACCCCCGCCCCTCCGGACACCGTGCGAGCCGCCGGAGGCACCCTCATGTCCAGCACCGATTCCGCGAAGCCGTCGAAGCTCCCGCCGTTCGACGCCACCGACCCCCTCGGCATCGACGATCTGCTCGGCCCCGACGACCTGGCGATCCGCGACACCGTCCGCACCTGGGCCACCGACCGGGTCCTGCCGCACATCGCCGAGTGGTACGAGAAGGGGGAGCTGCCCGGCATCCGGGAGCTGGCCCGGGAGCTCGGCGCGCTGGGCGCCCTCGGGATGTCCCTCGACGGGTACGGCTGTGCCGGGGCGAGCGCCGTCCAGTACGGGCTGGCCTGCCTGGAGCTGGAGGCCGCCGACTCCGGGATCCGCTCGCTCGTCTCCGTACAGGGTTCGCTCGCCATGTACGCGATCCACCGGTTCGGCTCGGAGGAGCAGAAGCAGCGGTGGCTGCCCGGCATGGCGGCGGGCGAGACCATCGGCTGCTTCGGGCTGACCGAGCCGGACCACGGCTCGGACCCGGCCGGGATGCGGACGTACGCCAAGCGCGACGGCGAGGACTGGGTGCTCACCGGGCGCAAGATGTGGATCACCAACGGATCGGTCGCGGGCGTGGCGGTCGTCTGGGCGCAGACCGACGAGGGCGACGAGGGCCGCGGCATCCGGGGCTTCGTCGTCCCGACCGACACCCCCGGCTTCTCGGCGCCCGAGATCCGCCACAAGTGGTCGCTGCGCGCCTCGGTCACCAGCGAGCTGGTCATGGACGGCGTGCGGCTCCCCGCCGACGCGGTCCTCCCGGACGCGCGGGGGCTGCGCGGCCCGCTCAGCTGTCTGAGCCACGCCCGGTACGGGATCGTCTGGGGCGCCATGGGCGCCGCGCGGGCCAGCTTCGAGTCGGCCCTCGACTACGCGAGGACCCGGGAACAGTTCGGCCGGCCGATCGGCGGCTTCCAGCTTACCCAGGCGAAGCTGGCGGACATGGCCGTGGAACTGCACAAGGGCATCCTGCTCGCCCACCATCTGGGCAGGCGCATGGACGCGGGGCGGCTCCGCCCCGAGCAGGCCAGCTTCGGCAAGCTCAACAACGTGCGGGAGGCGATCGAGATCTGCCGAACCTCGCGCACGATCCTCGGTGCCAACGGGATCTCCCTGGAGTACCCGGTGATGCGGCACGCGACGAATCTGGAGTCGGTGCTCACGTACGAGGGCACCGTGGAGATGCACCAGCTGGTGCTGGGCAAGGCGCTCACCGGTCTCGACGCCTTCCGGTGAACACGACCCGCCCCGAGGGGCGTGCCGACCGGAGGCGCTGACCGGAACTTTCCGGCGAGCGCCCTGCTCAGCTCTGGTTGAAGAAGCCGTCGGCCTTGCGGCCGGCGGCTTCCCCGGCGACCACCTGGGTGTCGGCCGGGGAGAGCAGGAAGACCCGGGTGGCCACCCGGTCGATCGAACCGCGCAGACCGAAGATCAGCCCGGCGGCGAAGTCCACCACGCGCTTGGCGTCGGCGGGGTCCATGGCCGTGAGGTTGACGATCACCGGGACACCGTCCCGGAACAGCTCACCGATGGCCCGTGCGTCCCGGAAGCTGTCCGGGGTCACCGTGGCGATCCGGCGGTCCTGCTCCTGCGCCGCCTCGGCGGCCACCTGCACCCGGGGGTCGGTGACCCAGGCCTGGTTGCCCGTGCCCGTCTCCGCACCCTCGGCGTACTCGTCGTCGTAGTACCGCTCGTCGTTGTCCTCTACGAGGCCCAGCCAGGCACTCGCCTTGCGCACCGATCCCATGGACGCCTCCTCTCACACCGCGGTTCCTTGGTGTTCCGCATCTCTTTCGTATCCCTATGGTCGTCCATGATGCGGATACCGCGCCAAGTGGATAGTCGCCGCACAGGTGATTCGTGACGGTACTGGTGCAGAACATGTGGCGGTTCGTCAAGGTTCCTCCTGGATAAGGGCGGTCCCGGTGGGAAAATATGATGCACCGGTCCGTACGGGTGACATGGGGGACGTACGGGTGAACGGATCACTCGATACGATGCACGGCGCTCAGGTGCGCGAGCGGCGCGCACCCGGTTGGAACGGCTCTCGGGGGATCGTCGTGTTCGGAATCGTGAGGCCCTGTACCCACCGGCTCTCCGAAGGTCTGCGGACCGAGTGGATGGCCCATCTCTGCGGTCTCTGCCTGGCCCTGAGGGCGGATCACGGACAATTTGCCCGGATCGTCACGAACTATGACGGTCTGATCGTCTCGGTCCTGACGGAGGCTCAGACGGGTACCACCCCGGCCGGACGCCGTACCGCCGGGCCGTGCCCGCTGCGCGCGATGCGGACCGCCCCGGTCGCCATGGGGGAGGGGGCCAGGCTCGCCGCCGCCGTCTCGCTCGTCCTCGCCTCCGCTAAGGTCCGCGACCACGTCGCCGACCGGGACGGGCTGTTGGCCCGGCGGCCGGTCGCGGCGGCCGCGCGCCGGGTGGCGGCGGGCTGGGACCGGGCAGGTGCTCGTGCGGGGGCGGCGCTCGGCTTCGACACCGCCCTCCTGGTCGACGCGGTCGACCGGCAGACCGGCATCGAGACCCTCGCCGGGCCCGGCACCCCGCTGCTGACGGTCACCGAACCCACCGAGACCGCCACCGCGGCCGCCTTCGCCCACACCGCGCACCTCGCCGGGAAGCCGCAGAACGCCGCCCCGCTCGCGGAGGCCGGGCGGCTCTTCGGGCGGCTCGCGCATCTGCTGGACGCCGTGGAGGACCGGGAAGCTGACGCCGCGTCGGGTGCCTGGAACCCGCTGACGGTGACCGGTACGCCGCTGACCGAGGCGCGCCGGCTCTGCGACGACGCGCTGCACGGCGTACGGCTCGCGCTGCGGGAGGTGGAGTTCACCGACGGCGAGCTCGTCCACGTCCTGCTCGCCCATGAGCTGCGGCGCTCGGTCGACCGGGCGTTCGGCACGTCGTCCTGCTCGCACACGGGGCTCGAACTGCCGGAGGGCTCCTTCGGCCCGCCGCCCGGCAACCCGTACGGCCCGACCCCTGGCAATCCGTACGGTCCCACCCCCGGCAACCCCTACGGCCCGGCCCCCGGCGGCCCGGCCGCCCCGCCCCCGCCCCGGCCGCCGCGCGAGCGGCGCGGGCTGGTCGCCGGGTGCCTGGTGTGGGCCGGGCTCGCCTGCACCTGCCAGATGTGCTGCGGGAGCTTCGAGGACCCGTGGAGCCGGGAGCGGCGGGAGGCGCCGTGCAACAGCTGCGGCGACTGCTGCGATGCCTGCAACTGCTGCGGCCAGTGCGGCGACGGGTGCTGCTGTTGCGGCGAGTCCTGCGGGTGCGACTGCTGACCCCGCAGGACTCGCCGGCCCCGGGCTACTTCGGCTCGGGGCCCTTCAGCTCCGGCGGCGAGATCTGCGACGTCTCGATCGCGGACTCGGTGGTGCCCCACTTCTCCAGGATCCGGTCGTAGGTCCCGTCCTTCTTCAGCTGGTTGACCGCCGCCTGGAAGGCCGGGGTCAGCGGGCTGCCCTTCTTGAAGGCGAAGCCCACGTCGAGGCGCTTGTACTCGTTGAGGAAGCGCAGCCCCTCCTGCTGGCTCACGGCGTAGCGCAGTCCGTTGATGGTGGACATGTTCACGTCGGTGCGGCCCTGCTTGAGGGAGAGCCAGACCGCCGCCGGGTCGGCGTACGTCTTCACCTCGTAGGGCTTCTTGCCCTTCTCCGCGCACCGGGGGAGGTTCTCCTGGAGCGTCACCTCGAAGGTGGTGCCCGCACCGGTGGAGATGTTCAGGCCGCACAGGTCGGTGAGGTCGGTGACCTCCTTCAGCTTGCTGTCCTCGCGGACGGCGAAGCCCTGGCCGTCGTTGATGTACGTCACGAAGTCGACGGTCTTGCGGCGCACGTCGGTGACACCGAAGTTCCCCGTGCCCAGGTCGTACTTCCCGCTGCCGAGCGCCGGGAGGATCGCCTCGAAGGACGCCACCTCGCGCTTCAGCTCGATCCCCAGCACCTTGGCCACGGCGTCCGCGAAGTCGATGTCCGCCCCCGACAGCGTGGTGCCGTCCTTCTCGTAGAAGGCGCCGGGCGGGGAGCCGGTGGCGGCGGCGATCCGCAGGGTGCCGGCCTTGCGGACCTCCTCGGGCAGCAGCTTCGCCGCGGCCTCGTCCTTCTTCACCGAGGAGACCACGTCCGTGGTCGGGGTGTCCCCCTTCTTGGCCTCGCCCTTGGCGGTGCCCGCCCCGGGTTCCGCCGGGTCCGCGCAGCCGGTGAGGGCCAGTGCGGCGACGGTGATCAAGGCGAAGAGGGCGCTGTGGCGCGATCTGGGCATGGCTCTGTTTTCTCCGGGTTCGTCAAGGTATGCCGACCGGCCCCGGGCCCGGAAGGGCACGGAGCGGCGGCGACGGGTTCAGCGGTGCGTGAGCGCGGATCACTGGTGCGTGAGCACGGGAAAGTACGGCGGAGCGAGGGGAGGGTGACGCGGTGTGGTGGAGGTGAAGTCACGCGAGGAACGGTGCTCGAACGCCTTCAGACCAGGCGTGAGCAGGGAAAACCGGAAAGCAGAGGGTCAGCTCAACAGGAAGAGGACCACACGCGACCGAAGTCGATGTGGGAGCGGGTGACCAGCCACTGCTGCGAATACATGGGGCCAGTGGAACAGGCATCCGGGTGCGCGTCAACTGAGATGAGACAAGCCGCTCAGAGTGTGGACGGGCTTGACAACGCGCCGTGTTCACCGCTTATCTCGGAGGCGGACCGGCGCTGAGGGGCCCGGTCCGTGTGTGGTTCTCCGGTGTGAAGGTACGCCCCGTGTTCGATCTCAGCATCCACGGAGCCCTCGCATGCCCCCGCAGACCGATCTGCTGCCTCCCTCGTCCTCCGCTCCGCCCCCCGTCAAGAACGACGACAGTGCGGTTCCCCGCATCGTCCCCGTACGCCGAACGGGCCGCTGGGCAGCGGCGGTTGCCGTCCTCGTCCTCCTCGCACTGGCGCTGAACTCGGTCATCCGCAACGAGGCCTTCCAGTGGGACGTGGTGGCCTCCTACTTCGCCACCGCGACCGTCCTGCGCGGGCTCTGGCTCACCCTGTGGCTCACCGCGGTCGTCATGGTGCTCGGCTTCGCGCTCGGGGCGCTCCTCGCCGTCCTGCGGCTCTCGGGCAACCCCGTTCTCCAGGCGGTCAGTTGGGGGTACGTCTGGCTCTTCCGGTCCACGCCGATCCTGGTCCAGCTGCTGTTCTGGTTCAACATCGGCGCCCTGTACCCGCAGATCTTCGGCGTCTCCACGGTCACCCTCCTCGGCCCGGTCACCATCGCCGTCATCGGGCTGACTCTGCACGAGGCCGCGTACGCCGCCGAGGTCGTCCGCGGCGGGATCCTCTCCGTGGAGCGCGGCCAGGTCGAGGCCGCCCAGTCCCTGGGGCTCGGGCCCTGGCGCCGCTTCCGGCGGATCGTGCTGCCGCAGGCGATGCGCTCCATCGTCCCGCCGGCCGGGAACATGCTGATCGGCACCCTCAAGGGCACCTCCATCGTCAGCATCATCGCCGTGCAGGACCTTCTCTACTCCGTCCAGCTCGTCTACCACCGCACGTACGAGGTCATCCCGCTGCTCCTCGTCGCCACCCTCTGGTACGCGGCGGTCACCTCCCTGCTGAGCGTCGGCCAGCGCTATGTGGAGCGCTACTACGCCCGCGGCACGGCGGGTGCCCGATGAGCGCGGCACCCACCCTCGTGGTGATAGGCGGCGGTCCGCGCGGCACCGGTGTCATCGAACGCATCGCCGCCAACGCCCGTGAGCTGTACGGGGATCTGCCTCTGGACATCCACCTCGTCGACCCCTATCCGGCCGGCGGCGGACGGATCTGGCGGCCGGACCAGTCGCCGCTGCTCTGGATGAACTCCATGGCCGAGGACGTCACCATGTTCACCGACGAGACGGTGGAGCTGGCCGGACCGGTCGTCGCGGGACCCGCCCTGCACGCCTGGGCCGAGGACGTCCGCGCCGGGCGCATCACCCCCGACGCCGAGCCCGCCGTCCTGGCGGAGATACACGGCCTCACCGGCCAGGACTTCCCCAGCCGGCGGCTCCAGAGCGCCTATCTGCGCTGGACCTACCAGCGCGCCCTGGCGGCCCTGCCGCCCTCCGTCACCGTCCATGAGCACCGCACCACCGCCCTCTCCGTCACCGGGCCGCGCGGCTCCCGCCAGCGCGTCCGCCTCAAGGACCGCGACCAACCGCTCATCGCCGACCTCGTCGTCCTGACCGTGGGCCACCTGGACGCCGAACAGGAGCCGGAACAGGCGGATTTGAGCGACTTCGCGGCGCGGCACGGGCTCATCCACCTGCCGCCCGACTTCACCGCCGACACCGACCTCACCGCCCTGCCCGCAGGCGAACCCGTCATCGTCCGGGGCTTCGGCCTCGCCTTCATCGACCTGATGGTCCTGCTCACCGAGGGGCGCGGCGGCCGCCACGAGAACGGCGTCTACGTGCCCTCGGGGCGTGAGCCCGTGCTCTACGTGGGATCGCGGCGCGGGGTCCCGTACCACTCGAAGATCGGCTACACCTGGACCGGTGAACGCCCGCCCCTGCCGCGCTACTTGACCCCGGCATGGGCCGACGAACTGCTGAGCCGCCCCGGGACGCTCGACTTCCGGCGCGATGTGTGGCCGCTGGTCGCCAAGGAGCTCGGCCACGCCCACTACCACCGCCTGTTCACCGCCCACCCCGAGCGCACCACCCTGGACCCCGAGGTCTTCGACGCGAAGTACGCCGCCGCCGACCCCGGCTCACCCGAACTGGCCGACCTGGTCGCCGGTGCCGTACCCGACCCCGCCGACCGGCTGGACCTGGACGCACTCGACCGGCCGCTGGACGGGGTGACGTACGAGAGTGCCGAGGCGCTCCAGGACGGGCTGCGCGACTACATCACCGCCGACCTGACCCGCCGTCACGACCCGGGCCACAGCACGGATCTGGCGGTCTTCCTCGGGCTGCTCTCCGCCTACGCCCAGCTCATCCGGCTCGGCGACATCGGCAACTGGTGGCACGGCTTCTTCAGCTACCTCGCCTCCGGCCCGCCCGGACCCCGCCTGGAACAGCTCCTCGCCCTCTCCCGGGCCGGCGTCGTCCGCTTCCTCGGCGCCTCCATCGCCGTCGAGGCCGACGAGGAGCGCGGCGTCTTCCGGGCGAGCGGCGCCACCGTGCCCGGCGAGCACATCGAGGCCCGCGCCCTGGTGGAGGCCCGCCTCCCGGACCCCTCGCTGCGGCACACCGCCAGCCCGCTGCTGCGCACCCTGTACGAGGGCGGGGCCGCCGTCACCGACACCGGGCTGCTCTCCGTGGACCCGGGCGACAGCCGCATCGTCGACCGCGAGGGGAGCCCGCACCCGCGCCGCTTCGCGCTCGGCCCGTTCACCACGGCCCGCAACAGCGGGGCCTTCACCCGCCCCCGCACCGGCGGGCCCGCCTTCCGGCAGAACGACGCGGCGGCCCGCGCCGCGCTCACCTTCCTGCGCGACCTCTCCTGTCACGGCCGCCTCGCCTCCTGAACCCGCCGCAGACCTTCCCGTACCACCGCTCCCAAGGAACCCCGCCATGTCGCTGACCAGCGATCCACCCATCGATCCAGCCGCCGGCACCCCCGACGGCCTGCCCCCCGGGAAAGGCGCCGACCCCGGCACCGACTACGGAGAGCTGACCGTCGTCCCGGCCCGCCACCCCTGGCGCTGGGTCGCCGTCGCCGTGACCGCCGTCCTGGTCGCCCAGTTCATCAACGGGCTGGTCACCAACCCCGGTTGGGAATGGGACGTCTTCGCGCAGTTCTTCACCGCGCCGGTCATCCTCAAGGCCGTCTGGCTCACCCTCCAGCTGACCTTCTACGGCACGGTCCTCGGCTTCGCGCTCGGCATCGTGCTGGCGTTCATGCGGCTGTCGGCCAGCCCGTTCCTGCGGACGGTCGCGTACGGCTACATCTGGGCGTTCCGGTCGATCCCGCTCATCGTGCAGCTGCTGTTCTGGTTCAACCTGGCCTATCTGTACAAGGAGTTGAAGTTCGGCATCCCGTTCGGGCCGGGCTTCTTCACCTTCGACACGATGAACCTGGTGGGCGCGGTCAGCGCGGCCGTCCTCGGGCTCGCGCTGCACCAGGCGGCGTACGCGGCGGAGATCGTGCGCGGTGGCGTACTGGCCGTCGGCGGCGGGCAGTTGGAAGCGGCGGCCGCCCTCGGCATCCCCAAGTTCCGGCAGCTGCGCCGGATCGTGCTGCCGCAGGCTATGCGCTCCATCCTGCCCAACGCGGCCAACGAGATCATCTCGCTCTTCAAAGGCACCTCGATCGTCTCCGTCATGGCGATCGGCGAACTCTTCTACCAGGTGCAGGTCGTCTACGGCCGCAGCGGCCGGGTCGTCCCCCTGCTGATGGTCGCCACCGCCTGGTACATCCTCCTGACCACCGCCCTCTCGATCATCCAGTACTACGTCGAACGCCACTACTCCAAGGGGGCCGTGCGATGAGCGCACCCAGCGAAGCCATGGTCGAGATCCGCTCCGTACACAAGAACTTCGGCTCCCTGGAGGTGCTGCGCGGCGTCGACCTGTCCGTGCGGCCCGGCGAGGTCACCGTCATCCTCGGCCCCTCCGGCTCCGGCAAGTCCACCCTGCTGCGCACCATCAACCACCTGGAGAAGGTCGACCAGGGCTGGATCAGCGTCGACGGCACCCTCGTCGGCTACCGCAGGGACGGCAACAAGCTCTACGAACTCCGCGAGCGCGAGGTGCTGCGCCAGCGCACCAAGATCGGGTTCGTCTTCCAGAACTTCAACCTCTTCCCCCACCTCACCGTGGTGGAGAACATCATCGAGGCGCCGGTCTCCGCGCTGCGCCGCCCCCGCAAGGAGGCCGTCGAAGCGGCGGAGAAGCTGCTCGCCCGGGTCGGCCTCGCCGACAAGGCCTCGGCCTACCCCGCCCAGCTCTCCGGCGGCCAGCAGCAGCGCGTCGCCATCGCCCGCGCCCTGGCGCTGGAGCCCCGGCTGCTGCTCTTCGACGAGCCGACGTCCGCACTGGACCCGGAGCTCGTCGGCGAGGTCCTGGACGTCATCAAGGACCTGGCGCACGGCGGCACCACGATGATCGTCGTCACCCATGAGATCGGCTTCGCCCGTGAGGTCGCCGACACCGTCGTCTTCATGGACGAGGGCCGGATCGTCGAACAGGGCCCGCCCGCCGACGTTCTGGACCACCCGACCCAGGAACGCACCCGAGCGTTCCTCTCCAAGGTTCTCTGAACCGCTCCTCCCCGCCCCACCCCATCCGCACCATCCACAAGGAGTACGTACGTGTCCGTCCGCCGCAGCATCACCCTCGCCATCGCCACACTCACCGCCACCGGACTGCTCACCGCCTGCGGCAACTCCGACGCCTCCACCGACGTGGCCGCGTCCAAGGACAAGAAGGACACCGGGATCAACACCAGTCCCGACCAGGACCGCCTCAGAGGCAAGAAGGTGGACGCCGTCGCCGACCTCGTACCCGAGGCGATCCGCAAGCGCGGCACCCTCAAGATCGGGGCGAGCGCGGACGCCGTGCCGCCGCTCGGCTTCTACGCCACCGACGACAAGACCCGCATCGGCTCCGAGATCGACATCGCCACCCTCGTCGCCGACACCCTGGGCCTGAAGCCGGAGTTCGAGCAGGTCTCCTGGGAGAACCTCTTCGTCGGCCTGGACAGCTCCAAGTTCGACGCGGTCCTCTCCAACGTCACCGTGACCGAGGAGCGCAAGGAGAAGTACGACTTCGCCACCTACCGGCTGGACAACATCGCCTTCGAGGCCAAGAAGGGCTCCGGCTGGAAGGTGAACGGCCCCGCCGACGTCGCAGGCAAGACGATCTCGGTCTCCTCCGGCACCAACCAGGAGAAGATCCTCGTCGAGTGGAGCGAGGAGAACGTCAAGGCCGGGCGCAAGCCCGTGGAGATCAAGTATTTCCAGAAGGAGAACGACTACTACCTGCCCCTCCAGTCGGGCCGGATCGACGCCCACCTCGGCCCGAGCCCGTCCGCCGCCTACCACGTGGCGACGGCCGGCCAGAGCGAGATCGCCGGACAGATCTCCGGGGCAGGCGGCGACCTCCAGGGCAAGATCGCCGCGACCACCAAGAAGGACAGCGGCCTGGTCGAGGCGTACGCCGCCGCGATCGACCACATCATCGAGGACGGCTCGTACGGCAAGGTCCTCAAGCGCTGGGGCCTGACCGGCGAGGCCGTGGAGAAGTCCGAGATCAACCCGCCCGGCCTGCCCAAGACCAAGAGCTGACCCGCTCGGGCCTCGCGGGACCGGCACCGTCCGGCCGCTCCCGCGAGGCCCGGCAGGTCTCCCTCTCCGGGGCCTCGCACCGCCGATGACCAGGACCGTTCCGCGAGGCCCCCGCCCGACCGCCGACCCGAGAGGTCCCGCAATGTCCGCCCGTAAACCCCTCCACCTGGCCGCCGAGATCGGCGGCCCGCCGCACTACGACGCCGGCCACTACCTCCGCCTCGCCCGGCTCGCCGAAGGCGGCGCCCTCGACTACGTCACCCTCGGCGACTCCTTCGCCCGCCCCGGCCTCGACGCGCTCGCGGTCCTCGCCCGCGTCGCGCCCGCCACCGACCGCATCGGCCTCGTCCCGACCGTCACCACCACCCACACCGAACCGTTCCACGTCTCCTCGGCCGTCGCCACCCTGGACTGGGTCAGCAACGGCCGGGCCGGCTGGCACGCCGACGTCTCCACCACCGAGGCCGAGGCCCGGCTCTTCGGCCGCCGCCCGGCCGCCCCGCCCGCCGCCCTGTGGCAGGAGGCCGGAGAGGTCGCCGACGTCTCCGCGCGGCTCTGGGACAGCTGGGAGGACGACGCGGAGATCCGGGACACCGCGACCGGACGCTTCATCGACCGGGAGAAGCTGCACTACGTCGACTTCGAGGGCACCACCTTCACGGTGAAGGGCCCCGCCATCGTGCCGCGCCCGCCCCAGGGGAACCCCGTCACCGTCATCGACGCCGTCGGCGCCCCCTCCAAGGAGGCCGCCGCCCGGCACGCCGACGTCATCCACATCCGGGCCACCAGCCCCGAGCAGGCCGCCGCGCTCCGGGACGAGCTGCGCGCCAAGGCCTCGGCCCACGGGCGCGACCCGGACGCGCTGCGGGTCCTCGTCGCGCTCACCGTCGACCTCGGCGACGTCGAGAGCGCTCCCGAACCCGGACTGGAGAGCGGCCCCCAACTCGCCGGGCGCGGCACCTACTTCCGGGGCGGCCCGGTCGACCTCGCCGACCTCATCGCCCAGTGGCACCGGGCGGGGGCGTCCGACGGCTTCCACCTCACCCCCATCACCCCGGAGCGCGACCTCGAACGGATCGTCAACGGCACCGTCGCCCTCCTCCAGCACCGCAGCCTCTTCCGCACCTTCCATCCCGGCGGAACCCTGCGCGAACACCTGGGGCTGCTCCGCCCCGCCAGCCGCTACGCGACCGCCAGGGCCGCTTCGAAGGAGGCCTGACCGTGCCCCGCACCATGCATCTGGCCGCGCACTTCCCGGGCGTCAACGCCACCACCGTGTGGGCCGACCCCCGCTCCCGCAGCCAGATCGACTTCTCGTCCTTCGTGCATCTGGCCAGGACGGCGGAGCGCGGCAAGTTCGACTTCTTCTTCCTCGCCGAGGGGCTGCGGCTGCGCGAGCACAACGGCCGCATCCACGACCTCGACGTCGTCGGCCGCCCCGAGTCGCTGACCGTGCTGAACGCGCTGGCCGCCGTCACCGAACGGCTCGGCCTCGCCGCCACCGTCAACGCCACCTTCAACGAGCCCTACGAGCTGGCCCGCCGGCTCGCCACCCTCGACCACCTCAGCGAGGGGCGCGCCGCCTGGAACGTGGTGACCTCCTCCGACGCCTTCACCGGGGAGAACTTCCGCCGGGGCGGCTATCTGGACCGGGCCGACCGCTACACCCGGGCCGCCGAGTTCGTCGCCACCGCCCGCGAGCTGTGGGACTCCTGGACGCCGGACGGCGAGTCGCGGCCCTTCGCGCACGAGGGCGAACAGTTCACGATCTCCGGCGAGTTCACCGTGCCCCGCTCCCCGCAGGGCCACCCGGTGGTGATCCAGGCCGGGGACTCCGGCGAGGGCCGCGAGTTCGCCGCCTCCGCCGCCGACATCATCTTCACCCGGCACGGCACCCTGGAGGCGGGCCGCGACTTCTACGCCGACGTCAAGGGCCGGCTCGCCGCGTACGGGCGGCAGCCCGACGACCTCAAGATCATGCCCGGGGTCACCGTGGTGGTCGGCGACAACGATGCCGAGGCGCAGGAGCGCGCGTACGAGATCCGCCGCCGGCAGGTCTCCCCGCAGAACGCGATCCTCGCCGCCGAGCAGCTCTGGGGCACGGACCTCTCCGCGTACGACCCCGACGGGCCGCTCCCCGAGATCGACCCCGTCCTCGACTCCGGGCTCGTCAAGGGCAGGGTCCTGCACGGGGACCCGTTCGCCGTCGTCGCCCGCTGGCGCGCGATCGCCGAGGCCAAGGGGCTCTCGCTGCGGCAGACGGTGATCGAGACGACCACCCGGCAGTCGTTCATCGGCTCGCCGCAGACCGTCGCGGCGGAGCTGACCGCGTTCGTCGACGAGCGGGCGGCCGACGGCTTCATCCTCGTACCGCATCTCACCCCCGGCGGCCTGGACGACTTCGTCGACCGGGTCGTCCCGCTCCTCCAGGAGAGCGGAGCATTCCGCTCCGAATACTCCGGCTCCACGCTGCGGTCGCACCTCGGCCTCGCGGAGCCGGTGTGGAAAGGTTGATCGCATGAGCACGGACGCAGAGCAGCACCAGCAGGCCGGGGACCCGGACGCCGCCCAGGAGTGGCAGCGGTGGCACGAGGAGCGCGTCCTCGCGGTCGCGGCCCCCTACGGCCCCCTCTCGCTGACCGGAACCCACTGGCTCTCCGACTACCCGGAAGGGCGAATTCCGGCCGTCCCGGGTCAGTGGCGCGAGGACGGCGACGAGGTGGTGCTGACCGCCACCGCGGAGAACGGCATCGTGGTCGACGGCAAGCCGCTGACCGGCGAGGTCCGGCTCTCGGCGGACCGCGGCCCCATCGACGACTCCCGGGTGGCGCAGGGCGAGCGGCGGCTGGTGGTGCTCCGCCGCGAAGGGCTCTGGGCGGTACGGGACTTCGACCCGGCGGCACCTTCCCGGCACGCCTTCTCGACCATCGACGCCACCCCGTACGACCCGAATTGGGCCCTGCCGGGGACCTTCCGTCCGTACGCCGAGGAGCGGGCCGTGCGGGTGCCCAACGCGGACGGGGCCGAGCGGGGTCTCGGGCTCGGCGGGGAGCTCGCCTTCACGGTGGACGGGGACGAGCACACGCTCCAGGTCGCCGTGGAGCCGGACGGTTCGCTCTGGGCCGTCTTCGCCGACGCCACCAGCGGGAACGGCAGCTACCGCTTCCGTTTCCTGCGGCCCGGAGCGCCCGCCGCCGACGGCAGCGTGAACGTCGACTTCAACCGCGCGCTGCTGCCGCCGTGCGCCTTCGCCGATCACTTCATCTGCCCCTTCCCGCCCCCGGGCAACACCCTGACCGTGCCGGTCCCGGCGGGGGAGCGGAACCGCCTGGACGCCTGAACCGCGCACAGCCCCGGCCCCCGGCAGTCCGACGGCTGCCGGGGGCCGGGGTGCGTGGGGCGCCGGTGGCTGAAAGGCATGCTTGCGCCGCCTGACCGGACCCCTCGATACTCCCGTCAGCGATTGTCAGGGGCACGGCAACTCCGGAATCCGGACAGGCCCCCGACTGCGCCTCACGGGCCCGCCACCCCACAGGAGGGCCCCCGATTCCCCTCGGAGGAACCCGAAGTGAGGATCAAGCGCACCAACCCCCGCCGCAACCACGCGAGACGGATCCGTACCACGGCCGTACTCGCCGGATTCGCCGCCGTCGCGGCGTTCACCGTTCCCACCGCCAGTGCCGAACCCACCGGTACGTTCAGCGCCACCCAGCTCTCCACCGCGAGCGACGCCGTGCTCGGCGCCGACATCGCGGGCACCGCCTGGAACATCGACCCGAAGACCAACCGCCTCGTCGTGACCGTGGACAGCACGGTCACCCAGGCGGAGATCGCCCAGATCAAGAAGGCCGCGGGCGCCAACGCCTCCGCCCTCACGATCGAGCGCACCCCCGGAAAGTTCAACAAGCTGATCTCCGGCGGCGACGCGATCTACTCCAACACCGGCCGCTGCTCGCTGGGCTTCAACGTCCGCAGCGGCTCCACCTATTACTTCCTGACCGCCGGTCACTGCACCAACGGTTCGAGCACCTGGTGGGCCAACTCCGCCCGCACCACCGTGCTCGGCACGACCTCCGGCTCCAGCTTCCCGGGCAACGACTACGGCATCGTGCGCTACACGAACACCACCATCCCCAAGGACGGCACGGTCGGCGGCCAGGACATCACCAGCGCCGCCAACGCCACCGTCGGGATGGCCGTCACCCGCCGCGGCTCCACCACCGGCACCCGCAGCGGATCGGTCACCGGTCTCAACGCCACCGTCAACTACGGCGGCGGCGACGTCGTGACCGGCATGATCCGCACCAACGTGTGCGCCGAGCCCGGCGACTCCGGCGGCCCGCTCTACTCCGGCACCCGGGCGATCGGTCTCACCTCCGGCGGCAGCGGCAACTGCTCCTCCGGCGGCACGACCTTCTTCCAGCCGGTCGTCGAGGCGCTGAACGCGTACGGCGTCAGCGTCTACTGACGGGCGCACCGGGTATCCCCACCGGCGCACGGGTTCCCCGGCCCGCGCACCGGCCACGCCCGGAACCGTCCGTGCCGACGAGCCCCCGTCCGGAATTCCGGACGGGGGCTCCCGTGCGCCCCCCGGCTCTTGAGAGGATGTCGCCACGGCCGGTCGCACGGGAAGCGCCGACACCAGGGGGTCCCAGGTCCGTGAATCGCATCGGAATCACCGGTCACCGCACCATCCCCGCCGGCGCCCGGGCCCATGTGCTCGCCGGACTGCGGGCCGCCCTGTGCGGACTCGACGGCGCCACCGAGGCGCTCTCCAGCCTGGCGGTCGGCGCGGACCAGCTCTTCGCCGGCCTCGCCCTCGACTGCGGCGCCAAGCTGACCGTGGTGATCCCCAGCGGCGACTACGAGGCCTGCTTCGAGTCCACCGCCGACCTGGAGCGCTACCGCCTCCTCAAGTCCCGCGCCGCCCAGGAGGTCCGGCTGCACTTCCCGCACTCCACCGACGAGGCGTACTACGCGGCGGGCGCCTACATCGCCGACCACTGCGACCTGCTGCTCGCCGTCTGGGACGGCCGCCCGGCCCGGGGCCTCGGCGGCACCGGTGACATCGTGACCTATGCCCGTACGCTGGGCCGCCCGGTCACCGTCATCTGGCGGGACGGCGTGGAGCGGGTGTGACAGCCGCTCAGGTACGGTGCCGCACAAGCCAGTCCGTGTGCTCCGGCGAGACGATCCGCTCGGTCTCGAAGACCGCCACCGGCCACTGCCGCTCGGTGAGCGTGGTCTCCATCGCGGCCTGCATCGACTCCAGGTCGTCCTCCACCAGGGAGTGCGCGGAGATCAGCGGATGGTGGCGGCGCAGCTCGTTCCAGGCGAGGCAGGCCGCGGCGGCCGCCGACAGCACCCCGGTCAGCCCGAGGGAGCGCCCCACCCCGAAGGCCTGCGCCACGCTCAGCGCCAGCGCCGGGAGGGTCAGCGCGACGATCGCCCCGGACCAGACGAGCGCCCCGCGCCGGGAGACCAGCCGCCGTCTGCGGTACCACCGCCGCTGTTCGATCAGCCGGTCCCGTACATACGTCTCCTTGCGTACGGTGAAGGCCTTGTCCCGTAACTCCCGCATGGACGGGGTGATGACCGCGCCGTCGGCCTCCTCCACCGCCTCGCGCGGATCGGCCCAGCCCACCTTCCGCAGCTCCTGGAGCCCCTCCTCCAGCCGGTTGGCGAAGAGCGCCTCGGGGTGGGGCGCCGCACTCTCGAAGGGCGAACCGTGGACCGCGTAACGCCAGCAGAGGGACTTGATGAACTCCGCTGCTGAGCGGTTGAGTTGCCAGTGCGACTTTGCTTTGCGGCGGGAGGCGAGGTACGTCGTGAACAGGACACCCAGGTACGCCAACACCGCTGAGCCGTAGAGGAGTTGGACGGCGAGACCGTCCTCGGCGTGCCAGGGGAGGGCCGCGGGCACCGTGCCCGCCACGAGCAGCGCCAGCTGGGCCCTGGTGGTGTTCACGGCCTCGCGCTGGCGGGCCACCGCGATGGCGTCCGTACGGTGGAAGAGGGCGGGCAGGTCGGCGTTCCTGAAGACCATGCTCTGAAGAGGTCCGGGAATCGCCGTCATGTTCACTCCCGTATCCCATGTAGTCGGGGCTCCGTTGTCGGAATGAAGGATTCCGAACCATTTGGAGCAGTCCCGTATGTCACTCGGCTTACGAGGGTGCGACACGAGTTGCACACCTAGGTCATGAGAGTAAAGTCGTGCCGCCAGGCACTGCAATGGTGCAACTGCCGGTGTTGTCCCCCTGACCGGAACGAGCCCCCCTAGGACGGCCGTGAAGACCTACGAATCATCCCCTCTCTTCGCTGATGCGAAGAAGAGCCGTGTGCCGCTCGCCAAGATCGACATTTCCGGTGGCTCCGCTGTCCGGAAGCTTGCGCGAGTGATCCCCGCGGACGACGGCCGCCCCTCCCGTATTTCCACCTTCAACTCGGCGCTCTGACCCCCCGCACCGTCGGAATTCGGTACGGAACGCTGGACTAGACTGGTGGAATGACAGGACCCGCGGTCCCATTCCGCGAAATCGTTCTGAAGGTTCACAGCAGGTGCGATCTGGCCTGCGACCATTGTTATGTCTACGAACATGCTGATCAGAGCTGGCGAACCCGGCCGAAGGCAATCTCTGACCATGTTGTTTCCCGGACGGCTCAACGCCTGGCTGAACACGCCAGGACCCACGCCCTGCCCTCCGTGACAGTGATCCTGCACGGAGGGGAGCCCCTGCTCGCCGGACCGGCCCGACTGCGCCTGGTCTGCGAGGAGTTCACCTCGGCCCTCGCCGGAATCGCCGAGCTGGATCTGCGCATCCACACCAACGGCCTCCAGCTGAGCCCCCGCTATCTCGACCTGTTCGACGAGTTCGACGTCAAGGTGGGCATCTCCCTCGACGGCGACCGCGCCGCCAACGACCGCCACCGCCGCTACGCCGACGGGCGCAGCAGCCACCCCCTGGTCCTCAAGGCCGTGGAGCTGCTCCGGCAGGAGCGCTACCGCCACCTCGATCTCGGCCTCCTGTGCACGATCGACATCGCCAACGACCCGGTCGCGGTCCTCGACGCGCTCACCGAACTCGACCCGCCGCTCATCGACTTCCTCCTCCCGCACGCCACCTGGGACGAGCCCCCGCCCCGCCCGGACGGATCCCCCACCGCCTACGCCGAGTGGCTCCTCACCGTCTTCGACCGCTGGCAGGAGCAGGGGCGGCCGGTGCCGGTCCGCCTCTTCTCCTCCGTGCTCTCCACCCTGAGCGGCGGCCCCAGCCTCACCGAATCCCTCGGGCTCGCCCCCACGGACCTGGTCGTCGTCGAGACCGACGGCCAGCTGGAGCAGGTCGACTCCCTCAAGAGCGCCTACGAAGGCGCCGCGGCCACCGGGTTCGACGTCTTCACCCACACCTTCGACGAGGTGGCGGCGCACCCCGGGGTCCGGGCCCGCCAGCTCGGCCTGGCCGGGGTCAGCGAGACCTGCCGCCGCTGCCCCGTCGTACGCTCATGCGGCGGCGGGCTCTACACCCACCGCTACCGCTCGCCGGACGGCTTCGACAACCCGTCCGTCTACTGCGCCGACCTGGCCGCGCTGATCCGGGGCATCGAGGACCGGACGGCCGCCGCCACCGAGTCGCCCGCCGTCCGCGACCCGTACGAACTGCTCACCGCCCAGCAGGATCTGACCCGCACCCTGCTCGCCCACCTCCACGACAGCCTCGACGGCAGCGGCGGGGAGGCCTGGGAGACGGCGTGGGCGCTCGCCGCCGAGCTGGAGAGCGACCCGGCCGGGCAGGAGGGGATCGACCGGGTCCTCGCCCACCCCTACACCCGCACCTGGCTGCTCTCCACCCTGGACGCGGTACGGGCGGGCCGGCCGGTGCAGGGCCCCCCGGTGGAGCGGCTCGCCGCCACGGTGGCCGCCGCCGCCGTGCACGCCGGTCTCGACCTGGCCGTCCCGGTGGTCCACCGCGACGGCCGCCTCTTCCTGCCGACGCTCGGGGAGGTCCGGGTCGGCGGGACGGGGGAGACGGGCACGGCCCTGGTGCGGGCGGACGGCGAGGGGTTCACCGTCCGGACCGAAGGGGGCGCGCTCCACATCGCGCGCGGCGCGGGGGAGGGCCCGAACTGGTCGCCGGTACGCCGTCCCGGGGCAGCCGCCGGGGAGCCCGGCCCCGGCCCCGTACCCACACTCGTACGGGACGATCTCGATCCGTACCGCACCTGCTTCGACACGCCCGCCGCCGGCCGGCTCGCTCCCCAGGCCGCCGACGCCTGGTCCGCCTCCCTCGCCCAGGCCTGGGAGCTGCTGGCGCGGGCCGTCCCCGGCCAGGCGGCCGAAGCGGCCGCCGTCCTCACCACGGTCACCCCGCTCGCGGAGGGTGCGCCGGTCCAGGTGGGGCGCCACGGGTACGGGGCGCTGGGCATCGCGGCCGGCGGGGACGCCCACACCCTGGCGCTCGCGCTGCTGCGCGGGTTCCGCCGGGCGAAACTGCGGGCGCTGGCCGAGGTCACGGACCTGTACGCCTCGGACGGTTCCTGGGATCATCGGATGCCCTGGCAGGAGGAGCCCGTTCCGTTCTCCCGGCTGCTGTCGGAAACGTACGAGCGGGTCGGTCTCGCTCTCTTCGCACCACGGTTCCTCGCCGGAGTTCCGCAAGCGTTCGACCTGATCGAAGAAGCGGCCGAAACGACCGTCGACGGAAAACAATTGCTCGCCGGGATGCGCAAAGAGATCAACGGTACACACGGGACATCCGGGAGGAACGGTTGCAAGACCGATACGGAGCGCGCCGCAGTGCGGTGAACCCGGGCGCGGTTGACTGAAAAGTAGCGTTCAATGACCGAACGGCAGGGGGGTGGAGCGCAGTCCGCTCCGGAATGATGAATTCGCTCGCATTCCTTTCCTACTCCTCGGATGCGAGTGCTCACACAGGACGGGGGTCGTGTGCACGCATCGACGCAGCAGCGAGCGGCGGACCATCGGCCGTACTTCTTTCTGAGTTACGCGCACACTCCGGGGTACGCCGGCGGCACCGATCCCGATATGTGGGTCGAACGGCTTTTTCGAGACCTCTGCGGTCATGTGATGGCCATGACCGATCTTCCCGCGGGCGCGTCCGCCGGCTTCATGGACCGCGAGATACGCTCCGGCGAGGGCTGGTCCGAGCGGCTCGGTGAAGTCCTCGCCACCTGCCGGGTCTTCGTCCCGCTGTTCTCCCCGCGCTACTTCGCCAGCGAGATGTGCGGCAAGGAGTGGCATGCCTTCGAACAGCGCGCCATCCACCACCGGGCCCGCTCCAACCAGCCCGCCGAAGCGATCGTCCCGGCCCTGTGGGTGCCGGTGCCGCCGAGCCAACTCCCGGGATCCGCCGAGCGGTTACAGTTCAACCACCGCGACTTCGGGGACCGTTACGTCACCGACGGCCTCTACGGCCTCATCAAGCTCAGACTCTTCGCCCAGGAGTACGAACGGGCCGTCTACGAACTGGCCAAGCGCATCGTCCGGGTCGCCGACACCGTCCGCATCGACACCGGCAGACCCGTCGACTACCGCCTCGCACCCAGCGCCTTCGGCTCCCCGAGCAGCGGGGTCGGCGCCCCCCGCCCGATGCGGATCACCATCGCCGCACCCACCCGCCACGACCTGCCCGACGGGCGCGACAGCGACTACTACGGCGACCACCCGCAGGACTGGAACCCCTACCACCCCTCCGCCGCCCGCCCGCTGGCCTATGTCGCCGAGGAGCTGGTGCGCTCGCTCAACTACCAGGCCCAGATCACCTCGTTCGACGAGGAGTCGGGGCGGCCCGAGGGCAAGTCGCCGCCCACCACCCCCGAGATCCTCCTCGTCGACCGCTGGGCCCTCCAGGACGAGGACCGCCGCCGCAGGCTCGCCGCCTTCGACGCCGAGGACCGGCCCTGGGTGACCATGGTCGTGCCGTGGAGCCGCGAGGACCACCAGAGCCGGGCCGCGGAGGCCGAACTGACCGAGAAGCTCGAAGCGACCATGCCGGCCAAGATGCACCACGGGCGGACCTTCTGCCGGGCCGCGGCCCGGGGGGTGCCGACGATGGAGGCGTTCGGCCAGATCCTGCCCCAGGTCGTCGAGGTCGCCGCCCAGCAGTACCTGCGGCACGCGAAGGCCTATCCGCCGGTCGCCGGCGGAGGACACGGCGAACGGACCCGGCTGACGGGCCCCATGGGCGACACCAGCTACACACCCGACCCGCACGACCCTGCGACGGAAGCGGAGGACCTATGAGTGCCGGTCGTGACGGGCGCATCGTCACTTTCTACTCGTACAAGGGCGGCACGGGGCGCACCATGGCCCTGGCCAACACCGCCTGGATCCTCGCCGCCAACGGCAAGCGGGTGCTCGCCGTCGACTGGGACCTGGAGGCCCCCGGGCTGCACCGGTTCTTCCACCCCTTCCTCGACCCCGCCACCCTCGGCGCCACCACCGGCGTGATCGACCTGATCACCGAGTACGCCTGGGCCGCGACCAGCCCCGCCCAGCGCGCGGAGGACTGGCACCGCGACTACGCCCGCATCCAGCCGCACGCCGTCTCGCTCACCCCGGAGGCGCTCGGCTGGGAGTTCCCGCAGGGCGGCACCCTCGACTTCGTCTCCGCCGGACGGCAGAACCGCGAATACTCCGCGACCGTCTCCACCTTCGACTGGGACAACTTCTACGACCGGCTCGGCGGCGGCCACTTCTTCGACGCGCTGCGCGAGGACATGAAGACCAACTACGACTACGTCCTCATCGACAGCCGGACCGGCCTCAGCGACATCGCCGACATCTGCACCGTCCACCTCCCCGACGTCCTCGTCGACTGCTTCACCCTCAGCGACCAGTCCATCGACGGCGCCGCCTCCGTCGCCCGCCAGATCGCCGAGCGCTACACCGGCCGCCCCATCGCCATCTTCCCCGTGCCCATGCGCATCGACGAGGGCGAGAAGGAGAAGGCGGACGCCGGGCGGGCGCTGGCCCGGCTCAAGTTCGACCGGCTGCCCCGCGACCTGTCCGGCGACGAACTCACCGCCTACTGGGGCGCGGTGGAGATCCCCTACCGCCCCTACTACGCCTACGAGGAGACGCTCGCCACCTTCGGCGACGAGGCCGGGCTCACCAACTCCCTCCTCTCCGCCTTCGAACGGCTCACCGCCGTCATCACCGACCGCGAGATCACCTCGATGCCCCCGGTCGGCGAAGAGGTACGCCTGCGGATCCGCGACGCCTTCACCCGGCGCCGGCCCGCCCTGCCCGCCGACCTCTTCCTCAGCTATGTGGCGGAGAACCGGATGTGGGCCGACTGGATCGAATCGGTCCTCACCCGGGCCGGCTTCCGGGTCGTCCCGCGCGACGTCTCCGCCGAACCGGTCGCGCCCGAACCGGCGGCCACCGCCGCGAGCGCCCCCCGTACCGTGGTGCTGCTCTCCAGCGCCTATCTCAAGTCGCAGCGCGCGGTCGACCTGTGGGAGCGGGCCGTCGCGGAGGACCCGGGCGGCGGGCGGCGCCAGCTGCTGCCGCTGCGCGTCGGGGACGTACGGCTGTCCGCCCCGTACATCGACCGCAACCCGGTCGACCTCTTCCGCCTGGACGAGGTGCACGCCACCACCGCCCTGATGCGGGCCCTGGACCGGCCGGTGCAGCCCGCCGACGGGGTCTCGCCCGGACCGCGCTTCCCCGGCACCGTCCCCCGGATCTGGAACGTACCGCCCCGCAACCCGGGATTCACCGGCCGCTCCCTCGTCCTGGAGCGGATGCGCGACCAGCTCGGCGGCGGCATGGCCGTCGTCCTGCCGCAGCCCCAGACCCTGTACGGGCTCGGCGGCGTCGGCAAGACCCAGGTCGCCCTGGAGTACGTGCACCGCTTCATGGCCGACTACGACCTGGTCTGGTGGATATCGTCCGAGCAGGGCGACGACGTGGTCGCCTCGCTGGCCGAACTCGCCGTCCGGCTCGGCGCCCAGGGCGGCGAGGACATGGCGGCCGCCTCCCAGGAGGCCGTCGACCTGCTGCGGCGCGGGGTGCCCTCGGAGCGCTGGCTGCTGGTCTTCGACAACGCCGACGACCCCGAGACGCTGCGCCGCTTCTTCCCGCAAGGAGGCTCCGGCCACATCCTGGTGACCTCCCGCAACCAGAGCTGGTCCCAGCACGGGGACGCGCTGCCCGTCGACGTCTTCCTCCGGGAGGAGTCGGTCGAACACCTCCAGCGCCGGGCCCCGGGGCTGAGCGACGAGGACGCCGACCAGGTGGCCACCGCCGTGGGCGACCTGCCGCTCGCCGTGGAGCAGGCGGCGGCCTGGATCGCGGAGACCGCCACCCCTATCGACACCTACCTCGAACAGCTCGCCCGGCAGGCGCCGCAGGTGCTCGCCCTCAACCAGCCCGCCGGCTACCCGGAACCGGTCGCCGCGACCTGGAACATCTCCATCGCCCGGCTCCGGGAACGCTCGCCCGCCGCGGTGCGCCTCCTCCAGCTCTGCGCCTTCTTCGCCCCCGAGCCGATCTCCGCCAACCTCCTCTACAGCAAGGAGATGATCGAGGCGCTGAAGCCGTACGACTCCTCGCTCCAGGAGAAGCTGGTGCTGGGCCGGGTCATCCGGGAGATCGGCCGGTTCGCCCTCGCCAAGGTCGACCAGGTCTCCAACTCCATCCAGGTGCACCGACTCGTCCAGGCGGTGATCAAGGCCCAGCTCACCGAGGAGGAGCAGCGCGAGGCGCGCCACGTCGTCCACCGCATCCTGGCCGGCGCCCGGCCCGACGACGACGAGCCGATCGACAACCCGGAGACCTGGCCGCGCTTCGCCACGATCTGGCCGCACCTGGGCCCCTCCGACGCCCGCCACTGCAAGGAGCCGGAGACCCGCAGGCTCCTGATCGACCGGGTCCGCTACCTGTGGAAGCGCGGGGACGTGAGCACCGCGGGGACGCTGGGGGAGGAGCTGCGGCAGATCTGGCTGGAGATGCTGGGCGAGCGCGACCTCCAGTACCTCTACCTCTGCTTCCACCTCTCCAACATCCTGCGCACGCGGGGGCGTTACGTGGAGGCCAAGGAACTCGACGAGTTCACCCTGCGCCGCCAGCGGGAGGTGCTCGGCCCCGAGCACCCGCACACGTACATGACCACCAGCAGCCTGGCGATCGACCTGGGGCTGCTCGGGGACTACGGCCGGGCGATCGAGCTGGCCACCGAGGCCCACGACGGCTTCAGCCAGATCTTCCACGACTCGCACCCCAGGACCCTGGCGGCCGCCAACAACCTGGCCCTGAACCTGCGCAGCATCGGCCAGTACGCCCGGGCCCGGGAGATCGACCAGGACGTCTACGACCGGCGCACCGAGGTGCTCGGCGCCAAGCACCCCTACTCCCTCTCCTCCGCCATGAACCTCGCCCGCGACCTGCGGGAGGTGGGGCGGTACGAGGACTCCGTGGGCCTCCTCAGCCGCACCTACGAGAGCTTCAAGGAGACGCTCGGCCGCACCTACCCGACGACGCTGAGCGCGGCCAAGAGCCTGGCGGTGTCGCTGCGGCGGGCCGGCCGGTTCGAGGACGCCCACCGGCTGACGGTCGCCACCCGCGCCCGGTACCGGGCGAAGTACACCTCCGCCAACCCCGACTCGCTGGCCTGCGACCTCAACCTGGCGGCCGACCTGTTCGCCGCCGGGGATGCGGTCCAGGCCCGGGACACCGCCCAGGAGGTGGTGGACCAGTACATGAAGGTGCCGGGGGAGAAGCACCCGTACACCCTGGCCGCCCAGAACAACCTGGGCGTCTACCTCTCGGGGACCGGGGAGGCGGAGCGGTCGGAGAAGATCCTGACGCTGGTGGTGGCCTCGATGCGGGAGCGGTTCGGCCGGGAACACCCGAACACGCTCTTCTGCGTCATGAACCTGGCCAACGCCACGGCCGTCCGGGGCGACCTCCCCCTGGTGCTGGAGACGGAGCAGCGGCTGGCGACGCAGCTGACGGCGGCGCTGGGGGCCCACCACCCCGAGACCCTGGCGATGATCTCGAACATGGCGGTCACGCTGGACGCGATGGGGCGCGAGGAGGAGGCGGCGCAGGTGCGGGCCGAGCTGCTGGGCGAGCTGGCCCGGCAGCTCGGCGAGGAGCACCCGCTGACCCAGGTCGCCCGGGACGAGCGGCGCTTCCGGCGGGAACTGGAACCGCTGGCCGTGTGAGGGCGGGCGACCGGGGCCGTCGAGGCGGGCCCGGCCGGCTGGGTCACCCGGCGCCGCGGTGGGCCCGGCCGACTGGTGGGCCCGGCTGCTCCGGTCGTTCGCTCAGCCCGGCTGCTCCGCCCGCCCCGGTCGTTCGCTCACCCCGGTGCCGTGGCGGGCAGCGGCTCGCCCGGGGGCTCCCGCTCGTCCAGCAGCCAGTTGAGGATGCGGGGGAGTACGGAGAGCGCGTCGAAGTGCGCCGCCGCCGGTTCCAGTACGGCGGTGGCGCCCGGGATCTGCCCGGCGAGCCAGCGGGAGTGGCCCACCGGCGAGAACACGTCCTTCACCCCGTGCCAGAGCAGCACCCGGCCGGTGATGCCGGCCGGATCGAACCCCCAGGGGTTGCAGAACGCGATCGCGTCGTCGATCCAGCCGTACGCCGAAGTGCGCAGCCCCTCGCTGTAGTTGCGCAGCAGCATGGACCGGATCCCCGCGTCGTTGACCACCATCCGGTCGGAGTCGGTCAGCTCCCGGCGCAGATCGTCCAGGAGCCGGACCGGGTCCTGCCGGATCTGCGCCGAGCGGACGATGAACGACTCCGCGAGGGAGTCCGGATCGGCTGCGGCCGTGGAGTACGCGAGCACGTTGGACGCGGCCATCCCGTCGAACCAGTCGAGACCGGCCGCGCCCCAGGGGGCCAGGGTGACCAGAGCGGCGGTACGGGTGACCCGCTCGGGCAGCAGCGCCGCGCAGGCCAGCGCGTGCGGGGCCCCGCCGGAACGGCCCACGACGGCGAACCGCTCCAGCCCCAGCGAGTCGGCGATCGCCCGGACGTCCTCGACGACATCGCTGACCCGGCGCCCCTCCTGCCGGTCGCTGCCGCCGTACCCCGGGCGGTCGTAGGTGATCAGTTGCGTACGGCGCTGATAGAGGACCATGCCGCGGGGAGCGGGCCCGAGCCTGCTGCCCGGTGTCCCGTGGAGCAGGAACACCGGTCTGCCGCGGGGGTCCCCCAGCCGCTCCACCATCAGATGCCGCCCGTCCGCCGCGCGCACCCGATTGCGCACCCGCGCCTCCTCAGCTCGGTCACCCGGCCGGCCCGGGCACGGTGTGCCCCGGCGTGTTGCCGCCTTCTCGATGATGACCCATCAGGGCAATTACGGGGACTCCTTTACCGGCGTGCGGCCGGGCCGTCCGCCGGTCCTCCGGAGGCAGGATCTGTGAAGGTCCCGAGGTGCTTGTGGCGGACGATTTCCGTCTCGATCCGGACGGGTGCGTACAACATCCGGACCGGCAGGGGCGAATACCGGACAGGACTAGTCCTCACCCAGGGGCCGTCGATGGTTGCACCGGGTGTTCGCGAACGGAACCGACATGGCATGACCGCGGGTAAGTGAACGTCGCGCGCCTGAAGCGTCGGTGTCGTGTGCACGTCTGGAAGTCGACCTTGTGTGCTACTGGCCCCCTCGGAATAGTGGGCGCCCCATCCTCCGTGTACGAGCACCCCACTTGTTCCGTGCACGGCCCCACAGGAGGTCGAAGTTGAAGCATCGACGCATATCCAGGAAGCGCGCGACGGTGGCCGGATCGGCCGTGGCCGCCCTGGTCGTAGCGGGTTTCACGTTCCAGAGTGCGAACGCCAGTGACGAAGTACCCCAGTTCGCGGTCAAGACGCTCAACGCGGACGCGGCCGGAAAGCTCGCCACCACCCTCGACCGGGACCTGGGCGCGGACGCGGCCGGCTCGTACTACGACAGCAAGGCGAAGGCCCTCGTCGTGAACGTCGTCGACGAGGCCGCCGCCGAGCAGGTCCGCCAGGCGGGCGGCAAGGCCAGAGTCGTGGAGCACTCCCTCGCCGAGCTGAAGTCGGCCCGGCAGACCCTCACCGACAAGGCGACGATCCCGGGCACCTCCTGGGCCGTCGACCCGGTGAGCAACAAGGTCCTCGTCACCGCCGACCGCACGGTCGACGGCGCGGCCTGGAAGAAGCTCTCGGCCGTGGTCGAAGGGCTCGGCGGCAAGGCCGAACTGAACAAGACCGAGGGCGAGTTCAAGCCGCTGATCGCGGGCGGCGACGCGATCTGGGGCTCCGGCTCCCGCTGCTCGCTCGGCTTCAACGTGGTCAAGGACGGCGAGCCGTACTTCCTGACCGCCGGCCACTGCACCGAGTCGGTCACCAGCTGGTCGGACACCCAGGGCGGCTCGGAGATCGGGGCGAACGAGGGCTCCAGCTTCCCGGAGAACGACTACGGCCTGGTCAAGTACACCTCGGACGTCGAGCATCCGAGCGAGGTCAACCTCTACGACGGCTCCACCCAGGAGATCACCCAGGCGGGCGACGCGACGGTCGGCCAGCAGGTCACCCGCAGCGGCTCCACCACCCAGGTGCACACCGGTGAGGTCACCGCGCTGGACGCCACGGTCAACTACGGCAACGGCGACATCGTCAACGGCCTCATCCAGACGACGGTCTGCGCCGAACCTGGCGACAGCGGTGGCGCCCTCTTCGCGGGCAGCACCGCGCTCGGCCTGACCTCGGGCGGCAGCGGCGACTGCTCCTCGGGCGGTACGACGTTCTTCCAGCCGGTCCCCGAGGCGCTCGCCGCCTACGGTGCCGAGATCGGCTGACGTAACACCGCACCACGGCAGAAAGGAAAGGCCCCCGGTCCGCCGGGGGCCTTTCCCGTGGTCAGCCTGTGGTCATCCCATGGGCGGCCCGGGTCAGGCGGCCTTGGCCAGGCTGCCCGAGTCCGCCTTGGCCGGGGCGATGCCGAAGATGTTCACGGCCTGGTAATACGTCCAGGCGGTGCTGTTGCACGAGGTCCGCTTGGCTCCGGAGTAGGCGGCGCACACGCGCTTGAGGTCCTCGTAGAAGGCGGAGTCGATGCGGGCCTTGTTGGCGGAGAACGTACCGGCGGCCTTGTAGTTCCGGTAGCCGAAGTCGTGGCGGGCGCAGGCGGTCTGGAAGGGGAAGCCGAAGGGGTTGTCGGGGGAGCTGCTGCAGTAATCCGTCGACCAGTCGAAGCCGTACGCGGACCAGGCGCCCCGGTTGTTGCGGGCCGCGTTCCAGGAGTTGTAGCTGGAGGCGCTCGTCTGGGTCCAGGAGCTGAGCACCTGGGGCTTGTCGGCGGGGGCGGCCGAGGCGGACGGGGCGGTGATCAGGGCGAGCGGGAGAGACAGGGCGACTGCGGCGAGCGGAGCCATGGATCGACGACGCATGAGCGACCTCCGTGGGGGTGGGAAGGAGTTGACCTGGCCGTGCTCCTCGTCGGGTGGTACGAGGCCGCTCCAGGATGTCGTCATGTACCTGTCATGCCTAGCCGTTGTACCGACCTGTCATCAGGAATTGGGGTGAACGTCGGACGGGGCCGCCACCAGGGCGGCCCCACGGATGGATCATCACGGAGGAATCGGGCGAAGGGGGAGAGGAGCGGCCTCAGACCGCCGTCGACCCGCCGGTGCCCGGTGCCGGACCGGCGGCCGTGGCAGGGGTGTCGGCCGCGTCGGCTTCCGTGGCATGTCCCCGGTGCCGCATCGACAGCAGCAGGGTCAGCGCCGTGCCCACGACCGCCCAGGCGGAGAGCACCAGCAGTGGGCCGGTGGCCGCGTTGCCCCGGAAGTAGGCGATCGAACGGGCCACCCAGGTGCCCGCGCCCGGCGGGAGGGCCGGGCCGATCGCCCGCCAGAAGTCCGGGAGCATCGGGAGCGGGAAGGCGCCGCCCGCGCTCGGGTTGCCCGCGATGACGATGATCAGGACGGCCAGGCCGATGCCGACGATGCCGGTGAGGGCCTCCAGCGCGAGCGTGATCATGCCGACCGAGAAGACGACCAGCGCCCCGAGACCGGCCAGGCCCCAGACGCTGCCCGGCAGCGCGCCGAGGATCGGGCCGATGATGATCGCGCCGCCGATGCCGCCCGCGATCGCGTACACCGCCATCACCAAGGTCCGGATCAGCGCGCGCTGCCGGTTGGCGGGCTTGGTGCCGGCGCTGATCGCCAGGATCGAGGCGCAGAGGTAGCCGCCCACGCACCAGCCGACCACCAGGTAGAAGGACGACAGCCCGTCGAAGTCGTCGGCGGAGGCCGGCGCCACGTCCACGGTCCGTACGGTCCGCTGCTGGGAGCCCTCGACCTGGGTGAGGATCCGCTCCAGGGCGCTGGACAGGACGGTCCCGCCGCCGGAGGCCACCAGCAGGGTGTCGGTCCGGCCCTCCGGCGAGACGATCAGGGCGCCGTCGATGTCACGGTTCATGATCTGCTCGCGCGCCTCGGCCTCGCTGCTCACCGTGCGGGGGTCCAGCGGCCCGCCGGGAAGTCCGTCGAGTCGGCTGACGAGCTGCTGGGACATCTGCTGCGGGGCCACCACCCCGAAGGCCACGTCCGTCGGCTTCGGCTTGTGCAGCGCGCCGACGTAGGAGGCGATGAACAGCAGCTGGAGTCCGAGTACGCCGATGACGAGCAGGGCGGCCCGTGGAGTGACGGCGTTCTTCACCTCGTCGACGAAAGTCATGCCCCCACCGTCCGGGCGGGACGGTGTTCGTGCAGGCGGGGCGGGGCCGAACGGCGTAGTGGGCCCGCCGCCGGTCGGTGATATGCCCCGCACTCTGGATATCGTACGAATGTTCGAAGCTGGTCTATGGTGGAGAACAGGGGGGTGGTGAGTGACGGAACGATCGGAACGGTTCAGGAGGTGCGGATGTCCGGTTTCACGCATCTCCATACCGCCTCGGGGTTCTCCCTGCGGTACGGGGCCTCGCACCCCGAGCAGCTCGCCCGGCGCGCCGCCGAGCGGGGGATGGGCGCCCTCGCGCTGACCGACCGCGACACCCTCGCGGGGGCGGTCCGGTTCGCCAAGGCGTGCCAGGAGGAGGGTGTCGAGGTCCGGCCGGTCTTCGGGGTGGACCTCGCGGTGGCTCCGTACGCGGATGGGGAGGGGCGGGCTGCTGTGCGCCCGCGCACCCCCGCGCGGGGCGGTGCCTTTGTCGATGAATCCGCACCCCGGGCCACCTTCCTCGCCCGGGACGGCGCACACGGCTGGGCCGAGCTGTGCCGCCTGGTCACCGCCGCCCACACCCGGGGCACCGGCTCCCGGCCGCTGGACGGGTCCGGGCCGCCGGACGTCACCGGACCGCCCCTGGTCGGCCGGGAAGCGCTGCCCGCCGACGGGCTGACCGTGCTGCTCGGGCCCGCCTCCGAGGTGGGCCGGGCGCTCGCCGCGGGCCGCCCCGACCGGGCCGCCGCGCTGCTCGCGCCCTGGCGGAAGATGTACGGCGACGACCTCCGCCTCGAAGCCGTCGACCACGGCCGCCCGGGCGCCGGGGCCGGATCGCTGCGGCTGGCCGCCCGTACCCTCGGCTTCGCCGCCGACCAGGGCGTACGGGCCGTGCTGACCAACGCCGTCCGGTACGCCGACCCGGGGCAGGGCCCCCTCGCCGACGTACTCGACTCCGCCCGCAGGCTCGTCCCCGTCGACCCGCGCCGCTCGCCCCTGGACAGCGGTGAGCGCTGGCTCAAGGGTGAGGACGCGATGCGGGAGGCCGCCGGGCGGATCGCCTCCGCCGCCGGGCTCGGGCAGAGCGCGGCGGCCCGGCTGCTGGCGGAGACCCGGCACACCGCCGACGCCTGCCGGGTGGACCCCGCCGCCGACCTCGGACTGAACGGCATCCACTTCCCCGAGCCGCACCTGGTCGGCGCCGGCCGGCGTACCGCCCAGCGGGTGCTCGCCTCCCGGGCCGCTGCCGGGATGGTGCTGCGCGGCCACGACCGCGACCGCGCGTACTGGGACCGGATGCACGAGGAGCTGGACATCATCGCCCACCACGGCTTCGCCTCGTACTTCCTGACCGTGGCCCAGGTCGTCGACGACGTACGGGAGATGGGCATCCGGGTCACCGCGCGCGGCTCGGGCGCGGGCTCCCTGGTCAACCACCTCCTCGGCATCGCCCACGCCGACCCGGTGGAGCACGGGCTGCTCATGGAGCGCTTCCTCTCCAAGCGCCGCTTCGTCCTGCCCGACATCGACATCGACGTCGAATCGGCCCGCCGCCTCGACGTCTACCGCCGGATCATCGAACGCTTCGGACCCGAACGCGTCGCCACCGTCGCCATGCCCGAGACCTACCGGGTGCGCCACGCCATCCGCGACGTCGGCGCCGCGCTCTCCATGGACCCGGCCGAGACCGACCGGCTCGCCAAGGCGTTCCCGCACATCCGGGCCCGCGACGCCCGCGCCGCGATGGAGGAGCTGCCCGAGCTGAAGGAGGTCGCGCGGAACCAGGAGAAGTACGGGCGGCTCTGGGAGCTGGTGGAGGGGCTGGACGCGCTGCCGCGCGGCGTCGCCATGCACCCGTGCGGGGTGCTGCTCTCGGACGCCGGGCTGATGCGCCGTACGCCGGTGATGCCCACCAGCGGCGAGGGCTTCCCGATGTCCCAGTTCGACAAGGAGGACGTGGAGGACCTCGGGCTGCTCAAACTCGATGTGCTGGGCGTACGGATGCAGTCGGCGATGGCGCACGCCGTCGCCGAGGTGAAGCGCGCCTCGGGCACGGAGGTGGACCTGGACGCCGTGCCGCCGGGCGACCCGGAGACGTACCGGCTGATCCGCACCGCCGAGACCCTGGGCTGCTTCCAGATCGAGTCGCCCGGCCAGCGCGACCTGGTCTCCAGGCTCCAGCCCGCCACCTTCCACGACCTGGTCGTCGACATCTCGCTGTTCCGGCCGGGGCCGGTCGCCGCCGACATGGTGCGGCCGTTCATCGAGGCCCGGCACGGCCGAGCCCCGGTCCGCTACCCCCACCCTGACCTGGAAGAACCGCTGAGCGGCACCTACGGCGTGGTCGTCTTCCACGAGCAGATCATCGAGATCGTCGACATCATGACCGGCTGCGGCCGGGGCGAGGCCGACCGGGTGCGGCGCGGGCTCTCCCACCCCGAGTCGCCGGGGCTGATCAAGGTCTGGTTCGCGCGGCATGCGGAGGCCCGGGGATACGACCCCGAGGTGATCGCCCGTACCTGGAAGATCATCGAGGCGTTCGGCAGCTACGGCTTCTGCAAGGCGCACGCCGTCGCGTTCGCCGTACCGACGTACCAGTCGGCCTGGCTCAAGGCGCACCACCCGGCCGCCTTCTACGCCGGTCTGCTCACCCATGACCCCGGGATGTACCCGAAGCGGCTGCTGCTCGCGGACGCCCGGCGGCGCGGGGTGCCGGTGCTGCCGCTGGATGTGAACCGGTCGGCGGTCGCTCACCGAATCGAACTGGTGTCTGATGAGGTGGATTCCTGGGGGCTGCGGCTCGCGCTCTCCGACGTCCACGGCATCAGCGAGGCCGAGGCCGCCCGGATCGAGGAGGGGCAGCCGTACACCTCGCTGCTGGACTTCTGGCAGCGGGCCCGCCCGGGCCGTCCGGTCGCCGAACGGCTCGCGCAGGTCGGCGCGTTGGACGCCTTCGGCGCCAACCGCCGCGATCTGCTGCTGCACCTCTCCGAGCTGCACCGTGCCCACCGTGCCCACCGAGGCGCCCGCTCGGGCTCCGGCTCCCGCTCCGGTTCAGGTTCCGGTTCCGGCGCCCGGGAAGCCCAGCTCCCGCTGGGCGGCGGCCACCGCACGGGCTCCATCGGGCTGCCCGATCTCAACGAGGCGGAGCGGCTGAGCGCCGAGCTCGGGGTGCTGAGCATGGATGTCTCCCGCCATCTGATGGGGGACCACCGGGCGTTCCTGGACGAGCTGGGCGTGGTCTCCGCCAAGCGGCTGCGTGAGGCGCGGCACGGCGAGACCGTGCTGGTCGCCGGGGCCAAGGTGGCCACCCAGACGCCGCCGATCCGCTCCGGCCGCCGGGTCGTCTTCACCACCCTGGACGACGGCAGCGGCCTGGCCGACCTGGCGTTCTTCGAGGACAGCCACGCCGCCTGCGCGCACACCGTCTTCCACTCCTGGCTGCTGCTGGTACGCGGAGTGGTGCAGCGGCGCGGCGCGCGCAGCCTGAGCGTGGTGGGCGAGGCGGCCTGGAACCTCGCCGAACTGGCCGAACTGCGCCGTACCGGAGGACTCGACGCGGTGGCGGCGCGGCTGGCGGAAGAGGAGGGGGAGCCGGAGAAGGGCACGGATGAGGAGACGCCCGGCCCCGGCCGTCGTATACGGATGGAGACCGGTTACGAGATGAACCCCTGGGCCGACCTCCAGCCACCCGGCGAAGGGACGCCCACCGGAAGGAAGTTGTGGCACCAGTCGCAGGGGAGCGCGGGATGACGCAAGACCCGGGAGGCGTCCTGTACCTGCGGTTCCGCAGGACCGCCGGCGGGCCCCCCGACAGCGCCGGCTACATCGGACTGCTCGCCCTGCTCGGCGCTTTCACCCCGCTCGTCGAGGCCGCACCGCCCGACGGGGCGCTCGCCGATGTGGGCGGCGCGCTGCGCTACTTCGGGCGGGACGCGCAGGGCCTGGCCTCGGTGATCCGGGTCCGGGCGCTCGCCCTGCACGGTGTGGACTGCGCGATCGGGGCGGGGAGCAACCCCATGGTGGCCCGGATGGCGGCCCGGCGGGCGGCGCCCGGGACCACCTTCGTGGTGGGCCGGGGCGAGGAGGCGGCCTTCCTCGCCCCGCTCCCGGCCGCCGCCCTGGACGGCGTCGGTGCCGCCACGGCGCGCACCCTGTGCGGATACGGGCTGGACTCCGTCGGCCGGATCGCCGCCGCACCGCTCGCCACGCTCCAGCGCATCACCGGCGTACGCACCGGGCGTGAGCTGTGGGAACGGGCGCGGGGCATCGACCGTACCCGGGTCGTCCCGAACGCGGCCGCCCGCTCGCTCGCCGCCGAACGCTCCTTCCCCCGCGACGAGTTGTCCCCCGAGCAGCACCGCCGGGCCCTCCTCTCGCTCACCGAGGAGCTGGGGGCGCGGCTGCGGGGCGAGGGGCAGGTGTGCCGGTCGCTGGCGGTCTCGGTGCGGTACGCGGACCGGACCGGTTACGCCACGCTGACCCGGAGCCGGACGCTGGGGGAGGCCACCGCGCACTCGGCGGCGCTCACCGAGCTCGCCTACCGGATCCACGAGTCCTTCGGGCTCCAGCGGGCCCGGGTGCGGGGGATCGCGCTGCGGGCGGAGGGGCTGGTCGACGCCGGCCGGTCCTCCCGCCAGCTCACCTTCGACCCGGCGGACGAGCGGTCGCGCCGGATCGAGGAGGTGGCGGACCGGCTGCGGGAGAGGTTCGGGCCGGGTGCGGTGAAGCCGGCGGGACTCGCGGCCTGATCGGCGGGGTTGACGTACGAGGGTGGGCGGGGGAACGGAGCCGCACGTCCGGGCCTGACGCACGAGGGTGTCGAGTGGAGCGGGGCCGCACGTCCAGGGCTGACGCGCGAGGGTGTCCGGTGGAGCGGGGCCGCACGTCCAGGGCTGACGAGCCGGAGACGTCCGGGACACCCTCTACTCGGCCGACGGCGATACCGCGCCACCTTTTACCGACGCGTAACTTCCCACCGAACCTTACCCGTGCGTAATTTGGCATGAGCACATAAAGCTTGTGGTCCGGGCCACAGGGCGCACCGCCATCGCACCTCCCTTGAGCCGCAAGGAGACCACACGATGCTGCCCTGGTTCCGTGCTGCGCGCGTCCCCCGCACGCGCAGCGTCTTCGCCGCCTTCCTCCTGGCCGTCACCCTGCTGGTCGCCCCCACGGCGACCGCGACCGCGGCTGCCCCCACCGCCGCGACGGCCACTTCCCGTGGCTGGAACGACTACTCCTGCAAGCCCTCCGCCGCCCATCCCCGCCCCGTCGTCCTGGTCCACGGAACCTTCGGGAACTCGATCGACAACTGGCTGGTCCTCGCCCCCTACCTGGTCAACCGGGGCTACTGCGTCTTCTCCCTCGACTACGGCCAGCTCCCCGGCGTGCCGTTCTTCCACGGCCTCGGCCCCATCGACAAGTCCGCCGAACAACTCGACGCGTTCGTCGACAAGGTGCTCGCCTCCACCGGAGCGCCCAAGGCCGACATCGTCGGCCACTCCCAGGGCGGCATGATGCCGAACTACTACCTGAAGTTCCTGGGCGGCGCCCCCAAGGTCAACGCCCTCATCGGCCTCGCCCCGGACAACCACGGCACCACGCTGCTCGGCCTCACGAAGCTGCTGCCGTACTTCCCCGGCGTCGAGAAGTTCATCAGCGACAAGACCCCCGGCCTCGCCGACCAGGTCGCGGGATCCCCCTTCATCACCAAGCTCACCGCGGGCGGCGACACCGTCCCCGGCGTCCGCTACACGGTCATCGCCACCAAGTACGACCAGGTGGTGACCCCGTACCGTACGCAGTACCTGGACGGCCCGAACGTACGCAACGTCCTGCTCCAGGACCTGTGCCCGCTGGACCTGTCCGAGCACGTGGCGATCGGGACCGTCGACCGGATCGCCTTCCACGAGGTGGCCAACGCCCTGGACCCGGCGCGCGCGACCCCGACCACCTGCTCCTCGGTGATCGTCTGACACACGACGTACGACGTACAACGGGGCTGAGGCCGCTGTCCGGTGGGGCGGACAGCGGCCTCAGCCCGTGTGTCATGGCCTGCTACGCGTGGGGTCAGCGGCCGTGACGACCACCGGAGGCGGTGGCCCGGCGGCGCTGGGAGGAGAACAGCACGGCCGCACCGACGGCGAGCGCGGCGGCGCCGCCCATGGCGAGGTAGGTGCTGCTGCTCGAACCACCGGTCTCGGCGAGCACGTCACCCTGCCCGGCGGCGTTGACCTGCGGAGAGTTGCCCTCGGCGGCATCGTCACCGGCACCGGCGTCGGCCTCGGTCTCGGCGACCGGGGCGGCGGTGTCGACCTTCGCGTTGGTGTTCGCGTCGTCGTCGCCGTGCCCGTTGTGCTCCACGGAGGACTTCTCGGCCCCTTCGGTGATGGCGTCCTCGGAGGGAGCGGAGGGGGCGGGAGCAGGCGCACTCTCCTGAGGCTTCGGCGCCTCACCCGCAGGCTTCTCCTCCTGACCGCCACCGCCACCACTGGCATCGCCCGACCCACCACCGAAGACCACGTCGGAGCAGGCGTAGAAGGCCTCGGGCGAGTCGGAGCGCTGCCACACGGTGTAGATCAGCTGCCGCCCGGCCCGCTCGGGGATGGTCCCGTCGAACACGTACGAACCGTCCACCAGTGCCGGATCGGTGGCCTGGGCGAAGGGCTCGGCCTCCAGATCCGACCAGGCCAGCGGCTTCGTCGGGTCATAGCCCGGCTTGGTCAGGTACAGCTCGAAGGAGCCCTTGTGCGGCGCCGTGGCCCGGAACTTGAAGGTGTGCTTGCCCGCCTTCACGGGGGAGGCCGGCCAGTCGGCGCGCGGCAGGTCGAGACCCTTGAACTTGTCATTGGCGGCGCTGCACAGCTTGCCGTCCGGGATCAACTCCTGGTGCTTGCCCGCCGCGTTGGCGATGTTCACCCCGTTCCAGTCGTACAGCGCCTGCGTCCCGCCCGCCGCCACCGCCGCCTTGCACGCCGCAGACACCGGACTCTCCGGCCCCTCCGCGAAGCACGCGGACACCCGGCTCACCGGGTCGGTGAGCGAACCGTGGGCCAGCGCCGGAGTAGCGGTGATTCCGGCCAGCGCGAACGGTGCGAAGCCGAGGGCGACGATCCCGGCGGCCTTGCGACGAGCGGTCATGGAGGGTTCTCCTTCAAAGCGGCACAACGGTGGGGCGCCGGGCCCTGAATCCGTCCCGGCGATCAGCAAGCTAGCCGCTCGGAAGGGCGAAAAACCCTGCTGGGACGGGGTGGAGGGGATCCTTATGGTCGCTTTAAGGAGGGGCTAAGAGGGGGCTGAGACGGGAGCCGTTGAGAGCGGGAGCGAAGTCCGCCGAACTGGTCGGCGGGTGCCGTCCCACGGCTGGCGGGGTCGGCGTCCGAGCGGCGTTCAGGACGTCCACCGGCCCCGCCTCTCCACGGCCGTTGTCAGTGCTGTGCGTGATACTCGGCAGCACGTGAGGAAACGCCGAGGCGTTACGGGGGCGGGGGCCTGGAGATGACGAACCGTTGGGGTGAACACGAGGCGGCGGAGGGCGGGAGCCTGCCGTTGGAGTACGCCGTGCTGCCCGGGCAGCGCAGGTTGTGGCGGTGGATCGCCGGAGGGTGGACGGTGACCTATGCCCTGACCGCCCTGTACATGGGGGCGGGCAGCGATGCCGCTCTGCCGTTGTGGGTGGCTGCTCTCGTCTGTCTGCCGGTGATGGCCGGGGCGGTGCACTCGTGGCGTAAGGCCGCTGGAGGGACCCGTATCGATGACGACGGGGTCACCACCGGGGTCTGGCCCAGCCGGCGGTTGTGCCGGTGGGAGGAGATACGGACCGTCACCACCGTGCAGACGGGGATGGGCCCCAGCGCCCGTACCTTCATCCAGCTCATACGCCAGGACAGCCGTGCCGTGACGCTCCAGGCGCCTGTCGATCTCGCCGAGAACCCGGACCACCGCTTCCGGCGTGCCCATGAGTTCGTGCGGTCCACCTGGGAGGAGCGGTGCGCCGGCGGTACGCGGTGAGAGTGGGCGTACAGGGGTGGGGGCGTGGCGCCGGGGGTCAGGCCGTCCACCGGTAGCGGCGTTCCGGACGGCCCGTGCCCCCGTAGCGCAAGGTCACCTCCGCCCGCCCCGTGCCCACGAAGTGTTCCAGGTAGCGCCGTGCGCTCACCCGGGACAGGGCGCCCGCCTCCGCGCACTCCGAGGCGGACAGGCCCTCGGGGCGGGCGCGCAGGGTGCGTTCGACCAGGTCTGCTGTGGGGGCGGCCAGGCCCTTGGGGAGTTCGCGGGAGCCGGGTGGGCGGGGGCCGAAGATCTGGTCCACGTCCTCCTGGCGCGCCTCGCCCAGCTCGTCCAGGCGGGTGCGGAGCGCAGCCACATGGCGCAGCTGCTCCTGGAGGGCCGACCGGCTGAACGGCTTGATCAGGTAGTGCAGGGCCCCGGCCCGCAGCGCCGACCGGATCACCCCCGCGTCCCTCGCCGCCGTGATGAACAGGGCGTCCGCGCTGGGGCGTGAGGCGTCCCGCTCCTCCGCCGTACGCAGGGCGCGCAGGACGTCGATCCCGTCCATGTCCGGCAGGTAGATGTCCAGCAGCACCAGGTCGGGGCGCAGCCGCTCCGCCGCCCGCAGGGCGTCGGCGCCGTTGTGTGCCACACCGGCCACCGTGAAACCGTCCATTGCGGATACGTAGCGGCTGTGCAATTTCGCGACCATGAAGTCGTCGTCCACCACCAGCACCGTCGTCACGCCGACACGCTAAGCCGCGACCGCAACGACCACAACGTCCGTTGATTCCGGAAGAGAGACAGGTTCTTAACGCGCGGGCAACATGTGGGCCACTTCACAGCGAAAGGCGGAACCCGTGCGACTACGCACCCCCCTCGCCCTGCTCGGAGCCGCCCTGTTGGTGCTCGTGGGCCCGCCCCTGCTCGCCACGGGCGACGGCTCCGACACCGGCACCCAGATCCCCGGGCTCCGCTTCATGGTCCCCAACACCCCCGGCGGCGGCTACGACATCACCGCCCGCACCATGGCCAAGAACGCCGAGGACGCCGGACTCACCCACAACATCGAGGTGTTCAACCTCCCCGGAGCCGGCGGCACGGTCGGCCTGACCCGGCTCGTCGGCGAGCACGGCAACGGCAAGCTCGCCCTCTCCATGGGCCTCGGCGTCGTCGGCGCCGTCCACACCAACAGGTCCCCGAGCACCCTCGCCGACACCACCCCCATCGCCCGGCTCACCGAGGAGCCGGACATCGTGGTTGTCGGTAAGGACTCCCCGTACCGCACCATCGGTGAACTGCTTGCGGCCTGGAAGAAGAACCCGGCCGCCGTGCCGGTGGGTGGCGGATCGTCGCCCGGCGGGCCCGACCACCTCGCTCCCATGCTCATGGCGCAGGCCGCCGGGATCGCCCCCAAAGCGGTCAACTACGTCCCCTTCGACGGCGGCGGTGAGCTTCTCGCCTCCGTCCTCGGCAACAAGGTCGGCTTCGGCGTCTCCGGCCTCGGTGAGTACCGCGACCAGATCGAGGCCGGCGAACTGCGCCTGCTCGCCGTCACCGGCCCGAAGCGGGTGCCCGGCATGGACGCGCCCACCCTGCGCGAGGCCGGACTCGACACCGAGTTCACCAACTGGCGCGGCATCGTCGCCCCGCCCGGCCTCTCCGACGCCGAACGCACCAAGCTCATCGGCCTGATCACCAAGCTGCACGCGTCGAAGGAGTGGCAGGAGTCGATGGAGAAGAACGGCTGGGACGACGCCTTCCTCGCCGGTGAGCCCTTCGGGGACTTCCTCGCCGAGCAGGACCGGCGCGTCGCCACCGTGCTGAAGGAGCTGGGGCTGTGACCGTCGGACCCGAAGGCCCCACCGCGGAACCTGTGGACCCCGCAACGCCCGCCCCGGAGCACGACACCACCACCCGCTCCTGGCTCCGCGACCACTCCGAACTAGGCATCTGCGTCCTCCTCCTGGCCATCGGCGCCCTGGTCCTCACCGACGCCCTCACCATGAGCGTCGACATCGCCCAGCGCGGCCCCATCGGCCCCCGTACCGTCCCCTTCGTCGTCGGCTCCGCGCTCCTCCTGGTCGCCGTCCTCCTCGCCGTCGACGTCCTGCGCGGCGGACGCGGTGAGGCCGAGGGCGGTGAGGACGTCGATCTGGACGAGCCCGCCGACTGGCGCACCGTCCTCCTGCTCAGCGGTGTCTTCCTCGCCGCCGCCGTCCTCATCGGCCCGCTCGGCTTCCCGATCGCCGGGGCGCTGCTCTTCTGGGGCTCCGCCTACGCCCTCGGCAGCCGCCACCACGACCGCGATCCGCTCATCGCCGCCGTCCTCTCCCTCGCCACCTACTTCCTCTTCGACAACCTGCTCGGCGTCCCCCTCCCGGGCGGCCCGCTGATGGGAGTGATCTGACCGATGGACTCCCTCAACTCCCTCCTCGACGGCTTCGGTACGGCGCTCACGCCGGCCAACCTGCTCTGGGCCGCGCTCGGTGTCCTGCTCGGCACCGCCATCGGTGTGCTGCCCGGCATCGGGCCCGCCATGGCGGTGGCCCTGCTGCTCCCGGTGACGTACGGACTCGACCCGACCGGCGCGTTCATCATGTTCGCCGGGATCTACTACGGCGCGATGTTCGGCGGCTCCACCACCTCGATCCTCCTCAACACCCCCGGCGAGAGCGCCGCCGTGGTCGCCGCGATCGAGGGCAACCCGATGGCGAAGGCCGGACGCGGCGCCCAGGCGCTGGCCGCAGCCGCGATCGGCCACTTCGCGGGCGGCATGATCGGCACGATCCTGCTGGTCGTCCTCGCGCCGACCGTCGCCTCCCTCGCCATCGGCATCGGAGCGCCCGACTACTTCGCGATCATGGTGCTGGCCTTCATCGCCGTCACCTCCGTCCTCGGCGCCTCCCGCATCCGGGGCCTGGCCTCCCTGCTCATCGGCCTCACCATCGGACTGGTCGGCCTCGACCAGATGACCGGGCAGCAGCGCCTCACCTTCGGCTCGCTCCAACTCGCCGACGGGGTCGACGTGGTGATCGTCGCGGTCGGCCTCTTCGCGATCGGCGAGGCCCTCTGGGTCGCCGCCCATCTGCGCCGTACGACCGGGGAAGCGATCCCCGTCGGGCGCCCCTGGCTCGGCCGGGCCGACCTGCGCCGCACCTGGAAGCCCTGGCTGCGCGGCCCGCTCATCGGCTTCCCGTTCGGGGCGATACCCGCGGGCGGTGCGGAGATCCCCACCTTCCTCAGTTACGTCACCGAGAAGCGGCTCTCCAAGCACCGCGCCCAGTTCGGCAAAGGGGCCATCGAAGGCGTCGCCGGACCGGAGTCGGCGGCCTCCGCCTCCGCCGCCGGAACCCTCGTCTCGATGCTCACCCTCGGCCTGCCCACCACCGCCGTCGCCGCCGTGATGCTCGCCGCCTTCCAGCAGTACGGGATCCAGCCCGGGCCCCTGCTGTTCGAACGCGAACCGGAACTGGTCTGGGGCCTCATCGCCTCGCTCTTCGTCGGCATGGTGCTGCTGCTCGCCCTCAACCTGCCGCTCGCCCCCGTCTGGGCGAAGCTCCTGCGAATCCCGCGCCCCTATCTGTACGCGGGCATCCTCTTCTTCGCCGCCGTCGGCGCGTACGCGGTCGGCGGGGAGTCCCTGGACCTGGTGATCCTCCTGGTCATCGGCCTGATCGGGTTCGGCATGCGGCGCTACGGGCTGCCGGTGCTCCCCGCCGTCATCGGGGTCATCCTCGGCCCGGCCGCCGAGCAGCAGCTGCGGCGCGCGCTCCAGATCAGCGACGGCAGCGCGACCGGGCTGGTCGACACCCCGTTCTCCATCACCGTTTACGCGATCGTGGCTCTGATCCTCGTCTGGCCGCTGGTGTACCGGCTGGTCGTCGTGCGGCGGGGCGGCGACCAGGAGAAGGAGAACGGGAAAACCGGCGCTGTCACTGGTGGCTGAGAGTATCGACGGCATGACGACGATCGACTGGGACGCGGCGGCCGGATCCTTCGACGAGGAGCCCGACCACGGGCTTCTCGACCCCGCCGTGCGCGACGCGTGGGCCGGGCGGCTGGAGAGCTGGCTGCCCGCCACCCGCGGTGACCTGCTGGACCTGGGGTGCGGTACGGGGAGCCTCTCGCTGCTCGCCGCCGGCCAGGGACATCGGGTCACCGCCGTCGACCGCTCGCCCAGGATGGCCGAGCTGGCCCGCGCCAAGCTCGTCGGGACCGGCGCCGAGGTCCTGGTCGGGGATGCGGGCCTGCCGCCGGTGGGGGAGCGGGCGTTCGACGTGATCCTGGCCCGGCATGTCGTCTGGCTGCTGCCCGATCCGGCGGCCGCCCTGGCCCATTGGTTCGGGCTGCTGAAGCCCGGCGGGCGGCTGGTCCTGATCGAAGGGGTCTGGGGCGGGGTCGGCCTCTCCGCCGCCCGGACCACCGCCCTGCTCGCTCCGCACACCGAGCGCGTCCACCATGAGGACCTGGCCGGTGACGCGCGGCTGTGGGGCAAGGAGGTCGACGACGAGCGGTACGCCTTGGTGGCCCGCGCCGAGCCGCCCCACCGGCACACCGAGGTCGTCGACGTCCACCTGATCCTGCGCCGCGGCCCGGACGTCCTGCTCGCCCGCCGCGCCAACACGGGTTACGCGGACGGCCTGCTGCACCTGCCCTCCGGCCACGCGGAGGACGGGGAGGACGTCCGCGAGGCGATGATCCGGGAGGCCGCCGAGGAGATCGGTGTCGTCCTGGGTCCGGACGAGGTGCGGGTCGCGCTCGTGATGCAGCACCGGGGGCCCGGTGGCGGGGCGCGGATGGGCTGGTTCTTCGTCGCGGAGTACGACGCGGAGCACCCGCCGCGCAACGCGGAGCCGGAGAAGTGCTCCGAGCTGGACTGGTTCCCGCTGGACGCCCTGCCGGACGACATGGTCGCGTACTGCCGTGCGGGCCTGGACGGTTACCGGGCGGGCGAGCACTTCATGATCCACTGGCACGAGGACGGCGACCCGATCGCCCACCGGCCCGACGGCCCCGGCCGGGCTGTGGCGCTGCCACCCGCCGCCGAGCGGACCGGCCGGGTGCACCACATCGAGTTGTGGGTGCCCGACCTCGCGGGGGCGGAGCGCCGTTGGGGCTGGCTGCTGACCCGGCTGGGCCACCTTCCGTACCAGCGCTGGGCGGACGGCCGCAGTTGGCGGCGCGGTGAGAGTTACGTGGTCGTGGAGCAGTCCCCCGATCTCTCCGCCGACCACCACGACCGCCGCCGCCCCGGCCTCAACCACCTGGCGTTCCACGTCGCGGACCGGGCCACGCTGGACGCCCTGACGGCCGAGGCCCCCTCGTACGGCTGGCGGCTGCTCCACCCCGACCGCCACCCGTACGCCGGGGGTGAGGGCCACTGCGCCGCCTATCTGGAGGACGAGGCGGGGTACGAGGTGGAGCTGGTCGTAAGGTCCACGCCCCGCCCCTGAAGCGCCTGGTTGGCGGTGGGGGTGGGGGGAGGGGGGAAGGAGGTCAGGCCAACAGTCCCGTCAGCCCCTCCGCCCTGGCCTGCCGCTCCAGCTCGTCCAGAGCCCGGGCCGCCGAACCCGCCGCCTCCGGGTCGCGGGCGGCCAGGCCGCTCGCCTCGAACTCGTCCTCGTCCAGCCGGAGTACGCACGAGCCGTCCGCCGACACCCACAGGTCCAGGTCCAGGTCCTCGACCGCCAGCACCCCGTCGGCCAGGACCGCGGGGCGGGTGATGTCGCAGTACCAGCCCTTCAGCTCGCCGTCACCGGTGCGGACCTCCTTCACCGCGAACCACCGGTCCCGCCAGTAGTGCTCGGTGAAGACATCGCCCGGCTCGAACCGGACGAAGCCGAAGTCCCGTACCCCGGGCGCGGCCCAGGGCGCCCGGACGGTGACGCGGGTGCCGTCGTCGCGGACCAGCTCCGCCGGGTATCTGATCTTGGTGCGGCCCGCTTTGGTCAACGTGACCACCAGGCCCTTGGAGCGCGGTGCGCGGGGCTCAGCCGAGGGTGCGGGCATGGCGGACCTCCGTGGCGCAGACGGTGTAGCCGAACCACTTGTTGATGGCCAGCATCGGGCTGTTGCCCGTGTCGTTGGCGGTGTAGGCGTCCGTGTATCCGGCCGCCCGCGCCCGGTGCAGCGAGTCGTTCTTCGCCAGCTTGGCCAGACCCCGCCCCCGGAAGGCCCGCAGGGTGCCGGTCATGTTGCTGGAGTACGTCCGGGTCCCGTCGGTGCCGGCCGCGCTGAAGGCCGCCACCTGACCGTCCACCAGGGCCACCGTGGTCAGGGCGGCGTCGAAGGTCGGGTGGCGCCAGGTGTTCGTCAGCCAGTCCTCGTAGTCGTCCAGCGCGGTGGGGATGTCGCTCGGCTCGTCCCGCGTCACCTCGGCGTCCGCCGCGAAGAGCGGCCGGGGATCGTCGGCGAAGTCGGCCCCCGGTCTCAGCTCCACGCCCGCCGGGACCTCCTGGAGCGGGGGCAGGGCGCCGCCCGCCAGGTCCAGGTGCTGGAAGTGGGCGGAGCGGCCCGGCCGGTAGCCCCGGGCGCGGGCGAACCCCAGGCTCTCCGGCGTGTCCAGCACCCAGGCGTGCACGACCGTGGCCCCGGCCTGCGCCAGATGTTCCTCCGCCGTGCTCAGCAGCAGTGAACCCGCCCCGCGGCCGGTGTGGCGGGGAAGCACATGCGGGGTGCAGAAGCCCTGTCCCGGCTCCGGGCTGTCGTGGGCGATCCCGGCCTGTGCGGTGCCGACGACCTCGCCGTCCCGCTCCGCCACCAGCAGCCGGTAGTGCCGGTCCGGATGGGCGTGGGCCAGATCGTGGGTCACCTGCTCGGGCGTGGACACCAGGTAGGGGACCGCCGCCCGCCGGACGCGGGTCCACGCCTCCGCATCGGACGGCCGGAAATCGCGCACAATCACAGTCATGCGGCGGAGGTTACGCGCGGCCCCGCCGCGACCGCCTCCCCTTTTTCCCGCCGTGGCGGCGCCCGTGGGGGACAATCGGCCGGTGACTGAGAAGCCCGTGACTGAGAAGATCGTCCTGGACCCGGACTCCGGCATCGCCCCGTACGAGCAACTGCGCACCCAGCTCTCCGAACTGGCCCGTTCCGGCGTGCTCCCGGTCGGCCACCGCCTCCCGACCGTACGCGGCTACGCCGAGGAGCTGGGCCTCGCCGCCAACACCGTGGCCAAGGCCTATCGCGCCCTGGAGGCGGATGGGGTGATCGAGACCCGGGGCCGCAACGGGACCTTCGTCGCGGCCGCCGGGGGAGCGGCCGAGCAGAAGGCGGCCGCCGCCGCGCAGAGTTACGCGGAGGCCGCCCAGCGGCTCGGGCTGCCCCGGGACCGGGCGCTGTCGCTCGCCCAGGACGCGGTCCGGGCGGCGTACGCGCGCTGAGCGGACCCGCCCCCTCGCGCGCCCCGGGCCCGCCCCGCCTCCCTCACGCGCCGCGTGCCCCGAGCCCGCCGCCCCGTGCCCGAGCGCGCCCCCATGCCTCGGGCCTGCTCCCGTACCGACCGCGGACCCCGCACCCACCCCCGTACCGGCTCCAGGCGCCCACCCCCGTACGGCTACAGATACAGCCCCGCGTCCGCCCCCGCGTCCTGCTTCGGCACCGACGCGGGGCCGATGCCCCGGCGCAGCGCGTACAGCTCCGCGAGCGAGCTGCCCTCCCGGCTCACGCCCTCCTCCGTGCCCAGCCAGGCCACCGACTCCTGGCGGGTCAGCGGGCCCACCTCGATCCGGGCCAGGCAGCGCCCCGGCCGGACGACCGCCGGGTGCAGCCGCTCCAGGTCCTCGTTGGTGGTGACCCCCACCAGCACGTTCCGGCCCTGGCCGAGCAGACCGTCCGTCAGGTTCAGCAGCCGGGACAGCGCCTGGCCCGCCGTGTGCTTGGCCTCGCCCCGGATCAGCTCGTCGCAGTCCTCCAGGAGCAGCAGCCGCCACCGGCCCTTCGCCGTGCCGTCGTCCTCGCCGATCGCGATGTCCATCAGATAGCCGACGTCGTTGAAGAGCCGCTCCGGGTCCAGTACGCAGTCGACCTGGCACCAGTCGCGCCAGGAGCGGGCCAGGGTGCGCAGCGCGGAGGTCTTGCCGGTGCCGGGCGGCCCGTGGAGCAGGAGCAGCCTCCCCGCGATGTCGTCCGGGGTGACCTTCATCAGCCGGTCCATGGCATCGGCCACCGGGGCGGTGTAGTTGGGGCGCACCTCGTCCCAGCTGCCGGCGCTGATCTGCCGGGTGGTGCGGTACGGGCCGCGGCGCGGGGAGACGTACCAGAAGCCCATGGTCACGTTGTCGGGCTGCGGCTCCGGCTCGTCCTGGGCGCCGTCGGTCGCCTGCCCGAGGATCTTCTCCGCCAGCTCGGGGCTGGTCGCGGTGACGGTGACGTCCGCGCCCCGGTTCCACCGCGAGACCAGCAGGGTCCAGCCGTCGCCCTCGGCCAGGGTGGCGCTGCGGTCGTCGTCACGGGCGGCCCGCAGCACCGAGGCGTGCGGGGGCAGCAGGGTCGCCGCGGCCTTGACCCGGTCGAGGGAGGAGCTGTGGGAGTAGGGCTGCTCGCCCGTCGCGAAGCGGCCGAGGAAGAGCGCGTCGACGACGTCGGAGGGGGAGTCGCTGTCGTCGACGGTGAGCCGGATCGGCAGAGCGGACTCGGGGTTGGCAGACATGGCGCCCATGATCCGGCACGGGGCCACCCCACGCACCCGGGTTTCACCGGCCCGGCATCCCCGTTCCCTGCCGACGACCCGTCACCGTACGCACGCCGGAGGTGACCCCACGACACCGGCGCGTCAAGGCGCGTGCGTTGAACTCCTGGGGGCGGGCGGAAGCACTCGTCACTTATTTTTGGCATGAACACTTCCAGAGAAGTGGGTGCGCTGCTACTACGGAGTAACGCAGTTACCCCTGCTCAAGGAGTCCCCCCATGAAAATGTCCAGACTCGTGGCGTTCTCGTCCTCGCTCCTCCTCGGTGCCGCCCTCGCCCTGACCGGTGCGGGGATCGCGAACGCCGACTCCTCCGCCCAGGCCGTCGACTACGTCGCCCTCGGCGACTCGTACTCCTCCGGCGTCGGCGCCGGCAGCTACGAGAGCTCCAGCGGCGACTGCAAGCGCAGCACCCGCGCCTTCCCCCGGCTCTGGGCCAACGCCAACTCCCCCTCCAGCTTCGCCTTCACCGCCTGCTCCGGCGCCCGCACCAACGACGTCACGAGCAGCCAGCTCGGGCCGCTCAACGCCTCCACCGATCTCGTCTCGATCTCCATCGGCGGCAATGACGCGGGTTTCGCCGACGTCATGACGACCTGTGTCCTCCAGTCCGAGGCCACCTGCCTCAACCGCATCGCCACCGCCCGCGCCTACGTCGACTCGACCCTGCCCGCCCGGCTGGACTCCGTGTACTCCGCCATCAAGGCCAAGGCCCCCTCCGCCCGGGTCGTCGTCCTCGGCTACCCCCGCTTCTACCAACTCGGCGGCAGCTGCGTGGCCGGCCTCAGCGAGAAGGAGCGCTCCGCCATCAACGGCGCCTCCGACCACCTCAACGCCGCCACCGCCAAGCGCGCCGCCGACCACGGCTTCACCTTCGGTGACGTCAGGGCGACTTTCACCGGGCACGAGATCTGCTCCAGCAACTCGTGGTTGCACAGCGTGAACTGGCTCAACATCGGCGAGTCCTACCACCCCACCGCCGCCGGACAGTCGGGCGGCTATCTGCCCGTCTTCAACTCGGCGGCCTGACAGGCGAGTTGCGCCGCCATCCGTCCCGCTGGGCGGGGGGCCCCGGCTGTCCGGGCCTCCCGCTCCATCGAACAGGCCATCCGAACTGTCCGAAGTCGCCCTGGAATCGGGCGGATTCGGTAACTGGTCGTCAACCTCCGTATGTGTGTGCTCGATCCTGTGGGCGGGATACCCGTGTGTCACCGTGGGGCGATAGGGTTAACCTGCCCGGACCGGGTGCCCTCGTACGGGTGGGGAGTGACATGGAACAGATAACGGTGCGGAGCAGGCCGCGAGTGCCTGCCATCACATGCGGAAGCGGTGCGACCAGTACGCGCCTCGACCGCCATCTCGCGGTGCTCGGCGGCCCTGTCGTCCCGCAGCGCGAGTCGGCGGAAGCGACGCTGCTGATGCGCGAGCTGACCTCGCGTGATGCCGCGCACACCCGCCGGAGCAGGAGCGCCCGTGTGTCGCTCTTCGCCCCGCTGCGGCGACTGCGGCGTTCGCTCTTCGGCAGCCGCCACTGACCGACGCCAGGGTCGATTCGGCAGCGTCTCTCGACCGACGCCGCGTCAACCACTGGGCCGGCCCACCGCTCGGGGCGGCCCACCCCCTGAGGCTTCCCGCCTCATGGGGTGGCTCAGGCGATCACCCCGTCCCGGCGCAGCACCGATGCCTGTTCGTCCGTCATCCCCAGGGCCCGCAGCAGCGCATCGGTGTGTTCACCCAGCGCCGGTACGGCACCCATCCGAGGTTCCGGGCCGCCCGGCAGCGTGATCGGCGGCAGCAGCGCCCGCAACGGCCCGACCGGTGACTCCACTTCCCGCCACCGGTCCCGCGCCGCCAGCTGCGGGTGCGCCGCCACATCGGCCACCGTGTTCAGCCGGGCACAGGCGATCCCCGCCGCCTCCAGCGCGTCCAGCGCCTCCCGACCCGTCAGCCGCCCCAGCGCCCGCCCCACCACCTCGTCGGTCCGCTTCCGGTTCGCCGTGCGCGCGGTGTTCGTCGCGAACTCCGGATCGTCGGCCAACTCGGGCCGTACGAGAACCTGTTCGGCGAGCCGCCGCCACTCCCGGTCGTTCTGCACGGAGAGCAGCACCTGTTCGCCGTCGGCCGTGCCGTAGGCGTCGTACGGGGCGATCACCGAGTGCGCGAGCCCCGTACGCGGCGGGGGCGGGGCCCCGTGCATCCCCTGGTGCAGCGGGTGGCCCATCCACTCGGCCAGCGCGTCCAGCATGGAGACCTCCACCGGCCCGCCCCGTCCGGTCGTACCCCGCCGGACCAGCGCCGCCAGCGCCCCGGAGAACGCGTACATGGCCGCCGCGATGTCCGCCGCCGGGATGCCCGCCTTCACCGGCTGCTCAGCCGTCCCGGTGACGGAGACCAGGCCCGCCTCGCACTGCACGAGCATGTCGTAGGCCCGCTTGTGGGCGTACGGTCCGCTCTCCCCGTAACCGGAGATGTCCACGGCCACCAGCCTCGGGTGCGCCGCACAGAGCGTGGCGGCGTCCAGCCCCAGCCGGGCCGCCGCGCCCTGGGCCAGGTTCTGCACGAACACATCGGCCCCGGCGACGAGTTCACGCACCACCGCGAGACCGCGCGGGTCCTTCAGATCCACCGCCAGGGACTCCTTGCCCCGGTTGCACCAGACGAAGTGCGAGGCGAGACCGCGCGCCGCCGTGTCGTAGCCGCGCGCGAAATCGCCGCCGTCCGGGCGCTCCACCTTGATGACCCTGGCCCCGAGATCGGCGAGCTGGCGGGTGGCGAAGGGGGCGGCGACGGCCTGTTCGACGGCCACCACGGTGATGCCGTCGAGGGGGAGTGGCGATGTGTTCATGGCCCGTGCTTACCTTGTTGACCGGCCCATCTGCCACTCCCGCCCCTCACGGCAGGCTCAGAGCAGGCTCACAGCAGCGCGAACTGCCCCTCCGGCCCCTCCTCCTGGTGGCCCAGCACCGAGGCGGGCCGCCGTACCGCCGCCGGGACCGGCAGCACCCCGGCCGCCCGTAGCTCGTCCCGGGAGATCAGGGGCACCTCGGCCCGCTCCAGCCGGGCCCGCAACGCCGCCTGCCGGGGCCGCAGACCGTCCAGCAGCGTCAGTACGGAGACGAGCTCCAGCAGCTCCGAGGTCCACTCCGGGGTCCACCCGCGCGCCCCGACCGCGTCCAGCCCGTCCGCCTCCGCGCCCTCCGGGAGGGTGCCCACCGCTGCCGCCGCCCGGCGCTCGAACCAGAGTTCCAGCACCCGTACGCCGCTCACCGTGAACTCCCACGCCCCCGCGTCCACCGGCGAGATCCGGCCATCGCCGATCACCAGGGCCTCGGCCTCCGCGTCGTACACGATCCCGGTGGGCCGGGCCGGGAGCGCCGCCCGTACGTAGGGCCTGCGCCCGCCCGGCAGCCGGGGCCGCTCCCCGCCCCTGGCTCCCCGCAGCTGCACCCGCGTCAACTCCCGGCCGAGCTCCACCCCGGCCGCCCACACCTCGGCGTCGGCGGGCAGCGGGACCCGGCAGCCGGACGGGGAGGGCAGAGCGGCGGCCAGGATCCAGGCCAGTACGGACTCGGGCGCCACCTCCGGCCCCAGCCGCGTACGCAGCACGTCCAGCAGGCCGGGCGCCAGGTTGGGGTCGGTGGCGTCGGGCCGCCGGTACAGCGGCCGGATCCGGCCCGGGCGCCCGGCGGGGGAGTGCCCGTCGGGGAGCAGATGGGTCACCGACAGGGCTGGCCCGTCGGCCTGGGGGACGTAACCGTGTTCGACCGCGAAGAGCTGCCGCTCGTCGCCCACCCGCCATAGCTCCGGGCGGGCCGCGTCGATCAGCCGGTGGTCGGGGAGCAGCCACTGCTCGTCGAACGGGCCGTGCAGGATGCGTACGGGGTCGGGGCAGGCGCCCGGTTCGCGGGCGAAGCGGCCGGTGCCTGCGGCGGTCCCGGCGCCGGTGCCGGTGGTGGACCGGCCGGGCAGCGCGGCGACCGGGGTGTGCGGCGTACGGGAGCGGCTCGGGCGGAACAGCCGCTCCTGCTCGGCGCCCTCGGCGGCGGCCAGCCGCTCCCAACGGGCGCGGAGCGCGGCGGGATCGGGGCCGCTCACCCAGGAGCGGCCGGTTCGCAGGGGGCGTACCGACCACGGCATCAGCTCGTCCAGCTCCACGGACACCGTGTCCTCGCCCGGTCCGGCCGCCGTCGCCGCCCCCGCCCCCGTGGTCCTGCGCGCTGCCACCGAGCCGTCCTCCCGTGTCCGCCGCTCCCGTCCGGCCCTGCCCGCCGTCACCGTTCGCATCGTAACGGCGGGGGCAGGCGCCCCCTAGGGCCTGTCGTCGAACTGCCGTCTGCCGTGCGACGCCCGGCACGCCCGCTCGCGGCGTTGCCGAAATGGCCAAGTAGCTCCGCTACGAGGCCATTCCGGCGCCTTGCGATCGCACGCACCGGACGCCGCGCGGCCGCCCTTCGGGCGACGACGGCAGTTTGACGACAGGCCCTAGTGCGCCTCCACCGTCACGGAGAACGAGAACCGGTCGCCCCGGTAGCGGATGCGGGCCACATCCACCACGCGTCCCTCCTCGTCGTACGTCACGCCCGTGTAGTGCAGGATCGGGCTGAGCAGCGGGACCTGGAGCAGTTCGGCGGTGACCGGGTCGGCGAGCCGGGCCTCCACCGTGTCGGTGATCCGGGAGATGCGGACGCCGACGACATCCCGCAGGACCTTGGTCATCGGCCAGCGTTCGAGGTCGGCCACGTCGATGCGGGCGGCGATGTCGGGGCGTACCGCGTTCTCCGCCCAGTTGGTCGGCTCACCGCTCTCGCCGTCGCGGCGCAGCCGCCGGTAGCTGACCACCTCGCCGCAGTCCGGGAAGAACTCGGCGAGATCGCCCGGCACCGCCACCGCACCGTGGCCGAGAACCGTCGTCGGCTCCCCGGACTGCTGGGCCACGATCGCGTCGACCGAGCCCAGCAGCCGGACCGGGGAGACCCGCCGGGCGCGCGGCTCTATGAACGTGCCGCGCCGCCGGTGCCGGCTGATCAGCCCCTCCGTCTCCAGCTCCTTCAGCGCCTGGCGCATCGTGAGCACGCTGACCCCGTAGTGGGCGGCCAACTGCTCCTCGGTGGGCAGCCGGAGGGAGGCGTCCCGCGGGCGGCCAAGTATGGAGGCCCGCAGCGACTGGGAGACCTGGTACCAGAGCGGCAGCTTCCGGTTGAGGACGAGCGAGTCGGGCGCGAAGGCGGGCGGGTGCGCCCGGCCGACGGGGGTCACCCCTGCCCCCGCCCGTTCCACCGCGTCACCGGGTGTGCCCGCCTCGGCAGGCCCCGCCTCGGCAGTCGTCGTCTCATGGCTCTCTGTCACGTCGTCCCCGTCCCGTCCCTCCGGGCCCCTCCGGCCGCCCGGCCCGTCTCCGCAGCAGCTCTCTACGGCCGGAAGTTGCGGCTCAGACCCTGCCACACGTCGTCGTAACCGCGCTGAAGATGGTCGGCCCCGGCCGCCTGCGGGGTCGAGATGATCGGCCAGCGGGTCTCGAACATGAAGGCCAGGCCGTCCTCGATCTTCTGCGGCTTCAGCTCCGCCGCGCTCGCCCGGTCGAAGGTCTCCCGGTCCGGTCCGTGGGCCGACATCATGTTGTGCAGCGAGCCGCCACCGGGGACGAAACCGTCGGCCTTCGCGTCGTACGCGCCGTCGATCAGCCCCATGTACTCGCTCATCACGTTCCGGTGGAAGTACGGCGGCCGGAACGTGTCCTCGCCGACCAGCCAGCGCGGCGCGAAGACGACGAAGTCGACACCGGCCAGGCCGGGGGTGTCCGACGGCGAGGTCAGCACCGTGAAGATCGAAGGGTCGGGGTGGTCGTAGCTGATCGACCCGATGACGTTGAAGCGGCGCAGATCGTAGACGTACGGGGCGTGGGTGCCGTACCAGGCGACCACGTCGAGGGGCGAGTGGTCGTACGTCGCCGACCAGAGGTTCCCGCAGAACTTGTTGACCACCTCCACCGGCCGGTCCTCGTCCTCGTACGCGGCGACCGGGGCCAGGAAGTCCCGTGCGTGGGCCAGCCCGTTGGCGCCGATCGGCCCGAGGTCCGGGAGCACGAACGGGCGGCCGTAGTTCTCGCAGACGTACCCGCGCGCGCTCTCCTCCAGCAGCTCCACCCGGAAGCGGACCCCGCGCGGGATCAGCGCGACATGGCCCGGTTCGGCGCGCAGCAGGCCCAGTTCGGTGCGGAGCAGCAGCCCGCCGCGCTCCGGGACGATCAGCAGCTCGCCGTCGGAGTCGCTGAACACCCGGTCGGTCATGGAGGAGTTGGCGTGGTAGAGGTGGACCGCCATGCCGGTCCGCTGGGCGGCGTCACCGTTGCCGCCCAGGGTCCACAGCCCGCCGACGAAGTCCGTGCCGGGCGCGGGGTCGGGGAGCGGGTTCCAGCGGAGCCGGTTCGGGTCCGGCACGGACTCGGTGAAGGGTGCCGTCCGCAGGTTGCCGTTGTCGGTCCGGGTGAAGGCCGGGTGTGCGGCGGAGGGGCGGATCCGGTAGAGCCAGGAGCGGCGGTTGTCGGCGCGGGGCTCGGTGAAGGCGGAGCCGCTCAACTGCTCGGCGTAGAGCCCGAGGGGGGCGCGCTGGGGTGAGTTGCGGCCGTGCGGCAGCGCCCCCGCAACCGCCTCCGAGCTGTGCTCGTTGCCGAAACCGGAGGAGTACGTCAGCCCCTCCGCCGTCTTCCTCGCCTGCTCGATGCCGCTCATCCCGCACTCCCGGTGACCGTAAAGCCTTGGATCCGCCGGACAACGAATCCTATAGGACACCGTAGGAATAGGAGGCGGGCGCGTCAACGGCCTGGATCACGCCATTCGGGGTGTCGGTCGGCGCCCGGGGGGCTTGCGGACGGCCCCGGGAAGGTGCACGGCATCATGGGTCCGTGCCCCACCCGAACCCGAATCTCCGCCGCGCCCCCGTACAGCAGCGCAGCGCCGACCGGCTCGCCCGGATACTCGACGCCTGCGCCGGACTCCTCGACGAGACCGGTTACGAGCAGCTCTCCACCCGCGACGTCGCTTCGCGCGCCGAGGTGCCCATCGGCTCCGTCTACCGCTTCTTCTCCAACAAGCGGGCCCTCGTCGACGCCCTGGCGCTGCGCAACCTGGACCTCTACGCCGAGCGCATCACCGACCGGCTCGGCTCTCTCCCCGCCGACGACTGGCGCGGAGCCATCGACGCGGTGCTGGACGAGTACCTCGCGATGAAGCGGACCGTGCCCGGCTTCGCCCTGGTCGACTTCGGGCCCCCGTCGCCCGCCGAGGACACCTCGGACGACGCCAACCGCCGCCTCGCGGGCCGCCTCACCGAACTCCTCGCCGGACACCTCGGCCGCCACCCCGGCCCGGAACTGCTGCGGGCCATCCTGGTCAGCGTCGAGGCCGCCGACGCGCTGCTCCAGCTCGCCTTCCGTACGGACCCCGCGGGGGATCCGGCGATCGTGGCCGAGACCCGGACGCTGGTACGGGCGTACCTCGCGCAGATCCTGGACTGAGGGGGGCGGGGCGCGGGGGGAGGTGGCTGCCAAGTGCCTGCCCTCCAGCACCTCCCCGCCATGCGTACCGGTCGGTATGCTCGCGGTGCTGCCAGCGCCGTCACCGCCCTCACCGCGGCCGGCGCCGCCACCGCCACCGCCCCGGGGAGGGCCCATGTCCCACGCATCCCGTACCGCACCGCGTATCTGCCCCCTCTGCGAGGCCACCTGCGGCCTCACCCTCACCATCGAGGGAACCACCGTCACCGGAGCGCGCGGCGACCGCGACGACATCTTCAGCCGGGGGTTCATCTGCCCCAAGGGGGCGTCCTTCGGCGGCCTGGACGCCGACCCCGACCGGCTGCGCGTCCCGCTCGTGAGGGGCGGGGACGGGGAGCTGCGGGAGGCGGCCTGGAGCGAGGCGTTCGACCGTATCGCCGCCCGCATACCCGCCCTGGTCGAGGCCCACGGCCCGCAGGCCGTCGGGGTGGTCCTCGGCAACCCCAACGTCCACACCATGGCGGGCGCCCTCTACCCGCCCCTGCTCCTCGCCGCCCTGCGCACCCGCAACGTCTTCACGGCGAGCACCCTGGACCAGATGCCCAAGCACGTCTCCAGCGGGCTGCTCTTCGGTGACGCCAACGCCATCCCCGTACCGGATCTCGACCGCACCGACCACCTCCTCCTGATCGGCGCCAACCCGCTGGAGTCCAACGGCAGCCTCTGTACGGCCCCCGACTTCCCCGGCCGCCTCCGGGCGCTGCGCAGGCGCGGCGGCACCCTCACCGTCATCGACCCGCGCCGCACCCGGACCGCCCGCCTCGCCGACCGGCATGTGGCGATCCGGCCGGGGGCCGACGCCCTGCTGCTCGCCGCGATGGCCCATGTCTTGTTCGAGGAGAAGCTCACCGACCCCGGCCCGCTCGCCGACCACCTGGAGGGGACGGACGAACTCGCCGCCGCCCTCGCCGACTTCACCCCGGACGCGGTCGCTGCCGCCTGCGATGTGGAGGCGGCCACCATCACCGCCCTCGCCCGGGAACTGGCCGCCGCGCCGACCGCCGCCGTCTACGGGCGGATCGGCAGCTGCACCGTGGAGCACGGCACCCTCGCCAGCTGGCTGGTGGACGTCCTCAACATCCTCACCGGCAACCTCGACCGCCCCGGCGGCGCGCTGTTCCCCCTTTCGGCGACGGCCCGGGGACCCCGACCCGCCGCCCCCGGCAAGGGCTTCGCCCTGGGCCGCTGGGCTTCCCGGGTCTCCGGCCACCCCGAGGCCAAGGGCGAACTGCCCACCGCTGCCCTGGCCGAGGAGATCGAGACCCCGGGGGAGGGCCGCATCCGGGCCCTGGTCGTGCTCGCCGCCAACCCCGTCCTCTCCGCGCCCGACGGCGACCGGCTGGACGCGGCGCTCTCCGGCCACCTCGACTTCATGGTCAGCGTCGACCCGTACCTCAACGAGACCTCCCGCCACGCGGATGTCGTGCTGCCCCCGCCGCCGCCCTCGCAGAGCGCCCACTTCGACTTCGCGTTCAACTCCTTCGCCGTGCACAACCAGGTCCGCTATACCCCGGCCCCCGTCCCCCTGGAGGACGGGCGGATGGACGAGAGCGAGATCCACGCCCGGCTGATCCTCGCGGTGAGCGGGATGCACGGCGCCCCGCCCTCCGCCGTCGACGACCTCGCCATCACCACCGCGATCACCAAGGCGGGCGCCCCCAAGGAGCTGGCCGACGAACTCACCGGCCGCACCGGCCCCGAACGCCGCCTCGACCTGATGCTGCGGCTCGGCCCGTACGGTCTGACGCTGGAGCAGCTCCTCGCCCACCCGCACGGCATCGATCTTGGTTTGTTGAAGCCGCGCGTCCCGGAGATCCTGCGCACCCGCTCCGGCCGCATCGAACTGCTCCCCGCTCCGATCGCCGCAGACCTGCCCCGCCTGCGCCGGGCGCTGGGGGACCGGCCCGCCCCGCTCGTCCTCGTCGGCCGCCGCCATCTGCGGTCCAACAACAGCTGGATGCACAACGTCGGTTCGCTCAGCGGCGGGTCCAACGTCTGCACCCTCCAGATCCACCCCGACGACGCGGCCCGGCTCGGACTGGCGGACGGGGCCACCGTACGGATCGAGTCGGCGGGCGGCGGGATCGAGGCCCCTGCCGAGATCACGGACACCGTACGCAGCGGGGTGGTGAGCCTCCCGCACGGCTGGGGCCACAGCCGCCCCGGGACCCGCATGGCGGTCGCCGCCGCCCACCCCGGCGCGAACGTGAACCAGCTCCTGGACGGCACCCTCCTGGACCCGCTCTCCGGCACCGCCGTGCTGAACGCGATTCCGGTGACCGTGACCCCGTCTCCGTAACCCTCCCCGTAACACCACCGCGTTGACCTGGGGTTTTGCTCGTATTGCTCACGCGTCAACGTCTTGTTAACTCTTCGAGGAGGCCCCTAACGTCGTCCGGACCGACCGCCGAGACCGGTGGGAGTTCAAGGATGAACGTTAGGTATCCCCCATGCTGACAATCCTCGGCTTCGCCATGATCGCGACCTTCCTGGTCCTGATCATGACGAAGAAGATGTCGCCGATCGCGGCGCTGGTACTGATCCCCGCACTCTTCTGTGTCGCCGTCGGGCAGGGAGCGAAGCTCGGCGACTACGTCATCGACGGCGTCGGCAACCTGGCGCCGACCGCCGCCATGCTGATGTTCGCCATCGTCTACTTCGGCGTGATGATCGACGTCGGCCTCTTCGACCCGGTCGTCCGGGCCATCCTGCGGTTCTGCAAGGCGGACCCGATGCGGATCGTCGTCGGTACGGCGGTGCTCGCCGCGATCGTCTCGCTGGACGGTGACGGCTCCACCACCTTCATGATCACCGTCTCGGCGATGTATCCGCTCTACAAACGGCTCAAGATGAGCCTGGTCGTCATGACCGGTGTGGCGGCCACGGCGAACGGCGTCATGAACACCCTGCCCTGGGGCGGCCCCACGGCCCGCGCCGCGACCGCGCTCAAGCTGGACGCCTCCGAGATCTTCGTCCCCATGATCCCGGCGCTGGCCGTCGGACTGCTCGCCGTCTTCCTCCTCTCGTACGTGCTGGGTCTGCGCGAGCGCAAGCGCCTGGGCATGCTCACGCTGGACGAGGCGCTGGTACGGGAGCCGGAGACCGTCCTCGCGGGGGCGGGCGGCGGTACGGGCGGCGAGGACCTGCTGCGCAAGGGCCCCGCCACCTCGGGGACCGGCTCGGCGGATCTCACGGATGACGAGGACGAGGACGAGTTCCAGGGCCTCGACCCGAACCGGTCCACGCTGCGGCCCAAGCTCTACTGGTTCAACGCCGGTCTCACCGTGGCCCTGCTGACCGCCATGATCATGGACCTGATGCCGATCCCGGTCCTCTTCCTCCTCGGCGCCGCCCTCGCCCTCACCGTCAACTTCCCCCACATGCCCGACCAGCGGGCCCGGATCGCCGCCCACGCCGACAACGTCCTCAACGTCTCCGGCATGGTCTTCGCCGCCGCCGTCTTCACCGGCGTCCTCACCGGCACGGGTATGGTCGAGAACATGGCCGACTGGGTGGTCGGGGCCGTCCCCGACGCGATGGGCCCGCACATGGCCATCGTCACCGGGCTGCTCAGCCTGCCGCTCACCTACTTCATGTCCAACGACGGCTTCTACTTCGGTGTCGTCCCCGTCCTCGCCGAGGCCGGTGCCGCCCACGGCGTCTCGCCGCTGGAGATCGCCCGCGCCTCCCTGGCCGGCCAGGCGCTGCACATGTCCTCGCCGCTGGTCCCGGCCGTGTACGTCCTGGTCGGCATGGCGAAGGTGGAGTTCGGCGACCACACCCGGTTCACCGTCAAGTGGGCGGTGCTGACGTCGCTGGTGGTGCTGGGGGCGGGCATCCTGTTCGGCACGATCTGATGGACGGCTTCTGATGGACGGCTTGTGATGGGTGGCTCGTGATGGGTGGCTTCTGGTGGGTGGGCTTTCGATGACACCCGCATCGCGACCCGGGCCCGGGAGGGGCTGGCTGCTGCGTCTCGTCATCGCCTTCGCCTTCGCGCAGGGGGCGGTGTCGATGGCGCGGCCCGCCGTCTCCTACCGGGCCCTCGCGCTGGGAGCGGACGAAACGGCGGTCGGTGTCATCGCCGGTGTCTACGCCCTGCTGCCGCTGTTCGCCGCCGTCCCGCTCGGCCGCCGCACGGACCACGGCCGGTGCGCGCCCCTGCTGCCGGTCGGCGTGGTGCTGATCTCCGGCGGCTGCGCGCTCAGCGGTGCGGTCTCCTCACTGCCCGCGATGGCCGCGTGGAGCGGGGTGATGGGCCTCGGCCACCTGTGCTTCGTGATCGGCGCCCAGTCGATCGTGGCCCGGCAGTCCGCCCCGGCCGAACAGGACCGCAACTTCGGCCACTTCACCATCGGCGCCTCGCTCGGCCAGCTGGGCGGCCCGATCGCCGCCGGAGCGCTGATCTCCGGCGAGAGCGGTGCTCTGGGGCGTACGAGCGCACTCGCGCTCCTCGTCTCGGCGGGGGTCTGCGCGGTCGCGCTCACCTCGCTGTGGCGCATCGAGCACCGGCGTACGCCCGGCGCCGGGCCCGCCACGAAGGCGGGGGCGGCCAAGGTCCCGGTCACCAGGATCCTCGGGGCGCGGGGCGTCCCGGCCGGGATCTTCATCAGCATGGCGGTCCTGTCCTCGACCGACATCCTCACCGCCTACCTGCCGGTGGTCGGCGAGCACCGGGGGATCGCCCCCGCCACGGTCGGGCTGCTGCTCAGCCTGCGGGCCGCCGCCACCATCGCCTGCCGTCTGGTGATGACCCCGATGCTGCGGCTCCTCGGCCGGACGGCCCTGCTGACCACCAGCTGCCTGCTGGCCGGCCTGCTCTGTACGGGAATGGCCCTCCCGGTCCCCGTACCGGTGCTCGCCGTCATGCTGGCCGCCCTCGGCTTCTGCCTCGGCGTCGGCCAGCCGCTGTCGATGACCACGGTGGTCCAGGCCGCGCCCGCCGAGGCCCGGTCCACGGCCCTGGCCCTGCGGCTGACCGGCAACCGGCTGGGCCAGGCCGGCGCGCCCGCCGCTGCGGGCCTGATCGCGGGTACGGCGGGGGCGGCGGCCCCGTTCGCGCTGCTCGGCGCGTTGCTGCTGGCGGCGGCGGGGCTGGGTTTGCGCAGCGGACGGGCGGCGGGGGCGTCCTCCGTACGACCGGAGTCCGCGCCCGTACGACCGCCGGAGCCCACGCCCGTACCACCTGCGCCGGACGCCGTACGACCGCCGGAGCCCACGCCCGTACCGCCTGCGCCGGACGCCGTACGTGAGCGGAGCGCGCCCCGGGCCGACCGGCACCGCTCCTGACGCACCCGCCCCGCCCAACCCCGTACGTCCCACACGTCCCAACCTTCGCGCGAGTCATTCCCACACCCCGCCCGGTGGGCTAACTTCCCCCACAGCCGCTCCCCACCGCGACGTACACCTCGTACACCTTCATCCCGGGGACACTCCATGACGCGCGCCATCTCCCTGCACCACGTCAGCAAGAGCTACGGCCGGGACCGGCGGGCCGTCGACCGGTTCACGCTCTCCATCGACCCCGGCGAGTTCGTCGTGCTGCTCGGTCCGTCCGGCTGCGGCAAGTCGACCGTGCTGCGCATGATCGCGGGGCTTGAGGAGATCAGCGAGGGCGAGCTGCTCCTCGACGGCGAGTTCTCCAACCACATCCCGCCGCGCGAACGCGGGATGGCGATGGTGTTCCAGAACTTCGCGCTGTACCCGAGCATGACCAACCGCGCCAACATCGGCTTCCCGCTGAAGCTGGAGAACCCGCGCGAGGACAACAGCGCGCGGATCGAGGCCACCGCCCGGATGCTCGGCATCGACCACGTACTCGACCGCTACCCGGCCCAGCTCTCCGGCGGCGAGCGCCAGCGCGTGGCGATGGGCCGCGCGATCTCCCGCAGGCCCTCCGTCTTCCTGATGGACGAGCCGCTCTCCAACCTGGACGCCAAGCTCCGCAACCATCTGCGCGCCGAGATCGCCCTGCTCACCAAGGAACTCGGCGTCACGACCGTGTATGTGACGCATGATCAGGCAGAGGCCATGTCGCTGGGCGATCGGGTGGCCGTGATGCGCGGCGGGGTCCTGCAACAGGTCAGCCCGCCCCGCGAGGTCTACGCGCTGCCCGAGAACGTCTTCGTGGCCGCGTTCATCGGCACCCCGCGGATCAACCTCCTCCAGGCCGTCGTGCACGCCCCGTTGGAGGGGCGGATGTCCATCGACCTGGGCCGCCAGCGGCTCGCCCTGCCCGAACCCCTCAGCCCGGACCACCAGTTGCTCCGCATCCAGCAGGGCCGCCGGATCATCGTGGGGCTGCGCTCGGAGGCGGTCCGGATCGCCCCGCCCAGCCATGCCCGCCCCGGCGAGGTGGCGCTCAGCGGGATCGTGGAGCACGTCGAGTACCAGGGGCACGAGGCGCTGGTCCACCTCAACACCGGTTCGCGGCCCGCCGTCGTCCCGGACCTCGAATCGGCCCAGCCGCGCGCCGTGCCCCGCCGCCGCAGGGCCGCGGCGGGCCGTTCCCGAGGCAGTACACCAGGCGCCCTCGGTGTCCTGGACCGGCTGAAGGGGCGGGCCGGGGCGCGGGTCGGCGGCCCGGTCGTCACCCTCGACGACCCCGCCCCGGACCCGACGGCGCTCCGCACCCCCGACCGGCCCTCCGTCATCTCCGGCGACCTGGTGGTCCGCACCGGCCCCGACATGCGGCTGCGGACCGGCGGCCAGGTGCCGCTGCTGGTGGACCCGGCCCACCTGTACGTCTTCGACCACTACGGCCGCCGCATCTGCCCGCTGCCGCAGGACGTGCCCGGACTGGACAGCTGAGGCTTCGTCCTCGGGGCGGGGGCGCGCCCCGGCGTGACGGGCGCGACCGGCGTGGCGCGCACGCCCGGCGTGACCGGCGTCTCCGGAAGCTCCCTGGCGCCGGAAAACTAACGGCGCTAGTTTGGGCGGTGGGGGACAGCACGTCGGCGCTCCGCACAGCCCGTCCGGGAGGAAACAGCCCATGAAGGCCCATGACCAGATGTACATCGGCGGCGCGTGGCGGCCCGCCGTCGGCCAAGACACGATCGCGGTCGTGAACCCGGCCGACGAGCAGCTGATCGCCCATGTACCGGCGGGCACGGCCGAGGACGTCGACGCGGCGGTGAAGGCCGCGCGCGCCGCGTTCCCCGGCTGGGCCGCCACCCCGCCCGCCGAGCGCGCCGCCCGCCTCTCCGCGCTGAGCGACGCGCTGGCGGCCCGCAAGGACGAGCTGGCCGAGACGATCACCGCCGAGCTGGGCTCGCCGCTGCCGCTCTCGCAGATGGTCCACGCCGCCGTGCCGGTCATGGTCGCCGCCTCGTACGCCGAACTGGCCGCGTCCTACGCCTTCGAGGAGAGGATCGGCAACTCCACCGTCCTGCTGGAGCCGGTCGGCGTCGTCGGCGCGATCACCCCCTGGAACTACCCGCTCCACCAGATCGTCGCCAAGGTCGCCCCCGCCCTCGCCGCCGGCTGCACGGTCGTCCTCAAGCCGGCCGAGGACACCCCGCTCACCGCCCAGCTCTTCGCCGAGGCCACCGAGGCGGCGGGCCTGCCGCCCGGGGTCTTCAACCTGGTCACCGGCCTCGGCCCGGTAGCCGGACAGGCGCTCGCCGAGCACGAGGGCGTCGACCTCGTCTCGTTCACCGGATCGACCGCCGTCGGCAAGCAGATCGGTGCCACGGCCGGGGCCGCGATCAAGCGCGTCGCCCTCGAACTCGGCGGCAAGTCCGCCAACGTGATCCTCCCGGGCGCCGACCTCGCCAAGGCGGTCAACGTCGGCATCGCCAATGTGATGACCAACTCCGGGCAGACGTGCAGCGCCTGGACCCGGATGCTGGTCGACGCCGAGCGGTACGACGAGGCCGTGGAGCTGGCCGCGCAGGCCGTGCTCAAGTACGCGCCCGGCGGGCGGGTCGGCCCGCTCGTCAACGCCAAGCAGCAGGCCCGGGTGAGCGGTTACATCCGCAAGGGCATGGAGGAGGGCGCCCGGCTGATCGCGGGCGGCCCCGACGCGCCCCTGGAGGCCGGCTACTACATCAGCCCCACCGTCTTCGCCGACGTCACCCCGGACATGACCATCGCCCAGGAGGAGATCTTCGGCCCGGTGGTCTCGATCCTCCGCTACGAGGACGTGGACGACGCCCTCCGTATCGCCAACGACACCGTCTACGGGCTCGCGGGAGCCGTATGGGCGGCCGACGACGAGGAGGCGGTGGCCTTCGCCCGCCGGATGGACACCGGACAGGTCGACATCAACGGCGGCCGGTTCAACCCGCTGGCCCCCTTCGGCGGTTACAAGCAGTCGGGCGTGGGGCGCGAGCTGGGGCCGCACGGTCTGGCGGAGTACCTCCAGACCAAGTCGCTCCAGTTCTGACCCCCGTAACCCTTCCCATGCAAGGAGCCTGTTCGTGGTCCGCGCCGCCGTACTGCCCGCCGTCGGAGCTCCGTTGGAGATCACCGACATCGTCCTGCCGGAGCCCGGCCCCGGCCAGGTGCGCATCGCCCTCGCCGCGGCGGGGGTCTGCCACTCCGACCTGTCCCTGTCCAACGGCACCATGCGCGTGCCGGTGCCCGCCGTCCTCGGCCACGAGGGCGCCGGTACGGTCCTGGCGGTCGGCGAGGGCGTCGCCCATGTCGCCCCGGGCGACGGTGTCGTCCTCAACTGGGCGCCCTCCTGCGGCGCTTGCTTCCACTGCGGGATCGGCGAGGTCTGGCTCTGCGCCGACGCGCTGAAGGGGACCGCCAACCTCCACGCCCGTACGGCCGAGGGCACCGAACTCCACCCCGGCCTCAACGTGGCCGCCTTCGCGGAGGAGACCGTCGTCGCCGCGAACTGCGTGCTCCCGGCCCCCGACGGCATCCCGCTCACCGACGCCGCCCTCCTCGGCTGCGCGGTCCTCACCGGCTACGGGGCGATCCACCACAGCGCCCGGGTCCGCGAGGGCGAGAGCGTGGTCGTCTTCGGGATCGGCGGCGTCGGCCTCGCCGTGCTCCAGGCCGCCCGGATCGCGGGCGCCTCCCGGATCATCGCGGTCGACGTCTCCCCGGCCAAGGAGGAGCTGGCCCGGCAAGCCGGGGCGACGGACTACGTCATCGCCTCCGCCACCACCCCGCGCGAGATCCGCAAGCTCACCGGCGGCCAGGGCACGGACGTGGCGGTGGAGTGCGTCGGCCGGCCCGCGACCATCCGGGCCGCCTGGGAGTCCACCCGGCGCGGCGGGCGTACGACGGTCGTGGGGATCGGCGGCAAGGACCAGGAAGTCACCTTCAACGCCCTGGAGATCTTCCACTGGGGCCGGTCCCTCACGGGCTGCGTCTACGGCAACAGCGACCCGGCCCGCGACCTGCCCGCCCTGGCCGACCACATCCGGGCGGGCCGGTTCGACCTGTCGATGATGGTCACCGAACGCATCGCGCTGGCAGGCATCCCGGCCGCCTTCGACAACATGATCGCGGGCAAGGGCGGCCGCGCGCTGGTGGTGTTCTAGGGGGTGTTCGTCGTCCGGGAGGTCGAGGCGACCGGCCCCAGCAGCCGGGCGTCCATCTCGCCCTCCTCGAACAGCCGGGAGGCCGGGCCCACGATCAGCGGGTCCGGCACCCCGACCACCTCCGGGTCCTTGCCCGGGTAGTCGAAGCGGTCCAGCACGTGCCGCATCGCCTCCAGCCGGGCCCGCTTCTTGTCGTTGCTCTTCACCACCGTCCACGGAGCATCGGCCGTGTCGGTGTGGAAGAGCATCAGCTCCTTGGCCTCCGTGTACTCGTCCCACTTGTCCAGCGAGGCCAGGTCGACAGGGCTCAGCTTCCACCGTCGTACGGGGTCGATCTGCCGGATCATGAACCGGTTGCGCTGCTCGTTGCGCGAGACGGAGAACCAGAACTTCACCAGGTGGATGCCGTCCCGGGCGAGCATCCGCTCGAAGCCGGGCGCCTGGTGCATGAACTCCAGGTACTCGCGGGTCGTGCAGAACCCCATCACCCGCTCCACCCCGGCCCGGTTGTACCAGGAGCGGTCGAACAGGACGATCTCCCCGGCGCTCGGCAGATGCGCCACGTACCGCTGGAAGTACCACTGGGTCCGCTCACGTTCGGTGGGCTTCTCCAGGGCGACTACGCGGGCACCACGCGGATTCAGATGCTCGGTGAACCGCTTGATCGTGCCGCCCTTGCCCGCCGCGTCCCGCCCCTCGAAGAGGATCACCAGCCGCTCGTCGCGCTCCTTCACCCAGTGCTGGAGCTTCAGCAACTCGATCTGCAAGGCGCGCTTGGTCTTCTCGTAGTCGCGGCGCCGGAGCTTGTGCGCGTACGGGTAGTCCTCCCGCCACGCGTCCCGGGCATGGCCGTCCGGCTCCACCAGGACCGGGTCGTCGTCACCGCTGTCGGCCACGCGGAAGCCGTCGAGGTACGGCCCGCCGTAGCGGGCCGCCCGTGCGGCCTCCTCGCGGGCGGTCCTCTTCTTCGCCCCGTTGCGACCGTTACGGTCGCCGTGCGCCCCGGTACTCCGCGTCATGACGGTTTCCCTCCACCGGCCCAGCCGGATTTCCACGTGTGGGGCCAGTCTGCTGACGGCTCCGGGAGACCGCCACCCCTGCCAGGCAGAGCAGCCCGCCGAGAACGCCGAGCGGGGTCGGCACCTCGTCCAGGAGCAGCCACGCCATGAGCACCACGATCGCCGGGACCGCGTACGTGGTGGCGCCCATCCGGCCCGCCGTGGTGCGGGCCAGCGCGTAGCCCCAGGTGGTGAAGGCCAGCGCGGTCGGGAAGACGCCCAGGTAGATCATGTTCAGCGTGGCGGACATCGGGGCGTCGGCCGCCTCGGAGATCAGCACCCCGGTGAACGGCAGGCAGGCGACGGCGCCGATCAGGCAGCCGAAGGTGTTGATCTGGAGCGAGGAGCCGTACGCGAGCGCCGGCTTCTGGCTCACCACGCCCAGCGCGTACACCACGGCGGCCAGCAGGCAGAGCGCCACGCCCAGCACGGACGAGCTGCCGTGGCCGGACATGGCGAGGCCGACGACGACCGCGCCGGAGAACGAGATGCCCATGCCCAGCAGCAGGCGGCGGGGCAGCCCCTCGCCGAGCATCCGGGCGCCCATCAGGGCCATCAGGATCGGCCCGATGTTCACGAGCATCGCCGCCGTCCCGGCGTCGACCTCCTGCTCGCCCCAGTTGAGCGCCACCATGTACAGCCCGAACCACAGCACCCCGGACGTGATGATCCCGCGCCAGGCGCCGCGCCCCGGCAGCCCTTCGCGGCGTACGAGGAGGATCGCCCCGAGCACCAGGGAGCCCGCCAGCAGCCGCCCGAGGGCCAGGGCGCCGGGGGAGTAGACCTCGCCCGCACTGCGGATGGAGACGAACGCGGAGGCCCACAGGACCACAGTGGTACAGGCGGCGGCGGTGGCCCGCCAGGATCGGGCGGGGGTGGCCGGGGCGGCGGGGGTGGTCGTCATGGCCCCGACGGTAAAGCCGAAACGCTTCGGTCCCTACCGAATTGTCGGGGCGCGTCAATCGGCGGGGCGCCGTGCCTGCCTGCGCCCTTCAGCCCGTGCGCGCCCTTCCGGGGTGCCCGCGCGACCACTCAGCCCGTCCGTGCACCCCCCTCAGCCCGTCCGGCGTTTGAGGACGGAACCGTGGCGGTGGCACCGGGCAACCCTTCCGTGTCCGGGAAGCATGGATGTCGCCCGGACCCGAGCACCGGTTCCGTCCTCAAACCCCGGACGGGCTGGAGTGGGCGCACCGCTCCCTGCCCTCTGGCCCGCCGGACGGCCCCGTCAGGTGTCGGCGGCCAGTGACGCCGCATCCACCCCCAGCAGCCCCCGCAACGCCCCCACCCCCGACGGAGTCACCCGTACCGCCCGGCCCGACCCGAACCTCTCGCACCAGCCCGCCCCCAGCACATGCGCGCACAGCGCCGCCCCCGCCGCCCCTGCGAGATGCGGGCGCCGTTCCGTCCAGTCCAGGCACCCCCGTGCCAGGGGCCGCCGGCCGCCCCGGTCCAGCGGGATGCCGAGCGAGTCGAACCAGCCGAGCCCCGCATCCGTCAGCGCGAACCCGGTGTCCTGCCGCAGCAGCCCCCGTACGGTCATCGCCTCGGTGATCCGGATGCCGAGGCGCCCCGCGAGATGGTCGTAGCAGGTCCGCCCCCGGGCCAGCGCGCTGCTGACGCTCGCCGCCCGCAGCGTGCGCGGCGGCTCGGGCGCGCCGGGCACGGCGTGCGAGGCCAGCTCCTCCACCAGGTGCGCGACCCGCTCGTCGGCGAGCCGGACGTACCGGTGCCGCCCCTGCCGCTCCTCGGTGAGCAGCCCGCCCGCCACCAGCCGCCCGAGGTGCTCGCTGGCGGTGGAGGGGGCGACCGAGGCGTACCGGGCCAGCTCCCCGGCCGTCCAGGCGCGGCCGTCCAGCAGGGCGAGGCAGAAGGCGGCGCGGGTCCCGTCCGCGAGGAGGGCGGCCAGTGCGGCGAGGCGCGGCGCGGTGGTGTCGTGCGGGCGGGCCCCGGCCGGACGGCCCGAGGGGCGCGGTGAAGGGCTCATGGGTCCAGGGTGCGTCAAGGACGGTTCGGCGCCCGCCGAACCGTTTCCGTGGGCCGCGCGTACTCCTCGTACTGGACCGCCAGCCCGTCCAGCAGCGCCCGCAGCCCCGTCTCGAAGGCCCCCTCGTCCACCTGCCGCCGGTGGTCGGCCAGCAGGTGCGCCTGGCCGAGGTGCGGGTAGTCGGCCGGGTCGTACGCGCTCTCGTCGTCCACGAAGCCCCCGGCGAAGGAGCCCAGCGCCGACCCGGTGATGAAGTACCGCATCAGCGCCCCGATCCGGGTGGCCTGCGCGGCCGGCCACCCCGCCCCCACCATCGCCCCGAACACCGCGTCGGCGACCCGCAGCCCCGCCGGCCGCCGCCCCGGGCCCCGCGCGAGGACCGGCACGATGTGCGGGTGCGCGGCGAGGGCGGCCCGGTAGGAGAGCGCCCAGTCGTGCAGGGCCTCCCGCCAGTCGCGCGGGTCCGACTCCTCGAACATCGACAGGTCGACCTGTACGGAGACGGCGTCGGCGACCGCGTCCAGGATCTCGTCCTTGTTGCGGAAGTGGTTGTAGAGCGAGGGCCCGCTGACCCCCAGCACGGCCGCCAGCCGCCGCGTGGAGACGGCGTCCAGCCCTTCGGCGTCCACGAGCGCACTCGCCGCCTCGACGATGCGGTCTCTGCTCAGGAGGGGCTTGCGCGGTCGGGCCATGCGGCTCATAGTAGGCGCTGCGAACCGGAAACTAGCAGTGCTAATTAAAGCGCTGCGTGAGAAGCCGTGACAGAAGTGGGTGGCGCACGATGAACCTGGAGCTCAGCGAGGAGCAGGAAGCCGTCCGGCGGCTGGCCGAGGAGTTCGTGGCCCGTGAGGTCACCCCGCACGTCGTCGCCTGGGACCGGGCTGAGAATGTCGACAGGTCGATCGTGAAGAAGCTGGGCGCGCTCGGCTTCCTCGGCCTCACCGTCCCCGAGGAGTACGGCGGCTCGGGCGGCGACCACCTCACGTACTGCCTGGTCACCGAGGAGCTGGGCCGCGGCGACTCCTCCGTGCGCGGCATCGTCTCCGTCTCGCTCGGCCTGGTCGCCAAGACCATCGCCTCCTGGGGGAACGAGGAGCAGAAGCGCCAGTGGCTGCCCCGGCTCACCTCGGGCGAGGCGATCGGCTGCTTCGGCCTCACCGAGCCCGGCACCGGCTCGGACGCCGGGAACCTCGCCACCAGGGCCGTACGCGATGGCGGCGACTACGTCATCAACGGCACCAAGATGTTCATCACCAACGGCACCTGGGCCGATGTGGTGCTGCTCTTCGCCCGCACCAACGACGCCCCCGGCCACCGCGGCGTCTCCGCCTTCCTCGTCCCCGCCGACACCCCCGGCCTCACCCGCCGCACCATCCACGGCAAGCTCGGCCTGCGCGGCCAGGCCACCGCCGAACTGGTCCTGGAGGACGTCCGCGTACCGGCCACCGCTCTCCTCGGCCCCGAGGGCAAGGGCTTCACCGTCGCCATGTCGGCCCTCGCCAAGGGCAGGATGTCGGTCGCGGCGGGCTGCGTCGGCATCGCCCAGGCCGCCCTGGACGCCTCCGTGCGGTACGCCGGTGAGCGCGAGCAGTTCGGAAAGGGCATCGCCGGACACCAGCTCGTGCAGGAGCTGCTCAGCGACATATCCGTGGACATCGAGGCGGCCCGGCTGCTCACCTGGCGGGTCGCCGACCTGATCGACCGGGGCCAGGAGTTCGCCACCGCCGCCTCCCAGGCCAAGCTGTACGCCTCCGAGGCCGCCGTCCGCTGCGCCAACAACGCCATCCAGGTCTTCGGCGGCTACGGCTACATCGACGAGTACCCGGTCGGCAAGCTGCTCCGCGACGCCCGCGTGATGACCCTCTACGAGGGCACCAGCCAGATCCAGAAGCTCATCATCGGCCGCGCGCTGACAGGCGTATCCGCGTTCTGACTGGGGCCGCTGGCGCCCGGCTCGTACGCGTGTCTGAGTACCCGGCTGAGTACGGGCACGGATGTGGCGCACGCCACGTCGGCGGATGCTGAGCCCATGAGTGACACGACATCGGTCAAGCAGCAGAGCACCGCCGCCTTCTACGGCCAGGCCGTCGCCTCCTTCCTGGTGGCGATGGGCGCGGTGGCCCTCGGAATCTTCTTCCTCGACGCCGACGCCTGGGTGCGCGGCTTCCTCGCCATCGGGGTGCTCTACCTCGTGACGTCCTGCTTCACGCTGGCCAAGGTGATCCGGGACCGGCAGGAGGCCGGGCAGATCGTCAGCCGGGTCGACCAGGCCCGGCTGGAGAAGATCCTCGCCGAGCACGACCCCTTCCAGAAGCTCTGACATCCGTACCGCCCACGAGACGACCCTAAGCGCTTGCTCAGGTTCGGGGTATGGTGTTCGTCCTGTTGACGGAGAGGGGTCCTGGGCGATGAGTACGGCGGAGGAGACGAGCGGCGACGACGCTCCCTGGGGCGAGGTCACCCCGGAGGCGGCCCGGCGGCTCCTCGTCGCCGCGGTCGACGCCTTCGCCGAGCGCGGGTACCACGCCACCACCACCCGCGACATCGCCGGCCGCGCCGGGATGAGCCCGGCCGCCCTCTACATCCACTACAAGACGAAGGAAGAGCTGCTCCACCGGATCAGCAAGATCGGCCACGACCGGGCGCTGTACGTCCTCCAGGCCGAGGCCGACCGGGACGGCACCGCCGCCGAGCGGCTCGCCGGAGCCGTACGGTCCTTCGTCCGCTGGCACGCGGAGCGCCACACCACCGCCCGCGTCGTCCAGTACGAACTCGACGCCCTCGGCCCCGAGCACCGCACCGAGATCGTCGAACTGCGCCGCAGGAGCGACGCGGTGGTGCGCCGGATCATCAGCGAGGGGGTGGAGGCGGGGGAGTTCGACGTCCCCGACATCCCTGGCACCACCCTCGCGGTGCTGTCCCTCTGCATCGACGTGGCCCGCTGGTTCAACGCCCAGGGCAGCCGCACGCCTGACGAGGTCGGCGCACTCTACGCCGACCTCGTCCTGCGGATGGTCGGGGCCCGTACGGCCCCGGACCCGAAGTAGCGGCGGGAGATCAGAAGTAGTAGCGGGACACCGACTCGGCGACACAGGCCGGCTTCTCGCTGCCCTCGCGCTCCACGGTGACGAGCGCGGTGATCTGCACGCCGCCCCCCGCCTCCTCGACGTTCGTGAGCACCGCCGTGGCCCGCAGCCGTGAGCCGACCGGGACGGTGGAGGGGAAACGCACCTTGTTGGTCCCGTAGTTGATGCCCATCTTCATGCCCTCGACCCGCATGACCTGCGGCACCAGCGCGGGCAGCAGCGAGAGCGTCAGATAGCCGTGCGCGATGGTCGTGCCGAACGGTCCGGCCGCAGCGCGCTCCGGGTCCACATGGATCCACTGATGGTCGCCGGTCGCCTCGGCGAACAGGTCGATCCGCTTCTGGTCGACCTCCAGCCAGTCGCTGTGTCCGAGCTGCTCGCCCACTCCGTCGCGCAGCTCCTGTGCGGACGTGAAGATCTTCGGCTCTGCCATGTTCCGGGTCCCTGCCTTCCGGCTCGCCGCGCCTTCCGGCGCAGATGTCCAAGCGCTTGCTCAGCATCGTGGTGCGGTGGCTTCCTGTCAACGATCGGCGGCGGTCTCCGCCGGGGGAGCAGTAGGGTCTGAGGAGTGCCACAGATCCCACAGACACTCCATGAACTCTCGGTCGGCCAGCTCTCGGCGCGCAGCGGCGCCGCGGTCTCCGCTCTGCATTTCTACGAGTCCAAGGGCCTGATCAGCAGCCGCCGCACCAGCGGCAACCAGCGCCGCTACTCCCGCGACGCCCTGCGCCGCGTCGCCTTCGTGCGGGCGGCCCAGCGCGTCGGCATCCCGCTGGCCACGATCCGGGACGCCCTCGCCTCACTGCCCGAGGAGCGCACGCCGAACCGGGACGACTGGGCCCGCCTCTCCGAGACCTGGCGCCAGGAACTGGACGAGCGCATCAAGCAGTTGCACCGGCTGCGCGACCATCTGACCGACTGCATCGGCTGCGGCTGTCTGTCGCTGGAGAACTGTGTCCTGTCCAACCCCGACGACATCTCCGGCGACCGGATCACCGGCTCGCGCCTGATGCCCGAGCGCAGGCAGGACCCGGAGGAGGAGCACACCTCCTAGGAGGCGCCGCCTCGTAACCGCACCGCCGCGGTGACCAGTTCGGCGTTCGAGCGGGCGGGGCGGCCGTCCGGCAGCACCGTCACGTCCTCCGCGCCGATCCGGGTGTCCAGGCCGAGCCGGAAGGCCAGCGCGGCCACCGGCCACGCTCCGCCGTCCTCCCCGTGCAGCAGCACCGGGCGGCCGTGCGCGGCGCCCACCTCGGCCAGGAGCAGCCGGGCCGAGCCGGTCGCCGTCGCCGGGTCCGTGTCGGTGACCTCGGCCAGCACCCGCAGGACCCGGGGCGCCAGGGGCGAGCGGCGGAAGAGGCGGTGCCCCTCCGTCCCCGACCAGAGCCCGGCCTCCACGCCCACGCCCCGCTCCAGCAGCGCGGCGGCCAGCTCCTCGGCGCCCGGCTCGTGCCAGTTGACCGAGGCGTGGTCGGGCAGCACCGTCCATTCCCGCACCCGCTCCACCCGGCGCCGGGGATCCGGCTCGGCCCAGGCGCCCGTCGTCACCCCGACCGGGACGCGCACCGCCGCCCGTATCGCCGTCAGCGTCGCGGCCACCACCCGGGGCGAGAGCGTGTCCCGCCCGCAAGGGGTACGCGGATGCACATGGGTGTCGGTGGCACCGGCCGCGACGGCCTCGGCCGCCGACCGGGCCAGCGCTTCGGGGGACAGGGGCACGGCGGCCGAAGCCTCCGCACCACGCCGGCCGTTCAGGCAGACCTGGATCATGTCCCCGATGGTGACATCCGCCACTGACAACGGCCCTGACGGCCGCTCCGAAGACGACGCCCTACGCCGCTGCCGCCGCTGCGAGCCTCCGGTGCCGTACCAGCCGGGCCCTGGCCAGCGTGCGGTCCGTCAGCACCGGCTGCGGCACCGCGATCCCGCACGCCGTGCACACCGGACCCGACCACGGCTCGTGCCCGCGCTCCCGCTCCTGGCGCCACTCGATCCCGGTGTCCGCACAGACCGGGCAGGCGGAGCCGGGGCCGGAGCCGAGCGCCGCGATCAGCCGGCGCAGCACCTCGGCGAGCGGCTCGCTGGGGTGGACCTCCGGATCCGCGCAGCGGGCCACCCCGTGGCCGCCCCACGTCCGGCGGTGCCAGTCGTCGAAGGCGCCGGGCCGCCGCAGGCCCTCGTGCTTCTCGCGCCGCCGCCGCTCGGCGAACCCCGCCTCGTAGGCGAGCCAGATGGCCCGCGCCTCCTCCAGCTCCTCCAGGGCGCCCAGCAGGCGCGCCGGATCGGGTGCCCGGTCCTCGGGATCGATCCCGTGCCGGGCGCACAGATGGTCCCAGGTCGCCCGGTGACCGTACGGGGCGAACCTCTCCAGGCACTTGCGCAGCGAGTACCGCCGCAGGGCCAGATCGCCCAGCGGATCGCGGACCTGTCTCGCAAGACTCCGGAAACCGGCCATGTCTGCCACCTCCGTCGTTCGTCCTTCGGCGTCAAGGAGTGGACGTACGCCTGCCCGTTTCGGCTCCATCGAAAGATGGAAACCGTCCATTGGCTGAGACTCCCCATGTCGGGCGGGGACCGCGGACGGAAGCGGAACGGCGCACGGACGGGTGGTGAGAGGGCGCGCGGGTGTGCGGGGGCTTGCGCCGCCCCGGCGCCCGGAGGCCGTTCGCGCCCGTCCGCTGACCAGGGAAAACCGGTGGCGGAGCCTCGGACGGGTGCGCTTGGCTGCCCCCATGGCAGCCGTCTCTCCCCGCCTGGAAAAGGTCACGCCCGACACCGTGCTGGCCGCCTGTCGGCTGGAAGTCGCTCCCGAGCAGCGGAAGTTCGTCTCGCCGGTCGCGCAGTCCTTGGCCGAGGCCTATGTGCACCCCGAGGTCGCCTGGCCCCGGCTGATCCGTGACGGCGACCGCGTCGTGGGCTTCGTGATGGCCTTCTTCGACGTGCGGTTCGACTACGACGCCGAGGTGCCGGACGCCCCGCGGCGCTCCGGCCTCTGGCGGCTGGCCGTCGCCGCCGGGGAGCAGGGCCGGGGGTACGGGCGGTTCGCGGTGGGCGCGGTGAACGAGGAGATCCGCCGCCGCGGTGGGACCGTCTCGACCGTCACCTGGCATCCCGGTGAGGGCGGCCCGGAGGAGTTCTACCTCAAGCTCGGCTACCGCAAGCGGGGCCTGACCGCCGACGGCGAGTACCTCGGCGACCTGGACCTCACGGGCTGAGGGCGGACGGCGGCCGGGCGCGTTTCTGCGGGCGCCTCGGCCTCCCTGACCCGGCGATTCGGCCCGTCGGCCCCGTCCCGCCCCGGCCGGCGACGGGCCCGCACTACCCCCCGTACCGCAGATACCTCCGCCGCTTCGCCCGGAACGCCGTCAGGTCCGCCTGCCACGCGGCCACCACCGCGTCCGTGTCCGCCCCCGCGTCGATCATGGTGCGGACCCTGGTGTTGCCGGTGAGCTTGTCGATCCAGTTGTCGGGGCGCCAGGCGAACCCGCTCCATGTCTTCTTCGCCGTGACCAGCAGGGCGATGCCCGTACGGACCGGGTCGAAGACCTCCCGGTCCTGGACGTGCACCTGCACCCCGCCGACCGTCTTCCCCTCGAACTTGGAGAACGTCGGCGCGAAGTACGCCTCCCGGAACGCGACCCCCGGCAGCCGCAGCGCGTTCGCGGCGGCCGCCCAGCGGTGGTCGATGCCCTCCGCACCCAGCAGCTCGAACGGCCGCGTCGTGCCCCGGCCCTCGGAGAGGTTGGTGCCCTCGAAGAGGCAGGTGCCGGAGTAGACGAGGGCGGTCTCCGGCGTCGGCATGTTCGGGCTCGGCGGCACCCACGGCAGCCCGGTGGCGTCGAAGAAGTCCGAGCGCCGCCACCCCGACATGGTCACCACCTCCAGCCGCACCGGATTCTCGTGCAGGAACTCCGCGTTGAAGAACAGCGCCAGCTCCGCCACCGTCATCCCGTGCGCCTGCGCGATCTCCCGGCGGCCCACGAACGTGGCGAACGCCGGGTCCAGCACCGGCCCCAGCGCCGCCCGCCCGGTCACCGGGTTCGGCCGGTCCAGCACCACCAGCCGCTTGCCCGCGAGCGCGGCCGCCTCCATGCAGTCGTACAGCGTCCAGATGTACGTGTAGAAGCGCGCGCCCGCGTCCTGGATGTCGAAGAGCACCGTGTCCACGCCCGACGCGGTGAAGATGTCCGCGAGCTCCTGCCCGCTCTTGAGGTACGTGTCGTAGACCGGCAGCCCGGTCGCCGGGTCGTCGTACCGCCCCTCCGAACCGCCCGCCTGCGCGGTCCCCCGGAAGCCGTGCTCGGGTCCGAAGACGGCGGTCAGGTTCACGCGGGAGTCCGGGTGCATCACGTCGACGATGTGCCGTACGTCGGCGGTGACGCCGGTCGGGTTGGTGACGATGCCGACCTTCCGGCCCCGCAGCAGCCGGTAGCCGTCGGCCGCCAGCCGGTCGAAGCCGGTACGCACCCGTGTGCGCCCGGGCCCGGAGCCGCGTACGGAGGCGGCGGCCGCTCCACCGGTACCGGCCGCCAGCGCTCCCAGGGCGCCTCCGGCGGCCAGCACACCACGTCGGGACAGGCTCATTCCGCTACCTCCATGATCGCGCCGACTGTCATGGCCACGCACGCTAGCGCGACCGCAGGCCACACGGAACGACCCGGGCCGCGCCGATTCCCCGAGCCGGGACCCTCTCTCCGCCGACCTGCCACCGGGCCGTTTCCCGGAGCCGAACCGCTGTCCCCGCCGACCTGCCACCGGGCCGTTTCCCCGAGCCGGACCGCTCCCCGCGCCGACCTGCCCCGGGGTCCTTCCCGGCCCTTCCCCGATCACATACCGACCGGTTAGTCTGCCGGTGCGGAGGGACCGGACGCGGGTGGACGGAAGGCGGTACGACGATGAGCACGGCGGATACGGTGCGAGGCGCCGGCGTAGTGGTCACAGGGGCCGGAGGCGGCATCGGCGCCGCTCTGGCCCGCAGGTTCGCCGAGCAGGGCGCGCGGGTCGTCGTCAACGACCTCGACCTCGCGCGCATCGAACCGCTGGCGAAGGAGATCGGCGGGACCGCCGTCGCCGGGGACGCCTCCGGCATCGTGGAGGCCGCCCGTGACGCGCTGGACGGCACGGTCGACATCTACTGCGCCAACGCCGGACTCGCCTCGCCCGGTGACGCGTTCGCCGACGAGGAGGTCTGGGCCGCCGCCTGGGACGTCAACGTGATGGCCCACGTCCGCGCGGCCAGGGCCCTGCTGCCGCAGTGGCTGGAGCGCGGCAGCGGGCGGTTCGTCACCACCGCGTCCGCCGCCGGACTGCTGACGATGGTCGGCGCGGCCCCCTACAGCGTCACCAAGCACGGGGCGGTCGCCTTCGCCGAGTGGCTCTCGCTCACCTACCGCCACCGCGGCATCAAGGTGCACGCCATCTGCCCGCAGGGCGTACGGACGGACATGCTCACGGCCGCCGGTTCGGCCGGCGAACTGGTGCTCGCCCCCGGGGCCATCGAGCCGGACGCGGTCGCCGACGCGCTGTTCGACGCGATGGCGGCCGACCGCTTCCTGGTCCTGCCGCACCCCGAGGTCGCCGGGTACTACCAGGCGCGCGCCGCCGATCCCGACCGGTGGATGGGCAACATGAACCGGCTCCAGCAGAAGTGGGAGGAGGTGAGCGGCGCATGAGCGACGCGCGTTCCGCCGGCTCCGTCTACGCCGCCAAGCCCTGGCTCGCCCTCCTCAGCGACGCCCAGCGGGCCCCCGTCACCCCGGCCCCGACCGTGCTGCACGCCTTCCGGGACGCGGTCGGCCGGGCCCCCGACGGCCACCCCGCCCTCGCCTACTTCGACGGGCGCCTCACCTACCGCGAGACCGACGCGCTCTCCGACTCGGTCGCCGGACACCTCGCCGCCCGGGGCCTGCGGCGCGGCGACCGGGTCGCGATCATGCTCCAGAACAGCCCGCACTTCGTCCTCGCGCTCCTCGGCGCGTGGAAGGCCGGGGCCACCGTCGTACCGCTCAATCCGATGTACAAGTCCGGCGAGGTCGGGCACGTGCTGAAGGACGCCGGGGTCACCGCGCTCATCTGCTCGGACCGGGCCTGGGCGGCGTATCTGCGGGAGACCGCCGAGGCCGCCCCGGACCTCACCGTCGCGCTGACCGCCTGCGAGCTGGACCTCCAGAGCGTGGACGACCCCCGGGTCCTGGGTTTCGAGCGGCTCCCCGCCCCCGGCCCCGACGACCTCGCCGACGACCTGCTCACCGTCGCCCGGGCCGGCCACGCACCCCCGGAAGACCGGGAGCTCACCGCCGAGGACGTGGCGCTGATCAGTTACACCTCCGGGACCAGCGGCACCCCCAAGGGCGCCATGAACTCCCACGCCAACATCATGGTCAACGCCGAACGGCAGCGCGTCGGCCATCCCGTCGCCGAGGGCTCCGCCTACTTCGCGCTCGCCCCGCTCTTCCACATCACCGGCATGGTCTGCCAGCTCGCCGCCTGTATCGCCAACGCGGGCACCCTGGTCCTGGCCTACCGCTTCGAGGCGGGCGTCGTCCTCGACGCCTTCGCCGCCCACCGCCCCGCGTACACGGTCGGCCCCTCCACCGCCTTCATGGCCCTGGCCGCCCACCCGGACGTCACCCCGGACCACTTCGCCTCCTTCCAGGTGATCTCCTCCGGCGGCGCCCCGCTGCCGCCCGCGCTGGTGGAGAAGTTCCGCGCCGGCTTCGGCCCGTACATCCGCAACGGCTACGGACTCACCGAGTGCACCGCCCCCTGCGCCTCGGTCCCGCCCGAGCGCGAGGCCCCGGTGGACCCGGTCTCCGGCACCCTCTCCGTCGGCGTGCCCGGCCCCGACACCGTCGTACGGATCCTCGACGAGACGGGGCAGGAGGTGCCCTTCGGGGAGCAGGGCGAGATCGCGGTGCGCGGCCCCCAGGTGGTCTCCGGCTACTGGAACCTCCCCGAGGCCACCGAGGCCGCCTTCCCGGACGGCGAGCTGCGCACCGGGGACATCGGGTTCATGGACGCGGCGGGCTGGCTCTACGTCGTCGACCGCAAGAAGGACATGATCAACGCCTCCGGCTTCAAGGTCTGGCCCCGCGAGGTGGAGGACGTCCTGTACACCCACCCGGCGGTGCGCGAGGCGGCCGTCGTGGGCGTGCCCGACGCGTACCGGGGGGAGACCGTACGGGCCTATGTCAGTCTGCGTCCGGGCACATCCGTCGAACCGGGTGAGCTGGGGACGTACTGCAAGGAAAGGCTCGCCGCCTACAAGTATCCGCGCGAGGTGGAGATCCTGACCGAGCTGCCGAAGACGGCGAGTGGGAAGATCCTCAGGCGGGAACTGCGTTCCTCCCGTTAGAACCTCGTCGAAACAGCGAACGCACGGTATGAAAGGCAGGTGGCGGCTCATGGTCAAGGCGACGGAGCAGAACGGCACTCCCGTCCCCCAGAGGCTGCTGGCCGCCGCCACCCGGCTCTTCGCCGAGCGCGGGTACGACCGCACCTCGGTCCAGGAGATCGTCGAGGCGGCGGGCGTCACCAAGGGGGCGCTCTACCACTACTTCGGCTCCAAGGAGGACCTGCTCCAGGAGGTCTACGCCCGGGTGCTGCGGCTCCAGCAGGAGCGGCTGGACGCCTTCGCGGACGCCGAGGCCCCCGTGGAGCAGCGGCTGCGGGACGCGGCGGCCGACGTGGTCGTCACGACCATCGACAACCTCGACGACGCGGCGATCTTCTTCCGCTCCATGCACCACCTGAGCCCGGAGAAGAACAAGCAGGTACGGGTGGAGCGGCGCCGCTACCACGAGCGGTTCCGGGCGCTGATCGAGGAGGGCCAGCGCAGCGGGGTGTTCTCCACGGCCACCCCCGCCGACCTGGTGGTCGACTACCACTTCGGCTCGGTCCACCACCTCTCCACCTGGTACCGGCCGGACGGACCGCTCAGCCGCCAGCAGGTCGCCGACCACCTCGCGGATCTGCTGCTGCGGGCCCTGCGCCCGTAACACCGCGCTCTTCAGCACCGCCCGGTTCAGCACCGGCCTGGCGGGCGCCGCTCTGTTCAACACCGCCCTGTTCAGAGCCGGTTGAACACGTCCAAACGCCGATATGTGTTCGTTAATGGAACTGACATGTCCGCTTTCCGCTCTTGACGGAACACTGTCACCTCATTGACCATCGGTCACGCATCGCACCGGCCACCGGCCCCGCGCTGCGCACCACCAGCTCCAGGACCCGGCCGTACGTTCCACGCGGCCGGGTGCCCCCCGCACGTTCCGTCAGTCCCCGAACGGAATCCGGAGCCCCACCATGAGACCGAACCGCCTCACCCTGCGCAGATCCCCGGCGGCCGTCGCGGCCGTCGCCCTCGCAGCCCTCCTCGGGACCGCCGCGCCCACCGCGCAGGCCGCCCCGGCGGCGACCACGGCGACCGCCGCCGTCGCAGCGCCCGACATACCCCTGGCCAACGTCAAGGGCCACCTCACCCAGTTCTCGACGATCGCCGCGAACAACGGCGGCAACCGCGCCCACGGCCGCCCCGGCTACAAGGCGTCCGTCGACTACGTGAAGGCCAGACTCGACGCGGCCGGATACACCACGACGCTCCAGCAGTTCACCTCCAGCGGCGCCACCGGCTACAACCTGATAGCCGACTGGCCCGGCGGCGACCCGAACAAGGTCATCTTCGCCGGAGCCCACCTGGACTCCGTCACCTCCGGCGCCGGGATCAACGACAACGCCTCCGGCTCGGCCGCCGTCCTGGAGACCGCCCTCGCCGTCTCCCGCACCGGCTACCAGCCCGACAAGCACCTGCGGTTCGCCTGGTGGGGTGCGGAGGAGCTGGGGCTGATCGGCTCCAAGTTCTACGTCAACAACCTGCCGGCCGCCGAGCGTTCGAAGATCTCCGGCTACCTCAACTTCGACATGATCGGCTCGCCGAACGCGGGCTACTTCGTCTACGACGACGACCCGGTCATCGAGAAGACCTTCAAGGACTACTTCGCGGGCCTCGGCGTGCCCACCGAGATCGAGACCGAGGGCGACGGCCGCTCCGACCACGCCCCGTTCAAGTCGGCGGGCGTCCCCGTCGGCGGTCTCTTCACCGGCGCCAGCCGCACCAAGACCGCCGCCCAGGTGCAGAAGTGGGGCGGGACGCAGGGCCAGGCCTTCGACCGCTGCTACCACACCTCGTGCGACACCACGGCGAACATCAACGACACCGCCCTGGACCGCAACAGCGACGCCGCCGCCCACGCGATCTGGACCCTCTCCGCGGGCTCCACGGGCGAGCCGCCCACCGGCAACGTCTACACCAACTCCACCCGGGTCAACGTCCCGGACGCCGGGGCGGCCGTGACCTCCACGATCACGGTCTCCGGCCGGACCGGCAACGCCCCCGCCGCCCTCCAGGTGGGCGTGGACATCAAGCACACCTACCGCGGTGACCTCGTCGTCGACCTGCTGGCACCGGACGGCACCGCCTACCGGCTGAAGAACTCCAGCAGCGGCGACTCCGCCGACAACGTCATCGCCACGTACACCGTCAACGCCTCCGCCAAGCCCGCCAACGGCGACTGGAAGCTCCGGGTGCAGGACGTCTACCGGTCCGACACCGGCTACATCGACAGCTGGAAGCTCACCTTCTGATCCTCCGGCGATCGCGGTGTGGCCCCCTCCCCCGGGAGGGGGCCACACCCGGTCTCACAGATACCGCTTGATCTCCCGCCGGGCCAGCGACCGCTGGTGCACCTCGTCAGGCCCGTCCGCCAGCCGCAGCGTCCGCGCCGACGCCCACAGCTCCGCCAGCGGGAAGTCCTGGCTCACCCCGCCCGCCCCGTGCAGCTGCACGGCGGAGTCCAGGATGTCCACCACCGCGCGCGGGGTGGCGATCTTGATGGCCTGGATCTCGGTGTGCGCCCCCTTGTTGCCCACCGTGTCCATCAGCCAGGCCGTCTTCAGCACCAGCAGCCGCAGCTGCTCCACCGTCACCCGGGCGTCCGCGATCCAGTTCTGCACGACGCCCTGCTGGGCGAGCGGCTTGCCGAACGCCGTACGTTCCACCGCCCGGCGGCACATCAGCTCGATGGCCCGCTCCGCCATCCCGATCAGCCGCATGCAGTGGTGGATGCGGCCCGGACCCAGCCGCGCCTGGGCGATGGCGAAGCCGCCGCCCTCCTCACCGATCAGGTTCGCCGCGGGCACCCGTACGTCGTGGAAGACCACCTCGGCGTGGCCGCCGTGGGAGTGGTCCTCGTACCCGTACACCTGCATCGCGCGCCGCACCTCCAGCCCCGGGGTGTCGCGCGGGACCAGGATCATCGACTGCTGGCGGCGGAGGTCGTCGCCGTCCGGGTCGGTCTTGCCCATCACGATGAAGACCGCGCAGTCCGGGTTCATCGCCCCGGAGATGTACCACTTGCGGCCGTTGATGACATAGTCCTCGCCGTCCCGCACGATCCGGGTCTCGATGTTCGTCGCGTCCGACGAGGCCACCTCCGGCTCCGTCATCGCGAACGCGGAGCGGATCTCCCCGGCCAGCAGGGGTTCCAGCCACTGCTTCTTCTGCTCGTCCGTGCCGAACTGGAAGAGGACCTCCATGTTCCCGGTGTCCGGGGCCGCGCAGTTCAGCGCGGTCGGCGCGAGGTGCGGGGAGCGGCCGGTGATCTCCGCGAGCGGTGCGTACTGGAGGTTCGTCAGCCCGGCCCCGTACTCCGCGTCGGGCAGGAAGAGGTTCCACAGCCCCTGCCGCCGCGCCTCCGCCTTCAGCTCGTCCACGACGGCCGGGGTGTCCCACGGCGAGGCGAGCAGTGCCCGCTGCTCGTGGTCGGTCTTCTCCGCCGGGTAGACGTACTCGTCCATGAAGGCGAGCAGCTTGTTCCGCAGCTCCTCGGTACGGGCGTCGAATGCGAAGTCCATGGGTGTTCAGCCTTCCTGGAGAGTGGTGAGGCCGTGCTCGATGAAGACCGGGACCAGATCGCCGATCTGATCGAAACCGGCGCCGACGGTCTGGCCGAGGGTGTAGCGGTAGTGGATGCCCTCCAGGATCACGGCGAGCTTGAACCAGGCGAACGCGGTGTACCAGGCGATGGCCGAGGTGTCCCGGCCCGACCCGGCGGCGTACCGCGCGATCAGCTCGGCGGGGGAGGGGTGCCCGGCGGCGCCGCTGGTGGTGGAGACGGGGGAGTGCGGCAGATCGAGGTCGGAGCTGTACATCACGAGGAGCCCGAGGTCGGTCAGCGGGTCGCCCAGGGTGGACATCTCCCAGTCCAGCACCGCGTTGATGCGGTCGTCCGGGCCGAGCAGCACGTTGTCCAGGCGGTAGTCGCCGTGTACGACGGTGGGCGCGGGCGATGCGGGCAGCTCACGGCCGAGCGAGGCGTGCAGCTCGTCGATGCCGGCCAGCTCGCGGTTGCGGGAGGCGTCCAGCTGCTTGCCCCAGCGCCGCAGCTGCCGGTCCAGGAACCCGTCGGGCCGCCCGAAGTCCCCGAGCCCCACGGCCGCCGGGTCCACCGCGTGCAGGTCGACCAGGGTGTCGACGAGCGCGAGGACGGCGGCCCGGGTGCGCTCGGGACCCAGCGGGGCGAGCTGTTCGGCGGTGCGGTACGGGGTGCCCTCGACGTGCTCCATGACGTAGAAGGGCGCCCCCAGCACCGCGTCGTCCTCGCAGAGCAGCACCGGCTCCGGTACCGGGACGGCGGTGGGGTGCAGGGCGCTGATCACCCGGTGCTCGCGCTTCATGTCGTGCGCGGTGGCCAGCACATGGCCCAGCGGGGGCCTGCGGACCACCCAGCGGCCGGTCCCGTCGGTGACCGTGTACGTGAGGTTCGAGCGGCCGCCCTCGATCAGCCGCGCTTCGAGGGGTCCGCTCACCAGCCCCGGCCGTTCGCGGTCGAGATGGCCGCGCAGCAGCTCCGGGTCGAGACCTGGTGGGGGGACGGGGCTCATGGGGCGTACCTCCGGGGCGATGGAACGAGGCGATGGAACGTGGCGGTCGGGCGAGGCGGTCGCATGCTCGGTGACCACGGACGTCGACCATGATGCCGACCAGTCGGTATGTCGCCCAGTGAACTCCCGCAATCGGGCGCCGGAAGTGGCTCCGGACTCTGGTCGCGGATCTCATCCCTGAATACAGTTCACGTATGCATACCGACCTGGTGATCGAAGACATCCGGCTCACCCCGGTCCTCGTGGCCGACCCGCCCCTGCTGAACACGCAGGGCGTCCACCAGCCGTACACCCCCCGGCTCATCGTGGAAGTGGTCACGCGGGGCGGGGTGACCGGGGTCGGGGAGACGTACGGCGACGGGAAGTACCTGGCCCCCGCCGACGCGCTCGCCCGGGCGCTCCCCGGCCACGCGGTCACCGATCTGAACGGCCTGTTCGCCCTGGCCGAGGAGGTGTGCGGCGACTCACGGCCCGCCGGGGGCCGGGAGGCGGACCTCCGCGTGGACGCAGGCGGGCTGCGCGGCGTCCAGAGCGCCGACAAGATCCGCCTCTCCGTCGTCTCCGCCTTCGAGGTCGCCTGCCTGGACGCCCTCGGCAAGGCGCTCGGCCTGCCCGTGCACGCGCTGCTCGGCGGGAAGGTCCGCGAGACCGTCGAGTACAGCGCGTACCTCTTCTACCGCTGGGCCCACCACCCGCAGGACGGTGAGCGGGACGACTGGGGCGCGGCCCTCGACCCGGCGGGCATCGTCGCCCAGGCCCGGCGCTTCGCCGACACGTACGGCTTCGCCTCCTTCAAGCTCAAGGGCGGCGTCTTCGCCCCCGACGAGGAGATCGCCGCGATCCGCGCCCTGGCCGAGGCGTTCCCCGGCCGCCCGCTCCGCCTGGACCCCAACGGCGCCTGGTCCGTCCGCACCTCGCTGTACGTCGCCGAGCAGCTCAAGGGCGCCCTGGAATACCTGGAGGACCCCACCGGCGGCACGGAGTCCATGGCCGCCGTCTCCGCCGCCACCGACGTCCCGCTGGCCACCAACATGTGCGTCACCACCCTCGCCGAGGTCCCCGAGGCCTTCGCCACCGACGCCGTGCAGATCGTCCTCAGCGACCACCACTACTGGGGCGGCCTCCACCGCACCCGCGAACTCGCCGCGCTCTGCCGCACGTTCGGCGTCGGCCTCTCCATGCACTCCAACACCCACCTCGGCATCAGCCTCGCCGCGATGACCCACGTGGCCGCCACCGTGCCGGACCTCGCGTACGCCTGCGACAGCCACTACCCGTGGCAGACCGAGGACGTCATCACCGAACGCCACACCTTCACCGACGGCCGCCTCACCGTCTCCGACACCCCCGGCCTCGGCGTGGAACTGGACCGCGACCGGCTGGCGGCCCTGCACCGCCGCTGGCTGGCGGACGACGGCACCTACCGCGAGCGCGACGACGCGGCGGCGATGCGCAGGGGCGACCCGGAGTGGGAGACGCCGGTGATCCCGCGCTGGTGAGGGGGCTCGCGCGGGGGGAGGCCCTACGCCGACGTGTCCTCCTCGTCCCACCTCTGCGCGGCGGCGAACGCGTCCCCGTACTCCGCCGACCAGCGGCCCAGCGCCTCGATCGGCTCCAGCAGGGTCCGCCCCAGGGCGGTGAGCGCGTACGCGACACCCGGCGGGGAACCGGCGACGGCCCGCCGCTCCACCAGCGCGTACCCCTCCAGCCGGCGCAGGGTCTCGGTCAGCACCTTGGAGCTGATGGAACCGATCGCCACCCGGAGGTCCCGGGGCCGCAGCTCACCGTCGGCCAGGGCGCAGATCACCACGGCGTTCCAGGTGTGGGAGAGCAGGTCGAAGCCGAGCCTGGCCCGGCAGTCCGCGAGCACCCGGTCCACACGTCTCCCCCTCCCGCCGGGCACCGATCGGTAACCGGGCGCCCCTCTGGCGTTTCCGTACGGAGGACATCACACCCGACGCGCAAGCGGGGAGAGGGACATGAGGATCGGCATCATCGGCACGGGCTCCATGGCGGACGCGCTCGGCACATCCTGGGCGCGGGCCGGGCACGACGTGCTCTTCGGCGGCCGCTCCCCGGACCGGGCCCAGGCCCTCGCCGGACGTACGGGCTCCAGCGCGGGCACCCCCGCCGAGGCCGCCGCCTTCGGGGACGCCACCCTGCTCGCCCTGCCGTACGACGCGGTCGCGGAGGTGCTCCCTCCGCTGGGCTCCCTGCGCGACCGCGTCCTCATCGACTGCACCAACGCCATCGGCCCCGGCTGCACGCTCACCACCGGACACGGCCCCGGAGCCGCCCGTACGATCGCCGACGCCACCGGCGCCCGGGTCGTCAAGGCGTTCAACCACCTCCCGGCCCATCTCTGGGCCGCCTACCTGGAGACCGCCACCGCCTTCCTCATCGGCCTCTGGCACGCCGGCCACGACCCCCGCACCCTCCTGCCGCCCCTCACCGCCGTTCGGCCCTGAGTTGCGACGACCCCGGCCTGCGCCGAAGGTCGAGGAATGAAGGCGATCAGCTACAACACGTACGGCTCGGCCGATGTCCTGGAGTACGGCGAGCGGCCCGACCCCAAGGTCGGCCCCGACTCGGTCCTGGTGAAGGTGCGGGCCGCCGCCGTCAACCCGGTCGACTGGAAGGCGCGTGAGGGCTACCTCCAGGGCGGCCTCGAAGCCGTCTTCCCGGTGATCCCCGGCTGGGACGTCTCCGGGGTCGTCGTGCAACCGGGCGTCGCCGTCGACGAGTTCGCGGTCGGGGACGAGGTGATCGGCTACGTCCGGGAGGACTTCCTCTCCCGGGGTACGTTCGCCGAGTACGTCGCCGCCCCCGTACGCACCCTCGCCCGCAAGCCGCTCAGCCTCAGCTTCGAGGAGGCCGCGGGCCTGCCGCTGGCCGGGCTCACCGCGTACCAGGTGCTGCACCGCACCCTGAAGATCCGCGACGGCGACACCGTCCTGGTCCACGCGGCGGCGGGCGGGGTCGGCTCCCTCGCCGTACAGCTCGCCCGCCACAGCGGCTGCCGGGTCGTCGGCACCGCGAGCGCCCGCAACCACGACCATGTACGGAGCCTGGGCGCCGAACCGGTGGAGTACGGGGACGGCCTCGCCGACCGGCTGCGGGAGCTGGTCCCCGAGGGTTTCGACGCCGCCTTCGACACGGTGGGCGGCGAGGCGCTGCGGGTCTCGGCCGAGACGCTGGCGGAGGGCGGCCGGCTCGCCTCGATCGCCGACAACGAGGTCTTCTCCTACGGCGGCCGCTACGCCTTCGTCCGGCCCGACGCCGCCGACCTGGTCCAGCTCGCGGAGCTGGCCGAACAGGGCATCGTCACCGTCCATGTGGACCGGGTCTTCCCGCTGGAGCAGGCGGCCGAGGCGTACCGCCTCAACCAGGAGGGACGCACCCGGGGCAAGATCGTGGTCAGGGTGGACTGGGACAGCTGACCTCTTCGGGGCGCATGCAGACCGACCCCGGGGTGCACTCGGAACAGCATCCCCGGGGTGCACTCAGAGCGGCATCCCTGGGGGCACGCTCAGAACAGCATCGCCACCGCGAACACCGCGAACGCCACCGTGCACAGCGCCGCCGTCAGCGCCCGGCGCGGTGCGAGTGGCTCCGGCCGTGCCACGGCCATGCGCTGCACCCGGCGGTGGGCCACCGCCAGGAACCCCAGCCAGGCCGCCACGGTCAGCGCCAGGGCGACCAGCCCGGCCGGGGTCGCACCGCTGTGCAGCGCCTGCCGTCCGGCGAGCAGCGCCACCACCGTGGCGGACAGCGTCGTACGCCGCCAGGCGAGCCGCGTCCGCTCGGGCTGGAGCCCCGGGTCCCGTTCGGCCACCGCCGTCACCGCCCCTCCCAGCCGAAGAGGACCACCACCACCATCGCCACGGCCACGACCGCCACCACGATCCCCAGCACCGTCGGGAACCGGGAGACCGGCAGGTCCTCCCCGCGCCGCATCGCCCGCTCGCACCGCACCCAGTGGTTGACCGCCCGCAGCGCACACAGCACCCCCGCGGCGAGCAGCCCGAGGGCGAGCCCGGCCCGCACGCCCCAGACCAGCTCCGGCAGGAACTGGTCCACGGCGAAGCCCCCGCCGATCAGGGCCAGCGCCGTCCGGATCCAGGCGAGGAACGTGCGCTCGTTGGCCAGCGAGAACCGGTAGTCGGGGGTGGCCCCCTCGTCCCGGATCCGCTGCGGCGCGAACCACAGCCGTACGCTCTGCGCGATCTTGTTCACACCCGGCACCTTACGAGGTCAGAGGGCCCGGAACTCCTTGAGCCGCCGGTACGCCTCCACCCCGTCCGGCACCCACGGCCACTCACCCAGACGCTCCTCCAGCTCCGCGTCGTCCAGGAAGGTGTGCCAGGCGACCTCCTCCGCCTGCGGGGCCACCGGCAGTTCGCACCGCACCTGGTAGACGGCGGACCACCAGGTGTGCTCGGCGCTCGTGTAGAGGAAGCGGAACAGCGGCTCGGGCGCCGGCAGGCCCGAGACGCCCAGCTCCTCCTCGGCCTCGCGCAGCGCCGCCTCGTCGTAGGACTCGCCCGCGCCCACCACCCCGCCGACGAACATGTCGTAGTGCGAGGGGAAGACCAGCTTCGTGGGCGTACGGCGGTGGACGAAGACCCGCCCCTCGGCGTCGCGGGCCTCGATGAAGACGCAGCGGTGGCGCAGGCCCCGGGCGGTCGCCTCGCCGCGCGGGGCCTGGCCGATGACCTCGTCGTTCTCGTCGACGATGTCCAGGATCTCGTCAGAAGGCGTCATGCGTTTCATCCAACAGCACCCGGGTGGTTGACGTGGCAGCGGCCGGTACCCAAGATCTGACGCACGGGTAACTTGTCATCCCGGTGCCCCGCCCCGCCCCTTCCCGACAGGATGGAACCCATGGCGTACGACGCTGATGTGATCGTGATCGGGGCAGGGCTCGCCGGACTCGTGGCCACCGCCGAGCTGGTCGACGCCGGCCGCTCCGTGATCGTCCTCGACCAGGAGCCCGAGCAGTCCATCGGCGGGCAGGCCCACTGGTCCTTCGGCGGCCTCTTCCTCGTCGACTCGCCAGAGCAGCGGCGGCTGAGGATCAAGGACAGCCGGGAGCTGGCCCTCCAGGACTGGTACGGCACCGCCGGGTTCGACCGCGAGGAGGACCACTGGCCCAAGAAGTGGGCCGAGGCGTACGTCGACTTCGCGGCCGGGGAGAAGCGCTCCTGGCTGCACCAGCAGGGGCTGCGGATCTTCCCCGTAGTCGGCTGGGCGGAGCGCGGCGGCTACGACGCGACCGGCCACGGCAACTCCGTACCCCGCTTCCACATCACCTGGGGCACCGGGCCCGGCGTCGTCGCCCCCTTCGAGCGGCGGGTCCGCGCGGGCGTCGCCAAGGGGCTCGTCCAGCTGCGGTTCCGCCACCGTGTCACGGGTCTCGCCCGCACGGCCGGGGCGCTGGACACGGTCACCGGCGAGATCCTGGAGCCGAGCGGGGCCGAGCGCGGCACCGCCTCCGGCCGGGAGGCGACCGGCGCCTTCGAGCTCAAGGCCCAGGCGGTGATCGTCACCTCCGGAGGCATCGGCGGCAACCACGACCTGGTCCGCTCCCAGTGGCCGAAGCGGCTCGGCACCCCGCCCGAGAAGCTGCTCTCCGGTGTCCCCGCCCATGTCGACGGGCTGATGCTGGGCATCGCCGAGGAGGCGGGCGCGCACCACATCAACCGCGACCGGATGTGGCACTACACCGAGGGCATCGAGAACTGGAACCCGATCTGGTCCAAGCACGCCATCCGCATCCTGCCCGGCCCCTCCTCCCTCTGGCTGGACGCCCGCGGCAAGCGGCTGCCCGTCCCGCTCTTCCCCGGCTTCGACACGCTCGGCACCCTCGAACACATCATGAAGTCGGGCCACGGCTACACCTGGTTCGTGCTCAACCAGCGCATCATCGGCAAGGAGTTCGCCCTCTCCGGCTCGGAGCAGAACCCGGACCTGACCGGCAAGTCGGTCCGCGACGTGATCGGCCGGGCCCGCGCGGACGTCCCCGCACCGGTCAAGGCGTTCATGGACCACGGCGCGGACTTCGTCGTGGAGAAGGACCTCGACGCGCTGGTCCGGGGCATGAACGCGGTGAGCGGCGACGGGCTGATCGACGTGGAGGAGCTGCGCCGCGAGATCACCGCCCGCGACCGCGAGATCGCCAACCCCTTCACCAAGGACCTCCAGGTCACCGCGATCCACGGCGCCCGCGCCTACCTGGGCGACCGCCTGATCCGTACGGCGAAACCGCACCGCATCCTGGACCCGGCGGCGGGCCCGCTCATCGCCGTACGCCTCAACATCCTGACCCGCAAGTCCCTGGGCGGCCTGGAGACGGACCTCTCCTCCCGGGTCCTCACCGCGGACGGCACTCCGCTCCCCGGCCTGTACGCGGCGGGCGAGGCGGCCGGCTTCGGCGGCGGCGGGGTCCACGGCTACCGCTCGCTGGAGGGCACGTTCCTGGGCGGCTGCATCTTCTCGGGCCGAGCAGCGGGCCGGGCGGCGGCCAGGGCCCTATAGGCCCCCGCAGATTGCGGTCCGGTCCGGCAGATCAAGCCCCTCCGGCGATCGAGGAGCGGGGGCCGGGGCAGCGCCCCGGAGCTTCACCCGGCCGAAGGCCCGCCGCGCACCCGAGGGGCCCCTCACCCCGAGGAGGCCCCGCCGTCCAACCGCTCCACCACCCGGAACCGCTCGGCCACGATCATCGTCCCGTCGTCCACCGTGAACCCCGGATCCCCCATCGCCTCCCGCATCTCCTCCCCGTGCCAGAACGCCTCGTGCCCCGCACGCCATTCGGCCACCGACCGGTAGCCCTCGCCCTCGTCCAGTGCGTGCCGCAGATCGACCTCGCCCAGCGGCAGCACCCGTACCTCGGTCAGCTCCACCACCGCCACCTCCCGCCCCTGCGAGTCGATCAGCGCGGACCGTTCGCCCACCGGCGGAAGCTCCTCCTGCTCCAGCTCGTACTCGGCCAACAGCCCGGAGGTGGAGACCTTTTCGCCGGAGAGAACCGCCGCCACCAGCCGGTCGCGCAGCGGGCCGGGGAAGGCCAGGAGGAAGGGGGGCAGGGGTTCACGGGGTTCCATACCTCCAGTGTGTCAGGCGTCACTCCGCACCCGCCCACCCCACCCGCACGCTGCGCAAACGTCTGATCACACACGACGATTTCCAGCCAACTATCCGGAAAGCGAGATGAGTTGGTAGAGACCACCTCTTGACTCGGAGCATTCCCTACCGCTTTGCTGTGCGCGATCATCTGCTCGCACACCGCGTCGAAAGAAGTCTGCGGCATGTCCCCGCCTCCGCCGCCCCTGGGCCGCTCCCGCCGCCGGGGCGGCCGCTCGGACCACGCCTTCGACCCGGCCCTGGACGACCGCGAACTGGTCGACGCGCGTAGCCAGTTCACCCAGGGGCGGTGGGGCGACGCCCGGGCCCTGCTGGTGGCCACCGGGAACGACTGGGACCGCCGGGGACACCGCCTCCTGGCCCTCGCCGAGATCCCCTCCGCCGCGGACTGGGCCGGCGACTGGCTGCTCGCCGAACCCGAGAGCGCGGACGCCACCACCCTCCTCGGCTGCGCCTGTGTCGTACGGGCCCTGCGCCCCAAGGCCAGGCCCGGAGATGTCAGCCGCGCCCGGCAGGCCTGCCTCGCCGCCGCCCGGCTCACCCCCGACGACCCCACCCCGTGGCTCGCCCTGCTCCTGCTGGACCGGGGCCGCGACGACGGCGGGGACGAGACCGGCAGGCTCTTCGAGGAGGTCCGCTCCCGCCACCCCGAGCACCACCACGCCCACCACGTGATGACCGCGCTCCTGGCCGAGAGCCACCCCGACAGCGGCCAGGACCCGCTCCACGAGGTGTACGACTTCGCCGCCTGGGCCGCCGAACAGGCCCCGGCCGACTCACCGCTGGCGGTGCTCCCGGTCGTCGCCCACGCCGAGCGCTACCGCGTACTCGTGGCGGCGGGCAGCGAGCCGGACGATCCGGTGGCCTCCGGGCACTGGTCGGGGCGGCGGGCCCGGCAGGTGATGAAGGCCGCCTTCGACTGGTGGCTGGAGTGGGAGCGCGAGGACCACCCCCGCCACCGCGTCGACCTCAACTTCCTGGCCCACGCCAAGGTCTGCGAGGGCCGGACCGCCGAGGCCGCCGCCCTCTTCCACCGCATCGGCCCGCACGCCACGGCCGCCCCCTGGTCGTACGCGGGCCGTGACCCGTACGCCGCGTTCACCGCAGCCCGCGACCACGCACTCGGCACCCCCTGACCAGGGCCTCACCCGAGAAGCGAAGACGGAACACCGAGATAGCGAAGACCGAAGAAGGGACCACCCCCGCCATGTCGACGGGCAGTTCATTTCCAGGCAAGACCCGGCAGACCGGTACCACCCGGCTGACGGGCGATACCGGCGGGATCAACACCTACAAGGGTGAGGAACGCGCCCTGCGGGCGAACCGCCTCGGCACCCCCGGACTGCTGCTCTCCGTACTCGCCGCCAGCGCCCCGCTGATGGTGGTCGCCGGGGTGATGCCCACGGTCTTCGGCGTGATGGGCATCGTCGGCCAGCCCCTGCTCTACGTCATCCTCGGCGCCGTCCTGATGCTGTTCAGCGTCGGCTACGCGGAGATGAGCCGGCACGTCCACAACGCCGGCGCCTTCTACGCGTACATCGCCCGGGGCCTCGGCCCCACGGCCGGTGCCGGCGCCTCGCTCGTGGCGCTGGTGGCGTACAGCGCGATGCAGGTCGGCATCTACGGGATCCTCGGCTTCGAGGTCTCCGTCATCTTCTCCACGTACCTCGGCATCGACGTCCAGTGGTGGATCCCCGCGCTGATCTCGGTCGTCGTGGTCGGCGTCCTCGGCTGGCTGAAGATCGACCTCAACGCCAAGGTGCTCGGCGTTCTGCTGGTCATCGAGTGCCTCCTCGTCGTGATCTTCGACATCGCCGCCGTCTCCAAGCCGGGCCCCGAGGGGCTCTCGTTCCAGGCGTTCAACCCCGAGACGCTCACCGGCGCCGGGCTCTCCACCGCGCTCTGCTTCTGCATCGCCGCGTTCGTCGGCTTCGAGCAGGCGCCCGTCTACGCCGAGGAGACCAGCCGCCCGCAGATCGTGGTCTCCCGGGTGATGTTCCTCGCGGTGGGGTACGCGGCGCTGTTCCTCGCCATCAGCTCCTGGGCCCTGACCGTCGCCGCCGGCCCCGGCTTCATCGCCGACACCTCCCTCAAGGAGGGGCCCGGCATGCTGTTCGGCCTCACCGAGGAGCGGCTCGGCGCCACTTTCACCGACGTCCTGCACATCCTCTTCGTCACCGGCATGTTCGCGGCGCTCCTCAGCTTCCACAACGTCGTCGCCCGCTATGCCTTCGCCATGGGCCGCGAGGGTCTGCTGCCCGCCCGCTTCGGCCGCACGAACCGGGCCAGCGGCGCCCCCGGCACGGGTTCGCTGCTCCAGTCCGTCATCTCCGTCGTCATCGTGCTCGCCTTCGCCTTCACCGACGACAACCACATCGGCGACCCCACCGTCCCCGTCCTGCGCCTGTTCACCTGGATGGGCAACGTCGGCGCGCTGGGCGTCATCCTGCTGATGGCCGCCGCCTCCTTCGCCGTCATCGCCTTCTTCGTCAAGCGCGGCGCGGGCCGAGCCCAGGCCCCGCGCCTGGTCGCCTCCGGCCTCGCCGGGATCGCGCTCCTGTCGATCGCCCTCTTCACCGTCCGCGACTTCGACGTCCTCGTGGGCTCCGGCTCCGGCTCGGTCCTCAACTGGCTGCTGCCCGGCGTGATCGTCCTCGCGCTCGTCGGCGGCCTGGTCTACGGAGTGGTCCTGCGCAAGGTCAAGCCCGAGGTGCACGCCCGCATCGGCCTCGGCAACGAGGCGTTCCAGCTGGAGAAGGCGGCCGAGAGCGAGGCCACCCGCCGCTGAACACCCCGTACCCCTTGCTCCGTACGCACGAAAAGCGCCCGCCCCGGTGGAATCCACCAGGGCGGGCGCTTTCCCTCTGCGCGGGGCCGCTACAGCAACAGCGACAGCAGCAGGATGAAGGCCATCGCGACCACCGAGATGATCGTCTCCATCACCGACCAGGTCTTCACGGTCTGGCCGACGTCCATCCCGAAGTACTCCTTCACCAGCCAGAACCCGGCGTCGTTCACATGGCTGAAGAAGAGCGAACCGGCGCCGACCGCCAGGACCAGCAGGGCCGCGTGGGCGGTCGGCATGTCGGCCGCGAGCGGGGCGACCAGCCCGGCGGCGGAGATCGTGGCGACCGTGGCCGAGCCGGTGGCGAGGCGGATCGCGACGGCGATCAGCCAGCCGAGCAGCAGGGCGGGGATCGACCAGTTCTCGGAGAAGTCCAGGATCATCTGGCCGACCCCGGCGTCGATCAGCGTCTGCTTGAAGCCGCCGCCCGCGCCGACGATCAGCAGGATCCCGGCGATCGGGGCGAGCGACTTCTCCACGGTCCCGGCGAGCTTGCCCCTGGTGAACCCGGCGGCCCGGCCGAGGGTGAACATGCCGAGCAGTACGGCGGCGAGCAGGGCGATCAGCGGCGAGCCGACCACGTCCGTCACCCGCTGGACGCTGTTCTCCGGGTCGTCCACCACGATCTCGACGAGCGCCTTGAGCAGCATGAGGACGACCGGCAGCAGGATCGTCACCAGGGTGGCGGCGAAGCTCGGGCGGCGGTCCAGCTCCTCGGACGGGCGCTGCGGGATCATCTTCTCCGGCGGTTCGATGTCCACCCAGCGCGCGGCGTAACGGGCGAAGACCGGACCGGCGATGATCACCGTCGGGATGGCGACCAGCACACCGAGCGCCAGCGTCACCCCGAGGTTGGCGTCCAGGGCGTCGATCGCGACCAGCGGGCCGGGGTGCGGCGGGATGAGCCCGTGCATCACGGAGAGTCCGGCCAGCGCCGGGATGCCGATCCGCATCAGGGAGAAGTTGCCGCGCTTGGCGACGAGCAGCACCACCGGGATCATCAGCACGATCCCGACCTCGAAGAAGAGCGGCAGACCGATGATCGAGGCGATGAGGACCATCGCCCACGGCATCGCTCCACGGCTCGCCTTCGCCAGGATGGTGTCGACGATCTGGTCCGCTCCGCCCGAGTCCGCGAGCAGCTTGCCCAGGATGGCGCCGAGCGCGATGAGGACGCCGACGCTCGCGACGGTGGAGCCGAGGCCCGCGGTGAAGCTGGCGATCGTGTCGGCCGGGGCCGCTCCGGCGAAGGAGCCGAGCGCCAGCGAACCGACGGTCAGCGCCAGGAACGCGTGCATCTTGAGCTTGGTGATCAGGAGAACGATGACGGCGATGCCCGCCAGTACGGCGATGCCCAACTGCGCGTTGCCTGCCGAGGTGATCGGTTCGGCGGCGTCCGCTGCCAGCATCTCGACGCTGAGACTGGTCACGGTGATGATCCTTAGCTGTCGAGTCGTCGCAGCGCGGCGACGGCTCGCTGGGTGATTTCCTCGGGGGTGCCGGACACATCGACGTCCACCCCGGCCTCGTCGGCCTGGAGCGGCTGCAACGTCGCGAACTGCGAGTCGAGGAGCGCGGTGGGCATGAAGTGGCCCTTGCGGTCCGCCATCCGCTCCTCGATCAGTGCCCGGTCGCCGGTCAGATGCAGAAAGAGGGCGTCGGGCGCCCCGGCCCGCAGCCGGTCCCGGTAGGACCGCTTGAGGGCCGAGCTGGAGACGACCCCGCCGAGCCCCGCCCGCCCGTGCGCCCACTCACCGATGGCATCCAGCCAGGGCCACCGGTCGTCGTCGTCCAGGGGGGTGCCGGCCGACATCTTCTCGATGTTCGCCGGGGGGTGGAAGTCGTCGCCCTCGGCGTACGGAACGCCGAGTTCGGCGGCGAGCAGGGGACCGATCGTGGTCTTGCCGGTTCCTGCCACGCCCATCACCACGACGACGTGGGGGGTGCTCATGGGTGCCTCGCTGTCTTCTTCGACATCGGTCCGTCGCGCTACTGAAACCTATTAGGTACGACTTATTCAAGAGTCTGTGACGCATACGTCGTACTTTTTGTTCCCGAGGGCCGCCCCGTAGGCTTGACCCATGACCACACAGAGCCAGGGGCTGCATACACATGTGCTGGACACCCTGGGTCTGGAGATTTCCTCCGGCCAGTGCCCGCCCGGCAGCGTCCTGCGCACCGACGAGCTGGCCCAGCGCTTCGACGTCTCCCGTACGGTCGTCCGCGAAGTCGTCCGGGTCCTGGAGTCCATGCACCTGGTCGAGTCCCGCCGCCGGGTCGGGGTGACCGTCCGCCCCACCGAGACCTGGAACGTGTACGACCCCCAGGTCATCCGCTGGCGTCTGGCCGGCGCCGACCGCCCCCGCCAGCTGCGCTCCCTCACCGTGCTGCGCTCGGCCATCGAACCGGTCGCCGCCTCCCTCGCCGCCCGCCACGCCACCGCCGAGCAGTGCGCCGAGCTCACCGAACGCGCCCTCGGCATGGTCGCCACCTCGCGCGGCCAGCAGCTGGAGGGCTACCTCGAACACGACATCGCCTTCCACCGGGTCGTCCTCAACGCCTCCGGCAACGAGATGTTCGCCCGCCTCGGGGACGTCGTCGCCGAGGTCCTGGCCGGCCGCACCCACCACCAGGTGATGTTCGAGGACCCCGACCCGGCCGCGGTCACCCTCCACGTACGGCTGGCCGAGGCGGTCCGCGAGGGCGACCCGGAAGCGGCCGAGCGCATCACCAAGGAGATCGCGGTCGGCGCCCTGCACGAACTGGACGTGCTGGCTCCCTAGGGGGTGTCCCGAGGCGTACGGTGGTCGGCGTTCGATCTTCGCGAAGCGCGGGAGCAGGGAGACCAGGGTTATGCCACAGCAGGTGCAAGGGGTCATCGCACCGGGAAAGAACGAGCCGGTCAGGGTCGAGACGATCGTGATCCCGGACCCCGGTCCCGGGGAGGCCGTCGTCAAGATCCAGGCGTGCGGCGTCTGCCACACCGACCTGCACTACAAGCAGGGCGGGATCAACGACGAGTTCCCCTTCCTCCTCGGCCACGAGGCGGCGGGCGTCGTGGAGTCGGTCGGCGAGGGCGTCACCGACGTCGCCCCCGGTGACTTCGTCATCCTCAACTGGCGTGCGGTGTGCGGGCAGTGTCGTGCCTGCCTGCGCGGCCGCCCCTGGTACTGCTTCGACACCCACAACGCGAAGCAGAAGATGACGCTGCTGGACGGCACGGAGCTGTCGCCCGCCCTCGGCATCGGCGCCTTCGCGGAGAAGACCCTCGTCGCCTCCGGCCAGTGCACCAAGGTCGACCCCGAGGTGGCCCCCGAGGTCGCCGGTCTCCTCGGCTGCGGCGTCATGGCGGGCATCGGCGCCGCCATCAACACCGGCCAGGTCGGCCGCGGCGACTCCGTCGCCGTCATCGGCTGCGGCGGCGTCGGCGACGCGGCGATCGCCGGGGCCCGCCTCGCGGGAGCGGCGAAGATCATCGCGGTCGACATCGACGACCGCAAGCTGGAGACGGCGAAGAAGATGGGTGCCACCCACACCGTCAACTCCCGCTCCGACGACCCGGTCGAGGCGATCCGCGCCCTCACCGACGGCAACGGCGCCGACGTCGTCATCGAGGCCGTCGGCCGCCCGGAGACGTACGAACAGGCCTTCTACGCCCGCGACCTGGCCGGAACGGTCGTCCTCGTCGGCGTCCCCACCCCGGACATGAAGCTCGAACTGCCGCTCCTGGACGTGTTCGGCCGCGGCGGCTCGCTCAAGTCCTCCTGGTACGGCGACTGCCTGCCCTCCCGCGACTTCCCGATGCTCGTCGACCTCCACCAGCAGGGCCGCCTCGATCTCGCCGCCTTCGTCACCGAGACCATCGGCCTGGGCGACATCGAGCAGGCCTTCGGCCGGATGCACGACGGCGACGTCCTCCGCTCGGTGGTGGTCTTCTGATGGCCGCCCGCATCGACCACCTGGTCACCTCCGGCACCTTCGCCCTCGACGGCGGCGAGTGGGACGTCGACAACAACGTCTGGATCATCGGCGACGACACCGAGGCGATCGTCATCGACGCCGCCCACGACGCCGCCGCCATCGAGGCCGCACTCGGCGGCCGTACGCTGCGCGCCATCGTCTGCACCCACGCGCACAACGACCACATCGACGCCGCCCCGGCCCTCGCCGAGGCCACCGGCGCCCCGATCCTGCTCCACCCGGACGACCTTCCGCTCTGGCAGCAGACCCACCCGGACCGCGCCCCCGACGGAACCCTGACCGACGGACAGGAACTCACCGTCGCGGGCACCACCCTCACGGTCCTGCACACCCCGGGCCACGCCCCCGGCGGCGTCTGCCTCTACGCCCCCGAGCTGGCCACGGTCTTCACCGGTGACACGCTCTTCCAGGGCGGCCCGGGCGCCACCGGCCGGTCGTTCTCGGACTTCCCGACGATCATCGACTCGATCAGGGACCGGCTGCTCACGCTCCCGGGCGACACCACGGTCCGCACGGGCCACGGCGACCCCACCACCATCGGCGCGGAAGCACCGCAGCTGGACGACTGGATCAAGCGCGGCCACTGAGCACCGCCTACGTCATCCCTCCGGCCAGGCGGAGAGCCGCAGCCCGCTCTCGAAGCGGCGCGGCTCCCCGCTGACCGGATCGGTGAACTCCAGCCGCCGCGCCAGCAGCTGGAGCGGCCGTGAGAAGTCCTCCCCGGCCCCCTCCGGCTCCACCACCGGATACAGCGGATCGTGGACGATCGGCACCCCCAGCGCGTTCATATGGACCCGCAGCTGATGCGTCCGCCCGGTGGCGGGCACCAGCCGGTAGCGCCCCAGCCCGCCCCGCCGCTCCAGCAGCTCCACGTGACTCTCACTGTTCGCCTCACCCGGCTCCTCCCGGGCGGCGAGCACCCCGCGCTCCTTCACGATCCGGCTGCGTACGGTCCGGGGGAGGGCCAGCTCCGGGTCGTACGGGGCCACCGCCTCGTACTCCTTGCGCACCAGCCGGTCCCGGAACAGCGTCTGGTACGCGCCCCGCTCCTCCGGCCGCACCACGAACAGCACGAGCCCCGCCGTCAGCCGGTCCAGCCGGTGCGCGGGCTGGAGCGCGGGCACCCCCAGCTCCCGCCGCAGCCGGGCCACCGCGGTCTGGGTGATGTGCCGCCCCCGGGGCGTGGTCGCGAGGAAGTGCGGCTTGTCGGCGACCACGAGATGCGCGTCCCGGTGGACGATCCCGATCGGGAAGGGCACCGGCTCCTCGGCCGCGAAGTCCCGGTGGAACCAGAGGCTCCGCCCGGCGGTGTACGGCTCGTCGCCCCGTACAGCTCTCCCGTCGGCCCCCACGAACCGCCCCGCGCCGATCATCGCCGCGACCCTCCCAGCCCCGACCGCCCCGCCGAACCGCGCGACCAGATGCTCCCCGACGCTCGCCCAGAGCCCATCGGGATCTTCCGGCAGCCGCACCCGCACGGCATCGATCCCGTCCCGCTGGGGGAGGGGAGCGGCGGACACCTTCCTACGGCCCCTCATCGTCGCCCCTTTTCCGCCGAACCCGGTGACGCAAAAGAGCCCCACCGAAGTGGGGCTCCTGCTGGTGTCCGAGGGGGGACTTGAACCCCCACGCCCGATAAAGGGCACTAGCACCTCAAGCTAGCGCGTCTGCCATTCCGCCACCCGGACAAGGTGTCTGTCTCGCGGGCCCTTGCCCGTTCCGACGTGGAAAACCATAGCAAACATTCGGGGGTGCTCGATCACGCCCCGATGGCTGTGAACGGTGCGTGACGGGGGGTGCACGGCCTTGGGTGTGGGCCGTGGGCGCGGGAGGATGAAGGGGAGCACCACAGCGACAGCGGAAGGAAGCAGCGTGAGCGAGAGCAGCACGGGCAGCACCGTCAGCGGCGGCAACGCCGAGAGGGAGGTCGTGGACCTCTGTCGTGACCTGATCCGGATCGACACCAGCAACTACGGCGACCACTCCGGCCCCGGTGAGCGGCTCGCCGCCGAGTACGTGGCGGAGAAGCTCGCCGAGGTCGGTCTGGAGCCGCAGATCTTCGAGTCGCACAAGGGCCGCGCTTCCACCGTCGCCCGGATCGAGGGCGAGGACCCCTCCCGGCCCGCGCTGCTCATTCACGGGCACACCGATGTCGTCCCGGCCAACGCGGCGGACTGGACCCATGACCCGTTCTCCGGGGAGATCGCCGACGGCTGCGTCTGGGGCCGGGGCGCGGTCGACATGAAGGACATGGACGCGATGACCCTCGCGGTCGTACGCGAGCGGATGCGCACCGGCCGCAAGCCCCCGCGCGACATCGTGCTGGCCTTCGTCGCGGACGAGGAGGCGGGCGGTACGTACGGGGCCCGCTACCTCGTCGACAACCACCCGGGGCTCTTCGAGGGCGTCAACGAGGCGATCAGCGAGGTCGGCGGATTCTCGTTCACCGTCAACGAGAACCTGCGCCTCTACCTGGTGGAGACGGCCCAGAAGGGCATGCACTGGATGAAGCTCACCGTGGACGGCACCGCCGGGCACGGTTCGATGATCCACAAGGACAACGCCATCACGGAGCTGTCCGAGGCGGTCGGGCGGCTCGGGCGGCACAAGTTCCCGGTGCGGGTCACCAAGACGCTGCGGCACTTCCTGGACGAGCTCTCGGACGCGCTCGGCACCGAGCTGGACCCGGAGAACATGGACGAGACGCTCGCCAAGCTGGGCGGCATCTCCAAGCTGATCGGTGCCTCCCTCCAGAACACCGCCAACCCCACCCAGCTCGGCGCGGGCTACAAGGTCAACGTGATCCCGGGCCAGGCCACCGCCCACGTCGACGGCCGGTACCTGCCGGGGTACGAGGAGGAGTTCCTCGCCGACCTGGACCGGATCCTGGGCCCCAACGTGAAGCGCGAGGACGTGCACGCCGACAAGGCGCTGGAGACCACGTTCGACGGCGCCCTGGTCGATGCCATGCAGACCGCGCTGGTCGCCGAGGACCCGATCGCCCGGGCGGTGCCGTACATGCTCTCGGCCGGCACCGACGCCAAGTCCTTCGACGACCTGGGCATCCGCGGCTTCGGCTTCGCCCCGCTGAAGCTGCCGCCGGAGCTGGACTTCGCCGGGATGTTCCACGGCGTCGACGAGCGCGTCCCGGTCGACGGCCTCCAGTTCGGCGTGCGGGTGCTCGACCGGTTCATCGACAACTGCTGACCGGGCCCGCACGAACCGCCGACCGGTCCCGTACGCAATTCGACTGCCTGTGCGTACGTGACCGAAAGGGTGAAACGCGGTGTTTACGCGTAGCCCCGCCCCGCCCTCCTCGTTACAAGGTTTGCGGTCCGCGGCTGGGACCGCACTTTCCAACTAGGAGGAATCATGATCAAGAAGGTCGTCGCAGTTGCGGCTGCCACCGGTGGCCTCGTTCTCGCGGGTGCGGGCATGGCTTCCGCCGACGCGGGCGCCCAGGGTGCGGCCATCGGCAGCCCCGGCGTGCTCTCCGGCAACGTCGTCCAGGTCCCGGTCCACGTGCCGATCAACCTGTGCGGCAACACGGTCTCCGTGATCGGGCTGCTGAACCCCGCCTTCGGCAACACCTGCGTCAACGCCTGACGCTGGTCGTAACCCGTAAGGGTTTGAGCTCGGCCGGTCCCGGAGTGCGTGCCATGCACTCCGGGACCGTTCGGCATTCGGCTCCCGCACGGTCATGTCCGGGGGTTTTTCGGAAGGCAGAAGGCAGGAAACGAACCTATGCGACAGGTCACTCGTAAAGGCCTGATCACCATGGCGGCGGCGGGCGGGGTCCTCGCTCTCAGTGGCGGCTACGCCCACGCCGACGCCGGGGCGGCCTCGGCGGCCACGGGCTCGCCGGGCGTGCTGTCCGGCAACTCGGTCTCGGTCCCGATCGACATCCCGGTCAACGTCTGCGGCAACTCGGTCACCGTCGGCGGTCTCATCAACCCCACCTTCGGAAACGACTGCGAGAACGGGTCGGCGCAGTCGCGCCAGGACTCCGGACCGCAGAACCGTATCGGCGGCGGCTCCGCCGACGGGGCCCAGGCCGGCAACGGCGCGCAGGCGGGGAACACCACCGCGACGGACCGGCACGGCGAGCCCGGCACGGGCCGCCACCGGGCCGGCGGCGCGGGTGCGGAGGGGGTCGCCCAGGGCTCGCCCGGCATCCTCTCCGGCAACGCGGTCCAGGCGCCCATCAGCGTCCCCGTGAACGTCTGCGGCAACAGCGTCTCCGTGATCGGGCTGCTGAACCCGACCTTCGGCAACAGCTGCTCCAACGACGCCGAGCCGCCGCCCCCGCCGCCGGAGGAGCCGGAGAAGCCCCCGGTCACGCCCGAGACGCCGGAGACGCCGGTCGAGCCGCCGGCCAACCAGCCGCCCGAGCCGAACGTCCCCGGGCCCCAGCTCGAGCCGGAGGAGCAGCTCGCACAGACCGGCGCGGGGGGCATGGAGATGCTCATCCCGGCCAGCGCCGGACTGCTGCTCGCCGGGATGGGATCGGTGCTCTACCGCCGCTCCCGCAGCGCCGCCTGATCCAGGCGCGCACACCGGGCAGCACAGCAGGACGCACCACGGACGGGCCCCGCATCAGCGGGGCCCGTTCCCTGTGGTGAGGTGGCGCGTAACCCTGTCACCAGGTGGCGCGTAGCTGACGGATGATCCGTCGGCGCAGCCGCACCCTCCGGCTGCCGTCACGGCGCAGCGTCAGGCGGTCCAGCTCCCAGTGTCCGTACTCGGCGTGGTCGGTCAGCAGTCGGGCCGCTTCCTTGCGGGAGACCCCGCGCGGCACATACACGTCGACAAATTCGTATTCCGGCATCGCATCTATTGTGCGGGCAGAGCCCCGGTACGGATAGCGTCTGCACTATGTCTGATGCTGCGCAGCCCACCGCTGCCGAGGTACGTGCCGCCGCCGAGGCGGTCAAAGCCGCGATCGACCGTCACCTCGAGGCGGTCGAACGCCGTACCGGGGACGACGACCCCGCCGTCTACGAAGCGTTCAACTCACTGGCCGCTGCGGCCGAGGTCTACGACGAGCTCCTCTACGACCGCTACGACGAGGTCACCCCCTTCGAGATCCCCGGCGCGGACGACTCCCTGCCGCCCTACGCCGGACCCGCCGAGCCCAGCGCGCTGAGTGTGCTGATCCGGCGCGACTACGCGGTCGCGGAGCCCCCGCGCCTGCTCGCCCAGGCCCAGCGCCTCGCCGACATCGACGCCGGACCCGGTGTGGACGGGATCACCACCCCGGTGGTCGGCACCAGTGTCCATGCCGCGCTCGGCATGCTCTTCGGGGAGTACGAACCGGACGAGATCGCCTCCCGGCACAAGGAGTTCGGCCTGGAGGAGGGCGACTCCACCCTCTGGGTCTCCGCCGCCGAGGCGCTGCCCGAGCCGGGGGAGTGGCTCGGCGCCCCGTTCGAGGACGCCGATCCCGAGCTGGTGGTGTGCCGCTTCGACGTCAGCGCCGTCTTCGACGAGGAGGAGCTGGACGAGGAACTCGACGAGCCGGCGGCCGGCCGCGCGTGACATGACAGCGGGCCCCGGCGTATCCCGCCGGGGCCCGCTGTCATGCGTCGCTCAGGAAGCCGCGTCGGGCGTCGGGAGCGCCTCGAGCAGCGGGCGCAGCCGGGTCGTCCGCTCCTGGGCCGGGATCTGCGCCACCGCGTGCGGGAGCGCCTGGTCCACCCCGTGCACCACGGACAGATGCCGCTCGCCCCGGCCGAACGCGGTGTACACCCACGGCCGGCTCAGCCCCGCCGCCGCGTCGCCCGGCAGCACCACCACCGCGGCGGGCCAGCGCATCCCGGCCGCCTGGTGGGCACTGAGCGCCCAGCCGTGCCGCACCGCCGACTCCACCCGCTCCTGCGGTACGACGACGGGGACGCCGCCGCACTCCAGGTGCAGCCCCTCGGCGTCGGCCGAGCGCACCACCCCGGGCACCGCACGGCCGGGCGCGGGGACATGGATCACCCGGTCGCCCGGGTCGAACCCGCCGAACCGGCCGGGCCCCGGGTTGAGCCGCTGCTTCAGGGCCTCGTTCAGCACCCGGGTCCCGGCCGCCCCGCCATGGCCCACCGTGATGACCTGGGTCTCCGTGGCGGGGATGGAGAAGGCCCGGGGCACCGAGTCCGCGACCAGCTGCACCGTGCGGTGGACCGCCTCACCCGCATCGCGGACCGGGACGATCACGACCTCCTTGCCGGGGGCCTCCACCTGGGTCAGCTCGCCGATACCGATCCCGGAGACCAGCTCGCCGATCGGGCCGGGATCCGGCGTACGGGAGACGACCTGCGGGCACGCCCGTGCGGCCAGCACATCGGCGAAGACCCGCCCGGCGCCCGCCGAGCCCAGCACACCGGGGTCACCGCTCAGCACCAGCCGTACGCCGTCCGCCAGGGCCTCGACCAGGACGGCCGCGCCCTCCACGTCCAGCTGCGGGGCGTCCAGCACCACCAGCAGGTCCAGGGCGAGCGCCCCGTCCTCGTCGCGGCCGGGGCCCTCGGTGCCGGAGAGCAGCCCGGCCAGGGTGACCGCCGCGTCCGGAGAGCCGACCGCGTCCGCCAGCCGTCGGCGGCCGTCCTCGCTGTGGGTGGCGCCCAGGGCCCGCAGCCCCAGGCCCCGCGCCGCCGCGATCAGGGCGGCGGGCTCGGCCCGGGCCGCCTCGCCGCCGCTGTGTGCGACGAGCCCGGCGGTGGCCGTCGTACGGATCAGCTCGGCGGCCGAGGGGGAGGGCGCGGCGGCAGCCGCCTCCGCCCAGTCGGCGCCCTTCTCGCAGGCGTTCATGAGGCGGGCCAGGCCGTCGGCGAGGCTCTCCTCGGCCAGTGCGTAACGGTCCAGGCCCAGCAGCACCTGGACCGGCTCCGGGGTCTCGGGCTCCTCGCCCTCCGCCGGGGCCTCGGGCTCATCGTCGAACCCGGCCTCCGCGCCCTCCTGGAAGACCAGGGCGACACCCTCCTCCACCGCGTTGCGCACGGCCTCCTCCGGGTCGCTCACCGCACGCTCGGCGAGCGCCGCCCGGACCGCCTCGGCGTCCAGCGCCGTGTGGCCCTGGAGGGCGGCGCGCTCCAGCAGCCAGCCGACCAGGGCCGCGGTGCGGCGCCCGTCGTCCGGGCCGCACGCGGAGCCCAGCAGGGCCCGGGCGAAGCCGTCCGCCTGCTCGGGCCGGACGCCCGGCACGGCCAGCAGCTGCCAGGGGTCGGCGCGGAGCAGTTCGGCGGCCTGCTCGCCCAGGGTCGCGGTGGCGGGGCGGGCCAGGGCCTCGGGGGCGCCGCCCTCGGTGAGGACCGCCCGCACCGCGTCCACGGCCTCGGGCGGGGCGGCCCGGTCGGCGGCGGGAGCGGTGGGGGCCGGAGCGGGGCGCTGGGGCTGTCCGGCGGGGGCCGGTGCGGGGCGGCGGGGCGCGGGGGCGGCGGCGGGGGAGTCGAAGAACTCCGTGCCCGCCTTCTCACCGCTCTCCACGGCCCGGACCGCCGCGAGCAGGTCGGCGGCGGTGCCGCTCAGCTTCGTACCGGCGGCGACGGGGCCCTCCTTCTCGGCCTTGCGCTTCGCGATCTTCTCGCGCAGCTCACGCTGGGCGGCCAGCTCGGCCTGCGCCTCGGAGAGTGCGGCGGCGACCGGAGCGTCGGCCTCCTGGCCGGTGGACGCGTCACCGGAGGGTGCGGCACCGGCCGGCGGGTCCTCCGCAGAGGCCTCCGCGTCGGAGCTGTCCGCTGCGGGCTGCTCGGAGTCCACCGGCTCCTCGGCCTCAGCGGTCCCGGTGGCGTCGGCGGACGCCTCGGCCCCCTGAGGCTCGGCGTCGGGCGCTTCGGTGTGCGCGGGGCCTTCGGCGTCGGTGACCGCCGGGGGCTCGGCGCCCTCCGGCGTGTCCGTGCCGACGGTGCCGGGGGTCTCCCCGGGAAGCGCAGTCACAGCGTGCTCCAGTCCTGGTCGGGATAGCGGTGCACGGGCGCCGACACATCGTCGAGCGCCTGGCAGATCTCGTAGGGAAGACTAAGCGCCTCCACTGACAAAGCCTCCGCGAGCTGCCCGGCGTTGCGCGCACCGACGATCGGGGCCACCACCCCGGGGCGGTCCCGCACCCAGGCCAGCGCCACCTGGAGGGGGCTCGTCGCGAGCCCGTCGGCCGCCGTCGCCACGGCGTCGGTGATCCGGGCCGCCGCGTCGTCCAGATACGGCTCCACGAACGGGGCGAGCCGCTCGGAGGCGCCCCGGGAGTCCGACGGGGTGCCCTGGCGGTATTTGCCGGTCAGCACGCCACGGCCCAGCGGCGAGGAGGGCAGCAGCCCGATCCCGAGGTCCAGCGCGGCGGGCAGCACCTCCCTCTCGATGCCCCGCTGGAGCAGCGAATACTCCATCTGCGTACTGGCCAGCCTCGTGCGCACCCCGGGCGCGGCGAGCTGCCAGGTGGCGGCCTTGGCCAGCTGCCAGCCGCAGAAGTTCGACACGCCCGCGTAGCGGACCCGGCCGGAGGAGACGGCCAGGTCGACCGCCTGGAGCGTCTCCTCCAACGGGGTCTCCGGGTCGAAGGCGTGGATCTGCCACAGGTCCACGTAGTCCGTGCCGAGCCGCTCCAGCGAGGCGTCCAGGGCGGCCAGCAGGTGCCCGCGCGAGCCGTTGAAACGGCGGTAGGGGTCGGGGACGTTCCCCGCCTTTGTGGCGACGACCAGATCCTCGCGCGGCACCAGGCTGCCGACGAGCCGCCCGAGCAGGTATTCCGCCTCCCCGCCCCCGTACACATCGGCGGTGTCCACCAGGGTGCCGCCCGCGTCCCAGAAGGCCTTGAGCTGGTCGGCGGCGTCGTGCTCGTCGGTGTCCCGGCCCCAGGTGAGGGTGCCGAGCCCGATCCGGGACACGCGTAGGCCGGTGCGGCCGAGATGCCTCTGCTCCATGGGCGCTGAGATTACTGGCCAAGGCCCCACGGGGTGCAGGCCTGTGGACAACGGGAGGTCGCGCGGGCCTGCCGGATCGCCGCCACCCGCGCTAGAGTCCCCAGGAAGGGACGTTACTGATCAGTAAGGGGAGCGGCTATGCGGCTCGGCATCAATCTCGGTTACTGGGGCGCGGGCATGGACGGCGACAACCTCGCCGTCGCCCAGGAGGCCGACCGGCTCGGCTACGACGTCTGCTGGGCCGCCGAGGCCTACGGCTCGGACGCACCGACCGTGCTGACCTGGGTCGCGGCCCAGACCGAATCCATCGACGTCGGCTCCGCGATCATGCAGATCCCGGCCCGCCAGCCCGCCATGACCGCGATGACCGCCGCCACCCTCGACTCGCTCTCCGGCGGCCGCTTCCGGCTCGGCCTCGGCGTCTCGGGCCCGCAGGTCTCCGAGGGCTGGTACGGCGTCAAGTTCGACAAGCCGCTGGCCCGCACCCGCGAGTACGTGGAGATCGTCCGCAAGGCGATGACCCGCGAGCGGCTCTCCTACGAGGGGCAGCACTGGACGCTGCCGCTGCCCGGCGGCCCCGGCAAGCCGATCAAGCTGACCGTCCACCCGGAGCGCGAGCACATCCCGCTCTACATCGCCGCGATCGGCCCCAAGAACCTGGAGCAGACGGGCGAGATCGCCGACGGCGCCCTCCTGATCTTCCCCTCCGCCGACCACTTGGAGGAGACCGCGCTCACCTATCTGCGCGCGGGCCGGGAGAAGGCCGGGAAGACCATGGAGGGCTTCGACGTCTCCCCGACGCTGCCGCTCGCCATCGGCGACGACGTCAAGGGCCTCGCCGACATGTTCCGCCCGTACACCGCCCTGTACGTCGGCGGCATGGGCAGCCGGAAGCAGAACTTCTACAACCAGCTCGCGCAGCGCATGGGGTACGAGAAGGAGGCCGCCGAGATCCAGGACAAGTACCTGGACGGGGACAAGGCCGGGGCGGCCGCCGCCGTACCGCACCAGCTGATCGACCAGACCACGCTGCTCGGCCCCGTCGAGAGGATCGCCGAGCGGATGCAGGCGTACGCCGCCGCCGGGGTCACCACGCTCAACCTCGCCCCCGCCGGCTTCACCCTGGAGGAGCGGCTCACCGCTCTGCGCGCCGGTACGGACGCCCTGGAGCGCTCCGGACTCGCGTAACGCCTGCGGGCAGCACTACGGCCGTGGTGGGGGCTCGGGGGTCTTCCCCGCCACGGCCGTCACCGGGAACAACGCGCCGTACGCCCTGTGGTTACGCCGGGCCGCGCGGCCGGCCCCGTGCCCGCACCGCCGTTGCTCCGGTTGCCGACTGACCCCCGGCGCATTTGACTGCTGCTCCGCGCACTACTGCCCGGCGGCGTTCGCCAGACGGGGACCGGTACGGAGGTGGCCGTCATGCTCTCAGCCCGCAGCCTTTTCCAGGAGATCCTGGACGACGACGAGGCCTACCGGCTCTTCTGCTCCATCGCCGCCAGCGGGGAGTCCCAGGGCGGCTGGGAGAACGCCCGGATCGCCGCGCTGGTCCCCGAGAGCCGCCGCTCCCTGGCCCCGAGGATCGTGCGGCACGGCGCCGACGAGGACAAGCACGGCCGGATCTTCAACGCCCTCCTGAAGAAGCGCGGGCTGCGACCGGCCGACGTCCCGCCGGAGACCGACTACACGATGCTCCTGGAGCAGCAGGGCATCGGCCTCGCCCACTCCCGGCTGCGCGGCGAGGAACGCCTCACCGAGCGCGACATCATCACCTATCTGGCCCACAGCAGGATCACCGAGCAACGCGCCTCGGAGCAGATGCGGCTGCTGCGGCGGTACTTCTCCGACCACCCCGACATCGGCCGTGCGGTGCGGATGATCTCCGACGACGAGGACAACCACCTCGCCTACTGCCACGAGGAGCTGCTGCGGCTCGCCCGGGAGGGCCACGGCCGCACCATCCAGCGGATCATGCGCGAGTGCGCCCTGGCGGAGATCAGGGTCTACCGCGACGTCAGCCTCGCGGTCATGGACCACATGGGCCGGCTGCTGGGCTGGCCGCGCCCCAAGGCCGCCGCGCTCGCCGCCGGAATCCACGCGGTGTACGCGTACGAGCGCTTGGTCGGCTGGCGGCGCATGGTGAGCCTGGAGATGCCCGAGCGGCGCGACGCGCTCGGTGGCCGGGCCGTACCGGAACCTGAGTACGCGTGACCCTTTACGCGCACGCGTGCCCCATGAGCACGCGTGTCATCTCACTGCTCGCGCGCGAGCCTCACAGCCATCCGCGCCGCTTGAACTGGCGGTGGAGGCCGACCACCGCCACGGTCATGAACAGGATGACCGCCGGATAGGTCCACGCCCAGTGCAGCTCCGGCATGTGGTCGAAGTTCATGCCGTAGATGCCCGCCACCATCGTCGGGACGGCGGCCATCGCCGCCCACGCCGAGATCTTGCGCATGTCGTCGTTCTGCCGCACCCCCATCTGCGCGAGATGGGCCGAGAGGATGTCCGACAGCAGCCGGTCCAACCCCTCCACCTGCTCGTTGACCCGAGTCAGATGGTCGGCCACGTCACGGAAGAACGGCTGCGCCTCCTGGTGGACGAACGGCACCCCGGCCCCCGCGAGCCGGGTCATCGGCGCCGTCAGCGGGCCGGTGGCCCGGCGGAACTCCAGGACCTGCCGCTTGAACGTGTAGATGCTCGCCGCCGTGTTCGAGGAGTCGCCGGTCCCGCTCGGGGCGAAGACCTCGGTCTCCAGCTCCTCCAGGTCCACCTGGAGCTCACCGGCCACGTCGATGTAGTGGTCCACCACCGCGTCGCTGATCGCGTAGAGCACGGCGGTCGGCCCGTGCGCCAGTATCTGCGGGTCCGCCTCCAGGCGGCTGCGCACATCCGCCAGCGGGGCGCTGTCACCGTGCCGGACCGTCACCACGAACGAGTCCCCGATGAAGATCATCAGTTCGTCGGCGCTCACCGTGTCGCTCTTCGACTCGTAGACGACGGGCTTCAGCACCGCGAACAGGGAGTCGTCGTACACCTCCAGCTTGGGGCGCTGATGCGCGCGCAGCGCGTCCTCGATCGCGAGCGGGTGCAGCCCGAACTCGTGGCGCACCAGGTCGAATTCCCGCTCGGTCGGCTCGTGCAGGCCGATCCAGAGGAAGGCGTCGTCGGACTTCCGCGCCTGGTCGAGGGCGGCGGAGAAGTCGTCGGGCCCATCGGTCCGGCGGCCGTCCTGGTAGATGGCACAGTCCACGATCATTTAGGCATCCTTGGGAGGTTAAGGACCACAACGTACAAGGTGGGCGGGGGTCAGGTCACCGCACCCTCCTGCCCCGTGACGGCCGTCCTCGCACCCGCGCCCGTGAGACATCTAGGCTGACGGGTATGCCCACGCTGATCCTCGTACGCCACGGACGCTCCACCGCCAACACCGCCGGAGTGCTCGCTGGCCGCACCCCCGGGGTCCTCCTCGACGAGCGCGGCACCGAGCAGGCCGCCGCCCTGCCGGCGCGGCTCTCCGCGCTCGCCCTCGTCGCCGCCGTCACCAGCCCCCTGGAGCGCTGCCGCCAGACGCTCCAGCCGCTCATCGACGCCCGGCCCGGGCTGCCCGTGCACCCCGAGGAGCGGATCAGCGAGTGCGACTACGGCGACTGGTCGGGCCGCAAGCTCGCCGAGCTCTCCGACGAACCGCTGATGTCCGTCGTCCAGCAGCACCCCTCCGCCGCGGCCTTCCCCGGCGGCGAGTCGATGCGCGCCATGCAGGCCCGCGCCGTCGACGCCGTACGCGACTGGAACGACCGCGTCGAGGCGGAGCACGGCGAGGACGCCACGTACGTCATGTGCTCGCACGGCGACATCATCAAGTCCCTCGTCGCCGACGCCCTCGGCATGCATCTGGACCTCTTCCAGCGCATCCACGTGGACCCCTGCTCGGTCACCGCGATCCGCTACACCCGGCTGCGCCCCTTCCTCCTGCGGGTCGGCGACACGGGCGATCTCACCCCGCTGGCGCCGCGCGAACAGTCCGTCGGGGCGGACGCCGCGCCGTCCGGTGCGGGTGACGCCACGTCGGACGCGGCGGTCGGGGGCGGCGGGGGCGCGCCGTGATCTCCGCGGGCAGTAGGGTGGACGCGCCGTAGCGCCGCTATCCACCCCCAACGATTCTCAAGGGAGACAGGACGTGTCCCGTCAGGTGTTCCTCTACGACCCACCGGACCGATTCGTGGCCGGTACGGTCGGGTTGCCTGGCCGCCGTACGTTTTTCCTCCAGGCCTCCTCCAAGGGGCGGGTCACCAGCGTCGCCCTGGAGAAGACCCAGGTAGCCGCCCTGGCCGAGCGGATCGACGAACTGCTGGACGAGGTCGTCCGGCGCACCGGGGGCAACTCGCCGGTGCCCGCCGTCGCTCCCACCGACGTCACCGACACCGCCCCCCTGGACGTCCCTGTCGAGGAGGAGTTCCGGGTCGGCACCATGGCCCTGGCCTGGGACGGCGACGAGCAGCGCATGATCGTCGAGGCGCAGGCCCTCGTCGAACTCGACGCGGACTCCGAGGACGACCTCGCGGAGGCCGAGGAGAAGCTCCTCCAGGACGAGGAGAACGGCCCGCCGATGCTCCGCGTCCGGCTCAGCGGTGCCCAGGCCCGCGCGTTCGCCAAGCGCGCCCTGGACGTCGTCAACGCCGGCCGCCCGCCGTGCCCGCTGTGCAGCCTGCCGCTCGATCCGGAAGGACACGTATGCCCGCGCCAGAACGGATACCGTCGCGGAGCCTGACGGAGACCGAGCTGCTCACCCTGCTCACCGAGGGCACGCTCACCGTGCTCGGGCAGGTCGGCGGGGCCTCCAACGCGGTGCTGCACTGCGCGGTGGCGTACGAGGGCGAGGAGGTCACCTGCGCCTACAAGCCGGTCGCGGGCGAGCAGCCGCTGTGGGACTTCCCGGACGGGACGCTCGCGCAGCGGGAGGTGGCCGCGTACGAGATCTCCCGGGCGACCGGGTGGGGCCTGGTGCCGCCCACCGTGCTGCGGGACGGGCCGTACGGCGAGGGCATGTGCCAGCTCTGGATCGACGGGCCCGGACCCGGTGAGGAGCCGCCCGAGCTGCTGGCCCTCGTCGAGGGCGACGAGCCGGGCGATGGCTGGAAGGCCGTGGGCTTCGCCGATGTGGGGGAGGGGAGGACCGCGCTGCTGGTGCACGCGGACGACCCCCGGCTGCGGCGGCTCGCGGTGCTGGACGCGGTGATCAACAACGGTGACCGCAAGGGCGGCCATCTGCTGCCGGCCCCCGGCGGGCTGCTGTACGGCATCGACCACGGGGTCACCTTCAACGCGGACGACAAGCTGCGCACCCTCCTGTGGGGCTGGGCCGGCGAGCCGCTCACCGAGGAGGCGCTGCGGGTGCTCGCGCTGCTCGCCGGGGAGCTGGCGGCGGGCGAGCCCCTGGCCACCCGGATGGCCCAACTCATCACGGGGGCCGAGCTGGAGGCCCTCCGGGCGCGGGTGGCGGGGCTGCGGGACAGCGGGGTGCACCCGAAGCCGAGCGGCCAGTGGCCGCCGATCCCGTGGCCACCGGTGTAGCGGACCCCGGCAAGCCTCGGTGAACGCCCTGGCCGTACAGCCTTTCGAAGGTTTACCGCAAGAGTGCCTCTTCGGACAGGAATCCGGATCCGGTTCGTATCCGGAAGCATCGTCCGGTTACGCTCATGACATGCATGCCTGGCCCGCTTCTGAGGTCCCCGCCCTGCCTGGCAAGGGCCGCGACCTTCGGATCCACGACACCGCGACCGGCGGACGGATCACCCTTGACCCCGGTCCCGTCGCCCGCATCTACGTCTGCGGCATCACGCCGTACGACGCGACCCACATGGGTCATGCGGCGACCTACAACGCGTTCGACCTCGTTCAGCGCGTGTGGCTCGACACCAAGCGGCAGGTTCACTACGTCCAGAACGTGACCGACGTGGACGATCCGCTCCTGGAGCGGGCCGTGCGCGACGGTCAGGACTGGACCGAGCTCGCGGAGCGCGAGACGGCACTCTTCCGCGAGGACATGACCGCCCTGCGGATGCTGCCCCCGCAGCACTACATCGGAGCGGTCGAGGCCATACCGGGCATCGTTCCCCTCGTCGAACGGCTGCGGGAGGCGGGCGCCGCCTACGACCTCGAAGGCGACGTCTACTTCTCCGTCGACGCCGACCCGCACTTCGGCGAGGTCTCCGGCCTCGACGCGGCGGCGATGCGCCTGCTCTCCGCCGAGCGCGGCGGCGACCCCGAGCGCCCCGGCAAGAAGAACCCCCTCGACCCGATGCTCTGGATGGCCGCCCGCCCGGGCGAGCCGAGCTGGGACGGGGCCTCCCTGGGCGAGGGCCGCCCGGGCTGGCACATCGAGTGCGTCGCGATCGCCCTGGACCACCTCGGGATGGGCTTCGACATCCAGGGCGGCGGTTCCGACCTCGCCTTCCCGCACCACGAGATGGGCGCCTCGCACGCCCAGGCGCTGACCGGCGAGCACCCGTTCGCCAAGGCGTACGTCCACGCCGGCATGGTCGGTCTCGACGGCGAGAAGATGTCCAAGTCCAAGGGCAACCTCGTCTTCGTCTCCACCCTGCGCCGCGAGGGCGTCGACCCGGCGGCCATCCGCCTCGCGCTGCTCTCCCACCACTACCGCGCCGACTGGGAGTGGACCGACCAGGTCCTCGCCGACGCCGTGGAGCGCCTCGCCCGCTGGCGCGCTGCGGTCTCGCGCCCTGACGGGCGGTCGGCCGACGCCCTGGTCGAGGAGGTCCGCGAAGCCCTCGCGGACGACCTGGACACGCCCTCGGCGCTCGCCGCCGTGGACCGCTGGGCCGAGCTCCAGAGCGCGGAGGGCGGTACGGACGAGGGGGCGCCCGGCCTCGTCTCCCGTACCGTCGACGCCCTGCTGGGGGTCGCGCTGTAGCACGGAGGGCGGCCCGCCGCCGCCCGATCCGATCACCCGGACCGGCCTCGGACTTCTCTACGAAGTTCGGGGCCGGTCCCCTTTTGTCCGTAGTCACATGCTCGAAGTTGCGCTAAAAGCTTCCTATGCAATCAACAACGCGCATCAGAGCGGCGGCAGTTGCCGTGGCGCTCGGGCTGTTCGCCGCCCTGGCCGGGCCCGGCAACGCCCGCGCCGATCAGGCAGCGCCGGAGGCCACCACGGTCGGCGACGTGACCGGGTTCCGTGCCCAGGGGGCCGTGTACCGGCTGAGCGCCGGTCCGGCCGAGGCCCGCGTCAGCTTCGTCTCCGAGGAGACCTTCCGCATCGAACTCGCCCCCGACGGCACCTTCACCGACCCCACCGGCGACGACATCGTCCTGCCGCAGGGCAAGGCGCCCCGCACCCGCTGGAAGGACCGCGGCGACCGCTACGAGCTGTCGACCGACGAGGTAACCCTGCGGGCCTACAAGAAGCCGCTGCGCTTCGCCCTCCACCGGGCCGACGGCAGCCGTATCTGGTCGGAGGCGAAGGGGCTGAGCTGGACCGGCGACACCACCGTCCAGACGCTCGCCCGGGGTGCCGGGGAGCAGTTCTACGGCGCCGGGATGCAGAACGGCCGCGGCAACACCTCCCACCGCGACAAGACCGTCCAGGTCGCCGTCGACTACAACTGGAACGACGGCGGCCACCCCAACTCCGTACCCTTCTACCTCTCGTCGGCCGGCTACGGCGTCTTCCGCAACACCTACGCCCCCAACACCTACGCGTTCACCGACCCGGTGACGACCAGTGCGAAGGAACAGCGCTTCGACGCCTACTACTTCGCCGGGGACGGCGCCAAGGACGTCATCGGCCGGTACACCGACCTCACCGGGAAGCCCTTCCTGCCGCCCGTCTACGGCATGGAGGTGGGTGACGCCGACTGCTACCTCCACAACGCCAACCGGGGCGAGCGCCGCACCCTGGACGCGCTGAAGGTCGCCGACGGGTACGTCGAACACGACATGCCGAACGGCTGGATGCTCGTCAACGACGGCTACGGGTGCGGCTACGAGGACCTGGAGGAGACCGCCCAGGGCCTGAAGGACCGCAAGATGGAGCTCGGCCTGTGGACCGAGGACGGCATCGAGAACCTCGCCGCCCAGGTGAAGGCGGGTCAGCGCGTCGCCAAGCTGGACGTCGCCTGGGTCGGCGAGGGCTACAAGTTCGCCCTCGACGGCTGCAAGGACGCCTATAAGGGCATCGAGGACAACAGCGACGCCCGGGGCTTCACCTGGGCCCCCGAGAGCTGGGCGGGCGCCCAGCGCTGCGGAGTCCAGTGGTCCGGCGACCAGTCCGGCACCTGGGAGTACATCCGCTGGCAGATCCCCACCTACGCGGGCGCCACGATGTCCGGACTCGCCTACACCACCGGTGACATCGACGGCATCTTCGGCGGCAGCGCCAAGACGTACACGCGTGACCTCCAGTGGAAGATGTTCCTCGGTACGACCATGACCATGGACGGCTGGGCCCCCATGGACAAGCAGCCCTTCCGCCACGGGGAGCCGTACACCTCCATCAACCGCGACTACCTGAAGCTCAAGGAGTCGCTGCTGCCGTACCAGTACAGCTACGCCCACGAGGCGACCAAGTCCGGTGTCGGTATGGTCCGACCGCTGATCCTCGAATACCCGGACGACCCGAAGGCGGCGACGGAGGCCGCGAAGTACGAGTTCCTCTCCGGCGAGCACTTCCTCGTGGCACCCGTCTACCAGGACACCACGGAGCGCCGGGACATCTATCTCCCCAAGGGCACCTGGATCGACTACTGGAGCGGCCGCACCTACGAGGGCCCCACCACCATCGGCTCCTACAGCGCCCCCCTCGACACCCTGCCGCTCTTCGTGAAGGCGGGCGCGGCCATCCCGATGTGGCCAGGCATCCGCTCGTACCGCGACCGCACCGCCTCCTCCCCGCTGGCCTGGGACGTCTACCCGCAGGGCAGCAGCTCCTTCACCCTGTACGAGGACGACGGCGTCACCCGCCAGCACCGCGACGGCAAGTACGCCACCCAGCGCGCCGACGTCCGCGCCCCCGTGCGCGGGCCGGGCGATGTCTCCGTCACCGTCAACGAGAGCCGGGGGAGCTTCACCGGCAAGCAGACGAAGCGACCGTACGAGTTCACCGTGCACACCGGCTCCGAGCCGCGCGCGGTGCAGCTGGACCGGGCCCTGCCCCGGCTGACCTCCGAGGCCGCCTACAAGGCCGCGCGGCAGGGCTGGTGGTACGACCGGGACGACCGTGGCGGTGTGGTGCACATCAAGACCGCACCCCTGCGCACGGACAAGAAGTTCACCGTGAAGCTGAGCGGCACCAGCGCGGTCGGCGGCAAGAAGGCTTCCGCGTCAGCTGTGCTGTCCGCTCCGACGGGCCAGGAGGCCGGTGCGGGAACGCCCGGCCAGGTCCAGGTGGACATCACCGCGGGCACCGCCGACCTCACGGACGCCACGGTCACCCTCCAGGTGCCCGCGGGCTGGAAGAGCGCCACGGCCAAGATCCCCGGCCGGATACCGGCGGGCACCACCCGCCGGGTCGCGGTGGAAGCCACCCCGGCGGAGGAGGCGGAGGTACGGGAGACCCGGCTCACCGCCCTCACCCGCTACCGGGCCGCCGGGGACGCCCGCACCAGCGAACAGCGGCTCGCGCTCTCCGTACTGCCACCGCCGCCCACCGGCCAGGCCTGGGCGAGCGACCTGGTCTGGCTCTCCGAGACCAACGGCTACGGGCCCGCCGAACGCGACCGCTCCAACGGGGAGTCGGGCGCGAGCGACGGGCGGACGCTGACGCTGGCGGGCACCACGTACGAGAAGGGCATCGGCACCCACGCCGACTCCGACATCGCGATCCACCTCGGCGGCCGCTGCACGGCCTTCACCGCCGACGTGGGCATCGACGACGAGATCGACGGCTATGGAGAGGTCGCGTTCTCCATAGAGGGTGACGGCAAGGTGCTGTGGACCTCACCGAAGCTGACCGGAGCCTCGGCGACCGTCCCGGTGGACGTGAAACTCGACGGCGTACGGCAGGTGCGTCTGAAGGTCACCGACACCAACGGGTCCAAGACGGGGGACCACGGCGACTGGGCGGCGGCGAAGTTCCACTGCGCCTGAGCCCCGGAACGCCGGAGGGGGTGCTGTACGGGGACGTCACCCCGTACAGCACCCCCTGCTCGCCCGTCACTCCTCGTCGGGACTCTCCCCGGACGCCTCGTCAGGGCCCTTGTCCTCGGGCTTCTTCCCCGGACCGTGACCCGGCTGACCCTGACCCTGACCCGACGGACCCTGGCCCGGTCCGGCCTCGGGACGCGGCGGCTTCGGCGGCCGGTTGCGGCCGCTGGACGGGTCCCGCAGATACGCCGAGTCCCCGCTCTCCGTCGCATGGCCGCCAGGACCCGGCCCGGGACCGCCGTCCCGGCGCCGCAGATACCGCTCGAACTCCCGGGCGATGGCCTCGCCGGACGCCTCGGGCAGCTCCGCGGTGTCCCGCGCCTCCTCCAGCGTCTGGACGTACTCCGCGACCTCGCTGTCCTCCGCCGCCAGCTGGTCCACGCCGAGCTGCCAGGCCCGCGCGTCCTCCGGCAGCTCACCCAGCGGGATGCGCAGCCCGATCAGGTCCTCAAGACGGTTCAGCAGGGCCAGCGTCGCCTTGGGGTTCGGCGGCTGCGACACATAGTGCGGCACCGCCGCCCACAGGCTCACCGCCGGCACCCCGGCATGCGTGCACGCCTCCTGGAGGATGCCGACGATCCCCGTCGGGCCCTCGTACCGGGTCTCCTCCAGGTCCATCGTCCGCGCCAGGTCCGCGTCGGAGGTGACCCCGCTCACCGGCACCGGCCGGGTGTGCGGGGTGTCACCGAGCAACGCGCCCAGGATGACGACCATTTCGACGCCCAGCTCATGGGCGAAGCCGAGGATCTCGTTGCAGAACGAGCGCCAGCGCATCGACGGTTCGATCCCGCGTACCAGGACCAGGTCCCGGGGCTTCTCCCCGCCGACGCGCACCACCGAGAGGCGGGTCGTCGGCCAGGTGACCTTCCGTACCCCGTTCTCCAGCCACACCGTGGGGCGGTTGACCTGGAAGTCGTAGTAGTCCTCGGCGTCCAGCGCCGCGAAAACCTCGCCCTTCCACTCCCGGTCCAGGTGGCTCACCGCTGTGGAGGCGGCGTCACCGGCGTCGTTCCAGCCTTCGAACGCGGCCACCATGACCGGGTCGATCAGCTCGGGCACCGACTCGAGCTCGATCACCCGGGCCTCCTTCCGAAGTCTCCATACGTACGGAGCAACCTTACGGCTTCGGGACCCTCGGACCGCAGCCCGTTTGCACGGCCGGGTGAACCTTGCCAGCAGGAGTGGATCATCGGGCCGAACAGTGCATCAGCCCGTGTCCGATCTCACTGCCAGAGCGTGGAAGGCGCCTCCCGCCGCACCACCGGCGCGATCTCCTCCGCGAACCGCTGGAGCGTCTCCAGCTGCTCCGGCCGGCTCAGCCCGAAGCCGTCCACGGTGATCGACTGGAGGTCGTGGCGGTAGACCGTGTGCCAGCCGAGGATCTTGTCGATGATCTGCTGCGGGGAGCCGATCAGCTGGGGGCCGCCCTCGATCGCGTCCTCGATGGTGCGGTACGGGGTGTTGTAGCCGGCCTTGCCCGCCAGGTGCGGCTTGAACGACTGCCGCACCCGCGCCTCGTACAGCTCCTTGTACTGCGCCACCGCCGCCTGCGAGCTGTCCGCGATGAGCAGCCCGCCCGAGCCCGCCGCCACGCGCGCGTCCGCCGGATCGTGCCCGTACGCCTCGAACCGCTCCCGGTAGTGCGCGATGAGCTTCGCGTACGCCTCGCGGGGCTGGATGGCGTTGGCGGTGAAGAGCGGGTCGCCGTGCTTCGCCGCCAGCTCGGGGGAGTTGAGGCTGGTGGCCGAGCCGTGCCAGATGCGGGGGAGACCGCCGTACGGGCGCGGCACGGTGGTCACGTTCTTCAGCGGCGGGCGGAACTCGCCCTCCCAGTCGACGCCCTCCTCGGTCCAGAGGCGGCGCAGCAGCTCGTACTTCTCCTTCTGGAGGTCCCACTGCCGCTCCTCGTCGAGGCCGAAGAGATCGAAGTGGCCCGCTTCGGCGCCCTTCCCGACGACCAGTTCGATCCGGCCCCGGGATATCTGGTCGAGGGTCGCGAAGTCCTCCGCCACCCGGACCGGGTCGAGGATCGCGACGACGGTGACCCCGGTGAGCAGCCGGATCGTGGTCGTACCGGCCGCGATCGCGCCGAGCACCACGCTCGGGCTGGAGGAGAGGAACGCCCCGGCGTGCCGCTCGCCGACCGAGTAGGAGTCGAAGCCCAGCTCCTCCGCCACGGACGCGGTGGCGATCACTTCCTCGAACCGGTCGGCAGGGGAGGGGAGTTCACCGGTCAGCGGGTGGCGGTCATGGCCGATCAGGGAAAGCACCGAAAATCTCATGACCTCCACTCTCCTCGCGGCACATTGCGCGCGTATGGCGGGAGTGTGGCGCGTGCCGAGGGCGGCCTCCCCGCAAGGGAGGCCGCCCTGGGTGGATCAGTCGCGGTCGGCCAGCAGCTTCTCGACGCCGTCGCGGACGTCGTCCGTCGCCAGGCCGCGGATCGTCAGCGTGGTCCGGTGGCGCAGCACGTCGTCCGCCGTCTCGGCCCACTCGTGGTCGCGGGCGTAGGCGACCTGCGCCCAGATCTCCGGGGCGTCCGGGTGGACGCGCTCGGCCAGCTCCGGGCTCTCGTTGGCCAGGCGCGCGATGTCGAAGGCGAGCGAGCCGTAGTGCGTGGCCAGGTGCCGGGCGGTGTCCGGCGCCATGCGCGGGCCGGGGGCGGGGCCGTCGATGAGCAGCCGGTGGGCGACCGCGTTCGGGTTGGCGATCCCGGGCAGCGGCAGCTTCTTCGGCAGCCGGTTCATCGGCTCCATGTCCTCGGCCAGCGGGTGCCCGGGCAGGGCGGCCAGCTTGTTCATCACCGTACGGCCGATGTGGCGGAACGTCGTCCACTTGCCGCCCGCGACCGACAGCATCCCGCCGCGGCCCTCCGTGACGACCGTCTCGCGCTTGGCCTTGGAGGTGTCCCCCGGACCGCCGGGCAGCACCCGAAGACCGGCGAAGGAGTACGTGATCAGGTCGCGCGAGAGCTGCTGGTCCTTGATCGAGAACGCCGCCTCGTCGAGGATCTGCGCGGTGTCCGCCTCGGTCACCGAGACGTCCGCCGGGTCGCCCTCGTACTCCTCGTCCGTCGTGCCGAGCAGGAGCATGTCCTCCCACGGCAGCGCGAACGTGATGCGGTACTTGTCGATCGGCGTGGCCAGCGCCGCCCGCCACGGACGGGTCCGCTTGAGGACCAGGTGGGCGCCCTTGGAGAGGCGGATGGAGGGGGCCGCGTTCGGGTCCTCCATCTTCCGCAGGTGGTCGACCCAGGGGCCGGTCGCGTTCAGCACGAGGCGGGCGGTGACGCCGAACTCCGTACCGTCCACGCTGTCCTTCAGCTCGGCGCCGGTGACCCGGCCCCGGGTGAAGCGGAGACCGGTGACGGCCGCGTGGTTGAGGACGACCGCGCCCGCGTCGACGGCCGCGCGGACCGTCATCAACGCCATCCGGGCGTCGTTCATCTGGTCGTCGCCGTAGACCGCGACGGCCTTCAGGTTGTCGGTGCGCAGCTCGGGCACATCGCGCTGCGCCTTGGCGGGGGAGATGACGTGGCCGACGCCGTCGCCGAACGCGGAGAGCGCGGAGTAGGCGAAGACGCCCGCGCCGAGCTTGGCCGCGCCGTGCGGGCCGCCCTTGTAGACCGGCAGGTAGAAGGTGAGCGGGTTGGCCAGGTGCGGGGCCACCTCGCGGGAGACCGCGCGGCGCTCGAAGTGGTTCTCCGCGACCAGCTTGACCGCACCGGTCTGGAGGTAGCGCAGACCGCCGTGGAGCAGCTTGGAGGAGGCGGAGGAGGTGGCGCCGGCGAAGTCGCCGGCATCCACCAGTGCCACCCGCAGCCCGGACTGCGCGGCATGCCAGGCGGTGGAGATGCCCAGGATGCCACCGCCGATGACCAGGAGGTCGTACGTCGCCCGGGACAGCTGCTCCCGGGTTTCGGCGCGGCTCGGCAGGGAGCCGGAGGCCGGGTGCGTTCCGAGGGCGGGAACGCTCTGCAGGGTGGTCATTTGAATGCTCCTCGTCAGCTTTCTTCGTCCTCGATCCAGCCCATGGTCCGTTCGACGGCCTTGAGCCAGCTCTTGTACTCGCGGGCACGGGTGTCCGCGTCCATGCGGGGGGTCCACTCGGCGGCCCGGCGCCAGTTGGCGCGCAGCGCGTCGGTGTCCGGCCAGAAGCCGACGGCGAGGCCGGCGGCGTAGGCCGCGCCGAGGCAGGTGGTCTCGGCGACCATGGGGCGCACCACCGGCGCGTCCAGGAAGTCGGCGAGCGTCTGCATCAGCAGGTTGTTGGAGGTCATGCCGCCGTCGACCTTGAGCGCGGCCAGCTCGACGCCGGAGTCCTTCGTCATGGCGTCGCTGATCTCGCGGGTCTGCCAGGCGGTGGCCTCCAGGACGGCACGGGCGATGTGCGCCTTGGTGACGTAACGGGTCAGTCCGGCGATCACACCGCGGGCGTCGGGACGCCAGTAGGGGGCGAACAGCCCGGAGAAGGCGGGCACGAAATAGGCGCCGCCGTTGTCCTCGACCGAGGAGGCCAGCGTCTCGATCTCGGCGGCCGACTTGATCAGGCCCATCTGGTCGCGCATCCACTGCACCAGCGAACCGGTGACCGCGATGGAGCCCTCCAGGGCGTACACCGGGGGCTTGTCGCCGATCTGGTAGCCGACGGTGGTGAGCAGCCCGTTGTACGAGTTGACCGGCGTGCCACCGGTGTTCATCAGCATGAAGGTGCCGGTGCCGTACGTGGACTTGGCCTCGCCCTCGGCGAAACAGGTCTGGCCGAACAGGGCCGCCTGCTGGTCGCCGAGCGCGGAGGCGACGGGCACGCCGTCGAGGATGCCGCCCTTGGCGTGGCCGTACACCTCGGCGGAGGAGCGGATCTCGGGGAGGACCGCGGCCGGGATGCCGATGGAGTGGAGGATCTTCTCGTCCCACTCCATCCGGTGCAGGTTCATCAGGAGGGTGCGCGAGGCGTTGGTGACGTCGGTGACGTGGACGCCGCCGTCGGTGCCGCCGGTCAGGTTCCAGATGACCCAGGAGTCCATGGTGCCGAAGAGGATGTCGCCGGCCTCGGCGCGCTCGCGCAGCCCTTCGACGTTGTCGAGGAGCCAGCGGACCTTGGGCCCGGCGAAGTACGAGGCGAGCGGCAGCCCGGTCTCACGGCGGAAGCGGTCCTGGCCCACGTTGCGGCCCAGCTCCTTGCAGAGCGCGTCGGTACGGGTGTCCTGCCAGACCAGCGCGTTGTGCACCGGCTCACCGGTGTTCTTGTCCCACAGCAGGGTGGTCTCGCGCTGGTTGGTGATGCCGATCGCCTTGACGTCGGCGGAGGTGATGCCGGCCTTGACGATGGCCCCGGCGACGACCTCCTGCACGTTCTCCCAGATCTCGGTCGCGTCGTGCTCGACCCATCCCGGCTTCGGGAAGATCTGCTCGTGCTCCTTCTGGTCGACCGAGACGATCCGGCCGTCCTTGTCGAAGACGATGCAGCGGCTGGAGGTGGTGCCCTGGTCGATGGCCGCGATGAACGGGCCGGTGCCGTGGGTGCCGGTGGTGTGTGCGTCGGTCACGGTGTGCTCCCGGAAGTCTGTGAAGTGATGGGGTTACGGCGCTGGTACCCGGTCTCGGGTCCGCGTCCCGGTCTCGGGCTAGGCGAAGGCGAGGTTGTAGAGCCCGCCGGCGAGGGCGCCGCCGATGAGCGGACCCACGATGGGTACCCACGCGTAGCCCCAGTCCGAACCACCCTTGTTCGGCAGCGGCAGCACCGCGTGCACGATGCGCGGTCCGAGGTCGCGGACCGGGTTGATGGCGTAACCCGTGGGCCCGCCGAGCGAGAGGCCGATGCCGACCACGACCAGGGCGGTGACCAGGGCGCCGAGCACGCCGAGGCCGTTGCCCTCGTCGTTCAGGCCCTGGGTCAGGATCGCCAGGACCAGCACGACGGTGGCGATGACCTCGGTGACGACGTTCTGCACGCCGTTGCGGATCTCGGGGCCGGTGGAGAAGATCCCGAGCACCGGTCCGGCCTTGGGGGCGGAGGTCTGGTCGACCATCGCCTCGTCGGCGGGCTGCGCCTTGATGATCTCCGGGTCGTTGAGGTGGGCGTGGAACTGCCCGTAGTACACCGCGTAGACCAGTACGGCGCCGATCATCGCGCCGAGCAGCTGCGAGCCGAGGTAGAGGGGCACGTCGCCCCACGCGGTGCCGCCCTTGATGGCGAGGCCGAGGGTGACCGCGGGGTTGAGGTGGGCACCCGAGACGCCGCCGGCCAGATAGGCGCCGGTCAGCACGGCGAAACCCCACCCGAAGGTGATGGCCGGCCAGCCCGCGTTCTGGGCCTTCGAGCGCTTCAGCGTGACGGCGGCACAGACACCGCCGCCGAGCAGGATGAGTACGGCGGTCCCGATGGTCTCGCCGATGAAAATGTCGGAGCTGGACACCCGCGACTCCTTTGTCCTTCGTCCAGGGGAGAGCGGAACACCGGGTCCCTCCGGTGGTCCGCGCCCCAGATGGGTATCCACAAAGCGTGGGCAGCCCACCTGTAAGGGCTTGACCGGCCCTTGGCACTGTCACACCCTAACGCGTATTGCCGTTAGGCGTTCGACAATGCCGACCGTTGAACGGCAGTGTTTCCCCCGAGTGAAGGAAGCGTCAAGGGTTCTGTGTCCGAGGACTCGGTGCGCGACGCGATCGTTACCCCACAATGCGCCCGGGTGCACGCGGGCGCATCCGGGCGCTCAGATGTGGACACGCGCCAGGCGTTACGGGGGTGGTCTCCGGGTCCTCAGGGGCGGCCCGGCTCTCGGTGGCAGCCCCCCCCGGGAGCGCCCGGTCCTCAGAAGCGGCCGGCGCCCAGGTCCCGGGAGACCGCCCGGGCGCAGTCCCGTACGGCCGCGATCAGCTCGGGGCGCAGCACGCCGCCCGGAGCCACCCGCTCCACCGCGCCCACCGGCATCCTGCGCCGGTCGTGGATCGGGGCGGACACGGCGGCCACCCCCTCCCAGGTCTCCTCGGCGTCGGCGGCCCAGCCCTGGGCGCGGATCAGGTCCAGCATCGCCTCGAACTCGTCGGCGGCCGTGACCGTACGCGCGGTGAAGGAGCGGCGCTCCGCCTCCATGACCTCGCTGTGCGCCACCGGGTCGTACGCGGACAGCACCTTGCCCAGCGCCGTGGAGTGCAGCGGCTGCATCGCCCCGACCTCCAGCACCTGGCGGCTGTCGTCGGGCCGGAAGACGTGGTGGACGATGAGCACGCCGTGCTGGTGGAGCACGCCGAGGTGGACGCTCTCGCCGCTGGAGCGGGCCAGGTCGTCCGTCCAGACCAGGGCGCGGGCCCGCAGCTCGTGGACGTCGAGATAGCTGTTGCCGAGCCGCAGCAGCTCGGCGCCGAGCTGGTAGCGCCCCGAGGTGGCGTCCTGCTCCACGAACCCCTCCAGCTGGAGGGTGCGGAGGATTCCGTGGGCGGTGCCCTTGGCCAGCCCCAGGGAGGAGGCGATGTCGGACAGCCCGAGCCGCCGCTCGCCGCCCGCCAGCAGACGCAGCATCGCGGCCGCCCGCTCCAGCGACTGGATGTTCTTGGCCATCGCGCCGTACTCCTCCACCTCGGTTCGACAATGCTGAACACTATCGGTCGATGCCGACCTGCGCCGGACTCCGGGGGAAAGTCTCCTCCCGACGGCCCGCCGCGCCCGCACCCGCACAGCATGCAGTCCGCCTCATGGACGGACCGACCACGCACCGAGGTGTCCGGCTACGCTGACGGGGTGCGCCTTCCCCAAGAAGGACGCAAAGCCGACAGCCGTCGCATCCCTGGGAGATCATCCATGGCCTCGTTGCCGACACCCGCCCCCGACAGCCGGACTCGCGCGCAGGCCCTGCGCGAGGCACTCGCCACCCGGGTGGTGGTGGCCGACGGAGCGATGGGCACCATGCTCCAGGCACAGGACCCGACCCTTGAGGACTTCGAGAACCTCGAAGGCTGCAACGAGATCCTCAACATCACCCGCCCGGACATCGTGCGCACCGTCCACGAGGAATATTTCGCGGTCGGCGTCGACTGCGTCGAGACCAACACCTTCGGTGCGAACCACTCCGCCGCCAACGAGTACGAGATCGCCGACCGGATCCACGAGCTCTCCGAGTCCGGCGCCCGCATCGCCCGCGAGGTCGCCGACGAGTTCACCGCCAAGGACGGCCGCCAGCGCTGGGTCCTCGGCTCCATCGGCCCCGGCACCAAGCTGCCCTCGCTCGGCCACATCTCCTACGACGTCCTGCGCGACGGCTACCAGCAGAACGCCGAGGGCCTCCTCGCGGGCGGCTCCGACGCCCTGATCGTCGAGACCACCCAGGACCTGCTGCAGACCAAGTCCAGCATCATCGGCGCCCGCCGGGCGATGGACGCGCTCGGCATCGACGTCCCCCTGATCTGCTCCCTCGCCTTCGAGACCACCGGCGTCATGCTGCTCGGCTCCGAGATCGGCGCCGCCCTGACCGCCCTGGAGCCGCTGGGCATCGACCTCATCGGGCTGAACTGCTCCACCGGCCCGGACGAGATGAGCGAGCACCTGCGCTATCTGGCGCGCCACTCCCGTACGCCCCTGATGTGCATGCCCAATGCCGGCCTGCCCGTCCTCACCAAGGACGGCGCGCACTTCCCGCTCGGCCCCGACGGTCTCGCCGACTCCCAGGAGCTGTTCGTCCGGGACTACGGCCTCTCCCTCATCGGCGGCTGCTGCGGTACGACCCCGGCGCACATGAAGGCCGTCGTGGAGCGGGCCCAGGGGCTCACGCCCACCGAGCGCGACCCGCGCCCCGAGCCCGGCGCCGCCTCGCTCTACCAGACGATCCCCTTCCGCCAGGACACCGCCTACCTGGCGATCGGTGAGCGCACCAACGCCAACGGCTCCAAGAAGTTCCGCGAGGCCATGCTGGAGGCCCGCTGGGACGACTGCGTGGAGATGGCCCGCGACCAGATCCGCGAGGGCGCGCACATGCTCGACCTCTGCGTCGACTACGTGGGCCGCGACGGCGTCGCCGACATGAGCGAGCTGGCCGGCCGCTTCGCCACCGCCTCCACCCTGCCGATCGTGCTGGACTCCACCGAACTGCCCGTGCTCCGCGCCGGACTGGAGAAGCTCGGCGGCCGCGCGGTGCTGAACTCGGTCAACTACGAGGACGGTGACGGCCCCGACTCCCGCTTCGCGCAGGTCAGCGCCCTGGCCGCCGAGCACGGCGCCGCCCTGATCGCCCTGACGATCGACGAGGAGGGCCAGGCCCGCACCGTCGAACACAAGGTCGCCATCGCCGAGCGGCTCATCGAGGACCTCACCACCAACTGGGGCATCCGCGAGTCCGACATCCTCATCGACACCCTGACCTTCACCATCTGCACCGGCCAGGAGGAGTCCCGCGGCGACGGCATCGCCACCATCGGGGCGATCCGCGAGCTGAAGAAGCGCCACCCGGACGTCCAGACCACCCTGGGCCTCTCCAACATCTCCTTCGGCCTCAACCCGGCCGCCCGGGTCGTGCTGAACTCCGTCTTCCTCGACGAGTGTGTCAAGGCGGGCCTGGACTCCGCGATCGTCCACGCCTCCAAGATCCTGCCCATCGCCCGGCTGGAGGAGGAGCAGGTCAAGGTCGCCCTCGACCTGATCTACGACCGCCGCGCCGAGGGCTACGACCCCCTCCAGAAGCTCATGGAGCTCTTCGAGGGCGTCAACATGAAGTCGATGAAGGCGGGCAAGGCCGAGGAGCTGATGGCCCTCCCGCTGGACGAGCGGCTCCAGCGCCGCATCATCGACGGCGAGAAGAACGGCCTGGAGGCCGACCTCGACGAAGCCCTCCAGGACACCCCCGCCCTCGACATCGTCAACAACACGCTGCTCGAAGGCATGAAGGTGGTCGGCGAGCTGTTCGGCTCCGGCCAGATGCAGCTGCCGTTCGTCCTCCAGTCCGCCGAGGTCATGAAGAGCGCGGTGGCACACCTTGAGCCGCACATGGAGAAGACCGACGACGACGGCAAGGGCACGATCGTGCTCGCCACCGTCCGCGGCGACGTCCACGACATCGGCAAGAACCTCGTCGACATCATCCTCTCCAACAACGGCTACAACGTCGTCAACCTCGGCATCAAGCAGCCCGTCTCCGCGATCCTGGAAGCCGCCGAGGAGCACCGCGCCGACGTCATCGGCATGTCCGGTCTCCTGGTCAAGTCCACCGTGATCATGAAGGAGAACCTCCAGGAGCTGAACCAGCGCAAGATGGCCGCCGACTTCCCGGTCATCCTCGGCGGCGCCGCGCTGACCAGGGCCTACGTGGAGCAGGACCTGCACGAGATCTACGAGGGCGAGGTCCGCTACGCCCGCGACGCCTTCGAGGGCCTGCGCCTGATGGACGCGCTCATCGGGGTCAAGCGCGGTGTGCCGGGCGCGGCCCTGCCCGAGCTCAAGCAGCGCCGGGTCCCCAAGAAGGACGTGGCGGCGGTGCTGGAGGTCGAGGAGCCCGAGGGTTCGGTGCGCTCGGACGTCTCCACCACCAACCCCGTCCCCGAGCCGCCGTTCTGGGGCACCCGGGTCATCAAGGGCATCCCGCTCAAGGAGTACGCCTCCTGGCTGGACGAAGGCGCCCTGTTCAAGGGGCAGTGGGGCCTCAAGCAGGCCAGGACCGGCGACGGACCGACGTACGAGGAGCTGGTGGAGACCGAGGGGCGCCCGCACCTGCGCGGCTGGCTGGACCACCTCCAGTCCAACAACCTCCTGGAAGCGGCCGTCGTCTACGGCTACTTCCCCTGCGTCTCCAAGGGCGAGGACCTGATCCTCCTCCACGAGGACGGCTCCGAGCGGACCCGCTTCACCTTCCCGCGCCAGCGCCGCGGCCGCCGCCTCTGCCTCGCGGACTTCTTCCGCCCCGAGGAGTCCGGCGAGACGGACGTCATCGGCCTCCAGGTCGTCACCGTCGGCTCCCGGATCGGCGAGGCCACCGCCGAGCTGTTCGCCGCCAACTCCTACCGCGACTACCTGGAGCTGCACGGCCTCTCCGTCCAGCTCGCCGAGGCCCTGGCCGAGTACTGGCACGCCCGGGTCCGCAGCGAGCTGGGCTTCGCGGGGGAGGACCCCGCCGACGTCGAGGACATGTTCGCGCTGAAGTACCGGGGCGCCCGGTTCTCGCTCGGCTACGGGGCCTGCCCGGACCTGGAGGACCGCGCGAAGATCGCCGACCTCCTGGAGCCGGGCCGGATCGGTGTGGAGCTCTCCGAGGAGTTCCAGCTCCACCCGGAGCAGTCCACCGACGCCCTCGTCATCCACCACCCCGAGGCGAAGTACTTCAACGCACGGTAGCCGCCCCTTCACCCCGCGGCTCCGCGTCGTTCGCGCGCCGTGGCCGGACAAGTCGTACACTGGTCGGTCCAGTGCAGGCCGGTCGCCCTCCCACCCGGGAATGGCGGCCGGCCTTCTCGTCCCTTACGGAAGGTGTGCCGGATGACGAGTACGGTCCCCGCGTCCCTGACCCGCACGGCCGAAGGCGCCGCCCTCCAGGCGGTCCTTCTCGACATGGACGGAACCCTGGTCGATACCGAGGGCTTCTGGTGGGACGTCGAGAAGGAGGTCTTCGCCGACCTCGGACACCGGCTGGAGGAGCCCTGGCGGGACGTCGTCGTCGGCGGACCGATGACCCGCAGCGCGGGCTACCTCATCGACGTCACCGGTGCCGACATCTCCCTGGACAAGCTGACCGTGCTGCTGAACGACCGCTTCGAGCAGCGCATCCGGCACGGCGTGCCGCTGATGCCGGGCGCCGAGCGGCTGCTCGCCGAGCTGGCCGAGTCGAAGATCCCCACCGCGCTCGTCTCGGCCTCCCACCGCCGGATCATCGACCGGGTGCTGGACTCCGTCGGCCACCACCACTTCGCGCTCACGGTCGCCGGTGACGAGGTCACCCGCACCAAGCCGCACCCCGAGCCCTACCTCACCGCCGCCGCGGGCTTCCGCGCCGACCCGTGGCGCTGCGCCGTCATCGAGGACACCGCGACCGGGGTCGCCGCGGCCGAGGCGGCGGGGTGCCGGGTGGTCGCCGTACCGTCCGTGGCGCCCATCGCACCCGCCGTCGGCCGGGTCGTCGTCGGCTCGCTCGAAGAGGTCGACCTCCCCTTCCTCCGCAAGCTCATCACCGGCACGGGCTGAAGAAACCGTGTGCGTTCCGGCAACTTTCCGTGGACGTGAATCAGCCACAGCCCATCTGTGTGAAGAGGTGTGACGGGTGAGCTTCCTCACCTGAAAGCCCTCCACGGCCTGCCGTCATCGGTTGATCTGTCCGGAATGGTGATCAAATATCGCCCCCTTCGGACGCCGGAGGAGGTCGGCCGCCTCCGAGCGCGGTCGGGGCGGCCACCGGCGGCTACTAACTTTGATTCCTCACCCACCGTGATGAGGGAGAACGCCCGTATGAACCGCAAGACCCTGGTGCTGCCGGCCGTCGTCGGCCTGCTCGCCCCCGTGCTCGCCGCCTGCGGCAGCACGGACAGCGGCGCCGGTGGCGAAGGCGCCATCGTCGTCGGCACCACGGACCAGCTCGTGGCCTCCGAGGAGAACCCCGCTCCTCTCGACCCGGCCATCGGGTACGAGGCAGGCGTCTGGAACGTCCTGCGGCAGACCGTGCAGACCCTGACCACCGTCCCCAACGGCGGCGGCGAGCCGGTCCCCGAGGCCGCCCAGAGCTGCACCTTCACGGACACGGCGAACGAGAGCTACCGCTGCACCCTGCGCGCGGGCCTGAAGTTCGCCGACGGCACCCCCGTCACCGCCGAGGATGTGAAGTTCTCCATCCAGCGGGTCATCGACATCAACTCCGACAGCGGACCGGTCGGGCTCCTCGCCAACATCGACACGATCGAGACCAAGGGCGACAACCAGGTGGTCTTCCACCTGAACACGCCCGACGCGACCTTCCCGTACAAGCTCGCCACCCCCGCCGCCGGCATCGTCCCCAAGGCGAAGTACCCGGCGAAGGAGGCGCGCGACGGCTTCCAGGTCGACGGCTCGGGGCCGTACACCATGAAGCCGCGGACCGAGGGCGGCCGGGTCACCCGCATCACCTTCACCAAGAACCCCTCCTACAAGGGCGAGCTGAAGGTCCTCAACGACAAGGTCGACATGGACCTCTTCCCCGACGCCGAAGCCATGGGCAAGGCGCTGGAGGAGAAGAAGATCCACATGATGACCCGGGCCATGTCGCCCGAGCAGGCCCGCGACATGCTCGTGAAGCCGAAGGAGGGCATCGAGTTGACCGAGATGCCCGGCCTCGCCATCAGCTACCTCGGGTTCAACACCAAGGACCCGGTGGTCAACAAGGCCGTACGGCAGGCCATGGCGCAGATCATCGACCGGGGCGAGATCGCGGGCAAGGTGTACGGCACCACCGCCGAGCCGCTCTACTCGGTGATCCCCTCCAGCATCACGGGCCACACCAACGCCTTCTTCAACAAGTACGGCGAGCCCAGCACCGCCAAGGCCGCGCAGACCCTGGAGAAGGCCGGGGTCAAGACGCCGGTGAAGTTCACCCTGCACTACACCAACGACCACTACGGCTCCGCCACCGCCAAGGAGTTCAAGGCGCTCCAGGGCCAGCTGAACGGCTCGGGCCTCTTCGAAGTCGCGGTCCAGGGCAAGGAGTGGTCGAAGTACCGCCCGGAGCAGAAGCGCGGCGACTACGCGGCGTACGGCATGGGCTGGTTCCCCGACTTCCCGGACCCGGACAACTACACCGCCCCGTTCCTGGACAAGAACAACTTCCTCAACTCGCCCTACCGGTCGCAGGAAGCGCAGAACGTCCTGATCCCCAAGTCGCGCCGTGAGGCCGACCGCAGCGCCGCCGCCACGACGTACGAGAAGCTCCAGGACATCGTCGCCACCGACGTCCCGGTCCTGCCGATCTGGCAGGGCAAGCAGTACGTCGCCTCCCGCAGCGGGGTCGCCGGGGTCGAGAGGTCCGTCAGCGCCACCTCCGAGCTCCAGCTCTGGGAGCTCAACAGGACCAGCGCCTGAGCAAACGCCGAAGCCGTCCGGCCCGCACCTCCTGTCAACAGGACCGGTGCGGGCCGGACGGCTTTCGTGCGGTGGCCACTACTGCGCGCCGGGGCGCACCAGCCCGCTCTCGTACGCGTACACCGCGGCCTGCACCCGGTCGCGCAGGCCCAGCTTCGTCAGCACATGGCCCACATGCGTCTTGACCGTCGTCTCGCTGACGAACAGGTCCGCCGCGATCTCCGCGTTGGACAGCCCGCGCGCCACCAGCTTCAGGACCTCCACCTCACGGTCCGTCAGCGTGTGCAGGGCGTCCGGCACCGGGTCCTCGCCGGAGGGCAGATGGTCCGCGTACTTGTCGAGGAGGCGGCGCGTGATGCTCGGGGCGAGCATCGCCTCGCCCGCCGCCACCACCCGGATCGCCTGGACCAGCTCATTGGCCGGGGCGTCCTTCAGCAGGAAGCCGCTCGCCCCCGCCCGCAGTGCCTCCACCACATACTCGTCGAGGTCGAACGTGGTCAGCACCAGCACCTTGGCCGGGCCGTCCTTGCCGGGGCCGGTGATCTGCCGGGTCGCCTCCACCCCGTCCATCCGCGGCATCCGGATGTCCATCAGCACCACATCGGGCTGGAGCGCCCGCACCTGGTCGATGGCCTGGAGACCGTCGCCGGCCTCACCGACCACCGCCAGATCGCCCTCGGCCTCCAGAATCATCCGGAAACCCGTGCGCAGCAGCGGCTGGTCGTCGACCAGTAGGACGCGGATCGCCACGGAAACTCCTTAACGGCCCTCAAGAGCCACGGGTCGGCCGGCCTCGGCCCGGTCGGAGCCCATTCTGCCCTGGTCATCCTCGCCCGACTCCGCCGGGCGGACCGACAGCGGGTATACCGGGGGAGTCCCGCCGAATTCCGGACAGACCGCCTGGTGGTCGCACCAGCCGCACAGCTTCGTCGGACGCGGCCGCCAGTCACCGGTCTCCGTCGCCAGCGCGATCGCCTCCCACAGAGCCAGCAGCTTGCGCTCCACCCGCTCCAGATCCGCCACCACCGGGTCGTACGTCAGCACATCGCCGCTGCCCAGATAGACCAGCTGGAGCCGGCGCGGCACGATCCCCTTCAGCCGCCAGATCACCAGCGCGTAGAACTTCATCTGGAAGAGCGGGCCCTCGGCATACTCCGGCCGCGGCGCCTTCCCCGTCTTGTAGTCGACGATCCGCACATCACCGGTGGGCGCCACATCGACCCGGTCGATCACCCCGCGCAGCCGCAGCCCCGACTCCAGCTCCGTCTCGACGAACAGCTCGCGCTCGGCCGGCTCCAGACGCGTCGGGTCCTCCAGCGAGAACCACCGCTCCACCAGCCGCTCCGCCTCACCGAGCCAGCGCGACAGCCGCTCACCCTCGGCGTCCCCGGCGAACAGCTCACCCAGCTCCGGCTTCGCCTCCAGCAGCCGCTCCCACTGGCCGGGAATCAGCGCCCGCGCCCGAGGTGCCGTACGGTCCGCCGCCGGGGCGTCGAAGAGCCGCTCCAGCACCGCATGGACCAGGGTGCCCCGGGTAGCAGCCTCGCTGGGCTTCTCCGGCAGTTTGTCGATGACCCGGAAGCGGTAGAGCAGAGGGCACTGCATGAAATCGCTCGCGCGCGAGGGCGACAGAGATGTGGGCGGCTGCGGCGGCCGGGGCACGGAGGTCATGTCTCAAGACCCTACGGCCCGCCACTGACAGTCGGCGGCATACCATCGACGGCAGACCCTCGCAGACAGCATCATCGTGGCACCGGCCACGTACCGAACCGAAGGGATCACGTGGACAAGAGCGGCGACAGCGGGTGGCCGCAGCCCGGCGCAGGGGGAACGGACCCCGGCGCCGCCCCCGACGACGGCAAGCCGAAACGCCCCGCTGATCCGGGCGGCGGCCTGCTCATGGGCCGCCCCTTCGGTGTGCCCGTGTACGTCGCGCCCAGCTGGTTCGTCGTCGCCGCACTGATCACCTGGGTCTTCGGCGGCCAACTCGACCGGGTGCTGCCCGAACTCGGCGGCGCCCGCTATCTCGTCGCCCTCTTCTTCGCGATCGCCTTCTACGCCTCCGTACTCGTCCACGAACTGGCCCACACGGTCGCCGCCCTGCGCTACAAGCTTCCCGTCCGCCGCATCCAGCTCCAGTTCTTCGGCGGCGTCTCCGAGATCGAGAAGGAGACCGAGACCCCCGGCCGCGAGTTCATCCTCGCCTTCGTCGGCCCCCTCCTCTCCCTCGTCCTCGGCGGGGTCTTCTACGGCGCGATGCAGTTCGTGGAGCCCGGCACGGTCCCCGGCGTCCTGATCGCCGGGCTGATGATCTCCAACCTCATCGTGGCCGCCTTCAACCTGCTGCCCGGCCTGCCCCTCGACGGCGGCCGGATGCTCCGCGCCATCGTCTGGAAGATCACCGGCAAGCCCATGAGCGGCACCGTCGCCGCCGCCTGGGTCGGCCGGGGCCTCGCCGTCACCGTCCTGATCGGGCTGCCGCTGCTCACCCACACCGGGGCCGTCGGCAGCGCCAACGAGGAGATCGGCGGGGTGGAGACCGTCATGGACGCCCTCCTCGCCGCGATCCTGGCCGGCATCATCTGGACCGGCGCCGGCAACAGCCTGCGCATGGCCCGGCTCCGCGAGCACCTGCCCGACCTGCGGGCCCGCACCCTCACCCGCCGCGCCGTCCCCGTCGAGTCCGCCACCCCCCTCTCCGAGGCCCTGCGCCGGGCCAACGAGGCGGGCGCCCGCGCGCTGGTCGTCGTCGACGGACAGGGCAACCCCAAGGGCGTCGTCCGCGAGGCCGCCATCGTCGGCGTCCCCGAGCACCGCCGCCCCTGGGTCGCCGTCAGCGGCCTCGCCCAGGACCTCACCGACGGCATGAAGGTCCCCGCCGAGCTCGCCGGTGAGGCCCTGCTGGACCGGCTGAAGGCCACCCCGGCCACCGAGTACCTGGTGATCGAGGAGACCGGCGAGATCTACGGCGTCCTCTCCACCGCCGACGTGGAGCGCGCCTTCGTCAAGGCCATGGCCCGCCCCGAGTCCTGAAGGCCCCGGAAAAGGGCCCCCGAAACACCGGTACGCTGGTCACATGTCTGAACCGACCGGTGCCGCCCGCCGACGTGGGCCCTTCAAGGTCGGGGACCAGGTACAGCTCACCGACCCCAAGGGACGCCACTACACCTTCACGCTCGAAGCCGGAAAGAACTTCCACACCCACAAGGGTTCTTTCCCGCACGACGAGCTGATCGGTGCTCCCGAGGGCAGTGTTGTCCGAACCACGGGAAACGTCGCCTATCTCGCGCTGCGCCCCCTGCTCCCCGACTACGTCCTCTCCATGCCCCGCGGCGCCGCCGTGGTCTACCCCAAGGACGCGGGCCAGATCCTGGCCTTCGCCGACATCTTCCCCGGCGCCCGCGTCGTGGAGGCCGGGGTCGGATCCGGCTCGCTCTCCACCTTCCTGCTGCGCGCCATCGGTGAGCAGGGCATGCTGCACTCCTACGAGCGCCGCGAGGACTTCGCCGAGATCGCCCAGCAGAACGTGGAGCGCTACTTCGGCTCCCCGCACCCGGCCTGGCAGCTGACCGTCGGAGACCTCCAGGACAACCTCTCCGACACCGACGTCGACCGCGTCGTGCTGGACATGCTCGCCCCCTGGGAGTGCCTGGAGGCCGTCTCCAAGGCCCTGGTGCCCGGCGGCATCCTCTGCGCCTACGTCGCCACCACCACCCAGCTCTCGCGCACCGTCGAGTCCATCCGCGAGATCGGCTGCTTCGCCGAACCGCAGCCCTGGGAGTCGATGATCCGCAACTGGCACGTCGAGGGCCTCGCCGTCCGCCCCGACCACCGGATGATCGGCCACACCGGCTTCCTGGTCACCGCCCGCCGCCTCGCGGACGGCGTCGAGCCGCCGCTGCGCCGACGCCGCCCCTCCAAGGGCGCCTACGGCGAGGACTACGAGGGTCCGGGCAGCCAGAGCCGCGGAGGCTCCCCCGCCGACCGCGGCTGATCCGCCCAACGAACCGGCGCCGCCGCGCAGTTCCCCGACCGACCGGGGAACTGCGCGGCGGCGCCTTCGCGTTGCCACCGGGCGCGCGCCCCGGCGCTGAAACCGGCGCACACCCCGCCGTTCCCACGGCGTGTGAGGTGTGGCACGATGCTGGCCACCCCTCGGGGGCGGGCCCACCCCACCCCGGGCTCCCAGGAACCACATGGAGACACACCGCGTGCAGACCTCCGCGCTCCCGGACCTCGCGCACACCGCCACGAAGCCGGTGCACTGGCTCGCCACGGCCGCGGCCATGGCCGGCGTCGTCGCCCTGGCCGGGCTGCTCCAGCCCCGTACGGCCACCGCCACCGCCACGCCCCCCGAGCAGCGGACCACGACCGAGCAGGGCGCCCCCGCGGCCGCCCCGGACCCGGCGAAGGTGGAGTTCCCCCTGGAGTGCGGCGGGGCCGGGACCACCGTGGCCAAGCAGGCCCCCGGAGACCTCGACGGCGACGGGCGGCCCGAAACGGTCGCCGTGGTCCACTGCGCCGCGGGATCGGGGACCCCGCCGAGCGGCATCTACGTCCTGACACAGACAGACGGGGCCGCACCCAGGGTCGTGGCGACCCTGGTGGACCCCGCCGACAAGAAGACCGTCGGTGACTTCGCCGTACGCGAGGGGCGCGTCTCGGCGACCCTGCTGGGCTACTCCTCGCTGGAGGTGCCGCGCTGCTGCCCCGACCAGGAGGAACAGGTCTCCTGGCGGTGGAAGGGCAACGCGTTCGTCCGCACCTCAGGGGACCTCGCGCGCGCTGTCTGACCGTACGGGTCAGGCCGCGTCCGGCCCGTACACCTCGACGCTGTCCTTCACGCGCCGCACATGGATGCAGTCCCCGGGGCACTCCTTGGCCGAGTCGACCACGTCCTGGAGGAGCGGCAGCGGCACCGGAGTGGTGGCCCCCGGGTCCTGGAGGAGCTCGTCGTCACCGCTCTTCACATACGCCAGGCCGTCGATGTCCAGCTCGAAGACCTCCGGCGCGTACTGCACGCAGATGCCGTCGCCCGTACAGAGGTCCTGGTCGATCCAGACCTCCAGGTCCTGCGTGTCACTGTCGCCCGGCGAGTCCTGCTGCACGGTCATGTGTCCTGCCGTTCCTGCGTATCCGAACCAATTGGAGCCAGCCCTGACGGGTGTTGAACGCTTCGACGATACAACCGGCGGCTTTCCGATGCCGAAGGGTGGGTATTCCCTTGACGTGAGGGAGAGCGCAAGGGTGAAGATCGGACACACCCCGCAGTCTTTGTGATCTAGGGGTTTCAATCACCACCCACCCAGGTAGGGTCAGGAAGCGTCCAGCTCCCCATGGAGGAGGTGAGGACCGTGGCAGCCCACGACGACGACATCAACCGCGGCATCCGGCCCGCGCGAGGGTCAGAAGACCCGGCCGGCCAGGTTGCCTATCTCGAGCAGGAAATCGCCGTCCTGCGACGTAAGCTCGCCGACTCTCCGCGTCATACGAGGATTCTCGAAGAGCGGATCGTCGAGTTGCAGACGAATCTGGCAGGCGTGTCCGCACAGAACGAGCGGCTCGCCAACACGCTCCGTGAGGCGCGTGACCAGATCGTGGCCCTCAAGGAGGAGGTCGACCGGCTCGCACAGCCGCCGGCCGGCTTCGGTGTCTTCCTACAGGCCAACGAGGACGGCACCTGCGACATCTTCACCGGGGGCCGCAAGCTCCGGGTGAACGTGTCCCCCAGCGTCGAACTGGAGGACCTCCGGCGCGGCCAGGAGGTCATGCTCAACGAAGCGCTCAACGTGGTCGAGGCCATGGAGTTCGAGCGGGCCGGGGACATCGTCACCCTCAAGGAGATCCTTGAGGACGGCGAGCGCGCCCTGGTGGTCGGGCACACCGACGAGGAGAGGGTGGTGCGGCTCGCCGAGCCGCTGCTGGACATCACCATCCGCTCCGGTGACGCCCTGCTGCTGGACTCCAGGTCCGGTTACGTCTACGAGGTGGTCCCCAAGAGCGAGGTCGAGGAGCTGGTCCTCGAAGAGGTTCCGGACATCGACTACGACAAGATCGGCGGTCTGGGCGACCAGATCGAGCTGATCCGCGACGCGGTCGAGCTCCCCTACCTGCACCCCGACCTCTTCAAGGAACACGAACTGCGACCGCCGAAGGGCATCCTGCTCTACGGTCCGCCCGGCTGCGGCAAGACGCTCATCGCCAAGGCCGTCGCCAATTCGCTCGCCAAGAAGGTCGCCGAGGTGACCGGGCAGCCCGCGGGGAAGAGCTACTTCCTCAATATCAAGGGCCCCGAGCTGCTCAACAAGTACGTCGGCGAGACCGAGCGGCACATCCGCCTGGTCTTCCAGCGTGCGAGGGAGAAGGCGAGCGAGGGCACCCCCGTCATCGTCTTCTTCGACGAGATGGAATCCCTCTTCCGCACCCGCGGCAGCGGCGTCAGCTCGGACGTGGAGAACACCATCGTCCCCCAGCTGCTCGCCGAGATCGACGGTGTGGAGGGGCTGGAGAACGTCATCGTCATCGGCGCCTCCAACCGCGAGGACATGATCGACCCCGCCATCCTGCGCCCCGGCCGCCTCGATGTGAAGATCAAGATCGAGCGTCCGGACGCCGAGGCCGCGAAGGACATCTTCGCTAAGTACCTGACCCCGTCGCTCCCGCTGCACTCGGACGATCTGGCCGAGCACGCCGGCTCCCGGCCGGCCGCCGCCCACGCCATGATCCAGTCCGTCGTGGAGCGGATGTACACGGAGTCCGAGGAGAACCGCTTCCTCGAGGTCACGTACGCCAACGGCGACAAGGAAGTCCTGTACTTCAAGGACTTCAACTCCGGCGCGATGATTCAGAACATCGTCGACCGGGCAAAGAAAATGGCCATCAAGGCATTCCTCGAACACCAGCAGAAGGGTCTGCGCGTCTCCCATCTCCTCCAGGCCTGCGTGGATGAGTTCAAGGAGAACGAGGACCTGCCCAACACCACCAATCCGGACGACTGGGCCAGGATTTCCGGTAAGAAGGGTGAGCGGATCGTCTTCATCCGCACACTCGTCACCGGAAAGCAGGGCGCGGACACCGGGCGCTCCATCGACACGGTGGCCAATACCGGCCAGTACCTGTAATACGCCGACCGGCTGCGGATGCCTGGAGGGGCATCCGCAGCCGGTCGTTTTCCCCCGTTCCGGCCACACCGGAACAATGTCGCAATTGATCTCCCCACCGGCGCAGAGGCGCTCTAGGCTCTGCGGTACCGCCGAGTCGCGCAGTGCGGTGACGGGCACCGCATACGCACCGGACAAGCAGCGGTACTTGAGCGTCGCTCCCGGAGGGGACCGACGCCGGGCAAGGAGGGCCGCATGACCGTACGGCGAGTAATGGGCATCGAGACGGAGTACGGGATCTCCGTCCCCGGCCACCCCAACGCCAATGCCATGCTCACCTCGTCCCAGATCGTCAACGCCTACGCGGCGGCGATGCACCGGGCGCGCCGCGCCCGCTGGGACTTCGAGGAGGAGAATCCGCTGCGCGACGCGCGAGGCTTCGACCTCGCCCGTGAGACCGCCGACTCCAGCCAGCTCACCGACGAGGACATCGGCCTGGCCAATGTGATCCTCACCAACGGTGCCCGGCTCTACGTCGACCACGCACACCCCGAATACAGCTCACCGGAGATCACCAACCCGCTGGACGCGGTGCTCTGGGACAAGGCCGGCGAGCGGATCATGGCCGAGGCCGCCGAGCGGGCGGCCGCCATCCCCGGCGCCCAGCCGATCCACCTCTACAAGAACAACACCGACAACAAGGGCGCCTCCTACGGCACGCACGAGAACTACCTGATGCAGCGGGAGACCCCGTTCTCGGACATCGTGCGCCATCTGACGCCGTTCTTCGTCTCCCGCCAGGTCGTCACCGGCGCGGGCCGGGTCGGCATCGGCCAGGACGGCCACGAGCACGGCTTCCAGATCAGCCAGCGCGCCGACTACTTCGAGGTCGAGGTCGGCCTGGAGACCACGCTCAAGCGGCCCATCATCAACACCCGGGACGAGCCCCACTCCGACGCCGAGAAGTACCGCCGGCTCCATGTGATCATCGGGGACGCGAACCTCTCGGAGATCTCGACCTATCTGAAGCTGGGCACCACGTCCCTGGTGCTGTCCATGATCGAGGACGCGTTCATCAACGTCGACCTCGCCGTCGACCAGCCCGTCCGCACCCTGCACCAGGTCTCGCACGACCCGGACCTGCGGCAGCTGATCACGCTCCGCAGCGGCCGGACACTCACCGCTGTCCAGCTCCAGATGGAGTATTTCGAGCTGGCCCGCAAATACGTCGACGAGCGGTACGGCGCCGACGCCGACGAGCAGACCAAGGACATCCTGACCCGCTGGGAGGACACGCTCAACCGGCTGGAGACCGACCCGATGAGCCTCGCCGGCGAGCTGGACTGGATCGCCAAGCGGGAGCTCATGGAGGGCTACCGCCGCCGCGACTCGCTGGACTGGGACGCCCCCCGCCTGCACCTGGTCGACCTCCAGTACGCCGACGTACGGCCCGACAAGGGGCTCTACAACCGTCTGGCGGCCCGTGGGCGGATGAAGCGGCTGCTGGACGAGGACGACGTCACCAGGGCCCGTACGAAGCCCCCGGAGGACACCAGGGCCTATTTCCGGGGCCGCTGTCTGGAGCAGTACGCCGACGATGTGGCGGCCGCCTCCTGGGACTCGGTCATCTTCGACCTGCCGGACCGCGACTCGCTCCAGCGGGTGCCCACCCTGGAGCCGCTGCGGGGCACCAAGGAGCACGTCAAGGACCTCCTCGACCGCTGCCGTACGGCGGAGGAGCTGGTCCGGACGCTGTCGGGCGGCTGAAAGGCGTCCGGGCGGGGAATCAATCACCCGAGGCCCGGACGTTGCACAACTACCGGGCCAAATGTCGGACCTCGTGGGTAGGGTCTGATCAAGAGCTTGATTGCTTCGAACCGAGCGGGGTGAGCTACATGGCGACCAAGGACACCGGCGGCGGACAGCAGAAGGCGACGCGTTCCACCGAGGAGGTCGAGGAGCAGGCGCAGGACGCGCAGGCGTCCGAGGACCTCGCGGAGCGCCAGGAGAAGCTGAGCGACGACGTCGACTCGGTGCTGGACGAGATCGACGACGTCCTCGAAGAGAACGCCGAGGACTTCGTCCGCTCCTTCGTCCAAAAGGGTGGACAGTAGTTCACGAGTGTGAACGCCCGGTAGCGTTCCGGGCACCTGCGGTACTCGGGGGAGACGGGGTGACGACGCCCGCCACGGCGGGCGTCGTCACCCCGCTCGCCACCCGGCGGACCCTTCGCCAGTCGCGAGCGCGGGATCCTCGCAGATCCCTCCGCCGAACATGTGGATCACTGCCCCGGGACGGGTAGGGTCCGTGGCGTACGTTGCTTCAACTGCAATTCGGCCATCGGCAAGTTGGGGGATGATCCTGACTCTCTTGCGCAGGGCCATCGCATACCTGGAGGGAAACGCGTGGAAGCCAACACTCGTAGCACCGGGCGTCTACCAGCTGCCTTCCTGACGCCGGGCTCGTCCTCGTTCATGGACTTCCTGTCCGACCAGTCGCCCGAGATGCTCCCGGGCAACCGGAGTCTGCCGCCGCTCCAGGGGGCCATCGAGGCACCGCACGGGACGACCATCGTCGCGGCGTCCTTCCCCGGTGGCGTCGTCCTGGCCGGTGACCGGCGCGCCACCATGGGCAACATGATCGCGCAGCGCGACATCGAGAAGGTCTTCCCGGCCGACGAGTACTCGGCGGTGGGCATCGCCGGCACCGCCGGACTGGCCGTGGAGATGGTCAAGCTGTTCCAGCTGGAGCTGGAGCACTTCGAGAAGGTCGAGGGCGCCCAGCTCTCCCTGGAGGGCAAGGCCAACCGGCTCTCCACCATGATCCGCTCCAACCTCGCCATGGCCATGCAGGGCCTCGCCGTGGTGCCGCTCTTCGCGGGGTACGACGTGGACCGCGAGAAGGGCCGCATCTTCTCCTACGACGTCACCGGCGGCCGCTCCGAGGAGAACGGCTACGCCGCCACCGGCTCCGGGTCGATCTTCGCCCGCGGCTCCATGAAGAAGCTCTACCGCGAGGACCTGACGGAGGAGCAGGCCCTCACCCTGGTCGTGCAGGCGCTGTACGACGCCGCTGACGACGACTCGGCGACCGGCGGCCCGGATGTGGCCCGCCGGATCTACCCGATCGTCACCGTCATCACCGACGAAGGCTTCCGGAGGCTGGGCGACCAGGAGTCCGCCGACATCGCGCGCTCCATCCTGGAACGCCGCCTGGAGCAGCCCGACGGCCCGCGCGCCGCGCTGCTCTGACCCGGACTCCGAGCCTTCCGAGATGCACTCGTCACTGACAGAAAGGGACGGATAGCCGGTGTCGACGCCGTTCTATGTCTCACCCCAGCAGGCCATGGCCGACCGGGCGGAATACGCCCGCAAGGGCATCGCCCGTGGTCGCAGCCTCGTTGTGCTGCAGTATGCCGACGGCATTGTGTTCGTCGGCGAGAACCCGTCCCGCGCGCTGCACAAGTTCAGCGAGATCTATGACCGGATCGGCTTCGCGGCCGCCGGCAAGTACAACGAGTACGAGAACCTCCGCATCGGCGGCGTGCGCTACGCCGACCTCCGCGGATACACCTACGACCGCGACGATGTGACGGCCCGTGGGCTGGCCAACGTCTACGCCCAGACGCTCGGCACCATCTTCTCCAGCGCGGCCGAGAAGCCGTACGAGGTGGAGCTGGTCGTCGCCGAGGTCGGCACCGCCCCCGAGGGCGACCAGATCTACCGGCTGCCGCACGACGGTTCGATCGTGGACGAGCACGGCTCGGTCGCGGTCGGCGGCAACGCCGAGCAGATCAGCAGCTTCCTGGACCAGCGCCACCGCGACGGCATGACGCTCGCCGAGGCGCTCAAGCTGGCCGTCCAGGCGCTCTCCCGCGAGCCGGGCGGCGGGGAGCGGGAGATTCCCGCCGAGCGCCTCGAAGTCGCGGTGCTGGACCGTACGCGGCCTCAGCAGCGCAAGTTCAAGCGGATCGTCGGCCGCCAGCTGACCCGGCTCCTCGACGCGGAAGCGGCGAGCGCCACCCCGACGGACGCCCCGTCCGACACCGAGGAGACGGACGCTCCGGAGAACCGCACCCCCGGGACCGACACCGGGAGCTCGCCCGACTCCACCGAGGAGTAGGCGGAACGCACCTCACGGATGCCCCCGGGCCCGGCCCGGGGGCATCCGTCATGCCCGGGAGGCGGGCGGCGGCGCCGTGGAGCCCCGGACGACCAGCCGCACCGGCAGGCTGCCCGTCTCGGCGGGGCGGCCGTCCAGCACGGCGAGCAGTGCCGCCATCCCGCGCTCCCCGACCTGCTCGGCTGGCAGCTGCACGGTGGTCAGCTCCGGTTCGACGGCGGTGGCCAGCGCCAGGTCGTCGAAGCCGGTGACCGAGAGGTCGTCCGGGACGCGCAGCCCGAGCCGGCGGGCCGCCTTGCAGGCCCCGGCCGCCAGGATGTCGTCGTCGCAGACGATCGCGGTGGGCCGCTCCCCGGTGACGGCCAGCGCCTGTTCGGCGGCCTCCCGCCCGGCCCGTACGTCGAGGGGCGCCCGTACCGTACGCACCGTGGCGCCCGGGACCGCGCCCGCCGCCTCCCGTACCGCCTGCGCCCGGACCGCGAACGTCCAGGTGTCCACGGCGGACGCCAGATGGACGAACCGGCGGTGGCCGAGGCCGAGCAGATGCTCCGTCACCTGCCGCATGCCGTCGGCGATGTCCAGATTCACGTGGGCCGCCGCGTCCGTCCCGGCCGGGTCGCTGTCCAGCATCACCAGCGGCAGGTCGGCCCCGTGCAGGGCGCTGAGCGCGTCGGAGGCCATGGAGGAGGCGATCACCCCGTCCAGGGCGGCGCGGGCCGAGGCGAACGGGTCCCGGGCCGGTCCGGTGCCGTCGGGGGAGGGGTAGAGCACCACGCCGAAGTCGTGCTCGGCGGCGACGGCGGCGGACCCGGTGTAGACGCGGGCGAAGAACTCGTTGGTGAGCGCGGGGACCACCAGCAGCGCGGTCCTGGTGCGGCCGAGCCGCAGATTGCGGGCGGCCAGATTGGGCCGGTAGCCGAGCTCCGCCGCACGGTCCCGGACCCGCTGGGCCGTGGCCTCGGAGACCCGGCCCGGCCACTTCTCCCCGAGCACGAGCGAGACCGTCGCCTGCGAGACGCCCGCCGCACGGGCCACGTCGCGGCTGGTGGGCCGGGGCGGGACGGGCTGGTGGGGGTCGGTCACGCGGGCCTCCGTGCGGGGTTTCCGTGGTGCCGCGAGGTGGACCCGCGAACTGCGGACATGGTACGTATGAACCTCGACGTTATACGTAAAACCTCGGGTGGTGGCAGCCGTCCGGCGGAAAGGGGCGGGAATGGCCGCGGGCTATCTGGACATCCTCCGGGCGCGGCATGCCGCCCGGCTGCTGACGGGCACCCTGGTGGGGCGGCTGCCCAACGGCACCGCGCACATCGCGATCGTGCTGTTCACCCGCGCCGAGGGCGGCAGCTACACCCTGGCCGGCGCCCTGGCCGCCGCGTACGGGCTCGCCACCGCCGTCGGACAGCCGCTGCTCGGCCGGGCCGTCGACCTGTACGGGCAGCCGCGCGTCCAGCTCCCCGCCGCCGTCCTCTCCGCCCTCGGTATGGCCCTGCTGGCCGTCGCGGGCCTCGGCTCGCTCCCTCTGGCGTACGCCGCCGTCATCGTCGCCGGAGTCGCCACACCGCCCCTGGAGGGCGGTCTGCGGGCCCTGTGGCCCAGCGTGCTCAAGCGCGAGGACCAGGTGCACCGGGCGTACGCCATGGACGCCGTGGCGCAGGAGATCATGTTCACCGTCGGGCCGCTCCTGGTGACGCTCCTCGTCTCGCTCTGGTCCCCGGCCGCCGCCCTGCTCGTCATCAACGCCATCGGCGTCCTGGGCGCGTTGTCGGTCGTCCTGTCCGAACCCTCCCGCACCTGGCGCTCCGCGCCCCGCGAGGCGCACTGGCTCGGTGCCCTGCGCTCGCCCGGACTCCTCGCCCTCCTCGGCGCGTTCTTCTTCGTCGGGCTCGCGCTCGGCTCCATCACGGTGGCCGGTGTGGCCTACGCGGACGACCACGGCCGCGAGTCGGTGTACGGCTGGCTGATGGCCGCGCTCGGCCTCGGCGCCCTCATCGGGGGACTGGGCTACGGGGCACGGCAGTGGGCCGGTGCGCCCGAGCGGCGGCTCCGCGTCATCGTCGGCCTCCTGGCCCTCGGCTACCTGCCGTTGACGCTCACCCCCTCGGTCCCCGTCATGACCGCGCTGGCCGCCCTCGCCGGAGTCTTCCTCGCCCCCGCCATCGCGTGCTCGTTCATCGTGGTGGACCGGCACGCCCCGCGCGGCACGGTGACCGAGGCGTTCTCCTGGCTCGTCACCACCTTCGGCGTCGGCGCGGCAGCCGGAACGGCCGTGGCGGGACCGGCCGTCGAGATCGGTTCCACCGCCTGGAGCTTCGGCGTGGCGGGGGTCGGCGGAGTCCTCGCGCTGGTGGTCCTGCTGGCCACGGGGAAGGTCCTGGGGGGCGTGTCGCCGATCATGGCCGCGACCCCGCCGTCGTGACCGGATCGGAAAATGATCGAAACGGTGCTGTCGAACCCGGTTTCAGCACCGGCCGTAAGGCGTAATGTTCAGTCATGGACCGCCGCATTTTCGGGCTGGAGAACGAGTACGGCGTCACGTGCACGTTCAGGGGACAGCGCCGACTGTCACCTGACGAAGTGGCGCGCTACCTCTTCCGCCGTGTTGTGTCATGGGGCCGCAGCAGCAATGTCTTTCTGCGGAACGGCGCCCGCCTCTACCTCGACGTGGGATCGCATCCGGAATATGCAACCCCCGAATGCGACAACGTGACCGAGCTGGTCACGCACGACAAGGCCGGCGAGCGCATTCTCGAAGGCCTGCTCGTCGACGCCGAACGCCGCCTGCACGAGGAGGGAATCGCGGGCGACGTCTATCTCTTCAAGAACAACACCGACTCGGCGGGAAACTCCTACGGGTGCCACGAGAACTACCTCGTCGCCCGGCACGGAGAATTCTCCCGGCTCGCGGACATCCTCATCCCCTTCCTCGTCACCCGGCAGCTCATCTGCGGCGCGGGCAAGGTGCTCCAGACGCCGCGCGGAGCCGTCTACTGCGTCAGCCAGCGTGCCGAGCACATCTGGGAGGGCGTCAGCTCCGCCACCACCCGCTCCCGGCCGATCATCAACACGCGTGACGAACCCCACGCCGACGCCGAGCGGTACCGCCGCCTCCACGTCATCGTCGGCGACTCGAACATGTCCGAGACGACCATGCTGCTCAAGGTCGGCGCCACCGACCTGGTGCTCCGCATGATCGAGGCGGGCACGGTGATGCGCGACCTGACCCTGGAGAACCCGATCCGGGCCATCCGCGAGGTCAGCCACGACCTCACCGGGCGGCGCAAGGTGCGCCTGGCCAGCGGCCGCGAGGCCTCGGCCATCGAGGTCCAGCGGGAGTACTACGAGAAGGCCGTGGACTTCGTGGAGCGCCGGGGCATCCGCACCGGCACCGTCGACCAGGTCCTGGAGCTGTGGGGCCGCACGCTGGACGCCATCGAGGCCGAGGACCTCGACCGGATCGACACCGAGATCGACTGGGTCATGAAGTACAAGCTCATCGAGCGGTACCGGGCCAAGCACAACATGACCATGTCGAACCCGCGGGTCGCCCAGATAGACCTCGCCTACCACGACATCCACCGTCGCCGCGGTCTGTTCTACCTCCTGGAGAAGAAGGGCCAGACCGCCCGCATCTGCAACGACCTGAAGATCTTCGAGGGCAAATCGGTGCCCCCGCAGACCACCCGGGCGCGGCTGCGCGGCGACTTCATCCGCCGGGCCCAGGAGCAGCGGCGGGACTTCACCGTCGACTGGGTCCACCTCAAGCTCAACGACCAGGCGCAGCGCACGGTGCTCTGCAAGGACCCGTTCCGCTCCGTGGACGAGCGCGTGGAGAAGCTGATCGCGGGCATGTGAGCGGCGCCCAGGAGGCACCTCCCGGCCGGCCGTCGTACGACAGGGCCCCGTACGTTCCTCGTACGGGGCCCTGTCCACGGCCTAGAGTGGTCGGACTCAACCACAGTGCCCCCTGAGATCTGAGGAACCAGTGCGCCGAATTGCCGGCCTTCTCGTCGCCCCCCTCCTGCTGCTGTCGGCAGTGGCCTGCGGCAGCGACGACAAGGCCTCCGACTCCGCCTCGTCCAAGAACGGCGTGCCCGCGATCACCGCGGGAGCGAAGTTCGGCGAGAAGCCCACCCTCTCCAAGGGCAAGGGAGACCCGCCCAAGGAGCTGAAGACCGAGGTCATCAGCGAGGGTGACGGTGCGAAGCTCAAGAACGGCGACGCGATCCAGGTCAACTACCTCGGTCAGTCGTGGGACTCCGACAAGCCGTTCGACAACAGCTTCGACCGCAAGCAGCCCTTCGACCTGACGCTCGGCGCGGGCATGGTCATCCAGGGCTGGGACAAGGGCCTCGTCGGCCAGAAGGTCGGCAGCCGCGTCCAGCTGGTCATCCCGCCGGAGCTCGGCTACGGCGAGCAGGGCCAGGGCGACATCAAGCCGAACGCCACCCTCGGCTTCGTCGTCGACATCCTGAAGGCGACCCAGATCCCGGCCTCCGCCAAGGGCACCGAGGTCGCCCAGGACAGCATCGACCTGCCCAAGGTCGGGACGAACGACGACGGCAAGGCGCCGAAGGTCACCATCCCCAAGAGCGACCCGCCGAAGAAGCTGGCCTCCAACTACATCCTGGAGTCCGACGGTGAGGTCATCAAGGAGACCGACAGCGTCGTCGTGAACTACGTGGGTCTGATCTGGAAGGATGCCAAGGAGTTCGACTCCACCTACGCCCAGGGCAAGACCCAGACCTTCCCGCTGGCCCAGGTCACCCTCAAGGGACTGAAGGACGGCCTGATCGGCAAGAAGGTCGGCAGCCGCGTGCTTCTGGTGATCCCGCCGGACCAGGCCTTCGGCGACCAGCAGCAGCAGGCCATCCCGAAGAACTCCACGCTGGTCTTCGCCGTGGACGTCCTGGCCAAGATGTAACGCCTCCTGACCAGGATGTAAGACTGTCCCGGTTGCCCAGTTCACCATTCAGAGGAGCAGTTCAGTGAGCATCGAGAAGCCCGAGATCGACTTCCCGGGTGGCGAGCCGCCGGCCGACCTGGAGATCAAGGACATCTGGGAGGGCGACGGCCCCGTCGCCAAGGCCGGCGACAAGGTCAAGGTCCACTACGTGGGCGTGGCCTTCTCCACCGGCGAGGAGTTCGACGCCTCCTGGAACCGCGGCGCGCCGCTGGCCTTCCAGCTCGGTGTCGGCCAGGTCATCTCCGGCTGGGACCAGGGCGTGCAGGGCATGAAGGTCGGCGGCCGCCGCCAGCTGACCATCCCCGCGCACCTCGCGTACGGCGACCGCGGCGCGGGCAGCGCGATCGCCCCGGGCGAGACGCTGATCTTCGTCTGCGACCTGATCTCGGTCTGATCCGTTCCGGTCGATGAGGGCCTCCACCGCTCGGTGGGGGCCCTCACCGCTGTCCGGTGCACGGTCCCGCTTTGGCCCGGACACCCCGGGGCGGTACGGTCGACGGTCGTAGAGCACAAGAGAAAGGGCGTCGATGGCGATTGCCAAGGCCGAGCGGTTGATGAACCTCGCGCTGTGCCTGCTGGGGACCCGGCGCCCGCTCAGCAAGCGCGAGCTGCGCGGCTCCATCGAGGCCTACCTCGAAGCGGGCTCCGACGACTCCTTCAACCGGATGTTCGAGCGCGACAAGGACGATCTGCGCGAGCTCGGCCTCGTCATCGAGACCGTCGAGAACCTCGACGGCGACACCGGCTACCTGGCCCGCCGCGACAGCAACCGGCTGCCCCCCATCACCCTGGACGCCGAGGAGGCCGCCGCCCTCGGCCTCGCCGCCAAGGTCTGGCAGCAGGCCCGCCTCGCCGGGGCCGCCAGCGGCGCGCTCCAGAAGCTGCGGGCGGCCGGGATGCCCGAGGCCGAGGACGCGTACGAGGTGCACAGCGCCCTGGAACCCCGTATCCCCGTCCACGAGGCGGCCTTCGAGCCCCTGATGCTCGCCTGCCGCGACCGCCGCCCGGTCACCTTCGACTACCGCAAGGCCAACTCCGCCGCCCCCGTCCAGCGCCAGGTCGAACCCTGGACCCTGGAGTGCTGGCGCGGCCACTGGTACCTCGCGGGCTGGGACCGGGGCCGTGGCGCCGAGCGCGTCTTCCGGCTCTCCCGCATCACCGGCAAGGTCCGCTCCCGCGCCGGAGCGTTCACCGCCGAGGTGCCCGACGTCGTCACCGTCCGCGAGACCGTCGAGAGCTGGGCCGGCGAGACCGCCACCCGCACCGCCCGGATCAGGCTCCGCGCCGGATCCGGCTACCCGCTGCGGTCGCGGGCGATATCGGTCCATGAGCGCGGCGACGGCTGGGACGAGCTGGAGATCCCGTACGGACACGGTCTTGACGCCTGGCTCGTCGAGTTCGGGCCGGACGTCGTCGTGGAGGAACCCGCCGATCTGCGGGCCGATGTGGTGGACCGGCTCCGAGCCGTGGCCAAGGACTAGGGGAACGTACCGATGGCCACGAACGCGATCGACCAGACCCGCCGGATGCTCTCCCTGGTGACGTACCTCCGCGAGCGCCCCGGCGCCCACGTCCAGGACGTGGCCCGGGCCTTCGGGATCACCGAGGACGAGCTGATCTCGGACCTCGACGTGCTGCCCATGTGCGGGACCAGCTTCCGGGGCGGCGACCTCCTCGACATCGACACCGACGGCGACCGGATCTGGTGGCACAACCCGGACGACGTCGCCGAGCCGCTCCGCCTCGCCGCCGACGAGGCCACCGCCCTGCTGGTCGCCGCGCGCGCCGTCGCGACCCTGCCCGGACTGCGTGAGAGCGACCGGCAGGCGCTGGTCCGGGCCACCGCCAAGCTGGAGACGGCGGCGGGGGAGTCCGGGGCTGCCAGCTCCCGGCTCTCGGTGACCTTCGAGGCGGAGGGCGGCGTCTTCGCCGACGTCGACCGGGCCATCTCCGAGCGCCGCCGCCTCTGGCTGCGCTACTACTCGCCCGCGCGCGACGAGCTCACCGAGCGCGAGGTCGACCCGATCCGGCTCTTCGCCGTCGGCCACACCTATATGGAGGGCTGGTGCCGGCTCTCCGAGGCCCGCCGGACCTTCCGGCTGGACCGGGTCGCCGAGATCCGCCTCCTCGACGCCCCCGCCGCACCGCCCGAGCTGGAGCTGCGGGACCTCTCCGAAGGGCTGGTCCAGCCCGCGGCCGAGGACCCCGAGGTCGTCATCGAGGTCGGCACCGGCGGCCGCTGGGTCGCCGAATATTATCCGCACGACTCCGCCGAGGAACTCCCCGACGGCGGGCTGCGGATCACCCTGCGCACCCCCGACCCGGCCTCGCTGCGCCGCCTCGCCCTGCGCCTCGGCGGCGAGGGCCGCATCGTCGCCCCGCCGGAGCTCGCCGAGAGCGCCCGGACGGCGGCCCGTGAGGCGCTCGCCGCCTACGACACGGTCTGAGCGGGGCCCGGAGCGGAGAACGAGATGCACCCGACGTACCTCATGCCGGTCGCCCCGACCGGGACCGCCGTCCGCACGGGGCGGGGCGCGATGACGGACGGCCGTAGCGGTTCGGTCGCGATGACCGGCGGCCGTACGGGATCGGCCGCCACGCCCACCGCGCGTACGGAATCGGCCGCGACGGCCGACGGCCGTAACGGGTCGGTCGCCACGCCCACCACACGTACGGGGTCGGTCGCTACGTCCACCGGGCGCACGGGACCGGCCGCGACGACCACCGCGCGTACCGGATCGGCCGCCGCGCCCATCACACGTGGACGGTTGGCCGCCGAGTCCACCGGCGCCGCCCCCGCCCGTAGCGGGCCGGTTCCGGTCCCCGTGCCCGCTGCCGTGCGGTTCCGGGCCGCCTGCCCCGACTGCCGCGGGCGCTTCGAGCTCGCGGCGGGCGCGCTGCGGCTGGTGATCGGCGCCAGCCGCAGCACCACCTTCTACACCTTCACCTGCCCGGAGTGCGCCGCGCCGGTCCGCAAGCCCGCCGGGGAGCGCATCATCGAACTGCTCACCGGCGGCGGCGTACGGACCCTGCGTCTGCACGCCACCCCGTAGTACCCCCTAGCGCCCCGTAGGAAGAGGCACCGCCGCATGTTCTGGCCCATGCTCGCCATCGCCCTGGGATTCCTGGGGGTCGCCGTCCTCGGCGTCCTCGGCATCAAGGTCTTCGTCGAGGCGCAGCGCCTCGGACGTCAGGTCACCACCACCACCGAGCGGATCAACCGGGCGTCGGAAGACCTCGAACGGGCGGCGACGCGCCTCGCGGCCACCGGCGACAGCCTGCGATAACAGGCCTGCGGCCTGATGTTCGACGGCCCCGAAGGGTACGCTGCAAGGGACGGCCCAGGCAGGGAGGTGCGGGCCGCAAGCCGTAGGACGCACGGGCATTGCCTCGCGTTTACCCCTGCGGGTTACGATCGCTGCCAAGCGCAACGATCGGACGTATGCCCGGTCGAACGGGTAGCGAGCCCACCCTCCAGCCGCCTCAGTGAGAAGGAAGTCGCACATGATCGGCAATCTGAAGCCCCTCGAGATCGTTCTGATCATCGCCGTCATCCTGCTGCTCTTCGGTGCCAAGAAGCTTCCCGACATGGCGCGTTCGCTCGGCAAGTCGGCCCGCATCCTCAAGAGCGAGGCCAAGGCGATGAAGAAGGACGACGCGGCGACCGCCACGCCGACGACGGAGACCGTCGCGGACCCGGCACCCCCGCAGTCCACCACCGCGCGCACCATCCAGGCCGCTCCGGGGGACGTCACCAGCTCCCGCCCGGTCAACGAGACCAACCCCACCACCCAGAGCTGACCGCTGACGCGCTCCGCCGACAGCCGCCGCACGAGACGAGGGAAGTGGGTTGCTCAAGTCTGCCCGCAAGCAGGAGAAGGACGACGAGGGGCGGATGCCTCTCCTCGATCACCTGCGTGAGCTGCGTAACCGGCTGCTGAAGGCCGTGCTGGCGATCGTCGTCGTGATGATCGTGGCGGCGTTCTACCAGAAGGAGATCTACGAGTTCCTCCTGGCCCCCATCCAGGACTCGGTCGGCTGCAAGAATGGCGTCGTCACCACCGTCGACGGCAAGTCCTGCGCGCTGCTGAAGACCGACACCCTCATCGGGCCGTTCACCAACGCGCTCAAGGTCGCGCTGATGTCCGGTGTGCTGCTGGCCACCCCGATCTGGCTGTACCAGCTGTGGGCCTTCGTCGCCCCCGGGCTGCACAAGGGCGAGAAGCGTTACGCCTACGCCTTCGCCGTCGTCGGCGCACCGCTCTTCCTGGCCGGCGGCTACCTCGCCTACGCGATCCTGCCGCAGACCGCGGAGATCATGCTCGGGTTCAGCCCCGACGACGTGCAGAACCAGATCGGACTCGACAGCTATCTGGATCTGCTCGTCCGCATGGTGATCGTCTTCGGGCTCGCCTTCGAGCTGCCCCTGCTGCTCATCGCACTGAACATGACGGGCGTCATCTCCGGCAGGCGGATGCTCGGCTGGTGGCGCGGCATGATCGTCGGCCTGACGGTCTTCGCCGCTTTCGCCACCCCCGGTGGCGAGCCCATCTCGATGCTGCTGCTGGCCGGTCCGCTCGCCCTCCTCTACTTCATCGCCGTCGGCTTCTCCCTGCTGAACGACAAGCGCCGCAACCGCAACAACCCCGACGCCGAGCTCGGCGACGACGAGGCCTCCGAGCTGGACCTGACCCCCGAGCCGGTCGGCGGGATCGAACCCGTGGCGGCCCCGCGCAGGGCGCTGCCGGAGCAGGCGTCGGGCGAGTCGGAAGGCTCCCGTTCGCACCGGCTCAACGGTTACGACGACATCACCTGACCTTGTAGGGTCCGGAAGGGTGACCAGCGAGATCACCCTCTTCGTCAATCCCACCGCAGGAGGCGGCCGGGGCGCGCACGCCGCGCAGCCGGCCGCTTCCGCGTTGCGGGACGCAGGATTCTCCGTCCGTACGGTCCTCGGTGAGGACGCCGACGACGCCCTGCGCCGGGCCCACGAGGCCGTGGCGGCGGGGACCGGGGCGCTGATAGCCGTGGGCGGGGACGGGCTGATGTCCCTCGCCCTCCAGGCCGTCGCGGGGACGAGCACGCCGCTGGGCGTCGTCGCCGTCGGCACCGGCAACGACTTCGCCCGCGCGCTGGGCCTGCCGGTCCGCGACCCGGCCGCCGCCGGAGCGCGGGCCGCACGGGCGCTCAAGGAGAGCGGCCACCGTGACATCGACCTCGGACGGGTCGGGGAGCGCTGGTTCGGCTCCGTCCTCGCCTCCGGCTTCGACTCCCGGGTCAACGACCGGGGCAACCGGATGCGCTTCCCCGGCGGCCGGTTCAAGTACGACCTCGCCATCCTCGCGGAGCTGGCCGCCTTCGCCCCGATCCCGTACCGGATCCGGCTGGACGGGGGAGCGGCCCGCGAGATCGAGGCCACGCTCATCGCGGTCGGCAACGGCACCACGTACGGCGGGGGCATGCGGATCTGCGCCGGTGCCGAGATGGACGACGGCCTCTTCGACGTGACCGTGGTGGGGGAGTGCTCCCGCGCCACCCTCCTCAAGGTGTTCCCGAAGGTCTACAAGGGCACGCACCTGAGCCACCCCGCCGTCACCGTCCACCGGGTCTCCACGATCGAGCTGGCCGCGGCCGGTGTCACGGCGTACGCGGACGGTGAACCGCTGGGCGCGCTGCCGCTCACGGCGGCCTGCGTGCCGGGCGCCGTACGGGTGCTGACAGGGCCAAGAGCCGGGGGGATTTAAAGATCGGGCTGACTGTCGGAGGTGACGGGTAGGCTCGTATGCAAGATGACAGAGGACCTCTCACCAGCTGAGCGATACCAGGCATCCCGCGCCCGTGCGGCCGAGATGGCGACGGCCCTCGGGCCCTTCCGGGAGATGTACGAGTTCGGACTGGACCCGTTCCAGATCGAGGCCTGCCAGGCCCTTGAGGCGGGCAAGGGGGTGCTGGTCGCCGCCCCGACGGGGTCGGGCAAGACGATCGTCGGCGAGTTCGCCGTGCACCTGGCCCTGGAGCAGGGCCGCAAGTGCTTCTACACCACGCCGATCAAGGCGCTCTCCAACCAGAAGTACGCCGATCTCGTCAAGCGGTACGGCGCGGACAAGGTCGGCCTGCTGACCGGCGACAACAGCGTCAACTCCGAGGCGCCGGTGGTCGTGATGACCACCGAGGTCCTGCGGAACATGCTGTACGCGGGCTCGCAGTCGCTCTCCGGCCTCGGCTATGTGGTCATGGACGAGGTGCACTACCTCTCCGACCGCTTCCGGGGCGCGGTGTGGGAGGAAGTGATCATCCACCTGCCGGAGTCGGTGACTCTGGTCTCCCTGTCGGCGACCGTGTCCAACGCCGAGGAGTTCGGCGACTGGCTGGACACTGTGCGCGGCTCCACCGAGGTGATCGTCTCCGAGCACCGGCCCGTGCCGCTCTGGCAGCACGTCATGGCCGGACGCAAGATGTACGACCTCTTCGAGGAGGCCACCGACCACGGCGGCCGGGGCGCCGGACGCCGCGAGGTCAACCCGGACCTGGTCCGGCTCGCTCGCATGGAGAACCAGAACGGCTACAACCCCCGTGACCGCCGCCGGGGCAAGATGGTCCGCGAGGCCGACCGCGAGCGCGAGCGGCGCCAGCGCAGCCGGATCTGGACGCCCGGCCGGCCCGAGGTCATCGAGAGGCTGGACAACGAGGGGCTGCTCCCGGCCATCACCTTCATCTTCAGCCGGGCCGGCTGCGAGGCCGCCGTCCAGCAGTGCATGTACGCGGGGCTCCGGCTCAACGACGAGGACAAGCGGCGGCTGGTGCGCGAGATCGTCGAGGAGCGGACGGCCTCCATCCCCGGCGAGGACCTGCACGTCCTGGGGTACTACGAGTGGCTCGAAGGGCTGGAGCGAGGCATCGCCGCGCACCACGCGGGCATGCTGCCGACCTTCAAGGAGGTCGTGGAGGAGCTGTTCGTACGGGGTCTGGTGAAGGCGGTCTTCGCCACCGAGACCCTGGCGCTCGGCATCAACATGCCCGCGCGCTCCGTGGTCCTGGAGAAGCTCGTCAAGTGGAACGGTGAGCAGCACGCCGACATCACCCCCGGCGAGTACACCCAGCTCACCGGCCGGGCCGGACGCCGTGGCATCGACGTCGAGGGCCACGCGGTGGTCCTGTGGCAGCGCGGCATGGACCCGACGGCGCTGGCCGGGCTCGCGGGGACACGTACGTATCCGCTGCGCTCCAGCTTCCGCCCCTCGTACAACATGGCGGTCAACCTGGTGCAGCAGTTCGGGCGGCACAGGTCGCGGGAGCTGCTGGAGACCTCGTTCGCCCAGTTCCAGGCGGACAAGTCCGTGGTCGGGATCTCGCGGCAGGTGCAGCGCAACGAGGAGGGGCTGGAGGGCTACAAGGAGGGCATGACCTGCCACCTCGGTGACTTCGAGGAGTACGCGCGGCTGCGCCGCGACCTCAAGGACCGGGAGACGGAGCTGGCCAAGCAGGGCGCGGCGCAGCGGCGGGCGGCGGCGGCCTCCTCGCTGGAGAAGCTGAAGCCGGGCGATGTCATCCATGTGCCGACGGGGAAGTTCGCGGGTCTCGCGCTGGTGCTGGATCCGGGTCTGCCCGCCGGGCGGGCCAACGGGCACCGAGGGTTCGACCACCACGACGGGCCGCGGCCGCTGGTGCTGACCGCCGAGCGGCAGGTCAAGCGGCTGGCCTCGATGGACTTCCCGGTGCCGGTGGAGGCGCTGGACCGGATGCGGGTCCCGAAGTCGTTCAACCCGCGCTCACCGCAGTCCCGGCGGGATCTGGCCTCCGCGCTTCGGACGAAGGCCGGGCACATCGTGCCCGACCGGCACCGCAAGGGCCGGGCGCCGGCCGCCGACGACCGCGAGATCGCCCGGCTGCGGACGGAACTTCGCGCGCACCCGTGCCACGGGTGCGACGAGCGCGAGGACCATGCGCGGTGGGCTGAGCGCTACCACCGGTTGCAGCGGGACACGCGGCAGCTGGAGCAGCGGATCGAGGGGCGGACGAACACGATCGCCCGGACCTTCGACCGGATCGTCGCGCTCCTGACCGAGCTGGACTACCTCCGGGGCAATGAGGTCACGGAGAACGGGCGGCGGCTGGCCCGCTTGTACGGGGAGCTGGACCTGCTGGCCAGTGAATGTCTGCGGGAGGGGGTCTGGGAAGGGCTCAACCCCGCCGAACTGGCGGCTTGCGTCTCGGCGTTGGTCTACGAGGCGCGCCAGGCGGACGACGCGGTGGCGCCCAAGCTGCCGTCCGGGCCCGCCAAGGTCGCCATGGGCGAGATGGTGCGGATCTGGGGGCGGCTGGACGCGCTGGAGGAGGACTTCAAGATCAACCAGACGGAGGGGGTCGGACAGCGCGAGCCCGATCTCGGCTTCGCCTGGGCGGTCTACATGTGGGCCTCCGGGCGCACGCTGGACGAGGTGCTGCGCGAGGCGGAGATGCCGGCGGGAGACTTCGTACGGTGGTGCAAGCAGGTGATCGACGTGCTGGGGCAGGTGGCTGCGGCGGCTCCTCGGGAGGGGAGTGCGGGGGCGAGTTCTGTTTCTCGTAATGCGCGGAAGGCGGTTGATTCGGTGTTGCGGGGGGTTGTGGCTTACAGCTCTGTGGGCTGATGCCGGTGCGGGGCGGGGCCGGTGGGGTGCGGGGCGGGGGTGGTGGGTCGCCCGCGGCGGGCCTGTTCCCCTACCCGCCCCTTCCCGAAACCGGGGCCCCGCCCCGGGCCCTGCTCCTCAGGCGCCGGAGGGGCTGGGGGTGAGGCGGGGCACTGTCCCGGGCCCTGCTCCTCAGGCGCCGGAGGGGCTGGGGGTGAGGCGGGGCGCTGCCCCGGACCCCGCTCCTCAGGCGCCGGAGGGGCTGGGGGAGCCGCGCCGCAGAGGGGGGAAGTCATGCCTGAGGGGCGGGGGAAGCGCCGACGCCGCAAGGGCTGAAAGTGGCCGGGCTTGTCACGTGTTGCGGCTTCTCATCGCCGCTCCGGCGCAGACCAGGCCCAGCAGCACCGTCAGTCCGCCGACGATGATGTTGTTGATCACGACTCCCGTGTCCGGGCTGCTTCCGACCACCCAGGTCGACACGATGACCCACGCACCGATCGCGCACATCGCCCAGCTCAGGCCGTACATCCGCTCGGGCATCACGGTGAAGCCCAGGGCCAGGACGGCGATCGCGATACCCATCACGAGGTTGTGCGTCACCAGGGCGGGCTGGCTGGCCGTGAAGTGGAGCACCCACGGGGAGACGGCGCAGTAGAGGCCGACGAGGAACACCGGCGCGTCCACCAGGGCCACATCGCGGCCGCCCATCATCTTGTCGTACCGTGCGCGCATTTCGGAGGCGTCGGGGTGGCCCGATATGTCACCCCTGAGGTCACTCCTGGCGTCCGAGACGTTGCTCATGAGATTTCGTCTCCTTCGGTCCTGCGGGCCCCGACGCCGCGCGGAGTGCGCGCCAGGCACCCATATATCCATTCTGCTCTTATCTGCCCCTTATGTGCACCCTGTGTGTATCCCCGGACAGGACGAAGGGCGGTGGGCCGCAGAGAATCGCGGCCCACCGCCCTTCGTCACACCCCTGGGGTTACTTCGGGGGCATCAGGACCGAGTCGACGATGTACACCGTCGCGTTGGCGGTCGGGACGTTGCCGCAGACGACCTTCGAGGCGTCGTTCACGGTGTACTCCGTGCCCGAACCGGCCGTCGTCAGCTTGCTCTTCTCCAGCGTGTCGAAGGAGCCCTTCTCCAGCTGCTTCGGCGTCAGCTTCTCGCCCACCACGTGGTATGTGAGGACCTTGGTCAGCTCGGCCTTGTCGGCCAGCAGGGCGTCCAGGTCGGCCTTCGGGATCTTGGCGAAGGCGTCGTTGCTCGGGGCGAACACCGTGATGTTCTCGGCGTTGTTGAGCGTGTCGACCAGGCCGGCCTGCTTCACCGCGGTCACCAGCGTCGACAGCTCCGGGTTGTTCGAGGCGGCCGTCGCGACCGGGTCCTTCGCCATGCCGTCGAACGAGCCCGCGCCGTCCTGCGGCACGGACGCACAGCCCGGGCCGAACGGCTTGTCCGTGGTCATGGAGTCGTCGGCCGAGGCGCTCGTCGAGGCGGCCGCGCTCGGGGTGGAGCCCGCGGCCGAGTCCTTGGAGGAGTCCCCCGAGGAGCAGGCGGTCAGGGCCAGCGGCAGCACGGCTGCGGCGGCCACGGCGACGGCGGTGCGGCGGAAGTGGAGGGTGTTCATGGTGTTTCTCCTGGATCGATGGTCTTGAGCGGGAGGGGACGGGAGGAGACGGAGGTGCTCAGGGGAGAGGTGGGTGGGGAGGGGCGCGGTGCGGCGCCGGCGCCGGCGTTCCGTGGTCCGTCTCCCAGCCGCAGGAGACGGACCCGGTGCCGGAGCCGGTCGTCCGACCAGGAGCCGCCTCGCTCCTGCGGCCGGCCCGGCGCCCCCGACCGGTGGCGGCGCACCGCACGAACGGCTCCCCGGCCGTCCGTGCGGCGCTGCCGCCGCCGACCGCGCCGCAGACCGGAGCCCCCGACGGGGTGGACCGCCGGCCCGCCCCGCCCACCGCGGTGACCGGCGCCGGCCGGTGCACGTGGGGCGCGGAGGGCGAGGGGGCGGCACACCGCGCACCGGGCCCGGAGGCCGGGCCGCCGGGCGCGGCGAACAAGGCGCGCGCCGGGCGGGACCGCCGGGACCCGAGGGTCCCGTCCGTCCGCGAGGTGTTCCGATCTGCTCTCACGTAAGGGATTCGGCGCGGGGCTCCCCGCGGATTGGTCCGGCGGGTGCATTCACTCGATCGAGGTACTTCCGATCATCGACCAATCCTTTCGGCCACCTGCGACGAATGGAGTGCGAGGAGCGTCTCGGTACTGCTCCGAACAGCGCAGAAGGACCGGAGGGAGCCCGGGATGGCACGGGAGCGGCGGCGGACAGCCGTGGTGGGCAGCGGAGTGGCGGGACTGACCGCAGCGCACGTTCTGCGGAGGGCCCACGACGTCACGCTGTACGAGGCGGACGACCGTATCGGCGGCCACGCCCACACGCATGAGCTGGACGCCTCCGACGGCCGGGTGCACCGTGTCGACTCGGGCTTCATCGTGCACAACCGGCGGACCTACCCCCACCTGCTGCGGCTCTTCGACGAACTGGGCGTCGCCACCCAGGAGTCCGAGATGTCGATGTCCGTACGGTGTGAAGGGTGCGGCCTGGAGTACTCGGGCGCCCGCGGGCCCGCCGGGCTCTTCGCCCAGCCGCGCTCGGCCCTGCGCGGCCCCTACCTCCGGATGCTCGCCGAGGTGACCCGCTTCCACCGTGCCGCCCGCGCGCTGCTGGAGCTTCCGGAGGGGCCGGCCACCGACATGACGCTGGGCGAGTTCGCCCGGCGCGGCCGCTTCTCCCGGTACTTCCGCGCCCACTTCCTCACCCCCATGGTCTCCGCCGTCTGGTCCTGCGACCCGGTCACCGCCCTGCGCTACCCGGCCCGCTACCTCTTCGCGTTCCTGTCCCACCACGGCATGCTCGCCATCGGCGGCTCCCCGGTCTGGCGGACCGTCACCGGCGGCTCGCGCGCGTACGTGGAGCGCGTCGCCAAGCAGCTCACCGCCGTCCACACCGCGACCCCGGTCCGCGCCGTCACCCGCCACGCGGACGGCGTCGACCTCACCACCGAGGACGGCACGACCACCCCGTACGACGCCGTCGTCATCGCCACCCACCCCGACCAGGCGCTCCGGCTGCTGGCCGACCCGACCGACGCCGAACGGGAGACGCTCGGCGCCTTCACGTACTCCCGTAACCCCACACTCCTGCACACCGACACCACGCTGCTGCCCCGCAGCCGGGGCGCCCGGGCCTCCTGGAACTACCTGATGCCCTCCTGCGCCGCCGACGCCGACCGGGTCACCGTCAGCTACGACATGAACCGGCTCCAGCGACTCGACGCGCCCGAGACCTTCGTCGTCACGCTGAACGGCTCCGACCGGGTCGACCCCGATTCGGTACGGGCCCGCATGGTCTACGAACACCCCGTCTACACCCCGGAGTCGGTGTCCGCCCAGGCCCGGCTGCCCGCCCTCTCCGGGCCCGTCACCGCCTTCGCGGGGGCGTACCACGGCTGGGGTTTCCACGAGGACGGCTGCCGCTCGGGGGCCGAGGCCGCCGCGGCGCTGGGGGTGGAGTGGTGATCGGCCCCGAGGGTGCCCTGTACCCGTGCACCATCACGCACGTACGGACGCGGCCGAGCAAGTACGCGCTACGGCACCGGACCTACCTGTGGCTCATCGACCCGGACGCCCCGCCCCGGCTGCCGCGCGCCCTGCGGCCCCTGGCCCGGTTCGAGGCGCGGGACCATTTCGGCGGCACCGCACCCACCATCCGGGCCGGGCTCAGCCGGTTCCTGGAAGCCCGTGGGGTGGACCTCGCCGACTCCACCGTCACCATGCTCACCCAGGCCCGCGTCCTCGGCCATGTCTTCAACCCGCTCACCGTCTACTGGTGCCGCCGCGCCGACGGCTCCCCGCTCTGCGTCGTGGCCGAGGTGCACAACACGTACGGCGAACGCCACGGCTATCTGCTCCACCCGGACGGCGAGCACCGGGCCACGGTCGGCAAGGAGTTCTACGTCTCGCCGTTCTTCCCCGTGGACGGCGGGTACCGGATGCGGCTGCCCGAACCCGGCGAGCGGCTGGACCTGAGCGTCCATCTGGAGCGCGACGGGGCCCGCCCGTTCACCGCGACCGTACGGGGCACCCGCCGCCGGGCCACCCCCCGGGCACTGGCCCGCCTCGCCCTGCGCCACCCCTTCTCCACCCTCGCCGTCTCCCTCGCCATCCGGCTGCACGGCATCCGGCTCTACCTGCGCGGCCTCCCCGTGCAGCCCCGTCCCCAGCACCGCCCACAGGAAGGCATGCAGTGACCGCGCCCACCCACCAGCTGCCGGCAGACCGGACCCCCGACCCGGCAGACCGGACCGCCGATCCTGCGGGACAGACCGCCCATCCCTCGGGGCAGGTCCCCGCGCCGAGGGGCCAAGCCCCCGCACCGGCCGGACAGCAGTCGCCCGACCCCGAGCGCTGGCCCGACATCGTCACCCGGCCCCGCGCCTCCCGCGCCCGTACCGCCGTCGCCCGACGCATCGTCCGCCACGCGCTCGCGAAGCTCCCCCTGCGCGCCCGGCTCGCCGGTGTGGAGGACATCGGCCTCGGCGGGCCGCTCATGGACATCCGCGATCCCGACGCCTTCTTCGGGCGGATCGGCGCGAGCGGGCTCATCGGGTTCGGCGAGTCCTACATGGCCGGTGAGTGGGACGCCCCCGACCTCGTGGCCGTCCTCACCGTCCTCGCCGACAACGCCGCCGAACTGATCCCCGCCCCGCTCCAACGGCTCCGCTCCCTCTGGGCGCTGCGCAAGCCCGAGGCGCAGCTCAACACCCCCGAAGGCTCGCGGGACAACATCAGCCACCACTACGACCTCTCCAACGACCTCTTCGCCCTCTTCCTGGACGAGACGCTCTCCTACTCCTCCGCCGTCTTCCGCGGCTTCCCCGCCGAGCAGGCCCTGCTGCCCGCCGCCCAGCACCGCAAGATCGACCGGCTGCTGGACTCCGCCGGCGTCGGCGAGGGAACCCGGCTCCTGGAGATCGGCACCGGCTGGGGCGAACTCGCCATCCGGGCCGCCGCCCGTGGCGCCCGCGTCACCACCGTCACCCTCTCCGCCGAACAGCGCGAACTGGCCCGGACCCGGATCAGCGAGGCCGGGTTCGCGGACCGGGTCGAGGTCCGGCTCAGCGACTACCGCCAGGTCACCGGCGCGTACGACGCCATCGTCAGCGTCGAGATGATCGAGGCGGTCGGCGAGGAGTTCTGGCCCGTCTACTTCGAGACCCTGGACCGGCTGCTCGCCCCCGGCGGCCGGATCGCCCTCCAGGCCATCACCATGCCGGACGACCGGCTGCGCGCCAGCCGCTCCACGTACACCTGGATCCACAAGTACATCTTCCCGGGCGGACTGCTGCCCTCCACCGAAGCGATCGAACGGGTCACCACCGAGCACACCCGGCTGCGGACCGCCCAGCGCATCGGCTACGGCGCGCACTACGCCGAGACGCTGCGCCTGTGGCGCGAACGGTTCACCGAGCGGTCCGCCGAGGTCGACGCCCTCGGCTTCGACGCCGTCTTCCGCCGGATGTGGACCTTCTACCTGGCCTACTCCGAGGCGGGCTTCCGCTCCGGCTACCTCGATGTGCAGCAACTGCTCCTGACCCGCGAGCCCGCCGACCGGACCGGCGGCGCACCGGCCGGTGACCCGACCCACCAGGAGACCCTGTGACCACCACCGCCCCCAGGCCCCCCGCTGTGCCCGCCGCCCGCCGCATCCCCACCGGCGCCGCCCAGCGCCTCGAACCCCTGGCCGAGCGGCTGCTCGGCGGCGGGCTGCCGGTCCGGGTACGGATGTGGGACGGCAGCGAGGCCGGGCCCGAGGACGCCCCCACGGTCCATGTACGCTCCCGGCGCGCGCTGCGCCGCCTGCTCTGGGAGCCGGGCGAACTGGGCCTGGCGGAGGCGTACATCACCGGCGAGATCGACCTCGACGAAGACCTCGGCGACGGGCTGCGCGCCATGCGCCGCGCGATCGACGAACGCGGCCTCACCCCGCCCGCGCCCGGCCTCGCCGACCGTCTCAGAGCGGCGGGCACCGCCCTGCGCCTCGGTGCCGTAGGGCCCCGCCCGCCGGTGCCCGCGGCCCGGGCCGGGCTGCGCGGGGCGCTGCACAGCAAGGCCCGGGACCGGGCGGCGATCAGCCACCACTACGACCTGTCCAACGCCTTCTACGCGCTGCTCCTCGACGAGACCATGGCGTACTCCTGCGGCTACTGGACCAGCGACGCACCCGGTTACGGCCCGGCCGACGCGCAGCGCGACAAGCTGGAGCTGATCTGCCGCAAGCTCGGACTGCGGCCCGGCGCCCGTCTGCTGGACATCGGCTGCGGCTGGGGCTCGCTGACCCTGCACGCGGCCCGGCACCACGGTGTCCGGGTCACCGCCGTCACGCTCGCCGCCGAACAGGCCGCGTACGTACGGGAGCAGGTGACGGCACGCGGTCTGGAGGAGCTGGTCGAGGTCCTCAACATCGACTACCGCGACATCGCGGAGCGGCCGGAGACCCGGGGCACGTACGACGCCGTCTCCACCATCGAGATGGGCGAGCACGTCGGCGACGCCGAGTACCCGGCCTTCACCCGTATCCTGCACGACTCCCTGCGCCCGCAGGGCCGGGTGCTGGTCCAGCAGATGTCGCGCGGGGCCAACGCCCCGGGCGGCGGTGCGTTCATCGAGTCGTACATCGCCCCGGACATGCACATGCGGCCGGTCGGGGAGACCGTCGGACTGCTGGAGGGAGCGGGTCTCGAAGTGCGGGACGTCGAGGCCCTGCGTGAGCACTACGTCCTGACCGTGGACGCCTGGCGGCGGACGCTGGAGGAGCGCTGGGCGGAGTTCACCGACCTGGTGGGGGAGGAGACCGCGCGCGTCTGGCGGCTCTATCTCGTCGGCGGCGCCCTCGCGTTCGAGGAGCGGCGCATGGGCGTCGACCAGATCCTGTGCGTACGTCCCGGCCGGGCCGGTGACGCCGGGATGGAGCCGACCCGTCGGGACTGGTACGGGGCACACCGGTGAGCGGCTTCGCCTGGGCCGCGTTCGCGAGCGGGCTCGCGGGCGCGGCCGGTGCCGCCCTCGCCGTCATGCTGGTCACCTTCGCCATCGCCCTGAAGAAGGGTGTCCACCGCATCGTCGACGTGGCGTGGGGCATCGGCTTCGCCGCCGTCGCCCTCGTCTCGTACGGCCTCTCGGCCGGTGAGGGCGACGACGTACGGCGCCTGGTGGTGACGGTCCTGACCGTGGTCTGGGGCCTGCGGCTCGCCGTCCACATCGGCCGGCGCGGGCGCGGCCACGGGGAGGACCCGCGCTACGAGAAGATGCTCGCCAAGGCCCCCGGCAACCCCCAGCTCTACGCCCTGCGCAAGGTCTACCTGCTCCAGGGCGCGCTGGTCTGGCTGGTCTCGCTGCCCGTCCAGGCCGCGCAGTATCTGACCGGGCCCCTGGAGCGGTGGGCCTGGGCGGGTGCGGTCCTGTGGGCGGTCGGGCTCGCCTTCGAGGGGATCGGTGACCACCAGCTCGCCCGCTTCAAGGCCGACCCCGCCAACAAGGGGAAGATCATGGACCGGGGCCTGTGGTCGTGGACCCGGCACCCGAACTACTTCGGCGACTTCCTTGTCTGGTGGGGCCTGTTCCTCTTCGTCTGCCAGGCGCCCACTGCCGCCGCCGCGACGGTCGTGGCCCCGCTGGTGATGACCTTCCTGCTGACGAAGGGGAGCGGGGCGGCCCTGCTGGAGCGTCACATGGCCGACCGTCCGGGCTTCACCGAGTACCAGGCCCGGACCAGCGGGTTCTTCCCCCGGCCGCCGCGGCGCGGCTGACATCCGTGGAGGGCCTGTAGGCGATCACGCGTACAGGCCCTCACTCCAGCCCGCGCGCCCTCTCGAACCGTGCCCGCGCCTCGCCCAGGTCCACCACCGGCGCCGGATAGTCCAGCCCCTCCACCTTCCATGGCTCATGGACGGCAGACCCCTTCACCTCCGCCAGCTCCGGCACCCACCGCCGTACGTAGTCGCCGTGCGGGTCGTAGCGCTTCGCCTGGGTCACCGGGTTGAGGACCCGGTTGGGGCGGGTGTCCGTGCCGGTGCCCGCGACCCACTGCCAGTTGAGCTGGTTGTTGGCGATGTCGCCGTCGACCAGCAGCTCCAGGAAGTGGCGGGCGCCCACGCGCCAGTCCACGTACAGCGTCTTGGTGAGGAAGCTCGCGGCGAGCAGCCGGCCCCGGTTGTGCATCCACCCCTCGTGCGCCAGCTGCCGCATCGCCGCGTCCACCACGGGATACCCGGTCCGGCCGGTCTTCCAGGCGGTGATCTCGTCCTCGTCCGAGCGCCAGTTGTCGTGGCGCGGCCGGTAGTCGGACCAGGAGGCGTCGTGGCGGGCGGCGAGGACCTGGTGGTGGAAGTCGCGCCAGGCCAGCTGCCTGACGAACGCCTCGCCGCCGGGTCCGCCCTTCTCCTGGGCGCGGGTGGCCAGTTCGGCGGCGGAGACCGTACCGAAGTGGAGGTGCGGGGAGAGCCGGGAGGTGGCGTCCCCGGCGAGGTCGTCGTGGCCGTCCGCGTAGTCGTCCATGTCGCCGTTGAGCCAGGACGTCACCAGCTTGCGGGCCATCTGCTCGCCGCCCTCGGCGAGGCCGGGCGAGGTGTTCTTGATGTCGGCCCGGGTGAGGAGGGGGTCGGAGGGGAGCTCGCCGTCCGGGAGCCGGACCGTGCGGGGTGCGGTCAGTGTGCCCCGTACCCCCGCCGCCTCCCAACGGCGGAAGTACGGGGTGAACACCGCGAAGTGGTCCTTGCCCGTCGGGACCACCCGGCCCGGAGCGAGCGCGGTGACCACCGCGTCATGGATGCGCAGGTCGCAGCCGGTGTCCGCCAGGGCGGTACGCAGCTGTTCCTCACGCCGTGCCGCGTACCCGCTCACTCCGGCGGCCATGTGCACCGCCCCCGCCCCGGTCTCCTCGACCAGCCGGCGCACCTCCTCCGCCACCGCGCCCGTACGGACGATGAGCCGGCCGCCCCGCTTCCGCAGCCCGGCGTCCAGGTCCGCCAGGCAGTCGGCTAGGAAGGCGAGCCGGTTGGGGGCGTCGAACCCGGCCCGGTGGACCGCGTCGTCCCGGACGAAGAGCGGGACGACCCGGCCCGCGTCCCGCAGGGCGGAACGCAGTACCGGGTTGTCGTGCAGACGCAGATCGGAGGTGAACAGCACCACCGCGACGTTCATGGAACGGGTGCTCCTTGCAGAGAGGGTGGATCAGGCCGTCGGGAAGTCCATCAGGGCCACCGGGTCGGAGGTCGGTTCGGCCGATCCGCCCGCCGGTTCGACCGTGATGCCCATGCCCGTCGCCCGGTCCACGGGGCCGTCCAGCAGCACCGCGTCATCGCTCGCCGACGGGTTCATCAGACCGGCCGAACGCATGGTGCCGTCGTCGTTGAACCAGAGCTGGTACACCTTGCCGCTCGGCGGCCGCTCCATCCCCGAGGCCAGGAACACCGCCCGGTTCTCCTGCTGCGAGACGACGACGGTGCCGCGTGCGCCGCCGGTCAGCTCGCCCGAGCTGGTCTTCGCGTCCGGGGCGGAGAGCACCTGGGCCAGCTGCTGGTTCTGCCGCTGGGCCTGGTTGGCCTCCTGGCGGGCGTCCTGCGCCACCTGGTTCTGCCACACCGCCACCCCGCCGAAGGCGGCCGCCGCCGCGATGCAGGCGGCCAGCGCGTAGGTGGTCCAGCGGCCGGTGCGGCCACCGCCTCCCGTACGCCCTGGTCTGCCGTGCGACGGGACCTCCTGCCGTACGGTCGTGATCTCCCGCAGGACCCTCTCGCGCAGCTCGCGCGGCGGGCTCTCGGCGACGGCGAGGCCGAGCCGGGCGGCCGTGGCCGACAGCTCCCGCACCTCCTGGGTGCAGGCCTCGCAGTCGCCCAGATGCCGCTCGAACTCGCGGCGCTCGTCCTCCGGCAGCGCATGCAGGGCATAGGCCCCGGTCAGCGTGTGCAGTTCGGCCGTGCTCATGCGCTCACCCCCAGGCAGTCGCGCAGCCGGATCAGGCCGTCGCGGAGTCGTGTCTTGATGGTGCCCAGCGGCACGGTGAGGAGTTCCGCCACCTCACGGTAGGTCAGCCCCCGGTAGTAGGCCAGGGTCACGGACTGCCGCTGGAGTTCGGACAGGGTCCGCAGACAGCGGCGTACCTGCTCTCTCTCCAACCGTGTCTCCACCTGTTCGGAGACCTCGTCGAAGGCGGGCGTCCGGTCCAGCAGCGCCGCCTTGTGCTCCCGCGCCGCCGACGCCTCCGCCGAGCGGACCCGGTCGACGGCCCGGTGGTGGGCGAGGGTCAGCACCCAGTTCATGGCGCTGCCCCGGGCGGCCTGGAAGCGGGGGGCGGTACGCCACACCTCGACCAGGACCTCCTGGGCGACCTCCTCCGACTGGGCCGGGTCGCGCAGGACGCTGCGTACGAGGCCGAGCACGGGCCCGGAGACCGCGTCGTACACCCTGGCGAACGCGTCCTGGTCCCCCCGCGCGACCAGCACCATCAGTTCTTGCAGGTCAGGCTCTGGCGAGGGCACCCCGCTGATCTGTACGGCTTGGTTCACGCGGGTTTCCTCCCGGGACGTCATCGGTTCCGGAAATTGATTCGGAGCCGATGGCCGTCCGGATTGGTCCGATGCCCGCGATCTTTCCAGAACCGGTCCCGCCCGGCGCTGCGACGCAGCGGCGCGTTTCAGCCGTGCTGCCCCTGCGGCCGGTCCGCGCCCCGGCGGAGGGCGCGCAGGCCGAGGAAGAGCAGCACCCCGAACGGCGAGAGCAGGATCGTCAGCACGAGCAGCGGGCCCATCAGCCACGGCGAGAACCCCAGCTTCCGGCTCTGGAGGAACATCCACTGGCCGACCAGCAGATCCCAGGCGATCACCTGCGCCCACAGGGCTCCGGCACCTTCGGCCAGCGCCGTCAGCTCCTGGAAGGTGCCGAGGTCCGGGGCGCTCACCGCCGTCCAGAGCTCCGGGAAGACCTGGACGGCCAGGACGGTGTAGAGGGCGAGGAGCGGCAGGACCGTCAGCGGTGAGGAGACGATCCGGGTGGTGACCGACCAGGCCGGGGCGAAGATCATCAGCAGCCAGAAGGGTGCGGCCAGATAGAACGTGATGTCGAAGAGGGTGCCGGTCATGCCGTGAACTCCTTGCTGTCGGAAGCGGGTTCGGTCTCTGCGCGTACGGATACGGGTTCGGGTGCGGGGCGCAGCGCCGCCCACACCCCGGCCGCCACCGCCGCCAGGAGCACCCCGGCGGCTATGAGGGTCGCCGCGTCCGGGTGGATGAGGGGCTGCCCCCGCAGCGCCTGCCAGATGGTCAGCGCGACGAGCCCCGCGTACCCGACGGTCACCACCCGTACGAGACGCAGCCGCACCCCGGCGTCGCGCAGCCGGGCGAACCGGGGCGCGAGCACCACCAGGGCGATCAGGAACAGCGGGATCAGCTGGAGCGCGTGCATCCCCACGAAGTGCGGGATCCGCAGGTCGCCGCCGGTGGTGGACCAGCCGGTCAGCGGCATCGCGGGTCCGCCGTCCGGCACACCGACGGAGTGGGCGCCGATCACGTCGGTGGTGTCCAGGTTCCCGGCGGCCCGCTGCTCGGCGGTCGGCTGCGCCATCAGGAAGCCGACAGCCGCGCCCACCAGGGCGATCAGCACACCGCCCCGGATCGCCCAGGCCGTCGCCCGGTCGGCGAGCCGGGTGCGCAGCAGCAGGACGGCGATGACCAGGGTGGCCGCCCACAGGACGACGACGGTGAGCCCCATCACCGTGTACAGGGTCTCGTCGAAGGGGGTCTCGGCGTTGAAGTGGCTGCGCTTCCCCCGGATGACCTGCCCGGTGATGATCACCATCTCGACGAGGCTCGTGAGGACGACGACGTTCCCCGCCCACCAGCCGGTGCGGCGCCCCCAGGTCGTCTGCGCCAGCATCCAGGCCAGCGTCAGGCCGTAGGCGGCGAAGGAGACGTAGAACTTGAACGGCTTCGCCCAGATCGGGGCGCCCACCAGGACCCGGTCGTCGACCGCGAGGCCCACGGCGGAGACGAGTGCCCAGAGGGCCATCGCGGCGGAGAAGACGACTAACGGACGATGCCAGGAACGCCATGACGACATGAGGGACCCCCTGGGTGCTGTGTGCTTGCTCTGCACGGACATATGGATAGTGGTGCTTGCCGCTATCCGGTAGTGGCACTATCTATGATGGCGGTCTGATCTGGCAAGGGCGGAAAGGCGAACACGCGGTGCGCATCGGCGAGTTGAGTCGCAGGTCCGGGGTTCCGGTACCGACGATCAAGTTCTATGTACGGGAACGGCTTCTGCCCGCAGGGGAGCTGACGAGCCCCAACCAGGCGGACTACGGCCCCGGGCACGAACGGAGGCTGCGTCTGATCCGGGTCCTGCTGGAGGTCGGCGGCCTCTCGCTCGCGGCCATCGGCGAGGTCCTGGAGGCCGCGGACGACCCCGCGCAGCCGGTGATAAAGGTGCTGGGCCGGGCCTCGGAAGGCGTTCCCCCGCTCGGCGAGGGCGAGGCCGGGCCGGAGCTGGAACAGGCCCGGGAGGAGGTGGCCGAGCTGCTGCGGCGGCGCGGCTGGCAGGTCGATGAGGGGGCGGCGGCCGCCGAGTCGCTGGCCGGGGTGATCGCCGCGCTGCGCCGGGTCGGGCACGGCGGGTTCGCCGAGCTGATGGACGTCTACGCGGACGCGGCCGAGTCGGTCGCCCGCGTCGACCTCGACTACGTACAGCGCCGGGTGGCCCGCGAGGAGCTGGTGGAGAGCGTGGTCGTCGGGACGGTCCTGGGGGAGGCGATGTTCGGGGCGCTGCGCAGGCTGGCCCACGAGGACGTCTCGGTCCAGCGCTACGAGTCGCGGGCGGCGGGCGGGGGCGCTTCGGACGCTTGACGCCCGGCCGCGACCGGTGGGACATGCACGGACCCCGTCCGCCGAGGACGGCGGACGGGGCCCGGGTGCTTCCGGGTGCTGGGGCGGTCCTACGCGGCCGCGCCCGGCCCCTCCTGCTCGCGCTCCACCTGCTCGTTCCACTCGCGCTTGACCGCGCGCCAGGCGTCGTCGTTCTGGCCGAGGCGCCAGTAGCCGGAGATCGACAGCTGGGCGAGCGGGATCTGCCGCTCCACCCGCAGATAGCGGCGGATCTCCTTCACGAAGCCCGCCTCCCCGTGCACGAACGCCTGGACCTCGCCCTCGGGGAAGTCCAGCCCCTTCACCGCTGCGGTCAGCAGCTCGCCGACCGGGCGGTCGCCGCGGTGCAGCCAGGTCACGGCCACCCCGTCGGGCGTCACGATCTTCTGCTCCTCGGAGGCGTCCGGCACCTCGACGAAGGCGTGCACCAGGGCGCCCGCCGGCATCTGCTCCAGCGACGCGGCGATCGCCGGAAGGGCGCTCTCGTCGCCGGCCAGGAGGTGCCAGCCGGCCGAGGCCTGCGGGGCGTAACCGCCGCCGGGGCCGAGGAAAGTGACCTGCTCGCCGGCCTGGGCGCGCTGCGCCCAGGGGCCCGCGAGGCCCTCGTCGCCGTGGACGACGAAGTCGACGGCCATCTCCCGGGCCACCGGGTCCCACGAGCGGATCGTGTACGTCCGCGTGGTGGGCCACAGCTCGCGCGGGTGGCTCTCGCGGATGGCGGCGATGTCGAACGGGTGCGCGTAGTCCGCGCCCTCGGGCGCGAAGCACAGCTTGATGTAGTGGTCGGTGAAGCCGTCCAGGGAGAAGTCGGCGAGCCCCTCGCCGCCGAGGACCACACGCACCATGTGCGGGGTGATCTGCTCGGTGCGCACGACCTGCGCCCCCTGGGCCTTGGGTCCTTGCCGGGCCGGCCGCTCTGCCACGAGGTACTCCCTGGGTTTCGACGTACGGGCGCGCTCGTCGGTGGACGGGTGCGTGCGGCGTACGTATCGGCGCATGGGGCCGGACACCTCCGGCCCCGATGACTTAGGTATACCTAAGTTAACACCTCAGGCCTGGAGTGTGGTGAGGAGTCGCTGAAGCGCTCCGCCCAGCCCCCACTGGTCGGCAAGCGCTTCCAGGGCGGCCGGGTCGCGCGGCTCGCGCGGCAGCGCCGGGTCGAAATCGGGCAGCGGCACGTCCTGGGCCACCCGCACGACCTTGGGCGCGACCGCCACATAGTCCCGCGCCTCGTCCAGCCGCTTGCGCTGCGAGGGGGTGAGCTTGGCTTTCGGGTCGTCCACCGCCGCCATGATCCCGGCCAGGTCCCCGTACGCGTCCAGCAGCTTCGCCGCCGTCTTCTCACCGATGCCCGGCACGCCCGGCAGCCCGTCGCTCGGGTCGCCGCGGAGCAGGGCCAGGTCCACATAGCCCGCGCCGTCCACCCCGTACTTCTCGCGCAGCCACGCCTCGTCCGTCATCTGGAGCGTGCCGACCCCCTTGAGGGGATAGAGCACCCGCACCTGCCGGGCGTCGTCGACCAGCTGATAGAGGTCGCGGTCGCCGGTCACGATGTCCACGGGCCCGGCCGCCCGGGCGGTGAGCGTGCCGATCACGTCGTCCGCCTCGTACGGCGTGACACCGACCCGGGCGATGCCGAGCGCGGCCAGCACGTCCTCGATGATCGGGACCTGCGGGGAGAGCGTGTCGGGGATCTCCTCCTCGTCGCTCTGCCCCGCGGGCGTCTCGACGGCCACCCGGTGCGCCTTGTACGTCGGGATCAGGTCCACCCGCCACTGCGGGCGCCAGTCGTTGTCCCAGCAGGCGACCAGCTCGTCCGGCCGGTGGTCCTGGACCAGGCGGGCGATGAAGTCGAGGAGTCCGCGCGCGGCGTTGACCGGGGTCCCGTCGGGTGCGCGCACCGAGTCGGGGACGCCGAAATAGGCGCGGAAGTAGAGGGAGGCGGTGTCGAGGAGCATCAGGCGTCGCGTCACGGAACCGATGATGCCCCACACCACTGACAGTCGCCGTCGATGGCTGCCGGTGACCGGAAAACGCCCACGTCAGTGACCTGGATCACTCTTGTGTTTGGCCTGTGTAAGGACGGGCAGGCGCGGCACCGGAGCGGACCACGTCGCCATTTCACCTGGTGTACGGGCCCTGCGGACCGAACCCGCACCGCTCCACGGTCTGCCGGCGGGGGTGGCAGACCGTTTTTCAGTTCAACCCGTGAGGTGTATGTGTCCAGGCTGCAAGCCGAGAACTTGTACAAAGTGTTCGGCCGACGACCCGATGAAGCCGTACGGAAGCTGGAGAGCGGCACCGACCGCGACGAGCTCCGCGCCGACGGAACGACCGCAGCGGTGATCGACGCCTCCTTCACGGTGGAGCCGGGCCAGATCTTCGTCGTGATGGGCCTGTCCGGCTCGGGCAAGTCCACGCTGCTGCGAATGCTCAACGGGCTGCTCGAACCGACCGCCGGGCGCGTGCTCTTCGACGACCAGGACCTCACCGCCCTGAGCCCCCGCGAGCTGCGCCATGTGCGTTCCTCCAAGATCAGCATGGTCTTCCAGCATTTCGCGCTCTTCCCTCACCGGAGCGTCCTGGACAACGCGGCCTACGGCCTTGAGGTCCAGGGTGTACCCCGTTCCGAGCGGATCAGGCGTGCCACCGAGGCGCTGGAGCTGACCGGCCTCGCCGGCTGGGAGAACTCCTGGCCCGACGAGCTCTCCGGCGGTATGCAGCAGCGCGTCGGCCTCGCCCGCGCCCTGGCCACCGACGCCGACCTGCTCCTCATGGACGAGTCCTTCAGCGCACTCGACCCGCTGATCCGCCGTGACATGCAGGACCAGCTCCTGGAGCTCCAGAAGCGGCTGAAGAAGACCATCGTCTTCATCACCCACGACCTCAACGAGGCCATGCGCCTGGGCGACCGGATCGCCGTGATGCGCGACGGCAGGATCGTCCAGCTCGGCACCGCCGAGGACATCCTCGTCACCCCGGCCAACGACTACGTCGCCTCCTTCACCCAGGACGTCGACCGCTCCCGGGTCCTCACCGCGGGCGCGATCATGGCCGAACCGCACACCGTCATGGGCTCCACCACGACCGACGGCAAGGAGCTGCGCACCCCGCAGGACGTCCTCGCGGCGGCCCCCGCCACGGTGGCGGAGTCCACGCCGATCATCGAGCTGTTCACCCCCTGCTCGCAGAGCGCGGACCCGGTGGCCGTCACCGACGCCGAGGGCAAGCTCGTCGGCGTCGTCCCCAGCTCCCGGCTGCTCGCCGTGCTCGGCGACCCGATGACGCCCACCGAGGCCCCCAAGGACTCCGGGGCGCCGCACAAGACGCTCTCCGACAACGATGCCGCGAAGAAGGTGGCCAGTGTTTAGGCTCCCTCTCGGCGAATGGGTCGACTCCGCCGTCGACTGGCTCCAGACCCACCTCGCCTGGCTCTTCGACGCCATCAGCTCCATCGTCGGCGGGATGTTCGACGGCATAGCCGCCGTACTCTCCGCCCCCCACCCGCTCCTCTTCGCGGGCATCGTCGCGATCATCGCCTGGTGGCTGCGCGGGCTGCCCGCCGGGCTGCTGGCCTTCGTCGGCTTCGCCCTCATCGACTCCGTCGAACTCTGGGCCGAGGCGATGGACACCCTCACCCTGGTGCTCGTCGCGACCCTGGTCACGCTGCTCATCGCCGTACCGCTCGGCATCTGGGCCTCCCGGTCCAGGACCGTCAGCGCCGTGGTCCGGCCGGTCCTCGACTTCATGCAGACCATGCCCGCCATGGTCTACCTGATCCCCGGCGTCATCTTCTTCGGCGTCGGCGTGGTCCCCGGCATCATCGCCACCATCATCTTCGCGCTGCCCCCGGGCGTCCGGATGACCGAACTCGGCATCCGCCAGGTCGACGGCGAACTCGTCGAGGCGGCCGAGGCCTTCGGCACCACCTCGCGCAACACCCTGCTGCGCATCCAGCTGCCGCTCGCCCTGCCCACGATCATGGCGGGCATCAACCAGGTCATCATGCTGGGCCTGTCCATGGTCGTCATCGCGGGCATGGTCGGCGGCGGCGGCCTCGGTGGCTCCGTCTACCGCGCCATCGGCAACATCGACGTCGGCCTCGGCTTCGAGGCGGGCATCTCCATCGTCATCCTCGCCATGTACCTGGACCGGATGACCGGCGCGCTCGGCCGCGAGGTCTCCCCGCTGGGCCGCCGCGCCGCCGCCAAGGCCCAGGCGTCCGTCGAGGGCTGGAAGATCTGGGCCTACCGCCCGCAGCCCGTCGTCGCGGTCGCCGGCATCGTGGCCCTCGCGCTCGTCGCGGGCGGCATGGGCATCTTCGGCGGCTCCGGCAAGAACACCGCCTCCGGTGCCGACGCGAAGGTCGGCGACGGCAAGAAGATCTCCATCGGCTACATCCCGTGGGACGAGGGCATCGCCTCCACCTTCCTCTGGAAGGAGATGCTGGAGCAGCGCGGCTACGAGGTCGACGTCAAGCAGTACGAGGCCGGCTCGCTCTACACCGGCATGGCCAACGGGCAGATCGACTTCCAGACCGACTCCTGGCTACCGACCACCCACGCCACGTACTGGAAGAAGTACCAGGACCGCCTGGAGGACATGGGCGCCTGGTACGCCCCCACCTCGCTGGAGCTCGCCGTCCCCGCGTACATGAAGGACGTCCGGTCGATGGACGACCTGAAGGGGCGGGCCTCGGAGTTCAAGGGCCGGATCGTCGGCATCGAGCCGAGCGCCGGTGAGATGGGCCTGCTCAAGGACAAGCTGCTGCCGGGCTACGGCCTGGACAAGGAGTACAAGCTCGTCGACGGCTCCACGCCGTCCATGCTCGCCGAGCTGAAGCGCGCGTACGCCAAGAAGGAACCGATCGTCGTTCCGCTCTGGTCGCCGCACTGGGCGTACAACGAGTACGACCTCACCAAGCTCAAGGACCCCAAGGGCCTCTGGGGCGAGGGCGACGGCGTCCACACCCTGGCGCGCAAGGGCTTCTCCGCCGAGAACCCCGTGGTCGCCAAGTGGCTCAAGGACTTCAAGATGAGCGAGAAGCAGCTCACCAGCCTTGAGGCCGAGATCCAGAAGGCAGGCTCCGGCAAGGAGCAGGAGGCCGTCCGCACCTGGCTCAAGGACAACCCGGGCGTCGCCGACAAGTGGTCGCCCGCCCCGAAGGACGCCAAGGCAGCCCCCGGGGGCAAGGACGAGCGCGACCGCGCCCTGGAGGTCGCCTGGTTCCCCTGGGAGGAGGACATCGCCGCCACGTACCTGTGGAAGGCGGTCCTGGAGGAGCGCGGCTACAAGATCAACCTCAAGCAGTTCGAGGTCGGCCCGATGTACGCCGCCATGTCGCGCGGCCAGATCGACGTGCAGTTCGACGGCTGGCTGCCGTACACCCAGAAGAATTACTGGGACAAGTACGGCGACAAGCTGACCAACCTCGGCTCCTGGTACGGGCCGACCTCCATCGAGGTCGCGGTCCCCGACTACGTCAAGGACGTCAGGAGCATCGAGGACCTCAAGGGCAAGGGCGCCGACTTCAAGGGCCGGATCGTCGGCATCGAGCCCGGCACCGCCACCATGGAGAACCTCAAGACGAACGTCCTGCCGCAGTACGGCCTGGACAAGGAGTACAAGGTCCTGGACTCCTCCACGCCCGGCATGCTCGCCGAGCTGAAGAGGGCGTACGCCAAGAAGGAGCCCATCGCCGTCCTGCTCTGGACCCCGCACTGGGCGTACAACGAGTACGGCATGACCAAGCTGAAGGACCCCAAGAAGGCGTTCGGTGACGGCGACCGGCTGCACACCATCGCCTCCAAGGAGTTCCCGAAGCAGTACCCGCAGCTGACGAAGTGGTTCAAGGACTTCGAGCTGGACGAGAAGCAGCTCGGCGGTCTGGAGAACGAGATCCAGAAGCGCGGCGCGGGTCACGAGGAGGAAGCCGTGAAGGCCTGGATGGACGAAAATCCGGGCATCGCGGACACCATGGCACCCCAGTAGGGGCTGCCGGGCAGGAAAAGCGCAGGTGAGGGGTGGGTGCCGCCGTCGGGCGGGGCCCACCCCTTCCGGCTGTCCGGGAGCCGATTACCGGACGTCTCGCGCAACCATGTGCGTAAGGTGCTGGCAGCCGGGAGGATGGCTGAGGCGGGAGGGAGCCGTTCATGGACGACAAGGACACACCGCGCGTGGGTGCCGCGGTCCGCCGTCGGCGCCGCACCCTGGGCCTCACACTGGCCGCGGTCGCCGAGCGCAGCGGGCTCTCCGTGCCCTTCCTCAGCCAGATCGAGAACGAGCGCGCCCGCCCCAGCGCCCGCTCCCTCGACCGGGTCGCGGAGGCGCTGGAGACCACCACCTCACGGCTCCGGGCCGCCGCCGACTCGGCGCGCGCGGTCGATGTCGTACGGGGTGAGGAGGGCGACGGCGTACGCCGGGTGGTGCGCGGACGCCACCAGCTCAGCGCCCTGGAGTTCACCGGCGAGCAGGACCTCGGGCGCGAGTTCCAGCACCGCAACGACGAACTGATGTACGTCGTCGAGGGCGCCGCCGAGGTCGAGGCAGAGGGCCAGGCCTACCGGCTGGAGCGCGGCGACACCCTGTTCCTCTCCGGCGGCGTACGGCACCGCTGGCGGGCCACCCGGCCCGGCACCCGGCTGCTGCTCGTCGCGGTGGCGGAGCACATCGACGCGACCTTCGACTCGCGCCGCTGAGGGCCGGACCCATGCGCGTCGTCTCCCTGGTGCCCTCCCTCACCGAGGCCGTCGCCACCACCGCCCCCGGGCTGCTCGTCGGCGTCACCGACTGGTGCACGCACCCCGCCGGCCTCACCGCCGCGCGGATCGGCGGCACCAAGAACCCGGACGTGGCCGCGATCACCGCCCTCGCCCCGGATCTGGTGATCGCCAACGAGGAGGAGAACCGCGCCCCCGACCTCGCCGCACTCCGGGAGGCCGGGCTGCACGTCCTGGTCACCGAGATCCGCACCCTGGACCAGGCCTTCACCGAGCTGGACCGGGTCCTCACCACCGCCTGCGGCCTGACCCGCCCCCGCTGGCTGGACGAGGCAGAGGCCGCCTGGGCAGGGCTCCCCGCCCCCTCCGCGAGCCCGCGCCCCGCCGTCGTACCCATCTGGCGCCGCCCCTGGATGGTGCTCGGCCGCGACAACTTCGCCGGTGACCTGCTGGCCCGCCTCGGGGTGCGCAACGTGTACGCGGACCACGCCGAGCGCTACCCGCGCATCCCGCTCGCCGAGCTGAACGCGTCCGGCGCCGAGCTGGTCGTGCTGCCCGACGAGCCCTACCGCTTCACCGCCGACGACGGGCCCGAGGCCTTCCCCGGCCTGCCCGCCGCCCTCGTCGACGGCCGCCTGCTCACCTGGTACGGGCCGTCGCTGCTGCGGGCGGCACAGGAGCTGCCGTCAGCGCTCCGCTGACCACCCCGCGCACGGTCCGAGACCCTGCCACCGCCCACGCCGCCACCAGGAACACATAGAGCGCCACGGCCAGCCAGGTCAGCGCATCCAGACCGGTATGCCGGGCCAGTCCGGCCGCCCCCGTCACACACGTCCCCACAGGGAACGTGAACGCCCACCACGTCATAGCGAAACCCATACCGTCACGCGTCGCCCTTATGACCATCGCCGAGGCCAGCGCCAGCCACAGGAGCGCGAAGCCCATCACCGGCACCCCGTAGAGCACCGCGAACGCCCCGAACGCCGAGGCATAGGGCGCTGCGACCGCCCCAGGAGCCGCGTCGGCCAGCTGGTTGACGGCGGTCGTCGACTGGCCCAGCGGCCCCAGCACCAGGAAGAGCGTCGGGGTCAGCGCGAGCGGCAGCGGCCCGTGGTGGACGAGCCGGGCGAAGACCAGCGGCAGCACCACCAGGGTGGCCAGCAGGGAGAGCCCGAACATCGCGTAACAGGCCAGCAGCAGCGCCGCCCGCGCCTGCCCGGCCGCCAGGTGGGGCACCAGCAGCGCCCCCTGCGAGGCCGAGACCATCGGGGCGACCAGCGGCAGCAGCCAGACCGGCGACGCGGTCCCGGGCGCGGGACGGTGACGTACGACCATCAGGTACGGGACCACGACGGCGGCCACCAGACCGATCGCCGTCCCCGCGACGAACAGCACCACGTCCACGGCGAGAGCGGCCCGTACGCCGACGACGTCCACGCCCACGGTCAGCGTGGCCCCGCCGACCGCGAGCAGCGCCATGGCCAGGCACCCGTAGAACGGGGCGACGGCCGGGTCCAGGAGGTGGGCGCGTGCCTGGTCGCGGTGGTGGAGCCAGTGGCCGGCCCGGGCGGCGAGGACGGTGGCGAGCAGGACGGCGGACAGCGCCCACACCACCGTGCACGCTCCGCGCAGACCGGGGACGTCCACCGGGAGGGCCGCCCCGGCGCTCGCGACGATCGCGGTGCCCATGACGCTCGCGTACCAGTTCGGGCCGATGTGCCGCAGGGACGGCAGCCGCCGCGCACGGTCCGTCCGGTGGGGGACGCGGGCGATCACAGGGAGCGGTTCGGCGGTGCGGGTCTGCGGAAAGATGGCCATGCCACGATTCTTCGGGCGCCCGTCCCCGCCCACCAGGGACCTCGTTCCTATGAGGTCATAAGCTGGCTTTATGCCCAGCGACGACCGAGCCCCCCGCGCCCCCCTCACCCACCGGGTCCCCGACCTCGGAGCGCTGGAGCTGCTGCTCGCCGTCGCCCGGCACGGCAGCCTCGGCCGGGCCGCCAAGGACGTCGGCATCACCCAGCCCGCCGCCTCCAGCCGTATCCGCTCCATGGAACGGCAGCTCGGCGTCGCCCTGCTGGACCGCTCCCCGCGCGGCTCCCGGCTCACCGACGCGGGCGCACTCGTCACCGACTGGGCGCGCCGGGTGGTCGAGGCGGCCGAGGCGTTCGACGCGGGGGCGCAGGCGCTGCGCGACCGGCGGGACTCCCGGCTTCGGGTCGCGGCCAGCATGACGATCGCCGAGTACCTGCTGCCCGGCTGGCTGATCGCCCTGCGCGCCGAGCGCCCGGACACGGCCGTCTCGCTCCTCGTCGGCAACTCGGCGGACGTCGCCCGCCGCCTGGTCACCGGCGAGGCCGATCTGGGGTTCGTGGAGGGCCTGTCGATACCGGAGGGCCTGGACGGCACGGTCATCGCCCACGACCGCCTCGTCGTCGTGGTCGCCCCCGGCCACCCGTGGGCCCGCCGCCGCACCCCGCTGCTCCCCGACGAACTGGCCGCCACCCCGCTGATCCTGCGCGAGCGCGGCTCCGGCACCCGGCAGGTCCTGGACGCCGCCCTCGCCGTGCACGGCGGCCTCGCCCAGCCGCTGCTGGAACTCTCGTCCACGACCGCCGTGAAGGGCGCGGCGGAGAGCGGCGCCGGACCGTGCGTCCTGAGCGAACTGGCCCTCGGCGAGGAGCTGTCGTCCCGCCGCCTGGTCAAGATCCCGGTCGCGAACGTACGGCTGCGCCGCCAGCTCCGGGCCGTCTGGCCTGCGGGCCACCGCCCCACCGGACCGGCCCGCGACCTGCTCTCCCGCACCGGGCGGGACGCGGTGACCTCCGCCCCGTAAGAGGCTCGCAACCGCGTCGAACACGTCGTGCACGGAACCTAGAGTGGGGCCATGAGCTTCACGACGCCGCCCGGCTGGTACCCGGACGCGGGGACACCCGGCACCGAGCGCTGGTGGGACGGCACGGCCTGGACCGCGCACACCCGCGCGCCCGGCGCCGCGCCCTCCGTCCCGTACGAGCCGGCGCACCAGCCGTACGCTCCCCAGGCGTTCGGGGCCCCGGTCACGCCCCCGCCGCCACCCCGGGGCGGCAGCCGTACGCGAGCCCTGGCGATCGCGCTCTCCAGCGTGCTGGTCCTGGGCGCGGCCGTCACCGCCGCCATCCTGCTGGGCCCCGACGACAGCGGTACGCGGGCGGCTCCGGGGCCGACCGCCTCCGACCCGGCCCCCACCGCGTCCGCGAACTCCGCGACGCCCACTCCGGACAGCCCGGACAACGACCCCGCTCTGCTCGTCGACCAGCTCAACGGGATCACGCTGGCGGTGCCCGACGGCTGGGAGAAGCCGAAGAACACCCCGGACGACGCCCCCACCATCCGTACCGCCGTCTCCTACGACTGCCCCGGCACCTCGACGTCCTTCTGCTACCGGGGCACCGCCTCCACCCGCAGCGCCCGGGCCGGCCAGACCGATCCCAAGGCCATCGCGGAGGCCGACATCACGACCGCCGCCGACAAGGCCTACGAGGAGGACGGCCTCGGCCGGCGCCCCCACGGCGGCATCACGTCCCACCAGGTGCTCAAGGCGGAGCCGGTGGCGGTCGCCGGGCGTGCCGGGTACCTGGTGCGCTGGCGGGTCGTCACCGCGAAGGGGCCCGGCGGGGTGGTGCAGTCCGTGGCCTTCCCCTCGACGCTGGGCAGCGGGACCCCGGTGATCGTCCGGCTCGCCTTCGACGCGGACCGGCCGGAGCTGCCGCTCTCGCTGATGGACACGATCACGCGGTCGATCCGTCCGATCGGGGGCAGTGCGACGAACGGCGGCGTGGGCGCGTCGATCGGCCCCTGAACTCTCCCGCTGCGCTCAGAGGAAGGTCTTCCCCTCTCCCCGGTACGTCGGAACGGTCGCCGTGATCCGGTCGCCCTCGATCAGCTGGAGCGCGTCGAACCGCTCGCACAGCTCACCGGCCTTGGCGTGCCGGAACCAGACCTTGTCGCCGATCAGCAGGTCGTCGGCGGGGGAGCCCAGCAGCGGGGTCTGGACCTCGCCCGCGCCCTCCTGCGGGTCGTAGCGCAGCCCTTCCGGGAGGTACGGAACGGGGGAGCGGTCCGCGCCTGCCGCGCCGGAGGCCGGGTAGCCGCCGCCGAGGACCGTCACCACGCCCACGCCGGGCCGCCGCACCACGGGCTGGGCGAAGAGGGCCGCCGGGCGCGCGGTGAACGACGTGTAGTTGTCGAAGAGGCGCGGCACGTACAGCCCCGAACCCGCCGCGATCTCCGTCACCGCGGCCTCGGCCGCCGTGTGCTGCACGCTGCCGGTGCCGCCGCCGTTGACGAACTCCAGGTCCGGGGCGACCGCGCGGACCGCCCGCACCACCTCGGCGCGCCGGGCCGCCAGCTCCTTGCGGGCGGTGGCCTGCATCAGCCGGATCGCCCGGGACCGGAAGGGCCGCCCGGCCAACGAGTCGCCGACCCCGGCGACATGGCCCTCGTACGCCATCAGCCCCACCAGCTTGAAGCCCGGCCTACGGTTCACCGAGCGGGCCAGCTCGGCCAGTTGGGCGGGGGAGCGCAGCGGCGAACGGAGCGCCCCGATCCTGATCCGGCCGCCCAGCAGCTGGAGCGAGGTGTCGAGTTCCAGGCAGACCCGGATCTCCTCCTGCCCACCGGCCCGGGAGGCGTCGATCAGCTCCAGCTGGGAGTGGTCGTCCACCATCACCGTCACCGCGGCCGCCAGCTTCGGATCGGCGGCCAGTTCGGCGAAGGCGGACCGGTCGGCGGACGGGTAGGCGAGCAGGATGTCCTCGAACCCGGCACGCGCCAGCCAGAGCGACTCGGCCAGCGTGTACGACATGATCCCGGCGAACCCGGGGCGCGCGAGCACCCGCTCCAGCAGGGCCCGGCACCGCACGGACTTGCTCGCGACCCGGATCGGCTTCCCGCCCGCCCGGGCCACCAGATCGTCGGCGTTGGCATCGAAGGCGTCCAGATCGACGATCGCGATCGGGGCGTCGAGATGGGCGGTGGCCCGGTTGTAACGGGTCCGGTCAGCGGTGCGGGCAGTCATGGCCGCAGCTTGCCAGAGAGCGCTACCCCTGGGTAGGGGACGTTCGGGGCAGATCCGCCGAGGCCGGGCGTCCCGTTCCCCGCCGTGCGCCCGCAGCCCGTAGAGTGACGGGCACACGGACACCAACGCGCCTGACGGCGGCGGTGATCCGTGGTCGGTACGGGGACGTGAACCAGGGGGCCGGATGAGTACCGAAGCGCAACGCGCTCCCGTGCCACCCCGCCCGACGACACCGCCGCTCCCGGCCCAGGCCCCCCTTGGCCCGGGCACCCCGCAGACACCGGGCGCCTCGGCGGCCCCGCAGGCCCCGCCCACCGCACAGGCCCCTCGCGGCGTGGGGGTCTCGCAGGCACCGGGCGCCTCGTCCGCCCCGGTGGCCCCGCAGGCCCCGCCCACCGCACAGGCCCCTCGCGGCGCTGGCGCCCCGCAGACCCCGGCCGCCTCGTCCGCCCCGGTGGCCCCGCAGGCCCCGTCGGTCCTGCGCCCCTCGCAGGCCCCTCGCGGCGCTGGCGCCCCCCAGACACCGGCCACCCCACCCGCCCCACCGGCCCCCCGCCCCCCACACGCACCCCCCACCCCACCGAACACACCACCCCCCGCCGCCCCCTCGGCGCGCACCGCCCCGGCGCCCGCGCCCGCCCCGTACCCCACGCACCCCGGCTCCGGGCCGCCTCCTGCCTTCACCATCCAGAAGCGCAGGCCCGTGGGGGCCGTCGACCTCACCCCGGCGCCGGGAGCCGTGCCGCCGCCCCCGGGCGCGTACCGCGTACCGGCCCGCTACGGCTACCCCGAGACGCCCGTGGAGACCACCACCCGGCTCCGCCCCGTCCCGCCCCGGCAGCGGTGGCGGGCACCCGTGGCCGCCGCCTGCGTTGTGCTCGGGCTCGGGCTGATCGGCGGCGCCGCCACCGGGGCCTGGCTCACCGGTGATTCCTCCGCCGAGCCCACCCGGACCCCGTACACCGAAGGCCGCACCGTCTGGCACAGCGTCCCCGTCGACACGCTCTTCCCGCGCACACTGAAGGGCACCGGCGCCGGGCCCGGCGGCACCAACCGCAACTGGACCCGGCTCTCCGTCGCCCCGGACAGCGACTGCTCCAAGGGACTCGACCCGCTGCTGCGCACCACCCTCCGGTCCGTCGGCTGCGAGCGGATGGTCCGGGCCACCTACACCGACGCGACCCGCTCCGCCGTCACCACCGTCGGCATGGTCGTCACCGAGGCCGACGCCGCCGGGATGCAGGCCCTGAGCACCCGGTTCACCGAGCAGAAGCTCGCCGCGCGCAAGGACCTGATGCCGCGTACGTACGCCCCCGAGGGCACCGTCGCCGCCGGCTTCGGCGACCGGCAGCGGGCCAGCTGGACGGTCCGGCCGCTCACCGAGCTGCCCGTCGTCGTCTTCGCCGTCTCCGGCTTCGCCGACGCGCGTACCGTCGCCGAGCCGCAGCCCGCCGACGCGGCGACGGAGACGCCCGCCACCACGGACATCGCCCAGGCCGGGCTCGGCCATGAGGCGAAGGGCATCGCCGACCGGGTGGAGCGAGGGCTGCGCAGGACCGTCACCGACCTCGTGGAGCCGCCCGCATGACCCGACGACGACCCCACCGCGTCCTCGCCGCGGTCTGCGCCGCCGCCGTCCTCGCGCTCACCCCCGCGGCCCCCGCCCACGCCGACGCCATCCGCGACCAGCAGTGGGCCCTGGCGGCGATGCACACCGACCGCGCCTGGCAGACCACCCAGGGCCGGGGGATCACCGTCGCGGTCCTGGACACCGGGGTCGACGGCACCCACCCCGACCTCGTGGGCCAGGTGCTCCCTGGCAAGGACCTCGTCGGCTTCGGCGCCACCAAGGGCGACCCCTCCTGGGCCCTGCACGGCACCGCGATGGCCGGGATCATCGCCGGACGCGGCAACGGCCCCGGCCGCGCCGACGGCGTCCTCGGCATCGCGCCCGAGGTCAAGATCCTGCCCGTGCGGGTGATCCTGGAGTCCAAGGACCCGGCCCGCGCCAAGGCCCGCAAGACCCGTGGCACCGCGCTCGCCCAGGGCATCCGCTGGGCCGCCGACAACGGCGCCGACGTCATCAACCTCTCCCTGGGCGACGACAGCGAGTCCGCCCACCCGGACCCGGGCGAGGACTCCGCCATCCAGTACGCCCTCTCCAAGGGCATCTCCGTGGTCGCCTCGGCGGGCAACGGCGGCGAGAAGGGGGACAGGATCTCCTACCCGGCCGCCTACCCCGGCGTGATCGCGGTCGCCGCCGTCGACGAGTACGGCACGCACGCCTCCTTCTCCACCCGCCGCTGGTACGCCACCGTCAGCGCGCCCGGCGTCGACATCGTCGTCGCCAACCCGGACGGCCACTACTACATCGAGTGGGGTACGTCGGCGGCCGCCGCGTTCGTCTCCGGCGCCGTCGCCCTGGTCCGCGCGGCCCACCCCGGCCTCGACCCCGCCCAGATCAAGAAGCTCCTCGCGGACACCGCCCGCGACGCCCCCGCCGAAGGCCGCGACGACGCCCGCGGCTACGGCATCGTCGACCCGGCGGAAGCCATCGAGGCGGGCTCCCGGCTGCGCCCCGGGGATCTGAGCGCCCGGACCGCGACGGCGGGCCACCGCAAGAAGTTCTTCGGCCCCGGCCCGACCCCGCCGCGCGTCGCCGACGACCCGGTCAACTGGGCGGCCCCGCTCGCGGGCGGTCTGGGCGCGGCCCTGCTGGCAGCGGCCGTCGTCCTGTGGCGCGGCCGGAACGCCCCCGGCCACCGCTGAACCCCAGGCTCAGCGGCCACGCCGCCAGGCACTACCCTCGACCCGTGGCGCTCAAGAACATCCCGGACTCCGGTTTCTCCGACGACGACGGCTCGGCCTCTCCCGCCCTGACCAGCGCACTCGACGCCTGGGCCAAGGACCGCACCGCCGTGGGCCCGGTCCTCGCTGCCCTCCGCGAGGCCCGCCTGCTCGTCCCCGTCGTCGCCGTCCTCGGTGAGGTGGAGGAGGACAGCCAGGAGGAGCGCGAAGCTCATCAGAAGCGCGGTGGTGGCAGACGGGGGGGCGGGCTGCGGCGCGAGAAGACCAGCGACATGGCCGTCCCCACCCTCCAGGCGGGCGACCGGCGTGCGCTGCCCGCCTTCACCTCGACCGACTCGCTGGCCCGCTGGGACCCCGAGGCCCGCCCCGTCGCCGTACCGCTGCACCAGGCCCTCCAGGCCGCCGCGCACGAGAAGGCCGACACCGTGGTGCTGGACCTCGCCGGGCCCGTCGCCTTCGAGCTGAGCGGGCAGGCGCTGCTGGCCCTGGCGGAGAACCGCACCAGCACCGACCCGCTCCAGGACCCCGCGGTGATCGACGCGGTACGGGAGGTCGTCGCCGCCGAACCCGCCGTGCTCCGCGCCCACCTCGGCCCGGGCCGGGCGGACGGCACCCTCGCCCTGGTCCTCGCCCCGGACGCGGTCCCCGCCGAGGCGGCCCGCCGGGTGGCCGAGGCGCTCTCCGGCAGCGAGGCGCTGAGAGCCCGGCTGGTCGGCGGGCTGGACCTGGCGCTGCTGCCGGCCGGGGCCACCGCACCGGGGGAGCCCCTGTTCAGCCGCTGAGCCCGCGACCCGCACAGGCGAGAGCCCGCCGCCCCGACGAGGGGGAGGCGGGCTCACGTACGCACGAACGGAAGACCTAGCCGTAGACCGGGCCCGTGTACTTCTCGCCCGGCCCCTGGCCCGGCTCGTCCGGCACCAGCGAGGCCTCGCGGAAGGCGAGCTGGAGCGACTTCAGGCCGTCCCGCAGCGGGGAGGCGTGGAAGGTGCTGATCTCCGTGGTGGAGGCGTCCAGCAGCCCGGCCAGGGCGTGGACCAGCTTGCGGGCCTCGTCGAGGTCCTTGTGGTCCTCGCCCTCCTCGGTGAGGCCCAGCTTCACCGCCGCCGCGCTCATCAGGTTGACGGCGACCGTCACGATGACCTCGACGGCCGGGACCTCCGCGATGTCGCGGGCCATGGCGTCGAAGCCGGGGTTCTCACTGCTGGTGGGGGTCGCGTCGCTCATGCCCACACGATAAGGCCCGGCGGTGGCGGCCCCGCCCCCGGGAGCCCCGCGGACGGACGATTAGCGCCCCCGCGACCGGGCTGCTAACCTTGTGTAACGACCGGCCGGACACCTATGTGCTCGGCCCACAAGTGGAGGCTCCGATCTCCCACCTGGCCGTCCTCACCGGACGGCGGGTCACCGGTCAGGCGGTCCCCATCGTTCCGTACGGACGATGGAGCCGCCCGATGCGCCCCGCGGTTGACCGCGGCGGTGCTCCGGTAGTTCCAGGAGCCCCGCCTGTGTCCCGTCCGGGGCATTTTTGCCGTTCCGGCGCGGTTGGTCTTGAGACACACACGTAACGCGGCTGTCCGCCAGGCGGTCGCGTGGTGCTACCGAGGAGGATCCATCAGCGCCGAGCCCCGCATCAACGACCGGATTCGCGTTCCCGAGGTCCGACTTGTCGGTCCCAGTGGCGAGCAGGTCGGGATTGTTCCGCTTGCCAAGGCCCTGGAACTCGCACAGGAGTATGACCTCGACCTGGTCGAGGTGGCGGCGACAGCCCGTCCGCCCGTGTGCAAGCTCATGGACTACGGGAAGTTCAAGTACGAGTCGGCCATGAAGGCCCGTGAGGCGCGCAAGAACCAGGCGCACACGGTCATCAAGGAGATGAAGCTCCGGCCGAAGATCGACCCGCACGACTATGACACCAAGAAGGGTCACGTCGTCCGGTTCCTCAAGCAGGGCGACAAGGTCAAGATCACGATCATGTTCCGTGGTCGTGAGCAGTCCCGCCCGGAGCTGGGCTTCCGACTGCTCCAGCGTCTCGCTTCGGACGTGGAGGACCTGGGCTTCATCGAGTCCAACCCGAAGCAGGACGGCCGGAACATGATCATGGTTCTGGGCCCGCACAAGAAGAAGACCGAAGCCATGGCCGAGGCCCGCGAGGCCCAGGCCGCCCGCAAGGCGGAGCGTCAGGGCACGACCGACGCACCGTCCGAGGGTGACACCGCTGAGGCCCCGGCCGCAGCGGCCGAGGCTCCGGCCGAGACACCTTCCGAGGCGTGACCTTCGGGGGCCGCCATCCAGGCGCCCCCGGGTCCCCCCGGAATCCCATAGAGATCTGACGCCCCTGCAGTCCGGTGCCCCGCACCGTGAGGGGCGCCACTGACGAGGAGAGAACGGCGCGATGCCGAAGAACAAGACGCACAGCGGTGCCAGCAAGCGCTTCAAGATCACCGGCTCCGGCAAGGTGCTCCGCGAGAGGGCCGGCAAGCGCCACCTGCTCGAGCACAAGTCGTCCAAGAAGACCCGCTCGCTGACCGGCACGGTCGTCGTGGCTCCGGCCGACGCCAAGAAGATCAAGAAGCTTCTCGGCAAGTGAGGCCCGGCCTCCGGCTCGCGCCGGAGGCACGACCTCGATCACACCGGGACCAATTCGTTTCCGGGCCGTGTGAGGACACCCACGGCCCCGCTACAAGGAGTTAACAAGTGGCACGCGTCAAGCGGGCAGTCAACGCCCACAAGAAGCGCAGGGCGATCCTCGAGGCCGCCAGCGGCTACCGCGGTCAGCGCTCGCGTCTGTACCGCAAGGCCAAGGAGCAGGTCACCCACTCCCTGGTCTACAACTACAACGACCGCAAGAAGCGCAAGGGCGACTTCCGTCAGCTGTGGATCCAGCGCATCAACGCCGCTGCCCGCCAGAACGGCATGACGTACAACCGCCTCATCCAGGGTCTGAAGGCCGCCAACATCGAGGTGGACCGCAAGATCCTGGCCGAGCTCGCGGTCAACGACGCCAACGCGTTCGCCGCTCTCGTCGAGGTCGCTCAGAAGGCCCTCCCGAGCGACGTCAACGCCCCGAAGGCCGCCTGATCCAGGCACCGCTTTCCAGGTACGTGAACCGGACCCGCAGGCGCACGCCGTCTGCGGGTCCGGTGCGTTGCCACTGAACCCCACCGACGTACGCAGAGAGGCTCGCCGCCGACCATGGGCACCCCCGAACTGATCTCCCCGCGCTCCCCGCGCGTCGCCGCCGCCCGCCGGCTGGCCCGCCGCAACTTCCGCGGCAAGGAGCGCAGGTTCATCGCCGAGGGGCCCCAGGCCGTACGCGAGGCAGCCGCCCACCGGGGCGGCGACGGCGAGCCGACCCTCCTGGAGCTCTTCGCCACCCCCGAGGCCGCCGACCGGTACGCCGACATCGTCGACGCCGCCCACGCGGCGGGGGCCCGGGTCCACCTGGCCGGCGACGACGTCCTCGCGGACGTCTCGCAGACCGTCACCCCGCAGGGCCTCATCGGCGTCTGCCGCTTCCTGGACTCCCCGTTCCAAGAGATCCTCGACGCGAAGCCCACCCTGGTGGCCGTTCTGGCCAACGTCCGCGACCCGGGGAACGCCGGTACGGTACTGCGCTGCGCCGACGCGGCCGGGGCCGACGCCGTGGTCCTGACCGACGCCTCGGTGGACCTGTACAACCCCAAGTCCGTACGGGCGTCGGTCGGTTCGCTCTTCCACCTGCCCGTCGCCGTCGGCGTCCCCGTCGACCAGGCCGTGCAGGGGCTCCGGGACGCCGGGGTGCGCATCCTCGCCGCCGACGGGGCCGGGGACGACGACCTGGACGACGAGCTGGACGCGGGCACCATGGGCGGGCCCACCGCCTGGGTCTTCGGCAACGAGGCCTGGGGGCTGCCCGAGGAGACCCGGGCGCTCGCCGACGCCGTCGTCCGCGTCCCGATCCACGGCAAGGCGGAGAGCCTCAACCTGGCCACCGCGGCCGCCGTCTGCCTCTACGCGTCCGCCCGCGCCCAGCGCCCGCGCCGAGCCCCCGAGGCGTAACTCCGGGCCCTCCGACGGCCCGTCAGCGATCGGTCCCGGCCATTCCGCTTTCCCGCCCACCGGCGCACTCCCACCGCGCGCCCCCGCAGGGTGTCGCCGGTTCACCGACGGCTAGTAGGGTGACGAACTCGGGCGCCCACTGCACCGGTTCGAGAGGTGGGGATACGGGATAATGGCTGTCGGCATGAGCTCGCCGCGACCGGCGCACACCGCTGCCGGGAGCGCGGACGGCACCGGCATCGGACACGTGGACGCCCTCTCCGCCGGCATCGACCCCGACGACCTGCCCGACGGGCTCGTCGTCGCCGACGAGAGCGGACGCGTCGTCTGCTTCAACGCAGCCGCCGCCCGTATCACCGCCACCCCCCGCGCCTCCGCGATCGGCCGCCCCCTGGAGACGGCCCTCCCGCTGGAGGACCTCAAGGGCAAGCGCTGGTGGCCGCTGACCGACCCGTACGGCGGTCTCGCCACCCGTAACGGCCAGCCCGAGCGCAATCTGCTGCTGCCCGGCGGCCGTGAGGTCCTGGTCTCCGCCCGTTACGTACGCGAGCACCCGCTCGGTCCGGTGCGCCGGGTCGTGGTCTCGCTGCGCGGCACCGAGGCCCGGCGGCGTACCGAACGCAGCCACGCCGAGCTGATCGCCACCGTCGCCCATGAGCTGCGCTCCCCGCTGACCTCGGTGAAAGGGTTCACCGCCACCCTGCTCGCCAAATGGGAGCGGTTCACCGACGACCAGAAGCGGCTGATGCTGGAGACCGTCGACGCCGACGCCGGGCGGGTCACCCGGCTCATCGCCGAGCTGCTGGACATCTCCCGGATCGACTCCGGCCGCCTGGAGCTGCGCCGCCAGCCGGTCGACATCACCGCCGCCGTCGCCCGCCACATCCAGGCCCTGATCACCGGCGGCCAGGCCGTCGACCGTTTCCTCGTCCGTACCCGGGGACCGCTGCCCGCCCTGTGGGCCGACCCCGACAAGATCGACCAGATCCTCGGCAACCTCCTGGAAAACGCGGTGCGCCACGGCGAGGGAACCGTCACCATCGATATCGCCCCCGCACCCGCGCCGGGTGGCTGCGACGAGATGGGAACGGCTGTCACCGTGAGCGACGAAGGCCCCGGTATCCCCGAGGAGTCGATGGGCCGCGTCTTCACCCGCTTCTGGCGGGGGAGCAAGCGCGGCGGCACCGGCCTGGGCCTCTACATCGTCAAGGGCATCGTCGAGGCGCACGGCGGGACCATCACCGTCGACCGGGGGCCCGGCGGCGGGGCCGAGTTCCGATTTATTCTGCCCGTGAGCATGCCCGCCTATCTGAAGTAGAGGGGTTTGCGCAGCAATCAGGCAGGGTGGTGGTGGGCGACGGGAGCGCTGAGCGGCCCACGGGCGCCCCGACCGTCCTGCGGCCCGTAGACTCGACCTTTGGCACCTTTGCGTCCAGCGGTCTCCAGCCGGGTCGCGCCATCAGCCAATCGGAAGCACGGGAAGAGATGTCGGCACCGAACAAGTCGTACGACCCAGTCGAGGTCGAGGCACTGAAACCGGAAGAGATCGAGCGCATGCGGGACGAGGCGTTCGCCGCCTTCGCCGCCGCCGGCGACCTCGACGCGCTCGCCCAGGCGAAGACCGCGCACACCGGAGGTACCTCGCCCCTGTCGCTCGCCAACCGCGAGATCGGCGCCCTGCCCCCGCAGGCCAAGGCCGAGGCGGGCAAGCGCGTGGGCCAGGCCCGCGGCGCCGTCTCCAAGGCCCTGGCCGCCCGCCAGGCCGAGCTGGAGGCCGAGCGCGACGCCCGGGTGCTCGTCGAGGAGGCCGTGGACGTCACGCTGCCCTACGACCGCACCCCGGCCGGCGCCCGCCACCCGCTGACGACCATCATGGAGCGCGTCGCGGACGTCTTCGTGGCCATGGGCTACGAGATCGCCGAGGGCCCCGAGGTCGAGGCGGAGTGGTTCAACTTCGACGCCCTGAACTTCGTGCCCGACCACCCGGCCCGCCAGATGCAGGACACCTTCTTCGTCCAGGGCACCACGCCCGACGGGAAGGCGACCGAGGGCGACGAGTCCGGCGTCGTGCTGCGTACGCACACCTCGCCCGTCCAGGCCCGCTCGCTCCTGGAGCGCAAGCCGCCCGTCTACGTGGTCTGCCCCGGCCGGGTCTACCGCACCGACGAGCTGGACGCCACGCACACCCCGGTCTTCCACCAGATCGAACTGCTCGCCGTCGACGAGGGCCTCACCATGGCCGACCTCAAGGGCACCCTGGACCACATGGTCCAGGCGCTCTTCGGGCCGGACATGAAGACCCGGCTGCGGCCGAACTTCTTCCCGTTCACCGAGCCGTCCGCCGAGATGGACATGGTCTGCTACGTCTGCCGCGGCGAGTCCGTCGGCAACCCGGACCGCCCCTGCCGCACCTGCGGCAGCGAGGGCTGGATCGAGCTCGGCGGCTGCGGCATGGTCAACCCCAAGGTGCTCACCGCCTGCGGTGTCGACCCCCAGAAGTACAGCGGATTCGCCTTCGGGTTCGGCATCGAACGGATGCTGATGTTCCGCCACAACGTCGAAGACATGCGAGACATGGTCGAGGGTGACGTCCGGTTCACCCGGCCGTTCGGGATGGAGATCTGATGCGCGTCCCGCTTTCCTGGCTGCGGGAGTACGTCGACCTGCCGGCGACGGAGACCGGCCGTGACGTACAGGCCAAGCTCGTCTCCGTCGGCCTGGAGGTCGAGACCGTCGAGCAGATCGGCGCGGGTCTCAAGGGCCCCCTGGTCGTCGGACAGGTCCTGACCATCGAGGAGCTGGAGGGGTTCAAGAAGCCCATCCGCTTCTGCACGGTCGACGTCGGCACCGCCAACGGCACCGGCGAACCGCAGGAGATCGTCTGCGGCGCTCGTAACTTCTCGGTCGGCGACAAGGTCGTCGTGGTCCTCCCGGGCGCGGTCCTGCCCGGCGACTTCGCGATCGCCGCCCGCAAGACGTACGGCAAGACCTCGCACGGCATGATCTGCTCCACCGACGAGCTCGGCATGGGCGACGACGGCACGCACGGCATCATCGTGCTGCCGCCCGAGCACGAGGTCGGCACCGACGCCATCGAGCTGCTCCAGCTCGTCGACGAGGTCCTCGACATCGCCGTCACCCCGGACCGGGGCTACTGCCTCTCGATGCGCGGTGTCGCCCGCGAGACCGCCATCGCGTACGGGCTGCCGCTGCGCGACCCGGCACTCCTGGACGTGCCCGCGCCCAACGCGTACGGCTACCCGGTCCAGATCTCCGACCCGATCGGCTGCGACCGCTTCACCGCGCGCACCGTGACCGGTCTCCAGCCCGAGGCCCGCTCCCCGATCTGGATGCAGCGCCGCCTCCAGAAGGCCGGGATGCGGCCGATCTCGCTGGCCGTCGACATCACCAACTACGTGATGCTGGAGCTCGGCCAGCCGCTGCACGCCTACGACCGCAACCGGGTCGACGGGCCGATCGGCGTGCGCCGCGCCACCCAGGGCGAGAAGCTCACCACGCTGGACGGCACCGTCCGCGTGCTGGACGCCGAGGACCTGGTCATCACCGACAACCGCGGGCCGATCGGCCTCGCGGGCGTCATGGGCGGCGCCAACACCGAGATCGCCGACGCGGACGGCGAGCACGCGCTCACCACCGAGGTCGTCATCGAGGCCGCGCACTTCGACGCGATCTCGATCGCCCGCACCGCGCGCCGCCACAAGCTGTCCTCCGAGGCGTCCAAGCGCTTCGAGCGCGGTGTCGACCCGCAGGCCGCCGCCGCTGCCGCGCAGCGCACGGTGGACCTGCTGGTCCTCCTCGCGGGCGGCACCGCCGAGGCCGGGGTCACCGAGATCACCTCGCCCCACGCCCCGCGCACCATCGCCATGCCGGCGAACCACCCCGACAAGGTGGCCGGTGTGGAGTACGGGCGCGAGACCGTCGTCCGCCGCCTCCAGGAGGTCGGCTGCGACGTCTACGGGCAGGACGAGCTGATCGTCACCGTCCCGTCCTGGCGGCCCGACCTGAACGAGCCGAACGACCTGGCCGAAGAGGTCATCCGCCTGGAGGGCTACGAGAACCTGCCCTCCACCCTGCCGACGCCCCCCTCCGGCCGCGGTCTCACCGACCGCCAGCGGCTGCACCGCCGCATCGGCCGGGCGCTGGCCGGAGCCGGGTACGTCGAGGCGCTGAACTACCCGTTCATCGGCGACGCGGTCCTGGACCAGCTCGGCCTGGAGGCGGACGACGACCGCCGCCGCACGGTCAAGCTCGTCAACCCGCTCTCCGACGAGGAGCCGGCGCTGCGCACCACGCTGCTGCCGGGCCTCCTCGGCGCGCTGCGGCGCAACGACGGCCGGGGCAGCCACGACCTCGCCCTCTTCGAGACGGGGCTCGTCTTCCGGCCCACGGGTGAGGAGACGGCCGCCGTCCGGCTGCCCGTCGACCGCCGTCCCACCGACGAGGAGATCGCCGGTCTCGACGCGGCCCTCCCGCGTCAGCCGCGCCGCGCCGCCGTCGTCCTCGCGGGCGCCCGCGAGCAGGCCGGCTGGTGGGGCAAGGGCACCCCGGCGACCTGGGCGGACGCCGTCGAGGCCGCCCGGTCCATCGCGGCCGAGGCCGGCGTGGAGGTCACCGTCCGCGCCGACCAGCACGCCCCGTGGCACCCGGGCCGCTGCGCCGCGCTGTACGTCACCGTGGACGGCGAGGAGACCCTCTTCGGACACGCGGGCGAACTCCACCCGCGCGTCATCAAGGCGCTCCACCTGCCCGAGCGGACCTGTGCCGCCGAGGTCGAGTTGGACGTCCTGGAGCGGGCCGTCGACGGAGCGCTCCAGGCGCCCCGGATCTCCACCTTCCCGGTGGCGACCCAGGATGTCGCGCTCGTCGTCGCCGGGGACGTCCCGGCCGCCGACGTGGAGCGGGCGCTGCGCGAGGGCGCGGGTGAACTCCTCGAATCGCTGCGGCTGTTCGACGTCTTCACCGGCGAGCAGATCGGCGAGGGCAACAAGTCCCTGGCGTACGCGCTCCGCTTCCGCGCCGCCGACCGCACGCTGACCGTGGACGAGGCCTCGGCCGCCCGCGACAGCGCGGTGGCCCTGGCCGCCGAGCGCACGGGCGCGGTGCTGCGCGGGGCGTAACACCCCCTGGGCGTTGAGAAGGGGCGTATCCGGCCACCGGGTACGCCCCTTCTCGTTGTCCCGCCGGGCGGCTGGGGGACCGCACGCGGACCGGACACGGAACCGGGAGGAAGCGCGGTTCCGGCCCCGGCCCGCAGCCACCCTCCTTCGTCGTTGGGCAGTGGGTCGTGCGATCCGGCGCCCGTCCGCACGGCCACGGAGTGTCGGGCAGGCCGGCGGTGCGGACGGACGCGGGTGCGGGTCGTCAACCGTTACGAGGGGGAGCCGACGACCCGGCCGCCTCTTGCGAGGAGCTCATTCAACCGAGCCCCGCCCCGGCGCGGCAGGGTGCACAGCCCGACGGTTCGGGCATTCCGTTCACACCCCGTGTGAAACGTGCTGGACTAGGCTCATTGCGACACGCACCTGGGGGGACCATGGAGCCGAATGTCCTGCTCGAATCCCTGATCGACGAGGCCGGGATGTCCCGGGCGGGGCTCGCCGGTCACGTCAACCGGGCGGGCCGGACACGCGGCCTGACCCTGCGGTACGAACACACCGCGGTCTCCCGCTGGCTGAAGGGCCAGCGCCCGCGCGGCCAGGTGCCGGACCTGATCTGCGAGGTGCTGGGCGGCCGGCTGGGCCGCCCGGTCGCGCTGGACGACATCGGCATGGGCGTCTTCGGCGGCCACGGCACCGAGAGCGCACCGCACAGCGCTACCCTCTCCGGCTTCGTCGACCGGGCCACGGCGCTCTGGCGCTCGGACGAACAGCAGCGCCCCCACCTGGCCACCGTCCCCGCCGTCACCGGCACCACGGCGGTGATGCCGGTCTGGGAGTGGGAGAACCCTCCGGAGGACACCGACGTCTCCCGCCCGGGCCCCGGCCGCGTCAGCATGGCCGACATAGAGACGCTCCGCTCCGCCCGCGACCACTACGAGCAGATGTACCGCAAGGCGGGCGGCATCGCTACCAGACCCCGCATCGTCCGCTTCCTCAACGCCGAGGCCGCACCCCTGCTGCGCGGCGGCCACAGCGACGCGCTCGGCCGCCGCCTGCACCGGGCGACGGCCGCGCTGGTGGCGGTGGCCGGCATCTGCGCGTACGACTCCGACGCCCACGGCCTCGCCCAGCGCTACTTCCACCAGGCGCTGCGGCTCGCCAAGTCCAGCGGCGACCGCGCGCTCGGCGGCTATGTGATCGCCCTGCTGACCACCCAGTCCCTCTTCCTCGGCGACCACCGCCGCTCCATCGCCTTCGCCGAAGCGGCGCTGCGGGCCGCCGGGGACCACATCACCCCGGCGCTCGCCGCCGATCTGCACGCCATGCAGGCCAAGGCGTACGCCCACCTCGGCGACGCGGCGGCGGCCCGGGCCCGCATCGGGCGGGCCGAGGCGCAGGCGGGCCGGATCCACACCGGGCGGGAGCCCGACGAGACCGGGTACGTCCAGCCGGGGCTGGTCGACGTCCAGGTGGCGGAGGCGCTGCTCAGCCTCGGGGATCTGCCCGCGGCACGGGAGCACGCGGCCTCCGCCGTGCGCGCCCCGGCGCACGACCGGGGGCGCGTGCACCGACTGGCGATGCTCAGCCATATCGAACTGCTCCAGGGCGAGCCGGACCGCGCGGCCGGGACCGCCGCCGAAATGGCCGAGCGCGCCCGGGGCATGGAGTCCCAGCGGCTGCGCGACCGGCTGCGCCAGGTGCGGCGGGAGCTGGCGGAGAGCGGCTGCGCCGACGCCGTACAGACGGCCGATGTGATCGGCGGGGCGCTCCGCGTGCCCCTGTGAGCTCCGCCGCGCACCCGCCGCTCGTTCCGCTTCGCGGCCGACCCTGCTGGCATGTTGCCCCCAACATGTCGAAAGGCGGCAGAACCGTGCAGTGGACGAACTTAAGCGAACAGAATGTGTATCAGAACCGTTGGTTCCGGGTGAACCTGGCCGATGTGGAGCTGCCCGACGGCAGCCACCTCGACCACTACGTCATCCGGCTGCGGCCCGTCGCCGCGGCCACCGTCGTCAACGCGGCGGACGAGGTGCTGCTGCTCTGGCGCCACCGGTTCATCACCGACAGCTGGGGGTGGGAGCTGGCCGCGGGGGTCGTCGAGGACGGCGAGGACATCGCGGCCGCGGCGGCCCGCGAGATGGAGGAGGAGACCGGCTGGCGGCCGGGCCCGCTGCGCCCGCTGCTCACCGTGGAGCCCGCCAACGGCCTCACCGACGCCCGCCACCACCTCTACTGGGCGGAGGAGGCGCAGTACACGGGCCCTCCGCAGGACGCCTTCGAGTCCTCACGCCGTGAGTGGATACCGCTGAAGCTGGTTCCGGACATGATCGCCCGGGGCGAGGTGCCGGCGGCGAACATGGCGGCGGCGCTGCTGATGCTGCACCACCTGCGGCTCTGACCGGTTCTGTACGCACGAGGAGCCGGTCCCGGGGTGTCCGGGACCGGCTCCACGAAGTGACGGGGGGAGTCAGGCGTACGGGTAGAAGCCCGACCCCGTCTTGCGGCCGAGGCGGCCCGCGTCGACCATGCGCTGGAGCAGCGGGGGAGCGGCGTACAGCGGCTCCTTGTACTCGGCGTACATCGAATCGGCGACCGAGGCCACGGTGTCCAGGCCGATCAGGTCCGCGAGCTTCAGCGGGCCCATCGGGTGGGCGCAGCCCATCTCCATGCCGTTGTCGATGTCCTCGCGGCTCGCGATGCCCGACTCGAACATCCGGATCGCCGAGAGCAGGTACGGGATCAGCAGCGCGTTGACGACGAAGCCGGACCGGTCCTGGGCGCGGATCGGGTGCTTGCCCAGCACGTCCTGGACGACGGCCTCGGCGCGCGCGATCGTCTCGTCCGACGTGGTCAGCGCCGGGATCAGCTCCACCAGCTTCTGGACCGGCGCCGGGTTGAAGAAGTGGATGCCGATGACCCGGTCCGGGCGCGAGGTCGCCACGGCCAGCTTCACCAGCGGGATGGAGGAGGTGTTGGAGGCGAGGATCGCGTCCTGCCGGGTCACCACCTGGTCCAGGACCTGGAAGATCTCCGTCTTGACCTGCTCGTTCTCCACGACGGCCTCGATGACGAGGTCGCGGTCGGCGAACTCCCCGAGGTCGGTGGTGAAGCTGAGGCGGCCGAGGGTCTCGTCCCGCTCCTGCTCGGTGATCTTGCCGCGTTCGGCGGCCTTCGAGAGGGAGTTGTGCAGCCGGGTGCGGCCGATCTCCAGCGCCTCGCCGGTGGTCTCGGCGACCTTCACTTCGAGGCCGCTGCGCGCGCACACCTCCGCGATACCTGCGCCCATCTGGCCACAGCCCACCACCCCGACGCGTGCAATGTCGGCCATAGAGTCCGTCACCTCGTGCCTTTCGATGTTCTCCGCATTGCAGGGTCCCGTCTGATTCCGGTGCCCGCCTCGACCCCACGACGTTACTCCGCGAGCCCACCCCGGTGACCTGCGGGTCATACGGCTACGGAAGGGCATCATCCTGTTACGTGGAGCGATGGTGGTGATGGCCGACGTGAAGGGACGAGTGTGGCGTATGCGACGTACAGGGATGACCCGGAGAGCACTGGTGGCCAGTGCGGCCGGACTGCTGGCGGCGATGACGACGGGGAGTGACGCGGCGGTCGCGCGGACGGCCCGGGCGGTACGGGGAGGAGGCGGCGGCGAGGACCTCTTCGCGCGGGGCGAGCTGCGCGGTGTGTGGATCGCCACGGTCGCCAACCTGGACTGGCCCTCCAAGAAGGGCCTGACGGCGGCGGCCCAGCAGGCAGAACTGATCGCCCACCTGGACCGGGCCGTCCGGCTGCGGCTCAACGCGGTGGTGCTCCAGGTCCGCCCCACGGCGGACGCCCTGTGGCCCTCCCCGTACGAACCGTGGGCCGACTGCCTCACCGGCGTCCAGGGCCAGGACCCGGGCTGGGACCCGCTGGCCACGGCCGTCCGCGAGGCGCACGACCGGGGTCTGGAACTGCACGCCTGGTTCAACCCGTACCGGGTGGCGAACCACACGGACCCCACCCGCCTCGCCGCCTCCCACCCGGCCCGGCGCAACCCCGACTGGGTCCTGCCGTACGGCGGGAAGCTCTACTACAACCCGGGCCTGCCGGAGGTCCGCCGCTTCGTCCAGGACGCGATGCTGGACGCCGTCCGCCGCTACGAGATCGACGCGGTGCACTGGGACGACTACTTCTACCCGTATCCGGCGGCGGGCGAGACGTTCAAGGACGACGCCGCCTACGAGCGGTACGGGGGTGCCTTCCCGGACAAGGCCGCCTGGCGCCGCGACAACGTGGACCGGCTGGTGCGCGAGATGGGCGAGCGGATCCGGGAGACCCGGCAGGGCGTCCGGTTCGGCATCAGCCCCTTCGCCGTCTGGCGCAACAAGACCGCCGACCCGCTCGGCTCCGACACCCGGGCCGGGGTGGAGACGTACGACGACCTGCACGCCGACACCCGTAAATGGGTCAAGGAAGGCTGGATCGACTACATCGCCCCGCAGATCTACTGGCATCTCGGCCAGACCGCCGCCGACTACGCCAAGGTCCTCGCCTGGTGGGCCGCGACCGTACGAGGCACAGGCGTGAGCCTGTACGTCGGGGAGGCGCTCTACAAGGCCGGTGACCCGGCTCAGCCCGCCGCCTGGCAGGACCCGGCGGAACTCTCCCGCCACCTCACCCTCGCCCGCGACCACGAGGAGGCGGGCGGCCACATCTTCTTCTCCGCCAAGCACGTGGCGGCGGACCGGATCGGCGCGATGGCCAGGGTGGCCGCCGACCACTACCAGGACGTGGCCCGCGCCCCGCGCTGACCCGGAGCTGTGAGGGGCCGGGGCCGCTCGGACCCCGGCCCCGGCCCTCCTACTGCGGCTGCCGGCCCTGGGGCGCCTCGATGTGCTGGACGACGCTGTCGGGCCCGGGGGACATCAGGTGTTCGTGGCCGTCGGGGAAGCGGAGCCGGTACGGAGGGGCGCCCCCGTCCCCGAGCACTTCGATGATCTCTGCGACTCTGTCGTGCTGCCCCACGGTCCTGCCGTGCATCAGCAGCCGGTCGCCCGCGTGTGCCTCCATCGGGAGTGACCTCCTCACGGGTGGCGGTCCGTACGACCAAGTCTATGACCGTACGGGCCGGGATCCCCTTGCTGCGCGCTGCTCGGCCCGGGCCCGGCGTCCCGTCCGCTGGGTGGCCGCGATGCACACCAGCACCGCCACCGCCGCGAGGGGAGCCGCCGCCGAGACCTCCTCGCCGAGCAGCAGGAAAGACCAGGCCAGAGTGAGGAGCGGTTGGGCGAGCTGGAGTTGGCTGGCGCGGGGGACGCCGATCTCGGCCATGCCCTTGTACCAGACGTACAGGCCGAAGAAGGTCGATCCGGCGGCCACCCAGACCAGGCCGAGGACGCCGTGCGCGGTGAGGTGGACCGGCTCCAGCGGCAGGGCCACCGAAGTGCCCGCCACCGCGAACGGCAGGCAGAGGATCAGTGCCCAGCCGATCACCTGCCACCCCGGCATCACCCGGGCCAGCCGGCCGCCCTCGGTGTACCCGGCCGCGCACACCAGCAGCGCGCCGAACAGATACAGGTCGCCCGAGGTCAGGGCGCCGCCGCTCTGCTGCACGGTGAAGCCGATGACGACGGCCGCGCCGGCGAGGGCGGCGACCCAGAACGCACGGGAAGGGCGCTCCCCGGTACGGAGGGACCCCAGCACCGCCGTCGTCAGCGGCAGCAGGCCCACGACCACGGCCGCGTGCGAGGTGGTGGAGGTTTGCAGGGCCAGCGTCGTCAGCAGCGGGAACCCGACCACCACGCCGCCCGCCACCACCGCGAGCCCGCCCCAGTGGCGGCGCGCGGGCACCGGCGCCCGGACCGCCAGCAGGAAGCAGCCCGCGATCAGGGCGGCGAGCGTGGAGCGCAGGGCGACGAGGGACCAGGGGCCGAAGCTCTCCAGGCCCCAGGCGGTGGAGGGGAAGGTCAGCGAGAACGCCACGACGCCGAGCGCGGCGAGGAGCGTGCCACGGCGGGCGGGGGCCTTGGGTGTGTGCTGCGGCGCGTCCGTGGCCCCGGGGGTGTCCTGCGGTGCGTGCGGGGGCGAGGCTGTGGCCGGCGTCGGGGAGGTCTCCGTACCGATGGTGACCGCTATCGTGCCCGATGCGGTAGCGCTATCCTGTGCTCTCATGCAAGAGCGTAGCAGCGTCGCCGAACTGGTCAATTCCCTGCGGGCCGAGCTCAACCGCTACTCACCCGGTGGAAAGCTGCCCTCCAGTCGCGCGCTCGTCGAACGCTTCCGGGTCAGCCCCGTCACCGTCTCCCGCGCCATCGCCCAGCTCGCCGCCGAAGGGCTTGTCATCACCCGCCCCGGCTCCGGCGCCTTCCGGGCCGAGCCCCGTGCCGAAGTGCCCGCTCCCGGTGACACGTCCTGGCAGGAGGTGTCGCTGAGCGGCGACGGCGGACCCGAGGTCGTGCCCCGTACGGTCGATGCCTCCGGGGTCCTTGCCACCCTCGCCGCACCACCGCCCGGCACCATCGAGTTCAACGGCGGCTACCTGCACGCCGATCTCCAGCCGGAGCGGGCCCTCTCGGCCGCCCTCGCCCGGGCCGGCCGCCGCCCGGGAGCCTGGGGCCGCCCGCCCACGGACGGACTGCCCGAACTGCGGTCCTGGTTCGCCCGCGAGATCGGCCCGGCCCTCTCCGGCGCCGACGTCCTGATCACCGCGGGCGGCCAGAGCGCCCTGGCCACCGCCCTGCGCGCCCTCGCCCCGCCCGGCGCCCCGGTCCTCGTCGAGTCGCCCACCTACCCCGGCATGCTCGCGGTCGCCCGCGCCACGGGGCTCCGCCCGGTCCCCGTTCCGATGGACGCCGACGGGGTCCGGCCCGAGCTGCTCGCCGACGCGTTCCGTGCCACCGGGGCCCGGGTCTTCGTCACCCAGCCGCTCTTCCAGAACCCCACGGGGGCGACGCTCGCCCCCGCCCGCCGCCCCGAGGTCCTGGCGATCGCACGGGCGGCCGGAGCCTTCGTCATCGAGGACGACTTCGCCCGGCGCCTCGTCCACGAGGACGCCGGACCGCTCCCGCCACCGCTGGCCGCCGAGGACCCCGACGGGGTGGTCGTCCACGTCTGCTCGCTCACCAAGGTCACCTCGCCCAGCCTCCGGGTCGGCGCACTGGCCGCCCGGGGCCCGGTCCTCGAACGCCTGCGCGCCATCCAGGTCGTCGACAGCTTCTTCGTCCCCAGGCCGCTCCAGGAGGCCGCGCTCGAACTCGTCGGCTCCCCGTCCTGGGGCCGCCACCTGGCCGCGGTGGCGGTGGAGCTGCGCAGCCGCCGTACGGTGATGGCCGCCGCCCTCCGCTCCCAACTCCCCGCGTTCGCCCTGCCCCACGTCCCGGCGGGCGGCGGCAGCCTCTGGCTCCGGATCCCGGCGACGGGCGCGGGCACGGGCCCAGACGAGGCAGCCGTCGCCTCGGCCGCCCTGCGCGCCTCGGTCGCCATCGCCCCGGGCAGCCCGTACTTCTGCGCCGAACCCCCGGCCGGCCACGTACGGCTGAGCTTCGCGGCGGTCTCCGGGGCGGCCGAGATCGCGGAGGGTGTACGCCGGTTGCGTACCGCGTACGACGGGGTGCGGGGGTCTGGGGTGTCGGGCGGCTGACCGCGGCCGGGTACGGGTTGGGCGGGCGGTGGGCCCGGAGGAGGCTGGCGGTTGAGCGCGGCTTGGTACGGGTTTGGGCCCACGGCCACCGGCTCACGGCGGCCCACCGCCACTGGCCCACGGCGGCCCTCGGCCCCCGGCTCACGGCGGCCGCCGGCTCATGCCCGCGTCAGGTCCCGGCTTACGGCCGCGGGCCCACCGCCCACGGCCCCCGGCCACCGGCTCACGCCCCGCGTCAGGCCCCGGCCACCGGCCCACGGCCACCAGCTCCCCCCCCGGCGCGTCAGGCCTGGCTCCCGGCCCCGGGCCCACGGCCCACCGGCCACGGCGCGACCGGCCATCGGCTCTCGTCCCCCGCATCGGCCCTCGGCCCCGGCTCACGCCCCCGCGTCAGGCCCTGGCTCCCGGCCCCGGGCCCACGCCCCACCGCCCACGCCGACCGGCTACCGCTCACCCCCGGCCCCCGCCCCCGGCCCCACCGCCCACGGCCACCAGCCCACGCCCCCGCATCGGGCCCCGCCCCACGCCCCGGCCCCCGCCCCCCTGGCCCTCCCCGCCCCCGCCCCACGCCCCCCACAGACCGGGGCCCTCTTGACCGGACACGCGTTCGGCACCACGATCCGGCCATGACGCATCCGGCCATCACGCAGCGGGTCACCCTGGTCGCGGCGGCGCGCACCTCGCCCCGCCTGGCCGAGCGCTTCGACGACGACCGGCCCCTCGACCACGCGGGCTGGCACGAGGTGCAGTTGGTCGCCCACACCCTCGTCCCGCTCGGGGCGGCCGAACTGCGCTACTGCTCGCCCACCCCGCGCAGCCGCGCCACCGGCGACGCGCTCGGCTACGCGCCCATGGCCCAGCCCGCCCTGCGCGACTGCGACATGGGCCGCTGGCGCGGGATGACCCTGGCCGAGGTCGCCGCCCGCGAACCCGCCGCCGTCGAGGCCTGGTTCGCCGACCCGGGCGGCTCCCCGCACGGCGGCGAGTCCCTCCTCGCCTTCATCGGGCGGGTCGGGAGCTGGCTGGACACCCGTCCGGCCTGCGACGGGTTCATCGTCGCGGTCGCCGAACCCGCCGTGATCCGTGCGGCCCTGGTCTACGCGCTGAACGTGCCGCCGACGGCGTACTGGAACATCGACGTCCGCCCGCTCTCCACGGTCACGCTCGCCGGTGCGCCCGGCCGCTGGAGCCTGAGCCTGGAATCCGGCATCCGCTGACCCCGACTCCGGCCGGCACCCGCCCTTCCCTCCAGTCCGACCAGTCGGTACGTTGCAGGGGCGCCGGTCCCGCACCGTACCGAAGGAGCCCCTGTGCCGCAGATCCACGGCCACTGCGACGACCGGTTCGCCGGGGTCCGGGCCGCCTTCGAGGAGAACTTCAGAGCCCGCGGCGAGCTGGGCGCGGCGGTCACCGTCCTCTCCGGCGGCGTCCCCGTGGTGGACCTCTGGGGCGGCTGGGCCGACGAGTCCCGCACCCGCCCCTGGGAGCGGGACACCGTCGTCAACGTCTGGTCCACGAGCAAGGGCCCCACCGCGCTCTGCGCCCACATCCTCGCCGACCGGGGCCTCCTCGACCTCGATGCCCCCGTGGCCACGTACTGGCCGGAGTTCGCGGCGAACGGCAAGGACGCCGTCCTCGTACGCCATCTCCTCTCGCACCGCTCCGGGGTCGCCGGGATCGACGTACCGCACACCCTGGACGAGCTGTACGACTGGGAGCTGACCTGCGCCCGGCTCGCCGCCACCGCCCCCATGTGGGAGCCGGGGACGCGGTCCGGCTACCACGCGATCTCGTACGGATTCCTCGTCGGCGAGGTGGTCCGCAGGATCAGCGGCTCGCTGCCCGGGGAGTTCCTGCGGCAGGAGATCACCGGCCCGCTCGCAATCGACTTCACCTTCGGCCTCCCGGAGAAGGAGACGCCCCGGCTCGCCGAACTCGTCCAGGAACGTACCGACCGCGCCGCCCAGGCCGCCCTCCTGGCCCGGATGGAGCCCGTGGCCGTCGCCTCCCTGCTCAACCCGCCCACGGGCCGGGCCGCCGCCAACACCCCCGCCTGGCGCGCCGCCGAGATCCCCGCCGCCAACGGCCACGGCACCGCCCGCGCGGTCGCCGCGCTCTACGGCATCCTCGCCGGACGCGGCACCCTCGACGGCCGCCGCATCCTCTCCGAGCGGGCCGCCGAACGCGTCCGGGAGAGCCAGGGCGCCTGCCGCGACCTCGTCCTCGGCGACGCCTTCGCCCACGAGACGGAGATCGCCCTCGGCCTCTGGCTGAGCGGTCCTAACCGCTCCTACGGCCCCAACCCGCGGGCGATGGGCCACGACGGCGCGGGCGGCTCCTGCGGGCTGGCCGACCCGGAAGCGGGAATCGCCCTCGGCTACGTCATGAACCGCATGGGCTCCGGAGTGGCCGACGATCCCCGCAAGACGGCCCTGGTCGAAGCGGTCTACGCGGCCCTCGGGGACCCCGCCCGGGCGTGAGCGGAACGCGACATTCCACACCACCGACCCAACCCGGGTTTCGCCTGCGGTTGCCAGGAATGTGAGGATGTCACCATGACAACCAAGGTCTACTTCGACATCACCATCGACGACGCGCCCGCAGGGCGGATCACGTTCAACCTGTTCGACGACGTCGTCCCCAAGACGGCGGAGAACTTCCGCGCGCTCGCCACCGGCGAGAAGGGCTTCGGCTACGCCGGCTCGTCCTTCCACCGCGTCATCACCGACTTCATGCTCCAGGGCGGTGACTTCACCCGGGGTGACGGCACCGGCGGCAAGAGCATCTACGGCGAGAAGTTCGCCGACGAGAACTTCAAGCTCAAGCACGACCGCGTCGGCCTGCTCTCCATGGCCAACGCCGGCCCGAACACCAACGGCTCGCAGTTCTTCATCACCACGGTGCTCACCCCGTGGCTGGACGGCAAGCACGTGGTCTTCGGCGAGGTCGCCGACGAGGACGGCATGGCCCTGGTCCGCAAGATCGAGGCGCTCGGCTCCTCCAGCGGCCGCACCCGCGCCAAGGTCACCATCGCCGAGTCCGGCGTTCTCTGACCGAGGCGGGCCTTCGGGCCCGGCAGCCCGGCACTCCCGGCACACAGGAAGCCCGGCCGACGCATCGCGTCGGCCGGGCTTCCCGGTATTGCGGTCGTTCGCGGTCAGTTCGCCTGGGCGGCGCGCTCCGCGTTGCGCTCCTTGATCCGGGCGGCCTCCTTGCGGACCTCCGCCTGGGTGGCCCGCTCCTTCTGGAGCCACTCGGGCATCTCGTCCTTCAGGGCGTCGATCTGCTCGGTGGTGAGGGCATCGGTGACCCCGCCGCGGGCGAGCCCCGCGATGGAGACGCCGAGCTTCGCCGCGACCACCGGACGGGGGTGCGGTCCGGTGCGGCGCAGCTCCACCAGCCATGCGGGCGGGTCGGTCTGGAGGGCGTTGAGCTCGGTGCGCGAGACGGCACCCTCCTGGAACTCGGCGGGGGTGGCCTGGAGGTACACACCCAGCTTCTTCGCCGCGGTGGCGGGCTTCATGGTCTGGGCGGTCTTGTGCGACGTCATGGGTCCAGGGTATCGACCATGGGACATACCTCCGACCACTCACCGCCGACCGGGGCGGGCCGGCGGCGACCCGGCCGGTAGCCTGGTTCCGTGACAGGCTCGGACACCCCCTCATCCTTCAGGCTCGCGTACGTCCCCGGCGTGACGCCGACCAAGTGGGTGAGGGTCTGGCACGAGCGGCTGCCCGGCACCCCCCTGGAGCTCGTCCAGGTCCCCGCGGCCGAGGCCTCGCGGCTGCTGGCGGACGGAGGCGCGGAGGCCGGTCTCGTACGGCTGCCGGTCGACCGGGACGTCCTCAGCGCGATCCCCCTCTACACCGAGACGACCGTCGTCGTGATCCCCAAGGACCACGTCGCCACGGCCGCCGAGGACGTGACGCTCGCCGACCTGGCGGACGAGATCGTCCTGCACCCCCTCGACGACCTCCTCGACTGGGACACCCTCCCCGGCCGTCCCGCACTCGAACGCCCGGCCACGACGGCGGACGCGATCGAACTGGTGGCGGCGGGCGTGGGCGTCCTCCTCGTCCCGCAGTCCCTGGCCCGCCTGCACCACCGCAAGGACCTCACCTACCGCCCGGTCCTGGAGGCCCCCGAGTCCCGCGTCGCCCTGTCGTGGCCGCAGGAGGAGCCCACCCCCGACCTGGTGGAGGAGTTCATCGGCATCGTCCGGGGGCGCACGGTCAACAGCACCCGGGGCCGCGCGGCCACTCCGCCCCAGCCGTCGGCCAAGGAGAAGGCGAAGGCCAAGCGGGCGGCCACGGGCACCGGCTCCGGCCGCAAGCCCGCACCCGGCGGCAAGCAGTCCGGTACGGGCCGCCGCGCGGGCGCCCCCAAGGGCGGCAGGTCCGGCCAGCCGGGCGGCAAGACGCCCGGCAAACGCGGAAAGCCGCGCGGCCGCTAGAGCCGGGCACCCCGCCCCGTGCGCCTGCCTTGGTGGCTGCGCCCTCTCCGTACGCGCCCTGCGCCCTCGTACGCGTAAGCCGATGGCTTGGGGCCTCCGCCCCCGCGCGCGTATGCCGGCAGCGGGGCCGTCCGGCCCCGTACGCGTAGCCATGCGCTACTCCCACCTGCCTACCCACCCCCTCCCCGCCCCCGCCGTCCCTTCGCCTCCGTGTCCCGACGTCCCGTCCGGCCGATCCCGCGAATGGCGTCCCAGCAGGTCAGGGGGCGGGAATTCCCGGGATTGCGTCACTTCCCCGGCAGCCGTGGTGGGCGGCGCCCCCTGTCCCGCAGGGTTGTCGTCAGCCGGCCGGTGCGGTCGGTTCCGTTCACGGGAGGGGAAGTACATGCGTGCCATGACGCGGACGTTCGTGAGTGTCGCCACCGCTGCGGGGATCGCGGCCGGGACGCTGGGGGCAGCGGGCACCAGCTTCGCGGCGACGCCGGCGCAGCAGTCCGCACCGGCGGTCAGCGCCGAGGCGGTCGCGCCGCTCGCGGTCGTCAACCTCGGCCTGAGCACCGCCCAGGCGAAGAAGGTCCAGGGCTGGCTGAAGCGCTCGTACGGCTACACCGGCGCGATCGACGGACAGCTCGGCACCAACAGCTGGAAGGCCTTCCAGCGCTTCCTCCGCCACTGGGGCTACGACGGCGCCATCGACGGCGTCGTCGGCAGCGGCACGGTGAAGGCGCTCCAGCGCAGCCTCAAGAACCAGTACGGGTACACCGGCGCGATCGACGGCATCGCCGGACCGGGCACCCAGGCCGCGTTCAAGCGCCTGGCCGACCGTCTCTGATCCGGTAGCGAGCGGCCCCTCGGGGGAGGAGGGGCTCCGGCCGGTGATGGGAGGACCGGGAGCGGCGTCGCGACGGGGGTCGCCGATCGCACGGTCAGCGGGGGAGCGGACCGTTCCGCACTCTTCATGAAGGCCCGGACCTGCCCGGTGCGCCAGTGGTGGCGCACCGGGCAGTGGTGTGAACGGACCGTGGTGCGGACGGGGTTGCTCGGTGGCGAGTCAGCCGGCGGCGAGGAGTTCGAGCGTGTCGATCACACGGTTCGAGAAGCCCCACTCGTTGTCGTACCAGGCGACCACCTTCACATGGCGGCCGTCGACGCGGGTGAGCGCCGAGTCGAAGATCGACGAGGCCGGGTTGCCCGTGATGTCGGACGAGACGAGCGCGTCGTCCGAGTATTCGAGTACGCCCGCGAGCGGCCCCTGCGCCGCGGCGCGGTACGCCGCCAGCACGTCCTCGCGCGTCACGTCGCGCGCGACGGTCGTGTTGAGTTCGACGATCGATCCCACCGGAACCGGTACGCGGATCGAGTCGCCCGACAGCTTGCCGTCGAGGTTCGGCAGCACGAGGCCGATCGCCTTGGCGGCGCCCGTCGTGGTCGGCACGATGTTGACGGCGGCGGCGCGGGCGCGGCGGGCGTCGCGGTGCGGGCCGTCCTGGAGGTTCTGCTCCTGGGTGTAGGCGTGCACCGTCGTCATGAAGCCGTGTTCGATGCCGGCCAGGTCGTCCAGCACCTTGGCCAGCGGCGCGAGCGCGTTGGTCGTGCACGAGGCGTTCGAGACGATCGTGTGCGCGGCCGGATCGTACGCGTCGGTGTTGACCCCGAACGCGAGAGTGACATCGGCGCCGGTCGCCGGCGCGCTGATCAGCACCTTCTTCGCACCCGCGTCGAGGTGCGCACGGGCGGCCTCGGCCGAGGTGAAGCGGCCCGTCGCCTCCAGCACGATGTCGACGCCGAGCGAGGCCCACGGCAGCTTCGCCGGTTCGCGCTCGGCGAGCACGGTGATGCGGTGGCCGTCCACGACCAGGGTGTCCCCGTCGACGGTCACCGGGCGGCCGAGCCGTCCCGCCGTGGTGTCGAAGGCGAGCAGCCGCGCCAGCGCGTCGGGCTCCGTGAGGTCGTTGACGGCGACGATCTCCAGGCCGCTGTCGCGCTCCAGCAGTGCGCGCAGCACATTGCGTCCGATGCGGCCGAATCCGTTGATGGCGATGCGGGTCATGAGTGGTGGTGTCCCTTCCGGTCCCTGCGGGTTCGCCACCAGGTTCGCGCGCACCGTCCACCGTCGACAGCGGCGTGATCGCCACGGTCCGAAAGGATCGCGCCAGGCTATTCGTCCCGGGCGAAGGTGCGCCGGTACTCGCTCGGCGTCGTCCCCAGGATGCGCTGGAAGTGCAGCCGCAGATTGGCACCGGTGCCGAGGCCGACGTCGGCGGCGATCTGCTCGATGCCCCGCCGCGAACGCTCCAGCAGCTCGCGGGCCACGTCGATGCGGGCCCGCATGACCCACTGCATCGGCGTGTACCCGGTGTCCTCGACGAAGCGCCGCGAGAGCGTGCGCGGCGACACCGCCGCGTGCCGGGCGAGGGCGTCGAGGGTGAGGGGCTCGGCGAGCCGGTGCAGCGCCCACTCCCGGGTGGCGGCGAACCGCTCGCCGAGCGGTTCGGGCACACTGCGCGGCACGTACTGGGCCTGACCGCCGCTGCGGTAGGGGGCCGCCACCAGCCGCCGCGCCGCGTGGTTCGACGCGGAGACTCCCAGATCGCCGCGGAGGATGTGCAGGCACAGGTCGATACCCGAGGCGGCACCGGCCGAGGTCAGCACGCTGCCCTCGTCGACGAAGAGAACGTTCTCGTCGACCTGGACGAGCGGATACCTCGCCGCGAGCGCCCGCGTGTAGTGCCAGTGCGTCGTGGCCCGCCTGCCGTCGAGTAGCCCTGTGGCGGCGAGCGCGAAGGCCCCCGTGGAGATGGCCGCGAGCCGGGCGCCCCGGTGGTGGGCGGCGATCAGCGCGTCGACGACGGCCGGCGGTGGGTCGTCACGGTCCGGATGCCGGTACCCGGGTACGAAGACGATGTCGGCCCACGCGAGCGCTTCGAGGCCATGGGCGACGTCGTACGACAGCCCGTCCCCACCGGCCACGAGACCGGGCGCCGCCCCGCATACCCGCACCTCGTACGGCATGCTCGCGCGGGTCGTGAACACCTGCGCGGGGATCCCCACATCGAGAGGCTTCGCACCTTCGAGCACGAGGACGGCGACGTGGTACGGGGGTGAGGCGGGCACGGGGGAGAGGGTACGCGGGGCGGGGGCGTCGGCCCTGTTCCGCCCCACGGTCACTGATTGCATAAAAGTGCAGCGCTGCGTATAGTCATGCCATCAACGAGGAGGGTTCCGATGGTGGTACGCGCAGCGGTGGCAGGGGCGAGCGGATACGCCGGCGGTGAGCTGCTCCGTCTTCTGCTGGTGCACCCCGGCGTCGAGATCGGAGCCCTCACCGGGCACTCCAACGCCGGGCAGACGCTCGGCTCGCTCCAGCCTCATCTGCGGCCGCTGGCCGACCGGGTGCTGGAGCCGACCACCGCCGACGTTCTCGCCGGTCATGACGTGGTCTTCCTCGCCCTGCCGCACGGGCAGTCCGCCGCCGTCGCCGAGCAGCTCGGGGACGAGGTCCTCGTCGTCGACATGGGGGCCGACTTCCGGCTCAAGGACGCCGGGGACTGGGAGAAGTTCTACGGGTCCCCGCATGCCGGGACCTGGCCCTACGGGCTGCCCGAGCTGCCGGGCGGGCGGGACGCGCTCGCCGGGTCCAAGCGGATCGCGGTGCCGGGGTGCTACCCCACCGCAGTCTCCCTCGCGCTCTTCCCGGCGTACGCGGCCTCCCTCGCCGAGCCGGAGGCCGTGGTCGTCGCCGCGTCCGGGACCTCCGGGGCGGGCAAGGCGGCCAAGCCGCATCTGCTCGGCTCCGAAGTGATGGGCAACATGACCCCGTACGGCGTCGGCGGCGTCCACCGCCACACGCCAGAGATGATCCAGAACCTCAGCGCCGCCGCCGGACAGCCGGTCACCGTGTCCTTCACGCCCACCCTCGCGCCCATGCCCCGCGGCATCCTCGCCACGTGCAGCGCGAAGGCCAAGCCGGGCGTGAGCGCCGAGGCCCTGCGCGCGGTGTACGAGAAGGCGTTCGCGGACGAGCCGTTCGTCGACCTCCTGCCCGAGGGCCAGTGGCCCGCCACCGCCGCGGTGTACGGCTCCAACGCCGTACAGGTGCAGGTCGCCCACGACGAGGCCGCCGGACGGATCGTCGTCATCTGCGCCATCGACAATCTCGCCAAGGGCACCGCGGGCGGCGCCCTCCAGAGCATGAACATCGCCCTCGGGCTCCCCGAGGACACAGGTCTTACGACGATCGGAGTTGCACCGTGAGCGTCACGGCAGCACAGGGATTCTCGGCGGCGGGCATCGCCGCCGGAATCAAGGAGAGCGGTAACCCGGACCTGGCCCTCGTGGTCAACAACGGGCCCCGTCGCGCCGCCGCGGGCGTCTTCACCTCCAACCGCGTCAAGGCCGCCCCGGTGCTCTGGTCCGAGCAGGTCCTCAGGGGCGGCGAGGTCACCGCCGTCGTCCTCAACTCCGGGGGCGCCAACGCCTGTACGGGACCCAAGGGGTTCCAGGACACCCACGCCACCGCCGAGAAGGTGGCCGAGGTGCTGGAGGGCCACAGCGCGGGGGAAGTAGCCGTCGCCTCCACCGGGCTCATCGGGCTCCTGCTGCCCATGGACAAGCTGCTCCCCGGTATCGAGAAGGCCGCAGCCGCTCTCAGTGAGCACGGCGGTGAGAAGGCCGCCATCGCCATCAAGACCACCGACACCGTGCACAAGACGGCCGTCGCGGGCGGCGAGGGCTGGACCGTCGGCGGCATGGCCAAGGGCGCGGGCATGCTCGCCCCGGGCCTCGCCACCATGCTCGTCGTCCTCACCACCGACGCCGATGTGCCCGCCCCGCAGTTGGACGCCGCCCTCCGCGAGGCCACCCGGACCACCTTCGACCGGGTCGACTCCGACGGCTGCATGTCCACCAACGACACCGTGCTGCTGCTCGCCTCCGGTGCCAGCGGCATCACCCCGGAGCAGGACGCGTTCGCCGAGGCCGTACAGGCCGTCTGCGCGGACCTCGCCCGGCAGCTCATCGGGGACGCCGAGGGCGCCTCCAAGGACATCCGGATCGAGGTGGTCAACGCGGCCACCGAGGACGACGCCGTCGAGGTCGGCCGGTCCATCGCCCGTAACAACCTCCTCAAGTGCGCCATCCACGGAGAGGACCCCAACTGGGGCCGTGTCCTCTCCGCGATCGGCACGACGAAGGCGGCCTTCGAGCCGGACCAGCTCAACGTCGCCATCAACGACGTCTGGGTCTGCAAGAACGGCGGCGTGGGGGAGGACCGCGACCTCGTCGACATGCGCTACCGGGAGGTCAAGATCACCGCCGACCTCGCCGCGGGCACCGAGTCCGCCGTCATCTGGGCCAACGACCTCACCGCGGACTACGTCCACGAGAACAGCGCGTACAGCTCATGAGCGCCGCGCGGAAGCACACCGCACTCCCGAAGGCGCAGATCCTCATCGAGGCGCTGCCCTGGCTGACCCGGCACAACGGCAAGACCGTCGTCATCAAGTTCGGCGGCAACGCCATGATCGACGAGGAGCTGAAGGCCGCCTTCGCCCAGGACGTCGTCTTCCTGCGCCACGCCGGGCTCAAGCCCGTCGTCGTGCACGGCGGCGGCCCCCAGATCAGCGCCCAACTCGACAAGCAGGGCCTGGTCAGCGAGTTCAAGGCCGGGCTGCGGGTCACCACCCCCGAGGCGATGGACGTCGTACGGATGGTGCTCGCCGGGCAGGTCCAGCGCGAACTGGTCGGCCTCCTCAACCAGCACGGCCCCCTCGCCGTCGGCATGACCGGCGAGGACGCCCACACCATCACCGCCACCCAGCACCGGCCCACCATCGACGGCGAGTCCGTCGACATCGGCCGGGTCGGCGAGATCACCGCCATCGACACCGGGGCCATCCAGGCGCTCCTGGACGACGGCCGCATCCCGGTCGTCTCCTCCATCGCCCGCTCCGCCGACGACCACCACGTCTACAACGTCAACGCCGACACCGCGGCCGCCGCGCTCGCCGCCGCCCTGAACGCCGAGACGCTGATGGTCCTCACGGACGTCGAGGGGCTGTACGAGGACTGGCCCAACAGCGACGACGTCATCAGCCGGCTCACCGCGACCCAGCTGGAGAAGCTGCTGCCCGAGCTGTCCAGCGGCATGGTCCCCAAGATGCAGGGCTGTCTGCACGCCGTACGCAACGGGGTCGAGACCGCCCGCGTCATCGACGGCCGGGTCCAGCACTCGATCCTGCTGGAGATCTTCACCGACGAGGGCATCGGCACGATGGTCGTGCCGGACGCCCCCATCGACGTACACGGAGTACCTGAACAGGGGGAATCATGACCGGCACCGGAGCCGACACCGGACTCACCTCGCGCTGGCAGGGCGCGCTGATGGACAACTACGGCACACCGCAGCTGTCGCTCGTCCGCGGTGAGGGCGCCCACGTCTGGGGCGCGGACGGCACCCGCTACCTCGACTTCGTCGGCGGCATCGCGGTCAACGCCCTCGGCCACGCCCACCCCGCCGTCGTCGAGGCCGTCTCCCGCCAGGTCGCCTCGCTCGGCCACGTATCGAACCTGTTCATCGCCGAACCGCCGGTCGCCCTGGCCGAGCGGCTGCTCCAGCTCTTCGGCCGCACCGGGCGGGTCTTCTTCGCCAACTCCGGCGCCGAGGCCAACGAAGCGGCCTTCAAGATCGGCCGGCTCACCGGGCGCACCCATATGGTCGCCACCGACGGCGGCTTCCACGGCCGGACGATGGGCGCGCTCGCCCTCACCGGCCAGCCGGGCAAGCGGGAGCCGTTCGTGCCGCTGCCCGGGGATGTCACGCATGTGCCGTACGGGGACGTGGACGCGCTGCGCGCGGCCGTGACCACCGACACCGCGCTCGTGATCATCGAGCCGATCCAGGGCGAGAACGGCGTCGTCGTGCCGCCCAAGGGCTATCTGGAGGCGGCCCGGGAGATCACGCGGGCCACCGGCACCCTGCTCGTCCTGGACGAGGTGCAGACCGGGATCGGGCGGTGCGGCCAGTGGTTCGAGCACCAGGCCCACCAGGGCGTGGAGCCGGACATCGTCACCCTCGCCAAGGGGCTCGGCGGCGGGCTGCCGATCGGCGCGGCCGTCGCGTTCGGCCCGGCGGCCGACCTGCTGAAGCCCGGTCACCACGGCACCACGTTCGGCGGCAACCCGGTCGCCTGCGCGGCCGGACTCGCCGTCCTGGACACCCTCGCGGCCGACGGAGCCCTCGACGAGGTCAAGCGGCTCGGGGAGAAGATCCGCGACGGCGCGGAGGCGCTGGGACACCCGCTGGTCTCCCATGTCCGCGGCGGCGGCCTGCTGCTGGGTATCGTGCTCACCGGACCCCTCGCACCGCAGGTGCAGCAGGCGGCCCAGGGAGCCGGCCTCCTGGTGAACGCGCCCGCCCCCGATGTCGTACGGCTCATGCCGCCGCTGATCATCGGTGACGCGGAGGTGGACGCGTTCCTGGAGATCCTGCCGAGCGCTCTCGACGCGGCACACGGGGACGGACGATCCGGAGCATGACCCTCCGGAGAATGAGGCGACGACGATGACCGAGGCGCAGCAGGAGACCGAGCACGGCGGACCGTCCGTGCCGCAGACCCGCACCGCCCGCCACCGCCGGATCGTGGACATCCTGAACCGGCAGCCGGTCCGCTCGCAGAGCCAGCTGGCCAAGCTCCTCGCCGACGACGGGCTGAGCGTCACCCAGGCGACGCTCTCCCGCGACCTCGACGAGCTGGGCGCGGTCAAGATCCGCAACACCGGCGGCGAGCTGATCTACGCGGTGCCGAGCGAGGGCGGCTTCCGCACCCCGCAGGCGCCGCTGGGCGGCTCGGCCAAGGAGGAGCGGATGCGCAGGCTCTCGGCCGAACTGCTCATCTCGGCGGAGGCCTCGGCCAACCTGGTGGTGCTGCGTACGCCGCCGGGCGCCGCCCAGTTCCTCGCCTCGGCCATCGACCAGGCCGAACTGCACGACATCCTCGGCACGATCGCGGGCGACGACACGCTGATGCTCATCAGCCGCGACCCGAACGGCGGCCAGGCGCTCGCCGACCATCTGCTGAGGCTCGCTCAGAACGACCGCTGAGCCGCCGCGTTCAGTAGCGCGTGATCGCGGTCGGGCCCGAAGAGGTCCCGACCGCGATGTGCGGCCGCCGCTCCGGTTCGGCCCAGGCCAGGATCTCCGCCATCGCGTCCGCCGGGACGGAGACGCACCCGGCCGTCGCCCCGCGCCCGTTCACATGCAGGAAGATCCCGGCGCCCCGGTTGCGTACGGGCTTGGCGTAGTTGAAGCCGATCACCAGCGCGTGGGCGTACTGCGTCCCGTACGAGACCAGGTGCTCGGCCTCGTCCGCCCGGCAGTCGGCGGGACGCGGTTCCACCCAGCGGTTGTACGCGCGCGAGGCGTTGTCCTGGCACCACCAGGAGTCGTCGTTCACCGTGCGGTACGGGTACGTGGTCCCGGCCGGGGCGTCCTTGATGCCGAAGGCGTACGGCAGGTCGTACAGCCCGGTCGGGGTGGTGCTGGTGCCCTGCTCGCGGGTGGCGCCCTCGGCCAGCCCGTTGGCCCCGAACCGCGCGGGCGCGGACCCCGCCGCCACCCACCGGCCCCCGCGCCGCTCCCACCAGGTCACCGTGCCTGTGGTGGAGGCGGCGTCCGGGGCCTCGGCGGTGATCAGCTGGGAGCCGCCCCCCGTGTCCGCCAGCCGGTCCGGGAGGGGCGGTTCCTCGGCGGGTACGGCCCCGAGGGAGCCGGTGGCCAGGGTGAGGAGGACGGCGAAGGTCAGCAGAGGTCGGCGCATGCTCCGGACCGTACGGCGGCCGGGGCCGACGCCCCACCGGACCTGCTCCGTACGGCCCAGCGCCACGCTCCGCGCGGGGCGTGCTATCGGCCCCCGGCGACGCACCCCGCGCGAGGCGCGTCACCGGTCCAGCGGGCCCGCCTCGCGCGAGGCGCGCTTCCGGCCCACCGCCGCGCCCGCGCGAGGCGCGCTTCCGGCCCAGCGGCCCACCCCGCACGAGGCGCCACCAACCCCCGGCGGCTCACCCCGCCCAAGGCGCCACCAGGCGCTACGCCACGCCCCTCCCCGCCGCCCGCAGCAGCCGCTCCGCCGCCACCCGGACCGCGCGCGGCCGGTCCGGCGCGGTCCGCTCGCGCAACAACGACTCCGGAATACCGGCGGCCTCCGGGAGCAGGGCCCCGGTCGCCGCCCGCACCACGGCCGGGCTCGGGTCGTCCAGCGAGGGCGTCAGCCGCTCCCGTACCACCTCGTCCAGCGCGCGCAGCCCGGTGATCGCACACAGGCGGACGGCGGGTGACGGGTGCTCCACCAGCGCCCACAGGGTCCCGGCGTCCGTCGCCCGGTCCCCGCACTCACCGAGCCCGGCGGCGGCCCCGGGGTGTGCGGCCGGTTCGGTGCACAGGGCCCGGTAGACGGGCAGCGGGTCGATGCCGCCCTGACGCAGCACATAGCGGGCGCAGGCCCGTACGACGGCCGAGCGGTCGGCCAGGAACGGCTCCGCCTCACCGTGGCGCCCGGTCCGGCGCAGCGCGGTCACTCCGGCCGAGCGCACCCGGGCGGAGCGGGCCGTCAGCAGCCGGCCGAGCACGGCGGCCTGCCCCGCCTCCCCGTCCGTTGCGGTCAGGGTGGCGACGGCGGCCTCCGCGCACAGGTCCTGGAGGGTGACGTCACCGCAGGTCGCGGCGGTGGTGGCCAGTTCCGCCGGGGTCAGCAGCGCGCGTTCCACCGCGATCCGGTACGCCAGCCGGTACGTGGCCCGGTCCTGGTGGGCCATCAGCGCCACGACGTCCGCCGCCGGGCCCTCCCGCAGCGCGCGTTCCAGCAGGGACCGGGCGAAACCGCCCCGGGTGCGTCGCGACAGCAGCAGGATCAGCTCGGCGAGCGGGACCAGGGCACTCCCGGGCAGCTCGGCCAGCAGCACCCGCGCCCGCTCGCGCACCGGGCCCGCCCAGTCGGAGCACCGCACCGCCAGCAGCGGGCGCAACTCCGGCGCGGTGGGGGCCTCCTCCAGTGCCGCTTCCCGGATCCGGCCGTCCGCGTGGCACAGGGCGATGGCGGGCGGCGGAGGCGAGTTCCGGGGAGCCGTACGGGAAGGGGCCGTTCCGCGCAGCCGGTCCAGCAGCGTCCGGGCCGGTCGTACCGGCTCCTCGGGCGGGCGGGGCAGCAGCCACGAGCGGTCGTCGAGATTCCGTACGCCTGCGTCGAAGTCCACCCACGCCCGGGCCGGCGCGCCATCCAGCACCTCGGCCGGCGAGGCGCCCTCGCACACCCGCACCACAGCTCTCAGGGACTCCTCGTCGTAGCCGTCCACCGCGTCCCCCTCCCCGTGATCAGGTGCCGATGCTAGAGGCCTTCCGGTCAGGCAGCGACGGCGTTTTCCGCCGGGCAAGCCCTACACGCCGCTCTGACCTGCGGTTTTGACAAAGCATACGGAGTACCGCATAGTTATACCCATCAGTGATTGCACCGTAAGGAGAAACCCGTGACCGAGCGCGTCGTACTCGCCTACTCGGGCGGCCTGGACACCTCCGTCGCCATCGGCTGGATCGCCGAGGAGACGGGCGCCGAGGTCATCGCCGTTGCCGTGGACGTCGGCCAGGGCGGCGAGGACCTGGACGTCATCCGCAAGCGCGCGCTCGCCTGCGGTGCCGTCGAAGCCGAGGTCGCGGACGCCAAGGACGAGTTCGCCGAGGAGTACTGCCTCCCGGCGATCAAGGCCAACGCCCTCTACATGGACCGCTATCCGCTGGTCTCGGCCCTCTCGCGGCCGACGATCGTCAAGCACCTCGTCGCCGCCGCCAAGAAGCACAACGCCGGGATCGTCGCCCACGGCTGCACCGGCAAGGGCAACGACCAGGTCCGCTTCGAGGCCGGCATCTCCGCGCTCGGCCCCGACCTGAAGTGCATCGCCCCGGTCCGCGACTACGCGATGACCCGGGACAAGGCGATCGCCTTCTGCGAGGAGAAGAACCTCCCGATCGCGACCACCAAGAAGTCCCCGTACTCCATCGACCAGAACGTCTTCGGGCGCGCCGTAGAGACGGGCTTCCTGGAGGACATCTGGAACGCGCCGATCGAGGACATCTACGAGTACACCTCCAACCCCGCCACCCCGCGCGAGGCCGACGAGGTCGTCATCTCCTTCAAGGAGGGCGTCCCGGTCGCCATCGACGGCCGTCCCGTCACCGTCCTCCAGGCGATCCAGCAGCTCAACGAGCGGGCCGGCGCCCAGGGCATCGGCCGGATCGACATGGTCGAGGACCGGCTCGTGGGCATCAAGTCCCGTGAGGTGTACGAGGCGCCCGGCGCGATCGCGCTGATCACCGCCCACCAGGAGCTGGAGAACGTCACGGTCGAGCGCGAGCTGGCCCGCTACAAGCGGCAGGTGGAGCAGCGCTGGGGCGAGATGGTCTACGACGGCCTGTGGTTCTCCCCGCTGAAGCGGGCCCTGGACGGCTTCATCAACGAGGCCAACCAGCACGTCACCGGCGACATCCGGATGACCCTGCACGCGGGCCGCGCCGTCGTCACCGGCCGGAAGTCCGACGAGTCGCTGTACGACTTCAACCTCGCCACCTACGACTCGGGCGACACCTTCGACCAGTCCAAGGCGCAGGGCTTCATCGAGCTCTTCGGCCTCTCGTCGAAGATCGCCGCCAAGCGCGACCTCGCCTGACCCCCTCTCGTTGTACAGCCGCCTCCCCGTCGTCACGCGGCAGGGAGGCGGCCGCATATCCGCACCGGGGCCCACGCCTTGGCCTTTGCCTTTGCCTTTTTGAGGAGCACGCAGTGAGCAGCAACAACGGTGACGTCCGGCTCTGGGGCGCGCGTTTCGCCGACGGACCGGCCGAGGCGCTGGCCAAGCTGTCGGCCTCCGTCCACTTCGACTGGCGGCTCGCGCCGTACGACATCGCCGGCTCCCGCGCCCACGCACGCGTCCTCAACAAGGCGGGCCTGCTCACCGAGGACGAGCTGACCCGGATGCAGGACGGCCTCGACCAGCTCGAAGCCGATGTCGCCAACGGCTCCTTCACCGGCACCATCGCCGACGAGGATGTCCACACCGCCCTGGAGCGCGGGCTCCTGGAGCGGCTGGGCCCCGACCTGGGCGGCAAGCTGCGGGCCGGCCGGTCGCGGAACGACCAGATCGCCACCCTCTTCCGAATGTACCTCCGCGACCACGCCCGGATCATCGGCGGCCTCATCGCCGACCTCCAGGGCGCGCTGGTCGGCCTCGCCGAGGCCCACCCGGACGTGGCGATGCCCGGCCGCACCCACCTCCAGCACGCCCAGCCGGTGCTCTTCGCCCACCATGTGCTCGCCCATGTGCAGTCCCTGTCCCGGGACGCCGAGCGGCTGCGCCAGTGGGACGAGCGGACGGCCGTCTCCCCGTACGGCTCGGGGGCGCTGGCCGGGTCCTCGCTCGGTCTCGACCCGGAGGCGGTCGCCGCCGATCTCGGCTTCGAGCACGGTTCGGTCGGCAACTCCATCGACGGCACCGCCTCGCGGGACTTCGTCGCCGAGTTCGCCTTCATCACCGCGATGATCGGCGTCAACCTCTCCCGGATCGCCGAGGAGGTCATCATCTGGAACACGAAGGAGTTCTCCTTCGTCACCCTCCACGACGCCTTCTCCACCGGCTCCTCGATCATGCCGCAGAAGAAGAACCCGGACATCGCCGAGCTGGCCCGGGGCAAGTCCGGCCGCCTCATCGGCAATCTGACCGGCCTCCTCGCCACGCTGAAGGCGCTCCCGCTCGCGTACAACCGCGACCTCCAGGAGGACAAGGAGCCCGTCTTCGACTCCTGCGACCAGCTGGAAGTCCTGCTCCCCGCCTTCACCGGCATGATGGCCACCCTCACCGTCAACCGGGAGCGCATGGAGGAGCTGGCCCCCGCCGGCTTCTCGCTCGCCACCGACATCGCGGAGTGGCTGGTCCGGCAGGGTGTCCCCTTCCGGGTCGCGCACGAAGTCGCGGGCGCCTGCGTCAAGGAGTGCGAGCAGCACGGGATCGAACTCGACCAGCTCACCGACGAGCAGTTCGCGAAGATCTCCGAGCACCTCACCCCGGAGGTCCGCACCGTCCTCAACGTGCGCGGCGCCCTCGCCTCCCGCAACGGCCGGGGCGGAACGGCACCCTCCGCCGTCGCCGTACAGCTCGCCGAGGTGAAGAAGGACCTGGAGGCGCAGAACGCCTGGGCGGCCGCCCGCCGCTAGCCGCACCGCGCCACCGAAGCCGCACGACCTCGCGTACGTACGGTCGCGCCCGGGCGGCGTACGTACGGTGTCGTCACAGGTGCACGAGTCAGGTGCGTACGGTGTCGTCACAGGTGTACGAAAGGTGTCGCGGGCTACGTTGACCGGGGTAGGAGTATCCGCAACCGACCCCGAGGAGCCCGCGATGCCCTTCACCGCCCTGGCCACCGCGACGACCCCGACCGCCCACATCGGACTGGGCCTCGCAGCCGTCGGCAGGCCCGGATACATCAACCTCCACCGCGACGAGGACTTCCCCGACGGCCGGGACGTGGAGGATCTGCGCGCCCGTACGCACGAGCTGCTGGACGCGGCGTACGCGCAGGGCGTCCGGTACGTCGACGCCGCCCGCTCCTACGGCCGCGCCGAGGAGTTCCTGGGGGAGTGGCTGGACGCCCGGCCCTCCTTCACCGACCTCGTCGTCGGCTCCAAGTGGGGGTACACCTACACCGCCGACTGGAGCACCGACGCCGAGGCCCACGAGGTCAAGGACCACAGCCTCGCCACCTTCGAGCGCCAGCGCGCCGAGACCCGCGAACTCCTCGGGGACCGACTCGACCTCTACCAGATCCACTCGCTCACCCCCGACAGCCCGGCCCTCGCCGACAAGGAGCTCCACGAGCGCCTGGCCGCCCTCGCCGCCGACGGGGTCGCCGTCGGCTTCTCCACCAGCGGCCCCAACCAGGCCGACGCCATCCGGGCCGCGCTCGCCCTCACGGTCGACGGCAACCCCCTCTTCCGTACGGTCCAGGCCACCTACAACGCCCTGGAGACCTCGGCCGCACCCGCCCTCGCCGAGGCCCACGAGACCGGGCTCACCGTGATCGTCAAGGAGGGCATGGCCAACGGGCGCCTCGCCGGGGACGAGGCGCCCGCCGTGTTCCGCGAGATCGCCGCCGACGCGGGGGTGGGCGGCGACGCGGTGGCCCTGGCGCTCGTCCTGCACCAGCCCTGGGCCGGGGTCGTCCTCTCCGGCGCCGCCACCGTCACCCAGCTCGCCGGGAACCTGCACGCGGCCGTCGTCGACCTCGACGAGGAGCAGCGGGACCGGCTGGACGCCCTGGTGGAGGAGCCGGAGTCGTACTGGCGCCACCGCGCGGCCCTGCCCTGGCACTGATCCCGCCGGGCCCCAGGGGCTCGTCAGCTCCTCAGGACGACGAGCTCCTGGGTCGCCCGCGTCATCGCCACATACCGGTCGACCGCCCCCTCGACGCCCTCGCCGAACGCCTCCGGGTCGACGAGCACCACCAGGTCGAATTCGAGGCCCTTCGACAGCTCCGGCGTCAGCGACCGCACCCGCGATGTCCCCCGGAACGCCGGATCGCCGATGACACAGGCGATCCCCTCCGCGTGCGCGGCGAGCCAGGTGTCCAGGAGCGATGCCAGCTCGTCCACGCGCCCGTGCACGACCGGCCGGCCGCCGGAACGGATCGACGTCGGCACATTGGCGTCCGGCAGCACGGCCCGGATCACCGGCTCGGCCTCCGCCATGACCTCCTCCGGCGTCCGGTAGTTGACGGTCAGGGAGGCCAGGGCGACCCGGTCGAGTCCGACCCGCTCCAGCCGCTCCCGCCACGGCTCGCTGAACCCGTGCCGGGCCTGGGCGCGGTCCCCGACGACGGTGAAGCTCCGTGACGGGCACCGCACCAGCAGCATCTGCCACTCGGCGTCGGTCAGCTCCTGCGCCTCGTCCACGACGATGTGCGCGAACGGACCCGCCAGCCGGTCCGGTTCGGTGCCGGGCGATCCGTCCGGGTCGACCAGGGTGTCCTTCATGTCCTGGCCGTGCAGCATCACCAGCGCGCCCTCACTGTCGGCATCGGCGTCGATCAGGGTCTCGTCCGCGAGCAGCGCGTCGATGACCTGGGCCATGCCCGCGCGTTCGGCGGCCACGGCCGCCTCCTGCCGACGCCTGCGCCGCCACGCCTCCGGGTCACCGACCCGCTGCCGCGCCGCGTCCAGGACCGGCAGATCGGAGACCGTCCAGGCCTGCGGGTCCGCGCGCTGCAACAACCGCACCTCGTCCCGGGTGAGCCAGGGGGCGGCCATGCGGAGGTAGGCGGGGACCGACCACAGGTCCCCGACGAGTTCGGCCGCGTCCAGCAGGGGCCACGCCCGGTCGAAGGCGGCGGCCAGCTCCCGGTCCTGCCCGAGCGCCTTCCGGACCAGCTCCGGCGCGACCTCCTCACCGTCGTACTTCTCCACCAGCAGCGTGAGCAGCTCCTCCCATACCTGGTCGCGTGCCTCGTTGTGTACGGCGCCGGGTCCGGCCGCCCCGAACGCCACGGCCCAGTCGGCGGCGGTGAGCCGGAGGTCGGACCAGGGGGTGGTGACCGTCAGAGACTCGGTGGGCGGCTCCTCGTAGAACCGGACGGCCGCCTCTACCGCCTTCACCAGCTCCGCCGACGCCTTCAGCCGGGCCACCTCCGGATCGGTCTCGGGTGCCGCCGTGGCCCCCTCCTCCACCAGGTCCCGCAGGGTGCAGGTCTGGACGCCCTCCTCCCCGAGGCTCGGCAGCACATCGGCGACGTACCCCAGGTAGGGCCGGGACGGGCCGACGAAGAGGACGCCGCCCCTCCGGTGGGCGAGGCGCGGGTCGGCGTACAGGAGGTACGCGGACCGGTGCAGGGCGACGACCGTCTTTCCCGTACCCGGCCCGCCGTCCACCACGAGCGCGCCCCGGGAACCGGCGCGGATGATGGCGTCCTGGTCGGCCTGGATGGTGCCGAGCACGTCCCGCATCCGCTCCGACCGGTTCGAGCCCAGGCTCGCGATGAAGGCGGACTGGTCGTCGAGTGCGGCATGCCCGGCGAAGGCGTCCGGGGCGAACACCTCGTCCCAGTAGTCGCCGATCCGGCCACCGGACCAGCGGTACCGGCGGCGGCTGGCCAGGCCCATCGGGTTGGCGTGGGTGGCGCCGAAGAACGGCTCGGCGGCGGGGGAGCGCCAGTCGACCACCAGCCGGCGGCCCTCGCTGTCGGTGAGGCCGAGCCGGCCGACGTACACGGGTTCGGAGCCGTCCTCGGCGACCATGCGCCCCAGGCACAGGTCGAGTCCGAAGCGGCGCAGGGTGCGCAGGCGGGCGGTGAGCCGGTGGATCTCCGCGTCCCGGTCCATCGCCTGCCGTCCCGTGCCGCCGGGCGCCCTGCGTTCGGCGTCGAGACGGCCGGTCAGCTCGGCGATCGACGCGTCGAGGGTCCGGCCGATGGCCGCGAAGTGCTGCTCGTCGGCGGCGATCAGGGCCGGGTCGGCTTTGGGGGAGAGGTGGTCGGGGAGGTGGAAAGCGCTGGTGGGGAGGGGGTTCATGGCGTTCGTTCCATTCCGTTCCGGAGTGTCCGCGGGGTGGAGGGGGCGAGGTGGGGGCGGGCGGGGCGAGGCCAGGTTCAGGCCACCGGTCGTGGTGTGGCGGGTCCAGCCGGTTCAGCCCACCGGCACCGGCGCAGGTGGCGCGGCCGTGGCGGAGCAGGCCCAACCGGCCCAGCCGCCTCAACCCGCCGCCACCCGCACCGGCGCTCCGAACCACCGGGCCAGCGCGCCGTCCAGCTCCCCCTGCTCCTCGCCCGCCCACGCCACATGCCCGTCCGGCCGCAGCAGGACGGCGGGCACGTCCAGCTCCTCCGCCGGGTCCACCACGTGGTCCACCCGGTCCTCCCGGCCCGCCACCGACAGGGCGCCGGTCCGGTCGAGGAGCAGGCCGCGGCCCTCGTGCATCAGCTCGTAGAGGCGGCCGCCCCGCTCCAGCCGCACGTCCCGCAGCCGTCGGCCGAGCAGGTCGTGGCCCTCGCCGAGGTCGTAGCGGATGTCCACGGCGGTGATCATCCCGGTCACGTACGCGTTCACCTCATCGAAGTCCAGCAGCTTCGCGAACAGCTCCCGCAGCGCGGTCGCCCCCGGGTCGGTGCCCAGCAGCGTGATCTGGGCGCGGGTGTTGTCCAGCACGCGGGCGCCCACCGGGTGGCGTTCGGTGTGGTAGCTGTCCAACAGCCCTTCCGGCGCCCAGCCGTTGACCTCGGCGGCCAGCTTCCAGCCGAGGTTGAACGCGTCCTGCACCCCGAGGTTGAGCCCCTGCCCGCCGGTCGGCGGGTGGATGTGCGCGGCGTCTCCGGCCAGCAGCACCCGGCCCACCCGGTACCGCTCGGCCTGCCGGGAGGCATCCCCGAACCGGGAGAGCCAGCGGGGCGAGTGGACGCCGAAGTCCGTACCCGCGAGCGCCCGCAGCCGCTCCTTGAACTCCTCCAGGGTCGGCGCGGCCGCCCGGTCCTCGGAGACCCCGGCGGCGGGCACGATCACGCGGTGCGTCCCGTCCCCGTTGGGGATGGTGCCGAACCGCAGCTGGGTCTTGCGGACCTCCGCCACGACGGCGGCGACCACCTCCGGGTCCTCGGCGATCTCCATGTCGCCGAGCAGCGTCTCGACCGTGGCGGGCTCCCCGGGGAAGGCGACGCCGATCGCCTTGCGCACCACACTGCGGCCGCCGTCGCACCCGACGAGGTAGCGGGCGCGCAGCCGCGTCCCGTCCGCCAGCTCGGCCGTCACCGCCTCCTCGTCGGGGGACTGGCTCACCCCGACCACCTCGCACCCCGGCCGGAGCTCGGCGCCGAGCTCCACGGCCCGCTCGCGCAGCAGCCGCTCGGTGACCGGCTGGAGGGTGGAGAGGCCGTACGGGTGCGCCGTGTCCAGCCGGTCCGGCCACGGCTTCTGGATGCCCCCGAAGAACCCGCCGACCTGGAACTTCTCGCTCACCGCGAGGAACCGGTCCAGCAGTCCGCGCTGGTCCATCACCTCGACGCTGCGCACATGCAGACCGCGCCCCCGGGTCTCCCGGGTCGGCTCGGCCAGCTTCTCCAGCACGACGGTCCGCACCCCGGCCAGCCGCAGTTCGCAGGCCAGCATCAGGCCGGTCGGTCCACCGCCGGCCACGATCACGTCGATCATCACAGTTCCGCCCTCGTCGACGTCGAATTCCCGAAGCCCGCCCTTCGTGACCCGGCTTCGGCCGTCGATTCTGCGGCATATGGGGGGTCTTGCGGCAAGACCCCCCATGCGCTATAAGTTGAGAGTGGCAAGGAGTGGGTTCACCTCCTGCCGATCCCGCCGCTCGAAGGACATGCTCGAAGAGCATCGGTTCCTCGCGGCGCCTCTCACGCACCACCTCACCCCTCTGGGCTGCGCCATCCCTGCCGGTGAGACGAGAATGTCTCACATGGGCTAAGCTCGTCTCATGACTCTCGACCGTGAGCAGGTGCTGCGCAGCGCCGCCGCTCTGCTGACCCACAAATCGACCGCCACCATGGACGAGGTCGCCAAAGCAGCCGGGATCGGCCGCGCCACCCTCCACCGCCACTTCGCCGGACGCGACGCGCTGGTGAAGGCCCTGGAGGATCTCGGCATCCAGGAGTTCGAGGCGGCCCTGGACGCCGCCCGACTGGACGAAGGCACCTCCGAGGAGGGGCTGCGCCGCCTCATCGCGGCCGTCGAACCCAGCGCCGGTCTGCTCTCGTTCCTGGTCACGGAGAACCAGCTCTTCGAGGGCGACCAGGTCAACGAGGGCTGGAACCGGGCCGACGCCCGGGTCTCCGCCTTCTTCCGCCGCGGCCAGGAACGCGGCGAATTCCGTATCGACCTCACCCCCGCCTGGCTGACCGAGGCCCTCTACGGGCTCATCGGCACCGGGGCCTGGGCCGTCCAGGTGGGACGGGTCGCCACACAGGACTTCCAGTACATGATCGTCGAGCTGCTGCTCGGCGGAGCCCGCCGGAGCGTGGAGCAGTGACCAGCATCGACCAGCACCCGAAGACCACGGACGACGTGCGCCGCCCCGGACGGTGGATCGCGCTCGCCGTGCTCGTCCTCGCCGTGCTGCTGGTGGCCGTCGACGCCACCGTCCTCGGCCTCGCCACCCCGTTCCTCAGCGAGGACCTCGCCCCGACCGGCAACCAGCTGCTCTGGATCGGTGACGTCTACTCCTTCGTCATCGCCGGCCTTCTCGTCTCGATGGGCTCCCTCGGCGACCGCATCGGCCGCAAGAAGCTGCTGCTGATCGGTGCCGTGGCGTTCGGCGCGGTCTCCGTGCTCAACGCGTACGCCACCACGCCCGAGATGATGATCGTGGCCCGGGCGCTGCTCGGTGTCGCGGGCGCCACCCTGATGCCGTCCACCCTCGCCCTGATCCGCAACCTCTTCCACGACCCGCGCGAGCGCAGCCTCGCCATCGGGATCTGGGGTGCGATGGCCTCGGCGGGTGCGGCCGTCGGCCCGGTCGTCGGCGGGTTCCTGCTCGAACACTTCTGGTGGGGCTCGGTCTTCCTGATCAACCTGCCCGTGATGGCCGTCCTCGTCGTCGTCGGCATCAAGCTGATCCCGGAGTCCAAGAACCCGGCCCCCGGCCCGTGGGACATGCCCAGCGTCGGCCTCTCCCTGGTCGGCATGATCGGCATCGTGTACGCCATCAAGGAGACGGCCTCGCACGGGCTCGGCTGGGGCCCGGGCGTGGCGGCCGTCCTCGGCGCCGGCGCCCTCACCTGGTTCGTCCGGCGGCAGCTCCACCTGCCCGCGCCCCTGCTGGACATGCGGCTCTTCCACCACCGGGGCTTCTCCGGCGCGGTCCTCGCCGACCTGCTGACCATCCTCGGCCTGTCGGGGCTCGTCTTCTTCCTCTCCCAGTTCCTGCAACTGGTCCAGGGCCGGGGGCCGCTGGAGGCTGGGCTCGCCGAACTGCCCGCCGCCATCGGCGCGGTGACCGCCGGTCTGCTGGCCGGGTTCGCCGCCCGCCGGTTCTCGGTGCGCTCGGTCGTGGCGGGCGGGCTCGGCGCGGTCGGGCTCGCGCTGGGCACGGTGACCCTCCTCGACCAGCACACCGGCTACCCGCTGCTCGGCTCCATGCTCCTGGTCGTGGGCGTCGGCGCCGGGTTCTCCTTCACCGTCACCGCCGATGTCATCCTCTCCAGCGTCCCGAAGGAGCAGGCCGGTTCCGCCTCCGCCGTCTCGGAGACGGCGTACGAGCTCGGCGCGGCCCTCGGTATCGCCCTGCTCGGCTCCATCGTCACCGGCATCTACCGGGGCTTCCCGACCCCGGCGGGCATCCCGGCCGATGTCGAGGCGGCGGCCCACGAGTCGCTCGGCGGGGCCGTGGAGGCGGCGACCGCCCTGCCCGCCGCCCAGGCGGGCCCGCTGATCTCGGCGGCCCAGGAGGCGTTCGTCGACGGGATGCGGTCCGCCGCGGGCGTCGGGTCGGCGGTGCTCCTCGCGGCGGCCGTCGCCGCCTGGTTCCTGCTGCGGGGCCAGAAGCTGGAGGACGGGATCGAACACCCGTAGTACGTCGTCACGCGGAAGGGCCCGCACCCCGGTCTCTCGGGGGTGCGGGCCCTTCCACAAGGCTCTACGCGATCAGGCGGCCTTGGCCTTCGTCGCGTACATGTCCACGTACTCCTGGCCGGAGAGCCGCATCACCTCGGACATCACCGAGTCGGTCACCGCCCGCAGCACATAGCGGTCGCGGTCCATGCCCTCGTACCGGGAGAACTCCATCGGCTCGCCGAACCGCACCGTGACCTTGCCCGGCCGGGGCAGACCCGCGCCGCCCGGCTGGAGCTTGTCGGTGCCGATCATGGCGAACGGGACCACCGGGGCGCCCGTCATCAGCGTCAGCCGCGCGATTCCCGTACGGCCCCGGTAGAGGCGGCCGTCGGGGGAGCGGGTGCCCTCCGGGTAGATCGCGAAGGCCTGGCCCTCCTCCAGCACCCGGCGCCCCGTCATCAGCGCCGCGACCCCGCCCCGGCCGCCGTCCCGGTCCACCGGGATCATGCCGCAGCCCGTGAAGAACCAGGCCATCAGGCGGCCCTTGAGCCCCTTGCCGGTCACGTACTCGTCCTTGCCGATGTAGAACACCGGCCGGTCGCAGCAGACCGGCATGATCATCGAGTCGATGAAGGTGAGGTGGTTGCCCGCGAGGATCACCGGCCCGGTCCCGGGAATGTTCTCCGCGCCCTCCACCTGTGGGCGGAACATCAGGCGCAGAATCGGTCCGAGCACTGCCTTGATGACCGTGAGACGGGACAACGGTTCCTCCGGTGTCGTGGCCGGGCCGGCCGGGGCGGGTGAAGTGGTGCGGGGGTGGCGCGCGGTGGTGTCCGGTGGTGCGAAGTGTTGGACTGTGCAGGTGAGGACGATACTCGCGGGTATGCACTGATCGCACATCGGGTTCACGGAGTGGATACGCGATGTTGACGTGTGTTTCCGCCATGTTCGCCCCCGATCCGCCCCGTGGACCGGCCCGGCTGCCTACGATCGGGCCCCGCCCGACAGATGTCAGGACAGCACCGAGCGAGGAGCATTCATGACGGAGCGTGTGACCGGCACCCCCGGACGGCGGGCCCTTCTGGGCGCCGCCGTCCTCTCCACGGCGGCCCTCGGCCTCGCCGGTACGGCCCAGGCCGCCGAGCGGGGACGCGGCGGCCACGGGGGCGGCCGCGGCTCGCTGCGGGACCTGCCCGTACCGACGGTGATCGGCCACCGCGGGGCCAGCGGCTACCGCCCCGAGCACACTCTCGGCTCCTACCAGCTGGCGCTGGACCTGGGCGCGCACATCGTGGAGCAGGACCTCGTGCCCACCAAGGACGGCCACCTGGTCTGCCGGCACGAGAACGACATCACCGCCACCACGGACGTCGCCGACCACCCCGAGTTCGCCGGCCGCAAGGCCACCAAGAAGATCGACGGCGTCTCCTACACCGGCTGGTTCACCGAGGACTTCACCCTCGCCGAGCTCAAGACCCTGCGGGCCACGGAGCGCATCCCCGGCAACCGCCCCGACAACACCCTCTACGACGGCCGCTGGGCCATCCCCACCTTCGAAGAGGTCCTGCGCTGGGCCGACCAGGAGGGCCGCAAGCGCGGAAAGCCCGTCTGGCTGTACGTGGAGACCAAGCACCCCACGTACTTCCGGAGCCTGGGCCTCGGCCTGGAGGAGCCCCTGGCCCGGCTGCTGCGCCGCTACGGCCGGGACCGCAAGAACTCCCCGCTCATCCTCCAGTCCTTCGAGCCGGGCTCGGTCCAGCGCCTCGCCCGGCTGGTGGACACCCCGCGCATCGTGCTGCTCTCCGGCCCGACGTCCCGCCCCTGGGACTTCGTCGAGTCCGGTGACCCGCGCACGGTGGCCGACCTGGTGACCCCCGCCGGGCTGAAGTGGATCGCCTCCTACGCCCAGGGCATCGGCCCCACCCTCGACCTGGTCATCCCCAAGGACGCCGCCGGCCGGCTCACCAGGCCGACGACGCTGGTGAAGGACGCGCACGCCCGGGGCCTGCTCCTGCACCCGTACACGCTGCGCAACGAGAACACCTTCCTGCCCGCCGAGTTCCGGCGCGGCACCGACCCCAACGCCTACGGTGACGTCTTCGGCGCCGCCGCCGCGTACTTCGCCACCGGCATCGACGGCATCTTCTCCGACCAGCCGGACACCGCCCTGCTCGCGGCGGCGGACTTCAACGGGCGCTGAGCGCTCCCTCGTACGGCCCGGCGTCAGCCACCGGGCCCGTACGTGCCCCGGTCGGGTGGTGCCGGACGCGCGGGGCAACCGGGCGCACCACCACCACGTTTGCCCGGGCATGACGCTTCTCGATCATGAACCGGGCCGGGCCACCGCCGACACCGCACCCGTCTTCCGCGCGTTAGCGCCCCTGGTACGCGCGGAGGCGGGAGCGGAGGCACCCGCCGCCGGTCTCGACCCCGCCGACCTCGAACAGACCGTATGGCTGCGGCTCCTAGAGCGCCCCGCCTCGGCCGTGCCGCCCCCCGACCCGGCCCGCTGGGTCCGCGCCACCGTCCGCGCGGAGGCCCGCCGGGGGCGCCGCACCCTCCGGCGGGAACGCCCGTACGCCGGAACGGAACCCGCCGCTCCGACCGCCGGCTCCCCGGAACTGGCCGCGCTCGGCGCCGCCGAACGCCGGGCGCTCCGCGCCGCGATGGCCCGGCTGCCCGAACGCTGCTCCCGGCTGCTGGAGGCGATGCTCGCGCCCACCGACCCGACCTACCGCGAAATCGCAGGGGAGTTGGGTATGTCACAGGGGAGTTTGGGCCCGATCCGTTCCCGTTGCCTTGGATGTCTGCGCAGAATGCTGGCGGCGGAGGTTGTCGCCCCTGAACTGCGGGGAAGAGGGCGGTAGGCAACCGGGCGGACAGGTGAGCGGGAGGCGTGCACACATGGGCATGAGCGTGATCATCTCGGCGGCGACGGCACAGGACGTGGAGCAGATCTTCCGGCTCCAGTACCTCTGCTTCCAGCGCGAGGCCGAGCTGTACGACAACTACCGGATCGACCCGCTCGTCCAGACCCTCGACGCGGTACGCGGCGAAGTCGCCGACGACCTGGTGTTCGTGGCCCGCCTCGGCGACGAAGTCGTGGGCTCGGTACGCGGATTCACCGACCCGGACGGTACGGGCCAGATCGGCAAGCTCTGCGTCCACCCCCGGCTCCAGGGCCACGGGCTCGGCACCCGGCTGCTGAACGCGGCGGAGGCGGCCCTCGCCGCCGACCGCGCGGCCACCCGCTTCCGGCTGCACACCGGACACCGCAGCGAGAGCAACCTGCGGCTCTACCGGCGGGCCGGATACGCCCAGGTCGGCGACGCCACGGGCACGGACGGCGTACGGCTCATCCTGCTGGAGAAGGAAGCGGCCGCCCAGGAGTTCGTGGCCAGCGCCTGACCCCCGGCCGACGACAGGCAGCGCCGCCGGGCCTCAGGCCCGCTTGGAGCGCCGCAGCCAGATCATCCCGGTGACCGGCAGGATCACCGGGATGAACAGGTACCCCATCCCGAAGTCCGACCAGACGGTCGAGTCGGGGAAGGCGGACGGCTCGGCCAGCGTCCAGGTGCCGACGACGAGGACGCCCAGCAGCTCGGCGGCGCAGCACGCCAGCGCCGCCCGGCGGGCCTTCTCGCCCCCGCGCACCAGCGAGTACGTGATGAAGCCGTAGACGACGGCGGCGACGGCCGAGAGCGAGTAGGCGAGCGGCGCCCGGTCGAAGCCCCGGATCACCTCCACGATGGAGCGCGAGGCCGCCGCGACCGTGAACACCCCGTAGAACCAGACGAGCACCCGGCCGGGACCGGTGCCCAGCTCGAAGGCCGGCTTCGGCGCCGTGTCCACCTCGGGGCGGTCGGTGTCACTCACGTCAGTTTCCCCAGATGTCGTAGAGCCGTACTTCGAGGACCGCCAGCACCAGCGCGCCCGCCGCCACCGTCACCGAACCCCAGCGCGTCCGCTCGGACAGCGACAGGACACCGGCCGCAGGCACGGCCGCGAACGAGCCGATCAGATAGGCGATGAACACCGCCATCCCCTGCTCCGGCCGCTCCCCGCGCGCCAGCTGCACGATGCCCACCACCAGCTGGGCCAGCGCCAGGACGGTCACGACGGCCATCCCGATGAAGTGCCAGTCCTTCGTCGGCTGGTCCTTGTAGGCGGCGTGTCCGCACCAGGCGGCGAGGGCGAGCGCGGTCACGGCGACCACGACCGTCAGGGCGTCAAGCATGTAGCGAGGGTATTACGGCCGCACCGCCCGCCCGCGTGCGGCCCCGCCCTGCCCCGGCCCGGCGGCGGAGATCGTGGCCTTGGCCACAACGCCCACCCGCACCGGCCCTGCGGGCGACCGCCCCCAGGGCCGTACGACCTCCTGACCCACCCCTATAAGTGCAGGTCAGGGCCTTGTGTCCGTACGTCGGTGAGTCGGCCCGAAACGCCACCGCCGACCATCCACGGCTGTCCGGAATGCGGACAGCCAGGTTCGTGCCGAGGCGTACGTCTGTTTTACTGGGGCGCATGACCACGACGAGCAGCCGCACCCTTGCGACCGAGGCGATCAGTACGCCCGGTGCTCGTTGTATGTGTCGAATGCGCGCCTTCTGAGGGCCCCCGCCTGAGTCTCACGCCCCGAAGCGAGACCGAGCCTGCGCCGTTCGCCCCCTGTGGAACGAGCCGCCCGAGCATGCGCTGTCCCCCCGGCCGACCGCCGTACACAGCCGTGCTGAGACGTGAACCGGCCGACCAGCCCGAACCAGTCTCTTCAGACGTTTGCCCCGTGCCCGGCGGACACCCGCGCCGCGCACTCGACAGTGACGGAAACCCCTGTGATCACCACGACGGGCCTCACGAAGGTCTACCAGTCGCGCGACCGTGAGGTCACCGCACTCGACGGAGTCGACCTCCACGTCCGCGAGGGCGAGATATACGGCGTCATCGGACAGAGCGGCGCCGGGAAGTCCTCCCTCATCCGCTGCGTCAACCTGCTGGAGCGCCCCACCTCCGGCACGGTGACCGTGGCCGGCCAGGACCTCACCGCCCTCGCCGGGCGGGGCCGCCGGGCGAGCGCGGAGCTGCGCGCGGCCCGCACCCGCATCGGCATGGTCTTCCAGCACTTCAACCTGCTGGACTCGCGCACCGTCCTGGACAACGTGGAGCTCCCGCTGGAGATCCTCGGAGTCTCCGGCCAGGAGCGCACCCGCAAGGCCAAGGAGCTCCTCGACCTGGTCGGCCTCGCCGACAAAGGGAAGTCCTACCCCAAGCAGCTCTCCGGCGGCCAGAAGCAGCGCGTCGGCATAGCCCGCGCCCTGGCGGGCGACCCCAAGGTGCTGCTCTCGGACGAGGCGACCTCCGCCCTCGACCCCGAGACCACCCGCTCCATCCTCCAGCTGCTGCGCGACCTCAACCAGCAGCTCGGCCTGACCATCCTGCTGATCACCCACGAGATGGACGTCGTCAAGACGATCTGCGACTCCGCCGCCCTCATGCAGCGCGGCCGGATCGTGGAGTCCGGCACGGTCGGCGGACTGCTCGCCACCCCCGGCTCCGAGCTGGCGAGCGAGCTGTTCCCGGTCGGCGGGACCGCCTCAGGCCCCGACCGCACGGTCGTGGACGTCACCTTCCACGGGGAGGCCGCCTCCCAGCCGGTGATCTCCCAGCTCTCGCGTACGTACAACATCGACATCTCGATCCTCGGCGCCGCGATGGACACCGTCGCCGGCAAGCAGATCGGCCGGATGCGCATCGAACTGCCCGGCCGGTTCGAGGAGAACGTCGTCCCCATCGGCTTCCTGCGCGAGCAGGGCCTCCAGGCCGAGGTCGTCGAGGACGAGAACGGCCCCCGGGCCCGCGTCACGGCCGCCGAGGCCGTCGTACCGGAGCAGACCCCCGCCGCGATCACCAAGGAGGCCGTCAAGTGACCTGGTCCGAAATGCAGCCCCTCCTGACCCAGGGCACCTTCGACACCCTCTACATGGTGCTCTGGTCGGCGCTGGTCACCGTCATCGGCGGACTGCCGCTCGGCGTCCTCCTCGTCCTCACCGACAAGGGCGGACTGCTCCAGAACACCGTGGTGAACAAGGTCATCGGCGTGATCGTGAACATCGGCCGCTCGCTGCCGTTCATCATCCTGCTGATCGCCCTGATCCCGTTCACCACCTGGGTCGTCGGCACCTTCATCGGCCCCACCGCGATGATCGTCCCGCTCGCCGTCGGCGCCATCCCGTTCTTCGCCCGGCTCGTCGAGACGGCGATCCGGGAGGTCGACCACGGGCTCGTCGAAGCGGTGCAGTCGATGGGCGGCTCCATCCCGACCATCGTCCGCAAGGTGCTCCTGCCGCAGGCCCTGCCCTCGCTCGTCTCGGGTGTCACCACCACCCTCATCGTGCTCATCGGCTACTCCGCGATGGCCGGTGCGGTCGGCGGCGAAGGGCTCGGCTCCAAGGCCGTGACCTACGGATTCCAGCGCTTCGACAACCAGTTCATGCTGATCACCGTCGCGCTCCTCATCGTGCTCGTCAGCGTGATCCAGCTGATCGGCGACATCGCCGTCCGGCTGCTGGCCCGCTGCGGCCGCACCGCCTAGGCCGTCGGCCACCTCTGAACTTTCCGTCCCCACCAAGCCCGAACTCCTTGTCCGGGCGCACCACACAGTTGAGAAAGAGGCACTTTTCGTGCGTAAGAACATCAAGATCACCGCAGCCGTCGCTTCCGCAGCCGCCCTCGCCCTGGGCCTCGGCGCCTGCGGTACGGACTCCGACCCGGCCGCCAAGAGCGAGAGCGGCGCCAAGGCCGACACCTCCAAGGCCCTGGTCGTCGCCGCGTCCCCGACGCCCCACGCCGACATCCTGAACTTCGTCAAGAAGAACCTGGCGGAGAAGGAGGGCCTCAAGCTGGAGGTCAAGGAGTTCACGGACTACGTCCTGCCGAACACCGCCACCCAGTCCGGCCAGGTCGACGCCAACTTCTTCCAGCACAAGCCCTACCTGGACGACTTCAACGCGAAGAACAAGACCACCATCGTCCCGGTCGTCAACGTGCACCTGGAGCCCCTCGGTCTCTACTCCAAGAAGATCAAGGACCTCAAGGACATCAAGGCCGGCCAGACCATCGCCGTCCCCAACGACACCACCAACGGCGGCCGCGCCCTCCAGCTGCTCGCCGAGAACGGCCTGATCACGCTCAAGGACGGCGTCGGCACCACCGCCAAGCTGAGCGACATCACCGACAAGAAGGGCCTGGAGTTCAAGGAGCTGGAGGCCGCCACCGTGCCCCGCGCCCTGAACGACGTGGACGCCGCCGTCATCAACGGCAACTACGCCCTGGAGGCCAAGCTCTCCCCGGCCGACGACTCCCTCGCCCTGGAGAAGGCCGAGGACAACCCGTACGCCAACTTCCTCGCGGTGAAGGACGGCAACGAGAAGGACCCGCGCGTCGAGAAGCTCGCCAAGCTCCTCAACTCCGACGAGGTCAAGAAGTTCATCGAGGACACCTACAAGGGCTCCATCATTCCCGCCTTCGGCGCCCCGGCCACCTCCTGACCCCGGCCAAGTCCTGACCGCCGTCAGGCACTTGACCGACGGAGCCCCGCCCCTTCCCCGCGAAGGCGCGGGGCTCCGCCGTGCGGACCCGCCCATGCACAACGCACACCCGATGCTGCATGCTGTGCTTTTACCCGGTCTTCGCTTTTACCCGGTCTTCTGCATGGAGCTGCGCATGACTACCACCTTTCCGTCCGTCTCCATCAGCACGGACAGGTTGGTGATGCGCCCCTTCGAGATGGCCGACATCCCCGCGTACATCGAGATGATGAACGACGAGGCGGTCACCGCCTGGACCGACGGACCGCACCCCTACACCCAGGTCGACGCCGAACGCTGGGTCCGCAGAATCGCCCCCGGGGAACGCACCTCGGGCCGTGGCATCGCCCTCGCCGTCACCGAGTTCCTCACCCAGCGGCTCGTCGGCAGCGTCCAGCTCCTCAACACCGACTGGCGCACCCTGGCCACCGAGGTCCGCTACATCACCGCCCCCTGGGCCCGCGGCGAGGGTTACGCCACCGAGTCCGTGCTGGCGGTCGCCGAATGGCTCTTCCGCGACCAGGGCTTCGAACGCCTCGAACTGCGCACCCCCGCCGACAACACCGCCTCCCAGCAGGTCGCGCAGAAGCTCGGCTGCATCAGCGAGGGCGTCCTGCGCAACGCCCGGATCGCCCGCACCCGGACCGAGAACGGCACCGACGGCGGCTGGACCGACATCCGTACCGACCTGATCGTCTGGGGGCTCCTCCCCGAGGACCTCGAAGGCGTCGCCGAGGAGCTGGCCGACGCCGGCGGCTACGGCACGTACAACGACTGGAAGTGACCCCGAGGCCCCCGGCCGGACCCCGGTCCGGACCAGGTACTCTCACCCTGCCCGCCACGCAGGACTGATCCCGCCCCCTCCGACACCCCAGGAGACAGACGACGATGGCCGACCGGGTCACGGTGATCGGCTGGGACGGCTCGCCACTGACCAGAGCGGCCACGGCCGCACTCTCGGCCGCCACACTCGTCGCGGGCGCCGCCCACCACCTAGCCCTGCCCGAAGTGCCCGAGAGCGCGGAGCGCATCCGCCTGGGCAGCGTCGACCTGGCCGCCCGCCGCATCGCCGGCCACCGCGGCAGCGCCGTCGTCATCGCCGACGGCGACCCCGGCTTCTTCGGCGTCGTCCGCACCCTGCGCGACCCTGAGCACGGACTCGAAGTCGAGGTCGTCCCCGCCGTCTCGGCCGTCGCCACCGCCTTCGCCCGGGCCGGAATGCCCTGGGACGACGCCCAGATCGTCGTCGCCCACCCCCGCACCCTGCGCCGCGCCGTCAACGTCTGCCGGGCCCACCACAAGGTCGCCGTCCTCACCTCACCGGGCGCGGGCCCCGCCGAACTGGCCCTCCTCCTCGAAGGCGTCCACCGCACCTTCGTGATCTGCGAGGAGCTGGGCACCGACCGCGAACGCGTCACCGTCCTCACCTCCGACAAGGCCGCCGACCACGCCTGGCGCGACCCCAACGTCGTCATCGTCATCGGCGGCGGCCCCGAGACCACCGCCACCGGCGCCTGGTTCGCCGGCCGCGAGCCCGCCTACCCCCAGGGCATCCGGGGCTGGGCCCTGCCCGCCGAGGCCTACCGGGAGGCCGGCGCCGAACGCATGCAGGAGTCCGGCGAGGGGGAGTCCCCGAACCTGCGCGCCGCCCAGCTGGCCATCCTCGGCCCCCGCACCGGCGACCTGGTCTGGGACATCGGCTGCGGCAGCGGCGCCCTGGCCGTGGAGGCGGCCCGCTTCGGCGCGGCCGTCCTGGCGGTCGACGCGGACCCGGGAGCCTGCTCCCGTACGGACGCCGCCGCCCGCGCCTTCGGCGTCCCCCTCCAGATCGTCTGCGGCCGGGCCCCGCACGTCCTGGAACGGCTGCCCGAACCCGATGTCGTACGGGTCGGGGGCGGCGGTGTCCCGGTCGTCCGGGCGGTCGTGGACCGGCGCCCGGAACGCATCGTCACGCACGCCTCCACCCGGGACGAGGCCGAGGCCCTGGGCGCGGCCCTCACCGGCAACGGCTACACCGTCGCGTGCTCGCTGCTCCAGTCCGTCGACCTGGACACCGAGGTCTGGACCGAGCGTGAACGGTCCGTCGTGTTCCTTCTCTCCGCACGGCGTTCGGACGTCTCCCCCTGACCTTTCCGCCCGGTACGGGAGGTAGGCTGGCCGATTGTTGTACCGCGCCCGGACGTTCGTCGCTTCGTTCGTCAATGTCCGGAAAAGTGGACTGTTTTGGTCCGCTCTGTGGTACGGCACCAACCGGGGGACGCGCGACGTGGCGCAGTCCACAGCGAGCCGTGGCGGAACTGCCTGCCGCGGCGGCGAACGGCCGCGAGAATAAGAAGAGGTCCGCGGGCGTTTCGTGCCGCGCGGCGAGCCCGCTCGTTCTTCATGACGAGCACCGGCGTGCCGTGGTCTCGGCGTCCCGGGCGAAGGGCCGAAGGAGCACTGACGATGGGCGAGGGGTACGCATGACTGACACCGGCCAGATCCCGGGCGAGGGACTGCCGGAGAACGCAGGCATGGTGGAGCAGCCGGGCATCCCCGCCCCGGACGCGTACACCTTCCTCGACCCCTCCGAGCACGCACCCGAGGACGACGACCTCCTGCTGATGCCGACCTCCCAGGGCGCGTGGAGCGACCCGCAGACGGTCCAGCCCCAGGCGGCCCCTGCCCCGGCCCCGGTCGCACCTGCTCCGGCCGCGGACCAGGCGGCACAGCAGTACCAGGCCCAGCAGCAGCCGCAGTACGCGACGCAGCCGCAGGTCCCCGCGCAGGGCCAGGAGGCCCAGGTTCCCGACGAGGCGGCGCACGGCACGCACGAGTCCGGCGGCCGTGACACCGGCTCCGTCGACCTCAACGGCGTACGGATCCCGGCTCCGGCCCCCGCGCCCGCGCAGACCCCCACTCCGGTCGGCGCCCCTGCGCAGGCCCGCCGGCCCCTGCACCGGGGCCCGGTGGCGGCCGAGGCCCCGTCGTACGGCGGCGGTACGCAGGGTGGCGGCGTGGTCCGCTCGCTGGCCGACCGAGGCCCCGCCGGAGCGGTGAGGACGGCACCCCCCGCCCGCCACGCGACCCCGCCGGTGACCGGCCCCGAATACTTCCAGGCCCCGGCCGACGAGGCCCCGGTGCTGCCGGGCCCGCAGCTGGGCGAGATCCCGCCGCAGGGCGCGTCCCCTTGGGGGCCGCCGCCGCAGCCGGAGGCCCCTGTGGTCGAGGCCGAGGCTCCCGGGGCTGTGGAGGCTTCTGCCGGGGTGGTTGCGGCCGTGGAGCCTGAGGTCGCGGTTGCGGCCGAGCAGTCGGTGGCGGTGGCCGAGCCGGTCGTGGTGACTGAGGCGCCGGTCCAGCCGGAGGCCCCTGCTCCTGCCGGGGCTGAGCCGGTCGGGGTGGCCGAGGCTCCGGCTCCTGCTGAGGCTGAGCAGCCGTCCGCGCCGGAGGCTCCGGCCCAGCCCGAGCAGGCGGCTCCGCAGCCGCTGGAGCCCGAGGCGGCTGTCGTGGCCGAGGCTCCTGCCGAGCCGGTTGCCGAGCCCGTTGCCGTGGCCGAGGCAGTCGTGGCCGCCGAGCTGGAGCAGCCGGTTCAGCCCGAGCAGGCGGTTCAGGTGGAGACGGACGCTCCGGTCCAGGTGGAGGAGCCGGTCCAGGCTGAGGCAGTCGCTCCGCTGCCCGTGGAGGAGCCGGTCCCGGTCCCGGTCGAGGCGACGGTTGAGGCGGAGCAGGTCGTTCCGCAGCCCGAGCCGGTGGAGCAGGCGGCCCCGGCAGAAACGGTCGTCCCCGAGCCGGCCGCCGAGGAGGCTCCTGCCGAGCCGCTCGCCGCCGAGCAGCAGGAAGCCCCGGCCGAGGCTCCTGCGGAAGCGGCGGTCCCGACGGAGCTGCCCGCCGAGGCGCCCGTGGAGGTGCCGGAGACGGCCGCCGAGGCTCCTGCCGAGCCCGAAGCGCAGTTCGTCCCGGTGGACGCATCCGTGCCGGAACCCCAGGCTCCCGTGGAGCAGCAGGTCGAGACCGCCGAACCGGTTCCGGCCCCGGCACCTGTGACCGACGAGAACACGGAGCCGGTGGAGGCCCCGGTGCCCGCCGAGGCCGACCCCGTACCGGCAGTGGCGGCGGCGCCGGACCCCGCCACGCCGGAACCGGAACCGGAGCCCGTACAGCCGGCCCCCGCCGACACCCTGCCGGAGCCCGCAGCCGCGACCGACACCCAGGAGGGCACCGAGGTCGGCACCGGTCCCGAGGTCACCGAGGACGGCACCGGCCCCGAGGTCATCGAGACGCCGGAGCTGGACGAGGAGCCGGTGGCCGAGGCGACGGCCCCCGAGGCGCCGCTCACCCCGCCCGCCCCCGGCTACGACGACGCCGAGCGCGAGGCGGTGCTCCGGGTCATGCGCGAGCGCCGGGACATCCGCAACGGCTTCCGCGGCGACCCGATCCCGCACGAGGTCCTGCTCCGGGTGCTGGAGGCCGCGCACACCGCGCCGAGCGTCGGCCACTCCCAGCCCTGGGACTTCGTCGTCATCCGGTCCGCCGAGACGCGCCGTTCCATGCACGAACTGGCCCAGCGCCAGCGCGAGGCCTATGCCCAGTCGCTCCCCAAGGGCCGGGCGAAGCAGTTCAAGGAACTGAAGATCGAGGCGATCCTCGACACCCCGGTCAACATCGTCGTCACCGCCGACCCCACCCGGGGCGGCCGGCACACCCTCGGCCGCCACACGCAGCCGCAGATGGCCCCCTACTCCTCGGCGCTCGCCGTGGAGAACCTGTGGCTGGCGGCCCGTGCCGAGGGGCTCGGCGTCGGCTGGGTCAGCTTCTTCGACGAGCGCGAGATGGTCCGCGCGCTCGGCCTGCCGGAGCACCTCGAAGTCGTGGCGTACCTCTGTGTCGGTTACGTCGACGAGTTCCCGGAGGAGCCGGAGCTGCTCCAGGCGGGCTGGTCCAAGCGCCGCCCGCTCTCGTGGGTCGTCCACGAGGAGACGTACGGCCGCCGCGCGCTGCCCGGCGAGGAGCCGCACGACCTGCTCCAGGAGACCATCTCCGCCATCCGCCCGCTGGACGCGAAGGCGCTCGGCGAGGCGTGGGAGCGCCAGAAGCGGATGACCAAGCCGGCGGGCGCGCTCGGCATGCTGGAGATCATCTCGGCGCAGCTGTCCGGCCTCTCCCGGATGTGCCCGCCGCCGATCCCGGAGCCCGCGGCCGTCGCGATCTTCGCCGGTGACCACGGGGTGCACGCGCAGGGCGTCACGGCGTGGCCGCAGGAGGTCACCGCCCAGATGGTGGCGAACTTCCTCGGCGGGGGAGCGGTCTGCAACGCGTTCGCCGCGCAGGTCGGCGCGGAGGTCTGCGTCGTCGACGTCGGCGTCGCCACGGACCTGCCCGCCACCCCGGGCCTGCTGCCCCGCAAGGTGCGCAAGGGCACGTCGGACTTCACCACGGGCCCCGCCCTCACCCGGGACGAGGTGCTGGCGGCGATCGAGGTGGGCATCGAGACCGCCCGCGACCTGGTGGCGGCGGGCAACAAGGCGCTGCTGACGGGTGAGATGGGCATCGCCAACACCACGGCGTCGGCCGCACTGATCTCCGTCTACACCGGGGCCGACGCCGCCGAGGTGACCGGCCGGGGGACCGGCATCAACGACGAGATGCACGCCCGCAAGGTCGACGTCGTACGTCGCGCACTCGACCTCCACCAGCCGGACGCGGCCGACCCGATCGGCGTGCTCGCGGCGGTCGGCGGCCTGGAGCACGCCGCGATGGCGGGCTTCCTCCTCGGCGGAGCCTCTCTGCGTACGCCGGTGATCCTGGACGGCGTGAGCGCGGGCGCAGCGGCCCTGGTCGCCCGAGCCATCGCCCCCGAGGCCCTGGCCGCCTGCATCGCCGGCCACCGCAGCGCGGAACCGGGCCACGTGGCAGCCCTCAACAAGCTGGGCCTGCGCCCCCTGGTCGACCTCGACCTCCGCCTGGGCGAGGGCACGGGCGCACTGCTGGCGCTCCCGATCGTGCAGAGCGCGGCACGGGCGATGCACGAGGTGGCGACGTTTGACGCAGCGGGAGTGACGGAGAAGTAGCCGCCCCGTCAGCCCCGCATTCCAGCCCCTCGGGCCTCGCCTTCCACCCCTTCCGGGCGGCCCCCTCAGCCCCTCCGGCGTTTGAGGAGCGGGGTCCGGGGCGGAGCCCCGATCTCCAGCCCGTCCGGCGCTTGAGGACAAAGGGGGGCCCGGGGCACAGCCCCGGTTTCGGGAAGGGGCGGGGAGGGGGCAGGCCCGCCGCAGGCGCCCCCCACCCCGCCCGGGGCCCCCGGGCCACACCCCCCACCACCCCGTATCGTGTTCCCCACCCAGGAACCCCCACTTCCGCACGTCACAGCCGCTCCACAGCCGCAGCGGCCCTACGCAGCACCCCGCACGAGGAGCCCGCACCGCCATGGCCGAGCACGCAGACCACGCAGGTCACGCCGAGCGCGAGCGCGCAGACAGCGCCGACCACCCCGCGTACCCCGTAGGCCTGCGCCTCCGCGGCCGCCGCACCGTGGTCATCGGCGGCGGCCAGGTCGCCCAGCGCCGCCTGCCGCAGCTCATCGCCACCGGCGCCGACATCACGCTGGTCTCCCCGTCCGCGACGGCCTCCGTGGAGGCCATGGCCGACGCCGGGGAGATCCGCTGGGAGCGCCGCCGCTACCAGGACGGCGACCTCGCCGACACCTGGTACGCCCTGGTCGCCTCCTCCGACACCGCCGCCAACGACGCCGCCTCCGCCGAGGCCGAGCGCACCCGCACCTGGTGCGTACGGGCCGACGACGCCGAGGCCGCGACCGCCTGGACCCCCGCCACCGGCCGTATCGACAACATCACCGTCGCCGTCCTCAACGCCACCCCCCGGGGCCGCGACCCCCGCCACTCCGCCGCCCTCCGCGACGCCATCGTCGAGGGCCTGCGCGAGGGCACGATCGCCGCCCCCCACCACCGCACCCGCGCCCCCGGCGTCGCCCTGGTCGGCGGCGGCCCCGGCGACCCGGACCTGATCACGGTGCGCGGCCGCCGCCTCCTCGCCGAGGCCGACGTGGTCATCGCCGACCGCCTGGGCCCCCGCGACCTGCTGGACGAACTGCCGCCGCACGTCGAGGTGATCGACGCGGCGAAGATCCCGTACGGCCGGTTCATGGCCCAGGAGGCGATCAACCAGGCGCTGATCGACCACGCCAAGGCGGGCAAGGCCGTGGTCCGGCTCAAGGGCGGCGACCCGTTCGTCTTCGGCCGGGGCATGGAGGAGGCCCAGGCGCTGGCAGCCGAAGGCATCCCGTGCACGGTCGTCCCCGGCATCTCCAGCACCATCTCCGTCCCCGGAGCAGCCGGTATCCCGGTCACCCACCGGGGCGTGGCCCATGAGTTCACCGTGGTCAGCGGCCATGTCGCGCCAGAGGACCCGCGCTCGCTGGTCGACTGGGAGGCGATCGCCCGGCTGCGCGGCACCCTGGTCCTGCTGATGGCCGTCGACAAGATCGGTGCCATCGCCGCCGCCCTGATCGCCCACGGCAAGGACCCGGCCACCCCGGTCGCCCTCGTCCAGGAGGGCACCACGGCAGCGCAGCGCCGGGTCGACGCGACCCTCGCGGACGTCGGCGAGCGCGCGGCCGCCGAGGACGTGCGCCCGCCCGCCGTGATCGTCATCGGCGACGTGGTCGCGGTGGGCCCGGACTCCGCGCCGCAGCCGACCGCCCCGTCCGCCGAATGAATTCGGACCCCACCAAGTAACCCGCGGTTACGCATCCCATCCCGGGCGTTGGCACCGCAGACCGGACAAGGCAGTATCACCCTGTGGCAGATCTCATCACCATCGATGACCCCGACGACCCGCGCCTGAGCGACTACATCGGACTGACCGACGTCGAGTTGCGGCGCCGCCGCGAGCCCGCCGAGGGCCTCTTCATCGCCGAGGGCGAGAAGGTCATCAGGCGTGCCCGGCACGCCGGGTACGAGATGCGGTCCATGCTGCTCTCCGCCAAGTGGGTCGACGTCATGCGCGACGTCATCGACGAGGTCCCGGCCCCGGTGTACGCCGTCGCCCCCGAGCTGGCCGAACGCGTCACCGGCTACCACGTCCACCGGGGGGCGCTCGCCTCCATGCAGCGCAAGCCGCTGCCCACCGCCGACGAACTCCTCACCACCGCCCGCCGGGTGGTGGTCATGGAGTCGGTCAACGACCACACCAACATCGGCGCGATCTTCCGCAGCGCCGCCGCCCTCGGCATGGACGCGGTCCTGCTCTCCCCGGACTGCGCGGACCCGCTCTACCGGCGCTCGGTCAAGGTCTCCATGGGGGCGGTCTTCTCCGTTCCGTACGCCCGTCTCGAAGCCTGGCCCAAGACACTGGAGACCGTACGGGAAGCGGGCTTCCGGCTCCTCGCCCTCACTCCGGACCCCAAGGCCACCAGCATCGACGAGGCGGCCCCGCACCGGCTGGAGCGAGTGGCGCTGATGCTGGGCGCGGAGGGGGAGGGACTGTCCACGAAGGCGCTGATGGCCGCCGACGAGTGGGTCCGCATCCCGATGGCGCACGGAGTCGACTCACTCAACGTGGGCGCGGCGGCGGCGGTCGCGTTCTACGCGGTGGCGACGGGCCGCCCGGAGAGCTGAGGGCGCTCCCGAGGACCGGGACGAGGCCGCCCGGAGAGCTGAGAGTCCGGGGCTTGAGGCGAAGGCGCGACTAGGCCTGCTCCTAGCCTCTCTCGGACACCTGCACCTGCGACACCTGGTCCGGACGGTTCGGCAGCTCGCTCCCGCCCAGCCCGCGCGCCGGCCCCTGGCACCCCTGCGCGGCCGCGATCCCCAGGGCCACCAGTAGCGTCACCACCACGAACACCACCAGCCGCTGACGCAGCAGCCGCGGATTGGCCGGACGCCGTCCCGCCGAGGTCGTACGTGCCCCGGAACGGGTCCCCGGCCGCCCGTTCGTCGCCCCCGGCCGCTTCCCGGAACCCGTGGTGGAGCGCGGCCCCCGCTGCGGCCGGGACCCACCGGTGCGCGGCGCGCCCCCGCCCCCCGAACGCGAGGGCGCCGGACGCCGGCCCTGCTGCGGGCGGCCCGTAGAGGAAGGGCCCTCCGCACGGCGGGTGTGCTGTTCGGTGTAGGGGCCGTCGAGACGGCCGGTGGACCGGTCCGCCTCCTGGGCCGAGCGCTGGGCGGGTGGCCGGCTCTCGTGCAGGCCCTGCGCCTCGCGCGCCGCGATCTCCTTGAGCCGCATGGACAGTTGGAGCGTGCTCGGCCGCTCCTCCGGGTCCTTGGCGAGACAGGCGCGGATCAGGGGGGCCAGGGCGTCGTGCACCCCGTGGAGCTGCGCCTCCTCGTGCACCACGCGGTAGAGCATCACCTCGGAACTGCCGTGCCCGAAGGGGGAGTCGGCCATCGCCGCGTACGCCAGGGTCGCACCGAGCGAGAAGACGTCCGTCGCGGGGGTCACCGCCGCGCCCCGGACCTGCTCGGGCGCGAGGAAGCCGGGCGACCCCACCGCCGTACCGACGTGGGTCAGCGTGCTGGCCCCCGTCGCCCAGGCGATGCCGAAGTCGATGATGCGGGGGCCCTTGGGGGAGAGGAGGATGTTCGACGGCTTGAGGTCGCGGTGGACCACGCCCGCCTCGTGCACCGCGACCAGGCCCTCGGAGAGCGCCGCACCGATCGTGGCGACCTCGGCCGCGGCCAGGGGGCCTTCCTCGGCGACCTTGTCGTGGAGGGAGGGGCCTGGGACGTACTGCGTCGCGAACCAGGGGCGGTCCGCCTCCAGGTCGGCGGCGACGAGCCGGGCCGTGCAGCCGCCCCGGATCCGCCGCGCGGCGGACACCTCGCGCGCGAACCGCGACCGGAACTCCTGGTCCTCCGCCAGGTCGGGCCGGATCACCTTGAGCGCCACCCGCTGGCCGCGCCGGTCGGAGCCGAGGTAGACCACGCCCATGCCGCCCGCGCCGAGCCGTCGGTGCAGCCGGAACGAGCCGACGAGACGCGGGTCCTCGCGCCGGAGCCGCATCATCGCCATCGTCTGCCCATCCCCGCTGCCTGGTCCGCCTGACGAGGCACAGCTTACGTACCCCGCGCCCGGTGCGCTCAGAGGCCGCGCCCTCGCCCGGGATTCGATTGTCCCTGCACGGCGGGAGAGGTGAAGGGCGGTCAGGGGGTGGCGGTTCCGGGCCCGTCGACCTCGGCGGCACGGCAAAGGGCTTTCGAACAAGGGGTGTTGGATCAAGCCATGATGGCTGGGACGAGTCGGTGGGGGAGGGTGCGAATACCACCCGGACGTACACGACAACGCTCTTTAGGAGTTGCTGCGAAGCCCGAACCACCCTCCTTCGGAGGGTGGAGGGAGTGAGTGAAGTCACCCGTCGGGACCCTTCCCGGGGGTGGTGGCCCCCCTGTGCCCCCTCCGGGATGACCCCAAGTCCGCGGGGGCCGTCTCCACCCAGGGGAGTACGCGGACGGGCGGCGGCTCATCCTCCGGGAGGCCCGGGATTCGGTACGCGGGCATGACGCCCCGTGCTCGCCGGTTACCTAATGTTGAGGTCAAGCGGCGGGCGCAGCACTCGTCCCCCGAGGTCACACGCCCGTCGCTCCACATCAGGTCAGGAGAGGAACCATGGCGGACACGGCAACGCGGACCATGATCCGCACGCAGGGACGCAAGGCCTACGCCTCGTTCGGCGCCCGCCCGTCCGGCACGCGTCACCCCTTGGTGGCGACGGTCATGGTTCTCCCCCTGGCGGCCCTGCTCGCAGTCGCCTTCGGCGGCTGGGACGCGGTGGTCACACAGGCGTCGTCCGTGGCTGTGATACTGGGGCGCTGAGCGGCGCCCGGGGTCCGGAAGAGCGGTCCGGACCCGGGTATCGGGCCAACAGCCCCGTGGGGACGGGGGTGCGGCGGACGGCAGCGTTTGTCCGGTCAGCTGGGGAGCTGACCGGGCATCGCGCTGTCCGGACCGGTTTCTCCTGGCCGCCGTCCCTGCGGCCGCGCGCCTCCTCCGGACGATGACACGCCGGTACGAACGCGGGCGAGGCCCGCGCATGCGCCCCGCCCAGCGGCTTCCGGCGACCTGCCCGCCCGGCCACCCTGCGGCTCTACCGGCCTCGGCACCGCCCTCCGCGTACGCTCAGCAGGGACCGGCGGCAGGGCCGGGACCGACCGTCGCCGGGGGAGCCGTTGCGTACCACCTCAACCTCAGCCGACCACGACCCGACCGGCCCGAAGCCGACCTCTACTGAGCCGACCGGCCCGAAGTCGCCCCCCGCCGAGCCGACTGGCCCCGCGCCGACGGCTGCCGATCCAGCCGCCCCGACGGCATCTGCCCCCGTGCCGCTTGCCCCAGTGCCGCCTGCCTCCGTGCCGCCTGCTGCCGTGGCGCCTGCCTCCGTGCCGCCCGCCCCCGTGGCGCCTGCCTTCGTGCCGCCGACTTCCCTGCCGGCCCCTCCCGAGCCGGGCGTCTCTCTGCCGCCCCCTCCCCAGCCGGCGGCCCATGAGCGGGCCGCTGCCGAGCCTGTCATCGGCGCCCCGGCGGCCCATGAGCGGGCCGCTGCCGAACCGGCCATCGGCGCCCCGGCCGCCCATGAGCGGGCCGCTGCCGAGCCAGTCATCGGCGCCCCGGCCGCCCACGGGCCGACCGCTGCCGAGCCTGTCATCGGCGCCCGGGCCGCCCACAACCCGACCCCCGCCGAGCCCGCCATCGGCGCCCCGGTCGCCCACAGGCTGGCCGCCGCCGAGCCAGCCATCAGCGACTCGCCCGCCCGCCAGCCCCTCATCCGTGAGCTCGGCGCCCTCGCCCACCGCCTCCACCACCCGCCGGGAAGCCCTCGCGCGACCCCCTGCGCCTGCGCACCACCCCAGCTCCTGGCCGACCGGCCGGACGGCACCGTCGTCCGCAGTGGCCCGGTCGTCGCCAAGGCCCATGCCGCCGACATCGACCGCGACGCCCTGGCGGCCCGCCTCGCCCTGGCGTCGGCGCCGCAGCTGGCCGGTATCCTCCTCGCGCCGCTCACCAGCCCCGGCCCGGTCGATACGGTGGGGCCCGCCCCCCGCCCCGTCACCTTCTGGCCGTACGGCACCCCCGTCGACCCCAAGGCCCCCGACGCGGCCCCCTGGGCCGACGCCGCCATTCTGCTCGCCCGCCTCCACCGAACCGTTTCTCCGCTCCCGTTCCCGCCCCCGCCGATGCGCGGCCCGGTCAAGGCGGCCCGGGCGGTCGCCCGGATGGCCGCCGCCCTCCCCGGCGACGGCGCCGTCCTCCCCGTACAGGCTGCTTGGCATGCCCTGCCGGCCTGGGCGCGGGGCGAGGCCGCACCGCCCGCCGCGCGGTCGGGCTTCCTCTGTCACGGGGACCTGCACCTGGGGCAGCTCGTCCGTCATCCCGCCCCGGACGGGCCCTGGTTGCTCATCGATGTGGACGACGCGGGGCAGGGGGACCCGGCCTGGGACCTGGCCCGGCCCGCCGCCTGGTACGCGGCCGGGGTGCTGGCCCCGGACGACTGGCTGCTCTTCCTGGACGCCTACCGCTCCGCCGGGGGACCCGCTGTGCCCGCCACGGGGGACCCCTGGCCGCAACTGGACGTCCCCGCCCGCGCGCTGACGGTCCAGACGGCGGCCGTCGCCCTCGCCAAGTGCGCGGCGGAAGGCCGGGAGCCGGACGAGATGGAGCAGCTGATGATCGATTCCTGTGCCCGAATCGCTACGTTCCCGCCCGAGTTGGCGGACGGGTGCGCGTCGTAGGCTGAACACACCGCGGCCGGACAGGCTTTCCGGCGGCGGCACGACGAGGGCGAGGAGCCGAGCCGAATGATGCAGTGTCCCAAGTGTCACGCGCAGATGCAGACGTACAACCGCAACGGCGTCCAGATCGAACAGTGCGGCGGCTGCCGGGGGATATTCCTGGACTACGGCGAGCTGGAGTCGCTGACCCGTCTGGAGTCGCAGTGGGCCCAGCAGGCACCGCCTCCGCCGCCCGCCCCCCAGGCCTACCCGCAGGCGGCTCCGCCGGCCCATGCCCCCGCCTGGGGCGCACCGCAGTACGGCCAGCAGCACGGCGGGCACTACGGCCACCGCCGCCAGAAGGGTTTCGGCCGGATGCTCTTCTCGTCCTGACAGGACACAGGCGCCAGCACGAAAGAACCCCCGGTCGTCGAAACGGCCGGGGGTTCTCGGTGGTGCGCGATACTGGGATTGAACCAGTGACCTCTTCCGTGTCAGGGAAGCGCTCTCCCGCTGAGCTAATCGCGCAGGGCAACCGTGCGTTTACTGCGTGCGCGATACTGGGATTGAACCAGTGACCTCTTCCGTGTCAGGGAAGCGCTCTCCCGCTGAGCTAATCGCGCGGGGATCCTTGCGGACCGATGATCCTTGCGGATCAGTGGACGATACTGGGATTGAACCAGTGACCTCTTCCGTGTCAGGGAAGCGCTCTCCCGCTGAGCTAATCGTCCTTGGAGGTGGAGACGGGATTTGAACCCGTGTAGACGGCTTTGCAGGCCGTTGCCTCGCCTCTCGGCCACTCCACCAGGGATGGGGGTTCGGGAAGATCCCCCACCTTCTGCGAGCGGACGACCAGGTTCGAACTGGCGACCTCAACCTTGGCAAGGTTGCGCTCTACCAACTGAGCTACGTCCGCTTGTCTTTCCCGGTCCGCTTGCGCGTCCCGGCGACGTGTTGAACTCTAGCGGATTCCCGGGCCAGTACAAAAACGCGTTTGCGCAGATGGTCGCCGTAGCGCCGCCGTACCGTCGCCCCGACGCAGGTCACCGCGGGCGGTTCTAGACTCAGCAGGGTGTTCCCCCTCGCTCCCATGGCCCGCTTCGGCGGCCTCGTCGCCTCCGGTCTCCAGGATGTGACCGACGACCCCACGGCTCTCGACTCGTCCGGTTTCTGGGCGGTGTGCGCAGACTTCGAGGGCCGTACGGTCTGCGCCCGCTTCTCCTCCGTACGGCGGGAGGAGGTGCCCGCCCCCGTGCCCGGAGCCTGGCGCGGGCCCGCCGCCGGGGAGTGGGCGACCTCGCTGGACCGTGACGCCTACACGGCGGGCGTACGGCGGATCCGTGAATACATCGCCGCGGGCGAGGTCTATCAGGCCAACCTCTGCCGGGTCCTCTCCGCGCCGCTGCCGGACCCCGGCCGGGCCGACGTCGACGCCCTGACCGCCCTGCTCGCGCGCGGCAACCCGGCGCCGTACGCAGGAACGATCCGCCTGCCCGGTCACGGGGTGGAGGTCGCCACCGCGTCCCCCGAGCTGTTCCTCCGCAGGGACGGGCGGACCGTCGAATCCGGGCCGATCAAGGGGACCGGGCGCACCGAGGGCGATCTGCTGGAGAAGGATCACGCGGAGAACGTGATGATCGTGGACCTGGTCCGCAACGACCTCGGCCGCGTCTGCGCCACCGGAAGCGTCACCGTCCCCGACCTCTGCGTGGTGGAGAAGCACCCGGGCCTCGTCCACCTCGTCTCCACCGTGCGGGGCGAGCTGGCGGAAGGGGCGGGGTGGCCGGAGCTGCTGGCGGCGGCCTTCCCGCCCGGCTCCGTCACCGGGGCGCCGAAGTCCAGCGCGCTGCGGATCATCGAGGAGCTGGAGAGGTCGCCGCGCGGGCCGTACTGCGGCGCGGTCGGCTGGGTCGACGCCGACCGGGGAACGGCCTCCCTGGCGGTGGGCATAAGGACGTTCTGGATCGACCGGACCGGCCCCTCGCCGCTCCTGCGGTTCGGGACCGGCGCCGGGATCACCTGGGGCTCCGACCCGGAGCGCGAGTGGGACGAGACCGAGCTGAAGGCGTCGCGGCTGCTCGCTGTAGCGTCGGGCGCGTTCGAGCAGACAGGGTTCGAGCAGACAGGAAGGACCGTTTCATGAGGATTTGGGTCAACGGCGGACTGCGGGACGCCGATGATGCCCGGCTGTCGGTGCTGGACCACGGGCTGACCGTGGGCGACGGCATCTTCGAGACGGTCCGCACCAGCGAGGGCAGGCCCTTCGCCCTCACCCGCCACCTCGACCGCCTCACCCGCTCCGCGCGCGGCCTCGGCCTGCCCGACCCGGACCTGGACGAGGTCCGGCGCGCCGCGGCGGCGGTCATCGACGCCAACCCCGTCACCCTGGGGCGGCTGCGGATCACGTACACCGGCGGGCTCTCCCCGCTCGGCTCGGACCGCGGCACCGCAGGCCCCAGCCTCGTCGTCGCGCTGGACGCGGTGAGCCGCCGCCCGGACACCACGGCGGTGATCACGGTCCCCTGGACCCGCAACGAGCGCGGCGCCCTCACCGGCCTCAAGACCACCTCGTACGCCGAGAACGTCGTCGCCCTCGCCCGGGCCCGCGAGCGGGGCGCCTCCGAGGCGCTCTTCCCGAACACGGCCGGCCGGCTCTGCGAGGGGACCGGGTCCAACGTGTTCGTCGTGCTGGACGGCCGCATCCACACCCCGCCGGTCGCCTCCGGGTGCCTCGCGGGGATCACCCGCGCGCTGGCCGTGGAGTGGACCGGGGCCGAGGAGAGCGACCTGCCGATGGAGGCGCTCGCCGAGGCCGACGAGATCTTCCTGACGTCCACGCTCCGCGACATCCAGGCCGTGCACCGGGTGGACGACCGGGAGCTGGCGCCCGAGCCCGGGCCGGTGACGGCCAAGGCCATGCGGATCTTCGACGAGCGGGCCGGGAACGACCTGGACCCGTAAGCCCTTTCCCACGGGGCCGGAAAAGCGCGTGACGTGGGACCGTCCAGGGGATACAAACCCTTTGATGACCACGACACTCCGGCCGTCCGGGCCGCTTCAGCAAGGCGCCGACGGGGCACGGGCGCGCAGCTACGACGTGTGCGACAACGGCCGTCCCGTCGGCGCCGTGTCGATCAGTACCGACGACGCGTTCGGCGCCTCGGCCGGGGTGGTGCGCTCCCTGAGCGTCGACGAGGACCGCCGCAGGCGCGGCCGGGGCACCATCGCCGCGCTCGCCGCCGAGGAGGTGCTGCGCGGGTGGGGCTGCACCCACGTACGGACCGAGGTCCCGGCGGAGAACGAGCCCGCACGGCGCCTGGCGGCCGCCCTCGGCTACACCGAACGCAGCCGCAACATGGTCAAGACCCTCGGCCCGGACGCCACCCCGCTCCCCGAGGGCCTCACCGCACGCCCGATGAGCGAGCAGGAGTACGCGGAGTGGCTGCGCGAGGCGGTGAGGTCGTACGCGCAGGAGTGGGTCGAGAGGGGCGTACCGCCCGAGCAGGCCCGCCTCAAGTCCGAGGCCGACCACGCGGGCAACCTTCCCGACGGTCTGGCGACCGAGGGCGTGCGGTTCCGGGTGCTGGTCCACGGCGGCGCGGTGGTCGGCCATGTCTGGCTGGCGCTGCGGGAGCTGGAGCCCGGCCGGACCGCCGGGTTCGTCTTCGACGTCGAGGTGCGTGAGGGGCACCGGGGCCGCGGCTTCGGGCGGGCCCTGATGCTCCTCGCCGAGGACGAGACCCGCTCCTGGGGCCACGACCGGCTCGGCCTGCACGTCTTCGCGGCCAACACCCCGGCGCTGCGGCTGTACGAGTCCCTCGGCTACGCGACGACGCGGTACAACCTGGCCAAGGCGCTGTAGGCGGTACGCCGGGGAGCCGGGCGTCAGCCCTGCGCGGCGAGCAGCCGGTCGATGATCTCCTCGATCCGCTCGCGCAGCCCCTCCTGGCTCTTGCCGCCGTCCAGCCGCTCGTCGCCGATCACATAGGTGGGCGTGCCGGTGACCCCGATCGCCTTGCCCTCGGCCTGGTCGGCGTCGACGATCAGCAGATGGCGGCCGTCGATGAGCGCGGTGTCGAACTCCTCGGCGTCCAGCCCCAGTTCACGGGCCACGTCGAGGAGCACCGGCTCCCCGGCCTTAGCGAGCTGCTCGGTCCTGGACAGGAGCGCCTCGATGTACGGCCAGTCCTGGCCCTGGACGGCGGCCTCCTCGGCGGCCTGCGCGGCGGCGTAGGCGTGCTTGTGCTTCTCCAGCGGGAAGTGCCGCAGCCGGACCTCGACCCGGTCGCCGTACCGGGCGCGCACGGCACGCACATCGCTGAGGGCCCGGTGGCAGTCGGGGCATTCGAGATCGCACCAGATGTCGAGGACGACCGGTGCCGCAGGGGTGGAATCGCTCATGGAACCAGTCTTTCAGGCCGGGTGGGCAGCTCCCAATCCGCACCCGTGACCAGGGCGGTCACCGGCACCTGGGGAGGAGCCCGGCCCTGAAATGTCCCTGAAGTGGACCGGCGCCGTGGCCCCGATGCCGGTCGTCGGTGCAGGATGGAAGGGACGTTTCCCCGTGCGCCTGGAGGCCCCGATGCTTGCCGAGACCATCTGTTCCGCGGCGTCGGCGGCGGGCCTGGGCATCGCCGCGGTCACCGCCTACCGCAAGCGGTTCCTCACCGCGACCAGGATCGCCGCCTACTCCCTCGTACCCGTCGGACTCGTCCTGACCGGCGTCGTCGCGTGGGTCTCGGGCATCGCGTTCAAGCCGAGCGTCTGGCTCGGCTTCGGCGTGCTCGGCCTCTCCTGGCTGCTCTTCATGACCACCCGCGCCGTGGAGCGCCGCAGCGGTACCACCCGCGCGGAGCGCAAGGCCGCGCGGGCCGCCGAGCGCAACGAGGCCGTCGCCCCGGGGGCCTCCGCGCCCTCGCTCGGCGCCGGCAGCCAGGCCCGGCCGGCAGCGGCGGCGCCCAAGCCGAAGAAGAAGCAGGAGGCCGCCGCGCCCGGTGACGACTTCAGCGACATCGAGGCGATCCTGAAGAAGCACGGCATCTGAAACACGCGCGGCACCTCGAGGGGCCCGGTGTGTCTGAAGACGAGCCCGGTGTCCGAACAGGCGCCGTTTTGGCGGGCCCGGAGCCGAATGCCTGTCGGCGTCTCGGGCGCCGGTGCGAATTCCGGGCACCACGGGACGGTGAACTCCCGGTGTAATGGCGAAGGTTGATCGCCAACCGGGTCCCGGGTGAGTCATGATCACCCCGAGATGGTGGACACATCCCGGGGCGAAGCCCCCGCACCCCCTGCCGAAGAGCCCCGTGGCTGCCTCTTCGCGCTCTCCCAGCCACCCCTGATGATCTTCCTGACGGTCATCGGAAGCCTGCTGCTGATGGCGGCGCTGCATGACCTGTTCCTGTTATGACCGGCCTCGCCGCGTACCGGGCCCGGCCTCCCCGCGACCTACGCCCCGGCCTCCCGGCGCCGGGCCCGGTACGCGGCGACGTGGAGCCGGTTGCCGCAGGTGCGGCTGGAGCAGTAGCGGCGGGAGCGGTTGCGCGAGAGGTCGACGAAGGCGCGCCCGCAGTCGGGCGCCTCGCAGCGCCGCAGCCGCTCCTGCTCGCCGGCCACGATGATGAAGGCCAGGGCCATGCCGCAGTCGGCCGCGAGGTGGTCGGAGAGCGAGGCGTCCGGGGCGAAGTAGTGCACGTGCCAGTCGTAGCCATCGTGGTCGGTGAGCTGGGGCGTGGTCCCGGCCGCGGCGACGAGGCGGTTGACGAGGTCGGCGGCGGTACGGGCGTCGGGCGCCGCGAAGACCTCGGCGAAGCGGCTCCGGACGTCCCGTACGGCGCCCAGGTCCTTCTCCCCGAGGGTGCCGACGCCGCTGATGTGGTGCCGCTCGGCGAACGCGTACAGCTCCGCGACATCGGCGAGCCCGTCCTCCGGTCCTTCCACGATTCCGTCCGTCGGGCCGTCCTCGGGCGGCTCGCTCTCCGGTGCGGTGTTCACCAGATCGACCACCGTGTCGAGGGCGATCCGGGTGTCGTGAGGGATCAGCACGCTTCGCTCCCTGGCCTTCCGGCGGGCGGGCGCCTGCCGGTGGCGGCTGACTCTACTGGCTCGCCCCGCCGCTCCCCGGCCCGGTGCGGGCCCGCGGGGGAGTGGGGCGCCCGTTCGGTCATCCGGCGCGCCCCCGGGGCCGTGGCGCACGCACAGGCGCCGTCACCGCGGTGGTTTCCGCGGCGACGGCGCCTGTGTCTGCCTTATGTGGTTGTCCGCGCGACGCCGTCTCCCCGAGTCGGACGGCGCCGGGCAGCTCTCGGCCTGGCTCAGCTCTCGGCCAGGATGTGGGAGAGCTCCGTGTCGAGATCGAAGTGACGATGCTCGGTGCCGGGCGGAACCGCGGCGTCGGTCCTTTTCAGGAACGACTCCAGGGCTCTCGCTGGAGCTTCGAGCAGGGCTTCGCCCTCTGGGGAGCTCAGTGCGATGCAGACGACGCCTTGACCGTGACTACGGGATGGCCAGACGCGGACGTCTCCGGTGCCGGTGGGCCGGTGCAGCCCCTCGGCAAGGAGGTCACGGGCGAAAACCCATTCGACCGTCTCCTCCGCTCCGGTGTGGAAGGTGGCGTGCACGGCATAGGGATCGGCCGTGTCATACCGCAGGCCCGCGGGTACAGGCAGTGAGGACTCGCTCGACACAACGAGGCGCAGGTGCAGCTCGCAGCTGACCGTGGTGTTCATAAGCGCCAGGGCCTTTCGCTCAGTGTGCGCTCGGGGATTCGCACGTCGGCGAAATCGACATGCCACCTACGGTGGCGTTGTAAACCCCTCTGACCCATTTGTGATGCTTCGGGTCCCTCGCCCAGCGGTGTGTAACTTTGAGTCATGCGCCCATTCAAGTGACGACGGCGGGTCGGGTAGGTTGAGCTCCATGAATGCGGAGAGTGACGAGCGGATCGAGGCTGCCGGGAAGGCGGCCCCGGGGTCCGCTGCGGGGGGCACCACCAAGGTGGAACGCGAGCTGGGATCGCGGGCGCCGGGCTTCATCAAGGCGTCGAGACCGCTCCACCTGAGCTGGCAGGTCGGCGTCTTCGTCGTCGGCCTGGGCGTCGTGGTGGCCGGCGTGCTGATGCTGGTCCTGCCGGGACCCGGCTGGCTCGTGATCTTCGGCGGCATGGCGATCTGGGCGACCGAGTTCGTCTGGGCCCAGCTGGTGCTGCGCTGGACGAAGCGCAAGGTCACCGAGGCCGCCCAGCGGGCGCTGGATCCCAAGGTCCGGCGGCGCAACATCATCCTCACCACGGTGGGGCTGGTGATCATGGCGGTGCTGGTCGGGATCTATGTCTGGAAGTTCGGCCTCGCCCTGCCGTGGACGGTCGACGACCAGCGCCAGGGACGGTCCGGAAGCACCGCTGACATGGGGTAATGTTTGCGGTGCGCCCGGGCGATTAGCTCAGTGGGAGAGCGCTTCGTTCACACCGAAGAGGTCACTGGTTCGAACCCAGTATCGCCCACCCGGACAGAGGCCCCCGAGACTTCCGAGTCTCGGGGGCCTCTGCGTTCCCCGGCCCAGGACCGCTGCCGGATCCCGGGCCGGGAACCGCTCACCGCATCCGGCCCAGCACGTCCTTCAGCTTCCGCGCGTCGCGCAGCCGCTGCTCGTACGTGGCTCCCACGGCCAGCAGCAGCAGTCCGGCCAGCGCCGGGGGCAGCCAGCGCGGCAGTGCGCCGGCCACCTGGACGACGTACGGCGCCAGCTCGTGCAGGGTGTCCAGGGCCAGCACCGCACCGCCGAGCAGCAGCAGCGCCTGGAGCCGGTACTTCGCGCCCAGCAGCGTGACCACCAGCGCCGCCACGCCCAGCAGCAGCGGCCGCAGCCAGCCGGGGTCGGTCCAGGCCACGGCCAGGCTCGGCAGGAGCGTCGCCGCGAGCCCGGGCCCGTACGCCGTCCAGGAGGACGCCTCGGGATCCTTGCGCCGCCGCAGTACGCCGACCACCAGGGCGGGCACCGTCACCGGCAGGGTGTACGCCTCCGGGGCGGACACGTCCGACGCCGCCAGCCGGACCCAGGTCGCCGTCACGAACAGCACCGCCGCCAGGTACCCCGCCACGGGCCGCCGCTCCGGGCGCACCGCCGCCCCCGCCGCCAGCACCCCGCACAGGGCGAGCACCAGGGCCAGGAACGGCGCCCGGCCCACCGCGAGCCCGATAGCCACCAGCGCACCCAGCGCCCCGGCCAGCTCCACCGGCAGCGCCACCGGGTGCAGCCGCAGCCGCGCCCCCAGCAGCACCGTCAGCGCGGGCACCAGGAGCAGCAGGGGTGCGGCCTCGTGCGGGGCAAGCCCCAGGGACCCGGCCACGCACCCGGTCAGGGCCGTACCCCACACCACCGCGGCCACCGCGAACACCGCCTGCTCCACCACCGCACGGGTCCGCAGCGCCGCCACCGCGAACAGGACCACCAGCGCCCCGAACACCGCGTACGCCGCCGCCTCCGTGGCCAGCGACAGCAGCCCCACGCTCACCGCACCGCCGACGGCGGCCACCAGCGCGGTCACCGTCACGACGGACCGGCCCCTGCCCGCCGCTGCCGGTGCTCCGGCGGAGGCCCCGGCACCATCGCCCTCGGCCACCCCCGCGCCCTCGGCCATCCCCGCACCGGCGGAGGCCCCACCGGCGGACGCCCCCGCGCCCCGCACCGCCACCACCAGCAGTACCGCCACCAGCACCGTCTCCAGGGCCACGGCGACCGCGTACGGCACCCCCAGCGTCGCCGCCGCGAGCAGCAGCGTCCCCCAGCCGAGGACCAGCGCCCCCGCGCCCACCGCACCGCGCGCCTTCGCCCCCGGCGCGGCCAGCGGAGCGGCGATCCGGACCAGCGACGGCCACCAGCGGTACGCCGCACCGAGCAGCCCGGCCACCACCGCGAGCACCACCGGGGCCGTGGCCATCTGCGACCACCCCATCGACGCCCCGAGCGCGCCCCGGAACCCGTCCGGCGCCCCCGCCCACACCTCGGCGACCAGCTGCACCGGCCCCAGCAGCACCGCCGCGACCGGCGGCAGCGCCCACACCAGCGCACCGGCCACCACCGCGCCCGCCGCCGCCAGCACCCCGCGCCCGGCGCTGCGCGGGAGCCGGGCCCGTACGACGGACAGCAGAGCGAGGCCGCAGAGCAGGTACACCGGAACGTTCCACGTGCCCGGCACCGCCGCCCGCAGCACGCCGCCGACCGCCGCCACCGCCGCCAGACCGGCCACCGCGCCGCCCACCTGGGCGTAGCCGTTCGGGGCGCGCCAGGCCCCGGCCAGGGCCACCACGGCCGCCGTCAGCAGCAGCGCGCCCGGCAGGACGGCACCGAGCGGACCGTCGGCCGTCAGCGACTCCCCGAGCCCCGTCAGCAGCGCGGCGGACCCCATCACCGCCAGGCCGATGCCCGCCGTGACCCGTACACCCAGGCCCTTGCCCCACAGGGCGATCGCCCCGTCGAGAGCGGCCGTCACCAGCAGCGCCCAGCCGATCACGATCGCCGGGGCGCCGGCGGCCCAGGCGCCCAGCAGCAGCGGCCACTGGACGAAGAACACGGCCGCGGGCAGCGGCAGGTGCAGCTTGCCCAGCGCCAGGCCGTAGGCCGTCCAGAGCGCGGCGAGCACCGCCGAGGCCACCGCGGTGAACGTGAGCCCGTCGGCGTCCGGTGCCGCCACCGCGTGGACCGCGTAGACGTCCAGCAGCGTCAGCGCCAGGGCGAGCGCCGCCAGCGCCTCCGCCGTGGCCGCGAGTTTCCGGCGCAGCAGGACCGCCGGGGCCGCGAGCGCCGCCAGGGTGACCAGTGCCAGGACGGCGGACCGGCCGCCGATGCCCATGGAGCCCCAGCTGACGAGGGTGAACGCGACGGCCGCGACCGTCAGCAGCAGACCGCCCAGCGTCAGCAGCACGTTCTGCGCGCTGCGCGGCGCCGACGGCTTCGGGGCGCGCGGCGCGGACCCCCACGGCTGCCCCGGCCCCCAGCCGTGGCCGACGGGCGGAGTGCTCCAGCGGGGTCCGTTCGGCGTCTGCGGCTGCAATGCGCTGACCAGCCAGGCGCGACGGCTCAGCAGCTGGGCCCGGCGGGCGTCCAGCTGAGCCAGTTCTCGGTCGAGGAGCGCCAGTTCCTCGGCGGGCGGCGGCACATGTTCCATGTACGGGAGTGTCGCCCGGGCCCTCCGCCTCGTACATGCGCTCGGATACTCAGTTTCCGCGTTTCCGCGCCTGTGTACGTTCCGCGTGCGCCCCGGGGCCGCCCGGCCGGAAGCGGTTTGAACGAAGCCCGCCGAGCCCTGTATGGTTCAACCCGTTCCCGGGCGATTAGCTCAGTGGGAGAGCGCTTCGTTCACACCGAAGAGGTCACTGGTTCGAACCCAGTATCGCCCACCGGGGAAAGCCGGTCCGCCAGCATCACGGCGGACCGGCTTTCGCACGTTTCAGGCCGCCGCCGCGGGCAGCTCCGGGCGCAGCGGCCACGCCGGATCCACCGGCTCCGGCGCGCCGCTCCTGGCGAACCACGCCTCCAGCCCGCGCGCCTGCGCCGCGTGCCAGGTGGCCTGGAGGGTGTGCAGCTCGGCCGGGGAGAGCCGCTCCAGCCGGGACGAGAAGCGCCGGCATATCGCGCGCACCAGCTCCAGCGAGGCCGAGGCGTCCGCCGCCGCGTCGTGGGCGCCGTCGAGGGGCACCTCGTACAGCCGGCACAGATCGATGAGCGTGCGGCGGCCCTTGCGGTAGCGGTCCAGGTGTTTGTCCAGCACCCGGGGGTCCACCACCCTCAGCGGCACGTCCGCCATGTACCCGGCCAGCGACGAGGCCCGATGGCGCTTCAGCTCGCGGTCCAGCAGGGTCAGGTCGAACGGTGCGTTCATCACGACCAGCGGGCGGCCCGTGGCGCACTGCTCGGCCAGCGAACGGGCGATCTCGTCCATCACCGGCGCGGGCCAACGGCCGTTGCGCTGAAGGTGATCGTCGGTCAGACCGTGGATCTCGGTCGCCCCCGGGGGTACCGGGATCCCCGGGTTGACCAGCCAGCGGGTGACGCGGACGCGTCCGCCCGTCGTGTCCTGCGCGACGAGAGCGGCCGAAACGATCCGGTCCTGCTCGACGTCCACGCCTGTCGTCTCCGTGTCAAAAGCGGCCAGCGGCCCTTCGAACCAGTGCATCATCCCCGAACTCCTCGCACCTGCGCGGCAGATGGAGTGATTCCTCTGCCCGATATCGGTGATACCCGTGCTGTTTGCCTGATACGCCGTTTGCGGGCGTTCTCCTGCGGTGACAACACAGGTGAGGGCCAAGGAAGTTGCCCCTCGATCACCACTGACGTCAGATCTGACGGCACGTCCGGAAGGCATACGGAGCCATGGCGCTCGCGCAGCCCGACCCCGGGGGGCCGCCCGCCCGCGCCGAAGCGTTCGGGCCGGTGGATCAGCGCACCGCACCGCTGCGCGGCTCCCTCGCCACCACCGCCTGCATGGAGACCCTCCAGGTGGGCTACCTGCACGCCGTCGCCGCGGCGGCGGGCTGCTCGCTCTCCCAGCCCTTCCCCGACAACGGCATCGACTGGCACGTCAGCCACGGCGCCGCCGCCCACACCGTCGACGACGAGGTGACCATCAAGGTGCAGCTCAAGTGCACCTACCAGATACCGCCGCACCCGGCGGGCGGGGCGTTCTCCTTCACCCTCGACAACGCCCACCTCGTCAAGCTGGCCCGCACCCCGGTCTCGGTGCACAAGATCCTGGTGGTGATGCTCGTGCCGCGCAGCCAGGACGAGTGGCTGAGCGCCGGGCCCGGAAGCCTCGATCTGCGGCACTGCTGCTACTGGACCAACCTGGCCGGCCACGCGGTGACGGGCCGGTACCGGACCACCGTGCGCATCCCGACCTCACGGATCTTCGACGACCGCGCACTCTGCGACATCATGGCCCGGGTCGGGGCCGGAGGGAGACCCTGATGCACCGGTCGATGGACGAACCCACGGGCCCGGCCGAGCTGCCCCGCGCCCGGTCGCACCCCGCCGTGAGCAGGGAGTACGCCGACCCGGGCGGCGACGGCACCCCGCTGCCCGACCCGGCGGTGCTCACCGCGCTCCTGCACCGCTACGGCTGGCAGCGGCGCGGGGGAGCGGCCGGCCGCTACAGCCGCTGGTCCCCGCCCGGACCGGGCTCAGGCGCCAGCCTGCTGGTCCCCGAGAACGCCGCCTTCCCCGACACCGAGGACCTGCTGTCCGAGGCGCTCACCGCGCTCTCCCGCAGCGCCGCCCCCTCCGCCCGCGACATCCTCGTCTCGCTCGCGGTCCCCAGCGACGAGGTCCGCTGGTGGCGCGAGGTCCCCGAATCGGCGGCCGGAGCGGCGGGCGCCTCGGGGTGGGCGGAGGCCGAGGAGCTGCGCTCGGCGGCCCGGCAGATCCTGCTCGCCGGGGCGCTCGCCGCGCGGGGCCGGGCCGGGTACCACGGGGCCCGGCACCGCAGGAAAGCGCGGGCGGCGCTGGAGGGCACCCTCGTCGGGCCCGCGCCGGGCGGGCGCCGGCTCACCGCGTTCGTCCCCGTCGACTCCGGGCGCGCCGTCGCCGTACAGCTCTGCCACGCCCTGCACGCCACCCGCGAAGCCGTGGACTACCAGCGGGCCACCGGCGGCATGGAGGCCTTCGACAGCGCGGTGGCGGCGGGCGTCAGCCGGGAGCTGACCGAGGCGCTGGTGACCCTGGTACGCGGCACCGAGGGGGCCGGGATCGATGTGCGGTGGGCGCCCGCCGCAGGCACCCCGGACGGCTGCCCGGCCCGCCCCGCACCCGTCGAGTTCTCCCCGGGCGACCTGCCTGCCCTGCGCTCCGCCGGGGCCCGCTACCTCCGTGAGGAGCCCGCCGTCCCGGTGCGGATCACCGGCGCGGTGGTCCGGCTGCGCCGCTCCGGGCCGCGCGGCGCCGGGATCGTACGGCTGAGGGTGCTGGCGGGGGCGGAGGTCGCGCACGTACGGGTGGAGCTGGACGAGGAGGCGTACCGGATCGCGGGCCACGCCCATCTCGTGGGGCTGCCGCTGCGGCTGGAGGGACGGCTTGAGCGGCGCGGCGGCTTCCGGCGGCTCACCGGGGCCTCGCAGGTCGCACCCGTGCAGGTGGACGAGGCCGAGCGGGACCGGCTGATGAAGTCGCTCCAGGAGAACGTGGACTTCTTCGAGGAGGCGTGCGCGGGCGAGGAAGCCTGACGAGGGGGAAGGCGTTCGCATCGGGGGCGTACGGCTCGGTACGATTCGCCTTGTCTGGTCGATAGGAAGACAGGCAACCCCCTCAGTCAGGAGAGACCGGTGTCAGACGTCCGTGTGATCATCCAACGCGATTCCGAGCGGGAAGAGCACGTGGTGACGACGGGCACGACCGCCGGCGAGCTCTTCCCCGGTCAGCGCACCGTCGTCGCCGCGCGCATCGGCGGCGAGCTGAAGGACCTCTCCTACGAGCTCCAGGACGGCGAGTCCGTCGAGCCGGTGGAGATCTCCTCCGAGGACGGCCTCAACATCCTGCGCCACTCCACCGCGCACGTCATGGCCCAGGCCGTGCAGGAGCTCTTCCCCGAGGCCAAGCTCGGCATCGGCCCGCCGGTCAAGGACGGCTTCTACTACGACTTCGACGTCGAGAAGCCGTTCACCCCCGAGGACCTCAAGGCCATCGAGAAGAAGATGCAGGAGATCCAGAAGCGGGGCCAGAAGTTCTCCCGCCGCGTGGTCTCCGACGAGGACGCCCGCGAGGAGCTGGCGGACGAGCCGTACAAGCTGGAGCTCATCGGCATCAAGGGCTCGGCCTCCTCGGACGACGGCGCGGATGTCGAGGTGGGCGGCGGCGAGCTGACCATCTACGACAACCTGGACGCCAAGACCGGCGAGCTGTGCTGGAAGGACCTCTGCCGTGGTCCGCACCTGCCGACCACCCGGTTCATCCCGGCGTTCAAGCTGATGCGCAACGCCGCGGCGTACTGGCGCGGCAGCGAGAAGAACCCGATGCTCCAGCGCATCTACGGCACCGCCTGGCCGACCAAGGACGAGCTGAAGGCGCACCTGGAGTTCCTGGAGGAGGCCGCCAAGCGCGACCACCGCAAGCTCGGCAGCGAGCTGGACCTCTTCTCCTTCCCCGACGAGATCGGCCCCGGCCTCGCGGTCTTCCACCCCAAGGGCGGCGTCATCCGCCGGGCCATGGAGGACTACTCGCGCCGCCGCCACGAGGAGGAGGGCTACGAGTTCGTCTACAGCCCGCACGCCACCAAGGGCAAGCTCTTCGAGAAGTCCGGCCACCTGGACTGGTACGCCGACGGCATGTACCCGCCCATGCAGCTGGACGACGGGGTGGACTACTACCTCAAGCCGATGAACTGCCCGATGCACAACCTGATCTTCGACGCGCGCGGCCGCTCCTACCGCGAACTGCCGCTGCGCCTTTTCGAGTTCGGCACGGTGTACCGGTACGAGAAGTCGGGCGTCGTGCACGGCCTCACCCGCTCGCGCGGCTTCACGCAGGACGACGCGCACATCTACTGCACCAAGGAGCAGATGGCGGAGGAGCTGGACCGCACGCTCACCTTCGTGCTGAACCTGCTCCGCGACTACGGGCTCACCGACTTCTATCTGGAGCTCTCCACCAAGGACCCGGAGAAGTACGTCGGCTCGGACGACACCTGGGAGGAGGCCACCGAGACGCTCCGCCAGGTCGCCGAGAAGCAGGGCCTGCCCCTGGTCCCGGACCCGGGCGGCGCTGCGTTCTACGGCCCGAAGATCTCCGTGCAGTGCAAGGACGCCATCGGCCGCACCTGGCAGATGTCGACCGTGCAACTCGACTTCAACCTGCCGGAGCGCTTCGACCTGGAGTACACCGGCCCCGACGGCTCCAAGCAGCGCCCGGTGATGATCCACCGCGCCCTGTTCGGCTCCATCGAGCGCTTCTTCGCCGTGCTCCTGGAGCACTACGCGGGCGCCTTCCCGGTCTGGCTCGCCCCGGTCCAGGCCGTCGGCATCCCGATCGGCGACGCCCACATCCCCTACCTCCAGGAGTTCGCCGCCAAGGCGCGCAAGCAGGGTCTGCGGGTGGACGTGGACGCCTCCTCGGACCGGATGCAGAAGAAGATCCGCAACGCTCAGAAGGCGAAGACGCCCTTCATGCTCATCGTGGGCGACGACGACATGAATGCGGGCACGGTGTCCTTCCGCTACCGCGACGGTTCGCAGGAGAACGGTGTTCCGGTGGATCAGGCGCTGGCCAAGTTGGTCGACGTGGTCGAGCGTCGGGTCCAGGCATGACCGGTCCCCGCTGACGCGGGGTGTCCCGAGGATTCGGAAGCAGCACAGGACGAAGGTTGCGTGGTCCCCGCACAGGCGGGGCTCGGCCCCCGGAGCGCTAACCCCGCTCCGGGGGCCGTTTCTCGTCCTCCCGGGTGAACATCTGGATCAGCCACGACGAGAACGACCCCGTCACCGCCCCCAGCAGCGCGAGACCGCACGCCATCAGCCCCGCCGCCACCACCCGCCCCCAGAACGTGACCGGTGCGGCATCCCCGTAACCGACCGTCGAGAGCGTCGCGCACGCCCACCACACCGCGTCGCCGAACGTGCGGATGGAGGCGCCCGGGGCGTCGCGCTCCAGGCGGTACACCGCGAGCGAGGCGGAGAAGCCGAGCAGGAGGGCGCTCAGGCCGGCGTACGACATCACCCGGGCGTACAGGTTCAGCCGCGGCCGGTCGTGGCGCTGCTGCACCGCCGAGTAGACCTTGACCATCTGGAGCGGGCGCAGCAGCGGCAGCAGGAGGACCAGGGTGTCCAGCCAGTGCCTGCCGATGAAGCGTGCGCCCAGACCGCTGAGGCGCAGCCGTACCGTGTAGTCCACCAGGAACAGCAGCCAGGTCGACCAGACCAGGGTCAGGGAGATGTCGTGCCACGGCTGGGCGTCGTGCGGGGCCAGCACCCGGAACGCGTACCCCGCCAGGAAGAGCAGGGAGGCGGCGAAGAGCGGAAGCTCCGTGCGCTGCTCCCAGCGGGTCAGCCGGGCGGGGGCCTCCGGGGCGGGTCGCTCGCTCATCGCCTCAGCATCGCCGGGCGGACTCGGGCGCGGCCCCGGCGACACGCTCCGCGCGGGTGACGCAATATGCTGATCGGCATGACGAGTGAGCCGGAGCAGCAGATCGGCGTGGGGACGCCCGACGCGTTTCAGCGTCTGTGGACGCCCCATCGGATGGCGTACATCCAGGGCCAGGACAAGCCGAGCGGTTCGGGCGCCGAGGACGGCTGCCCGTTCTGTTCGATTCCGGCGAAATCCGACGAGGACGGCCTCGTGGTGGCGCGCGGCGAGCACGTCTACGCGGTGCTGAACCTCTACCCGTACAACGGCGGGCACCTCATGGTCGTCCCCTACCGGCACGTCGCCGACTACACGGAGCTGGACGGTCCGGAGACGGCGGAGCTGGCGGACTTCACCAAGCGGGCGATGGCGGCCCTGCGCGCCGCCTCCGGGGCGCACGGCTTCAACATCGGCATGAACCAGGGCTCCGTCGCCGGCGCCGGGATCGCCGCCCATCTGCACCAGCACCTGGTGCCGCGCTGGGGCGGGGACACCAACTTCATGCCGGTCATCGGCCACACCAAGGTGCTGCCGCAGCTGCTGGGGGACACCCGGGCGATGCTGGCGGATGCCTGGCCGACCGGCTGAGCGATCCGGCGCGTACGGAAGAGGGCCCCGCCGATCGTGCCGGTGGGGCCCTCTTCCGTACGTACGGTCATGCGTCGTAGACGTCCGCCTTGCGCGGGGAGGGGTCCTGGACGAGGCCGCTCAGTATCATCGACCGGCTGTCGAAGCGGTCGGTGTCCACGCCGTTCTCCGCGAGGACCCGCATCGCCGCCGAGTGGACCACCCGCAGCACCGGCGTCGCGGCCCGCATGGCGTCGTCTGCCATGAAGCGGTGGTTCCACGGCTTGGCGGCCCAGGCGTGCCGCAGTCCGAAGGGCTCGGGGAGCACTATCTTCCCGCCCAGGTAGTCCAGCAGCGGCGGATACCAGGTGAAGGGCGCCCGCAGCGCGAGCCGGACGACCTCCCTCGGCTCCACCACCGGCAGCTGGATGTCCCGGGTCTCCCAGAACCTGACGGTCTTGTTCACCGTCTTCGTCCGGGCGGCCGGCTTGGCGAAGAACAGCCCGTGCACCGGGCCCAGCGCATGGCCGGTGACCTCGATGCGCAGCGTCTCGTGGAGCACGGTCACCGTGATCATCATCGTGATGACGAGCTGACCGTCCCAGAGGGTGAACTGCACGCCCAGGTAGTGCCGGTCACCGCTGCCGAACTGCTGGTGGTTGCAGATCCGCTGTATCTCGTGCGGCTTCACCTGGAAGGTCGCGACGTCCTCCCCTTCGGGGCGGGTGACGGAGTCCGCGTTCTCGCCGATGGGGGAGACGATCCAGTGCTTCACGGACGGCTTGGGGAAGCCGCCGGTGTTCAGCGGGCCGCGCTCCAGCATCTTCAGCTGGTCGTGGATGATCCGGATCAGATCCCAGCTGCGGAACTGGTGGATCTCCTTCGTCGGGTCCTTCGGCGTCAGCTCCTCGGCCAGCTGCCAGCTGCCCCACCGGGTGCCCATGCCCAGGATGCCCTTGGGGCCGGCGTAGAAGACCGCGTTGGACTGCTGCTCGGCGGAGAGCTTCTCCAGCCCCTGGCGCAGCGCCTCGCGCGCGGTCTCGTTGGGGTTCTTCGGCACCGCCTCCGGGATCTTGGCGATCACCCCGGTGCCGGAGAGCAGCCCGCCCCAGCGGGCCCGCAGGTCCTGGGCCGAGGTCTCCGCGATCCGCTTGGCGAGGAACCAGCCGATCAGCGGCGCCACGATCGCGGCCCGGACGTAGAGCGGCCAGAAACCGTCCGTGGGCAGCTTCCACAGCAGGACCAGCGCACCGACCCCGAACGCGGCGAGCAGCACCGTGCCGACCGCCCGGAACGCGCCGTCCTTCGACTTGGCGAGGGCGTCCTTGATACGGAAGGCGATGACCCAGGCGATCATCCCCGGCAGGAACAGGAAGCCGAACACCGCGGTCACCAGCGTCAGCCGGGTGTCGCGCGCCTTGCGGAGGTTGTTCGCCGACAGGCAGTGCTCCACCACCGTCTGCGGATCGGTGCCGAAGGACTGGATCAGCGCCGCACGGGAGCCGCCCAGCATCCGCTCCTGGACGGCGCGGGAGAACGCCTCACCCAGATTGGGCTTGAAATAGTCGGACTTGAAGAGCTTGGAGGAGCCCGGCTTCACCGTCGACTTGTGCCACTCGCTGTTGGCGTCGAGGATCACGTCCACCGGGCTGTCGCGGTACGCCGCCGAGGCCAGGGCGTTGGTCGCCACCGACTGGCCGCCGGACCCCTGGATCGGGATCTGCGCCCCCGGTGAGAAGTCGAATACGTCGTTGGCCACTGTCTGTCGCCCCCACTCGCCGCACGGTCTGCTCCTGCGGTGTGCCCAACTACCGTACGCGGCATACCTTCTGAGCTGCGCCCACAGCGTATCGTCCACGCCCGCGCACCGCCCGTCACCCGACGGGACGCGGGCGGTGTTTGCGACAGTGCGCCGGTCACGCGCCGGGTGATCCGTTCCCCTGCTCCGCGCGCACCCGGTCGGCCAGCTGCGGCGGCATCGCCTCGAACCGGGCGTGCGTACGGTCGAAACGCCCGGTGCCGTGGGTCAGGGAGCGCAGGTCGAGTGCGTACCGGCCGATCTCCGTCTCCGGCACCTCGGCCCGTACGAGGGTGCGCCCGCCCGGACTCTGCTCGGTGCCCACCACCCGGCCCCGCCGCCCCGACAGGTCGCTCATCACCGGACCCACATAGTCGTCCGGCACCAGCACGGAGACCTCGCAGACCGGCTCCAGGAGCTGGATACGGGCGTCCGCCGCCGCCTCGCGCAGGGCGAGCGCCCCGGCGGTCTGGAAGGCGGCGTCGGAGGAGTCCACCGAGTGCGCCTTGCCGTCGAGGAGGGTGACGCGTACGTCGACGAGCGGGTGCCCGGCGGACAGGCCCCGGGCGGCCTGGGCCCGTACCCCCTTCTCCACCGACGGGATGAACTGGCGCGGCACCGAACCGCCGACGACCCTGTCCACGAACTCGATGCCGCTGCCCGTCGGCAGCGGCTCCACCTCGATCTCGCAGATCGCGAACTGGCCGTGCCCGCCGGACTGTTTGACGTGCCGTCCGCGCCCGGCCGCCCGGCCGCCGAACGTCTCGCGCAGCGCCACCCGGTGCGGTTCGGCGTCGACCTGGACGCCGTAGCGGCTGCGCAGCCGGTCCAGGGCGGCCTCCTGGTGGGCCTCGCCCAGACACCACAGGACGACCTGGTGGGTGTCCGGGTTCTGCTCCAGGCGCAGGGTGGGGTCCTCCGCGATCAGCCGGGCCAGAGCCTGGGAGAGCTTGTCCTCGTCCGCCTTGCCGTGCGCCTTCACGGCCGTCGGGAGCAGCGGGTCCGGGGTCGACCAGGGCTCTATGAGGACCGGGTCGCCGGAGGCGGAGAGGGTGTCGCCGGTCTCCGCCTCGCCCAGCCGGGCCACGCAGACCAGATCACCCGCGACGCACCGGTCCACCGGATGCTGCTGCCGGCCGAACGGCGAGGTCAGGGACGTCACCCGGACCTCCGCCTCATGGCAGGGGCGCGGCTCCTGCCCCGCCGCGTCCAAGCCGTGGCCGCACAGGTGGACGGTGTCGTCGGGCCGCAGGGTGCCGGAGAAGACCCGGACCAGCGAGATGCGGCCCGCGTACGGGTCGGACGACGTCTTGACGACCTCCGCGAGCAGCGGGCCATCCGGATCGCAGGTGGGGGCGGTCCTGGGTTCGCCGGAGGGGGTGGTGACGGTGGGCGGGGTGCGCTCCAGCGGGGTCGGGAAGCCGCGCGTGATCAGCTCCAGCAGCTCCACGGTGCCGATGCCCTGCCGGGCGCCCTCGGCGGCGGGGGCGGCCGCGAGGACGGGGAAGAAGGTGCCCCGGGCGACCGCCCGCTCCAGATCCGCGATCAGTGTCGATATGTCGATGTCCTCGCCGCCGAGATAGCGGTCCATGAGGGACTCGTCCTCGCTCTCGGCGATGATTCCCTCGATCAACCGGTCCCGGGCCTGTGCGAGGGCCTCCTCCTGCTCCGGCGCGGGCGGCAGCTCGGCCCGCTCCCCGGAGGCGTAGTCCAGGATCCGCTGCGTGAGCAGCCCGGTCAGCCCGGTGAGCGGCGCGTGCCCGTCGGCGCCCTCGGGCCCCAGCACCGGCAGATAGAGAGGCAGTACGGCATCGGGGTCGTCCCCGCCGAACGTCTCCGCGCAGATCCGGGTCATCTCCTCGAAGGAGGTGCGCGCGGTGTCGAGATGGGTGACCACGATCGCCCTCGGCATCCCGACCAGCGCGCACTCCTCCCACACGGCCCGGGTCGTCGCGGCCACGGACTCCGCCTCCTGGGCCGCCGAGACGACGAAGAGGGCCGCGTCCGCCGCCCGCAGACCGGCCCGCAGCTCCCCGACGAAGTCGGCGTACCCGGGGGTGTCCAGCAGATTGACCTTGCAGCCGTCCCACGCCACCGGCACCGTCGAGAGGTGGACGGAGCGCCGTCGCCGCCGCTCCATCTCGTCGTGGTCGGAGACGGTCGCCCCGTCCTCGACCCGGCCCGCCCGGTTGAGCGCCCCCGCCGTCAGGGCAAGCGCCTCGACCAGCGTGGTCTTGCCCGATCCGCTGTGGCCGACCAGCACCACGTTCCGTACGGCGGAGGGATGGCCGGCCGCCGGTACGCCTCCGGCGGCTCCGGGGTGTGCGTGCGTCTTCTCGCCCATGGTGTGCCTCCCGGTGGGTGACGCGGTACGGGAGGGGAGCAGCCGACCGCGCTGGGTGTCCGGCGGGTACGGGAGAGCCGCCGAGGCGGCCTCGGTCCTTCGAGCTTGGCACCCGGGCGGCGAGGCGTCCATACGTCGGGCGCGGGGCCCGCGCCTGCCCGTGACACCCCTGCGGGCGGGTGCCCGTCCGGTGGAGGGCACCGGTCGTGACTACGATGGGCCAGCCGGTGGCCGAAGGGGCCGCTCGGCCAACCGAACCCTCGGGAAAGCCATGCTGAACAAGTACGCGCGTGCATTTTTCACGCGTGTCCTCACCCCGTTCGCCGCCCTGCTGCTCCGCCTCGGGGTCAGCCCCGACGCGGTCACTCTCATCGGCACGGCCGGAGTGATGGCAGGTGCGCTGGTCTTTTTCCCGATGGGGGAGTTCTTCTGGGGCACCATCGTCATCACGGTCTTCGTCTTCTCGGACCTCGTCGACGGCAACATGGCGCGGCAGGCCGGGATCTCCAGCCGGTGGGGAGCCTTCCTCGACTCCACGCTGGACCGGGTCGCCGACGGCGCGATCTTCGCCGGCTTCGCCCTCTGGTACGCGGGCAGCGGTGACGACAACGTCCTGTGCGCCGTCGCCATCTTCTGCCTGGCCAGCGGCCAGGTGGTCTCGTACACCAAGGCGCGCGGCGAGTCGATCGGCCTGCCGGTCGCGGTGAACGGGCTGGTGGAGCGCGCCGAACGCCTGGTCATCTCGCTGGTCGCCGCAGGCCTCGCCGGACTGCACAAGTTCGGCGTCCCGCACATCGACATCCTGCTGCCGATCGCGCTGTGGATCGTCGCCGTGGGCTCCCTGGTGACGCTGATCCAGCGCGTGGTGACCGTACGCCGTGAGTCCGCCGAGGCCGACGCGGCCTCCGCCGGCAGCGGACCGGCGGACCGGTGAGCGCGCTGAAGGGCCGGATCACCGACGGCCTGTACGGACTGGGCTGGGGCGCGGTGAAGAAGCTGCCCGAGCCCGCCGCCACGGCCCTCTTCCGCACCATCGCCGACCGCACCTGGAAGCGGCGCGGCAAGAGCGTGCTGCGCCTGGAGTCGAACCTGGCGCGGGTCCTCCCGGAGGCGGGCCCGGAGCGGCTGGCCGAGCTGTCCAAGGCCGGGATGCGCTCGTACATGCGGTACTGGATGGAATCGTTCCGGCTGCCCACCTGGACCCCGGAGCGGATCAGGGCGAGCATCGACGTCAAGGACGTTTACCACCTGACCGAGGGCCTGGACGCCGGGAAGGGCGTGGTCATCGCCCTGCCGCACCTGGGCAACTGGGACCTCGCCGGAGCCTGGGTCACCACCGAACTGAAGGTCCCCTTCACCACCGTCGCCGAACGGCTGGAGCCCGCCACGCTCTACGACCGGTTCGTCGCCTACCGCGAGGGCCTGGGCATGGAGGTCCTGCCGCACAGCGGTGGCGCCGCCTTCGGCACGCTGGCCCGGCGGCTGCGCGCGGGCGGACTGGTCTGCCTGGTCGCCGACCGGGACCTCTCCTCCTCCGGGGTCGAGGTGTCGTTCTTCGGCGCCACCGCCCGGATGCCCGCGGGCCCGGCACTGCTGGCCCAGCAGACGGGCGCACTGCTGCTGCCGGTGACGCTCTGGTACGACGGCACGCCGGTGATGCGCGCACGCGTCCACCCGGCGATCGAGATGCCGGAGGAAGGCACCCGCGCCGAGAGGACGGCCGCCATGACCCAGGCCCTGGCAGACGCCTTCGCCGGGGGCATCGCGGAGCACCCGGAGGACTGGCACATGCTCCAGAGGCTCTGGCTGGACGACCTGGAACCCCGGGGAGAGCGCGCGTGAGGACCGAAGCCCCGGGGGAGCGCGTGACGGCCGAACCCCGGGAAGAACGCACATGAAGACCGGACTCCGGGGAGAACGCACGTGAAGATCGGCATCGTCTGCCCGTACTCCTGGGACGTACCGGGCGGCGTGCAGTTCCACATCCGGGACCTGGCCGAGCACCTCATCGGGCTCGGCCACACCGTCTCCGTCCTGGCCCCGGCCGACGACGAGACCCCGCTGCCGCCCTACGTCGTCTCGGCGGGCCGAGCCGTCCCCGTCCCGTACAACGGCTCCGTCGCCCGGCTGAACTTCGGCTTCCTCTCCGCCGCCCGGGTCCGCCGCTGGCTCCACGACGGCACCTTCGACGTCATCCACATCCACGAGCCGACCTCCCCCTCGCTCGGCCTGCTCGCCTGCTGGTCGGCGCAGGGCCCGATCGTGGCCACCTTCCACACCTCCAACCCGCGCTCCCGGGCGATGATCGCCGCGTATCCGATCCTCCAGCCCGCCCTGGAGAAGATCAGCGCACGGATCGCGGTGAGCGAGTACGCCCGGCGCACGCTGGTGGAGCACCTCGGCGGGGACGCCGTGGTCATCCCGAACGGCGTCGACGTCGGCTTCTTCGCCAAGGCCGAGCCGAAGCCCGAGTGGCAGGGCCAGACCCTCGGCTTCATCGGCCGCATCGACGAACCCCGCAAGGGCCTGCCCGTCCTGATGAAGGCGCTGCCCGCCATCCTCGCCGCCCGCCCCGAGACCCGGCTGCTGGTCGCGGGGCGCGGGGACGAGGAGGAGGCGGTGGCATCGCTGCCCAAGGAGCTGCGCGAGCGCGTGGAGTTCCTCGGCATGGTCAGCGACGAGGACAAGGCCCGGCTGCTGCGCAGCGTCGATGTGTACGTGGCCCCGAACACGGGCGGCGAGAGCTTCGGCATCATCCTGGTCGAGGCGCTGTCGGCGGGGGCGCCGGTGCTCGCCAGCGACCTGGACGCCTTCGCGCAGGTGCTGGACCAGGGCGCGGCGGGCGACCTCTTCGCCAACGAGGACGCCGACGCGCTGGCCGCCGCCGCGATCCGGCTGCTGGGCGACCCGGAGCGCCGGGCCGGACTGCGGGAGCGGGGCGAGGCCCACGTACGACGGTTCGACTGGGCGACCGTGGGGGCCGACATCCTCGCGGTGTACGAGACGGTGACGGACGGGGCCGCGTCGGTGGCGGAGGACGAGCGGTCGGGGCTGCGGGCGCGGTTCGGGCTGGCGCGGGACTGAAGGAGGGGCGGGGGCTCCAGCCGAACGCGGGGCGGGGGCTGCCCGTTGCGGTCGGGGCCTCTGCTGAAGGCGGGGCCGGGCCCGCCCGTTGAAAGGGCCGGGCCCCGGCGACGGTAGCGTGTGCGACCGTGACCGTAACCCTCATCGTCTGGATCGTCGTCGCCCTCATCGCGATCGGCGTCTACCTCAGCTGGACCGCCGGCCGCCTGGACCGCCTGCACTCCCGGATCGACGCCGCCCACGCCGCCCTCGACGCCCAACTCCTGCGCCGCGCCTCGGTCACCCAGGAGCTGGCCACCTCCGGCGTCCTGGACCCGGCCGCCTCCATCGTGCTGTACGAGGCCGCGCACGCCGCCCGGCAGGCCGAGGAGGACCACCGCGAGGTCGCCGAGAGCGAGCTGAGCGCCGCCCTGCGTGCCGTCTTCGGTGAACCGGCCCAGGTGGAGGCGGTGAAGGAGGTCCCCGGCGGGGAGGACGCGGCCACCGAACTGGCCGCCGCCGTACGCCGCGTACCGATGGCCCGCCGCTTCCACAACGACTCCGTGCGCGCCGCCCGAGCGCTGCGCCGGCACCGCACCGTACGGCTGTTCCGGCTGGCCGGGCACGCGCCGTTCCCGCTCGCCTTCGAGATGGACGACGCCCCGCCGGTGGCTCTGGCGAACCGTCCAGGAACTTAGTTTTGGGCGGAAAACGATCCACGCCCTCCCTATTGGCCCTTGCTGTGGACTGCTCCCACAGCGTTTGCTCGGCGATGCAGTAATTCAGCGTCTTTCACCGAGTGAGGTCCCGTGTCCACGCTTCCCAGCACCCCGCAGTCCGCCGAGTCCCCCGCCACCGGCACCGCCCGCGTCAAGCGCGGCATGGCCGAGCAGCTCAAGGGCGGCGTGATCATGGATGTCGTCGACGCCGAGCAGGCGAAGATCGCCGAGGACGCGGGCGCCGTGGCCGTCATGGCCCTGGAGCGGGTCCCGGCCGACATCCGCAAGGACGGCGGCGTGGCCCGGATGTCCGACCCCAACATGATCGAGGAGATCATCGGGGCCGTCTCCATCCCCGTCATGGCCAAGTCCCGCATCGGCCACTTCGTCGAGGCCCAGGTCCTCCAGTCCCTCGGTGTCGACTACATCGACGAGTCCGAGGTCCTCACCCCGGCCGACGAGGTCAACCACAGCGACAAGTTCGCCTTCACCACCCCCTTCGTCTGTGGCGCCACCAACCTGGGCGAGGCCCTGCGCCGTATCGCCGAGGGCGCGGCCATGATCCGCTCGAAGGGCGAGGCCGGTACCGGCAACGTCGTCGAGGCCGTCCGCCACCTGCGCCAGATCAAGAACGAGATCGCCCGCCTGCGCGGCTTCGACAACAACGAGCTGTACGCCGCCGCCAAGGACCTGCGCGCCCCCTACGAGCTGGTCAAGGAGGTCGCCGAGCTCGGCAAGCTGCCGGTCGTGCTCTTCTCCGCAGGTGGTGTCGCCACCCCGGCCGACGCCGCGCTGATGCGCCAGCTCGGCGCCGAGGGCGTCTTCGTCGGCTCCGGCATCTTCAAGTCGGGCGACCCGGCCAAGCGTGCCGCCGCCATCGTCAAGGCCACCACCTTCTACGACGACCCGAAGGTCATCGCGGACGCCTCCCGCAACCTGGGCGAGGCCATGGTCGGCATCAACTGCGACACCCTGCCCGAGTCCGAGCGCTACGCCAACCGCGGCTGGTAACCACTGATGAGCGACACCCCTGTGATCGGCGTCCTGGCTCTCCAGGGCGACGTACGGGAACACCTGATCGCCCTGGCCTCGGCTGACGCCCAGGCCAGGCCGGTCCGGCGCCCCGAGGAACTCGCCGAGGTCGACGGCCTTGTCATCCCCGGCGGCGAGTCCACCACCATGTCCAAGCTGGCGGTCCTCTTCGGCATGATGGAGCCGCTGCGCGAGCGGGTCCGGGCCGGGATGCCGGTCTACGGCACCTGCGCCGGGATGATCCTGCTGGCCGAGAAGATCCTCGACCCTTCCCCAAGCTCTCAGCTCCGTTCGAGCAGGGGATACCCCATTTCGGGCCAGGAGACCGTCGGCGGCATCGACATGATCGTGCGCCGCAACGCCTTCGGCCGGCAGAACGAGTCCTTCGAGGCCGCGGTCGAGGTCGACGGCATCGACGGCGGCCCGGTGGAGGGCGTCTTCATCCGCGCCCCCTGGGTGGAGTCCGTCGGGGCCGGGGCCGAGGTGATCGCCGAGCACGGCGGCCACATCGTGGCCGTACGGCAGCGAAATGTCCTCGCCACGTCGTTCCATCCCGAACTGACCGGCGACCATCGCGTGCACGCCCTGTTCGTGGACATGGTGCGCGCGGTGAAGTGAGCGGACCCCGGTAGGATCTCTCGGGTTCGACTCGATTTTGGTGACGCGAAGGAGAAGGCAGATGTCCGGCCACTCTAAATGGGCTACGACGAAGCACAAGAAGGCCGTGATTGACGCCAAGCGCGGCAAGCTCTTCGCGAAGCTGATCAAGAACATCGAGGTCGCGGCGCGCTCCGGCGGCGTGGACCCCGATGGCAACCCCACCCTCGTCGACGCCATCCAGAAGGCGAAGAAGAGTTCCGTCCCGAACAAGAACATCGACTCCGCGGTCAAGCGCGGCGGCGGTCTCGAAGCGGGCGGCGCCGACTACGAGACGATCATGTACGAGGGTTACGGCCCCAACGGTGTCGCGGTGCTCATCGAGTGCCTCACCGACAACCGCAACCGTGCCGCGTCCGACGTACGTGTCGCGATGACCCGGAACGGCGGCTCCATGGCCGACCCGGGCTCCGTCTCGTACCTCTTCAACCGCAAGGGCGTCGTGATTGTCCCCAAGGGCGAGCTGGGCGAGGACGACGTCCTCGGCGCGGTCCTCGACGCCGGTGCCGAGGAGGTCAACGACCTCGGTGAGACCTTCGAGGTGGTCAGCGAGGCCACCGACATGGTCGCGGTGCGCACCGCGCTCCAGGAGGCGGGCATCGACTACGACTCCGCCGAGGCCAACTTCCTGCCGACCATGCAGGTGGAGCTGGACGAAGAGGGCGCACGCAAGATCTTCAAGCTCATCGACGCGCTGGAGGACAGCGACGACGTGCAGAACGTCTTCGCCAACTTCGACGTGTCCGACGAGGTCATGGAGAAGGTCGACGCCTGAGGCGCGATCCGCACAGCTCGGTGCCACGTGACGACGGGCCGACGGGGACACCCCGTCGGCCCGTCGTCCTGTCGGATGCGACGGATTGTCAGCGCGAGCCGATAGCCTGCGGGAACAGATGAACGAGTGGGCAGGGCGAGCAGCGAGGACAGGGGGCCCCATGCGGGTTCTGGGCGTTGACCCGGGGCTGACCCGGTGCGGTGTCGGCGTGGTCGAAGGGGTCGCGGGCCGCCCGCTGACCATGCTCGGCGTCGGCGTCGTGCGCACCCCCTCCGACGCGGAGCTCGGCGACCGGCTCGTCGCCATCGAGCGCGGCATGGAGCAGTGGCTGGACGAGCACTCCCCGGGTTACGTGGCCGTGGAGCGGGTCTTCGCCCAGCACAACGTGCGTACGGTGATGGGCACCGCCCAGGCCAGCGCGGTGGCCATGCTCTGCGCCGCCCGCCGCGGCATCCCCGTCGCCCTGCACACCCCCAGCGAGGTCAAGGCCGCCGTCACCGGATCGGGCCGCGCCGAGAAGGCGCAGGTCGGAGCCATGGTGACCCGGCTGCTGCGGCTGGACGCACCGCCCAGGCCGGCCGACGCCGCCGACGCCCTCGCCCTCGCGATCTGCCACATCTGGCGGGCGCCCGCGCAGAACCGGCTCCAGCAGGCCGTCGCCGCCCACCGCACCCCGGGCGCCTCCCGTACGCAGGGCACGCCGGGCATCTCCCGTACGCCCGGCGCATCGCGCACCCCCCGCACACCTCGCACGCTGAAAGGCCCCACCGCATGATCGCCTTCGTCTCCGGCCCGGTGGCCGCCCTCGCCCCGACCACGGCCGTCATCGAGGTCGGCGGCATCGGCATGGCCCTCCAGTGCACCCCGCAGACCCTGGCCGGCCTGCGCGTCGGCCAGGAGGCCAGGCTCGCCACCTCCCTCGTCGTCCGCGAGGACTCCCTCACCCTGTACGGCTTCGCCGACGACGACGAGCGCCAGGTCTTCGAGCTGCTCCAGACCGCCAGCGGTGTCGGCCCCCGCCTCGCCCAGGCCATGCTCGCCACCCACAGCCCGGACGCGCTGCGCCTGGCCGTCTCCACCGGCGACGAGAAGGCCCTCACGGCCGTCTCCGGCATCGGGAAGAAGGGCGCCCAGAAGCTGCTGCTGGAGCTGAAGGACCGGCTCGGCGAACCGGTCGGTGCGCACATCGGCCACCAGGGCATCGGCACCCCCGTCACCTCCGGCTGGCGCGACCAGCTCCAGGCCGCGCTCATCGGCCTCGGCTACGCGACCCGCGAGGCCGACGAGGCCGTCAGCGCCGTGGCCCCACAGGCCGAGGCAGCCGTCGCCGAAGGCGTGGCACCCCCCGTGCCGCAGCTGCTGCGGGCCGCCCTACAGACTCTCAACCGCGCACGCTGACCGGCACCGAACCACCGAAGAGGCCCTTGATGAACTGGGACGAGACCGGACCCGAGACCGACGAGCCCACCGGGCCCGTCTTCGACGACCGGCTGGTCGACGCGGACGCGGACGGTGAGGACACGGCGGTCGAGGCGGCCCTGCGCCCCAAGGACCTGGACGAGTTCGTCGGCCAGGAGAAGGTCCGCGAACAACTCGACCTGGTCCTCAAGGCGGCCCGCGCGCGCGGCGCCACCGCCGACCACGTGCTGCTCTCCGGCGCCCCCGGCCTCGGCAAGACCACCCTCTCGATGATCATCGCGGCGGAGATGAACGCCCCGATCCGGATCACCTCGGGCCCCGCCATCCAGCACGCCGGCGACCTCGCGGCGATCCTCTCCTCCCTCCAGGAGGGCGAGGTCCTCTTCCTCGACGAGATCCACCGCATGTCCCGGCCCGCCGAGGAGATGCTCTACATGGCGATGGAGGACTTCCGCGTCGACGTCATCGTCGGCAAGGGCCCCGGCGCCACCGCGATCCCCCTCGAACTGCCCCCGTTCACCCTGGTCGGCGCCACCACCCGGGCCGGACTCCTGCCGCCCCCGCTGCGCGACCGCTTCGGCTTCACGGGGCACATGGAGTTCTACGCCCCCACCGAGCTGGAGCGCGTCATCCACCGCTCCGCCCGCCTCCTCGACGTCGGCATCGACGTGGAGGGCGCCGCCGAGATCGCCGGACGCTCCCGTGGCACCCCCCGTATCGCCAACCGCCTGCTCCGCCGGGTCCGGGACTACGCCCAGGTCAAGGCAGAGGGCACGATCGACCGGGAGATCGCGGCGGCGGCCCTGAAGGTGTACGAGGTTGACGCCCGGGGACTCGATCGGCTGGACCGTGCGGTGCTCGGCGCGCTGCTCAAGCTCTTCGGCGGCGGGCCCGTCGGCCTGTCGACTCTCGCGGTCGCGGTGGGGGAGGAGCGGGAGACCGTCGAGGAGGTCGCCGAACCCTTCCTCGTACGGGAAGGACTGCTGGCCAGGACCCCGCGCGGGCGGGTCGCCACCCCCGCGGCCTGGGCACATCTGGGCCTGGTCCCGCCGCAGCACGGAGCAAAGGGACAACAGGGCCTGTTCGGGGCGTGATGCGTCACAGGTTCGCGTATACAGGAACCTGGGTGCCATGCTGGGCGTTGTTCCAACGATGCGGACTCGCTTAGACTCCGCCGATGCCGCCCTTAAAGGTCGGTGTACCCACCCCCGTATATACAGGCCGCATTCCAGCGCGGTCGTGCGAAGGAATTCCCGTCCCGTGGATATCTTGACTCTCCTCCCCTTCATCGTGCTCATCGGGGCCATGTTCCTGATGACCCGCTCCGCCAAGAAGAAGCAGGCGGCGGCCGCGCAGATGCGCAACGACATGCAGCCCGGCACCGGCGTCCGGACGATCGGGGGCATGTACGCGACCGTCAAGGAAGTCCACGACGACACCGTGCTCCTCGAGGTCGCCCCCGGCGTGCACGCCATCTACGCGAAGAACGCGATCGGTGCCGTCCTGGACGACGCGGAGTACAACCGCATCGTGCACGGCGACGACGAGGAGCTGGACGCGGACGGCACGGTCGTCCCCGACGACGCCTCCTCGCTGACCGGTGAGCCCGACGCGGAGAAGGCGGACATCGCCAAGATCGACCTGGGCAAGGACGAGACGGCCGACGACGCCGAGCCCGAGGACGCCGCGGCCAAGGACGGCAAGGACGCCAGGAGCGAGGGCAAGACCGACGGCGAGTCCGGCACCAAGTAGTTCTCACGATCCCGGGGACGTCGCGCGCCCACCGGCGCGCGGCGTCCCCGGGACCGTGCAGGTCGTCTGCGGGGGCGGGTCCCCACAACACTTCGTGGCCGCTCGGGCGCGTACCCGGCGCGGGGCGGTTGGACAGGGAGAAACAAGAAGGTGGCAGCACCCAAGAAGGGCCGAGGGCCGTCCGGCGGTCAGGGGAGGCCGGGGCGTTCCCTGGTCATGATCCTCATCGCCATGGTCGCGCTCACCGGCGGGATGTTCCTGTCCGGGCACACCACGCCGCGGCTGGGTATCGACCTGGCCGGCGGGACGTCGATCACGCTGGAGGCGCAGAACCAGCCCGGCAAGCCCAACGCGATCAACCCGACCAACATGGACACCGCGGTCGGGATCATCGAACGGCGTGTCAACGGACTGGGCGTCTCCGAGGCCGAGGTCCAGACCCAGGGCGATCGCAACATCATCGTCAACATCCCCAAGGGGACGGACTCCAAGCAGGCCCAGGCGCAGGTCGGTACGACCGCCCAGCTCTACTTCCGGCCCGTTCTGACGGTGGCGGCGAGCGGCCCCGAGCAGCCCGCGCCCTCCGGCACCCCGACCCCCTCGGGCAGCGCCACCCCGAGCGGCGGGGCGACCCCGAAGGCCGACGACAAGGGCGAGGAGGCCACCGATTCGGAGGCCACCCCCTCCCCGAGCGCCACCAGCCAGGGCCGCGCGGTCACCGAGGGCCTGAAGAAGGCCCCCACCCCGACCCCCACGGACTCCGGTGAGCCCAAGCCGTCCGACACCCCCGAGGCATCGCCCTCGGCGGACCCGGCGACGGCGAAGCTCCAGGAGGAGTTCGCCAAACTCGACTGCACCGACCCCGAGCAGCGTGCGGCGGCGGGCAAGAACGCGCTGCCCACCGACTCCATCGTCGCCTGCGGCTCGAACGTCCCCGGCAGCTACGAGAAGTACGTGCTCGGCCCCGCCGAGGTCTCCGGCAGTGACGTCGACGACGCCAAGGGCGCCATCGACCAGCAGACCGGCGAGTGGATCGTGTCGATGGAGTTCACCTCCGGCGGCGCCAAGAAGTTCCAGACGATCACCAGCCGGCTCTCGCAGCAGCAGCCGCCGATGAACCAGTTCGCGATCGTCCTGGACGGCGAGGTCGTCTCCGCGCCCTCGGTGCGCACGGCGCTCAGCAAGAACGCCCAGATCTCCGGCAGCTTCAACCAGCAGTCCGCCGAGGACCTCGGCAACATCCTCTCCTACGGTGCGCTCCCGCTGACCTTCGAGGAGGTCAGCGTCACCACCGTGACCGCCGCCCTCGGCAGCGAGCAGCTCAAGGGCGGCCTGATCGCCGGTGGCATCGGGCTCGCGCTCGTCGTGATCTACCTGGTCGCCTACTACCGGGGCCTGGCGTTCATCGCCCTGCTCAGCCTTCTGGTCTCCGGCGTCCTGACGTACACGATCATGTCCCTGCTGGGCCCGGCCATCGGCTTCGCGCTGAACCTCCCGGCGGTCTGCGGCGCCATCGTCGCGATCGGCATCACAGCGGACTCGTTCATCGTGTACTTCGAACGCGTGAGAGACGAGATCCGCGAGGGCCGCACGCTCCGCCCGGCCATCGAACGCGCCTGGCCCCGCGCCCGGCGCACCATCCTGGTCTCCGACTTCGTGTCGTTCCTGGCGGCCGCGGTGCTCTTCCTCGTCACCGTCGGCAAGGTCCAGGGCTTCGCGTTCACGCTCGGCCTGACCACGCTGCTGGACGTCGTCGTGGTGTTCCTCTTCACCAAGCCCCTGATGACGCTGATGGGCCGGACCAAGTTCTTCTCCAAGGGCGGTCCCTGGTCCGGTCTGGACCCGAAGCGGCTCGGCGCCCAGCCGCCGCTCCGCCGCTCGCGCCGTGTCAGCGCTTCCACCGAACCGAAGGAGGCGTGAGATGTCGCGACTCGGCAATCTCGGCGCCCGGCTCTACCGAGGCGAGGTCGGTTACGACTTCATCCGCAACCGGAAGATCTGGTACGGCGTCTCGATACTGATCACCATTACGGCCATCATCGGCGTGGCGGTCGGCGGCCTGAACATGGGCATCGAGTTCAAGGGCGGCGCGGTCTTCACGACCGACACCAAGGCCAAGATCTCCACCGCCCAGGCCACCGAGGTGGCGACCGACGCCTCCGGCCACCTGGCCATCGTCCAGGAGCTCGGCAACGGCGGCCTGCGCATCCAGATCACCGAGGTCGACACGGCGAAGGCCAACGAGATCAAGGAGACCCTCTCCGACGAGCTCGGCATCCCCGCCAACGACATCAACGCGGACCTGGTCGGCCCCAGCTGGGGCGAGCAGATCGCCAACAAGGCATGGACCGGTCTCGGGGTCTTCATGATCCTGGTGGTGGTCTATCTGGCCATCGCCTTCGAGTGGCGGATGGCCGTCGCCGCCCTCATCGCCCTGATCCACGACATCACCATCACGGTCGGTGTCTACGCACTGGTCGGCTTCGAGGTCACCCCGGGCACGGTGATCGGTCTGCTGACCATCCTCGGTTACTCCCTGTACGACACGGTGGTGGTCTTCGACAGCCTCAAGGAGGGCCAGAAGGACATCACCAAGCAGACCCGCTACACGTACAGCGAGATCGCCAACCGGTCGATCAACAGCACGCTGGTCCGCTCCATCAACACCACCGTGGTGGCGCTGCTGCCGGTGGCCGGCCTGCTCTTCATCGGTGGCGGTGTCCTCGGCGCCGGCATGCTGAACGACATCTCGCTGTCGCTGTTCGTCGGTCTCGCCGCCGGTGCGTACTCCTCGATCTTCATCGCCACGCCGCTCGTCGCCGACCTCAAGGAACGCGACCCGCAGATGAAGGCCCTGAAGAAGCGGGTCCTCGCCAAGCGCGCGGCCGCCGCCGCGCGGGGCGAGTCCCCCGAGGACGACGGCCCCGCGTTCCGCCAGGACGACGAGGGCGCCGAGACCGCGGGCGCCGTCGTGGGCCAGCGTCAGCAGCCCCGCGGCCACGGCCGCACCCCGGGGAAGCGCTGATGACCAGCACCACCGAATCCGTCAGGGAGCTGCTGCTCAGCCGGATCCGCGATGTCGCGGACTATCCGAAGCCGGGCGTGGTGTTCAAGGACATCACCCCGCTGCTGGCGGACCCGGTGGCCTTCACGGCGCTCACCGACGCCCTCGCGGAGCTGTGCGTACGGCACGGCGCCACGAAGATCGTCGGCCTGGAGGCGCGCGGCTTCATCCTGGCCGCGCCGGTCGCGATCCGGGCGGGCATCGGCTTCGTCCCGGTCCGCAAGGCCGGGAAGCTCCCCGGAGCCACGCTCGCCCAGTCCTACGAGCTGGAGTACGGCAGCGCGGAGATCGAGATCCACGCCGAGGACCTCGCCGCCGAGGACCGGATCATGGTCATCGACGACGTCCTGGCCACCGGCGGCACCGCCGAGGCCTCGCTGGAGCTCATCCGGCGGGCCGGTGCCCAGGTCGCGGGCGTCTCGGTCCTCATGGAGCTCGGCTTCCTGTCGGGCCGGGCCCGGCTGGAGCCCGGCCTGCGGGGCGCCCCGCTGGAAGCGCTGATCACGGTCTGAGCACCCCCGTACAGGAAGGGCGGGCACCCGGGAACATCCGGGTGCCCGCCCTTCGTTCTCCAAGCTCTCACCGTCCCCGGGCGAGGACCTGCCGGGGGATCGTTACCATGGGCTCTCCGGGTACCCCGGATCCGCACGAGGAGCGCTCTTGCCAGACGAGGCCCAGTCAGCCGCCGCCCCGCAGCCCGACAAGCCCGTGGCGGCCCCCGCCACGACCGGGAAGGCCGCGCCCTCGAACGCGCCGAAGCCCGCGCCCCCGGAGCCCGAGGCGGCTCCCGCGCGCCCCCAGGCCCCCGCGAAGCCCGCCGGAGAGACGAAACCGGCCACGCCCGCGAGCCCGCCGCCGAAGGCCCAGCCCGCCGAGCCGGCCGCCGCACCGCAGCCGAAGCCCCCGGCCCCCACGCCCCCGGCGCCCGTGAAGCCCGCCGCCCCCGCCGGGTCCGCGCCCCGCTCCGGCGGCTCCTCCAACCGCGTGCGGGCCCGCCTCGCCCGGTTGGGCGTACAGCGCTCCAGCCCGTACAACCCGGTCCTGGAACCCCTTCTGCGTACGGTCCGGGGCAACGACCCCAAGATCGAGACGGCCACCCTCCGCCAGATCGAACGCGCCTACCAGGTGGCCGAGCGGTGGCACCGGGGCCAGAAGCGCAAGAGCGGCGACCCGTACATCACGCACCCCCTCGCCGTCACCACGATCCTCGCCGAGCTGGGTATGGATCCGGCCACCCTGATGGCCGGGCTGCTGCACGACACCGTCGAGGACACCGAGTACGGCCTGGACACCCTCAAGCGCGAGTTCGGCGACCAGGTCGCCCTCCTCGTCGACGGCGTCACCAAGCTGGACAAGGTCAAGTTCGGCGAGGCCGCGCAGGCCGAGACCGTACGCAAGATGGTCGTCGCCATGGCCAAGGACCCCCGGGTCCTGGTCATCAAGCTCGCCGACCGGCTGCACAACATGCGCACCATGCGCTACCTGAAGCGGGAGAAGCAGGAGAAGAAGGCCCGCGAGACGCTGGAGATCTACGCCCCGCTGGCGCACCGGCTGGGCATGAACACCATCAAGTGGGAGCTGGAGGACCTCGCCTTCGCGATCCTCTACCCCAAGATGTACGACGAGATCGTCCGCCTCGTCGCCGAGCGGGCCCCCAAGCGCGACGAATACCTCGCCATAGTGACCGACGAGGTCCAGTCCGACCTGCGCGCCGCCCGCATCAAGGCCACCGTCACCGGCCGCCCCAAGCACTACTACAGCGTCTACCAGAAGATGATCGTGCGAGGCCGCGACTTCGCCGAGATCTACGACCTGGTGGGCATCAGGGTCCTCGTCGACACCGTCCGCGACTGCTACGCGGCGCTCGGCACCGTCCACGCCCGGTGGAACCCGGTGCCCGGGCGGTTCAAGGACTACATCGCGATGCCCAAGTTCAACATGTACCAGTCGCTGCACACCACGGTGATCGGCCCCAGCGGCAAGCCCGTCGAGCTCCAGATCCGTACGTTCGACATGCACCGCCGCGCCGAGTACGGCATCGCCGCCCACTGGAAGTACAAGCAGGAGGCCGTGGCGGGCGCCTCCAAGGTGCGCACCGACGTCCCCAAGAACACCGGCCGCGGCCAGGACACCGTCAACGACATGGCGTGGCTGCGCCAGCTCCTGGACTGGCAGAAGGAGACCGAGGACCCCAGCGAGTTCCTGGAGTCCCTGCGCTTCGACCTCTCGCGCAACGAGGTCTTCGTCTTCACGCCGAAGGGCGACGTGATAGCGCTGCCCGCCGGCGCGACCCCCGTCGACTTCGCATACGCCGTCCACACCGAGGTCGGCCACCGGACCATAGGAGCACGCGTCAACGGGCGGCTCGTCCCGCTCGAGTCGACCCTCGACAACGGCGACTTGGTGGAGGTCTTCACCTCCAAGGCGGCCGGCGCCGGGCCCTCCCGGGACTGGCTCGGCTTCGTCAAGTCGCCGCGCGCCCGCAACAAGATCCGCGCCTGGTTCTCCAAGGAGCGCCGCGACGAGGCCATCGAACAGGGCAAGGACGCCATCGCGCGGGCCATGCGCAAGCAGAACCTGCCGATCCAGCGCATCCTGACCGGCGACTCCCTGGTCACCCTCGCCCACGAGATGCGCTACCCCGACATCTCCTCGCTGTACGCGGCGATCGGCGAGGGCCATGTCGCGGCGGCCGGTGTCGTACAGAAGCTGGTGCAGGCGCTCGGCGGCCACGACGAGGCCAACGAGGACCTGGCCGAATCCACCCCGCCCTCGCACGGCGGCCGCAGCAAGCGCCGCGCCAACGCCGACCCCGGTGTCGTGGTCAAGGGCGTCGAGGACGTCTGGGTCAAGCTCGCCCGCTGCTGTACGCCGGTGCCGGGCGACCCGATCATCGGCTTCGTCACCCGGGGCAGCGGCGTCTCCGTGCACCGCGCCGACTGCGTCAACGTGGAGTCGCTCTCACAGCAGCCCGAGCGCATCCTCGATGTGGAGTGGGCGCCCACCCAGTCCTCGGTCTTCCTGGTCGCCATCCAGGTCGAGGCGCTGGACCGCTCCCGGCTGCTCTCCGACGTCACCCGGATCCTCTCGGACCAGCACGTCAACATCCTCTCGGCGGCCGTCCAGACCTCCCGCGACCGGGTGGCCACCTCACGCTTCACCTTCGAGATGGGCGACCCCAAGCACCTGGGCCACGTCCTGAAGGCCGTACGCGGCGTGGAGGGCGTCTACGACGTCTACCGGGTCACCTCGGCCCGCAGGCCGTAACAGCGGACACGAGGAGGGCCCCGGTACGCATCGCGTACCGGGGCCCTCCTCGTGTCAGGCTTCTCAGCCGCCGAACTCCTCCAGGCCCTTCAGCGCCTGGTCCAGCAGCGCCTGCCGGCCCTCCAGCTCCTTGGCCAGCTTGTCCGCCCGGGCGTTGTTGCCCGAGGCGCGCGCGGTGTCGATCTGGCCGCGCAGCTTGTCCACGGCCGCCTGGAGCTGACCGGTCAGACCCTCGGCGCGGGCCCGCGCCTCCGGGTTCGTCCGGCGCCACTCGGACTCCTCGGCCTCCTGGAGCGCCCGCTCCACCGCCTGCATCCGGCCCTCGACCTTGGGCCGTGCGTCACGCGGTACGTGGCCGATGGCCTCCCAGCGCTCGTTGATGCCCCGGAAAGCGGCGCGGGCCGCCTTCAGGTCCTTCACCGGCACCAGCTTCTCGGCCTCGGCGGCGAGCTCCTCCTTGAGCTTGAGGTTCTCGCCCTGCTCGGCGTCGCGCTCCGCGAAGACCTCGCTGCGGGCGGCGAAGAAGACGTCCTGGGCACCGCGGAAACGGTTCCACAGGTCGTCCTCGGCCTCGCGCTGGGCGCGGCCCGCCGCCTTCCACTCGGTCATCAGGTCGCGGTAGCGCGCGGCCGTGGCCACCCAGTCCGTGGAGCCGGACAGCGCCTCGGCCTCGGTGACCAGCTTCTCCTTGGCCTTGCGGGCGTCCTCGCGCTGGGCGTCCAGCGCGGCGAAGTGGGCCTTGCGCCGCTTGGAGAACGCCGAGCGGGCGTGCGAGAAGCGGTGCCACAGCTCGTCGTCGGACTTGCGGTCCAGGCGGGGGAGACCCTTCCAGGTGTCCACCAGCGCACGCAGCCGCTCACCGGCCGACCGCCACTGCTCGCTCTGCGCCAGCTCCTCCGCCTCGGCGACCAGCGCCTCCTTGGCGTGCTTCGCCTCGTCGGTCTGCTTGGCCTTGAGGATCTTGCGCTCCTCGCGCCGCGCCTCGACCGTCGCCACGAGCGCGTCCAGGCGCTTGCGGAGTGCGTCCAGGTCGCCCACCGCGTGGTGCTCGTCCACCTGCTGGCGCAGATGCCCGATCGCGGTCGTCGCGTCCTTCGCCGACAGGTCGGTGGTCTTCACCCGCCGTTCGAGGAGGCCGATCTCGACCACAATGCCGTCGTACTTGCGCTCGAAATAGGCCAGAGCCTCCTCGGGGGAACCGGCCTGCCACGATCCGACGACCTGCTCGCCGTCGGCTGTACGCACGTACACGGTGCCCGTCTCGTCGACGCGGCCCCACGGGTCGCTGCTCACAGCGCCTCCTCCACCTGATGCCTGCGAGGGGGTTCGCCCCCCGGGCATCGTCCACAGTTTCCTCGGGCGGGCCTCGCCCGCCCTGCACAACGCCAATCTAGGCGACCGGCCGCCCGGCTGTCCGCACTCCGCGCGGCCGAAATTATCCGCTCCCGCCCGGCGGCCCGGGGTGTGCGGGTGTCTTGTCGACCAGGCCGGGCTCGCGGGGCCCGATCGACAAGACACCCCCTGGAGCCGCCCCGGGGGCCGTGCGGCCGGATCAGTCCTTCTTCACGGTCGCCTTCTCGATCTCCACGGCCTTCTTCGGCGCACCGTCGCCCGCTCCGCCCTCGACACCCGCGGCGCCGACCTTCTCGACGGCCTTGAGCGAGGCCTTGTCCAGCTTGCCGAACGGGGTGTACGTGGGCGGCAGCTTCGTGTCCTTGTAGACCAGGAAGAACTGGCTGCCGCCGGTGCCCGGCTGGCCGGTGTTGGCCATCGCCACCGTGCCCGCGGGGAACGTCACCGTGCCGTCGTCGCCCGCCTCGCCGAGCGCCTTGAGGTTCTCGTCGGGGATGTTGTAGCCGGGGCCGCCGGTGCCGTCGCCCTTGGGGTCGCCGCACTGGAGGACGAAGATGCCCTGCGTGGTGAGGCGGTGGCACTTCGTCCCGTCGAAGTAGCCCTTGTCGGCGAGCGCCTTGAAGGAGTTCACCGTGTGCGGGGTCTTCGCCGCGTCCATGGCGAACGCTATGTCGCCCCGGCTCGTCCCCAGCGACATCGTGTACGTCGCCTTCTTGTCGATCTCCATCGGCGGCGCGGGAGCCTTGCTCTCGGTCTCCGAAGGCGTCGGCTCCGGGCTCTGACTCGCGGCCGCCTCGGTCTTCTTGTCGTCCTTGCCGTCGTCCTTGCCCGCCACGACGAACGCGCTCACACCCGCGACGGCGACCACGGCCACCGACGCCGCGACGATCGCGGTGATGCGCCTCGTCCGGCGACGGGCTTCCTCCCGGCGCTTCTGCTGGCGCTCGAACTTCTCCCGGGCGAGCTGCCGCCGCCGCTGTTCGCTGCTGGACACCGGTTGGGCTCCTTGTACGTCGTGAGATCGGGGCTGGGCTGCCCGTACCGTATATGGGTTACCTGTGTCATGAGGAGCGCCGGTAGGCTCTGATCTGCTGCATCCGCCGCTGCGGCCGCATCCTCCGGACGAACATTAAGGACGATCGTGCTCATTGCCGGGTTCCCCGCCGGGGCCTGGGGGACCAATTGCTACCTGGTCGCCCCCGCCGCCGGTGAGGAGTGCGTGATCATCGACCCGGGCCACCAGGCCGCCCAGGGCGTCGAGGAAGCGCTGAAGAAGCATCGGCTCAAGCCCGTCGCCGTCGTGCTCACCCACGGCCACATCGACCATGTCGCCTCGGTCGTCCCCGTCTGCGGCGCCCATGACGTCCCCGCCTGGATCCACCCCGAGGACCGCTACATGATGAGCGACCCGGAGAAGGCGCTCGGCCGCTCCATCGGGATGCCGCTCATGGGCGAGCTGACCGTGGGGGAGCCGGACGACGTCAAGGAGCTGACCGACGGGTCGAAGCTGACCCTGGCCGGGCTGGAGTTCGGCGTCTCGCACGCGCCCGGCCATACCAAGGGGTCGGTGACGTTCAAGATGCCCGAGGCCGCGGACATCCCGCCGGTCCTCTTCTCGGGCGACCTGCTCTTCGCCGGCTCCGTCGGACGTACCGACCTCCCCGGCGGCGACCACGCCGAGCTCCTCGAATCGCTGGCCCGTGTGTGCCTGCCCCTCGACGACTCGACCGTGGTGCTGTCCGGCCACGGCCCCCAGACGACCATCGGCCGCGAGCGCGCCTCCAACCCGTTCCTGAACGGTCTGGACGCGGCGCCGCGCCGAGGAATGTAGACGAGAGACGTAAACGTGAGCACCTTCCAGGCCCCCAAGGGCACGTACGACCTGACCCCGCCGGACTCCGCCAAGTACCTGGCGGTGCGCGAGGCCATCGCCGCGCCCCTGCGCGACTCCGGCTACGGCTACATCGAGACACCCGGCTTCGAGGACGTCGAACTCTTCGCGCGCGGCGTCGGTGAGTCCACCGACATCGTCACCAAGGAGATGTACACCCTCACCACCAAGGGCGGCGCCGAGCTGGCGCTGCGCCCCGAGGGCACCGCGTCCGTCCTGCGCGCCGCCCTGGAGGCCAACCTCCACAAGGCCGGCAACCTCCCGGTCAAGCTCTGGTACTCCGGCTCGTACTACCGCTACGAGCGCCCGCAGAAGGGCCGCTACCGCCACTTCTCGCAGGTCGGCGCCGAGGCCATCGGCACCGAGGACCCGGTCCTGGACGCCGAGCTGATCATCCTCGCCGACCAGGCGTACCGCTCGCTGGGCCTGCGCCAGTTCCGCATCCTGCTGAACTCGCTCGGCGACAAGGAGTGCCGCCCCGTCTACCGCGAGGCGCTCCAGACCTTCCTGCGCGACCTCGACCTCGACGACGAGACCCGCCGCCGCATCGAGATCAACCCGCTGCGCGTCCTGGACGACAAGCGGGCCGACGTACAGAAGCAGCTCACCGACGCCCCCAAGCTCCGCGACTACCTCTGCGACGCCTGCCAGGCGTACCACGAGGAGGTCCGCGCACTGCTGACGGCGGCCGGAGTCGTGTACGAGGACGACGAGAAGCTCGTGCGCGGCCTCGACTACTACACCCGCACCACCTTCGAGTTCGTCCACGACGGCCTGGGCTCCCAGTCCGCGGTGGGCGGCGGCGGGCGCTACGACGGCCTCTCCGAGATGATCGGCGGCCCCGCGCTGCCCTCGGTCGGCTGGGCCCTCGGCGTGGACCGCACGGTCCTCGCCCTGGAGGCGGAGGGCGTCGAACTGGACCTGCCCGTCACCACCAGCGTCTACGCCGTCCCGCTCGGCGAGGAGGCCCGGCGGGCCCTGTTCGCCGTCGTGACCGAGCTGCGCCGCGCGGGCATCGCCGCCGACTTCGCCTTCGGCGGCCGCGGCCTCAAGGGCGCGATGAAGAGCGCCAACCGCTCGGGCGCGCGCTACACCCTGGTGGCGGGCGAGCGTGATCTCGCCGAGGGCGTCGTCCAGCTCAAGGACATGGAGTCCGGCGAGCAGAACGCGGTGCCGCTGGCCGAGGCCGTCGCGGAGCTGACGAAGCGCCTCGGCTGACCGAGCTGCGAGCGGGGCGCGGGCGGCAGGACCTGAGGTCCTGCCGCCCGCGCCTCTCGCGTTCACAGCAGCCCGTGGCGCATCGCCCCTGTCACCGCTGCGGTCCGGTCGCTGACGCCCAGCTTGCCGAAGACCCGCAGCAGATGGGTCTTCACCGTCGACTCGCCGATGAACAGCCGCCGCCCGATCTCCGCGTTGGTGCACCCCTCCGCCACCAGCCGCAGCACCTGCGTCTCGCGCTCCGAGAGCCGGGGCAGCTCCGGCGCTTCGCGCAGCTGGTCCACCAGCCGGGTCGCCACCGTCGGTGCGAGCACGGTCTCGCCCCGGGCCGCGGCCCGGATCGCGTCCGCCAGCTCCGCCCGGCCCAGGTCCTTGAGCAGATAGCCGGAGGCCCCCGCCTCCACCGCGCGCAGGATGTCGCTGTCGCTCTCGTACGTGGTCAGCACGACGACCCGGCACGGCAGCCCGGCCGCACGGATCCGGCGGATCGACTCGACGCCCCCGCCGCCCGGCATCCGCAGGTCCATCAGCACGATGTCCGGCAGCAGTTCGGCGCAGAGCGCCTCCGCGCGCGGACCGCTGGACGCCTCGGCCACCACGTCGAGGTCCGGCTCGGCGTCCAGCATCCCGCGCAGCCCCTCCCGCACGACGGGGTGGTCGTCGGCCAGCAGGACTCGGATCATCGGGAACTCCTTCTAGGGGGCGTCCGCGGACGGGACGGTCGGGGGCAGCGGCAGGGTCACGGTGACCGAGGTCCCGGCGCCCGGCGCGCTGCGGACCACCGCGCCGCCGCCCGCCTCCTCGGCCCTGGCCCGTACGCCGTCGAGACCGTAGCCCTCGCGCGGCGCCCGGGGGTCGAAGCCGCACCCCTCGTCCCGTACGGACAGGGTCAGGGCGTCGGAGGCGTACGTCAGCACGACGGTCACCGGTACGGACGGGCCCGCGTGTTTACGGGTGTTGGCGAGGGCCTCCTGGCAGGCGCGCAGGGCGACGACCTCGTACGCGGTCGGCAGCGGCCGGACGTCGCCGGTCACCGTCAGCAGCGCCGGGGCGCCGGTCTGCGCGGCGTGCCGGTCGGCGAGCCGGCGCAGGGCGTCCGCCAGCGAGTTGCCGGCCAGATCGGCCGGTGAACCGCCGGCCACCAGCGCCCGGGCCTCGGCGAGGTTCTCCCGCGCGGTCCGGGTCATCAGCGCCACATGGCGCCGGGCCTGCGGCAGATCGTGGTCCAGCTCGGACTCGACGGCCTGGGAGAGCATCAGCAGGCTGGTGAAGCCCTGGGCCAGGGTGTCGTGGATCTCCCGCGACATCCGTTCCCGCTCCGCCAGCGCCCCGTGGGCCGTCGACAGCCGGGCGATCTCCTCGCGGCCCGCCTCCAGCTCGGCGATCAGCGCGGCCCTCTCGCGGCTCTGGACGATGATCCGCGTCATGGACCGGCCCAGGAAGGCGCTGAACGCGAAGGTCGCCACCGCCAGCAGGAACCGGAACCCGGCCTCGCCGGCCGTCGGATGCCACAGCAGCGTCCAGCCGGCGAGCGGCACCGCGCCCATCCCGGCCAGCACCCACAGCGCGTCCCGCAGCCGCAGCAGCATGAAGCACTGCGGGGCCAGCGCGAACGTGACCAGCTGCGTCTCGCCGACCAGCATCGCCGTGGGCAGGAAGAGCAGCAGCGCTCCCACCACATAGCGGCGGGCCGGCCCCTCGGACCCGGTGTCGTCCAGCATGGCCCGTCGGCCGGCCAGGACGTACCACGGCAGGTTCAGCGCCACGATCGCGGCCGCTGTCACGCGGACCGGCCACGATGGTTCGGCGGCCCCCAGCACCACGGCGAGGGTGACGATCCAGACGACGGCGAAATACCCGTCCCAGGGGCGCACCGACCGGACCCGGACGTCGGAGTCCCGGGCTTCGGCGGCCCTGGTCAGCCGTCGCGCCGGTTCTTCCAGCGAAAGGTCAGCAGACACAGCAGCAATCCTCCGATGCACCACGCGCCCAGCACGAGGGCGACCCGTCCGAACTCCCAGCCGCCCGCCTGCTCCAGCACGGCGGCGGACTCCGGCAGGAAGACTCCGCGAAAGCCCTGGCACATCCACTTCAGCGGGAACAGGGCGCCGATGTTCAGCATCCACTCCGGGAGTTCGCTCGCCGGGATGTAGACGCCGGAGATGAACTGGAGCACCAGGAACGGCAGGATGATCACCGAACCCGCGCTCCGGCCCGACCCGGGCAGGCTGCTGATCGCGATGCCGAGCAGTGTGCAGGCCGCCGTCCCGAGCAGGAAGATCCAGCCGAACGTCAGCCAGCGGGCCGCGTCCCCGGGCAGCTCGAGATCGTACAGTCCCACTCCGACGGCCAGCAGGACGGCCGCCTCCAGGGCGCCGGTGACCAGGACCAGCCACACCTTTCCCAGGAAGTAGGCGGCGGGCGGCATCGGTGTGGAGATGAGCCGGCGCAGCAGCAGTTCGTCGCGCTCGATCGCGATGGAGATACCGAGCGACTGGAAGCTGGTCGCCATGATGCCCGCCCCGAGCATCGCGGCCACGTAGAGCTGCGAGACGGGGACGCCGGTGGCCGCCTCGTTCCCGCCGAAGATCGAGGCGAGCAGCACCAGGAGGACGACGGGGAAGGCGAGGGAGAAGACGACCTGGTCGCGGCGGCGGAAGAACTGCTTCAGCTCCAGGCCGCCGCGCAGCAGGCCCAGGCGCCATGCGCCGGGCAGGTGGGAGGTGTCCGGCGCGGTCATCGGGCCACCTCCGACTGCCCGGTGAGCCGCAGATAGACGTCTTCGAGCGTGGGCCGGGTGACCAACAGCCCCGGGACCTCCCCGCCGAAGCGGTCGGCGAGCGCGGCGACCGTACGGGTCGGCGTCCCGGTCTCCTCCGCACGCGGCGATCCGTCGGGTTCCGTCCACCGGACCGTCGCCCGCCCGCCGTACCGGGCCCGCAGCTCCTCGGGACTTCCCTCGGCGACCGCGCTGCCCGCCGCGACGACGACGAGCCGGTCGGCGAGCGCCTCGGCCTCCTCCAGGTAGTGCGTGGTCAGGAGAATGGTGGTGCCGCCGTCCGCGAGCAGCCGGATCAGCTCCCAGAACTGCCGCCGGGCGGCCGGATCGAAACCGGTGGTCGGCTCGTCGAGGAGGAGGAGTTCGGGGGAGCCGATCACTCCGAGCGCCACATCGAGGCGGCGCCGCTGACCGCCCGAGAGGGCCTTGGTGCGGGCTCCCGCCTTCGCCTCCAGTCCGACCAGGGCGATGGTCTCGTCGGGGTCGCGCGGGTGCGGGTAGTAGCGGGCGAAGTGCCGGACCGTCTCCCGTACCGTCAACTCGGCGGGCGCGGATTCATCCTGCCAGACGATCCCGACCCGGGACCGTTGACGGCGGCCGGCCGTCGCGGGGTCGGCTCCGAGGACCTCCACGCTGCCCGCGTCCCGGTCCCGCTGTCCCTGGAGCACGCCCACGCAGGTGCTCTTCCCCGCACCGTTCGGGCCGAGCAGTCCGCACACCTCACCGCGGTGGATGTCCAGGTCCAGGCCGTCCAGAGCGCTCACACCGCCGTATCGCTTGCGCAGTCCGCGCACGTTCACCACGAGTTCCGTCATGGCCCCGAGCATTCCGCGCCGCCGCCGGTTCCCTGCCCACCGGACGTACACCTTTATGTCCATCGAACGGTTGACCAGTACGGGGGTGCGGCACAATGACCTTGCCCGGCTGACCACTCGGTGACGGAACGGCGATATGACGACTGCTGCGGTAGACCACGACCTCTCCTCCGACCAGGGCGAGGGCGGCGGCAAGCGCGCCTTCGGGGCCGGACGGGGTCTCGCCCTGCTCCTGGTGATCACCGGCGCGGCCGGTCTGCTGGCCTCCTGGGTCATCACCATCGACAAGTTCAAGCTGCTGGAGGACCCCTCCTTCACGCCCGGTTGCAGCCTCAACCCGGTCGTCGCGTGCGGCAACATCATGAAGAGCGAGCAGGCCTCCGCGTTCGGGTTCCCCAACCCGATGCTCGGCCTGGTCACGTACGGCATGGTCATCGCGATCGGGGTGGGCCTGCTCGCCGGCGCCCGCTACCGCAGCTGGTTCTGGCTCGGCCTCAACGCGGGCACCCTCTTCGGGGTCGGCTTCTGCACCTGGCTCCAGTACCAGTCGCTCTACAACATCAACTCGCTCTGCCTGTGGTGCTGCCTGGCCTGGGTCGCGACGATCATCATGTTCTGCTACGTGACCACGCACAACATCAAGCACCGCATCCTCCCCGCGCCCGCGTGGCTGCGGAACGGACTGACCGAGTTCCACTGGGTGCCGCCGGTGCTGTGGATCGGGATCATCGGGATGCTGATCCTGACGCGCTGGTGGGACTTCTGGACCAGCTGACCGGCACCTACCACTCTCGTAGGTGCTTCTGGACCAGCTGACGGGCGCCCGCCGGCCAGGGCGTTGTCAGTGGGGTCGCATAGGCTTCATGACGTGGAGCCCGACCTCTTTACCGCAGCCGCCGAAGACCGCCAGGAGAAGGACCCGTCCAGCAGCCCCCTCGCTGTCCGGATGCGTCCCCGTGTCCTTGATGAGGTCGTCGGCCAGCAGCATCTGCTGAAGCCGGGCTCGCCGCTGCGCCGGCTCGTCGAGGGGAGCGGCGGTCCGGCCGGTGCCTCGTCGGTGATCCTGTGGGGCCCGCCCGGCACCGGGAAGACGACCCTGGCGTACGTGGTCAGCAAGGCCACCAACAAGCGCTTCGTGGAGCTCTCCGCGATCACCGCGGGCGTCAAGGAGGTCCGGGCCGTCATCGAGAGCGCGCGCCGCGCCACCGGTGGCTTCGGCAAGGAGACCGTCCTCTTCCTGGACGAGATCCACCGCTTCTCCAAGGCCCAGCAGGACTCCCTGCTCCCCGCCGTGGAGAACCGCTGGGTGACGCTGATCGCCGCGACCACGGAGAATCCGTACTTCTCGATCATCTCCCCGCTGCTCTCGCGCTCGCTGCTCCTCACCCTGGAGCCGCTGACCGACGACGACCTGCGCGATCTGCTGCGCCGGGCGCTGACCGACGAGCGCGGGCTCGGCGGAGCCGTCACCCTGCCCGAGGACGCGGAGGCGCATCTCCTGCGTATCGCGGGCGGCGACGCGCGCCGGGCGCTCACCGCCCTGGAGGCGGCGGCCGGTGCGGCGCTCGCCACGCACGAGGCGGAGATCACGCTGGAGACGGTCGAGGCGACCGTCGACCGGGCCGCCGTGAAGTACGACCGCGACGGCGACCAGCACTACGACGTCGCCAGCGCGCTCATCAAGTCGATCCGCGGCTCCGACGTGGACGCCGCCCTGCACTATCTGGCCCGGATGATCGAGGCGGGGGAGGACCCCCGGTTCATCGCCCGGCGGCTGATGATCTCCGCCAGCGAGGACATCGGCCTCGCCGACCCCACCGCGCTGCCGACGGCGGTGGCGGCCGCCCAGGCCGTCGCCATGATCGGCTTCCCGGAGGCGGCGCTCACCCTCAGCCACGCCACGATCGCCCTCGCGCTCGCTCCCAAGTCCAACGCGGCGACGCTCGCCATCTTCGCCGCGCAGGAGGATGTCCGAAAAGGGCTCGCGGGCCCCGTCCCGGCCCATCTGCGCGACGGCCATTACAAGGGTGCGGCCAAGCTCGGCCACGCCCAGGGCTATGTCTATCCGCACGACGTGCAGGGCGGTATCGCCGCCCAGCAGTACGCCCCGGACGCGGTCCGCGACCGGCTCTACTACACCCCCACCCGGCACGGCGCCGAGGCGCGGTACGCGGATGTGGTGGAGCGGGTCCGTGAGCGCCTGGGCCGTGGTGGCGGCGGCACGGACCCGTCCTGACGTACGGGCGGCGGCTCCGGGATCAGGACGCGGCCGCCTCGAAGAGGGTGTGCATCGCCCGTCGCAGCTCGGTGACGTCCCGTACCGGCTCCGGGAACTCGAAGCGGGCGTCGAAGCACGACCCCTTGTCCTCCACGAAGCGCACCCGCAGCCCGAAGCGGTCCAGCGCCACCGGCACGGCCGTGGGCTGGTGGGAGGAGCAGGCCCGCGCCGTGCGCTCGCCGAGCAGCCCGCACAGGGTGCGCATCTGGTCGTCGTGGGCGGAGTGCAGGTGCTGGAGCAGCTCCGCCTCGTGGCCGGCGAGCGGGTCGGGGGCGGCGTCGCGGAAGTCCTCCGCCTCGATGTCCTCGGCGCCCCAGAGGTCGTCCACGTACGCCTCACCGAATTCGAGGCGCAGCATCATGCGGCCCGGTTCCGCGATGCCGGGTACGGAGGTGAGCCAGCCGGAGACCCAGGCGCGGCCGCGGATGCGGTGCGGGACGGAGACCGGGGCGACGTCCGTGATCTCCAGCACGGCCGTCAGCTCGTCGCCCTGGGCGTGCGTCGCGGCCCGAACTGCCGGGGAATCCGCGGGGAATTCGAGGAACAGGTCGCCCTCGGGCCCTACGCTCCGGCTCTCCGGAACCAGGGGTTCGGCCCGGGCCAGATCCAGCCCCGGTACGACGAGCAGCGCGGAGCAGGTACTCTGTACGAGAGTTCGTGTGCGCTCGGCTGCTGACGGCATCCGAGTGTTTTCAAGCCCGCTGGGACGCGGCTGACCACGATCAGATCGGCCTTCCGTCGTAGCAGCACCTTCAGGTGTGCTGCCGCTGTCTGTGCTGTCCGTGACGTGAGTGGTGTTCCCAGGGCGAGACATGCGATCTCCTTGAGTAAGGTAAGCCTAACCTAACCTACAACGGAGGTCTGGAGAACGTGCCTAACCAGTCGCGTCCCAAGGTCAAGAAGTCGCGTGCCCTCGGCATCGCTCTGACGCCCAAGGCTGTCAAGTACTTCGAAGCTCGTCCGTACCCGCCGGGCGAGCACGGCCGTGGCCGCAAGCAGAACTCGGACTACAAGGTCCGTCTGCTGGAGAAGCAGCGCCTGCGTGCGCAGTACGACATCAGCGAGCGCCAGATGGCGCGCGCCTACGACCGTGCCAAGAAGGCCGAGGGCAAGACGGGCGAGGCGCTGGTCGTCGAGCTCGAGCGCCGTCTCGACGCCCTGGTCCTGCGTTCGGGCATCGCCCGCACCATCTACCAGGCCCGTCAGATGGTCGTCCACGGCCACATCGAGGTCAACGGTGGCAAGGTCGACAAGCCGTCCTTCCGCGTGCGCCCCGACGACGTCGTCCAGGTCCGCGAGCGCAGCCGCACCAAGGTCCCCTTCCAGGTGGCCCGCGAGGGTGGCTACGACACCGACGGTGAGACCCCGCGCTACCTCCAGGTGAACCTGAAGGCCCTGGCCTTCCGCCTGGACCGGGACCCGAACCGCAAGGAGATCCCGGTGATCTGCGACGAGCAGCTCGTCGTCGAGTACTACGCCCGCTGATCCAGGCGTAGCCGCTCTCACCAGCGCTCCGGCCCGCCCCTCCCTGTCATCCGGGAGGCGGCGGGCCTTCGCGTTCCCCTGGCGGCGGGACCACCCTCCGCCCCGGACGTGTCGCGGTGCCCCCGAGCCCCGCCACCACCGCCCCCGCCGAGCGCCCGCTCCACCACGGCGGCCCGGTCCAGCCGCCGCCCGACCCGCAGCCCCGCCTCGTACGCCGCGTCCCCCAGCTCCCGCCGCACCTGCTCCTCGCACTCCACCCGGGGCCGCCCGAAGTACACCGAGCCGAACAGCGGCGGCCCCACCGACGGCCAGATCCGCTCCGCCGCCCCCTGGAGCACCGCCGCCTCCCCGGCATCCCCCTCCACCGCCGTCACCAGCGCCAGCAGCTCCAGCGAGAGCGCCGTGGCCAGCAGGTCGTCGAAGGTCCGGCCGATCGACAGGCACTCCCCGAGCATCCGCCGCGCCCGCTCCGGCAGCCCCCGCCGCAGCGCCGCGTACGCCAGGACGTAGAGCGCGTACGCCTGCGCCCACCGCTCCCCGTGGTCCTCGCAGAGCTCCCGGACCTCCTCGCAGATGTCCGCCGCCGCGTCCAGATCGCCCTGGAACGCCACCGCCATGGCCAGCTCCACCTGCGCCATCACCACACTGCTGTTCAGCTCGCCGATCTCCCGGTAGCGGCCGAGCGCGTCACGCAGCAGCTCCTCGGCGCGCGCCGGGTCGTCCGTGACGATCGCCAGGCAGCCCGTGCGGTGCACCGCGTACGCCGTCGCCGTGGCGTCCCCGGACCGCTCGGCCTCCTCCCGGCACTCCTGGAGCGCCGAGATCGCCGCGACCGCGTCGCCCTGGAGCACCGCCACGTACCCCAGCACCCACAGCACCTTCAGCCGCGAGGCGTCGTACGGGGTCGGCTCCTCCAGTACGTGCTCCAGCCAGTACCGGCCCTCCGACAGCCGCCCGCACCCGACCCAGTAGAACCAGAGGGAACCCGCCAGATGGTGCGCCAGGTGCACCTCGTCGGGGCTCTCCATGGAGCACTCCATCGCCCGGCGGAGATTGGGCAGCTCACTGTCGATCCGCGCCGCCACCTCCGCCTGGCGCGGCGAGAACCAGTCCAGCTCGCACCAGGTCGCCAGGCCCAGGAACCAGTCCCGGTGGCGGCGCCGCATCCGCCGGGTGTCCCCGGCCGCCGCCAGCCACTCGGCGCCGTACTCGCGGACCGACTCCAGCAGCCGGTAGCGGGTGCCCACCACGCCGTCCTCGCGCTCCACCACGGACTGGGCCAGCAGCTCCTCCAGTACGTCGAGGACCGAGTCGGCCGGCAGACCGGCGCCGCCGCAGATGTACTCGGCGGCCTCCAGGTCGAACTGCCCGGCGAAGACCGAGAGCCGCGCCCACAGCAGCCGCTGCTCGGGCGTGCACAGCTCGTGGCTCCAGCCGATCGCCGTACGCAGCGCCCGGTGGCGGGGCGGGGCGCCGCGGCTGCCGCCCGTCAGCAGCCGGAACCGGTCGTCCAGGCGCAGCAGCACCTGGTCCACCGAGAGGGCGCGCAGCCGCCCGGCGGCCAGTTCGAGCGCCAGCGGGATCCCGTCGAGGCGGTGGCAGAGCTCCAGGGCGGCCGCCCGGTCCCCGGCCGTCGGCTCCCGGTCCGGCCGCACCGCGCGGGCCCGTCCCCAGAACAGCTCCACCGCGTCCTCGTCGCACATAGGGGCGAGGGTGAACGTCACTTCACCGTCCACCAGGAGCGGGCGGCGCCCGGCCGCGAGCACGCGGAGCCCCGGCGCCCGGCGCAGCAACTCCCGTACGAGATCGGCACAGCCGTCGACGAGGTGCTCGAACCCGTCCAGCACCAGCAGCGCCCGGCGCTCGCGGAGGTGCTCGACGAGGACGGCGCGCGGGGCCCTGCCGGTGTGGTCGGTCAGCCCCAGCGCCTCGACCACGGCGTGTTCCAGCAGGCCGGGATCGTGGACGGCGGACAGCTCGGCGAGCCAGACCCCGTCGCAGTACCGTTTCTCCAGCAGCGCGGCGACCCTGCTGACGCACCGGGTCTTGCCCACGCCCGCCACCCCGACGACGGTGACGAGCCGGGATTCCGCCAGCAGACCGCCCAGCGCGGCCAGTTCGTCCTCGCGGCCCACGAAACGGTTCAGCTCCGCCGGGACGTTGCCGGCCGGGACGTTGCGGGCCGGGGAGGCGGAACGGGAGTCCGGATCGTCCGGGTTCGTGGAAGGGTGCTGCAGGCGTCGCATGAAACACGCAGGGTACTGGCCTGGATGCTCTCCGTACAATCGCGTCGTCGAACTACGGTGCCGCTCCCGGAGAATGCCGCAGGGCCCGCCGGGAATGCGGTAGGGGAGCGGATGCGCGGCGCGATAGGCTCGTGGGACGACGATCGGGCGCGCGGGCGGGAGCCGGCCGCACCGACGGGGACAGGCCCCGCAGGGGCCCGGTGACAAGCAGACAAGCGACGAGCAGAGAGCGGTGCACAGTGTCCGGTGGAGAGGTGGCCGGGATTCTCGTGGCCGTCTTCTGGGCGATCCTGGTCTCGTTCCTCGCCGTGGTGCTGGTGAGGCTCGCCCAGACGCTCAAGGCGACCACCAAGCTGGTGGCGGACGTGACCGAACAGGCCGTCCCGCTGCTGGCCGACGCCTCGGCGACGGTACGGTCCGCACAGACCCAGCTGGACAAGGTCGACGCCATCGCGAGCGACGTCCAGGAGGTCACCTCCAACGCCTCCGCGCTCTCCACCACCGTCGCCTCCACCTTCGGCGGCCCGCTCGTCAAGGTCGCCGCGTTCGGCTACGGCGTCCGGCAGGCCCTCGGCCGCCGCACCGCCCCCGAGCCCGAACCGGAACCGGCGCGGAGCCGCTCCTCCCGCCGCACGGTGATCGTCGGCCGGACCGTACCTTCGGCGCGTGGACGTAAGCGCGAACGCCGAAACACCCGCGGACAGAAGGACTGATCCAGCGATGTTCCGCCGCATGTTCTGGTTCACCACCGGCGCAGCCGCCGGTGTCTGGGCCACCACCAAGGTCAACCGCAAGCTCAAGCAGCTGACGCCCGAGAGCCTCGCCGCGCAGGCCGCGGACAAGGCGATCGAGACCGGCCACAAGATCAAGGACTTCGCACTCGACGTCCGCGAGGGAATGGTCCGGCGCGAAGCCGAACTGGGCGGCGCCCTGGGCCTGGAGGCACCGGTCGACCCCGACCTCCCCGTACAGCGGCACTACGCCGTCGAGGCGGCCGAGCCCGCCGCGCACCCGAACACGTACCGCAAGCTCCCCTACAACCCGAACAACCGGAATGAGGACCACTGATGGAGTCGGCTGAAATCCGCCGCCGCTGGCTGAGCTTCTTCGAGGAGCGCGGTCACACCGCCGTGCCTTCGGCGTCGCTCATCGCGGACGACCCGACTCTGCTGCTGGTCCCCGCGGGCATGGTCCCCTTCAAGCCGTACTTCCTCGGCGAGGTCAAGCCGCCCGCCCCGCGCGTCACCAGCGTGCAGAAGTGCGTGCGTACGCCGGACATCGAAGAGGTCGGCAAGACCACCCGCCACGGCACCTTCTTCCAGATGTGCGGCAACTTCTCCTTCGGGGACTACTTCAAGGAAGGCGCCATCCAGCTCGCCTGGGAGGCGCTGACCAACTCCGTCGAGGACGGCGGCTACGGCCTCGACCCCGAGAAGCTCTGGATCACGGTCTACCTCGACGACGACGAGGCCGAGGCCATCTGGCGCGACAAGATCGGCGTCCCCGCCGAGCGCATCCAGCGCCTGGGCAAGAAGGACAACTTCTGGTCTATGGGCGTCCCCGGACCCTGCGGCCCGTGCTCCGAGATCAACTACGACCGCGGCCCCGAGTTCGGCGTCGAGGGCGGCCCCGCCGTCAACGACGAGCGCTACGTGGAGATCTGGAACCTGGTCTTCATGCAGTACGAGCGCGGCGCCGGCGACGGCAAGGAGGACTTCCCGATCCTCGGGGACCTGCCGTCGAAGAACATCGACACCGGTCTCGGCCTGGAACGTCTCGCGATGATCCTCCAGGGCGTGCAGAACATGTACGAGACCGACACCCTGCGCGTCGTCATGGACAAGGCCACCGAGCTGACCGGCGTCCGCTACGGCGCCGAGCAGTCCACCGACGTCTCGCTCCGCGTCGTCGCCGACCACATCCGTACGTCGGTGATGCTCATCGGCGACGGCGTCACCCCCGGCAACGAGGGCCGCGGCTACGTCCTGCGCCGCATCATGCGCCGCGCCATCCGCAACATGCGCCTGATGGGCGCCACCGGCTCGGTCGTCAAGGACCTGGTCGACGTCGTGATCGACACGATGGGGCTCCAGTACCCCGAGCTGATCACCGACCGCAAGCGCATCGAGACGGTCGCGCTCGCCGAGGAGGCCGCCTTCCTCAAGGCCCTCAAGGGCGGCACCAACATCCTGGAGACCGCCGTCACCGAGACCAAGGCCGCCGGCGGCCAGGTCCTCCCGGGCGACAAGGCGTTCCTGCTCCACGACACCTGGGGCTTCCCGATCGACCTGACCCTGGAGATGGCCGCCGAGCAGGGGCTCTCCGTGGACGAGGACGGATTCCGCCGCCTCATGCAGGAGCAGCGCGACAAGGCCAAGGCCGACGCCCGCGCCAAGAAGACCGGCCACGCCGACCTCTCCGCCTACCGCGAGGTCGCCGACAACTCCGGCGCCACCGAGTTCACCGGCTACACCTCCACCGCCGGTGAGTCCACCATCGTCGGCCTGCTGGTCGACGGGGTGCCCTCGCCCGCCGCCACCGAGGGCGACGAGGTCGAGGTCGTCCTCGACCGCACCCCCTTCTACGCCGAGGGCGGCGGCCAGCTCGCCGACACCGGCCGCATCCGGCTGGACACCGGCGCGGTGATCGAGATCCGCGACGTGCAGAAGCCGGTCCCCGGCGTCCACGTCCACAAGGGTGTCGTCCAGGTCGGCGAGGTGACGGTCGGGGCCCCGGTCTTCGCCTCCATCGACTCCACCCGCCGCCGGGCCATCGCCCGCGCCCACAGCGCCACCCACCTCACCCACCAGGCGCTGCGCGACGCGCTCGGCCCGACGGCCGCCCAGGCCGGCTCCGAGAACTCCCCGGGCCGCTTCCGCTTCGACTTCGGTTCGCCCGCCGCCGTTCCCGGCACGGTCCTCACCGACGTGGAGCAGAAGATCAACGAGGTCCTCTCGCGCGAACTCGACGTCCAGGCCGAGGTCATGTCGATCGACGAGGCCAAGAAGCAGGGCGCCATCGCCGAGTTCGGCGAGAAGTACGGCGAGCGGGTCCGGGTCGTCACCATCGGCGACTTCTCCAAGGAGCTGTGCGGCGGCACCCACGTCCACAACACCGCCCAGCTCGGCCTGGTCAAGCTGCTCGGCGAGTCCTCCATCGGCTCCGGCGTACGCCGCATCGAGGCCCTCGTCGGCGTGGACGCGTACAACTTCCTCGCCCGGGAGCACACGGTCGTCGCCCAGCTCCAGGAGCTGGTCAAGGGCCGTCCCGAGGAGCTCCCGGAGAAGATCGCGGGCATGCTCGGCAAGCTGAAGGACGCCGAGAAGGAGATCGAGAAGTTCCGCGCGGAGAAGGTCCTCGCGGCCGCCGCCGGACTGGTCGAGTCCGCCAAGGACGTCCGGGGCGTCGCCCTGGTCACCGGCCAGGTCCCCGACGGCACCTCCGCCGACGACCTGCGCAAGCTGGTCCTGGACGTGCGCGGCCGCATCCAGGGCGGCCGCCCGGCCGTCGTGGCCCTGTTCACCACGGCCAACGGCCGCCCGCTCACCGTCATCGCCACCAACGAGGCCGCCCGCGAGCGCGGACTCAAGGCCGGTGACCTGGTGCGTACGGCCGCCAAGACGCTCGGCGGCGGTGGCGGCGGCAAGCCGGACGTCGCCCAGGGCGGCGGCACGAACCCGGCCGCCATCGGTGACGCGGTCGCCGCAGTCGAACGCCTCGTCACCGAGACGGCGTGACGAGCGGGATGACGCGGATGCGCCGGGGCCGACGGCTCGCCGTCGACGTAGGGGACGCCCGGATCGGGGTCGCCTCGTGCGACCCCGACGGGATCCTGGCCACGCCGGTGGAGACCGTGCCGGGACGCGATGTCCCGGCCGCCCACCGGCGGCTCCGCCAGATCGTCGAGGAGTACGAGCCGATCGAGGTCATCCTCGGTCTGCCGCGCTCCCTCGGCGGTGGCGAGGGCCCCGCGGCAGCCAAGGTCCGCGACTTCGCCCAGGCGTTCGCCCGTTCGATCGCACCCGTTCCGGTGCGGCTGGTGGACGAGAGGATGACCACAGTGACGGCCGCTCAGGGCATGCGCGCCTCGGGCGTGAAGTCCAAGAAGGGCCGATCTGTCATCGACCAGGCTGCCGCTGTGGTGATCCTTCAGAACGCTCTGGAGTCCGAACGGGCGTCAGGCAATCCCCCCGGCGAGGGCGTCGAAGTGGTTGTCTGATCGCGATACGGTAACGTTCCGCGCGATGCGTCGGTGGTTCGAACAAACACCGCACAGCGAAGCGAAGAGACGGAACGTCGTCTCGCGGCTCTAGGGGATCGATGACTGAGTATGGCCGGGGCCCCGGCTCCGAACCGTGGCATCCCGAGGACCCCTTGTACGGGGACCAGGGATGGGGAGGCCGTCAGGCCGCCCACGGCCAGGGCCAGTACGGCGACCAGCAGCAGTCCTATCCGCAGGACCCGTACGCCCAGAACCACCAGCAGCACCAGGACCCCCAGCAGTACCAGCAGCATCAGTACGACCAGCAGCAGTACCCGCAGTACGAGCAGCAGGCGCACCAGCACCAGCAGCAGTACGGCGCGCAGCACCAGGACCCGTACGGCCAGCAGCCTCCCGCCCAGCCGCAGTACGACGGCGGCTGGGACTCCGGTCAGCAGGCCGCCGTGCCGTACGGGGCCGAGCCCCAGGACCCGTACTACGCCCAGCAGCAGGCGGGGTACGGCGAATCGCACGACTACTACGGCACGCCCGATGCCTACCCCCCGCCGCAGCCGCCGGGCCGCCGCGAGGCCGAGCGCCGGCAGCCGGAGCAGCAGAAGCCGTCGACGGACTGGGACCCGGACGAGCCGCAGGAAGAGACGCATCCTTTCTTCACCGGCGCCGACGAGCCCGCCGCCCGCGAGCCCCGCGACGACGACGATGACCCGGACGACGACGCCTCGCGCTCCGCACGGCGGGACCGCGGCGACGGCGAGCGCCGGGGCGGCAAGGGCAAGAAGAAGAGCCGCAACGGCTGCGCCTGCCTGATCGTCTCCCTCGTCCTGGTCGGCGGCCTCGGGGGAGTGTCGTACGTCGGCTACACCTACTGGAAGAAGCAGTTCGGCGCCCCGGCCGACTTCGCGGGGTCGGGCACCGACGAGCAGGTCGAGGTCGAGATCCCCGAGGGGGCGCTCGGCTACGACATCGCGAACATCCTGCGCAAGCAGGGCGTCATCAAGTCCTCCGACGCCTTCGTGGCGGCGCAGAACAGCAACCCCAAGGGCCGGTCGATCCAGGCCGGCGTCTACCTCCTGAAGAAGGAGATGTCGGGGGCCAGCGCGGTGGAGCTGATGCTCGACCCCAAGAGCCAGAACGCCTTCGTGATCCCCGAGGGGACCCGTAACGTCACGGTCTACGCCAAGATCGACGAGCGGCTGGGGCTGGCGAAGGGCACCACGGCGAAGATCGCCAAGACCAAGGCGGAGTCGCTGGGCCTGCCCGACTGGGCGGACGACAACCCGGACGTGAAGGACCCGCTGGAGGGCTTCCTGTACCCGGCGGCCTATCCGGTCGCCAAGGGGTCGAAGCCCGAGGACGCGCTGAAGCGGATGGTCACGCGGGCGAACAAGGAGTACGACAAACTCGACCTGGAAGCCGTCGCCAAGAAGCACAAGCTGGACGGGCCGTGGCAGGTCATCACGGTGGCGAGCCTGGTGCAGGTGGAGGGCAAGACCCACGACGACTTCCGGAAGATGGCCGAGGTCGTCTACAACCGCCTCAAGCCCACCAACACCGAGACGAACCAGCTGCTTCAGTTCGACTCGGCGTTCAACTACCTCAAGAAGCAGAGCAACATCAACATCAGCGAGTCCGAGATCCTCAGCAACAAGGACCCGTACAACACGTACACGCAGAAGGGCCTCACACCGGGGCCCATCAGCAACCCCGGTGCCGATGCGCTCGGCGCGGCCCTGAACCCCACGACGGACGGCTGGCTGTACTTCGTCGCGACGGACGGTCAGCACAAGACCGAGTTCGCCAAGACCTACGACGAGCACCTCAAGCTCAAGGAAAAGTTCGATGCCATCGGTTGAGGCCCGCCGGGCCGCCGTCCTCGGCTCGCCCATCGCCCACTCGCTCTCCCCGGTGCTGCACCGCGCCGCCTACGCCGAGCTGGGCCTCGACCACTGGTCCTACGACCGGTTCGAGGTCGACGAGGCGGCGCTGCCCGGCTTCATCGAGGGGCTGGACCGCTCCTGGGCCGGGCTCTCGCTGACCATGCCGCTCAAGCGGGCGATCATCCCGCTGCTGGACGAGATCAGCCCGACAGCCGCCTCGGTGGAGGCCGTCAACACGGTCGTCTTCACCGGGGACGGCCGCCGGATCGGCGACAACACGGACATCCCCGGCATGATCGCCGCCCTGCGGGAGCGCGGGGTCGAGAAGGTCGAGTCCGCCGCCGTCCTCGGCGCCGGCGCCACCGCCTCCTCCGCCCTCGCCGCGCTCGCGGTCATCTGCGCCGGACCGGTCACCGCCTACGTACGCAGCCGGGAACGCGGCGACGAGATGCGCGGCTGGGGACAGCGCCTCGGCGTGGACGTCAGGGTCGCGGACTGGGCCGAGGGCGCCCGCGCGCTGGAGGCCCCCCTCGTCATCGCCACCACCCCGGCCGGAACGACGGACGCCGTGGCCGCCGACGTACCGCAGAACCCGGGCATCCTCTTCGACGTGCTGTACGAGCCCTGGCCGACGGCGCTGGCCGCCGCCTGGTCGGCGCGCGGCGGCACCGTCGTCGGAGGGCTGGACCTCCTTGTGCACCAGGCGCTGCTCCAGGTCGAGCGGATGACGGGCCGGAGCCCGGCCCCGCTGGCGGCCATGCGGCAGGCCGGGGAAGCCGCGATCGCGTCCCGCTGACACGTTCGACCTGATGAAGTGGTGTCCGGTTCCTGGACCGGCGGCCGGACACCGAGCACAGTCGTGGGAGGATCGACGGCGGCGGGCCGGGGCCGCGCACCCGGTCGTGCCGTCGGATTTTCAGGCGCGAGCATGAGGGAGCACCTTTGAGCAGGTTGCGCTGGCTGACCGCGGGCGAGTCGCACGGCCCCGCACTGGTGGCGACGCTGGAGGGCCTTCCCGCCGGCGTCCCGGTCACGACGGAGATGGTGGCCGAGGCGCTCGCCCGGCGACGGCTCGGTTACGGCCGCGGTGCGCGGATGAAGTTCGAGCAGGACGAGGTCACCTTCCTCGGCGGCGTACGGCACGGTCTCACCATGGGCTCCCCGGTCGCCGTCATGGTCGGCAACACCGAGTGGCCCAAGTGGGAGCAGGTCATGTCGGCCGACCCGGTCGACCCCGACGAGCTGGCCAAGCTGGCCCGTAACGCGCCGCTGACCCGCCCCCGCCCCGGCCACGCCGACCTGGCGGGGATGCAGAAGTACGGCTTCGACGAGGCCCGGCCGGTCCTGGAGCGCGCCAGCGCCCGGGAGACCGCCGCGCGCGTCGCCCTCGGGGCCGTCGCCCGCTCCTACCTCAAGGAGACCGCGGGCATCGAGATCGTCAGCCATGTCGTGGAGCTGGCCGCCGCGAAGGCGCCGTACGGCGTCCACCCGGTCCCCTCCGACGTGGAGAAGCTGGACGCCGACCCGGTCCGCTGCCTGGACGCCGACGCCTCCAAGGCGATGGTGGCCGAGATCGACCAGGCCCACAAGGACGGCGACACCCTCGGCGGAGTCGTCGAGGTGCTGGCGTACGGCGTGCCCGTCGGGCTCGGCTCGCACGTCCACTGGGACCGCCGCCTGGACGCCCGGCTCGCCGCCGCGCTCATGGGTATCCAGGCCATCAAGGGCGTCGAGGTCGGCGACGGCTTCGACCTGGCCCGGGTCCCCGGCTCGAAGGCGCACGACGAGATCGTCGCCGCCGACGACGGCATCAAGCGCACCTCCGGCCGCTCCGGCGGCACCGAGGGCGGGCTCACCACCGGCGAGCTGCTGCGGGTCCGCGCCGCGATGAAGCCCATCGCCACCGTGCCGCGCGCCCTGGCCACCGTGGACGTCGTCACCGGCGAGGCCGCCAAGGCCCACCACCAGCGCTCCGACGTCTGCGCCGTCCCGGCCGCGGGCATCGTCGCGGAGGCGATGGTCGCCCTGGTCCTGGCCGACGCCGTCGCGGAGAAGTTCGGCGGCGACAGCGTGGCCGAGACCCACCGCAACGTCCAGTCGTACCTCGACCACCTCCAGATCCGATGACCGGCCCCCTGGTCGTCCTCGTCGGCCCGATGGGCGTCGGCAAGTCCACCGTCGGCGAACTGCTCGCCGCCCGGCTCGGCACCGGCTACCGGGACACCGACGCGGACGTCGTGGCCGAGGCCGGCAAGCCGATCGCGGAGATCTTCTACGACGAGGGCGAGGAGCACTTCCGGGCCTTGGAGCGCCGGGCCGTCGAAGCGGCCCTCGCCGGACACGCGGGAGTCCTCTCCCTCGGCGGCGGGGCCGTCCTGGACGGGACGACCAGGGAGCTGCTGGCCGGCCGCCCGGTCGTCTACCTCTCCATGGACGTGGACGAGGCCGTCCGCCGCGTCGGGCTCAACACCGCCCGCCCGCTGCTCGCGGTCAACCCGCGCCGGCAGTGGCGCGAGCTGATGGACGCCCGCCGCCCCCTCTACGAAGAGGTCGCCACCGAGGTCGTCACCACCGACGAACGCACCCCCGAAGAGGTCGCCCAGGCGATCATCGACGTACTGGAACTGCCGGAGGGCGCAGCCGCCCCCGGCGTGGAGAACACCGGCATGACAGAGCAGGGCCCCACCCGCATCCAGGTCGCAGGCTCGGCGGGCACCGACCCGTACGAGGTCCTCGTCGGCCACCAGCTCCTCGGCGAGCTGCCCCAGCTCATCGGCGACCGCGCCCAGAGGGTCGCCGTCCTGCACCCCGAGGCGCTCGCCGAGACCGGTGAGGCGGTCCGCCAGGACCTCGCCGACCAGGGGTACGAGGCCATCGCCATCCAGCTGCCCAACGCCGAGGAGGCCAAGACCGTCGAGGTCGCCGCCTACTGCTGGAAGGCGCTCGGCCAGACCGGCTTCACCCGTACCGACGTGATCGTGGGCATCGGCGGCGGTGCCACCACGGACGTCGCCGGGTTCGTCGCGGCCAGCTGGCTGCGCGGGGTGCGCTGGATCGCGATCCCCACCACCGTGCTCGGCATGGTCGACGCGGCCGTCGGCGGCAAGACCGGCATCAACACCGCCGAGGGCAAGAACCTCGTCGGCGCCTTCCACCCGCCCGCCGGGGTCCTCTGCGACCTCGCCGCCCTGGACTCGCTGCCGGTCCACGACTACGTCTCCGGCATGGCCGAGATCATCAAGGCCGGTTTCATCGCCGACCCGGTCATCCTCGACCTGGTCGAGGCCGACCCCGAGGGCGCCCGCACGCCCGCCGGACCGCACACCGCCGAGCTGATCGAGAGGTCGATCCGGGTCAAGGCCGAGGTCGTCTCCAGCGACCTCAAGGAGTCCGGACTCCGCGAGATCCTCAACTACGGCCACACGCTGGGCCACGCCATCGAGAAGAACGAGCGCTACAAGTGGCGCCACGGCGCGGCCGTCTCCATCGGCATGGTCTTCGCCGCCGAGCTGGGCCGCCTCGCCGGACGCCTCGACGACGCCACCGCCGACCGGCACCGCAGCATCCTGGAGTCCGTGGGCCTGCCGCTCACCTACCGGGGCGACCAGTGGCCCAAGCTGCTGGAGAACATGAAGGTCGACAAGAAGTCCCGCGGCGACCTGCTGCGCTTCATCGTCCTGGACGCCCTCGGCAAGCCCACCGTCCTGGAGGGCCCCGATCCGGCCGTGCTGCTCGCCGCCTACGGGGAGGTCTCCGCGTGACCCGCAGGGTCTTCGTCCTGAACGGCCCCAACCTCGGCCGCCTCGGCTCCCGTGAACCCGACGTCTACGGTGCCACCTCCTACACCGGACTCGTCGAGACCTGCACCGCGCTCGGCAAGGAGCTCGGCTTCGACGTCGACGTACGCGAGACGAACGACGAGGGCGAACTGATCCGCTGGCTCCACGAGGCGGCGGACGGTTCGATCCCGGTCGTCATCAACCCGGGCGCCTTCACGCACTACTCGTACGGCATGCGGGACGCGGCCGCCCAGCGCACCGCCCCGCTGATCGAGGTGCACATCTCCAACCCGTACGCCCGCGAGGAGTTCCGGCACACCTCCGTCATCGCCCCGGTGGCCACGGGCACGATCGCCGGATTCGGCATCGGCTCCTACCGGCTCGCCCTGCGCGCCCTCGCCGACGAACTGACGGACTGACAGCCCCCGGGTGCCCACGGGCACTCCGTGCCCTCCCGGGCCGTTCACCCTGAGGCGGCCCGGGAAGGTACGGTAGCCGTCCCATCAGCGTGAGTCGCGGTTACGAGACGGAGTGGCACCGGATGCAGCACGCAGTGGGGGCCCCGCTGCCGCCGCCCCAGGGACCCGGGAACGGGCCCGCGGGCTGGTCGCACCAGGCCCAGCACCCCGGCCACCCCGGACCGCAGGGCCCGCCCCCGATACCCCCGCCGCCCCCCGGCCAGGCCCCGCACGCTCCGGCCCCGGGCCAGGCCCAGCAGCCGCCCGCTCCCGGCCAGGCCCCGCAGCCCCCGGCCCCGGGCCACGCCCCCCAGCCCCAGGCTCCGCAGTACGGCTGGAGCGGCACCGGACCCACTCCGCCGCCTTCCGGCGGCCAGCCCACCGGCCACATCCAGCTGCCCCCCGGCGGCCCGGTGCCGCTGCCCGCACCCCCCGCCGAGCCCGGCACCGGCAGCGCCACGCTCGCCGTGCTGCTGATCGGCCCGGCGGGCGCGGGCAAGACCACCGTGGCCCGGCTCTGGGCGGCCCGCCGCCGGGTGCCCACCGCCCACGTCTCCCTGGATGACGTCCGCGAATGGGTCTGCTCCGGCTTCGCCGACCCGCAGGCAGGCTGGAACGACCACTCCGAGGCCCAGTACCGGCTGGCCCGCCGCACCTGCGGCTTCGCCGCCCGCAACTTCCTCGCCAACGGCATCTCCTGCATCCTCGACGACGCCGTCTTCCCCGACCGCCCCGTCGTCGGCCTCGGCGGCTGGAAGCGCCATGTGGGCCCCGGGCTGCTGCCCGTCGTCCTGCTGCCCGGCCTGGAGATCGTCCTGGAGCGCAACGCCGCCCGCAGCGGCAACCGCAGGCTCTCCGACGAGGAGGTCGCCCGCATCCACGGCCGGATGGCCGGCTGGTACGGCTCCGGGCTCCCGATCATCGACAACTCGACGTACGACGTGGAGACCACCGCCCGCGTCCTGGACGACGTGCTCGCCCGCTCCATCGCCTCCCCGCCCACCTGGTAGCGGCCGGAGTTCAGGCCCCCTCCGGGGAAACGACTGCCTGTTCCGGGGAAAACGACTGCCTATAGGGTGCCGCGGCCGCATACAAGGGCGCTGCGGCACCCCGCCCCCCGGTCGGATGCGCCGGCCGAGCGGGGAGCCGGATTCGTTCGTACGCTCGGAGCATGTCTGAGGTGCACGCCGTCCGACGCGGGCTGCTCCGCGACCGGTGCGCCGCCGCGGGGTCCGCGGCCGCCCTGGTCTCCCGCCCCGCCAACGTCCGCTATCTCGCGGGCGGAGCGCCGCCCGGCGCCGTGCTGCTGCTCGGCCCCGGCGAGGACGTTCTGCTCTGCCCCCGCGCGCCCGTCGGCGACCCCGGCCACGGGCGGCCCGACGAGGCGCTCCGGGTCGATGTGCTGCCCGTCCCGGACGGGGACCCGGTGGTCGAGGCCGCGGGGCTCGCCGCCGCCTCGGGCGCGGACTCGCTCGCCGTGGAGGAGCACGACCTGACCGTGGCCCGGCACCGCGCCATGGGGCAGGCCGCACCGGGCCTCCGGCTGGCCGATCTGGGCTTCACCGTCGAACAGCAGCGGATCGTCAAGGACGAGGAGGAGATCGGCTGTCTGCGCATCGCCGCGGAGATCACCGACCAGGCCCTCGGCGAACTCCTCGAATCGATCCTGGTCGGCCGCACCGAGCGCCATCTCGCGCTGGAGCTGGAGCGCCGCCTGGTCGACCACGGGGCCGACGGCCCCGCCTTCGCCACCTCCGTGGCCACCGGCCCCAACTCCGGCCAGGGGCGGCACCGGCCCTCCGACCGCCGGGTCGAGGAGGGGGATTTCCTCTCCGTCCGGCTGGGCGCCAACTACCACGGCTACCGCTGCGAGATCGGCCGGACCTTCGTCATCGGCACCGCACCCGCCCAGTGGCAGATCGACCTCTATGACCTCGTTTTCGCCGCTCAGCGGGGAGGCAGGGAGGCTCTGGCGCCGGGCGCCGCCTACCGGGACGTGGACCGCGCGGCCCGCCATCCGCTGGAGTCCGCGGGGTACGGAGAGGGCCTCCAGCCGAGGACCGGGCACGGTGTGGGGCTCGAAATCGAGGAGGACCCGCAATTGGCACCGACAGCCATGGGTAAACTGGACGCTTGTGTGCCGGTCACCGTCGAACCGGGGGTCCACCTCCCGGGCCGGGGCGGTGTCCGGATCGATGACACGCTCGTCGTGCGCCCTGAGGCGGACGGCGGACCCGAGCTACTCACCATGACGACCAAGGAACTGCTCGCGCTCTAGCGCGCATCCCCGGTCGTTCCACCAGCTTCAGTCCAGGAGATTCCGCAACCGTGGCTTCCACGAACGACCTCAAGAACGGCCTGGTGCTCAAGCTCGACGGAGGCCAGCTCTGGTCCGTCGTCGAGTTCCAGCACGTCAAGCCCGGCAAGGGCCCCGCCTTCGTGCGCACCAAGCTCAAGAACGTGCTCTCCGGCAAGGTCGTCGACAAGACGTTCAACGCCGGTGTGAAGGTCGATACGGCCACCATTGACCGCCGCGACATGCAGTTCTCGTACATGGACGGCGAGTACTTCGTGTTCATGGACATGGACACGTACGACCAGCTCATGGTCGACCGCAAGGCCGTCGGCAACGCCGCCAACTTCCTGATCGAGGGCTTCACCGCCTCCGTCGCCCAGCACGAGGGCGAGGTGCTCTACGTCGAGCTGCCCGCCGCGGTCGAGTTGACCATCCAGCACACGGACCCGGGCGTCCAGGGCGACCGCTCCACCGGTGGCACCAAGCCCGCCACCCTGGAGACCGGTTACGAGATCGGCGTGCCGCTCTTCATCACCACCGGCGAGAAGATCAAGGTCGACACCCGCACGGGCGACTACCTCGGCCGGGTGAACAGCTAACCGTGGCTGCCCGGAACAAGGCCCGCAAGCGCGCCTTCCAGATCCTCTTCGAGGCCGACCAGCGCGGCGAGTCCGTGCAGAGCGTCCTCGCGGACTGGGTCCGGCACTCGCGGACCGACGACCGTCAGCCGCCGGTCGGCGAATTCACGATGGAGCTGGTCGAGGGGTACGCCCAGTACGCGGACCGAATCGACGACCTCATCGTCACCTATGCCGTGGACTGGGAGATCGACCGCATGCCGGTCGTCGACCGCAGCATCATCCGGCTCGGCGCGTACGAGCTGATCTGGATGGACGAGACCCCGGACGCCGTGGTGATCGACGAGGCGGTCCAGCTCGCCAAGGAGTTCTCCACCGACGACTCCCCGTCGTTCGTGAACGGCATGCTGGCCCGCTTCAAGGACCTCAAGCCGAACCTCCGCCGGGAGCAGTAGCCCCGGAGGCGGGCCGATCGGCCACGCACGCCACGAAGGGCCCACGGTCAGCCGACCGTGGGCCCTTCGGCGTACGGGCCACCCGTACGGACGGAAAACGCCGGGCCGGCGGGGCCCGAAGGCTCCCGCCGGCCCGGCGGCACGTTTCTGCTGATGGGCCCGCCGTGGGCGGCGGACCCGGACCTCTCGGTCTCGGTCTCAGCTCTCGTCGTGGGAGACCGCGCGACGCGCGTCCGCGTCCAGCACGCCCCAGCTGATCAGCTGCTCCGTCAGCACGGACGGCGACTGGTCGTAGATCACGGCGAGGGTGCGCAGGTCGTCCTGGCGGATCGAGAGCACCTTGCCGTTGTAGTCACCGCGCTGGCTCTGGATGGTCGCCGCGTAGCGCTGGAGCGGACCGGCCTTCTCCGGCGGGACATGGGCGAGGCGCTCCAGGTCCAGGACGAGCTTCGGCGGCGGCTCGGCGGCCCCGCCCGGAGTCGTACCGGGCAGCAGCTCCTGCACCGGGACCCCGTAGAAATCCGCCAGCTCGGCGAGGCGCTGTACGGTCACGGCACGGTCGCCGCGCTCGTACGAACCGACCACGACGGCCTTCCAGCGGCCCTGTGACTTCTCCTCCACGCCGTGGAGGGAGAGGCCCTGCTGGGTGCGGATGGCACGGAGTTTGGCCCCGAGCTGTTTTGCGTATTCGCTGGACATATGGCTCCCCGGACGCTGGAACAGTGTGCGGCTCCGCCGCGTGGCTGGTAACTCACTGTGAGGTTACGCAGCGTTACTTGGATGCGTCAAGCCGAATGGTCCGGACCGGCACCTCCAGGGGGCGGGGCCAAGGCCTTACGCAAGCCCTGGTAACGTGGATGACGTAATTTCGACGTCCTTTAAGGTCCGTCCCGTGAGGCGGAGAAGGAGGTCCGTTTCTTATGGACGCACAGCACGACGACACCGGCAACGCGGCGCGCCCCGTTCTCGAGGCCCCCGACATCGCCCGTGTTCTGACCCGTATCGCCCACGAGATCGTCGAACGCGCCAAGGGCGCCGACGACGTGGTGCTGCTCGGCATCCCGACGCGGGGCGTCTTCCTCGCCCGCCGGCTCGCCGACAAACTCGAAGAGATCACCGGCCGGAAGATGCCGGTCGGCTCCCTCGACATCACCATGTACCGCGACGACCTGAGGCTGCGCCCGGCGCGCGCCCTGGCCCGTACGGACATCCCCGGCGAGGGCATCGAGGGGAAGCTGGTCGTCCTCGTCGACGACGTGCTCTTCTCCGGCCGCACGATCCGCGCCGCACTCGACGCGCTCGGCGACATCGGCCGCCCGCGCGCCGTGCAGCTCGCGGTCCTCGTCGACCGCGGTCACCGCGAACTCCCGATCCGCGCCGACTACGTCGGCAAGAACCTCCCCACGTCGCTGCGGGAGACGGTCAGGGTCCAGCTCGCCGAGGAGGACGGCCGCGACGCCGTGCTGCTCGGTGTCCAGCAGGCCGCTCCCGCGGACGCGCAGTAGCCCGAGCCCTCCTGTACGCCCCTTCGGGGGACGTACGGCCCGCTCCTGCGCGCCCGCACGCCTTCAACACTCCTCCAGCCACCGGAGAACCCCAGATGAAGCGCCACCTCATCTCGGCCGCCGACCTCACCCGCGACGACGCCGTCCTGATCCTCGACACCGCCGAGGAGATGGCCCGGGTCGCGGACCGGCCGATCAAGAAGCTTCCCACCCTGCGCGGCCGTACCGTCGTCAACCTCTTCTTCGAGGACTCGACCCGGACCCGTATCTCCTTCGAGGCCGCCGCCAAGCGGCTCTCCGCCGACGTCATCAACTTCTCCGCCAAGGGCTCCTCCGTCTCCAAGGGCGAGTCCCTCAAGGACACCGCGCTGACTCTGGAGGCGATGGGCGCCGATGCCGTCGTCATCCGGCACGGAGCCTCCGGCGCCCCCTACCGGCTCGCCACCTCCGGCTGGATCGACGGGGCCGTGGTCAACGCCGGCGACGGCACCCATGAGCACCCGACCCAGGCCCTGCTGGACGCCTTCACCATGCGGCGCCGCCTCGTCGGGGCCGACGCCGGACTCGGCCGGGACCTCGACGGCCGCCGGATCACCATCGTCGGCGACATCCTGCACAGCCGCGTCGCCCGCTCCAACGTCCATCTGCTCACCACCCTGGGCGCACACGTCACCCTGGTGGCCCCGCCCACCCTGGTGCCCGTCGGCGTCGAACAGTGGCCCTGCGACATCAGCTACAGCCTGGACGACGTGCTCGCGAAGTCCGATGCGGTGATGATGCTGCGTGTGCAGCGCGAACGGATGAACGCCGCCTACTTCCCGACCGAGCGCGAATACTCCCGCCGCTACGGCCTGGACGGCCAGCGCATGGCGAAGATGCCCGAGCACGCCATCGTCATGCACCCCGGCCCGATGGTCCGCGGCATGGAGATCACCGCCGAGGTCGCCGACTCCGACCGCTGCACGGTCGTGGAGCAGGTCGCCAACGGCGTCTCCATCCGGATGGCCGTCCTCTACCTGCTGCTCGGCGGCTCCGACACCGCCCTGTCAGCCCCCACTCGTACCGAGAGCCCCGCCCGTACCGAGGAGACCAAGTAACCATGAGCAAGATCCTTATCCGCGGTGCGCGGATCCTCGGCGGCGAGCCGCAGGACGTGCTGATCGACGGCGAGACCGTCGCCGAGGTGGGCACCGGCATCGAAGCCCCCGAGGGCGGCACCGTCGTCGAGGCGGCGGGCCAGATCCTGCTGCCCGGCCTCGTCGACCTCCACACCCATCTGCGCGAGCCCGGCCGCGAGGACTCCGAGACCGTCCTCACCGGCACCCGGGCAGCGGCGGCGGGCGGCTTCACCGCCGTCCACGCCATGGCCAACACCTTCCCCGTCGCCGACACCGCCGGCGTCGTGGAGCAGGTCTGGCGCCTGGGCAAGGAGTCCGGCTACTGCGACGTCCAGCCCGTCGGCGCCGTCACCGTCGGGCTGGAGGGCAAGCAGCTCGCCGAGCTCGGCGCGATGCACGACTCGGCCGCGGGAGTGAAGGTCTTCTCCGACGACGGCAAGTGCGTCGACGACGCGGTCATCATGCGCCGCGCCCTGGAGTACGTGAAGGCCTTCGACGGCGTCGTCGCCCAGCACGCCCAGGAGCCCCGCCTCACCGAGGGCGCCCAGATGAACGAGGGCATCGTCTCCGCCGAACTCGGCCTCGGCGGCTGGCCCGCCGTCGCCGAGGAGTCGATCATCGCCCGCGACGTCCTCCTCGCCGCCCACGTCGGCTCCCGCGTCCACATCTGCCACCTCTCCACCGCCGGTTCCGTGGAGATCGTCCGCTGGGCCAAGTCCAAGGGCTGGAACGTCACGGCCGAGGTCACCCCGCACCACCTCCTCCTCACCGACGAGCTGGTCCGCTCGTACAACCCGGTCTACAAGGTGAACCCGCCGCTGCGCACCGAGGCCGACGTCATGGCCCTGCGCGAGGCGCTCGCCGACGGCACCATCGACTGCGTCGCCACCGACCACGCCCCGCACCCGCACGAGGACAAGGACTGCGAGTGGGCGGCGGCCGCCATGGGCATGGTGGGCCTGGAGACCGCGCTCTCCGTCGTCCAGCAGACGATGGTGGACACCGGCCTGATCGACTGGGCGGGCGTCGCCGACCGCATGTCGTTCCGCCCCGCGGCCATCGGCCGCCTCGAAGGACACGGCCGCCCCGTCTCGGCGGGTGAGCCCGCCAACCTCACGCTGGTCGATCCGGCATACCGTGGAGCCGTGGACCCCGCGGGCTTCGCGTCCCGCAGCCGAAACACCCCCTACGAGGGGCGTGAGCTGCCGGGCCGCGTCACCCATACCTTCCTGCGGGGCCGTGCCACGGTCGTCGACGGGAAGCTCGCGTGACAACTCTTACCCCCCTGTACCTCCTGGCCGCCGAGCAGAAGTCGGCGGAAGTGACGGACTGGTCCGCCCGCATCGCCTGGGTGATCGGCCTGCTGGTCTTCATCGCCCTCGTCTACTGGCTGATGCGCCAGGGCTGGAAGTGGCGCGGAAGCCTCCAGTCTGACCTGCCCGAGCTCGCGGCCGCCCCCGAGGGCTTCGCCGACGACGAGGTGCTCCTGACGCTCACCGGGCGCTACCACGCCTCCACCACCGCCGGGCAGTGGCTGGACCGCATCGTCGCCCACGGCCTCGGCACCCGCAGCCGCACCGAGCTCACGCTCACCGCTCACGGCCTGAACGTCGTACGCCCCGGCGCCGACGACTTCTTCATCCCGGCCGAGGCCCTGCGCGAGGCCCGCCTCGACAAGGCGCTCGCAGGCAAGGTCCTCCCCGAGGGCGGCCTGCTGATCATCACCTGGGCGCACGGCGAGACCCGGATCGACTCCGGCTTCCGCTCCGACCACGCGGCCGAGCACCAGGCCTGGGTCGACGCCGTCAACCACCTCACCAGCACCACTACGGAAGGCACCGCACGATGACGATCTCCACCCGGGGGGCCCAGGCTCCCGCCGTACTCGTCCTGGAGGACGGCCGTGTGTTCCACGGTCGTGCTTATGGGGCCGTGGGGGAGACCTTCGGTGAGGCGGTGTTCTCGACCGGGATGACCGGTTACCAGGAAACGCTGACTGACCCGTCGTATCACCGTCAGGTGGTGGTGATGACGGCCCCGCACGTGGGCAACACCGGTGTGAATGATGAGGATCCGGAGTCGGCGCGGATCTGGGTGTCGGGGTATGTGGTCCGTGACCCTGCGCGGAAGCCGTCCAACTGGCGCTCGCAGCGGACGCTGGACGAGGAGTTGGTGGCCCAGGGCGTCGTCGGGATCAGCGGCGTCGATACGCGTGCGCTGACCCGGCATCTGCGGGAGCGCGGGGCGATGCGGGTGGGCATCTTCTCGGGGAACGCGGTCGCGGATGAGGGGACGCTGCTGGCCCGCGTCCGTCAGGCCCCGGAGATGACGGGTGCGGACCTGTCGGCTGAGGTCGCCACCAAGGAGGCGTACGTCGTTCCCGCGATCGGGGCGAAGAAGTTCACGGTCGCGGCGGTGGATCTGGGGATCAAGGGGATGACGCCGCACCGGATGGCGGAGCGGGGTATCGAGGTGCATGTGCTGCCCGCGACGGCCACTTTGGATGAGGTGTATGCGGTCAAGCCGGATGGCGTCTTCTTCTCCAACGGCCCGGGCGACCCGTCGACCGCCGACCACCCGGTCGCTCTCATGCGGGGTGTCCTGGAGCGGTCCACGCCCCTTTTCGGCATCTGTTTCGGGAACCAGATCCTGGGACGGGCGCTGGGTTTTGGTACGTATAAGTTGAAGTACGGGCATCGGGGGATCAATCAGCCGGTGCAGGACCGCACCACGGGCAAGGTCGAGGTGACCGCGCACAACCATGGCTTCGCCGTCGACGCCCCCTTGGACAAGGTCTCCGACACGGAGTTCGGCCGCGCCGAGGTGTCCCATGTCTGCCTGAACGACCAGGTGGTGGAGGGTCTCCAGCTCCTGGACCGCCCCGCCTTCAGCGTGCAGTACCACCCGGAGGCGGCCGCCGGCCCGCACGATGCCGCGTATTTGTTCGATCGTTTCGTTTCTCTGATGGAGGGCCAGCGTGCCTAAGCGCTCCGATATCCAGTCCGTCCTGGTCATCGGCTCGGGTCCGATCGTCATCGGCCAGGCCGCCGAGTTCGACTATTCCGGTACCCAGGCCTGCCGCGTCCTGAAGGCGGAGGGGTTGCGGGTCATTCTGGTGAACTCCAACCCGGCCACGATCATGACCGACCCCGAGATCGCCGATGCCACCTATGTGGAGCCGATCACCCCGGAGTTCGTCGAGAAGATCATCGCGAAGGAGCGCCCTGACGCCCTCCTGCCCACCCTGGGCGGCCAGACCGCGCTGAACACGGCGATCTCCATGCACGAGCAGGGGGTGCTGGAGAAGTACGGTGTCGAACTGATCGGCGCGAATGTGGAGGCGATCAACAAGGGCGAGGACCGCGACCTGTTCAAGGGCGTCGTGGAGGCGGTGAAGGCGAAGATCGGCTACGGCGAGTCCGCCCGCTCGGTGATCTGCCACTCCATGGACGACGTCATCAAGGGCGTTGACACCCTCGGCGGCTACCCCGTCGTCGTGCGCCCCTCCTTCACCATGGGCGGCGCGGGCTCCGGCTTCGCCCACGACGAGGAGGAACTGCGCCGCATCGCCGGCCAGGGCCTCACCCTCTCTCCGACCACCGAGGTGCTCCTGGAGGAGTCGATCCTGGGGTGGAAGGAGTATGAGCTGGAGCTGATGCGGGACAAGAACGACAATGTCGTGGTCGTCTGTTCCATCGAGAACTTCGACCCCATGGGCGTCCACACCGGCGACTCCATCACCGTCGCCCCCGCCATGACCCTCACCGACCGCGAGTACCAGCGGCTCCGCGATGTGGGTATCGCGATCATCCGCGAGGTGGGCGTCGACACCGGTGGCTGCAACATCCAGTTCGCCATCGACCCCACCGACGGGCGGGTCATCGTGATCGAGATGAACCCGCGGGTTTCCCGCTCCTCCGCCCTCGCCTCCAAGGCCACCGGTTTCCCGATCGCCAAGATCGCCGCGAAGCTGGCGGTGGGGTACACGCTGGATGAGATTCCGAACGACATCACGGAGAAGACCCCGGCCTCGTTCGAGCCGACTCTCGACTATGTGGTGGTGAAGGCTCCGCGGTTCGCGTTCGAGAAGTTCCCCTCCGCCGACTCGACCCTGACGACGACGATGAAGTCGGTGGGCGAGGCGATGGCGATCGGCCGGAACTTCACCGAAGCCCTCCAGAAAGCGCTGCGCTCGCTGGAGAAGAAGGGCTCCCAGTTCGCCTTCACCGGCCCCACCGGGGACAAGAAGGAGTTGCTGGAAGAGGCCGTACGCCCCACGGACGGTCGGATCAACACCGTCATGCAGGCGATCCGGGCCGGTGCGACGCAGGAGGAGGTTTTCGAGGCGACGAAGATCGACCCCTGGTTCGTCGATCAGCTTTTCCTGGTCAAGGAGTACGCGGACGAGCTGGCCGCTGCGGACAAGCTGGAGCCTGAGCTGCTGGCCGAGGCGAAGCGGCACGGGTTCTCCGACGCCCAGATCGGTGAGATCCGCGGCCTGCGCGAGGATGTGGTGCGCGAGGTGCGGCATGCGCTGGGGATCCGGCCGGTGTACAAGACGGTGGATACGTGTGCGGCGGAGTTCGCGGCGAAGACGCCGTACTTCTACTCCTCCTACGACGAGGAGTCCGAGGTCGCCCCCCGCACCAAGCCCGCGGTGATCATTCTGGGGTCGGGGCCGAACCGGATCGGGCAGGGCATCGAGTTCGACTACTCCTGCGTCCACGCCTCCTTCGCGCTGTCGGATGCGGGGTACGAGACGGTGATGGTCAACTGCAACCCGGAGACGGTCTCCACGGACTACGACACCTCCGACCGGCTCTACTTCGAGCCGCTCACCCTGGAGGACGTCCTGGAGATCGTCCACGCCGAATCCCTGGCCGGTCCGATCGCCGGGGTCATCGTGCAGCTGGGTGGTCAGACGCCGCTGGGTCTGGCGCAGGCGCTGAAGGACAACGGGGTGCCCGTCGTCGGCACGTCCCCGGAGGCGATCCACGCGGCCGAGGACCGTGGCGCGTTCGGCCAGGTCCTCGCCGAGGCAGGGCTTCCGGCCCCGAAGCACGGGACGGCGACCACGTTCGCCGGGGCGAAGGCGATCGCGGACGAGATCGGCTACCCGGTCCTGGTCCGGCCGTCCTATGTGCTGGGCGGGCGGGGTATGGAGATCGTGTACGACGAGGCCCGCCTGGCCTCCTACATCTCCGAGTCCACCGAGATCAGCCCCACCCGCCCCGTCCTGGTCGACCGGTTCCTGGACGATGCGATCGAGATCGATGTCGATGCGTTGTACGACGGCACCGAGCTCTACCTGGGCGGTGTCATGGAACACATCGAAGAGGCCGGCATCCACTCCGGCGACTCCGCCTGTGCCCTGCCCCCGATCACTTTGGGCGGGTTCGACATCAAGCGGCTGCGCGCCTCCACCGAGGCCATCGCGCGTGGTGTCGGGGTGCGGGGGCTGATCAACATCCAGTTCGCGCTGTCCGGGGACATCCTCTACGTCCTGGAGGCCAACCCCCGCGCCTCGCGCACGGTTCCCTTCACCTCCAAGGCGACCGCTGTTCCCCTGGCCAAGGCCGCCGCCCGGATCTCCCTGGGCGCGACCGTCGCCGAACTCCGCACCGAAGGCCTCCTGCCCAAGACCGGTGACGGCGGCACCCTGCCGCTGGACGCGCCGATCTCCGTCAAGGAAGCCGTGATGCCCTGGTCGAGGTTCCGGGACATCCACGGGCGGGGTGTGGACACGGTGCTGGGGCCGGAGATGCGCTCCACCGGTGAGGTGATGGGTATCGACTCCGTCTTCGGGACCGCGTACGCCAAGTCGCAGGCCGGGGCCTACGGGCCGCTGCCCACCACCGGGCGGGCGTTCATCTCGGTGGCGAACCGGGACAAGCGCTCGATGATCTTCCCGGCGCGTGAGCTGGTCGCGCACGGGTTCGAGCTGATGGCCACCTCCGGCACCGCCGAGGTCCTCAAGCGCAACGGGATCAACGCCACCATCGTGCGCAAGCAGTCCGAAGGGGAGGGCCCGAGCGGGGAGAAGACGATCGTCCAGCTCATCCATGACGGGCAGGTCGACCTCATCGTCAACACCCCCTACGGCACCGGCGGCCGCCTCGACGGGTACGAGATCCGCACCGCCGCCGTCGCCCGCTCCGTCCCGTGCCTGACCACGGTCCAGGCACTCGCCGCGGCCGTCCAGGGCATCGACGCCCTCAACGGCGGCGACGTCGGCGTCCGCTCCCTCCAAGAACACGCCGAGCATCTGACGGCGACGCGCGACTAGCAGCCCAGCAGGGGGACACCGGAAACGGTGTCCCCCTCTCTGTGAGGACACCCCTTCATGTACAAGTTCTTCTTCCGGCTGGTCTTCAAGCGGATGGACCCCGAGCAGGCGCACTACACCGCCTTCCGCTGGATCCGGCTGGTCGCCCGCATCCCCGTCCTGCGCACCTTCGTCGCCGCCGCTCTCGCGCCGCGCTACAAGGAGCTGCGCACCGAGGCGTTCGGCCTGCGGATGCACGGCCCCTTCGGGCTGGCGGCCGGGTTCGACAAGAACGCCGTCGCGATCGACGGCATGGCGATGCTCGGCTTCGACCACATCGAGATCGGCACCGTCACCGGCGAACCGCAGCCCGGCAACCCCAAGCAGCGCCTCTTCCGCCTCGTCGCGGACCGTGCGCTGATCAACCGCATGGGCTTCAACAACGAGGGCTCCGTCGCCGTCGCCGCCCGCCTCGCCTCCCGCAACCCGGTCTTCCGCACCACGGTCGGCGTCAACATCGGCAAGACCAAGGTCGTGCCGGAGGCCGAGGCCGCCGCCGACTACGTGAAGTCCACCGAGGCTCTGGCCGCCCACGCGGACTACCTGGTCGTCAACGTCTCCTCGCCCAACACGCCGGGCCTTCGCAATCTCCAGGCCACCGAGTCCCTGCGGCCCCTGCTGACCGCCGTCCGCGAGGCCGCCGACCGTACCGTCACCACCCGCCGCGTACCGCTGCTCGTCAAGATCGCGCCGGACCTCGCCGACGAGGACGTGGACGCGGTCGCCGACCTCGCCGTAGAGCTGGGTCTCGACGGGATCATCGCCACCAACACCACCATCGCCCGCGAAGGCCTCGGCCTGAAGTCCGCCCCCGCCCAGGTGGCCGAGACCGGCGGGCTCTCCGGCGCACCCCTCAAGGAGCGCTCCCTGGCGGTCCTGAGCCGCCTGTACGCCCGTGTCGGGACCCGGATCACCCTGGTGGGTGTCGGGGGCGTCGAGAGCGCCGAGGACGCCTGGCAGCGCATTCTGGCCGGTGCCACCCTCGTACAGGGCTACAGCGCCTTCATCTACGAGGGTCCCTTCTACGCACGCGCGATCCATAAGGGCCTCGCCGCCCGGCTCGCCGCGTCTCCCTACGCCACCCTCGCCGAAGCCGTCGGCGCCGAGACCCGGAAGAAGGCCGCCCTGTGACCCTCGAACCCTTCGGCGCGCGGCTGCGCCACGCCATGGACACCCGCAGGCCGCTCTGCGTCGGCATCGACCCGCACGCCTCCCTGCTCACCTCCTGGGGGCTGAACGACGACATCGCCGGTCTTGAGCGCTTCACCCGGACCGTGGTGGAGGCGCTGGCCGACCGGGTCGCCGTCCTCAAGCCGCAGTCGGCGTTCTTCGAGCGGTTCGGGTCGCGGGGCATCGCCGTACTGGAGAAGGCCGTCGAAGAGGCCCGGGCCGCCGGTGCGCTGGTCCTGATGGACGCCAAGCGCGGCGACATCGGCTCCACCATGGGCGCCTACGCGGCGACCTACCTGGACAAGGACTCCCCGCTCTTCTCCGACGCGGTCACCGTCTCCCCGTATCTCGGGTTCGGCTCCCTGCGGCCGGCGCTGGACGCGGCCGCCGTCTCCGGCGCGGGCGTCTTCGTCCTCGCCCTCACCTCCAACCCGGAGGGCGCCGAGGTCCAGCGCGCCACCGCCGCCGACGGCCGCTCGCTGGCCCAGCTGATGCTGGACCACATGGCGGCGGAGAACGAGGGGGCCGCCCCGCTCGGCTCGGTCGGTGCGGTGGTCGGGGCGACGCTCGGCGACGCGGGGGTGAACCTGGCGATCAACGGACCGCTCCTCGCGCCCGGCATCGGTGCCCAGGGGGCGACCCCGGCGGATCTTCCGGCGGTCTTCGGCGACGCGGTCGGCAACGTCGTGCCCAGCGTGAGCCGGGGCGTGCTGCGCCACGGTCCGGACGCGTCAGGGCTGCGCGAAGCGGCCGGACGGTTCGCGGACGAGGTCCGCAGCGCCGTCTCCGGCAGTTGACCCTGGCACGTTTACCGGCTGCTGACGAATTACTGGCCGGAAACCCGGTGGTTATGCGGCAAATGTCCTGGTCGGCCAAGGCTGACCAGGACTTTTCGTCTGTTCTCGCTGACTACAGCGGCCCTGGCCGCTAGTCTCCGTCGAGAGCAGCCGAGCAGAGTGTGTTCGTCGCTCACCTGGTGGAGGGCGTCCAGCTTCCCCACCGGTCCGTATCCGACAGATCGACATCCGAGGTGACGTAGGCGTGGCTCTTCCGCCCCTTACCCCTGAACAGCGCGCAGCCGCGCTCGAAAAGGCCGCCGCGGCTCGCCGGGAGCGGGCCGAGGTCAAGAATCGACTCAAGCACTCCGGCGCCTCCCTCCACGAGGTCATCAAGCAGGGCCAGGAGAACGACGTCATCGGGAAGATGAAGGTCTCCGCCCTCCTGGAGTCCCTGCCCGGCGTCGGCAAGGTCCGCGCCAAGCAGATCATGGAGCGTCTCGGCATCTCCGAAAGCCGCCGGGTCCGGGGTCTCGGCTCCAACCAGATCGCGTCCCTGGAGCGTGAGTTCGGCGGCAGCGCCGCCTGACGTTCCGCCCGGCGTTCTCAGGCACCCCTGAGAACCTGGATAATCGCTCCATGGCTGCAACAACCCGGGGGACGTCCCCCGTACCCCCGGACGTACGTCCGCGGCTGACCGTGCTCTCCGGCCCCTCAGGGGTCGGCAAGAGCACGGTCGTCGCTCATATGCGCACCGTGCACCCCGAGGTCTGGCTCTCCGTGTCGGCGACGACCCGCAAGCCCCGCCCCGGGGAGCGCAACGGTGTCCACTACTTCTTCGTGGACGACGAGGAGTTCGACAAGCTCGTCGCCAACGGTGAGCTGCTGGAGTGGGCCGAGTTCGCGGGCAACCGCTACGGCACACCGCGCCGCGCCGTACTCGACCGCCTGGAGGCGGGCGAGCCGGTCCTGCTGGAGATCGACCTCCAGGGTGCCCGGCTGGTCCGCCAGTCCATGGACGACGCGCGCCTGGTCTTCCTGGCACCGCCGAGCTGGGAGGAGCTGGTGCGCCGGCTCACCGGCCGGGGCACCGAGGCGCCCGAGGTGATCGAGCGCCGGCTGACCGCGGCGAAGGTCGAACTGGCCGCCGAGGCCGAGTTCGATACGACGCTCGTCAACACCTCCGTCGAGGACGTGGCCCGTGAGCTGCTAACGTTGATGCTTCAGACTTAGATCTCTTTGATCTTTGATCTTTATCCCCTTCGGAAGGCAGAGAGTGTCCTCTTCCATCACCACGCCCGAGGGCATCATCAACCCGCCGATTGATGAGCTCCTCGAGGCCACCGACTCGAAGTACAGCCTGGTCATCTACGCCGCCAAGCGCGCGCGTCAGATCAACGCGTACTACTCGCAGCTCGGCGAAGGCCTCCTTGAGTACGTCGGTCCGCTCGTCGACACCCACGTGCACGAGAAGCCGCTGTCGATCGCGCTCCGCGAGATCAACGCGGGCCTGCTGACCTCCGAGCCCATCGAGGGCCCCGCTCAGTAAGCAGGACAGCACCTCGCACCCCCATCAGGCCCGGCGGCCCGTTCCGCCGGGCCTGAGGTGTGTCCGGGGCCGGGTGGGAGCAGGCTTCACGCGGTGAGGCAGCATGGGAGCTACGTTCTTACGTTGCCGAGTGCGGGGAGACGCAGTGGACAAGCCGAAGGTCGTCCTGGGGGTCAGCGGGGGCATCGCCGCCTACAAGGCGTGCGAGCTGCTGCGCCGGCTGACCGAGTCCGGGCACGATGTACGGGTCGTCCCGACCGCCGCCTCGCTGCACTTCGTCGGCGCCGCCACCTGGTCCGCGCTCTCCGGCCACCCCGTCTCCGACCAGGTCTGGGACGATGTCCACGAGGTGCCCCACGTACGGATCGGGCAGGGTGCCGACCTCGTCGTCGTCGCCCCGGCCACCGCCGACATGCTGGCCAAGGCCGCCCACGGGCTCGCCGACGACCTGCTCACCAACACGCTCCTGACCGCCCGCTGTCCGGTGGTCTTCGCCCCCGCCATGCACACCGAGATGTGGGAGCACCCGGCCACCCAGGAGAACGTCGCCACCCTGCGCCGCCGGGGCGCCGTCGTCATCGAACCTGCCGTGGGGCGCCTGACCGGCGTCGACACCGGCAAGGGCCGGCTGCCCGACCCGGGCGAGATCTTCGAGGTCTGCCGCCGGGTGCTGGCGCGCGGGGTCACCGAACCCGACCTGGCGGGCCGCCATGTGGTGATCAGCGCGGGCGGCACCCGCGAGCCCCTGGACCCGGTGCGCTACCTCGGCAACCGGTCCTCCGGAAAGCAGGGGTACGCACTGGCGCGCACCGCCGTGGCCCGGGGCGCCCGCGTCACCCTGATCGAGGCCAACACCCAGCTGCCCGACCCGGCCGGGGCCCATGTCGTACGGGTCGGCACGGCCGTCCAGCTCCGGGAGGCCGTGCTGAAGGCGGCCGCCGACGCGGACGTCGTGGTGATGGCGGCGGCCGTGGCCGACTTCCGGCCCGCCGAGTACGCCACGGGCAAGATCAAGAAGAAGGACGGCGAGGAGGCGCCCGCCGTCACCCTGGTCCGCAACCCCGACATCCTCGCCGAGGTCGCCGCCGAGCGGCCCCGGCCGGGTCAGCTCGTGGTGGGATTCGCCGCCGAGACCGACGACGTCCTCGCCAACGGCCGGGCCAAGCTCCGCCGCAAGGGATGCGATCTGCTCGTGGTCAACGAGGTGGGGGAGCGCAAGACCTTCGGCTCCGAGGAGAACGAGGCGGTCGTCCTCGGCGCCGACGGAACGGAGACCTCCGTGCCGTACGGACCCAAGGAAGCGCTTGCCGACACGGTCTGGGACCTCGTTTCGGGAAGGTTCCAGGAGATGTGACAATCAACCCCCCGGGTGAGCCAGAGTGGTTCATAACGGGGCGAAACCACCGTTCGTGGCGGTGGATTATCCTTCAGGTGTCCGGTGTGTCACGGGCTGTCGCGCTCCAAAGGGCGAGACGCATGCCCCGGCCGCCGGACGTGACCGATAAACTGGTCGACGGTACGTGCCGAGCGCAGCTCTCGGGCGTGCCACCCATGATCAGCCAGCAGCCGCTGCAACCCCAGGGAGCGATGTGTCCCGCCGTCTCTTCACCTCGGAATCTGTCACCGAGGGTCACCCCGACAAGATCGCTGACCAGATCAGCGACACGATCCTCGACGCGCTCCTGCGCGACGACCCCGCTTCGCGCGTCGCCGTCGAGACCTTGATCACCACCGGTCTGGTGCATGTCGCGGGCGAGGTCACGACCAAGGCCTACGCCGACATCCCCAACCTCGTGCGCAACAAGGTGCTGGAGATCGGCTACGACTCCTCCAAAAAGGGCTTCGACGGTGCCTCCTGTGGCGTCTCGGTCTCCATCGGCGCGCAGTCGCCGGACATCGCGCAGGGCGTCGACACCGCGTACGAGAAGCGGGTCGAGGGCGATGAGGACGAACTCGACAAGCAGGGCGCGGGCGACCAGGGCCTGATGTTCGGGTACGCCTGCGACGAGACCCCCGAGCTCATGCCGCTCCCGATCCACATCGCGCACCGCCTCTCGCGGCGGCTGTCCGAAGTGCGGAAGAACGGGACCATCCCCTACCTCCGCCCCGACGGCAAGACCCAGGTCACCATCGAGTACGACGGTGACAAGGCGGTCCGCCTGGACACCGTGGTCGTCTCCTCGCAGCACGCCAGCGACATCGACCTGGACTCGCTGCTCGCGCCCGACATCCGCGAGTTCGTCGTGGAGCACGTGCTCACGCAGCTCGTCGAGGACGGCATCAAGCTGGACACCGACGGCTACCGCCTCCTGGTGAACCCGACCGGCCGCTTCGAGATCGGCGGCCCGATGGGCGACGCCGGCCTCACCGGCCGCAAGATCATCATCGACACCTACGGCGGCATGGCCCGCCACGGTGGCGGCGCCTTCTCGGGCAAGGACCCGTCCAAGGTCGACCGCTCGGCGGCGTACGCGATGCGCTGGGTCGCCAAGAACGTGGTGGCCGCCGGCCTCGCCACCCGCTGCGAGGTCCAGGTCGCCTACGCGATCGGCAAGGCCGAGCCGGTCGGTCTCTTCGTCGAGACCTTCGGCACCGCCGCCATCGACACGGAGAAGATCGAGAACGCGATCGGTGAGGTCTTCGACCTCCGCCCGGCCGCGATCATCCGTGACCTCGACCTGCTCCGCCCGATCTACGCCCAGACCGCCGCGTACGGGCACTTCGGCCGCGAGCTCCCCGACTTCACCTGGGAGCGCACCGACCGCGTGGACGCCCTCCGCGCGGCCGCCGGTCTCTAGCAGCACCGAAGCAGCACCGCACAGCTCATGACAGCGGGACCCGGCCACCGAACGCGGTGGCCGGGTCCCGCTGCTCTGCGCCCGGCCGCCTTTGTCGGTGCGGTCCGGGCTGTCAGTGCCGTCTGGTAGGAATTTGGCTGTGAGCAGCGAGAACGAGCAGTCCGCCGAGCCCGGTGCGGGGGCGCCCGAGCCCGGTGCCGGGGCGCCGGAGCAGCTTGCGCTGATCCGGGAGACCGTGCGCCAGGCCAAGGTGCCGCGCGCCAAGCCGCGCACCTGGCGCGGCGCCCCGCTGGCCAAGGAGCTGCCCGTGGCCCGGGTGCTGGTCAACAAGGGGGTCCTCCACCTCGACCAGTTCTTCGACTACGCGGTCCCCGAGGAGCTGGACGCCGACGCCCAGCCGGGCGTTCGCGTACGGGTGCGGTTCGGGGCCGGGCGCCACAACGTGCAGGGCGGACGGCGCGAGGGCGGCGGTCTGATCGACGGGTTCATCGTGGAGCGCCGCGCCGACTCCGACTACCAGGGCACGCTGGCCGCCCTCGCCTATGTCGTCTCCCCGGAGCCGGTCCTCGGGCCCGAGCTGCTCGCCCTCTCCCGCGCGGTGGCCGACCGGTACGCGGGCAGCCTCGCCGATGTCCTCCAGCTCGCCGTCCCGCCCCGCAACGGCCGCGCCGAGTCCAAGCCCTCCCCGGAGCCGCTGCCTCCGCCCCCGCCCCCGGAGCCGGGCACCTGGGAGCGGTACGGACAGGGCCCCGCCTTCCTCCGCGCCCTGGCCGAGGGCGGTGCGCCCCGGGCGGTCTGGACGGCGCTGCCCGGACCGCACTGGCCCGCCGAGATCGCCCGCGCCGTCGCCGCCACGCTCTCCTCGGGGCGCGGCGCGCTCGTCGTCGTCCCGGACGGGCGGGTCGCCGCACGGATCGACGCCGCCCTGACCGAGGCGCTCGGTGCGGGCAGGCACGCCCTGCTCACCGCCGAATCCGGCCCCGAGAAGCGCTACCGCCAGTGGCTCGCGGTGCGCCGGGGCTCGGTTCGAGCGGTCGTCGGGACCCGCGCCGCCATGTTCGCCCCCGTCCGCGACCTCGGCCTGGTCGCCGTCTGGGACGACGGGGACTCCAGCCACAGCGACACCAACGCCCCCTTCCCGCACGTCCGCGAGGTCCTGGAGCTGCGGGCCGCCCAGGGCCGGTGCGCCTTCCTGCTCGGCGGGACCAGTTGCACGGTCGAGGCCGCCCAGCTCGTGGAGAGCGGCTGGGCGCTGCCCCTGCTCGCGGACCGGGAGCAGCTGCGGCGGGCCGCGCCCCTCATCCGTACGGTCGGCGACGGCGAGCTGGCCCGGGACGGCGCCGCCCGCTCGGCCCGGCTGCCCAGCCTCGCCTGGCAGACCGTGCGCGACGGCCTGCGCAGCGGCCCGGTGCTCGTCCAGGTGCCCCGGAGGGGTTACGCGCCCCGCCTCGCCTGCGAGCGCTGCCGCACCCCCGCCCGCTGCCGCCACTGTGCCGGGCCCCTGGAGGCGCCGGACCAGCAGGATCTGAACTGCGCCTGGTGCGGGCAGGCCGAGCGCGCCTGGCAGTGCGCGGAGTGCGGCTCGAACCGGCTGCGCGCCCAGATCGTCGGCGCCCGTCGCACCGCCGAGGAGCTGGGCCGCGCCTTCCCCACCGTGCCCGTCCGCACCTCGGGGCGCGACCACATCCTGGACGCGGTCCCGGCCGCCCCGGCGCTGGTCGTCTCCACACCCGGCGCCGAACCCGTCGCCGAGGGCGGCTACGCGGCGGCGCTGCTCCTGGACGGCTGGGCGATGCTCGGCCGGCCCGACCTGCGGGCGGGGGAGGAGGCGCTGCGCCGGTGGACGGCGGCGGGCGCACTCGTACGCGGGCAGGAGGAGGGCGGCACGGTGGTGATCGTCGCCGAGCCGACGCTGCGCCCGGTGCAGGCACTGGTCCGCTGGGACCCGGCCGGTTTCGCCCGCCGTGAGCTGGCGGACCGGGCCGAGCTGCGCTTCCCGCCGGTCTCCCGGATGGCGTCGGTGACAGGCCCGGCGGAGGCCCTGGCTTCCTTTCTCGCAGCTGCCGAACTGCCGCCGGAGGCCGAGCTGCTGGGGCCGGTGCCGGTCCCGTCGGCGGAGCCGGGGCGCCCGCGCAGACCGTCGGACGCGCCCCCCGGCGAGAGCTGGGAGCGCATGCTGATCCGGGTGGTGCCCGGGCGCGGGGCGGCGCTCGCGGGCGCGCTCAAGACGGCGCAGGCGGCGCGTACGGCCAAGGGCGGGGGAGACCAGGTGCGGATCAGGATCGATCCGCCGGACATCGGGTGAGAGCCCTGAGGTAGAGAGGGGCGGCGGGCCGGGGAGACCGCCGCTCCGGTGACGTACGTACGGCTTCGTGGTCAGCCGTTGCGCGGGCCCGGGAAGGCGCCGGGGCGCAGCTCCTCACGGACCGGCTGCGCGCCCACCGACGGCTGGGGCGGCATGGAGCGGGCCGCGGGGACGGAGGGCACGGCGGACATGGATCCGCCGGAGGACGATCCCGGCAGGCCTGGAGCCACGGAGACCGGGCGGGGCGTCGCCGCGTTCTCCGTGTTCGCCTCGGCTGTGGACTGGGCGTTGGTGGCCCGGCGCGTCCCGTAACGGCGGTGCACCGCCTGCTTGGTGACGCCCAGGGCCGAGCCCACCGCGTCCCAGGAGAAGCCGAGCGAGCGGTCGAAGTCCACCGCGGCGGTGACCAGGGTCTCGACGCTGTCCCGCAGCTCCTGGGCGAGGCGGACGGTGGGGGCCGGGGCCCTGCCGTAGACGACGAAGCCCGCGGAGGGGCCGGAGCGGCGCGGGCGGTAGACGTTGCCCAGCTGGGCGGTGAGTGTGCGCAGCGCGTCCACCTGCCGCCGGACCCGCTCGATGTCCCGCACCAGGAGATGCAGGCTGGCCCGCGCTTGGGCGTCGTGGGTTGCGTGGTCGGCCATGAAGAAGCCTCTCGAACCGGCGTTGAAAGGGATCGGGCCGCATCGGGGCGGCCCGCTTCGGTCAATCTCCTTTGACCAACGCCCGAGCCGGGTATGTGGTCACGCCATCGGGGCGTATGTGCATATGCACGGGGCGTGCGCGGCGCACGTGCGCCCCCTGAACGCCCGCTGGTCGTAGCGGCTGAGCCCCCCGGTCACCGGACGGGCCGTGGCGGCTGAGCCCCCTGATCGCCGGGCGGGCGGAAGCGGCTGAGCCCGCCGTGCGCCCTGGAGGCCACCCCCTAGACTGGTGTGCTGCTCGTCACCGTACGTCCTGGCCCCGCAGAGCCCGAGAATCCCGCAGAGCCCGAGCGCCCCGCAGCATCCGAGAACTCCGCGGGGCCCGAGAGTCCGAGAAGCCCGAGAGGCAGTCAGCCACCCATGAAGCTCGTCTTCGCCGGCACCCCCGAGGTCGCCGTCCCCGCCCTGGACGCCCTGATCGCCTCCGACCGCCACGAGGTGGCCGCCGTCGTGACCCGGCCCGACGCCCCCGCCGGGCGCGGCCGCCGGCTGGTGGCCAGTCCGGTGGCCGAGCGGGCGGCGGAGGCCGGGATCGAGGTCCTCAAGCCGGTGAAGCCCCGGGACGAGGAGTTCCTGGCCCGGCTGCGGGAGATCGCCCCGGACTGCTGCCCGGTCGTCGCCTACGGGGCGCTGCTCCCCAAGGTGGCCCTGGACGTTCCCGCCCGCGGCTGGGTCAACCTGCACTTCTCGCTGCTGCCCGCCTGGCGTGGCGCGGCGCCCGTGCAGCACTCCGTGATGGCCGGGGACGAGGTGACCGGCGCCTCGACCTTCCTGATCGAGGAGGGGCTGGACTCCGGCCCGGTCTACGGGGTCCTCACCGAGGAGATCCGCCCCACCGACACCAGCGGCGACCTGCTGACCCGGCTGGCCTTCGCCGGTGCCGGGCTCCTCGCGGCCACCATGGACGGCATCGAGGACGGCACCCTGCACGCGGTCCCGCAGCCGCACGAGGGCGTCACCCTGGCCCCGAAGATCACCGTGGAGGACGCCCAGGTCGACTGGTCGGCCCCCGCCCTGCGCGTCGACCGCGTGGTGCGCGGCTGCACCCCCGCGCCCGGCGCCTGGACCCTGTTCCGGGGCGAGCGGCTCAAGCTCGTCCAGGCGACGCCCGTCCTGGACCGCACCGACCTGGCGCCCGGCGAGCTGGCGGCGGCGAAGAACAACGTGTACGTGGGCACCGGCTCGCACGCCGTCGAACTGCTCTGGGTCCAGCCGCAGGGCAAGAAGCCGATGAAGGCCGCCGACTGGGCGCGCGGCGTCCGCATCGCCCACGGCGAGCTGCTGGGGCTGTAGCACCTCCCGTACGAGAAGCCCGGAGAACCTCTCGTACGAGGGGCCGGGGGCGGCGACGTACGCTGGGAGGGTTCGCCCTCTCACCATCTGCGGAGCACCTTTCACGTGAACGACCAGCCGCGTCGCCGTCCCGCCAAGCCCCACCGCCGCCCCCAGAAGGACCCCGTCCGGTTCCTCGCCTTCGAGGCGCTGCGGGCCGTCGACGAGCGGGACGCGTACGCCAACCTCGTGCTGCCCCCGCTGCTGAAGAAGGCCCGCGCCAAGGGCGACTTCGACGGGCGGGACGCGGCGCTGGCGACCGAGCTGGTCTACGGGACGCTGCGCCGCCAGGGCACGTACGACGCGATCGTGGCGGCCTGCATCGACCGGCCGCTCCGCGAGGTCGACCCGCCGGTCCTCGACGTACTGAACATGGGCGTCCACCAGCTGCTGGGCACCCGCATCCCCACCCACGCGGCCGTCTCCGCCAGTGTGGAGCTGGCCCGGGTGGTGCTGGGCGAGGGGCGGGCGAAGTTCGTCAACGCGGTGCTGCGCAAGGTCACCGCGCACGACCTGGACGGCTGGGTGGAGAAGGTCGCGCCCTCCTACGAGGAGGACGCCGAGGACCACCTCTCCATCGTCCACTCGCACCCGCGCTGGATCGTCTCGGCGCTCTGGGACGCGCTTGGCGGCGGGCGTGCCGGGATCGAGGACCTGCTGGAGGCCGACAACGAGCGGCCCGAGGTGACGCTGGTGGCCCGGCCCGGCCGCTCCACCACCGACGAGCTGGTCAAGGCGCTCGGCGAGGACAACTCGCTGCCGGGCCGCTGGTCGCCGTATGCCGTACGGATGGCCGAGGGCGGCGAGCCCGGTGCGCTCACGGCGGTCCAGGAGGGCCGGGCGGGCGTCCAGGACGAGGGCAGCCAGCTGGTGGCCGCCGCGCTCGCCGCCGCCCCCGTGGAGGGCCGGGACACCCGCTGGCTGGACGGCTGCGCGGGCCCCGGTGGGAAGGCCGCCCTGCTGGCCGCCCTCGCCGCCGACCGGGGCGCGACCCTGCTGGCCGCCGAGAAGCAGCCGCACCGCGCCCGGCTGGTGGAGCGGGCGCTCGCCGGGAACCCGGGCCCGTACCAGGTGGTCACCGCCGACGGCACCCGTCCGCCGTGGCGGCCCGGCACCTTCGACCGCATCCTGATGGACGTCCCGTGCTCCGGTCTGGGGGCGCTGCGCCGCCGCCCCGAGGCCCGCTGGCGGCGTCGCGCCGAGGACCTGGAGAGCTTCGCCCCGCTCCAACGCGGCCTGCTGCGCGAGGCGTTGAAGGCCGTACGGGTCGGTGGCGTCGTCGGCTACGCGACCTGCTCGCCGCATCTCGCCGAGACCCGGGTGGTCGTCGAGGACGTGCTGAAGGGGCGCGGCGGGGAGCCGGTGGAGGCCGAGTGGGTCGACGCCCGGCCGCTGATGCCCGGGGTGCCCGCGCTGGGGGACGGACCCGACGTCCAGCTGTGGCCGCACCTGCACGGGACGGACGCCATGTATCTCGCTCTGCTGCGCCGGACCGGCTGAATATCGCCCCGTCAGAGGGGCCTCCCGGATGGCAAAGGAACAGTAAAGCGCAGGCAAAATGCGCAGAATGTGCGAACTGTGATGGCCGGGTGAGCCTTTGGCGACGGCCGAGGCGAGCAACCGGCCCGGAACGTGGCAGGCTTGGGTCATGGCGCAGATCAACCCCAGCATCCTGTCCGCCGATTTCGCACGTCTCGCCGAGGAGGCGAAGGCCGTCGAAGGCGCGGACTGGCTCCACGTCGACGTGATGGACAACCACTTCGTGCCCAACCTGACCCTCGGCGTGCCGGTCGTCGAGGCGCTCGGCAAGGCCACGGACACCCCGCTGGACTGCCACCTCATGATCGAGGACCCGGACCGCTGGGCCCCCCAGTACGTGGAGGCGGGCGCCGGTTCGGTCACCTTCCATGTGGAGGCCGCGGCGGCGCCGGTGCGCCTCGCGCGGGAGATCCGGGCGAAGGGGGCGCGGGCGTCCATGGCGCTCAAGCCCGCGACGCCGATCGAGCCGTACGAGGACCTCCTCCCCGAACTCGACATGCTCCTGATCATGACGGTGGAGCCGGGCTTCGGCGGCCAGGCCTTCCTGGACATCATGCTGCCGAAGATCCGCCGCACCCGGGAGCTGATCGGCAAGCACGGCCTCGACCTCTGGCTCCAGGTCGACGGCGGGGTCTCCGCCACCACGATCGAACGCTGCGCGGAGGCGGGCGCCGATGTCTTCGTGGCGGGTTCCGCGGTCTACGGGGCCGAGGACCCGGCGGCGGCGGTGCGGGGTCTGCGGGCCCAGGCGGAGGCGGTCACGGCCGCCGCGCCCTGGGCATGCGGCCACTGAACAAAGGGCAGATGAACGCGGCCCGACGGGGCCGATCAAGGATCGCCGGATCTGACAGGATGAAGGCGTATCGGGCGTGTGAACAGCAGTGAGGAGATCGCGGTGTCTGGCATCTCGGCGGGTCGGTCAGCCATGCGGATGGGACCCGCGGAGCTGGTGCAGGCGGCGGCCATGGCCCGCCGGTTCTACCTGGAGGGCAAGTCCAAGATCCAGATCGCCGAGGAGTTCGGCGTGAGCCGCTTCAAGGTGGCCCGGGTCCTGGAGACGGCCCTGGAGCGTGATCTCGTACGGATCGAGATCCGGGTGCCGGCCGAGCTGGACGCCGAACGCTCCGACGCGCTCCGGGCCCGCTACGGGCTGCGCCACGCGGTCGTCGTCGAGTCCCCGGCCGAGGAGCAGGAGGACGCCCCCGACCCGGAGAACCTGGGCGAGGTCGCGGCCGACCTGCTGGGCGAGCTGGTGGCCGAGGGCGATGTGCTCGGCCTGGCCTGGGGCCGCTCCACCATCCACATGGCCGCTGCGCTGGACCGGCTGCCGCCCTGCACGGTCGTCCAGCTGACCGGGGTCTACGACGCGGGCACTGCCGAGCGCGGCTCCGTCGAGGCGGTCCGCCGGGCCGCCCAGGTCTCCGGCGGCGAGGCCCACCCCATCTACGCCCCGATGCTGCTGCCCGACCCGGCCACGGCCGCCGCGCTGCGCGAGCAGACGGGCATCGCCCGCGCCTTCGAATACTTCGACAAGGTGACGGTCGCCGCGGTCTCCATCGGCTCCTGGGAGCCGGGCATCTCCACGGTCCACGACATGCTCTCCGACGAGGAGCGTGCCCACTACGCCTCCCTCGGTGTGGCCGCCGAGATGTCCGCGCACCTCTTCGACTCCGACGGCCGCAGAGTCGGCCGCGACCTGGGCGAGCGCTGCATCACCGTGGAGGCGGACCGGCTGCGCCGGATCCCCGAGGTGGTGGCGATCGCGGGCGGGCTGCGCAAGGCCGCGGCGATCGGGGCCGTACTGCGCTCGGGTCTGGTCACCAGCCTGGTGACGGACACCGCCGCCGCCGACTACCTGCTCACCGAGTCGGCGGCCGGTGTGCGCCCGGCGCTGGAGCGGGCGGACCCGGACGGCGAGTGAAGCCGACGTGAGGAGGCCGGGCACCCTCAGGAGTGCCCGGCCTCCTCACGTACCACCTCACCCCTGACGTGGAGCCTCCGCCGCGCAGGGCGCCCCCGCCTCCGCGTGGTCGGGCGCTATCCCCAGCACGGTCTCCTCCAGATACTCCTGGGGCTCCTCGTACTGCGCCACGTCGGCCGGGTTGTAGCGCGGGGTCTGGCGCGACCAGTCCAGGTTCCCCCGCATCCAGCTGCGCATCCCCTCCAGGTAGGGCACCAGCAGACCGGTCAGCTCCGGATACATCTCCAGCAGCTCGTCCTCGGCGGTCAGGAACCGCTCCGTCTCCAGCGCCAGCCGCTCCGCGACATGGTCCAGCGCCTGCTGCTCGCCCAGCCCCCGGTGGTGGCGGACCAGGTGGACGAGGTTGTGGATCTCGCCGAGCACCTGCTCCTTCTCGAAGGAGTAGACGTCGTTGGCCCAGCACACATGGTTGCAGGAGGCTTCCAGGGCGGTGATGAACCGGGGGTCGTTGTGGAGCGACTCCGGGGCCTCGATGCCGGTGACGATCTCTATGAGGTCCATGCAGACGTGGATGGCCCCGGTGTGCCGCCGCTTGGCGATGTACACCTCCTCCGACGGCACCACGTCGTTCGCGCGGTTGCCCGCCTCCCAGGTGGTGGCCGTCGTGAGGTAGGTGATCAGATGCCAGGCGAACCTGGTCCGCCAGTGGGGCGCCGCGCTCGGCGTCGTACGTTCCCACAGGTCCATCAGCGCTATCACGGCGGCCGGCAGCTCCTCGCCGGGCAGGGGCTCCGGAGCGGTGCCGTCCACGACGGCGCGCATCCGCTCCACCACGGCGCGCACCAGCTCGGGGGAGCGGCCGAGATGGCCGTCGTCCAGCTGGTCGTCGACGAGGAAGAGCCAGACGAACCAGTCGGCCACCAGATCGAGGTGTTCCGGTCCGGCCGTCGGGTAGACCATGCCGACGAACGCGCCGAAATCGGCTTGTTCGAAGCGGTTCATCGCGGACTCGCGGTGCACCAGGCCCGTCTGTCTGATCCAGGTGGCCAGGTGACCGCGTGTGTGCCCGACGTGCGGGTTGGTCCGCTGGGGGAACGGGCAGTAGATGTCCGGCAGTTCGCTGTCCACAGGCGGATCTGGATCCTCTCCGGTCATACGGTGTGCCAGGGCCGCCGATGTGCCGGAGTGGCACCTCGGACACCCCCGAGACCTGCGGCTTTGAAGCTACCTGACCCCTTGTCACCGGGTCCAGAGATGGTGATCACGAATGAATCGAATCCTGTTCGGGTAGAGTCCGTGGGTAAGGCAGGTTCCACTTGCCCGGGACCCCCCGACCGCCTCCCTGGAGGCCTCCAAGCGCCTTTTGGAGGAACAGACGAACGCGGGGGTCTTTTGCTGTGTCTTCGTGGAAACGACCTGCACCGTTTCGTATGAAAAAATGAGTGTTATGCGCTTTCTTGAGCCGGGCACCGGTCGCTACACAGACTCCTCCGTGGTTCCGTACGACCTCACGTACGACGACGTCTTCATGGTCCCGGGCCGTTCCGCCGTCGGATCCCGCCAGTCCGTGGACCTCTCCTCGCCCGACGGCACAGGGACGACGATTCCGCTCGTGGTCGCCAACATGACCGCCATCGCGGGCCGCCGGATGGCCGAAACCGTCGCCCGCCGCGGCGGGCTCGTCGTCATCCCCCAGGACATCCCGATCGAGGTCGTCACCGACGTCATCACCTGGGTCAAGACGCGCCACCTCGTCCTGGACACCCCGATCGAGCTGGCCCCGGGCCAGACCGTCGCCGACGCGCTCTCCCTGCTGCCCAAGCGGGCGCACGGCGCGGGCGTCGTCGTGGACGAGGACCGCCGTCCGGTCGGCGTCGTCACCGACCACGACCTGACCGGCGTCGACCGCTTCACCCAGCTCTCCGAGGTCATGTCCAAGGACCTGGTGGTCCTGGAGGCGGACATCGACCCGCGCGACGCCTTCAACAAGCTGGACGGCGCCAACCGCAAGCTCGCCCCCGCCGTGGGCAAGGACGGCCGGCTCGTCGGCATCCTCACCCGGAAGGCCGCCCTGCGCGCCACCCTCTACACCCCCGCCACCGACGACCAGGGCCGGCTGCGCATCGCGGCCGCCGTCGGCATCAACGGCGATGTGGCGGGCAAGGCCAAGCAGCTCCTGGACGCGGGCGTCGACACCCTCGTCGTGGACACCGCCCACGGCCACCAGGAGTCCATGATCGCCGCGGTGAAGGCCGTACGGGCGCTGGACCCGCAGGTCCCGATCGTCGCGGGCAACATCGTCGCCGCCGAGGGCGTACGCGACCTGATCGAGGCCGGAGCCGACATCATCAAGGTCGGCGTCGGCCCCGGTGCCATGTGCACCACCCGGATGATGACCGGCGTCGGCCGGCCGCAGTTCTCCGCCGTCCTGGAGTGCGCCGCCGAGGCGAAGAAGCACGGCAAGCACGTCTGGGCGGACGGCGGCGTCCGCCACCCGCGCGATGTCGCCATGGCGCTCGCCGCCGGCGCCTCCAACGTCATGATCGGCTCCTGGTTCGCGGGGACGTACGAGTCGCCCGGCGACCTCCAGCAGTCCGCCGACGGGCGTTACTACAAGGAGTCCTTCGGGATGGCCTCGGCGCGCGCCGTGAAGAACCGCACCTCGGACGAGTCCGCGTACGACCGGGCCCGCAAGGCGCTCTTCGAGGAGGGCATCTCCACCTCGCGGATGTTCCTCGACCCGACCCGCCCGGGCGTCGAGGACCTGATCGACTCGATCATCGCGGGCGTCCGCTCCTCCTGCACCTACGCGGGTGCGGCCTCCCTGGAGGAGTTCGCCGAGAAGGCGGTCGTCGGCGTCCAGAGCGCCGCCGGATACGCCGAGGGCAAGCCGCTGCACGCCAGCTGGAGTTGATCCCGCCGATCCGCGGCTTTCCCGCCCCTTCCGGTGTTTTCCACCGGGAGGGGCGGTGCCGTATACGGCCCTTCCGGGGTGGCCGGGATCCCGCTTCAACTCTGTTGAAACATAAGTAATATGAAGCGCAATCAGCTGCCTCCCTCTCTGCGGTAAGGGATCTCATGTCCTTCTTCACTGACCTGGCCCATCAGTACATCGACGGCGAGTGGAGGCCGGGGAAGGGGTCCTGGGACATCATCGACTTCAACCCCTTCAACGGCGAGAAGCTCGCCTCGATCCCCGTCGCCACCGCCGAGGAGGTCGACCAGGCCTACCGCGCGGCCGAGCGCGCCCAGCAGGCGTGGGCCGACACCAACCCGTACGCCCGGCGCGGGGTCCTGGAGAAGGCGCTGCGCATCGTCGAGGAGCGCGAGCCGGAGATCGCCGAGGCCATCGTCGCCGAGCTCGGCGGCACCCACCTGAAGGCCGGCTTCGAACTGCACCTGGCCAAGGAGTTCCTGCGCGAGGCCATCCAGCTCGCCCTGCGCCCGGCAGGCCAGATCCTCCCCTCGCCGACCGAGGGCAAGGAGAACCGGGTCTACCGGGTGCCCGTCGGCGTCGTCGGGGTCATCAGCCCTTTCAACTTCCCCTTCCTGCTCTCCCTCAAGTCCGTCGCCCCCGCCCTGGCCCTCGGCAACGCGGTCGTCCTCAAGCCGCACCAGAACACCCCGATCTGCGGCGGCACCCTGCTGGCCAAGGTCTTCGAGGACGCCGGACTGCCCGCCGGGCTCCTCAACGTCGTCGTCACCGACATCGCCGAGATCGGCGACACCCTGCTGGAGCACCCGGTACCGCAGGTCATCTCCTTCACCGGCTCCGACAAGGTCGGCCGGCACGTCGCCACCGTCTGCGCCGCCAACCTCAAGCGCGCCGTCCTCGAACTCGGCGGCAACAGCGCCCTGATCGTGCTGGACGACGCCGACGTGGACTACGCGGTCGACGCGGCCGTGTTCAGCCGCTACGTCCACCAGGGGCAGGTCTGCATGGCCGCCAACCGGATCCTGGTCGACCGGGCGGTCGAGGCCGAGTTCACCGAGAAGTTCGTCGCCAAGGTCGCCTCCCTCACCGTCGGCGACCCGGCCGACCCGGCCACCCAGATCGGCCCGCTGATCAACTCCTCGCAGGCCGAGTCCATCTCCCGGCTCGTCGACGAGACCGTCGCCGCAGGCGCCACCGCCCTGCTCCACGGCCGCGCCGACGGCAACGTGGTCAGCCCCTCCGTGCTGACGGGCCTGCCCGCCGACTCGCCCGTCCTCCAGCAGGAGATCTTCGGCCCGGTCGCCCTGCTCGTCCCCTTCGACGGCGAGGACGAGGCCGTCCGCATCGCCAACGACACCCCCTACGGGCTCAGCGGCGCCGTCCACACCGGCAACATCGAACGCGGGGTGCGGGTCGGGCAGCGCATCCACACCGGCATGATCCACATCAACGACGGCACCGTCCACGACGAGCCCATCGTCCCCTTCGGCGGCGAGAAGAGTTCGGGCCTCGGCCGGCTGAACGGCGAGTCGATGGTGGAGGCCTTCACCACCCAGAAGTGGATCTCCGTCCAGCACGGCCGCTCGCAGTTCCCCTTCTGACCCGCGGTTCCCGTCCCGGGGGCGTCGTTCCCGGCCCACGGGCCACCCACGACTGCTGCGCCGAGCACGCCCGCGACGGCGGCTCATGGTCTACTGCGGGAGGCGGCACCCGCCGCCTCCCGCCGGCCAGACCCACCGCAGAGAAGTGAACCGCCCGACGTGCGCCTGAACGACCTCGACGAACGCATCGTCCACGCCCTCGCCGAAGACGCCCGGCGCTCCTACGCCGACATCGGCGCGATCGTAGGCCTCTCCGCCCCCGCCGTGAAACGCCGCGTCGACCGGCTCCGCGCGGAGGGCGCGATCACCGGCTTCACCGTGCGCGTCGACCCGGCCGCGCTCGGCTGGGAGACCGAGGGGTTCATCGAGATCTATTGCAGCCGCAACACCTCCCCGGAAGCGATCAAGCAGGGCCTCGCCCGCTACCCGGAGATCGCCGCCGCCTCCACCGTCACCGGGGACGCCGACGCGGTGGTCCAGGTCTTCGCCGCCGACATGCGCCACTTCGAGCAGGTGCTGGAGCGGATCGCGGGGGAGCCGTACGTGGAGCGCACGAAGTCGGTGCTGGTGCTCTCACCGCTGCTGCGCCGGTACTCGGCTGAGGCCCCGCCGGCCTGAAACAGGTGGCGCACATCACCCCGCTGACCTGCGGTGATGTCCGACGCAACATTTCGTCGTCACAGAGCCTGAGCGCGCAACGAATCGACGGTCGGTGCGCAACACTCGCGCCTTGTCCGGGGCCTCGGGCGCCACGTACCTTCGATACGTCTCCCCACCCCGCCCGCACCGCCCGAGGTCAGCCATGCCGTCGTTGCGTACCGCCCTGCTCCAGAGCTCCGGCCGGCCCGGTGCCGTCGCCGAGAACCTGAAGACGCTGGCCGAGGCCGCCGCGCGCGCCGCCGACACGGGCGCCCGGCTGCTGGTCGCCCCCGAGCTGTTCCTGACCGGGTACGCCATCGGCGACGCGGTCCCCGAGCTGGCCGAGCCCGTCGACGGTCCCGGCGCCCGGGCCGTGGCCGAGATCGCCGTACGCCATGGCCTCGCGGTCCTCTACGGCTACCCGGAGCGCGACGGCGAGCGGATCTTCAACGCCTCCCAGCTGATCGGCTCCGACGGCACGCGGCTGGCGAACTACCGCAAGACCCACCTCTTCGGCTGCTTCGAGCAGGAGTGGTTCACCCCCGGCGAGCAGACCGTCGTCCAGGCCGACCTGGACGGTATCCGGATCGGGCTGCTGATCTGCTACGACGTCGAGTTCCCCGAGAACGTACGGGCGCACGCCCTCGCAGGCACCGACCTGCTGCTGGTGCCCACCGCGCAGATGCACCCGTTCCAGTTCGTCGCCGAATCCGTCATCCCCGTACGGGCCTTCGAGAGCCAGATGTACGTGGCGTACGTCAACCGCACCGGACCGGAAGGCGAGTTCGAGTTCGTCGGGCTGAGCTGCCTGGCCGGCCCCGACGGCACCGTACGCACCCGCGCGGGCCGCGGTGAGGAGCTCGTCGTCGGCGAGGTGGACCCCGAGTTCCTGGCCGCCTCGCGCGCTGCCAACCCCTATCTCAACGACCGCCGCCCCGGTCTGTACGGCTCCCTCGGCTGAGCCCGCCCCCCACAGCTTCCCTCGTCAGTCATCGCGCAAGGAGTCCGTACCCCATGACGTCCACGGTGCCCAACGCCGTCCAGCACACCGACGCGGCCGCCCCGCCGATCACCATGTTCGGGCCGGACTTCCCGTACGCGTACGACGACTTCCTCGCCCACCCCGCCGGGCTCGGCCAGATACCGGCGACCGAGCACGGCCAGGAGGTCGCCGTCATCGGCGGCGGGCTCTCCGGCCTCATCGCCGCGTACGAGCTGATGAAGATGGGCCTCAAGCCCGTCGTCTACGAGGCGGACCGGATCGGCGGCCGGCTGCGCACCGTCGGCTTCGACGGCTGCGACCCCTCGCTCACCGCCGAGATGGGCGCGATGCGCTTCCCGCCGTCCTCCACGGCGCTCCAGCACTACATCGACCTTGTGGGCCTGGAGACCCGGGCCTTCCCCAACCCGCTCTCCCCGGCCACGCCCTCCACCGTCGTCGACCTCAAGGGCGAGTCGCACTACGCCGAGACCATCGACGACCTGCCCCAGGTCTACCGCGATGTGGCGAACGCCTGGAACGCCTGCCTGGAGGAGGGCGCCGACTTCTCCGACATGAACCGGGCGCTGCGCGAGCGCGACGTCCCGCGCATCCGCGAGATCTGGGCCAGGCTCGTCGAACAGCTGGACAACCAGACCTTCTACGGCTTCCTCTGCGCCTCCGACGCCTTCAAGTCCTTCCGGCACCGCGAGATCTTCGGCCAGGTCGGCTTCGGCACCGGCGGCTGGGACACCGACTTCCCCAACTCCATCCTGGAGATCCTGCGCGTCGTCTACACCGAGGCCGACGACCACCACCGCGGCATCGTCGGCGGCAGCCAGCAGCTCCCGCTGCGCCTGTGGGACCGCGAGCCGCAGAAGATCGTCCACTGGCCGCTGGGCACCTCGCTGGCCTCCCTGCACGGCGGCGAGCCGCGCGGCGCCGTGACCCGGCTGACCCGTACGGCGGGCAACCGCATCACGGTCACCGACGCCACCGGCGACATCCGCACCTTCCGGGCGGCCGTCTTCACCGGCCAGTCCTGGCTGCTGCTCTCCAAGATCGACTGCGATGACGCGCTCTTCCCGATCGACCACTGGACGGCGATGGAGCGCACCCACTACATGGAGTCGTCCAAGCTGTTCGTGCCGGTCGACCGGCCGTTCTGGCTGGACAAGGACGAGACCACCGGCCGCGACACCATGTCGATGACGCTCACCGACCGGATGACCCGGGGGACGTACCTCCTGGACGACGGCCCGGACAAGCCCGCCGTCATCTGCCTCTCCTACACGTGGTGCGACGACAGCCTGAAGTGGCTGCCGCTCTCCCCGCAGGAGCGCATGGAGGTCATGCTCAAGTCGCTCGGGGAGATCTACCCGAACGTCGACATCCGCAGCCACATCATCGGCAACCCGGTCACCGTCTCCTGGGAGAACGAGCCCTACTTCATGGGCGCGTTCAAGGCGAACCTGCCCGGCCACTACCGCTACCAGCGGCGGCTGTTCACCCACTTCATGCAGGACGAGCTGCCTGAGGACAAGCGCGGGATCTTCCTCGCGGGCGACGACATCTCCTGGACGGCAGGCTGGGCCGAGGGCGCCGTGCAGACCGCGCTGAACGCGGTGTGGGGCGTCATGCACCAGTTCGGCGGGGCGACCGACCCCACCAACCCGGGCCCCGGCGACGTCTTCGACGAGATCGCACCGGTGGAGCTTCCGGAGGACTGAGCCGGGGACGGTGGGCGTACGCGGGCGTCAGCGGCCCGGGGTGAGCAGGAAGCGCACCACGAGCCCGGCGCCCGCGTCGGTCTGCTGCCGCAACTCCCCGGCCAGCGCGGGGAGTCCGCGCAGCCGCCAGAGCACCCGGGCCGCCGACCAGGCCGCCTCACGGGCCCGCTCCAGGCTCCACGAACTCACCAGGTGGGCCAGCGGATCCGCGATCGTGAGCCGATCGGGACCGGGCATCAGCTCGTCGTGGATCCGCTCCTCCAGCGATGCGAGGAGATCACCCACGCGCTCGAACTCCCCCTCCAGCGCGGCCAGTTCGCAGCCGCGCGTACGGCAGGCGTCCACCACGGCCAGGGCCAGGTCGTGCGCCACGTGCGCATGGAGCCCGGCCAGGGCGAACTGCACCGGACGTACGCCGGGATGGCGCCGATAGGGGAGCAGCGGACGCCAGCACTCCGGCGGCCGCCCGCCCGCCTCCGCCGTGGAGAGGGCCGACAGATAGCGCTCCGCGAGCCGCGCCTCCAGCGTGCCGGAGGCCTGCCGGGCTGCGCCGCCATGGTGAGCAGGGCCCCCGTGACCGCCGCCCCCGCTCACCGGCACCGGGTCGGTGCACACCGTCGTCAGATACGCCTCGTGGAAGACCGCGACACCATCTCCGGGCGGCCACCGGTGGCGGAACGCACGCATCCGCTGGATCACCGTGTCCACCTCCGCCACGAGGGTGCCGGGGCCGGCCGGTTCCGTGAACTGTTCGGTCTGCGCCATGTGCGGAGCGTCCCAGCCATAGGCTCGGCTCGGCGCCCCCCGGCCGAAGGTTCATCGGAACGGACGAACGACGGGTGCCGGAAAAGGGGTTCGAGGAGTGCCGGGCAGACGCGCGCAGCGCCGCACCACCCACCGGGCCCGCCGCCGCGCCGCCCGCCGCCACGGCCTGCTGGCCGTCGCGTCGGCCGTCGTGGCGATCGGTGCCACGGCCGGGCTGATCGAGGCCGGGCAGGACGACCGCCGCCGGACCACCGCCGTACCGGAGCCCTCGCCTCCGCCGGTCCTCCAGCCGCTGCCCGCGGTCCCGACGCCGACCGCCCCCGTACGCCCCACCGCCTCATCCACCACCGCCCCCACCCCGGCGCCGCCGCCCCCGTCTCCGTCGCCCAGCCCTTCCCGTACGAGCGCTGCCCCCGCGACGACCTCTCCGGCCCCCAGGAGCGGCCTCTTCCGCCACCCGGGGTCCCAGGTCGTGGAGTGGGTGCGGGCCAACCCCGACGACCCGCGCCGCCCGCTGATCGAGTCCCGGATCGCGGCGCAGCCTGCGGCGGTCTGGTTCGCGCGGTACAACCCGGGGGAGATCGCCGGGGAGGTCCGCGCGGTCACCCGGGGCGCGGCCGCCGCCGGACGGACCCCGGTGCTCGTCCCGTACGCCATACCCGGCCGGGACTGCGGCGGGGCCTCGCAGGGCGGGGCGCCGGACATCGCGGCGTACGACGCCTGGATACGGGAGTTCGCCCAGGGGCTCGGCGCGGGCCCGGCGATCGTGATCCTGGAACCGGACGCCATCGCCCTCTCCGACTGCCTCACCGCCGAGGGACGCTCGGCCCGCTTCGCCGCGCTGGCCCGCGCCGGATCAGCCCTGCGCGCGGCCGACCCGAAGGCCAGGGTCTACTTCGACGGCGGCCACTCCGGCTGGCACCCGGCCTCGAAGCAGGCGGCCGCGCTCCGGGCGGCGGGGGCGGCCACCAGCGGCGACGGCATCTTCACCAACGTGGCCAACTTCCGCCCCACCGCCGAGGAGCGGGCCTACGCCCGCCAGGTGCTGGCGGCCCTCGGCGGCCCGCCCGGCCTCGGCGCCGTCATCGACACGAGCCGCAACGGCAACGGCGCGCCCCCGGCCGGCCAGTGGTGCGACCCCGAGGGCCGGGCGCTGGGACAGCCCCCGACGACGCGGACCGGCGAGGACCGGATCGACGCCTATCTGTGGGTGAAGCTGCCGGGGGAGTCCGACGGCTGCTCGGCCGCACCGGGCGCCTTCTCCCCGGAGTACGCGCACGGCCTGGCGACGGGCTGACCCCCCCGGCGTACGGCTCAGGACTTCTCGGGGCGGTCCGGCTCCTCGTCGTACGCCGACGTCCCCGCGTCCAGCAGCGGTTCCTGGGTCTTCAGGTGCGCCGGGGCGAAGGCGCGCAGCACGTGGTAGCCGGTGATCACGACGAGGGTGCCGAGCGCGATACCGCCCAGCTCGAAGTTGTCGGTGATCTTCAGGGTGACGCCGCCCACGCCGATGATGATGCCCGCGGCGGCCGGGACGAGGTTGAGCGGATTGCGCAGGTCCACCCGGCCGTTGAGCCAGATCTGCGCACCGAGCAGGCCGATCATCCCGTACAGGATCACCGTGATCCCGCCGAGCACCCCGCCCGGGATCGCCGCGACGACCGCGCCGAACTTGGGGCAGAGGCCGAAGAGCAGCGCGAAGCAGGCCGCCGCCCAGTAGGCGGCCGTGGAGTAGACGCGGGTCGCGGCCATCACGCCGATGTTCTCGGAGTACGTGGTGTTCGGCGGGCCGCCCACGGCGGTGGAGAGCATCGACGCCGCGCCGTCCGCCGCGATGGCGGTGCCGAGCTTGTCGTCCAGCGAGTCGCCGGTCATCTCGCCCACGGCCTTCACATGGCCCGCGTTCTCCGCGACCAGTGCGATGACGACGGGCAGGGCGACCAGGATCGCGGACCACTCGAAGGCCGGGGCGTGGAAGGAGGGCAGGCCGATCCAGTCCGCCGCGCCCACGCCCGAGAGGTCCAGGCGCCAGTGGTCCACGGCCTCCGCGCCGCCCGCCGGCGAGTGGATCTTGCCGAACACCAGGTCCAGCACCCAGGAGAGCACATAGCCGAAGACCAGCCCGAGGAAGATCGCGATCCGGGAGAGGAAGCCGCGCAGGCAGACCACGGCCAGGCCGGTGAAGAGCATCACCAGCAGCGCGGTCCACTGGTCCTGCGGCCAGTACGTGGACGCGGTCACCGGCGCCAGGTTGAAGCCGATCAGCATCACCACCGCGCCGGTCACCACCGGCGGCATCGCCGCGTGGATGATCCGCGCGCCGAACCGCTGCACCGCGAGGCCCACCAGGAACAGGACGGCGGCGACCACCAGCACCGCACCCGTGATGGTCGCCCTGTCACCACCGCTCGCCCGGATGGTGGCCGCGACGCCGACGAAGGAGAGCGAGCAGCCGAGGTAGCTCGGCACCCGGCCCTTCGTCGCCAGCAGGAAGATCGCGGTCGCGACACCGGACATCATGATCGCGAGGTTCGGGTCGAGACCCATCAGCACCGGCGCGACGAACGACGCCCCGAACATCGCCACCACGTGCTGGGCGCCGAGTCCGAACGTACGGGGCCAGGAGAGCCGCTCGTCGGGGCGGACCACCGCCCCGGGCGCGGGGGTCTTCCCGTCGCCGTGCAAGGTCCAGCGCACGCCGAAGCTCATGGTTGCTCCCTGAAGGTCTGCTCGGTGTGCCGGCCGGTCTGCGATCCGGTATTCGGTGTTCACCTGCGGAAAAGATCAGCGCCATGGTAGTGGTGCGGTGGTTGGCGGCCGCATCGAGGTCGGCCGCCCTGCCGCCACGTCGGAGGCTCAGCTTCCGGACGGGCTCTTCGTCGCCGCACCGCCCACCGCCGAGCCGGAGCCGGAGCCCGTACCGGAGCCGATGACCTTCCGGTCGCCCGCCCGCAGCACCCCGGCCCCCAGCACCAGGCCGAACGCCAGCAAGGTCACCACGCCGAAGGAGACCACCAGCGAGGTCGCCTCCGCCAGCGAGCCGATCGCGGAGGGGGCGATCAGCCCCGAGGTGTACGTGATGGTGGCGACGCCCGCGATGGCCTGGCTCGGGTTCGGCCCGCTGCGCCCGGCCGCCGCGAAGGCCAGCGGCACCACGACCGCCACGCCGAGCCCCAGCAGCCCGAAGCCGCCCATCGCCGCCGCGGGGGAGGGCGAGAACACCACGAGCAGCCCGCCCACGGTGGCCAGCGCCCCGCCCGTCCGTACGGTCCGCACCGCGCCGAACCGGTCCACGATCCGGTCCCCGGCGAGCCGCGCCACCGCCATCGTCAGGGCGAACGCCGTGGTGGAGGCGGCCGCGACCCCGTCCGAGCTGCCCAGGATGTCCCGCAGGTAGACCGCCGACCAGTCCAGGCTGGCGCCCTCGGCGAACACCGCGCAGAACCCGACGGCCCCGATGATCAGCGCCGACCTCGGCGGCAGGGTGAAGCGCGGCGGCGGCTCCTCGTCCGGCTCGCTGCGCAGGTCCAGCACGCCCTGGCAGGCGGCCAGACCCAGCGCCGTCAGCACCAGCGCGGCGAGCGTGTGGTGGAGACGGGCGTCGGCGCCGATGTGGGCGGCGACCGTGCCCGCCGCCGAACCGATCAGCGCGCCCACGCTCCACATCCCGTGCAGTCCCGACATGATCGACCTGTCGAGACGGTTCTCCACCTCCACACCCAGGGCGTTCATCGCCACGTCGGACATCCCGGCCGTGGCCCCGTAGACGAAGAGGACGGCGCACAGCGTCAGCAGGTTGGGCGCCAGCGCGGGCAGGGTCAGCGCCAGCGTCCACAGGGCGAGCAGCCCGCGCAGGGCGGTCCGGGCGCCGAAGCGGTGGCTGATCCGGCCCGCGAGCGGCATCGCGATCGAGGCGCCGATCGCCGGGAAGGCCAGGGCGAGGCCGAGCTGACCCGCGCTCACCCCGGCGTGGTCCTGGATCCAGGGCACCCGGGTCGCGAAGCTGCCGGTCACCGCCCCGTGCACCGCGAAGACGGTGGCGACGGCGATCCTGGCCCGCCGCACCTGCTCCGTGCTGTGGACCGCGGCGGCGGTCGGTTCCTTCGTCATGCGGCTGTGCCCTCCCCTGGAAAAGCCGGTCTGCGTCGCGAGGCAGCCGGACTGCGTCGCGTAAACTATCAGGAACCCTGCCTGATAAATAGTTCTTCAGGGTCGCTCCCGTCGCCGACCCGGGAAAGAGGCTCCGCAGTGGTCTGGAAGGATCCCGGTATGCCCGCATCACCGAGCACGGCTCGGGCCATCAACGACCGCCTCGCCCTGCAACTGCTCCAGCAGGACGGCCCGTTGACCGCCACCCAGCTGAAGACCCTGACCGGACTCTCCCGCCCCACCGTCGCCGACCTGGTCGAACGGCTCAGCAGCGCCGGCCTGATCCATGTCGTCGGCGAGTCCGGAGCCGTCCGCCGGGGCCCCAACGCCAAGCTGTACGGGATCGTCGCCGACCGGGCCCACCTCGCCGCCCTCGACGTACGCACCGGCAGCGTCTCCGTGGTCGTCGCCGACCTGCTCGGCACGACGCTCGCGGAGGCCACCCTGCCCATCGCCGACGACACGGGCACCGGGCCCGCCGTCGAACAGGCCGTCGCCCTCCTGGAGCGCACCGCCCGCGAGGCGGGGTCCGTCCCCCTGCACAGCGTCGGCATCGGGGCCCCGGGCCTGATCGACCCGGCCACCGGCGAACTGCGCGACAGCACCGGGCTGCCCGCCTGGCACCGGGGCCTGGTCCGGGTGCTCCAGCAGCGGCTCCCGGCGGCCGTCCTCGTCGAGAACGAGACCAACCTCGCCGCCGTCGCGGAGCACCGGGCCGGGGCCGCCCTCGACCGCGAGACGTTCGTCCTGATCTGGCTGGGCCAGGGCATCGGGGCCGCCGTGATGCTGGACGGCAAGCTGCGGCAGGGCGCGTCCGGCGGTGCGGGGGAGATCGGCTTCCTGCCGGTGCCGGGGGTGGCCGGGCTGCCCTCGGCCGTCGACTGCGAGGGCGGGTTCTACTCCCTGGCCGGTTCGGCGGCCCTCTGCGAACTCGCCGCCCGGCACGGCATCGAGGGGCCGCTGGAAGCGCCGTCGGAGGCCGCCGCCGTGGCCGCCGTACGCACGGCGCTGGCGGCGGGGGAGCGGGGTGAGCCGTTCCTCGACGAACTGGCCGACCGCCTCGCCCTCGGGGCGGCGGCCGTCGTCTCGGTCCTGGACCCCGGCTGCGTACTCCTGGCGGGCGCGGTCGGCGAGGCGGGGGGCGCCCCGCTGGCCGCCCGGGTCGAGGAGCGCCTCGCCCGGATGTCACCGCTGCGCACCGAGGTCCGGGCCGGTTCGCTGGGGGACGGGGCGGTGCTGCGCGGGGCACTGATCGCCGCCCGGGACGCGGCGCAGGACGCGCTGTTCACGCCGGGCGGGTGACCGGTCCGACGGACGGCGGCGCGGTGCTTGGCCCGAACGGCGGCGCGGGCCCGGGCGGCTGAGGAACCGTACGACTGAGGCTGCTCAGCCTGTACGGCGGTGCCTAGCCGGTACGCCGGGCTCAGCCCGTACGTCGGCGGCGCTCATCCCGTACGGTGGTCGCCCAGCCGGTACGGCGGTGCTCAGCCCGTACGGCCGGGCTCATCCCGAACGGCGGCGCTCAGCCCGTACAGCGGTCGCTCAGCCGGTACAGCCGTGCCCACCCCGCACGGTCATGCCCAGCCCGCGCGCCTGGGGAGCCGTACAACTCCGGTCGCTCAGCCCGCCCGCCGATGCCGCCGCGCCAGGAACTCCTCGAACGTCACCGCCCCCACCGCATGCTCCGGGCTCAGATGTCCGCCGCTCCGGTACCCCGCGTACGTCTTCCCCGCCAGCCGCACCGGCACCACCCGCCGCCTGCGCCCCGTCGTACGGAGATAGACCCCGGCCAGGTCGCTCAGCTCCCGGACCTCGGGGCCGCCCAGGTCCGGCACCCGGCCCGCCGGAGTGCCGAGCGCCAGGGCGGCCAGCCGGTCGGCGACCTCGCCGCTGTCGACGGGCTGGACCGATACCCCGGCGGGCACCGGCAGTACGGGGAGCTTCGCCGCACCGGAGACGATGGACAGGACCAGGTCGTGGAATTGCGTGGCCCGCTGGATGGTCGCGCCGATCCCGGAGTCCTCGATCATCCTCTCGACCCGGCGCTTGACCGTGTAGTAGCCGAGCGGCACCCGGTCCACGCCCACGATCGAGATGTAGACCAGATGGGGGACCCCGGCCCGCTTCGCCGCATCGATGAGGTAGCCCGCCGCCCGGTCGTCACCGCCGCGCGGAGAGGTGGCGCAGTGCACGATCGCGTCGACCCCGTCGACCGCAGCGTCCAGCCCTCTGCCGTCGCGCAGATCGACGGCGTACGAGGGGGAGCGGCGGCTGAGAGCGCGGACGTCGGCTCCCTCGGTGCGCAGCCGGTCGGCGACCTGGCGGCCGAGCGTTCCGGTGGCGCCGGTGACCAGAATCGTCGTCATGGGGTCAGCCTGCCAGAGGCCGGTTCCGATCGCGGCGGGAGCGCGGGAGCGCGGGAGCGAGGGAAGCCCCGGCGGTGGACGCCGGGGCTTCCTGGGGGGTGGCCGGCGGCGAGCGGGGGGTGGTCCGCTCACCGCCGTACGGCCGCTGGTGCTAGCAGGCGCCCTGGTCCTTCCAGACGCCCCACTCGCCGGTGGTGCCGGGCTTCTCGCCCTTCGTCCACCACGAGGCCTTCCACTGGCGGCCGTCCTGGCTGACGGTGGAGCCGCCGCCGTACTCGGTGGCCGCGTTCCACGCCGGGGCCGTGCAGGTGCCGCCCGGCTGCGTCGGGGTCGGCGTGGGCGTCGGCGTGGGACCGGTCGGGTCCGGGGTCGGGGTCGGGGTCGGCGTCGGGTTGGTGCCGGTGCCGGGCTCCACCACGGTCGTACCGCGGGCCAGGTCACCGGCGAGGGAGTAGGACTTCCCGCCGAAGGTCACGGTCCAGTTGGACGGCGTGGAGGTCGGCAGGTAGTAGACGAAGTCCAGCTCCACCGAGGCGCCGGGGGCCAGGGTCTGCCAGGCCGGGAGCTTCAGGGAGACCCGGTTGTAGGGGCCCTTGAGCCCGCCGATGTTGTTGGCGGCCGTGTGGTCGCTGCGGATGATCGACGTACCGAAGCCGGACTGGTCCTTGGCGTTGGCCGGGGCGGAGGTGGAGTAGTCGAACTGGAACTCCGTACCGCCGGGCAGCGTGGCCTGGGTCCGGTTGGTGATCTTCAGCTTGGGGCTGATCGGGTAGTTGGAGTCACCGAGGGCGAACTGGCCGAAGGAGACATCGATGTTGAGGGCCTCGGTGGGCAGGGTGACCGTGGAGCGCTTCGCGCCGTAGGGGGCCGCCGACTTGAAGGCGTCGTACATCGCGGTGGTCAGCGTGTTGCCGGTCTCGTACTGGCCCTTGGCGGCGTTCCACTTGTAGTCGCCCGCCAGCTCCCAGATCATCGTGCCGCCGATGCCCTTGTCGACCACGTACTGGGCCTTGCGCTGCACCGACTGCTCGTCCTCGGTGGAGAGGAAGACCTTCTTCTGGGCGTTCCACAACCACGGGGCGACCAGCGTGGAGTCGTACTTGCGGACGTAGGTGCCGGTCAGCTGGGTGTTCGCGGGGAAGCCGTAGCTGGTGAGGTAGTCGCCGACGATGCCCTTCTCCAGGTTCTTGGCGTGCCACATCGGGTTGGAACCGGCCGGCGACTCCTGGCCGTTGTCGTCCTTGTCGTGCCACAGGTTGTCGATGCCGACCGCGCCGTCACCGCACTTGGTCAGCCCCGCGCCCGCCGGGCAGTTGGTCGTGGCGGCCTTGCCCCAGAGGCCGTCGGTGCCGCCCTGGACGTTCTTGAAGCCGCGGGTGTAGTACGGCAGGCCGATGTTGATGCGGCCGGCCGGCATGGAGCCGCGGAAGTAGTGGTAGGCCCAGTCGGTGTTGAGGTAGCCGACCCCGCCGTACTGCGAGGTGCTGTAGACACCGGCCTGTGCCAGCTCGTTGTCCTTGCCGTCGTCGAACAGCTGGGCGTTCGGGCCGACGTACTCGTTCCAGGCGCCGTGCAGGTCGTAGGACATGATGTTGACGTAGTCCAGGTACTTCTGCATCTGGTACGTCTCCATGCCCCGCAGCAGGTAGCCGGAGGAGGGGGCGGCGACGGTCAGCAGGTAGTGCTTGCCGTCGGCGGCGCCCGCGCGGTCCAGCTTCTCGCGGAGGGTCTTCATCAGGGCGTCGTAGCCCTTCACCAGGCCCGCGCGGCGGCCGTTGGCCAGCGCGTGGTCCATGGGGTTGCCCGCGTCCTTCATGGACGTCGCGTACTCGTAGTCGATGTCGACGCCGTTGAAGCCGTACTTCTTGATGAAGGTGACGGCCGAGTCGGCGAAGGTGTTGATGCCGGTCTGGTTGACCGAGCCGTCGGCGTTGGTCGCCATCGAGTAGAAGCCGCCGGAGTTGACGCGCTTGCCGTCCGGGCCGAAGTAGCCGCCGGTCTCGGCCCAGCCGCCCACGGAGACCAGGGTCTTCACGTCCGGGTGCTGCTTCTTGTACTTGGTCAGCAGGTTGAAGTGCCCCTTGTAGGGGAGCGTCGGGTCCATCTCGGCGCCCGCGACACCGGGCCAGGTCATCCCGGTGGAGGCGTTGTCGGCGCCGTCGGGGCCGACCGAGAGCTTGTTGGAGCTGTCGACGTGCGCGAAGGCGTAGTTGAGGTGCGTGACCTTGTCCCAGGGGATGTCGGGGACCAGGTAGGCGTCCTTGCCGTCCTTGCCGGTACGCCAGTTGGTGAAGTAGCCGATGACGCGGCGCTTGTGGTCGGCGCCCATCTTCTCGCGGCCCTCACCGTCGTAGACGGTGCAGTAGGGGACGTCGACACCGGGGGTCTTGTAGAGCCCGTCGGGGCGACAGGACTCGTGGTCGGTGGCGGCGGCCGACGGGGTGGCGGCGAGGGAGGTCATCAGGAGGCCGGCGACAGCGGCGCCGGCGGCGAGCAGCGTGGCTCTCGCTCTGGTGGGGGACAGCATGTGGACGTTCCTCCTGGGGAGGTCGGCAGAACACAACTGGCAAAGGGGGTGGGTCGTGTCGGGGTCCCGGTGTGCGCACACCGTGGGACCGAACCTCGGAGGTGACGCAGAGATTAAGAGGACTAGACCAGTGCGTCAATAGGTCTGGACCTTTACCGCTCAACTTTCTGAATGACTACGTTGTCACCGACATGTCGGATTTCCTCTGGGCGGGTTTGCGCCAGGTGTCCTGTGACCCAGCCCACATCGCTCACCCGCATGGCCGAGGAGCGTCCGTGGCAGACTGGTTCCGTACCAGTAGCAGCGCACTCCGGGGTCGGTGCAATTCCGAACCGGCGGTTATAGTCCGCGACCCGTCCGCAGCCAGCGGCCGGTTGACCAGGTGGGATTCCTGGACCGACGGTTAAAGTCCGGATGGGAGGCAGTGCGCGGCGGTTCTTCATCGGTACGCCGCCGTAGGCGGACGCATGGCCGGGATTCTCCGGACCCCTGCGTCCCTTCTTCGGTTTTCGGCGTTTCCCCTGGTGAGCCGCTTCATCTGTCGTCATCGACAGGCCCCGGAGTCCGTGCCCGAAGAGGCAGGAGGACCCGGTGGCCACCGCAGCCGACATCACCGCCATGGGCCGAGCCGTCACGCTCGCCGCCCGCGGTCTCGGCTCCACCAGCCCCAATCCGGTCGTCGGATGTGTCATCACCGACGCCTCCGGAGCCCTGGCCGGTGAAGGCTTCCACCAGCGCGCAGGAGGGCCCCACGCCGAGGTCCACGCCCTGCGCGCGGCCGGCGAGCGGGCCCGGGGCGGCACCGCCTACGTCACCCTCGAACCCTGTAACCACACCGGCCGCACCGGCCCCTGCGCCCAGGCCCTCCTGGAGGCCGGGATCAGCCGGGTCGTGTACGCGGTCGGGGACCCGAACCCGCAGGCCACCGGCGGTGCCGACACCCTGCGCGCGGCCGGGGTCCAGGTCGAACAGGGCCTCCTCGCCGAGCAGGCCGAGGCGGGCAACGCCGCCTGGCTGACCTCGGTGCGCCTGGGCCGCCCGTACGTCCTGTGGAAGTACGCCGCCACCCTCGACGGCCGTATCGCCGCCGCCGACACCACCAGCCGCTGGATCACCTCGCCCGAGGCCCGCGCCGACGTCCACCGGCTCCGCGCCGAGGCCGACGCGGTGATCGTGGGCTCGGGCACCGCCCGCGCCGACGACCCCCAGCTGGGCGTACGCGGCATCGACGGCGCCACCCAGCCCCTGCGGGTCGTCGTCGACACGAACGCCACGGCCGTCAAGCCCGGCGCCCGGGTCCTCGACGACACCGCGCCCACCCTGGTCGCGGTCGCCGAGGACGCCCCGGCCGGCCACCTCCCCGAGGACACCGTCCTGCGGCTGCCCCGCGCCGCCACCGGCCCCGGCCTGGACCTCGACGCCCTCCTCGCCGCCCTGCACGGGCGCGGCGTCCTCTCCGTACTCCTCGAAGGCGGCCCCACCCTCGCCGGAGCCTTCGTCGCCGCGGGAAAGGTCGACAAGGTCGTCGGCTATCTCGCCCCGGTTCTGCTCGGCGCGGGCCCCGCGGCCCTCGGCGACGCCGGAATCACCACCATCTCCGGGGCGTTGCGCCTCGATGTGATCGAGACGGTCCGCATCGGCCCCGATCTGCGCATCACCGCCGCCCCCGCCCCTGCTCGGAAGGGAAACTGAGTGTTCACCGGAATTGTCGAAGAACTGGGTGAGGTCACCGCCGTCGAGGAGCTCGCCGACGCCTCCCGCTTCCGGCTGCGCGGCCCCGTCGTCACCGACGGCGCCAAGCACGGCGACTCCATCGCGGTGAACGGCGTCTGCCTCACCGTCGTCGAGACCGGCGAGGGCGAGTTCACCGCCGATGTGATGGCCGAGACCCTCAAGCGCTCCAGCCTCGGTGCCCTCACCACCGGCTCCCGCGTCAACCTGGAGCGCCCGATGGCGCTCGGCGGCCGGCTCGGCGGACACATCGTCCAGGGGCACGTGGACGGCACCGGCACCATCGTGGAGCGCGCCCCTTCCGAGCACTGGGAGATCGTGAAGGTCTCCCTGCCGCCCGAGCTGACCCGGTACGTCGTCGAGAAGGGCTCCATCACCGTCGACGGCGTCAGCCTCACCGTCGTCGAGGCGGCGGCCGACTACTTCACCATCAGCCTCATCCCCACCACCCTCGCCCTGACCACGCTCGGCCACAAGCGGCCCGGCGACCCGGTCAACCTGGAGGTGGACGTCATCGCCAAGTACGTGGAGCGGCTGCTCGGCGACCGGTCCGGTTCCGTACAGGGCCTGCTGCCGAGCGACCGGGCCGCCGGGCAGGACCCGCTGCCGGGAAGCGACCGGGCCGGGCAGGACCCGCGATGAACGCCGTCTCCTGGCTCAACTCCGAGGCCTTCACCGTGTTCGGCCAGCACATCAAGTGGGCCGACATGATCGGCAACCTGATCGGCCTGGCCGCCCTGGCCCTCGGCTGGCGGCGCTCCATCTGGACCTGGCCCGCCCAGCTCCTCGCCGGCGCCATCCTCTTCACCGCCTTCGCCTCCGCCCACCTCTCCGGCAGCGCGGGCAAGCAGCTGGTCGTCATCGTCGTCGCCCTGTGGGGCTGGCAGGCCTGGAAGCGGGGCAAGCAGCAGGCCCAGGACGGGTCCCTCGCCGTCCGCTTCGCCACCTGGCGCGAGCGCGGTGTGCTGATCGGCGCCGCCGCCCTCGGCACCCTCGCCGTCGGCGGCCTGTTCACCCTGTTCCCGTCGCTCTCCTGGGACCCGTGGCCGGACGCGTACATCTTCGTCGGCACGGTCGTCGCGATGTACGCCCAGGCCAAGGGCATGGTCGAGTTCTGGTTCGCCTGGCTCCTGGTCGACCTCGTCGGCGTCCCCCTGAACTTCGCCAACGGCTTCGCCTTCTCCGGCTTCGTCTACATCATCTACGGCGCCCTCGTCCTGTGGGGCATGCGCGACTGGTGGCTGCGTACGCGGACACCCGCTCTGGAAGGAGCCACGGCATGACTGCTCAGCCCACCTGGCTGCACCCCGGCCACGACCCGCTCGCCGAAGACCTCTCCCTGGACCCGGTGGAGCAGGCCATCCGTGACATCGCCGCCGGCCGGCCCGTCGTCGTCGTGGACGACGAGGACCGCGAGAACGAGGGCGACCTCGTCATCGCCGCCGAGATGGCGACCCCGGAGATCGTCGCCTTCATGATGAGCGAGTGCCGCGGACTGATCTGCGCACCCATGGAGAGCGACGAGCTGGAGCGGCTCGAACTCCCGCAGATGGTCGCCGACAACACCGAGTCGATGCAGACCGCCTTCACCGTCTCCGTCGACGCCTCCGCCGCCCACGGCGTCACCACCGGCATCTCCGCCGCCGACCGCGCCACCACCCTGCGGATGCTCGCGGGCGGCACCGCCGGACCCGGCGACTTCGTCCGCCCCGGCCACATCTTCCCGCTGCGCGCCCGCTCCGGCGGCGTCCTCGTCCGCAACGGCCACACCGAGGCCGCCGTCGACCTCGCCAAGCTCGCCGGACTGCGCCCGGCCGGAGCGATCGTGGAGATCGCGGGGGAGGACGGCACCATGCTGCGCCTGCCCGAGCTGATCCCCTTCGCCCGCAAGCACGGCCTGACGATCATCTCCATCGAGGACCTGATCGCCTACCGCCGCAGCGCCGAGCCCACCGTCCGCCGCGAGGCCGCCACCCGCCTGCCCACCGCGTTCGGCGACTTCACCGCGTACGGCTACCGCTCCACCGTCGACGGCGTGGAACATGTCGCCCTCGTCCACGGCGACGTCACGGAGAACGGCGGCGAGGACATCCTCGTCCGCATCCACTCCGAGTGCCTGACCGGCGACATCTTCCAGTCCGCCCGCTGCGACTGCGGCCCCCAGCTGCACGCCTCCATGCAGCGCATCACCGAGGAGGGCCGGGGCGTCGTCGTCTACCTCCGCGGCCACGAGGGGCGCGGCATCGGCCTGCTCTCCAAGCTCCGCGCGTACGAACTCCAGGAGCGCGGCGTGGACACCCTCGACGCCAACCTGGAGCTCGGCCTGCCCGCCGACGCCCGCGACTACGCGGCCGGCGCCCAGATCCTCAAGGACCTCGGCGTACGCAGCCTGCGGCTGATGACCAACAACCCCGACAAGACCGCGGCGGTCCTGCACCACGGGCTCGCCGTCACCGGCCGGGAACCCATGCCCGTGCAGGCCGGCGAGCACAATCTGCGGTACCTGCGCACCAAGCGCGACCGCATGGGCCACGACCTGCCCTGGCTGGACGGCGCCCCCGCGTCGCCCTGCGCCAACCAGTAACCACCGAACCCCGTAACGAGTATCAGGAGAACCATGAGCGGCAAGGGTGCACCCGAACTGTCCGTACGCAACTGCGCCGACCTCCGGGTGGCCGTCATCGCGGCCCAGTGGCACGAGAAGGTCATGGACGGTCTCGTCGACGGCGCCCTGCGTGCCCTGCACGAGCTGGGCATCGACGAGCCGACGCTGCTCCGCGTCCCCGGCTCCTTCGAGCTGCCCGTCGTCGCCAAGGTGCTCGCCGGCCGCGGCTACGACGCGATCGTCGCCCTCGGCGTGATCATCCGGGGCGGCACCCCCCACTTCGAGTACGTGTCCCAGGGCGTCACCATGGGCCTCACCCAGGTCACCGTCGACACCGGCGTCCCCGTCGGCTTCGGCGTACTGACCTGTGACACCGAGGAGCAGGCCCTCGACCGGGCGGGCATCGAGGGGTCCAACGAGGACAAGGGGCACGAAGCGGTCACGGCCGCCGTCGCCACCGCGGCCACGCTGCGGACCGTCAGCGAACCCTGGCGCTGAGTGGGCCCCGGCGACCCCGTATTCTGAGGACCATCATGGCGAACAAAACCTTCGAAGAGCTCTTCGCCGAGCTCCAGCTCAAGGCCGCCGAAGGCGACCCCTCCACCTCGCGCACCGCCGAACTGGTGGACAAGGGCGTGCATGCCATCGGCAAGAAGGTCGTCGAGGAGGCCGCCGAGGTCTGGATGGCCGCCGAGTACGAGGGCAAGGAGGCCGCTGCCGAGGAGATCTCGCAGCTGCTCTACCACGTCCAGGTGATGATGGTCGCCCGCGGGATCTCCCTCGACGACGTCTACGCCCATCTCTGAGCCCGCCCCGAGCACCGCACGTCACAGCCCTTTCTCCCTCCCTCCGCACAAAGGAACCTGACCTCATGCTGCGCATCGCCGTCCCCAACAAGGGTGCACTCTCCGGCTCTGCGATGGCCATGCTCCATGAGGCCGGCTACCAGCAGCGCAAGGAGTCCAAGGAACTGGTCCTGGTCGACCCGGAGAACGAGGTCGAGTTCTTCTACCTCCGCCCCCGGGACATCGCGATCTACGTCAGCTCCGGCAAGCTGGACATCGGGATCACCGGCCGGGACCTGCTCCTGGACTCGGGCGCGGACGCCGAGGAGATCCTCCAGCTCGGCTTCGCCCGCTCCACCTTCCGTTACGCCACCAAGCCCGGCACCGCCGCGGGCCCGCAGGACTTCGACGGCATGACGATCGCCACCTCCTACGAGGGCATCGTCGACGCGCACCTCAAGGAGGCCGGGGTCAAGGCGTCGATCGTCCACCTCGACGGCGCGGTCGAGACCGCCATCGAGCTGGGCGTCGCCCAGATCATCGCCGACGTCGTCGAGACCGGCACCAGCATGCGCAACGCCGGACTCGAAGTGATCGGCGACCCGATCATGACCTCCGAGGCCGTCGTCATCCGCCGCAACGGCGCCCCGACCGACGACCCCAAGGTCCAGCAGTTCCTCCGCCGCCTCCAGGGCGTCCTGGTCGCCCGGTCCTACGTGATGATGGACTACGACTGCCGCGTGGAGCACCTGGAGCGCGCCGTCGCCCTCACCCCGGGCCTGGAGTCGCCGACCATCTCCCCGCTGCACCACGAGGGCTGGGTCGCCGTCCGCTCCATGGTCGCCGCCAAGGAAGCCCAGCGGATCATGGACGACCTGTACGAGCTCGGCGCCCGCGCCATCCTCACCACGGCCATCCACGCCTGCCGCCTCTGACGGCCCCGGGCGCCCCGCCCGGGGCGCCCTCCGGCCACCGCACACCCTCGCGAGAGAAGACCCGATGTCCGCGCCCCGGCCCGAGCTCCCCACCCTCCCGGTCACCTTCCGGCCCACCCTCACCCGGGTGGTCCTGCTGAGCGTGGGCCTGGCCATGTTCCTCGTCATCACGGCCATCGCCCTGATGCTGGAGCGGCTCAACCCGGGGGAGCGGATCACCTTCATCTTCGTCGCCGCGCTCTTCCTCGGTGTCCTGGCCCTGCTCAGCAGGCCCAGGGTCACCGCCGACGACACCGGGGTCACCGTCGTCAACATCACCCGGACCCGCAGGCTGGCCTGGGAGGAGATCCTCCGCGTCAACCTGCGCTCCGGCGACCCCTGGGTCTTCCTCGACCTCAGCGACGGCACCAGCATGCCCGCCCTCGGCATCCAGCCCGGCATCGCCAAGGAGCAGGCCATCCGCGACGCCCGCGCCCTGCGCGCCCTCACCGAGTCCCGGTCCACCGCAGGCGACGACACCCCCTGACCGGCGGAGCACCCGCGCCGCGCGGCGCCGGGTTGTCTACTCTGGTGGGCGGCGGCGCCCCGTGCGCCCCGCCCCGCCCGATCCACCGGCCCCCCCCAGCGGGGGCCCGCGGGGCCTTCCTGCGACCCAAGGAGTGACTCCCTCCAGCAATGGACGGATCGTCCGGTAGTACCTGCGCCGCCCCTTCCCCGGAGGCGGCGGCCTCATGACCACCCCTCTGCTGCTCCTCGCGGCGGCCTTCCTCCTCATCCTCGCCAACGGATTCTTCGTGGCAGCCGAATTCGGGCTCGTCACCGTGGACCGGCCCGACGCCGAACGCGCGGCCGCCGAGGGCGACCGACGGGCCCGTACCGTCGTCGACGCCCTGCGCGAACTCTCCTTCCAGCTCTCCGGCACCCAGCTCGGCATCACCATCACCTCGCTGGTCGTCGGCATGCTCGCCGAACCGGCCCTCGCCCAGCTGCTGGCCGGACCCCTCACCGCCACCGGACTGCCCGCGGGCGCCGTCCCCGGCGTCGGTGTCGTCATCGGTATGCTGCTCGCCTCCGCCGTCCAGATGGTCGTCGGCGAACTGGTCCCCAAGAACTGGGCGGTCTCCCGGCCGCTCCAGGTCGCCCGCTTCGTCGCCGGACCGCAGGCCCGCTTCGCCACCCTGCTGCGCCCCGTCATCACCGCGCTGAACACGCTGGCCAACCGGCTGGTGCGGCTCTTCGGCGTGGAGCCCACCGACGAGCTGGCCTCCGCCCGCACCCCGGGCGAACTGGTCTCCCTGGCCCGCCACTCCGCCGAGGCCGGCACCCTGGAACAGGACACCGCCGACCTCTTCGTACGGACCCTCTCGCTGGCCGGGCTCACCGCCCAGCACGTCATGACCCCCCGGGTGAAGGTCAGCGCCCTGCACTCCTCCGCGACCGCCGAGGACGTCCTCAACCTCACCCGCGCCACCGGCCTCTCCCGCTTCCCGGTCTACCTGGACCGCATCGACGAGGTCGTCGGCATGGTCCACCTCAAGGACGCCCTCGCCGTCCCCGCCCACGAGCGGCTGCGCACCCCGGCCGGGCGGATCGCCGTCGCCCCGCTCCTGGTGCCCGGAACCCTGCCGGTGGAGCGGCTGCTGCGGCGGCTGCGCCACGAGCAGCCGATAGCCGTCGTGGTCGACGAGTACGGCGGCACCGCCGGGGTCGTCACCCTGGAGGACATCATCGAGGAGCTGGTCGGCGAGGTCCGCGACGAGCATGACGCGGAGGGGGCGGACCGCCCCGAACTCACCTCCGCCACCGGCGAGGACGGCCGCCCGGTCTGGGACGCCGAGGGCAGCTGCCGGGTCCACACCCTGCGCCGGGCGGGCCTGGAGCTGCCGGAGGGGCCGTACGAGACCGTCGCCGGGCTCGTCGCCGACCTGCTCGGCCGCATCCCCGCCCCCGGCGACCTGGCCGAACTCCCCGGCTGGCGGATCACCGTCCGCCAGGTCGGCCACAACCGCGCGGAGCGGGTCCGCTTCACCCAGGTCCCCGGACCGCAGCCGCAGCGGCCCGCACACGCCCTGCTGGAGGCCGTGCGATGAGCCTGCTCCACCTCCTGTTCGCCGCCCTCCTCGTGCTGGCGAACGGCTTCTTCGTCGGCGCCGAGTTCGCCCTCGTCTCCGTCCGCCGCAGCCAGATCGAACCGCTGGCCGCCCAGGGCTCGGGCCGGGCCCGCACGGTCCTGTACGGGCTGGAGAACCTGCCGCGCATGATGGCCGCCGCCCAGTTCGGCATCACCGTCTGCTCGCTCACCCTCGGAGCCGTCGCCGAGCCGACCGTGGCCCGCCTCCTGGAACCGGTCTTCCACCTGGCCCGCATACCCGAAGGGCTCATCCACCCGCTCGGCTTCGCGCTGGCGCTCGCGCTCGTCGTCGTCCTGCACCTGGTCATCGGCGAGATGGTCCCGAAGAACCTCGCCATGGCCGCCCCCGAGCGCACCGCCCTCTGGCTCAGCCCCGGCCTGGTCGCCTTCGCCCGGCTCTGCCGTCCGGTCACCACCGCGCTGGGCGCCTGCGCCGGTCTGGTGCTGCGGCTCTTCGGCGTCGAACCGAAGGACGAGGTGGAGGCCGTCTTCACCAGCGAGCAGCTCAACCGCCTGGTCGAGGACTCCGGCCAGGCCGGGCTGCTCGGCCCCGAGGCGCAGGAGCGCCTGGAGGACGCCCTGGTCCTGGGCAGCCGGCCGGTCACCGATGTCCTGCTGGAGCGGGGCGGCCTGGTGACCGTGGACCCGTCGGTGACCCCGCGCCGGGTCGAGGAGCTGACGGTACGGACCGGCTTCTCCCGCTTCCCCGTCTGCGCGGAGGGCGGGGGAGGCCCGTTCATGGGCTACCTGCACGTCAAGGACGTCCTGGAGCTGGAGGACGCCGACCGCGCGGTCCCGCAGCAGCTCTGGCGCCCGATGACGACCGTACGGGCCGAACTCCCCCTCGACGACGCCCTGACGGTGATGCGCCGCGCCGCGACCCACCTGGCCCAGGTCGCGGACGGCTCGGGGCGCATCCTCGGCCTGGTGGCGATGGAGGACGTCCTGGAGACGCTGGTGGGCGAGGTCCGCGACCCGGCCCACCGGGTGGTTCCGGTACCCCTGCGCACGGTGGACGCGGCGGGTACGGAGGACCGGGCCCTGGCCTCCTGAGGGGTACGGGGCCGGGCGCGGTGGATCCGAGGGGTACGAGGTCGGGCGAGGCGGAACCGAGGCGTACGGGGTGGGGCGGGCCCGGAATCCTCCGGCCGACCCGACCCCGTACCGCCCGGTCCTGAGGCCCTACACCCCGCCCGGCTCCTGCTTCCCCCGGCCCACAGGACCGCGCCCCGACAGCACCTCGCCGTACGCCTGCATCAGGTCCGGCAGCCGCAGCGTGGACAGGTCCTCCCGGCTCAGCGTCCCGGTGTACCCGGAGAGCCGCAGATCGCGGTAGGCGCAGCTCTTCTCGTACAGCGTGCGCAGGAAGCGGCCGTTTCCCAGCTCGTCGATCCAGCCCTGGTCCACCACATGGCCGCTGATGGAGCGCAGCTCGTCTATGGCCTCCTCGTCCCACACGTCGTCGTTCTCGGCGGCCAGCACGCTGCCGATCGCGGTGAGTTCGAGCGGGCGGTAGCTCGGGAAGTCGACCCGGCTGGTGAACCGGGAGGAGAGCCCCGGGTTGGTGGCGAGCAGGCGGTCCATGCCCTCCGGGTACCCCGCGAGGATGACGACGAGGTGGTCCCGGTTGTCCTCGGCCCGCTTCAGGAGGACCTGGAGGGCTTCGTCGCCGTACGCGTCGCCCTTGCTGTAACCGGAGTTGGCCAGGCTGTACGCCTCGTCGACGAAGAGCACCCCGCCGAGCGCCGAGTCGATCAGCTCATTGGCCTTCACCGCCGTCTGCCCCAGGAACTCACCCACCAGGTCCGCTCGTTGGGCCTCGATCAGATGGTCGCCGCCGAGCAGCCCCAGCGCGTAGAAGACCCGGCCGAGGATGCGGGCGACCGTCGTCTTGCCGGTGCCGGAAGGGCCGGAGAAGACGAAGTGGCGCTTCGGCGGCTGGACCGGGAGCCCCTGATCGGCCCGCAGCCGGGCCATGTTGAGCTGTGCGGAGAGCGCCTTCACCTGCCGCTTCACCGGTTCCAGGCCGACCATGCGCTCCAGCTGGGCCAGCGCCTCGGCCAGCAGGACCGGATCGCTCGGCCCGGCCGGGAACGGCGGCGGCTTCCGGGTCTTCGTGCGCCGGGCACCCTCGACGGGGGCGGCCGGGGAGAGCACCGGGTCCTCGCCGTCGCCGAGCAGCCCGGCGTCACCGATGGACCACGGCTCGCGGCCGTCCACCAGATCCGTGCCCAGCGTCGCGTCGCCGTCCGCAAGCGCCTCCGCCCCCGCACCGCCCGCGCCGAAGCCGGTCAGCATCACGGCGGCCAGGTCGGCGGACTCGTCGTACCCGTCGCCCTCGGAGATCGCGGCGAGGCGGGCCGAGGTGTCCATGAACGCCGGGTCGACCCGGTGCACCGCCCGGTACAGCGGCAGGGCCGCCGCACTGCGCCCGGTGCCTTCGTGGGCCCGCGCCAGCCAGTAGCGCAGCTCCTTGCGCTGCGGCTGCTCGCTGCGACAGCGCATCAGGGCGGCCGCCAGCAGCGGTTCGGCCTGCCCGTACATCTCCAGCCGGACCCGGGCCATGCCCCCGAAGAGCCCCGCCTCTATGCCCAGCATCGGATCGTCGACGAGCTGCTCCGTATACCGCACCAGCTGCTCCCAGTCCTTGACCAGGTACGAGCGGCAGGCGTGCAGGAACCGCACCTGCGGGTCCGCGTCCACGGGCGGCAGCCCCGCCAACGCCCGGTCCAGCTCCGGCACATGGCGCCCGTCCAGCCAGTGCGAGGCGTGGGCGAGCAGCAGATCGCGCGGGCTCTCCAGCAGCGGCTGCACCCACCACCCCAGCCAGTACCAGGAGTTGAGCGGCCGACGGTGCCGGGCCCGCTGTTCGCCGAAGCGGTCACGGTGCCGGTACATGCGTAAGAGCGCGGTGGCGGTGTCGATGCGCAGGGCATGGAGGCCGAGCCAGCCGTCCGCCATGCCGGGATCGATCCGTACCGCAGCTCTGAACTCCTCCTCGGCCTGCGGGTAGGCGCCCATCGTGTAGGCGTCCATGCCACGCAGCCAGGCGAGGTCGGCGGGGGCCTGTGCGCCCTGTGTGCCGATGTCCATCAGGTCCCCCACACAAAACCGTTCCCCCAGGATGTCCCGCCCGCACAGCATGCCCACCGGAGCGTGCCGAATCACTGCGCGGAGGAAGGGAATTGACCGCACCGGGGTGCATCGTACCTGCGCAAGGGGGAGAGGACCGGTCAACGGCGGATCATGCGGGCGGTGACCGAGGGTGAACGGATCGCTCTGCGTGGTCGCCGGACGGCGGTGCGCGCACAGGACGAAGCCCCCGATCACGGGGGAACAACCGGGGGCTTCGCGTCTGCGGGGGCTCCGAAAAGCCTCACATTGAGAACGTAAGACCAGTACGGCCCCTCGGTCAAGCCGAGTTGAGGCACTTCCGGGCTGATTTCCGACTGCTCAGTACGGAGGCGTGTGCTGCCTACCGTCCGTGACGAAACGGTTCGCTCCCGCTGTCACCCCGGGCCCCTCCAGCCACGCGTACCCCTCGGGCAACTGACGTACCAGCACATCGGCGTACGGGCGCGAAGGGTCCCCGGTGAAGTGCGCCTCCTCGGCGGCGGTCCACCCGTCCCAGAACTCCGTGAGCCTCGCGCCGTCCCGCGCTCTCCCGCGCCCCCACGACACCTCCCGCTCCAGCTCCATCCAGCAGAGCGCCGCCAGCCACGGCCGCACCTCCCAGCGGCCCGCTCCGACGCCCTCGACCAGCATCACCGGAGCCGGTTCCAGCGTCCGCGCCGGGCCGAAGCGCCGCTCGGTCCAGTCGTACGGCGCGTACCGCGCATCCTCGCCGCGCGCGAGCGGCAGGAGCACCTGCTCCCGCAGCCGCCCCACCCAGCCGAACAGCTCCTCGTGGGTGGCGAGATCGTCCAGATGGAGCACCGGCGCACCCCCCAGCGCCTCCGCCAGCCGGGCGGCGAACGTGCTCTTGCCCGACCCCGCGTGCCCGTCCACCGCGACGAGCCGGACCGGCCCGCAGGACGGGGGCAGCGAGCGGAGGGCGTCGGCGTGGCGGGCCAGGTCGGTCATGGCCCCAGCGTACGGGCCAGGGGTCGATGAGCCCGGCCCGCCGCAGGTCACGCCAGTGGTCCAGACCCATATTGGTGGCGCGGCACAGGCCGAATCACTGGCCCGACCGAGCCGGGAGACGGGATAGTTGGGCCACCGATCGGCATCCGCAGCCCCACTCCCACCCATGACCGGGGGTCTCGCCCATGACCAGTCCGACCTCACGCAGGACCGTCCTCACCGCCGCACTCGCCACAGCGGCCGCCGCGGCATCAGCCGGACCCGCGGCGGCCGCACCCGCACCGTCGCCCTCCGCACCCCAGGCAGCCGCACCCCTCGTGGACAACCACTTCTGGCACACGTACACCGACTGGCGCTCGGGCTCCGGCGACGGCACCCGGGTCCTCGCGGGCACCCGTCCCGGCCTGGCCATCGCCACCACCGCCGGCCGCACCGACTACACCGACCCCCACACGGGGGAGAGCGCCGCCTGGGAGTACGCCACCTGGACCTCGCCGCTCCACCGCTCGGCCGTCCCCGCCACCGAGCTGATCACCTCCTGGAACGCCCGTACGCCCGCGGGCACCTGGATCGCGGTCGAGTTGAGCGCCACCTATGCCGACGGCACGACGACCCCCTGGTTCGTGATGGGCCGCTGGGCCTCGGGCGACGGCGACATCCGCCGCACCTCGGTGGACGACCAGGGGGATCTGTACAGCTCGGTCTGGACCGACACCCTCTCGGTGGACGACGCGGCCACCGGCGTACGGTTCGCCTCGTACCGCCTCCGCCTCACCCTGTACCGCACCCCCGGCAGCCGCCTCACCCCCACGGTCCGGCGCGTCGGCGCGATGGCCTCCGACATCCCCGACCGCTTCACCGTCCCGGCGAGCACTCCGGCCCACGCCCGCGAACTGCGCGTCCCGCGCTACTCGCAGAACGTCCACATCGGCCAGTACCCCGAGTACGACAACGGCGGCGAGGCCTGGTGCAGCCCCACCTCCTCGCAGATGATCATCGAATACTGGGGCCGCAAACCCACCGCCGAGGACCTCGCCTGGGTCCGGCCGGGCCTGCCCGACCCCCAGGTCTGCCACGCCGCCCGGTACACGTACGACTACCAGTACGGCGGCTGCGGCAACTGGCCCTTCAACGCCGCCTACGCCGCCACCTACCGGGACCTGAACGCGGTCGTCACCCGCCTCGGCTCGCTCACCGACCTGGAGCGGCTGGTCCACGCCGGAATCCCCGTCATCACCTCGCAGTCCTTCCTCCAGGAGGAGCTGCCCGGGGCGGGCTACGGGACAGCGGGCCATCTGATGACGGTGGTCGGCTTCACCCGCGCAGGCGATGTGATCGCCAACGACCCCGCGTCCCCGGACAACGAGGCGGTACGCCGCGTCTACCGGCGCCGCGACTGGGAGAACATCTGGCTGCGCACCAAGCGCTACGACGCGAGCGGCCGGGTCAGGAGCGGTACGGGCGGGGTCTGTTACGTGTACTGGCCGTCGGGGCCGACACCGGGTCAGCGCCGCGTGCTGCGCTCGCTCGGCCTGCTGTGACTCCGTCAAGGAGGCCTTGGAGCAGGGGAGTTGATCCGACGGTGCGATAAGTTGACGGGGTGACCGACCTCGAATCGCGCATCGACACGACCCGGCCTCACACCGCCCGGATATGGAACTACTGGACCGGCGGCAAGGACAACTACCCGGTCGACCGCGAGGCCGGCGACCGGATCCGGGCGCTGCACCCCGGGATCGGGGAGTACGCGAAGGCGGACCGGCTGTTCCTGGGGCGGGCGGTGCGCCATCTGGCCGAGCGGGAGGGCATCCGGCAGTTCCTGGACATCGGGACGGGGCTGCCGAGCGCCGACAACACGCACGAGGTGGCCCAGCGCGTCACCCCCGACGCGCGGGTCGTCTACGTGGACAACGACCCGCTCGTCCTGGCGCACGCCCGCGCCCTGCTGGTAGGGACGCCCGAGGGGCGCACCGACTATCTGGACGCCGACCTGCGGGACATCGACACGGTTCTGGCCGCCGCGGCGAAGACCCTCGACCTCTCGCAGCCGGTCGCGCTGATGCTGCTCGGGGTCGTCATCTTCATCGAGGACGACGAGGAGTCGTACGGAGTCGTCCGCCGGCTCATGGACGCCCTCGCCCCCGGCAGCCACCTGGTCCTGTCCCACACGGTCACCCACCCCGACATGCCGGACGTCGACGAGGCGGTGGCGTTCTGGAACGAGCACGGCACCCCGAAGCTCACCCAGCGGACCCCGGCCGCCGTCGCCCGCTACTTCGACGGGCTGGAGCTGCTGGAGCCCGGGGTGGTGTCCTGCTCCGCGTGGCGGCCGGAGGAGCAGGTGCCGGACGTCGCGATGTACGCGGGCGTCGGCCGTAAGTGAGCGCTCGGGTGAGGCGCCCGGCCGGGTGACCCGGCCGAGCGCCTCCTGCCGGAGACTCAGGCGGTACGCCGCTGTCGCCGGACCGCCCCCACCACCACGTCGACCACCAGGAACCCGGCCAGGGTCACCCCCAGGACGGGCAGCGCCCAGCCCAGGGCGATGACCGCCGGGATGCCCAGGACCAGGACCGGCAGCGGGAGCCGCCGCCACGCCCCGCACTCCGGGGCCTTGCCCACCAGCGCCTGGCGGTCGTCGCGGGTGGGGCGGCGCTGCCACCACATGCGGTAGCCCCAGACGATCACCGCCGTCAGGCCCAGGGCGAGGAGCGCCAGCACGATCTGGTTGACGACCCCGAACAGCACGCCCATGTGCCCCTGCACGCCGAGCTTGCTCAGCTTGGACAGGGCCGGGTGGTCGGCCCAGTAGGTGCGTGAGGTGATCTCGCCGCCGGCCGTGTCCACGGCCACCCGGTCGTAGTGCACCGGCCAGACGTTGTCGTTCTGCGCCACGGTCCAGGCGCTCGCCGCGTCCGCCGCAGGCGTGACCACCACCGTGCCGCCGAGACCCGCGTCCCGTGCCGCCGCGAGGGCCGCGTCGAAGTCGGCCGGGTCGGCGTCGGCCGTCGCTTCGCCGGAGCCGCCGTGCTCGGCGTGTTCCGCGTGGTCCCCGGCCGGGGCCTCCTTGCCCGGCAGCGCGGTGTCGAGGGCCGGGGCGTTGCCGTTCGCCGCGTCCAGGAGCAGGCCGAACCGCTCACCCGCGTAGTTCGACCAGGTGAGCCCGGTGGCGCTGAGGAAGAGCAGCCCCAGCGCCAGCCACACCCCGGTGGCCGCGTGCCAGCTGCGCGTCCGGCGCACACCCCGGGCCCCGCGCTCGGGAAGCAGCACGCCCCGCGCCGACTTCGCCCGCCGTCCCCGGCCGCGCCCGATCCACAGGACGAGGCCGCCCGCGACGGCGACCCAAAGCCAGCTCGCGGCGACCTCGGAGTACAGGCGGCCCGTCTCGCCGAGGTTGAGGTTGCGGTGGAGGTCGTCCAGCCAGGTGGTGAGCGGCGTCGACCCGAACCAGGTCGTCAGCTCACCCCGTACCTCGGCGGTGTACGGGTCGACGAACACCGTCCGCTGCTTCTCGCCCAGCTCCGGCACCGCGAGCACCACCCGGGTGGTGTCCTCGGGGCCCGGCGGGGTGACCACCGACGCCACGGTCCCCTCGGGGTACGCCGCCCGCGCGGCGGCTATCTGCTCGGCCAGCGGGCGGGGCGCGTCCCCGGCCTTCTCGACCCGCAGCTGGTCGCCGTACACGAGCTGGTCGAGTTGGGGCGTGAAGGTGTACGCCAGCCCGGTCAGCGCGGCCACCAGCAGGAAGGGGGCGACGAGCACACCGGCGTAGAAGTGGAGCCGGACCAGGAGGTGCCTTACGGCTTCCCAGGAGCGGGCCGGCCGGGGCTGGTCGGTGGCGGGTTGCGTGAGGGTGTCCGGTTTCGCGGGGCCGTCCGGCGCGTCGGGGGCGGGTTTCGCGCTGCCGTCCGGTCTGTCGGCGTCCGGCTCGGCCGACGCCGGGGCGTCGGTGGGGTCGTGGTCGTTCTGCGGTATTTCTTCGGTTCTGTGAGACATGGGTGCTCCTCGGAGGGCAGGCCGCAGGGAGACTCCGTGGACCTGCCGGTGGGGGACCGGGTCCTGCCCGGGCGGTGGGAAGCGGTGGCCGCCGCGACCCGATGGCTCCCGCACGCACGCTTCATGGCGCCGGATCACTCCGGCGCTCGCGGCTGCTGGGTGCGGAGGCCGTCAGGCCACAGCCGCCACCGGCGGCCCACGGCGGTGGCAGGACCGGGCGAGGAGCGCCCCGAACCTGATCCGCACGACCACCGGCGGCGCCGGGCGCGACCAGGGCAGGCAGGGGAGCGAAGGGGCGGACCTGAGGGCGATACGGGGGACGACCAGGGCCGCGAGGCGCCGCAGCACCCGCTCCCCGTGGATCACGCAGAGGGCCGTTCCGAGGGTGGCCGCCGCATGGGCCAGGGTCATCCCGGCGTCCATGGTGTGCCCGTCGGCGTGCCCACCGGACTGCCCGGCCATGGCGTGCTCGTGTCCGGCCGCCATCGCGGAGTGCGGTGTGCCGCCGGGCGCCGACGAGAGGAAGTGGAAGGCGCCGTGCAGGGCGAACTGTGTCCCGCCCAGCACCAGCGTCACGACGTCGAAGCGGCGTCGCCGGCCGCCGAAGAGCAGAGCCCCTTGCGCGGTGAGCCCGAGGAACAGAAGGGCGAGCACTCCCGCGCCGGGCAGGTGCCCGCCCGCCGCGACATGGCTCACGGCACCGAGGAGCAGGCAGGCGGAGCCGCAGAGCAGGCCCCTGGCCGCTCGCGTCGGCCAGCCGCCCCGTGCACGCATGGAGACAAGGTAGCCAGCGCCTGCGTGCGCTCCGACCCGGGGTCCTCCGTCACGGTCTCTTCCCATGGGGCAGTAGTCGGCCACGTGGCCGAAAAAGTTCCCATACGTTCGGGCAGAAGTTTTCCCGTACGCACGGGTGAACGTTGCCGCCGTACGAACACCGTGTGGTCCGGCCTCCGAAGCGTCCACCGGGCCCACGCGGCTGTCCTACGCTCCGACGGCGGTGCGGCGCATACGGCACCGCGCCCCGACCCGTCATCGGAGGACCGGACATGCCGAGGCCCCCGCGGTCCACGGCATGAACGGCCGACCGGGCCGGACCCCGGCCGCCACCGACCCGAGCCGCCTGCTCACCCGGCCGATGCTCCTGCTGCTGGCGGCTTCGGTCGGCGGAATGGGCGGCTTCTACCTCCTGCTGTCGGTGCTCCCCCTGTACGCCGCGTCGGCCGGCGGGGGGCGGCCTGGGGGCCGGGCTGACCACGGGCGCCATGATGCTGGCCACGGTCCTGGCGGAGCCCGCGGTTCCGTGGTTCCTCAGGCGGTTCGGCCACCGCGCGGTCGTGGGCGCGGGCCTGCTCCTGCTGGGCGTCCCGGCGGCGGCACTGTGCCTGTGGGCCTCGTTCCCGCTGACGCTGGGGGTCTGTCTGGCGCGCGGTGTGGGCCTGGGCATCGTCGTCGTCGCGGGCACGAAACTGGCCGCCGAACTCGCGCCGCCCGGCCGGCGGTCCGAGAGGCCCTGTACGGAGTGAGCCTGGGCATCCCGTCGGTGCTCGGGCTGCCCGCCGGGGTCTGGCTGAGCGACCGCCTCGGCTTGGGGCTTCGCCGTGGCCGCCGCGCTCCTGCCGGCCACTCTGGTCCCCGCCTGTCAGGACAGGCGATCCGCCGAAACTCCCGGCCGCGGCCTCACCGGGCCGTCAGGCCCCACTCCGCCGCCAACAGCTCATAGCTGCGCACGCGGTCGGCGTGGCCGTGCGTGATCGTCGTGACGATCAGCTCATCCGCCTCCGTGGCCTCCCGCAAGGTCCGCAGCTGCTGGGCGACTTGGGGTGCGGTGCCGAATGCGTCTCGAACCCCGCGTCGGGGGCGTAGGTGCCCGCCAACAGGGCCAGGATGTCGGCCACTTGTTGGTCTTACGCCTGCGACTCGGCCCCCGGCAGCTGGAGCAGCCTCCGGTGCAGGGCGAGGCGCGGCGAACGGTACAGGTGCTCGTTGGAGTAACGGCCGGGTATGAGCAGCCCGTTGGGCGCCCGCCTTTTGACGGCCTCCGCCACCCCCTCCGTCGCAGGCGTGCCCCTCTCCGCCGATCCGCCCGAGCGCCCGAGCGCCCGAGCCCCAGGTCGAACCGGCCCGGGTGCACGGCGTCCAGCAGCCCGAACTCCTCCACCACCGACAGCGCCGTACGGTGGCCGAGTTGCAGCGCCCCCGAGCCGAGCCGGATCGCCGACGTCACCGCCGCGGCGAGCGCCAGCACCACGGCCGGGCACGTGCCCGCGACCCCGGGGTTGAGGTGGTGCTCGGCGAACCAGTAGCGGCTGTAGCCGAGTTGCTGGCCCGGCGGACCAGGTCGAGGCTGTTGCGTAACGCCTGCCCGGCCGTCGATCCGGTGGAGACCGGCACGAGGTCCAGGACGGCGAGCGGGGTGCTGGTGGAGGACACGATGAGGTTCCCTGTGCGGCAAGAGGCAGCGGTACGGGGCCGGTCCGGCCGTAACGTACGGAGGCCGCCGGAAGCGGGTCAATCACTTCCCGGCGCTGGCAACGCGACCTTCATGCGCGGCAGTTCGGGGGAGACGCCGAAGGGGCGGGGCGCCCGTCCGGCACCCCGCCCCTCCCGTACTCCGCGAGCGGCTAGTCGATCGCCTTGATCAGTTCGCCGTTCGTGGTGTCACCGCTCAGCTCCCAGAAGAACGTGCCTCCCAGGCCCTGCTCGTTCTTGTACTCCATCTTGGTGCCGATGGTCTCCGGGGTGTCGTAGCTCCACCAGTCGTTGCCGCAGTGGGCGTACGCCGTACCGGCCACCGTGCCCGAGACGGGGCAGCTGCCCTTGAGGACCTTGTAGTCCTCGATGCCCGGCTCGTACGTGCCCGCCGCCGCGCCGGTCGCGCTGCCGCCGGGCTCGGTCTGGGTGACGCCGGTCCAGCCGCGGCCGTAGAAGCCGATGCCGAGCAGCAGCTTCTCCGACGGGATGCCCAGCGACTTCAGCTTGGAGATCGCGGCGTCGGAGTTGAAGCCCTCCGTCGGGATGCCCGGGTAAGAGGTCAGCGGGGAGTGCGGGGCTGTGGGGCCCTGCGCCGCGAACGCGCCGAAGAAGTCGTACGTCATCGGCAGGTACCAGTCGAGGTGCTGCGCCGCCCCCGCGTAGTCCACCGCGTCGATCTTGCCGCCGTCGGAGCCGTCCGCGGTGATCGCCGAGGTGATCAGGTTGTCGTTCCCGAAGGCCTTGCGCAGCTCGCCGAGCAGCTCGCCGTAGGCGTCCCGGCCGCTGGTGTCACAGGTCAGACCGCAGGCGTTGGGGTACTCCCAGTCGATGTCGATGCCGTCGAAGACATCGGCCCACCGCGGGTCCTCCACCAGGTCGTAGCAGGACTTCGCGAAGGCGGCGGGGTTCTGCGCGGCCTCACCGAACCCGCCCGACCAGCTCCAGCCGCCGAAGGACCAGAGGACCTTGATGTCCGGGTGGAGCTCCTTCAGCTTGCGCAACTGGTTGAAGTTGCCGCGCAGTTCCTGGTCCCAGGTGTCGGCGACCCCGTCGACCGACTCCTCGGCGGTGTACGCCTTCTCGTAGTCGGCGTAGGAGTCGCCGATCTGGCACTTGCCGCCGGTCACGTTGCCGAAGGCGTAGTTGATGTGGGTGAGCTTGTCCGCCGAACCCGACGTCACGATGTTCTTGACGTGGTAATTGCGGTCGTACGTGCCCCAGTTGGTGAAGTATCCGATCACCTTGTCGCCGGCCGCCGTGGGGGCGGCCTGGGCGGCGGCCGGGGCCGTGGCCGGCTGTGCGGTGGGGGCCGCGCCTGCCGGGGACGTACCTGCGACGCCGAGCAGGGTGGCGCCGAGCGCCGCCGTACAGGCGGCCGCGGCGAGCGCCCGGAGCCGGGCGCGGGGACGGTGCGGTGTGAGCATCGTGGCTCCTCGTGGGGGAGGGCTGGTGCGTGGGGGTGCAGGCCGAACTCCGGGCCGTACGCGCCCGGTTTGGCATGAACGCGGTAAGGCGTTCGGTTGGAACCGTAGAAGGACTAGACCAGTTGGGTCAATGGTTCGGACCAATCCGCTGATCATCGCCGTCGCCCCCGACCCCTCTGACCAGCCCGTCACCCCGTGACGTCAGGCATCCGATCGGGCATACTCAACCCGCCACAGCCGCCGTCCCGCGCCCCCCGAGACCCGGGAGGGCAGGATCGGCTGGGCAGTCTGTTTTTCCCGGCCCGACTCCGGGAGATCACCCGGCGGCGCCTCTCACACCCCGAGCGCGCGACCGTCGCAACGCCCGACAGGGAGGAGAGCGCCGTCATGTCCGACCGTGCCCCGCAGCAGGTGGAACGCCGTCTGCCCACCGAGGAGTCCCGGCAGCTCGTCGCGCTCGTCCGCGACATCGTGTCCAAGGAGATCGCTCCCCGGGCGGCCGAGGAGGAGGACGCCGGCCACTTCCCGCGCGAGGTCTTCACCCTCCTCTCGGAATCCGGCCTCCTCGGGCTTCCCTACGACTCCGCCCACGGCGGCGGCGACCAGCCCTACGAGGTCTACCTCCAGGTCCTGGAGGAGCTCGCCGCGGCCCGCCTCACCGTCGGCCTCGGCGTCAGCGTCCACTCCCTGGCCTGCCACGCCCTCGCCGGATACGGCACCGCCGAGCAGCAGGCCGCGCACCTTCCCGCGATGCTCTCCGGCGGCCTGCTGGGCGCCTACTGCCTCTCCGAGCCGGCCTCCGGCTCCGACGCCGCCTCCCTGCGCACCAAGGCCGTACGCGACGGCGACGACTGGGTCATCACCGGCACCAAGGCGTGGATCACCCACGGCGGCGTCGCCGACTTCTGCACCGTGCTCGCCCGCACCGGCGTGGAGGGCCCCCGGGGCATCACGGCCTTCCTCGTCCCCGGTGACGCCGAGGGCCTGAACGCCGCGCTCCCCGAGAAGAAGATGGGGATGAAGGGCTCGCCCACGGCCCAGCTCAACTTCGACGGCGTACGGGTCGGTGACGACCGGCGCATCGGCGAGGAGGGCCAGGGCTTCGCCATCGCCCTGTCCGCGCTGGACTCCGGGCGCCTCGGCATCGCCGCCTGCGCCATCGGGGTCGCCCAGGCGGCCCTGGACGAGGCCGTGCGGTACGCCACCGACCGGCGCCAGTTCGGCCGCCCCATCGCGGACTTCCAGGGGCTGCGGTTCATGCTCGCCGACATGGCCACCCAGATCGAGGCCGGCCGGGCGCTCTACCTGGAGGCGGCACGGCTGCGCGACGCGGGGGAGCCCTTCTCCCGCCAGGCCGCCATGGCCAAGCTGTTCTGCACGGACGCGGCCATGCGGGTGACCATCGACGCCGTCCAGGTGCTCGGCGGCTACGGCTACACGCTGGACTTCCCCGTCGAGAGGTTCATGCGCGAGGCCAAGGTGCTCCAGATCGTGGAAGGCACCAATCAGATCCAGCGCATGGTCATCGCGCGCCACCTCGCGGGTCCGGAGACCCGCTGACCCCGCTGGGGGGTGTCCGGCCCATCCCGCCTGGCCGGACACCCCCCAGCGGCCGGTCCGACCAGGCGGGCAGGGCCGCGGCCTGGTTCCACTCCGGGTCGCGGTGGCCCGGCACGGTCCGGCCGCTGCTCTGCCAGTGCCGCAGCAGAGCGCTGTAGATGGGCGGATCGGCGGGCGAGGCCATCGGGGAGTTCCCGGTCGACCGGGGCAGCGGCTGCGGCTGCGGAACCGATTCTTCGGAAGCCGGTGGAACGAGCCGGCGGCGCCCCGAGCCGACTGGTGAGTGCAGCGTCGTCATACCGGGTGAACGCGCCGGGGCGGGCCCGGGTCACTGCCGCCGCCAACCGAGTGCCAGTTCGGCGGGTGCCCTGGAGCACCCGCCAGGGGGCGTCCTCCAGGGCCGCCGACAGCGGCTCAGGCGGCCTCTCGCCGCAGCCGGTCCATACGCAGCGGGCGCGAGCCCGGGCCGCCCGCGTGGGAGAAGGGCTGCATCCGCCAGTCGAGTCCCTGGGGGAGCGTCAGCAGCAGCGCCGCCTCCTGCTCCTGGGGGTCCAGCGTCTCGTCGGCGGGCCGGGCGTCCGCCGCGACGCGGCCGGTACCGGAGCAGACGGTGAGCACGAACGGGTTCCACGGGGTGGGGCACCGGGCGTGCTCCGGCAGCACGTCCTCGTCGGCCAGCAGCGCGATCGGCTGGGCGCAGTCCGGGCAGACCACCCGGAACATCTCGAACATGTCGTAAACATCGGCGCCTTCGTCCTCGTCGGGATCGACAGGCTCCGGTTCGGTACGTCCGGTGAGCTTGATGCTCTGCATGGGATCTTCCCCCCTCGGGTGGGCCGGCACAGCGCCACGGCCTCGACCACAGCAAGCACTTCCCTCCGTGTGCGGCCGATAACCGCGAGGGACCCTGCTACCGACCCGTAGGTCTGTGGTCTTCGTCACATGCCCCCCGCAGGTGCCGTTCCGTGACCCCGCGCGACTGTGCCGACAGGCACCCGGGGCCATAGGTTGATCCGCATGGAGGAGCTGGACCGTCAGATTGTGGAGTTGCTCGTCAAGGACGGGCGGATGAGCTACACCGACCTGGGCAAGGCCACCGGCCTGTCCACCTCGGCCGTTCATCAGCGCGTCCGCCGGCTTGAGCAGCGCGGGGTGATCCGCGGCTATGCCGCGGTGGTCGACCCCGAGGCCGTCGGGCTGCCCCTCACCGCGTTCATCTCGGTGAAGCCGTTCGACCCCAGCGCGCCCGACGACATCGCGGAGCGGCTCGCCGGGGTGCCCGAGCTGGAGGCCTGTCACAGCGTCGCCGGGGACGAGAACTACATCCTCAAGGTGCGCGTGGCGACCCCGCTGGAGCTGGAGCACCTGCTCACCCGGATCCGCTCGCTGGCCGGCGTCTCGACCCGTACGACCGTCGTCCTGTCCACCCCGTACGAGGCGCGGCCCCCGCGCGTCTGAGGGGGGCGCGGGAACCCCGCTCCCCGGCAGGCGCGAGACTGGTCCCATGACCGAGAGCACCGCCCCCCAGAGCGCCCCCGACCACCGCACCCTGCTGCTGCGAGGGGGAGACGTCCACAGCCCGGCCGACCCGTTCGCCACCGCGATGGTCGTGGAGCGCGGGCATGTCGCCTGGGTGGGCTCCGAAGGGGCCGCCGACGCCTTCGCGAGCGGCGTCGACGAGGTGGTCGACCTGGAGGGCGCCCTGGTCACCCCGGCGTTCACCGACGCCCACGTCCACACCACCGCCACCGGCCTGGCTCTCACCGGGCTGGACCTCTCGGGCGCCCGTACGCTCCCCGAAGCCCTCGGCCTGGTTCGTGCGTTCGCGAACCGGCACGGAGCCGCCGACGTCCTGCTCGGCCACGGCTGGGACGCTGCGCGGTGGCCCGAACAGCGCCACCCCTCGCGCGCCGAACTCGACGAGGCGGCCGGCGGCCGGGCCCTGTACCTGCCCCGCATCGACGTGCACTCCGCCGTCGTCACCACCGCCCTGCTGGACCTCGTCCCCGGCGTCACCACGATGGCCGGATACCACCCGGACGCACCGCTGACCGGCGACGCCCACCACGCCGTACGCGCCGCCGCGCACGCCGCGCTCACCCCCGCCCAGCGGACCGCCGCCCAGCGCGCCGCACTCGACCACGCCGCATCCCTCGGCATCGGCACCCTCCACGAGTGCGGCGGACCCGAGATCTCCGACGAGGACGACTTCACCTCGCTCCTGGCCCTCGCCGCCGAGCGGCCGGGACCCCGGGTCTTCGGCCTCTGGGCCGAGGAGATCGCGGATGAGAAGGGCGCCCGCCGCATCCGGGAGCTCGGCGCCATCGGCGCGGCCGGCGACCTCTTCGTCGACGGCTCCCTCGGCTCGCACACCGCCTGCCTCCACCAGCCGTACGCCGACGACCCGCAGACCGGCACCGCCCACCTGGACGCCGCCCGGATCGCCGCCCACGTCACCGCCTGCACCGAGGCCGGCCTCCAGGCGGGCTTCCACGCCATCGGCGACGCCGCCGTCACCGCCGTCGTGGAGGGCGTACGGGCCGCCGCCGAGACGCTCGGCCTGGCCCGGGTCCGCGCCGCCCGCCACCGGGTGGAGCACGCCGAGATGCTCACCCCGGAGACGATCGCCGCCTTCGCCGAGCTGGGCCTCACCGCCTCCGTCCAGCCCGCCTTCGACGCCGCCTGGGGCGGTCCCGACGGCATGTACGCCCAGCGCCTGGGCGCGGAGCGGGCCGCGACCCTGAACCCGTACGCCGCCCTCCTGCGGGCCGGAGTGCCGCTCGCCTTCGGCTCCGACAGCCCGGTCACCCCCCTCGGCCCCTGGGGGGCCGTGCGGGCCGCCGCCCACCACCGCACCCCCGAGCACCGCATCTCCGTCCGGGCCGGGTTCACCGCCCACACCCGGGGCGGCTGGCGGGCCATCGGCCGCGACGACGCGGGGCTCCTGGTGCCGGGCGCACCGGCCGACTACGCCGTCTGGCGGACCGCCGAACTCCTGGTCCAGGCCCCCGACGACCGGGTCGCCCGGTGGTCCACCGATCCCCGCTCCGGCACGCCCGGGCTGCCGGATCTCACCCCCGGCGCCGAACTGCCCGTCTGCCTGCGGACGGTGGTCTCCGGACATACGGTCTACGTACGACCGAACGAGTGACGTCGGGAGATTCCGTACCGCCGATCGATGGCACGGCCACGCGTTCACGACCTGCGGATCTTCGGCACTGACCAGGCATTTTGCACAAAAGCCGCAGGTCGCACGGGTGTTGACAGAACGCGCCCACGGGCCGGTAGGTTCGGCCGGGTCCACCACAGGACGTCCGACCGGTTAAACCTCCACGCAGTCGTCGAACGCCGCTGGGTCATGGGGTGGTGCGCCGCACCGGCTCACCGCCACTGACAGCCAGGTTCAGCGCCCGCGCCTCGGGGGCGAGGGAAGGTTTCAGCCGGACGGAGGGTGCGACCCGGGTGGGGCCCGGACGTTCAGTAGACAACGGCTCTCGGTCGACCCGCAGCCAGCGGGTCCCAGGTCGGCCCGAAGGGCGCCGGGCCCCGATCCGCAGTTCCGTCCGTGGTTCTGTCCGCAGTTCCGGCCATCTGCCCGGCCTGTGCCACACGCCCGCGCGACCGGGGAGGACTCCGGCGGCCCCGCGCTGGATATGGTGTCCCCCTGTGTACGGACTTTAAGGGGCAGTAGTGAACGACGGCGGTCAGAGGCAGTTCGGCCCGCTCGGCAAGGTCCTGGTGATCATTCCGACCTACAACGAGGTCGAGAACATCAGGCCGATCGTCGACCGGGTGCGCACGGCCGTGCCGGATGCCGACATCCTGGTGGCCGACGACAACAGCCCCGACGGCACCGGAAAGGCGGCCGACGAGATCGCGGCCGCCGACGGACAGGTCCACGTCCTGCACCGCAAGGGCAAGGAAGGGCTCGGCGCCGCCTACCTCGCGGGCTTCGCCTGGGGCGCCGAGCACGGCTACGGCGTCCTCGTCGAGATGGACGCCGACGGCTCCCACCAGCCCGAGGAGCTGCCCCGGCTGCTCACCGCGCTCAAGGGCGCCGACCTCGTCCTCGGCTCCCGCTGGGTGCCCGGCGGCCGGGTCGTCAACTGGCCCAAGAGCCGCGAGGTCATCTCCCGGGGCGGCAGCCTCTACTCCCGCCTCGCCCTCGGCCTCTCCGTCCGCGACGTCACCGGCGGCTACCGAGCCTTCCGGACCGAGACCCTCCAGGGCCTCGGACTCGACGAGGTCGCCTCCCAGGGGTACTGCTTCCAGGTCGACCTGGCCCGCCGCTCCGTCGAGGCCGGCTACCACGTGGTCGAGGTCCCCATCACCTTCGTGGACCGCGAGGTCGGCGACTCCAAGATGAGCCGGGACATCCTCGTCGAGGCGCTCTGGCGGGTCACCGGCTGGGGCATCACCTCCCGCGCCAACAAGGTCCTGGGCCGCAGGAAAGCCTGACCCTCCGGGGCGTACGGGGTGGTCCATGATCACCCCCTTACGCCGCTTCCACCTCCGTACGGGCACACTGGTTGCATGACGACCGGCACTCCGCCCCCGATCCGTCCCCGGCGCTCGCGCGCCCGTAGATTCCTGCCGCTGGCCCTGGCCGCCTGGCTGGTCCTGGAGATCTGGCTCCTGACCGTGGTCGCCTCGGCCGCGAACGGGCTCACCGTCCTGCTGCTCCTGCTCGCCGGAGCGGTGCTCGGCACCGTGGTGATCAAGCGCGCCGGGCGCCGCGCCTTCAAGAACCTCACCGAGACCCTTCAGCAGATGCCCGGTCAGCCCGGCGCCACGGAGGCCCCGCAGGTCACCGGCGGAAAGGCCTCCAAGGGCAACGGGCTGCTGATGCTCGGCGGCCTGCTGCTCCTGATCCCCGGCCTGATCTCGGACGCGGCCGGTCTGCTCCTGCTGGTCCCGCCCGTCCGTACGCTGATCAGCCGCCGCGCCGAGCAGTCCCTGGAGCGCCGGATGCGGGCCGCGTCCCCCGGCAGCCTCTCGGACGCCTTCCAGCAGGCCCGGATGCACCGGCCGGACGGAAAGGTCGTCCAGGGCGAGGTCATCCGCGACGACGCCGACCAGCCCCCCTCCGGCCCGGACGACGAGCCGCGCCCGCCGCTCACTCCCTGAGGCCCGGGCAGGCCGGCTCCGGACAGGGATAGAGCCGCGGGCCGTGACACACGTTCTGTGTCACGGCCCGCGGCTCTTGTGCTGTGCTGTTGTCGCGCTCAGTGCGGTGTTACGCAGAGTGCGGTGTCACGCAGTGCGGTGGCGCTACGCGGTCAGGCAGACTTCCTGCTGTCCCGCGGGTGCACGGCGATGTTCATGGCTCCGGAGCGCAGAACCGCCAGCCTCTCGGCCAGCACCTCCTCCAGCTCCTCGCGGGTGCGCCGCTCCATGAGCATGTCCCAGTGCGTACGCGCAGGCTTGCCCTTCTTCTCCTCGGGGCCATCCCCGTCCACCAGGAGTGCCTGGGCGCCGCACGCCTTGCACTCCCACTCCGGCGGAATTTCCGCCTCCACCGAGAACGGCATCTCAAATCGATGTCCGTTCTGGCATGCGTACTCCACCGCCTGGCGCGGGGCCAGATCGATGCCGCGGTCCGTCTCGTAGCTGGTAACCACAAGTCGCGTGCCGCGAAGAGCTCGCTCACTCATGAATCGTGCCTCCCGGGCTTGTCGCCCACAGGACAAAATGTCGCTGTCGTCGTCATCCGGTCAACGTCCGGTCGCTGGCAAAGATTCCCGTCGCCGGTCATGCGTCGCCCGTTCGTGCCGCTGCTTTATCTGGGTTGAGTACCCAACCTTGCCCGGTTTGTCACCTCTGGTGGGCGTTGTCACCCAACGGTTGAGCTGTTTACACTCGCAGTAACGGTCCTCCGGGCAGGCCAAAGGCGTACACTACCGGCCTTTGACTTCAACGTCTAAATCCGTTCCGGCACGGGGTTGCCCGCGGCCGTGATCGCACGCCGTACGGGCACCCGCGCGAGCAGCACCGCGCCGAGGGCGAAGAACACGATCAGCGAGATGATCGCCTCCCGGTAGCTGCCGGTCAGCTGGTACGCCAGACCGAACACCAGGGGCCCCAGCCAGCTCAGACCGCGGTCGCTCATCTCGTACGCCGAGAAGTATTCGGCCTCCTTGCCGCGCGGCACCAGATGGGAGAAGAGCGAGCGGGACAGCGCCTGGCTGCCGCCCAGCACGAGTCCGATGGCCGCCGCGAGAACGAAGAAGAAGACGGGCGCGTCGGCGGGCAGCAGATAGGCGGCGATCAGGATCGCGGTCCATACGACCAGCGAGCCCAGGATCGTGTGCTTGGCGCCGTACACCCGGGCGAGCCGGCCCATGCCGAGCGCCCCCGCCACCGCCAGGATCTGCACCAGCAGCACGGCGACGATCAGGGTCGTCTGGTCGAGGCCCAGCTCCTCGGAGCCGTACAGCGAGGCCTGGGAGATCACCGTCTGGATGCCGTCGTTGTAGACGAGGTAGGCGAGCAGGAACGAGAGCGTCAGCGGGTGGCGCCGCATGTCCTTCAGGGTCGCCCTCAGCTGTTTCCAGCCGGAGCCCACCGCCCCCTCGCCGTCCGGCGCCACCCGGCGGTCACGCAGCCTGCGCAGCGGTACGAGGGTGAACGCGCCCCACCACACACCCGCCGACGCCAGGCAGATCCGTACCGCGTCGGACTCCGCGAGACCGAAGGACTCGTGGCCGGTGTACAGGATCAGGTTGAGGACGAGGACCAGGGCGCCGGAGGTGTAGCCGAAGGCCCAGCCGCGCGAGGAGACCGCGTCGCGCTCCTCCGGCTCGGCGATCTGCGGCAGATACGCGTTGTACAGGACCATCGACACGGAGATCGACGCGTTCGCCACGATCAGCAGGAACGCGCCCAGCAGATAGCGGTGGCCGTCCAGGAAGAACATCCCCGCTGTCGCCGCGGCACCTGTATAGGCGGCCGCCGCCAGCAGCGGCTTCTTACGGCCCGTGCGGTCCGCCGCCGCGCCCACGATCGGCATCAGGATGACGGCCACCACGATGGAGGCCGAGACGGAGTACGCGAACAGCGAGCCCGCGCGCACCGGTATGCCCAGCGGGTGGACGAAGCCGTCGGGGTCGGCCGCCGCCTTGGCGATCGACGTCAGATACGGACCGAGGAAGACGGTCAGCACACTGGTGGAGTAGACGGAGCAGGCGAAGTCATAGAAGTACCAGCCGTGCTGCTCCCGTTTGCGGGCCGCCGCCGACCCGTCGCCCGGCGGATTTCCGGCCGGATCTGTCGTTCCTGCGGTTCCGGTGCTCAACCCGCGCCCCCTCGGTTCTCGCGTGCGGACGTGGACGGGCCCGGCGTCAGGCCCAGGCCCCTCGCTCGCTCAGCACCGTACGCAGCGTCTCGATGTGATCGGTCATGATGCCATCCACTCCGAGGTCCAGGAGTGCCGCCATCCGTTCGGGCTCGTTGACCGTCCAGACGTGCACCTGGAGCCCGAGCGCGTGCGCCGTACGGACGAAACGGGCGTCGACCACCGGGATGCCGCTCTGCCGCTCGGGGACCTGCGCGCAGACCGCGCCCGTGCGAAGCGCCGCCGGGATCCCGTACGAGCGCAGCCGCAGCCCCAGGACCCCGCGCACGCCGTACGAGGTGGCCAGGCGCGGGCCCGCCAGGCGGTGCGCGCGGGCCACCCGGGCCTCGGAGAACGAGCCGACGCAGACCCGGTCCCAGGCGTCGGTCCTGCCGATCAGCTCCAGGAGGGGTTCCAGCGCCGGTTCCGCCTTGACGTCCACGTTCCAGCGGGCGTCGGGGAACTCCTCCAGCAGTTCCTCGAAGAGGGGGAGCGGCTCGGTGCCCCCGACCCTGGCCCGGCGCACCTCGCTCCAGGGCAGTGCGGAGATCCTGCCCGTGGCATCGGTGACCCGGTCCAGCGTCGGGTCGTGGAAGGCGACGAGACGGCCGTCCGCCGTCGTGTGGACGTCGGTCTCGAAGTAGTGGTAGCCCGCCGCGGCCGCCCGGCGGAAGGCGGCCGCGGTGTTCTCCACCCCGTCCGCCGCACCGCCGCGATGGGCGAAGGCAAGGGGTGTCGCGTGATCCAGATAGGGGTGGCGGCTCGGTTTCACTGCGGCAGTATGGCCTGCCCGGATGGAGGGGTGGCAACGGGGTCGGGTCCGGCGGGAGTCACGGGGGTGGCCTGTTCGGCGGCTGTCACGCCGGGCGTCGCGGTGGGCGCGGAGCCCGACGGGCCGCTGATGGGTGCCGTGGCGGGTGCGGGCAGTCCGAAGACCCGCAGGAAGAGCTGGGCCAGCGGGCCGATCGCCAGGGCGTACAGGACCGTACCCACCCCGAGTGAGCCGCCCAGCAGGAAGCCGGTGACGACGACGGCCACCTCGATCGCCGTACGGACCAGCCGGATGGAGCGGCCCGTGACCCGGTTCAGCCCGGTCATCAGCCCGTCGCGCGGACCCGGGCCGAAGCGGGCCGCGATGTAGAGCCCGGTCGCCACCCCGTTGAGCACGATGCCCAGCACCATCACCGGGATCCGGAGCCCGAAGCCGTCGAGGTCGCCGACGAGGGCGAGCGTGCCGTCCATGGCCAGGCCGACCACGAAGACGTTGGAGACGGTGCCGAGCCCGGGGCGCTGCCGCATCGGGATCCAGAGCAGCAGCACGATCGCGCCGACGATGATCGAGACGACGCCGATCGAGATGCCGGTCAGCTCCGCGAGGCCCTGGTGCAGGACGCCCCACGGCTCCAGGCCGAGTTCGGCGCGGACGAGGAGCGCCGAACTCGCCCCGTACAGCGTCAGACCGACGTACAGCTGGACCAGCCGCCGGGTGAGGTGGGTGGTGCCACGGGCGGTGGTGCTGGACACGAATTGCCCCCTGGTGTGGTGGTAGTGGACTGCTGCATGTCACTCTGTGGCAGGGGATCGGCCACCAGACATGGCCAATTCGAGGAAGGTGGACTGATTTCGATGGCGCAGTGGACTTCGACCGTGGGGGCGGCCCAGCTCGCCCGGCAGCTCCAGGCCCAGCAGCCCCGGCCCACCGGCCCGGCCGGACGGAAGCCGCCCGCCTACCGTGCGCTCGCCGACGGCGTACGGCTCCTCGTGCTGGAGGGCCGGGTCCCGGTCGCCGCCCGGCTGCCCGCCGAACGCGAACTGGCCCTCGCCCTCTCCGTCAGCCGCACCACCGTCGCCGCCGCCTACGAGGCGCTGCGCGCGGAAGGGTTCCTGGAGTCGCGGCGCGGGGCGGGCAGCTGGACCGCCGTCCCGGCCGGGAACCCGCTGCCCGCCCGGGGCCTGGAACCACTGCCCCCGGAGTCGCTCGGCTCCATGATCGACCTGGGCTGCGCCTCGCTGCCCGCCCCCGAGCCCTGGCTCACCCGGGCGTTCCAGGGGGCGGTGGAGGAACTGCCTCCGTACGCCCACACGCACGGCGACTACCCGGCCGGGCTGCCCGCGCTCCGCCAGATGATCGCCGACCGCTACACCGCGCTGGGCATCCCGACCATGCCCGAACAGATCATGGTCACCACCGGGGCGATGGGCGCGATCGACGCCATCTGTCACCTCTTCGCGGGCCGCGGCGAACGGATCGCGGTCGAGTCCCCCTCGTACGCCAACATCCTCCAGCTGATGCGCGAGACGGGCGCCCGCCTCGTCCCGGTCGCCATGGAGGAGGGCATCGGCGGCTGGGACATGAACCGGTGGCGCCAGGTGCTGCGGGACTCCGCGCCCCGGCTCGCCTATGTGGTGGCCGACTTCCACAACCCGACCGGCGCACTCGCCGACGAGCAGCAGCGCCGCGACCTGGTCGACGCCGCCCGCTCCGCCGGTACCGTCCTGGTCGTCGACGAGACGATGACCGAACTCCGCCTGGACGCCGACACCGCCATGCCCCGCCGGGTCTGCGCCTTCGACCCGGCCGGCAGCACGGTGCTGACCGTCGGCTCGGCCAGCAAGGCGTTCTGGGCCGGGATGCGGATCGGCTGGGTCCGGGCGGCCCCGGACGTCATCCGCTCCCTGGTCTCCGCCCGCGCCTACGCCGACATGGGCACCCCGGTCCTGGAACAGCTTGCCATCAACTGGCTGATGGGTACGGGTGGCTGGGAGCAGGCGGTCGAGATCCGGCGCGACCAGGCGCGCCAGAACCGCGACGAGCTGGTCGCCGCGGTGCGCCGGGAGCTGCCGGACTGGGAGTTCGCGGTGCCGCGCGGCGGGCTGACCCTCTGGGTGCGCACGGGCGGCCTCTCCGGCTCCCGGCTGGCGGTGGCGGGCGAGCGCGTCGGCGTACGGGTGCCCTCGGGGCCGCGCTTCGGGGTGGACGGGGCGTTCGAGGGCTATGTGCGGCTGCCGTTCACGGTGGGCGGCCCGGTCGCGGAGGAGGCGGCGGTGCGGCTCGCGGCGGCGGTGGAGCTGGTGCGCTCGGGCGCGGGTGCGGGGGCGGACGCGCCACGGAGCTTTGTGGCCTGAGGGCCTGGAGGGGCCCGATTGGTCTGAGGGGCCTGACGGGTCTGAGGGATAGGGGAGACGCCTGCGAGTGGGGAGCGGCCCGGCCGAGCGGCGCTGCCGCGCTACGGGAGCACGGACGCCTGCGGGCGGGGAGCGAGCCCTTCCGGCCCGTCTCCCCGCCCGCTGTGTGTCCTTCCGGCTGACCAGGGCTCACCCCTCCGCGATCGCCGCCTGCGCCTTGGCGAGCTGCCCGGTCGGCGCGGCCTCCACGGCCACCGGAACCTGAGCGGTGTCCTCGTCGTCACGCGAGCCGGAAGCGTCGTCGGCCGGTGCGTCGGGCTCGGCGCTCGGCCGCGCGGCGGCGCCCGGCCGCTCCGGCAGCACGTCCAGCACCGCCTGCCGGTGGGCCTCGCTCGCGGCCTCGTCGTACGGGTCCGGGGTCGCCGGTACCTGGAGGCGCAGGACCGGCCCGGTGCCCAGCCGCGCGTACCCCCGGCCGGCCGGGACCTCCGGCGGCGGGGTGGTGTTCGGCTCGGCGCCGAGCACGGCGGTGATCTGCTCGCGGGAGGCGGGGCCGAGGACGACGCGGGCCCGGGTGTGGGTCCGTACGGTCTCCGTGAGGCCGTCCAGGGCGTCGAACTGGTCGGCCAGGACCACGGTCACCCCGGCCGGCCGCCCGTGCCGCAGCGGCACCTGGAGCAGCTCCAGCGGGTCGGTTCTGCCGTCCGCCGCCGCGAGGTGGCCGAGGACGCCGGGGCGGTCCAGCAGGATCCAGAGCGGGCGCTTGACGTCCTCGGGGACCGGGTGCCCGCCCTGCCGGGCCCGGTTGGTGAAGATCAGGCGCCGCTCCGTCTCGTGCGCGGCCCACTCCAGGGTGGCGAGCGCCCCGCCCAGGCCGGACTCGACGGCGAGGACCCCGGTGAGCCCGGTGAGGGCGCCGTGCTCCCCGGTCCCGCTGCCGTCGATGACGAGGACGTCGCCCTGCTGGAGGGCTTGGAGGGCGATGGAGCGGACCAGGGTGGTGGTGCCGCTGCCGGGCTGTCCGACGGCCAGCAGGTGGGGCTCGGTGGAGCGGTTGCCGGTGCGCCAGACGACGGGGGAGGCGTCCACGGTGGTGTCGCCGTCGCGGACGGGGACGGTGCGCCGGACCGCGTCGGGGTCGGTGAACCCGAGGACCGTCTCACCGGGTGCGGTGACGAAGCGCTGGGCGGCGATCGAGGTCGACAGGGGGGCCGGGACGGTCATGACGAGGCGGTTGGCCTCCTCGTCCCAGGCGAAGTGGTACTCGCGGCCGCGCCCCGACTTCGTGTGCAGCAGCTGTTCGATCCGGGACCGCGCGGCGGCCTCGCCGTCCGTGAAGTACGCCGGGTAGGAGACCTGGAGGCGGGTGAGGCGTCCGTCGCCGTCGAAGGCGTACCCGTCGAAGGCCTTCTCCCAGTCGCCGCCGTGGGCGAAGAGCGGATCGGGGTCGTCGGGCACCGAGAAGTACGGCACGAGCGCCTCGTACAGGGCGCGCAGACGGATGGACTCCGCCTCGTCCGGGCCGGTCTTCACGGGGGTCCGCTCCCGCCCCTTCCACGCGGCGGCGCCCATCACCGTGATCAGGGCCAGGATCGGCCCGTACGGCACGAGCGCCACGGCGAGCACGCAGGCCGCGGCCAGGAACAGCTTGGGACCACGCCGTTCCTTGGGGGTCGCGACCCACTTCTGCCGGCCGGACACGGCCAGCAGCCGCAGACCACGCAGGATCGTGATCAGCGGATGGAGCACATCGGTGGCACTGTCGGCGGCCGTGCGCGCGATCTCTCTGCTGCGAGTGATCGAAGCGCTGCCGCTGCTCAGAATGCGGGGGAGTGGTCGCCGGGCCACAGCTGTCTCCTGAAGGGGTGGGAGCGGTTGCGGAGCGTCAGAACTTGATCCCGCCCAGCAGACCGGCGAGGCTCGCCCCGCCTGCCGTGATGCTCGGCGCGATCGCGGTGCCGGCCAGGTAGAAGCCGAACAGCGCGCAGACGATGGCGTGGGACGCCTTGAGCCCGTCCTTCTTGAAGAACAGGAAGACGACGATGGCGAGCAGTACCACGCCCGAGATGGAAAGGATCATGAGCGGATCTCCTGGTTGAGGGGACAGTCACCATGAGTCCTTCCAGGATCACGCGAAGTATCTATACGATAAAAGGTGCAATCGAGTGAATAAGTATCATTTTCACTTGACTGGCCGACGGGAACCTGAGGCCCGCGCGCGGTATTACGGAGTCCGTGCCGGGCAGGAACCATCCGCGGTGATCTTTTGCCGTAACCGGGCCCGGTCATGTCCGACCCGGAGCAGTACCCTGTCGATTCACTCGTACGGCCCCGTGCCGTACACCCCCCGGTCAACAGCGGCGGCGAGAGCCGCCGCACGGTCAAGGAAGGCGGCCCGCGCGATGAGCGAAACTCCCGATCCCGAGGTGGTCGAGCTGGCGACCAAGGTCTTCGGCCTGGCCCGCACCGGCGAGACCGAGGCGCTCGCCGCGTACGTCGACGCCGGCGTCCCCGCCGACCTCACCAACGACCGGGGCGACTCGCTGCTCATGCTCGCCGCCTACCACGGGCACGCCGGAGCGGTCACCGCCCTCGTCGCCCGCGGCGCCGACCCGAACCGCGCCAACGACCGCGGCCAGACCCCGCTGGCCGGAGCCGTCTTCAAGGGCGAGGACGCCGTCATCGACGCCCTGCTCACCGCGGGCGCCGACCCCGCCGCCGGAACACCGTCCGCGCGGGACACGGCCCAGATGTTCGGCAAGGCCGACCTGCTGGAACGCTTCGGTGCCCGTTGAGGCAGGGGCGGGCGCGCCTGCGGGCCCGCCCGCCGAGGGGTCCGCTGACCGGTCCGTCGTAAATGTGGTCGCGGTGGCGAAATGGCTGGGTCATCATGACGTCGCGGGTCCGTTTCGGGCCACCGACGAGAGGCAGAGGAAGATGGTCTACACCAAGCACAAGACGGCGGTCGGCCGATCATGTCGCTGCGCGGCGTAGGGGTGTCCCCCGGACACCCCCTCGTGCCCACGGGGCACGGGGCACAGCACAGTCCCGGTTGCGTCGACAGCTTGATGTGAGGCTCTCTCCCATGTTCGATCCGTTCATAGCGCCGAGCGGCACCCTGCTCGGCCTGCTGCAGAGGGGCCGCGGCGACGGCACGCTCCACGCACTCGCCGCACCGCGCCCCGAGGCCCTCGCGGCCCTCAACCACTGCGTCGTGAGCGACCCCCGTCACGACTGGCAGGTGGAGAACCGCTCCCTCTACTACGCACGCCTGTATCTGGATCTCGACGGCGGCATCGAAGAGATCGAGCGCCACCTCGGCGACCCCGACGACCACACGGACACCGACGACTCCCGTACCGGCCTCGCGCTCTCCGTCCTCGGCCACCTCGCCTCCTACGGACGCGACGACGCCCTCGCGCTGCTCCGCCGCTACGCGGCCACCGGCGCCAACTGGGCCTGGGCCCTCGACGAGCTCGCCCTGCGCGACGACGACGCGGGCCTGCGCTCCCTCGCCCTGCCCGTCCTGGGGCGTTTTCCGGCCACCGAGGAAGGCACCGCCGAGCTCGCCGCCGCCGTACGCGACTCCTTCGAGCCGCGCCCCTGGCGGCTCTGGGCCGACGACCCGCGCGAAGCGGTCGGCGCCCGCGTGCGGGCCGCCACCGAACAGGGCTCGTTCGACCGCTGGCAGCGCCAGATGCGCCCCGGCGGCCCCCGCCCCGGCTGGAGCGTCCAGGCCGTCTTCGACTGGGCCCAGCAAGCCCTGGAACGCGGCAGCGAACTGCACGTCCCCGCGGCCCGCTGCCTCTCCGCCGTCGCCGGACCCGACGACCGTCCCCAGATCGTCGAGGCCGCCCGCAACGGTTCCGACGGCGCCCGCTGCGCCGCCCTGCACCACCTCGCCGAGGCGGCCGACCCAGCCGTCCTCGACCTCATCGAGGCCGCCGCCCTCAGCCCCTCCCGTACGGTCGCCGACGCGGCCGTCGCCGCCTTCGAGCGGATGTGCGGTGACGAGGCCGTGGAACGCGCCCGGCGCTGGGCCAGGCGCCCCGACGCCCTCGGCGCCTCCGCCGCCGGGATCCTCGCCTGCCGCGGCACCGCCCAGGACGCTCCCCAAGTCCTCGGCGCGCTGCGGGAGGCCGTACGCGGCGACGGACCCGACGCCCCCCGGCTCTGGACCCTTGTGGACGGCACCGGCCGCCTCGGCATCGCCTGCGCCGCCCCCGTACTGCGCCACGTCTACCGCGAGACGTCCTCCTCGCACCTGCGGGGCCGGGCCGCCCGGGCCCTCGCCGCCACCGACCCGTCCTTCGCGACCGGCTTCGCGGTGGAGTGCCTGTGGGACTGCGAGGAGACCACCCGCGAGGTGGCCGCCCTGCACGCCGAGACCGGGGACATCCGCGTCGCCGAACGCCTGCGCCGCCTCGCCGCCGACCCGGCCGAGGAGGCCGAGGTGCAGACGGCGGTCCGGAGCCGGATCGGACCGGACGCACCGGCGCTCTGACCGTTGCCGTTCCCGTGGGAGGGGGGCGTTGTCAGACCCCCCTCCTACGCTTCTCACATGGACATCAACGAGTGGTGGGGGCTCGTCGGAAGCGCCCGTGAGGCGGCCGGGGACCGGGCGGACGACCGGGACCTGCCCGACGATCCGCTGCCGGGCGCGCTGACCGATGTGCTCGCGGCCCTGGAGCCCGCCGAGATCGTCGACTTCGCCGCGACGGCGTACGAGGTGACCGCGTCGGCCTACCGGTGGCCCCTGTGGAACGCGGCGTACGTCATCGAGGGCGGCTGCGGTGACGACGGGTTCACGGACTTCCGCGACGGGCTCGTCCTGCTCGGGCGGGAGGTCTTCACCCGGGCCGTGGCCGACCCCGACTCGCTGGCCGGGCTGCCCGTCGTGGTCCGGATGAGCCGTGGGGAGAGCGGCTGGATCGGCTACGAGTCGCTGGCCGGGCCGGTCAGGGAGGCGTACGTGCGCGCCGGGGGAGCGGCCGACGGATTCCACGCGGCCGTGGAGGCGGCCGACCGGGGCCGAATACGGGCCGGGGAGCCGGGCGGCGAGCACTGGGACGCGGAGGACGCCGACGCCACGCGCCTCCACCTGCCCCGGCTGGCGGCACTCTTCCAGGACTGAAGGGGCGGGCCCCTCTCCCTGCGGGTTCGCGCCCGTCGGAACAGAATGGCGCCATGACCGGACGCTGGGAGTTCTGGATCGACCGGGGCGGCACCTTCACCGACGTCGTGGGCCGCCGCCCCGACGGCCGGCTGGTCACCCGCAAGCTCCTCTCGCACGACCCCGGCCGCTACGACGACGCGGCCGTGGCCGGAATCCGCCTGCTCCTCGGCCTCCGCGACGGTGAGCCCGTGCCCGCCGACCGGGTCGCCGCCGTCCGGATGGGCACCACCGTCGCCACCAACGCCCTGCTGGAGCGGCGCGGCGAGCCGACCGTCCTGCTCATCACCGAGGGATTCCGGGACGCGCTGCGGATCGCGTACCAGAACCGCCCCCGTCTCTTCGACCGCCACATCGTCCTTCCGGAGGCCGTCCACGAGCGCGCGATCGAGGTCCCCGAACGTATCGACGCCGAGGGGCACACCGTACGAGCCCTGGAACTCGACGCTGTACGCGGGCAGTTGCGCGCCGCCCACGCCGACGGGCTGCGCAGCGCCGCCGTCGTCCTGATGCACGGCTACCGCCACCCCGCCCACGAGCGGGCCGTCGCCGAAGCGGCCCGCGAGGCCGGGTTCACCCAGGTCAGCACCTCCCACGAGGTCAGCCCCCTGATCAGGCTCGTCCCGCGCGGCGACACCACCGTCGTCGACGCCTACCTCTCACCCGTGCTGCGCCGGTACGTCGACGAGGTCGCCGCCCGGCTGGAAGGCATCCGGCTCCTCTTCATGCAGTCCAACGGAGGGCTGCGCGAAGCCGCCGCCTTCCGGGGCAAGGACGCCGTCCTCTCCGGCCCGGCCGGGGGCGTCGTCGGCATGGTCCGTACGTCGCAGCAGGCCGGACACGACCGCGTGATCGGCTTCGACATGGGCGGCACCTCCACCGATGTGTCGCACTACGCCGGAGAGTTCGAACGGGAGCTGGGCACCCAGGTCGCCGGGGTGCGGATGCGCGCCCCGATGATGAGCATCCACACCGTCGCGGCGGGCGGCGGCTCCCTGCTCCACTTCGACGGCCGCCGCTACCGGGTCGGCCCCGACTCCGCGGGCGCCGAACCGGGCCCCGCCTGCTACCGGCGCGGCGGCCCCCTCACCGTCACCGACGCCAACGTCATGCTCGGCCGCATCCAGCCCGCCCACTTCCCCGCCGTCTTCGGCCCGGACGGCGGCCAGCCGATCGACGCCGACCTCGTACGCGAGCAGTTCGCGGAGCTCGCCGACGAGATCGGGCGCGCCACCGGGGACCGGCCGGCCGAGGCCGAGGTGGCGGCGGGCTTCCTGGAGATCGCCGTGCTCAACATGGCCAACGCCGTGAAGAAGATCTCCGTGCAGCGCGGCCACGACATCACCCGCTACGCCCTCACCGGCTTCGGCGGCGCGGGCGGCCAGCACGTCTGCGCCGTCGCCGACGCGCTGTCCATCGACACCGTCCTCGTACCGCCGCTCGCCGGGGTGCTCTCGGCGTACGGCATCGGCCTGGCCGACGCCACCGCGATGCGCGAACAGTCCGTGGAGGCCGAACTCGACGAGACCGTACGGGAGCGGGTCGAACAGCTCTGCACGGAGCTGGCGGACCGTACACGGGACGACCTGCGCGCCGACGGAGTGCCCGATTCCGCGATCACCACGCGCGCCCGGATCCTGCTGCGGTACGCGGGGACGGACGCGGCGCTCGCGGTGGCGCCGGCCTCCGTGGCCGCGATGAGCGAGGAGTTCACGGCCGCCCACCGCACCCGTTTCGGCTTCACGATGGAGAAGCCGCTCGTCGTCGAGACCGTCTCGGTGGAGGCCACGGGCACCACGGGGGAGCACGGCGCCGACCCTCGTGACCCCGCACCCCGCGAAGGCGCACTCCAGCCCCGCGACACCGTGACGATGTACGCCGGGGGCAGAGAGCAACAGGCGCCGCTCCACCGCCGTGAGGACCTCCGCCCCACCGACACGGTCACCGGGCCCGCCGTCGTGGCGGAGGACGACGCCACCACCGTCGTGGACCCCGGCTGGCAGGCGGCGGGCAGCGCAACCGGCCACCTGGTGCTCACCCGGGCCCGCCCCCGCCCGGAGCGGACCGCCGTCGGCACCCGTGTGGACCCGGTGATGCTGGAGGTCTTCAACAGCCTCTTCATGTCGATCGCCGAGCAGATGGGCATCCGCCTGGAGAACACCGCCCACTCGGTCAACATCAAGGAGCGTCTCGACTTCTCCTGCGCCCTCTTCGACGCCGACGGCAACCTGATCGCCAACGCCCCGCACATCCCGGTCCACCTCGGCTCCATGGGGGAGTCCATCAAGGAGGTGCTCCGGCGCAACGAGGGCACCCTGCGCCCCGGCGACGTGTACGCCATCAACGACCCTTACCACGGGGGCACGCACCTGCCCGATGTCACCGTGGTGACCCCCGTCTTCGAGGGGGACGAGCTGCGGTTCCTGGTGGCCTCGCGCGGCCACCACGCCGAGATCGGCGGCACCACCCCCGGCTCCATGCCCGCCTTCAGCCGGACGATCCACGAGGAGGGCGTGCTCTTCGACAACTGGCTCCTGGTCCGCGACGGCCACCTCCGCGAGGCCGAGACCCGCGACCTGCTCACCTCCGCCCCGTACCCCTCGCGCTCCCCGGACACCAACCTCGCCGACCTCCGTGCGCAGATCGCCGCCAACGAGAAGGGCATCGCGGAACTCCGCCGCATGACCGACCAGTTCGGGGCCGACGTCGTGCGGGCCTATATGGGGCACGTCCAGGACAACGCCGAGGAGTCCGTACGCCGGATCGTCGCCGGGCTCCACGACGGCGGCTTCCGCTACGAGACCGACGCCGGGGCCGAGATCCGGGTGACGCTCACCGTGGACCGGGACGCCCGCAGCGCCGTGATCGACTTCACCGGCACCTCCCCGCAGCAGCCCGGCAACACCAACGCACCCCGCTCGGTGGTGATGGCCGCGGTTCTTTACGTCTTCCGGACTCTCGTAGGGGAGGACATCCCGCTCAACAGCGGCTGTCTGAAACCGCTGGACGTGCGGATTCCGCCCGGTTCGATGCTTGACCCCACCTATCCGGCGGCGACCGTGGCGGGCAATGTGGAGACCTCGCAGGCCGTCACCGGAGCCCTGTACGGAGCACTCGGCGGTCAGGCCGAGGGGTCCGGCACGATGAACAACCTCACCTTCGGCAACGACCGCGTCCAGTATTACGAGACGGTCGCCAGCGGCTCCGGGGCGGGCGACGGCTTCGACGGCACCGACGCCGTGCAGACCCATATGACCAACTCCCGGCTCACCGACCCCGAGATCCTGGAGTGGCGGCTGCCCGTACGCCTGGAGAGCTTCGCGGTCCGGGAGGGCAGCGGGGGAGCGGGGAGGTGGCAGGGCGGCGGGGGTGTGGAGCGCCGGATCCGCTTCCTGGAGCCGGTCACGGTGGCCCTGCTCTCCGGGCACCGCAAGGTCCCGCCGTACGGAGCGGGGGGCGGGGAGCCGGGGGCGCTCGGGGAGCAGTACATCGAGCGGGCGGGCGGCGCGGTGGACCGGCTGGAGGGGTGCGACACCGCCGAACTGGCCGCCGGTGACGTGCTGGTGGTGCGGACACCGGGCGGCGGTGGCTACGGGCCCGCGGGGGCGTGACCGGGGGCGCACGGCACCGCCCGGAAGCCGTGGCGCGGCTGCCGCGCACCGGTCGCATAAACGCCGTTTCGACCGTTGTCAGTGCGAGGACCTAATCTGTCCCTCGTGACTTCGCCTGCCGACACGGAAAACGCTGCGCCGCAGCTCAGCGCGGGGCCGAGGCCTGCCCCGGGCCCCGCCGCCGACGAGGGGCTCTCGCGGCGGCTGCGCGCGCTCGCGTGCACGGCGCCGCTGCACGACCTCGATGTGCGCAAGGCGAATCTGGCCGGTGAGTACACGGTCTACGCCATGGCGGAGGTCGCCCTCGCGGCCATCGACCACGTCACGCTCAACATGGACTTCGACACCGGGGCCGACCACGACCAGATAGTGGCCAGGCTGCTGCCCCGCGTCGGCGCCCAGGCCCCCGACCGCCCCGTCGCCGAGCACGAACGGGTCGCGCGCTGGGTCCTGGAGAACCTGATCAACGTCGGCAGCGTCGACCGAGGCTTCCGCGCGGTCTACGGCACCTTCGGACCCGACGGCGTCTACGTCCGCCGGGACTACGACTTCAAGCTGATCGAGGAGGTCCCCGGCCACGGTGGCACGGTCTACCTCCGCGCCACCGACGAAGCGGTCAACGTCCTCGTCGGCGCCCTGGACACCGATGTCACCAGCGCCCAGATCGCCGCCGAGGTCAAGCTGGAGGTCCTGATCAGCCGGGGCCGCCTCGCCGACGCCCAGCTCGCCGCCGAACAGGCCCGCTACCGCACCGTGCAGTACGCCGAGACGCTCCGCCGCACCCTGGAGGCCACCCGGCGCAACGTCCGCGCGGTCGACTGGCTCACCACCGTCCCGGACATGATCGCCGAAGCCCTGGACCACGTGGCCGACCGCTACCGCCACGAGAACGCGATCCTCACCAACATCCGCAAGGCGCGCGACGAGGCCGAGGACCCCGAGCACAAGCGCCGGGCCGCCGAGCTCGTCGACATCGTCAAGGACTGCATCCGCCGCCACACCCAGCTCCAGTCCCGGCTGCTGGAGGCCGGGCCGCTCTTCCGCGCCGAGCAGGACCGGCAGGCGTTCGCCGCCCCGACCGCCCACGCGGGCCTCGATCTGTACGGGCAGCTCCTCGCCCCGCTCCTCCCGCTCCCCGTCGAACAGTCCACCCGGGCCACCGACGCCTTCTTCGCCCACGGCACCGGCCTGCGCACCCCCACCTCCGTCCGCGTCGGCGACCTCGTCGACATGCTGCTGACCCCGCCGCTGGAGCGGGAGCACCTCGGCATGGAGATGCCCGAGCCGGACCTGATCGCCACCCCGGACGACAGCCGGTTCAGCGACGCCCAGCTGAGCAGCGCCATGGCCCTTCTGGACCTGGAGCACGACGCCCCGCGCAGACTCTCCGGGCTGCTCGCCGAGGCCCGCCGCAGCGACCCCGAGCTGCCCTACCTGGTCGCCCTGCTCGCCGTCCACGCGGCCAGCCCGCCGGTCGGCACCGCCTACCGCCAGGGCGAGCGCCGCCTGCTCTTCGCGGTGGACGACGGCACCGAGCTGGACGACCCCGAGTTCGGCGGCGCCGACCTCATCGTGGGCACCGCCCTGCTGGACGCCGCCGGAATGGCCGCGGACCGCCAGGAGGCCTCATGACCGGCCCCGTACGCCCCGCGCACCCCCACCTGTTCCGCACCGAGGAGTCCCAGCCGTGAGCGACCACGACGCCGAGCACCCCGACGCGTGGACCGAGCCCTCCGCGTACGCCGCCCCCTCGACGACGTACACGGGCTCCTCCACGACGTACGCGGGCGACTCCACGCACCCGCACACCGCCGAGCCCCCCGGCCATGCGCCCGTCACCCCGGCCGACGCCGCCGACGCCGCCCGCCTGGTCTCCTTCGGGCTCCAGCCCAAGCTGCTGCCCGCCCGCGACGCCGAATACGCCGACCTCCTCCGCCGCTACCGGGAGGAGAGCGCCTTCGCCCGGCTCGCCGACGCCGTCGCCACCGGGCTCGGCCTCATCGTCCTGGAGGTCTCCCCGCGCGCCGGGATGGCCGTCACCGCGGGCGAGGACTCCGTCTTCGCCGTCCGCATGGGCGACTACGCCCGCCGCGCCTCCTCCGACGCCGCCGACCGCTTCCTCCACGGCCTGGCCCACCTCGCCGTCGCCGCCCTCGCCTTCCCCCGCCCCGAGGACCTCGCCGACGACGCGTACATCGGCCGCATCACGGTCAACGGCGTCGACGCCTTCGTACGCCAGGCCTGCCGGCGTCTTGAGGAGCGCGCCGAGGAGCAGGGCGACAACACCGACCCCGCCACCGACACCCCCGGCCTCGAATCCGGCTGGCGGATCTACGCCCGCCGCAGCTCCACCGGCGCCACCAAGGACGCCCGCCGCCTCGCCGGATCCACCACCGGCATCATCGGCAAGGCCGTCGCCTTCCTCACCGACTCCGGCTTCCTCCAGCGCACCGGCGACGACGCGGGCGGCGCCTACCGCACCACCGCCCGCTACCAGCTCCAGGTCCGCGACATGGCGGGCAGCGCCGCCATGGCCGAGCTGCTGGAGCTGGGCGTCGTCCCCGTCACCGACGGCTCCGCCACCCTGCTGCCGCCGTCCGACCCCGACGACCTGGAGCTGGCGGCCGACGCGGGCCTGCCCTTCCACTCCTCCTGACCCCGCCCGCACCGCCCAGCTCCACCACCGCTTCTCCGAACGACGAGAGTCCGCCGCCATGTACGAGTTGTCCCGGGTCCGCCTCTACTCCATCGGGCCTGCCGGTGCGCGCTACGCCGACACCGTCCTCGACCTGCGCGGCGTCGGTGAGCCCGTCCCCGACCCGGCCCCCGCCCAGGCGGAGTTCTTCGAGGACGAGCCGGTCGGCCCGCCGCGCCGGCCCGCCCCGGCGGGCGTGCTCTTCCTGGAGAACGGCGGCGGCAAGTCCGTCCTGCTCAAGCTGATCTTCTCGGTGATGCTCCCCGGCCACCGCAACACCCTCGGCGGCGCCAGCTCCGGTGTGCTGCGCAAGTTCCTGCTCGCCGACGACTGCGGCCATGTCGCCCTGGAGTGGCAGCACACGCTGACCGGTGAGTGCGTCGTGGTGGGCAAGGTCAGCGAGTGGCGGGGGCGGCAGGTCTCCAACGACCCGCGGAAGTTCGCGGAGGCCTGGTACTCCTTCCGGCCCGGTCCCGGGCTCAGCCTGGACAGCCTGCCCGTCGCGGAGGCCACCGCCGTCGGCCGCCCCGCCGAAGGGGTCTCCGGAGCCCGGGGCAGGCGCCGCACGATGAAGGGGTTCCGCGACGCCCTGGTGGACGCGGGCAAGTTCTACCAGCACCTCGACGTGCACTGGGAAGAGATCCACGACCGCTGGAACGAACACCTCGGCGACCTCGGACTCGACCCCGAACTCTTCCGCTACCAGCGCGAGATGAACGCCGACGAGGGCGAGGCCGCCGGGCTCTTCGCGGTCAAGAAGGACTCCGACTTCACCGACCTGCTCCTCCGCGCCGTCACCGACACCCGCGACACCGACGGACTCGCCGACCTGGTCAGCGGCTTCGGCAACAAGCTGGGCCGCCGCGCCGAGCTCACCGCCGAACGCGACTTCACCGCGGGCTCGGTGGAGCTGCTCAACCGGATCGTGGAGGCCACCGAGACCCGCGCCCGCAGCCGCGACATCCACGCCGCCGCCGATCGCCGCACCCGCACCCTGGCCCGCCGCCTGAGCGCCCGCGCCGCCGAGGAGCGCGGCCGCACCGCCGAGCTGGCCGAGCGGGTCACCGCCGCCGCCCACACGGTCACCGAGGCCGAGTCCACCCGCGGCCACCGCTCCCTCATCGCCGCCGAACTCGCCTACCGGCACGCCTCCCTGGCTCTGGCCGGGGCCGAGAAGAGCGCCGCCGCCGGACGCAAGGAGCTGGCCGAGGCCCGCACCCTGCACGCCGCCTGGCAGGCCGCCGAAGCCGTCCTGCGCCACCGCGCCGCCGCCGACCGCTCCGCCAGGGTCGCCGTAGCCATCCGCGAGGCCGAGCGCGACGCCGCCCCGGCCCTCGCCGCCCGCGCCACCGCCGCCGCCGACCTCGTACGGGCGCTGCACACCGCCGCCGAGGACGGTGAGCGCGTCGCCAACGAGCAGGAGGAGCGCTCCGAGACCCTCCAGGCCACCGGCGAGCGCGCCCACCGCGACGCCACCGTCGCCGCCACCGAGGCCCAGCGCGCGCGCAGCGAGGCCGGCCACCTGCGCCAGCGCCTCGCCGAGGTGGAGCAGGAGACCGCCGAAGCCGTCCAGGCCGGCTGGCTGGACAACACCGAGCCCGACGCCGACCCGGCCCGCGCCGCCCTGGCCGCCAGCGACGCCGAACAGTCCGCCGTCGCCGCCTGGGACACCGCCCGCGAGGCCGCCCGCGCCGCCGCCGACCACGCCCGTGAGGCGGCGGCCGCCGAGAGCCGCGCCGAGCTGGCCGCCGCCCGCGCCGCCGACGGGGCCAAGGCGGCGGAGCAGAGTTACGAGGACGAGCTGAGGGCCGCCGAGTCGATCGCGGCCGACCCCCGCCTCGCCGACCTGCTCGGCCTGCCCTCCGCCACGGGCGTCCCGCACCCCCGGCGGGGAGCGGGCGAGGAGACACCGGGCGGGGCCCAGCGGGACACCGCCCGCACCGGCCCTCAGAGCGACGGCACCGCCACCGAGGCCGCCCCGGAGGGCGCGGTCGCCCTCGCCGACCAGCCGTCCTCGGCCCACCAGCCGCTCACCGCCCAGGAGTTCGACCGCAGCGCCGACGAGCTGCGCGACCTCCTCGACCAGTCCGTCACCGCCGCCGAGCGCCGCCTCTTCGACCTGCGCACCGCCGCCGCCGACGACGCCCGCATCCTCGGCGCCCTCGGCGAGGGCGGGCTGCTGCCGCCCGGCCCCGACGTCCTGGCCACCGTGGAGTATCTGGGCGAGCACGGCATCCCCGCCCTGCCCGGCTGGCGCTACCTCGCCCAGGCCGTCGACCCGGCCGACCACGCCGCCGTCCTCGCCGCCCGCCCGGAGCTGGTCGACGGCGTCGTCATCACCGACCCCGACGCCCACACCCGCGCCCGCGAAGTCCTCGGCTCCGCCGCCCTGCTGCCCCGCTCCGCCGTCGCCGTCGGCACCGCCGCCGCCCTCCTCGCCCCCGTCCCGGACCCCGCCACCGGCTCCGACGCCCAGCACGACGGCGTCTTCCTCGTCCCGCCGAACCCGGCCATGCACGACGAGCACGCCGCCGACGAGGAGCGCCACGCCCTGCGCTCCCGCGCCGCCGCCCGCGACGAGGACATCAGGGCGCTCGCCGCCCGCCTCTCGGCCGACCGCGCCCTCGCCTCCCGCATCGGCTCCTGGCGCGCAGACTGCCCGCCCGGCATGCTCGCCGAGCTGGCCGAGGCCGCCGCCACCGCCCGTACGGCAGCCGAGAGCGCCGAAGCCGTCCTCGCCGAGGCCCGCACCGCCCGCGCCGAGGCCGACGAGGCCGCCGCCGACACCGCCCGGGTCCGCGAGGAGCGCCAGGAGGCCGCCCAGCGCGCCCGCCGGGTCGCCGACGCGCTGGCCGGGCTCGCCCACCGGCTGCGGGAGCGGGCCCGCTGGCAGGTCCGCCTCCGCGAACTGGTCGACGAGGCCGCCGAGTCCGAGGCCCGCGCCGCCGTCTGCCTGGACCTCGCCCGCTCCGCCGACGAGGACCGCAGGGCCGCCCAGCGCGCCGGGGACGACGCCCGCCGCACCGCCCGAGCCCTGCGCGCCGAACGTGCCGAGATCGCCGGAGCCCCGGAGACCCTCCCGGAGCCCGACGAGACCAAGCCCCGCACCGCGCTGCCCACCCTGCGCGAGGCCTACCGGGCCGCCTCCCAGCTGTACGAGAAGGTCGGCGTCGGCGCCGACCTGCGCGCCGAACAGGCCCGCGCCGAGAGCGACGAGAGCGCCGCCCTCGCCGAGCTGGACCGCCTCACCAACAAGGTCCGCACCCGCGCCGCCCAGCTCCTCGAAGGCACCGACGGAGCCGACGGCCCCTCCCGCCAGGCGGCGGCCGCCCGCGCCGAATCCCACGTACAGCTGCTGGAGACGCGGGCCTCGACCGCCAGCGAGCAGCTGGGCCGGTACCGAGGCGAGGCCGAGCGGCTCGCCCCCGACGACGAGCGGCCGCACCACACCGAGCTGCCCGACGAGCTGGTCCCGGCCGACGCCGAGCAGGCCCAGGCCTTCCTGCGTACGGCCACCGGCGAACTGGCCGCCGCCACCGCCGCGTTGGACACCGCCCGCGCCGCCCACAGCGAGCTGCTCCACGCCCACCGCACCGCCGAGGACTCCGCGGGCGGCTTCGACGAGACCGCCGCCCTCCTGCGCGACCTGCTCCGCGACCACGGTACGGAGGACGGCACCGAAGGCCCCGATCCGTACCCCGGCACCCTGGAGGAGGCCCGGCAGTCCGCCGCCGAGGCCCGCCGCTCCCTGCGCGGCTGCTCCACCGACCTCTCGGCCGCCGAGAGCGCCGTACGGGAGGCGAGCGACATCCTCGTACGGCACGCCAACTCCACCCGCTACGAGCAGGTCCGCACCCCCGCCCGCCAGCAGATCCGCGAACTCCCCGCCTCCGCACTGCCGGAGCACGCCCAGAAGTGGGCCGACGCCTTCGCGCCCCGGCTGCGCGTGCTGACCGACGAGCTGGTCCAGCTGGAGCGCAACCGCGACTCCATCGTCGACCGGCTGCGCGGCCTGGTGGAGTCGGCGCTCGCCACGCTGCGCTCAGCCCAGCGGCTTTCCCAGCTGCCCGAAGGGCTGGGGGAGTGGTCGGGGCAGGAGTTCCTCCGGATCCGCTTCGAGGAGCCCGACCAGGCCACCCTCACCGAGCGCCTCGGCGAGGTCATCGACGAGGCGACGCACGCCGCCCTCAAGAAGAACTCCGACCTGCGCCGGGACGGCATGTCGCTGCTGCTGCGGGGCGTCGAGGCGGCCCTGCGGCCCAAGGGCATCGCGGTGGAGATCCTCAAGCCGGACGCGGTGCTCCGCGCCGAGCGGGTCCCCGTCGGGCAGATGGGCGACGTCTTCTCCGGCGGCCAGCTGCTCACCGCCGCTATCGCCCTGTACTGCACGATGGCGGCGCTGCGCAGCAACGACCGGGGCCGCGACCGCCACCGGCACGCGGGCACGCTGTTCCTGGACAACCCGATCGGTCGCGCCAACGCCACGTATCTGCTGGAGCTCCAGCGCGCGGTCTCCGACGCGCTCGGCGTGCAGCTGCTCTACACGACCGGCCTCTTCGACACGACCGCGCTCGCCGAATTCCCCCTCGTCATCCGGTTGCGCAACGACGCCGACCTGAGGGCCGGGCTGAAGTACATCAGCGTGGAGGAGCACCTGCGCCCCGGGCTGCCGCAGCAGGACCCGGACGGTGAAACGGTCCACGGCGAGATCACGGCGACCCGCATGTTCAAGCGCAGCACCCCGCAGGCAGCGGAGCCGCAGCCGGAGGCGTAACCCCCGGCTCCCGCGGTCCCGATGAGACATCGGGCCCGCGGACCGGCCTCACGCCCGCGAGAGATCCCCGGCGCTCCGGCGGCCGCGTATCCTGCCGCCCGCCTCGTCCCGCTCGGCCGCTCGCGCCGCCCGCTGGGCCCGCCGCCGCTCCCGGCGCATCTGCCGGGCGGTGCTGCTCGGCTCGGACACCACGCCGTAGCGCTGGTTCCACACCTGCCGGGTGACCCAGACGTCCAGCACCGCCCAGGTGGCGACCACCGTGCTGGCCACACTGCTGAGCACCATCGGGAAGGCCAGCCAGGAGCCGGTCAACGTGCTCAGGAAGGCGACCATCGCCTGGATGATCGTCAGCGACATGATGAGGACGGCCCGCACCGCGGCCGTCCGCACCGCATCGGGCATCCGCCGCTTCCTGGCCGGCTCCTCCACCCACAACTGCCGCGGAACCCGCGCCCCGCCCAAGGCATCCGCCCTCGCGGTGCCTACCGGTGCTCCGGCGCTCCCGCGCTCCTGCGTGCTCAAGGTCCTTCAACTCCCCACCACTGTCCGACTTCAGGGTGGCTGCCCGGCTTGCGCCGGTTCTACGCGGGCGGATGGACTCCGTACCGCCGCGCGCGCCCCCGCCCTGCGTCTACCCCGTACATATGGACGAACCACCCGCTCCGAAGATTCCCGCTGAAAGCGGCCTCACGGCCCCAGAAGACTACGGAACGAATAATTCCAGCCAACTGATCCGGGCCCGAACTCAGAGGATCGGTAGGGATCCTCTGTCGCTTTCGCGAATTTCATCTCCGGGAATACCAGGACAACTCATGATCAAATCCCGTCCGGACGGCTGAAAATCATCCGGACGTGTCTTCGAGTTGTCTCTGTGTCAGTAGTAGGCTCGCGCCGTTTATTGACGCAGGACGGACCCTCGCCCCCGTTGGTCCGATGCGCGCCGGTGTCCATACGGCGAACGTCGGGGCAGGGCCGAGGGACGACCGGGAGAAGACCACCCCCGCGGAGCGGGGCCGATCTGGGGGAGGCCATGCGCTTTCGCGGGAAGTCCATCCGCAGGAAGATCGTGGCGTTGCTGCTGGTGCCGCTCGTCTCCCTCACGGGCCTCTGGGTCCTCGCCACCTACGTCACCGGCCGCCAGGCGAGCGAGCTGATGAGCGTCAGCACCACCGTCGACAAGGTGGCCGGGCCCCTGGAGGAAGCCGTCCGGGCCGTGCAGGCCGAACGTCGGCAGACCCTGGTCTTCCTGGCCGACCCCCGCGCCTCCGACGCCCTGCCCCTCCTGCTGAGCCAACGCGCCGACACCGACCGGATCGTGGCGCAGGTCAGGGACAGCGCCCGGCAGAACGACGTCCGTGAGGCACTCGACGCCGAGGCCCGCACCCGTCTCGACGCGATCCTGAGCGCCGTCGACGGTCTGGACTCCCTGCGCGAATCGGTCGAGAAGCGCACCATCGGCCGGGCGAAGGCGCTGGACTTCTACAACGGCCTCGTCGACCCCGCGTACCGCTTCCTCAACGGTCTCCACACCACGGAGAACGGGTCGATGGACAGGCAGATGCGGGCGCTGGTCGGGATATCCCGGGCCCGCGAGATGCTGTCGCGCGAGGACGCGCTGGTCGCATCGGGCCTCATCGCGGGCCGCTTCACCACCGCCGAACTACGCCAGATATCCGGTCTGGTGGCCCAGCGCCAAGTCCTCTACGACGTCAGCCTCGAAAACCTCCCCGCCGCCGAGCGCCGCCGCGTGGAGCAGTTCTGGAGCAGCCCGGACGCCGAACCGCTGCGCACCGCCGAGGACACCCTGATCGCCGCCGGGCCCACCAAGCGCCCCGGCGCCGTCGACACCGAGCGCTGGCAGCAGGCGGCCCCGCCCGTCCTCGACCGGCTGGCCGACGACTCCACGGAGATGGGCCGACGCTTCCAGGACCGCGCGGAACCGGTCGGCCACCGGGTCCTCGCCCAGGCCGGCATCGCCGGAGTCCTCGGCTTCCTGGCCCTGATCGTCTCGATCTTCGTCTCCGTACGCATCGGCCGCGAGCTCGTCCGCGACCTCTCCCGGCTCCGCAAGGACGCCCACGAGGTCTCCGGCGTACGCCTCCCGAGCGTCATGCGCCGACTGGCCGCAGGCGAACAGGTCGACGTCGAGACCGAGGCCCCGCACCTCACCTACGAGCGAGACGAGATCGGCCAGGTCGGCCAGGCGCTCAACACCCTCCAGCGCGCCGCCGTCGAGGCGGCGGTCAAGCAGGCGGACATGCGCCGCGGCGTCTCCGAGGTCTTCGTCAACCTCGCCCGCCGCAACCAGGTCCTCCTCCACCGCCAGCTCACGCTCCTGGACACCATGGAGCGCCGCACCGAGAACAGCGACGAGCTGGCCGACCTGTTCCGCCTGGACCACCTCACCACCCGTATGCGGCGCCACGCCGAGGGGCTCGTGATCCTCTCCGGCGCCGCCCCCTCCCGCCAGTGGCGCAAGCCCATCCAGCTCATGGACGTGGTGCGGGCCGCCGTCGCCGAGGTCGAGGACTACGAGCGCATCGAGGTCCGGCGGCTGCCCCGGATCGGCGTGGGCGGTCCCGCCGTCGCCGACCTCACCCACCTCATCGCCGAACTCCTGGAGAACGCCACCGTCTTCTCACCCCCGCACACCGCGGTCCAGGTGCACGGCGAACGCGTCTCCAACGGCTTCACCCTCGAAATCCACGACCGAGGTCTCGGCATGCCCCCCGAGGTCCTCCTCGACGCCAACCTGAGGCTCGCCGAGACCCCCGACTTCGAACTCTCCGACACCGACCGCCTCGGCCTCTTCGTGGTCAGCCGGCTCGCCCAGCGCCAGAACGTCCGGGTCTCCCTCCAGAAATCGCCGTACGGAGGCACCACCGCGGTCGTGTTCATCCCGGCGGCCCTCCTCACCGACGCCCCGGACACCCACGGCACCGGCTTCCGCCTCGACCGCCGCGCCGAGCGGGCGATCGGCAGCGGCCGCACCAACGGCGACGCCCCGCCCGCGGGCAACACCCCGGCGGGCGGCGACCGCAGGGTCAACGGCCGCTCCGCCGTCCTCTCCCCGGTCCCCACCGGGCTCACCGGACCGGCGGTCCTCGACGGCCCGGTCGAACTGGAAGGCCCGGTCGGCCCCCTGGAGCTGACTGACGACCCGCTGGACCGCGCCTCGGACCCGGCCCTCGATCCGGCCCTCGGGCCCGTACTCGACGGCGTCTCCGATCTGGAGGACACCGAGAGCGAGCGCGGCGGCATCTTCCGCGCCCGCGACCTGCGCCGCGACGACGGCCGGGACCCGCGCGGTGACGACGGCCGGGACCGGCGCACGGACGATAACAGGGACCGGCGCCGAGCGGACAACGGCAAGCCGAGCCGGGGCGACGCCGGTGAGGCCCGCCGCGCCACCGACCGCGAGCAGCACCAGCAGTCCCGCGACCACGGCGAAGGCCCCACCGCCGACGTCCGCCCGATGCGCCCCACGGGCCCGGCACCGCTGCCGCGCCGCACACCGCCGACCCTGGTCACCGACCGGGGCCGCCGCGTGGACGACGGGGACCCGGAGGCCGCCGCCGCCGAGCCGTCCGCGACCGCCCCCCGCACCCCGACCGGCCCGGTCGCCCACACCACCCCCTGGGCCGCCCGCGCCGCCCACCGCCGACCCGCACCGCTCACCACCACCGAACCGCCCCGCACCACCGAACAACGACCCACCACCGAACCACCGCACGCCCCAGAACCACCCCGCACCACCGAGGCACGCCCCGAGAGCCCTCAGGCGCCGACCGCCCCCGACACCGTGGGCGGCCTGCCCCGGCGGATCCGGCAGGCCAGCCTCGCCCACCAGCTCCGCGAGGAGTCCGCCGACCGGGCTCCGTACCGGGCGCCCGTGGACAAGGTCGACGACTACGACCGGGACGCGGACGAAGTACGCAACCGCATGGCCTCACTCCAGCGCGGCTGGCAGCGCGGTCGTCGGCAGAACGCCGAGGACGCACACGACGCGGCCGGCCCCGAGGGAACAGCACCAGGAACCACTCCGGGAGGGGACGGTCGATGACCGCACCGAACGCCGCAGCACCCAACTCCGCACGCCACGGCTCGGGCGAGCTCAACTGGCTGCTGGACGAACTCGTCCAGCGCGTCGCCAGCATCCGCAAGGCGCTGGTGCTCTCCAGCGACGGGCTCGCCACCGGCACCTCGCAGGACCTGACCCGGGAGGACAGCGAGCATCTGGCCGCCGTCGCCTCCGGGTTCCACAGCCTCGCCAAGGGCGTGGGACGCCACTTCGACGCGGGCCGGGTGCGCCAGACCGTCGTCGAACTGGACGAGGCCTTCCTTTTCGTGACGGCGGCCGGCGACGGCAGCTGTCTCGCCGTCCTGGCCGACGCGGACTCCGACGTGGGCCAGGTGGCGTACGAGATGACGCTGATGGTCAAGCGCGTGGGGGCCCACCTGGCCAACGCCCCACGGACGACCGGTCTGCCCGCCGGAGGGTGAGGGCCGGGCATGAGCGCTGACTCCCCCCGGGGCACGAACCCCGGATCCACGGACCGAGGGTCCACCGGCCCCGGGTTCGACGGCCCCGGCCCACAGGGCGCGGCCGCCGACCCCCAGTCCTCGCGTTGGTACGACGCGGAGGCAGGGCCGGTGGTCCGCCCGTACGCCATGACCCGGGGGCGTACCAGCAGCGCCTCCCGGCACCGGCTGGACCTGATCGCCCTCGTCGTGCCCGAACCGGCCGCCGAGGACCCCGGCCGGGACCAGACGCTCGCGCCCGAACATGTCACCATCGTCGAACTCTGTAGCGACATGCCCCAGTCGATCGCCGAGCTCGCCGCCGAACTCGACCTCCCGGTAGGGGTGGTACGGGTCCTGGTCGGCGATCTCGTCGAGGACGAGCTGGTGCACGTCACCCGTCCCGTTCCGCCGGCCGAGCTGCCGGACGTGAACATTCTTCGCGAGGTTATCAATGGCCTTCGGGCGCTCTAGCCGCGTCAAGCAGCGGCCCGTCGAGCCCGTCACCCTGAAGATCCTGGTGGCGGGAGGGTTCGGCGTCGGCAAGACGACCGCGGTCGGTGCGGTCAGCGAGATCAGACCGCTGCGTACGGAGGAGCGCCTGAGCGAGGCGGGCCGCCCGGTGGACGATCTGGAGGGGGTCGAGTCCAAGACCACCACCACGGTCGCCATGGACTTCGGCCGGATCACGCTCCGCGAGGATTTGGTCCTCTACCTCTTCGGCACACCGGGCCAGGACCGCTTCTGGTTCCTCTGGGACGAGCTGGCGCAGGGCGCCCTGGGGGCGGTCGTCCTCGCCGACACCCGGCGGCTGGAGGACTGCTTCGCCGCGGTCGACTACTTCGAACGCCGCCGGATCCCGTTCGCGGTGGCCGTCAACTGCTTCGAGGGGGCTGGGAAGTTCCCCGCCGAGACGGTGCGGGCCGCCCTCGATCTCGACCCCGAGGTCGAGGTGCTGCTGTGCGACGCGCGGGACCGCTCCTCGGTACGCGACGTCCTGGTCGCGGTGGTGGAGCACGCCCTGGAACGTGCCTCACGGGACCGCAGGCCCGTCGCCACCTGACGGCCGACGGCCGTACGCATACGGCCCGTACCCCCGCCGACAGGGGTACGGGCCGCATGGCGTCCGGCGGGCCCGGGCTGTGAGTGTTCTGCGACGGTGACGAGCCGTCAAGTCATGCACGGGCAAAAGGTGTTCTCACCGGGCCGCGATCACCGCCGAGCCGTGCCCGAACAGCCCCTGGTTGGCCGTGATGCCCACCCTCGCACCCGGTACCTGCCGGTCTCCGGCCCGGCCGCGCAACTGCCAGGTCAGCTCGCAGACTTGGGCGATCGCCTGGGCGGGAACGGCCTCGCCGAACGAGGCGAGCCCGCCGCTCACATTGACCGGGATCCGGCCGCCCAGCGCGGTGACCCCCTCCCGTACCAGCTTCGCGCCCTCGCCCGGACCGCAGAGCCCGATGTCCTCGTACCACTCCAACTCCAGTGCCGTGGACAGGTCGTAGACCTCCGCCAGCGACAGATCCTCCGGCCCGATCCCCGCCTCCTCGTACGCCGCCCGGGCGATCGAGGACCGGAAGCTCTCCGGCGACGGCTCCACGGCGACCGCCGAGTCGGTGCCGATGTCCGGCAGATCGAGGACGGTCCTCGGGAACGTCGGCGTCACGGTGGAGACGGCCCGGATCCGCACCGGTTCGGCCACCCCGCGGTGGCGCGCGAACTCCATGCTGCACAGCACCAGCGCGGCACCCCCGTCGGAGGTGGCGCAGATGTCCAGCAGCCGCAGCGGATCGGCGACGACGGCCGAGGCGGCAACCTGCCCGGCGGTCACCGGAGTCCGGTAGCGGGCGTACTCGTTGAGCGCCCCCGCCGCCGCGTTCTTCACCTTGACCAGCGCGAAGTCCTCCGGCGTATCCCCGTACAGCGCCATCCGGCGGCGGGCGTACAGCCCGAAGTACGCCGGGTTGGTCGCCCCGAGGACCCGGAAGCGCAGCCAGTCCGGGTCGTCCGGCCGCTCCCCGCCCGCCGGGGCGAAGAACCCCTTGGGCGCCGCGTCGGCCCCCACCACCAGGACCACGTCCGCCATCCCCGCCAGGATCTGGGCCCGCGCGGTGTTGATCGCCTGCGCCCCCGACGCGCACGCCGCGTAGACGGAGGTCACCCGCGCCCCCTGCCACCCCAGCGCCCGGGCGAACGTCGCCCCGGCCACGTACCCCGGATAGCCGCCCCGGACGGTCTGCGCGCCGACCACCGACCCCACCTCGGGCCACCCGATGCCCGCGTCGTCGAGAGCGGCGCGCGCGGCGGCACGCCCGTACGCGACAAAGCCGCGCCCCCACTTGCCCCACGGGTGCATCCCGGCCCCGAGGACGGCCACATCGCCGGTCACGACAGGGAATCCTTCACCGCGACGGGCCGCCAGTTCCACGTCGTGTGTACGGTGCCGGCCGCCGGGTCCTCGTCCAGGACGCCCGGCACCACTTCCACCACCGAGCCGACGGGAAGATCGTCCACACCCACTCCGGGCGCGGCCTGCCCCAGCACCACCATGCGCTCGGCCGCCAGCTCCACGGCGACCAGGGTGTACGGCGTCCAGGGCACCTCGGGATCGCTGACGTACGGGGGAGGGGGGCGGTAGCGCCCGTCGGTGCAGGACCACACCGTGCCCCGCTTCGACAGCGGCACCTCCTCCAACTCCCCGCCCGGGCAGCCCGGATTGCGGCAGTGGCCGTCCTCGCGGGGGAAGTGGACCGACCGGCACCCCGAGCAGCGCGTGCCCAGCAGCCGGAACTCCTCCTCCGCGGTGTCCTCGGTGAACCAACCGGCCACCACGGGTATGCGCGCTTGCGGCAAAGCCCCTCCCCGGCACTGGATCTGACGGAACGTCAGAAGTGTGCCACGGGCGGCGGCGTCCGGCGAGAGGACCGGCCACGACAGCCCTTCCCCAGTGACCCCCGGCGAGAGGAGCGGCCAACGCAGCCGCTCCGCACGCGGCTCAGCCGTTCTCGGCCAGCCACTTCGCCGCGGTCTCCGCCAGCTCGGCGTCCCGGCCGGCCAGCATCATCCCGATCATCTGCGCGTCCCCGCGCAGCGACCACGCCGGGCGCCCGAACGTCGCCGGGTTGTTCTTCTCGATCAGGAAGTGCGCGGGCCAGGCCGTGCCGTACCCGATCAGCGGCAGCGCTGCCAGATACCGCCTCCGCCCCCGCGCCAGCCCGTAAGCGGTGATCGCGAGGCCGGTGAGCGTGCCGGTCAGATGGACCCAGCGGGTGGCGGCACGGGAGTGCATCGCGACGTAGTAAGGCCAGAATTCCTCGTACGTATCGAACGTCTGCTGTGACATACGGGCACCGTAGTCGCCCGATCGGCAACCGAACACGCCCCTTACGCGTCCGAAAGGAAGAACGGGCGGCCGGAGCCCACGGGGGTGGTCCCGGTCGCCCGTTCTTGTCAGCGCCCGGCGACCGACCGGCGATCGACCGGGAAGTCGAAGTAGGTGTCCGGGAACAGCTCGGGCTTGTAGGTGAAGTGCCACCACTCCTCGGGCAGGTTCACGAACCCCGCCTCGGTCAACGTCCGCTTCAGGAACTGCCGGTTGGCGCGCTGCGCCCCCTGTATGCGGGGATCGTCCGTGTGCGACAGGGTGTCGAAGCAGTCGTAACCGGTGCCCATGTCCACCGAGTTGTCGGGGAACCGCTCACCCTTCGGCGCGAAGCAGGGCGTCAGCCGCTCGCCCGGACGGTACGGCCTGGTCGGCAGGGCCGGCAGCCGCACCAGCGTCAGGTCCACCGTGCTGCCCCTGCTGTGCCCGGACTTCTCCGCGATGTAACCGTCCTCGAACAACCGGCTCTTGTCGACCAGCGGATAGAACTCCCCCTTCATGGACTGGTCGTCGAGGTCCTTCGCCCAGCGCACGAAGTGGTCCACCGCCCGCTGCGGCCGGTAACAGTCGTACACCTTCAGCGAATACCCCTGCCGCAGCAGCCGCTTCTGCGCCAGATGCAGCGCACGGGCGGCGGGCCGGGTCAGGATGCAGACCGGCTGCCGGTAGCCGTCGACGCGCTCACCGAGGAAGGTGTGCGCCGTGGTGTAGCGCATCTCCTGGATGATCGTCGGATCCACCGAACGCAACGCCACGAACCCCTCGGGCGCCTTCGGTTCGGGTCGGGCCTGGGCAGGCGCGGGGGAGACAGCCGAGGTGGCGAGCAGAGCAGTGGCGGCGGCCGCGGTGGCCAGGGCGCGGAGAGCGGTACGCATTCCTGTCATGGGCACACCGTCTATCAGCTTCGCCGCCCCGGCGAAAGGACGATCGGATACAGTCCGCCCGTGTCCGAGCCCACCGACAGCCCCGCCCCGACGACCGGTCGGCAGCCGACCCCGTACGTCAGGGACTCCCACTGCTCCACCTGCGGAGCCCCCTACACCGGCCTGGCCGCCCCCGGCACCTGGCCCCGCACCTGCCCCCGCTGCGGCACCACCGCCTACCGCAACCCGCTCCCGGTCGCCGTGGCCCTGCTCCCCGTGACCGGACCGGGCTCGGCCGGACTCGTCGTCATCACGCGCACCATCCAGCCGCAGAAGGGCGGCACGGCGCTGCCCGGCGGCTTCATCGACCACGCCGAGGACTGGCGCCGCGCGGTCGTCCGCGAACTGCGCGAGGAGACCGGGATCGAGGCCGACGAACAGGACGTCCGCCTCGCCGACGCCCTCAGCGACACCGCCGGCCACCTCCTGCTCTTCGGCCTCCTCCCGCAACGCCCCCTCGCGAGCCTGCCGCCCTCCGTCCCCACCCACGAGACATCGGGGTACGAGATCCTCCACGCCCCGCGCCCGCTGGCCTTCCCGCTGCACACGGAAGCGGTGGACGCCTGGTTCGCGGGCCGCTACGGCTGAGCCTGTTGCCCCGGCGTACGGCTCCGAGGGCGCAGGACCTCTCAGGCACGGGCCCCCGCCCGAAGGCCCCGGCCCCCGGAGTACAGGCCCCCGGCGTACGGGCCTTCGGCCGGAAGGCGGCTCACTCCGGGCCTTCGCCCGGAAGGCGGCCCACCCCGGGCCTGCGGCCGGAAGTTAGCCCACTACGGGCCTGCGGCCAGAAGGCGGCCCGCTACTCCGCCACCCCCCGCACCCGCACCGGAAGCCCCACCGCCCCCGCCCCCTCGCCACCGTCCCGCTCCACCACGACCCGGTCGCCCTCCCACCGCGACACATATCGCTCCACCTCGGCCTCGGCCCACCCGTCACCCGGGTCTCGAACCACCAGCCCGTCCCCGGTGCGCCCAGGCGCCGGCGCCCACACCTCCAGCTCCAGGTCACCGTCGGCGTCCCGCACCGGAACGACGGCCCCCGCCCGGGCCAGCACCGGAACGCGGGAGAGCGGCGCGTCGACCACCACCTGCCCCGGCCCCTCGTACGCCCGCCCGGTCGCCGTGTCGTACCAGCGCCCCCGGGGCAGCCGCACCACCCGCCGGTCCGCCCCGGCCTCCATCACCGGCGCCACCAGCAGTGCATCGCCCAGCAGAAACGTGTCCTCGCACCCCCGCAGCGCCCGGTCACCCGGTGCCGCCCACCACAGCGGCCGCACATAGGGCGCCCCCGACAGCCGCGCCACCTGCGACAGCGTCACGAAGTACGGGTGCAGCCGCTCCCGTTCCACCAGCGCCGCCCGCGCGTGCTCCAGCACCTCGGGCCCGAACTCCCACGGCTCCCGGCGCCCTGCGTCGATCGCCGAATGGGTCCGGAACAGCGGCAGGTACGCGCCCAGCTGGAACCACCGCAGATACAGCTCCGGCGACGGGAACCCGTCGAACCCGCCCACATCCGGACCCGAGTACGGCACCCCGCACAGCCCGAGACCCAGCACCAGCGACAGCGAGGCCCGCAGCCCCGGCCACCCGGTCGACACATCACCGGACCAGGTGCCCCCGTACCTCTGCATCCCCGCCCACCCCGAGCGCGAGAAGAGGAACGGCCGCTCCTCGGGGCGCAGCCGGAGCAGCCCCTCGTACCCGGCGCGCGCCATCGCCAGCCCGTACACGTTGTGCGCCTCGCGGTGGTCGCCGCCCGCGCCCTCCAGGACGTGCCGGGCCGAACGCGGCAGCGACGTATCCCCGAACGCGGCGAACGACACCGGCTCGTTCATGTCGTGCCAGACCCCTGAGAAGCCCTGCGCAAGCCGCTCTTCATACAGAGATCCCCACCATTCCCGCACAACCGGATCGGTGAAATCCGGATAGACGCAGGCCCCGGGCCACACCTCGCCCACCACGACCCGCCCCCGCGCGTCCCGGACGTACGCCCCGCGCTCCCCGAGCGCCACACCCGCGTCGAACACCGCGTCCCCCGGCGCCGCCTTCACCGCCGGATCCACGATCGACACCAGCCGTACGCCCTCGTCGCGCAGCTCCTTCGCCAGCTCGGGCAGGGCAGGGAACCGCTCCCGGTCGACCGTGAACACCCGGTGCGCGTCGTAGTGGTCGATGTCCAGATGCAGCACCGACAGCGGAAGCCCCCGCTCCCGGTACCCGGCCACCACCCGGCGCACCTCCCGCTCACTCCCGAAACCCCACCGGGCGTGCTGCGGCCCCAGCGCCCACGACGGCGGCACCGCCGGGGCGCCCGTCAGCGCCGTCCATCCCCGCAGCACCCGGGCCGGCGTCCCCGCCACCACCCAGCACCGCAGCGGACCGCCCTCCATCCGCACCTCGCACGTGCCCGGCCGGTCGTGCCCGGAGCCCGCGCCCTCCTCGCCCTCGCGCACCACGACCCGGCCCGCCCAGGTGTTGTCGTGGAACGCCAGATGGGTGCCCGCGTCCGACACCACCACCTGCACCGGCATCGTCAGATACAGCGGATCGTCCCCCGGCCCGAACCGCCCGCCCGGGTCCGTGTTCCACAGCCCGTACGCCCCGTCCCGCAGCCGGGGCCCCGACGCCCGCCCGCCGAGCCCGAAGAACCGCGCGTCCGCCGGGACCTCCGACCGCTGCACCCACCGCACCGCGCCCCCGCCCACCGGCTCCCACCAGCGCGGCGGCAGCTCCCGCCGCAGCAGCACTCCGCCCGGCGTCCGCAGCTCCACCGCACCGGTCCGCGACACCACCACGGTCAGCCGCTCGGAAACGACCTGCCAGCCGCCGTCCTTGTCCGGCTCCAGCACCGCCCGCGGATCCGCCGCGGGCACCTCACCCGCCAACGCGTACGACGGCAGCGGATCCGCCCCGTCCCACGCCCAGAACACCGCACCGCCCACCGCCACCCGGATCCGCAGTTCCGAACGGGCGAACCGCACCACACCCCCGCCGGGACCCGGCTCCGCCCCCTCCAGCGCACCGGGCACCCGGGCCCGCTCCGCACCGCGCGCGGGCAGCGCACGCGCATCCGCCGACCGGCGCCGCCAGGCCGCGCGCACCGTGCGCAGCCCCCGTACCGAACCGACCAACCTCACCCGACGCACCAGGTCACGACCGTCCATGGCGCACACCTTGCCACCCGCCCGGACCGCAGAACCTCCCGTTCAACTCCCGTTCACCCGCTCCGGCCGAAGAACCGAAGCCCTCCTCACGCCCGCCCACTCTGGTGCCGAAGACGATCACATGGCATCGTCCGTGTCAGCCGCTCACGCGCACACCCCAGCCCGTGCGCGCCGACACGCCACCCGCGTACCCGTCCAGCCAGGGAGCCGCCCCATGACCTCAGCCACGCCCGACGCCCCCCTCTGGCAACCCAGCCCCGAGCGCATCGAGGCCGCGGCCGTGACCCGCTTCCAGGCGTGGGCCGCGAGCCGCTTCGGAGCTCCGGCCGACGGCGGGTACGAGGCCCTGCACCGCTGGTCCGTCGAGGAACTCGACACCTTCTGGCAGGCCGTCGCCGAGTGGTTCGACATCCGCTTCTCGACGCCGTACGAGAGCGTCCTCGGCGACCGCACCATGCCCGGCGCCACCTGGTTCCCCGGCGCCACCCTCAACTACGCCGAACACGCCCTGCGCACCGCTGAGGACCCGGCCCGCGCCGACACCCCGGCCCTCCTGTACGTCGACGAGACCCACACCCAGGTCCCCATCAGCTGGTCCGACCTCCGCCGCCAGGTCGGCGCGCTGGCCGCCGAACTCCGCGCCCTCGGCGTCACCCCCGGCGACCGGGTCAGCGGCTACCTCCCCAACATCCCGCAGGCCGTCGTCGCCTTCCTCGCCACCGCGGCCGTCGGCGGCGTCTGGACCTCCTGCGCCCCCGACTTCGGCGCCCGCAGCGTCCTGGACCGCTTCCAGCAGATCGAACCCGTCGTCCTCTTCACCGTCGACGGCTACCGCTACGGCGGCAAGGAGCACGACCGTACGGAGACCGTCGCCGAACTCCGCCGCGAACTGCCCACCCTCCGCGCCGTCGTCCACATCCCGCTGCTCGGCACCGACGCCCCCGAAGGCGCCCTCGCCTGGGCCGCCCTCACCTCCGCCGACACCGAGCCGGTCTTCGAACAGGTCCCCTTCGACCACCCGCTCTGGGTCCTGTACTCCTCCGGCACCACCGGCCTGCCCAAGGCCATCGTCCAGTCCCAGGGCGGCATCCTGCTCGAACACTTCAAGCAGCTCGGCCTGCACTGCGACCTCGGCCCCGAGGACCGCTTCTTCTGGTACACCTCCACCGGCTGGATGATGTGGAACTTCCTCGTCTCCGGCCTCCTCACCGGCACCACCGTCGTCCTGTACGACGGCAGCCCCGGCTACCCGGACGTCAGCGCCCAGTGGCGGGTCGCCGAACAGACCGGCGCCACCCTCTACGGCACCTCCGCCGCGTACGTCATGGCCTGCCGCAAGGCCGACATCCACCCCGGCCGCGACTACGACCTCTCCCGCGTCCAGTGCGTCGCCACCACCGGCTCCCCGCTCCCGCCCGACGGCTTCCGCTGGCTCCACGACGAGGTGGCCGAGGACCTCTGGATCGCCTCGGTCAGCGGCGGCACCGACGTCTGCAGCTGCTTCGCCGGAGCCGTCCCCACGCTCCCGGTCCACATCGGCGAGCTCCAGGCCCCGTGCCTCGGCACCGACCTCCAGTCCTGGGACCCGGCAGGCAAGCCCCTCACCAACGAGGTCGGCGAACTGGTCGTCACCAACCCGCTCCCGTCCATGCCGATCCGCTTCTGGAACGACCCCGACGGCTCCCGCTACCACGACAGCTACTTCGACATGTACCCCGGCGTCTGGCGCCACGGCGACTGGATCACCATCACCGACCACGGCTCGGTGATCATCCACGGCCGCTCCGACTCCACCCTGAACCGCCAAGGCGTCCGCATGGGCTCCGCCGACATCTACGAGGCCGTCGAACGGCTCCCCGAGATCCGCGAGTCCCTGGTCATCGGCCTCGAAGAACCCGACGGCGGGTACTGGATGCCGCTCTTCGTCCACCTCGCCGAAGGCGCCACCCTCGACGACGACCTGCGCGCCGCGATCAAGGCGACCATCCGCGAGAACCTCTCCCCGCGCCACGTACCGGACGAGGTCATCGAGGTCCCCGCCATCCCGCACACCCTCACCGGCAAGCGCATCGAGGTCCCGGTCAAGCGCCTGCTCCAGGGCACGGAGCTGGCCAAGGCGGTCAACCCGGGCTCGGTCGACAACCTCGACCTGCTCCACTTCTACGCCGAACTGGCCGCGAGCCGCCGCCGCTAGGAGCTTGTCCGGGCCCGTTGTCAGTCCCCCTGATTACTCTGAGTGAGCAAAAGTTCACCGCGCACAGGGGGACACATGGCGCAGCAGGAAAACACCAAGCGCACCATCAAGCCGCACACCAAGCGCAGCTCGAAACGCGGCACCACACCACACGGCACGACCCTGCGACGCACACTGCGCCGCGAAGCCCCCAGCACCGTCGGCCTCCTGGTCGACGAGCAGGACTTCGCGGCCATGCGGCGCTACCGCACCTTCCCCTTCGACGACCACACCGCCTATCTGCACCAGGTCGAGGGCCTGCTCAAGGCACTGACCGCCCAGGGCATGCACACCACGATCGCCCTCTTCGACCCCGAGGACTACGCCGAGTTCTGCGCGGAGTCCGGACTCGACGCGGACACCGGCGCCAGCCGCAGCCGCTTCACCGCCGAGATCGCCGCCGCCGGAGCAACCGTCGCCTACACCGGCCAGAGCCTGACCGAGCTCATCCCGCTCCTGGTCTCCCGCGCGGTCCGCCAGGCCACCTGGGAGTACGCCACCCTCCTCCTCGCCGACCTCGGAGCGTGCGCGGACTGCGGCCAGGACATCGGGCGTGCGGCCTTCGACCGGGCCTCCCACCTCCTGATGCGCCTGCTGGAGGCGGCCGGACCGGGCACCCACCACCTGGTCTGCTCCACCCCGACGGAGAACGACCAGCTCCTGGCGGTGCTCCACACCCACCGCGACGCCACAGGCCCGGCCCGCCTCGACACCTCGGAAGGAGCGGAGTTCGCCACCGTGCTCGCGGTGGCGATCGCTCTGGAGACACCCGGGGGAGTGGTGCTCCGCACCAGCACCCCCGACAGCCCGGACCGCGTCCACGGCTGGCGACTGGCCCACGGCGCCCTCGCCCCGCTCACCGCCGGGGAGGTCTTCAACGCCTACTGCACCGACGCCGACACGGGGGAGCCCGTCTCCCCGGAATCCGGCGTGGAATATTGCGCCGGATTCGACATCGGAGCCGACCCTGCGGAACCCCACCGCTGACCCGACACACAGCAGGAGGGGCTCCCCGCCACCAGGCGGGAAGCCCCTCCGACAGACGCGCCGCGACTACTCGCCGGACAGCACAGCCTGGGCCGCGCTGCGCGCCTCGTCGGCCGAGTCGGCCGAGCGGGCCGCGTTGGCCGCACGCTCGCACTGGGCCAGCGTGTACTTGGCCAGCGTTGCGCGCACGTAAGGAATGGACGCGGCACCCATGGAGAGCGAGGTGACACCCAGACCGGTCAGCACACAGGCCAGCAGCGGATCCGCGGCGGCCTCACCACAGACACCGCAGCTCTTGCCCTCGGCACGGGCCGCCTCGGCGGACAGCGCGACCAGATCCAGCAGCGCCGGCTGCCACGGGTCCTGGAGCCGCGACACCGCGCCCACCTGACGGTCGGCCGCGAAGGTGTACTGCGCCAGGTCGTTGGTGCCCAGCGACAGGAACTCGACCTCCTGGAGGATCGACCGCGCCCGCAGAGCCGCGGACGGAATCTCCACCATCGCGCCGAACTTCGCCTGCAACCCCGCCTCACGGCACGCGTCCGCGAACGCCTTGGCGTCGATGCGGTCGGCCACCATGGGCGCCATGACCTCCAGGTACACCGGCAGACCCTCGGCCGCCTTCGCCAGCGCGGTCAGCTGGGTACGCAGCACCTCTGGGTGGTCCAGCAGGCTGCGCAGCCCCCGCACACCCAGCGCCGGGTTCGGCTCGTCGGCCGGCGTCAGGAAGTCCAGCGGCTTGTCGGCCCCGGCATCCAGCACGCGGACGACGACACGCCCCTCGGGGAACGCCTCCAGCACCGCACGGTAGGCCGCGACCTGCTTCTCCTCGGAAGGAGCCTGCTTGCTGTCGTCCAGGAAGAGGAACTCGGTGCGGAACAGCCCGACACCCTCGGCCCCCGCCTCGACCGCCGCGGGCACATCGCCCGGACCGCCGACATTGGCGAGCAACGGCACCTTGTGCCCGTCCGACGTGGCACCGGGACCGGTCGAGGAGGACAGAGCCGCCTTACGAGCAGCCGCCGCGGCCTCCATCTCCTCACGCTTCTCGGCGCTCGGGTTCACGAAGATCTCGCCCGTGCTGCCGTCCACCGCCACGACCGTGCCCTCGGCCAGCTCACCGGCGCCGGGCAGAGCCACCACGGCCGGAACGCCGAGCGCCCGGGCCAGGATGGCGCTGTGGCTGGTCGGCCCGCCCTCCTCGGTGACGAAGCCGAGCACCAGGGCCGGGTCGAGAAGCGCCGTGTCGGCCGGCGCCAGATCGCGCGCGATCAGTACGTACGGCTCGTCGCTGTCCGGCACCCCGGGCATCGGAACCCCGAGCAGCCGCGCCACGATCCGGTTCCGTACGTCGTCGAGGTCGGCGACCCGCCCCGCCAGGTACTCACCGGCGTTGGCCAGCAGCGCCCGGTACGCGGCGAACGCGTCGTACACCGCGCGCTCGGCGGTGCTGCCCACGGCGATCCGCCGCTCGACATCGGACATCAGCTCGGGGTCCTGCGCCATCATGGCCTGCGCCTCGAGCACGTGCTGTGCCTCGCCGCCCGCCAGATTGCCGCGCGCGACGAGATCGGCGGCCACGGCCTCCACCGCCTGCCGGGCACGCCCCTGTTCGCGCCCCGCCTCCTCGGTGGGAATCGATTTGGCGGGCGGCTCCAGCACCGCCGTACCCATGTGCCGAACCTCGCCGATGGCCACACCGTGGCTCACGCCGACGCCTCGCAGCGTTGTCTCCATTTCACCCGTCTCCGGTTGTGCGGCGACCGAGTCACCGCGGTGGTTGTGCAACTGGCCTGTCACTGCGCCCGAAGCGCTACTGCCAGCCGAACAGCGTGTCGCCGACCTTCACGTCCCCGTCCCCACGGACATCGGAGAGCGACTCGGCGGTCGCCTCCAAGGCCACGATCGGGCAGATGGGTGACTTGCCGGCCTCCTCGACGCCGACCGGGTCCCAGCGCACGATGCTCTGGCCCCGGGTCACCGTGTCCCCCTTGTTGACGAGCAGCTCGAAGCCCTCGCCGTTGAGCTGGACGGTGTCGATACCGAGGTGCGTCAGAACCCCGTGCCCGTCGGCGTCGACGACGACGAACGCGTGGGGGTGCAGGGAGACGACGATGCCGTCGACAGGCGATACGGCCTCGGAGGGCTCACGTACGGGGTCGATGGCGGTGCCGGGACCGACCATCGCGCCGGAGAAGACCGGGTCGGGAACCGCGGTGAGTCCGATGGCGCGTCCAGCAAGAGGGGACGTCACGTTGGTCATGGGGAGCCTCCCAGGGGGTGGAGATTCAGGTGTCGCCGCCGCGGCTGATGTGGGGACGGCGTACTGCTCAGCAGAGTAAGTCATATGAAGTCCCGGTTCCGCCCGAGACCGCCCGGTTGACAGGCCTAGGGGTGCACCGCAAGCGATTTGCCTCGATCCCCGGCGGCCTGTACTGTCGTACTCCTGCCTGACCCCAACGCGACTTTGAGTCGGGGGTCGGCGGCGACCTTCAAGCCCAGATCCTAACCCTGAACCCTTCTTCGGCATGCCCGTGGGACGTGGTCAAGGGAACGGAAAAGGCCTGATAGAGTCGGACTCGCCGAAAGGGAAAACCGCGAAAGCGAATTACCTGGAAGCGAAAATCGGCAAAACCGCTTGACCCGCTTCGGCCGGGAATCGGACACGAAAGAGTCTGATAGAGTCGGAAACGCAAGAGCAGGAAAGAAAAACGAAGGGAAGCGCCCGGAGGGCCCCAGTGAAACGGGACCGAAGGAAGCGTCCGTTCCTTGAGAACTCAACAGCGTGCCAAAAGTCAACGCCAGATATGTTGATACCCCGGCCTGCACCTGGTGCAGGTTGGTGGTTCCTTTGAAAGTCCTGCACCGGGTCGCTTCGGCGGCACACGGGCAGGCAATTACACAGCGAGGACGCTGTGAACAACGGGTCTTATTCCGACCGGTTGTTCCGCTCTCGTGTGTGTGCACCCGATTACGGGTAAACATTCACGGAGAGTTTGATCCTGGCTCAGGACGAACGCTGGCGGCGTGCTTAACACATGCAAGTCGAACGATGAAGCCCTTCGGGGTGGATTAGTGGCGAACGGGTGAGTAACACGTGGGCAATCTGCCCTTCACTCTGGGACAAGCCCTGGAAACGGGGTCTAATACCGGATAACACTCTGTCCCGCATGGGACGGGGTTAAAAGCTCCGGCGGTGAAGGATGAGCCCGCGGCCTATCAGCTTGTTGGTGGGGTAATGGCCTACCAAGGCGACGACGGGTAGCCGGCCTGAGAGGGCGACCGGCCACACTGGGACTGAGACACGGCCCAGACTCCTACGGGAGGCAGCAGTGGGGAATATTGCACAATGGGCGAAAGCCTGATGCAGCGACGCCGCGTGAGGGATGACGGCCTTCGGGTTGTAAACCTCTTTCAGCAGGGAAGAAGCGAAAGTGACGGTACCTGCAGAAGAAGCGCCGGCTAACTACGTGCCAGCAGCCGCGGTAATACGTAGGGCGCAAGCGTTGTCCGGAATTATTGGGCGTAAAGAGCTCGTAGGCGGCTTGTCACGTCGGATGTGAAAGCCCGGGGCTTAACCCCGGGTCTGCATTCGATACGGGCTAGCTAGAGTGTGGTAGGGGAGATCGGAATTCCTGGTGTAGCGGTGAAATGCGCAGATATCAGGAGGAACACCGGTGGCGAAGGCGGATCTCTGGGCCATTACTGACGCTGAGGAGCGAAAGCGTGGGGAGCGAACAGGATTAGATACCCTGGTAGTCCACGCCGTAAACGTTGGGAACTAGGTGTTGGCGACATTCCACGTCGTCGGTGCCGCAGCTAACGCATTAAGTTCCCCGCCTGGGGAGTACGGCCGCAAGGCTAAAACTCAAAGGAATTGACGGGGGCCCGCACAAGCAGCGGAGCATGTGGCTTAATTCGACGCAACGCGAAGAACCTTACCAAGGCTTGACATATACCGGAAAGCATCAGAGATGGTGCCCCCCTTGTGGTCGGTATACAGGTGGTGCATGGCTGTCGTCAGCTCGTGTCGTGAGATGTTGGGTTAAGTCCCGCAACGAGCGCAACCCTTGTTCTGTGTTGCCAGCATGCCCTTCGGGGTGATGGGGACTCACAGGAGACTGCCGGGGTCAACTCGGAGGAAGGTGGGGACGACGTCAAGTCATCATGCCCCTTATGTCTTGGGCTGCACACGTGCTACAATGGCCGGTACAATGAGCTGCGATGCCGCGAGGCGGAGCGAATCTCAAAAAGCCGGTCTCAGTTCGGATTGGGGTCTGCAACTCGACCCCATGAAGTCGGAGTTGCTAGTAATCGCAGATCAGCATTGCTGCGGTGAATACGTTCCCGGGCCTTGTACACACCGCCCGTCACGTCACGAAAGTCGGTAACACCCGAAGCCGGTGGCCCAACCCCTTGTGGGAGGGAGCTGTCGAAGGTGGGACTGGCGATTGGGACGAAGTCGTAACAAGGTAGCCGTACCGGAAGGTGCGGCTGGATCACCTCCTTTCTAAGGAGCACTTCTCACCAAGCCTCGGTTTGGTCAGAGGCCAGTACACCGGCGAGTGTTCGGTGCTGGTTGCTCATGGGTGGAACGTTGACTATTCGGCACGACAGGTTGGTTGTCACTAGTACTGCTTCGGCGTGGAACGTGGGGATGGATCGGTCGGGTCGGGCACGTTGTTGGGTATCTGAAGGTACGGCCGTAGAGGTCGCCTTCGATCCGGCCCCAGTGAACTCGTCCTCAGGGACGGGGTGGTGGGTGGCTGGTCGTTGTTTGAGAACTGCACAGTGGACGCGAGCATCTGTGGCCAAGTTTTTAAGGGCGCACGGTGGATGCCTTGGCACCAGGAACCGATGAAGGACGTGGGAGGCCACGATAGTCCCCGGGGAGCTGTCAACCAAGCTTTGATCCGGGGGTTTCCGAATGGGGAAACCCGGCAGTCGTCATGGGCTGTCACCCGCTGCTGAACACATAGGCAGTGTGGAGGGAACGAGGGGAAGTGAAACATCTCAGTACCCTCAGGAAGAGAAAACAACCGTGATTCCGGGAGTAGTGGCGAGCGAAACTGGATGAGGCCAAACCGTATGCGTGTGATACCCGGCAGGGGTTGCGCATACGGGGTTGTGGGAGTTCTCTTGATCAATCTGCCGATTGGTCGGCAAGTCAGAAACCGTTGATGTAGGCGAAGGACATGCGAAAGGTCCGGCGTAGAGGGTAAGACCCCCGTAGCTGAAACATCAACGGCTTGCTTGAGAACCACCCAAGTAGCACGGGGCCCGAGAAATCCCGTGTGAATCTGGCGGGACCACCCGCTAAGCCTAAATATTCCCTGGTGACCGATAGCGGATAGTACCGTGAGGGAATGGTGAAAAGTACCGCGGGAGCGGAGTGAAATAGTACCTGAAACCGTGTGCCTACAAGCCGTGGGAGCGTCGCTGTATGTGCTTGCACATGCAGTCGTGACTGCGTGCCTTTTGAAGAATGAGCCTGCGAGTTAGCGGTGTGTAGCGAGGTTAACCCGTGTGGGGAAGCCGTAGCGAAAGCGAGTCCGAATAGGGCGAACTAGTTGCACGCTCTAGACCCGAAGCGGAGTGATCTAGCCATGGGCAGGTTGAAGCGGAGGTAAGACTTCGTGGAGGACCGAACCCACCAGGGTTGAAAACCTGGGGGATGACCTGTGGTTAGGGGTGAAAGGCCAATCAAACTCCGTGATAGCTGGTTCTCCCCGAAATGCATTTAGGTGCAGCGTCGTGTGTTTCTTGCCGGAGGTAGAGCACTGGATAGGCGATGGGCCCTACCGGGTTACTGACCTTAGCCAAACTCCGAATGCCGGTAAGTGAGAGCGCGGCAGTGAGACTGTGGGGGATAAGCTCCATGGTCGAGAGGGAAACAGCCCAGAGCATCGACTAAGGCCCCTAAGCGTACGCTAAGTGGGAAAGGATGTGGAGTCGCAGAGACAACCAGGAGGTTGGCTTAGAAGCAGCCACCCTTGAAAGAGTGCGTAATAGCTCACTGGTCAAGTGATTCCGCGCCGACAATGTAGCGGGGCTCAAGCGTACCGCCGAAGTCGTGTCATTCCAGCATGTACCCCCAACGGGGGCTGGGATGGGTAGGGGAGCGTCGTGTGCCGGGTGAAGCAGCCGCGGAAGCGAGTTGTGGACGGTTCACGAGTGAGAATGCAGGCATGAGTAGCGATACACACGTGAGAAACGTGTGCGCCGATTGACTAAGGGTTCCTGGGTCAAGCTGATCTGCCCAGGGTAAGTCGGGACCTAAGGCGAGGCCGACAGGCGTAGTCGATGGACAACCGGTTGATATTCCGGTACCCGCTTTGAAACGCCCAGTACTGAATCAGGCGATGCTAAGTCCGTGAAGCCGGCCCGATCTCTTCGGAGTTGAGGGTAGTGGTGGAGCCGATGAACCAGACTTGTAGTAGGTAAGCGATGGGGTGACGCAGGAAGGTAGTCCAGCCCGGGCGGTGGTTGTCCCGGGGTAAGGGTGTAGCCCGTGTGGTAGGTAAATCCGTCACACATGCAGGGTGAGACCTGATGCCGAGCCGATTGTGGTGAAGTGGATGATCCTATGCTGTCGAGAAAAGCCTCTAGCGAGTTTCATGGCGGCCCGTACCCTAAACCGACTCAGGTGGTCAGGTAGAGAATACCGAGGCGTTCGGGTGAACTATGGTTAAGGAACTCGGCAAAATGCCCCCGTAACTTCGGGAGAAGGGGGGCCATCACTGGTGATAGCACTTGCTGCTTGAGCTGGGGGTGGCCGCAGAGACCAGCGAGAAGCGACTGTTTACTAAAAACACAGGTCCGTGCGAAGCCGTAAGGCGATGTATACGGACTGACGCCTGCCCGGTGCTGGAACGTTAAGGGGACCGGTTAGTGCACTTTCGGGTGTGCGAAGCTGAGAACTTAAGCGCCAGTAAACGGCGGTGGTAACTATAACCATCCTAAGGTAGCGAAATTCCTTGTCGGGTAAGTTCCGACCTGCACGAATGGCGTAACGACTTCTCGACTGTCTCAACCATAGGCCCGGTGAAATTGCACTACGAGTAAAGATGCTCGTTTCGCGCAGCAGGACGGAAAGACCCCGGGACCTTTACTATAGTTTGATATTGGTGTTCGGTTCGGCTTGTGTAGGATAGGTGGGAGACTGTGAAGCGGCCACGCCAGTGGTTGTGGAGTCGTCGTTGAAATACCACTCTGGTCGTGCTGGATGTCTAACCTGGGTCCGTGATCCGGATCAGGGACAGTGTCTGATGGGTAGTTTAACTGGGGCGGTTGCCTCCTAAAGAGTAACGGAGGCGCCCAAAGGTTCCCTCAGCCTGGTTGGCAATCAGGTGTTGAGTGTAAGTGCACAAGGGAGCTTGACTGTGAGACCGACGGGTCGAGCAGGGACGAAAGTCGGGACTAGTGATCCGGCAGTGGCTTGTGGAAGCGCTGTCGCTCAACGGATAAAAGGTACCCCGGGGATAACAGGCTGATCTTCCCCAAGAGTCCATATCGACGGGATGGTTTGGCACCTCGATGTCGGCTCGTCGCATCCTGGGGCTGGAGTCGGTCCCAAGGGTTGGGCTGTTCGCCCATTAAAGCGGTACGCGAGCTGGGTTTAGAACGTCGTGAGACAGTTCGGTCCCTATCCGCTGTGCGCGTAGGAATATTGAGAAGGGCTGTCCCTAGTACGAGAGGACCGGGACGGACGAACCTCTGGTGTGCCAGTTGTCCTGCCAAGGGCATGGCTGGTTGGCTACGTTCGGAAAGGATAACCGCTGAAAGCATCTAAGCGGGAAGCCTGCTTCGAGATGAGTATTCCCACCCTCTTGAGGGGTTAAGGCTCCCAGTAGACGACTGGGTTGATAGGCCAGATGTGGAAGCCCGGTAACGGGTGGAGCTGACTGGTACTAATAGGCCGAGGGCTTGTCCTCAGTTGCTCGCGTCCACTGTGTTAGTTCTGAAATAACGAACGGCCGTGTTTTCATCCGGTGTTGGTTAATTTCATAGTGTTTCGGTGGTCATTGCGTTAGGGAAACGCCCGGTTACATTCCGAACCCGGAAGCTAAGCCTTTCAGCGCCGATGGTACTGCAGGGGGGACCCTGTGGGAGAGTAGGACGCCGCCGAACAATTTTTCCGGGAAAGCCCCGCACCGTATGGTGCGGGGCTTTTCTGCGTTCCCGGGCCCGTGCTGGTCCCCGTCTCCGCCCACCCCTGTGCAGGTGCCGGCCGAGGCTGAGGGTAAGGTCGGGGAGCATCATTCGCACGTTCTTCACAGGAGGCTCCCGGGTGGAGGTCCAGGAGACTCGGGTCCAGACGGACCGGGTCCTCACCATCCCCAACATCCTCAGCATGGCTCGCCTTGTCGGGGTACCGCTCTTCCTGTGGCTGATTCTCCGCCCCGTGTTCGGCGGCCCCAACAGCGACGGCTGGGCGCTGCTGGTGCTGATGCTCAGTGGCATCAGCGACTATCTCGACGGCAAGCTCGCCCGCCGGTGGAACCAGATCAGCAGTCTCGGCCGGCTCCTGGACCCGGCTGCGGACCGTCTCTACATCCTCTCGACCCTTCTCGGCCTCACCTGGCGTGAGATCCTGCCGCTCTGGCTCACCGCGGCTCTGCTGGCCCGTGAGCTGATGCTGCTCGTGATGGTGGCCATCCTGAGGCGCCACGGTTATCCGCCGCCGCAGGTCAACTTCCTCGGGAAAGCTGCAACTTTCAACCTGATGTACGCGTTCCCCTTGTTGCTGCTCAGCGACGGTAGTGGTTGGCTGGCTACCGTGGCCGCCATTTTCGGATGGGCGTTCGCAGGATGGGGTACAACGCTGTATTGGTGGGCAGGGATCCTCTACGTGGTCCAGGTCCGCCGGCTCGTCAAGGCGGATGCAGTAGCCGATTGAGCTCGTTGATGCGGTGCCGTGCAGTGTGGCCGGTCCGCAGTGTGATGTCTTGAATGTGATGCCCCGACGGGCGAACTCGGCTGACCGTCGTCTCTCTAGGAGGACGTTACCGACATGAAGGCCGTCGTGATGGCTGGTGGCGAAGGCACGCGCCTGCGCCCCATGACCTCGAGCATGCCCAAGCCGCTCCTGCCCGTGGCCAATCGGCCGATCATGGAGCATGTACTGCGGCTTCTCAAGCGGCATGGGCTCAATGAAACAGTAGTGACCGTCCAGTTCCTGGCCTCCCTCGTCAAGAATTATTTCGGGGACGGCGAGGAGCTCGGGATGGAGCTCACCTATGCCAACGAGGAGAAGCCACTCGGCACTGCGGGGAGCGTGAAGAACGCCGAGGAGGCGTTGAAGGACGACACCTTCCTCGTCATTTCCGGTGACGCGCTCACCGACTTCGACCTCACCGACCTCATCGCCTTCCACAAGGAGAAGGGCGGACTCGTCACGGTCTGTCTGACCCGGGTCCCCAATCCGCTGGAATTCGGCATCACCATCGTCGACGAGAACGGCCAGGTCGAACGCTTCCTGGAGAAGCCGACCTGGGGCCAGGTCTTCTCGGACACGGTGAACACGGGCATCTATGTGATGGAGCCCGAGGTCTTCGACTACGTCCAGGCCGACACCTCCGTCGACTGGTCGGGTGATGTCTTCCCCCAGCTGATGAAGGAAGGCAAGCCGATCTACGGCTATATCGCCGAGGGCTACTGGGAGGACGTCGGTACGCACGAGAGCTATGTGAAGGCCCAGGCCGATGTCCTGGAGCGCAAGGTCGACGTGGAACTCGACGGCTTCGAGATCTCGCCCGGTGTGTGGGTGGCCGAAGGCGCGGAGGTCCACCCGGACGCCGTGCTCCGCGGGCCGCTGTACATCGGTGACTACGCCAAGGTCGAGGCGGACGTCGAAATCCGGGAGCACACCGTCGTGGGCTCCAACGTCGTCGTCAAGACCGGCGCCTTTCTTCATAAGGCCGTGGTCCACGACAACGTCTACATCGGACAGCACAGCAACCTCCGGGGCTGCGTGGTCGGCAAGAACACCGACATCATGCGGGCGGCCCGGATCGAGGACGGCGCTGTCATCGGTGACGAATGCCTGGTCGGCGAGGAGTCGATCATCCAGGGCAATGTGCGGGTGTACCCGTTCAAGACCATCGAGGCCGGTGCGTTCGTCAACACCTCGGTGATCTGGGAATCCCGTGGGCAGGCGCATCTCTTCGGGGCGCGCGGCGTCTCCGGCATCCTGAACGTCGAGATCACCCCCGAGCTGGCGGTCCGGCTGGCCGGCGCCTACGCCACGACCCTCAAGAAGGGGTCGACAGTTACCACCGCGCGTGACCACTCCCGAGGCGCCCGCGCGCTCAAGCGGGCCGTCATCTCGGCGCTCCAGGCCAGCGCCATCGACGTACGCGACCTGGAGAACGTACCGCTGCCCGTGGCCCGGCAGCAGACCGCGCGAGGCAGCGCGGGCGGCATCATGATCCGTACGTCACCGGGCGTGCCCGACTCGGTGGACATCATGTTCATCGACGAGCGGGGCGCCGACCTCTCGCAGGCGCAGCAGCGCAAGCTGGACCGGGTCTACGCCCGCCAGGAGTACCGCAGGGCCTTCCCCGGGGAGATCGGGGACCTGCACTTCCCGTCCAGCGTCTTCGACTCGTACACCGGCTCCCTGCTCCGCAACGTGGACATCGCGGGGATCGCCGACTCCGGGCTGAAGGTCGTCGTGGACGCCTCCAACGGGTCCGCCGGGCTCGTTCTGCCGAGCCTCCTCGGGCGGCTCGGCGTGGACGCCCTGACGATCAACCCCGGACTCGACGAGTCGCGGCCCACCGAGTCCGCCGAGACGCGCCGGGCCGGCCTCGTCCGGCTCGGGGAGATCGTGTCCTCGGCGCGGGCGGCCTTCGGCGTCCGGTTCGACCCGGTCGGTGAGCGGCTCTCCCTCGTGGACGAGCTGGGCCGGATCATCGAGGACGACCGGGCCCTGCTGGTCATGCTGGACCTCGTCGCCGCCGAGCGGCGCAGCGGACGCGTCGCCCTGCCGGTGACGACCACGCGCGTCGCCGAGCAGGTGGCGGCCTACCACGGCACCCAGGTGGAGTGGACGACCACCTCGCCCGACGACCTGACCCGGGTGGGACGCGAAGAGACCACCATCTTCGGAGGAGACGGGCGCGGCGGGTTCATCGTTCCCGAATTCAGCAGCGTCTTCGACGGGACGGCCGCTTTCGTCCGGCTCATCGGACTCGTCGCGCGGACCCAGCTCACCCTGAGCCAGATCGACGCCCGTATCCCGCGGGCCCACGTCCTGCGTCGCGACCTCGCGACGCCCTGGGCGGTCAAGGGCCTCGTCATGCGCAGCGTCGTCGAGGCTGCCGGGGACCGCAGCGTGGACACCACGGACGGCGTCCGGGTGGTCGAGGCGGACGGACGGTGGATCATGGTGCTGCCCGACCGGGCGGAGGCCGTCACCCATCTGTGGGCGGAAGGCCCGGACGACGCCTCGGCGCAGGCGCTGCTGGACGAGTGGTCCGCCGTGGTGGAGAGCGCGGGCGAGTGACCTGGTGAAGCCGGTGCACCGGAACTCCCCCTCCAGGGCGTTCCGGTGCACCGGTGGGGCCATTCGGCGGCAGCCGTGGTGACGTGCGACGATGTGCGGCATGTCGCAGCAGCCCCCCGATCGGAGCACACCCTCGCCGCCCGCACGCCCCGACGCCTCCATGTCGCTGCTGAACAATGTGATGGACCACAGCCTCGACGAGGGTTACGCGGAGGCCTCGGCCCGCCGCAGGGCCGACGGGAGCGCGGGGCTGCCCCGTACGCTCAAGTCGAAGCTCGGCCTCGCCGCCGGCCTCGTGGTGGCCGCTCTCGTGGTCACCCTCGGTGCCGCCGAGGCGCGGGTGTCGGCGCCGGTCGTCGCGAAGGAACGCGAAGAGCTGATCGACCGCATCAACGCCGAGACCCGGGCGGCCGACACCCTGGAGTCGGACGTCGACAAGCTCCGTAGCGATGTGAGCGAGCGGCAGCGCAAGGCGCTGGAGCAGCACGGCGGGGACCAGGGGGAGCTGGTGGCCCTGCTCTCCGGGGCGACCCCGGTGGAGGGCCCCGGGGTGAAGCTCGTCGTGGACGACGCCAAGAACACCGATCAGGGCGGTGGCGGCCCCCGTGAGTCGTCGAGTTTCGCCGACACCGGCCGGGTGCGCGACCGGGACATGCAGCGGGTCGTCAACGGCCTGTGGGAGTCCGGCGCCGAGGCCATCGCCATCAATGGGCAAAGGCTGACCGCGCTGTCGGCGATCCGCGCCGCGGGCGACGCCATACTGGTCGACAACCGGCCGCTCGTACCGCCCTATACGGTGCTCGCGGTGGGGGACGGGAAGAATCTCGCCGCCGCGTTCCGGGACAGTGCCGACGGCCAGTACCTCAACGCGCTCAAGGAGAGCTTCGACATCCGCACCACCTTGTCCGATCAGGCGGAGGTGCGGCTCCCGGCCGCACCGAGCCTGATCGTCCGTACAGCAGAGCCGAAGGCCGCCGGCAGTGATGCGGCAGAATCAGGGAAGGGCACATCGTGATCGCCGTACTGGGCCTCGTCGTGGGAGTCGTGGTCGGACTGTTGGTCCGGCCCGAGGTTCCGGCGGTGGTCGAGCCCTATCTCCCGATCGCCGTGGTCGCCGCACTCGACGCGGTCTTCGGAGGTCTGCGGGCCATGCTGGACGGCATCTTCGTCGACAAGGTCTTCGTGGTGTCGTTCCTCTCCAACGTCGTGGTCGCCGCGCTGATCGTGTTCCTCGGCGACAAACTGGGTGTCGGCGCCCAGCTCTCCACCGGTGTGGTGGTCGTGCTCGGCATCCGGATCTTCTCCAACGCCGCCGCGATCCGCCGGCACGTCTTCCGGGCTTGAGGCCGATGAACAACGACGAGAACCCCCGCAGCGACCAGCCGGAGCGGCCCGACGCCGGTGCGTCCGGGGCCCGGGACGTGCCCGTGCAGCCGCCCGCGCCCGCCGAGGAGCCCTCCGGACGCCAGAGGCTGCTCGCGGGCCTGTGGCCGCCCCGGGTGAGCCGGGCCCAACTCATCGTCGCCGTGCTGCTGTTCGGGCTCGGGCTGGGGCTGGCCATCCAGGTGCGGTCCACCAGCGACGACAGCACCCTGCGCGGAGCGCGCCAGGAGGACCTGGTACGGATCCTCGACGAGGTCGACGACCGGACCCAGCGCCTGGAGGACGAGAAGCAGCGTCTGGACGCCCAGCGCACCGAGCTGGAGAACAGCTCGGACCAGGCCGAGGAGGCCCGGAAGCAGACGCTGGAGAAGGAACGCCAGCTGGGGATCCTCGCGGGTACGGTGGCGGCGCACGGCCCCGGCATCACGCTGACGATCAGCGACCCGTCGGGCGCGGTCGCCGCCGACAAGCTCCTCGACACCATCCAGGAGCTGCGCGCGGCCGGGGCCGAGGCCATCGAGGTCAACGGCGTCCGGGTGGTGGCCAATACGTACTTCGCCGGGGGCGGCGGTGACATCCAGGTGGACGGCAAGAAGATCGAAGCACCGTACGAGTTCAAGGTGATCGGCAAGCCGCAGGACCTGGAGCCCGCCCTCAACATCCCCGGCGGTGTGGTGCAGACGCTGGAGAAGGAGCAGGCCACGGCGGTCGTGGAGCGTTCCGACGACATCGTCGTCGACGCCTTGCGAGCGGCGAAGCGGCCTGACTACGCTCGGTCGTCGTCCCCGTGATCGCGCCGGGCCGGAGGGCCGGTGGACGAGGGCGGGAGGTTGCGGGGGGTCGGCGCACCGGATTGGTGGTGCGTGGTGGAAACTGTCGGGTGGATACGGACGTTGTGAAGATGTCCGGGTCGGCAGGTGTGTTCATTCAGGGTTCGTCCTGCCCCACGGGCGGGTCTATGTCGGTCAAGGGGAATCGCCCGTGAAGTTTTTTGCGAAGTTGTTCGGGAAGAGCGCGCGCGAGGACAGCAACAGTGCTGCCCGCCACCGTGCTCCGCGCCACGGCCAGGGCGAGGAGCACGAGGCGGAGCGTCCGCTCTTCCGCGATGAGGTGTCCGGTGACGCCACGCAGGCTGGGCTCAGCGTGTCGTCCGTTGACCCTGCCGGTGCCGGCGGCATAGGTTTCGGCGAACCATCAACCTCACGTTCGGGTGGAGGGTTCACCCCGGAGGGCTCGTCGATGCCGGTCTGTACGAGGTGCGGCCACCGCAATGCGGAGGCCAGCCGATTCTGCTCCAACTGCGGCGCGCCGCTGCGGGGCGGTGTCCCCGAGCGTGCCTCGGAGACGACGTCCACCATCTCCATCTCCGGTCTTGAGGCGTACGAGGCCGAAGCGACGGGTCAGACGGCCCTGCCCTCGCTCTCCCCGGAGGCCCAGGCCGCCGTCGACGCGCTGCCCGGAGGCTCGGCGCTGCTGGTCGTGCGCCGCGGTCCGAACTCCGGCAGCCGCTTCCTCCTGGACAGCGACCTCACCACCGCCGGACGTCACCCGCAGAGCGACATCTTTCTCGACGACGTGACCGTGTCGCGGCGTCATGTGGAGTTCCGCAGGGGTCCGGACGGTAGCTTCACCGTGGGCGACGTCGGCAGCCTCAACGGCACCTATGTCAACCGTGAGCGCATCGATTCGGTCCTGCTCTCCAACGGCGACGAAGTCCAGATCGGAAAGTACCGCCTGGTCTTCTACGCGAGCCCGCGGGGCGTGTGACCAGCCCCCGGATCCGTCCGGGGGGACCCCCAGGAAGGCCCATGCTGCGAACACCGACAGGCGGTGCCGGTGACGGCACCGCCACCGCGGACGCGCGCTGGGTGAGCATCGGTACGGTGCTCACCCGACTGCGCGAAGAGTTTCCGGAAGTCACGATCTCCAAGATCCGCTTCCTGGAGGCCGAGGGGCTCGTGGAGCCGCAGCGGACTCCGTCCGGGTACCGGAAGTTCGCGCCCGGCGATGTGGAGCGCCTCGCGCAGGTCCTCCGTATGCAGCGGGACCACTATCTGCCGCTCAAGGTCATCCGGGAGCACCTGGACGCCCTCGCCCGGGGGGAGCAGCCCGCGCTGCCCTCGCCGGGCGCCCAACGGGATCTCGGCGACGGTGTGTGGGAGACCGGCCCCTGTGCGGCGACCGCCGCGCGGATCGGGCGCGCCGAGCTCCTGGCGGCCGCCCAGGTCGACGAGGAGCAGCTGGAGGAGTGGGAGTCCTACGGGCTCATCGTCCCGGCTCCTGAGGGCGGCTACGACGCCGAGATGGTGACCGTGGCCAAGCTGGTGGCGGATCTGGGGCGATTCGGTCTGGAACCGCGCCATCTGCGCGCCATGCGCGCCTCCGCCGACCGTGAGGCGGGACTGGTGGAGCAGCTGGTCGCACCGCTGCGCCTGCACCGGAATCCGCAGACCAGGGCCCACGCCGAGGCCACGGCGAACGAGCTGGCGGAGCTCTCCGTACGGCTGCACGCGGCGCTCGTCCAGAGCGCTCTGCGCACCCGTCTGCACTGACCTCGGGGGAGCCCGACTACCCAAACATGGCGAGCACGTCCTAGGGTTGCTGTGTGAACGAGCTCGACGTTGTCGGTGTCCGGGTGGAAATGCCCTCCAACCAACCGATCGTTCTCCTGCGTGAAGTGGGAGGCGACCGGTACCTCCCCATTTGGATCGGTCCTGGGGAGGCGACCGCCATTGCCTTCGCCCAGCAGGGCATGGCTCCGGCCAGGCCGCTGACCCATGACCTGTTCAAGGATGTGCTCGAGGCCGTGGGCCAGGAGCTCACCGAGGTCCGGATCACGGACCTTCGCGAAGGGGTCTTCTACGCGGAGCTCGTCTTCGCCAGCGGGGTCGAGGTGAGCGCCCGGCCGTCCGACGCCATAGCGCTCGCCCTGCGGACCGGCACGCCGATCTACGGCAGTGACGGCGTGCTGGACGACGCGGGCATCGCGATCCCCGATGAGCAGGAGGACGAGGTGGAGAAGTTCCGCGAATTCCTCGACCAGATCTCACCGGAGGACTTCGGTACGAACAGTCAGTGACCCGTCCCGCAAAGGTGTCGTCAGCGCATCCGACAAGCCTTTCCCCGAAGCGAGACACGGGAAACCACCCTCAGGGTGATTATCACTCGGCGTGCCGAGTGTGGCGATCGTTGACGCACCCCCAGTGACTGCCTACCTTCGAGTGGGCAGGTCAAGGACGGAGGTCGGCGTGAGAAGCAGCGGCGACGGTACGGCGGCGGGTGGGCCGTATCCGCAGCACGGCAGTGGAGCCGACCACGCCATCAGGCAGCCGGTTCAACCGGCGGCGGTGGCAGCGGGCGGCGTGGCAGCGGCGAGCGATGCAGGCGACATCGGCTATCGCGGACCGACGGCGTGCGCGGCGGCGGGGATCACCTACCGCCAGTTGGACTACTGGGCGCGTACGGGGCTGGTGGAGCCGAGCGTGCGGCCGGCCTACGGGTCGGGGACCCAGCGTCTCTACAGTTTCCGGGACGTGGTCCTCCTCAAGATCGTCAAGCGGTTCCTGGACACCGGGGTCGCTCTCCAGAACATCCGCACCACGGTCCAGCACCTGCGGGCCCGGGGGTTCCAGGATCTTGAGCGCATGACGCTGATGAGCGACGGGGCCACGGTCTACGAGTGCTCCTCGCCCGACGAGGTCGTCAGCCTCCTCCAGGGTGGTCAGGGCGTCTTCGGGATCGCCGTCGGCGTCGTCTGGCGGGATGTGGACGCGGCGCTCTCCCAGCTGCACGGCGAGCGGGTCGACACCGGTGAGACCCTCATCGGCAACAACCCGGCCGACGAGCTGGCCCGGCGCCGCAACCGCGCCGGCTGAGCGGCTGAGGGCAACAGGACGGTACGGAACGGGGCGGCCCGGCACTCCACGGAGTGCCGGGCCGCCCCGTTGTCAGTGGCGTAAGGCAGCATCGGAGGTGTGAGACCCGCGCCGACCATCCTCCACCTGGACATGGACGCCTTCTACGCCTCGGCGGAGCAGGCAGCCAAGCCCAGCCTGCGCGGGAAAGCGGTCGTCGTGGGCGGCCTCGGTCCTCGCGGGGTCGTCGCCACCGCCTCGTACGAGGCACGGCTTCTGGGCGTGCACTCCGCGATGCCGACGGCCCAGGCCAGACGGCTCGCGCCGAACGCCGCCTATCTGGTGCCCCGCTTCTCGCTGTACCGGGCGGTGAGCGAGCAGGTGATGGAGCTGCTCGGGCGGCTCTCGCCGCTGGTGGAGCCGCTGAGCCTGGACGAGGCCTTCGTCGACCTGGAGGCGGGCGGGGTCGCGGACGACTCGGTGTCGGCCCGCAGGACGGGGGAGCGGCTGCGTACGGCCATCCGGGAGGTGACCGGGCTCAGCGGGTCGGTCGGACTCGCCGGTTCCAAGATGCTCGCCAAGATCGCCTCCGAGCAGGCCAAGCCGGACGGCCTGGCGCTCATAGAGCCGGGCACCGAGCGCGAGCTGCTGGCCCCCATGTCCGTACGGACCCTGCCGGGCGTCGGACCCGCCACCGGGGACCATCTGAGACGCGCCGGAATGACCACCGTCCACGACCTGGCGGAGGCGGGCGAGGCGGAGCTCGTACGGCTCGTCGGCAAGGCCCACGGCCACGGTCTCTACCGGATGGCGCTGGGGCTGGACGACCGGCCGGTGGTCGCCGAGCGGGATGCCAAGTCCGTATCGGTGGAGGACACTTTCGATGTGGACCTGCACGACCGGGTGCGGGTGCGCGCGGAGGTGGAGCGGCTGGCCGTGCGGTGCGTGGAGCGGCTGCGGTCCGCCGACCGGTCGGGGCGCACCGTGGTGCTGAAGGTCCGCCGGTACGACTTCTCCACCCTGACCCGCTCCGAGACCCTCAGAGGCCCCACGGACGACCCCACGGTGGTCCGTGAGGCGGCCGCGAGGCTTCTGGAGGCCGTCGACACCACCGGGGGCGTACGGCTGCTGGGCGTGGGCGTCACGGGGCTCGCGGACTACACCCAGGAGGACCTGTTCGCGCAGGCTGCGGACGCCCGGGAGCTGGCGGCGCGGGCGGAGGAGGCCGAGAAGCCGGTGGTGGACGACGCCGGACCGGTGGAGGTGGAGCCCGAGCGGGAGAGCGCGGAACAGCTCGCCGCCCGGCGCTGGCCCGCCGGACACGACGTACGCCATGCGGTGCACGGGCACGGCTGGGTGCAGGGGAGCGGGGTGGGCCGGGTGACGGTGCGGTTCGAGGAGCCCGGAGGGCCGGTCGGCCGGGTTGTCACCTTCCGTATCGACGACCCGGAGCTGAGCCCGGCCGATCCGATGCCGCTGGTCCGCGACCCGGTCGACTACTCCTCCTGGCCGGCCAGCCTGCCGAAGTCGCGGTCGGGGCCGGTCTCCGCCGGCGGGGAGTCCAGACCGTAGTGGCGGTAGAGCTGGAGCTCCTGCTCGGGGGAGAGGTGGCGGCCGACACCGAAGTCGGGGGCGCCCTTGATCAGCGCGCGGTCGAACGGGACCCGCAGCTCGTCCTCGACGAATTCGCTGGGCTCCAGCGGCACGAAGGCATCCCTGCTGAAGAGGCCGGTGCGGACGGCCGCCCACTCGGGCACGCCCGTCGCGTCGTCGAGATAGACCTCGTCCACCGTTCCGATCTTGGCGCCCTTGCGATCGAAGGCCTTGCGGCCGATCAGGCGGCGCGGGTCGATGTCGGTCTGCACGGTGCCTCCCACTGGTCGCCACTGGCTCAAGGGGGCCCCTCGTCACCGCAAGGTGATCCCCTGTCGCTCCACCAGCACCAGACAAGTGCAGATCCGTGGCGTCGGCCACTCGAGGGCTCCACCGGGATGGCCGCTGGTAGGCTGGCAGGTGGCTGCTGACCCCGTGCGGGAGAGTCCTCCGGTGCAGAATCCGGAGGCGCCGAAGGAGCAAATCCTCCCCGGAATCTCTCAGGCCCCCGTACCGCACGGACGAGGTCACTCTGGAAAGCAGGGCGGGTTCGTGCGGCGCATGCCGGGGCGGACTCGACCCTCACCGACGGTGAAAGTCGGCACGCCCCCGGGCGGGCCGGTGAAGCTCTCAGGTTGAGATGACAGAGGGGGAGGCCGTTCGGGCACCCGCGCCGTGGTGCCCCTCGCAGGTCGTGACAGACCAGGAGGCCTCCACCATGACCCCCCGTCGCACTCCGCTCTCCCAGCTGGAGCAGGGCATTCCGTTCGAGCAGCGCCACATAGGGCCCGACGCCGAGGCCCAGGCGAAGATGCTCGCCCAGGTCGGCTACGGCTCCCTCGACGAGCTGACCGCCGCCGCGGTGCCCGACGTGATCAAGAGTGCGGAGGCCCTGAACCTTCCCTCGGCCCGCACCGAGGCAGAGGTGCTCGCCGAACTGCGGTCGCTGGCCGACCGCAACAAGGTCCTCGCCCCGATGATCGGCCTCGGCTACTACGGCACCTTCACGCCGCCCGTCATCCTGCGCAACGTCATGGAGAACCCCGCGTGGTACACGGCCTACACGCCGTACCAGCCGGAGATCTCCCAGGGCCGCCTGGAGGCCCTGCTCAACTTCCAGACGATGGTCGCCGAGCTGACCGGCCTGCCCACCTCCGGCGCCTCCCTCCTCGACGAGGGCACCGCGGCCGCCGAGGCCATGGCGCTCGCCCGGCGGGTCGGCAAGGTCAAGAACGGCGTCTTCCTGATCGACGCCGACACCCTGCCCCAGACCATCGCCGTGATCCGGACCCGCGCCGAGCCGACCGGGGTGGAGGTCGTCGTCGCGGACCTCAGCGACGGCATCCCCGCCGAGATCGCCGAGCGCGGCGTCTTCGGCGTCCTGCTCCAGTACCCGGGCGCCTCCGGGGCCGTCCGCGCCATCCAGCCCGTCATCGAGGAGGCCCACGAGCTCGGCGCGATCGTCACCGTCGCCGCCGACCTGCTGGCCCTCACGCTGCTCACCTCGCCCGGGGCCCTCGGCGCCGACATCGCGGTGGGCACCACCCAGCGCTTCGGCGTACCCATGGGCTTCGGCGGCCCGCACGCCGGCTTCATGGCCGTCCGCGAGAAGTTCGCCCGCTCCCTGCCCGGCCGCCTCGTCGGCGTCTCCGTCGACGCCGACGGCAACAAGGCCTACCGCCTCGCCCTCCAGACCCGCGAGCAGCACATCCGCCGCGAGAAGGCCACCAGCAACATCTGTACGGCACAGGTGCTGCTCGCCGTCATGGCCGGGATGTACGCCGTCTACCACGGCCCCGACGGGCTGCGTACGATCGCCCGCCGCACCCACCGCTACGCCACGATCCTCGCCGAGGGCCTGCGCGCCGCCGGCGCCGACGTCGTGCACGGCGACTTCTTCGACACCCTGACCGTCAAGGTGCCCGGCAAGGCCGCCGACATCGTCGCGGACGCCCGGGAGCGCGGGGTCAACCTCCGCCGCGTCGACGCCGACCATGTCTCCATCGCCTGCGACGAGACCACCACCCGCGCTCAGCTCTCCGCCGTCTGGGCCGCCTTCGGCGCCGACGCCGACATCGAGGCGCTGGACGGTACGGCCGCCGACGCGCTGCCCGAGGCGCTGCTGCGCTCCGACGACATCCTGACCCACCCGGTCTTCCACCAGCACCGCTCCGAGACCGCGATGCTGCGCTACCTGCGCAAGCTCGCCGACCGCGACTACGCGCTGGACCGCGGCATGATCCCGCTCGGCTCCTGCACCATGAAGCTGAACGCGACCGCCGAGATGGAGTCCATCACCTGGCCCGAGTTCGGCGCGCTGCACCCCTTCGCCCCGGCGGAGCAGGCGCAGGGCTTCCTCACGCTCATCCGCGAGCTGGAGGAGCGCCTGGCCGAGGTCACCGGTTACGACGCCGTCTCCATCCAGCCGAACGCCGGCTCCCAGGGCGAGTTCGCGGGCCTGCTGGCCGTGCGGGCGTACCACCGGGCCAACGGCGACGACCAGCGCACCGTCTGCCTGATCCCCTCCTCCGCGCACGGCACCAACGCCGCCAGCGCGGTCATGGCGGGCATGAAGGTCGTCGTGGTGAAGACCGCCGACGACGGCGAGGTCGACATCGCGGACCTGCGCGCCAAGATCCAGCAGTACCGCGACGAGCTGGCCGTCCTCATGATCACCTACCCCTCCACGCACGGGGTCTTCGAGGAGCACGTCGCCGACATCTGCGGCGAGGTGCACGACGCGGGCGGCCAGGTCTACGTCGACGGCGCCAACCTCAACGCGCTGGTCGGGCTCGCCAAGCCCGGCAAGTTCGGCGGCGACGTCTCGCACCTGAACCTGCACAAGACGTTCTGCATCCCGCACGGCGGCGGCGGCCCCGGCGTCGGCCCGGTCGGCGTCCGCGCCCACCTCGCCCCGTACCTCCCCAACCACCCGCTCCAGCCCGCCGCGGGCCCGGAGACCGGTGTGGGCCCGATCTCGGCAGCTCCGTGGGGCTCGGCGGGCATCCTGCCGATCTCGTGGGCGTACGTCCGTCTGATGGGCGGCGAGGGGCTCAAGCGCGCCACGCAGGTCGCCGTGCTGGCCGCCAACTACATCGCCAAGCGCCTGGAGCCGCACTTCCCGATCCTGTACAACGGCCCGGCCGGACTGGTCGCGCACGAGTGCATCGTCGACCTGCGGCCGATCTCCAAGGCGACCGGCGTCTCCATCGACGATGTCGCCAAGCGCCTGATCGACTACGGCTTCCACTCGCCGACCATGTCGTTCCCGGTGGCAGGCACGCTGATGATCGAGCCGACCGAGAGCGAGGACCTCGCCGAACTCGACCGGTTCTGCGACACCATGATCGCGATCCGCGCCGAGATCGAGAAGGTCGCCTCGGGGGAGTGGGCCAAGGACGACAACCCGCTGGCCAACGCCCCGCACACCGCGGCCGCGCTCGGCGGCGACTGGGACCACGGCTACAGTCGCGAGGAGGCCGTCTTCCCGGCCGGGGTGTCCGCCGCGGACAAGTACTGGCCGCCGGTCCGCCGTATCGACGGCGCCTTCGGCGACCGCAACCTGGTCTGTTCCTGCCCGCCGCTGGAGGAGTACGACAACTGACGTCCGAAGGCTGACGCCTGACATGCGTCGGGGCCGGTGCGGCGATCTCCCCGGGCCGGCCCCTTCTCCGTACAGCGTGTTCCTACGTCCGCCCTCAGGCGGCCTTCACCACGCGGCCCGCCGCCGACAGCCGGTGCGGGGCGATGATCTGCCCGTCCGGCAGCAGCTCGCCGGTGTCCTCGAAGAGCAGGACACCGTTGCACAGAAGGCTCCAGCCCTGTTCCGGGTGGTGCGCCGTCAGACGGGCCGCCTCCCGGTCGGGGGAGTCGGCGGTGGGGCAGGGTGGCTGGTGCTGGCACATGGATGCGTTCTTTCGCTGCGTCGAGTCGAGTGTCCTGCGGCTGGATGAGAGGTTCATGGCCGCCCCCGTATCAGTCGGTCCGGTCCCAGTGTTGCCCTACGGGGGTGATTCCGCAGGGATTTCGCGGCAGCTCCCGTACTCCTCTCTTGACGCATCACCCGCGCGGACGGTTCACCGCAACTGCACTGTCACTTCGGGTGGTTCGGGGTGGCCGGACCGGGCTAGTCCGAGTGGGTAAGAGGGAGCCCCCGCAGTGACCCGTCCCGCCACGGGGCGTTCGGGTCACCACGGGGGCCGGTCGCCCCTCGGCCGCCGGTCAGGCGGAGCTGAGCAGCGGGCCGGGTGCCACCCGCAGGGTCATGACGGGCAGCAGATCGGCGACCCGGTGCGGCCGGTGGGCCGCGATGCCCGGTGGCGCCGGTGCCAGGGGCACCAGGACATCGGCCGGGGCCAGTACACCGCCGGCCGCGTCGTCCTCCGTGTCGTCGTGCAGCCAGAGGGTGAGCATGTACAGCTCCGGGATGGAGAGAAGTCTCGCCTGGTACGCCGTCGGCGAGGCCTCCGCCTGGCGCACCGCGAGCTCCGTCGAGGCCAGATAGGGGCCCTCGAAGAAGTGCGAGAAGCTCCAGCCGTCCGGCGTGAGCATGGTGTCCGCGGCGGCGATCGCCCGGCCTTCGCTCCGGATCAGGAAGCGCCAGGCCGCGAGACGGGTTCGAGGTGCGGTCACGGTCGGAGCGATCCGGTCCAGGACGTGCACGGGAAGCGGTAGTTCGGGGCTGAGCGGCCCTTGGACGGACCGCAGGGCGGAGGTGCGCGCCTCGCGGACCGCGGTGGGGGAACCGAGGGCGGCGAGAACGCTGCGCAGGGCGGGCGCGGGAGCCGAGGGGACATGCAGCGGCATAGTGGGTCGCCTCTCACTTGGAGACACGGTGATGCGTGGGCGGGTGCAGACGGCGCTGTCGGCGTGCGGGGCCAGAGGAGGCCGATGACGGGCCGGACGACGGGCCGGTTGCGTCAACTCTCTGCCTCGTCAGGCGGAGTTTATACGACACGTGTTCACTCAGTGTTTCCGCTAGCTGCCGGGGATATTTCGCGCAAGGCGACATCCGGACTTCGGAATGCGGGTTTCCTGGTGATTTGATCGGCCGTTTTCGGCGCCCATCTGCGCCTCTTTCGGCGGAGCGGTAGGCCGAAACTCGTCGGTGTTTCCACCACGCACTATCCGGGCGAAAATGCCGCTCGCCGGATGCCCCGGGAATGTGCCCCCGGTCTCCGTCATACCAGCCTAGCGGGTTTCCGGTGCTCCGTGGGGCGTTACGGATCACTCCCACTGGGCATTATCGATCGTGATGCGAGCGGCCCGGTCAGCGGGCCGACCACTGGAGGAGGGACCCCTCGATGGGGGAGAAGGTCGTGGCGGGAGCCGTTGACCTGTCCGATCGGCAGGCATACCGCACCAAGCTCAACCAGTGCCTGGAAGGGCTGGGCAGACTGCTGGCGGAGCGGAGGTTCGACCGTCCCCGAAACCTGATGGGGCTGGAGATAGAGCTGAATCTCGCGGGCTCCGACGGCCTGCCACGGATGATGAATCAGGAAGTGCTCCAGCGCATCGCGAGCCGGGATTTCCAGACCGAACTCGGGATGTTCAACCTGGAAGTAAATATCGTTCCGCACCGGCTCGGCGGCCGGGTATTCGATCAGCTCTCGGAGGAGTTGCGGACCGGCCTCGCCTACGCCCACCGCAAGGCCGGCGAGGTGGACGCGGGGATCGTCATGATCGGAATCCTGCCGACGCTCGGCGAGCACGACGTGGTCTCGGCGAATCTCTCGGACGTGGACCGCTACACCCTGCTCAACGACCAAATGGCAGCCGCCCGCGGCGAGGATTTCACCCTGGATATCGAAGGCGTGGAGCACCTGGTCTGCTCCTCGCCCTCGATCGCGCCCGAATCCGCCTGCACCTCGGTCCAGTTGCACCTCCAGGTGACGCCCGGCCGGTTCGCGGATGTGTGGAACGCCGCCCAGGCGATCGCCTCCGTCCAGATCGCGCTGGGCGCCAACGCCCCGTTCCTCTTCGGCAAGGAGCTCTGGCGGGAGTCGCGGCCCCCGCTGTTCCAGCAGGCCACCGACGTACGGCCGCCGGAGCTGGCGAACCAGGGGGTGCGGCCCCGGACCTGGTTCGGGGAGCGGTGGATCTCCTCCGCCTACGAGCTGTTCGAGGAGAACCTGCGCTACTTCCCGCCGCTGCTGCCGATCTGCGAGGAGGAGGAGCCGCTGCGGGTCCTGGACGAGGGCGGGGTGCCGGAGCTGGCCGAGCTGGTCCTGCACAACGGGACGGTCTACCGCTGGAACCGCCCGGTGTACGACGTGGCCGACGGCGTCCCGCACCTGCGGGTGGAGAACCGCGTCCTGCCGGCCGGGCCGACCGTCACGGACGTGATCGCCAACGCCGCCTTCTACTACGGGCTGGTGCGGGCGCTCGCCGAGGAGTCCCGGCCGGTATGGAGCAAGCTGCCGTTCGAGGCCGCGGCGGAGAACTTCACCGAGGCCTGCCGCCACGGCATCGAGGCCGAGCTGCTCTGGCCGCGCTCCGGCCGCGCCGGCGGGCTGGCGAAGATCCCCGCCGTACAGCTCGTACGGGAGGAGCTGCTGCCGCTGGCCGCGGCCGGTCTCGACGCCTGGCACATCGAACCCGCCGACCGCGACCGCTACCTGGGGGTCATCGAGGAGCGCTGCAAGCGGCGGGTCAACGGGGCCTCCTGGCAGGTCGCCACGTACCGCCGGGCGCTGGAGGCCGGGCTCGGCCGGGAGGCGGCACTGGCGGCGACCACCCGGCGCTACGCGGAGCTGATGCACGCCGGGGAGCCGGTGCACACCTGGCCGGTGGGGTTCCCGGCGCCCTGAGGCGCGTTCGTACGGTGGCGTGAGGTGCGTTCGTACGGTGGTGGGTCTGAGGCACGTCGTACGGTGCGTGCCTCCGTACGGCGGCAGACGCTTCCGTACGGGCGGCAGGTGCTCCGTACGGAAGCGGGCGTCTCCGTACGGCGGCGGGTGTTTCCGTACGCGGACGGGGGCGGCGTTCCGGCCGGGGCGCCGCCTGTCCGGGCCGAGGGCGCCCCCGGCCCGGACGCCGCCCTCACTCCTGGGCGGCGCGGCCGTTCTGCCCGGCCGTCATGATCGCCTGGAGGATGACGGCCTGGATCTCCACCGGGTCGCTCACCTCGTACCCGTCGCCGCCGGTGACCCGCGCGATCTCGGCCACCTCTTCCCGGTCGGCGTCCGGGCCCACCGCGATGGCGATGACCGGAACGGGACGCTCGGGGTCGGCGAGCTCCTTCAGCTCGGCGATCAGCGCGCTCCGGGAGATGCCGTCGTCGTCCTGGTTGGAGCCGTCGGTGAGGATCACCAGGGCGTTGAACTTGCCCTTCACATACGTCGACCGGGCCTCCTTGTACGACGCCAGCAGGGTGTCGTACAGCCCGGTCGCCCCGCCCGGCACGGGTTGCAGCCCCGCGAACGCAGCCGAGAGCTTCTCGCGGTGGGTGGAGCCGCCCTGGGCCGGGTCGCCCAGCCGGCGGGTCTCCATGAGCTTGCGGTAGTCCTTCTCGCCGTCCAGCGTGGTGGCGAACTCCCAAAGGCCGATCTCGTCGTCCGGGGTGAACTGGGCGAGGGCCTGGATGAGCGACTCCTTGGTGACGTCCATCCGCGACTGGTCGCGGCCCGGCACCGGTGTCGACATCGAACCCGAGGCGTCGACGACCGTGGTCAGCCGGGCGCTCTGGACGGTGATCGTCCACATCCCCAGCATCTCCTGGAGCGCCTTCGCCGACGGTGCCTCCGCCGCCGAAGTGGCGTACGGCTGTGGCGACTTGCCGCCCGCCGACGCTACTACGGTCTCCTCGGCAGCTCCGTCGGCGGGGCGGAACCCGTACCGGGCGAACACGTCCCGCGAACTCTTGTCGTTGAGCAGGGTCATGAAGCGCAGGGCCGCCCGGGACTGGGCGAGGGTCAGCTTCTCCTCGTCGACCAGGGTGTACGGGTAGTCGAGGAGCGGGGTGCCGTCCTCCGGGTAGAACAGGTTCAGCCTGCCGCTGCCGGTCGCCTCCGCGTTGTGGGCGAAGGCGGCCTGCTCGGATATGAGGACCGCCTGGTTGCGTTTCGGGTTGCCGTCCTCGGCGCCTGAGCCGCTCCGTGCCAAGGTCTCCAGCACCTGCGCGTCACTGTCCGACATCCGCTCGGCCAGCACCTTCGCGGTCTCCGCCACCCTGGTGTCGCTGTCCCCGCCCTGCTGCGCCGACGAGCCGCCGATGCTGGTGAGCGCCAGCAGACCGGTGGCGCTGCGCGCCGGATCGGCCGCACCGAGGCGGATCTTGTCCGAAGTGAGGGCGGCGGTGACCACCTCGGCCCAGGAGTACGTCTTCTTCGGCCAGCCCAGTCGCTGCGACGCGGACGGCACCACGGCGAGGGCCACCGGCGAGGAGGCCACCGAGTCCGAGGGTGAGATGGGGGTGCCGGCGCCGAGCCCTTCGGCCCGGTCCAGCCAGAGGTCGGAGTCGGGCAGCCAGACCTGGAAGTCCGGGGTCTCGCCGCCGCTCGCCAGCGCGTCGGCCACCTTGTAGGAGTCGCGGGCCACCACGTCCACGTCGAGGCAGTGGCCGTCGGACCTCACCTCGTCCGCGAGGGCCTGCTCGGCGATGGTCCGGACCGCCGGTGCGATGTCCGGGGAGGCGGCCAGGGACAGACGCACGGCGGAGTCCTCGCAGGACTCCGAGAACGACAGCAGGCCGCCCTTGACCGCCACCCCTGCTCCCGTCGCCACCGCGAGGACGAGCAGCGTGGCGATGACGATGGTGCGACGCCTGCGCCGAGGAGACGCCTCCCCGCGTTCTCGCGGCGCGTAGGCGTCGGGCAAGCTGTGACGTCCCATGTCGGTGGTGCCCCCTGAAGACGAACGATGAACGGTGAACAAGGAAAAGGGGGACCTCACCACCGGCGATGGTGGTCGTCCCCCGGCCTGTCGCGCATGATCTTCGTACCCGCATTCGAGACCCTAGCGGGACGGTGGGCGGGATGAGACGCGATTGCAGAACAAAAGGCAGGTGTACCGGTGGAGGTGGGGCGCATGGCTGATTCTTATCCCCAAGAGGGCGTACCGCGAAGGATCTTGCGGTCGGAGACGATCCTGGTCCTGGCGCTCTCACTGGGCGCGAGTGCGGTCTCCGCGCTCATCAGTTTTGTCGGATCGCTGACGAAACCGGGGGGTTTGAAGGATCAGGCGGCGACCCTCAACGGTTCGTACGCCCCGGGCCGTCCATGGCTGGATCTGGCTTGGCAAATGTTCGGGATCGCAACGGCCCTGGTGCCGGTCGCCCTGGTGGCGCACCTGCTGATCAGGGAAGGGGCGGGCCTGCGGACCATCGGATTCGACCGCACCAGGCCATGGTTCGACCTCGGTCGCGGGACGCTGGTCGCGGCCGGCATCGGCAGCGCTGGGCTCGCCTTCTACCTGGTGGCCCGGGCGAGCGGCTTCAACCTCACCGTCGTACCGGAGTCGCTGCCCGACGTCTGGTGGAAGTTCCCCGTGCTGATCCTCTCCGCGGCGCAGAACTCCGTGGTCGAGGAGGTCATCGTCGTCGCCTACCTGCTGCGGAGGCTGGACCAGCTGGGCTGGACGCCGATGGCCTCGCTGGCGGCCAGCTCGGTGCTGCGAGGCTCGTACCACCTGTACCAGGGCATCGGCGGCTTCATCGGCAACATGGTGATGGGCGTCGTCTTCGTGCTGCTGTACCGGCGGTGGGGGCGGGTGGGGCCGCTGGTCGTCGCCCACACGCTGCTGGACATCGGGGCGTTCGTCGGCTACGCGCTGCTCGCGGGGAAGGTGGACTGGCTGCCGACGCCGTGAGACGGGCGGGCGGGGCGGGTGCGGATGGTTCCGTACGCCGCCCCTCCGCACGTCCAGAGTCCGGAGTCCGGTCAGAAAGAGGTCAGCAGCTCGCCGTCGATGACGGTGACCGCTGACCCCGTCAGCAGGGTGCGCTCGCCGCGCAGTGCGGTGCGTACGAGCCCCGAGCGGGCGGACGCCTGGAGCCCGGTGAGGTCGTCCCGGCCGAACCGGGCCGACCAGAACGGGGCCAGCGCGGTGTGGGCGCTGCCGGTCACCGGGTCCTCGTCGATGCCGACGCCGGGGAAGAACCCGCGCGAGACGTAGTCGTAGCCACGGGCGGGGTCCTCGGCGGCGGCCGTGGCGATGACGCCGCGCCGCGAGTGGGTCACGAGGGCGGCGAAGTCCGGGGCGAGAGCCCGTACGGTCGCCTCGTCGCGCAGCTCCACTAGCAGGTCGCCGATGTGCTCACCGGTGTCGTGGACCGAGACCGGCTCCGCCCCCAGCGCCTCGGCGAGCCCGGGAGGCACGGACTCCTCGCGCAGCTGGGCGGTGGGGAAGTCGAGGGTGAGGGGGCCGTCCGGGTGGGCGGTGGAGGTGAGGATCCCGCAGCGCGCGGTGAAGCGTACGGTGCCGGTGGCCCGCCCCGTGGTGTGCAGGACGTGTGCGGTGGCGAGCGTGGCGTGCCCGCACATGTCGACCTCGGTGGCCGGGGTGAACCAGCGCAGCGCCCAGTCGGCCTCGCCGCCCGGCGGCAGCGGGTGGGCGAAGGCGGTCTCGGAGAGGTTGACCTCGGTGGCGATCTCCTGGAGCCGTTCGGCGTCCGGGAATGCGGCGGATTCCAGCAGGAGGACCCCTGCGGGGTTGCCGGAGAAGGGGCGGTCGGTGAACGCGTCGACGATACGAATCCTCATGGGGCGACCGTAGAGCGGGCGCGCGGCCACGGGCCAAGGCCAATCGGGGGTCACTGGCCCTTGTCCGCCGGGCGCGCGTCGCCGGTTCAGGAGCAGGGGGTGCTGCCGCCGTGGCCCGGGCGGGTGTCGAGTGACCAGGTGTGGGTGCAGCCGGGGCACTGGAGGTGCAGCACCGGACCGTTGTTGGAGATCAGGTAGCGCCAGTGCTCGCCGCAGGTGCGGCGGTCCGCGCAGGTCGCGCAGTGGTGGGCGTCGTCGCAGGCGGGGCAGGTCACCCAGGCGCGTCGGGCGATGTCCGCCTGCGGATCAATGGGCAGCCGCACGGCCCTGGCCCTCGCCCGGCAGGACACCGGCGGCCACCAGCCGGTCGTAGGTGCGCTGCTGCTCGGCGTCGAGGCCCGAGTAGAGCAGGGCGTAGGCCTCGTCCTCGCCCTGGAGGGCGGCCATCGGATCCCAGTCGGGCCCGAGCGCGGAGACGACCGCGGCCCGCCGCCTGGCTTCCTCGAAGGTGAGGTCGATGGTGAAGGGGGTGAGCTCGGCGGTCCTGTCCTGATGCATGGCTGCGCTTCCGGTGGGGGCGGGGGTGAATCCTCACCATCTGTACCAGGCGTCCGCGGCGGCAGGGAAGGGTGACCTAAGTCGCCTGGCCGGTCGCCGGCTCCGCCTTCCTGGTGCCACGCTCCCGGATCGGCGGGCGAGGGCAGGCGGTTGTGGGTACGGGGTGCGGCGGGGCGGCCCCGTCCAGCGCGCGGCGCTGTGGCACAGGTCATAGCGGGAGCGTCCGCCCCAGGCGTACGAGCGGGGACGCGGCCATCACGGCCGGGGCGGCCCCCTGTGTGCACGGCGGGCGGATCCGTATCGGGGGTGTCCGGCCGTCACGGGGACAGCTGTCCCCGTGACGGCCGGGCCTCACCTCAAGTGGCGGGTGAAGAACTTGGCCGCGGCGTCCCCCGCGTGCTGCGGGACGCCGGTGTGCCCGCCCATGTTGGCGTGCAGGGTCTTCTCCTTGGAGCCGAAGGCGTCGAACAGGTCCAGGGCCGCGCCTCGGTCGTTCCCCTCGTCATCCCACTGAAGCAGGACGTGCAGCGGAATGGCGACGCGGCGGGCCTCCTCGAACATGGCGCGGGGGACGAAACTCCCGGCGAAGAGAACGGCGGCCGAGATGCGCGGGTCGACCACTGCCAGCCGGATGCCGATGGAGATCACTCCCCCCGAGTAGCCGACCGGGCCGCCGAGCTCGGGCAGTTCCAGGAGGGCGTCCAGGGCGGCCTGCCATTCCGGGACCGCCTTGTCGACCAAGGGGAGGATGAGGGCGTCGATGATCTCGTCGGTGGCCGGCTCGCCGGCCTCCATCGCCCGGCGCAGATCGGCGCGAGCCTGCTCGGCGGCGGGCCAGCGGGGGCGTTCACCGCTTCCGGGGAGTTCTATGGCGGCCGTGGCGAAGCCGTCCGCCGCTGAGTGCAGGGCGCGGGCCATCAGCCGGGGGTACATCCTGCGCAGCCCGAGGGGAGGAGGGCTGAGCAGGATCAGCGGCAACGGTACGGAAGCGGATGCGGGCGTCCACAGGATGCCGGGGATCTCACCGAGGGTGAATCCGCGCTCCAGGACGCCGTCGTCGAGGCGTTGCTCGGAAGTGACGTGCACGCTCGTGCCTTTCGGGAGTGCTCTCAGTGGCGCTCCCGGACGACCTGGCGTCCGACCGTGACCCCGGAGGGGAGCACCCATGTCAATGCTGTGTGCACGGGTACCACCTCCTCGTTCTCTCGCACGGCTCCGGAAAAGTAGCAGCGGCCGCCGTGGCCCGCCAACGGGTTTTCGGGGACAGGACACCTCTGTCCTGGTGCCGGTGATCGATGGCGGCCTTCAGACTCGTGTCAGCCAGGGACGACCGTTGGCGGCTCCGTGATCTCGCCATGGCAGGTCTCGTCAGGATCGCCTGATCATGGACGTGATGACGGGGAACGAGATGTTGGCGATCCCGCCGGGGCAGGTGACGCTGTCGGACCGGCGGACACAACGAAGTTGGTCGGTCGAACTCGCGCCCTACCAGCTCGCGGCGTCCCCGGTCACCCAGGCGCTGTTCGCACAGATCACAGGCCGGCGGCCGAGCACGACCCCTGGGGTCCAGTTGCCCGTCGAGTGCGTCTCCTGGTGGGACGCGGTGCGGTTCTGCAACGCCCTTTCCCAGCGCGCCGGCCTCACGCCCGCGTACCACTTCGGTGCCGAGGCCGAAGATATCGAGTGGGACGCGTCCGCCGACGGTTACCGGCTGCCGACCGAAGCCGAGTGGGAGCACGCCTGCCGTGCCGGGACGACCGGGCCGCGGTACGGGGAACTCGACGAGATCGGCTGGTACCGCGGCAACTCGCACGAGCGCCTCCACGAGGTGGGCGGCAAACGCCCCAACCCGTGGGGGCTCTACGACATGCTCGGCAACGTCTGGGACTGGTGCTGGGACGTCTACGACGCCGAGGTCTACGGCACCTACCGGGTGCTCCGTGGCGGCGGTTGGTTCGACGAGCACTGGAGCTGCCGGGCCTCCGCGCGGCGCCGCAGCCACCCGACTTTCCAGGTCGACGACGTGGGGTTCCGCGTCGCGCGTTCCGTCGTGCGCTGATCCACGTCGTGTGCAGCCCGGCCCGCGCGCAAGGGCTCGCCCTTCGAGAAGGAGCGCATCGAGAAGAGACTGGGCTCCGCCGCAACGATGTTCGCCAGTTCCTCCCCGGCTACACGGCCGCAACACCGACCGCCGCGGGCTCTGGGAGGTTCACCGCGACCCCTACGGCATGTCCCGGGTCCGGGTACGTAATCACCGCGGCGACGGTGAATGGGTCCAGGCGGCCTGGAAGTACCGGAACCGTGCTCCGGTCCCCTTCGGCGACCTGGCCTGGGACCACGTCAGCCACCAACTGCCCAAGGCCACCGAGGAAGAACTCGCCGAAGCGGTGGCCGCCCCCTGCTCACCCGCGCACACGCCGCCCCCCTGCCGACGGCGAAGAAGGGCCGGAAGACCGCAACGGCCAAGAAGGACCGCCGCGTCGCGGCCCGCACCAAGGCCGCCACGCCGACGATGCCCGGCAGTGGCTTGCACGACGACTTCGGCCAGCACTTGATCGTCCTGCCGGCTGGCAGCAGTTCGTAGCGTCGACGACCAGCATCACGATGAGCGTGCTGACGAAGAGCGAATACGACGCCCTGAGTGAAGAGGAGAGTCCTATCGGCGGCGGCAACCGTGGAGCGTCACGGACTCCACGTAAGTCCCGAAGCGCGATCGCCGGTTGCCGGTTGCCGAAGGTCATATGCGGTGCGGTCCGGCTCCATCCTGTCGGCGATAGAGGTGGCGCAGCAGGGAGATCTCGGCGCCGTGATGGATCAGCTCCCTGTTGACGTGCAGGACCCTGTTCTCCATGGGGAACGGCTCAGGATCCACCGCGGGCGGATTGTCCAGGTCAGCGTCCGAGAGTCGGCGGACCCCCGCGTGCCATCTCCCGTACATCTCATCAAGCTGTTTCAGCGCCTCGTCAGCGGTCCCCGCGTAGGCGAATGTCTCGGAGTCGACATTCTGGCCGCCGAAATACCGCACCGGCTCCCAGAAGTAAGCCTCGTCGGTAAGCCGTCCCGTCATCGTCCACTGGCACGGTCACTCTCGGTGAGACTTCCAGTGGAAGTTGACACTGATCGGTGTGGCTGAGCTGGGGCGAGGGCCTGAGATTTCAGCCGTGGTTGACACCGTGTTTCAGTGAGGGGTGGCACGGTAGCGCGCTGTCAGCCTTGTTGTCACCGAAATCAGGTGATTCTGCCGCGGAGAGTGGTACTGCCTGTTCCCTATCGATATGGAATCGATCCACAGCACTGCCCAGTCGAAACTCTCGACGCCGCGCGCCATCGACGGTGTGATTGCCAGCCCACTCTGGTCGCATGCGTGCAGTTGGGACCAACTCGCCGTAACGTGCGATGCCTTCGGTACACGCCGGGCGGTCCTCGATCTGGAGCGGGGGTGGTCGGATCGGTGGACGACATCTTGGCGGTTCGGCAAGGAGGAGATTGTCCGGTCGGTCGCTGACCTGGGTGCGCTGCCTTTGGCGGGGTGCCGGCCGTGGAGGCCGTTCGGCTGGCGGACCAAGCAGCGGCATCGACCCGGTCTGGAGTCCTTGATCGGTACGGGACGGCTGCACGCATTCGAGTCGCTGGAGGAGGACCGGTTCCTGGTAGCGCTGGACTTCGCCGGTGGTCTGTTGGAGCTCTTGCCCCAGCCTTTCCTGCTGCGTTTCCGGGCGGAAGGCCGGTGGCGCGAGCACACGCCGGACTTTCTTGCGGTGACCAGGGGTGGCCGCTGGCTGATCGATGTTCGCCCCGCGGGGCGGATGGACCAGGACGACTTGATGCGCTTCGCTGCGTCGCAGGAAGCCGCACTCGCAGTGGGCTGGCGGTACACGGTAGTGACCGGGTGGCGCCCGCACGTGGCCACGAATGACGGGGCCGTCAGCCGAAGACCACGAGTGACCTGGAGCCCGAACGCCTCAAGTTGATGCGCATCCGCCGGGCGCATCTCTTGGAGATCGAGACCGGCTACCGAAGCGGGGACGCGCTGCGGGCCGCTCCGGGGGAGCCTCGGCCGCAATACGATCCGGACCGCACCACGGTCACCGAGCGCCGCCGGGCGAAGGCAGCCGAGTTGAAGGCCCTGGACCCGGCCCATGCACAGGCGCTGGCCCTGGACCAGGTCAGCTACCGCACCCTCATCCGGTGGGAGGCCAGGCGCCGGGCCGATCTCGAAATGGGGTGCGCGGACAACCGCTGGACGCCGGCTACCCGGGGGCATCCCAGCGTGACCGAACCGGTCCGCGAGGCCATCCTCGCGGTCCGCGCGGACACCTTGCACCGTTCGAAGGTCAACATGCGGGTGCGGGTCGGCCTGATTCACCAGTACGTCCGCGAGAAGTTCGGTGAGGAGGCTGTCGAGAAGATTCCCAGCTACGGGACTCTGCGGGTGGTCTGGCGGGAATGGTTCGGCAGCGGGCGGGCCCGGCAGAAGTACGCCCGTTCCGCCGAGTTGGAGACCAGCGGTGAACACGTGGTGATCCAGAGACCGGGCCAGGTCGTCGCCCTGGACACCACCATCCTGCCGGTGATGGTCCGCGAGTCGGTGTTCGATGACCCGGTCGCGGTCCATCTCAGCCTGGCGATGGACGTCTACACGCACTCGCTCGTCGCCTTCCGGCTCACACTCGTTTCAGATACCTCCACAGACATCGCGATGATGCTGCGGGACGTGATGTCGCCGCTGCCGATGCGTCCGGACTGGGACCAGGACATGGAATGGCCCTACCCAGGGGTCCCGGCCGCGCTGGTTGCCGAGTTCGCCGGTCACAAGGTTGCTGCGCTGCCCTTCTTCGCCCCGGAGACTGTGACCACCGATCACGGCAGCGTCTACCGCAACCATCACCTGGTCGATGTCCAGCAGGCGCTTCAGGTGCGGATCTTGCCGGCGCGTGTCCTGAGGCCTACCGACAAGGCTGCCTGCGAGAGAGCGTTTGGGGCAATTCGATCTCTACTGTTCGAGTATCTGCCCGGTTACACCGGGGTGGACGTTGCTGACCGGGGGGCAGATCCCGAAGCAGATACCACCTTGACAGTGGATCAGATGGAACACCTGCTGGCCACCTGGATCGTCCGGATCTGGCAGAACAGGCGCTTGGGCGAGCACGCGCCGTGCTGGGATCCGGTCGGCGACCACAGCCCCAACACGCTGTTCGCCGCGGCGATGGCGCAAGGCGGCTGGGCGTTGGAGATTCCCTCGCCGAATCTGTACTACCGCGCCCTTCCGAGGCATGTCGTTGCCATTCACGGCAAGCGCGGAGTGAAGATCGGCGGACTTTGGTACGACGGCCACGCCTTGGACGCCTACCGGGACCAGCCGTCCGGCCAGGGCGGGCGACGTAAGGACCGTTGGCATGTGCACCGTGATCCCCGAGACGCCCGTGCGGTCTTTTTCCAGGACCCGCGAACCCACGCCTGGCACACCCTGCGCTGGACCGGGCTGCCTCCAGAGGGGAAAGTCCCCTCTTTCAACGGCGCGCGCGTACGGGAACTCCTCATTGCCGCAAAGCAGGCAGGGCTGAAGCCGCAGTCCGACCGCGAACTGCTTCCCCTACTCCTGGACCTGGTCGCTGCTCACACGCCTGTCGACCAGTGGCCCAGCCGGATGACGAAGGCCCAGCGCACTGAGCGCTCCCGCGAGATCGCGCAGGGCCGGGCTGCCGCTCTCGACCGCCCGGCCCCCGCGGTACCCCCGCCGCCCGCGCGGTGGACCGACCGGATGCGGGAGACCGACATGGCCATCGACAACGAACGACGTCAGCGGCGCGAGGAGGCCGTGCCGGTAGCACCGGCCCCCGCACCGCGCCTGGGTGATGCAGCCCGCCAGCGGGCACGCGCTCTCCTGCCGGCTGACGAAGGTATGTCGCATGCCGCTTCCCCCGTCCCCGACACAGCGAAGGAAAAGTGATGGATGCCAAGCACTCTGACGCCACTCCGGAACCGGCCCGGTTCGTGCTGCCTGGCGACCCACCGGAGCGAGAGACCGCCGAGGGCTGGTCGGCCTGGCGGCTGACCAGGAATGACTTCCTCCCCGCCCCGGTGGTGGACCTGAAGACCTACCGCACATGGAGTCCGCTCGGCCGCAGTCTCAACGACCTTCACCGCCGCGCGACCCACGCGAACCTGCCGATGCAGGACACCCCGATGAGCTTGGCGGTCTCGCGCCTGATGCACTCACGCATGCTGGCCAACTCCCTCAACGCACGGCCCACCACCCGCCCCGGCATCATGGTCAACGGAGGCGGAAACCAGGGGAAGACCGAGACCGCCGCCGAAGCAGCTGCGGCCTTCGAGGACCTGTGGCTGAGTCTGAGCCAGCGCTTCGACCCGAAACCCCTGCCTGGAACCCGGGACATCCGCTGCACAGTCGCCTACGTACAGACGCCCGTCAAAGCCACGCCGAAGTCGACCTGCGAGGCGATCCTGGAATTCTTCGGCAACGAGGTCAGCAGGAACCCCACACTCACGCGACTGGTTCGACGGGTCCGTACCTCACTCCGGGACCACCGAACGCGCGTACTCATCCTGGACGACATCACCCGGCTGAAGCTGCACCGGATCGACGATCAGGACACCCTTGACCTCCTGCGAGCCCTGATGAGCATGCACGTGACCCTCGTTCTGATCGGTGTCGGAATCCCCTTGTCCGGACTCCTACGCGAGGGACGGCAGGACCCCAAGACCAAACAGTGGCATTTCCCTCCTCCCACACCGGAACTGACCTGGGCCGATGAGGCGGCAACCCAGACAGAACGCCGCTTCGACCTGGTCGACCTCGAGCCTTTCCGCTACGGGGCACCCGAGGAGATCGCGGACTTCCTCACCCACCTCGCCGGACTGGAAGACCAACTGCGACTACTGAAGGCCCGCCCGCACATGCTCACCAGCGGCACGATGCCCGAGTACATCTTCCGGCGGACCAGCGGAGTTGTTGGCTACATCGAACGGCTCATCGCGGACGGCGCCGCACTCGCGATGGACAACGAGGTGGAGGAACTCACCGAGGACCTCCTGGACGAGGTCGTCATTCGTGTCCGTGACCCAAAACGCGATGCGGAGGCTGGTGAAGAGGGGACCGTTCCGCCCCAGCCGGCGCGGACCGAGCCCAAGGCGGGCTCCAGGCCGAGGAACACGACCTTCGACGACAAAGGAATCCCGGCTACCAGTTCCTCCGTCGTGTGACCAGGAGACGCGATGATCCCGATCAGGCCTCTGCCACGCAGCCTTCCACCGCTGCCTGACGAATCGCTCCCCGGCTTCCTGATGAGGCTCTCCTACCGGATCGAGGCGTCGCCAGCCGATCTCGCATATGCAACAGGGCTGACCCGCTCAGCGAGTGCGAACGGTTCGGTATTGCACATCATTCACATGCCAGAGGACGTACGGACAAGGTTCGCGCGAACGGTCAAGACCAGTGAGGACGAGGTCACGGGCATGCTCCTGAGCCCTCTCGGGCTCCGCTACCCGCCAGCCTCCAACATTCCCACCTCGTACCGTCAGAAGCTTTCGAGCCGTCACAACCGTTGGATCTTCCTCCATACGACACGTTTTTGCCCTGATTGCCTGGCCGGCGGGGACACGCCGATCGAGCAGGAATTCGGAGGTGCCTGGCGCCGGCTCTGGAGGCTGCCCCCGGTCTTCGCCTGTCCCACCCACAACCGGTTCCTCGAACACCGGTGTCCCGACTGCGGCCGGCCAGCGCTCTGTACCGTCACCAGGACCACCTACCGGGCGCTGCCCCGCTGGCGCGACACAGGGCTGCACCCCGCCCAGTGCCGGTCCCCGCTGTCGGCCACGGGGCCCGCCGGGCACGGCCCCGAAATCGGCTGCCAGGGCCGACTCGACCGCTGTCCTGCCTCCGCGCCCGCCCCTAGTGAACAGGTCATGGCTTTCCAACGGCACACGCTTGACCTGCTGTCGGCTGCTGGCCCGGCGACCACCGAGGTGCTCGGCAGCGAGGCCGCAGTCGGCAACTACTTCACTGACCTCCGTGTTCTTTGCCAGCTGATCAAGGCCAGCTGGCCTCGGGCCCGCGACATCCTCCCCGACCCGGGGCTTGCCGAAGCACTCGATGCTGACCAAGCAGCCCCGCGCGAAGAGCAGCCGTTCGCCGACCGGCCCCAGAGCCTCATCGATGCTCCCGCGCTGGCTTCCGCTCCCTGTGCGGCCCTTCTGGCTGCTGCCGACCGGCTACTTCGACTGGAAAATTCCCGTGACCTGGGCGAGCACGTCCGCTCGCTGGTAGTGCACGACCCACGCCGTCGAAGCAGCGGCGAATGGCGCAGGGACTTCCTGGACACCAGACCCGACTGTTCCCAAGGCTTCCTGCAAGCCGTCGCCCCCGTGCTGCAGACCTATGCCCGGGAACTACGGCCCCGCGCATTGAAACGACCCATCCGCAGGACACGTTTCGGCCCCCAGCACATCCCCCATTTCCTCGAAGACGACTGGTACAAAAGGTACTTTGCGCACATGGATGGAATCCCGGCGTCCAGCATCCGGCGAACAGCTGTGCTCCACCTGTGCCAGATCGCAGTCGGTGGCTCGCTCTTCAAGGCCGGGACGCTCCTGGGACTGCCGCTTAACCCCGCCGGCACCCACCGGGCCTCCGACAACGCGAAGGCCGTCCACAACTGGGCACGGACACGGCCTGACCCGCAGGAGTTCGAATTCGCCGTCCACGCCCTGGCCGACGAACTTGACAGCCGAGACGATCTGGTCGACTACCGTCGCCGGCGCGATGCTCTGCGCTACTGGTGCATTGACCCGGCGACCTGGAACGAGATCACCGACAGGATCCCCATCCCGACCGGACGGGGTGGACGCCCCGACTTCAGCGACCGTAAGCGCCGGACCGCGTCCATCATCATGTGGACCACCTTGACTCAAGGCGAGCATGTGTACGCTGCGCACCCCATCCGCGACCAGCAGCCCCGCGGAACCCACCAACTCTGGCGGACAAGCGACAGCGCGTTCTGGGCACGCATTCAGCACGGAACCACAGGCACCACCGACAACAACTGGCTCTCCCTGCTCTCCCATTACGCCGCGTTCCTCGCCCCGATCATCGACAAGGACGGCACCGTCCCGCCCGGCATCTCGCCGTGGACGCCGGGCATCGGGGCGGTACGGTGAACCGCGCGGGCAACACCTGCGGCTCATCCCCGACGTTCCGCCGAGCTCTACGCGACCGCCGCGGCCTGGAACCGATGAGACGGGCGGATATCGCCGACCGTTAAGCTCCGTGACGCAGCGCCCCACTGCGGGCGAGACTTTGGACAGCGACGCAGACGGCCCGAACGCCGTCCGGCCGAGGGGGTACGAATGAGCCCGGTTCTTCGTCGGGACCGGCGGGCATTCCCAGCCGACCCTCCGCGTGCCCTCGCTGACCCCCACGCGATTGCCGCGCACGACTGGGCGGCCTTCCAAGCCGTATCGCACATGTCCAACCACTGGGACCGTCCCGGTTGGAGCGGAGGCCGGGCCTACTACTGGATGCTCACTTTCCCCAATGAGCGCGCGCTGATCAACGATGCTCGCGCCTGTCAGGACGCCGTTACCAACCCGGCGCTGGACCTGGTGCCAGCCGATGGCCTTCACATCACGTTGAACAAGGTCGGCGACAGTGCGGCCATGGGTGAAATGGACCTGGCGCGAGTCGTGCAAGTGGCCCAGGACACGGCGCCCAAAGCCTTCGATCTGCAGGTCGGCCCGTTGGCGGGGTCACGCGGTGCCCTGCGCTACAGCGTTGCCCCGTGGAACCCACTGATCAGCCTTCACTCGATACTCGCTCGTGCGGGGACGTTGGTTGGAGCACCCGGAGGAAGATCCACCGAATCTTTCCGTCCACATCTTGGAATCGCCTACAGCAACACGACCCGCCCTGCAGATTCAGTGATCAGCCAGGTAGCCGAACTCCGAGGCCGACCGACTCTCTCGGTTCACGTCTCGCACGCGGACCTTGTGGAACTGCGTCGAGAAAACGCTACTTACAGGTGGGACGTCATCTCTGCGATTACCTTGCCCGCCGGGAGCTGATGTCGGCCTCAGTGCCAGCGAGCCCAGCAACGTGCAGGTCGACGGTACACGGGCCTCCCGTTGCTGAACATCAGGACGAACTGGCCTGCGCAGTACGAGGACCTGGCCCAACTAGCTGACAGCGGATGGACCTTGGAATGTCTGAGGTCTCCAGTAGCCTGACGTCATGAAGGCGAGCGACTTCCTGATCTCGGTGCAGCAAGACTTCCTCGGGACACCGTGGGTGCGGCAGGTCCTGGACACCGACCGCGTTGCAGCACTGAGGTCCGGCCCGCTCGGAGACGTGCCGGACCTGGAGGCCGCCCAAGCGATCGTCCGCTTCGTTTGCGCCGAACTGGAAGCCTTCGGCACCGGCGGCGGTGAACACGTCGACGATGAAGGAAGCGAGGAACTCCTGCGCTGCCTCAAGGCGGTGCTGCGGAGGCACAGCATCGACTTCAACCCGCCTTTTCGTAGCCATGGGGGATTCCGCCGGTACTGGATCGAGAAAGGCATGGACGGCGGAGGCGGCTACGCGAAGCGCCGCAGTTACCTAGCAGAGATATTCGATCCGATCCGGGCTCGGCTGGACGAATTGGAGGTTGCCAGCGAGCGGTTGGAAGGCCTGCGCGGTGTCGACGGCACTCTGAAGAACATCGTGTTCGCTTCCACTGGCTACAAGCCCGAGATCATCATGAGCGAGATGATCGACGGTGCGATTGAGATCGTCGAGCACGCGGACACCTGCCTCGTCTACAACCGCCCGCTGACCGACGCTGGACTCACCTGGGGCGAACTCGTCGACTGGTGGCGCGAGCAGAACAACATGGCGGACGCTGACGATCGCACTGTCGCCCTGTCGCTGCACGAAAGACTGAAGAGGTCTCTCGGCTCAGAGGCCGAGCGCTACCTCTTCTACGCCTTCGTCAGTCGCTACGCTGAGCCGGACGCAATGTCGCAGCCCGCGCTTCTCCCTCAGGTCTATGTGCATTTCGACCCGCTTACCGAGCGCCAGCGACAGTTTCTCAAGAAACCCCGCCGACTCGCTCGGGAGCGCATGGACTTCCTTTTGCTGCTGCCCGGCGGAGTGCGGATCGTGATCGAGGTGGACGGCAAGCACCACTATGCGCGAGAAGTGCCGAGGGGGTCAGATAACTGGGAGGTCGCAGCCGACCTCTACTCAGAGATGGTTGCAGAGGACCGTGCGCTACGACTCAAGGGTTACGAGGTTTTCCGATTCGGCGGGAAGGAGATACTTGCGGCTCGCGAAAACCTGGCGTTTATACGCCAGTTCTTCCTTGACCTGGAAGCGCGCTTCTGGTGCAGATGAGTGTCGCGGTGGATTTTTTATCACTGCCGCAAAATAGAGAAAACGCCGAACCGTTCGAAGAGAGAACATCGATATGGCATCTGATTCAAGTCAGCTAAATGATAAAGTTCTCGCAGGACTTGAAGCGTTGACCAACTTGCTGAAGGACGGAGGTGCCGCTGACCACGCGCCCTCTCCGCTGGAGCGTCGGCCCTTCATGATTGGCTGGGGCTTGGTGGCCGCGCTGCATCGGCAAGCGTGTGCAGTGCTGCTTCTGCATAGATCGAATCTCGGACACGAAGCCGCCCCCAATCGGCGGCTGATGATCGAGTACATGAGCCAGTTGCAATGGCTCGCTCGCGACGGCGAAGCCGCGGCTGACTCCATGAACAAGCACTTCCAGTACTCCCACGGCAAGCTTCGGAAGGCCGTGGACGAGGGAGGAATTTTCGCCTACGACGACGAGGTCGCCGCAGCTGCGGACAGCGTTGCGACGGCGTCACTCCCAAGTTCGCCAACGGACACCTTTAATGGAACGGCCCATTTGCTCGGTAGCCTCGGCAACGGTATCCAAGAGGCCTGGATCAGTGAGACTCAGCTGTCGCACTCGGGCATCGCAGCCGCGCGGGCATTCTTCGACGACTCGGCGTCAGACGTCATTCACCTATTCGATGCTCCGCGATACGGCTCGGCCCCAAACCCAGCTGAGCAATCGCCTTTTATGGCATTCATGCTGCTGTACTTCGGAATTCAGGCGTTCAACGAGCTGATGGTCGACCAGCCGTGGACGGCTGAGCTCGACCGTATTGGTCAGATGGGCGGACTAGCCTAGCGCGTTTGTGGCGGAATCCGCTACAGCGAAGTAACTACCCGAGGCGTCGGGGATTCTCGACACAAGACAGGTCAGGCCAGATTCCTCCGTGAAGCCACGGCTCTACAACCGTCTTGAGCTTCTCTGCAAACGGATCGGGCAGCTTCGTGACCAGATTGGTCGCCCATTGCCTTGTAGCGCCGGCTACCCAGTCGGCGATCTGGAGTTGGGGCACAGTGCTGCTGTCGGAGAAAGTGATGCTAGTTATGGCCAAACGCGGCATCAGATGTCCGGGTCGTGCAGGATCGGGCAGCTCGTGCAAGGCAAGGAGTGTGTCAGCGTGGCGCGAGATGGTCTTCGACTCATCGTGAACCAAAGCGAAATCGCCGAGTATCTGACCCATCTCGTGGCAGAGCGGAACCAGGCAAGGCACAGCCGAGTCCAACGCGTCCAGAAGTTCGCCTGAGGCGATCGTCGCAATGATGTCGTCTGCTTGCGCCCGCGTGTAACCCAGAATCTCAGACACATCGGAGAATTCGGGGTGCGTGGTGATCTGATAGGCGGAAATCGCAGCGAACAAGTCGTCGGCGCTAGCACGGCTACGTCGGCGAGCGGCGCCAACGAATGTGTAGAGCATGTGGTCGTAGGCGTCAGCATCACCCATCAGCCTGCCACCCGCATGCAGCAGGTTCGCCAGGGCGACGGCAGCGCCGTCGGCGTACATGTTGTATCCGGTCTCGTATGCCAGCTGTTCGACCAGCAGGTCAACCATCTTTGTTGTCACCATGAATTGTTTGTCCGCGACATACGCCAAGATCGTTGCGTCGGCCATGGACTCGAAAGCGGTCAGCAGTGCTGATCGCCCCTTGTCCGTCTTGGACAACGAGGTGTACTTCGGTTCACCATGTCCCTGGGGAAGCTGTGCCTTGACTTCGTCCACGACCTGGCGAGCCACGTGATCGTCGATGTGTATGACTGCGGCGCAGAAGACGGGTTGAGCCGGATCGAGTAGATTTTCCCCGGTTGAGTTCGATTCGTCCGCGTAGACGGTGGGTGTGGCTGACATAGGGGCAAGCATCCCCCTCCCGTCGTGATGATGTCGACGTCTTTCCTGGTGCCCGGAGCGCGTCCGGCACAGGGTGACGCCCCGCCGCCGGGCCCGCTCCTGAGGCCGGTGCACATCCCGCTCCTCGCCCGCGCCCTGGGCGGCTACAGCAGCGGCGAGCTGTACTGGTCGCTGGTCGACACCGTCGATGCGATCTCCCCGGGTGTCTACCTCGTGACCGACCCCCAGGGCCGCATCGTCTGGCTCGGCAAGGCGGCCGGCGGCCGCGGAGTGGCCGGACGGATCAGGAAGCACCTGGCCGAGTCGTGGAAGCGCGCCGTCTTCCATCGGGTCTGGGTCGCCCCCGCCTGCGACCAGATCTCCCGTTCCGCTCTGGAAGCCGCCGAAGGGTGGGCTGCCGACGCACTGGCTATGCGTACCCGGATGCCACACCGCGCCTGGCCCCTCTCCACCAACTGGCTGTCCCTCATCGGCCTTCAGTCGGTGGCCTGACCCCCTTGCGTGTGGGCCCGGGACCGCTTCGGCGCGGGTCTACGCCCGACCGAGCCGTCTATCGGCACCGTGGTGCGGACTCTGAAGCACCTCGCCTTCGACGTGGACCGCACCTGTAGCCGTGTTCGGGTAGCCGGGTCACGGCAACGTGGTCCGGCTACCCGAACGTAATTCGGCAGTGTCAGATCCTGCTGAAAAGTGCCATCTCTCGCTGACATTCTCACTCGGTCCATCCCGGCAGCGCCTTGCCAGGCGATAGTTTCCGATATATCGTTGACGCATCGCGACAGATCGACGATGGAAGGAGCGTAGCGATGCGTTCACACGGATACGAGCACGAACAAGAGCACGGGCCGGGGCACTACGGGCCCGGTCATCACGGTCGAGGCGGTCATGGTGGCCGCCGCGCCGCCTTCGGGCCGTTCGGGCCGCCCTTCGGTGGTGGGCCCTTCGGTGGCGGGCGCGGGCGGGGTGGAGGTCGGGGCAGGGCGCGGCGCGGTGATGTGCGCGCGTCGATCCTGGCCCTGCTGAAGGACCGGCCGATGCACGGTTACGAGATGATCCAGGAGATCGGCGAGCGCAGCGGCGGGGCGTGGAAGCCCAGCCCCGGCTCGGTCTACCCGACGCTCCAGTTGCTGGAGGACGAAGGGCTGATCGTCAGCGCGAGCGAGGGCGGCAAGAAGCTGTTCACGCTCACGGACTCCGGGCGCGGTGAGGCCGAGTCCGGGCCCGAGGCTCCCTGGGAGGAGGCCGGGCGCGGTGCGGACTGGGAAGGCGTGAACGAGATCCGTCAGGCTGGATTCGGTCTGATGGAGGCGTTCGGGCAGGTCTGGAAGACCGGCTCGGCCGATCAGCGGCAGAAGGCGCTGGCCGTCATCAACGACGCCCGTAAGAAGCTGTACCTGATTCTCGCCGACGAGCACTGAGCAGGTGTTCCCGGCGCCGACGCAGCAGGGGCCCGCGGGTAGCGGGCCCCTGCTGCGCTCGTCAGGGCGTGACCAGGCCGTCCAGTTTGCGCAGGGACTCCTGGAGCGCCGCCGTCGCGGAGTCCTTGAGCTTGCCGCCCATCAGAGAGACCGCCGCGCCGGTGAACTCGCCCTCGATGCGGACGGTGGTGGCGCCCCCGCCCGGGGACGGGGACGGGGCCAGGGTGTAGCGCATGACCAGGTTGACCCCCATCGGGCCCGTGCCCCGGGTCGTCAGCAGCCGGCCGTCCTCCAGCTCGTCGACCGTCCACGCCACTTCGGCGGGGAAGCCCATGAGCTTCATGTTCTCCTCATAGGTGGCCCCGAGCTCCAGAGGGGCCGGGCCGCCCTTGGGGAAGCTGGTGTGGGTGGCGTTCCACTCGCCGTACGACGAGAAGTCCGTCAGCTGCGCCCAGACCTTCTCGGCGGGTGCTTCGATACGTGCCTCCGCGCTGACTCCGGCCATGCGACCACCCCTGGTTCGTCCGGTTACGGTGCCGCGGAACGTAACGGCAGCGGCTCCAACATTCAATGCTGATGCGCCGTCAGATTCGCTGGGGCCGCCGGGTTCCGCCAGATCTCCGCCGCGTCGAAACGGTCCGACGCGCGCGGGTGCGGGCCTTCGTCGTGGCAGTGGAACGCGGCCCAGAACAGATCGGCGGGCAGCGCGTCGTCCGGTGCGTACACGCGGTAGACGTACTGCATTCCGTCCTGGGCGAGCAGAGCGACCATCCAGAACACCCGTGGTTCCCTCCGCCCGGAGTCGATGTGCGCGGTTACGTGCCGTGTGCCATGAGTGACGTGCGCGCGGGGGGTGGTGGTTGCCCGGGGGAGCGCGGCGCAAGGCGGCGCGCCCCCCTGAGAGCGATGGTTGTACGCCGTGGCGCGATCTCATCCGCAGGGATGAGAGGGCGCTCCGGTGTGCCCAACTTGGGTGGGACGCGTGAATGGGCCGCTCCGCCGATGCTTCGCGGGCCGGGGACTGATGGGGTGGAGTAGTGCAAAACCGGACGCCGCGGATCCCCGAACAGCCCGCCCCGAACCCCGTCGGAGCCGACGCCGGACTCACCGTAGAGCTGGCCTCGGTGGTGACGGGCGCGCGCAGGCGTGCGTTGCGGGACGGCGACCGGCAGATCGACACCGCCCATCTTCTGCACTCCCTCATCGAGAGCGACCCCGAGGTCCGCGAGGCCTTCGACGGCGGACCCCGGCTGGCGAAGGTGCTCGGCTATCTCGTGCAGCGCAGCATCGGTTACGGGCTCCGCTGGCAGGGGTCGGTGGAGGACTCCGGGGCCGTCCCCGTCGTACGGGACCCGGCCGCGGAGGGCTGGTCGCCGTCGGCCGCCACCGCGATGGAGGCGGCTCTGCACCGTGCCGGGCTGCGTGGCGAGTCGCGCGCCCGGGGGCTGGATCTCCTTGCCGCACTGGCCGACGACGGGGAGTCCCGTGCGGTGGAGGTGCTGGGCCGGGCGGGCGTGGACGCGCGGTGGCTGTCGGGGCGTGCGGTGGAGCGTACGGCTGAGGCGTCTCGACAGGTGTCACGGAGGTGACGGTGCTGTCGGCTGCTGTCATGATGTGCCGATGCACGCGTCTCGGGGTACTCAGAAACGAAGCGCCGGCCTGGGGCTCGCCCTGCTCTCGGCCTTCGCTTTCGGCGGCTCGGGGGTCGCCGCCAAGCCGCTGATCGAAGCGGGCCTCGACCCGCTGCACGTGGTGTGGCTCCGGGTGGCGGGCGCCGCCGTGATCATGCTGCCGGTCGCCTGGCGCCACCGGAATCTGGTACGTGAACGGCCCGCCCTGCTCGCCGGGTTCGGGCTCTTCGCCGTGGCCGGGGTACAGGCCTGCTACTTCGCCGCGATCTCCCGTATCCCGGTCGGGGTGGCGCTCCTCGTCGAGTATCTGGCCCCCGCGCTCGTCCTCGGCTGGGTCCGGTTCGTCCAGCGCAGGCCCGTCACCCGGGCCGCCGCCGTCGGCGTGGTCCTGGCCGTCGGCGGCCTCGCCTGCGTCGTCGAGGTCTGGGCCGGGCTCAGCTTCGACGCCCTCGGGCTGCTCCTCGCCCTCGGTGCCGCCTGCTGCCAGGTCGGCTACTTCGTCCTCTCCGACCACGGCGGCCAGGAGGCCAAGGGCGGTGACGGGCGGCGCGCCGAGCCTCCGCACCCGCTCGGCGTCATCGCGTACGGGCTGATCGTCGGCGCCCTCGTCCTCACCGTCGTGGCCCGCCCGTGGGGCATGGACTGGTCGCTCCTCGGCGGAACCGCGGGCATGAACGGCAACGGGGTCCCCGCCTGGCTGCTTCTCGGCTGGATCGTGCTGATCGCCACCGTGCTCGCGTACGCCAGTGGCGTCGTCTCCGTCCGGATGCTCTCGCCGCAGGTCGCCGGGGTCGTCGCCTGCCTGGAGGCGGTCATCGCGACCGTGCTGGCCTGGGTCCTCCTCGGCGAGCACCTCTCCGCCCCGCAGCTCATCGGCGGCTTCGTCGTCCTGGCCGGTGCGTTCATCGCTCAGTCGGCCGCCCCGAAACCGCCGTCGGGGCCCGTCGCCGCAGGGGCGGGGGCGGCGGCCGCCGCCACCGAGAGCGAGTTGTCCGCCGGGCGGGCCCCGCATTAGTGTGCCGATCATGCATCTGACTGTGCTGCCGCCGCCTGCCGCCTAGCGCGGGCGGCCACTCCTGACGAAGACCGGGCTCGGGCAGTCCCCGAGCGGTTCGTCGCTGCCCGCGTGCGGAGTAGAGCGACCACCACCCTGTCCTTCTCAGGAGCAGTCATATGTCCCTTCCCGCTGTTTCCGCGCTGCCCGTCGGGCGGAGCCTGCTGTATCTCGTCGTCGCCGGAGTCGCCTGGGGCACCGCCGGTGCGGCCGCCTCCCTGATCTTCCGGGTCAGCGATCTCGGCCCCCTCGCCCTGTCCTTCTGGCGCTGCGCCGGCGGTCTCGTCCTGCTGGCCGGAGCGCTCGCCCTGCGCCCCCGCCGCGCACCCCGGCGACCCGAGCCCCGCCGCCGACTGCTGCGCTTCCTCGGTACGGGCATCGGTCTCACCGTGTTCCAGAGCGCGTACTTCGCGGCCGTCGAGGTCACGGGCCTCGCCGTCGGTACCGTCGTCACGCTCGGCGCCGGGCCCGTCCTGATCGCCGTCGGCGCACGGCTGATGCTGGGCGAACGCCTCGGCAAGGGCGGCCTGGCCGCCGTGACCGGGGCCCTGACGGGCCTGGCCGTGCTGGTCCTGGGCGGCGAGGGCGGCGATGTCGTCCCGGCCGGGGTGCTGCTCGCGCTCCTGTCCGCCTCCGGATACGCGGCGATCACCCTGCTCACCCGATGGCTGGGGCGGGACGGTGGCGGTGGTGACGCGCTGACCACCAGCGCCTGGGCGTTCGGCATCGGAGCGGTCGGGCTGCTGCCCATGGCGGCGGTCGAGGGCCTCGTACCGCACACCGCCCAGACGGGGCAGGTGCTGTGGCTGCTCGTCTACGTCGCGGCCGTACCCACCGCGCTCGCGTACGCGCTGTACTTCGCCGGGGCCGCCGCCGTCCGCTCGGCCACCGTCTCCGTGATCATGCTCCTGGAGCCGGTGAGCGCCGCGCTCATCGCGGTGACCGTGCTGCGGGAGCGGCTGACGGCGGCCACCGTTGTCGGCACCCTGCTCCTGCTGGCCGCCGTGGCCGGGCTGGCCCTGGCCGAGGCGCGGGGCGCCGCGGTCACGCGCCGGCGGGAGGCCGAGGCGGTGGCGGTGTAGCGGGGGAGGGCCTGGAGCCGGGTGTCGAGGCTCCGGGCCCCGCCTTCCCTTCCCTCTGGGTGGCCGGGCTCAGAGCGCGCGGAGGTAGTCCGGTACGTCGACGGCCGGGTCCAGGTCTTCCGCCGGGACCGGCTCCGCGTAGCCCCGGGTGACCGGCACGATCCCGGTCCAGTGGGGGAGGGTGAGGTCCTCCGGTTCGTCGGTGGGGCCCCCGGTGCGGGCCTTCGCCGAGACCTCGTCCAGGTCCAGCCGGATCACCGCCGTGGCGGCCAGCTCCTTGGCGTTGGCCGGGCGCGCGTCCCGGGAGCGGCCCAGGACGGCCTGGTCGACGATCGCGTCGAGGGCGATGCGCCGCTCCTCGGGGTCGGTCACGGCGGTGGCGGTGCCGTGGACCACCACGGAGCGGTAGTTCAGCGAGTGGTGGAAGGCGGACCGGGCCAGCACCAGGGCGTCGACATGGGTGACGGTCAGGCAGACCGGCAGCCCGGGGTCCGCCGCCCGGGTGTTCCGCAGCGGGCGGGAGCCGGTCGACCCGTGGACGTACAGACGCTCGCCGACCCGGCCGTACATGGTCGGCAGTACGACCGGTGCCCCGTCCCGGACGAAGCCGAGGTGGCAGAGGTAGGTCGCGTCGAGTATCGAGTGGACCAGCTCGCGGTCGTACGAGGCGCGTTCCTTGGCCCGGGTGGGGACCGTGCGGTCGGTGGGCGTGTACGGGGCGGCGACGCCGGGGCCCGTGGCGGTGGCCGGTGCGGTGTCCTGCATGGCGTACTCCATTGGGCGGTCTCATTGCACTAGTGCATACTGTTGTTTGTGCTAGGAGAGTATCGGATCAGTGGGCGGCGCGCATCGGAAATCGCCGCTAGTGTGGAGCGCGGGGTCGGTTCCGGAGAGCTCCCGCCCGGTCATGTGCTGCCCCCGATGCGGGAGTTGGCCGCGCGTCTGGAGGTCAACCCGAACACGGTGGCCGCCGCCTACCGGACGCTGCGCGAGCGCGGGGTCATCGAGACGGCGGGCCGCCGGGGGAGCCGGGTGCGGCCGCGTCCGGCCAGCACTTCGCGCGGCTCCTTGCGCATCGAGGCGCCGCCGGGCGTACGTGACCTCGGCGAGGGCAACCCCGATCCGGCCCTGCTGCCCGCGCTCGGCCTGGCGCTCGCCGTGGCCGCAGCGGTCGACGCCGAGCACCCCGGGCTGTACGGGGAGGCGCCCGTGGTCCCGGAGTTCGCCGCGTACGCGCGTAACGCGATGGACGCCGACGGGGTGCCCGAGGGGCCCATCGCGGTGACCTCGGGCTCCCTCGACGCCATCGAGAGGGTGCTCGCGGCGCACCTGAGGCCCGGCGACGCGGTGGCGGTGGAGGACCCGGGGTGGGGCAGCGTCCTCGACCTCGTACCGGCACTCGGGCTGCACGCCGTACCGGTCGGGCTGGACGACGACGGTCCTCTCGTAGCGGATGTGGAGCGGGTGCTGCGGGCCGGGGCGCGGGCGCTCGTCGTCACCGACCGGGCGCAGAACCCGACCGGCGCCTCGGTCAGCGCCGACCGCGCCCGGGAGCTGAAAGCCGTGCTCGCCCGCCACCCCGACGTGCTGCTGATCGAGGACGACCACGGCCACGCCATCGTCGACCTGCCGCTGCACCCGCTGGCCGGAACCACGGACCACTGGGCCTTCGTCCGCTCGGCGGCCAAGGCGTACGGGCCCGACCTGCGGGTCGCCGTGCTCACCGGCGACGCGGTCACGGTCGACCGGGTCGCGGGCCGCCAGCGGCTGGGGCCCGGCTGGGTCAGCCGGCTGCTCCAGCGCACCGTGCTCCACCTGTGGACCACGGACGCCGTCGACACCGCCGCCGTCGCCCGGTCGTACGGGGAGCGGCGCGACGCCCTCGTACACGCCTTGGCGGAGCGCGGGGTGACGGCTTACGGGCGCAGCGGGATGAACGTGTGGGTGCCCGTCAGCGACGAGACCGGGGCCATCGCCCGGCTGCTCCACGCGGGGTGGGCGGTGGCGCCTGGGGCGCGCTTCCGGGTGCGCACGCCCCAGGCGGTGCGCCTCACCGTGTCTCCGCTGACCGCGTCGGACATCGTGCCGCTGGCGGATGCGGTGGCAGCGGCGGCCGGACCCGCGCGGCCGGTCACGTACGGCTGAGGCGTCCGGGACGTCCGGGGCAGGGCCCGGTGGTCACGTACGGGTGAGGCGCTTCGTGCGGTGCCTGCTGGTCGGGTACGGCTGAAGCGCCGTGCCCGGGCGTCTGGCGTACGCGCCGTGCCCGGGCGTCTGGCGTACGCACGGTTACGTACGGCTGAGGCGCTTTGCATGGCCTGCCTCCGTGCGGGGTCGTGTGCGGGGCCGCGCGCCCGCCGACGGCCGGCTCTGGGTGAGGGCCGCCCCGGCCAGCACGATCACCGCGCCCACCGGGGTGTTCCAGCTCAGCTGCTCGCCGAGCAGGGCGACGCCCGCCGCCGTGGCGATCACCGGGATGAAGTACGTGACCATCTGGCCGGTCGTCGGGCCGACCTCCTGGACCAGCCCGTACTGGAGCAGCACGGCCAACCCCGTACCGAGCGCGCCGAGCGCCAGGACCGACAGCGTGGGCAGCAGCGGGAACGAGTCCGGGGCCGAGGTGAACATCGGTGTCACCACCGCCAGTTGCAGCGTCCCGATGAAGAGCTGGCTGCCGGTGAGCGTCAGTGTCGAGGAGCCGGTCCCGGCCAGCGTACGGCGGACGTAGATCCAGCCGACCGCGTAGCTGAACGAGGCCAGCAGCGCCATCGCCGTGCCCGGCAGGTCCAGGCCGGAGAAGCCCTGCCAGGCGCCCAGGACCGTCAGCACCCCCAGGAACCCGATGCCCAGGCCCGCGACCCGGCGGCGGGTCGGGCGGTCCTCGGAGAGGGCGACCACCGAGAGGGCCATGCCCCACAGTGGTGAGGTCGCGTTGCAGATCCCGGCGAGGGTGGAGGGGATCGTCAGCTCGGCGTAGGAGAAGAGAGAGAACGGCAGCGCGTTGAGGAAGAACGCCGCCACGGTGATGTGCCCCCAGGTCCGGGCCGAGCGCGGCAGCCGCTCCCGGCGCACCGCCATCGCGACGGCCAGGACGGCGGTCCCGGCCAGCAGTCGGCCGAGCGTGACCTGGAACGGTGCGAACCCCTGGGTGCCCACCTTGATGAGCAGGAAGCTGAACCCCCAGATCAGGGAGAGCGCGGCGAACCGGATCCGCCAGTCCACGGCCGGGCGCCGGGTGGCAGGAGCAGGTGGGAGAGGCGGAACGGAGGCGGCCGGAGGGGCGGCGGGCTGCTGGCAGGGGGCGCTCATGGCTCAACGATGACGAACAGCACTGCTTAGAACAAGCGAGAGTTTCTGTGCTTGTTCGCGTAGCATCGCTTACATGTCGAACGTGGAGCGGGCATGCTGAGCCTGGAGCGGACATGTTGAATCTGGAGCGGTTGCGCACCCTCGACGCCCTCGCCCGGCACGGCTCGGTGAGCGGAGCCGCCGGGGGGCTGCATGTCACCACCTCGGCGGTCTCGCAGCAGATGGCCAAGCTGGAGCGCGAGGTCGGGCAGCAGCTGCTCGCCAGGAACGGGCGCGGCGTCCGCCTCACCGACGCGGGCCGGCTGCTCGCGGGCCACGCCGCGCGCATCCTGTCGCAGGTGGAGCTGGCCCAGTCCGACATCGAGGCCCAGCGCGGCGAGGTGGTCGGCGAGGTGACGCTCTCCGCGTTCCCCACGGCCGCGCGCGGACTGCTGCCCGCCACCCTCACGTCCCTGCGCGCCGACCATCCGGAACTGAAAGTACGTACGCGGGAGTTGGAGCCCGAGCAAGGGCTGCAAGCGGTGCTGCGGGGCGATGTCGACGTGGCCGTGGCCCTCGACTGGAGCAACAAGCGGCTGCCCGTCCCCGGCGGGCTGACCAAGGCCGAACTCCTCGACGACGCACCGGACATCGCCATGCCGGCCGGCCATCCGCTGGCCGGCCGGGCCGAAGTGGAGCTGGAGGACTTCGCGCAGGACGAGTGGGTCTCCTGGCCCGAGGGTGAATTCTGTTACGAGTGGCTCATGTTCACCCTGCGCTCCCGGGGCATCGAACCGCGCATCTCCCACCTGGCCGGTGAGCACCATACGCAACTCGCCCTGATCGCCGCAGGGTTCGGCGTCTGCGTCGCGCCGAGGCTGGGGCGTGGCCCCGTTCCCGAGGGGGTCGCCCTGGTGCCGGTGCGCCAGACCATGCGCCGCCACATCCACGCCGTCTGGCGCACGGACGCCGACCGCCGCCCTTCCGTACGGGCCGCGGTCGACGCGCTGCGGGCGGCGGGGGAGCGGGTGGTGGCCGGAGCCTCCGCCGAGGTGACCACCGGGGCTTTCGCCGCCGGGTGACTACCGGGCCAGGTCCGCCAGTTTGCGGAAGTCCCACGAGGTGATGGTGTCCGGAGTGAGCCGCAGCCAGGCGTGCCGCCCGTCGTGCGGCATCTCCTCCATCCCGAAGTATTTCGCGGGGAACAGCCGTTCCGGTACGTCGAGTTCGGCGCACGGCTCACCCGTGCGCGGAGCCTCGCCGACGAACTCCGCCGTGCCGGACAGCTCCACGCCGCGCAGCTCGTCGTACTCCACCCCGTCGTCGACCACGACCGCGATCCGCGGGTCCTTGCGCAGCTGGGACCAGCGCAGGCTGCGGGTGATGGAGTACAGCCAGAGCGAGGTGCCGTCCCAGACGAACCAGAGCGCGCCGATGTGCGGCGGGCCGTCGGCGGCGAGGGTGGCGACCCGGCAGGTGCGCTGCTCGCCGAGGTAGGCGTCCCGCTCCTCGGGGGTCATCATGATCCGGCGACCGCGGCGCTGGGTGTCGGTCATGCGGGTTCCTCCCCTTGTCATCTGACGGACTGTCAGAAAGCATGGGGGCTCTTTCCGCGCGGCGCAATGCCATCCGCCTCCGCGTGGCAGGCACCAAGACCCGGAGAAGGACCAGAAGGAGGAGCGCCGTGGCGTCCAGGGAATCCCAGGAACGGCTCGCCGCGCTGCTGGCCCCCGACACCACCGTACTGCTGACCGTCGAATGCCAGCAGGGTGTCGTGGGGCCGGACAGCGCCCTGCCCGAACTCGCCGCGGCCGCCCGCTCCTCGGGCGCCCTCGACAACATCGCCCGGCTGGTCGCCGCCGCCCACGAGGGCGGGGTCCAGGTCATGCACGCCATCGCCGAGAGCCGCCCCGACGGACGCGGCGCCAATCGCAACGCCCGGCTCTTCCGCGCCGCCGCCCGGCTCCCCGTCCAGCAGCACACCGGCACCACCGCCGTACGGGTCGCGGCACCCATCCAGGTCGCGGACGAGGACCTCGTCGTACGACGGCTGCACGGGCTCTCGCCGCTCGCCGGTACCGACGTGGACGCCCTGCTGCGCAACCTCGGCTGCCGCACGCTCGTCGTCACCGGGGTCTCGGCCAACGTCGCGATCCCCAACGCCGTCTTCGACGCCGTGAACCTCGGCTACACGGCCGTCGTCCCCTCCGACGCGATCGCGGGGGTGCCCGCCGAGTACACCCCCGCCATGATCCGCAACACCCTCGCCCTGGTCGCCACCATCGCCACCACCGACGACATCCTGGGCCGCTGGAAGGCGCCCCGCAGGCGGTCCGGCGCTACGCCAAGGTGATCGAGTCGCCCGCCACCGAGATCTCCCGCGCGGGCAGCGCCTGGGTGGCGGGCCCGCCCGTGGGGCTGCCGGTCGCCGCGTCGAACGTGGAATTGTGGCAGGGGCAGGTGATGACGTTGTCCACGACATCCTTCACCGCACAGCCCTGGTGGGTGCACGTGGCCGAGAACGCCTTGAACTCACCGGCGCTCGGCTGGGTCACCACGACCTTCTGCGCGGCGAAGACGACTCCACCGCCCTCGGGGATGTCCGCCGTTTTCGCCAGGACGGCCCCGTCCGCCCCGCCGCTCCCCGGCTGTTCGACCGACTCCCCGCCGCCCGACCCGTCCGAACCCCCGCACGCGGTGAGTGCGGCGGACGCCCCGGCTGCCCCTACGGCCAGGACGACGGTGCGGCGTTCGAGGAGGGTCCGGCGCTCCTGGGCTGCGCTCATCGTGGCAATTCCCTTCATCGGTATCCATGAATGTGTCTTCGGCCATGGGTACGGAGAGCGGGGCGCGGGTGTTCAGCTGACGGGCACGGGGGCCGGGGCCGGGTGCGGGAGGGGCGGGCGGCCGCCCCTCCCGCCGGGTCAGTGCGCGTCGACCAGTACGCGTCCGTCGGCCGGGGTGCGCGTGGCGGCGCGGCCGGCGTAGGCGGACTCGACCCGGGACCGCTCGGTCGCGTTGGGGACGGAGTTCTTGCAGCTGGTGCCCGCGCTGGAGCCGGACATCAGCTGGGAGCACGGGCCGGGCTTGGTGTCCGGCAGGCCCAGGTTGTGGCCGATCTCGTGGGCGGCGATGCGGGTCTTGTCGTGCCCTTCGGTGACCGCGAGGCTGCCGAGCTCCACCCGGGCCTGGCCGCCCGGACGGACCGGGCCGAGCGTGGCCTGCGGCCAGCCGTTGGTGGCGATGATCTGGATCTCGGCGCGGGTGCCGGGCTGGGCCTTCGCCAGCTTCACGTTGCCGACGTTCGCGTTCCACGCGGCGACACCGGCGGTGACGGCCGCCTCCCAGCCGGTGGCCCGGGTGGCGTCGTAGTAGAGGGTGGTCACCGCTGCGGCGCGGGCCGGTGCGGCCGGTGCGGACGCGGCGTGCGCCGCCGGGGCCATGATCATGGTGATGGCCGCGGCGGTACCGGCTGCCGCGAACCACTTGGAGTGGGGCATGACTTGGTCCTTTCGCTGGGCTGGTCCTTGCAGGGGGCCGGTGCTTGCGGGGAGGCGAGCCGGCCCGGGCCGAATCAGGGATTGTCGGTGGTCTGTCAAGTTGTCGCGGTCGGAAGTATGCGCGCGTTCCACCGGTCCTGACCCATGCCGATCGGCCATAACGTGAACGGATGTGGCCAGAAGCCTGCGGGCCGGTCAGCCCGACGTGACGCAGCGGGCCTGGAAGGCGTCCCGGACGAGGCCGAGCAGCAGGGGGCGCGCGCTGAAGAGGGGGGATTCGCGGTGCAGGGTCAGCAGATGTCTCCCGAGCAGGGGGTCGCCCGTGAGTCTTCGCATGACCACGCCCTCGCGCGCCCGGGCCGACCCCTGCGCGAGGGTGAGGCCGACGCCCTGCGCGACCAGGTCGCACAGGATGCTCAGATCGCCGATCCGGTGCGGTGACAGGCGCGGTACGAATCCGGCCGCCGCGCAGGCGTCGACCAGGGCCCCGTAGTCGTCGCAGCCCGGATCGTTCGGCGGCAGGAGCCAGGTCTCGTCGGCGAGGTCCGAGAGGTCGATCCGGCCCTCTCCGGCGCGGGGGTGTCCGGCCGGGAGGATCACGACGACGGGTTCGAGTCCGATGACGTCGACCACGACCCCGTCGCCCGGCGTCGTGCCGAACCCGTCCAGGTCGACCAGGCACGCCGCGTCGACGGACCGGTTCCCGACCTGGTCCATGGCATCCCCCGTGGTGGCGAACTGGACGAAGCTCACGGGGTTGCTCAGCACCGCGGGCAGGTGGAGCGTCAGATGGCCCAGCATCGGTCCGGAGCTGCCGCCGACCGTCACCGGCTCCGGACCGGCGGCCGGCCGTAGCCGGTAGCTGCGGATGCGGTCGGCGCTGGTCACCGCGGACCGGGCGTGCGCGATAACGAGTTCCCCGACCCGGGTGGGCACCACTCCACGGGCCGAACGTTCGAAGAGCGGCTGGCCGAACGAGGCCTCGATCCGCCGCAGTTGGGTGGTCATGGCCGGCTGGGAGAGCATCAGGGCGGCGGCCGCCCTGGTCAGGCTGCCCGCTTCGGCGATCGCCAGCAGAATGCGGAGGTGCCGCAGTTCCAGGTCCATGGCTGATTGAGGCTAGTTCACTCACGTATGTCATGTCCATGAGCGCGACATGGGGTCGGAGGCGGTGGGGCGGCGGCCGGCGGGTGGATCGGGGCCGGGCCGAGGCGGCGCGCGCCCGGCCCGGCCCTGGCTCGGCACCCCGGACCTCTTCGGCCCGGGGCGCCGGGTGACCGGGGCTCAGAGCGCCCCGGTGTACTGCTGGATCCAGGACCGCCAGGCGGCCAGGTCCGTGTAGACGGCACCGCCGACGCCGCAGGTGCTGCTGTTGGAGCCGCTGCGGCTGGTGGCACCGGCCAGTTCGAGACGGCCGTTCCGGTTGACCAGGGCCGGGCCGCCGGAGTCGCCGTAGCAGGCGGTGTTGGACGTGGTGCCCGCGATGCACAGCTCACGGCTGTTCACCATGCCGGTGCAGGAGCTGTCGGGCAGCACCTTGGTGTCCAGCTGCTTGAGGTAGCGCGGTGCGCCGGTGGAGCAGCCGCGCTGCGGGCAGGTCTGGCCCCAGCCCAGCAGCCGGGTAGCGGAGTTGTCGGGCGGGGTGGAGGCGGTGATCGGTACGGGGGTGTTGGCGACCTGGCTGCTGAGGCGGAGCAGGGCTATGTCCTGGCCGGGCATGCTCTGGCTGCTGGAGGGGCGGACGATCTGCGAGACACCGGTCAGGGTGCCGCCGCTGAGGTGGTCGTTGGAGCCGATCCGGACGCGCAGCGCCGAGGCCGGGAGGGCGCCGTTGCCGTACGTACAGTGCAGGGCCGTGACCATCCATCCCGGTGAGATGAGCGAGGCGCCGCAGTAGTGGCCGCCGTTGACCTGGATGGATCCCATGAACGAGTAGGCGGAGGTGGCCTGTTCGCCGCCGACGATGGGGTTCGGGGCGGCGGTCGCGGTGGAGGTGAAGGCCGGTGCGGCGATGGCCAGGCCGAGGGCGGTGCCCGCGGCGAGCAGGGGCCGGGAAAGGGGCATGGGAGGTCCTTCGCGTGGGAGGTGTGGGAGGTGCGGAGGGGAGCGGGCCACCGGACCGGCCGGGTGATCACGCGTTGTTCGTGGCCCGTCAACCTGCCGTCCACAGGAGTATGGGAGGGGCCCGTAGCGGTCCGCCAATGTCAGCGGCCCATAACATCCGCGAGTACCGGGGGGTAGTTCCGGCGGGGGTACGGCGATATCGGCGGGGCGGTGCGGAGGCGGCGGCCGATAGCCTGGCCGCATGCTCACCGAAGTCACCGCGACCCGCTACGTCACGCCCCTGCGTGAGGGCGGCTCGCTCCCGGGGATCGTCGAGGCCGACGATCTCGGTACGTACGTCATGAAGTTCACCGGAGCCGGCCAGGGCCGCAAGACACTCGTCGCGGAGGTCGTCTGCGGGGAGCTGGGGCGGCGGCTGGGGCTGCGGGTGCCGGAGCTGGTGACCATCGAACTCGACCCGGTCATCGGTCTCGCCGAGCCCGACCAGGAGGTGCAGGAGCTGCTCAAGGCCAGCGGCGGGCTGAACCTCGGCATGGACTACCTGCCGGGCTCGCTCGGCTTCGACCCGCTCGCGTACGAGGTGAGCGCGGCCGAGGCGGGGCGCATCGTCTGGTTCGACGCGCTGATCAACAACGTCGACCGCTCGTGGCGCAACCCCAACATGCTGGTCTGGCACGGCGACCTCTGGCTCATCGACCACGGCGCCACCATGATCTGGCACCACAACTGGCCGGGCGCCGAGGCCTCGGCGGCGAAGCCGTACAACGCCTCCGACCATGTGCTGGCCCCCTTCGCCCCGGACATCGCGGCCGCGGCCGCCGAGCTGGCCCCGCTCGTCACCGAGGAGCTGCTCACCGAGGTGGCCGCCGACGTCCCGGACGCCTGGCTGGCCGACGAGCCCGGGTTCTCCTCCACCGACGAGCTGCGCCGGGCCTATGTGGCGCCGCTGCTGGCGCGGGCCGCCACCATCCACGAGCGGATCACCCTGGACGCGCCGTCCGTGGACCGGCCCTCCCAGGCGCCGGGCTGGCTCACCGACCGGCTGCCACCCCGGCCTCAGCCCGCGGGTGAGGCCCCCGCCACGGCAGCCGCCCGTACCGGCCGGGAGGCCGGCCGATGACGCGCCGCGATGTCTTCGAGTACGCGCTCCTGCGGGTCGTCCCCCGGGTGGAGCGCGGGGAGTGCTTCAACGCGGGAGTGCTCGTCTACTGCCGGGCCCACTCGTTCGTCGCCGCCCGTACGCACCTGGACGAGGCGAAGCTGAAGGCGCTGGACCCCGACGCCGACGTGGTGGGCGTACGGGCCGCCCTCCGCGCGGTCGAAGGGGTCTGCGGCGGCGGGGACGGGGCCGGTCAGGCGGCCGGGGACGACGCCGGGCGGCGCTTCCGCTGGCTGATCGCCCCGCGCTCCACGGTCGTCCAGCCCGGGGCCGTGCACAGCGGGCTCACCACCGACCCGGCCGCCGAGGTGGAGCGGCTTCTCGACCTGCTGGTGCGCTGAGCGTCCTGGGCGTGGAGCCGCTCGGTGCGCCGAGTCCGGTACGAGGGGGCCGCCGCCCGGTGTGACGTGCGGCCCCTGGAGCCGTGCGCCGTTGACACCGGGTGCCAGGGCTTCTAGCGTCTCGACTGCTGAAGGTACTAAGCGGTTGCTCAGCCATCGGGTCTCTCTGTCAGGGAACGGCCTCGACGTCCGCTGAGCCGCTATCCAAGGGCGAGGAGAACCAAGCATGTCCACCACCGAGCAGCGCGTCGCCATCGTGACGGGAGCGGCGCGGGGCATCGGCGCCGCCACCGCCGTACGCCTGGCGGCCGAGGGCCGCGCCGTCGCCGTACTCGACCTCGACGAGGCGGCCTGCAAGGACACCGTCGAGAAGATCACCGCTGCCGGGGGCCGCGCGCTCGCCGTCGGCTGCGACGTGTCGGACAGCGCCCAGGTGGAAGCCGCCGTCGCGCGGGTCGCCGCAGAGCTGGGTGCCCCGACGATCCTCGTGAACAACGCGGGCGTCCTCCGCGACAACCTGCTGTTCAAGATGAGCGAGTCCGACTGGGACACCGTGATGAACGTCCACCTCAAGGGCGCGTTCCTGATGGCGAAGGCCGTCCAGGCGCACATGGTGGAGGCCAAGTTCGGCCGGATCGTCTCGCTGTCCTCCTCCTCGGCCCTCGGCAACCGCGGCCAGGCCAACTACTCCGCCGTCAAGGCCGGGCTCCAGGGCCTCACCAAGACCCTCGCCAAGGAGCTCGGCAAGTTCGGCGTCACCGCCAACGCCGTCGCCCCCGGCTTCATCGTCACCGAGATGACCGCGCAGACCGCCGCCCGCGTCGGCATGGGCTTCGAGGAGTTCCAGGCGGCCGCCGCCACCCAGATCCCGGTCCAGCGCGTCGGCCGCCCCGAGGACGTCGCGAACGCGATCGCCTTCTTCGCCGGTGACGACGCCGGCTTCGTCTCCGGCCAGGTCATCTACGTGGCCGGCGGCCCCCTCAACTGACCCGAAGGGCAGCGAACGACATGACGGTGCAGGACAGCGGAAAAGTCGCCCTCATCACGGGCGCGAGCCGGGGCATCGGCTACGGGGTCGCCGAGGCGTTCGTCGCGCGCGGCGACCGGGTGGCCATCACCGGGCGGGGCGAGGACGCCCTCAAGGAGGCCGTGGAGCGGCTCGGCGCCGACCGGGTCATCGCCATCCCCGGCAAGGCCCACGACGAGGCCCACCAGGCGGCGGCGGTCGCGCGGACCATGGAGGCGTTCGGCCGGGTCGACTACCTGGTGAACAACGCGGGGACCAACCCGGTCTTCGGCCCCATGGCCGAGCTGGACCTCAATGTGGCCCGCAAGGTCTACGAGACCAATGTGATCTCGGCGCTCGGCTTCGCCCAGCAGACCTGGAAGGCCTGGCAGAAGGAGAACGGCGGGGCGATCGTCAACATCGCCTCCGTCGCCGGCGTCGCCCCCTCGCCGTTCATCGGCGCGTACGGGATGTCGAAGGCGGCCATGATCAACCTGACCGCCCAGCTGGCGCACGAGTTCGCGCCGGTCGTCCGGGTCAACGCGATCGCCCCCGCCGTGGTCAAGACGAAGTTCGCCGAGGCGCTCTACGAGGGCCGGGAAGCGGAGGCGGCCGCCGCCTATCCGCTCGGCAGGCTCGGCGTGCCCGAGGACATCGGGGGTGCCGCGGCCTTCCTGACCTCGGCACAGTCCGACTGGATCACCGGGCAGACCCTGGTGGTCGACGGAGGAATTTTCCTCAACGCCGGCGTCGGCTGAGAGTGGCCTGAACCGGTTTGGCCCTGATTGGGTCAAGTGCCCCGCTGGACCGACGGATTGTTCCGGCGGGGCGCTGCGGTATGGTCTGCCGACCCATGGCTGATCGAGGAGCGTGCACGTGTTCTACCGGGCCAGTCTGCAGGCCGCTGCAGCCCTAGCATCCCTTTCTCTGCTGGCAGGCTGCGGTCTTCTTTCCGACAGCGGATCGGAAGAGAACCAGAAGATAACCGTCGGGACGACGAGCTCCCCGTCGACCCTGGACCCCGCGGCGGCCTGGGACGGCTCCTGGGAACTGATGCGGAACATTTACCAGACCCTGGTGAGCTTCCCCACCGGCAGTACGAGCCCCGAGCCGGACGCGGCCGACACCTGCACGTTCACCGACGCCACGAGCATGGCCTACCGGTGCACGCTCAAGAAGAACCTGAAGTTCTCCAACGGCGAGAAGCTCGACGCCCAGGCCGTGAAGCACTCCATCGACCGCGTCGTGAACATCCACTTCAAGGGCGGCCCGGCCGGCATGCTCGGCTCCCTGGACCGGATCGAGACCAAGGGTGACGACACCGTCATCTTCCACCTCAACAAGTCCGACGCCACCTTCCCGTTCATCCTGGCCACGCCCGCCATGTCGCTCGTCGCCCCCGGCGACTACCCCAAGGACAAGATCCGGGACGACGGCAAGATCACCGGCTCCGGGCCCTACCTCCTGGACTCCTACGAGGCCGGGGTCGCCGCCGAGCTGACGAAGAACCCCGACTACAAGGGCTTCGCCAACCGGAAGAACAACGCGGTCACCATCCGGTACTTCGAGAAGTCCGGCGAGATGGTGAACGCGCTCAAGTCCAAGGACATCGACGCCACCTACCGCGGTCTGACCGCCGAGGAGGTCGTCGGCCTGGAGGACAAGAAGGAGGGCGACGACGGCCTCCAGATCATCGAGACCACCGGCGCCGACATCCGCTTCCTCGTCTTCAACCCGAAGGACCCGGCCGCCGCCAAGCCCGCCGTCCGCAAGGCCATCGCCCACATCGTGGACCGGGACGCCCTGGTCGCCAAGGTCTACCGGGGCACCGCCGAACCCCTCTACTCGATGATCCCCAAGGGCATCTCCGGGCACACCACGAGCTTCTTCGACACCTTCGGCGACCCGGACGTGAAGAAGGCGAAGGAGATCCTGACCGAGGCCGGGATCACCGAGCCGGTGAAGATGACCTTCTGGTACACCACCGACCGGTACGGCTCCTCCACGCAGCCCGAGTTCGAGGAGCTGGAGCGGCAGCTGGAGAAGACGGGGCTCTTCGAGATCACGCTGGAGAGCGCCCCCTGGAAGACCTTCCAGGAGGGCTTCACCCAGGGCGAGTACCCGGTCTTCGGCCGAGGCTGGTTCCCGGACTTCCCGGACCCGGACAACTTCATCGCCCCGTTCGTCGGCGAGGAGAGCGTCACCGGAACCCCGTACCGCAACAAGGAGATCACCCAGCAGCTCATCCCGGCCACGCGTCAGGAGAGCGACCGGGGCGCGGTCAGCAAGCAGTTCGAGCGGGCCCAGCAGATCCTCGTCGACGACGTCCGGCTGCTGCCCCTGTGGCAGGGCAAGCTGTACGTCGCCTCCGGCGAGGACATCGGCGGCGGCGAGCGCGCACTCGACCCGCAGACCGTCATGCAGATGTGGGAGCTGTACCGCAAGGCCAGCTGGTAGCAGACAGCTGGCAGCAGGTGTGCGGGCCCGGGGAGCAGGTCTCCCCGGGCCCGTTGTCAGTGGCGGGCGGTAGGTTCTGGGATCAAGAACCTGTTGCTCACCGGAGGTTGTGGACGTGACCGATATCGACCTGCTGCCCGAGTCCTGGCGCGGCGTCCTCGGCGAAGAACTGCAGAAGCCGTACGTCAAGGAGCTGGCGGACTTCGTCGAGGAGGAGCGGTCCAAGGGGCCCGTCCATCCGCCGCGCGAGCAGGTCTTCGCCGCCCTGGACGCCACGCCGTACGACAAGGTCAAGGTCCTCATCCTGGGCCAGGACCCCTATCACGGCGAGGGCCAGGGGCACGGGCTCTGCTTCTCCGTGCGGCCCGGCGTGAAGACGCCGCCCTCCCTGCGCAACATCTACAAGGAGATGCAGCAGGAGCTGGGCCTGCCCATCCCCGACAACGGCTATCTGATGCCCTGGGCGGAGCAGGGCGTCCTCCTGCTGAACGCGGTGCTCACCGTGCGCGGCGGCGAGGCCAACTCCCACAAGGGCAAGGGCTGGGAGAAGATCACCGACGCCGTGATCCGTGCCGTCGCCGAGCGGCCCGACCCGGCCGTCTTCGTCCTCTGGGGGAACTACGCCCAGAAGAAGCTCCCCCTGATCGACGAGGAGCGGCACGTCGTGGTGAAGGGCGCCCACCCCTCCCCGCTCTCCGCGAAGAAGTTCTTCGGCTCCCGGCCCTTCACCCAGATCAACGAGGCCGTCGCGGCACAGGGCCACCAGCCGATCGACTGGCGCATCCCGGACCTCGGCTGAGAGCGACCGGGCCGCCGCCCGTGCCTGAGCGGGATTGCGGACCACCGGCGCTAGCGTCGGAGGGACCGCGACCGGCTTGACGGGCAAGAGGAGACCGCAGTGGTGGAGCAGCAGGAGGCGTCGTCCGAGGACGCCGTCATGACCAGGATCGGCCAGGCGGTCATGCTGCTCCACGGCGGTGACCGGGAGGAGGCCCGCAACCGCTTCGGCCTCCTCTGGTCGGAGCTGGGCGCCGACGGTGACGGCCTGCACCGCTGCACCCTCGCGCACTACATGGCGGACACCCAGGACGACCCCGGCGACGAGCTGGCGTGGGACCTGCGGGCCCTGACGGCCGCCGAGGGGCTGATGGGCGGCGAGCGGCCGGCCGAGCACCGGGACTCCTTGGCGGTCCAGGCGCTCTATCCCTCGCTCCACCTCAACCTGGCGGCGGACTACCTCAAGCTCCAGCGCCCCGACGCGGCCCGCATCCACCTGCGCCAGGCCCGCGACGCGGCGGACGCGCTGGAGGACGGCGACCGTGGGGCGTACGGCGGACACAGCGGTTACGCCGGTTACGACGGGGGAGTGCGGGCCGCGATCGAGCGGCTGGAGCTGCGGATGCGGGGGATGTGAGCCCGTACGGCCGTTGTACGGGAGCCGTCAGCGCCCGTACGCCTGATCGCAGATCCGGGCCTCCCTGCTGCCCGCGGGCCAGCGGCCGTACCCCCGGCCGAGCGCGCACACGTCGTGCAGGCCTCCGCCCCGGGCCTGCGGCAGGGCCGGCAGCACGCCGGGAGGGACGACCGGGACCTGCCGGGGCGGTGTCCGGCGCTGCGGTGGCGCGGCCCGCTCCGACGGCTTGGGCGCCGGTGGAGGTCCGGCCCGCCGGGCTTCCGAAGGGGGAGGCGGCGCGGGAGAGGCGGGCCTGCCCGGCGACGGGCTCGGCTCCACGATGATCTCCAGCGCCTCGCGCCCGGGCGGCTGCACGACCTGCGGGAACACATCCTGGGCCGGTCTGCTGCTCTCCGCCGCCGGAAGCTGCCGCGGGCCCGCCTGCGGATCGACGGACACGCACCCGGAGACGGCGGTGACGGCCACCCCGACCAGGAGTTTCGTGGTGAATCTGGTTCGCTGCACGCGGGTAACTCTGCGGTGCGGACGGCCCCTCGGGCAGCCCGTGGGCGAGGAATGGCCCGCACGAGTGACCCGGTCAGCACAGCGCCACGGCCCGGCGTAACGCTCCGGCGCCCACGGCCCCCCGCCACGGCCCGGCGTCGCCGCCTGGTGCCAGTGGACAGCAGGGCCGGTCAGTCGCCCGTCGCGCCGTCGACGCGTTCCCGCACCAGGTCGGCGTGGCCGTTGTGCCGGGCGTACTCCTCGATCAGGTGCGTATAGATCCAGCGCAGGCTGAACGGCTTGCCCGCCGAGCCGACGCCCTGCGAGAAGTCGTCCAAGTCGTACGCGGCGGCGCTCTTGCGGGCCGCCGCTATCTCCGCCCGCCACACGGACTCCGTCCCGGCCCAGGTGGTGGACTCCGTCACCTTGAAGTCCCCGTCCGGGTCCTCCTCGGTGGAGTAGAGGTCCGGCAGCTCCTCGCCGGCCAGGATCTCGCGGAACCAGAAGCGCTCCACCTCCGCCAGGTGCTGGACGAGGCCGAGCAGGGTGAACGCGGAGGGCGGCACGGACGCCTCGCGCAGCTGCGCGTCGGTGAGGCCCGCGCACTTCATGGCGAGCGTCTCGCGGTGGTAGTCCAGCCAGCCCTCCAGCATGGGACGTTCGGCTGCGTCGAGGGCGGGTTCGGAGCGCTCTGCGGAAGTCATCCGGTCATCCTGGACCAAGATCACGGCCCTGGCCAGGCATTTCTTTCCGGGCGGCCGGAAGCTGGGCGACCACGGCCCCGTATGCTGCCCGCACCGGAACACCAGCACGGCACGACAGCACGGCACGGCGATCCGGACACCCCACGGCACGGCGAGAGGGAGACCCCTGTGAAGGTCGGTTGCATCGGGCTCGGCGACATCGCGCAGAAGGCGTACCTGCCGGTGCTGAGCGCCGTACCGGGGGTCGAACTGCACCTCCAGACCCGTACGCCCGCCACGCTCGAAACGGTCGGCGACACCCACCGCATCCCGGCCGGGGCCCGGCACACCACCCTGGACTCGCTGCTCGCCGAAGGACTCGACGCGGCCTTCGTGCACGCCCCGACCGCCGTCCACCCGGAGATCGTGGGACGGCTCCTCGAAGCCGGGGTCGCCACCTATGTCGACAAGCCGATCGCGTACGAGTACGCGGAGTCCGAGCGGCTGGTGAACCTCGCCGAGGAGCGGGGTGTCAGCCTCGCCGTCGGTTTCAACCGCCGCTTCGCGCCGAGCTACGCCCAGTGCGCCGAGCACCCGCGCGAGCTGATCCTGATGCAGAAGAACCGCGTCGGCCTCCCCGAGGACCCCCGCGCCCTGGTGCTGGACGACTTCATCCATGTCGTCGACACCCTGCGCTTCCTGGTTCCCGGGCCCGTCGACCACACCACTGTGCGCGCCCGGATCGTGGACGGCCTGATGCACCACGTGGTGCTCCAGCTCTCGGGCGACGGCTTCACCGCGATCGGGATGATGAACCGGCTGAACGGGTCGACCGAGGAGATCCTCGAAGTCTCCGGCCGGGACACCAAGCGCCAGGTCCTCAACCTCGCCGACATCGTCGACCACAAGGGCCAGCCCAGCATCCGCCGGCGCGGCGACTGGGTGCCGGTGGCCCGGCAGCGCGGGATCGAGGCGTGCGTCCACGCGTTCCTGGACGCGGTCCGCGCGGGCAAGGTGCTCAGCGCTCAGGACGCTCTGGCGACCCATGAGCTGTGCGAGCGGATCGTCCGGGAGTCCCTGGAGCAGGCCTCCTCCTGAGCGCCCGCAGCCCCTCGGCCGCGCACAGGGCGGCCAGCGCCGCCAGGGCCCCGTACACCGCCCAGTCGCCGAAGCGGCCGTAGAGCGTGGTGCCGCGCGTCAGCGGTACGTCGTACACGGCGGCCGCGCTCTCGTCCGTACCGAGCGGCTTCCCGATCCGCTCGCCGCGCGGCCCGTGGACGGCGCTGATCCCGGTGAGCGTCGCGTGCACCATGGGGCGGCCGTTCTCGGCGGCCCGCAGCGCTCCCAGGGACGCGTGCTGGGCCGGTGCCCAGCTCTCCTGGAAGGTGGAGGTGGCGGACTGGGCGACGAGCACCTGGGCGCCGTCCCGGGTCAGCCGTCGGCTCATGTCGGGGAACGCGGACTCGAAGCAGACCAGCGGGCCGATCCGCAGCCTCCGGTCGCTGTCGGGCAGTGTCATCACCACCTGCCGGTCGCCGCGCAGCCGGTCCTCGCCCGCCGCCTTGCCGACGGAGGTCGCCCACCCGAGGAGGGAGCGCGCCGGGATGTACTCACCGAACGGCACCAGGCGCATCTTGTCGTACCGGTCCCCGGTCGGCCCGTCAGGACCCACGAGCACCGCCGACTTGAAGATCCCGCTCCGGCCCGACCCGTCCGTCTGCCGGGCGTCCACATTGACCAGCAGATCGGCCCCGGTCTCCCGGGAGAGCGCCGCGAGCCGCCGGGCGGTCTCGGGGGCGTGCCAGGCGCCCGCCCCGATGCTGCTCTCGCCCCACACCACGAGGTCGACGTCCCGCCCCGCCACCGTACGGGTCAGCTCCTCGCCCCGGGCCAGCCGCCGCTCCACGCTGCCGGGGCCCGCGACGACACCCGGCTGTACGACGGCGATCCTGGCCGTCCCCGCGTTCCCCGGCTGCGGCGCCCAGGCCCACGTGGCGGTCACGGCCAGGGCACACACCACCAGCAGCACCCCGCCCGTCGTCCGGGCCCCGGTCCGGGCGATCGTCACCAGGACCAGCGCCGTGTTGACCGCCACCACCAGCAGGCTCACCAGCCACACCCCGCCCACCGACGCCACCCGCAGCGCCGGGGCCACCTCCCACTGGCTCGCGCCGAGCAGCCCCCAGGGCCCGCCGAGCCCCTCCCAGGAACGGACCAACTCGATCACCAGCCACCCCGACGGCACGGCCACCACCGCGGCGGCGGCCCGCAGCGCGGACGGCACGCCGCCGAGCAGCCGCTGCACCAGCACGCCCCAGGGCGCCCACAGCAGGCCCAGCAGCGCGGCCAGCAGCACGATGAAGATGTGCAGGCTCGGCATCAGCCAGTGGTGGACGGCGATGACGAAGCCGGTTCCGCCGATCCAGCCGTCCAGCGCCGCCCGCCGCGTCGTCTCCGCCGAGCGGATCAGCAGCAGCCAGGGGACGAGCGCGACATAGGCCAGCCACCAGAGGGACGGCGCGGGGAACGCGAGGGCGGGCAGCGCCCCGGCGAGGAGCGCCAAGGCTGCCCGGCCCCAGCCGGAGGCGGGAAGCGACCGACGGACGGGCTGCCCGTCGGCCGGCGGCTCTTCCTGGGCGGACGGCTTGCGCTCGGCCGACGGCTTCCCTTCGGCCGACGGTTTGCCCTCGGCCTGCGGCTCCCCGCCGGGCGCCGGAACCTTTCCGCCCCGCATCCGCATGCCGTGCCCTCCTCGTCCCGCGCGGGTGAGCAGCCGCGTGATCTGCCAGGTCAGCTCTGTGTACCCAGTGTGGGGGAGGTGATCCCCACCGGACACAGGACACCCCCGGCCGAAGAGTGCGGTTCAGGCCGTCTCGGGGGCGCGGCGCCACTTCTCGTGGACAGTGACCGTACGTATCCGCCAGCCCGGGTCCGTACGGTGCAGCTCGAAGGTGTACCGCCCGCCGGAGACGAAGTCCGGGGCGGTGTCACCGGCCGGGTCCGCCCCATGCTCCCGCGCCAGGCGCATCGGGTTGAGGTAGTCGGCCCGCACCTGCGCCCGGTCGCCCGGGTAGCCGCCCAGGTCCTGGAGGCCGATGCGCCGGTTGACGATCAGGTGCTGGCGGATCGTGAAGAGGCGCATCGTCCCGGTGAGCCAGCGCGCGATCTCGTCCGCCGGGCCCTCCACCCCGCCCGCGCCCGTGTAGTCGGCGCGGCCGTCCGGGGTGAACAGGGCTTCGTACGCGGGCCAGTCGCCGTCGTCCACGGTCATGGCGTAACCGGTGATCACATCATCGATGGCGAGCCGGTCCATCACGGTCGCGAGTGCCACACGCTGTGTCATCGGTCAAGTCTCGGTCAAGCGGCCCACCACGCCAAGGGGCCTGCGCCCTCGGGAAGGCGGCAAGGCGAAGCCGCCCCGAAGAGGCTTCCGCCGCCCGGAAGCCGACAGGCCGACCGGTCACAGGGCAGGCCGTCCCGGTCAGCAGCGCACGACCGCGACCGGTCAGCAGGGCACGACCGCGACCGGTCCCAGCGCGTGCGTGACCGTCGTCTGGGCCACCGGGGAGAGGCCGAGACCGAGCGCCTCCCCGCCCTTGCGGCGCCCGATCACGGTCAGGGCGGCCGTGGCGGAGGCCGTGACCAGGGTGCGCGAGGCGGAGCCGTTGACCGGCTCCCGTACGACCTCGACCTGCGGGTACCGCTCCTGCCAGCCCGAGGTCACCTCGGCCAGGCTCCGCGCGGCCGAGCCCGACGCCGTCTCCCGGTCGAAGACCGGCCCGCCCGCGAGCATCGAGGAGAACATCGTCCAGCCGTGCACGATCCGCAGCCGTGCGCCGGGCCGGGTGGCGGCGGTGGCGAAGGCGAACTCCAGGACCGCCTCGCTGCTCTCGTCGGCGGCGACCCCCGCCACGATGTCGGAGTGGGCCTCCTCGTCCTCGGGCCGGTCGTCCTCGTCCGAGCGGCCGTCCTGCACGATGACGACCGGGCAGCTCGCCATCGACGCGGTGGCCAGGCTGTTGGAGCCGATCATCAGCGACCGGAAACCGCCGAGCCCCCGCGAGCCGACGACGACCATCGACGCGTCACGGCCGAGCGAGACCAGGGCGGCCGCCGGGAAGTCCAGCGGGGCCAGCGTCGAGGGGTGCGACGCCGGTGCGACCAGCTCGCTCCGGCGTACGGCCTCGGCGAGCAGCTCGTCCGCCTCGCGCCGCCCGGTCTCCTCGTCGACGTTCCGGGTGAGCGGCCGGACATGGACGATCAGCAGCGGCAGGTGGCGCCGCGCGGCCTCCCGCGCGGCCCAGTCCAGCGCCTGCCAGCTGTGGGTGGAACCGTCGACGGCGGCGATCACGGGAAGATCATGAGTGGTCATGGGCCCGAGCGTACGTGGCCTGGCGGACGCGCCGGTCAGTCGTGGTTGTGGGTGGAGGAGGTGTCGTCCGGCGGTACGGTCCGTCCGCCGTCGCTCCCGCTGGCCACCACCACGACCAGCGCCACCATGACCCCCACCACCGCGAGCCGGCCGCCCAGGCGCAGCGCCCAGCCGGTCCGGGAGGCGGCGGCACCGGGCGCGAGGGGCAGCTTCTCGGAGCGGCGGGCCGGGCGCAGCAGGCGGACGAGCAGCAGGGCGGCGATCGGCAGCTGGAGGAGCCAGACGCTGGTGCGGAACCAGCCGTCGTACCAGACGTTCGTCCCGTACAGCAGGGTGTGCCAGACGCTCAGCACGTAGACCACGATCACGAACCGGTGCAGGACGCGCCAGGTCTTCGGGCCGATGCGGTGGCGTACGTAGAAGAGCAGGCCGAGCGGGATCGCCAGGTACAGCGCCGCCTGGCCGATCGGGATGGCGATCTGGCCGGTCCCCGAGGTGTAGCCGCCCGGGACGAACGTCTCGACGAACGAGGTGGCCAGTGCGGAGTTCCAGGCGTCGGTGGAGTGCCGGAACAACTCGGCGCCGAACAGCAGCGCATGGGCGGTGATCAGCGCGATGGTGTTGAGGCTCGTGGTGCGGTGCAGGCGCTCCAGGCGGGGGCCCGAGAGCGGCAGGCGCGACGGGCGCTGCCCGGAGAGCAGGAGGCCGAGGACGACCGTTCCCCAGGCCCAGAGCAGCGCGGACCAGCCGAACGCCTGGCTGAGGAAGTACATCCAGAAGCCGCCCGCGTCGGCCATGAACGGCATCACGGAGACCGTGGAGGAGGTCTTGTTGCGGATGCGTATGTAGAGCAGGACGAAGACGGCCGCCGTCACCAGGAGCGCCACGAGCCCGTCGGGCCACGAGGCGCGCAGATCGGAGCGGAGGGTGGTGCGCTGTGCGGTACGGGGCTGGCGCGGGCCGGGTAGTTGAGTCTCCGGCGACGTGATCTCGGGGGAGTCGGTGGGGAGTTCGGCGGCCGCTGCCGGTTCGGGTACGGGGGGCTGGTTCGTCATGCGGCCTCTTCGGGGACGTCGGCGGGCGGGGCGGATGCACCGGCCCCGGGCCACGAGGCGTGTGCAGGCGCGTTGTTGGAGCAGTCGGCGGGGGAGAGGTGAAAGTTCCCCCGAGGGTCATGTGACATGAATCACACCTGTGACGCCTGGGGCAAACGGGGTGAACTCCCGTTGTTTCCGCATCTGCTGGTCTTCTCCGCGAGGCGGGTGCGGCTGGCACGATGGTCGCCATGGGAGCCGGAACCGCACTCCGCCTCGCCCGCACCGCGCTGTTCGCGGTCGTGTGCGTCGCCGTGTCCGGGCTCGGCCATGCCCTGATGTCCGGCGGACCGCTGCCCTTACCGTCCCTGGCGGCCGTCCTCGTACCGGTCGCCCCCGCAGGCTGGTGGCTCGCCCGCCGTGAACGGAACGCCCCGGTCACCGTCTCGGCCCATGTCCTGGGCCAGTTGGGGCTGCACGCCTACTTCACCGCCTCCGCCACGGGCGGCGCGCACCACGCGCACGGGGCGATGTCCCACGCCTCCCATACGGGCCCGGCCGGGGACGTCTCGCACCGGATGGAGCTGCTGGCGGCCTTCGACGCCTCCGTCTTCACCACCGGCATGGCCGCCTCCCACGCGGTCGCCGGGCTGGTCTGCGGCTGGTGGCTGTGGCGCGGCGAGGTGGCGCTCGCCCGGCTGGGCCGCTGCCTGGCCCTCTTCGTCCAGGCCCCGCTGCGGACGGCCTGGCGCCTCTGGTCGGCGACGCCCTTCGCCGGTGTTTCGCCCGTCCGGCCGCGCGCCCGCCGCCGCCCGGGCCGCCGCGCCCAGGACCTCCTCGCCCTGCACGCCATCTCCCGGCGCGGTCCACCGCTTCCCGTCCCCTCCCTGTGAGCTCCAACCGCCCGCCCGGTCCCGTGTGACCCGGCGGCGGTACGGGTGTGCGCTCGGCGCCCACACCCGTAACAGGCATGCCGGTACCGCCGGACCCGCCCCCAGGGCCGTCCGCGCGGCCCGGCCCCGCGGAGCCGGGCCGACGACCACGCCAGGGCTCCGCCAGGATGCGAAGGACTGCTGTGACCCTTACTGCCACCCCCCTCCCCGCCGGGCCGCCCGTCACCCCGGTGCCCCGGCCCCGGGTGTACGCCACCCGCCAGAACGACGTACAGATCACCGACTGGGCCCTGGCCGCGGGCGGCGGCGACCGGGAGGCCGCCGACCGCTTCGTCAGGGCGACCTACGAGGACGTCCGCCGGTTCGTCGCCTACCTCAGCGCCGACGTCCCCGGCGCCGACGACCTCGCCCAGGAGACCTACCTGCGGGCGATGAGCGGACTGGCCCGCTTCGCCGGACGCTCCTGCGCCCGCACCTGGCTCCTCTCCATCGCCCGGCGCGTCGTCATCGACCGCCACCGCACGGCCGCCGTACGCCCCCGGACCGCCGACACCGCCGACTGGCAGGGCGCGGCGGAACGGGCCCAGCCGCGCCACCTCCCCGGCTTCGACGAGTCCGTCGCGGTCTTCGACGCCCTCGGCCACCTGGACCCGGCGCGCCGCCAGGCCTTCGTCCTGACCCAGGTGCTGGGCCTCTCCTACGAGGAGGCGGCGGACGCGGCGGGCTGCCCCGTCGGTACGGTGCGCTCCCGCGTGGCGCGCGCCCGCCGGGAGCTGGCCGGGCAGTGGCGTACGGAACCGGGGGAGCGGGTGACGGTGTCCGCCGGTTCAGCCACGTAGTTCGGATGCCGTCTCCGCCCGGGGCTCCGACCGGCCCCGGGCGGTACGGCGGCCCAGCAGGAACACCGGCAGCAGCAGGCACTGGAGGGCGACCGCCACCCAGAACGCCCGCGCCGAGCCGGCCGACTCCGCCGCCGCGTACAGCTGCCCGCCCACCACCCCGCTGGCGAACGCCCCGATGCCCGCCGCGAGCCGCTGCCGTCCGAACACGGTGGCCGGAGGCGCGGACGAACGGGCCAGCGCCTCCAGGTCGTTCTTCAGGAACAGCACGATCTCGCCCAGGCAGAGCAGCGCCCCGCCCACCGCGATGCCGACGTGCCCGCCCCCGGCGATGGCCGCCATCCCCGCCGCCATGGCCCCGAACCCCCACCGCAGCGCCGCCGGATAGCTCAGGGCGGCGATCCACTCCGCCAGTAGCGGCTGGCCGACGACGAGGAGGGCCGCGTACCCCATCAGGACCATGCCGTAGAAACCCGCCGACGTCCGGGGGACCGCGTACAGCGCCAGGTAGTGCTGGAAGAACATGAACGCGTAGACGCTCACCACCGTGACCAGGAACGGTGAGAGCCCGGAGCGTGGTTCGCGGGACGGGGGCTCCTGGGATGCGACCGCCCCCGGACGCACCTCCTCGCGCGGCAGGAACGCGTGCCCCACCCCGACCAGCGCGAACAGCCCGGCGACGCACGAGAAGAGCACCCCGGGGGAGCCCATCACCAGCGGAGCCGCCGCCGGTGGGCCGAGCGCCATCCCCGCGTTGAACGCCGAACTGCTCGCCGACAGGAGCCGAGGCCGGTCCTCATCCGGTGAACCGGCCACCAGATAGGCCTTGTTGGCGGGGAGGTAGAGCGCCGCACCCGCCGACACCAGCAGCAGCGCGCCGATCGCCAGTACGGGACTGGTCAACCCCGGTACGAACGCGGCGAATCCGGCCGTACGCAGCGCCAGCGCCAGCAGCATCGACCGCCGCAGCCCGATCCGCGCGGCGACCGGCCCCGCCACCACACCCCCGGCGAACTGGATCAGCGAGGCCACCGCCAGCACGAAACCGACCGTGCCGAGACCCAGGCCGAGCCGCTGGTGCAGCAGCACCGACATGTACGGCAGCACCGCGAAGCTGCCCAGCGTGATCAGGAACGAGCCCGCCAGCAGGAAGGCCTGCGGCCCGCTGAACCGCCTTTGTCGCCAGGTGCGTTCAGCGCTCACCCCGCCCTCACGGCGTGTCCGCGATCACCGGGCGCACCCGGACCGCCGCACTCCACGCCCGGTGCTGGGCCAGCTCCGCCGTCGGCGCCTCGGCCAGCACCATGCCCGTGCACCCCCGCTGGTCGCCCACATGGGCCAGGGCCTCGCCGGGTTCGCGTACGGGGTACCACTCCACGGACCCGGGAAAGGCGGCGAGTTCGCCCAGGCCGTGCCAGCCCTTCAGCACGCCGGGCCGGTCCGCGTAGACGAGGACGAAGCCGTACGCGGGGCCCTGTCCGTCGAGTGGGGTGTCCAGCAGCCGGGGGCGGCGGCCGAGCGCCTCGTCCATCATCGCCGTGTACACATTGGTGCCCAGCGTCCGGCAGAGCACCTCGCCGACCAGCGCACCGCCGATCCTCCGGTTGATCTCCACCAACTCCGGCCCCTCGGCGGTGAGGATGAACTCCACATGGGCGAACCCCCGCCGGTGCCCGGCCACTTCGAGCACCTGCCCCACCCACGCCTCGATCCCGTCCCGCTCCCCGTCCGGCAGCGCCACCGGGAAGGCCGCGACCTCCTCCCGTACCACCGCCGACCGGGACGTCTGGCGGCTCAGCACCCCCAGCAGCCGGGTGGTCCCCTCCCAGCTCAGGGTCTCCGCGCTGTAGAGCGGCCCGGCGAGGAAGGACTCCGCGAACAGGCCGCCCTTCAGCGGCTGTTGCCCGGCCTCCGCCAGCGTCCGGTGCAGCGCCTCCTCGTCGTGCACGATCCACACCCCGCGTGAGGAGGTGCCCGCCGAGTCCTTCAGTACGGCGGGGAGTCCGACCGTACGCAGGACCGCCTCCGCACCCTCCGGCCCGGGCTCCACGGCCACAGCCGTCGACCGGCTCAGCCCCCGCGCGTGCAGCGCCTCCCGGACCCGGCGCTTGTCCCGCAGCAGCCGCACCGCCTCCGGATCCGGTCCCGGGAGCCTCAACTCGGCGGCCAGCTCGGCGGCCGGGACGCTCCAGGTGTCCGTCGTGTTGATCAGCCCGGCCAGCGACGGGAGGGCGGTCAGTGCGCGTCGGACCGCTTCCCGGTCGTCGGTGTCGACGTCCACCACGTCCAGCGCCTCGGGCGGCAGGGCGGCCAGCTCGTGCCGGTACACCGAGCGGTCACCGGTGAGCAGGCAGAGCCGGTGGCCGGTTTCCGCGGCGGCCTCGGCCATCCTGCCGAGCCCGAAGGACAGGGACTCCAGGGCGGCGATCGTCATGGCTGCATCTCCACAGTCGGTACGGGGGCGGGGGCGCCGCCCTGTTCGGGCAGGCGGGCGGCCTCGGGAGCGGCGCGCCGGCCCCACTCCATCACCGACCACGGCGGCCGCAGGGCCTCCAGCGACGTGATCGTGCAGGGCCGCAGGCCTGCCGGGTCCAGCGCCTCGGTGTGGCGGGTGAACACCCGCTCGGCGTAACGGTGTCCGGTGTCCGCGCCCAGTACCAGATGCATACGGCCCGGGTCGCGCGCCGCCTCCCAGGAGGCCGCCAGGTGGGCCGCTCCGGTGGAGAGACCGGCGAACACCGCGTGCCGGCGCAGCAGTCCGACCGCTCCGGCCATCGCATGGCGGAAGTCCAGCCAGTGCACGGTGTCGTACAGCTCGTGGTGGACGTTCCCGAACGGGATGGAGCTGCCGATGCCCGCGATGATCGCCTCCGGGTCGCTGAACTGCTCGCTGGCGAAGGTGACGCTGCCGAACGGCTGGATCCCCACCAGCCGCACCGCCCGCCCCGACTCCCGTAGCGCACGGGCCAGTCCACCGGTCGAGGCGCCCGTGCCGACCGCGCCCACCACGGTCAGCGGGCCCTCGGGCAGGGAGGCGTCGAGGAGTTCGGCGAACTCCCGGTACCCCTCGTGGTGCACGGCGTCGTGGTACTGCCGCATCCAGTGGAAGTCCGGCCGCTCGGCGAGGAGTTGCCGCACATGGCGGACGCGCAGCTCCTGGTCCAGCCGCAGGCTCTGCGACGGCGGCATCTTGTCCACGGTCGCGCCGAGGATCTCCAGCTGGGCGAGCATCGTGGCGTCGACGGTGGTCGAGGCCACGATGTGGCAGCGCAGACCGTAACGGTGACAGGCCATGGCGAGCGCCACCGCGTAGATCCCGCTGGAGCTGTCGACCAGGGTCTGCCCGGGGACCACCCGGCCCCGGCGCAGCAGCGAACGGACCGCGCCGAGCGCCGCGTACACCTTCATCGTCTCGAACCGGGCGAGCACCACATCGCCGTCCAGCCGGATCAGATCCGGGGTCTTCACGGCGTCGGTGATGTGCTCGTGCACGGTCGCGGTGGCGGCGGACTGCCGCTCCCCGGCCCTCACTTGCGCCGCCCGCGGACGATGAGCCGGTCCGAATGCTGGTCGTACGCCGAACTGTCGAAGCCGCCGAAGCATTCCACGTCGGCGAAGCCCGCCTCCTCGAAGAGGGCGTGCAGTTCGGCGGCGGAGTAGAGCCAGGAGTGGATGGAGGCGGTACGGGCGGAACTCCCCCGCACCAGCGTCCAGTCGGTGCGCAGCCGCCGCCAGCTGTCGAGGACGGTGTCGCGCTGGACGACGTACGCACCGTCCGGCAGGTCCACCGCCTTGGGCCGCCCGATCCAGCCCGCCAGCACCTCCTTGCCCATCACGTCGACCAGCAGCTGCCCACCCGGCGCGAGGCTCTCGTACGCGTTGCGGAGCACCTGGAGGTTGTCCTCGGCGTCCTCGAAGTAGCCGAACGAGGTGAAGACGTTCAGCACGACGTCGAAGGCGCCGGGCTCCGCGTACGTGAGCATGTCGGCCCGTTCCAGGCGGACATCGGCCCCCGCCGCGTCGCAGACGTTCCGGGCCCGCTCCAGCATCGAGGGCGAGAGGTCGACGCCCGTCACCGCGTACCCGCGCGCCGCCAGCGGCACCACGAAGAGACCCGGCCCGCAGCACAGGTCCAGCACCCGTGAACCCGGTGGGAAGTCCAGGAGGGGCGAGGAGGCGACGAGGGCGGCGGCGGACTCGGCCCGGGCGGGCGGGAACATCGTCGAGGCGAAATCGGACCAGAGCGCGTCGTCCTCGTACCACTGCATGCCTCTCGGCCTCCTCCCGGCCCTCGTGGGGCCGTCGTGCTGCCGCACCTGTTCGGCTGACCTGTCCTCCAGTAGTCGGCGGCCCGGCCCGGTAAGTTCCCGCCGCCCTCCGGCCGTGAGGGGTGCCCTACGATCACCGGCGGGGGCGGGCCGGACCGCCCGGGAGCGGAGCGGGGACGCGATGACCTGGACCGAAGTACCGGTGGACACCGAACCGGCGGCGGGGGCCGTCCTGCTGAGCGGTATCCCGGGCAGCGGCAAATCCACGGTGGCGGCCGCGCTCGCCGACCGGTTCGCCGCCTCGGCCCATATCGAGGTGGACGCCCTCCAGGGGCTCATCGTCACAGGCGGGCGGTGGCCCTCACCGGAGCGGGACGAGGAGGCGGACCGGCAGATCTTCCTGCGGGCCCGCAACGCCTGCCTGCTGGCGGACAGTTTTGTCAGCGCCGGGTTCCTGCCGGTCATCGACGACGTGGTCGTCCGCCGGGCCCACCTCGGCTTCTACCGGCGGCAGATCGCCGTCGGACCGCTGCACTTCGTCGTCCTCGCCCCGGGCGCGGCGAAGGCGGGGGAGCGCAACCTCGCCCGGGACAAGAAGCTCACCACGGACTGGTCGTTCCTGGACGCGGCGATGCGTGACGAACTGGCCGGTGAGGGCGTCTGGATCGACAGCGCGGAGCTGACGGTCGAGGAGACGGTGGACGCGGTCCTCGCGGCGACGGGGCTCACGGGCCGCTGAACCGGCGTTGTCAGACCCCCGCCCTACGGTGGTGACATCTATCCGCGCTGCTGGCTGCTGCGCTGCTGGATCGGCCCCGCCCGGCTGCTCCCGGGCGGGGCACCTGTCCGTGTGTCAGCCGGCCGACTCACCCGCGTGCGGGCTCAGCACACCGGCCGAGACGAGGACGAAGATCAGGACGCCGAGGGCCACCCGGTAGATGACGAACGGCATGAAGCTCTTGGTCGTGATGAACTTCATGAACCATGCGATGACGGCGTATCCGACGAAGAACGCCACCAGGGTCGCGAAGATCGTCGGCCCCCAGGAGACATGGCCCTCGCCCACGTCCTTGAGCTCGTAGACGCCCGAGGCCAGCACGGCGGGGATCGCCAGCAGGAACGAGTAACGTGCCGCCGACTCGCGGGTGTAGCCCATCAGCAGACCACCGCTGATGGTCGCGCCCGAGCGCGAGACGCCGGGGATCAGCGCCATCGCCTGGCAGAAGCCGTAGATCAGACCGTCCCGGATGCCCAGGTCCTTGAGCGTCTTGCGCTCCCTGACCGCGCGGTGCTTGCCGCCCACCTCGTCGCGCGCGGCCAGCCGGTCGGCGATGCCGAGGACGATGCCCATGACGATGAGCGTGGTCGCGATCAGCCGCAGGTCGCGGAACGGGCCCTCGATCTGGTCCTTGAGCGTGATGCCCAGCACCCCGATGGGGATCGATCCCACGATGACCAGCCACCCCATCTGGGCGTCGTGGTCGCCGCGCATCTCCTTGTCCGTCAGCGAGCGGAACCAGGCCGACACGATCCGGGCGATGTCCTTGCGGAAGTAGATCAGCACGGCGGCCTCCGTGCCGATCTGGGTGATCGCGGTGAAGGCGGCCCCCGGGTCGTGCCAGCCGGCGAACGCGGCGGTCAGCCGCAGATGGGCGCTGGAGGAGATCGGCAGGAACTCGGTCAGTCCCTGAACGAGTCCCAGGACGAATGATTCGAACCAGCTCATGGGGCTTTGGCCATCCCGGAAATGATCGTGCATCGGCCAGGGACGACGGGGCCCATCGGCAGAGTGCGGCGTGCGGAGTACGGAGTGCGGTCGGGGACATCAGGAAGATCGAGGTCGCGCGCAGCGTATCGCCTGAAGGTGAACGCCAGGATGACCGCATCGGTCATCCGCGTGCTGACGCCCGCTCAGCCCTCCGGCGTGTCCCGGCCGAGCCGGTGGCGTTTGCGCCAGGCCACCAGCGCCCCGCCGAGACCGGAGACCACGATGAACCCCATCGCCGCCAGGAAGAGGGGCGAGGTCGGCGAGGCGGCCTCGCTGCCCGCTATGACGTACGCCGCCGTGTTCGGGATGGAGCCCAGCCCGGTGGCCAGGAGGAAGGGCGGGTAGCCCATGCGGGAGGTGGCCGCGCAGTAGTTGGCGGCGGCGAACGGGATCCCGGGGAAGAGGCGGAGCGCCAGCACCGAGCGGAAGCCGTGCCGGCTCAGCACCCCGTCGGCGGCGGTGAGCACCTTCCCGCGCAGCAGGGTGCGCAGCGCGTCCTGACCGAGGACCCGGCCCAGCATGAACGAGACGCCCGCACCGAGCACCGTGCCCGCCAGGGCCGCCGCCAGCCCCGTCTGCGTACCGAAGAGGGCCCCCGCCGCGAGGTTGAGGAGCGGGCGCGGCACGAACGCCACGGTCAGCGCCCCGTACGCGAGTCCGAACAGCATCGCCGCACCGCCGCCGGTCAGCTGCTCCGGCCAGCCCGACGCCAGCAGTCGCTGTGGTTCGAACAGCAGCATCGTGGAGGCGGCGCCCAGCAGCACCGCCACGAGCAGCGAGAACCGGGACCAGGGGGAGAGCAGCGCCCTCGGACGACGAAGGGCCGTGGCGCCGGCGGGCCGGGCGGTGGGGACGGGGTCGAACATTCGGGGAGACTAACCGAAAGCGGTATGTGATCGCCGTAATGTGCGTCGCGTGGACCCAGCCGCAGCCCCCGCCCCCGCCGTACCGGCGAGCCCGCTCGCCGACACCGTCCTCGCCCGGCTGACCGAGCTGTACGCCCCGGCCGCCGACCCCGTACGGGCCGAGGGCGCCGCCGCGTACATGAAGCACATCGCCCCGTTCCTCGGAATCCCCACCCCGCAGCGCCGGGCCCTGTCCAAGGCCGTACTGGCGGGCACCGGCCGGCCGGCCGAGCGGGACTGCACGGCCGTCGCGCTGCGCTGCTGGCGGCTGCCCGAGCGCGAGTACCACTACTTCGCCGTCGACTACCTCCGCCGTCACGTCTCCTCCTGCTCCTCCGGATTCCTGCCCGTCCTGCACCACCTCGTCACCACCACGCCCTGGTGGGACACGGTCGACGCCCTCGCAGCCCATGTCGCGGGCCCCCTGGTCACCGCAGACCCCGCGCTCGCCCGCGCGATGGACCGGTGGATCGACGACGAGAACCTGTGGGTCGCGCGGACCGCCCTGCTGCACCAGCTCCGCTGCAAGGAAGCCACCGACGCAGACCGCCTCTTCGGCTACTGCCTGCGCCGCGCGGACCACCCGGACTTCTTCATCCGCAAGGCGATCGGCTGGGCGCTGCGGGAGTACGCCAAGACCGACCCCACCGCCGTACGCGACTTCGTCGAGGGCGCCCGGGACCGGCTGTCACCGCTGTCGGTGCGCGAGGCGCTCAAGAACCTCTGAGAGCCGTACGGAAAACCATTCGACGCGGCCGCCGCGCCCGGCGATGATCAGGGGCATGTTCCGGTACGCCTTCCTCGCAGCACGGCCCGCAGTCGCGGCCGCGCCGAAGGCTGCCGTGGACGCCGCGGTCGCCGAGGCAGTCGCCCCGGCCGCAGCAGCGGTCTTCGCAGCAGCGCCCATCGGCGGCGCCCGAAGCTGACCCTCCCCCGACAGTCCGGCGGACCCCGCAAGGGGAGGGTCGGCCGGGCCCTGGGGTCTTCTCCTTCTCAGCTTCGAGTTCTCAAAGGAACGAGCCATGTCCAAGACGGCTTACGTGCGCACCAAGCCGCACCTCAACATCGGCACCATGGGCCACGTCGACCACGGCAAGACCACCCTCACCGCCGCCATCACCAAGGTCCTCAGCGAGCGGGGCTCCGGCTCCACCTCCTACGTGTCGTTCGACCGGATCGACCGGGCCCCCGAGGAGGCCCAGCGCGGCATCACCATCAACATCGCGCACGTCGAGTACGAGACCGACACCCGGCACTACGCGCACGTCGACATGCCCGGCCACGCCGACTACATCAAGAACATGGTGACGGGAGCGGCGCAGCTGGACGGGGCGATCCTCGTCGTCTCCGCCCTCGACGGGATCATGCCGCAGACCGCCGAGCACGTCCTGCTGGCCCGTCAGGTGGGCGTCGACCACATCGTCGTCGCCCTCAACAAGGCCGACGCGGGCGACCCCGAGCTGACCGACCTGGTGGAGCTGGAGGTCCGCGAGCTGCTCTCCGCGCACGGGTACGGCGGTGACACCGTCCCCGTGGTCCGGGTCTCCGGGCTCAAGGCGCTGGAGGGCGACCCGCGGTGGACGGCGGCGATCGAAGGGCTGCTGGACGCCGTCGACACGTACGTACCGATGCCGGTGCGCTACACCGACGCGCCGTTCCTGCTCTCCGTGGAGAACGTCCTGACCATCACCGGCCGGGGCACGGTCGTCACCGGTGCGGTGGAGCGCGGCACCGTCCGCGTCGGGGACAAGGTCCAGGTGCTGGGCGCGGAGATCGAGACGGTCGTCACCGGCCTGGAGACCTTCGGCAAGCCGATGGAGTCCGCCGAGGCCGGGGACAACGTGGCGCTGCTGCTGCGCGGGGTGGAGCGCGACCGGGTGCGACGCGGCCATGTCGTGGCCGCGCCCGGCAGCGTGGTGCCCAGCCGCCGGTTCAGCGCGCAGGTGTACGTCCTGTCGACGAAGGAGGGCGGCCGGTCGACCCCGGTCACCACCGGTTACCGGCCGCAGTTCTACATCCGTACGGCGGACGTCGTCGGTGACATCGACCTCGGCGAGGTAGCCGTCGCGCGCCCCGGCGACACGGTCACCATGACCGTGGAGCTGGGCCGTGACGTCCCGCTGGAGTCCGGCCTCGGCTTCGCGATCCGCGAGGGCGGCCGCACGGTCGGCGCGGGCACGGTCACCGGCCTGCTCTGACGGCTGCCGCTGCCCGTCACCCCTGGACCCAGGGGTGACGGGCAGCGGTGTGCGGGGGCGACAATGGAGGGGTGAACGAGCCGATACCCGTCATCCGCGAGGTGGACTGCGGCACCGCCCGGCTGCTGCCCGACGTGGACCGCGACCGGGCCTGGCTGCTCACGGTCGACGACGCGCCCCAGTCCTACGTGGACCTCGACGACCCGGCGTACCTGGAGTTCGAGTACGTACGGCGCCTCGCGCACGTCCTGGACTGCGCCGCCCCCGAGGGCGCCCCGCTGGACGTCCTCCACCTCGGCGGCGGGGCGCTCACCCTGCCCCGGTATGTCGCCGCGACCCGTCCCGGTTCGCGGCAGGACGTCGTCGAGGCGGACCGGGAGCTGCTGCGGATGGTGCGGGAACACCTGCCGCTGCCCGACGGCAGCGGCATCTCCGTGCACGCCGCCGACGCCCGGGCCCGGCTGGAGGCGGCACCGGCCGCGTCCGCCGATGTGGTCGTCGCGGACGTCTTCGGCGGCTCGCGGGTCCCGGCGCACCTCACGTCGGTGGAGTACGCGCGGGCCGCCGGGCGGGTGCTGCGGCCGGACGGGGTCTACGCCGCCAACCTGGCGGACAGCGCGCCGTTCGCGTTCCTCCGGTCCCAACTGGCCAACTTCGCGGCGGTCTTCGCGGAGCTGGCGCTGATCGGTGAGCCGGCGGTGCTGCGCGGGCGGCGGTTCGGCAACGTCGTGCTGCTCGCCTCGCACGCCCCGATCGACACGGCGCCGCTCACCCGCCGTTGCGCCGCCGACGCCTTTCCGGCCCGGGTCACCGAGGGGCAGGCGCTGGTCCGGCTCACCGGCGCGGCCCGCCCGGTGGCGGACGCGGACGCCGTCGCCTCGCCCGAGCCGCCGGACGGCGCCTTCAGCATCGGCTGAGCGGTGACGGGACGTCTTGAACAGCGGCTGAGCAGCACGGCGCCCGCCCTCCGGCCCGGGGGACAGCGTTCCCGGACCGGAGAGCGGGCGTCAGCGGCGTGAGTGGCGTCAGCCGGTCGGCTTGTCGGCGGTGAGGCGGACCGTGCTCAGGATCTGCTGGATGGTGGTGTCCGGCAGCTCACCCTCGACGCCCTTGGGGCCGTAGAGGATCCAGGTCGAGAACTCGTCGTTGCCGTTCTTGAACGAGAAGGCGATCGACTTGCCGTCGGTGTCGCACTTCTCCTTCTTGGTCAGACCGGTCGCGGTGGCGGTCACCACGCTGCCGGAGAGACCCGACTTGGTGGTGAACGGCTTGGCCGGGTCGATCTTGACCTTGTCCTTGGAGTCGGACTGGGCGTAGGCCGCCCACACCCAGGTGCCCGCCTCGGCCCGCGCGGCCTCGTCGGCGTTCTTCGCCCCGCGCGCGCCCTTGGTGCCGACGCCCGCCAGCTCGGTCTCCTCCTCGCGGCCGTCCTTGTCGGAGTCGTCGACGCACCACTTGCTCTTGTAGTAGGCGGGCGCGGAGAAACCGGCGACGGGCTTGCCCGTGGGATTCTTGGCGTCCTCGAACCCGGCGAACACACCCGAGCTGGAGACCTCCCAGTCACCGGGCACGTCGAACTGCGTGCCCCACTTCGGGTTGGTGACGACCTTCCACCCCGGGATGAGGGGCTTGGGGTCGTCCTCGGAGCCGCGCGGGTTCTCCACCGGAGCGGAGCTCGCCTCCTCCGACACGCTCGGCTTCGCGCTGGGGGAGGCGGACTTCTTGTCGTCGGCGACGGTCGATCCGCCGTCGTCGTCCTTGTTGTTCATCACGATGACGCCGGTGACGACGGCGGCCACGACGACGGCGGTCGCCGCGACGATGGCGATGACGGTCGTCTTCTTCCTGCCGTCGTCCGGCTTGGGCCCGCCGGGCGGACCCGGCACCGCGTACTGCGGGACGGTCGGCTGCTGGTACGGATTGGGCTGCCCGTAGCCGGGCTGTCCGTACCCGGGCTGCTGTCCGTAGCCCGGCTGTCCGTAGCCGGGCTGACCTGGCTGCCCCTGCTGTCCGGGCTGGCCCGGCGGGTATCCGGGCGCGCCGGACTGCCCCGGCTGCTGCCCCTGCTGCGGATATCCCGGTTGCTGATAGGGATTCGGCTGCTGGTACCCCGGCTGCTGGTACGGGTTCTGGTTCGGGTCCTGCGGGTTCTGCTCGCCCCCGGGCGGCTGCTGTCCTGGCCACATGGCCAGTAACCATAGATGGGTGTCGTGTGCACTGCTACGCCCGCCCCTGTCCCAGTGCTGTCCCGGTGCCGTAACAGGGGGATGCCCGAACCGGGCGCAGGGGATGGCCAAATCTGGCTACTCATGAGTAACCTTCGGTCCATGAGCGCTGAACAGATGTCCGTCGGCGAGATGCTCGTCGCGACGGTCCCGATGGCCCGGACCCTCAACCTCGAATTCCTGGAGACCACCCCGGAGCGGGCCGTCGTCCGGCTGCCCGACCAGGCGGACTACCACAACCACGTCGGCGGACCGCACGCCGGAGCCATGTTCACGCTCGCCGAGTCCGCCAGCGGCGCCATCGTCATCGCCGCGTTCGGCGACCAGATGTCCCGGGCGGTGCCGCTCGCAGTGAAGGCCGAGATCGGCTACAAGAAGCTCGCCATGGGCGAGGTCACCGCGACCGCCACCCTCGGCCGCCCGATCGCCGACGTGGTAGCCGAGCTGGACGCCGGGCAGCGGCCGGAATTCCCCGTCGCCATCGAGATCGCCCGCGCCGACGGCGCGGTCACCGGCGAGATGACCGTCGTGTGGACCCTGCGCCCCAACAGCTGACGCCCGCGGGCGCATGGTCCCGGGGCCGCCGCCCCCTCCGGTCGGGGAGAGGAGCGGCGGCTTCCGGCTGTGCGGGGTGCGTCCGTGCCCGGCCGGGGCTCAGCCCTCGTGCGCCGCGCGGTGGGCCTTGGCCAGCTCCACGTAACCGGCCGCGTTGAACCGGATGCCCTCCTGCTCCTCCTCCGTCAGCGGCCGCTTCACCTTGGCGGGCACGCCCGCGACCAGCGACCCCGGCGGCACCTGCATCCCCTGCGGTACGAGCGCCTGCGCCGCGACCAGGGACCCGGCGCCGATGTGCGCGCCGTTGAGCACCGTGGCGCCCATCCCCACCAGCACGTCGTCCTCGATCACACAGCCGTGCAGCACCGCGTTGTGGCCGACCGAGACGCGCGCGCCCACCGTGAGCGGGAAGCCCGGGTCGGTGTGGACGCTGCAATTGTCCTGGATGTTGCTGTCCGGACCGAGCGTGATCGGCCCGCAGTCGGCGCGCAGTACCGCCTGGTACCAGACGCTGGAACCGGCGGCCAGCGTCACCTCCCCGATCACCACGGAGGTCGGGGCCACGAACGCGTCCGCGTCGATGTCCGGCTCCTTGCCGCCCATGCCCGTGATCAACGCCTGTTCCGCCATGGCCTGCTCCTCGGTGGTCCGGTGTGCTGCTCCTGGGGGCCTGCGATCGGGATCGGGCCGCCTCACACGGTAGGCGACGGCTCCCCGCGTACGCCGGGGGGTAGGGCGAACATCACAGGTCACCGCACGGATCGCCGCCACCCGCGCCGACTACCGTGAGCCCGTGCCGAAGAACCGAAACACGTTCTCCTTCCTCGCCCGCCCCCGCCGCCGCGTCGCCTCCTGGGTGGTCCACCGCGTCTGGGAGTGGGCGCAGGACGCGGGCGCCGTCACCGCCGGGCACCCCGGCCGGCTGCGGTTCGGCGGGATCGGGGAGGGGACCCGGCTCGCCTTCCCGCAGGGCACCGTCTTCGGCGAGCCGTGGATCCGGCTCGGCGGCCACTGCATCATCGGCGAGCAGGTGACCCTCACGGCCGGGATGATGCCGGACCTGGACCTGGGGCCCGAGCCGATCCTCACGCTGGGCGACGGGGTGGTGCTGGGGCGCGGCAGCCACGTCATCGCCGACACGACGGTGACCATCGGCTCGGACACGTACTGCGGTCCGTACGTCTACATCACCTCGACGAACCACAGCTACGACGACCCGGACGAGCCCGTGGGCAAGCAGTGGCCCCGGATGGAGCCGGTGGAGATCGGCCCCGGCTGCTGGATCGGCACCGGCGCGGTGATCCTGCCCGGCGCCCGGCTCGGCCGCAATGTGGTGGTCGCGGCGGGCGCGGTCGTACGGGGCGAGGTCCCCGACCACGCGGTGGTCGCGGGGGCCCCGGCCCGGGTCGTACGGGGCTGGGACCCGGAGAAGGGGTGGCAGCCGCCCCTGCGCACGCCGGCCCCCGTACCCATCCCGGAGGGCGTCACATCCGAGCAGCTGCTCGCGCTGGCCGACCTGGACCAGGCGCCGGACGCTCCGTGAGGCACGCCGCCTGGCGTGAGACGGCCAACCGGCCGCCCTCCGTACGCTGTTAGCGTGACCGCATGCGCGCACCCATCGGCACCTTCGAGGATGCCTCTCCCGCCTCGGAACGACTCGACCTGCTCCCCGCCCCCGTCGCAGCGGCCCTCGCCGCCGGGTGGGGCGACATCACCGCCGACCGGATCGTCCACGTCGATACGGACCCGGCCGTCGCCGACACGGCGGTCTTCGTCCAGCACCACGGGGCCGACCTGCTGGACACCTCGGCCAACTGCGTCGTCGTGGCGGGCAAACGCGGCGGAGAGACCACCCTCGCCGCCTGTGTGGTGCTCTCCCGCACCCGGGTCGACGTCAACGGCGCGGTACGCAAGCACCTCGGCGCCCGTAAGGCGTCCTTCGCGGCGATGGACACGGCGGTCGGCGAGAGCGGCATGGAGTACGGCGGCATCACCCCGATCGGCCTGCCCGCTGCGTGGCCCCTGCTGCTGGACCCCGCCGTCGTGGACGAGGAGTGGGTCCTGATCGGCAGCGGCAGCCGCCGGGGCAAGCTCATCGTGCCGGGCAAGGCGCTCGCCGCCCTCCCGGGCGCGGTGGTCGTGGAGGGGCTGGGGGTCTGACGCCGCCTACCGGTGGTCCGTGAGCCACCCGGTGGCGAAGTCGACGGCCGCCCGCAGCCGGAGGAGCCTGCACGGCGCGGACCCGAGCAGAGCCGTCCGTACGTCACCGGGGCCGGCGGCCTCCTCGAAGGCGGCGCCGAGGGACCCGAAGTCGCCGTCGTCCAGGGCGACATCCTCGTACGCCCACCACTGCCGCACACCCCGCAGGGTCACCACACAGCGGTAGGTGCGCAGGGGCGGACCGGGTCTGCGGTACTCGCCCAGGTGGAAGGCGGTGCAGGTGTCGTAGCCGGTGCCGAGCAGGAGGATCCGGGCGTCGGCCTCGTACAGCCGGGCGAGCGGGGAGTCCTCGCCGAGGTGGCAGTCCGGCCGGTGCCCGGCGAGCAGCTTCCCGGCCCCGGGGCCGATCGCGGCGAAGGAGGTCTGCGGGTGGCCGCTGCGCCCGGCCCCCGCGGCCGTCCGTACGGTCTCGGCGAGGGCGCCGACCGAGGGGGCGGGGGTGGTCGCCGGGTCGAAGGGCGGCATCGACGCGCGGACGGCTTCCCGCGCCTCGGCGTCCAGGCCTCCCACCCGGGCGAGGTAGTGCGGCGAGGTGTCCGAGTTCTCCGGGGTGAAGGTGGGGACCACCACGGTCCCTTCCCGCCCCACCGCTTGCCGCAGGGCCGCCAGCACGGCGGTGGGCCCGCCGACGACGGGCCCCACCGCCCGCAGGGAGGCATGCACCAGCAGCACGTCGCCGGGGCGCACGCCCAGCGCGGACAGTGCGGCGGACAGCCGGTCGCCGTCGAGAGGGTCGCTCACGGCGGGGATGCATGCCCACCCCGAGCGCCCCCGACACCCCTACCCCAGCTGCGGGATCTCGATGGCCGGGCACCGGTCCATCACCATCTCCAGCCCCGCCGCGCGCGTCCGCTCGTACGCCTCCGTGTCCACCACGCCGAGCTGGAACCAGACCGCCTTCGCCCCCACCGACACCGCCTCGTCCGCGACCCCGCCCGCCAGCTCGCTGTTGACGAACACGTCCACCACATCCACCGGGAACGGGATCTCCGCCAGCGAGGCGTACCCCTGCTCCCCGTGCACCGTCTCGGCCTTCGGGTGCACCGGCACCACGCGCTTGCCGAAGCGCTGGAGGACCTGCGCGACCCCGTAGGCGGCACGGGAGCGGTTGTCGGAGAGGCCCACCACCGCCCACGTGTCGCCCGAGTCCTGAAGAATCCGCCGGATCGTCTCTGCCTCTGTGCTCATGCCCGGACAACGGACGGCCACCGCCCGCCATTCCCGCCGGAACCCGCAGGCGCGGCGGCGCATAGGGTGGACGGATGCAGGAGCAGTACCGGACCGTCGCCCGCGCGGGTGTGCACGAGAGCGAGATCAACCGATCGCGCTTCCTCTGCTCCCTCGCCCCCGCCGCCACCGAACAGGAGGCGCAGGACTTCGTCGCACGCGTCCGCAAGGAGCACCCCACCGCCACCCACAACTGCTTCGCGTACGTGATCGGCGCCGACGCCTCCGTACAGAAGGCCAGCGACGACGGCGAACCCGGCGGCACCGCGGGCGTCCCGATGCTCCAGATGCTGATGCGCCGCGAGGTGCGGTACGCCGCGGCGGTCGTCACCCGCTACTACGGCGGGGTCAAGCTCGGGGCGGGCGGACTGATCCGTGCGTACGGGGGAGTGGTCGGCGAGGCCCTCGACGCACTCGGCACGATCACCCGGCAGCGCTTCCGGCTGGCCACGATCCGCGTCGACCACCAGCGGGCGGGCAAGCTGGAGAACGATCTGCGGGCCACCGGGCGGGATGTGCGCGAGGTGCGGTACGCGGAGGGCGTGACCATCGAGATCGGGCTGCCCGACGCCGATGTCCCCGCCTTCACCGGCTGGCTGGCCGACGCGACCGCCGGTTCGGCCACGCTGGAGTTGGGCGGCGAGGCGTACGGGGACGTGTGAACCTCCTCGATCGCCTGACCGCCGTCCCGCTCCGGGCAAATCCTTGATCGATGCGGGATCGGGGGCCCGGCGGCGTTAGCGTGGTCCGTGCCGGTGGCGGATCACGGGGCGCTCCGGCGGTGGCCCAGGGGTGGAGGACGACGTACATGCAGCGCACAACCGGTGGGGCGATCGCGTGAGGATGCTGCACACCTCGGACTGGCACCTGGGCCGGTCCTTCCACCGCGTCCCCCTCATCGACGCCCAGGCCGCCTTCCTGGACCACCTGGTGGCCACCGCCGAGGCCCGGGACGTGGATGTGGTCCTGGTCTCCGGCGACGTCTACGACCGGGCCGTTCCACCGCTCACCGCCGTCGACCTCTTCGACCGCGCGCTGCACCGGCTCGCCGCCCTCGGCGTCCCCACCGTCATGATCTCCGGGAACCACGACTCGGCCCGCCGCCTCGGCGTCGGCGCCGGGCTCTTCGACCGGGCCGGGATCCATCTGCGTACGGACCCCGAGAGCTGCGCCACCCCCGTCGTCCTCACCGACGCCCACGGCGATGTCGCCCTCTACGGCCTCCCCTACCTGGAACCCGCCCTCGTCAAGGACACCCTCCGCGCCGCCAAGGCCGGACACGAGGCGGTCCTGACCGCCGCCATGGACCGGGTCCGCGCCGACCTCGCCACCCGCCCCGCGGGAACCCGCTCCGTCGTCCTCGCGCACGCCTTCGTGGCGGGCGGCGAACCCAGCGACAGCGAACGCGACATCACCGTCGGCGGGGTCGCCGCCGTCCCGGCCGGGGTCTTCGACGGCGTCGACTACGTGGCCCTCGGCCATCTCCACGGCTCCCAGCGCGTCACGGGCCGCGTCCGCTACTCCGGCTCCCCGCTCGCCTACTCCTTCTCCGAGGCCGACCACCGCAAGACCATGTGGCTGATCGACCTGGACGGCAGCGGCAACATCGCCGCCGAGGAACGGATCGACTGCCCCGCCGAGCGCCCCCTCGCCCGGCTCCGCGGCCGCCTGGACACCCTGCTGGAGGACCCGGCCCTCGACCGCCACGAGCACGCCTGGGTCGAAGCCACCCTCACCGACCCCGTCCGCCCCGCCGAACCCATGGCCCGCCTCAGCGCCCGCTTCCCGCACACCCTCAGCCTCGTCTTCGACCCCGAGAGGCCCCCCGAGGACCCGCTCGCCTCCTACGCCCAGCGCCTCAAGGGCCGCGACGACCACCAGATCGCCGAGGACTTCGTGGCCCATGTGCGCGGCGGCAGCGGCCCCAGCGACCCCGAACGCACCGTGCTGCGCGCCGCGTTCGACGACGTACGGGTGGACGAGACCGTGCGCGAGGTGTCCCGTTGAGACTGCACCGCCTCACCCTCACCGCCTTCGGCCCGTTCGGCGCCACCCAGGAAGTCGACTTCGACGCCCTCTCCTCGGCCGGCCTCTTCCTGCTCCACGGGCCGACGGGCGCCGGGAAGACCTCCGTCCTGGACGCCGTCTGCTACGCCCTGTACGGGGCGGTCCCCGGCGCCCGGCAGAGCCCCGGCGCCACCCTCCGCAGCGACCACGCCCCCGCCGACCTGCCCACCGAGGTCCAGCTGGAGCTGACCGTCGGCGGCCGCCGCCTCGAAGTCACCCGCAGCCCCGCCCAGCCGCGCCCCAAGAAGCGCGGTGGCGGGTTCACCCAGGAGAAGGCCCAGAGCCGACTGCGCGAACGCGACCCCAAGGGAGACTGGCAGGGACTCAGCAAGTCGCACCAGGAGATCGGCGAGGAGCTGGCCCAGCTGATCGGCATGAGCCGGGACCAGTTCTGCCAGGTCGTGCTGTTGCCCCAGGGCGACTTCGCCCGCTTCCTGCGCTCCGACGCCGAGGCGCGCGGCAAACTCCTCGGCAAGCTCTTCGACACCCGCCGCTTCGCCGCCGTCGAGGAGCGCCTCGCCGAACTGCGCCGGGGCGCCGAGGCCCGGGTGAAATCCGGCGACGAGCAGATCCTCGCCCTGGCCCAGCGCATCGCCCAGGCAGGCGGCCCGGCGGCGGCCGAGGCCGCACCCCCCGCCGACCGGCCGGGTGAACCGGGCCTCGCCGAAGCCGTCCTGGAGTGGGCCGCGATCGCCCGCAGCGCCGCCCGGGAACACCTCGGCATCGCACACGCGGTGGTGGCGGAGGCCGAGAACCGCCAACTGGCCGCCCGCCGTGCCCTGGACGCCGAACGCGAACTGGCCCGCCTCCAGGAGCGGTACGCGGAGACCCTGCGGCGCGCCGAGGTGCTGGAGCAGCGGCGCCCCGAACACGACCGCTGCCAGGAGCAGTTGGAGCGCGCCCGCAAGGCGGTCCGGGTCGCCCCGGCGCTGGAGCTGCGCGAGGAGGCCGAGCGGGCGTACCGGGCGGCGAGCGGCGGTCTCGACCGGGCCCGGGCGCTGCTGCCCCCGGATCTCTCCGACGCGGGCGCCGACCAACTCGCCCAGCTGGAACGGCGGTTCCGGCAGGAGCTGGGCACGCTCGAAGCCGCCCGCAAGGCCGAGGTGCGCAGCGCGCGGATCGACGAGGAGCGCATCCGGCTGAACCGGGATGCCCGCGCCGACGACGAGATCGTCCGGGAGGCGGATGCCTGGCTGGCCGGCTGGGACGCCACCCGCGCGGAACTCGCCCAGCGCATCGAGGCGGCGCAGGAGGCCGCCACCCGCGCCGAACAGCTCGCCGGACAACTGGCCCCGGCCCGCCGCCGACTGGAGGCGGCAAGCCGACGCGATGCGCTCGCCGACGACGTACAGGACGCCCGGGAGGAACTCGCCGCCGCACGTGAACAGGCCCTGGCCGCCCACGAGTCCTGGCTCGGCCTGCGCGAACGCCGACTGCGTGACATCGCGGCGGAGCTGGCCGCCGGTCTGGTCGCGGGCGAGCCCTGCACGGTCTGCGGCTCGGCGGAACACCCGGCCCCCGCGAGCCCCGGCGACGGCCATGTGGACCGGGCCACGGAGGAGAAGGCCCTCGCCGTCCACCGGTCCGCCGAGGAGGCCCGCACCGGCGCCGAGCACGCACTCGCGCTCGTACGCGAACGGCAGGAGGCAGCGCAGAGGGAGGCTCAGGGGGACGACTCCGCAGCCCCCACCGTGGCCGAACTCCGCTCCCTCGTCCACCGGTTGAGCGACGAACACGCCGAGGCCCACCGCCTCGCCGCCGGGACGCACGCCGCGCGGGAAGCCCTCGCCGCCGCCGAGCGCGAGCATGCCAAAAGGGTGGAGCAGCGGCAGGAGGCCCGGAACAGGGCCGCCGCCCGTACCTCCGAGCGCGAGGCACTCGACCGCGAACAGGCCGGTCTGGAGGAGCAACTCGCGGCAGCCCGGGGCGAGTCGGCGTCCGTCGCCGCGCACGCGGACCGGCTCACCCGCCGCGTCGCGCTCCTCGCCGACGCCGCCGAGGCCGTACGCACCGAACAGGATGCGGCCCAGCGCCGGAAGGAGGCCGACGACCGGCTCTCCGACGCGGCGTTCAGGGCCGGGTTCGACACCCCGCAGGCCGCCGCCGCCACACTTCTCGACGCCGCCGCGCAGCGCGACCTCCAGCACCGCATCGACGCCTGGCAGGCCGAGGCGGCAGCCGTCGCCGACCGCCGTACCGAACAGGACGCGCGCGAAGCCGCCACCCGCCCGCCGGCGGACCTCGCGGCTGCCGAGAGCGCCCACGTGACGGCGGAGTGGCTGCTGCGCGAGGCGACTTCGGCACGTGCGGCCGCCCGCGACCGGTGCGCCGAACTCGACCGGCTCTCGGCGACGGCGGCCGAAGAGGTGCGGCGGCTGGGGCCGGTGCGCCAGGAGTACGAGCGGGTCGCCCGGCTCGCGGGTCTCACGGCCGGGACCTCCGCCGACAACGAGCGCAAGATGCGGCTGGAGGCGTACGTCCTCGCCGCCCGCCTCGAACAGGTGGCGGCCGCCGCCACCGCCCGGTTGCGGCGGATGTCCTCCGGCCGCTACACCCTCGTCCACTCCGACGCCCGCAGCGGCGGCCGCCGGGCCGGGCTCGGCCTTCATGTCGTGGACGCCTGGACCGGCAGCGAACGGGACACCGCCACGCTCTCCGGCGGGGAGACCTTCTTCGCCTCCCTGGCCCTGGCGCTCGGCCTCGCCGATGTCGTCACCGAGGAGGCCGGGGGCGTACGCCTGGACACCCTCTTCATCGACGAGGGGTTCGGCAGCCTGGACGACCAGACCCTGGACGAGGTACTCGACGTGCTGGACTCGCTGCGGGAGCGGGACCGCAGCGTCGGGATCGTCAGCCATGTGGCCGATCTCCGCCGCCGTATCCCCGCCCGGCTCGAAGTGGTCAAGGACCGGCACGGATCGACGGTGCACCACCGGCTGTAGGGCCCGTACGCCCGTTCAGCGGCCGATCGCGCGGCGGGGGAGCGGCGAGGAGTAGACGACGCTGGTGGTGACCGAACCGAGTGCGCCGATCCGGCCGGTCACCTCCTCCAGGTGGCGCATGGAGCGGGCCGTCACCTTGAGCACGAAGCAGTCGTCGCCGGTGACGTGGTGGGCCTCCACGACCTCCGGGGCCGTCTCCAGGAGGTCGTGGAACGGCTTGTAGTTGCCGTGCGGATAGCGCAGCCGTACGAACGCGAGGATCGGCAGCCCCAGCCGCTCGGCGTCGACCACCGCGGCGTAACCGCTGATCACGCCGGTCTCCTCCAGACGCCGCACCCTCTCCGTCACGGCGCTCGGGGACATGGCGACGGCGCGGGCCAGCTCGGCGAAGGTGGCGCGGCCGTCGCGCTGGAGGACGTCGAGAATGCGCCAGTCGGTGGCGTCGGGGGAATAGTCGGTCACATCGCCGAGACAACACGGAAATCCCCGGCCGATCAAGGGAAGCGCCGGGGAATTCCTCTTCCTGGTCCCCGTCGACGGTCATAGGTTCATGGTCGTGACCTCCCCGACCACGGCTTCCGCCGCCCCTGCCGTCCCCGCCCCCAGCTCCGTGCTGCGCGTCCCGCCCGCCTCCCCGGCCGTGGCGGCCGCCTACTTCGGTGCCTCGCTCGCCTTCCACGCCGATGTCTCCGACGTCGCCTCCGCGCTCGCCGCCGACGGCGACCCCGGGTTCGTCCTCGTGGACTCCCGCTCCACCGCCTCCTGGGACCAGGGGCACATCCCCGGCGCGGTGCACCTGCCCACCGGCCTCATTCCCGAGCAGGCCGCCCGGCTGCTGGACCCGGCCGTCCCGGTCGTCACGTACTGCTGGGGGCCGGGCTGCAACGGCGCCACCCGCGCGGCCCTGGCGCTCGCCCAACTCGGCTACCAGGTCAAGGAGATGCTCGGCGGCTTCGAATACTGGGCGCGCGAGGGGTTCGCCTTCGAGACCTGGGAGGGCGGAGAGCGGCGCGCCGCCGACCCGCTCACCGCGCCGGTCGACGACGCCGACTGCGGCTGCTGAGCGGCGGACCGGCCCCGGCCCTGCCCATCGGGCGGGGGCCGGTCCGAGGCGGGACGGGTCAGAGCCGGGACAGCTCGTCCACCAGGTCGTCCAGGCCGAGCGACCCCTGGGAGAGCGCCGCCATGTGCCAGGCCTTCAGGTCGAACGCGTCACCGTGGGCGGCCCGGGCGTTCTCCCGGCCGAGCAGCCAGGCCCGCTCGCCCAGCTTGTAGCCGATGGCCTGGCCCGGCATCGAGAGGTAGCGGGTCAGCTCGCTCTCCACGAAGTCGGCCGGCCGCCCGCTGTGGCTGCCGAAGAACTCCTGCGCCAGCTCGGGCGTCCAGCGCTCACCGGGGTGGAACGGCGAGTCCGCCGGAATCTCCAGCTCCAGGTGCATGCCGATGTCCACGATGACCCGGCAGGCCCGCATCATCTGCGCATCCAGATAGCCCAGCCGCCGCTCCGCGTCGGGCAGGTAGCCCAGCTCGTCCATCAGCCGCTCCGCGTACAGCGCCCACCCCTCGGCGTTCGCGCTGACCATGCCGACCGACGCCTGGTAGCGGGAGAGGCTGTCGGCGACATGCGCCCACTGGGCGAGCTGAAGGTGGTGGCCGGGAACGCCCTCGTGGTACCAGGTCGAGACCAGGTCGTACACCGGGAAGCGGGTCTCGCCCATGGTGGGCAGCCAGGTGCGCCCGGGGCGGGAGAAGTCCTCGGAGGGGCCCGTGTAGTACGGGGCGGCCGCACCGCCGGGCGGGGCGATGCGGGACTCCACCCTCCGTACCCGCTCGGCCAGTTCGAAGTGTGTGCCGTCCAGCGCCTCGATGGCCTCGTCCATCAGGCCCTGGAGCCACTCGCGGACCTCTTCGACCCCTTCGATGTGCGTGCCGTGCACATCGAGGTGGGCTAGCGCCTCCCAGGGGCCGGCGCCCGGAAGGATCTTCGCGGCCTCGCTCTTCATCTCGGCCAGCAGACGGTGGTACTCGGACCAGCCGTACGCGTACGCCTCGTCGAGATCCAGGTCCGTACCGTTGTAGTGGCGCGACCAGCGGGCGTAGCGCTCCCTGCCCACCGTGTCGGGCGCGCCCTCGATCGCCGGGGCGTAGACGTCACGCATCCAGTCCCGCAGGGCGGCGACGGAGTCGGTCGCGAGGCGGGCGGCCTCGTCCAGCTCCTCGCGCAGCGCCTCCGGTGCCGGGGCGACGAACTCCGTGAAGAACGCCGTGCTCTCGCCGTCGCCGCTCCACTCCGTGAGCTGCCCGATGAAGGTGGCGGTCGCCCGGGGCCCGGCGTACAGCTTGCGTTCGAGGCCGAGCGCGAGCGAGGCGCGGTACCCCTCGTACGCGGCCGGCACGGCACGCAGCCGCTCCACGATCGCCGCCCAGTCGTCCGTCGTCTCGGTGGGCGTGACCGTGAAGGCCGAGATGAGGCTGTGGGCGGGGGAGTGCAGGTTGGAGACGGTCCGGAGTCCTTCCTCCGCCTCGTGCACGGCGAGTTCCGCCGTCAGCCGCTCCCGCAGGAGCCGTCCGCAGCGGCGTTCCTCATCGCTTTCGGCGCCCGGCTGGCGCTCCGCGTCGTCCAGCTTCAGCAGCGTGGCGCGGAGGAGGTCGGCGACCGCTTCCTGACCGGCCGGTGAGAAGTCGGGCAGGCGGCGCGAGCTTTCGCGGTCCCCCAGATAGGTGCCCGTGATGGGGTCGAGTTCGATGATTGCGTCGACGTAGGTGTCGGCGACCTGACGGGGCAGCGCACTGCTCGAGGTGTCTGACATGCCGCCATCCTCCAACGGCGGGCCCTTTTCCGTCACCACCGTTGATGGGCGTGCGTCCGAAAGACGATCACGGCCGACGATCAGGCCCGACGATCGGAGCGGACCGGTGCACCGGCGTTCACGGGCGGTCCGGCTCGCCGGGCGGCAGCAGCGGTCCGCACTCCCACTGCTGGAAGATCAGCCGGGTGTCCACCCGGGCCACCTCCCGGCGCGAGGTGAACTCGTCCAGGACCAGCCGCTGGAGATCCGCCGCATCGGCCACCGCCACCTGCACGAGATAGTCGTCGGGGCCGGTGAGATGGAAGAGCGCACGGGACTCCGGCAGGGCCCGGATCCGGTCGACGAACGGGCCGATGAGCTCGCGGCGGTGCGGCCGGACCTGCACCAGGAGCAGCGCCTGGAGACCCCGGCCGAGTTTCGCCGGATCCAGCCGGAGCTGATCGCCGAGGATGACCCCGGAGCGGCGCAGCCGGGTCACCCGGTCCAGGCAGGTCGAGGGCGCCACTCCGACCTCGGCCGCCAGCTCCCGGTAGGTGCTCCGTGCGTCGTTCTGCAACAGCCGCAGAATGTGCAGATCCACCGGGTCCAGAGCGACAGAATCAGCCATGCGCCGAACATAACACGGTCTTTTGCCCCTACGAGCCGGTAACTGTTCAGAGTGTTGTCATGGACAACGAAGTCTCGATGACGCCCCCTGCCCCCACCCCGTCCAGGGCGCTGGCCACCGAAGCCGTGCACGCCGGACGCGACGACCTCGCCTCTCTCGGCCTGCACGCCCCTCCGCTGGACCTGTCCACCACCTACCCGTCCTACGACTCGCGCGGCGAGGCCGAGCGGATCGACGCCTTCGCCACCACGGGCGCCCGGCCGGACGGCCCGCCCGTCTACGCGCGCCTCGACAACCCGACGACCGCCCGTTTCGAGACGGCGCTCGCCCGGCTGGAAGGGACCGAAAGCGCCGTCGCGTTCGCCAGCGGCATGGCGGCCCTCACGGCGGTGCTGCTGGCCCGCGCGAGCATGGGGCTGCGGCATGTCGTCGCCGTCCGGCCCCTCTACGGGTGCAGCGACCACTTGCTGGGCGCCGGGCTGCTGGGCACCGAGGTGACCTGGACCGACCCGGCGGGCATCGCCGACGCGATCCGCCCCGACACCGGCCTGGTCATGGTCGAGACCCCGGCCAACCCCACCCTCGCCGAGATCGACATCCGGGCCGTCGCCCACTCCTGCGGCTCCGTTCCGCTGCTCGTCGACAACACCTTCGCCACCCCCGTGCTCCAGCGCCCCGTCGAACACGGTGCCCGGATCGTCCTGCACAGCGCCACCAAGTACCTCGGCGGCCACGGCGATGTGATGGGCGGGGTCGTCGCCTGCGACGAGGAGTTCGCGGCCACGCTGCGCCAGGTGCGGTTCGCCACCGGCGGGGTGCTCCACCCGCTGGCCGGCTACCTGCTGCTGCGGGGCCTGTCCACCCTTCCGGTCCGGGTACGGGCCGCGTCGACGAGCGCCGCCGAACTCGTCCGCAGGCTCACCGCCGACCCGCGGATCGCCCGGGTGCACTACCCGGAGATCGGCGGGGCGATGGTCTCCTTCGAGGTGTACGGGGACCCGCACGCCGTGATCGCCGGCGTACGGCTCATCACCCCCGCCGTCAGCCTGGGCAGCGTGGACTCCCTGATCCAGCACCCGGCCTCCATCAGCCACCGCATCGTGGACGAGGGAGACCGGCAGGCGTCCGGCGTCGGGGACCGGCTGCTGCGTATGTCGGTCGGGCTGGAGGACGTCGAGGACCTCTGGGCCGACCTGTGTCAGGCGCTCAGCGACGGGACCGTTCCGCAGGCTCGGGTGCGGAAGGCTGAGCGGTCCGCCCGTCCGGCGCACGCGTCGGCTCCGGAGCACTCGTCAGCCGCGCGGTGATGACCAGGGTGCCCTCCTCGATCTGGTAGTCGAGGGGCAGTTCCAGGGCGCGCATCGCGGCGACCATGCCGGTGTTACGGGACTGGGTGACGGCGTACACGCTCTCGCAGCCCGCCTCCTCGGCGAGCTGCACCAGCCGGCCGAGCAGCTCCGAGCCGATGCCCCGGCGCTGCCAGTCGTCCTCGACGAGGAGGGCCACCTCGGTCTCGTCGCCGTCCCACAGGAGGTGGCCGAGCGCCACCAGCTTGCCGGAGGCGGTCTGGACGGCCAGGGTGCGGCCGAACCGGGGGCTCAGCAGGTGGTCCAGGTAGCGGTCGGCGTCGCCCACCGGGCCGTGGTAGCGCAGGCCCAGGGTGCCGGGGGAGCACCGGTCGTGCATGGCGCGGGCGGCGGCGAGATCGCTGCGGTCGGCGCGGCGCACGGTGATCTCGTTGCCCTCGGGCAGCGTGAGGATGTCCTCGCTACGGGGCACCCGCGGGCCGAGCCGGGCGTCCAGCTCCACCAGGGCGCGGGCCCGGGCGAACTCGGTCGGGGTGAACGGCAGATACGGCCGCTCCACGGAGATGACCCCGCCGGACGGGTCGCGCAGCCGCATCACCGTCTCCTCCAGCACGCCCTCGACCGGGGCGCTCTCCCCGGTCGGGCGGCCGGTGATGGAGACGGCGGGCAGCGAGTGGATCGTGCACCGGCCGAGCAACTGGCGCAGCGCGAGCGGCAGTTCCGCCGCGTCGAGGGCCGTGCGGGTGGCCAGCGAGAGCACCCGGGTCGGGGTGTCGACCAGATCGTGGGTGTCGGCCCTCTCGATCCAGGTGGCGGTGCCGCCCGCGGCCGAGATCTGCCGGGTCAGCTCCGGCGCCGGGAGCGAGGCGGGCGCCCGCAGCAGGAACTCGTCGACCGTGCCGTCCGCGAGCGGGTGGGTCTGGAGCGTCAGGATGTCGATACGGAACCGGGCGAGCACCAGGCACAGCGCGGCCAGACTGCCCGGGGCGTCGCGCACGGTCGTCCGCATCCGCCACAGCACCGTCTCCTCCGCCCCGGCCCCGTCGATCGGGTCGGTGGCCCCGGCGGGTGCCGGATCGGACGTGCCGGGATCCTTCGGCGGGGGAGCGTTGCTGTGGCGCCGCGCCCACCAGGTGTGGAACGTCGCCGTGGCCACCAGGGCCACGGCCGACGCCATGAGCAGGTAGGGCCCTTCGGGCTGGTGCCCGATCAGGTTGGCGATGGCGTCGGCCACGGCGACCGCGGTGAAGAGCGCGGCCAACTCGATCAGGTCCCGCCGCCAGTGGTGCGGGCGGCGGGCGGTCTTCGAAGATGTCACATCAGTCATATCCTTACTGTGAACGTATGGTGTTGCCTGATCACGAACACCTTGTGACTGATGGGTTAAGTATGGATCTGATCACCTATCGTCGGTTTTCAGCCGTATTCTTCACCCCTTGAAGGTCTTCAACAGGCGGGCGGCCTGCCGGACGGTCTGCGAGGACCCCTTGCGCCCGGCCGTCCCGGCCAGCCCGGCGATCGGCTCGATCCCTTCCGTACCGCAGTGCTCGGCGCACTCCGCTGCCACCGCCAGCAGATCCCCGATCCCTCGGGGAGCCTTCTCGTACGCCAGCAGGGTGGGCAGCGCGGCGGCCAGCACCCCCAGCACGGTCCGGTACGCACCGGTCGCTGCCGCCGTCCGGGCGGAGTCGGCCAGCCGGTTGACCTTGACCAGGTCGTGGTCGACGAGGACCCCCAGCTCACGCCCGAGCAGCGCGGTGTCCAGCCGCCCCCGCGCGGCCACCACGAGGAGCGCGTCCACGGCGGATATCCGGTCCTCGGGGTGCCGGGAGCCCAGCCCGTAGGCCAGGGCGAGGTGCACCGCGACACCGGCCTCGCCCCCCGTCTCGATGAGCGGCGGCAGGAACCAGGCCCCGCCCCTGGGCCCCTCGTCGGCGGTGCGCAGCAGATCCGGCATCAGCCAGGCCGCCAGGGTCTCCCCGTCCTCCGGCAGCGTGGCGATCCAGTGCGCGCACTGCTCGGCACCCCAGTGGTAGCACTCCCGCGTACTGGGCACATGGGCACGGCCCAGCCAGTGGAAGGAGCGCGGGAACTCCTGCTGGATCAGCAGCCGTTCCTTGGTGGCGAGCAGCACGTGCCGCACCCCGGAGGCCGACCGCTGCCACCAGTTGCCCGCCGAGGGCCGGTCGTCGGCCAGCCCGTGGCGCAGGACCGGGACCACCGGCTCGTCGGCCCGTATCCACGCGGCCAGCCGGTCCCCCTCCGGTGTGCCGAGCGCCGCCGCGGCCTCGGCGGCCACCGACGCGCCGCTCCGGCGCACGCGCAGCAGCGCCTGGGAGAAGTCGGCGGGCCCCGGGGCGACCCCGAGGCGCTGATACGTCCGCAGCTTCTCGACCAGCTCCGCCGCGTCCAGCGAGCCGGTGTGCCAGGTCGGCGTGGCGAGCAGGAAGGGCACCCGGCCGGAGCGCACCGCACCGGCCGCCTCCCACGCACGGGCGAGGAGCACCCCGTTCAGTGCGGCATGGGCGCAGGTCCCCGTCCCCGTCCAGCGCCCCTTCCCCTCGGTGATGTCCTTGTCGGAGACCCCGCCGAGGAGCGAGCCCACCACCAGGGCCAGCGCGTCGCTCGGCGTCATGTAGGCCGGCTCGGGCCGCCGGTCAATGCCGTGTTCGATGAGCCACACCCCGGCCAGGGCCTCTCGGAGCGCCTCCGCCAGCCCGGCCCGCTCGGTGCGGGCCACGCGGACCAGCCCGTCCAGCGTGCGCTCGAAGGCGGAGATCCCGGACGCCGCGGCCAGGGCCCCGGGAGTGGAGCCCTGCCAGGAAGAACGGGACTTCACCTGGGCCGCCACCTCCTCGACGAGCTCCGCCACGGTCTGCGGCGCCGGGGCGAGGAGGGACAGGGCCGGCACGGGTGGCAGCAGCTCCTCGTACGGGCCGTCCGCCGGTGCCTCCTCGCCCGCCGTCCCGAACAGCGCGGTGACCGCCTCCCGGTGCAGCGGCCCCAACTGGGCGGCCGCGAAGGACAGCTCCTCCCGCAACGGCGCGTCGTCGGCCGGAAGGTGGCGCGCGATCAGCTTGAGCGCCCGCTCCTGGAGCGCGATGTCCTCGTTCCCGAAGGCCTCGGCGACCACCGGAAGCAGCTCACCCGCCGTCGAGGGGTCCCGGCTCAGCACCTTCCCCAGCAGGATCAACTGGCCGCGCACCAGCTTCTTCTCCCGGCGGAAGAGCACCGAGCCCGACACCTCCGCGAGATCCCGGGTGGAAAGCTCACCCCGGGCGTCGAGACGCGCGAGCACGTCCTGGGCATGGGAGGCCACCACCGAGACGGCGTCGGCCGCCATCCCCATCCAGTCGCGGAGGTGGTTCCTCTCCTCGTCCTCCGTGGGGCTCAGCTGCTGGAGCACCGCGAGGAAGAACCGCTGGTCACCCGTCTTGCCGCCGCGCACCAGGCGGGTGACGCACCGTTCAACCAGCTGCGACCGGTCCAGCACCCCTTCCTCGGCGAGTGCGCAGAGTGCGGCCGGCCAGTGGTCCGGCGAATCCGGTGTGTCGTACCAGCCGACCTGGGGCGGAAGCTCCGGCAGCTCGAAGAGCCGGGGTGCCAGCACGGCGACGTGCGGGTCGGAGCGCAGGAGGCCGACGAGCGGCACCCGGCTGCTGGTCCTGCCGTTCCACCGCGCCGAACTGATGCGCTCCGACCAGCCCTCCACGACACTGTCCGTCGCCGGGATCGGGCACCCGGCCATCCGCGCCAGCTCACTGATGAACGTGTACTCCGCCTCCGAGTCCATCGCGCGGCCCGCCAGCCGCCCGGCGAGGTCGCCGAGCCAAGCCGGTTCGCGGTCCCCCAGCGCGACGAGGATCAGCGGATACGGGGACCGCGACCAGCTGCGCAGGTCACGGCCGCCGATCCAGGTGGCGCAGCCCGCCGCGCCTGTGTGGCAGCCGGCCCCGGCCACCAGGAGCGCCTTGCGGATCTTGTCCTGGCGCTGCCACTCCCAGCCCCGGGCCTCCTTGCGCAGCTCCTTCAGCTCGGCCAGCGCCGCCCTGCGCCCGGCCCGGTCCAGCTTGAGCACCAGCGGCGGGACGGCGTGGTGGTGTCCGTTGCGGACAGCGGTGATCAGGTCGTCGCTCATCGCACGCCTCCGGCGACCGTCGCGCCGCGCCGGGCCATCGTCACGGCAAGGGCGTGCTTGCACGGGCCCCGCTTCCCCCGGTAGTCCGCCCACCACTGGCAGGTGCAGGTGAGCCTCCCGTCGCTCTCGCGCACCTGGTAGCGCCGGTCGCCGGAGGCCACGGAGGCCAGCGCGCCGTCCAGCGACACCGCCCCCGCACCGGCCAGCTCGCGGGCGGCGACCAGACGCGGGTTGTGACGCTCCGCCCGGTCCGCGTCGTAGGGCAGCTCGCGGTGGAAGTAGGCCGCGTCCGCCAGGTCGTAGCCGACCCGGCCCGCCGTGCCGAGCCGGGTGAGCGCGGCCCGTACCCTCTCGACACTCAGCCCCGACTGCTCGGCCAGGGAGGCCGGTTCGATCGTGGGCTCCCAGGCGAGGAGGACCGAGACCAGCTCGGCGTCGGCCGCCGCCTCATCGGTGGCCAGCGCCTCCAGGACGCCGCCCTCGCCCGAGAACCCCCGCGAGGAGTCCGGGGACAGCGTCAGCGTGAGCCGCATGCCCGGCAGGACCACCTCCCACGCGCTCGCCACCGGCGCACCGTCCACCACCGGAGGCCCGTACACCCGCAGCGCCGTCGCATGGCGCAGCACCCGCTGGAGAGCCACCAGCCGCTCGGGCCCCGGCAGGCACACCGCGCCCGGCACCGGCCGGGTCGTCGGCCGCAGCCCGGACCCGGAGGCGACCACCCACTGAGCGCCCCGCCCCGCGTTCCCCGAACCCCGGGGCAGCGAGCGCAGGAACGCCACCGCCCGGGCCGCCGGCAGCTCGGCCCGCAGATCGAACCCCGCCGAGGCCACCTGCGCCTCGGCGAACCCCCGCAGCCACCGGTCCGGCAGCGGCACCTTCTTCTCCACCACCGGCCCGTCCAGCGTGGTGACCGCCAACTCCTCGGGGCCCACCCGCAGATGCAGCGGGTCGTCCGCCGTTATCCGGGAAAGGGCCTCCCGCAGCGGATTGTTCACGTCCACATTGGTCGTACCGTGGCCCGTCCGCTCCCCGTCCAACCCCTCCTGGAGCACATCGAGGCGTGCGTACACCCCGCAGCAGCCGGAGAACGACTCGAAGCGCAACCGGTCCCCGTTCCCCGTCACCACCGGGTCGAGGGAGGCGGGCAGGGTGCGCTGGTAGTAGCGGGCGGCGGCCACGTCGGCCACCGCCAGCAGCCCCCGGGCGGCGATGCGCGGAGCGGAGAGGAATCCGGCGAAGAAGCGCGGATGCGCCTCCGCCCCGCGCGGGGTGAGACCGCCCGCGGTCTCCAGCCCGAGGGCGGCTCCCGCCTGCGAGGACTCCAGGGCGGACGGGCGTGCGTAGGCCAAGGCCTGAACGGATCGGGTCATGGAGAAAACGGTAGGACCCACCACTGACAACGGGCCCTGGCACAGGCGTCCGTGCAGGTCAGAGGCGGTCCCCGGGCTCTCCGCCGGTCCGGGGCGCAGGCGCTCCCGGCGCCCTCACTGACCGACGCGCCCCGGCCGCAGCACCTTCGTGAACAGCACCGCGCCGCCCTCCGCCCGCAGACGCACCGTCAGATCCGCGCTGTGGCCGTCGATCTCGACCTCTCCGAAGAACTGCGGAGACTCCATCGGCGACACATTGGCCCGGTCCGGCGCCCGCACGAAGACCCGGTCCGGCCCGAACGTGCCGTCCAGCGCGTTGGCCGGAAATCCCCCTGCCGCCAACGGGCCCGAGACGAACTCCCAGAACGGCGCGAAGTCCTTGAACGCCGCCCGCTCGGGGGCGTAGTGCTGGGCCGAGGTGTAGTGCACATCGGCCGTCAGCCACAACGTGCCGGTGACCTTGCGGTGCTTGATGAACCGCAGCAACTCCGCGATCTGGAGCTCCCGTCCGAGCGGAGCACCCGGATCGCCCTGCGCCACCGCCTCGAAGTCCGTCGCCCCGTCCGGGACCACCAGGCCCAGCGGCATGTCGGCCGCGATCACCTTCCACACCGCACGGGACTCGGCGAGGGCGCGTTTGAGCCAGCGCAGCTGCTCGGCGCCGAGGATGCCGGTCGTGTCGTCGGCCTGCCGGTTGGGGGAGTTGCGGTTGCGGTGCGAGCGCATGTCGAGGACGAAGACGTCCAGCAGCGGCCCGTGGTGGACGGTCCGGTACATGCGGGACCGCCGGGAGGAGCCGTGCGGCGCCGACACGGGGAAGTATTCGCCGAAGGCACGTGCGGAACGGGCCGCGAGGATGTCGACGTTCTTCTCGGTGTAGCGCTCGTCGTCGAGGATCTGGCCGGGGTACCAGTTGTTGCGCACCTCGTGGTCGTCCCACTGCACGACGGAGGGGACCTGCGCGTTGAAGCGCCGGAAGTTGCTGTCGAGGAGGTTGTAGCGGAAGTTCCCCCGGTACTCGTCCAGCGTCTCGGCGACCTTGGCCTTCTCCTCGGTCATGACGTTGCGCCACACCCTGCCGTCGGGCAGCGTGACGCTCGGCTGGAGCGGCCCGTCCGCGTAGACGGTGTCGCCGCTGCACAGGAAGAAGTCCGGGTCGAGGCGGCGCATCTCCTCGTACACCCGGTAGCCGCCGATGTCCGGGTTGATGCCCCACCCCTGCCCCGCGATGTCCCCGGACCACAGGAAGCGGACCCCGTCCCGGCGCCGGGACGGAGCGGTACGGAAGGTTCCGTACACCGGCTTTCCCGTACGGCGGGGGTCGTGCGGGTCGGCCAGCGTGACGCGGTAGTGCACCTGCTCGCCCGCCGGAAGCCCGTACAGCGGAACCGTCCCGGTGAAGTCGCTTCCCGGGCCGATCAGCGGCCCGTACCAGCTCCGGGCGCGGCGGAAGGACTCGGTGGCCGAGGTCTCCACCACCATCCGGGCGGGCCGGTCCGACCGCACCCAGACCAGCGCCGACGAGGCGGTGACGCTCCCCACCTGCACGCCCCAGGCCGCCTCCGGCCGCCCCGCCAGGGCCAGGGCGGGAGCCGCGCCGACGGCTGCGGGCAGAGCGGCCGCCGCCGGGACGAGCAGAGAGCCCCGCAGAACGGTACGGCGGCCGGGCGAGGGGATACGCGGGCGGTGCGGCATCGGAGCGCCTCCAGGGCGGTGGGCGGAACGGGCGGGCGGAGGCCGCAGCGCTCCGTCTCGCCGGAGCCGGTCTCCGCCCCCATGCCTAGTGGGCCGCGGAAGCCGCTGCCCCAACGCCGGGTGAACAAGGCCGGTCCAAGGCGCCCTCAGGGACAGCCACTTGCGCCCGGTGCCCGCTCGGCCGCGAGCAGTTCGACGCCCCGGGAGACCTCACACCCCCACACGCGCGTAGCCGAGCACGAGCGCCACCGAGCCGTCCTCGGGTCCCGCGTCCCCGCAGCCGCTCAACGGCCGCAGCGCGATGCCCGCCCCGGCCGCACGGCTCAGGAGCGCCCCCTCGGGACCGCGCGATCGCCGCCGTACAGTCCGCGCTGTCCGGCCGAACACGTCACCCTCTTCTCCGGCCTCGTCCCGGTCTCCGCCGCGCTGACCGCACCGCTCGTCGGGGCGGGGACGTACGGGATGGCGCAGGGCGCGGGGAGCCTTCTGGCCGGCGTCGGGGTGGCGCTCGGCTCAGGAGTGCTGGGAGGCCCGCGCCCCGCCCCTCAGCGGCTGGTGTCGAGGATGACCCGGGCCACCAGCGCCGGGTCGTCGTTCATCGGGACGTGCCCGCAGCCGGGCAGCCGTACGAGCCGGGCCTCCGGGATCACGTGCTTGGCGCGGATCCCCTGCTTCCGGAGGAGGATGCGGTCGCGGGTGCCCCAGGCGACGGTGACGGGGATGCCCTTCACATCCTCGGTGAAGGAGATGCTCCCGCCTGCGGCCAGCGTCTGGTGGAAGCCGGTCGCTCCTCGCAGGGCCAGGGTCTCGGCGACGACGGCCTCGGGGGAGCGCCTGCCGGGCCGGGCGTAGATGGTACTGGTCAGCGCCGTACGGCCGGCCGCGCTGCGGGAGAGCCGTTCGATCGCCGGCACCGGGAGGGCCAGTGCGGCGCGGCGCATCGCCCGCAGGGTGGTGAAGGCGTAGCGGCGCTCGGGCTCGTTCCAGAAGCCCGCGGGGGAGAGGGCGGTCACCGAGCGGACCAGCTCCCTGCGCCCCAGCTCCAGGGCGAACAGGCCCCCGAGGGAGTTGCCGGCGACGTGCGGGCGGTCCAGGCCCAGCGCCGAGAAGAGGGCTCCGAGGACCGAGGGGACCGCCTCCAGGGTGTACGGGACTCCGTCCGGCAGAGCGGGAGAGGCGCCGAAGCCGGGCAGGTCGACGGCTATCACCTCGCGCTCGGCGGCCAGGATGCGCGTCACCGGGTCCCAGGCCTGGTGGTGGTGGCCGATGCCGTGGAGCAGGACCAACGGTTCACCCGCACCGGTCCGTTCGTACTCCACCGAGACCGGACGGGGGCCGTGCGCGGAATCGACGGTGAAGGAGACCGTGGTGGTCATGGAGCTGCTCCCTGGAGTGGGTAGACATCGCGTCAACAACAATTACCGTCCGGTAGCTTGGAGTTCAAGGGCTCCGGCGATTCCCGCTGGACACCACCTGGCGGGTCGGCTGGGATGGACCGGTGACAGCCGACCCCGCCACCGAAGTCTTCGAAGAGCACCGGCCCGTCCTCACCGGCGTCGCCTACCGCATGCTCGGCCGTGTCGCCGACGCCGAGGACGTGGTGCAGGAGGCGTGGCTGCGCTGGTCGTCCGCCGCTCAGGAGGGCATCCGCGAGTCGAGAGCCTTTCTGGTACGGATCACCACCCGGCTGGCCATCGACCGGCTGCGCCACCTCAAGTCCCGCCGGGAGGCGTACGTCGGCCCCTGGCTGCCCGAAGCGGTCGTCACCGACTTCGGGCCGACCGCTCCCGACGCGGCGGAGCGGGCCGTCCTCGCCGACTCCGTCTCCCTCGCCGTACTCGTCGTCCTCGAATCGCTCTCCCCGCTGGAGCGCGCGGTCTTCGTGCTCCGGGAGGCCTTCGGCTTTCCGTACGCCGAGATCGCCGCCGCCCTCGACCGCACCGAGCCGGCCGTCCGCCAGCTCGCCGGGCGCGCCAGACGCCACGTGGACGAGCGCAAACCGCGCTACGACGTCGATCCGGCGGAGCGCCGCGACCTCACCGAGCGGTTCCTGGCCGCCGCGTCCGGCGGCTCCATCGAACAGCTGATGGCCCTCCTGGCACCGGACGTCCGGCTCGTCAGCGACGCCGGGGGCAAGGCGAAGGCGGCGCTGCGGGTCATCGAGTCCGCCGACAAGGTCGGCCGGTTCCTCGCCGCGGTCGGCCAGGAGGCCGGACCGGAGTGGGAGATGCGGATCGCGGAGTTCAACGGCGGACCCGGTGTGGCGTGCTTTGTCGGAGGAAAGCCGGACACTTTCTTCCAGATCGAGATCCGCGACGGGATCATTCAATGCATCTATATCGTTCGCAATCCGGACAAGCTCGCCGGTCTCTCCGCCGTGTGACCGCGCGCGCTTTCCGGCCAGGAGGAATCCGGACCGGCCCGCTCCGCGGCTGACCGGCCGAAGCCCCGCCACCGGCCCGGTGGTGGGGCTTCATGCTGCGCGCGGCTCACGGCACCACGAACGTCTTGTGAACGCTCTGCGCCAAAGTCCCGTTTCGTTCCGTTACGGAATAAGGATTGGTCTTGACCAAGGGGGTGCGCCATCCTAAGGTCACCTTAAGACAGGAACCTTTAATAAATAGCGTCGCGGAAAAGTCGCTGGGCGATTGCGGAGGACTTGGTGGGGACCACGCAGCTGGAATCGGTGCAGGAGCCGAAGTACTGGCACCTCAAGACCGTGCTCAGTGAGGCACTCGACTCGGACTTTGCGGTGGGTGAGATCCTGCCCAACGAGCGGGACCTCGCGGCACGGTTCGGAGTCGCGCGTGCCACGCTCCGGCAGGCTCTGGAGCAGCTCGAACTTGAAGGCAGGCTACAGCGCCGCCGAGGCGTCGGCACGACCGTCGCCCCGCCGCGCGTGGGCGTCGCCGTCTCCACCGCCCAGCACGAGTGGACGGGCGGTGTGGCGGGCGAGGCCTGGCAGCCGGTCGACTGTGGCAGTGAGGCCGCCCCCGGCGCCGTGGCCGCGATGCTCGGCACCGGCACCGAGCCCGTCCACGTGGTGCGCCGCATCCGCGACACCCACGGCCAGGCGGTGGCGGCCGAGCTTCTCTACGTACCCGCCTCCTCGGTCCCCGACCTCTCCGCGATCGACGCACCGTCCGGCACCGTGCGCGCCCGAGCCGTGCTGCGCGAGCTGCACCGCCTGGGCCTGGAGGGCCAGGACCGCTCCGTGGAGCTGGGGTCGGCCCGCGCGGACGACGCCAAGGAACTCGACCGGCTCCCCGGCGCCCCCGTCCTCGTCGTCACCACCCGGTACTTCGCGGCGGGCGGCACGGCCGCCGTCTCCATCGCCACCTACCGGGCGGACACCTGCCGCCTCACCTTCGGGGACTCCGGCGCGCTGGAGATCAGCCACGACGAGCAGCAGGAGCGCCAGGCGTCCTGAGGCCTTCCTTCCGGGAGCGCGGGCTCCCTTCGCGAACAGTGCCACCTGATGGCGGTCCGCCGGGAAACCGGCCGGCCGCCATCAGCGCGTCACCGGCCCGTCTTCGGGACACCGCGCCCCGGCCGCCCGCCCTCAGCGGCGGGCCGTCACCGCACCCTCGACGGCGAACAGCTGCTCCTCGACATGGTCCAGCGCCAGCCGCAGCGCCCCCGTCGCGACCGCGGCCTCACCCAGCAACGACAACGTCACCCGCGGCGGGCGCAGACAGTAGCGGGCCAGCTCCTCGCGGAGCGGCTCCAGCACCCCGTCCAGGCCGGCCGCCCAGCCACCGACCACCACCAGCTCCGGGTCGAGGGCCAGCGCCAGAGCGGCCACATCGTGCACCAGCCGCTGGAGGAACCGCTCCACGGCCGCCTGGGCCTCCGTGTCACCCTGCCGGGCCTTGGCGAACACCACGGCCACCGCCTGCTCGTCCAGCGGTTCCAGCGGGGTGCCCGTGGTCGACAGCAGATGCTCCGGAGTCACATCCCGGCCCAGCAGATGCAGAGCGCCGATCTCCCCGGCCGCCCCGCCGAACCCCCGGTGCAGCCGCCCGCCGATCAGCGAACCGGCCCCCGGGCTCAGCCCCGCCAGGACGAAGACGATGTCGTCGGACTCGGTGGCCGCACCCTTCCAGTGCTCGGCGACCGCAGCGGCGTTGGCGTCGTTCTCCACGAGGACCGGGCAGCGGAACGACCGCCGCAGCCGCTCCCCGAGCGCGAGCCCCGTCCACCCCGGCAGCGCCGTGCCCAGCCGTACGGTCCCGTCGGCCTCCACGATGCCGGGGCTGCCGACGCCGACGGCGCGCAGACTGCTCCGGGCCACCCCGGTGCGGCGCAGCAGATCCGCGATCACGGCCCGCACCTGGTCGAGTCGCTCGTCCGCACAGGCCGTCTCCGACACCGTGCGCGAACCCGCCCCGGTCACCCGGCCGTCAAGTCCCGACAGCAGCGCCGAAACCCGGTGCGGGCCGATCTCGACGCCCAGCAGATGTCCGGCCTCGGCACGGAAGCGGAACCGGCGGGCGGGCCGTCCCTGACGCCGCGCCTCGCTCTCGTCGGGCAGCGCCTCGACCACCAGACCGGCCTCGAACAGCCCCTCGACGACGCCCTCGACCGTCGGCCGGGAGAGACCCGTGATCCGGGTCAGGTCCGTCAGTGTCGGCGAGCCGGCCCCTCGCAGGGCGTGCAGTACCACCGCTGAATTGATCCGCCGCAGCAGCGACGGATCTCCCCCGGTCAGCCGGCTCACGGTGTGTCCTCCCAGCTCGTGCGCATGTCTGCCGGATCGTACTCGCTGCTCGCAGGCCCTGCGAGCAGCACCGCAAGCCGGTATCGAGACGCAACCTGCGTCGGCCACGAGCCACCGGACCGCACGCGCCGCCCGACCCCGGGGGCAGGGCAACGGCTGTCGGTGGCGGACGGTTTACTGACGGTATGACGACCGCACACCATCTCCGCCTCATCGACGGGATGCGCACCCGGGAATTCCCCCAGGAGCGCGTGCCGTCGGTCTCGGGAGTCAGCGGACCCGGCTACCACACGGCATTCCTGCGCACCGACCACGAACCCTGGGGCGACGACGAGCCGGTCGGCCCCGAGCACCGGGCGCAGTGCCTCGCCGAGCACGACGCGCTGCTCACGCTCCTCTCCGCCCGCTGGGGCGAACCACAGCTGATGAGCCTGTGGAGCGCGCAGGAGCGGATGATGGCGGGCGAGGTGATACCGGACCCGTGGGCGGACCCGGTGGCCGGCTGCGAGTTCGTCAGACTGTGGCAGGTCGAGGAGCGTTGGATCGCGATAGGGCTGATCCTGGAGGAAGAGGGGCCGGGCTGTGAGCTGACGGTGCTGGTGACGACCGTGGACCCGCCCTGACCCGGACGCCGGGAACCCGAAGGAAGGTCAGGGCGTCAGCCGGGAAGGCCCGGCGTCGTCGCGCGTACGGCCTCACGCAGGCGGCCGTACTCCTCGGCCATCGTGTCCACCGTCCAATGGGCGTTGAGACCGCTGGGGTTGGGCAGGGCCCAGACGTGGGCACCGCCGATCGTGCGCTCCTGACGCCCTATCCGTGCCCGGGGCTCACCGAAGGCCGTGCGGTACGCGGTGATGCCGACGACCGCGAGCCACGCTGGAGCGAGCCGTTCCACCCGCTCGGTGAGGGCCGCCCCGCCCTCCCGGTACTCCTCCGCGCTCAGTTCGTCCGCCCGTGCCGTCGCCCGCGCCACCACATTGGTGATGCCGAGGCCGAGGGTCAGCAGCTCGGACTGTTCCGAGGGCAGCAGCCGCCGGGGGGTGAAGCCGGAGCGGTGCAGGACCGGCCAGAAACGGTTGCCGGGGTGGGCGAAGTGGTGGCCCGTCGCCGCGGTCATCAGGCTCGGGTTGATCCCGCAGAACAGCACGCGCAGACCGCCCGCGGCCACATCGGGGACGATGCGGTCACGGGCGGCGTTCAGCTCCTCGGGCGTCATACGGTGCGGCCGGTGCGGGTCAGAGGATCGAACCGGGGGCGTAGGCCGCGGCCTGCGGGTGCTGCTTGGTGATCTCCTCGATCCGGGAGACCAGCACCGCCACCTGGTCGCCCGCCGCGCCCGTGAACGAGAGCTTGTCCGCCATCAGCGCGTCCAGCTCCGCACGGTCCAGCGGGATGCGCTCGTCGGCGGCCAGCTTGTCCAGCAGCTCGTTGCGCTCGGCGCCCTGCTCCCGCATCGCCAGGGCGGAGGCGACCGCGTGCTCCTTGATCGCCTCGTGGGCCACCTCGCGGCCCACCCCGGCCCGGACGGCACCCATGAGGACCTTGGTGGTCGCCAGGAAGGGGAGGTAGCGGTCCAGCTCGCGCGCCACGACCGCGGGGAACGCGCCGAACTCGTCCAGCACCGTCAGGAAGGTCTCCAGCAGACCGTCGAACGCGAAGAACGCGTCCGGCAGCGCCACCCGGCGGACCACGGAACAGGACACATCGCCCTCGTTCCACTGGTCACCCGCCAGCTCGCCCGTCATCGAGGCGTAGCCCCGCAGGATCACCATCAGGCCGTTGACCCGCTCGCAGGAGCGCGTGTTCATCTTGTGCGGCATCGCGGACGAGCCGACCTGGCCCGGCTTGAAGCCCTCGGTCACCAGCTCGTGCCCGGCCATCAGCCGGATCGTCTTCGCCACCGACGAGGGAGCCGCGGCGAGCTGCACCAAGGCGGTCACCACGTCGTAGTCGAGGGAGCGGGGGTAGACCTGGCCGACCGAGGTGAACGCCTGGGCGAAACCGAGGTGTCCGGCGATGCGCTGTTCCAGGTCGGCGAGCTTGTCCGCGTCACCGCCCAGCAGGTCCAGCATGTCCTGCGCGGTGCCGACCGGGCCCTTGATCCCGCGCAGCGGGTAGCGGGAGAGGAGGTCCTCCAGCCGGCCGTAGGCCACCAGCAGCTCGTCGGCCGCGGTGGCGAAGCGCTTGCCGAGCGTCGTCGCCTGCGCGGCGACATTGTGCGAGCGGCCGGCGATCACGAGCTCGCGGTACTCCGCCGCCAGCTTGCCGAGCCGGGCCAGCACGGCCACGGTGCGGTCGCGCATCAGCTCCAGCGAGAGGCGGATCTGTAGCTGTTCGACGTTCTCCGTCAGATCCCGGGAGGTCATGCCCTTGTGGACCTGCTCATGGCCGGCGAGGGCGTTGAACTCCTCGATCCGGGCCTTCACGTCATGCCGGGTGACCTTCTCGCGCTCGGCGATCGACGCCAGGTCGACCTGGTCGAGTACGCGCTCGTAGTCGGCCAGCGCGGCCTCCGGCACCTCGATCCCGAGGTCCTTCTGAGCGCGCAGCACCGCCAGCCACAGCTGACGCTCCAGCTTCACCTTCTGCTCGGGGGACCAGAGGACGGCCAGCTCCGTGGAGGCGTAGCGGCCGGCCAGGACATTGGGGATGCGAGGCTTCGCAGACACAGCAGTCACGTAAAGGGATTCTACTGTCGGTTTATGCAGGCCAGCGCCGCGGGCCTCTTTGTGGCTTGCTACGAAGACCGGCTGCGATGACCGGCTACGAAGGCCGCCCACGAAGACCGGCTGCGAGGACCGCCTACGAAGACCGGTCACGCAGTCGCGTCAGGACGCGCCTTCCTCGGGCGAGGCCCGGCGCCACCCCGTCACCGGCCCGGGAGCTTCGGCGTCCGCAGGCGTGATCCAGAAGCCAGAAGCGGTCGCGACGTCGAACTGGGCGCCCCACCGGCCGTCGCCGGAGGAGCGGCCGGTGAGCCGTCGGCCGATCCAGGGCCCCAGGTGGCGGCGGGCGAAGCGGATGTCGTCGGCGCGCCGGTTGGCCCAGCGCGGCGGCAGGGAGGCGGGGACCGGCGCCTGCCAGTCGAGTTCGGGCGGGAGGCCCAGCGTCTGCCAGACCGCCTCCGCCACCCGCCGGTGCCCCTCGGCGGCGAGGTGCAGCCGGTCGGCGTCCCACATGCGCGGGTCGCTGAGCGAGGGCGCGGAGTAGAGGTCGACCACCGCGGCCCCGTGCCGGCCGGCCAGGTCGTCGATCAGGGCGAACAGCGCCTCCATCCGGGGACGGAACCGGTCGAACACCGGGCCGTTGCGCCCGGGGCTGCGCATCAGCACCAGCTGCTTGCAGGACGGGGCCAGCCGCTCCACGGCCTCCTCCAGCCGCCCCCTGACCATGCCCATGTCGCACTTCGGGCGCAGCGTGTCGTTCAGCCCTCCGACGAGGGTCACCACATCGGCCTGCATCGCGGCCGCCGCGCCCACCTGCTCGTCCACGATCTGGCCGATGAGCTTCCCGCGTACGGCGAGGTTCGCGTACCGGAAGCCTGGGGACCGGGACGCGAGGCGGGAGGCCAGGACATCGGCCCAGCCCCGGTAGGTGCCGTCGGGGAGCAGATCCGACATGCCCTCGGTGAAGGAGTCGCCGACCGCGACGAGACTGGTGTAGGAGGCATTCAATTCCATGGCCCGCCGATTCTATCGCGGACGGCTCCCGTACCGTCCGGCCGGTACGGAGGCCATCGTGCAGCCGGTACGGAAGCCGTCACACAGCCGCCACGGAGCCATCGCACACCCGGTACGGGAGTCGTCACACAGCCGCCACGGGAGCCGTCACGCGGTCGTTCAGCGGGACTGCGCCCGGCCGACCAGCTCGCGCAGGACGTCCTCCATCGTGACCATGCCGACCAGCCGGTCCCCCTCGTCCAGGACCGCCGCGAGATGGGTCCGGCTACGCCGCAGCGCGGTCAGCACGTCGTCCAGCGGGGTCGCCGCCCGGACCCGGGCGATCGGCCGCAGGGCGGCGACCGGGAAGGGCGCGTCCCGGGGCGTGGCGTCCAGCGCGTCCTTCACATGGAGGTAGCCCAGGATGCGGCCCTCGCTGTCCATCACCGGGAAACGGGAGAACCCGGACACGTGCGAGAGCCGCTCCAGCTCCTCGGGCGTGGTGCCGACCCGGGTGTACAGCACCCGGTCCACCGGCATGACCACATCCCGTACCGGACGCCGCCCCAGCTCCAGGGCGTGCCGCAGCCGCTCCGCCGAGCGGTCGTCGACCAGCCCCGCGTCGCCTGCGTCCTTCACCAGCCGGGCCAGTTCGTCGTCCGAGAACGTCGCGGAGACCTCGTCCTTCGTCTCCACCCGCAGGAGCTTGAGCAGGGCGTTGGCGAAGGCGTTGATCGCGAAGATCACCGGACGCAGCGCCCGGGCCACCGCGACCAGCGGCGGACCCAGGAGCAGCGCGCTGCGCGCCGGTTCGGCCAACGCGATGTTCTTCGGCACCATCTCGCCCAGCAGCATGTGCAGATACGTCGCCACGCTCAGCGCGATCGCGAAGGAGAGCGGGTGCACCAGCCCGTGCGGCATGCCCACCGCGTCGAAGACCGGCTCCAGCAGATGGGCGATGGCGGGCTCGGCCACGATGCCCAGCACCAGGGTGCAGAGCGTGATGCCGAGCTGGGCGGCGGCCAGCAGCGCCGAGACGTGCTCCAGCCCCCAGATGACACTGCGGGCCCGCCGGTCACCGGCCTCGGCCCGCGGTTCGATCTGGCTGCGGCGTACGGAGATCAGGGCGAACTCGGCGCCCACGAAGAAGGCGTTGACCACCAGGGTCAGCAGACCGATGAAGAGCTGAAGGACGATCACCGGCCCTCCTCCGCCCGCTGCTCCTCGGCACCGGGCGGCGGCGCGTGCAGCAGCGCCCGCGCGGCCCGGCGGCCCGTGGCGTCCACCACGTCGATCCGCCACCCCGCCAGCTCCACCGTGTCGCCCACCGTCGGGATCCGCCCGAGCTCGGCGGCGATCAGCCCGGCCAGCGTCTCGTAGGGCCCGTCGGGCACCCGCAGCCCGATCCGGCTCAGCTGGTCGGTGCGGGCCGCGCCGTCGGCCGACCACAGGGTGCGGCCGTCGGCGTCCTCACCGGCGGCCGCCAGGTCGGGCGTCTCGTGCGGGTCGTGCTCGTCGCGGGCCTCGCCGACGACCTCCTCCACGATGTCCTCCAACGTCACGACCCCCGCCGTACCGCCGTACTCGTCGATCACCACCGCCATGGCGAGCTTCCCCGACAGCTGGTCCAGCAGCCGGTCCACGGTGAGCGTCTCCGGTACGAGCAGGGGTTCACGCAGCATCTCCGAGACCCGCTTGCGGGGCCGCTCGTCGGCCGGGACCGCCAGCACGTCCTTGATGTGGGCCACGCCGACCACGGTGTCCAGGCTGCCCCGGTAGACGGGGAAGCGCGAGAGCCCGGTGGCGCGGGTCGCGTTGGCCACGTCCTCGGCCGTCGCCCGTACCTCCAGCGCGGTCACCTGGACCCGAGGGGTCATCACGTTCTCCGCGGTCAGCTCCGCCAGATTCAGGGTCCGTACGAAGAGTTCGGCGGTGTCGGCCTCCAGCGCCCCCTCCTTCGCGGAGTGCCGCGCCAGCGCGACCAGCTCCTGCGGGCTGCGGGCGGAGGCCAGCTCCTCGGTCGGCTCCAGGCCGAAGCGGCGCACGATCCGGTTCGCCGTGTTGTTGAGGTGGCTGATGAAGGGCCGGAACACGGCGGTGAACACCCGCTGCGGGGTGGCGACCGCCTTGGCCACCGACAGCGGCGAGGAGATCGCCCAGTTCTTCGGGACCAGCTCGCCGACCACCATCAGGACCACCGTGGACAGCGCCGTACCGATGACGAGGGCCAGCGTCGACGCCGCGGCAGGCGGCAGGCCCGCGGCCTCCACCGGGCTGCGGATGAGCTTGGCGATCGACGGCTCGGAGAGCATGCCGATCACCAGATTGGTGACGGTGATCCCGAGCTGCGCGCCCGAGAGCTGGAAGGTCAGGCTCCGTACGGCCTTCAGGGCGCTCGCCGCACCCCGGTCACCCCGCTCGACGGCCCGTTCCAGCTCCCCGCGCTCCACCGTGGTCAGCGAGAACTCCGCCGCGACGAAGGCACCGCACGCGACACAGAGCAGCAGGGCCACGAACAGCAGAAGCACTTCGATCATCGGTTCACCTCCGTCCCATGATCGGGCAGGGTCGGGAGGATCGCGCGATGTCGGCTACTGGGAGGCTCGCCCATGGGCGGACGCTCACACCTTTCGGCAGATACAGGTGGGACGGAAAGGCACTCATCGTAGAGCGTCTGCCCAACCATCCCATCCGTACCGCATCACACGGCGAGGTGCTTCACCCAGCGGCTCCACTGCGGCTCGGGCTCGTACCCCGCCGCCCGCCAGGCGTGGTGCGCCAGGTCGTTGCGGTCCAGCACCATGGCGTCGGAGCGCCGCCCGCCGAGGGCCGCGAACCGTTCCTCCGCCGCCGCGAGCAGCGCACCGCCCACACCCCTGCGGCGCTGCTCCGGATGGACCGCGAGCCGGTAGAGATGGCAGCGCCAGCCGTCGAAGCCCGCGATCACCGTGCCCACCAGCGTCCCGTCCCGCTCCGCGAGGATCAGGGCGTCCGGGTCCCGTTCCACCAGGCGTGCGACCCCGTCGCCGTCGTCGCTGATGCTGGTGCCCTCCGCCGACGCCTTCCAGAACGCGAGCACCCGGTCCAGATCGGCCGCGGTCGCGGACCGTATCGAAAGATCGTCCATGGCGGCCATCCCACCACCTGCCGGCCTCGGAAGTCGATCGCTTTCCCCGGCCTCCCCTTGCCGGTGCTAGCGCGCCCGCGCTAGCTTGGAAGGGTGCCCAAGACTCAGCTGAACGTTCGAGTGGACGAGGCCACCGCCGAGGCCGCGCGGCAGCGCGCGCTCCAGAGGGGGATGAGCGTGAACCGCTACATAGAGGAGCTCGTCAAACAGGACGCCGGCGAGGTGGGCCACACCTTCGTCGAGGCCGCCGCCGACTTCATGAAGCAGTACGAGTCGGTCTTCGCCGAGGAGTTCGGCCCGGAGCGCGAAGGCACCCGTTGAACCTGCGGATCGACCTCTCCTGGCTGCTCATGGTCGCCGAGCACAAGACCCCCGGCGACCCCCAGGTCGTCGACTGGGGCGCACTCGTCGCCGCGGTCGCCCGCCACGAGGCGGAGATCTTCGGCAGCGCCGTCTACAGCGACCCGCACACCCGGGCGGCCGCCCTGTTGCAGCTGCTGCTCCATGTGCCCGCCCTGGAACGCTCGAACGCGATGTTCGCCTCGGCCGTCGCGTACGGCTATCTGGTCGCCTCCGGGCTGAAGGTCATCACCTCGCCCGAGCAGGTGCGCGATCTGGCCCTCCTGGTCAAGCAGGGCAAGGCGGACGTACGCGCCATCGCCGACGAGCTGCGCCAGTGGAGCGTGTGAGGCGCGAGGCTCTCAGTCCGGGGTGAACGGCTTGCGGGCCACGCCCAGGACGCACGGTGACGTGGGAAACGGCACGCCCTTCTCCGGGATCCGCAGCCTGCGGTACGTCCCCATCTCGAAGCCCGCCGCCTCGATCGCGGCCAGCGGGTCCCGGGCCGTGTGACAGCCGCCGAAGAGAAGCGGCCACACCGTCCGGTCCGCCGTGCGCTGGGCGGCCGCCAGGGCTCTGCCCGGCGCCAGTCCGTGTTCGAAGAACCGCAGTTCACCGCCCGGGCGCAGCACCCGCCGGATCTCGGCGAGCGCCTTCGGCAGATCCCGTACGGTGCACAGGACCAGGGAGGCCACCGCCGCGTCGAAGGCCTCGCTCTTGACCGGCAACGCCTCCGCCGCCCCCGGCACCACATCCACCGGCACCTCGGCGCGCAGCCCGGCGCGGACGGCGAGCTGCCGCAGCGAGCGCTCCGGCTCCAGCGCCACGACCTCCGAGACGGCCCCCGGATAGTGGGCGAAGTTCAGCCCGTTGCCCGCGCCGATCTCGATGACCCGCCCGGAGAGCCCCGCCAGCAGCTCCTCGCGGTACGCGGCGACGCCGCCCTTGAGGTCGGCCGTCACACTCAGCCGGGCGTAGAAGCGGGCGAAGACCGGGTGGTGCACGGCGTCCCGTGGGAGCTTCCTGCTGCGCAGCTGCATGACGGACCTCCGGGAGGGAGAGGACGTACGGCTCCTCAACGATTCTCCCCCGTACGGACCCGGTACAGGCATGTCCGTACGGGGGAGGGGCGGGCCCTACGCGACCCGTGCCGCCCGTACGTCACACGCCGGCCCCCACGTCACAGCGACGGTACGGTCCACGTCCCCCCGAGCTCCGGCGCCAGCCAACCGGCCGCCCCCGCCGCGAAGTCGGCGCCCGACAAGGCCCCCGCCCCGGCCGGTACGGCCCCCAGCAGCGGGGCGCCCGCCGCCACCGGCAGGTCCTCGATGTTGCACCGGGAGGCCAGGTCCGGGCGGTCCGGCATGCTGCCCACCACCACGCCCAGGCACTCCAGCCCACGGGCCCGCAGCGCCTCGGCGGTCAAGGCGGTGGAGTTGAGCGTGCCCAGGCCCGCGGGCGCCACCACCAGCACCGGGGCGGACAGCAGCCGCGCCGCGTCCGCGAGGGTGGCGCCCTCGTCGTCGAACCGGACGAGCAGCCCGCCCGCCCCCTCGACCAGAACCAGATCGTGGTCGGTGGCCAGCTTCTCGGCGGCCTCGGCCACCTCGTGCGGCCGCACCGGGGCGAGCCCCGCCCGCCGGGCCGCCGTGGCCGGGGCCAACGGCTCGGGGAACCGGGCCAGTTCGACCGAGGTCACATGGTCGCCCGCCAGCCGGGCCACCTCGGCCGCGTCGCCCGGCTCCCCGGGCGCGAGCCCGGTCTGCGCGGGCTTGAGCACCGCGACCCGGCGCCCCCGCGCAGCGGCCGCCACGGCGGCGGTCACCACCGTCTTGCCGATCTCCGTGCCCGTACCGGTCACCACGAGAATCGTCATGTCAGCCCTCCCGAGCCGCGGCACACACGGCCCGGCAGATCCGTTGTACGTCGTCGTCCCCGGTGACGTACGGCGGCATCGTGTACACCAGATCGCGGAACGGCCGCAGCCACACGCCCTCGCGCACGGCCGCCCGGGTCGCCGCCGCCATGTCCACCTCGTGGTCGAGTTGGACGACGCCGATCGCCCCCAGGACGCGTACGTCCACGACTCCGGGCAGATCCGACGCGGACGCCAGACCGGAGCGCAGTCCCGCGCCGATCCGCGCCACCTCGCCCTCCCAGTCCTGCCCGAGAAGCAGGTCCACCGAGGCCGAGGCGATCGAGGCGGCCAGCGGGTTGCCCATGAACGTCGGGCCGTGCGCCAGCACCGGCACCTCGCCGCGCGAGATCCCCTCTGCCACCCGCGAGGTGCACAGCGTCGCCGCCATCGTGAGATAACCGCCGGTCAGCGCCTTGCCGACACACATCACGTCCGGCGAGAGGCCGGCGTGCCCGGCGGCGAAAAGCTTCCCCGTCCGCCCGAAACCGGTCGCGATCTCGTCGAACACCAGCAGGACGTCCGACGCGTCGCACGCCTCGCGCAGCACCCGCAGATAGGCGGGGGAGTGGAACCGCATCCCACCCGCTCCCTGCACCACGGGCTCCACGATCACGGCCGCCACCTCGTCGGCATGACGGGCGATCAGCTCCCGCAGACGGCGTACGTAGTCCGGGTCGGGCTGCGCGTCGAAACCGTCCGGCGGGGCGTCGGCGAAGACCTGCCGGGGCAGCGCCCCCGACCACAGCTCGTGCATCCCGCCCTCCGGGTCGCACACCGACATCGGCTGCCAGGTGTCGCCGTGGTAGCCGCCGCGCCAGGTCAGCAGCCTGCGCTTCTCCGGGCGCCCGGCCGAACGCCAGAACTGCAGGCACATCTTGACCGCGACCTCGACCGACACGGACCCCGAGTCGGCCAGGAAGACGTGCTGGAGCGGCTCGGGGGTGATCTCCACCAGCCGGGTGGCCAGCCGGACGGCGGGCTCATGGGTGAGCCCGCCGAACATCACATGGCTCATCCGGTCCAGCTGGCCGCGCGCGGCCTCGTTGAGGACCGGGTGGTTGTAGCCGTGCACCGCCGACCACCAGGACGACATGCCGTCCACCAACTCCCGCTGCCCCTCGACGGGTTCGGCGAGCCGGAGCCGTACACCGGAGGCCGACTCCACGATCAGCGGCTCCTGCCGGCCGGGCATCGGACCGTAGGGGTGCCAGACGTGCGCGCGGTCCAGCGCCCGCAGTTCGTCGGGGGAGTACGGCTTCGGCTCGGCAGGCCCGCCGGGTTCGGGGTCGTACGGCTCAGGCATTGGGCGCGAGATCCGTCCCCGCACCGCGTCGCCGGACCGCCACCAGATCCGTACGCGCCGCACCGGCCGGGACGCTCTCCCCGGCGCCCGCGACGGTCTCCGGCTCGCCATGGCCACCGCACGGCCCGCAGCCGCCGCCGGATGCCTCGTGCGAACCACAGCCGCCACCGCCGCCGTGCGAACCGCAGCCCGCCGCCTCCGGCGTGGCCTGCGAACCGCAACCGCCCCCGGCGAGCGCGTCGGCCCGGTGGCGCGGCAGCGTGGTCGTGCCCTGGCCCTCCACCTCGAAGCCGGCGTCCGCGATCATGTCCAGGTCGGCCTGGCCCGCCTGGCCCTCGCTGGTCAGGTAGTCACCGAGGAAGATCGAGTTCACCAGGTGCAGCGCCATCGGCTGCATCGACCGCAGATGCACCTCGCGGCCGCCCGCGAGCCGGACCTCGACGTCCGGGCAGACGAAGCGGACCATGGCGAGGATGCGCAGGCAGCGCTGCGGGGTGAGGTTCCACTCCTTGGCCAGCGGCGTGCCCTCGAACGGGATGAGGAAGTTCACCGGCACCGAGTCCGGGTCCAGGTCCCGCAGCGCGAAGACGACGTCGACCAGGTCCTTGTCGCTCTCGCCCATCCCGGCGATCAGCCCGGAACACGCCGAAAGGCCCGCGGCCTGGGCCTGCTGCACGGTCTCCACCCGGTCCGCGTACGTGTGGGTGGTGGTGATCGCCCCGTACGTCTCCTCGGACGTGTTGAGGTTGTGGTTGTACGCGTCGGCGCCCGCCGAACGCAGCCGGTCGGCCTGTCCGTCGGAGAGCAGACCGAGGCAGGCGCAGACCTCGACGCCCTCGTTCTGCTCCTTGATCGCCTCGATGGTCTTGGTGACCCGGTCCACGTCCCGGTCCGTCGGCCCGCGCCCGCTCGCCACCAGACAGACCCGCTTGGCCCCGCCCGCGACCCCGGCGGCCGCCGCCTTGGACGCCTCGTCCGGCTTCAGCCAGGTGTACTTGAGGATCCCGGCCTTGGAACCCAGCCGCTGCGAGCAGTACGAGCAGTCCTCGGGGCAGAGCCCCGACTTCAGGTTGACCAGGTAGTTGAGTTTGACGCGCCGCCCGAACCACTGGCGGCGTACCTTGCCCGCGGCGGCCACCACGTCCAGCAGGTCGTCGTCGGAGGTCGCCAGCACGGCGAGCGCTTCTTCGCGGGTCGGCAGTTCGCGCCGCAGCCCCTTGTCCACCAGCGTGTTCAGCAGGTCCATGAAAGATGATCCTGGCTTACGGCACCGTCTCCAGCCAAGGAGGAACCGGACAGGAGACGTGGGCGAGGGTGTGTGTATTGCCACACCCTGACCTGCTGCGCACCCCGCTAGGGTCTGTGAGCTGCCTACAAAAGGGACCGCCCTATGTCCTTCGCCCCGCCCTTCGCCCCGTTCGACTGGATCGACGACGAGGCCCGCCGCCGGGCCGAGGCCGGGCTCGTCCGGGCCCTGCGCCCGAGGAGCGCGGAAGCCGGGCTCCTGGACCTCGCGAGCAACGACTACCTGGGCCTCACCCGGCACCCGAAGGTCACCGACGCCGCCGCTGCCGCCGCCCACCGCTGGGGTGCGGGCGCGACGGGGTCCCGGCTGGTCACCGGCACCACCGAGCTGCACGCCGAACTCGAACGGGAACTCGCCGACTTCTGCGGCTTCGAGGCGGCGCTCGTCCTCTCCTCCGGCTACGCGGCCAACCTGGCGGCCCTCACGGCACTGTCCGGGCGCGGTTCGCTCATCGTCTCTGACGCCGGGAACCACGCCTCCATCGTGGACGGCTGCCGGCTATCCCGCGCGGAGACCGCCGTCGTCCCGCACGCCGATCCGGACGCCGTGGCCAAGGCGTTCCAGGGACACGACGGGCGGGCGCTCGCCGTCACCGACTCGGTCTTCTCCGTCGACGGGGACGCGGCCCCGCTCGCCGCGCTGGCCGAGGTGTGCCGCACCGCGAACACCGCCCTGGTAGTGGACGACGCGCACGGCCTCGGCGTCCTCGGCGACGGCGGACGCGGCGCCCTCGCCGCCGCCGGACTTGCGGGCGGTGCGGGGACCGTCGCCACGCTCACGCTCTCCAAGTCGCTGGGCAGCCAGGGCGGTGCGGTCCTCGGACCGGCCCGGGTCATCGACCACCTGGTCAACACCGCCCGTACGTTCATCTTCGACACCGGCCTCGCCCCGGCGGCGGCGGGCGGCGCGCTGGGCGCCCTCCGGCTGCTGCGCCGGGAGCCGGAACGGGCGGCCAGGGCCCGGGAGGTCGCCACCACGCTGTACGGGCGGCTCACCGCCGCCGGGCTGACGGCGGTCCGGCCCGACGCGGCGGTCGTCTCCGTCCGGGCACCCTCCGCCGACGCGGCGGTGACGTGGGCGGCCGACTGCCGGTCGGCCGGAGTGGCGGTCGGGTGCTTCCGGCCGCCGTCGGTGCCGGACGGCATCTCCCGGCTGCGGCTGACCGCACGGGCGGACCTCACCGAGGAGCAGATCACCGGCGCGGTGGCCACGATCGTCGCGACCGCTCCCCGGGAGGCCCTGGCTCCGCTCAGCTGATGTGCTGCCGGTCCAGCCCGGCCACGAAGGTGGTCCAGGCCGTCGCGGAGAACCGGAGCGGCGGCCGGTCCACGTCCTTGGAGTCGCGTACGGCGAGGAGCGCGCCGCCGGGCCCGGGGCCGTACAGCCGTGCGGTCTCCACGCAGTTGTTCATTCCGGTGGAGCGGCTGCTGCGGCGCCACAGCAGTGGTTCGGGGGTGGGTGACGACGGGTGCGGTGCGAGACGGTCGGACATGGTGCCCCCCTCGGGCAGAGTCGGACGTCCTGTCGGGTTGCCGGTCTAGCGGAGGCCGCGGCGGATCGCGGCGACGAGTTCCAGCGATCGATCCGGGGTCAGTGCGTGTGTCTGCAAGGTGCGGAAGGCCGAGCTGTACGCGTCGAGGTCTTCTTTCCGCTCCAGATAGAGGCTACTCGTCAAGTGGTCAAGAACGACCACATCCAGATCAGAAATGTTCGGAAAGGAGAAGATAACGAAAGGCGAGGTGAGTCCGACATACCCGCCGACGGAGAACGGCAGCAACTGAAGCTCCACGTGCGGGAGTTGAGCCACCTGGGTCAGATGGTGCAGCTGATCCCGCATCACCTCGGGGCCGCCCACCTCCCGGTGCAGCACCGCCTCGTCCAGGACGGCGGTGAACCGCAGCGGCGGCTTCGCGCGCAGCACCCTCTGACGGGTCAGCCGCACCTCGACCAGGGAGTCGAGGTCGTCCGGCGGCAAGCCGTCCAGCGAGGCCCGGGTCACCGCCCGCGCGTAACCGGCGGTCTGGAGCAGCCCCGGCACCACCGAGGTCTCCAGGGTCCGCACCGTACTCGCCTGCGACTCCAGGCTGATGAAGTCGCGGTACTGGGGCGGGATCAGGCCCCGGTAGGCGTGCCACCACCCCGAGCCGCCGCCGCCCGCCGACCCGGCGAGCACTTCGAGCAGGGCGCGCAGCTGGGTGTCGCGCACCGCGTAGACGTCGAGGAGGCGCGTCACGTCCTGGGGGCTGACCCCGCTGGCGCCGGTCTCGATACGGCTCACCTTCGACTGGTGCCAGCCGAGCAGCCGCGCCGTGTCCCGGCTGGTCAGTCCGGAGGCGTGCCGCAGACTCCGTAACTCCTCGCCGAGCTTCCGCCGTCGGACGACGGGGCCGTGCAGCATCCAGGTCTCCTCGCGCTGTGCGGAACGGAACGGGACGGGTCCGACACGCACCGCAAGGTTCGGGCCCGCAAGGGGGTCAGTGTGCCCTCCGCCCCGGTTGTGCGGGCCCGAATTCACCGCTTCGAGCGACAGATATATGCATATCTTGGTCGAACATCGTTACAGCGAGCTTCAACAGTGGCAGTCTGGCGCGAAGCACAATCCTGGCCGACTGCCGGTCGGCCGGGGCGCGAAAGGGACGGCGTCGCCATGGCAGACCATCAGGAAGCAACCGTCACCCTGCCGAGCGATCCGGCCTCGGTTTCCTCGGCCCGCAGATATGTGGCCAGGACGTTGGCCGAATGGGGCCTCTCCGAGGACACGGATCTCGCCGACACCATCCGGTTGATCATCTCCGAACTCACCACCAACGCCGTCCAGCACACCTTCGGCCAGTCGCCCACCTTCACCGTGGATCTGCGCCTGGAACGCGACGAGGAACTGCGTCTGGGCGTGACGGACAGTCACCCCCGGTGGCCTCAGCGGCTGCCCGCCGCCGTACGGCAGGACAACGGGCGCGGCATGGTGATCATCCGGGCGCTGGCCAAGGAGTACGGCGGGCGGCTCACGGTCGTCCCGACGGCCGAGGGCGGCAAGACGGTCTGGATCGCGCTGCCCTGGGCGGTGGCGGTCCAGGGCTGACGACAGGGTTCGCGAAGGCCGCCACCGTTCAAGGGGCTGACACGGTGCAGAGGGCTGCCGTGGTGCAGGGGGCCGCCACGGTTCAGCGGGCCGCCGCCCGGCCGTACCCGCTCCGCAGCAGTGCGAGGAGCGTCGCCGCCGCGGCGGTCGCCCGGTCGCCGCGGTGCACCACGGAGATCGTCCGGCGGAAGTCCGCGGGCTCAAGCCGCCGGACGGCCAGCGGCGTGGGCGACAGCGACGCGACCATCTCCGGCACCACGGCCACGCCGAGCCCGGCGCTGACCAGCGCGCACACCAGTGCGTAGCCCGGCGACTCGCAGACCACCGCCGGTGCGGCGCCCGCCGCCGCCAGCGCGCTCTCCACCCCGCGCCGGGGCGGATGCGCCGGCGCGGAGCTGATCAGCGGCCGGCCCGCCAGCTCCGCGACCGGCAGCCGTCCGGTGCCTTCGGAGAGCCGGTGCCCGACGGCGGTCGCCAGCAACAGCTCCTCGACCAGCAGGGGCTCCACGGTGACGCCCGGGGGCGGCGGGTCCGCCACCGCCGGTTCGTAGGTGTGGGTCAGCGCCAGGTCCACCTCGCCCTCGGTCACCGCCGCGATCCCGCCCGGCGGCTCGTACTCGGTGACGGCCAGATCGACCTCCGGGTGGGCCCGCCGGAACGCGCTCAGGACCGGCGGCAGCAGATGGACCCCGGCCGTCGTGAACGTCCCCACCCGCAGCCTGCCGCCCGACAGCCCGGCCAGCTGCGCCAGCTCGTGCCGCGCCTGGTCCAGCTCGTCCAGGACCCGCCTCGCCCGGCCCGCCAGCAGCTCACCGGCGGCCGTCAGCCGCGCCCCGCGATGGTGGCGCACCAGCAGCGTCGCCCCGGCCTCGCGCTCCAGCTTGGCCAGCTGCTGGGAGAGCGCGGGCGCGGTGTAGCCCAGGTGGGCGGCGGCCCGTGTGATCGATCCGGTCTCGGCGACCGCCACCAGTGCGGCGAGCCGCGTCGGGTCGTACATGAAGCGTTCCTTTAGCCGGCCCCAGAAGATTGCTAGTACACGCTAAAGGCTCCGCAGGTCCAGGCTGGACCCCATGGACGCACAACTGATCGCCTTCACCGGGGTCGCCGCCGGAATGGTGGCGCTGCCCGGCGCCGACTTCACCGTCGTCGTACGCAACGCCCTCGCCTCCCGCACCGCGGGCCTGGCCAGCGCGCTCGGCGTCGCCGGGGGGCTGCTCGTGCACACCGCGCTCGCCGTGGCGGGGCTCGCCGCTGTGCTGGTGACGATGCCCGTCCTCTTCCGCACGGTCCAGCTGCTCGGCGGCGCGTACGTGCTGTACCTCGGGATCAGCGGGCTGTACGCGCTCCGGCGCCGGGCCTCCGAGAAGGGCCGTACGCCGGACCGGGTACCGCCGGAGGGGCCCGAGGGGTTCGGGCGCGCGCTGCGTCAGGGGTTCCTGACCAACGCGCTCAACCCGAAGGCGCCGGTCCTCTTCCTCAGCCTGCTGCCGCAGTTCGTCCCCGACGGGCAGCCGCCGCTGCCCAGGACGCTCCTGCTGGCCGCCCTCGTGGTGGCTCTGGCCCTCGTCTGGTTCCCGGCCGTGGCCCTGCTCGTGGACCGGCTGGGCCGGTGGCTGCGCCGGCCGCGTACCGCCCGGGCGATCGAGGGCGGCAGCGGTGTGGCGCTCACCGGTCTGGGCCTGGCGCTGGTGACCGGGCCCCTTCTGCGCTGAGGGGCGCCGGGGCCCTCGCGGGCGGCGCCGGCAGATGTGCCCGTACCGCCCGCAAGGGAAGAGCGTCCGGTCGGTGGGTCAGCGGACCCGTCCGTACCAGACGCTCTTGGACCAGATTTTCGCCTTGCGGACCACGTCCCCGGATTTGGGGGAGTGCCAGATCTTGCCTCCCCCGGCGTAGATGCCCACGTGGTAGACGCTGCGCCCGGAATGGAAGAAGACCAGGTCGCCGGGTTTCCGCTTCGATGCGGCGATACGGCTGGTCTTGTTGTACTGCTGCTGTGCCGTGCGGGGGAGTTTCTTCCCGGCCTTCTTGAACGAGTAGAGAGTCAGCCCCGAGCAGTCGAACCGGCTGGGACCCGTGGCCCCGTACTTGTAAGGAGCGCCCTTCTTCGACGCGGCGATCTTGAGCGCCTTCGTCGAATGGGTGGCGGCCTCGGCATCGTTGACCAGACCTGGTGCGAGCATCGAGGACGTCACGGCCAGGGTGAGTACGGAAGCCGTACCGACCCGGGCGAACAGAGACGGGACATGAACCTGCGCAGACATGCGCAACCCTTCGTCAGCCGCCTGTGAAGGATGACCTGTCGGGTTCGGGCTGGCGAAGTTGCCCGGCCGCTTCACGCGGCTTCACCCCGAGGGCTTCCCGGTCTCCCGGTCGGCCCGTTGTGCTTGGGTCCTCCACTCCTGCCGATCCACTCCTGTCGACCAGTCATCCGGGAAGCGGCAGGACTCGGCGTCCACCCGGACCGCCCCGCCGCGGCGGCGGGGGCTTGTCGTCCCAGGGATCTTGACTCACGAAGTGCCGGATTTCCGAGTCGAAACAGTGATTTGTGAGTCTCCTCACCACTGAACCGTTCGGGTGGACGGGGCGGATTCGCGCCCGCCGACGAGCCCGGCGCACACCCTCGTACCAGCGACGAAAGGGGGCATTTCGAGTACAGCCCGCGCGTCGGACGCAAGTTGGGCCGTCGCTCGCGCGGGTGATCCCCTACGCCGAACGAGCGAGGGAAATTGATCGCTGGACCGGGCGTGTCGCACGGCGGGGCGACCGCCCCGCTCCCGTAATGCGCTCCCGGCGCGCGGCGCGGCTCAGTTCGGGGTCGGCGGCACGGCGACCCTGCCCGCCCGCCGCTCGCCGTCCAGCACCCGCAGGGCCCGTACGAGCGTCGCCGCGTGGATCTGCCGCTCGCCGCGCTCATGCATCAGGGCCAGCGCGTCGCGCAGGGCCGCCGCCCCGGAGGCCAGGGCCTGCGCCGCCCGCAGCGCGCTGTAGGTGTCGCCGCCGTGTGCCGGGTTGATCCGGCCCACCTGGTCCAGGACCGCCAGATAGCGGTCGATGAACTCGCCCTCGGCGCGGGTCAGTGCGGGCAGGGGCGGGAACTCCGGTGGCTCCATGGGCGGTTCACCTCGCGTCGTGCGGCGGCTGGGGGAGCGTGCGGTTCTCCACGACGTGGTCCACCAGCCCGTAGGCGAGGGCGGCCTGCGCGTCGAGGATGGTGGAGCGTTCGATGTCGGCGGTGACCCGCTCGGCGGTCCGGCCCGTGTGGCGGACCAGCATCGCCGTGAACAGCTCGCGGGTGCGCACCAGTTCGCGCGCGTGGATCTCCAGGTCGGACGGCCGGCCCCGCACCGGCTCCGCCAGTGCGGGTTGCCGAATGACTACCCGCGCGCCGGGCAGGACATGTCGCCGTCCCGGCGTTCCGGCCGCCAGGAGGGCGGCCGCGTAGGAGCCGGCCTGCCCCAGACAGAAGGTCTCCACGTCGCACGTCAGGAACCGCATCGTGTCGTGGACCGCCGCCATGGCCCCGAACGAGCCGCCGGGGCAGTTGATGTAGAGCGAGAGCGGCCGGCCCGGATCGGCGTGCTCCAAGTGCATGAACTGCGCGATCAGATCGCTCGCCGCGGTGTCGTCGACCGGAGTCCCGAGGAAGACGATCCGCTCGGACAGGAGCTTGGAGTACGGGTCCTGGGTCCGGGTCCCGGACGGGGTGCGTTCGGTGAACTCGGGCAGGACGTGGCGGGCGGCGGGTCGGATCATGGCGGAGCCCCTCTCCTGGGTGCGCGACGGAACGCGGGGGCGGCGCAGGCCGGTCCGCGCTCACGCCCCGTCAAAAATGTACAGGACGTACAGAAGAGGGGCGTGGCTTTCGCGTTCGCGGCATCCAGGAGGGGCGGTGGGCGTCTATTCGCAGCCGACTCCGTCACCGTCGCGGTCGAGGTGGGAGGCGTACCCGGGCTCGCCCCTCCTGATGGGGGCGGCGCCCGCGGCGCGGACGGCGGTGCAGTTCCTGTAGTACGTGTACGCCCCGCCCGCGTCGTCGTCATCGTCCTGGACCGGGGCGGGCGCCTCGGCGGCAGGCTCCGGCGGCGGGGCGGTGACGGTCACCCGCACCTTCTTGATCTTCGTGACCGTCGGGGCGGGCTCCGGGTCGGCCGTCACCGTGACCTTCGCGGTCTCCGTCACGGTGACGGTCACCGTCGGCCCCGGCTCCGCCTTCTTCACCGCGGCCGTCCGCACGGTCTCCGGCTGCTCACCGGTGGCACCGATCCCGATGCCGAGCAGGAACAGCACACCGGCGGCCGGGAGTACGACGCGCTTACGGGCCCAACGCGGCCCGGTGGAAGGGCTCTGCGGCGGCACGGTGACACCAGGCCCCCAGTCCGCTTGGCGTGACGGGTGCTGCGGGTCGTTCCAATTCATCGGTCCCCCAAGGAAGTTCGTGGAGGAGCGACGCTAGTGAGCCGGGTGCACCCGCAGGAGCCAGATGTTCCGTTGGTGACGGAGTTGTGACCGAAGGGCGGGGGAGTGGTGGTCACCGCCCGATCCGAAGGGCTCCCGGCAGCCGGCTGCGCGGATGCCGCAAGGCTCCGCAACGGTCGCGTGCGCGCCTTAAGCTTGGGGCCATGGCTTACGAGATTCCGGTGACGCAAGCACGGGCGGAGCTCGCCGACCTGATCAACCGCGTCGTCTACGGCGGTGAGCGGGTCGTCGTGACGCGGCACGGCAAGCCGCTCACCGCGCTGGTCTCCGCCGCCGACCTGGAACGGCTCGAAAGGCTTGACGAGGAGGAGGCGGTGGCCGAGAGGCAGGTGATCAGCTCGGTCTCCTCGATCGGCTCCGCCGCCTCGGCCCCCGGCGAACGGCAGCGGTTCGGGATCGCCGCCCACCACCCCGGTCAGGCCGAATCGGGCGCCTGACCGCCGACGGGTGCGGCGGTCGTACGCCGCCGCCCCGCGACGAGCACCGCCGCCAGGCCGAGCGCCGACCAGAGCACGAGCGTGAGGGCGGGGCCGCCCGCCGCGCCGCCGTCGAAGAACGCGACCGAGCGCAGCAGTGACCCGCCCGCGCCCGGCGGCAGCGACTGGCCGATCGCGCCGACCGGTTCGGGGAGCAGCTGGGGAGCGCTGGTGACCCCGGAGAAGGAGTTGCCCAGCAGGATCATCAGCAGCCCGCCGACCCCGAGACCTCGTGTGCCCAGCAGGGCGCCGAGCCCCGCCACCGCCGCCCCGATGGCCAGGACGGTCAGGGCGATCGCGCCCGCCTCGGTCCACCAGTCGCCGGTGATCACGCCGAGCCAGCTGTGCGCGACGGCCGTGGCGGCGAGGCCCACCATGGCGGCCGCTCCGGTCAGCGTCAGCGCCGCCCGCGCCCCGCGCAGCCCCAGCAGGGTGATCGCCGCCCCGGCCCCCATCCCCGCCAGGGCCAGCGGCAGCACGCTCGCGCCGAGTGCGCTGCCGCGCGGGTCCCCGGAGGGCGCGGCGACCACATCGGTGACCCGGACCCGGGTGCCCTCCGGTGCCCCCGCCGTCACCGCCTCACGCAGCAGCTGGGCGACCACGGGGCTCGCGGCCGTCGCGGTGAGCACGTGCGGGCCCTCCGGTCCGGCGACCACGGCTCCGTATACGACCCGGTCCTCGATCGCCTCCCGCGCCGCCGCCTCGTCGGCGAAGCGGTGCACCTCGAAGGCGCCCTCGCGCTGCTCGAACCGCTGCTGGAGCTGACCGGCCGCGGGCGCCGCACCCGCGACGCCCACCGGGAGGTCGCGGGGTGCGATCCGGGCGGCGGGCCAGGCGAAGGACCAGAGGGCGAGCGTCACCACCAGCGGGATGAGCAGGACGACCGCCACCGCGCGGCGGTTGGGTGCAGTGGACATGGGGGCCTCGTTCCGGGTGGCGATCAAAAAGAAGGATCGTTCGTTTTTCGTACGGCCTCCACTGTCGGGACGGGGTGCTCTCTTGTCAAGAAGGAACGTTCGTTTTAGGTTGGGCCCATGGCTCGTGTATCCCAGGAACACCTCGACGCCCGGCGCCGCCAGATCCTCGACGGAGCGGCGCGCTGCTTCGCCCGCAGCGGATTCCACGGCACGTCCATGCAGGACGTCCTCAAGGAGGTGGGCCTCTCCGCCGGTGCGGTCTACCGCTATTTCCCCGGCAAGGAGGACATCATCGCGGCCATCACCGAGGAGACCTTCGCCGCCATCCGCGACGCGTTCGAGGAGGCCGGCCGCGTGGTTCCGCCGCCCACCCCGGACGTGCTGCTGAGCAGTGTCCTCGGGCGGGTGCTCTCGGGTGAGCTGCACGGGCTGGATCGCCGGACCTTCGCCGCCCTCGCCGTACAGCTCTGGTCCGAGACGCTGCGCGACCGGCGGCTCGCGGCGCAGCTGGACGAGGGGTACGCCACGATGCGCACCGCCTGGACCGGGCTGGTCGAGGCCTACCGGGACGCCGGGCTCCTGGGCGGCGACGTGGTGGCCGACCACATGGCGCGGACGATGATCGCCACCGCCCAGGGCTTCATCGTGCAGGAGGCCCTCTTCGGGGACGTACGCCCCGAGGTGCTGGAGGACGGCTTGCACGGGCTGATGTCCATGGGCCCGCAAAAGCCCAGTTAACGCAACGGAAAAACTTCCGCCCTAACGTGCAATACCTGGTCGCGAGAGCCGGGTTCCCCGTTCAACGAACTGTTGAACGGGGATAGGGTCCCGCTGCGCCCGGAGGCCGGTACCGGGCGGTAGACGATGAGGTGGAAGCGTGCAACTTACCCCGCACGAGCAGGAACGCCTGCTCATCCATGTGGCCGCCGACGTGGCCGACAAGCGCCGGGCACGCGGGCTGAAGCTCAATCACCCCGAAGCCGTCGCCCTCATCACCGCCCATTTGCTCGAAGGCGCCCGCGACGGCCGCACCGTCGCCGAACTCATGGCGTCCGGCCGCAAGCTGCTCACCCGGGACGAGGTCATGGAGGGCATCCCCGAGATGCTCCACGACGTCCAGGTCGAGGCCACCTTCCCGGACGGCACCAAGCTCGTCACCGTCCACGACCCGATCGTCTGACGGGGCCGCGCCGATGATTCCCGGAGAGATCCTGTACGGGAACGGGGGCATTGCCCTCAACGAGGGGCGTCCCGTCACCCGCCTCACCGTCCTCAACGCCGCCGACCGCCCCGTCCAGGTCGGCTCCCACTACCACTTCGCCGAGGCCAACCCCGGGCTGCGCTTCGACCGGGACGCCGCCCACGGGCTGCGGCTGCACATCGCGGCCGGCACGGCGGTCCGCTTCGAACCCGGCATCCCCGTCGACGTCGAACTCGTCCCCCTCTCCGGCCGGCGCATCGTCCCCGGCCTGCGCGGCGAGACCGGAGGTGCCCTCGATGGCTGACCTCGACAGGGCCGTGTACGCGGACCTCTTCGGCCCCACCACCGGCGACCGCATCCGGCTCGCCGACACCGACCTCTTCGTCGAGATCGAGGAGGACCGCTCCGGCGGCCCCGGACGCGCGGGCGACGAGGCGGTCTTCGGCGGCGGCAAGGTGATCCGCGAGTCCATGGGGCAGGCCCGCACCACCCGGGCCGAGGGCGCACCCGACACCGTCATCACCGGCGCGGTCGTCATCGACCACTGGGGCATCGTCAAGGCCGACATCGGCATCCGCGAGGGCCGCATCACCGGCATCGGCAAGGCCGGGAACCCGGACACCATGGACGGGGTCCACCCCGACCTGGTGATCGGCCCGGAGACCGAGATCATCGCGGGCAACGGCAAGTTCGTCACGGCCGGAGCGGTCGACGCGCACGTCCACTTCATCTCGCCGACCCTTCTCGACCAGGCGCTCTCCAGCGGCATCACCACCCTCGTCGGCGGCGGCACCGGACCCGCCGAGGGCACCAAGGCCACCACCATCACCCCGGGTCCCTGGCACCTTGCCCGGATGTTCGAGGCGCTGGAGACCTTCCCGGTCAACATCGGGCTGCTCGGCAAGGGCAACACCACATCCCGCGACGCCATGTACTCCCAACTGCGGGGCGGTGCCCTGGGGTTCAAGATCCACGAGGACTGGGGCGCCACCCCGGCCGCCATCGATGCCTGTCTCACCGTCTGCGAGGAGACCGGCGCCCAGCTCGCCATCCACACCGACACCCTCAACGAGGCCGGGTTCGTCGCCGACACCCTCGCCGCCATCGCCGGGCGTTCCATCCACGCGTACCACACCGAGGGCGCGGGCGGCGGGCACGCGCCCGACATCATCACCGTGGTCTCGGAGCCGTACGTCCTGCCCAGCTCCACCAACCCGACCCGGCCGCACACCGTCAACACCATCGAGGAACACCTCGACATGCTGATGGTCTGCCACCACCTCAACCCGGCCGTCCCCGAGGACCTCGCCTTCGCGGAGTCCCGGATCCGGCCCTCCACCATCGCGGCCGAGGACATCCTCCACGACCTCGGCGCCATCTCGATCATCTCCTCGGACTCGCAGGCGATGGGCCGCATCGGCGAGGTGATCCTGCGGACCTGGCAGACCGCCCACGTCATGAAGAAGCGGCGCGGCGCGCTGGCCGGGGACGGGGCGGCCGACAACCACCGAGTCCGTCGCTATGTCGCCAAATACACCATCAACCCGGCCGTCGCCCAGGGCCTGGACCGGGAGATCGGCTCGGTGGAAAGCGGGAAGCTCGCCGACCTCGTGCTCTGGGACCCGGCGTTCTTCGGGGTGAAGCCGCAGACCGTCATCAAGGGCGGCCAGATCGCGTACGCGCAGATGGGCGACGCCAACGCCTCCATCCCGACGCCCCAACCGGTGCTGCCCCGGCCGATGTTCGGCGCACTGGGCCGGGCGGCGGCACGCGGCTCCTTCAACTTCGTCACAGAGACGGCGATCGAGGACGGCCTGCCCGAACGGCTCGGCCTGGACAAGCAGTTCACACCGATCACCAGCACCCGGGGCGTCACCAAGGCGGACATGCGGGAGAACGACGCCATGCCGCACGTCCACGTCGACCCCGACAGCTTCGCCGTCACCATCGACGGCGAACCGGTCGAACCCGCACCGGCGGCGGAACTGCCCATGGCCCAGCGCTACTTCCTCTTCTGAGCCGGGGACCGAGCCATGTCACGCGCAGCCCTGCTCGTCCTCGCCGACGGCCGGTTCCCCGCCGGAGGCCACGCCCACTCCGGCGGCGCCGAACCGGCCGTCACCCAGGGCCGCATCCGCGACGCGGACGACCTCGCCGCCTTCTGCCGGGGCCGCCTGCACACCACCGGGCTCACGGCCGCCGCCCTCGCCGCGGCGGCCGCCCACGGCCTCGACCCGCTCGCGCTGGACGAGGCCGCCGACGCCCGTACGCCCTCACCGGCTCTACGGGCCACCGCCCGCAAGCTCGGCCGTCAGCTGATGCGGGCCGCCCGCGCCACCTGGCCGAGCCCCGAACTCGACGCGCTCGCCGCCGCCCGGCCGCGCGGCGCCCACCAGCCCGTCGTCCTCGGCCTCACCGCGAGGGCGGCCGGGCTGGACCCCGAGGACGCCGCGCACTGCGTCGCGTACGAGACGGTCAGCGGACCGGCCACCGCCGTGGTCCGGCTGCTCTCCCTCGACCCCTTCCACGCCACCGCCGTACTCGCCCGCCTCGCTCCCGAGCTGGACCAGGTGGCCGCTCAGGCCGCCGAGGCCGCCCGGCACGGCATCGACGCCCTGCCCGCCGCCTCGGCACCGCTCCTCGACATCACCGCCGAGGCGCACGCCGCCTGGCCGGTCCGCCTCTTCGCGTCCTGACCCGCAACCGATCGGCCTGCGAGCCGGACGTCCGCACACCCGCACCCCGACAGGAGCCCCCATGCACCTCGGCCACACCCACGACGGCCCCGCAGCCGTCAGCGCCGACGCCACCCGCCCCGACGGCACCCGGCGCGCCCTGCGCATCGGGCTCGGCGGCCCCGTCGGCTCCGGCAAGACGGCCACCGTCGCCGCCCTCTGCCGCGAGCTGCGCGACCGGCTCTCCATCGCCGTCGTCACCAACGACATCTACACCCGCGAGGACGCCGCCTTCCTGCTGCGCAACGCCGTCCTGCCGCCCGAGCGCATCCAGGCCGTCGAGACGGGTGCCTGCCCGCACACCGCGATCCGCGACGACATCTCCGCCAACCTCGAAGCCGTCGAGGACCTGGAGGACGCGGTCGGCCCACTCGACCTGGTCCTCGTCGAGTCCGGCGGCGACAACCTCACCGCCACCTTCTCCAAGGGGCTCGTCGACGCCCAGGTCTTCGTCATCGACGTGGCGGGCGGCGACGACATCCCGCGCAAGGGCGGCCCCGGCGTCACCACCGCGGACCTCCTCGTCATCAACAAGACCGACCTCGCCCCCTACGTCGGCTCCGACCTCCAGCGGATGGCCCGCGACGCCAAGGAGCAGCGCGGTGAACTCCCCGTACTCTTCACCTCGTTGACCTCCGCCGAGGGCGTCGGACCGGTCGCCGACTGGGTGCGGGCTCAGCTCGCCGCCTGGACCGCATGAGCGTCCACGCCACCGCCCGCCTCCGCGCCGAACCCGACGGCCGGGGCGGGACCGCGCTGCCCGTCCTGGAGTCCGCCGGGCCGCTCGCGCTCCGCCGCACCCGCTCACCGCTCCCCACCCACGCCCGGGCCACCGTCGTCGGCGCCATGAGCGCCCCGCTCAACGGCGACCGGCTGGCGATCGAGGCCGAGGCCGCCGACGGCGCACGCCTCACCGTCGACGCGGCGGCGGCCACGGTGGCGCTCCCGGGCGCACGGCCGGACGGCGAGCCCTCCACGTACGGCATACGCCTGACCGTGGGGGAGGGGGCCACCCTGCACTGGCTCCCCGAACAGCTCGTCTCCGCCCACGGCAGCGATCTGCACCAGACCACCCGCGTCGAACTCGCCCCCACGGCCCGCCTGTTGCTCCGCGAGGAGCAGATCCTCGGCCGCCACGGCGAACCCGCCGGCGCCCTCACCACCCGGCTCACCGTCCGCCGCGCTGGCCGCCCGCTCCTGGACCAGCAACTCGCCTACGGGCCCGGCGCACCCGGCGGCTGGGACGGCCCCGCCGTCCTCGGCGGCCACCGGGCGGTCGGCCAACTCCTCCTGGCCGACCCGTCCTTCGAGGACGCCCCGCTCCCCGCCCGCCTGCTCGCCCCCACCGCCGCCCTCACCCCGCTCGCCGGACCCGCCGTCCTGGTCACCGCGGTGGCCGCCGACGCCCGCCTGCTGCGCGAGATCCTGGACGAGGCGATGCGCGAACTGCTGGACGGGCTCAAAGCGGACACCGGTAACGGCTGAGTCCGCTCAGCGGACCTCCTTCACCGGTTATGGGTTCGGTAAAGAAACAGGTGTACGCCCTGGCCCCAGGAACCCCACAGACGAAAGGATCCCCGGAACGCTCCGATGGAGACCACGCCGCCACCGGCGGCGCATCGGACGACGATGGGGGAGGTTCCACGTGGGACGTACAGCAGTGCTCGGCGCGGCCGGCGCGCTGATCGCGGGCACGCTCGTGGCCGGAGCGATAACCGCGCCCGCCGCCAGCGCGGACGGCCGCCACCACGGCCGGGCGGGCGCCGAGGCGCGCGGAGTCAGGATCGCCGCCGAGCGGGCGGGCAGGGCCGGGATCGAGTGGAAGAACTGCCCGGAGGACTGGGGGCTGGCCGCCCCCATCCAGTGCGGCTGGGTGACCGTGCCGCTGGACTACGCCCAACCGGACGGCAGGAAGATCAAGCTCGCCGTCGACCGGCACGTCAGCACCGGCACCAAGGGCGAGCGCCAGGGCGCCCTGGTCTACAACCCGGGCGGGCCCGGCGGTTCGGGGATGCGCTTCCCCACCCGCATCACCACCAAGAACCCGCTCTGGACCAAGACCGCGAAGGCGTACGACTTCGTCGGATTCGACCCGCGCGGGGTGGGCCGCTCGGCGCCCATCTCCTGTGTGGATCCCCAGGAGTTCGTCAAGGCGCCGAAGGCCGACCCGGTCCCCGACAACGAGGCCGACAAGCGCGCGCAGCGCAAGCTCGCCCGTGAGTACGCCGAGGGGTGCGGCGAGCGCAGCGGCGCGATGCTGCCGCACATGACCACGCCCAACACCGCCCGCGACCTGGACGTCATCAGGGCCGCCCTCGGGGAGAAGAAGCTCAACTTCCTCGGCGTCTCCTACGGCACCTACCTGGGCGCCGTCTACGGCACGCTCTTCCCCACCCACGTACGCCGCATGGTCGTCGACAGCGTCGTCAACCCGGCGCGGGAGAACATCTGGTACCGGGCGAACCTGAACCAGGACATCGCCTTCCAGATGCGCTGGGACGACTGGAAGGCGTGGGTCGCGCAGCACGACTCCGTCTACGGCATCGGCGACACCCCGCAGAAGGTGGAGAAGGAGTGGCTGAAGCTCCGCGCGGCCGCGAAGAAGAAGCCCATCGGCGGCGTCGTCGGACCGGCCGAGCTGATCGGTTTCTTCCAGAGCGCCCCGTACTACGACTCCGCCTGGGCGCCCACCGCCAAGACCTGGAGCGCCTACCGGGCCGGTGACACCCAGGCGCTGATCGACGCCGCCGCCCCCGACATGGACGACCTCGCGGGCAACGCGGCGGCCGAGAACGGCAACGCCGTCTACAACGCCGTGGAGTGCGCGGACGCCAAGTGGCCCACCGACTGGCGCACTTGGGACCGGGACAACACCCGGCTGCACCAGAAGTACCCGTTCATGACGTGGGCCAACGCCTGGATGAACCTGCCCTGCGCCACCTGGCCGGCCAAGCAGCAGACCCCGCTCAACGTGAAGACCGGCAAGGGGCTGCCCCCGGTCCTCATCGTGCAGGCCACCCGCGACGCCGCCACCCCGTACGAGGGCGCCGTCGAACTGCACCAGCGGTTCAAGGGCTCGCGGCTCATCACCGAGAAGGGCGCCGGGTCCCACGGCGTCACCGGGCTGGTCAACCCGTGCGTCAACGAGCGGGTGGACACCTACCTGCTCACCGGGAAGACCGACCGCCGCGACGTGACGTGCACCCCGCACGCCACGCCGAAGCCGTAGGAGAGCCGTGAGGCGTACGACCGGGGCCCGGCCTCAGCGCCGGTCCCGGTCGTACGCCTCCAGCCACGCGTCCTCCGCCGCATAGCCGAAGAGCGCCTCCCCGTAGTTCCGCGCCATCTTCGGGAACGCCTCCCGCCAGTCCCGCCCCGCCAGCTCCCCGGCCAGCCACTCCACGGTCTCCGGGAGCGACTCCACGTACCCCGTCACCGGCCGGTACCCGAGCTCCCGCTCCGCCGCCGTCATGTCGTACACGACGGGATGCGCCCCGCTCCACGGCGTATCGCCCACGCCCCCCTCGGGCGCCGGGCCGTCGACCAGGACCGTCTCCGCCTCCCGTCCCAGCACCGCGTCGATCGCCGCCCCGATCTCGGCCACCGTCGGCGCCTGCGGGTCCGCCGCGTTGAGCACCCGCGAACCGGGGCGGCGGGCGGCGAGGCGGATCAGCTCGGCCGCGTTCGCGACATGCAGCGGGTGGAAGCGGCTCTCGCCGCCGTACGCGAGGACCCGGCGCCGACGCCCGTCCAGCAGCCGCTTCACGAAGTACAGCTCGCGCGGTGTGCGGCAGTACGGGCCGTGGACCGCGCCCGCCCGCAACAGGGTGACCGGCAGTGCGTCGCCCGCCGCCAGCAGCTCCCGCTCCAGCAGCGCCTTCCGGGTCCCGTACGTCGCGTCGCCCGGTGCCACCGTGCGCTGCTTCTCCGGCAGCGGCACGGGGTAGCGCGGGAAGCCGTCCGGTTCGGCCTGGGTGTCGAAGCTGCGGCCGCGGTCGTCCTCGTACACCGCACCGCTGGAGATCACGACCGCCGAGCCGACCCGCCCGGCGAGCGAAGCCAGCTGCCGTGCGTGCGTCCCGTCGAACGCCACCATGTCGACCAGGACGTCACAGCCCTCGCCGACCGCCTTCTCCAGCGCGCCTTCCTCGTCCCGGTCGAGGGCCAGCGCGCGGACCCCGTCGCCCCACCGCTCGTCCCGGCCGCCGCCGCGCGAGACGGCGGTCACCTCCCAGCCGTCCCGGGCGAGCGCGCTCACCGCCGCCCGCCCGATCTGTCCCGTCGCTCCCAGCACCCACGCGTGTCCCTGGTTCATGGGCACGACGCTAGGGGGAGCGGGACCGGCCGGACCAGCCCGCTCTGCCGGTGGCGAATTCGCCGTCAGCGTCGCAGCTTGGGGAACTTCCTCGGCGGCGCGGCCTCCTGCTCGGCGGCCTTCACCTTCGCCGCGTACTCGTCCACGTACTCCTGGCCGGACAGCTCCAGGATCGCGTACATGATCTCGTCGGTCACCGCCCGGATCGCGGCCTTCTGGTTCTCCATCCCCGCGTACCGCGAGAAGTCCAGCGGCTCACCGAACCGGATCGCGACCTGCTTGATCTTCGGGAGTTTCTGGCCGGGCGGCTGGATCTCGAACGTGCCGAGCATGGCGCACGGGATCACCGGCACCTGGGCGGTGATCGCCATGACCGCCACCCCGACCTTGCCCTTGTAGAGCCGGCCGTCGTGCGAGCGGGTGCCCTCCGGGTAGATCCCCAGCAGCTCGCCCTTGCTCAGCACGCCCAGGCCCTCGCGGATCGCCGCCTGCCCGGCGTCCTTGCCCGAGCGGTCCACCGGGATCTGGCCCGCGCTGCGGAAGAACGCGGCGGTGAGCTTGCCCTTGATCCCCGGTCCGGTGAAGTATTCGGCCTTCGCGAGGAAGGTGATGCGCCGCTTGATGATGGCGGGCATGAGGAAGTGGTCGGAGAAGGAGAGATGGTTCCCGGCGACGATCGCCGCGCCGTCCTCCGGGATGTTCTCAAGACCTTCGATACGAGGGCGGAACAGCACCCGCAGCAGGGGTCCCAGCACGACATACTTCAGGACGTAATAAAACACCTTGTGGGTGCTCCTCGCTCTGCCGGGCCGGCGTCAGGGCTGCGTTCTGCCAGGTCATGGTCGTGCCGGGGACCGTCAGTGTAGATCCCCGGCAGGACCGTGCGACCGTGGCGAACCGGTCACCCGGCTCGTACCCCGCCGCCGGGCCCGTCAGGCGTGTCCGCCGCGACGGTCGGTGTCCTGGTGGAGCGGTCAGGTGTCCTGGGTGGCCAGCATGCCGAGCGTGCACAGCCCCAGCACCACCCAGCCGAACCAGAGCCAGCCACTGCTGCCCAGCGCCACCGTGTACGCCGTCACCGTGACCAGTGCTCCGACGGTCAGATACCCCATGGTTTTCGTCGATCCGGACATGCGCGTCCCTCCTCGTCGGCCGCGCGGCCGTTCACCCCATGGTCGCCCCGGGAGCGCCCCCCGCGCTACTGTCGCGCCTGCAATGACGCGAGATAGGCGTTGTACGCCTCCAGCTCCTTGTCACCGTCGCGGTCGGCGGCCCGGTCCGAGCGCTTGGCCGTGCGCTGCTCGGAGCGATACCACTGGTAGACCAGCGCGATCAGCACCAGCACCGAGGGGATCTCGCTGAACGCCCACGCGATGCCGCCCGCCCAGTTCTGGTCGGAGAGCGCGTCGATGCCGAGGGACGCGGGCGGATTCTCGTACGTCTTGACCATCGGGGTGCTCGCCATCATCAGCGCGATCCCGAAGAACGCGTGGAACGGCATCCCGGCGAACAGCTCCAGCATCCGCATCACATAGCCGGGCCGGTGCGGGCCCGGGTCCACGCCCATGATCGGCCAGAAGAAGACCAGGCCGACGGCGAGGAAGTGCACCATCATCCCGATGTGGCCGGGCTTGGAGCCCATCAGGAAGTCGAAGACCGGGGTGAAGTACAGCGCGTACAGGCTCGCGATGAAGAGCGGGATCGTGAACGCCGGATGCGTGATGATCTTCATGTACCGGCTGTGCAGCAGCTTCAGGAGCAGCTCGCGCGGCCCGGTCCGGCCCCGGGCGGCGGGCGGCAGCGCCCGCAGCGCCAGCGTCACCGGGGCGCCCAGGAGCAGCAGGATCGGCGACAGCATGCTGATCACCATGTGCTGCACCATGTGCACGCTGAACATGACCATGCCGTAGTCGTTGAGCTTGGTGCACATCACCAGCGCGACACTCAGCACGCCCACGGTGAAGAAGACGATCCGGTTGACCGGCCAGCCGTCCCCGCGCCGACGCAGCCGCACCACGCCGTACCCGTACAGGGCGAGCGCCAGGAGGCAGCCGGTCAGGAAGAACGGGTCGGGCGAGAGCTCCAGCCCCCGTCCCAGCGTGAACGGCGGCAGATCCATGTTCATGCCGTGCCCGCTGTGATCCATCTGTTCACTCCCGATGGGGACACGTCCCCGTTTCGTGCCGGTTGTCCGGTACAGCGTAGAACTGCCCCCGGCCGCGCTCGCGGCCGGGGGCAGTTCTCAGGTACCTGGTGACTAGAGCACGCACTCCGCCTCGGCGTACCGCTCGGCCGGGACCGTCTTCAGCGTCTCGACCGCCTCCGCCAGCGGGACCATCACGATGTCGGTGCCGCGCAGCGCGGTCAGCATCCCGAACTCGCCCCGGTGCGCCGCCTCCACCGCGTGCCAGCCGAACCGGGTCGCCAGGACCCGGTCGTACGCGGTCGGCGTGCCGCCGCGCTGGACATGGCCGAGTATCACCGGCCGGGCCTCCTTGCCGAGCCGCTGCTCCAGCTCCCCGGAGAGCTGCGTGGCCACCCCGGCGAACCGCTCGTGGCCGTAGATGTCCTTGACGCCCTGCTCGAACTGCATGGAGCCCGCACGGGGCTTGGCACCCTCGGCGACCACCACGATGGCGAACTTCTTGCCCGCCGAGAAGCGCTTGCCGACCAGCTCGGTCAGCTCGTCGATGTCGAAGGGGCGCTCGGGCACCACGATCGCGTGGGCGCCGGCCGCCATCCCGGAGTGCAGGGCGATCCAGCCGGTGTGACGGCCCATCACCTCGACGATCAGCACCCGCTGGTGGGACTCGGCGGTGGTCTTCAGCCGGTCCAGCGCCTCGGTCGCGACCCCGACGGCGGTGTCGAAGCCGAAGGTGACGTCGGTGGAGGAGATGTCGTTGTCGATGGTCTTGGGGACGCCGACGATGGGCAGCCCCGCCTCGGAGAGGAGGTTGGCCGCCTTCAGCGTGCCCTCGCCGCCGATCGGGATGATGGCGTCCAGGCCGAGGTCGGCGACATGGCCCCGGGCCCGCTCCACACCGTCCCGCAGATGGGCCGGCTGGACCCGGGAGGAGCCGAGGATCGTGCCGCCGCGGGCCAGGATGCCGCCCACCGCGTCGAGGTCCAGCTTGCGGTAGTCGGCCTCCAGCAGGCCCTTCCACCCGTCGTGGAAGCCGATGACCTCGTCGCCGTGGTCCACCACCGCGCGGTGCACGACGGAACGGATGACGGCGTTGAGGCCGGGGCAGTCGCCGCCGGAGGTGAGTACGCCAATGCGCATGGCCCGGAAACCTTTGCAACGTTAAGTCGACGACCGGACCACGTCGTCCGGTTGGATCCCCGCCACCCTACCGGCGCAGGGTGGCGGGACCGAACCGTCCGTCCGCCTGCTGGACTCCGCTCAACCGAGCGGAAAACCCCTCATCAGGCGGGCTGTGTCGCCGATGCGATCCGCTCGGCGCGCAGCGCCTCGTACCAGCGGTCGTCCGTGGGCGGCAGCGCGTTGACGTCGAGGGCCAGTTTCAGCAGGTGGTCGGCGATCTGCGGGTTACGGGCCATCACGGGGCCGTGCATGTACGTCCCGAAGACCGTGTCGTTGTACGCCCCCTCCGTGCCGTCACCGGTGCCGTTGCCCCGGCCGAACCGCACCCGGGCGAACGGCCGTGCGGTGGGGCCGAGATGGGTGACGCCCTGGTGGTTCTCGAACCCGGTCAGCGCTTCGAGCCCGAGCTGCGGGTCGATGTCCGCCAGTACGTCGCCGACGCACCGGGCGCCCTCGCCGCGGGTGGAGACCACGTCGAGGAGGCCGAGGCCCTGCTCGCGCTCACCGAGGTCGTTGATGAACTCGTGGCCCAGGATCTGGTAGCCCGCGCAGACCGAGAAGATGATCGCGCCGTTGGAGGCGGCCCGGCTCAGCCCGCCGTCGCGGCGCAGCCGCTCCGCCGCGAGGCGCTGGGGCCGGTCCTCGCCGCCGCCGATCAGATAGATGTCGCCGGACGTCGGCACCGGCTGGTCGCTGCGCACGTCGACGCGCTGCACGTCCAGACCGCGCTGCCGGGCCCGCCGCTCCACGACCAGGGCGTTGCCCTGGTCGCCGTAGGTGCTGAGCAGGTCGGGGTAGACCCAGACCAGACGCAGACCGTTGTTGCTCATGCTTCGTCCTCTCCGGAGGTGGCCGGGGCCGGGGTCAGTTGCCGACACGACGGCGCAGATCCTGGAAGGCGGTGTAGTTGGCGATGACCTCGATACGGCCGGGCGGGGCGTACTGCACGGCCTCGTCGAGGTTCTCGCAGACCCGGAAGTCGAGACCGGCGACTTCGAGGCGGACCGCGAGGTCCAGCTTGCGGTCGCCGAGCACGAAGATCGGGTGGCCGGCCAGCTGGGTGTAGTCCACGTCCCAGAGCCACGAGGTGTCCGTGCCGTCGGCGCCGCGGGCGTTGACGGAGAGGATCACCGGCGTCGGCGGCGGGTCGATCAGCGAGAACGTCTCCAGCCAGCCGGCCGGGTTCTTCGCCAGCAGCAGGCGCAGCTCACGGTTCTGGAAGGTGACGACGTCATAGCGTCCGGCGACCGCCTGCACCTGGTACATCCGCTCCAGCGCGACCTGCGGCGGCACCCCGAAGACGGCGGCGACGGCGGCCGAGCTGGTGGCGTTCGCCTTGTTGGCGCGGCCGGGCAGCTGGAGGTGGATCGGCCAGGCCGAACCGTGCGGGTCCAGGACGTAGTCGCCGTTGAGCGCCCAGCTCGGGGCGGGGCGGCGGAAGCCGCACTGCCCGCAGAACCAGTCGTCGCCGGGGCGCTGCATCACACCGCCGCAGGACGGGCAGGACCAGGCGTCGTCCTTCCACGCCTGGCCGGCCGCCACCCACACCACGTTCGCCGAGGAGGAGGCCGCCCAGACGACCAGCGGGTCGTCGGCGTTGGCGATGATCACGGCCTTCGAGCCGGAGAGGCCCTCGCGCCAGTGCTCGGCCATCATCCGGGTCTCCGCCGCGCGGTCCAGCTGGTCGCGGGAGAGGTTGAGCAGTGCGATCGCCTTGGGGGTGGTGTCGCGGGCGACGCCCGCCAGGTACTTCTCGTCGACCTCGATCACGCCGAACTTGGCGTCCGAGCCGCCGGCCAGCGCCGAGGTGATGCCCGCGGGCATGTTCGCGCCGAGCGCGTTCGACACGACGGGCCCAGCGGCCCGCAGCGCCTCGGCGATCAGCCGGGTGGTCGTCGTCTTGCCGTTCGTCGCCGACACGAGGATCACGTCCAGGTGCTGCGCCAGCCGCCCCAGCAGGTCGGGGTCGAGTTTGAGCGCCACCCGGCCGCCGATCACCGATCCGCTGCCCCGCCCCGCGGCGCGTGACACCGCCGCCGCGGCCTTGCCCGCCGTCACGGCCAGCTTGGCCCGCGGCGACAACGGCTCCGTGTTGCCTGCCATCGTCCTAGATCCTCCTTGCATCGGTCCGCGCCCAGCCTATCGATGTCCGGCGCGGCGACCGCACCGCGGCACCACGGGAACTCCCCGGCAGCGGCGGAACGTACGCTTGCCGCCATGCGAAACCGCCCGATCCCCGGCAGTTCCGGACTCATCCGTGAGATGAGTCTGCTCGGCGACCCGTTGCTCCACCGTGCCTGTGAGGACGTGACGGAGTTCGGCCCGTCGCTCGCGAGGCTGGTCGAGGACATGTTCGCCACGATGTACGCCGCGCAGGGTGTCGGGCTCGCCGCCAACCAGATCGGCGTCCCGCTCAAAGTGTTCGTCTACGACTGCCCGGACGACGACGACGTCCGTCATCTGGGACACGTCGTCAACCCCGAACTGGTCGAGGCGGACGGACTCACCGTACGCGGACCGGAGGGCTGTCTGTCACTTCCGGGCCTGGAAGCGGGCACGGAACGCTTCGACCACGCGGTGGTCGAGGGCTTCACGATGACGGGCGAGCCGGTGCGGATCGCGGGGACGGGGTGGTTCGCCCGCTGCCTCCAGCACGAGTGCGACCACCTGGAGGGCATGGTCTACACCGACCGGCTGACCGGGCTGCGGCGCTCCCGCGCGCTGCGTGCGGCGCGGCGGGCGCCGTGGGCCCGCAAGGACGCCCTCTAGGGCCTGTCGTCAGACTGCCGTCTGCCGTGCGACGCCTGGCACGCACTTCCCCCAAGCTCTCGGCTTCGCTTGAGCAGGGGGCCCCTCCGGCGCCTTGCGATCGCACGCACCGGACGCCGCGCGGCCGCCCTTCGGGCGACGACGGCAGTCTGACGCCAGGCCCTAGAACCCCGGGCCGCCCTTGACGTCGCGGTCGCCCGCCTCCGCCAGCCGCCCCCACAGCAGGTCGGCCAGGCTGCGCACCAGCCGCTCGCGGGAGCAGGGCCGGTCGGCGAGCCACCAGTCGCCCGCCGCGTGCATCATGCCGACGATGCCGTGGCCCCAGATGCGGGCCATCTGCTCGCCGTCCGGTCCCAGGTCGACGCGTTCCACGATGACCTGGCCCAGCTCCTCGCCGAGCCGGCGCAGCAGCGGGGCGGAGTGGCGGCCGACGTCGAAGCCCTGCTCGGTGGAGAGGGCGGCCTCCGCGGAGGTGGCGGAGTCGTCGGAGGGGTGCATCAGGAAGCGGTAGACCTGCGGGCGGGCCTCGATCGCGGCGAGATAGGTGTCCAGGGTGGCCTCGACCCGGGCGCGGCGCTCGGCGGGGGCGTCCAGGGCCGCGCGCAGCGCGCTGAGCAGGGCGTCGGTGTGGCGTTTGGCCAGTGCGCGGTAGAGGCCGCCCTTGTCCCCGAAGTGCCGGTAGAGGATGGGCTTGGTGATCCCGGCCTCGGCGGCGATCGCGTTCATCGACGCCTGCGGGCCGTCCCTGAGCACCACCCGGTCCGCTGCTTCGAGCAGCTCGCGGCGGCGGGCCTCGGCCGCCGTCCGCTGTCGCTCGGCGCCGCGTGCGGTCTCCATGTCGTCTCTCCCACCCCTGGCCATGCAATTTCTTCACGTCTGCTTCTTCGCGCCTGCGCAACGTAACACCCTGTCCGGCGCCCCTGTCGATCAGCTCCGGGGCGGTTGACAGCGGCTACTGTCCGGTAACAGACTGCGGTTACCGCAAGTAACGCATGCTTTTCACGGCAGTGCATGGAGGGGAACATGGCCGAGTTCACACTCGATCTCAACGACGACCAGAAGCAGGTCCGTGACTGGCTTCACGGCTTCGCGGCGGATGTGATCCGCCCCGCGGCCTCGGAGTGGGACGAGCGTGAGGAAACGCCCTGGCCCGTCATCCAGGAGGCGGCCAAGGTCGGCATCTACTCCCTCGATTTCTACGCCCAGCAGTTCTTCGACCCTACGGGGCTCGGCATCCCCATGGCCATGGAAGAGCTCTTCTGGGGCGACGCGGGCATCGCCCTCTCCATCGTCGGTACGGGCCTGGCGGCCGTCGGCGTCCTCGCCAACGGCACCGAGGAGCAGATCGGCACCTGGATCCCGCAGATGTACGGCGACGCGAACGACGTGAAGGTCGCCGCCTTCTGCTCCTCCGAGCCCGACGCCGGCTCCGACGTCGCCTCCATGCGGACGCGGGCCGTGTACGACGAGGCCAAGGACGAGTGGGTCCTCAACGGCACCAAGACCTGGGCGACCAACGGCGGCATAGCCAACGTCCACGTGGTCGTCGCCGTCGTCGACCCCGGCCTCGGTTCCAAGGGCCACGCCTCCTTCATCGTGCCGCCCGCCACCCCCGGCCTCTCCCAGGGCCAGAAGTTCAAGAAGCACGGCATCCGCGCCTCGCACACCGCCGAGGTGGTCCTGGAGGACGTCCGCGTCCCCGGCTACTGCCTGCTCGGCGGCAAGGAGAAGCTGGACGAGCGCCTCGCCCGCGCCCGGGAGCGCGCCAAGGCGGGCGGCGAACGGGTGAAGAACGCGGCGATGGCCACCTTCGAGGCCTCCCGCCCGGCCGTCGGCGCCATGGCCGTGGGCACCGCCCGGGCGGCGTACGAGGTCGCCCTCGACTACGCCAAGACGCGCAGCCAGTTCGGCCGCCCCATCATCGACAACCAGGGCATCGCCTTCCAGCTCGCCGACATGCGCACCCGCATCGACGCGGCCCGGCTGCTGGTCTGGCGCGCCTCCTGGATGGCGACCACCGGGAAGCCGTTCACCTCCGCCGAGGGCTCCATGTCGAAGCTGTACGCCAGCGAGACCGCCAAGAGCGTCACGGCGCAGGCGATCCAGATCCTCGGCGGCAACGGCTTCACCCGCGAGTACCCGGTGGAGCGGATGCACCGGGACGCCGCGATCTACACCATCTTCGAGGGCACCAGCGAGATCCAGCGCCTGGTCATCGCCCGCACGCTCTCGGGCATGCCGATCCGCTGACGGAGACACGAAAAGAAGGGGGCCGTCCGTGGACGGCCCCCTTCATGTCACCGCTCAGCCGGGCAGCTGCGCCTCGATCGCCGCCACGACCTCCGCCGACTCCGGCTCGCTGCGCGGGCGGATCCGGGCCACCGGCTCACCGGCCGGGGAGATCACGAACTTCTCGAAGTTCCACTGGACGTCCCCGGCCTCGCCGTCCGCGTCCGCCAGCTTCGTCAGCTCGGCGTACAGCGGGTGCCGGCCGGCCCCGTTGACCTCGGTCTTCTCCAGCAGCGGGAAGGTGACGCCGTACGTCGTCGAGCAGAACGTCTCGATCTCCTCCGCGCTCCCCGGCTCCTGCCCGGCGAACTGGTTGCACGGCACACCGAGCACGGTCAGCCCCCGGTCCCCGTACGTCTGCTGCAACCGCTCCAGTCCCTCGTACTGCGGGGTGAGCCCGCACTTGGACGCCACGTTCACCAGCAGGACGGCCCGGCCGCTCCAGGCGCCCAGGGTGGTCGGCTCACCGGCGAGGGTGTGCAGCGGAATGTCGTGCAGCGTCATGAAGCTCTCCCCTGATCATCGCGTGCGTGGTGCTCATTGTGCCCGCCGCTCATGCGGCGGCGAGCTCCTTGTAGTAGAAGGTGGTCGGCTTGAGGCTGCCCGCGGGATCGGCCGCGTATCCCGGTACGGAGCCGACCTCCGTCCACCCCGCCTTGCAGTACACCTGCTCGGCCAGGCTGCCGCTCTCGGTATCCAGGATCAGCAGCGTGATGCCCTCGGCCTCCGCGTACGCCTCCACGGCGTCCAGCAGCGCCCGCCCGAGCCCCTGCCCCCGGGCGGCGGGGCGGACCATCAGCTTGGCGACCTCCGCGCGGTGGCGGGCGTTCGGCAGCGGCGCCCGGACCAGGGCGATGGTCCCGGCGACCCGGCAGCCCTCCCGGGCGATCCAGATGGAGACCTCACCGGACTCCACGGCGCCCGCGCGCTCCCGCCACCAGACGGCGGCCTTCTCCCGGTCCAGCGGCGCCAGGAAGCCCACCGATGAGCCCTCCTCGACGGTCTCCACCAGCAGCTCGGCCATCTCATCGGCGTACGTGACCAGCTCGGGGCCGGACACGTGGACGATCTCGGTCATGGGGTACGGGGTCCTTTCAAGCGGAACGGTCACGGTGCGGATGTCGGGCGCACCGGTCAGGGCCCGATACGGCTCCCGATGAGGAAGGATCTCCCCTGTGCAGTCTCCCGAACCTTTCCCCGAACCGCTGCCCGCAGTCGACCGCGAGGAGCATTCCGGTGACGCCCCGGCCCGCCGCCTGGTCCGCTGCCGCCTCTGCGGCCGCCCCCTCACCGGCGCCGACTCCCGCCGCACGGGCCTCGGCCCGTCCTGCGACGCCAAACTGCACCCCGCCCCGCCGGACATCCGCACCCGGCGGCACGAGGTGGAGCAGGACACCCTGCCCGGCACCTGATAGAGCCGCGTACTACAGCCGCCGGAACAGCCCCTCCTGCACCACCGACACCAGCAGCTGCCCCGAACGGTCGTAGATCCGGCCCCGCGCCAGACCGCGCCCGCCCGTCGCGATCGGCGACTCCTGGTCGTACAGGAACCACTCGTCCGCCCGGAACGGCCGGTGGAACCACATGGCATGGTCCAGGGACGCCATGTCGAAGCCGCGCGGCCCCCACAGCGGCTCCACCGGGATGCGCACCGCGTCCAGCAGCGTCATGTCGCTGGCGTACGTCAGCGCGCAGGTGTGCACCAGCGGGTCGTCGCCCAGCGGGCCCACCGCCCGCATCCACACCGCGCTGCGCGGATCGGCGTCCTTGATCTCGTCCTTCGTCCAGCGCAGCCGGTCGACGTACCGGATGTCGAAGGGCTGGCGCCGGGCCATCCGCTCGAACGCGTCCGGCAGCCCGCCCAGGTGCTCGCGCACCTCCTCGGCGACCGTCGGCAGCTCCTCCGGGTCCGGGACGATCCGGGCCGGCGGCAGCTGGTGCTCGAAACCGGCCTCCTCGGGGCGGTGGAAGGAGGCCGTCAGGTTGAAGATCGTCCGGCCCTCCTGGACGGCCGTGACCCGGCGGGTGGTGAAGGAGCGCCCGTCGCGCACCCGCTCCACCTGGTAGACGATCGGCACGCCGGGGCGCCCCGGGCGCAGGAAGTAGGCGTGCAGCGAGTGCACCGGCCGCTCCCCGTCGGTCGTGCGGCCCGCCGCCACCAGCGCCTGGCCCGCGACCTGCCCGCCGAAGACCCGTTGCAGGGACTCCTCCGGGCTGCGGCCCCGGAAGATGTTGACCTCGATCCGTTCCAGGTCGAGAAGGTCGACCAGGCGCTCGGCCGGATTCGTCATGCCGTACCTCTCCCGTCACGCCTCAGGGGCCGGTTCACAGCTGCCCGACCTCCGTGACCCGGACGACCGCCCGGCCCTCCTCGTCGGACGCGGCCAGGTCCACCTCGGCCTGGATGCCCCAGTCGTGGTCGCCCGCCGGGTCGGCGAACGCCTGCCAGACCCGCCACAGCCCGTGCGCCGGGTCCTCCTCGATCTTCAGCAGCTTCGGGCCGCGCGCGTCCGGGCCGGTGCCGATCTCCTCGTGCGCGTCCCAGTAGGCGTCCAGCGCCTCGCCCCACGCGTCCTCGTCCCACCCGGAGTCGCCGTCCAGCTCGCCCAGGTCGCGCACCCGGTCCAGCGCGGCCAGCTCCACCCGCCGGAACATCGCGTTGCGCACCAGCACCCGGAAGGCGCGCGGGTTGGCCGTGACCGGCTTGACCTCGTCCGCCTTCTCCTGCGCCTGCTCGGCCGTCTCCACCTCGGGGTTGGCCAGCTGCTCCCACTCGTCCAGCAGACTGGAGTCCACCTGGCGCACCATCTCGCCGAGCCAGGAGATCAGGTCCTGGAGGTCCTCGGACTTCACGTCGTCCGGGATCGTGTGCTCCAGGGCCTTGTACGCGCTCGCCAGATACCGCAGCACGATGCCCTCGGTCCGGGCCAGCTCGTAGTGCGAGGTGAACTCGGTGAAGGTCATGGCCCGTTCGTACATGTCACGGATGACCGACTTCGGGGAGACGGGGTGGTCGTTCACCCACGGGTGGCTCGTGCGGTACACGTCGTAGGCGTGCCACAGCAGCTCGCTCAGCGGCTTGGGGTACGTGACCTCCTGGAGCCGCTCCATCCGCTCCTCGTACTCGACCCCGTCCGCCTTCATCCGGCCCACGGCCTCGCCGCGCGCCTTGTTCTGCTGGGCGGCCAGGATCTGCCGGGGATCGTCCAGCGTCGACTCGACGACCGAGACCATGTCCAGCGCGTACGACGGGGATTCGGCGTCCAGCAGGTCGAACGCGGCCAGCGCGAACGTGGACAGCGGCTGGTTCAGCGCGAAGTCCTGCTGGAGGTCGACCGTCAGCCGCACGATCCGCCCCTCGGCGTCCGGCGTCTCCAGCTGCTCCACCACCCCGCCGTCCAGCAGCGAGCGGTAGATGGCGATCGCCCGGCGGATGTGGCGCAGCTGCGCCCGGCGCGGCTCGTGGTTGTCCTCCAGCAGATGCCGCATCGCCTCGAAGGCGTTGCCGGGACGGGCGATGACCGCGAGCAGCATCGTGTGCGTGACCCGGAAGCGGGAGCTCAGCGGCTCCGGCTCCGACTGGATCAGCTTGTCGAACGTGGTCTCCGACCAGGCGACGAACCCCTCGGGCGCCTTCTTGCGGACCACCTTGCGCTTCTTCTTCGGGTCGTCGCCCGCCTTCTTGACGGCCTTCTCGTTCTCGATGACGTGCTCGGGGGCCTGCGCCACCACGAACCCGGCCGTGTCGAACCCGGCCCGCCCGGCGCGCCCCGCGATCTGGTGGAACTCCCGCGCGCGCAGGGTCCGCACCCGGGTGCCGTCGTACTTGGTGAGCGCGGTGAACAGCACCGTACGGATGGGTACGTTGACGCCGACGCCGAGCGTGTCCGTACCGCAGATCACCTTCAGCAGACCGGCCTGGGCCAGCTTCTCCACCAGGCGGCGGTACTTGGGCAGCATGCCCGCGTGGTGCACGCCGATGCCGTGGCGCACGTACCGGGAGAGGTTCTGGCCGAACTTGGTGGTGAAGCGGAAGCTGCCGATCAGATCGGCGATCTTCTCCTTCTCCTCCTTCGTGCACATGTTGATGCTCATCAGCGACTGCGCCCGCTCCACGGCCGCCGCCTGCGTGAAGTGCACGATGTAGACCGGCGACTGCCGGGTGTCCAGCAGCTCGGTCAGCGTCTCGGTGATCGGCGTGAAGCGGTACTCGTAGCTCAGCGGCACCGGACGGGTCGCCGAGCGCACCACGGAGGTCGGGCGGCCGGTACGCCGGGTCAGGTCCTTCTCGAACATCGAGACGTCGCCGAGCGTCGCCGACATCAGCACGAACTGCGCCTGCGGCAGCTCCAGCAGCGGGATCTGCCAGGCCCAGCCCCGGTCCGGCTCGGCGTAGAAGTGGAACTCGTCCATCACGACCTGGCCGATGTCGGCGTACTTCCCGTCGCGCAGCGCGATGGAGGCCAGCACCTCGGCCGTACAGCAGATCACCGGGGCGTCCGCGTTGACCGAGGCGTCACCGGTGAGCATGCCGACGTTCTCGGTACCGAAGAGCTTGCACAGGTCGAAGAACTTCTCCGAGACCAGCGCCTTGATCGGCGCGGTGTAGAAGGTGACCTTGTCCTGGGCCAGCGCGGTGAAGTGCGCGGCCGCCGCCACCAGGCTCTTGCCCGAGCCGGTCGGGGTGGAAAGGATCACGTTCGCCCCGGAGACCACCTCGATCAGCGCCTCCTCCTGAGCCGGATACAGCGTGATGCCCTGGCTCTCGGTCCATGACGAGAAGGCCTCGAAGAGGGCGTCGGGGTCGGCGGTCTGGGGGAGCTGGTCGATGAGGGTCACGCCCCCATCTTGCCTGGCTTCCGCCCGGATGAGGGAACCGGCGGACACCACGAAGATCATGGACGATACGCTGCGCACTCAACCAGCCCACGCCGTACCGGTGATGGGCGCATGACGCACTGGGGGCGGAACAGACCATGATGGGACCGGCACACTCTCTGTCAGGGGCAGCGGCCTGGCTGGGGGTGGGCGCGGCGGCGGCCGCCGCGGGCCACACGATGCCCTGGCCGGTCCTGGTCGTAGGAGCGCTGATCTGCGCGGGCGCCGCCCTCGCCCCCGACCTCGACCACAAGTCGGCGACCATCTCGCGCGCCTTCGGCCCGCTCTCCAAGTGGCTCTGCGAGATCACCGACAAGCTCTCGTACGCCGTCTACAAGGCCACCAAGAGCAAGGCCGACCCCCGGCGCACCGGCGGCCACCGCACGCTCACCCACACCTGGTTCTTCGCCGTCCTCATGGGCGCCGGCTGTTCCTTCGCCGCGGTCAGCGGAGGGCGCTGGGCGGTCCTCGCGATCCTCTTCGTCCACCTGGTCCTCGCCGTCGAGGGCCTGCTCTGGCGGGCCGCCCGGGTCTCCAGCGACATCCTCGTCTGGCTGCTCGGCGCCACCAGCGCCTGGATCCTGGCGGGCGTCCTGGACCAGCCCGGCAACGGGGCGGGCTGGCTCTTCGACGCCCCCGGCCAGGAGTACATGTGGCTCGGCCTGCCCATCGTGCTCGGCGCCCTGGTCCACGACATCGGGGACGCGCTGACCGTCTCGGGCTGCCCGATCCTGTGGCCGCTGCCGATCGGCGGCAAGCGCTGGTACCCGCTCGGCCCTCCGAAGTTCATGCGGTTCCGGGCCGGCAGCTGGGTGGAGATCAAGGTCCTGATGCCCGCGTTCATGGTGCTCGGGGGAGTGGGCGGGGCCGCCGCACTGAACTACATATGACCCGTCGGCCGTGTTGCGGGCGGGCGGTCCGCCCGGCCCCGTAGCACCATGGCCGCATGCTGCTCGCCGAGCTCGCCCAGGTCTCCCTGGAGGTCGCCGCCACCTCCGCCCGCTCCAAGAAGGTGGCGCTCCTCGCCGAGCTCTTCCGGGACGCCGGACCCGAGGACGTGCCCGTGGTCATCCCGTACCTCGCCGGGCGGCTGCCCCAGGGCCGGATCGGCATCGGCTGGCGGAGCCTGGGGGACCCCGTGGAGCCCGCCGCCGAGCCCACGCTCACCGTCACCGGGGTCGACGCCGACTTGACCGAGCTGGCCGCCGTCTCCGGCACCGGCTCCCAGGCCCTGCGGCGCGAGCGCCTGCGCGCCCTGTTCGCCGCCGCCACCGCCGAAGAGCAGCACTTCCTGAAGGCCCTGCTCACCGGGGAGGTCCGCCAGGGCGCCCTGGACGCCGTCGCCGCCGACGCGCTGGCCCGGGCCGCCGAGGCCCCGCCCGCCGACGTCCGCCGGGCCGTGATGCTCGCCGGATCGCTCCAGGAGGTGGCCCGGACCCTCCTCGCCGAGGGCCCCGGAGCGCTCGCGGCCTTCCGCCTCACCGTGGGGCGGCCCGTCCAGCCGATGCTGGCCCACACCGCCGCCTCGGTCACCGAGGCCGTGGAGAAGCTGGGCCCCTGCGCGGTCGAGGAGAAACTCGACGGCATCCGGGTCCAGGTCCACCGGGACGGCGACCGGGTCCGCGCCTACACCCGGACCCTCGACGACATCACCGACCGGCTGCCCGAACTCGTCACCGCCGTCGCCGCACTGGAGACCGGGCGGTTCATCCTGGACGGCGAGGTGATCGCGCTGGGGGAGGACGGCAGGCCGCGCCCCTTCCAGGAGACCGCCTCCCGGGTGGGCTCGCGCCGTGACGTGGCCGCCGCTGCCGCAGGCGTACCGATCGTCCCCGTCTTCTTCGACGCCCTCTCCGCCGACGGCGAGGACCTCCTCGACCTCCCCTTCGCCGAGCGCCACGCCGCCCTGGCCCGGCTGGTCCCCGAGGCTCTGAGGGTCCGGCGCGCGCTCGTGCCCGACCCGGCGGACGAGGACGCCCGCCGGGCCGCCGAGGCGTTCCTCGCCGAGACCCTGGAGCGCGGCCACGAGGGCGTCGTCGTCAAGGACCTGGCCGCCGCCTACAGCGCGGGCCGCCGGGGCGCCTCCTGGCTCAAGGTCAAGCCGGTGCACACCCTGGACCTGGTGGTGCTGGCCGCCGAATGGGGGAGCGGCCGGCGCACCGGCAAGCTCTCCAACCTCCACCTCGGCGCCCGACGCTCCGACGGCAGCTTCGCGATGCTCGGCAAGACCTTCAAGGGGCTCACCGACGCCCTCCTGGAGTGGCAGACCGAGAAGCTGCGGGAGCTGGCGACCGAGGAGAACGGCCACGTCGTGACCGTACGGCCGGAACTCGTCGTGGAGATCGCCTACGACGGGCTCCAGCGCTCCACCCGCTACCCGGCGGGCGTCACCCTCCGCTTCGCCCGCGTCCTGCGCTACCGCGAGGACAAGACCGCGCAGGAGGCCGACACGGTGGAGACGGTCCTCTCACGGCAGCGGTGAGCCGCGCCCCGGGGTGACAGGGCGCGGCTCGGGCGCCGGGGGTCAGTGCTTGATGACCGTCGACTCCGTGTGCTCCTTGATCTGCTCCGGCGTCAGATAGGCGTCCGTGTACTCGAAGTCCCGCAGCGTCGCCGCCTTGCGCGACTGGAACCCGGTCCGTACGAAGTCGTCACCGGCGATCGCGTTGAGCATCCAGTTCGTCATGACCCGGGTCTTGGCGACGTTCGTCCGCAGCGCCGACCAGTGGTAGCCCCGCGCCACGGCCTGCGCGGGCAGCCCGTGCAGTTCGACGCCCAGCGGCTTGGAGACCGCGTCCTTGCCACCGAGGTCCACGACGAGCCCCAGGTCCTTGTGGACGTAGTCCTTGAGCGGCTGATTGCGCAGCGAGGCGATCAGGTTGTCCGCCATCACCTTGCCCTGGCGCATCGCGTGCTGAGCGGTCGGCGGGCAGACCGCCCCGTCGCCCTTGGCCAGGTCGGGCACCGCCGCCGCGTCGCCGAGCGAGAACACCCCGTCCTCGCCCGGCAGCCTCAGCTGCGGTGTCACGGCGAGGCGGCCGCGTACGGTCTCCGCGCCCAGCGTGGCGATCAGCGGGCTCGCGGCCACCCCGGCGGTCCAGATCAGCGTCCGGCAGGGCAGCACCCGGCCGTCGGTGAACGTGACCTCCTCCGCCCCGGCCTTGGCGATCGAGACCCCGAGCGACACGTCGATGTTCCGCTTGCGGAGCACGTCCAGCGCGGCCCGCCCCAGCTTGTCGCCCAGCTCCGGCATCAGCTTGGGCGCGATGTCGATCAGATGCCACTTGATCAGCTTCGGGTCCAGCCGCGGGTAGTGCCGGATCGCGTTGGTGGTGAGGCGCTGGAGGCAGGCGGCCGTCTCCGTACCGGCGTAACCGCCGCCGACCACGACGAACTGGAGCCGGGAGGCCCGCTCCGCCTCGTCCTGGCTGGCGTCGGCCAGATCCAGCTGGGCGATCACGTGGTCGCGCACGTACGCCGCCTCCGCCAGCGTCTTCATCCCGCGGGCGTGGTCCAGCAGCCCCGGGATGTCGAACGTCCGGGTCACGCTGCCCGCGGCCAGCACGATGTAGTCGTACGGCTCGTTGACGACCTCGTCCGTGATCTTCCGGATGACGCAGACCTTGGCCTTCGTGTCCACGCCGATCGCTCCGCCGGGGATGATCCGGGTGCGGTGGCGGCGGCTGCGGCGCAGCGAGACCGCGACCGACTGGGGGGTGAGCACGCCGGAGGCCACCTGGGGCAGCAACGGCAGGTAGAGCTGGTAGGAGAACGGCGTCACGAGCGCGATCTCGGCCTCGCCCGGAGCGAGTTTGCGCTCCAGGCGTTGTACACATTCGACACCTGCGAAGCCGGCGCCGACGACGAGAATCCTGGGTGGTGCCACGGTCTGCGTCCCTTCTCGGGTTTGCGTGGTTCTGCGCTCGCCTGCCCCGTATACCGGCCGATGCACTCCTCATCCTCACCGGATGCAACCGAGTCCGCCTCCTGGCAGGGGTCAACGGGGGCCGCTCACAGCGGCGGGCCGACCGCCGGCTCCCGCAGCCAGGAGGCCGCCTCGGCGCCCCCGGGGGCGTCCGGCAGCCGGGGCAGCACCTCGGGGCCGCAGCGCTCGAAGGCCGTACGGGCGGGGACCAGCAGGCTGTGGAAGGGGTGGCCGACCAGGGCGTCGCCCCGGTCGAAGAAGGCGTACCGGCCGGGTGCCGGGGCGAACAGCTGGCCCTCGTGCAGATCGGCGTGGTCCAGCGAGTCCGCGACGCCCGAGGACGCCAGCTCCTCGGACCAGTCGGCGACCCGGGGCCGCAGCGCAGCCGGCGCCACCCGGTCCTCCCGGGCCGGCGCGGTGTTCTCCGCGACCAGCCGGTCGAACAGCTCCGGCAGGGCGCGCGGGCCGGCCGCGGGCACCCCCAGCGCCTCGATGGCGTCGTCGTACGGGATGAGATCCCGCTGCATCGCGGCGTACCGGCGCAGCGGCTCCTCCCAGTACCCGGGGTCGGCGGGCTGCCCGTCCAGCGCCTCCCACAGCACCGGGCCGCCGTCCGGGAGGAGCATCCAGCCGCGTGCCGCCTCGACGGCGAGCGGGGTCAGCACATGGTCCGGGACCCAGCGGGCCAGGGCCTCGCTGAGCGGTGCCTCGAAGGCGGCGCCGGGCGGAACGGCCTTGAACCACACGGGCGCCCGCCCCGCGACAGCCAGCCGCACCAGCACCGACCACGGACGCAGCCGCACCCGCCGGGCACCCGTCTCCACGAGCCCGTGGGCGGCGAGTGCCCCGGTCACCCAGCCGAGGGCCTCCGCCCGCCAGACCGGGTCCTCCCAGGGGGTGACGGCGTCCGGGAAGCGCCCCCGGTCCACGGTCGTGTTCTCGGCAGCCAGGGTCGCGCCGGTCGCGGTCTCTTCGGCCAGGGTCTCGTCGTCGCAGGTCACCGGCTCATTGCAGCACCGGGCCCGGCGGGGACGCACCGGGATTTCCGGCCGCCGGGGGAGGGCCCGCTGCCTCCGGCCGTGAGGACAGCGGGGGTTCGGGCAGCGGGAGTCCGGTCGTCCGCATGCGAGGATGCTGCGGTGACCACACCGCCCTCCCCGCCCGTGGCCGACGACCCGCCCCGCGACCAGGGGCTGGGCCAACGCGCCGCAGCCGTCCTGGTGTTCGGCTCCTCGGCCGCGGTCCTGGTGGTCGAGATCGTCGCGCTGCGGCTGCTCGCCCCGTACCTCGGCCTCACCCTGGAGACCAGCACCCTGGTCATCGGCATCGCCCTCACCGCGATCGCCCTGGGCTCCTGGCTGGGCGGGCGCGTCGCCGACCAGGTCGACCCGCACCGGCTCATCGGCCCCGCGCTCGGGGTGTCGGGCGTGGTCGTCGCGCTCACCCCGCTGCTGCTCCGCACCACCGCGGAGTGGGCCGCGCCGCTGCTCCTGCTGGTCGCGGCGGGCACCCTCCTCGTGCCCGGGGCGCTGCTCTCCGCAGTGACCCCGCTCGTGACGAAGCTGCGGCTCACCAGCCTCGCCGAAACCGGCACCGTCGTGGGACGGCTCTCCGGTGTGGGCACCTTCGGCGCCATCGTCGGCACCGTCCTCACCGGCTTCGTCCTGATCTCACGGCTGCCCGTCAGCTCCATCCTGATCGGGCTGGGAACGCTCCTGGTGCTCGGTGCCGTCCTAATCGGCCGGCGGGCCCGCCGCTGGCGCCGGGCCTCGGCCGTGGCGCTGGCCGCCGTCGTGGCCGGTTCCCTCGCCACCGCGTTCGCCCCCGGCGGTTGCGACGCGGAGACCCGCTACCACTGCGCCCGGATCGTCGCGGACCCCGACCGGGCCACCGGCCGCACCCTGGTCCTGGACGGCCTGCGCCATTCGTATGTCGACGTCGAGGACCCGACGTACCTCCGGTTCGGTTATGTGCGCGCCATCGCGGCCGTCGCCGACACCGCCTTCCCTGCGGGCGAGCCGCTCGCCGCCCACCACATCGGGGGCGGCGGCCTCACCTTCCCCCGCTATCTCGCGTCCGTACGCCCCGGGACCCGCAGCCTCGTCTCCGAGATCGACGGCGGGGTCGTCCGCATCGACCGCGAACAGCTCAACCTGGGGGCCTCCAGCGGCATCGACGTACGCGTGGAGGACGCCCGGCTCGGCCTGAAGCGGCTGGAGGCCGACAGCCGGGACCTCGTCGTGGGCGACGCCTTCGGGGGTGTCAGCGTGCCGTGGCACCTCACGACCACCGAGGCGCTGAGGGACGTCCACCGGGCGCTCAGGAAGGACGGGCTGTACGCCGCCAACCTCATCGACCACGGCCGCCTCGCCTTCGCCCGCGCCGAAGTCGCCACGCTGGCCGAGGTGTTCGAGCACGTCGCCGTCATCGGCGCCCCCGTGGACATCGGCCTCGACCCGGCCGCGACCCCGGTGGGCGGCAACATGGTGGTGCTCGCCTCCGACCGGCCCCTCGACGCCCCCGCGATCCAGAAGGCCCTGGACGCCCGGGAGACCGGCTGGAGGATCGCCACGGGCGACACCGTGACGGCCTGGACCGGCGACGCCCCGGTCCTCACCGACGATCACGCGCCCGTGGACCAGCTCCTCCAGCCGCACCCCGTCCGAACGGCCCGGTGAACCCTTGAAGGGCCCTCACCCGTGCCAGGACCGCCACAGCGCCGCGTAGGCCCCGTCCGCCGCCACCAGCTCGTCATGGCTGCCCAGTTCGCTGATCCGGCCGTCCTCCACCACCGCGATCACATCCGCGTCGTGCGCGGTGTGCAGCCGGTGCGCGATCGCCACCACCGTACGGCCCTCCAGCACCCGGGCGAGCGAACGCTCCAGATGGCGGGCGGCCCGCGGGTCCAGCAGCGAGGTCGCCTCGTCCAGCACCAGCGTGTGCGGGTCGGCCAGCACGAGACGGGCGAGCGCGATCTGCTGTGCCTGCGCCGGAGTCAGCGCGAACCCGCCCGAACCGACCTCCGTCTCCAGCCCGTTCTCCAGCCCCTTCGCCCAGCCGTCCGCGTCGACCGCGGCCAGCGACGCCCACAGCTCGGCGTCCTGCGCCCCGTCCCTGGCCAGCAGCAGGTTGTCCCGCAGCGAGCCGACGAAGACGTGGTGCTCCTGGTTGACCAGGGCCACATGCTCCCGGACCCGCTCCGCCGTCATCCGCGACAGCTCGGCCCCGCCGAGGGTCACCTCGCCCGTGCGCGGGGCGTAGATACCGGCCAGCAGGCGGCCCAGCGTCGACTTGCCCGCGCCCGAGGGCCCGACCAGGGCGAGCCGCGTGCCCGGAGCCACGTCCAGCGACACCTGGTGCAGGACGTCGACACCCTCCCGGTACCCGAACCGCACCTCGTCCGCCCGTACGTCCCGGCCCTCCGGCCCGACCTCGGCGTCACCGGCGTCCGGCTCGATCTCCCGTACGCCGACCAGCCGCGCCAACGACACCTGGGCCACCTGGAGTTCGTCGTACCAGCGCAGGATCAGGCCGATCGGGTCGACCATCATCTGGGCCAGCAGCGCACCCGTGGTCAGCTGCCCGACCGTCAGCCACCCCTCCAGCACGAACCAGCCGCCGAGCAGCAGGACCGCGCCGAGGATCGTCACGTACGTCGCGTTGACGACCGGGAAGAGGACCGAGCGCAGGAACAGCGTGTACCGCTCCCACGCCGTCCACTCCGTGATCCGCCGGTCCGACAGGGCGACCCGGCGGTCACCGAGCCGGTGCGCCTCCACGGTCCGCCCGGCGTCCACGGTCTCGGCGAGCATCGCGGCGACGGCCGCGTAACCGGCGGCCTCCGAGCGGTACGCCGACGGCGCGCGCCGGAAGTACCAGCGGCAGCCGATGATCAGCACCGGCAGTGCGATGAGCACGGCCAGCGCCAGCGGGGGAGCGGTCACGGTGAGCGCGCCGAGCAGCAGCCCGGCCCAGACGATGCCGATCGCCAGCTGCGGCACGGCCTCGCGCATCGCGTTGGCCAGCCGGTCGATGTCCGTGGTGATCCGGGAGAGCAGATCGCCGGTCCCGGCCCGCTCCAGGACGCCCGGCGGCAGCCCCACCGACCGTACGAGGAAGTCCTCGCGCAGATCGGCGAGCATCTCCTCGCCCAGCATCGCCCCGCGCAGCCGCATGGACCGGGTGAAGACCGTCTGGACCACCAGCGCGACGGCGAAGATCGCGGCCGTGCGCTCCAGATGGAGGTCGGTGACCCCCTCGGAGAGGTCCTCGACCAGCCCGCCCAGCAGATACGGCCCGGCGATCGACGCGATGACCGCCACCGCGTTGGCGCCGATGAGGAGGGCGAAGGCCTTGCGGTGGCGCCGCAGCAGATGCCGTACGTAACTCCGTACGGTCGTGGGGGTGCCCACGGGCAGGGTGGTGGCCGACTCCGGGGCGGCCGGGTCGTACGCCGGTGGTGCGACGCCGATCATGCCCTCTCCTCGATTTCCTGGGTGCTGGTGTTCATGGCGGGGACCGTGACGTTGCCCGCCGCCGCTTCCTCGTCGGTCTCGCGGGTGACGACGGCCCGGTAGCGCGGCTCGGTGCGCAGCAGGTCGCGGTGGGTGCCCACGGCGACCACGCTGCCCTCGTGGACGAGGACGACCCGGTCGGCGACGTCCAGCAGCAGCGGGGACGAGGCGAACGCGACCGTCGTACGGCCCCGGCGCAGCCCCGCGACCCCGGCGGCGACGCGCGCCTCGGTGTGCGAGTCGACGGCGGAGGTCGGCTCGTCCAGGACCAGCGCCTCCGGGTCGGTGATCAGCGACCGGGCCAGTGCGAGGCGCTGGCGCTGACCGCCCGAGAGCGACCTGCCCCGCTCGGTGATCCGGGTCCGCATCGGGTCCCCGTCGTCGTCCGGGGAGGCCTGGGCCAGTGCGGCGAGCACATCGCCGCACTGCGCGGCCTCCAGCGCCTGTTCGGCGGTGACCAGGCCGGAGGACGGTACGTCCAGCAGCTCCTGGAGCGTGCCGGAGAGCAGCACCGGGTCCTTGTCCTGGACCAGGACGGCGGTCCGGGCGGTGTCCAGCGGGAGTTCGTCCAGCGCGACGGCGCCGAGCAGGACGGACGGTGCCTTCTTCGCCTCCTCGGTGCTCTCGTCGCCGGTCTGGGCGTGGCCGCCGAGGCGCTCGGCCAGCCGTCCCGCCTCGTCCGGGTCGCCGCAGACGACGGCGGTGAACTGCCCCTGGGGAGCCATCAGTCCGGTGGCCGGGTCGTACAGGTCGCCCGACGGAACGCCCGCCTCCGTCGCCGTCCGGTCACTGCGGCGCAGCGACAGCACCCGTACGGCGCGCTGTGCGGACGGCCGGGAGAAGGAGTAGGCCATCGCGATCTCTTCGAAGTGGCGCAAGGGGAACAGCATCAGCGTGGCCGCGCTGTAGACCGTGACCAGCTGGCCCACGTCGATGCGGCCCTCGCGGGCCAGCGTCGCCCCGTACCAGACCAGGGAGATCAGCAGGATGCCCGGCAGCAGCACCTGCACCGCCGAGATCAGCGCCCACATCCTGGCGCTGCGCACGGCCGCCTTCCTGACCTCCTGGGAGGCGCGGCGGTAACGGCCGAGGAACAGCTCCTCGCCGCCGATGCCGCGCAGCACCCGCAGTCCGGCCACGGTGTCCGAGGCCAGCTCGGTAGCCTTGCCCGCCTTCTCACGCTGCTCGTCGGCGCGCCGGGTGGCGCGGGGGAGCAGCGGCAGCACGGCGAGGGCCAGGACCGGCATGGCGACGGCCACCAGCACACCGAGGGTCGGGAGGTAGATGACCAGCCCCACGCAGACCACGACGAGCGCGATGGCGGCGGCCAGGAAGCGCGAGAGCGCCTCGACGAACCAGCCGATCTTCTCCACGTCACCGGTCGACACGGCGACGACCTCACCGGCGGCCACCCGCCGGGTCAGGGCGGCGCCCAGCTCGGCGGTCTTGCGCGCCAGGAGCTGCTGCACCCGGGCGGCGGCGGTGATCCAGTTGGTGACGGCGGTCCGGTGGAGCATGGTGTCGCCGACCCCGATGAGGACGCCCAGGGCCACGATCAGACCGCCGGCCAGCGCCAGGCGTGTGCCGGAGCGTTCGATGACGGCCTGGACGGCGACGCCGACGGTGACCGGGAGCCCGGCGATGCTCAGCTGGTGGAGCAGTCCCCAGCCGAGGGACTTGAGCTGTCCGCCGAGCTGATTGCGCCCGAGCCAGTACAGGAAGCGAGGGCCCGACCGTACATCGGGGTCGCCGGGATCCGAATACGGAAGATCGCGAATCTGCATGACGTCCCAGGGCTCGGTGTGCGCGAGGCCCGTGCGGGCCTCGGAGAACGGGGTGACCAAACCGTGCAAGGTTCGCTTCCCGTCCCCCTCAGGGGCAACCGGTTTTCTCCGCCCTGGAGGCCGCCTTCGGGGTCCCGTGCCGAGCCGCCCGGGACCCCGCGGCCGTCACGCGGCCGGCTTCTCCGAGTCCATGCCGGACCTGGCCTTCTTCCACGCGCCACGGGTGAAGTCCGGTATGGGGAGCGGGGCGCCCTTGGCCTTGATGGAGAGATGGCTGAGCGGCACCGGGGCCGTCCAGGTCGCCGCGTCGTACACGTCGAAGTCCGGGACCAGTCCCAGCCGCATGCACTGCATCAGCCGGAACACCATGATGTAGTCCATCCCGCCATGGCCGCCCGGCGGATTGGCGTGTTCCTTCCACAGCCAGTGGTCCCACTCGGCGTACTTCGAGAAGTCGGCCCACCGGTCGTCCGTGTGGTCGGGCTCGATGTAGATCCGCTCCGGGTAGTCCTCGAATACCCCCCGGGTACCACCGAGGCTGTTGATACGGGAGTACGGGTGCGGCGTCGACACATCGTGCTCCAGCCGGATCACCCGGCCCTTGGCGGTCTGCACGAGGCTGATCGTCCGGTCGGCGCCGATGTACGACTCCTTCCAGCTGGGGTCGCCCGGTGGCATGTGCTCCTTGCGGTACTCGGCGAGGCCGAGGGCGGGGGTGCCGATGCTGGTGATGGAGACGGCACGGTCGCCCCGGTTGACGTCCATGTAGTTGGCGACCGGCCCGAACCCGTGGTTGGGGTAGAGGTCCCCGCGCAGCCGGGTGTGCCAGAGCCGCCGCCAGGGGCCCTCGTAGTAGTCCGGGTCGAACATCAGCCCGCGCAGATCGTGGTTGTACGCCCCCGCCCCGTGCAGCAGCTCCCCGAAGAGACCCGCGTGCGCCATCCGGAGCACCCGCATCTCGTTCTTGCCGTAACAGCAGTTCTCCAGCTGCATGCAGTGGCGCCGCGTGCGCTCGGAGAGGTCGACGAGCTGCCACAGCTCTTCGAGCCGCATCGCGATCGGACACTCGACGCCGACGTGCTTGCCGTTCAGCATCGCCGCCTTCGCCATCGGGAAGTGCAGCTCCCAGGGCGTGGCCACATAGACGAAGTCGATGTCCCCGCGCCGGCAGAGGTTGACGTAGTCCTCCTCGCCCTTGGCGTAGACGGCGGGCGCGGGCTGCCCGGCCTTCGTCACCTTGGCGGCGGCCTTCTCCGTCTTCTCCCGGACCGGGTCGCAGACCGCCACGACCCGGACGCCGGGGACCGCGAGGAAGAGGTCGATCATGCTGTCGCCCCGGTTGCCGAGGCCCACGATGCCGACCCGCACGGTCGATCGCCGCTCGAAGGGGACGTCGGTCATCGTGCGGCCCTGGCGGGCGGGGGCGGCTGTCGCGGCCTGCACGGCCTCCGGCGTGGCGGCTTCGGCGGCCGACGCGGTGCCGCCCGTGAGCGAGCTGAGGCCGAGTCCGGCGCCGGCCACGCCCGCCGTGGTCCACAGCACCGAACGGCGGCTGGGATCCTGCCGGTCGGTGTCGTCGCCGGTCTGCTGCGGGGGGAGGTCCTGCGGTGCCTGTCCGGGCCGGGCGTCGTCGTTCATCGAGCCTCCAGGTGGGGTGTGGGGGTTCTGGACGTGCGCGAGCGGGGCCGGGTCCCGTAGGGGTGTGAGCGACCCCGGGACCGGGCCTCGGTAAGGACCCTGGACGGTGAGGCTGATGGTGCGCAAGGGAGCCAATTGGACTCTCGTCCTCAAACCATGGACTTTTCTTCCGGGCGCGCGAACGCCCCGACTGGTTCAACCAGTCGGGGCGTCTGACCTGCGCTGTCGGTCCCTCGGGGCAGTCAGCGGCCGGGCGGCCGGGTGGCGCGCTCCAGTGCGATCAGGGCCGAGCGGTACGGGTGCCCGGTGGCTCGCTCCATGCCGATCTCGCACATGCGGTTGGCCGACAGATAGGAGTCGTACGTACGGGAGTTGACCTCGGCCGCCTCCTTGGCCGTGGCCGCGGCGGTCAGCTCCTTGTGCAGCATGCCCCGGTCGCCCGCGAACGCGCAGCACCCCGCTCCGTCCGGGACGGTCACCTCCTCTGCGCACGCCTCGGCCAGCACCCGCAACTGCTCGGTGTCGCCCAGGTGTTCCATGGAGCATGTCGGATGGACGACGGCCGATCCGGCCCTCTCGGACACCGTCAGCTCCGGCAGGAGGTCACCGGCCGCCCAGACGAGCGAGTCCACCACGGTCAGCTCCCGGTGCAGGGCCCGGTTGTCCTCGGTGAGGTAGGGCACGACCTCCTCGGCGATACCGAGGGTGCAGGAGGACGCGTCCACGACCAGCGGCAGGGCTCCACCGGCCGTCCAGCCCCAGGCCGCCTCCACGATCCGGTTCGCCATGACCCTGTTGCCGGCGTCGTACCCCTTGGAGTGCCAGATCGTCGCGCAGCACGTGCCCGCGACGTCCTCGGGGATCCATACCGGCTTTCCGGCCCGCTCGGAGACGGCGACCACGGCCTCGGCGAGGGAGGGGCTGCGGCTGCCGTCGGGCCCGGCCTCCCGTCCCGTCTCCGGTCCGGCGAAGATGCGGTTCACACAGGCCGGGTAGTAGACCGCGCTCGCCCCCACCCGTGCGGTGCGCGGCAGCTTCCGGGCGGCGGAACCGGGGAGCTGGGGCAGCCACTCCGGTACGAGGTCGGGGCGGACGGCCCTGCGGGCGAGCCGCGTCACGGTTTGCAGCAGCCGGTCGCCGCCCCGCTCCCCGATGGCGTTCCCCGCTGCCACGGCGAGCCGCGCCGAGGCCTCCACCACGCGGAAGTTCTTCGCGGTGAGCGCGGCGATCCGCTCCTCGCGCGGGGAGTGCCTGAGATGCCGGAACCCCTTCATCATCGCCCCGGTGTCGATGCCGACCGGGCAGGCGAGCTTGCAGGTGGAGTCCCCGGCGCAGGTGTCCACCGCGTCGTATCCGTAGGCGTCGAGGAGACCGGCCTCCACCGGGGAGCCGTCCGCTTGGCGCATCATCTCCCGGCGCAGCACGATCCGCTGGCGCGGAGTGGTCGTCAGGTCCTCGCTGGGGCAGGTGGGTTCGCAGAAGCCGCACTCGATGCACGGGTCGGCGACCGCCTCCACCTTCGGAATGGTCTTCAGCCCCCGCAGATGGGCCCGCGGATCACGGTCGAGGACGATCCGCGGCGCGAGCACGCCTTCGGGGTCGATGACCTGCTTGGTCCGCCACATCAGCTCCGTCGCCCGCGCGCCCCACTCGCGCTCCAGGAACGGCGCGATGTTGCGGCCGGTGGCGTGCTCCGCCTTCAGCGATCCGTCGAAGCGGTCCACGACGAGCGCGCAGAACTCCTGCATGAAGGCGTCGTACCTCTCGACGTCATCGGGGCGCGCCGCGTCGAAGGCGAGCAGGAAGTGCAGATTGCCGTGGGCCGCGTGACCGGCGACGGCCGCGTCGAAGCCATGGCGCGACTGGAGCTCCAGCAGCGCCTCGCAGGCGTCGGCCAGCCGGTCCGGCGGCACCGCGAAGTCCTCGGTGATCAGCGTCGTACCCGAGGGGCGGGAGCCGCCGACCGCCGTCACGAACGCCTTGCGCGCCTTCCAGTACCCGGCGATCGTCCGCGCGTCCCGGGTGAACGCGTTGGTGACGGAGGCGGCCGGCACCACCAGGTCGAGTCCCCGCATCACCTCGGCGGCCGCTTCCTCGAACGCCTCTTGGCCCGCCTCGTCCGGGGCCCGGAACTCCACCAGCAGCGCGGCCGTCTCCCGGGGCAGCGCCGCCCAGTCCGCCGGGACGCCCTTCACGCTGACCGAGGCGCGCAGGGTGTTGCCGTCCATCAGCTCCACCGCGATCGCCCCGGCCTCGTTGAACCGGGGGACGGCGGCCGCTGCGGCGGTGAGGGAGGGGAAGAAGAGCAGGGCGCTGGTCACCCGCTTGTCCAGCGGCAGGGTGTCGAAGACGGTCTCGGAGATGAAGCCGAACGTGCCCTCGGAGCCGACCATGAGCCCGCGCAGGATCTGTACGGGCGTCTCCCCGTCGAGGAACGCGTCCAGCCGGTAGCCGTTGGTGTTCTTGATCGCGTACTTGGCGCGGATACGGGCCGTCAGCTCCTGGTCGGCCTCGATCTCCGCCTTGAGCTCCAGCAGCCCGGCGCACAGCCTCGGCTCCGCCCGCGCCAGCTCCTCGTCGGCGGCCGGGTCGGCGGTGTCTACGACGGTGCCGCTCGGCAGGACGAAGGTGAGCGAGGCGAGCGTGCGGTAGGAGTTGCGGGTGGTGCCGGCCGTCATGCCCGAGGCGTTGTTGGCGACGACCCCGCCGACCGTGCAGGCGATGGCGCTCGCCGGGTCGGGGCCCAGCAGCCTGCCGTACCGGGCCAGCGTGGTGTTGGCCCGCAGGACGGTGGTGCCGGGCCGGATACGGGCCCGCGCCCCGTCGTCCAGCACCTCGACGCCGGTCCAGTGGCGGCGTACGTCGACGAGGATGTCCTCGCCCTGCGCCTGGCCGTTGAGGCTGGTGCCCGCGGCCCGGAAGACGACCTCGCGGCCCTTGCCGTGGGCGTACGACAGGATCGCGGAGACGTCGTCGATGGAGTCGGGGACCAGCACGACCCGGGGGAGGAAGCGGTAGGGGCTGGCGTCGGAGGCGTACCGCACGAGGTCGGAGATCTTCCAGAGCACCTTGTCCGCGCCGAGCAGGGCGGTCAGCTCGGAGCGCAGGGGCTCCGGGGTGCCGGACGCGCTCCGGTCGGTGACCCGGTCGACGGCGGGTGCGCGCGCCGTACGGGGGCGGAGGGCTTCCGGGTCGGGCTCCAGCAGCGGCATGTCGGCATCCTCTTCGACGTTCGGTACGGTCCGGCGCACGGCCCCGGCGGTCCCGGTGGCTTCTACCCCGGTGCCGGCCCCGGCACCTGGTCCCCGTTGCCTTCCGGTTCCCGGGCTCCGGCTCCGGCGCGCGGGCTCAGCAGCGGCGCTCCGGCATTCCGTCGACCAGAGCGGAGAGCAGCCCGCCGAGCACCTCGCGCTGCTCGGCGGTCAACGGAGCCAGGATCTCCTCCGCGGCCGCCCGGCGCGCGTTGCGCAGGGAACGCAGCGTGGCGCGCCCCTCGTCGGTGATCTCGATGCGCACCACCCGGCGGCTGTCCGGATCCGGGGCGCGGCGGACCCGCCCGCTCGCCTCCAGGGCGTCGACCAGCGTCGTCACGGCGCGCGGGACGACGTCCAGGCGCTGGGCGAGATCGGCCATCCGGGGGGCGGCGTCGTAGCTCGCGACGGTCCGCAGCAGCCGGAACTGGGCCGGAGTGATGCCGATCGGCTCCAGCTGGCGGCTCTGGATGCGGTGCAGCCGGCGCGTCAGCCGCAGGAGCTGCTCGGCGAGCATGCCGTCGGGGTCGCGGTCACGATCGTGGGACCGCTCAGTGGCGGCCGCCGCATCCGCGGCATCGGCGTCGGGGGAATCTGAGGCGTCCATACGGGAACAATATCAGGACCCCGTTCATTGTGAGTACAGGTAACAATGAGCTAAGCTCTGAACGCCGGATATGTCCGGCCGTTCCTCACGCCCCACGAAGGAGCCCATGAAACCCGACGAACTCACGTGGACGCCCCCGCCCGATGCCCGCGCCGCCTCCGACCGGACGCCCGGCGAGGTGCGCCGCATCCTCCGCCTCTTCCATCCCTACCGCGGCCGGCTCGCCGTGGTCGGCCTGCTGGTCGGCGCCTCCTCCCTGGTGTCGGTCGCCTCCCCGTTCCTGCTGCGCGAGATCCTGGACACAGCGATCCCCCAGGGGCGCACGGGGCTGCTGACGCTGCTGGCGCTCGGCATGATCGCCACCGCCGTGATGAACAGCGTCTTCGGCGTCCTGCAGACCCTGATCTCGACGACCGTCGGCCAGCGCGTCATGCACGACCTGCGCACCGCTGTGTACACCCAGCTCCAGCGGATGCCGCTCGCCTTCTTCACCCGGACGCGCACGGGCGAGGTCCAGTCCCGCATCGCCAACGACATCGGCGGCATGCAGGCGACGGTCACCTCGACGGCGACCTCGCTCGTCTCCAACCTCACCGCCGTGATCGCCACCGTCGTCGCGATGCTCGCCCTCGACTGGCGCCTCACCGTCGTCTCGCTGCTCCTGCTGCCGGTCTTCGTCGCGATCAGCCGCCGTGTCGGCCGGGAGCGCAAGAGGATCACCACCCAGCGCCAGAAGCAGATGGCCGCCATGGCCGCCACGGTGACCGAGTCCCTGTCGGTCAGCGGCATCCTGCTCGGCCGCACGATGGGCCGCTCCGACTCCCTCACCAAGGGGTTCACCGAGGAGTCCGAGCGCCTGGTCGACCTGGAAGTCCGCTCCAACATGGCCGGCCGCTGGCGGATGTCCACCATCGGCATCGTGATGGCCGCCATGCCCGCCGTCATCTACTGGGTGGCCGGCCTCACCATCCAGCCGGGCGGGACCGCCGTCTCCATCGGCACGCTCGTCGCCTTCGTCACCCTCCAGCAAGGGCTTTTCCGCCCGGCGGTGAGCCTGCTCTCCACCGGTGTGCAGATGCAGACCTCCCTCGCCCTCTTCCAGCGGATCTTCGAGTATCTCGACCTCACGGTGGACATCACCGAGCCCGAGAAGCCCGTCCGGCTGGAGAAGATCCGCGGCGAGATCGCCTTCGAGAACGTCGACTTCAGCTACGACGAGAAGAGCGGCCCCACGCTCAGCGGTATCGATGTGACCGTCCCGGCCGGCAACAGCCTGGCGGTCGTCGGCCCCACCGGCTCCGGCAAGTCCACGCTCAGCTATCTCGTGCCCCGGCTCTACGACGTCACCGGCGGCCGGGTCACCCTCGACGGGGTCGACGTCCGGGACCTGGACTTCGACACCCTGGCCCGAGCGGTCGGCGTGGTCTCCCAGGAGACCTATCTCTTCCACGCCTCCGTCGCCGACAACCTGCGCTTCGCCAAGCCGGATGCCACCGCCGAGGAGATCGAGGCCGCGGCCCGGGCCGCGCAGATCCACGACCACATCGTCTCCCTGCCCGACGGGTACGACACCCTCGTCGGCGAGCGCGGCTACCGCTTCTCGGGCGGCGAGAAGCAGCGCCTGGCCATCGCCCGCACCATCCTCCGCGACCCGCCGGTGCTGATCCTCGACGAGGCGACCAGCGCCCTCGACACCCGTACGGAACACGCCGTGCAGGAAGCGATCGACGCCCTCTCCGAGGGCCGCACCACCCTCACCATCGCGCACCGCCTCTCCACCGTCCGCGACGCGGACCAGATCGTCGTCCTGGATGCCGGCCGCATAGCCGAACGCGGCACGCACGAGGAGCTGCTCGGCCGGGACGGGCGCTACGCCGCCCTGATCCGCCGCGACTCCCACCAGACCCCGGTCCCGGCCTCCTGACCGTGCGCCGCAGCAGGCCGGACCCCGACGCCACCCGCGCACGGCCCGCACCCGCTGACCCGGGTGCGCCGGACACTCGACGCGCTCGCGGAGGTGGTGACGGCCGACTCCGGGTTCACCGCGCGGCCGCCCTTCGCCGGACCGGGCGCGGCAAGGGGCTGAAGCCGTACGCGGGCTGTACGGCGCCCAGGCTCCGTACACGCAGCGGCGCCGCCGCTCCCGTGGGACGGGGAGCGACGGCGCCGGGCGGAGCGATGGTCAGACGAGCCAACCCACGAAGTGGACGATGCCGGCCAGCAGGTTGGTCAGGAAGTTCATCTGGTGCTTCTCCTTGTGCGTGATGCATGTGTGGGACGTGCGCGGTAGCGGTCTGCAGCCCGTTGACTGCGCTCTGCAATCATCACGCCCGGCGGGGAGGATCAGCAACGAATTCCCATACGATCACGCGTTCCAGCGAACACCCGATCCCTTGTTCGTGTGTTCTGGTCGTGCGGTACGGCGTTCGTGTCGCCCGGGCCGACGCCGCAGCCGGGCTACCGGCCCGGGGGAGCGGACCGGGTTAACGTGCCCGCATGGTGAACGAGTCCCCGGACGCCCGTCCCCGTCGCAGACTCCGCCCGACCCGCCGCGGAAAGATCGTCCTGATCGTCACCGCGCTGCTCGTCGTGTCGGCCGCCGTACTGATCCCGCTCTCCCTGCTCGGCTCGGACGAGGAGAAGAAGCAGGAGCGCCCGCAGAGCACCCTGGTGATCCCGGAGGGCTGGCGCGCCTCGCAGGTGTACGAGGCCGTCGACCGGGCGCTCGGCCTGAAGTCCGGCTCCACGGAGAAGACCGCGGCGACGGTGGACCTGGAGCTGCCCGAGCAGGCCGAGGGCAACCCCGAGGGGTACCTCTTCCCGGCCACGTATCCGATCGACTCCGCGACCGAGCCGGCGGGCCTGCTGCGCTACATGGCTGACACCGCCCGCAAACGGCTCGGCGCGGACCACATCACCGCCGGGGTGCAGCGCAACAACGTCACGGTCTACGAGACGGCCACGATCGCCAGCATCGTCCAGGCCGAGGCCGACACCGCCTCCGACATGGGCAAGGTCGCCCGGGTCGTCTACAACCGGCTGCTCAAGGACATGCCGTTGCAGATGGACTCCACCATCAACTACGCCCTCAAGCGCTCCACCCTGGACACCACGACCACCGACACCCAGCTGGACAGCCCGTACAACAGTTACGTACGCAAGGGCCTGCCGCCGACGCCCATCGGCAACCCGGGCGAAGAGGCGCTGCGCGCCGCGATCAGCCCCACGCCCGGCCCCTGGCTCTACTTCGTCACGGTCGCGCCTGGGGACACCCGGTTCACCGACAGCTACGACGAACAGCAGAAGAACGTCGAGGAGTTCAACCGCAACCGCCGCGCGGCCACGGGCTGACGGCCCCGGCCCTCAGCCGACCGCCCCGGCCTTCTCGTCCACGCTCCGTCGGCCACCGGTCTCCTCCAGCAGCCGCAGCACCGACCGTACGGCGGTGCGCCCGGCCCGGTTGGCGCCGATGGTACTGGCGGACGGCCCGTACCCGACGAGATGGACGCGTCGATCCCGTACGGCCCGGGTGTTCTCCGCCCGGATGCCGCCGCCCGGCTCGCGCAGCTTGAGCGGTGCCAGGTGGTCGACGGCGGGCCGGAAGCCGGTCGCCCAGAGGATCACATCCGCCTCGACGCTCCGGCCGTCGTCCCAGGCCACCCCGGTCGGCGTGATCCGGTCGAACATCGGCAGCCGGTCCAGCACTCCCTGCTCACGGGCGCGCCGCACCGCGTCGGTGACCGGCAGCCCGGTCACGGACACCACGCTCTGCGGCGGAAGCCCCTGGCGGACCCGCTCCTCCACCATCGCCACGGCCGCCCGCCCCCATTCCTCGGTGAACGGCTCGTCGCGGAAGACCGGTTCGCGCCGGGTCACCCAGAACGTCTCGGCGGCGTACTCGGCGATCTCCATCAGGTGCTGCGTACCGGAGGCGCCGCCCCCGACCACGATGACCCGCTGCCCGGCGAACTCCTCGGGCCCCGGGTAGTTCGCCGTGTGCAGCTGGCGCCCGCGGAAGGTCTCCTGGCCCGGGTAGCGCGGCCAGAACGGCCGGTCCCAGGTGCCGGTCGCGTTGATCAGCGCGCGCGGGGCGTACGTACCCTCGGAGGTCTCCACGAGCAGCCGTCCGCCGCTCCCCTCCCGTACGGCGCTCACCTCGACGGGCCGGTGCACGCGCAGCTCGAAGCGCTCCTCGTACGCCGTGAAGTATTCGCGGATGACCTCGGACGAGGGCCGGTCGGGGTCGGCGCCGGTCAGCTCCATGCCCGGCAGCGCGTGCATCCCATGGACCTTGCCGTACGTCAGTGAGGGCCAGCGGAACTGCCAGGCGCCGCCGGGCCGGGGCGCGTGGTCCAGCACCACGAAATCGCGGTCCGGTTCCAGACCGACGCGGCGCAGATGGTGGGCGGCGGACAGCCCCGCCTGCCCGGCGCCGATCACGACCACGTCCAGCTCGCGCACCCCAGTAATGTTCACGTTTCTACTAACTCGCGGGGCGCCCAGGATCTTCCCCGGACGCCCCGCTCGCCGCACCCTGGGGCTCAGCGCCCTCCGGCCAGCAGCAGCGGCGCCCCGCCGGAAGCCGGAGCCGTCCGCGATTCGGTGCCGGGCGCCCCCAGCCGCGGGGACGCCGGAACGGTCGACAGCAGCCCGCGCCGGGCCAGCTCGGGCGTCACGCCCTCACCGAACCAGTACGCCTCTTCCAGATGCGGATAGCCCGAGAGCACGAAGTGCTCCACCCCCAGCGCGTGGTACTCCTCAATCCGGTCGGCCACCTCCGCATGACTGCCCACCAGCGCGGTCCCGGCCCCGCCGCGCACCAGGCCGACGCCCGCCCACAGGTTCGGCGCGATCTCCAGCTTGTCCCGCGAACCGCCGTGCAGCGCCAGCATCCGCTGCTGCCCGACCGACTCGCTCTTCCCCAGCGCCTGCTGGGCCGCCGCGATCGTGTCCGCGTCCAGGTCGTCCAGCAGCCGGTCGGCCGTCGCCCACGCCTCCCGCGACGAGTCACGCGAAATGGTGTGCAGCCGGATACCGAACCGGACCGTACGCCCCTGCTCCTCCGCGAGCCCGCGAATCCAGTCGATCTTCTCCTTCACCTGGGCCGGCGGCTCACCCCAGGTCAGATAGACATCGGCGTGGGCGGCGGCCACCGGACCGGCGGCCGCCGAGGACCCGCCGAAGAAGATCTCCGGCAGCGGGTCCGGCGGCAGCGCGGTCAGCCCGCCCTCCACCTGGTAGTGCTCGCCGTCGAAGTCGTACGGCTGCCCGCTCCAGGCACCCCGGACGACCGACAGGAACTCCGCCGTGCGCGCATAACGCCGGTCGTGGTCCAAGTGGTCGCCGAACCGGCGCTGTTCGGTCGAATCGCCCCCGGTCACCACGTTGAGCAGCAGCCGCCCACGGGTGATCCGCTGGTAGGTGGCGGCCATCTGGGCTGCCAGCACCGGCGAGATGACCCCCGGCCGGAAGGCCACCAGGAACTTCAGCCGCTCGGTGTGCTGCGCGAGCGCCACCGTGGTCAGCCAGGCGTCCTCGCACCATGTGCCGGTCGGCGTCAACACGGCCTCGAAGCCCAGCTGTTCGGCCGCCTTGGCGATCTGCGCCAGATACTCGATGTCCGGGGCGCGCACCCCGCTCACCGGGGTGATCCGGTCGCGCCTGATCCCGCCGTCGGTGTACGCGTGCCGGTCCACGAGCGTCCGGCCGTCACCGCCGGTGGGCAGGAACCAGTGGAGATGGACGTTCATGAGGAGGCCTTTCCGTACGAGCGGGGTGCGGTGGAGGACGGCGGGAGGTTCCGGTTGAAGCGGGTGTCGACGTAGTCCTTGAAGTCGAACCGCCTTGGGATCAGCTTGAGTGCGGCGAACGTGTCGGCGATCTGCTGCTCGGAGGCGATGACGGCGTCGTCGATGGCCACGGGGACGCGGGTGCCGTAGGTGAGCTTCACGGCGTCCAGCGCCACCTCGTAGGGGAGCCCGGTCTCCTTGGCCCACACCTTCGCCCACTCCTCCGGGTGCTCGAAGACCCAGTTCTGCGCCCGCTCCAGCCGGACGAGCAGATCACCGAGGGCCTTCGACTTCTGCTTGTCCTTGAGCGCAGCGGGCGAAGCGACCTGGAAAGCGAGGCCGTTGACGACACCCTCGCCGGTCGTCAGCACCCGGGCGTTGCCCGCCCGCAGGATCTGCGAGGTGTACGGGTCCCAGATCGCCCAGGCGTCCACCTTGCCCCGGCTGAACGCGGCCAACGCGTCAGCGGGCTGGAGGTAGTTGAGCTTCACGTCCTTGATGGAGAGACCGGCCTCCTTGAGCGAGGCGACCAGCTGGAAGTGGGCCGAACTGCCCTGCGCCACGGCGACGGACTTCCCCTTGAGCTGCTCCGGCTTCTTCAGCGGCGAGTCCTTCGGGACGACGATGGCCTCACCGGCCGACGAACCGTGGCTCGCGCCCACGACGACGATGTTCGAGTCCGAACCGGCGGCGAAGACGGGCGGGGTGTTGCCCACCCCTCCGATGTCCACGGCCCCGGCGCTCACGGCCTCCAGCAGCGGTGGGCCGGAGGTGAAGGTGGACCATTTGACGCGGTAGTCCAGGTCGTCGAGTTCTCCGGAGGCCCGCAGGATCGCCTCGTAACCACCCTTCTGGTCACCGACGTTGAGCGTCACGCTGCCCTTGCCGTCGGTGCTGCCTCCGCCCGCCCCCGTGGACGAAGCGCCGCCACCGCAGGCGGCGAGGAGCAGGGCGAGCGGAAGGAGCAGGGCGGGCAGGGGGCGGCGTTTCATGGTGGTTCTCCGTGATGCTCGGGGAAGGGAGCGGGTGGTCAGGGGTGTCATACGTCCGAGTGCGCGGCGGCGGCCGTTTGCTGTTGCGGGTCTGCCTCGGCCTCGGCGTCGGCGGCACCGCCGTCCTCGACGCCGAGCTCGCTCAGCAGCCGCGAACGCAGGCCCGCGAAGCCGGGGGCGCCGACCCCGCGCGGGCGGTCCAGGCCGACGGACGTGTCGTACGCGATGCCGCCGTCCCGCATCACCAGCACCCGGTCGGCCAGCAGCAGCGCCTCGTCCACGTCATGGGTGACCAGGAGGACCGCGCAGCCGCGCCGCTGCCAGAGCTCCGCGACGAGCTGCTGCGCCTTGATCCGGGTCAGCGCGTCCAGTGCGCCGAACGGCTCGTCGAGGAGGAGCAGATCGGGCTCCCGTACCAACGCACGCGCCAGGGAGGCGCGTTGGGCCTCACCGCCGGAGAGCGTCTTGGGCCAGGCGCCCGCCCGGTCGGTCAGCCCGACCTCCGCCAACGCCTTCTCGGCCAGGGCCCGTTCGGGCTTCCCGGGCAGCCCCAGCAGGACATTGCGCCAGACCCGCTTCCAGGGCATCAGGCGCGGCGCCTGGAAGGACACGGCACGGCGACGGGGCACCAGAACTGTCCCCGCTATCTCGCGGTCGAGTCCCGCCAGCACGCGCAGCAGGGTCGACTTTCCGCAACCGCTGCGTCCCAGCAGCGCGGTGAACTCCCCGGCTTTCAGGGTGAGATCGAGACCGTCGATGACGGCACGCCCGTCGAAGGCCCGGGTGAGCCCTTCGACCCGTACGGCGGCTTCGGGCTCCCCGGTGGGGGAGGGGGCCGGGGCGGTCACTGGCCGGTGAAGGTCGGTCGCCATTGCAGCAGCAGCCTTTCGAGGGTCCGGACGATGACGTCGGCGGTGAGGCCGAGGAAGGCGTACACGACGAGGCAGACGACGATCACGTCGGTCCGGAAGAACTCCCGGGCCTGGTTCATCAGGAACCCGATCCCGGCATCGGCGTTGATGGACTCGCCGAAGACGAGCGCGAGCCAGGCGGTGGCCAGCGAGTAACGCAGCCCGGTCATGGCCCCGGGCAACGCCCCCGGCAGCACCACATGACGTACGAGCCCCCACCGGTTGAGCCCCAACGACTCACCGGCTTCGATGAGTTGGGCGTCGACACCCCGAATCCCCGCATACACATTGAGATACAGATGAAAGGCGACCCCGAGCGCGATGAGCGCCACCTTGGGCGCCTCACCGATCCCGAGCCAGATGATGAACAGCGGGATCAGCCCCACCCAGGGGACGGTGCGCAGCATCTGTACGGTCGCGTCGACGAGGTCCTCGCCGAGCCGCGAGAGCCCGGAGACCAGCGCGAGCGCCGTCCCGACGACCCCGCCGAGCACCAGCCCCACGGCCACCCGCTGGAGCGAGACGCCCATGGCGGCGGGAAGGGTCCCGTCGGCGATCAGATCGCCCCCCGCACGGGCGATGGTTCCGGGCGAGGCGAGCACATCGGGGTGCAGCACCCCCGTGGCGCTGAAGACCTGCCAGAGCGCGAGCAGCAGCAGCGGCCCCACGGTGCGCCGCAGCCACCGGGGCACGGACCGCAGCCGCGCCCGGCGCACGGATGCCGGGACGATCGGCTCCAGGTCGGGAGGCGTACGGCTGCTGCCGGAGGCCGGGGCCTTCTCCAGGCCGTCGGACAGATCGGGCGGTGCGTGGCTGATGGTCATGGGGGCTCCACGGAAGGTCGTACGGAGACGGTGATCGGCGACGCTGACACGGCTCACCACTCCGCCCGGCCCCACGACGGCGGCTGCGCCCGGCCCGCGGGCCAGGACACCAGGAACGCCCGGGAGTCCCGGCGCCCCGACCACGTCAGGAGACCGGTGGCTCGGAGGCGGCGGACCCCGGCTGTCGACAGGCCGAAGCAGCCCGGACGGACGCGTGACGGGGAAGGCGAAGGCGCGGCCGACAGGGGGCGGGAGCGGGCGGGGAGGCCCGGTCAGAAGAGGCGCGAAGGGCGCTGAGGGAACGTCAGCAGCCGCGACAACACGCGGCGGATGCCACCCGCAGCAGGTCGATGTGACCGCGCGAGGTGAGCAGAGCTGATCGGAACATGGCGATGAACGTAGTCATCCGGTCAGGACACGGTCAATGGCGTCTCGGAGGGTGGACGTGTGATCTCGCCCTCCGGAAGGGAAGATGGAGCCATGTCCGATTCCTTCACCACCACTGTCCTGAACATCACCACGGGTGCGAGCGAGCGCGTCCTGGACCTGACCCGGGAGTGCGAGGAGTTCCTCACCCGGGCGGCGCCCGGCCGGGACGGCCTCCTGAACATCTTCGTCCCCCACGCCACCGCGGGCATCGCGATCCTGGAGACGGGCGCGGGCAGCGACGACGACCTCCTGGCCGCCCTCCACCACCTGCTCCCGGCGGACGACCGCTGGCAGCACCGCCACGGCAGCCCGGGCCACGGCCGCGACCACGTACTCCCCGCCCTCGTCCCGCCCCACGCCACCCTGCCGGTGATCGGGGGAGCGCTGGAGCTGGGGACCTGGCAGTCGGTGTGCCTGGTGGACACGAACAGGGACAACCCGGAGCGCCAGGTGCGGTTGAGCTTCCTCGGTTAGTGGGACGGCGAAAGGCGACTCCGGCGTAGCGTGATCGTCTGCCGCATGGAAGGTCCGTGTGTCCGGTCGGCCTGTGCGAAGGGTGCCCGGTGGCGAGTGAGGGGACCGTGATGAGCGAACTGACGAAGCCGGTGGTCGAGGTTCCGGAGGGCGACGCGCCTGACGAACTGACGATCCGGGACCTCGTGGTCGGGGATGGGTCCGAGGCGCGGCCGGGCGGAGTCGTGCAGGTCCACTACGTAGGGGTGACGTTCGCGTCCGGGAGGGAGTTCGACTCCTCCTGGGAGTCCGGCCGGCCGTACAAGTTCGCCGTGGGCGGCGGCAAGGTCGTCAGGGGCCTGGACCGGGGGGTGAGGGGGATGAAGGCGGGCGGCCGGCGCGAGATCGTCGTTCCCCCGTGTCTCGGTTACGGCAAGCAGTCGCCTTCCGCGTCGATCCCGGCGCACTCGACGCTGATCTTCGTCGTGGACCTGCTCACGGTGGTGGGCGCCGCCCCGGGGCGGCGCCCGGCTTGACCGGCTGATCGACGAGACCGTCCCGTACGTCGACAACGCGCCCATCCGGGGAGAGCGGTTCCGCCTCCGGGTGGCGGCCCCCTGGCCACCGCGGAGGGCTCACTTCGGCGGGGCGGCCCCGGCCGGGTCGTGAGAGAGCAGGGCGTAGGCGTGGTCGGCGTCGGCCACCGCCTCGGGGTAGAGCTCGTCGGCGGACCGGCCGGCGACGATGCGCCGCCAGTTCACCGACGCCAGGATGCGCTCCGTGGCGATCACCTGGCCGGCCAGCAGGGCGGGGGTGATCTCGCGGACCGAATCGAGAGCGTCGGCCAGGGCCCGGGCCAGCGCCTCCTCGGCCTGGGCCAGGTATTCGCCGACGCGCGCGACCAGGCTCGGGGTTGAGTAGACGAGGCGGTGGAAGGCCAGGACCTCTTCGTCGTCGTTGAGCCCCGTGATGGGGTCCCGGGCCGCGAGCCCGTCCAGGAAGTGCTGGTGCAGGGCGGCGAGGGGGGACACCCCCGGCGGCCGCCCGGCCACGACGGCGCTGCTCGCTCCCTGGTGGTCGGCGAACCGATGGACGACCAGGTCCTCCTTGGTGGGGAAGTACCTGAACAGCGTGGGCTTGGAGACTTCGGCCACGGCCGCGATGTCGACGACCGAGACCTGGTCGAATCCATGCTCCAGGAAGAGCGCGATCGCCGTGTCGGAGATCGTCTCTCTCGTTCGCTGCTTCTTGCGCTCCCGCAAGCCCATGGGTGCATTCACCCGGCCACCGTAGCACCGTCCTTACTCGGGCAATCAGGTGACTGAGTTGCTTAAGTGGCTTGGTTGTGGAATGTGCGTCGGCCTTTGTCAGTGAGCGGTTCCGGTAGCGGCCGGGCGTGCAGGATGTCGAGACGGGACACCGCACGCGTCACCACGACGTACAGCCGGTGCAGTCCGCGCGGTTCGGATTCGACGATCGCGGCCGGCTCCACCACGACGACATGGTCGTACTCGAGCCCCTTGACGACCGTCGCCGGCAGCACGGTCACGCGGGCGGCCGTGCCGACCTCCTCGGCGGTCGCTGTCTCGACGCCCGCCTCGCGCAGGACCGCCGAGGTGGCGGCCACCGCGTCGTCGGCGGTGATGACGGCGACCGACCCTTCGCGATCGAGGGCCGCGTGGACGGCGGACACGGTGGCGGTCGCCAGGTCGTCGACCGCGCTGACCGTCAACTCGCCGTCGTGGCGCAGCGAACGGGCCGGCGGCACATCCACCCGGAGGGCGCCCACCAAACGGTTGGCCAGCTCCATGATCGTGGCCGGGACCCGGAAGCCGGTGGTCAGGGGGGTGACCGTGGCCTGCTCCTTGCCCAGGTACGTCAACTGCTCCTGCCAGCTCCGTGCCGACCAGGGCGCCGTGGCCTGGGCCAGATCACCCAGGACCGTGAGGGAGCCGAACGCGCTGCGCCGGGCGATCGCCCGGCATTGCATCGGCGACAGGTCCTGGGCCTCGTCCACCACCACATGGCCGAAGCCCTCGGGGCGTTCGATGAGCCCCGCGACCTCGTCCAGGAGCAGCATGTCCTCGACCGACCAGGTGGCACTCCGGTCCGACCTCGGGGGCTTCGCCCACAGCAGGGCCCGTTGCTCGGCGGCGTCGAACACACCGTCCGCCGCCTCCTCCATGACCGCCGGGTCGCTGAGCAGCGCGGCCACGACCTCCTCCGGACGCGCCACCGGCCACGCGGCCTCCAGCAGTGCCGCGATCGGCTTCGAACGGCCGATCTTCCGGGCCCACGTGACGCTCTTGGGGCCGGCCCGCCGCTCGGCCTGCTGCTGGATCAGTGTCACCACCCGCGAGCGCACATGCTCGCGGCCCACCCCGTACGGCACCCCCATGCCCCGCACCTCGTCGATGACCTGGGCCAGATCCCATGAGCCGACCCGCCAGCGGTACGAGCCGTCGGTGACCGCGATGGACTCCTCGGGGTGCCTGACCCGGGCGTACAGGGCGCGCTCCAGGACCGTGGCCATACGGTCGCTGTGCTTCAGGACGCCGACCTCCGTCCCGTCCACCCGCCGGACAGGGTGCCTGGCAACCACGTCCTCCACGGTGAGCTGGGCGATGCCGATCTCGCCGAGCGAGGGCAGCACCTCCGAGATGTAGCGCAGGAAGGTCCGGTTCGGGCCGATGATCAGCAGACCGCTGCGCTGCAACCGCTCGGGGAAGGTGTAGAGGAGATAGGCGGCGCGGTGCAGGCCGACGGCCGTCTTGCCGCTGCCCGGCGCGCCCTGCACGCAGACCGACTCGTTCAACTCGCTGCGGACCAGGTCGTCCTGTTCCGGCTGGATGGTGGCGACGATGTCCTGCATCGGGCCCAGACGGGGGCGCTCGATCTCGGCGGCGACGATGGCACTCGCCGCGCCGTCGTGGTCCCGGGAGTGGTCGAGGCGCTCGTCCTCCAGCCCGGTGAGGTCCTCCGGGGCGCCGTGGCTCCACGGCGCCCAGCCGAAGCGCCGCCGCACCGCCACTTCGCGCGGCTCCAGGGCGCTGGCCTGGTAGTACGTCCGTGAGACCGGCGCGCGCCAGTCGATCACCAGGGGCGGTGCGGCTGGATGTTCCGAGACCCGCCTGCGGCCGATGTAGTACCGCTGCCGCCGGTGGTCGCCCGCCTCGTCGGAGTCCTCGAAGTCGAGTCGGCCGAAGAACAGCGGGCTGTCGGGCTCCTCCGCCATCTGCCGTGCGCGGGTCCGCAGGTAGCGTCCGAGCGCCTCGGCGCTCGCACCGTCACCCGACACGTCCTCGCCCGCGACGACCTGGTCCTGGGCCTCGTCCACCTGATGGGTCATGGCCTCGCCGCACATCGCGACGTACGCGCGCTCCAGGGCGAGTTCGTCGTCGAGTCCGCCCGCCTCCTGGGTGCCGTACTCGTCCTGGACGTGTGGCGTCATCGATGGGGACCCTTCCGAAGTGACGGCCCTGCGCGCCGCCGGGGGTGGGGCGGCTGGTACCGGTGTTCCGGGGGCTCAGCATAACTGAACCGGGTTAACAGAGTGGCCGGGTTGCGTTATTGGGGGCGTTTGCTGATCCGTAGAGCAGTCTTGGTGCGCAGCGCCCGTCGCTTCCCGGCCCCGTCCTGCTCGCGGTGGTGGCCGGCCTGCCCGCCCCCCTGTCTGTCAGGCGGCGGTTCCCGCCGAGGGGCGGACGTCAACGGGGGCCGGGGCGGCCTCGGCGGACTCGGCCTCCGGGTGGACGCCGACGCCCAGCTTCTCGAGGATCTTCTTCTCGATCTCGTTGGCGAGGTCGGGGTTGTCCTTGAGGAAGTTGCGGGCGTTCTCCTTGCCCTGGCCGAGCTGGTCGCCCTCGTACGTGTACCAGGCGCCGGCCTTGCGGACGAAGCCGTGCTCCACGCCCATGTCGATCAGCCCGCCCTCACGGCTGATGCCCTGCCCGTAGAGGATGTCGAACTCCGCCTGCTTGAACGGCGGGGCCACCTTGTTCTTCACGACCTTGACGCGGGTCCGGTTGCCGACCGCGTCGGTCCCGTCCTTCAGCGTCTCGATCCGCCGGATGTCCAGACGCACCGAGGCGTAGAACTTCAGCGCCCGGCCACCGGTCGTGGTCTCCGGCGAGCCGAACATCACCCCGATCTTCTCGCGCAGCTGGTTGATGAAGATCGCCGTGGTCCTCGTCTGGCTGAGGGCGCTGGTGATCTTGCGGAGGGCCTGGCTCATCAGTCGGGCCTGGAGGCCCATGTGCGAGTCGCCCATCTCGCCCTCGATCTCGGCGCGGGGCACCAGGGCCGCGACGGAGTCGATCACGATCAGGTCGATCGCGCCGGAGCGGATGAGGATGTCGGTGATCTCCAGCGCCTGCTCACCGTTGTCCGGCTGGGACAGGATCAGGTTGTCGGTGTCGACGCCGAGCTTCTTGGCGTACTCGGGGTCCAGCGCGTGCTCGGCGTCGATGAACGCCACCGAACCGCCGAGCTTCTGCGCGTTCGCCACGGCGTGCAGTGTCAGCGTCGTCTTACCGGAGGACTCCGGCCCGTACACCTCCACCACACGGCCACGCGGCAGCCCGCCGACGCCGAGGGCCACGTCCAGGGCCGTCGATCCCGTGGGGATCACCTCGATGGGCTCGTTGGGCCGCTCACCGAGGCGCATCACCGCACCCTTGCCGAACTTCCGCTCGATCTGTGCGAGCGCGGTGTCCAGCGCCTTCTCGTGGTCCGTTCCTGCCATGCGGTTCACCCGGTCCGATTGAGAGGCCCGCCGCACGTCGGAGAACGTGGGCGTCTACTGCCGACAACGGACGTTTCGGAGATCCCAAAAACGAACATCCGATCGATTTACGTGTCAGTGAAAGGTACCAAACCGAGGGAACCGGGACGGGGCGGCGCGCAAAGGGCGGCTCCGGACACCGCCCGAGCCGCCCTTGTCCTGCGGAGGGGCTGAGGGGCCGGTGCGCGTATGCACCGGCCCCTCAGCCGGAGTGATCAGACCAGGTCGAAGCGGTCCAGGTTCGTGACCTTCGTCCAGGCCGCGACGAAGTCCGTCACGAACTTCTGCCGCGCGTCGTCGCTCGCGTAGACCTCGGCGAGGGCGCGGAGCTCGGAGTTCGAGCCGAAGACCAGGTCGGCGCGGGTGCCGGTCCACTTGACCTTGCCGGACGCGTCGCGGGCCTCGAACTCGTCCTGCGCCTCCGACGTCGACTTCCAGGTGAGCCCCAGGTCCAGCAGGTTCACGAAGAAGTCGTTGGTCAGCGTGCCCGGGCGGTCGGTGAGGACGCCATGCTTCGAGCCGCCGGTGTTGGCGCCCAGCACACGCAGACCGCCCACCAGGACCGTGGTCTCCGGGGCGCTCAGCGTCAGCAGGTTGGCCCGGTCCAGCAGCAGGTACTCGGCCGGCAGGCGGGTGCCCTTGCCGACGTAGTTGCGGAAGCCGTCGTACGCGGGCTCCAGGGCGGCGAAGGACTCGACGTCCGTCTGGTCCTGCGTGGCGTCGACCCGGCCCCCGGTGAACGGCACCTCGACCTCGACGCCGGCGTCCTTGGCCGCCTGCTCGACGGCCGCGTTGCCCGCGAGGATGATCAGGTCGGCCAGCGAGACCTTCTTCCCGCCCTTGGCGTTGAAGGACTCCTGGATGCCCTCCAGGGCGCGCAGGACCTGGGCCAGCTCGTCCGGGTCGTTCGCCTCCCAGCCGCGCTGCGGCTCCAGACGGACCCGGGCGCCGTTGGCGCCGCCGCGCTTGTCGCTGCCGCGGAAGGACGCGGCCGAGGCCCAGGCGGCCGAGACCAGCTGCGCCACCGTCAGGTCCGTGGCGAGCACCTGCTCCTTGAGGGCGGCGATCTCCGCGGCGTTCAGCGGCTCCTCGGTGCGCGCGGGCAGCGGGTCCTGCCACAGCAGCACCTCGGAGGGGACCTCCGGGCCCAGGTAGCGCTGGATCGGGCCCATGTCGCGGTGCGTCAGCTTGTACCAGGCGCGGGCGAAGGCGTCCGCGAACTCCTCCGGGTTCTCGTGGAAGCGGCGCGAGATCTGCTCGTACGCCGGGTCGAAGCGCAGCGACAGGTCGGTGGTGAGCATCTGCGGCTTGTGCTTCTTCGACGCGTCGTGCGCGTCCGGGATGGTCGCCTCTGCGTCCTTGGCGATCCACTGCTTGGCACCGGCCGGGGACTCGGTCAGCTCGTACTCGTACGCGAAGAGGTTGTGGAAGAACTCGTTGCCCCACTGCGTCGGCGTGCTGGTCCAGGTCACCTCCAGACCGCTGGTGATGGCGTCCCCGCCCTTGCCCGACTTGTACGAGCTGCGCCAGCCGAGGCCCTGCTCCTCCAGCGGGGCGCCCTCGGGGTCCGCGCCGACGCTCTCGGCCGGGCCCGCGCCGTGCGTCTTGCCGAAGGTGTGGCCACCGGCGATGAGGGCGACGGTCTCCTCGTCGTTCATCGCCATCCGGCGGAAGGTCTCGCGGATGTCGCGGGCGGCCGCGATCGGGTCCGGGTTGCCGTTGGGGCCCTCGGGGTTGACGTAGATCAGGCCCATCTGGACCGCGCCGAGCGGGTTCTCCAGCTCACGGTCGCCGGTGTAGCGCTCGTCGTCCAGCCAGGTGGTCTCGGGGCCCCAGTAGACGTCCTCCTCCGACTCCCAGACGTCCTCGCGGCCGCCGGCGAAGCCGAAGGTCTTCAGGCCCATGGTCTCCAGGGCGACGTTGCCGGTGAGGATCAGCAGGTCGGCCCAGGACAGCGCCTGGCCGTACTTCTTCTTGACCGGCCACAGCAGTCGGCGGGCCTTGTCCAGGTTGCCGTTGTCCGGCCAGCTGTTCAGCGGGGCGAAGCGCTGCTGACCGGCGCCCGCACCACCGCGGCCGTCGCTGATGCGGTACGTGCCGGCGCTGTGCCAGGCCATCCGGACCATCAGCGGTCCGTAGTTGCCGAAGTCGGCGGGCCACCAGCCCTGCGAGGTGGTGAGCACCTCGGCGATGTCCCGTTTCACCGCGGGCAGGTCGAGTGCCTGGAACGCGGCCGCGTAGTCGAAGTCCTCGCCGAGCGGGTTCGCCACGGCGGGGTTCTTGGCGAGGATCTTCAGGTTGAGGCGGTCCGGCCACCACTGGCGGTTTCCCCCGCCCTGAGTGGGGTGCGGCGCGCGGCCGTGGGCCACGGGGCACCCGCTCGCCTGCGCCTCGGGCACCTCCGGGACGGCCGTCTCAGGCGAATCCGGGGTGACGGGATCGAAGACATGCGACTCGTGGTTGTCGGTCATGAGAAATCCTTCCGGACCCGGCGGGTCGTGGAGCGCTGAACGGGGGAGGAGGATTCGGGCCGTGCAGAAGGGGCACGCTGTGGGGCAGGGTCTTGCCGCGGGCCGCTCGAACGCCTCGTGGATCACCGGACCGTCGGGTCCCTGGCGATGCGACGAGGACGGCGTGCGGCGTTGCGCTCTCGACCGGCGGTGTCCCGTCACGTGTCTCTGCTGCCGTACCGGAGTCTTCCTGTCTCTTGGATGTCGCCGGGATCGATCCTACGATGGACTTCGTCCAAGTCAAGAAGTGCGCTAAAACGATAACGACCGGGGCTCGGCGCGTCGGACCCTCCGGGGCCGCACGCACCCCCCCCGGCGGACCGGAGCAGGTGAGACGAGATGAGCGACCTCCTTCAGCGGCTGCGGAACTGTGGCTGGCGGCTGACCTCGCAGCGGCGCGTCGTCGCGGAGGTCCTCGACGGCGACCACGTGCACCTCACGGCGGACGAGGTGCATCTGCGGGCCGCCGCACGACTGCCCGAGATCTCCCGCGCCACCGTCTACAACACGCTGGGCGAACTCGTCACGCTCGGCGAGGTGCTGGAGGTCTCCACCGTGGGCCGGGCCAAGCGCTACGACCCGAACGCGCGGAACCCCCACCAGCACCTGGTGTGCTCCGGCTGCGGCACGGTCCGCGACGTCCACCCGGTCGGCGACGCCCTCGGCGACCTGCCCGAGACCGAGCGGTTCGGGTTCACCGTGGGCTCGGTGGAGATCACCTACCGAGGGGTGTGCCCGGACTGCGCCTGACCTCGGAGCCCGCCCGGCCGCGGGAGCGCGACGCAGGTGCCTCGACAGAGCTGACGCCCCATGGCGCCGCCCGAGGTGGTGCCGCGATACTGCGCGGGACCGACCGTTCTGCTCTGCCGAAAGGGCCCACGTGAAGCACCAGTTCCCCGCCATCACCCGGCTCGGCCTGGGGGGTGTGACGCTCCTGCTCGTCCTCGCGGGCTCCGCCCTTCCCGCCACCGCATCCTCTACCGACACCGCCCGCAGCGCCGCGCAGCCCACCGTCGAGGAGCAGCGCCTGGACCGGGCCGCCCCGCAGGAGATCCTGCGCCTCAGTGGGTTCGACGCCCTCGCCCCGCGCTTCGCCGACGACCTGGAGCGTTCACGTGGTTACGCGCAGGCGGAGCGGTCGGTGACCCGTCATGGCGCGGCGCTGTGGCGGCGCGCCGTGGACCGCGCCCAGGGGCGTGGACCCGCCACGGGTGACCTGAGCCGGGGCGATGACCGTCCGCTGTACTGGGCCCGGCTCGCGCTCAGCCGTGAACTCCGCGCCTGGACACCCCGGTTCGGGCTGGACGAGCGGCAGCGCAAGGCCCTGCACACCGCTCTGGAGACCTCTTCGCGCGGCCAGGAGGACATACGCCGTCCGGGCCGTCAGGTGAAGCGGGTCCTCGTCACCGGCTTCGATCCGTTCACCCTGGACAGGGACGTCCGGATCGGCAACCCCTCGGGCGCGAGCGCGCTCGCCCTGGACGGCACCCTGGTGCAGACCGCCGACGGTCCGGCCCGGATCGAAACCGTCGTCTTCCCCGTGCGCTGGGCCGACTTCGCCGAGGGGGCCGTGGAGCGGGCCCTCGCCCGGCATCTGCCGCACGTGGACCTGTTCACCACCATCAGCCAGGGCCGCCAGGGCCGGTTCGACGTGGAGCGCACCAACGGCGCCTGGCGCGGCGGCTTCCCCGACAACGAGAACGTGGCGTCGACCGGAACCGTGCCCGTCACCGACCCCGCCTCGCAGCCGCAGTGGACGTCCACGACCCTCCCGTACCGCCGGCTCACCGAAGCGGACACGGGCCGCTTCCCGGTGTACGACAACACCGAGGTCACCGAGATCCCGGCGGGCGCCACCCAGCCGGTGACCAGGCCGGACGGCCCCACCCCCGGGTCGACCGCGCGAGCCGGGGGCGGCGGCGACTACCTCTCCAACGAGATCGCCTACCGGGTCACCCTGCTGCGCGACCGGCTGGGGTTGCCGAAGCTGCCGGGCGGCCATCTGCACACCCCGGTCCTGCAGTTCGGCGCGGGGAACACCGACCCGGCGACGGGCGGGGTCACCGACCCGGAGTTCGAGCGCAACCGTTCGGACATCGTGAGTCAGGTGCGGGCACTGGTGAAGACGGCGGCGGGCACGGCCGGTTGAGGTCCCGGCCACGCCCGCGAATTTGGCTGGGGGGCCCTGGCCGCGCTTGCGGATCGCCTGGAGGGCGCCCGCCACGCCCGCGGATCGGTTGGAGGTCCCTGGCCGCGCCCGCGAATCGGCTGTAGAACCCCGGCCGCGCTTGCGGATCGCCTGGAAAACCCTGGCCGCGCCCGCGAATCGGCTGGGGGCCCTGGCCGCGCTCGCGGATCGCCTGGGGGTCCCCCGCCGCGCCCGCGCATCGCCTGAGGCCCCCGGCCGTCGCTCGTCTCCGGGTGTCAGGCCCGGTGCAGCACCGTCGCTTCCGTGCCCCAGCCGAGCGCGACGGTCCGGGCGACGGCCCAGCCCGACCGCCTCGCCAGCGCGGCGATGGCGGCGGAGTCCCGTAGAGGGCTGCCGGTCGCGGCGTACGCGTGCAGCGCCGCCTCGGCCGCGTGCGGGCTCAGGCCGTCGGGGCGGGAGGCCTCGACGAGGACCGCCGTACCGGTCCACTCCGCGAGCCGGGTGAGGAGCAGCGTGGCCTCCTCGTCGGTGCGGTACGCGAGAGCCTTCGCGGCCACGGCGACATCGGCGGGACCGGCCGTCCAGTCGATGCGGTCCGGCGCGGTGACGTGCCCGCGCAGGACCGACGCCGGTACGGCGTCCTCCGCGACCCGCAGCCGAGGCCGACGTCCCGCGTCGTCGAGAGCGGCGACCACCGAGGCGCTGCCCGGACCGGTCAGGAGGCAGGAGCCGACCCCCTCCCAGAGGGGGTCGGCCGTCAGACCGTCCAGCAGGAACACCAACTGCTCGCACTCCTCGACCAGTTCGCCGTAGCGTTCCGCGTCGCCCTTCACCGTCCCGTGCAGCGTGGCGCCCGAGGCGAGGCTCCACGGGGACGACGTACCGCCCCGGAGTGCCGGAGCCAGATGCGTGAGGGCGAGCAGCAGCTCGGCCTCTTGGCCGGTGTACTCCTCGCGCTCGTGGTCGGCCAGGAGTTCCTCGCCCGCCGGGCCCAGGCGCAGCCCGCCTCCATCGCCGTCGCCGACGACCACACCGTACGAGGCGAGCAGCGGCAGCAGTACGCCGATCCCCGGTCCGAGCACACCCAGGCGGGCCGCGAGCGCGTCGGCGGAGAGTCCCGGTGTGTCGGCCACCGCGTCCACGAGGCCGAGCCGCAACGCAGCCCGTGTGACCAGCCACGGCAGGGGCGACGGGATCGGACCGGCGGCAGGAGCGTGCGCACCGGCCTCGGCCGTGGCCTCCGCCTCCGGCGTGGCCGCCTCCTCGCGGTGCCAGTAACCCGTGATGTTCAGGCGGTCCTTGGGGAACTTGAGTTCGCGCTGGAGGTAGCGGCGTACGGGAAGCAGCGCCCGGCTCTCCGCGGCCGCCCAGGCGTACCCCTCACCCGCCGGAACCGGCAGCGCGCGGACGGCGGCCTCCAGCGCGGCCGCGTCACCCGGCTCCGAGACCACCCAGGTGACCGTGTCGCCGTCGCGCAGGGCCAGTTCCTGGCGTGCCGCGTCGTCCGAGACGGTCACCAGGACGTGCGCAGTGGCCTCGAGGGGGCGCTCGTCCAGGAAGCGGCCGATCGCGGGGAGCGCCGTCTCGTCCCCGATGAGGAGGATCCAGTCCAGCCCGTCCGGCAGCCGGAGCGACGACTTGGGTCCGACGAACCACAGCTCGTCGCCCTCCCGCGCCGACGCGGACCAGGCCTCCGCGGGCCCTTCGCCGTGCACCACGAAGTCGAGGTGCAGCTCGCCCGCGTCGAGGTCCACCCGCCGGGGCGTGTAGTCGCGGGTCAGCCGGTGTTCGGACGGCGTCCACTCGATGCCGTACGGCAGTTGGGCCGGAAGCGCCGCGCGGACGTCCCCGTCGGCGGCGAAGATCAGCTTGATGTGGTCGTCGAACCCGGGTGCGACGAAGGCGGGATGACCGGTTCCGTCGCGGGTGAACCCGGCGAGTTCGTCGCCGCCGAGGACGACCCTCCGCATCCTCGGCGTCACCTCGTGGACGCGGCGCACCGTGACCCGGCGCAGGACGAGCGGGTGCGTCGTGTACGCGCGTCGGGCGGCCATCAGGAGAACTTCTTCTCGATGAGGTCGAGGAGGGCCATCGACTCGTCGTAGTCGCCGCGCAGCACCCAGTACGGCAGGTCATAGGCGTGGTTCGTCTTGAAGGCGGGCAGCGCGCTGTAGACGGGGTTCTTCTTCAGGGTGGCGACGTCGGTCGTGTCGGCGTTGAAGCCCATGACGAACACGGACGGCTGGGTGATGGTCTGGCCCACCTTCTCGGTGGACAGCTCGAACATGTCACCGCCCTGCCCGTACACCTTGAAGCCGCCGTCGGCGAAGACCGGCGCCGGTTCGATCCCGACCTTCTTCAGCTCGTCGGGCAGGCCGACGCTCTCCACCAGGCCGTAGGCGGTGCCGTCGCCGGTGAGGGTGAGGAAGGACACCGGGCCGGGCGGCGGCGTGATGGCCGCCTTCACCTCGCCGATCCGCTTGTCGTAGGCGGCCACGTGCTGCTTGTACACGTCGGGCTTGCCGAACACGTCGTCGGCGAGGAAGGAGAACTGGCTCCGCCAGTCGCCGAGCTTCTTGCCGACGAGCACGGTGGGGGCGATGCCGGAGAGGTCGTCGTACACCTTCTCCGCCTGGAACAGCGGGAAGCCGATGCCGCCGCCCACGATGAGGTCGGGGTCGAGGGCGAGGATCGCCTCCAGGTCGAAGCCGTCGACGCTCCACGGCAGGAACGTCGTGCCGTCCTCCTTGGCCTCCTTCTCCCAGTACGGGGAGAACTCGCCCTTGCCGTCGGCGTCCTCGGGGATCGTGGCGTGCACCGGTACGTCGAGGTCGTAGAGGTACCCGGCGAGGGCGTGGTTCAGCACGACCACGCGCTTGGGCTCGGCCGGCACCTCGACCTTGCCGTAGTCGGTCGTGACGGTACGGGTCTTCGCGGCGGACGCCTTGTCCCCGTCGTCCGACGAGGAGGAGGCGGAGCAGCCGGTGAGGGCCAGCGCGGCGACGAGCGCGCAGGCGAGAAGGCGGGCGGGAGCAGACATGGGACCTCAGGTGACTGGGCAGGCCCGAAGGTTCGAGCCGTTGGTAAGGTGAGGCTAACCTCGCTGGTTCCGCTGCGCCGATCCGCGTGCGACATCGCTGGTGACGGAGACGACGCATCGCACACAACGGGAGGCACGCTTGCCGGTGACATCCCTCGGCACCGTGGTCGCCGAGAACGCCATCCGCTTTCTCGGCCACGACACGCACGAGCACGACGAGCCGCACCTCGTCTACGTGGTCAGCGGCAGCGCCCGCCTGACCGCCGACGGCGAGGAGTGGCGGCTCGGCCGGAACGAGGCCCTCTGGCTCGCTTCCCGGGTGCCGCACGCGCTGCGGATCGAACCGGGCGGCATGGCGCTCGGCCCCTTCCTCAACCCTTCTGACCAGCCACGATGCCGTGTTCAGCCGCTCGGGGTGGTCCCCGCGATCGTCGAGGTCATGACCACCACACTCGGCGCGGCACCGACCACGGCGGAGCAGATCCAGCCGTTCCGCCAGGCGCTGGGACGCGTGCTGGGAGGCATCTCCCGGCAGCACTTCCCGGTCGTCCTGCCCGCCCATCCGGTGGTGCGCGCCCTCGCCCGCGAGGCCCTGCGCACCCCCGCCAGAACGCTGGAGCAGCTGGCCGAACAGCACCACATGAGCGCCCGCCAGGTGCAGCGCGTCTTCCTCGACGAGACCGGACTGCCCTTCACACGGTGGCGCAACCGGGCCAGGATGAACGCCGCCGTCGAACACCTCCGCGGCGGAGGTGAGCTGACGGCGGCGGCCAGGGCGGCCGGCTACGCGACCCGGGCCGGGCTGCTGCGCGCGCTGAGCCGCGAGTCCGGCGTCCCGGTGAGCGCGCTCACAGCGGACGCGGTGGGGGCGCTCGGCGGTTGCTGAACCGTGCGCCCGGAAGCTGCTGGACCGGGCGCCCGCCGGGTGGGGCGAAGCAGTTCGGGTACGTCGGTGCAGTTGAGGTGCGCCGCAGCAGTCCAGGTACGTCGATGCAGTTCAGGTACGTCGATCACGCACGGCACTTCCGGCTGTCCGGGTGGCGGATCGCTCAGGGAGGTTCGATGCCACAGGCGCTCGCGAAGACGACCGCGCCACCACCGCCGGCCGCGCCGTCGTGGGCGTCGCGTCGCAGGACGCGCCGGCTCCTCGGCCTGGGTGTCGCCGTCGCCGTGCTCCTCGTCGCGGTGCTGCTCAGCGTCGCGATCGGCTCGGCGATGCTCCCCCTGGACGTGGTGTGGCAGGCGCTGACCGCCCCCGACGGTTCCGCCTCGCACGCCACGGTCAGCGGCGCCCGCGTGGACCGTACGCTGCTCGGCATCGCCGTCGGGGTCTCCCTGGGCGTGGCGGGGGCGCTCATGCAGGCGCTCACCCGCAACCCGCTCGCCGACCCGGGGGTCCTCGGAGTCAACGCCGGGGCCGGGTTCGCCGTCACCCTGGGCGTGGCCGTCTTCGGCGTCACGCGCATCGAGGAGTACCTGCCCTTCGCCTTCGCCGGGGCCGTCGCCGGTGCGGCGGTGGTCTACCTCGCCGCGAGCGGCGGCCGGGCCGGGCCCTCGCCGCTGCGGCTCACCCTCGTCGGGGTCGCCTTCACGGCGGTGCTGGCCGGTATCTCCCAGACCCTCGCCCTGATCGACACGGAGACCTTCGACCGTATGAGGTTCTGGGGAGCGGGCACCGTCACCGACCGCCCGACGGGCACCGCCGGTGACATCCTGCCCTTCGTCCTGGCCGGCCTGGTGGCCGCCGCCTGCTGTGCGCGCCCGCTCAACGCGATGGCCCTCGGCGACGACGCGGGGCGGGCGGTCGGGCTGCGGGTCGGCGCGACCCGGTGCGGTGTGGTGGTCGCGGTGACCCTGCTGTGCGGTGCGGCGACGGCCGCGGCGGGCCCGCTGATGTTCGTCGGCCTCATGGTGCCGCACGCCGTGCGATGGCTCACCGGGCCCGACTGGCGCTGGATCATCGCCTACTCCGCCGTCCTCGCCCCGGCGATCGTGCTGACCGCCGACGTCCTGGGGCGGCTGATCGTGGCCCCCGCCGAACTTCCGGTCGGCGTCATGATGCCGCTCATCGGCGCGCCCGTACTGATCCTTCTCGTACGCGGAAGCCGGGTGAAGGAGCTGTGAGCGGGATCCTCGTCCTCAGGGCAGGCACCCTCAGCCTGAGAGCGAAGCGCCGTACGGTCGTCGTGTGCGCGCTGCTGTGGGTCACGCTGCTCGCGCTCGCCCTGTGGGCGTTCACCCTCGGCAGCTATCCGCTGAGCCTCGGCGACCTGGCCGATGTCGTGTCGGGCGACGCCAGGAACAGCGTCCGCACCGTCGTCCTGGAGTGGCGGGCGCCGCGCATCGTCGCCGCCGTCCTGTTCGGGGCGGCGCTGGCCGTCGGCGGCGCGATCTTCCAGTCCCTGACCCGCAACCCGCTCGGCAGCCCCGACGTCATCGGCTTCACCACCGGCTCGTACACCGGTGTCGTCCTCGCGCTCCTCGCGGGCGCGAGCAGCTACTCGGCCCTCGCGGCGGGTGCGCTCACCGGTGGGCTCCTCACCGCCTTCACCGTCTATCTGCTGGCGTTCCGGCGCGGTGTGCGGGGCTTCCGGCTCATCGTGGTGGGTATCGCGATCGGCGCCTTGCTGCACTCGGTCAACACGTGGTTCCTGGTGAAGGCCGATGTGGACACCGCGCTGCGGGCGGCGGTGTGGGGCGCGGGCTCACTGAGCGGCATCGGCTGGCCCGCCCTGCTGATGGCCGCCGTTCTGACGGCGGGGGTCGCGCTGGCCGCGCCCGTGGCGCAACGCCGGATGCGCTGGCTCGAACTGGGTGACGAGACGGCGGCGATGCTGGGTATCCCCGTGGAGCGTACGAAGCTGCTGCTGGTCGTCCTCGGTGTGGCCGCGACCGCCGCGGTGACCGCCGCCGCGGGCCCCATCGCCTTCGTCGCGCTGGCCGCGCCGCAGATCGCCCGCCGCCTCACCGGGCGAGGAAGCGTCGACCTCGCCGGTGCCGCGCCCGTCGGCGCGCTCCTGCTGCTCGGCGCGGACATCGCGGCGCAGCACGCGATCCCGGGCGTGCTGCTGCCGACCGGCGCGGTCACCGTGTGCGTCGGCGGGGCGTATCTGCTGGTCCTGCTGGTACGGGAGTCCCGGCGCGGGTTCTAGGCTCTGCCAGGTGAGGGGCCGCCCGCACGGGGGCGGGGCTGACGGGAAGGCACACGGACATGACCGGCAAACGGGACCGCTGGGCGGAACTGACCGGCGGTGAGGCCGGGGAGCAGTACGCCCGGCGTTTCGCGCGGCTCGCCGCATCGGGGCACGACATCCACGGCGAGGCCACGTTCTGCGCCGCGCTGCTGGAGCCCGGCGCCCGGGTACTCGACGCCGGGTGCGGCACCGGGCGGATCGCGATCCGGCTCGCCGGGCTGGGCCACCGCTGCACCGGCGTGGACGTCGACGCCTCGATGCTCGCCGTCGCCCGCCGTGAGGCCCCCGCACAGGAGTGGCTCCTCGGGGATCTGGCCCGCACGGACGCCCTCGGCCTGGAGCCGGACTTCGACCTGGTGCTCGCCGCCGGAAACGTCATCCCCCTCCTGGCCCCGGGCACCGAGGCGGCCGTCATCGGGCAGCTGTCCGCCGTACTGCGGCCCGGCGGTCTGCTGGTCACGGGCATGGGGCTGGACGCCGCGCACCTGCCGCTGCCCGAAGCCCCCTTCGGCCTCGCGGAGTTCGACCGGTGGTGCGCCGGGGCCGGACTGACCCTGCGGCAGCGCTACGCCACCTGGAGCGGCGACCCCTACGTCCCGGGCTGCGGTTACGCCGTCAGCGTGCACGCCCGCCCGGACGGGAGCTGAACCCCGGCGGCACGGAATCGGGGCGGCCGGGGAAGCCGGCGGCCGGTGGTTCCCGGCGGCCACGGTATGCGGGCGGGGGCGTCCGCGAAACTCCGGTCGAGGCGCACCGTCCGGACCGATGAGTTCTGGGGCCGGGGACGGTCTGCCCTGGTATGAAGACCCACACGCTCACAACAGCCGACGCCGATCTCGTGTACGACGTCCACGGGCCGCTCCCCACCACCGACGGCCGCCCGCCGTTGCTGATGATCGGGCAGCCCATGGACGCCACCGGCTTCGCCGCGCTCGCCGCCCGCTTCCCCGACCGGACCGCGGTCACCTACGACCCGCGCGGACTGGGCCGCAGCGTCCGCAGGGACGGCCGGGCCGACCACACCCCCGAGACCCAGGCCGACGACGTGCACGCCCTGATCCAGGAGCTCGGCGCCGGACCGGTCGAGATGTTCGCCAGCAGCGGGGGAGCGGTCACCGCACTCGCGCTCGTGGCGAAGTACCCCGGCGACCTCACCGTCCTGGTCGCCCACGAACCGCCGCTCATCACCCTCACGCCCGACGGTCCCGCCGCCGTGCGGGCCCGCGCCGCCGTCCGGGAGGCGTACGAGAAGCGGGGGTGGGGGGCCGGAATGGCCGCCTTCGTGGCCATGACCTCCTGGGAGGGCGCATTCACCGAGGCGTACTTCGCACAGCCGGAGCCCGATCCGGCCGCGTTCGGGATGCCCACCGAGGACGACGGATCGCGCGACGATCCGCTGCTGTCCGACCGGTCCTGGGCGATCAGCAGCTACCGGCCGGACGCCGACGCGCTCACCGGCGCCCCCACCCGTGTGGTGATCGCGGTGGGGGAGGAGTCCGAGGGCGTCCAGACCGGGCGTATCGCCGTCGCGACCGCCGAACTGCTCGGCCGGCGGGTGACCGTGTTCCCGAGCCACCACGGCGGATTCCTCGACGGGGAGTTCGGCTACCCGGGGAAGCCGGACGAATTCGCCCGCCGTCTGCGTGAGGTACTCGACGGCGCCGCCTGAGGTACCGCGTGATCGCTGCCGGCCGGGGTAGCGAAAGGCTATGAGCACCGACAGAACACCCACTGCCCCCGACGGATACGCGCAGCCGGAACTCGATGTCCAGGCCCTCACCGAGGTCCTGGACGGCGAGTACGCCGAGATCCGTGACCTGGTCCGCACCAACCTGGTGACGTACGCCTCGGTCCTGGAAGAGGCCGACGAGCTCGGCTTCGACGCGTTCCGCGAACGGGTGCGCGACCTCGTGGTCGAGATGGCGGCGACGGGCCAGACCGGCATGGGCTTCCCGAAGCAGTACGGCGGAGGCGGCGACGTCGGGGCCTCGATCGCCGCGTTCGAGACGCTCGCCTTCGGTGATCTGTCGGTGCTGGTGAAGGTCGGTGTGCAGTTCGGACTCTTCGGCGGCGCGATCCTGCACCTGGGCACCGAACGCCACCACGACACCTATCTGCCGGACCTGATCACCGGGAAGCTGATGGGCTGCTTCGCGATGACCGAGACCGGGCACGGCTCCAACGTGCAGGCGCTCGGCACCGTCGCGCGGTACGACGCCGCCGCCCAGGAGTTCGTCATCACCACCGAGGGCGACCAGGCGCGCAAGGACTACATCGGCAACGCGGCCCGCCACGGCGAGCTGGCGGTCGTCTTCGCCCAGCTGGAGGTGGGCGGGGAAGGCAAGGGCGTGCACGCCTTCGTCGTACCGATCCGGGTCGGCGGCGAGGAGGCGCCCGGCGTCCACATCGAGGACGACGGCCGCAAGATGGGTCTCAACGGCGTGGACAACGGGCGCATCCGGTTCGACGGGGTGCGGGTCCCCCGCGAGGCGCTGCTCAACCGGTTCGCCGACGTCACCCCCGAAGGCGTCTACGAGAGCACGATCGACAACCCCGACCGCCGCTTCTTCACCATGCTCGGCACCCTGGTCCAGGGCCGGGTCAGCGTCGGCGGCGCCGGGGTCAACGCCGCCAAGGTCGCCCTCGCCATCGCCATCAAGTACGCCCTGCGGCGCCGGCAGTTCGCGGCGGGCTCCCAGGAGGAGGAGCAGCTGCTCCTCGACTACGGCCTGCACCAGCGCCGTCTGCTGCCGCTCATCGCGCAGACGTACGCGCTGCACTTCGCGCAGGATGTCGTCCGTACGCAGCTGCACGACGTCTTCTCCGGCGCTCAGGACGACCCGCAGGGGCGGCGCCGACTGGAGGCACGGGCCGCCGGAACCAAGGCGCTCGGCACCTGGCACGCCACCCGGGTGATCCAGGAGTGCCGGGAGGCGTGCGGCGGCGCCGGCTATCTCGCCGTCAACCGCTTCGCCGCCCTCAAGGCCGACAGCGACATCTTCACCACCTTCGAGGGCGACAACCACGTCCTGTTGCAGCTCGTGGCCAAGGGCCTGCTCACCGACTACGCGAGCGAGTTCGAGGACCTGGACCAGCTCGGCATGGTCCGCTACGTCACCAACCTCGCCGTCGAGACGGTCATCGAGAAGACCTCGGCCCACAAGCTGCTCGAACGGGTACGTGACCTGCTGCCGGGCGGCGACCAGTGGGACCAGGAGGCCGGCCTGCTGGACTCGGAGTACCAGCTGGCGATGTTCCGCTACCGCGAGGAGCACATGCTCGCCGGAGTGGCCCGCAGGCTCAAGGCAGGGGTCGACCGCAAGCGCGACCCGGGCGCGGTCTTCTCGGAGGTGCAGGACCACGTCATCGCCGTCGCCCACGCACATGTCGAGAGGCTGGTGCTGGAGGCGTTCGTCGAGAAGATGCGTACGCTGCCCGAAGGCGGCAACAAGGTCGCGCTGGGCCTGCTGTGCGACCTGTTCGCCCTGTCGACGATCGAGGCGGACCGGGCGTGGTTCATGGAGCACGGCCGGCTGACCGTCCAGCGTTCCAAGGCGATCACCCGTGAGGTGAACGACCTCTGCCGCAAGGTCCGGCCCCTCGCGGGCGACCTCGTGGACGCGTGGGGCATCCCGTCCGCCATGCTGCGCGCCCCGGACCTGGTGGGCTGACCGGCCGACGCCCCCTCCGCCGGGCCCGGTTCGCCGGGCCCGGCGGAGGTTCAGCCGGTGAACAGCTGGGTCGCCTTGCGGACCAGCTCGTACAGCCCGTAGGCGAGCGGCGTGCCCACCCACAGCCAGGTGAAGGCGATCAGCGGCCGCCGGTCCTCGACCCCGGGCGGCCGCTGCCCGCCGGTGCCGTCGTCCCCATCAGGCGGACTCTGACCGCTGGCGTCGTCGGACATCGGGCGCTCCCTTCTCCGGTGTGACCGCGTCGAGGTGGTGGGACGGGTGCACCGGCCGCACCAGCTCATTGGCGGCGAAGCCGATCACGAGCAGGCCCATCATGATGACGAGCGACGTCCCGTACAGCTCCGCGCCGTGCTTCCCGGCCTCCTCCTGCCGGTCGGCGATCCAGTTCACGATGAGCGGCCCCAGAACACCGGCGGTGGACCAGGCGGTGAGGAGCCGGCCGTGGATCGCCCCGACCTGATAGGTGCCGAAAAGGTCCTTGAGGTAGGCGGGGATCGTCGCGAAGCCGCCTCCGTAGAAGGAGAGGATGACCAGCGCGCACAGGACGAACAGGGGCTTGGACGAGCTGCCCACCAGGGCGATGAGCGCGTACATGAGCGTGCCCGCACCGAGGTAGACGCGGTAGATGTTCTTGCGCCCGATCAGGTCGGACGTGGAGGACCAGCCGATGCGGCCCGCCATGTTGGCCGCGGACAGCAGGGCGACGAACCCGGCGGCGGCGGTCGCCGACACGGGCGTGGAGGTGTCCGCGAAGAAGTCCGCGATCATCGGCGCGGCCTTCTCCAGGATGCCGATCCCGGCGGTGACGTTCATGCAGAGCACGACCCACAGCAGCCAGAACTGCGGGGTGCGCAGCGCCTGCCGCGCCGACACCTGGGGCCCGGCCGGCACCGCGGGACGACCGTCCGCCGCCCGCTCCTCGCCGGCCGGGCGCGGTACCCGTACAAGAAGGACGCCGAGCAGCATGAAGACGGCGTAGGACAGTCCGTGGACGAGGAAGGCCAGCGCGATGCCGGAGCTGTCGCTGCCGAAGGACTCCAGCATCTGGGCCGACCAGGGCGAGGCGATCAGCGCACCGCCGCCGAAACCCATGATGGCGATGCCCGTGGCCATGCCGGGCCGGTCGGGGAACCACTTGATCAGCGTCGAGACGGGCGAGATGTAGCCGATCCCGAGACCGATGCCTCCGACGAAGCCGTACCCGAACACGATCAGCCAGAACTGCTCGGTCGCGGCGCCGAGCGCGGAGAGCAGGAAGCCGGAGGAGAAGCAGATGAGGGCGACCGTCATGGCCCAGCGCGGCCCCCGGCGCTCCACGAGAGTGCCGCCGAAGGCGGCGGAGAGGCCGAGCATGACGATGCCGAGCTGGAAGGGGAGCGCGCTCTGCGTACCGCTGAGGCCGAGCGCGTCCTCCAGCGGTGGCTTGAACACGGACCAGGCGTAGGCCTGGCCGATGGAGAGGTGGATCGCGAGGGCGGCGGGGGGAACCAGCCAGCGACTCCAGCCCACGGGGGCGATGGGGGGACTCATGGGTCCCCAACCGTACTGAGTGGGAAAGTGGTTGAGAAGGTCGTTGTTTAATCTTTCACCGTGTTCGTTTTACGTGAGGGTGCGGCGCCCGTGCCTCGCGCGGGCGGACCGGCCGGACCTGCGGCCGCTGCCGAGTCGTCGCGCCGGGGGAGGCCTACGCCCGGGAGGCCGTCGCCGCCAGCACCAGCGCCACGCAGTGTGCTTCCAGCCGTTCGCGCGGCACGTCGAGTGTGCCGTGCAGCCACCCCGCGAAGAGGCTCGCCAGGCCGCCGACCAGGGCGTGCGCGGCCATCCGGCGGTCGATGTCGTCCCCCACCCTTGAGAGCTGGCCGCCGACGAGGTCCGTGAACACCGGCATGAGGCGGTGGCTGTGGGCCCCGAGCACCGGGTCGGCGAAGGGCTCCAGGAGGAGCAGCCGGCCCTTGTGCGGCGCGTCGAGGACGAGGGCGACGAAGGCGGAGACGGCGGCCCGGGCCCTGACTTCCTCCTGCCGCGGGTCGCTGAGCGCCACGGCTTGTTCCAGGGCGCCCCTGGCCTCGTCGGCGACCCGCTCGAAGGCGGCGAGGAGCAGGTCGTCGCGCCCGCTGAAGCTCTCGTAGAAGTAGCGGTCGGTCAGGCGCGCCTGCCGGCAGACGGACCGGACCGTGACGGCCGCGCACCCCTCCTCGCCGGCCAGGCGCTCGGCGGTGTCCAGCAGGGTCTGCCGACGGGCCGCGCGACGGTCGGCGAGCTTGGTGCCGCCCCAGCTCCGCTCGGCCAACTCGCCTTCCCCTCCGCTCTGTTGCCTGCCGGCCCATTGACGACGGCTGTCCTCACACTTTACCTTTCCATGTGATGACAGGTGTCCTCAGAAGTGGAGGCGCACATGGAGACATCAGCTGCCGGCCCGGCACCGGGCGGCCGGGGCCCGACCGATCCGGGAACCGTCGAACCGCTGGGCCCCGACTCCCTCACCTGGCGCTGGTTCGGCGACTGGAGGGGCCTCCTCCTCGCCCCCTGGGCCGGGTCGATGCAGAACATGCACCCCGAGCTGGGTGCGGGCGTCGCCGAACACTCGCGCTTCTTCGAGGAGCGCTGGGAGCGCCTCTTCCGCTCGCTTTACCCGATCGGGGGCGTGGTCTACGACGGCCCGCTCGCCGCCCGGACGGCCCGCGAAGTGCGCGGCTACCACGCCTCGATCAGCGGCGTCGACGAGCGGGGCCGCCCGTACCACGCGCTCAACCCGGACACGTTCTACTGGGCGCACGCCACGTTCTTCATGCTCACCGTCCAGGTGGCCGAGCGCTTCGGCGGCGGGCTCACCGAAGCGCAGCGGCGCACGCTCTTCGACGAGCACGTCCGCTGGTACGCGCTGTACGGCATGTCCATGAGGCCCGTTCCCGGCAGCTGGGAGGAGTTCCAGAGGTACTGGGACCACATGTGTACCGACGTCCTGGAGGACAACCGGCCGACCCGGGACGTCCTGAACATGCGACGTATCGCCCGACCACCCCTCCTGCGGCTGCTGCCCTCGCCGCTGTGGGCCCTCGCCCGGTTCCCGATGGTCCGGCTCACGCTGTGGATGACGGTCGGCATGTATCCGGAGGCCGTACGCGAACGCCTCGGGCTCCGCTGGACGCCCCGCGACGAACGGCTGCTGCGCGTACTGGGCCAACTGGTCCACCACGTCTGGCGGTTGGTCCCCGAGCGGCGCCGCTTCCACCCCCGCGCCCGCGCGGGCTGGGACCGCGAGCGGAACCGGCCGGCTCCCGGCCCGGTGGAGACACCGGCCCGGAACCTGCCGCCTGAGGAGCGGCGCGGGCTTCCCCAGCATTACGTACCGGCTGCTCCCCGTCCGGGGAGGTGGTCGCCGGGGAAAGGGAGATGGCCGGGGAAGGCGAGATGAACGTTTCTTCGGGGGCCGGGGCCGGGGCCGGCCAGGGCTGGGGCCCGGTTCGGGGCTGCGGGCGGGCCTGAGGCCTGGGTCGGGGCTGGACCGGGGCTGAGGCCCGTGGTCTGGTGCCTGGGGCGATCAGTCGACAGGAGCGCCCCAGGGGTGAGGGGAGGAGGAGCGTTTCTGCGGATGATGACCCGAACGCCCGTCCTGAGCTTCGCGCGGCGCGGTCCAGATGGCCTCGATCCCGAGGGGGCGGTAGTCGTCCTCCGGCGTCCACGCCGACGAGCTCGAACGTTCCTGCGTGGGGGTGTGCGCGAGGGGTGTCGGCAGGGCCTTGCGCTCGATGCCGCCCAGGCGCCGCTCGAAGTCGGCCTGTAGCCGGTTCATGGTGTCGAGGAAGTCCTCAAGCGGAATGCTTCCTTCGTACATCTGCTCCTCTTTTCCTGATTGACCGATTTCCTGCTTCTCCTGCGCCGTTTTCCCTCGCCGCACGCCGGAGCCGGGACATGGCGTGCGGCGAGGGAAAACGACGGGCGATAGGCGGAGGCGTGACCGCCGTCGCGGACACGGCCTCGAAGTCGTCACATGCGAAACGAAATGCGCTTTTCGTTGCCGCACTCCGCACAACGATCTCTTCCGCCGGGGGGAATGCTGCATTCGGGTGAACCGCTGAGGTGGCGAGGGGTGGCGGCGACGGCCGGCGCGGAGGCGAGGGGCGGATCGGTGAGCACCATGACGATCAGTGCGTCGGGCCAGTTCGCGGGCTCCGTGCCGACGCACCCGCTGCCCCCGAAGGTCGGGCCCGCCGCACCGTTTGCGGAGCCGGGAGCATCGGGTTTCAGTGGGTGGGACCGTCCATTCGCTCATCTGGAGCTGGCATGTCGATGGCATTCGGTTCTCCCCCCGGTTCGCCGGACCCCTTCAGCGACCTGCTGAATCGCTTCTTCGGCATGTCCCCGGCCTCGTCGCCCCCGGCCGTGCAACGTGTCCCCATCGGCCGGCTCCTCACGGAGTCCTCGCGCGAACTCCTCGACGCCGCCGGCCGCAGGGCCGCCGAGGACGGCACGTCCGACCTCGACACGGAGCACCTCCTGTGGGCCGCCACCCAGGTGGAGCCCACCCGCAGGCTGCTCGCCCAGGCCGGGGTCGACCCCGAGCGGCTCGGCGACCGGATCGCCGAGGTGCTGCCCCGGGAGTCGCAGGAGCCGTCGTCCGAGCCCGGCCTCACCCCGGCGGCCAAGCGGACCCTGGCCCTCGCCCACGCCAGGTCGCAGGCGGCCGAGGTCTCGTACATCGGGCCCGAGCACATCCTCGGCGCCCTCCTCGGCGACGCCGACTCCGGTGCCTCGCGGTTCCTGCGCGCCCAGGACGTGGACACCTCCAAGCTGAACGGCATGGCCGACGGGGCGGGCCGCAGGCCCGGCGCATCCGGCTCCGCGCAGCAGCCGTCCACCACCCTGGACGAATTCGGGCGCGACCTGACCGAGGAGGCCCGGGCGGGCAAGCTGGACCCCGTGGTCGGCCGGGCCGACGAGATCGAGCAGACCATCGAGATCCTGTCGCGGCGCTCCAAGAACAACCCCGTGCTCATCGGTGAGCCGGGCGTCGGCAAGACCGCCATCGTGGAGGGGCTCGCCCAGCGCATCGTCGCGGGCGAGGTGCCGGACACGCTGAAGGACAAGCGGGTCGTCTCGCTGGACCTGTCCGGCATGGTGGCCGGGGCCCAGTACCGCGGGCAGTTCGAGGAGCGGCTGAAGAAGGTCATCGAGGACGTCCAGGAGGCGAGCGGCGAGATCATCCTCTTCATCGACGAGATCCACACGGTCGTCGGAGCGGGTGCGACGGGCGAGGGTTCGATGGACGCGGGCAACATGCTCAAGCCCGCCCTCGCCCGCGGCGAGCTCCATGTGGTCGGTGCGACGACGATCGACGAATACCGCAAGTACGTCGAGAAGGACGCCGCCCTGGAGCGCCGCTTCCAGCCCGTCCTGATCCCGGAGCCCACCGTCGAGGAGACCGTACAGATCCTCGAAGGGCTGCGGGACGCGTACGAGGCGCACCACCAGGTCCGTTTCGCCGACGGGGCGCTGACGGCGGCCGCCGAGCTGTCCGACCGCTACATCAGCGACCGTTACCTGCCCGACAAGGCCATCGACCTGATGGACCAGGCCGGTGCCCGCGTACGGTTGCGCAGCGCCAACCGCTCCACCGAGGTCGTCAGCCGGGAGGACCGCCTCGCGAAGCTGCGCAGGGAGAAGGACCAGGCCGTCGCCGCCGAGGAGTTCGAGCAGGCCAAGGCGCTCAAGGAGCAGATCGCCGAGGTCGAGGGCGAGCTCGCCGGGATCGAGGAGCGCCGCGAGGGCGTCGTCTCGGTCACGGCCGCCGACATCGCCGACATCGTCTCCCGCCGCACCGGCATCCCGGTCTCCCAGCTCACCGCCGGTGAGAAGGAGCGTCTCCTCAAGCTGGAGGAGGAGATGCACGCCCGGATCGTCGGCCAGGACGAGGCCGTCACCGCCGTCTCCGAAGCCGTACGCCGCAACCGGGCCGGCATGGGGGACCCGAACCGGCCCGTGGGCTCGTTCCTCTTCCTCGGCCCCACCGGCGTCGGCAAGACCGAGCTGGCGAAGACCCTGGCCGAGCTGCTGTTCGGCGCGGAGGACCGGATGATCCGGTTCGACATGAGCGAGTTCCAGGAGAAGCACACGGTGGCCCGGCTCGTCGGAGCGCCGCCCGGATACGTCGGTTACGACGAGGCGGGCCAGCTGACCGAGAAGGTGCGGCGCAACCCGTACAGCGTGGTGCTGTTCGACGAGGTCGAGAAGGCGCACCCCGACGTCTTCAACACGCTGCTCCAGATCCTCGACGACGGCCGGCTCACGGACGGACAGGGCCGCACGGTCGACTTCCGCCACTGCGTCGTCATCATGACGTCCAACATCGGCGCGCACCGCATCCTCGCCCACGAAGGCGACGCCGCCGAGCTCAAGGACGAGCTGATGGAGGACCTGCGGGGGCGGTTCCTGCCCGAGTTCCTCAACCGCATCGACGACATCATCGTCTTCCACAGCCTCACCGAGGACGACCTGTCCGAGATCGTGGAGCACCTGCTGGACCGCAGCAAGCACCGCGTCCACGCGCAGGGCCTGACGCTGGAGGTCACCGAGGCGGCGAAGAAGCTCCTGGTGGCCCACGGCTACCAGCCGGCGTTCGGCGCCCGTCCGCTGCGCCGAACGATCCAGACGGAACTCGACAACCGTATCGCCTCCCTGCTCCTCGGCGGCGGGGCCGAACCGGGCGACACGATCGTCGCCGATGTGAAGGACGACTCCCTCCACTGCACGATCCGCAGGGGCGACGGCGCCGACGCCGGGAAGACGCGCGGGGCCGACGAGGCACCCGCGGCGACCGACCACTACGACGGCAAGGAGTGACCGATGGCTCACCACCACCACAAGTCGAACGAAGAGGTCGAGGGCGACCCCGACACCGGCCACAGCCGCGGTATGCCCCGCCGCCCGGACGAGCGGAAACTCGACGAGCGCCTGGAGAAGGACCGCGAGGAGGTACGCCGTCCTCCGGAGGACGACACCCGGGCCGACTAGGTCCTGTCGTCAAATGTCACGCCCACATCAGGAGTGACGCGAGCGTGACGGCCGCTTCGTAGGACTGGGCGGTTTTGTCGTAGCGGGTGGCGATGCCGCGCCACTGCTTCAGGCGGTTGAAGCACCGTTCCACGACGTTGCGGTGCTTGTAGGCCTCGCGGTCGAAGGCCGGCGGGCGGCCACCGCGACTGCCCCGCCTGGCCCGGTTGCCGACCTGGTCGGCACGCTCGGGAATCGTGTGAGGGATGCCGCGGCGGCGAAGCCAGGCGCGGATCGCTTTCGAGCTGTAGCCCTTGTCGCCCAGGACGTGATCGGGCCGGGTGCGGGGTCGCCCCGGTCCGATCCGGGGCACCCGGATCGCTTCCATCACGGCGGTGAACCGGGTGCAGTCGTTGGTGTTGCCGCCCGTGACGACGAAGCCGAGCGGACGGCCTCTGCCGTCACAGGCAAGATGAATCTTGCTGGTCAGGCCGCCCCTGGACCGCCCGAGGGCCGGGTCGCGGAGCCCCCTTTTCGAGCCCCCGCCCCATGCTGGTGGGCCCGGACGATCGTGGAATCGACCGACACCAGCCACTCGATGTCGCCCGCCGCGTCCGCTTCCGCCTGGGCGGCCCGCAGCATTCGGTCGAACGTTCCGTCCGCCGCCCACCTGCGGAAACGGGTATGCAGCGTGGCCCACGGACCATAGCGCTCGGGCACGTCCCGCCAGGCCGTCCCGGTCCGGAACTTCCACACGATCCCGTTCAGGACCCTGCGGTCGTCCAGCCGCTTCCGCCCCCGCAACGACACGGGCAGCAACGGCCGGACGAACTCCCACTCAGCATCGGACAGTTCATGGCGACGTATCACGACACCATGATCCACCAGCGATGATCATTTGAAGACACTGCCTAGGGCCCGCCGTCCTCCGGTAGGAGGACACCGGGCGCGACCGGCCGGCCCCGGGAGCGGGTTCAGCGCGCGGGGGCCGTCCGGCCGAGGGCGAACCGGGCGGTGCCCGGCCGGCCCTCGACCAGGTCGGCCGCCAGTTCGCCGATGGCGGGCCCGAACTTGAAGCCGTGCCCGGAGAAGCCCGCCAGCACGGTCACCGGGCCCTGCCGGTCGATCACGAAATCCTCGTCGGGCGTCGTGGTGTAGAGGCAGGTGAGGGGGGTCGGCTCGGTGCCGGCCACGCCGGGCAGCCATTCCTCGGCGTAGGCGCGGAGGCGTTCGACGGCTGCCGGGTCCGGCGTACGGTCGCGGTGGTCGGGGTCCACGACCGGCCCGACGCCGTGCAGCCCGATCTTGACGCCGTCGACGCTGCCCAGCCCGTACAGCCCGCCCGGCACGTTCCACCCGGCGCCCGGGTGGTGGATGAACGAGGGCCAGTCCAGCGCGTCCGGGACCGGGAAGTGCACCGGCTGCTCCTGGGTGACGCGCATCGGCGGCAGGCCGCTCACCACGGCCGGCAGGAACCCGGGCGCCCAGCCGCCCACGGCGACCACGGCCGCGTCCGCCGTCAGCGCCTCGTCGGTGTCCGTGACCACGGTGACCCCGCCTCCGGTACGCCCGGTGTCCCGGATCTCCGTCACCCGTACCCCGTGCCGCACCTCGGCACCCCGCTGCCCGGCCGCCTTGAGCAGGGCGGACACGGCGTCGTCGGCGTGCACCCGCCCGGCGTCCGGGTGGTACAGCGCGGTCGTGTCGGCCCGGAGCCCCGGCCACCGGTCGGCCACCTCACCGGGGGACAGGCGCCGCGCGGCCCGCCCCGCTCCGGCGAGCACATCGGCCAGCCGGTCCACCGCCTCGGGCAGCCCGTGGTCGACGGCCCCGGTGAGCGTCAGCACCGACTGCCCGCTCTCCTCCTCCAGCCGCCGCCACAGGGGCAGCGCCCGCAGCGCCAGCTCCGTGTACGAGGGCTCCGCGTACGCCAGCCGGAAGATCCGGGAGGTGCCGTACGAACTGCCGCGGTCGTGGCCCGGCCCGAAGCGCTCCAGCACGGTGACCTGGTGGCCGCGTACCGAGAGGCGCCAGGCGGCGGCCGCTCCCATCAGCCCGCCGCCGACGACGAGAACTCGAAGAGCCATGAGGTGTGTTCCTTTCGCGTACCGGACCCTGACGTCCACCAGGTGAGCATGGAGCCCTCGGGGGAGTGGCCCGGGGTCACGGCAACGAGCGCGTGAGCCAGGCGACTTCGCCGTTCTCCTCCATGGAGACGCGGTCCCGTTCGAACCCGAGCTTCTCCAGGACCCGGAGCGACGGTGTGTTCCATGTGCCGACGGTCGACCAGAGCCGTTTCCGCCCGGTCGCCACGGCGGCGTCGACCACCGCACCGGCTGCCTCGGTGGCGTAGCCACGCCCGTGCACGCGCCGGCACAACTCGTAAGCGATCTCGGGCTCTTCCAGGGTGGTGCGGCCGATGATCAGCCCGCAGTAGCCGATGAAGTCGCCTTCGTCGCGCCGCTGGACGGGCAGCAGGGCCATCCCCGTGGTCTCCGTCGCGGCGAGCAGCTCCCCGATGGAGGTCCGGCTGCGCTCAACAGTGGGAGTCCCCTTGCCGCGTTCGGAGAGGAGAGCGCTGAAGTCGGCGGCGTCCGACTCGGCCCACGGCCGCAGGACCAGCCGCTCGGTCTCCAGGTGGAAGGGCATCGTCTCGTACGGGGACATGCCCCTACTCTGCCGCACGGGCCGCCGAGGCCGCAGCGGGGGTGCGAAGGTCGGCCTGGTGCTCGGGTACTACGGATACGCGGAGTTCGGGCGGGCGGGGCGGGCAGCCCGGTCCTTCCGCTGGTGTGGTTCGGGCCGGCTCTCGTCGACGGTCCGCTGTCCGGCGCCGCGGGCTGGTGGCGGCGGCGCGGTTGGGGCCCGTTCGCCGGTCTCCGGGGGATGGAGGGCCTGCTGTAAGCGGTGGGCCTCCACCACATCCGGGAGGCGTACGCCTGTCCGGCGCTGGCTGTCCTGGTCCCGCAGCTGATGGCCCGTGACCACAAGGAGCGCGCCCTGACGCCGGGGGCCGCCGAGGCCTTCGCCCTGATCGCGTACGCCGCTGTCGTCGTCCCGCTCCGGATGGCCAGCGCCTGATCCGTGCCCTGAACCGCCGCCCGGGCGGTGCCGGACCCTCCTCGGGAGGACCGGCACCGCGGCGGATCAGGCCGGCCAGGTGCCCGTGACGCGCCGGGTCGCCTGGGCGCCCGAGCGCTCCACCGCGGCCTTGACCACGGCGAAGATCGCGCCCTGTACGGCGGCGGCGAGGAGGATCTGCTTCCACGGACGGTCCTCGTCGAGGGCGTCGGGGGCGTCGCCCTCGCCTTCGATGAGCTTCCACGTCTGCTTGAACGCGGCGCCCGCGATCATGCCTCCGACCGCGCCCAGGACGAGGCCGACCGGCTTGTAGGCGATCTTGGACCCCTTCATCGGTTACGCCCCCGGCTGCGGCGGATCAGCAGGAAGGCGACCAGCAGCGCACCGCCCGCGATGAGCGGGGTGCGGTTGGCGCGGGCGGCCGTCGCGGCCCGGTCCGCCTTCTCCAGCAGCGGGTCAGGGGTCTTCTCCGCCGCGTACCGCCGGGCCTGGGCCGCGCTCTCGCGCACCTGGGCGGCGGCCTGCGCCGTCTTCTCCAGCACGGCGTCCGGCGTCTTGTCCTTCACCAGCTGCGCCGCCTGCTCCGTCTTCACGCGGATCTGACCGGAGGCCACCGCCGCCTTCTCCGCGGCCTGTTCCCGGATCACCGCGGTCTTCTCGGCGGTCTGCTCCTTGACCACTGCCGCCTTCTCGGTGGCCTGCTCCCGGATCGCCGCCGTCTTCTCCGCGGCCTGCTCCTTCACCGCTGCGGTCTTCTGCTTCGCCTGCGCCTTGATGTCGGCCTTGGCCGCCAGCGCCTCGACGGTCTGCCCGAGTTCGTCGCGCGTCCGCTCGACCTGCTCACGCAGCTCCTCGGGGGTGGGCGTGCCCATCTTGTTCTGTGATTCGTCGTTCATCGGTGAGCCTTCTCCTTGACCTCGGCCAGATCGGCCTTGACGCTGTCGATGGTCTGTTCGGGTGCGGGGGTGCCCGCGCGGTCGATCTGCTTCTTCCCGGCCAGGGCGGCCACGCCGGCCACCGCCGCCAGCACCGCCGTGACGATGAGCGCCGCCGCCCACAGGGGCAGTACCAGGGCCAGGGCGACGATGCAGGTCGCCACCAGGGCCTGGGCCGCCAGGATGCCGACGAGACCCGCGGCGCCGAAGAGGCCGCCGCCCTTCCCGAACCGCTTGCCCTTCTGCGCCATCTCCGAACGTGCCAGCTGCATTTCCTCGCGGACCAGCTCCGAGATCTGCTGCGAGGCACGCGAAACCAGTACGCCCACCGGTTCGTCGGTGGTGCCGGTGGCGCCCGTGGTGCCGATGCCGTGGGCGTCCCGCTCTGCTGTGCTCATGATGAGGTCACCTTGCTCTCCTCGATCGGTCGGAATCGTCACGGGGACGGGGGCCGCCGCGACGGAACATCCTCGTCCGGATGTGTACGCCGTCGTCGTCCGGCTACCCAGCAAAGGCGGCGGCACCCGTCCGCGAAGCGCGGACCTGGCTCACTGCTCCATGCGCCGGCGGTCCCCGTCGCTCCAGGCGCGGGTGTCACGCGGCTCCACGTACGGCTCCTCGTCCGCGGGATGCCCGCCGGCGATCGCCCGCTGACGGACCATCTCCGCGTCGAACTCCAGCCCCAGCAGGATCGCCAGGTTGGTGATCCACAGCCACACCAGGAAGACGACCACACCGGCGAGGGCGCCGTAGGTCTTGTTGTACGAGGCGAAGTTGGCGACGTAGAACGCGAAGCCGGCCGACGCGGCCATCCAGATCACCAGGGCGAGGAAGCTGCCCGGGGTGACCCACTTGAAGCCGCGGCCCTTGGCGTTCGGCGCGGCCCAGTAGAGGACCGCGATCATGACGGTGACGAGCAGGACCAGGACCGGCCACTTCGCGATCGACCAGATGGTCAGGGGAGTGTCCCCGATCCCCAGGGCGGCACCGGCCTGCCGCGCCAGACCGCCGGAGAAGACCACAATGAGGGCGCTGGCACACGCCAGGACCATCAGCGTCACCGTCAGGACCAGGCGCAGCGGCAGGACCTTCCACACCGGCCGGCCCTCCGGCATGTCGTAGACGGCGTTCGAGGTCCGGATGAACCCGGCGACGTAACCGGAGGCCGACCACACCGCGACGGCCAGACCCACGATCGCCATGAACGAACCGACACCGGCGTTGCCCTGGAGCTGCTCCACGGCCTCGCTGATCACGTCCCGGGCCGAGCTGGGCGTCAGCTTTTGCAGGTTCTTCAGGACCTGCTCGGTGGCGGACTCGCCCGCGACGCCCAGCAGGGACACCAGCACCAGGAGGGCGGGGAACAGGGCCAGCACCCCGTAGTACGTCAGCGCGGCGGCCCGGTCCGCGAGTTCGTCGTCCTTGAACTCCTTCAGGGTGCCGCGCAGCACTGCCGTCCAGGACCGCCGGGGCAGCTCGGTCGGTCGGTCCGGTGCCCGCTCCTCCACCTGCTCATCAGGTCCCGCTTCGCTGTCGCGGCGTACGTTCCCGCTCGCGTCTTCATCGCCGGGTCCCGGCTTCGGTGTGTCCGTCATCCCCGGCGGGTGTCCGCCACGGCGGTACTCATGCCCGTGGGGCGCCAGTATCGGCGAATCCTTATCTCCGCGCTTCCGCAGGCGTGTTCCGCGCGAACGGGGGTAGGCGCAGCCACATGCAGGCGGGATTCCGCGGCAGCGTCTGGGGCAGGGAAGGTCCGTAATGTCGATATCCATGGAGACCACGACCGGGACGGCCGCGTCGGCGGTACGCGCGCCGGCGGTACTCCCGCAGATCGACGATCCGCAGAAGATCGCCCCGAAGGACGCCCGTGCGCTGGGCACGCTCTTCTTCGAGCAGTTGCAGGTCCTCGAGGAGGGCACGCACGAGTACCAGTACGCGCGCAACACCCTCATCGAGATGAACCTGTCGTTGGTGCAGTTCGCCGCGAAGAGGTACCGCAACCGCGGCGACGGCCAGATGGAAGACATCATCCAGGTCGGCACCATCGGCCTGATCAAGGCGATCGACCGCTTCGAGCTGTCGCGCGAGGTCGAGTTCACGTCCTTCGCGATTCCCTACATCGTCGGTGAGATCAAGCGCTTCTTCCGCGACTCCACGTGGTCCGTCCACGTGCCCCGTCGCCTCCAGGAGCTGCGGGTCACCCTGGCCAAGGCCAAGGAGGAGCTCACCTCCACCCTGGGCCGCGACCCCGGCGTCGCCGAACTCGCCGAGTACCTGGACATCGCCGAGGAGGAGGTCATCGACGGCCTCATCGCCTCCAACGGCTACACCGCGGGCTCCATCGACCTCCCGCTCGGCGGAACCGAGCAGGGCGCCTCCGACAGCGGCACCAGCTACGCCGACATCACCGGCGACTGCGACCCGGGCATGGAACTGGTCGAGAACCTCCACGCCCTGGCCCCGCTGCTGGAGACCCTGGAGGACCGTGACCGTGAGATCGTGCGGATGCGCTTCGGCCAGGAGATGACCCAGGCTCAGATCGGCGAACATCTGGGCATCTCCCAGATGCATGTCTCCCGGCTCCTGTCCCGGCTGCTCACCACGTTGCGGGAAGGCATGCTCACCCAGAACTGAGCCAGCGGAACCGCTCCATCGAAAGAACCCCCACAGCGCCAGCTGTGGGGGTTCCTTCCGTACGGAGACCTACCAGCCGGAGGGGCCGGCCGCATCGCCCTGCGGACGGTCGAGCAGCGAGATCTCCACGCGGACGCGCTTCCCCACGGGTTCGCGCCGCACCTCGAAGCTCTCGCAGACCGCGAGCACGATCTCCAGCCCGTGCTGCCCCGTCCGCGTCGGGTCGGCCTGCCGGCTCGTGGGCAGCACCGAACCCGAGTCCCACATCGTGATGCTCAGCATGCCGTCGCCCGCTTCGAGGTCGAGGAGGCACGGGCCCGGCGCGTACTTGCAGACGTTCGTGGCCAGCTCGCTCACCACCAGCTGCGCGACATCCATCGCCCGCGCCGACACGGGCAGCCCGTGCAGCGACCGCGCATCCGTCAGGAAGTCCCGGACGAAGCCCCGGGCCCGTGCGATCTCTCCCGAACCCATGTCGTACGCGGCACTGCCCAGCATGTTGCCCGTACCCGCCGTCTGCCGGTCCTGTTCGGTCCCTCGGTCCGCCATCAGCAGTTCCACGTCATTCCCCCCGTCGGTCAGCTGCACCACACAGCCCTCAAACGCAACCCGCCTACCCGCCACCACACGTTTCAGTCCAGGAAATGTCAGCTTCGGGCCACCGGCACGCCGCCGGCCGTACTCCGGGACCCAACGGGCCCCGGGGGGAGGGCCGATCGGCCCTCCCCCCGGACGGGCCCGCCCGTGATGCTGGTTCCAGCGGCCGGTCGAGGGGCCGGTTCGCACAGACGCACGGAGGCAGACCAGTGAAGAAGGCCGTAGTCGTAGGGGTGGACGGTTCGCCGGAGAGTCTGGCGGCGGCCGACTGGGCGGCGCGCGAGGCGGCCCTGCGGGGACTGCCCCTGCGCATCGTGCACGCCTGGCTCTGGCAGCCGCTGGACATCCCGCTCGTCCAGAACCGGGAGGCCGAGGCCCAGGCCGCCCGTGCCGTCCTGCGGGAGGCCGAGGAGCAGGTGGCCGGCCGGTACCCGGAGCTGTCCGTCTCCAGCCGGGTGCTGCCCGAGACGGCGGTCGTGGCGTTGCTGGCCGAGGCCGAGCGCTCCGCCCTGCTCTGCCTGGGCACCCGCGGCCACGGGGCCCTGCTCGGCTTCCTCCTCGGTTCCTACGGACAGCAGGTGATAGCCGGGGCGAACGGTCCGGTCGTCTCCGTACGCGCCTACGACGGTGAGTACCCGGTCCGGGAGAACGGCGAGGTCGTCGTCGGCCAGCAGGGGAGCCCGGAGGAGAGCGCGGATGTGCTCGGCTTCGCCTTCGAGGCCGCTTCCGTACGGGGCGTCCCGCTGCGGGCGGTCCGTGCCTGGAGCCTGCCGCCCGCCTACACCTGGAGCGCCTCCCTGGCCCTCGCCGACGCCGCGGGAGGGCTGGAGCCCTTCGAGCTCAACGCCCTCCAGGAGGCCCTGGCGCCGTGGCGCGAGAAGTACCCCGAGGTGCAGGTCACCGAACACGTCGAGATGGGCAGCGCCGGGCAGGTGCTGGTGGAGGAGTCGGCCGAGGCGCAGCTGATGGTGGTCGGCAGGCGCGCCCGCCGGGCCCCGATCGGCACCCGGATCGGCTCGGCCGCCCACGCGGTCCTGCACCACGCCCGCTGCCCCGTCGCCGTCGTCCCGCACGCCTGATCCGGCGGTCCCGGCCGTCGGCCCGTCCCCCGCGGGACCCCGCCCTGTCTCCCCACGGGGCGGGCTCCGGCGTACGGCGGCCGGGGCCGCCCGCCGACAGGCCGGGCACGTTCCCGGCCGTCCCGCCTCCCTCCGGATGACGGCAGCCCCATAGAGTGGCGCGGAAGGTGACGGGGCGGAGGGGAAGAGGGCGCTGTGGGGGATGAGCAGCCGCTGTCGCGGATGCCTCAGATGCGGCTGGACGAGCTGCTGGAGGAGTTGCAGGCCAGGATCAACGCGGCCAGGGGGACCCGGGACCGGGTGCACAGCCTGCTGGAGGCCGTCGTCTCCGTGGGCCGCGAACTCGATCTCTCCCAGGTGCTGCGGCGCATCGTCGAGGCCGGTGCGCAGCTCGTCGACGCGCAGTACGGCGCGCTCGGCGTGATCGGACCCGACGGGCGGAGCCTGTCGCAGTTCCTCACCTCGGGCATGACGCGGGAGCAGCGGGAGCGGATCGGGCCCCTGCCGGCCGGGCACGGCCTGCTGGGCGAGCTGATCCGCCACCCGGAACCCCTGCGCCTGAGCGAACTGGGCACGCACGAGGCCTCGTTCGGCTTTCCGGAACACCATCCGCCGATGCGTACGTTCCTCGGCGTGCCGATCCGTGTGCGTGACGAGGTCTTCGGGAACCTCTACCTCACCGACAAGCGGGACGGCCTTGACTTCGACGCGGAGGACGAGTCGGTGATCACGACCCTGGCGGTGGCGGCCGGAGTGGCCATCGACAACGCCCGCCTGTACGAGAGCTCGCAGCGCCAGCACCGCTGGCTCCGGGCGGGCGCCGAGGTCACCAACCAGCTGCTGTCGGGCGACGCCCGCCAGGACGTGCTGGAACTGATCGCGCGCCGGGCCGGAGAGATCACCGGCGCCTGCCTGGCGGAGGTGTCCGCGCCCGTCCCCGGCACGGACGACCTGGTCGTGGAGCTGTCCGTCACCCTCTCCGGGACCGACGGCGGCCTCCAGGGGCTGACCCTTCCGGCCGACGGCACACTGGCCGGCGCGGCCTCGGCGGCGGGCACCCATGCGGTCTCCACCTGCCTGGGCAAGGACCCCCGCTTCCGCACCGACCCCCATGTCGCCGCCGCCCCGGGTCCCGCGGTCGCCGTGCCGCTGGGGGCGGCCGGAGCGGCCGTCCTGCTGCTGGTCCGCGAGGTCGGCGAACCCGCCTTCACGGAGGCGGAGCTGGAGCCGCTGCTCACCTTCGCCGGACAGGCGGCACTCGCCCTGGAACTGGCCGTACGGAGACGGGACGCCGAGCACGTCGCGCTCCTGGAGGACCGGGACCGGATCGCCCGCGACCTCCACGACCTGGCGATCCAGCGCCTGTTCGCCACCGGTATGACGCTCCAGAGCACCGCCCGGCTGATCGAACACACCGGAGCGGCCGAGCGGGTGGCCCGGGCCGTCGACGACCTCGACGAGACCATCAAGATCATCCGGTCCACCATCTTCGGCCTGCGCGCCCGCGACGAGGGCCCCGCGTCCAGCCTGCGCGCCCGGGCCTCCCGCACGGTGGGCGACGCGGTCACCTCCCTCGGCTTCCCGCCCCGGCTCAGCATGGAGGGCCTCCTCGACACCGACGTACCCCTCGATGTGGCCGAACACGTGGTGGCGGCGCTCGGCGAACTCCTCAGCAACGCCGCCCGCCACGCCCACGCCACTCGGGTCGAGGTCAGCCTGAAGGCGACCGCCGACGAGGTGCGCCTGACGGTCGCCGACAACGGCAGGGGCATCCCGGAGCAGAGCCGCCGCAGCGGACTGGACAACCTCGCCGAACGCGCCCGCCAGGTCGGCGGGGCCCTGGAGGTGTCCACGCCCGACGGCGGAGGCAGCCGACTGCTCTGGCGCGCCCCGCTGCGCTGAGAGGCCGGCGGGCGCAGGAGGGCCGACCGGCCCTGTTCACCGGCACCGGCCGTAGGGCACGATCGTGACAGTCCACCGCGGTGGGCACGGACCAGAGATGACGGAGCGTGTGATGACGGACAGCGGTACGGGCGCCGACGGGAAGGCCCCGGTGACGGTCTTCCTCCTCGACGACCACGAAGTGGTGCGCCGGGGCGTGCACGACCTGCTGGACGCCGAGCCCGACCTGACCGTCGTCGGCGAGGCGGGCACCGTGGCCCAGGCGCTCGCCCGGATCCCGGCCCTGCGCCCCCAGGTCGCGGTCCTGGACATCCGCCTGCCCGACGGGGACGGCGTCAGCGTCTGCCGCGAACTGCGCTCCCGGATGCCCGACCTGGCCTGCCTGATGCTGACATCCTTCGACGACGAGGAAGCGCTGCTGGACGCCATCGTGGCGGGCGCCTCCGGCTACGTACTGAAGCAGATCACCGGCACGGACCTCGTCCAGGCCGTACGCACGGTCGCCTCCGGCCGGTCGCTGCTGGACCCCGGCGCCACCGCCCGCGTCATGGCCCGCCTCCGCGGCGACGCGTCCCAGGACGACCGGCCCTCGGGAGTCGCCGCACTGACCGCCCGGGAGCAGGACATCCTCGCGCTCATCGGCGAAGGGCTCACCAATCGCGAGATCGGCCTGCGGCTCCACCTCGCGGAGAAGACGGTGAAGAACAACATCTCCCGCATCCTGGCCAAGCTCGGCGTCGAACGCCGCGTCCAGGCCGCGGTCCTGGCGACGGAGGCACGACGGCAGGGCTAGCCGTCCTACGCCCCGGCCGGCGGGGTCGGAGCCCGTACGCGACCGTGCCGTACACGACGAAGGCCACCGCTCCCGTGGCCAGGACGCCGAGACGGACGGTGGCCGTCACCAGCCCCGCCCGGCGCCGGTGCTCCCGGCCGGGGCGGACCATGAGGGTCGTGACGGCGAGCGAGACGACCAGGAGGGCCGAGGCCGTCAGGAAGGGCGCGGCCTCGGCCGGATGCCGGGTCGCGGGCATGTCGTGGTCCTCCATGAACGCGGGTACCAGCGCGCCGATCCCGGCCAGGGCCGTGGCCGCCACGAGCGTGATGATGGCGTCGATCACCAGAGTGGCCGTCCACCCGCTGCCGAGTGCACGTGGCGGGTGGGAGGCCGATCGCATGGCAGTGACCACTTTCGACGGTTCGGGCGCGTGAGCGGAAGGTGTTTCCGGCGGGCCTCCCGGTGGAAGCGGCGCGTCGCCAGTCTGCCGTTCTTCAGCGCCACCTCCTGGCGTGGTTCACGCCTCAGGCCCGGCCGCCCCGCCCCCGGCGGCTCATCATCCGCTGGGCCGTGCTCAGCGCGGTGGCGGTGGCGTGGGTCGAACGCAGCGCCGCCCGGGCCGCGTTGGCGCCCGGGGCGCCGTGGACGCCGCCGCCCGGGTGGGCGGAGGCGGAGGCCAGGTACAGGCCCTTCACCGGGGTCTCGGGGCGGCCCGTGCCCGGCACCGGGCGGAACACCGCCTGCTGGTGCAGCGCGGCCGTGCCGCCGTTGATCGCGCCGTGGTGCAGGTTGCGGTCGGCCGCCTGGAGGGTGGGGGGTGCCAGGACGCGGCGGGACCGTACGCGGGTGCGGAAGCCGGGAGCGTACCGCTCCACCTGCTCCTCCACCCGGTCCGCCATCCGCTCCCGCTCGGCTCCGTCCCACGCGCCGGACAGGCCCTCCCCGCCCGCGTCCGCCTTCACGTGGGCGGGCACATGGGTGTAGGCCCAGGCCGATTCGGTGCCCCGGGGCGAGCGGGTCGCGTCCGCCGTGGTCATCTGGCCGAGGAGCAGGAAGGGGCGGTCCGGGATCAGGCCGCGGGCGATCTGGGAGGCCCACCGGCTGAGTTCGTCGACGCCGTCCGCCAGGTGCACGGTCCCGGCCGTGGCCGCTGCCGGGCTCTCCCACGGGACGGGCCCGTCGAGTGCCCAGTCCACCTTGAACGTGGCGAAGTCCCACTGGAACCGGCGCAGGTCGTCGAGGAGCCGGTCCGGCAGATGCTCCGCGCCGACCAACTCCCCGTACAGGCTGGGCGCGGACACATCGGCGAGTACCGCCCTGCGGGCCGGGACCGCGTCGCCGGAGGCCGTACGGACGCCTACGGCACGGGCCTGCCGTACGACGACCTCGGTCACCCGCTGCCCGCACCTCACCCTGCCCCCGCGTGACTCCAGCCGCCGCACCAAGGCCGAGGTGAGGGCACCGGCGCCGCCGACCGGGACCGGGAAGCCGTGGAACTGCCCCAGCATCGACATCAGCCAGCCGAAGCCGCCGCTGCCCGCCGCCTCGGGGGCCAGATCCGCGTGCAGCGCGTTGCCCGCCAGCAGGAGCCGTCCGCCCTCGCCGGCGAACTCCTCCTCGCCCAGTCTGCGTACGGGGAGGATGAGGCTGCGGGCCAGCCGCAGCCCGCCCGCCGCCCGCAGCCGGGCGAGCAGCTTGGTACCGGCGACGACGGGCGGGAAGGGGGAGAAGAGGGAGGCCACGATGTCGTCGCCCAGGCGGTCCCAGAGGGCGCACAGGTCCAGCCAGCTCTGCCCGTCGCCGGGGGCGAAGCCGTCCAGGCCCTCGGCGGTGACCGCCCGGTCGCCCTCCAGTACGGCACAACTGCCGTCCGGGAGTGGGTGGGCGAGGACCCGGGGCGCCCGGCTCCAGCGGAGCCCCTCCCGTTCCAGCTCCAGGGCCGCCAGCACCGGGGAGACCGCCGCCAGCGGGTAGAACGAGCTGAACAGGTCGTTGACGTAAGCCGGATCGACCCCCCGGTCGCTGCGGACCGCGCCGCCCGGCTCGTCCTGCTCCTCCAGGACCTCCACGGACCAGCCGGCGTCCGCCAGCACATTGGCGGCCACCAGGCCGTTGGGCCCGCTACCGATCACTACTGCGTCGACCATGGCATCGTCCTTCGCCCGGGAGCACGCCTGGCGGGTGGCCCGGGATCAGTCGGCGGGTGCGGCGACGCGCGGGCCGCCGTCCGGTTCTGCGGCCGTCACGCGTTCCACCAGCCGGGCGAGGCGCGCCAGCATGGTGCGGTGGCGGAGCTGGAGCAGGGTGTCCAGCAGCGGATTGTGGAGCGTGCCGCCCAGGCCGCGCAGCGGGTGTTCGTCGACGATCACGAGGGTCCGCCCGCCCCACGGGCGGATGTCGAAGGCGATCCGGGCCGTGCCCCAGGGGCCGCCCTCCGCCTCCAGCTCCAGCGTCCCCGGCCGGTCGATGTGCCGGACGACCGTGCGCCCCTCGAACCGCTTGGGCCCGACATGCACGTGGTACGTGATCGACGAGCCGGTCTCGGGCCAGTCGCCCTGCTCCGGGCGGGAGTCCGAGGTCCCGACCACCCAGTCCCCGTACCGGTACCCGTCCTCCAGGACCGCCCAGACGGCGGCCGGCGGACGGTCGATGAGGTGGTGACGTACAGCCATGACCCTCCTCGGTCGGCACGGCGGGCGGCCGCGCACGGTGGGTACTTCCGCACGGGGCTCCCCGTCCGGCGGACACTCCGTTCCCGCGTGCAATTCTGCCCCGGCGCGGGCGATCCCGCCGTTCGGCGAGCACCGCCGGGCGCCGGAGCCCGGCACCGCCGAACACCCACCGGGCGGGCGCGGGCGGGGGGCGGCCGCCCGGGTGAATGACAGGCCCGCCCGTTTTCGCGGCCGTCCCGGCGTGGCAAGGCCACGGAGTGCTTCGGAGGTGAGGTACGCCCCGGCGACGGCTGCCGTGCGGGTCGCGCTCGCTGACGTAACGACTCGCTCCGGCGCCCGCGCCTCCCGGCGACAGCGATCTTGTACGGCGAGGAGTTGAGCCGCCCCCATGCCCGAGGAAAGCCGGTACGCCGACGACCCCGACACGGCAGCGGATTTCCGGCGTCTCCTGGAGCTGCCCGGCGGGGCCACGCGGGAGCGGCTGCGAGGCGAGATCATCTGCGCCTGGCTGCCCATGGCCCACCGGCTGGCCGCCCGCTACCGCAACCGCGGCGAGACGCTGGAGGACCTGCGGCAGATCGCGGCGATCGGTCTCGTCAACGCCGTGGACCGCTACGACCCCGAGATCGGCCGCGCCTTCGCGCCCTTCGCCGTCCCCACCATCACGGGGGAGATCAAACGGCACTTCCGGGACCGCATGTGGTCGGTGCACGTCCCCCGCCGGATCCAGAACCTCCGCAACGTCGTCCGCCTCGCCCACGCCGAACTGGCCGCCATGGGCATCACCCCCTCGGCCGTCCGGATCGCCGAGCACACCGGGCTGAGTGAGGAGGACGTACGGCAGGGGAGCGAGGCGCTGCACGGCTTCAGCGCCCTGTCCATCGACGCGGAGACCGCCCCCGACGGCAGCGAGCTGCTCCTCGGGGACCGGCTGGGGGTGGTGGACGAGGCGTACGACCTGGTGCTGGACCGCGAGGCGGCGAAACCGGGCATCCGCCGGCTCGCCGAGCGCGAGAGGCGGGTGCTCTACCTGCGGTTCTTCGCCGGTATGACCCAGAGCGCCATCGCCGCCGAACTGGGCCTCTCGCAGATGCACGTCTCCCGGCTGATCACCGAGTCCTGCCGCCGCATCCGCGAGAGCGCCCGCGAGCAGCCCGGGGAGCAGCGCATTCTCGTGTGACAGCCGCCGGTCCGATGTGTCCGATGTGACAGGCCGGCTGTCACCCGCACGGCCCGCCCGCCCGTCCGCCCATCCGTCCCTCCGGCAGGACGGGACCGTGTCCGCCGTGCCGCACAGCGGTGTTTCACCAGGAGCCCCGTGGGAACCCGGCACTCGTCCATCACCCTTGGGGGGAAGCGAGGAGTGGCACCGTGCGCGCACTGACCTACCAGGGAAAGCGGGACGTCCGGGTGGAGACCGTTCCGGACCCGAAGATCCAGGATCCGACGGACATCATCGTCAAGATCACCTCCACCGGGATCTGCGGCTCCGATCTGCACCTCTACGAGGTGCTGGGCCCCTACCTCGATCCGGGCGACATCCTCGGCCACGAACCGATGGGCATCGTCGAGGAAGTGGGCCCCGAGGTGCACTCCGTCGCCCCGGGGGACCGGGTGGTCATCCCCTTCAACGTGTCCTGCGGGCACTGCTACATGTGCGGTCAGGGACTGCACTCCCAGTGCGAGACCACCCAGGTCCGCGAGCGCGGCTCGGGCGCCGCCCTCTTCGGGTACACCAAGCTCTACGGGCAGGTGCCCGGCGGCCAGGCGGAGTACCTGCGGGTGCCCTTCGGCAACGATCTGCCCATCAAGGTGCCGCACGGCCCCTCGGACGACCGGTTCGTCTACCTCTCCGACGTGCTGCCGACCGCCTGGCAGGCCGTGGAGTACGCGGACATCCCGCCCGGCGGCAGCGTCACCGTCCTCGGGCTCGGCCCCATCGGGGCGATGGCCGCACGCATCGCGCTCCACCGCGGCGCCGGCCTCGTCATCGGCGTGGACCTCGTCCCCGAACGCCTCGACCGGGTCAGCGCGTACGGGGCCACCTGCCTCGACCTGCGCCGGTACGACAAGGGCAAGGACCTCGGCGACGCGATCCGGGACCTCACCGACGGGCGCGGCACGGACGCCGTGATCGACGCGGTCGGCATGGAGGCCCACGGCGCGCCCGTCGCCAAGGCCGCCCACGCGGCGGTCGGCCTGCTGCCCGACAAGGTCGGCCGGCGCCTGATGGAGACGGCGGGCATCGACCGCCTCACCGCCCTCCACACCGCCATCGACCTGGTGCGCAGGGGCGGCACGGTCTCCATCTCCGGCGTCTACGGCGGCTCCGCCGACCCGATGCCGCTGCTGACCATGTTCGACAAGCAGATCCAGCTCCGCATGGGCCAGGCCAACGTCAAGCGCTGGGTCGACGACCTGCTGCCGCTCCTCGTCGACGGCGACCCGCTGGGCGTGGACTCCTTCGCCACCCACCACCTGCCGCTGGAGCAGGGGCCCCAGGCGTACGAGACCTTCCAGAAGAAGGCCGACGGCATGATCAAGACCCTGCTCGTCCCCTGACACCCCTGACCTCGACCCCGACGGAAGGAACCTTTCATGGAGACCACCGGACGGCCCGGCGGCAAGCGGATCGTGGTCACCGGCGCCACCGGCAACGTGGGGACGAGCGTCGTCCGCGCCTTGGCCGCCGACCCCGGGGTCGACTCGGTCCTCGGCCTGGCGCGCAGGCGGCCCGCAGCGGAGATCGCGGGGGTCGAGTGGGACACCGTCGACCTCTCGCGCGAGGACAGCGAGGAGCGGCTCACCGGCCTGCTGCGCGGCGCGTACGCCGTCGTCCACCTGGCGTGGCGCTTCCAGCCCACCCACGACCCGGTCACCACCTGGCGGAGCAACGTGCTCGGCTCCCAGCGGGTCTTCCGTGCGGTGGAGCGGAGCGGGGTGCCCGCCCTGGTGCACGCCTCGTCCGTCGGCGCCTACTCCCCGGGCCCCAAGGACGAGCCCGGCGTGGACGAGCAGTGGCCCACGCACGGCTGGCCGGACGCGGCCTACTGCCGGGAGAAGGCCTACCTGGAACGCGTCCTGGACACCTACGAGCTGCGGCACCCGCAGATCCGGGTGGTGCGGATGCGGCCCGGTTTCCTCTTCAAGGAGACGGCCGCGCCCGAACAGCGCCGCATCTTCGCCGGCCGCTACGTCCCCGGCAACCTCCTCCGCCCCGACCTGCTGCCGTTCGTGCCCGACCTGGAAGGGCTGCGGTTCCAGGTGCTGCACACCGACGACGCCGCCGAGGCGTACCGGCTGGCCGTCCTCAACGACGTACGCGGCCCCTTCAACCTGGTTGCGGACCCGGTGATCGACGCCCGCGCGCTGGCGGAGCTGCTGGACGCCCGGATCGTACGGATCCCCAGGGCGCTGGTGCGTACGGCGCTCGCGGGCGCCTGGCGGGCCCACGCCGTACCGGCCTCCCCGCACCTCTTCGACGCGGTGCTGCGGCTGCCCGTACTGGACTCCACCCGGGCGCACGAGGTCCTGGGCTGGCACCCGGCCCGTACGGCGCAGGAGGCGCTGAACGCGTTTCTGCACGGGGTGCGGGAGGGCAAGGGCGAGGACACCGCACCGCTGGCCGGCCGGAAGGTCGGCTGAGGCAGAGCAGGGGCAGGGCCTGGCGACGACGGCGACCTTCCGGGCGTCGCCCGGCTGCCCGAGCGGGGTGCCGGGCCGGTCCGTGCCCTCGGTCGACCAGGGCGTCGACCCGGCCCGGCGCGTGCACCACCCCGGCGGCGCGTCCCGTCACGCGGCTTCCCTGAGGGCCCCGGCGCGAACGCGCTCGCAGGATCGGCTGATCAGGCGGGAGACGTGCATCTGGGAGATGCCGAGGCGTTCGGCGATGCCGAGCTGGGTCATGTCGCGGAAGTACCGCAGATAGAGAATGGTCCGCTCGCGCTCCGGCAGCCTGCGCAGCTCCGGCTTGACGGCCTCGCGGTCGACGGCGACGTCCAGGGCGTGATCCCAGGAGCCCAGCCGGTCGGCCAGGGGAACTCCACCGTCGGCACCCGCCGGTTCGGCGTCCAGGGACAGGGCGCTGTAACTCTCCAGGGCCTCCAGACCGAGCAGCACGTCCTCCTCGGCGAGGCCCGCCTCCGTGGCGATCTCCGCGCAGGTCGGGGCCCGTCCGCCGAGCCGCTGGGCGAGATCGCGGCGCGCGGTGCGGACCCGGTTACGGAGGTCCTGGACCCGGCGGGGCACATGCACGTCCCAGGTGTGATCACGGAAGTGCCGCTTGATCTCGCCGGTCACGGTCGGCACGGCGTACGTCTCGAAGGCCTTGCCCCGGGAGGGGTCGTAGCGGTCCACCGCCTTCACGAGCCCCATCGCGGCCACCTGGCGCAGGTCGTCCATCGACTCACCCCTGCTGCGGAAGCGGGAGGCCAGCCGGTGGGCCATCGGCAGCCAGGCGCAGATGATGTCGTCCCGCAGCGCGTCCCGCTCGGCCCCCGGAGGAAGGGCGCTCAGCCTCTCGAACGCGTCGTCCGTGGGCGGGGTGCTCGCATCCGAGAGGAACCCGGGGGTAGGTGCAGCCTGCATGGTGGTCACTCCTCGACGGCTGAACGCTGACGATGCTCGGTCGCCGCAGGAGCACACATGACCGGACAGATGCGGCCCGGGACTCCCACGGGCGCCTCATGTCCGAAGCACGGTTCAGCTCATACCCGTATGGATCAGGTCCAAACGTGTGAAAACCGGGTGAGTAGGTCCCGAGGCTACGGTCATCTGCGGCATTCACGGTGTATGGCCCGGTCCGAAAGGGGTACCCGCCTCGGCTGAGCCACCCCACAGATCCCGGACGCTCGGAGGCCGAGCCGGCGGGCGGCCCCGGAGCCGTACCGCGCCGGCCCACCGAAGGGGACCACCCACGGGCGGCAGCCGGTACCTGAGGGCGGGCGGAGGGGGCCCGAGGCGGCTGCCGACAGGCGGCTCCCGATCCGCCGGCGCCGAACGGCCCACCGGCCCGAGGAGACGATGACCATGCCGATCACGACCGAGGCCCGGCCCGTGCGGGGCGCGCCCTGCTGGGTCAACCTGCTGGTGCGTGACCTCCCCGCCGCGCAGGCCTTCTACGCCGGCGTGCTCGGCTGGAAGTTCGACGACTCCGACCTGCTGGGCGAGGGATTCTCGGTCGCGCTCGCCGACGGGCGCCCCGTCGCCGGTATCGGGGCCCGCTCCCCCTTCCTGGCCGCCCCGACGGTGTGGACGCCGTACTTCGCCTCCGCCGATGTGAACGGGACCGCCGACCGGATCCGCGAGCGGGGCGCGACGGTCGCCGTCGGTCCGCTCGCCGTGGGGGAGGGGCGGGCGGCGATCGCCTCCGACCGGGACGGCGCCGTCTTCGGGATCTGGGAGGGCGCCGCGCCCCTCTGGTCGGGTGTCGCGGGCTCCCTGCCGTGGCTGGAGCTGTGGACCCGGGACGCCTTCGAGGCCGCCCTGTTCTACGGCGAGGTCTTCTCCTGGCCGCGCCCCGGGCCGGACGGCGTCGATGTCGCGTACGAGGAGGAGCAGATCGTGGCCCGGGTGGGCGGGCGGCCCATGGCGGTCCTCTCCGGCGGGGCCGTCGGCAGCGCCCCTGACCCGAGGATCCGCCCGCGGTGGATCGTCCACTTCCAGGTGGACGACGCCTCACGGGCGGCGGCCCAGGCGGACCGGGCGGGCGGAAAGACCTTCCCTTCGCCCGGTGTACGAAGCTCCGAGTACGTCGTCCGGGATCCGGAAGGAGCGCTGTTCACGGTGGCGGAGGAGGCGGGCGTCTCCGGGACCGGCACCTGACCCGGCCCGTCCGCCGAAGGCCCACCCCGGCGGCCTGCGGAGGCCCCCCGAGGCCTAGAGCCTGTCGTCGAACTGCCGTCTGCTGTGCGGCGCCCGGCACGCACTCCCCCCCCCAAAGCTCTCGGCTTCACTTGAGCAGGGGACCCCCTCCGGCGCCTTGCGATCGCACGCACCGGACGCCGCGCGGCCGCCCTTCGGGCGACGACGGCAGTTTCGACGACAGGCCCTAGGCGGACCCGAACGGGCTGTCGTCCAGGCGGGCGAGCAGCTCGGCGACGTCCCGGAAGACCGCGTCCGCCCCCGCCGCCTCCAGGTTAGCCCGCGGAATGCCGCCCGACAGCAGCGCCACCGACCGCACCCCCGCCCGGGACGCCGCCTCCATGTCCCACACCGTGTCCCCCACGAACACCGCCTGCTCGGCACCCACACCGGCCAGCTCCAGGGCCAGTTGTACGGGTTCCGGGGCGGGCTTGCCCTCGTCCACGTCGTCCGAGCTCGCCGTGTCCTTGATGGCCTCGTCCGCGTCCACCGCCCGCCGCAGGCCCGCCAGCTCCGGCCCGCTCGCCGAGGTGGCCAGGACGACCCGCCAGCCGCGCCCGGCCAGGGTCCGCAGCAGATCGCCCGCGCCCTCGAAGGCGGGGAGGCGGTCGACGTACGTCCCGTAGAGCGCCTTGTGCGCGGAGCTGATGGCGGAGTCCTGGCCGGGGTCCCGGTCCGTTCCCAGCAGCCGTTCGATCAGATCACCGGAGCCGAGGCCCACCGCCCGGTGGATGTCCGGCATCGGCACGGTGTGCCCGGCCTGCCGGAACGCCTCCCACCAGGCCACCACATGCAGATGGTTGGTGTCGGTGAGCGTGCCGTCCACATCGAAGATCGCCGCGCCTGCTGCCATGTCGCCCCTGGTTCCTTCGCTGCCGTGTGCCGCTGCCGTGTGCCGTATGGGCGGTCCGGAGGGTGGTCAGGCTTCCCGGCCTCCGCCGTCCTCCTCGTCGGCCACGTGCACGGCAGCCTCCTCGGCCGACGCGGCGCCGCCGTCGATGCCGACGTCCTCGGCGAAGACATCGGTGTTCCGGCCGGTCGCGTCGTCGGCCGCCGTGAGCCGTCCGGCCCGCGCGTCGCCGTCGATCCGGTCCTGCGGCTCGCCCTCGCCGTCGGTGACATCGCCGATGCCGTCACCGGCGGGCGGTTCGACATCCGCGACCTCCTGGGCGAGCCGCTGGTCGAGGGATTCGCCCTCGCGCTCCTCCGCGCCCGTGGTGCCGAACTTGTTCACACCCAGAGGACGTTCCGGAGGGGAGTACCCCTCCTCCATCTGGTCGTCCAGATCACGTTCGCCGAGCGTGTTCTCCAGGTCCAGCTCGTCGTTGGGCGGGTCCTGGCCGTCGTCGTCCTGCGGCTGGTACACATCGTCGCCGCGTGCTTGGTCGCTCATGCGTCCTCCTCTGCGTAGGGCTCGTCGGCTGTACGGAAGGTCAGCGTCCGAGGGCCTTCCGCAGCTCCGCCTTGTTCATCGAGGAGCGTCCGTCGATGTTCTTCTTCTTCGCCTCCGCGTAGAGCTGGTCCTTCGTCGGCCCCTGCGCGCCCCTGTGGGAGCGCTCACCACCGCGTTCGTAGGCGGACTTCGGGTCCTTCGTCGACGTCCTGCTCGCCGTCTCCGACTCACCGGACCGGGCCCGCTCCTTGTTCACCGTCCGGGCGGCGATCTCCTTGGCGCGCTTCTCGGAGGTCCCCCGCTCCTCCTGGCTCTCCTTGATGTGCTCGTACTGGCGTTCACGCTTCGCGTTGGATCCAGCAGGCATGAGGTACTCCTTCTCCGTATCGATCCCCCGAGGGACGCCCACCCGCGTTTCCCGTACGAGCCCCAATAAACAATGCCGTGAGGAAAGGGGCACGCCCGTCCCGGGGTTCCGCGTCCACTGGAGTGACGCCTGTTCCGCAAAGGGCAAGTTCCGCAAAGGGGCAGGACTCATTGCCCCGAACGGCGCCGAGGGCTGCTTTCCGAACCCGCCGGCGCCTGAGTTCCGCGTACGCCGGATACCTTGTAGGAGGAGTACCCATGGTCCGGACCGTAAACATGTGGTCGGACCGTGAGCATGTGGTCCGGTCGGCGAAGGCGGTCGGCAAAGCCCTTACGCTTGCATGAATCGCGTTCGGCTGGGCACAGTTATAGGGCAGAGGTCAGGAAGCGGCCGGCTCTCGTCCGTCCGCATTCCTCCAAGTGAGCCGTGCTGTCACCGGGTCACCCGCGATACCTCTCCCTTCTGTATTCGGCATTACCCCGGGCATGCGCGACGCGCCGCTGACGGCGTGCCGTCGTATGTCCGCTGCTCGTCCCAGGAATGCTTTCCGCGCCCGTCCGACCCCCGCGGGTGCCCTTGTGCAGTGAGAGAAAGGCAGAGCGCGATGCTGATGGCACACCCCGCGGTACTCGAGGAACTTCTGCGCCGCTACGAAGAACTCCGCGCACAGCGCGGCCAGGGCGGCGACGGGGTGGCCCGCAGGCTGGAGGACGTGAGCTACACGCTCTGCGTCTCCACCGGGACCCGTGAGATCGCCGCCGCGCTCGCCGCCGCCCGTGAGCAGCTGAGACGCCACGCCCCGGGACGGAACACCCCGGCCGGCACCACCTCGGTCCCCGCCTGAGGGTCACCGAAGGTCCCTGAGGATCTCCGAGGACGTCCCCGCCCGCGGATCCGGATCCGCCCGGGGATCAGGGTCGGGGGCGCAGCCGGGGGCCGCCCGGCGGCACGCCCCCCGAGATGGATCCGACGAGCTGCGCGCAGAGGTCGCGGAGCTTGATGTTGCGGTGCTGCGAGGCGCTGCGCAGCGTCTGGAGCGCCTCCTCGGGGGTGCAGCGCCGCTGGTTCATGACGATCCCGGCCGCTTGGTCGATCACCGTGCGCGACTGGAGAGCCGCCTGGAGGTCGGCGGTGAAGGTCTGGGTGTCGGAGAGCCGTTGGGCCAGGGCGATCGCCCCCGTCGCCTGGGCGGCCAGGTCGCGCAGACCGCCGAGATCGGCCTCCTCGAAGCCGTTCACCTTGGGCGAGTACAGATTCAGTGCGCCAGCGGTGTGGGAGTGGGCGGCGATCGGAAGCGAGAGCGACGACCTGGTCCCGGCGGCGACGGCGAAGGCCGGATAGCCGTTCCAGCGGTTCTCCACCTGCATGTCGCCGACGCTGACCTCGTGCCCCTCGCGCAGGGCTTCGAGACAGGGTCCGTCGTCCTGCCCGTACTGCGCCTCGTCCAGCGGCGGCGCGCTGATCCCCGCGCTGACCACGGTCAGGGGCCGGTTCTGCCGCTCCAGCGTGATGCCGCAGCCGTCGGCGCCCGGGGCCTTCACGAGCGCGTTCTCGGCCAGCGCCTGGAGGAACTCGTCCAGCGTGTCGCTGTCCAGGAGGAGGGAGACGAGGTCAGGCGTCCCGGGCGTGAGGGCGTCGGTCATGGTCGCTCCCTTCCGGGCCGGAGCCCTTGCAGCCAGCATGGCACGATACGGGAAGCCGCGTCGCGGCCCCACCGGGGACGGACCCGGGCCGCCCCGCACGGAGAACCCGAGGACCACGCCGGGTGAAGAAGCCCGGCGAGGAAACCGACGAAGAAACCCGGATCGAGGGGTGTCGAAGGCGGAGGCGGCGGGCAGGCGCAGACCAGAGGTCAGGAAGCGGCCTGCCCGTCGGCCTGCCTCCACGGAGTATCACGATGTCTTTGCTCAGCTACCGCCTGGACGAATCCCACCTGGTCGTCGAGTTGTGGGAGGTCGTCGACCTCGACAACGAACCGGCGATCGAACAGGAGCTTCTGACCCTGCTGCCCTGCTGCGGCCCGAACACGCTCATCGTCGACGTCCTCACCCCCCTGCTCACCCCGCGTGCCCTCGGCGTGCTGCTGCGCGTGCGCGGCGAGGCCGAACAGCGCGGCGTGTCGATCGCGGTGGTCGCCAGGCACGAGACGGCGCGCGAGGTCCTGAGCGCCGCGGCGCTCAACCGGGTCCTGCGCGTGGCGTACAGCCTCCAGGGCGCCGAGCTCCGCAGCCGGGGATGCCGCCCGGGCGCCGACGCACCCCGCAAGGGGAGACTGCGGCAGCGGCTGGAGCAGCGGATCACCCCCTCGGACCCGCCCCCGCCCCCGTCCCGCGCGGTCGGACCGTACGCCGACACGTCCCTGCCGCGCTTCCCCCGGAGGCGATGACGGCACGGGGCGTCAGGCCCCGGGCGCACGGCGGCACTTTCCGGCCGCGTCGGCCGGTGCTTACCGACGCCGGGCCGACCGTGGCGGCCGAGAGGGCATAATGAAGGGCTGGAGGTCAGGAAGCGGCCCTTGAGATTTCTTCCTGCCTCCTTGGAGTTTCTGTGAACCGCTCTCTCCCGCGTCGTGCTGTCGCGGCGGCCCCCGCCATCGGTGCTTCCGGCCCGGTGCGTACGCCCGCTCCGGCCGCCCGAAGTCGCCCGTCCGTGACGGGGCGGCGCGCTCCTCACAGAGAGCTCCACACCTTCCGCAGAGACCGGCCGACGCCCGCCCTCGTGACGACGGGCCCGTCCGCCGACGTGTCCCGTGCCCGTCGCACGACGCCGGGCCGGCCCCTTCCCCGCAGAACCATCAGCAGTCCTGTGACGACCGCCGGTGGCGCGCCCGCCCTCGCACGGCCCTCGCTCACCCACGTCTGAAACCCCCGCCGCACGCCCGGAGCCTGTCCCAGGCACCGGTGCGTCGGTGGAGGTTGCCCTGTCCCAGCGGCCCCGGACTGCGCCGCGCCAGCTCTGCCCCGCCCTTTCGGGAGGCGGGTCACCGCCCAGAACGAGATGATCATGACTGACAGGCCCGTGGCCGAGGCGCCGGACACGACCGCGCTGCTCCTGGAGACGAAATCGCTGGACGAGTTCCTCCACGCACTCGCCCGCAGCGCCCTGGCCCTGGTGGAAGCGGCCGACGGATGCGGCATCACCCTGGAGAGGCAGGGGCGCCCGGTCACCGTCTCCAGCGCGGGAGCCTCCGCCACGAAGCTGGACGAGGCCCAGTACGGGCAGGACGACGGCCCGTGCCTCCAGGCGATGCGCACCGGCCTGGAGGTCAGCGTGCCCGACACGCTCCGGGAGAGCCGCTGGGCCGACTACCCCGCCTACGCCGCGGTCTGCGGCGCCCGGTCCTCGCTCTCGCTGCCCATCGCCCCGCACAGCCACACCGCCGGAGCCCTCAACCTGTACGCGCCGCTCCCCAACGCCTTCGACGACGCCGACCTGACGGCCCTGCGGCTGCTCACCGCACAGGCCACCGGAGCCATCGCCCTGGCCCAGCGCATCGCCGACACCGAGGAGTTCGCCGCCGATCTGGAGGCCGCGCTCCAGTCCCGTACGGTCATCGACCAGGCGATCGGCGTGGTCGTCGGCCAGCAGCGCTGCACCCCGGAGAAGGCCTTCGAGGTCCTGCGTACGGCATCCCAGCACCGCAACGTCAAGCTCCGGGTGCTCTGCGCCGAGCTGATCGCCAGCATCACGGGCGAGACTCCCCCCGAGGCGCGCATCCAGCCCCGAGGGTGACGTGCCGTCGGGCGGCGGCACGTCGGATCAGGACGCCGGATAGGGGGCGTCGGCGAGCAGCCGGGCCAGGTGTACGGCGTTGGCGGCGAGCGCCTTCGTCGTCGAGGCGACGGCATCGGGCGTCCCGTCCAGGTCCTGGTAGTCGGTGCCCTGCATGGCCTCGCCGACCCAGTACGTGACCGCCTGGCCCGCCAGCGAGAAGCCCACGTCGTTCAGCCCCTGGAAGACGTCGGCGCTCACCTTGTGCGCGCCGTCCTCGTTGCCCACGACGGCCACGGCGCCGACCTTGCCGTAGACGAGCGGGCGTCCCTCGTCGTCGGTCTCGGACGACTCGGCGTTGAGCCGTTCCAGGACGCGCTGGCAGACGCTGGAGGGGTGGCCGAGCCAGATGGGTGTGGCGATCAGGAGGATGTCGGCGGCCAGCACCTTCTCCCGGATCGCCGGCCAGGCGTCGCCGTCGCCCAGGTCCACGCCGATCCCGGGCCGGACGTCGTGGTCGGCGACCCGGACGATCTCGCCGCGCACACCATGGCCCTCGAACTCGGCCATGACCTGTTCGGCCAGGTGCTGGCTGCTGGAGCGGGCGGGCGAGGCGTTCAACGTACAGACCAGGGCGAGTGCGCGCATGACGGGGTGTCTCCTTCGGGCTGACGGGCGGGGGAGGGGCGCCGCGCGGTGGGCACGGCGACACTGGTGCCCCGTCGAGCGGTCCGGTACGCACGGGCGTCGCGGAATGCCCCGAACGGAAGTGGCCCGGAATTCCCTGCCGTCCGCCGCCCCCGTTTGAACCCCCGCACAGGGGTAGACGGCGCAGAACCCCGCCGCCCTACGAGAGGAATCCCTGTGTCCCGGGATCAGCGCAAGAACGTTTTCATCATCGGAATGGACGAGGCCAATCTGCGCACCCTCGAAGCCGTTCCGGACGCCGACGGACTACGCCTCCACCCGCTCCTCAGCGTCAAGGAGTTGCAGGAGGACGCCACCACCGTCGACGAACTGCTGACCAGCGCGCGCGCCGTGCTGGACGCGCACGAAGGAAGTATCGACGCGATCGTCGGCTACTGGGACTTTCCGGTGAGCACCCTCGTACCCCTCCTGAGCAAGGAATACGGGACGACCAGCACCAGCCTCGAATCCGTCGTCAAGTGCGAGCACAAATACTGGAGCCGGCTGGAACAGCAGAAGGTCATCGACGAACATCCCCGCTTCGGCATCGTGGACCTGGAGAGCGACGATCCGCGGCCGCCGGAGGGGATGAGCTTCCCCATGTGGCTGAAGCCCGCCCTGGCCTACTCCTCCGAGCTGGCCTTCGGCGTCTCGGACATGGACGAATTCCGGACGGCGGTCGCCGAGATACGCGGGGGCATAGCCCGGGTCGGAAAGCCCTTCGAGGCGATACTCGACCGTCTGGAACTCCCGCCGGAGATGGCGGGCGTGGGAGGACAGGTCTGTCTCGCCGAGGAGACGATGACCGGCATCCAGGTCGCCGTCGAGGGATACGCGCACAAGGGCGAGGTCACCGTCTACGGCGTCCTCGACTCGATCAACTACCCCGACTCCTCCTCCTTCCTGCGCCACCAGTACCCGAGCACCCTCCCGGCCCCGGTCATCCAGCAGCTGCACGAGGTCAGCGAACGCACCATGCGCCAGATCGGCATGGACAATGCCACGTTCAGCATCGAATACTTCTACGACCCGAAGACCGGCGACATCAGCCTGCTGGAGATCAACCCCCGGCACTCCCAGTCGCACGCGGAGATGTTCCACTTCGTCGACGGTGTGCCCAACCACCACCGCATGTTCCGCCTCGCCCTCGGCGGCGACCCGGCCCTCCCGGCGGGCGGCGGCCGCTACAAGGTGGCCGCCAAGTGGTACTACCGCTGGTTCGGTGAGGGGCGCGTCCACCAGGTGCCGACCGCCGAGGAGATCGCCGCCATCGAGCGGGACATCCCGGGCGTATACATCGACATGGTCCCCGACGAGGGCCAGAAGCTCTCCACCGTCCGGGGCCAGGACAGCTACAGCTACGAACTCGCCCACATCTTCACCGGCGGGGACGACGAGGACGACCTGCGCCGCAAGTTCGACGCCTGTGTCGCCGCCCTCGGCCTGAGCTTCGACGAGACCGAACCGGGCGGGCGCGGCCGGAATTCTTCGTGACGTCCCGGGTACCCGCCCCCACCGGACCCGACGTCAGGAAGGACCCTGCCACCCGTATGCGATTCGTCGAACACCTCCCGTACGAGACCGAGGCCGAGGACCACGTCACCATCACCATGACCGACGGGGTACGGCTGTCGGCCAGGATCTGGCGGCCCGTCTCCTCGGACGCGGAACCCGTCCCGGCGGTCGTCGAGACCATCCCGTACCGCAAGAACGACCTCACCTCCACCCGCGACGCCATCCACCACCCGTACATCGCGGGCCACGGCTACGCCTGTGTCCGGGTGGACCTGCGCGGGACCGGGGAGTCGGAGGGCGTCCTGCTGGACGAGTACCTGGAGCAGGAGCAGCGGGACGCCGAAGAGGTGCTGGCCTGGGTCGCCGCCCAGCCCTGGTGCGACGGGAACACCGGCATGATGGGCATCTCCTGGGGCGCCTTCGCCGCGCTCCAGACGGCGGCGCGCCGCCCGCCGAGCCTGAAGGCCATCGTCATCGCCTCGTTCACCGACAACCGGTACGCGGACGACATGCACTACCTCGGCGGCGCCATGCTCTCCGACAACCTCGCCGAGGCCGGCACGATGTTCGCGTACGCCACCTGCCCGCCCGACCCCGAGGTGGTGGGGGAGCGGTGGCGCGGCATGTGGCAGGAGCGGCTGGAGGCCGCCCGGCCCTGGGTCCTGGAGTGGCTCCGCCACCCGCACCGCGACGCCTACTGGCAGCACGCCTCGCTCAGCGAGGACTACGCGCAGTTGCAGTGCCCCGTCCTGGCCTCCAGCGGCTGGGCGGACGGCTACTCCAACGCCGTCACGCGCCTCCTGGCAGGCGTCGACGTCCCCCGCAAGGGCCTCATCGGACCCTGGTCGCACAAGCTGCCCCACCTCGGTGAGCCCGGCCCTGCCATCGGCTACCTCCAGGAGGTCGTCAAGTGGTGGGACCACTGGCTCAAGGGCATCGACAACGGGGTCATGGACGGGCCGATGCTCCGCACCTGGATGCAGGAGAGCGTCCCGCCCTCCACGTCGTACGAGGAGCGCCCCGGCCGCTGGGTCGCCGAACCCTCCTGGCCCTCCCCGCAGATCAAGGAGGTGGTGCACCCGCTGCGGGGCGCCACCATCGTCACGGCGGACGAGGAGGAACCGCTGCCGCGCGGCCGTACGCGTACGGTGCAGTCACCGCTCTCCGTCGGCCAGTTCGCGGGCAAGTGGGCCTCCTACAACGCCCCGCCCGACCTGCCCTACGACCAGCGCGAGGAGGACGGCGGCTCCCTGGTCTTCGAGACCGAACCGCTCACCGAGCGCGTGGAGATCCTCGGCTCGCCCTCCGTCGACCTGGAGGTCTCCGCCTCCGCCCCGGTCGCCCAGATCACCGCCAGGATCTCCGACGTGGCCCCCGACGGCCGCGCCACCCGGGTCACCTACGGCGTCCTCAACCTGACCCACCGGGAGAGCGACGAGCACCCCGAGCCGCTGGAGCCCGGCCGCCGCTGCCACGCCCGCATCCCGCTGAACGGCGTCGCGCAGGCGTTCCCGCCCGGCCACCGCATCCGGCTCTCCCTCTCCACCTCGTACTGGCCCCTGGTCTGGCCGGCCCCGGAACCGGCCCTGCTCACCGTCCACGAGGACGGCGCCGCCCTGACCCTGCCGGTACGCCCCACCGAGGAGCCGGACGGCATGCCCCAGGTGTCCTTCGGCGAACCGGAGGGCTGCCGCCCGCCCCCCGTCACCCGGCTCACCGAGCCCGAGCAGGCCTGGAACGTCTCCAGGAGCCTGGTGGACTACCACTCCGCCCTCGACATCGTGAAGGACCGGGGACTCCAGCGGTACGAGGAGAACGGCATCGAGGTCGGGCTGCGGGCCTGCGAGCGGTACACCTCCGTGGCCGACGACTTCTCCTCCCTGAGCGGCCGTTCGGCATGGACGATGACCTTCTCCCGGCCCGGCTGGGACGTACGGGTCGAGACGAACACCGTCCTCACCTCCAATGCCGACGAGTTCACCGTCGACGCGACCCTGGACGGTTACGAGGGCGGCCGCCGGGTCTTCTCCCGCACCTGGAACGAGACGGTGCCGCGGAACCTGGCCTGACAGGGAAGCCGCAGCGGGCCCCGCCGCTCAGGAGCCCCAGTGTCCCGGCCGCCGCAGAGCGGCCGGGATCCTGGTCGCCGCGTCGCCCCGGGCCGCGTTGAGCTGCGGCTGGGTGAGGAAGAGGGCGCCGGTCAGATCGGCGCCGGACAGGTTCGCGTCACGCAGGTCCGCGCCGATCATGTCGGCGTCGCGGAGGTCGGCGCCGGAGAGGTCGGCGGCGATCAGGCAGGCGCCGCGCAGGGTGGCCCCGCGCAGCTTCGCGCCCCGCAGCCGGGCGCCGAAGAGGTCGGCGCCCCGGTGGTTCTTCTTCCTGCCCGGGACGGCGGCGCGGGCCAGCTCGCCGGCGCGCTGGAGATGGGTGTTCACCTCGGCGCGGAGGGCCGGTACGTCGACGGCGAGGAGGGCTTCGGCGGTGTCCCGGGTCAGTGCGTCGACCCTGTCGTAGGCGCGGCGCAGCTCACCGTGGGCCGCCTCGGCCGCCGGCAGGCCCAGGGCCTCGGCGGTGTACCGCAGCAGCTCGTGCAGCTGCCGCACCACGGGGAAGATCTCGTACATCGTGCGGGCCGAGTCCGGCTCGTCGCGCCAGCTGCGGCCCCCGAAGGTGACCTGGGAGACCTTCTGGCCCGCCCCGAAGCAGTCGAAGACCGTGCAGCCCTGGTAGCCGCTGTCGCGCAGCCGCTCGTGGATCCCGCAGCCGAAGTCCTCCTGGAGGTTGGAGCACGGGGTCCCGGCGGCCTTGTCCGCGGCGAAGTCCGCCGAGCGGGCGAAGGGCAGCGCCACGCAGCACAGGCCGAAGCAGTTCCCGCAGTCGGCCCGCAGGTCGGGGTGGCCGGCGTGCGGAGTGGGGTGGGACAAGGCGGTGGTTCTCCTGACGGGGCGAGGGGGCCGCTGGGCGAAGTTGTCCATTGTCCCTCCGGGGGGCGGGAGGCTCGGCGCGGGGGCGGGAGACCCGGGTGAGCCGTGTCTCACCACCGCTCCGCGACTTGTCTATGCAACGAGTTGCATAGAAGGATCGCGGTATGGCGCTCGAACACGCGATTCTCGTCTCCCTGCTGGAGAAGCCCGGCTCCGGCTATGAGCTGGCCCGGCGGTTCGAGCGGTCCATCGGCTACTTCTGGACCGCCAGCCACCAGCAGATCTACCGCGTCCTGGCCCGGATGGAGGCCGACGGCAGGCTCACCGTCCACGAGGTCGAACAGCAGGGCCGGCCGGACCGGAAGGACTACTCCGTCGCCGCCCCCGGCCGCGCCGCGCTCGCCGAGTGGCTGCACAAGCCGATCGAACCCGAGAGCCTGCGCCACGACCTCGCCGTCAAGATCCGGGGCGCCGCCTTCGACGACCCGGCCGCCCTGATCCGCGAGGTGGAGCGCCACCGCCAGGTCCACCGGGACCGGCTCGCCCACTACCTCGCCGGAGAGGTGCGCGACTTCACCGGGCCCGAGGCGCCAGCGCCCCCGGACGCGGGCCAGGAGCTCCAGCACGTCGTGCTGCGGGGCGGCATCGCGTACGAGCGCATGACGGTCGCCTGGCTGGACGACGTACTCGACACCCTCCACCGGCTCGCCGGGCGGACGCCTGGCCCCGGCGCCTGACGGCACCGGCCACCACCCCCGTAACCACCGCCTGAGTACCACCGAACACACCCTCGACCCTCCCGGAAGGCAACCTCCATGGCTGAGTCCGCGTCCCTGCTCTTCAACCCGCGCACCTACGACCCCCAGCACTTCGACCCGGAGACCCGCAGGCTGCTGCGCGCCACCGTCGACTGGTTCGAGGAGCGGGGCAAGCGCCGGCTGATCGAGGACTACCGCTCCCGCGCCTGGCTGGGCGACTTCCTCGCCTTCTCCGCCAAGGAGGGCCTCTTCGCCACCTTCCTCACCCCGGCCGCCGCCGCGGGCAACGGGGACCAGCGCTGGGACACCGCCCGGATCGCCGCGCTCAACGAGATCTTCGGGTTCTACGGCCTCGACTACTGGTACGCCTGGCAGGTGACCATCCTCGGCCTCGGCCCGGTCTGGCAGAGCGAGAACGCCGACGCCCGCGCGCGGGCCGCCGAACTCCTCGCCCAGGGCGAGGTGTTCGCCTTCGGCCTCTCGGAGAAGACCCACGGCGCCGACATCTACTCCACCGACATGCTGCTGGAGCCGGACGGCGGCGGCTTCCTGGCCTCCGGCTCCAAGTACTACATCGGCAACGGCAACGCCGCCGGTCTCGTCTCCGTCTTCGGCCGCCGCACCGACATCGAGGGCCCCGACGGCTACGTCTTCTTCGCGGCCGACAGCCGCCACCCGGCGTACCGCCTGGTGAAGAACGTCGTCGACTCCTCCAAGTTCGTCAGCGAGTTCCGCCTGGAGGACTACCCGGTCGCGCCCGCCGACATCCTGCACACGGGCCGCGCCGCCTTCGACGCCGCGCTCAACACCGTCAACGTCGGCAAGTTCAACCTCTGCACCGCCTCGATCGGCATCTGCGAGCACGCGATGTACGAGGCCGTCACCCACGCGAGCAACCGCATCCTCTACGGCCGCCCCGTCACCGCCTTCCCGCACGTGCGCCGCGAGCTGACCGACGCGTACGTCCGGCTCGTCGGGATGAAGCTGTTCAGCGACCGTGCCGTCGACTACTTCCGCTCGGCCGGACCCGACGACCGCCGCTACCTCCTCTTCAACCCGATGACGAAGATGAAGGTGACCACGGAGGGCGAGAAGGTCATCGACCTGATGTGGGACGTCATCGCCGCCAAGGGGTTCGAGAAGGACAACTACTTCGCCCAGGCCGCCATCGAGATCCGGGGCCTGCCGAAGCTGGAGGGCACGGTCCACGTCAACCTCGCCCTGATCCTCAAGTTCATGCGGAACCACCTGCTGAACCCGGCGGAGTACCCGGCCGTCCCCTCCCGCCTGGACGCGGCCGACGACGACTTCCTGTTCCGGCAGGGCCCGGCCCGCGGCCTCGGCGCCGTACGGTTCCACGACTGGCGCCCCGCGTTCGACGCGTACGCCGAGGTGGCGAACGTCGCCCGCTTCCGCGAGCAGACCGACGCCCTGTGCACCTTCGTCGAGACCGCCGCCCCCGACGAGGAGCAGAGCCGCGACCTGGACCTCCTCCTCGCCGTCGGCCAGCTCTTCGCCCTCGTCGTCCACGGCCAGCTGATCCTGGAGCAGGCCCGGCTGACCGGCCTGGACGAGGAGCTGCTGGACGAGCTGTTCGCCGTCCTCGTACGCGACTTCTCGGCCCACGCCGTCGAACTCCACGGCAAGGACTCCGCCACCGGGGCCCAGCAGGAGTGGGCGCTCGGCGCGGTCCGGCGTCCGGTCGTCGACACGGCGCGTTCGGCGCGGATCTGGGAGCGCGTGGAGGAGCTGTCGGGGGCGTACGAGATGGCCGAGTAGCCGGCCGGGTCACTCCGGGATCGTCAGCCTGCGGGTGACACGCCGGGCCGAGGACAGCAGCTCGGCCCTGACCTCGCTGGTCCGGTACATCCGGTCCGAGCGGAAGGAGATGCCGAGCGAGCCGACCTGGTCGCCGCAGTACACCCGTACGGCGATGCAGGTCGTGCCCCGCCGGTACTCCTCCCGGTCCATGGAGAGCGGTGCCATCGGCGACGCGTCCAGCTCCCGGAGCAACTCCTCGCGGTGCGTGATGGTGTGGGACGTGAGGTCGGCCAGGGGGTGGCGGGAGAGGTAGTTGGCGCGGGCCTCCTCGTCCAGCCCGCCCAGCACGCTCTTGCCCAGCGCCGTGGCGTGCCCGGCGTCCTCGAAGCCCACCCAGAGGTCGACCCGGGGCGCCTGCGGGCTGTCGACGATCTGGAGGACCCGGATCTCCCCCTCGTCGTACAGCGTCAGATAGGCGGCGGCGGAGAGGCCGTCGCGCAGGGAGGTCAGGAGCGGGCGCAGGCGCTGTGTCCAGGTCCCCTCGCCCTCGACGGCGTCCGGGGACGGGCCCCGGTCGGGCAGGGCGAACGCTCCGTCGTCCAGTTCCCGGAGATAGCCGTCCTGCACCAGCGCCCGCAGGTGCTCCTCGGCCAGGGGCGGCGCCAGCTCGGCCTCCCGGGCCAGCCGCTCCGCGGGCGCGCCCGCCGGATGTGCCCCAGCGGCCTCCAGCAACCGGAGGTCCCGCTGGACGGACACGGTGGGCTCGGGGCCGGCCTGGTCACCCATGCCACCAGCATGGACCCGGCGCCGGGGCGCGGCATCTCGGGTACGGAAACCCATGGCGGGCCCGGGTTCCGGCCGGTCGGAGCCGTGGTGCGGGCGGCGCTTCCGTGCCGCCCGCACCACGGTCCGTGACCTCAGGTGGACCCGCTCACCCCGTCACGGAGAACGTCGGGGACGTGCCCGTGAACGGTGTGATCTTCCCCAGCAGGTTCTTCGCGTCCCCGTGGTGCACGATCCGGTACGTGCCAGGAGCGGTGTCGGGCCCGATGTCCCAGGTGACCGTGGCCTTCGACGTACCGGTCAGACCGTTGAGCCGGGTCCAGCGGTACGTGGTGCGCCAGTCGCCGTCGTCCAGCACCCGCACCCACTTACCTGCCTCCAGCCGCTGGACCTCCAGGAAGGTCCCGCCCCGGCGCACGTTGTTCTTCGGGTGTCCGGTGGCGAACTCGACGGTCGCCGTGGAGCCGCGTGCGTACGAGGAGGCCGGAGCGGTCAGGACCGAGCCGAAGGACTTGCCGAGCGGCGGGTTGTCGTACACCACGCCCGTCTGGAACGTGAACTGCCGGGCCGACTCGTCCGGCGGTGCCGTGCCCCGGCCGATCGCGGTGCCCTGGCGCAGCGAGGCCGCGACCCGTGCGTACTCCTGCTGGTAGGCGGGGAGCGTGTTGCGGCCGTAGAGCGTGGAGCCGCCCTCGTAGTTCTGCGTGTCGTACTCCTCCGGCGTCGTCACGTACTGGCTGTAGGCGTTGGCGTACCCCTGGAGCAGCACCCGCTCCAGCGGCACCCCCAGCTCCTGCGCCACGGTCCGGCGGACCCGGAGCCCGGCCGTGATCGTGAACTCACCCGGGCCCGCCACCAGGTACAGCTCCCCGAGCTTCATGATCTGGAGCGGGAGGATCTTCGGGGTCACCGGGTGGACGTTGCTCAGCAGCCCCGTCGGGATCAGGCTCGCCTTGGGGTACTGGCAGGTCGCCAGCCAGGACGGGGTGTCGATCCGCAGCGCGTCGATGATGGACGCGACCGGGGTGCGCGTCCCCTCCTCGAAGCCGGGGATCGCCGGGCCGTCCTCCACACTGCCCGCGAGCGTCGAGGCGCCCACGACGGCGGGACAGGTGCGCTGCTCCTTGCCGTCGGTCGTGTACTCGCCGCGTACGGTGACGTTCTCCATGTCCACGTAGGTGAGGCGGGAGTCGACGCCGCCGGTCACCGGCCGCGCACCGGCGTAGACCTCGCGGGCCTTGTCCAGCTGGCGTTCACCGATGATGCGGGCGTTCTCGAACTCGTCCTCCGTGGGCCCCGATCCGGGCTTCAGATTGAGGTTCGGGGACATGTCCCCCGCGTTGGTGTTGGGGAACGCGGCGACGAAACCAGGGGTGTTGTCGAGATAGCGCACACCCTCGTGGTCGTGCTCCCACGCGTAGGCGGCATAGCCCTTGTTGTCGGGGCTGATGAGCGTGTTCGTGTTGGTGATCGAGGTGTTGTGGGTGGCGAACCAGCTGATCGCGCCCGCGTCCTTGTCGCCCTGCCGGAACCGCAGCACGGTCATCGCCGGGTCGATCCCACCGGGGAAGGCCGCCCGGTCGGCCGCCGGATTGCGGTCGAAGGCCTCGCGGGAGCGGTTGACGCTGGCATTGGTGAGGGTGCCGGTGCCCAGGCTGATGGTGCCGGGCTTCAGGTCGTCGTGGGCCTTGGCGACGGACTCGGCGATGCCGTCGACGATCGCCCGGTAGGTGCCGTTCTGGAAGCCGAGCACGGAGAGGTTGTACGCCACGTGGTGCGAGTAGCCGCCGGGGCCCGAGTGGGTGTGGGTGGCGGAGAGCAGCACGTTCTCGTCGCCGTACAGGCTGCCGTACCGCTCCTTGAGCCGGGCGATCACGCCCTGCTGCACCGACTGGAAGATCATCGCGAGGTCGGCGTTGACGTAGACCACGCGCTTCCCGGTCGCCCGGTCGACCACGACGTACGCGCGCGACCGCTGGCGCTGGTGGATGCCGGACGTCTTCTGGTCGAAGCTGGAGTAGCCCATCATCCCGGTCTCGGCGGCCTCGCCCGTGACATCGGCGATGCCGCGCCCGACGAGGTACTCCCCGTCGTCGGCGGCCGGTGCAGCCGACGCGGGGGAGGGGGCGCCGAGAGCCGCGGCTCCCAGAGCGGCGGCGAGTACGAGGGCGGAGAGCTTGCGGGGGGAGCGGCTGGGGGATGGGGGCATCGGACCTCCTGGGGCGGGAGACGTGCGGGACCCCGGAGCCCGGTCGGCGGCTCACCGACATCGGCGGGACCCGGAGCGCTGCCCCGACCGTAGAGGTGTGTGACCTGCATCGCATAGATCTCTACCGGCCAGTAAATGAGGATTCCTCAGAAACCCTGCCCGGCCTGGTGTGTTGTGCCCCTGATGGCCGCGAATGTACCGCTCAGGCGGCGGGCGCGATCGTCACCTTGACGTGCTTCATGATCGGCTGGTCGCTCTGGGTGCTGTAGTCGCCGAGCGCGCACAGCACGTTCATCTCCGGCATGTACCCGGCCGCGCAGCCGCGCGGGATGTCGTACGGGATCGCCAGATAGCCGTTGAGGTGGCGTCGGCTGCCGTCCTTCGCCGTGCTCGTGATGTCGACCGGGCCGAGGTCGGTGATCCCGCGTTCACGCATGTCGGCCCGGTTCATGAAGACGAGCGTGCGCAGGTTCTTGATGCCCCGGTAACGGTCGTTGTCCGAGTAGATCGTGGTGTTCCACTGGTCGTGCGAGCGCATGGTGCCCAGCGCCAGCGTTCCGGCGGCGGGCACGACATCGGGCAGCGCGGCGGTGGAGAACTCGGCGCGCCCGGACGGGGTCAGGAAGACCAGCTCACGGGCGGGCTGCCGGATGCGGAAGCCCAGCGGCAGGCGCACCCGCCGGTTGAAGTCCTCGAAACCGTCCAGGGCCTTGGCCATGGTGTCGCGGATGCGGTCGTAGTCCTCGATGTACCAGTGCCAGGGCGTCGCGCTGCCGGGCAGGGCGGCGCGGGCCATCCCGGCGACGATGGCCGGCTCCGAGAGCAGGCGCGGCGACGCCGGGCGCTTCATGCCGATCGAGAGGTGGACCATGCTCATCGAGTCCTCGACCGAGGTGGACTGCACGCCCTTGCGCTGGTGGTCCTTCTCGGTCCGGCCGAGACACGGCAGGATCAGGGCCCCGGCGCCGTGGACGAGGTGGCTCCGGTTGAGTTTCGTACTCACCTGGACGGTGAGGTCGCAGGAGCGCAGCGCCTCGAAGGTGGCCGGGGTGTCGGGCGCCGCCATGGCGAAGTTGCCGCCCATCGCCACGAACACCTTGACCTCGCCGCGCCGCATCGCCTCGATCGTGCCCACGGTGTCCAGGCCGTGTGCGCGGGGCGGGTCGATTCCGCAGGCGTCGGCGAGGCGGTCCAGGAAGGCGTCGGTGGGGCGGTGGTCGATCCCGCAGGTCCTGTTTCCCTGGACGTTGCTGTGTCCGCGTACGGGGGAGGGGCCCGCGCCCTCCCGGCCGAGGTTGCCGCGGAGCAGCAGCAGGTTGACGATCTCCCGTACGGTGTCGACGCCGTGCTCGTGCTGGGTGAGGCCCAGGCACCAGCTGACGATGGAGCGGTCCGCCTCGCCGTACACCCGGGCCGCCTGGAGGATGTCGGCGCGGCTCAGCCCCGACTGGGTCTCGATCTCCTCCCACGGCGTGGCCTCGCACAGCGCCCGGTACTCCGCGAACCCCGTCGTGTACCGGTCGATGAACTCCTGGTCCAGCGCCTTCGGATCGGACGCCGACTGCTCCAGGACCGCCTTCGCCATGCCCCGCAGCAGTGCCATGTCCCCGCCGATGCGCGGCTGGAGGTTGAGCGTGCTGGTCGGCGTCGGCTTGAAGAGCGCCATGTCCTTGAAGTCGTGCGGGACGATGGTGCGGGTGGCGGCCGCTTCGACGAGCGGGTTGATGTGCACGATCTGGGCGCCCCGCCGGTGGGCCTCGGAGAGGGCCGTGAGCATCCGGGGCGCGTTGGAGGCCGCGTTGACCCCCAGGATGAACAGCGCGTCGGCGCTCTCCCAGTCCTTGAGGTCGACCGTCCCCTTTCCCGTACCGAGGGACGCCGTCAGCGCCCGGCCGCTGGCCTCGTGGCACATATTGGAGCAGTCCGGCAGGTTGTTCGTGCCCAGTTCGCGGGCCATCAGCTGGTAGAGGAACGTGGCCTCGTTGCCGAGCCGGCCGGAGGTGTAGAAGGCCGCCTGGTTCGGATCGTCCAGGCCCCGCAGCGCGGCACCGACGACCTCGAAGGCGTCCTTCCAGCTGATCGGTACGTAGTGGTCCGAGGCGGGGTCGTAGACCATCGGCTCGGTGAGCCGGCCCTGGTTCTCCAGGTCGTAGTCGCTCCACCCGGACAGCTCGGTCACCGAGTGCGCGGCGAAGAACTCCCGCCCGACCCGCTTGCGGGTCATCTCCCAGGTGACGTGCTTGATCCCGTTCTCGCAGATGTCCAGGTGCAGGCCCTTGAGGTCGTCCGGCCAGGCGCACCCGGGGCAGTCGAAGCCGCCGTCCTCGTGGTTCATCTTCAGAATGGCCCTCGGGCCGTCCACCGGGGAGCGCTCGCGCGCCAGGAACCGGGTCACGCTCTCCGCCGCGCCCCAGCCGGCCGCCGGGTGGTGGTAGGGGCGGAACCGCGGATCGCCCTCGGGGACGGGGCCGACGCCGTGCTCCGGCGGGTCCTGCTCGGCGTGGTGCTCCGGGCGGTCCTGCTCGTGGTGGTTGGTGCTCACGGCTCTCGACCTTCCGACCCGGCCACATACGGTCTGCGACCTCTTTTTCGGGCATAAAGGGACGAAACAGGGCTCTTTGGCAGGCTATGCAGGGCCCTTCCCGTACGCCACTCGGCCTGCGGCGGGGTGCGGAGGATGGGCCGGGGGAGTGGGATGGCGGTCGTAAGCCGTACGGGAGCCGAACCGCCCGATACCCCGATCACCGATACCCCGATCACCGATTCACCGATCCCCGATCCCGGAACCGCCGATTCACCGAGCCGCCGAGGTGATCCCGCTTGAGCCCCCTGCACCACCGCACCGCGCTCTCCGCCGTCCCCCGGCTCCTCGTCGCCGGGGTGCTCGGGGTCGTCGCCGGGGTGGTCACCGGTCTGCTGACCCACGCTCCGCTGGGCATCCTCGCCGGGATCGCCGCCGCCGAGACCATCTTCGTCGTGGCCGGGTGGATCGCGCTCTGGCCCATGGACGCGGCCACCACCCACCACAACGTGCGCCGTGAGGAGTTCCGGCCCGTCCTCGAAGAGCTGGTCGTCGTCGCGGCCGCCCTCTGCGGGCTCGTCGGCATCGTGGTGCTGCTCCTGACCAGCGACTCCGACCTCAGCCACGCCGCCGCGGCCATCGCCCTGGGCGGCGTCTTCACCGCCTGGGCCTCGCTCCACCTGATGTACGCCACCCGGTACGCGTACCTCTACTACCTGCCCACCGAGGGCGGCATCGACTTCAACTCCCGGGACAGCCCGAAGTACGTCGACTTCCTCTACTTCAGCTACAACCTCGGCATGACCTACCAGGTTTCCGACACCAACGTCTCGACCACCGAGATCCGCGCGGTCACCCTCCGGCACTGCCTGCTGTCGTACGTCTTCGGCGCCAGCATCCTCGCCACCACCATCAACCTCGTCACCGGGATCGTCACGGGCTGACCGGTCCGCCGCCGCTGCCCCTCCCGGCGCGCTGGTAGGCCGCCCAGAGCGCCGCGTACGCGCCCCCGGCCGCCAGCAGCTCACCGTGCGTGCCCTGCTCCGCCACCTCGCCGCCCCGCAGCACCAGGACCCGGTCGGCCAGGCGCGCCTGCTCCAGCCGGTGTGCGACGACCACGGTGGTCCGGCCCGAGGTGACCCGGGCCAGGGCGCCCTGGAGGAGGGCGCGGGTCCGTGGGCCCGATTCGGCGGTGGCCTCGTCCAGGACGACGACGGGCGGGTCGGCCAGCAGGACCCGGGCCAGCGCCAGGTGCTGGACGGACCCGTCGTCGAGGGGGGTGCCGCCCGGGCCGAGGACGGTGCCGAGGCCGTCGTCCAGCTCCAGCGCCCAGTCGGCCCCGGCCTCGCGCAGGGCGTGGCGGAGCTGGTCGTCGGTGGCGTCGGGCCGGGCGAGCCTCAGGTTGTCGGCCAGGGTGCCCCCGAACAGGTGGACCTCCTGGGTGACGAGGTAGCGGGCCGGGGCGTCGGGGCCCTGGGCGCTTCCCACGGTGACGCTGCCCCGGTCCGGGGTGCCGATGCCCGCGACGAGCCGGGCCAGGGTGGACTTGCCCGAGCCGCTGGCACCGACGAGCGCGAGGCTGGTGCCCGCCGGGACGTGCAGCGAGACCTCGCGCAGGGCGGGGCGCGTGCCGTCGTACGCGTACGAGACGCCCTTGACGTCGATGTCCGGGCGCCCGGCCCCCTGCGCCTCGCTTTCCGGGCGTACGGGGTGGTGGTCCCCCAGATCGGTGACCCCGACCAGGCGCGACAGCCCCACCGTGGCCCGCTGGATATCGTCCAGGCTGCCCAGGAGCGCCCCGACCGGGCCGAAGAGCCGGTGGAAGTAGAGGGCGGCGGCGGTGGCGGCGCCGAGGGTGACGGCCCCCGCGCCGAAGAGCCGGAAGCCGGTGACCAGGACGGCGGCGAGACCGAGGAACTCCGCCGCGTTGAGCAGCCCCGTGAACCGGTTGCGCAGCTTCACCCCGTCCCGCTGCCTCTCGATCGCCCGGACGCTGCGCTCGGCCAGGTCGCCGAGGTGCTGGTCCTGGGTGCCGTACGCGACGATGGACCCGGCTCCCCGTACCGCCTCGATCACCGACTGCCCGCGCGCCGACTCCAGCCTCCGGATGTCCCCGTACACGCGGTGCGAGCGGCGGAGGAACTGCCGGGTGGCGTAGACGTGGACGGGCAGGCAGACGAGCCCGGCGAGTGCGAGGCGGACATCCAGGACGGCGAGTCCCACCAGGCTCAGGCCGATGGTGAAGCCCGCGTTCGTCACCTCGGGGAGCACGTCGGACGCCGCTTCCGAGACCGCCTCCACATCGCGGGTGACCCGCGAGACGACATCGGAACTGCCACTGCTCTCCAGGGTGTTGACGGGAAGGTGGACCGCCGTCTTGAAGACGTCCTCGCGCAGCCCCGCCAGCACCTCCTGCACCAGCGCCACCAGCATCCGGCCGCCCGCGTAGGCGAGGACGGCCCCGACGGCGGTCGCGGCCACCAGCGCGAGGCCGAGGGCCAGGACCCGGCCCCGCCCGGCCCCGTCGGCGACGGCGTCCACGATCCCGCCGAGCACCGGCGGAGTGGCGAGCGTGGCCGCCGCACCGCCGAGCAGGGTGAGGAGTGCCGCCCCGAGCCGGCGGCGGTGCGTACGGAGGCGGCGGAGGATCTCCGCGCGGGTCCGGCGGGCGTCGGCGACGGGGAGGGTGGTGCCGGGCGGAGTGGTCTGCTCGGGTGTCACCGGGGGAGTCCGTTCGGGTCGTGGCTGTCGTCGTCCGCCGCCCGGAGTTCGACCACCCGGTCGCAGGCGGAGAGCAGGATCGGGCTGGCGGTGATGAGGAGGACGGTGGAGGGCAGGGAGCGCAGTCCCTCGGCGATGCGCTGTTCCGTCACCGGGTCGACGGCGGTGGCGGGTTCGTCGAGGACGACGAGGTCCGCGTCGGCGTGCAACGCCCGTGCCAGCAGCAGGCGTTGCCGCTGACCGCCGGAGAGCCGGCGGCCGTGCTCGCCGACCTCGGCCAGGTCGCCGCCGACCTGTTCGCGTACGTCGTCGACCATGGCCGCCGCGGTGACGGCCGGGTCCACCGCGCCGCCCCGGGGGACCAGGTTGGCGTGCAGGGTGCCGGAGAAGACGGCGCCGTGGTGGGGCGGGGCGAGGATTCGGGCACGCACCCGGTCCGGTCCCAGGTCGACCGCGTCCACCCCGCCGATCAGGAGTTCGCCGCGGGGCAGGGGGACCCGGTAGCCGAGCCGGTCGCTGAGGTTCCGGGCGTGGGCGGGGTGGTGGGGGACGACGCCGACGAGGGTGCCGGGGTGCAGGTCGAGAGGCTCGCCGTGGCCGGGCGGGTGCCAGCGGAGGAGAGATGACCCGGGCTCGGGAGCGGTGTCGGTGGACAGCGGCTCTATCAGGGGCGGTTCGCCGATCAGTTCGCCGAGGCGGCGGGCGGAGGCCCGCTTGTGGATCCAGTTCGAGGCGAAGGTGCCTACGTGGGCGAGGGCGCCTTGGAGGAACTGGGCGAGCCCCAGCACCGTGACCAGCTGGCCGATGGTGATGTGCCCGTCCAGCGCCAGACAGCCGGACGCCGTCGCCAGCGCCGCGAGGAACACCCCCGACAGCAGCAGACTGAGACCGCTGTACGCCAGCACCGACCGCGCGGCGGCGACGGCACCGCGCCGCGAGGTGTCGCTCGCGGTCCGGTAGCGGCGGGCGGCTTCCGCCCGGGCGTTCATCCCGGCCACCACCCGTATCCCGGTGATCAGATCGGTGGCCACCTCACTGGCCCGCGCCGCCGACCCCTGCTCGGCCAGCCCCCGCGCCTCCAGCGGCATCGAGACCCGCCGCATGACGACCAGCATGAGGACGGTCCCGGCGATGACGCCCACGCCCAGCGGTACGGAGATCAGCAGCAGGGCGACGGACGCCGTGAGGATCGCGGTGAGCGTGGACGCCTGCTGGACGACGCTCCACGAGACCCCCGCCACCCGGTACGTGTCGGAGGAGACCAGTGAGAGCGCCTCGCCGGAACCGGGGCGGCGGCGCAGCGACAGCGGGTCCAGCAGCCGGGTCATCGCGCGCTGGCGCAGCTCGTGCTCCCCGTAGCCGTACACCGTGACCATCGACGACGACGCGCGCTGGTACGACAGCGACAGCACGACGAAGACCCCGCCGAGCGCGGCGAGCCACCAGACCAGGGCCTCCCGGTCCGCCGGGGCCATCGCCCGGTCGATGACGACGCCGATGAGGACGGGCACCAGCGCCTCGCACAGCTGGTGGACCATGAACGCCACGGTGGTGAGGCTGATCCGCAGGCCCCGCCCGTCCCGCAGCAGCGCCACCCGGAAGAGAGCCGCTACGGAGCCTTCTCCTGTCGGTCCGGCGTGGGTCATCGTCGGCCCCCCTTGTACTGGCGCGCCAGCAGCCAGGCCAGATAGGCCCCGCCGACGCACACCGTGACGACACCCACGGGCAGGTCCACCCGCTGGGCGATGAAATCGGCCGCGACCAGGACCGCCGCGCCGGTGAGGGCCGCCGGGGCGATCCGCAGGGTCGTGGAGCTCCGGGTCAGCCGCTGGGCGATCTGCGGTGCGGCGAGGGCGATGAACGCGATCGGCCCGACGGCCGCCGTCACCAGCGCGGTGAGCGCGACCCCGGTGACCGTGGCGGTGAGCCGGGCGCGCTGGGCGTTCACCCCGAGCGCCAGGGCGGTGTCGTCGCCCATCTCCAGGTGGACCAGGGGCCGCACCACCCCGACCGAGCAGATCAGCAGAACGGCGAACACGGCTGTCGTCACCCGAAGTTGTTCGAAGCCGAGCCCGCTGAGGGAGCCGGCGCCCCAGGTGGCGACCAGCATCGCCTTCTCCGGGCTGACGGCGAGCAGCAGCATGGAGCTGATGGAGGAGAGGAACGCGCCGACGGCGATACCGACGATGATCAGCCGGAAGGGGCGCACACCGCCCCGGTAGGCGAGCACGTACACCAGGAGCGCGGTCAGGGCCCCGCCGATCAGCGAACCCGCTGCGACCGCAAGGTAGTTGACGGTGCCGAGCACCAGCATGACCACGCTGGCGCCCGCGTACGAACCGGAGGTGAAGCCGATCACGTCGGGGGAGCCCAGCGGGTTCTTCGTCAGGGACTGGAAGAGCGCCCCGCTGACGGCGAGGGCCGCTCCGCAGACCACCGCGAACAGCAGCCTGGGCAGCCGCCAGGTGACGACGACCAGCCGGGTACGGGGCTCCGCGTCCGGGTCGAGGAGCGCGGAGAGCACCTGGACCGGGGTGAGCTGGATGGAGCCGGTGGCGAGGGTGAGCACGCCGAGGGCGGCCACGACCAGGACCAGGACACCGCAGACGAGGACGGACCGCCGCTCCAGGCGCAGCGACACCCCGCCCCGGCGCAGCGCCCACGTGCCCTGCTTGAAGTCAGTTCTTCCGGCGAGGGGTTGGGCGGTCACAGGGTGCTCACCTTCCGGCGCCGGACCAGCGCGATGAGGACGGGCGCGCCGACGAGCGCGGTGACCAGGCCGACCCGCAGCTCCCCGGAGGGCAGCACGATCCGGCCGACGATGTCGGCGGCGAGCAGGAACGCGGGGGCGGCGACGACCGTGACGGGCAGGATCCACCGCTGGTCGGGCCCCACGAACCAGCGCACGATGTGCGGCACCATCAGCCCCACGAACGAGATCGGCCCGGCGACGGCGACCGCTGTCCCGGCCAGTAGGGTGACGGCGAGGATCAGGACGACCCGGGTGAACGCCAGCCGCGTGCCCAGTGATCGGGCGAGGTCGTCGCCGAGGGCGAGGACGTTGAGGGAGCCCGCGCTGAGCAGCCCCAGCACGAGACCGGAGCCGATGAGCGGCAGCGCGATCGGGAGGATGTCCAGCGAACGGCCGCCGATGGAGCCGACGCCCCAGAACCGCATCACGTCGAAGGTGGCGGTGGACTTCAGCACCATGGCGGAGGTGAAGCCGCCGCAGACGGCGGTGAACGCGACACCGGCCAGGGTGAGTTTCACCGGCGTGCCCCGGTCCGCGCCGATCGACCCCAGGGTGTAGACGAGCACGGTGAGCCCGAAGGCGCCCGCCAGCGCGAACCAGATGAACTGGCTCGCCGCGGTGAACCCGAGCACGGCGACGGCGAACGTCACCGCCAGGCTGGCGCCCGCGTTGACACCGAGGATGCCGGGATCGGCCAGGGGGTTACGGGTGAACGCCTGGATCAGCGCCCCGCTCAGGCCCAGCGCCGTACCGGTGACGAGCCCGATCACCGTGCGCGGCACCCGCAGTTCGCGGACCATCACATGCTCGTCGGAGTTGTCGAAGTGCAGCAGCGCGTCCCAAACGGTCCCCGGTGCGATGGGCCGGGCGCCGACCATCACGCTGAGGACGGCCGTCACGCAGAGCAGGGCGAGCGCCCCGAGCAGGATCAGCGGGCGGTGCCGGTGGCGCCGGCGGACCGGACCCGCGCTGTCACGCGGGTCCGGCACGGCCTGCCCCGGTGCCGGGGGTGATGCGGTGGTGGTGGTCATCGTCTTCCCTGACGGGCGTGGCGGATCAGGAGCCCGCGCCGGTGCTGCCCTTGCCCGCGACGGCGTCGGCGAGCATCGGCACATAGCGTTCGAGACCCCACGGGATGGAGAGCACGGTCGGTCCGCTCGTCGCCATGGCCAGCTGCGGGTCCTGGACGAAGGCGTAGTGCTTGCCCGCGATCGGCTTCCAGCGGGAGAAGAGCGGGTCCTTGAGCGAGTACGTGACCTCGGCGGGGGCGTTCGCCCAGGCCACGACCACATCGGCCTCGACCGTGTCCAGCTTCTCCAGGCTGACGCCGCCGTACCAGTTGGTGCCCTTCGCCGTGGCGGCGATCGTGCTCATCGACGGGGTGTTCTTGAAGCCGATCTCCGTCAGGAGCCGCACCCGGGCGTCGTAGTCGAGATAGAGGCCGACCTCCGTCGACCCGGGGGTGAGGGCGACCGCGTAGGTGAACGTCTTGTCCTTGAACTCCGGGTGGTCCACGGCGACCGCCGCCAGCTGCCCGCCGACGTCCTTGACCAGGCTCTCGGCCTTCTTCTCCTCGCCCATGGCCTTGCCGATGGTGCGGGTCATCTCCTGCCAGGTCCCGCCGTCCCAGGGCTTCTTCAGATAGGGGAGCGTGGGGGCGATCTCGGCGAGGCGCTTGTAGTCGACGTCCGAGATGCCGGAGTACAGGCCGATGATGAGGTCCGGTTCGAGGGAGAGGATCTGCTCGAAGTCGATCTCGCCCGCGTCACCGTACTTCAGCGTCTCGGGCAGGGGCCCGCCGAGCTTCTCGACCTGGGTGCGGAACCAGGGGGTGTACCCGTCCTTGTCGCCGCCCCACTGCTCGTCCACGCCGACCGGCACGGTGCCGAGCGCGGCGACGACGTCCAGCGACATCCAGCTGAGCGTGACGATGCGCTTCGGCTTCTGCTTGATGGTGGTGGTGCCGTGGGCGTGCTCGATGTCCACGGGGAAGCTGCTGGACGCGCCGTCGGCCTTGGCCTCGGTGGTTGTCTTCGCGGACTCACCGCTGCCGCAGCCTCCCAGGACGAGTACGGCACCGACGGCGAGCGCCAGGACTCGGGCCAGCGGGCCCGTTCGGCGTCGGGCCGGAATGGATGGGGACACGTTTCTCCTCGGATCGGGACAGCGCACGGAGTGGCTTGGGTAACCCTTGCCTCGCTGAACGCTAGAAGGGCCGGAGGCCGAGGAGGGTCGCGTACGGGCCAGGGTGCGTCGCGAATCGGCCACGCGTGAGGCGCGTGGTGGGGTATCAGTGGCCGGCGGGGGCGAGCGTCGACTGCTCGCGCAGATACGCCGTCGGGCTGGTCCCCGTCACCCGGCGGAACGCCGCGGAGAACGCGCTCGTCGTGGAGTAGCCGCAGCGGTGCGCGACCAGATTGACCGGGCGGCCCTGGGCGAGCAGGGTCGTCGCCGCGGACATCCGGACCAGCGACCGCCACCGGGTGAACGACATCCCGACGTCCCGGGCGAACGCCCGCGTGATCGTCCGCACGCTCAGCGCGTGCCGGGCCGCCCACTCCTCCAGCGAGAGGTCGCTCTCCGGGTCCCGCATGATGTCCTCGGCCATGGCCCGGATTCGCGGGTCCTCGGGGACGGGGACCTCCATCGCCGCGTGCGGGTCCTCCTCCAGCATCTCGATGATGAGCCGCTGGGCCCGCAGCCGCCGGTCGTCGGGCATCGCGTTGGCGTCGAGGTGGAGCAGCATCTCCTGGAGCGCGCGCCCCATCCGCAGGGAGCGCGGGGCGTTCCAGCGCGGCGGGATCGCGGCCCGGGTCACATAGGTGTAGCAGGCCACGCTCCCCGGGTCGGGGTGGGAGGCGTGCGGGGTGCCCGGCGGCATCCAGGCGGCCTGACCGGGTACGAGGCGGCGCACCGTGTTCCGGGTGTGCAGGGTCGTGGTGCCGGTGTGCGGCCAGACCAGGAGGGCGTCGTCGTGGGTGTGCACCCCGCTCGCGGACGAGCCGGCGGGGGCGGGGCTGTCGAGGACGGCGGTGGTCAGCAGATACGGCGCCTCCACCACGGGCCCGCCGACCGACGGCTCGGCCCAGCGGAGCGGGGTCGCCGAGAGCGTCTCCGCGCGCCCGCGACCGGGGGAAACCACCGAGACCGACATGGTAGTTAGGGTAACCTAACCTCCATGTCGCCGGGTCAGCAGGTGGCCCCGGGGCGGATCCGCTCCAGCTTCACCAGGTAGGCGTCGACCTTCGCCGTGACGCAGGCGTCGCCACGCCCGTACGCGGTGTGGCCCAGCCCCTCGTACGTCAGCAGCATCCCCTTGGGGAACTGCTCCGCGAGGCTCACCGACTCCTCGTACGGCGTCGACGGGTCGCCCGTCGTGCCCACGACCAGGACCGGCGGCACCCCGTCCGCGTCGACCCGGTGCGGGCGCCGCCCGCCGGACGGCCAGTCACGGCAGGTGAGTTCGGCGGTCACCCCGGCGGTGCCGTAGACCCCGGCGGCCTTGTCGGCGGGGGCGAGGGCGTCCCAGTACGGGCGCAAGGAGCGGGGGTGCGGGATGTCGAGGCAGTTGACGGCGGTGAGTGCGGCGTCGCTGTTGTCGGCGGGGGGCTCGGGGGTGTCGCCCTCCTGCTCCTCCTCAGCGGTGCCGGGGGCCTCGGTCTCCTCCTCGGCTTCCTCGTCGTCCAGGGCGCCCAGCTTCGTCGCATCCCCTTGGTCCGCGTCCCGCAGCGCCTCCGACAGCGGCCCCCACTGGTCCTCCGGCGTGTACATCGCCATGGAGACCGCGTCGAGGACGGCGGTCGCGTCCATGCCGCCGTACTCCGCGTACGCACTGTCCTCCGCGACCGGCAGCGGCTCGCGCTCCGCCCGCTGGTAGAGGCGTTCGAGCAGGGCCCGTATCTCCTCGGGGCTCCGGCCCGGGCAGCTCTCCCCGGCGATCTCCGCGCACCGCTCGGCGTAGTCGTCCACGCTCCGCCGGAAGCCGGCCGACTGGCTGATCACCCGCTGCCGCCAGTCCAGCGAAGGGTCGATCGCGCCGTCCAGGACCATGGCGCGGACCCGGCGCGGGAACTGCTCGGCGTACGAGGTGCCCAGGCTCGTCCCGTACGACCAGCCCAGGTAGGTGAGTTCACGTTCGCCGAGGGCCGCGCGCAGGACGTCCAGGTCACGGGCGGCGTCCTCGGTGCCGACGTGCCGGAGGATGGGGCCGCTGTGCTTCTCGCAGTCCTCGGCGGCGGTGCGGGCGCCCGACGCGGCGGCCGAACGGTCGGCTTCCGTACGGGGGTAGAGGGGGGCCACGCCGGCGGAAGCTTCCTCCTCCGCCGGGTCCTCCTCCGTCTCGTCCTCCGCTTCCGCGTCAGCCGGTTCGCAGGTGAGGGCCGGAACGCTCCCCCCGACCCCGCGCAGGTCGAAGCTGACGATGTCGAAGCGGGCCCGCACCGCCGCGCCGAACGACTCGTCCATCCCCTCCTGGAGCGAGCTGACCCCGCCCGCACCCGGGCCACCCGGGTTGTAGACGAGGGAGCCGATCCGGTTCGCCGGACCGGTCGCGGCGGCGCGGGCGACCGGGAGCACGAACGTCCGGCCGTTCCCGGGGTGCTCGTAGTCCAGGGGGACCGTCAGCCGCGCGCACTCGTACCCGTCCGTCGCGCAGTCCGCCCACTGAAGCCGCTGGCCGTAGAACGGTTTCAGGTCGGGCCGTGACGCCGGGTCCGGGGCCTTCGCCGTGCCCCTGTCCGGGACCGCGCCGCCCGTGCAGGCGGTGAGGGAGAGGGCACCGAGGAGGGCCAGAGCGGTGGCGGTGGCAAGGGTGGCGCGGTTCAACGGAGTGCTCCCTGAAGAGGGTCGGGTGGTTCCGGCCCGAAGCATTCCTCGGCGATGCTGAGGTTTTGATGAGGCGCCGTACGGTCAGCCCTCGGTGGACGGTCCCCCTGGCGGCAGGCGCAGCACGAACCGGGCCCCGCCGCGCCGCCCGCTCTCCGCCGCGAGGCTGCCGCCGTGGGCGTGGGCGACCCAGGAGGCGATCGACAGGCCGAGCCCGGTCGACCCCGAGCCGCTGCGGAACCGGTCGAAGAGCGCGCCCGCCACCTCGGGCGGAAGCCCCGGCCCCGCGTCCTCCACCGTGACGGTCGTGGTGGACCCGTCGCCGCCGACGGTGACCTCCACTTCGGCCGGCTCACCGGGCAGGCGGCCGTGGACGAGCGCGTTGCCGACCAGATTGGCCACTGCCCGGCGTACGAGATCGGGGTCGGCGACCACCACCACGGCCCGCTCCGCCCGCACCGTCACCCGCTGCCCCTCGACTTCCGCGTCCTCGACGACGGCCTCCACCAACTGGTCCAGCCGCAGCGGCTCCACCGCGAGCACGGCCGTCCCCGACATCAGCCGCGCCCGGGTGAGCAGCCCGTCCACCAGCGTGCCCATGCCCTCCGCAAGCCGGAGCGTGCGCCGGTGCACATCGGTGGAGTCCGTCTCACCGCGCAGCGCGGTCTCGGCGAGCGTCCGCAGCGAGGCCGCCGGGGTGCGCAGATCGTGCGCGGCGTCGGCAAGGAACGACTCCTGCCGGTCCAGCGCCTCCAGCGCCGGCCGGACCGCCCGCCCCGAGAGCAGGTGCCCGACCCCGGCCGACAGCAGGACCAGCAGCGCGCAGCCGCCGGTCACCACCCAGGTCAGCCGCCGGTGGTCGGCCCGCTGCGCCGAGGCGTCCGCCACGGTGACGAGGACCCCTTGCGGCGAGGCGTCCTCCTCCGCGTCCGGCGGGTAGAAGGGCAGGGCGAACATCCGCACGGGCTCCCCGTCCGCCGTCCGCGCGTCCCGGGACCGGGGTTCGTCGGCCCGTACGGCGGTGGCTGCGGCCTCGCGTACGGAGGCGGCGGAGACGGTGAGACAGGGCCGACGAGGGGCGTGTTCGACGACCAGCTCACCGGGAGCGACGGCCGGTACCGAGAGCAGGAAGAGCGGCGGGCACGCGGTCCCGGCGTTGTCGAGGAGCACCTCGGTGTCCAGCCGCCCGTCCTCGTCCGTCTCCAGCAGACCCAGCGCCCAGTTGGTGTCGGCGCTCATGGTCCGGTCCAGCTGTTCGCGCCCGCGTACGCCGTCGCTGCGCACCGCCAGGACGGCCATCGCGACCAGACTCGCCGCACTGGTCAGCGCGAACAGCACGGTGATGCGCCGGCGCAGTCTCCGTACGCGAGCGGTCGGCGTCAGCGCGCGGGACGAGCGGAACGGCCGGCGCGGGGACCTCATCGGGCGGACTCGTCGGCCAGCCGGTAGCCGACGCCGCGCACGGTGTGGACGAGCGGCGGGCCGCCGAGCTTCCTCCGCAGCTGCGAGATCAGCACCTCCAGCACGTTGGACTGCGGCTCCGCCATCTCGTCCCAGCAGCTCTCGATCAGCTCCGCCCGGCCCACCGCCTGGTCGGCGCGGGTGGCCAGCACCTCCAGGACCGCGAACTCCCGGCGGGTGAAGGTCAGCAGGACGCCCGCCCGGCGCACCTGGCGCCGCGCGGTGTCGATCTCCACGTCCCCGACCCGCAGCACCGGTGGGCTGACGGCCGGAGCGCGTCGGCACAGGCTGCGCACCCGCGCGACCAGCTCCGGCACGGCGAACGGCTTGACCAGATAGTCGTCACCGCCCCGCGCGAACCCTTCCACCCGGTCGGCGACGGTGTCCCGGGCGGTGAGGAACAGCACCGGCACGGCCCGCCCGTCCCGCCGCAGCTCCTCCACATAGACGGCGGCGTCCCCCGACGGCAGCATCCGGTCGAAGACCGCGCAGTCGTACGCCGTGACGAACAGGGCCTCGTCGGCCTGCGGCAGGTCGACGGCCTCGTCGACCGCGAGCCCGGCGGCCCGCAGCGCGGCAGCCACCCCGAACCGGAGGTTGGCGTCGTCCTCGACCAGCAGCACTCTCACGGCGACACCCTAGTTGACCTGCGGAAGGCGGCCTGATCCGGTCGCTTGGGGGCCGGGTCAGATCCAGTACGGCGCGGTCGGCACCGTACCGCCGTCCGACGAGGCCAGGCCGGAGCCGCCGGTGCGCCCGGTCAGCCAGCCGAGGAGATCGGCCTGCGGGCCGCCGACCGTCGGCCCGCCGCTGCCCAGCTCGTGGGTGAGACCGGTGTCCGTCGCCTCGATGCGCAGGGGCGGTACGCCGGAGCGGCGGCGCTGGGCCGCCACGATGTCGTCGATGATCCAGCGGGCGGCCTCGGGCGGAACGTCGTCGAAGGTGTACCCGGCGGCCAGGTCGGCGTGGTGGACTTCGAGCTCCCGCAGCCGCGTCGGCACCAGCTCGGCGGCGGTGCGCAGTTCTCCGGTACGCATCCGGACCGGACGCTCCCAGGCCTCGGGCGACAGGGAACGTACGGCCTCGTCGAACCGTGCGGCGCTCTCGGCGGTGTCGGCCAGCAGCGCCGCGACGGGGCGGCCCGCGCCGCCCTCGATCTCCGCCGCGCGGGCGTCCATGCTCGCGTACTGCGGGGTCTCGACCCCCGTACGGGCCCATGTCAGCAGTCGGCAGAGGCTGTCGGCGGCCCGTGCCACATGGGTGATCACATGGCCGCGCGTCCACGGCGGGATCAGGGACGGGCCGCCCGCGTCGGCCTCCGTGAGCGCCTCGACGGTACGGAGGAAGCGGTCCGTCGAGGCGTCGATCGGACCCAGTGCGTCGGCGTGCCGTAGAGCGGCCCGTATCCCTGGGTTCTGCGAGTCATCCGTCATGCGGAATACGTTATCCGCATGGCGGTATCAGGTCAGCGGCGGGCCAGCACCCGTACGCCGTCGGCCGGGGGCAGGTACGGCAGGCCGAAGTAGGCGAAGAGCGCCGGCTCGTCCTCGGCGGGCAGGACGTCGTCCGTACCGATCGAAGGGCCGTCCTTCACCTTGCCCCGGTCATGGGCGACCTTCACATAGTCCGGGCCGACGACGGCCCCCGTCAGCGGTACGAAGACCAGCCGGTGGCGGGTCGGCAGGCCCACCACCACGGTGGCGAACGCCGGGGCGTCCGTCCCGGTGTCGACGTAGACGGATTCCAGCGACCCGATCCTGCGGCCGTCGGGGTCGACGACGTCACGCGTACGCCACTCACGGATGTCTGCGCTCTCGATCACGGCGGAACTCCTCGGGGTCGGCCAGGTCTTACGTGGCGCTCTCGGCGGGTCTGCCCGGTGGCCGCCCCCACAAGGGCGGCCGCCCGGCTCTCCTCTCCCACCTGCCCCGTAACCTCCCCTGTCAGCGCAGATCGCCCCGGTGGATTCACTCAGGCGGCCGATGAGCCCGGCACCCGCCCCTCGGGAAGGAACAGCACCGAGTTGATGTACCGGGTGCGCTGCGGCACGAACGCCCGGCGCAGCAGCCCCTGGTGGACGAGGTGTTCCGTCCTCGCCTGGTGGGCCGGCAGGTCGAACCCGGCCAGCGGGACCCAGTGCCGACCCGCCAGCACCCACCCCGCGTACCCCTGGTCCGTGAGCAGGTCGACCGCCGGGGCGATCGGGCCGAGCCGGCTCTCCAGTTCGACGAGCAGCGCCGGGCGGTCCCGCTTCAGCAGCTCCGCCGCGCCCCGCAGCGCCGCCACCTCCGCGCCGTCGACGTCCATCTTCACGAAGCCGACACCGTGCAGGTCCAGGCTGTCGATGGTGAGGGACTCCACCTCGACGCAGTGCGCGTGGATGTCACGCCGCTCCAGCGAGGAGACCCCGCGGTCGCCGTGGTCGCCCTCGGGGAACCAGAGCTGGACCGTGGAGCCGACCCGGTCCGTCGCCGCCCCCTGGACCACCCGCGCGTTCGGCGGCAGCGTACGGCGCAGATGGTCGGCCAGGTGCGGTACGGGCTCCACGGTGACGACCTCGGTGCAGCGGCGGGCCAGGCGGCGCGACCAGGGGCCGTACCAGCCGCCGATGTCCACGGCGGTACGGCCGGGCGGGCAGAAGTCGGCGAGCCGGCGCAGCTCCGGTTCGAAGCGCGGGTAGAGGGCGACGGCGGCGGAGGCGACCAGGCCGGTGGGCAGCCGGGACGCCACCGCCGCGGCGAACGTGGTCACGTGGCCGAGGCCTTCAGGTGCGCTACGTATCTCTCGTGGACATCGGCGTCCACCTTGCGGCCCGAGGAGGGCAGCAGCTGCGGGATGCCGTCCAGGATCGGGTAACTCAGGCGCAGCCGGGGGTTGTAGAGCGCCTCCTCGTCGGCCAGGAGGGACAGCGGGCCCTTGTCGAGGGGACAGGCCAGGATGGCGAGCAGCGGGTCGTCGGGGTTCATGGGGACTCCCTCGGTGGTGGGGACGGGACGGGGAACGTGGGCCGTGGCCGTGGTCAGGACGGGGCCGCCTCGGCGGGCGGGTCGTGGCGCGGCATGGCCAGCAGGACGGTGAGCGCCAGCGCGGTGCCGGCCAGCCGCAGGGTCAGCAGCAGCGGGTCGTCGGGGAGCGACTCCCCGAAGGCGAGGGTCCCGAGGACCGCGGTGAACAGGCAGGTCACCGTGGTGCACACAGGCACGATGAGGGAGGCCCGGCAGCGCTGGAGCGCCGTCTGCGACATCACGAGACCGGCCACGGCGGTGAAGAGCAGCAGATACGGGTAGGGCGAGCCGAACAGGGAACGGGCCGCCTCCCCCAGGTCGGTGGTGGTCAGCCGGCTGGAGGTGCCCTTGATGGCCAGCGAGCTGACGCCGTACAGCAGCCCGACCGCCACCCCGTAACCGATGCCGCTGGTCGGCACCCGGTGGCGCTTGGCCGACCGGCTCTCCACCCGGATGTAGAGCCAGACGCCCGCCGCCAGCGCCGGGACGCAGACCAGGAGCACCAGCATCCAGGGGGCACCGGCGCTCACCACGTCCTCGCCCTCGCGCACCGAGGCGACGACCATCAGCAGCGCCACCAGGACCCCGCCCAGCGCATAGCGTTCCCGGCCGGTCGACTCCTCGCCCAGGACGGCCGAGGAGAGCAGGAGCAGCAGCACCAGGCCGGAGACGAAGATGCCCTGCGCCGCCGCGATCGGCAGCGCCCGGTAGACGATCAGCTGGGCCGCGAAACCGGCCGCCAGCGACAGCGCGCCCACGATCCACAGCGGGCTGGTGAGCAGGACGAGGATCACGCGCAGCGGCTTGCCCGCGAAGAGCGCGGGCAGATTGCCCAGGGCCCGCTTCTCCACCACGAACCCCACGCTGTACAGCAGGTTGGCCACCAGCGCGGCCCCCACACCCCACCACATCGCGCTATCGCCGCCGAGCGTGGGCCAGCAGGATGGACGCCGCACCGGGCACCGCGCATGCCGCCCTGTCCACCAGCCGCAGCGGACGCGGCACCCCGTGGAAGGGGGCGCCGGTGATCTTCACGTCCTCGAAGCCGGAGGCCGTCAGGAAGGAGCGCAGCGCGCGGGCGGTGTAGAGCCGCAGATGGCCCACCACCTCCGAGCCGGGCCTGCCGTGGATCCCGCGCAGGCTCACCTCGGAGAAGACCGGCTGCACCCCGGCCAGCAGCAGCGCCCGGTTGTACCAGGCGGCCAGGTTCGGGGTGGAGAGCATCAGGTGGCCGCCCGGCTTCAGGATCCGCCGCAGCTCGTCCAGCGCCTGGTCCGGGTCGACCAGGTGCTCCAGGATCTCGCTGAACAGCACCGCGTCCGCGCACCCGTCGGCCAGCGGCAGCCCCCCGTGCTCCAGCTCGCCCCGGACCACCGAGCCCATCCGGGGGCGGGCCCGGCGCAGCGCGTCCTGCGACCAGTCGACGCCGATCAGCCGGTGCCCGGCGAGGATCGGCGCGGCGGTGGCGGCGGCCGTCCCGTCGCCGCACCCGACGTCCACGACGACCTGGCCCGTACGCCCCTCCAGGGCGGCGGCCAGCAGCCGCGCCTGACGTCGGCTGCGGCCGTCGCCGGAGGCCACGGGGACGGCCGGGTTCTCGTAGAAGTCCCGCAGCCCGGGCGGGGGAGAGACGGTGTCGGTCACGGGGCCTCCGAGGATGTCGCGGCCAGATGACGGGAGAACAGGCCGAGCAGCGCCTCGCCGTCCGCGTCGCCCAGCAGGGACCGCGACCAGCGCAGGGCCAGATGCAGCCGGCCGTCCGTGGACGCGGTGGTGAACGTCAGCCCTCTCGGCATCCGGGCCGGTGCGGAGATCCACAGGGCGGCGGACCTCCCCGCGTCGCCGAAGTCCAGCGGGTACGGGATCCGGCCGATGTTGCTGAGCAGCGTCGTCGACGTCCACGGACCCGCCAGTACCCGCAGCGCCCGGGTGTACGCCGCACGCGCGGCGACCGGCAGCAGCGGGGTCGTCAACAGTGAGGCCGAACGACCCAGTTGGGGGCGCGGCTGCGCCTTCAGGACCCGGGTGCGCTCGGCGGTCAGACGCAGCAGCGCGGCGATGTCCCTGCCGGACGCCACCTCCGCCGCGTCGAAGCCGACCTCGACCAGCCGGGTGCCGTTGCCGATCGGCATCTCCGGCCCCCGGGTGCGGTCGTCGACCGGCATGGTGATCCGCAACGGCCGCTCGGCCGCCCCCTGTTGCCGGTTCCAGTCGGCCACCGTCAGGGCGGTGGCCACCATCAGCTGGTCGTTCACGGTGTAGGGGGCGCCGGACTCCCGCCGGGGCACCGGGAGTTCGGCGAGCAGCTGCCCGTTGCCCGGTGCCCTGGCCGGGGTGCCCGCCGCCACCCGGGCCGGCCGAGCGAAGGCGGACGGACCGGAGTGCGGGGGCGGTGGTGCGTCGGCCGGGCGGGCCGGGGCGGACGGCTGGGGAGCGGACCGTCCGCTGTAGATCTCGGCGGCGGTGGCCACCAGCCGCAGACAGGCGGGCCCGTCGAGTGCGGTGTGGTGCACGGCGAGTACCAGCACGCACCCCTCCCTGTCCGGCTCCTCGACCACACCGACCCGCAGCGGAGGGGAGACGGTGAGCGGCGGGGCGGTGGTGAGGGACGCCGTCCGCGCCCGGTCGAGTGCGCCGGGTGCGGACGGCAGGAAGGTGACCGGTTCCCGGTCCGGGCCCTCCGTCAGCTCCCACTCGTACCGCCGTGCGAGCGGACCGCGCGGCCGCTCCCGCATCAGCGCCCGCGGATACCGCGCCAGCGACGCGGCGAAGGCGGCGCGCAGCCGGTCCTCCTCGACCCGGCCGGGCAGATGGATCTCGATGTGGATGGTGCTCGGCTCGGCGTCCTGGGCGCAGTGCCGGTCCACCTCGTCGACGACGGGGAACGGTATCCGGGGCAGCCGCCCGGCCGTCTCCGGCCGGGCGGGGTGCGTGGCGGTCATCCGGTGGGTCCTCCGCTGCCGGGCGGAGCCGTCGGGCCGCCCGGACCGCGTGCGGGCGGCTCGGTGTGCGGCCTCTTGGCGTCGGCGGAGAGGGTCCGGCCGGACGGCCGCACCGCCTGCTGCTGCGGGATCGTCGCGTCCGTGTCGTCCTCACCGGCCCTCGCGGGAGCGGGTTCCGTACCCCGGCCGGCCCGTCGCCTGCCCCGGACCGGGGCGGACCCGACCGTGACCAGTGCGGCGAACAGGGCGATCAGCGCCAGGAGTTGGGCCGTCGCCCCGAAGGCGCCCTGGTCCGTGGCGGTGTACTCCCCGGTGCCGACGGCCGCGACGACCCCGGCCCCGGCCATCGCCGCGAAGGCGACCGGCGCCAGCAACGAGGACCGGAAGTGGGCGAGTACGGCGAGCACGGGCACCACCAGGGCGACCGGCCCCGCGATCACGATGCCGACCAGGGTCAGCGCCACGGTGCCCAGGATCAGCCCCGGAGCCGGCGGCACGGCCCGCTCGTCACCCGCGTACGGACCCTCGTGCGCGCCCTCCGCCGGGCCGGAGCCCCGGCGGCGTACGAAGGCGAGTCCCACCAGGACCAGGAACAGCACCCCGGCCCCGATCAGCCCGGCCCGGTAGATCAGCGCGGGCTCGTACTCCAGGGTGACCGTGCCGCCCTCGCCCTCGGGGACCAGCCACGCCTGCTGCCAGCCGTCGATCCGCAGCGGCGTCAGCTCCTTGCCGTTCAGCGTGGCCTTCCAGCCCTTGTTGTGGTTCTCGTGGAGCTGGAGGTACGAGGCCTCACCGGCGCCGACCGCCAGCGTGCGGCGGTCGCCGTCGCTGTCCTTGACGTCGACCGTACGGGCGGTGGCCGCCGGGGCCTTCGTCTCGCCCGTGGAGAGCGTGACATCGGTGATGGCGAGCGGACCGGCGTCACCGGCCTCGACGGTGTGGGTCGAGGCGCTCAGCTCCACCTCGGACCGCTCGGAGCAGAGCGAGACCGCGATGGGCCGGCGCTGCGTCAGATCCCGGATCCGGCCCTCGGCCTTGGTCTCCATCAGCGTGCCGCCGATGGAGAGGACCGGACCCTGGCCGCAGGGCAGGCTGAACTCCTTCTCCGGGTCGGGCTGCGGCGAGCGGAACTGCTCCAGCGCCGGGATGTAGACCTCGCTCAGCCCGACCGGCAGCTGCAACTGCCCACCGGCGAACGGGTTGTGCACCGTGAGCGGCGCCTGACGCGAGATGGTGATGTCCATCCGGTCGGTGGTGATGGGCGAGAAGCGGGCCATGCCGTTCTCGTCCACCGCCGCCACCGCCGTACCGTCCGGCGAGCTGATCTGGACCTGCTCGGGCCGGGTGGAGATCCCGCCGGCCGCCGCGAACACGATCTCCCCGATCTCGGTCTTCTTCGGCCAGGACAGATGGAGTACGGGACGGTCGCCCGCGATCCACGCCGTGGTGAGGTCGCCGTCCGTCAGGTTGCGCGCGCTGAGGTTGGTGCCCAGCCGCGCCGTGGAGTCGGCGCTCACCAGGATCTTGTCGCGCTCGCCCGTCAGGTCGAACAGCAGCTTGTCGAGGGCCTCGCCCGGAACGGGCACCGCGCTCGCGGCGACCGTGTACCGGCCGGCCTGACCCGCCGTGAACTGGCGGTGCAGCCCGGTCTCCGCCGCCACCGCCGAGAGACCGCCCGGGTCGCTGCCGCGCTTGAGCGAGTAGACCGTCGAGTCGGCGCCCTCACGCGGTGCGTCGGAGGGCAGCTCCAGCATCCGGGTCACCTGCACCCCGGGGATGGCGATGTCGGTGAACCCGGCGCCGGTGAGACCCGGGCGCCCCTGCTGGGACTTGAGGATGGTCACCTTCAGCCACGAGGCAGGCCCGGCGGGCGCGGCCACCTCCTGCGGGGAGCCGTCGGGGCGGATCGGGCTGTCCTTCGAGCCGCGGTCCGTCTCGACCCGCACCTCGGTCGCCGCCGCCCGCACCCCGTTGCCGGGCAGCGGGGTGAGCTGCAACGAGCCCGGAAGCTCCTGCGTACCGGAGAAGTCGATCCGTACCCACTCGCCCTCGGGGGAGGCGGCGGAGCCCTCCGCCCAGGCGGTGTCCGGGTTGCCGTCGAAGGCGTTGGCCGGGTCGTACTGCGGCAGATGGAACAGCCAGTTGCCGATGGACGACGCGCTCACCGACTTCGCGCCGCGCAGCACCGCCGTGGTCTGGTGCTCCTTGCCTGACGTCGGCAGGATCTGGCGCGGCTCCGCACCCGGGTCCTGCTCCGACTCCGGCGCGTTGCGCTCGTCGGCCGTATAGGTGTGCGACGTATTGGTGTTGACCAGGCCGAACCGGGTGTCGGCCCGGCGCAGCCCGTCACCGGCCACGTAGAGGGACGGCTTCCCGACGCCCGGGTGGGCATCACCGGCCAGCACGGTGGGCCGGCCGTCCAGGGCACCGCTCGCCGAGAGCGGCAGCAGGGACTCCGGTCCGCCGCTGACGACGGCGGTCGAGGAGACGGGCGCGATGCTCGCCCGGCCGGGACGCTCGGTGCCGGCGGGCGGCTCGTAGATCTCCACCGCGCTCTGGCGCGGGTAGAGGCCCTCGACCTGGATGGGCGTGTCGTTGGCTATGCGCCCGCCGGTCATGACCGGGCCGAAGCCGGTGACCCGCTTGTAGCCGGAGGCCTCCAGGGTGCGCTTGACCGTGGTGGTGGGGACGTACCCCAGCTGGTCCGGGTCCAGGTCGTTGCGGACCACGACGTAGTGCAGCCCGGCCCGGTTCAGGTACTCGCTCAGCCCGGGGACCCGGCCCCCGGACGTCAGCGCCTGCTCCACGGCGTCCATCGCGCGCCGGTTGCCCGGCGTGCCGAAGGGGACGTAGTCGCGCTGGGCGTACGGCGTGTCGGCCAGCACGTCCAGCGGCTGGTCGATGGGGGAGCCCCAGGTGTAGATGCCGTGCGCGGTGGCCGGGACCACCAAGGCCCGGTCGTTGGCCGAGTTGTCCTTCAGCCAGCCTGCGGCCTTCGCCCAGTGGTTCGGGATCTCCTTGAACGAACCGGGCTGGAGGATCGACCCGTTGACGTACGGCCAGGCCAGACCCGGCAGCACCAGCACGGCGGCGATCACCGGAGCCAGCCGGCGGGCCCGCGCGGGCACCCGCTCCTCGCGCTCCGCCCGCAGCGAGGCCACGGCGGTGAGGTGCGCCAGGCCGAGCGCCAGGGCGAGGGCCAGACCCGTCTGGAACTTGTAGATGTTCCGGAACGGCACCAGCCAGGTGTCCAGCCACTCCTGCACGGTCCCGTGGAAGAGACCGCCCAGCGCACCGCCGTACCCGGCGAGTGTGATCAGCGCGACGGACAGCACGGTCAGCACCAGCCAGCGGCGCTCCGGCAGATCGCGCCGCGCCAGACCGGCCAGACCCAGGGCGGCGGCCAGCGCCGACCCCAGGATGGTGACGGTCGCCGTGGCGACGGTCCACCCGGCGGGCAGCCAGGCCTCGCCGAAGTTCAGATAGCCCACCCAGTTGCCCGCGCCGCGCAGCACCTCGGTCGCCGACATGGTCGTCGTCGTGGTGAACGAGGACTCCACGTACGGCATGAAGTTCTCACCGAAGGTGCCCAGCAGCAGCAGCGGAACGATCCACCAGGCGGTCGCGAGGATCACGCCCGGGATCCACCACAGCAGCAGCGCCCGCTTGCGCGGACCGGCGGGCCGGGACAGCAGATACAGCCCGACCGGCAGCAGCGAGGCCAGCGTCGACGCCGCGTTCACCCCGCCCATCAGCGGGATCAGCAGCGCGGAACGGGCGGCGGCGATACGCGGCGCCAGGCGCGGGTCCGTCAGCGGCAGCAGCACCCACGGCAGCAGCGCGCCCGGCAGGGCGGCGGCCGAGGTGGAGCCGATCACGATCGTGTACGTCGGCCAGAGCGCGTACACGACGGCGCCGAGCAGCCGGGTGGCCGGGGAGCCCACGCGCAGCCGCTCCGCCAGCCGCAGCGCACCCCAGAAGGCGGCCGCCACGATCAGCGAGAGCCACAGCCGCTCCGCCAGCCAGGTCGGCACCTTCAGCAGGTCGGCCAGACCGTAGTACGGCAGCATCGGCACGAGGTAGCCGATGTACTGGTCGGCGATCCCGCCGAACCCGGACCGGCTGTGCCACAGCTCGCCCAGGTCGCCGAGGAACCGCCCGGGATCCACGACGACACCGAGCTTGGTGTCGAACGTCATGCGCCCCGGCGACACCGCCAGGAACGCCACGAACACCGTGGCCCAGAACCCCAGCAGCCAGCGCCGCGAACGGGGCGCCGGGTCGTCGGCCGGTCTGCCGGGCGGCGGGTCGCCGCCGTCCGGGACCTGGTGGGGTGGGTGGTGGACTGCGCTGGTCATGAACACCGCCGGAGAATGAGGAGGAGGTTCCAGGTGGCGAATTCCCGCAGTCCGGGCACCCGGGTAACGAGTTCGGGCAGGACCGGCCAGTACCGCGACCGGGCGGACACCACGTCCACGTCGGTGCGGCCCCGCACATGGCGCAGCGTCGGGCCGACGCCGATCCTGAAGAGGTTCTCGCCCAGGCGGTGCTTGGCCGGATGGCCCGTGCGCCGCTCGTAACGGGCGCGGGCGCGCTCGGCGCCGGCGTAGTGCCAGGGGGCCCACTCGTGGCCGCCCCACGGCGAGTACCAGTTGGTGAACGAGACGTAGATCAGCCCGCCGGGGCGGGTGACGCGCGCCATCTCGCTGATGAAGGTGTGCGGGTCCGCGACGTGCTCCAGCACGTTGGAGGAGAAGGCGACATCGGCCGCCCCGTCCGCCAGGGGCAGCAGATAGCCGTCGGCGACGACCGTGTCCCGCGGCCCCTGCGGCTGCCGGTCGCCCAGCTCCCCGGGGTCCGGCTCGAAGAGGTAGCTGTGCGCGCCGCGCCGCCGGAACTCCCGGGTGAAGTAGCCGTTGCCGCCGCCGATGTCGACGACGACCTTCCCCTCCAGCGGCACATGGCGCTCCACCTGGTCCGCCGCGTCCCTGGCCAGCAGGGTGTAGACGGTGGCCGGGTCCTCCCCCTCGCGCAGGAAGGCGCGGAACAGGGTGAGGGAGCGGCGGAAGGACGGGTCTTTCACGAGCGGGCACCCGTCGGCCAGGACCGCGTACCGCTGATCGCCTCGGCGGCCACGGCCTCCAGCTGGGTCACGCTGCTGCTCCACCGGTAGGCGGCGGCCCGCTCGCGCGCCGCCTTGCCCATCGCCTCGCGGCGCTCCTCGTCCAGCGCCAGCGCGCACCAGGCCGCGGCGAAGGACGACTCGCCCCGGGCGAGGATGCCCGTGACCCCGTCCTCGACGGAGTCCCGCAGCCCGGGCACGTCGAAGCCGAGCGTCGGCGTCGACCGGGTACCGGCCTCGGTGACGACCAGCCCCCACCCCTCGACGGACGCCGGGTGCAGCAGCATCCAGGACGCGCAGAGCAGCCGGTGCTTCTCCGCCTCGGACACATGCCCGGCGAACTCCACGTCCGGCCCGGCCAGCCGCTCCAGCTTCTCCCGCTCGGGACCGTCGCCGACGATCACGAGCCGGCCGCCGGTGACCGGCCGGACCCGCTCCCAGAGCTGGAGCAGCAGATCGATGCGCTTGTAGTCGACCAGCCGGCCGAGCGCCAGGAAGAGCGGGGTCGCGGACCGTTCGCTCTGCGGCAGCGGCTCCTGGACGCCGTTGTTCACCAGCCGGATGCGCTCGTCCGGAACGCCCAGCTCCCGCAGGGCGCCCGCGGTGGACGGCGAGACGGCGATCATCAGATGGTCCCGGTAGGCCCGGGACAGCGCCCAGTGTTCGAGCTGACGCCCGGCGCGGGCCACCGGCGCCGGGAATCGCATCTCCCACAGGTCGGTGTGGACGTGGTTGACCAGGCACACGGTCGGACCCCGGTGCCACAGGGGCGCCAGGTAGGGCATGCCGTTGCAGACCTCGACGAGCAGGTCGCAGCTACCGACCTGCCGGGCGAACGCGGAGCGCGCGCCGAGGTAGTGCCCCAGCTGCGAGCCCGCGGAGACGACCCGGTAGGGCCGGCGCGCGGCCTGCCCGCCGCAGAGGAGGGTGACGTCATGGCCCCGTTCGGTGAGACCGAGGGCGAGCTGGTCGACGAGCAGCTCGGAGCCGCCCGCGGCCGGGTTGCCCAGGTCGCGGTGGGCGAGGAAGACGATGCGTCTGGGGGAGGCGGAAACCCTGGGGGAGACCTGGCCCTGACCCTGCGGCGCGGCTGCGGGAAGCAGCGGGGGAGGTACGTGCTGGGGCATGGGTGCTCCAACTCGGCTCGGGGGCGGGGGACTCGTGGCGGGGCTTGTGGAACACGGAGAGGGGACGGAGAGGAAAGCGGAGGAAAGGGGCGGGGCCGGGGCACTACGGGAGCGGGGCGAACGGATTCGGGTACGGGTGTGGAGAACGCGGCTGTGGGGCGCGCGAACGAGGGACGGGAGACCGGGGGCCGTGCTGTGGTGGGGATAGACAGTTTTCGGTACGGGTACGCCCCCGGCTACTCACCGATGCGACAACTTGCCGGTAACTCAAGTGGGCGAGTTCGTCATCATGTGAGTATTCGGGGCCTCCGGCTCCGTTCTGCGCCCCCGGACGACGAGCACGATGCCCACGGTCGCGAGTACGAGGCCCAGTCCGACCGCCCCGGCGGGCGCGGTCCCGGAGAGCAGCGCCAGCCGGTCGCTGTCCGCCGAGGCCAGCTCCACCTGCTTGAGCTGGGTCTCCTTGGTGAACTCGACCCGCTTGCTCTCCAGCAGCGTGACGGCGTCCTTCGACGAGCCCGGTGCGCGCAGCGTCTTCTTCGGGCCGATCGCCGCGTTGATGATCCGCCCGGTCCGCCGGTCCACGACCAGCTCGATCCCGCTGTTGGAGTACCACTCCTCGGCGAGGATCTGGGGCGTACGGGGCTTGCCCACGAGCACGCCGGGCACCTGGCGCACCCCGGTCCGGGTCGGCTCCACCGTGCCCTTGAACGCGTACCCCTCGTACCCCTGCACCTTCTTCCGGCCCGCGTACTCCAGCCGTACGACACCGCCGAGCGTGCCGTCCCACCAGCGGTAGGCGCGTCTTTCGACATCGAAGGGGAACTTCAGATACGCCTCCCCGTCGAAGGCCGGGGTCTCCTCGCAGCAGTGCACCGGCTCATTGGTCGACCGGTCGGTCACCCAGCGCTCCACGGTCCACTGGAGGGCGTCGCGCGGGTCGGAGGCGGGCAGGGTCCCCTCGTGGTCGACGGAGGTGGAGACGTCCCACACAGCGTTGCCGCTCTTGACGCTGTCGGCCACGTCCCCGCGCACCTGGCGGGTGATCGTGATCTCCTTGCCCTCGACCGTCTCGACCTTCGAGGTGTCGAAGTAGCTGCCGGTCCCGGTGAAGACCGTGGTCGTATCGATATCTATCGGGGTGCGCTTCGCCTGCGGCTGGACATACCAGACGAGCAGGGGCGCGAGGACGAGTAGAAAGACCCCTGCACCCAGCAGAAACAGTGACAGAGGTGAAGCATTGCGGTGCATCCGGGCACTCCTGGGTCGAATCTCTTCGCGGGAGGTGCACGGGCCCCGGGCCGGTCAGCCCTTGATTGGCGTGAACAGTAAGCAAGCCCTTGACGGCATGTCAATGGACTGTCGACACTGTGTGCCAGCCGGAGGGGCCCGGCCATACGGAGTAGCGGATCGACTCCAGCAAGGAGCTGACCCGACCATGCGCAGACTCATCACCGCCGCCGCCACCGCCCTGGTGGCCGCGGCGCTCGCCTTCGGTGCCGCCTTCGGCATCGTGGCGCTTCTCGACGCCACACCCGAGCAGCCGAACACACCCTTGATCAGTTACGACACCGAGCCGGCGGGCTCGTGAAGCCTGGCGCCTGGCAGGAGGTGCCCCGGTCGAAGGTGGAGCGGTTCGCCTCCATCGCCCTGGCCGAGGCGCCGGCGATCGCCCAGATGATCCTCACGGAGATCCGGCAGGACTACCCCTATCTCCAGCTGGTCGAGGACGAGTCCGGCGAGCCGATGGCGCTCGTCGGGATCCGCCGCGCCATCGAGGGGTTCGTACGCCACCTCGGCGCCGGGGCCGCCGACCCCCGGGTGCCGCCGGAGGTCTTCCAGGAGTTCGGCCGGGGCGAGGGGCTGCACGGCCGCAGCCTCGACTCGCTCCAGGCCATCTACCGGCTCGGCGTCCGGCTCACCTGGCGCAGGTTCGCCGAGATCGGCCAGCAGGTCGACATCGCCGCCCCCGCCATGTACGAGCTGGCCGAATCGGGATTCGAGTATCTGGACGGCCTCGTGGAACAGTCGGTACTGGGTTACGCCGAGGCGGCGGCCCGCCGCGCCAGCGAGCGGCTGCGCCTCCAGCGCCAGCTCATCGACCTCCTGCTGGTGGAGCCCCGGGGCGATTCGGCCAGGACGCTCGCCGAGCGGGCCGCCCGCGTCGGCTGGGAGCTGCCGGAGACCATCGCGGTGGGCGTGCTGATGCGCCCCGCCCGGGAGGCCGTGGCCCCGGCGGTCGGGCAGGGCATCCTGCTGGAGATGGAGAGCGAGCAGCCGCGCATCGTCATCCCCGAGCCGGAGACGGCGGGCCGGGCGGAGACCCTGCGCCGGGCCACCGCCGGCTGGTCCGGTGCGATCGGGCCGCCGGTGCCGCTGGCCTCGGCGGCGACCTCCCTGCGCTGGGCGGAGACCGCGGTCCAGCTGATCAAGAAGAACCTGCTGCCGCAGGGCGAGGTGCTGCACTGCACCGAGCGCACCGAGGAGCTGGTGCTCCTGCCGTCCCGGGAGCTGATCGACGCGGCCGCCCGCCGCTGCCTCGCCCCGCTGGACGGCCTCGGCCCGACCGCGGCGAAGCGGCTGGCCGAGACCCTCCTCGCCTGGATCGAGACGCCCGGCGGCGCGCCCGAGGTGGCCCAGCGGCTCGGCGTCCACCCGCAGACGGCGCGCTACCGGCTGCGCCAGATCCGCGAGCTGTGGGGCGACGCGATCGACGACCCCGACCAGCGCTTCGAGATGCTGCTGGTGCTCCGCTCGCAGCGGCTGAGGGGAGCACCGGCGCAGGGGGCGGAGTAGGAGCGGGCCCCCTGCGTGTCCGGGATCAGACCGGGGTGACGTACGCCCCGGCGATCCCGCCGTCCACCAGGAAGTCCGTCGCGTTGACGAACGAGGAGTCGTCGCTCGCCAGGAACGCGACGGCGGCGGCGATCTCGGTCGGCTCGGCGAACCGGCCCACCGGAATGTGCACCAGCCGCCGCGCCGCCCGCTCCGGGTCCTTGGCGAACAGCTCCTGGAGCAGCGGGGTGTTGACCGGCCCCGGGCAGAGCGCGTTGACGCGGATGCCGTCCCGCGCGAACTGCACCCCCAGCTCGCGCGACATCGCCAGCACCCCGCCCTTGGAGGCGGTGTACGAGATCTGCGAGGTCGCCGCCCCCATCCGGGCCACGAACGAGGCGGTGTTGATGATGGAGCCCCTGCCCTGGGCGCGCATGTAGGGGATCGCGGCCTTGCAGCAGAGGAAGACGGAGGTCAGGTTGACCTCCTGCACCCGGCGCCAGGCATCGAGGCCGGTCTCCAGGATGGAGTCGTCGTCGGGCGGCGAGATCCCCGCGTTGTTGAACGCGATGTCGACCGAACCGTAGGTGTCGAACGCCGCCTTGAAGAGGGCGTCGACCTGCTCGGCGTCGGTGACGTCGGTACGGACGAAGAGCCCGCCCGCCTCCTCGGCGGCGGCCTTGCCGCTCGCCTCGTCCACATCGGCGCAGAGGACCTGGGCACCCTCGGCGGCCAGCCGCCGCACGGTGGCCAGGCCGATGCCGCTGCCGGCTCCGGTGACGACGGCGGTGCGGCCGACCAGGCGGCGGCAGACAGGGGAAGTGTCGGTCATGGTGCTCAGGCCTCCGTGCTGATGAAGATGTTCTTGGTTTCGGTGAAGGCGGCCAGGGCGTCGGGCCCGAGCTCACGGCCCAGCCCCGACTGCTTGTAGCCGCCGAAGGGGGTCGAATAGCGCACGCTGGAGTGCGAGTTGACGGAGAGGTTCCCCGCCCGCAGGCCCTGGCCGACGCGGAGCGCCCGCCCGATGTCCCGGGACCAGACGGACCCGGCCAGCCCGTAGTCGGTGGCGTTCGCCAGGCGCAGGGCCTCCTCCTCGCCGTCGAACGGCAGGACCACGGCGACCGGCCCGAAGACCTCCTCGACGGCCGCCGGAGCGTCGGCCGCGACCCCGGTGAGCACGGTCGGCGGATACCAGAACCCGGGCCCCTCGGGGGAGTCGCCGAGGATGGCCCGTACGCCGTCGGCGCCCCGGTCCCCGTCGACGTAGCCCCGCACCCGGTCCAGCTGGGCGGCCGAGATGAGCGGCCCCATCTGCGTCTTCTCGTCCGCCGGGTCGCCCACCACCACGGCCTCGACGGCCGGGACGAGCAGCTCCAGGAACCGTTCGTACACCGGTCGCTCCACCAGGATCCGGGTCCGGGCGCAGCAGTCCTGGCCCGAGTTGTCGAGGAAGGACATCGGGGTGGCGGCAGCCGCCGCTTCCACATCGGCGTCGGCGAAGACGATGTTCGGGCTCTTGCCGCCGAGTTCGAGGGTGAGCCGCTTCACCCGTTCCGCGCACCGGGTCATGATGTGCTTCCCGGTCCGGGTGGAGCCGGTGAACACGATCTTCGCGACGCCCGGGTGGTCCACCAGGGCGCTCCCGGCGACCGGGCCCTCACCCGGCAGCACCTGGAACAGCCCCTCGGGAAGGCCTGCCTCCAGGGCGAGTTCGGCCAGCCGGAGCGCGGTCAGCGGGGTCGTCTCGGCGGGCTTGAGGAGGACGGCGTTGCCCGCGGCGAGCGCCGGGGCCAGACCCCAGGCGGCGATGGGCATCGGGAAGTTCCAGGGCGCGATGACGCCGATGACGCCCAGCGGTTCCAGGATGGTGAAGTCGATGCCGCCCGCCACCGGGATCTGCCGGCCGAGCAGCCGCTCCGCGCCGCCCGCGCTGTAGTCGAGGAGGTCGCGGACGTTGCCCGCCTCCCAGCGGGCGTTGCCGATGGTGTGTCCGGCCTCCCGCACCTCCAACCGGGCCAGTTCCTCGATGTGTTCGTCGACGGTGGCGGCGAACCGGCGCAGCAGCCTGGCCCGGTCGGCGGGTGCGGCGGCGGCCCAGGGGCGCTGAGCGGCGGCGGCGCGGTGGACGGCCGCGTCCACGTCGGCCGCCGATGCGGCGGGCACGGTGGCGATGACCTCGGCGGTGGCCGGGTTCAGGACGTCCAGGGTGGGCTGTGACACGTACGGACCTCGATCGGGAAGCAGGGGGTGGTCAGAGGCGTTCGAAGGAGCGGCGCAGCTCCCAGTCGGTCACCGCGGAGTCGTACGCGGTCAGTTCGACCTTCGCCATGTTCAGGTAGTGCGCCACGACCTCCTCGCCGAACGCCTCCTTGGCGATGGGGCTGGCCTCCCACAGCTCGGCTGCCTCACGCAGGGTCGTCGGCACCTGGTCGTACGCGGCGGTGTAGGCGTTGCCCGTACAGGCCTCCGGCAACGGCAGCCGGTGCTCCACCCCGTACAGCCCGGCGGCGACCAGTCCGGCGACGGCCAGGTGCGGGTTGACGTCACCGCCCGGCAGCCGGTTCTCGAAGCGCATGGAGCGGCCGTGGCCGACGACCCGCAGGGCGCAGGTCCGGTTGTCGACGCCCCAGGCGACGGCGGTGGGGGCGAAGGAGCCGGGCTGGAAGCGTTTGTAGGAGTTGATGTTGGGCGCGTAGAGGAGGGAGAAGTCGCGCAGCGCGGCGAGCTGGCCGGCCAGGAAGTGGCGCATCAGCTCGGACATGCCGTCCGGCCCGTCGCCGGCCATCACGTTCTCGCCGTTCTCGTCGGTGAGGGAGAGGTGGATGTGGCAGGAGTTGCCCTCGCGCTCGTCGTACTTGGCCATGAAGGTCAGCGAGACGCCTTCCTGGGCCGCGATCTCCTTGGCGCCGGTCTTGTAGACGGCGTGCTGGTCGCAGGTGGTCAGCGCCTCGTCGTAGCGGAAGACGATCTCGTGCTGCCCGGGGTTGCACTCGCCCTTGGCGGACTCGACGGTCAGCCCCGCCTGCTGCATCTCGTTGCGGATGCGGCGCAGCAGCGGTTCGATCCGGCCGGTGCCGAGGATCGAGTAGTCGATGTTGTACTGGTTGGCCGGGGTCAGCCCGCGGTAGTCGCGGTCCCAGGCCTCCTCGTAACTGTCCCGGAAGACGATGAACTCCAGCTCCGTGCCGACCTGAGCCGTGTAGCCCAGCGCGGCCAGCCGGTCCAGCTGGCGCCGCAGGATCTGGCGCGGCGCGGCGACGACCGGGCTGCCGTCGTGCCAGGCGAGGTCGGCGATCAGGAGCGCGGTGCCCTCGTGCCAGGGGACCGGGCGGAGCGTGGCCGGGTCGGGGACCATGCCGAAGTCGCCGTAGCCGTTCTCCCACGACGACATCGCGTAACCGTCGACGGTCCGCATCTCGGTGTCCACGGCCAGCAGGTAGTTGCAGCCCTCGGTACCGTGCTCCAGCACCTCGTCGAGGAAGAACCCGGCTGCGAACCGCTTCCCCTGGAGCCGGCCCTGCATATCGGGGAAGGCCAGCACCACAGTGTCTATCGACCCGTCCGCGACGCGTGAGCGGAGCTCGTCGACGGTGAGCGGGGGTGTGCGGTCTGCCACGGGATTCCTCCTTGGGTGAACCGGGAGGCTTAAGGTATGACAGAGAACCATTGCTTGGGAAGGGGATCCGCGAGTGGTCACCAGAAGGAGAACCGGCGGCACCCGTCCGGCGGCGGGCGAGGCCGGTGCCCCGGAGGTCCCCGAGGGCCTGGGCGGGGAGGCGGTGGAGACCGGCTCCGGGCCGCTGGCCTCCGTCCTGCGCCCTGTCCGCGCGGGCAACGGCTTCGAGGAGACCCTGGAGCAGGTCCTGCAACTGCTCCGCCTCGGCCTCGTCCCGCCCGGCGACCGGCTGCCCGCCGAGCGCGAACTCGCCCAGCACCTGGGCGTCAGCCGGGTGACCCTGCGCGAGGTGCTCAAGGTCCTCCAGGACCAGGGCATGGTGGAGAGCCGGCGCGGCCGCTACGGCGGAACGTTCGTCCTGCCGCGCACGAACGCCGCCGATGCAAGCGACGAACTGCGGCGCCGGGTGGCGGCCGTCGACGTGGAGGACACCCTGCGCTTCCGCGAGGTGCTGGAGGCCGGGGCCGCCGGGCTCTGCGCCGACGGGCTCCCGGCCGACGGCGCCGACCGGCTGCGGGCCGCCCTGGAGGCCACCCAGGGCGCCCGGCTGGAGGACTACCGCCGCCAGGACACCCTGCTCCACCTCACCCTCGCCGAACTCTCCGGCTCCCGCTCGCTCGCCGCCCGGTACGCCTCCGTACGGGCCACCCTCAACGAACTCCTGGACTGCATCCCGCTCCTGGTGCGCAACCTGGAGCACTCCCAGCAGCAGCACGCGGCCGTCGTCGAGGCCGTACTCGACCGGGACGCGGAGGCGGCGCGGGAGATGATGCGCGAACACTGCGCCGGTACGGCGGCGCTGCTGCGCGGCTTCCTGGCCTGAAGGGTTCCGGGGGCCGGGCGGGCGGCTGCGGGATGAATCCGTAACCACTCTTTAACGCAGGCCCCTTGCCTTTCGCGCCGACGTTCCACAAAGGTGTGCCGACGAACCTTTGATCGAAGCAGTTCCATCGACGATGTCGACAGAGATCTGGAGCGCCTCATGGCTCAGGGAACCGAAACACCCGCCGGACCACCCGATTCCACGAGCCCGGGGGCGACCGGTGCGACCGGCTCGGCCGCGTACCTGCGCCGCCGGACCCTGAGGCGGGGCAGCGCCGGCTGGCTGCTGCTGACCGGACTCGGCGTCGCCTATGTCGTCTCCGGCGACTTCTCGGGCTGGAACATCGGCCTCTCCAAGGGCGGCTTCGGCGGACTCGCCGTCGCCATGGTCCTCATGGGCGTCATGTACGCCTGTCTGGTCTTCGCGCTGGCCGAACTCTCCGCCATCCTGCCGACCGCGGGCGGCGGTTACGGCTTCGCCCGGCGCGCGCTCGGCACCTGGGGCGGCTTCCTCACCGGCACGGCCATCCTCATCGAGTACATCCTCGCCCCCGCCGCCATCTCCCTCTTCATCGGCGACTACGTCGAATCGCTCGGCCTGTTCGGGCTGACCTCCGGCTGGCCGGTCTACCTCGCCTGCTTCGCGATCTTCATCGGCATCCACCTCTGGGGCGTCGGCGAGGCGCTCCGCTTCAGCCTGGTCGTGACCGCCATCGCGGTCGCCGCGCTGCTGATCTTCGCCGTCGGCGCGTTCACCGAGTTCGACGCGGGCCGCCTCAACGACATCCCGGCCGACCCCACCGCCTTCGGCTCCAACTCCTGGCTGCCGTACGGGCTCCTGGGCATCTGGGCGGCGTTCCCGTTCGGCATGTGGTTCTTCCTCGGCGTTGAGGGCGTACCGCTCGCCGCCGAGGAGGCCAAGGACCCGGTCCACTCGATGCCGAAGGCCCTGGCCATCTCCCTCGCCGTACTGGTCTTCCTGGCGCTCATCACCTTCTTCTCCGCCACCGGCGCGCAAGGCGCCAACGCCATCAAGGAGGCGGGCAACCCGCTCGTGGTCGCCCTCCAGGGCAGCGGCGAGCCGACCGTCCTGAGCCGCTTCGTCAACTACGCGGGCCTGGCGGGCCTGGTCGCCTCGTTCTTCTCGCTCATCTTCGCCGGCTCCCGCCAGCTCTTCGCCCTCTCCCGGGCCGGCTACCTGCCGCGCTTCCTCTCCCTCACCAACCGCCGCAAGTCGCCCTACCTCGGCCTGCTGATCCCCGGCGTCATCGGCTTCACCCTGGCCGCCTGGAGCGGCAACGGCGGGCGGATGCTCAACGTCGCCGTCTTCGGCGCCACCATCAGCTATGCCCTGATGGCCCTCTCCCACATCGTGCTGCGCCGCCGCGAGCCCGATCTGCCCCGGCCCTACCGCACCCCCGGCGGTGCGCGCACCTCGGGTGTGGCCTTCGTTCTGGCATGCTCGGCGCTGGTGGCGACCTTCCTGGTGGACCGGGACGCGGCGTTCATCGCGCTCGGTGTGTACGCGGTGGCGCTCGCCTACTTCGCCTTCTACAGCCGCCACCGGCTGGTCGCGGCGGCCCCGGAGGAGGAGTTCGCCGCACTGGCGGCGGCGGAGGCCGAACTCCGGCGCGACTGAGCACGTCACGCAAGCGTGGCCGACGGCGTCACCGCGGCGCGACCGGCCACGTCCGTCGCACCGTCGTCGATCCCTCACGAGACAGCAGTTGAAGGAGCCGTCCATGTCCCGGCCCGTCATCGGCATCAGCACCTACCAGGACCCCGCCCGCTGGGGCGTCTGGGAGATGCCCGCGGTGCTCCTGCCCGCCGCCTACCCCCGCCTGGTCCGGGCGGCGGGCGGACTGGCGGTGCTGCTGCCGCCGGACGAGGCCGCGGACGCGGCCCGGGAGACGGTGGCGGCCCTGGACGGAGTGGTGATCGCCGGGGGAGCGGACGTGGAGCCCACGCGCTACGGAGCCACCCCCGACCCCCGTACGGGGCCTCCGGCCCGCGAGCGGGACGCCTGGGAGCTCGCCCTGATCGAGGCGGCGATCGACCAGGACGTACCGCTGCTGGGCATCTGCCGGGGCATGCAGCTGCTGAACGTCGCCCTCGGCGGCACCCTGCACCAGCACCTGGACGGCCACACCGGCGGCCACGCCGTCTTCGGCGGCCACCCGGTCGACCCCGTACCCGGCACGGCGTACGCGGCGGCCGTCCCGGAACAGACCACGGTGCCCGCCTACCACCACCAGGCCGTCGACCGCCTGGGCGAAGGCCTGATCGCCTCCGCCCACGCCCCCGACGGTACGGTCGAGGCCCTGGAACTCCCCGACCGCGAGAGCCTGGTGCTCGGGGTCCAGTGGCACCCGGAGATGGGCGACGACCCCCGCGTCATGACCGCCCTCGTCGAGGCGGCCCGCCGCCGCTCGCGTGCGTCAGCGCCGGGTGTCGGGCAGGTGCGGTGACCCGGTGTCAGGAGTGCCGTGGCCGGGGCCCGAGAAGCCCGGGCTGGTGAAGTCGGGGCCCGCGTAGGCGGGCGGGGTGAAGCGCGAGCCGTGGCCGGGTGCCCCGCCCGGGGCCGCCTGTGTGAGTTCCTGGAGCAGGAACGGGCGGACCGCCCTGTCGCGCAGGGCGGTCCGCCAGGCCTCCCGGGCCCGGTCCAGGTCGGCCGAACGGTCCACCCCGGGCGGCGAGGTGGGCACCGACTGGAGTGCGGCGGCGCGGTAGAGGGCGACGATGCTGATCAGGGAGGTGGCCGCCGCGATGGCGAGGCTGATCCAGCCGACCCGGACCAGGGTGTCGGCCAGGGCCCCCAGACTGCGGGTGAGGCGGAGCCCGTACCCCAGCAGGAGGAAGGTCGCGGCGGCGACGCCGGCCAGGATCGGGGTCAGCACCCCGAGGACCGCCAGCACCCCGGCGCCCGCCCGCTCCTGGCTCCCCGGCCCCGACAGGGAGGAGGGGCCGCTGTCGCGGTGCCGGGCGTGCAGCTCGCGCCGCAGGGCCGCGTACGCCCGGTACTCCGCCGCGGCGGCCGGAGCCGTACGCGCCACCGAGGCCAGGGCCCGGATCCGCAACTGGCCGCCGCCGGCGCCGGTTTCCTCCAGCAGCCGCTGGATCTCCGCCGAGGCGAGCACCTCGTCGACCACCTGCGCGTAGTCGGATCTGTCCTCGTCCCCGAGGTCCCCCAATGGGGAAAGCCTGCCCATACCGTCCCTCGATCGATGTGTCGCTGTGGGGCGGCCGCAGGCCCCGTGGGGTTCCTGCGGCCCCCGAGCCGCGATTGCGGCGCTGTGGCTACAGGTGCTGCGCGACGGCGGGCATCAGGTCCTGGAACGTACGCCCGTCGGCCGCGGCGCCGATGGCGGTCATCTGCCACCCCGAGCCGGCCCGCTGGACCTTGGCCATGATCTGCGCGGTGTGCCGCCCGCCGCCGGTCAGGGTGTACCGCGCCAGCTCCTGGCCGGTGCTCTCGTCGACCAGCCGGCAGAACGCGGCCTCGACCTCATCGAAGGTCTGGCCGGTGAACGAGTTGACCGTGAAGATGATCTGGTCGACGTGGACCGGCACGCGGTGCAGGTCGACGACGATGGACTCGTCGTCACCGCCCTCGCCCGCACCGCCGACCCGGTTGTCACCGGTGTGCTGGACCGAGCCGTCGTCGCTGGTGAGGTGCTGGAAGAAGACGACGTCCTGGGGGTCCTTGCCCGCGAAGAGCACGGCCGAGGCGTCCAGGTCGATGTCACGGGCGGTCAGCCGGGCCAGGAAGCCCTTGCGGGGCGCGGACTTCCAGCCCAGCCCCATCCGGACGACGCCGAGTTCGCCGCCGCCGGACTTGGTGAGGCTGACCTGCTGGCCCTTGGAGAGGTTGATCGTCATGCTTCCGCCTTCGCTGGTTTCGGTGGGGTGGTGCGTCCGGACCGGTGGAGCGAGGTCAGAGACCCACGCCGAAGTCCGCGACGATGCCGCTCAGCCCGGAGGCGTAACCCTGCCCCACCGCACGGAACTTCCACTCGGCGCCGTGCCGGTACAGCTCGCCGAAGACCATCGCCGTCTCGGTGGAGGCGTCCTCGCTGAGGTCGTAGCGGGCGATCTCCGCGCCGCCCGCCTGGTTCACCACGCGGATGTAGGCGTTGCGGACCTGGCCGAAGCTCTGGCCGCGCCCTTCCGCCTCATGGATCGAGACGGGGAACACGATCTTGGCGACCGTACCCGGCACCGCGGAGAGGTCGACCTTGACGATCTCGTCGTCCCCCTCGCCCTCACCGGTGAGGTTGTCGCCGGTGTGCTCGACCGAACCGTCCGGGCTCTTGAGGTTGTTGTAGAAGACGAAGTGCTCGTTGGAGAGGACCTTGCCCGACTCGTCGCAGAGCAGCGCGCTCGCGTCGAGGTCGTAATCGGTGCCGGTGGTCGTGCGGACGTCCCAGCCGAGGCCGACGAGGATCGCGGACAGCCCCGGGGCCTCCTTGGTCAGCGAGACATTTCCGCCCTTGGCCAGGCTCACGCCCATGGTGTTACTCCCTTGTGTGGTGACGGGTGCGCAGGTGCTGCCCCACCCCCACGGGTGACGGTGCGGACACTCTGCGGCTACACCACAAAATCTACAACACTGTAGATTTTCCGGGCCAGGTGGGAAGCGGCCAGACGTCACCGGAGGTCCGGCGGCTGGATACGATTTCCCGGCGCGCGGCAGATGAACGGCAGGGATCTGGCGGCGGAGGAAGCAGAGCGAGAGGGGGGCCGGACGGTGGACGCCGAAGGGACCGGTGGCGAACGGGAAACGCCCGCCCGCAGGCGGGGCCAGGGCGAGCTGGAGGCCCAGGTGCTGTCCGTGCTGGGCGAGGCGACCGAACCGGTGACCGCCGCCTGGGTGCTGCAACGGCTCGGCAGCGGCCTCTCGTACAGCACCGTCATCACCATCCTCACCCGCCTGCACGCCAAGCAGGCCGTCACCCGGACCGGGCCGGGGCGCCCCGTCCTGTGGCAGCCCGTGGCCAACGAGGCCGGCCTCGCCGCGCTGCGCATGCGCCGCCTCCTCGACAAGCAGAGCGACCGGGACGCGGTGCTCTCCAGCTTCGTCTCCGTCCTCTCGGCGGACGACGAGGAGCTGCTGCGCTCGCTGCTCGCGGAGAGCGGCCCCGGGAGCGATCACGGCGGCCTCGGGGGCGACCAGGGCGGCTCGGGGAGCGACCACGGCGGCCCCGGGAGTCGCCCCGTCGGCCCCGGCGCGGCGCCGACGGACCGGCCGGAGGACTGACGATGGGCGTCTTCGTGTATCTGCCGCTGGTCCTGCCCCTGACCGCGCTGCCGATCGCGCGGCTGGCCGAGCAGCACCTGCACCCACGGAGAGCCGCACGCCTGCTGACCACCGTCGCCGTGATCCTCGCCTCGTGCAGCCTGGTCTGTCTCGCCCTGCTGGTGGTGGTCGGCACCGCGCAGCTGCCCGGCAACCCGCTGCCCGACGGCTGGTCCGACGAAGAGGTACGGGACGCCGTCCCGCACGACGCCTTCGCGGGCAAGGCGTCCATCCTGGCGCTCGTCGCCGTCACGACGGCCTGCGGCTTCACCGTCCACCGCCACTACCGCTTCCGCGCCCGCGCCCACCGCACGCTCGCCGGTCTGCCGGGCGGCGGCGACCTCGCCGTCCTGCCCGACGAGGTGCCGTACGCCTATGCGCTGCCCGGCTCACCGGGCCGGGTCATGGTCTCCACCGCCATGCTCGCCGCCCTGGACCCGGCGGAGCGCCGCGCGCTGCTCGCCCACGAACGGGCCCACCTGGACGGCCGCCACCACCGGCTGCTGCTCGCGACCCGGCTGGCCGGGTGCGTCAACCCGCTGCTGCGGCCCCTACAGGCGGCCCTCGTCTACTCCACCGAGCGCTGGGCGGACGAGGAGGCGGCCCGGGCCACCGGCGACCGCCGGCTGACGGCCCGCGCGGTCGGCAAGGCGGCGCTCATCTCCGGCCCGGCCCCCCGGGCCGCCGCTGTGGCCCACTTCGCGGCCGCGGGTCCGGTGCCCCGCCGGGTGGCCGCCCTGCTGGGCCCGGTCCCACCGGACCGGGGCTGGCCGCCCGCGCTCACCCCGGCCGGTGCCGCCGCGCTCGTCGCCGCCGCCGGGACGACCGTCTCCGCGCTCTCCGCACTCAACGCGGCCGTCGCACTCTTCCTCGTGCTGGAGGCGGCGACGACGCCGCTGTGACACCCACCAGGTGCCCGGCCCGCCGGATCGCTCCGGCGGGCCGGGCCCGTCAGGTCAGGACGAGGTGTCCAGCGCGGCCAGTGCCTGGGCCCAGCGGGCGTACTTCAAGTTGGCCAGATCTGCCACCGTCTTGACGTTGAACGCCTCCTGGAGCAACTCGCCGTCGCGGTCCGAGACCCCCTTCAACGCCGAGACGGGAGCCGCGAGGATGGTGGTCAGGTCCTTGTCCGCGTAAGCCTTGTCGAGGACCTTGTCCAGGTCGATCTGGGCCACTGCTGCCTCCTGAGAGCTCTGCTCCTCCGCCATGACGGCGGCCGGTCCCGGTCGGGACCGCCAGCACAACTGCCTGGGACGGCAGGGGAGTTCCCGAAGGCCCGCGCACCCTCCGAAATCCGGCCACGCCGGGCACCGGCACCGCCACGACCGCCGGACCCGGCTCAACCCCCGGGGAGCACCCGCACGGTGGCGTCCGGGAGATCGCTGACGGGCTGCGCAGGCAGGCGCCGCCCGATGTGTTGGAGGACGCCAGGGAGGCATTCGCCGCAGCCGCACAACGGTGTCTGCGCCCCCGGCCAGCAGATCGATGCCGCACGGCTGTGCGCCCTCACCGCCTCCGGGCGTGTCCCGGCCTCGGCGCCGGGACGATGCGGAACGCGGTGTTGAGGACGTGGTCGATCACATCGCGCGAGGGCTTGTCCGTGAGGTCGGTGAGCAGGCGGGCCAGGGTGTTGAGGAGGAACGGCGAGTTCATGACGTACCGGTTGAGCACGGGCTGGAACCCCGAGCGGCTGAAGACCACGTCGGCCGCCGCGTTGCCCAGGCGGTAGTAGCGGCCCCAGCGGCGGTTCATCTCCACCGGGTAGCCGCGCAGCACCTGTTCGCGCCGTGGGCCCTCCGGGTGGGCCAGGGCGAGCGCCGCGGTCTCGGCGGCTACCTCGCCCGCCTCCAGGGCCTGGCCGATGCCCTCGCCGTTCCAGGGGCTGACCATGCCGCCGGAGTCGCCGACCAGCAGGAGTCCGCGCGCGTACAGCGGATGGCGGTTGAAGCCGAGCGGTAGCGCGGCGCTGCGGACCGGGCCCTCGGCGTTCTCCTCGCGCAGCCCCCACTCCTCCGGCGTCCGGGCCAGCCACTGGTCCAGGGTGGCCCGCAGGTCCGCCTTGCCGTGCCGGCGGTGGGGGAGCGCCCCGAGGCCTACGTTGACCCGCCCGTCGCCCATCGGGAAGATCCAGCCGTACCCGGGGAGGTACGGTCCCTTGTCGGGGAACCGGAGGTCGGCCCAGAGCTCCAGGTACTCCTCCCGCGAGCGCTCCGGGCTGCGGTAGTAGCGGCGGGCCGCCGTGGCGATCTGCCGCCGGGGGTCCCGCTCCAGCCCCAGCGTCAGGGCGAGCCGGGCGGAGGCCCCGTCGGCGGCGATCACGACCGGGGCGCGGAAGTCGACGGGCCCCGGCACGTCCGGGGAGTCGGATACCGCGGCGACCCCCGTGACCCGGCCCGCCCGGTCCGTCAGCGGCCGCTCCGCCTTCCAGCCGCTGTACAGCCGGGCCCCGGCCGCCACGGCGTGGTGCGCCAGGATGTCGTCGAAGTCGTGGCGGCTGCGGGAGAGCCCGAAGTCCGGGTACCGGCCCAGCGCGGGCCAGTCGATGTGCACCCGGTGCTCCCCGGCCACCCAGCGCATCCCGCGCGAACGCGTCCAGCCCGGCGCGGAGATGTCGACGCCCATCCGGATCAGCTGGTGCACCGCGCGCGGGGTGAGGCCGTCTCCGCACACCTTCTCCCGGGGGAAGCGGGCCTTTTCCAGCAGGATCACGTCCACACCGGCCCGGGCCAGGTGGTACGCGGCCGACGAACCGGCCGGCCCCGCCCCCACCACGACCACCTGGGCGTCCTCACCCGCACGCCCGTCGGCCGGTGCCGGATCCGATGCCGTTTCCCGCATCACAACGCCTTCTCCCGCATCAGAACCCCTTCCACGGACGGCGGCTGGTGCTGTGCCCGGGGTGATGGCCCCGGGCAACCGACATCATCGACCAGGAGGGGCTGCGACGGAACCAGGCCTCGGCGTGCGACGGACGGCGCTGGGGCTGGGGCTGGGGCTGGGGCTGGGCCTTGACGGTCTGTGACCGAACCAGGCTCGGGGGCCTCGACGGCCGGAGCGGAACCAGGCCCCGGCCTCGACAGGCCGAGGCCGAACCGGACTTCGGGTCTCGACGGCCAGGGCGGAACCAGGCCCCGGACCGTCCGGACCGCCCGTACCGCCTCGGTCCGCCCATGCCGTCCGTACCGCCTCGGTCCGCCCAGGCCGTCCGGACCGCCCCCTGCTGCGTACGCCCGAACTGGACCGCGTACGAGGGAGGTTGCGCGACGAGGGCCGCGCGGCCCTGGCCGACCGCCTCGTCCTCGTGGCGGGCCCCCTGCGTGGGCCGGACGGCCACGCAGAGGATGCCGCCGCCCTCGACACCCTGCGCGCCCCCGCCCCGAACGCCCCGGCGGCCCGGGTCCACCGCCCGGCCCTGCCGGAACTCCCCGACCGGGCCCGCACGGGGACGCCCGAAGAGATCCGCCGTGCCCTCGGCCGTCTCGTGGAGGAGCACACGCCGACGCCTGGCAGCGAGCCGGACCCGGCGCTGCGGGCGGTGATCGCGGAGCTGCTGCGCCACCCGCGCGCCGGGGTGCGCCTGCACGCCCACCGGGTCTCGCGCGCCCTCTTCGACCGGGACGCCCATGCCCGGTCGACGGCGGTCCTGCTCTCCGAGCCGCTTCCGGAGGTGGTGCGCATGGCGGTGCGGACACTCGGACGGCTGGCGTGGAAGCCCGCCCTGCCGGAGCTGATCAGCCTCCTCGGCCACCCGGAGCTGCCGTCCGCAGCGCCGCGCGCGAAGCGGTCACCGGATTCGGCGCGGCGGCGGTCCCCGCGCTGCGCAGGGCGGCGGCGCACGCCCGGCCCGACCGGCGATCGCGCTACACGGATCTTCTCGCCCGGCTGGCGGAATCCGACGCGAGCACGTAGCTGAGCGCCCGCGACCCAGCCCTCCCTCAGCCCCCGTCCCCCCGCGCCGCCGCCACAGCGACCTGGTGCAGGGTCCGTCCCGTACGAGCTGAGCGGGCGTGGTACGGGTCGGGTGAGCCGGGCCGGTCGCGTACGGCGAGGCGGTCGTTGGCCTTGATCAGCAGCCATGCCTCCTGGCCGCCGCTCTCCGGCTCGTCGCCCACCCGGAAGCGGGTGAGCGCGAACTCGCCGTGCAGCTTGGAGCCGTGGAGCCGGAACGTGGCATGGCCGAGCGCCAGCGACTCCGCGAAGGGGACGGCGTCGCCCTCCCTGTCGTGGCCGAGCGGTTCGTAGGTGCCCTGGTCCCAGACGATGACCGTGCCGCTGCCGGACTCGCCCCGCGGGATGACCCCTTCGAACTCGCGGTACTCCAGCGGGTGGTCCTCCGTCTCCACGGCGAGGCGCCGGTCGCTGGGGTTCTCCGAGGGGCCTCGGGGGACCGCCCAGGACTTGAGTACGCCGTCGACCTCCAGGCGGAAGTCGAAGTGCATGCGCCGCGCGTCATGGATCTGCACGACGAAAGAGGGCCGCGGTACGCCGTCGTTCCGCATGCTGTGCTCCCTCCGCCCGCACCGCCCGGTCCCGCCTCACTGTCCGGTGCAGCTCGGCCGCGTCGCCGGGTCGATATATCTCCACTCTGCCGCTGTCCGGAGGGAACCGCACGGCGGGCCCCGTTGCCTTCAGGCGCATATGCCTGTGGCATGGTCCGTTCGCTCTCCGGTCTGGACCAGGTTATTGACGGCTCTTGCGGCACTCCCTTAAATCAAGAATTGAAATATGCACCCGAGGTGTTCGCCCCAACCGTTCACCTCTCGGTGTTGATCTGTCATGCGCATGCCCTACACGTCCCCCCACGAAGCGATGTGATGACCGTGCACCTCCCGCACAAAGCCGTCCCCACCCACTCCCGGCGCCGCCGCACCGCGCTCTACGCGGCCTCCCTGCTCTGCTGCTCCGCCCTCCTCGCCACTCTCCCCGGCGGGGCCTCCGCGGCACCCGGCCCCGTGCCAGCCCCCGGCGCGGCGGCCGTCTCCTTCGAGGACAACTTCGACGGACCGGCCGGAGCGGCGGTCGACGGCTCCAAGTGGCAGCTGGAGACCGGCGACAACGTCAACAACCACGAGCGGCAGTTCTACACCGGGGGCAACGACAACGCCGCCCTCGACGGCCAGGGCAACCTGGTGATCACCGCCCGCAAGGAGAACCCCGGCAACTACCAGTGCTGGTACGGCACCTGCGAGTACACCTCGGCCCGGCTCAACACGGCGGGCAAGTTCGCCGCCGCCTACGGACACGTCGAGGCCCGGGTCAAGGTCCCGCGCGGCCAGGGCATGTGGCCCGCGTTCTGGATGCTGGGCGACGACTTCGGCAACGTCGGCTGGCCGCAGAGCGGTGAGATCGACGTCATGGAGAACGTCGGCTTCGAACCCGGCACCGTCCACGGCACCCTGCACGGCCCGGGCTACTCCGGCGCCGACGGCATCGGCGCCGGCTACACCCTGCCGAACGGGGCCGCGTTCGCCGACGACTTCCACACCTTCGCCGTCGACTGGGCGCCGGACTCCATCACCTGGTCCGTCGACGGCAATGTCTTCCAGCGGCGCACCCCCGCCGACCTGGGCGGCAAGGAGTGGGTGTTCAACAAGCCCTTCTTCCTCATCCTCAACCTCGCGGTCGGCGGCTACTGGCCCGGCGACCCCGACGGCTCCACCGCCTTCCCGGCGGAACTCGTCGTCGACTACGTCCGCGTGACCACCAACGACTGACCGCCGCCGACCGTAGGCGGTCCGCACGGACGAGGGACCCGATCCGCCGGCTGCGGTGAACCAGCAGCCCCGGTGCCTGTGCGCGGGGTCCTCCACGCACAGGCACCGGCCCCATCCCGCTCGACCCCCAACGGACGGAGACCTCATGACCGACACCCCGCGCCCGAGACCCGGAATCCTCGGGCGGCTCCGCAAGCTCGCCCTGCCGGGCCTGTCGCTCATCGCCATGGCCGCGTTCCTGAGCCCGGGCGCACCCGCGAGCGCTGTGGAGATCACCGCCGTCGGGCAGATCACCGGCATCGGCGGCAAGTGCGTCGATGTGGCGGGCGCCTCCTCGGCCAACGGCACCGCCGTCCAGCTCTACGACTGCAACGGTACGAACGCCCAGCAGTGGGACGTCCGCTCCGACGGCACCGTCCGGGCACTGGGCAAGTGCCTCGACGCCAAGGACGGGGCCACCGCCAACGGCACCCTCGTCCAGCTGTGGGACTGCAACGGCACCGCCGCCCAGCGGTGGGGCATCTCCGCCGCCCGCGACATCGTCTCCGTCCCCGCCGACAAGTGCCTCGACGCCACCGGCAACAGCTCCGCCAACGGCACCCGCCTCCAGCTGTGGACCTGCACCGGCGCCGCCAACCAGAAGTGGACCGCCCCCTCCGGCGGTGGTACCCCCGACCCGGGCGGCCCCCCGATGGCCGTCGCGCCCTACCTCTACAACGGCTGGGGCAGCCCGCCCTCCCCGACGACCGTGATGAACGCGACCGGCGTCAAGTGGTTCACCCTCGCCTTCGTCCTCAGCAACGGCTACTGCAACCCCCAGTGGGACGGCGGCCGCCCGCTCACCGGCGGCGTGGACCAGCAGACGATCAACACCGTACGGGCCGCCGGTGGTGACGTGATCCCGTCCTTCGGCGGCTGGAGCGGCAACAAGCTGGAGAGCTCCTGCGGCAGCGCCGGTGAACTCGCCGCCGCCTACCAGAGGGTGATCAACGCGTACGGGCTCAAGGCCATCGACATCGACATCGAGGCCGCCGCGTACGACTCCCCGACCGTCCAGCAGCGCACGGTCGACGCGCTGCGGACCATCCGCGCCAACAACCCGGGCATCAAGCTCTACATCACCTTCGGCACCGGCCAGAACGGCCCCGACACCAGCCTCATCAACCGGGCCGCCCAAGCCGGGCTCACCGTCGACAGCTGGACGATCATGCCGTTCAACTTCGGCGGCAACGGCCAGAACATGGGCACCCTCAGCGTCCGCGCCGCCGAAGGCCTCAAGACGGCCGTCAAGAACGCCTACGGCTACAGCGACGACCAGGCCTACCGGCACACCGGCATCTCCTCCATGAACGGCACCACCGACGTCGGCGAGACCATCACCGTCGCCGACTTCCGCACGATCCTCGCCTATGCCCAGCAGCGGCACCTGGCCCGGCTGACCTTCTGGTCCGTCAACCGCGACCGCCCCTGCACCGGTGGCGGCGCCGACACCTGCTCCGGTGTCGGCCAGCAGCCGTGGGACTTCACCAGGGTCCTCGCGGAGTACCGGGGCTGACCCCCGGCCCGCCCCCTGAAGGGCGGCCCCAGAACGGTGGACGGCGGCAGAGGTGCTCCTGCCGCCGCCCACCCCTTTCATCTTCACGACGTGAGAAGCGGAATAGCATGATCCTCATGGAACAGCGCACACTCGGCAGGACCGGCCGTGACGTCTCGGTCGTCGGACAGGGCACCTGGCAGCTCGGAGGCGACTGGGGAGAGGTCGAGGAGAGCGACGCCTTCGACGTCCTCGACGCGGCCGTCGACTCCGGCGTCACCTTCTTCGACACCGCGGACGTGTACGGAGACGGCCGCAGCGAACAGCTCATCGGCCGCTACCTCAAGAACCGCCCCGACGCGAACGTCTTCGTCGCCACCAAGATGGGCCGCCGCGCCGATCAGGTGCCGGAGAACTACGTCCTGGACAACTTCCGTACCTGGAACGACCGTTCCCGCGCCAACCTCGGGACCGACACCCTCGACCTCGTACAGCTGCACTGCCCGCCCACCGGCGTCTACTCCTCCGACGCCGTCTACGACGCCCTGGACACCCTGGTCGACGAGCAGCGGATCGCCGCCTACGCGGTGAGCGTCGAGACCTGCGCCGAGGCGCTGACCGCCATCGCCCGCCCCGGCGTCGCGAGCGTGCAGATCATCCTCAACCCGTTCCGCCTCAAGCCCCTGGACGAGGTCCTTCCGGCGGCCGTCGCCGCAGGCGTCGGCATCATCGCGCGCGTCCCGCTCGCCTCCGGGCTGCTCTCCGGCAAGTACACCAAGGACACCGTCTTCGGCCCCGACGACCACCGCACGTACAACCGGCACGGCGAGGCGTTCGACCAGGGCGAGACGTTCTCCGGGATCGACTACGCGACCGGGATCGCCGCCGCCGCCGAGTTCGCCGAACTGGCCCCCGAGGGCGCCACCCCCGCGCAGACCGCGCTGCGCTGGATCATCCAGCAGCCGGGCCTCACCAGCGTCATCCCCGGCGCACGCTCGGTGGAACAGGCCCGCGCGAACGCGGAGGCCGCCGCGCTTCCCCCGCTGCCGCAGGCCACGCTGGACGCCGTACGGGAGCTGTACGACCGCTCCATCCGCGCGGAGGTCCACGACCGCTGGTGACCGGCGGCCGGGCGAGCGGGACTCAGTCGTCCTGCTCGTCGTCCTCTTCCTGATCCTGCTGCTGCCCCTGCTCCTCCGGCTGCCCTCCGCCGTCCTGGACCTCCTGCGAGGCCGGTCCGGAGGAGGGTCCGGGGGCGGGGGTGTCGGCCGAGCTGGGGTCCGGCGAGAACAGGATCATTCCCAGATAGACGGCCGCCAGGAACGTCGCCGTACCCGCGATGGCGCTCGCCACCCTGGGACGCCGGCGGATCGCCTCCCGCGTACTGCGGCGGCGGGCCGGGGCGGACCGGGACGTGGTGGAGCGTCTTCGCCCCGTCGGCTGCGGCAGCCGGTACGACGAAGGGCCCATGGGGGCGGTCGGGGCCGACGGCGAAGGGGCGGGGGAGGGGGCGGCCCGGCGGGACGCCGGCTTCGGCATCGGCAAGGGCTCCGCGCGGCCGCGCCAGGCATCCGTACGGAACCAGTCGGAGACCTGCTGCGCCGTGGGCCGCTCCTCGGGCTTCTTGGCGAGCAGGCCCAGGAGGTACGAGTCGAACGCGGCCGAGATGTCCACCCCGCGCTGCCGCAGCGGGACCGGCGGGGTGTCGACATGCTGGTACAGCGTGGCGGTCGCCGTGTCGGACTTGAACGGCGGCTCTCCGAGCAGCAGTTGGTAGACGACACAGCCCAGCGAGTACATGTCGGAAGCGGAGTCGGCGGTACGTCCCAGAGCCCGCTCGGGCGCCAGATAGAGGCTGGTGCCCACGATGTGACCGGCCGTCGTCAGCGCCGTCGACGGGTCGTCGACGAACTGGGCGATCCCGAAGTCGCCGATCTTCACCGAACCGTCCGTGTCCAGCATCAGGTTGCCCGGCTTGATGTCCCGGTGGACGATGCCCTGGCGGTGCGCGGCGGCGAGACCGGCCGCCGCCTCTCCCGCGATCCGCGCGACCTGCTCGGGATGGACCCGCTCCTGGGCGGCCAGCAGATCACCGAGGCTCTGCCCCTCGACCAGCTCCATCACCAGGAAGAAGCGGTCCTCCCAGGCCCCGAAGTCGAAGACGGCCACCAGGTGCGGGTGGCTCAGCCGGGCGGCGGTCTGGGCCTCCAGCCGGAACCGGGCGGTCGACGAGGCGTCCGCCTGGTCCCCCAGCAGCAGCTTCACCGCGACGGCACGGCCCAGCACCTCGTCCGCGGCGCGCCACACCTCACCCATGCCGCCCCGGCCGATGGGGGATATCAACCGGTACCGACCAGCTACCAGCACCTGTTCACCTATCTCGAATCGCGGCCCGCTCCGACTGCCGGTCCACCGCGCGGCGGCCTGTTCCCTGAGGGACCCTGCACGGCGGAGTGAACGACATGATCAGGATATCGGTCCGCAGGGCCGCCGGTGTCCCGACGGCCCTTCATCGAGGCGCGGCTGACGGCCCGGCACGTTTCAGGAGCGGCCGCCCGGTCCCGCCTCGCCCAGCAGCCAGCTGTACGCGGCCTCCGCGGTGAAAGCCGACTGCCCCTCCGCGAACAGCAGATCCGCCGCCTTGAACGCCGGGTCGGAGGCGGTCGCGGGCACATAGGGGACGGCGACGCACCGCATCCCCGCAGCGTGCGCGGCCGCGGCCCCCGGCGGCGCGTCCTCCAGCACCACGCAGTCGCCCGGCTCCGCCCCCATCCGCCGGGCCGTCTCCAGGAACACATCCGGCTTCGGCTTCCCGTGCGCGACCTCCTCGGCGGAGACGTACAGCGGGATGTACGCGTCAAGCCCCGTGACCGCGAGCACCGCCCCGATCGCCGCCCTGGAGGAGCCGGAGGCCACCGCCATCGGCACCCCGGCGGCGTACAGGCGCTCCACGAAGACCCGCATCTGCCCGAACACCTCGGTGGAGGCTCCCGCCAGCTCCAGGTACAGCGCGTTCTTCCCGGCGAGCAGCTCGTCCACCGGGGCGTCGATCCCGTACTCGGCACGCAGGGCGGTGAGGGTCTCCCGGGTGCCGATCCCGATGAAGCGGGTGTGGTCCTCCCAGCCGAAGTCGCGCACCCCGTACCGGGCGAGCAGCCGGCGCCCCGCCTCGTAGTAGTTCGGTTCGCTGTCCACCAGCGTGCCGTCGAGGTCGAAGATGACATGGGGGCCGGGACGGGAGGTCATGGCCTCCAGCATGCCGCAACGGACCCGGCCCGCCGGTCAGCCGGCCTGGCCGCCCGCCGCCCGCCCCAGGGATTCGACCAGCGGCAGCACCCGGTGCGCCACCCGCTCGCGCAACGCCACGTCCGTCCGCGTCCGCACGACGCCCGGCAGCTGGATCAGCCGCTGGATCACATCCTCCAGATGCCCGTTGTCCCGGGCCACGACCCGGGTCAGCAGATCCCCGCCGCCGGTGGTCGAGAACGCCTCGATGATCTCGGGGACGGCCGCCAGCGCGTCGCCGACCTCCACCAGATGCCCCTGGGTGACCTCCAGGTGGACGAAGGCGAGGACGGGGTGGCCGAGGGCCGCGGGGGAGAGGGTCGGCCCGGTGCCGGTGATGACCCCGTCCCGCTCCAGCCGGTCCAGCCGCGCCTGGAGGGTGCCACGGGCCACCCCGAGGATGCGCGCGTACTCCCGCACGCTGGTGCGCGGCTGTTCGATCAGCAGCCGCAGGATCCGGGTGTCGAGAGCGTCCACGGCCATGGTCCGTCGGCCTCCTTCTGGTCCGTCCGATGCCGTCCCGACTGTACCGATGGCCCAGCGCGTGCCCCACATGTGAAGGAAATGGAGGGCCGGAGACCTGATCGCCACCACCGGCGCCGGCGGGGACGTGGTCCTCCAGCTAGCCAACCTGCGCGGTGCGGTCGGGAACTGGCTCCCGCTGGTGGACGGCACCCCCCCGTCGTGAACGCCTACGACGAGTACGGCAACGCCCTGCCCGGCACCGACCCCAGCCGCCACGGCCGGCTCGGCGCCGAGCAGCGCTCCGCCGGTACCCCCAGCCGGGTCACTCTCATGGGTGTCCGCTGTACGACCTGGACGGCAGGAAGGTCCAGGCCGAATACAGCAAGAACTCCAGGAGCTGTTCCTTCCGGCACGGCCGGTTCACCATCAAACTGAGCCGGGTCCGGGACTGGAAGGCCTCCTGGAACATCATCGGCGGGGCGACCGCCCGGGGCGTACCGGCTGCCCTGTTCGGTGTCACGTTATTCGCCACCCTGGCCGGATCGACTGCCGGTGGGATGGTCGAGGAAAACCTCCGCACCGTCCTTTTCGTCACGAATGCGGCGTGGGCGCTCCTATTCCTGGTCGCGCTCACCCGATTTGCCGGCCGCACGCTGCGGACGGCCGAGGCCGTGGCGCTCGCGGTCCCTGTCGCCGTCCTCTCCTTCCTCATTCATGGGCGCCCTCGGGTAGGGCTTCACGGGCGCCTCGGGCGGAGCCCGCCCCTCCCGGGTGGTCCAGTGGCCCCCTCCTGGCCCACCGGGTGCGGAGAGGGATGTGCCATTGGCCCATGGTTTTCGCCCTCGTTTGATCCATAGGCCCCCTGGATGCTCTTATGGTCCTGTCGATGGCGCTGCGGATCTCCGCGGCGCCTTTTTCATGCCGAGCGCGCGGAGCCCACGGGGGCCGTGGAAGGGGAGCAGGGTGCTGAAGAGGGTGTTCGTCGCGCCGGACCCGGGGAGGGTGCGGCTGCGCTTCGCCGGCCGGGCCGTCATCGGGATCGGGCTCGCGGTCGCGCTGTGCGGGCTCGTCGGGCACTCGCTCGTCGCGGCCATCACCGGCGGCCTCGCGGCGCTGCTCGCCCTCTTCACGGTCACCGACGCCACCGTGCGGCAGCAGGCCGTCACGACCGCGCTGCTCCCCGCCGCCGGGCTCCCCGTCCTCGCCCTCGCCGCCGTGCTGCACGACCAGCCCGTCGCCCGCGACCTCAGCTTCCTCGCCGTCATGGGCGCGGGCGTCTACGCCAGGCGCTGGGGGCCGCGCGGCCACGCGCTGGGCGTCTTCGCGTTCATGACCTTCTTCGCCGCCCAGTTCCTGCACACCGTGCCGCAGCAGCTGCCCGAGCTGTACGCCGCCGTCCTGCTCTCCCTCGCCGCCTCCTCCGCCGTCCGCTTCGGCTTCTGGTGCTACGAGCGACGGCTGCCCCCTGTGGTCGTGCCCGCCCCGCCGGAGGGACGCGGGCTGGCCCGCATCACCACCCGGCAGGCGGTGCAGGCCACCCTGGGCGGCGCCTTCGCGCTGGGGCTGGGCCAGGTCCTCTCCGACCAGCGCTGGTACTGGGCCGTCGGCGCCACCTGGTGGGTCTTCGTCAACACCACCTCACGCGGCGAGACCCTCGTACGCGGCTTCCGCCGGGTCCTGGGGACCGTGATCGGTATCGCCGCCGGCTTCTTCGTCGCCATCCCGCTGGAGGGCGCCGGGGCGCCGACCGCCGCCATCGTCGCGGTCTGCGTCTTCGGGATCTTCTACACCGCGGCGGTCTCGTACAGCTGGATGATGTTCTTCGTGACCGTCATGGTCGGCGTGCTCTACGGGGTCCTGGGCGTCCTGGACGCCTCCCTGCTCTGGCTGCGGGTCGCCGAGACCGCCGTCGGCGCGCTCGGCGCGGTGCTCGCCGTGCTGCTGATCCTGCCCGTCACGACCCACGCCATCACCGACGCCTGGATCCGCAAGGCCCTGCGGTGCGTCCACGCCTGTACGGCCGAGGCCGCCGAGCGCCTCGCCGGCTCGCTGAGCGCCGACCCCGGCCCCCGCGTCGCCGAACTCGACGTGCTGCTCGGCCGGGTCCGGCTCTCGCTCGCCCCGCTGGTGCACCCCCTGAGCCCGCTCAAGGCCCGCAAGGCGCGGGCGCGCCAGGTCCTGGCCCTGCTGGACGACTGCGTACGCGAGGTGCGCGGGCTGGCCTCCATCGCCGCCGACCCGGCCGCATCGCACGACGCCCGGCTCTCGGCCGCCTGCTCCCGGGTGGAGGAGGCGGTGGAAGAGCTGCTGCGCCAGGAGAGCCGGCAGGCGCGGGGAGCCGAACGCGCGGCCGCGCAGCCCGGCGCCGCTCTGGACCACCCCGCCCTGGCCCACCTGCACGGCCTGGAGCGCGCGCTGGGCGACCTCGCCGCACCCCTGCACAGCTCGCCGAGGGCCCCGATCGCCGCCTGAGCCCGCCCTTTTCCCGCCGTCCCGCAGATTGGTCCAGACCTGAGGTGGGGCGCCTGCTACCGTCGGCCGGAAGATCACGGCGACGGTGAAGTGGGGTAGTGCGATGGGCGGCAGCAGCACCGGACGGGCATTCATGGGGTCGTTCACCTCGGCGGGCGGCCTGGGCGTCACCGTCGCGGAGGTCGACCGGAACACCGGAGCGCTGACCGTGCTCGGCTCCTCGGACGCCCTGCCCGACCCTTCCTTCCTCGCGCTCGGACCGGGCGGAGAGGCCCTGTACGCCGTCGGCGAGAGCGCCCCGGGCTCCGTGGCCGCCTTCGACGTCAGCGGCGATGTACCGGCCCTTCTGGGCCCCGTACGCCCGGTCGACGCCGATGGCCCCACCCACCTCGCGCTCGCCGCGGGCCACCTGGTCACCGCCAACTACGGATCGGGCAGCGTCACCGCCCTGCCCGTGCTCCCCGACGGATCGCTCGGCGAGGTCTCCTCGGTCGTCCAGCACGAGGGCGGCGGCCCCGACAGCGAACGCCAGGAGGGCCCGCACGCCCACCAGGTGCTGCCCGACCCCTCGGGCCGCTGGGTGGTCAGCGTGGACCTCGGCACCGACTCGGTACGGGTCGGCGTCCTGGACCCCGCCACCGGCGCCCTGGAGCCGCACGGCGAGACGCCCCTGCGCCCTGGCACCGGACCGCGCCACCTGGCCTTCCACCCTTCGGGCCGCTACGCCTACGTGCTGAACGAGCTGGTCACGACCCTCACCGTGTGCCGCTGGGACGCCGAGGCGGGCCGTTCGGAGCCCCTGGGGGAGGTGCCGGTGCTGCCCGAGTCCGAGCCCGGGTCCGCCGAGGCCTCCGTACGGGCCTACCCGTCCGAGGTGGTCGTCGCGCACGACGGGCGCTTCCTGTGGACCGCCAACCGGGGCCACGACAGCATCTCGGTCCTGACCCTGGACGAGACCGGCGAGAAGGCCGCCCTGGTGGCCACCGTCGGCTGCGGCGGCCGCTGGCCCCGCGACCTCACCCTCGACCCGAGCGGCCAGTGGCTGTACGCGGCCAACGAGCGCTCCGGGAACGTCAGCTGGTTCGCCGTGGACGCCGAGACGGGCATCCCGCAGCACGCGGGCTCCGTCGAGATCCCGGCGGCCTCCTGCGTCGTCCTCGGCTGACCCTGGGGACGTACGGCCGGAAAGCCGTACAGACAGCCGGAAGGCCGTGGCCCGGGCCGGAGGATCCGTTGCAGATCCGTCCGGCCCGGGCCGCGGCCTTCGTACGTCCTGGGCTTCCGTGCGTCCGTGCCGCCTCCGCGAACCCGGGTCAGTGCGCCTGGGCGCCCTGCGGGGTGGCGGGCGTGATGCCCAGCGCCGTGGCGTACAGCGACAGCACGAGCTTGCCGATCGCCGGGTAGGCGCCCAGCGGCTCGGCGGTCGCGCAGCCCGCCTCCTTGGCGGCGGCGTCCAGCAGGCCGGGGTCGACCTCCGGGCCCACCAGGTACGGCGCCAGCGCGAGCTGTGCGGAGCCGGAGCCCTGGAGCTGCTGCGCGATCGAGGCGACCGAACCCTCCACGTCCAGCGCGGCGGCCATCACCGGCACGGCGAGCCGGGCGGCCAGCAGCATGCCGGTGATCCCGGCGGCCTGCACGGCCTCCTCGCCGCCCACCGTAACCAGCACGATGCCGTCGGCGGCGGTGGCGACGGTGAACAGCCTGGCGCGGTCGGCCCGGGCCAGTCCGGCCTCCGAGAGCCGTACGTGCAGGGCCTCGGCGAGCAGCGGGTGCGGACCGAGCACGTCGGTCAGCTCCACCTGCGTGCCGCTGTCCATCACGGCCTGCCGTATCCGCCGGATCAGCTCGCTGTCGGGCCCCGCGAGCAGCGGGACCACGATGGCGGCCGGCCCGGTGGGCTCGGTGGCCTCACGGCCCACGGCGACGGCCTGCTCGTAGCGCTGGACGCGCTCGGCGGCGGAGTGGGTGAGAACGGTGGCAAGAGCGGGGTACTCGGCGTCGTCACCGTCGAGGTAGCCGATCCGGGCGTTGAGGCCGGGCAGCTCGGAACGGGCGATGCTGATCACCTCTTCGGCCAGACTGCGCGTGGCCGAGGAGGGGGTACCGGGAACGGCGAGAACGAGCGCGGCAGCGCCCTCAGGTGCGACCACGGGCTCCGGGCGGCGGTGCCGTCCGGACTGGCGAGGTCGCGGCATTCGTACAGGCAGGCCGGAAGCGGGCCCAGTGGGGGTGCTCATGGCGCCGCATGCTACTGGTTTTGGATGCCCCTCTGTTCGGGGAGGGTCCGGTCGCGCGTTAACTATCCGCTTATGTCCGATGAGTGGCCTACCGGTGAAGTGTCCGTGTCTGTCGGCCTGTCCACCGGCCCGTCAGCCGATACGCCGCCGGGTTCCCGCTCCCCGTTCCGCACCTCCGCCGCCCCGCCTGCGGAGCGTTCGCCTCCGGTCGGTACGAACAGCATCGTCGGGTGGTACGGAAGCCGCAGACCGTCCGTGGCCAGGGCGCGCGCGATCCGGAGTGCGCCGGTCAGCGGATCGCCCGTACCGGTGGTCATACGGGCCTGCGGGACCAGCCGCGCCAGCTCCTCGCGGACCGGTCCGAGCAGGGGCTCGCCCATCCGGAACAGCCCACCGGTCAGGGCCACTTCGCAGCCGCTACCGGCCTCGGACCCGGCCGCAGGACAGACGGCCGCGGCCGCCTCGGCGATGTGCGCCGCCGCCTCCCGCAGAATGCCCGCCGCGACCTCGTCCGCTCCGGCGCACGCCGCCACTTCCGGGGCGAACGAGGCGAGCACGGCAGGGCGGTCGGAGCGTGGATAGAGCAGCCCCGGCAGCTCCTCGGCGGGGCCGAACACGGCGTGCAGCCGGGCCAGCAGGGCGGGGGAGCCGCCGCGCCGCCCGTCGTGGGCGCGCATCGCCGCGTCGAGTCCCGCCCGGCCGATCCACGCGCCGCCGCCGCTGTCACCCAGAAGGTGACCCCAGCCGTCGGCCCGCTGCCACGCCGTGAGATCCGTACCGAGCGCGATCATGCCCGTGCCGCCCGCGACGACCGCTCCGGGACGCTGCCCGACCGCCCCCGCGTACGCCGTCACCGCGTCGGCGGCCAGCGCCATCCGCCGTACACCGAGCGCTTCCGCGAGCGCACCGGGCAGCTCCGCCCGCAACCGCCCACCGAGCGTGGCCATTCCGGCCGCCCCGATCGCCAGCGCGGCGATGTGTCCGGGGGAGCCACCCGAACCACGGAGACCGGCCCGCTCCAGCAACTCCGCCACCGCGGGCAGCAGTTGTTCCAGCAGATGGGCCGCGTCGATCCCCCCGGCCCCCGTCCGCACCGGCTCGGCGCAGACCGTCGTGAACAGCGGCCCGTCCGCGTCCACCCCGCCCAGCGCCACCCGCAGCCCCGACCCGCCGGAGTCGACCCCGAGGACGTACGCCCCAGGGGCGGGGGACGCGGCGTCCGTCACGGCAGACGCCAGTCCACCGGCTGCGCCCCCTGGCGCTCCAGCAGTTCGTTGACCCGGCTGAAGGGCCGCGAGCCGAAGAACCCGCGGTCGGCCGACATGGGGGAGGGGTGCGAGGACTCGATCGCCGGAAAATTGCCCAGCTGCGGGCGGAGATTGCGGGCGTCGCGTCCCCACAGCACCGACACCAGCGGTGTGCCCCGGGCCACCAGCGCCTTGATCGCCTGCTCGGTCACCTCTTCCCAGCCCTTGCCCCGGTGCGCGGCGGGCCGCCGAGGCGCGGTGGTCAGCGCCCTGTTGAGCAGCAGCACCCCCTGCTTGGTCCACGGCGTGAGATCGCCGTTGGACGGCCTCGGCAGACCGAGGTCCGCGTGCAGCTCCCTGAAGATGTTCTCCAGGCTGCCCGGGAGCGGCCGGACATCGGGTGCCACGGCGAAGCTCAGCCCGATCGCGTGCCCCGGCGTCGGGTAGGGGTCCTGGCCGACGACGAGGACCCGCACCTCCTCGAACGGCTGCTGGAACGCCCGCAGCACGTTGGCCCCGGAGGGCAGATACGTACGTCCCGCGGCGATCTCCGCGCGGAGGAAGTCGCCCATGGCGGAGATGCGTTCAGCGACGGGTTCGAGGGCGTCGGCCCACCCCGGCTCAATGATTTCTTTCAACGGTCGTGCTGCCACGCGCCGCACTCTACTGGTGATACGACCACTCCGATCAACTGCCGTCGGCCGAGGGCCACCGGCCCTGCCCGGCCACTCAGCCGAGAGCCACCGCCCGTACGCAGAGCACGTCCGGCAGATGCGAGGCGAGCTGCTGCCAGCTGTCGCCGTCGTCCGCGCTCGCGTACAACTCGCCGTTGCGGTTGCCGAAGTAGATCCCGGCGGGGTCCGCGTCGTCCGTGCAGAGCGCGTCGCGCAGCACCGTGCCGTAGTGCTCCCCGCCCGGCAGGCCCACCGTGAGCGGCTCCCAGGTGCGCCCCGCGTCGCGCGTCCGGAAGACCCGGCAGCGGTGCTCCGCCGGGACCCGGTCGGCGTCGGCGTTGATCGGGAAGACGTACGCCGTGTCGCCGCGGTGCGGGTGCGCCACGGCGGCGAACCCGAAGTCGGAGGGCAGGCCCGCGCCGATGTCGCTCCAGCTGTCGCCCGCGTCGTCGCTGCGGAAGACGCCCCAGTGGTTCTGGAGGTAGAGCCGGTCCGGGTCGGCCGCGTCCCGGGTGACCTTGTGGACGCACTGGCCGAACTCCGGGTCCGGATCCGGCAGGAAGACCGCGGAGACGCCCTTGTTGGCCGGGTCCCAGCTCTCCCCGCCGTCCTTCGTCCGGAACACGCCCGCCGTCGAGACCGCGACCAGCACCGCACGGGCGTCCCGGCGGTCGGTGAGGATGGTGTGCAGCCCCTCCCCGCCGCCGCCCGGCTCCCACTTCGAGCGCGTCGGGTGCTCCCAGAGCGGGCGGACCAGCTCGAAGGACTCGCCCCGGTCCTCGGAGCGGAACAGCGCGGCCGGCTCGGTGCCCGCGTAGACCACGTCCGGCGCCTCGGGGCCGGCCGGCTGCAACTGCCAGACCCGCTCCAGCGACGCCCCGGTGGACTCGGGGAACTTCACCGCCGGACGCTGCGGCTCCACCCAGCTCTCGCCCAGGTCGTCGGAGTGGAAGACGGACGGCCCCCAGTGCGCGCTGTCCCCGCCCGCCAGCAGCCGGGGCGTGGCCCCGCGGGTGTCGACGGCGACCGAATAGATCGCCTGCGCGTTGAAGTGCGGCCCCTCGATCTTCCAGTTGCCCTCGCGTCTGCGGCCGATGAAGAGACCTTTGCGGGTGCCCACGGTGAGGAGTACGTCGGTCATGGCGGAGACCTCCCGATACGCCGTTGTGCCGGATGTGAGCCAGTCTGCACCCGACCACTGACAGCGGCTCGCGGACGCGCTCCGCACCTCCGGCCACCGGCGTCCCGACGGAGGCGGCACCCTTGACCGCCGTCCGGCGGCGGACCTAGCGTTCACCTGCCCTAGAAAGCGCTTGCGGTCCGCCGGCGGGCCCCGAGACCCTGGAGCACCCGTGGTGACCTTCGAAGGACTGCCCGGCGCCGTCGCCGTCTCGCACCTGACCGTCTACGACTGGCCCGCCGCCGACGGCCTGCGCGGCGGCACCCCGCACCTGCACCTCACCTGCTCCGAGGGGTACGTCGTCGTCGGCGGCACCGGCTCCGTGCAGACCCTCACCGCGACCGGGTTCCGGCAGACGCCTCTGGACCCCGGGGCGCTCGTCTGGTTCACCCCGGGCACCATCCACCGGCTGGTGAACGAGGACGGGCTGCGCGTCGTCGTCCTCATGCAGAACAGCGGCCTGCCCGAGGCCGGTGACGCCGTCCTCACCCTGCCGCCCGCCCTCCTCGCCGACCCGGACGTCTACGGCGCCGCCTCCGCGCTGCCCCCGGACGGCACGGAGGCCGAACGGGAGCGCGCCGCCCGCGCCCGGCGGGACCTCGCCGTGGAGGGGTTCCTCGCCCTGCGCGACGCGGCGGAGGCAGGCGATCCGGAGCCCCTGGCCGCGTTCCACCGCGCCGCCGCCGCGCTCGTCCGCCCCCGCGTCGAGGAGTGGCGCACCCGCTGGGAGCAGGGCGCGGGCCTGGCCGCCGTCGCGACCGCCGCCCAGCTGGACGCGCTGGGGCGGGGCGAGTGGGACCATCTGGCCGGGGCCCGGGTGCGGGAGCAACGGCCGGTGGAGCGGGGGCGGTTCGGGATGTGCGGCCGGCTGGACGTCTACCGGGCCTGAGCCCGCGCCGCGTTCTCGGCGGGCACGGCCGTACGCGGGCAGGTCAGCAGTCGCGTGGTGCTGCCGTCGTCCTCCTGGATGTCCCGGACGTGGACGAAGCCGATCCGGCCCAGCACGGCCAGGGAGGCGCCGTTCCCGGCGGCCACGGTCGCGTGCACCTCCGTCAGCCCGAGGGTGTCGAACCCGTGCCCGAGGAGAGCGAGCGCCAGCTCCGTACCGAGGCCCCGGCCCCAGGCCCTGGGGGCGAGTGCGTAGATGATCTCGTGTCCGCCGGACGCCTCGGTCGGCTTGATCTCGGCGTGCCCCACGAGCTCGCCGTCGGCCTCGACCGCCCAGACCTCGAAGCGGTTCCCGGCGTAGACCTCGGTGAAGATCCGGCCGAAGAGCGCCCGGTCCTCGGCCTCGGTGGACGGCCCGTCGCCCATCCACCGGGAGACCGAGACGTCCTGGAAGAGAGCGACGAACTCCTCCTCGTCGGCGGGCGTGTACGGGGTGAGCAGGAGGCGGTCGGTGCGCAGCAAAGGATTCGGCAAGGGGTTCACAGGGCGTGAAGCTACGGGCGGCCACAGACCCCGCACAACCGAATTCCGCTGGTCAGCGGTCCTCGGTGCAGCTGAGATGCTGGAGTCGCACACACCGTGGAACCGGGCACGAGAGGGAGCAGACGATGGGCAGCGGCATCACGGACGCCGACGGTCACGACGTACCGGTGGCGGTGGTCCCGGGGCAGGCCGGGCCCGACCCCCGTGTCTCCGTGACCCTGTCGCCCCCGGCGGGCGAGCTGCGCTGGTCGTGCACCCCGGCCGGCGCACGGGAGCTGGCCGCCGCGCTGGTCCGGGCGGCCGAGGAGACGGAGAACGCGTCCGCCGACGGGCCCGTCACGGTCCCGGCGGGCGAGCTGCGCCGAGGTGACGTACGCGACGGTGACCGGGCCATGACCGTGGACCGCGTACGGACCGACGGGTCCACGGCCCACATCACCTGGAGGTCCGGCGCGGGCCGCACCTGGAGCCAGAGTTACGACGTCAACACGGCGATCACCCTCCGGCGCCGACTGCCCGGCAGCCGCTGAACCCCGGGGCCGCAGGTCCGGCCGCTGTCGTGCCGCCGGAAGCGGCAACTCCGGTCCCCGGCAGGCCTTCCGCCTCGGTAGGCTGGCCGCGATGTTCACCAAACAGGGCCCCACCCTCCGCGAACTGGCCGTCCAGGCGCTCTCGTCGACCGAGCGCGGCTACGACCTCCTCGCCCCGAAGTTCGACCACACGCCCTACCGGACCCCGGACCGGGTCCTCGACAGCGTCACCCGCGCGCTGGAGCAGCTCGGCCCCTTCTCCACCGGCCTCGACGTCTGCTGCGGGACCGGCGCCGGTGTGGGCGTCCTGCGCCAGGTGTGCCGGGAGCGGGTGGCCGGGGTCGACTTCAGCGCGGGCATGCTCGCCGAGGCCCGTGCGGCGCTGCCGCCCCGGGACGGCGGACCGGTGGTCGACTGGGTGCGGGCGGACGCCCTGGCGCTCCCGTTCGCCCCGGCCTTCGATCTGGCCCTGAGCATCGGCGCGTTCGGCCATTTCCTGCCCGCAGACCGCTTCGGGCTCTTCGCCGAGGTGTACGGGTCGCTCCGGCCGGGCGGCCGGTTCGTCTTCCCGATCGGCGCCCCGCCGGCCGTGGGGTCGCGCACCTACTGGTCGCTCCTCGGCTTCGACGCGGCGATGCGGGTGCGCAACGCCCTGTGGCGCCCGAAGTTCATCATGTATTACCGCACGTTCCGGCTCTCCGACGTCCTCGACGACCTCACCGACGCCGGATTCAGCGTGCGGCTGATGGCCCTGGCCGACCTGGGGCAGCGCCCCGACGGCTCCCCGCGCGCCCGCCTGGTGGTGGCCACCCGGGAGTGACGCGGCGGGGTATCAGCCACTCTCGCCGCGCGCCGCCGCCAGCAGCCCCCGCCAGTCGGGGATCTTCACCGGCCCCCGCCCCAGCGAACGCCCCAGCGCCTCCTCCGCGCGCTCTATCGACAGCCAGCCGTCCCACTCCACCGGCCGCAGCCCCCACGCCCGCAGCACGGCCAGCGGGTCCTCGGCGGCCGGCCGGCGGGCGAGCAGCGGCACGTCCTCGATCAGCGAGGCGACGGTCTCCTTGGCGCAGGACCGGTTCGAGCCGATCACCCCGGTCGGCCCCCGCTTGATCCACCCCGCCACATACTCACCGGGCGAGGGCGCCCCGTCCCGCAGGACACGCCCCGCCGCGTGCGGCACCGTCCCGCGCACCGCGTCGAACGGCAGGCCGGGCAGCTCCACGCCGCGGTAGCCGACGGCCCGCAGCACGAGCTGCGCCTCCACGTCCTCGTACACACCGGTGTCCTGTACGCCCCCGGCGCCGTCCGGAACCGTACGGGCGAACCGCACCCCGGCCACCCGCCCGCCGCGCTCCAGCAGCTCCACCGGCCGCAGGAAGAACCGCAGCCGGATGCGGCGTACGGCATCGGCCACCCCGGGCTCTCCCAGCGCCGACCAGCCGCGCAGCACCTCAAGGTTCCGCCGCACCACCGCGGGCAGCGGGAGCCCTTCCTGGGCCGCGTACGCCGGGTCCTGCGCCAGTTCCGCCGGGTCGACCACGATCCGGGCGCCGGGCAGCGCCCCCAGCTCCCGCAGCTCCTTGGTGGTGAACCGGGCCTGGGAGGGGCCGCGCCTCCCCGCGATGTGTACCTCGCGCACCCGGCTCCCGGCCAGCGCCCCGAGCGCGGCCCTCGGCACATCGGTGGCGCGCAGTTCGTCGGCGCCGCGCGCCAGGATCCGGGCCACGTCGACGGCCACGTTGCCCACCCCGATCACCACCGCCGAGCGGGCCTGGAGCGCGAAGCCGTCGGGGGCGATGTCCGGATGCGCGCTGTACCAGGAGACGAATCGGGTGGCCGAGTAGCTCCCCGGCAGCTCCTCGCCCGGCACCGACAGCGGGCGGTCGGCGGCGGCCCCGACGCAGTAGACGACCGCGTGGTACAGCTCCGCCAGCCGGGCCGGCGGGACACCGTCCGCCCCGCCGATCTGCACGTTGCCGACGAAGGCGACCCGCTCGTCCTCCAGGACGGCCCGCAGGCTGTTCTGGAGCGACTTGATCTTCTCGTGGTCGGGGGCGACGCCGTACCGCACCAGGCCGTACGGGGTGGGCAGCCGGTCCAGGACATGGACGCGGACTTCGGGCACGAGCGACTGGTTCAGCAGGGCCTGGGCGGTGTAGACCCCGCTGGGCCCGGAACCGACGACGGCGACACGGAGCACGGCGCACCTCTTCCCGGAGGGTGCTTCCAGCATCGCACCGACGGCCGGGACGCGGGATGTCCGCGATCGGGTCAGGGCCAGGCGGGATGTGCGCAGGTCACGGGTGGGCGGGCCGTGCTCACGGGCAGGAGGGGTGCGCGCAGGTCACGGAAGGGCGGGCCGCGCGCGAGCCATGGAGAGCCGGGGTGCGCGGGCCGTCACGTCATCATCGCGCGCATCCGGTTGATCTCCACCGTCTGCTGGGCGACGACATCGCTCGCCATCTCCTCGACGAACACGTCGTTCCCCTCGGAGAGCGCCTCCGTGGCCATGGTGATCGCCCCCTGGTGGTGGGTGATCATCAGCTCCAGGAAGAGCTTGTCGAAGGCCTTGCCCTTCGCCGCGCGCAACTCCTTCAGCTGCGCCTCGGTCGCCATACCGGGCATCCCGCCATGGTCGTGGGGCTGTTTACGGTCCTCGCCACCGTTCCTTTTCAGCCAACCCTCCATCGCGCCGATCTCCGGCTTCTGGCCTGCCGATATCCGCTCGGCGAGCCTCTTCACCGGCGCGGCGGACGCCCGGTCCGGTACGAGCTCGGTCATCACGAGGGCCTGCGCGTGGTGCGCGATCATCATCTGCGCGTAACGGAAGTCGGCCGAGTTCGCGGTGTCCCTGCTCGCCTCCTTCGCCGCCTCCTCGGCGGTGAGCGTCCTGGCCGGCTCGCCCGGTCTGCCGGGGGCCACCACGCCCGGACCTGCGTCCTTGCCCGCGGCCGGTTTCGTATCGCCGCCACCGCCGTCGCAGCCGCCGAGGGCGAGTACGGCGGCTACCGCCGCTGCCGCGAAGGCGGTTGCGCGGGGACGCGCGGACGGACGGTGGATCAACACGGCGACCTCCTGTGCCACGTGGGGGAGTTGCAGACCGTTCCTAGCACGCTTGCGCGGGGGCAAAGATCAAAAACTTCATTACGTCTCTGTTGCCATCTGTTGATGTGTACATGGGAGGGACGATACTGCCGGGGTCCGTGAACCGTTCGAACCCCGAACGGATACAAGGGAGGACGCAGTGATCTCGTTGCACACCACCCGCGTGCGGCGCAGACGTCTGGGCGTGGCGGCAGCCGCGGCCGGGCTCTTCGCCGCGCTGCTGACCGCCGCACCCGCAGCGGCGACGCCCGACCCGGGCGACGCCCCGGTCGAGCGCGGCTCCGTGACCACCAGTCAGCAGGCGGAGGCCCGCGCGGCGATCCGCGGCGGCGACATACCCGGCGTGGACGAGATCGTCCACAGCTCCAACATCAAGCACCTGACGAACGTCCCGAAGGGCGCCCTGAAGGGCACCAACACGGACCTCGCCTTCCAGGGCAAGTACGCCTACGTCGGCAACTACGACGGCTTCGTCATCTACGACATCAGCAACCCGAAGAAGCCGAAGACGGTCACCGAGGTCCTCTGCCCCGGCTCGCAGAACGACATCTCGGTCTCCGGGAACCTGCTGTTCCTGTCGACCGACTCCTCGCGCAGCGACGACTCCTGCTCCAGCTCCACCCAGCCCGCCACGGAGAAGTCCTCCTGGGAGGGCATGAAGATCTTCGACATCAGCAACAAGCGCCACCCCCGGTACATCGCGGCCGTCGAGACCGCCTGCGGCTCGCACACCCACACCCTCGTGCCGGACGGCAAGAAGAACATCTACATCTACGTCTCCTCGTACTCGCCGAGCGAGACGTTCCCCGACTGCCAGCCGCCGCACGACGGGATCTCCATCATCAAGGTGCCGCTGAAGGCGCCCCAGAAGGCCAAGCTCGTCAACTTCACGAACCTGTTCCCGGACGGCGGCAACCCGGGTGCGCCCGAGAACCCGGGCGTCTCCAAGACGACGGGCTGCCACGACATCACGGTCCTGCCCTCCAAGGACCTGGCCGCCGGTGCCTGCATGGGTGACGGCCTGCTGTTCTCCATCAAGAACCCGGAGCGCCCGAAGATCATCGACCGGGTCCAGGACAACGTGAACTTCGCGTTCTGGCACTCGGCCACCTTCAACCAGGGTGCGAGCAAGGTCGTCTTCACCGACGAGCTCGGCGGTGGCGGCGCGGCCACCTGCAACGAGCAGATCGGCCCCAAGCGCGGTGCCGACGGCATCTACGACATCGTGGGCAAGGGCGACAAGCGCAAGCTGGTCTTCCGCAGCTACTTCAAGATCGACCGCCACCAGGCCGACGTCGAGGTCTGCGTCGCCCACAACGGATCGATCATCCCGGTGAAGGGCCGCGACCTGATGGTCCAGGCCTGGTACCAGGGCGGCATCTCCGTCTGGGACTTCACCAACTCGGCCAAGCCGAAGGAGATCGCCTTCTTCGAGCGCGGCCCGGTCACCCTCGACCAGGTCACCACGGCCGGCCCCTGGTCGGCGTACTACTACAACGGCCACATCTACTCCAGCGACATCGCCAAGGGCTTCGACGTGCTGAAGCTGAACGACCGGCGCACCGACCCGGCGGACCGGGTCAAGCTGGACGAGCTCAACGTGCAGACGCAGCCGGACTACTTCGCCCGCTGATCCAGCGGCAGGCGAGGTCCCCGCTCCGTCCCGCACAGACAGGGCCGGCGTCCGCCGGGCGGCTCTTCCCGCCCGCCGGACGCCGGCCCCTGTGCGCACGCGCGTCGCAGACTGTTCATTGACCGATGAGCCGGGCCGGGACATGCTGTATGCCGCGCCTGGATCCGGCGACGCGGGGGATCGCCGGAGTCAGGTGTGTTTCCCGGGACCGGATCCGGTCCGGGGCTCAGGCGGGGGTACGGGCGTTGCCGCCGGTCGCGGCGGCCCACTCCACGAGCAGCCGCTGGTACTCCGCCTCGTCCTGCGGGGACAGGTAGCCGCCCGAGCGCTGCCACAGGCCGCGGATGGCCGCGTTGATCTCTGTGGCGGAACGCGTGGAAACGGACGACGACGACATCGGGGACATGGATACAAGGCTACGGCCCCGATCCGATGATCCGACCCCTTGCGGGACGGGATATCCCTCACACAGCGGGTGTTCGGGGCGGGATATCCGTCACACTCCGGGCTCCGGAGCCCGCCGGGCCGCGCTCCAGGCGTATCCGGCGACGGTGAACGCCACCACCGCCGCCCCCAGCAGCGCCCCGCCCACCACATCGGTCAGCCAGTGCACCCCCAGGTACACCCGGGTCACCGCCGCCCCGAGCGCCGAGACCACCGCCACGGCCACCGCACCAGCCCACAGCGCCGGGCCCGCCCCGTACAGCCGCAGCAGCCACAGGAGCAGCCCGCAGCTCACCACGGCCGTCATGGCGTGCCCGGAGGGGAAGGCCGCGAAGTGGGCGGTGTCCACCGGGTCGGGCCAGCGGGGGCGCTCGCGGTTCACGGCGGCCTTCAGCCCCTGTTGGAGGAGGGAGCCGAGCAGGCTGGCCGCCGCCACCCACAGGGCGAGCAGCCGGGCGCCGTACCGCCACAGGGCGATCACGGCCACCGCGACCAGGGCCCGCATCGTCCACGGGTCCCAGAACCAGTCCGTCAGTACCCGGTTGGCCCGGACCAGCCCCGGGTCGGCCACCGCGTGCCGGTGCAGACTCTCGGCGACCGTACGGTCCAGGGAGATCAGGGGCTGCCACTGGGCCGCGACCAGGGTGAGCAGCACCACGAACAGTGCGGCGCCCGCGGTTCCCGCTGCCAGGGCGGCCATCGGGCGGGGGGAGGGGGCCGGCCGGATGGTGTGGGGGGAGTGCATGGGGCGATCCTCGCGGACGCCACCGCCGCGTGGCCAACGCGGAGCGCGGGATTCCGGCCGTGTTGCGGCGTTCCCCCAGGCTCAGCCCAGCGCGCGGAGCCCCGGGACGAAGGCCACCACGAGCGGGACGACCGGGACCAGCGCGGCCGCCGCCGTCAGGCGCAGCCGACGGCCCGCCGTCAGCCGGTCGACCGGGGCCAGCAACCGGTTGACGCGCAACGGCACTTGGGCGTCCGGCGTGGGGCAGGGGCCGAAGACCCCGCGGTCCTCGTTGAGCCCGACCAGGGCGAGCGCGGTCGTCAGCCGGCCGAAGCGGCGCGAGGCCACATCGTCGGCGGCCAGCTCCACCAGCCGGTGCATCTCGTCCCGGAACGCGGCGAACACCGGGATCTGCGGGAAGCCGACGGCCAGCGCCGATGAGCAGTGCAGCAGCCAGTCGTGGCGGGCCCGCGCATGGCCCTGCTCATGGGCGAGCACGGCATCCAGCTGACGGCCCTTCAACCGCCCGAGAGCGGCGGTGGTGATGACCAGTTGGGGCGCCGCACCGGGCAGCCACCAGGCGTCCGGGCGCTCACCCTCCAGCACCACGAGCCGATCGGGACCGGGCTCCTCGCCCGGCAGCAGGGGGGAGCGGACCAGCAGCTCCGCCCGGCGCTGCTTGCGGCGCCGCCGCGCGCGCCGGACCTCCCGCAGGAGCATCGCGCCGCTCCACAGGCCGCCCAGCGCCAGCAGCACCGCGATCACCGCCGACCAGGGACCGTACGCGGCCAGGGCGTACGCCTCGACCACGGCGTGCGGGGCGGGGGCGAAGACATGGCCACGTACCGCCTGCCAGGCGGCGGCCGCGCTGAACGTCATGGAGAGCGCGAACGACACGAGCACCCCGGCCACCACGCACTGCCACACCCACAGCGCCACCACCGGTTCCCGCTCCGGCCACCGGGCCCGGGCCATCAGGCGCGGGGTCACCAGAGCGGTCAGTGCACCGAGCAGCAGCAGCGCGAGGGAGACCAGCATGGCGTCAGCCTATGAGGGGCGGGCGATCCGGGGGTACGGCTGCGCCCGGCAAGTGACGTAGACCACGGCGGGGAAGGCCTCTGTCCCGCGATCCGTCTCACAGAGTGAGAAGCATGGCGAGCATGGCGATGCCCATCGTGAGCCGGCAGGCCATCGTCAGCTCGTTCCCCCCGCCCGCCGCGCCGCCCCCGCCGCCGCGTACGACCCCCTCCGCACTGCCGCCCGCGAAGCTCGCGACGCCCGTGCCCGCCGGTATGAGGTGTCCGGCGGAGCGCAGCACGTACAGCGCGTAGTAGAGGAGCAGCACCCCCGTGAGCAGCGGCACGCCCCCCGCGCCGCCCGCCGCCGCTCCGTGCCCGGCATGCCCGCCCGCGCCCGCCGCCCCCGGGGCCATCGCCACGGCCATGTAGACCATCGCCAGCGAACCGACCAGGTGGTGCAGATGGTGGGCGCCGCGCCGGGCCGACCGGAGCGCCCGCAGCGCGGCGGCGCCGAAGACCACGCCGTACACCGCCCAGGTCCCCTCCGGGAGCGTCAGGACCGCCGCGGGCAGGGCCATCGCCGCCATGCCGAAGCCCATCAGCGCCTCACCGCGCGCGGTCCCGCGCTCCTGCGGGGTGCCGGTGCGGGTGCGCAGCAGGCAGTAGGCGCCGCTCACCGCGCACAACGCCACCATCAGCCAGCCGGCCAGGACCCCTCCGTGCACGCGAAACCTCCCCCCCCTCGGACGTACAGCCGGGCGTACCGCGCCGTTGGAGCGGCGTACGGCACCGCTGTAGTCGATGCCCGAGCGCGAGCCGTCGAACCCGGCGCGCAGGGGCGTGAAGGGGGTGCGCCGGGGCCCGGAAGGGGCGCTCCGGGTCGCGTTACCCTCGACCCGCACGCGTGCACGGCACGTGGAGAGCAGCAGAGAAGCAGCAGAGAACGGAGCGTTCCACCATGGACACCGCCACGCCCCCCGGCTCGGCCCGCCTGACCTTCCGCGACGCGACCGACGCGGACGCGCCCGCGCTGGTGGCGCTCATCGAGTCGGCCTACCGCGGCGACTCCAGCCGCGCAGGCTGGACCACCGAGGCCGACCTCCTGGAGGGGCAGCGGACCGACGAGGACGGTGTGCGCGCGGTCATCAACGCTCCCGCGGGCCGGCTGCTGGCGGTGGAGCGCGACGGCGAACTGATCGCCTGCTGCCAGCTCGAACGACGTGGCGAGGCCGCGTACTTCGGCATGTTCGCGGTCCGTCCGGGCGCCCAGGGCGGCGGCCTCGGCAAGGTGATCATCGCCGAGGCCGAGCGCACGGCCCGGGAGAGCTGGGGCGTGGCCGAGATGCACATGACGGTGATATCGGCGCGTGAGGAGCTGATCGCCTGGTACGAGCGGCGCGGCTACCGGCGTACGGGGCAGCTCACGCCGTTCCCGTACGGCGACGAGCGCTTCGGCATCCCGCAGCGGGACGACCTGGCCTTCGAGCTCCTGGTCAAGGACATCGCCTCGGCCTGAGGCCTGACAGGGGCCGGGGGCCTCACGCGGTGAAGCGGCCCGTGCGGCGGATCTCGGGGAAGTCGGTGGTCGCTCCGTCCAGGTTCAGCGCCCGGGCGAGCCGCAGCTGGTCCTGGGTGTTCACCACCCAGCCGATCACCTTGACGCTCTCCGCGTGGGCCAGCTCCACCACCTCCAGCGTGAGCCGGCGGATGTTCAGCGCCAGCGTCGCCGCGCCCGCCGCCTTGGCCCGCTCCACGATGTCCCCGCTCCAGCGGCTGGCGATGAGGACCGTACGTACCCCCGGCACCAGCCGGGCGATCTCGGTGACCGCCTCGTCGTGGAACGAGGAGACCTCCACCCGCCCCACCAGATCGCGCGCCAGGATCACCTCCGCCAGCGCCCGGGCCGCCGCCACGTCCTTGATCTCGGCCTGGAGCGGGGCCTCCACCGCGTCCAGGACCTCCTCGAAGACCGGGATCCGCTCCCCCTTCCCGGCGTCGAGTTCCCGCAGCTCCGCCAGGGTCTTGCCCGCGATCGGCCCGGTGCCGTCGGTCGTGCGGTCCACGTCGGCGTCGTGCATCACGGCGAGCGCGCCGTCCTTGCTGAGGTGGAGATCCAGTTCGATGGCGTCCATCCCCGCCTCCTCCGCGCGGACGAAGGAGCGCAGGGTGTTCTCGGGCTCTACGCCCATCACTCCACGGTGACCCAGGGTGAGAAAGGACAAGGCGACCTCGTTTCCGTCGGCGGCTGACCGCCAACTGCTCCTGCCCGCACGGAGATACGGACGGAGATCCGGCATCACGGCACTGGGGAGGGTAACGGCCGGGGCCGCGGATGTCTGCCGCTGTGCGGGCCGGGTCGGCCGGACGCCGGAACGACTGATGGAACTGTGCGCCTACCCGGCGTACGGCAGGAAAAACAGCGGTGACCATAGGGGTTCGGCAGGATAATTTTCGGGGCTTCACTTGTGTGAAGTAACCCCGCGCGGCTACGGTGACTGAACGCGAGGTTCTCCCGTGGAGGAAGTGTTATGACGGAAATTCTTGTGCACGATGCCGCCGACGGCGCGATAGCTGCTGCCCCCCGGGTGGTCGAGCACCCGGCGTGGCCCGCGCTCAGGGATGCCGTCGAGGAGATCCGCCCCTGGCAGTCCAAGGACGGCTCCATCGACTTCGAGGCCGAGGACGCCCCGTCCCCCGCGACCGTCGAGCGGGTCCTGGAGCGCGTGATCGGCGCGGTGGAGGAGCTCTCCCCGCTGCTGCCGCACGACGCCGCCTACCACCGTGCGCTCGTCACCGACCTGCGCCGCTGGGCCGCCGACGGCTTCCGCGTGCCGGACTTCCTGGACTCGCTGCTCGCCTTCCAGCCCGCGCAGAACCGTGTCGACGGCCTCCAGCACCTGGTCGTCTTCGCGATGTACACGCAGAACGGCAACCCGGACCGCAACCTCGAAGCGGTCGTGCTGAAGATGGTCTGGCCCGAGTGGCTCGCCGGCCTCGAAGCCACCCGCTACGACAACCCGCTCTTCTGCGGGATCACCTTCGAGGACTTCACCGCCGGTTACGACACCAACTCCGCGGTCCTCTTCCCGGAGACCATCGCCGTGCGCGAGGCCCCCGAGCGCTTCACCTGGGGCGGCATCTTCTGCGACCGCGAGGCCGCCCGCTTCCGCCGCGTCACCGAGGCCTCCGTGGAGCTGCTCGGCCTGGAGCTGCCCGAGGACATCCGCGAGATGATCGGCGACCAGAGCCGCTGCGAGCAGGCCTTCGTCCTGTGGGACATGGTCCACGACCGCACCCACAGCCACGGCGACCTGCCGTTCGACCCGTTCATGATCAAGCAGCGCCAGCCGTTCTGGATGTACGGCCTGGAGGAGCTGCGCTGCGACCTCACCGCCTTCAAGGAGGCCGTGAAGCTGGAGGCCGAGGGCAACGCCCACGGCCGCGACGTCCAGTACGCGGTCCTCTTCGACCGGATGTTCCGCTTCCCGGTCACCGGCGAGCGCGTCCGCAACTACGACGGCCTCGGCGGGCAGCTGCTCTTCGCCTACCTCCACAAGCACGACGTCGTCCGCTGGACCGACAACACGCTGAAGATCGACTGGGAGCTGGCCCCGCAGGTCACCAACCAGCTCTGCGCCGAGATCGAGAAGCTCTACCGCGACGGCATCGACCGCCCCAAGCTGGTCCACTGGTTCGCCGCCTACGACCTGGTCTCCACCTACCTCGCCCCGCACCCCGGATCCACCTGGGCCAAGGGCCCCGACGCCCTGGACCTCACACAACCCCCTCGCAAGCTCGTCGACGACGTGCTTCCGGACGAGTTTCCCCTGAGCATGTTCTATGAGGCGCTCGCCAAGAAGCTGAAGCACGTGATTGCCTCCACCAAGGGAATTACCGCCGCGAGCGCCGAGCAGGCAGCCGCGTGAACGCATCTCCCGAGGAGGCGGTGGCCATGAACGGAATCGGCAAGGGCGAGGGGACGGGTGTGCTCGAAGGGGCTGTGATCGCGGTCGCCGGAGCGGCGGGGCCCGCGGGCCGCGCGACGCTGCTGCGCCTCGCGGAGGCCGGCGCGGTCGTCGTCGGCTGCGACGCCAACCCGGAGCGGCTCGCCGAGGCGGTGGACGCCGCCCGCTACGCCCACGGCGGGGCGACCGTCACCGGGGAGACCGTCGACCTGTTCGACCTCGACGCCGCCCGGGACTGGGCCAAGCGGACCGAGGCCGAGTTCGGCCGGATCGACGGCCTGGTCCACCTCGTCGGCGGCTGGCGCGGCAGCCCCAGCTTCCAGGAGACCAGCCTCGCGGACTGGGACACGCTGGAGAAGCTGCTGATCCGCACCGTCCAGTCCACCTCACTGGCCTTCCAGGAGCCCCTCCAGCGCAGCGACAAGGGCCGCTACCTGCTGATCAGCGCGGCCGGCGCGGGCAAGCCCACCGCGGGCAACGCGGCCTACTCCGCCTCCAAGGCGGCGGCCGAGGCGTGGACCCTGGCGCTCGGGGACGCCTTCCGCAAGGCGGGGGGCGAGGACGGCCCGGCGGCAGCGGCTGCGATCCTGGTGGTCAAGGCACTGGTGAACGACGCCATGCGCGCCGAGCGCCCGAATGCGAAGTTCGCGGGCTTCACCGACGTCACGGAGCTGGCCGAGGCCATCGCCGGCGTCTGGGACAAGCCCGCCCCCGAAGTGAACGGAAAGCGCCTGTGGCTGACCCCGCAAACGTGAGGACCGACGCGCGCCGCCACCACGACCCGCAGGTGCGCGGGTTCGCGAGCGACAACTACGCCGGTGCGCACCCCGAGGTCCTCGCGGCCATCGCCCTCGCCAACGGGGGCCACCAGGTCGCCTACGGCGAGGACGACTACACCGGCCACCTCCAGCGCGTCATGCACAGCCACTTCGGCCCCACCGCCGAGGCCTTCCCGGTCTTCAACGGCACCGGCGCCAACGTGGTGGCCCTCCAGGCGCTCACCGACCGCTGGGGCGCGGTCATCTGCGCCGAGTCCGCCCACATCAACGTGGACGAGGGCGGCGCGCCCGAGCGGATGGGCGGCCTCAAGCTCCTCACCGTACCCACGCCGGACGGCAAGCTCACCCCCGAGCTGATCGACCGGCAGGCGTACGGCTGGGACGACGAGCACCGGGCCATGCCGCAGGTCGTCTCGATCACCCAGAACACCGAGCTGGGCACCGTCTACACCCCGGACGAGATCCGCGCCATCTGCGACCACGCCCACGGGCACGGCATGAAGGTGCACCTCGACGGGGCCCGGATAGCCAACGCCGCCGCCTCCCTGGACGTGCCGATGCGGACGTTCACCAACACGGTCGGCGTCGACGTGCTGTCCTTCGGCGGCACGAAGAACGGCGCCCTGTTCGGCGAGGCCGTCGTCGTGCTCAACCCGGACGCTGTCCGGGCGATGAAGCACCTGCGCAAGCTCTCCATGCAGCTCGCCTCCAAGATGCGCTTTGTCTCCGTCCAGCTGGAGGCGCTGCTCGCCAAGGATCTGTGGCTGCGCAACGCCCGCCACGCCAACGCCATGGCCCAGCGCCTCGCCGAGGGCGTGCGCGCCATCGACGGCGTGGAGATCCTCTACCCGGTCCAGGCCAACGCCGTCTTCGCGAGGCTGCCGCACGCGGTCAGCGAGCGGCTCCAGAAGCGCTTCCGCTTCTACTTCTGGGACGAGACCGCCGGTGACGTCCGCTGGATGTGCGCGTTCGACACCCGGGAGGACGATGTCGACGCCTTCCTCCAGGCGCTGAAGGAAGAAATGGCGCGGTAGCAGCAGCTAAACCTGCGTATGAGTATGCGGCCGACCGGAAATCGATGGATCTCCGGTCGGCCGCTTCGTGCGCTCAGGGGCCATGGAGCCGACCGGGCGGAACCCCGACGTGAGCCCCCGGCGGCACACGCCGGGGGCTCAGGGGGGTTCGGTCAGCCGAGCTCGCGGACCTGGGCCGGGGTCGGGGCCGTACCGCCGAGATGGGCGGGGACCCACCACGTGTCACTCGCGTCCTTCGGGCGCACCGGGTACGCCCGCTGGGCGGCCTCCAGCAGCTCCTGCACGCGCTCCCGCAGCCGCCGGGTGATGGCACCCGCGTACTGGTCGGCGGGCGCCTCCACGGGCTCGCCGACCCGGATGGTGATCGGGATGTGGCTGCGCTTGAAGTTGCGCGGCCGCCCCTTGGTCCAGATCCGCTGCGTGCCCCACAGCGCCATCGGGATCAGCGGAACCCCGGCCTCCTGGGCGAGGCGCGCGGCACCCGACTTGAAGCTCTTCAGCGTGAACGACTGGGAGATGGTGGCCTCGGGGAAGACACCGACGATCTCACCGGAACGCAGCGACTCCAGGGCGTGCGCGTACGCGTCCTCGCCCTGGTTCCGGTCGACCGGAATGTGCTTCATCCCGCGCATCAGCGGACCGGAGACCTTGTGCCGGAAGACCGACTCCTTCGCCATGAAGCGGACGAGCCGCTTCTGCGGCAGGGCGCCCAGGCCGGTGAAGATGAAGTCGAGATAGCTGATGTGGTTGCTGACCAGCACCGCGCCACCGGTCTTCGGGATGTGCTCCGAACCCTGAGTGTCGATCTTCAGGTCGAGCGCCTTGAACAGTGTGCGAGCGGCGCCGATGACCGGTCGATAGACGAGTTCTGCCATCTGGAGAAGACCCTTCTTCAGCGCCTGGGGAGGGTTCTCCCGGCGGAAGTTACGCAGCCGTAGGTTTTCGGCATTGTGGCGATGGTGCCCCATGCGCGGGCCCGTGGCCAGTCCCGGTGGGCCTCGGGCGCGAGATTCTCGTCACGTGCGCGCCCCCTCCAAGCTGCGGGAATGTCCTGCCCCCGGCCGGTGCTGACTCTTTGCGAAGAGCTCTGATCAGGAGGCGACAGTGGACGGCGGAACACCCGGGCAGCGTCTCGACGCGGCCCAACTCGGCGCGGAACTGGGGGAACGGGCGACCCTCGTCCAGTTCTCCACCGCCTTCTGCCAGCCGTGCCGGGCCACCCGCCGCACGCTCGTGGACGTGGCCGCCATGGTCGAGGGGGTCGCCCACATCGAGATCGACGCCGAGGCGCATCTCACGCTCGTACGCGAACTCGGCATCACGAAGACGCCGACCGTGCTCGTCCTCGACCGCGCGGGCGAAGTGGTCCGCCGCGCGTCGGGACAGCCCCGCACCGCCGACGTCGTCGCGGCGCTGGGACGGGCCATATGACGGGCCGTGACACATCTCCCACATTCCGGGACGCACTTGACTGCACCCGCCACGCATCGTCAGTCTGACGCTATGCCGCCAGAACTCCTTCTCTACGGCCGGGTCCATGTGGACCTCGCACGCCACGCGAGTGCGCGCTGTCCGGGTGCCTGAGCAACCACGGCCCCGTACGCCCCTCCCGCAGAAGGACACCTCCATGACGGCATCGCCCGAACTCGCCTCCTCCCTCACGGCCTCGCCCGAGCTCCTGCGCTCCGTCTTCCGCCGCCATGCCGCGGGCGTCGCGGTGATCACCGCCACCGGCGAGCGGCCGGTCGGCTTCACCGCCACCTCGCTCAACTCGGTGGCCGCCGAGCCCCCGCTGATCTCCTTCGGCATCGGGACGTCCTCCTCCAGCTGGCCGGTGCTGGCCGAGGCCGAGCACGTCGGCGTCCACATACTCGGCGAGCACCAGCAGGAGCTCGCCACCACTTTCGCCCGCAGCGGCGCCGACCGCTTCGGCCCGTCCACCGACTGGAGCAGCGGCCCCGAGGGCGTTCCGCTGCTGGCCGGCGTCTCCGCCTGGCTGGTCTGCCGGGTCGTGGCCCGCATCCCGGCGGGCGACCACCGCATCGTCATCGCCCAGGCGGTGGCCGGCGACCCGTCGGGGGCCGGCCGGCCGCTGGTCTACCACCAGGGGCGGTTCACGGCTCTGCGAGACTGAGGGCGAGCGGGCGAGGGCGGTGCAGGGACGTTTCCGCCGTTGGCAAGGTCACAGTGCCGAGCGCTTGCTCAGGGGTAAGAGACTGGGTGTACTGGCGAGTAATATCGGCCGGGAGCCCGGTCGGCCCGACCGGAAACGGCCCTGTAAGGCGCCTATGCTGCGTGCAACAAGGCAGCCCAGAAATGACGATGCAGTAGGAGAGCCGGCGTGAGCTTGAGGATCGTTGTCTGTGTGAAGTACGTGCCCGACGCGACCGGTGACCGGCATTTCGCCGATGACCTGACGCTGGACCGTGAGGATGTCGACGGTCTGCTGTCGGAGCTGGACGAGTACGCGGTCGAGCAGGCGTTGCAGATCGCGGATGCGGCGGACGATGCGGAGATCACCGTGGTGACGGTGGGTCCCGAGGATGCCAAGGACGCGTTGCGCAAGGCGTTGTCGATGGGTGCGGACAAGGCTGTTCACGTCGAGGACGACGATCTGCACGGCACCGATGTGATGGGTACGTCGCTGGTGCTGGCGAAGGCGGTCGAGAAGACCGGTTACGACCTGGTGATCTGCGGGATGGCCTCCACCGACGGTGTCATGGGTGTCCTGCCGGCCCTGCTGGCCGAGCGTCTGGGCGTCCCCCAGGTCACCCTCCTGTCCGAGGTCGCGGTGAACGGCGGTGTGGTGACCGGGCGCCGTGACGGTGACACGGCCTCGGAGCGGCTTGAGGCGTCGCTGCCGGCGGTGGTGTCGGTGACCGACCAGTCCGGTGAGGCGCGTTACCCCTCGTTCAAGGGGATCATGGCGGCGAAGAAGAAGCCGGTTCAGTCGCTGGATCTGGATGATCTGGGTCTGGAGGCGGACGAGGTCGGCCTGGCGGGTGCGTGGACGGCCGTGGACTCGGCGACCGAGCGGCCGGCGCGTACGGCGGGCACGATCGTGAAGGACGAGGGCGAGGGCGGCAAGCAGCTCGCCGAGTTCCTCGCGGGCCAGAAGTTCATCTAGGCCCGCACGCTCGGCCCACCCCTTCTCTTCTCTTCCTCTTCTCGTCTGGAGTGCGTTGTCATGGCTGAAGTTCTTGTTCTGGTCGATCACGTGGACGGTGCGGTCCGCAAGCCCACCCTGGAGCTGCTGACGCTGGCCCGCCGTATCGGTGACCCGGTCGCCCTCGCCCTGGGGGCTGGTGCGGAGGCCGCCGCGTCCGTGCTGGGTGAGCACGGTGCGGTGAAGGTCCTGACCGCCGACGCCCCGGAGTTCGCCGACTACCTCGTGGTGCCGAAGGTGGACGCTTTGCAGGCGGCGTTCGACGCGGTGTCCCCGGTGGCGGTGCTGGTGGTGTCCTCGGCCGAGGGCAAGGAGATCGCCGCCCGCCTCGCGCTGCGCATCGGGTCGGGCATCATCACCGACGCCACCGACCTGGAGGCCGGCGACCAGGGCCCGGTCGCCACGCAGGCCGCGTTCGCCGCCTCGTACACCACCAAGTCCCGTGTCTCCAAGGGCGTCCCCGTCATCACCGTCAAGCCCAACTCCGCCCCCGTCGAGCCCGTTGCGGCCGCGGGTGCGGTCGAGGCGCTGTCGGTGTCGTTCAGTGCGGGTGCCACGGGTACGAAGGTGACCGCGCGGACCCCGCGTGAGTCGACGGGGCGTCCGGAGCTGACCGAGGCCGCGATCGTGGTCTCGGGTGGCCGTGGGGTCAACGGGGCGGAGAACTTCCCCCTCATCGAGGCGCTGGCCGACTCCCTGGGTGCTGCGGTGGGTGCCTCGCGTGCTGCGGTGGACGCGGGCTGGTACCCGCACACATCCCAGGTCGGCCAGACCGGCAAGTCCGTCTCCCCCCAGCTCTACATCGCCTCCGGTATCTCCGGGGCGATCCAGCACCGGGCCGGGATGCAGACCTCCAAGACCATCGTCGCGATCAACAAGGACGCCGAGGCCCCGATCTTCGACCTCGTCGACTACGGCGTCGTCGGCGACCTCTTCACCGTCGTCCCCCAGCTCACCGAAGAGATCAACACCCGCAAGGGCTGAACAACACCCAGCAACACCCGCCCTGGGCCGCACGGTGCACCCCACCGCGCGGCCCAGCGCCGTTCCGGGCGACCATTGACGCAGGTCGAGTGGCCTTATAACTTCACTATACGGATTGTTGATTCCGGGAAGCGGAAACGGCGAGAGCGTGGAGGGTACGGTCATGGGTCAGCAGGAGAAGGTGGCAACGAGCCTCGCCGGTACGGTCAGCGAGGAGATCAGCGCCTCCCTCACGGCGGTCGACGCGGAGCTCGCGCGCCGCTACCCGGGCGACCCCGGCACCCGCCAGCCCGTGCACACCGTCTATGTACCCGGTGACGTCTTCGAGCCCGGCACCCTCCGCTCCTGGGGCGACCAGGCGCTGGCCGCCCTCGACGAACACGCCCCCGACGCCGCGTCGTTCGCCGCCGTCCTCGGCATCCCCGAGGAGCTGGCCGGGCCGGTCCACGACCGCGTACGCGCGAAGCTGGGCCGTGAGCCCGTCGAGGACCTGCGCATCGACTTCGAGGACGGCTACGGCCCCCGCCCGGACGCCGAGGAGGACGAGGCCGCCGCCCGCGCCGCGCGCCTGGTCTCCGAGGCGTACGCGAACGGCACGGCGGCCCCGTACATGGGCATCCGGATGAAGTGCATGGAGGCCGGCGTACGTGACCGGGGGATCCGCACCACCGACGTCTTCCTCACCGGCCTGATGGCGGCGGGCGGGCTGCCCGAGGGGCTCGTGCTGACCCTGCCGAAGGTGACGTACCCCGAGCAGGTCACCGCCTTCGTCCAGCTCCTCGAAGCCTTCGAGAAGGCCCACGGCCTCGACGAGGGCCGCATCGGCTTCGAGATCCAGATCGAGACCAGCCAGTCCATTCTCGCCGCCGACGGGACCGCCGCCGTCGCCCGCATGATCGACGCGGCCCGGGGCCGGGCGACGGGCCTGCACTACGGCACCTTCGACTACAGCGCCTGCGTCGGCGTCAGCGCCGCCTACCAGGCCAGCGACCACCCGGCCGCCGACCACGCCAAGGCTGTCATGCAGGTCGCCGCCGCGGGCACCGGCGTACGCGTCTCCGACGGCTCCACCAACGTCCTTCCCGTCGGCCCGACCGCGCAGGTCCACGAGGCCTGGCGGCTCCACTACGGCCTCACCCGCCGCGCCCTGGCCCGCGCGTACTACCAGGGCTGGGACATGCACCCCGGCCACCTGCCGACGCGTTACGCGGCCGTCTACGCCTTCTACCGCGAGGGCCTGGAGCCCGCCGCCGCCCGGCTCGCCGCGTACGTCGCCAAGGCCGGCGGTGACGTCATGGACGAGCCCGCCACCGCCAAGGCCCTCAGCGGCTATCTGCTGCGCGGCATCGACTGCGGCGCGCTGGACACCGCCGAGGTCGCCCGGCTGACCGGCCTGACCCGCGCCGACCTGGACGCGTTCGCCTCGCCGCGTCGGGGCGACCTGACCGTCACGGCTCCGTAGGCCCGTCAGCAGCCGTCGCGCCCCGGCGGCGGCAGGGCGGCAAGCCCGGCCGGGGTGTGCAGGCCCGCGACGGGCAGCGTCCGCTGACCGCCGCCGCGTACCGGCAGCGCCACCACCCGGTCGTTGTCGAAGTCCGCGACGTACAGCGTCCCCGCAGGGTCGACGGACGGCCCGTACGGGGAGTTGAGCCCGGTCACCGGAACGGTCCGCCGCGGTCCGCCGTCGGCGGGAACGGGGGATGCCACGGAGGCGACGGCCCGTCGTCCGGGCGGGCCGGAGCGTGCCGTACGGGCCCGGGGGCGTCAGTGGTCGACGTCAGGAACCGTCCCCGCCGGTCCGGCGGCACCACGCCCCCCGAGAGGCCCGGTGGCCACCCCAACGGCCCCGACGCGGGGTTGAGCGGCCACGGCCTCAGCCGTCCCGGCGGGCGGCGGCACCCGTACGGGCGCGGTAGGCCCGCATCTTGTGCCGGGCGCCGCACACGTTCATGTCGCACCACTGGCCGTTCGACGACGGTGCCCGGTCGTAGAAGACCCAGCGGCACTCCGGCGCCGCGCAGGCCTTGAGCCGCGTCGCGTGACGCCCGGTCAGGCCGTCCCGCAGCAGGGCTTCGAGCACCGTTCGTACGATCTCCGCCACCGGCTCGTCGCCCGCCGGGCGCAGCGCGAGCGTGCCGTCCGGGCGTACGGCCGGGGCACCCGCCACGGAGCGGATCAGCCGGTTGAGGGCGTCGAGGGCCTCGGGGGAGGTCCGCTCCACCAGGAACGCCCGTACGGTATCCCGGGCCTTCATGAGCGCCGCCCGTTCGGGCGGGGCGACCGCCTGCGGATAGCCGCGCGCCCGCAGCCACGCGCCCGCCGTCTCCGGCCGGGCGAACTCGTCCCCGCCGTGGAGAAGGGTTGCCGTGTTGCAGAACGCCTCGACCGGTTCGAGTTCCGCGGGTGCCGGGTTCCGTCGCATGATCCCCACTTTACCAACGTTACCGGCAATCGGCTTGCTCTAGTAACGTCGAGAGTCCGGCAGGTTCTGCACCCGACAACAGGAGGCGTGTCATGAACGGACAGCTGACCAGGACATTCGAGACCCCGGACGGGACGGTCCGCTGGGACGTGCTGGGGGAGGGCGACCCGGTCGTCCTGCTCCACGGCACCCCGTTCTCCTCGCGCATCTGGCGCGAGATCGCACCGGCGCTCGCCCAGGACCACCAGGTCTACGTCTTCGACCTGCTCGGCTTCGGGCAGTCGGAGCAGCGCGAGGGGCAGGATCTCCGTCTGCCCGCGCACACAAAGGTGTTCACCGGGCTCCTGGACCACTGGGGGCTGGAGAGCCCGAGGGTGATCGCCCACGACATCGGCGGGGCGGTGGCGCTGCGGGCGCTGCTGCTGGAGGGTGCGCGGTACGCCGACCTCACCCTGGTCGACTCGGTGGCCTGCGGCGACTGGGGGACCGGCCTGTTCCGGCTCGTACGCGAGAACACGCCCGTCTTCGAGCAGCTGCCTGTCTACGCCCACGAGGCGCTGGCCGAGAGCCACTTGCGCTTCGCGAGCCACTCCGGCTACCGGCCGGACGTCCTCGCCGCCCACCTCGACCCGTGGCGCGGTGAAGAGGGCAGGGCGGCGTACTACCGCCAGTACGGGCAGCTGGAGCAGGCCGCCACCGACGAGTTCCAGCATCTGCTGGCGTCCGTACCGGTGCCGACCCGGATCATCTGGGGGCGCGAGGACGGCTTCCTGCCGCCGCCCTTCGCCGAGCAGCTGCACGCGCTGATCCCGCACTCCGAGCTGCACTGGCTGGAGGGGGCGGGCCATGCGACCCCCGAGGACGCGCCGGCACGGCTCCTGGCGCTGCTGAGGCGGGAGTTCCGCGCGGAGGCCTGAGGCTTTCGTGCGGGGACTGGAGGGTTCCGCGCGGGGGCCTGACGGCCTCGACCGGACTCAGGCGTTCCGTACGTGGTCCGACAGGGCTCACCTGGCGGGGCTCGGGAGTTCCGTGCGCGGGGCCGACCGGGACCGGGCGGTGCTCAGGCGGGCGGCAGTTCGCCCGAGCCGCGCGGGATGAGGGTGGTCGGCAGCTCCACCCGGGCGGGGGCGTGGTCGGCGCCGTCGAGGCGGCGGAACAGGTGCTCGGCCGCGGTCCTGCCGACGGCCGCCGCGTCTTGCGAGATGACGGTGATCCCGAGCAGGTCGGCCAACTCGATGTCGTCGAACCCGACCAGCGCCACCGGCCGCTCCTGCTCCGCGATCACCCGGACCGCCGTCACCGTCACCCGGTTGTTCCCCGCGAAGAGCGCGGTGACCGGCTCGGGCCCGCCGAGCATCGCCTCGGCGGCCGCCCGGACCCGGCCGGGGTCGGTGGTGCCGAGCGAGACCCAGGAGTCCTCGACGGTGATCCCCGCGTCCGTCATGGCCGCGTGGTAGCCGCGCAGGCGCTCGGTGGCGGTGTGGATGCGGGGCTGGTCGCCGATGAACCCGATCCTGCGGTGGCCGTGCGCGATCAGGTGGGCCACGCCCTCCCGGGAGCCGCCGAAGCTGTCGGAGAGCACCATGTCCGCGTCGACCCGGCCCGCCGGGCGGTCCACGAAGACCGTGGCGATGCCCGCCTTGATCTCCGGCTCCAGATAGCGGTGGTCGTCGCCCGCCGGGATCACGATCAGACCGTCCACCCGGCGGGCGCACAGGGCGAGGACCAGCTCCTGCTCGCGCTCGGGGTCCTCGGCGCTGGAGCCGTTGATGAGCAGGGCCCCGTGCGCGCGGGCCACCTCCTCCACGGCGCGGCTCAGCGGGCCGTAGAAGGGGTCCGCCAGATCCTCCAGGACCAGGCCGATCGAGGCCGTACGCCCCTTGCGCAGCACCCGGGCGCTGTCGTTGCGGCGGAAGCCCAGGGCGTCGATCGCCTCCTGCACGCGGCGCTCGGTGTCGGGCGTGACGCCGGGCTCGCTGTTCACCACCCGGGAGACCGTCTTGAGGCCCACTCCGGCACGGGCGGCCACGTCCTTCATGGTCGGCCGGTTGCCGTAACGGGTCTCGGAATGGCGGGTGGTCCGGTCCACAGTGCGCTGTCCTGTCGTCGGATACGGGCGAGACGTCGGATTTCGAGGGGGCGGGTCGGGGTGACGGTAGGGGATTCGGGCGGCGTTCGGGCGGCAAACGGGCACCTCCGGACGGCCCGCGGAGCCTGCTGCGGAGACGAACGGAGGCTGTGGCTTCGAGCATAGGCCCTGGACAACGTTGTCAACCCCAGGGAGACTGTGCAGACTATTGACTGAACCCGCAGGTCCCGCCCTTCACTCATCCGGAGAAGCCACACCGATGCATACCGACCTCGTCGCCGCACTCGACATCGGCGGCACCAAGATCGCCGGCGGCCTGGTCGACGGGGACGGAAACCTCCTCGTACGGGCGCAGCGGCCGACGCCCGCCCGGGAGGGTGCCGAGGCGGTGATGGGTGCCGTGGACGAGGTGCTCGGCGAGCTGACGGCCTCACCGCTGTGGGACCGTGCGGGCTCCGCGGGGATCGGCAGCGCGGGCCCGGTCGACGCGGGTGCGGGCACGGTCAGCCCGGTCAACGTACCCGGCTGGCGCGACTTCCCGCTGGTGGAGCGGGTGCAGAAGACGATCGGCGGGCTGCCCGTGGCCCTGGTCGGCGACGGGGTCGCGATGACCGCGGCCGAGCACTGGCTCGGGGCGGCGCGCGGCTACGACAACGCGCTCTGCCTCGTCGTCTCGACGGGCGTCGGCGGTGGCCTGGTCCTCGGCGGCACGCTGCACCCGGGCCCCTCCGGCAACGCCGGTCACATCGGCCACATCAGCGTCGACCTGGACGGCGACCCGTGCCCGTGCGGTGCGCGCGGCTGTGTGGAGCGGATCGCCAGCGGCCCGAACATCGCCCGCCGGGCCTTGGAGGGCGGCTGGCTCCCCGGCCCGGACGGCGACACCACGGCCGCCGCCGTGGCCGCCGCCGCGCGCGCCGGGGACCAGGTCGCCATCGCCTCGTACGAGCGGGCGGCCCAGGCGCTCGCGGCCGGCATCGCCGCCACCGCCACCCTGGTCGAGATCGACATCGCGGTGATCGGCGGGGGAGTGGCGGGCGCGGGAGACGTGCTCTTCGCGCCGCTGCGCCGCAGCCTGGGCGACTACGCGACGCTCTCGTTCGTCCGGGGCCTCACGGTCGCGCCCGCCGTGATGGGCACGGACGCGGGGCTGGTCGGCGCGGCGGCCGCGGCGATCGCGCTGCGTTAGCGCGGGCGCGACTGCCTTCGGTGGGCGCCCCGTTCGTCAGGCGGGGCACCCACCGAGGGTCACCAGGCGCCGAGTTCCCCAGGTCGAGAACCCAATCACGGTCGTCGCGAGCCGAGTTCGTCAGGCGGGGCACCGCCGAAGGCTGTCGGGCGCCTCGTCCGTCAGGCGGGGTCCACGGAGGCTGCCGGACACCGAGTCCGTCCGGCGAGCATCCAGCACGGCCCGCCGGGCACCCCGTTCGTCAGGGTGAGCGCCCGTCACAGGCTGCCGGAAGCCCCGTCCGCCAGGCGGGCAACCACCACAGCCCGCCTGGCACCCCGTCAGCGCCCCGCGTCCGCGGGCTGCTGTGGTACGACCACCAGGAAGACGTCCTGGTCCAGATTCATCACGACCTCCGCCGCCAGGCCCTCGCCGCGGCGGGCGGCCGCGAACTCCTCGGCCGCCCGGCTGCCGCGGGGATCTCCTGCCGGGAACCGTTCGAGAATTGTCCGCCGCACGGCGCACCCCCAGTTGTCCTGTGCCGCCGGCCCATGCCGTAGGCCTGGCGATTACCTGCTCAACGAGCCTTGTCCGTCATGGATACGGCTGCCCCCGAACCCGGCTTCGTACCATCGGACCCCCAAACCGGCCCGGACCCTCTCATTCCGGCGACGCCGTCGCCACGGCGGGGTTTCCCCGGCAGGGTGTTGCGGGCAAGCCACAGGGGGCTACGGAAGAGGGGGAACCGTGATCGTCTGGATCAACGGTGCGTTCGGCGCGGGCAAGACCAGCGTCGCGGGCGAACTGATCGATCTGATCCCGAACAGCACCTTGTACGACCCGGAACTCACCGGGGCCGGACTGCGCGGGCTGCTGCCCCAGAAGAAGCTGGCAGAGGTGGGCGACTTCCAGGACCTGAGGATCTGGCGGCGGCTCGTGGTGGACACGGCGGCCGCGCTGCTCGCCGAGGCGCCCGGGGTGCTGGTGGTGCCGATGACGCTGCTGAGACAGGAGTACCGGGACGAGATATTCGGCGGGCTCGCCTCCCGGCGCATCCCGGTCCGGCATGTGCTGCTCTCACCTGAGGAAACGATCCTGCGCAGCCGGATAGCGAGCCGGGTGGAGTACCCCGGGGACCGCGAGCAGAGCGAGCGGGTCAACCGGTGGGCGTACGACCACATCGGGCCCTACCAGGACGCGCTCGGCTGGATCACCGAGGACGCCCATGTCGTCGACAACGGCGCCCTCACCCCGCGCGAGACCGCCGAGCGGATCGCCGAGGCCGTCCGCACCGGCGCCGCCGGACCGTGCGAGATCGTCCAGAGCCCCCGGCCGACCGCCGCGACCGTCGCGGCCGGGGTGCTGCTCTTCGACGAACAGGACCGGGTGCTCCTCGTCGACCCGACGTACAAGCCCGGCTGGGAGTTCCCCGGCGGGGTCGTGGAGGAGGGCGAGGCCCCGGCCCAGGCCGGGATACGGGAGGTCGCCGAGGAGACCGGGCTCCGACTCGACCGGGTCCCCACCCTGCTTCTCGTCGACTGGGAGCCGCCCACCCCGCCCGGCTACGGCGGGCTGCGCTTCCTCTTCGACGGCGGGCTGCTGCGGACCGAGGACGCCGGCCGGCTGCTGCTCCCCGGCTCCGAGCTGCGCGGCTGGCGCTTCGTCACGGAGCGGGAGGCGGCGGGGATGCTTCCCCCGACCCGCTACGAGCGGCTGCGCTGGGCCCTGCGGGCGCGCGAGCGGTCCACGGTGCTCAACCTGGAAGCGGGCGTCCCGGTGGGCTGACGGGCGGCCCGCCCGCCCAGGCGCGACTTACCGGATTCACGGGCAAGGGCGCTGGTGCCGGAGGAGAAGCCCGACATGAGCATTGATGAGCAGCCATCCGATGTCCTGGTGCCTGCCACGGTGCTGGAGTTCTCCGACGACCTGCGCTTACGTGGACGTCGACCCGTTGCGCCACGTCCTGGAGGCCCGGCCGGCCGAGGCCGCTGCCGCACTGGACGAAGGCGGTGCCCCGCACTTCCTGATCACCAGGCTCCTGGACGCCACGCGGACCGCATGCGTGTCCCTGGCCGACGGACTCAGCGCATCACCTCCCCGACGCCCGCCACACAGTCCCCGGTGAACAGGACCCCCTAGCGCGGCAGATGGAGAGCGATGGACCCCGGCGTGTGACCGGGCGCGTGCACCACCCGGGCGCCACCGCCGAACGGCAGCACCTCACCGTCGGCCACCTCGCGGTCGACCCGGGTGGGCGGCGGATCGGGGACCGTCAGCCCGTGCTCGTACAGCGGCCGTTCCCAGTCGAGGAGGTCCGGTTCCGGTACGGGGACCTCGCCCCGGATCACTGGCGCGTCCAGCGGGTGGGCGAGGATCTCGGCGCCGTGGCGGTCCGCCAGTTCCTGGGCGGCGCCGTAGTGGTCGCGGTGGCCGTGGGTGAGGACGATGCGGCCGATCCGGCCGGGGTCGAGGCCGAACCCACGTACCGCGTCCTCGATCGCTTCCGCCGCCTCGATGTCACCCGCGTCGATCAACGTCAGGTCGGCGCTGTCACTGTCGCCGTCGCACGAGAGATAGCCCGAGGGCGTAGCCGCCCCGGACGGGTGCCCCCTGTCGGGGTCGGCAGGGGGCATCCGCGAGGTTCAGGCCTTCTTCGACTCCGCGTAGTTGCGCAGGAACAGAGCCTCGGTGACCGACATCCGCTCCAGCTCCTCCGGCGACACGCTCTCGTTCACCGCGTGGATCTGCGCCTCCGGCTCGCTCAGGCCGATGAGGAGGATCTCCGCCTCCGGGTAGAGCGACGCCAGGGTGTTGCAGAGCGGGATGGAGCCGCCCATGCCGGAGGACTGCATCTCCTGGCCCGGGTAGGCGTCGCGCATCGCGTCCGCCATCGCCGTGTACGCCGGGCTGTCCATGTCGGCGCGGAACGGCTGGCCCTGGCCCACCTGCTCCACCGTGACCCGCGCCCCCCAGGGGGCGTGCGACTCCAGGTGGGCGGTGAGCAGCTTCGCCGCCTCGGCGGCGTCGTGGCCCGGGGGCACCCGCAGGCTGATCTGCGCCCGGGCGCTCGCCTGCACGGACGGTGTGGCGCCGACCACCGGCGGGCAGTCGATGCCGATGACGGTGACGGCGGGGCGCGCCCAGATCCGGTCCGCGACCGTGCCCTTGCCGATCAGCTCCACGCCGTCCAGCACCTTGGCGTCCTGCCGGAACTCCGCCTCCGGGTACTGGAGTCCGTCCCAGTCCGCCTCGCCGGTCAGACCGTCGACCGTCGTCGTCCCGTCCGCGTCGCGCAGCGAGGCCAGCAGCTGGATCATCGCGGCCAGCGCGTCGGGGGCGGCGCCGCCGAACTGCCCCGAGTGCAGGTTCCCTTCGAGGGTGTCCAGCTGCACCCGCAGCATCGTCATGCCGCGCAGTGTCGCCGTCACCGTCGGCAGCCCGACCCGGAAGTTCCCGGTGTCGCCGATGACGATCGTGTCCGCCGCCAGCAGCTCCGGGTGCGCCTCCGCGTACCGCTCCAGACCGCCGGTGCCCTGCTCCTCGGAGCCCTCGGCGATCACCTTCACCGAGACCGGGACACCGCCGTTCGCCTTCAGGGCGCGCAGCGCGAGCAGGTGCATGATGAACCCGCCCTTGCAGTCCGCCGCGCCCCGGCCGTACCAGCGTCCGTCGCGCTCGGTCAGCTCGAACGGCGGGGAGAGCCACGCCGACTCGTCCAGCGGCGGCTGCACGTCGTAGTGCGCGTAGAGCAGTACGGTCGGGGCACCGGCCGGGCCGGGCAGGTAACCGTAGACCGACTGCGTGCCGTCGGGGGTGTCGAGGAGGGCGACGTCCGTGAAGTCCTCGGCGCGCAGGGCGTCCGCGACCCAGTTCGCCGCGGCCTCGCACTCGCTCTTCGGGAACTGCGCCGGGTCCGCCACCGACTGGAACGCGACCAGCTCGGCGAGCTCAGCCCGGGCACGGGGCATCAGCGAGGCGACGGTCTCGGAAATCGGGCGGGCGGTCATGGGCACGCTCCTCGTGGGTGCGACGTTATGGGTAGGGCACGGTGTGTACGCGCCCGTCCGCGACACCGTGGATGCGGTGCCGCGAGGCAGGACGAAATCATGGCCGATCCTCCCACAGAGGGGCTCGGTCACCACGCGCCGTAGGATGCCGTGAGCAGCTTGGGGCCACTGGTCGGATCGGGAGCAGAAGCACATCGTGAGCAGCGAGAACGCAGACGCCGGGCGGGAAAACGAAGAGTCGTCGTCGGTGTGGGACGTCGTCGTCGTCGGCGCCGGACCGGCCGGCGCATCGGCGGCGTACGCGGCAGCCGTGGCGGGCCGACGGGTCCTGCTGCTGGAGAAGGCGGAGTTGCCGCGCTACAAGACCTGCGGCGGCGGCATCATCGGGTTCTCCCGGGATTCCCTGCCACCGGGGTTCGAACTGCCCCTGAAGGACCGCATCCACGCCGTCACCTTTTCGCTCAACGGGAAGCTCTCCCGCACCCGCCGCTCCCGGCGCATGCTCTTCGGGCTGATCAACCGCCCGGAGTTCGACGCCGGGCTGGTGGAGGAGGCGCAGAAGGCCGGCGCCGAACTGCGTACCGGCGCCTCGGTGGTGCGGGTGGAGCAGCACGGACCCGCCGTGCCCGACCGGCGTACGGTCGCGGTCGTGCTGGCCGGCGGTGAGACCGTGCTGGCGCGGGCGGTCGTCGGCGCGGACGGCAGCGCGGGCCGGATAGGAGCACACGTCGGGGTCAAACTCGACCAGGTGGACCTCGGCCTGGAGGCGGAGATCCCCGTTCCGGCGACGGTGGCGGAGGACTGGGCGGGCCGGGTCCTCATCGACTGGGGCCCGATGCCCGGCAGTTACGGCTGGGTCTTCCCCAAGGGCGACACCCTGACCGTCGGGGTCATCTCGGCGCGCGGCGACGGCGCCGGCACCAAGCGGTATCTGGAGGACTTCATCGCCCGCCTCGGCCTCGCCGGGTTCGAGCCGTCCATCTCCTCGGGCCATCTGACCCGCTGCCGCAGCGACGACTCCCCGCTCTCCCGTGGCCGGGTCGTGGTCTGCGGCGACGCGGCGGGGCTCCTGGAGCCGTGGACCCGCGAGGGCATCTCCTTCGCGCTGCGCTCCGGGCGGCTCGCGGGCGAATGGGCCGTCAGGATCGCCGAGGCGCACGATGCGGTGGACGCCCGCCGCCAAGCCCTCAACTACGCCTTCGCCATCAAGGCCGGTCTCGGCGTGGAGATGGGCGTGGGCCGCCGCATGCTCAAGCTGTTCGAGCGCCGCCCGGGGGTGCTGCACGCCGTGCTGACCGGCTTCCGCCCGGCCTGGAAGGCGTTCGCCGGGATCACCCGGGGCACGACGTCGCTCGCCGAGCTGGTCCGTACCCACCCGCTGGCCCAGCGGGCGCTGAGCGCGATGGACCGCTGAAGGGGCCGGTGCGCGGCGGGGCGGTCCTCGTCCATGGGCTCTACCACCGCCCCGGACACTTCGCCGCGGTCGCCGACGGCCTGCGGGCGCGGGGGATCAAGGTGGTCGTTCCCGAGCTCCACCGAGGGTCCCTGGCGGCTGATACGGCAGCGGTCCAGGCCGCCGTCGATGCGCTGGACCGGCAGCCGCTGTTGCTCGGCCACTCCTACGGCGGGTCGGTGATCACCGGGGTGCGCGGAGCGTGCCACCTGGTCTATCTGTCGGCCTTCGTACCGGACGTGGGCGAGAGCGCGGCCGCTCTCGGCGGGGCCTCCGCGCAGCTGCGTGACGCGGTCGTGCCGGGGGAGGGGCCTGACGGCACGACACATCTGGATCCCGGCCGGGCGGCCGATGTCCTCTACGACGACTGCCCCGGGCCCCTCGCCGCCCGTGCGGTCGGCCTGCTGCGGCCGCAGGCCCCGGGGTGCGGACGGGGCGTCCCGGTGCACCACAGCTGGAAGCTGACCCCCTCGACGTATGTCGTCCGCGCCGGGGACCGGGCGATCGACCCCGCCCCGCAACGGGCGCTGGCCGCCCGCTGCACCGGTGTACGCGAGTGGCCGACGGGGCATTCACCGTTCGTGTCCCGGCCCGCGCTCGTGGTGGACCTGGTGGCGGAGCTGCTCGGCGCGGTCAGCTCTCGAACGTGAGGCGGAAGACCGGGTGGTCCGGGCAGGCCGCCAGGAGTTCGGCGTCCGTGGACTTCGCGGTGACGCCCTGGAAATACTGGTTGACCTCCCAGCCCCACCGCTTCAGATAGGCGCGGAGGATCTCCGCCTTCTCCGCGTCGTCGGCGATCTCCACGGCGGTGAATACCCGGGTTCTGCGCCCCACGCGCAGCTCACCGCCGCCCGCGACGCGCATGTTCCGCACCCACTGGGAGTGGCCCCGGGCCGAGACGAGGTACTGGGCGCCCTCGTAGGAGTGCGGGTTGACGGGGATGCGCTGCATCCGGCCGCTCGTCCGTCCTCGTACCGACATCTCGGCGGAGCCCATGAGGCTGAGGCCGTGCCGGGCGAGACGGCCGATGACGTTGTTGAGGCGGGTGGCGGTGGCACCGGCCCGGAGGTAGTACGGCTGCGGCTGCGACATGGCGATCCCCAGAGGCGTGGACCAGTGGACTGATCGAGGACCAGTGGACTGATCGAGATGATCCCGGTGGTGGAGAGCGGCGCTCTGATTTTGTGAGCAGTGCTCTCGCTTGAGATCAGTGTGCACGGAATCGGTGCTCAAAAGCAAGAGCACTGCTCTCGTTGTGGTTCGGTGCTCTGAACGCGTGGCAGACTGATCACCATGAGCACCATCCGAGGGGCCAGGGAGCGCGCCCGCGCAGAAGTGACCGCCGCCATCAAGGACGAGGCCAGAAAACAGCTGGCGGCGGAGGGCGCGGCCAAGCTCTCCCTCCGCGCCGTTGCCCGCGAGCTGGGCATGGCCTCCTCGGCGCTCTACCGCTACTTCCCCAGTCGCGACGACCTCCTCACCGCGCTGATCGTCGACGCGTACGACGCCATCGGCGAGGCCGCGGAGACCGCCCGCGCCACCGCCGACCGGGCCCGTCCCCGCCCCGCCCCGTACGCCGACCGCTGGGTCGCCGTGGCCGGTGCCGTACGGGAATGGGCGCTGGCCCACCCCCACGAGTACGCCCTGATCTACGGCTCACCCGTCCCCGGCTACAGCGCCCCCATGGACACGGTGGGCCCCGCCTCCCGGGTCGGCATGGTCCTCATCGGCCTCATCCGCGACGCGTTCCAGGACGGCGGGCTGGCCCTGCCGCCGCTCGCGCGGGAGCTGCGCGCCGAGGCCGATCGGCTCACCGCCGACATCGCACCGGACCTCCCGCCCGCCGTCGCGCCGGCCCTCGTCGCCGCCTGGGCCCAGCTCTTCGGCCTGATCTCGTTCGAGCTCTTCGGTCAGTTCAACCGGATGGTCGAGGCGCGCGAGGAGCTCTTCCGGCAGGCCGCGGGGGAGCTGGCCCGCTCGGTCGGTCTGCGCGGGGGCCCGGCCACCGGCTGAGTCGCGGGATGCGCCGTCCATACGTACGGGAATCGGATGCGCCGTGCTACGTAACGGAGTCGGCGGTGCCGGAGCGGGTCGGCCTGTCCGGGGCCGGGCCGCCCAGGCGGCGGCCCTCCCGCCGCGGAAAGCGCCACAGCACATGGGCGACCCGTGTGGCGAAGGCCAGTACGGCGGCCGCCGCTGCGAGGCCGAGGACCACCGTCCGTGCCGGGCGGCCGAGGTCGAGGAGAAGCAGGGCGGGTGCGGAGATCGCCGAGAAGGTGAGGCCGGCCAGTACGGCGGAAGTGGCCAGCGCGTAACCGATCTCGACCGTCATCGCGTCCCGCTCCGCCTGCGTCCGCCGTTCCCCCATGGCCGCAGTCTCACAGTCCGGCCGCGCGCCCGGCAAGCGTGCGGCCCCGTGCCTGGCCCGCACCGGGGCACCGGGCCCCATGGCTCATGCCCCGTGCCTGGCCCGCACCGGGGCACCGGGCCCCATGGCTCATGCCCCGTGTCCGGCCCGCACCGTCATGCCCCGCGTCCGGCTCGCATCGGCGTCCGGCCCGCACTCGCTGCTGGCTGGCCCGCACCGGCCGCCGGGCATGCACCGGCCCCCAGGCCCCGGGCCCCGTGCATGGCTCCCACCGGCTGCCCGACCCACCCCCCCCCGGCCCCGCCCAAGTTCACCAGGTGACCGCTGAGTTGTCCGTCCAGAGCCTGGCCACCGAGCGGTCGCCGCGCAACGTGACGGCGGTGAGCGGCAGGCGGTTCCAGAGGGTGAGGTAGAGGCCCTCCGCCGTCCCGCTCAGCTCGCAGTCCGCGCGGCCGCCGCCGCCGTCCGGGCCCGGTCCGCCGTCCTCGGCCTCGGCGCCGACTGACGTACGTACGGCCTGCGGCGGTTCCTCCGAGATCCGTACGGTCCACACCGCGTCCGTGTCCACGGCCCGCACCCGCAGCGTGCGCGGGGTGGAGGAGCGGACCCGGCTCTTGGGCCGGGCGTGGAAGCCGCTGAGGAGTTCGTCGATGCCGTCGGCCGCCCGGTCCGCGTCCACCGTCGTCAGCGGCCCGCCGAGCGCGGACTCCGCGTCCACCCGGTGCACGGTCGTCTCGTTCAGCTGGCGGCGGGACCAGAACGCCAGGGGTGAGGGGGCGGGCAGGAAGGTCCAGCACTCCAGGTCGGCGGGGGCGGCCTCCAGCGACCGGACCAGGTGGCGGTGGCCCGCCCGGAACCAGTCGAGGAGTTCGGCGCCGTCGAGGTCCGGTTCACCGCCGTCCGGCCGGGGCGTGGTGTGGCCCTCGGTGATGAAGTCGGCCGCCCAGCGGTGCACCATGCCGGTGTGGCGCAGCAGGTGGCGTATCTGCCAGCCGGGACAGGTCGGGACCGACGCCCCGGGGCCCGCCTGTTCGGCGGCCGCCGCGAGGAGCCGCCCTTCCTCGGACAGGGACGCGATGTGCTCGGTGATCTCCATGGCCGGATTGTGCCAGGGGGTGGGCAGCGGGCCGCCGTTCAGGCGTGCGTCGCGTTGCGGGCCCCGTACCCGAGTACGGCCGCCCCCGCGGCCAGCAGGGCCACCGTCGTCAGCGCCACCGGCAGCGAGAACCAGTCGGCCAGGAAGCCGATCGCGGGCGGGCCCAGCAGCATGCCCCCGTAGCCGAGCGTCGAGGCGGCGGCCACCCCGCTCGGTCCGGCCAGTTCACCGGCCCGGCCCACGGCGACCGGGAAGATGTTGGCCAGCCCCAGGCCGGTGACCGCGAATCCGGCCAGTGCGAGCCAGACGGTCGGGGCCAGCGAGCCCAGCAGCATCCCGGCCGCGGCGACCGCACCGCCGAGGACCAGGGTGCGGGTCTGGCCGAGCCGTTCCAGGAGCATCGTCCCGGTGAGCCTGCCGATGGTCATCGTCAGGGCGAACAGCGCGTATCCGGCGGCGGCGAGGCCGGGGTGGGCGTCCAGGTCCTGTTCCAGGTGGAGCGCGCCCCAGTCGGCCAGCGCGCCTTCCCCGTACGCCGTGCACAGGGCGATCACACCGAAGAGCACGACGATCCGGCGGGCCCGCGGGTCGAGTTTCCGCTGGGGCTGCCGCTGAGTCGTGCGCGGCTCGGGCGCCGTACGGGCCGGGCGGTTGCGCAGCAGCGCGGGTCCCGCGAACGCGGTGACGAGCAGGCCGATACCGGCCAGCAGGAACAGGTGCGTCGAGGCGGAAAGGCCGCCCGCGACCAGCCCGCCGAGTCCGGCGCCGACCATGCCGCCGAGGCTGAACGCGGCGTGGAAGCTCGGCATCACCGGTCGGCGGAGCTGGGCGACCAGGTCGACGGCCGCGCTGTTCATCGCCACGTTCATGCCGCCGTACGCCGCTCCGAAGACGAGCAGGACGAGGCCGAGCGAGAGCGCCGAATGGGTCTGCGCGGGCAGGGCGATGCTCAGCGGGAGCAGCACCCCGCAGGCCACGGTCACGGCGTGGCTGCCGTAGCGGCGGCAGAGGCGGCCGGTGAGCATCATGGTGATCACGGCGCCCGCGGAGACGCCGAGCAGGGCGAGGCCGAGGGTGGAGGCGGAGGCGCCGGTCTGCTGCTTGATGGCCGGGATACGGACCACCCAGCCGGCGAAGAGGAAACCGTCGAGGGCGAAGAACACGGTCAGCGCGGTACGGAGGCGGGCCGACGCGGGTGGGGCGGTGTCTCCGCCAGGTCCCCCCGGTAGGGCCGTCCGCAGTTTGTTTAGTTGCGGCACAAAATCAGCATAGGGGTGGGCGGAGCGCGGGCGCAAGACGGCTGACAGGCACGGGTGCGGCCCGTCCCTGAGGGCCCCCATGCCGTCCGGCGCCACCCGTCCCCGCCCGCTCCCTCCGCGTCCGGGACGCCCCCGGATCATGGGAGACTCGCCCTCATGAACGGCAAGGCGACCACCACCCGGACGAAGTTGGAGAGGGGCCGCAGCGCGCTCGGGCCCGCACTGGAGCTGGTCCACACCGGGCGCGCTCCCACGCGCGCCGTCCTCACCTCCGAGCTCGGCGTCACCCGGGCCACCGCCGGGGCGGTCGCCGCCGAGCTGGAGGCGCTCGGGCTGATCCGGGTCGACTCCAGCCCCGGTTCCGCGGCCGGTTCGCAGGGCCGTCCCTCGCACCGGCTCTCCGTCCTGGAGACCGGCCCGGTCGTCCTCGCCGCCCAGGTCCACGCCGACGGCTTCCGGGCCGCCCTCGTCGGGCTCGGCGGCCGGATCGTCGCAACGGCGCCCGGCTGCGTCGCCGTGATGGCCGACCCCGCCCAGGTGCTCGGCGAGGTCGTGGCCGCCGGGGCGGAGCTGCTCCGCGAGAGCGGGCTGCGCTGCGTCGGTGCCGGGCTCGCCGTCCCCTCGGCGGTCGCCGAACCCGAGGGCACCGCCCTCAACCCGCTGCACCTCGCCTGGCCCGCGGGCTCGCCGGTCCGGGACATCTTCGCCGCCTGCGTACGGGAGGCGGGCATCACCGGCCCCGCCTTCACCGGCAACGACGTCAACCTCACCGCGCTGGCCGAGCACCGGCATGGCGCAGGACGCGGCGCCCAGCACCTCCTCTGCGTCGCCACCGGCCACCGGGGCGTCGGCGGGGCCCTGGTCCTCGACGGCCGCCTGCACAGCGGGAGTTCGGGGCTCGCGCTGGAGGTCGGTCACCTCACCGTGAACCCCGAGGGGCGCCCCTGCCACTGCGGCGGACGCGGCTGCCTGGACGTGGAGACCGACCCGCTCGCCTTCCTCACCACCGCGCGCCGCGACCCGGGCCCGGAGGAGTCGCTCCTCAAGCAGGCCGGGGACCTGCTGCGTACGGAGTACGGGGACGCCGACGTACGCAACGCGGCCGAGGCGCTCATCGACCGCCTGGGGCTGGGCCTCGCCGGGCTCGTCAACATCCTCAACCCGGACCGGATCATCCTCGGCGGGCTCCACCGCGACCTGCTGGAGGCCGACCCGGAGCGGCTGCGGGCCGTCGTCGCCGACCGCAGCCTCTGGGGCCGCAGCGGCAGCGTGCCGATCCTGCCCTGCACGCTGACCCACAACAGCCTCGTCGGCGCCGCCGAACTGGCCTGGCAGCCGGTCCTCGACGACCCGCTCGCCGCCCTCGCCTGAACCGGGCACGCCGGCGCGGCATCACACTCGCCGCACCGCCGCACCCAGGCCGTTCCCGTCAGCCGACCACGGCCGACCGGGCAGGGGCCGCCGCGACGGCCTCGGGGCTGATGGGGACGGACCCGAACGGCCCGTCCGTCGTCGACCCGTAGACCGCGAGCGGTGGCAGGGTCGAGGTGTCGCAGGTCGCCGGCAAGGTGAACCAGACGGCCTTTCCGGCCGCGCCGCTCGGCCGTACGCCCCAGCTCTCGCTGACCGCGGCGATCAGGGCCAGACCCCGGCCCGAGGTGGCGAAGGAATCCGCCTCGTTCACCGTGGGGACACGGGGGTCATGGTCGTGGACGGAGACCGTCAACCGGTCGAGCAGCAACTCGATGTCGACGGTGCATGACTTGTCCGGCTGTGCGTGCCGGTGGACATTGGTCAGGAGTTCGGTGACGCCCAGGGCTGCCTGGTCGATCAGAGGATCGAGATGCCAGTAGCGCAGTTGCGCCGAGATGATTCTGCGGACCTGACCGATCCGCGACGGCAGGGCTTGGAGCTCCACCGTGCAGTGCCTGCTTGGCTCGCTGATCACGGCTGCGACTCCCCGAAATAGGTCCGGAAGAAGAAGACGGACGAACGGAGCCGGCGGACGACTGACTGCCGAATCCGCTCTGCTCTTGTCGTGTCTGCTCATGTCGCACGATCCGGTCCCGCAGCATTCCGTACGAGCGGATCGCTCTGTCACCGATGATGCACCTTCAGTGACGTGGGTCCAGCGTGGCCCAGCCCGTGCGGCTCCGCAACTCGCGGAGCCGCACGCGGTGCCCGGGGGAGCGGCCCCGGGGCTCAGCCCCGACGGCCTCCCGCGCTCCGCAGCGCCTCCAGGAAGCGGCGCAGCGGAGCCGCCCCGTCGCGTCTGCGGCTGCGCTGTCCCATCGTCAACCGGTAGCGCACGCCGTTCACCCGGGCGATGGCCGAATCCGCCGCGAAGAACCACCGTTTGCCCGCACTCACCGTGGTCACCGGGGCGCTGTCGATCTCCCGCCCGTTGCTCATCAGCAGGGACAGCCGGCCGTCCTTGACGACCACCTGACCGGCCCTGGTCAGCGACCGGGTGAACCTCTCGATCCTGACCCCCGACGCACTGAACTCGGCGTCCGCCATCGCGGCTTCGCCCCCCTTCGTCACCACTTCTCCTGTTGCAGTGTGCCCGGCCGCGCCCCCGACCGCCAGAGGGCGCGGAAGCCCGCCCCGCGCTGCTCGCACCGCCCGCCCCAACTGCCCCCGCCGACCCTGCTCAAAGGCAGGGCTATGGACCATCAAAGTCAACGTTTGTGCAGGTCGGGGGCATATCGTGGAGGCAGGAGCACCGGCGGAAGAACAGTGCGGACAGCGGACGAACAAGGAGCACGGCGATGGACACCGATGAGCTGGGACGTGACCGTGGGGCCACCGGGGCGGCCATGGGGACGGTGGACATCGACCGCAGCGACCCGGAGTACCGGGCCTGGCTGAAGGAAGCCGTACGCAAGGTCCAGGCCGACGCCAACCGTTCGGCCGACACCCATCTGCTGCGCTTCCCGCTGCCCGAGGAGTGGGGCATCGACCTCTACCTCAAGGACGAGTCGACCCACCCCACCGGCAGCCTCAAGCACCGGCTCGCCCGCTCGCTCTTCCTCTACGGGCTCTGCAACGGCTGGATCCGCCCGGGCAAGCCGGTCATCGAGGCGTCCAGCGGATCGACCGCCGTCTCGGAGGCGTACTTCGCCAAGCTGATCGGCGTGCCGTTCATCGCCGTGATGCCCCGCACCACCAGCCCGGAGAAGTGCCGGCTCATCGAATTCCACGGCGGGCAGTGCCACTTCGTCGACGACTCCCGCAAGATGTACGAGGAGTCCGCGTCCCTCGCCGCCGCGACCGGCGGCCACTACATGGACCAGTTCACCTATGCCGAGCGGGCCACCGACTGGCGCGGCAACAACAACATCGCCGAGTCGATCTACCAGCAGCTCAAGCTGGAGCGCTACCCCGAACCCACCTGGATCGTCGCCACCGCCGGGACCGGCGGCACCTCCGCCACCATCGCCCGCTACGTGCACTACCTCCAGCACGACACCCGGGTCTGTGTGCCCGACCCGGAGAACTCCTGTTTCTTCGACGGCTGGACGCGCAACGACCCGTACGCGAGCAGCGACTGCGGCTCCCGGATCGAGGGCATCGGCCGCCCCCGTATGGAGCCCAGCTTCGTGCCCGGCGCCATCGACCGGATGATGAAGGTGCCCGACGCGGCGAGCGTCGCCGCCGTACGGGCGCTGGAGCGGGCCATCGGACGCAAGGCGGGCGGCTCCACGGGCACCGGCCTGTGGAGTGCCTTCAAGCTGATCGCCGAGATGGTGGAGCAGGGGGAGACCGGCAGCGTCGTCACGCTGCTGTGCGACCCGGGCGACCGCTACCTGGACAAGTACTACTCCGACTCCTGGCTGGAGGAGCAGGGCCTGGACATCGCCCCGTACACCGCGGCGATCGACAACTTCCTCGCCACCGGGACCCTGACCGGCTGAGGTCCGGGGAGGTTCAGGCCGCCGGTGCGGTCAGCCGCCCGTCGAGTCGCCGCACCGCGTCCCGGAAGGACCGGCCCATCCCTAGCCGCCCGACCCCCAGCACCGAGCGGAACGGGCCCGTCCCGTCGGCGGCGAAGGTCCACTGCACCCGGGTCCCGGTGCCGTCCGCGGTGAGCCGCCACTCCTCCACCAGGGCCCGCAGGCCCGGGGCGTTGGTCTCGTCGACCCGGTAGGCGTACCGCTCGCCCGGCTCGGCGGCCACGATCGTCTCGCGGAAGCGGACCCCGCCCCGCAGCCGCACCTCCCGGCCCGCGCCCCCGTCGGTGGGCGTGGCCCGGGTGACGGCGGTGAACCAGGAGGGCCAGGAGGCGACGTCCTCGGCGAGCGCCCGGTAGACCACGTCCGGGGGCGCGGACACCTCGGCGGCGAACACCAGACGTATCGGCGCCGAGTCGGTGAACTCCAGTCCTACGGTACGGAGTCGGCGTGCCATCCTGTGCACCTCCCGGCGAGCTGCGCTTATGGGGAGGCACACCATAGCGGCCGGGACGTCAGTTGTCTGTACCACTGCCGGCCACCGGTTCCCGGCCCTCCTTCCGCGCCCTGGCGGCGGTCCTGGCGGCCTCGGCGATGTTGCGGGCCATCCCGCCGAACACCACCGCGTGGAAGGGCGAAACCCCCCACCAGTACGCATGGCCGAGCAGCCCCTGCGGGTGGTACAGGGCGCGCTGGCGGTAGAGCGTGCGCCCCTGGTCGTCGGTGCCGGCCGACAGTTCCAGCCAGGCCGCGCCCGGCAGCCGCATCTCCGCCCGCAGCCGCAGCAGTTCGCCCGGCACGATCTCCTCCACCCGCCAGAAGTCCAGCGAGTCCCCGACCCGCAGCCGGTGGGCGTCCCGCCGCCCGCGCCGCAGCCCGACCCCGCCGACGATCCGGTCGATCCAGCCGCGCACCGCCCAGGCGAGCGGGAAGGAGTACCAGCCGTTCTCGCCGCCGATGCCCTCGATCACCCGCCACAGGTCCGCCCGGTCCACCGGCACCACCAGCTCCCGCTCATCCCGGTAGAGGCTGCCGCCCGACCAGTCCGGGTCGGTGGGCAGCGGGTCGCTCGGCGCACCCGGCAGCGAGGCGGAGGACCACCGGGTGTCCACCTGGGCGTCCTTGATCCGCTGGAGGGCCAGCCCCAGGGCCCGGTCGAAGCCGATCGGCCCCTCCGGCGGATCGGGGACGTACCGCGTGATGTCGTGCTCCCGGCAGACCACCTCATGGCGCAGCGACTCCGCGAGCGGCCGGGCGATCGACCGGGGGACCGGGGTCACCAGCCCGATCCAGTGGCTGGAGAGCGTCGGGGTGAGCACCGGGACCGGCACGATCACCCGCCGCGGCAGCCCCGCCACCCGCGCGTACCCCTGCATCATGTCCCGGTACGTCATGATGTCCGGGCCGCCGATGTCGAAGGTCCGGTTCACCTCGGACGGCAGGGTGGCGCTCCCCACCAGATACCGGATCACATCCCGTACGGCGATGGGCTGGATCCGGGTGGAGACCCAGCTCGGGGTCACCATCACCGGCAGCCGCTCGGTCAGATAGCGCAGCATCTCGAACGAGGCCGATCCGGAGCCGATCACGATCGCCGCCCGCAGCACCGCCGCCGGCACCCCGGAGTCCAGCAGGATCCGCCCCACCTCGGCCCGCGAGCGCAGATGCGGCGACAGCTCCTTCTCCGGCACCCCCTCGGGCGTCAGCCCGCCCAGGTAGACGATCCGCCGCACCCCGGCCGCGCGCGCCTTCTCGCCGAAGTTCCGGGCGGCCCGGCGGTCGGTCTCCTCGAAGTCCTTGCCGGAGCCCAGCGCGTGCACCAGGTAGTACGCCACGTCGACGTCCCGCATCGCCTCGGTCAGCGAGTCGGCGTCGGTGACATCGCCGCGCACCACCTCGACCCGGTCCGCCCAGGGGTAGTCGCGCAGCTTCTGCGGCGTCCGGGCCAGCGCGCGGACCCGGTGGCCGGTGTCGAGGAGTGCGGGCACCAGTCTGCCGCCGATGTAGCCGGTGGCGCCGGTGACCAGGCAGCGCAGCCGGGTCTCGTCGGGGACATCACGTACGCCGGGTTCTTCAGGAAGATCCGTCACCTGTCCGAGTCTCGCACCCGATCGCGTACGAGGCCGGGACGAGGACTCCGTACGGCGGAGCGCGCGTTGTCAGCGGCTTCGCTCAGTGCACCGCCGCCAGCGTCCCGCCCCCGCGCAGTCCGGCCGTCAGCTGTACGGAGGCGTCGCGCGGCGCCCGTACCGCCAGCGTCGGGCCGCCCGCCGTGCCCCGCACCTGCCCGGCGGCCTCGATCCGGTTGACGGCCCGGCTGCCCGCCGCCAGGACGTACCACCGGCCGGAGGCGGCCTTCCAGTGCGTGCCCGCCAGGATGTGCTGGCCGAACCGGCTGCACAGGGCGGTGTCGTCCCGGTCGGCGACCACGGCGGCCGGAGTGGTGGGGGAGGCGGCGGGCTGGAGGAACTGCACCAGCACCCGGCCAGGGCCGCGCCAGGTGTCGGCGCGGGTGCAGAGCCACTGGGCCGCCGCCTCGCCCTCGGGCAGCTTCTGCTCGGCGAACGCCCAGTTGTTCACCGCCCGCACCCCCGAGCCCGACAGCGTCCGCAGCGAACACGCCGTACGCGCCCAGGCGAGCAGCGCCTCCGGGCCCGTCGCCTCGCGCGGCTGCCGGGCGGGTGCGCCGCTTCCCGGCTTCGGGGTGTACGTCAGATGCGCCGGGGCCAGGTCGCCCAGGTCGGTCACCAGGAACGCGTGGTTCTCCACGATCCGCTCGGAGGAACGCAGCTGGAGCACCGGCCACGCGTCACAGGCGCCGCCCGCCGCCGGACGCTCCACCAGGGCGGTGACCCCGTCCGGGCCCACCTCCAGCGGCCGGCCGGGCGTGTTCGGCGCGAGCAGGTCGCGGGTCGTGGTCTCGGAGATCCAGGGGGCCAGCAGGAACCGCGCCTTCTCGCCCGTACGGCTCACGACCACGGCCGCGCCCGTCGTCACATCCGCGTCGTCGGTCCGGGCGAAGTCCAGCGCCGCCCCGCCACCGCCCGCCAGCGGCTCGGCGTACCGCACTACCCGGACCCCGCCGTCGTGGAACAGCACCACGGCCGCCCCGTCCACCTCACCCGCGAACAGCAGCCGGGGCGGCTGCGCGGGCGGTACGTCGACCGTGTCCGGGGTGGTCGACACCCGGACGGCCCCCGACGGCTCGGACCAGGCCCGCAGCGCCCGGCCCAGCAGCTCGCCGTCACCCCGCCGGTCACCGCGTGCGGGCCAGGCGGTGAAGTCGATCCGTGAGGTGTCCGCCCACTGCTCGGCCGCCGTACGCAGCAGGGCCGCAGGGTCGAGGGCCGGGACCGTCACCCCGGCCCCCGGCGCTTCGTCCCGTACGCCCTTCTCGGCGGCCACCGCGAGCGCGCCCGCCACCACGCAGAGCGCCGCCGCGAGGGCCACCGCCCGCATCCGATGCCGGCGCCGCAGCAGATCGCTCGGCCGGGTCTGCACGGTGCACGGGTCGAACTCCCCGGACCGCAGCAGCACTTGGGCCCCCGCCCGGTCCGGCCTCCCCAGCCGGGCGGCCCGGCGCACCGCCCCCGCCGGATCGTCCGCCCCCGCCTCGGCCAGCAGCTCCCGCGCCCCGGAATCCGTCATCCCGTCCAGCAACTGGAGCGCGAACGCGGCCCGTACGGCACCGGGCACCCCCGACAGGGCCCGGTCCAGGGCGAGTTCGTCGACGCCGCCCGCCCGGGGGAAGAGCCGCAGCCCCCACACCACCGGCAGCGTCGGCCGCAGCGCGGCGGGTGCCGGGAGGCGCCCGGGCCACCAGCGGGGCCTGCGCTCGTACGCCAGGGCCGTCCGCAGCACCCGCAGCCGCATCCACGCGTACGGCGCGCTCGCAGGGGCCTCCGCCGCCTCGGGGGAGCGGCGGGACTGGGCGGGCACCCGCAGCCGGTCCGGGGAGGTCCTGGCCCCGGGTAGCGCCCGCTGCACGGCCCCGTGCGCGGCCAGGACGCGGCGGTGGCGGCCCAGCGCGGGCGGCAGCACGACATAGGCGAGCCGCACCAGGCGCGGGTAGTGCTCCACGAGGGCGGCCTCGGCCTGCTGTACGCCCAGGGTCTCGCTCGGTGCGGCGTCGGGGCGTTGCTGCGGTGGATAGATCGGCATGGGTTCGGTGCCTTCCGAGGCCGTGGCGGGCAGGTGTCATACCGACAAACGAGTCAATCGTGTGACGGTCACATCACCCGCTGCGGACCGGCCTCCCGGCCGCCGCCGACACCCTGGCCCCGGCCGTCCTTCAGCCGTTCGCCCGCCCGCCCGGCGAGGCCAGCAGCTGGTCCAGCACCCCGCCGAACAGCCGCCGCCCGGCGGAGGCCAGCAGCGGGTCGCCCCACCGGGGCACCAGCCGCACCCGCAGCTCCTCCACCCACACCACATGGGAACCGGAGTGCGTCGGCAGCACATCGATCGAGGCCCGGCCCAGCACCACGGACCCGCGCTTCTCCAGCAGGCAGATCCCGGCCCGGCCACCGGCGGGCGGCGTCCAGCGGACCACTTCCATCGGGTCGTCGAAGGCCAGCGGGCCGATCCCCGTCCGCGCGGTGAACACCGTGCCGACCCTGGTCGGCGCCCCGCCCGCCACCGAGATGGCGGTCAACGGGACATGCTCGGCGTGCCGTTCCCAGTCGGTCACCCGCCGCCAGGCCTCGGCTGCGGGGAGAGGGGAGAAGCGCTCGATCCGGAAGACGGCCATGCTGCGATCCTAGGACGTCACGGCCGTACGGCGACTCGAACGGAATCCGGACAGCCGGGCCCGGAAGAGCCTCGGCCCGGTCAGCCGGGGGAGACGGTCTCCTCGGGCGACTCGCCCGCCACCACCAGGCCCGGCAGATGCTCGCCGATCTCCTCGCGCGCCCCCGGGGCCAGCCCCGCGTCCGTCACGAAGGTGTCCACCTCGTCCAGCGTGGCGAAGGAACTCAGGCCCACCGTCCCCCACTTGGTGTGGTCGGCCACCACCACGACCCGGCGCGCCGACCGGACGAAGCGCCGATTGGTCTCCGCCTCGGCGAGGTTGGGCGTGCAGAGCCCGGCCTCGGCGGAGATCCCGTGCACGCCCAGGAAGAGCAGGTCGAAGTGGAGCGAGTCGATGGCCCGGTCCGCGACCGGCCCCACCAGCGAGTCCGAGGGCGTCCGCACCCCGCCCGTCAGCACCACCGTCGCCGTACCCGGCCGCGCCCCACGGCCGGGCGCCGGGCGCTGCGCGTCGTGGAACACATCGGCCACCCGCACCGAGTTGGTCACCACCGTCAGATCCGGTACGTCCAGCAGATGCCGGGCCAGCGCGTACGTCGTCGTACCGCCCGAGAGGGCGATCGCGCTGCCGGGCTGGGCCATCGCCGCCGCCGTCCGCGCGATGTCCTCCTTGGCGCTCAGCTCCAGCGCCGACTTCACCTCGAAGCCGGGCTCGTGGGTGCTCGCCTCGACCACCGGAACGGCACCGCCGTGGACCTTCTCGATGACCCCCTGCCGGGCCAGCGCGTCCAGGTCCCGACGGATCGTCATGTCGGAGACGTTCAGCCTGCGGGTCAGCTCGTTGACCCGGACGCCACCGCGCCTGCGGACCTCGTCGAGGATCAGGGCACGTCGCTGCTCCGCGAGCAGGTTCTGATTCTCGCTCAACGCGGTCGCCCGGTCCTTCCCTCTGCCGTACGGTCCGTCCGCAGCGGCCTGCGGGACACGCTCATCCTGCCACGCAGGCATGTCCGGCGTGCCACCTGGGGAGATTCCGTGAGACCGCTCACGCACCCGCCCCGCCTCCGGAATTCTGAGGCCGGGCCACGGGCCGGAGTCCACGGCTCCCGGAGTCTCCCGCCCGACCCCTGCCATGTCTCCGCCGGCCCGTGCGGCCGGCGCGCCCGAGAGAGAGTTCCGCCTTGGCTCCTGCCATCCCGCCCCCGCCGCCACCCCCGCAGAACACCGGGGCGGCGCTGGAACTGCTGGTCCACGGCGTCGGAGGCGCCACCCCGCAGGAGATGCTCGGCGACCCCCGTACCGTCCGGGTCACCGGGGACGCGACCGCCGCCGTGTACCGGCGCACCGAGGACGCCCACGGCGAGAAGCACCCCGAGCGCTACCGGGACGAGCCCGTCGCCGAGGCGTACTGCTGGTCCGGACTCACCTCCGGCAACGGCTCCCGCGCCCTGTGGCTGCTGCTCCTGCCGTTCATGGTGGTCAACCTCGCCCACTGGATGCGCCCCACCGCCTCCGGCCGCACCCGCGCGGTCCGGCTGTACGGCGTCGTGGTGCGGCTCGTCGCGCTCAGCCTCACCGTGCTGCTCACCGCCGCCGCCTGCGAGGTCGCGCTGGACCTGGTGGCCTGGCAGTGCGCGGGCACCCCCGACTGCTCCGCGCGGCGCTCCTGGCTGGGCTTCCTGTCGAGTCATCAGGGCGGCTGGTGGTCCCAGCCCGGGCGGCGGCTCGCGCTCGCCGCCGTCGTGCCCGCCGCCCTGGTGGGGCTCCTGTGGTACCTCTCCAACCGGACCTGGAGCGCCTACGAGTCCCAGAGCCCCCTGGACGCCACGGACGCCGACGCCTGCGACCCGGACGGGACGGAGGAGGCCCACGGGCCGGGCGCTCCGGACAACGCCGACGACCCGGAGTCCGCGCGCCCGGTGCCGCCCGCGCTCAGCAGGCCCGGCTTCTGGTACGGCCGCCGGCTCGTCGCCCGGCTCCGCGCCGCGCACACCGCCGCGGGCTTCCTCACCGTCGCCGCGGCCGTCACCGGCGCCGCCGCCCGCCACGACCGGACCACCGACAGTTCGGTGCCCCTGGTGTTCGGCGCGGTCATCGAAGCGGCCATCGTGCTCTGCGCGGTGGTGGCCGTCTGGGTGGTCTGCCGCCGGGGCCGCAGCGAGAGCGTCCGGGACAACCGCGTGGACGGCGCCCTCATCACGTACCTGCCCGGCTCCGCGCTCACCGTGCTCGGCCTCGCCGTCCTGCACGCGGGGTGGTCACGCCCGGAGTGGGTCTCCTCCGGCAGCCTGCCCGGCGAGACGGCGTTCCGGCTCCTCGCCCTCGGCCAGGGCCTCCTCGTCGTGATCCTCGCCCTGGTCGCCCACAGCCTCTACCGGCGCACCCCCGAACCCCGCACCACGCTGTACGGGTTCGGCGGCCCGTCCGTCGCCATGCTCGCCTGCGCGCTGGGCGGGGTGATGACCGGCGGCGTGGCCCAGCGCGTCGCCGACTGGCTGGACGGCCCCGGCACCCCGGGCATGGGGCGCGGCTCCATCATCGAGGGCCCGCCCGTCCTGCTCAGCTGGCAGGCCTCCGTCATCCCGGTGCTCCTGCTCCTGCTGCTCGTCCCCGTCCTCTACCTGGTCGTCCGCACCGCCCGCCGGGCCCGCCGCATGGGACCGGACATCGAGGCGGAGTACGCCCCCGAGCCGCCCGACACCGCCCGCACCCGGCGCATCGCCCGCATCCGCGCCACCGCCGCCCTCACCGACTCCGCCCCCTGGATCGTCGGCGTGGTCTCGGCCGCCACCCTGTTCCTCGGCGCGGCGGCCGTCGTGGGCTCCTGGGTCAGCGGCGAAGTGCCCGGCCTCGCGTCGGACGGGGCCGCCGCCCCCGTCGAATCGCTCGCCCAGGCCGCCCAGTCGACCGGCTCCTGGCTGATCGGCTTCGGCTTCATACTCTTCGTCGCGAGCGGGCGCCGCGCCTACCGGGACGCCTCCGCCCGGCGCACCATCGGCATCCTCTGGGACGTGGGCACCTTCTGGCCGCGCGCCGCCCACCCCTTCGCGCCCCCCTGCTACGCCGAACGCGCCGTCCCCGACCTGGCGTCCCGGATGTGCGCCTGGACGGCCACCACCAAGGGCCGGCTCATCATCTCGGGCCACTCGCAGGGCAGCGTCCTGGCGGCCGCCGCGGTCTGGCAGCTCCCCGACGCCGCCCGCCGCCGGGTCGGGCTGCTCACCTACGGCTCCCCGATCGAGAGGCTCTACGGGCGCTGGTTCCCGGCCTACTTCGGCGCCGTACCCCTGCTCGGCCTGCACCGCTCGGTGCACTGCTGGCGCAACCTCTACCGGGCCACCGACCCGATCGGCGGGCCCGTCCGGCTGAGGGCCGCCCCCGACGCCGGCGTCGACCGGGGGCCGCTGAAGGACCCGCAGGCGTACGGACGTACCACCGCGCTCCCACTGCCCGAACCGATCCTCGGCCACTCCGACTACCAGGCCGACCCGGTCTTCGCGAAGGAGCGCGGCGCCCTCCTCGAAGAGCTGGGCCCCCGGCTGCCCCGGCAGGCGGAAGGCGGGCACACGCTGGACAAGGGGCAGAAGGGTCAGAAGAGTTCGGGGAGGTCCTCCGGGTAGAGCAGGGTCAGGTCGTCCGTGCTCGTCTCGGCGAGCTGGGCGACCCGGCCCGCGTGCCGCTCCACCATCGACTCGAAGGTCTGCCGGGCGGTACGGCCGTTGCCGAAGGCGGGGCCCTTGGGGAGCGCGGTGAAGTACTTCAGCAGCGCCTCCCCGGTCCCCTCCGCCAGGCTGTACTCGTGCTCCTCGGCCTGCTGCTCCACGATCCGCAGCAGCTCCTCGGGCAGGTAGTCGCTGAAGGTGATGGTCCGCGAGAAGCGGGAGGCCACACCGGGGTTGACGGTGAGGAACCGCTCCATCTCGTGGGTGTACCCGGCGACGATCACCACCACCGCGTCCCGGTGGTCCTCCATCAGCTTCACCAGCGTGTCGATGGCCTCACGGCCGAAGTCGCGCCCGGAGTCCTCGGGGGAGAGCGCGTACGCCTCGTCCACGAAGAGCACCCCGCCGCGCGCCCGGTCGAACGCCTCCTGGGTCCGGATCGCCGTCGACCCGATGTGCTCCCCGACCAGGTCCACCCGGGACACCTCCACCAGGTGGCCGCGCTCCAGCACCCCGAGCGAGGCCAGGATCTCCCCGTACAGCCGGGCGACCGTGGTCTTGCCCGTACCGGGGGAGCCGGTGAAGACGAGGTGGCGCCGGACGGAGGCGGCCTTGAGCCCGGCCTCCTGGCGGCGGCGGCCCACCTCGATCATGTCGGTCAGCGCCCGCACCTCGCGCTTGACGCTCTCCAGCCCCACCAGCGCGTCCAGTTCACCGAGGACCGCCGCTGAGTCCCGGGCGGGCTCGGCGGCCGGGGCCACCGGTTCGGGCTCCACGGCCCGCTGCCCGGGCATGGTGGAGAGCAGGCCGGGCGTGGACTGGGTGGCCGTCAGCACGGCGGGGGCCGGAGCCGGTGCCGTACGCAGACCGCTCTCGTCGCTCGTGCAGTCGGTGACCGCCGGACCGGACGCCCCCGACCCGTCACCCCCCTCGGCGAACTCGTAACCACCGCGCGCGCACCGCTCGGTGCGGCAGCGGTTCAGCGTGGTGCGGCAGCCGTCCATCACATGGAAGCCGTACCCCTCGCTGCCCGTCACCCGGCAGCTGTCGAAGGTGCCGCGCCCCTCGGCGGAGACGTAGAACCCGGCCTCGGCGGGGTTGGTGACCGTGCACCTCTCGATGACGGGGTCGGCGCCCTTGGTCACGATGACCCCGGTCTGCGCCGTGTCGATGGTGCAGTTGTTGAGCGTGCCGCCGCTGCCGTGGTCGCGGAACCAGGCGCCGGTGGAGGCCTCCCGGATCCGGCAGTCGTCCAGCTGGGCGGTGGCGCCGTCGCTCACGGAGACGGCGGTGTTGCGGATCTGGGAGAGGTCGCTGTCCACCACGTCGGCGCGCGAGCCCCGGTCGAGGACGAAGAGGGCGTCGGGCACGTCGTGGACCCGGCAGGCGTCCAGTATCACGGTGGCCCCGTCGCTGACCCAGACCGCCGGGTAGTCGCCCGTACTGTCGTGGATCTCGCACTGGTTGGCGTCCACGCGGGTGCCCGGGTCCCAGACCGAGAGGCCGTTGCGGCCGAAGCGGCGGACCGTGGAACGGGTCAGCGTCAGCACCGAACGCGACCGCAGGTCGATCGCGTTCTCCGGGATGTCGTGGATGTCGCAGTCGGCGAGCGTCAGCACCGCGTCGGTGTCCAGCGTGACCCCGTCGCCCGAAGTGCGGTGCACGGTGCAGTCGGTGAGGTGCGCGGTGGCGCGGGCGGTCACCTGGACACCGCTGCCCTTGACCTCGTACACCTCGCAGCCGATCGCCTCCAGCCCGCTGCCCTCGCCGGTGACGCCGATCCCCGCGCCCGAGGCGTGGTGGATGCGGCAGCGGTCGAGGCGGGGGTGGCCGCCGTCGCGGACCGAGACGCCGGACTGCCCGGCCGAGACGATCTCGCACTCCTCGAAGACCCCGCCCGCCCCGTCGAGTACGGCGATGCCGACCCCGGCCGGATTGTCGACGGTGCAGCGCCGCACGGTGGGCCGGGCCGCTCCCCGTACCTCGATGCCTGCGGCGGACCGCGTCACGATCCGCAGATCCGCGAACTCGGGGGTGCCGTCCTCGACCAGCACGGCCGGGGCGGCGGAGTCCTGCCCCTCGATGTGCAGGTCCTGGACGATCGCGGAGGCGCGCACCGTCAGCGGTACGCCGTCGACCGGCGCGATCCGCACGGAGCCGACCGAGCCTTCGGAACCGCGCAGGGTCACCGCGCGGTGGAGGACGAGGTTCTCCCGGTAGGTCCCGGGCGCGACGGTGAGGACGTCCCCGTCGGCCGCCGCTTCCAGGGCCGCGGAGAGGGAGGCGTACTCGCCCGTGCGGCGGCGCCATCGCGAAGTTCCGGTGTGCGTCACCTGGACCGTGCCCTGTGCCATGGAGTTGCTCTGCCCCCACCTCGTGCTGTGCTGCCTCGGGTCGTGCTGTGGTGCCCCTGGGTCCGTCCGCTCGCTCGTCGAGGAAGCGGACGCGGTCGGACCACCGTAGCGCGCGGGAGAGGCGGGAGTTGACGACTCGGGCCGCCGGGGCGCTGTTGCCGCCTGTCGTACGTGGCCGGGGGCAGCGGCCCGTCGTCAGCTGCCGGTTCCGGCCCGGCCCCAGTCCGGGCCCGCTTCGGCCCACTCCCGGTCCCACAGCGCGTACCGCCGTCGCACCATCCGCCCGACGATCAGCCGCCTGCCCGCCTCGACGCACCCGGCGGCGAGCAGGAAGGCGCCGACCCCGCCGAGCACCGCGTGGGTACGGGCCGCGCCCGGGTCCATCGGCGGCGGTACGGGGACGCCCGCGCCGTCCGTCCAGATCCGCACCGGCGCACCGGGCTCCCGGGCCGCCCCCGGTGCCGTGGTGACCTCCCCGGTGCGCGGGGTGCCGTCCGGTGCCCGCCAGGCCGCCACCACCGAGCTCCGCCCCGGCCCGGCGTCCGGGTCTCCGGCGAACCGCCGCGCCTCCGGCACCGGGCCCACCACGACCCCGGTGACGGCCCGCCGCTTCTGGTGCTGGGCCCGTATCTCCTGCCGGAGCGAGGCCTCGGCGAGCGAGCCGCCCGCCCAGCCGGCCGCCGGTGCCCCCACGGCCAGCAGCACCAGCGCGCCGAGCGTCACCCACGCCTCGCGGCGGTCGGTGGCGCGCCACAGCGGACTGCGCCGCCACTTGAGGACTTCCACGCCCATGCTCCCCCCCCCGGGTCCTCACGTTCTCAGTCGAGGATCTTGACGGGGTCCCCGACCCGGATCACCCCGGTCCCGTCCGGAATCAGATTCTGGCCGAAGAGCAGCTGATTGCCGACCCGGCGGTGGCGGGCCAGTGTGAGCAGCGGCTCCTTGCCGCGCTCGGCGGTCCGCTGGTCGGTGGTGGTGATCACGCAGCGGCCGCAGGGCTTCACCACGGAGAAGGGCACATCGCCGATGGCGATCCGCCGCCAGCCGTCCTCGGCCCACGCCTCGGTGGCGTCGACGACGACGTTCGGCCGGAAGCGGTCCATCGGCAACGGCCCCTCGTGCGGCCGGTCGCCCGCCGCGACCAGGGCGTTGAGGGCGTCGAGGGAGGCGGTGGTGGTCAGCAGCAGCGGATAGCCGTCGGCGAAGGAGACCATGTCCCCGGGGCGCGCGTACGCGGGGTCGACGGGTCTGCGGTGCGCCGGGTCGTCGAGGTGCACGAGCCGGGCCTCCGACCCGAGGAACTCGCTGAACCACTCGTGCGCCTCGTCCGCGGCCTCGGCGACCGTGACCGTGTCCCGGTGCAGCTCCACATCGACCAGGCGCTCCGGCCCCGGCACCGCCACCCGCAGCGGCGGACGGCCCGGGGCGGAGAGGGCGATCCCGCCACCGGACAGCAGCACCGCGGAGATCCGCGCCAGAAACGGCTGCTGTCGTTGGGTGATCACCCGCGGTGCCTTGTCGACCAGCATCCAGCGGCGGTCGCCGCCGAGTCCCCATGGCTCGACGGCAACTTCGTCGGATGTCTGGGCGGCCAGCGATTTGACCGGATACACGTGGACGGACCGGAGCACAGGAGAGGCCATGCGGCCATCCTGCCAGTCACCTATCCGCGCGTACGCACGGTTTGTTCGCGGAGCCCGCGCAGGTGCGGACGGGTCAGTACCCCCGGCCCTGGTACGGCCGGTTGTACGGGTCCTCGTACGGCGACGGGGCCGGCGCGGGACGCGGCGAGGCCGGGCGCATCGACTCGTACCCGGTGCCGGGCGCGGGGCGCTGCGGCTGGGTCTGCTGCGGATAGCCGCGGACCGCCGAGGGCTGCTGCGGGATGTACGGCGCCGGTGCGCTCTGGAGCCCGGCCGGGTACGCGGGCACCTGCTGCGCGGGCGCCTGCTGGTACTGCGGCATCGGCTGCTGCTGCGGGTAGCCGTAGGAGCCGACGGGCTGCGAGGGGGCCGCGGGAAGGGCCGGCAGCGCGGACGGCAGGGCCGGCAGATAGCTGCTGGACGTGTCGTACGCGGCAGGGACGCGGATCGGGGCGATCTGCGGGGTGCCCCGCTCCGCGACCAGGGAGTCGTAGATCGGAGTGTCGGGGAACGACGCGGCGTAGTAGCCGCCGCCGAAGGCGGAGCGAGGGGAGGTCATGGCACCTAAGTTAAGCCCACGATGTGCTGGTTGGGGAGCCCCAATCTTAGGGTCATCAGTTTTTACGCAGGTTCCGTCGGCCCGGACCGTCAAAACCTCGCTAAGCCCTCCCTTATCAGCGGCATTCCCGGCCGGGCCGGCATTGTTAACGAGAAGTGGCGGGCGGGCTACAAAGGGCGACCCCTGAGTGCCGGGGGCCAGGACACGGCGCTTCGGCGGTGAGGGCCGGGCACCGTGCCCGGAATCCGCGGCGGACGGCATTTCTCGTGGTAACGCGGGACCCGGACGGCAGGAGTCACACGGCGTCGTACCAGGGCTTGCGCGCCGCCCGGTGGCGCGCCCCTGCCGGCGGAGGGCGGACCGCCTCCCACTCGCATGCCGGGACGCCTTTGCCTTTGTCTCCGTCCCCGACTCCGTTGTGCTCCTGGCCGGTTGAATGCCGCTGTGGTGAACCGGCCGCCGAGGTAATGCTGTTGAGGGGGTGGGCCGGGATGGCGCGATCATCACCGGATCAACACACGTTTCCTCTCCGTACCCGAACTGTCCGAAGTTTCGTCCGTGGCCGTCGTGGTCGATGCCATGCGCGCCTGCACGGTGGCCGCGTGGGCCTTTGCCGGGGAGCGGAGAAGATCGTTCTCGCCGGTTCGCCGGACGAAGCCCTCGCACTCAAGGCCCGCCACCCGGATTGGGGAGGCGTCGCCGGTCCTGTGCGCGGGCGGCCTTGGAGGACTCCCTCGTGGTCCTGCGTCCCCACACGTCGACAGGTGACCGGCAGCCCCCGAACCCTTCCCGCTGGCGGCTCGGTGGAGGGATTAGGTTGTGGAGCAAGGCCTGCGGGCAGCCGGAACCGTGATGGGGGCGAGCATGACCATGCAAAAGGGAACCAACGTTCCGGTGCCTGCGGGCACCGTGCGCGTCGAACTGGGGTGGCGGGCCGCCGCGGGCACCCCCGATGTCGACGGCTCCGCACTCCTGCTGGTGTCCGGGAAGGTCCGCAGCGACGCCGACTTCGTCTTCTACAACCAGCCGGCCCACGCCTCCGGGGCCGTCCGCCACGAGGGCAAGCGGACGGTTGGCGACGGGGTCACCGACACCCTCCACGTCGACCTCGGCCGGGTGGAGCCCGCCATCGACCGCATCGTCGTCGCGGGTTCGGCGGACGGCGGCAGCTTCGGCCGGGTCGGTGGCCTGTACGTACGGGTCGTGGACGCGGCGAGCGGCGCCGAGCTGGCCCGCTTCGACTCCACGGACGCCACGATCGAGACCGCGTTCATCCTCGGTGAGCTCTACCGGCGCCAGGGCGCCTGGAAGTTCCGCGCGGTGGGCCAGGGCTACAGCACCGGGCTCGAAGGACTGGCGACGGACTTCGGCATCTCCGTCGACGAACCGCAGCAGGCCGCCCCCGCCCCCGCACCGTCGTGGTCGGCCACCCCGGCGCCCGCACCGGTCGCCCCCACGCCTCCTCCGGCCCCCGCCCCCGTCGTCCACGCCGCCCCGCCCGCCCCGGTGGCACCTCCCGCACCGCCCGCCCCTGCGCCCCCGCAGCCGGTACGGCTCTCCAAGGTCACGCTCACGAAGGAGGCCCCGTCCGTCTCCCTCGCCAAGCAGGGCGGCTCCTCCGGCACGCTCCGCGTCAACCTCAACTGGGAGGTGCGCAAGCAGTTCAAGGGCTGGGGGGCCAAGCTCGGCCGGGCCGTCGCGATGCACGGTGACCTCGACCTCGACCTCTGCGCTCTGTACGAACTCACCGACGGGCGCAAGGGCGTCGTGCAGGCCCTCGGCAACGCCTTCGGCTCCCTGGCCCAGCCGCCCTTCATCCACCTCGACGGCGACGACCGCACCGGTGCGCTCTCCACCGGCGAGAACATGACCGTCAACCTCGACCGCAAGGACCTGCTCCGCCGCGTACTGATCTTCGTCACCATCTACGAGGGCGCCCGCAGCTTCGCCGACCTGCACGCCACGGTCACCCTCCAGCCGCAGAACGGCGCGGCGATCGACTTCTCCCTCGACGAGTGCACCGTGCCTTCCACGGTCTGCGCGCTCGCCCTGATCACCAACAACGGCGGCGACCTCACCGTGCAGCGCGAGGCCCGCTACCTCGTGCCCGAGCGCGGCGTCAGCCCGCAGCGCACCATCGACGCCGCCTACGGCTGGGGCATGAACTGGACCCCCGGCCGCAAATGAGCCGGAAGTGCCCCGCCCCGCCCGCCCGGCCGGACCCGGCGCCTCCGTGGAGTCACCGGCCGGGCGCGGCGTCGGGCGTCCCGTCCGGATCGGGCCGCGCATAGGTGCGGCCCTTCCAGGCGGCCCCGCGCCCCCGGTGGTGCTGCACCGCCGAGTCCACCGTCATCAGCAGGTACAGCACCGCCGTGACCGGAAGCAGCGGCCCGAGCCACGGCGACTGCCGGTAGTACGCCAGCATCGGCAGGTACGTCGCCGTCATCACCGCCCACGCCGCGCCGCCCGCCCAGGCCGCCACCCCGTCGCCCGTCGCCAGTCCGGCCACCAGGGTCGCGGGCGGTGCCACGTACACGAGGAGCAGCCCCGGCACCGTCCCCGCCAGCAGCAGCGGACTGTGCCGCAGCTGCGCGTACGCGCTCCGCGCCACCATCCGCCACAGATCCCTCAGCCGCGGATACGGCCGCACGCTGTCCACCCGCTCCGCCAGCCCCAGCCAGATCCGGCCGCCGCCGCGCCGCACCTCCCGCGCCAGCGACACGTCGTCGATCACCGCCTGCCGGATCGACTCCGGGATCCGCGCCCGCTCGGCCGCCTCCGTCCGCAGCAGCACACAGCCGCCCGCCGCCGCGGCCGTACGCGAGCGGGCCCGGTTCACCCGGCGGAACGGGTAGAGCTGCCCGAAGAAGTAGACGAACGCGGGCACCACCAGACGCTCCCAGAAGCTCTCCACCCGCAGCCGCGCCATCTGCGACACCAGATCGAAGCCGTCCGGCCCCTCGGCCCCGGCCGCCGCCACCAGGTCCCGCAGGCTGTCCGGCTCATGGGCGATGTCGGCGTCGGTCAGCAGCAGGAAGTCCGGCTTCTGGAGCCGGGCCAGCGCGATCCCGTGCCGCAGCGCCCAGAGCTTGCCCGTCCACCCGGGCTCCGGCTCCCCGGGCTCCACGACGGTCAGCGGCAGACCGCCGAAACGAGCGGCCAGCTCCCGGGCCAGCTGCCCGGTGCCGTCGCTGGAGCAGTCGTCCACGAGGATGATCCGGGCGTCCCCCGGATAGTCCTGGACCAGCAGCGAGGGCAGGCTCACCGGCAGCATCTCCGCCTCGTCGCGGGCCGGTACGACCACCGCCACCGACGGCCAGCGAGCGGGATCGGTGCGCCGGGGGAGCCGCTGGTCGGTCCGCCAGTAGAACCCCTGCCCCAGCAGCAGCCACACCCACGCGATCAGCGAACCCACGGCGATCCAGGCAACGGCGCTCATTGGCCGCAGTCTGCCCCACAGCGCCCGGTCCGCAAGGGGTGTCGGCTAGGGTGACCGGGTGAAGATCGCGCTCATGGACTCCGGAATCGGCCTGCTGGCGGCAGCGGCCGCCGTTCGCCGACTGCGGCCCGACGCCGAACTGGTGGTCTCCTCCGACCCCGGCTCCATGCCCTGGGGCCCGCGCACTCCCGAGGACGTCACCGCCCGCGCGCTGGCCGTGGCCCGCGCCGCCGCCGCCCACCGGCCGGACGCCCTGATCGTCGCCTGCAACACCGCCTCCGTCCACGCCCTGCCCGCGCTCCGCGCCGCACTGGAGCCCGCGCTGCCGGTCATCGGCACGGTCCCCGCCATCAAGCCCGCGGCGGCGGGCGGCGGCCCGGTCGCCATCTGGGCCACCCCGGCCACCACCGGCAGCCCCTACCAGCGCGGGCTGATCGCCGAGTTCGCCGGCTCCGTCGACGTCACCGAGGTCCCGTGCCCGGGCCTCGCCGACGCCGTCGAACACGGCGACGAGGCCGGCATCGACCGCGCCGTCGCCGCGGCCGCCGCCCTCACTCCGCCGGGCGTACGGGCCGTCGTCCTCGGCTGCACCCACTACGAGCTGGTCGCCGACCGCATCCGCGCCGCCGTCCAGCAGCCCGGCCACCCGCCGCTCGTCCTGCACGGCTCCGCCGGGGCCGTCGCCGCCCAGGCGCTGCGCCGGATCGGCGCCGAGGCCGCCCCGACGGCCGAACCGTCCGGCACGCTCACCGTCCTGCTCGCCGGCCGGCCCGGCACCCTGCCGGAGCCCGCTCTGGCCTACGCGGAGGGCCGCGCCCTCCAGGCCGCAGCACCCGCCCGCTGAGCTGCGGTTTTCCGGCGATCCCCCGGGCGGGGAACCTCCGTACGGCGGTCGGCCGCCCCGGGCCGGGCGGCCCGATGGTGGGTACGCTGCGAATATGACGGACCACCCCGAGAGCGCGCACCACGGCTCGTCGCAGGCCCCGTCCACCGTATGGACCGGCCGCGCGACCAACCGCATCCAGTGGGTCCTGGCCCTGGCGGGCGCGGGGTGCATGGCTCTGGGCATCGAGCTGGCCGTCGGCTCGCCCTGGGCCTCCGGGTTCGCCCCGCTGCTGATGTCCGTCATCGGCTGCCTCGCCGCCGGACTGCTCATCCTCTTCGGCACGCTCGCCTTCGTCCATGTGGCCGTGAGGGTCGACGGCGACGCCCTGGAGGTCCGCTGCGGCCATGCCGGGCTGCCGCGCCGCAGGATCCTGCTCACCCATGTGGTCGGCGCGGAGTACGTCGCCAAGGTCAACCCGCGCGACTGGGGCGGCTGGGGGTACCGCTGGCGCCCCGAACAGGGCACCGCCGTCGTCGTACGCAAGGGCGAGGGCATGGCCCTCCTGCTCGGCGACGGCCGCACCTTCACCGTCACGGTGGACAACGCGGAGTCCGCCGTACGGTTCATCCGGCGACGCATGCACCTGCCCGCCCGCGCGGAACGGGACCGGAGCCGGGGCCGGGACTGAACGTACGCAGGCCCGCGAGGGCCCTGGACCGGCGCCCCCGGCGGAACCGCCCGGCCCCCGCAGACCGGCGCCCCCGTACACAGCCGCCCACCGTAGACTCCGCCAGGTGAGCGCCACTATGACCCCCGTCGACGACCCGCGGCCCGCGCCGACGCCCCCCGCAGCCGGACTCCTCCAGCGGCTCCTGCGTCCGGCCGCCGCCGCCCTCTCCGGGGTGCTGCTCTACGCGAGCTTCCCGCCCCGGCCGCTCTGGTGGCTCGTCCTGCCCGGCTTCGCCCTGCTCGGCTGGGTGCTGCACGGGCGCCGGCTGCGTGCCGCCTTCGGTCTCGGGCTGCTGGCCGGGCTCGGGTTCATGCTCCCGCTGCTGCACTGGACCGGCGAGGACGTCGGCCCGGTGCCGTGGCTCGCCCTCGCCACCGCCGAGGCGCTCTTCATCGCGGTGGGCTGCCTCGGCATCGCCGCCGTGACCCGGCTCGCGTACTGGCCGTTCTGGGCCGCCGCCGTCTGGACCCTGGACGAGGCGGTCCGCGCCCGCATCCCGTTCGGCGGCTTCCCCTGGGGCAAGATCGCCTTCGGCCAGGCGGAGAGCGCGTTCCTGCCGCTCGCCGCGCTCGGCGGCACCCCGCTGCTCTCCTTCGCCGTCGTGCTCTGCGGCTTCGGGCTCTACGAGGCCGTACGCCGCTTCCGTACGTACCGCTCCACCGGCGAGATCCCCCGCGCGGCCGTCGCGGGTGCCGCCGTCTGCGTCCTCGTCCCCGTCGTGGCCGCGCTCGCCGCGCTCCCGCTGGTCGACGACTCCGCCGAGGACGGCACCGCCACCGTCGCCGCGATCCAGGGCAACGTGCCCCGCCTCGGCCTCGACTTCAACGCCCAGCGCCGCGCCGTCCTGGACAACCACGCCAAGCGCACCACGCAGCTCGCAGAGGAGGTCAAGGCCGGGAAGGCGAAGCAGCCCGACTTCGTCCTCTGGCCGGAGAACTCCTCCGACCTCGACCCCTACCTCAACGCGGACGCCCGCCAGGTCATCGACGACGCGGTGAAGGCGATCGGCGCCCCCACCGTCGTCGGCTCGGTGGTCGAGAAGGGCTCCGACAGCCTGCGCAACACCCTGATCGAGTGGGACCCGGACAGGGGGCCCGTCGACACCTACGACAAGCGGCACATCCAGCCGTTCGGCGAGTACATGCCGATGCGCAAGGTCGCCCGCTTCTTCAGCGAGGACGTCGACCGGGTGCAGCGCGAGTTCGTCCCCGGCACGAAGGTCGGTGTGTTCGACCTCGCCGGTACGAAGGTGGGGCTCGTGACCTGTTACGAGGCCGCCTTCGACGACGCCGTACGCGACACCGTGGTCCACGGCGGCCAGATGATCGCCGTGCCGAGCAACAACGCGACCTTCGGCCGCAGCGAGATGACGTACCAGCAGCTCGCGATGTCCCAGGTCCGGGCCGTCGAACACGGGCGGGCCGTCGTCGTCCCCGTCACCAGCGGGGTCAGCGCGGTGATCCGGCCGGACGGCACCATCGTCGAGAAGAGCGGCATGTTCACCCCCGACGCGCTCGTCGACGAGGTCCCGCTGCGCTCCTCGCTCACCCCGGCCACCCGGATGGGGCCGCTGCCGGAGGGCATCATCGCCCTGCTGGCCGTGGCGGGCCTGGGCTGGGCCGGCGTGTCGGCGGTACGGGCCCGGAGGGAGCGGGGCACCGCGTAGCGGCCCGGAACGGACACGTAGGCTCGGATCCATGGCGACTCCCGACTTCATCCGCACCATCCGCGCCACCGCCGGACACCAGCTCCTCCTGCTGCCCGGGGTGACCGCCATCGTCTTCGACGACGAGGGCCGGGTGCTGCTGGGGCGGCGCGCGGACACCGGCAAATGGTCGGTGATCGGCGGCATCTCGGAGCCGGGGGAGGAGCCCGCGCTGACGGCCGAGCGCGAGGTGCTGGAGGAGACCGGCGTGCACTGCGTGGCCGAGCGGCTGGTCCTCACCCAGGCGCTCCAGCCCGTGCAGTACGCCAACGGCGACCGCTGCCAGTACCTCGACATCACCTTCCGCTGCCGGGCGACCGGCGGCGAGGCCCGTGTCAACGACGACGAGTCGCTGGAGGTGGGCTGGTTCCCGCTGGACGGACTGCCGCCGCTCCCCGAGTTCGCCCTCTTCCGGATCAAGCAGGCGCTCACGGAGGGTCCGGCCTGGTTCCAGCCGACGTCGGCCGGGGCCTGAGCCCTACTTGTCCGGCCCCCGCCACAGATGGCGCACCCGCAGCCAGACGTCCCGCGCCTGCCGCCCCGCCGTCGTACGGCTCCGCGCCACCAGCTGCCGGGCCTGCTCCGGCGTCTCCACCATCGGCCCCGAGCCGCGCAGCGGCCGCCCCGCCGTCTCGTGGAGGAAGAACGTGGCCACCAGACCGATCACCCCGGCCACCATCAGGTAGTACGCGGGCACCATCTCGTTGCCGGTGGCCTCCACCAGCCCCGAGGCGAACAGGGGCGTGGTGCCGCCGAAGAGCGAGACGGAGATGTTGAAGGCGATCGACAGCGCCCCGTACCGCAGCCGGGTCGGGAACAGGGCGGGCAGCGTCGAGGCCGCCGTACCCGCGAAGCAGACCAGGAGCAGCCCCAGAATCGCGCAGCCGAGGGCGGGCAGCAGGATCCCGCCCTGCCGGATCAGCAGGAACGCCGGTGAGGCCAGCACGATCAGGGCCACGCTGCCCGCCATGAACACCGGTCTGCGGCCCCAGCGGTCCGAGGTCCGGCCGACCGTGGTGATGGTCAGCACCACCAGCAGCATCGTGCCCAGGACCAGCAGCTGGGAGGTGGTCTCCGGTTCGCCGAGCGTCTGGGACATGTAGGTCGGCAGATAGGACGTGACCATGTAGTTGGTGACGTTGTAGAGCAGCACCAGCCCCATGCAGATGAGGACCGCCTGCCAGTGGCGGGTGAAGATCTCCTTGAGCCGCCCCTTCCCCGACTGGCGCGCCTCCTCCACCGGATCGTTCTCCGTGCGCGCCTGCGCCTGGGCCTCCTCCTCGCGCTGGAACGCCGGGGTCTCCTCCAGCTTGAGCCGCATGTAGAGCCCGATGAGACCCATCGGGCCCGCCACGAAGAACGGGATGCGCCAGCCCCAGTCGATCATCCCGTCGGTGCCGAGGACGGCGGTGAGCACGGTGACCAGGCCGGAGCCGAGCGAATAGCCGACGAACGTGCCGAAATCCAGCCAGCTGCCGAGGAAGCCGCGCCGCTTGTCGGGGGCGTACTCGGCGATGTACGTCGTGGCGCCCGCGTACTCCCCGCCGGTCGAGAAGCCCTGCACCAGGCGGCAGACCAGCAGCAGGAGCGGGGCGGCGAAGCCGATCGCGGCGTACGTGGGGAGGAAGCCGACGGCGAACGTGCTGGCCGCCATCATGATCATGGTGAGCGCCAGTACCTTCTGGCGTCCCACACGGTCGCCCAGCGGCCCGAAGACCAGTCCGCCGAGCGGGCGCACCAGGAAGGCCGCGGCGAAGGTCGCGAAGGTGGAGACGACCTGGGCACCCGGTGAGCTGGAGGGGAAGAACACCTTGCCGAGCGTCCCCGCCAGATAGGCGTAGACGCCGAAGTCGAACCACTCCATGGTGTTGCCGAGGGCGGCGGCCGTGACGGCCCGGCGCACCTTCGGCGGGTCGGTGACGGTGACGTCCTGCTCGCGCAGGGACCTCTTCCGTCGGCGGATGACCGTACGGACCATCCGTTCCACTGCGGCGTTGTCGTTCCCTCGGCGCGGCACCTTCCGATTCTTGGGCCCCCGCGCCCGCGCGGCCTCCCGGGCGGCCCGCACGGGTGACCCGGCCACCCGTGCATCCGTGTGACAGGCCGCGTGTCACATCCCGGCGGGCCCGTCCGTCCTAGGCAGTGTCTTCAAATGATCATCGCTGGTGGATCATGGTGTCGTGATACGTCGCCATGAACTGTCCGATGCTGAGTGGGAGTTCGTCCGGCCGTTGCTGCCCGTGTCGTTGCGGGGGCGGAAGCGGCTGGACGACCGCAGGGTCCTGAACGGGATCGTGTGGAAGTTCCGGACCGGGACGGCCTGGCGGGACGTGCCCGAGCGCTATGGTCCGTGGGCCACGCTGCATACCCGTTTCCGCAGGTGGGCGGCGGACGGAACGTTCGACCGAATGCTGCGGGCCGCCCAGGCGAAAGCGGACGCGGCGGGCGACATCGAGTGGCTGGTGTCGGTCGATTCCACGATCGTCCGGGCCCACCAGCATGGGGCGGGGGCTCGAAAAGGGGGCTCCGCGACCCGGCCCTCGGGCGGTCCAGGGGCGGCCTGACCAGCAAGATTCATCTTGCCTGTGACGGCAGAGGCCGTCCGCTCGGCTTCGTCGTCACGGGCGGCAACACCAACGACTGCACCCGGTTCACCGCCGTGATGGAAGCGATCCGGGTGCCCCGGATCGGACCGGGGCGACCCCGCACCCGGCCCGATCACGTCCTGGGCGACAAGGGCTACAGCTCGAAAGCGATCCGCGCCTGGCTTCGCCGCCGCGGCATCCCTCACACGATTCCCGAGCGTGCCGACCAGGTCGGCAACCGGGCCAGGCGGGGCAGTCGCGGTGGCCGCCCGCCGGCCTTCGACCGCGAGGCCTACAAGCACCGCAACGTCGTGGAACGGTGCTTCAACCGCCTGAAGCAGTGGCGCGGCATCGCCACCCGCTACGACAAAACCGCCCAGTCCTACGAAGCGGCCGTCACGCTCGCGTCACTCCTGATGTGGGCGTGACATTTGACGACAGGACCTAGGGGTGTAGCGACCGACAACGGCGAAGGAGCCGAAAAGATGAACGCCCGTTTGAACGTCCTCGGCAGCCCGACCACGGCCACGATCCTCAAGCACCTGACGGCGGCGGGCCGGGCGGTCTCGGAGACGGGGCTGTCCACCACGACACAGGAGCTGGTGAAGATCCGGGCCAGTCAGATCAACGGCTGCGGGTTCTGCACCGACATGCACATCAAGGAGGCCGAGGCCGCCGGTGAGACGTCCCTGCGCCTCAATCTGGTCGCGGTGTGGCGGGAGGCCACGGTCTTCACCGACGCCGAGCGCGCCGCCCTGGAGCTGACCGAGCAGGGCACCCGTATCGCCGACGCCGCCGGCGGGGTCCCGGACGAGGTCTGGGCCCGGGCCGCCGAGCACTACGACGAGGACCAGCTCGTCGCGCTCGTCTCCCTGATCGCCCTCATCAACGCCTTCAACCGGCTGAACGTGATCGTCCAGCAGCCGGCGGGCGACTACAAGGTGGGCCAGTTCGGCTGACCGGTGTGTGACCCGGCCCCCGCCGGGGAGGTGTGCGGCATGCACTCCTGGAATCTCCACGACATGCCCGACCTCTCCGGCAGGACCGCCGTGGTCACCGGCGCCAACAGCGGCATCGGGGCCGTCACCGCGCTCGCCCTCGCCCGTTCCGGCGCCCGCACGGTCCTCGCCTGCCGCGACCCCGAGCGGGGCCGACGGGCACTGGAGGCCGTCCGCCGCGCCGCACCGCGCTCCGACACCCGGCTCGTCCGCCTCGACCTGGCGGACCTGGCCTCCGTCAGCGAGGCGGCCGACACCATCGCGAAGGAGGTCGACGGCCGCCTCGACCTGCTGGTGAACAACGCCGGAGTGATGGCCCTGCCGCTCCTGCGCACGGCGGACGGCTTCGAGATGCAGTTCGGCACCAACCACCTCGGCCACTTCGCCCTGACCCTCCGGCTGCTGCCGCTGCTCGGAGTGGCGGGACCGGCCCGGGTGGTGACGCTCTCCTCGCTCGGCCACCGCATCGGCCGCATCGACCTCGACGATCTCAACGCCGAACGCGGCTACAGCAAGTGGGGCGCCTACGCGCAGTCCAAGCTGGCCAACCTGCTCTTCACCGCCGAACTCGACCGGCGCGCCCGCGCCTCCGGCCGCGACCTCCTCGCCCTCGCCGCGCACCCCGGCCTCGCCGCGACGGAGCTGGGGCAGGCGGGCCCGAAGCTGTCCGGCCGGAACTGGGCGGCCAAGCTGGAGCGGGCCTCGCGGATCTACACCCAGCCCGCCTCCGCCGGCGCCCTGCCCACGCTGTACGCGGCGACGCTTCCGGACGCGCCCGGCGCCTCGTACTACGGCCCCCGCCACCTGGGCGAGACGCGCGGAGCCCCGGGCCCGGCCCGCAGGTCCGCGCGGGCGCGGGACATGGAGACGGCGCGGGCGCTGTGGGAGGAGTCGGCGCGGCTGACCGGGCTGGATGCCGGCCTGGTATGAGCACGCGGAATATGCCGACGCGCCGCTGCGTACGCGCAGATGGCGATGTACGGTCAGCTCAAGGCTCTCACCGGCGGTTATGCGGTCAACGGCCTTGCACGGACAGTGAGTAGAGGAGAGACATGAGCGTCGACGACGTTGAGTTCCGCCGCAGGATCCGCTCCGACGTCCCGCACTCGGCGAGGGTGTGGAACGCCTGGCTGGGTGGCAAGGACAACTACCCCGTGGACCGCGAGCTCGCCGACGCGGTGAGCGCGGCCTACCCGCAGATGGTCGACATCGCGCGCGCCTCCCGCGCGTTCCAGGCCCGCGCGATCCGGCACCTCGCCTCGCTGGGCGTCCGTCAGTTCCTGGACGTGGGCACCGGCCTGCCGGTGGCGAACAGCACCCACGAGGTGGCGCAGAGCATCGCGCCCGACGCGCGGATCGTCTACGTGGACAACGACCCCATCGTCCTCGCCCACGCCCATGCCCTGCTGACCAGCGCCCCGGAGGGCCGGACGGAGTACGTCGACGCCGACCTGTCCGACACGGACGCGGTGGTGGACGAGGCGGCGAAGACCCTCGACCTCTCCCAGCCCGTCGCCGTCCTCCTGCTCTCGACGCTGGGGCACCTCACCCCGGCCGATGGCATCGATGTCGTCCAGCGGTACATGGCCCGGATGCCGTCGGGCAGCTATCTGGTGCTCTGCGACACGGTGAAGACCCCGCAGACGCTGGCCGCGCAGGAGGCGTACGACTCCGGCGAGAACCCGCCGTACCTGGTCCGGGAGCCGGAGGAGATCACCGGCTGCGCCGAGGGCCTGGAGATCATCGAGCCGGGCTTCCTGTCGATCGCGCTGTGGCGTCCCGAGGAGAACGACCCGGTGCTGGTCGACCAGTGGGGGCTGGTGGCCCGCAAGCCGTAGGCGGTGAGCGGGAGAGCGTGCTGAGCGGCGGAGGGCTCCCGGAGCCCTCCGCCGCTCAGTTGTTCTGCCGCCGGGCCGCGGTGTCCTCGCGCAGCTCTCCGGTGCGGCGGGTGAGCGAGTCGATCCGGTCGGCCAACTGGCCCTGGCCCGGCGGAAGATGAGGCCGGACCGCCGCAAGAGGGGCGACCAGGAGCGCGGCGTCGTCGGCGGCGAGGGCCCGGCGCAGGTGGTCCAGCGGGGAGTCGGCGGGGGAGGGGAGGCCGGTGAGGGCGGTGACCTGGCCGGCGAGCGAGCGCAGGTCCGCCGCGTTCTCCCGGGCCCAGGTGGTGATGGTCCGGTCGGCGGCCCGGCGGTCCCGGGTGGCCTTGACCCGCTGCTCCCCGGTGGACCCCAGGGAGCCGGGGCGCAGCCGCAGATAGCGCCGCTCGGCCGCCTGCCGACTGGCCACCCCGAGCGGGTCCGCCAGGTCGGCCCAGCTGGCCCCCGCCGCACGGGCCGCCTCGATCAGCCCGGTCTCCCACCCCGCGAGCCGCTCCCGGACCTCCCGCAGCAGCTGGAGCGAGGCCAGCGCCTGGGCTCGGTCGGGATCGGCCGCCGAACCGTCGGGCTGGTCCGCCGTGGCGGCCCTGGCCCCACGGACCGCGTCGTCGATGACCCCCAGGGCCGCTGCGGCGGCGAGGAGGGATACGGCGTCCGGATCGGGCTGCTCCGCTGCTGGCACGGTGGCTCCTCCGTCGTGGTTGTCGTCCTTCCGGTGACATTTCATTTGTCATCGAATGGATGACATGCTACAACGGATTCAGGTGAAACGCGCGGGCTACCGCCCGACCGACTGGAGGTGTTTCCGCAATGCTCATGCGTACCGACCCCTTCCGTGAACTCGACCGGATCACCGAGCAGATCCTGCGCCCCGGCACCTGGTCGCGGCCCTCGGCGATGCCGATGGACGCGTACCGCGAGGGCGAGGACTACGTGGTGGCCTTCGATCTTCCCGGCGTCTCGCCGGACGCGATCGACATCGACGTCGAGCGCAACATGCTGACCGTCCGGGCCGAGCGCCGGCCGGCCGTCAACACGGACGACGTGCAGATGGAGCTCTCCGAACGTCCGCTGGGCGTGTTCTCCCGCCAGATCGTCCTGGCGGACACGCTGGACACCGAGCGCATCGACGCCGCCTACGACGCGGGTGTACTGACCCTGCGCATCCCGATCGCCGAGCGGGCCAAGCCCCGCAAGATCTCCATCGGCGGCGGCTCCTCGCGCAAGCAGATCAAGGGCTGAACCGGTACGCCCGTCCGTGACGGGGGCCGGGCCGGATCTCCCCTTCTCCCCCTCCCGGCCCGGTCTCCGTCCCCGCCCCAGGGGGGACAACCCGAGGGAGCGGTCACCGTGACCCTGCGATGGGAAGCGTTCCTGGACCGGGTCCAGGAACGCGGCACGTACGACACCCGGGAAGAGGCCGAGCGCGCCGCACGCGTCGTGCTGGCCCTTCTCGGCGCCCACCTGGTGGGCCGGGAGCGGGCCGAGCTCGCCGCCCGGCTCCCGGAGACCATGGCGCTTATCCTGCTCAACCCGCTCCAGGCCGCCGAACCGCTCTCGCCCGAGCGGTTCGTCCGCGCCACGGCGGCCTGGATCGAGGGCGCCACCGAACGAACGGCGATGTGGGACGTAGGGGCCGTCCTCAGCGTCGCCGCCGACGCGGCCGGCGAGGAGCTGCTGCGCCGCATCCTGCTCCAGCTGCCGACGGGGTATGACCTCCTTTTCGGCCATCCGCAGCCCCTGTGACCCGTCGAATACCCCCCAGGGGGTGTACGGCGGCGCTTTTGGAGAAGAAGCCAGAGACAACCGACACCCGCACGACGACGAGAAGGGCTGCCGCCGCCATGATTCCTGAGCCTCGGACCATCGCCGCCCCGAAGGCCATGACGTTCGACCGGCTGCTGGAGAAGATCAGATACGAGGGCGCCTACCCCACCCGGGAGCGGGCCGAGGAAGCCCTCCGCGCCGTACTGGGCGGGCTCGGGGCCCAGATCACCGGCGAGGAGCGGGTCGCCTTCGCCGCCGCGCTCCCCAGGGAAGCCGCCCTGGTGTTCACCTCCGAAGCGCCCGGTATCACCCCGGCCCCGGCCGCCCGTTTCGTGGACGACCTGGCCGCGCGGACCGGTGGCACGGCGGCGACCGCCCGCTGGGACGCGGGCACCGTCCTGGCCGCGGTCGGCGCGCTGATGGATCCGGCCCTGGTCACCCGGATCATCGAGTCCCTGCCGACCGGCTACGCCCTGCTCTTCGGCCGCGCACAGCTCACCACGGCGGCGTGAGCGCACCGGCCCGGTCCGCGGCCGGCGCCATGGGCGGCGGCAGCCCCACCGGCCGTCAGACGACCTCGTCGAGGCGGCCGGTGGCGACGTCGAGGACGAAGCCGCGGACCTGGCCGGTGTGCGGGATGAACGGACTGCTCGTCACCCGCCGCAGGGACTGCCGTACGTCGTCGGCCGCGTCCGGGAACGCCTCGGCGGACCACGGCGGCCGGATACCGGTCTCCTTCTCGATGCCCTGGCGGAAGGCGTCGTCGGAGAAGGTCACCATGCCGCAGTCGGTGTGGTGGATCAGCACGATCTCCCGCGTGCCCAGCAGCCGCTGACTGATCGCCAGGGACCGCACCACATCCTCGGTGACCACGCCTCCCGCGTTCCTGATGACATGCGCGTCGCCCTCGGCGAGACCGAGGATGCCGTACGGGTTCAGCCGTGCGTCCATGCAGGCGACGACGGCCGTCCGGCGGGCGGGGGGAAGCGGAAGGGGACCGTCGAACGTCGACGCGTACACCTCGTTGTGGGCGAGGAACTCTTCGGTCACGCTCATGGCTGCTCCAGGTGCTCGGCGCGGGGGAGCCCCGAACCTACGCAGCCCTGCGGGCAGGGCGGAAGCCTGTCGCCGGGCCCGCCATGAGACCGCAACGCGCCCGCATCACTCCATTTCGTACGCACGTTCCGGTCCTGCTCCTGGTGGGACGTATCCGCCCCACCAGGAGCAGGATCCCCGGCTACCGGCGGATCGTCACCGGGTCGGTCTCCGCGTCGTTGTGCCGGCGCGCCCAGTTCTCCAGCGCCACCCGGCAGGCGTGGTCGAGATGGCGCAGGCCGCTGAGGTCCAGCTCTATGGGCTGATCCTGCGGCAGCTTCTCCAACTGCTCCAGGATGCGCGGCAGTCGGAGGAAGGTCGCGTTGCCCGTGAGGGTCACCACGACCCGGCCGCCGGTGAGTTCGCGGGTGGAGAGCTGTACGTGGGAGGTCTCCCAGGCCGACTTGACCACGGCCAGCAGCAGACCCAGCACCACACCCTCGAAGAGGTTGGTCACCACGATGGCCAGCGCGGTGACCGCCAACAGCACGGCCTCACCCCGGTGTTCACGCCACAGCGGGCCGAACTCCTTCACGGGCACCAGCTTGCACCCGGCGTGCACCAGGATCCCGGCGAGCGAGGCGAGCGGGATGATGCCGATGGCGGCGGGGAGCAGCGCCGCGAAGAGCAGCAGCCACAGCCCGTGGGCGACCCGGGAGAGCGCGGTGGTGGCCCCGGCCTGGACGTTGGCCGCGCTGCGGACGATGACGGCGGTCATCGGGAGTGCGCCGAGCGCCCCGCAGATCGTGTTGCCCACGCCCTGCGCGACCAGCTCCTTGTCGTAGTCCGTACGGGGGCCGTCGTGCATCCGGTCGATGGCCGCCGCGCTGAACAGGCTCTCGGCCGAGGCGATGAGGGCGAAGGCGAGGACCGTACCGATCACGGCCACGTTGGCCAGGTTGCCGAATTCCGCCGCGCCCGGGAGGTCGATGGCGTGCAGCAGCCCGTTCACATCGGCCACCAGCGGCCGCAGCCCGGCGAGGGCGGCGACGGCGGTGGCCAGGCCGACCGCGGCGAGCGGCGCGGGCACGATCCGTACGGCGGCGGGGAGCTTCGGCCAGAGGAGCAGGACGGCCACGGTCCCGGCGCCGAGGCCGAAGGCGGTCATGGCCTCGTTGTTCGTGACGATCTCGACGGCGAGGCCCGGGAGCCCGGCCAGCTTGGCGAGGGCGGTGCCCGGCTGTTCGGTGTCGGCCATGGCGTACAGCTGGCCCAGCACGATGACCAGACCGATGCCCGCGAGCATGCCCTGCACCACGGAGACGGAGATGGCGCGGAACCAGCGGCCGAAGCGCGCCACGCCCAGCACCACCTGGAGCAGACCGGCGGCCAGGACGATCGGCCCGAGGGTGGCGAGGCCGAACTCCGTGACCGCCTCGTAGACCAGAACGGTGAGGCCGGCGGCGGGTCCGCTGACCTGGAGCTTGCTGCCCGGCAGCATGCCGACGACCAGGCCGCCGACGATGCCGGTGACCAGGCCGAGTTCGGCGGGTACGCCGGAGGCGACGGCGACGCCGACGCAGAGGGGGAGGGCGACCAGGAAGACGACGAGTGAGGCCAGCAGGTCACGTCGTACGACGTGGGGGTTCTTGAGTTCCTTCACGGAGATCACGGGTGACGATTCCCTTGAGGGTGAGGTCCGCGCCCCGGCGGGGCCGGGGCGCGGACGGGTGGGGGGCGGGAAGCCGTCAGAGGCGGCCGCACGACGGGCCGTTCTCCGGCCGGTGAACGCTGATGGAGCCGGGGTGCACTACGCCGCGGCTCACGCGGAAAGGTCTCGGGGGCCGGGCGTGTGTGGGGAGCCCGGCCTCCTTTGCGTTCGCGGTGTCGTGCTCGGTGAAAGTCCGGGCGGATACGGCAAGGGACTTCATGGGTGGCCTGCCTCCTGCATCCGGCGGGGCCGGGGAGCGGTGTGGTCGGGTCATATTGACGAATGCGCTGTCTCTATCCGTATGAATGTTCGGAAGTGAGGGTGTGTTCCACCTCGTGTTCTCCCGAACATTCGGCCCGTCCGGACGCGCGGTCGGCGCCCGGACGGATACGACTACAGCTCAGCATATAGACCAGAACTTTGCTATCGCATTACCTTCTTGTGAAGGAACGCGAATGCGCCATTCTTGTCATTCATTCGGCTTGTTCTTTGTGATTGCGAAAGGCTTTGGGGCAGGGGCGTCAGCTGCGACGGCCGTGCAGGAAGAGGTGCGGCTCGGGTGCGCCCGCCGGGTGATCCGGGGTGAACAGCACGCTGTGCCGCTCCTCCACCGCGAACCCCGCCCCGGCCACCACGGAGGCGAACTCCTCCTCGCCGAAACTCGACACCACCACCGGCTGCCCCATGAAGACGGCGCTCACGTCCGCCACGTCCACCGGCACGGTGGCCACCACCAGCCGGCCGCCCGGCTTCACCGCCCTCGCCAGCCGCCCCAGCAGCTCCCGCTGCTCCCCGCGCGACAGCTGGAGCAGCGAGAAGTAGACGCAGACGGCGTCGAACTCCCCGTCCGCCCACGCAAGCTCCCGGATGTCGGCGCACCGGAACTCGGCCTCCGGCACCTGCCGCGCCGCCAGGGCGGTCATCACCGGGGAGACGTCGACGCCCACCACCCGGTGTCCCGCCCCGGCCAGCCGCCGCGCGGTCGGGACACCCGTACCGCTGCCCACGTCCAGGACCCGGCTGCCCGGCGCGAGGTGCTCAAGGAGCCGGTCCAGCGAGGCGTGGTGGGCGGCCGAACCGGCGAACGCCCGCTCGTACTCGGCCCCCAGCGCGTCGAACACCGTCGCGGCGGCGAGGCCGTGGGCCTCGCTCGGGGCCCCGTCCGGGCGCTCCGCCGGCTGTCCCTGGTGCTCGCTCATCGGCGTGGTCCTTCCGCTGGTCCGGCGGCCGCTCCGCGGCCGTGGCCCCGCGGTCCGGGGCCGCGTCCCCAGCGTCCCCGTACGCGCCTCTGAGTATGCGCGGCCGCCACCGCTGAGTACCTGCCCCGATGTTCCGCCGTCCGGGCGCTGTTCGAATGAGGCCATGGACTCCGCAGCGCAGCGCCGCCCCCGCATCCAGCACGTCACCACCGCAGGTACCGCCCTGGCGGTCACGCTGCTGCCGCTGGTGGTCGGTGTGCTGCTCGCCAAGTCCATGGCGGCGGACCCGATGACCTCGGTGAACGCGCTCGTCACCAACGGCACCAACCGCCCCCGGGTCTCGCCGAAGCAGTGGCGCAGCTGCGGCGGGGACGCCCTGCGGCGCCTGCGCACCACGGAGCGTCTCCGCCTCGTCCGCCGCTGACGGGCGCCTGGCTCGGCCGACCGGTTCAGCCGACCGGCTGGGCCTCGTCCGCCGACGGCCGGTCGAACTGGGTGCGGTACAGCTCCTCGTAACGTCCCCCGGCCGCGAGCAGTTCGCCGTGGGTGCCGCGCTCCACGATCCGGCCCGCCTCGACGACCAGGATCTGGTCGGCCGCCCGTACGGTGGAGAGCCGGTGGGCGATCACCACGGCGGTCCGCCCCTCCAGCGCCTCGGCCAAGGCCTCCTGGACGGCGGCCTCGGAGGTGGAGTCGAGGTGCGCGGTCGCCTCGTCGAGGATGACGACCCGCTGACGGGCCAGCAGCAGCCGGGCGATGGTGAGGCGCTGACGCTCACCGCCGGAGAGCCGGTACCCGCGCTCGCCGACCACCGTGTCCAGACCCTCCGGCAGCGAGGCGATCAGCCCCTCCAGCCGGGCGCGGCGCAGCGCGTCCCAGATGTCGTCCTCGGAGGCGTCGGGCCGGGCGAGCAGCAGATTGGCGCGTACGGACTCGTGGAAGAGGTGCCCGTCCTGCGTGACCATGCCCAGGGTGTCGCGGATGGAGTCGGCGCTCAGGTCGCGTACGTCGATCCCGTTCAGCCGTACGGAACCGGAGTCCGCGTCGTACAGCCTCGGCAACAGCTGCGCGATGGTCGACTTGCCCGCGCCCGACGAGCCCACCAGGGCGATCATCCGGCCCGGTTCGGCGCGGAAGGAGACCTCGTGCAGGACCGGGGTGCCGCCCCGGTTGTCCAGCGTCGCGACCTCCTCCAGCGAGGCGAGGGAGACCTTCTCCGCGGACGGGTAGCCGAAGGAGACCTTGTCGAACTCGACCGACACCTGACCCTCCGGCACCTGACGGGCGTCCGGCTTCTGGGCGATCAGCGGCTTGAGGTCCAGCACCTCGAAGACCCGCTCGAAGCTGACGAGCGCGCTCATCACCTCGACCCGGGCCCCGGCCAGAGCGGTCAGCGGGGCGTACAGCCGGGTCAGCAGCAGGGCGAGGGAGACCACGGCCCCCGGCTCCAGCGTGCCGCGCAGCGCGTAGTAGCCGCCGAGCCCGTAGACCAGGGCGAGCGCGAGGGCGGAGACCAGGGTGAGCGCGGTGATGAACACGGACTGGGCCATGGCGGAGCGGACCCCGATGTCCCGCACCCGGCGGGCCCGCTCGGCGAACTCGGCGGACTCCAGCGACGGGCGGCCGAAGAGCTTGACGAGGGTGGCGCCGGGGGCGGAGAACCGCTCGGTCATCTGGGTGCCCATCGAGGCGTTGTGGTTGGCCGCCTCCCGCTGGAGCCCGGCCATCCTGGCCCCCATCCGGCGGGCCGGGACGACGAACACCGGGAGCAGGACCAGCGAGAGCAGCGTGATCTGCCAGGAGATCGTGAGCATCACGGCGAGCGTCAGCAGCAGGGTGACGAGGTTGGAGACGACACCGGAGAGCGTGTTGCTGAACGCGCGCTGGGCGCCGATCACATCGTTGTTGAGGCGGCTGACCAGGGCGCCGGTCCGGGTGCGGGTGAAGAAGGCGACCGGCATCCGCTGCACATGGTCGAAGACCGCCGTCCGCAGATCGAGGATCAGCCCCTCACCGAGGTTGGCCGACAGCCATCGGGTGAGCAGCCCGAGCCCGGCCTCGGCGACCGCGATCAGGGCGATCAGCAGGGCGAGCCGGGTGACCGTCCCGGAGTCCGCGCCCCGCACGATGGCGTCGACGACCCGCCCCGCGAGGACCGGGGTGGCCACCGCGAGCAGCGCGGTGACGGTGCTGAGCAGGAGGAACCGGTTGATACGGCCCCTGTGGGGCCGGGCGAAGACCAGGATGCGGCGTAGCGTCGCCTTGGAGAAGGGCCGCCGGTCCTGCTCGGCGTTCATCGCGCTGTGCAGCGATGTCCATGCGGTGACTTCCATGTCCATGGGGGCGCTCCGAACTCTGCTGACCTGGGTGTGCGGACTGCTGAGAACGCTAGGACCTCAAGTTTGGTTGAGGTCAACAGGGTGTGCCGCACTCCGCCGGGCGCCGGCCGTGGGCCGGTGCGAATCTGGGGGTGCATACGGCGGCCCCGGGGGCAACCGGCTGACAGGCAGAGGGAAACGATCAGAGCGAGCAAGGGGAGAAGCGGCGTGCGCATCGAACTGACGGGCAAGAACGCGGTGGTGACCGGATCCTCGCAGGGCATCGGCCTCGCCATCGCCACCGGACTGGCGGCGGCCGGCGCCGAGGTCGTCCTGACCGGGCGCGGCCGGGAACGGCTGGAGGAGGCGGCGCGCTCACTGCGCGCCGAGGTGGCGGGGGCGGCCGTCACGACGGTGGCCTGCGACCTGACCACGGAGGAGGGCGCCGCCGAGCTGTACGCGGCCGTCCCGCGGACCGACGTCCTCGTCAACAACCTCGGCATCTTCGGCTCCCGCCCGGCCCTGGAGATCACCGACGAGGAATGGCGTACGTACTTCGACACCAATGTGCTCAGCGCGGTGCGGCTCATCCGCCACTACCTGCCGTCGATGACCGGACAGGGGTGGGGCCGGGTGCTGAACATCGCCAGCGACTCCGCGATCGTCATCCCCGCCGAGATGATCCACTACGGCATGTCCAAGACCGCGCTCCTCGCCGTCTCCCGCGGCTTCGCCAAGGAGGCGGCCGGGACGGGCGTGACGGTGAACTCCGTGATCGCCGGGCCCACCCACACCGGCGGGGTCGAGGACTTCGTCCACGAACTCGTCGACAAGGACCTGCCCTGGGAGGAGGCGCAGCGTGAGTTCATGCGGCTGCACCGCCCGCAGTCGCTGCTCCAGCGGCTCATCGAGCCCGAGGAGATCGCCAACCTGGTGGTCTACCTCAGCTCCGCCCAGGCGTCGGCGACGACCGGGGCGGCGGTACGGGTCGACGGCGGATACGTCGACTCGATCGTGCCCTGAGGGTGGATCGTGTCCTGAGGCGGCTGGGGCGTGTCCTGAGGTTCGATCATGCCCGGAGCGCGCCTCGGCCGGCGGTCCGGGCGGTCATGCGGGGCTGGCATGATCGAGGGATGAACGAGAGCATCATCGCCGCGTGTGACGGGGCGTCCAAGGGAAACCCCGGACCGGCCGCCTGGGCCTGGGTCGTCGCCGACGCGCAGGGCACCCCCGAGCGCTGGGAGGCGGGCCCGCTGGGCACCGCGACGAACAACGTCGCCGAACTCACCGCACTGGCCGAACTGCTGGAGTCCACCGACCCGGCGGTCCGCGTCGAGGTGCGGATGGACTCGCAGTACGCCATGAACGCCGTGACCAAGTGGCTGCCCGGCTGGAAGCGCAACGGATGGAAGACCTCGGCGGGCAAGCCGGTCGCCAACCGGGAGCTGGTCACCCGCATCGACGCGCTGCTCACCGCCCGTACGGTGACGTTCCGCTACGTGCCCGCCCACCAGGTGGACGGCGACCCGCTCAACGCGCTCGCCGACCAGGCCGCCAGCGAGGCGGCGGTGGCGCAGCGCCCGGCCGGTACGGCGCACGGGGCGACCGCCCTGCCCGTACCCGCCCAGGCGCGCTCCACGAAGGGGCGTACGGAGGCGGGCGGCAGCGCGGGTGAGGCGAAGGCGAAGAGTGCGGGGGGCGCGTCCCGGGCGGGGCGGTCCAACGGCACGATCAAGGCGCGGTTCGCAGGGCGGTGCCACTGCGGGAAGACGTACGCGGCCAAGGAGTCGATCGCGAAGAACCCGAACGGCTGGGGTCACCCGGAGTGCCGTACCGCCCCCGCCTGATCACCTGGGGGAGGCCCGCCTCCTCGTCGTACGGGGGGAGTCCCGGCCCCTGATCACGAGGGGAGCATCAGACGTCGGCCCAGACGAGCCGGCCGGCCAGCGCCGCGCGCGTACCCCACCGGGCCGCCAGGGCGTCCACGAGAAGGAGGCCTCTGCCGTCCTCGGTCAGGCAGTCGAGTGAATCGTCGCCGTCGGGGCCGTCCGCCGGTGGAGCCGCCTCGACGGGCAGCCCGGCGGAGTCGGCCGGGGACGCCGGCGCCGGGATACGGGCGCGGCCGCGGTTCCACACGCAGATCCGCACCCCCTCGGCCGAGCGGAGAAGCCGACAGCGGATCCGGCGGGTGCTGGTGTGCTGTACGGCGTTGGTGACCAGTTCGGTCACTATCAGGGCCGCCGCCTCGATGCGTTCCGCGGGTTCTCCCCACGCGTGCATCGCCTCCTGCACCCGGTGACGGGCTTCGGGAACGCCCCCGGGCAACCGGGGGACCCACCAGCTGTGTGCACCTCTGACTCCCCCGCCTTCCGGAGCGCGTTCCGCGCAACTGACTATTTCCGACATGTATGTACTCTCGGCGCAAAGTGCATACTTTGCAAGCGACAGAGTGTCCACGGCTCCGCCCCGGGGCTCGACGAACGAGGTACGAGCATGCGACCCCGCTCCGGTCCCACGGTGCAGCACCGCGTCCTGGCGGCCCGGCTGCGGATACTGCGGGAGCAGGCGGGCGTCTCGCTGCGGGCCGCCGCCGACGCCTTGGGCGCCCACCCCGCGACCGTACGGCGGATCGAGAGGGCCGAGACCGGCCTCGACGCCCGGCAGGTCGCCGAGCTGCTGCGCTGCTACGGCGCCCCGCCCTCCGTCGCCGAGCCCATCCTGGCCGGGCTCGGGGCCGCGAACCTGCCCGGCTGGTGGCACCGGTGGCGGGACGCGATGGAGAGCTGGCAGCAGGACGTCATCGGCGTCGAGTCCTCGGCCAGCCTGATCCGCACCTGGCACCCCGCCCTCGTGCCCGAGCTGCTGCGCACCTCCGCCTACGCCGCCGGGCTCTACCGGATGCAGTACCCCGACGACAGCCCCGCCCTGCTGGAGCGCCGCCTGGAGCTGCTGCGGGAGCGGCGGCGCCGGCTGAGCGAGCGCGGTACGGCCCTGTGGGCCCTGTTCCCGGCCGTCGCCCTGCACACCCGGGTGGGCGACCCGGGGACCATGGACGGGCAGCGTCGCGCACTGGCCGAGGCGATGGACCAGCAGCACCTCACCGTCCAGGTGGTGCCGCTGGACCACCCGCCGCACCCCATGACCGCCATGCCGCCCCTGCACCTGCTGCGGGTGCCCGCCCCGGAGATCGGCGACCAGGCCGTCCTGGAGACGCCCGGGGTCCGCGTCGACCTCGTGGACGACCCGGAGGCCGTGATGGCCCACCGCATCCGCCTCGACGCCGCGTGCGCCGCCGCCCCGCCCCCCGGCACCCCGCTGCCGCTCTGACGGCCCGCCCGGCGCCCGCACGGCCGCCGCCGGGATGCGGTCCGCCCCCGGGCCGTACAGCGTGGGGGAGTGGTGCAGCTGCGCAGGGCCCAGTGGATCCCGGTGGGGGTCATCGTGCTGGCCGTCGTGATCGACCTGGCGACCCCGACGGACGTGACCTCCGCGCCTCTGCTGATGGCCGCCCCCGTGGCCGCCGCACCCCTGCTGAGCCTGCCCGGCATCATCGCGATCGGCGTCCTCTCCATGGCCGTCCACGCGGTCCTCGCCTGGGTCGACGAAACCTTCGGCTGGCACCGGGGCGTCGCCAACCAGCTCACCCTTCTGGCCGTGACCGTGCTCGCCGTCCTCATCCACCGCGCCCTGGAGGGCCAGAGCGCCCGGACCCGGCGCGCCCGGCAGGTCGCCGCCGTGGCCCAGGCCGCCGTACTGCCCCGGCCCCCGTCACGGCTGGGCGACCTCCGTATCGCCGCCCGCTACGTCCCCGCCGAGGACGAGGCCATGATCGGCGGTGACCTCTACGTCGTGCAGGACACCCCGCACGGGGTGCGCGTCATGGTCGGGGACGTCCGGGGCAAGGGGCTGGGCGCCGTCAGCGCGGTCTGCGCGGACCTGGGGGCCTTCCGGTTCGCCGCCGACGAGGCGGAGGACCTGCCGCGCCTGGTGACCGCGCTGGAGGGGGCCCTGCTGCGCGAGGGCGGCCGCCGCGGCGGCCAGGAGCAGGACGAGGGGTTCACCACCGCGCTGATCGCCGAGTTCACCGCCGGCCTCGACACCGTACGCATCGTCAACCGCGGCCACCCGCCCCCGCTGCTGCTGGCCGCCGACGGCACGGCCACCGCCCTCGAACCGTCCCAGGAGGCGCCCCCGCTCGGCATGGCCGCCCTGGGCACCTGGTCGTTCCCGGTCGACACGTTCACCTTCCCGCCCGGCTCCACGCTCCTGTGCTACACGGACGGCGTCACCGAGGCCCGGGACGAGGCCGGGGTCTTCTACGACGCGGCCGTACGGCTGCCCCGCCTGCTGCGCCACCGCTCGCTCGTCGGCGACCCGCCGGCCCCCGCGCAGATCCTCCAGCTGCTCATCGAGGACGTCGGGCGCCACACCGGCGGCCGGATCCAGGACGACCAGGCCCTCCTCGCCCTGCACCGACCCGCCCCGGCGACAGATCCAGTTCCCCGGCGCCCACGTGTTTGAGGCGCCGATCGTCGGTCACCCGCACGGTACGGCCGTACGGCAGGCGCCTACGGCACGCATCCGACACCGGGAGTGAGCAGCATGGAGAACTGGCGCACGCACGCGGCCTGCCGCGAGGAGGACCCGGACCTGTTCTTCCCCATCGGGACGTCCGGCCCCGCCGTCGTCCAGGCCGCGGAGGCCAAGGCGGTCTGCCGGACCTGCCCGGTCCAGGCCCAGTGCCTGGAGTGGGCTCTGGAGAACGGCCAGGACTCCGGCGTCTGGGGAGGTCTTGCGGAGGACGAACGGCGCGCGCTGAAGCGCCGCAGCCGCCGGCGTACCAAGAACACCGCAGGCTGAGTCACGCGACCACCGCCGACCGGCTTCCGCGCAATACCGGCCGACTTCCGCGTAATCCCGTCATCGGCGGCCGAGTGGGTAGACGATGAGCCATGGACACCACCGTTTGGCTCGTTGTCGCCGCCGTCGCCGCACTGATCATGCTGGCCCTGGCCGCCGTACTGCTGGTGCGCGTCTTCAAGGCCAGGAAGCTCCTGGTCGACGCCGGGATCCCGCTGCGCAACAAGGCGCTCGTCTGGGCGGCCGTCGTCTACACCATCTCCCCGGTCGACCTGATGCCGGACCCCGTCTACCTCGACGACATCGGATTCCTGCTGCTGGCGCTGCGCTCCCTGCACGCCGCCGCCACGTCGGCCGGACTGGGACGGGCCAAGGGGGCCGGTGCCCCGGTGGAGATCCCCGAGCTGGAGAAGACGGCCAAGCCCCGTCCGGACGCGGTGCGTTAGGCGTTCGCGCGTGCGCTATGTGTTCGCGCGGCGCGTTGGACGTTCACGCGCGCCCCTAGGAGTTGGGCTGTTGCTCCTGCGGCTGCTGTTCCTGCGGCTGTTGCTCCTGCGGTGGCGCGGGCTGGGAGCCGGACGAGTCGCCAGGCGGGGGAGGCTCGCTGGAGGTCGGGTTGTCCGGAGGAGGTGCCGTCGTCCCGTCATCGGCCGGGGGCGGGGAGTCGCCGGGCGGCGGGGAGCCGTCCTCGGCGGGCGATTCGCCCTGGCTCGGGCGGCAGGAGTCGTTGTCGCCGGAGCCCGGCGGGCAGGGCGAATCGGACTCGTCCTTCTCCTTGTCCTTGTCCTTGTCCTTGGGCGGATCGGTCTTCTTGTCCCCGCCGCCGGTGTCTCCCGCCGGACGGGTGAACCAGTCACCGTTCGAAGGGTCGACCATCACGAACTCGTCCACCGGCTTCGACGCCGGCTGGACCACGACCACGTCCGACGCCCGGTACCCCGGCCAGGCCTTCCCCTTCTGCTCGGGGGTGCTCTTCTGGGCCACGGGCGGCAGCAGCGGATTGCCGCAGGCACAGCGCACCCGGGGCACCCCGCGGTCGTCGACGAGGACGGCCGTACCGGCCTGGAGCACCGCCTGATAGGCCGTCGCCTTCCCGTCCCGGAAGCCGTGATTGGTCACGCGGGTGTCCATACGCAGCTGTACGGGGGTGAGGGAGCGCAGATAGTCGGGTACGGCCGAGGGTTCGATGTCCTGGACCGAGGCGAACGCCCGGTTCTTGTCCGGAGCCGCCCGCAACGTGCTGATCTGCTTCTCCACATCGCAGCTGGCGACCTTGCGGGTGCCCCCGTAGAGACCGGGTTCCGCGCCGTCCACCCCGCGCGTCACCTGCGACCCCGTCGCCGAGGCGCTCGGGACGGCGGACGGGGACGCGGTCCCCGGCTCGGTCTCGCTCTTACGCGCCGTGGACTCCGTGAACGGGTCCGGCCCGGAGGAGCCTGCCGCCTGGAGGAACACCTCGCCGCCGCCCGCCTTCGTACCACCGCTGTCGTCGGGACGGGTCAGGAAGACGACCAGCACCACGGCCACGACCACCGCCGTCGTGATCGCGGCGATCCGGGGCGCGGAGCGCCACCACGGGCGCCCGGGACCGGACCCGGGGGCGGCACCCGAGCCGCCGCCCGAACCGGCGCCGGAGCCGCTGCCCGGGCCGCCCGAGTCTCCCGGTCCGCCCCGGCCGTCACCTGAGCCCCCGGAGCCGCCAGGGCCCAGCGGACCGCCGTGGTCACCGCCGCTCGGCGGGCCGGGCGGCGCGCCGGAAACGGTCGGGGGCGGGGGCGTGGGGCCGGATGGGGAGGGGCCCGAGAGCGGACCGGAAGGCGGTCCCGTGGGGCGGCCGGACGACGGCGGTTGATCACTCACGGGCTCTGCTCCCGAGGTTGGGACCCGCCCCGGAGCCCCGCCCCCGCATCTGGGGCATGTAGGGGTAATCCGGGCCTTATCGACCTCATTGTGTGTACCGCCCGCGTGCTCCCCGCAAGCGGAGGGAGCGACCGTTTCCCCGGGGAGCGGAGCGCCGTACCACTGCTTAGCGTGGCAGCGTGAACGCCCGGGCGAGGAACGTCAGGAACAGCGCGACACGCGCACCGCACGGCTGGCGCGACGCCCTCGTGGCGGTCCTGGCCGGGGCCCTGGCCATGCTGGTGACGGCCGCCCTCGGACTGTGGGCCGCCGGTGCGGCCGGACTGCCCGACGGCGGCTTCCCGCTGGTGGTCGCGGCCGTCGTCGTGATGGCGGCGGGCGGCTCCGTCGGGCTGGCGGGCGACGCCGGTTCCCTCGTCGGGGCGCAGGCGGGCCTCTCGGTGCTCCCGCTCTCGGTGACCCTGGCGGGCGCGCTGCCCATCGCCTACGGGTTCCTCCGCCCCCTGCGCCACCGGGCCGTCGCCGGGGGCCGCGAGCTGGCGGGCTGGGCGGGCCGCGTGGCCGTTCTCTGGGCCGTGGTGCTGGTGGTCCTCTCGCTCCTGGCCCGGCACACGTTCACCCTCCCGGCCGAGAACCTCACGGGGGACGGGAGCGGCGACGGAAGCGGGGACGGGAGCGGGGACGGCGCGGGGGACGCCTTCGGAGACGTACTGGGCGACTCGGCCCGGGTCGGATTCCGGGCCGACATCCCGCTGACCGTGGTCATCGGCCTGCTCTGGCTGGCCGGTGTCCTCGTGCTCGCGCTCCTCGTCTCGCGCCGAGCGCCGCTCCCGCCCCGGCTGGTGCGGTTCCAGGAGACCGTGCGGCCCGCCGCGTCCGCCGTGGTGGCGCTGCTCCTGGTGTCCGTCGCCCTGGGCGTCGTCGCCGGGCTCGTGGTGATGGTGGTACGCGGCCACCCCGCCCAGACCCTGGCGGTGATCCTCCTCGGCCTGCCCAACCTGGTCTGGCTCGCGTTCACCGTGGGCCTCGGCGCCTCCTGGGAGGGCAAGGTGCAGGGCCCCTTCGGGCTGCCGATGCCCCAGGTACTCGACTCCGTACTCCGTACACCGGACCTCTCCACCGTCAACCTGCGCACCCTCGCCGCCCAGGACGGGCGCGTCTGGTGGCTGCTCGTCGTCTCCGCCCTCCTCGTGCTCGGCGCCGCCTTCCTCATGGCGGTCAGGTCGCCCGCCCGTACGCGGCCCTGGCAGCACGCCCTGCACCTGGCGGTCGCACTCACCCTGACCGTGCTGCTCATCGGCCTGACCGCCGCGCTCTCCGCCCGGTACGGCCTGTCCCTGCTGGGCATCGGGGACCTCGGCGGCGGCCTGAGCGGCGAGGTCGCGCTGCGCCCGCGCCTGTGGAGCGCGCTCGGCATCGCCTTCCTGTGGGGCTTGGCCGCCGGCTTCCTGGGCGCGCTCGCGGCCTCCCGGGTGCACCACCGGCACGGCGAGGCCGCCCCGCCGGAGGAGGAGGCCTAGGCCTCCGGAAACACCGGGAGGGCCCAGCGCGGCGGCCGGGGCGGCGGCTCAGGCGTCGCGGACCACGAACCGGCCCGGGCGTCCACCCGGGTCGGTGCGTGACGCCCCGCCGGAACCCCGGACGCGGCCGCCCGCAGCGCCGCGATGAACCGCAGACACGTCTCGTAACGGTCGTCCGGCGACTTGGCCAGCGCCTTCGCCAGTACGCCGTCCACCGCGCCCGGCAGGTCCGGCCGCTGCCCGCTCGGCGGAGGCGGCGGATCGTACTGGTGGGCCCAGAGCAGGGCCATGTCGTCGTCCCGCCGGAAGGGCGGCGCCCCGGTCAGGGTCTCCTGTACGACGCACGCCAGGCTGTAGACATCGCACCGGCCGTCCACGGGCTTCCCCGAGATCTGCTCCGGCGCCACGTAGTCGAGGGTCCCGACGAACTGGCCGACCGTGGTGAACCCTGTCAGCGACAGCGACTTCTTCGTCAGCCCGAAGTCCGTCAGATACACATGCTCCGGATGGTCGCTGTCGGTCCCCGCCGCCACCAGGATGTTGCCCGGCTTCACATCGCGGTGCACCAGATCGTGGTCGTGGGCCGCGTCCAGCGCGGACGCGACCTGCCCGCCGATCCGGACGGCCGCCGTGAGATCGAGGGGCCCGCGCCGGTCGATCAGGACGCGGAGATCGGCGCCCGCCACGAAGCGCATGGCGATGTAGAGGAGCCCGTCCGTCTCACCGGCCTCGAAGACCGGGACGATGTGGGGGTGGTCGATCGCGGCGGCCACCCGCGACTCGTGGGTGAACCGCTGACGGAAGGTGTCGTTGCGGGCCAGTTCCGGGGCGAGCAGCTTGAGCGCGACGACCCGGTCCAGCCGCAGATCCTTGGCCCGGTAGACGACCGCCATGCCCCCGCGGCCGATCTCGGCCTCCACCAGATAGCCCGCGATCCGCTTGCCGATCAGCTCGTCGTCGCGGCCGGCCGGGAGCCCGGCATCGTGCGACGGGGGAGGCGGCGGAGGCGCCATGACCCGTCACCGCCCGCCGTCCGGCGAGCCGTCCGCCGTGTCGTCGGGGGCCACGACACGCGTCGGTTCGGGCGCCACGACCTGGGTGGGTTCGGGCCCGTCCACGGCAACCACCCGCGTGGGCTCGGGCCCCGCGCCCGTGAACGCCGTACCCGATCCCGGCCCCGACTCCGCCGCGTACGTACTGAGCTGTGTCCCGTCGCAGAAGACCCACCGCTCGTGCTCCGCGTCGTACAGCCAGACCGACTCCCCGTCCACGACCATGCCCACCCGCAGCCCCCGGGTCCGCTGCTGGAAGGTCTCCCCGTCGCTGCGGCCCTCGGCCAGATCCTGGGCCGCGCGCCGGTACTGGTTCAGGGCCTCCTCCGCCCGGGCCAGCAGAGGGCGCGGGTCCGCCGTGCGGGCGAGCGGCTGACCGGCGGCCGGGGGAGTGCGCGGTACGGAGACGAGGAGCCGCCCGTCGACCCAGGCCGCCCAGCCGTTGGAGCAGACGACATACGCCCAGTCCCCGCGCCGCTCCGCAAGCCGCACCGGCAGCAGGGCGTCCAGCGGGTCGGTGGGCCGGGCCGCGTCGGGCGCCTCCCAGGCGGGCAGCCCGCCCGGGGGGACGACGTGGGTGGGGCGGAATTCCGGGGTCGGGGTCGCCATGGAACCGCCTTACTTCCGCATGACCGCGGGCTCATGGCGCCGCAGCAGCTTCGCGACGACGTAACCGAAGGCGGCGGAGAGGACGACCAGCATGCCCATGTTGAGCAGCCAGACCCCCGCGGAGTGCCCGAAGAGCGGGTCGGACGTCAGCTCGCCCGGCACGATCCGGGCCAGATCGACCGTGCCGGCCATCGCGCCCAGCGCCCACCGCGACGGCACCAGCCAGGACAGCTGTTCCAGCCCCGGCACCCCGTTCAGCTTCAGCAGGGCCCCGCAGAAGACCACTTGGACAATGGCGAGGAGGACGAGCAGCGGCATCGTGACCTCCTCCTTGCGCACCAGGGCGGAGACCAGCAGACCGAGCATCATCGCGGTGAACGACAACAGGGCGACGGCCAGGGTGATCTCGACGAGCGGTGGCAGGAACACCCCTTCGCCACCTGGTGCGTTGAGGTCCACGCCCACCAGTCCGACCAGGGTCAGCACGACGGCCTGGAGGATCGTGATGGTCCCGAGCACCACGATCTTCGACATCAGGTACGCGGATCTGGAGAGGCCGACGGCTCTCTCCCGCTGGTAGATCACCCGCTCCTTGACCAACTCCCGTACGGCGTTGGCGGCCCCGGTCAGCACGCCGCCCACACACAGGATGAGCAGCGCGTTCATCGCCGTCTCCTGGGTGAGCCTGCTGCCCGCCAGGGCGCGGGCCATGGCGCCCATGACGAAGGGCAGCGCGATCATGATGATCAGGAACGTGCGGTCGGCGGCGAGCGCGGAGGCGTACCGGCGGACCAGGGTGCCCAACTGCGCACCCCAGTTACGGGTCTTCGGCGGCGGCGCGACGGACGCCCCGGGCGAGGCCGGGGGGAGCTGGGGCTGTGCCGAGGCGTTCACGATGTACTGCCGGTGGAAGGGCGAGTCGGCGTACGTGGCCGCCCAGTCCCGGTCCCGGTCGTTCTCGAACGCCTCGAACGCCTCCGGCCACTCGTCGAAGCCGAAGAAGGCGAGCGCGTCGTCGGGCGGGCCGTAGTAGGCGATGCGGCCGCCGGGTGCGAGCACGAGGAGCCGGTCGCAGACCTCCAGGCTCAGCACGCTGTGCGTGACGACGACGACCGTACGGCCGTCGTCGGCGAGGCCGCGCAGCATGTGCATGACGGAGCGGTCCATTCCCGGGTCCAGTCCCGAGGTCGGCTCGTCCAGGAAGAGCAGCGAGGGCTTCGTGAGCAGCTCCAGGGCCACGCTCACCCGCTTGCGCTGGCCGCCGGAGAGGCTGTGGATCGGCTGGTTCGCCCGTTGTTCCAGGCCGAGTTCATGGATGACCTCAAAGACCCGGGCCTGCCGCTCCTCCTTCGCCGTGTCCTGCGGGAAGCGGAGCTCGGCGGCGTACCCGAGGGCTTTGCGTACGGTCAGCTGCGAGTGGAGGATGTCGTCCTGCGGGACGAGGCCGATGCGCTGGCGCAGCTCGGCGAAGTCGCGGTAGAGGTCACGGCCGTCGTAGAGGACCGTGCCGGTGTCGGCCGGGCGCAGCCCGGTGAGGGCGTTGAGCAGTGTCGACTTCCCGGCGCCGCTGGGCCCGACGACGCCGAGCAGGCACTTCTCGCCGACGGGGAAGGAGACCCCGTCCAGCAGCGTCTTGCCGCCCTTGCCCGCCTTGCCGACGGTGACCTCCAGGTCCTGGACGTCCAGCGACACCTCACCGGTGTCCACGAACTCCTGGAGCACATCGCCGACGAGGCTGAACGCGGAGTGGCCGATACCGACGATGTCGCCGGGGCCGACGACCGCCCGGCCGACGGGCTGGCCGTTGAGGAACGTGCCGTTGTGGCTGCCGAGGTCGACGATCTCGTGCCGGCCGTCGGGGAGCGCCCGCAGTTCGGCGTGGCGCCGGGAGACCACGAGGTCGTCGATGACGAGGTCGTTGCCCGCGTCGCGGCCGATGCGGACGGACTTCGCGGGCAGCGGCCGTACGGTGGTGGGCTGCCGGAAGGTGCCGGTGGCGGCGGGCATCGAGACGGCGGACGGCCGGTCCGCCGCGGCCGGGCGGGCGGGGGGCTCGCGGCCCAGCAGGACGGCCCGGGGGCCGTCGCTCGGATTGCCGAAGTGGATGATGCTGCCGGCGCCGACGTCCGATTCGTGGATGCGGTGGCCACCGGTGTACGTGCCGTTGGTGCTGTCCTCGTCCTGAAGCGTCCAGTGCCCGGCCTCGGGGTGGAGGACCGCGTGGTGCCAGGAGACCCGGGCGTCGTCGATGACGATGTCGCTCTCGGGGTCCCGCCCGACGTGGTAGTCCCGGCTCGGACTCATGACCGTGGAGCCGATATCGGTCTCCAGGACGAGCTCGGGCGCCGTCGGCGCTGCGGGCCGCTGTGCCATGTCCGAATTCTATCGAGACGTCACGATCGGCGCCCGTCGCGGCCGGGGTTGCTCACTCGGCGGGGTGCCGGCGCGCCGTGCAGGCTTTCGCCGTGCGGGCTTTCGCCGTCAGCGGAGGACGGTGGCGAGGATGACCTTCCCGCCGTCCGGCGACTCGCGGACCGTGACCTCGTGGGCCAGCCGCTGGACCATCGGCCAGCCGAAGCCACCGGTGCGGCCCGTGAGGTCGGGCGTCCGGTCCTGCGGGTGCGCCGGGCTCGGGTCGGTGACCCGGACGTGGACGCCCGTGCGGTCGGCGGTCAGCCAGAGCGCGGTCACCGCTCCGGCGTGCCGGACGGCGTTGGTGACCAGCTCCGTCACGAGGAGCAGCAGATTCTGCACCACGTGCGCGGCCGGTGCCGGGTGCAGCCGGGCGACGAAGCTGGTGACCGCCTCCCGTGCGTCGGCGGCCTTCTCCGGTCGGCAGACGTAATCGGTGCGGGTCTCCCCGTCCGGTGAAAGTGTCATCAGCATGCGGTCGTTCATTGCGGTCACCCCGTCGCGTGAGCTTTCTGGCTGAACTCCGGATACCCCCGGAACGGCATTTCATGGAAAAAGGACGCGAGAATAGGTGAACCCGCTGGTCACGCCTCAGTCATCGCCCCGAGCCGGTCCCGCTGGATGCGGTGGGCCAGGGTGCGGCGCACCGAGGCGGACCCGGCGGCGGCGGTCGCCCGCGCGGGAAGGTCGAGGCCCCGGCTGATGGTGTCGTACGCCGCCCGGCAACGGGTCGGGAGCTCCTGCCGGTGCAGCCTCAGGTCCTCCTCGACGAGGCGTCGCAGCGCGTCGACGTTCTCGGGGGTGAAGCGCTTCCTCCCCCGGCCGAGGGCGTCGACGAAGCGGGTGCAGCGGGCCTCGTGGCCAAGGGCCTCGGAGATCGCCTCGGCCAGGCCCCACAGGCGTCCTTCGAGCCAGGGCGCGTCGTACTGGTCGAGGGCGAGCTCAGCCGGGGGCGGCGGGCTGCCCGGCCCGTGTTTCGCCACCTGCTTGGAGACGGCGGGCTGGCTCATGCCCGTGAGCCGGGCGATCCGCTCCTGGGTCCAGCCGGCCCCGGCGAACAGCGCGACCATCTCGCTGCGCAGCTGCCGCATCTCCTCGCCCGCCCGGATGACCTCGTTCATGGCGGCGAACATGCGTACTGCCTGGTCCTCGCCGAGGAAAGGGGAAGGGGGGCGGCCGTCGTCGTCCTTGTCTGTCATAGCTCGGTTATACCGCACGATCCAGTTCCTATAACCAGGTTGTACAACCATGTTATGGCGCCCATCATGGCGGCCATGACCTCCTTCTTCACCGCACCTGACGGAACCCGGCTCGCCTACCGCGTCACCGGGGGCGGCGACCCGGTGATCTGCCTCCCGGGCGGGCCCGCCGACTCCCGCTACCTGGGTGATCTCGGCGGCCTCTCCGCGCACCGCCGGCTCGTCCTCCTCGACCCGCGCGGCACCGGCCGGTCCGCGCTGCCCGAGGACGCCGCCTCCTATCGCTGCGACCGCCAGGTGGCGGACGTCGAAGCCCTGCGGGAGCACCTCGGCCTCGCCCGGGTCGATCTGCTGGCCCACTCCGGCGGCGCGAACCTCGCGATGCGGTACGCCGCCCGGCACCCGCAACGCCTCGGCGGGCTCGTCCTGGTCGGCCCCGGCCTGCGGGCGGTGGGCGTGGAGATCGACGGGGAGACGCGCCGCGCGCTCGCGCTGCGGCGGAAGGGCGAGCCGTGGTTCCCCGCCGCCTTTGCCGCGCTTGAGGCCGCCATCGAGGGCGCCGACGCCGACCGGGATGCCATCGCGCCCTTCTTCTGGGGGCGTTGGGATGCTGCCGCCCGGCTCCATCACGCCGCCGGTCGGCCGGTCAACGGAGAAGCAGTCGCCCACTTCGGGGACGAAGGCGCCTTCGATCCGGAGGTCACCCGTACGGCGCTCGCCGCCTTCGAGGGTCCGGTGCTGCTGCTCGTCGGCGAGTTCGACCTGAACAGCCCGCCCGTGGCGGTGGCGGAGTGCGCGGAGCTGTTCCCCCGCGCCACGCTGGTCCGGCAGCCCGGGGCGGGGCACTATCCGTGGATCGACGACCCCGACCGGTTCGTGGCGACGGCATCGGCCTTCCTGGGGTGGGGGCTTCGGTGAGGGGCCGGGGAGCGGGCCCGGCGTGCGAGGCGCGGTCGTACACCGATTTCTATCGTTGAAAATTCTGCGTGCACGACCGTTGTGCAGTGTTTGGTGTTGTGGCTCAATGTTCGACTATGTGCAGTACCTCGGCGGTTCGAGGTACTCCCGGCTCTTCGACGAGGACGACGCCTTGACACGACAACACCCGCGCCCCCGTGCCCTGTTCAGGGCTCTCACCTGTGCCGCCGCGCTCCTGATACCGGTCGGCGCCACTCTTGTCCCGACGGCCGCCGCCGCGCCCGCCACCCCTGCACCGGCCACCGCCACCGCGTTCACGGCCGACGACCCGGTCACCGACGTACGCGGGCTGAAGGGCGAATACTTCAGCATGTCCGCCCCCGGCGCCCGCGACTTCGCCGAGCTCGGGGCCACCTCTCTGGACCCGGACATCAACTTCCCCGGTCTCACGGGGACGTTCGAGTCGGCGACCGGCAGGACCGAGCACACCACCGCCCGGTGGACGGGACAGCTCGAAGCGCCCGAGACGGGCTCGTACACCTTCTCCGCCATCGGCGACAACGGCTTCCGGCTCTTCCTCGACGGCAACGTTGTCATCGACCACTGGGAGCCCGACTGGGACAACGAGCAGCACAGCGCGCCGATCGCCCTGAAGGCCGGCGAGAAGCACGACTTCAAGCTGGAGATGTTCCAGGACGTCGGCGGCGCCAGCATGTTCCTGCGCTGGCAGAGCGACACGCTCAAGAAGCAGATCGTGCCCGAGTCCGCCTTCACCCCGCCCGCCGACTTCGAGGTCTACCCGGTCGCCCTGAGCGTCGCCAAGAACGGCAAGCGCCTCCAGGCCACCTTCAAGGACCGGGTCGCGAACTTCGGCAAGGTCAAGGACCACTTGAAGATCGAGGTCGACACCTCCCCGATGCCGGTCAAGTCGGTGAGCCGCGCCTCGGACAACCCCCGCGCGCTGATCGTCGACCTCGCCGCCCCCGTCCTCAAGGACCAGCGGGTCAAGGTCGTCTACGACGGCAGGAGCGGGCTGACGTCGGGGAGCGAGACCGTCCCGGAGATCGGCCGCACGGCCAGGAACCTCTCCACGCACCGCCTCACCACCACCTGGGGCGACAAGCTGGACGTCGACAACCCGCTGCCCGAGTACCCGCGCCCGCAGCAGGTCCGCGACAAGTGGAAGAACCTCAACGGCCCCTGGGAGTTCGCCGGGGCCACCGAGGGCGAGAAGCCGGTCTTCGGCAAGAAGCTCGGTGAGCGGATCATCGTGCCGTTCCCGGTCGAGTCCCAGCTCTCCGGCCTGGAGCGCGACGAGGACCACATGTTCTACCGCAAGCTCGTGACCGTGCCGAAGAACTGGTCGGTCGGCAAGGGCACGTCGGGCAAGAACCAGCGGCTGAAGCTCAACTTCGACGCCGTCGACTACCGGTCCACCGTCTGGGTCAACGGCACCAAGGTCGCCGAACACACCGGCGGATACACCGGGTTCAGCGCCGACATCACCGACGCGCTCAAGGGCACCGGCCCCCAGGAGATCGTCGTCGCCGTCACCGACAGGACCGGGCCGAACCAGCCCAAGGGCAAGCAGTCCACCAACCCCGGCGGCATCGTCTACACCCCGACCTCCGGCATCTGGCAGACCGTCTGGATGGAGCCGGTCGCACCCGCCGCCATCGACTCCCTGACCACCACCCCGAACATCGACACCGGCCGCCTCGCCGTCACCGTCAACTCCGCGAAGGCGTCGGCCAATGCCCGTATCACCGCCGTGGCCCGCGACCACAAGGGCAAGGCCGTCGCCACGGTCACCGGCCCCGCCAACCGCGAGCTGAGCCTCCAGCTCAAGAACCCGCGCCTCTGGTCGCCCGACGACCCCTACCTCTACGACCTCGACGTGTCGCTCACCGACGGCCGCTCCAAGGACAGCGTCGAAAGCTACTTCGGCATGCGCCAGTTGAAGGTCGCAGAAGTCGGCGGCTACCAGAAGCTCGTCCTCAACGGGAAGCCGTTCTTCTCCCTTGCCATGCTGGACCAGGGCTTCTGGCCCGACGGCCTCTACACCCAGCCCAGCGACGCGGCCCTCACCTTCGACCTCAAGGCCCAGAAGGACCTCGGCTTCAACGCCGTACGCAAGCACATCAAGGTGGAGTCGCCGCGCTGGTACTACCACGCCGACCGGCTCGGCCTGCTGGTGTGGCAGGACTTCGTCAACGCCGACATCGACAACGACACCGGCAAGAACGCCTTCCTCACCCAGGGCAAGGAGTTGATGAAGCAGTTCCACAACTACCCCTCGATCAGCGGCTGGATCGTCTTCAACGAGGGCTGGGGCGAGTGGGACCGGACAGAGACGGGGAAGATCGCCGAGGACGTCAAGGCGCTGGACCCGTCCCGCGTGGTCAACGCGCACAGCGGGGTCAACTGCTGTGCGTCCAAGGGTGATTCCGGCAAGGGCGAGATCATCGACCACCACGACTACGTGAACGACGACCCGGCCTTCCCGGACGACCGCCGCGCCGCGATGGACGGCGAGCACGGCGGCTTCACGCTCCGGACTCCGGGTCACATGTGGCCCGGGGCCCCGGCCAACATCTACTCCGGCGTGGCGGACAAGGCCGCGCTCACCGCGAAGTACGTCGACAACACCCGTACGTACTACCTCGCGGCCGCCGGCGCAGAACTGTCCGGCTCCGTCTACACCCAGGTCAGCGACCTGGAGAACGAGCTCAACGGGCTCTGGACGTACGACCGTCGCGAGATCAAGGTCGACCCGAAGAAGGTCCGCGAGATCAACCGCCAGGTCATCGCCGCCGGAGCCAACGCCGGTCAGCGCGACGAGCTGAAGGGCGGCGGCTCCTGGTCGCTGGACGAGAACAAGGGCACCACAGCCCGCGACAGCGGCCCCAACAAGGCCCACCTCACCTTGGAGGGCGGAGCGTCCTGGACGCCGGGCGTCAAGGGCTCGGCGCTGAAGTTCAACGGCGAAGGCCAGTACGCGCAGAGCACCGGTCCCGTCGTGGACACCACCAAGGACTACACGGTCTCCGCGTGGGCCTCGCTGGACGCCCTGCCCGGCAACTACGCCACCGTCGTCAGCCAGGACGGCCGGCGCACCGAGAACCCCTTCTACCTCCAGTACGGGCAGGGCGCGTTCGCCTTCTCCACCCCGGGCGGCAAGCGCGCCCGCCTGGAGATCACACCGGAGACCGGGAAGTGGTACCACCTGGTCGGCGTCCGGCAGGGCGGTGAGGTGAAGCTGTACGTCGACGGAAAGCTCGCCGCCACCACCGAGGCCGGGCCCGCCGATGTGAGCACCGGCCCGCTCTCCGTCGGCCGGGCCCAGTACGCGGGGGCGAAGGGCGACTTCTGGAACGGCTCCGTCGACCAGGTCGGGGTGTACGACAAGGCCCTGACCGCCGACGAGGTGACCGCACTGTACGGCAGCCGGAAGCCGTAGCGGCACACAGCAGAGGTCCGCTCCCGACGCCGGAAGCCTCGGCGCCGGGGGCGGGCCTCCGCCCGCTCACCTTCCGGTCTCCGGTCGGCAGGACCGGCCGGAGACCAGGTTGTCGGAGGCGGCGGTGATGACGGAATCCAGCCGGTTCCGGGCCCGGGTCAGGTCGGCGAGGCGCTGATCGATCCGGTCGCGCTCGGCGGCCAGTCGCTGGATGAGTCCGGGGGTGGCGCTGCCGTCCACGACGCACGGCAGCAACGCGACGATGGTCCTGCTGGAGAGCCCGGCGGCGTAGAGCTGCTGGACCAGCTCCACCCGCTCGACCGCGCTCTCGGGATAGCGGCGCTGGCCGCTGGGGCTGCGGTCGGAGACCAGCAGGTCCTGTTCCTCGTAGTAGCGCAGGGCCCTGGTGCTGACGCCGGTCCGGGCGGCGAGTTCTCCGATGCGCATCCGATTTCTCCCTCTCCACCCCGTCGGCCGGCGCCTCGGCGGGCTTGCCCTTGACGTCAACGTCAGGTTTTAGCGTAACGCGTGTACGTCTCCACGAGAGACGCACGCCGTCAGCGCAACGAACCTGGGAGAGGCACGGAACCATGACCCGCTCAGCCCCCGCGAAGACCGAAGCACTTGAGGCCGAAGCTCCCGCCGCCACCGAGATCGTCTCCGTGAAGCCGATCGTGCTGCCCGCACCCGGACGAGGTGCGGATCTGCGTGTACGCGTATCCGCCCCGGTTACGGGGAAGGACCTGCCGGTCGTCCTCTTCGCGCACGGGTTCGGCTCGAACCTGGACGGCTACGCACCCCTGGTCGACCACTGGGCCGCCCACGGGTTCGTCGTGATCCAGGCGGACCATCTCGACTCCCGGCGGCTGAGCCTCCCGGCGGACGACCCCCGCAGGCCGCAGCTGTGGCGCCACCGGGTGCGGGACATGAAGCGGATCCTCGACGAGCTGGACGCGCTGGAAGCCGCCGTCCCCGGCCTGGCCGGGCGGGCGGATCACGGCCGGGTCGTGGCCGCCGGGCACTCCTTCGGCGGGCAGACGGCGGGCCTCCTGGCCGGGCTGCGGGTTGCCGACCCGGACACCGGGATCGCGGAGGATCTGTCCGACCCCCGGGTCGGGGCGGCCGTCCTGCTGGCCACCGCCGGCCGGGGCGGGGAGAGCCTGACCCCTTTCGCCCGGAAGAACCTGCCCTGGCTGCGGGACCAGGACTTCTCCCACATAGCGGCGCCGACCCTGGTGGTCGCCGGGGACGCGGACGAACTGCCGCTCTCCACCCGTGGCCCGGCCTGGACGACCGACCCGTACATGCTGAGCTCCGGTGACAAGCACCTGCTCACCGTCTTCGACGGTGAGCACTTCCTCGGCGGCATCTCCGGCTACGCGTCGGCGGAGACCACCGACGAGAGCCCTGAGCGGGTGGCCCTGGTCCAGCGGGTCACCCTCGCCTACCTGCGCCATGTCACCGGCCTCGACAGCGGCGCCTGGACAGCGGCCCGAGCCGCCCTCGCCCGGGACACCCACCCGCTGGGGAGGCTGGAGTCGAAGTGACCCGCCCCGACGGCCCGGGGCGGAATGATGCCGGGCCCGGCAGTGACGGCCAAGGGGCGGAACGATGACGGGCCCGGCACCGACGGAAGGACGCTCCGCCGCTGCCGGGCCCGCCGGTCACCGTCCTTCTGAGGTCACGGAGCCCAGGGAGCGTCCACCGCCCACGTCGTGTCCTCGGTGAACAGGGCCGGGTTGTCGAAGGCCCGGCCGCCGCCCGGGGTGGCCAGCCACACCTCCGAGTCGATGTGGCGCAGATAGCTGCCCGGCAGGTTGGCGCTGGTGAACCGCACCCCGCCGTTGCCCGCGACCGCGCACCAGGTCGCATCCGCCTTGAACAGCGCGGAGTTGTCGTTGGCGTCGCGCCGGACCCGGAAGTCCCGGTGGCGGAGGAACTCGCCGGGGTAGTTCCGGGACTCGAAGGAGTAGCAGTTGCTGTTGGCGAGGCCGGTGACGATCTTCCAGGTGGCGTCCGCCTTCAGCACGGCCGGACTCCCGCTGTTCACCACCTCGGTGAAGGCCAGGGAGTCGTAGTGGCGCAGGTGCTTGGTGGTGTGTCCCGGCGTCGTGACCCGCAGGGACGTGAACTGGCCGGTGGGCAGCGTCACCGGGGGAGCGGGGGTGCGGGACGCCTGGATGAGGGCCTGGTTGGCGGCCTTGACCCGGGCGGTGTCGACCTTGACGACCTGGCGGTCGTAGGTCAGCAGTCCGTTCGCCTCGTTCTCGACGTCCGTGATCTCCGTGTAGACCGACGCGGAGAGCCCGGCGGGGAGCTGGCCGATCCGGATGGCGTCGAGGAGGCCGACGAAGCGGTTGTTGAGGGCCGCGATGCTCGGCTGGTCCTCGTAGCTGAACCCGCCGCCCGGGTACCACTCGTGGCCCGGCACCTTGTAGCCGAGACCGCCGAACTCGCCCAGCACGGCGGCCCTGGTGGCGGTCGGGGCGGTGTTGCCGGGGCCGACGTAGATGTGGTTGTCGACCACGTCACCGTTGCCGCCGTCGACCGAGCCGCAGCAGTTGACCCCGCTCATGTTGTTGACCAGGCGCGAGGGGTCCTGCGCCTTGACCTCGTCGGCGATCCGGGCCTGGTCGTACTGGCCCCACCCCTCGTTCTGGTTCACCCACATGACCACCGAGGGCGAGCTGCGGTGCTGGTCGATGACCGCCCGGTACTCCGCCTCCCACTGGGTGCGCGACGGCCCGTCCGGGACCTTGCCGGTGTCCATCGACGGCATGTCCTGCCAGACCAGCAGCCCCAGCCGGTCCGCCCAGTAGAACCACCGCTGCGGCTCCACCTTGATGTGCTTGCGGACCATGTTGAACCCGAGGTCCTTGTGCGCCTGGAGGTCGTACCTCAGCGCCTCGTCGCTCGGCGCGGTGTAGATGCCGTCCGGCCAGTAGCCCTGGTCCAGCGTGCCGGTCTGGAACACGAACTTCCCGTTGAGCACCGGCCGCAGGATGTTGTCGACCTTGGCGAGGCCCACCGACCGCATACCGGTGTAGCTGCCCACCGTGTCGGTGACGGCCGAGCCGTCGAGGAGGTCGGCCCGCACGTCGTAGAGGAACGGGTCCTCGGGGCTCCACAGCCGCGGGTTCGGAACCGGTACGGAGATCTCCCCGCCCACCGGGCCGGTCGCCGAGCCCACCACCGTATCGCCGTTGGAGACGGTGATCCGGGCGCTCCGGCCCGCCGCACCGGCCGTCTGGACCCGCACCCGGAGCGTGCTGTTGCCCAGGTTCGGCGTCATGTCCAGGCGGGTGATGTGGGCGGAGGCGACCGGTTCCAGCCAGACCGTCTGCCAGATGCCGGAGGCCGCGGTGTAGAAGATCCCGCCGCCCGGGTGCGGCTTCACATCGCTGATGCGCTGCTTGCCGACCGCCTGGCCGCCGGTCTGGCTCGGGTCGTAGACGGAGACCACGACGGTGTTCGTACCGCCGTTGAGCTGCGGTGTGATGTCGTACGCGAACGAGTCGAAGCCGCCCTTGTGCGCGCCGACCTGGGTGCCGTTGACCCAGACCGTGGTCTGCCAGTCGGAGGCCCCGAAGTGGAGCTTCACCCGGCGGTTGTTCCAGTTGGCTGGGACGGTGAAGGTCCGCTTGTACCAGAGCTTGTCGTTCTCGGTGATCCGGCGCTGGATGCCGGAGAGCGCGGACTCGGCGACGAACGGGACGCGGATCTGCTCCGGGAAGGTGGCGGGCTGCCCCGCGTCACGGCCGGTGACCGCGAAGTCCCAGATGCCGTTGAGGTTCGTCCAGTCGGGGCGGGTCAGCTGCGGGCGCGGATACTCCGGCAGCGGCTTGTCCACCGGGACCTGGTTCGTCCACGGCGTCGTCATGGGCGCCGGCTTCGGCGTCCAGGCTGCGGGCGCGGCGGCGGCCGGGGAGGTGCCGCTGGAGACGAGAGCGGTGGCCACCAGGGCGAGGAGGCCGGTGGTGGCCGTTAATCTCCGCCACCAGGTGCGGGGGCGGGGTGCGGGTGCTGGGTGCATGGCTGAACATCCCTTCTTCGGTTGTACGGGGAGGGGGTGCGGTACGCCGGGGGAGGTCTCAGAGGAGCCGCCACAGGTGGTCGGCCGTTCCGTTGTCGTCGTACTGGACGACATGGGCGCTGTCGGCCGTGGACATCCCGTCCACGCCGAGCACCTTGTCCGAGTTCCGGTTGCGGACGCGGTACCAGCCGCCCCCGTCCGGAACGAGCTGCCAGAGGTGGTCGGCGGTGTCGTTGTCGTCGAACTGCACGACGTGCGCGCTGTTCGCGGTGGACATCAGGTCGACGCCCAGCACCTTGCCGGAGTGCCGGTTGCGGATGCGGTACCAGCCGTCGCCGTTGGCCACCAGCCGCCACAGGTGGTCCGCCGTGCCCGTGTCACCGAACTGCACGACGTGGGCGCTGTTGGCGGTGGACATGCCGTCCACGCCGAGCACCTTGCCGGAGTGGCGGTTGGCGATCCGGTACCAGCGGTCCGCCAGCCACGGTTCCGCGTCCGGCGCGGCGGTCGGGAACGACGTGATCCGCAGCCGCGCCGCGCCCATCGGGACGAGCGTGACCTCCTCGACCGGCTCCGTGGAGCGCGCCGGGCTCGGCTGGAGGGGCGCGACCACGTGCTCGTCGTCCGCCGTCCACTCCGGGATTCGGCGGGCCCGGGCGGTCATGCTGAGCGGGGTGGTCTCCGACGTGAACGGGTTGTCGCCGGGGGCGCGGCCCGTGGAGCGGTGGCGCAGGTCCGCGGTGGGGCGGTCCGGATCCAGGACGAGGCCGTAGTTCCAGGGGCTCGTGGCGTGGACCGCGTACTCCGGGAACGTATCGCTGCCGCCGATCCGTTCGTACCGCTCACCGATCCGGAGCGAGTACGTCAGCGGCCCGTGGTCCACGCTGACGGAACCGTGGTTCTCCGCCCAGGCCCGTACGGCGGTCCGCTGCGGCAGCCGCAGGGTGACCCGGTCGCCGCCGGACCAGGTGCGGTCGATCCGGGTGAAGGCCGGGCCGGCGGGGGCGGCGACCCGCTGCCCGTTGACGCGGATCTCGGGGGCCGCGCACCAGGCCGGGACGCGCAGGACCAGGGGGAAGCGCAGCGGCTTCGGCGCGGTGAGGGAGAGGGTGACCGTGTCCGTGAAGGGGTAGCCGGTCTCCTCGGTGAACGTCACCTCCGTGCCGTCCGCGACCTTCGCGCTCACCTCGCTCGGCGCGTACATCGCCGCCGCGAGCCCGCCGTCCGGGGTGGCGAGCCACAGCTCCTCGGTGAAGTAGGGCCAGCCCATACCGTAGTTGTGCGGGCAGCAGCGGTACTGGTCGACGCCCGGCAGGTACGCCAGCATCGCGAACGGGTTCTGGAACTGGCGGTCGCGCTTGGGGGCGTTGTCCAGGTCCACGCTGTTGGCGCAGGTGATGTAGTGGACGGCCTTTCCCGATGGATCCAGCGACGCCGGGAGGGAGTTGAACGCCAGCTCCTCGCACCGGTCCGCCCACAGCGGGTCCCCGGTGATGCGGGTGAGCAGCTGGTGGCTGGCCATGAACTCGACGATCCCGCAGGTCTCGAACCCCTGGCGCGGGTCGCCGTGGCCGGGCCGGGCGTTCTCGTCCCCGGCGAACCCGCCGCCGGGGAACTGGCCGTAGGTGTCCATGGCCTTCGCGTACGTGCCGTAGGTGTTGCGGGTGTCGGTGGCCGAGCCGCTCCGCAGCGCGAACTGGGCCGGTTCGCGGAAGCCCTGGGCGATGTTGACGTTGTGCGGGTTGGCCAGGTTGTCGCCCCAGTCGGCCCCGTACCGGTGGATCTTGTCGATCAGGCCCAGGAGGAAGGCGTCGCCGGTCCGGTTGTAGAGCCACATCGCGCTGTCCAGGCCGTCGCCCCAACGCAGGGCGATCCAGCTGGTGTTGAAGGCGCCCGGACCCTGGGCGTCCATGTAGCGGAAGAAGCGGCTGAGGAACGGGATGATCCGGGTGTCGCCGCTGTACTCCTGCCAGGAGCGCAGCGTCTGGATCAGCGGCAGGAACGGCCAGAAGTCCGGGCCGCCGTTGAGCGAGGTCCGCAGCGTCTTGGGGCCGAAGAAGCCGTCGCTCTGCCCGGTGGCGAGGATCGCGTCCATCCAGCGGCGGGTGGTGGCCAGGGCGGCCTCGTCCCCGGTGACGATCGCGAGGTCGGCGTATCCGCGCAGCCAGTACGGGACCTCCTCCCAGCCGCTGCGGTCGGGGCGGACCCAGCCGGTCGCCGTGAAGTCCAGGAAGTGCGAGAACTCCTCGTACCGGCCGCACAACCCCTCCAGCTGGAGCCGGAGTTGACCCGCCAGCCAGCCGCGCGCCTTCACCTTGCCCGGCGGCAGCTTGAGGAACGCGGTCGGATGGAGGGGAGCGGCGTTGGGGGAGTAGTGGCCGCCGGGGGCAGCCGCGATCCGGTGGCGCCCGGGCGTCGCGGCGGTGGCCCACCGGCTCGTCGTGCCGGTGGCTACGGCGGTGGCCACGGCGGTGGTGATGAGCTGCCTGCGGTTCAGGGGCATCGGTACGGCTCCTGCTCTGAGCCGGGGGCCGCCTGAGCTGCGGTCGGCTCGGTGGGGGTGGTGGCCGCGCGCGGTGCGGGTGCGCGGGGCTGGTGCAGGGCGGGGCGTGCGGGGCGTGGTGCGCGAACCTGGTGCGGGGGCCGCCCGGCCGGGGGAGCGGCGGGGCGGCCGGTCGGGCGCGAGGAGCGGACGTGCGGTGAGCGCATGCCGAAGGTCGCCGTGGCGCGGGCGGTCCGGCGTACGGCATCCGTTCTTGCAACGTTGGAAATATGGCGTCCGGCGGTATGACAGCACGGTGCCGGGCGGCTGTCCAGAGGGTGCGCAGGACCCGTTGCCGTACGGCGGGTCGATTGCCGTACGGGCCCCGTCGGGGCGCCCCGTCGGGTGGCCGACACATTTTGGAAACGCACCGGCCCCACTCTTGCCGCCCGTGCCGCACCGCATATATAACGTTGTAAACCGAGCCGCCGACAGCCCGACCAGGCTCTCGCGACCGCTGTTCCCGCACGTCGGAGCAGGGCCGTGAGGAGTGCAGTGGCAGCAGCCGCCGCGCGGCCCATGCCTCGTCCCGCATGCCCGACCGCACGCCGCCGCGCGTGCCGTCAACCCGCCAAGGAGCGTTCCGCGCATGATGATCCAGCGTCGACCCCGTACCCTCGCCGTGGCCTGCCTCCTCGCCGCCACCGCCACGCTGGCCGCCGCCGGCTGCGCCAAGTCGGAGACCTCGAACAACGCGGGCGGCGACAGCAGCCAGGGCGCCCAGGAAGCCAAGTCCCCCGACTCCACCTCCGGTTCGGGCTGCTCGCTGGAGACCTACGGCGCGCCGAAGCTGGACCTGAAGAACGCCGTGGTCGGCTTCTCCCAGTCGGAGAAGGAGGCCAACCCGTTCCGGATCGCCGAGACGCAGTCCATCAAGGACGAGGCGAAGAAGATCGGCGTCAAGAAGCTCCTCACCACCAACGCCCAGTCCCAGCTCTCCAAGCAGATCAGCGACATCCAGGACATGCTGTCGCAGGGCGCCCAGTTCCTCATCGTCGCGCCGCTCAACTCCGACGGTCTGGAGCCCGCGTTGAAGGCGGCGGCGGCCAAGAAGGTGCCCGTCCTCACCATCGACCGCAAGGTCAACTCCACCGCCTGCAAGGACTATGTGGCCTTCCTCGGCTCCGACTTCGTGGAGCAGGGCAAGCGCGCCGCCGACGCGATGATCAAGGTGACCGGCGGCAAGGGCAAGGTCGCGATCCTGCTCGGCGCCTCCGGCAACAACGTCACCACCGACCGCACCAAGGGCTTCGTCGACCAGGTCAAGGCCGAGGCCCCCGGCCTGGAGATCGTCGCCCAGCAGACCGGCGAGTTCGCCCGCGACAAGGGCCAGCAGGTCATGGAGCAGCTCATCCAGTCCAAGCCCGACATCACCGCCGTCTACGCGGAGAACGACGAGATGGGCCTCGGCGCCCTCACCGCGATCAAGGCCGCCGGGAAGAAGCCCGGCAAGGACGTCAAGATCGTCTCGGTCGACGGCACCCGCAACGCCGTCCAGGCCCTGGCCAACGGCGAGTACAACGCGGTCATCGAGTCCAACCCGCGCTTCGGCCCGCTCGCCTTCGCCACCGCGCAGAAGTTCTACGCCGGTGAGGAGATCCCGGAAAACGTGATCATCACCGACCGGGAGTACGACGAGGCCAACGCCAAGGACTCGCTCGGCGGAGCCTACTGACCCCGACCGGACGGCCGGCCGCCGCGACGCCCCGCGCGCTCACGGCGGCCCGGCCCCCGTTCCCGTACCACCGGAAGGCCGCCGTCCCTGGCCTCCCGTAAGACCGGAAGCAACACCGGAAGGCCAGGATCCATGGCACCCACCGAAGCGACACCCCGGCACGCGGAGACCGCCGTCGCGGACCCCGTGCTCGAAGCCCGCTCGGTCAGCAAGCGGTTCCCCGGCGTCGTCGCCCTGGACGACGTCTCCTTCTCGCTGCGCGCCGGGGAGACCCACGCGCTCGTCGGCGAGAACGGGGCCGGCAAGTCCACCCTCATCAAGGTGCTGACCGGCGTCTACCAGTGCGACGAGGGCGAGGTGCGGGTCGCGGGTACGCCCGTCCGCTTCGCCCGGCCCTTCGAGGCACAGCAGGCCGGGATCTCCACCATCTACCAGGAGGTGAACCTCGTCCCGCTGATGAGCGTGGCGCGCAACATCTTCCTGGGCCGCGAGCCGAAGAACCGTTTCGGCCTCATCGACTTCGCCCGGATGAACCGCGAGACCACCGAACTCCTCGACGGCTTCGGCGTCCGCGTCGACCCCAAGCGCCCCCTGCACACCCTGGGCATCGGCACCCAGCAGATGGTCGCGCTCGCCCGCGCCGTCTCCGTACAGGCCCAGGTCGTCATCATGGACGAACCCACCTCATCCCTGGAGCCCCGCGAGGTCGAGACCCTCTTCCGGGTCATCGAGAACCTGCGCGGCCAGGGCATCGCCGTCCTCTACGTCAGCCACCGCATGGACGAGCTCTACCGCATCTGCGACCGGGTCACCGTCCTGCGCGACGGCCGCCACATCCACACCGGCGACCTGGCCGACCTGGACCGGATGCGGCTCGTCTCGATGATGCTCGGCCGCGACCTCGCCGAGGTCCGCCGCGAGGGCCTGACCAGCTTCGACGCCACCGGGCACGACGTGGCCCGCACCCCGGTCCTCACCGCCACCGGCCTCGACCGCCGCCACCAACTGCACGACATATCACTCCAGTTGTACGGGGGTGAGGTGCTGGGACTCGGCGGGCTGCTGGGCTCCGGGCGCAGCGAGACCGCCAAGGCGCTGACCGGCGCGCTGCCCCTGGACGGTGGCGAGATCACCGTCGACGGCAAGCGCATCGGCCGCCCCACCCCGGCCGCCGCGATCCGCGCGGGCATCAGCATGCTCCCCGAGGACCGCAAGGCGGAGGGGATCATCCCGCAGCTCTCCGTACGCGAGAACATCGTGCTCGCCGCGATGCCCCGGCTCTCCCGCGCCGGGATCGTCTCCCGCGAGAAGCAGGACCGGATCGTCGACATCTTCATGGAGAGGCTGCGGATCAAGGCATCCAGCCCCGAGCAGAAGGTCGGCGAACTCTCCGGCGGCAACCAGCAGAAGGTGCTCCTCGCCCGCTGGCTCTGCCTGGAACCCAAGGTGCTGCTCCTCGACGAGCCCACCCGGGGCATCGACGTCGGTGCCAAGGCCGAGGTGCAGAGCCTCATCGACGACCTCGCCCGCGAAGGCCTCGCCGTGCTGCTGATCTCCTCCGACATCGAGGAGCTGATCGAGGGCGCCGACCGCATCGTCGTCCTGCGGGGCGGCGCCGTCGCCGGTGAACTCGCCGGTGACGAGGTGGAGGAGAGCCGCCTCCTCGAAGTGCTCGCCGACCACACGCCCGCCGCCGAGCCTGCCGACCCCAGCCACGCGGCCGGCCAGGAGGACCCCCGATGACCACCCAGGCCACCCTGCCACGCCCCGCGAAGCCCCTGGCCCGGCTGCGCGACCCCGCCTGGTACCAGGAGTACGGCGTGTACGCGGCCGTCGCCGTCGTCCTGCTCTTCAACGCCCTGTTCACCGAGCACTTCATGACGGCCGACAACCTGCGCACCCAGCTCGTCCAGGTCGCCCCCATCGTCATCGTCGCGCTCGGCATGGCCCTGGTCATCGGCACCGAGGGCATCGACCTCTCCGTCGGCTCCACCATGGCGCTCGCGGCCGCCCTGCTGCCGCTCTACCTCGGTTACGGACTGGTGCCCGCGCTCCTGATCGCCCTGCTGGCCGGAGCGGTCGTCGGCGCGATCAACGGGACGCTCGTCTCGCTCGTCGGGCTGCAACCCATCGTCGCCACCCTCGCCCTGTTCGTCGGCGGCCGGGGTCTGGCCCTCGTCATGGCGGACGGTCAGCTCAAGCAGATCGTCAACCCGGACATCCTGGCGCTCGGCACCGGCTCCTTCCTCGGCATCCCGTTCGTCGTGCTCATCGCGGGCGTGCTCGCGCTGGCCGTCGCGTTCCTGGTGCAGCGCACCACCTTCGGCCGCCAGATCGTCGCCATCGGCGGCAACCGGGCTGCCGCCGGGCTCTCCGGACTGCCCGTCAAACGCGTCCTGATCGGCGTCTACATCCTCTGCGGCACGATGGCCGCGCTCGCCGGGATCCTCGCCACCGCCCGGCTCACCGCCAGCGACCCGTCCTCGCTCGGCACCCTCATGGAGCTCTCCGCCATCACGGCCGTCGTCGTCGGCGGCACCCCGCTCAACGGCGGCTCCATCCGGGTGCTCGGCACCGTCGCCGGCGCCCTGCTGATGCAGCTGCTGCGCGCCACCCTCGTCAAGCACGACCTGCCCGACTCCACCGCACAGATCGCCCAGGCGGCCATCATCATCGCCGCCGTCTACGTCGCCCGGGAGCGTCGGTCCCGATGAAGAACACCACACCCGCCGCCCCGGCCCCCCAGGTGCCGGCGCCGCTCAAGAACGCCCCCTCGCGCCCCGAACCCCGGCCCGAGCGCTCCACCGGCTCCCGCATCGGCGAACTCGTCCAGCGACAAGGCGTCCTCGCGGTCCTGCTGACCGTGATCCTCATCGCCTCGTTCGTCTACCCGACCTTCGCCAGCGTCGACAACGCGCGCGGCGTCACCGTCCAGGCATCCTTCCTCGCCATCGTCGCCCTCGGCATGACGCTGGTCATCATCACCGGCGGCATCGACCTCTCCGTGGGCTCCGTCTTCGCCCTCGGGGGCGTCCTGGCGGCCTGGGCCTCGCAGTGGGGCTTCCTCGCCGCGCTGCTCGTACCGCTCGTGGTCTGCGGGGCGATCGGGCTGGTCAACGGCCTCCTCATCGCCCGCGCGAACATGGCGCCCTTCATCGTCACGCTCGCCTCCCTCCTCGCGGCGCGCGGCATGCTCCTCGCCTTCACCGACGAGGGCGCCACCACCTACCTGGTCCCCAAGGACTCCGCCTTCGCCGAACTCGGCCAGGGCAGCGTCTGGGGCTTCGGCTATCCGATCCTCATCGCCCTCGTCCTCTTCGGGGCCGGCGGGCTGCTGCTCCAGCGGACCTCGTTCGGGCAGACCCTGTTCGCCGTCGGCGGCAGCAGCGACGCGGCCACCCTGATGGGCCTGCCCGTCGCCCGTACGAAGATCCTCGTCTACACCCTCAGCGGACTGCTCGCCGGGCTCGCCGGAGCACTGAACGCCGCCCGGCTCTCCTCCGGGGTCACCATCGTCGGCGTCGGCATGGAGCTGGACGCCATCTCCGCGGTCGTCATCGGCGGCACGCTCCTCATCGGCGGCGCCGGGTCCATCAGCGGCACCCTCTGGGGCGTCCTGCTGCTCGCCGTCATCCAGAACCTCATCAACCAGATCGGCTCGCTCAACTCCTCGTACCAGTCGGTGGTCAGCGGTGGCTTCCTTATCGTTGTCGTGGTGGCGCAGCGTTACCTCGCGCGCAGCCGGAGAACCACCTGAACCGGACGGGACCGTACGGACCGGGTCAGCGACGAGTCGAACCGAGTACAAGGAGTGCCGTGGGCGTCAGCCTCAAGGACGTAGCTCAACGGGCGGGCGTGTCCATCAAGACCGTGTCGAACGTGGTCAACAACTACCAGCACGTCACCCCCAAGATGCGGGCCAAGGTGCAGCAGGCGATCGACGAGCTCGGCTACCGGCCGAACCTCACCGCCCGCCATCTGCGCAAGGGCCGCACCGGGATCATCGCGCTGGCGGTGCCCGAGTTCGGCAACCCGTACTTCGCGGAGCTGGCCGGTGAGGTCGTCGACGCGGCCGCCCGGCACGACTACACGGTCCTGGTCGACCACACCGGCGGCCTGCGCGAGAAGGAGCTGCTGGTCAGCCAGGGGTTCCGGTCCCACGTCATCGACGGGCTCATCCTCAGCCCCATCCACCTGGAGACCGAGGACCTGATGGCCCGTACGGAGACGGCACCGCTGGTGCTGCTGGGCGAGCGGGAGTACGAGGCGCCCTACGACCACATCGCCATCGACAACGTGGCCGCAGCCCGCGAGGCCGTCGCCCACCTCATCGCCCTCGGCCACCGCCGGATCGCCTTCCTCGGCTCCCGTACCGGACAGGAACGCCAGCCCGCCCACCTCCGGCTGCGCGGCTGGCGCGAAGAGCTGGCCGCCTCCGGCATCGCACCCGACGAGTCCCTCGTGGTCGTCACCGACGGCTACGGGAGGGAGGACGGCGCCGCCGCCATGGCCTCGCTCCTCGACCGGGGCGAGCGGCCCGACGCCGTGTTCGCGTACAACGACATGATCGCGATCGGCGCCATGCGCACCATCACCGAACGCGGCCTCACCATCCCGGGCGACATCGCCGTCGTCGGCTTCGACGACATCGAGGAGAGCCGTTACGGGACCACCACCCTCACCACCATCGCGCCCGACAAGGCGGCCATCGCCCGGCTCGCCGTCGACAGCCTCGTCGAACGTCTCGCCGGCACCCCGGTCGCCGAACCCCGGCGGCCGCGCCCCGGCTACCGCCTCGTCGTCCGCGAATCCACCGGACCCCGCCAGTCCCGCTAGACGTCGTCCGCACCCCCCAAGGACTCCTCATGCCCACCGTGCACCGCAAACCGTTCGGCCGCGCCCACGGGCAGAGCGAGACCGACCTCTGGACCCTCGACTCCGGCACCGGCGTACGGGCCGAGATCCTCAGCTACGGCGGTGTCCTGCACAGCCTCACCGTGCCGGACACCGCCGGCGTTCCCGGCCCGGTGGTCCGCTCGCTGCCCGCCCTCGACGACTACACCGACAAGAACCCCTACTTCGGGGCGATCGTCGGCCGGTACGCCAACCGCATCGCCCACGGCCGCTTCACCCTCGACGGCACCACGCACCACATCCCCGCCAACGACCGGGGCCACGCCCTGCACGGCGGCCCCGAAGGCTTCCACACCAAGGTCTGGGCGGCGGCCCCCGACCGTACGGACTCCGCCGCAATCCTCCGCCTCACCCTGCACAGCCCCGACGGCGACATGGGCTTCCCCGGCGCACTCGACGTCACCGCCACCTACACCCTGGACACCGACGGCACGCTCGCCCTGGAGTACACGGCCGTCACCGACCGGCCCACCGTCGTCAACCTCACCAACCACGCCTACCTCAACCTCGGCGCCGACGACATCCTCGGCCACACCCTCCAGGTCGACGCCGACCACTACCTCCCGGTCGACGCAGGCTCCATCCCCGAAGGCCCGCCGGCCCCGGTCACCGGCACCCCGTTCGACCTCACCACCCCGCAGCCGATACGGAACGTCCTCTCCCGCCCCCACCCCCAACTCGCCCTGGCCGGAGGCTTCGACCACTGCTGGGTGCTGCGCGACCAGGCCCCCGGCACCCTCCGCCGCGCCGCCCGCCTCACCGCCCCCGGCGACCGGCGCACCCTGGAGCTGTGGACCACCGAACCCGGTCTCCAGGTCTACACCGCCAACCAACTCGACGGCGCGTTCACCGACGGCACCGGCCACCGCCACGAACGCCACGGGTCGCTCTGCCTGGAGACCCAGCACCTGCCCGACTCACCCAACCGCCCGGCCCACCCCAGCACCGTGCTGCGCCCCGGTGAAACCCTGCGCAGCCGCACCGAATGGCGCTTTCCACATCTGCACGGGAAGGCAAGCCGGTTGCGGCCCTCCGCAGCCCTCTGATCCACTCCCCGCAAGCCGCACAACGACGAACTGCCGACGCCCTGATCGACGGCGTGAGTACCCTGCTGCCCGCCGCCACGGGGGACCCGGAAGCACCCGCCCGGGGCACGGTGTTCAAGGTCGACCGGACCGCTGGCCGACATCCGCATCGGCGACGAGGTGTCCCTCTCGCTCTACGGGGAGGTGCAGAAGGAGGTCATCCAGGCGACCCGGGCCGACGAGTTCGGCGTGGACGTCACCCTCCGCGAGACCGCGACGATCTGCCTGGAACGGCCCGTCGGTACGGGGGCGGCCGCCGAGTCCATCGACACGGACCCCAACCCCTTCCTCGCCACCGTCGGCCTGCGCGTCGACGCGCTGCGCCGGGCCGGAACCCAGGTGTACGAGCCGGTGCACCGCTTCCGCCTGGAGCTGCCCACCGACACCTTCGGCGCCCTGGCCCTGGTCCTCGCCCGGTGACCGGCCCGGCCCCGGACCGCCCGCGCACCGACCACGACCCGCCGCACCGCAAGGAGTACCTGCTGCGCACGGTGCGGCGGGTCGCGGGGTGAGGCGCCTGCGGGTGAACACCGTCGGGCAGGACCGGATCATCGGAATGGACCGCCGGGCGGAGGCGTTCGCACGGGCATGACCTTCTCCGTTGACGTGACCGTGCGCGGCTACGAACTCGACACCCAGGGCCATCTCAACCAGGCCGTCTACCTCCAGTACGCCGAACACGCCCGCTGGGAGCTGCTGCGGGCCGCCGGGCTCCCCCAGGAGAAGCTGCTGGCCGACGGGGTCGGCCCGGTGCAGCTGGAGGTCACCGTGAAGTACCTGCGCGAGCTGCGGGGCGGGGAGCGGGTACGGGTCACCTGCCGCTTCGACTACGGCACCGGGAAGACGTTCACCCTGGAGCAGCAGATCATCAAGGAGGACGGCACCGTGGCCGCCGAGATCACCGGGGTGGCCGGCGTCCTCGACCTGGCCGCACGCCGCCTCGTCCCGGACCCGCAGGGCCGTCTGGCCGCGCTGGCGGGCAACCCGGACCTGCTGACCGGCTGACGTGCGGACGGGAGCGGTGGACGCCCCGCCCTCAAGGGCGGGGCGTCCACCGGTCAGGGGCGTGCGGTCATACGGGGGTGCCGACGACCAGGTGGTCGCCGGGGATGCCGGCCTTTCCGGGTGCGTAGTAGTCCTTGATCCCGGCGACCCACGTCTCCACCCGGATCCGGTCGCCGTCGGTCGGCTCGAACGCGTCGAAGAGGGCGTCGATGTTGGCGGGCTCGAACCCGATCGCCTTCATCAGCGCCATGAACAGGGGCCTTTCGATCAGGCCGTCGCCGTCCGGGTCGCCGAGCGCGGCCAGCGCCTCGGCGAACACGGCGACCGTCGCGTCGAACCGCTCCGGCGACAGCACGCAGGCGCTGAACTCCTCGAAGCTGATCTCCCCGTCCCCGTTGGCGTCGAGTTCGGTGAGCAGGGTCGTCCAGTACCGCCGGAACGCCGCACGCATCGCGTCCTTCGCCGCCTGGTCCGACGCATGCGCCTCCCGCACGACGCGTTCGGCCATGAGGTCGAAGTCGTCGGCCTCCAGGACGCCGTTGGCGTTGGCGTCGAACAGGGAGAAGACGAGCGCGACCCGCCGGGTGGCCTCAGTGGTCATGAATCCGTCAGCTTTCACCGTACGGTCCCGCCGACCGGAGCCCGGTCGGCCCACCCACTGTCCGGCCGAAGAGCCCCGGGCACGGCGAAAGCGGTAGCCCTTTCACCTGAAGGACGGAACTGCCCGCGCCTAAACGTCGAGTTGAGGCAGACGCCGGAACGCCGCGCTCCCGCACGCCCCGGTGCGGGCGGCGGGAGTGCGGTCGGCGCTTCCGTACAGAAGGAGACCTCGCTCCTGTACGGAAGCAGACCTCGGCGTCGCTACCAGGTGACGGGCAGCGCGTGCAGGCCGTAGACGACCGCGTCGTACTTGAAGGGGATACGGTCCCTCTCCTCGGCGGCCCGCAGGGTGGGGATCCGCCGGAAGAGCGTCGGGTAGATGACCTGGAGCTCCATCCTGGCCAGGGGCTGGCCGACGCAGTGGTGGGTCCCGGCACCGAACGCCTGGTGCAGGCGGGCGTTGCGGGTGATGTCGAGCCGGTCGGGGTCGGGGAAGACGGCGGGGTCGCGGTTGGCCAGCTCGCCGAGGAGGATCACCCCGTCACCCGCGCGAATGGTGGTGCCGCCGACCTCGATGTCCTCCACCGCTGTCCTGCGGCGCCCCAGATGGACGATGGAGAGGTAGCGCAGCAACTCCTCCACGGCGGTGGCGACGACGGACGGGTCGTCGGTGTCGCGGATGCGGGCGAGCTGGTCGGGGTGGTCCAGGAGCAGCAGCGTGCCGAGGCTGATCATGTTGGCCGTGGTCTCGTGGCCGCCGAGGAGCAGCAGGACGCCCATGGTGGCGGCCTCGGCACGGGTCAGCTCCCCGGCCTCGATCCGCCGGGCGAACGCCGAGAGCAGGTCGTCCCCGGGCTTGGCCTGTTTCTCGCCGACGAGCTGGTGGAGGTAGTCGACGAGGCTGCGGTGGGCCAAGCCGCGTTCCTCGGCCGTCGCGACGGCCGAGACCAGGGTCTTGCTGTTGGTCTGGAAGAACTCGTGGTCGCTGTAGGGGACTCCGAGCATCTCCGAGATGACCAGGGACGGGATCGGCAGGGCGAGGGCCGTCACGAGGTCGGCCGGGTTGGGGCCGGCCAGGAGCCGGTCGATGTGGTCGTCGGCCATCCGCTGCACGAGGGGGCGCATCGCCTCGACCCGTTTGACGGTGAACGCGCCGCTGACCATGCGGCGCAGGCGGGCGTGTTCGGGGTCGTCCATCCCGACGAAGCTGAGGTCGGTGCCGCCCGCGTGCGCGTGCCGCGGGTCGACGGGGCTGGGGAAGCCGGGGCGGGAGAACTCCGCGCTGAGCCGGGGGTCCGAGAGCAGGGCCTTCTGCTCGGCGTGGCCGGTCACCGCCCAGGGGGTGGTGCCGCCCCACGACCGGACCCGGGTGAGGGGGCCGTGGTCGCTCAGCGCGCGCATCTCCGGAGAGGGGTCGAAGGGGCACTTGGCCGAGCGGGGCTGGGGGAAGTCGGGGAGCCCGGTGGGGGCGGTGGTCGTGGAATCGGTGGTCAAGGTCTTCCTCCGGTGCGGTGGGGGGAGAGGTGCGGAGGCACCTCTCACAGCGGGGTCGGTGCGGAGGGGCGGACGTACCGCTCCAGGAGCGTCTGCCGGTGGAGGCGGGCCTGCTTGGGCATGTTCCAGCCGAGCACGCCGACGGTGGCGTCCCCCTGTGTGAAGCGGACGACGAACCGCCCCTCCTCGGGGGAGCCCTCCACGACGTGCGCCTCGGCCTCGGGCGTCGGTGCGCCGTAGACCTGGATCTTCACGTCGAACTGGTCGCTCCAGTAGTAGGGGACCGGCGTGTACGGGCGGTCCTCGCCGAGGATGTTCGCGGCGACGACGAGGGCCTGCTCGGCCGCGTTCGTCCGGTTCTCCAGCCGGAGGGAGGTACCCAGCACCTCGTGGTGCCAGCGGGCCACGTCCCCGACCGCGTAGATGCCCTCCGCCGCGCGGCAACGGGAGTCGCACACCACCCCGTCCAGGGCCCGCAGGCCGCTGCCCGTCAGCCAGTCGGTGGCCGGAGTGGAGCCGACCGCCGCCACGACGAGATCGGCCGGGACGCTCTCGCCGGAGACCAGCCGCACCCCGCGCACCCGGCCGCCCTCGGTGACCAGCCCGTCCATCAGGGTCCGGCCGCGCAGTTCGACCCCGTGCCTGTGGTGCAGAGCGGCGAGGTGTTGTGCCGTCGAGGCCCCGATCTGGGCGGCCATGGGGGCCGGTTGAGGCCCCACCAGCGTGACGGCGGGCCCCATCTGCCGTACGGTCGCGGCGACTTCACTGCCCAGGACGCCGTCGCCGACCACCACGACAGCGGACGCGGTGAGCAGCTCGCCGCGCAGCGCCTGCGCGTCGGCCAGGGTCCGCAGCACATGGACGCCGCCGACTCCCGCCGCTCCGGGGAGCGTTCGCGGGCGCAGCCCGGTCGCCAGCACGACGGCGTCCGCGCCGAGCGTCCGCCCGGCCGAGGTGGTCACGGTCCGCGCGGCCGCGTCCAGGGAGACCGCCGCCTCGCCGAGCCGGAAGTCGGCGTCCAGTGCGTCGAGTGCTTCCCGCGTACGCAACTGGGCGCGTTCGGCGTCCCACGTTCCGGCGAGCACCTGCTTGGAGAGCGGCGGCCGGTCGTACGGAGCTGGGCCCTCCGCTCCCAGTACGGTGATCCGGCCCGCGAAACCCTTGCGGCGCAAGGCCTCCACCGTGGTGAGCCCGGCGGCCCCGGCACCGGCGACCAGGACGGTCGAGGGCGGGTTCACGAACCCTCACCGATGTGGATGGCGAGCGCGGGGCAGACCTCGGCGGACTCGCGGACGGCGGCGTGCTGGTCCGCCGGAGGCTCGGCGTCCAGGAGGATGACGATGCCGTCGTCCTCACGCTGGTCGAACACCTCGGGCGCGATCAGCACGCACTGGCCTGCGCCGCAGCACTTTTCCTCATCGACCGTGATCTTCATGCGGGGTCCTGCTTCCTTGGGTGGGGGGAGCTCTTCGGGGTGGGGGAGCTCTCGGGACGGAGGGAGGTGACGGGGGCGGTGAGCAGTCCGGTGATCGCGTCGCACAGCGCGTCGGCCGTCTCCTGCCAGGAGGTGGCCGAGGACGGTACGAGCCCGTCGGCCTGGGCGCGTTCACGTTCCGCGCAGGTGTGGGTGATCAGATGGCGGGCCATGGTCCCGCGATCGGCCCGTACGGGGGAGGGAAGGCCGTCGTCCAGGCAGCGGCCGAGTCCGTCGAGGGTCTGGAGCAGATGAGGGCGGGTGAGGGCCTCGTCGGTGACCAGGGCGCGCATCAGGGGGTCCGTCATGACCTGGACGGCGAACCGCGCCTGCCAGGAGGGGGAGCCGAGCGAGGCCAGGTGCTCGGTGACCGGGCGGACCAGGCAGCTCACCCAGACCCGTACGTCCGCCCCGTTCCCTCCGGCCGAAGCGGCCGACACATGCTGCCCGCGGATCAGCTCCACCTGCTCGCCGTGCTTGGTCATGATGGCGCGGACGAGTTCGGTCCGGCTGCCGAAGTGGTAGCTGACGGCCGTCACATTGCCCTGGCCCGCCGCCTCGGCGATCTGGCGGTTCGACACGGCGGACAGCCCCTGCTCCGCGAAGAGCCGCTCGGCCGCGGCCATGATCGCCTCGCGGGTCCCGGCCGCCCGCCCGGTGCGGGCCGCTGCCCGGCTCACCAGCGCACCGGCAGTTCACGCAGGGGCGTGGTGAGCATGCCCTCGTGGCGTTGCAACTCGCCCGGTTCGACGGCGAGTTCCAGAGTGGGCAGGCGCCGGAGCAGCACGCCGAGCACCGCCTGCAACTCGGTGCGGGCCAGCGGCTGGCCGAGACACGAGTGGGGTCCCGCGCCGAAGGTGAGATGGGGGTTGGGGGAGCGCCCGAGGTCCATGGAGTCCGCGTTCTCCCAGGCGCGCTCGTCCCGGTTGGCCGAGGCCATGCTGCACACCACGGTGGTGCCGCGCCGCACCGTGCCACCCGCCAGTTCGATGTCCTCGTGCACATAGCGGAGCATGCCGAAACCGCTGCCGTTGGCGTCGTAGCGGAGCACCTCCTCCACGGCGGAGCGGATCAGCGACGGGTCCGCCAGCAGCCGTTCCCAGCGGGTCCGGTCGGAGAGGAGGTGGGCGGTCATCATCGAGATGAACCCCGCGGTGGTCTCGTGCCCCGCCAGCAGCAGCGCCTGCCCGGTGGCCACCAGGCCGTCGTGGGACATCGGCCGGCCGTCGGCGTCGGCCCCGTCCATGAGCCGGCTGAGCAGATCGTCGCCCGGCGCCTCGCGCTTTCGGGCGATGAGACCCCTCATGTACTCGGCGAACGCGCCGTGCGCGGCCTCGGTCTCCGGGCGGGTGTACTTCGTCATGTTGAGGAAGGTGTCCGACCACGCCTTGAACAGGTCACGGTCGCTCTCCGGCACACCGAGCATGGCGCAGATGACGTAGACCGGCAGCGGAAAGGCGAGGTGCTCCACCAGGTCCGCCGGGGAGCCGTGGTCCAGCATGTCGTCGACCATCCGGTCCGCCATGGCCTCCATGCCGGGCTTCAGTGCCGCCATCCGCCTGGCGGTGAACCACTTGCCGACCATCCGCCGCCAGCGCTCATGCCCCTCGTCGTTGAGGGCCCTGGCCATGGGGCTGCTGAAAATGCCCTCCGCCTCACCGGCCGACACCCGTGCGGCGTCCGGCGAGGCCAGCCCTTCCCGGCTCAGCCTCGGGTCGGAGAGAGCCGCCCTGACGTCCTCGTACCGCGTCAGCAGAGCCGCCTCGTCGCCGCTGGGGAACGTCACCCGGGCGACCGGGCAGGTGCTGCGCAGCTCCTGCCACTCCGCGGGCGGGGCAAGGGCCTCCGGAGCCGCGATGGGGTAGCTGATGGCATCTCGCACATCGGTCACACATGCCTCCTCGGATTCCGTGCTGGCGAAGATCAGCCAAGTGCATTCCCGCAGTTAAGTCAATCGACTGACTTAAAAGTATGGGTGAACGGCTGGGATCCGCCGGACGGCCTTCTAGGCTGGGCGGATGCGAGAGACATCCGCCGCGACCGGCCCCCGTACGACCGGGTCCCGCGCCGCCCGACCGGCCGGGCCGGGACGCCCATGACCAGGGAGACCCGCTCGCTGCCGGCGCACGCGCCCGGATCGGTCGACACCCCCTTCGTCATCCAGCCCTACGACGAGGTCGTCTCCCACGACACCCTCTGGGACGCGCACTCGCACCCCTTCCACGAACTGCTCTGGAACGAGCGGGGCGCCTCCTCGGCGGTGGTCGGCGAACGCATCTGGACGATCACCCCCGCCCTGGGCCTGTGGATGCCCGCCGGGACCCTGCACTCCGGATCGGCGACGGCGGGGACCTGGTTCCGCGCGAGCTTCTTCGGCTTCCGTACGACGTCGTCGATCTCCGACACCCCGGTCGCCGTCGAGATCACCCCCCTGCTTCGCCTCCTCCTGGAACGGCTCGGCGAACCCGGCCTCGCCCCCTCCTCCCGGGCCGCGACCGAAACGCTGGTCCTCGACGTCCTCGCCCCCTCGCCCCGTGAGCTGCTCGTCCAGATCCCCACCTCCGACCTCCTGCGCCCCGTCGCGGACGCGGTACGCGAGGATCCCGGCGACCAGCGGACGCTGGCGGACTGGGCGGCCGAACTGGGGGTGAGCACCCGTACGATCACGCGCGCGTTCAGCGCCGAGACGGGCACGAGCTTCGTCCGCTGGGTGGCGGCGGTCCGCGCCCAGCGCGCGATCGACCTGCTGACCCGTGGCTGGGACGTCGAGTCCGTGGCCGAGGAGGTCGGCTACCGCTCGGCGAGCGCCTTCGGCGCCGCCTTCCGGCGGACGACCGGGCTGACGCCGGGGGCCTTCCGGGCGGGGTGAGCCGCCGGGCGGGCGACGGGAGCACAAGCGACGCTTTCGGGTGTCCTTATCGCTACAACGGCTGTCTCAAACGGTTGATTGCGACACGGCCCCCGACTCTCATAAAGTGCGAAGGCAAGCCTTACCTAAGCCGCTCTGCCTCCGCAGCGCACCCCTCCACGACGGCGACCCACGCCCGGACGTGCGGGAAAGCGGCGCCCCGACCTCCGGAAAGCCGGGTACTCACCCATGTCCTCACACCGCCTCCGCCTGCTCGCCGTGGCAGCCGCCCTCGTCTCCGTCGCCGCCTGCGGCGGGAGCGGGAGCGGTGACGCCGAGAACAACAAGGGCGAGGGGAGCGCCGCCGGCGGCTTCCCGCTGACGGTCGAGCACGCCCTGGGCAAGACCACCATCCCCGCCAAGCCGAAGCGCGTCGCCACCGTCAACTGGGCCAACCACGAAGTGCCGCTGGCCCTCGGTGTCGTGCCGGTCGGCATGGCCGCCGCCAACTTCGGCGACGACGACGGCGACGGGGTGCTGCCCTGGGTCGAGGAGCGGCTGACGGAGCTCAAGGCCAAGACGCCGGTGCTGTTCGACGAGACCGACGGCATCGACTTCGAGGCCGTCGCCGACACGAAGCCCGACGTCATCCTCGCCGCGTACTCCGGGCTGACCAAGAAGGACTACGACACCCTCAGCGAGATCGCCCCCGTCGTCGCCTACCCGGACGCCGCCTGGGCGACCCCGTGGCGCGAGATCATCCGCACCAACAGCGAGGCGATCGGGCTGGCCGACGAGGGTGAGAAGCTGATCACGAAGCTGGACGGGGACATAGCCAAGACCGCCGCCAAGTACCCGCAGCTCAAGGGCAAGTCGGCGATGTTCATGACGCACGTCGACCCCAACGACGTCAGCGAGATCGGCTTCTACACCACGCACGACACCCGGACGCAGTTCTTCGAGGACCTGGGCATGACGACCCCGGGCAGCATCGCGAAGGCGTCCGAGGGGACGAAGAAGTTCGCCCTCACCAAGAGCGCCGAGCAGATCGACGCGTTCGACGACGTCGACATCATCACCGGCTACGGCGACGACACGGGTGACCTGCTCAAGGCGATCACCAAGGACCCGCTGCTCTCCAAGATCCCCGCGGTCAAGCGCGGTTCGACGTATCTCCTGCCCGGCAGCTCGCCGCTGGCCACCGCCGCCAACCCGACGCCGCTGTCGATCAGTTACGTGCTGGACGACTACGCCGCCGCCCTCGCCGAGGCCGCGGACAAGGTCAAGTGACCGCTTCCACCGACCGGCGCCCGCCGGACGCCACCATGGCCCGGCGTCCGGCGGGCGTCCGCACGCTCTGGCTCCTCGCCGCCCTCCTGGTGCTGGCCGCCGTCATGGTGGCCTCCGTCGCCTTCGGCTCGCGCGACGTCCCCTGGGCCGACGTCCAGGCGGCGCTCGGCGGAGCCGACGAGACCCTCGGGCAGGCGGCGGCGACGAAGCGCATCCCCCGTACGGTCCTCGCGGTCGTCATCGGCGCCGCGCTGGGCCTCGCCGGGGGAGTGATGCAGGGCGTGACCCGTAACCCTCTTGCCGACCCGGGCATCCTCGGCGTCAACATGGGCGCCTCGCTCGCCGTCGTCACCGCCGTCGCCTTCTTCGGGCTCTCCTCGCCGACCGGCTACATCTGGGTCGCCATCGCGGGCGCCGCCCTCTCCGCCCTGTTCGTGTACACCGTCGGGACGCTCGGGCGGGGCGGGGCCACCCCGCTCAAGCTCGCGCTCGCCGGGGCCGCCACCTCCGCCGCGTTCGCCTCGCTCGTCAGCGCCGTCATCCTGCCCCGCAACGACATCGCCGGAAGCTTCAAGCTCTGGCAGATCGGCGGGGTCGGCGGTGCCTCCTTCGAGCGCATCGGACAGGTGGCCCCGTTCCTCGCGGTCGGCTTCGCCATCTGCCTGCTCTCCGCGCGCGCCCTCAACTCCCTCGCTCTGGGAGACGAGTTGGCGGCCGGGCTGGGCGAACGGGTCGCCGTCGCACGGGCGGTGGCCGCGCTCGGCGCCGTACTCCTGTGCGGAGCGGCCACCGCCGTCGCCGGGCCCATCGGCTTCGTCGGCCTCGTCGTCCCGCACACCTGCCGGCTGCTCGTCGGCGTCGACCACCGCTGGCTGCTGCCCCTCTCGGCGCTGCTCGGCGCGGTCCTGCTCACCGCCGCCGATGTGGCCGGGCGGATCGTCGCGCGCCCGGCCGAGATCGACGTGGGCATCGTGACCGCGCTGATCGGCGCCCCCTTCTTCATCTACATCGTCCGCCGACAGAAGGTGCGTGCCCTGTGAGCGCCCCCGCCCTCACCCGGCCGGCCCCCCAGGAGGCGTCCCCCGCATCCGTCGCGGCCGCCACCCGCCGCCGTATCCGGGGCGCCTCCCGCAGGCGCCTGGTGATCCTGGTCCTGGCCGTCCTCGTCGCCGCCGCGTTCGCCGTGACGCTGATGGCGGGCCGGACGTTCTACCCGCCCGGCGACGTCTGGCGGGTGATCCTCGGCGAGCAGGTGCCGGGCGCCACCTTCACCGTCGGGCGGCTGCGGCTGCCGCGCGCGGTCCTCGCCCTGGTGGCGGGGTTCAGCTTCGGCCTGGCCGGTGTCACCTTCCAGACGATGCTGCGCAACCCGCTCGCCAGCCCCGACATCATCGGCATCAGCTCCGGGGCGAGCGCCGCGGCGGCCATCGCGATCGTCACGCTCTCCCTCGGCGAGGTGCAGGTCTCCGTCCTCGCCATCGCCGCCGGACTCGGGGTCGCGCTGCTCGTCTACTCGCTCGCCTTCCGGGGCGGAGTCGTCGGCACCCGGCTCATCCTCATCGGCATCGGCATCTCGGCGATGCTGGACAGCGTCACCTCCTACGTTCTCTCCCAGGCCGCCGAATGGGACCTCCAGGAGGCGATGCGCTGGCTGACCGGCAGCCTCAACGGCGCCACCTGGGACCAGGTGTTGCCCGCCCTCGCCGCAGCCGCCGTCCTCACCCCGCTCCTGCTGGGCCAGGCCCGCAACCTCTCCGCGATGCAGCTCGGCGACGACACCGCCTCCGCCCTCGGCGTACGGGTCGAACGCACCCGGATCACCGTGATCGTGGCCGCCGTCGGGCTGATCGCCTTCGCCACGGCCGCCGCCGGGCCCATCGCGTTCGTGGCGTTCCTCTCCGGACCCATCGCCGCCCGGATCGTCGGCGCGGGCGGCTCCCTGCTGGTGCCCGCCGGACTCGTCGGCTCGCTCCTGGTACTCGTCGCCGACTTCACCGGCCAGTTCGCCTTCGGCGAGCGCTACCCGGTGGGCGTCGTCACCGGCGTCCTCGGCGCCCCCTACCTCGTCTATCTGATCATCCGCACCAACCGGGCGGGAGGCTCGCTATGACCACCGACCACCAACTGACCGCCGAACACCTCACCCTCGGCTACGGCGACCGTACGGTCGTCTCCTCCCTCGACTTGGTCGTACCGCCGGGCAGGATCACCGTCGTCGTCGGCGCCAACGCCTGCGGAAAGTCGACCCTGCTGCGTTCGATGTCCCGCCTGCTCGCACCCCGCGAAGGCCGGGTCGTGCTGGACGGCAAGGAGGTGCACCGCCTCCCCGCCAAGGAACTGGCCCGTACGCTCGGCCTGCTGCCGCAGTCCCCGGTGGCGCCCGAGGGCATCACCGTCTCCGACCTCGTGGGCCGCGGCCGCCACCCGCACCAGTCGATGTTCTCCCGCTGGAACGAGAAGGACGACGCCGCCGTCGCCTCGGCCCTGGAAGCGACGGCCACCGAACCGCTGGCCGACCGCGCGGTGGACGAACTCTCCGGCGGTCAGCGCCAGCGCGTCTGGATCGCCATGGCCCTGGCCCAGCAGACCGACCTGCTCCTGCTGGACGAGCCCACCACGTTCCTCGACGCCAGCCACCAGATCGAGGTCCTCGACCTGCTCACCGACCTCAACCGCTCACGCGGCACGACGATCGTGATGGTGCTCCACGACCTCAACCTCGCCGCCCGGTACGCCGACCACCTCATCGCCCTCGCCGACGGCACCCTGCACGCCGTCGGCTCCCCGGCCGAGGTGCTGACCGAGGAGACCGTCCGCGCGGTCTTCGGCCTGGAGAGCCGCGTCATCGAGGACCCTGTGTCGGGCCGGCCCCTGATGCTCCCGATCGGCCGCCACCACGTCCTGGCGGGGTGACCGGGGGGAGCGTGCGCCCCCTCTGATCGGCTGACTGCGGAACGTGAGTGACATGTTTCGCGGCACCACGGGGGACACAGGGGAGGTCTGTTCCCGGGCCCTGAGCCGGGACGCCCTGAAACCCCCGAACCGGTCATTGGGAGAAACCTCGGTGCAGAACGCCCCGGTGCACGACGCCTCGACGCAGGCCCCCTCGGTCCACGACAAGGAAACCGTACGGAGCTGTCCGTTCGACTTCGCACAGCAACTGGAGTTCGACCCCCAGCTCAAGGAACTGCTCACCGAGGAGCCCGTCTCCCGCATCCGCATGGCGTACGGGGAGGGCGAAGCCTGGCTCGTCACCCGGTACGAGGACGTCCGCACGGTCACCACCGACCGGCGCTTCAGCCGCGGCGCCGTACTCGGCCGGGACTTCCCCCGGATGACCCCCGAGCCGATCGTCCAGGCCGAGTCCATCAACCTCATGGACCCGCCCGCCAGCAGCCGGCTGCGCAGCCTGGTCGCCAAGAGCTTCACCCCGCGCCGCGTCGAACAGATGCGGGAGGGCACCCAGCGGGTCGTGGACCGGCTGCTGGACGGGATGGAGGACGAGGGCTCACCCGCCGACTTCGTCGCCCGGATCTCCTCGCCGCTGCCGCTGATCACCATCTGCGAGGCCCTCGACATCCCCGAGGCCGACCGCCCCTGGCTGCGCGCCCACGCCATGACGATGATGAACGTCGGGGCCGCGGGCAAGGAGGACGCGGTACGGGCCAAGGCCGAACTGCGCGGCTACTTCACCGAGCTGACCGCCGAGCGCCGCCGCTCCCCGGGCCAGGACCTCATCAGCACCCTGGCCACCGCCCGCGACGGCGACGAACTCCTCGACGACAAAGAGCTGGCCGTCATGGCGATGGTCCTGCTCATCACCGGCCAGGACACCACGACGTACCAGCTCGGCAACATCGCCTACACCCTGCTCACCCGGCCCCAGCTGCTGAAGACGCTCCAGGCCGAACCCGAGCGGCTGCCCCGCACCATCGAGGAGCTGCTGCGGTACATCCCCTTCCGCAAGGGCGTCGGCATCCCCCGGATCGCCATGGAGGACGTGGAGCTGAGCGGGGTCACCATCAAGGCGGGCGACATCGTCCATGTGTCGTACCTGACGGCCAACCGGGACCCCGCCAAGTTCGACCGCCCCGACGAGCTGGACCCCGACCGGCCCTCCATCCCGCACATGACGTTCGGCTGGGGCGCCCACCACTGCCTGGGTGCGCCGCTCGCCACCATGGAACTCGAGGTCGCCTTCTCCACGCTCCTGGCCCGCTTCCCGGCGCTGCGTCTCGACGCGGAGCCCGAGGACATCCGGTGGAACACGACGTCCATCTGGCGTTACCCGCTCGCCCTGCCCGTCACGTGGTGACGAGAGCCTCCGCTCCCAGATACGAGGAGAACCCATGGCGACCCTGTGCCGACCCGCCATCGCTGTGCCCGAACACGTCATCACGATGCAGCAGACCCTGGAGCTGGCCCGGGAGACCCACCACGGGCACCCCCAGCGCGACCTCGTCCTGAGGCTCATCCGGAACACCGGGGTCCAGACCCGGCACCTGGTGCAGCCGATCGAGGAGACCCTCAAGCACCCCGGCTTCGAGCTGCGCAACCAGGTGTACGAGGCCGAGGCCAAGACCCGGGTCCCCGAAGTGGTGCGGCAGGCCCTCGCCAACGCCGAGACCGACCCGGCCGACATCGACCTGATCGTCTACGTCTCCTGCACGGGCTTCATGATGCCCTCGCTGACCGCCTGGCTCATCAACACCATGGGGTTCAGACCCGAGACCAGACAGCTGCCCATCGCCCAGCTCGGCTGCGCGGCCGGCGGCGCGGCGATCAACCGGGCGCACGACTTCTGCCGGGCCTACCCCGACTCCAACGTCCTCATCGTCTCCTGCGAGTTCTGCTCGCTCTGCTACCAGCCCACCGACATCGGCGTCGGATCGCTGCTCTCCAACGGCCTGTTCGGGGACGCCATCTCCGCCGCCGTCGTCCGGGGGCAGGGCGGCACCGGTATGAAGCTGGAGCGCAACGGCTCCCACCTCGTGCCCGACACCGAGGACTGGATCTCCTACGCCGTCCGCGACACCGGATTCCACTTCCTGCTGGACAAGCGCGTGCCCGGCACCATGGAGATGCTCGCGCCGGTCCTCCAAGACCTGGTCGACCTGCACGGCTGGTCGGTGCCCGACATGGACTTCTTCATCGTCCACGCGGGCGGCCCGCGCATCCTCGACGACCTCTGCCACTTCCTGAACCTGCCGATGGAGATGTTCCGCTACAGCCGGGCCACCCTCACCGAACGCGGCAACATCGCCAGCTCCGTCGTCTTCGACGCGCTCGCCCGCCTCTTCGACGACGGCGGCGCGGCCGAGTCGGCGCAGGGCCTGATCGCCGGATTCGGGCCCGGTATCACCGCCGAAGTGGCGGTCGGCAGCTGGACGAACCAGGCCCCCGGCACCGACCCCGACCGGGAACTGGCCGACCTGGAGCTCACGACGGGCGTTGCGCTGTCCGGCTGAACGGCTGAGGCGCCGCACGGGCGGGGGCCGCGGAACGGGTATTCGCTCTTCGCGGATGCGTATCCGCTCCGCGAACACCCCCACCCGAGGAGACCTGCATGCGCCTGCGTGCCCGATGGGCCCCGGCCGCCCTGCTGCTGATCGCACCGCTGATCGGCACCACCACCCCGGCCACCGCCGACACCGGACCGGAAGGGGTCCCGGTGGAGCGGTCCGCCCGGGCCGTACCCGGGCAGTACATCGTCACCCTGGAGCCCGAACTCTCCCCGGACACCGTCCTGGAGGAGTTCGGGCTCCGCCCGTTGTTCACGTACGGGAATGTCCTGCACGGGTTCGCCGTCACGCTCACCGCCACCGAACTGGAGGCGGTGAGGGCCGTCCCCGGGGTGCTCGCCGTCGAGGAGAACGCCGAAGTGGCCGTGGAGGCGCCCCGGACCGGCGGCCTCTTCCGGGCCCCTGCCGCCACCTGGGGCACCGACCGGATCGACCAGCGCGCCCTGCCGCTGGACGACACCTTCACCACCACCGCCACGGGCGAGGGCGTGAAGGTGTACGTCGTCGACACCGGGATCGACGCCGCGCACGCCGAGTTCGGCAGCCGGGTCGTCAAGGGCTACGACGCGGTCGGCGACGGCCGTGACGGGCAGGACTGCAACGGCCACGGCACCCATGTCGCCGGGACCGTCGGGGGCTCCACCTCCGGGGTGGCGAAGGATGCCTCGCTGGTCGGTGTACGGGTCCTGAACTGCCAGGGCCGGGGCACCTGGGCCGGCATCATCGCCGGGTTCGACTGGGTGGCCAAGGACGCGGCGGCCGGGTCCACCCCCGCCGTCCTGAACGCCTCGCTCGGCGGGGCCCGCTCCCGCGCCGTCGACGTGGCCGTCGAAGCCGTCGCCGACGCGGGTGTCCTGCCGGTGGTGGCCGCGGGCAACGAGGACCAGGATGCCTGCGACGTCTCCCCGGCCGCGGCCGACGGCGTGGTCACGGTGGGCGCGAGCGACCGCCAGGACCGGGAGACCTCGTTCAGCAACTGGGGCTCCTGCGTCTCGCTCTACGCCCCCGGCGCCGACATCGTCTCCGCGAAGCTCGGCGGCGGCACCGTCTCCCTGAACGGCACCTCCATGGCCAGCCCGCACGTCGCCGGGGTCGCCGCCCTCTACAAGGAGGAGAACCCCTCGGCCACGCCTGCCGCCGTCACGAGCTGGCTGACCGGCACCGCCACCCCGGACGTGCTCTCCGGCCTCGGCCAGGGCTCGCCCGACCTGCTCCTCTACACCGGCGGCCTCTGACACTCCGCCAGGCGGGGCCGGTGAGCGGCGGGCGAGGCGCCTTCCGCTCACCGGCCTCCGCTGCGTCCGGCTGTTGCCGGAACAGTGGACGGTCTCTCATTTCTCTGCAACTCTCTGACCGCACAACGCAAAACCGAGCCGTAGTGCGTGCAGAATCGCGTGTTTCCTGACTACGGATCCAGAGCCGCGCTCTCGGTGCGCCGTGCGCCGAGGCCGAAGATCGGGGAGCTATGAGAGCCCAACGCTGGAGATGGCGGGCGATATCCGCCTTGGTCACGACCAGTCTTCTGATGATCGGCTGGCCGTCGCTCACCGCTTCGGCGGCCGACGGCCCCAACCTCGCCGCGGGCCGGGCCGCGGCCGCCGGCAGCGCGCATGCCGAGTACCCCGCCCCCAACATCACCGACGGCAACGCGTCGACGTACTGGGAGAGCGCGGGCGGCAACCTGCCCCAGTGGGTCCAGACCGACCTCGGCTCGGCCAACCGCGTCGACGAGGTGACGCTGAAGCTCCCGCCGTCCTGGGAGAGCCGTACACAGACCCTGTCCCTCCAGGGCAGCGTGGACGGCACCAGCTTCGCGACCCTGAAGAGTTCGGCCGCCTACTCCTTCAGCCCGGGCTCCGCCAACACGGTGAAGGTGACCTTCCCGGCCACGCTGACCCGCTTCGTCCGGGTGAACATCACCGCCAACACCGGCTGGCAGGCCGCCCAGCTCTCCGAGCTGGAGGTGAGGGCGGCAGCCGGCTCATCGGGCAACCTCGCCGCCGGGAAGACCCTCAAGGCCAGCAGCAGCAACGGGAGTTACGTCGCCGCCAACGCCAACGACGGCAACCGGGCCAGCTACTGGGCGAGCCGCGAGAACGCCTTCCCGCAGTGGATCGAGGCCGACCTCGGATCATCCGTCCGCGTGGACCGGGTCGTCCTGCGGCTCCCCGACGGCTGGGCCGCGCGCAGTCAGACGCTGAAGCTCCAAGCCTCCGCCGACGGAACGGAGTTCACCGACCTCACCGCCTCCAAGGACTACCGCTTCGACGCGGCGGGCGGGCAGTCGGCGACGATCTCCTTCGACCCCACGACCACCCGGTACGTCCGCGTCCTGGTCACCGCCAACACCGGCAGCCCCTCGGCGCAACTCGCCGAGCTGGAGGTCTACGGCCCCGCGACCGGCGACACCCAGGCCCCGACCGCACCGGCCGACCTGGCGTTCACCGAACCCGCCAGCGGCCAGATCCGGCTGACCTGGAAGGCGTCCACGGACAACACCGGTGTCACCGGCTACGACGTCTACGCGAACAACACCCTGCTGGCCTCCGTCGCGGGCAACGTCACCACGTACACCGACACCCGCCCGGCCGGGCAGACCGTCTCCTACTACGTGCGGGCCAAGGATGCGGCGGGCAACGTCTCGGCCAACAGCAACACCGTGACCCGCACCGGTGACACGGGCGACACCCAGGCACCCACCGCCCCCACCGCACTCGCGTTCACCGAGCCGGCCGCCGGGCAGATCCGGCTCACCTGGCAGGCGTCCAGCGACAACAGGGGCGTCACGGGCTACGACGTCTACGCCAACAACGTGCTGCGCGGCTCGGTCGCGGGCAACGTCCTGACGTACACCGACACCCAGCCGGCCACCGCCACGGTCTCCTACTTCGTCCGGGCCAAGGACGCGGCGGGCAATGTCTCGACCAACAGCAACACCGTGACCCGCAACGGCTCGACGGGGGCCGCCTCCAACCTCGCGGTCAACAAGCCGATCACGGCCTCCTCGGTGGTGCACACCTTCGTCGCCGCCAACGCCAACGACAACAACACCGCCACCTACTGGGAGGGCGCGGGCGGCAGTTACCCCAACACGCTCACCGTCCAGCTGGGCTCCAACGCCGACACCCAGAGCGTCGTCGTCAAGCTCAACCCGGACAGCAGCTGGGGTCCGCGCACCCAGCGGATCGAGGTCCTGGGCCGCGAGCAGAGCGCCTCGTCCTTCAACTCCCTGGTCGCCGCGAAGGATTACGCCTTCAGCCCGGCGAGCGGCAACACGGTGGCCATCCCGGTCTCCGCCCGGATCGCCGACGTCCAGCTGAAGTTCACCGCCAACAGCGGCTCCGGCGCCGGTCAGGTCGCGGAGTTCCAGGTGCTGGGCGCCCCCGCGGCCAACCCCGACCTCCAGGTCACCGGCCTCACCGCGTCGCCCGCCACCCCGGTGGAGTCCGACACCATCACCCTGACCGCCACCGTCCGCAACGCGGGCGCACTCGCCGCACCGGCCAGCAAGGTCGAGTTCCGGCTCGGCGGCTCCAAGGTCGCCACCGGCAGCGTCGGCGCCCTGGCCGCCGGCGCCTCCACCCAGGTCAGCGCGGCCATCGGCGCCCGGGGCGCGGGCAGTTACCTCCTGAGCGCGGTCGCCGACCCGGACAACGAGGTCATCGAGCAGAACGAGACCAACAACACCTACACGGCCGCCTCCCCGCTGGTCGTGCAGCCGGTCTCCAGCTCCGACCTGGTCGCGACACCCGTCACCACCTCGCCCTCCGCCCCGGCGGCGGGCAACACCGTCACCTTCTCCGTCGCCATCAAGAACCAGGGCACCATCGCCTCCGCGAGCGGCAGCCACGGCATCACGCTCACGCTGCTCAACTCCCAGGGCGCCACGGTGAAGACCTTCACCGGCGCGCACACCGGGACCATCGCGGCGGGCGCCACGACCGCACCCGTCTCCCTCGGCACCTGGACCGCCGCCAACGGCTCGTACACCCTGCGCACGGTCCTCGCGGCCGACGCCAACGAGCTCCCGGTCAAGCGCGAGAACAACACCTCCACCGAGTCCCTCTTCGTCGGGCGCGGCGCCGACATGCCGTACGACATGTACGAGGCGGAGGACGGCACCACCGGCGGCGGCGCCCAGGTCGTCGGCCCCAACCGGACCGTCGGCGACATCGCGGGCGAGGCCTCCGGACGCAAGGCCGTCACCCTCAACAACACCGGCAACTACGTCGAGTTCACCACCAGGGCGGCCACCAACACCCTGGTCACCCGGTTCTCGATCCCGGACTCCGCGGGCGGCGGCGGGATCAACTCCACGCTGAACGTCTACGTGGACGGCACCTTCCTCAAGGCCGTCGACCTCACCTCCAAGTACGCCTGGCTGTACGGGAACGAGGCCGCACCCGGCAACTCCCCGAGCGCCGGGGCGCCCCGCCACATCTATGACGAGGCCAACGTCATGCTGGGCAGGACGGTCCCGGCCGGCGCCAAGATCCGGCTCCAGAAGGACGCCGCCAACTCCACCACGTACGCGATCGACTTCATCAGCCTGGAGCAGGTCGCACCGGTCGCCAACCCGAACCCCGCCACGTACACCGTGCCGACCGGATTCACCCACCAGGACGTGCAGAACGCCCTGGACAGGGTCCGCATGGACACCACCGGCACGCTGGTCGGTGTCTACCTCCCGCCGGGGGAGTACAGCACCGCCAGCAAGTTCCAGGTGTACGGCAAGGCCGTGAAGGTGGTCGGCGCCGGGCCCTGGTACACCCGGTTCAACGCCCCCAGCACACAGGACAACACCGACATCGGCTTCCGGGCCGAGGCCAGTGCCAAGGGGTCCTCGTTCGCCGACTTCGCCTACTTCGGCAACTACACCTCCCGCATCGACGGGCCGGGCAAGGTGTTCGACTTCGCCAATGTGTCGGACATCGTGATCGACAACATCTGGAACGAGCACATGGTGTGCCTCTACTGGGGCGCCAACACCGACAGCATCACCATCAAGAACTCCCGGATCCGCAACATGTTCGCCGACGGCATCAACATGACCAACGGGTCCACCGACAACCTCGTCACCAACATCGAGGCGCGAGCCACCGGTGACGACAGCTTCGCGCTCTTCTCGGCGGTCGACGCCGGGGGAGCGGACATGAAGAACAACCTCTACGAGAACCTGACCTCGATCCTCACCTGGCGCGCGGCGGGCGTGGCCGTCTACGGCGGCTACGACAACACCTTCCGCAACATCCACATCGCCGACACCCTGGTGTACTCCGGGATCACGGTCAGCTCGCTGGACTTCGGCTACCCGATGAACGGCTTCGGGACCCAGCCGACGAAGATCGAGAACGTCTCGATCGTCCGGTCCGGCGGCCACTTCTGGGGATCGCAGACCTTCCCCGGAATCTGGCTCTTCTCCGCCTCCAAGGTGTTCCAGGGCATCCGGATCTCGAACGTGGACATCGTCGATCCGACGTACAGCGGCATCATGTTCCAGACGAACTACGTCGGCGGACAGCCGCAGTTCCCGATCAAGGACACCGTGCTCACCGATGTCTCGATCTCCGGTGCGCGCAAGAGCGGTGACGCCTTCGACGCCAAGTCCGGCTTCGGTCTCTGGGCCAACGAGATGCCGGAGGCGGGGCAGGGTCCCGCGGTCGGCGAGGTCACCTTCAACCGGCTGAGGCTCAGCAACAACGCCCAGGACATCCGGAACACCACCTCCACCTTCAAGATCAACATCAACCCGTAGCGAGGAGGCGGGCAGAACGGAGGAAGGGGCGTCTCCCGTTGGCCGGGAGGCGCCCCTTCCTCGTATATTCCTTGCATCGAGAAGTCGGAGACTTGCATTGCTTACGTTAGCCTTGCGGTCATGACGCGACGACTTGCTCAGGTTGCCAAGAAGGTTGGGGTCAGCGAGGCCACGGTGAGCCGGGTGCTCAACGGAAAGCCCGGGGTCTCCCGCACCACCCGGCAGTCCGTGCTCACGGCGCTGGACGTCCTCGGCTACGAGCGCCCCACCCAGCTGCGCGGCGAGCGGGCCCGGCTGGTCGGCCTCGTCCTGCCCGAGCTTCAGAACCCGATCTTCCCGGCCTTCGCCGAGGTGATCGGCGGCGCACTCGCCCAGCAGGGGCTGACCCCGGTCCTCTGCACCCAGACCAAGGGCGGCGTCTCGGAGGCCGACTACGTGGACCTCCTGCTCCAGCAGCAGGTCTCCGGGGTGGTCTTCGCCGGCGGGCTCTTCGCCCAGGCCGACGAGGCCCATGAGCACTACCACCGGCTCGCCGAGCGGCGCATCCCCGTCGTGCTCATCAACGCCCCCATAGAAGGACTCGACTTCCCCTGCGTCTCCTGCGACGACGCGGTCGCCATCGAACGCGCCTGGCGCCACCTGGCCTCCCTCGGGCACGAGCGCATCGGCGTGGTGATCGGCCCCTCCGACCATGTGCCCTCCCGCCGCAAGCTGGCGGCGGCCCGATCCGTCGCGGCGGCCACCGGAGGGCAGCTGCCCGAGGAGGACATCGAGAGGTCGATGTTCTCCCTGGAGGGCGGCCAGGCCGCCGCCTCCCGGCTGCTGGAGCGCGGGGTCACCGGCATCATCTGCGCCAGCGACCCCCTGGCACTGGGCGCCGTCCGGGCGGCCCGCAGGCGCGGCCTCGGAGTGCCCTCCGACGTCTCGGTCGTCGGCTTCGACGACTCGGCCTTCATGAGCTGCACCGAACCCCCGCTCACCACGATCCGCCAGCCCATCGAGGCGATGGGCCGGGCCGCCGTCGAACTGCTCTGCGCGGGCATCCAGGGCGGTGCGGTGCCGCCCGGCGAGCTGCTGTTCGAGCCGGAGCTGGTGGTCCGCGGTTCGACCGCGAAGGCACCCCGCTGAGGCGCGGCACAGCCGGATCGCCGACTTGTGCGTACAGTCGTCCGCTACTTGCGTAACATGAGGGAAATTCTGCGTTCATCCGGCGGGCCCGCTCCAGGCTCCGCGATCCGTCCTGTCGTCCCGCGTCCGGCACGATCGCGGTGCGGCAGGCGCTGCGGCAGAGTGGGCACCATGGACGACCTGAACGCACTCGCCGAGGAGCACCTGACCGCCGCCCGCACCTCCGCGCACGGCCGCAGCGCGCACCTCCTCATCCAGGAACCGCCCCTGCGCCAGACGGTGATCGCGCTCACCTCCGGCTCGGCCCTCGACGAACACAACGCCCCGCCCGCCGCCTCGCTCCTGGTCCTGCGCGGCACGGTCCGCCTCACCGCCGGCTCCGGCGACGCCGACCTCCCGGCCGGAACCCTGCACCCGATCCCACAGGAGCGGCACGGGCTGATGGCCCTCCAGGACGCGGTGGTCCTCCTCACGGCCGTCAACGACTGACGGCCGTCGGCGAGGACTCGCGGAACTCCCGGAAGCCGTAAGACCCGGACAGGTGTGTCCGGCCGGAGACGTGGCAGGAGAGGATCGAGGGAAGCCGGGGCGTCCGTCGGACGAGCACCCCGCCCGCCGCGTACGACCACGTCCCCGGAGAACCAGCTTGCCCACCCAGACCGCCGCAGCCGCGGAACGCACCGCCCCCGCCGCCGGGCGCACCCGCACGCCGCGCAACTGGCTGACCGCCCTGCGCCGCACCCCCGTGTCGCTGTGGAACGACGACATCACCGACTGGGCCGCCGCGCTCACCTACTACGCCATCCTCGCGCTGCTCCCGGCCCTCCTCGTCACCGTCTCCGTGATCGGCCTCGCCAACCCCGACGCGACCACCGCCCTCATCGCCGACATCACCGCCTTCGCCCCCGCCGAGTCGGGGGAGGCGCTGCGCCGCCCGCTGGAGGCGGCCACCGAGAAGCGCTCCGCCGTCTGGCTGCTCGTGGGGACCGGGTCCGTCAGCGCCGTGTGGTCCGCGTGCAGCTATCTCGCGGTCTTCCGCCGCGCGATGCACGCCATGCACGGCGTCCGGGACAACCGCCCGCCCCTGCGCCAGGCGCACATCATCGTCGTCTCCGCGATCGGCCTGCTCGTCCTCCTGATGACCAGCGCCTTCGCCCTCGTCCTGACCGGCCCCCTGGCCCGCTGGCTCGGCCGCCGCGTCGGCCTGCCGCACGAGGGCGAGACCCTGTGGGTGGTCCTGAAGTGGCCGGTGCTGCTCTGCCTCGTCGCCTGCCTGATCATGGTCCTCTTCAGCACCGGCCCCCGCTCCGCACGCGGTGTCCGCAGGGGCCTGCCCGGCGGGGTGCTGGCCGCCTTCCTCTGGCTCACCGCATCCGCTCTCTTCGCCCTCTACGCCACCCAGGTCGGCAGCTACAGCAGGCTCTACGGCTCCCTCGCCGGACTGGTGGTCTTCCTGATCTGGGTCTGGTTCGCCAACCTCTCCCTGCTCGCCGGTGCCCAGTTCAACGTGGAGCTGGACCGCCCGGAACCGGTGAAGGCACCGGACCCGGAGCCGAAGCCGAAGGAGGACCCCGCTACGGCCGCAGGATGAGGCGGACCGGGTCGCCCTCCTTGGTCTCCATCCGCCGCACCGCCACCGCCGCCTCCTCCAGCGGCAGTACGTCGGTGATCGACCGGGAGAAGTCCAGCCGCCCGCCCTCGGCGAGCCGGACGAGCTGCGCCACATGGTGCTCCTCGGAGCCGTAATGCCCCAGGATCCGGTGCTGGAGGTAGCTGAACCGGGTGGAGTGGGCGACCGTCAGCGGCTGGTCGCTCAGCCCCACCAGCACCAGGCGCCCCTTCGGTGCCAGCACGCTCAACGCCTGCTCCCGGACGGCGGGTACGCCCGCGAAGTCGAAGGCCGCCTCCAGGCCCGCGCCGCCCGTAGCCCCGAGGACCTGCTCCCGCAGCAGCGGGTCGCCGGAGTCCAGCGCCAGATCGGCCCCGAAGTGCAGGGCCCGGTCGCGGGCGGCGGGGGCCGGGTCCACCGCGATCACCGGGTACGCGCCCACCGCCCGCAGCAGCTGCACGGCGTGCGCCCCGAGCCCGCCCGCGCCCCAGACCGCGACGGCCTGCGCCGGGCGTACGTCACCGGTGACGGTCACCGCCGCCCAGGGGGTGGAGACCGCGTCCGGGATGATCGCCGCCTGGTCCAGGGGGAGCGTGAGGGGCAGGGCGACGAGGGTGGTGGCCGAGGCGACGGCGTACTCCGCCCAGCCGCCGTCGTAGTCGACCCCCCGCGTGTGCGTCCGGCCTCCGCGCCGCTCGCCCGCCTGGAGGACCACCCGCTGCCCGGGCGTCCAGCCGCCGACACCGGGCCCGAGCGCGTCGACGGTCCCGGCCACCTCATGGCCCAGGGTGACGGAGTCGCCCTCCGGATACATCGGCGTCAGCGTGCCGTCCACGAGATGCACATCGGAGAGACAGACCCCGGCCGCGCCCACCTTCACCAGCACCTCGCCCGGACCGGGCACCGGCTTCGCCACCTCCTCGACGGAGAGCGTGCGGGTGGGAAGGTGCAGGCGCACGGCGCGCATGCGGTCCATGGCGGGGTCCTTGTCGTGGCGGTGTGACGGTACGGCCCGGTCGCGGGCCACGGGACCCGGCCGGTCAGGCCTTCGAACGGTAACCGGCCACGATCGGCATCGTCTCGCGCAGCACCCGCACACTGTCGTTCGACGCGTCGCCGAGCCGGTGCCCCTGCCACTTCCCTTCCGCACTGGAGAACCGGCTGATGCGCTTGCAGTGGGTGCCGCACGAGGCCCGGTACGCCATGAGGGTGTAGTGCCGCCTGTCCTCGGTGATCCAGCCGGTGTTGTACGGGCGGGTGCGGCTCACGTTCATCGACCCGCCGGTGTCCGACGCCAGCGTCGTACGGTCGTGGGCCAGGCCCAGGTTGTGCCCGATCTCGTGGCTCGCCGAGTCCAGTTCGATCCCGTCGACCTCGACGACGGCGTACGCGTACTCATGGGTGGAGCTGTCGAGGGCGGGCGTGTAGTCCGCGGTGCCGCCGCCCCGCTCGGCCCGCTCCACGACGAGCGTCACCAGATCGGCGCCGTACCGCTCGCGCTGCTCGTGCACCTGGCGCCCGAGCCCCGACGTGTGGTCCTTCAGCAGGGCGTACGCGGCCCGGAACTCCTCCGAACCGTCGTAGCCCTTCGCCGTGTACGGGTGGACGACCCGGATGATCCCGCAGAGCCCGTCCGCCGCCAGCGAGCGGTTCATCCGGGTCGCGATCCGCTGGGCCGACGCCGGGACCCGGTGCTCGCCGCCCAGCCGCCGGGCGGCCTTGGGCGTGTGGACCACCAGCACATCCACGACAGGGCAGCGCACCGCTCCCGAAGCCGCCGCCGGAGCGGCCGGGGCGCTCGCCGACGTATCGGTGAGGAACGGGGCGGCGCAGAGGGAGGCGGCGAGGCCGACGGCCAGAGTCACTTTCAAGAGGGGTGCGCGCATGGGGAGTTGTCTCCATCCGGAGAGGGCGGGCGGAGGAAGGCCGCCCCAGATCACTGAACGTGTCCTCTTTCTAACACTGAGTGACCTCGACCGCTCGTCGCGCCGGATACCGGGTGGTACGAAGGTTGGTGCCGGGTCGAGGGGTGTGGCGGTGAGCAGGTGGGCAGGTACACGTGTACGAACTCGCACAAGCGGTACGGCAGTCGGTGGCAGAGGGGCGTGTGTGACGTGACGGAACAGAGCGAATGGCGGTTCTCCGACGACCGGGGTCAGCTGTCGACGGCGGTCCGGCGGCCCGAGCGGGTGCTCGCCTATGTCCAGGCCGGGGCGACACTGTGGGGCCTCGGCATACGGCCGCAGGGAATCTTCGGCTCCGACCACGACGGCCCCGAGCCCGACCGTGAGAAGACCGGCACGCTTCCGCTGGACGAGGTCGCGTACGTCGGCGCCGGGAGCGGGCTGGACGTGGAGCGGCTGCTGAGCGGACGGCCGGATCTGGTCGTCGCGGTGAGCTACGGCAACGGCCATGTGTACGGGCTGGCGCCGGAGACCGCCAAGCCGCTGGAGGAGCGGGTCCCGGTCGTCGTCATCGATGTGAGCCAGGCCCGGACGTTCCAGGAGATCGGCGACCGGTTCGCCGAGCTGGCCCGCTCGCTCGGCGCCGAGGCCCGCGCGGACGCCGACGCCGATCTCGACGCCGCCCGGGAGCGGCTGCGGGCTGTGGCCGCCGCCGGTTCGGCCGACACGCCCCGCGTGCTCGCCCTCTCCCCGGCCGGACCCGACCAGGCCCATGTCGCCCGCCCCAAGATGTGGCCCGAGCTGCGCGTCCTGACCGAACTCGGCGTCAACCTGGTGGAGCCGGCCCCCGGCCCCGGGGCCAACTGGTCCACCCTCGACCGGGCCGCGACCTTCGCGCTGCGCCCCGATGTGATCCTCACCGACATCCGCGCCCACGCCGCCCCCCTCGACGAGCTGGGCTGGGACGGCGGGGAGCCGGTCGTGCCGTGGAACCCGGAGCCCCTGTACGGCCCCCGCGACCACGCCCGCTTCCTCGGCCTGGTCGCGGACGCGCTGGGGGGCTAGGGCCTGTCCTAGGCGGTGGGGCTATTCCGTCGGGACCAGTCCGTCGGCCACGAGCCCGGCGAGGACCGCCTCGCCGAGCGCGTGCACGGCGGACTGGGGGCGGACCATCACGGTGAACTCCTTGATCCGCCCGTCCTCGGCGAGGTGGACCAGGTCGATGCCGTGGATCTCCTTGCCGTTCGCGGTCGCCCGGAAGAGCAGGACCGCGGCCGGGGCCTCGGCGCCGTCCACGCTGGTCTGCGCCGTGCCCGCGAACTCACCGACGTAGCGGAAGTCCTCGAAGGTGCGCAGCAGCACCCCGAAGAGTCCCAGCACCATGGGCCGGCCCTCGAACGGGGTGAACTTCACCGGGCTGTAGAGCCGGATGTCCTCGGTGAACAGATCGTCCAGGGCGCTGAGGTCGCGGGTGTCGACGGCCGTGCGGAAGCGGTCCACTGCGGTGGTCATGGCGTCTCCTCGAAGGCTGGTGCTCATGAAAGTGACTACTCATAAATATGAGTAGTCACTTTCATGACTATCATGGACCGCGTGCTCCTGGACAGGGGTGGGTGGACACGGGAGGGAGGCGGTCCGATGGCCCTGCGCCACGCCGTGCTGGCGGCGCTGCTGGACGAGGAACTGAGTGGATACCAGCTGGCCAAGGCCTTCGACATGGGCGTCGCCAACTTCTGGCACGCGATGCCCCAGCAGTTGTACGCCGAGCTGGCCAAGCTGGAGAAGGAGGGCCTGGTCGCCGGGCGTGAGGTCGTGCAGGACGCCCGGCCCAACAAGCGCCTGTTCCGGGTCACCGACGACGGTCTCGCCGAGCTGGAGCGGTTCGCGGCGGACGCCGCCAAGCCCTCGTTCATCCGGGACGACCTGCTCGTCAAGGTCCAGGCGGCCGACCATCTCGACGCCGGTGAGCTGATCGCCCGGCTCACCGAGCGGGCGGAGTTCGCCGAGGCCAAGGCCGCGCAGTTCGAGGCGCTGCTGAAGGGGATGCGCGGCGAGCGGCCGGAGGAGGAGTTCCTGCGGTACGGGGAGCGGATCGGCCCCTATCTGACCTGCCGCCGCGGGCTGGACTTCGAGCGTGCCAACCGCGACTGGTGCCGGGAGGTCGCCGAGGTCCTGCGGGCGCGGTCCGCCGGCTGACGGAAGCCGGCCTGACGGGCGCCTTCACAACTCTCCAAAAAATATTCTGCAAAAATACTTTGGGAAAGCGGGTGGGCCGCCCTACGCTGCTGCCATGACCAGCGAACCCACCCGCCGCGTACTCGATCCCGACCGCGACGGAGCCGCGCTCAAAGCCCTCACCCACCCCCTGCGGATCGAGTTGCTCGGGCTGCTGCGCCAGCACGGCCCGGCCACCGCCAGCGAGCTGGCCGCGCGGACGGGCGAGTCGTCGGCCTCCACCAGCTACCACCTGCGGGTGCTCGCCAAGTACGCGTTCGTCGCCGAGGCCGACCACCGCGACAGCCGGGAACGCCGCTGGAAGGCCGTGCACACCCTCACCTCGTGGAGCAACGAGGCCATGCACCGCGCCCCCGGCGGCCGGGCCGCGCTCAGCACGATCCGCCGCCGCCAGCTCGAACACCTGGAGCGGTCGCTGGTCCGGCACGAGGCCGACCTGGAGAGCGGCCGGATCGACAGCGCCTGGCAGGAGCCGTCAGGCCTGAGCGACGCTCTGCCCCGGCTGACCCCCGAGTCGCTGACCGAGCTGTGGGAGGCGGTCGCGGCCAAGACCGCCGAACTGGCCGCCCGCGACGCGGACGACCCCCGCGCCGAACAGGTCGTGGTCTTCACGGCCGGGCTTCCGCTGGCACCGGAGCCCGCCCCCGACACGGAGGGGGACGCCTCGTGAGCGGCAGAGCCGCAACCCCGCAGCCCGGCGGCGCCGCGCCGATACCGAGCCCGCCCGCTCCCGCCGGGCGCGGCCTCGACCCGCTGACCGCGCGCCGCCGGTTCGCCACGGTCTCGTTCCTCTTCTGGCTCCCCATCGGCATGTCCATCGCGACCGGGGTGCTCCTCTTCACCGACCGGGGCATGGGCCTCGCCGCCATCGCCGGGTTCTTCGCCGTGCACTCCCTCACGGCCGCCGCCATGGAGCTGCCCACCGGCGGCCTCTCCGACGTCATCGGCCGCCGCACCGTCCTGGCCACCGCCGGGCTGCTCAACTGCACCGCCTTCACCCTCTTCGGCCTCGCCGGAGCGGCCTGGGCCATCACGCTCGGCATGGCCCTGATGGGCTGCGCCCGCGCCCTCTCCAGCGGGCCCGCCGAGGCCTGGTACGTCGACACCGTCCACGCCCACGCGGGCCCCGGCGCCGACATCCGTACGGGACTGGCGCGCGGCAGCTCCGCCACGTCGGCCGCCCTCGCGCTCGGCACCCTGCTCGGCGGCGCGGTGCCCTGGCTGCTCGGCCTCGGCACCGGCGTGGGGGAGTGGCCGGCCGACGCGACCGGCGGGCTCGTCATCCCGCTCTCCGTGCCCGCGCTCCTCGGCGCGCTCGTCGAGATCGTCTTCGTGCTGTATGTGCTGAGCGCCCTGCCCGAACCGCCCCGGCCCCCGGCCACCCTGCGAGGCGTCGTCGGCGGTGTGCCCGCCGCCATCGGTGCCGGGCTCCGGCTCGGCGCCCGGGACGCCCTCATCCGGCGCATCCTGCTCACCGCGAGCGCCGCCGGGGCCGCGCTGGCCGCCGTCGAACTGCTCACCCCGGGCCGGGCCGCCGCCCTGACGGGGGCGGCCGAATCCGGCGCGCTGCTCTTCGCCGGGCTCGCCTGCGCCGGGTTCCTGTGCTCCGCCATCGGCAGCCAACTCGCCCCGCTCGCAGCCCGGTCGACCCGCAGCAGTGAGCGCGCGGTGCTGGCCGGCGGGGGAGTGGTCGCGCTCGGACTCACCCTGCTGGGTGTCACCACCGGCGCGACGAGCCCGCTCGCCACGGCGGCCGCCGTCACCGGCTACGGGCTGGTGTACCTGGGGCTCGGCGTCGCGGGCCCCAACACCAACGACCTGCTGCACCGCCGGGTCGACGCCTCGGGCCGCGCCACCGCCCTCTCCGTCCAGTCGCTCGCCCTCCAGCTGGTGGCCGCAGGGGCCGGACTGACCGCCGGGGCCCTGCCGCTCGGCCCGCTGCCCTGGCTGCTGGCCGCCGCCGTCGTGCTGGCCGTCGCCCTGCTCTGGGCGCGCCGGGACGACGGGCGCCCGCAGGGGGACCTGGCCCCCGCGCTGTCCGTTCCGGCCGGATCGGCGTCCGAACGGTGACCGGGCGGTGCCCGATGCCCGGGGTGGCTTCCGCCCGGGGGGCCGGATCGGGCTCAATGGGGGCACAGGCCGGGGCACCCCCACGTCACCGCAGTTGAGGAGATCCACCCCCATGCTCGACCACAGCGAACTGCTGGTCGTCGGCGAATGCGTCGCCGACATCGTCCGGGAGCCGGACCAGGAGGACCGGGTCCACCCCGGCGGCAGCCCCGCCAACGTCGCCTACGGCCTGGCCCGCCTCGGCCACCGCGCCACCCTCCTCACCCAGCTCGGCCCCGACCCGAACGGGCGGCTCATCCGGGACCACCTGGCCTCCGCCGGAGTCACCGTCCGTACCGACCACTCCGCGACCGCCACCCCGTCGGCCGTCGTTACCCTCGACGCGGCAGGGCAGGCCTCGTACGCGTTCGACATCGCCTGGACCCTCGCCCCGGTGCCCGTCGACCCCGCTCCGGGCCATGTGCACACCGGGTCGATCGGGGCGGTGGTGGAGCCGGGGGCGGCCACGGTCCTGGACATCGTGCGCGCCGCCCGGGCCACCGCGACCGTCAGCTACGACCCCAATGTGCGGCCCGCCCTCATGGGCGACCACGCGGCGGCCGTGGCCCGGGTCGAGGCGTGCGTCGCGCTGAGCGACCTGGTCAAGGCGAGCGACGAGGACCTGGCGTGGCTGTATCCGGGGGAGGGGCCGGAGAAGGTCGCCGCCCGCTGGCTGGAGCACGGGCCCGCCGCCGTCCTCGTCACCCGGGGCGGTGACGGGGCCCTGGCCGTGCTGCCCGGCGGGCGGATCACCGTGGAGGCCGCGCCGGTCGAGGTCGTGGACACCGTCGGCGCGGGCGACGCGTTCATGTCGGGCACCCTCCACGCGCTGGCCGCCCACGGGCTCCTCGGCGCCGGGGCCCGGGAGCGGCTGCACGCCGTGGACCGGGACACCCTCACCGACGTACTGCGCCACGCGGTTGCCTCCGCCGCTGTCACCGTCTCGCGGGCCGGAGCCAACCCGCCCGACGCGGCGGAGCTCAGGGAGGCGCTCGGTCGTGACGGAGCCCGGGGAGGCGCTCGTACGTAACTGACAAACCGTCATGACCCGTTCGGCCCAGTCGAACGCACCCTCGCCAGGCGTCCCGCCGTTCGTCAACCGTTCGCAGTATGACAACGGGATCGGGGCAGCGGGTGGCGAGCAGACGGGCAGTGGGCAGCGGGCCGGGGCCGCAGGCGCAGGAGCGCGCCTTAGCGGACGGTGGCGGCGGCCGCACGGCGGTGCTGGAGAGCGTGGCGGGCTGGGTGCCGGGCGAGCCGGTCCCCAACGACCGGCTCCCCGCCGCGTGGGGTGTCGACGACGCCTGGGTCCGCCGCCGTACGGGGATCGGCAGCCGGCACCGCGCCGGACCCGGGACCGCCACCGGGGACCTCGCCTACGAGGCGGCCTCCCGGCTGCTCGCGGGCTCCCCGGCGGCGGGACCCGTGGACGCGGTGGTCCTCGCCACCGCCACCCCCGACCACCTCTGCCCCGGCACCGCGCCCGCCCTCGCTTCCCGGCTCGGGCTCGGCACCGTACCGGCGCTGGACATCGCCGCCGTGTGCAGCGGCTTCGTCTACGGGCTCGCCCTGAGCCACGGGCTCGTCGCCTCCGGCCTCTACGGGCGCGTCCTGCTGGTCGGCGCCGACGTCTACTCGACCTGGCTGGACCCCGACGACCGCTCGGCCGGAGTCGTCTTCGGCGACGGGGCGGGCGCGGCTCTGGTGGCGGCCGGGCGGACCGGTGACCCCGGTGAACTGCTCGCCTTCGACCTGGGCAGCGACGGCACCGGCCACGACCTCATCACCGTCCCCGGCGGCGGGGCCCGCGCCCGGGCCGAGGGAAAACCGCCCGCGCTGACGGACGCGTACTTCCGGATGCAGGGCCAGACCGTCTACCAGCACGCCGTGGAGCGGATGACCGGCTCGTGCCGGGTGCTGCTGGAGCGGGTGGGCTGGGACCCGGCCGAGGTCGACCACTTCGTGCCGCACCAGGCCAACGCCCGGATCCTGCGCGCCGTCGCGGACCGGGTCGGCATCGGGCCGCAGCGCTGCGTCACCCATGTGGAGCGGGTCGGCAACACCGGCGCCGCCTCCATCCCCCTCGCCCTGGCCGACGCGGCGGGCCGGGGGGTGCTCCGGGGCGGGGACCGGGTGCTGCTCACCGCGTTCGGGGGCGGATTGACCTGGGGTTCGGCGGCACTTCGGTGGCCGGGGACCCCGCAGACCAACTCGACGGATTCTACGGAAGGAACACAGCATGTCGCAGTCCGCTGATCAGGGCACCGGAGCCGCCACCGGCACCGCCATCGCGGTGACGGGGGTCGGCCTGGTGACACCCGCAGGGGCTGACGAGCACAGCTTCTGGGAGGGGCTGTGCTCCGGGCACTCCACCGCCCGGCGACGGCCGGAACTGGCCGGTCTCCCGGTCGACTTCGCCTGCCCGGTCGACTCCGTCGACCTGGACGAGGCGGTGGGCGGCCGCTCGGTGTGGCGGATGGCCCGGTTCGTGAAGCTGGCCGTCGTCGCGGCCCGGCAGGCCGTCGCCGACGCCGGTCTCGACCCGGCGGTGTGGGACGGCGGCCGGGTCGGCGTGGTGCTGGGCGTCGGCGTCGGGGGCGTCTCCGTCCTGGTCGACAACGCCGCCAAGCTGGCCGCCTCGGGGCCCGAGGCGGTCTCGCCGCTGCTCGTCCCGATGATGATCCCCAACGCGGCGGCGGGCGAGGTCGCCATCGCCCTGAAGGCGGGCGGCCCGTCCCTCGCGCCCGCCACCGCCTGCGCCTCCGGGGCCACCGCGATCGCCGTCGCCCGCGATCTGCTGCTCGGCGGGAGCTGCGACGTGGTGGTGGCCGGGGGCGCCGAGTCGGTGCTCACCCCGCTGGTGGTGACCGCGTTCGCCCGGATGGGCGCGCTCTCCACCCGTACCGCCGATCCGGCGGCAGCATCCCGGCCGTTCGCCGCCGACCGGGACGGGTTCGTGATCGGCGAGGGCGCCGCCATGCTCGTCCTGGAGCGCGAGGAGGCGGCCCGGGCCCGGGGCGGCCGGGCCCGCGCCCTGCTCACCGGGGCCGGCTCCAGCACGGACGCCCACCACCCCACCGCCCCGGCCCCCGACGGGCGCGGCGCCCAGCGCGCGGTGCAGGCCGCCCTCGACCAGGCGGGCTGGGCGGCCGACGAGGTCGACCACATCAACGCCCACGGCACCTCCACCCCCCTCAACGACGCCATGGAGACCACCCTCATCTCCCGGCTCTTCCCGCACCGCCCCTCGGTCACCGCACCCAAGGGCGTCGTCGGCCACACCCTCGCGGCGGCGGGCGCGATCGAGGCGGTCGCCACGGTCCTGACGCTGGAACGTTCCCTCATCCCGCCGATCGCCAACCTGGACGCCCTCCCCGACGCCTTCCCCCTCGACTGCGTGGTGAAGGAACCCCGCCACCAGCGGGTGGAGCGCGCGGTGAGCCACTCCTTCGGCTTCGGCGGGCACAACGTGGCGCTCGCCTTCCAACGCACCTGACCCCGCAGGGCCGTTCGGGAACGGCGGGGGGTGTCCTCGCCGTTCCTTGATCGTTACTCTGTCGTGACCGTATCCACGCATGAACCACCCAGTCCCTCCACGAACGATCTGCTCACCCGAGTGCTCTACGGCGACAACTTCCGCCAGGAGCACGGGTTCTGGCGACGGCTGCTCACAACAGAACCGTTTCGCCGGTCCGGTGGGGGCACCCCCGATGAACGGCTCGCCCTCTCCTACCACCGGCTCCGCATCCTCAACAACGCACTGGACAGCGGCGCGAGGCTGGCCGCCGACCCCCGCGCCCTGGCCGCCCTGCACGAATGGCTCGGCCCGGTCGACCCGGCGCTGACCACCGTCGCGGGCATCCACTACAACCTCTTCCTCGGCTCCCTCCTCGACCACGACCCGGGCACGCTCCGCGACCTCTCGGACTTCCTGGAGCTGCGGCGTATCGGAACCTTCCTCTGTACGGAGGTGGCCCACGGCAACGACGCGGCGGCCGTCGAGACGACCGCGACGTACGACCGCGAACGCGACGGCTTCGTCCTGCACACCCCGAACTCCGGGGCCCAGAAGTTCATGCCCAACACCAGCCCCGCAGGCGGTCCCAAGGCCGGTGTGGTCGCCGCCCGGCTCCTCGCCGACGGCACCGACCACGGGGTCTTCCTCTTCCTCGCCCCGCTCACCGACGCCATCAGCGCCCTGCCCGGCGTACGGGTGCGGCGGCTGCCCGCCCGCATGGGCTCCCCGGTCGACCACTGCCTCACCTCCTTCGACCGGTACTTCGTCCCGCGCGAGGCGCTGCTCGCCGGGGAGCAGGGGCGGATCGGCGCGGACGGGCGGTTCACCAGCGAACTGGCCAACCGCAGAAGGCGGTTCCTCCTCTCCATCGGCCGCGTCACCCCCGGCAAGCTCTCCATGAGCGCCTGCGCGGTCGGCTCCGCCCGGGTCACCCTCGCCATCGCCATCCGGTACGCCGGTCACCGGCTGGTCTCCGGATCGCGCGGCTCGCGCCGGGTCCCCGTCTACGCGCACCGCAGCCACCACGGCCCGCTCGCCGGGGCGATGGCCACCGTCTTCGCGATGAGCCTGCTGCACCGCAGGGCGCTGGACCGCTGGGAGTCCGCCCCGGCCGCCGACCGGGCCGAGGCCGAGCGGCTGGTCGCCGTCGCCAAGGGGTGGATCACCTGGCAGGCGCGCGGCGTCATCGTCGAGTGCCGGGAGCGGTGCGGGGCGCAGGGGCTGCTGGAGAACAACGGCATGACCGAGCTGTTCACCGGCATCGAGGGCGCCATCACCGCCGAGGGCGACAACCTCGCCGTCCACGCCAAGGCCGCCGCCGAGATGCTGTTCAGCGTCACCGTCCGGGACGAGGAGGAGACGGAGGGCCCCGGCGACCTGGACGACCCGCGCTTCCTGGGCCGGCTGCTCGCGGCGGTGGAGGACATCTGGTTCGACCGCGCCCGGGAGCGGATCAGCGCCGCCCCGCCCGGCGACCCGCTCGGCCGGTGGAACGCCGCCTCGGGCCCCGCCCTGCGCGGGGTGGAGGCGTACGGCTACCGGCAGGCGAGCGAGGCGTACGAGCAGGCCACCGCCTCACTGCCCGCAGGTCCGGCCCGCGAGCGGCTGACCGAGCTGCACCGGCTCTTCGCCCTCCAGTGGATCGCCCGCAACAGCGGTGACCTGCTGGCCTCCGGACGGCTGACCGCCGAACAGGTGTCCTTGCTCCCCGACTTGGTGGAGCGGCTCATCGCGACCGTGGCCCGCCACGCCCCCGAGCTGGTGAAGGCGTTCGCGCTGCCGGAGCGCCTGATGTCGGACTGGCCGATCGCCGGACCCGGTTACGCGGACGCCTACGACGATCCGGAAGGGTCCTGGCACCGGGACCGCAGGCCGGGAGGGGCGGTGGGGCGCAAGGCGGGCGGAGCCGGGCGCCGTACGGCGGATTTCCGGCGGCCCGCCTGCGGCAGCAAGCGGCGGCGCCCGCTGCGCGAGAAGGTGGCGGCGCTCGGCACCCGCGGTGTGCTGCTGGCGTACTGGGGAACCACGTCGGTGCTCTCCCGGTGGTTCGAGAAGCCGCAGGTGAGCGTAGACGAATCGGTTCGCCCCAAGGCGTAACCGGAGGGGCACCCTCCAGTTATTTCGGCGGTGGGTCCGTGCATATCGCCACCCGCCGTCCAAGAGGCCGCCGATGAGAGGAAACACCGTGACGACCCAGACCATCCACCCGAAGATCACCGAGGTGCTGACCGAGACGTTCAAGGTGCCCGCAGCCGAAATCCTGCCGGAGTCCACGATGGACAGCCTGGAGATGGACTCCCTGGCGGTCGCCGAGTTCGCCGTCATCATCAAGGAGACCCTGGGAGTCGCCGCCGACTCCGAGAAGCTCTACAAGGACGCCACGCTGGCCGACATCTCCGCGTTCATCGACGCGGCCGTCGGCGGCGAGGCGGCAGGCAGTGCGGTGCCGGTGAGCAACACCCGATGAACCGACCCGCCATCGCCGTCACCGGCCTGGGGATGATCACCCCGGCCGGCCACACCACCGACACCACCTGGGACGGGGTCTGCCGCGGGGAGTCCTTCGCGCGCACCGTCCCCGAACTGCACGGCTGCGCCGTCGACTTCGCCTGTACGGTCTCCGGCATCGACCTGGACGACGCAGTCGGCGGCCGGACCGCCTTCCGCATGGGCCGGTACGTCAAGTTCGCCGTCCTCGCCGCACGGGAGGCGGTGGCCGACGCCGGACTCGACCCCGCCCACTGGGACGGCGCCCGCGTCGCCGTCGTCGTCGGCACCAGCAGCGGCGGATCCGCCGGACTCACCGAACAGGCCGTCGCCCTGGAGCGGCGCGGCCCCGAGGCCACCTCGCCCTCGGGCATCCTGCTCACCATCCCGAGCATGCCCGCGGCCGAGATCGCCATCCAGATGAAGGCCACGGGCCCCAGCCTGGCCCCCTGTACGGCCTGCTCCTCCGGGGTGACCGCCCTCTCCGTGGCCCGCGACATGCTGGCGCTCGGACAGTGCGACATCGCGATCGCCGGAGCCACCGAGTCGATCGTCTTCCCGGTCGCCATGACCGGCTTCGCCCGCTCCGGCGCGGCGGCCCCGCGGGACGGGGACCCCGCCCGCCTCTGCCGCCCCTTCGCCGCCGACCGGGCCGGACTCGTCATGGGCGAAGGCGCCGCGATCATGGTCCTGGAGCGGGCCGAGGACGCCCGGGCCAGAGGAGCGGCCCCCCGGGCGCTGCTCGCCGGTACGGGCGCCACGACCGACGCCCACCACCCGACCTCCCCGCACCCCTCCGGGGCGGTCGCCGAGGCCGCCGTCGACGCGGCGCTGGCCGACGCGGGGTGGCGCTCCGAGGACGTCGACCACGTCAACGCGCACGGGACCTCGACCCCGCTGAACGACGCGACGGAAGCCGCCCTCATCGGCCGGGCCTACCCGCACCGGCCGCCCGTCACCGCCCCCAAGGGCGTACTGGGCCACTGCATGGGCGCGGCCGGGGCCATCGAGGCGGGGCTGACCGTCCTGACGCTCCAGCACGGCGTCGTCCCGCCGATCGCCAACCTGGACGCCCCCGACCCCGGGTTCGCCATCGACTGCGTCACCAAGACCCCCCGTGAGCTGCCCGTACGACGGGCCGTCAGCCACTCCTTCGGCTTCGGCGGACAGAACGCGGTGATCGCGCTCCAGGCTCCGTAAGGCGCTCCGCCGGCCTCACGGCAGCCGGCCGGGCCGGTGCGGCGGGACGATCCCGCGCCGCACCGGCCCCCCGGGGAGCGGCCCGTACACCGGCTCTGAGCTGCACGAAGACCCGTGATAGCTTGCCGGGGCCAGTCGAACCCCGGCGACGGGGTCAGGGAATCCGGTGCGAGACCGGAACTGACGCGCAGCGGTGAGGGGGACGGACGGGGCCACGGCCACTGGAGCGCACACGTGCTCCGGGAAGGCGTCCCGCCCGGACGAACCCGAGTCCGAAGACCTGCTGGCACCCGCGCCCCGCACCGGGGCACGGGAACCGTACGACGGGCTCCGCGGCTGGGCCCAGAGACACCGAGGTCCTCCGTGCTGTCCAAGGCCACCCCCGCCCCGATACGCACCGCCGCCCTGTTCGCGGCCGGCGTCGTCCTGCTCACCGCCTGCGGCGGCGGCACCACCGCCTCCTCCGCCGAGGGCGGCGACAAGGCCGACGGCTTCCCGCTCACCCTGAAGAACTGCGGGCGCACCGTCACCGTGAAGGCGCCGCCCCAGCGGGCCGTCTCGGTCGACCAGGGATCGACGGAGATCCTCCTCTCGCTCGGCCTCGCCGACCGGCTCGCGGCCACCGCGACCTGGAGCGACCCGGTGATGAAGGGCCTGGAGAAGGCCAACGAGGGCGTGGAGCGCATATCGGAGAACCGGCCCTCCTCCGAGAAGGTCCTCGACAAGGAGCCCGACTTCCTCTCCGCCTCCTTCGCCTCCACCCTCGCCAAGGGTGGCGTCGCCCCCCGCGAACAGTTCGAGAAGCTGGGCGTCCCCACCTACATCTCGCCCGCCGACTGCGTCGGCAAGGACAACAGCGGCGGCGGTGACGGAGCCCGCACCGCACCCCTCACCATGGACAGCGTCTACACCGAAGTCCGTGAGCTCTCCCAGGTGTTCGGCGTCCCCGAGCGCGGCGACGCCCTGGTGAAGAAGCTCCGGGCGCGGGTGGCGAAGGCCACCGCCGGCATCGACGGATCGAACGCATCGCTCCTCTACTGGTTCTCCGACTCCAAGGCCCCCTACCTCGCGGGCTGCTGCGGCGCCCCCGGTGTCATCACCCGGGAGCTCGGCGCGAAGAACGTCTTCGACGACACCCACGACGAATGGCCCCAGATCAGCTGGGAGACCGTCGCCGACCGGAACCCCGACGTCCTGGTCATCGGCGACCTGAGCCGTACCATGCAGACCGCCGAGAGCGCCGAGAAGAAGATCGAGTTCCTGGAGTCCAACCCGGTCACCAGGACGATGGACGCCGTGAAGAACCGCCGGTACGTGCTGCTCAGCGGCCAGGCGATGAACCCCACCATCCGGACGGTCGAGGGACTGGAGCGCGTCGCCGCGGGGCTGCGCGACTTCGGGCTCGCGGGGTGAGCGGCGGGAACCCGACGGTGAAGGAGTCCGTGGCCCTGAAGGAGACCGCGGACCGGAAGACATCGGCCGCGCCGGGCCCGGTCCGGGGCAGCGGCCCGCTCGTGGCCCTGCTCTGGGCCGGCGGACTCGCGCTCCTGCTGCTCTCCGTCGCCGTCGCCGTCACGATCGGGCCCGCCCGGATCTCCGTCCCCGACGTCTGGTCCGCCGTCGCCTCCCACCTGGGCTTCGGCGCCTCGGAGCTGAGCCCGATCCGGGACGGCATCATCTGGAACCTGCGCATGCCCCGCACCCTGCTCGCCGCCGTGTGCGGCGCCGGGCTCGCGGTGTGCGGCACGGTGATGCAGTCCCTGCTGCGCAACCCGCTCGCCGACCCCTTCGTCCTCGGCGTCTCCTCCGGAGCCTCCACCGGGGCGGTCGTGGTGGTCGTCCTCGGCGTCGGCGGGGGAGCGGTGTCCCTGTCCGCCGGGGCCTTCGTCGGGGCCATCTGCTCGTTCGCCCTGGTGCTGCTGCTCAGCCACACCCTCGGCTCCACCACCGACCGGGTGGTGCTCTCCGGGGTCGCCGCGATGCAGCTCTTCTCCGCGCTGACCTCGTTCGTGGTGATGACCTCCGCCGACGCCGAGCAGACCCGCGGCGTGCTCTTCTGGCTGCTGGGCTCGCTCAGCGGGGTCGGCTGGAGCGAGGTCGCCCTCTGCACCGCCGTCCTCGCCGTCTGCCTGGTCATCTGCCTGGCCCACGCCCGTACCCTCGACGCCTTCGCCTTCGGGCAGGACGCGGCGGCCGCGCTCGGCGTGAACGTCGCCCGCACCCGGATCGTGCTGCTGTGCACCACCGCCCTGCTGACCGCCGCCCTCGTCAGCTCGGCGGGGGCCATCGGCTTCGTCGGCCTGGTGCTCCCGCACGCCGCCCGCGCCCTCACCGGCTCCGGGCACCGGCGCCTGCTGCCGGTCACCGCGCTCGCCGGGGCGATCTTCCTCGTCTGGGTCGACACGCTCGCCCGCACGGTCCTCGACCCGCAGGAGGTGCCCGTCGGCGTCGTCACCGCGCTGATCGGCGTCCCCGCGTTCGTCGCCGTCCTGTACCGCACCCGGAGCACGCCATGAGCCTCATCGAGAACGGCGGCCTGCGCGCCGAGCGGGTCGGCCGGGCGGCCGGTGGCCGGCTCATCCTCGACGGGGTCGACATCGCCCCGCCGCCCGGCGCCACCGTCGGCCTGCTCGGCCCCAACGGCTCCGGCAAGTCCACCCTGCTGCGGATCCTCGCGGGCCTACTCGCCCCGGACACCGGCACCGTCACCCTGGACGGCGACCCCCTCGCCGCCCTCGGCCGCCGCACCGTCGCCCGCCGGATCGCCGTGGTCGACCAGCACGCCGTCACCCAGGTCGACCTCAGCGTCCTCGACGTCGTACGCCTCGGCCGCATCCCGCACCGCCGCGCCTGGTCCGCCCCGGACCGTCGCGACGAGGAAGCGGTCGCCGACGCCCTGCGGCGCACCGGGCTCACCGACCGGGCCGCACAGCCCTGGCACACCCTCTCCGGCGGCGAACGCCAGCGCGTCCAGATCGCCCGGGCGCTGGCTCAGCAGCCCCGCGAACTCCTCCTGGACGAGCCGACGAACCACCTGGACATCCAGCACCAGCTGGACCTGCTCGCCCTGGTCGCCGAACTGCCCCTCACCAGCGTCATCGCCCTGCACGACCTCAACCTCGCGGCGATGTTCTGCGACCGGATCACCGTGATGAAGGCGGGCCGGGTGGTCGCGGGCGGCACCCCGGCCGAGGTCATCACCGAGGAGCTGATCGAGGACGTGTACGGGGTCCGCGCGGTCGTCACCCCGGAGGGGCCGGACGGACGTCCCTCCGTACGGTTCCTGCCGCGCCGCTGACCCGAAGGGACACGGCCCCCGGACAGCCCTCCGGGCGGACCCGTTCGCACGGGCCCGCCCGGAGGCCGAGGACATGGGAGCGGCCTTCCGGCCGCCGAAGGGGATGCGCCGTCAGCGGCGGCGTCCCTGGCCGAACTCGCCACCGGTGTCCTTGCCGGTGTCCATGTCCTTGCCGTCGCCGTAGTCGATCTTCTCCTTGCGGACCTCGGCGGAGACTTCCTTCTGCTCGGTGACCTTGTTGGTCTCCAGGCGGACCCGCTCCACCGGGACGGCCTCCTTGCGGACCGTGGCGCGCTCCGCGTGCAGCGTGACCTCCACGTCCTGCTCGCCGAAGTCCGTCGTCCCGGTCACCTTCTCACCGGGCCGCAGCGGCTCGCGGACCACCCGCACCTCCTCGTGGGAGACGGGCACGGACCGGGTGACCTCCTCGGTCACCACGTACTTGTGCAGCCTCGCCCGGCCGCTCTCGTACTCCTCCGTACCGACGTGCAGCTGCTCCTCGGAGCGGATCATCTCCTCCTTGCCGCTCATGTCGGCGGCCCGGGTCCCCGCTCCCGCGCCCGCCAGCGGGCGGGACGTGGCGGAGGCGTCGGTGTCGCGGTGCTTGCCGGTGCCGGCCGTGCCCGCGGCTCCGGCGCTGGTGGTCCTGCCGGTCGCCTGGGCGTTCGGCGGCGTGCCCGTGCCACGGGCCGCGCCCGCCGCACCCGCACCGGCCGCGCCCATGGCGCCGGTCCCGGCGACGGTCCGGGCGTCGCCGCCCGTGCCGGCGGCCTTGCCGGTGTCACCGAGGTTGCCGGACTTCCTGGTCAGGCCGTAGTGCCGGTAGAGCTCCTCCTCCTCGGCGACGGACAGATGCGCGTCCGCGTCCACGCGAGGCGCTTCCTTGACCGTGTCCTTGGAGTGCGAGACATGCAGGTCGGAGCCCACTCGACGGGCTCCGGCGAGCGGTACGAAGCTCTCCTTCATGCCGAACAGGCCGGTCTTGACCGTGACCCAGTCGGGCTTGCCGGTGTCGTCGTCGACGTACACCCGGCCCACGCTGCCGACCTTCTCGCCTTCGTTGTCGTACACGGTCAGACCGTCGAGCTCTCCGGAATCCGTGAAACCGTCAGCGGCTCCCATAACCGAACCCTCCTCGCTGGGCGCGCCCTGTGGGTGGCTCCACCAGATGTAGGCACGTCCGGCTTCCATCGCGCCCCACCCGGTTGGACGCTGCAACCGCCCGGCCACCCGTCCGACGGGGCCCTGGAGGCCCGACGGTCCCTGCTGGCCCCGTACGAGCGCTCTCGGCGGCCCCCGGACCAGTTAGGCCAATCGGGTGAGCGGGGGTGGGGGCCGCATATGATCGCCGGAGCACGGCAGCCCCGGGAGGACGGGCCACCGCCGGTCCCGCCGAGCCACCAGGGGTGCGCCATCGATTCCGTACGCGTCCACCTGCCCGCCCGGCGCGGCGAACTCCGCGACCGGCACGAGGACGGCCACCACCTCCACCACCTCGTGTGGCGGCTGGGCCCCGGCGTGCAGGTGTGCAGCAGCGCGGTGCTCGGCGGCGGCATCGGCCCCCGCGCCTGGATCCTCAACGCCCAGGTCCCCGGCGGGTACCCGCGCCTCGACCCGGACCGCCACCTCGCCGAGATCGCCGCCGCCGAGGGGCTCACCGGCCCGGGCGCCGGGCTGATGACCGCCGCCGACGTCGCCGCGTACACGACCGGCCACGACGGCGGAGTCACCGCGACCGTCACGACGGGCCTCGGCGTGCGGGGCTGGGCGGCCGCTCCTGACGCGTCCGCGCGCCGAACGGCCGCCCCCGGCCCCGCCGTCCGCGCCCCGCACCGGCCGGGGACGGTCAACATCGTCGTCACGCTCCCCGCCGCACTCTCCGACGCCGCCCTGGTCAACGCCGTCGCCACCGCCACCGAGGCCAAGGTGCAGGCCCTCCTGGACGCCGGACTCGACTGCTCGGGCACCCCCACGGACGCCGTGTGCGTCGCCGCCCCCGAACCGGGGCCCGACGGCGGCGAACCCTTCGCCGGACCCCGCTCCCCCTGGGGCGCACGCATCGCCCGGGCCGTGCACACCGCCGTACTGGCGGGAGCCCGTCTCAGCTGACGGTCACCGGGTGCCGCACCACCGCGTCGAAGAGATACCCCTGCGTGTTGTGCGCCGTCGTCTTCGGCTGCGTACGCCCCGACCGGTCCATGGCCCGGGCCAGCAGCTCCGTCGCGCCCTTGACCGTCGGCACCCAGTCCACCGACCACCGCACCCAGCTCCCGGCCCGGGGCGCGTCGTGCAGCCGGGCCCGCCGCCAGTGCCGCCCGCCGTCGGTGCTGACCTCCACCGACCGCACCGGCGCCCCGCCCGACCAGGAACGGCCGGTCAGCACCGTACGGCGGTGGGCGGGGAACGAGGCGCCCTGCACCAGCTCGAAGGCGCTCTTCAGGGTCTGCCGGGTCAGCGGGGCGCTGCCCTCCGGCGGGTACCCGGGGCCGAACAGCCGGTAGAGGCCGGTGTTCCACGGGGTGAGCAGCGGCCCGGCGCTCACCTCGATGTCCCCGACCCACTTGAGGTTGGCGATGCCCACCCACGACGGCGCGATCACCCGGACCGGATATCCGTGGTCCGGCGGCAGCGGCTCGCCGTTCATCTCGTACGCGAGCAGGACGTCGTCCAGCGCCTTCGCCACCGGCAGCGGCCGGCGCACCCGCCCCAGGTTCACCCCGTCCGTGACGACCTCCGCGTCCAGCCCGCGCGGCAGCACGTCCACCGCGTGGCGCCCGATCCCGGCCCGGCGCAGCACATCGCCCAGCCGCACTCCGCGCCACCGGGCCGCCCCGATCGCCCCGAGCGTCCACGCCGTACCGCTGACCGCCTGCCCCTGCTGCGAGGCGAAGAAGCTGCGCCCGTTGCCCGCGCACTCCACGAACCCGGTGCGGCTCACCGAGGGCAGCCGCAGGAGATCCGCGTGACCGAACTCCACCGGACCGCCCTTGAGCCCGTCGCCCCAGACCGTCAGCTTCCAGGTGTCCCGGTCGATGTGCGGGGTGGCGGTGTGGTTGCGGACGAAGAACCGGTCGGCGGGGGTGAGCGGCCCGGTGCCCTTGAGCGCGGCGAAGTTCGTCTCCGCGTTGGTGCCGCGCAGCGTGAACAGCTCCGGGGGCAGCGGCTTGACCACACCGGGCAGTCCGTCGGCCGCCCGGGCGGGGGCGGCGACCGAGGCCAGCGGTACGGCCGCCGAGGCGGCCGCGACGAGCTTCAGCAGATCGCGGCGGTCGATCCCGGCGGAGCGCGCCGCCCCGGCGGACCACTGCCGCAGCCGTATCCGGTCGTAGGCGTCCTCGGACGGCGGGGGGAGCGGGCTCATGGAAGCTCCTTGCTGAGGGCGGGGGAGGGGAGGGGGGTGGGCGCCGGCGGGAGCAACTCCCGTACGAACGCGCCCACCTGGCCGGTCTCGATGAGGAAACCGTCATGTCCGTACGGTGAGTTGACGATCCGCAGGCCGTCGGCGCCCGGCAGCAGTGCCGCCAACTCCTCCTGCTGGGACGGCGGATAGAGCCGGTCCGAGTCGACGCCCACGACCAGCGCGGGCAGGTCCGCCCGGCGCAGCGCACGGGCGATGCCGCCCCGGCCCCGGCCGACGTCGTGCCCGTTCATCGCCTCGGTGAGCGCCACATAGCTGCCCGCGTCGAAGCGGCGCACCAACTTGTCCGCGTGGTGGTCGAGATAGGACTCCACCTGGTAGCGCCCGCCGCGCCCCGGCTCCTCGCCCGGCTGCGGCGCGCCGCCGAACCGGGAGCCGAGCTCAGGCTCGCTGCGGTACGTGATGTGGGCGATGCGGCGCGCCTGGCCCAGGCCCCGGTGCGGACCGCCGCCGGGCGGCGCGCCGTGGTAGTCGCCGCCCCGCCACCCAGGGTCGGAGCGGATGGCACCGATCTGCACCGAGCCCCAGGCGATCTGCTCGGCGGAGGCGGCGGCCGGAGCGGCGAGCACCAGCAGCGAACCCGTGCGCTCCGGCCTGCTCACCGCCCACTCCAGGGCCCGCATCCCGCCCATGGACCCGCCGACCACAGCCGCCCACCGGCCGATGCCCAGCGCGTCGGCCAGCGCCGCCTCGGCCGCCACCTGGTCCCGTACCGTCAGATACGGGAACCGGGACCCCCAGGGCGTGCCGTCGGGCCCCGGGGAAGAGGGGCCCGTACTGCCCTGGCAGCCGCCCAGCACGTTCGGGGCGACGACGAACCACCGGTCGGTGTCCAGCGCCCGGCCCGGTCCCACCAGCGCGTCCCACCAGCCGGGGGTGGGGTGGCCGGGACCCGCAGGTCCGGCCACATGGCTGTCGCCCGTCAGCGCGTGCAGGACCAGCACGGCGTTGGAGCCGTCCGCCGCCCGCTGCCCCCAGGTCTCGTACGCCAGGCGGACCCCCGGTAGCCGGACGCCGGACTCCAGGGGCAGCGGGTCCTCGATCGTCACCCAGCGGCGACGACCGGGCGGGTCCCCCTCCCGCCGGCCGCCGGAGGCCGGCGGGAGGGGAAGTGCGGCGGGCGCGGCGCCACGGTTCAGGACGCCGCCTTCGCGGCCCGGAACCCGGCCTCCAGGTCGGCCTTGAGGTCGTCCACGTTCTCCAGGCCGACCGAGAGCCGCACCAGGCCCGGCGTGGCACCGGTGGCGACGAGCTGCTCCTCGGTCAGCTGGCTGTGCGTGGTGGAGGCCGGGTGGATGATCAGGCTCCGTACGTCACCGATGTTGGCGAGGTGGCTGAAGAGTTCGACCGCGTCCACGAACTGCTTGCCCGCCTCGGCCCCGCCCTTCAGCTCGAAGGCCAGCACCGCCCCCGCGCCCCGGGGCAGATAGCGCTGCCCCGCCTCGTACCAGCGGCTGGACGGCAGACCCGCGTAGTGCACGGTCTCCACCTCGTCCCGCTGCTCCAGCCAGCGGGCCAGCTCCAGCGCATTGGAGGTGTGCCGCTCCAGCCGCAGGCTCAGCGTCTCGACCCCCTGGAGCAGCAGGAACGCCGAGTGCGGGGAGAGCGCCGGGCCCAGGTCGCGCAGCAGCTGGACGCGGAGCTTGATGGCGAAGGCGCTCGGGCCCAGGTCCGGCCAGTAGCGCAGCCCGTGGTAGCTCGGGTCGGGCTCGTGGAACTCGGGGAAGCGCTCGGCGTGGGCGCCGAAGTCGAAGGTGCCGCCGTCCACGACGACCCCGCCGATGGTGGTGCCGTGGCCGCCGAGGAACTTGGTCGCGGAGTGGATGACGATGTCCGCGCCGTGCTCGATGGGCCGCAGCAGGAAGGGCGTCGGCACGGTGTTGTCCACGATCAGCGGGACCCCGGCGGCGTGCGCGGTGTCGGCCACCGCCCGGATGTCCAGCACGTCGCCGCGCGGGTTGCCGAGCGTCTCGGCGAAGAACGCCTTCGTGTTGGGCCGGACGGCCGCCTGCCAGGCCTCCAAGTCCTCGGGGTCCTCCACGAACGTCACCTCGATGCCGAACCGGGGCAGCGTGTGGCGGAAGAGGTTGTAGGTGCCGCCGTAGAGCGAGGGCGAGGAGACGATGTGGTCGCCCGACCCGGCCAGCGTCAGCAGGGCGAGGGTCTCGGCCGCCTGCCCGGAGGCGAGCGCCACGGCGGCGACCCCGCCCTCCAGCGCGGCGATGCGCTGCTCGAAGACGTCCTGCGTGGGGTTGTGGATGCGGGTGTAGATGTTGCCGGGCTCGGCCAGCGAGAACACGTCGGCGGCGTGCTGGGTGTCGCGGAAGACGAACGACGACGTCTGGTAGATCGGCACCGCGCGGGCACCCGTCGTCGGGTCCGGGGCCGCCCCGGAGTGGATCTGCTTGGTCTCGAACGACCAGGAGGCGCCGGGTTCCTGGCGGTCCGCGTCCTCGGGGGTGTGGCCTGCGGTGACGGAGTCGAGGGGCTGGCTCATATGGTTCCTCGCACGTGGTTCGGTCGCCGTACGGCGTACGTCCGCCGGTCGGCGGAAGCCCGGGGTGGCGACGGGCTGATTACGGACCGTAGGACGTGCCGGACCGGCCCGGAAGCGTGTCGCCCCCTTGGCCACGAACCTGCAATACGGCGGCAACGCAGAGGCCGGCCCCGGGGTCCGGACCGGCCTCTCGCCTCTTGTACGTCTTGCGCGCCGCCGGGGTTCAGCGGGGCGCGGGAACCTCCACGATGGAGCGCCCCGCCCAGGCGGGCGCCTCCTCCGTCAGCTCGTCCAGCCGCTGCCGCACCGCGTCCGGGAACGGCGTCGTGCGGCCCGCCCGCTGGTCCACGTGCAGGGCCAACAGCTCGCTGGTCGCGATCGGTTCGGCCGCCGGATCCGGTACATCGTCGGGCGCGCCGACCACGTACATCTCGTGGGCGAAGCGCAGCTTCTTCGCGTCCGCGCCCAACAGGCGGGTACAGACGACGAGATGGGCGTCGACGGACACGTCACGGAGATAGCGGAGGTGCGATTCGACGGTGTAGAGCGAGCAGCCGGTGGATTCGCGGTAGCCGGCGTGCAGACCGGTCTCGATCATCATCGAGTCGGTGGCGTACCCGAAGACCAGGACGTAGAACGCCTCGCTCATATGGCCGTTGTAGTCGATCCACTCGGGCCGTACGGTCCTGCGGAAGAGGGGGAGGCCGGTGTCGTCCGAGGCGTTGGTGTTCTCGCTCATCGCATGGCCTCCCCGGCAGCGCCCGGCAGCCGGCCGGTCGCCCGCAGCACCTCGATGACGCCCCGGTCGCGCTCGGCGACCAGATCCGCGATGGTCCGGCCCTCCGCCGCCTCGTCGCAGCCCGCCACCACCGCCTCGTACAGCGCGCGGTCCAGTTCGGGTGCTTCCAGCCGGGTCCAGGGCGACTTCAGCGACGGGCCGAAGTGGTCCAGCATGTGCGCCATGCCGCCCTCGCCGCCCGCCAGCGCGAACGTCAGCATCGGCCCCATCACCGCCCACCGCAGCCCGGGGCCCTCGGTGATCGACGCGTCTATCTCCGCTACGGTCGCCTCGCCGTTGGCCACCATGTGCAGGGCCTCGCGCCACAGGGCCTCCTGGAGCCGGTTGGCGATGAAGCCGGGCACCTCGCGGTCCATGGTGATGACGGACTTGCCCGCCACCTCGTAGAACCGTGACGCCCACTCCACCGCCGCGGGCGCGGTGAGTTCACCACCGACGACCTCCACCAGCGGGATCAGATAGGGCGGGTTGAAGGGGTGGCCGACCACGAGCCGTGCGGAACCTGCGGTCGCCGGCTGCATGTCGGTCATCGGATAGCCGGAGGTCGAGGACGCGACCACCGTACCGGCGGGCGTGGCCGCGTCCAGCCGGGCCAGCAGATCGCGCTTCAGCTCCAGCTTCTCCGGTGCGCTCTCCTGGACGAACTCGGCCCCGGCCACCGCCTCTTCGAGGCTCCCGGCCACGGTCAGCCGGTCCTGCGAGGCTCCTTCGGCGAGACCGAGCTGTTCGAGCGCGGGCCAGGCCGCAGCGACCAGCCGGCGCAGCCGGACCTCGGCGTCGGGCGCCGGGTCCCAGGCCGTGACGTCGTAGCCGCGGGCGAGGAAGTGGGCGGCCCACCCGCCGCCGATCACTCCGGCCCCGACGCACGTGACACGGCCTACGTCCTCCGGGGCGCAGGGAGCGGGGGGAAGAGCAGGGGGAGAAGGCATGGGAGGGGCTCCGGGAACGTCGGGAAGGGGGAGGCGGGCGGTCATGTGCGCGGCCGGAGGCCGAGCTGCTGCCGCGCCTCGTCGGGGGAGGCGACCCGGGAGCCCAGGGCCTCGGTGATCTGTACGGCGCGCTCCACCAGCTGGCCGTTGGTGGCCTTGACGCCCTTGCCCAGATAGAGGTTGTCCTCCAGGCCCACCCGGACGTGCCCGCCGAGCAGGATCGACTGCGCGACCCAGGGCATCTGCATCCGGCCGAGCGCGAAGCTCGCCCAACGGGCTCCCGGGGGCAGCATGTTGACCATCGACTGGAGCACGCCGGGATCGGCGGGCGCGCCCCACGGGATGCCCATGCAGAGCTGGAAGACCGTCGGGTCGTCCAGCAGCCCCTCGGCGAGGAGCTGCTTGGCGAACCACAGCTGGCCGGTGTCGAAGATCTCCAGCTCGGGCCGGACCCCCAGCTCCTGGATGCGCTTCGCGCCGGTGCGCAGCATGTCGGGGGTCGAGACATAGAGGTTGCTGCCGTCGCCGAAGTTCAGCGAACCGCAGTCCAGGGTGCAGATGTCGGGCAGCAGGTCCTCCACGTGCGGCAGCCGCTCCAGACCGCCGACCAGATCGGTTCCCGGCAGCTGCTCGAGCGGGGCCTCCGGGTCGATCACCAGGTCCCCGCCCATCCCGGCGGTCAGATTGATGACGACATCGGTGCCCGTCTCCCGGATCCGCTCCACGACCTCGCGGTAGAGGCGCGGGTCGCGGGAGGGCGCCCCGGTCTCCGGGTCGCGGACGTGGATGTGCACCACGGCGGCCCCGGCCCCGGCGGCCTCCACGGCGGATGCGGCGATCTGCTCGGGTGTCACGGGGACATGGGGACTTCTGCCGACGGTGTCACCGGCTCCGGTGAGGGCGCAGGTGATGATGACGTCCTGGTTCACGGGCATGCGGGGGTGTCTCCTCGGGGTGGGGGGAGTGGGGTACGCGATGGGCCTTGCAGCAGCGCTGACGTAACGGCGTATGGGGTACGGCGCAGAGGTACGGCCTCCGCGCCGGTCGGCGGGCCGCCCGGCGCACGGTCAGGCAGTCGGTGCGGTCAGGCAGGTGTCGACGTGGGCGATCAGGGCGTCGTGCATGGCCTGGGCGCCGGTGCCCGTGCCGGGTCTCCCGGGTGCGGTGGCCAGGACCTGGGAGGCCAGTCCGTCGATCAGCGCGGTGAGGGTGAGGGCCGCGCTCTCCGGGTCGACAGGACGGAAGACGCCCTGGTCGATCCCGCGCCGGATCACCTCGGACACGGTCGCCCGCCACTGGCGGTAATACTCGCGGTGGAGCTGCCCGACGGTGGTGGAACGGGCCGCCTCGGCCCAGAGGTCCAGCCAGACGCACCACTGGCGGCGCTGCTGCTCGGTGCGGGGCGTCTGGAGTTCGAGCAGGAGGCGCAGCTCGTCACCCGCGTGCTCGGTTCCGGCGGTGGCCGCCGCCCGGCGACGGGTGTCCTCGTCCATGCACCAGCGCACCGCCGCTTCGAGCAGTTCGTCGCGGCCGGGAAAGTGGTAATGGATCGCGGCGGTGCTCGTACGGCAGGCCGTGGCGATGTCCGAGACCCGGACGGCGTGGAACCCGCGCTCGGCGATGAGACGGACGGTCTCCCGCACGATCTGGAGGGGTCTGCCGCCCTCGGGCGCAGGCGCGGGAGGGAGCGGGGGTGCCGGGGCGCCCGGCGGTGAGTTCTCGGCGGCCGAGCCCAGCAGCCAGCCGGCGTCCACGCCGCCGATGTCGGCGATCCGGGCCAGCTCCGCGGCGGTGAAACGACGGGAGCCGTTCAGGGAACGGGACAGCTTCGACGGATCGATGACGATCCGCCGGGCGAACTCGCGTGCGCTGACTCCCGCCGCGTCGATCACCTGACGGACCCGCGCGGCCACCTCGTACTGCTGCATGGTCGGCAACCGTAACGATGTGTTGAGCAAATCTCAACACAGGTGAGAGAAGTTGCCCTGCAACAAGCGCATTGAGAACCTGACTGATGAGAAAGTCAGGTCCTGTCACTCCTGGGTGAGCATCCCGCTGCGCAGCTTGTCCAGCATCCGGCTCAGCAGCCGCGAGACATGCATCTGGGAGATCCCGAGCTCGGCACCGATCTGTGCCTGCGTCAGCTCCTGGCCGAAGCGCATGTCGATGATCCGGCGCTCCCGCTCGTCCAGTTCGCCCAGCAGCGGTGCGAGGGCGTGCAGGTTCTCCACGGTCTCCATGGCGGGATCCGGCCCGCCCAGGACATCGGCGAAAGTCCGCCCGGCGCTGTTCTGGGGACCGGACTCCGAGGAGTCGGTGGGCATGTCCAGCGAGCCCGCCGTGTAGCCGTTGGAGGCGACTATCCCCTCGGTGATCTCCGCCTCGTCCATCCCCAGGTGCTCGGCCAGCTCCTGCACCGTGGGGTCCCGGTCGAGGTCGCCCGCCAGCGACTCCTTCGCCTTGGCGAGGTCGACGCGCAGCTCCTGGAGGCGCCGGGGCACGTGCACGGCCCAGCTGGTGTCCCGGAAGAACCGCTTGATCTCCCCGACGATGTAGGGGACGGCGAACGAGGTGAACTCGACCTCGCGGGACAGGTCGAAGCGGTCGATCGCCTTGATCAGCCCGATCGTGCCGACCTGGACGATGTCCTCCATGTCGCCGCTGCCCCGGTTGCGGAAGCGGTTGGCGGCGAACCGGACCAGCGACAGGTTCATCTCGATGAGCGTGTTGCGCGCGTACTGGTACTCGTGCGTGCCCTCCTCCAGAACCTGGAGGCGGTCGAAGAAGAGCCGCGACAGCCGCCGCGCGTCCATCGGGGCGATCTTGCCGGCGTCCTCGATCCAGGGAAGGTCCTCCGTGCTGCCCGTCGCCTGCTCCGTACCGGTGGTCCGCGCGGTGTGCGCCGTCATCTCGTCACGCTCCCCTGGTCGTAGGCCATCAGGTCTACTCGCCTGCCCGGCCGTCCGGCCCGCATGCGTACGGAAAGGACGAGATCCGGCCGACCGTCGTGCATCGGCCGGAAACAGCTGGAAAGAGCCGGAAACAGGCGGAGTTCGGCCCTGAAACCCCGTCAGGGGGCGGGCCGGGCCACAGGGGGCGCACAGAACCGCCCCACCGGTACGGGGGAGCCCGGTGGGGCGGTCGCCACCAGAGTGCCACAGCTGGAAGGCAGTTGGGACCGGACCGGCGCGTATTGGCCGACGGATGAGTCGAATTCGCCGCTCCTCCGGGCGGGCGCACGCCGGTTTGCCCCGTGCTCCGGAACCTCTCCGTCCGGGCCGTGGAGCCGGTCGGTCGCGCCCGTTGATTGCGGCATCGTGAACAGTTCCCCGGCACGGAATACGCCCTGCGCGCATCGGCTTTTCGCGGGTGGCGGGCGCGCGGCGCCAGGGCACCGGGGTGCCCGCCGGGAGCAACCGCGCGATGGACCGGAACGAGGGAGAAGATGCGCAAGCCGTACGCGTACGAAGAGCGCCGCGGAAGGGCGGCACGGGATGCGGCCGAACGGCCCGATCCGATCGCCGAGGTGCGCCCATGAGCACCCTCGGACCCGCGACACGTCAGCCGGCCGCGCCCCCCGCACGCCCCGCCGCCGACCCCGTCGCACCCCACCCGCTGGACAACCCGGCCCTCTCCTCGCTCACGGGCCCGCACGCCCACTTCGCCGAGCGCCGCGGCCGGATCCTGCGCTACCCCGTCGACATCACCCCCTGGACCGCCCACCCCGAGGTCCCGGACGCGCGGGACTGGGCCGATCTCGCGGCGCTCGCCGGTCCGGGCGGAACCATCAGCCTGAACACCCTGCGGGAGGAGCCGCCGAAGGGCTGGGAGATCGTCCACCGGGTCGCGGGCGTCCAGCTCGTCGATGTGTCGGTGGCCCCCGAGCCCGACCCGGAGGCCGTACGGCTCGGCCCGGCGGACGTGCCGGAGATGCTGGACCTGGTGGCGCGCACCCGCCCCGGCCCCTTCCTGCCGCGCACCGTGGAACTCGGCACCTACCTGGGCATCCGCCGGGGCGGCGCGCTGGTGGCGATGGCGGGGGAGCGGCTGCACCCGCCGGGCTGGACCGAGATCAGCGGGGTCTGCACCGACGAGTCCGTACGGGGGCAGGGGCTGGCGAGCCGCCTGGTCCGGGCGGTCGCGTACGGGATCCGGGAGCGCGGCGAGACCCCGTTCCTGCACACCTCCGCCGCCAACACGGTGGCGATCCGGCTCTACGAATCGCTCGGCTTCCAGCTCCGCGCCCACCCGGAGTTCCTCGCCGGCCTGGCCCCGGTGGCGCTCCCGCCGGCCGACGGAACCCGCCGGTCCGCGCGGCGGTGACCAGGCCGCGGGCGGGACCTCCGGCCCTCGCGCCAGGGGCCGAAGGTCCCGGGCCGAACGTCCCGACCGGGACCTTCGGCACCGCCTCCGGGCCCTATGCCCCCCTGCGCCAGGGCCCGGATGCCGGTCAACTGGAAGGGACTGCCCGAACCTCGGGCGGCACCGAGGAGTGAGCGGGAGGAGAGCGCGTGTCCCTGGGGATAGGGCGCAGGGAACGGGACCGGACGGCGGTCCAGCCCGGTACGGACACGGGCGCGGCGGCCACGGGCCGGATCGGGAACTGGCCGCTGGCCGGACTGGTGCTGCTGCTGAGCGCGCTGGTCGTCCTCGTCGACGTGGCCACGGGCGAGGACCTTCGGGTCATCCCCCTCCTCGTGGTCGGCCCGGCCCTGGCCTCAGTCTTCTGCACCCTCCGGCAGACCGTCTGGGTGGCGGTCTGGATCACGGCGGTCGTCGTCGGCTCCGGGCTCGGCAGGGACGGCACCTTCTGGGACTTCGTCTTCGGCATCGGCTTCACCGTGCTGGTCTGCGCCCTCGGCGTCGCCGCCTGTGCGGCCCGCATACGCCACGCCACCGAGATGGACCGGCTCCGCTCCGCCGCCGTCGCCCTGCAACGGCAGATCCTGCGCCCGCTGCCCGTCGTCACCGGCCAGGTCTTCGCGTACGGCCTCTACGAGCCGATCGAGGAGGACCGCTTCGTCGGCGGTGACATCTACGAGGTCGTCGAATCGTGGTACGGGACCCGTGTGATCATCGGGGACGTCCAGGGCAAGGGGCTCGCCGCCATAGGGGCCGGGTTCGCCGCGATCGCCGCGTTCCGCGAGGCGGCGGTCCGGGAGCGGACGCTGACCGGGGTGGTGGAGGCCCTGGAGGCCGCCGTCGTCCGGCACAACGCGTTCTCCGCCCAGACCGGCGAGGCCGAACGCTTCGTGACCGCGCTGGTCCTCGGGTTCGACGACGAGGGCGGCGTACAGGTGGTGAACTGCGGCCATCTGCCGCCGAGGCTGCTCCATGAGGACCGCGCCTCGGCCGTACCGCTGGAGCGCACCTACGTCCCCCTGGGCCTGGCCGGCCTCAGCAGGGAGACCCGCGCGGAGGAGTCGTTCGCCCTCCCGCCCGGCGCCACCCTCCTGGTCGTCACCGACGGGGTGACCGAGGCTCGCGACGCGGCCCGCGCCTTCTACCCGCTGGACGAGCGGCTGGACGGCTGGACCGGGCACGATCCGCGCGAGCTGCTGGACGCGCTCCACCTCGACCTGGAGAAGTTCACCGGCGGCATCCGGCGCGACGACGTGGCCGCGCTCGCCCTGTGCCGGGCGCCGGGCGACGCGGAACCGCCGCCGATGACGGCCGCCGCGGAGGACGTCCGTCCGGTCGCGGGAGCGGTGAGCGACTGAGCGGCCCGTACGCATCGCAGTGAATGTCCCCATGAGACGAATGTCGCGTGGGGACATTTTCAGGTGTACGGTGCAATTATGAGTCCGGAAGAGAAGATCCCGGAGCGTGGGACACCGGAGCGGAAGACGCCGGAACGGCGCAGCCGCAAGGCCCGCCGCACCCGCGACACCCTGGCGCAGGCCGCGTTCGAGCTGGTGCTGGACCGGGGGCTGCGGAACGTCACGGTCGAGGAGATCGCGGAAGCCGCCGACGTCGACCGCCGCACCTTCAGCCGGTACTTCGCGAGCAAGGAAGCCGCCGCCCTCGACTCCCTGCGCGGCGACGGCGACCGGATCAACGAGGCCCTGCGGTCCCGCCCGGCCGGGGAGCCCCCGCTCCTCGCCTACCGGCGCGCCGTCCTGGCCTGGCTCGCCGACCCCGAAGCGGAGCCCTGGCACCGCCGCCCCCGGATCTTCGACCTCCTGGTCGTCGCCGAGGAGGAGCCGGCGCTCTACGCGGCCTTCCACCACATCAGGGTGGACGCCCAGGAGGACTCGGTCGCCATCCTCGCGGACCGGCTCGGCGTCGACCCGCGCCACGACATCCGCCCCGCCGTCACGGTGGCGGCAGGAGCGGGCGCCCTGCTCGCGGCCCAGGCCGCCTGGGTGCGGGGCGGACGCCCGGACGCCCTGCCCGCGCTGGTCACCGAGGCGTTCGACGCCCTGGCGGCGGACCTGCTCACGGCACCGGGCCGGGACAGCACCACAGAACAACCCACAGCAGAAGCAGAAGAGGCAACCTCATGAGCACCACCCCCACCACCCCCTCGGCCGAGTTCGCCGGCCGGACCGCCCTCGTCACCGGCGGCGCCTCCGGCATCGGCCTCGCCGTGGCGCGGCTGCTCGCCACCGCCGGCGCGGCCGTCGTCGTCGCCGACTACGACGAGGAGAGCGCCCGCAAGGCCGCCGCCCAGCTGGAGAGCGCCGGTGCGCGGGCGGCCGCCGTACGCATGGACGTCACCGACCCGGCCTCCGTCGAAGCCGGTGTGCGGTTCACCGTGGAGACCTTCGGCGCCCTCCACCTGGCCGTGAACAACGCGGGCATCGCCGGTCCGGCCGCCCCCACCGGCGACTACCCCGTCGAGGACTGGGACCGCGTCGTCGCCACCAACCTCAGTGGCGTCTTCTACTCCATGCGCCACGAACTCCCCGCCATCGTCGCGGCGGGAGGCGGCGCGATCGTCAACATGTCCTCGATCCTCGGCACCAACGGCTTCGCGGGCTCGCCCGCCTACGTCGCCGCCAAGCACGGCGTCGTCGGCCTCACCAAGACGGCGGCCCTCGAATACGCCGCGCAGAACGTCCGGATCAACGCGGTCGGCCCCGGCTTCATCGACACCCCGCTCCTGCGGAACGCCGACCCGAAGGCCCGCGAGCACCTGATCTCCCTGCACCCGGCCGGCCGCCTCGGCACGGCGGAGGAGGTCGCCGAACTCACCGTCTTCCTCCTCTCCGACAAGGCCTCCTTCATCCACGGCAGCTACCACCTGGTGGACGGCGGCTACTCCGCCCCGTGACGGCGCCCGGGTGGCGGACGGGGGAGCCGCGGGCGACAAAGGACATTGCGGGACCACGGGGGCCGACAACGAGAACCAGGCAGCGAAGAAGCGAGGAGACCCATGAAAGCCGTCCAGTACCGGGCCGTCGGTGCAGCCCCCGAGGTCGTCACCGTGCCGGACCCCGAGCCCGGCCCCGGCCAGGTCCTGCTGAAGGTCACCGCCGCCGGTGTCTGCCACTCCGACATCGCGGTGATGAGCTGGCCCGCCGACCAGGTCCCCTTCCCGCTGCCCCTCACCCTCGGCCACGAGGGCGTCGGCACCGTCGCCGCCCTCGGTGACGGCGTGGACGGCCTCACCGTCGGCGAATCCGTCGCGGTGTACGGGCCCTGGGGCTGCGGCATCTGCGTGAACTGCGCCGAGGGCAAGGAGAACTACTGCCTGCGCGCCAAGGAGCTGGGCATCATGCCGCCCGGACTCGGCGCGCCCGGCGCCATGGCCGAGTACATGATCGTCGACGACCCCCGCCACCTCGTGCCGATCGGCGACCTGGACCCGGTGAAGACGGTGTCGCTCACGGATGCCGGACTCACCCCGTACCACGCGATCAAGCGGTCCCTGCCGAAGCTCGTGCCGGGCGCGACCGCCGTCGTCATCGGCACCGGCGGCCTCGGCCACGTGGCGATCCAGCTGCTGCGCGCCATGACGGCCGCGCGCGTCATCGCGCTGGACGTCACGGAGGAGAAGCTGGAGCTGGCCAGGTCCGTCGGCGCCCACGAGGCCGTCCTCTCCGACGAGAAGGCGGCGGCCCGCGTCATGGAGCTGACCGGCGGACTCGGCGCCCATGTCGTGCTGGACTTCGTCGGCGCCCCGCCCACCGTGGAGACCGCCGGAGCCGTCGCCCGGGTCGACGGTGACGTGACGATCGTCGGCATCGGCGGCGGCGCGCTCCCCGTGGGCTTCGGGACGCTCCCGTACGGCACCAACGTCAGCGCCCCCTACTGGGGCTCGCGCAAGGAGCTGGCCGAGGTCCTCGACCTGGCGCACGCGGGGGCCGTCGACGTCCACGTGGAGACGTACTCCATCGACGAGGCACCGCTCGCCTACGAGCGGCTGCACGACGGCCGGATCAACGGGCGTGCGGTCATCCTGCCGAACGGCTGAGCACGCCTCCCCGTGGGCCGGGGGCGGGGCCGGGTGGAAAATGCCCGGTCCCGTCCCCGGCCCACCGTTACACTCGGTGCCATGCGTTCGTACTACTACTTCCGCTGATTCCCGGCCCGGACAGCCGCCGCGCGACGCCTGACGTCACCGGCTGAGGCTCACCGGCCGACCGCCGAGCACCGCCCGTGACCGCACCGGGCGGCGTTCGGCCGTATCCCGGCCCCGGTGCGCCGCTGTCCCTCCGCCGTCCGGACATCCACGTGTCACGCCCCGCCCCCGCGCGTCCCCGCACGCGCCGCCGCGGGCCGTCACCCAGGAATCAGGGGAAAGGCACCCATGCACCCCCAGCACGACCGCGCCCAACTGACCATGAAGGACGTCTCCAAGGCGTACGGGGACCGCTCCGTACTCGACCAGGTGACGCTCACCGTCCGCCCCGGCGAGAAAGCCGCCGTCATCGGCGAGAACGGCTCGGGGAAGTCCACCCTCCTCCGGCTCCTGGCCGGGGCCGAACGCCCGGACAGCGGCGAGATCACCGTCCGCTTCCCCGGCTCCACCGGCTATCTCGCCCAGACCCTCGCTCTCGACCCGGCCGACACCGTGCAGGACGCCGTCGACGCGGCCCTGGCCGAACTCCGCGCCCTGGAGCTGGCCATCCGCGAGGCGGAGGAAGGCCTCGCGGAGGGGGAGCCCACGGACGCGGAACTCGCCGTGTACGGAGACCTCCTCACCGCCTACGAGGAGCGCGACGGCTACCGCGCCGACGCCCGCACCGAGGCGGCCCTCCACGGCCTGGGCCTCGCCCACCTCACCCGCGACCGGGCGCTCTCCACCCTCTCCGGCGGCGAACAGTCCCGGCTGGCCCTGGCCTGCGTCCTGGCCGCCGCCCCCGAACTGCTGCTCCTGGACGAGCCGACCAACCACCTCGACGTACGGGCGGTGAACTGGCTGGAGGAGCACCTGTGCGCCCACCGGGGCACCGTCGTCGCCATCACCCACGACCGGGCGTTCCTGGAGCGGGTCACCTCGGTGGTCCTGGAGGTCGACCGCGATCTGCGCACGGTCACCCGGTACGGGGACGGGTGGGACGGCTACCGCACCGCCAAGGCGGCCGCCCGTCGCCGCTGGGCGCAGGAGCACCAGGAGTACCTGAGCGACCTGGCGCGCACCCAGGAGCTGGTGGAGGCCGCCGGGCAGCGGCTCGCGGCCACCGGCAAGGACCCGAAGCAGGGGTTCGGCAAGCACCGCCGCTCCCACGAGGCCAAGCTCTCCGGCCAGGTCAGGGCGGCCCGCACCCGGCTGGAGGCGCTGCACCGCTCTCCCGTACCCGCCCCGCCCAAGCCGCTCGCCTTCACCGGCCGTCCGGCCCTCGCGGGGGAGACCGGCTCCGGCCCCTTGGTGGAGCTGGCGGACATCTCCGTGGGCGACCGGCTCCACCTCCCCGCCCTGCGCGTGGAGCCCGGGGCCCGCCTGCTGGTCACCGGGGACAACGGGGCCGGGAAGACCACCCTGTTGCGGGTCCTCGCCGGGGAGCTGGCGCCCGACACCGGGACGGTCCGCCGTCGCGCCCGGGTCGGCTACCTCCCGCAGGAGCTGCCCGCCCGGCCGACCCGGCGCACCCTGCTCACCACCTTCGCCGCGGGGCGGCCCGGCTTCCCGGACGAGTACGCGGACGAGCTGCTGGAGCTGGGCCTGTTCCGCCCCGAGGACCTCGGGGTGCCCGTCGCGTCCCTCTCCATCGGCCAGCAGCGCAGGCTCGCCCTGGCCCGGCTGGTGACACGGCCGGCCGACCTGCTGGTGCTGGACGAGCCGACGAACCACATCGCCTTGGCCCTGGTCGAGGAGGTGGAGGCGGCCCTCGCGCAGTACCCGGGAGCCGTCGTGGTGGTCTCGCACGACCGCAGCTTCCGGGCCCGCTTCACCGGTGACGTACTGGAGTTGCGCGTCGGCCGCCCCATCCCACCGTCGGAACCGGCCTACGCCTCCGGGGAAGCGGCGGCCTCCCCGCGTACCTGAGCGCGCAACCGCTTCACGAAGATCCGCTGGCCGACGATCAGCCGCTCGGCGGCCTCCTCCGGCGTGCACCAGGCGAACCGGTCCATCTCCGGGAACTCCTGCTGCACGCCGGAGCCGCGCGGCCACTCCATCGTGAACACCCCGGGCACCACGGAGGCCACGTCCAGATCGGCCTGAACCGCCCACACGGTCACCGTCTTCCCGCTGCGCTGGCGCGACTCGCCGAGCGGCAGCCAGACCCCGTCCGGCACCGGCAGCCCCAGCTCCTCCTCGAACTCCCGCCGCGCGGCCGCCGCCGGTTCCTCGTCGGGGCCGTACTCACCCTTCGGCACCGACCAGGCCGCCTCCTCCCGCCCGGCCCAGAACGGCCCGCCCATGTGCCCGATCAGCACCTCGACGTCCCGCTCACCCCCGGTGCCCGTGGTCCGGAAGAGGAGAAGCCCCGCACTGCGCTTGCCTGCCGACATGTCGCCAAGTCTGCAATCGCGGTGGGCTCCATGCCAGCGGAGGGGCCGGGCGGAGACGGAGGGGCCGGGCAGAAGAAAAAAGGGGCGGCGCCGCATCGCGGACACCGCCCCCCCCGCCGTACGACTACGTCTTGCGATACCCGTACGCCTCCGAGGCCGCCGCCTCCACCGCGCCGATGTCCCCGCCCGACGACGCGGTCACCACGGCGGCGACCGCACCCTCCACGAACGGGGCGTCGACCAGCCGCGTGTTCTCGGGGAGTTCGTCGCCCTCGGCGAGCATCGCCTTCACCGTGAGGACCGCGCTCCCCAGGTCGACGAGGACCGCGACGCCGACGCCCCGGTCCACCGAGGCGGCAGCCCGGCCGATCAGCTCGGCGCTGGTGCCGAGCCCGCCGTTCGGCAGCCCGCCCGCCGCCGCGACCGGGGCCGTCACGCCCCCGGCGGCGAGGCCACGGGCCAGTTCGGCGACCGATTCCGCGACCGGACCGCTGTGCGAGACCAGCACGATGCCCACCTGCGGCTCCTCGCTCATGCCTCCGCACCCCCGTCCTTTGCGGTGCGGGCCAGCGCCTCGACCAGCAGGGCCGCCGAGGTCGCCCCCGGGTCCTGGTGGCCGATGCTGCGCTCGCCGAGATAGCTGGCCCGCCCCTTGCGCGCCTGCAACGGCACCGTCGCCTCGGCGCCCGCCCGGGCCGCGTCCGCCGCCCCCTGGAACGACGAGGCCAGAGCCTCCGCCGCCGGGAGCAGCGCGTCCAGCATCGTCTTGTCCCCGGCCTGCGCCCCGCCGAGCTGCCCCACCGCCGCGACACCCCCGGCGAACGCCTGGGCGAGCTGGTCCCGCGTCACCTCGGCGTCCTCGCCGAGCGCCTTGCCCGTACGGCGCAGCAGCGTCCCGTACAACGGCCCGGACGCCCCGCCGACGGTGGAGATCAGCTGCCGCCCCGCCAGGGTCAGCACCGCGCCCGGGGTCGCGGGCGCGTCCTTCTCCACCACGGCCGCCACCGCCGCGAAACCGCGCTGGAGGTTGCTGCCGTGGTCGGCGTCCCCGATCGCCGAGTCCAGTTCGGTCAGTCGGTCCGCCTCACGGTCCACGGCGGCCGCGGTGGCCGCCATCCAGCGGCGGAAGAAGTCGGCGTCCAGCACATGATCTCCTGTTCCCCGGGCCTGTCCGGCACGGTTCGTACGAGTACGGTCGGCGCGGAGGCTCAACGGCCCCAGCGGAGCGCGGGCGTCTCCACGGGCGCGTCCCACAGCCGCAGCAGCTCCTCGTCGACCTGGCACAGCGTCACCGAGCAGCCTGCCATGTCGAGTGAGGTCACGTAGTTCCCCACGAGCGTACGGGCCACCGGCACACCCCGTTCGGAGAGCACCCGCTGCACCTCCGCGTTGAACCCGTACAGCTCCAGCAGCGGCGTCGCCCCCATCCCGTTGACCAGCGCCAGCACGGGGCCGGTCGGCCGGAGGTCCTCCAGCACCGCGTGCACCGCGAAGTCGGCGATCTCGCCCGAGGTCATCATCGGCCGCCGCTCCCGCCCCGGCTCGCCGTGGATCCCGATGCCCAACTCCAGCTCCCCGGCGGGCAGATCGAAGGTCGGGCTGCCCTTCGCCGGGGTGGTGACCGCGCTGAGAGCCACCCCGAAGCTCCGCGAGGACCCGTTCACCTGCCGGGCCACCGAGACCACCCGCTCCAGCGGCGCGCCCTCGTCGGCGGCGGCCCCCGCGATCTTCTCGACGAAGAGCGTCGCCCCCGTACCGCGCCGCCCGGCCGTGAACGTGCTGTCGCTCACCGCCACGTCGTCGTCCACCACGATCTGGGCGATTTGGATGCCCTCGTCCTCGGCCAGTTCGGCGGCCATCTCGAAGTTCAGCACGTCACCGGTGTAGTTCTTGACGACGAAGAGCACCCCCGCCCCGCTGTCCACCGCCGCGGCTGCCCGCACCATCTGGTCCGGCACCGGCGAGGTGAACACCTCCCCGGGACAGGCGGCCGACAGCATCCCCGGCCCGACGAACCCGGCGTGCAGCGGCTCGTGCCCCGACCCGCCCCCCGAGACGAGCGCCACCTTCCCGGCCACCGGCGCGTCCCGCCGTACGACGACCCGGTTCTCCACATCGACGGTCAGTTCGGGGTGGGCGGCGGCCATACCCCGCAGGGCGTCGGCGACGACGGTCTCGGGGACGTTGATGAGCATCTTCACGGCTGTCTCCTTGTCGGTCCATCCGCCCTGGCCGGGGTTCCCGGCCAGGGGTCCGGTGGCGGGCAGCTGCGGCGTACAGTCCGCAGACATCGGGTTTCCAGTTCTTGAGGGAGTGTCCCAGTGGACTATGCCGAATACCGCCGCTACGACGCCGTGGGCCTGGCCGAGTTGGTCGCGGCGAAGGAGGTGTCGCCCGGCGAGCTGCTGGAAGCCGCGATCGCCCGGGCCGAGGCCGTCGACGGGCGGCTGAACGCCATCGTCCGGCCGATGCACGACCTCGCCCGCGCCCGTGCCAAGGAGCCGCTGTCCGGACCGTTCGCCGGGGTTCCGTTCCTGGTCAAGGACCTGTTGCAGGATTACGCGGGGGTGCCCACCGGGAGCGGCAACCGGGCGCTGAACCGTCGGCCGGCCGAGCGGCACAGCGCCGTGGTGAGCCGCTGGCTGGATGCCGGGCTGGTGGTCTTCGGCAAGACCAACACCCCGGAGTTCGGCGCCAAGGGCATCACCGAACCCGAGGCGAACGGCCCCACCCGCAACCCCTGGGACCTCACCCGGACCCCGGGCGGCTCCTCCGGGGGATCGGCCGCCGCGGTCGCGGCCGGCATCGTGCCCGTGGCGGGCGCCAACGACGGCGGCGGATCCATCCGCATCCCCGCCGCCTGCTGCGGCCTCTTCGGCCTCAAGCCCGGGCGCGGCCTCGTCCCCGCCGGACCGGCCGTCGCCGAGCATCTGGAGGGAGCCGCCACCGACGGCGTGCTCTCCCGCAGTGTGCGCGACAGCGCGGCGATACTCGACGTGCTCACCGGCCGGCCCGACCCGGGCGGCCCCTACCTGCACGCCCGGCCCTCGTCCCCGTACGCCGAACTCGCCCGCCGCACCCCGCAGCGCCTGCGGATCGGGTTCACCACCCGCTCCCCGATCGGCGCCGGGGCCGACCCGCAGGCCGTCGCCGCGGTGGACGACGCCGTCGAACTGCTCACCCGCCTCGGCCACCACACCGAACCCGCCGAGCCCGGCATCGACCAACGGCAGCTCGCCTTCGACTTCCTGGCCATGTGGGCCACCCGGATCGCCCACACCATCGACGGGATCAGGCGCCTGCACGGCGCCCGTGCCGGCGACTTCGAACTCGACACCCATATGCTCGCCGCCGCCGGACGTGCCCTCAAGGCGCCCGACTACTACGCGGCCCGCGAGCGCTGGAACACCTACAGCAGGCAGCTCGCCGCCTTCCACAGCCGCTACGACCTGCTGCTGACCCCGACGCTGGCGCGCCCTCCCGTACGGATCGGCGAGCTGGACACCCCCGGCCCGGTGCGCGCCGTCGGCGGTGTCCTGCGGCGCCTGGGCCTGCTGGGCGCGCTGGCCGGGACGAAGGCGTGGGACCAGGCGGTGCTCGCCAACCTCGCCCCGGTCCCCTTCACCCAGCTGGCCAACATCACCGGACGCCCCGCGATGAGCGTTCCCACCTACCGCACCCCGGAGGGCCTGCCCCTGGGCGTCCAGTTCGTGGGCCCCCTCGGCGGGGAGGCCACCCTCCTCGCGCTCGCCACCCAGATCGAGGCCGAGCGCCCGTGGGCCCATCTCGAACCCGAACTCTGACCGGGGCTCCGGGTTCAGTGCTGCCGGGCCTTCTCCGCCGCCCGTACGCGCTCGGGCGGGGTCCGGCTCATGTACCAGCCGTCGACCCGGGGCCCGGAGAGGTCGGCCGGCCATCCCGCCAGGTCGACGGCCGCCTGGTAGACGGCGTCGCCGAACGCCACGACGGCCCGGTGCGGGTCGGCCGTCCCACCGAGCCTGTCCCACGGCAGGCGCACCAGACCGGCGTCGGCATGCCAGGCCGCGCCGTCCACACCCCAGGACCGGCCCTCCAGCCCGTCCGGCTGCGGCCAGATGTAGGCGTACATCCCCGCCTCCGGTGCCGAATCGCTCCCGAAGGCGAAGCCCACCGCCACGTACGCGGAGAGCTGGGCGTTCCGCTGGAACGCCGGGCGGTGGGGCGGCGGCTCCGTGGGCCGCGTGCTGTGCCGCGTCGCCGACAGGTCGAAGCCGCCCCACATCACGCCGACCCGAGGACGGTTCCCGAGGAAGGGCGCCTGCCACGCCTCCAGCCCGCCGGCGGCGAGATCCCAGGCCTCCCACATCAGCCGCGCCGCGCGGGGATCCCAGGTGCGTTCGACGTCATCGTGCTGGAAGGTCGGCGCGCAATCCGGGATCTCGCATACCAGCGCGGTGCGAGGCGGGTCGATGCCCAGCTCGGCCACCGCGTCGCAGAACTCCTCGAAGAACGAGGCGACGGACCTCTGGACCAGCGAAACGGTCCGCGATCCCGTGTCCGCCTCGATGAGGACGTCACCGTCCAGCAACCGGTAGTGCACGCTGAAGGTCACCCCCGGCTGCCGGAACGTCGGCGTCCTGAGCCCGCGGGGGCTGACATCGAGGACGATGTTCCCCCAGCCGACCTCGAAGGGCGCGTCGAGGGTGTACTTGCCCGCGACCTGTACGACCCGGTTCACGTACCCGACCATGGGTGCCAGATCGTCATGGACCAGCGTGGGCCACGTACGGAGACGTTCGCTCATGGGAAGCTCCAGGGCTGCGCGCGGCGAGCGGAACGCCCTCGGAGCGACGGGCAGAACGCCCTCGGATAGGCCATTTTCGCCCGCTGCGCGAAGCGGGGCAAACGGAGTCGCCGGTCGGAGCCTAGACCGCGGGCTGGGCGGCCGCCGCCGTGCCGGACATCGCCGGGGAGGCGGTGAACAGCGCGTGTACGGCGGAGCTGACCTGGGCGGCGACGGCCTCGGGGGTGGAGGAGTCCAGCTTGCCGTCGAGGTGCAGGAACGCGAGGCCGTGGACGAGGGCCCAGACCGTCGTCGACAGGGCGTCCGCGTCCGCACCGGGGAAGGTGGCGGCGACGATGGTGCGGACGTACTGCGAGATGGCCTCGGTCGCGGCGACGCGCTCCTCGCTGGTGGGGTCGCAGGGCTCCGCGAACATCGCCCGGAACAGGGCCGGGTGCTCCAGTGCGAACCGTACGTAGGCGACGGCGACGGCGGCGAGTTCATCGGGTGTCGAGGGCGCGGGGTGGGCCTGCGCCAAGGAGGTGGCGAGCTCCCGGTACCCCTCGGCGGCCACCGCCGAGACCAGGGCCTCGCGGTCGGCGTAGTGGCGGTACGGGGCGGTCGCCGACACACCGGCGCGCCGGGCCACCGCGCGCAGCGAGAGACCGGCGCTGCCGTCCTCCTCCAGGAGCTCGCGCGCGGCACGAAGGCAGGCGGCGCGCAGATCGCCGTGGTGGTAGGTGCTGCTCCGGGCCATGGACCGTTCTCCTATGTTCGCCATGTCCACATCTCCTCCCGGATGTGAACGATGTATACATCTTAGGTGATCGTGAAGGGGGAAGAAACCGGGACGGCCCGCCCGCTCCGCCTGGCGTGGGCCGTCCGGCTCTGCTGCTGTGACGCGGCCGCTGTTCAGCGGAGGCCGGCCGCCTTCAGGACCTTGAGCCCTCCGGTCAGGAGGGCGGCCCAGGTCTCGGGGCTGATGCCGGCGGGCGGGGTGAAGCCCTGGAGGCGCTGATGGGCGACGGTCTGGGGCTCGGTGTACTTGAGGATGCCGTCGGCACCGTGGCGGCGGCCGAGTCCGGAGTCGCCCATGCCGCCCATCGGCGCGTCGACGCTTCCCCAGGCGGCGGCGAAGGCCTCGTTGACGTTGACGGTCCCGGCGTGCACCCGGGCGGCGAGGGCGCGGCCCCGGGCTCCGTCACGGGACCAGACGCTGGCGTTGAGGCCGTAGGCGGTGGCGTTGGCCCGCGCGACGGCTTCGTCGTCGTCCCGGAAGGTGTAGATCGAGACGACCGGGCCGAAGGTCTCGTGGTCGTACAGCGTCATGTCCGGGGTGACGCCGGTGAGGACGGTCGGCTCGTGGAAGAGCGGGCCGAGGTCGGGGCGTGCCCGGCCGCCGGCGAGGACGGTGGCGCCCTTGGCGACGGCGTCCTCGATGTGCTCGGTGACGGTCCTGAGCTGGGAGGAGGTGGTGAGGCTGCCGACGTCCACGCTGTAGTCGTACGCGGCGCCGATCTTGAGCTTCTCCGTCCGCGCGGTGAACGCGGCCACGAACTCGTCCCGGATCGACTCGGCGACGTACAGGCGCTCGATGGAGACGCACAGCTGACCCGCGGAGGGGAAGCAGGCGGCGACGGCACCGTCCGCAGCCTTCTCGATGTCGGCGTCGTCCAGGACGATCATCGGGTTCTTGCCGCCGAGTTCGAGTGAGGCGCCGATGAGGCGCCGGCCCGCGGCGGCGGCGATCTCGCGGCCGGTGGCGGTGGAGCCGGTGAACATCATGTAGTCGGCGTTGTCCATCAGCGGGTCGCCGATGGAGCTGCCGCGGCCGATGGCCATCTGCCAGACGTCCTGGGGCAGCCCGGCCTCGTACATGAGGTCCATGGACCACAGGGCGGTGAGGGCCGTCTGCGTGTCGGGCTTCTGCACGACGGCGTTTCCCGCCATCAGCGCCGCGATGGTGTCGCTCGCCGCCATGCTGAGGGGGTAGTTCCAGGGCGAGATGACGGTGACGACGCCCTTGGGGTGGCGCAGTTCGGTGGTGTGGGTGAGCAGGGGGATCGCACCCCGGCGGCGCTTGGGGCTGAGGTACCTGGCGGCGTTGCGGGCGTAGTACCGGGAGACGATGCCGATGTCGACGATCTCCAGGAACGCGTCGCGGCGGGTCTTGCCGTTCTCGGCCTGCATGAGGTCCAGGGCCTCGTCCTGACGGGCCAGGACGAGGTCGTGGTAGCGCAGCAGGATCCGCTTGCGCTCGCTCAACGGGGTGGCCGCCCACCCCTTCTGCGCGATCCGGGCACGGGCGAACGCGGCCTCGACGTCCTCCGGCGTCGAGATGGGGAGGCCGGCCAGGGGGAGGCCGGTGTACGGGGCGCTGGTGGTGACCCGGGCGGCGTCCGGGGCGGCCGAGACCTGGGCGGTCAGCCGCCTGAGCAGCGCCGGGGTGATGGACGCGGGCAGGGCCGCGGTGCGGGCGGTGGTGGGGCGGGTCGCGTGTTCGGTGGCCATGGCGGGGCTCCTTGCTTGCCTGTCGGCTTACTTGTTCCGGCGCGGGACCGAGGTGGGGACCGGCATGTGCAGGGCGAGCTGCCCCTCGCTCATCACGTCGAACTGCATGGTCCGCTTCGGCTTGAGCGAGCGCAGGTCGTCCGCCATGCGGCCCTCGCCGACCCGGAGGCTGATGCCGCTCGTGCCGCGCGTCGTACCGGCGTTCAGCACGTTCGTCTGGCTCAGGGTGGAGTGCCAGGCGCCGTTGATCGACGTGTACGAGGTGAGGGAGGAGACGCGCTCCCCGCTGGGGTGGGCGGTCTGCTTCGGCGTGGCCGCCGAGAGCGCCAGGTCGACACCGCCGGCCTCGTTGGCCACCCGGGCGGTCGTCCGCCGGTCGTCGATGCCGACGTCGAGGCCGGTGACCCACTTGGGGAAGCCGTAGCCGTCGTGGCCCCGGACCTGCGCGATCTCCGTACTCACGGGCAGGGACAGCACATAGGAGTCGAGGTCCTCGTTCTTCAGCCCGGAGACGAGGTCGAAGAAGCCGAGCCTCCCGTGCCGGGCCGGCTTGACGGCGATACCGACGGCGGCCTCGGTGTAGAAGTCGATGTCGCACACGTCGTAGCGGAAGAACATCACCGAGACCAGCCCGAGGCCGGGGACGAGCTCCAGCGGTGCCAGCTCCTCGGGCAGCCGGGCGCGGATCGCGCGGGACGGCGCGAGCATCGTCAGCCGGGCGGTGGAGATCGTGTAGTAGAAGTTCGGGGTGAGCGTGGGGCCGATCGGGGAGTCGACCTTGATCTTGGGCAGCTGCCGGAAGAAGTCCACGCCGCTGACGCGCGGGTCGCGGGCGATCGCGTCGAGGTCGGGGTCCATCCGGTACCGGTCGTACAGACCGCCCTTGGGGACCGTGACCTCGCGGCCTCCCAGGTCGACCTTGACGGTGTCCTTGTCCTTCTGCGGGGAAGACATGGTGTGAGCTCCTGTCATGTAGTGGGCGTATGCGTCACTGCGGAGGTGCGGAGTCCGCACCGGCCGGGGTGTCGGCCCTCAGGCCGCGCTCCGGGGCTTCGACAGCCAGGCGCGGTAACGCCGCAGGGCGGCGCGCTGCCTGCGCTGTTCGGAGACCAGGGCGACGGCCGGATGCGTACCGGGCCTGGGGCTGCCGCCGCGGGCGAGGCGGCGCATCTGGTGGCGGACCTGGGCCATGCTCGCGGCGGAGGCGAGCGCCTTGTCGGACCACTTCACCGGACGCATGGAGCGGTCCGCCTCACCGCTCCGGCGCCAGCGCTGGGGCAGATCGGGGGTGACGGCGAGCGCGGTGCCCATGCCGATGACCGCCACACCGCTGTCGAGGACCCGCTCCGCCGTCGGGCGCCGGGTGATGCCGCCGGTGAGCATCAGGGGGAGCGGACTGGTCTTCACCAGATCCCTGGCCAGGTCCAGGAAGTACGCCTCGCGGGCCTGGGTCCGGGTGTCGGCGGAGCGGCCGGTCATGGCCGGGCTCTCGTAGCTGCCGCCGGAGAGTTCGACCAGGTCGACGCCGAGGGGTTCGAGCATCTCGATGACCTGGCGGGCGTCGTCGGCGTCGAACCCGCCGCGCTGGAAATCGGCGGAGTTGAGCTTGACCGCGACCGCGAACGACGGTGAGACGGCTGCCCGTACGGCCTTGACGATGTCCAGCAGCATCCGGGCGCGGTTCTCCAGGGGGCCGCCCCAGTGGTCGGTGCGCTTGTTGACCAGGGGGGAGAGGAACTGCGACAGCAGGTAGCCGTGCGCGGCATGGATCTCGACCCCGTCGAAGCCGGCCTTCTCGGCGCGGTGCGCGGTCACCGCGTACCGGGTCACGGTCTCCTCGATCTGCCGCGCGGTCATGGCGGTGGGGCGGCCGAACCGGTTGCTGTGCTTGCCCAGGCTGACGCCGATGTCGGACGGGCCCCACACGACGCCGGGCATTCCGGAGGCGACCTGGCGGCCCGGGTGGTTGATCTGCATCCAGATCGCGCCGCCGCCGGACCTGCCCGCCTCGGCCCACTCGGTGAAGGGCTCGAGCGGTGCGTTCTCGTCGAGTACGACACCGGCGGGACCGGTCAGGGCCTCGGCGTGGACCATGACGTTGCCGGTGATCAGCAGCCCGGTGCCGCCGGCCGCCCAGCGCCGGTAGAGCGTGAACAGCTGCTTGTCGGGCAGCTGGCCGTCGCCGGCCATGTTCTCCTCCATCGCCGCCTTGGCGATCCGGTTCTTCAGCACCTGGCCGGAGCGCAGGTGCAGCGGTGAGAACAGCTCGCTGGTCATACGGATTCACTCTTCCTTCTTGATCACCTAAGATGTGTGCACCACTTACATTAGCGCGAAAATGTAATCACCGTAAACATCGAGAGTGTGGGGTGCGTCGCACGAGGCGACCGGTCGCCCGGGTGTCCCACGCGGCAGATGATGGTTCGAGGCTTCGCGGTGGATATGGGCTGATGTGTACGCAGGCGAAGGCGGACCCGTTTCCGCAGGAGGAGGGGTTGTCGTGACCAAGGTGCTGTTCGTCGTGTCGGCGGCCGACCGTTGGACGCTGAAGGACGGGGAGGTCCATCCGTCGGGGTTCTGGGGTGAGGAACTGGCGGTACCGCACAAGATCTTCAGCGAGGCGGGGTGGGAGATCACGATCGCCACGCCCGGCGGGAAGGTTCCGACGCTGGACCGGCTGAGCATGTCGCGGACGGCGGGGTGGCCGTCGACGTTGCGTGAGGTGGCCGCGTATCTGGACAGGATCGACGCGGAGCTGAAGCACCCCCGGGTGCTGGGCGAAATCGATCCGGACGACTTCGACGTGGTCTTCTACCCGGGCGGGCACGGGCCGATGGAGGACCTGTCGGTGGATCCGGTGTCGGGTGCGCTGCTCACGCGGGTGCTCGCTTCGGGCAGGCCCCTCGCGCTGCTCTGTCATGCGCCGGCGGCGGCGTTCGCCGCGAAGGCCGAGGACGGGTCATGGCCCTTCACCGGGTACCGGATGACGGGGCTGTCGAATCTGGAGGAGAAGTTCAACAGTTTCGGCCGAAAGGCGATCTGGCTGCTGGAGGACCGGCTGCGGGAGAGCGGGGCGCGGTATACGAAGGGCCGTCTGCCCCTGCGGCCGTACGTGGTCGTGGACCGCAACCTCTACACGGGGCAGAACCCGGCCTCCTCCGAACGCCTCGCCCGGCGCATCGTCGCCGATGTGCACGAGGCAGCGGCGCGCTAGCGGTATGCCCGACGTGCAGACCCCGCCGGGAAGGGCTGTGCACGGGTTGCAGGGGACGAACGGGGCGCGAAGGATGGAACCGCTCATTGCCGACTGGGGTGTGCATGGCTTCAGCAGCCGATGGGACCACATGAACAGGGCACACGTACGTGCTGTGAGCAGAGCGGACAGACCTGCCGTGAACAGGGCGGACAGGTGTGCCTCGGACCGGGCACATGGTGTGCCCGCGACAGGGAGTCGACATGACTGATCTACCTCCTCCGATCACCCCCTACCTGGAACCCGCGGCGAAGGAGTTGTGCGAGGCCACGGACCCGCATCCGCGGATCTACGAGGTCCCCCCGGAGAAGGGCCGGGACATCCTGCTCGGCCTGCAGAGCGACGAGAGCGTGCCCCGTCCCGAGGTCGACGAGGAGTGGGTCGACGTGGACGCGGGCGAGTGGGGCACGGTCCGCACCCGCATCATCCGGCCCAAGGGAGCCACCGGGCAGCTGCCGGTGGTCTTCTACATCCACGGCGCCGGCTGGGTCTTCGGCGACGACCGGACCCACGACCGCCTCTTCCGCGAACTCACCGTCGGCGCCGGTGCGGCGGGGGTCTTCCCCGTCTACGACCGCGCACCCGAGGCCAAGTACCCCACACAGGTGGAGCAGAACTACGCCGTGGGCCGGTGGGTCCTGGAGCACGGTGCGGAGCACGGCCTGGACACCTCGCGGATCGCCGTCACCGGCGAGTCGGTGGGCGGCTGCATGTCGGCCGTCTTCGCGCTGATGAACAAGGAGCGCGGCGGGATCGACCTCAAGGCGCAGGTCCTGCTGTACCCGGTGGCCGACGCCGACTTCGACACCCCGTCGTACCTCCAGTTCGCCGAGGGCTACTACCTCACCCGCGACGGCATGAAGTGGTTCTGGGACGCCTACACCACCGACCCCGCCCAGCGCACCGAGGTGTACGCCTCCCCGCTCCGGGCCTCCCTGGAGCAGCTCAAGGGCCTGCCCACCACCCTCGTCATCACCGACGAGGCCGACGTCCTGCGCGACGAGGGCGAGAAGTACGCCAACAAGCTGCGCGAGGCCGGTGTGGACGTGACCTCCGTCCGCGTGGCGGGCATGGTCCACGACTTCCTGCTGCTGGACAGCCTGCGCGACACCCGTGCGGCCAACGTCGCCCGCAAGCTCGCCGTCGACGCCCTCAGGACGGCCCTGCACGACAACTGAGGCGTGTGGAACGGGAACTGGGACGTGTGGACCGGGCTCGTACGCCGCTGGGAACGGAGTGTCATGAAGGCAGTGTCGATCAAGGAGCCCGGTGGCCCCGAGGTACTGGAGTGGATCGAGGTCGAGGACCCCGGGCCCGCCGCCGGAGAGGTGGTCGTCGATGTGGTGGCCGGCGCCCTGAACCGCGCGGACGTCATGCAGCGGATGGGGCTCTACCCGCTGGCGCCGGGCACCTCGCCGTACCCGGGTCTCGAAGTCTCCGGCAGGATCGGCGCCCTCGGTGACGGGGTCACCGGATGGCAGGTGGGCGACGAGGTGTGCGCCCTGCTGACCGGAGGCGGTTACGCGCAGAAGGTCGCCGTCCCCGCCGGGCAGCTGCTGCCCGTTCCGGCGGGCGTCGGCCTGACCGACGCGGCGGGCCTGCCGGAGGTGACCGCCACGGTGTGGTCCAACCTCGTCATGACCGCGGGCCTCAAGCAGGGGGAGACCCTTCTCGTGCACGGCGGGCTCGGCGGCGTGGGCTCCATGGCGATCCAGGTCGCCAAGGTGCTCGGTGTCCGCGTCGTCACCACGGTCGGCGGTCCGGAGAAGGTCGCACGCGTGCGGGAACTCGGTGCCGACGTGGCCGTCGACCACCGCACCGAGGACTTCACCGAGTACGGCCCCTTCGACGTGATCCTCGACGTCATCGGCGGCGACTACCTCGAACGCAACATCCGCTCACTGGCCGCCGACGGGCGCCTCGTCGTCATCGGCCTGCAGAACGGCCTCGACGGCACGCTCAACCTGGCCGACCTGGTCTTCAAGCGCCTCTCGGTGTACGGCACCACTCTGCGTACCCGGTCCAAGGAGCAGAAGGCCGCCATCGTGGCCGAAGTCCGGGACCACGTCTGGCCGATGATCGAGAACGGGTCCGTCCGGCTGCTCATCGAGGACCGGCTCCCCATGGAAGAGGCCGCCGAGGCGCACCGGCGGATGGAGGCCGGCGGCCACACCGGAAAGATCCTGCTGGTGAACGAGTAGGGAGCCGCACAGGACGGGCCCCGGGCGGAGCGCCCGGGGCCCGCGCGGTGCTACGCCATCGTGTCGAAGGTGTAGAACTTCGTGTGATCCAGCATCTCGGCAGGCGTCACATCGTTCCAGGGACGCATGACGTCGTTGAGGCTCACGACGTTCCGCGTCCCCGTGGCGGGCAGATAGGCGGAGCGGGGGTGGCGTGCCTGCCACTGCGCCCAGAGCCGGTCGATGAACGCGTGGTGCAGCCAGAAGACCGGGTCGTTGGGCGAGGCGCCGGTGGCCATCTGGCCTCCCACCCACACGTGCACGCGGTTGTGGAGATTGACGCCGCGCCAGCCTTCGAGGTGGTTGCGGAAGCCGTCCGACGCGCTGTTCCAGGGCGCGGTGTCGTACGTGGGCATGGCGAGCACCGAGTCGACCTCGGCGCGGGTCGGCAGCTGCGGTACGCCGGACCCGAGGGCGCGGCGCAGGAAACCGCGCCCGTCGACCGTCACGGTGACCGGCCATCTGCCGCCGTCGACGGCGAACGGCCCCTCGGTGACCTGCCCGTCCCTGCTCCGGCCGCTACCTCCGAGGAAATCGGGTGCCCACAGGGAGGCCGATGCGGTGCGGTCCGCCGTCCAGTCCCAGTAGGGCAGGGCGACGGCGGGATCGATGGCCTGGAGCGCCTGTTCGAACTGTATGAGGAATCTGCGGTGCCAGGGCAGGAAGGACGGCGACCGGTGGCCCACCCGGTCGCCGCTGTCGGTGTCGCTCATGATGAAGGCGTTGTGGGTGGTGACGAACGTGTCGTACCGGCCGGTGCGCTTGAGCTCCAGGAGCGCGTCGACGAAGCCGCGCTTCTCGGCGGCGGTCAGGCTCGCCTGGTTCTTGCGTACGGTCATGAGGGTGCTCCCCGGTTCAGGAAATGGTCGGCGGAATCGCGCGGGCGGAGGATCAGGCCAGGGGTACGAGGTCGGAGCCCTGGAGGTCGATCACGGCTGCCCGGGCGACCGCGCGCGGGGTGGGGAACGTCTCGTAGTGGTTGATGACGCTGACCCAGGTGCTGTCCGCGTTCTGCATCACGTGCAGTTCCTCGCCGTCGATCTGCACCGCGTAGCCGCCGTGATGGCCGTCGCCGTGCGACGGCGCGCCCTCGATACGGCGTCCCTGGAAGGTCTCGCTGAACGGCTGCGGGCCTGCGTGGCCCGCGTGCGCCGCGTGCCCCTCGTGCTGCTTCGTACCTGCGGTCGCAGGTTCGGACGACGCCCCTGCCGTCCGCGCGAAGCCGGTCAGGACGAGGCCGGTCAGAGCGGTCGCGGCGGCCCCGAGGGCGCGACGACGGGTGAGTTGAGACATGGGAAAGTCCCCCAAGTGCGGCGGTGGTGAACGGGAATCGAAGGCAGATGCCTCCGGGCTCCCCTGAAGTGACGGCGCATCACCGGTAGGGCGCTCGGCTGGGTCAGGGTCGGCGCGTCCGGCATGCCGTTCTGGAATATGCCTACAGCCACATGCGCGAGAGGCAGTAGTCGCGCCGGGGCGGTTGGCCGCCATACGGACAGGGTGGAGAGGGCGATGCAGCGTTCAACGATGTTGATCTTGCTGTTCGGGTGATGAAACGGGACCGAAGCAGGAGTTCTTGAAGGAGAATCGCCAGCTTCGTGAAGAATTTACTGTCAAACGCGGAAAAGCATGGCCTCGCTCACAGCCCGAAGCTGTCCGGAAACCCCCGCGTGGTGGTCAGCAGACGTCGCGGACGTAGCGCCGGTCCGAGGCCAGACGCCGCACGTACACGGACGCCTCGTCGGCGTCCATGCCACCGTGGGCGGCGGCGATGTCCCTGAGCGCCTGGTCGACGTCCTCGGCCATGCGGGAGGCGTCGCCGCAGACGTAGAAGTGGGCGCCGTCCCGGAGCCACTGCCACAGGCGCGGGCCGTGTTCGCGCATGCGGTCCTGGACGTAGACCTTGTTGCGCTGGTCGCGGGAGAAGGCGAGGCCGAGTCGGCCGAGGTGGCCCGCTGCCCGGTACGCCTCCAGCTCCTCGCGGTAGTAGAAGTCGGCGGCCCGGCGCTCTTCGAGGAAGCCGACGAAGGGGGCCACACCGGTTCCCGGGCCGGCCATGGCCATGGGTGTGGCCGGGTCGGAGGGCGGCCGGAAGTGCGGTGAGCGCTGTACGAAGACCTGGACCGGGCCGTCGTCGGCGTGGTCGGCGAGGTAGGCCGGGCAGACGCCCGTGCGGTCCCGGCCGAGATTGTTGGCGTACCGGACGACGGAGACCGTGAGCCGGACCTCGCCGGGGTGGGCGAGCGGGCTGGAGGAGATGGAGTACAGCCGGGGCCGGAGGCGCTTGAGGACGCCCGCCCACTCCGCCGCCGATCCACGGACGGGGTACGCGGCGACGACATCGGCGGCCTGGCGCCCCCGACTCCATTTCGCCGGGGCGTCCTTGTTGTCGGAGCGCAGCAGCCGCCGACCGGCGCCGAACCCCCGCCTTCCGGCCTGCGAACCACCTCGGTCGGCCCGCGCGGTCGGCGGCGGGCGGCCCTCCGTCCGACACGGTGGGAAAGCCGGGTTTCCGCCCCGCCACGCTCCGGGAACGCGGGGGATCACACCTCCCGCACACGCCCCCGCACCAGCATGTGAGGCCGTCGCCCCGCCCTGGGCGGGGCGACGCTCTACCCGAAGGTGAAGACGTACGCCTGGAGGCCTTCGCCGACGCGCAGTTCCAGGCGTGCGGTGCGCGCGTCCCGGTCGTCGGTCAGGCGGTACAGCGTCGGCGAGCCGGACACCTCGATCGTCTTGGTGACCTCACCGTTCACGAGGACGGTGACCTTGCCGGTGCCGGCGAGGACGAGGTTGGCGTTCTTCGCGCGGTAGGTGAAGGCCAGGCGGGCGTCGCGTCCGGCGGTGAAGTTCTCGTACCCGGCGGTCCAGGTGCCGTCCAGCGAAAGCTTGTTGAGGGGCAGCGTGCCCTTCGGGAAGCGGTACGCGGTCGGCTTGTCGTCCACCAGGGGGGTGCCGGTGTATCCGCGGACGCGCAGGTTGCTCAGATAGGTCTCGGGCGTCCGGTCGGCGGCCAGATCGTCCATGGCGCGGTCCGTGGGCTTCGGCAGGACGACGGTCGGGTCCGCCTGCCGGAGCAGCTCGCGGATCATCTTCTCCGTCCGGTCGTACTGGCCCTCGCCGAACTTGAAGTACCGGACCGTGCCCTCGGCGTCGATCAGATACTTGGCGGGCCAGAAGCGGTTGCGGTAGTTGTCCCAGGTGGTGAGGTCGTTGTCGAGGGCGACGGGCCAGGTGACGCCCAGCTTCTCGGCACCGGAGACGACGTTGCTCCGCTTCTTCTCGAAGGCGAACTCGGGGGAGTGCACCCCGATGATGCGCAGCCCGGCATCCCGGTAGGTGCGCTCCCAGTCACGCAGATGCGGCACGGCGCGCTGGCAGTTGATGCAGGAGTACGTCCAGAAGTCGACCAGGGTGACCTTGCCGCGCAGGCTCTTGAGGTCGACGGGCCGGTCGCCGGGGGTGTTGAACCAGGAGTCGATGCCCTCCAGCGCCGGGGCCTTCCCGCACGAGCGCAGTTCGTCGGCGCCGTCCTCGCACCGGGACAGCTCCTTGTTGGAGTCGTCGTACAGACCGGACAGCTGCTGCCGGGCGGCGTCGCTGTCCTCGATCTTCTTCTGGACGCCGGAGGTGTAGTCGGGCAGGGCCCGCTGGATGGCCGCGGTGACGTCGAAGGCCAGACCCAGGGCCAGCACGATCATCAGGGATCCGGCGGCGATCCGCAGCCCCCGGGCGCGCCGGCGGAACGCGGTGACCCGGGCGGCGACCCGGCGCCCGGCGAGGGCGAAGACGAGCAGCGGTACGGCGGTGCCGACGGCGAACGAGAGGGTCAGCACCACGATGTCGGAGCTGATCTCGCCCCGGGCACCCGCGATGGTGATCGCCGCCAGGACCGGACCGGCGCACGGCACGTACAGCAGGCCGAGGCCCAGACCGAGCGCGAACGCGCTGCCCTCCTTGTTGACCTGGCGCTGCGGGATACGGGCGAAGGGCTTCTCCAGCAGGCGTTCGACGGGCGGGAGGATCAGGCCCAGCCCGATCAGGACGAGCAGCGCCAGGCCGACGTAACGCAGGATGTCCTGCGGCAGGCCCAGGGCGGAGATGATCGTCACGCCGAGCAGGGTGAAGAAGGCGAAGCTGACGACGAGCCCCGCGACCACGGCGTACGGGCGCCGGTTGCGGGGCTCGCGTACGGGAGCCGCCGGGGCCGGGGCGGTCGCCACCCCGCCGCCTTTGGCTTGGGCGCCTTTCGCGCCCGTGGCCGACGTGGCGTCGTCGTCCCCCCGCCCGGTGCCGCCGGCCAGGAACACCACGGGCAGGACGGGCAGGATGCACGGCGATACCGCCGTGATCAGCCCTCCCAGCACCCCGATCAGCACCAGCGTGATCATGACGTACCGCCTCTCGCGGGGAGAGCGGCACAGTCCGCAGCCCTCTACCTCCTATTCGGTGCGGGGGGACCACCGGATTGGCGGTGAGGGAGTGGCGGACAGGGAGAGTCGACAGGCACCGCGTCCGACACCCCGGGGGAGCGGCACCTGCTCCGGCCCCGGCCACCCTGCGGGAGAATGTTTGTGCGAGGGCGTTCCGTCTCTCGCCGTGCCGACCACGCAGGGAGATGATCGTCAGTGGGCAGCGACCACCTGGCCCCGCCGCCTCCCCGGCCGCGGACCCCGCGACAGCTGCCGCCGGGGCAGCAGGGGGTGGCCGGCTGGCCGGTCTCCCACTACGGTCCGGTTCCCCGGTTCCGGCCCGAACGGTGGGACCTGAAGATCTTCGGTGCCACGGCCCGGGACATCACCTACAGCTGGTCCTGGGACGAGGTCACCGCCCTCCCGCGCACCACCGTCGTCGCCGACCTCCACTGCGCGCAGGGGACCACCTCGACCGACCACGAGTGGTTCGGCATCCCCGCCGGAACGCTGCTCCGCCTGGCACCACCGGCCGCCGAGGTCACCCATGTGATGGCCTGGGCCGAGTACGGCTACAGCGCCAACCTGCGCCTCTGCGACTTCACCGCCCCCACGACGCTCCTGGCCACCCACCGAGGCGGCGAACCCCTCACCGCCGAACACGGCTCCCCGCTGCGCCTGGTCGTGCCGCACCTCTACGGGTACAAGAGCGCCAAATGGCTCCGGGGCATCGAGTACCTCACCGCCGACCGCCCCGGGTTCTGGGAGGAGCGCGGCTACCACAACGTCGGCGACGTCTGGACCGGGAAGCGCTACAGCTACCAGGACGACGACCACGACACCCCGGCTACCGGCCGCTGACGTACGCCGCCAGGTAGCGAAAAAACCCGCAGATATGAGCCTGATGATTGTCTAAGGTGGCAGATGCGATGTTCCAGCAGTACGGGGAACGGAACGGACGCCACCCCAGGACCGGCCGGTTCCGTGCCGGCCGGCCGCCGGCCCGGCGAGGGGTGCCAGGACACGGAGGACGCGGGGGAACGACATGACGTCTGAACTTTCCGGACCGGACGAGAACCGGCGGGCGGCGGGCCTGGTGGCGGCGCAGGAGAAGGCGATCGCCCTCTTCGCCGAGGTGGAGAAACGCGAACTGGTCACCCCCGGCGTCGGCGAGCGGGAGGTCAGCGACCGCATCCGGGACCTGGCCAACGAGATGTTCGGGACGACCAAGCACTGGCACAAGCGGATCATCCGGTCCGGCCCGAACACACTGCTGCCCTACCGGGACAACCCGCCCGACCGCGTCATCGGCGAGGACGATGTCGCCTTCGCCGACTTCGGCCCGATCTTCGAGGAGTACGAGGCCGACTTCGGCCGCACCTACGTCTTCGGCGACGACCCGGACAAGCACCGGCTGCTCCAGGACCTGCCCCGCGTGTTCGACGCCGGACGCGCGGCGTTCCAAGCGAACCCGGACATCACCGGCAAGCAGCTCTTCGCCGAAGTCGAACGGCTGGCGGCCGAGGCCGGCTGGGAGATCGGCATCTGGCACGCCGGGCACCTCGTCGGGGAGTTCCCGCACGAGACCAACGACGGAGCGAAGGCGGAGTCCTACATCACCCCGGAGAACGCCACACGGCTGCGCCGCACCGACCGTGCGGGACGGGTCTGCCACTGGATCCTGGAGCTCCACTTCGTGGACAGGCGGCGCGGGTTCGGCGGCTTCTACGAGCAGTTGCTCGACCTCGCCTGACATCCGGCCCCGGCGAACCGGCCCGCCCCCATCTCGCCGCCCGCACCGACGCATGCGGGTGGGCCGAAATGAACCCCCTCGCCCCGGCCGCAGCGATACAGTCCGGCCAAGGCGGATCGGGGACCATCAGGGGGAGGGGCCGACGTGCTGGAGGTCGTGGCGCTCAGCGCGCTCACCGCGTTTCTGGGCGCGGTGGGGAACGGCGCCGGCGGGGAGATGGGCAAGCAGTTGCTCCTCTCCACGGGGGCACTGGCAAGCAGGACGCTGGGGCGCGAGACACCGCTGCCGACCGGCGTCGACGGGCTGGAGACCCTGGCGAGCCAGGTGCACGCCCGGATCGGCGACGATCCGCGGCGGGCGGCCGAGTGGGCCTCGCTCCTGCGGAGCGCGCCGGCTCAGGAGCAGATCTCGCTCACCCCCGGCACCCTGCCGCCCGCTCCCCGCCACTTCACCAACCGCGAGCGTGCCGTCAGGCGGCTGAAGCGTGAGGCGACCCGTCCCGCCGCCGGGCGGCCGCGCTGCGCGCAGCTGTCCGGCCCGCCGGGCATCGGGACCACCGCCGTCGCCCTCCATGTGGGCGCGGTGCTCCACCCCCGGTTCCCCGACGGGCAGTTCTACGTCGACCTCCGCGACGCCGCCGGTGAGAACGGCCCGGAACCGGCCGCGGTCCTCCAGCGCCTCCTCCAGGAGATGGGCGTGGAGCACGACCGGATCCCCCCGACGGGAGCGGGCCGGGAACAGCTCTACCGGCGGCTCACCTTGGGACGGAGGGTGCTCGTCGTGATCGACCACGCCTCCTCGGTCGCCCAGGTCCGCAGCCTCGTCCCCTCAACCCCGGACGTCTTCCTGCTGGTCGTGGTCTCCGGCAGGCCCTTCACCCTGGACGCGCTCCCCGTCGCCGTACCGCCGATGAGCGACCGTCACGCGCTGAAGATGCTGAGGAAGGTGGCGGGCCGGGAGCAGATCGCGCGGGTCAAGCATCAGCTGCCGGCCCTGCTGAACCGGTGCGCAGGCAACGCTTTCGCCCTGCGGGCCGCCGCCCTCCGCCTGCTGACCGAGGAAGCCCCCGTCACCGACCCGACGTCCGAGCCGCCGGCGGGGGACCATCCGGTACGGGAGGCGACGCGGAGCGCCTGCGACCGGCTCCCGCCGGAGACGGCACGGCTCTGCCGGCTGACCGCCCTGGGCGGCTGGCCCTCGATCGACGCCCGCCTCGCCGCGGCCGCCGCAGGCACCGACCCCGCGCAGGCCGCCCGGATGCTCGCCGAAGCGGTGGATGTCCAGCTGCTGGAGCCGCTGCCCGACGGGCGCCACCGCTTCCGCCCCGAGATCCGCCGCTACCTGGCGGACACGGCGGGCCCGGTCCACGGCATCGCCGAGTGCTCCGCCGCCATCACGCGTGTTCTCGACGCCCTGCTGAACCGTGCCCTGCATGCCGCACACGCCGCGCTGCCGCAGAGCTGGCGCACCGAGCCGGCCCCGGAGAGCGGGGCGGCGTGCCGCGACGAGGCCGACGGCGTGGCCGTGCTGGCGGCGGAGGTCCGCAACGTCGTCCGGGCCGTCTCCGTGGCCGAGGAGTACCAGCACATCGACACCGCGCTGCGGCTGGCCCGGGCCCTGTGGCCGCTCCAGCTGAAGGCCGGGTACTGGGACGACGTGCTGCCCGCCCTGCGGCTCGCCGCCCGGTGCGCCGACGAACACCGGCCCGACTCCCGGATGGCCGGCGCGCTGCACTTCCAGCTCGCCCACTGCCTGGGCGAACTCGGGCGCGAGGAGGAGGCGGACCGTGCGGCGGCCGCCGCGGTGGCCTGCGAGCGGGCGGGAGGACACACCCGGGGAGAGGCCTCGTCCGTCGAGTTGCAGGGCTTGCTGAGCATGCGCCGCTGGTCGTACTCAGCGGCCTACGAGCGGTTCGTCGAGGCCGAGTCCATCTACCGGGCGATCACTTCCGGCCAGGATGAAGCGGTGGACCTGCCGCGCGCCTTCGCTCTGGTCCGGCGTCACCAGGGGCGTGCACTGCGGGGGATGGGGCAGCTGACGGAATCACGGGCCCTGCTGGAGGCCGCGACCACGTACTTCGAGGAGCAGGGGGAGGCGTACAACCAGGCCCGCGCCCTCACCGACCTCGCCGAGGCCCTTCACGACGCGGGCGAGAACACCGAGGCGCTGGCGAAGATCACCCTGGCGGAGCGCCTGCTGGACCCGGCCGCGACCCCGCACCTGATGTATCTGGCAGGCCTACGGCTGCGCTGCGAGGCCGTCGCCTAGGACCTCCACGGTCACCGGGTGGACCTCACCGGCCGTGTGCACGCGGAGTGTGGTGCCCCCTGTCGGCACCCTTCCGCCGTTCGCCAGCCACGCGTGGAACGCCGAGGCGTACGCCGCCGGGTCGGCGTCCGCGCCCGGCCCGGCGGAGAGCCGGAACAGGCCGTGCCGCACGGCGCGCACGGTGCAGGTGTCGGGCCCGCTCACATACGCGGCGACCGAGCAGTGCGGATGGCGGCGCAGGACGTCCGCCGTCCAGCCGTCCGGGCCGCCCAGGCGCGGGTCGTCCGGCGGCCCGTCGCGGGTGATCACGTCGGCCGACTCCAGGTCGCCGGGGTCGCGCGTCTCCTCGTGCACCGCGAGGTGGGCGTCGCCACCGCTCCCGTACGGATGCTCCGTCGACCGCTCCACCACCACGTCGGCTCCCTGGACACGGGTCAGCACGCGCAGCGGGTGTGTGCGACGCGGAGGGTTGTACGGGGGCAGCGGCAGCGGTTCCAGCAGCGCGGGGGCCGGGGGTTCGGGCAGGTCCATCAGCGTGTAGAAATGCCGGCGCAACAGGGCCGCCGAGGAGCCCGGGGCCGAGGTGACGAACGCGGCGGGACCCGCGAGCGGGCGGTGACCGGCCAGCACCTTCTCCACCTGTTCGCGCAGGGGCGCGCGGACGTCGAGGCGCGGGGCTTCCCGTACGAACGCGGCGAGGGGTGCGTCGGGGTCGAGTCGGTCCTGCTCGGCGGCGGCCAGGAGCACGGGGGCGCCCAGAGCCGCCGCGTAGTAGGAGACCGCCCCGAAGTCCCCGACCACCAGATCCGCGGCCACGAGGGCCTGCCGCCACGCATGGACGGGGTCGATCAGGGACAGCCCGCTGCGGCGGGCGCGGTCCAGCCAGGCCCGGATCTGCCCCGGCCCGTGGCCGTGCCAGATGTTCGGGTGGAGCACGGCGGCGATGCGGTACCCGTCGGCGGGCAGCTCGGCGGCGAGCCTGGGGAGGAGACCGGGGAGGAGGTCCTGGTCACCGCCGTCGCCGAAGAAGCCCTCCGGATTCCAGGTCGAGTTCAGGACGACGAGCCGCTGGCCCCGGCGTACGCCCAGGGCGCGCCGGAACCGGTCCCGGTACGGACGGGCGGCGAGCATCCGGTCGAAGCAGGGGTCCCCGGCGAGCACGGACGCCCCGACGGCCTCGGGGCAGACCTGGCGCAGCCGGGCCAGCTGCTCGGGATGAGACAGCACGAGACCGTCGACGAACGGTCTGCCGCCGGAGAGCAGCCACTCCGGTGACAACCCGAAGGTCGGCTCCCGGCTCCCGGCTCCCGGCTCCCGGCTCCCGGCTCCCGGCTCCCGGCTCCCGGCTCGGCCATTTTCTTAGTATATCCGACACCATGCGAGAGAACCGACAACTTGCCCTGAAGCAGGTCGATTTGACCGCCGAAGCTGGCGGAGATCGCCAGATCCACCGGAGTGGACAGCGCCTGCTCCCAGGGCACCACGGGCAGGCCCGCGTCGGCGAAGAGCTCGCGGACACCCCCTTGGAAGGGGGAGGACCCCGTCGAGGTGACCAGGAGCTGGACCCGGAAGTCGTCGTGGAAGAGCGGGAGCACATCCAGCAGGCGCCCGGCCGAAGTGACGTTGTGTACCACCAGCAGCACCTTGCGGTGCGATGACCGGCTCGCCCACCGCTCGGAGCCTTCCCCGACCGGCACGCGGATCGGCTGGTGTCCGGTCGGCCCCATGCGTCACTTCCTGAACGGGCGTGGTGTCATCGCGTGATCACTCTAGCCCGGCGGTGAGGCCGGTGGCCCCGGTCCGGTCCCGTCGCCGCCCGCTACCGCGCCCCCGCCCAGGCGCCGACCCAGACCCGGTTGATGGCGCTGATGTAGCGCGCCCCGCACCGGTCGACCGGCACCACCAGCTGGCTGCCGGCCGCGTCCAGGTCCTCACCGTCCAGCCGGGTGGCCAGGAGGACGGGGGCGTTGCCGAAATCGGCGTCGATCTCCGCCCAGGCCAGCACGGTGTGGTGGCCGTCGCCGCCGGACACCGCCAGGGCGAACCGGGACCGGTCCTTGCGCCGGAGGGTGTCGAAGAGCGGCTGCGAGGCGAGGGCGACCTCGCGCAGCAAGGGGCCCTCGAAGACGTGCCGCTGCGGCCCGCTGGTGGCACAGTCGAAGACGACCTCCGCCCGGTGCTGCTTCCATCCGTCGCGCAGGTCACGCACCGTCAGGGTGGTGGGGCGGCCGACATCGCCGAGCAGGGCCAGCGACGCGAGCTGTGCGGCAGGGGCACGGCGTGGCGCACCGAGTCGGCTCATGGTGGTCCCCCATTCGGACGGCCCGCGGGGCGGCTGCCAGAGAGGTATGCCCGGCGACCGGGCCGGTGAACCGTGGATGCGAGGCCGTACGGTTCTTCGGCCTGGTTTCTGTGAACCCGTCCCGGGTTTCGTCCTACCATCCGCCGGTGGAAGGGGCGGCCGACGTCAGCGCTCTCGGGGCCGGCTTCCGAGGCGGTCGATGTGCACGTTGGTCGACTTCACCCGTGCCGTCGCCAGAACGCCCACTTCGAGACCGAGTTCCTCCACGGACTCGCGGCTGATCAGCGACACCAGCCGGTGCGGGCCCGACTGGATCTCCACCTGGGCCACGATGTCGTCCATCGTGACGGCGGTGACGATCCCGGCGAAGGAGTTCCGCACCGACGTCAGAGCCCCGCCGCCGGGCACCGGGTGGAGGCCCGCGGCGCGCTCCGTGGCGAAGCCCGCCAGGCTGACGCCGTCGATCAGCCGGTTCCCCGAGCTGTCGCGGTCCATCGCGAGGTGACCGCCGTCCGCCCAGCGGCGAACGGTTTCCGGGCTCACGGCCAGCAGCTCTGCGGCCTGGCCAATGCTGTACGAAGGCACCCCCGCACTCTAGGCGAAGGGTGCCCGGCGCCACCGCCTCACCCGCCGTGGTGACAATATGTGACACGTGACTCACGGGCGCCCACAACAGGGCAGGTCGGTGCGTCAATTGACAGGCCGTCAGGGCTCCGATATCCGCTTTGCCCTATCGACATCCCCGATCGCATTAGCTTAGGCTCACCTAAGTCGGGCTGGGCCGCTCTGTCGGCGTGCCCAACTCGCGTACCTTCCCCGGCGCCTGACAGGCGGCTTTCCCGCACGATGGGAGTGACATGTCACAGGTTCATCCTGGCGACGCACCACTGATCCATGACCTCATCGGGATCGGCTTCGGTCCCTCCAATGTGGCCATGGCGATCGCGCTCAGAGAGCACAACACACGCGTCGGCGGGCAGGAGCCGGTCACCGCTCACTTCTTCGAGCAGCAGCAGAGCTTCGGCTGGCACCGCGGCATGCTGATCGACGACGCCACGATGCAAGTGTCGTTCCTCAAGGACCTGGTGACACTCCGCAACCCGGCCAGCGAGTACAGCTTCCTCTGCTATCTGCAGAGCAAGAACCGGCTGATCGACTTCATCAACCACAAGAACCTCTTCCCGCTGCGCGTGGAGTTCCACGACTACTTCGAGTGGGCGGCGGCCAAGGTCGACGACATGGTCTCCTACGGACACGAGGTCGTCTCCGTGACGCCCTTCGTCCACGACGGCACCGTGGAGTACCTGGACGTCACCGTCCGGTCGGGCGGCGGCCTCGAAGTCCACCGGGCCCGCAACCTCGTCATCGGCACCGGGCTGCGCCCGCTCCTGCCCGAGGGCGTGCGGCGCGGCGACCGCGTCTGGCACAACTCCGATCTGCTGCGCAAGGTCGACGGCCTGGAGGGCACCTCGCCCTCGCGGTTCGTCGTCGTGGGCGCCGGGCAGAGCGCCGCCGAGAACGTCGCCTACCTGCACCGCCGCTTCCCCGAGGCCGAGGTCTGCGCCGTCTTCTCCCGGTACGGCTACAGCCCCGCCGACGACAGCAGCTTCGCCAACCGGATCTTCGACCCCGGGGCGGTCGACGAGTTCTTCGCCGCGCCCGACAGCGTCAAGAGCAAACTGATGGCCTATCACGGGAACACCAACTACTCCGTGGTGGACATCGACCTGATCGACGACCTGTACCGGCAGATGTACCGCGAGAAGGTCCTCGGCACCGAGCGGCTGCGCTTCCTCAACGTCTCCCGGGTCACCGCCGTGGAGGAGCGGCCCGACAGCGTACGTACCACCGTGAAATCCCTCGTCACCGGCGAGGAGACACCTCTGGACGCCGACATCGTGGTCTTCGCCACCGGCTACAGCCCCGCCGACCCGCTCGGCCTCCTCGGCGAGGTCGCCGACCGCTGCCTGCTGGACGACGAGGGCCGCGTCCGGGTCGAACGCGACTACCGGATCGCCACCGACCCCGCCCTGGACTGCGGAATCTATCTCCAGGGCGGTACGGAGCACACGCACGGCATCACGACGTCCCTGCTCTCCAACACCGCGATACGCGTCGGCGAGATCCTGGACTCCCTGCTGGACCGGAGCGTCAAGTCCACCTCCGACGAGGCGCGCCCGGTCACCGACGGCACCGGCAGCGCCGTCGCCTAGCAGCCGTAAGGGCGCACCCGGACGCGGGTGCGCCCCTCCGGCGGACCATGACTTCCCGGTGATCAGTAGGGATAACGTACGTCCACATGAGCACGACTGCAGTTGAGCGCCCCGTGACCCGGGGTGCAACAGAGGTCCGCCGCGGGCGGGTTGTGGGGCTGGGCACGCTGGTGGCGCTCCTCGCGCTCGCCGCGACCCTGTCGTTGGCCGTGGGAGCCCGGGCGCTCAGCCCCGGCGAGGTCTGGCACGGGCTGTTCGCGTCGCCGGACCCCGACCAACGGCTCACCGAGATACGGCTCATCGTGCAGACCGTCCGGGTGCCCCGTACGGTCCTCGCGATCGTGGCCGGCATCGCGTTGGGCGTCGGCGGTGCCCTGATCCAGGGGTACACCCGTAACCCCATAGCCGACACAGGGCTGTTGGGCGTGAACACCGGTGCCTCGTTCGCCGTCGTGACGGTGATCGCCGTGTTCGGGTTCACCGACCCGTTCCAGTACGTCTGGTTCGCCTTCCTGGGGGCGGCCCTCGCCGGTGTCGTCGTCTTCGGCCTGGCGAGCATCGGCAGGGGAGCGGGCAACCCGCTGACGCTCGCCCTGGCCGGGCAGGGGATCACGGTCTTCCTCATGGCGATGACCACCGCGGTCGCCCTGACCGACCAGAAGTCGCTGAACGCGCTGCGGTTCTGGAACGCCGGATCGGTGGCCGGGGTGGGGTTCGACGTCATCTGGCCGGTGACCTGGTTCATCGGCGTCGGGCTCCTGCTGGCCCTGAGCGCCCTGCCCTCCCTCAACCTGCTGAACCTGGGCGATGACGTGGCGCGCGGGCTGGGCGTGAACATCGTGCTGAGCCGGGCCATCGGCATCGTCGCCATCACCCTGCTGGCGGGGGCTGCCACGGCGGCGTGCGGTCCCATCGCCTTCCTCGGGCTCATGGTCGCCCATGTGGCCCGCTATCTGACGGGCCCCGACTACCGCTGGCTGGTGCCGTACGCGGGTCTGCTCGGCGCCGTCATCCTGCTGGTCTGCGACATCGTGGGGCGCCTGGTGGTGCGGCCCGGTGAGCTGGAACCGGGTGTCGTGGTCGCCCTCATCGGCGCCCCGTTCTTCGCGGTCCTGGTGTGGCGAGGAAAGTTCAAGAGCGCATGAGCAGAACAGAGATGAATCCGACGGACGCCGACGCGGCGGTTTCGAAGACGCCGTTGGCGGCGGGTCTGCGGATCGGGAAGGTGTCGTTCGTCTGGCGGCCCTGGCTCGTCCTGGTCACGCTGGTGCTGGCGGCCGCCGCCTTCCTGGTGTTCTGCCTCTCCATCGCCGTCGGGGACTTCCCCATCGGCCTGTCGCGGGTGATCGCCACGCTGCTGGGCCAGGGCGAACAGGTCGACGAGTTCGTGGTGATGGACCTGCGGATGCCGCGCGCCCTGGCCGGCCTCGTCGTGGGCATCGCGCTCGGTGTGTCCGGGGCGATCACGCAGTCCGTCGCCCGCAATCCGCTCGCCAGCCCCGACATCCTCGGGATCACCAGCGGGGCCAGCGCCGTCGCGGTCTTCCTGGTCACGGTGTCGGGCGGGGCCGCCGCCGCGGTCGTCGGCTCGGTGGGCCTGTCGGCGGCGGCGCTCCTGGGCGGCCTCGGCACCGGGCTGCTGGTCTACTTCCTGGCCTGGCGGCGCGGGATCGACGGCTTCCGGCTCATCCTCATCGGCATCTCGGTGAGCGCCGTGATGCAGGCGATCACGACCTGGCTGCTGGTGTCGGCCGACATCAGGGACGTGGCCCGGGCCCAGGCCTGGCTGGTCGGCTCGCTGGACGGCCGGTCGTGGGACGAGGTCGAGGTGGCGTTCTGGGGCGGGCTGGTCCTGCTCGTGGTGGTGGCCGCCGCCGCGTTCCAGTTCAAACCGATGCACCTCGGTGACGACGTGGCCGCCGGGCTGGGCGTCCGGTACACCAGGGTGCGGGCCGTCCTCCTGCTGTGCGCGGTGCTGCTGGCCGCCGTGGCGGTGAGCGCGGCGGGCCCCGTTCCGTTCGTCGCGCTGGTGGCGCCCCAGGTGGCGATGCGGCTGGCGAGGTGCCCGACGCCGCCGATGGTGGCCTCCGGGCTGCTGGGGGCGCTGCTGCTGATCGGCTCGGACCTCATCGCGCGGACGGCGCTGCCGGTCACGCTTCCGGTCGGCGTGGTCACCGCCGCGATCGGCGGCCCGTTCCTCGTCTATCTGCTGGTACGGGCGAACCTGCGCCGGTCCGGTCCGTGACGGCCTGAGGCGAACTGCCTCCGAAAGCAATAAGGTTAGGCGAGCCTAAATTCAAGGGGTGCTTGTGGTCGCGCAGTTCATCACCGAGACCCGGTCCGAGGTCAAGGACGTCGCACGGCTGGCGGCGAAGGGCGTCACGGTCGGCTACGGCGGACGGGCGGTCATCGACGATCTCGACGTGGCGATCCCGCCGGGGGTCGTCACCACGATCATCGGCCCCAACGGCTGCGGAAAATCGACGCTGTTGCGCACCCTGACCCGTCTGCTCAAACCGGCCAGCGGGAGGGTCGTGCTGGACGGCGAGGACATCGCCAAGCTCAGGACCCGGGACGTGGCGAAGAAGCTCGGACTGCTGCCGCAGGCGCCCGTGGCGCCCGAGGGGCTGACGGTGGGCGACCTGGTCGCCCGGGGGCGCCATCCGCACCAGAGCTGGCTGCGGCAGTGGTCCTCGGACGACGCCGGAGTCGTGGAGCGCGCCCTGGCCATGACCGGGGTGGCCGACCTGGCCGACCGTCCGGTCGACTCGCTCTCCGGCGGCCAGCGCCAGCGCGTCTGGATCTCGATGACCCTGGCCCAGGGCACCGACCTGCTGCTGCTGGACGAGCCGACCACCTATCTGGACCTCGCGCACGCCATCGACGTACTCGATCTGGTCGACGACCTGCACGAGTCGGGGTGCACCGTGGTCATGGTGCTGCACGACCTCAATCTCGCCACGCGCTACAGCGACAACCTCATCGTGATGCGGGCGGGTTCGATCCTGGCGCAGGGGCACCCGCGTGAGGTGATCACCGCCGAGCTGCTGCACGAGGCCTTCGGGCTACAGGCCAAGGTGATCGAGGACCCGGTGGGCGACCGGCCGCTCATCGTCCCGATCGGACGTACGCACGTCCGGCTCGAACCGGTGAGCGACTCGCCTGTGAAGTGACCCCTGAGCGGCGGAAATTGGCCGGTCGGCCACTCGTCCCGGTAGAGGGAAAGTTTCAAGTAAGGCTAGGCTCGCCTCACTTGGGCGGGATAAGGTTTGCTCGCCCTCAATCAGGGGCGCAGTGGACAGCGCGAAAGCAAGGGATTCCGGATGCTTCTCCATCGAACGACGCAGGTGCAGCCGTGGCGGCGGCTGGCCGCGGCACTTTCCGTCGCGACCCTCGGCGTCGGCCTCCTCGCCGGATGCGGTTCCGACACGGAGGCGAAGAAGAGCGACGACGCCCCGGCCGCCGAAGCCGGCGCGTTCCCGGTCACGGTGGAGCACGCGTTCGGAACCACGAAGGTCGAGAAGGCCCCCAAGCGGGTCGTCTCCGTCGGCTACACGGACGACCAGGCCATCCTGGCGTTCGGCATCAAGCCGGTCGGCATGGTCGACCAGTACCCGAACCCGGTGGGCCAGACCCCCGACATCAACACCCAGTGGCCGTGGGTGAAGGACAAGTGGGGCGACACCCGTCCCGAGGTCATCATGAACAACGGTGACTCGGGCCCCAACTACGAGAAGATCGCCGCCCTGCGGCCGGACCTGATCATCGCGGTCTACTCCGAGGTCGACAAGGCCGCCTACGACAAGCTCTCCAAGATCGCCCCCACCGTCGGCCGCACCAAGGCCGAGAAGGAGCCCTTCAGCGCCGCCTGGCAGGACAACGCGGTCCACATCGCCAAGGCGCTCGGCAAGGAGTCCGAAGGCACCGAACTGGTGAAGGGCATCCAGGACAAGCTGGACGCCGCCAAGAAGGACAACCCCGCCTTCGCCGGCCAGAAGGCCGTCGCGCTCTCCTGGTACAAGGGCGCGGTCTACCCGTTCACCTCCACCGACGTGCGCGGCCAGCTGGTCACCGGTTCCGGCTTCGGCTACCAGACCGAGATCGACAAGATCGCCGACGGCAAGTTCTCCACCGAGCTGTCGCCCGAGCGCATCGACCTGATCGACGTCGACCGCATCTTCGTCATCAACGACAAGGCGGACACCGAGGCGCTCAAGAAGTTCGAGCTCTTCGCCAACCTGCCCGCCGTCAAGAACGACAAGGTCTCCTACCTCCTGGACAGCGAGGGCCCGGCGATCGGTGCCGCCATGTCCCAGGGCACGCTGCTCTCCCTGCCGTACGCGATCGACGAGCTGGTCAAGGCGGCCAAGTAGCGATGACGGCCGAACCGCCCTCCCCCCACCGAGAACTGGCGATCGCGTGACTGTCACCGACACCCCCCCGGCCCCGACGAAGCTGCGTACGGCGACCGGGAGGGAGGCCACCGGCTGGGTGGCGGCACACTGCCGCCGGGCCCCGTGGCTGACCTTCTCCACCGTGCTCACCACCGTGGCCGGAGCGGCCCTCCAAGTGGTCCCCGTGCTCCTGCTGGGCCGGGTGGTCGACGGGGTGGTCGGCGGCGAATCACGCTCGGTGCTCGTCACGGTCGGGGTGCTGATGGGGGCCGCCGCGCTGTTCGGCGCGGCGGCCACCGCGGCCTCCACCTATCTGATCGGGCGGCTGGGGGCGGAGCTCCTCGCCCAGCTGCGGGAGAGCGCCGTCCGCGCCGTGCTGGGCATGCCGAGCGCCCGCGTGGAGCAGGTCGGCCGGGGCGATGTGCTCTCCCGCGTCGGCGACGACGTGGCCGTCCTGTCCAAGGGCATCCGGCAGGCCATCCCCACGGTGTTCTCGGCGGGGGTGCTGGTCGCCATCGCCACCCTCGGCATGTTCGGCCTGGACTGGCGGCTCGGCGTGGCCGGCGCCTGCGCCCTGCCCGCCTACGCGCTGGCGCTGCGCTGGTACCTCCCCAGGTCCGCACCGCTCTACCGCAAGCAGCGCATCGCCCAGGCCGACCGGGCGCAGGCGCTGATCAGCGGCCTCAACGGGATCGACACCGTCCGGGCGTACCGCCTGGAGGGCGACGTCCGCGAGAAGGTCACCGCCGAGTCGTGGCGGGTACGGAACCTCGGCGTCGAGGTCTTCCGGTTCTTCGGCCGGTTCGTCGGCAGGGAGAACCGGGCCGAGTTCATCGGCCTCGTCCTGATCCTCGTGGTGGGGTACGCCCTGCTGGAGGCCGACGCCGCCACCCTCGGCGAGGTCTCGGCCGCCCCGCTGATGTTCCACCGGCTGTTCACCCCGCTGGGCGCCATCATGTTCACCTTCGACGAGGCGCAGAAGTCCGGCGCCAGCCTCACCCGTCTGGTCGGGGTGCTGGGGGAGCCGTCGGAGGAGCGGCTGGTGGGCGACGAGTCCGTCGCCCGCGCCGAGGCCGTACCGTACGCCGTGACGGTCCAGGACCTCACCTTCAGCTACCCGGACACCGACGAGCCGGTCCTGCGCGATGTGAACCTCTCCATCCCGGCCGGCGGCTCGCTGGCGCTGGTGGGCGCGACGGGTGCGGGCAAGTCGACCCTGGCCGCGCTGATCGCCGGCATAGGGACCCCGCAGTGCGGGGCCGTACGCATCGGGTCGCGGGAGCTCGCCGGACTCGACGAGGCCGAGGCGCGGTCCCTGGTGAGCATCCTCACCCAGGAGACGCACGTCTTCTCGGGGCCGCTCGCCGACGATCTGCGCCTCGCCGCACCCGAGGCGAGCGACGAGGAGCTGATGGAGGCGCTGCGTACCGTCGGCGCCGACGGATGGGTCGAGTCGCTCCCCGGCGGACTGCACGCCATGGTCGGCGAGGGCGGTGAACGCCTCGATGTGACGAAGATCGCCCAAGTGGCGCTGGCCCGGCTGGTGTTGAGCCGATCGCCGGTGGTGGTCCTCGACGAGTCCACCGCCGAGGCGGGCAGCGAGGGCGCCGCCGAGCTGGAGCGTGCCGTGCTGGCCGCGTGTGCGGGCCGCACCACGCTCTTCGTGGCCCACCGGCTGACCCAGGCGATGGCGGCGGACCGGATCGCCGTCCTGGACGCGGGGCGCGTGGTGGAGGAGGGGACGCACGAGGAGCTGGTGGCTCTGGGCGGCATGTACGCGCGTCTGTGGCGCGCTTGGCGCGAGGGTAGTTAGGTCAACCTCAGTAAGGTTAGGCTAACTTGCAAACCTTGGAAGGGTCTGAGTCTTCGATGACGGAACCGTCTGCTCCTCACGTTCTGCTCTCTCCCACCCACTTCGCCGATGTGCGCAGGCGCATCGGCGACTACAGCGACCGGACCGTCGCCGAGGCGTGCGCCATCGGGCTGGCGTACTGGGCGACGGGCAACGGCCCCGAAGGCATCGACCTCACCCCCGGGACCTCGTTCGCCGACGTCCTCGGCTGGGTCGACAACGGCGGTGGCGGAAGCCGGGGTTGGGAGGTCGGTACGGACGGAGTGAGCATCACGGTCCCCGACGGCGTCCAGGTGGCCGACGCGCAGCTCGCCCTGGACGATCTGGCCGACTTCCCGGACCGGCCCGTCGGCACCATCGGCCCCTCCAGCATCGCGGCACGGATCGAGACCCTGGCCGGCTGGAACGACAACCGCGCCGACCGCGTCCGCCCGACCGTCGTGGAGCTGTTCCGCGAACAGGCCCGCGCCAGGCCGGACGCCGTCGCCATCGTCGACGAGCACCGCACCCTGACCTACCGTGAGGCCGCCGAGAGGTCGGCGCAGCTGGCCCACCACCTGATCGGGCGCGGCCTCGGCTCCGAACAGGTCGTCGGGATCTCGCTCGGCCGCTCCGCCGAGATGGTCATCGGCCTCCTCGCCGTGCTCCAGGCCGGCGCCGCCTTCGTCCCCCTCGACCCGCAGTGGCCCGCCGCCCGCAGGGCCGTCGTCATCGAGGACGCCGGGGTCGTGCTCCAGCTCAACGGCTCGGGCGTGTCCGACGCACCCGAGCCGGACGCCGTCGCCGTCGACCTCGGCGACTGGGCGTTCGGCTCCCACCCCGTGGAGGCGCCCGAGACGGCCGTCCACCCCACCTCACTGGCGTACGTCATCTTCACCTCCGGCTCCACCGGCCGCCCCAAGGGCGCCATGATCCGCCACGAGGCGATCAGCGAGCGCCTGCTGTGGCAGCGGGAGGAGATCCTGCGGTTCGGCCACGACGACGCCTCGCTGTTCAAGGCGCCGCTCTCCTTCGACATCTCCATCAACGAGATCTTCCTGCCGCTGGTCTCCGGCGGCCGGCTGGTGATCCTGCGGCCCGGCGGCGAACGCGACCCGCACCACCTGCTGAGCGTCATCGCCGAGCAGCGCGTCACCTTCACCTACCTGGTCTCGTCCATGCTGGACGTCCTCCTGGAGATCGAGGCCGGATCCGGCCGCCTCGACAGCCTGCGCCACGTCTGGTGCGGCGGTGAGGTGCTGACCCCGGAGCTGTACGAGCGGTTCCGCACCCGCCTCGACATCCCCATGTACCACGGCTACGGCCCCGCCGAGACGACCATCGGCGTCTCGCACGTCATCTACCGGGGCGAGGCGGAACGCCTGTCGACCTCGATCGGCAAGGCCAACCCCAACACCCAGCTCTACGTCCTGGACGACGAACTGCGCCCGGTCCCGGTCGGCGTCGGCGGCGAACTGTACGTCGGCGGACTCCTCCTGGGACGCGGCTACGTCGGTGCGCCCGGCCTCACCGCCTCCCGGTTCGTCGCCAACCCCTTCGCCTCCGACGGCTCCCGGCTCTACCGGACCGGCGACCTGGCCCGGTTCGCCCCGGACGGCTCGCTGGACTTCCTCGGGCGGGCGGACAACCAGATCAAGATCCGCGGGATGCGGCTGGAGATCGAGGACGTCGAGGCCTCCCTCGCCGAGCACCCCCGCGTACGGCACACCTGTGTCGTCGCCCGGAAGAACAGCGCGGGCGGCACCTACCTGGTGGGGTACGTCATCCCCTCCTCCGGCAGCGAGGAGCTGACGGCCGACGAGGTCACGGCCTGGGCCACCGCCCACATGGTCGAGTACATGGTCCCGGCCCACCTCGTCGTCCTGACGGAGTTCCCGCTCACCGCCAACGGCAAGATCGACCGCGCCGCCCTGCCGGAACCCGCCCGGCCCACCGGCGGCCTCGTGGCGCCCGCCACCGAGAACGAGCGCCTGGTGTGCGCGGCGGTCGCATCGGTGCTGCGGGTGGAGGACATAGGCGTCGACCAGGACTTCTTCCAGCTCGGCGGCGACAGCATCCTGGCGATCTCCCTGCTCAGCGCCCTGCGCGAGGTGGGCCTCCATGTGACGGCACGCCAGATCTTCACCAACAGCACCGTCGGAGCACTGGCCGCCGTGGCGAGCCGCGACGACGTCTCCACCGTGGACCACGCCGACACCGCCACCGGCTCGGTGGTGGGATCACCCATCGTGCAGTGGCTCGGCGAGACCACCGACGCGGTCGACGGCTTCGTACAGTCGGTCGTCCTCAACACCCCGCCCGATCTGACCGCCGACGCTCTCACCACCGTCCTCACCGCCGTCCTCCACCGCCACGACATGCTCCGCGCCCGGCTGGTACGCGGCGAGCGCTGGAGCTTCGACATCCCGCCCGCCGGGACGGCCACCGTGGGATGGCAGGAGAGCGACGCCCCGCTGGAGGAGTGCGTCGAACGCGCCACCGAGGCACTCGACCCGGACAACGGTGTGATGCTGCGTGCCGTCTGGCGCCGCGCGGAACGCCAACTGGTCCTGGTCGCCCACCACGTGGTGATCGACGGCGTGTCCTGGCGGATCCTCATGGAGGACCTGGCCACGGCCTGGCGGCAGTACGCCTCGGGCGCGGACATCGAACTCCCGCCCGTCGGTACGTCGTTCAGGCGCTGGACCCAGCTCCTCGGGCGTGCGGACTTCGCCACGGACCGTACGTACTTCTCAAGCGCCCTGCCGGGGGAGGACGCGCCGATCGGCAGGCGCCCCCTCACCGAGGCCGACACCGTGGCCCGGGAGCGGACCCGGACGCTCTCCGTCGGACCCGAGGAGACGGCCGCACTGCTGGGCGAGGTCCCCGCCAGGTTCCACGCGGGCGTCAACGACGTCCTGCTGACCGCGCTGGCCGTCGCCCTCGCCCGCTGGCGGCGCGACCACGGGCAGGAACAGACCTTCGCCCACATCGAGTTGGAAGGACACGGCCGCGAGGGGCGGTTCGTGGCCGACGCGGTCGGCTTCGAGCCCGAACTGTCGCGTACCGTCGGCTGGTTCACCACCCTGTTCCCGGTGACCGTCGACCCCGGCGCCGCCCCCGACCTCACCGACCCCGCCTACCTCGCCGCCGCCCTCAAGGCGGTCAAGGAAGACCTCGCCCGGGTCCCGAGCAACGGACTCTCCTACGGCGCCCTGCGCTACCTCACCGACACCGGACCGACCACGCCCGCACCCCAGGTCCTCTTCAACTACCTGGGCCGCTTCGACGCGGGCTCCTCCGGGGAGTGGCAGCTCGCCGGCACCACAGGGCAGTTGGGCGAGAAGCGCGACCCCAGGATGCGCCTGCCGCGCGCCCTGGAGTTCAACGCCATCGCCGAACCCGACGCCGACGGCGCGTACCAGCTCGTCACCACCCTCTCGTGGCCCGAGGGCGTCTTCACCGACGAGGACACCGCCACGCTCGCCGCGTACTTCGGCGAGGCCCTGTCCGCCCTGGCCACGCTGGAGGAGGGCGGCCACACCCCCAGCGACTTCCCGCTGGTGCCACTGACCCAGGCCGACGTCGACGACCTCGAAAGCCCGGCGCTCCGCGACATCCTGCCGCTGACCCCGTTGCAGGAGGGCCTCTACTTCCACTCGGTCTTCGACGACGACGCCACGGGCAGCTACGTGGAGCAGCAACTCCTCACCCTGGACGGCGAGGTGGACGCCGACCGGCTCGCGGCGGCGGCCACCCGGCTGCTCGCGCTCCACCCCAACCTGGCCGCCCGCTTCACCGCCCTCGCCGACGGCCGGGTCGTCTCGGTCCTGGAGAGCGGCGTCCGGGCGCCCTTCACCACCCTGGACCGCCCCTCCATCACCGACGACGAGATCCGCGACCTCGCCGAGCGGGACCGCCGCGCCGGGTTCGACCTCGCCACCGGGCCCCTGATGCGCTACACCCTCATCCGCGCCGGAGTCGGCCGCACCGTCCTGGTGCAGACCGTGCACCACATCATCGCCGACGGCTGGTCGGTGCCGCCGATGCTCCGCGCCCTGCTGGCCGAGTACCACGCACCGGGCTCCGTGTACCCGATCGGCGGCTACCGCGACTACGTCGGCTGGCTCACCCGACAGGACCAGGACGAGAGCGACCGCGTATGGCGCGAGGAACTCGCCGACCTGCCCGGACCCTCCCTGGTCGCCGAAGACCACACCCCCTCCGAGCACTTCGCCGACATCGCGGCCGAGCCCGCCGAGGACATCGACATCGCCGCACGGTCGGCGGGCGTGCCCCTGAGCGTGGCCGTCCACAGCGCGTGGGCGGTGACGCTGGGAGGCATCCTGCACGGCCGGGACGTCGTCTTCGGCTCCACCGTCTCCGGGCGCGACGCCGAGGTCCCCGGCATCCGGGACATGGTGGGCCTCTTCATCAACACCATTCCCGTACGGGCCCGTTGGGCCGCCACCGACACCGCGTACGACCTGCTCACAGCGGTGAAGGAGCACCAGAGCGCGGTCCTGGCGCACCAGCATGTGTCGCTGGCGAGGATCGGCCGGCAGAGCGGCGCGGGCTCCCTCTTCGACACCCTGGTGGTCTTCGACGTCGCGACCGACGTGGACGCCCTGCGCCGCCCGGACGACACCCTCGCCGTCACCGGCATCGTCAACGAGGGGGCTCCGCATTACCCGTTGACGCTGGTCGTGGAGCGGGCACACGACGGCCGCCCGCGCTTCAACCTGATCTACGACGGGGAGCTGCTGCGGAGGGAGAGCGCCGAGGCGATCCTGCACACGTTCACCCGGACCCTCACCGAGCTGCTGAGCCGCCCGGACGCCCGGGTCGACGAACTGGCCCCCGCGACGGACAGGGCCCCCGAGCGGGTCGCACCGACGACCCTGGGCGCGCTGTTCGACACCGCCGCACAGCGCGACCCGGCGGCCACCGCCGTGACCCAGTGTGCCCTGGACGGCGGTACACGGTCCCTGGCGTACGGCGAACTGGCCACCGCCAAGGACACGTTGGCCTCCGCCCTGCGCGCGGCCGGAGTCCGCCCCGGGCAGCGGGTCGCCGTCGCCGTGCCGCGCTCCCTGGAGCAGGTCGTCGCCCTGGTCGCCGTCGTCACCGCCGGAGGCGCGTACGTGCCGCTGGACCTGGCGTACCCGGACGAGCGGCTGGAGTACATCCTCGCCGACTCCGCCCCGCAGGTCGTCCTCGTGGACCGGGACCAGCGCGACCGCTTCACCCGGCTGCTGGAGAGCGCCGGGGTGGAGGCCCGTGTACTCGTCCAGGGTGACGACCTCCCGCCGGCCGACACCGCCGCGCCCGAGGTGAGCCCGCAGGACGCGGCGTACGTCATCTACACCTCCGGCTCCACCGGCCGGCCCAAGGGCGTCGTCGTCCCGCACTCCGCCGTGGCCACGCTCCTCGCCAACACCCGGCCGGACATGGACTTCGGGCCGGACGACGTCTGGGTCCAGTTCCACTCCTTCTCCTTCGACTTCGCCGTCTGGGAGCTGTGGGGCGCCCTCGCGCACGGCGGCGAACTGCTGGTCCCCGACTACGCGTTGACCCGCTCGCCCGTCGACTTCCACCGGCTGGTCCGCGAGCGCGGGGTGACCGTGCTCAACCAGACCCCCTCGGCCTTCCACCAGTTCATCGAGGCCGACCTGCACGCCGACGAACCGGTCACCGCGCTGCGCCGCATCATCTTCGGCGGCGAGGCGCTGGACCTCGGGCGGCTGCGCGGCTGGGTGGAGCGGCACGGCACCGCCACGCCCGAGCTGGTCAACATGTACGGCATCACCGAGACCACCGTCCACGTCACCCACCGGGTGCTGACCGACGAGGACTTCGCCCGGGGCGGCGACATCAGCCCGATCGGCGGCCCCATCCCCGGTCTGGCCACCTATCTGCTGGACGACCGGCTGCGGCCGGTCCCGCCGGGCCGGGTGGGCGCCATCTACGTCGCGGGCGACCAGGTCTCCCTCGGCTATCTGGGCCGACCGGCGCTCACCGCGAGCCGCTTCGTGGCCGACCCGTTCGCGGGCGACGGCTCCCGGATGTACCACACGGGCGACCTCGCCCGCCGGACCCTCGACGGGGAGCTGGAGTTCGCGGGCCGCGCCGACGACCAGGTGCAGCTGAAGGGGTTCCGGGTCGAACTCGGCGAAGTCGAGGGAGCCGTCAGGGAGTTGGACGGTGTCGTCGATGTGGCCGTCACCGTGGCGGAGAGCGGCGACCACCTCGTCGCGCACATCGTGGGCCAGGCGCCCGCCGATCTCACCGCCCTGCTCTCCGCCAAGCTGCCCGTCCACATGGTGCCGGGCCGCGTGCTGCCGGTCGACGCGCTGCCGCTGACGGTCAACGGCAAGCTGGACCGCCAGGCGCTCACCGAGCGGGCCGCGCAAGAGGACGGCCCGCACCACGAGCAGGCCACCAGCGGCTCCGACGCCCTCACCGCACTGACCGACATCTTCGCCGGGACGCTGACCGGCGCCACCGTGGACGCCGACACCGACTTCTTCGGCGCCGGGGGCGACAGCATCATCGCCATCACCGTGGTCAACCGGGCCCGCGCGCTCGGCCTGCCGATCGCGCCCCGGGACGTGTTCCTCCGCAAGACCCCGCGCGCCCTCGCCGACCACCTGGCCACCCGCGCCCCGCAGACCGCACCGGCACCCCTCACCCGCCGTGCGGACGGCCCGCTGCCGCTCACCCCGATCATCCTGCGCCGACGGGAACTGGGCGGCTCGCTCGCCCGGTTCGCCCAGGCCAGGGCCCTGGAGGTCGCCGACGGCACGGGCCTCGCCGACATCCGGCGCGCCGCGAACGCCGTGGTGGCCGCACACCCGGCGCTCCGGCTGCGGCTAGGGACCGAGCACGGCGTCTGGACCCTGCGCACCGAACCCGCCCGCGAGACCACCGTCGCCACCCCGGACACCACCGACGCGACGGCCGCCGCGAACGAGGCCGCCGGACGGCTGGACCCGGAGGCCGGGGACGTCATCGCCTTCTCCTGGCTGGCGGCGACCCGCACCCTGGTCGTCACCGTCCACCACCTCGCCGTCGACGCGGTGTCCTGGCTGATCCTCCTGGACGACCTGGCCACCGCACTGACCGGCGCCGCCCTGCCCCCGCCGACCACGTCGTACGCGGAGTACGCCGAGGCCCTCGCCGTACGGTCGGCGGAGTCGGCGGACGGCCTCGGCCACTGGATCACCGCCCTCCAGGCCCCGCCCCTGGTGCCCACGCCGACGGACACGCCCACAGAGCTGCGCGAGACCACCGCCGTACTCCCGCCCGACGTCAGCGACCTCGTCACCCGTACCGCCCCCGCCGCCCTCGGCACCGGCCTCACCGAGCTGCTCTGCGGCGCCCTGCGCACCGCGCTGACCCATATCCAGCCCACCCCCACCGACCTCGCGATCGACCTGGAGCGCCACGGCCGCGTCCCGGCCGAGGAGCACCACGACTACACCCGTACCGTCGGCTGGTTCACCTCCATCGCCCCCGTGCGGCTCACCCCGCACACCGACCCCGTCGCCGCGGCCCGCGAGATCGCCGACCGCCAGCCCGACGAGGAGGGGCACGTCGCCTACGGCCGGCTCCGGTACCTCAACCCGCAGACGGCCCCCCTCCTGACCGCCCGCCCCCAGGTGCTCTTCAACTACCTGGGCAGGGGCGGCGAGTCGGAGGCCCTGAGGATCACCGGTGGCGGCGAGGGCGACAGCCCGTACGCCGTCGAGGTCAACGCCTGGACCGACGAGGCCACCGGCAGCCTGCACGCCGCCTTCACCCTCGCCGCGGGCATACCCGACACGCTCACCGACCACTGGCTCACCGCCCTGACGCAGATCGGGAACGCCTCCGCCACCGCCGAGCGCACCGCACCGGTCACCCCCCTCCAGCGCGGCCTCTTCTTCCAGGCCCAGATGGCGGGCGCGGCCGGGCACTACGTCGCGCAGAGCTGGTTCACCTTCGACCGGCGCCTGGACACCGACGCACTGGCCGAGGCGATGGCGTACGTCATCACCCGCCACCCGGTCGTCGGCGCGGGCTTCACCACCGACGACGACGGCAACCCGGTCCAGCTCCTCAAGGCGGGCCGCCGGGTCGCCGTCCGCACGGTGGAGCTGGCCACGGACGCCGAGGTGGAGGCCCTGCGCACCCGGGACCGCGAGAGCGGCTTCGACCCGGGCGAGCCGCCGCTGATCCGGCTGACCGTGGTGCGGCTGCCCGACGGCCGGGACGGGCTGCTGCTCAGCTACCACCTGCTGCTCTGGGACGGCTGGTCCCGCGAGATCCTGCTGCGCGACCTCTTCGACGCGTACGAGGCCGTCGTCGCGGGCGAGCCGTGGGACGCCGCCCCGGCCGTGCCGGGCTTCGAGGAGTACGCCCGCGAGCTGGCCGCCAAGGACCCCGCCGTGGCGGAACGCTTCTGGGCGGACCACCTGGCCGGCCTGTCCGGGCCGACGCTGCTCGCCGGACCGGCCCCGGACCTGAGCGAGGAGCTGCCGCAGCCGCTGGTGCACACGCTCTCCGCCGAGCTGACGGAGCTGCTGCGGGAAGCCGCCCGGGTCCACGGTGTCACCCTGAACTCGGTGCTGACCGGCGCGTTCGGCCTCCTGCTCGGGGCCCGCACCGGCCGCAGCGACGCCGTCTTCGGCGTGACCGTCTCGGGCCGGGAGGGCGAGGGGCACGGCGACATCGTCGGCGTACTGCTGAACACCGTGCCCATGTGGACGCGGGCACGGCCGGAGGAGACGGTCGGCGCGTATCTGTCGGCCGTGCAGGCGGCCCGGGTGGCTGCGATGGACCACGAGCACCTGGGACTCGGCGAGATCCAGCGGGCCAGCGGGCACGACACCCTGTTCGACAACCTCTTCGTGCTCCAGAACTTCCTGGACCTGGACGCCTTCGCCGCGATGAACGCCCGCCACGGCATCACCTCCGTCCGGGCGGACGACTCGACGCACTACCCGTACACCTGGGTCGTCACCCCCGGCGACCGGCTCACCGTCAAGCTGGAGCACCGCCACGGCGACCCCGAGGCCGCCCGCCGCCTCCTCGACGACTACCTGCGGGTGCTCGAAGACGTGGCGCGGTCGACCGGGCCGATGGGGAGGCTGCGGGGGCTGGGACCGGACCCCGAGCCCGCCGAACGTACCGACATCGGTACGGACACCGTCGTCGACCGCTTCGACCTGGCGGCCGACCGGCACCCGGAGCGGATCGCGCTCGTGGCCGACGGTGCGACGATGACCTTCGCCCAACTCCGGGACCGCAGCCGGGCCGTGGCGGGTGTGCTCGCCGGGCGGGGGATCGGTCCGGAGACGGCCGTGGGCCTCGCGATCCCGCGCTCCCTCGACTGGATCGCCGCGCTCTTCGCCGTACTGCGGGTCGGTGCCGCCTACGTACCGCTGGAGCTGGACCACCCGGACGAGCGGATCGCGACCATCGTCGAGGACGCGCGGCCCGAGGTGATCCTCACGGTGAGCAGCGTGTCGCCCCGGCTGAGCGGTGAGCTGATCGAACTGGACCGCCCGCTGCCGGAGGCCGAGCCGTACGTCACCTTCGCCCCCGGCGACCCGGACCGGCTGCGGCACCCCGCGTACACGATCTACACCTCCGGATCGACCGGCAAGCCCAAGGGTGTGGTCACCGAGTACGCCGGGCTCACCAACATGCTGATCAACCATCAGCGCCGGATCTTCGAGCCTGTCCTCGCCGAGCACGGCCACCGCACCTTCCGCATCGCGCACACCGTATCGTTCGCCTTCGACATGTCCTGGGAAGAGCTGCTCTGGCTCGCCGACGGCCATGAAGTCCACATCTGCGACGAGGAGTTGCGCCGCGACGCGCCCCGGCTCGTCGAATACTGCGGCGAGCACGCGATCGACGTCATCAACGTGACCCCGACCTACGCCCAGCAGCTGATCGCCGAAGGGCTGCTGGACAACCCGCGACAGCGGCCGCCGCTGGTCCTGTTGGGCGGCGAGGCCGTCACCCCGACGCTCTGGCAGCGGCTCGCCGAGACCGAGGGCACGGTCGGCTACAACCTGTACGGGCCCACCGAGTACACCATCAACACCCTCGGCGTCGGCACCTTCGAATGCCAGGACCCGGTGGTGGGCGTGGCCATCGACAACACCGAGGTGTACGTCCTCGACCCCTGGCTGCGACCGCTGCCCGACGGGGCCCCGGGCGAGCTGTACGTGGCGGGCGTCGGCATCGCCCGCGGCTATCTGGGGCAGAGCGCCCAGACCGCGCACCGGTTCGTCGCCTGCCCGTTCGGCGCCCCCGGCGAGCGTATGTACCGCACCGGGGACCTGGTGGTCCGCCGGCCGGACGGGAACATCGTCTACCTGGGCCGCACCGACCAGCAGGTCAAGATCCGCGGCCACCGGGTCGAACTGGGCGAGGTGGAGGCCGTCTTCGCCGCCCATCCGGCGGTGCGGTTCGTCGCCGCGGTCGCCCAGCCCGACCCGCAGGTCGACGGCGCCTACCGGCTGGCCGCCTATCTCGTGCTCGAAGGCGCGGAGTTGGCCCAGGTCGCCGGTGAAGTCAGCGCCGGGCTGCCGGACTTCCTCCGCCCGACGCACTTCGCCCAGGTCGACAGCATCCCGCTGACCGTGAACGGGAAGGCTGACACCAAGGCGCTGCCCGAGGCCCGGCCGCTCGGTGCGCTGACCACGGCGGGGGAGCGCGGACCGGCGACGGAGACCGAGACCGTGGTCTGCGAGTTCTTCGCCGAGGCACTGGACCTGGACGACGACGAGGTGAGCGCGGTGAGCGACTTCGTGTCCCTCGGAGGACACTCCATGCTGGCGGTCCGGCTGATCGGGCTGCTCCGCCGCGAGTACGGTCCAGTGGTCACCATCCGTGATCTGTTCACCCTGCGCACCCCGGAAGCGATCGCCCGCCACCTCGATGAGAACTGACACCCCTTGATGAAAACTGACACGCAGCGGCCCCGCCCGGGCGCCGCCATCCTGCGGACCGCTCTGCGCCGCAACATCGGCGCCATGATCGCGGGCACCGTCCTCATGGGCCTGTACCAGGCGGCGGAGACCGCGTTCCCCATCGCGCTCGGGTTGATCGTCGAACACACGATGCAGGACCGCAGCCTCGGCTCGCTCGGGGTGTCGATCGGCTCGCTCGCCGTGATCATCACGACGGTCTCGCTGTCGTGGCGGTTCGGCATGCGGGTGCTCCAGAAGGCCAACACGACCGAGGCGCACCGCTGGCGCGTCCAGGTCGCGGCCTGCGGGCTCCAGCCGGTGGCCAGGGACGTGGACGGCCTGAAGTCCGGCGAGATCCTCACCATCGCCACCGAGGACGCCGACCAGACCGCCGACATCATCGAGGTGGTGCCGCTGCTGGTCAGCTCCCTGGTCGCGGTGGTCGTCGCGGCGGTCGCGCTGAGCCTGGCCGACATAAGGCTCGGCCTGCTGGTGATCGTGGGGACCGTCGGCATCCTGTCGATCCTCGCGGTCATGTCCAAGCGGATCGGCTCCAGCACCCAGGAGCAGCAGGCCAAGGTGGCGCGGGCCGGGGCCAAGGTCGCCGACCTCATCATCGGCCTGCGCCCGCTCCACGGCTTCGGCGGCAACCACGCCGCGTTCGGCTCCTACCGCAAGGTCAGCACCGACGCCAAGCGCCAGGCGATCACCGTCGCCAAGGTGAACGGCGCCTACGCGGGCACCGCGCTGGCCCTGAACGCGGTCCTCGCCGCCGCCGTCTCCCTGACGGCGGGCTGGCTGGCGTTCGGCGGCCAGATCTCCATCGGTGAACTGGTCATGGCCGTGGGCCTCGCGCAGTTCATCATGGAACCGCTGAAGATGTTCTCGGAGATGCCCAAGTACGTGATGATCGCGCGCGCCTCCGCCGAGCGCATGGCCTTGGTGCTCTCCGCCCCGCCGGTGGCGACCCCGGGCCCCGAACGCCCGTCCCCGGGCGGCGATCTGGAGATCGAAGGTGTCCGGCACGGCACCCTGCAAGGGGTGAAGTTCCAGGTCGCCGCAGGGGAGTTCGTGGCGATCGCCCCCTACCAGCCGCGTGCGGCGGCCGACCTCGTCGCGGTGCTCGCCGTGAACGTCGCGCCGCCCGCGTACGAGGGAGTGGTGCGGCTCGGCGGGCAGGAGCTGGCGGACCTGTCGGTCGAGGCGGTCCGGGAGCACATGCTGGTGAATCCGTACGACGCGGAGATCTTCGGCGGCACCCTGCGGACCAACATCGACCCGTCGGGCACCAGCCGTACGCTCCCCGAGGCCGTCGAGGCGTCCATGCTGACCGACGTCGTCGCCCTCCACCGCGACGGCCTCGACTACGCGGTCCGCGACCGGGGGGCCAACCTCTCCGGAGGGCAGCGCCAACGGCTGTCGCTGGCGCGGGCGTTGGCCGCCGACACCGACGTACTGGTGCTGCACAACCCGACGACCGCCGTCGACGCGGTCACCGAGCAGCTCATCGCCCGCAACATCGCCAAGCTGCGGCGAGGCCGGACCACGCTCGTGATCACCAGCAGCCCGGCGCTCCTGGACGCGGCCGACCGGGTGCTCGTCCTGGACGAGGGGATCATCACCGCCGAGGACACCCACCGCAACCTGCTCGCGGGCGACGAGGCGTACTGCCTGGCCGTGGCCCGGTGAGCCACCGGCGGGGGCGGTCGCCGCCCCCGCCGGTGCTCAGCCCAGCGCCCAGGCGACATCCCTCAGCAGGGCCTGCCGCCAGCCCGCCCGGTCGTGGTCCGAGGCGGACCGCGAGACCCGCACGGCCGCACCGGCCCGCTCGGTGAGCGACTCGGCCAGCTCGCAGTGCGGCAGCATCCCCGTCTCGTGCTCGCCCACGTCGAACGCGCAGCGCAGCCGGGACAAGTCGGCACCCTCGCGCAGGAGTTCCGCGATCGTCCCGCCGACAGGGCCGCCCAGCGGGTCCGCCGACCCCTCGGCGCCCGGAGTCCACCAGAACGACCCCGACTGACAGGCGATACGGGAGACCAGCTCCGGGAACTTGAGCGCCGCGTACAGCGCGCTCAGCCCGCCCAGGCTCTGCCCCGCCACCACCAGCCGGTCCAGGTCCGCCCGTACGCCCGACCCGGCCACCAGCGGCAGCAGCTCGTCCCGCACCGCCTCCCACAGCCCGGGCGCGCACCCGAACTCCGCCGAGCGGTCCTTGGCCGGGAGGAAGACCAGCGTGACGGGTTCCATCTCGCCTGCGGCCACGGCGGACGCGAAGGCGTTCATCGCCGGGTGGAGGTAGAGCCAGTCGTCCCCGTCCAGCAGCAGGACCACCGGCCCGCCGCCCGCGACCGGATGGACACCCACGGTCCGCCGCCCGCCGAGCCGCTCGCTGCGCCAGCGCAGCCGGGTGTCCGGGAGGGGCAGGATGTCGTCGGGGCCGACGGCCGGCCAGTGCGGCTGGGGCGGTGCGTCCGGGGTGGCGGCGATGGAGCGGTCGCCGCCCGCCCCGACCGGGTTGAGGGGGTCCGCGCAGGCCTCGCCGTCCACGAGGAACCGGTAGGTCACCCGCAGCCGCGCGGGCATGGGCACCTCGGCGTACCAGCAGTCCGTCTCCGCCCACCGCCGCAGGGACAGGGGCCCCGACCAGCTCTCGAAGTCGAGGTCGGCCGGAGACCCCCGCCACAGGAACAGCGTCACCCAGCCGTCGTCGGCGGGAACCGGCAGGGGCGCCCGGGCCGCCTCCCAGAACGGGTCGGTGCCGGGCTTGCCGGGAAGGCCGAACGAGGCGAAAGGGCTCTCCGCGTCGGCCGCGGGACCGGGTCCGGGGCCGGTCATGGCCGGCCCCGGAGGTCGAGGGCCGGGTGCCGGATGAGCAGGCGCATGAACATCTCCTGGTGGGAGGGGAGGGGCTCGCCCTGGGTAAGGCGAGCCTAACCCGGCGATCTTCACGCTTCCAGGGGTCCACCGCATCGCGAACTCCCCGTGGCCGAGGAGAGGTACGTCCCCGGCTCCGCACTGCGAGCCGTACGGGCCCTCGCTAGCGTGGATGGTGCAGAGCCCCGCCCCGACGAGCAGAAGGACCTCACGATGGACCGACCCCCGCATGCGGCGAGAGGCGACATCGGCCGACGCGTCGCGGCGCGGCGCCTCCAGCTGGACCTGTCCCGGCAGGACGTGGCCCTGCGGGCGGGCGCCGCACCCGGCTACATCCAGTACGTGGAGGAGCAGTCCGCCACCCCCGGCATCGGCTTCCTGCTCCGGCTCGCCGACGCCCTGGAGACCACCGTCCAGGAGCTGACCGGCGGGACCGTGGACCTGCCGGGCGGGCTCGGCCGGGCGGCCCGTGAGGCCCGGATGGTCGAACTCGACGAGACCGAATGCCGGGCCCTGCTCGGTGACCACGGCGTGGGGCGGGTGGCGCTGAACGACGGCGACGGGCCCGTCGTGCTGCCGGTGAACTACCAGGTGCTCGACGGTGAGGTCATGTTCAGCACGGGAAACCGCTCCCCGCTCGCCGGAGCCGACGGCACGGAGATCGCCTTCGAGACCGACCACATCGACGATGCCTTCAGCAAGGGCTGGAGCGTGCTGCTCGTGGGAACCGTCCGCACCGTCGAGGACGAGGACGAAGCGCGCCGGCTCAGGGAGACGGCGTATTCAAGCCCCTGGGCCGGTGAGGGACGTGACCGCGTCATGATCCTCGCGCCCCGCCGCCTCACCGGTCGCCGGATCATCGTGGACGACGCACCGGGCGAGGCCGGCTGAACCGGTGACACCGGGCCGGGGCCACTGAACAGGACGTACGGATAGACGACGTACGGCTCACTCGAAGGGCACGACCGCGACCGGGGCCGGGCTGTGATGGATCACGGCGTGGGCGACATGGCCCAGGTGCGGGCCCACCGGGGAGCGCCGGCTGCGCCGCCCCACGACCAGCAGCCCGGCGCTCCGGGACGCGTCGACGAGCTCGGCCGCCGCGGGCCCGACCGACACCCGCTCGGTCACCCGGACCGCCGGGAACTTCGACCGCCAGGGCCGGAGCATCTCGGCCAGCCCATCGGCTGCCTTCCGGCCGAGGCCGCTGCCGACGCCCGGGTCCAGGATCGCCGTGTATCCGAAGGCCGGGGACGGCGACCAGCTGTGCAGGACCCGCAGCTCCACGTCCCTGCGGGCGGCCTCGCCGAAGGCGAAGGCGAGCAGCGGGTCGCACGGGGAGTCGATGTCGACCCCCAGCACGATGCCCGAGCCCGCGCCGTCGGCACCCGCAGCGGAGGCGGGCGGACCGGCGGCGGGCGACCGTACGAGCACCACCGGCCGCCGGGCCCGGCCGACGACGGCGAGCGACACCGAGCCGATCAGGAAGCCGACGACCCCGCCGAGCCCCCGCGACCCCAGCACGGTCACCTCGGACTCGTTCGCGGCGGCGGTCAGCTCGGCCGGGGCCCTCCCGCGCGCCATCTCGGTGGTCACATCGAGGCCGGGACGCTCGCTCCGGACCCGGTCGGCGGTGGCGCGCAGCAGGGTCTCGTACCGCTCCACCAGCGATTCGGCGGAGAGCACCGGCACCTCCGCCGTGACCGGCCACTCCTCCACATGGATGAGGCGCAGCCCGACACCCAGCAGCGAGGCCTCCTCCGCGGCCCACAGCGCCGCCGCCAGGCTCTCGGGGGACTCGTCCATTCCGACGGTGACATGCGCGGTCATGGCCAGGCCTCCTCGGTGTACGGGCTCCGATGCGGAACCCTGCGTCCAGCCTCCTCGCGGCGGCGCCCGCCGGGCGAGGGGCCGAGAGGGCCGGATCGGGGCCGAAGGGCCCATGCGTGGCGGCGGTGCCCCGGTGCGACCGTGGAGGGGTAGCCCCCGGCCACCCCGAGCCCCGGGCCACCCCCGAGGAGGAGCCATGACCAGCGACCTTCCCGACCCCGCGGAACTCGGCCCCGTCGTCGTCGGAGTCGACGCGTCCCCGCAGGCGCGGGCAGCGGCCCTGTGGGCCGCCGCCGAGGCGGACCTGCGCGGGCAGCCGCTCGGCATCGTCCACGCCGCCGACCTGGAGGGGCGTTCCGTCCTCACGTCGGCCGAGACCCTCCAGGCCCTGCGGGACACGGCACGCGACCTGCTCGCCGAGACCGCCGACGTGGTACGGGAGAAGTACCCGGACCTGATCGTGACGAAGGAGCTCAGCCGTGGCGACGCGGTGGCCGGACTGCGCGAGGCGGCCGGCGACCGGGGCACGATCGTGGTGGGCAGCAGGGGGCTCGGCGGCTTCGCCGCACTGACGCTCGGTTCCGTCGGACTGGGGGTGGCCGGGCGCACCGAGGTGCCGGTGGTGGTCGTACGGGGAGAGCCCGACCGGCCGGCGGCCGGGGTGGTCACGGCGGCCGTGAACGGCACGTCCGACCTCGACTGGCTGCTGATCGCCGCCGCGGAGGCGCAGGTCCGCAAGGCGTCGCTGCGGCTGCTGAGCGTAAGCAACGTGCTGGCCTACGTCGGCAGGTTCACCACCATGCTGGACAGCATCGGGGAGGTCACCGAGGAGAAGGTGCACGAGACGGCCGCCGTGGCCGAGCGGATACGCACGGCTTACCCCGGCCTCACCGTCACCCACGACGTCGAGACCGGGACCAGTGTGCCGGGCATCCTCGTCGAGGCCACCGCCCTCACCGACCTGCTGGTCATGGGCGCCCGGCGCCGGGTGATCGGGTCCGGGACCGCGCTGGGCCGGGTGACCCACGCGCTGCTGCACCACGGGCACTGCCCGGTCCAGATCATTCCGCCGGGTTACGCGGGGTCCGGCGACGGCGGCAGCTGAACCACGACGAAGCCCCGGACCACGGTGGTCCGGGGCTTCGCGATGCCGACGCCCCGTGGCCCGTCACTCCACGGTCAGGACCTCGTCGACCGGCCGGCGCGGGGTGGCGACACCCCGGGGCCCGTACCCGAACCGGAACACCATGTGCACGAAGCCGGTCGGGGAGCCGGGTTCGCGGGTCAGCGAGCGGAGTTCGGGCCACTCCAGGGGCTGCGACATCAGCGAGGTCGACAGCCCGTCGAGGGTGGCTTGCAGGAGTACGCGCTCCATGGCCTGCCCCGCCCGCAGCCAGTCGGCCGGGGAGTCGTCCAGCGTGCCCAACAGCGCGATCTGCGGCCGCTCCTCGAAGGCGGCGACGGCCCGGCCCGGCAGGTCGCGCGGCGCGTCGAAGTCCCGTGCGGGGGCGGTCACCCCGTACTGGCGGGGGCCGAGCGCGTACGACGGGATGCCCTCGGTGGCAGGCCCCTCACCGGTCTTGCCCGTACGGGTCCAGGAGGCGATCTCCTCGCGCAGCGCGGCATCGGCCGACTCGAAGAGTTCGGCGTCGCGCACCAGGTCCAGGACGGCCTCCGAGTGCCAGGTCCCCGGCACGATCAGCCGGCACCCCTCCAGGAGGGCGGCGCCACGGAGCCCGTCGACGATCTCCTGCGGAATCCGCTCGTCGGAGAAGGGGAAGCGGCTGGTGTGGCGCTGCCGCAGGGCGGGGTACAGCTCCGCCGGACCCGGTTCCGCCGGGTCGGGCTCCTGGAGCACGACATCGGCCAGGTGCCAGGGGTCGCGGGGGTCGGGGAGCAGCTCGGTGGCGGCGTCCCACCCGTGCTCGGCGGCGGAGACCCGCAGGTTGAACAGGGCGGCACCGCATCCCAGGTGCAGCCCGCGCCCGTCCGGGTCTCCGGCGGGCAGCGAGCGCGACGGGTCGCCGTACAGGGCGAGCGAACGGGTGCCCGCGCGGTGGACGAACCTCCAGGGCTGGGCGTTGTGCATGGACGGTGCGGTGACGGCATCCTCGACCAGCGAGGTCACGGTCTCCACGAGCTGCTCTGTGGTGGGCATGGCTTCCTCTCCGGTGCTCCCTCGGCTCCAGCTTCCGCCGGGACCGCCCGGCACGGGGAGGGGCCGAACGGCCCTGCCCCCGGACCGACCGGGGTCCCTTTCCGCCCCCTGCGGCCCCTCACCGCCGCCACATCCCGATGCCAGTCTCGGAGGAGAGCCAGGCTTCGGACAACAGGAGGACCCCCTTATGAGCGGTACGGCGAGTGGCCAGGACATCGTGGTCGGTGTCGACCCCCGTGCGGACTGGCATCCGGCCGTCGGCTGGGCGGCGGACGAGGCCCGTCTCCACGGGCTCGGGCTGCGGCTCGTCGTCGCCGTCCCGCCGCTCCACGAGCCCCGGCGCCCCGGCGACGCCCCGCGCCACCGGGAGGCCGAGGACGCCGCCGTACAGGCACTGGCTGCCGCCACGGCCTGGGCACGGGAGCGGCAGCCGGGCCTGCGGACCACCGCCTCGCGCCTCGAAGGGCTCCCGGCGCCGGTCCTGGCGGGCCTGACGCGCGAGGCCCGCATGGTGGTGCTCGGCTCCCGGCACCTGGGCCGGCTGGAGGAGTTCCTCAGCGCCGGCTCGCTGGTCGTCCCGGTCACCGCGCAGGCGCACTGCCCCGTGGCCGTCGTGGGCGGGACCGGAGGCAGCGCCGAGCAGCCTCCGTACCTGGTGGTCGGCGTCGACGGCAGCGAGCCGTCCAAGGCGGCGCTCGCCCTGGCGTTCGAGGAGGCCGGTGTACGGGGCTGCGCCCTGCGCGCGGTTGCGGTGTGGCAGCCGCCGGTGTTCTCGTTGCGCAGGGGTGACACCCCGCTGGAGGACGAGCGCCGTCTGCTGGCCGAGACCGTGGCGGGGTGGGCCGAGAAGTATTCCGACGTCCGGCTGGACCACGAGGTGGTGACCGGATCCCCGGTCGAGGCGCTGGCGGAGGCCGCCGAGCACGCGGTCGCCCTCGTGGTGGGCCGCCGGGGCCGGGGCGGCTATACGGGGATGCGCCTGGGCTCCGTCGTCCACGGGCTGCTGCACCGCGCCCCCTGCCCGGTGATCACGGTCCCGGCCGTGGCGGAGCGCTGACCGCACCCCCACGGTGGCGCGGCCATGATCACGAACGCCTCGACATGAGCGGGCGCGGTGCGGCGGCTACGTTGGGAGGAGCGGACACCAGCGGTCCGCGCCCTCGACGCCGTCGGAGGTATCCATGGGCGGCGACGGCCGTGAGACCGAACGGGCCAGGCTCCCGCGCCTGAGACTCGACGAACTCCTCGACGAGCTCCAGGGCCGTATCGACGAGGCCCGGGGAACCCGCGACCGGCTCAACGGCCTGCTGGAGGCCGTCATGTCGGTGGGGCGGGAACTCGCCCTTCCCCAGGTGCTCCGGGGGATCGTCGAGGCGGCGGTCGTGCTCGTCGACGCGGAGTACGGGGCGCTGGGCGTGATCGGCGACGACCAGAAGCTCGCCGAGTTCCTCCCCATCGGCATCAGCGACGAGGTACGGGAACAGATCGGCGACCTCCCCTCCGGCCACGGCATCCTCGGCGAGCTGATCCGGCACCCGGAGCCCCTGCGGCTGGGCGAGCTCTCGGCCCACCCGACCTCGTACGGCTTCCCGCCCCACCATCCGCCGATGCACTCGTTCCTCGGCGTGCCCATCAGGGTCCGCGAGGAGGTGTTCGGCAACCTCTACCTCACCGAGAAGCGCGGCGGGGCCGACTTCGACGCGGAGGACGAGGCCGTCGTCTCCACGCTGGCGGTCGCGGCGGGCATCGCCATCGAGAACGCCCGCCTCTACGAGGAGGGGCGGCTGCGGGAGCGGTGGCTCGCCGCCAGCTCCGACTTCACCAGCGCGCTGCTCTCCGGCTCGGCGGAACCGGAGGTCCTGGAGGGGATGCTGGCCCGGGCCGTGGACATCGCCGGCGCCGACCTGGGCGTCTTCCACCTCGTGGAGCCGGACGGTGAGCTGAGCGGATCGCTCGCCCAGGGGGAGGGGGCCGAGGCCCATCGCGGCCTGGCGCTGCCGACCACCCGGGGCACCCTCGCCGGTGCCACGCTCGCCGCCGACGCCCTCATCACCGTCCCCGACGTGGGCAACGATCCCCGGATCACCGTACGGCCCGAGCGCTGGGAGGGGTTCGGCCCGGCGGTGGCCGTCGTCGTGGGGACCAAGGAGAAGCTGAGCGGGGTCCTCATCCTCGCCCGGCTCCAGGGCGGGGCCCCCTTCGCAGGCCCGGAGATCGCCTCGCTGCCGGGGTTCGCCGGGCAGGCCGCGCTGGCGCTCGAACTGGCCGAGCGCCGCCGTGCCGCCGAGCAGGTGAGCCTGCTGGAGGACCGTGACCGGATCGCCCGTGACCTCCACGACCTCGCGATCCAGCGGCTGTTCGCCACCGGGATGACCCTCCAGAGCGCCCGCCCGTTCGTCGACCACCCGGAGGCGGCCGAGCGGCTGGGCCGGGCGATCGACGACCTCGACACCACCATCAAGATCATCCGCTCCACCATCTTCGGCCTCCGCGAGCACGAGCCGACCGGAGCCGCCCCCAAGCTCCGGAACAGGGTCGTCGAGGCGGTGGACACCGCCGCGCCCGCCCTGGGGTTCCCTCCCGCGCTGCGGATGGAGGGGCTGATCGACACGGACGTGCCGCAGGACGTGGCCGACCAGGTGATCGCGGTGATCGTGGAGGCCCTGAGCAACACCGCCCGGCACGCGGGGGCGCGGGAGGCGGAGGTGTCGGTCGTCGCCGACGCAGGTGTGCTGACGGTGACCGCGACCGACGACGGCGCGGGCCTCCCTCCCGGCGCCCGGGGCAGCGGCCTGCGGAACCTGACCGAACGGGCCGAACGGCTGGGCGGCACCTTCTCCGTCGAGAGCGGCCCGGCCCCGCGCGGCGGCACCGTACTGGAGTGGCGGGTCCCGCTGCCCACGGGGCGCGGGGGAGGGGCGTACCGGGGGGCGGGGTGACCGCGCCGTCCCCGCCGGCAGCCCGGCCGGACGCCGGGGTGACCGCGCCCTCTCACTTCGTGCGCCGCCCGGGCCGGACGTCAGGTGATCGCTGTCCAGGCCGGACGCCCGGGTGCCCCGCCTCACCCCGTCAGCCGCCCGGGCCCCCTCACCCCTCCTGCTGCCCGTGCTCCCGCACCTCCGTCGCGATGACGGCCGCCTGGACCCGGCGCTCCACCCCGAGCTTCCCCAGCAGCCGGGAGATGTGGTTCTTGACGGTCTTCTCGGAGAGGTAGAGCCGCTCGGCGATCTGCCGGTTGGTCAGCCCCTCGCCGATGAGGTCCAGCACGGAACGCTCCCGTTCGGAGAGGACCGACAGCCGCTCGTCCTCCACGGGACCTGCGGGCTCCGGCGCGCGCAGGGTGCGCATGAGCCGGGCCGTGGTCGCCGGGTCCAGCATCGACTGGCCCGTCGCCACCGTCCGTACGGCCGACACGAGGTCCGACCCGTTGATCTGCTTCAGTACGTACCCGGCCGCCCCGGCCATGATCGCGTCCAGCAGGGCGTCCTCGTCGTCGAAGGACGTCAGCATCAGACAGGCCAGCCCCGGCATCCGGGAGTGCAGCTCACGGCAGACCGTGATGCCGTCCCCGTCGGGCAACCGCACATCGAGTACCGCGACATCGGGCCGGAGCGCGGGCCCCCGGGCGAGCGCCTGGGCGGCGGTGGACGCCTCCCCGACGACCTCCAGACCGGGCTCGGCCCCCAGCAGGTCGTGCAGCCCCCGGCGTACGACTTCGTGGTCGTCCAGCAGGAAGACCCGGATCGGCGCCCCGGCTGCTGCGGTCGGTGTGCCGGACATGTGCGGCCCCCGGTGGTCGGTCGGCTCTCAGGGCTTTCGGCCAGGGCTCTCGTAGGGGTCGGGCCCCGGCTCTCGTCCTACCCGCATTGTCCCAGGGGCGCGGCCCAAGGGCCCCCTGGATCCGTTTTCCGCTGGTCAGTGCGGGTGGCGGAAGGGGTTGGCGTAGGCTTGCCAGCCTGACTGGACAGACCTGCCCACCCGTGCGCGCGCAGTTGCGGTGGGGTGACTACGGAGGTTCGCGTACATGCCGAGCAGCAGTCGTACGGCACTGGTCGAGGACCTGATGGGGCGTTTCCCCGAGGTGCCCCGGGAAGCCGTCATCAAGGAGGACCTGCTGCGCGGCGGCATGGCCTTCGACGAGTCCGCGCTCAGCGGATCGGTCGGCGGAGCCACCGGTGACGTGAAGCCGAAGTCGTACTTCATCTTCTCCTTCGACCACCGCACCCTGCCCGAGCTCGGCGCCGCCGCGCTCAACCGGCCGCCCGAGGAGGTCGTGCTCACCGGCGGCCCCTACGGACTGCGCCGCACCGTCGTGTCCGTGCGGGTCAACCCCGACTCCCCGTACGTCGTGCGCGGCGGCGAGGACGGGTCGCTCGGCCTCTACCTGGACGGGGCGCGGATCGCGGACGTCGGGCTTCCGCCGATGCCGGAGTACTACCGACACCAGCTGTCCAACGGCAAGTCGGTGATGGAGGTCGCCCCGACCATCCAGTGGGGCTACCTCATCTATCTGACGGTCTTCCGGGTCTGCCAGTATTTCGGCGCCAAGGAGGAGTGCCAGTTCTGCGACATCAACCACAACTGGCGCCAGCACAAGGCGGCCGGCCGCCCGTACACCGGAGTCAAGCCGGTCGAGGAGGTGCTGGAGGCCCTGGAGATCATCGACCGGTACGACACCGCGGGCGTCTCCCGCGCCTACACCCTCACCGGCGGATCGATCACCTCCCAGGTCGCCGGGCGTGACGAGGCCGACTTCTACGGGCACTACGCCAAGGCCATCGAGGAGCGCTTCCCCGGCCGCTGGACCGGCAAGGTGGTGGCGCAGGCGCTGCCCCGCGAGGACGTGCAGCGCTTCCACGACTACGGCATCCGGATCTACCACCCCAACTTCGAGGTGTGGGACCGCCGGCTTTTCCAGCTGCACTGCCCGGGCAAGGAGCGGTACGTCGGCCGCGACGAGTGGCACCGCCGGATCCTGGACTCCGCCGAGGTGTTCGGGCCGCGCAACGTCATCCCCAACTTCGTCGCGGGCATCGAGATGGCCGAGCCGTTCGGCTTCACCAAGGTGAGCGAGGCCATCGACTCGACCACCGAGGGGCTGCGGTTCTTCATGTCCAACGGGGTCGTGCCGCGCTTCACCACCTGGTGCCCCGAGCCCACCACCCCGCTCGGCAAGGCCAACCCGCTGGGCGCGCCGCTGGAGTACCACATCCGCCTCCTCCAGGCGTACCGCGCGACGCTGGAGGAGTTCGGGCTCAACTCCCCGCCCGGCTACGGTCCCGCAGGCCCCGGCCGCGCCGTCTTCTCGGTCAGCTCCTTCATGGACAGCCTCGAAGGCCTGGAGGAGGAGCCCGCCGTCTGAAGATCGCCGGGGAACGGGCACCGTTCCCCGGGATCGGGCACGATCCGGGCGCGCACACCGGCATAGCGGGCGCCGGTGGCGCCCGGAAAGCCCACCGGTACGGGTGTGACCAGCGGCGGTTCGCCCGAGGAAGCGGGCATGAACGGGCAGAGGGAATCTCGCGAAGAGCCTGGTCGAGGGGCTGACCCTGCTTGTAAAAACGTCACATGGGCCCGAACGGACCGGCCCACCGCCTGAACAGCGCCACCGCAAGAGCCAGGGATGTGTGTCGTGGACACCGACGAACGCCGCAGAGGAATTCTCGACACCGCCCGGCGGGACGGGTCGGTCGAGGTGAACGCCCTGGCGGCGCTGTTCAAGGTGGCCAAGGAGACCGTCCGCCGCGATCTGCACGTACTGGAGGAGCACGGTCTCGTCCGCCGCACCCACGGCGGCGCCTACCCGGTGGAGTCGGCGGGCTTCGAGACCACGCTCGCGGTCCGCACCACCCGTAACGTCCCGCAGAAGTCGCGGATCGCGGCCGCCGCCGCGGACCTCCTCGGCGACGCGGAGACCGTCTTCGTCGACGAGGGCTTCACCCCCCAGCTCGTCGCCGAGGCGTTCCCCCGGGACCGGCCGCTGACCGTCGTCACGGCGTCCCTGGCCGTCGCCACCGTCCTCGCGGACGCCGAGAAGATCTCCGTCCTGCTGCTCGGCGGCCGGGTGCGCGGATCCACGATGGCCACCGTCGACCACTGGGCCTCCAAGATGCTCGCCGGCTTCGTCATCGACCTGGCGTACGTCGGTGCCAACGGCATCTCCCGCGAGTACGGCCTCACCACCCCCGACCCGGCCGTCGCCGAGGTCAAGGCCCAGGCCATGCGCAGCTCCCGGCGCCGCGTCTTCGCCGGGATCCACTCCAAGTTCGGCGCGGTGAGCTTCTGCCGCTTCGCCGGTGTCGGCGACTTCGAAGCGATCGTCACCGACGCCGGGCTCTCCTCGGCGGAGGCCCAGCGCTACTCCCTCATGGGCCCCCAGGTCATCCGCGTCTGACCCGCCGCCCCGGTCCCGTACCGGGCGCACCACCCCCGGACCACCGCGCCCCGCCCCCCGTCGGGGCGCGGTTCGCCCTGCCCCCGCGCCGCCCCCCGGCGCGACCAGCACGACCCGATCACCGAGCCGCTACGACTGATCAGGAGTCCCCATGCGCCATCACCCCCGCCGCCGACACGGCCCACGCCGCCTGCCGCGCACGGCCGCCACCGCCGCGGCACTCGCCCTCCTCGCCACCGGCTGCGCCGGGGCCGGCGGGACCTCCTTCGGGGGAGGCGACGCCCTCAACGTGCTGATGGTGAACAACCCGCAGATGGTCGAGTTGCAGAAGCTGACCAAGGAGCACTTCACCAAGGAGACCGGCATCACCGTCCACTTCACGGTGCTGCCCGAGAACGACGTCCGCGACAAGATCAGCCAGGACTACTCCAACCAGGCCGGTCAGTACGACATCGCCACCATCTCCAACTTCGAGCTGCCGTTCTTCGCCGAGAACGGCTGGCTGCGCCCGCTGGACCAATACGTCGACGCCGACCCGGACTTCGACCAGCAGGACATCCTCCCGCCGGTGCGCGAATCGCTGACCCACAAGGACGGCAAGCTCTACGCCCAGCCCTTCTACGGCGAGTCCTCCTTCCTGATGTACCGCAAGGACGTCTTCGAGAAGGAAGGGCTCACCATGCCCGCCAAGCCGACCTGGAAGGAGGTCGCCGAACTCGCCGCCAGGACCGACGGGTCGCAGCGCGGGATGAAGGGCATCTGCCTGCGCGGCCTGCCCGGCTGGGGCGAGGTCATCGCCCCGCTCACCACCGTCGTCAACACCATGGGCGGCACCTGGTTCACCGAGGACTGGCAACCCCAGCTCACCTCACCGGAGTTCAAGAAGGCGACCAAGTTCTACGTCGACCTGGTACGCAAGCACGGAGAGCTCGGCGCCCCGCAGTCCGGCTACGCCGAGTGTCTCAACAACATGACCCAGGGCAAGACCGCCATGTGGTACGACGCCACCGCCGGCGCCGGATCGCTGGAGGCCAAGAACTCCCCGGTCAAGGGCAAGATCGGCTACGTACCGGCCCCCGTGGAGCAGACCAAGAGCTCCGGCTGGCTCTACACCTGGGCCTGGGGCATGCAGAACGCCTCCAAGAAGGCGGATGACGCCTGGAAGTTCATCTCGTGGGCCTCCAGCAAGGAGTACGAGGAGCTCGTCGGCGCCACGAGCGGCTGGTCCAACGTCCCTGCGGGCAAACGCGCTTCGACCTACGCCAACCCCGACTACCGCAAGGAAGCCGGGGCGTTCGCCGACGTCACCGAGCAGGCCATCTCCGAGGCCGACCCCAACAACCCCGGCACCCAGCCGCGCCCCACGGCGGGCATCCAGTTCGTCGGCGTACCGGAGTTCACCGACCTGGGCACCAAGGTCGCGCAGGAGATCAGCGCCGCCATCGCGGGCCGCCAGTCGGTGGACGCCGCACTCGCCACCTCCCAGAAGCTGGCCGAGAAGGTCGCGGAGGAGTACCGATGACCACCACCACCGCCGTACGGCCGACCCCACCCCGGCCCGGCCCGCCCTCCAAGCGCCCCACGGGCAGCAGGGCGAAGGCCTGGGCGACCCGCGCGCCGCTTCTGCCCGCACTCGTCTTCCTGATCGTGGTCACCCAACTGCCCTTCGTGGCCACGCTGGTGATCTCCTTCTTCGACTGGAACTCGCTCAAGCCCGACCAGCGCCACTTCACCGGCTTCGCCAACTACGGCTCCGTCTTCACCGACCCCGCCCTGCGGGAATCGGTCCTGACCACCGTCCTGCTCACCGCCACCGTGGTGATCGCCAGCGTCGTCCTCGGCCTCGCCTTCGCCCTGCTCCTGGACCGCACCTTCTTCGGCCGGGGCTTCGTCCGCACCCTGCTCATCACCCCATTCCTGATCGTGCCGGTCTCGGCGGCGCTGCTGTGGAAACACGCCCTCTACAACCCCGAATACGGCCTGTTCAACGGTGTGTTGACGTGGTTCGGGAACCTGTTCGGCATCGAGTCGATCGCCCAGCCGGAGTGGACCTCCGAGATGCCGCTGATGGCGGTCGCCGCGGCCCTCGTCTGGCAGTGGACCCCGTTCATGATGCTGATCCTGCTGGCCGGACTCCAGAGCCGCCCCGCCGAGATGATGGAGGCCGCCCGCCTCGACGGCGCGGGCCCCTGGCAGATGTTCCGCTTCCTGACCCTGCCCCATCTGCGCCGCTACCTCGAACTCGGCGTCCTGCTGGGCTCGGTGTACATCGTGCAGAACTTCGACGCCGTGTTCACCATCACCGCGGGCGGCCTCGGCACCGCCAACCTCCCGTACACCGTCTACGAGACCTTCTACCGGGCGCATGAGTACGGGCTGGCGTCCGCCGTGGGCGTGGTCGTGGTGATCGGCACCGTGATCATCGCGACCTTCGCGCTCCGGGTGGTCTCCTCCCTCTTCCGTGAGGAGGCGAGCCGCGCATGAGCGCCTCGACCGCAGCACCGAACCGCACCCGCGCCACCGCGAAGGCCCCCGCACCGACGGCCGGCGCCCGCAGGCGCACCACTTTCGTCGGCCTGGCCGCCTGGGCCGTCGGCATCGTCTTCTGCCTGCCCGCCCTGTGGATGGTGCTGACCTCCTTCCACTCGGAGGCCGACGCGGCGACCAACCCGCCGTCCCTGGCCGCCTCGCTGACCTTCGACGGCTACCGGACCTTCTTCGGCGGCGACGGCGGACCGACCCCCTGGCCCCCGCTGGTCAACTCCCTCACGGCGTCGCTGTTCTCGACGCTCCTGGTGCTCCTGCTGGCGCTGCCCGCCGCGTACGCGCTCTCCATCCGCCGGGTGCGCAAGTGGACCGACGTGATGTTCTTCTTCCTCTCCACCAAGATGCTGCCGGTGGTCGCCGGGCTGCTGCCGATCTACCTGTTCGCCAGGAACACCGGGCTGCTGGACAACATCTGGCTGCTCGTCCTGCTCTACACCTCGATGAACCTGCCGATCGCGGTGTGGATGATGCAGTCCTTCCTCGCCGACGTCCCCGTCTCCATCATCGAGGCCGCCCAGGTCGACGGGGCGAAGCTGCCCACCGTGCTGGGCCGGGTCGTCGCCCCGGTCGCCGCCCCCGGCATCGCCGCCACGGCCCTGATCTGCTTCATCTTCAGCTGGAACGAGCTGTTGTTCGCCCGGGTGCTGACCGGCGTCGTCGCCGGGACCGCACCCGTCCACCTGACCACCTTCGTCACCAGCCAGGGCCTCTTCCTCGCCCAGCTGTGCGCGGCGTCGGTGGTCGTGTCCCTGCCGGTGCTCATCGCCGGCTACGCCGCCCAGGACAAACTCGTCCAGGGCCTTTCCTTGGGAGCAGTCAAATGAGGGCAGCCATCGTCGAGGCCCCCGGCAAGGTGTCCGTGACCACGGTCGAGGACCCCACGCCAGGCCGGCGGGACGTGGTCGTGAAGGTGGCGTCCTGCGGTCTCTGCGGCACCGATCTCCACATCCTCCAGGGCGAGTTCGCCCCCACCCTGCCCATCGTCCCCGGCCATGAGTTCGCCGGAGAGATCGTCGCCGTCGGCAGCGACGTCACCGAGCTGGCCGTCGGCGACAAGGTGGCCGTCGACCCCTCGCTGCACTGCCACGAGTGCCGCTACTGCCGCTCGGGCCGGGGCAACCTCTGCGACAACTGGGCCGCCATCGGCGTCACCGTCCCCGGCGGTGCGGCCGAGTTCGCCGTCGCCCCGGTCGCCAACTGCGTCAAGCTGCCCGAGCACATCGACGTACGGGACGCGGCCCTGATCGAACCGCTCTCCTGCGCGGTGCGCGGGTACGACGTCCTCAACGGCAACCTGGGCGCGGAGGTGCTGATCTACGGCTCCGGGACGATGGGCCTGATGATGCTGGAGCTGGCCAAGCGCACGGGCGCCGCCTCGGTGGAGGTCCTGGACGTCAACCCCCAGCGCCTCCAGACCGCGACGCTCCTGGGCTGCACGGGGGCCGCCTCCCGCGCCGAGGAGTTCGACCGGCCCGGCGGCTGGGACGTGGTCATCGACGCCACCGGCAACGCCGGGGCCATCCAGGACGGCCTCGGCCGGGTCGCCAAGGGCGGCACCTTCCTCCAGTTCGGGGTGGCCGACTACGCCACGACCGCGGTCATCGAGCCGTACCTGATCTACAACCGGGAGATCACCATCACCGGTTCGATGGCGGTCCTGCACAGCTACGAGCGGGCCGCCGCGCTCTTCGCGAGCGGGGTGCTGGACCCGGCCGTCTTCATCAGCGACCGGCTGCCGCTGGAGCAGTACCCGGAGGCGATCGACCAGTTCAAGGCGGGGGTGGGGCGGAAGATCGTGGTGCAGCCGTAGCCTCGGCCGACACGTGGCCGGGCGGCGAGCCGGTGACGTGCCGCGCTAGAGCCCTCCGGTGGACGGTTCCGTCCACCGGAGGGCTCTCGCTGTCATGGCTGGGTGGGCCGGTCCGGGCCGCCGGACACCGGACCGGATCGCCGGCCGTACACCGGCTGGATCAGGGGAAGTTGACGACCGTCGAAGGGATCGTCGACGTTCCCGAGGTCGGGGAGCCGATGTTGTTGATCACGTGCTGGTACTGCCCGTTGCCGCCCAGCGAGACGACCAGCAGGTTGTGGAACTTCACGCCCGGCTTGACCGGTGCCTTGAAGCCGTGTTCCTGGATGATCGTCGGGTCGACGTTGTAGTAGCAGTAGCTGCCCAGCCCCCAGCCCTCGTGCTGGTTCACCGAGTCGTCGACCCGGTAGGCCGCGTACCCCTTGGTGCTGCCGTTCTGGATGGCCGCCTGGTTGGGGGCGTCGTACGCCTTCTCGTTCTGGAAGAAGATCGTCCGGCCGCGCTCGCCGAACCACTCCACGTCGTACTTGTTGAAGTGTTCGACGAAGAGTCCGGTGGCCAGGACGTCGGCGCCGTTGACGCGGAGGCCGTAGTCGGCGCGGTTGGTCTCCCAGCCCCAGCCCTCGCCGTGGTCGGCGCGCCAGAGCCAGGTGTGGTCGATGATCGTGTGGTTGCTGTTGACGACCAGGCTGGTGGTCGCCTTGCCGGGACCCGCGCCACCGATGCGGATGAACACGTCCTGGAGGGTGGTGGGGTTGACCGAGTGGTTGGCGGAGGAGCCGGGCGGGCCGACCTCCAGGAGGGTCGGCGAGTTGACCCGGCCGGCGTCGATGAGGAAGCCGGCCAGCTTCACCCCGTCGACATCGGCGACCTTCATCGCGGTCACCCCGTTGTCCGGGATGATCGTGGCGAGGCCGAGACCGAGGACGACGGTGTTGGCGCGGTTCACGTTGATGGTCTGGTCGATGTGGTAAACACCGGGCGTGAACAGCAGGTTGAGTCCCTGGGCGAGCGCCGCGTTGATCGTCGCCGCGGTGGCGCCCTGCTTGACGACGTAGAAGCGGTTCAGCGGGATGGACTCACCCTGCTGGTTCCCGCCCTCCCAGGAGACGCCGCGCGCGTTGACGCGCTTCGCCGGGACGAACACCTTGTACTCGTTGCCGTCGAGGTAGAGGAACGGCTTCTCGCGCGAGACCGGTGTGGTGTCCAGCGTGGTGTACGGCGGGTTCGGGTAGCTCGTCGCGGGCGCGCCCTGGACACCGGAGAAGGTCATGTTCCAGACGGCGTTGGTCCAGCCGCCGACCGAGCTGTCGCGGGTGTACCACTGCTGCTGGGAGTACGGGCCCACGGTGCCGTCGATCTTGCTGTCCGCGATGTAGCCGCCGCTGGCCCAGCCGTATCCGTCGGGCGCCAGGTTGAGTCCGCCCTTGACGTGCATCCGGCGGAAGGGCGCGGCCTGGGAGACGGCCCAGCGGTTGGTGCCGTTGACCGGGTTGAGGGTGAGGTTCTCCGCCGAACGCCAGAAGTTCTGGGTGGCGTTCCCGTTGAACCAGCCCGCGTCCACGGTCACATCACCGTTGAACGTGGTGGCGTTGGGGTTGAGGCCGAGACCGGCGATCTGGGTGTAGAACCCGATCTGCGCGTTGATGTTGTTGTACGTACCGGGCTTGAAGAGCAGCGCGTGCCGGCCGTTGCCGAACTGCGCGGACTCCTGCTGCCGGAAGATCTCGTCGACCTTGCCCTGGATGTTCGGCGTCGAGGGGTCGAAGACATGGACGTTCGGGCCGAGGTCACCGCCGCCGGGAATCTGCGGGCCGCCGCCCCCGTCCCGCGTACCGAAGACCTTGAACTCCCAGAGGGAGTAGCCGTATCCGGTGGCGCGCTGGGTTCCGGTCAGGCGTACGTAGCGGGCCTCGCCCGAGACGGTGAGCGTCTCGTTGCCGCCCTGGCCCGCCGTGGTGCTGTACGCGTTCGTCCAGGTGGTGCCGTTGGTGGAGACTTCGATGCGGTAGCTCTTCGCGTACGCGGCCTCCCAGGCGAGCTCCACCCGGCTGAGGGCGGCCGGGGAGCCGAGGTCGATCCGTATCCACTGCGGGTCGGAGAACGCGCTGGACCAGCGGGTGCCGGGGTCGCCGTCCACGGCGTTGGCGGCGGTGAAGGGGCCCTCGGTGCTGGAGGCGGTCGTCGGGCTGCCCTGGGAGAGCAGGACGGGCGCGGCCTGTGCCGGGGCGGCCTGGGCCACCCCGAGCAGGGCCGCGACCAGGGCGGTCACCAGCGCGAAGCCGATCGCGCGCCATCGGTGGAGTGCGGCCACCGGGGGCCGCGAGGGTCTGACGAGGGCAACAGACATGCCTGATCTCCTGAGGTGTCATACGTGCGGGGGCGGAGGCGGGGGGTGGGCGCAAGCTCCCACCGAAGGGAGAGAGCGCTCTCTCGGTAGCCGAATGATTCTCCCGCGTTTCGGCCGCGTCAAGAGTTGTGCACAGGATCGCTGGGATCGGCCCCCGAGTGCGTTCGATGTTTCATCTCCTGAAAGCACAAGGGCAGTTGGTGGAGATCTGACATGACAAGTCGGGCGGGGCGCTGGTGGCGGTCGCGCCAACTGCCCCGCGACCCCTTGACGGTTGGTGCCGCTCCCGCCACGCTCCCCACAGCGGGGGGAGCGCTCTCTCGGACCGAACCCGCTACAGAGCAAGGAGTTCACATGAATGCCCGTGGAACACCACGGCTTCGAGGCGCCCTGGCTGTCATGGCCGCGGTGGCCCTCCTGTTCACCCTCTCGGTGGCGCTCGCCCCGGAACGGGCCGCCGCCGCGGCCGTCCTCGTCTCCCAGGGAAAGCCGGCCACCGCCTCCAGCACCGAAGGCCCCTTCACCGCCGCCAACGCCGTGGACGGCGACCCCGGCACCCGCTGGTCCAGCGCGTTCAGCGACGACCAGTGGATCCGTATCGACCTCGGTACGAGCACAGCGGTCGGCCAGGTCGTGCTCAACTGGGAGGCCGCGTACGCCAAGGGCTACCGGATCCAGCTCTCCGCCGACGGGCAGCAGTGGACGACGATCCACTCCACCACCACCGGCACCGGCGGCGTCGAGACCCTCACCGTCTCGGGGACCGGCCGCTACATCCGGCTGCTCGGCACCGAGCGCGCCACCCCCTGGGGCTACTCCCTCCACGAGTTCCAGGTCTACACGACCACCGGCGGCAACGAACCCGGCGGCGACGTCCTCCTCTCGTACGGCAAGCCCGGCTCCGCCTCCACCTCCCAGCATGACGGCACCTGCTGGGAGTGCGGCCCCGACAAGGCCTTCGACCGCGACCCCGCGAGCCGCTGGGCCACCAGTCCCGAGGGCGGCTGGACCGACCCCGGCTGGATCGCCGTCGACCTCGGCGCCCGCGCCGAGATCCACAAGGTGGTCCTCCAGTGGGACCCGGCCTACGCCCGCGCCTACCGGATCGAGGTCTCCGACAACGGAACCGACTGGCGGACGATCCACCAGACCACCACCGGCACCGGTTTCAAGGAGACCCTGAACGTCACCGGCACCGGCCGGCACGTACGTCTGTACGCCACCCAGCGCAGCGGCCAATACGGCTACTCGCTCTGGGAGTTCCAGGTCTGGGGCACCGGCGGAGCACCGATCCCCGCTCCGCCGCTGCCCGCCGACCCCACGTACGACCGGCTGGTCTTCAGCGACGAGTTCAACGGCCCCGCCGGCGCCGCACCCGACCCCGCCAAGTGGGTCCCGGAGACCGGAACCGGCCCCAACAACGAGCTGGAGTTCTACACGAACAACAAGAACGCCGCCCAGGACGGCAACGGCAACCTCGTCCTGGAGGCCCGCCGCGAGCCCACCCCGGGCTCGGCCTGCCCGCCCGATCCGCTGAGCGGGAGCACCACCTGCCAGTACACCTCGGCGCGGCTCAACACCTACGGCAAGTTCCAGTTCACCTACGGCCGGGTCGAGGCGCGCATCAAGGTCTCCGGCACGCAGGGGCTCTGGCCCGCCTTCTGGATGCTGGGCGCGGACTACTTCGACAAGGGGCGCCCGTGGCCCTACACCGGTGAGATCGACATCATGGAGCACGTCGGCAAGGAGCCGAAGACCGCCTACTCCACCCTGCACGCCCCCGCCTACAACGGCGCGGCGGGCTACGGAGGCCCCCACACCCTGCCCGGGGGCGCGGACTACGCCGACGACTTCCACACCTTCGCCGTGGACTGGAACAGCACGGGCATGACCTTCCGGGTCGACGGCCAGGTGTCGTTCCGGGTCGACAGGGAGGAGCTGGAGCGCACCCGCGGACCGTGGGTGTTCGACCACGACTTCTTCCTGATCCTGAACAACGCGGTCGGCGGCGACTGGCCCGGCCCGCCGGACACCACCACCCGCTTCCCGCAGAAGCTGAGCGTCGACTACATCAAGGTCTGGCAGTAGCCGTTCGCCGATACGCGGCCCGGGCCACAGCCGGTGGCCCGGGCCGCACCCAGGAGGGGAGCGGACTGTCAGCGCCCGGCGCCGGCCTGCTCACCCGGGTCATGCCCCAGGTCCTCCGTCACCGGCAGGCACTCGGCGAGCAGGTCGAGGACATCGCGCCAGGCTCGCTGCGCGTGCTGCGGGTGGTGGCCGACGCCGGGGACCACGGGGTGGTCGACCGGCGGGTGGTGGAAGGCGTGCAAGGCGCCGCCGTAGACCGTGAGGCGCCAGTCGACGCCCGCGGCCTGCATCTCGGCGGTGAACGCGTTCCGTCGCGCGGGCGGCATGATCGGGTCTTCCGAACCGACCCCGGCCCACACCGGGCAGCGGATGCGCGCCGCCTCGCCCGGCCGGCCCGTGGTGGTCGCGTTGACCGTCCCGATCGCGCGCAGGCTGACGCCGTCGCGGCCGAGCTCCAGCCCGACGGCACCCCCGGTGCCGTAGCCGACGGCGGCGATCCGGTCGGGGTCGGTCCGTGGTTCGGTGCGCAACACATCGAGTGCCGCATGGCCGATGCCCCGCATCCGGTCGGGGTCGGCGAGCAGCGGCAGGCAACGGGCCAGCATCTCCTCGGGGTCGCCCAGATAGCGCCCGCCGTGAAGGTCGAAGGCCAGCGCCACATAGCCCAGCTCGGCGAGAGCGTCGGCCCGGCGGCGTTCGACGTCGCTGAGCCCCACGCCTTCCGGTCCGAGCAGCACAGCGGGCCGACGGCCGGCCCCGGCCGGGAGCGCGAGGTGCCCGGCCATCGTCAAACCGTCGGCCGGATACGCGACCGTACGCGTCGTGATCGTCGTCATGGGACGGGACTGTAGTGATCGTCGAGTCCGGTCCGGCCGGTGTTCTGCCGCTGGCAGAGCGGCGCGGCCACCTCCTGAAATGCACGGCAGGATTCGGGGGTACACCGACCCTCTCTGGTGAAGGATCCTCCAGGTCGACCTCCCCGAGAAGGACCGGCCCCGCATATCCGCGTGCACGGGTGGCCCGGGCCGCACCCAGGGGCCTCAGCGGGCCGCGTACACGATCCAGAGAGGCCCCTCGGCCAGATCGATCCGCTCGCCGTCCGGCGTGGTGAACCGCGTGTCCGCGTCCGCCGAGGTCCGCGCCCACCGGGCCTCGTACGCCTTGCCGTCGCGCAGAACCTGGGCGGTGCCCGAGCCCACGGTCTCCGTGAACGGGGTGTTGTTCCCGGACCGGTCACCGAAGGCCGACGGGCGTACGGTCACGTCCTGCACGATCACCGTGGCGGCCCCGAGCGGCCCGCCCTCGCTCGTACGGGCGGGGGAGCCGTCCATGGAGACCAGCCACCGCTCGCGCTCGGCGGACCAGGTGAAGGTGGTGCGCGCGGACGGGAAGCGGACCGTACGGCTCTCCTCGGCCCTTCCGCCCGTCGGCGCGGGGCCGAACCTCAGCCCCAGCGTCTCGACAGCATCGGTCCCGGAAGCGCTGTACGGGATCCTCTCCGGCCGCAGATAGAGATTGTGCGGGGCAGGCCGCTCGGCACCCCGGAAGTACGCCCGGGGCGCGGCCGGCGGCGGTACGGCGTCCAGGGGCGCCCGGTCGATGGCGGGCAGGAGCCTGCTCTGGGCGCCCGAGAAGGCGAGCACCGGCCGGTCGAACTGGCGCAGCAGCTCCAGATCGGTCTCCCGGGCGCTGCGGACCGGGCCGATGACCGGCGGAACGTCGGAGGAGTAGACCGCGAGGAGACGGCTCAGCCCGGCCTCCACCTGCTCCACATAGACGATGTCGGCCCGCTCCAGCCCGGTCTGCGGCCGGGCCGGTGCCACATTGTCGATCTTCACCGCGAGCACTTTCGCGTCCGTCCCCGGCGGGCTGCTGCTCCGGCTCTCGGACCCCGAACCGTCCCCGCCCGTGCACCCGGCGGCGAAAAGGACAAGGAGGAGCGCGGTGAGCAGCGCGGCGGCCGGTGTCCTCGATCGGGCTGATGCGTTCGACCGGGCTGTGGACATGGCGACCGCCCTTTCCGGGGCACCGGCCGGCCGTCCCGGCGGAGCGCTGCCGTGTCGTTGCCTCTTCCCCCATCATCACGCGTCCGGCCGGTTCGCGGTTGCGTCGGACATCGGAGCGGTCGGAAGGGGGCCCGGGAAGGGCGGGCCCGTCGATGGAGTGAGTGCTCACTCCGTAAAGTCCGGCGGTATGACAGAGAAACCGGTGACCCGCCGTCGTGCCGCGGGGATGAACCCCGAGCAGCGCAGGGAAATGATCGTGAAGGCGGCGATTCCGCTGATCGCCGAGTACGGCGCCGCCGTCACCACCAGCAAGATCGCGCGCGCCGCCGGGATCGGCGAGGCGACGATCTTCCGCGTCTTCACCGGCAAGGAGGAGCTGCTGGACGCCTGCACGGCCGAAGCGATGCGCCACGACCACGCCGTACGCGAACTGATGTCGATCCCCTCCGACCTCCCGCTGCCGGACCGGCTGGCCGAGGCCGCCGATGCCCTGGAAGCCCACCTGGACCGGATGGGCGCCATCGCCGGATCGCTGCACGCCTCCGGCCACCGCCGCCGCGACACCCCGACGGATGAACAGCGCCGGGGCATGGGGCGCGAGGAGTCGATGGCGGCCATCCGCAGCGCGGTCGCCGACCTGCTGGAACCCGACAAGGCGAGCCTGCGCCTCCCGGCCGACCGGATCGCCGCCCTCTTCATCGGGCTGCTGTTCACCCGCCCGCGCCCCGACGACGAATCCCGCCTCACCGCCCAGCAGTTGGCGGACGTCTTCCTCAACGGGGCGCTCGTCCACGCCGAGGAGGCCGACCGATGACAGCCCCCTACCGGCGCCGCCGCGACGCCACGGTCCTCGTCGCCGTCCTGGCCCCCGGGCTCATCTGGCTCGTCACCGAACCGCTCCTCGGCCACCGGCTGCGGAGCACCGACCCGGAGGCGGGGGAGACCCTGGAATAGGCCTGTCACCGGTCGCGGCGCTCGCCCTGCTGATCTCGCTGCTCGGCCGGGCGCTGCTGGCGGCCCTCGAACGGTTCACCCGGCGGCCGGGCCTCATCTGGACCGTGGCCGCCTGCGCCGTCCTCCTGCTGTCGTTCCTTCCGCTGACCGGATCCGGGATGACCACCGGGACGCGTACCTCCCTCGCCCTGATGCATCTGGCGGTGGCGGCGGCGCTCATGACCGGCCTGCCCGGCCGCAACACCGCTGTGCGGCACCGCGCGCCGTGACGCGGCCCGGCCTCGGCCGACATGGCTGGAACTGCACCGCGCCGCGCCCTCGATTCCGCTTCCGATGGGACCGTTCGCTCTCTACGGTTGCACCAGTGGCGGGTTACGTGCCCGTACGGTGACAGGTGAGACAGAGGGGGGCCGATGGAAGCCGAGTTGGCGGCACTGGCGGCATCGGGTGCGACGACGTTCGTGGGGCTGATGGCGACCGAGGCCTGGTCGCAGGTGCGCGGGCGGCTGGCCCGGTTCCTGGCACGGGGCGAGGACAGCGAGGCCGTGGACGCCGAGCTGGAGGAGTCCCGCGAGGAGCTGGTCGCGGCGCGCCGCAGCGGCGACGAGGAGAGCGCCGAGGACATCGCGGCCGCATGGCGGGTCAGGCTCCGCAGGGCCCTGCGCGACAACCCGGAGGCCGCCGGGGAGCTGAGGGACCTGCTGGACGAACTGGCCCCGCACCAAGCCCCCGGCCCCACCGTCACGGTCAACAACAGCACCAACGGGGGCACCTATTACGGCCAGGTGATCCAGGGGCACGACATCTCGGGCCTGACCTTCAACGGCGGGGGTACGGCAGCGCCCCGGCCGGAACCGGGCACCGCGTGAGCACCCCGGGCCCGGGCCACGGCTCCAGGCACATCGCCGCGCAGAACGACCTCTCCGGCACCGTCCACGGCCCGGTCGTACAGGCCGCCACGATCCACGGCGGCATCACGTACACCGTCCAGCAGGCGCCCCCGACCGGCGTACGGGTCACACCCGACGAGATCCCGCCACTGATGGTGCCGTTCATCAACCGGAGGGAGAGCCTCGCCGCCCTCGACGGCTGGCTGACGCCCGAAGAGCACAGCGCCGGTGTCGGGTTCGCCGTGCTGCACGGCCCGCCCGGCGTGGGCAAGACCGCGCTGGTGACCCGCTGGGCGGAACAGGGGCGCGAGCGGTTCCCGGGCGGACAGATCTACGTGGACTTCGCGAGCCTGCGGGGAGAGACGGCGGGAGCCGATATCTCCGAGGCGGTCCGGTGCTGCCTGAGATCCCTCGGCGTCGACGAGGCCTACATTCCGGCCTCGATCACGGACCGGGTCCGGCTCCTGCGGAGCCTTTCCGCCGACCGGCGGCTGCTGATCTTCCTGGACAACGTCTCCCAGCCCGGCCAGGCCGCCGCGCTGATCCCGAAGGGGAAGGGCAGCTTCCTCGTGGTGGCCGGCGGCAGCGGGCTCGGAGAACTCACCCTGGACGGCGCCCGGTTGATGGCCGTGGAGCCGCTGGACCGGGAGAGCGCCCTGGAGCTGCTCGCCGACCGGTGCGGGGCGGAGAAGATCGCCGCCGACCCGGCATCGGCCGAGCGCCTGGTGCAGCTCTGCGACGGGCTGCCGGTGGCGCTGCACGTGGTCGCCGGGCGGCTGGCGGCCCGGCCGCGCCTCACCCTGGAGGCGCTCGCGGAGGAGCTGGCCGCGGAGCCGCGCCGACTGGCAGGAATGTCCCTCGGAAAGGATCGGTCCGTGTCCGCCGCATTCGACCTCGTCTACCGCGAACTTCCCCCGGAACCGGCCCGCCTCTACCGCCTGATGGGCTGGCACCCGGGAGCCACCTTCGACGCCGGAGTCGCCGCGGTGGCGGCGGGCCTGGACCCGGGGCGTACCGCCGAAGCCCTGGAAGCGCTGACCGGTGCCAGCCTGCTGGAGGAGACGCCGGACGGCCGCTTCCGCTTCCACGACCTCGTACGGCTCCACGCCGGCGACCGTGCGACGGAGGAGGAGGGACCGGCCGAGCGGTCCGCCCTTCTGCGACGGGTGACGCTGCACTACCTGGCCCTCACCGCCCTCGCCGACCGGGCGATCCGGCTGGACCGGCTGCGGATCGCCGACCTCGACCAGCTGCTCGCCACGGTCCCCGACCCCTTCGCCGCGCCGGGCGCGCCCCGGCCGGTGGACTGGCTGGAGGCCGAGCACCGCAACGTCCTCGGTGTGCTGCGGGCCGCCGCGCGGGAGGAGGCGCTACAGACGGAGGTCTGGCAGCTGGCGGAGGCGTTCACGGTCCTCTTCCTCCACCACCGGCACCTCGGCGACTGGCGGGAATCGCTCGAACTCGGGGCGGCCGCCGCGGCCGAGGCCCTGGTGCCCGCGGCCGAGGCCAGGCTGCGCAGTCTCCTGTCGCGCCCGCTGATGGACCTCGGTGAGTACGACGCCGCCCGGCGCGAGCTGGACACCGCCCAGGCCTGCGCCGAGGTCTCCGGCGACCTGGTCGTCCGCGCCTCCGTGCAGGAGTTCTCGGGACGGTACTGGGACCGCAACGACCCGGTCCGGGCCATGGAGGCCTACCGCAGCGCCCTGGACCTCAACACCGCCGCGAACGAGGGCCGGGGCGCCGCCATAGCGGCCTACTTCCTCGGCTGCGCCCAGGACGCGGCCGGTGACCCCCGCGAGGCCCTGGACACCCTGCGCGGAGCCCACGACCGGCTCCTCGCCCGCAAGGACCTGCGGATGGCGGCCCGTGTCCGGGTGGCCATCGGCATCGCCCACGACCACCTCGGCGAGACGGACGAGGCGGTTCGAGCCCTGCGGGAAGGGGCGGCGGCCCTCCGCGACCAGGAGGCGACCCACTACGAGGCCCACGCGCTCGTCGCGCTGGCCGACATCCAGACACGCTCGCAGGGCGACCCCCAGGAGGTGCGCACCCACCTGGAACGTGCCCTGGAGGTCTACGAGGCCGGGGGCAGCCCGCGCGTACAGGAGCTGCGGCAGCGGCTTGCCGGAGGCGACGCGGCGGGGTGAGCGGGGCGCCTCAGCGGAGTGCGGAGCCGGGCGACGGCGACGTACGGAGCCGAAGCGCCACGTCCTCCTCACGTGCCCCTACCCGCAGGGCGATCAGCACGTCGTCCAGCGGGGCTGCCGCGCGCAGCAGTGTGTAGACGGCCGCGGCCGGCAGCCCGGGGTCCATCGGCGGCCCGGTCACGGATGCCTCCACGATCCGGCCGTTCCGCAGCCCCACGAGAAAGCCGCCTCCTGCCAGCGAGGTCGCCGCGAGCCGACAGCCCGGAAGGCGGTCCAGGGTCTCGCCGATCCACCCGAGCCCCGCAGCGGCGGAAGGCGCGGGGGCGCCGCACAGCAGCACCGAGGCGTTCTCCACCACCCGCCGGTCGGGCTCCCGCTCGTCACAGGCGAGATGGCGGTAGCGCCCGGTGGCCGGGTCCTCGTCGGCGTCGTCCCACGGAACCGCCGCAGGACGTCTGCGTACGGTCACGGCGTCCGGACCACCGCCCGTCGAACCGGTGGTGATGACCTGCCAGGAGGTGACCCGTGTGCCCGTCTCCTCGGGCTCGGTCAGAAACCGCTCCTGCGGGGGAGCGGGTGCCGGTTCGGCCAGGCCGAGCAGGTCGTACAGCGCCGTACGCAGTCGGGGGAGCGCCCGGCCCGGCTGGTCGAAGGCACCCTCGGCGACGGTGGTGAAGTGCTCCGGCCGCTGCGTCGCGAGGGCCGACGAGATCTGCTCCCGTACGTCACCGTGCGGGTCGAGGCGGGGAGCTACCCGGCCTAGCGCGGCCACCGCCGTACCGGGGACGGCCTCGCTCCCGTAGGCCCCCAGCAGAACCGGCTTGCCGAGCGCCGCACCGTACAGGGTCACCGACCCGTGGTCGCCCACGACCACGTCCGCCGCGACCAGCGCCGATCGCCACGCGTGGATATGGGGAACGAGCATCAGCCCCGCGTCCAGGGCGGGCGCCAGGAGATTGCGGATCTGCCAGGAACCGTGCGCCGACCAGACATTGGGATGCACGATCGCCGCCACCCGGAACTCGTCGTACGGCAGCGCGGCGAGCACACGGGCCGCAAGCCCTGGGTACTGCCCGAACAGCGACGTCGGCCCCCAGGTGGAGCTGAGCACCACCAGCCGGTGCCCGTCGGGCACGCCGAGCGCGCGGCGGTAGGAGCCCGCCCGGTCCGCACTGCCCAGCAGTTCGTCGTAGCACGGGTCGCCCACCAGCAGCGTGCGCCCGGCCGCCTTGGGGTGCGAGGAGAGCAGCTGATCCTCCTGTCCCGGGTGCGAGATGGCCAGCCAGGCCCGGCCGGACTCCAGCAGGCTGTCCGGCACGACCCCCGACAGCCGGACGCCGGGGGCGCGGGAGTCCGGCACCTGCTTCTGGAAGCCGATGCCGTGGGGCAGCACGAGTACGGGGCAGTGGCCGTCCGGTACGTCGATGTTCTCGCTGGCGGTGAGGATCAGATCGGGCTCGGCGTGGCCCATCTGCTCCCAGGGGATGACCCGGCAGCCCGCGTCGTGCAGCAGGTCCAGCACGCCGTCGTTGAAGGCGGAGGTGGGGTCATGGGCGAACACGACGGTGACCCGGCCGTCCCCGCGGAGGAGGGCGGGCAGGCATTCGAGGACCCGGACGGTCGAGGTCACCGTACGGGCCGCTACGACCAGGGTCTTCTCACCGCGAAGGGTGCTCCACCGCCCGGCGTCGGTCCCGACGGGGACGCGGAGAGGCTGGCTAGCGTGCATGGCCACCCCGAAAGGCTACGGGCACACCGCCCATACGCGGCTCGCGGCTCGCGGCTCGCGGCTCGCGGCTCGCGGCTCGCGGCTCGCGGCTCGCGGCTCGCGGCTCGCGGCTCGCGGCTCGCGGCTCGCGGCTCGCGGCTATTGTCGGCTTATCGCATCTCAAGTTGCGCTGCAACCGTTTCGGGGTCGGACGGAAAAGTAGCGGTCATATTGTACGTTCATCGTCACTGGTCAGGCGTGCCGACGGCGGAACGGCCGGGCGTTCCCCGGACTTCGGGCCCACGAACCGCACCGGAGCCCGGAAACGTGCCTTCCGGGCCGCCCGGCGGAACGTGGTGAGTACGGCGGGGCCGGCCAGCATGATGCAGATGAAGTTCGTGACAGCCCGTCCGGTGTCCCAGCCGAGCGACGTCGCCAGGTCGAAGGCGAGGTACCGCTGCCACTGCTCGGTGAAGGGGAGCCCCGGCAGATAGGCGATGGAGCTGTTCGGGTCCACCGAGAACGGCCAGAAGGACAGGTTCAGCAGGAAGCCGAAGAGATAGCCGGAGAGCGAACCGTAGACCGCGAGCATCACCACCTCGCGGCGGCCCGTGGCGCGGGGCAGCAGGCCCGCGAGCATGCCGACGAACGCGCAGCCGAACATCTGGTACGGCATCCACGGGCCGACCCCGCCGGTGATCAGCGCGGACGCGAAGAGCGAGGTGCAGCCCAGCGTGAAGCCGAAGCCGGGACCGTAGACGCGGCCCGCCAGGACCAGCACGAAGAACACCGTCTCGATCCCCGCCGTGCCCGCACCCAGCGGCCGCAGCGCCGCGTTGACGGCGGAGAGCACCCCGAGCATCGCCAGGGCCTTGGAGTTGATGCCGCCCTCGGCGATCTCGGAGATCACCACGCACAGGACGAGGACCAGCAGGACGCCGAAGATCAGCGGCGGGGCGTAGTTGGCCCCCAGGCGGCCCGGTGCGACGAGGAACGGCCAGAAGAAGGCGACCAGGCCGAGGAAGGCGGCCAGGGCGATGACGATTCCGGCGCGTGGGCCGATGCGGATGGCGCCGGCCGAGCGCCCGTCGAGTCCGGGGAGTTCTTTCACGCTCCCGCCTCCTCGGCCGGGAGGGAGCCGATCACCTGATCTACCGTCAGGTACGGGAGCGGCGCAAGGATCTTCGCCACCTGCGGGGCGAAGACGGGGGAGGCGACGATCACTTCCGTGGTCGGGCCGTCCGCGACGATGTCCCCCTCGGCCATCACGACCACCCGGTCCGCCGCACGGGCCGCGAACTCGACGTCATGGGTCGAGATCACCACCGACCTTCCCTCGGCGGCCAGTTCGTCGACCATCGCGATGAGCTGGGTCTTCGCCCGGTAGTCCAGTCCCCGGGTGGGTTCGTCCAGCAGCAGCACCCGGGGCGCCGCCGTCAGCTGGATGGCGAGGACCAGCGCCAGCTTCTGGCCCTCGGAGAGGTCGCGCGGGTGCGTGGCGCCGTCGATGCCGGGCGCCAGCCGGTCCAGGATCGTGCGGGCGGAGAGGCCATGGCCCTCACGTACCGCCGACTCGGTGTCCGCCTGGTCCAGTTCCTGCTTGACGCTCTCCAGGTAGAGGAGGTCGGTCGGGGTCTGCGGGACGAGACCGACGAGCGCTCTCGCCTCGGCGGCGGAGAGGCTCTTGGGGTCGCTGCCCTTCGCCGGGGTGCGGGCGCCCTCCCCGGGCCCCCGATCGACGCGTACCGTACCGGACTTGCGCGGCCCCGAGCCCTGGAGCGCCCACAGGAGCGACGACTTGCCGGAGCCGTTGCGGCCCATCAGCGCGGTGATCTCGCCGCCCCGCAGATCGAGGTCCACCTCGCGGACCGCCGCCACGCCCCGGTACGCCACCGTGACCCCGCGCGCCGTGAGCAGGGCCGGGCCCAGCTCCTCCGGCACCGGGCGGACCGGCGGGGGCGGGGTGGCCGCCAGGGCGGTGCGCAGCGGGGCGGCGGCCCGGCGGGCGTCGCGGACCGAGAGCGGGAGCGGCGACCAGTGCGCGGCGCGGCCCAGCTCCACGATGGGCGGCGCGATCGATGACGTGGTGAAGATGTCGGCCGGTGCGCCCGAGACCACGCGCCCGTCGCCCGGGAGGTGGATGACCCGGTCCGCGTACTGCACCACCCGCTCCAAGCGGTGCTCGGCCAGCAGCACCGTCACCCCCAGGTCGTGGACCAGGCGGGTCACCGCCGCCAGGACCTCCTCCGCCGCCGTCGGGTCCAGGGCGGACGTCGGCTCGTCCAGCACCAGGACGCGGGGGTGCGCGGTGAGCACGGAGCCGATGGCCACCCGCTGCTGCTGCCCGCCGGAGAGCTCGTACAGCGCCCGGTGGCGCAGATCGGCGAGCCCGAGCAGATCGAGGGTCTCCTCCACTCGCTTGCGCATCACCGCCGGGGAGATCGCCAGCTGCTCCATCGCATAGGCGAGTTCCTCCTCGACCGTGTCCGTGACGAAACCGTCCAGCGGGTCCTGGCCGACCACGCCCACCACATCGGCCAGTTCGCGGGGCGGATGGTCGGCGGTGGAGCGGCCGTCGACGGTGACCGTGCCGTACAGCGTGCCGCCGGTGAAGTGCGGCACGAGCCCGTTGACCGCGCCCAGCAGTGTCGACTTGCCGACGCCCGTATGGCCCACCACGAGGCAGAGCTCGCCCTCCTCGACCTCCAGGTTCACCTCCCGCAGGACCGGCTCGGCGGCCCCGTCGTACTCGACGGTGACCTGGTCGAAGGTGATCATGCGGTGTCCTCGGTGCGCGGTGCGGAGACGTACGGGAGCGGCCTGCTCGGCGGCGGGGCCAGGAACCCGGCCGCCCCGGCGAGCAGGATGGCGGCGGCAGGGACGAGCGGCAGCGTCGGCCAGCTGAGCGGGTAGATGGACGGGTTCAACTCGGCCGGGTCGTAACCCACGTTGACGAGCAACAGCACCGCCGACAGCACCCCGCAGCAGGCCACCGCCCACTCCGCGAACCGCCATGGATCCGGCCGGTACGTCGTCCGCGTGACCCGGCGCCCGCCGAGCCGCAGCCCCGCCAGGCAGAGCACCGAACCGGCCGCCAGCGCGGGCAGCCCGAGCAGCTTCGGCGCGGTCGGGTCGAGGAGCCCGTACGCCCCTGCGCAGAGGCCGCACATGCCCAGGAGCATCAACGCCCCCGTCAGACGGCGCGAGCCACGCGTCGCCGAACCGGCCCGCCCATAACCGCGCGAATCCATCGCGGCGGCCAGCCGCAGCGACCGCTCCAACGCGTCCTCCAGCACGGGCACGACGATGCCCCGCAGAGCCTTGAGCCCCTTGTTACGGCCGGCCCGCAGACGACGGGCGCGGGCCACCCGCTGGACGCTCTGGACCAGTTGTGGGGCCACGCTGATGGAAACCGTTACGGCGACGCCGAGTTCGTACAGTGCGCCCGGCAGTACGCGCAGTGCCCGCTTCGGGTTGGCAAGGGTGTTCGCCGCGCCGATGCAGCACAGCATGCAGGCGAGCCGCAGCCCGTCCGTGGCGGCCGACAGCAGCGCCTCCAGGGAGACGGGGCCCCCGAGTTGGATGCCTGCATACCAGTCCGGCGTCGGAATGTGCGGGAGTGAGAAGAGGTGGTGGTCGGTCGGCCGCATCCCGGTGGCGAAGACCGCCCGGAAGACCACCCTGATCGCGACGACCGTCAGCGCCAGATAGAGGTAGTACTTGAAGCCGCGCGCCCAGGGGGCCTCGGTGCGGCGCATCGTGATGACGTAACCGAGCACCGCCAGCACCAGGAAGAGCAGCAGCGGGTTGTTGGTCCTGCTCACGGCGGTGGCGAGAGCGAGCGCCCAGATCCACCAGGCGAGCGGATGCAGGGTGCGCGGGAGCCGCCTGCCGCCGGTGTCCGGCCCGGGGACGTACACCGGCGTGCCCGCTCTCCCGGCCGGGCCGGCTTTCACCGGGGTACGCGGCACGCGGGCGCTACTCCGCACGGCGGCGGCGCTTCGCGGCGTACACGGCCGCGCCACCGATCGCCGCAACGAGACCGGCCGTCGCCGCGACGGGCACCACCGAGCCCGAGTCGTGCTCGGCGTCCGGCGCCGGTGCCGCGTCCACCACCTTCGCCGTGCCCTCCGGTGCCGCCACCACCTCACCCGGCGAGGCGGAGGAGGCGCTGGGGGAGGGGGACGGAGAGGCGGACGCGGACGGGGAAGCGCTTGCGGTGGGAGACGGCGAAGAGGACGCCGTCACGGTCTCCGACGGGGCCGCGGCGGGAGGCGGTGGTGCCTGGCCGCCCCCGTTCGGCTGCTGCGGAGTCGTCCGTACGGGATCGGGCTTCGGCTTCGGCTGCGGTGCCGGATCGCCGCCCGTGGGACGGGAGTTGTGGGCGCGCAGCTGGTTCGGTGTGAGCGTCGGGCGGCCCTTCGTGCCCTCGATGTTCGTCCCGCCGAAGATCCACAGGTCCACGCTGCCCGGCTGGGGCTTGTAGCTCATGGCCCCGAGCTGGCTGTACTCCCAGGTGTTCTCCCCGGGGTCGGCGTGCCAGTACGACCAGTAGGCGGAGGCGGGCGGGGTGAGGACGCAGTCCTCCTGCTGGGGCGTCGGGTACTGCTTGCCGCCCTGGTGGCCGCTGTAGCCGATCCGGCAGATGAACGCCGGCCCGTCGTGGCCGGTGCCGGTGGTCTGCCAGCCGCCCTGGTTGAGCAGCTCGTAGCCCGTGGTCGGCGTCGTACCGCACGAGCGGTAGACGGGACCGCCCCAGTGGCTGAAGTCGACGGCCAGGACGACGCCCGAGGAGGTCGTGCACCGGCCGATCGGCTGCGGGGCCGCCGCTGCCGGGGAGGCGGGCGCGAGGAGGGCCGCACCGGTGAGGCCGAGCACGGCAAAGGCGTGGCCGACGGCCCGCCGGAAGCGGCCTGCGGCCACGGCATGGCCGACGGCCCGGCGTATGCGGGACCTCACAGGTCACTCCCCGCGGTCGTACGCCGCTTGCGCGCGGCCACGACCGCGCCCCAGCCCGCCAGGACCAGCACGGCGGCCGCCGCGGCGAGGCCCAGCGCCTGCCCACCGGTCGAGGCGAGACCGCCACCGCCGCTGCCCGGACCGCCCGCGTTCACGACACCCGGTCCACCGGCGGAGCCCGCGCTGTCCCCCGGCGTGACGATCTCCGGGGCGGTGGAGGAGGACGGCACCGGGTTCGGCGTCGTACCGACCAGGGAACGGGTCAGCACACCGAACGAGATGCCGGTCGAACCGCCCACCGCCTGCGTCGAGGCGCGCAGGTCCGAGCCGCGCTGCCCCTCCTTGGCCACGTTGAAGCCGCCGTCCGTATTCTGCTGCGAGGCAAGGAACTTGAGCGCCTTCGTGATCTGCTTGCCGTACTTGTCGGCGTCCAGGGACAGGCCTTGCACGGCGAGTGCCGCCGAGTTCACCGAGTTGCCCGCCGCCCCCGGGAAGCCGCCGTCCTTCAGCTGCTTCGAGGCGATCCAGGCCAGCGCCTTGTCCACGGCCGCCGCGTGGGTGTCGCCGGGGACCAGGTCCAGGGCCATCGCCGCCATCGCGGTGGAGTCGACGTCCGCGTCACCCGTCGGCGGGACCAGACTGGGCCAGGCGCCCGAGGAGGGGCGCTGGAGCCCGGCCAGATAGCCGATCGGGGCCTCGGCCGCCTTCGTCTCGCCCGCCCGCACCTGGGCGATGACGCCGAGGGACTGGCCGAAGACGGACATGGCGTAGGTGTAGGCGCCCTTGTCGGCGCAACTGCGGTCCGGCGCCTCGCTCTTGGCCGTGCAGACCGCGTCGGCCAGACCGGCGATCAGGTCCTTGCCGCCGAAGTCGCGCGGGTCGCGTTCGACGACCTGGGCGAGCAGCGCCGCCTTGCCCATGGAGCCGCCCATCGCGTGCGCGGAGCCGACGTTGGTCCAGTCGTGCACCGTACGGGCTTCGCCGTCCTTGCCGCCCTGGTCCAGGAAGTCCACGACCGTGCGCAGCGCGTCGTTGTCGTGGCCGGTCGCGGCTAGGGCGAAGGCGCCGTCGACGGTGAGGCCGAAGTCGGCGCGCCCGGTGGGCCCGCCCGCTGTGTAGTAGCGGCCCTGGTGGAGGTTGGCGGGGCTGGTGAGGTAGGCGACGCCCTTCTTGAGGTCCGGGCCGCCACCGGACGGAGGCGTCGTGGGCGGAACGGTCGGGGGAGTGGTCGGCGGGTCCGTGGGCTCGGGCACCTTCGTGGTCAGGGTGACCAGGCTGGTGCCGCTGCCCGCCAGCACGGCAGGGGCCGTCGCGTAGAGCGCGGGGTCCTCGGCCCCCTCGTCGAACCCGAAGCCGCCGTCGGCGAGTTGCTCCCGCGACAGCCACCAGATCGCCGCATCGGCGGCACGGACCTCACCGAGCGCGCGCAGGGCCTGCGCCGCGTAGGCGGTGGCCGGGACGGAGCCGGTGGTGGACCCGTTGTACGCGGGGAACGCGCCGCTCCTCAGCTGCGCCTTCTTCAGGTACGCGACGGACTTGGCGACGGTGGAGTCGTGGCCGCCCGCCTCGTCCAGCACCAGCGCGACCAGGCCGGTGGTCATCGGGTCGCCGTCGCAGAACTCACCGGGGCCGATGAGGATGCTCGTCACCGAGCCGTCCTCGCAGACCAGTTGGGTCAGCCGGGTCACGGTCTCGGTCGGCGGTACGACCCCGCCGCGCAGCAGCGCCAGTACGGCCAAGGCCTGCCCGTCGCCGTACGATGCACCCTGGAAGTCGCCCTTGGCCGTGCACCCCGGGCCGGGGCCCGCCTGGCAGACGTTCTTCTCCAGGTCGCCGAGCAGGTCGTGCCCGCCGAAGTTCCGCGGGTCGCCCTCCGTGATCGCCGCGACCAGCGTCAGCCGGGCCGCTGCGGTGGCGTCGGGCGCTTCCTTCGGGCCCGCAGCATAGGCGTACTCCGTGGCGCCGGAGGCGAGGCGGGCCACCACCTTGTCCAGCGCGGGGCTCCTGCCCCCGGCGGCGGCGAGTGCGTAGGCGGCCTCGGTGGTGAGGAAGTAGTTCGGGGTGTCGGCGCCCTCGTCCACCACATGGCTGCCGTCGTGCAGCTGCTGGTTCACCCAGCGGGCGGCGGCCGGTACGTCGATCTTCCCGACCGGCGCGCCCGGGCCGTCCGTCGGGGTCTCCGACGGGGTGGGCGTGGTGCCGCCACCCGCGCGGACATCGTCCGGGGTGAAGGTGGGCCGCCCGGTGGTGCCGCCGACGTCCGTTCCGCCGAACACCCAGGCGTCCACGTCGCCCGCCTTGGGCTTGCGGTCCATCGCGCCGAGCGGGCTGTAGGACCAGCTCGCCTGGCCGGGCGAGGCGATCCAGTACGACCAGTACGCGGTGGCCTGCGGGGTGAGTACGCAGTCCTCGGCGGCCGGAGTCGGGTACCGCGTACCGGAGTTGAAGGAACCGTTGCCGATGCGGCAGATGAAGCCGGGCCCGTCGTGCTGGGTGCCCTCGGTGGTGAACCCGCCGTCGCGCAGGAGCTCGTACCCGGTGGTCGGGGTGGTGTCGCAGCCGCGCACCACGCCGCCGCCGAACGGGCCGAAGTCCACCGCCACGATGGCGCCCACGGTGGGCGTGCACTGTTCGATCGGGTCGGCGGCCGCCGGAGCCGCGCCGGTGACGAAGGCCACGCTCGCGGCGAAGGTCACCGCTGCCGCCGAGAACAGCGAGAGGAGTCTCTTCCCGGCTGTGCGCCGGTCATGTTGCTGTGCGGTCCCCACCACGGCCCCTCGTGTCGTCCGGGCGGGCCATGCGTGGCAGACGGCTCCCCGGAGACACGGCCGTGAAGGGGCCGCCCGCAGGGAGCTGTTCGAACCACGCCGTAGTCCGCGACGGCGTTTCTCGCTGAAATTCCGTGCCCCAGGCATTCCGGCTCGCCCGCGCGGTGGCGGGCCTACGGTTGCGGGTCAGCGCCGGATTTCGACCGGCTTCCCCTGAGGGCTGAGTGCTTATCAGGCGGATTGGAACACGCTCTCGAAGCGACCGTCAAGGTGGGCCGTGTCTCCTTCCCTTCGCGCCCCCCCCGCACGCCCCCTGCCGTCCCTGGCGCGCCCCTGCCGCCTCCGGTAGCGTCCTGGCCTGCCACGAGGGGGAACCCGGTGCGAATCCGGGGCTGACGCGCAGCGGTGTGGGACGGCAGGGGGCCGCTCCCGAGCCCGAATGCCCTGCTGGCAGCTGTACCAGCCAAGCCGTACCCACGCGTTCGGGCGCCGGCCACCCACCTCTGCCCTCTCGGTGTACCCGGGGGCGTGCGGTGCCGTGCGCCCCTCATTCCAGGAGCAGGCACATGCCCCGTTCTGTCACCTCTCGTACGTCTCGCCGCCTCGCCGTCGTGGTGCCCGCCGCCCTGGGGGCCTTCGTCCTCACCGCGCTTCCGGCGGCCGCGACCTCCACCCCCGCCCAGATAGCCACCTCGAAGACCAACGGCGTGGCGTACCTCAAGTCCCTTCAGGCCGCCGACGGTTCGTACGCGGGCTCCGGGCTCTCCAACGAGTGGGCCTTCAGTGCGTTCGCCGCCGCCGGAACGGCCGCCGTGGACGTGACGCCCGGCGGTGACGCGACGAAGAACGCCCGTACCGTCTACCGCAATCTGCTCTCCACCCCCGGCTGGCCCTCCGCAACGCCCGTCGTCACCGACTACCAGCGCGGCACGCTCAACGCGTACGCCGCCGGGATCGACCCCGCCCGGGTCTCCGCATCGCGCAACCTGATCGCCGACATCTACGGCTACTGGCAGAACGCCGAGGCCGGGTACTTCGGCCCGTCCGCCAACTACAACGGGACGGTCTTCGCCGCCCTCGCGCTGGGCGGCGCCAGAACCCAGGCGGGCGCCCAGCGTGTCCCGCAGGCGCTCGTCGACAAGGTCGTCGCCCGCGTCCGGGCCAACCAGCACAACGACGGCGGCTGGACCTACAGCAAGGCCGAGGGCAACGCGACCGAGCTGGCCAAGCCGGGCGACATCGACATGACGGGCGCCTCGATGGCCGCGCTCTGCGTCTCCGGCGTCCCCAGCACCGACCCCGACATCGTCCAGGCCAAGGCGTTCCTCAAGAGCAAGCTGGTCAACGCCTCCGGTGCGTTCAACGCCATGTACGGCATCAACACCAGCTCCAACGGCTGGGCGATCTCCGGCCTCAACGCCTGCGGCATCAACCCGCAGACCGGCGACTTCCTCACCCCGGCGGGCAAGACCCCGGTCGACTTCCTGATCGCCAACCAGTTCAACCCGGCCGGCGGCTTCAAGTACCAGCCCTCGGACACCGCCCCGTCCGCCTACTCCTCCACCGACGCCCTGCGCGCCGTCGCCGGTGGCGGCTTCACCGCCGCCCCGCCCACCCCCGTCACGGTCGGCGCGCCCACCTGGGTCGCGGCGAGCGGCTTCACCTCCGGTACGGCGACGAAGCTGGCGCTCACCGTGGACGACGGCACCGGCACCCTGAAGGTCTGCAACGTCGCCTTCACCCCCACCGGCACCACGACCGACCTCGGCACCGTCCTGGCCGCCGCGTCGACCGCGTCCACCCCGGCGGGCTGCGTCACCTCTGTGGTCCCCGCCTCCGGGACGGGCACCATCACCTCCATCAACGGCAAGGCCAACACCGGCTCGGCGACCTGGAAGGTGTCCGTCGACGGTTCGGCGTTCGCCGGGGCCACCCGTAACAAGGTGATCGGCGTGGGCGACACGATCGCCCTGCGCTTCTCCTGACCGGGCCCGGTGAGGGGGCGCACACCGGCTACTCGGGCGCCCCCTTCACCGGGTACGGAACGAACGTGCTGCTGTTCTCGTCGATGGCCAGCGGCTGCCCCAGCGGCGGCACCGCGCGCTGCGGGCAGTCCAGCCGCTCGCAGATCCGGCACCCCATCCCGATCGGCGTCGCCGCCGAGGCGTTGTCCAGGTCGAGGCCGTCGGAGTAGACGAGCCGCCCCGCGTGCCGTATCTCGCAGCCGAGCCCGATCGCGAACGTCTTGCCGGGCTCGCCCCAGCCGCCCCGGTGGCGCGTCACGGCCCGCGCGGTCCACAGATAGCGCTGCCCGTCGGGCATGGACGCGATCTGTACGTGGATGCGGCCCGGGGCGGCGAACGCCTCGTACACGTTCCACAGCGGGCAGGTGCCGCCCGCGCGCGAGAAGTGGAACCCGGTCGCGGACTGCCGCTTCGACATGTTCCCGGCCCGGTCGACCCGGACGAAGGAGAACGGGACCCCGCGCAGCCGGGGCCGCTGGAGCGTGGAGAGCCGGTGGCAGACCGTCTCGTAACCGAGCCCGAAGTGGTCGGTGAGGCGTTCGATGTCGTACCGGACCTCCTCCGCCGCCGTATGGAAGGCGCGGTACGGGAGGATCAGCGCGCCCGCGAAGTAGTTGGCGACCCCGATCCTCGCCAGCGGCCAGGTCGCGGACCCCTCGCCGTAGTCCTCGGACGCCAACTGCGAGATCTCGCGGCCGTATTCGAGCAGCGCCAGTTGAGTGGCCATCCGGAACGCCTGCTGCCCGGGGCGGAGCCGGCTGGAGAGGTACAGCACCCGCGCGTCCGGGTCGAAGTGGTGCAGCCGGCCGGCGCCCCTGCCGCTTTCGTCGCTGCCGTGCCTTGCCGTACGGCGGACCGCCCCGCCCCCGCCCCGCCCCCGCCGGTCGTCGGCGGTGGCCAGCCTGATCCCGTGCCGCTCGGTGAGCCGCCCCGACAGTGCCCGTACGACCTCACCGGGGCGCACCCCGATCTCCGCCGCCAGCTCCTCCGCCGCCAGGTCCGCCTCGTGGAGGTAGTTCTGCCGCCGGTAGAAGAACTCGCGGATCTCCTCGTGCGGGGAGCGCGGCAGGTCGGGCCCGCCGCCGCCCCGCAGCTCGGCGGCCTCCGCGAGCCGTCCGGCCAGCGCCTGGTTGCGCCGCCCCAGGTCCAGCAGCACGTTGGCGACGCCCGGCAGCCGGGAGGCCAGCTCGGACAGTTCGGCGGCCGAGACCCGCGCCGCACCGACCTCGTCGGCGAGCGCCTCGCGCAGATCCGCCAGCACCCGGGTCGTGTCGCGCTCCGAGAAGAAGCCCGGGTCCACCCCGAACGCCTCGGTGAGCCGCAGCAGCACCGGCACGGTGAGCGGGCGCGAATCGTGCTCCATCTGGTTCAGATAGCTCGGCGAGATCGCCAGCATCCGGGCCAGCTCCGCCTGGCTCAGCCCGCGCTCCTCACGCAGCCTGCGCAGCCGCGCGCCCGCGTAGGTCTTGCTCATGCCGGGACCCCTCGCGCCGTGGTCAACATGTCGACAACCCTAGCCGCGATACGGCCGCCGGAGGCCTTCGCAACCTTGGCAAAGTGCGCGGAAAGATTCGCAGAACTTGGCATGCGTCCCCGGTTGATGGCACTCAGTGCCACTGCCAGTGTTGTTCCTGCGGCCCACCGGACACCGGCTCCGAACCGGGTTACCGAGCACGATTTCACGCCCTGACGTCGTACTCCTCGGGATCCCGGACCGGTTCGCCGGGCGCATTGCTTACCGTTCCACCTCGGAGGTCCGGTGGGCCGCATCAGAAGTCGCGTCACTCGGTGACGCAGGCTTCGCACCGTTCACACGATCGACCCACACGACTTCGGGAGTAACGCCATGGCGCAGGCAAGGACGACGGCGGAAGAGCTGGCGCAGCGGTGGGCGAGCGACCCCCGCTGGAAGGGCATCGAGCGCACCTACAGCGCCGAGGACGTGGTCCGGCTCTCCGGCAGCGTCCGCGAGGAGCACACCCTCGCCCGGCGCGGCGCCGAGCGGCTCTGGCGCCAGCTGCACGAGCAGGACTACATCCACGCGCTCGGCGCCCTGACCGGCGGCCAGGCCGTCCAGCAGGTCAAGGCCGGCCTCCAGGCCATCTACCTCTCCGGCTGGCAGGTCGCCGCCGACGCCAACCTGGCCGGCCACACCTACCCCGACCAGAGCCTCTACCCGGCCAACTCCGTTCCCAGCGTGGTCCGTCGGATCAACAACGCCCTGCTGCGCGCCGACCAGATCGCCACCGCCGAGGACGCCGGAGACACCACCGACTACCTGGCCCCGATCGTCGCCGACGCCGAGGCCGGCTTCGGCGGCCCGCTCAACGCCTTCGAGCTCACCAAGGCGATGATCGAGGCCGGTGCGGCCGGTATCCACTACGAGGACCAGCTCGCCTCCGAGAAGAAGTGCGGCCACCTCGGCGGCAAGGTCCTCGTCCCCACCGCCCAGCACGTGCGCACCCTCAACGCGGCCCGCCTCGCCGCCGACATCGCCGATGTGCCGACCCTGATCGTGGCCCGCACCGACGCGCTCGCCGCCAACCTCATCACCAGCGACGTGGACGAGCGCGACGCGCAGTTCATCACGGGCGAGCGGACCGCCGAGGGCTTCCACCGCGTGCAGAACGGCATGGCGCCGGTCATCTCGCGCGGCCTCGCCTACGCCCCGTACGCCGACCTCATCTGGGTCGAGACGGGTACGCCGGACCTCGCCCAGGCCCGCGAGTTCGCCGAGGCCATCCACGCCGAGCACCCGGACCAGATGCTCGCGTACAACTGCTCACCCTCCTTCAACTGGCGGGCCGCCCTGGACGACGACCAGATCGCCAAGTTCCAGCGGGAGTTGGGCGCCATGGGCTACCGCTTCCAGTTCATCACCCTGGCCGGCTTCCACTCCCTCAACCACGCCATGTTCGACCTGGCGCGCGGCTACGCCGAGCAGGGCATGACCGCCTATGTCGACCTCCAGGAGCGGGAGTTCGCCGCCCAGGCGCAGGGCTTCACCGCCGTCAAGCACCAGCGCGAGGTCGGCACCGGCTACTTCGACCAGGTCTCCACCGCCATCAACCCCGCCTCCTCGACCACGGCACTGACCGGGTCGACGGAGGAGGAGCAGTTCCACTAGAAGTCCCGGCCGGTCGCGGGGACCACCCATCCCCGCGACCGGAGTCCGCCACCGCCCACGCCCCCGCTGAGGAGACCCGCATGACCACCCTTGTCACGACCGGCCGCGTCCAGGTCCTCGGCGTACCGGGCGACCGGCACGAGGAGGTACTCACCCCCGAGGCCCTCGACTTCATCGCCCGCCTCGACGCGGCCTTCACCGCCCGCCGCTTCGACCTGCTGACCGAACGCCGCCGCCGCTCCGCCCTCCTGCGCGGCGGCACCCCCCTCGACTTCTCCCGCGCCACCAAGTCGATCCGCACGGACCCCGACTGGCGCGTCGCCCCGCCCGCCCCGGGCCTCACCGACCGGCGGGTGGAGATCACCGGGCCGCCCGAGCGGCGGATGGCGGTCAACGCCCTCAACTCCGGGGCCCAGGTGTGGATGGCGGACTTCGAGGACGCCACCTCGCCCACCTGGGAGAACATCGTCCAGGGCCAGTTGACCCTGATCGACGCCATCGACCGGCGCATCGACTTCACCAGCGAGGCGGGCAAGGAGTACCGGCTCACCGGCCGGCCCGCCACCATCATGGTCCGGCCGCGCGGCTGGCACCTCACCGAGAAGCACCTCGTCATCGACGAACGGCCCGTCCCCGCCGCCCTCGTCGACTTCGGCCTCTACTTCTTCCACTGCGCCCGCCGCCAGATCGACGCGGGCAGCGGACCGTACTTCTACCTCCCCAAGCTGGAGAACCGGTACGAGGCGCGCCTCTGGAACGACGTCTTCCTCCTGGCCCAGGACCTGCTGGACATCCCCCGGGGCACGATCCGCGCCACCGTCCTCATCGAGACGATCACGGCCGCGTTCGAGATGGAGGAGATCCTCTACGAGCTGCGCGAGCACAGCGCCGGCCTCAACGCGGGCCGCTGGGACTATCTCTTCAGCCTGATCAAGAACTTCGCGCACCGCCCCGACTTCGTCCTCCCCGACCGGGCGACCGTCACCATGACCGCCCCCTTCCTGCGCGCCTACACCGAACTCCTCGTCCGCACCTGCCACAAGCGCGGCGCCCACGCCATCGGCGGGATGGCCGCCCAGATCCCCGGCGGCGGCGAAGGCGCGCAGGAAGCGGCGCTGGCCAAGGTCCGGCTGGACAAGGAGCGCGAGGCGGAGGACGGCTTCGACGGCTCCTGGGTCGCCCACCCCGCCCTGGTCCCGGTCTGCCGGACCGTCTTCGGCGAGGTGCTCGGCGACCGGCCGCACCAGCTGGAGCGCACCCGCGACGACGTCCATGTCACGGCCGAGGAGCTGGTCGCCGTACGACGCACGGCGGGGCGCCCGACCCCGGAGGGCGTACGCGACAACATCGCCGTCACCCTCCGCTACTACGACGCCTGGCTGAACGGCCAGGGAGCCGTCGCCCTCAACGGCCTGATGGAGGACGCGGCGACCGCCGAGATCGCCCGGGTCCAGATCTGGCAGTGGCTCAAGCACAAGGCCGTCGACCGCGAGAGCGTGGAGCGCCTCTTCGAGGAGGAGCTGGCCACGCTCGGCGCCACGTACCCCTGGGCCCGCCTCGACCAGGTCCGCGACCTCTTCGAACGCACCGCCCTCGCCAAGGAGCTGCCCGCCTTCTTCACCACGGAGGCGTACGCCCGCCACCTCGTCGGCCGACCGGCGGTGCGGGCATGAGCGCCCCCACCGCCCGCATCACCAAGGTCGGCGTCGTCGGCGGCGGCCAGATGGGCGCCGGGATCGCCGAGGTCTGCGCCCGGGCCGGTCTGCACACGATCGTCTGCGAGGCGGACGCCACCGCCGCCGACCGGGCCCGCGAGCGGGTCGCGGTCTCCCTGGAACGGGCGGTGCAGCGCGGAAAGCTGGACCGCCTGACCGCCGAGGACGCGCTCAACAGGCTGGTCTTCACCGGTGACCTCGACGCCCTGGCCGACCGTCAGCTGGTGGTCGAGGCCGTCGTGGAGAACGCCGAGGCCAAGACGGAGGTCTTCACCGCCCTGGACAAGATCGTCGAGGACCCGGAGGCGATCCTGGCGACCAACACCTCCGCCATCCCCGTCATGCGCCTGGGCATGGCCACCCACCGCGCCGACCGCGTCCTCGGGCTGCACTTCTTCAACCCGGTGCCGGTCCTGCCCCTCGTGGAGGTCGTCCCCTCCCTGCACACCGCGCCCGCCACCGTCGCGGCGGCCGAGGAGTTCGTGACGGCGACGCTCGGCAAGACCGCGGTCCGCTCCCAGGACCGGTCCGGCTTCGTCGTCAACGCGCTGCTCATCCCGTATCTGCTCTCCGCGATCCGGATGGCCGAGTCCGGCTTCGCGACCGCCGCCGACGTGGACGCCGGGATGGAGCTGGGCTGCGCCCACCCGATGGGCCCGCTCAAGCTCGCCGACCTGATCGGCCTGGACACGGTGGCCTCCATCGCCGCATCGCTGTACGACGAGTTCAAGGAACCGCTCTACGCCCCGCCGCCGCTGCTCCAGCGGATGGTGGAGGCGGGGCTGCTCGGCCGGAAGACCGGCCGCGGGTTCCACATGTACGACCGGGGCTGAGGGGCCCGGGTTGGGGCCGCGGTTGAGGGACCGCGGCCGGTGCCGAGCGGGGTGCGGAGCAGTTGACTGTGCTGCTTCCACCCCGCCGCGGTGTTTTCGCGCCCCTCTGTCGGGCCGCCTGGTCCAGACCTCTTGACCGAAGGTCTGGACCATTCTACGGTTTGACAGGGTCACGACACTGGGCGGGTCGGGGCGAACCCTTCGCGCCGTCGGCGGTGGACCCGGGCAGGAAGGACCTACGGATCATGGGCCGTACATCACGGCTGCTGGGCCTCGGCCTGGCCGCGGCGCTCGCCGTACCGATGCTGGTCGGAGCCGCCCCGCCGCAGACCGCCGACTCCCGAGGTGCCGCCGCCGAGACCTGTGCGGTCAAGTCGAAGCCGACCGGCAAGGTGCTCCAGGGGTACTGGGAGAACTGGGACGGCGCCGCCAACGGCGTGCACCCGCCGCTCGGCTGGATCCCGATCACCGACTCCCGTATCACCCAGCACGGCTACAACGTCGTCAACGCGGCCTTCCCCGTCATCCGCTCCGACGGCACCGTCCTGTGGGAGGACGGCATGGACAACACCGTCAAGGTCGCCACCCCGGCGGAGATGTGTCAGGCCAAGGCCTCCGGACTCACGCTCCTGATGTCCATCGGCGGGGCGACCGCCGGGATCGACCTCAGCTCCAGCACGGTCGCCGACCGGTTCGTGGCGACCGTCGTCCCGATCCTGAAGAAGTACAACTTCGACGGCATCGACATCGACATCGAGACCGGCCTCACCAGCAGTGGCAACATCAACCAGCTCTCCGCGTCGCAGGCCAACCTCATCCGCATCATCGAAGGCGTCCTGGCCGCCATGCCGTCGAACTTCGGCCTCACCATGGCTCCTGAGACGGCGTACGTCACCGGGGGCAGCGTGGTCTACGGCTCCATCTGGGGCGCGTACCTGCCCATCATCAAGAAGTACGCGGACAACGGCCGGCTCTGGTGGCTGAACATGCAGTACTACAACGGCAGCATGTACGGCTGCTCCGGCGACTCGTACTCCGCCGGTACGGTCGCCGGGTTCACCGCCCAGACGGACTGCCTGAACCGGGGGCTCGTCATCCAGGGCACCACCATCAAGGTCCCCTACGACAAGCAGGTCCCCGGCCTCCCCGCCCAGCCCGGCGCGGGCGGCGGCCATATGTCCCCCTCACTCGTCTCCCAGGCCTGGAACCACTACAACGGCTCCCTCAAGGGGCTGATGACCTGGTCCCTGAACTGGGACGGTTCCAAGGGCTGGACCTTCGGCGACAACGTGAAGGCGCTCCAGGGCCGCTGAGCCGAGCGTGCCGCGCCCCCCGGTCCCGCCGTGGACCGGGGGCGCGGTGGCGTCCGGTTCGGGGCGCGCGGCGAGGACGGCGTGAACCCGTCACGCACCGATGCGGGGCAAGGGGACAGAATCGGGTACGGATCGGGGTGATCGTCCGCCCCGGGACGGCGGCCCGTTCCCCCGGGCCGGTGATGACGAAGAGGCAAGAGGAGACCCGATGGTGCACGCACGGGCCGGGCAGCCGGCGCAGTCAGCGGACCTGGTCGACGTGGCACGGCTGGTGACGGCCTATTACGCCCTCCACCCCGACCCGGCCGAGCCCGCCCAGCGGGTGGCCTTCGGCACCTCCGGCCACCGGGGCTCCGCCCTGGCGGCGGCGTTCAACGACGACCACATCGCCGCGACCACCCAGGCGATCTGCGACTACCGGGCCCGCCAGGGCACCGACGGGCCGCTTTTCCTGGGTGCCGACACCCACGCCCTGTCCGAGCCCGCCCGGGTCACCGCGCTGGAGGTGCTGGCCGCCAACGGCGTCACCGCCCTCATCGACAGCGACGACGGCTACACCCCGACGCCCGCCGTCTCGCACGCCATCCTCACGTACAACCACGGGCGCACCGAGCACCTGGCCGACGGCATCGTGGTCACCCCGTCGCACAACCCGCCCGCCGACGGCGGCTTCAAGTACAACCCGCCCAACGGCGGACCGGCCGCCTCGGACGCCACCTCCTGGATCCAGGACCGGGCCAACGCCCTGATCGAGGCCGGGCTCGGAGAGGTCCGCCGCATCCCGTACGCCCGCGCGCTGGCCGCCGACACCACGGCCCGGTACGACTTCCTGACCACGTACGTCGACGACCTGCCCTCCGCCCTCGACCTGGACGCCGTACGGGACGCGGGCATCCGGATCGGCGCCGACCCGCTGGGCGGCGCCTCCGTCGCGTACTGGGGGCGCATCGCGGAGCGGCACCGGATCGACCTCACGGTGGTCAACCCGCTCGCCGACCCCACCTGGCGGTTCATGACGCTGGACTGGGACGGCAAGATCCGCATGGACTGCTCGTCCCCGCACGCCATGGCCTCGCTGATCGAACAGCGCGACGCGTACGCCATCGCCACCGGAAATGACGCCGACGCCGACCGGCACGGCATCGTCACCCCCGACGGCGGTCTGATGAACCCCAACCACTATCTGGCCACCGCCATCGACTACCTCTACACCCACCGCGAGGGCTGGCCCGCCGGAACGGGCATCGGCAAGACGCTGGTCTCCTCCTCGATGATCGACCGGGTCGCCCATGACCTCGGCCGCACCCTGGTGGAGGTCCCGGTCGGCTTCAAGTGGTTCGTCGACGGGCTGTACGACGGCAGCCTCGGCTTCGGCGGCGAGGAGTCGGCCGGCGCCTCGTTCCTGCGGCGCGACGGCCGGGTCTGGACCACGGACAAGGACGGCATCCTGCTGGCCCTGCTCGCCTCGGAGATCACCGCCGTCACCGGCTCCACCCCGTCCCAGCGGTACGCCCAGCTCACCGCCCGCTTCGGCGACCCGGCGTACGCCCGCGTGGACGCGCCCGCCACCCGCGAGGAGAAGGCGGTCCTGGCCCGGCTCTCCCCGCAGCAGGTGAAGGCCGACACCCTGGCGGGCGAGCGCATCACCGCCGTCCTCACCGAGGCACCCGGCAACGGAGCGGCGATCGGCGGCCTCAAGGTCTGCACCGACAGCGCCTGGTTCGCCGCCCGCCCTTCGGGCACGGAGGACGTCTACAAGGTGTACGCGGAGAGCTTCCAGGGCCCCGAACACCTCGGCCAGGTCCAGGAGGAGGCGCGCGCCCTGGTCTCGGAGGCGCTGGGCAGCGCCTGAGCTTCTTCACGTACGCGTACGAGGGCCGATCCCGCACATGCGGCGGGACCGGCCCTCGCAGGTGTGCGGCCGGACGGACGAGGGCGCCCCCCGGCAGGACGGACGAGGGCGCGCCCGGCCGGACGGGCGAGGGCCTCTCAGGCGCCCGGCACCGCGGGCTGCACCTGGCGCAGGAACGTCGCGTTGTCCGGGGTGCGGCGGACCTTGTCCAGCAGCGCCTCCAGGGCGCCGTGACCGTCCCGGGCGTGCAGGGCGCGGCGCAGCGCCCGTACGGTGGTCAGCTCGGCGGCGTCCGTCAGCAGCTCCTCGCGGCGGGTGCCCGAGCGGGCGATGTCGACGGCCGGGAAGACCCGCCGGTCGGCGAGCGAGCGGTCCAGCCGCAGCTCCATGTTGCCGGTCCCCTTCAGCTCCTCGAAGAAGAACTCGTCGGCGCGGGAGCCCGTCTCGACGAGTGCCGTCGCCAGGATGGTCAGCGAGCCGCCCTCCTCGGCGGAGCGCGCCGCCCCGAACAGCTTCTTGGGACCGGCCAGGGCCGCCGCGTCGACACCGCCGCTCAGCGTGCGGCCGCCCGATCCGGCCGCGTTGTTGTGGGCGCGGCACAGCCGGGTCAGGGAGTCCAGCAGGATCACCACGTCCCGGCCCTGCTCCACGAGGCGCTTGGCGCGCTCCACGGCCAGGTCGGCGAGGGCGATGTGCTCCTTCGCGGGCCGGTCGAAGGTGGAGGCGTACACCTCGCCGCGCACCGAGCGGCGCATGTCGGTGACCTCCTCGGGGCGTTCGTCCAGGAGGACCACCATCAGATGGCACTCGGGGTGGTTGGTGGCGACGGCGGCGGCGAACTGCTGGAGGAGGACCGTCTTGCCGGTCCTGGGCGGTGCGACGAGCAGACCGCGCTGGCCCTTGCCGACGGGGGAGACCAGATCGACGATCCGGGGCGCGGGGCCGCCCTTCTCCGTCTCCAGCCGCAGCCGCTCGGTCGGGTGGACGGGGGTGAGGTCGCGGAAGTGGGCGCGGCCGGCCAGGGTCTGCGGCGCGAGGCCGTTGACGCGGTCGACGGTGGCGAGGACGCGCGGCCGCTCGCAGCTTCCTTCCACCGCGTCGCCCTTGCGCAGGCCGTACCGGCGGATCAGTGCGGGCGACACCTGGATGTCGCCGGGGGAGGGGTGGCCGCCCTGGACGCGGAGCAGGCCGTGGCCGCCCGTGGTGGTGTCGAGGAGCCCGGCGGCCCGGACAGGGCGCGGCTCACGTACGACGGGGCGTTCGAGTGTGGTGGTCATGGGAGGGGTCCTTTCGCGGACATGGCGCATCAGGGACCGGCGTACGGAGGGGCGGCATCGTCACGCCCGCACCGGGGCACGGAAGCCCGGCAGCCGGAAGGAGAGACAGCGGAGAACGCTGGGAGAGAAGCTGGATCGCCGGTCGGATGACGACGGGCGCAACAGCGATGGAGAGAGAATCAGCACCGGTGCCCGACGAAGGGGCATCCACGTGTGCTCATCGCACTGTAGCACGGCTCGACGGGGACATGCGTCGAGGGCGGTGCGGACCCGGTACTGCCGGGTCCGCACCGCCCTCGGAAGAGCCGCCGGAGAAACTGCCGGAAGGCTGTCTACTACCGCCGTCCGCTCAGCCGGTCACGCCGAGCAGCGGCGCCCAGGCCTCCAGGGCCGGCTTCTCGGCGAGGTCGGCGAAGGCCACCTCGATGCCGTGGTCGCGGCGCCAGGCCGCCGCCAGGGACATCAGACGGACGGAGTCGAGTCCGTAGTCGACGAGGTTCTCGTCGAGGGGGATCTCCTCCGGCTCCTCGCCGAGGATGTCGGCGACATCGGCACGCAGCCGTTCGAGCGTCAGGGCCACAGTGGTCACTTCCCTTCGAAGACGGCTCGGGCGGTGGTGACGACGGCGCACTTCCCGGCCGCCCAGCGCAGCGCCATCGCGTGGTCGTCGGCGGAGAAGTCCGCCACCGCGTCGGCCACCACGAACGCCTGGATGTCCTGCATCCAGGCGTCGCACGCGGTCATCAGGACGCCGATGTGGGCGTAGACACCGGTGATGACGATCTGGTCCCGGCCCTGTTCGCGCAGCCGCTCCAGCAGATCGGTGCGGACGAAGCCGCTGTACTTCCACTTGGTGAGGACGGTGTCGCCGTCGTCGGGCGCGACCTCGTCCGCGATGGCGGCCGCGTGCTCGTCGGCGGGCAGGCCGGGGCCCCAGAAGTCCTGCTGGAGCCCGCGCTCCTCGGCGCTCTGGCCGCCGGGCTGCGCGGTGTAGAGGACCGGCACGCCCAGGCGCGCCGCCTCCTTCTTCAACTCGGCGACATGCGCGAGGAGTTCGGGCACGGGCGCGGCCTGCCGGTCGTACGCCGACAGGAAGTAGTTCTGGAGGTCGTGGACGAGCAGCACCGCGCGCGCCGGGTCGACGGTCCAGTCGACCCGGTTGGCGGGCAGCTCGTCGGCGGCCGGCATGGGGTAGGGGGTGATGGCGGGCAGGGCCATGGTGGAGAGGGTTCCGTTCGAGAGGTGCGGGGATGTGCGGAGGAGGCGTCAGGGGGCGGGGACGGCGGTGCGGGCGGCCGCGTTGCGCAGGTCCTTCTTGGAGACCTTGCCGACCCCGGTCTGCGGGAACGCGTCCACGAACTCGACCCGGTCCGGCACCTTGTAGGCGGCCAGGCCCCGTTCGCGTACGAAGCGTTTGATCGCCACGGCCTTCAGCGGGCCGGCGCCCGAGCGCAGGATCACATACGCGCAGACGCGTTCACCCAGATACGGGTCCGGCTCGGCCACCACGTTGGCGTCGTGCACGGCCGGGTGGGCGAGGATGTGGTTCTCCACCTCCTCGGCGGCGACCTTCTCACCGCCCCGGTTGATCTGGTCCTTGGCGCGCCCCTCCACGACGATGTGCCCGCTCTCCGTCACCCGGACGACGTCGCCGGTGCGGTAGAAGCCGTCCTCGGTGAAGGAACGGGCGTTGTGCTCGGGTGCGTTCCAGTAGCCGCGGATCGTGTACGGGCCCCGGGTCAGCAGGTGGCCCGTCCCGCCCGGCGCCACCTCGCGGTCCTCGTCGTCGACGACCAGGATCTCGTCGTCCGGGGAGATGGGGCGGCCCTGCGTGGTGACGATGGTCTCCACCGGGTCGTCCAGCCGCGTGTAGTTGACCAGCCCCTCCGCCATCCCGAACACCTGCTGGAGCGTGCAGCCGAGCGCGGGACGCACCCGGCGCGCCGCCTCCTCGCTGAACTTGGCGCCGCCCACGAGCAGTACGTCCAGAGTGCTGAGGTCGTGCGCGGAGCCGGGCGCGGCCTCGGTCCACAGCAGGGCCAGCGGCGGCACCAGCCCGGTGATGGTCACGCCCTCGCTCTCGATGAGCGGGAAGGCCACCTCGGGGGAGGGCTGCGGGCACAGCACCACGCGCCCGCCGGCGTACAGCGTGCCGAGCGAACCGGGGGAGGAGAGCGGGAAGTTGTGGGCGGCGGGCAGCGCGACCAGGTAGACGCTGTTCTCGTCGACCCCGCAGATCTCGTTGGAGCCCCACAGCGAGTAGATGTAGTCGTCGTGGGTGCGCGGGATCAGTTTCGGTACGCCGGTGCTGCCGCCGGAGAGCTGGAGGAAGGCCAGGTCGTCCGGGCGCGGCCCGCCGTAGCCGACCGGCTCCTCGGCCACCTCGGCCAGCGCCTCGAACTCGCCCGGGTCGCCTTGGGCGACGAACACATGCTTCAGCGTGGGCACTTGGGCGCGGGTCTTCGCCGCCAGCTCCCGGTAGTCGTAGCCGCCGTGCTCGGCCGCGACGACATAGGCGACCGCCTCGGTGAACTCGCAGAAGTAGGCGATTTCGGTCTCGCGGTGGGCGGGCAGCGCGAAGACGGGCAGCGCGCCGATCCGGAACAGCGCGAAGATCACCTCGAAGAACTCGGCGATGTTGGGGAGTTGGACCACCACGTTGTCGCCCTTGGCGATGCCCCGGGCGAGGAAGCCCGCGGCCAGCCGGTCGGCGCGCCGGTCGAGATCGGCGTAGCTCCACCGGCTCCCGGCCACCGGGTCGACGATCGCGATCCGGTCCGGGTGCTCCTCCGCGCGCTGCCGCAGCATCTCGCCGAAGGTCTCCCCGCGCCACCAGCCGGCCGCCCGGTACCTCTCGGCGAACTCGGCGGGCCAGGTGGGAGCGGCTTGCGTACCACTCACAGCTCGGCTCCCACGGCGCTCAGGAAGGTGCGGAACTTGGCGCCGGTCTCGGCGGTCTCCGCCTCGGGCTCGGAGGCGGCGACGATGCCCGCGCCCGCGTAGAGGCGCAGCGTGCGCTCCTCGGCCTCGGCGCAGCGGATGGTGACGACCCATTCCCCGTCGCCGTCGGCGTTCCCCCACCCGACGACACCGGTGAAGAAGCCGCGGTCGAACGGCTCGGTCTCCGCGATGACCTGACGGGCCGTCTGCGTCGGCGTGCCGCACACGGCGGGCGTCGGGTGCAGCGCCATCGCCAGGTCCAGCGCCGAGGTGCCGGGGGAGGTGAGGGTGCCGGTGACCGTGGTGGACAGGTGCCACATGGTGGCGGTACGGATCAGCGTCGGCCGGGCCGGGACGGTCATCCCGGTGCAGTGCGGGGCGAGCGCCTGGTGGACGGCGTCCACGACGACGGCGTGCTCGTGGAGGTCCTTGACGGACTCCAGCAGTGTCGCGGCGCGGCGGACGTCCTCGGCGAGGTCGTCGCTGCGCGGGGTGGACCCGGCGAGCGGGTTGGCCACGACCTGGTCGCCGTGGCGGGAGACGAGCAGCTCGGGGCTGGCGCCGATCAGGGTGCTCGCGGGGCCGGTCGGCAGCGCGAAGGTGTAGCCGGAGGGGTCGCGGCGGGCCAGGCGCTGGAGCATCGCGGGCAGGTCCAGCGGGGCGCCGGAGGTGAGTTCCAGGGTGCGGGCCAGTACCACCTTGCTGAACTCGCCGCGCCACATGCGGGCCACGGCTGCGGCGACGCCCTCCCCGTACACCTCGGGCGCGGGTACCGGCCGGATCTGCCAGTCGGCGGTGGCGGAGGGCCCGGCGGGCAGGGCGATGAGCGGGTCCGAGGCGAGCGGCGCGGCGGTGCGCACCGAGGCCGGGACGGCGAGTGCGGCCGGTGCCGTGTGGTCGAACGGGATGGCGCCGATCACCACGGGCGCCTCCTGTCCGGCGGCGACGGCCTCGGCCAGGGTGGTGTTCACCCGCTCGGTCAAGGGTCTCTCGTCGTGCGGGACTTGGCGTCCCGCTCCGCGTGCGAGCAGGGTGCGCCCGGGCGTCGCGAGGAAGTGGTCGCCCGGTGCGTAGGCGTCCAGGAGCGAGGTGGCCGCTCCTACGGCGGGGTGGGCCGGATCGGCCGGGGGGACGTGCGTGGCGACCTGGGATGCCGTCGACACGGGGACTCCATTCTCGATGGTCCCGTCAGCGCGTGCGGGTGCGGGGGGCTGGCTGGGAAGGTGAAGGGTTGCGGAGGGAACGTGCGGGGCCGCCGGTCAGCGCAGGGTCGCGCCGCCGTCGACGTACAGCTCCTGGAGCGTGATGTGGCGCGCGCGGTCCGAGGCGAGGAACGCCACCGCGTCGGCGATGTCGGCGGGTTGGGCGATCCGGCCGAGCGGAATGCCGGTGCGGTACGTCGACGGGTCGCCGTCGATCACCCGCGCCTCGGCGCCCGGGTCGGTCCACAGCGCCCGCTGCATGGCGGTGTCGGTGGAGCCGGGGGCGACGACGTTGCAGCGTACGCCGCTGCGGGCGAGTTCGAGGCCCAGACACCTGGTGAACATGGCGGCGGCGGCCTTGGACGCGGCGTAGGCGGCCATGCCGGTGCGCGGGATCCCGGCGGCGTTGGAGCCGACGGTGACGATGCAGCCGGTCTTCCGGGCTGCCATCAGGGGGGCGACGGCCTGGGAGACCTGGAAGACACCGGTGGTGTTCACCGCGAAGGTGTCCGCCCAGTCCTGCGCGGAGAGCGTGGTCGCCGGGCCGGTACGGAGGATGCCCGCGACGTTCACCAGGATGTCCACCGGGCCCAGTTCGCGTTCGACGCGGGCCACGGTGTTCTCCACGGCGACGCGGTCGGTGACGTCCATCACATACTGTTCCAGGCGGCCCGCGGAGCGCTCGCCCGCCGGCAGTTTCTCCTGCCGTCGGGGCCAGTCGGCGGCCAGCGCCTCGATGCTGTGGCTCGCGCGGTCGGTGGCGGCGACCTGGGCGCCGAGGTCGGCGAGCAGTTCGGCGACAGCGGCTCCGATGCCTTGTCCGGCGCCGGTCACCAGGGCCGTGCGGCCCTCGAACTCGCCACTTCTGCCCGGTATGTGCTCAGGCATGACACTACCTCCCCCTGCTTGTTAGGTAAGGGTAACCTAAATTGATTCGACCGCCCAGAAGGGTGTTGAGCCGTCGATATGCGGTTAGGTTAGCCTCACCTTATGCAAACGCCGCGCACGGGGACCACGGCCTCGGCCCCCGAACATGACTCCTCGACCGCCCAGTTGGACGGAGGGGAGAGCGAACGGAGGGTGACGAGACCGCCCGCCGCAGCGGAGGAATCCGGCTCCAGACCCGGTCCCGTACCCGGTACGGAGATATCCCCGGGTACGGAGGCGGCCTCGGGCGCGCCCTCGAAGGGCGGCCGCACCGTGGCGCTCGCCGTCGCCGGTCTCACCGCCGCCGTCCTGCTGCTCAGCGGCCTCTCCCTCTCCATCGGCGCGGGCGAGGTCGGCGCCGGCGGAGTGGTCGACTATCTGCTCAACCGGGACGGGGCCCGTGACAACGCCCGCCTCGCCCTCGTCGTCGGCGACCTGCGTCTCCCGCGCACCCTCACCGCGCTGCTCGTCGGCGCCGCCCTCGGTGTGGCCGGGTGCCTCCTCCAGGCGGTCACCCGCAATCCGCTCGCCGAGACCGGTCTGCTCGGCGTCAACGCGGGCGCCTCCCTCGGTGTCGTCGCGGGCATCGCGCTGCTCGGCTTCGATTCCGGTTACGCCTACCTGGTCTGCGCGTTCGTCGGCGCGGTGGTCGCCAGCGGTCTGGTCCTCCTCATCTCCGGACGGCGCGGCGGCGGCTCTCCCATGCGGCTGGTGCTCGCCGGTGCGGCGCTCGGCGCCACCTTCGGCGGGCTCACCAGCGTCATCGTTGTCAACTCCGCCGAGACCTACGACCGGTTCCGCTTCTGGGTCCTCGGCTCCCTCGCCGGGGTCGAGGGCTTCGGCGAACTCGGCCGCCTGGCCCCCGTCCTCGCCGTCGGCTTCCTCGTCGCCCTGCTGGTCGCCCGCCCGCTCTCCGCCCTCGCGCTCGGCGACGACCTGGCCCGCAGCCTCGGCCACCGGCCGCCCGTCATCCGTACGGTCGTCGCCGTCGGCGTCACCCTCCTCACCGCCTCCGCCGTCGCGCTCGCCGGGCCCATCTCCTTCCTCGGCCTCCTCGCCGGATTCCTCGCGCGCGCCATCGCGGGCACCCGGCTGGCCGCCCGCCTGCTGCTCGCCGGACTCATCGGCGCCTGCGTCCTGGCGATCTCGGACGTGGCCGCCCGCGTGGTCTCCCGGCCCTTCGAGGCCCCCGTCTCCGTGATCGTGGCCCTCATCGGCGCCCCCGTCCTCATCGCCATCGTCCGCTCCAAGCAGCTGGCGTCGATGGGCATGACGGAACCGGCCACCGAGGAGCGCGCGCCCGACCGCCCGCGCCGCTTCAAGCTCACCCTGCCGCGCCCCAAGTCCCGTACGCCCAAGGCCGTACGCGTCCGGCCGCCCGACACCCTCGTCGTCCGCCGCGGCCCGGTCTCCCTGCTGGTCACCCGGCGTGCCGCCCTCGCCGCCATCGCGCTCGCCGCGGCCCTCCTGCTCGCCGTCGTCCTCTCCGCCTACGCGGGCCAGAGCGACATGGGAGTCGCCCGCACCTCCCGCGCGGTCCTCGGCCAGGGCGACCGCTTCGACGTCCTGCTCGTCCAGAACTTCCGTCTCGGCCGCATCGTCGCCGGACTCACGGCGGGCGCGGCCCTCGGCCTCGCGGGCTGCCTCACCCAGACCCTGGCCCGCAACCGCCTCGCCACTCCCGAACTCCTCGGTGTCAACGACGGGGCCACCGCCGCCGTCCTGCTCTCCGTCACCCTCAGCGCCACCGGAACGTTCGGCGCCTGGTGGGCCGGACCGATCGGCGCCCTGGTCGCCGTCATCGTCGTGACCACCGTCTCCGGCGGCCTCGGCCAGCGCGGCTACCGCGTCCTCGTCGTCGGCCTCGCCATGTCCGCCCTGGCCTCCGCCATCACCCAGGTCGTCCTGTCCCGCCGGTCCCTGAGCTCCGCCGGCTCGCTGTACGTATGGACCTCCGGCAGCCTCAACGGGCGCAGCTACTCCGTCGCCGTACCCGTCCTCATCGGCCTCGCGGTCCTGGTCCCCATGAGCCTCGCCGTCGCCCGCCACCTGGGCGTCCTGCGCTTCGACGACGCCACCGCCTCCTCCCTCGGCTCCGCCCCCGGCCGGTTCCGCGCCCTGGCCCTGCTGCTCGCCGTCGGCCTCGCGGGTCTCGCGGTCGGCATCTGCGGACCGGTCGGCTTCGTGGCGCTCGCCTCACCCGTCATCGCCTCCCGGCTCGCCGGCCCCCTGCGGGTCCCGCTGGTCGGATCGATGCTCACCGGCGCCGTCCTCGTCGTCGCCGCCGACACCCTCGGCCGGATCGTCTTCGACGGCGTCGAACTCCCCGTCGGCATCGTCACCACCGTCCTCGGCGGCCCGTTCCTGCTCTGGGTCCTCCTCGGCCGCTCCGCCGCCACCCGCGTCTGAAAGGCGGCCCGCACATGACCTACCCTCCCCGCCACAACCCGCCCGCCCCGCCTGCGGGAGCGACCCGAACCGAGGTGACAGCCGTGCGAAGCCCCCTGCTGCGTACGCTCCTTGAGGCTGTACGGGCGGGCAAGCCCGGCGCCGAGGAGGCGTTCTGGCAGTACGTGGCCGCCACCGGCGCCCCCCTCGTCGAACCCGACCCCGAGGGCGACCCCGGCCACCGCCTGGTCACCTTCGTCCGCCGCGAGGACCCGGCCCGCCCCGCCACCCACGTCCTGGCCCTGGTCCACACGGTCACCGACAAGGACCGGCACGCCGGAGACCTCGCCCCGCACCTGATGGAACGGGTCGAGGGCACCGGGGTCTGGGCCATCAGCCACCGGCTGCGCACCGACCACCGCGCCTCGTACCAGTTCCATGCCACCTGCGGCACCCGCGAGGACGCCCTGCGCGCCGACCGCCCCGCCTGGCTCCGGGTCCTCGACCACGCGGAGCCCGACCCGCTCAACACCGAGGCCCCGCTGCCCTCCCGCGACGGCCGCAACCCCGCCTCCGTACTCGAACTCCCCGAAGCCCCCGACCAGTCACGCACCCGGCGCCGCGACGACGTGGCCCGGGGCGAGACCGTCGACACCGAGGTGGACGGCCGCCGGATCACGGTCCACCTCCCGCCGGGACACCGCCGGGGCGGCGGCCCGTACGCGCTCGCCGTGCTCCTGGACGGCGAGATGTGGGGGCCGGTCCTCGGCGTCGGCGACATCTTCGACAACCTGCACGCCGACGGCGAACTCCCGCCCACCGTCGCGGTCCTGGTCGACACCATGGGCCGCCGCATGCAGGACCTCGCGTGCAGCGCCCCGTTCGTCGACTGGCTCGCCGACACCCTGCTGCCCTGGACCGAGCAGGAGTACGGGGCCGGGGCCGACGCGGCCCGTACGGTCGTCGCGGGCCAGAGCGCGGGCGGTCTCACCGCCGCCTTCGCCGCCTTCCGGCGGCCCGACCGCTTCGGCCTCGCCCTCTCCCAGTCCGGCTCCTTCTGGTGGCCCGACGACGACCGCGACGGCGAATGGCTCACCGGCCAGTACGCGTGGGCGGAACGCAGGCCGGTCACCCTCCACCTGGAGGTCGGCCGGCAGGAGTGGATGCTGCTGGAGGAGAACCGCCGCTTCCGGAACATCCTGCGGGCCCGCGGATACGACGTGCGCTACCGGGAGTTCAACGGCGGCCACGACTACGCCTGTTGGCGCGGAGGCCTTGCGGACGGGCTGGCGGGGCTACTGGGCCCGTAGCGCGTCCCCGCCCCCTGGCGCATCACAAAGGGGCGGGGCGGCATCCCCCCTCCGGATGCCGCCCCGCCCCTTCGCCGTGCCTGCTCGGCCCCTGAGGAGCCGTGCCCGCTCAGCCCTAGGACCTCGCGCTCTCAGCCCTAGGGCCTCGCGCTCTCAGCCCTTGACGGCCGGAGCCTCGTCCGCCGCCAGGCCTTCGCCCGGCGGCGGCGCGTCCTCGTCGCCGAAGGGCGGCGGCTGCGGAGCCTGACGCGGCAGCCGCAGCGCGATCAGCGCCCCGGCCGCCACAAGCGCCGCCGTCACCCACACCGCCGTACGGTACGGGCCGGGGTCGGCGGCGGCCTCCGTCACGTGGCCGCCCCCGATCACCGCCGCACAGGCGGCGATGCCCAGCGCCCCGCCGAGCGTGCGGACGATCTGGAACAGGCCCATCGCCTGGCCCATGTCCGCGGGCCCGATCGACTCGAACCCGGAGATCTGCACGGTGAGCACCGCCGTACCCAGCACCAGACCGATCAGGAACATCAGCCCGCGCACGCTCCACGCGTTCTCCGCCACACCCGGGACCGCCAGGGTCGCGAAGACCGCCGCCGCGACCAGCAGCGCCGGCACGGTCAGCAGCCGGGGACCGAGCCGGGGCAGCAGCCGGTCCACCACCTGCGAGGCCAGCATCAGCCCCACCGCCTCCGGGAAGACGCTCAGCCCGGCATCAAGCGCCGACGCGCCCAGGCTCGCCTGGTAGAGCAGCGGAAAGACGAACAGCACGCCCATCAGCCCGGCCGCCGTGACCCCGGCCAGCGCGGACGCCGACCCGTAGACCCGGTCGGCGAGCAGCCGCAGCTTCAGCAACGGCGTCTTCGCCCGCACCTGGTGCAGCACCGCCGCCACCAGCAGGACGGAGCCCAGGGCCGCGCTGACGGCGACGGCGGGCCGGGTCCAGCCCTGCGAGGGGCCGAAGCCGAGCGCGTACGTCAGCAGACCCAGCGCCGGAGTGGCCAGCCAGAAGCCGACCGTGTCGAACTTCCCTTCCGGGCCCTCGACATGCTCGCGCAGGCCGAAGACGCCCAGCAGCACCGCCGCCGTACCGATCGGCACGTTGACGAAGAACAGCCAGTGCCAGGAGAGGTGTTCGGTGAGCAGGCCGCCCAGCGGCGGACCGAGCGCGGGCATCAGAGCTGTCGGCACGATCAGCACCTTGGCCAGCTTCATCCGCTCGTGCGGCGGGAACGCCCGGAACAGCAGCGTCATCCCGACCGGCGTCAACAGCCCGCCCGCCAGGCCCTGTACGGCCCGCGCGACCACCAGCGTGTTCAGGTCCGGCGCCAGACCGCAGACCGCCGAGGCGAGAGTGAACGCGGTCAGCGCGCCGAGGAACACCCGCTTCGTCCCGAACCGGTCGCCCAGCCACCCCGCCACCGGCAGCCCCACCGCGAGCGCCACCAGGAAGGCCGTCTCGACGGTGTTGGCAGCGGACAGAGGGCGGCCGAAGTCACCCGCGATGGTGTAGAGCGCGGGGTTCACGATCGTCGAGTCCAGGCCGTTCATGCACATCGCGGCCGTGTAGACGAGGACGACGGCGACCCGGGGACGTATCCGTGGCCGGATCAGCAGCCCGCTCACCGGGCGGCGAGGGGGCCGGACCAATGGGCGCCGATCCGGTCCAGCGCCTCCTGGCGGGCGCACGGGCCGTGAGCCGTCGACCAGCCCACGGGCACCGGAGCGAAGAGCGGCCACAGCGAGTGCTGCCCCTCGTCGTTGGTCAGGACGAGGAACTCCCCGTCCGTATCGAAGGGGTTGGCGGGTGCGTCACTCATCGGTGTCACTTCTCCAGCTCGGTGAGTCGGTCGGCGACCACGCGGGCGATGTGCGCGATCGGTTCGGGCAGGGTCATGTCCTTGTGCGAGCAGGCGACGTTCGTGTTGTCGATGCGCCCGCTCACGTACGGCGTCCAGGTCTCGGGCGTCAGGGTGTCGTCGATGGTGTCCACCGTGGCCCGGAAGAACAGCACATCGCCCTCGAACACCCGGTGGTCGTAGGCCCGTACGAGGTCGTTGGTGTTGAGGTACACCTCGCCGAGCGCCTCGATCTTCGCGGCGGAGAGCGCGGCGAGCGGTGAGCCCTCGCGGCGCAGGACCTCCACCACGTTCGCCGTCGTCAGCTCCTTGTCGCCGAGGCTCTCGGGGCCGTAACCGCCCATGGTGAGCAGCGATTCGAGCGCCTCGGCCCGGTCGGGCACCGGCAGACCGCGGAAGCCCTCGGCGGGGTACGCGTCGAGGATCGCCAGCAACTCGACCTCGTGGCCCCCCTCTTGGAGGACCGCCGCGATCGCGTGGGCGATGATGCCGCCGGTCGACCAGCCGAGCAGCCGGTAGGGCCCCTCCGGCTGGACCTCGCGGATGCGGGAGGCGTAGTGGGCGGCCAGCTCCTCCAGCGTGGTCGGCAACGGCTCGTGCGCCGTCGCCTCACCGACGCCCTGGGCCTGGAGCCCGTAGATCGGCACATCGGCCGGGAGGTGCCGGATCAGCCCCGCGTAGCACCAGCTCAGACCGCCGGCCGGGTGCACACAGTGGACGGGGGAGCGGTCGCCGGCGCGGGCGGGCCGCAGCGGCAGCAGCACATCCAGCGGGTCCTCCTCGCGCGAGACGTCCAGCGCCGTGTCCAGCGCGGCGGGCGTCGGCGCCTGGAAGACCGTGCCGATCGACACCTCGATGCCGAACGCGGACTTGATCCGCCCCGCCAGGCGCACCGCGAGCAGCGAATGGCCGCCCAGGTCGAAGAAGTTGTCCTCCACCCCGGCCGACGGCAGCCCCAGCACCTCCGCGAAGATGGAGCAGAGCTGCTCCTCGCGCACGGTGCGTGGCGCCCGCCCCCCACCGCTCACCGGAGCGCCCGGCGCGGGCAGCGCCTTGCGGTCCAGCTTGCCGTTGCCGGTCAGCGGCAGCCGGTCCAGCACCACCACGGCCGAGGGCACCATGTGCACCGGCAGCGTGGCGGCGGCATGCTCGCGCAGTTCCCCCGGGACCGGGTCGGCGCCGGGCGCCGGAACCACGTACCCGACCAGCCGCTTGTCGCCGGGCACATCCTCACGCACGACGACCGCCACATCGGCGACCTCCGGATGCGCCGCCAACACGGCCTCGATCTCGCCGAGTTCGATACGGAACCCGCGGATCTTCACCTGCTGGTCGCCACGCCCGAAGTATTCGAGAGCCCCGTCGGTACGCCGCCGGGCGAGGTCACCCGAGCGGTACATCCGGGTCCCGCTCTCCCCGAAGAGATGGGCGAACGGGTCGGCGACGAAACGCCCCGCCGTCAGGTCGGGCCGCCCCAGATAGCCGAGGGCCACACCCTGACCGGCGACGTACATCTCGCCGGTCACCCCGGGCGGCACCGGCTGGAGCCGGTCGTCCAGCACATAGACGCGCAGGTCGGGGATGTTGACCCCGATGGTGCTGGAGACGGCGGAGGCGGCCGTCGCCCGGTCCAGCGCCAGATAGGAGACATGGACCGTGGTCTCGGTGATGCCGTACATGTTGACCAGCGTCGGCGCGTTCTCGCCGTGGCGGGTGTACCAGTCCGCCAGCCGCCCGAGCTCCAGCGCCTCACCGCCGAACACCACATACCGCAGCGCCAGGTTGTGCCCCGGGGCCTCCCGGTCGGCGGCGGCCAGCTGGTAGAACGCGGACGGCGTCTGGTTGAGAACGGTCACCTGCTCGTCGGCCAACAGCCGCAGGAAAGCCTGCGGGTCACGGCTCGTCAGATGCGGGACGACGACGACCTTGCCGCCGTACAGCAGCGCGCCCCACAGCTCCCACACCGAGAAGTCGAAGGCGTAGGAGTGGAACAGCGTCCACACGTCGTCCGGACCGAACGCGAACCAGTGCTCGGTCGCCGTCATCAGCCGCGTCACATTGTGCTGCGTGACGACAACTCCCTTGGGACGCCCGGTGGATCCCGAGGTGTAGATGACGTACGCCGGGTCCTGCGGACTCAGCGGCCGCGTCCGGTCGGACTGGCTCAGCGGCCCGTCCGGGTGATCCGCCGCCTCGTCCACCGTGATCAGCGGCAGCTCGTGCGCGGGCAGCCGGTCCGCCGTCGCCGCGTCCGTGATCAGCGCGGCCGGACGGGCGTCCTCCAGCATGTACGCCAGCCGGTCCGCCGGGTAGTCCGGGTCCATCGGCAGATACGCGGCGCCCGACAGCGACACCGCGAGCAGCCCGGCGACCAGGTCCAGCGAACGCGGCAGCGCGAGCGCCACGATGGAGCCGGGTCCGATGCCCCGGGCCGCGAGCAGCCGCGCCAACGACTGCGCACGGGAGGAGAGCCGGGCGTACGTCAGTGACTCGCCCGCACAGCTCACGGCCACGCGCTCCGGGTGACGGCGCGCCGCCACCTCGTAGACCTCCGCGAGCGTGAGCGGCACCGGGCGGTCGGCGGGCACGCCGTTGGCCTCGACCAGGGCGCGGTGCACCTCGTCCGCACCGAGCACGGGCAGCAGACCCACGGGGGTCTCGGGCTCCCTGGCCGCAGCGGTCAGCAGCCGGGCCAGCCGGTCCGCGAGGGCCTGGGCGGTGGCCCGGTCGAAGAGGTCCGTGCGGAACTCCAGGAACCCGGCGATCCCCCCGTCGGCCAGCTCGCCCGCGTTGAGGGTCAGGTCGAACTTGGCGGTGCCCGACGGTACGGCGGCGAGCCGCGCGGTGGCGTCCGGACCGAAGGCTGCGGGCCCGTCCGCGATCGACTGCCAGGCCAGCATCACCTGGAACAGCGGGTGCCGGGCCAGCGAGCGCGGCGGGTTCAGCGCCTCGACCAGGTGGTCGAAGGGCAGAGCGTCGTGCTCGTACGCGGCGAGCGTCGTCGCCCGCACCCGGTCCAGCAGAGCGCCGAAGCCGGGGTCGCCGGAGGTGTCGGTGCGCAGGACCACGGTGTTGGTGAAGAAGCCGACGAGCCCGGCCGTGGTGTCGTCGTCGCGGCCGGCCACGGGGGTGCCGAGCGGGATGTCGGTGCCGCAGCCGTGCCGGGTGAGGAGGGCGGCGAGGCCCGCCTGCACGGTCATGAAGACCGTCGCGCCGTGCGACCGGGCCAGCCGGCGCAGCGCCTCGTGGGTGGCCGCGTCCAGGGCGAACGGCACGGTGTCACCGGCCGAGGTGGCGACGGGCGGGCGGGGCCGGTCGGTGGGCAGCTCCAGCTGGTCCGGCAGCCCGGCCAGCGCCTCGCGCCAGTGGGCGAGCTGGGTCTCGGCGAGCGCGGTCGGCTCGGCGGGGGTGCCCAGGACCTCCTGGAGCCGGGCGGCGTGGTCGACGTACTGGCCGGTGAGGGGCGTGAACTCGGGGGCGCGGCCGGCGAGGCGGGCGGTGTAGGCCGTGGCCAGGTCGCGGGCCAGCGGAGTGGTGGACGCGCCGTCGCCCGCGATGTGGTGGAGCAGGAGGAGCAGGGTGTGGTGGTCCGGGGAGTCGCTGAACAGGACCGTGCGCAGGGGCGGCTCGGCGGCCAGGTCGAAGCAGTACCGCACGGCCTCGGTGAGGTCGCTGCCGGGCTCCGCGAGACGCAGCACCGGACGGGCCGCCTCATGGCCCGGAGGAAGAATGACCTGGTGAGGGGTGTCGTCCCCGGCGGCCCCGGAGGCGTTGTCAGTGGGCGGATATACCGTTCTCAGTGTCTCGTGACGGTCCACCAGATCGTGCAGGGCGAGCTGGAGCGCGTCCCGGTCGAGGGGGCCGTTGACGCTGAGGACGAGCGGGATGTTGTAGGTCGGGCTGGGGCCTTCGAGGCGGTGGAGGAACCAGAGGCGCTGCTGGGCCGGAGAGAGAGGGAGGGGACCGGTGCGGGGGAGCGGGGAGAGCGGTACGGACGCGGTGGCCGCGCCGCTGCGGGTGCGGACCTGCGCGGCGATGGCGGCCGCGGTGGAGTGGCGGAAGACGTCGGCGATGGAGAACGGGACGCCGAAGTGCTCGCGGACGCGGGCGGCCAGCCGGGCGGCGAGCAGGGAGTGCCCGCCGAGGTCGAGGAAGCCCGCCTCGGCGGCCGGGGGCTCCGCGATACCGAGCACGTCGGCGTAGAGCCCCCGCACGATCTCGGTGTGCGGGCCGCTCTCACCGACGACCTCCGCCCCGATGGCGGGGGCGAGTGGTTCGGGGTCGGGCAGCGCTCGGTGGTCCAGCTTGTCGTTGGCGGTACGGGGGAGGGCGTCCAGCAGCGTCACGGTCGCGGGGACCATGTGCTCGGGCAGGGCGGCGGCCAGGTGGTCCCGGAGGGCGTTGGGGGTGGGGGGCGCCGTGTCGCCCTTCTCCGGGACGGCGTAGGCGAGGAGGCGCTTGCCGTGACCGGTCTCCCGGGCGATGACGGCGGCCGCCGCGACCTGGGGGTGGGCGGCCAGCCGTGCTTGGATCTCCCCGAGTTCGATGCGGAAGCCGCGGATCTTCACCTGGTCGTCGCTGCGGCCCAGGAACTCCAGCGTGTGGTCCTCGCGGCGGCGCACCAGGTCCCCGGTGCGGTACATCCGGCCCCCGGGGGTGCCGTGCAGCTCACCGAACGGGTCGGCGACGAACCGCTCGGCCGTCAGGTCGGGGCGGCCGAGGTAGCCCAGGGCCAGGCAGGGCCCGGCGACGTACAGCTCACCGGTCACCCCGGCGGGCACGGGACGCAGGGAGGAGTCCAGGACATGGACCCGCGATCCCCGCACGGGTCTGCCCTCGGGCAGCTCGGCGGAGACCCCGGGGAGCCAGTAGTAGGCGTCGACGGTCGTCTCGGTCGGCCCGTAGAGGTTGACCGGGTGCACGCCCTCGGTGGCGGTCAGCCGCTCCCACAGGGCCGGGGGCACGGTCTCGCCGCCGACGACGACATGGGCGGGGTGGTGGCGCCCCTCGTCCAGCAGGCCTTCGGCGATGAGCGCTTCGGCGTAGGAAGGGGTGACGTCGAGATAGTCGACACGGTGGCTGTCGACGTACGCGGACAGGACCGCGGGGTCCCGGTAGGCGGCGTCGTCCAGCAGATGCAGCTCATGGCCGTGGACCATCCACAGCAGCGGGTCCCAGGAGGCGTCGAAGGCGAACGAGGCGCTGTGTGCGACCCGGAGCCGCTCCCGGCCGGTGCGGGCGACGGCCGGGGCGATGTGGTCGGCGAGGTGGCCCGCGCCGAGATTGGCCAGCGAGGCATGGCTGACGAGGACGCCCTTGGGGCGCCCGGTGGAACCGGAGGTGTGGATGAGATAGGCGGGCTCACCGAGGGAGGGTCCGGTGGGGAGCGGCCCGTCGGGGCAGGCGGCGAGGGCGTCGGCCGTCGCGGGTTCGTCGAGTGCGACGGTGGCGAGGCCGTGCGGCGGCAACGCGGCCAGCGTCGTCGCCGTGCCGATGACGCAGAGCGGCCGGGCGTCCTCCAGGACGGCCAGCGTCCGGGCGGCGGGGTGGCCGAGGTCCAGCGGCTGGCAGACCAGGCCCGCTTTGAGCACGGCGAGCAGGGCCACCACCATGTCGGCGGTCCGGGGCAGGGCGAGCGCCACCGTGCCACCGCTCTCCGCCCGGCCCCCGACCCCGGCCAGGAGGTGGGCCAGCCGGTCGGACGCGGCGTCCAGCTCGGCGAAGGTGAGGACGGCCCCGGCGCTTCCGGAGCCTTCCGCCTCCTCAGCGCCCTCCGTCGCCCCGGCGCCCCGGAACGTGCCCGCGAGGGTGGAGCGTACGGCGACGGCCCCGGGCGTCAGCGCGGCCTGAGCGGAGAACGTCTGCGGGACGGTCAGGGCGACGGCCGGCTCGGTGCGGCCCGCCGCCGCCTCGCGCACCTGGTCGTCGCTGAGCAGGTCCAGCGTGGCGACGGGCCGGTCCGGCTCCGTGAGCAGCAGCTCGGCCAGCCCGTCGAGATACCGCAGCCAGGTCTCCTCGTGGGCGGCGAGCCCCGCCTCCCCGTACGCGGCGGGGTTGGCGTCCAACGTGAGGCGCAGCCCGCCGTCCGGTCCCGGCGCCGCGCCGACCGCCAGGCTCTCCACGGGGCCCGCCGCGAGGTTGCGCACGGTGCCGGGGAGTCCGGCGAAGTCCAGGGCGGTGTCGAAGGCCTTGATGTTGACCACCGGGCCGGTCAGCGGTGCGTCCGCCGACTCCAGCGCCAGATCGCGGCGGAGGTCGGCCTGCGGGTAGCGCTGGTGGCGGCGGACCGCCCGGATCTCCAGCACCACCCGGCGCAGCAGCTCGGCCCCCGTGTCCTGCGGGCGCACGGTGATCCGCAGCGGCAGCACGTTCACCGTCATGGCGGGGGTGCGCAGGGCGGCCGGGCCGCGCCGGTTGGTCAGCGGCAGTCCCAGCACCACGTCCTCGGTCCCGGTGAGCCGGTGCAGATGTCCGGCGGTGGCTGCGACGACGAGCTCGGCCCAGGTGGCCTTCGCCGCGCGCGCCGCCCGGGAGAGCCGGTCCAGGGTGCTCGCGGGGAGATCGGTGATCCGGTGGAGGAGGCCGCCGTCGGCCGGGCCATCGGCGCGGACCGGTGCGGCCTCGGGGGAGTACCCGGCCATCCGCTCCGCCCAGAAGGCACGGTCCGCCTCGTACTCCTCACCGGACAGATACGCCGCCTCGTCGTCGGTCAGCTCGCTCAGCGGGGCGAACCGGCCCTCGGGCGCGGGCTCTTGGGCGACGGCCGCCGAGTAGAGCTCGGCGACCCGCTGTCCGATCAGCGAGAGCGCGTAGGCGTCGACGGCTATGTGGTGGACGCGCTGGTACCACCAGTGGCGGGTCTCGCCGACGCGGATCAGCGCCTGCGTCATCAGCCCGTCGGCGGAGGCGAGGTCCACCGGGCGGGCCAGGTCCTCCCGCATCCACGCCTCGGCCTGTTCCTCCGTCAGGTCCAGGCGGTGGACCACGGGTTCGGGGTGGGAGACGTGCTGCACGGGTGTGCCGTCGGCCTCGGAGACCCGTACGGCCAGTGTGTCCGCCTCGCCCACGGCCCGCCCGAGCGCCTCGGTGAACAGGTCCGCGTCGAGTGGCCCGTCGATCTCCACGCAGTCGGCCGTGTTGAGCTCCGTGCCGAGGGGCGCCAGCTGGTGGGCGTAGTAGATGCCCGCCTGGGAGGTCAGGAGGGGCAGAGCCCGGGAGGGAGGGCCACCGGGATGCGCTGCCGAAGAGCTGGTCGGGCGGTTCGGACGCTCATGCATGTGTGTGACGACTCCCCTGAAGGACAACGGACACCGGGTCACCAGACTCCCGACGCGTACTTAGGTAAGGCTAAGTTAACCTATTTCCGACAGTGCAGGCGACCGTCCCCGGACGGTCCGGAACGCCAGGAGAGCCCATGACCGTCCCCGGAACCGACCGTGCCGCCACGCAGGGCGGCGAGGTGGCCGAAGAGCGTCTCGACGCCCTGAAAGCCGCCGTCCGGGACACGGTCATGAAGAACGCCGAGGCCTTGGTCGGCCTCAGCAGACGCATCCACGCCGACCCCGAGACAGCCTTCGGGGAACACCGCTCCGCAGCGCTCTGCGCTCAACTCCTGGCCGCGCGCGGGTTCGACGTCACCGCGCCCGCCCACGGCCTGGAGACGGCGTTCCGGGCCACGATCGGCTCAGGGCCCGTCACCGTCGCGATCGCCTGCGAGTACGACGCGCTGCCGGGACTCGGCCATGCCTGCGGCCACAACCTGATCGCCGCGGCCGGGGTCGGCGCGGCGCTCGGCCTGGCCCCGTACGCGGACGAACTCGGCCTGACGGTGCGGGTCCTGGGCACACCCGCCGAGGAGCGTGGCGCGGGCAAGGCGCTGCTCCTGGAGGCCGGGGCGTTCGACGGGGTGGACGCCGCGATGATGGTCCACCCCTGCCCCTTCGAGCTGGCCGACTTCCGCTCGTTCGCCCTCGGCACCCTCGACGTCACCTACACCGGCCGCTCCGCCCACCCCAGCCTCAACCCGCACGAAGGCCGCAACGCCGCCGACGCGCTCACGGTCGCCCAGGTCGCCCTGGGGCTGCTGCGCCAGCAACTGCCGCCCCAGTGGCGGGTGCACGGCATCACGACGGCGGCCGGCACCTCGCCCAACGTGATACCCGACCGGGCCACCGCCACGTACGAGATCCGCGCGCTCGCCGCCGAGGACCTGCGGGAGCTGCGGCAGCGCGTCGAGGACTGCTTCCGGGCCGGTGCGCTCGCCACGGGGTGCGAAGTGACCCTGGAACAGCCCGAACCCGACTACCTCGACTTCCGGGGCGACGCGGAGCTGCTCCGGTTCTGGACCGCCAACGCCCGCGAGCTCGGCCGCGCCGAGTCCGTGGAGCGCCCGCCCTTCGCCTGCACGGACATGGGCAACGTCTCGCACGTGGTGCCGTCCATCCACCCGGTGCTGGACATCAGCGGGGGAGCCTGCGGGCCGCACGAGCCCGAGTTCGTCGCCGCCGCCGTCTCCCCGGCGGCCGAACAGGCCCTGCTGGACGGCGCGGTGGGCATGGCGTGGACGGCGGCGGACTTCGCGGCGGCCAGGACGGCCGCCGGAACCGCCGCCCCGGCGGACTGATCCGGCCCGCAGGCCTGCGGCCCGGCCCGGAGACTCCGGGCCGGGCCGGACGGCGTGGTGGCGTAGGGCTGTTCGGCCGTACGGCTACTTGGCGGAGAGCGCCTTGACGTAGTCCTCCATCACGACGTCGGCCGCCAGCGGCCCGCCGCGCGTGGACCACACCGAGCCGTCGACCGTCACGACGTGCTTGTTCTTGACGGCGCCGAGCTCCTTGTAGGCCGGCTTGTCCTGGACGTCCTTGAGCGCCTTGGCGCCGTCCGAGGTCAGCGTCGACAGGAACAGCCAGTCGCCGTCGATCTCGTTGATCTTCTCCAGGCTCAGCGACGGCGTGTGCGCGTTGCCGTCCTTGTTCTGGGACTTGGGCCGCTTCAGCCCCATCTCCAGCGCGACACCGCTGGCGAACTGCTTGTTCTCCATCCAGCTGGGCCCGTCCGGGTTCCAGCGGACGATGGAGACCTCGGCGCCCTTGTTGGCGCCGAGCTTCTCACCGGCGGCCTTGGCGGCGGCCTCGTGGTCGGTGATGAACTTGTTGGCCGCGTCCAGCTTGTTGACGGCGTTGCCGATACCCCGGAAGAACAGCTTCCAGTCGTCGGTCGGCGCCATCGTCACCAGCGTGGCCGGGGTGATCTCGCGGAGCTGCTTGAGCACCTGCTCGTCCTGCATGTCACCGGCGAGGATCAGGTCCGGCTTCGCGGCGACGACCTTGTCCATGACCGGCTGGAGCAGGTTGCCGACGACGTTGATGCCCTCGACCCTGTCCGCCAGGTAGGCCGGCGGCTTGTCCAGGCCCTGCCCGTTGGTGATGCCGACCGGCTTGATGTCCAGCGCGAGCACCGCGTCCAGGTCCTCCTGGGTGAGCGTCACGATGCGCTTCGGCTCCGCGGGAATCTCCACGGCCGCCCCCGTGGCGTCCTTGACGGTCCGCGTCTTGGCCGAGGAGGAGTCCGCCTTCGCGGACTTCTCGCCGGACGGCTTGCTGTCGGCAGAGTCGGACCCTCCTCCGCAGGCCGTCAGGAGCAGGACCGCGGCCCCGAGCGTGGCGACGGCCTGGGCCGCTCTTCGGGAGGCGGTGCGGACGGGGCGGTGGTGCAGGGTCATCAAGGGCTCCGGAATCAACGGGACATGAAGCGGCGAAGGTCTTTCGGCAGCACGGGGCCACCGACGACCTCTCGGCGAGCTAAGGTTAGCCTTACTTTAGTGGCATCGAGCAAGGTGATGCCCCATTTCTTCGGAAAGGCCGGTCCTCGTGGACATCCGTGTTGAACAGCTCACCGCTGGATATGCCGGTCATACCGCCGTGGACCGTGTCGACCTGACCGTCGGATCGGGACAGGTGGTGGCGATCGTCGGCCCCAACGGCTGCGGGAAGTCGACCCTGCTACGCTGCGTCGCCCGCCTCCACCAGCCGCGCTCGGGCCGGGTGTTCGCCGGTGACGCCGATGTCTGGCAGCTGCGCCAGCGGGACGCCGCGCACCGCATCGCCCTGCTGCCCCAGGCCCCGCAGGCCCCCGAGGCGGTGACCGTCGCCGGACTCGTACGGTACGGACGCCACCCGCACCAGGGGCTGTTCCGCCAGTGGTCGCACGAGGACGAGGAGGCGGTCACCCGCGCCCTGGAGGCGACCGGTACGACCGGCCTGGCCGACCGCCGCCTCGACCAGCTCTCCGGCGGCCAGCGCCAGCGGTGCTGGCTCGCCATGGCCCTCGCGCAGGAGACCCCGATCGTCCTCCTCGACGAGCCCACCAGCGCCCTCGACATCGGCCACGCCGTGGAGGTCCTGGACCTGGTGCGCGAGGTCGCGGCCCAGGGCCGGACCATCGTGATGGTCGTCCACGACCTGGCCGGGGCCGCCCGGTACGCCGACACCCTGGTCGCCATGCGCGCGGGGCGGATCGTCGCCTCCGGGCCGCCGCGCGAGATCGTCGACGCCGACCTCGTACGAGAGTTGTACGGCATCGAGGCCGAGATCCTCACCGCGACCTCCGACGGCGCCCCCGTCGTCGTGCCGACCGTGAGCGCGCCCCCGGTCGCCGCCTGACGCACAGTCGGCCGCCGCCCCCGAAAACGCCGATGGGCCCCTCCGTCCAGGGGCCCATCGGTCTGTTCAGGTGCGGCTCAGGCGGGCTCGTCGCCCCGGAACGCGTGCAGGATCTCCTCGGCGGCCAGCGTCGCCGTCAACGTCCCCTCGCGCACCCGCTGTTCGAGCTCGGGTGCCAGCTTCCGTACCGCCGGGTGGTTGCGCAGACTGTCCAGCAGCTCGTCGCGGACCATGGTCCAGGTCCAGTCCACCTGCTGGTCGCGGCGCTTGGCCGCCAGCCGTCCGGTGGACTCCAGGACCGTACGGTGCTGCTCCAGCCGCTCCCACAGGGTGTCCAGGCCCGTCGACTCCCGGGCGCTGCACGTGAGCACCGGAGGCGTCCAGGCAGCGTCCACCGGGTGCATCAGCCGCAGCGCGCCCGCCAGTTCACGCGCCGCCGAGCGGGCGTCGCGCTCGTGCGGGCCGTCCGCCTTGTTCACCGCGATGGCGTCCGCCAGCTCCAGGACACCCTTCTTGATGCCCTGCAACTGGTCGCCGGTCCGGGCCAGGGTCAGCAGCAGGAACGTGTCGACCATGTTGGCGACCGCCGTCTCCGACTGCCCGACCCCCACCGTCTCCACGAGCACCACGTCGTACCCCGCCGCCTCCATCACCACGATGGACTCCCGGGTCGCCTTCGCCACCCCGCCCAGCGTCCCGGCGGTGGGGGAGGGGCGCACAAAGGCGGCCGGGTCCACCGCCAGGCGCTCCATCCGGGTCTTGTCACCCAGGATGGAACCGCCCGTACGGCTGGAGGACGGGTCGACGGCCAGCACCGCCACCCGGTGGCCGAGCCCGGTGAGCATCGTGCCCAGCGCGTCGATGAAGGTGGACTTGCCCACCCCGGGCACCCCGCTGATCCCGATCCGCCGGGCGTTCCCGGCGTGCGGCAGCAACCGGCTCAGCAACTCCTGTGCCAGCACCCGGTGTTCGGCCCGCGTCGACTCGACGAGCGTGATGGCGCGCGCCACGAACGCCCGCTTGCCGTCGAGCACTCCCTGCACATAACTGTCGATGTCGATCTTGGCAGCCATCCGGTCAGCGGCTCACAGCTCGTGGCCGAGCGCGGCGCCGAGCCGCGTCACCAGGTCGTGGGCCGCGTCAGGGATCACCGTCCCCGGCGGGAAGACCGAGGCCGCGCCCGCCTCGTGCAGGGCCTCGACGTCCTGCGGCGGAATCACCCCGCCCACCACGATCATGATGTCCTCCCGGCCCTCGGCGGCCAGCTCCTCCCGCAGCGCCGGCACCAGGGTGAGGTGCCCGGCCGCCAGCGAGGAGACGCCCACGATGTGCACGTCGGCCTCCACCGCCTGCCGCGCGACCTCGCCCGGCGTCTGGAACAGCGGGCCGACGTCCACGTCGAAGCCCAGGTCGGCGAAGGCCGTGGCGATCACCTTCTGCCCCCGGTCGTGGCCGTCCTGGCCCATCTTGGCGACCAGGATGCGCGGACGGCGCCCCTCCGCCTCCTCGAACGCGTCGACCAGTGCGCGGGTGCGGTCCACCGAAGGGGAGTCCCCTGCCTCTTTGCGGTACACACCGGAGATCGTACGGATCTGCCCGGCGTGCCGCCCGTACACCTTCTCCAACGCGTCCGAGATCTCCCCGACCGTGGCCATCGCCCGCGCCGCGTCGACCGCGAGCGCCAGCAGGTTGCCCTCCAGGCCCGGGCCCGGGTCGCGCTCCGCTGCCGCCGTCAGCGCCCGCAGCGCCTCCTGGCACGCCACCTCGTCGCGCTCCTCGCGCAGCCGCCGCAGCTTCTCGATCTGCTGGGTGCGCACCGAGGAGTTGTCGACCTTGAGCACATCGATCTTCTCGTCGGTCTCCACCCGGTACTTGTTCACCCCGATCACCGGCTGCCGCCCGGAGTCGATCCGCGCCTGCGTACGGGCGGCCGCCTCCTCCACCCGGAGCTTGGGGATGCCCGCGTCGATGGCCTTCGCCATCCCGCCGGCCGCCTCGACCTCCTCGATGTGCTGCCAGGCCCGGTCCGCCAGGTCGCGCGTCAGCTTCTCCACGTACGCGCTGCCGCCCCACGGGTCGATGACCCGGCAGGTCCCGGACTCCTGCTGGAGCAGGAGCTGGGTGTTGCGGGCGATCCGCGCCGAGAAGTCGGTCGGCAGCGCCAGCGCCTCGTCCAGCGCGTTGGTGTGCAGCGACTGGGTGTGGCCCTGTGTCGCGGCCATCGCCTCCACACACGTACGCGTCACATTGTTGAACACGTCCTGCGCGGTCAGCGACCAGCCCGAGGTCTGCGAATGGGTGCGCAGCGAAAGGGACTTGGGGTTTTTCGGATCGAACTGCTTGACCAGGCGCGCCCAGAGCAGCCGGGCCGCCCGCAACTTGGCGACCTCCATGAAGAAGTTCATCCCGATCGCCCAGAAGAAGGAGAGCCGGGGCGCGAACGCGTCGACGTCCAGGCCGGCTTCCTGCCCGGCGCGCAGATACTCCACCCCGTCGGCCAGCGTGTACGCCAGCTCCAGATCGGCCGTCGCACCCGCCTCCTGGATGTGATAGCCGGAGATCGAGATGGAGTTGTAGCGCGGCATCTTCTGCGAGGTGAACGCGAAGATGTCGGAGATGATCCGCATCGACGGGGTCGGCGGATAGATGTAGGTGTTGCGGACCATGAACTCCTTCAGAATGTCGTTCTGAATGGTCCCGGCCAGCTTCTCGGGCGGTACGCCCTGCTCCTCGGCGGCCACGATGTACAGCGCCAGTACGGGAAGCACCGCGCCGTTCATCGTCATCGACACCGACATCCGGTCCAGCGGAATGCCGTCGAACAGCTGGCGCATGTCGTAGATCGAGTCGATCGCCACCCCGGCCATACCGACATCACCGGTCACCCGGGGGTGGTCGCTGTCGTACCCCCGGTGGGTCGGCAGGTCGAAGGCGACGGAGAGGCCCTTCTGCCCGGCCGCGAGGTTGCGCCGGTAGAAGGCGTTGGACTCCTCGGCCGTCGAGAACCCGGCGTACTGGCGGATCGTCCAGGGCTGGTTGACGTACATCGTCGGGTACGGCCCGCGCAGATACGGTGCGATGCCCGGGTAGCTGTGCAGCGCGTCCAGGCCCTCCAGGTCCTCGCCCGTGTAGAGCGGCTTGACCGTGATGCCCTCGGGGGTCTCCCACAGCGGGGCCTCGGAGCCGTCGGCCGCCTTGGCCACGGCCGCCTGCCACTCCTCGGCGGAACCGGCCGGGGGAGCGGGGGACTCCAGCGCGACCTCGGAGAAGTCGGGAACGGAGGGTTTCCCGGCGGATTTCTGTTCCGTGGGCGATGTCTGCATCACGCCACTCCCATGCGGTCGAGTACGGAGGTGAGAACGGCGACCGCGTCGCAGCCCGCGAAGACGTAGGAGTCGACACCGGCGTACTCGCCGGGGCGTCCGGCGAGGAACACCTGCGCCGCGCCCGCCGACTTCAGCGCCCCGGCCACCTCGGCCGCCTGCTCGGCGTACAGGGCGTCCGACGAACAGAGACAGGCGACGCTCGCACCGGAGGCGGTGAAGGCGTCGGCGGCCGTCGCCGCGTCCACCGACACCGGCTGGTGCACCGCCTCGATCCCGCCCGCCCCGAAGAGGTTGACGGCGAACGAGACCCGTGCGGTGTGCGCGGCGGCCGGACCGATCGCGGCGATGAACACCTTGGGCCGCTCGCCGGTCGCGGCGAGGTGCGCGTCCGACCGGGCCCGCAGCGCCTCGAACGCCTCGTCGCGCCGGACCCGGGGCAGACCGCCCGGGGCACCCGCGTACGGATCGGGCGCGGGCTCGCGCTCCACCGGCCGCTCGGACGGCATCGGGAACTCGCTGACCCCCGTCACCGGCTCCTTGCGGCGGGCCAGCTTCGCGCTGCGCGCCGCCCAGGTGGCGGCCAGCCGCTCGGCGACCATCCCGGAGCGCAGGGCTGCGGGCAGTCCGCCCGCCCGCTCTGTCTCCTGGAAGAACGCCCAGGCGGAGGCGGCCAGTTCATCGGTGAGCCGCTCCACGTACCAGGAGCCGCCCGCCGGGTCGATGACGCGGGCGAGGTGCGACTCCTCCATCAGGATCGTGGAGGTGTTACGGGCGATCCTGCGGGCGAACGCGTCGGGCAGCCCCAGCGCGTGATCGAACGGCAGGACGGTGACGGAGTCGGCGCCGCCCACCCCCGCGCCCAGCGTGGCGAGCGTGGTGCGCAGCATGTTCACCCACGGGTCGCGGCGCGTCATCATCACCGGTGAGGTCACGGCGTGCTGGCGCTGTCCGCCCGCCCCGGGAGCCCCCGACGCCTCGGCGACCCGCGCCCACAGCCGGCGCGCGGCCCGCAGCTTGGCGATCGTCAGGAACTGGTCGGCGGTGGCCGCGTAACGGAACTCCAGCTGGGCACAGGCCTCTTCGACGCCCAGCCCGGCAGCCGTCAGCGCCCGCAGATAGGCGACGCCGGTCGCCAGGGAGAGCCCCAGCTCCTCGGCGGCCGAACCCCCGGCCTCGTGGTACGGCAGCGCGTCCACGGCGATCGCCCGCACCCCCGGGTACTCCGCGCCGCAGACCTTCGCCCAGCGGACGGCGGCGGTGAGGTCCGCCTCGACGCCGGTCCGGGCATCGTGGCCGAGCGGATCGGCGCCCAGGGTCCCGCGCGCCTCGCCCTTGGCGACGCCGCGGTCCTCGTACAGCCGCAGCAGCTCGGTGGCGGCGGCGTCCAGGTCGGCCGGGGCGTCCAGGACGATGGGCGCGAGGTCCAGGTAGACGCCGTCCAGTGCGCGGGCGAGGGAGCCCACGGGGATGCCGGCCGGGCCGCCCACGGTGAGCCAGAGCGAGGTGACACCGTTCTCCAGATCGCCGAGCACCGCCTCGTTGAGCCGGGCGGGGTCGCTCAGGGCGTGGCGTTGGCGCACGTCCCAGCCGCCCGCCGCGTTCCCTTCGGCCCTGCTGCCCCGGGTGAAGGGCGCGAAGCCGGGAAAACCGGTGTCCGGAGAGACGTCGTTCGCGGTGTAGAGGGGCCGGGTGGTGAGCCCGTCCTCCAGTGTGGTGGACAGCGCTTCCTCGGCGGCCGAGCCCGAGACTTCCTTGCCCGACTTGCGCAGAACGCCTTCGACGAGGCTCTGCCACTGGTCGTGGGAGGGGTCGGGGAACGCGGCGGCCGGAGAGAGCCCGTCAGCAGGCTGGACCGTCATGGTCAGATGCTAGGCCAGCACGGGCCACGCGCAGCAGGGGCACGTGCTGTGACCTTGCCCTCTCCGGTCCGCATGTGATCGCTCACTTAACGTCGCGTTACCGGACCGACGCCGCCACGCAACCGGAAGCCGGGTCGAGTGGGGCGCAACACGGCCATTGTCGACAACGGGGTGAATTCGACGGTTGATGCATATTATGTGCGAAGTTTTCCCGTTTCTTACGTAATCCCTGGAATGCCCGTATCCACCCCGGAGCCCTCACGGCCGCCGGGATGCGGAGAGGACGCGACCGTGGCCGTCGGACCTGTGGAACACCTCGTCATCGCCTTCCCCGGCAGCGGCTTCACCGGGGCCGTGGTGCCCGTCCTCGCCGATGCCGTGGCATCGGGCGCCGTACGCGCCTCCGATCTGGCCTTCCTCCGCCGCGCCGAGGGCGGCGCGCTGACCCCGGTGGAGCTGCGCGACCTGGACCCGGAGGGGACCGTTCCCGTCGGTACGGAGGAGAGCGGGGCGGCCGTGGCGCTGGACGCCGGGAACGTCGAGGTGCTGGAGGGGAGCGTGCCGCAGGGCGAGGCGGTCGCCCTCGTCGTCCGGGAGGACCTGTGGACCTCGCAGCTCGCCCGCGCCTTCCGGGAGGCGGGCGGAGTCTTCGTCACCCATGAGCGCTTCGGTACGGCCGGTGCGGTCGCGGACGACACGGCCGAGGGGGACGACATCATCACCCGGCTGGAGCGGCTCGCCGAGCTGTGGCGGCGGGATGTGCTCACGGACGCGGAGTTCGCGGAGCAGAAGGCGAATCTGCTGGCGGACTGAGTTCCGGCCGGTGGGCCGGTGGGTCGTTGGGCCGATGGGGCCCTAGGCGTTCTCATCAGGGAAAGAGGCAGTTCATCGTGCAGACCGCCCGGACCGTTCCGGCCGCCACCGTTGTCAATCTGCGCGACCTGGGGGGTATCTCCCTGGGCCGTGACCGCCGGGTGCGGCAGGGCGTGCTGTTCCGTTCGGGGCAGCTGAGCGAGCTGGATCCGGAACGCGACCGTGCGGTGGCCGCACTCGGTATCCGTACGGTCGTCGATCTGCGCACGGCCGACGAACGGCAGTGGTCCCCGGACCGGCTCCCCGACCGGGCCCGGCTCTTCGTCGCCGATGTCCTCGGCGACCACCCGGGCGTGGCGCCGGCCAGGCTCAAGGCGCTGCTCGCCGATCCGGCCGAGGCGGAACGAACGCTGGGCGGCGGCCGGGCCGAGGAGCTGTTCGCCGAGACCTACCGCAAGATGGTGCTCTCACCCGGCGCGGCGGCCGCCTACCGGGCCTTCCTGGAGACCGCCGCGGACGCGGCCGCGCGACCGGTGCTCTTCCACTGCACGGCGGGCAAGGACCGCACCGGCTGGGCGGCGGCCGTCCTGCTGATGATCCTGGGAGCGTCCCGGGAGACCGTGCGGCAGGACTTCCTCGCGGTGAACCCGGCGGTGCGGGCCGCGTTCGCGCCGTACGTCCAGAAGTTCCTGGACGGCGGCGGCGACCCGGCCGTCGCGGCGGCGATCGTCGAGGTCCGCCCCCGCTACCTCGACATGGCCCTCGACGCGATGGACGAGCGGTGGGGCGGTCTCGACGGCTACGTACGCACAGGGCTGCGCATCCCCGAACCCGCGCTGGACCGGCTGCGCGAGGGACTGGTGATCACCGGCTGAAGACCGATGGCATCGGAGGGGCGGGGCCGTACGCCGCAAGGGGCGGTCCGACCGGTACCCGGTCGGGCCGCCCCTTGCGTGCGGGCATCGTGCGGTCACCGCTCAGAGGCGGACGAGGCGTTCCGTCAGATCGCGGTACTGCTGGAGGGCGATCCGCAGATCCTCCGTCCCGGCCTCGGACCGCTCACCGTCGCGGTCGGTGCGCAGCAGCCGGGACCGCTCGGCCAGGGCCTGTGTGAGCCCGGTGACGACCTCGTCGAACGTGGCGTCGGCCTCCTGCACCGCCTGGCGCGGGTTCTCCACGAAGCCGGCCACCGCCTGGTGGATGCGGGCGTCGAACTTCTCCCGCTCCTCGGCGGCGAACAGCGGGCGGCCGTTGGCCTTCGCCGTGTCCGTGCCGCGGGAGTGGGAGGACTCCGTCGTACGGCCGGTCTCCCGGGGCGCGTCCACCCGGTCGGAGTCCACACGAGCGGAGTCCGGACGAGCGGAGTCCGAACGGGCGGTCTCGGTAAGGCCGACGTCGGTACGGTCGGTGTCGGTACGGGCGGTGTCCGTGTGCGCCTTGTCGGCCGTGGCGGTCGACGCCGGATCGGACGCGCCGGTCGTCGGCGGGGAGCCGGAAGGCTTGGCGGCCGTCGGCGGTACGGGCGTGCCGAGGGCGTTGCCGGGAGGCGTCACCGGCTGGACGCGCTCGGACCCGATCGACGGCGTGGGCCTGTTGGGCGTGCTGCCGGTGTTCCCGGTGGTGTTCGGAGTCTGCGTCATGATGTGCCCCGTCCCTTCGTGAGCTGTCGGTTGCTGTGGTCGCGGGTCGCCGGACCGTCCTCGAGGAGGGCGTCGAAGAGGCCACGGGCCTCGACGAACGCTTCGCGCATCTCCTCGGTGCCGGTGCCGTCGTTCCTCGCGGTGTGCACCCTGCGGTAGCCCTCGACATGACGGGCGTGGTGGACGGAGAGCGCGGCGGTGCGGTCCTCGAAGCTCTCACCGGCCGGGAAGCCCCGGTCGCGGGAGAGGTCGGCGAGCAGCGCGTCCGCCTCGTCCAGCGCCTGCTGCGGCGACTCGACGAACTGCTCCTGGGTGCGGGCCCAGCGGGCGGTGTAATCCGCGCGGGCCGCCTCGGTCAGCGGCCGCTTCTCCAGGTCACCGTGGAGCTTCACCCGCTCATCGAGCTCCTGCTCGGCCGCCTTGGTGTCGCCGTTGTGCCGGGCGACCACCCGGTCGTACTCGGGGCCGAACCGGCTGCGCAGGCTGCGGCCCCCGCCGACGGAACCTCCGCGCACCAGGAAGAAGTAGACGGCGGCGGCCACCACGAGGGCCACGGCGATGATGATGATCACTGTTGTCACGGTTACCGCCCCCACCGCTCATCGGCCGGTACGCAGCTTCGTCGTCGCACAGTGGTCAACCCCTTTCGGTCCGGGCCCGGTGGAGCAACCACCGGGCGAGGTGCAGGGGTCCGTGTACCCCCGAACCGCCGTTCATGCGCCGCGGCCCCGGGGAGTGCTCCGTGTACCGTGCATGAGTCGTGCGCGCCGGGCGTCCGCCGCCGTACGTAATACTCGACGTATGAGATCAGGCATTACGCGCTCCGGGCGCGGCCCGCACCGCCCGGACCTCCTCGTCCGCCGGGCGACGGCACGTGACGCCCGTCGGCTCACCCGGCTGGTCCGGACGTCACGCGCCTACGAGGGCCCGTACGCCCCGATGGTCGCCGGATACCGCGTCGGACCGGACTACATCGAGGCGCACAGGGTCTTCGTCGCCGCCGGCCGCGACGACGACCGGGTCCTCGGCTTCTACGCGCTGATCCTCCAGCCGCCCGAACTCGACCTGATGTTCGTCGCCGACGAGGCGCAGGGGCTCGGCGTCGGCCGCCTCCTCATCGGCCATCTGCGTGAGGAGGCCGGGCGGGCGGGACTCACCGGAATCCGGATCGTGTCCCACCCGCCCGCCGAGGGCTTCTACCGCGCTGTCGGCGCCGAACCCGTCGGCACCGTCCGTGCGAACCCGCCCGCGGTCATGTGGGACCGCCCCGAGCTCCTGCTCGCCGTCGGGCCCTGAACGCCCTCGCTCAGCCGCCGTAGGGGCGGGTGATGAGCTCCATGCCGTGACCGCTCGGATCGGGGAAGTAGACGCCCCGGCCGCCGTCGTTGTGGTTGATCTCGCCCGGGAGCTTCCGGTGGGGATCGGCGTAGTACGCGATGCCCAGCTCCTGGATCCTGCCGAACGCCGCGTCGAACTCCGCCTCCGAGACGAGGAAGGCGTAATGCTGCGGCGTGATCGATTCCTCGGGAATCGTCGCGAAGTCCAGGGTGACGCCGTTCGCGAGGACGACGGGGATGAACGGGCCCCACTCCGGCCCGACTTCCAGGCCCAGCAGATCCGCGAAGAACTCGGCGGACTCGCGGTTGTCGCGGGAATGAATGATGGTGTGGTTCAACTCGACCGACACGGTGGAATGCCTCCAACGGGCATCTCACGGGCTACCTCCACGCCTCACCCGGACGGTGACCGACGCGCGATGCCGTGGACGTGATCCTAGGCGGACGGAGTGGTCCGGTCGAGTGGGAATCGCGCGCCTCACCGGTGGGATTGAGCCCGTGCGGCCGGGGCACCAGTAGTCCCGAATCGAATGGGTGTATCAGTGCTCCCGGTCGCGTCGAAGTCGAGGAGAGTGTCCGTGTCAACGACCTATGGCAGAGGCCGCGAGGAGACCGAGGAGGAGCGGGCGGACCGGCAGTGGTCCGAACTGCTCCAGGAACTGCGCGTCGCCCAGACCGGCGTGCAGATCCTCTTCGGCTTTCTCCTCGCCGTGGTGTTCCAGCCGCGGTTCACCGGCCTTTCGGAGGTGGACCGCGACATCTACGTGGTCACGGTGGTGCTCGGCTCGGCGACCGTGGCCGCGCTCATCGGCCCCGTCACCTACCACCGGCTGCTCACCGGCCGCCGGATGAAGCCGGAGACGGTCATCTGGGCCTCACGCATGACCGTCGTCGGGCTGGTGCTGCTGTTCCTGACGATGTGCTCCACCCTGCTGCTGATCCTGCGGGTCGCCCTCCACAACACGTTCGCCCTCTGGCTGGTCGGCGGGATAGCGCTGTGGTTCCTGGTCTGCTGGTTCGTCTTCCCCGTCTGGGCGCTGGCCCGCGGCCGCTCCGGACCGCGCGCGGACGACCCGCCCGCCGGCCCGAAGGACTGAGCGGCTCAGCTCTCCGGACCCACCGGACCCCGCACGGCGGTCACCGTGAACAGTGCGCCGTCGGGGTCCCGCAGGGTGGCTTCCCGGCCGCCGAGGAAGGTCCGTTCCTCGACGAGGGAGCCGCCCTGGCGCTTCGCCTCCGCGACCGTGACGGGGACGTCCTCCACCGGGAACTGCACCTGCCAGTGCGGGCGCACCAGCGGGTCGACGGCGGCCTCCACCGCCCCGGAGCTGATCCGGGCCAGCGGCCGCCCCTCGCACCGCACGATGACCTCGTCACCCTCGTACGCGACGTCACAGCATCCGGGACGTCCGCTCGCCCAGTCGAGTACCTCGCCGTAGAAGATCGCCGCGTCGAAGGCGTTGCGGGTCCGCAGCCGCAGCCAGGCGTGCGCGTGGTCGTCGGGGGCCGGCGGGGAGGTGGCCGGTTCGGTGCGCTCCCAGAGGCCGAACGGGGCACCGTCCCGGTCGGAGGCCAGGACGCCGCGCCCCTTGCCGAGCGTCAGCGGCCCCACCGCCACCGTCCCGCTGCGCTCCCGGACCCGGGCTGCGGCCACATCGGCGTCCGCCACCGCGAAGTACGGCGTCCAGGCCACCGCGACCTGGTACGCGGTCGACACGGCGAAGATGCCCGCGACGGGGATGTCGCCGCGGCGGGCCACGGAGAACTCCGCGCCGAGCTTCCCCGGGCGGAACGACCAGCCCAGGACGGCGGCGTAGAACCGCTGGGCGGCTTGAAGGTCCCGGGTCATCAGGGTGACCCAGCACGGCGCGGCGGAGCCGGTCAGGGGCGCCGCCGAGGGGGCCGTACGGGGATTGCTTCCGGTCATGGTCCACTGCCTTCTCACGGGTGTGCGGCGCGGGGGGCGGCCGCTGCGGTCCAGCACCCACCCTCGGGCGGCCCGTGCGGCGGCGCAACGCGGGCGGCACTCACAGACCGATGCGCGGCGGGGCGTTCGTGATGTCCAGGAAGACCTGGTCCGCCTGCGGCCACCGCTCGCACATCGCGTGCCGGATGCGCATCGAGACCTCCTCCACCCGCTCGCTGTCGATCCCGGGAGCCAGGTCGATGCGGGCCGCCACCAGGACGGAGTCCATGCCCAGGCGCATGGTGAGGAGTTCGGCCACGTTGTCGATCTCGCTCTGGCGCATGAGGAAGCCCACCAGCTCGCGTCGGAGCACCGGGTCTACGGACTCGCCGATCAGCTGGTCCCGGGCGTCCCGGCCGAGCCGGAAGGCCACGTAGACCAGGAGCAGTCCGATGCCCAGGGATGCCGCCGCCTCCCAGACCACGCTTCCGGTGGCCAGGTGCAGGGACATCCCGGCGATGGCCAGGCTGACCCCGAGCACCGCCGTGCTGTCCTCCGCGATGACGGTCCGCAGCGCCGGGTCCAGGGCCGCGCCCTTCTCGCCCCGCGCCTGGTGCAGGGCCCGGGCCAGCGAGGTGCTCTCGGCGACGAGGGCGACGCCGAGGACGATCAGCCCGGCGACATAGCCGCTGCGGGACTCGTGGTCGCCCCCGCGCAGGGCCGAGAGCCCCTGGTAGAACGAGAAACAGCCGCCCATCACGAAGATGCCGACGGCCGCGAGGAGCGCCCAGAAGAAGCGCTCCTTGCCGTAGCCGAACGGGTGACGGGCATCGGCGGGGCGGCGGCTGCGCCGGAGGGCGGCGAGCAGGAAGATCTCGTTGAGGCTGTCGGCGACCGAGTGGGCCGCCTCGGACAGCAGAGCGGGCGAGCCGGAGATCAGCCCGCCCACGGTCTTGGCCGCCGCGATCACCAGGTTGGCCGCGAGCGCGACCAGGACCGTGACGCGTGTTCGTCGGTCGGCGGCCGGCCGGTTCATCGATCCGTGTCGGTGCGCGGCTCGTCCCGGTGGGGCGGGAGCGGCTCGTTGCCGTGCCCGTCCAACTGGTGCGGATTGAGGGCGCTGCCGTCATCGGGGAAGCGGTCGGATGCGTGCGGGTCGTGCGCGTCGATGTGCGTGTGCCCCTCCGGCTTCGTCGGCTGCTCGCCGGGGAGGGGCGGGGGCAGTTCGGTGTCCTTCTTGCGCTTGCCCAGCACGAAACCGCCGATCAGCAAGCCCACCACGGCGAGCGCGGCGATGGGGAAGATGACGGCCGCCAGCGCGCCCGTGCCGTCGGCGAGAAGGGCGGCCAGTGACTGCGTGGATCCGTTCGATACGTCCATGGTTGCCGCATACCCCGGGGGAAGGCAGTCAGTCGGCTGTTCACATCAATTCATGTTTTATGAGGATCTCAGGGGAAAAGCGTTTCGCATGGTGCGAATCGGCTACACGATGATGACCGAACAGACCGGACCGCGAGAGCTCGTACGGGATGTGGTGGCCGCCGGAAAGGCGGGATTCGACTTCTCCGTCACCTCCGACCACTACTTCCCCTGGCTCCGGGAACAGGGCCACGCACCGTACGCCTGGGCGGTGCTCGGCGCGGCGGCACAGGCCACCGAGACCATCGGCCTGATGACGTACGTGACCTGTCCGACCACCCGCTACCACCCCGCCGTCGTCGCCCAGAAGGCCGCGACACTCCAGATCCTCGCCGAGGGCCGGTTCCGGCTGGGCCTCGGCTCCGGCGAGAACCTCAACGAGCACGTCGTCGGCGCCGGCTGGCCCGCCGCCCACGTACGGCTGGAGATGCTCGAAGAGGCCGTCGAGATCATCGGCGCCCTCTTCGACGGCGGGAACGTCAACCACCACGGCACCCACTTCGACGTGGAGAACGCCCGGCTGTGGGACCTGCCCGGGACCCGGGTGCCGATCGGCGTCGCCGTCTCCGGCCCGGCCTCCTGCGCGCTCGCCGGACGCGAAGCCGACCTGGTGATCGCGACCGAGGCCAAGAGCGGGCTCCTCGACGACTTCGACCGGCACGGAGGCGCCGGGAAGCCCCGGGTGGGCCAGCTGCCCGTCTGCTACGACCCCGACCGGGACGCCGCGATCGCCCGCGCCCACGAACAGTTCCGCTGGTCGGTCGGCGGCTGGAAGGTCAACTCCGAACTCCCCGGACCGGAGAGTTTCGCCCAGGCGACCGAACTCGTCCGCAAGGAGGACGTCGCGTCGGCCATCCCTTGCGGACAGGACGTCGACACGTTCGTCGACGCGGTGCGCGCCTACACCGAGGCGGGATTCACCGAGATCGCACTGGTCCAGGTCGGCGGGGAACACCAGCAGTCCTTCATCGCATGGGCTGAGAAGGCCCTCCTGCCCGCTCTGCGGGAGCTGTAGCCCTCTTCGGCCCTCCCGTGTCGCCGTCGGCCCGGCGCGGGGTGAGCCTGGAGTGGACCCGAAGGCCGGCATCCGACGGAAGGAACCCCGTGAACAGCACCCCCGAACGAAACGGCGACGACTCCACGTCCGGCCAGGAGGTGCTGGTGTCGCTGAGCCGGTGCGATCTCGCGGACGCGCGCAGCGTGTTCGGCGTGCTCGGCAGCGCCTTCGAGTCCGACCGGGACGCGGACGACGCGCCGGAGACGACGAGCGGCCCCCGCCCCACCGTCTGGGTCACCACCGTCGACGTCTCCGAGCCGAAGGCCGCCGCCGAACCCGTGACGCTGACCGCCCCGGTCACGGTGGACGCCCAGGGCGGCTACTGGGCCGTCGACCGGCTGCGGGACCACCTCACCGGCGCGTTCACCGTCCGCGTCGTCGGTACGGCCGCGGGGGACCAGGAGCAGGAGGTCCGGCTGCGGCTGGAGAACCGCTGACGCCGCCGTGGCCCCTGACGGGGGCCGCGTACGCCGAAGAGCCTGTGAACAGGGTCAACAGGGGCCCGTAGTGAAAGGTGTTCGAGCATGGATTCCCTCGCCCTGGAAGCGGTCACCGCACCGGAACCGGTCACCGTCGAACGGTCCACCGTGACCCTGTACGTCAACGGGGAAGAGACCGAGGTGACCCTCGACCACCGCACCACGGTCCTGGACCTGCTGCGCGAACAGCTCGGCCTGACCGGCGCAAAGAAGGGCTGCGACCACGGCCAGTGCGGCGCCTGCACGGTCCTCGTCGACGGCCGCCGCACCAACAGCTGCCTGCTCCTCGCCGTCGCCCAGGACGGCTCGGCGATCACCACGGTGGAGGGTCTCGCCGACGGCGACACCCTCCACCCTCTGCAACAGGCGTTCGTGGAACGCGACGCCCTCCAGTGCGGCTACTGCACCCCCGGGCAGATCTGTTCGGCCGTCGGCATGCTCAAGGAGGCCGCCGACGGCCATCCGTCCCACGTCACCCCTCCGGACGCCCTGACCGAAAACCCCGCCCCCCTGGACGCGGACGAGATCCGCGAGCGGATGAGCGGCAACCTGTGCCGGTGCGGGGCCTACCCCCGGATCGTCGAAGCCATCGAGGACGTGACCCCGTGAAACCGTTCGGCTACCAGCGACCCACCACCACCGCCGAAGCCGTACGGCTCTGCGCGGAGGGGACCGGAGCCCGGTTCCTGGGCGGCGGCACCAACCTCGTCGACCTCATGAAACTGGGCGTCGAGGAACCCGGCCTCCTCATCGACGTCACCAAGCTCCCCCTGGACCGGGTGGCCCCGAGCCCCGACGGCGGCCTGCGGATCGGCGCCACCGTCCGCAACAGCGACCTCGCCGCCCACCCCGACGTACGACGCGACTACCCGGTGCTCACCCAGGCGCTGCTCGCCGGGGCCTCGGGGCAGCTCCGCAACACCGCCACCACCGGCGGCAACCTCCTCCAGCGCACCCGCTGCTCCTACTTCCAGGACGTCTCCAAGCCCTGCAACAAACGGCTCCCCGGCTCCGGCTGCCCCGCCCGCGAAGGCTCCCACCGCGACCTCGCGATCCTCGGGCACTCGGCCGAGTGCGTGGCCACCAACCCCTCCGACATGGCCGTGGCCCTCGCCGCCCTCGACGCGACCGTGCTCCTGCTCGGGCCCGAGGGCGAACGGGCCGTCCCCGCCACCGAGTTCCACCGGCTGCCGGGGGACAACCCCGACCAGGACACCGTCATCAGGCCCGGCGAGCTCATCACCGAGGTGGTCCTCCCGCCGCCCGCCCCCGGCACGGTCTCCCGCTACCGCAAGGCCCGCGACCGCGCGTCGTACGCCTTCGCCCTGGTCTCCGTCGCCGCCACCCTCCAGGTGGCGGGCGGCCGCGTCGAACGCGCCACGCTCGCCTTCGGCGGGGTCGCCCACCGGCCCTGGCGCGCCCGCAGGGCCGAGGCCGAACTGCTCGGCGCCCCCGCCACGCCCGCCGCCTTCCAGCACGCCCTGATCGCCGAACTCGCCGAGGCCCGGCCCCTGCGCGACAACGCCTTCAAGGTGGACCTCGTCCGCCGCGTCGCCCAGGACGTCCTCGGCGAACTCAGCGAGCAGCACGGTCCCGAGGCCGACCCGACCACCTGACCCCCCACCGACCCGGAGGCCCTGCCGCCATGTCCCACGCCCCTCAGCTCACCGGTGCGCCCGTCGTCCGCAGGGAGGCCCGGGACAAGGTCACCGGCACCGCCCGGTACGCGGCCGAGCACACCCCGCCCGGCACCCTGTACGCCTGGCCGGTCCCGGCCACCATCGCCGCCGGCCGGGTCACCGCCGTACGCGCGGTCGACGCCCTCGCCGTCCCCGGCGTGCACACCGTCCTCACCCACGACAACGCGCCGGTCCTCGCCGAACCCGAGGACCCGATCCTCGCCGTCCTCCAGAGCGACCGCGTCCCGCACCACGGCTGGCCGATCGCCCTCGTCGTCGCCGACTCCCCGGAGGCCGCCCGGACGGGGGCGGGGCGGCTGCTCGTCGAGTACGAGAGCGACGAGCACGACGTGACCCTCACCGAGGACCACCCGGGCCTCTACACGCCCGAGGAGGCCAACGGCGGCTTCCCCGCCGTCCGCAGGCGCGGCGACTTCGAGCGGTCCTTCGCCGCCGCCCCCGTCCAGGTCGACGCCACCTACCGCCTGATCTCGCTCCACAACCACCCCATGGAGCCCCACGCCGCCACCGCGTGGTGGGAGGACGGGCACCTCACCGTCCACGACTCCAGCCAGGGCTCCAACGCCGTACGCAAGAGCCTCGCCCGGGTCTTCGACCTGGACCCCGCACACATCACCGTCGTCTCCGAGCACGTCGGCGGCGGCTTCGGCTCCAAGGGGACCACCCGCCCCCAGGCGGTCATGGCCGCCATGGCCGCCCGCCACACCGGCCGCCCGGTGAAGCTGGTCTTCCCCCGCGCCCAGCTCGCGGAGGTCGTCGGCCACCGGGCCCCCACGATCCAGCGGGTGCGCCTCGGCGCCGATCTCGACGGCACCCTCCAGGCCCTCTCCCAGGAGGTCGTCACCCACACCTCCACCATCAAGGAGTTCGTGGAGCAGGCCGCCGTGCCCGCCCGCACGATGTACGGGTCCCCGGACAGCACGACCACCCACCGGGTGACCGCCCTCGACGTCCCCAGCCCCTCCTGGATGCGCGCCCCCGGCGAGGCCTCGGGGATGTACGCGCTGGAGTCGGCCATGGACGAACTCGCCTCCGCCCTCGGCATGGACCCGGTCGAACTGCGGCTGCGCAACGACCCGGCCACCGAACCGGACAGCGACCGCCCCTTCAGCAGCCGGGGCCTGGCCGCCTGCCTGCGCGAGGGCGCCCAGCGCTTCGGCTGGCACGGCCGCGACCCCCGCCCCGCCGCCCGCCAGGACGGCCGCTGGCTCCTGGGGACGGGCGTGGCCTCGGCGACGTACCCCGTCCTCGTCTCCCGGTCCTCCGCCCGCGCCCACGCGGCGGCCGACGGAACCTTCCGGGTCGAGGTCAACGCCACCGACATCGGCACCGGCGCCCGGACCGTCCTCGCCCAGATCGCCGCCTCGGCCCTCGCCACCGACGTGGAGAGCGTCGACGTGCGGATCGGCTCCACCGACCTGCCCACCGCCCCCCTCGCCGGCGGCTCCTCCGGCACCGCCTCCTGGGGGTGGGCCGTGCACAAGGCGGCCGCCGCGCTGGCCGACCGCCTCGCCGACCACCGGGGCCCGCTGCCCGCCGAGGGGTTCACCACCACCGCCGACACCGAGGAGGAGACCGCCGCCGAATCCCCGTACGCCCGGCATGCCTTCGGCGCCCACTTCGCCGAGACGGCCGTCGACTCCGTCACCGGCGAGATCCGGGTCCGCAGGCTCCTCGGCGTGTACGCCGCCGGGAAGATCCTCAACGCCCGCACCGCACGCTCCCAGTTCACCGGCGGCATGGTCATGGGCATCGGCATGGCGCTGACCGAGGGCTCCGCCATCGACCCGGTCTTCGGCGACTTCACGGCCAAGGACCTCGCCGCCTACCACGTGCCCGTCCACGCCGACGCCCTCGACATCCAGGCCCACTGGATCGACGAGGACGACCGCCACCTCAACCCCATGGGCTCCAAGGGCATCGGCGAGATCGGCATCGTCGGCACCGCCGCCGCCATCGGGAACGCGGTCCGCCACGCCACCGGCGCCCGGCTGCGCGAACTGCCGCTCACCCCCGACCGGGTGCTGCCCTACCTCCTGTGACGACGCGGCCGAACGGCCCTCACCAGGGCGAACAGCTCATCTGTTGCGCGGGCGGCCCACCCGGGTCACCCTGTTGAGTGACCCAGAAGTGATTGGTGCTCACGCTTCGTGTTCGGGGGTCGTTCGTACGACGGGGTGAAGCATGTGGGCCTCGCGGTGAGGAGCCTCGACGATGACCGTTCCACTCGACCGGCACTATTCGGTCGAACTGCAGGTGTCGGCAGAGCGCGTTTCCCAGGTGCGGCGCATCGTCGCCGCGCACCTTCGTCACTGGAGTCTCGAACTCCACGTCCGGCCGGTGTGCCGGGCCATGGACGAACTCCTGACCAATGTCCACCGGCATGTCGGCGACACCAACCAGTGCGTCGTCGAACTCCGCTGGACCGGACGGCACGTCACCGTGTCCGTCGCCGACAACAGTGCCCGGATGCCCCGGCTGCTGCCGGCCGGCGGCGGGCTGAGCCGGGTGATGGCCCTCAGCGACAGCTGGGGCACCTGCCGGACCACGGACGGCAAGGTGGTCTGGTTCACCCGCTACGCCCAGGCGCAGCAGACCGCGGGACTGCTGCCCTACCCCCCGCTGCCGGGCGTGCGCGAATCCCGCCGAACCCCGCTCGCGGCCCTCGTGTAGCCGTACCGCGGCATCCCCGCCCAGCACCGCCCACCCGGCCGACGCGGAACGTGCCCACCCGGCACGCATGATCCGCGTCGGCCGGGTACGTGCGGAAGGGGCCGCGTTGCGCCCGACCATGCGGCGCGGCACCGTCGAAGTACCGATGCAAGGAGGCCACTGCCATGCCCATCGCGACGGTCAACCCCGCGAACGGCGAACTGATCAGGTCCTACGACGCCCTCGGCGAGGAGGAGACCGAGCGCAGGATCACCGCCGCCCACACCACCTTCCAGCAGTACCGCACCACCCCCTTCGAGCAGCGCGCCGCCTGGCTGAACCGGGCCGCCGACCTGCTGGACGAGGACCGCGACACCATCGCCCGCACGATGACCCTCGAAATGGGCAAGCCGGTCACGGCGGCCCGCGCCGAGGCGGCCAAGTGCGCCAAGGCGATGCGCTGGTACGCGGCCAACGCCGAGCGCCTGCTCGCCGACGAACACCCCGACCCCGACGACGTACACGATTCGGGTGCCTCCCGCGCGCTGGTCCGCTACCGTCCGCTCGGCGTCGTCCTCGCCGTGATGCCGTGGAACTTCCCGCTCTGGCAGGTGGTCCGCTTCGCCGCCCCCGCGCTGATGGCGGGCAACGTCGGCCTCCTCAAGCACGCCTCCAACGTGCCGCAGACCGCGCTCTACCTGGAGGACCTGTTCCACCGGGCCGGATTCCCGGCGGGCTGCTTCCGTACGCTGCTGATCGGCTCGGGCGCCGTCGACGCCGTCCTGCGCGACCCCCGGGTCGCGGCGGCCACCCTCACCGGCAGCGAACCGGCGGGCCGAGCCGTCGCCTCCACCGCCGGTGACGAGGTCAAGAAGACGGTGCTGGAGCTCGGCGGCAGCGACCCGTACGTCGTGCTGCCCTCGGCCGACGTCGAGAAGGCCGCGGCCACCGCCGTCACCGCACGGGTCCAGAACAACGGCCAGTCCTGTATCGCCGCCAAGCGGTTCATCGTCCACGCCGATGTGTACGACGCGTTCGCCGAGCACTTCACCGCCGGGATGCGCGCCCTGACCGTCGGCGACCCGCTGGAGGAGTCCACCGACGTCGGACCGCTCTCCAGCGAACAGGGCCGCACGGACCTGGAGGAGCTGGTCGACGACGCCGTGGAGCGCGGCGCCACCGTCCTGTGCGGCGGCGGCCGGCCCGACAAGCTCGGCGGTGGCCTGGAGAACGGCTGGTTCTACAACCCCACCGTGCTCACCGGGATCACCCCCGCCATGCGCATCCACCGCGAGGAGACCTTCGGCCCGGTCGCCACCCTCTACCGGGTCGCCGACCTCGACGAGGCGGTGCACCTGGCCAACGACACACCGTTCGGGCTCAGTTCCAACGTCTGGACCCGGGACGCGGGGGAGCAGGAGCGGTGCGCCCGCGACCTGGAGGCGGGCGGGGTCTTCTTCAACGGGATGACCGCCTCGCACCCGGCCCTGCCCTTCGGCGGGATCAAGCGCTCCGGTTACGGGCGTGAGCTGGCCGGGCACGGTATCCGCGAGTTCTGCAACGCGACCACGCTCTGGTACGGCCCCGAGAACACCTGACGGGTCCTGGCCGACCCACCCGTGCGCCGTCATCCCACGAGGAGACCTGCTCCGTGAGCGACACCCACACCCCGCCCGCGCTGTCCGACGAGGAACTCGCCGCGCTGGACGCGCACTGGCGCGCTGCCAACTACCTCGCCGTCGGCCAGATCTACCTGATGGCCAACCCCCTGCTCACCCGGCCGCTCACCCCCGAGGACATCAAGCCGCGGCTGCTCGGCCACTGGGGCACCTCACCCGGGCTCAACCTCGTCCACACCCACCTCAACCGGGTCGTCAAGGACCGGGGGATCGAGGTGCTCTGTGTCTGGGGCCCCGGCCACGGCGGCCCGGCCGTCCTCGCCAACGCCTGGCTGGAGGGCAGCTACTCCGAGACCTATCCCGACGTACCCCGCACCACCGAGGGCATGGGCGTGCTCTTCAAGCAGTTCTCCTTCCCCGGCGGGGTGCCCAGCCATGTCGCCCCGGAGACCCCCGGCTCCATCCACGAGGGCGGCGAACTCGGCTACGCCCTCACCCACGCCTACGGCGCCGCCTTCGACCACCCGGACCTGCTGGTCACCTGCGTGATCGGGGACGGCGAGGCGGAGACGGGACCGCTCGCCGCGTCCTGGCACGGCAACAAGTTCCTCGACCCGGTCCACGACGGGGCCGTCCTGCCGGTCCTCCACCTCAACGGCTACAAGATCGCCAACCCGACGGTTCTGGCCCGGCTCCCCGAGGAGGAACTCGACCAGCTCCTGCGCGGCTACGGCCACGACCCGCTGTACGTCACCGGCGACGACCCGGCCACCGTCCACCGGGCGATGGCCGCCGCGATGGACACCGCCGTGGAACGGATCGCCGCCCACCAGCGGGCCGCCCGCGAGGAGGGCGTGACCGAGCGCCCCCGCTGGCCCATGATCGTGCTGCGCACCCCCAAGGGCTGGACCGGGCCCAAGGAGGTCGACGGCCTGCCCGTCGAGAACACCTGGCGCTCCCATCAGGTCCCGCTCTCCGGCGTCCGGGACAACCCGGAGCACCTGCGGCAGCTGGAGGCATGGCTGCGCTCCTACCGCCCCGAGGAGCTGTTCGACGCGGACGGCCGTCCCACCGAGCAGGTCCTCGCCTGCGTCCCCGAGGGCGCGGCGCGGCTCGGGTCGACCCCGTACGCCAACGGCGGCGTGCTCCTGCGCGACCTGCCGATCCCGGTCCTGGAGGACCACGCCGTACGGGTCGACAAGCCGGGCTCCGCCTCCCACTCGCCGACCCAGGTGCTCGGCGGACTCCTGGCGGACATCATGGCCGCGACCGCCGAACGCCGGGACTTCCGGGTGGTCGGCCCCGACGAGACCGCCTCCAACCGGCTCCAGGACCTCTACCGCTCCACCGGCAAGGCCTGGCAGGCCGAGACGCTGCCCACCGACGAACACCTCGCCCGCGACGGCCGGGTGATGGAGGTGCTCTCCGAACACCTCTGCCAGGGCTGGCTGGAGGGGTACCTCCTCACCGGGCGCCACGGCCTCTTCTCCAGTTACGAGGCGTTCGCCCACATCGTCGACTCGATGGTCAACCAGCACATCAAGTGGCTGCGCACCTCGCGCCGGCTGCCCTGGCGGCGCCCCATCGCCTCCCTCAACTACCTGCTCACCTCGCACGTCTGGCGCCAGGACCACAACGGCTTCTCGCACCAGGACCCCGGGTTCGTCGACCACATCCTGAACAAGAGCCCCGAGGTCGTACGGGTCTATCTGCCGCCGGACGCCAACACCCTGCTCTCGGTGGCCGACCACGCGCTCCGCAGCCGGGACTACGTCAACGTCATCGTGGCGGGCAAGCAGCCGACCTTCGACTGGCTCACGATGGAGGAGGCCCGCGCCCACTGCGCCCGTGGGGCCGGAGCGTGGGAGTGGGCCGGGACCGAGGACGGCACCCGCGAGCCGGACGTCGTGCTCGGCTGCGCCGGGGACGTCCCCACCCAGGAGGTCCTGGCCGCCGCCGACCTGCTCCGCCGCCATCTGCCGGAGCTGGCCGTACGCGTGGTCAACGTGGTCGACATCGCCCGGATGCTGCCGCACGAGGAGCACCCGCACGGGATGACGGACGCCGAGTACGACGCCCTCTTCACCGTCGACAAGCCGGTGATCTTCGCGTACCACGGCTATCCGTGGCTGGTCCACCGGCTCGCCTACCGCCGGGCGGGCCACGCCAACCTGCATGTGCGCGGCTACAAGGAGGAGGGCACCACGACCACGCCGTTCGACATGGTGGTCCGCAACGACCTGGACCGCTACCGGCTGGTCATGGACGTCATCGACCGGGTGCCGGGGCTCGGCGTCCGCGCGGTCGCCGTACGCCAGGCGATGGCCGATGTCCGCACCCGCCACCACGCCTGGATCCGCGAGCACGGCGTCGACCTGCCCGAGGTGGAGGAGTGGAGCTGGAGCGGCTGAGGCGGTTGGGGTGATCATGGGGGTGTCCACCTGACCCCCGCCCCGCAGGAGAGAGCCCATATGAAGCTGCGTTGCGCCGTGATCGAGGACTTCCAGTCCGCCGCCACCACCGTCGCCGACTGGTCGCCCGTCACCGCCGACGTCGATGTCGTCACCTTCACCGAGCACCTGGGCTCGGTGAAGGAAGTCACCGCCGCCCTCGCGGAGTTCGACATCGTCGTCACCCTGCGCGAACGGGTCCCCTTCCCGGCGGAGGTCTTCGCGCGGCTGCCCCGGCTCCGGCTGCTGATCGCCTCCGGCATGCGCAACTCCGTGATCGACTTCGCCGCCGCCGAGCAGCACGGCGTCACCGTCTGCGGCACCGCCAGCTCCTCCACCCCTCCGGTCGAACTCACCTGGGCCCTGCTGCTGGGCCTCGCCCGGTCCATCGTCCCGGAGGCCAACGGCCTTCGCGCGGACGGACCTTGGCAGTCCACCGTCGGCGCCGACCTGCACGGCCGGACGCTCGGCCTGCTGGGCCTGGGGAAGATCGGCAGCCGGGTCGCCCAGGTGGGCCGGGCCTTCGGCATGGAGGTGGTGGCCTGGAGCCAGAACCTCACGGAGGAACGTACGAAGGAGGTCGGCACCGCGCTCGCCGCGTCCAGGGAAGAGCTGCTGGAGGCCGCCGACTTCGTCTCCGTACACCTGGCGCTCAGCGAGCGCACCCGGGGGCTGATCGGCGCCGCCGAACTCGCCCGGATGCGCCCCACCGCCTATCTGGTCAACACCAGCCGGGCCGCCATCGTCGACCAGGACGCCCTGCTCGCGGCCCTGCACGCCGGGGCCATCGCGGGGGCCGGGATCGACGTGTTCGACACCGAACCCCTCCCGGCCGGCCACCCGATGCGCACCGCCCCACGGCTGCTGGCCACCCCGCACCTGGGGTATGTCTCGCGCGCCAACTACGCGACGTACTACGGCCAGGCGGTCGAGAACATCCGGGCGTTCCTCGACGGGGAGCCGGTCCGCCGCATCGGCTGAGGGCGCCTCCGTACGTCACGTACGGAGACGCCCTCGCAGGGTCCGATCCGGTCAGAACCTCAGCGCCGCCGCGATCCGCCCGTGCTCGGCCAGCGAATCGTCCTCGACGAACACCACATCGGCCCCGCCGTCCAGCGCCGCCTCGATCAGCTCGTCCACGATGTCCTCGCGGACCTCCGGGGCGTCCGACTGCGTGGTCCCCTCGGGGACCGGCTCCAGATGCCCGTCGGTCACCCGGACGGTGGCCTGGAAGTGCTCCTCCACCGCGATGAGCCCCACCCGGCCCTCCCGGACGGCGGCCCACACCTCGTCCAGCCCGCCCGCGAACGCGTGCCCGCTGCGGGCGTTGTCGAGGCGCCGCTCCACGTCGGCCGTGGCCTGCCGGGCCCCTTCCTCCAGCGCGGGCCGCAGCTCCTTGAGGACCTCGGCGGGCGGCAGGTCGGCCGGTGCGCCCTTGGCGACGCGCCCGACCGCCGCCTTCGACGCCTCGCCGACCTCGTCCAGCAGCGAGAGGGCGGGCGGCAGCCCCATCACGTACAGCGGGCGCGGGTCGGCGGCCAGCAGGGCACGCAGCTTCTCGTCGACGGTACGGAAGAAGTTCCGGGTGTCCTCGTCGGTGAACTTGCTCGGGGTGTCCCCGATCCGCTCCTCGCGCTGCGGGTTGGGCGGCTCCTTCGGCGCGGTCAGCGGGAACCCGCCCGTCTCCCGCACCTCGATGCCCCCGTCCGTGCCGTTCCACAGGGTGGCGTGGTCGGCGGCGACGGTGAGCGCCCAGTACGGACGGGCCTGGGCCTTGGCGGCGACGAGATTGCGGGTGAGGTAGCTGTCGCTGAGCACCACCCGTTCGGGCGCGGTGCGCGGCAGCTGCCAGATCTGGTGCTCATCGGCCGTGGCCAGGACGACCAGCGAGTCCAGGGCCCGGCGCGGGTCCACCTCGTCGACCGCCCGGTCCAGCTCGCCCTTGATGGCGGCGGCCGTTTCCCGGCTCACCTGCGGATCACCCTCCAGACGATGGACCGCCTCCGCCACCAGGTTGCGCAGCCGCACGGGGTCCTGGGCGTTGTCCGGGGCGGTGCGGTGCGTCGGCATGGTCAGGGACAGGGCCGGATAGGGCCGGGTCGCCCGCAGCTCCCGCAACAGGTCGGCGGTCAGGGCGTCCGTGTCCATCGTTCCCTCCCGGGGCTCGAACCCGCTCCCGTATGAAGCGGATGCTTCGACGAGTCAATTCATACCTTTTGATCCTAGTATGGGCGAGTTGGTGATCATCGGCTGTGGGAAGTGCGCGCGATGTCCACGCTCGCGGCCTCCTCCTTCCCGCTCGCCCTCTTCTCATCCCCCGATTGGACGGACCGTCCGTGACAGCGAACCTCCACCGCCGCAGGGCCCGTCTCCTGGTCCCTGCCGTGGCCGCCGCCCTGCTGGCCGCCACCACCGCGGCCTGCGACTCCGACACCAGCAGCGAGGGCACCTCCCGGAGCGTGCGGACGCTCACGCCGGAACACTCCGAGCACTCCGAGCACGCGGAGTCGTCCGGGTCCCCGCACGCCGAACCGGAGGGGTCGCCGTCCCAGGAGCAGAGCCCGCGCACCCAGCGGAGCTTCGCCGCCTCCGTCTCCGCCGAGTCCGAACGCGTCCGGCAGGAAGCCGCCAAGCGGCTCGAAGGGGTCGAGGGCCGGGGCAACGCGGTCGCCGACGTCTCGGTGAGCGGGCTGCCCGCCGCCGCGTCCGAGGAGGTTCGCAGCGCCCGCGTCCGGGTCACCAACCCCACGGACACAGCCGCCTTCTACGCGGTGAAGGTGGAGTTCGCCGACGAACAGGACAAGGTCCTCGACACGGTGGTCGTCGGGGTGGAGGACGCCCCGCCGAACCGTACGGTCGACGTCCAGGCCAACAGCCGCAAGGCCGCCGGGGTGAAGACCTTCCCCCGGGTCGCCCAGGCCGAGCGCGGTTGAGGAGGAGACGGAGATGAGTGCTTCCGACGCGGTGACCGACTCGCTCAACAAGCTGCGCGCCGAATACCGGGACCTGCCCGGCGGCCGGCCCGCCGACTACATCCCGCAGCTGGGGCTCGCCGACCCCGAAGCCTTCGGACTGGCCCTGGTCAGCATGGACGGCCACTGCTACAGCGCGGGCGAGGCCGACGTGCCCTTCACCATCCAGTCGGTCTCCAAACCGTTCATCTACGCCCTCGCCCTCTCCGTCCTCGGTCTGGACGAGGTGAGCCGGTGGGTGGGCGCCGAGCCGAGCGGCGACGCGTTCAACGCGATCAGCCTCGAACCCGGCACCGGCCGCCCCGCCAACGCGATGGTCAACGCCGGGGCCATCGTCACCACGGCCCTGATCCCCGACGCCCCCGACGAACCCGCCTTCGAGCGCATCCTGCACTGCCTCGGCCGCTTCGCCGGACGCGAACTGGACGTGGACGAGGAGGTGTTCACCTCGGAGTCCATGACCGGGGACCGCAACCGGGCGCTCGCCTATCTGATCCGTTCCACCGGCACCATGCCCGTCGACCCGGTGCTCGCGGTGGACCGGTACTTCCGCCAGTGCGCGGTACGCGTCACCGCCCTCGACCTCGCGACGATGGCCGCGACCCTCGCGTACGGCGGGTTCAACCCCGTCACGCGGGAGCAGGTCGTCTCGGCGGAGGTCACCGCCCGGGTGCTCGCCGTGATGGCCACCTGCGGGATGTACGACGGTTCGGGGGACTGGCTGCTGCGGATCGGGCTGCCCGCCAAGAGCGGGGTCTCCGGCGGCCTCATCGCGGTCGGCCCGGCCCGCTTCGGTCTCGCCACCTACAGCCCGCCGCTGGACACCGCCGGCAATTCGGTACGCGGCCAGGCGGCGCTCCGCGCGCTCTCGGAGCGGTACGGGCTCCACCTGATGCTCAACCCCGCGCTGCCCGGCTCCACCGTCAGCCTGGTCACCACCGCCGACGACCTGCCCACCGCGCCCTCCGCCGATCACGAGCGGGTCCTGCACGAGCAGGTCGGCGTGGTCGCCGCGCAGGGGTCCATCGACTTCACGGCCGCCGAGCGCGTGCTGTACGCCCTGGACGAGTCGGGGCCGGACCAGGAGAGCCCTGTCGTGCTCGACCTGCACGACGTCACCGCCGTCGACTCCGTCGGCCTGGGGATGCTGCACACGGGGCTGGCCCGGCTCTCCGCCGACGGCCGGCGCGTCGCGATCGTCGACCCGCGCGACCTGCTGGGCCCGCCGGACGTCGTGAGGGAGGGCATCGGCCAGGACCTGCCGCGCTACGCGACCCGGGAGGCCGCGGTGGAGGGAAGCGCGAAGGCCCTGGCCGGGGAGGGATGACCCTCCCGGGCTCGGAGCTACCAGATGGCTCCGACCCACTCGGGGTGGTCGATGAACGGGTTCCGGTTGTGCTGGAACTGCTCGAATATGACGTCGTTGCGCCGCTTCTCGAAGGCGTCCGGCGGGTCCTCCTGGCTCCACTGCTTCAGCACGGAGAGCTTGCCCATCTTCGGGGCGGAGCCGTTGTCCACCTGGTCGTTGGGTTCGAGGTCGGCGAAGGAGTCGTCGCCCTCGTAGCGCACGGCCATGTAGAGGATCATGCGGGCGACGTCGCCCTTGACCGCGTCGCGCGGTTCGAAGGAGTCGCCGTCGGTGAAGTTGCCGGGCGCCTCGCCCAGTTCGCTGCCGCCGTTGTCGAAGTCCTTGTTGCCCCGGGCGGAGTTGACCGAGACGTCCTCGGGCCGCAGATGGTGGATGTCGGTGCCCGGGCCCGTGGCCGTACCGAAGTCGCCGTGCGACTTGGCCCAGACGTGCTCGCGGTTCCACTGGTCGGCGTTGCCGCCGTTGTCGTTCTTGGACTGGGAGCGGCCGGTGTAGAGGAGGATCACGTTGGAGGAGTTGGCGGGGTCCTCGTCGGTGGCCTTGAGCGCGTCCCACACCTGGCTGTAGGAGAGCTTGGTCTGGTCGCTGATGATCGTGTGCAGGGCGGCCTTGAGCTCGGTGCCGGTCTTGCCGAGGGCGTCCTGGTAGTACGTGTCGTCGAGTGCGGCGGCGAGGGTGGCGGGGCGGTCGGGCGGGGTGTCGGCGGCGGGCGCGGCTGCCGCGGTGCCGGCGAGTACGGCGACGGCGGCCGCGGTGGCCAGCAGTGGACGCGCGTAGAGCGAAGGGCGACGGGACATGTGGGGTGTCCTCTCGGAACGCGGGCACCACGACACCGGCCCCGGGTCGGGGCGCTCGTCGGGGTGACCGTGCGATGTCTGGTACGCGGGAGCCTTCCACACGCACCGTGGCTCGCGTGTGAACGCTGTGTACCTATCATGTGCAGGTCAAGATTGGGCCTGGTCGGGCCCCTGGAACGGGAACGTTCCGGGGCCCCGGAAGGCCGTTATCCGGCGGTGGCCCAGTCGCGCAGGGCCCTGACAGAGTCGAAGTCGGCGACGTTCTTGTCGAGGGGGTCGTCGGTGTACTGATGGATCCGCCAGGACGCCTCGATCCGCGGCTTTCCGGCCGAGACGTAGTCCGCGATCCACAGCCCGTCGCCCGCGTAGTCGCTGGTGTCGTGGGTGCGCCAGAAGGCCCGGTTGCAGTAGAGGAGGACCCGGTGGCCGGGCCGCTCCCGCTTCACCTCACGGATGAAGCGGTCCTTCTCCGCGCTGCTCGCGCGCGTCCCGCCGCCGGTCTGCTCCCAGTCGACGGCGAGCAGATCGCCCTCCTTCTCCGGCGTCTTGTCGAGGAAGTACGCCACCTGGTCCTTGACGTCCCCCGGCCAGAGGAAGTGGTAGAAGCCGACGACGCACTCGGCGTCCCGGGCCCGCTTCACCTGGGCGTCGAGACGTGGATTGACATAGCTGCGGCCCTCGGTGGACTTGATGAAGACGAAATCGATGCCGTCCGTGTCGTAGGAGGGCTGATAGGCGCTGACGTCGACGCCGTGGAGCATGGGCACCGCCTCAAGAGGTGAGAACCGACATTCCGGTTCTGCCCACTCCTCGTACGGCCCAATGACCGGTTCACTCTCCCGAGTGGCCCACCGGCCTCGAACCCCCTCGGATGCGGCCCGGCCCGAGCGGCGCGAGAATTGCCGCAAGGACGAGGAGGAGGCGGCATGAGCGAAGACCCCGAATCCGTATCCGCGGCCGCGCCCGAGGCGTCGGGCGTCACCCCCGACCGGCTCCTGCACACGGGCGCGAGCGACAGGCCGAGCGCGGAGGACGTGGTGCTCGCCTCCGGGCGGGACCTGACACCCGAGACCCTGGAGTGGGCGCGGCGCAAGCTGGCCGACGAGGGGCGCTCCGCCCTCGACAGACAGCTGCCCTGACGGAGCCCGCGGACCCGCCCGAGGCCCGGCGGCAGAGCCTCGGCGGGCCGGGAGCCAGGGCGATACGGCCGAGGGACCGGGGAGCGTGTGGGGCGCCCCCGGTTCCTCGGTTAGCCTGAGTGACATATGAACCGTTTGACGACCTCACAGGGCACTTTCGAGCTCGCCCGCTTCCCCGAGCACCCCAGCGACCCCTTCCGGGCCTGGGACGCCGCCGACGAATACCTGCTCCGCCAGCTGACGGATCCCGAGACGGGGCCCGTCGACCTCACGGGCACGGTCGCCGTCGTGGGGGACCGGTGGGGTGCCCTGGCCACCGCGCTGGCCGCCCACCGCCCCGTCCAGATCGGCGACTCCTACCTGGCCCGGCGCGCCACCCAGGCCAACCTGGAGCGCAACGGCCTGGACCCGGACGCCGTGACGCTGCTGTCCTCGCGCGACACTCCGCCGGACCGGATCGACGTACTGCTGGTCCGGGTGCCCAAGTCCCTGGCCTTCCTGGAGGACCAACTCCAGCGGATCGCCCCCGCGCTCCACGCGGGCACGGTCGTCATCGGCACCGGCATGGTCAAGGAGATCCACACCTCGACCCTCAAGCTCTTCGAGCGGATCGTCGGACCGACCCGCACCTCCCTCGCGGTGCGCAAGGCGCGGCTCATCTTCAGCACCCCGGACCTGGAGCTGCCGCGTACGCCGAGCCCCTGGCCGTACCGCTACGAGCTGCCCGGCGACGTGGGCCCCGTCTCCGGCCGCACCACCGTCAACCACGCCGGGATCTTCTGCGCCGAGCGCCTGGACGTCGGCACCCGGTTCTTCCTGAAGCACCTGCCCACCCGCGGCGGATCCGTCGAGGTCGCCGACCTGGGCTGCGGCAACGGCGTCCTCGGCCTCTCCGCAGCGCTCGCCAACCCCGACGCGCACATCACGTTCGTCGACGAGTCGTACGGGGCCGTCGCCTCCGCCGAAGAGACGTTCCGCCTGGGTGCGCCGCAGGGCGCGAAGGCGGACTTCCTGGTGGGTGACGGACTTTCGGACATCGCCCCGGGCAGCCTGGACCTGGTGCTGAACAACCCGCCGTTCCACTCCCACATGGCGACGACCGACGCCACCGCCCGCACGATGTTCGTCAGCGCGCGCACGGCGCTGCGGCAGGGCGGCGAACTCTGGGTGGTGGGCAACCGGCACCTCTCGTACCACACCCACCTGCGCCGGATCTTCGGCAACTGCACGACGGTCGCGGGCGACGCGAAGTTCGTGGTCCTGCGCGCGGTGAAGCGCTGACCCGAACGGCAGCGCGACGGCCCTTCCGGATTCTTGCAACACGTTCTACTGTGTGCGCCGCCGCACACGGGCGACGCAGCCGCGAGAATCCGGAGGGGCCGTGCACCTCGAATACACGCCTGAGCAAGAGCAGTTGCGCACCGAACTGCGTACGTACTTCGCCGGTCTGGTCCCCGACAACGCCTACGCCCGCTACGCGGAACCCGCCGCGCAGAAGCGCTTCTACCGCGAGACGATCCGCCGGCTCGGCACCGACGGCTGGCTGGGCGTGGGCTGGCCGAAGGAGTACGGCGGCCGGGGGCTCACCCCGATGGAACAGTTCATCTTCTTCGACGAGGCGGCCCAGGCGGGCGTACCGCTGCCGCTGATGGCGCTGAACACGGTCGGGCCCACGATCATGCAGTTCGGCACCGACGAGCAGAAGGCGTACTTCCTGCCGAAGATCCTCGCCGGGGAGATCGACTTCGCGATCGGCTACAGCGAACCGGACGCGGGCACCGACCTCGCCGCCCTCAAGACCCGTGCGGTCCGCGACGGGGACGCGTACGTCGTCAACGGCCAGAAGATCTGGACCACCAACGGCGACACCGCCGACTGGGTCTGGCTCGCCGTCCGCACCGACCCCGGCGCCCCGCCCCACAAGGGCATCACCATGCTCCTGGTCCCCACCAGCGACCCCGGCTACTCCTGCACCCTGATCAACACGCTCGCCTCGCACGACACGACGGCCAGCTACTACGAGAACGTCACCGTCCCCCTCACCCACCGCGTCGGCGAGGAGAACAAGGGCTGGCGGCTCATCACCAACCAGCTCAACCACGAACGCGTCACCCTCGCCGCCCACGGCACCATGGCGGTCCGCGCCCTGCACAACGTCCAGCGCTGGGCCACCGAAACCAAGCTCACCGACGGCCGCCGCGTCATCGACCTCCCCTGGGTCCGCACCCGCCTGGCCCGCACCCACACCCGCCTGGACGCCATGAAACTGCTCAACTGGCAGATGGTCTCGGCCCTCCAGAACGCCACTCTCACCCCCCAGGACGCCTCCGCGGTCAAGGTCTACGGCTCCGAGGCCCGCCGCGACGCCTATGCCTGGCTGATGGAGATCGCCGGCTCGGCGGGCCCTCTGAAGGAGGGCTCGGCCGGTGCGGTCCTCCACGGCGAACTGGAACGCGGCTACCGGTCGGCGGTCATCTTCACCTTCGGCGGCGGCAACAACGAGATCCAGCGCGAGATCATCTCCTGGATCGGGCTGGGGATGCCTCGGGTGCGGCGGTGACACCGGCTGCCAGCCGCCCGTAGGCCCGGGTGGCGGCGGCGTTGTCATAGGTGCCTGGCACCATGAGCCGCATGAGTGAGACAACTGGGGCCGACGAAAGTGAAGTTGCCGCTGTTCTGACCACGCCGGAGGAGTGGCGTGGCTTTCTTCAGCGATACGACGAGCGATACATGCAACACCGTGCCTCCGACCGGGAGCTGATCGGTCTCCTGGATGAGGGCCAACTGGAGGTGCTGGAGGAAGAGGGGCGGCTCGAGCCGTGGCTGGGTGAGGCACCGGCCCGGGAAGAGGACCTGGCGGCCGCCGAGGAGCGGCTCGGGGTGCGGTTCCCTCCGAGCCTCAGAGCATTCTTCCTGGCCAGCGACGGGTGGAAGCGCGTGGAGGGGTGGGTGGATCTCGTACATCCGTGCGGCAGCGTCTCGTGGATGCGGGACGGCGATGACGGCGGGAGCGTGATCGAGGTCTACGACGAGATACCTGACAACGACGATTATGTTCGGCTGTTCCGCCGGTCCGTCGAGGTCGCCCGCGGGGAGGACTACTGGTTGCTCGATCCCACCGACACCGGGCCGGACGGCGAGTGGGCCGCTTATCTGTTCGCGCCGAAGTACGGCGATCTGAGGGAGTTCCCGAACTTCTCCGCGCTGTTCCACGACGGGTACGACGACATGGACTGACCGGCGCCCGGCCGGTCAACGCGAGCCCTGCGTGGGAGAATGGCCCGGTGACGCTGGAGGACCTCGTCCGGCTGCGCCGGGCCCGTGACCGGATGGACCGCGAGTACGCGGAGCCGCTGGACGTGCCGGCGCTGGCGCGGGGTGCGCTCATGTCGCCGGGCCACTTCTCCCGCAGTTTCCGGGCCGCGTACGGCGAGAGCCCGTACAGCTACCTCATGACCCGCCGGATCGAACGGGCCAAGGCGCTGCTGCGCCGCGGCGACCTGTCGGTGACGGAGGTCTGCTTCGCGGTCGGATGTACGTCGCTGGGGTCCTTCAGCTCCCGCTTCACCGAGCTGGTCGGCGAGAGCCCCAGCGCCTACCGGGCGCGCTCGCACGAGGACGGTGCCGCCATCCCGGCCTGTGTCGCCAAGATCCAGACGCGACCGGTCAGGAATGGAGAAGCGAAACCACCACCCCGTCCGTAGCGTGAAGCACATGGAAATCAAGCTCGCACAGACCTTCATCGCCGTCGACGACCACGACAAGGCGCTCACCTTCTACCGGGACGTTCTCGGCCTGGAGGTACGCAACGACGTCGGGTTCGAGGGGATGCGCTGGGTGACCGTCGGCTCCCCGGCGCAGCCGGACGTGGAGATCGTGCTCGAACCGCCGCTCGCCGACCCCAACGCCCCGGCCGCCGACAAGCAGGCCATGGCCGAGCTGCTCGCCAAGGGGCTGCTGCGCGGCGTCATCTTCTCCACCGACGACGTCGACGCCACCTTCGAACGCATCCGCGCCGCGGGCGGCGAGGTGCTCCAGGAGCCGATCGACCAGCCGTACGGCGTCCGCGACTGCGCCTTCCGCGACCCGGCCGGCAACATGCTGCGCTTCAACCAGCCGCGCAAGGGCTGAAGCCCGCCGGGGGACCGGTGCCGCCGCCGGGAGGGACCGGGGCGGCGAGAATGGAACGTGCTGTTCGAAGTGAGTGGGACCGAGCCGGGGCCGCCGCAGGCGTGCGTGAGCGGCGGCCCCGCGCAACAGATGGAGAGACGATGAGCAAGGCCGAGAGAACCGGACCGCGGGCGTCCGCGCAGCCGGTCGCCGACAGCCACGAAGTGATCCGCGTGCACGGGGCGCGCGAGAACAACCTCAAGGATGTCGACATCGAGATCCCGAAGCGCCGGCTGACGGTGTTCACCGGGGTCTCCGGCTCCGGCAAGAGTTCTCTGGTGTTCAACACGATCGCCGCGGAGTCCCAGCGGCTGATCAACGAGACCTACAGCGCCTTCGTCCAGGGCTTCATGCCGACGCAGGCCCGCCCCGAGGTCGACGTACTCGAAGGGCTCACGACGGCGATCATCGTCGACCAGCAGCGGCTGGGCGCCGACCCCCGCTCCACCGTCGGCACCGCCACCGACGCCAACGCGATGCTCCGCATCCTCTTCAGCCGGCTCGGCAAGCCCCACATCGGCTCGCCCAACGCGTTCTCCTTCAACGTGGCCTCGGTGAAGGCGAGCGGTGCGATCACGGTCCAGCGCGGTGCCGGGACGAAGACGGAGAAGCAGACCTTCACCCGTACCGGCGGCATGTGCGTCCGCTGCGAGGGCCGGGGCACGGTCTCCGACATCGACCTCACCCAGCTGTACGACGACACCAAGTCGATCGCGGAGGGCGCGTTCACCATCCCCGGCTGGAAGTCCGACAGCTGGTGGACCGTGCGGACCTACGCCGAGTCCGGCTTCCTCGACCCGGACAAGCCGATCCGCAAGTACACCAAGAAGGAGATGCAGGACTTCCTCTACCGGGAGCCCACCAAGGTGAAGGTCGAGGGCGTCAACCTCACCTTCGAGGGACTCATCCCCAAGATCCAGAAGTCGTTCCTCTCCAAGGACAAGGAGGCGATGCAGCCGCACATCCGCGCCTTCGTGGAGCGCGCCGTCACCTTCACCACCTGTCCCGAGTGCGAGGGCACCCGGCTCAGCGAGGGCGCCCGGTCCTCGAGGATCAAGAAGATCAACATCGCCGACGCCTGCGCGATGCAGATCAGCGACCTGGCCGACTGGGTGCGCGAGCTGGACGAGCCCTCGGTGGCACCGCTGCTCACCGCACTGCTGGGGACCCTCGAATCGTTCGTGGAGATCGGCCTCGGCTACCTCTCGCTGGACCGGCCCTCGGGCACGCTGTCGGGCGGTGAGGCGCAGCGCGTCAAGATGATCCGCCACCTCGGCTCCTCGCTCACCGATGTCACGTACGTCTTCGACGAGCCCACCATCGGTCTGCACCCGCACGACATCCAGCGGATGAACGACCTGCTGCTACGGCTGCGCGACAAGGGCAACACGGTGCTCGTCGTGGAGCACAAGCCGGAGGCCATCGCCATCGCCGACCACGTCGTCGACCTCGGCCCCGGCGCCGGCAGCGCGGGCGGCACCGTCTGCTTCGAGGGCACGGTGGAAGGGCTGCGGGCCGGAGGCACCCTCACCGGCCGCCACCTCGACGACCGGGCCGTCCTCAAGGAGAAGGTCCGCACGCCCTCCGGCACGCTGGAGATCCGCGGCGCCTCCGCGCACAACCTGCGGGACGTCGACGTCGACATCCCGCTCGGGGTGCTCTGCGTGGTCACCGGGGTCGCGGGTTCCGGCAAGAGTTCGCTCATCCACGGGTCGATCCCGGCGGGTGAGGATGTCGTCTCCATCGACCAGACCGCGATCCGCGGCTCGCGGCGCAGCAACCCGGCCACGTACACCGGGCTCCTCGAACCCATCCGCAAGGCGTTCGCCAAGGCCAACGGCGTGAAGCCCGCCCTGTTCAGCGCCAACTCCGAAGGCGCCTGCCCCACCTGCAAGGGCGCCGGGGTCATCTACACCGACTTGGCGATGATGGCGGGCATCGCCACGGTCTGCGAGGAGTGCGAGGGCAAGCGGTTCGAGGCCTCGGTACTCGACCACCACCTCGGCGGCCGCGACATCAGCGAGGTGCTCGCGATGTCGGTGGACGAGGCCGAGACGTTCTTCGCCGAGGGGGAGGCCCGCACCCCCGCCGCGCACAAGATCCTCACCCGCCTCTCCGACGTGGGGCTCGGCTACCTCAGCCTCGGCCAGCCGCTCACCACGCTCTCCGGCGGTGAGCGCCAGCGGCTGAAGCTGGCCACCCACATGGGTGAGAAGGGCGGTGTGTACGTCCTCGACGAGCCGACCACCGGTCTGCATCTGGCCGACGTGGAGCAACTGCTCGGGCTGCTGGACCGGCTGGTGGAGTCCGGAAAGTCGGTGATCGTCATCGAGCACCACCAGGCGGTCATGGCGCACGCCGACTGGATCATCGACCTCGGCCCCGGCGCGGGCCACGACGGCGGCCGGATCGTCTTCGAGGGCACCCCGGCCGACCTGGTCGCCGACCGCTCCACCCTCACGGGGGAGCATCTGGCGGCTTACGTGGGGGGCTGAGGGGAGCGTCGTACGTCGTACGGGGCCCGGGGGAAAGGGTGCCCCCCGGGCCCCGTACGACGGCCCGGCCCCGGTGTGCCATGGCGCGGGTGCGTCGCGGACCCGGCCCCGTAACCCTGCGGCCTGCCGCCCCCCGCTCACCCCCGCGCCAGCACCCCCGCCAGCAGCACCTGGAGCATCTCGCGCAGCGTGGCCGTGAAGTCCAGCCGCAGCGCCGCCAGTTCCGGGTCGGCCTCATAGGCGGCCAGCATCGCCGCCGACGGCTGGGCATGGGTCCAGACCGCCCCCGTCACCAGCAGTGTTCCGGCCGCCACACGGCCCGCGTGGTGGGCGTCCAGCTCGGGTACGTGCTCCCCGATGAGGCGCCCCAGCTCCATCACGTTCGCGATGGCCGCGCGCTTGTACTGGGCCGCCACCTCCGCCGACACATTCCGCTCCAGCACCGCGGCCTGGGCGCTGATCAGGTCGCAGAGCACCGGCCGCGCGGAGAGCGAGTCGGCCAGGACGGCGGCCACCCGGTCGGCCCGCTCGGCGACCGGTGCTCCGGCCTCCACCGCCGCCGCCAACTCCTCCTCCAGGCCCGCCAGCCAGTCGCGCTGCGCGCTGCCCAGCAGCTCCAGCAGGACGGCCTCGCGCGATTCGAAGTACCGCAGCACGTTCGACTTCGCCAGGCCCACCCGGCGGCTCAGTTCGTTCAGGCTCACCTGCGCCACGGGCAGCTCGGTGAGCATCGCCGCCGCGGTGTCGAGGATCGCCTGCCGGCGTACGGCGCGCTGCTCCTCGCTGCGGGCGCGCCGGAAGGGCGTCTCTGTCATGCCACCACCCTACAGACCCTCGGTCTGTTGTTATCGGACCGGCGGTCTGCTAGCTTCGAAGGGGCAACGGACCGCCGGTCTCTTAATGGGAGGCCCGGCCTGCCGACGAAGGAGCCCGCCATGTATGCCGTGCCCGACCTGACCGGAAAACTCGCCGTCGTCACCGGCGCCAACAGCGGCACCGGCAAGGAGGCCGCCCGCCGTCTCGCCGGAGCCGGCGCCCATGTCGTCCTGGCCGTCCGCACCCCCGCCAAGGGCGAGCGGGCCCGCACCGAGATCCTGGCCGACCACCCCGGCGCCCGGATCGAGGTCCGCCGCGTCGACCTCGCCGACCTCGCCTCCGTCGAAGCGTTCGCGGACGGGCTGACCGCCGACGGAACGCCCCTCGACCTGCTGCTCAACAACGCCGGAGTGATGGCCCCGCCCACGCGGATGACCACGGCCGACGGCTTCGAGCTCCAGTTCGGCAGCAACTTCCTCGGGCCGTTCGCCCTCACCGTCCGCCTGCTCCCGCTCCTCCTGGCCGCCCCCGCGCCCCGGGTCGCCACGATGAGCAGCGGAACCGCCAACTACGGCCGGATCCACTTCGACGACCTCCAGTGGGAGCGCCGCCGCTACAGCCCCAACCTGAGCTACGCGCAGTCCAAGCTCGCCGACCTCATGCTCACCCGCCGGCTGGCCGACACCGCCGCCGAGCGCGGCTGGAACCTGCTCAGCACCGGCGCCCACCCCGGCTACACCCGCACCAACCTCCAGACGGCGGGCGCGAGCCTGGGGCGCGACAAGCCCAAGCGCTCCCTGCTCAACTCGTTCACCGTGCTGCCCTCCCAACTCCCCGAGCAGGGCGCGGAACCGCTGCTGTACGCGGCGGCCGACCCCGGGGCCGTCCCCGGCGGCTACTACGGACCCGGCGGCCGCTTCGGACTCGTCGGCCCGACCGCCCCGGCACGCATCACCCGCCGCGCCCTCGACCCCGCCGCAACCGCCCGGCTCTGGGCCGCCGCCGAACGGCTGACGGGGGTTTCCCTGCCCGCCACCGCGGCCTGAGGCCCCGGGCCTGGCTCAGGACGGCCGGTCGCGGTTGAGCCACGACGGGACCTCGGGAACATCCGCGTCCCACGCCCGCGAAGGCTCCGGCGCAGGCCGCACAGCGCGCCGCCGCACAGGCGCAGGCGGCTGTACGGGCTCCGGCTCCGGCTCCGGTTCGGCGACGGCCGGAGGCGCGGGCACCGGCGCCGCGCTGTCGTAGAGCTCCTCGATCACCGTGAACCGGCAGTGGAAGCTCTGCCAGGCCCCGTCCAGCACCAGCACGAACCCGTCGCGCTCCCGGTAGAGCCTCCGCCGCTTCGGACTGGCCGGATGCACCGGCCGGTACACCTCGGCCCGCTGCCGCAAGGCCTCCAGCGCCTCCTCGCGCGTGCCGTCCACATGGTCCAGGACATCGGCCGACCAGACCCGGCGCTGGCCGCCGAGTCCGAGGTTCTGCTCCACCAGCAGCCCCCATCTGGGCATGGTTCCCCGCTCGTCGATCGCTCCACCGTGCCGCGACGGCCCTACGCCACGAAAGGGCGCCGCGTCGCACCATTGTTCCTGATCTTGTTACGCGCCCCGGCGCCGCCCGGATAGACGGCGGAGCCGCGTACCGGCTCCGCCGGGAGGCCGCCATACTGGACGGGCCGGGGAGGGCGCAGCGGTGGCAGCGGGGAACGACGGGGGCGGGAAACGGCAGATGGCGGACACCAGGCTGATCCAGAGCCGGTACCGGCTGATCGAACTGATCGGGCGCGGCGGCATGGGCGAGGTGTGGCGGGCGCGCGACGAGTCGCTGGGCCGCCTGGTCGCCGTCAAATGCCTCAAGCCCATGGGCCCCCAGCACGACCAGGCGTTCACCCGCATCCTGCGCGAACGCTTCCGCCGCGAGGCCCGGGTCGCCGCCTCCCTCCAGCACCGGGGCGTCACCGTCGTCCACGACTTCGGCGAACACGAAGGCGTCCTCTACCTCGTCATGGAGCTGCTGGACGGGCACAACCTGAGCCAGCTCCTGGAGGGGAACCAGCAGCGCCCGCTCCCCGTCGACCATGTCGTCGACATCGCCGAACAGGTCGCCGACGCGCTCGGCTACACCCACCGGCAGGGCATCGTCCACCGCGACCTGAAGCCCGCCAACATCATGCGGCTGACCGACGGCACGGTGAAGATCTGTGACTTCGGCATAGCGCGCCTCGGCCACGACATCGGCGTCACCTCCCGGCTCACCACCACCGGCATCGCCATGGGCACCCCGCACTACATGTCGCCCGAGCAGATCGGCGGGAAGGAGGTCGACCACCGCAGCGACCTCTACTCGCTGGGCTGTGTGCTGTACGAGATCGCCACCGGCGTACCGCCGTTCGACCTGGAGGACCCCTGGTCCATCCTCGTCGGGCACCGCGACACCCGGCCCGAACCGCCGCGCACCCACCGCGCCGAACTCCCCGGCTTCTTCGACCGCGTCGTCCTGGACCTGCTGGCCAAGGCGCCCGACGAGCGGCCCGCCGACGCGAGCGACCTGCGCCGCCGCATCCTGCTCGGCCGCACCGGCGGGCAGGCCGTACCCGGGGCCGTCCACCTGCCGCTCGCTTCGACCGGCCCGTACCACGCCCCGCCACCCGCCGCCCTGCGCCAGGACCCCCAACGCCCGGAACCCGAACTGCCCTCCTGGGCCCGTGACATGACCTCCGGGCACAAGGCGACCGGCTCCCTGAGCCCGGGGGCCTGCCTCCCCGACCCCGCCGCCGGGCTGACCAGCCGGTGGACCACCGCGACGAGCACCGCCGCCACCCCGCCGCCCGGCACCGACGGCTCCAGCCGCGTACCGCCCGCCCGGCCCGCCCCCACGCCCGAGCTGCTCGCCGCGCTCGCCGGGCGCCACAGCTCGGGCATCGACCTGGGGCGGCTGGGCCGCTGGGAGGAGGCGGGCGAGGTGCACCGCGCGGTCGCCGCAGAGCGCGAGAGCGTCCTCGGCCCCGACCACCCGGACACCCTCGCCAGCCGGTACGAGATCGGCTTCACCCTCAGCCGCACCGGCCGGGCCGCCGACGCGCTGCGCGAGTTCGGCCAGGTCGCCGCGGGCCGGGAACGCACCCTGGGCCCCGACCACCCGCAGACCCTCGCCGCCCGGCAGGAGACCGCGTACGTCCTCGGCCAGCTCGGCCGCTACTTCGAGGCCCATCAGGTGTACGCGGCGGTCCTCGCCGGCCGCGAACGTTCCATGGGGCCCGACCACCCCGACACCCTGCGCTGCCGCCACAACCTGGCGTTCAACCTCAGCCGCCTCGGGCGCCCCGAGGAGTCGTGGCAGCTGGCCCGCCAGGTGGCCGACGACCGGGCCCGGCTGCTCGGCCCCACCCACCCCGACACCCTCGCCACCCGGTACGAAGTCGCCTACACCCTGGGCCGGCTGGGCCGTTGGGCGGAAGCGCTGGAGACCTACCAGGACGTCGCCCGGGCCCGTGCCGCCACCCTCGGCCCCGACCACCCCGACACCCTCGCCGCCCGCTACGAGGCGGGCATCAGCCTCGGCCGGCTCGGCCGCAGCGCTGAGGCCCTGGAGCTGTACCGGGCGCTGGTCGCCGACCGTACGCGGGTGGGCGGGCCCTCCGACGCCGAGACGCTCCGCGCCCGCCACGGGCTGGGCGTCAACCTGGGGCGGATGGGCCGCTGGGAGGAGGCGCTCACCGAGGCGCGCGAGGTGTGCGCGATGCGGGGAAGCACGCTCGGCCCGGACCACCCGGACACCGTGATCAGCTGCCGCGAGGTCGCGGTGGCCCTCGGCTGGCTCGGCCGCTGGTCCGACGCCCTCACCGCCTACCGTCAGGTCGCCGAGGCACGCGGCCGCGTCCTGGGCCCCGACCACCCGGAGACCCTGGCCGCCCGAAGCGACGAGGCCCACTGCCTGGACCGGCTCGGGCGCAAGGACGAGGCCGCCGAGCTGTACCGCGCCCTCGCCGCACACCGGGCCCAGAACGCGCTGCCGCCGCCGCACTGAACGGGGGCCGCCGATTCGGGTCGTCCGAGCCGGCCGGCTGGCTCGGACGACCCGAGCCAGCGGCCGGCCGACGCACCGCGCCCCTGCCGAAACAGGCCAAGAGCCCAACCGGCCGTACCCACCGGACCTGCCCGAACGGCCCCAGGACCCCTGGCCCGCACGCGGCCCCGCGTGTTACGAAGGTGCATGCCCGCACCCGAGCCGTCCGCATCCCCGTCGCCCGCCCGCCGCCCCGGCGCGCCCTCCCGGGACCGCTACGACGCCGTGATCGTGGGCGGCGGCCACAACGGTCTGGTCGCCGCCGCCTACCTCGCCCGCGCCGGACAGTCCGTCCTCGTCCTGGAACGCCTGGACACCACCGGGGGAGCGGCCGTCTCGACCCGTCCCTTCGCCGGGGTCGACGCCCGCCTCTCGCGCTACTCCTATCTGGTCTCCCTGCTGCCGCGGAAGATCGTCCGCGACCTCGGCCTCGACTTCGCCGTACGCAAGCGGACCGTGTCCTCGTACACCCCGTCGCTGCGCGACGGACGCCCCACCGGGCTCCTCGTCGGCGGCGACCGAACACGGGAGTCGTTCGCCGCGCTGACCGGGGGAGAGCGGGAGTACGAGGCGTGGCAGCGCTTCTACGCGATGACGCAGCGCGTCGCGGAACGGGTCTTCCCCACCCTCACCGAGCCGCTCCCCGCCCGGGACGCGCTGAAGGCCCGGATCGACGACGCCGAGGCCTGGCGGACCCTGTTCGAGGAGCCCATCGGGGTGGCCGTCGAACGGAACTTCACCGACGATCTGGTACGCGGCGTGGTGCTGACCGACGCCCTGATCGGCACCTTCGCCGACGCCCACGACACCTCACTGCTCCAGAACCGGTGCTTCCTCTACCACGTGATCGGCGGCGGAACCGGTGACTGGGACGTCCCCGTCGGCGGCATGGGCGCCCTCACCGACGCCCTCGCGGCGGCAGCCCGTGCGGCGGGCGCCGAGATCCGCGTACGGCACGAGGCGACCCGGATCGAGACCGACGGCACCCACGCCGAGGTCACCGTCCGCACACCGGAGGGCGAACACGTCGTCGCCGCCCGCCGGGTGCTCGCCAACGCCTCACCGCAGGCGCTCGCCGCCCTCCTCGGGGAGACCCCGCCGCCGCCCGCCGAGGGTGCCCAGCTCAAGGTGAACATGCTGCTCACCCGGCTCCCTCGCCTCCGCGACCGGTCCGTCGACCCCCGCCAGGCCTTCGCCGGAACGTTCCACATCGCCGAGGGGTACGGGCAGTTGGCCGACGCCTACCGGGACGCGGCCGCCGGACGGCTGCCCGCCGCACCGCCGTCCGAGATCTACTGCCACTCGCTGACCGACCCCTCGATCCTCGGCCCCGACCTCGCCGCGCGCGGCTACCAGACCCTCACCCTCTTCGGCCTCCACACCCCGGCCCGGCTCTTCGCCGCCGACAACGACGCCACCCGGGCCGCCCTGCTGAAGGCCACCCTCGCCGAACTGGACGCCCACCTGGAGGAGCCGATCACCGACTGCCTGGCCCTCGACGAGAACGGCGAACCCTGCATCGAGGCCAAGACCCCTCTCGACCTCGAACGCGACCTGCGCCTGCCCGGCGGCCACATCTTCCACCGCGACCTCTCCTTCCCGTACGAGAACGAGGCCACCGGTCCGTGGGGCGTGGAGACCGCCCACGCCAACGTCCTGCTCTGCGGGGCGGGCGCGGTGCGCGGCGGCGGGGTCAGCGGGGTGCCCGGCCACAACGCGGCGATGGCGGCCCTGGGTTAGCCGCTACCGCAGATCCCGGGGTTCGACGGCGGCGGCGATCGCCGTATGGCCCGCGGGCCCCGGGTGCAGGCCGTCGCCGCTGTCGTACGCGGGCAGCAGCCGGGAGGGCCGCTCCGGATCGCGGAGCACCGCGTCGACGTCGGCCACGGCGTCGAAGATCCGCCCGGTGCGCACGGCCTCGTTGACCTGCCGCCGTACCGCGTCCTGCTCCGGCGTCCAGCGCGTCCACCCCTCGAACGGCGCGATGGTGGCACCCACCACCCGCAGCCCGGCGGACCGGGCGCGCAGGGCCAGTTGGCGGTACGCGGCCACCATTCGCGACGGGTCGCGCTCCACGGGCACGTGGTGGAGGTCGTTGACGCCCAGGTGCACCAGGACCGTCCGCAGCCCCGGCAGCGACAGGACGTCCCGGTCGAAGCGGGCCTGGGCGCCCGGGCCGAAGCGGTCGCTGTCCAGGAGCAGCCGGTTGCCGCTGATGCCGAGGTTGGCGACGGCGGAGCCGGGCAGCCTGCGGGCCAGCTGGTCGGGCCAGCGGAGGTCCGCGTCGTCGGGTGTGCCGGAGCCCTCGGCGATGGAGTCGCCCAGCACGGCGACGACCGGGCCGCGCGCCCCGGTCGTCTCGACCCCGGTCAGCAGGAGGACGGACCGGGTCCGGACCCCGTCGACGGTGTGCCAGGCGTGGGTGTTGCGGTGGAAGGAGAGCGGGCCGGTGGGGCCCGGGAGCCGTGTCTCGACGGTCAGCAGGGACCCGTCCTGCACCCGGAGCCCCTCCACCGGGTCGCTGGTGAGCGACGCGCCCGCCGCCAGCGACTCCTGCCGCTGGCCGGCGAAGGTGACGGGCCGCCCCTCGGCGGTCACCGGGCCCACCAGCAGCGGCGCGGTCCCGAAGGCGTTCGCGTAGCGGAGTCTGACCTGCCCGCCCGCCGAGAGCCGCAGCCGCGCGGTGCAGAGCCCGTCGGTGAGACCGGCGTACGCGAGCGGGTCGTCCGCCGTGGGTGCGGTCTGCGCGGTGGCCCAGGAGGTGGTCCAGGGCGTGGCCGAGGGTGCGCGGCCGGGCGTGGCAGCTCGCGCGTCCGGGGCGGTGAGGGCCGCCGTGATCCCGGCCGCCGCCGCGTACAGCAGACCCCGTCGCGCCGGAACGGGGAGCCTGCCGCCGGTCACCGGGGGAGCGCCCGGGCGGAGGGGGCGGTGCGCCGAACACTGCTCATGGGTGTGCCTCCTGGAATCGCCCGAGGGGAGCGGCCTGTGTGCGGCCCATCCATCCAACGGCCCCCGGATGAACCGGTGGTGACATCCATCCGCTCCGGGCGCGACGCCATTGTGACGGCGGCGCGGTGTGCGTGGCGGCCCACCACGCACACCGCGCCCGCCCTGCCGCTCAGTCGGCCGACAGCACCCAGCCCGTCGCCCCGATGCGCCCCGCGTCCCGGGGCCGGTCGGAGTCGAAGACCGTGGCGGCGCCGTCGCGGACCCGCAGGGAGTCCACGTACGCGCCGCGCCCCACGTACAGCTGGTCCGTGGTGTAGCGCCACCGCAGCTGGACGCCCTTGCCGCGCCAGGCCGACAGATCCGCCTCCAGCTTGTGCCACACCCGCCCCGACCAGCCGGAGACCCAGCCCTCCGGGTGCGGTTGCGGATCCGGGCGGTGGTGGCCGGAGCCCGGGCCCACGGTGGTGAACGGCACCGGCTGCCACTCCTGCCCCGCCGACGCCTCCAGCACCTCCAGTACCAGCCGGTCGGCGCCGGGTTCGGTGTCCCACCACAGGGCGCACTCCAGCCGGGAGCGTGCGGACGCCGGACGCAGTACGGGCAGGGTGAGCGTGGCGGTCGACGCGCTCGCCATCCCGGAGAACCAGGCCGTACGCCCCCGCTCCGGCCGGACCGGCACCGCCCGCGCCAGCTGGTTGGCCGTCGCCACCCGGGGCGCGCTGCCCGAGCGCCAGCTCCGTACGGGATGGACCGAGTTGCCCAGCACCACGAGGAACGTGTCGGTCGACGGGTCGAGGACCAGGCTGGTCCCGGTGAACCCGGTGTGGCCCGCCGTACGCGGGGTGGCCATCGCGCCCATGTACCAGTGCTGGTAGAGCTCGAAGCCGAGGCCGTGCTCGTCGCCCGGGAACGCGGTGTTGAAGTCGGTGAAGAGCAGGTCGACGGAGTCCTCGGAGAGGATGCGGGCGCGGCCGTAGACGCCGCCGTTGAGGAGGGTGCGGGCGAGAACAGCCAGATCCCAGGCGCAGGAGAACACCCCGGCGTGACCGGCCACCCCGTCGAAGCTGTAGGCGTTCTCGTCGTGCACCTCGCCCCAGACCAGGCCGCGTTCGAGGCCGGACCACGGCAGCCGGGCGTCCTCGGTGGCCGCGATCTTCGGCTTCCAGGAGGCGGGCGGGTTGTAGCGCGTGCGGTGCATCCCGAGCGGAGCAGTGATCTCGTCGCGGAGCAGGACATCCAGAGTGTGACCGGTGATCCGTTCCAGGATCAGTTGCAGCGAGATCAGATTGAGGTCGGAGTAGAGGTAGGCGCTGCCGGGGGCGCTCGCCGGGACCTCGTTCCAGAGCATCCGGAGCTTTCCCTCCCGGGTCGGCTCCTGGTAGAGCGGGATCCAGGCCCGGAAGCCGGAGGTGTGGGTGAGCAGCTGACGGACCGTGATGTCCTGCTTGCCGCCGCCCGCGAAGTCCGGGAGGTACGAGGCAACAGCGGCCTCCAGCTCCAGCGCGCCGCGTTCGATCTGCTGCACCGCCAGGATCGACGTGAACAGCTTGGAGATCGAGGCCAGGTCGAAGACGGTGTCCTCGGCCATCGCGATCTGCTGCTCCGCCGGGAACTCCACCCCGGTGTCCGTCGCCTCGTCGTACGCCGCGTAGCGCACCGCCTTGCCGATCGGCCGGTGCAGCGCCACCGTGCCGCCCCGCCCGGCGAGCAGCACCGCCCCCGCGTACCAGGGGTGTTTGGGGGAGTCGGCGAGGTAGGCCTCCGCCTCCCGGACCAGCTGGTCCAGCGGCCCCTGGAGCAGCCCCGCGCGGGCGGCGGTGCCCCGCCGCAACGTGGGCCGCCGCGCCCCTGATCCCATGCCCGCTCCCGCCTCCGCCGTCCCCGGGCCCCTGCCCGGTGCGCCCCGTTCGGCCGCCCCGGCCAGCGGGATCGGCGCCAGGGCGAGCGCGCCGCCCAGCGCCAGTATCCCGCCGCCCAGCCTCCGGCGGCCGATGCCGCTCCCGGTGCCTTCCGGAAGCCCGACTGCCTCCGCGTCCCCGTTCCCCGCCGCGTACCCGGTCATCCGCAACCCCTTCCCGTGCCCGGAACCGGTCGCGGGCCGATCCCCGCGACCGTCCCGGCGCGAAAGTAACTTCCGAAATTTCGCCGAGCAGTGAAAGTTCCTGCCGCCGCAGAGATTACTGTCGCCCCCGCCGTCCCGTACGCCTCCGGGCCCGCAAAGAATCTGACACCGCATCAGAAAATCTCTTCCCTCGTCCGTCCGGCTGCGGCATCCTGCCGCCCATGGAGACGGAGCTGAGCAGAGAACTGGGCATCGAACACGCCATCTTCGGCTTCACGCCGTTCCCCGCCGTCGCGGCGGCCATCAGCAGAGCCGGTGGCTTCGGCGTGCTCGGCGCGGTCCGCTACACCGACCCCCAGGAGCTGGCCCGCGACCTCGACCGGCTGGACAAGCTCGCCGACGGCAGACCGTACGGCCTCGATGTCGTCATGCCGGCCAAGAAGGTCGAAGGGGTCACCGAGGCCGATGTCGAGGCGATGATCCCGGACGCGCACCGGGGGTTCGTCCAGGAACTCCTCACCCGCTACGGAGTGCCCGAACTCGCCGAAGGGGAGGCGTCCGGCTGGCGTATCACCGGCTGGATGGAGGAGGTCGCCCGCAACCAGCTGGACGTGGCCTTCGACTATCCGATCAAGCTCCTCGCCAACGCCCTCGGCTCCCCGCCCGCCGACGTCATCGACCGCGCCCACGCCCACGGCGTCCTCGTCGCCGCCCTCGCCGGAAGCGCCGAACACGCCCGTCGGCACGCGGCGGCGGGCATCGACGTCGTCGTCGCCCAGGGGTACGAGGCGGGCGGCCACACCGGAGAGATCGGCTCCATGGTGCTCGTCCCCGAAGTCGTCGAGGCCGTCGCCCCGCTGCCCGTGCTCGCCGCCGGAGGCATCGGCAGCGGCGAACAGGCCGCCGCCGGATTCGCCCTCGGTGCCCAGGGCGTCTGGCTCGGCTCCCTCTGGCTCACCACCGAGGAGGCCGACCTCCACTCGGCGGCCCTCACCCGCAAACTCCTGGCCGCGGGCTCCGGCGACACCGTCCGCTCCCGCGCCCTCACCGGGAAGCCCGCACGCCAGCTCCGTACCGCATGGACCGACGCCTGGGACGACCCGGCAGGACCCGGCACCCTGCCCATGCCGCTCCAGGGGCTGCTGGTCGCCGAAGCCGTCTCCCGGATCCAGAAGTACGAGGTCGGGGAGCTGCTCGGCACCCCCGTCGGTCAGATCGTCGGCCGGATGACCAGCGAGCGCAGCGTCCAGGCGGTCGTCGACGACCTGACGCGCGGCTTCGAACGGGCCGTCACCCGCATCAACCGCATCGCCGGAAGGAGCGCCACGTGAACCAGCCGCCCAACGGCTTCTGGGCCCAGGCCGCCGCCGACCCCGACCGTAGCGTGCTCGTCGCGCCCGGCGGTGAGGAGTGGAGCGCGGGGCGGCTGCACGCCGACGCCAACCGCATGGTCCACGGACTGCGCGCGGCCGGGATGAGCGAGGGCGACGCGTTCGCCGTCGTCCTGCCCAACGGCACCGAACTGCTCACCGCCCACCTCGCCGCCTCCCAGGCCGGCTTCTACCTGGTGCCGGTCAACCACCACCTCGTCGGCCCCGAGATCGCCTGGATCGTCGCCGACTCCGGCGCCCGCGTCCTCATCACCCACGAACGCTTCGCGGCCGCCGCGACCGCCGCCGCCGACGAGGCCGGACTCCCGGAGAGCCACCGCTACGCCGTGGGCACCGTCCCCGGCTGCCGCCCCTACGCCGATCTCCTCGACGGCCACCCCGCCACCCCGCCCGAGAACCGCACCCTCGGCTGGGTCATGAACTACACCTCGGGCACCACCGGCCGCCCGCGCGGCATCCGCCGCCCCCTGCCCGGCAAGCTCCCGGAGGAGACGTACCTCGGCGGCTTCCTCGGCATCTTCGGCATCCGGCCGTTCGACGGCAACGTCCACCTGGTCTGCTCGCCGCTCTACCACACGGCAGTGCTCCAATTCGCGAGCGCCGCTCTCCATATCGGACACCCGCTCGTCCTCATGGACGGCTGGTCGCCGGAGGAGATGCTCCGCCTCATCGACACCCAACGCTGCACGCACACGCACATGGTCCCCACGCAGTTCCACCGACTCCTCGCGCTGCCCGAGGAGGTGAAGGAGCGTTACGACGTCTCCTCCATGCGCCACGCCATCCACGGGGCAGCCCCCTGCCCCGACCATGTGAAACGCGCCATGATCGACTGGTGGGGGAGCTGCGTCGAGGAGTATTACGCGGCCAGCGAGGGCGGCGGTGCCTTCGCCACGGCCGAGGACTGGCTGAAGAAGCCCGGCACCGTAGGCAAGGCCTGGCCGATCAGCGAACTCGCCGTCTTCGACGACGACGGGAACCGGCTGCCGGCGGGTCAACTCGGCACGGTCTACATGAAGATGAGCACCGGCGGCTTCAGCTACCACAAGGACGAGACCAAGACCCGCAAGAACCGGATCGGCGACTTCTTCACCGTCGGCGACCTCGGTGTCCTGGACGCGGACGGCTATCTCTTCCTCCGCGACCGCAAGATCGACATGATCATCGCCGGTGGCGTGAACATCTACCCCGCCGAGATCGAGTCCGCTCTGCTCACCCACCCCGCCGTCGCGGACGCCGCAGCCTTCGGCATCCCGCACGCCGACCGGGGCGAGGAGGTCAAGGCCGTCGTCGAACCGGCCGAGGGGTACGAGGCGGGGGACGCGCTCGCCGCCGAGATCCTGGCCCATTGCGAGGAGCGGCTCGCGGGCTACAAACGGCCCCGTTCCGTCGACTTCATCGCCGCGATGCCCCGCGACCCCAACGGCAAGCTCTACAAAAGGCGGTTGAGGGAACCCTACTGGGAGGGGCACCAACGGCCCCTGTAGGACGCCGGGTCCGCGAGCGACACCCCCTCGCGGACCCGGCTCACCGCCTGGCCTGACTTGTTCCAGATGCCGAGCGACTCCGCATCAGCCGCACGGCCGCCTCCCGTGCACCCCGCGCCCCGGCCCCGGCGGTCTCGGTGGTCCGTGTGGTGCCCGTGGTGCAGGCCTCGGCGGGAACGCTTGCGCGCGCGGTTGTCCACGGCACGGCCCGGTGCTGGGCGTCGGACGTGGTGGAGTGGGACAGCGCGGACGGCCGCGCGTCGCGGAGCAGGAGATCGGCATCCGCCGGGCACGGGCTTGGGCGGGGCCGGCAAGGCGTCTGCCGCAGCGGTCAGGTGGGCCGCGGTCTCTTCCGCAGAGCCCTTCCGGAGCCGAGCCGTCGGGGCCCCTGACTCTGTGTCGGCGGCCTACGGCCGGAGGACGGGCGCGCGCCTGCCCGTGTGCAGGGGGGTTCCGGCCGCGAGTTGTTCCGGGGCCAGGGACAGTGAGTGGGCGGCGGTGGCACCCACATCGGCGAGGCTGTCCGCGTCGGGCAGAAGTTCGACGCCGTCCTCTTCGGGGCGGTGGATGAGCACGGGTACGTACTCCCTGGTGTGGTGGGCATGGCCGACGGTGGGGTCGTTGCCGTGGTCGCCGGTGACGATCAGCCGGTCCCCGGGGGCGGCCAGCAGCGACACGAGCCCGGCCAGTCCGGCGTCGACCTGTTCCAGGAGTTGACCGTACCGGGTCGCGTCCTGCTGGTGGCCCGCCAGGTCGGTCTCCTGGACGTTCGCCACGATCAGGGCGTCGCCTTCGGCGCGTACGCCTTCCAGGGTGTACGCCAGGACGTCGGAGGTGGCCACGGCCGGGCGGTGGACCGCCTCCCCGCACACCAGGATGTCGGCCGCCTTGCCGACCAGGGTGACCGGGATGCCGGCCCGGGCCGCCACTTCGGGGAGCTGGCGTGTGTGGTCCAGAGGGGCGCCCAGGTGTTGGACGCGCAGTCCGCCGTTGCGGTAGAAGCCGGTGGCCGGGGTGTCCAGGCCGACCGTCCCGCCGTCGCCGGGCCGGACGAAGCGGGGGAGCGGCCCGTCCGCGTGTCCGCCGACCGCGATGACTCGGGCGACCGGCGCCACGGCGCGTACGGTGCGGGCGATGGCGAGGATGCCGTCGGGGCCCTCGAAGGGGAGGTCGTCCAGTGCGCCGGAGGTGTTCCAGTTGATGCCGGGGTCGGCCTCCAGGTTGTCGTGCACGAGGACCGACCCGTCGACGACGAGCAGCGGTTTGCCGCCGAGCAGCTCCGTGCGGTGGCCGGCCGCCGTGAGTGCTTCGGCCACCTCGTCGAGGTGGTCGGCGAGCCGGGCGACGGCCACCCGGCTGAAGTCGGCGCCCATCATGGTCTGGTGGCCCGCGAACGTGTCCGCGCCCGGATAGCCGAGGGCGGCCCGGCCCGCCGCGACCGGCAGCCGGGTGCGGCGGGCCAGGTCCGGATGGGGGTGGACCAGGCCGAGGCCCAGCGCCCCCAGCACCGGCAGGCGCAGCGGACGGCCGAGGGCGGTGCGGGCGTGGTCGAGGACGTGCCCGCAGGTGTCGGCGGCGAGGTCGCCGGGGCGCAGCACGCCCGCGTCGGGCATGGCGCCGATGCCGAATCCGTCGATGACGACGATGACGGTCCTGGCCATGAGGTGCTCCTTACAGGGCCCGGCCCTGGGCGTCGTAGAGGCCGTTCAGCCGGGGAGTGCCGGAGGAGAGGCCGGAGACGACGGCGACGGTCGAGCGGGTGACGAAGATCTGGGTGCGGAAGGCGAGCAGCGCGGTGTCGCCGACACGGACGTCCGTGCCGCCGGAGGACGCGTCGAGCAGGCGGTAGTAGTCGATGTTCCGGGCGGGTGCGTCCTGTACGCCGAGGCGGGTGCCGGTCCGGGGGAGGAGCGCGGTGCGGATGTGGGAGCGGGCGTAGAAGCCGCCGCCGAAGAGGGCGGGGCGGCCGTCGTCGAGGGTGTGGGCGACCTCGGTGACGTAGACGTAGGCGGGCTTCTCGGGCTGCGTCGGGTCGAGTGCGTGCAGCGGGGTGGTGCCGGTGAGGGCGTGGCCCGGTTCGCCGTGGGTGGCGCCCCGTTCGGCGAGGAGCGGGAGGGAGGCGGCGGAGGTGGCGCTGGGGGCGCTCAGCGCGAGGCCGCGGTGGCCGCGGGCGGCCAGGACGTCACGGGCCTTGAGCGCCAGGTCGAAGGTGGGCGTGGCGGCGGGCAGGCCCGTCACCGGGTCGCACAGGACGCACGGGAAGGCGGTGACGCCCGCGATCCGCAGGGAGCCGAGAGCTTCCGCCGCCTCCGCGAAGGCGTCCATCCGTTCCAGCGGGACACCGCCCTCCTGACCCGGGTAGACGGTCCCCTCCGCCCCCTCGACCCGGATCAGGACATCCTGGACGAAGCCCGCCTCCCGGGCCGCGTCCGCGACGGCACGGGCGTTGGCCAGGTCGAAGACCGTGACGAACTCCGGTCGCAGGGCCAGTATTCCGGGCAGAGCGCGCCGCGGGATCTGGCTGAGGTGGCCGACGTTGCCGAGGAGCGCCCCGGAGGCGTGCAGGGTCCGTGCCTCGCCCGCGTCGATGGCGGCGGCGCAGGGGATGTGGCGGGCGGCCGCCCTGATCAGTTCGGGGTTGCGGCCCAGCTGCTTCACCACGAACCAGAGGCCGATGTCCACGCGCTCGGCCGCCTGGGCCAGCAGGGCCGCGTTCTCCTCGACGGCGTCGAGGTCCATGACGTACGTGTCGGGCGGGATGTGCCCCCTCTCGTGCAGGTCGGCCGCGGCGTCGACGAGCCCGGGGTTGCGGTGGAGCAGGGTGTCGAGAAACACGGTTACCGGTCCTTCGGTTCGTTCAGGGCGGCGAGCGAGCGGCGCAGGATGTCGATGACGAGATCCGCGCCTGCCCGCATCGGGTTGATGCGTACGGTCCAGTCGGCCAGTTCCGGGGCGTCGGCCAGGGAGGAGCTGGACATCCGGTAGAAGAGCGGGGCGATCTCGTAGCGGGAGTTGGAGCCGACGGGGTAAGGCGCGGCGCCGAACCCTGCGGCGACGGCCGGGAGCCGCGCGGCGAAGGGGCGGTCGAGGCGGACCAGCAGACACCGGTCCTGCGCGTTGGCGATCCGTACCTCGGCCACCCCGTCCACCTCTCCGGCCGCCAGCCGTCCGGCGACCTCGGCGCCCACCCGGGACTGCACGGCCCACATCACGGGAACGTGGGTGAGGGCGCGCAGTGCGTCCAGCGCCTGGTGGCCCTGGACCTGCCCGCCCCCGGAGTAGTTGTCGCCGCGCACCCGGGCGACCAGGTCACCGGCGCCGACGACGGCGCCGACGCCCTCTGGCCCGTGCAGCTTGAACAGGGAGAAGCACGAGGCGTCGGCGCCGAGTTCGGCCCCGGCCGCCGGGGTGCGCAGGACGGCGTAGTTGTCGTCGACGACCGTGCGTACACCGGCCGCCCGGCAGGCGGCGATGACCTCGGCCGGGTCGTAGGAGTCGCCCAGCCGCTGCCGGGTGTGCTGGACGTAGGCCCACCGGAACCGGCCCGAGGCGAGTGCCGTACGGAGCTCCCTGAGGTCGTTGAAGTCGGCCTCCGCCGTCCGTACGCCGAGACCGCGCAGCGTGACCTCGGTGGTGCGGTACACCGGGGCCCGGTGGATCAGCAGCTCCTCGCCCGGCCGTACGGCCCCGGTGAGCGCGGCCCGGATCGCGCCGGTGCCCGCGCCCTGGACGAGGGCGGCGTCCTCGGCGCCGAAGAAGTCCGCGAGCACCGCCTCGACCCGCGCGGTGGTGCGCGGTCTGCCGAGCCCGGGGACGACCCCCGTGTCGGCCGCGAAGAGCTGCTCGCCCTCGAAGTGCGCGGCGGTGGCCTCCAGCAGCCGGAACTGCCGGGCGACCGCGTCCTCCAGGGTGACCGTCGCCAGCGGGAAGGTCTCGGGCAGTAGGGGGGGTTCCACGTCAGTTCTCCTCCACGTCGGCGCCGGTCAGGAAGCGCAGGGGGTTGCGGCGGGTCAGCAGGTCGACGAGGTCGTCGTCGGCGCCCGCCGCCCGGAACCTGGGCAGGAAGTCCTCGAAGAGGTGTCCGTAGCCCTGGCCTCCCTCGCCGCGCAGATAGCCGTGGCGCGAGATGTCGCAGCTGAGCAGGGCCCGGTCGCCGTGGCCCGCCTCCACCAGCGCCGTGAGCAGCCGCAACCGGGTGCGGTCGCTCTGGTAGGACTCCTTGCCGACGGTGTCGAAGGCGACGTACGCCCCGCGTGCCGCCAGCTCCCGGTGCACCCCGGCGTCGTCCAGCAGGTCTTGGTGGCCGACGCAGATCCGCTCGGCGGGCAGCCCCTCGGCGGTGAGCAGCTCCAGCTGGGCGAGGCCGCCCCGGCCCAGCTGGGCATGGGTGGCGAGGGACAGCCCGGTGGCCGACGCGGCTCGCCCGGCGGCCCGCAGCACCTTCGTCTCGGCAGGCGCCGGTACGTCGCCGTGGCTGCCGATCTCGCCGAGGACACCGGGGCGGATGCCGGTGGCGCCGATGCCGTCCTCGATCTCCCGTACGAGGAGGGCGGTGAGCTGTTCCACGTCGGCGGTGTCGACCTCCGGGGTGTGGAACGGCTCGTAGTACCAGCCGGTCGCGGCGACGACGGGGACGCCCGTCTCCCGGGAGATGCGGGCCAGGGCGCGTACGTCGCGGCCCATGCCCCGGCAGGTCAGTTCGACGACCAGGGAGAGCCCGAAGCGCTTTTGCAGTCCGTCCAGTTCGCCGGTCACGGCCGTCGCGTGGCGCTCCGGATCGAGGACGGCCGCTCCGTCCCCGTCCCGGTCGAGGTCCAGGACGAGGTGTTCGTGGGGGAGGACCGGGCCGCGTACCGCCTCGGGGGCGAGCCTTCCGGTGACCGTACGCAGGGTAAGCGGTGGGGGGTGGTTCATGGCGGGTTCCTTCTCCGGTACGTGCGGGTGCCGGTGGTGGTGTCAGCCCTTGACCGGGGTGAACAGGTCGAGCCAGTACAGGAGGTTGAGGAGGATGCCTCCGACGATGACCGCCGCCGGGGCTGCCGCCATCTTCACGACGGGCCGCCCCATCGCCTCGTTGAACAGGTACAGCCCGCCGACGACGAGGATGCCGAGCCCGCCGCCCATCGCGTTCGCCGCCATCAGCGAACCGAAGAGGATCGCCAGCTGGAGGGTGTCGCCGATCGCGCTGCGCAGGTGTTCCGAGGAGTCCCGCACACTGGGCAGCTTGCCGAGCACCTTGCCGATCCAGGACAGGGCCAGCACCTCGACGGCGAAGACGAGCGCACCCACGACGCCGGCCAGGAACGGGTTCGGCAGCAGGTAGCCGATCGGGTACACCAGCGTGAAGCCGGCGATGCCGTACGCACCCGAGGCCAGCGCGGTCGTCGCGATCAGCGGTACGAAGCCGAAGACCCGGTAGAAGTCGACCTGGGCCGCCTCCGCGTACTGCCCCTTGGCGATCAGGAAGCTCGTGGCCTCCCCGCCTCCGAACACATGCATCTGGGCGAGGACGCAGACCCCGGCACCGAGCACCATGAACAGCGGCAGATAGCGGCGCAGCCGGGCCGCGCTGGCGCTGAACAGCGACGCCATCGGATCGTCCGCCGTTACCTCCTCCTCGACCACCCCGGCCGCCCGGTCCTCCCGACGCTGCCGGAGGTCCTTGGCGACCGCCAGGCCGATGAGCATCAGCACACCGACGGCCATGGCCAGCGCCCCGGCGAACATGTTCGGCCAGAGCTTCATCGTCAGGACGACGAGGGCCACCTCGATCACTCCCGCCGCCGCCCCCCACGCGCGGCCGAACTGCTTGGTGATGGCGAGCACCGGGAACAGCGTGAAGAGGAAGAGGATCGGCGTGGACATCTGCTGCATCGCTGTCAGGAAGTCGACCGGCAGGTCGTGCGCGACGTTGTTGGCGCCGTTGAGGCCGAAGACGACCACCGCGCCCCAGGCCCCGCCGAGGATCGGCGCGAGCCACTTCTTCGGCGACAGCATGCCGAGGATGTCGGTGGGGAGGAAGAGCAGCCAGGGGTTGAGCACCCCGGTGGACAGGGCCATCGGGGCACCGAGACCGAAGATGAACCCGGCGGAGAGACCGAAGGAGACGGCCGTCGTCGCGCTGCGGGTGGTGCGCCCCTGGATGAAGTCCAGCAGGAAGGGGCGGACCCCGTCGTTGAAGACGGCCAAGGCCATGTGCGCGATGAAGGCGGTCAGGGCGCAGAGGGCTATGACGGTCAGCTGCTGGGCGAGTGTGAAGTCGAAGCCGCTGCCGGCGGCGAGGGTGGTGCTCACGAGTCACTCCTTGGTGCCCGGTACGGCGGTCGGACGTGAGGTCAGCCGCGTGCTGCGATGGCGCGTGCCATGAGGGGGGCGACGGTGTCGATCTGGTCCATCGAGAAGCCGAAGACCTTCTTGCCGTCGGCGAGCAGTGCGTCGATCTCCGCGGCGTCCGGGACGCCGCGGCCGAAGGTGTGGCAGGCGGCGCTGCCCATGAGGCCGACGAGGACGCCGAGGGAGGCGCCGGCGCCGGTGTGGCAGGTGCCGAGGTAGTAGTCGGCCTGGCCCGTCCGGAACTTCATGGCGGCGTCGATGTCGCTGGAGGCGGCCACGTCGAGCGAGTCGATTCCGAGGGAATCGATGCTCCGGGCGACCTCGACCTTGCCGACTCCGCCGGTGAGGATCTTCGTCATTGTCTTTCCGCTCTCTGTGCTGATCGGTGCCGTGGTGTGGTGCGTACGGGGTGCGCGGGCTCGTCCGCGACGGTCAGGGGGCCGGCCTGGCGGGTGGCTGCCGTGTCAGGACGGCCAGGTGCAGGCCGAGGAAGTTGACCTCCGACTCGGGGAGGGCGGGCCCCAGCTCCCGCTCGGCCCGCGCGGAGATCGCTCGGGCCCGCGCGAGGGCCTCCGGATGGCCGGTCAGCTCGGCGGCGACCTGGTCGTCGGTGGAGAACTCCTCGATCGGCTCGCCGCGCAGGAGGCGGCCGAGCGCCATCGTGAGATGGCTCGTCAGCATGCCCGCCGTCGCCTCGGTGACGGTGTTGCCCTCCGCCTCCAGCGCGGTCAGCTCGGCGGCCACGAAGTCAATGACCTCGGGGGTGGCCTGGCCGCCCTCGCGGAAGAGCCGGAGCCGTAGTGCGAGCTGTTCGTCCATGGCGATCCTCCTAATAAACAATAACCAGGATTCTGTATTTTCAGAGCGTGCGGCGCTCCGCCGAGTCGGGAAGCTTCCGGGGGCGGGGTCCTCGCTCGCCCTTCGGTCAGTACGAGGGTGTGCGCTCGCCCCGCAACACCTCACTCTGCATCCGGGTCACCACGGACAGGTCGAGCGCCTCGCGGATCGCGCCGAGCGCCTTCGCGCCGTCCTTGCGGCCGATCACGGCGGCGCTGGAGTTGCGCAGGGCCAGTTCGCGGGTGACCTCGTCGCCCAGCGGGAGGACGTCGACCCCGATCCCCAGCCGCTCCTGCGCCTCGTCCAGGTTCCAGACGGTGGCGTCCACCTCGTGGCGGGCGAAGAGGTCGTGCAGTTGCATGTACGACACCTCGCGCCATTCGATGTCCCGCCGCCCCGCGAACACGCGCTCCACCAGCATGCGCAGATCTTCCGACGTGTGGTCGACCGCCACGCGCAGCCCCGGTGTCTCCAGGTCGACACCGTGCCGCACCAGCATGCCGTGCGCGCCGACGTAGGTGGCGGGCCCGAGGTCGGCCACCAGTTCCACCGGATGCTCGGCGATCAGCTGGTCCGCGGCGAACCGCGACAGCACCACCAGATCCACCTTGCCGTCCAGCAGTGCGGCGGTCCGGGCCCCGGCACCGCGCATGAAGGTGACGGCGAACGGCGCCCCGGCCTGCTCGAACGCTCCGCGCAGACCGGTGGCCAGCCCCTCGTACCGGCGGGAGTACGGCAGCGGCATCGCCGCGAGCAGAGTGCCGAGCCCGGACAGCCGCCACAGGACCGCGCGGTCGGAGTGGACGAGAAACGTGCCCAGGTGGCCCCGGGCGGTCGTGGCGATGGCCCCCGACTCCTCCAGCAACTGGAGCGCGGCCTGGACGGTCCCGTTGCCGCACCCCAGCTCCTCGGCGAAATCCCGTACACGGGGCAGGCGGCTGTCCGGCTCGTGGTTGAGGAGCAGGACGGCCAGCTGCCGGGCGGCGAGGCCGTTGCGGGTGAGGAAGCGGGAGTCGAAATCGTCCACAAGTCGAACAGTAAACAGGATTCTGGATACTGACAAGGGCCACTCGGATTCCGTGCTTCCAGAACCTCGCGCGCCTGCCCGGATCACCTGGACAACCGCCTCCTGCCGACGCCGAGGTTCGCTCGCTGACCTGCTCTCCTTCGGGCGCCGGCGAACGCCGGATGATCAGTTCGCGGTGACCGCGTCGAGCACCGCGGGCCGGGTCTTGGCCCTGACCTCCTCCACCGTGACGTCCGGTGCGAGCTCTGCCAGGCGCAGGCCCTCGGGGGTGACGTCCAGAACGCACAGGTCGGTGATGATCCGCTGCACGACCGCCCTGCCGGTGAGGGGGAGGGAGCACTCTTCCAGGATCTTGAAGCTCCCGTCCCGGGCCATGTGCTCCATCAGGACGACGACCCTCTTGGCGCCGTGCACCAGGTCCATCGCCCCGCCCATCCCCTTGACCATCTTTCCGGGGATCATCCAGTTCGCGATGTCTCCCTTTGCGGACACCTGCATGGCTCCGAGGATCGCTGTGTCGATCTTGCCGCCCCGGATCATGCCGAAGCTGGTCGCGGAGTCGAAGAACGAGGCGCCGGCGCGGATGGTGACGGTCTCCTTGCCCGCGTTGACCAGGTCGGGATCGACATCGTCCGCGGCCGGATAGGGTCCGGTCCCGAGGATGCCGTTCTCGGACTGGAGCACCAGCTCCACATCCGCGGGGATGTAGTTGGGCACCAGCGTCGGCAGGCCGATGCCGAGGTTGACGTAGTCCCCGTCGGCCAGCTCCGCCGCCGCACGGGCCGCCATCTGCTCGCGGGTCCAGCTCATCGCACCGTCCTCTTCTCGATTCGCTTGTCGGCGGCCTGCTCCGGCGACAGCGCGACGACACGGTGTACATAGACGCCGGGCAGGTGCACCTGGTCGGGATCGAGTTCGCCGGGGTCGACCAGTTCCTCGACTTCCGCGATGCAGACCTTGCCCGCCATGGCCGCCAGGGGGTTGAAGTTGCGGGCGGCTCGGGCGAAGACCAGGTTGCCGTGCCGGTCTCCACGGGCGGCCCGTACCAGTGCGGCATCCGCCACGATGGCGTGCTCCAGCACGTACGTGCGGCCATCGAACTCCTGCGTCTGCTTGACCGGTGAGGCGATCTCGACGCCTCCCGCGCTGTCGTACTTCCAGGGCAGGCCGCCTTCGGCCACCTGGGTGCCGACGCCGGTGGCGGTGAAGAACGCGGGGATGCCCGAGCCGCCGGACCGCAGCCGTTCGGCCAGCGTTCCCTGGGGCGTGAGCTCGACCTCCAGTTCGCCGGCGAGATACTGCCGGGCGAACTCCTTGTTCTCTCCCACGTAGGACGCCACGATCCGGCGGATGCGGCCGGCGCCGAGCAGGGGACCGAGTCCCCAGTCGTCGACACCGGCGTTGTTGGAGACGACCTGGAGCCGGTCGGCGCCCGACCGGAGAACGGCGTCGATCAGTACGGCCGGAATGCCGCAGAGGCCGAAGCCCCCCACCGCCAGCGTCGCTCCGGAACCGATGTCCTCGACCGCCTCGGCGGCGGAGGGAACCACCTTGTCCATATCAGACCTCCCGGCCGCAGTTCGCGGCGACGACGCGCCCACGTGCCTCACCGAAGCCGATGCGGGTGCCGCCCGCTCCGGGGGCGGTGGCGCGCAGCACCACCTCGTCACCGTCCTCCAGGAACGTCCGCTGCTGCCCGGCGACCGTCACCGGCTCCGCCCCGCCCCAGGTCAACTCGATGAAGGCACCGCGCTGCTCCTTGGCCGGGCCCGAGACGGTGCCGGACGCGAAGAGGTCACCGGTGCGGGTGGGCGCTCCGTTGACCGTGAGGTGGGCCAGCATCTGCGCCGGCGACCAGTACATGGCGGCGTACGGTGGCCGTGAGACCACCTGGCCGTTCCATTCGACCTCCAGGTCGATGTCCAGGCCCCAGGGCTCGTCGAGAGCGAGGTAGGGCAGGACCTCGGGCTCCTGGACCGGGGTGCGGACCTTGGCCTCCCGCAGTGCCGGCAGCGGCACGACCCAGGGGGATACGGTCGAGGCGAACGACTTGCCCAGGTTGGGCCCGAGCGGTACGTACTCCCACGCCTGGATGTCCCGGGCGGACCAGTCGTTGAAGAGCACGACGCCGAAGAGGTGCTTTTCCGCCTGTTCGGCCTCGACGGGCTCACCCGGCGCGCTGCCGGTGCCTACGACGAAGCCGAGTTCTGCCTCGATGTCGAGGCGTACCGAGGGTCCGAACACCGGTACCGGGTCGTTCGGGCCTCTGCGTTGCCCGGAGGGACGGATGATGTCGGTCCCGGAGACCACGACGGAGGCGGACCGGCCGTGGTAGCCGACCGGCAGGTGCTTCCAGTTCGGCATCAGCGGCTCGGGGTTGTCCGGGCGGAACAGCCGCCCGAGGTTGGCGGCGTGGTGCTCCGACGCGTAGAAGTCGACGTAGTCGGCCACCTCGAACGGCAGATGAAGTGTCACGTCGGCGGCGGGGTGCACCGCTTCCCCGGGCACCTCCTCGCGCAGTGCGGAGGCGATGGCGGACCGCACCCGGACCCAGCGGTCGTATCCCTGGGCCATGAACGGGTTGAGCGACGGACCGGCGAAGACGTCGTCGCCCAGGAGTATCGCGAGGTCGACGACGTGCTCGCCGTAGCGGGTGCCGACGCGAGGGTCGCGGCCGGGCAACGAGTACACCCCGTAGGGCAAGTTGTGGATACCGAAGAGATCGTCCTCGGGCACGTCGAGGCGGACGGTGGTGGATGCGGTCACGGGAGGTCCTTGGTCAGGGCTGGGCCGAGCAGGTCGAGAGCCGCGAGCTCCGTGACGGGCTCGGCGATGGAACAGGTGCCGAATGAGCGGAAGGCCGTTCGGGCTGACGGGGACGGTGCGCCGAGGAGTTCGGCAACCCTGGTGGCGTCGCGTCCGGCGGGCCGGGCCTGCGGCAGCACGAGGGGACCCACGAGCGGTGCGCGGGCGGACGCGATGTGCCCCCGGTGTGCGGGCACCGCCTCCCTCAGCGGTATGCCTCCGGGCGGAGACACCGCGGCGTCGTCACAGAGCGAGGCGAACAGTTCGGGCGGGACCGTTCCGGAGCCGGGTCGGAGGGCCTTCACCCGGCGGCCTCCTTGCCGCCCCTGGCCCAGGAGTAGGCGTAGACGCCGTCATCGCAGTCGCGCGCCGCCTCACCGAGTTCCAGCGGCCGGAAGGTGTCCACCATGACGGCCAGCTCGTCGAAGAACTCCGCTCCGATGGCACGCTCGTAGGCGCCGGGCTGCGGGCCGTGCGGATGGCCGCCGGGGTGCAGACTGATCGAGCCCTGGCCGATCCCGGAACCCTTGCGGGCCTCGTAGTCACCTCCGCAGTAGAACATCACCTCGTCCGAGTCCACGTTCGAGTGGTAGTACGGCACCGGGATGGCGAGGGGGTGGTAGTCCACCTTGCGCGGCACGAAGTTGCAGATGACGAAGTTCTCGCCCTCGAACACCTGGTGTGCCGGCGGGGGCTGGTGGACTCGTCCGGTGAGGGGCTCGAAGTCGCGGATGTTGAAGACGTAGGGGTAGAGGCAGCCGTCCCATCCGACGACGTCGAAGGGATGGTGCGGCAGTGTGTGCACCGTGCCCGCGATGCCCCCGGGACCGTTGCCGCGGTGCTTGATGTACACCTCCACGTCCTGCTCCGCCACGGCCCTGAGGTTCTCGGGGCCGCGGAGGTCCCTCTCGCAGAAGGGCGCGTGCTCCAGGAGCTGCCCGTAACGGGAGAGATAGCGCTTGGCGGGAGTGATGTGGGAGTTCGCCTCGATGGCGTACAGCCGCACCGGCCCGTTCGGGACGATGCGGTACGTCGTCGCGCGGGGGATGAGGACGTAGTCGCCGTCGCCCGCCGCCAGGTCCCCGAAGACGGTCTCGACCCGTGCCTGTCCGGCCTCGACGTAGAGGCACTCGTCGCCGATCGCGTTGCGGTAGTAAGGGCTGGTCGTGCCGGCGACGACGTAGGAGAGCCTGACGTCGCCGTTGCCCAGCAGCAGCCTCCGGCCGGTCACCGCGTCGGCCTCCGGACGGCCGTCGCCGAAGAGCTCGTGCGTCGAGAGGTGGCGCGGTGTCAGCGGGTGGTTCGGGACGAGCGACTGATCCGGCAGCTCCCAGACGCGGTACGCCGCGATCGAGGACGGCAGGTTCACGTGGTAGAGCAGCGAGGAGTCGGAGGAGAAGCCCTCCTCTCCCATCAGCTCCTCGAAGTACAGCGACCCGTCGGGGCCGCGGTGCTGGGTGTGGCGCTTGGGCGGGACGCTCCCCGCCACGCGGTAGTACGGCATGCCTGTCCCTCTCCTGTCGGCGGTTCGCCTGTGGCTGCGGACACCCGGAACGGCGGCCGCCGGTGGTGGTGCCGGGCAGGTGTCGAAGCGCGGATGGGCTGCTGGCTGCGCCGGGCGGTGAGCGGGCCCTGAGGTCGGCGGGACGCACCCGGCGGCCTGTTGTGCAGCTGCCGCCACTCCGCGTAAGTGTGCGCCTGGCGCACATATGTGTGCGGTGTCCGCAACTTGGAGGCAACATAGTTCGAGTCCGGAGCGCGGTCAAGGGCGGCTGTGCCGAGCCGATCGGCCGAGGCGGGGGCGTGGCCGGCCCACGGTCCGAAGGGCTCCGGGTGCGTCCGGCCGGCCGGACGGCCGAGATGGTTAATCTTCGAATGCCCGCTCTCCGCACCCGGAGCCGCGGTGCGACACGAACGTGCAGTGAATCCAGGAGGAAGCCCACGTGCCCCCTTTGCAGAGCCTGGACCGTGGCCTGCGTGCCCTGAGCCTCATCTCCCTTGCCCCGGAGGGACTCTCGGTCGCCGAGATCGCGGCGCGGCTCGGCACCGACCGGGCGACCGCGTACCGCATCGTCGACACGCTTGAGCAGCACGCGCTGGTGACCCGGGGTGTGGGGAAGAGGATCAGGCTCGGGGCCGGCGCGGCCGTCTTCGCGAGCCGTTTCCAGCCGCAGTTGATCCGTGCGGCGGGACCGGTCCTGCAGGAGCTCGCCGATGCCGCGGGGGTGGCCGCGTTCCTTTCCTTGGCGCAGGGGGGCCACGAATGTGTTCCCGTGCTCTCCGCGGAGCCCACCCGGCAGACGATCTTCCAGGTCAGCTACCGGATCGGTGCCGGCCACCCGCTGGACAGGGGGGCGAACGGTATCGCCATCCTGGCACTCCAGCCGGCGGCGGAGGACGACTCCGAAGCCGTGAAGCGGGCACGGAGCGCCGGGTACAGCGTCACCGCCGGAGAGCTTCAGCACGGGGCCGTCGGAGTGGCTGCGGGCTTCGAGGTTCCACACCTGCTCGGCGCGTCCGTCGGCACGGTCGCCATGGGGCAGGTGGACATCGGCCGTCTCGGTGAGCTGGTGCGTGAGGCGGCCGCGAGGCTCGCCCGGCTCAGCCGCGCCTGAGCGCTCTTCAGCGGCGGTACGGCTGCGGCGCCCAGGGGCTGGGCGCCGCCGCTTCGGTGGGCCTCGTCCGCGCGGGGGTGTGCACCGGGCGGGGGGCGGACGCGCTGTCGCCGCCGCACCGGGCGCGTCCGGTGGGCCGGTGTCGCGGGTGCCGAGCGGGTCGGCGCCTGTCGGTGTGACCGGCCAGGACCGTCAGTCGAGAAGTCTGCCCAGGCTCCTCGCGGCGGCGGCGACCGTGGTGCCGAGTTGGCCGAGGTCGGTGTACTCGAAGACCGAGATGCCGATGCTGGCCGTGGCTGTCCGGTCCCTGGCGGGGACGGCGGCGGAGATGCCGGTCACGGCGGGGATGACCTCGCCCGTGGTGACCGCGTACCCCTTGGCCCGGGCCTCGCTCACCTCCGGGCGCTCCCCCTCCCGGTGCGGGCCGTGGGCGAGGACCGCGACTCCGCCGGAGCCCTGCTCGATGGAGTGGGTCTGACCGGGCCGGAAGGAGACGTGGACAAGGGCGCCGCGCGGTTCCACCACCATGAGTGCCCGCATCCGGGCGGCGCCGTCCCGGACCAGCAGGTGCGCGGTGGCCCGGGTGCTCTCGGCCAGCTCGTCCAGGATCGGGCGGGCCAGCGTGCGCAGATCCTGCTGGACGGGTTCGGCGAGGGATACCAGGCCCGTGCCCAGGACGATCCGGCGCTGGTGGTCGCGGCGGCACAGCTCGTGTGCCTCCAGGGTCCTCACCAGGCGGTGTGCGACCGTGCGGTGCACCGAGATGGCGTCCGCCAGCTCGCTGACGGTCAGGCCCTGAGGCTGTTCCGAGAGGACTCTGAGGAGCAGCAGTCCGTGGTGGAGCGTCTTGGACATGCCCGCATCGAGTTCGGGGGCCGACCTGGTCGGCGAAGGTGAAGTCACGAATTCATCCCTTGACGGGTTTCAGCCAGCTACCTATGCTCCCAGTATTCGCACTGGTAGTGCGAATATCGCACACAACCTTGGTGTGTCGCAAGCTCCCCTCTTCAGCGGCTCGGACGGCTGCCGGAGCAGGGGACGAGCCGAACGGATCTCCGTATGAATCCCATCGCGCCCGCGCCTGCCACCGGTAACCGGCTGGCCGAAATCCACCACCTGTATCACCTCCAGAGCCACCTCATCGACGGTGGCCGCGCTGCGGAATGGGCAGCGACCTTCGCCGCGGACGGCAGCTTCACCTCCCCGACCTATCCGGCACCGGTGACCGGTACCGCGGCGCTGACCGCGTTCGCGGAACGGTTCGCCGCCGACTGCGCCGCCGATGGCGTGGTGCGTCGGCACGTGGTCAGCAATGTGGCCTTGACCGGCGACGACGGAGCCGGAACGCTACAGGTGGAGGCGTATCTGCAGATCGTCGCCACACCCAGGGGCGGGACACCGCACACCGAGCGGTTCACCACGCTTGTCGACCGTGTCGTCCACGACGGCAGCGGCTGGCGGGTCGCCGCCCGTGTCGTGCGACGCGACGGCGCCCCGCTCGACGCCCAGGCCTGACGCCCAGGCCTGACGCTCAACCCGGGGCCGTACGGGCAACGGCACTTCCACGGCGCAGCCGGCCGGGCCGATGCCCCCGCGCGGCGGCCTCTCTCGTGCCCGACGACCCGGGAGCACACCCGGCGCCAGGGCCCGGTGCCCGTACCGCCTACGTCTGTCCGGGTGCGTGACAGCTTCCGCGCTTCAGCAGCCGCCCGTGACATTCCGGGCTCCAACTCCAGCTTCCGCGCTTTCTAAGGACCGATCCATGGCAAAACTGGCAGCCGAACCATCACCGACGGACCCACCGGCAAAAGGCGCTCCTCCGGTCGGCGCGAGCCCCGCGTCCACACTGAAAGTCATCCGGGCGGCGATCCTGGGGACCGTCGTCGAGTACTACGACTTCGGCATCTACGGCTACATGGCCACCCTGCTCTCGGTGCACTTCTTCGTCGAGAGCGACCCGAATACGGCACTGCTGTCGACCTTCGCCGCCTTCGCGGTCGCCTTTTTCCTCCGGGCGCCCGGAGGCATCCTCTTCGGCCACGTGGGCGACAAGTACGGCCGCAAGAAGGCGCTCACCTGGACCATCCTGTTGATGGCCATCGCCACCACCGGGATCGGGCTGATCCCCTCGTACACCACGCTCGGCCTCTGGGCGACGTGCCTCCTGGTGTTGTGCCGCTGCCTCCAGGGCTTCGCGGCCGGCGGTGAACTCGGCGGCGCGAACGCGTTCGTGTCCGAACACGCCCCGGCACACCGACGGGCGTTCCACACCTCGTTCGTCAACACCGGTACCTATCTCGGCTCGCTGGTCGCCTCGCTGGTCGCGCTGCTGCTGACCTCGGCCGTCAGCACGGAGACCCTGCACGACTGGGCCTGGCGCGTTCCCTTCCTCCTCAGTGTCGTGATCGGTCTGATCGGCCTCTACATCCGCAGGCAGCTGCCGGAGACCGAGCAGTTCGAGGCCGTCCAGGAGAGCGACTCGGTCGAGGTCGCGAAGTACCCCATCGCCGACGTGTTCGCGCACGCCTGGCGCCAGATCGTGCTCGTCATCTTCCTCGGGGCACTGATCGTCGGCGGCTACTACGTGGCCGGCGTGTACGCCGCCAGCTACCTGCAGACCGAAGGAGGGCGCTCGGCCGACTTCGCGTTCACGTCCACCTGTATCGCCATGATCGCCGCGGTGATCAGCCTGCCCATCGCCGGATACGTGGGCGACCGCATCGGACGCCGGCCCGTGTTCTTCTTCGGAAGCGGCGTCACGGCGGTCATCTCCCTCCCGGCCTTCATGGTGATGCGCGACGGCAGCCCGGTGGCCGCGGTCCTCGCCCAGTGTTCGCTGACCTTCTTCATCGGACTGGTCAACGGTGTCTCCTTCGCCGCCTACGCCGAGATCTTCCGGGCGCGCTACCGCTACAGCGGCATCGCGATGAGCAACAACGTCACCAACATGGCGCTGGGAGGCACGGCGCCGTTCATCGCCACGCTCCTGATCAGCACCACCGGCAACAACCTGGCGCCGGCGGGCTATCTCATCGCGACCGCGCTCATGACCCTCGGCGCCACCTTCTTCCTCAAGGAGACGCGCGGGACGGAGCTGGAACTGTGAGCCGCACACAGGCCGGCCGACGCAGGTTCGAAGGCTGTTCGGTCGTGGTCACCGGTGCTGCCGGGGGGCTGGGCCGGGCCGACTGTCTGGCGCTGGCCTCCGAGGGGGCGCACGTCTGGGCCGCCGACATCGACGTGGCCGCCGCCGAAGCGCTCGTCCCCGATCTCGCGGAGGCCGGAGGGACGGGGCAGGCCATCCGCCTCGATGTCGCCGACGCCGACTCGTGGGGCGCGCTGGCGGGCGAGGTGGAGGCTGCCGGGCCGCTCCACGGCCTGGTCAACAACGCCGGTGTCAGCCTGCGCGCGGGCATAGCCGACACCACCGTCGAACAGTGGCGGCGCGTCATGGACATCAACCTGTCCAGCGTCTTCTACGGCCTGAAGACACTCACCCCCGCACTCGCGCGAGGTGCCGAGGACGGCGGTGCCGCGGTCGTGAACGTCTCCTCGATCGCCGGCATGGTCGGCTACTTCTCCGCCACGTACGGCACCAGCAAGTGGGGCGTCCGGGGGCTGTCGAAAGTCGGCGCGCTCGAACTCGCCGCGCTCGGCATCCGCGTGAACTCGCTGCATCCGGGTCTCACCTCGACGCCTCTGCTCCACCAGGCCACCGACACCGCCTTCGTGGACGAGAGCGTGCGCTCGGTCCCCGCGGGCAGACTCGCGACTCCGCAGGAGATCGCGCGGGTGGTCGCGTTTCTGCTGTCCGACGACGCCACGTACATCACGGGCGAGGAAGTCGTCGTCGACGGCGGACTGACATCCGGCGGGCTCTACCACCGGATCCTCGCCGGACTGGCCGAAAAACCGTAGACCAACCTGTCGAGGCCGGCCTCAGGCACGCGCGCAGTCGCCCGACGTGCGCCGGTGCCGGGCCGCAGGCAACCAACCGATCCGAAGGACCACTCATGACCACTGCTCAGGCACCCGACGGCAACCCCGGCCGTGTCAACTACGACGCCCTCCCCGCCATCAACCCCGAACTGGTCGGCCGCACCGTCGTCGTGACCGGCGCCGGCCGAGGCATGGGCGCCCTCTTCCTGGAGGAACTGGCACGCCGAGGTGTCAACGGCGTCGGCGGCGACCTCGACCAGGAGGAGATGGCCTCCGTCGCCGAGAAGATCAACACCCGCCTCGCCGGCACCAGCGGCGCGGGTCGTGTGGTCGGCATCGGCGCCGACGTCACCGACCCGTCCGCCGGCGACGCGCTGGTGGCCGCCGCCCTGCGCGAGTTCGGCCGACTCGACCTGTGGGTCAACAACGCCGGTGTCTTTCCGCAGGCCGGGTTCACCGACATCACGCCCCAGCAGCTCGCGCTCACCTACGGCGTGAATGTCAACGGTGTCGTGTACGGCGGGCAGGCAGCCGCCCGCCACTTCCGGACCGTCGGGGGCGGCGCGATCGTCAACATGTCCTCGGTCGCCGCCGTCCGCGCGCGGCCGACCCGCGCGTCGTACAACTCCTCGAAGGCGGCCGTTCGGCACCTCACCACGTGCATGGCCGTCGAGCTCGGCCCCGACAACATCCGCGTGAACTCCATCGCCCCCGGCTACATCGACACCGAGATGACCCGCTGGATCCATGAGGACCGGGCGGCGATGGACCGCGCGCTCACCACGGTCCCCTTGCGCCGGATCGGTGCGCCCATGGAGGTCTTTGCCGCCCTGTACTTCCTGCTCTCGGACAGCGCCCGGTACATCACCGGCATCAGCATTCCGGTGGACGGCGGTTCGCAGCATGTCTGAGCCCGACAGCATGGAAACGGAATACGACTACGACGTCATCGTGGTCGGCGCCGGTGGCGCCGGCCTGGCGGCTTCCGTCTCCGCCGCCCAGGCCGGCGCGCGCGTGCTGCTGCTGGAGGCCGAGGACGAGATCGGCGGATCCACGCAGCTCTCCGCCGGCCTGCTGACCGCCTCGGCCACCAGCGTCCAGGAGAGCCTCGGAGTCAAGGACTCGCCGCGGCGCATGTTCCAGCACTACATGGACCTGAACGGCTGGCGGGTCCGGCCGGGCCCGGTCAGGATGTTCTGCGAGGAATCCAGCCACCTCGTCGAGTGGCTGCTCGAACTGGGCGTCGAGATACCCGCGCAGGTCTCGCGCAGTGCCCATGAGCCGGGGCTCACCCGCGCCGGGGTGGAGGACGTCTGGCGAGGCCACGTTCCCAAGGACCAGGGTTACGGATTGGTGCAGGTGCTCGACAGGGCCCGCGCACGGCTCGCTGTGGACCTGGCCCTCGGCAGTCGGGTGGAGGACCTGGTGGTCCGGGACGGCGCCGTCCGCGGCGTCGTCCTGGAAGGCGAGGAGGCCACCGCGCCGGCCGTCGTCATGGCCAGCGGCGGCCTCGCGGCCGACGCGGAACTGGTCCGCCGCTTCCTTCCCGATGCCGAGATCGCCGGCGACGCCCTGTTCGTGGTGGCCGCACCCGGCTCGCGGGGCGATCACGTCGGCATCGCCGAGCGCCACGGCCTCGCGCTGTTCGGCCAGGGCTGGGGCCTGCTCCTGGTGACCGCGGAGTTCCAGCGTTTCCACCACTGGCAGAGCGGATTCCCCCCGGCCTCGCGCATCCATGTCGGCCTCGACGGCCGACGCTGCATGGACGAGGACGCCCCGTACGCCGTCAGCCCCGGCATCCTCAAGGACCACGGCGGCTGGGTCTGGTCCGTGTTCGACGACGACGCCCGCAGATCGTTGCCCCCCGGCTACGCCGACTGGGACGCCGCCCGGATCCTGGAAGAGGTGGCCAAGGGCGTCGTGCTGCGCGCCGACACCCTGGAAGAACTCGCGAGCCTGATGGACGTGCCCCCGAGCCACCTTTCCGCAAGCGTCGCCCGCTTCAACGGACTGTTCGCCGAGGGCACCGACGAGGACTTCCTGCGCCACGAGTCACTCGCGGCCAAGGGCGCCGACCCGCACCTCGCGCCGATCGCGACCGGGCCCTTCTTCGCGGTGCGGATGCTCCCCGCCGAACTGGTCTGCACCCACACCGGCCTCGAGGTGGACGCCCGCACACGGGTGCTGGGCACCGACGGCCGGGCCCTGCCGGGACTCTACGCGGCCGGCGAAGCGGCCGGTGGAATCCTCGGCGAACGCTACGTCGGCGGCGGCAACTCCGTCGCCCACGCGCTGGTACTCGGCCGGGTCGCCGGCCGCGAGGCGGCCGCCCGCGCCGCTGCGTCGACATCACGCATCAAGGAGGACTCCGCATGAGCCGCGCCGACGACCGTTTCGAGATCCAGGACGTCCTGTTCCGGTACGCCAGGGCGGTGGACCGACTGGACTACGCGGCCATCGCCGCCTGCTACTTCGACGACGCGGTCGACGTCCACGGCGGGTACAGGGGCGACGCCGCAGGGCTCGTCGAGGACATTCGGGCCCGCCACCGCACCATCGACTCCTCCCAGCACTTCATCTCCAACGTGCTCGTGGAGTTCACGGAGGAGGACCGTGCCGATGTCGAGTCGTACTGCCTGTGTTTCCTGCGGCAGAAACCCGCCGAGCCCGGCGGGCAGCAGGACCTGGCGATCATCCGCTGCCGGTACGTCGACCGGTTCGAGCGGCGCGACGGTTCCTGGGGCATCGCCGACCGGGTCGTCGTGTTCGACGAGTCGCGCGTCGTCAGCATCGTCGACGGCCTGGCCCCCGACTGGGTCGCATCGCGACGCGACGAAACCGACCCCGTGTACACCTGGGGACACCTGAACCCCAACTGAGTGCTGTCGTCACCGGTGAGGCACGCGGCTCGTCACGCGTAGCCGTTCCGGGTACGGACGGCCGTCACCGCGCAGACCGGGCGTCGGCAACCGGAGGTTGCCGGGGTGGCGTGAAGGCGGCTTCGAACGCGTCGAGTTCCGCGAGCCAGCGGGTGGGGAGTTCGTCGATGCCGGGCAGGCTGGGATCGGCGACGACGGCCAGGTGCGCGGTTCCGGCGTATTCGCCCAGGCAGACCGACAGATGGTGTCCTGCGGGCAGGAACATCAGCGGCAGCAAGGTGTCGATGCTGTGGCCGTCGAGTTCGAGGGGACGTGCGGGGCCGGGGACATGGGTGGCCACCAGTGTGGTGCGCCGCGGTTGCAGGGCCCACGCCAGGGCCCTGCCGTGCCAGCGCGTGGGCAGGGTCTCGAACAGGACGTCCGCGTCGGGGTCGCGGCGGCCGGTCCGGATGTTCGCGGTGGCCAGGTGTGTGGCGGTCAGCCGCTCGGCAGCCGAGTGCAGGTGGCAGGGCAGGGCGACGGGGACGCCGCGGTGGAAGTTGCCCAACGCGGCTCTCGTGCTGCCGCGCCGGGTATTGAGCGGGACCATCGCCCGTACGGTACCTGCGGCACGGTCGGGCAGGCCGGGGCGCAGGGCGCCGGCGAGGGCGGCCAGGTAGACGTCGTTGAGACTGGTGCCGGCCGCCAGCGCGATGGCCTTCATACGAGGCAGCGAGGTAGGAGCCCACAGGCGCTTGGGCGGGCCGGTCGGGGCCTGGCCGCGTGTGGGGCCGAGGCTGATGGCGCGCGCGGGCAGCGCGAGGCCGGCGACCGCGCGTACCAGGGCGCGCACGCGTGCGGTCGTCCAGGAGGGTGGGGGCGCGGGAGCCGCGCGGCGCTGCGGAAGGCCGGCTTCCCGAACCGCGGCGAGCGTGATCCCGATGAGGGACATGCCGTCCAGCAGGCCGTGGTGGGCGCGAAGGAGCAGAGCGAACTCGTTGTCGCGGTGACCGTGGAGCAGGGTCATGCCCCAGGAGACGTCCGTCAGCGGCTGGGCGCTCACGCGCTCGATCGCCGCGTGCAGCGCGACGTCACCGCCGCGCGCGGGCAGTACGACCTCCTGGAGGTGCTCGGCGGGCTCGGCCGGGCCTCCCGCGCTCGCGCCCCGTACGCGGGCCCGGTCGCGCAGCGGCGGGTGGGCCGCCCGGATCAAGTCGATCAACGCGTGCAACTCGGCGGTCGAAGGTGTGGGGCCGGCGACCACGGCCGCTCCGCCGATCTCCAAGCTCGAATGCGGGTGCGCGGCCGCGTAGTCGAACCAGCGTTCGCCCGCCGCGGTCGCTGCGTCATGTTCGTGCACGTTGTTCTCCGCTGAATGCCGTTCGTGTGGCGAGAGTGTGGATCATGGGCCTGTGCCCATGTGGCGCTGTACGGGCACGTCTCCTGGTTACCGGGCGCCTACCGAGGGTGTCGCCGAGGTTTCGGATGACGTGGGCCGGTCGTCGGGGATCGAGGCGGCGACCTCGCGGACCAGCGCCCAGGCCTTGCGCACGGACGTCCGGGACGCCAGGCGCGAGCCCAGGGCCGCACGCAGGATGTAGCGGCCGTCGACGGTGGTGGGCGTCACCAGGATCTGATGGGTGGCGTCGAGATCCGTACGCAGGCGCTCGGTGCGGGAGTTGTCGCCGGAGAGACGGAAGCACACCAGCCCGAGTGAGTGCGAGACGAGTTCGAAGCCGGGGCTCTCCCGGACCAGGTCGGCGAAGAGCGCGGCGTGGGAAAGCTGTTCGCGGATGTGCGCGCGCAGGCCCTCGACGCCGTGGGTGCGCAGCACGAACCACAGCTTCAAGGCGCGGAAGGGGTGCATCAGCGGCACCTGCCAGTCCCGGAAGTCGGTGACATCGCCCGAGTCGCTGGCCTGGTTGCGGAGGAAGGCCGGGCGGATGTCCATGGCGGCGGTCAGGCTGTGCCGGTCGGCCACCCACATGGCGTCGCAGGGCGGTCCTGTGAGCAGCCACTTGTGGCAGTTCACGGCGTAGGAGTCGGCGTGCTCGACGCCCTCGTTGATCCAGCGGTTCTCCGGGCAAACAGCCGCCGACCCGGCGTAGGCGGCGTCCACGTGCAGCCAGGCCGCGAACTCGCGGCACACGGCGGCGACGGCGGCGACCGGGTCGATGGCGCAGGTGCCCGTGGTGCCGACGGAGGCGACCACGATCGCGGGTACGACGCCGGCGGCGCGATCGGCTGCCAGTCGCTCGCGCAGGGCGCGGGGGTCCATCTCGCAGGTGCCGGCCGTGGTAGCGATCAGCACCGGTTCTCCCAGGCCGGCGATGCGCGAGGCCTTGGGGACACAGGAGTTCGCCTGGTCGGTGCAGTACAGACGGTAGCGCCCCTCGGCGCCGTGCTCGCGCCAGCGCCCGCCCGAGGCCCGGTACAGGGCGGCGACCACAGCCACCAGGACCGCCGATGACGCGGAGTCCTGCAGGACCCCGCCGCCGTTCCCGCCGCTGAGGAATCGCTCCGGCAGGCCCAGCGCGACCGCGAGTTGGTCCAGTACCGCTTCCTCGAGTTCGGTGGCGGCCGGGCCGGTGGACCACATCATGTGCTGGACCGCCAGACCGGAGGCCAACAGCTCGCCGACCACTGACGCCGGACTGGTCTGGGTGGGGTAGTAGCCGAGGAACGACGGGTGCTGCCAGTGCACGAGACCGGGCATCACCACACGCCGTACATCGGCCAGCACGTCACGGATCGGCTCGCCGTGCACCGGTACGCGGTCGGGCAGCATCGCCCGTACGTCACCGGGGCGAAGGTCCGGCGTCACCGGCAGACGTTCCTCGCGCAGGTCCTCCCAGTAGTCCTCGAGGATCGCTGCGACCTCACCGATTGCACTGCGGAACGAATCATCACCAAGAGTCACCGACATGCCAGGTAACGTACCGCATTAAAACTAGTGAAATGGCCCAGATGACAAGCGAATCCGTGCTGTGGCTCGCTCCGCCGCAGCACCTGCCCCACAGCCTGGCGACCCTGCGCGAGGCCGCGAACCGGCGCGACCGTCACCACACACCGCCCGACCACCGTCACATTCCCGAACGTGATCCCCGCGAAGCCGTGTTCGACGACTACTTCGCGGTCTCACGTTGCGCCTGCGCCCCCGCGTCCCTGTTGATCGACGCCCTCGACGACACCCTCGCCGCAGTGCGGGCCTTCTCCCGGCACCCGGACGGATCCTTGGCGGAGCCCGACCTCGAACTTGCCGCGCACGCGGCCGGGCTGACCTCGCGAACCAGCCTTTCCGGATCCCGTACGCAGGCCACGGTGCACCAACGCTGGATCCAGGGGCACCGGCTCTTCTTCGCCCTCACCCAGGCGACCGTCGTCGCCGTGCGGCACGCCCTTCGCGCTCCGTCGGCCACAGGTTCCGCCGCTGGCCTCGACAGCGCGGCTCACTTCCTGCGCGCCAGCGCCTCCGCCCTGCGCGTCACCGCCTCCTTCGACGTGCAGGACTACCACGACACCGTCCGGCCTTCGATGACCCCACCGCACGTTCCCCGGACAGGGTTCTCCGGCCTGTGGTCGTCCGATCACCGCGTCCTCGTGCGGAGCCTGCGCGAGTGGGGTTCGGCCGCACCGGCGCCTGGTCGAGGTCCTGACGGACGTTCACCAGGCCCACGTGGGCGTCTGCTCGCGCTTCGTCGGCTCCGGACCCTCCCTGCTCCGCGGCGCGGAACCAGGGACACAAGCTCTGGAACGCCTGTGCCGGCGGCGCCGCACCGTCCTGGACGCCGCGCCCGCCGCCAGGCCGGCCGAACTGCCCGACGCCCGCGACGAAAACCTCACCCTTCACCACTGAAGGCACCCTTGACGCGCCCGGAGCCGGCCGGGAGAACCGGCTCGGTTCGGCTGCTCGGCAGTCTTCCGGCCAGTGGCGACATCACTGTTGTGCGGGTTGCTCGTTAGTGCGGTCATGCCAGTACGCAGCGAGAACGGGAAAGGGAGGCGGGCGTGGTCGGCGTCCCGGGCCCGGGGGGTGGTGGCAGGCGCGGCGGTCGCGCTGGCCGTGGCCCTCCTGAGTCTTCCCGCGGTGTCCGGCGCCTTCGGTGCTGGGGGGACCATCGCCACCGGCACCGAGTCGGCCAGGGCTCAGGAACAGGCGGAGCTGCTGGGCGTCGGCACCCCGGATCTCGTGCTCGCGCTGACGGCCCGCGACGGGGGCGGGCGGCCGTCGGTCGCAGCGGGTGCCGGTGTTGTCGCCCGTGTGCTGGCGGGAGAGCCGGCTGTGCGTACGGTGCGGTCGGCTGCCACGGGGGACCCGTGGCTGAGCTCCCGTGACGGGCGCACCGGTTTGGTGACGGTCTCGCTGTCGGGCAGCGACGGCGACCGCAAGGAAGCGGCATCGCGTCTGGTGCCCAAGGCGCGGGCGGCCGTGCCGGGGATGCGGGTGGATGCCAGCGGGGCCTCGTGGGCGACGGCCGAGATCGACCGGCAGGGCGGGGCCGATCTGCTGAGGGCCGAACTCTGGGCCGCACCGCTCGTCGTGCTTCTCCTGTTGCTGACCTACGGTTCCTGGGCTGCGGCCGCGCTGCCGCTCGTGGTCGCGGTGCCGGCCGTCATCTGCTGTGCTCCGTTGCTGGGCCTGCTGGCCCACGTGACCGATGTGTCCGCGTTCGCGGTCAACGCGGCCGCGGCCATCGGCTTCGGTCTGTCGATCGACTTCACCGTGTTCGTCCTCGCCCGCTACCGCGAGGAGCACGCGAAGGGGATGCCGCGCGCCCGAGCACTGGAAGTAGCTCTTGATACATCGGGGCGCTGTGTGCTCTGTTCCGCCGTAGTGATCTCTTCATGCCTGGTAGCGGTGGCCGCCATCCCTGTTCCGCTGCTGCGTGCGCTGGCTCTTGCGGGTGTGGCGGTGACGCTGCTGGCGGCGCTGGCCGCGTTGACGGTGCTGCCGGCCGCGTTGACGCTGCTGGGTGATCGCGTCGATGGCGCCGACCCGCTGCGCCGGCTGCGCCGGGATTCCATCGGGGGGCCGAGCGGGTTCTGGCGCGAGCTCGCCCGCCGTGTCACCGCCCGGCCCGCGGCGGCGGCCGTAGGAGCGCTGGCGGTGCTGGTCGTGATGGCTTGGCCGGCAACGGGTCTGCGGTTGGGCGCGATCGACGAGCGGACGCTGGCACCGACGGCCTCGTCCGCCGCCGCGGCCGCGGACGTGCGCGGCCGCTTCGAGGTGGTTCCGGAGCGAGTCCAGGTGGTGGTCCTGGAACGGCCGGACGCGACCCTCGCGAACTACACGGCCGCCGTGGCCCGGCTGCCGCACGTGGGGGCGGTGCGCGTGGTGCCGGCCGCTGCGGCGGGCGGGCCCGGACAGGCGCAGCCGGAGCGGCGCCCGGCGGTGGTGCTGGTCGCGGCAACGGTGGGACCCGACACACCTCAGGGCGCGAGCCTGGTCGATGCGTTGCGGAAGACTCCCGCGCCCGGCCCGGTCCTGGTAGGTGGTCGGGCCGGGCAGATCACCGACACCACGGACGCGGTGCGCGGCGCGCTGCCGTGGGTGGCGGTGGCGATGTGCGTGTTCCTGCTGACGGCGCTCACCGTGTTCACCCGCAGTGCCGTGGCACCGCTGAAGGCGCTCGCGGTGGCAGTCATCAGCTTGGCCGCGGGCCTCGGATGGATTGTGTGGATCTTCCAGTCCGGACACGGGGCGGACGTGCTGGGCGGGTTCACGGTCACCGGTTCCCTCGACGCGAGTCTGCTGCTGTTCACCCTGGCCGTGGTGTTCGGCCTGTCCCTCGACTACGAAGTCTTCCTCCTCGGCAGGATCAGGGAGGAGTTCGACCGCGGCCTGGACAACCGTACGGCCGTCGTCACGGGCATCTCCCGCACCGGCCGGCTGATGACCTCGGCGGCAGCGGCCCTCGCCATCTCCACCGCCGCCATCGCGACCTCCCACGTGACCATCCTCAAACTCATGGGTGTAGGCATCGCCTCTGCGGCGGCCCTCGATGCGATCCTGGTCCGTGGAATCCTCGTTCCGGCAGTCATGACACTTCTCGGTCCCGTCAACTGGTGGAGACCCGCGCACATCGGACGACGTCGTCGACGCGGCCCGCGCACCGCCCCGAGTGAAGCCGTGGCGGGCTGACCGCCCGGCTACCCGGCCGCGGTGACCGGCAACGGCCTCGGGAGTGACACCAAGCCTGCCGACGTGTCCGGGTAGCCGGACACCGTTGCGCCAGTTGGTGCCGTTGAAGCGGTTACGCCACGGGTTCCGGTCGTTGCCGGCGCCGCGGTGCACGCAGTAGAGGTAGTTGTTGTGGACGGCCAGGGCCGGGCCTTCCTTAACACTCCTCACCGGCCCCTTGACCCGCCGGGAGAGGCCGCACAGGATCACGTCATGACCGGTGTACGCAGCAGCACAGTCGACGGCGTCCTCACCCGCAGCGCCCGCCGCACCCCGGAACGGACCGCCGTGCGGTACGGCGGGCGGGCCTGGACCTACGGGGCACTCGACGCGGCGGTCTCCACCGCGGCCGCCGTCCTGACCGGCGAACACGCGCTGCGCCCCGGCGACCGGGTGGCCTCGTACGCCCACAACTCCGATGTCTGTCTGATCGCCTTCCTCGCCTGCGCCCGGGCCGGGCTCGTCCACGTCCCCGTCAACCAGAACCTCACCGGCGACGACCTGGCCTACCTGCTGGACCAGTCAGGCTCCGCCCTCGTCCTCACCGACCCGGACCTCGCCGACCGCATCCCCGCGGGCCCTCCCGCGCGCGCCCTGCGCGACGCGCCCGGCTCACTCCTCGACGCCCTGGACACCGAGCTCCCCTTCACCCCGGAGCGCGCCCCCGGCTCCGGCGACCTGGTGCAGCTGCTCTACACCTCCGGGACCACCGCCCTCCCCAAGGGCGCGATGATGACGCACGGGGCCCTGGTCCACGAGTACGTCAGCGCGATCACCGCCCTCGGCCTGGCGGCCGGTGACCGGCCCGTGCACTCGCTGCCGCTCTACCACTCCGCCCAGATGCATGTGTTCCTGCTGCCGTATCTGGCGGTCGGGGCGGAGAACACCATCCTGGACGCCCCCGACGCGGGCCGGATCTTCGACCTGGTCGAAGCGGGCCTGGCCGACAGCCTGTTCGCCCCGCCCACGGTCTGGATCGGCCTCTCCAACCACCCGGACTTCGCCACCCGCGACCTCTCCGCCCTCCGCAAGGCGTACTACGGGGCGTCGATCATGCCCGTACCCGTCCTGGAACGGCTGCGCGCCCGCCTGCCGAACCTGGCGTTCTACAACTGCTTCGGCCAGAGCGAGATCGGCCCCCTCGCCACCGTCCTCGGCCCGGACGAGCACGAGGGCCGGATGGAGTCCTGCGGCCGGCCCGTCCTCTTCGTGGAGGCCCGCGTCGTCGACGAGGAGGGGCGCGAGGTCCCGGACGGCACCCCGGGCGAGGTGGTCTACCGCTCGCCCCAACTCTGCACCGGTTACTGGGACAAGCCCGAGGAGACGGCGGACGCCTTCCGCGACGGCTGGTTCCGCTCCGGCGACCTCGCGGTCCGCGACGCCGAGGGCTACTTCACCGTCGTCGACCGGGTGAAGGACGTCATCAACTCCGGCGGTGTCCTGGTCGCCTCCCGCCAGGTGGAGGACGCCCTCTACACCCACCCCGCCGTCGCCGAGACAGCGGTCATCGGCCTGCCCGACGAGCGCTGGATCGAGGCCGTCACCGCCGTCGTCGTCCTGCGAGGCGAGGCGAGCGACACCGAACTCATCGACCACGCCCGCGAACGGCTCGCCCACTTCAAGGCGCCCAAGCGGGTCGTCTTCGTGGACCAGCTCCCGCGCAACGCCAGCGGGAAGATTCTCAAGCGGGAGCTGCGGGACCGGCTGGCCTGACCGGTCGCGCCCCCGGCGGTGTCGGACCGGAACGGGCCGGGCATACCGTGGACGAAGGAGCGGTCGCCGAAGGGGGAGAGCTGATGATGAGGCTCGGCGCGGGGGTGCTGCTCCTGTTCTGCTACATCGACGTCGTCGCGGTTCTCGCCATCGGCGACTTCATCTCCGACGTAGGCCCTCTTCTGCTCTACGGCGGCCCGGTCGCCTTCGTCACGGGGTTCGTCGCACTTGCGGCCCACGACGCCTGCCGGAACAGGGCGGGGCGCGCCTGACCGGCCGCCCGGCAGCCGAGAAGAAGCCCGCCCTCCCCTTGGCTCGGGGAGGGCGGGCTTCCTGTGCCGTACCGGTGTCTACTTCAGACCGTTGCTGATCGCGCTCACGAGTTCGCCGTTGGCGGTGTCGCCGTTGAACTCCCAGAAGAACGCGCCGCCCAGACCCTGGCTCTTGGCCCAGGTCATCTTGGTGCCGACGGTCGCGGGGGTGTCATAGCTCCACCAGTCGTTGCCGCAGTGGGCGTACGCCGTGCCCGCGATGGTGCCGGTGGCCGGGCAGGTGGTCTTCAGGACCTTGTAGTACTGGTTGCCCGGCTCCACACCGGCCGCCGGGCCGGAGGCGCTGCCGCCGGGGGCGGACTGGGTGACGCCGGTCCAGCCGCGGCCGTAGAACCCGATGCCGAGCAGCAGCTTGGAGGCCGGGACGCCCTTGGCCTTCAGCTTGGCGATCGCGTCCGCCGAGTTGAAGCCCTGGGCGGGGATGCCGGGGTACGAGGTCAGCGGGGAGTGCGGGGCCGTCGGACCCTGCGCGGCCCAGCTGCCGAAGTAGTCGTACGTCATCACGTCGTACCAGTTGATGTACTGCGCGGCGCCGCCGTAGTCGGCCGCGTCCAGCTTGCCGCCGTTGGAGCCGTCGGCGGTGATGGCCGCGGTGAGCAGGTTGTTCGGGCCGAACTTGGCGCGCATGGCCTGCATCATGTTCTTGATCGACGCCGGGCCGCTGCTGTCACAGGTCAGACCGCAGGCGTTGGGGTACTCCCAGTCCAGGTCGATGCCGTCGAAGACATCGGCCCAGCGCGGGTCCTCGACCAGGTCGTAGCAGGACTGGGCGAACGCGGTCGGGTTCTGGACGGCCTGGCCGAAGCCGCCGGACCAGGTCCAGCCGCCGAAGGACCACAGCACCTTGATGTGCGGGTACTGCGCCTTCAGCTTGCGCAGCTGGTTGAAGTGGCCGCGCAGCGGCTGGTCCCAGGTGTCGGCCTTGCCGTCGACCGAGTTGGCGGCCGTGTAGGACTTCTCGTAGTCCTCGTACGCGTCGCCGATCGTGCACTTGCCGTTCTGCACGTTGCCGAAGGCGTAGTTGATGTGCGTGATCTTGGAGGCGGAGCCGGAGGAGACCAGGTCCTTCACCGTGTAGGAGCCCCAGTTGGTGAAGTACCCCAGGTTGATCTTGCCGCTGCCGCCGGGGTTCTCGCCGCCACCGCCGCCGGTGGTGCGGACCGCCGTGGCGGGGGAGGCCGGGCCGGTCTGGTCGGCGGTGTCGCGGGCGACCACGGTGTAGCTGTAGTCGGTGCCTGCGGTCAGACCGGTGTTGGTCCAGGTGGTGCCGGTGACCGTGGCGACGGTGGCGCCGTCGCGCTTGACGTCGTAGTTCTTGATGCCCTTGTCGTCCGTGGCGGGCGCCCAGGTGAGCTTCACCGAGGTGTTGGTGATGTCGCTCGCGGTGGGCTTGCCGGGGGCGGAGGGGGCGTTGTCACCGGGGTTGGTGGAGCCGCCGTCGCAGGGGTTGCCGTTGAGCTTGCAGCCGGTGGGCGCGCCGGAGCCGGAGCCGTTGAAGCCGAAGGAGGCGGATGCGCCGGGGGCCAGGGTGCCGTTCCAGCCGAGGTTCTTCGCCGTCCAGTGGTTGGCGGAGTTGGTGACGGTCGCGTCCCAGGCCGAGGTGACCTTGGTGTTCGCGGGGAAGTCCCACTCGACGGTCCAGGAGGTGAGCGTGGTGGTGCCGGTGTTCTTCACCGTCCACCTGCCCTCGAAGCCGGAGCCCCAGTCGGAGGCCTTGGCGTAGGTGGCGGTGGCCGAGGCCGCGGCCTCGGCGGGGCTGGCCAGGCCGACCATGGCGGCCAGCGGGAGGAGCAGTGCGGTGGCGCCTGCGAGGGCTTTGGACCGCTTGTTCGGGCTGGTGCTCCGGGTCGATCTGGCTCTGCGCCATCGTGCGTCGGTGCTCAAGGAAGGCTCCTCGGGTGAACTCCGGAGGCCATGGGGGGTCCCTGGCCTGGCAACCCTGCGTGGCCTTGAGCACGTGATGTCTCTCCTCGGCGCCCCCGCAGTGTTGCCGTGACCCTAGGAAGGCCTAGACCAATCGTCAAGAGGTCTGGACCAAGAGATCGTTGAGCGTCAGAAGCCGGCTGCCGTTCCCGCGCCGCTCCTCACAGCCGCCCCGCCTCCACGATCCGCCGCAGGAACTTCCGCGTACGCTCCTCCCGGGGCGCGCCGAACACCTCACCCGGCGTGCCGCGTTCCAGCACCACCCCCGCGTCCAGGAAGCAGACCTGGTCGGCGACCTCGCGGGCGAACGCCATCTCGTGGGTGGCGATCACCATCGTCATGCCCTCGTCCTTCACCTCGCGGACCAGGCCGAGCACCTCGCCCACCAGCTCCGGGTCGAGGGCGGCGGTGATCTCGTCCAGGAGAAGAAGCCGGGGCCGTACCGCCAACGCCCTCACGATTGCTGTACGTTGCTGCTGGCCGCCGCTGAGCCGGTCCGGGTACTCGTCGGCCTTGGTCCCGAGCCCGAGCCGCTCCAGCAGCTCGCGTGCCTGCGCTTCGGCGTCGGCGCGGGAGAGGCCGTGGACGCGCTGCGGGGCGAGGGTGATGTTCTGGAGGACGGTGAGGTGCGGGAAGAGGTTGTACGCCTGGAAGACCACGCCGATCCGCCGGCGCACCGCGTCCGCGTCGGTCCGGGGGTCGGTGATCTCCTCGCCCTCCAGCCAGATCGCCCCGTCGTCGACCTCCTCCAGCAGGTTGGCGCAGCGCAGCAGGGTCGACTTCCCCGACCCCGAGGCGCCGATCAGCGCGGTCACCGTGTGCGGGGCCACCTCCAGGTCCACATCCCGCAGCACCAGCGACGTACCGAACGACTTGCGGACCGCCTCCATCCGCAGCACGGGCTCCGTGCTCATACGAGTCCTCCCTGGGCCCGCCGCCGGTCCATCCGGGCCGTCACCCAGTCGGTGAGCCGGGTCATCGGGATGGTCAGCGCGACGAAGACCAGCCCCGCCACGACGTACGGCGTGTAGTTGAAGTCCTTGCTGGCGATGATCTGCGCCGCGTAGACGGCGTCGACCGCCCCGGCGATCGAGACGAGACCGGTGTCCTTCTGGAGGGAGACCAGGTCGTTGAGGAGCGGCGGCACCACCCGGCGCACCGCCTGGGGCAGCACGACGAACCGCAGCGTCTGGCCGCTGCTGAGCCCCAGCGACCGGGCGGCGGCCCGCTGCGAGGGGTGCACGGACTCGATGCCCGCCCGGAAGACCTCCGCGACGTACGCCGAGTACGTCAGCACCAGCGCGGCACCGCCCAGCAGCACCGGATCGTTGGTCACGCCCTCCAGGCGCAGCGCGGGCACCCCGAAGACGACCATCAGCAGGCAGATGATGAGCGGCAGTCCACGGAAGAAGTCCGTGTACGCGGTGGCCAGCGCCCGTACGGGGAAGAACACCGGCCCGCGCAGCGTCCGCGCCACGGCCAGCAGCAGGCCGAACGCGAGCACGGCGCTGCCGCACACCGCCAGCAGCCGCAGGTTCAGCCACAGCCCTTCCAGGACCTGCGGCAGGGCGACGCGCGCGTAGTGCGGGCTGAAGAACGTCTCCTGCGTACGGTCCCAGCCGGGCGAGCCCGTGATCAGCAGGAACAGGACCACACCGGTCACCAGCGTGCTGGTCGCGGCGATGGCGGTGGCCCGCCGGGTGCGGGCCCGCCGGTGGCGTTCGCGGGCGATCCGGCGCTCGGAGGGGACGTAGGTGTCCTCACCGGGCTGACCGGGCAGCGTCTTGTGCAGGGTCACTTGAGCACCGGTGCGCCGACGGCGTCGGAGAGCCACTCCTTCTCCAGGGCGGCGAGCGTGCCGTCCTTCCGCAGGGCGTCCACGGCACCGCTCACGCAGTCGGTGAGCGTGGACTCCTTGTCCAGGACCAGGCCGAACTGCTCGGGCTTGTCGGCGGAGTTCGGGAACTGGCCGACGACCTCCGCCTCCGGCACCTCGGCCCCGGTGATGTAGAAGGCGGTCGGCAGGTCCACCACGATCGCGTCCACCTGGCCGGTCTTGAGCGCCGACTTGGCGAAGTCGTTGCGCTGGTAGACGGCCGGCTTCTGGTCCGGCTCCACCAGGTCGTTGATGAACTCCAGGCTGGTGGTGCCCACTTGGGCGCCCAGCTTGACCTTCTTCAGGTCGGCCACGCTCTTGGCCCCCGCCGCCTTCGACGACTTCAGCGCGACGACCGCCTGGCGTACGTCGTAGTAGCCGGAGGAGAACGCCACCGCCTTCTTGCGGGACTCGCTGATGGAGACCTGGTTGATGTCGAAGTCGAACTTCTTGGCGCCGGGCGCGAACGCGCTGTTGAACGGGACGTGCTGCCAGACCACCGCATCGCGGTCGTAGCCGAGCTGCTTCGCCACGGCGTACGCCACCGCCGACTCGAACCCCTTGCCGTTGGACGGCTCGTCGTCGGAGAACCAGGGGGCGTACGCGGGCTTGTCCGTGCCGACGGTCAGCTTCCCCTCGACCTCGGTGGCGAGCCCGCCCGGCGCGCACGCCTCGGCCGTCGCGCCGGCCCGGCCCGAGGCCTTCGGCTTCTTCTCCTCCGCTTGCGGGGCGCAGCCGGTCAGGGCGGCGCAGAGGACGACGGCGGAGGAGACGGCGGTGACCGTGGTGACCAGGGAACGGGTGGCGAGATGCATAGCGGGAGACTGGCAGTGCCCGGGCCTCTCTGTCGAGATTTTCGAGCAGGTGTCCGCATAGTGGGAACGGGTGTTGCGGTGGTGTGAACACGCCGGTCAACGGGGCTGTGCCACCCCCTCCCGGACTCCCGGTCTCACCCCGTGCCGGACTCCCGCAGGTCCACGATCCGCCGGATCTTGCCCACCGAGCGCTCCAGCGACTCCGGATCCACGATCTCGACCCCCACCGACACCCCGACCCCGTCCTTCACCGCCGCCGCGATCGCGAGCGCCGCCTTCTCCCGGTCCGCCGACGTCGCGTCCGCCCGCGCCTCCGCCCGTACCGTCAGCGCGTCCAGACGGCCCTGCCGGGTCAGCAGGAGCTGGAAGTGCGGGGCGACGGCAGGCGTACGCAGCACGATCTCCTCGATCTGCGTCGGAAACAGGTTCACCCCGCGCAGGATCACCATGTCGTCGCTGCGCCCGGTCACCTTCTCCATCCGGCGGAAGTTCCGGGCCGTCCCCGGCAGCAGCCGTGTCAGGTCGCGGGTGCGGTAGCGGATCACCGGCATCGCCTCCTTGGTGAGCGAGGTGAAGACCAGCTCGCCCTCCTCCCCGTCCGGCAGCACCTCGCCGGTGAACGGGTCCACGACCTCCGGATAGAAGTGGTCCTCCCAGATGTGCAGCCCGTCCTTCGTCTCCACGCACTCCTGCGCCACCCCGGGGCCCATCACCTCGGAGAGCCCGTAGATGTCGACGGCGTCGATGGCGAACCGGTCCTCGATCTCCCCGCGCATCCCCTCGGTCCACGGCTCCGCGCCGAAGATCCCCACCTTGAGGGAGGTCGTGCGCGGGTCGACACCCTGCCGCTCGAACTCGTCCAGCAGCGTCAGCATGTAGGAGGGCGTGATCATGATGATCTCGGGCCGGAAGTCCTGGATCAGCCGCACCTGGCGCGCCGTCATCCCGCCGGACGCGGGGATCACCGTGCAGCCGAGCCGCTCGGCCCCGTAGTGCGCGCCGAGGCCGCCGGTGAACAGCCCGTACCCGTAGGCCACATGGACCTTGTGACCGGGCCTGCCGCCCGCCGCGCGGATCGACCGGGCGACCACGTCCGCCCAGGTGTCCAGGTCCCGTTCGGTGTAGCCGACGACGGTCGGGCGCCCGGTCGTGCCGCTGGAGGCATGGATGCGCCGGACATCCCGCTCCGGCACGGCGAACATCCCGAAGGGGTAGTTGTCGCGCAGGTCGGCCTTGGCGGTGAAGGGGAAGCGGGAGAGGTCGGCGAGCGTACGGCAGTCCCCGGGCCGCAGCCCGGCCCCGTCGAACGCCGCCCGGTAGAACGGCACGTTCTCGTACGCATGGCGCAGAGTGGTGCGGAGCCGTTCCAGCTGGAGGGCCTCCAGATCCGCGCGGCTCAGCTGCTCCGCCGCGTCCAGCATGGCTGTCATGAGGGCCCATCCTCTCCCGAACCGGGCGACCGATCATTCGGTCGATCTTCCTGGGAGCAGTAATTCAGGAGGCCGGGGGCGCTGGCAAGAGGTGTGCGCGGACCCGTTCCGGATCGGCTCGCGGCGGAGCCCCGTGCGTTCGTCCATGTGTTCCTGTTTTGATGGACGGCATGCCGATCTTCTCCGCGTACGACACCACCCGGCTCGCCTACCACCTGGTGGGGGAGGGCGAGCCGCTGATCTGCCTGCCCGGCGGGCCGATGCGGGCGAGCGCGTACCTCGGGGACCTCGGCGGGCTCTCCGCCGTACGGCAGCTGGTCCTGCTGGACCTGCGCGGCACGGGGGAGTCCGCCGCACCCGAGGACCCCTCGGCCTACCGGTGCGACCGGCTCGTGGCCGATGTGGAGGCGCTGCGCGAACACCTCGGGCTGGACCGGATCGACCTGCTGGCCCACTCGGCGGGCGCGGATCTGGCCCAGCTGTACGCCGCCCGGCACCCCGAGCGGCTGCGCACCCTGACCCTGGTCACCCCCTCCACCCGCGCCGCCGGCATCGAGGTGACCGGCCAAGACCTGCGCGAGGCGGCCGAGCTGCGCAGCGGCGAGCCCTGGTACGCCGAGGCCCGGGCCGCCCAGGAGGCGCTGCTCGCCGGCGGGCCCTTCGCCGAGCTGTGGCCCGCCGTCCGGCCGCTCACCTACGGCCGCTGGGACGACGCGGCCCGGGCCCATGCCGCCGCCTCCGCCGGGCAGACCAACTCCGAGGCGCGCGGCCGCTACGACGACGGCGCGTACGACCCCGCCGCCACCGTCCCCGCCCTGCGCGAGCTGGCCGTGCCGGTGCTCGTCCTCGCCGGGGAGTACGACGGCCACCCGAGCCCGGACCGGGCGACGGAGCTGGCCGCGCTCTTCCCGTACGGCGAGTTCGCCGTCCAGCGGGGCGCGGGGCACTTCCCGTGGCTGGACGACGCGGGCGCCTTCTCCCGTACGGTGGCGGCCTTCCTCGACCCGGACGTCCTCACCGCGCGGGCGGGCGGTGTCCGGCTCGCGTACCGGGTGTGGGGCGAACCTTCCGCACCGCCGGTCGTCCTCCTCCACGGCCGGGCCGGCTCCTCCCTCACCTGGACCCGTATCGCCGAGGAGCTCGCCGCCGAACACCGCGTGTACGCACCCGACTTTCAGGGCCACGGGCTCAGCGATTGGCCCGGCCGCTACTCCTTCGAGCTCTTCCGCGACGACCTGCACGCTTTCCTGGAAGCCCGCAATCTGGCCGGTGCCACCGTCGTCGGGCACTCCATGGGTGGCGTGGCCGCCTACCTCCTGGCCCAGCGCGAGCCCGGACTCATCGGGCGACTGGTCATCGAGGACGCCCCGCCGCTCCTCCCTCTCGACCCGCCCCGGCCGCGCGCCGAACGCCCGGAAGGCGAACTGGACTTCGACTGGGCCGTCGTCCCGGACATCGACGCCCAGCTGAACGACCCGGACCCGACGGGCCGCGAACGGCTGGCGGAGATCACCGCCCCGACCCTGGTCATCGGCGGTGGCACGACGAGCCACATCGACCAGAAGCAGCTGGCCGAGATGGCGGAGACCATCCCCGACGCCACGTTCGCCTCCGTCGAGGCGGGCCACCTCGTCCACGCCACCCGGCCGGCGGAGTTCCTCGCGGCGCTCAGGTCGTTCGGCCTGGGGTGACCCGTCCGCCGCCTCACACGGCGGTGCCGGCCGCCGCCACCGCCTTCGCCCAGCGGTAGTCCGCCTTGCCGCTCGGCGAGCGCTGGATCCGGTCGGTGAGGACCAGGGCGCGCGGGATCTTGTACCCGGCGAGCCGGGTCCGGCAGTGGGCCTGCACCGCGTCGAGGTCCAACGCGGTTGCTCCCTCCCGCAGTTCGAGGACGGCCGCGACCCTGCTGCCCCAGCGCTCGTCGGGAACGCCCGCGACGAGCGCGTCGTACACGTCCGGGTGGGACTTGAGCGCCTGCTCCACCTCTTCCGGATAGACCTTCTCCCCACCGGTGTTGATGCACTGCGAGCCCCGGCCGAGCACGGTGACGATGCCCTCCGCGTCCACGGTCGCCATGTCGCCCAGCAGCACCCACCGCTCATCGCCCTTGCGGAAGAAGGTGTCGGCGGTCTTGCCCGGGTCGTTGTAGTAGCCGAGCGGCACATGGCCGCGCTGCGCGATGCGGCCCACCTCGCCCGGCGCCACCGGTTCGTACGTCGCCGGATCGACGACCGCCGTACGGGAGTTGACCTGGACCCGGAAGCCGCGCTCCGGGCCCGAGTCGGCGGTGGCCGTGCCGTTGAAGCCGGACTCGGACGAGCCGAAGTTGTTGAGCAGCATCACGGTCGGCACGAGCGCCTGGAACTCCGCCCGCACCGAATCCGACATGATCGCCCCGGAGCTGGAGACGGAGAACAGCGACGAGCAGTCCGTCCCGCGCAGCGGGCCGTTGAGGGCGTCGATCAGCGGACGCAGCATCGCGTCGCCCACCAGCGACACACTGGTGACCTTCTCCTTCTCGATCGTCCGCAGCACCTCTTCGGGGACGAACTTGCGTTGCACGACCACCCGTTGGCCGAAGTTGAACCCGATGAACGCGGTCAGCGTGGAGGTGCCGTGCATCAGCGGGGGAGTGGGGAAGAAGGTGATGCCCCCGCCGCCCGCCGCCACCCGCTCCGCCAGCTCCTGCGGACTCTTCACCGGTTCGCCGGTCGGCGCGCCGCCGCCCAGACCGGAGAAGAACAGGTCCTCCTGGCGCCACATCACGCCCTTCGGCATCCCGGTCGTGCCGCCGGTGTAGATGATGAACTGGTCGTCCGCGGAGCGTGGTTCGAAGCCGCGCGCGGGTGAGCCGGAGGCCTCGGCCTCGGTGAAGGGGACGGCCGCCAGGCCCGCGCGTGCGGCCGTGGACCCCACCCGGACCAGGTGGCGCAGGCCGGGGGCCTGCGCGGACGCCGCCGCCACCCGCTCGTCGAACTCGCCGTCGAAGACCAGCGCCGCCAGATCCGCGTCCCGGTAGAGGTAGACCAGCTCCTCCTCCACGTAGCGGTAGTTGACGTTCACCGGCACCAGGCGCGCCTTCAGCGCTCCCAGGACCGTCTGGAGGTACTCGATGCCGTTGTAGAGGTGCAGCCCCAGATGTTCGCCCGGGCGGAGGCCCGCACCGATGAGGTGGTGGGCGATCCGGTTGGCGGCGGCGTCCAGTTCGGCGTAGGTGAGGCGCCGCTCGGCACCCGTACCGGGATGGTCCACGTACAGGAGCGCCTCCCGGTCGGGGACCACGTCCGCGACCGACTCGAACAGGTCGGCAAGGTTGTACTCCACCGTTCCTCCTGACCCCGGATGACTGGCGACTCGGCCGTCATTAGAGCGCCGGGCGCCACAAGTGGGAAGGGGTGGCGCCGAAAGAATCTGACGAGCTGTCAGAAAACTATTGAACTGCGACCCCGCCTACTGCAACCTGTTCCAGGTCTGCAGACGGGAGTTGGTCATGGGCGGTACGGAACACCTCACCGTGGAGCGCAGGGGCGCCACGCTGGTGCTCACCTTGAACAGACCACAGGCCAGGAACGCGTTGTCGCTGCCGATGCTCGTCGGCCTGTACGACGGATGGCTCGCGGCCGACGCCGACGACGAGGTGCGCTCCGTCGTCCTGACCGGGGCGGGCGGCGCGTTCTGCTCCGGCATGGACCTCAAGGCGCTCGCGGGCGGCGGCATGGAGGGCGAGGAGTACCGGGAGCGGATGGCCGCCGACCCGGACCTCCACTGGAAGGCGATGCTGCGCCACCACCGCCCGCGCAAACCGGTGATCGCCGCCGTGGAAGGGCCGTGTGTCGCCGGCGGCACCGAGATCCTCCAGGGAACGGACATCCGCATCGCCGGGTCAGGGGCTACCTTCGGGCTCTTCGAGGTGCGGCGCGGCCTCTTCCCGATCGGCGGCTCCACCGTCCGGCTGCCCCGCCAGATCCCCCGCACCCACGCCCTCGAAATGCTCCTCACCGGCCGCCCGTACACCGCCGACGAGGCCGCGGCCATCGGGCTCATAGGCAGGGTCGTGCCCGACGGCACCGCCCTGGAGGAGGCCCTCGCCGTCGCCGAGCGGATCAACGCCTGCGGGCCCCTCGCCGTGGAGGCCGTCAAGGCCTCCGTCTACGAGGGCGCCGAGCTGACCGAGACCGATGCCCTGGCCGCCGAGCTCAAGCGCGGCCGGCCCGTGTTCGCCACCGAGGACGCCAAGGAGGGCGCCCGCGCCTTCGCCGAGAAGCGCCCGCCCGTCTACCGGCGCGCCTGAGCCCCGGGCCCCCGGGTTCCTGAGCGCTGAGTTCTGATCCCTGAGCCTAGGAGAGTGCCATGACCGACGTCCTCAGCGCCCCGCTGGTGGTCGAATTCCCCTTCACCCGTTCCCTCGGCCCCGTCCAGAGCGCCTTCCTCACCGGACTGCGCGAACGCACCGTCCTCGGTGTCCGCACGGACGACGGCACGGTCCTCGTGCCGCCCGTCGAGTACGACCCCGTCACCGCGAGCGAGCTCCGCGAACTCGTCGAGGTCGCCGCCACCGGCACGGTCACCACCTGGGCCTGGAACCCGTCTCCGCGCCGCAACCAGCCGCTGGACACCCCCTTCGCCTGGGTGCTCGTCCGCCTCGACGGCGCCGCCACCGCGCTCCTGCACGCCCTGGACGCGCCCGGACCCGCCGCCGTACACACCGGGATGCGGGTCCGGATCCGCTGGGCCGCGACGCGGACGGGCGCCATCACCGACATCGCCTGCTTCGAGCCGTACGACGGTGAGGCGGGGCCCGGCCAACCCGCGCCGCACGAAGGGGAGTTCGCCGACCCCGTCACCGGCATCGCCGCCCCCGCCCGCCTCGACTACGTCCACACCCCCGGCCGAGCCCAGAGCGCCTACCTCAAGGCCCTCGAAGGCCACCGAACCGTCGGCGAACGCTGCCCCGCCTGCCGCAAGGTCTACGTACCCCCGCGCGGAGCCTGCCCCACCTGCGGCATCGCCACCGAGGAAGAGGTCGAGGTCGGCCCGCGCGGCACCGTCACCACCTTCTGCATCGTCAACATCAAGGCGAAGAACCTGGACATCGAAGTCCCGTACGTCTACGCCCACATCGCCCTCGACGGCGCCGACCTCGCCCTCCACGGCCGCATCGCCGGGATTCCGTACGACCAGGTCCGCATGGGGCTGCGCGTGGAACCCGTCTGGGCCGAGGGCGCCCGCCATCCCGACCACTACCGGCCCACCGGCGAGCCCGACGCCGACTACGACACGTACAAGGAGCTGGTGTAGATGCGAGACGTGGCGATCGTCGCCTTCGCCCAGACCGCGCACCGGCGGCGTACCGACGAACTCTCCGAGGTCGACCTGCTGATGCCCGTCCTCCACGAGGTCCTCGGGGCAACGGGGCTGAAGGCCAACGAGATCGGGTTCACCTGCTCCGGCTCCGCCGACTACCTCGCCGGACGCGCCTTCTCCTTCACCATGGCCCTCGACGGCGTCGGCGCCCACCCGCCCATCTCCGAGTCCCATGTCGAGATGGACGGCGCCTGGGCGCTGTACGAGGCCTGGGTGAAGATCATGACCGGTGAGGCGGACACCGCGCTGGTCTACTCGTACGGCAAGTCCTCACCCGGCGAGGTCCGCGACGTCCTCTCCCGCCAACTCGACCCGTACTACCTCGCCCCGCTCTGGCCGGACTCCGTCGCACTCGCCGCCCTCCAGGCCCAGGCCCTCATCGACGCGGGCGACACCGACGAGACCGCCCTCGCCGAGATCGCCGCCCGCAGCCGCGCCGACGCCACCGCCAACCCGTACGCCCAGCTCACCGGCGACGTCCCCGCGGGCGACCACCTCGTGCACCCGCTGCGCACCGGCGACTGCCCGCCCATCGGCGACGGCGCCGCCGCCGTCATCCTCGCCGCCGGGGACACCGCCCGCGCCCTGTGCGCACGGCCCGCCTGGATCCGGGGCATCGACCACCGCATCGAGGCCCACAGCCTCGGCGTCCGCGACCTCACCGACTCACCCTCCACCCGGCTCGCCGCCCAGCACGCCGGAGCCTTCGAACGGCCCGCCGACACCGCCGAGTTGCACGCCCCGTTCACCTCGCAGGAGGTCGTCCTGCGCAAGGCCCTGGGGCTCGGCGACGACACCCGCGTCAACCCGTCCGGCGGGGCGCTCGCCGCCAACCCGGTCATGGCGGCGGGCCTGATCCGGCTCGGCGAGGCCGCCGCCCGCATCCACCGCGGCGAGTCCGACCGGGCCCTCGCCCACGCCACCTCCGGGCCCTGCCTCCAGCAGAACCTGGTCGCCGTCCTGGAAGGGGAGAGCGCTCATGTCTGAGGAGCCCGTCGCCGTCGTCGGCATCGGCCAGACCAAGCACGTCGCCGCCCGGCACGACGTCTCCATCGCCGGACTGGTCCGCGAGGCGGCCGTCCGCGCCCTGGAGGACGCCGGACTGACCTGGAGCGACATCGACGCCGTCGTCATCGGCAAGGCCCCCGACTTCTTCGAGGGCGTCATGATGCCGGAGCTGTATCTCGCCGACGCGCTCGGCGCCGTCGGCAAACCCATGCTCCGCGTCCACACGGCGGGCTCGGTCGGCGGATCGACCGCGCTGGTCGCCGCCAACCTCGTCGCCGCCCGCGTCCACCGGACCGTCCTGACCCTCGCCTTCGAGAAGCAGTCCGAGTCCAACGCCATGTGGGGGCTCTCCCTGCCCGTCCCCTTCCAGCAGCCCCTGCTGGCCGGGGCAGGGGGCTTCTTCGCCCCGCACGTCCGCGCGTACATGCGCCGTACGGGAGCCCCCGACACGGTCGGCTCGCTCGTCGCGTACAAGGACCGCCGCAACGCGCTCAAGAACCCCTACGCGCACATCCATGACGCGGACATCACCCTGGAGAAGGTCCAGGCGTCGCCCATGCTCTGGGACCCGATCCGCTACTCCGAGACCTGCCCCTCCTCCGACGGGGCCTGCGCGATGGTCCTCACCGACCGGGACGGCGCCGCCCGCGCACCCCACCCGCCCGCCTGGGTGCACGGCGGCGCCATGCGCAGCGAACCGACGCTCTTCGCGGGCAAGGACTTCGTCTCCCCGCAGGCGGGCAAGGACTGCGCAGCCGACGTCTACCGGCAGGCCCGGATCACCGACCCGCGCCGGGAGATCGACGCCGTCGAGATGTACGTCCCGTTCTCCTGGTACGAGCCGATGTGGCTGGAGAACCTCGGCTTCGCCGGTGAGGGCGAGGGGTGGAAGCTCACCGAGGCGGGCGTCACCGAACTCGACGGCGACCTCCCGGTCAACCCCTCGGGCGGGGTGCTCTCCACCAACCCCATCGGCGCGTCCGGCATGATCCGCTTCGCCGAAGCCGCACTCCAGGTACGGGGACGGGCCGGCGAGCACCAGATCGACGGGGCCACCAGGGCGGTCGGCCACGCCTACGGGGGCGGGGCGCAGTTCTTCGCCATGTGGCTCGTCGGATCGCAGCCCCCGCCGGGGTGACGCCCCCGCCGGTGGGACGCCTCAGGGCAGGGGGCAGCTGAGCGGGAGCACCCGCTCGGTCAGCCGGCCCGTGAGGCGCCCGTCGGTGACGGCGGCCTCCTCCAGCCAGTCCGCCGCGATCAGCTGCTCCACCAGGGATTCCAGCTCGCCGGGGTCGACAGCGCACCAGGAGGCCAGGACCGCCGGATCGATGCCCTCGCCCTCGGGCCCCAGCCGTCCGTCGGTCGTCGTCCGGATGGCCAGGGCCAGGGCGAGGAGCCGGACAGCGGCCCCGGTCTTCTTCTTGCGGAGCTTCTTGTCCCCGACGACCCGCTGGGCCCACCCGCTGAGCTTGGGACGGGTTTTCCGGCCGAAGTCGAACGGACCCTTGCCGTCCTCGTCGGGCATCAGGGACGGGATGGTGATCGGAGTAGGGCTCTCGGGCCGGGAGGCGAGCAGATCGTCGGCGGTGCCGGGGATGGACAGCCACCCGGAGTCCAGGAGCCGCCCGATCAGCTCCTCGGGCTCCGCCAGGGGCAGCCCCTTGACGTCCTGCCCCACCAGGTTGCCGGTGCCGGTGAGTGCCGAGCGCAGGGTCAGCATCACCGCCATCAGCCGGGCCTCGGGGCCGGGCAGCGGGGTGTGCTCGGCGACATGGGCGAGGACTGTCCGGGCGTGCTCCCACTGGGTGAGCCCCGGCAGCAGGCGGCTGGTGACCTCTCCGTCGCCGACCGGGCTCTGGCCGGTGCGCTGCTGGTGCTGGAGGAGAGCGGCGGCGGCCGCCTGCTCGGCGCGCTGCGCCTCCAGCCGCAGGTCGGTCTCACCGGTCACCTCCCACCACGTCGTGAAGGCCTTCGCCTTACGGGAGTGGAGCTCGGCGAGTTGCGCCAGATCCGGCTCGGGCCGCTGCTGGTAGGCGCGGAACAGGTCGCCCAACTCGATCAGCTCCTCGCGCAGGGCGACCGGGTGCAGATCGTGCGGCACGATCCGCTGCGCGATCTTCCCGGTCCGGCGGTTGCGCCGGGGCTTCGGGCGGGGGGCGGGCACCGCCCGGGGGACGGGGGCCGGGGACGAGGCGGCGTGGGAGAACTGCGGCCCCGCCGGGACGGGCGGCCGGCCGGTGACGGGAGGGGCTCCTGCCGCGGGGGCCGGGCTCGCGGCGGCCGGGGCGGTGGCGACGATCTTCGCGGAGGGGTGGGCGGCCGCACACCGGGCGCAGCACTCCAGAGCCCGCCACCAGCGGCCCTGCCGGTCGTTGATGACGGCCATCACGACCGGGCCGCCGCACCGCGACGGCACGGCCCGCTCACGCGGTCCCGTCTCCCGGGTGTGGGTGTGGCACTCCTCGGCCCGGCAGGCGCAGTACGCCTCGGGCCGGGGCCCCGGGGCGGCGCGCAGATGCGTCGCCAGGTGCGCGACGGCGGCGGTGCGGCCGACGGCGGCGGAGGGCAGGATCTGGGGAGCGCAGGCCGGGCGGGCGCATGAGACGCGTACCGCCGCACCGCCCCGGTCCGCCGGGTCCAGGCGCACCATCCACGCCCGCCCCACCGTCCGCTCTTCCAGCCCGCTCACAGTGCCCTCCACCGTCATGCTGTCCTCTCTCCCGGCCGTATCGCCGTACCCGCATGTCACACTCGCCGCTGCCTCGACGGGCGGGGCAGGGCGGTGGACCCAACGGTATGCGTCACGGAACCTCTCAGCGGGCGAACTTGCGCCGATTCCACGCGGAAGAGTCTCTGCCGGAGCGGTGCGCGTGGATTCCCGCCGGTGACCGGAGGACCGGCGCCCCCGGGGCCGGGTTCCGCCCCCGGGCCCGGCTCCGCAACGTGAGCCGGGCCACGTAACATGTCAGCATGTCCTTTCTCCGCCGCCGTAGTGCCGCAACACCCGCGGGCCCGGACTTCGACGTCCTGGCCATGGACCCGGGGGACTGGCCCGGCAACCTCGGCGCCGGTCTGCTCCCCGCGCCCGACGGCAGCTGCCAGGGCGTCTTCCTCCGGTACGACCTGTACGGCGGCCGGGGCCCGGCCATGATCATCGGTAACCTCCCGGAGGGCTCGCCCGCCCGTGAGACCGAGGACGGCCAGGTTCCCTTCGAGGTCGCGCAGCTGCTGCTGGCCCTGGAGAACGACGAGCCGATCGAGGTCGTCAGCAGCGAGGACGTCCCCGTGATGCAGGGCGACAACCTGCTGATCGTCCGCCGGGTGAAGCTCTCGGAGAGCCGGATCGCCTGCGTCCAGTTCGACCGCAGCGACGGGGTGCTCGTGACCATCGCCAGCTGGGACCGGCCCATCACCGACGACCTCTACACCCTTCTGAAGCCCCTGCCCGCAGAGCTGTTCCAGCAGGGCTGAAACGTCACTGCATAGGCCGCCCGCATATGCCGGGCGGTCTATTTCTATGCCTTCGCGAGGGGCTTGCGGCTGTTGCTCCGGTCGCCGACGGCCCGCCGTGAGGTGCTCACGACGGGCCGTCGGCCGGGAGCCGCGGGGCCCGCAGGCGCAGGGTGCTTATCCCCTGCTGCCCGCCGGCTCCGCCATCAGCCGGGTCACCTGCGCCGCCGAGGTGCCGAGCCCCGTGGGACCGCCGAGGTGCCAGGGGGCGCCGTGGCCGCGCCGCAGGTCCTCCTCGCGGTACCGGCGGCAGCCCCGGTGCCAGATCAGGATGCCCGCGAGCCAGTGCTTGAGCTCCAGCACATAGCCCGCCAGCACCTCCCGCGCCTCGGCGTCCAGGCCGAAGTCGTCGTACAGCACCGGCAGTTCGACCTCCGCCACGTGCAGGAACTGCCGCAGCCGCGACTTCATCAGGTCGTGCACGATCGCGACGCCCGTCGGATAGTCGACCCCGAAGAAGTTCTGCACGACCAGGACGCCGTTGTGCACCTCACCCTCGTACTCGATCTCCTTCTGGTACGAGAACAGGTCGTTCAGCAGGCACGCGTAGTCCGCCGCGGCGTTCTCCAGGGAGCGCATCGGGCCGCTGCGGTAGACCGCCTCCGGCACCGTCCTGCCGTGCCCGAGCCGGCACAGGCTCATCGTGAGGTCCGAACCGAAGGTCGCCCGCCGCATCTCGACGTAGTCGACCGGATCGGGGATACGGTTCTGCGCCTGGTTCGCCAGCTCCCACAGCCAGCTCTCGGTCATCGACTCGATCGCGGTCCGGAAGGTGCGCCGGCCGCCCGGCTCCATCGGTTCCGCGGTCCTGCGCCACAGGTCGCCCAGCGACCGCTCCAGCGCGTTCACCGGCTCCGGGGTGGCCTCACCGTCCAGCGGCATGAAGAGCGAGAGCCGCTCGTTGGCCAGCCGCGCCCCCGCCAGATCCCTGGCCCGCCCGTGCACCACGGGGAACCAGTCGTCCCCGTACGTCCCCCAGGCCAGCCACCCCGAGGAGAGGTCCAGCTCGTCCGGCGTCGCGTCCGGGTGCAGCCCCGCCGCGCACAGGGGGAGGTCGATCGCGATGATCCGCTCCTCGTCCCAGATGTGCGAACCCGGAACCCCCGGCTGCGCCTCCAGGATGCCCATCCGGCGCGCCCAGTCGACGAGCCGGACCCGGGCGCCCTCCAGGTGCGGGCTCAGCGTCGTCCCGAACGGCAGCTCCAGGTCGGGGATGAGGGAGGGGCCCACGTGCTGGTACGGGAGATGGCCGTGGCTGCGGGCCCGTGCCGTCTCCGAACGCAGCGTGAACTTGATCGAGGCGGCGGACATGCCGAAGCCCGCCACCGCCTCGCCGGCCCCGCCGCCGTTCATGTAGCGGCTGGAGCGCATGTGCCACTCGTGGCCGCCGGACTGCCAGTCCTGGAGCCCTTTGACGTACGCGAGGACGGATGCGGTCTGCGCCGGGTCGAGGCCCTTCTCCGCGCAGAGCGGGCCCAGCTCGGTGAGGGCGGTGTTCTCGAACTGCTGGAGCCGTGAGGTCAGCAGGTCGTTGACGGCCTCGGCGGCCTCCTGTGTGGTGCAGCCGAGGAACTTCTCCAGGACGAGGACCCCGTTGCTGTTCTCGCCCTCGTCCTCGACCTCGCGCTGGTACGAGAAGAGGTCGTTGCGCAGGTGCACTCCGTCGGAGAAGGCGTCGCGCAGCACCCGCAGCGGGCGTGAGCCGGCCACCGCTGCCGGCACCTCGGCAGCGGCCGCGTACTCCACGAGCCCGGCCGACCAGGGGGCGCCGCCGACCTTGCGGCGCATCTCGATGTACTCGACGGGGTTCGCGATGCGGCCCTCGTTGATGTTGGAGAGCTCCCACATCGACTCGTTGAGGAGGTTCTCCGTGGACTCGGCGAACCTGGCCCGCCAGGCGTCCGACATCGCGGGGATCGTCCGCTCCCACAGATCGGCGAGGCCCGCCTCGACGGGGTTCTCCGGTTCGGGGGTCGCGGCCCCGCGCTCCATCGGCATGAAGGCGGGCAGCCGGTCCAGATACCGCTTGGCGCCCTCACGGTCGGGCGTGCGCTTGAACAGCTCCAGGAAGTGGTCGTCGAAGAAGAAGACCCACACGTACCAGTCGGTGACCAGGGACAGTGCCTCGGCCGAGCAGTCGGGGTGGGTGTAGGCGCAGAGCAGAGCGTAGTCGTGCGCCTCCAGGTCCTTCTCCTCCCAGATGCCGGATCCCTCCAGCATCCCCATGCCGCGGGCCCACTGACGCGTGTGCGTCCGTGCCGCCTCCACATGAGGGTTGAGCCGTGCCGGATACGGAACATAGAAGTCCGGCAGTGAGAAGGGCTGTGCCATGTGCGTCAGGCCTTTCCGGAAGCCTCCGCGCAGTGGTGGGTGCGCGGACCAGTGGTGTCCGCGCCAGCTCTACCCTTCGGCCAACCGGGGCACGCACCAAGGCGATTAGTCAGATAATCGCGGTCTGGTCTGGCCTTACCGGCGGCGGTCCGCCCGGCGGGCGGGATCGACCCGGACTCAGTACGCGGAGTCGACGTTGTCGATGGAGCCGTACTTGTCCGCGGCGTAGTTGGCGGCGGCGGTGATGTTGGCGACCGGGTCGGTGAGCTTCTTCGGGGTGCCCTTGACGTGGTACGCGTCGAAGGTCGGCTGGATCACCTGGAGCAGGCCCTTGGAGGGGATGCCGTTCTGCGCGTTGACGTCCCAGTCGTTGACGGCGTTCGGGTTGCCGCTGGACTCGCGCATGATGTTGCGGTGCAGCCCCTCGTAGGAGCCGGGGATGTTCTTCTTCTTCATGATGTCGAGCGACTCGCGTATCCAGCCGTCGAGGTTGTTCTTGTACTGCTTGGGCGCGGCCACGGCCTTGCGCTCGGTGGAGCGGTTGGCGGCCTGCTTCTCGGAGCGCGCCTTCTCGGCGGACTTCTCGGCGGCGGCCTTCCGCTCGGCCACGGCCTTCTCCGCGGCGGCCTTGCGGTCCGCCGCGGCCTTCTTCGCCGCGATCTCCTTCGCCGTGGGAACGCCGGTGGCGATCTTCTCGGCGGCGACGGAGGACTTGGCCGCGGCGGGCTGTGCGTCGCTCTGCCCGCCGGTCGCGGTGATGGCCGTGACGGAACCGGCCGCGAGGAGCGCGGCGGTGGCGAGCTTGTGGGAGCGGGTGATGCGGATGGTGCGGGGCATGCGTGAGCTCTTCCTGTTGGGGACGGGATCCGCGGCCCGGGGCCGCGTGAGCAGAGACCGAGGGATATCGGCCGCCGACCGCCGGTGGGCGGTCTCGCAGGCTCGGTCTCGGTGCTTGCCGGGATCCATGGTTAACGTCCACCGACACAGGAAGCAATGACCCTATTTACTACTCCTGATAGGAGATTGAGAGGAATATCCTCTTTAGGTGTTTCGTGGGGCTGCGGGGGAGAGCCCGCACCCACTACCGAAGCTCGTAGGTGACGTGGGTCTCGTGGCGCGCCTCACCCGGGGGCGGCCTCCGGGTGGCAGCCGGTCAGCGCTCCGTCACGGAGCGGGGCCGCCTACGGGGGCGTCGGAGAACAGCACAGCGCGCTGCGGGACCGGTGTGTCGGCACCGGTCCCGCAGCGCGCTTCCCTGACACAGTGGTTCTTCGGCGCCCTCGCGCCCGCGCACTCAGCGCGTCCCGACCGCCGCCCGCACGGCCCGGCGCGCCATCGCGCAGTCGTCGTGCAGCCTGCGCAGCAGCAGCCGCTGCTCCTCGCCCGAGGAGAGCACGCCCGGCCGGTCCTGCCCCGCGCTCACCGGCGGTGCCTCCCGCATGGTGCGCTGCACGGCCGTCTCGTAGTTACGGATCTCCCGGGTCAGTACGAGCATCAGGTTGACCAGGAACGCGTCCCGCGCGGCCGGCCCCCTGGCCTGCGCCAGCTGGCTGATCTGGCGCCGCGCCACCGGGGCGTCACCGAGCACCGCCCACAGGGTCGCCAGGTCGTAGCCCGGCAGATACCAGCCCGCGTGCTCCCAGTCGACCAGCACGGGACCGGTCGGCGACAACAGGATGTTGGAGAGCAGCGCGTCACCGTGGCAGAACTGGCCCATGGGCTGACGGCCGCCCGCCTGGGCCAGGCCGTGCAGCAGCTTCTGGAGGTCGCCCAGGTCGCGGTCGGTGAACAGACCGAGCTCGTGGTAGCGGGAGATCCGCGAGGCGTAGTCCAGCGGCGCCTCGAAGAGCCCGGGCGGCGGCCGCCAGGCGTTCACGCGGGCGATCGCGCCGAGCGCCGCACGGATGTCGGCCCGCGGCGGCGCCTCCGCCGGGTGCCGGGTCAGCGCGGCCACCCGGCCGGGCATCCGCTCGATCACCAGCGTGCAGTTCTCCGGGTCCGCCGCGATCAGCCGGGGCACCCGAACCGGGGGGCGGTGCCGGACGAACGCGCGGTACGCCGCTATTTCGTGCTGGAACCGCTCCGTCCACGCGGGGGAGTGGTCCAGTAAACATTTCGCGACGGCGGTGGCCCGACCGGTGGTGCCCACGATCAGGACGGAGCGGCCGCTGCGCCGCAGGACCTGGACCGGGTTGAACTCGGGGCAGATGCGCTGCACGGAGGCGATGGCCATCCGCACCTGTGCGCCCTGCGGCCCGGAGAGGTCGATTCTTCCGCTGAGAGGTCCTGCACCCGGTCCCGCCGCCCGCCGGGTCCGGCCCAGGCCCTGCGCCGGCGCACCGGCGTGGGGGGCGAGATACGGCCCGCCGCCCGTCCCCATGGGACGGAGCGGCCGGGGCGGGGCGGACACGGAGGACGATGCTGTGTACATGGGCGAGACAGATCCCTTCGTGCGCCGACAAGTCACGTGCGCCAACCCGGCCGACGGCCGTTCGGCACCCTGGGGAGTACCTAGGGCTGCCGGGCGGGGTGGCGCTTTCCTACCTGACAACGAGTCACGGGTGGCAGACCATCTGGCGGACCCTGGCGAACCCTGGCGAATAGTCACAGCGCATCTGACAGGGGGTTAGTGTCAAGTCAGCCGAGAACCTGGGGGCTTGACGTGACCGGAGAACCCAACACCCGTCTTAGCGACCTGTTCGGCCTGGCCGGCTGGTCCAAGGGCGAACTCGCGAGAATGGTGAACCGGCAGGCGGCGGCCATGGGCCACCCGCAGCTGGCCACCGACACCTCGCGGGTCAGGCGCTGGATCGACATGGGGGAGTCCCCCCGTGATCCCGTGCCCGAAGTGCTGGCAGCCCTGTTCACCGAGCGGCTCGGCCGTGTCGTGACCATCGAGGACCTCGGGTTCGGCCGACGCGGGCGTGTGGGGAAACGGCGGGACTCGGGGACGGAGCACAACCCCGATCAACTGCCGTGGGCGCCCGAACGGACGGCAGCGGTCCTCACCGAATTCACGGGAATGGACCTCATGCTCAACCGACGCGGCTTGGTGGGTGCGGGCGCCGCGCTCGCCGCCGGCTCAACCATCGCCGGCCCCATGTACGACTGGCTGCACAGCGACCCCGTCCTGGCGGCCGACGCGCCACGCGCCAACGATCCCCAGCACGCCGACCCCGCCGGTTTCGACCGGTACGAGGCCGCGCCCGTGGGCTCCGAGGAGATCGAGGCCCTGGAGCACTCCGTCGAGGTGTTCCGCGCCTGGGACGCCTCCCGCGGCGGCGGGCTCCAGCGCAAGGCCGTCGTGGGCCAGCTCAACGAGGTGGGCGGCATGCTCGCCTACCGCCACCCCGACCATCTCCAGCGCCGCCTGTGGGGCGTCGCCGCCAACCTCGCCGTACTCGCGGGCTGGATGTCCCACGACGTCGGCCTCGAACCCACCGCCCAGAAGTACTTCGTCATCGCCGCCCACGCGGCCAGGGAGGGCGGCGACCGGCCGCGCGCCGGTGAGGCGCTCTCCCGCGCCGCACGCCAGATGGTCCACCTGGGCCGCCCCGACGACGCCCTCGACCTGATGAAGCTGGCGAAATCCGGCTCGGGCGAGGAGACCCTGCCCCGTACGCAGGCGATGCTGCGCACCATCGAGGCCTGGGCGCAGGCGGCGATGGGCAAGGGGCAGGCCATGCGGCGCACCCTCGGCGAGGCGGAGGAGCTCTTCGTCTCGGACAAGGGCGATGTGCCGGCGCCGAGCTGGATGCAGATGTTCGACGAGGCCGACATGCACGGCATGCAGGCCCTGGCGTTCCGCACCCTGGCCGAGCACGACCCGGGGGCGGCGTCCATCGCCCAGCGCCACGCCAAACAGGCCCTGGAGCTGCGGGTCAACGGACGTCAGCGCTCCAAGCTCTTCGACCACATCTCGCTCGCATCGGCCTGCTTCATCGCCAACGACCCCGAACAGGGCGACCGGTACGCCCGGCTCGCGCTGGTGTCGATGGGAGAGACCTCCTCGCACCGCACCTGGGACCGGCTGCGCGAGATGTACCGGCTCACCGGCCAGTTCGCGGGGTACGCCAAGATCCAGGACCTCCGCGAGCAGATCGAACTCTCGCTGCCGCAGAGCCCCGTCGCCAAGAAGGCCAGGGGTACGCAGGCCTGATCCCCGTACGAGTCCGCCGGCGGAGGCCGTAACCGCCGCGCGTACCAACCGTCATGACGCCCCGGCAGCCCTGAAGGCCGCTCCCGCGCTCCCTCACGCCCCGATACGGGCGACCAGCACACACGCGTCGTCCAGGCGCTCGGTCCCGCCGAACTCCTCGACCACGCCCCGTACGCACTCCTGTGCGTCATGGGCCCGGGCGAACAAGGGGGCGAGGGCGAGCAGTTGCTCCGGGCCCGCACCCCGGTCGCTGTGGCGCGTCAGGCCGTCCGTGTGCAGCACCAGCACGTCGCCGGGGAGCAGGCGCACCTCGTCCTGCTCGTGGGCGACCTGGGACGCGGCACCGAGCAGCACCCCCTCCGGGGGAGGCAGCAGGCGCCCCGTGCCGTCACGGAAGAGCAGGGGTGCGGGGTGTCCCGCCTGCGCCCAGGAGAGGAGGCCGGTCGCCGGGTCGAAGCGGCAGCACAAGGCGCTGCCCAGGGCGGGCCGCATCGATTCTTCGAGGAGGTGGTCGAGGTGTCCCAGCAGGGCGCCCGGCCGGATGCCGGCGACGGCCATGCCGCGCAGTGCGCCGAGCATCATGGCCATGGCCGAGGTGGCGGGGATCCCGGGCCCGGTCAGATCGCCGACGGCCAGCAGGGTCCCGCCGTCGGGCAGTTCCATAGCGTCGTACCAGTCGCCGCCGATGAGACCGCCGGAGGCGGAAGAGATGTGGTGGGCGGCGATGTCCAGGGCGCCGTGGCCCTGTCGTCGGGGAAGGGGTGACGAACCGGGCCAGGGCGGCAGGACGGTCTCCTGAAGCTCTCCCGCCATCCGGTGTTCCGTGCGCTCGTCGCGGCGGGCCGAATCCCGGTTCCGGCCGACGGTCTCCTCGCTGCGGCGCAGCTCGCCGACGTCCCGGAGCACGGCCCACATGGAGGCGGTGCAGCCCTCGGAGTCGAGGACCGGTTCGCCCGTCATGTGCAGCGTGCGGACCCGGCCGTCGGGGAGCACGATGCGGAACTCCCCGTCCATCGGCTGCCCGTCCACGAGGCAGCCGGTCACCATGGAGGTCAGCTTCGGCTGGTCGTCGGGGAGCAGCACGGACGGCAGGTCGTCCAGGGACAGCGGCGGCGAACCGGGGGGCCGCCCGAAGATCTCGTACAACTCCTCCGACCAGCTGACCTCGTCGGTGAGGAGGTTCCACTCGGCGCTGCCCACCAGGTTCGGCGAGGAGCCGTCCGGCGCACCGTCCGGGAGTACGCCGCCGTCCCGGGCGGTGGAGCGCCGGGCGGGCAGACCGGCCTTGAGCTGACCCAGGTGCTGGTCGAGGGTGTCGAGGTGCTGGACGGCCAGGTCGCACAGGGCGCGCTGCCAGCGCGCCTGGGGGTCGTCCTCGTCGCTCACCGCCGCGTTCCGTCCCACGGCGTCCACGTCTCCGCGCAGTTGCCGCGCCCGGTGGATCAGGGCGTCGACGGCATCGTGCGCGGGGGGCTGTGGTGCGGGGCGGTCCGCGAACAGATGGGACGGCATCTCGTACTCCGATACAGGCGCGGTGCGGCCGGGTCTCAGGGGTCGACCGCTATCGACTGTCGCACAGGCTGCGGCACCCCGTAAGGGATTCGACGACACTCGATGCGTTGTTGCTTCTGGCATATGCCACAGGCTGCGCGGGGGCGGTGATCCTCCGAACGAGCGTACGGATAAGGGGTGTTGGCCTGCCCCTGTGGCATAGGCGCACCGTGGTGAACGAGCCGAAAGGGAATCCGCGTGCGCGCGGTGGGGCCGACCGGCAGGATGCCCCGCATGCCCGAGCAGCCGCGTGTCACCCTTCCCCCGCAGTCCGTTCTCGACGCCTTCGATCTGCGCGGCACCCCTGAGCCGCTGACCGGTGGTCAGGGGCGCAGCGTGCGGGTCGGCGGGGCCGTCCTGAAACCCGCGGAGGGGGCCGAGGGAGAGTCGGAGTGGGCCGCGTCGCTCCTTGAACGGCTGCCCCGGGGCGCCGGCTTCCGGGTGCCGCGGCCCCTGCGGTCGGCCGAGGGGGCCGGTGTGGTCGAGGGCTGGACGGCCGCCGAGTTCATGGACGGCCGCCCCGGCCCCAGCAGGCGGTGGCCCGAGGTCGTCGCCGCCGGACGCGCCTTCCATGCCGCCCTGCGCGACCAGCCCCGCGCTGAATTCCTCGCCCGCCGCACCCACCCCTGGGCGGTGGGCGACCGAGTCGCCTGGGGCGAGGAGGAGGTCGACGTGGTCGCGGAGCTGGCCGAGCCGTTCGCGCGCCTGCTCTCCCTGCGGCGGCCCGTGGAGGCGGCGGAGCAGATCGTCCACGGCGACCTCACCGGCAATGTCCTCTTCGCACCCGGCCAGGACCCCGTCATCATCGACTTCTCCCCCTACTGGCGGCCGCCCCTCTACGCGGAGGCCGTGGTGATCGGCGACGGCCTGCTCTGGTACGACCCCGCCCCCGCTCTCACGACCGGCGGGGGAGGTGACCCCCGCTGGCGCCAGATGCTGATCCGCGCACTGATCTTCCGGCTCGTCGCACTCAGCGGCCTCGTGGGCCCGTCCTGGCGTGCCGGAGAGAAGGAGGCCGCCCGCTTCCTGGCGGCCACGGAGGCCGTGGGGCGCGGAACGTACGGGGGTCGGGCGCGGCCCTGACGGCTGCTGGGACCGGTGCGATCCGGCCGGGAATGCCGACGGGGCGGGCCGCGTTACCCCATCAGAACGAAAACGAATCCCATTCCCGTTACGAGGGGTGGGGTCGTCGAGTCCCGCAGGAGGCGCCCATGGCACGCAGCGAACTCAGGCCCGTCGTGACCCTCCGGTCCACCGCCGGCACCGGCCACAGCTACGTCACCCGCAAGAACCGCCGCAACACCCCCGACCGGCTGGAACTGCGCAAGTTCGACCCCGCCGCCGGGCGGCACGTCCTCTTCCGCGAAGCCCGCTGACCGCGCGGAGCTGACCGCACGGAAGGGCCCCTGTACGTCACCGCCACCCGCGGTGAGGAAGGAACGCATCGATGAAGCCTCGTATCCACCCCGTCTCCCGCCCCGTGGTCTTCCGCGACCGCGCAGCGGACGTCGCCTTCCTGACCCGCTCCACCGCCGACTCCGGCGAGCGCGTGGCATGGGAGGACGGCAACACCTACCCCGTCATCGACGTGGAGACCTCGTCCGCGAGCCACCCCTTCTACACCGGGGGCCGCCAGGTACTCGACACGGCCGGCCGCGTGGAGCGGTTCCGGCGCCGCTACGGCACCGATGAGGCGTCCCGGAGCTGATCGCACCGGCCCTCCGGCCGATGGCGGAACCGGGGGTCCGTGCCCTGGATCACATCCATGGGGGCGGGTTCCCTGGAACAGTCCGAGATGGTTTATCGTTCATCTATACGTGGGTGTGAGGGGGACAGTGTCCCCGGGCCTCACCAACAGCCCATGGGGAGAGTTCGCACCGCCGAAGCCCCATGGAGCCCCTCGCCGAGAGGCGACCGCCCTTCATCCCCACACTCAAGCCGCCCCGGCTGGATTCCCCCGATCCGGTCGGGGCTTCCCCTTGTCCCGGCCACCACGCGGCGCGGTTTCGAGAACCATCGCCGCGGCCACCAGGACCACCGGACCCAGCGCGGCCCCCGGGCTCCACCATCGCTCCGACAGCGCCGCGAGCCCCGCACCGGCCACCACCGCCCCCAGCCGCCCCACCACCCAGACGTCCCCCGGCGTCAGCTCCCGCGCAGCCGCGCGACCGGCCAGGGAGGTGAGGGTCCCGGTGAAATAGTTCGTCGGCGTCACCCGGATGCGCCCCTGGACGCCCATGGCCAGCGACACCAGGGCCAGCAGCCCGAGCCGGTCACCGTACGACGCGACCGGACCGAACCCCCACAGCACAGCCGCCACCCCGAGCAGGACGGACTCGGCCAGCAGCATCAGCCCCAGCGGGAGCCCCGCCATCAGCGCACCGGCCGCCGCCCCGCAGGCGTACGCCGCCAGGGCGGTGACCACCCGCAGCGCCACCCCGTCCTCGCCCGCCCCGGCCGCCGAGGCCCCGAGCAGGACCAGATTCCCGGTCATCACCCCGGCGAAGACCTGCCCGACACAGAGGAAGACGAACGCGTCCGCCGCACCGGAAGCCGCGGACAGGAGCAGCAGCGCCCACTCGCCGCGCCGGGAGAAGCCGTCGGCCCGACGCGCGGCGGACGAGGGGGACGGAGGCGGAGGAGGGGAGTGCACGCGAGCATTCTCGGTTCGTCCGCGCTCCGGGACCGCGCTCCGCCGCCGAAGCGGCGCGCCGCGTACGGGTGGGCTCTCCTACTGACGATGCCCCGGTCACATGGTCTCGTGGAGGTCCTTCGCGTAGTGCTCGATGGCCGGCCGGTACTGCTGCACCTGCCGGTCCTCGCTCGTCGAGGCCACCAGCCGGAGCAGCAGCTGCATCGCCTCGTGGTGCTCCTCCGTGTTGAACAGGGCCATCGCCAGGAACGTCTTCAGCGCCCCGTCGTCCGGAAACTCCTCGACACCCCGCCGGAGCGTCTCCACGGCCTGCCCGTACCGCCCCAGCACCCGGTAGGTGCTGCCGAGACCCAGCAGCGCCCCCCGCCGGTCCTCCGTACTGAGCCCCGTCCCCGCCAGGCTGCGTTCGTAGTACGCCACCGCCTCGCTCTCCAGGCCCAGGACGTCGTGGACCCACGCGGTCCGGTAGGCCACCTCCGCGTCGTCGGGGAACTCGGCGGTCAGGGCGAGCAGCCGCTCGCGCGCCTCCCCGGCCCGGCCCTCCTCGCGCAGCCGGTCGGTCTCGGCCAGCAGGTCCTTCTTCTCACGTGCGCTCATGGGCCCATCGTCGCAGGCGGCACCGGACGGCCGGGCGATTTTCAGGCTCGGACGCCCGCCCGGGTGTTTTCCGCCCCGGCGGGGGCAACTGTCCGCCATGACTTCAGAGACGAATCCCCGTACGCGACAGAGGACATGGGCACGCGTACTGCTGAGGGTGACCGTCCTGACGGTGGTGTTGCTGGGGCTGGTGGCGTTCTCCGTCCTCCTGGCCAAGGTGACGCTCACCCCCTCACCGGCCTCCGAGGACATCGTCACGTCGAATCTCCAGCCGGGCCGGTCGCTGCGCCAGTACGCCGAGGACTACACCTTCCTCGCCGCGTGCAAGCAGGCGGGCGGAAACCTGCTGCTGGGCGTGCCCTTCGGGCTGCTGCTCCCGTTCCTCGTGCCGCGCCGCCTGCGGATGATCAGCATGACGCTGCTGACCGCCGCCGTCATGGTCCTCGTGGAACTGGTCCAGGGCGCCCTGGTCACCGGCCGCGCCTTCGACATCGACGACGTCATCCTCAACACGGCGGGCGCCCTGCTCGGCTACTTCCTGCTGGGCCGCCGGATCAGCCACAGCTACCACGCGCACGCGCACACCCCGCGGGCCGAGGCGGTCAAGCCCACGGCGGAGCCGAAGACCACGGAGAGGACGACGCCGTCCCGGACCAAGGCGAAGGCCGGAACGACGAAGACCGGAACGAAGGCAGGGGCGACGAAGGCGGGGACGACGAGGACTTGGGCGAACCCCCGGGGCACGGCCAAGGCGAAGGAGCCGTCCAAGGCCGGGGCGCGGGCCGGTGGCACGCGCCTGACGAAGGCCAGGGGTTCGAGCGGTCGCCCCACCGTGGGCGGCGCCCGGCCCGGCTCCGGCCGCGCCCTGCTGGACCGCCTCCGCAGGCGCTGACTCCGGGGGCTTCACCAGGGCACGGGGCCCCCGTCGTCGAAAAGGCCCCCGGTGGGGCCGTCGTCGGGGAGGGTCGCCAGCCGGATCGCGATCTGCGCGCCCTCTGCCGGGGAACGGGTCCCGCTGAAGCCGTTGAGGCCGGTGGCCACATAGCCGGGGCAGGCGTTGTTGACGAGGATTCCGGTGCCGCGCAGTTCCGCGGCGTACTGGACGGTGACCGCGTTGAGGAAGGTCTTCGTCGGCGCGTAGCCTCCGCTGATTCCTCCGAGGTCGGTACCGGGATCGGTCTGCAACGTGAGGGAGCCGACGTGGCTGGACTGGTTGACGATCCGCGGATGTGCGGAGCGGCGCAGCAGGGGAAGCATCGCGTTGGTCACCCGGATGACCCCGACCACGTTGGTGTCGACCAGCCGCAGGAGGCCGGCCGGGTCGAGTGATGTCGGCTCGTCGGGCCAACCGCCCGCCGCTCCGGCGTTGTTGACGAGTACGTCGAGTCGTCCCGCGCGCTCCTCCAGAAGCCGGGCGGCGGCGCTCACGTCGGCGTCGTCGGTGACGTCCAAGGGCACGGCGAAGGCATCCACCCCCCTCGCGGACAGCGCCGCGACCGCCTCCGTGCCGCGCTCCCGGTCCCTGGCGCCGACGCCGATACGCCAGCCCAGCGCGCCGAGGCCCGCCGCGATCTCGTATCCGATCCCCTTGTTCGCGCCGGTGACCAGCGCGATCGTCTGTTCGCTCATGTCCGCCAGCATCGGCGCCCGCAGGCCGGAATCCAACACCGTACGGGTCTCGCAGCGATGCCTCCGCGGCATCGGTCGTGGTTCGGACGGACTACGGTGCCGGTATGGAGATGCGCGAGCTGAGGTACTTCGTCGCGGTCGCGGAGGACCTGCACTTCGGCCGAGCGGCCGAGCGGCTCGGGATCGCCCAGCCCGCGCTGTCCCGTGCGCTCGCCGGCCTGGAGCGACGACTCGGCGTGGTGCTGGTGGAGCGGTCCAGCCGCCGCGTCCGGCTCACCGACGCCGGAGCGGTGCTGCTGACGGAGGCACGCGCGATCCTCGCGGCGGCGGAAGCCGCCGAACGCCGTACCCGGGAGGCGGCCGAACGGCGGCCGCGCATCGCTCTGGCGGTCAAGGCCGGTACGGCGGGCGAGCTCCTGGCCAAGGTGCTCGACGCGTACGGTGCGCACCCGGGTGCGTGCGCGGTCGACCTGGTGCTGTGCGAGGCGCACGAGCAGCGGGAGCTGCTGTGCTCGGGGCGTGCGGACGTGGCGCTGCTGCATCTGCCGTTCGACGCGGTCACCGGACTCGACACGGAGGTACTGCTCACCGAGGGGCAGGTCGCGGTCCTGCCCGGCGACCACCCGCTGGCCGGCCGGACAGCGGTGCGGCAGGCCGAGGTGACCGCCGCGCCCGGCCCTCCACCGGCCCGCTGGCCCGGCCCGGACGGCAGCTGCCCCGAGGGCCCCGGGGTCGTGGTGCGGAACCTGACCCAGCTCTTCCAGCTGATCGCCCTCGGCCGGGCCACCGTGGTCCTGCCCGCCTCGGCCGCCGTCGACCTGCGGCGGGACCTGGTCGCCGTACCGGTGACGGACGCGCCCCCCGTGACGACCGTGCTCGCCTGGCCGCCGGAGAGCCGGTCACGGCCGGTGGCCGATCTCGTGCGCGTGGCCACCTCGCTCTGAGCCTTGGGACGGGCGTCGCGGAACAGGCGACAGCACCCATCAAACAGACCCGCCACCATCCGGCGAACCTGACCGAGCACTCCTGGCAGAAGCCCACGGAACCGGACGCCCAGGCCCCCCCGCCAGCACAGGACCCGGGCAGCCGCTCCACCCGTTCGGGCCGCGGCCGTTTGCGGCCCGTGCCGTGCGGCCGCAGCGTGGGGGCATGTCCTGCGCGCCGCCGCCGTACGGACCCCCTGCCGAGGAGGAGCGACATGGCCGACGGCCGGTGGAGCCCGGGCCGCAAGGAGACCGACGCCGACGAGTTCAGGCCCGTTCTCGACATCGTCGAACCCGGCCGTCAGCGCCGGCTGACGGTCTTCTTCCGACTGCTGCTCCTGATCCCCCATTTCATCGTGCTGTTCTTCCTGCACATCGCCGCTTTCTTCACCGTGATCGTGGGCTGGTTCGCCGCCCTGGTGCTGGGACGGCTGCCCGAGCCCGTCTTCCGGTTCCTGGCTCAGTTCCTCGGGTACGACATGCGCGTCTCGGCGAGCCAGATGCTGCTGATCGACCGCTACCCGCCCTTCGCGCTGACCCCGCCGCCGGACTACCCGGTCCAGATCGACGTACGGCCCACGGCTCTCAACCGGCTCGCGGTGCTGTTCCGGATCTTCCTGATGATCCCGGCGGCGATCGTGCAGAGCCTCGCGGTCTACGGCTGGTGGGCCCTGTGCTTCGTGTGGTGGGTCATCACGCTGGTCCTGGGCCGGATGCCGCGCCCCCTGTTCGAGGCGACCGCGGCCACCCTGCGCTACCGGATGCGGTTCTCGGCGTACGCCATGATGCTCACCCCGGCCTACCCCAAGGGCCTCTTCGGGGACGACGACCTCGCCGTGGCACCGGAACACTCCCGCTCCGCAACCCGGCCGCTGGTCATGAGCAGCGCCGGGAAGTGGCTCGTGGTGCTCTTCCTGGTGCTCGGCCTCATCGGCAACGTCACCACATCGGTGACCACCACCACGACCTCCGACGACACCACGGAGCTGTCCGGCCGCCCCTGAGAGCCCGCCGCCCGCATCCGTCTACCCGCACTGGCCGAACTGGCTTATTTCGCAAGGGAGATGGGTTGAAATCGCGCCTGCGGGTCACATGCAGTCCATGACGTCCAGCGACGCAACCACGGATACCGCCCCGCCGAGCGGGAAGAAGCCCACGCCCCGTCCCGGGCGGGGCCTGCTGAAAGCCGTCGGCATCTGCGCGGCCGTCCTGGCCCTGATCTTCGCCGCGGGCAAGCTCAGCCTGCTGCCGGGCCTCGACAGCCTCTTCGGGGAGGAGACCCGCGACCGGTCCGGCCCCGCCATCCTCAAGTCCATCCAGGACATGAGCGCGTACGAGGCGGCCTCGGGCAACTTCCAGGTCGTCGTCGACCTGGAGAAGGACGCCAAGTTCCTGCCCGACGCGGTACGCGGCACCCGCACGCTGTTCGTCGGCGCGGGCACGGTCGGCGCCTCCGTCGACCTCGGGAAGGTCACCGAGGACGGGGTCGTCGTCAACGAGGACCGGACCACCGCCGAGATCCGGCTGCCGCACGCGGTGCTGGGCAAGCCGGCCCTGGACCCGGACCGCTCCTACGCCGTCTCCAAGCAGCGCGGGCTCCTGGACCGGCTCGGCGACTTCTTCTCCGACAATCCGAGCAGCGAACAGGCGGTCAACCAGCTGGCCGTCCGGCACATCGGTGAGGCGGCGAAGGAGAGCGGGCTGACCGCCCGCGCCGAGAAGAACACCGCGGACATGCTGAAGGGGCTGCTCGGCTCCCTCGGCTTCGAGCGCGTCACCGTCCGCTACGGCGACGACCAGGGCTGATGGGCCCGGCGGCCCGGCGCGGTGACCGTCCGTCGCGGCCCGCGCCCGGCCGCCGCCCCTCCCGCCACTCGTACGGCCACACGTACCGCTCCCTTGACGCGTACGCGACGGTGAGTATGGTCTAGGCCAAGTGCAAGGCCTTTCCGGCACGGGTCATCAGGCCTGTCCGGCAAGGGACTTGCGGCCCTTCGCGCCTCGTAGGCCCCACACTCGCGAGGCCTCGCCGCCGAAGCCGGGCCCCCCACGGCCCGCCACCGCGCGGTGCGGTCTCATGTGAAGGAGAAGCATGCACGCGAAAAGGAAGACCGCACTCGCCGTCGGCGCCGTCCTCGCCCCGGTCCTGGCCCTGAGCCTCCCGGCGAGCTCCGCCAACGCCCACGGCTACATCTCCAACCCGCCCAGCAGGCAGGCCCAGTGCGCCGCCGGCACGGTCAGCTGCGGATCGATCAGCTACGAACCGCAGAGCGTCGAGGGCCCCAAGGGGCTCACCAGTTGCAGCGGCGGGAACAGCGGGTTCGCCGAACTCGACGACGACTCCAAGGGCTGGGCGGTCACCCCGGTGAACCGCTCGCAGGAGTTCGAGTGGAAGCTCACCGCCCGGCACTCCACCAGCACCTGGCAGTACTTCATCGGCGGAGAGAAGATCGCCGAGTTCGACGACGGCGGCGCGCAGCCCGGCGCGACCGTCACCCACCAGGTCGACTTCGGCAGCAAGACCGGTCAGCAGAAGGTCCTCGCGGTCTGGAACATCGCGGACACCTCGAACGCCTTCTACGCCTGCATCGACGTCAACGTCAGCTGACCGCAGGCCCTGTTCCACCCATCGCGCCCCGGCCGGGCCCCAGCTCCACCCGGCCGGGGCGCTGTGCTGTCCCCCGGCGCCGGTCGGCATGGTCCGTCCTGGCCGGAAAACGGCATGGCGCGGATGCTCCAGGTAGCCGAGCGGTTACCCTTCGTCAGCTGTCTGATTGATCATCAGTGCTCGAGGGGATTCCTGAATGAACCGCATGCGTACCGTACTTGCCGCGCTCGGCATCACCGCCGGACTGATCACCGCCCCCGCGGCGAACGCCGCCCCGCAGCCCGACGCCCCGGCCGCCGCCGAGCGGCACGAGCCCTGCACCGGCGAGTACCGCGGCGACGCCCGGCTCGGCCCGAAGTGGCTGCCGAACAACCGCCTCGCCCCGGTCGGCCCGCTCCTCAAGGGCTACCAGCGCACCGGCGACCTCTCCCCGCAGGCCTTCCTCAAGAAGTACTGGGAGGGGCCCGCGGACACCGGCAGCTGGAAGTACCCGCCCAACGACGGCTTCGGCGAGGTCAACGGCGAGATCGACAAGGAACCCGCCAAGCTCCGCCCCGGCCAGCGCCTGGACCGCTTCGGCTCGGAGTACGGCGGCTACCTCGCCCCGGCCGGTGACGCCTACGCCGAGCGCGCCCTGCCCCCGCAGAACCTCAACACCCGGGAAGCGGCCACCCCCTGCGACTACCGCGTCTACAAGGTGGCCAAGCCCTTCTGGGTCTGGCAGGGCAGCATCGCCCCCTGGTTCGAGCAGCCCGGCGGCGGCCAGCAGATCAAGCTGGACCCGGTCTTCCTCAACCCCGGCGAGGGTGAGCGGCTGAACGTGAAGTGGCTGCTGGACCACGGCTACCTCACCTCCGTGGGCGCGTAACACCCCGTGGACCGTCAGACGTTGAACACCGCACTCGTGGAGGCCGGGATCCCCGGCGGCTACTACCGGATCGAAGGCGTCCACGAGCCGGCCCCCACCCCGCCCGACTTCCTCTTCCTGCGACGGGCGGCGGCCGGCGGATGGGAGACCGGCGCGTACGAACGCGGCAAGGACGAAGTCCTCGCCCGCCACCCGGACGAGGCCACCGCCTGCGCACACCTGCTGCGGCTCCTCGTCTGACCGTCCTCCCGCCCCCTTTTGCCGGTACGGCAAAGATCCTTGTGCGGGCGGCGGACGCCCCCGAATGATCGTGACCCGGGCGGCCGGACTCCTGCCCGGCCGCCCGACCGCACCGTCACGACCGCCCCGTACCCCTGGGGCGCCCGAGGAGGAACCATGCCGCAGCCCCCGACGGACCCCACCACCCCGCCCGGCGCGGTCCACCGCCTGGCGGACACCCCCGGCGGCCGCATCCACCTGGTCGAACAGGGCACCGGCCCCCTCGTCCTCCTCGTCCACGGCTTCCCCGAGTCCTGGTACTCCTGGCGCCACCAGCTCCCCGCGCTGGCCGCCGCCGGATACCGGGCCGTCGCCATCGACGTACGCGGGTACGGGCGTTCCGCCAAGCCCGCCGCCACCGACGCCTACCGCATGCTCGCCCACGTCGCCGACAACACCGCCGTCGTCCACGCCCTCGGCGAGGAGACGGCCACGGTGATCGGCCACGACTGGGGCTCGCCCATCGCCGCCAACAGCGCCCTGCTCCGCCCGGACGTCTTCACCGCCGTCGGCCTGCTCAGCGTCCCCTACTCCCCGCGCGGGGAGCACCGCCCCACCGACGGCTTCGCCCGGATCGGCGGTGGAGAGGAGTTCTACGTCAGCTACTTCCAGACCCCCGGCCGGGCCGAGGCGGAGATCGAACGGGACGTACGCGGCTGGCTCGCCGGCTTCTACACCGGGCTGACCGGCGGAACCCTCGCCCCCGAGGAGCACGGCAAGCTCTTCTTCGTACCCCCGGGAGCGCAGCTCGCCGACCGGCTCCCCGCCGGACCCCTGCCCGCGTGGCTCACCGAGGCCGACCTCGACGTCTACAGCGGGGAGTTCGAACGCTCCGGATTCACCGGCGCCCTCAACCGCTACCGCAACGTCGACCGGGACTGGGAGGACCTCGCCGCCTGGCACGGAGCGCCCATCACGCAGCCCTCCCTCTTCATCGGCGGCGCCCTCGACGCCTCCACCACCTGGATGGCCGACGCCATCGACGCCTACCCGGCCACCCTCCCCGGCCTCTCCGCCGCGCACATCCTCGACGGCTGCGGCCACTGGATCCAGCAGGAGCGCCCCGACGAGGTGAGCCGGCTGCTGACCCAGTGGCTGGACGGCCTGCGGTAGGGCTGGGCGGGGTCGGCGCGGGCGGTGTGTCGGAGCGCCGTTCGCGCGGGCCCGGAGGCCAAGGTGAACGGATGAACAGTGCGAACATGCTGGCCGAGGCGTTCGACCGGGTCAGGGAAGCGGTCCACGCGGCGGCCGAAGGGCTCTCGGCCGACGACCTCAACGCCCGGATCGACGACGGGGCGAACTCGATCTCCTGGCTGATCTGGCACCTCACCCGGGTCCAGGACGACCACATCGCCGACGCCGCGGGCACCGGCCAGGTCTGGCTCACCAAGGGCTGGGCCGACCGCTTCGGGCTCCCGTTCGACGAGGAGGCGACCGGCTTCGGGCACAGCAGCGACGAGGTCGCCGCCGTCCGCGTCGACTCCGCCGACCTGCTCCTCGGCTACTACGACGCCGTCCACGAACAGACCCTCGACTTCGTCCGGGGACTGGACGGCCGGGGCCTCGACCGCATCGTCGACGAGGACTGGTCGCCCCCGGTCACCCTGGGTGTCCGGCTGATCAGCGTCATCGCCGAAGACCTCCAGCACGCGGGCCAGGCCGCATTCGTCCGGGGCGTACGGGAACGCGCGTGAGACCGGCCCGCGGAGGAACCGCCTCCGCACCCCGTGCACCCTCCCAACAGCGGTGCCATACTCGGAAGCAGTCCGCCGCAGAGGCTTGTCATCGTCCGAAAGGCGACACGTCATGAGCTGGGCATCGTGGACGACCAGCGGTGTCTTCGCGGGAACAGGCGGAGTCCGCACCGAAGAAGCCGGCATCCTGAGCGGAGACCTCACGGTGCATACGACGTGGTCCGAGGGCCAGGCGTCGGTCGCCGTGCAGTACAGCGGTTCGTCGGACTGGTTCACCCTGGCGGGCAGCCCCGTGCCGTGCGCCTCCGAGGAGGAGAGCCGGGCCTTCCACCAGAGCGTGGTCGAAGCGGTGCGCGCCGGTGCCGGGGCCACCATCCCGCCGGACGGCACCGCCCCCGCCCCACCGCCCGCCCCCGCCACCTGACGCCCGCGTCCGGAGCCGCGACCCGCCGCATCCGCCGCGCCCCATAGAGTGACCCGACAAGATCCGTTCCCCACCGGGGCGGGTGCGCGGGACACGGGGCGAGGAGCGGCGTAATGGTGCGTGCGGGTGCACGGCGGGCGGGGACGAGAAGGAACCGGCCGTTCTGGGTGGAGCTGCCGCTCCTCATCGGGATCGCCCTGGTCCTGGCCCTGCTCATCAAGACCTTCCTCGTCCAGGCCTTCTCCATCCCGTCGGAGTCCATGCAGAACACCCTCCAGAAGGGCGACCGGGTCCTCGTCGACAAGCTGACCCCCTGGTTCGGATCCGAGCCGGAGCGGGGCGAGGTGATCGTCTTCCACGACCCGGACGGCTGGCTGGACGGCGTGGCCGTCGACCCGCCCAACACCGTGCAGAAGGTGCTGAGTTTCATCGGCGTGATGCCCTCGGCCGAGGAGAAGGACCTCATCAAGCGGGTGATCGGCGTCGGCGGCGACACCGTGGAGTGCGCGGGCGACGGACCGGTGAAGGTCAACGGCAAGGCCCTGGACGAGCCTTATGTGTTCCCCGGCAACACCCCGTGCAGCAACGACGACAAGGGCACCTTCAAGGTCACCGTCCCGCAGGGCAAGCTCTGGGTGATGGGCGACCACCGCCAGGCGTCGGCGGACTCCCGCTACCACAGCGACGACCGCAACAAGGGCATGGTCCCGGTGAACGAGGTCGTCGGCCGCGCCGTCGTCGTCGCCTGGCCGGCCGGACGCTGGGACACCCTGCCTGTCCCCGCCACCTTCGCCACGCCCTGACGGCGGGGTCCCGCCCGGGGCTATCCGGCCCGGCCGAACCTGCGTACGTAGCGCCGCTGCCACGGGGTCTCCACCGCCCGAGGGTGGTACCCCCGGCGGACGAACGCCACCGCTTCCCCGGCCGGCACCCCGTCCAGCACGGCCAGGCAGGCCAGCGCCGTCCCGGTCCGCCCGATCCCGCCCCCGCAGGCGACCTCCACCCGCTCGCCGGGGGCCCGCCGCCACACCTCCTCCAGCAGCTCCCGGGCCTCCCGCGGGTCGGCCGGAAGCCGGAAGTCCGGCCACCGCAGCCACCGCGACTCCCAGCCGACCGGCGGAGGCGTACGCCCCAGCAGATACACGGCGAACTCCGGCTCGGGGCCTTCGGGCAGGGGGTTGCGCAGACCCCGACCGCGGATCAGGCGCCCGGAGGGCAGTGTCAGTACGGCCCGGTCGGCCGCGTCCCAGCTCTCGGTCATGCCGTCGAATCTAGCGACGGGAAGCGGGCCGGGAGCACGGAATGGGGCACAAGATCAGAGATCTTGTGCCCCATTCCGCGAGCGTGACGAGCTCAGGCGGTCGCACCCACCCGGGAGTCGGCGGCCACGGTCTCCGCCTCTCCGCCCGGCACCGCGGCCGTCCGGCGGGCGCCCTTGAGCAGCACGACCAGCGCGGTCGCCACGAAGGTGCCCGCGGCGATCGCCAGCAGGTACAGGAACGGTTCACCGATCAGCGGGACGACGAAGATGCCGCCGTGCGGAGCGCGCAGCGTGCACCCGAAGGCCATCGACAGCGCACCGGTGACCGCACCGCCCGCCATCACCGAAGGGATCACCCGCAGCGGGTCGGCGGCGGCGAACGGAATCGCGCCCTCGGTGATGAACGAGGCGCCCAGCACCCAGGCCGCCCGCCCGTTCTCCCGCTCCGTCTTGGTGAACAGCTTCTTCCGTACGGTGGTGGCCAGCGCCATCGCCAGCGGCGGGACCATACCGGCCGCCATGACCGCCGCCATCACCTTGAGGCTGCCGTCGGTCGGATCGGCGAGACCGCCGACCGCGAAGGCGTACGCCACCTTGTTCAGCGGACCGCCCATGTCGAAGCACATCATCAGACCGAGGACGACGCCGAGGATGACCGCGTTGGAGCCGGAGAGACCGTTGAGCCAGTCCGTGAGGGCGCTCTGCAGAGCGGCGATCGGCTTGCCGACGACGATGAACATCAGGAACCCGACCACCGCCGACGCGATCAGCGGGATCACCAGCACCGGCATGATCCCGCGCAACGTCGCATGGACCGGGACCCGCTGGATGGCCATCACCACCGCACCGGCCAGCAGACCGGCGACCAGACCGCCGAGGAACCCGGCGTCCACGGTGAGCGCGATCGCACCGCCGACGAAGCCGGGCACCAGCGCGGGACGGTCCGCCATCCCGTACGCGATGTACCCGGCCAGCACCGGCACCAGGAAGCCGAAGGCGGCCGAACCGATCTGGTTGAGCAGCGCGGCCCAGCTGTCCATCTGCCCCCACACGAAGTGGTCGGCGACCGACTTGGCGTCCGCGATCTCGTAGCCGCCGATGGCGAACGACAGGGCGATCAGCAGACCGCCCGCCGCGACGAACGGCACCATGTAGCTCACGCCGGACATCAGATACGTACGCAACCGGACCCCGAAGTGCGCACTGTCCGCGCCGGATCCGCTCTCCGCACCGGCCTCCGGACCGTCCCCGCCCTGCCCTGCGGCGGCGATCTCACCGCGCTCCGCCTTGCGGCGGGCCTCGGCGATCAGCTCGGCGGGCCGGTTGATGCCCGCCTTCACCCCGACATCCACGAGCGGCTTGCCCCGGAAGCGGCCCTTCTCCCGCACCTCGACGTCGTGCGCCCAGATGACCGCGTCGGCTGCGGCGATGACGGCGGGGTCCAGCTTGCTGAACCCGGCCGACCCCTGCGTCTCCACCGTCACCTCGACACCCTCGGCCCGGCCGGCGGCGGTGAGGGACTCGGCGGCCATGTAGGTGTGCGCGATACCGGTGGGGCAGGAGGTGACGGCGACGATCCGGAAGGGGGCGTCCTCGGTCGCCTCGGCTGCCTGTATCGGCGCCGCGGTTTCGGGCTCCGGCCCGGCGTCCGTCCGTGCGGCCTCCGGAGCCGGCTCCTCGCCCCGGATCAGCGCGGCGACCGCGCCCGGGTCGGTCCCGGCCCGCAGGGCGGCGGTGAACTCCGGGTCCATCAGCCTGCGGGCCAGCCCCGACAGGATCGTCAGGTGGTCGTCGTCCGCCCCGGCGGGCGCGGCGATGAGGAAGATGAGGTCCGCCGGACCGTCGGCCGCACCGAAATCGATGCCCTGGGCACTGCGCCCGAAGGCCAGTGTCGGGGCGCTGACGTGCTCGCTCCGGCAGTGCGGGATGCCGATCCCGCCGTCGAGGCCCGTCGGCATCTGCGCCTCGCGGGCGGCGACATCGGCCAGGAAGCCGTCGAGGTCGGTGACGCGGTGCGCGGCCACCATCCGCTCGGCGAGCGACCTCGCGGCGGCGTCCTTCGTTGCGGCGGACAGATCGAGGTCGACCAGTTCCGCGGTGATCAGCTCACTCATCGCGGTGCTCCTTGCTCGGGGACCGCCGTGCGGCGGCGCGGAGGGATGGGAAGGCAGTGGGCTCGTGGGGGAGTGCGGCGGTCATGGGGCGGGCTCCGTCAGCGGACGGTCCAGGGGTACGACGGCACTCGACGTGACCGCCGACAGGTCGAGGTCGGCCGGGGTGGGCATGAGGCTCCCCGCCAGCTGCACCGCCGCCGCACCGTGGGCGACGGCCGAGGCGAGCGCCTGCGGCCCCTGACCGCCCGCCGTCAGGAACCCGGCGAGCGAGGCGTCCCCGGCGCCGACATTGCTGCGTACGGTCGTCACGCGGGCGGTCGCGAAGTACGCCCCGCCCTCCTCCACCAGCAGCTGCCCGTCGGCCCCCAGGCTCGCCAGCACCGCCCGGGCGCCGCGCTCGCGCAGCTCCTCGGCGGCCTTCAGCGCGTCGCCCACCGTGGCGAGCGGACGCCCGACGGCCTCGGCCAGCTCCTGGGCGTTCGGCTTGATCACATCGGGCCCCTCCCGCAGTGCGGCCGTGAGCGCCGCACCGGAGGTGTCCAGCGCGATCCGCGCTCCGGCCCGGTGGCTCCGCGCGACCAGCTCGGCGTACCACTGCGGCGGCAGCCCGCGCGGCAGGCTTCCGCAGCACGCGATCCAGTCGGCGGCCGCGGAACGGGTCCGTACCGCCTCCAGGACGTCCTCCGCCTCGGCGGCGCTGAGCTCGGGCCCGGTCGCGTTGACCTTGGTGAGGGTGCCGTCGGGTTCGACGAGCGTGACGTTGATCCGGGTGCTGCCGGTGACCGGCACCCCGGCGGCCTCGATGCCGTGCTCGCCGAGCAGACGGGCGAGCAGCGCGCCCTCCGGCCCGCCCATCGGGGCGACGGCGACCGTGCGGTGGCCGGCCGCCGCGACCGCGCGGGAGACGTTGACGCCCTTGCCGCCCGGGTCGACACGGTCGGCCGTGGCGCGCAGGACGGTGCCCCGGACCAGGTCCGGCAGCTCGTAGGTCCGGTCCAGGCTGGGGTTGGGGGTGACGGTGAGGATCATGCGCGTACCACTTCCGTGCCCCGGCTCTCGATGGAGCGGGCGTCGTCGGGGCTCAGGCCCGTGTCGGTGATGAGGAGGTCCACATCGGCGAGGTCGCCGAAGCGGGCGAAGTGCTGCTGGCCGAACTTGCCCGAGTCGGCGAGCAGGACGACCCGGCGGGCGGCCTTGACCACCGCCCGCTTCACGGCCGCCTCGGCGAGGTCGGGGGTGGTCAGGCCGCTGTCGGGCGAGAAGCCGTTGGTGGCGAGGAAGACGACGTCGGCGCTGATCTCGCCGTACGAGCCGAGCGCCCAGGCGTCGACCGCCGCCCGCGTACGGTGCCGGACCCGGCCGCCGACCAGGTACAGGGCGATGCCCGGGTGGTCGGCGAGGCGGGCGGCGACCGGCAGCGCGTGGGTCACCACGGTCAGCGCCGAGTCGATGGGGAGGGCCGCGGCGAGCCGGGCCGTCGTGGTCCCGGCGTCGATGATCACGTTGCCGTCCGCAGGCACCTCGGCGAGCGCCGCCTGTGCGATGCGGTCCTTCTCGTCGGCGGCCACGGCGTCCCGCTCGGCGAGGTCCGGCTCGAAGTCCAGCCGCCCGACCGGAATGGCACCGCCGTGCACCCGGCGCAGCAGTCCGGCCCGGTCCAGCGCCTTGAGATCCCGCCGGACGGTCTCGGCCGTCACCTGGAACTCCTCGGCCAGGGAGAGCACGTCGACCCGGCCGCTCTCCTGGGCGAGGCGGAGGATCTCCTGCTGACGCTCCGGTGCGTACATGTGGTTTCGTATCCGTTTCATGCCCGAGTCTGTGGTTTCGCGCTCAGGTTACGTCCGGGGTTCTGGAAAGTAAACACATTCGGGCGACAAGTGGGCATGAGTGGGCGTGGGGCAGGAAGGGGGCGCGGGATCCTGGGCGCATACGTCGGCGGGGCGTACCGTCGTCCATCGGTACGCCCCGCCGGTCCGCCCGCTCAGCGCTTCCCGGTGGCACCCTCGCCGAGCGGCCGGGCGAGCAGCGGGGTGCCGGGGACCTGGTGGCCTCCACTGGCGAGCATCCTTACCTCGCCCCTGTCGCTGATCTCGGCGCGGACGATCCCGGTCTCGTCCTCGTACACCGGAGATCCGCCCGCCCCGGTCCGGTCGGTCAGCCGGACGGCGACCACGTCGTCCTCGGCGCCGGACATCTGGAAGATGAGTTCGTAACGCTCCGTGTGCTCCATGACGGCCTCCCGGCGGGGCCATGACGGCATCCGGCCCCGCCCCCATTGTTTCGCACCCGGGTGCACCCCGCTTGGGGAGCGGTGGAGAGGAGGGTGTGCGACCGCCAACGGGCGGAGGTGTCCGGTCGATCGGGTGACTCCGAGCGGTAGGACAACATGACTGGTCGCCGGGAGGGTTAGGCATGCGTACATGAGACTTGAGCCCCGACGAAACAACCGTCTTTCCCTACGCTCCCGCAACCTCAAGATGACCGGCGCCGCCGCCTGCGTGGCGGCCGCCGCTCTCCTGCTGACGGCATGTGGTCAGAGCTCGGACAGTGCGACGTCCGCGGCCACCGAAGCCGCGAAGGTCCTCCCGCAGAAGACGACGGCGTCCCCGTCGCCCTCCGCGGAGCTGACCGAGGACCAGCAGGAACGCAAGACCGTGCTGGACGCCACCAAGGTCACCTTCGACGACGCCGCGACGACCGCGGTCGGTGAAGTGGCCGGCGGCAAGCTCGTCGATCTGGACCTGGAGGGTGTGGACGACGACGACCGCGACGCGAGCCCCAGCCCGGCCGGCAGTCCGACGGGCAGCCCCAGCCCGACCGGCAGCCCCACCGCGACCGGTTCGCCGAGCGCGAGCCCCGGGGCCGACGGCCCCGTCTGGGTCGCGGAGGTCGCCGAGAAGGACGGCACGGTCCACACCGTCCGGATCAACGCGGTCGACGGCAAGGTGATCGAGGCCCGCGTCGACGCGGACCAGGACGACGAGGACAAGAAGCAGACGGCCGAGTGGCTCTCCCAGGCCACGCAGACGCCCGAGCAGGCGGCGAAGGTCGCCACCGAGAAGAAGAAGGGGACCGTCACCTCCGTCGGCCTGGACGACAACGACGGCAACGGCGTGATCTGGTCGGTCGACGTGGTCGGCTCCGACTGGAAGAAGACCACGTTCGACGTGGACGCCAAGAACGACACCATCGTCCGCGAGGAGACCGACAACGACTGACCGTCTCCGGACGGGTCACCGATACGTGAGAAGGGGTACGCCGGGCAGTCGGCGTACCCCTTCTCCCTATGCCGTGTGCGGCTCTTGCCGTTCCAGCAGCCGGCAGACGAAGTCCTCCTGGAGAGTGCGGAGGGTGGCCAGCAGCCGGGGGTGCGTCATGCTGTTGACCTGTGAGGTGAGCGAGACGGTCAGCGACCGCCTGCCGTCCTTGGTGGCGGCCGCCAGCTGGGTGTAGCCGGGGAAGTTGCCGGTGTGGCCGTACACGGTTCCGCACCGCGTCCGGTACGCGAAGAGGGCGGGCCCGGCCTTGTTGCGCCCCCGCCGGACACCCACCCCTGGCCACCGGCTGCCGCGAGCCAGCATCGGGCGGCCTGCCGGAGCCTGCCCCGAGGTGGACCATCCGGCCGATCACCGCCACCCGCCCGTCTCTCCGGGGGCGGGGAAGTGCCACTCGCCGGGCTGGAGGCGGCTGATGATCGTTGTACGGGGGGATCGGCTCCGGCGGGCGGAAGTCCGGAGCGGGTGACGGCGGACGCGCCCGGTCACGACCCCGGGGTATGGGCCAGGCCGGGCCACGAGAGGCGCTGTCGCCCCAGGGCGTGAGCCGGACCGCGCCCGGTCAGGAGGGGAGTTGCCGCTCCAGGGCATGCGCCAGACCACGCTCGGCGTCATCGGCGGAGGCCCGGCGGTAGGCCCGTTCGTACGCCGTGTTCCCGGCCGCCTGCCGTGCCTGGAGCTCCCACTGCTCGCGGATCGCCCCCAGCTCGGGGGTGCCCCGGTGCGGGTGGCCGATGATCCGCCAGTACGTGTGGCCGGTGCCGGAGGTGCGGGCCGCCGCGACCCCGTCCCCCTGGGCGGCGATGGCACCGGCGAGCAGGTCGAGGCCGAGGGCGATGCCCAGGCTGTCGTGGAGCTCGTGCTTGCTCGCGAGCATCGCGCGGGCGTGGCTCTCGGCGTGGCGGGGGCGGCCCTGCAACAGATGGATCAGGGCCAGCTGGTGGTCGGCGTACGCCCGTGCCCAGTGCTCACCGAAGCGCAGGCTTATCCGCTGGAGCCGGGTGGCCTCCTCGTACGCCTCGTCCAGGCGGCCGAGCGCGGACAGGGCGAAGAGGCGTATCACCCGGCAGCGCATCTGGGAGGGGGCGTCGGCGGGGTCCCCCGGGTGGAGGCGCAGGGCATGGTCGCTGACCAGGTGCGCGGTCTGCGGACGGCCCATCATCAGATAGGTGAAGCTCATGGAGTGGGCCGCCGAGAGGGCCCCCTCCGCGTCCTGCCCGAGGCGGGCCGCCTCCTCGCACTCCTTGCCGACCCGGCGGGCCGCCTCATGGTCCCCCTGGAGGGTCAGCGTGATACCGAGGGCCCAGAGTGCACGGGTGCGGTGCGGACCGGCCGAGAGGGGCAGGGCCAGCACCCGCTCCAGATAGTTCCGGGCCTGGTGGAGGTGGCCGCAGCAGCTCCAGAAGAGACCGGCGCACCCGGCCATCTCCATCGCCCGCTCGGGGTCCTCGGCCAGCAGATGCTCCAGGGCCGCGCAGAGATCCGCGTGGGTGGCGGCGACCCTGCCGTACCACTCGACCTGGCGGGGGCCCAGCCAGCCCGCGTGCGCCTGCACGGCCGTCTGCGCGAAGTGCCGGGCGTGCCGGTCGGTGAAGAGCGTGTCCTCCGCCAGTTCGGCGAGCCACATCGCCCCGTACTCGCGCAGCGTGTCCAGCATCCGGTAGCCGTCCCCGGTCCGCCGGAGCACGGACTGCTCGGCCAGGCTCTCCAGCGCGGGGCCGATCGCCTCGGCGCCCAACGGCCCGCCCGCACAGACCGCTTCGGCGTCGGCCGCCATGATGACGCCCCGGAAGACGGAGAGTCGCGCCCACAACAGCCGCTCCAGCGGGGCGCAGAGCTCGTGGCTCCAGCCGATCGTGGTGCGCAGGGCGCGGTGGCGGCGGGGCCAGAGCGTGTCATCGCTGAGGGCGTCCAGCCGGGAGGCCAGCCGCCCGGTGATCTCCTGCGCACTGCGCTCGCGGAGCTGGGCACAGGCCAGTTCGACGGCGAGCGGTATCCCTTCGAGGCGCCGGCAGATCTCGGCCACGGCGGCGCTGTCGCCGGGAGAGTCGAACGTCAGGCCGGGGACGACGGTGGCGGCGCGGTCGTGGAAGAGCCGGACGGCCTCGTCACCGGCCTCGCCCGCCGAGAGCGGGGCCACCTCCATGGCGTGCTCGCCCTCCGCCCCGAGCGGTTGCCTGCTCGTGGTCAGGACCGTCAGCCCCGGTGCGGCGGCGAGCAGTTCGGTGACGAGCTGACGGCAGGAGTCGACGACCCGCTCGCAGCAGTCGAGGACGAGCAGCAGCCGGCGCTCGGAGAGCCATTCGCAGAGCGCGGCCACCGGCCGGCGAGGGCTGTGGTCCAGCAGCCCGACGCCGTCGCAGACCGTAGTGGTGAGCAGCTGGTCGTCGTCGAGATGGGAGAGGTCGGCCCACCACACGCCGTCCGCGTACCGGTCCCGGACGCGCCCGGCGGTCTCCAGGGCCAGGCGGCTCTTGCCGACGCCGCCGCTCCCGCTGAGAGTGACCAGCCGGTGATCCCGAAGTGCCCGGTCGATGCTGTCCAGTTCGCTGTCGCGACCGACGAAGCTGGTCGACACGACAGGGAGGTTGCCCATCACGGAGGCCATCCTGCCTCGCCGAGCGCCACGGCCTCCGTTCATAGCGAAAAGCAGTCAAAAACGGCTGACAATGTCTCCTCTTCGATCGGAAGTTGACACAGATGAAAGGTCGGGTCAGAGCACGGAGGCGAGCGACTCCAACCCTCCGAGCGGGTCCGGCCCGACCGGGGTGAGGACGGCATCGGAGACGCCCGCCGCACCCAGCCCGTCCAGCCGGACGCGGGCCGCCTCCGGCGTTCCGGTGACCGCGAGCTGCGCGACCCAGGCGTCGGGCAGCTCGCGTACGAACTCCTCCCGGGTCGCGCACGCCGCCCGCAGCTCCACCAGCTCCCCGGCGAACGGGAGCGGAGCGATGTGGGCGTGCCACTCCGGCTCGCCGATCCACTCCAGACCGGGCCGCGCCGCGGCGAGGGCCGCCTCGGGATCGGGGCCGACGGAGCCGATGTTGTACGCGACCAGCCGGTGCGGGCGGGTCGCCGCGATCTGCCCGAGGGCAGCCCGTACGTACTCGGGGGCGACGGGCTCGGCGAGGATCGTCCCGTCCGCCACCTCGCCGGAGACCGCGAGGGACTTGGGGCCCCGGACACCCGCCAGGATGTCGGGCACCACGTCGGGCAGCGCTCCGGGTTCGAGCCGGACGCCGTCGAGGTGCACGTACCGCCCCCGCACCTCCGGGCCCTCGCCCCGCAGCAGTGCGCGCAGGGCGTCGACGTACTCGTGGAGGAAGGTGAGCGGGCTCCTGGGCCACTGGCCCACGCTCCGCATCCAGCCGGGCATCCCGTGCCCCACGCCGATGTCGGTCCGGCCGGGGAAGAGCTGGGCCAGGGAGGCGACCTCCATCGCCGCGAACGCCACGTTTCGGGCACCGGCGGGCAGCAGCCCGATGCCCACCCGGATCCGGGAGGTGGAGGCGAGCACCGTGGCCGCCTGGGCGATCCCGCCGCGGAACCCGAGATCCTCCACCACCCACACCGATGCGAACCCCAGCTCCTCGGCCCGGCGCGCGAACGGCAGGATCAGCTCCGTGGGCAGGTCGCGGGGCAGCATGACGCCCACGGCGGGGGAGGGGGTGGAGGAAGGCACAGGTGTTCTCCTCAGGATCTCGACCTGCGGATCAAGGTGTCCGCGTAGCGCGAACCTAGCGAACGCGGCCCGGCGGACCAAGAGGCCAGGGGGCACTGTCAGACCCCTGCGTTACGTTGCTGCCATGACGAACTTCGTACTGGTGGCAGGTGCCTGGCTCGGCTCGTGGGCGTGGAGCGATGTGCTGCCCGACCTCCGTGAAGCCGGGCACGGGGTGCACCCGCTGACGCTGTCGGGCCTGGCCGACAAGCAGGGCGTGAAGGCCGGACAGCAGACCCACGTCGACGACATCGTCGACCACATCGAGGGCCTCGATCTGCGGGATGTCGTCCTGGTCGGCCACAGCTATGCGGGCATTCCGGTCGGCCAGGCGGCACAGCGGATCGGTGACCGGCTGGCCCGCGTGGTCTTCGTCGACTCCAGCGTTCCGGCCGACGGCGAGTCGTTCGTGTCGGGCTGGCCGGAGGGCCGGGCGCAGGTCGAGGCGGCGATCGCCGCGAACGACGGGTTCTGGCCCGTGCTGACGGCTGCCGACTGCGCGGGACAGGAGCTCGGCGACGAGGAGACCGCCCTGATCGTGGCGGGAGCCACACCGCACCCGGGCGCCACCCTCACCGAACCCGCCGTCCTGCGAGGCCCTCTCGGCGAGCTTTCGGCGACGTACGTCAAGTGCCTGCTCGACGGAGCCGAGCCGGGCCCCGACGTGGCCGCGCTCCTCAAGAGCGAGCGGTGGGAGCTGGTCACCATGGAGACCGGTCACTGGCCGATGTTCTCCCGGCCGCGCGAGCTCGCCCGCGTCCTGCTGGAAGCCGCCGACCCGGAAGCCACGGGAACCCGGCGATGACGGAGCACCCGGAGATCACGTTCATCGGATGTGCCCGGTGCGGCACCCAGATCGCGGGACTCGACGGCCGCTACGCCTGCTCGGGCTGCGGCTGGGTGAACGAGTGGACCGAGGGGCACCGGCCCCTCCCCGGCGCCCGACGACGGCGCACCCAGGGGGCAGCACCCGCCCCGCGCCCGAAACAGCCCTGAGCACGCCCGAAACAGCCCCGAGCACGGCGGAGCCGGCCTGAGCCGAGCGCTGTGCGACCGGACCGACCGCCCGGCGGCGCCATGGCCGCAGAAGGAGAGCACCTCCATGCCCGAACCCCACACCCCTGACGGTGCCGCCGACGACGCCCGCGCGGCCCTCGCCGCGATCGCCTCGCTGCTCGCCCCCGCGCACCCCGACGTCGCCGAGGAGGTGCTGCGGGCCCACGACAGCCCGCATGACTACGTGAGCGCCTTCGGGGACCGGCTGGACGAGCGGGGCATCGACGAGCCGGTGGACAACCTCGCCTGGATCGCGCTCATAGACGCCCTCTACGCCCGCGGGCTGCTCGCGGAGTTCGACTGGAAGGAGGACGCGCAGGAGATCCGGTCCCAGCTCCGCAGCCTGGAGTCACGGCCTTCCGTGGACCCGTGGGTGCTCCTCGAGGACCAGGAGCTGCTCCTGCCGACGGAGGCGTTCCTGCACGCCTGCGGCCGCCACTACCGGGAGACCGGAGCCGCCCTGGCCGTCCTCGACATCGAGTCCGACTGCTACCCGGTGGTGGGCCTGCGGGCGGCCCGCGCCGAGGAGCTGACCGCGCTGGCCGCCCGTGCGGGCTTCCCCGTGCGCCACCTCGGCGCGGGCCGCGGCGGACGGTGAGGGAGACGCTGCCGGGAGCCGCCGGGCCGGGGCCCGGGAGCTGTTCCGGCAGGTCCGGGCACGTCTCGGTCCCCGGACCGGGAATCGCGGCCTCCGCCGCCCACCACGTACACTCGCCCCCGCTCCGCCGACCGGCGGGGCTTTTCGCACCAGACCTGACGGGGAAATCCGTATGAGTTCCGCAGACAGCATCGAAGCACCGATCTACGCCGGCCTCGTGGAGGAGCAGGGAGACGTGCTCGCCGAGGTACGCCGCGTGGCCGAGGAGGTCCTGCGCGACGCCGACCGCGCGATCGACTTCGGCGGCGCACGGTCGTCCGCCGCCTACCGCTAGGACAGGCGCCCGACGCCAGGACAAGACCACCCGGGACAGACCACCCGGGACAGATCACCCCGGACGGACCGCCCACGGCAGACCGTCGAGGGGTGGACATGTCCATCACGAGGCGATAAACGTCTTGCAACTATTGCCATATTCTTGCGTATCCGAGGCGGCGGCTTACTGAAGAACCGTCGTCGGCGAGAGTGGGTGGGGCCGCGGTCCGGCTGAGTGCTCGGCGAGCACCGGTGCACCGCGGCCACCCGGCGGCCGACCGCGAAGGATGCGGCGCCGCCCCGGTGAGCGGCCCGTACGTCAGTGCGGAGAGCGCTCCCGAACCGTCGATGGCTCTCACCTCCCCCGCGCTTCCCGCGTCTTGCCCGCAGCCCGCCCCCGGCTGCCGCCGCTTGCAGGCGTTGCGGAGTCGACGTGCCCGTAATGGCTGGATCCACCCCTCCGTGTACAGCCTCCTGCCCGCACTTCTGCGGGCTCTTGTTGTATCCGGCGGGCACCTGCTGTCAATGATTTACGAAATCAACGTGACATCTTGCGGACATTCGTCGGCGGTGGTTGAGTGTGGTCCGCCGCACAGCTCGGGGCTGTGGGCTTCCCGCACTCCTGCCCTAAAGGGGTCCACCGATGAGAAGTTCCGTTCTTCGTCGTACCTGCACCGCCGCCGTCGCGACCGCACTGGCCGTCACCGGCCTGGCCGCCTGCAACTCCGAGGGCGAGAGCGCCGCGGACGGCAAGACGCGCATCACGGTCAACTGCTGGCCCCAGCCGAGTGCGAAGATCGACCACCAGCGGTTCGACGAGGACGTCAAGGCGTTCGAGAAGCAGAACCCGGACATCGACATCACCGCGCACGACGCCTTCCCGTGCCAGGACCCCAAGACGTTCGACGCGAAGCTGGCAGGCGGTCAGATGGAGGACGTGTTCTACACGTACTTCACCGACACCGAGCGCGTCGTCTCCATCAACCAGGCCGCCGACATCACCGAGTACGTCAAGGACCTGAAGACGTACAAGGACATAGCCCAGCCCCTGCGTGACGCGTACACGGTCGACGGGAAGATCTACGGCGTCCCGCGCACCAACTACTCCATGGGCCTGCTCTACAGCAAGGCGCTCTTCACCAAGGCCGGCCTCGACCCGGCCAAGCCGCCGACGACCTGGCCCGAGGTCCAGGCCGCCGCCAAGAAGATCGCGGGCCTGGGCAACGGCACCGTCGGATTCGCCGAATACAGCGCCCAGAACCAGGGCGGCTGGCACTTCACCGCCCACATCTACTCCCAGGGCGGCTCGGTCGTCAGCGAGGACGGCAAGAAGGCCACGGTCGACACCCCCGAGGGCAAGGCCGTCCTACAGAACCTCAAGGACATGCGCTGGCGCGACAACTCCATGGGCAGCAAGCAGCTCCTCATCATCAACGACACCCTCCAGATGATGGGCTCCGGCAAGCTCGGCATGTACCTCGCCGCCCCCGACAACGTGCCGCGCATCGTCAAGGAGGCCGGCGGGAAGTACGAGGATCTCGCGTTCGCCCCGATGCCCGGCGGCCAGGGCACCCTCATGGGCGGCGACGGCTACATGTTCAACAAGAAGGCCACCCCCGCCCAGATCAAGGCCGGGCTCAAGTGGCTGGAGTGGACCTTCCTCACCCCGGGCCAGGGCTACATGAACAACTACGCCCGCGCCGCCGAGGACAAGTCCCCGGTCGGTCTGCCCGAGCCGCGCCTGTTCACCGGCGCCACCGACGCCAAGGACCAGGAGCTGAAGAAGGCCTCCGCCAACGTGCCGGTGGAGAACTACCAGGCGTTCATCGACGGCGGCCAGAACCTCGACATGAAGCTGGAGCCCAAGCACGGCCAGCAGATCTACGCCGTCCTCGACGGCGCCGTCTCCGCGGTCCTCACCAAGAAGGACGCCGACATCGACCAGCTCCTCAAGGACGCCCAGTCCAAGATCGACGGAATCCTGACCCGGGGCTGATCCATGAAGACCACGTCCCAGCCCGCTCCACCCGCGGTGACGCGGCCCGCCGGCACGGAGCCCCCCTCGGGGGGCGCCCGCCCGGCGGGCCGCGGGCCGCTGGGCCCGCTCCGCCGGAGGATCGCCGACCAGGCCACCGCCTACGCGTTCCTGACCGGCGGTCTGCTCTGCTTCATCCTCTTCTCCTGGTACCCGGCCATCCGGTCGGTGATCATCGCGTTCCAGAAGTACACGCCCGGCTCCGACCCGCAGTGGGTGGGCACGGCCAACTTCACCCGGGTCTTCCAGGACCCGGAGTTCACGGCGGCCTGGCGCAACACGCTCACCTTCACCGTGCTGGCCCTGGTCATCGGCTTCGCGATCCCGTTCGTCATGGCCCTGGTCCTCAACGAACTCCGGCACGCCAAGGCGTTCTTCCGGGTCGTGGTCTACCTGCCGGTGATGATCCCGCCGGTGGTCAGCGCCCTGCTGTGGAAGTGGTTCTACGATCCGGGCGCGGGCCTGGCCAACGAGGTGCTCGGCTTCCTCCACCTGCCGACGTCGAACTGGACCAACGGCGCCGACACCGCCCTCGTCTCCCTCGTCATCGTCGCCACCTGGGCCAACATGGGCGGCACCGTCCTCATCTACCTCGCCGCGCTCCAGGGCATCCCCGGCGAGCTGTACGAGGCGGCCGAGCTGGACGGGGCCTCCGTCCGGCAGCGCATCCGGCACGTCACCATCCCGCAGACCCGTTTCATCATCCTCATGCTGATGCTGCTCCAGGTCATCGCGACGATGCAGGTGTTCACCGAACCCTTCGTCATCACCGGGGGCGGACCGGAGAACTCCACCGTCACCGTGCTCTACCTGATCTACAAGTACGCCTTCCTCTACAACGACTTCGGCGGCGCGTCCGCCCTCAGCGTGATGCTCCTGCTGGTGCTCAGCGCCTTCTCCGCCCTGTATCTGCGACTCACCCGCACCGACTGAGAGGAGCGGCCGCCCACCATGACCCAGACAGCTCCGCCCCCGGTACAGCAGCCCGCCGCCCTCACGAAGCGGCCGGCGGACGCCCCCGCCGAGCGGTCCGTACGCACCATCGTCTCCCCGCTCGCGCTCGCCGGGCGGCGCGGCAAGGTCACGTACTGGTCGGTGTTCGCCCTCGTCGTCGTCCTCTTCGCCTTCGCGTTCCTCTTCCCCGTCTACTGGATGGTCACGGGCGCGATGAAACCGCCCGAGGAAGTGGTGCGCACCCCGCCCACCCTCGTACCCGAGCAGTGGCAGCTGACCGGCTACACCGACGCCTGGGACCTGATGCGGCTGCCGACCCACCTGTGGAACACGGTGGTCCAGGCGACGGGGGCGTGGGTGCTCCAGATCGTCTTCTGCACGGCCGCCGCCTACGCCCTGTCCAAGCTCAAGCCCGCCTTCGGCAAGGTGATCCTCGGCGGCATCCTCGCCACCCTGATGGTCCCGGTCCAGGCCCTCGTCGTACCGAAGTACCTGACCATCGCGGACATGCCGCTGATCCACGTCAACCTGCTCAACGACCCGCTGGCCATCTGGCTGCCGGCCGTCGCCAACGCCTTCAACCTCTACCTGCTCAAACGGTTCTTCGACCAGATCCCGCGCGACGTCCTGGAAGCCGCCGAGATCGACGGCGCGGGCAAGCTCCGTACGCTCCGGTCCATCGTGCTGCCCCTGTCCCGCCCGGTGCTCGGTGTCGTCTCGATCTTCGCGCTCGTCGCCGTGTGGCAGGACTTCCTCTGGCCCCTGATGGTCTTCTCCGACACCGACAAACAGCCGATCAGCGTCGCCCTGGTCCAGCTCTCCCAGAACGTGCCCCTGACCGTGCTGATCGGCGCCATGGTCATCGCGAGCATCCCGATGGTCCTGATGTTCCTGGTCTTCCAGCGGCACATCATCGCCGGGATCAGCGCGGGCAGCACCAAGGGCTGACCGCACACGCCGCCCACCCCGGACCCGCCGCCGCTTCCGGCCTTCCCGCCCCGCTCCGGGGCGGCGGCGCCAGAACCTCCAGCTCCTCCTTGTTGCGCGGACCGGCACACCCCGCCGGCGACCGCGCCCGTCCGAAAGGAACCCGCCTTATGGAAGGCAGCCAGCTTGCCGCCGACGACTGGTGGCGCTCGGCCGTCATTTACCAGGTCTACGTCCGCAGCTTCGCCGACGGCGACGGCGACGGCACCGGCGATCTGACGGGCGTGCGGTCCCGGCTGCCCTACCTGGCCGAACTCGGCGTCGACGCACTGTGGTTCACGCCCTGGTACCTCTCGCCGATGGCGGACGGCGGCTACGACGTCGCGGACTACCGGGTCATCGACCCGGCCTTCGGCACGCTCGCCGAGGCCGAGAAGCTCATCGCCGAGGCCCGGCAGGCGGGTATCCGCACCATCATCGACATCGTGCCCAACCACGTCTCCGACCAGCACGTCTGGTTCCAGGCCGCGTTGGCGGCGGGCCCCGGCAGCCCGGAGCGGGAACTCTTCCACTTCCGCCCCGGCCGCGGCGAGCACGGTGAACTGCCGCCCAACGACTGGGAGAGCGAGTTCGGGGGAGTGCCCTGGACCCGGGTCGCGGACGGCGAGTGGTACCTCCACCTCTTCGCCACCGAACAGCCCGACCTCAACTGGGCCCACCCCGCCGTACGCCAGGAGCACGAGGACGTCCTGCGCTTCTGGTTCGAACGGGGCGTCGCCGGGGTCCGCATCGACTCCGCCGCCCTCGTCGCCAAGGACCCCGCCCTGCCGGACGTCGCCGGACACCCGGGGCCCCACCCGTACGTCGACCGGGACGAGCTCCACGACATCTATCGGAGCTGGCGGGCCATCGCCGACGAGTTCGGCGGCATCTTCGTCGGCGAGGTCTGGCTCCCCGACTCCGAACGCTTCGCCCGCTACCTGCGCCCCGACGAACTGCACACCGCCTTCAACTTCAACTTCCTCAGCTGCCCCTGGGACGGCGAGCGGCTGCGCCGGTCCATCGACGAGACCCTCGCCGAACACGCCCCGGTCGGCGCCCCCGCCACCTGGGTCCTCTGCAACCACGACATCACCCGCACCGTCACCCGCTACGGCCGCGAGGACACCAGCTTCGCCTTCACCAGCAAGGCGTTCGGCGTCCCCAGCGACCCCGAACTCGGCACCCGCCGCGCCCGCGCCGCCGCCCTGCTCTCCCTCGCCCTACCCGGCTCCGTCTACCTCTACCAGGGCGAGGAGCTGGGCCTGCCGGAGGCCGACGTACCGCTGGACCGCATCCAGGACCCGATGTACTTCCGCTCCCAGGGCCGGGCACCCGGCCGCGACGGCTGCCGCACCCCGCTGCCCTGGGCGGCGGACGAACCGTACGCGGGCTTCGGTTCGACGGTGGAACCCTGGCTGCCGCTCCCGGCCGACTGGTCGTCCCGCGCCGCCGACCTCCAGGCCACCGACCCCGCCTCCATGCTGACCCTCTACCGCGAGGCGCTACGCCAGCGGCGCGCCCTGCCCGAGCTGCACACCGGTCAGCTGCGCTGGCTGAGCGAGGAGCGGGACGTCCTGACGTTCGCCCGCGGCGCCACCCTCATCTGCGTGGTCAACCTGGCCGACACCCCCGCCGAACTCCCGGCGCACACCGGCGTACTCCTGGCCAGCAACCCCCTGGACGAGGACGGCCGGCTGCCGAAGGACACGGCGGTGTGGCTGGCGGTCTGACCCCCGTACGAAGAACCCGGCCCCGGACACCGCGACGGCGTCCGGGGCCGGGATGCGGGCCGCCGCGACCGCACCCCGCGCCGGATCATCCGGACCGGTGTTCCAACAGGGTCGTGGCGAGAGCGACCTGGGAGGGCTCCAGCGCGGCCTTCCCGTCCTCGATGTCCCAGAGGGCGTTCTCCAGCACCCGGCCGAGCGTCCAGCCCGCGGCCCGCCGCCGGTCCAGGCCGAGCGCCTCCGTGAGCTGGTCGAACCGGTACAGGACCGGGCCCGTCACCCCGCCCGCCACCACCTTCTCCCGGCGGATGTCCAGGGCGGGCCACAGCTCGAACCCCGGGTCCCCGGCCAGTGGCTCGGGATCGATCGCCGGCCACGGCTCGCGCTCACCGGCCAGGACGTTGCCGTCGTGCAGATCCCAGTGGAGCAGCCGGTCACCCGCCTCGCCGGCCGGCTCGGCCACGACGGCCGCACACGTGCGTACGAGTTCCCGCTCCACCGGATCACGCAGCAGCACCAGCGCCTCGGGCGCCCGCGCCACCATCGCGGCGGCGATGTCGGCGAGCCTCCGCGGAGTTCCCCTCACTCGGAGGCTGGAGCTTGAGTACGGCGCGGGTGCCGTCCGCGCGGACCACCGGCAGCACCAGCCCGGCCATGCCATGGGCGACCGGCCCGTCCCTCCAAAGCTCCCAGCGGCCCAGGAGATCCGTGGCCAGCCGGGGCAGTGCGGCCACCCACGCCCGGCCCGGGGCGCCACCGGGCGCACCGTACGACGCGACCAGCGCGTCGGGGACATCGAAGGCGGGGGAGGGGGCGGGGTTCATACGGGCAACTCCTCGGGGAACGGCTCCGGACCGGGGCGGGGAGGCGTCACCCGCAGTCTGCCGCCGGGGCTGTACGCCCTGCGCGCGTTTTTCCGCCGGACAAGGGAGGGCACGGCGGACGGCCGAGCACCACACCCACCCCCGGCTGAGTATCCGGACTCAGGTCCGAGGCCCGCGCCGCCGCGACGATGAACGCGACCGCGAAGGTCACCTCACCGACCAGGACCACAGGAGAACCGTGCTCAGCAACGTCGCAGCCGCCGTCATCCCCTGCCTCGGCCGCCTCACGGTCACCTCCGACCACGGCAGCGCCCCGGCGCCCGGCTCCATCATCGTCGCCAACCACACCTCCCTCGCCGACCCCGGCGTCGTCCTCGCCGCGCTGCTGCGCCTCGACGTCGAACCGGTCGTCCTGGCCACCGCCGGGCTCTGGCGCATCCCGGTCCTCGGCCGGCTCCTGGAGCGCGGCGGTCACGTCCCCGTACACCGCAACACCCACCGGGCGGCCGGCGCCCTCGGCACGGCCGCCGCCGCGCTCGGGGCGGGGCGCCACGTCCTCATCTACGGGGAGGGCCGGCTGCCGCTGCGCAGGGACGCCGCCGAGGCGCCGCCGGAGAACTTCCGCAGCGGCCTCGCCCGCCTGGCCCACGTGTCGGGCGCGCCCGTCGTCCCCCTCGGGCAGGCCGGCGCACGCCGGGTGACCTCCGGGTCGGGCGCCAAGCAGATCGCCGGGTTCCTCACCACCCCGGCCCGCCGCCCCCGCCTCCACGTCCACCTCGGTTCGCCGCTGCACCTGCCCCCGGGCGTCGAGGCCGCGACCGCCATCGCCCGCGAAGCCGTCACCACCGCCTGGCGCACGGCCGCCCGGCACCTGGGCGAACCGGCGGCGGAGCTCGCCGTACGGTGAAAGCCACGGCGGTCGGGGGCCCGCGCCCGGGTGGCGCCGCCAACCCGGGCGGCGTAGGTATGTAGGGCATGTTGTTCCGGCGAGGAGACGGATCGGCGATGACGGAGGCAGAGCGGACCAGCCCTGTGCACGGCGTTCCCTGCTGGGTCAGTCTCATGACCCGGGACCTGCGCGCCGCACAGGACTTCTACACGGCCGTCCTCGGATGGACCTTCCGCTCCGGGACCCTGGGCGAGGGCTTCACCGTCGCCCACGCCGACGGCCTGCCCGTCGCCGGGATCGGCCGGATCAGCCCCGGCCTGCCCACCGCCACCACCTGGACCCCGTACTTCGCCGTCGCCGATGTGGACGCCACCGCCGCCCGCGTACGGGAACGCGGCGGCACCATCGCCGTCGGCCCGCTCCGGCTCGGCCCCGGCAGAGGAGCGCTCGCCGCCGACCGCGAAGGAGCCGGGTTCGGCTTCTGGGAGGGCCGCACCCCGCCCTGGTCCATCGGCCGGGGCAGCGCACCCGCCTCCCTCGAACTGCGCACGAGCCACGCCTTCGACGCCGCGATCTTCTACTCCGAGGTCTTCGGCTGGGACCCCCACGACCCCGGCGGCTGCGAGGTCGGCTATGTGTACCAGCAGGACACCGTGGTCGTCCGCCAGGGCGGCCACACCGTGGCCACCCTGCGCGGCGGTGGCGACGGGGCGTCCCCCGACCCCCGGCTGCGCCCCCAGTGGCACGTCCGCTTCCAGGTCGAGGACCTGACGGCGGCCACCGAGGCCGCACGGGCGGCGGGCGGCGAGGTCTCCCCGCCGACCGTCTCCCCGGACGACGGACCCGAGACGATGATCGGCGACCCCCACGGCGCCCTCTTCACCCTCAGCTCCCGCCGGTCACCCTCGCCCCCCGGGTGACGGGTGCCGGGGCGGATCAGCAGGTGCGGAAGACGTACCCCTTCCGCCCCGCCGGCCGCACGTCGAGGTCCCGGTGGACCACCGAGAGCTTCGAGCCCACGGCGGAACAGGCCTTGGTGAAGTCGCGGGCCGTGTACTCGATGACGAAGACCCTGTTGCCGTACGCGGCGGCGTAGTCGGCGCACTCGCCGTAGCGGCCGCACTCCTCGGCGACCGCGAAGTCGAAGCCGATGTTCTCGCGCCGGTCCAGCAGGTCGGTGGTGTTCTTCTGGCCGATCGCCAGCCCCGCCGCGTGCGCCCGCGTGGCCAGCAGCTTGGCGAACGCGGCGTTGTGCGCCCGCGTGAGCCTGCCCCCGGAGCGCTCGTACGAGTCGAGGTTGTCCGGCTCCACCGCCTGGAACCCGGACTTCGCGCAGCCGTCGATCCAGCCGCCGACGATCTTCGCGAGCCGGGTCCGCTTGGCGGCGGTCGAGGTGTCGAGAAGCGCCTCGCCCCAGGCCTCGTCGTTGACCGGCCTGCCGCTGCCGTCGCGCAGCAGCAGGTCCGGGTTCTGCTTCTGCCACCAGTCCATCGCGTCCGGCTGGGTCTGGAAGGCGTTGACGTAACAGACGTTGTACAGACCGCGTACGGGCTTGGCGCCCCGGTCGCGCGAGAGCGCCTTGACCCCGGTGGGAGGGGTGTAGGCCCCGCCGATCTGGTAGTCGAACGTGGCGTTGGCCTGGGGGAGTACGACCTTGGGCGCGGGTTCGGCCGCGAAGGCGCCGGACAGCAGGACCCCGGCGCCGGCCGTCACGGCGACCCCGCCGGCCAGGGCCGCGAGGGTGGAGCGGCGACGGAGGAACGGGGTGGCGGAGTGCTGGGGCATGGGGGCTCCTGTGCGTGGTCTTCGTACCTGCCCCAGCATCATGGACGGCCGATCATGAGCGAATCGTGAGCGTCAGTTCTCCGGACCTCTGCCTGCCCGCCTCCGCCGCGACCGGGCGGGCGCGAGCCGCAGCACGAACTCCGCGCCGCCGCCGGTCCGGGCGTGCACGGTCAGGCCGCCCCGGTGGGCGAGGGCCACCCGGTGCACCAGCGAGAGCCCGATGCCCGTACCGCCGCCCGGCGAACGGAAGCGCTCCATCAGCTCCGGCAGCCGCCCGGGCTCCACCCCAGGCCCCCGGTCGGCGACCGAGACCTCCGGCCCACGCACGGCCACGAGCAACTCGGCCCCGCCCGGCTCCCCGCCCCGCTCCCCGGGCTCCCCACTCGGCTCTCCGCCTGCCTCTCCAGGCGTACGACCGTGGCGTACGGCGTTCTCCAGCAGGTTCCGCACCGCCACCCGCACCAGTGCCGCGTCGGCCTCCACCACCGACTCCTCCAGCCGCAGCTCCAGCCGGTGCCCGCCCTCCGGCAGTTCGGCGCACACCTCCTCCACGAGCTGGTCCAGCCGCAGCGGCTCGGCCCGTACCGACTCCACGGCGGCCTCCAACCGCCCCCGGGTCAGCAGGTTCTCCACCACATGCCCCATCCGGTCCGCAGCCCGGCGGATCCTCGGCAGATGGTCCGCCGGCTCGCCCGAACCCTGCTCGGCCATCTCCACCGAGCCGCGCATCACCGCCACCGGGGTCCGCAGCTCGTGCGCCGCGTCGGCCAGCAGCCGCTCCTGCTGCTCCAGCGCCTGCCAGGCCGGCCGCATGGACCGCCCGGAGAGCACATGGCCGGTGAGCGCGGCAAGGGCCGTGAGGACGGCGCACCCGACGACGAGGGAGAGGACCAGGCTGCGGTGCTCGGCCGACCCGTAGGCCGGGTCCCCGACCGCGACGGCCGCGCCCGCCACCTCGTCGGTCGCGTCGTGGTAGAAGGGCACGGCCAGCAGCCGGACGGCCCCGCCCTTGCGGTCGTGCGCCTCCTCCCGCACCGTCTCCTCGCCGCGCATCGCCGAACGCGCCGCCCGCGCGAGCGCCGCATCCGGCACGTCGAACTGCTGGGCGCTGCCCCGGAACACCACGGCCGGACCGCCACCGGGCCGGTCCTCCAGCACCAGGATCTGGGGCGTGCCCGCGGTCGCCTCGTCGTCGGCCAGGCCGTCGAGGCGGATGCGGTCGTCCTCGTAGTAGACGAGCGAGGCGGCGACGGAGGCCCGGCGGCGCATCTCGTCGTACTCGGCGGCCTCCCGGGACCGGTCGTCGGTCCGGATCACCAGCCAGGACAGACAGCTCAGCCCGACGACGGTGATCAGCGTGTACGCGACGGTCAGGCGCAGTTGGAGCCGGCGCAGCCGACTCCGGGCGGGGGAGCCGCGCCGCGCGGAGCCGTGGCCTGTTCTCCGGGTCATGCCGCGCCCATCAGGAACCCCTGGCCGCGCACGGTGTGCACGAGACCGGGGGCGCCGAGCTTGCGCCGTACGCCGGCGATGACGGCGTCCACCACGTTGGAGACCGGGTCGGCCATCTCGTCCCAGCAGTGCTCCAGCAGCGCCGTACGCGTGACGACGCTGTCCCGGTGGACCAGGAGCTGCTGGAGCACGGCGTACTCCTTCGGGCTCAGCGACAGCAGCACCCCGCCCCGCCGCACCTCGCGCCGCGCCAGGTCCATCACCACGTCGGCGCAGCTCAGGAAGGCGGGCAGCCGCTCGGCCGCCCGCCGGGTCAGGCTGCGCACCCGCAGGACCAGCTCGCGCATCGCGAACGGCTTCGCCAGGTAGTCGTCCGCCCCGCTCTCCAGCCCGTGCAGCCTCTCGTGCAGGGCGTCCAGGGCGGTGAGGCAGAGCACGGGCACCGACCAGCCCGCCCGGCGCCTGCTCTCCAGCCGCGCGAGGGAGTCCCCGGAGGGCAGCATCCGGTCCAGGACCACACAGTCGTACGCGGTGACGTGCAGCATCACGTCCGCCTCCGGCCAGTCGTCCACCCCGTCCACGGCGAACCCCGCCTCGCGCAGCCCCGCCGCGACCACCGCCCGCAGGTCGTCGTCGTCCTCCACCAGCAGCACGCGCAAGGAGACGCCTCCGGGTCTCTCGGGATGGCCCCCGGGCACTGCCCGTACGGAGCCGGGAGCCCTGGCCTGGGGGAGAGCCCCGTCATCCTAAGGGGCCCCGTCGAGTGCCTCGGCGGCCTCCGCCACCACCGCCTCGGCCACGGTCGCGAGGGCCGGTGAGTCCAGCTTCCACTGCTGCCAGTAGAGGGGGACGTCGACATGACGGTCCGGGGCGAGGGCGACCAGCCGGCCGGCGTCCAGCAGCGGGCGCGCCTGGACCTCGGGCAGCATGCCCCACCCCATCCCCGCCACCACCGCGTCCACGAACCCCTCCGACGTGGGCACGAAGTGGCGCCGGGAGCCCGCCCGGCGACCGCACCCGAGCGCGCGGACGAAGGAGTCCTGGAGGTCGTCGCGCCGGTCGAAGTCCACCACCGGCGCGTCCGCGATCAGTTCGCGCAACGGGGTCCCCGCCCCCAGCCCGAGCCACCGCCCGGCGAACTCGGCGGTCGCCACCGGCAGATAGCGCATCCGGCCCAGACTCCGCACCGAACACCCGGTCACCGCCTCGGGCGACGAGGTCACCGCCGCCATCACCAGCCCCTCGCGGAGCAGCGCCGCCGTATGGTCCTGGTCCTCCCGGCGCAGTTCGTAACAGATGCCCAGCTCCTCCGGTACGCGGCCGAGGGCGGGCAGGAACCAGGTCGCCAGCGAATCGGAGTTCACCGCGACCGTCAGCCGCGTCGGCTCGCCGGGGCCCGACATCCCGAGGGCCGACTGCGCGTCCTGCTCCAGCCGGGCCAGCTGGCGGGCGAAGCGCACCAGGACCTCGCCGGACTCGGTGGGCCGCACCGGCTTCGTCCGCATCAGCAGCACCCGCCCCGTGCGCTGCTCCAGGGCCTTCACCCGCTGGCTGACCGCCGACGGCGTCACATGGAGGACGTCGGCCGCCGCGTCGAAGGTGCCTTCGTCGACGACGGCCAGCAGGGTTCGCACCTGATCAAGAGGAAGCTCCGACATCACGAAAGCTAATGATACGTAAGAATCATTAGCTGTACATGCATGTAAGGCCTCCCTAGCGTCTGGGGCATGACCAACGCTCTGACCACCGCGGCCGCCGGGTTCGGTACCGGCCTCTCCCTCATCGTCGCCATCGGCGCCCAGAACGCCCTGGTCCTGCGGCAGGGAGTGCGCCGGGAGGCCGTCCTCGCGGTGGTCGTCATCTGCGCCCTGTCCGACGCCGTCCTCATCACCCTCGGCGTCGCCGGGGTCGGTGCCGTCGTCGTGGCCTGGCCGTCCGCCCTGACCGTGGTCTCCCTGCTGGGCGGCGTGTTCCTGATCGGCTACGGCGTCCTGGCCGCGCGCCGGGCCTTCCGCCCCTCCGCCCTGCATGTGCGGGACGCGCCGTCAGGGGCGAGGCGAGGGGCGGTGCTCGCCTGCCTCGCGATGACCTGGCTCAACCCGCACGTCTACCTCGACACGGTGTTCCTGCTCGGCTCCGTCGCCGCCGACCGCGGCCCGCTGCGCTGGACCTTCGGGCTGGGCGCGGTCCTCGCCAGCGTCTGCTGGTTCGCCGTACTCGGCTTCGGCGCCCGGCTGTTGAGCGGGGTGCTCGCCCGCCCCTCGTCGTGGCGGGTCCTGGACGGCCTCGTCGCCGCGATGATGATCGGCCTCGGCGCCCGGCTGGCCCTGACCGCCTAGGGGGCGGGCTCAGTAGGCGGGGACGAGCCGGGCCAGGTCGGTGGTGCGCTGGGGGCTGAGGTCCAGGGCGGTGAGGATGGAGGGGGTGGCGATGCTGGGGAGGATGTGCCGCTGGAGCGTGATGTAACGCTGTTCCAGATCGCGGTAGTTGGTGAGGGTCTGGGAGACCGCCTGGATGCCGGTGAAGGCCGCGACGTAGAGATCGGCGGTCTCGGTGGGGTTGACGTGCGGGAGGAGTTCGCCGTTCTGTTTGGCTTGGGCCAGCAGATCGTGGGTCGTCCGCTGCCAGCGCAGGAAGGGGCCGGTGCGGTCCAGGCCTTGGGCCTGCTGGTCCATGGAGAGGCGGACGTTGGCACGGGTGAGGAGACTGGTGTGGAGGCGGTGGCTGAACAGCATCCCCATGTCCACGAGCTCCTGGAGCTTGAGGAGTTGGTCGGGAGCGGGCGGCGGGGGCTCCTGCGCCTCGATCACACCGAGCGCGAGCTCCTCCTTGGAGGGGAAATGGAAGTAGAGCGCGCCTTTCGTGACCCCGGCGATCTTGAGTATTTCGGTGATGGTGGCTGCTTGGTAGCCGTACTTCTCGAAAATCTCGGCCGCTGCCATCAGGATTGCCTGGCGGGTGCGGATCGCCCGGTCCTGCTTGGCCATCCCTGTCTCCTTCGTCGGGCTGTGCCGGTCGTGCGGCCGGGCGGGCGGGTGCGGGCGGGCTGTGGGCATAGAAAAAAAACCGCTTAGTCTGTATCTTATCAGCGCGTGCGCACCGCAGGAACGGCTCGCCCATCACATGACCCCTGGGGGGGAGTTATGCCCGAAGCAGCAGTGTTGACCGATCCTGGAGCGGCCTCGGCCGTGGGCTCGGAGGCCCGAGTGGTGCATCCGGTGGGAATGGAACTGGTTCACAGGAGCAGGGCGGAGGACGCGTTCCCGCGCAGTTGGGAACAGGTGGGCCCGGACCGCTTCCACGTGGAGGCGGTGCTGCCGCACGACCATCCGTTCTTCGCCCCCGTGGGTGCGGACCGCCATGACCCGCTGCTGGTGACGGAGGCGATGCGGCAGGCGGCGATGCTGGCCTTCCACGCCGGGTACGGAGTCCCCGTCGGCTACCACTTCCTGATGGCGGATCTGGACTACGCGACCCGCCCCGAACGCCTCGTCGTGGGCGGCCTGCCCACCGTGATCGACGTGGAGGTGACCTGCTCGGAGCTCAAGTGGCGCGGCAGGCTTCCGGTGCAGGGCCGGGTCGACTGGGTGGTGCACCGCGCGGGCCAGTTGGTCGCGACCGGGATGGGCGCGACACGGTTCACCAGCCCGCGGGTCTACCAGCGGATGCGCGGCGGATCGGCGGAGCCGGGCGTGGCGATACCGCGGACGGTGCCGGTCGACGCCGCCCGGGCGGGCCGTGACCGGGCGCAGGACGTGGTGCTCTCGGAGAGCACCCGCGAAGGGGTCTGGGAGCTGCGGGTGGACACCCGCCATCCGACGCTCTTCCAGCGGCCCAACGACCATGTGCCGGGCATGCTGTTGCTGGAGGCGGCGCGGCAGGCCGCGTGCCTGGCCGCCGGGGGCGGCGGGTTCGTGCCCGCCGAGGGGCGTACGCACTTCCACCGGTACGCGGAGTTCGGCAGCCCCTGCACGATCGCCGCGGAGGTCCTGCCGGGCGGGGCGCCGGGCGGCGCGAGGGTCCGGGTGACGGGCCGTCAGGACGGCGAGCCGGTCTTCGACACGGTGCTCTCGGGCCCTCTGGGCGCGGGGTGAGGGCGCGGCCGCACGGGGGCGTGCGAGCTGCGTGTCGTGTCTGTCCGGCAGGATGATGACGGTGTGTGAGGAGTGGGAGCGGCGTGATTCTGGTGACAGGGGCGACCGGGGCGGTGGGGCGCGGGGTCGCCGGTCTGCTGGCGGCCGCCGGCCCGGTGCGGATCCTGGCGAGGCGGCCGGAGCGCGTGACGGTGCGCGGACCCGAAGTCGACGTCGTAGCGGGGGAGTACGCCGACCGCGCCTCCCTCGACCGGGCACTGCGGGGGATCGACGCGGTGTTCCTCGTGACGAACAGCCCCACGGAGCCCGACGACGCGAGGGTCGCCGAGGCGGCCGCTGCGGCGGGGGTGCGCCACCTCGTGAAGCTGTCGATGATGGCGGTGGAGGAGCCGGACGCCGACGACTTCATCACCCGGCTCCAGCGGGGCAACGAACAGACCGTCAGGGAGTCCGGCGTGCCCTGGACGTTCATCCGCCCCAGGACGTTCATGTCCAACACGCTCTCCTGGGCGCCGGGCATTCGGTCGGACGGCGTGGTGCGCGCCCTCCACGGGGACGCGCCGGTCGCGTGCGTCGATCCGCGCGACATCGCGGCGGTGGCCGTGGCCGCCCTCACCGGTACGGGTCACGAGGGGCGGGCCTACGCGGTGTCGGGCCCGGAGGCGATCACCGCGCGGCAGCAGACGGCTCAGCTCTCCGAGCTGCTGGGCCGGCCGCTGCGCTTCGAGGAACTGCCCCTGGACCGGGCGCGCGAGGCGCTGCTCGCGAAGTATCCGCGGCCGGTGGCCGAGGCGTTCCTCGAAAGCGCGGAGCGCCAGCGCGCGGGGGCCAAGGCCGCCGTGCTGCCCACCGTCGAGGAGCTCACGGGCCGCCCCGCCAGGACGTTCCGTACCTGGGCCGCCGACCACACCGCGTCCTTCGCCGCCCTCGGCCGCGCCGGGTAGCGGACCGTGCGCGGACACGGATCCCGTCCGCGCACACGTTCCCCTGGAAATCAAACCGGTAAGTTGGTTTGATATTCCCCATGACGCTGCTGTACGGCTCCGGCGGAGAGCCCCCGGCCCTCGTGGCCCACGGCCCAGGGCTCCTGCATGCCCGCTCCCCCCTCCAGCGGGGGCGGCGGTGACCAAGCAGGTGCGCGCCGCGCGCACCCGCCAGGCGCTGATCCGCTCCGCGGCGATCGTCTTCGAGCAGCACGGCTACGGAGAGGCGCGCCTGGCGCTGATCAGCTCCGGCGCCGGCGTCAGCACGGGCGCGCTGCACTTCCACTTCGAGAACAAGGCCGCGGTCGCCCAGGCCGTGGTCGCGGAGGCGTCCCACGGTCTGCTGGAGGTGTCCACCAACATCCGCCACAGGACGGACACCGCTCTCCAGACCCTGGTCGACACCTCGCACGCCCTGGTGGACCTCCTCGGCCGCGACCCGGTGACCCGGGCCGGATTCCGGCTCAGCTACGACGGGGAGAGGTGCGGCGAGCCGGGTCTGCCCGCGCAATGGCGGCGTTGCGTAGGCGAGTTGCTGGACGAGGCGGCCACCGCGGGCACCCTCGCCGAGGGGCTGTCCCGCCATGACGTCACCGTCGCGACGGTGGCCGCGACCACCGGCTTCGAGGTGCTCGGACGCCACGACTCCGCCTGGCTGTCCGCCCGCACCCTCACCGGCTTCTGGCACCTGCTGCTGCCCCGCCTCGCCACCCCTGAGACCCTGCCCCTCCTGGACCCGTCAGGAACCGCCGCGGCGAAGGAGGCCGTCGCGGCGGGCCGGGCCGGCCACGAGACGTCCGGGGCCGGGGCGGCGGCGCCGAGCTGACGCCCGGCCCCCGCGGTTGGCCCTCAGCGCTCCCCGGCCAGGCCCCGGGGCGCGTCGCCGACCGCGTCCGCCCCCCAACTGGCCAGCAGGCGCAGCGCCTGGGCCGACTCCGATCCCGGTTCCGCGTGATAGGTGACCAGGCACTGCTCCTGGTTGTCCGGCAGATGCAGCGTCTCGTACGACAGGGACATGTCGCCGACGAGCGGATGCCGGATCAGCTTCGTGCCGTGGCCCTTCTCCTTCACGTTGTGCGTGGCCCACAGCCGCCTGAACTCGTCGTTCTTGACCGACAGTTCACCCACCAGCGCGGAGAGCTGCGGATCGTCCGGGTGGCAGCCCGCGTACAGGCGCAGATAGCTGACCATGTCAGAGGCCTTGGAGTCCCACTCCACGAACAGGTCCCGGTAGGCGGGGGAGAGGAACACCAGCCGCGCCCAGTTGCGCTCCTCGGGCGGCAGCGCACCCCAGTCGCCGAACACCGCCGCCGCCATCGGGTTCCAGGCGAGGATGTCGGAGCGCGCCCCGGAGACATACGCGGGAATGCCCTCCAGGCTGTCCAGGAGGTGCAGCAGACCCGCCCGCACCCGCTGCACCCTGGCCGGCCGCCGCTTCTTCTTGTGGTGCGCCGGCTTGGCCATGTGCGTCAGATGCGCGTGCTCGGCGTCGCTGAGCCGCAGCGCGCGGGCGATCGCGTCCAGCACCTCGGCCGACACATTGCGCCCGTTGCCCTGCTCCAGGCGCGTGTAATACGCCACCGAGACCCCGGCCAGCTGCGCCAGCTCCTCCCGCCGCAGCCCCGGCACCCTGCGCGCCCGTCCGAACTCCGGCAGCCCCACGTCCTGCGGCTGGAGCCGGGCCCGCCGGGTGCGCAGGAACTCGCTGAGCTCGGCGCGCCGGTCGAGCGGCTCGGGGGCGGAGGTGTCGGGCGAAACGTCCATGGCTCCCATTATTCCTGGTCGTACGCGCGGGAGCCTGTCCCCGCCAGTAGTAGGACCACTGGACGTAGGCAAAGCGGTGATCTGGGTAAACACTGGCCGCACCCTGATGCTGGGAGACGTTCCTATCGCATCACCCAGAGGAGAACCTCCGGCATGACCACCGTTGCCGCTTACGCCGCTCCCCGTGCCAAGGCCCCGCTGGAGCGCACCACGATCGAGCGCCGCCCGGTGGGCGAGTTCGACGTCCTGATCGACATCAAGTTCGCCGGTATCTGCCACTCCGACATCCACCAGGCCCGCGACGGCTGGGGCGAGGGCATCTTCCCGATGGTCCCCGGCCACGAGATCGCCGGGATCGTCGCCGAGACCGGCCCCGGCGTCACCAGGTTCAAGGTCGGCGACCGCGTCGGCGTCGGCTGCATGGTCGACTCCTGCGGAAAGTGCGACGCCTGTCTGATGGGCCGCGAGCAGCACTGCGCCGAAGGGAACACCCAGACGTACAACGCCCTCGACCGCGGCGGCGAGCCCACCTACGGCGGCTACTCGACCCACATCGTCGTGACCGAGGGCTTCGTCGTCTCCATCCCCGAGGGCATCGCCCTGGACGAGGCCGCGCCGCTGCTCTGCGCGGGCATCACCACGTACTCCCCGCTCCGCCGCTGGGGCGCCGGTCCCGGCAAGAAGGTCGCCGTCATCGGCCTCGGCGGGCTCGGCCACATGGCCGTCAAGATCGCGCACACCCTGGGCGCCGAGGTCACGGTCCTCTCCCAGTCGCTGCGCAAGAAGGACGACGGGCTCAAGCTGGGCGCCGACCACTACTACGCGACCAGCGACCCGAAGACCTTCGAGGAACTGGCCGGAACCTTCGACATCATCCTCTCCACGGTCTCGGCCCCGCTGGACTTCGGCGCCTACCTCGCCCTGCTGCGGACGGACGGCACCCTGGTCAACGTGGGCGCGCCCGAGGAGCCGGTCTCGCTCAACCTCTTCTCGCTGATCGGCGGCAACAAGTCGATGGCGGGCTCCGCGATCGGCGGCATCGCCGAGACCCAGGAGATGCTGGACTTCTGCGCCGTGCACGGCCTCGGCGCCGAGATCGAGGTCATCGGGGCGGGCCAGGTCAACGAGGCGTACGAGCGGGTCCTCGCCAGCGACGTCCGCTACCGCTTCGTGATCGACACCGCGACGATCTGAGCGGTCCGACAGCTGTACGCCGTCTGCCCCGGGCCCGCGAAAGGGCGCGGGGCAGACGGCGTACAGGCACGGCTCAGGCCGAAGGCGCGGAGGAGCGGGCGGAGCGCCGCGCCGCCTCCAGGACGGCCGGCAGAAGTCCCGGGAAGCGCGCCTCCAGGTCGGGCTCGCGCAGCCTGCTCATGCGGGAGGTGCCCTCGTAGTGCTGGCGGATGACACCCGCCTCGCGCAGCACCTTGAAGTGGTGGGTGGTGGTGGACTTGCTCACCGGAAGGTCGAACGCGATACAGGCCATGTCCGCGTGCCCGTCCGCCAGCTCGCGCACGATACGCAGCCGAACGGGGTCGGCCAGCGCGTGCAGGACGGCTTCCAGTCGGATCTCCTCCACGGACGGATGGGCCAGCTGCCGGCCGGACGTGGCTGCGCGCTCGGTCGTGGACATGGGTGGCCTCCTTGGGTGCTCGCCCCCCAAAGTACGAACATCCTCGTAGTTTGACAACTGCCGTACTACGAGGTCTATCGTACTGGCCATGGCGCTGCTGCCCGTCCCGTCCGGCAGGGCGCCCAGGCCGTGCCCCGACTCGGAGGAGACATACCGGTGAGTGCTCTGTTCACGCCCCTGACCCTGCGGTCCCTGGAGATAGCCAACCGCGTGTGGATGTCCCCGATGTGCATGTACTCCGCCGCCTCCCACGGGCCCGAGGCCGGGGTCCCGACCGACTTCCACCTCACCCACCTCGCGGGCCGCGCCGCCGGAGGCGCCGGACTCGTGATGGCGGAGGCCACCGGCGTACGCCCCGACGGCCGCATCAGCCCCTGGGACCTGGGCCTGTGGAACGACCGCCAGCAGGAGGCCTTCACCCGGATCGCCGCGGCCATCGCCTCCCACGGATCGGTCCCCGCGATCCAGCTCGCCCACGCCGGCCGCAAGGCGTCCACCGAGCGGCCCTGGCTCGGCGGTGCGTACGTCCCCGAGAGCGACGGCGGCTGGCAGCCCGTGGCCCCCAGCCCCGTGGCCTTCGACGGGCTGCCCGTCCCGCACGAGCTGACCGAGGACGAGATCCAGCAGCTGGTACGCGACTTCGCGGCGGCCGCCGAGCGCGCCCTCGCCGCCGGATTCCGGGTCGTCGAGATCCACGGCGCCCACGGCTACCTGATCAACTCCTTCCTCTCCCCGGCCGCCAACCACCGCACCGACGCCTACGGCGGCAGCTGGGAGAACCGCCTGCGCTTCCCGCTCCAAGTGGTCGACGCCGTCCGCGCGGTCTGGCCCGACGACCTGCCCGTCCTCTTCCGCACCTCGGCCACCGACTGGCTGACCGAGAACCAGGACGACCCGCGCGAGGGCTGGACCGGCGACGACACCGTCCGCCTCGCCAAGGAGCTGACCGCCCACGGCGTCGACCTCCTCGACGTCTCCACCGGCGGCCTGGTCCGCGACGCCCAGATCTCCGCCCACCCCGGCTACCAGGTGCCGTTCGCCGCACAGGTACGGCAGGCCACCGGCCTGCCCGTCTCCGCGGTCGGCCTGATCCTGGAGCCCGCCCAGGCCGAGGAGATCGTCGCCTCGGGCCAGGCCGACGCCGTCATGCTCGGCCGTGAGCTGCTGCGCGACCCGTACTGGGCCCACCGCGCCGCCGACGCCCTCGGGGCGGAGCCCCGCTGGCCCGACCCGTACGGCTACGCCGTGGTGCGCCGCCGCACCGCCGAGAAGGAGACGGCCAAGGCCTGACCACCGCCGGGCCGTCCGCATCGTGAGCGAGCGGGCGGCCCGGCGCGGGCCGACAATGGCCCATGTGATCCCCACCGGGCAGGAGAGGGCGACCATCGTCCGCCGGGCCGTCCGGGTCGCCGTCGCGGCGGGCGCCGGGTTCTACCCGCTGCTGTACGGCGCCGGGCTCCCGGTCATGGCGCTGTACGCCCTCTTCGCCCCCATCGCCGTCGGCCTGCTCTCACCGATCCCCGGCTCCGGCCGCCAGCGGGTCGGGGTCATGCTGCGGGCACTGCCCTGGGCCCTGGTCCTGGCGACCCTGGGCACGCTGCTCGCGGTGGACACCTGGGCCGCCGTCGGCGGCATGCTCGTCGTCGGCTTCCTGCTGGCGTTCGCCGCGGTGGGCGGCCCGCGCCCGGCGGGCATCGGGCCGGGACTCCAGCTCTTCTACATCCTGGCCTGCTTCCCGCCGTACGCCCCCGACACGCTCGGCCAGCGGCTGTCGGGGCTGACCATCGGCGTCCTGCTCCTCGCGGCCTGCGAACTCCTGCTGCCCGATCCGCCCGCCGCCTCCTACCGGGAACGGCTCGCCCGGGCGCTCGGCGAGGCGGCTCGCGGGGCCGCCCCCGGCGACGTACCGCCTCAGAAGCTGCGCGAGGCCGGAGCGCGGCTCCGGCTGGGGTCCGTACCCCCGGCGGAACGCCCGGCCGGCGCGGGCCGGAGGGACCGCGCGCTGGAGCAGGCGGGCCGCGCGGTCCGCAGACTGCTGGACCAGCTGGCCACCCTCGCCGACAAGTTCCCGGCCACCGCCGACCCCGCCTCCGCCGCCCTCCTGGACCGCGTCGCCGCTCTGTGCACCACCTGCGCCCGGTTCCTGCGCACCGGAGACGATCCGCCGGTGGCCGGGGCCCTGGAGCGGGCGATGCAGGACTTCCAGGCGGAGCGCCTGCGCCGGGCGTCCGGGCCGCCCGGCGAGCGGCCCCCGGTCGAGGTGGAGCGGCGGCAGTCACAGGTGCTTGCGCTGGCCGAATCGGCGCGGATGGTGGAGATCACCGCCGACATCGCCGTCCACGGCAGACCCACCGAGCCCGCCGTCCCGCGCCCGCTGTTCTGGTACGCGGAGCTGTCCACGCCGAGGCTCTGGGCCCGGCGGGTCGTCGGCAACGTGACGTTCAGGTCGGTGCTGTTCCAGAACGCCCTGCGGACCGCGCTCGGCCTCGCGGCGGCCCGCGCGGTGGCCGGTTCCCTCGATCTGTCCCACGGCTTCTGGGTGCTGCTCGCCGTCCTGACCCTGGGGCGTACGACGGCCGGCGCGACCTGGCGGGCGGTCCGCCTGGCGGTGGCCGGGAACGCGGCCGGAGGGCTCGTGGCGGGAGCACTCCTGGTCGGGCTGGGCCCGCACACCGATGTGTACGCCGCGCTGCTGGGCCCGGTGATGCTGGTGGCGTTCGCCCTGGGACCGCTGCTGGGCATCGCGTACGCGCAAGGGCTCTTCACGCTGGTCGTCGCCACCGCGTTCGCCCAGATCGAACCGGTCACCTGGCGGCTCTCCGAGGCCCGGATGATCGACGTCGTCACCGGCAGCGTGATCGGTCTGCTCTGCGGCCTCCTGGCCTGGCCGGCCGGCGCCCGACGGGAGGTCCACCGGGCCATGGCGGACCTGCTGCGCACCTGCGCCGAGCTGGTCCCCGCGACGGCCCGGGCACTGCTGGCACCGGAGGGCGGTGGACGGGCCTGGTCTCCCGCGCCGGGCGGCACTGGGGGTGATGGGCGGACCCCGCTGGACGGTTCAGGGGCATCGCCGGAGCCTCCGCCGGGCGGCTCCGTGGGCGATCCGCAGCCCCTGCCGGGCAGCGCCGGGGATGATCCGCCGACCTCGGCGGGCGGTTCCCGGTCCTCTCCGCCGCCTCCCCCAGGTGGTCCGCGGGCCGGGTCGCAGACCCTGCCGGGCGTCCACCGGCTGCGCCTCGCCGAGGCGGCGTACGCGCAGTACCGCACGGAGGCCCCGGGGGATGACACCCGTACCGACTGGCACGCCATCCTCATCGCGGCGAACCACATACTCCTCGGCACCCACTGGCTGCCCCGCTTCGGCCTGCGCCCCGAGTCCGGCGCGAGCGCCCCGGCCGCCTCTTGGGCCCGCACCACGGCCCAGGAGCTGGTCGCGGAGACGGACCGGATCGCCTCCCTGCTGACCGGGGACCACCCGGAGCCCGTACGGCGGCGGACCGCACCGGACGGCGACCCGCCGACGCCCCTCTCGGTCGACCTGGAGGTGTGGATGACGAGCCTCGCCCACCAGCTCGCCCGGATCGAGTCCTCGCTGACCCCACCGCCGGAGCCGGACGGCCCGCCGGTCACCTCGCCGCGGCGTCGAACAGCACCCCCGGGTTGAGGATCCCGGCAGGGTCGAGGGCCTGTTTCGCCGCCCGCAGCGCGAGCGCGAACGGTTCCGGGCGCTGCCTGTCGTACCCCGGCCGGTGGTCACGGCCGACCGCGTGGTGATGCGTGACCGTCGCCCCCTGCTCGCCGAGCGTCTCCATGGCCGCGGCCTTGATCTCGTCCCACATGGCGGCCTCCGACCCGCGCCGGCGGGCAGCGATCACCGTGAAATAGGGGCGGGCCCGTCCGGATAGACGTGCGTGAAGCGGCAGTTGATCAGGCCGGACGCACCGGTCACCTTCCGCACGGCCGCCCCGACGTCCCGGTGCACCGCCTCGTACAGGGCCGGGAACCGGTCCCAGGTGCAGGCCGTCTCGAACGTCTCGCTGATCACGCTCATCCGGGCCAGCCCGGCGCGGAGGTACGGCATGCGCAGGAACGCCGAACGCCAGGTGTTGGCAGCCGAGTCACCGTCGGCGGACGCCTCCTCCGCCGGGGAGCCGCCGCGTTCCCGCGCCAGCGCGGCGAGTTCGGCGAGCCGCCCCTCCACCGGCCCGTGCGCCGACTCCACCCCCAGCACCAGCACGCTCCCACCCTCTGGGGCCACCCCCGACAGGGACAGGGCCGCCTCACCCGGGTCCAGCAGACGGCAGTTGGCCGGGTGCAGGCCCGACTGCGCGATCGCACGGACGGCCTCCACCGCGTCGGGGAAACGCTCGAACACCACCGAGGCCGACGCCTTGTGGGACGGGCCGTCCTGGAGCCGCATCCACGCCTCCGTGATGATCCCGAGAGTGCCCTCCGAGCCGAGGAACAGCCGGTCCGGCGAGGGCCCGGCCCCCGAACCCGGCACCCGCAACGACTCGCTCACCCCCGCCGGTGTGACCACGCGCAGGGATTCGGCCAGGTCGTCGATGTGCGTGTGGAGGGTGGCGTAATGACCGCCCGCGCGGGTGGCGAGCCAGCCGCCGAGCGTCGAGAACGCGAAGCTCTGCGGGAAGTGGCGCAGCGTCAGCCCGTACGGCCGCAGCTGCGCCTCCGGGCCGGGCCCCAGGGCACCCGCCTGGATCCGCGCGGCCCGGCTGACCCTGTCGATCTCCAGGACCCGGACCAGCCCCGACAGGTCCAGCGAAAGGACGCCGGAATGCTGCCCGGCCCGGTACTCGACCCCGCCGACGACCGAACTGCCCGCCCCGTACGGGGCCACGGCGACGTCCGCCCCGGCGGCCCACTCCAGGAGGTCCACCACATCCCGCCCGTCCCGGGGGCGGGCGACTGGATCCGGAGCGGCCGCCATGTCCCCGTACAGCGCGCGGACCACATCCCGGAACGCCTTGCCGTAGGTGTGGGCCGCACGCTCGGCCGGGGCGGAGGACACGAGATGGGCGAGCGTCGCAGGGGCGCTCACCCGGACCCCGCCCGACAACGGCGCCCGGAGCGCCGGGACCAAGGGAATCCCCCGCGCGCGCCGTGAGGAGCAGATCCTCGCGGCGGCCATGGACGAGTTCGGCCGCCACGGCCGCGCCTCGGCGTCGATGGCCGCGATCGCGGGGCGCGTGGGCGTCACCAAGCCAATGCTGTACACCTACTTCGGCTCCACCGAGCTGCACACCGCCCCACACCGGCACCGGCGGGCCATCGACGACCTCGCCGCGTCCGGAACGGCGGACCTCCTGCGCGGGCACGGCAACGACGACCCGCTGGACGCCGACGCGCTGAAGCACGTGTGGACCGGCGCGGTCGGCGCACTCGTCGGCTGGTGGACCAACCACCCGGACCGGTCGGCGCAGGACATGGCGGCGCGCTGCGCCCGGCTGCTGACCGCGATCCGGGACTGAGCCGCCCTCGGACACGCAGTCGGGCCCCGCCGCGTACGACGGGGCCCGACAGGAGCGAGGCGCGGTCAGCCGGTCAGGGCGAACGACTGGGCGGCGGCTCCGTTGCACGGCTGCTGGGAGAGCCGGGCCCCGTTGGCGGTGGAGGAGTTGTCGACGGTGAGGCACTTGCCGCTGTGGCGGGCGACGAAGCGGTACCGCCCGCCGGTCGCCAGGGCCTCGGGCCGCCACTGCTGGTTCGTGGAGCCCACGTACGACCAGAGGTGGACCTTGGTGCCGTCGGCGGTGGCCCCGGCACCGCCGTCCACGTCCCACACCTTCGCGTTGTGCCGGTTCACCACCTGGTAGTGCCCGCCGCTGGTCGGCCGGAACTGCCAGCTCTGGTTGGCCCCGGTGCCGCACGCCCACTGCTGGAGCGCGGTGCCGTCGGCGGTGCCCCAGTCGGCGGCGTCCAGGCAGGCCCCGCTGTTGGTGTTCTGCACCCGGTACCAGGCGGCCGGGTCGATGGAACCCACGGGAGGCTCCGTCGTACCACCGTTCCCGTCCCAGGTGAACGTGGCGACGGCACCGGCGGGCAGGGTGTACGCGAGGGACCTGCCGTTGTCCGTCAGCGAGAACCGCTGCGCGCTGGAGGCGGTGTTGACGACGACGGCGGCCCGGGTGCCGTCGGGGTTCTGGAAGGCGACGTTCTGCACACCGCCCGCCCCCTGGCTGGTGGAGCCGATACGGGTCGCGCCGGGCTTGATGAACTTGGTGACGTGCCCCAGGACGTAGAACTCGGCGTTCCGGGTGACCTGGCCGCCGGCGATCTCGACGATGCCGTTGCAGCGGTTGGTGCAGTGCCCCTGATGCGGGCCGCCGTTCTGGTCCAGGGCGAGGTTCCAGTTGACGACCGTCTCGCCGCCGTTGCGCATGTTCTGCACGACGAGGTTCTCGGCGTGCCACTTGAGGGTGTCGCCGAACGTGGTGGCGGGGTTCGCGCTGTCGGTGCCGGAGCACTCGGTGAAGAAGACCCGCTTCCCGGCGTTGACGATCTGCTGCTGTGCCGCCGGGGCTCCGCCGTAGCAGTGGAAGGCCGCACCGATGATCCGCTGGATGCCACCCGTCCTGGCGAAGACGTCCAGCGGATAGTTGGGGTGGTCCCAGTTGTGGTCGTACGCCAGGAGGTTGGTCGGCAGGTTCGCGGCGGTCAGCGTACGGTCCAGGACCCGGAAGAAGTCCGCCTGCTGGGTGGCCGTCATGCTCATCGACGGGTAACTGGTCGCGAACTCGGGCTCGTTCTGCGCGGTGAGGTCGGTGAGTGTGATCCCCTCCTGCCCGTACGCCCGGATCGCCTTCACCAGATAGTCGGCGTACGCCTGGTAGTGCTCGGTCCTGAGGCTGCCCCCGTTCAGGGAGTTGTTCGTCTTCATCCAGGCCGGGGGAGACCAGGGCGAGCCCATGAACCGGATGGCGGGGTTGATCGCGGTGGCCTGCTTCAGGACCGGGATGATCTGGCTCCGGTCCCGGTCGATGGAGAACGAGCCCCGCGTGTCCTCGTACGTGTAGAAGTCGGAGTTGGCGTCGAAGTCGGTGCTGCCCAGCGGCTGGCGCAGGTAGTTCAGCCCGATGCCGTCGCCCTCCGCGGAGAACAGCGACCTGAGCAGCGTGGTGCGCTGTGCCTGGGGGAGGCCCTGGATGAGATGGGCCGAGGCGCCGGTCACGGAGGCGCCCGCGCCGGTGAACTTCTGGCCCTTGCTGTTGGCGTCGATCCGGATGTCGACGCCCTGCGGGGTCCCGGTGAACGGCACGCTTCCGTCGGCGGTGAGCTTCTTGCTGCCGTCGGTGGTGGTCACCCAGACCTGGGCGGCCGGGTCGGCGGCCCGGGCGGTGGTGACGGTGGCGTTGACGCCGAGTCCGGCGACGGCCAGGACGAGCGCGGCGCCTGCCGCGCGTGCTCTGAGGCGGCGGGGGTGGGGGTGAGGCATGTGCGGCTCTCTCCTTGGGTCGATACGTCGATACCTGGAGACATCGGCGGGGCAACGGCATGAAACCACACCCACTAAGTGGTTAGTAAGTAGTCGGGAACGGTGTTCTGCCGCCCCGGGAAGATCTCTCCCGGGTCACCCTCCCGAGCAGGCTTAAGCTGACCGGGTGAGCAACCACCCCGTGGGCAACCGGTCGGTCGGCAGGCCGCCGCGCCGTCCGGCCAAGCCCCGTACGCCGCGCAGTCCGGAAGCCCAGCAGCGCCAGCAGGACATCCTGTCCATCGCCATGGACACCTTCGCCGCGCGCGGCTACAACAACGCCTCGCTGGCGGAGATCGCGGACCGGGTCGGCCTCACCCAGGCGGGCGTCCTGCACTACTTCCGCTCCAAGGCGCTGCTCCTCACCAGCGTCCTCGAACTGCGCGACCGGGCCGACATCGAACAGCTCGGCCCGGACCGCCCCCAGGGGCTGGACTTCCTGCGCCACCTGGTGAACACCGCGCTCCGCAACGCCGAGCGCGAAGGGATCGTCCGGCTGTACGCGGTCCTCTCGGCGGAGTCCGTCACCGACGACCACCCGGCCCAGGACTACTTCCGCGACCGCTACGACGGACTGCGGGTCTTCGTCGCCGACGCCCTGCGCGAGGCATGCGAACTCCCCGCCGACCGCGCGGAGCTGACCGGGAACGCGGCCAACGCCATCATCGCGGTCATGGACGGCCTCCAGGTCCAGTGGCTGCTGTCGCCGGACTCCGTGGACATGGCCGCCTCGACGGATCTCGTGGTCACCTCCCTCCTCGCGACCCTGGCCCCCGAGCGCTTCGGCCCCTCCTCCCACCGCTGACCGCTGCGTATCGGGCCGTTCCACGCCCGCGCACGGCCAACTGGCCGTAGCATGCGAGGGCTTCGGTGATCCGGAGCGACAACTGAATGCGTGCGCGACTGGGGGAAGCCGGTGGGAATCCGGCGCTGACCTGCAACCGTGTGCGGCCCGCCGGGCCGCGAGTCGGACAGCCCGGCGCGTGACGTGTACCGCTTCCCCTGTCATGGTCTGCAGTGCGAAGCCCCGCGGCCCCGGTCCGCCGCGCGTACGCCGCGAGACGCGCGGACGCACGCGGCGCGGACGGTCGGGCTCCGGTGCGGCACGGCAGGCCGCCCCGCACCGGAAAGGCACCCTCGTGCACCTCACATCGGCCCGCCGCACCCTCGTCGTCACGGCCGCCCTCGGCCTCGCTCTCGCCTCCGCCCCCGCCGTCGCCCAGCAGCAGCCCAAGGCCTCCACCAACGCCCCCGTGAAGGTCTCCCTCACGGTGAAGGGGCCGGACGGCCGCCTCTTCAAGGGAAAGATCACGACCAAGGGCCATGACGTGACCACCGCCACCGGTGGCACGCACCGCTGCGACGGCACCAACGGCGGAGCCAACCCGAGCGCCGTACCCACGCCGACCGCCGCCCTCGACGACGCCGCCCGGAAGAGACACTTCACCTGGGACGGCACCTGGTACGCGTCGTTCGACGACTTCTCCGTCGACACGATAAAGAACGTCAGCGGCGGGGGCGTCGCCTACTGGAACATCGCCGTCAACGGCACCTCGATCCCCGTCGGCGGCTGCCAGTTCAAGCTGCGCGCCGGGGACAAGGTCGCCTTCACCTGGACCGCCTTCTAGGCCGGCGAAGCCCGGGAAGGACCCGGGACCCGGGGCGTACAGGCCCGGGCCCGGTGTTCAGCGGACCTCGGCCCGTTCCGCGCCGGCCGCCGCGTGGCGGAGCTGGTCGATCCCGCTGTCGAGTGCGGCCTTGAGATGGTCCGAGCTGCCGGTGGACATCATGATCGACACTCCGCCCTGGATCCCGGCCAGCAGGGCGGCGGCGTTCCGGTCGACGTCCACGGAGGCCGGGATCAGCTCGCGGGAGCGGAGCGTACGGATGCCCTCGGCGATGCGCTCCTGCCACTGGCGCATCAGCTCGGCCACGATCGCCCGCGCCCCCGGCTCCGAACGGCCGACCTGGAGGAACAGCGACCCCAGCGGGCACTGGTCCTGCTGGAGCTCGTACCGCTCCACCACCGCGTCCCGCCACCGGTACCAGGACTCCCAGGAGTCCAGGCAGTCCAGATGCGGCTGCTGGTCCTCCAGTACGCGCCCCGCCTCGAACTCGGCCACCGCCAGCAGCAGTTCGTCCTTGCCGCGCGGGAAGTAGTGGAAGAGCTGGCTCTTGCTCGTACGCGTACGGTCGCGGATGTCGTCCAGGGTGGTGAAGGCGACCCCCTGCTCGCGGAGCACCTCGGCCGCCCCCTCGACGATCCGCGCCCGCGTGGCGCGCCCCTTCGCTGTCGACGCCTCGGCCATCGGGCACTCTCCTCCAGAACTGGACCGGTGAGTCCAGTGTAAACGCACGCGGCCGCCCCCCCCCAGGAGTGGACTTGCCGGTCCATTTTCATCGGAGCACAGTCGACCGCGTGACCCGGACAGCCGGGCCGCCCGCGGAGCCGGAAGGCGACTTCCCCGGCCACCGCGGGGGATGCGTACGAGATCGAAGAGGAGAGACGTCATGGGCCGACGACTTGAAGGAAAGACCGCACTCGTCACGGGTTCCACGAGCAACATCGGGCGGGCCATCGCCATGGCGTTCGCCGCCGAGGGGGCCCACGTGGTCGTGTCGGGACGCAACGGCGAACGCGGCCTGGCGGTCGTCGGGGAGATCCGTGCGGCAGGCGGGTCCGCCGACTTCGTGGCGGCCGACCTGGACGGCACCGCCGCCGTGTCCGACCGGCTCGCCGGGGAGGCGTCCCAGGTGCTGGGCGGCCGCATCGACATCCTGGTCAACAACGCGGGCATCTTCCCGGGCTCCACCACCACGGACACCGACGAGGAGACGTTCGACCGCGTCTACGCCGTGAACGTCAAGGCCCCCTACTTCCTGACCGCCGCCATCGCCCCGGCCATGGTGCGGGCGGGCGGCGGGGCGGTCATCAACCTCGGGTCCTGGGTGGCCCGCCTCGGCATCCCGGTCGGCACCCTCTACAGCTCGTCCAAGGGAGCGGTGGAGACCCTGACGCGGGCCTGGGCCTCGGAGTTCGGCCCGCAGGGGGTCAGGGTGAACGCCATCTCGCCCGGTGTGATCGTCCCGCCCGCCGCCGACGGGGGCGAGGCCCACCCCGGCGAGATCATGATGAAGGGCACCCCCGCCGGTGGCATCGGCACCCCGGACGCCATCGCCCACGCCGCCGTCTGGCTGGCGAGCGAGGAGGCCGCCTTCGTGCACGGGACGGTGGTGGACGTCGACGGAGGGCGCGTGGGGGCGGCGGTCATCGCCGCCTGAGCGTTCCACCGGGCACCGTCACCCGGCGCGCCCACCCGTACCCGTCGTCGTGGACCGTGCGCCCCGTGCGCGCCTCTCCTCCAGCGGCTGCTCCCCGAGCGTCATCGACAGATGGGCGTCCAGCGCCGCAAGGAGCCAGTCGTGGGCCGTCCCGGGCGTCGGCTCCGGGCGGCCGTCCGGAGCGCCGAGCACCTCGGCCGTCAGCTCCCAGTACCGGTCGATGCGCGGATCGGCCGCGAGCTGACCGGCGAGCCGATGGCGGAACCCGGGCGTGTCGCGGGTACCGTACGTGCTCGCGTACGCGTCCACGAACCCGTCCAGCGCCTCGCCGGGGCCGGGTGCCCCGCCCCGGCGCAGCTCGCCGCCCGCCAGGTCGTACGCCGTCGCGAGCCCCGCGTACAGCACGGCCGACTCACGGGCCCCCGCAGCGGCGTGGGCACTGGGCTGGCAGGGGCGGCCGCCGCTCCCTCCGCACGGCCGGGTCACGAAGGCGTACAGCCGGGCGAAGGCGAGCACCTGCGCGGGCCGGGGGTCGTCCGGCGGCTGCGGTACGGCCACCTCCAGGAACGCGCCGACGGCCCGCGCGGGCATCCGGGCCGGCAGCCAGGCGCGCCAGAACCGGACCAGCGCCGAGGTGCTCGGCGGAGCGCCCACCGCGCCGACCAGACGCAGCCGGGCGGGCCGTTCCTCCTGCGGGCAGTCCCGCACCAACTGGAGCGCGGCCTCCCGCCAGCGCAGGGCCCTGAGTTCGGAGCCGAGCATGCGCAACCTGCCGTCGACCGCCGCCTCCAGCGCATCGGCCGCGTCCCCGGCGTCCTGCTCGTCGAGGACGCGGCGTACATCGGCGACCGGCAGGCCGAGACCGCGCAGCGAACGGATCAGGCCCAGCCGCTCCACGGCCTCCGGGGCGTACCTGCGATGCCCGCCCGCACTGCGGGACGCCTCCGGCAGCAGGCCGCCGTCCGAGTAGAAGCGGACGGTCTTGACGCTGACGCCCGCGTGCCCGGCCAGCTCACCGATCGTGCAGAGACCGTCGTGCGACGAGAACACTTGAACCTCCCCCAAGAGGAGTTCCTACGGTACCGGCGAGCGCTGCCGGAGAACCGGGCCGGTGCGCGCAAGAGCGTGTGACGAGGAGGAACCATGACCGCATTCGTCCTGGTGGCGGGGGCGTTCACCGGTCCGTACGTGTGGCGGGACACGGCCGCGCGACTGACCGCTGAAGGCGCCGAGGTGCATACGGTGGCGCTCACCGGACTCGGCAAGGGATCTGCCGGTCCCGGCGTGGCCGTCGACCTGGAGACGCACATCGGGGATGTCCTTACGGTGATCGACTCGGTGGTCGAGAAGGGGGACGGCGGCGACATCGTGCTCGTCGGCCACGACTACGGCATCCACCCGGCCCTGGGCGCGGCCGACCGGCGGGCGCGGTCCGTCGCCCGGATCGTCCACCTGGACTCCGGGATGCCGCAGGACGGCGTCCCGGCCCTGGCCGCCGTACCCGACCAGCGCCTGCGCGAGGAGCTCGCCCGAGGCGGGGGAGAGCCGACCGGTGAGCTGCTGCCCCCGGCCCGGGACGCATGGCCCCGCTGGGGAAGCACCGCCGGGCTCTCCGAGGCGGCGCTGGACGGGCTCACCGCCCTCGCGGCACCGCAGCCCCTGGCCACACTCCTCCAACCGCTGCGGCTCACCGGCGCCGTGACGGCGGTCCCCGTGACCGGGGTGCTGTGCACGGGCAACGGGCCGGGCATCGAGTTGGTCCAGCTGATGGTGGACCTCGGCGAGCCCGCGATCCAGGCCCTCGCCGACCCCCGGGTGACCTTCTTCGAACTGCCCACCGGCCACTGGCCGATGCTCTCCTGTCCCACCGGGCTGGCCGAGATCCTGACCGAGGCGGCGGCCGGCGGCGGCCACCGGCTGAAGCCCGCCGACGCCACCGAACCGCCCCCGCATCTGCGGCCGTTCCTCCTCGACGTACCCGAACGGCCCCGCGAACGCGCCGGCAACACCGACCTGTACCTGCCCGACGGACCCGGGCCGCATCCGGCCGTGGTGTTCGTCCACGGCGGCCCCGTACCCGCCGGGGTACGGCCGACGCCCCGGGACTGGCCGACCCTGACGGGGTACGCCCGGTACGTCGCCGGGCACGGAGCCGCGGCCGTGACCCTCGACCACCGGCTGCACGCCCTCACCGACTACGAGCGGGCCGCCGAGGACATCGCGGCCGCAGTGGAACGGGTCCGCGCCGACCCGAGGGTGGACGCGGACCGGGTCGCCCTGTGGTTCTTCTCGGGCGGCGGCCCCCTCGCCGCGGACTGGCTGGCCGCGCCCCCGCCCTGGCTGCGCTGCCTGGCCGCCAACTACCCGATCCTGGCCCCGCTGCCGAGCTGGGGCGTGGCCGACACCCGGTTCCACCCGGTGCGGGCGATCGCCCATGCGGGGAGACTCCCGGTCGTGCTGGTCCGGGCGGGGCGCGAGATGGCCGAGATCGCCGTCACCGTCGAGGAGTTCCTGACCGAGGCCGAGCGCCGCGGGGCCGATGTCGAGGTGGTCGACGTACCGGAAGGGCGCCACGGCTTCGAGACCCTCGACCGGACGGACAGCGCACGCGACGCCGTACGCCGGGCGGTCGAGGCGGTACTGGCCCGCCTGACCGCCTGACCTCCGGTTCGCCCGAATGAGGGGGACTACTCGATGACCAGCTCCACGTCGATGTTCCCCCGGGTCGCCTTGGAGTAGGGGCAGTAGGCGTGGGTGGCCTCGACCAGCTGCCGGCCGACCTCGCCGGTGAGGGAGTCCGGCAGCTCCACGCGCATGACGACCGCGAGACCGAAGCCCCCGCCGTCCTTGCCGATGGAGACCTCGGCGGTCACGGAGACGTCCTTGGTGTCGACCTTCATCTCGCGGGCGACCGCCGCCATCGCACTGGCGAAGCAGGCCGCGTACCCGGCTGCGAAGAGCTGCTCGGGGTTGGTGCCCTTGCCGTTCCCGCCGAGGGCCGGGGGCAGGGCGAGCGGCAGGTCGATCTGACCGTCCGAGCTCACGGCACGGCCCTCGCGGCCGTTGGCGGTTGCGGCGGCGGTGTACAGCGCGTCCATGGGGTGGCCCTTCCTTGTCGGTGCCGCGAACGGATCGGTCGCGGTCACGGATACAAAGATTGCACATCATTAAGTTGTGCACAACTCAATGGCGCGGTCGGCGGTACGCTGGTTCCATGACGTCTTCCCCGAACGCCTCGCCCGACCTCCCGGCCGTCCCCGACGAGGAGCTGCTGCGACTGGACCACCAGGTCTGCTTCTCGCTGCACGCGGCGTCGCGGGCGTTCGGCGGCTTCTACCGGCAGGCGCTCAAGGATCTCGGTCTCACCTACCCCCAGTACCTGGTCTTGCTGGTGCTCTGGGAGGAGGGTCCCCGGCCGGTCAAGGCCATCGGGGAGCGCCTCCGTCTGGATTCCGGAACCCTCTCGCCGCTGCTGAAGCGGCTGGAGGCGGCGGGGCTGGTCCGGCGTGAACGCAGCCGCGAGGACGAGCGGTCCGTCGTCATCGAACTCACCGACGACGGGGCAAGGCTGCGTGAACGCGCGCTGTCCGTCCCCCGGGGAGTCCTCGCCGCGACGGGCCTGTCGGTGGAGGAGGTTCTCGGATTGCAGGAGGTCCTCGGCCGCCTCACCGCAGCCTTGACGGAGGCTGCTGACACCCGGTGACGGCGCGGGCCTGACTGACAGTTTTCCCTGTCGCATGCTGCTCGCGACAGCTAAAGTTGTCGCATGGAGGAAACGAGAGCCATCCCCACCCCGTCCCGCGACGACGAGAACTTCTGGAACGTGGTCATGACGCCGGTCGAGCCCGCCTGGAACGAGCCCGGCGATGACGACGCGTTCACCATGGACGAGAAGGTGCTGGACGCGGTCCGCGCGCTGGCCGAGCGGATCTCGACGCGAGCGCTCGCCTACCGCGCCGCGAACCAGCCCTTCGACGCCGCGCTGACGGCCGCCCCCGACGTGCAACTCGCCACGCTGCGGGCCCTGTACGAGGCCAAGCGGTCCGTCGACCGCCTGGCCGAGAGCGCGGCCACCGCCGCCGGCCGCAGCGGAGCCACCTACACCCAGCTGGGCGCGGCCTGGGGCGGCATCAAGCGCCAGTCCGCCCGCCTCAAGTGGCCCCACGCCGTGGTCAAGAGGTCGGCGGGCGAATCCGTCCCGCTCCGCTACGCAGGGGGCTCCGCCGTCATCCACCACGACCCGGACGCGGACGCCTGGTGGTACACCGCCACGGCGGCGGACCGGCAGGAGGAGGAGTCCGAGGCCGTCCACGGCACATCGGCCGAGGCCATCGCACGGGCGACCGAGTTCCTGCTGGCGCACGCGCGGCCCGCGAGTGCGGAGTCCGCATGACCCGGGGAACGCCGCCCCGACGCGACGACACCCCCGAGGAGTCCCTGCGGGAGCGGCTGGCCGGCATCTTCGACGAGGACGCCGAGCTCTACGACCGGGCCAGGCCCGGATATCCGCCGGAGCTGTACGACGACCTGGCGGAGCTCACCGGTGCGGGCCCCGGCAGCCGCGTACTGGAGGTGGGGTGCGGGACCGGCCAGGCCACCGTGCCGCTGGCCGGACGGGGCTGCCGGATCACGGCGGTCGAGGCGGGGCCGCACATGGCCGCGATCGCCCGCCGCAACCTGGCCGGTGAAGCGGAGGCCGAGGTGGTGACGGCACGGTTCGAGACCTGGCCGCTGCCCCCGGAACCGTACGACATGGTGGTCTCGGCGACGGCCTTCCACTGGATCGACCCGGCGATCCGGGTGGCCAAGGCCGCCGACGCGCTCCGCCCGGGCGGAGCGCTCGCCGTGGTGCGCGGGCAGCATGTCATGGGCGGCACCGAGGAGTTCTTCGCCGAGGTCCAGCGCTGCTACGAGCGCTTCGACCCGCAGACCCCACCCGGGCTGCGGCCTCCCGCGGCGGCCGACGTCGACGCCTCGGACCACGTGAGGGAGGTGGCGCGCAGCGGCCGGTTCGGCCCCACGGTCCTGCGCCGCCACACGCAGGACCTCACCTTCGCCACGACCGGCTATCTCGACCTGCTGCGCACCTTCTCCGGCCACCGGGCCCTCCCGGAGGCCGCCAGGGACGGGCTGCTGGCGTGCGTCGCCGCCCTGATCGACGGCCGGTACGGAGGCAGGGTGACCAAGCGGTACCTCTTCGAACTGGCGGTGTCGCCCAGACGCTGACGCCGCGCGCCGTCTCAGGTGGTGGCGGTCCGGGGGCCGGGCGGGTGGTGGCGGCTGACGTTCTTCTCCAGCAGGGCGGTCGAGGCCCGCACCCCGACCGACGTACCGGGCGAGAACTCCGGGAGCCGCCCGTCGGCCCGCTTCAGCTCGCTGAGCGCGCTGTCGATGGCGGCGTGTGCGGCGAACAGGCAGGGCGTGCTGTAGATGGCCACCTGGCACTCCAGCTCGGTGAGTTCGGAGAGCGAGAGCCTCGGCGACCTGCCGCCCGCGATCTGGTTGAAGAGCAGCGGCTTGTCGTCGATGACCTTGCGGATCCGGCGGATCCACTCGACATCCCGCACCCCGTCGACCAGCACGACATCCGCATCGGTCTCCGCGAGCGCCTGGGCGCGGCGCAGGATGTCCTCGTCCTCGGTGGCGTCGGTACGGGCCACGACCACGAGGTCCTGCCGGCTCTCCAGGACGAGGTTCAGCTTCTCCAGGTACTCGGCCAGTGGCAGCACCCTCTTGCCGTCCGCGTGGCCGCAGCGGCGCGGCCGCTGCTGGTCCTCCAGGATGACGCCGGAGGCCCCGGCCCGCTCCAGCCGCTGCACCACGTGGCACGCCACCTCCGGGTCCACGTAACCGTCGTCGATGTCGACCAGCAGATGGTGGGAGGGGAAGGCGAGCCGGAGCCGCTCGGCGAAGGCGACCATGTCCGGCCACGCGATGAAGCCGATGTCCGGCAGCCCGTAGTGGGAGGCGGCGAAGCCGAAACCGGAGACGAAGAATCCGTCGTAGTGCCGGGCGGCGACCGATGCCGAGTACATGTCATAGATGCCGACGAGCGGGGTGGTTCCGGGTGTGTGGATCTGCTCGCGCAGCGCGCTTCCGTAGCGCATGTGTCTCTCTCCTTGGGTGCGGCCGTGAACCCCGGGCGGTGACGGGCGCACCCGGCGACGGCGTGGGCACTCGACGAAAACCATGATCTCTTTGCGAGTGCTCGCATACATATACCGGCCCGGGGCGAGCTCGTCGCGCGGCGACACGCGGCCCTCGACTCGGGCCGTGGAGCGCCGCGTTGGGGACCCTGCCGCACACCGGCCGCGCCGCACCCGAAGCACGGGGACAGGAGCGGATCAGGTGCCCTGGCCGAAACTCCAGGCCTCGATGTCCTGGTAGCGGATCAGCCCCGGCCCGCGGCCGATGTTGCTGCCGACCAGATGGAGCCGTCCGGCCTCCCAGACGCGGCCGGAGAACGCGGCGAGCCCCTCGGCGACCTCCACCACCGCGGAGTGGTCGCCCCGGCGGGAGCGGGCCAGGGTGAGATGGGGCCGCAGCGGCCGGTCGGGGAAGGAGACACCGCACGCCCTGACAACCTCGCGTACGTCGGTGGCCAGCCGGTGCAGCCCTTCGAGGTCCCCCTCGATCCCGCTCCACAGGACCCGTTCGTCGAAGTGCCCGCCGCCGCGCAGCGCCAGCCGCAGGGGCCGGTGCCGCGTCGCCAGCTCGGCGAGGCGGGGCATCAGGAGCGGGACGGTGGTGAGCGGGAGTTCACCGAGGAACGCCAGGGTGATGTGCCAGTCCTCGATCCGGTTCCACCGCAGGCGCGGATACGCCTCGTAGGCGGGACGCAGCGCCCGCTCCAGTTCGTCCTTGGCGTCGTCGGGAGGGGCGAGCGCCAGGAAGACCCGTATCGTCGCGGTCTGCCCGCGCTCGTCCACGGCAGGTTCGGTGACGGCTTCGGACGGTTCGTTCACCTGCCGTACCGTACGTGCCGACCCCGCTCCCGGTGCAACACGGGGCGGCACTCCTGACCGGCGGCCCGGCCCTTGTCGCCCCTCGTGACCGCACGGGGCGCGGCCGGGGCCGTAACCGTCACGGCTTCGGGGTCGGCCGGTGCCGCACCGGACATGCAGGGGAGCGCCGTCGCCGGACGGCATGATTCAGGCCCCGCCTTCCCGCCCGGTTCAAGCCGCCGACAGCCCGATGGCCACATCGGCGCGGACCGGCCGCCCCTCCGGAGCTGAGGGGATGCGATGCGGATCGAACGCGTACGAACGACACCGGCCAGATCCACGGGCGCGCCGAGCTGGCCGGTCTGCCCATCGACCAGATAGGTGCCTGAGGCATCCAATGGTGGGGAGGCGCGGAACGACCGGCTCCGCGCACACGAGCGAGCACTGCGAGGCGACCCGATCCCATGACGCAATCCACGACGGACCCGGCCCGCCAGAACCTCGACCCCACCTCACCGGCCCCCGCGACGTCCTTCCCCCAGGACCGGGGTTGCCCCTACCACCCGCCCGCCGGGTACGCACCGCTGCGCGAGGGCCGCCCGCTGAGCCGGGTCACCCTCTTCGACGGACGCCCGGTCTGGGCGGTCACCGGGCACGCCCTGGCCCGCCGGCTGCTGGCCGACCCACGGCTCTCCACCGACCGCACCCACCCGGACTTCCCCATCCCGGCCCGGCGGTTCGCCGGCGCGCAGCCGCGCCGCGTCGCTCTGCTCGGCGTCGACGACCCCGAGCACAACACCCAGCGCAGGATGCTCATCCCGACCTTCTCCGTGAAGCGGATCGGTGCGCTCCGCCCGCGTATCCAGGAGACCGTGGACCGCCTCCTCGACGCGATGGAGCGACAAGGGCCCCCGGCCGAGCTGGTCAGCGCGTTCGCCCTGCCGGTGCCGTCGATGGTGATCTGCGCCCTGCTCGGCGTGCCCTACGCCGACCACACGTTCTTCGAGGAGCGCTCGCAGCGGCTCCTGCGCGGCCCGGGAGCCGACGATGTGAACAGGGCCCGCGACGAACTCGAGGAATATCTGGGCGCGCTGATCGACCGCAAGAGGACGGAGCCGGGGGACGGCCTCCTGGACGAGCTGATCCACCGGGACCACCCGGACGGACCGGTCGACCGCGAACAGCTGGTCGCGTTCGCCGTGATCCTGCTCATCGCGGGGCACGAGACGACGGCGAACATGATCTCGCTCGGCACGTTCACGCTGCTGCGCCACCCCGAACAGCTGGCGGCGCTGCGGGCAGGCGAGACGACGACCGCCGTGGTGGTCGAGGAGCTGCTGCGGTTCCTCTCCATCGCCGACGGCCTCCAGCGCCTGGCGACCGAGGACATGGAGATCGACGGGGCGACGATCCGCAAGGGGGAGGGCGTGGTCTTCTCGACCTCGCTCATCAACCGCGACACCGATGTGTTCCCCCGGGCCGAGACACTCGACTGGGACCGCCCCGCCCGCCACCACCTCGCCTTCGGCTTCGGCATCCACCAGTGCCTGGGCCAGAACCTGGCCCGCGCCGAGCTGGACATCGCGATGCGCACCCTGTTCGAGCGGCTGCCCGGCCTCAGGCTCGCCGTGCCCGCGGACGAGATCCGTCACAAACCGGGGGACACGATCCAGGGCCTGCTCGAACTGCCCGTGGCCTGGTGAGCGGCATGGGAGTCCAGGTCGACAAGGAACGCTGCGTGGGCGCCGGCATGTGCGCGCTGACCGCGCCGGACGTGTTCACGCAGGACGACGACGGCCTCAGCGAGGTGCTCCCGGGCCGGGAGGCGACGTCCGGGGCCCATCCGCTGGTGGGGGAGGCCGTGCGGGCCTGCCCGGTGGGGGCGGTGGCCCTCTCCTCCGACTGACGCGCCACGGCTCGGGGTTCCGCCCCTGACCTCCGTGGCTCGGCGCGGAGGTCAACGACAGGCAATCTCGGGGCATTTATGATGCCTTGATGCGATCCGTCCCTTGGTGGGCCCTGCTCACCTCCGGTTGTGCGCCGTTGCTGCTGGTCGGTTCCTGGACGATCGCGCAACTGCGGCAGGGCCCGACGTACGACCCCGCGACGCAGACCCTGAGTGTGCTGGCCGCCTACGGGGCCGGCAGCTACTGGCTGATGACCGGTGCGCTGCTGGTGCTGGGCACGTGCTACGTCGTCACCGCGCACGCCCTCCGGGAAGCGGCGCTCGCCGGGCGCGTCGCCCTGGCCGGTGGGGGACTGTGCGCCCTGGCGCTGACGTTGGTTCCGGCGCCGACCAGCGGCGGGGCGCTGGAGCACGGAGCCGTGGCGACCCTGGGCCTCGTCCTGCTTGCGGTATGGCCTCCGCTGGCCGCCGTTCGCGGAAAGGGGGGCCCGGTCCCGTGGGGGCTGCGGCTGGACGTGTCGCTCGCGGCGAGCGCGTTGATGGGTGCGACCGCTTTCTGGTTCCTGGCCGAGTTGCAGAGCGCCGGGGCGCCCGGCATCGCCGAGCGGGTGGTGACGTTCGTCCAGGCGCTGTGGCCCTTCCTGGTGGTCGTCTCCTGTCGGCGGAGCACGCGTTGACGGGGGAGGCGGCGGCCGGGGCCCGGACGCGGGGCCGGGCTCCTGGGTCAGCGGTCCTTCACGGCGAAGGGTCCCGCGTCGCCGAAAGCCAGCCCGGCGAAGCGTTCGGCGATACGGCGGTGGGTGGCGGGGTCCGGGTGCAGGGCGTCGGGCAGCGGCAGTTCGGCGTGGTCGGTCTCGCCGTAGAGGGCGAGGCCGTCCAGGTGGTGCAGGTGGGGGTCGGTGGCCGCGCGCTGTCCGACGAGCCGGGCCAGCTCGTCCCGGATGACGGTGAGGGTCAGTTTCCCGGCGGCGGTCTCCGCGGGATCCCCGGTGGCGATGAACCGCAGCCGTCCCTCGCTCATCGCGCTGTAGTCCGGGGCGCAGGGGCCGGGCGTGTGCTCGTGGATGGGGCAGAGGATCGGCGAGATCACCAGCAGGGGCGTGGTGGGGTGCCCCTCGCGGATGGTGTCGAGGAACCCGTGGACGGCCGGGCCGAAGCCCCGCAGCCGCATCAGATCGGCGTTGACGAGGTTGATGCCGATCTTGACGCTGATCAGGTCGGCGGGGGTGTCCCGCATGGCGCGGGCGGTGAAGGGGTCCAGGAGGGCGCTGCCGCCGAACCCCAGGTTGATCAGTTCGGCCCCGCCGAGAGCCGCCGCCAGGGCCGGCCAGGTGCCGGTCGGCGTCGCCGCGTTGGAACCGTGGCTGATGGAGCTGCCGTGGTGCAGCCAGACCGGTCGGCCACTGGGCTGCGGGGTGCTGACAGGCGCGTCGGTGCGCAGGGCGACCAGTTGCGTGGTCTCGTCATGGGGCAGCCAGATCTCGATGCCCTTCTCGACGTCCGGCAGGCCGGTGAACCGCAGGGTCTCCACGGGACCCGGGCGGCTGTGCGCGGTCCCGGAGGCCAGGTCGATGGTGAGCATGTCGCCGTCGGGCGCACTGGCCCGGCCCGCGAGGCGACCGTCCACGAGGAGCTCGTACACCCCGTCGGGACGCGGCGGCGCTCCCGGGTAGACCCGCTTGGTGGCGACCACGTCCAGTTCGACGGCGGTGGCCCGGCTGCGGAAGGCCAGCCGTACGCCGGAGGGCTGCGACTCGGCCATGGCCAGCTGTCCGTCGGGGATCTGCTGCCGGGCGCGGGCGGGCAGCCGGTGGGGCAGCACGCCGCGTCCGGTGCGCTCCAGGTCGAGGGCGCCGCGCAGGATGTCGGGGCCGATGGGGGTGGTGGTCCAGTCGGGCCGGGTGTTCATCTTCTGGACTCTCTTCGCTGGAAAGGGTCAGGGTGGGTACGGGCTCTGCCGGGAAGGCGTCAGGAAGGGGCGGGCCTCGCTGGGCAGGGGCCAGGTGGGGGCGGGCTCTGCTGAGAGGCGGGTCAGGAAGCGGCGGGCCAGTTGCGCAGCAGGGCGTCGAGTGCGCCCAGGATCTCGGTCCAGCTCTCCTGGGAGGCGGGGGAGCTGTGGCTGAAGCCGCCGGCCGCCTCCAGGCCGACGAAACCGCTGAAGACGCTGCCCAGCAGCCGTACGGCATGGGTCTGCTGGCTCTCCGTCAGGTCGTAGCCGCGCAGGATCGCCCGCGTCATCCGGGCATGCCGTACGCCTGCGCTGGCGGCGGCCGCGTCCGCGTCCAGCCGGAACTGTGCTGCGGCGAAGCGCCCCGGGTGCTGGAGGGCGTAGTCGCGGTAGGCGTCGGCGAAGGCGGTGAGCGCGTCCTTGCCGGCCCGTCCCGCGATCGCGGCGGCCGCAAGGTCGGCGAGCTCCTCCAGCGCCAACAGGGCGATCTTCGTCTTGAGGTCGTGGGCGTTCTTGACGTGCGAGTACAGGCTCGCGGTCCTGACGCCCAGCTGCCGGGCGAGTTCGGACGGGGTCACCTGCTCGAAGCCGATCTCGTCCGCCAGCTCGGCCCCCGCTCTCACCACGCGCTCCGCGGCCGGTCCTGCCTTCGCCATGCCACCCTCCGAACACTTCCCAGTGATTACCTAAGGAAATATACGTTTGCCTAATGGCTTTAGGCAAATTAGCGTTGCTTTCATGAGACCGCTGACCGAGCAAGAGATCCGCACCGCGTTCGTGAACTGCACCAAGGGCGAGGCCAAGCGCCTGCACGTCCCCCGTGACCTGGCCGAACGGCCCTGGGACGACCTGGACTTCCTGGGCTGGCGCGACCCGCAGGCCCCCGACCGGGCATACCTCGTGGCCGGCTGGGGCGATCGTCCGGTCGGTGTGCAGCTGCGCTCCTCGGACGCGGGCTCCTGGCAGACCCGCCGCAGCATGTGCTCCCTGTGTGTGACCGTCCACACTGGAGGCGTCTCCCTGCTCGTGGCCCCGAGGTCCGGGAAGGCCGGCCAGCAGGGCAACTCGGTCGGCGCCTACATGTGCAGCGACCTCGCCTGCTCGCTCTACGTACGGGGGAAGAAGGACGCGGGCGTCGGCGGACGGCTCCGCGAGTCGCTCACCCTCGACGAGCAGATCCAGCGGACCGTGGCGAATCTCGCCGCCTTCATCGCCAAGGTGACCCAGTGACCCCTGGGAGTCGGCCGGGCCCGGCCGACTCCCAGGGGTCACATCCGGTCGCCGGGATCAACCGGGGAAGGGCTCCGCGTGGCGTGCCGAGCGGAGCGCCGTCGCCCACCAGGACAGCTGGTCCAGCAGCGTCATGGCGTAACCGGCGGCCTCGGGCGACAGCGGGCGGCCGCCCTGCCAGGTGGTGAAGTAGTTCGGGAAGGCGAGGCCTTCGCGGATGGTCACCGCGTGCAACTCGGTCAGCACGTTCTCCAGGTGCAGGGCCGCGTGCCGACCGCCCGCCGCGCCGCCGTAGCTGACGAAGGCGACGGCCTTGGCCGTCCACTGGGTGAAGTGCCAGTCGATGGCCGCCTTGAGCGACGCGGGATAGCTGTGGTTGTACTCGGGCGTGACGACGACGAACGCGTCGGCGCCGTCCAGGGCGGAGGTCAGCGCCGCCATCCCGGCGGGACGGGGGTAGCCGTCACCTGCGTACTTCGGTGACGCGGCGGGCAGGGCCAACGGGATGTCGAAGTCGGCCAGATCGACGACGGTCACATCGAAAGCGCCGTGCGTACCGGCCTGTTCGGCGACCCATGAGGCCACGGCCGGGCCGAACCGGCCCTCCCGGACACTTCCGACGATGATCACGAGCTGGGGCTTGTTGTCCATGGCCACCACGATCCGGACGCGGCGCGGCCCCCACCAGACCGTGCTCAGGCTGGCCCCCGCAGGGCCACCCTGGGCGCTCCCGCGACCGAGGGGCGGCGTCGTACTCTCCCCGTATGGGTTCACCGTTGGGGGATTTCATCCGGGCCAGGCGCGACAGCGTCCAGCCGCAGTCACTGGGGATGCCGGACTGGGGGCGCCGCCGGGCACCCGGGCTGCGGCGCTCCGATCTGGCCGCACGAGCGGGGGTCAGCGTCGAGTACCTGACCCGCCTGGAGCAGGGGCGTGACCGGAACCCTTCGATCGCCGTCGTGAACGCCCTCGCCGACGCACTCGCTCTGGACACCTCGGAGCGCGACCATCTGCGCTATCTGTCGAAGATCACCGGCGGCGAGTGCACCGCGCACACCCGGGCCGAGCCGCCGCGCCGCGATGTCCGCCCGACGGTGCTGCGGACGCTCGGCCTCCTGGAGCCGGGGATCGCCGTGGTGACCAACCGGCTCGGCGACATCCTCGCCCGGACCTCCGGCTTCGAGTCGCTGACCAGGGACACCGGCCTGCTGGACGCCGAGGCGCCGAACCTCACCCGTTACGTCTTCACCGATCCCCGGGCCCGTACGTTCTTCGCCGACTGGGAGGAGGTCGCGGACGAACGGGCCTTCGAACTGTGGTGCGGCCCTTCGGTGGCGGGCTTCGAGTGGTTCACCGCAGAGCTCGCCCCCGTCGCGGGCCCCGACTTCACGCACCGCCTGAACCGGCACGTGGTGCCGCGCCGAGGGCCGCTGCGGCTCCACCACCCGTCCGGGTGCGCACTGGAGCTGGCCCGCGAGACCCTCGAACTTCCCGAGGACGCCCAGCAGCTGGTGGTCTTCCTCCCGGCGGACGAGGCGACGGCCCAAGCGGTCGAAGGGCTCGCGGGCCGCTCCTCCGGCCGACTGCGGGCGGTCTGAATCCTCTACGGGCCGGCGCCTCCGGACGGAGCGGTTACGGCAGGCGCTTGCGGGCCGCTCCGACGGCGTCCGTAACGCTGTGCACGGCACTGCCAGCCACATCACCGACGCGGTCGACGGCCGAGTGCGCCTGGTGGGTGACGGCGTCGGAGGCATGGCCGGCGGCGTGGCGGGTGCGGTAGGCGAGCGAGGGCTTGCCGTGGGTGTCGGCGGCGGCGATGAGGAGCCCGCCGAGCAGGGACGCGTTCTTGAGGAACTGGACGCGCTGCGCCGCGCGCTTCTCCGGATCCTCGATCGTCCAGTACCGGTGGGCCGCCAGGGTCGTCGGCACCAGGGTCACGGCGAGAGCCGCCGAGGCCAGCCGGGGTGCGCGCCCCAGCGCGAGCAGGAGGCCGGCACCGAGCTGTACGGCGCCGTTGAGGCGTACGAGGCTCTCGGGATCCTCCGGCAGCAGGGACGTCCGCCGTCCGATCGCCGCGGAGACGCGATCGGTCACGGGTTCGGCGACAGGGACCAGGGGCGCGGGATTGCGCACGGCGTTGTATCCGCCACTGACGAACATCGAGGCCAGCAGGGGTCGGGCGACTTTACGCAGAACAGTCATGACGGTCGGCTGCCCCGCCACGAGGAGAAGCACACGCGTCCACGGCTGCCGTCCGTCGTTCGGCGGCAGTTCGGAGGCGCTTGTCTCTGTCACGACGCCCCTTGGCGCCACATGGCGCCAAGGGACGTACCGTGGTGCCATGTGGCGCCACATTCTGTCGTACGCACCGTCCGGCACCCCGATAGGGCTTGCGCCATAAGGGCTTGCGGGTGGCGCCACGATAGTGCCACTATGGCGCCATGGATCTCACCCCGTATGTCGACTCCCTCCGCCGTGAACTCGCGGTGGCCGCCGAAGCCGGCGGCGAAGAGGCCCGTGCGCTGGCGGAGAGGCTCACCGCCCCTCTGGAGTCGGCGACCAGGCTGGCCATGCTTCATGTGCTCTCCGCCGCGATGGACGAGGTCACGCGCGAACTCGCCCCCGGTTCGGTGGATGTACGGCTGCGCGGCCTGGACCCCGACTTCGTGGTGAACCTGCCCCAGCCCGGGGAGGGCGCGCCCGCCGAACCCGCCGAGCCGTTCAAGGCCCAGGCCGAGAGCGACGAGGGCGGTACAGCCCGGGTCAATCTGCGCCTGCCGGCCCACCTCAAGGCCCGCGCCGAGGAGGCCGCGGCCGGTGAGGGCTTGTCGGTCAACGCGTGGCTGGTACGGGCGGTGTCGGCCGCGGTCGACGGCGGCGCCCGGCCGCGTACGACGGAGAAGGCCCGGACCGTGGGGCAGAGCTTCACGGGCTGGGTGCGCTAGCCGCCCCGGCTCCGTACCACTTCACCCAACACCACGTCCCACCAGCAGGGACGTCTCCAAGACCCACGAGGACGGGACAGTCATGCCTTCTTTCGACACCCCCGAACCGATCTCCGTCGCCGCGCATGTGGAGGCCGGCTCCATCCGGTTCACCGCGGGCGAAGGCCCCACCACCGTCGTCGACGTGCGCCCCCGCGACCCGAAACGGGACCAGGACGTGCGGACGGCGGGCCAGACCGGGGTCACGTACGCGGGAGGCGCGCTCACGGTGAGGACGCCCAAGCCCGGACTGCTCGGCCGTATCGGCACCGTCGATGTGACGGTCGAACTACCCGCGGACTCGCACGTCGAGGCGACCGGCGCCTGGGTACAGGTGCTCGGTGAGGGCCGGCTCGGCGAGGTCCGCGTGAAGACCTCGGCAGGCGATGTCCGCCTCGACACGACCGGCCCGCTGAAGCTGACCGCGTCACACGGCTCCATCACCGTGGACCGGGTCGAGGGCGCGGCCGAGATCACCACCAGTTCCGGAAGCCTGCGCGTCGGCCTCGTGGACGGCCCCGCCGTCCTGAAGAACTCGCACGGCACCACAAGCGTCGAGGAGGCCAGGGGCGACCTGCGGGTGAGCGGCGCCAACGGCGACATCCTCATCGCACGCGCCGAGGGCTCGGTCACCGCCACCGCCGCCAACGGCACCCTGCGCGTCGCGGAAGTGTCCTGCGGAACAGTCCAGTTGGAGACCTCTTACGGTGCCATCGAGGTCGGCGTCCGCGAGGGCACCGCCGCCTGGCTGGACGTCAGCTCGGGCTCCGGCCAGGTGCGCAACTCGCTCACCGCGTCGAAGGCCCCGGAGGAGAGCGAAAACACCGTCAGGATCCGCGCCCGCACCCGCTTCGGCAACATCGACGTCCGCCGCGCCAAGCCCTGACCGGCAAGGGCCCGCTCGAACGGCTCGCCGGCTCACACGTCATCCGCATATGAACTCTCGCGGCATCCGCATACCAAGGGGAGAAGCCCATGCCTGTATCTGTCATGCCCACGCCCAGCAGGGGCGGTGTTCACCCGCAACCGCCCGCGGTCTCCGCCGTCGGTCTGCGCAAGGCGTACGGCGACCACACCGTCCTCGACGGCGTCGATCTGCACATCCCGGCCGGATCGGTGTTCGCACTGCTCGGGCCGAACGGCGCAGGCAAGACCACCCTCGTCAAGATCCTCTCCACGCTCGTCACCGCCGACGGGGGACAGGCCCAGGTCGCGGGCCACGACATCACCGCCTCCCCTGACGGGGTACGGGCCGCGATCGGCGTCACCGGCCAGTTCTCCGCCGTGGACGGGCTGATCACCGGCGAGGAGAACATGCTCCTCATGGCGGACCTGCACCACCTGCCGGGACGCGAGGGGCGCCGGATCGCGGCGGAACTGCTGGAGCGATTCGGCCTCACCGACGCCGCGCGGAAGCCCGCGCAGAGCTACTCCGGCGGCATGAAGCGCCGCCTCGACATCGCCATGACCCTCGTCGGCGCACCGAGGATCATCTTCCTCGACGAGCCGACCACCGGCCTGGACCCGCGCTCCCGGCACACCCTGTGGCAGATCATCCGGGAGCTCGTCGCGTCGGGCACCACCGTCTTCCTCACCACCCAGTACCTGGAGGAGGCCGACCAGCTCGCCGACCGTATCGCGGTGCTCGACGACGGGAGGATCGCCGCCGAAGGCACCGCGGACGAGCTGAAGCGGCTCATCCCCGGCGGGCACGTACGGCTGCGCTTCCTCGGCCCGGCCGCGTACCGGAGCGCCGCCGCCGCGCTCGGCGGCACCGTCCAGGACGAGGAGGCGCTCACGCTGCGGATCCCCAGCGACGGCAGCCAGCGCGAGCTGCACGCCGTCCTCGGCCGGCTGGCCGCGGCCGGCATCGAGGCGGACGAACTGACCGTGCACACACCCGACCTCGACGACGTGTTCTTCGCCCTGACCGGCTCCACGGTCCCCGACATTCCCGACCGTCCCGACCGGTCCGACCAGCTCGGCCAGTCCGGTCAGCCCCACCAGTCCAACGAGTCCCACCAGTCCGAGGAGGCCGCCCGATGAGCTCCAGCTCCCTCTCCCTCGCCGTACGCGACTCGTCCACGATGCTGCGCCGCAACCTCCTGCACGCGCGGCGCTATCCGTCCCTCACCCTGAACCTGCTGCTCACGCCGATCGTGCTGCTGTTGCTCTTCGTCTACATCTTCGGCGACGCGATGAGCTCGGTCATCGGCGGCAGCGAGGGCCCGGACCGTTCCGCGTACATCGCGTACGTCGTCCCGGGCCTGCTGCTGATGACGATCGGCAGCACCGTGGTCGGCACCGCGGTGTCCGTGTCCAACGACATGACCGAGGGCATCATCGCCCGCTTCCGTACGATGGCGATCCACCGCCCGTCGGTCCTCATCGGCCATGTCCTCGGCAGCGTGCTGCAATCGGTCATGAGCGTGATCCTCGTGGGCGTCGTCGCCGTGGCCATCGGCTTCCGCTCCGTGGACGCGACCGCCTTGGAGTGGCTGGCGGCGTTCGGGCTGCTCGTCCTCTTTGCCACGGCGCTCACCTGGATCGCGGTCGGCATGGGCCTGGTCAGTCCGAACGCCGAGGCCGCCAGCAACAACGCGATGCCGCTGATCCTGCTGCCGCTCCTCTCCAGCGCCTTCACGCCGGTCGGCTCCATGCCCGGCTGGTTCCGGCCGGTCGCCGAGTACCAGCCGTTCACCCCGGCCATCGAGACCCTGCGCGGCCTGCTGCTCGGCAGCGAGATCGGTGCCGACGGATGGCTCGCCGTCGCATGGTGCCTCGGGCTCGCCGTGCTCGGCTACTTCTGGTCGGCAGCGAAGTTCGACCGCGACGCGGGATGACCGCACCTGCCCGGCGACGGAGTTCCGCCGTCCGGGCAGGTGCGGGGTCAGCGCGCGGTGCGTGCGCTCCGGGAGCCGGCCCGGGCGGGGCCGTCGCTCACGCCACGGTCCACTTCTGGTTGGCGGCGCCGGTGCAGGTCCACAGCTGGGTGCGGGTGCCGTTGGCAGAGGAGTTGCCGATGGCGTCGAGGCACTTGTCGGCGGGGACGGAGACGATGTCGCGGGCGGCGGAGATGCCCCACCGTTGGGCGCCCGTCCCGTTGCAGTCCCACAGCTGGACGAGGGTGCCGTTGGCGGTGGCCCCGTCCTTGGCGTCGAGGCACTTGCCGAGCGCCCGGACGGTGCCGTCGGAGCGTACGTCCCACTGCTGGGCGTTCGTACCGTTGCAGTCGTAGAGCTGGACGGCGGTGCCGTTGGCCGAGGAGGCGCCCGCCACATCGAGACACTTCCCGCCGATGCCCCGGATGGTCTTGGCGCCGGTCGGCGGCGGCGTGGTGTCGGTGTTCACGCGTACGTAGTCCACCACGAGCTGCTGCGGGAAGCGGGTCGAACTGTCGGGGTCACCGGGCCAGTAGCCGCCGACCGCGAGGTTCAGGATGATGAAGAAGGGCTTGTTGAAGACCCACTGCCGGCCGCCGAGGTCGGCGGGGGTGCGGGTCTGGTAGACGTTCCCGTCCACGGACCACCTGATGGAGTTGGGGCTCCAGTCGATGGCGAAGGTGTGGAAGGCGTCCGCGAAGGCCGCGCCGCCGGGCAGGGTGTAGCCGGCGCCGATGCCGCCGGAGCCGGAGTAGCCCGGTCCGTGCAGCGTGCCGTGTACGGTGCCCGGCTCGAAGCCGACGTTCTCCATGATGTCGATCTCACCCGATGGGGGCCAGCCGACGTTGCCGAAGTCGTTGCCGAGCATCCAGAAGGCGGGCCAGATGCCCTGGCCGCGCGGGAGCTTCATGCGGGCTTCGACGCGCCCGTACTGGGCGGTGAACTTCCCGGCCGTGTTGAGGCGTGCCGAGGTGTACTCGCACCGCCCGTACCAACAGTTGTAGTTGGCCGGGTTCTCCCTCTTCGCCGTGATGACGAGGTTGCCCTGGCCGTCGAGGGCGGCGTTGTTCGTGCCCGAGGTGTAGAACTGCCGCTCGTGGTTGTTGACGTTGTCGCCGGTCTCCAGCTGCCACCTGGAGGTGTTGACACCCGAACCGGCCGGGCCGTCGAAGTTCTCGTCGAAGGTCACCGCGGCGGGCGCGACCGTACCGGAGTCCGGGGCCGGGGCGGCCTGCACGGCGGTGGGGGAGAGGGCGGCGAGAGTGAGACAGGCGGCCGCGGCCAGCCAGGTGAGGGATCTGTGGCGCCAAGGCGTACGCACGGGGCATCACATCGCTTTCGTGGGGGTGTGAGGGGGCGGTGGGAGAACGGGTCACTGCGACGTGTGCATGACAGAACGTCGGACGCGCTGACGGCCGTGCAATGGACACGAAGTGAAGTGATCCGGGGATCGCCGGGACAGCAGCGTTCAACAGTTGGCGATAATGATTTAAGGAGCGCGCCGCAGACCCGTCAAGACATTCGTCTGGACCAAATCCCTTCACCGCAGGCCGACTTGCCGTTTCACCGGTCGGCGCGAGAGCGGCCGCCGCTGCTCCGGAAGGCCCCCGCCGCTCCCTGCCCCGGCGACCGGCCCGGCCCGCGGCCGAGGAGCCCGGCGAGTCGCTTTGTCTCGCCAGTAGAGAAAGTTGAGGCCAGGTACGTCAAAGGGCTTTCTGGTCCACGGAAAAGCCATTACCTTCCTGCTCTGTACCGAACGACAAGACCTGGGTGCCCCTCCCTCCCCCTGGGGGCACCCAGGTCTCCCGGCGCGACGGCGCGCGCCTGTGCTCCAGACCTCACCCCGTCACCACACGGAGGATGCGCGTGCACAGGAGACTCACCCGGCCTCTCGCGGCGCTGGCCTGCACCTTGCTCGCCGCCGCGGGCGCCCTCACCGTCCAGCAGGGACCCGCGGCAGCGGCTCCCGAACCCGTGGCAAGCGTCGCGGCCGACGAATTCCAGCAGGTCACCCTCGCCAAGGGGGTGGCCGAGACCGGCGAGCCCATGACACTCGCCGTGCTGCCCGACCGATCCGTCCTGCACACCTCGCGGGACGGCACCCTCCGCCTCACCGACGCCGCGGGCACCACAAAGGTCGCCGGGAAGCTGGACGTCTACTCGCACGACGAGGAGGGCCTCCAAGGCGTGGGCGTGGACCCCGGGTTCACCACCAACCGCTTCGTCTACCTCTACTACGCCCCGAAGCTGAACACCCCCTCCGGCGACGCGCCCGCGACCGGGTCGGCGGCGGACTTCGCCCCGTTCGACGGTGTCAACCGGCTCTCCCGGTTCGTCCTCAGGACGGACGGCACCCTCGACACCGCCAGCGAGAAGAAGGTCCTCGATGTCCCGGCGAGCCGGGGTCTGTGCTGCCACGTCGGTGGTGACATCGACTTCGACGCCCAGGGCAACCTGTACCTCTCCACCGGGGACGACAGCAACCCGTTCGCGTCCGACGGCTACACCCCCATCGACGAGCGGGCCAACCGCAACCCCGCGTACGACGCGCAGCGCTCCTCCGGCAACACCAACGACCTGCGCGGCAAGGTGCTGCGGATCAAGGTCGCGGCCGACGGGAGCTACACCATCCCGTCCGGCAACCTCTTCGCGCCCGGAACCGCGAGGACCAGGCCGGAGATCTACGCCATGGGCTTCCGCAACCCCTTCCGGATGAGCGTCGACAAGCCCACCGGCATCGTCTACCTCGGCGACTACGGCCCCGACGCGGGCACGGCGAACGCGGGACGCGGACCGGCCGGACAGGTCGAGTTCAACCGGATCACCAAGGCCGGAAACTACGGCTGGCCCTACTGCGTCGGCAACAACAGCCCTTACGTGGACTACGACTTCGCCACGTCGACCTCGGGCGCCACGTTCTCCTGCGCCGCCCCGAAGAACACCTCGCCGAACAACACCGGCCTGACCGACCTGCCCCCGGCCCAGCCCGCCTGGATACCGTACGACGGCGGCTCCGTCCCCGAGTTCGGCAACGGCTCGGAGTCACCCATGGGCGGACCCGTCTACCGTTACGACGCGGCCTCGACGTCCACGGTCAAGTTCCCGCAGAGCTTCGACGGCGACTACTTCGCGGGCGAGTTCGGCCGCAAGTGGATCAAGCGTATCGAGCAGGGCGCGGACGGCACCGTACAGTCGATCAACGCGTTCCCCTGGCAGGGCACCCAGGTCATGGACATGGCCTTCGGCCCGGACGGCGCGCTGTACGTCCTGGACTACGGCACCGGGTACTTCAACGGCGACGCCAACAGCGCGGTCTACCGCATCGAGTACGTCACCGGCGGGCGCGCCCCGCTCGCCAAGGCCTCCGCGAACCGAACCTCGGGCCAGGCGCCGCTCGCGGTGGCGTTCTCCTCCGCAGGGACCTCCGACCCCGACGGCGACCCGCTCACGTACGCCTGGAAGTTCGGTGACGGGGGTACCTCCACGGCCGCGAACCCCTCGCACACCTACACCGCCAACGGCCGCTACACCGCCGAACTGACCGTCTCCGACGGCACCGGCAACACCGCCACCGCCTCCGTGACCATCACCGTCGGCAACACCGCGCCCGCCGTCACCCTCAACCTGCCCGCCGACGGCTCCATCATCGACCCGGGCGCCGCCGTCCCCTTCACGGTCACCGTCACCGACCCCGAGGACGGCACGATCGACTGCTCCAGGGTGAAGGTCACCTTCATCATCGGCCACGACAGCCACGGTCACCCGCAGACCTCCGCCACCGGCTGCTCCGGCACCGTACAGACCATCGCCGACGGTGAGCACGACCCCAACGCCAACATCTTCGGTGTCTGGGACGCCGAGTACACCGACAAGGGGGCGAACGGGCAGCCCGCCCTGACCACGCACGACCAGAACATCAGCCAGGGCAGCAAGCGCCAGGCCGAGCATTTCAGTGCCTCCGCCGGCATCCAGATCGTCGACAAGGCCACGGCGAACGGCGGGAGGACCGTCGGCTACATCGACAACAACGACTGGATCTCCTTCACCCCGTACCTCCTCGCCAACGCCACCAGGCTGACCGCCCGGGTCTCCTCCGGCGGCTCGGGCGGCACGCTCGAAGTACGGGCAGGCTCACCCACCGGCACCCTGCTCGGCTCGGCGGCGGTCCCCGTCACCGGCAGCTGGGACACGTTCCGGGACGTGAGCGCGGACCTGACCAACCGCCCGGCGTCCACCACCACGCTCTACCTCGTCTTCAAGGGCGGCAGCGGCTCCCTCTTCGACCTGGACGACTTCACCTTCACCACCACCGGAGCCACCGCGCCCGGCCGCGACCTGAAGGGAATCGGCGGCAAGTGCGCGGAAGCCGCAGGCGGAGCGAGCGCGGACGGCACCCAGATCCAGCTGTGGACGTGCAACCAGACGGCAGCCCAGAAGTGGACGCCCGGCACGGACGACACACTGCGGGCGCTGGGCAAGTGCCTGGACGTCAGCGGAGCCGGTACGGCCGACGGCACCAAGATCCAGCTGTACGGATGCAACGGCACAGGCGCCCAGAAATGGGTGGCACAAGCCGACGGAACGTTGAAGAACCCGTCCTCGGGCAAGTGCCTGGACGCATCCGGTGTCTCCTCGGCGGACGGCACCAAGCTCCACCTGTGGACCTGCCACACCGGCGCCAACCAGAAGTGGACCCTGTCATGAGCCGAAGACTCACCCGTCTCGCCGGCTGGGCCGCCTGCGGGCTGCTCGCCGCCGCCGCTCTGCCCGCGACGGTCTCCACGGCCTCCGTGCCGAGCCAGGAGGCGCCGCCCGTCCGCGCGTCGGCGGCCGCCGACCCCGCGTACGACGTCCTGGTCTTCTCCAAGACCGCCGGTTTCCGCCACGACTCCATCCCGGCGGGTATCACCGCCCTGCGCCAGCTGGGCGCCGCCAACAACTTCACCGTCACCGCGACCGAGGACGCGGCCGCGTTCACCCCCGCGAACCTCACCGGATACGAGGTGGTGGTCTTCCTCTCCACCACGGGCGACGTCCTCAACGCCTCCCAGCAGTCCGCCTTCGAGGGGTACATACAGTCGGGCGGCGGCTACGTGGGCATCCACGCGGCGGCCGACACCGAGTACGACTGGACCTGGTACGGCGGCCTGGCCGGCGCCCTGTTCAAGTCCCACCCGCACATCCAGCCGGCCACGGTCAAGGTGGAGGACCGTGCCCACGACGCCACCGCGCACCTCGGCCCGACCTGGCAGCGGACCGACGAGTGGTACGACTACCGCACCAACCCGCGGAGCACGGCCCATGTCCTGGCCTCCCTGGACGAGTCCACGTACAGCGGCGGCACCATGGGCGGCGACCATCCCATCGCCTGGTGCAAGGAGTACCAGGGCGGACGCGCCTTCTACACCGGTGGCGGTCACACGCAGGAGTCTTACGCCGAGCCCGCGTTCCGCCGGCACCTGCTGGGTGGCATCCGCTGGGCGGGGGAGAGGACGCAGGCCGACTGCCGTCCGGAGACGGGCTACACGACCCTGTTCGGTACCTCCGGAACGACGGGCTGGAAGCAGGCGGGCCCGGGCTCCTTCACCCACGCCGACGCCACCCTGACCTCCCAGGGAGGCCTGGGCCTGTACTGGTACCAGGCGAAGGAGTTCACGTCGTACTCCCTCAAGCTGGACTGGCGCCAGGCGGGTGACGACAACTCCGGTGTCTTCGTGGGCTTCCCGGCCTCCGACGACCCGTGGTCGGCCGTCGACAGCGGTTACGAGATCCAGATCGACGCCACGGACACGCCCGATCGCACCACGGGGGCCGTCTACGGCTTCAAGTCGGCCGACCTGGCCGCCCGGGACGCGGCTCTGAACCCGCCGGGGGAGTGGAACACCTATGAGATCCAGGTCGAGGGCGAGCGCCTCCAGCTCTTCCTCAACGGCCGCAAGATCAACGACTTCACCAACACCGACCCCGCCCGCAGCCTCCAGCAGGGCCACATCGGCCTGCAGAACCACGGCGAAGGCGACAACGTGTCCTTCCGCAACATCCGCATCAAGGAGCTAGGAGGCACGACCGGCCCCCGGGAGGGTGCTGTCACCGGCATCGGCGGCAAGTGCGTCGACGTAGCGGGCGGATCGAGTGCGGACGGCACGCAGATCCAGTTGTGGACGTGCAACCGGTCGGCAGCCCAGCGATGGACGGCGGGCACGGACGACACGCTGCGCGCGCTGGGCAAGTGCCTGGACGTGAGCGGCGCCGGCACAGCGGACGGTACGAAGATCCAGCTGTACGGGTGCAACGGCACGGGCGCCCAGAAGTGGGTGTCGCAGCCTGACGGAACGTTGAAGAACCCATCGTCGGGCAAGTGCCTGGACGCGTCCGGTGTCTCCTCGGCGGACGGTACGAAGCTCCACCTGTGGACCTGCCACTCCGGCGCCAACCAGAAGTGGGTTCTCCCCAGCTGAGGGGACCTCTCGACTCCGGGGCCGCCGCGGGAGGCGGTAGGCCCCGGAACCGGCCGCCACACGGGGCCGGTGACGGCGGCGGGGCGCAACGCCGAAACGCACCGCCGCCGTTCTTCGCCCTCCACCCCCACACCCCGTGAGCGGTACATCCGCACCGTTCACCACCCCCTCTGCCCTCTCTCTGGGCTTCCGTGTCAAAGAAGTCGACCCAACCTCGTTGACACCTCCCCTTCTCCGCAGGACTCTGAGAGCGCTCTCAAGACCCAGCAATGTGCGCACCGTTCCACCCACGGATCCAACCGATGAGGAGGACGAGCATGCCCGCTCCATGGAGAGGCCTCGCTTCACTGACCGCCGCACTGGCCCTGGCCGCAGGTCTCATGACCGCCGTCGGCCCGGCCACCGCCCAGGCCGCGGTCCCCGCGACCATCCCGCTCACCATCAAGAACGACTCCGCCCGCGGCGATCAGGTCTACATCTACAACCTGGGAACGGAACTCTCGACGGGCCGGCAGGGCTGGGCCGACGCGAACGGCACGTTCCACCCCTGGCCGGCCGGCGGCAACCCGCCCACCCCCGCGCCGGACGCGTCGATCGCCGGGCCGCGCAACGGTCAGTCGATGACGATCCGGATGCCGAAGTTCTCCGGCCGGGTCTACTTCTCGTACGGTCAGAAGCTCGTCTTCAAGGTCACCACCGGTGGTCTCGTCCAGCCCGCGGTCCAGAACCCGAGCGACCCGAACAGGAACATCCTGTTCAACTGGACCGAGTACACGCTCAACGACGCGGGCCTGTGGATCAACAGCACCCAGGTCGACATGTTCTCCGCCCCGTACTCCGTCGGGGTCAAGGCCCCCGGCGGATCGGTCAAGACCACCGGCCGCCTCAAGCCGGGCGGCTACAACGCCGTCCTCAACTCCCTCAGGAACCAGCCGGGCGGCTGGGCAGGCCTCATCCAGACCCGGTCCGACGGAACGGTCCTGCGCGCTCTCTCCCCCGGCCACGGCGTCGGCGTCGGCGCCCTGCCGTCCGGCATCTTGAACGACTACATCAACCGGGTCTGGAGCCGCTACAGCAGCTCCGTCCTCACGGTGACCCCGTTCGCGCACGAGCCGAACACCAAGTACTACGGCCGGGTCTCCGGGAACGTCATGAACTTCACCAACAGCGCCGGTGCCGTCGTGACCTCGTTCCAGAAGCCTGACTCGGGCAGTGTTTTCGGTTGTTACAAGCGCCTGGATGCCCCTAACGACCTGGTGCGCGGTCCGGTCTCCCGCACGTTGTGCGCGGGTTTCAACCGCTCCACCTTGCTGAACGGCGCGAACCACCCCGACAGCAACGCGGCGAATTTCTACCGGGACGCGGTCACCAACCATTACTCCCGCGCCATTCACGCTCAGATGGCGGATGGCAAGGCGTACGGCTTCGCCTTCGACGATGTGGGCGCTCACGAGTCTTTGGTCCACGACGGCAACCCGCAGGAGGCGCTGATCACGCTTGACGGATTCAGCTGACGGGTCCCTCTTCCCCGGCTCCGGGGGCCGGCGGCCGTGGTTCCCGTACGAACCGGCCGCCGGTGCCTGGGGCCGTTGCTTTGATTGCGGCCGGGGCCTTCTGCGGCCGGAGTTCCGTGGGCCTGGTGGGGGGCCGGCGATTGTGGGTGGGCTTGTCGGTGCCCGTCATGGGGCTCTGCCTTCCGGTATGGCCGTGGCTGCTGTGACGGAGCAGTGATTTTGAGGGGACTGGGCTGCTTTGGCCTGCTGTCCCTTGGGCGGTTGTTGTTCGTGGGTGTTTTCAGTGGTGGCGCCAGGGACAGCGACATCGAGGTCGTGTTCTGCCTGGGTGACTACTTCAAGTTGTGCAACGCCGTTTTCGGTACCGGGTTCAGGGCCCGGTGATGTCAACGGTTCGGGCCGGATCGTTGCGTGCCTCGCTCGCGGGACCGAGGCACGGTTCACCGGACACGGCCGTCCGGCCGACGCTCTTGTGTGTAAGCGAGACGTCGTCCTGTCCGGGGTTTCCGAGGCGGTCCTGAGTCGCTTCGAGCGACTTTTCACCGCCATCAACGATATTCTCGCCCTGATCTTGGCCGGGCACGCCATGAACCCGGACCGCTGGGGGGCTGCCGTGAGGTCCCAGGAGTCCGGTACAGGGGGTCGTCACGGCACAGGGGTCGGTGTCGGGTCAGTAGTCGAGGTCGAGGTAGTCGATGTCGTTGAGGGTGACGTCGGAGAGGCCTGTGGCGCGGTCTCCGCCGTCCTGGAAGTAGATCTCTTTGAAGCCTTCGGCGATGATTTTGCGCATCTGCTGGTCGCTGGCACCGGATTTGCGGGCGTCGAAGAGGCGTTGTGCGTAGGCCGGGGGGAGGTGCACGGTGAGGCGGCGGAAGCGTCCGTCGTCGGTGGTGCCGACCGGCGCGGTGTAGCCGAACCGGGCCCGGGTCTCCACGGTGATCCCGCCCGTGGCGGCGGCCTGCTTCTGCCGGCGTTTGCGCACCTGCGGCTGCCAGCGCTGGCGTACGGCGTCGTTGATCTTCGCGGCGATGTCGGCGCGGGCGTGCTTGCGGGCGCCGCGCCGGTAGCGGTTGACGGAGTCGGCGGTGACCCCGAGCTCCGCTGCGACGGCCTTGGCGCTGCCCATCTGCTTGAGCAGGTAGCCGATCTGGCCTTTGAGGGTCTTGGGCGGCTGTCGGGTGAAGGCTTCCCGGTCGGCCCGCTCGATGGCGTCCTCGATCTCCCCCACGGTCTACTCTCCTTCGTCCAGGACGGCGTCGCCGCCCTTGATGTGGCGGGCCGGGTTCAGGCCCTTCTCCATCAGGTCGACCGCCCACAGCATCGACTGGACGCCCTCCAGTTTCGCCAGCCCCGGGGTGGGCCCGAGGCGGAAGGCGCCGGGCTGCGGCTTGCCGGACGCGGCGTAGGGGAGGAAGTCGAGCGGGCTCTCACCGGGGCTGGGGTAGACGACGCAGTCGGAGAGCACGGCGAGCGGGTAGAACCCGGTCATCCTGGCCATGTTGTTGAGCTTGCGGTGCATGTTGACCCGGGCCTTGCTGATGACGGCGGCCCGGATGTCGGGGCGCCACGTCGGCCGGGACAGGGCCGGCCATGTCTCGCCCTCCTTGTAGGACTTGCCCTGCGGGCGCTCTCGGAGCTTGCCGACACCGCCCTTCACCGTCGCCTTGATCGCGGACAGGACGGCGGCCAGGGCCGGGTCGTTCTGCTTGTGCTGCTCCATCGCCGCCAGGAACTCCACGTCGGTGAGGTCCTTGGTGACCCCCATGTCCGCGAGGGTGTCGACGTAGGCGTTCTTCAGCCGATCGTGCCACGGGTCCAGGTACGCCCCGGTCTCCCTGCGCAGGTACGCCTCGATCGGGTGCACGTCGTGCCCGAGCTCCTGGGCGTAGGCGAGGGTGTGCGTCTGGTACCAGGCCGGGCCCGTCGGCCGGGAGCCGTCCGGGGTGAACGGGCTGGGCAGGCGCGGGTCCAGCTCGATGTGGGACAGGTCGGCCAGCCAGCTCCCGGGAATCTTCGGGTTGAACTTCGGGGCGTGGAAGTGGTCCGGAGCGGAGAGGCCGACGACCAGGCGGGCCGCGGCGGCGAGGAACGCGGTGTTGAGGTCGAGGCCGACCGCGTACGGCAGCGTGCACTCCTCATCGGACAGCGTCTGAACCGACCGCACCCACTGATAGGCCTCTTCGTTCAGGAAGCCGCCCGTCCAGCCCGAGTTCACGACGACGGGGTGCTCCGGGGTGGCCTCCGGCGGCGCCGGGTCCATCGGCTCCGTCCCCAGCGAGCCCGCGTTGTGGCCGGACACCCAGTTCCCGGTCTCTTCGTCCCGCACGGCCTTCGTCGGCGGGCGCAGCGCCGTCATCAGCTCCAGCCCGGACACGGCGGTGGAGCCGCGAGGCGTGATGACCCGCATCGCGTACACCCCCAGCACGCGGGCGATATCGGCCGGCTCCATCTCGCTGACGCCGGGCCAGGACCGCTCATCGAGGGCGTCCCACGACAGCACTGCCAGCTGCACGCACTGCCGCTCACGGCCCTGCGCGTTGCGGTAGATCCGGGCCCACGGCCCGAAGCCCCGCTGAGTGAGCTGCCACTTCGCCTTCGTCACCTGCTTGACCACAGGGTGGTCCTCCGGCAGGCGCAGGGAGCGGCGCTGCTCGTGGCCCTCCAGACGCTCCGGCAGCCCGAGCTTCACGGCGGCGGCCGCGGTGAGCACGACCAGGGGGTCGGAGTCCTTGCCGTACCGGTTGAGCTTCGCGGCACCGAGGCCGGACTCCTTGAGGGTCCACTCCACCAGCTCCGGGATCGTGGTCGCCGGGCAGTCCAGCACGAGACCGTCCGTGCCGTACGCGCAGCCGTCGCCATCCAGGACGGCGAGCGGGCCGTGAGGGAAGCGCGGGTCGACAGCGGGCGCGGCAGCCTTCTTGGCCGCCGGACGCCGCGACATCGCCGAACGTGCGGGACGTTCGGGCGCCGCCAGGGCGGCCGGGGCCTGAACCGGCGCGGCAACCTCCGCCTGCTCCGGGGCGGCCGAGCCGGTGAACGTCCCGGGCACCTCCGGCTGCGGCGCGACAACTGGCGCGGGCGCGGCCGAGGAAGCGTGCGCGGGGTACTTCGCTGCCCACCCCCTCAGGAGCCGCTGGTAGGCCTCCAGGCGCGGCGACTTCGGTTCTGAGCGGCCGTTCTCGTAGTTCTTCACCGTCTGCGTCGACGTTTTCAG